>CANGYQ010000032.1 GCA_947458745.1 Bryobacteraceae bacterium | reverse complement strand
CGAGTTCTAGGCGACAGCAGAAGTTGTTTCGATCATCAATGGCGGGCCTTCGGGTCCGCCATTTTTGTTTGTGCTGATCTCGTTTATTCTTATCTCATGGCCACTCAAGCAGCGATCTCGGTGGAAGAGTACCTGCGGTCGAGCTACGACTACGACCCGGAGTACGTCCGGGGGGAGGTGGTGGAACGGCCCATGCCGACCAAGAAACACAGCAAGGCACAGAAGCGGCTGCTGAATATCTTTGAGCCGGTGGAAGCAGCCTTTGGCGCATTCACGATCTTCGCAGTCAGGAGTCGGCTTGACCATGACCTGATCCGGCTGCCGGATTTCTCGTTGTATCTATCAGAACCAGAGGGCGAAGTGCCGGCTGAGCCGCCCCTGCTCGTAGTCGAAATACTCTCTCCCGATGATCGGCTGTCGCAGTTAATGAAGAAGTGCGCAGAGTACCGCCGCTGGGGCGTCAAGCACGTTTGGGTGGCGGATCCGGAGGACCGGAAGTTGATGGTCCACGACACTGGTCTGCGCTTGGTAGACGAGTTCACCATCCCCGAATTCAACCTCACCATCACGCCCGCCCAAATCTTCGAATAGCCTCCACTTGGAAGGTCATGGGACAATAAGGGTTTCCCCATGACCGGCCACGAAATTCGCCAAACTTTCCTCGACTACTTTGCTGACCGCGGCCACCGCGTGGTCCGTTCCTCCTCCCTGGTTCCCGCCAACGACCCGACGCTGTTGTTCACTAACGCGGGCATGAACCAGTTCAAGGACATCTTCCTGGGTGAGGAGAAGCGCGACTATAACCGGGCGGCGACATCGCAGAAGTGTGTCCGCGCTGGCGGCAAGCACAACGATCTCGAAAACGTCGGCTACACGCGCCGCCACCACACATTCTTCGAGATGCTGGGCAACTTCAGCTTTGGGGACTACTTCAAGGCCGAAGCGATCGACTTTGCCTGGGAGCTGATCACCAAGGTTTACGGCATCGAGAAGGACAAGCTCTACGTCACCGTTTTTCGCGAAGATGACGACGCCGAGTTGCTGTGGCAGAAGGTGACCGGCATTCCCAAGAGCCGCATCTTCCGGCTGGATGAGAAGGACAACTTCTGGCAGATGGGCGAGACGGGTCCCTGTGGCCCGTGCAGTGAGATCCACTACGACCTGGGGCCGGAAGCGGCTGAACCGGGCCGGGAGCATGAGGAGTTTCCGCTGGATGGCGGCGGGCGCTTTATGGAGATCTGGAATCTGGTCTTCATGCAGTTTGACCGCTCAGCTGAAGGCGTGCTGACGCCGCTGCCGCGGCCGTCGATCGACACCGGTATGGGCCTTGAGCGCATCGCGGCGGTGCTGCAGGGCAAGCTCTCGAATTACGAGACGGACCTGCTGCAACCGATTCGCGAGCGGGCCAACCAATTGCTGGGCGGCAAGGCGTTGCCCGCCACGCTGAACATCGCCGCTGATCACGCGCGCGCCACCGCCTTCCTGATCCACGATGGCGTCGTCCCAGCGAACGAAGGCCGCGGGTATGTGCTGCGCAAGATCATGCGGCGGGCCATCCGCCATGCGCGGCGTGAAGGTTGCACGGGTGAGTTTCTGCATCAACTGACGGCCTTTGTGGCGGACTTCATGAAGCCCGCTTACCCGGAGCTGCTGGAATCGGTCGATCGTGTTTCGCGCATTGTGCGCGATGAAGAGCACCGCTATGCGACGACGTTCGCCATTGCGGAAAAGATCTTCCAGGACGAAGCGAAATCGGCAGCGGGTGGCGTGCTGCCGGGTCCGGCGGCGTTCAAGCTTTACGATACCTACGGGTTGGGCTTGGATGAGCAGGCCGACATGGCGCGGGAGCTTTCGCTCACGATCGACATGGACGGTTTCAACGAAGCCATGGAAGCGCAACGGACGCGCGCGCGGGCGTCGTGGAAGGGTGCGGACAAGGGCACGGTTAATCCGGTGCATGCGGCGTGGTTGGCCAAGGGCTCCACGGCCTTCCTGGGTTACGACACGCTGGAAGCGGATGCGCTGGTGGTGGGTTTGGGTGACGGTGAACTGGTGCTGGACCAGACGCCGTTCTATGCCGAATCGGGCGGGCAGGTGGGCGATCGCGGTGCGCTCTATTCGAAGGAGACCGGCGAGAAGGTCGCGGAAGTGACCGGTTGCTTTAAGCCGGTGCCGGGTCTGTTTGTGCACAAGGTGACGTTGCTGGCGTCCCTGAAGGAGGGCGACATCCTGACGGCGCGTGTTGATGGCGATCTGCGCGCGGCTACGATGCGCAATCACACCTCGACGCACTTATTGCAAGCGGCGCTGCAGCGCGTGTTGGGCAAGCATGTGAAGCAGGCCGGCTCCACCGTGGACCCGACGCGGCTGCGCTTCGATTTCAGCCACTACGCCGGGCTCTCCGCCGATGAGCGCACCGAGATTGAGCGGTTGGTGAATGAAGAGATCCTCAAAAACGTGGCGGTCACCACCGAGGTGATGGATCTGGACCAGGCGCTCGACACCGGGGCGATGGCGCTGTTCGGCGAAAAGTACGGCGACAAGGTGCGTGTGGTGACGGTGACCGACGGCTTCAGCCGCGAACTGTGTGGTGGCACGCATGTGAAGCGCACAGGCGATATCGGCATGGCGCGGATCACTTATGAGGGGTCGATCTCGGCCGGGGTTCGCCGCATTGAAGCGGTGACGGGTGCGGCCGTAGTCGAGCATATCGAGGGGGAAAAGGCCCAGCTTGCGGCTGAACTGGATCGGGCCAAGAACCAGCTGAAGGACGCCGAGCGGCAGATTGAGCAGTTGAAAGCCAAGCTGGCACATGCGGCCTCGGGTGGCCTGGCAGTGAAGCAGGTGGGCAAGTTCCGCGTCGTGATCTCAGCGGTCGAGGGCATGGACCGGGCGCAGATGCGCGCGATTTCGGATGACTTCCTGAACAAGGGAGCGGCGGATGTGGTGGTGCTAGGTACGGCCACCGCCGCGGGCACGGTGGAGTTCACCACGGCCGTCCGCAAGGAACTGGCCGGTGAAGTACATGCGGGCAAGCTGGTGGGCGCGGCCTCGGCGGCGGCGGGCGGCAGGGGCGGTGGACGTCCGGATCGGGCCGAAGGCGGCGGCAAGGACCCGGCCAAGCTGGACGAAGCGCTGCAGGCCGTTGAACAGATGCTGCAATGATCGATGCCGTCATCGTGGGGGCAGGGCCGACGGGTCTGGCTTGTGGCATTGAGCTGACCAAGAGGGGTCTCAAGTCCGTCTTGATCGACAAGGGTTGCGTGGTGAACTCGCTTTACCACTACCCGACGAACATGACGTTCTTCACGACGCCGGAACTGCTCGAAATCGGCGGACTGCCGATGACGTCATTGAACGACAAGCCGGGCCGCGTGGAGGCGCTGAAGTATTACCGGCGCTGTGCGGAGCACTTCAAGCTGGACGTGCGGCAGTATGAGCGGGTGCTGGGCATTGAAGGGTCCGACGGCGATTTTGTGGTGCCCACCGACAAGGGCGAATACCGGGCCCGCAAAGTGATCCTTGCCACCGGCTACTACGACGTCCCGAACTTACTGAATGTGCCGGGCGAGGATCTGCCCAAGGTGATCCACTATTACAAGGAAGCGCACCCCTATTACAACCACGATGTGCTGGTGGTGGGGGCGAAGAACTCGGCGGCCATTGCGGCGCTGGAGTTGTGGTGGACCGGCGCTCGCGTCACCATGGTCCACCGCGGCCCGGGCGTGCACCAGAATGTGAAGTACTGGATCAAGCCCAACATCGAGAACCGCATCAAGAACGGCGAGATCCCGGCCTACTTTAACTCCCGCGTCATCGCCATTCGGGACAAGGAGGTGGATCTCGAAACTCCCGATGGGCCCAAGACGATCAAGAATGATTTCGTGATGGCCATGACCGGCTATCGCCCGGACTTCGCCTTCCTGGCGGCCAACGGCGTCCACCTGGACCCCACCACACGGCGCCCGAACATCAACCCCGACACTTACGAAAGCGAGCGGCCCGGGGTCTATCTGGCTGGTGTCATTGTGGCGGGCGTATTCACTAACGAGATCTTCATCGAGAACGGCCGCTTCCATGGGCAGGCTATTGCGAAGGCGATCAAAACCGCGTCAGGGCCAGCGGCTATCGCGGTTCCCATTACCTAAGGTCGCAAACACGACTGACTGGAGCAGGAAGACCGGCATGACGGTCTTCCTGCTCCAGTCTCTTTGGTATGCTCTCAGGGCCGTCCAAAATAGCAGGCAGGTTAAGCGGTGACGGCTTTACGCCGGGCGACGGCTCGGCGCGTCAGCAGTGCCGTCACGCCCAAGGCAATCAGCCCAATCGAAGCCGGTTCCGGGACCCCCGCCGCCGTCCCGATCACCTCATTCCCACCGTATTCTAACGTTCGCAAGGCTGTGTTGACGCGGACGCCTTCGCCCCGAACACTGCCGCTAATGCACACCGACCCGCCGGCTTGCACGCACCAATAATTTATGCTCGACCCAACAAAAGGGTTCTGAAACATCACTCCACCCTCGAGGCCGCCGAAGTCGAACAGCAACTGGGTAGCCGTCGCAGTTAGATTCGTTGTGGCGCTGAAGAAGAGTTTCGAGTTATTGCCACTCGCAGGTCCCAGGTTAGTGAACGAGCTAGTGCCGTCGTTCAGCAAGAGGTTCCAGTCCAGAATATTGCCCGACCCCAGGATCCCAGTCGTCCCATCCGTCTGGATGGTGCCCATAACGCTGCCGGCTCCGATGGTGCGATTCACGGTATAGGAAATGGGCCCGCAGAGCGCGCTCATTGCTCCCAAAAGGGTGGAAATTATCAGTAGTCTCATTAAGTCCTCCGTCGGGCGCGATTCCCGGTTTCCGGTCGCGCTAACCGAGGATAAAGCTAGATCCGCCTCGACGTCAACAGGTCTGGGCTCATGGGCATCGACTTTGCACGCTCAAATGTACCAGTACCCTTGAGAAGGCAGGAGCACCCATTGCTGCGGGGCGTTACGGGATCACCGTATTGCGTCACGGCCCGATGCCCGGACGCCCGGCCATCCCTTCTTCCTGTACCTCATCGATCTCTCGCCTTGGCTTGCGACGAGCCGTTTCTATCCCGTCCCCGATACGCGGTCGGGGACAGGAGCTAGATCCCATTGCCACAAATCAGGCTAGCAACGCTGGCTCGGTAATGCTCGAATGCGCCCACATGGCGACAGCCTGCCAAAACTTCGGCTGCACGCCCAAGATCTGGAATAGGAACGCCTGCACGTCGGTTTCCTGCTCTAGGCGCTTGGCGGTACTGCTGGCGCCGTGGCCGGAGTTGGTGTCGATGCGGATCAGTACCGGTTTCACGCGGGCGGCCATCTCCTGCATGACCGCGGCGTACTTGAAGGAGTGGGCGGGGACGACGCGGTCGTCATGGTCGGCGGTGGTGATGAAGATGGCCGGATACCGGGCGCCGTCTTTGGCGTTGTGGATGGGGGAGTAGGCTTTCAGATAGGCAAAGTCCGCCGCGTTGTCGCTGGAGCCGTATTCGGCCACCCAGTTCCAGCCAATGGTGAATTTCTGGAATCGCAGCATGTCCATCACGCCGGCGTGGGGCGCGGCGGCGGCAAACAGGTCGGGGCGCTGGTTGATCACTGCGCCTACCAGCAGTCCGCCGTTGGAAGCTCCGCGGGCGGCCAGCTTGCCGGGTGAGGTGTACTTTTCCTTGATCAGATACTCGGCGGCGGCGATGAAGTCGTCAAAGACGTTCTGCTTTTCTCGCGCATCCCGGCGCGGTGCCAGGCTTCGCCATACTCAAGACCGCCGCGCAGGCAGACGCTGGCGTAGACTCCGCCTTGCTCCAGCAGCGAGATCCGGTCCGCCGAGAAGTTCGGCAGGTTGCGGAGCGTGAAGCCGCCATAGCCGTAGACCACCACGGGGTTGGAGCCATCCAGCTTGAGTCCCTTCTTGTGCGCCAGGAACATGGGCACGCGGGTGCCGTCTTTGCTCGTGAAGAATACCCGGCGGGTTTCGAACTGGCTGGCGGCGAACTCGACTTTGGGCGACCAGTAGCGGGTGGTCTGGTTGGTGGCGGGGTTGAAGCGGTAGATGCTGCCGGGTTCCAGCAGCGAGTTAAGGTGTAATGCACGACGCTGTCCTGTTCGCCACGCATCCCTTCGGGGTCGAGCGGGGAGCCGCAGCGGCTGGGCGAGACAAGCCAGGTGGAAGGTCCGCTGTTGCGCGAATCGGCGGCGCTGATCCGGCGAGGCATCAAGCCGGTCTGGTACAACCCATAGCACGTGGTACCGCGGCAATCCGCTAACATTGGAGAGTGATCACACGAAGAGAGCTAGTTCTTGGCGCAGCCGCCGCTGCCGCTGCCAGCGCCGCGCCGCGCGTTAATTCCGTGGTGAGTGGGGTGGCCCTGGGTGCCCAGAGCTACAGCTTCCGGGATCGCGATCTGGATGGCGCTCTGGCCGCGATGAAAGAGATTGGCATCGGCTACTGCGAGCTGTTCAGCGGCCATGTGGAACCGCGGTTTAACTTCCGGGAGGAAGGCGCGCGAGAGAAGGCCAAGGCGTGGCGACTGTCCCAGGAAGCGCTGGACAAGTCAGCCGAGGTGAAGAAGAAGTTTGACGCGGCGGGCATTGAGTTGCATGCGTTCAACTACTCCTTCCGCGAAGACTTTACCGATGCCGAGATTGAGCGCGGCTTTGAGATGGGCAAGATCATGGGCGTCAAGAAGCTGACGGCGTCGTCGAACGTCTCTACCGCCAAGCGGGTTGATCCGTTCGCCAAGAAGTACAAGATCTTCGCTGGCATGCACAACCATTCGCGCATTGTGGCCAATGAGTTCGCTACCCCCGAGGATTTCACCGCGGCCATGAACGGCATGTCGAAGTACATTGCCGTCAACCTGGACATCGGCCACTTCTGGGCCGCCAACTTTAACCCGGTGGAGTACCTGAAGCAGAATCACGAGCGCATTGTCACACTGCACATCAAGGACCGCCGCAAGAATCAGGGGCCCAATGTGGTGTTCGGCGAAGGCGATACACCCATCAAGGCCGTCTTGCAGGAACTGAAGGCGAATAAGTGGAAGATCCCCGCCATGATCGAATACGAGTACAAGGGCGAGGACACCGTGGCCGAAGTTCGGAAATGCTTCAACTACATGAAGCAAGCACTGGCTTAACTGCCGATATGGTTTTTAGAGCGTAAAGCCAGTTCTGGCAACCTCGCGCAGCTTGGAGTTGCGCAGGTGCGTTCTGAAACATATGAAACTTTTTTAATCTTCTGAACATCAGTACATGTGCATGCGATTTTTCGGATGGCTAGGGGCTATTCTTGTCCCGCTCAGCCTGTCAGCCCAGAGTTTGATTGTTGGCATCCCCAGTACTGATGCCGTTCATAAAAAGGAGCTTATGCTGGCCTTTGAAGGCCAAGTGAACCGTTTTCGAGCGGGCAACTACTTCAACAGTTTCACCTTTTCCGCCTACGGACTCGGCCACGGAACCGAACTGGCGGCCAGCCTTTATGGATTCTCGAATCCGGGATCTGGCAACCGTTCGATCGGTTTTGGTGGCAAGAAGGTGTTCGGTTGGAACCGGACGGGGGACCGCTGGGAGAAGAAAGTGTTTGTGGGTGGCATGGTGCCGTTCTCCTTCGACGGGCAGGGCGTAGGGTATTGGGCCTACGGCGGAGTGTCGGCCCGTGTTCCGGGCTGGAAAACGCGATTCACGGCGGGGCCTAGCATTGGTACCAAACAGATATTCGGTACCGCCGGTGGGCGCAACAACCTGCACGCCATGGTGGGTTTTGAGCAGCCGCTAAACAAGAAGTGGGGCATTGTCAGCGATTGGTTCACCGGCACCCATGATTTGGCCGCGGGTATTTTCGCGCTCTCCTACCAGCCGGACAAGAAGACGCTCATCATCTTTGGCTGGAAGGCAGCCAACAATGCCCAGAGCGGCAAGCCGGCCTTCATGATCGAAGTCACGCGGTTCTTCAACAGCCCTGCACATTGAGTAGTCTGAAATGGACTCACTTGGCTCTCAGGCCGTGAGGGCGGAGGAGTGGTCCATGAGGTATGCCGGGTTTGGGCGCCGTTTGGTGGCGCACGTAATCGATCACGTGATTGTGGCCATCGCGGCGGTGTTGGTGTTGGCGCCGGTGACGGGGGCTACCTTGTTGTTCGGCGTGATTGAGACCGTCCGCGAATCACCCGCCGCCCTGATCGGGCTGATCTTTTCCGCTATCGGGATTGTCGCCGCCGCGGCAGCGGGTGTGTGGGTTTATGCGGCGGGCTTTGAGAGCTCCAGTTGGCAAGCGACGCCCGGCAAGCGCATCATGGGCCTGATTGTCACTGACGAGCAGGGACGGCGGATTACGTTTTCTCGGGCCAGTGTCCGTTACTTCGCCAAATGGCTCTCCGCCTTGGCGCTTCACTTGGGCTACGTCATTGCCCTCTT
>CANGYQ010000031.1 GCA_947458745.1 Bryobacteraceae bacterium | reverse complement strand
CTGGAGGCCGCCCAGGGATTGCGGTTCCCCATCGTTTTCAAGCCCAACGTGGGCGGCAGCGGAGCGGGCATTGTGCGCTTTGACTCGCTGGAGCAACTGGCCGCCGCGACGTTTGATTTTGGCGTCGATGGCACAGCGCTGGTGCAGGAGTTTCTCACCGCCCGTGACCAATCGATTGTGCGCGTCGAGATCCTGGACAACCAGTTCCTCTACGCCATCCGCATCTGGCCCGATCTGTCGAGCTTCAATCTCTGCCCGGCCGACATCTGCCAGGTGGACGACGCTCCGCCTCCGCCGCCGGTGGACATGAGCGCCTGCCCGGTGGAAGCACCCGGCAAGAAGAAGCTTCGCATCGAAGCCGAGCACCCGCCAGCGGCCGCGATTGAAGGCGCACTGGCGCTGGCCCGGGCGGCGAAGCTGGATGTCGGCGGCATCGAGTATCTGGTGGATGAACGGACGGGCGAGATCGCCTATTACGACATCAACGCGCTCTCTAACTTTGTTACGGATGCGGTGAACGTGGTGGGCTTTGACCCCACCGCCCGTTTTGTGGACTACCTGGAGCGGCGGCTGAAAACCCACTCGCGCTGAAGGCTGTAAGGCCCTCCCGCCTCGCGCTCTCGGTTTAGGTCTGGTGGTGATGCCGGTAGCCAGCCACCAGCAGGGCCAGCCCGGCGGTCGCCATCAGCCCGAATGTACCGGGCTCCGGAACAGTTTCGTACACCAAGTTCACATTTGCGATGGCACCCGGGAAACCCGGCGTAGGGCGCAACACAAACAACACGAAAGCTTCTTGGGCATACCCGACACCGAACCTGAAGGTGGTCGGCCCCGGATTGAGATGGCTGACGGTGCCAGACGTCAGCGGAGGCGGCCCATTCAGATAAAGGTCAAAATCATTACTCCGCCACTTCGTGGGCTCGGCATACTCCACGAAACCTGAGATGCTAATCAGCGCCCCAGTGGAGCCGTGGTAGGACCAGCCGACGAACGCCTCATCGTTCGGATCCGGTAAGACTAGAATGCCGGAGGGACCCTTCTGGAAGTCTCCCCCGCCAAAAAACCAACCGAACGCTGGGGCCACATCCCAGTCTTGGTAGAGATCGTAAATACGACAAGCCGTGGCCAGATTCGCGGTCAGCAAGGCCGCCACAAATAGCCGTTTCATATCGACATTCTCCTTTCTGCGCCTGACTTTGCAGTCTGGTTTCGCAGCTTTTCGATACACCAATCAGAGGAGCACTTGGGTGACCAACAGTTGGCTCTGTCATCTGGCAGCAACTTATGGTCAAACGCGGAAGTCGTCCCCCAACGATGGGTGACAGCACCCAGGCCTGGGTGCTTTTCTGCGCCATAAGCCTCAACGCCGACGAAGCGAAAGGAGTGGAGGCGGACGCGCCAGACGCGCCAATTGGTCCTGGGTTGTGAAAAGATATCGGCGATGATTCACCGACTTCGTCTCTCCACCCGCCTACCGAAGGTCGCCGGAAGCCTGTTTTTCGCGCTGGCGCTCTCCGCCGTGTGGGCGCAGCGTCAGGCAAACATCGAGGGCCGCGAGGCCACCGTCGTTGAGAACAGCAAGCTCGAACTCCAAGTGCTCAATCGCGGAGGCGCGTTTGCCAGCATCACTCTCAAGGACGATCCGCAACACCAAAACCCGCTTTGGAACCCGGCGGCCATCGCCCGCGAGCACAAGATCCCCGCGCGCTTCGGCGACTCGATCGGCCACTTCGTCTGCGTCGACGGCTTCGGCCCGTCCTCAAAAGAGGAACAGGCGGCGGGCCTGAACGGCCACGGCGAGGCCCACCGGCAGCCGTGGGAGCGCGTGTCCGCCACCAATGCCGATGGCGTTCAGCAGATCACTTGGCGGGCCAATCTGCCGCTGGTCCAGGAGACGTTCACACGGCGGGTGGAACTGGTGGAGGGCGAACAGGTGGTCTATGTGGACAGCACGCTCGAAAGTCAGACGGCGTTTGACCGGCCCGCGAATTGGGCGGAGCATGCCACGATCGGCTATCCGTTTCTCAAGCCGGAGGTGACGGTGGTGGATGCCTCGGTGGGCCGCTGCCAGACGCGCCCGCACCAGAACATTCCGCGCAACCGCACCTTGCTGGGCGGGCAGGAGTTTACTTATCCCATCGCCCCGTTGCAGGCCGGCGGCACCAGAAACCTGCGGTCCGTCCCCTCCAAGCCTGATTCGATGGACCATACCGGCTGCGCGGTGGACCCCACCCGGCGCCTGGAGTTTGTGACCGCTATCAACACCGAAAGCCGTCTGATGCTGGGCTATCTCTACCGGCGGGAAGACTACCCTTGGCTGCAGGAGTGGCTGAACTACCCGGCCAACCTCGCCCTGACTCGAGGTCTCGAATTCGGCACGCAGCCTTACGATGTATCGCGACGGCAAACGGTGGAGATGGGGACGCTGTTCGGTGTCCCCACGTTCAAGTGGCTGCCTGCCAAGTCGAAGCTGTCTACCCGCTTCCTGATGTTCCTCACTCGCGTCCCGGCCGGCTTCACCAAGGTGGATGACGTGCGGCAGGAAAACGGCCAGTTGATCATCGAGGACCGCCAATCGAAGCAATCCGTCATGCTGAAGGCCAGCCGGCCGCTTTAGCAGGATGTCATCGTACGCTTAAGCTGCCCGGGAAAGACGAGTCCTGCGGGTACTAGGCAAAGTCGATAAGGTGAAAGAGCGCTACCGGAAGCTGCTTTGGCGGGTCCGGTAGTGCCAACCAATTGGGGATGGCCCCATCAGATGAGCTCTTGCGCATGACCGACTCTCCCACACCAGACTCCCGCCCGCACCATTCACCCTCGGGCAGTCCCGCCCAGCAGACGCCGGAAGGCCAACGGCTGGAAGAAACTACGCGGCGCGAGAAACACTGGCGGCGCTGGGGACCATACGTGGCGGAACGGGCCTGGGGCACGGTGCGGGAGGACTACTCGCATTCCGGCGATGCCTGGCGTGCGCTGACGTTTGAGCGCTCCCACGCCCAGGCGTTCCGCTGGGGTGAGGATGGTTTGGCTGGCGTGTGTGACAACCACCAGCGCATCTGCCTGAGCCTGGGGTTGTGGAATGGGCGCGATCCGCTGCTGAAGGAGAAGTTGTTCGGACTGTCGAACCCGGAGGGCAACCACGGAGAGGACGTCAAGGAGTGCTACTACTACCTGGACGCCACGCCGACGCATTCTTACCTGAAGTTTCTCTACAAGTACCCGCAGCGGGAGTTCCCTTATTCGCAGTTGCGTGAGATGGGCCGCCGCCCGCGCACGGCTCCAGAGCTGGAGTTGGCCAACACCGGTATCTTTGCCGAAGATCGCTACTTCGACGTGCAAGTGGAGTATGCCAAGGCCTCACCCGACGACATCCTGTGCCGGATCACGGTGACCAATCGCGGGCCGGAGGCGGCTCCGTTGCACGTGCTGCCCACGGTCTGGTTCCGCAATACCTGGAGCTGGGGCTTGGAGGCCGCTCGGCCAACGCTCGTGCAATCCAGTCCCGAGTGCGTCGAACTGAATGAGCCGACGCTGGGCCAGTTGCATCTGCACCTGGAGCGGCCGGAGCGGCTGCTGTTCACCGAGAACGAAACCAACACGGAGCTGCTGTACAACTACGCCTCGCCCACGCGCTTTTACAAGGATGCCTTCCACCGCTTTGTGTTGCGTGGTGAACAGCACGCCATCAACCCGGCTGATACCGGCACGAAGGCTGCTGCCTGGTATCGCATGACGCTGGCGCCCGGTGAGACCCGCACCATCCGCTGGCGGCTGCAACGGCCGTCCGATCAACTGTGGAGCCAGAACTTCGACCAGATCTTCGCCGAGCGCATCGCGGAGGCCGATCAGTTCTACACCTCCTTCATCGCCCGCGACTTGACCGACGACGCCCGCCAGGTGCAGCGCCAAGCCTTTGCGGGCCTGATCTGGACCAAGCAGTTCTACCACTATGTGGTCGACCAGTGGAGCAAAGGCGACCCCGCCTTTCCACCGCCTCCAGTGAACCGCGCCGAAGGGCGCAACAACGCCTGGAACCACATCTTCAATGAAGACATCATCTCGATGCCGGACAAGTGGGAGTATCCCTGGTACGCCGCCTGGGACACGGCCTTCCACGCCATTCCCTTCGCGCTGATCGACCCGGAGTTCGCCAAAGGCCAGTTGAGCCTGCTGCTGCGCGAATGGTACATGCACCCCAATGGCCAGATCCCGGCCTATGAGTGGAACTTCTCCGACGTCAATCCGCCGGTGCATGCCTGGGCCTGCTGGCGTGTCTTCCAGATCGATCGGCGCATCCGCGGCGAGGGCGACATCAAGTTTCTGGAAAGCGTCTTCCACAAGCTGCTGATGAACTTCACCTGGTGGGTGAACCGCAAGGATTCTGCCGGCAACAACATCTTTGAGGGCGGCTTTCTGGGCCTCGATAACATCGGGGTGTTCGACCGTTCGCGCCCGCTGCCCGGCGGCGTCCTGCTGGAACAGTCCGACGGCACGGCCTGGATGGCGATGTACTGCCTGAACATGCTGAAGATCGCGATTGAGCTGGCGCTCTACAATCCGGTCTACGAAGACATCGCGAGCAAGTTTTTTGAACACTTCCTCTACATCGCCAATGCGATGAACCGCTCCGGCGACCAGGGCCTGTGGGATGAGGAGGACGGCTTTTACTACGACCGGCTCCAGTTCCCGGACGGGCGGTCGATGCACTTGAAGATCCGCAGCATGGTGGGCCTGATCCCGCTGTTTGCGGTGGAAAGCCTGGAGCTGGACACCTACGACCGGCTGCCCAACTTCGCCCGCCGCACCAAGTGGTTCATCGAGAACCGGCCGGACTTGTGCGGCAACCTCGCCTCCCTCACGCGGCCCGGCCAGAACTCGCGCCGGTTGCTCTCGCTGGTGGGCCGCGAGCGCTTGCGGCGCTTGATGTCGCGGATGCTGGATGAGACCGAGTTTCTATCGCCCCATGGCCTCCGCAGCCTGTCCCGGGAGCACGCGCAACACCCGTATACGATGCGCGTTCATGATCAGGACTACCGGATCGACTATGAGCCCGGCGAGTCCTCCAGCTGGATGTTTGGTGGCAATTCGAACTGGCGCGGGCCGGTCTGGTTTCCGTTGAACTACTTGCTGATCGAGAGCCTACAGAAGTTCGGTTACTATCACGGCGACGCAGTGCAGGTGGAATGCCCATCCGGCTCCGGGAACTTCATGCCACTGGATGAAGTGGCGGCGGAGTTGTCGCGCCGGTTGTCGCGACTGTTCCTCAAAGATGCCGACGGACGCCGTCCGGTCTACGAGGATTCGCCGCTGTTTCAGAACGACCCGCACTTCCGCGACCACATTCTGTTCTACGAGTACTTCCACGGCGACACCGGCGCCGGACTAGGGGCCAGCCATCAGACCGGCTGGACTGCGCTGGTGGCGAAGCTGCTGCAGCAGACCGCGCCGTAGGCTACGGTACAGAACGAGATGCCGAGGCGACTAAGAAACGTTCAGCTGGGTGGAACTAATGAACAAACCAGAACATCACGGGACGCGCCCGTTTGCGGCTGTTAACTGGGAAGCCGTAGAAGTGATTGGGATCGCCGGGCAAGAAGGCGTCTCGTTGACGACTGAAGCTGCCCAACGTTTTCTCGAGGGGTATGAGATTCGAATCAAGCAAGTAATGATAAAGGCCGCCTATGACGACATGCGGTGCCTTTTCCAACGCTGGCCAGAGATACGGGAAACGTTAGCCTTACCGAGCGGTGAGCCGTCTTGATCACTCAGTAGCTTGTTATCCTTCACCCATTGGCAAGCCTCGATCGAGACTTACATCGAAGCCAGGGAGACCACCAGCGTGCGCGAAATCCTGAAAGAGTGTATTTCGAAGCCACAGGGACACTGGACACAGATGGACCACAACCGCGTCGCAGGAGTACTTCGTTCCCGGGGCTGGGAGCATGTCCAGATTCGGACGCAGGACACACGGGTGCGGCGGTATCGCCGGGCAGTCCCCACTGTCACCACAGTGACCGAAGTGGACCGGTGACATCCTAGAAAGCTTACGGCAGCGTGAAGACGAAGATCGCTGACTGGCTGGCAATCGCTACGTACTGCTTCCCTTTGACGGCGTAGGCCATGGGAGAGGCCACGATATTCGCGCCCGTGTAGTAGTGCCAGAGATACTTGCCGGTGCGGGCGTCGAGGGCGATTAGGTTGCCATCATTGGACGAGGCGAAGGCGACGCCTCCGGCGGTGGCCAGGACGCCGGTGGCGGATGAGCCGACCTGCAGTGGGAAGTTCCATTTTTGAGCTCCGGTGAGAGCGTCGAGCGCTCGCACCGCGCCGGGAGTGCCTTGCTTCGGGTCAATCTCCTGACCGCCGCCGGTGTAGCCTTCGCCGGGTTGGGGATCTTTGGTGACACTGGTGTAGACGGCGCAGGCTTCGCGGACGGAGACGAGGAAGAAGCCGGTGGCCGGGTCAAACGAGGGCGAGCCCCAATTGGCGGCCCCGGCTGCGTCGGGACACACGTAGTTTCCCGTGGGGGTTGGCGTCGTGTTGGGCAGCACGATGGGGCGGCCCTTGTCATCCAGCCCTTTAGCCCAGGTCTGCTTGGCGAACGCTTGCCCGGTGATGAACTCGCCGGTGGTGCGATCCAGCACGTAGTAGAAAGCGTTGCGTTGCGCGGTGATGAGCAGCTTGCGCTTCTGGCCGCGGATGGTGGCATCGATCAAAACCGGCGTCTGGTTACCGTCCCAATCGTGCACGTCGTGCGGCGTGAACTGAAACCACCACTTCATGCGTCCGGTCTTCGGATCAAGGGCTAGCACGGAGCAGCTGTAGAGGTTATCGCCCAGCCGCACGGAGCCGTCATAGTCCGGCCCGGGGTTACCGGTGGTCCAGAAAAGCGTGTCGGTATCGGCGTCATAGGTGCCGGTCATCCAGGTGGGCGCGCCGCCGAAATCGGCTGATTTCTCGGGCTGCCACGTCTTGCGGTTGGGGTCGCCCGGTTGCGGGGTCGAGTACGTGCGCCACAGTCGCTTGCCGGTCTTGGCGTCGTAAGCATCCACAAAGCCCGTGAGCGCACATTCACCGGAGGTGACGCCGACGATGATCATGCCATCAATGGCCAGCGGTGCATGGGTGATGGAGAAGCCTTTGCGGTAGTCGTCCACTTCGACATCAAAGATGGTGTTGCCGGATTTGGCATCGAGCGCGACGAGGTGCGTGTCGAGCGTGGCCAGAAACAACCGGTCGCCCAGCATCGCGAAGCCACGGTTGGTCATTACCGTACAGTGGCTGGCCACCGGCGGCAGACGCCGCTTGTACTGCCACAGCGGCCGCCCGGTCTGCGCATCGAGCGCCGCGGCATCGTTCAACGGGCCGGTGACGAACATCAGGCCATCGACGACGATCGGCGTGGTCTCCACCGTGTTGCCGCCGAGTTGGTAGGTCCACTGGCTTTTGAGCGACGGCGCATTGGCCGGCTTGATCGACTTCAAGCCGGAATAGTGCGTGCCGCGCAGGTCACCCCAGTAGGTGAGCCAGTTCTGCGGCTCCGCGGCGGCGTTCTTCAGGCGGGCGAAAGTGATGTTGAGATCGGCGGCCGGGGTCCAGGTGGCGCTGGGTTCATAGCGAATGGGTGCCTTGACGAGAAAGGCCAACAGGTCATCCCGCTGGCCGGCGGTGAGCGCGGGGTGCGGCGTCTCGATGGTCTTGATGGTGTGGTCGCGCTTGGCGAGGGAATGCCAGTGGGCCTTCTCGTCCAGCAGTTGGAGCGTGAAGGTATCTTCGTTCTTCTTGAAGCCACGGATGATGGCGCCTGCGCCACGGGCCTCCACCAACTTCACAGGAGTGTTGAGCGCTGCCGTCATGCCCGGCAAACGGTGACGACTGCGGACGTCGGTGAGGTCCGGTGCCGTGACGCCGCCCTGTCCGCCGAACATGTGGCACTGGCTGCACTGCCCCGCTCCGAAGAAAAGCTGCCGCCCCTGCTCCTGGTTGCCGGAAAGTGGGCTGGCACCGGCATCGCCACCCAGGGAGCGCAGAAACAGAACAACCTTTCGCGCATCGTCAGCGGGCATGGGGATGGCCGGCATCTGGGTTCCGGCGATGCCTTGGGTGATGTTCTTCGCCAGGTCTTCATCAGACGCACCGTGCTTCCACTGTCCGGTGGTCAGGTCAGACCCGCGGCCGCCTTTGCCGGTGTCGCCATGGCAGGCCGAGCAGTTCTTGACAAACAGTTGGCGGCCCCGGTCAATATCGGGGTGTTGGGCCCAGGCCAAGCTGGTAGCCAGAATCAGGGTGGAGGGAATCAGGGTTCGGATAGGCAAAGCATGCCCATTTAATCAGAACCACGGACGGGGCGCAGCAGCCTTTCGCGGCCAGCCGTCGCGGCACCCAATAGTATGATCGTGGACGATGCCGCAGTTTACTCGACGCGATTTCATGAAGACCTCGCTGGCCGCTCCCTTGGCCGCACCCGCAGCCACCACCAAGCTGCCCAACATCGTGTTGGTCTACTGCGACGACTTGGGCTTTGGCGATTTGGGCTCCTATGGGTCTGTTCTCAAAACGCCGAACCTGGACCGGATGGCGAGCGAAGGTGTGCGCTTCACGCAGTTCTATTCAGCCAATCCCGTCTGCTCGCCATCCAGGGCAGCGCTACTGACGGGCCGCTATCCGACGCGGGTAGGCGTGCCCCGGGTGCTGTTCCCCTATGACAAGACCGGGCTGCCCGATTCCGAGACCACCATCGCGCAGATGTTGAAGCCCCAGGGCTACAAGACGATGTGTGTCGGCAAGTGGCACCTGGGGCATCTGCCACAGTTTCTGCCCACCAGCCGTGGCTTTGATAGCTACTTCGGCATTCCGTACTCGAACGACATGTCGCCGCGGTGGCTGATGCGCGACACGCAGGTGATCGAGGAGCAAGCGACGCTGGATACGCTGACGCCGCGCTATACCGAGCAAGCGGTGCAGTTTATTGAGCGGTCGCAAGACAACCCGTTCTTCCTCTACATGCCTCACACTTATCCGCACATCCCGTTGGGAGCGTCGGCCAAGTTCAAGGGCAAGTCAGCGCAAGGGATCTATGGTGACGTGATCGCGGAACTGGACTGGAGCGTGGGGCAGATTCTGGAGACGCTGAAGAAACGCGGCCTGGACAAGAACACGCTGGTGATGTTTTCGAGCGATAACGGGCCCTGGTTTCAGGGCAGCCCCGGCAAGCTGCGGGGGCGCAAAGGCATGACCTGGGAAGGCGGCGTGCGCGTGCCGTTCATTGCCCGCTTTCCCGGGCGCATCCCTCGTGGCGTGACCCAGAATGGCGTGGCGGGCACGGTGGACATTCTACCGACGATTGCCCAGTTGTGCGGATCGAGCAAGCCCGCGAAGCCCCTGGACGGCATCGATATCTGGCCGCTGCTTTCTGGAAGGCAGCAGACGCTGGACAGGGAGATGCTGCTCTACTTCGATGAGTGGAACGTCCAGTGT
>CANGYQ010000030.1 GCA_947458745.1 Bryobacteraceae bacterium | reverse complement strand
TCCCACCGGCTCGACGATGGGTGTACCTTGAGAACACAGAAGGCCGCTCCACCCAAAAGTGTCACCTATGTCGCCGGGCCAAAGTGTTACCTATGTCGCCGAACGGACAGCGAGGGATGCGCAGAAGCTCCAAGCTGACGCATGGGGCTGGGCGAGCTCTCGAACCTCGGCATTCTAGTCGTTACCCGGCGGGACCGATGGTCAGCAAGACCGCTCCGTGGCCGTCGCGGCTCGGTTAGGGCAGCGGGTTCGCCAACGCAAAAATGGTTCCAAGAGATGGCCGGGCCGGCTTGTCTCCCGCTGGCTAGCTCAGCGGAGACATTGCAGCCAAGGTCCAGGCCCCGCTTCCGTTCACTCTGCCTCAAGGGTATTTCCCCCCTGCGGCTTCACCGCGAATGGTGCGCTGCCGGTCGCTTGTGCTGAAGCAGGATGCTGGCGGCGGCCTTTCGCTCGCCCCCAACGAGAACTCCTTTTCAGGGGCCACCGCGGGGAGGTCAACGCTCCCGGCCTGCTGCTTCGTCATCAGTCCGGATGGATGTGCCGCCCGTTCCACCGCCGGCTCACCACCGCTGCGGGCATTGCTGCCCAAGGGTGGATCGCTGCCGACGGCCCGTTGCGGTCCATCGCGAACCAGACTTGCCTTCCGTGCCACCGCCCGCCGCTCCCCGTCCCGGAACGCTCTCCTCATCGGTGAGGCCCTGGACGGATCAACGCGCTCGGAAACCGGCTGCCGGTCGGCCTGCTTGCCCGGCCTGCTGGCCCGATCTCCCGGCGCTTCCCGTCAATCAGCCCTTTTGGGGTACTGTCTGCCGGATCATCACGCTGGGCCCGCCACCAACCGCTGGGCTCGCCGTTCCTTCAATCTCTTGGAACCGAATGGAGTATGCGCCTGTCATCAAATTGAAGTCAAAAGAAAACTGACCGGAGTCGGCGAGTTATGATCAGCTTTTATACCTTTATGAAATCAACAGATTAACCCTGTGGCTCGGTTACTATTCTGTGACTATTCTGTGGATAAACCAGCGGATCGATAGAATGTTTCAGGAGTTGCCCACTTCCACCTGGGCCGGGCCGGGTGTCACCAAGGGGTTGGACGAACCGGCTAGCGATCTTCCAGCTTGAGAATCATACCTGCCGTGGTGGCCAACCAGATCGACCCGTCGGGTGACTGGCTGAGCGTCGCCCGGCTGGCGACGGCGCGGTAATCGACGGGGAGTTCCAACCATCGGTCCATTTCCGGAGAAAGAGCCCGGAGGACGTGCACTTTCCCGGGAATGGGAATGCCGCGGATCTCGGTGGCCGGCTCAATGGCGGCAACATAGGCCAAGCTGGGCGTCATCAGCGCATCGGTGGCCAGTCGGTCCTTGTAGCGGAAAACTCGCGTGCTCCGGCCATTGCTGAAAGTCAACTTGAAGATTTCGGAAGGCCAATCGAACTGGTCATCGAACTGGAAGATGCTTAGCCCCAGGGCGGCCGAACCCGCCGTGACCCGGGAGATGCGGCCGAACATGGAGGTGGTTCCGTGATGCCAAGTGACACCGCCGTCGCGAGATTCGATCACCACCATCACGGTGGGCCGCTGCGTGCGGCGCTTGGCGTCCTCCGGCTCCAGCCAAGCCGGCAGATCAAACCGGCGCATGTTGCGGGGAGGAATCGAAGAGCCGGCCACCAACAGCCAGTTCGGCCCGGGGGACTCAATCTGCGAGTAGATCGTGGACTCCGGCCGGGTTTCCGGCAGGTCGCCCGCGGGGACCTTCTTCCAGGTTTTGCCGCCGTCAGTGGTAGAAACAAATTTCTTGGGGGCACCTACGGCGAATCCGCGCTGCGCATCGAGGAAATGGACCTTGGCGATACCCTGTTCGCCACTCACCTTGCGCCAGGACCGGCCACCCTCTTCGGTCTGCCAAATGCCCCGCTGGCCCACCATCCAGCCGAGCGAATCGTTCAGAAAGAAGATTGAGAGCGGGAGATCTTTGAGTGGTTCCTGCTGCCAGGTTTCGCCGCCGTCATTGGTGGAAATCATCACGCCCGCCAGGCGAGTTTTGCCGTCGAGGCGCCCGATGGCTACGGCGCGGCGGGCGGATAGAAACTTCAGTTCGATGATGCCGAGGGATTGCTCGTGCTCATCGAAGAAGTACTTGACGCGGAAGCGTTCGGCGGCGGCAAGATCCGCCGTCCCCAGAAGCGCACCGACCAGAAGCAACCGCCAGAAGCCAAAGACCATGATTAACGCGCCAACGCCGGGAAAAGGAGCTCTACGTGATTGGCCGCTTCAATGGCCGTGGGTTCGACGCGCGCCAGCAGAAGCAGCGTGCCGATCTGTTCGCCCACGGTAGATAGCAGTTCCATCTCCTGCCCGGTGTGTTGGTGGGGCAGCCGGTGCTGTACATTGATGACGCCCACGACACGGCCACGGGAAACAATGGGCGTCGACAGGAAGGCTTCAAAACTATCTTCCGGCAGGGCGCTGAACTTCTTGAACCGCCGGTCCAGAAAGGCCTCGCGTGAGATCGCCAGCAACCGCCGCTCCCGCGCCACCCAGCCGGTTAAGCCTTCCGACATCTTCAAGCGGACGCGGCCGAGCGCTTCCGGGTTGGCTTTATTGGAGGAACAAAGCACCAATTCGCTGCCATCGATCAGGTAAATCAGACAGGAATCGCAGCGCATGAAGTCGACGATCAGCTGGTTGATCCCCTTCAGAATCTCCTGGAGGCTGATCTCCCGGACCATGAAACGGGAAATCTGTTGAAACAGCAGGAGCTGCTGCTCCAACCGTTCCACCGACGCTTCGAGCTCTTTCGCCCGTGACACGCCCTTAGTATCCCAAATTTTGGCTGCACGAAACGGGCCGGAAAGCAAGAAAACATTTTTGCCCACAAATGTTTCCCATTGCGTTTTCGCGCGGCGCCCATTAGCATTAAACTTCAGTCACCCGGCCCCTTGTAGGCCGTCAGGAATACTTATGTGGAACCGCAAAAAGGAAGAGCCGCCACCGCCGGCGCGCAGTTATACGCCCCCGGTGGTGCCGGCACCGGCACCGCCCGTTGCGCCTGCTCCCGTTTCTACCGCCCCCAGCCAAGGAGTTTCGATGTCTACGCCTTACCGTGCCGAACCGGAGCCACGCGTTCCGGCGGCTACCATTGGGAAGAGTGTCGCCGTATCCGGCCATGTTTCCAGCCGCGAGGATCTGTTTGTCGACGGCGAAGTGGAGGGCACCGTTGAGTTGCCCGATAACCGCATCACCATTGGGGTGAACGGCAAGGTGAAGGCGACGATTCATGCCAAGGAAGTAATCATTCTCGGTTCGGTCCAAGGCAATGTGGAAGCCGTCGAGAAGGTGGAGATCCGCAAGGATGCGCGCCTGATGGGTGACATCCGCACGGCCCGCATTGTGATTGAAGATGGGGCTGTGTTCAAGGGCAATATCGACATCGTGCGTCCGGAGGTGAAGACACCGCCGAAGGTGCAAGCCGCCGCGGCCAGTGCCAGCGCGCCCGCCGCTGTCCCGGTCACTCCGATGCCGCAACCGCAGCTCGCGCCTGCCATCGCGCCCGCGCAACAAACGCTGAGCCCGGAAATCAAGCGATAACCGGGGCGAAGCGGGAAGGAGCGCCATATGTTGAAGGACACGCTCCGGTCCTGGTTCGGCCATTCGGGAGAGGCTGCTGCGGCGGCACCGGCTCTCTCCATTGCCGCCCCGGCACCGAAGGCTCTTCCGGCCCCTTATCTGCGAACCAGCCACGCGCTGGAGCAGTTTTTCCAGGACCTGTCGGGCCGAGATAGTTTGCGCATTCTCGACTTGTCTGGGGCCAGCCAAGCCAACCTCAACTTCCTGATGCAGTACGGCCACCAGTTGTATTGCGAAGACTTCGTCAGCACGATGGAAACTGTGTTCGGCAAGGGGCCTGACTTTTACGAAAACCAGGCCAACGAAGCGCGGATGGAAGAGTTTCTGGAGCAGACCTTCGCCAGCCTCCACGGCCCGTTTGACGGCGCGCTGGTGTGGGATACGCTCCAGTTTCTACAGCCGCCCCTGCTGGATCACGCGGTGGGCCATCTGAACCGCCTGATGGAACCGCAGTCGCTGATCTATTCGTTCTTCTGCTCCAACGACAAGCTCCCGGCGTTGCCGGTGAACTCCTATCGCCTGGAGACAAACAAGAGCATCCGCGTGATCCCGCGTGGTGAACTGCCGATGTCTCAAATCCAGACCAACCGGGGGATTGAGCGGACCTTCAGCGATTTCAACTCGGTGAAGTTCTTCCTGACGCGGGAGCATTTGCGCGAAGTGCTGGTGCGGCGCTAGGGCTACTTCAAGGGGAAGACCAGCGTCTTGGCGCTGTCGCTGTTGCGCTCCTTCACCTCGATCCGAAGTTGATTCTGCGTGAAGCCGGTGGTGTCAACTTTGACGCTATCCAGCACGTATTGCTTGTAGTCGAGTGTTTGGCGGCTCACTTCCCACTCGATGATTGGGATCCAACTTTTCTTCACGACAATATCGAGTTCGGACCCACCGACGGCTCCACCATCCGTCTTTTGGAGGCTGCACACATAGGGCCAGGGCGCGGGTATCTCCCGGGCACTGGTGCCTGAGATGGCAATCATGACGCCGATTATCCCGACCAACATAACGCCGGAGACTGCCAACATGGCCAAACAGCCCAAGCCGGTAATCGCTCGTCTCACCAGTTTGGTCGGCACGCTGGTGCCGTCATAGCTCCAGGGGACGTAAAACAAAGCGCAGAGACTGACGTAGGCACAAGCGATCAAAATAGAATCGAGAAACACGCCGCGAAAGGAAAGCGGGCTAACCGCCACTAGGACCCCGGCGGCGGCTGTGGGAACGAATCGCTTAAGTGCCCGGTGCGGCTGGAAGTCGACTATTGCCCAGGCCACCAGGCCCGCTAGAGGAGCACAGAATACTGCCAGGGCCGCCACCAGAAGACCGAATGGAGCGAGAATCGAATCCACATCCGGCACGGCGTCTTAGCCCCGATATTTGCCGGTCAACTGATTCCACCGCACGCGCAGCAGGTCGGTGAACATCTTCACGCTGTCGCCGAACAGGCTCAGCTTCGTCCCATCGGCGTGATTCCAGCGCACCGGCACTTCCACAATCTTGTGGCCGCGGCTTTGGGCGATGAAGAGCACTTCCACGTCGAAGCCAAAGCCGTCGATCAGGCCTTTGCCGAACGCCTGTTCGGCGGCATCGCGGCGGAAGAGCTTGAAGCCGCATTGCGTGTCCCAGAAAGGCAGGCCGACGATCAAGCGCATCAGCAGATTGAAAAGGCGGCCCGCGTTCTCGCGGAACCAGCTTTGGTGGACGCCGATGAGTGACCGGTCCATGGCGCGGGAGCCGATGGCGACTTGTGCCTTCTCCTGCTCAACGGCCTGGAACAGCTTTTCCATCTCTTCGATTGGCGCGGAAAGATCGGCGTCGGAGAACAGTACCCACTCGCCCCGCGATTCCCGGACGCCGTGGCGGATCGAAAAGCCCTTGCCGCGATTGCCCGGGTTGCGGACTAAACGGACTTGGGGGAACTTGCGGGTAAACTCGGCGGCAATCCTGGCGGTGCCGTCCGAGGAGCCATCGTCCACCACCACGATCTCAGTGGAGTGCTTGTGGGTGTTCAAGTACGCCAGCACCTGGTCGAGACTGCGGGGCAGGCGGCGTTCCTCATTGAACGCCGGAATCACGATGGAAAGAAAAACCAACTCTCCATTATAGGAGCAGCCGCGCACCAACCGGATGCCTCCCGCGAGCAGGTTCCGTATAATAACGGTTTGTCACTCGAACAGGATTTATTGGCCCAACGCCACGCCCGCGTGCGCGAGATCGAGGCCCTCGGATTTAAGCCTTACGGCCAGCGTTTTGATTTCACTCAGACGCTGGACCAGATTGTCGCGACGCACTTGAGCGCCACCGGCGAAGAGCTGGAGGCGGCCCGCGCCGTCTCGCCAACTGGCGTTTCGGTGAAGGCCTGCGGCCGCATACAGACCGTCCGCCGCATGGGCAAGGCCGGATTTGTCACGGTGCAGCAGGGCAACTCGCGCATCCAGCTCTACATCCGCAAGGATGCCGTGGCGGAGAACGACTACGCGCTCTACCAGATCCTCGACGCCGGCGACATCATCGGCTGCGACGGCTACGTCTTCCGCACGCGTACGGGTGAGCTGAGCATCCACGTCGAGAGGCTCTACTTCCTGTCGAAGATCCTGCTGACGCTGCCCGAGAAGTTCCATGGCCTGGAAGACATCGAGATCCGCTACCGCCAGCGCTACCTGGACCTGATCGTCAACCCCGACGTGCGGCAGGTGTTCCTGAAGCGGGCCAAGATCATCGGCTCCCTGCGGCGGCAGTTGGAGGCGCACGACTTCATTGAAGTGGAGACGCCGATGATGCAGCCGCTTTATGGCGGTGCGGCGGCGCGGCCGTTTGTCACGCATCACAACACGCTCGACATCGACCTTTACATGCGCATCGCGCCGGAGCTCTACCTGAAGCGCCTGACGGTGGGTGGCCTCGACCGGGTCTACGAGATTAACCGCAACTTCCGCAACGAGGGCGTCAGCTTCAAGCACAACCCTGAGTTCACCATGCTTGAGTTCTATCAGGCGTACTCGAACTACCAGGGCATGATCGAACTGACCCGCGAACTGCTGCGCGAAGCGGCGCTGGCGGCCAATGGCGCGACGGTTTGCGAGTATCAGGGCCACCAACTGGATTTCGGCAACATCCAGACGATGACCATGCAGGAAGCTGTCCGCGAGTTCGCCCCGGCGGGCACGGACTGGAATGTGGCGGGTCACGAACTGGTGCACAAGTTCGAGCAGTACTGCGAACCCAACCTGATTCAGCCCACCATCATCTGCGACCATCCGGTGGAGATTTCGCCGCTGGCCATGCGCAAGCCGGAAGATCCGCGCTTTACGGAGCGCTTTGAGATGTTCATCGCGGGTATGGAAGTGGCCAACGCTTTCACTGAGCTGAACGATCCGCAGGAGCAGCGGCGGCGGTTTGAGATGCAGTTGGAGGCTCGCGAGAAGGGCGACGACGAGGCGCATCGTCTGGATGAAGACTACCTGCGCGCGCTGAGCTACGGCATGCCGCCCGCCGGTGGCGAGGGCATTGGCGTGGACCGGCTGACGATGCTGTTGACGGACAACCGCTCCATCCGCGACGTGATCCTGTTCCCGCTGCTGCGGCCGGAATCGGATATCGGGATGGCGGCCAAGCTCCGGGCTCTCGAGTAAGCGTGTCGCAAGCACGAGTGTCCACCATTGCCGTTTTTGAATTGTTCGTCGCCCGGCGCTACCTGACGGCCAAGCGTAAGCAGGCCATGGTTTCCGTGATCACCGTGATCTCCGTGGCCGGTGTGGCGGCGGGGGTGATGGCGCTGATTGTTGCGCTGGCGATCAACAATGGCTTCCGGCAGACGCTGCAAGGCTTGCTGCTGGGGGCGACGGCGCATGTCAGCGTGCTCGAAAAACAGCCGGGCTCCGGGATTGAGAACTGGCGGGAGCTGTCCGCCAAACTGCGCGGTGTCGCGGGCGTGACGCAAGTGGCTCCGGTGGTCTACGGCAGTGTCTTCTATTCGGGCCCGATGCAATCGTCGGGCGGCATCTTGAAAGGCATTCCCGACGGCGCAACCGAAGGGATCACGATGGGCTCCAAGCTGGCGCGCTCGACGGGCATGATGCCGGGCGCACGCATCACCGTGATCAGCCCGCAAGGTGAGCTGACGCCCTTTGGGCCCAGGCCCAGCTACTTCCCGATGCGCGTGGCGGGTACGTTTGAGACGGGCTTTTATGATCTGGACGCTACGTGGGCCACGACATCGCTGGCCAATGCGCAGAAGGTGCTCGCAACCGGCGACGTGGTGAACTCGATTGAGTTGAAGGTGGCCGACATCCAACAAGCGCCACAAATCGCCGCCACCATCCAGGCGCTGCTGCCGAAGGACCTGGCGGCTACGCACTGGATGGAGCAGAACCGGCCGCTGTTGAGCGCACTGAAGACTGAGCGAGTCGTCACCACCATCACCATCAGCCTGATCGAACTGATCGCCGCGCTGAACATTCTGATTACGCTGACGATGATGGTGATGGAGAAGAATCGCGATATCGCCATTCTCGTTTCAATGGGTGCCACGGTGCGGCAGATCCGGCGCATCTTTATGGCGCAGGGCATTCTGATTGGCGTGGTGGGCACGGCGATTGGGCTGGTGCTGGGTTATCTGCTGTGTTATCTCGCGGGCAACGGGCACTGGATCACGCTCGATGAGCAGGTCTACGCGCTGGGCTATCTGCCGTTTGAGCCGCGCTGGGTGGATGGGATTTGGGTGAGCCTGGCGGCCATTGGCGTCAGCTTTGTGGCGACGCTCTACCCGGCCTACAACGCGGCTCGGGTGGCGCCCGCGGAAGCCTTGAGGTACGAGTAGCCCGGCATGTGCGGCATTGCGGGCTTCACTCACCTGAACGGCGGCCGGCAGCCGGAGCGCATTCTGGCGGCGACGCTCTCCATCAAGCATCGCGGACCCGACCAGCACGGCACCTGGGAGAGCGACACCGTGTCACTGGGCGCGGTGCGGTTGAAGATCCAGGACTTGACCGGGGGCGATCAACCGATCATCTTCGGCGACCACGTCATCGTCTTCAACGGCGAGATCTACAACCACCAGGAAGTACGCCGCGAACTAGAACAGCGCGGCCATCGTTTCGTGTCGCACTGCGACACGGAGACCGTGCTGCATGCGTTTGCCGAATGGGACGTGGCGTGCTTCGCGAAGCTTCGCGGCATGTTCGCGGCGGCCCTGTGGAATGAGGCTCGCAAGCGGTTGGTGCTGGTGCGGGACCGGTTGGGCATTAAGCCGCTCTACACCATGCAGCATGGCGCGGACCTCTACTTTGGTTCTGAGCTGAAGGCGCTGTTCGTGCACCCGGAACTGCCCCGCGTGCTGGACTTGGGCGGCTTGGCCGTCTATCTCACCCGCAACTACCCTGCCCCTGATCTAACGCTGCTGAAAGGCGTCGGCAAGCTGGCGCCGGGGCATTACCTGGAATGGCAGGATGGCCGGGTGCGCACGGAGAGCTACTGGCAGCTTTCGATGACACCGCAACCGATTGGCCTCGACGACGCGAAGCAGCAGTTGGATCAGTTGCTGTCGAGTGCTGTCGATGAGCATCTGCTGTCGGACGTGCCACTGGGTGTCTGGTCCTCGGGTGGTCTTGATTCATCCACGATCCTGCACTATGCCGCCCAGCGGGTGCCCAAGCTGAAAACGTTTTCGGTCTCGTTTGCCGGGCGCAGCTTTGATGAAAGCCGCTGGTTCCGCGAGGTGGCGCGGCAGTATGGCACAGAGCACCAGGAGTTCAATCTCGACGAGAATGCCGGGCTGGCGGACGTGATCGAGCAGTTGCCGTACTATTCCGATGAACCCTCCGCTGACGCGGGCGCGGTGCCGGTCTACTTTCTGTCGCGGATGTGCCGCTCGGCGGTGACGGTAGCGCTGTCAGGCGATGGTGCGGATGAGATCTTTGGCGGCTATGCCACGTATCTGGCCGACAGCTACGCGGAGAAGCTCCGGTTGGTGCCCGCGCCGCTGCGGCGGGTGGGGTTGGCGCTGGCGCACTTGCTGCCCGCGTCTGATGACAAGATCAGCTTTGAGTACAAGGTGAAGCGGTTCCTGGAAGGCTCCTTACTGCCGCCGGTGGAAGCGCATTTTTTCTGGAATGGCACGTTCCGTAATGGCGAACTGATGCCGATGTTTGCGATGCCTCCGCAGACGGACTGGCTGCTGCTGGACCAACGGAACTATCTGGTGGAAGACATACTCAACAAATGCGACCGCATGTCGATGGCGCATGCGTTGGAAGTGCGGCCGCCGTTTCTCGATCACCGCGTGGTGGAGTTTGCCAACCGGCTGCCGCACGATCTGAAGATCCGTGGCGGGTCACTGAAGTTTCTGTTGCGTGAGCTGATGCAGGACAAGCTGCCGGAATCGGTGCTGAAGCGGCCCAAGCAAGGCTTCGACATTCCCATCCACCACTGGTTCCGGACGGTGCTGAAGGATCTACTGCGGGACACGCTAGCGGCAGCGCCCGAGATGCCGTTCAGCCGGGAGCACGTGCAACGGGTCGCGCAAGCGCATTGGGCGCGGCAGGCCAACTATGGCTATCATCTCTGGGGTCTGCTGCAATTGTTTCTGTGGATGAAGCGCTGGCGGGTGAGCGTCAACTAACAATGCTGGAACGGCGTTATCAATGGGTGGTGCTGCTGGTGGCGGCCCTGGTGTTTCTGGGCTGCGCCGTGTCGCCGCCCAACTTGATGGACGATGTCGATGCGGTGCAGGCGCAGATTGGCCGCAACATGCTCGTCTCAGGCGACTGGGTGACGGCGCGCCTGGACGGGGTGGCTTATCTCGAAAAGTCGCCGCTGATCTACTGGATGATGGCGGTCTCCTATGCCGTCTTTGGGGTGCATGATTGGGCGGCGCGGCTGCCGCTGGCGCTGTTCACGGTGCTGTTGTGTTGGGTGACAGCGCGAATGGCGGCGTGGGCGTTTGGGAACCGGGCGGGGCTGTATGCCGGGTTGATGATGTCCACTTGTGTGGGCCTGTGGCTGTTCACCCGGATCCAGATCCCGGATGCGATTCTGACGCTGGCGATCACGGTGACACTGTGGGGCGCTCTGCGCGCGCTGGAGGGCGAAGCCGAGTGGGCTTACTTGGCCGCGGCGGGGATTGGCGTCGGGCTGCTGCTGAAGGCCTTGATCGCGGCGGTGTTCCCGCTGGCAGCGCTGGTGATCTACCTGGGCGTGACGGGCGAGTGGCGGCACTGGAAGCGATTGAAGCCGTTTGCCGGGCTCGCTATTGTGCTGCTGATCGCGGCCCCGTGGCATGTGCTGGCGGCCCTGCGGAACCCGCCGTTGTGGGACTTCACGATGCGTTCCGTGGGCGGCGAGTATCACGGCTTTTTCTGGTTCTACTTTTTGAATGAGCATGTCTTCCGGTTCCTAAACATGCGCTACCCGCGCGACTACAACACGGTGCCGCGCGTGCTGTTCTGGGCGTTTCATTTGCTGTGGTTTTTCCCGTGGAGTGGGGCGCTGGTGGGGGTGCGGTGGCCGGGGGGAAGGACCGCTCCCTCGCGGTCGCGGCTCGGTAACGAGCTGACGCTGCCGAGCAGCACGGGTGATCAAGCGGGCGCAGCAGGTCAAAACCATTTCGAGGGCGGAGAAAGCCCCAAGCTGACGCATGGGGCTGAGGAGCGGGCGCGGCGAACGACGATTATGGCGTTTTGCTGGCTGGGCTTTATTCTGGTGTTCTTCTCGTTTTCGACCACGCAGGAGTATTACTCGATGCCGGCGTATCCGGCATTTGCGCTGTTGATCGGCGCGGCGTTGGCGCGGGGTGCCATGGTGGGTTTACGCGTGGCGGGTGGGGTGTTTGCGATGGCGGCGCTGGCCATCGCGTTTATACTGAGCCAGGTGTGGAACATGCCCGCGCCGGGTGACATCGCCCAAGCGCTCACCCAGAATCCCGACGCGTACACGCTGTCACTGGGCCACATGGGCGACTTGACCGTCTCCAGCTTCGCCTACCTGAAGCTGCCGCTGATGGTGGCCCTGGTGGCGGCGCTGACCGGAGCCGTGGCGATGTTCCGCTTTCCGGCGGCGATGGTGACCGTGGCCATGGTGCTGTTTCTGCATGCGGCGCGGCTGGCACTGGTGGCGTTTGATCCGTACCTCGGCTCGCGCGAGCTGGCCCAGGCGTTGGCCCAAGCCCCGCCGGGCGAGCTGATTGTCGATAACCAGTACTACACGTTCTCCTCGGTCTTCTTCTACGCTCAACCGGAGCGCGCGTGGTTGCTGAACGGACGCAAGACCAACCTGGAGTACGGCAGCCATGCACCGGGCGCGCCGCAAGTGTTTATCGATGACGCCGGGTTCGGCCGGATGTGGCGGGAGCCGAAGCGTTACTATGTCCTGGTGGAGAAGCCGGAGGTGCCGCGGCTGGAAAGACTAGCCGGACCCGAAGCGCTGCAACTTGTTAAGTCCAGCGGCGGCAAGTTCCTCTACACCAATGTTGCCCCAGCCACCCAGCCCTGACCCACCATCTGACGCGGAGCCTCCGCGTCCGCCAGCGCCGCCTGACCCGCGGCTAGCCAGCACGCTTGCGGGACGTTACCGCCTGCTGGAAGTGATCAGCGTGGGCGGCTTCGGCACGATCTATCTGGCTGCTGATGAGCAGTTGAACCAGCGACTGGTGGTGGTGAAGATTCTGCTGGAAAAAGCAGCGGCCGATGAGTGGTTCCAACGCAAGTTCCAGCAGGAAATCGAAGCGCTGACCCGTCTGAATCATCCCGGAGTGGTCCAGGTGTTTGACGCCGGAACCTTACCCGAGGGCACGCCTTTCCTGGTGATGCAGTGGATTGACGGTGTCACGCTGCGGCAGGTGATCAAGTTGGGCGGACTGCCGCTGGAACGTGTGGCTCGCCTGATCCGGCTGTGCGGTCAAGCACTGGCGGCGGCCCATGCCCAAGGGATAATCCATCGCGACCTGAAGCCCGAGAACATCATGGTGCGCGCCCCTGGCACGCGCGATGAGGAGATCACACTGATTGATTTCGGCATCGCCACCATCCAGACGACGCTGGACCGGACTCCGGCGAAGACCAAGGTGGCGGGCACCTTCACATACATGGCTCCGGAGCAGTTTGATGGGCAGCCCGTGGCGGCCAGCGACATTTATTCGCTGGGCATCATTGCTTTTGAAATGCTGGCCGGTGTGCCACCCTCACAAGGCAAGCCGATGTTTGAGGTGATGCTGATGCAGCGTGAAGGCACGTGGCCCAAGATCGCGGCGCTGCGGCCGTCGGCGCCACTGCAGGCTCAGGAAGTGCTGCTGCGCGCTCTGGCCTTTCAACCGTCAGACCGGTGGCCCACGATTCGGGAGTTCTCCGACGCCCTAGCCCAAGCGCTGGAGTCGCCTGAGCGGGAGGCGACCATGGTGGCGCCCATCGTCCCGCCCGAGCCAGAGCGCCCCACGCCGCCGGTTCCAGTTCCGCCCCCTGGAGGCCGGCTGCGGTGGCTGGTGGTGGCGGCGGCCAGCCTTGTTTTGGCGGGCTTGAGTTGGACTTTCTGGCCGCTGCTGAAGCCAGTGGACACCCCCCGTCCGGCGGATACCGCCCGGACTCTGGCTTATTCATTGCAGGTGCAGCGTTACCGGAACGGCCAACCGTTCGGGCAGCCGTATCCTTTGGCGGAGCAGGTGGTTTTCGCGGATGAAGATGGCATCGTGCTCCAGGTGGAACTGGCGGGACACGGCTACTTTTACGCTGTCAACGAGACGGCGGACGGCCGGATGAAACTCCTCTATCCGCAAGAAGGCCATCCGCTGCAAGGTGCCGGAACGGTCCGGCTACCTGCCAGCGGGGACATCTGGTTTGATCCGCGCGATCGCGGCGAGGAGCGGCTGTGGCTGGTCTGGAGCAAGCTACCGCTGGACGACCTGGCCGCCTTGCCGCGCCGGAATACCGCCGCCGTCGCACCTCCCGCCGCCGTCAAGTATCTGTTGATTCCTAATGCTCAAAAGGCCGTGGGCGCAGGCCGGACGGTGGTCAGCACGGGTGGCAACCGCTTGGTTTGGGTGATTCCTTTGAAGCACCAATGAGGCGGGCAGGGGCACATCGCGGGTGAGGCAAACACTCGCTTGCAGGTATCGCTGATGTCTTTGGGCCACACTCCTGCGCATAATTGAGTGAGATGAAAGCGGCCCAGCTTACAGCAATGGCAGCAGCGGTAGTGGCGGCGATGACGCTATCGGCCCAACAGGACGGTACACGCGAACTGTGGGACTCGGCCTTCCGCCAGCGCCGGCCTGCGGGTAGTGGTGCCCCCATTCGCCCGGTGAGTTACCGGCCGGTGAAGGACCAGGTGACGCCCACCCTGTCACCGCCGCGGTCGTCTGATGACACAATTGTCGGTATTACGTTCTGGCGTCTGCGCCGCCCGTTGCCGCAGGATGATCCGAACACCCGCCTGCTGATCCTGGATGAAGAAGCGGGTACGGAAATCGAGCAAGTGCCGGAGCGCATTGAAGCGGGCTCCCCGCTGAAGCCCGGCGAGCGTGTCCGGTTGTCGATTGAAGTGCCGCGCGCGGGCCATCTCTACGTCATCGATCGCGAGCAGTTCGAGGGCGGCAAGCTGGGCCCGGCCAACCTGATCTACCCCAACTTCCAGACGCCCCCCGACGACAACAAAGTCGCCTCGGGCCGGCAGATTGAGATTCCCGATCGCCGCGACCGCATCAACAGCTTCAAGCTGGTGAAGAGCCGCGCCGACCATGTGGGAGAAGTGCTGGTGGTGCTGGTGACTCCGGAGCCGCTGAAAAATATCAACGCCCATAGCCGCAAGCCGGCCATCATTGACGACGAATTACTCAGCAAGTGGGAAGCGCAGTACGGCCTGCAAGTGGAACATCTGGAGATGGACGGTGGCTCCGGCCAAACGCTGTCCCCGGCCGAGAAGGCCTCCGGTGCCGACAGCTCCAAGCTGCTGACCCGCGATGACCCGCTGCCGCAGACGATGTACCGGGTCCGGTCGAAGCCGGGTGAACCGCTATTGGTGAAGGTCCCGATCCGGATGGGCAACTAGCGCCCGGACCGTACGGTGTTGCGCCTAGCCCCAAGCTGGCGCATGGGGCCTGTGCGGGGTCCGGACCGGCGACATGGGTGACAGAATAGCCCGGGGACATAGGTAACACTTTTGGGGCCCGGAGGGCGGGGCGGTCTTTCTGCAGACGGC
>CANGYQ010000029.1 GCA_947458745.1 Bryobacteraceae bacterium | reverse complement strand
TGCGCTTCTTGCCCATCCGGCGGGCGAGCAGCGCCTGTCCGAGAGCGTTGTTGATCTTGTGCGCGCCCGTGTGCAACAGGTCTTCGCGCTTAAAGTAGATCCGCGCGCCGCCCAGTTGCTCACTCAGCCGCTTGGCGAAGTAGAGCGGCGTGGGGCGACCGGCGTAGTTCTTCAGCAGGTCGTCCAGCTCCGCGTTGAACGCCGGGTCGCGGCGGGCGTCGAGATAGGCCTGCTCCAGTTCTTCCAGGGGCGACATCAGGGTCTCGGGGACAAACCGTCCGCCATACGGCCCAAAGTGGCCCCGCGCATCCGGACCCGAAGCGAGCCCGGTGAGCGGCAAAGCCGTTTCAACCATGAATAAATTCCTCCCGCGCTGCGGCTACAAAAGCTTGCACGCGCGCCGCATCCTTCTTGCCTGGTGACGATTCCAAGCGCGAACAAGCATCCACGCCCCAGGGCCGGGCCACGCGGATTGCTTCACGCACATTGGACCCGTCGAGCCCTCCGGCCAGTACGATGCGGTCACCGGCACCAGCCGCCAGCGACCAATCAAACGTCTGGCCCGTGCCTTCCGACACGTCCATCACATAACCTTCAGCCGGCAGCATTTCAGCGCCGGGCTTAATCGCTCGCCAGACGCGCATGGGTGGTGCGTCGGAGCCGTAAATCTGCGCCACATCCAACCCGGCCAGCGCCACAATCTCCATCACGCGTTCCGGAGCCTCACCCACAAAGATGCCCACTTTGAGGGCCGGAGTTTCTTTCATCCACGCTTGCGGCTGAACATAGCGCGGGCTGCGCGGCCAAAAATTGAAGCCGATGGCGGTGGCACCCGCTTCGACGGCCATCGCCGCGTCTTCCGGTGTGGTGACGCCGCAGACCTTGATGATTGGTCCGTCGCTGGTGGCCTGGCTCAAGCGGTCAACTCCCGCAAGGCGGCCATGGGGTCGGCGGCCTTCATCAGGTGTTCGCCAATGAGGAAGGCGCGATAGCCAACATCCATCAACCGGTCGATATCCGCGCGCGACTGGATGCCGCTTTCGCTGACCGCGATGACGTCTTTGGGGAACATGGGGGCCAGCCGGATCGATGTTTCGAGCGACACCTGAAACGTCCGTAGATCGCGATTGTTGACGCCGACGATGGTGGCCCCGGATTCGAGTGCCGCAGTCAGTTCCTTCTCGTCGTGGGCTTCCACCAGCACGTCCAGGCCCAACGTTTCGGCAAACTGGCGTAAGGCGCGCAGCCGCGCGACGTCCATGATGGCGGCAATCAGCAGAATGGCATCGGCACTGGCGGCCGCGGCCTCGGCGATCTGCACCTCATCGATCATGAAATCCTTGCGCAGCACCGGCAGATGGGTGGCAACACGGGCGGTGTGGAGATCGTGCAGGGAGCCTTGGAAGTAGTTCCGGTCGGTCAACACGGAGAGGGCAGCTGCGCCACCGGATTGATAGAAGTGGGCGATCTGGCCCGGGTGGTACTCCTCGATCAAGGTGCCCTTGCTGGGAGATGCCTTCTTCAGCTCGGCGATCACGGCGGGCTTTTGCCCTTCCAGTGCCGCGCGGAAGCTACGCCGGGAGGCGCGCAAGTGTTCCACTTCTACACGCTTGGTGGCGACGATTCGGGAAAGGATATCTGGGACCGCAGCGGACATATGGAAACCACGGACGGAGCCGGGGTAGTGAAACGTCCATCGTATCATGCGAGTATGCTTTCCCGACGCGAGTTCGCCGCCTCAGCGCTGGCTGCCGCCGCGGCCACCGCCGCTCCTACGACGCAGAACGGCTGGCGTTTCATGCACTTGAAGGGCTCGGCCGAAGAGATGGGTTTTCAGCACGGGGCGCAGTTGGCGCAACCGATTGTGGAAGGCCGCAAAGCGATTGAGCGGATCATCACACGCGACACCAAGAAAGAATGGAACTGGTTCCGTGAAGCCGCCAAGTCCGTGTTTGGCCCGCGCATTGAAGATGAGTACCGCCGCGAAATGCAAGGCATCGCCAAAGGTTTGAACAGCCAGGGCGTCAACTGGGACTACTGGGATGTGCTGGCACTGAACGGCTGGATGGAGCTAGCCTGGTACTACCATGGGTGGCTCGATCGCCAAAAGGGGCAGCCCACGTCCAACGCCTCCGGTAATGCGCCGGAGCACTGTAGTGCGTTTGTCGCCACCGGCAGCTACACAACAGATGGCCGCCCGGTGATGGCGCACAACGCTTGGGTGGATTACGCCGTGGGTGCCAACTGGAACATCATTTTCGACATCCAGCCCACCAACGGCCAGCGCATGTTGATGGACGGCTACCCAGGCCTAATCCATTCCGGTGACGACTTTGTGATCAACCAGGCCGGCTTGATGATCACGGAGACCACCATCTCCGGCTTCTTGAGCTTTGACCCCAAAGGCGTGCCCGAGTTCATCCGGGCCCGCAAGGCGGCGCAGTACTCGCAATCGATTGATGACTTCTCGCGTCTGATGACGGCCGGCAACAATGGTGGCTATGCCAACAACTGGCTGGTGGCGCATGCCCGCACGGGCGAGATTGCCAGCCTGGAGTTGGGTTTAAAGAACGTCATCCTGAAGCGGACGACGGACGGCTATTTCGCCGGGGCCAACTTTCCGGTGGACGAAAAGCTGGCCCGTGAAGAAACCGATTTCGACCTGAAGGCCGACAATTCGCCCAACGCCCGGCGCGAACGTTGGGATCAACTGATGGCGCAGTACAAGGGCAAGATCGACGTCGAAGCCGCCAAGCGCTTCATGGCCGACGACTACGACGTGGTGGACAAGAAGAACAACGCTTGTGAGCGCACGCTCTGCGGCCGCAATGATCTTTCACCACGCGGTATGAAGCCCTGGCAGAACGAGTACGGCCCGGCGGGTGCGGTGCAGAATAAGGCGGCGGACGCGAAGATGGCGACGGAGATGCGCCTCGTGGCCGCCATGGGTCCGCAAGCGGGCCCCTCGTTTAAGGCCAATGAGCACATCCAGGCCCACCCGGAGTTCGATTGGCAAGCGGGGGTTCTGAAAGACCTGCCGGCTCAACCGTGGACGGAGTTCCGGATTGTCCGGTAGGCGGGTCCGATTGGCGTTAGCTCTGCCACACGTTTGAGAAAGACACGGGCTTCACGGCGATGACTCGCAACGCGCCAAGTACACACCCCCGGGCACTCTTGCCCCACTAGGGACGCTCAAGACTCCAAACCAGCTTTTCGGGGATAAGCCTCGTCGCTGCTGATTGTGGTGTAACCGGTGGCCGTTTATGCGGCGTCCGCGGCGGTCTCGGCTGGCGGCATGCCGCCCCAGATCAGGACGTCGGGGCATAGGTCGGCACCGGTGGGCCAAACCAGCGTGCCGCCCTCCACACTAAACTCCCTAAATCGCATGTCATCGCTCCGAATGTCAGAGAAAACCGGGCCTTCCAGCATCGGTCCAAGATCTGTCTCGACAATGCGACCGTCGGTCAAGGTCAGCTGCACGCGGTAGTTTCCGAGTGCCTTGGCTTCCCGGATGCGAACTAATTTCATGGCTCCTCCTTAGTCAAGTGGGGCGATGGATTCCAAAGGCGTTCCACTCCGCGCCCGCTCCCAATCCGCTCTCAGTTCCTGACGATGAAGTGCTGCCCATTCGAGCACCAATGCCATGGCTCTCCTCGGGAGTTCTCCCCTGACGACGGCGAGCGTCTCTATCTCCACAAGAGCCTCGTATTCGCCGTATTCGGCGTGGAAATGCGCGGGACTGTAATCTCCGAAATACATTCAAATGACAATTCCAAAGAATCGCGTTACTTCGGGCATTACGTGTCTTGATTTTGCTGCATCACCTGTTGGCGTGCGCCACGAAGCGCATTCAGAATGAGCTCAGGTTGATCTCTAGGGCTGACGCCCGAGCGTCCAGCGAATGCCTGCCCGCACCAATCGGGGACCCGCAATTTGCGGGGCGGGGGTGAAGCCCGACAGATACTCGCGGTTCAGCGCATTTTCGACCGCCAGGGTGAAGGTGATGCCTTCGCGGAACTGCTGTGCCAGCGAGATGTGGGCCAGCGCAAATCCGGGCAGCAACTGCGTGTTGCGGTCATCTTCAAACTGGAGCGAGCCTGCCCGTATGCCGCCCGCCAGCAGCGTGCCGCGGTGGTTCCAGGAGAGTTGCGCGTTGCCCTGGTGGCGCGGAATTTGCGGAATCCGTTCGCGCGTGGCGACTCGCGAATCGGCAAACAGGTAGGACGTCTCCCAAGTCCAGACGCCGACCCGATAGCGATAGTTGGCTTCGATGCCGCGCGCCAGGGCTGTTCCGATGTTGCGCCGGATGCGGGTAATCAGCGCGGGGGTGGCGGAGAGCGTGGCGTTGCCGATGAGGGCGGAAAGCTCATTGCGGTACATCGTGACGGAGAGTCGGGAACGTTCACCCACCCAGTCGGCGCCGAACTCGGACCCGAACACCTTTTCGGGCAGCAGCGCGGGGTTGGCCAGCGTGGTGGTGTTGCCGGCGCGGAACTCGCGGTAAAGCTCGTTGAGCGTGGGTGCACGGAAGCTGCGGTAGGCACTGCCGCGCAAGCGGAGTCCGCCACCTAGGCTGTAGCTGAACCCGGCGCTGGGAGAGTAAAAGCTTGTGGTCCCGGTGAAGTGATAGCGGGAGCCGCCGAACAGCTTCAGTTGCCGCCAGCTGTAGTCGGCCTGTCCGAACACGCCGCGTTGGAACTGGACGCCGCCACCGATGCGGGCGCCGGTGGGCACTAGCCAATCGCGCGAAGTGCCATCAACGCGCAGGAAGTCGCCACCAGCCAGTAAAGTGACCGGCGAACGGCGCAAGGTGACAAACCCTGCTCCGCCGACTGATTCAGCGGGTACGCTTTGGCGGAACGTGACGCGTTCTGTGTTGCGGTCGGCACTGATGGTGGAAAATGAGGCGCGGTATTCCTGCCGTTGATGGAAGGCGAGCAGCGACAGCCAGTCCCGCGAATAGCTGCCGGACACAGAGCCAATGCCGGTGGAATTATTCACCAGTGTGGTGCCATTCTGGCGCTCCTCGACCAGCATGTCGCTCTTGAGTGAAAAGCGCTGCCCGGGTGCCAGCCAGTCCAGCTTCACTTGCGGAGCAATGAACCGTACATTGGCCGGGGTATCGACGCGACCTCGAATCGATTTGGGCACGATGAAGTAGCCGTCGGTCTCGAATGCGCGCAGCGCGGCCGTGACGCCCCAGCGGCGGCGCAACAGCTGTGAATAAGAGGCCGTGGGCATGCGCGTGCCCAGGTTGCCGCCTTCAAAGCCCAGGCTCAAGCGCGCCGTGGAGGGCGCGCGGGAGATGAAGTTGATGGCTCCGCCCATCGCCCGGTCACCAAAGACGCTGGTGGTGGAACCGCGCGAAACTTCCACTCGCTCCACTTCCTCGGGCGAGGTACGGGTCCAGTAGACCCAGCCGCCGAACGGGTCATTCAACGGAATGCCATCGGAGAGCACCAGCGTGCGGCTAGTGCCAGTGGACCCGATGCCGCGCAGTGAAATACCTTGCGTAGTGGGATTGGCCGCCAAGCTGGAGGAGCGGCGCAGCAGCGTAAAGCCCGGCACCATGCGGAGCCGGTCGTCCATGTTGACGCCGGGAATGCGCTTCAATTCCGGTGTGCCCAGCGTCGTGATGGAGGCCGGGCTTTCCGAGGCCACACTTTCGGTAACGGTGATCTGCGTGCGGACGGGTTCAGGCTTGGCGGGCGGTCCCGTGATCTGGGCGCTGCCGGGGGTCTGGGCCAGAGCGGCGGCTAAAAAGTACCACAAGAGCTTCATCTGTATTGGAGGCGAACCGGGGATCGGGCACGTTACCGGCCGCATAGAGCGGTTCGACCAATGCCAGAAACCTCAGCATATCGTAGACCTCAGCCTCGTCTGGAATCCGGAGGTCGCACAACTGCGTCCGGAAGCGGAAAGGCGCGCGGCGCTCCGCCAGCGACCAGCCTAGATAGGCACAGCAATCGATGGCCTCTTCCAGCCATTCCATCTGTCCCGCGCTGATCGCCAAATCAAGAGCGATTTCCACTTGCGGCTGTTCGGGCTGGACGAATTCGCGCACCTGCAACGCGCCGGTGTGGGCGGTGGTCTTCCAATCGACGTGACGGGTGCCCTCGCCGTGCTCATAGGGCCGGATGCGGTGGAAGTCGTCGCCACGGCCGCGCTGGCGGGAGGCGATTTCGCCTTCCAGTCGTTGGAGGATCTGCTCGAAGCCGGGCTGTGGGAGGACTGAGGGGTAGACGATCAGGTCGCGCTCAATCGCCACGCGGACGCGCCGGTCGGTGAAGCCAAAGGGGAAGCGTGTGGAGAACTCAAAGGCATCTTCGCGGTACTGGCCCCGGCGCGGAAATTCGAGCGTCAAGGGCACACGGGCCTGGCCTCCGCCGGCCAGCATGGTGAAGATCACCGGCTGGGTGAAGCCGCTTTGGGGGCTGCCCTGGAGGCGCAAGGCGAAAGACGGGATCCACTGCTTGTGATTGCGCAGTTTGACGGTGGCGGGGCAGGGCACGCGGGCGGCGACGTGGCGGGGCAGTTCGAGATCCACCTCCAGGCCGGCCAACCCTAAGCGGCTGACAAAGCCGGACACGAGCAAGGCGGCGAGTAGCAGGGCCAGCAGCAGGAACAGCAGATTGTTCGCTGTGACAAAGGCCGCCACGCCGATGGCAATGGTGATCAGCGTAAAGCCGAGGCCGCGCAGCGTCACCCGTTGCCGGATACGGCGTTCGAGGTAAGCGTCCAGACGCCGCCACGCTAAGCGGAGGGTGGAGACCACCGGAAAAAAACCGCCCGCCGCGCGTGTCATGCTATGAGCTTGTCACAACCCGCCCAATCCGGTTTGCACCGCAGCCTGGGACTGCCGCAACTGGTCATCATGGGGATCATCATGATCCAGCCGACAGCGCCCATGCCGCTGTTCGGCGTTGTCTTCAATGAAGCCAAGGGGCACGTCGTGTCCGCAGTGCTGGTGGCGATGGTGGCCATGCTGTTTACCGCCATCAGCTATGGCCGGATGGCGCGGGCCTATCCGAGCGCAGGGTCAGCTTATACCTATGTGGGCAAGGAACTGCACCCTGCGGCGGGCTTCCTGACTGGCTGGTGCATGTTGATGGACTATGTGTTGAACCCGGTGATTTGCACCATCTGGTGCTCCAAGGCCGCGGGGAATGCGTTGCCGCAGATTCCGTATGCGCTGTGGGCGGTCTTTTTTGCAGGCTTGTTCACGCTGCTGAACATCCGCAAGATTGAGGCGTCGGCGAAGACCAATTCTCTGCTGGCGGCCGCGATGGGTGTGGTGATCGTGGCCATGTTGGCCGCTTCCGCCAAGTTCTTCCCGGGCGCTGATCTGGTGAAGCCTTTCTACGATCCCGCCACCTTTGCCTGGAACACTTTCTCCACCGGTACCTCGCTGGCGGTGCTTACCTACATTGGCTTTGACGGCATCTCGACGTTGTCAGAAGAGGTGAAGGACCCGCGGCGCAACATTCTGTGGGGCACGGTGCTGGTGTGCCTGATCATTGGCGGACTGTCGGCGATCGAGACCTATGCTGCGCAGATCGTCTGGCCCACTGGATTGGCGTTTCCGGACGTCGACACGGCCTATGTCCACGTGGCTGGACGCGCGGGCGGGCCCTGGCTGTTTCAGACCGTGAACCTGACGCTGCTGGTGGCGACCATTGGTTCGGGCTCCGGCGCGGTGATGGCGGGTGCCCGGCTGATGTACGGCATGGGGCGGGATCACGCGTTGCCGCAGCGGTTCTTCGGCGATCTGCATGGTCCGACCGCGGTGCCCCGCAACAACGTGCTTCTGATCGGGGCACTGTCGCTAGTGGGCGCGTTTGCGATGAGCTATCAACTGGGTGCGGAGTTGCTGAACTTTGGTGCCTTTATCGGTTTCATGGGCGTGAATCTGTCCGCCGTGCTGCGCTACTACGTTCGCGGGGAGCGGCGGCAATTGACGCATCTGGTGCCGCCGGTGCTGGGTTTCCTGATCTGCTTCTATCTCTGGCTGAGCTTGAGCCTGTTTGCCAAGATTGCGGGCACGGCCTGGCTGGTGGTGGGGCTGGGCGCATATACTTTTCTTTATGCAAAGCATCACGCGGCTTCTGCCCGTTCCGGTTCTTCTGACAATGGCGCTGGTGGCGACGGCCCCAGTGTGGGCGGCGGAAAAGCAGCTCTTTAACGGCACAACGCTCGACGGCTGGAAGATGACCGGTCCGGGTAAGTTTGAAGTGGAGAACGGCATGATGAAGACCGTTGGCGGCATGGGCTTGCTCTATTACGAGCGCGCCAAAGTGGGCAACGCCACCGTCAAGATCGTTTTCAAGACCGCCACCGACCACGCCAATTCGGGCGTCGTGATTCGCATGGACGAGCCACCGGCTGACCCTTGGTACGGAGTCCACAATGGCTACGAAGTGCAGATCGACGCCGGTGGTGATGAGTGGCATTCCACCGGCGCGATCTATTCGATCAGCAAAGTGACGGAGCGCCGCCAGAAGCCGATGGGCGAATGGAACACCATGGAGATCGATCTGGTGGGCACGGTGACCACGATTAAGCTGAATGGCGCGGTGGTGAATAGGTATCGCGAGGGCCAGGAAGTCCCCGCCCGCAAGCAGTGGTATGAGCCGGTGCGCGGCCCGCGTCCAGCCTCAGGCTACATCGGCCTACAGAACCACGACGCCAAGTCGACGATCTACTTCAAAGAGATCAGCGTCACCTCGAAGTAGTTGGCCGCAATGGCGGCGATTGTTTCTGGGCAGCTGGGCGGCGGTTGATGTGGTGAAGCGGAGGCGGTGACGCGGTTGCTGTTGGGGTTGAAGCCGGTTGAGAGCGTGGTGCTACCTAAGCCATAACGAGTGTGGCCAAGCTGGGCACGAGGGAGACGCGATTGTCCCAATCCGCCGCCACCGAGCCCTCCCACACCAGTAGAAAAAGGTCGATCGCTCGACCGACTGGCAAATCCTGTGCGATCCGCAACACTCCGGGGCTGCGATGGGCCCGCGTGAACTCCCGGAAGTGTATCAGCATGGTGTGGAAATCATGTGAGACCAGGATTCGGTTATCTTCCGCAGCCAAGGCGAGCACCGCTGAATCATCCAAACCATGCAAGGGGGCGGAGTGCGCACTCCGAAAGTCGACACGAGGGTCGCAGCGCACGACGCCGCGGACGATGGCCTCATTGAGGTCATTGTCCGCCAGGAAACGAACCTTCATCTCTGGTTGATTGCGTGCGCTTCAGCGGCCTTTTCCAACCGCGCCCGGAGGTCGGCACTGGGCGGGCCTGACTGGCGCTCCAGCTCCACCCACTGTTGCTTGCGCCCAACAAGATAAGCATTGATCTCAGCTTGTTGATTGAGATAGTGCGAAATAGCCGCGTATACACCGCCGAGAGTTAGTCCGGAGAAGCCTTCCCGGATAGTCTCGGGTGAGCATCCATCGCGGAAAGCATGAACAATCGAGTCCAGCGTGATCCGTGTGCCGGAGACGAAATAGACCCCATCGCGTTGCTCGATCTGCTGGTTCTCCATCGCGCGCGCCTTCTGTTTGGATTGTACGGGACTGACGGTGCCGCTTCAGCTTAAGCCGTAGAACTTCACTGCCGTGCCCCCCAGCACCTGCTCCCGGACATCTTGCTTTAGCGGGCCCAGGCTCTGGGTCAGTGCCGCGAGCACTTGTTTCCAGCTTCCGGCCAGCTGGCAGACCGGCCAATCGCTGCCGAACATGCAGCGTTCTGGACCGAATACTTGATACACGTGGTGGACGTAGGGCGCTAAATCAGGCGCTTTCCAATTTTTCTGATCCGCTTCAGTGATCATGCCGGAAAGTTTGACGTAGGCCTTGGTTTTCTTGGCAATCGACTCCATCTGCTGGGCCCAGGGTTCCATCTTCTTGTCCTTGATGTAGGGCTTGGCAATATGGTCGATCACCATCTTCAGCTTGGGCAGTTTCTCAGCCAGCGGTTCGACGACGTGCAGGTGCGGCGGCTTGACCAGGACGTCGTAGGGGATACCGCGCTGTTCCAGTTCTTTCAGGCCGCGCAGTACTTCCGGTTGTAGCGCCCAGTTCACGTCAGGCTCATCGTGCAGAATGTTGCGGACGCCCTTGAAGCGCTTGTGCTTCTGCAGGACGTCCAGGCGCGCGCCCACCTTCGGGTCCTTCAGATCCACCCAAGCGACGACGCCTTTGATGAAGGGATAGTCGTCGGACAGCGCCAGCAGCCATTCGGCTTCGGCGTCCACCTGGGCGGCCTGGACCACCACGCAGCCATCAAAGCGGTTGGCGTCGAGAATGGGCTTCAAGTCGGCGGGTAGATAGTTCTTGGCCAGCACGTTGGGTGGTGGCGGCATCCACGGATAGGAGAGCTTCTTTAAGTCCCAAAAATGCTGGTGCGAATCGATGCGCATAGTTCGCTTCCATCATACTTGGGTTGGCGGCCGCTAGGCTTTGGTGTGAACCGGGGAACTTTGCTGGGGTGGACCGCGTATGCTCAAGTACAGTGACTGCTGAGCTCGCGATTGAAACTACAGACTTGCGCAAAGTCTTCCGGAACCGCTGGAGCGGTAAGGAAGTCTGCGCGGTCGAAAACATTTCGCTCCGGGTCAACCGGGGCACCACGTTTGGTCTGTTGGGGCCCAACGGGGCGGGGAAGACCACGTTTGTGAAGATGCTGCTATCGGCCTGCATCCCTACGGCCGGAACGGCGCGTGTCTACGGCAAGGACACCAAGGATCCCGAAGCCCGGCGACCCATCGGTTACCTTCCCGAAAACCATCGCTTCCCGACTTACTTCACCGGTGCTGGAATGCTCGATTTCTACGCCGCACTTTCGGGCGTTGATTCCGCCAAGCGCCGCAAACTGATTCCGGAGTTATTCGAACGCGTGGGCCTGGACCCAAAGTGGATGGACGTGCGGGTGGGCAAGTATTCCAAGGGCATGCTGCAGCGCGTGGGGCTGGCACAGGCGCTGATCCATTCGCCCTCGCTGCTGGTGCTGGATGAGCCATCCGATGGCGTCGATCCGGTGGGCCGCCGGCAGATCCGCGACGTGCTGCATGCACTCGAAGCCCAGGGCGTCACCATCTTTTTGAACTCGCACCTGCTACAAGAGGTGGAGCTGTTTTGCCGCGACGTGGCCATCGTCAACAAGGGCCGCGTGGTGCTGGAAGGCACGGTAAGCGACCTGACGGCGGGCAAGGGCTACAAGCTGGTGGCGATGAATGGCAGCGGTCCGAAAGAGTGGAATCTGGGAAGCCGCGAAGAAGCCAACGGCAAGATCGACGATCTCCGCCGCGAAGGGTTCTCCATCGAGTCCCTTGTGCCGACCACCAGCCGCTTGGAAGACGTGTTTATTGAAGCAGTCCAGGGGAAGAAATGACCGCCACGTTCGCGTTGATTGTGGATACCTTTCGCGAGGCGATGGCCCGCAAAATCTTTTGGGGCCTGTTTGGCCTCTCGCTGCTGATGGTGTTGTTCTTCCTGTTCATCATGAAGATCGACGTGGTGGAAGGTGCGACGGCGACCATCACCTTGTTCGGGCAAAAGGCCGGTGGCGAGCACCGGGACATGGCCGTGGACAAGCTGGTGAAACAGGTTCACTCCTCGATTTCCACCTTCCTGTACAGCTTCGGCATGTTCCTGGCGGTTTTTGCCTCAGCTGGGCTAATTCCCAGTGTGCTAGAACCGGGCCGCATTGAGGTCATGTTGTCGAAGCCGATTTCCCGCGCTCACCTGTTGATGGGCCGCTTTATCGGGAATGTGCTGGTGGTCTCCTGCAACATTGTCCTGCTGGTGGGCGGAGTGTGGCTGATCTTTGGATGGAAGACGGGTGTCTGGTCGCCGGGCTTTCTGGTGGCCATACCGAGCACGATTTTCGTCTTTTCGGTGCTGCTGACGGTGGTGGTGCTGGCGGGCGTTTTGTGGGAATCGACGGCGGTGTCCACCATGATTCCGGTGGTGATGATGATTCTCAGTCCGATCCTGGCGCAGGAAGAAACCGCTCGGAAGTTGCTGTCGTCGGAATGGTCGCGGCAACTGTGGCTGTTTCTGTACGTCGCGCTCCCCAAGGTGTATGACGTCGGCAAAATGACGCTCGACATTACGCTCGGGCAAGGTGCAGGATCATGGTGGCCCATCTGGAGCTCCGGTGCCTTCGGTATCTTGGTGTATGGAGCGGCACAATGGATCTTCGAAAAACGGGACTTCTAACGGCCGCTTTGGCCCTCGCAATGGCGGGATTGGCGGCGTGCCGCCCCGCGCCATCGCCGACGATCGTGATCGATCCATCTCTGGCGCCACTGATCCCGGCGGATACCACGATCCTCACGTGCGTCCGGATTGACAAGCTGAAAGAGACGGAGCTTTACCGCAAGCTGAAGGCGGAAGGGAAACTGAAGCCGCTGGATGACTTTGCGAAGCAGACGGGCATTGACCTGGAAAAGAAGGTCTTTGACATCATGGTGGCTTCCAACGGCAAGACGGGCGTGGCGCTGGTGCGAGTGCAGTTTGTCACCGAGGGGACAGCCGGCGTTGAACAGCCGCTGGGCGGCCCGGAGGCGCGGCGTTTCGATCACAAGGGCTACACGCTCTATGGCGATGAGAAGGTGGCCGCCACCTACTTCAACCGCAGCGTGATCGTGGCCGGGCCGACGGAGAGCGTTCGGGCAGTGATCGACAATCGCGATGGATCCAAGGGCCAGCCGCCGGCCGCGCTGCTGGAGCGCGTGAAGACCATCTCCTCTGCCAACCAAGCGTGGGCAGTTTCCTTTGCCGGGATTCAATCCACCTTGCCCGCGGGTTTGCCCGGACCGCTGTCGGGTCTGAAGAGCATGCCCATCGACATCCGCTCCATTGTGGCGGGCCTTGATGTGTCGAATGCGGTGAAGTTCTCGGCGGAAGTGGCTTCCGGTGACGAGAAGTCTGCCGAGAAGATGCATGACGCGATCAAGGGCTTGATCGGTATCGCCCGTCTTTCCACGCCCAGCGACAAGATGGAGATGTTGAAGTTCTACGACGCCATCGCGGTCACCCGCAAGGCGGCGACGGTGGAACTGAAGACGGACTTGCCGCTGGATGTGCTGGACATGCTGATTAACAGCCTTCCAGCCGGACTGACGCCGCGCACGCTCTAAAGCATCTCTCGGTGACCGCGATGCGCCCTCGTGCCGAAGCCTGGTCGATCACGCCAGCAACGCGCATCCGCCGCCTGCCCGCCCTCGGACGGAGCAACGCCTGCCCGCAGGCCTCGCACCGACCTATGTGTGTCAGCCTAACCGCAAGGCGCGCCAGCGCGCAATAACAGCGCCCACCACCAGACCCGCAGCTACGCCCGTTGCGAACATCGCACGCCAGTTGGGGAAGATCGGGTTGTGAGGGTAAGTTGGCGGGTCGAGCAGTTCAAGAGTTTGCGCCCGGCCGCTCTGGAGATTCTCTTCAAGGAGGCGCCGTACGAGGTCGTCCACCACGGCCTGGGCTCGTTGTTGCTGTGGATAGACAAAGCGGACGATCAAGCCCGCACCTCCGGTCATCTGGCTAACCGAGATGGCGTGGCGCATGGTCTCGACGACGTCTTCCATCGGCTCCACCTTTCGTTGTTCTCCATAGAGGTCGAGTTCCTGGATCGTTTTCGACAGTGCCCGCCGGGACAGCACCTTTGGCATCACGGAGGCCAGCAGATTCGTCAGTGCGGCTTGATCGGCCCCGCCCTGTTGGATAAGCGTGGCCTCGGAGATATAGCGCGGCGGCACCCACCAAAGCAGTCCACCCGCCAGCACGGTCCCGAGCAGGCCAAACGCCAGGGTGATCTGTACACTCTGTTTTCGAAGTCGCATCTTGAGAGCTCCTAACACCAAGTCCCACCCGGTGGCCAATGACGGCTCCAATTGTTCCAGCAGGGCTTCCATCTCTTCGCCATACCGCTCGCGCCACTCGCGCGGGTAGAGGCGCATCGCGCAGTTGAGCAGCCGTCTCATGCGTGCCTCAATCGGGATTGGCCCACCTTCACCAGCCCCTGCAGCCGCGCCATCTGTTCCCGCAAGTGAGCGTGTCCGGCGGCTGTCAGCCGGTAGGGCCGCCGCCGGTCGTCGGAATCAAGCGGCACAATCAAGCCCTGTTCTTCCAGACGGGAGATTGCTCCATAGAGCGTCCCGGGGCCCAGCTTCACCTGGGCGAACGCGGCAATGTCTTCCATCATGGCGTAGCCATGCTTGTCGCCATCAGCGAGGCTGGTCAGCAGAAGGAGGGGAGGGTCGGTCATGGGTAACTACGCTCTGCGATACAACGTAGCACGTAGTAGTCAGGCTGTTCAAGCCCGCATCGGATGCCGATCCCGGTGGCGAATGAAGGCGCTACTCGCCGATGATCTTCACCAGTACCCGCTTCTTGCGGAGTCCGTCGAATTCGCCATAGAAGATCTGTTCCCAGGGGCCAAAGTCGAGCGCACCTTTGGTGACCGCCACCACGACTTCGCGGCCCATGATCTGTCGTTTCATGTGCGCGTCGGCGTTGTCCTCGCCGGTGAGATTGTGCCGGTACTGGGACGTGGGAGCGTGCGGGGCGAGTTGCTCCAGCCACTTCTCGTAGTCGGCGTGGAGCCCCGATTCGTCGTCGTTGATGAAGACGCTGGCGGTGATGTGCATGGCGTTCACCAGGCATAACCCCTCGGCGATGCCGCTCTGGCGCAGACATTCATCGACGTCCGGCGTGATGTTAAGAAAGCCCCGGCGGGCCGGGATGTTGAACCAGAGTTCTTTGCGGAAGGATTTCACTATCGCAGGATAGCCGTCCGGAGGCCTGGAGCACGTTACTTCACGTCGCAAAACACGACCTGCCACATGTTCGGGCCCACTTGATCCGCACTCTGGAGCGAACCGCGGAAGAAGTAGGGCTGGACGTCATCGCGGCGGGGAGAGGCGGGGGCGAAGCCAAAGCAGAGCGTTTGGGCGAGATAGCCGTTGGCGGCGGAGAGGCCATTGATCGACATGGTTCCGGCTATTGATCGAGTTCGCAGTAGATCCACCAGCTCTTGTCAAGGTCGAGCACGCGGCCACGCCGGACGCCCGAGGCCCAGCTGCCTGACGCTGGCTGATAGGCCCGTTCGAGCACCCGCGCGCCACGATCTTCGGCCCACTTCACCAGCTCGCTGTCGCCCGCCATCAGAGCGGAGAAGCGGATCATCCAGAGGGCCTTGATGGTGTGGCCAAAGTCGGTGTCGGCACGCAGTGGGTCCAGGTCTGCGGGTGAGTTGGCGGACAGGTACATCAGGTTCTCGGATTCGTTGTAGAAGTGGCGGATCATGGCGCGCGACAGGCGCATCAGGTCGGCCTTCCATTCCGCGGCATAGGGTTCCGGGATGATCGGTGCCAGCAGCACCATGTAGGCGTTCATCTGGTCCAGTGTGGCGGTGAGTTGGCGCTGATAGGCGGAAGTGGTGCCGTCGTTGGCGATGGTCCATTGGAAGGCTCCTAACTGGTCGTTCCAGTAGTTGGACCAGAGCCAGCTTTTCAGCCACAAGATGTCCGGCAGCACTTCCGGGCCCCGCGTTAGGTAGTAGTAGAACCCGATGCCCAGCATGCCGTAGGCGAGTTCCTGCGCGTTGCGGACTTCGTAGCGGGGCTGTAGGCTCCGGTGCGAAGGTCCTGGCGCGTGAACATGCCGCCGTTCGAACGGTCAACGAAGCGGGCGCGGAACTGGTCAACGCCGGCCTTCATGTAGTCGAGAAAACCAGCGTTGCCGGTCATGTGGAAGATCACGCCGTAGGCGTAGATCTGACGGGACTGGGCCACCAGATAGCGCTGGCGCTCGTTGAACAGCCAGGCGTTCTGGCGAACTTCGGGGCAGGTGACGGTGGCGAAGTTGACCGTGGAACGGTCATCACAGCGAAGGGTAGGGAAGTTGCCGACGGGCGACCCGAGCGCTTCTGGATTGTTCCAGAACGGCATCAGATCGTCCATCATGTGGCGGTGCCAACGATGGCTGGGGGAGTTGAGGGTGAAGCCGACAAATTCAGGCCATGCCTGACTGGGCGCGGGAGGAAGAAAGGCGGGCTGTGCGCAGAGCGACGCGCTCCAGGCCAAGAAGGTTAGAGCGCGTCGCATGCTGGGGGTCTCCTACTTCAGGGGTTTGACGCGGATGTTCTTGTAGGCCACGGTGGAGCCGGGGTCGTGGCCCTGCAGCGCGAAGGTGCCGCTGGAGAGCACGCGGCCGGGGTTGTCCTTGTTGGGGCCGGTGTAGCCGGCGGGCTGGGTCCAGTCGGTAACCTTCTTGCCGTCGACAAAGATCTGGACGCGATCGCCCTGAACGATGATGTGCTCAGTGAACCACTTGCCGTCCTCGGCCACCTTTTCTTTGTTGTCCTGCACCATGTAGAGGCTGGCGGTCTTGCGGAAGTCCTTTTCGTAGCTGTTGTTCACCTGGACTTCAAAACCCTTGTTTGGCCAGCTCTTTTCCTGGTACTCGGTGTGGAAGTAGATGCCGCCGTTGGAAACGGGCTGGGTCATCACGTCCACCTTCAATTCGAAGTTCTTGAAGTTGTGGTTCTGGAAGGGGCCGGTGTAGTAGAGATGGCAGCGGGGACCGTTGGCGACAATCGTGCCGTCTTTGATGGAAAAAGTGCCTTCGTTCTCCTTGGCCTTTTCCCAGCCCGTCAGATCTTTGCCGTTGAACAGCGCAGTGAAGCCCTTTTCCGGCTTGTCGGCGGCTAGCAGGGCCGCCATCGAGAGTGCAATCGCAATGGGTAAACGCATCGAACACTATCATACGGCGATTCCGCCTCCAGTTCCTGGTGAAAGCGGAGAAGCCCGGCTCCGCTCGGAAGCCGGGCCTTCGAGACTAACTGTGTGAAATTCTATGGCAGGCAGCGTTGGCGAGCTGGCACCACCGCCGGACTCAAGACGAAAAATCCGAAGGCGGCGACAACGAGTCGTAGCTGCCGCCACCATCATCTCGCCTGCCAACTCATCCCTTTGAGCCGCGGTGATAGACGCCACCCAGCTCCCCTGGGCCAGGCATCCGAACCCCGTCAGCTCCGCTTGGTTTGACAGAAACAGTCACACCCCAACAGGGGCTAACGGAACGGAACGCGAAAGTTATCACATTATGGTCACACCAACGCGAAAACGCCCTCCGGTGGAGGGCGTAAGAACCTTTGTAATCTATCGATGTTATTGGTGCGGATGAGAGGACTTGAACCTCCACTCCCTTGCGAGAACTAGAACCTGAATCTAGCGCGTCTGCCAATTCCGCCACATCCGCATGTGTCAGGGTCCCGAGTGGGGCCGCTGGTGGCAAACTCCTAGTATCGCTGATTCGG
>CANGYQ010000028.1 GCA_947458745.1 Bryobacteraceae bacterium | reverse complement strand
GGCGATCGCCCGGATCAGCACATCATGGCCCTTCACTGGATGGTCAAACCCACCCACGCTGACGATGTGCCGCCCTTGTGGTGCCAGGCGCGGCTGGCCGAAGGCCGCTTCCATGAGATCGATATCGAGCAACCGGAACGCCTGCGCCGCCGGGTAGCGTTCGGCCACCGCCTGCGACACGTAGCCCGCCACAAGCGCCTCCGCGCACTGCCACCGCAACTGCCAGGTAAACCATCGCCGGTAGATCGCCCGCAGCGGCGACTGGACGGCGCCGGGAGCATACAGCTCCCAGGGATCGCCCAGCACCTCCACCGCCGTCTCGTTTTGCGGAAATAGCATCTTCACCACGTTGGCCAAGTTCGACGGACCCCGCAGCAGCAACGTGTCCTCAGGGCCCACCGCTTGGCGTAGCGAGCGGATCAGTGCTGGCAGGTGGCGAACAAAGGCTGCAGGACCGGCATAGCCCGGTACAGCCACAAACTCGACCCCCGGCCCATCAGCGCGCAGGACGTCCGGGAGCGGCCCCGGAACATCCGTCACGCGCGCAATCACTCGCACGCGATTCCAGACCGGCAGATGCCCGGCAAAGAAGTTGTAAGCTGGCGGCATGCGGGTCCAGAGCGCGCCATCGGGCGTGCGCCAGTACCTCTGATCGACGGTGATCACCAGCCGTTTCATCGCTGCCCTGCCCGCTTGGTGTGCGCCAACATCAGCATCGACAACGCATAGAACCACCAGATCAGGTTGACGGTGGTGTTCTTGAACAGGAACAGATCAAACACCAGCCCCAGGCCGGTTGCCAACAGCCCGCAGCTGAACGCCTGCAGCACACCACGCCGCCAGCATTCAACTACCGCCGCCACAAAGCCGAACGTCATGGCGCCAAAGGCCACCAGCCCCACCAACCCCAGTTCCATTCCCATCTCGAGCAGCGTGGAGTGGGAGTGATACAGCGAGGTCCCCAGCGACGTGCGGATCAGGTTGTCGCCCGTGGCCAGCCGCTCTCCATTCAAGGCGTCGGTGAGGTACCAGTTCCAGATGCCACCATATCCAGCACCGCGCAGGTTGCTCGCCAGATCCAGTGATTCCAACGTTCGCAGCGCCGTGACGTGGGTGGCGCGTCGGCTGTCATCTTCAAACGTCTGCAGCCGGTCCGTGCTGGCTTGAGAGAACACCACCGTCGCCGCCAGCAGGGTCAGCACCACCATCAGGATCACCGCGATCGCCCGCTTACGTGCGCTCTTGATGAGGAAGCTGAGTAGCAGCAGATAGAGGGCCAGCAACAAGAGAGCCGCCCGCGAACCCAGGCCCAGCAAGGCCAGCAGCAACGCCAGTACCACCGCCACCCCAATCATGCGCCGCGAGTGCACATCGATCACATGCTGAATCGAAAAGGCCAGCGCGGGCAGCAAGGCCAGGTATCCGGTGGAAGAGCCATAGAGCGGCCCACGCACGCGCTCAATGCCGAAATCGAGTAGCGTGTTTTGGCCCAGTTCGCTGCGCAGGCCCAACGAAAGAATCGATTCCGCGGAATAAAGAACGCTCAGCAGGGCCATAAAGGCCGTCAAGCGCCAGATGAAGTGGTAGAGCTCATCACGGGTATAGCCGCCCGTCACTGACCAGGCCAACAGCGGGCCGCCCGCAGCAAACAACAACGTGATGCGCATGGCGGCCGTGTCGTTGTCGTCTAGCCCGTTCCAACCCGTCGAAAGGGCGGCATATGCCAGCGCGATCACCATCGGAGCCATCAGAATCCAGATCGCCGGCCACGCCCGCCAGGCCCGCTGCAGCAGCAACGCCGACGGCAAGTACCACACCACCCCCACCAGCACCACCGCTTCAGCTGACCGGACCGGTATGCCACCCCAGACCCACCACGGCGAGACACTCCCCGGGGTCAGCGCAATATAGAGCAGGATCAGCCAGAACGGCAACTCCCAGACCACCAGCCGCGGCGATGGGGCCACTGCCAGTAGATCGTTCCGCTCCACCGCCAGAGGGGCGCTAGCCGGCATGCGCATAGGCGGCCTCCAGCAGTTCGCCGGAACGTTGGACGTGATAGGGAGAGGCGAGCGCCCGCTGCCAGCTCTCCGGCAACCGGTCCCGCTGGGCGGCCCGTTCAATGGCCGCCATCCAGACCGGTAGCTCCTGTCGGAGCGCCACCCGGTCCACCAGTTCCGGAACGATGATCGCCTCTGCCGGAATGGCATCGGAGATGACGCACGGCAGCCCGGCCGCTTGCGCCTCCACTAGCGCCAATCCCAGGCCTTCACTCACCGAGGGGAACGCGAAACAATCGGCGGCGGCAAACAGCGGCCGCAGATCACGCACATCGCCCAGCAACTGCACCTGGGGATGCCGCAAATCGTTGCGCAGGGGACCTTCTCCGGCGATCAGTACGCGCAACCTTGGATTGCGCGCAGCCAGGGCCAGCAAGAGTTGCTGATTCTTTTCCGGTGTCAGGCGGCCCACATGGGCCACCACCAGGTCACCTTTGGAGCAGCCCAGCGATGCGCGGCTGGCCTCACGGTCCAGTGGTTGGCTATACCCACGCAGATCCCGCGCCGCCGGAATGATCGCAGCCTGTGCTCCGTCTCCAAAAAGATTTGCCGCCGCCGCCCCGCTGACCGCCAGCCGAACAGTGGCGGACGCCGCAATCAGCCGCTGCATCGCCTGCCGGTAGAGCCGCCGCCACGGGGTGTGCTCTTCCTGCTGGCAGTGGCTGTGGGCGATCCGCAAGGGAACGCCCGCCTGCTGCGCTGCCGACAGCACCACGCCGCTGAACGCATGCACATGGCTATGGACGGCCTCAAATGGACCCCGATCCCGTAGCAAGCGCCGCAATGTCTCAGCGGAAAAAGGGAGCCCTGCCGGACCACGCCAGCGATGAATGATCCCACCATGCCGGGTGACGGCGGCTTCCAGCACTCCCGGGTGTGGGGTTTCCACCAGGAACTCCATCTGCCAGCCGGGCAAGGCGTGGGCGCGCAACAGATCCACCAGCCACAGCTCAATGCCGCCCGGCTCCAGCGCCCGGATAACGTGCAGCAGACGCCTCACAAGCCCGCCTCCGGCAGGGCCTCCCCCACCAGGTTCCCCGGCTGGGCCAGCCGGAAGTTCAACAAGAAACCGGCCGCCGCCAAATGTAGAATCGACCCGGCCACCAGTACCCAGCAAGCCCCCTCCACGCCATAGGCGGGCACGAAGCCCCAACTGAGCAACGCTGTCAGTGACGTCAAGGGAATGAAGAGCAGCAGTTGCTGCCGGAACTCGCCCATCGCGGTTAGCGCGTACCCGCACAGCCCGGCCAGCGCCGTGACGCCCGCCGCCATCATCTGCAGCACCAGCATCCAGGACTGTTCCGGCGTGGTCTTGCCGAAGATCGCCATCAGCAGTGCCGGCCCCATAAACACGCAGACCAGGCAACAGGCTGTCACCACCAGTATCCCGGTGCCCAGGCCCCGGCCGAACAACGTGCGGAACTCTTTCCAGTCGCCCCGGTGCGCGCATTGCGACAGTGGCGCAGTCATCGACTGGCCCACGGCATTCAAAGCCAGATTCACCGATTGAGCCATCGCGGCGACGGCGGCAAACAAGCCCAGCTCTTCTCTGCCCGCAAACTTCTCCACCGCAAAGCGGGGAATGCTTTGGTTGAGCGAGACCAGCATCATCACCACACCCAAGGGAAACGCCGTCTCGGTGATCGCGCGCATACTGGACCAATTGGGTGGCCAGTCGGGCAGCAAACGGCCAATGCCCTGCAGGCCCAGCTTCTGCGCTTGCGCGCAATCAAACCAAAGCCACACCAGAGCCGTACCGATGGCACTGGCCAGCAACGCCAGCGCGAGCGAATGCCACAACGCCGCCACAATAATCAACAGGGCAATCGAGAGGGAAGACTTGGTGATCAGCGACTGTGCGATCCAGTCCATCCGCCCGGCCTGCTGAAACGCGCCATAGTAGACGTCGCTCATCGCTTCCACCAGCTTCAACGCCAGCACGGCCAGCAAGACCAAGACCGAAAGCGAGGGGTTCAGCGTGCCGAACTGCACCACCGCCACCGCCGCCGCCAGCGACGTCCAAAGTCGGAGCGAAAGATAGTCCCAGAATGGATACTGCTGAGCCGCATCGGTGGCAATGACCGCCCGCAACTGGAGGTTGGCCAACATCAGCACGGGATTCACGACAGCCAGCGCCAACGCATAGTCACCGCCCGCCGAATAGCCCAGAGCACGCGACACGGTGATGACCGTGGCCCATTGCGCCAAGGCGGCCGCGCCGTTGCCCGCCAGCGTCCAGACCGTCGCCGTAAACAGACGTGTCTGCTTCATTGCACCCGCCCCTTTTAGTTAGCTAGCCGTCCGCTGCGCGTAGTATTTGCCGTAGTAGCCGTAATAGGTGTAGCTATCGCTCATGCCGCGGTGAACTTGATTCAGCACCAGGCCCAGTACGTTGGCGCGCAGCCGGTTGAGCGTAGCCAGCACGGTGGCCACCTGCTGCCGGTTCGTGGCTCCGGCACGGGTGACAACAACCACTCCATCCACCGTGGTGGCCATCTGCAATGGTTCCGCAAAGCCCAACAGCGGCGGACCATCCAGGATCACCAGATCATATTCGGCCAGTGCTTCTTCCATCAGGTCATGCAAGCCCCGGCCCACCAGGTCACCAGCGCGGCGCGAGGGCGGACCAGCAGGCAGAATCCGCAAATTGGGCTGTTCATCGGGAGTGACGACGGCTTCCCGCCAGTCCATCTCACCCAGCAGAACATTGGTGAGACCACGGTCACTGCGGATCTTGAACCGCTTGTGGACGCTGGGCCGGCGGAGATCACCATCGATCAGCAGCGTCTTGTGATTCTGTTCCGCATGAGACGCGGCCAGGTGTGCGGCAATGGTGGACTTGCCTTCTCCCGGCGAAGCACTGGTCACCAGCAGTGACCGCAGGCGTTGGTCAAAATCAGTCAACAGGATTGAATTGCGCAGCGTGCGGATGGATTCGTCATAGCCAGAGGCCATATGCTCCGCCGAATTTGGAGCCGCCGCACTACCGGGCAGCAGACGAGCCGCACTGACCAGCCCCAACCGTCCGCGCCAATCCTTCACCACCGGCAGCGTACCGATTACTTCCGTCCCCAAGGTTCGCGCCACTTGCTCCGGATCGCGGATGGTGTTGTCCAGCAGGTCGGCCACGATGGCTCCGGTGACCGCCAGGAACAGCGAAGCCAGCAGGGCGATCAGGAGGTTGATCTTCAGGTTCGGAGCCACCGGCTTCTCCCCGGGCCGCGCCAGGTCGGCGATCCGGATGGCTGAGTTCTGGAAACTGGCGTTGATGCCAGCTTCCTTGATCTTGCGTACCAGTTCCTCGTAGAGCTTCTTGTCCGCCTCGGCCTCGCGCTTCAGGGATTGATACTCGAAGCTCCGCGCGTTGAGGCGGTCAAACTCCTGCTTGGTCTCACCCACGGCCCGTTGCAGCATCCCTTCGCGCGCCGTCGCTTCCTGATACTCGGTCTCGACGCGTTTGGCGATTGTCTGCTTCATCTTGTTGATCTGGCGGTTCAGCTCGGTGACGGTTTCGGCCGCCTTGCGGTACTCCGGATGGTTCGCGCCGAAGTGCAATCGCCCCTGGGAGAACTTCTCTTCCGCTTCGCCCGCCCGGTCGAGCAGTTTGCGCAAACTTTCGCCCTGGGTCGAAGCCTGTGCGGCTTCAATCGAACCGTTCTTCACCGAATTCAGGGCCGCTTCCTTGCGGACCCGGTCACCCTGGGCGGCAGTGTACTCGGTATTCAACTGCAGCAGCCGCGAGGATAAGATGTTGGTCTTCTCTTCCGGAGAGATCACATTCATCTCGCGCTCAAACTGGATCAACGCGCCGGAACTGCGCTCCATCTTGGCGCGCAACTCTTCAATCTGCTTCTCCATGAAAACCGACAGGCTGGCGCTGGACCGGTAGCGGATGTTGTAAGTGTGCTCCAGGTAAGACTGGGCCACGCCGTTGGCCACGTTAGCGGCCAGACGCGGGTCTGGAGAGCGGTAGCTGATCAGCAGCAGATAAGTATTGGGTGGCCGGCTGACCTTCAGGTGCTTCAGCTGGACAGGGGTATCAGGCGAGGGCGACGTGGTCTCATCTCCCTTGCGGCCGCCCCGTTCATGGGCCAATAGATCGTGTTTCACGGCCACGGGGCGGAGTACACTGTCTGACTGCACCAAGCGAACCTGGGTGGCCAGAAACTGGTCGGCATCATTCATTGTGGAGCGCATCGACTCCTGGCCGATGACGCCCTGCGGCGTCTGCCGGTCAATGTCGACAGTGGCGGTGGATTCGTAGATCGGCGTCATGTGGGATGTCACCACCAGGGTTCCCACCAGCGACGCCAACACCACGCCGGCAATCGCCCAGCGGTTCCGCTTCAACACCCACAGGTAGTGCGATAACGGCACGACCGGCGTTTCCACCTCCGGCTCATGGGCCGAGACTACCGCCGACCGGGTCTCGGCCGCCGTCAGACTACGCTCATTACGGTCGCGTTCGATGCGCTCAATGGACATGGATGTGTTCTGAGAAAACCTGACACTCGGGGCTGGAAATGTTCCGACGCAAACCAACGGGGACCCGTGATGGCAGCACCCTCACCTGAGTCGCCACTAAAGCGACGGCGCGGTGCTGCCGCGGCGGGTACTAGTGAGCGGCAACTTCAGGAGCAGCTTCTTCCACCGGAGCCGGCGTATGCGGGCCCTGTACGCCTTCCAGCAGCCGCAGCAGTTGTTCGACGCGTGATTCCAGCGTGGTCACCACACCGTCTAACCGGACCAGCGTCATCGACGCGCCGCCCTCGGCCTCGGTCATGGCATGCAGCACGGCACCGCGGGCAAAGTCAGAGAGACTGCGCGCACCGCTTTTTTCACAAGCGGACTTCATGGCCGAAAACTCTTCTTCGCTCAGCCGGAAATTCACCAGCCGGTTGCGAGGTTTCAAAACGCTCATTGGAGTAACCCCTTCATCAGTAATTGATTTGGCAACCGGCCGTTCTCCGCGCCGCTGCACACTGATGTAATCGTCCCGACTCGGGGGTAGCGTTAATGAGATTTCGATTGATTTATCGCAGGAGGTGGGCCAGCCGGTCAGGCCGGCCCATGCCAGAGGGGGGTCAGGCTACGAGGGAGGACTTATACCAATCAAAAGTCAGGCGTAAGCCTTCGGCCAGCGAATACTGCGGGGCGTGGCCAAGATCCCGGACAGCAGCGGTGGTGTCGGCTTGCGAATCCCGGACATCACCCGCCCGCGACGGTCCATAGTTGGGGGCTAAGGTAACTCCCTGAGTGTCCTGCAAGGTTTGCCACACCTCATTTAAGGTGTACCGATTGCCGTTGCCCGCATTGTAGACCTTACCGGCCACGCCCGACGCTCGCGAGGCCTTCAGGCACAATCCCGCCACATCGGCGACATAAGTGAAATCGCGCGTCTGCCCGCCGTCGCCAAACAGCGTCGGGCGGCGGCCTTCGATCAGGCACTTCATGAAGATCGAGAGCACGCCTGAATAGGGGCTGGATGGATCCTGCCGGGGACCGTAGACGTTGAAGAACCGCAGGGCCACCGCTTCCAACCCGAAGCAGCTGTGAAAGACGCTGGCGTAATACTCGCCCATCAACTTTTGCGCGGCATAGGGAGACAGCGGCTGCGGAACCATCGTCTCCACCTTCGGCAGAACCTCCGTATCGCCATAGGCGGACGACGACGCGGCGTAGACCACCCGCTTGACACCCGTCTCGGCACACGCACGATAGACGTTAAACGTGCCGTCGATATTGACCTCATGCGACGGCACGGGCTCATCAATCGATTTCGGCACCGACGGAATGGCGGCCAGATGGAACACTTTCTCGGCCCCGGCAATCGCGGCCTTCACGCCCTCAAAATCACGAATGTCGACGCGGTGCAGCGTCACTTGGCGGGCCACTTCCTCCAGGTTCTTCTCATACCCGGTCAACAGATTATCAATCACATGCACGTGCCCGGCACCCTGGTCGAGCAGGGCCCGCACCACGGATGAACCAATGAAGCCGGCACCGCCGGTCACAACGTATTTGCTCATAAGACCCTTTTCGTCTTAACCCAACAGTTCAATCTGCTGATTCAGATAATCAATCGACTCTTTGGCGATCCGTTCCGCCCCCGGCCGGAAGTCGAACGCCTCCAGCGACACCCAGCCGGAATAATTCAGCTCCCGCAGCTTGCGCAGCACGGGCTTAAAGTCGTAATCGCCAGTGCCGCAATGGCCGCCGTCCAGTTCATTGACGTGGACGTGTTTGATGACCGGAAAGTGGCGTTCCACCAGAACTTCATGCGGCTCAGTTTCTTCAATCGCGTTGTGCGAATCGAACATGGTTTGGATGGCCGGGCTGCCGATCTCGTGCACGATGGCCGCCGCCTCATCCAGGCTTAAGATCACTTCCGTCTGCGTGCTGGGCAAGGCTTCCACCAGGATCTGCACTTGGCGCTGTTCGGCATGCGCCGCCACGGACCGCAGTCCGTCGATGTAGTTGCGCGTTGCCTGTTCCCGCGTTGCGCCGCCGGTCAGCCCCCGCTGCTTGGGAGAGCCGAACACCATCACCAGGTTGTCGCCCGTGCCGTCGGCGCCCAAGTCCGCGCATAGGTCAATCAGATTCTGGATGTGCCGCCAGCCGCGAGCCCGCAACTCCGGGTCCGGCGTCGAGACATGCAGCCCCGCCGGAGCCACCATCAGCCAGTGCAAACCGGCAAACTTCAGCCCTTCCTCGCGGATGATGCGGCTGTATTCAGCGCGTTGCGCCGGCGTGATCGTGGCCGGATCATCGGCCAACGTGAAGTGGGCAATCTCAATGCCTTCATAGCCGCACTGCTTGATGTAGCGGCAGGATTGAGCGAAATCGCGCTTGTCGAAAATCTCGTTGCAGATGGCGTGGCGGAAGCGGTAACTCATCCTCTTCAGTGTAGGATGTGGACGAGCTTGGCCGCCTGAGGCGCGGTCTCGACCAGCGATCGGGGCAGGTCGGCAAAGCTTCGCCGTTCGACAAATGTCTCCAGCAGACCACGGTCGGTCCGCGCCAGATCGGTCACCGCCACTTCCCACGATGCCCGGTCCGCATTCACCGAACCGAACACGGTCTGGTTCTCCAGAATCATCGTGCGAAACGGCATCTCGACCTGCGCTTCCCGGGCCCCCAGAATCGCGCAGACCCCATTGGGGGCCAGTGACTTGATGGCCAGCTCCGCCGCCGCCCCCACCCCAGCGGCCTCAAAGGCCAAGTCCGCTTTCACCGGCTGGTTGTAAAGCACGCCGATACGCTTCAGCCACTGGACACGCGGATGATCGGGCGGCTCCATGGAATGCACGGTCACCGGAATGCCCCGCTGCGTCAACACTAGAGCGGTCAGACAGCCGATGGGCCCCGCCCCCACCACCAAGGCTTGGCCCGCGGGCGCCGCAGCCAACTGCAGAGCACGCGCCACGGCCTTCTCCACCACGCTCAGCGGTTCCAGCAGCACGGCAAATTCGGCCAGCGCCGCTGGCACGCGGATCAAGTGCGTGGGGTCCTCGGCCACGTATTGGCGAAAGTATCCGTGCCGGCCGACGATGCCACTATCGCGATAGCCGCCGGAGTTGCACTGGTCCACGCGTCCGCGAAGGCAGAAGGGACACCGGGCGGCGCAGGCATGGCGGACCATCGGTGCCACCCAATCCCCCACCTGGAGCGGGCCCATGCGGTCCGCCTCCACCACCTGGGCGCAGGCCTCATGTCCCAGCACCAAAAACGGCTCGCCGGCGGGTGGTTCGCCAATGTGGAATGCGGCCAGTTCCCGGTCGGTCCCGCAGACCCCGCCCGCCGCCACACGCAGCAGCACTTGGCCCGATTGGCGCACCGGTTCGGCCAGTTCCCGAAACTCGCCGCGCCGGGCCGCGAAATCGAGCGTATAGGCCTTCATGACCGCTTGCGGGCCACCGCCACCAGGCTGACGCCCGGCCATGGCAGCAGGCCATCAATCCGCCGCCACAGCCACACGCCCTTGTCAAACAGCTTCAGGGTGATCTTGTTGATCTGACGCCGGCCCAGCACCTGGCCAAAGATCCACCAGGCGGGAGCTCCGGCGCGATTGAGTGAAGTGATCTCCTCCACCACGAAACCGGCCCCGGTCAGCAACTCAACCAGTTCCGTCCGATTGAAGCGGCGCCGGTGTCCCAGTGTCTTATCAATGGTGCCGAACAGCCGTTTGCCTTGCGGCACCAGCACCAGCAGCCGCCCGCCCTCGGCCAGCGTATCCCGCAACGCCGCCAGCGTCGCCGCCGGGTCTTCCAGGTATTCCAGGACATTCAGGCACACAGCCGTATCGAAACCCGACGGGAGACCACGAATATCGTCGGCGGATCCCGAATCGGCCGTCTCCACCCGGACATTCGGGGTCCGCAGGAAACGATTCCGCAGCGCGTGCAGGTAAAGCGGGTCCTTCTCGGCAGCCACATACATCACGCGGCGGCCCATCATCAGGCCCGTCAAATTGCCAATGCCCGCGCCGATCTCCAGCACCCGGTCACCGATATAGGGCCTCAGCAGGCCCGCAATCCAGTTCAGGTACTGCGGCGTGCCGCTCATGTTGTTCAAGAACGCCCGGCCATAGGGCTGGGAGTAGAGATCATCGATCAGCCAGAACTTCAAGATGACGCCCAGCGCATTGACGCCATCCTTCCAGCCGATCTTCTTGCCTTCCTCATAGGTGCGCCCGTGGTAGCTGATGGGCACTTCGTAGATGCGCAGCCTCCGTTTAGCGCATTTCATGGCCAGTTCCGGCTCAATACCGAAGCGGTTGGAGCGAATGGGGATGCTTTTCAGCAGATCGGTGCGGAAGGCCTTGTAGCAGGTCTCCATGTCGGTCAGACTGAGGTTGGAAAAGATATTCGACAGCGTGGTGAGCGCCAGATTGATCTTGGTGTGCCAAAACGGCAGCACCCGGCGTTGTTCCCCGGCCATGTAGCGCGACCCAAACACCGCATCGGCGTTGCCCGACAATAGTGGAGCCATCAGCACCGGATACTCATTGGGGTCATACTCCAGATCGGCGTCCTGGATCAGCGAGAAGTCACCCGTGGCATAGCCTATGGCGGTCCGGATGGCCGCGCCTTTGCCTTGGTTTACTTCATGCCGGTAGAGCTTGATGCGCGGTTCAGCCGCGGCAATGCGCTGCAGAATGTCCCACGTACCGTCGCGGGAACAGTCATCAACGATGATCAGTTCGCGCTCCAAACTCTCTGGCAACGGGGCCGCCAGCACCAGTTTGAGCGACTGCTCAACGACGGTGCGTTCGTTGTAGACCGGGATCAGGATCGAAAGCTTCAAAGCCTTCAGTATACGGGTCCGTCCGGGCACCGCGCGGCGTATACTTTAGATGGTTATGAGTGATCGACGTCAATTCATCGCGTCGGGGCTGACGATTGTCGCCCCGCACATCGCCTTTGGCTCCCAAGCCAATTCGGCTCTGACTGTGGGCTTGGTGGGCGCAGGAAATCGCGGCATGTATGTCAGCGGCATCTTCGCTAAAAACGAATACGCCCGCGTCGCCGCGGTCTGCGACATCTACGACGACAAGTTGGAGGCGGCCACCAAAAAGTACTCGGGCGCCAAGACCTTCAAGAAGGCCGAAGAGATGATGGCCTCCGACGTGGACGCGGTGCTGATCGCCACGCCCATCGTCTATCACCCGGATCACTTTGAAATGGCCGTCAAGGCCAAGAAGCACATCTACATGGAGAAGGCCGCCGGCATCGATGCCAAGGGCTGCCTGCGTGTGAAGGCTGCCGCCCTCCGCGCCGACAAGACCAAGCGCATCTCGATGGGCTTCCAGCAGCGCTACGGCAAGGACTACCAGGCCGCCCATGCCCGCGTGAAGTCCGGCGAGTTCGGCGCCATCAAGATGGTCCGCGCCGCCTGGCTGGGCGGTGGACCGGCCTTCAAGGAGGGTCACGCCGCCAGCGAAGAGAAGATCCGCAACTGGTTCTTCTACCGCGACATGTCGGGCGACATCATCACGGAACAGGATTGCCACAACATGGACGTTGTCCACTGGTTCCTGGACAAGATGCCCGTGAAGGTTTCGGGCTACGGCACGCAGGCCATCCGCAAGAAGGGCGACATCATGGATTCGCTCTCCTGCACGTTCCAGTACGGCGACGGTACGGTCTTCAGCTATTCGGCCCACCAGTTCGGCGCGCCTTCGATCTACTCCGATGTGTCGGAGACCTTTATGTGCGAAGGCGGCACGGTGCGCACGTCGCGCCAAGGTATCACTTATTGGAAAGAGCGTGGCAAGGCGCCGGAAGAAGTGGCCACCAAGTACGACATCACGCAGGATGCCGTCAACCAGTTCATTGATGGCGCACGGACGGGCAAGATGGAGAACGCCGCCATCTGGGGCTCGGAATCGACCTTGATGGCGGTGATGGCCAAGGACGCCATCTATTCCGGCCGCGAAGCGACCTGGGATAAGGCGTGGGACCGAGTCGGGAAGGCGTAGTCTTCGCTTGAGCCCTCTTGTCCAATCTCATCTGCCGGGCCTCCCCGCCCCCTATCGCGGCAAAGTCCGGGACGTTTATGATCTGGGCGATGACCGGCTGCTGATCATTGCCTCAGACCGGATTTCGGCCTTCGACCACGTGCTCGGCTCCGGCATCCCCGGCAAAGGCCGCGTGCTGACGCAGTTGTCGCTGTTCTGGTTCGACTTCCTGAAGGACTTTGTCCCGAACCACCTGATCGCCACCGAAGTGGACGACTACCCGGCCCCGTTGCGCGAGCACCGGGATCAGCTGGAAGGGCGTTCGATGCTGGTCCACAAAGCCAAGATGGTGGAAGTGGAGTGCGTCGCGCGCGGTTACATCTCCGGCTCCGGCTGGAAAGATTACCGGGCCACGCAGGCCATCTGCGGCATCCCGCTGCCGGCGGGCATGGTGGAGTCCTCCGCTTTGCCGCAACCCATCTTCACACCGGCGAGCAAGGCCCAGGGCGGCGCTCACGACGAGAACATCTCATTTGAGACCGTCGTGGCTGAAGTCGGCCAAGAGTTGGCCACGCAACTGCGCGACCTGACGCTGGCCATCTACGGCAAGGCCTCCGATTACGCCGCCACGCGCGGCTTGATCCTGGCCGACACGAAGTTTGAGTTCGGCTTCGTCAACGGCCAACTGGTGCTGGCCGACGAAGTGCTCACCCCCGATTCATCCCGCTACTGGCCCGCTGACCAGTACGCCCCTGGCGGCGCTCAGCCGTCGTTCGACAAGCAGTTTGTGCGGGACTATCTGGAATCGATCCATTGGAACAAGCAGGCCCCCGCGCCCGCTCTTCCCGATGATGTCGTAGAGCGCACCATCGGCAAGTATCGCGAGGCCTACCGCCTGTTGACCGGCCGGGACTGCGCGTAGGCGAGCACAGGCTAAAGACGCTACAGTGAAAGACCTCAACTGGCTCGACCTGCTGTTTCTGGTGATCTTTCTCGCTTCCACTTTGATGGGCGCGGCGCGTGGGTTGGCCCGCATCGGCATCTCGATGGCGGCCACCATCTTCGGCATCCTGTTCGCCTCGCGCTGGTACGCGGAGGCGGGCTCTTTCCTGCGCGAGTACGTCACGTCTCAAGCACTGGCCAACGCACTAGGCTTTGTGGTGGTCCTGCTATTGTTTGTGCTCACCGGTGGGGTGATCTCGTTTGGTCTCTCGAAGCTTTTCAAGTGGGCCGGGATCAGTTGGCTGGACCGGCTGCTCGGGGCCATTTTCGGGTTCCTGCGGGCGCTGCTGATCTCCATCGCCATCGTCATGATCGCCATGGCCTTCCCGCGCCAGACGCTGCCGCAAGCCGTCATCCAATCCCAGATCGCGCCCTACGTGGTGGAGGCTTCGCGTCTATTGGCGGCGCTGACACCACCCGATCTAAAAGATAGTTTCCGCCGCAACTACGACGAGGTACAGAAGATTTGGAACAAACCGTGACCGCCGCCCCTGGCCGATTCGATCTGGTGATCTGGGACTTGGATGGGACCCTGATCGACTCCAAAGCGGACCTGGTGAATGCCGTCAATGCCACGCGTGGCTGGATGGACTTGGCCCCGTTGGCCCCGGCCACGGTGGCCAGCTACGTGGGCAACGGCGCTCCAGTCCTCATCCGCCGGGCGTTGGGGCCGGAGGCAGCTCAGTCCGACGTGGACCGCGCGCTTGAATACTTCATCCGCTTCTACCATGAGCATTGCCTGGACGAGACCCGCCTCTACCCCGGCGTCGCCGAAACCCTGGAAGGCTTGACCGCGCACGGCTCGCGCCTGGCGGTGCTGACCAACAAACCCGTGCGGATCAGCCACGTGATCGTGGAAGGCTTAGGGTTGGCCTCCACCTTCTTCCGCATCTACGGCGGCAACAGTTTCGACCAAAAGAAGCCCCATCCCATCGGCATCCAGAAGCTGATGGAAGAGACCGGCGCTCCGGGTAACCGCACCTTGATGGTGGGCGATTCCCACGTCGATATTGAGACCGCCCGGAATGCCGGGTCGAAGTCGTGCGGGGTTTTGTATGGCTTTCAGCCGGAAACGTTCGCCCTAGTCCCCCCTGACTATGCCGTCAGGGAGGCCGTGGAGATTCTCCGCTTGGGGGAGCAGTAAGCTCCCCTACTTCACTACCGTCACTTCGGCAAAATGGAGCCGCCAGATCGCGTTGGCGGTCTTGGTCCGCAGCAGAACGCCCCAGGGCTGATTGCCCGGAGTCACCACAATACCCAGCGTCTGCCGGCCGACACCCAGGATATTTTCCTGCGTGCCCTGTTGCATAAACCCTTCCAGCGGTGCCACTTCCGGACCATGGGCAAAGGAGTAAACGATGGGGTCCGCCCCGCGTCCAGTCACGGTGAAAGTAACCAGATGGGGGACCCCCGGCTCCTTCGGCGTCCAGCGGACGTAGAGGTTGCCCCGAGTGCCGGAAAGCTCCAACCGGTCCTGTTCCGGGACGAACCACCACGGATTCTCCGCCATTAACGCCGCCCCGTCCTTCACCGCCGCCGCCGGCGTCAGCCGGTTCGGCGGCGAAAAGGAGATCGCTTGGCCCCGCAAGCTGGGGTCCAGCCGGACCAGTAGTTTCCGGCGGGCGTCCTCAGCCAGCGGAACCGGCTCGCGGAAGCGGATCGAATCGATCTTGCCCACAACCCGCGGCGGCATCTACTTCACATCCACCCATGCCCGAGCTTCATGGCTGGCCAGCACCGCTTCCAGGCACTTCATGCCATGTAGACCATCGGCAAATGTCGGGTGCTCCACCGGCAAGCTCTTGTTGGCCACGCGGGCGTAGAAGCGCTTGAAGAGCTGTTTGTGGCTGTCGTCATAGCCCTCGCTATGGCCGCCGGGCAGGTCCGCGTACTGGCCGGAGGCGCCCATCAGGCTGGCATCCTTTAGCAAGATCTGATTCGGTGAGTTACGGTGGCCGATCCACAGCTCATCCGGGCGCTCCTGGTTCCAGCTGACACCGCTCTTGGTGCCGTAGACTTCAAACCGGAAGCTGTTCTTGTTGCCGGCGGAGATCTGGCTGACGGTGAAGGCGCCGCGGGCGCGGTCGCCCAGGTGCAGCATCACGGTCCCGAAGTCGTCGGTGGTGATGGGGATCTCGGTGTAGTCCGACGGAGACAGCGTCTTGCCAGTGAACGTTTCCACCGAGCCCTTGGGCTTCTTGCGCGTCTTGTGGAACGTGGTCAATTCGCCGCAGACGCTGGTGATCTTCAGGCCCGTCACGTGCTGAATCTGATCCATCCAGTGGCTGCCGATGTCGCCCATGGCGCGCAGCTTGCCGTTGGCCTCCGCCTCGATTCGCCAGTTGTAGTCGGTGTCGTAGAGTAGCCAGTCCTGCGAATAGGTTCCCTGCACGGCCAGCACTTCGCCCAGCTCGCCCGAGGCCACCATCTGGCGGACATACTGCACCACCGGATAGAACCGCAGGTTGTGATTTGTGGCATGCACTACGCCCGCCGCCTCCGCCGCATCCAGCATCTGCTGCGCTTCGGCGCTCGACATCGCCAGCGGCTTCTCACACAGGACGGCCTTGCCGGCCTGGGCAAAAGCAATCGACATCGGCGCATGCAGCGCGTTGGGTGTCAGAATGTGGACGGCATCAATGCCAGGGTCATTGACGAGCGTGGTCCAATCGCCGGTCGCATGAGCGATTCCGACGCTGTCCGCGAAGCTCCTCGCGACCTCCTGCGTCGAGCTGGCGGCGGCCACCACCTCCACATTTCCCAGACGGCGAACTTGTTCTGTGTGCACCTTACCCATAAAGCCGGTGCCGATCATTGCAGTACGAATCTTGGCCATAGCTTTCCTAATCTATCACTGCCTTCCCGCCGAACTTAAGAGGGTGACAATACGGCTCTCTCCCGCTTCCCTTTCGCCGCCCGCCAACGTCTGCAAGAGCCGCTGATACACTGGTCTCAAAGAGCGATGATCGTTCGAATCCGCTTCAAGACCGGACCGTTTATCCGGCGTCAAGGTACCAAGAACCAGCGCTTTGCATTGGCTATCGCCGCTTTGCTGGTTCCCGCCACGCTCAGCGCCTGGGTGCTGGCGCTGTGGCGCATGGCGGCGGATCTGCGGTTTGCGGGTGACTTTGCGATCAGCCACGGGCTGTTTTCCCACTGGCAAGTCTGGCTGGGCATCGCGCTGGTACTCAATGCGGGTGTGGTGGCGCTGAACCGCTACGGACACCGTCCCGCCTAATCTCTTCTGCTGGCAAGACTTTCTTTCAGAACGAAACTGGGCGTCGCCCCCCCGGCCCAGCGTGCTGTCGCAATCAGCTTAAGGCACTAACGATTCTCAAGGGCTTTCTGCCAGCCTACCCCAGCTAAGTCGTTATTCAACGATGAGACGTCTTTCCAAAAGAAAAGCGCCCCGGACCGAAGCCCGGGGCGCTGAACTGTGTGAATCACACGGCGAAGTCTAGAACTGGTTCCAGAGGTACTGATTGTAGACTTCGTGGTGGAACTGGACTTCCGGCGTCTTGACGAAGGTGCCCAGTTGGCGAGCGCAGCGGTCCGCGGAGGCCTGCTTCAGGTCGATGTAGCGGGCCTTCACGTCTTCGCCGAACAGCGCGGTGGTCCAGCTAGCTCCCTTGAAGTTCTCGATGGCCGTGTAGATGTTGTCCGGCAGGTAGCGGTCCGCCTGGCGGAGGTTCTTGATCTTGGCGGTCTCGCCGTCGAGGCCGGTCTTGAAGATCGAGTAGAGCACCATGTAGGGGTTGGCGTCGGGGCCGACCGAGCGGACTTCGACACGGGAGCTCTTCTCGTTGCCGATCGGGATGCGCACCATCGAGCCGCGATCAACGGCCGAAGCCTTGATCTGGTTCGGCGCTTCAAAGTGCGGGTCCAGGCGGCGGTAGGCGTTGACGCTGGCATTCAGGCTGAGGCAGATGTCGTTGCCGTGGGTGAGGATGCGGTCCACGAACTGCCAAGCCATCTTGGAGATCTTCTCTTCGCCTTTGGGATCCCAGAACAGGTTCTTGCCTTCCTTGGAGATGGACACGTTGGTGTGCATGCCGTTGCCGTTGACGCCCACGACGGGCTTCGGCAGGAAGCTGGCGGTCAAGCCCATCTTGCGAGCCACCTGGCGGCAGATCAGCTTGTAGAGCTGGATCTGATCGGAGGCAGCAACCACTTCGCCGTAGCCGTAGTTGATTTCAAACTGCGAGGGCGCCACTTCCGGGTGATCCTTCTCGTTCTGGAAGCCCATGGCGCGCTGCACTTCAGCGGCGGTGTCGATGAAGGTGCGCAGCGGGTCGCCGGGGAGGGAGTGGTAGTAGCCGCCCGTGTTGACGTACTCGAACTTGCCGGTCTCGTGGTAATTGCGCTCCGCTTCCTCACCCTTGAACAGGAAGCCTTCGATTTCGTTGGCCGCGTTCAGGGTATAGCCCTTGGTGGCATACAGGCTGTTGGAGTAGGTCTTCAACACGCCACGGATGTCACCGACGTAGGCCGAACCGTCCTTGTCGATCACTTCACCGAACACCATCACCTTGCCGGTGCCGAAGATGTCGGCGGGGCCCCAGTAGAAGGCGCTCCAATCCATGCCCAAGCGCAAGTCGCTTTCGCGCTGCGCGGTAAAGCCACGGATGGAGGATCCATCAAAGGTCAGGTTGTCGTAGCTGTTGATCAGGAACTTCTTGTCATAGTCGAGCATGTGCAGGCGGCCTTCCAGGTCGCTGAACATGACGGTGACAGCCTTGATCCGCTTTTCGTCGGTCAGGTACTTGATCCGTTCCTCGCGGATTGTGTCGATGGAAACGCGGTTCTTCCGCTGTTCCTTCGCATTCAGATTCAGTTCTTCCAGCTCGTCGTATGAGAGCGCCAGGAAGTTGCGCAGGTCGTTAGACATCGATCTCCTCTTTTTCCAGAAAAAATTTGGGAGGCTTCGTTTTTCCGCAAAGCCGGGCGGGGATTCTTCAAGAATCAGCGGCATCAGGCGGTGCGGAACGGGGAACCGCCGGGGATTTTGACACCGATGAGCAATCTCACCGCAATGTGCTGATTATAAATCAAGTCCTGACAGGCAGCGGGAAGTGATCCGTCAGCTTCTGGATCAGTAAAATTTATGGGCTTTATCAAGCGCCGCTGACGGGGCGGCTCTTGAGTGGTGGGAAGCGGCTAGCGGCCGAGGTTCATCTTGAAGTTGTCGAAGAAGAAGACGAGGCCCAACGCCAGCGTGTCCTGATTTTTGGTGACGCTGGCCAGCTTGCCCTTCTCAAAGACGGCCCTGTCGGACCAGTCCCGGCGGTACTCCAGGCGCGTCAGGAAGTTGTCATGCGGCTTGTATTCGCCCGTGAGAGTGACCTCCTTCAGGTTCTGCGGCGTGCCGGTGATGAAACCGTCGTAGTCCTTGTAGATTTCCGCGCGGGGCGAAATGGCAAACTTCTTGGTCAGCTGAAACTTGGCGGCGGAGCCGACCGCAAACCACTGATTGCTGCCCCGGCCGGCGGCGAACTTGTCCACGCCGTAATCGATGTTGAGGTAGGCGCTGACTTTGCTGGTGTTGACCGCAAACACGGTGTCGTAGAAATGACGGTAGCCATCGTTGGAGTTCGCCTTTTCCGGTCCAACGTAGTAGTTGTTGCCCCAGGTAAACTTGCCCCCGCCAGCGGTGTAGAGGCTGGTCAGGCCCACCGTCTTGCCGGTATTGGTGTCTTCGACGTTGTTCCAGCCGTTCACCAACTGCGCGCCAACCACCAAGCTCTTACCCACCGGCACGGTGGAACGGAAGCCGAAGTGGTAGTAGGGCCCATTGGCATACATCAGGGCGCGTGAATAGTTCCAGCCGAGGTGCGTTTCGGTCAATTCGGCACCAGCGCTAGTGTAAAACTTTCCGAAATCAACCTGCACGCCCTTCCAGGACGCGGGCTTGAAAGACACATAGGCCTGCGGTAGGTACTTCATGTTGTCGAAGCCATTGGCAGTGTCCTGAAAATTGAACAGATCCCAGGCGCGGCCGATACCCAGATCGACGCGAAAGCCGATCGGGTCCGCATCATGCGCAATGGCCATACGGGCCATATTCAAACTGAACCCATTGGTCCGGACATCAAAATTCCGGTAGGCCAGGCTGCGTGTGGCAGGGTCATTTTTGGTGTAGTTGGCGTAACCGTCGACCAGGCCGCTGATGTTCAATCCATAGCCCGGCGCGGCAGCCGGCGCAGCAGCCGGTGCGGCCTGTGCGTTTAGC
>CANGYQ010000027.1 GCA_947458745.1 Bryobacteraceae bacterium | reverse complement strand
GCTAGGCCCGCGCAGAACAATCCCAACACGACTCGACTATGCTTCATCCATCTCTCCTTTGGTTCTACCCGTTTGGTCCTATCCGTTCCAATTTTTGAAAACACCCTTAAAGAATCGGTATCCACACGGAAAACATGAATGGAGTGTAGGAGAATTCGTATCAGTCTGGCTAATAGAATATTTCGATCCTTTAAATAAAAATCATTCACTTGGCTACAACACCTCCCTTAAGGGAAGATAATGAACTACCGAGCGCCTTCGTCGTCGCCGAACCCTGGCCCCCCGTCACTGGCCATTTCCAACTCCCGGAGAACTATGAAACGACTTGGATCTCTCATTTCGCTCGCGGCGCTTTCCTCCCTGGCTCTATGGGCCCAAGCGCCAGCGGCACCACCCGACCCCATCAAGGACCTGCAGGCGAAAGTAGCCGCCGCCCAATCGGCGGGCGACAACGCCTGGATGCTGGTCTCCTGCGCCCTGGTGTTGATGATGACCGGCCCGGGATTGGCCCTTTTCTACGGCGGACTGGTCCGCAAGAAGAATGTGTTGGCAACGATGATGCAGAGCTTTACGCTAATGGCACTGGCAACGGTGCTGTGGGCGGTCATCGGCTATAGCCTTTCGTTCGGCGAAGGCAATGCCTTTATCGGCGACCTGCGGTACCTGATGCTGGAGGGCGTGGGTGGTGACCCGATGGGCGACTACGCCGCCACGATTCCGCACCAGACGTGGATGCTGTTTCAGATGATGTTCGCCATCATCACGCCGGCGCTGATCACCGGTGCATTTGCGGAACGCATGAAGTTTGGCGCGATGTGCCTGTTTATGACGCTGTGGTCGTTCCTGGTCTATTACCCGATGGCGCACATGGTGTGGGGCAAGGGTGGATTGCTGAACGCCTTCCTGGGCGGCTCAATTCCCTGCTTCGACTTTGCGGGCGGAACGGTGGTGCACATTACGTCCGGTGTGTCGGCGCTGGTTTGCGCGATCTACCTGGGCAAGCGCAAGGGCTACGGCTCTGAACCGATGAAGCCGCATTCCCTGGTGCTGAGCTTTATCGGTGCCTGTCTACTGTGGGTGGGCTGGTTTGGCTTCAATGCCGGCAGCGCCCTGGCGGCGAATGCTCTGGCTTCCAGCGCCTTTACGGCCACGCACTTTGCGGCGGCCACGGCTGCCATCGGCTGGGTGCTGATGGAATGGCTCCACTCGAAGCCCAGCGTGCTGGGTGGCATCTCGGGCGCGGTAGCAGGGTTGGTGGTGATCACGCCGGCTTCCGGTTTTGTGAAGCCCGGTCCGGCCCTGATCATGGGTTTTGTGGGCGGCATCGTCTGTTACTTCATGGTGGTGAAGGTGAAGAACATGTTCAACTATGACGACTCGCTGGACGCCTTTGGCGTCCACGGAGCCGGCGGAACCTTAGGCGCCATCCTGACCGGTGTGTTCGCTACCAAGGCCGTGAATAGCGCCATTGCCGACGGCAAGGGCGGCTTGATTGACGGCAACGGCGGCCAGATCGTCAATCAGTTGATTGGTGTCGCCATCGCCTGGGGCATCGCCATCGTCGGGACGCTGATCATCCTGAAGATTTGCGATATCGCTTGCGGTGGGGTGCGGGCCACGCCTGACCAGGAGACGATTGGTCTCGACGTCAGCCAGCATGGCGAAGAAGGCTACAATTTCGACGCGTAAGGAATCGACGCATAAGGAACCCGAAAAGGCCAACATCCATATGAAGAAGATTGAAGCGATCATCCAACCGTTCAAACTGGAAGACGTCAAGGCGGCCCTGAAAAAGGCCGGCGTTGATGGATTGACGATCACCGAGGTCCGCGGCCACGGCCGGGAAAAGGGCCACACGGAGATCTACCGCGGCCAGGAGTACGAGGTGCAGGAAATTCCACGCTTGAAGCTGGAACTGGTAGTTCCCTCAACGCGCGTGGAAGAAGTGGTGGCGGCGATTGTCGATGGTGCCCGCACGGGCAAGATCGGCGACGGCAAGATCTTTGTCAGCGACGTGACGGAAGCGATCCGCATCCGCAACGGCGACCGCGGCGAAGCTGCCATCTAGCGCTCACCCGGCGTACATCAGGTTCACAACCGGGAGTGCTAACTTGAAGTTGTGATCGAAAGCATCGTGGGGCTGGCCATCGTCGATGACGGCGGCCAGCCCCGTTATCTCCGGACCTCCACGTTTTCCGAGACCGCCCATCATCCCACCAGCTTGTGGCTTTCGGTGGCAAAGTCCGAAGCGATTCACCCCATCCTGCTCCGCGACCGCCGCTTCAGCTTGGCCATCCTCCATACCGGACAAACGGGACAGCCTCAGTTCTACCGCCAACATGACCGGCACTACGTTCACGGGGCGCTTTCTTCCACCGCCTGCCAGGTGATCCAGGAAATCGAACTCGATACCCACACCATCTTTATTGGCGAAATGATCGAGGGACACGTCACGCCCTCCAAGCAACGCAATCTGCTGAATACCGACCCCCAATGAAACCCCGTTTAGCCGCTCAGATCTGGGACACCAGCCTGCAATGCGTGTGCAGCATCGTCGCCGCCCGGGCGGAACATGGGGTGGAGCTATGGGGATGTTCCAACTTTGCGGCGGTCTCAGAGGATCCGCCGCGAGTGGGCGTCAACCCCAATGTCGTCTATCCGATCGATGAGGCCATCCTGCAATCGCGCCGGTTCTCGATCAGCATCATGCCGGCATCGCGGCTGGAGGACATGAAACGGATGTTCGCCGTGCGGCGGCGGGATCCGGACAAGCCCGGTGCAGTTGGCCTGGTGATGGGTGATCGCGACGGCATCCCGTTTGTCGAAGATGCGCTGCGGGTGGTTTTTTGCGAGGTGGAGAAAACGGCGGAGACGGGCGATCACCGGCTGATCGTAGGCCGGGTGATCGAGAACCGGCCCAATCCGGCGCGGCAGGGCGAACTGCCGGTGTTCTACAAAGATGCGCTTCGCGGGACGGGCCTGGCGAAGCGGTTATCGTATGCTGTCCGCGGCTTTCTGTTGCAGACGGGCCTGCTGGATGCGATTCTGGCGCGGTTGGGAAGAACGCCGCGGACGCCGGATCTGCGAAAGGAAACCTACCGCGGGGGCGGGTACGATCCGCCACACATTGCTGAAGTGCTGCGGCCCGGCGGGGCGGATCTGAGCCGGGCGATTCATCCGCCGAAGGCACCGGCCGCGCTGCGGAAACCGATTGGCCTGTGCGTGGTGGGGACCCGATGGGGGCTAACCCATGCCGAACTGGTGAGCAAGCATCTTCCACAGGTTAAGCTCTCCATCTGCGGGCAGGACCCGAAGCGGACGGCCCGGATCGCGCGGCAGCTGGGAGCCAGCCATGCCTTTACGTCGATTGCGGAGGCGGCGGCTCACGCCGATGTCCAAGCCTGTCTGATCGCGCTGCCCCATCATCTGCACCGGTCCGCCACAGAAGAGGTATTGCGGTACGGCAAGCACGTACTGGTGGAAAAGCCGATCGCGACCACGCTGGCCGATGCGGACGCGATGATGGCGGCGGCCCGGCAGGCGGGCCGCCTGCTGATGGTAGCGGAGAACATGCACTTCCGGCCGGACGTGGCGGCAGCAGTGCGGCGGATCAGCGCCGGGGATATCGGCGAGCCGGTTTATTCCATGACGCACGTCTCCGCGCCCCGGGCACCGGAATCTTGGCACGGCGACGCCGCGCTGGCCGGAGGCGGACCGTGGATGGATTACGGTGTGCACCAAGTCCGCGCCATCCGGCTGCTGATGGGGGAGCCGGACCGCGTTTTGGCGACTCGAGGCATGCAGATGCACGTCAAGATGTCAGCCGAGGACAGCTTGCAGGTACTGCTCGCCAGCCGCTACGGATGGCAGTCGCACATCTTTGTCAGCTGGCTTTCCGGGCGCGGAACGCTGCCGGAGATCACGGTTTGCGGCGACCGGGGGCAGCTGCAGATCTACGCCGAGCAGCCGTATTTCGACTTCTTCCCAAATGCCCCGACGCCGATCACCGAATTGATCGACATGGTGCGCCCTTACAGCCTGCAAGCCAAGCTGCGGCATCCCGACCAGCAGCGCATCCGGCTTTTGGTGCCACCGTCGGACGCCTATCTGGCCGAGATCACGGAGTTTCTGGCGGCCATCACCGAAGGGCGCGAGCCGGTGACACCGATGCTGGACGGACGGCGGGATCTGGAGATTGTGCTGCGGGGCTATGATGCTTTGAAGTCCGGCCAGTGGGAAGCGATCCCCCCATCCGTTCCGGGCGGTACCCGCTAGGGCGCTCTGCCCTTGCCGCCATCGAGACCATCCCGCCATCTGGCGTAGACTGGTTGCTGACCTAGACCGCAGCTGAGGCATCGCGCGATTGCCCATTGCGGCAGCCGCTCCGGGTGGGTCGAGAAGACGAGGGCATGGGCATGAGTGAGAACATTTCGCGGCGATACTTCTTCTACGGATCGCTGCTGACGGCCGCGGTTCCTGCGGCGGGATACGGCAGTGAGCCATCGCTGAAGGCGTTGGGCTACAAGCCTTACTGGAACAAGCTGAACATGGCCGCCATTGGCGTGGGTGGTCAGGGCGGCGTGATTCTGAACCAGGCAGCACAGACCGAGAATATCGTGGCGCTGTGCGATGTGGACGTGGACCGGGGCGCGCAGAACCTGAAGAAGTTCGCGAAGCTGCCGGTCTACAAGGACTTCCGGGTTCTGCTGGACAAAGAAGGCAAGAACTTTGATGCCGTCACGATCGCCATTCCGGACTTTATGCATGCCACAGTCGCCTTGGCCTGCATGCAGCGCGGCAAGCACGTCTATCTAGAGAAACCGCTCACACGCACCGTCTGGGAAGCGCGCCTCCTGGCTGAGGCGGCGGTGAAGTATAAGGTAGCCACGCAGATGGGGAACCAGGGCTATTCGCACGAATCGCACCGGGTGGCGGCGGAGATCTTCTGGTCCGGCGAAATTGGCGATGTCCGGGAAGTGCACTTTTCGACCTCGCCCGGAACGCACCCCACCGGTCTGCAGACATTGCCGCCCGAGGAATCCGCTCCGGATACGCTCGATTGGCAGGCTTGGCTGGGCAACGCGCCGATGCGGCCCTATAGCAGCTACTATGTGCCCTATAACTGGCGGGGCTTCTATGACTTCGGGACGGGGCAGATCGGCAATTGGGCGACGCACACGGCCGGTCCGGTGCACCATGCGTTGCAGTTGGGCGCACCCACCAGCGTCGAATGCGTCTCGCAGCACAATCCCAGCAAGCTGACTTTCCCGGACCGGGCGACGATCCGCCTGGACTTCCCTGCCCGCGGGGCCATGCCACCGGTGCAGGTTTTCTATCATGACTCGACGCGGGCAACCGACCCGGATGTCTACCACGTTCCCGGGATGGAGAACGAAGTGATTCTGCCTCCGCCCAACAATCTCAGCGAGAAAGGCCGGCCGATGGGCCGGGGCGAGGGCCGGGGTGCAGGTTTTGGTGGATTTGGTGGTCCTGGTGGAGGTCCAGGTGCCGGCATGCCGGCGGGGACCAGGCCGGGCGGGGGCCAGCGGATGGGCCCCGGAGGACCGGGTGTGAAGGTGTTTGGCGGTGAGCGCGGCGGTCCGCAAAAGGGCTTGTTGACGGGCAATGGCGCGGTTTTCATCGGCAGCAAGGGCATCATGGCGACGGTGGAGCGCGGCGAAGGTGTTTGGCTGTTACCTTCGGCACGTTGGGCGGAATACCGGCTGCCGCCGCAGCTGCTGAACCGCTCCCCCGGCCACATGTCCGACTTCATCCGCTTTTGTAAGGGTGGCGACCCATCTTGTTCACACTTCGGCATTTCCGGACCCTACGCCGAGTGGCTGGCGATGGCTGCGCTGGCGTTCCGGGTGCCGGGCAAACTGAACTGGGACAGCCAGAACCTCCGGTTCACCAACAGCGCCGAAGCAACGCGGCTGGTGAAGCCGGTGACGAAGCCGGGCTGGGAACTGAAGCTGTAGCACATAGCCGCAACAGCGCTCCAGGCGGGTGAGCCGCGGCTGTCGGTGGATGCCTAGCCCCATGCGTCAGCTTGGGGCTTCTTCGGGTTGCATGAACAAGCCCCAAGCTTACGCATGGGGCTACTCACGGGTGCAAAGAAGTGCCCTAGACCGGCCGGCCCTTCCACTTCACCTTCATGCCCAATACGGTGGTGACCATGCCATTCAAGGCGATCAGCTGAAAGGCGTAGATGGCCAGTGGGGCCAGCAAGCTCCCGAGTCCGCCGTACCAGGGCGCGAGTAGCAGGGTGGGCAGAACGCCGAGCAGGCCCAAAGGAATCCATTGCTCCGTCCGGGCCAACATCACCATTAGCGGCAGCCAGCTCAAGATAAACATGGACGACAGGAACACCTGAACGCCCATCTTCCTGTCGTTCTGAAGGAAGCGGAAGGAGTTCTTGGAGAAGCCGTTCCAAATTTCACCGAAGCCGGCATACATCCGGACGAAGGCCATTTTTTCAGCCCGCATTACCCGTACCTGGCCATGATGACGCTTGGCCCGGTAGGCGATCTCGGCATCCTCGATGACGCTGGAGGCCACCGACGCGTGGCCACCGATGAAGTCATAGAACTTGCGGCGGAACAGCATGCACTGGCCATTGGCCATGGCGTCGGGTGACTGGGGATCATTCATCTTCTTGCCGTTGATGCCGCAGAATAGCAGCGCGAAGGCATAGGGCATCAGCACCTTTTCCCAGAAGCTCCGGGTGACCTGGCGTGGGAAGACCGAGACCAGGTCCGCTTGCTCCCGCTCCGCGTAATCGAGCAGCGAACAAAGGAATTCCGGGGCATACCAAGTGTCGGCGTCGACAAACAGGATCCAGTCACTCACCGTCGCCTTGGCCCCGGCGGCACAGGCGTTGGGCTTGCCCATCAGCCCCTTTTGCAAGCGTGGCGCAAAGATCACTTCGGCGGTATTCTGCTTGGCGATCATCGCGGTCCCGTCGGTGGAGTCGTCATCCACCACCAGCACCCAACCCGCCGGAAAGCTGGACACGACGCGTGCAATGTTGGCCTCTTCATTGCGGGCCGGCACCACTACGATCACGTCTTGCGACGGCTCCCTGAACTCGGTGCGGGGCAGTTCCGGTAGTTGCAGGTAATTCAGGCGGGACCGGGCGAAGGCGATGATCATGCCCAAAGCCACAACACCCGCCGCCATCAATACCACTTCAGCGTCCAGCATCAACGGGTCACCGGGTGCCGCTTCCAAGAGAGACTGTTGCCACCACAACATCAAGAAATGCGCCTCCGTGTCGGGCCGGACATGCCGTCGGGGAAAAGGGGTCGTTCGATCTCGGATTGCCACTGCCCGGTGCCATCCAAGGCCCGCGCTTCCAGAAACTCCGCTGACGCGGAAGCATCGAGTTCCGCCTGCCAACGGGTGAGCGTGTAGGGCGACAAAACCGGCTCCAGCACCGCGTCCACCCAGGTGCCGCCTTCAACACGCACCTGAACCTGTTTCACGCCTCGGACGCCGGCAAACGAGACACCACCCGCCCTCAGCCGCGACCCTTCGCGGCGGATACGGTCAATAAAGCAACACGTATGGATCACCGGCTCCTTGGTATAGCCCAGCTTGGGCCAGGTGCCAAAGTATGGTTCCCGCACAAAGGCAATCTCCCCAATCCACTTGATGTTCTTGAAGCCATAGTAACGGGGTGTCAACAGGCGCGCCGGGTAGCCGTGGTTGCGGTTGAGTGTTGAGCCATTCATTCCAATGGCCAGCATCGGCTCTGCCGTAAAGGCATACTCCGGTTTGAATGAATCGCCATGCCCATCGACGCCAATGACGGCCATCTCCACGATCCCTTCCGGGAGATCGGAGGGCGAGACCAGTTTCGATAGGGGCAGCCCGGCCCATTCGGCCGTGCCCATCAGGTCACTCTTCAGAGTGTTAGAGACGCAGCGGAGGGTCTGGAAGCGGCGGTCGTGGGGGGCGGACAACAGTTCGCGGTAGCTTAGCTCCCGCAAGGTTTTACCCGCCACAGTGATCTTGAGACGCCAGGTGTCCGGATCGAGAGCGGGGTCCACCGTGTTTTTCGACATCACGTAGAACTGGCCCACCGGGGTGATCGGCCTTCTCACCAAGCCCGGTGCAAAGCCGTCGTCCGGCACGCGGGGCGTGAAGAGAGGCACGGGCTGCTTGGCCTTGGCGGCAAAGCGCTGATCCCGCCAATAGCTTTCGGCCGCAACCGCGACGGTGGCGCCGGTCATGGTGACGGACGTCAGAAACTGGCGGCGGCCACGGGCAAACTCGCGAGTCCGCAGCGCGGTCATCGCCACCCAGGTGAGGAAGCCGAGCGTGGCCAAACCGCCCGTCACCGCCAGTGGCTTGGCCCAAGCGCCCAGGTTGGTGAGCATCCAGACCGACTGCGAATTCGGGGTATGCGCCATGATCCATTCAGCGATCCATACCGTGGCCAGCGGCCAGCCGAAGGCATAGTGGCCCAGATAGTTGAACACCACCAGGACAAACGAGACCAGGGAGGCCTCAGTGATGCGAGGGATACGGGGCGGCAAGACAGTGGCCAAGGTTACGATTTCCAGGGAGACAACCGGGAGAAGGCCGAACCAGCCGCGTGCCGGGCCACCGGCAGCGCCATGGAACGGAGCGTCAACCAATACTTTTGCACGGACGGGACGACGGCCCGGCGTTCGAAGACCTGATAGTGATTCCGCTCAATCACCGCGAGAATCTGGCGGTACACGTCACTGGCGATCTTCACCGAATAAGCACCGCGCGGATTCAGCATCGCAATACCCGGCTCAGCCGAAGCATAGTAGTCGCGGGCGCGTTTGGCTTGCGCGGCCATCAGGCGGCGGAACGGGTCGTTGATGCGGCGGGCGGCCAAGTCGTCCGGAGTGTAGCCAAACTCCTCCATCTCATCCTGGGGCAAGTAGATACGGCCCAGGCGCAAGTCGTCTCCGACGTCGCGCAGGATATTGGTGAGTTGCATGGCGATGCCCAGGTCAATGGCCTTGGGGAGGGCGGATTCTTCCAGCCCCGGCTGGCGGAACCCGATCACTTTGCACATCATCAGCCCGACGGTTGAGGCGACGCGATAACAGAAGACGCGCAGTTCGGCAAAGTTGCGGTAGCGTACCTGGTTTAAGTCCATCCGGCAACCTTCGATCAGGTCGAGTGGATACTCGGCCGGAATCTGGTGCCGGTCCACGGTATCGAAAAAAGCCCGGAGGATCGGATTCCGCGGACGCGCGCCCATGAAACCTGAGCGGACGGCCTGTTCCCATTCGCCCAGGTTGCGGCGGCCTTGATCGACCGTGGGAGCTTCATCCACCAGATCATCAGTGGTCCGGCAGAACCAATAAATGGCATGGGCGGAACGGGCCAAGTCCGGCGGGAAGAACCGGGTGGCGAAGTAAAAACTCTTGGAGCCCGCCTCCGTCGCGGCCGCGGCCTGGGCGTAGAGAGACGAAAGCTCCGCCGACTCACGCATTGGAGCTATAGCGGAAGACGTTCGCATACCAGATTCTCAGCAATCTTGGCCGACGATAGCACACCCGGCACGCCCGCTCCGGGATGCGTTCCGGCTCCGGCGAAGAAGAGATTTTCCACATCTTCACTGACATTGTGCGGCCGGAACCAGGCCGACTGCGTAAAGACTGGCTCCACCGAGAAGGCAGCGCCCACGTAGCTCTGCAAAGTGGTTTCAAAGTCGAGCGGAGTGAACATCCGCTCCGTCGCCAGATTCTCCAGCAGACCGGGCAGGTAGTGGTCGTTCAAGAACTGCATCACCGCATCGCGAAAGGGTTTGGCGGCGGTCGACCAATCGATGCCCGAGAGCTGGTTCGGAACCGGGATCAGGACGTACCAACAGTCAGACCCTTCCGGGGCCATCGTCGGATCCGTGGCCGAGGGGCGGTGCAGATAGAGCGAGAAGTCCTGCGCCAACTGCTTCTTGTTGAAGATGTCGTCGAGCAGGTCGCGGTAGCGCTCACACAGGATGATGGTGTGGTGCTTCACGTCCGGGTACTGCTTGCGCGTCCCGAAGTAGATCACAAACAGCGACATCGAATAGTCCAGCGACTCCAGGCGGCGGTTGGTGTTCTTGCTTCGCGCGGCGGGGTCCACCAATAAACGATACGTGTTGGCGACGTCGGCGTTGGAGACAACGCCATCGGCACGCAGTTGTTCCCCCTGGGGGCCGATCTCGACGCCCACGGCTCGCGAACCTTCCGTCAGAATCCGCGTCACCGGGCTGGATAACCGGATCTTACCGCCCAGTTCCTGAAACAGCCGGCCGAGACCCTGGACCACGGCTCCGGTGCCGCCCATGGCGTAGTGCACACCCCATTGGCGCTCCAGATGGTGGATCAGGGCGTAGATGGAGGTGGTCTGGAACGGATTGCCGCCCACCAGCAGCGGATGGAAACTGAAGACGCGGCGCAGCAGGTCGTCCTTGATATAGCCCGCCACAAACTGATAGACCGTCTTGTAGCACTGCAACCGGATCAAATCGGGGGCGATCTTGATCATGTCGGTGAACTTCAGGAACGGTTTGTCGGCCAGTTCGACAAACCCCTTCTGGAAAATGTCCTTGGCGGCGCGGATCATCGCGCGATAGCCTTCGACATCGCCGGGGGCAAACTTCGCCACGGCTGCTTCGGTCTGGGCTTCGTCGCCGTTGTATTCAAAGCTGCGACCGTTGTGGAACTCGATGCGATAGAACGGGTCCACGGGCACGATCTGGACGTAATCGGAGGTCTTGCGGCCAGCGCCTTCAAACAACTCATCAATCAGGAATGGAGCGGTGATGACGGTTGGCCCGGCATCAAACGTGTAGCCATCCTGACGGTAGACGTACGCACGTCCGCCCAACATATCGCGGGCCTCCACGAGCGTGACTTGGTATCCCTTGGTCTGCAGGCGAACGGCGGTGGCAAGACCGCCGAAGCCGCTACCGATGACAATGATCGAGCGAGCGGGCATTCAGGTAATCGAGAAGTTCACTAACAGAAGCGGCGTCTGCGCCGTATCCAACCAAGCAGTGACGGGCGCGATCCAGTTGCACCTCTACTACAGCATAGTCTTCAATTTCGCCATCCACCAGGTCATCGGCCACCTGGAAGGCCACACCAAATTCGCGGCCAAACCGGCGCAAGCCTTCATCAATCCGAGCCTCCGGCGGCGCGTAGGCCATGCCGGCCTGGACGGCAAGGTCAAACAGCGGCACCGTCTTCAATTCATGCATTTGATTGCGGTGGAAGTCACGGGTATCGCCGGAGAGTGTCAGATCCATGGACTGGCCGGCAATCAAGCCCGCGCAATCCAGTGTCGACAGCAGTTGGATCTGGAACAGCCGTTGCCGCTCCCGTAGAGCGTCCGGCACTCGCTGCTCCATCACCACCCGAGCCGCCAAGGCCACCAGGGCAAACGCCCCCAGCAACGCCGTCGGCTCGCCGAACTCCCGATGAACGGTAGGCCGTCCGCGGCGAATCATTTCATTGTCCATGCACGGCAGATCATCCACAATCAACGAAGCGCAGTGCAGCATCTCGACCGCACACGCAGCGCTCAGGGTCAAAGCCGGATCTGCCGCCAACAGGCGCCCCACGCGCAAAGCCAAAACCGGGCGAATCCGCTGCCCCCGTCCCAGCACGGCGTACCCCAGGGCTTGCTGCACGGGCCCGGCATCGGCACAGATCGAAGCGCCCAGAAGCCGTTCCAACTCGGCATTGACGGACGCACGGTCCGACTCGATTCGTGAAGCGTGAATAGTTTCCACCATTCCGTTCTCTACCAGATTATCGTGGCGCTGAAAAGGACTAATCTTTTTGCAGCGTCTACCTGTCCTAATGGACTGCGGTCAATCATGACCTACAGAGACGCTTTCAAGGCGAACGCGGTTACGTCTCGCGGCCTGATTGGGCGGCACATAGCCACCGGGGGCCTAGAGAAATATTCCTGAGAGTATTCCTGGACACAAAGCACTACGCGTCATGGCCCTTTTCCGCACCCGGAGCGCCGCCGTCTATGGGATCGAGGCGCATCTGATTGATGTGGAGGTAGATATGTATTCCGGCACCTCCACCCGCGACATGGTGACCGTGGGCATGCCGGACACGGCGGTGAAGGAAAGCCGGGAGCGGATCAAGTCCGCGTTGATGAACTCGGGCTTCGGTTTCCCCAACAAACCGGTCACGATCAATCTGGCCCCGGCGAATGTCCGGAAGGAAGGCGCCGGCTTCGATCTGCCGATGGCGATGGGCATTATCGGTGCCATGGGCGGCGCGGCCGGGCGGGCAAGCGATAGCTTTCTCATCACGGGCGAACTGAGCCTGGACGGGTCCATCCGGGCTGTGCGCGGCGTTCTCTCGATGGCGGTCTGCGCTCGCAAGCAGGGGATTCCGAATGTCGTCGTCCCGAGTGAGAACGCGGCGGAGGCAGCCGTGGTGGAGGGAGTAAATGTATATGGAGTCAAAACGTTAGCGGAAGCAGTTCAAGTACTAATTCAACCGGAATCACGCCTACCGCTGCAGCCCATCGCGACCCCGCCATCGCATACGCCCGAGTTCGACTTTGGCGACGTCCGCGGCCAAGCCAGCGCTAAGCGAGCCATGGAAGTGGCAGCCGCCGGAGGGCACAACCTGCTGCTGGTGGGTCCGCCGGGTTCGGGCAAGACGATGCTCGCGCGCCGGTTGCCAGGCATCCTGCCGCCACTTTCGTTCGGCGAAGCGCTGGAGACCACGCAAGTCCACTCGGTCGCCGGAGCACTCCCCAATGACTGCGGCCTCCTCCGCCAACGCCCGTTCCGCGCACCACACCATTCAGTCTCCGACGCCGGCCTGATCGGCGGCGGCATCGGCACCGCCCGCCCCGGCGAAGTCTCGCTGGCGCACAATGGCGTCTTGTTCCTCGACGAACTCCCCGAGTTCCAGCGCAGTGTGCTGGAGCAGTTGCGGCAGCCGCTGGAGGAAGGTTCGGTCACCCTAGCCCGCTCCATGATGACCCTCAGCTTCCCCGCCTCCTTCATGCTGGTGGCGGCAATGAACCCGTGTCCGTGTGGATTCTACGGAGACCAAACGCGGGAGTGCCGGTGTACGGGGGCGATCATTCAGCGGTATCTGACGAAGATCTCGGGGCCGTTGCTCGACCGGATTGATTTGCACATCGAAGTACCGGCGGTACCGCACAAGGAACTGCGCGGTGACCAGACCGGTGCCACCTCGGCCGAGATCCGCGAGCGGGTCGCGCGGACGCGGCTGATCCAGGAGAAACGGGGCTATCCGAACGCCAAGATCCCCAGCGGCCGCCTACGGCAGATCTGCCCGCTGGACGATGCCGGGGAGCGGACGCTGGAGATGGCGATCCGCAAACTGGGCCTTTCGGCTCGCGCGCATGACCGGTTGCTGAAGGTGGCGCGCACGATTGCGGACCTCGGCGGGTCCGAGGCAATTCAGGGAAAACACATGGCCGAGGCGGTCGGTTACCGGTCGCTCGACCGCGTCTATTGGAAGTAGAGTGGCCGGGTTGGCGTATGATGCGAAGACGTGGGCACTTTCACGGATGATCGCCGCGCCGGCATTGTGGGCACCGAGGCCCCTCCTTGCGAACGCCCGATGCAGTTTTCCACCGTGTCGCAGATCGACTATTTCGCGGGGCGGCAGGTGAAGGTGGAGGGGCGGTATGGGGTCGGCGGCTACGTCGAATGGCCGCAGCCGGACCGGTTGAGCTCGAATGCGCGGCACCACCCCTACGGCGAAGAACGCGGCACCAGCTCCACCGAATACAAGTTCGCCACCTACCAGCGGGAAGCAAGCGGCCTCGACTACGCCCTCAACCGCTACTACTCGTCGGTGTATGGGCGGTTTCTGTCGAGCGACCCCTACCGCGCCAGCGGTGGGCCGTCTGATCCAGGCTCGTGGAATCGGTATGCGTATGTGCAGGGGGACCCGGTGAACTTCAATGATCCGACAGGGCTATACTTATCCCGCTCATCTGATGAACGGCGTGAGAATTCCAACGTTGGCGCGAAGGATCTAAGCGGATGGTACAGCGGCGCTTATGGTGGCTCCAGCAGCCCGGCGGGTTCATCCAGTGGGCGAGATGGGGCTGGCGGTAGATCCCGCAGACCGGACTTTGCGGGGTGGGAATCTGCTCTCGCCGCCTTAGACACGCATGAGTGCGCCACCGCCCTCGGGTTCGAGAACAGTGAAACAGCGAAGATGCGCTTGCATGGAACGGGCATCGTGAGGCGAGAGGGCCCTACGGCGGTGTTTGAGCAAAATGTACTCTCGGGTTGGTGGCAACTTAACACAATCTTGCCAGCGTGGGTTGACAATGATACGATTTACTTGAATACCAATCTATTCCTTGAACCGGACCAGATCAAGAATCCGGAAGGGAAATCCTTGCTGAACTATGCTCAGATTACATTAGGACTGAGTGATGTGCCAACTGTGGCCACGTTCCAGGCCATTTATCTATTGCACGAACTCGGCCATATATCCGGACATCTTCCGAACGATAGGAATGACGTCAAGACTTCAGAGACCAACTCGCGCACTGTTGTAGAGAATTGCTTTCCGGGGTTAAGACTTCAATGACTTATTTCGGGCTGTTAGCCCTTTCCGTCGCCGTCGCCGGATGTACATTCGGTCAAGACGCACCATTCTGTGCATTCACTGTACATATTGTCGGGGCCCAGGGCGTAAATAATCACGAAGGATATGTAGAACTTCTTGACGAACGGGGACAGAAGATAGGAGAACAGTGGGCAAAAGATGGATTGGCACGATTCTGCGATGTAGGATTCGGCCGTTTTACAGTACAACTCCGAAACATCGGCTGCCCTCCCACGGCGATTAGTGGCTTGATCGCTAGTTCCCGTCCGCAGACTCTCCACTTAACGCCGAATCTATGCGATCAGCCCTTGGGACTGACACCCGAAGGCTGCTGGGTTTATCTACGATTCGTGAGCAATGATGGTAAGGCTGTGGGAGGCATGAGGCCATTGGAGGCTGCAACCAACTCGCGGTTGGTCAGCGATGGGTACGGTCGAATGTTTTTCGCGATCGGCCTTGGAGACACCAAGCAGATTCGGTTTCGCGGCGAACGGGGTGAGGTGGAAGGTACAGTCGGTCTAGTTTGCGACAAAGTGAGTCGGATTGAGAAGTCCGTGCGCGTCGCGAACACTGCCGCTGTCGCTCGCTGAGGTTGTGGGGTCCGCGGCTCATTCTCCCGTTTTCAAGGCGGAGTGTTGCATCAGATGGGTGTTCCGCCGCCTTCATACCCGGTCAGTTGAGGACTACACGGGTGTCCGTGTGGATTTCTGGGCGACACTACGAGGGAATGCAGGTGCACCGGCGCCATCGTCCAGCGCTACCTGGGCAAGATTTCGGGACCGCTGCTGGACCGGATTGATCTGCATATTGAAGTGCCGGCCGTCCCCTACAAGGAACTGCGAGGCAATGGCGTTGGCGAAAGGTCCGCCGACATTCGGGCCCGGGTAGAGGCCGCCCGGGCACTCCAGTTGCAGCGCGGATTTGTGAACGCCCAGATCCCCTCCGGGCAACTCCGCAAGCTCTGCCCGCTCGACGACGCCAGCGAGCGCACGCTCGAAGTCGCCATCCGCAAACTCGGCTTCTCGGCTCGCGCTCATGACCGCATCCTCAAAGTTGCGCGCACGCTGGCAGATCTGTCTGGGTCGGAGCATATTCAGGCGAAGCATGTGGCTGAGGCAGTGAGCTACCGGTCGCTCGACCGGGTGTACTGGAAGTAGCGTGCTGAACTTTTGTTCTTCGCTGCGCCGATAACACAATAGGAGTAATCTGCCGCAGTGGAACAAGTTCGGACAAATCCGCCAAGGCCGATATCGAGGAGATCAGGCGCACCGGCAGACCCAGCCATTGCGCCGTCTCGATCACACTCAGGATCGCAGCCACTTTCCGTCCCGCCTCACTTCAAGAGGAGAATATGCACACGACCGGCAGTATCGCCCGCGACAATGCGGTTCGATGTAACCGCGCAGCAGCGTATTGGTGCGTCGGCGTGGAAGGTGGCGGTGGCTTCGCCGGAGTTGAGGTCCCACACCTTCAGAGTCTTGTCCCATGGGGCGGAAACCGCCCGTCGCCCGTCCGGGGTGACCGCCACATGGCTCACGTAACTGCCGTGGCCCGCCAGCGTCCCAATCTCCTGGCCGGAGTTGAGGTCCCACACCTGCAGCGTCATGTCCCATGAGGCGGAGACCGCCCACTGCCCATCCGGGGTGACCGCCACGTGCTCCACCTCATCGCTGGGGCCCGCCAGCGTCCACAGTTCCTGGCCCGAGTGGAGGTCCCACACCTTCAGCGTGTTGTCCCATGAGACGGAATACGCCCGCTGCCCGTCCGGGGTGACCTCCACATACACCACCCCATCGCTGGGGCCCGCCAGCGTCCACAGTTCCTGGCCCGAGTGGAGGTCCCACACCTTGGTCTTGCTGCAGAGGGCGCACTTGATCAGGCCGCGCAGCAGGTACTGGTGGCAGGCATCGCGGACGCCGAACACGAAGTGCGACTGAAGGTTTTCCTGGGCCTTCTGCCACGTCTCTTCACCCACAATCGCGGGCGCCTCGCGCCGGATCAACGCCCGGCCGCTGCGGCTGTCCTAACTGCGAAAGTCAGGCTAGGAAAGTACCGTGAGGAGTGCGGTTCCGGCCTTTGTGGTTGGAGGCAGGAGCACCCTGATGCGCCGGGCGGGCCGGGACCGCGGATTTGCGTCCGCTGGTCCGAGCCTGCCGGGAGCGGCCTTTAGAACCTCCAGTTGAGGCCGACGATGGGGAAGAGGCCTAGCTGGGTTTCCGCGGTCTGTTGGTTGGCGGTGCGGCTCCAGCCCGGGAAGGCGAAGTTCTGGCGATTGGTGGCGTTCTGCAAGCCGCCGAAGAGGACGACGGGCTTATCGCGGAAGGTGAAGGTGCGGTCCACCCGGACATCGAGCCGGAAGTAGTTGGGAGCGCGGACGCCATTGTAGCGGGACAGGTCCAGCACGCCCCGGCGCTGCGCGGCGGAAAGGACCGTATTGAAGGGCGTGAAGGGACGACCGGTCAGATACACGCCCCGTACGCTGAAGTCCCACTTGCGGTTGATGGCGTAGCCGAGGACGCCATTGAAGACGATGGGATAGTCGAAGGAGCCTGGCCGGAGAGCGCCATCGAAGCCGGCGTGCCGGGTTCTTGACCAGGACACGTTGGTTTGACCGGACCATTTCCGGGAGAACTTCTTTTCAACGAACAGTTCGACACCGCGAACGCGGCCCCGCCCGGCACTTACGTAGGGAAGCAACAGCTCATCCTGGCCGAAACTGTCTCCGGCGTTGGCGAGACTGAATTGGGGGAAGAGAGAGGTGACCGGGTAGTCTTTGTATCGCTTCAAATAGCCTTCAAGCGTAACCCGGGTGGTATTGTTCACGATCCAGGTGAAGCCCATGAGGAGATGGTCGGCCCGCATGGGGAGCAGTTGGCGGTTTTGCGGGAAGGCACCGGAGATGAAAAAGACCGGTTGTTGGTAGTAGGTGCCCCAGGCGGCTCGCCAGGAGAGTTTGTCGGTGATGCGGTAGCTGAGGCCGGCTCGGGGGCTCCAGCGGGCCGCGCTGAGATAACGGTAGTTATCGTAGCGGCCGCCCCAGGTGAGGCTGAGGCGTTTGCCCAGGTTCTGGGTCGTTTGCACGTAAGCCCCGGGTTGGGTGACGTTGAAACGATTGCGGGTATCGAAGGGCAAGATCCGTTCGCGCTCGGAAAACTGACTTTCGATGCCAAAGGGCTGGGTGACATTCAAATCCACGCGGAAGAACTTGAGGTTGCCGCCGGCCTGTACTTTGTTGAGCAGCGGAAGGTAGGCACTCAGGTCATACTTGATGGTGGTTTCGCCCTCCCGGGTGCGGTCGGTAAAGCTGGTCCGGTTGCCGAGGCGGAGATCGTTTTGGGTCTCCCGGACAGTGGCCTCCGAATGGGTGAATCCGAGGAGTCCGACGCCGCGGGAGCCGAAGAGGCGCTGCCAGTTGAGGCCGGCGGCGGAGCGCCATCCGCCTGACCGGATGGTGAGCGTGTCGTCGGGTTCTTCGGCTTGCGGCCTGATGTTGATGTAGTCATATCCGGTGATGTTGACAAGCCAGATGCGATCCCGGGGGGAGAGGTCGTAGACGAGTTTGGCGTTGAGGTTGTAGTTGACAGGGACGCCGCCGAAGCCGATATCGTCGGTGAAGGCATCGAGGAAGCTGCGGCGGGCGGAGACGATCCAGGAGCCTTTTCCGTTAGCGAGGGGACCTTCGAGGATGGCGCCGGCGCCCGCGAAGGCGACATCGGCGCGTCCGGAGAACTTTTCGCGATCGCCCTCCCGCTGGGCGACCTGCAGGACGCTCGAAAGGCGATTCGAGTAGGGTGCGGGGAAGGCGCCCGTGAGGAAGTTGACGTCGCGAATGAGGTTGGCGTCGAGCATCGAGACGGGTCCGCCGGCGGTGCCGAAGTTGGCGAAGTTATTGATATTGGGGATGTCGATGTTGTCGATGACGAAGAGATTTTCAAGCGGGCTTCCCCCGCGGACGATCAGGTCATTGCGGAAGTCGTCCGAGCCGATGGCGACGCCCGGGAGGGTTTGGACATAGCGGGAGACGTCCTGGAGGGCGCCCGCCGACTTGAGGACTTCGCGGGGTTGCACGAGGAAGCTGGAGCCCTTCACTTCTTCGGGGGCGACGAAGATGGAATCGGACACGGTGACCTCCTGGCGGGAGCTATCCGGCTGGGGCATCAGGACTTCGACGCGGGCGTCGAGGCCGGCGCGAATCTCAAGGCCGGTCTGGCGCAGCGGGGGTTCACCGGCGGGCTGTACTTCGAGCGAATAGACGCCGGACCGGATTTCGGTGAGGCGAAAGTTGCCGGAGGCGTCGGAGGTGGTGCATTTGGACAATTCGACGAGGCAGACCCGCACGCCGGCCAAGGGCTGGGCGGAACCGGAAGGGGGAGCACCCACTGCGGACGGGGCGACGGCGCGGGCGACGTTTCCGTTTAGGCCCCCTACTCCCGCGGTGTCTTGCGGCGCAGCCGGGATACTGAGGGCAAGCAGACAGAGACAGAGTTGACGGAATGGAAGTGAGTTAGGCACAAGGATAAGATTCCATGGATTGGGGTCGAATCCCAGGCAAACCGTCTGAGCGTGGAAAGCCGCTTTTGAGCGCGGACTTAGAGTCCCGGAAGCAGCTGGCGCAGGAGCTTGGCGCGGCGCTCGCCGACTAGGACTTCGGTGTGGGCGGCGTCATCCATGGTCAGTACGAAGGTACTTTTGCCGAAGGGCTTGACTTCGGCAATGCGGCCTATGTTGATGAGGGCGGCGCGGGAAGCGCGAAAAAACTGATCGGGGGGCAGCCCTGCTTCCAGGTCGGCGAGCTGGTAGTTCACGAGGCATTTCGCTGTTGGGGTGAAGGCCCAGACGAGGCCGTCGCTAATAGCGAAGAACGAGACGTTGGCGGGGGCGAGCAAGACAAAGCGGTTGCGGAGCTTGGCGACGATGTGGCGCAGCGGCGAGACCTGGGTGTGGGCCAAGCGCTCGACGCGTTCAATCTCCTGGGCGTGCCCGGACGGATTGTCCAGCAGAGGGCGAATGCGGTCGATGGTGCGGAACAGGCGTTCTTCGAGAACGGGCTTGAGCAGATAGGCGGCGGCGTCGGCTTCAAAGGCGGCGAGAGCGTGTTGGTCAAAGCCGGTGATGAAAATGACGAGGGGCCGCGGGGCTTCCGGCGGCAGCGCGCGGAGGACTTCAAAGCCGTTCAGGCCGGGCATTTGGACGTCGAGAAAGAGGAGGGCGGGTTGGAGCGAGACGACTTGATCGACGGCGGAAAGCCCGTCTTCGGCCTCGCCGACGATCTCCAGGTCGGTGCAAGAGCTCAGTTGGCGCCGGAGGCGAGACCTGGCAGAGGCTTCGTCGTCGGCGATCACGGCGCGAATCATGCCGCTTCCTGGTGTCCCCGCTGCGGAATCAGGATCGTGACGCGGCAGCCGCGGGACTGGGCGGTTTCCATGGTGAGGCGCGCATCTTCCTGGTAGAGGGTGTGCAGGCGCTCGGAGGTGTTGCGGAGACCGGTGCCGGTGGATTTGACCGGCTTTCTGGGGAGGAGGGGGCCATCGCCGTTATCTTCGACCGACAGGCGCAGGCAGCCATTGGACTCGCCGACCTCGATGGTGAGGAGTCCGGGTCCAACCTTGGGGGCCAAGCCGTGTTTTATGGCGTTTTCGACGAGGGGTTGGAGGATGAGGGCCGGGATGCTGCGGAGCCGGACGGTGGGGTCGACGTGCATCCGGACGGTCAGGCGTGCGCCAAAGCGGACCTGTTCGATGGCCAGATACTGGCGGATAAAGTCCAGTTCCTCGGAGACAGAGACCATGTGCCGGTGATGGTTCATTAAGACGTAGCGAAAGGTTTCGGCGAGCATTTCGATGGCGTGTTCGGCCTTGCGGGGATCGACGATGACCAGGTCCGCGATGGTGTTCAGGGCGTTGAACAAAAAGTGGGGATTGACCTGCGCCCGCAGGGCCTGCAATTCGGCGGCTGTTGCCTGCTGGCGCAGGTTCATCTCTCGCCGCTGGGTTTCGAGGCGGGCGGATTCGGCGGCCAGGGCATCGCGGCGAGAGCCGGCGAGGGCGGCGAGGCTGCGAAAGAAGGCGAGTTCGTTGTGGAGAAAGCTGCGGCCTTGGAGGTCGACCGCGATGGCGAGGAGATGATCGACGCGGCCGTTGGTGCGAATGGCGACGTAGACCTCCGGTTTGAGGCCAGCGGGGGCAACGAAGTCTGGGGGGAGGCTGGCGGGTTCAATCAGGTCCAAGCGCAGGACGTCGTTTTCGATTGCTTTCGCCGCCGCGGCGGTGGTGGGTACGACTTGTGCGGTGGTGTGATCAAAGATTTGCGTGACGCATTGCTCCACTTGCCGGAACAAGACGGGTTCTTCGGTGGTGGATGCGATGGCGCGCGCAAAGCGGCTGAGTTCGGCGCTGAAATCGGGTTGATGAAAGAGCCAGCGTCGCACGCCTGCCTCGATGGCGGTCTCCAGAGCGCGAAAGTTCAGGATCAATCCGGCGAAAAAGGTGATCGTGACAGCGGCAGCGATGGATTGGGGGAATCCCGGGATGGAAGCTGTCCAGGCAGGGAGGGGATCGACCACAAACAGCCAAGTCAAGACGCCGAGCAAGATTGCGGCAAGGATGCGAAGGCTGCGAATGACCATGACATCGCTCATCCGGAAGCGCGCCAGGAGCAGGAAAGAAGCGAGCGCGGGGAGCAGAATAGCGTGTTCCCGGATGAAATGGAGTGGAGAACTGATTTTTTCTCCCATACCCGAGAAAGACAGAATCAGGTTGGAACACAACGCCGCCACGAAGGCGCTCAGCGAAAGCCCGATGCAAAAATTAACCATGGAGGATCGCGCTTCCAGTAGGCGAATCACCACAGAGATAAACAGAAATACGTAAAAACTGGTAAACGACAAATAGCGCGTCTCAAAGCGCGACAAGTAGGCTTCGCCCGTGAGTGCTCTTGCCCCGAACTGACTGCCAATAAAAAGGCCAGCCGCTGCGGCGAGAAAGATGAGCACATCGTAAGCGCGCTTCAACTGTTCGGAGCGATGAGAGAGGCGCCAGATGGACAGCATGGCGGGAGAGAAGATCAATAACCCGCCAAAGCCGATGCTGCAAGCGAGATCTACTTCCTTTGAATAGAAATGGTAGCCAGCCATCCTGAGCATCGTGGTGGCAACGCCCCCGCAGTTCCAAACCAACAGCGCGGCGGCAAGCAGGAGGCTGGGGCGCCTCCGCTCTTCTAATCGCCAGGAACCGCGGATTAACTGGAGCAGGATGACTGAGACGGACAGTCCCGCGGAGAACCCCAGGAATTCCGTGAGCAGGTGTGTGCCTTCGTATGCTGAACTTTCATCCATAACATTAAAGGTAACGAAGATTTCCGGCGAATAGGGCTTGCAACGCGGCCAGGAATGGGTTTGTGTGTTCGAACCGTCCTTCCTGATCGGGCCAGAGAAGGCTGACGCCGGCGGCTCGCAGAATCTGGATGGCCTGCCTGGCGTTGGTCGAGACCGGGCCGGCGGCCCTCAAGTCGAGGAGATGGAGTTTGGGGCCAATCGAGCGGGCGGTCTCCCAAATCTGGAGCAGTTCCCGCACCGAGTCGTCGCCCAGCGGGCCGCAGACTTGAATGCGGAGGCATTTGGAGGCGTCATGAATATAGATTCCGCTCGTTGGCGCTGGGTACCCGGACATTGCCCCTCTAGTCTAGACGGCGTTTGGGAGCGCACTATGCATTTTGTTGTGAGTGTGGAATTTTTCGATTCAGCGGGGACGGGGAGCCGCTGCGTTGCTCTCAGGGGTCGTCTCAGAAAACGGACTTTAAAGCACGTTAAGGCCTGAGGCCCATCCGAAGCGACGTACAGACAGTCAGGATAAGGCATAGCCTATCGAGACGGCTCCTGGCCTTTGTCCGCGAGGGCGACACCGTAATCGTACACAGCATGGACCGGCTGGCCCGCAACCTGGACGACCTGTGCCAACTGGTACAAAAGCTCACCAAGCGCGGGGTACGGATCGAGTTCGTCAAGGAAAGCCTGACTTTCACCGGCGAGGACTCTCCGATGGCAACGCTCATGTTGTCCGTAATGGGTGCGTTCGCCGAATTCGAGCGGGCGCTGATCCGCGAGCGTCAGCGTGAAGGCATTGCCCTGGCCAAGCACCGTGGTGCTTACCGTGGCCGCAAACGATCCCTGAATCAGGAACAGGTGCTGGAACTGAAACAGCGCATCAGCAAGGGCACACCGAAAGCGGTGCTTGCCCGCGAACTGGGGATCAGCCGTGAAACCCTCTACCAATACCTCCGAGAGGACTGACCATGCCGCGCCGTTCGGTCCTGACGGTCGCCGAGCGCCAGCCTGCTCGCGGTTCCCGAAACCAAGGACGAGTTGATCCGGCTCTACACCTTGAGCGAAACGGACCTCGCCATCATTCGTCAACGCCGGGGTCGTGCGAACCGGCTCGGCTTCGCCGTGCATGTCTGCTATCTCCGATTCCCCGCCGTTATTCTAAGCGTCGATCAGCCGCCGTTTCCTCCGTTGTTGCGGATGGTTGCGCAGCAACTCAAAGTGCCGGTGGAAAGCTGGGACGAGTACGGTCTGCGCGATCAAACCAGACGCGAACACCTGATCGAACTGCAAACGGTGTTCGGGTTCAAGCCTTTCACTGCGACCGACTACCGTCAATCGATGAGCGCGATCACGGAACTGGCGTTGCAGACAGACAACGGTGTGGTGTGGGCGGAAACGCTCATCGAAACTCTGCGGCGGCAATCCGTCATTCTGCCCGCAATCAATGTCATTGAGCCCATCTGCGCCGAGGCCATCACCCGCGCCAACCGCCGTATTCATGCGGCCTTGATCGATCCGTTGTCGAAGGAGCACCGTGAGCGGCTGGATCAACTACTGACCCGCAAGGACGGCGGCAAGGTGACCTGGCTGGCATGGCTGCGGCAATCGCCCGCCAAGGCAAACTCGCGATCCATGTTGGAGCACATCGAGCGGCTCAAAGCGATGCGGGAACTGGATCTCCCGGTCAACCTGGTGCGTGCGGTTCACCAGAATCGCCTGCTCACAATCGCCCGCGAAGGCGCACCGATGACACCAGCGGACTTGGCCAAGTTCGAACCGCAACGGCGCTGCGCAACACTTGCCGCGCTTGTTATCGAAGGTACGGCCACCATTGTCGATGAAATCATCGACTTGCACGATCGGTTTATCGGCAGGCTCTTCCAGACCGCCAAGCACCGGCATGAGCAACGGTTTCAAGAGTCCAGTAAAGCCATCAACGACAAGCTGCGCTTGTACGGACGGGTTGGGCAAGCCTTGCTCGAAGCCAAAAGAAACGGCGGTGATCCGTCTGCCGCCATCGAATCGGTCTTGTCCTGGGATGCCTTTGTCGCAAGTGTCACCGAAGCGCAGAAGCTCGCGCAGCCGGACGACTTCGACTTTCTGCATCGCATCGGCGAGAGCTATGCCACACTTCGACGCTACGCCCCGCAGTTTCTGAACGCGCTGACTTTCCGGGCCGCTCCGGCGGCGAAGAGTGTGCTTGACGGCGTGGAAACGCTACGAACTTTGTACGCCGATAATGCCCGCAAGGTGCCTGCCGATGCGCCGACCGGCTTCATCAAGAAACGTTGGGAGAAGCTGGTCTCGAAGAGGGCTTCGACCGGCGTGGACGTCATCGTAGTCACATTCATCGCTCTGGCGGGCGACATAATCAAGCGGATTCTGCGCGAACCGCGATCTATCTTGACCTGCCCCCCGAAAACTCTGCCAGTGATAGTTAGAGTTCTCCAGTTTAGGAAGGAGAACAAGGATGAAGAAGAGCCGGTTAAGCGAAGAGAAGATCATCGCGGCGGTGAAGCAGGTGGAAGGGGGCCGGAAAGTCCCGGAGGTGGCGCGGGAGTTGGGTGTGAACGCGGCGACGGTGTATGCCTGGAAGGCGAAGTATGGCGGCATGCAGGTCAGTGACGCCAAGCGGCTGCGGCAACTGGAAGAAGAGAACCGGCGCTTGAAGCACCTAGTGGCGGACCTCAGCCTGGACAAGGAAGTGATGAAAGCGGTGATCGCAAAAAACGGGTGGAGCTCGTAGGCGTGCGGCAAGATGTGGCGTTCGCGATGGAGCGGTTCCGGCTCAGCGAACGCCGCGCCTGCGAGCTCAACGCGATCGACCGCAGCAGCTATCGCTATCAGCCGCAGCCCGACGGCAACGCTGGGCTACGGGAGAAGCTCATGGCGCTGGCCCGCCAGAAGCCGCGCTTCGGTTACCGTCGGTTGGGCGTGTTACTGGGAAAACAAGGCGACGCCGTGAACCATAAACGGCTGTGGCGGGTGTATCAACAGGCGGGGCTGGGTGTGCGGCGGCGCGAGCGTAAGCGCCTGGAGCGGCCGGCGGCTGGCATGCCGTTGTTCGTGCGGCCCAACCAGCAGTGGTCGATGGATTTCATCAGCGATGCGCTGGCCAACGGCCGGGCGCTGCGCGCACTTACTGTGGTGGATAACTTCACGAAGGAAGCCCCAGTGATTGAGGTGGAGTGTTCGCTGTCGGCACCGCGGGTGACACGCGTTCTGGATGAAGTAATCGCCTGGCGCGGCACTTCACCCGAGAGCATTCGTGTGGACAACGGGCCGGAGTTCACCAGCCGCTGTTTCTTGAGTTGGGCCGAACAGCGCGGCATCCAACTGGTACACATTCAGCCTGGCAAGCCCACGCAGAACAGCTTCATCGAAAGCTTCAACGGACGTTTCCGCGATGAATGCCTGAACGCGCACTGGTTCGAAAATCTGGCCGACGCGCGGCGCAAGGTGGAAGCCTGGCGCGTGGATTACAACGAGAGCCGTCCGCACAGCAGTTTGGCCTACCGCACGCCCGCCGAGTTTGCGCGGCAGTGGTCCCCTTCAACCTCAACCACCGTCGTAGAGCAGACCAGGAAGCCGGTCAAGGATTCCCGTTCGGCGCAAGCGTCCTTGACCGGCTCCCCGGCCTGCTCAAAGGCAACTGATATGCGGTCGAAGGGAAGCGCTGAAGGAGTTATGATGAGCCGAGAATTCTAGTTGCGACTGGTGGAGAGAATGGGGGCAGGTCACATCTACTCCTCAGTGTATGGGCGGTTCCTGTCGAGCGACCCCTACCGTGCTAGCGGCGGACCATCTGATCCAGGCTCGTGGAACCGGTATGCCTATGTGCAGGGGGATCCGGTGAATGCCACAGATGCTTCTGGTCTCAGTATGGACTGTCGGTGGGAGAACGGACGTCTGATTTGCGATGTCGAACATCGTCGAACTCTCATTGAGTTGGGATCCGACGGTTGGAATGCGCTAGTTAACATCTTCCGGCCGTCAACGAACTATCAAGATGTGTATGAACAGCCCGGTTGCACGATCAACGGACATCCATGCTGGGAGGTCGATATGCAGCGAAGAAAGTGCGCTGAGGATGCGGCGCCGCCAACTCCCCCATTCCCGGGGGGCATGGATGCAAATGAGCGAGTTCGGCAAAGCCTGCAAGAGATCGATGCTCTTGTCGCGGACATTAATGCCAAGATCGCGAACGCCACCGAACCAGCAGATTTCAGCTTCTACATTGCCGCTTGGTTTAAACAAAAGGAGCGAACTGGTGGCGAGTGGGACTTCAAAACCACACTTCACAGTAATGCTTACGATCCCTATGGAAACTGGCACTATGGAGTTGTAGGCATGCACTTGTTCAGATCCGCGCCCTTGGTCAAGGGCGCTGCGCAGGTTTATGCTGTCTTGTCTACCGGTCATTTGGATCGTGCGCAGGAGCAGCAACAGATTGCACGCGGCATCAGTTACTACGTCAACGACTGCTACAAACCATGACCCCTAAGGTACTTCTATTCCTATCGTTTACGCTTGCCGGATGCCGCCAAGACTGTAGGATTCAGAAGCTCGAGAGATGGTCTCCGGATGGATCCATCGTCGCCCGAGTGTTTGAGAACGGTGACTGCGGAGGCGGCCTCAACACAGTCGTCAACTGGGTAGAGTTGGCGAAGGCGGACGGCTCGGCGAAGGCAGGCGATCGGATATTCGCAATTGTCCGCGGAGTTTCGATTCACCTGACTTGGCTGCAGAACCGAGATCTGATGATCGCATACACCATCTGGAGCGAAGACGCCAATACTATTGACTTGCAAACGGACGGATGGGCGCCAGAGCCCATTTGGGGCAACGGTTCTAGCAACGTGGGCATTCACTATCGAAGAACCATCGATCCGGCCATATCGACTAAGAAGCATTGAGCGATTCAATCAGTCGAAGAGCGACACGAAGGGCTCGGCATTGGTGATGAGCGTCACGGCGGACCCGGCCACAAACCGCTACGCTTCCCCTTGGCTCGCCAGGAATTGACGGCAAAGGTCATCGCTGAGCCAGAAATCTGCTTGGCGGAGCGCTGCTACTAGCGGTGCACATGTTGGGATGAGGCCCTGATGCTTCGCAGCGGCGAGCACTCCCAGGAGGCCGACCACGGCGATTCCTTGCGCCCGGGCGGCGCGGCGCCCCAGCCGCTCGTCGATCAAGAGAACCCCGGCATCGACCTCTTTGGCGAGCGCGATAGCTTCGGCCTCACCCGGGTCAAGCGCCAGGCACAGTGATGCGACGAAGGCCACATTCGAGGGTTGGCGTACCTGCAGCCAGGGCGCGGTAGCCAGGTCGAATCCGTAACGGGAGAGTTCCAGCGCGACGGCTGGGGGAATCAGCAAGGGCCCGTACAGCAGTTCAAACAGGCCCGCGTACCCGATCGCGTTTAGGTTGAGGATCGGAGAGGTATCGGAGACGACAATCAAAGAGGCTTCAGCCCCGCCGCGTGCTGCAAATCCTCTTCCAACATTTCCAAATCGTAGTGGAGCGGGATCTTGCGTTGCGCCAACTGGCGTTGGAAGTCCATCTGGTGTAGTCCAGCGATCGCCGCGGCCCGCGTCAGCGTGACCCGGTCGTCTTGAAACAACTGAAGCGCCAACGCCAGCCGCGCTTCCGTTTCGCTGATGTGTGCCGCCGCCAGCTCTTCGTCACTCAGCACAAAGGCCATAACCTCATTCTAGACCGGAAGGGCAACGGGTTCCGCGGCTTCATTTTCCCGTTCTCAAGGCGGAGTGATGCATCAGACAGGTGCTCCTCCTTCATACTCGGTCAGTTGAGGACTACACGGGTGTCCGTTTGGGTTTCTTCACGACACCAAAAGGGAGTGCCGCTGCACCGGCGCCGTGGAAGCAGAAACTTGCCTCGTCCTGGCGGTCGCTCCGCTCGAATTCGATCAATTCGATTCCCACTGGACGAATGCGTTCATGGGCCGGTCTGATCCCTTCGGGAAGCTTACCAGTTCGCCTGGGTGCCGTCCGGAAGGAACATCGATTCGTCTCGCCAGGTAACCGGGGTTTGGGCGGCTTTCTGGATCTCGGACCAGTTCACGTGGAGGCCCAAGCCGGGGCCGGTGGGGAGCGCGAGGTGGCCTTCGGAATCGACGTTGAAGGCAGGCCACTGGCTTTCGTCGACGTAGCGGAGCCAGGGGTCGATGTTTCCTTCGGCTTGGGAGGCGTTGTAGTGGATGCCTTTGGACCATTCGAGAATCCAGCCGGCGCGGGACTGGGCGACGACGTGGAGACAGGCCATGAAGGCGATCGGGGAGAGCGGACAGTGGGGGGCCAAGGCGAGGCCGTTCGCTTCGGCGAGGGCGGCGATTTCGGCGCAGTTGCTGATGCCTCCGGCATGGACCAAGTCAGGCTGGAGGATATGAGCGCCCTGGTTGGCGACGACGTCAGAGAATTCGGCGACGGTACACATGCGCTCGCCGGTGGCGATGGGGATGTGCGTGAGGCGCGCGATCTCGGGGAGCCAACGGTTGTAGTCGTGGCGGACCGGTTCCTCGTAAAAGAGGGGGCGGGAGAACTCGAGTTCCTTCGCCAAGCGGCGGGCCATGGGGACATTGCAGCGGCCATGGAAGTCGTACGCGATATCGACATCGGGGCCTACGGCATCGCGCACCGCACGGGCGCGAGCGACCGCGGCCGGAATGCCACCGTAGGTGTCAATCGCCGCCAGCGGCGGGCAGGCGTTCATCTTGATGGCGCGCGCGCCTTCCGCAACCACGCGGGCGGCTTCCTCGGCGGCAGCCGAGGGGGCGTTGTTGTTGCCGCCGGCCCAGCGGTAGACTTTGACGCGATCGCGGACCTTGCCGCCGAGTAGCTGGTAAATGGGCTCGCCAACGGCTTTGCCGTAAAGGTCCCAAAGAGCGATCTCGATGCCGCCGAGGGCGGACATATAGTGTGGGCCACCGTGGTAGAAATTGCGGTCGTAGGCGGCGCGCACCAGCCCTTTCAGCCCACGGGCGTCCTGGCCGACGAACAACTCCGACAACTGGTGGACAGCCGCTTCAGCGGAGGGCAGCTGGCCTTCGACCGTGTACTCTCCGTAGCCGGCGAGCCCTCCGGCGGCAAGGATTCGAAGCAGACCCCAACGCGGGGCGACCTGAACAGTTTCGATCTTCTCGATGGTGAGTTTGGGGACTGACATGAAGGAACCCACCATTCTATGCCGGGAGATGCCAGGCGCAAAACTTCAAGCTGGAGAACCAGCAGATTGAAGCGCAGCCAGCCGTGCAGCCCGAAACCGTCGCATCGTGTCGACCAGTGCTCAGACAGAGCCGCCGCCGACGGACAGCCGTGAGCTTCGTCGTGCGACCGGATCCGCTCAGGTGCCGCCTAGTGCCCTGCTCCCTGTCGCATCAGGCCAGCACGCCCGGCAACCTTCCGGTCGAATCGGCGAACCGCTCGACCGGCGTGTCAAACGCGTCGAGCATGGACAGATATAAGTTCGCCAGCGGCGTATCTTCTGCATACGATAGATGCTGTCCGCCAGCCAGGCGGCCTCCGGCTCTACCCGCTACCACGATGGGTAGGTTGTGAGGCTCGTGCTTGTCCCCGTCGCGGATGCCCGCACCGAACAGGATCATCGATTGATCCAGCACGTTCGTGTCGCCTTCCTTGATCTCGCGCAGCTTCGAGAGCAGATAGGCGTACTGCTCAATGTGCCATTGCCCGATCATCTGATACTGCTTCAGCTTCTCCGGGTCGTTCTGATGATGACTGATATCGTGGTGGCCGCTCGAAATTCCGGGAAGGAACGAGAAATTCTGATTGGTCACTTCATTGCCGAACATGAAGGTCGCGATGCGCGTGGTGTCTGTACGGAAGGCGAGCGCGATCATGTCCATCATGAGTCGCGTACAGTCGGCAAAATCTTTGGGTTGAGGTTCAGGCTTGGGCACCTTGTCGATTGGATAGCGCGCCTGCCAACTGGCGCGGCCGGGGAGCGTCGTCGCCTTGAGCCGCTCTTCCAGCGAGCGTACGATTTCGAGGTATTCATCCATCCGCAGCTGGTCGGACTTGCCTAACCGGCCGCGCAGCTGGCTGGCATCGTCCAGCACCGTATCGAGCAAGTCGGTATCGCGCCTGACGTTCTCACCGGCGGGACGCGTCGCCCGGAAAAGGCGCTCATACACATACAACGGGTTGATCTCACGGGCCAGCGGACGCGCCGGACCAGCCCAGGCGATGTGGGACCCGTAGACGCGGGTATAACCAACGTTGCGGTCCACGCCCGTTGTTACCGGCGAGGTGCCGAGCTCCAGTGACGCCAAGGGCGTAGCCCCGGCGGTGCGCTGAGCGGCGACCTGATCCACCGAAATGCCGTTGCAATTTACTTCCACGCCCAGCGTCTTCGTAATGGTGGTGGAAGTTAGAAATCCGCTGACCTTGACATAGTGGCCGTCGCCGGTTTTTGAACCGGCATTCCACGTATTGGTGACGATAGTCAGATCATCACGGAACCTTGCCAACGGTTCCAGGGTCTTCGATAGTTGGAAATCTCGGCCCACGCCCTGCGGCGTCCAGCAATCCGGATGCGTCCCATTCGGCATGTAGAGGAACGCCATGCGCTTGGTGGCCTTTTCGCCTTTGGGTGTTGGGGCAGCCATCGCTTCGAGCCACGGAAGACCGAGCGCCGCTCCGGCACCCCGTAAGAGAGTACGTCGCGAAAGTGTTTGGGCTTTTCTCATTTGGCGGGTGGCTCCTTTGATTTGGAAACAGGCGGCTTGGAATCGGGTGGTTTGGAAACGGGCGGTGCAGCTTCTGGCTCGGGCGCCTGGAAGCGGAAGGGTGTACTGAGAACGACGCCGCGGATCAGCGCGTAAGAGCTGTAGTACTCCTTCTTTACTTGTTCGACGATGGCATCGACCGCGCAATGATCTTCAAGAGTGAGGGAACGGCCCAAGGCGTAGCCCAGCATCTTCGCCGTCAAGTTGCGGACGACCAGATCGCGCCGGTCCATCAGAACTTTCTTCAACTCCGCTGCACCATTGAACTTGGTGCCGTCCGGCAATTCGCCAGAGGCATCGATGGGCTTTCCGCCGTCCGCGTCGCGCCAGCGCCCCACCGAATCATAGTTTTCGAGAGCGAAGCCCCACGGATCGATTTTGGCGTGGCAGGCGGCACAGTTCGGGTTTTGGCGATGCAGCGTGAGCCGTTCGCGCACGGTGGAAGGGCGTGCCGCGTCCTCTTTGGCGAGCGGCGGAACATTGGGAGCCGGCGGTGGTGGAGGCGTACCCAGGAACGATTCCAGGATCCATTTCCCGCGCAAGACCGGACTGGTCCGCGTGGGGACCGATGACACCGCCAGAATCGCGGCCATACCCAACAGGCCGCCGCGGTGCGAATCCGGCGGTAAGAGCACTCGTCGCGGCTGCTGCCGGAGGCCCTCCGTTTTCGGAAGGTTGTAATACTTTTGCAGGCGCGTCGCCATGACGGTCCAATTGGAATCGATCAGATTCAACAACGAATGATTGTCGGTGAGAATCTCGTGAACGAATAGAATCGGCTCATACCGAATGCCGGACTCGACTTCCGATTCGTAGTAGTCCGGGAACATTTTGGCATCGGGCTTGATGTCGCGCCCAAGTTCGCGCGTGGACAACCACTGTTCGACAAAGTTCTCAGCAAACTCGCGGGAGCGTTCGGCGTGCAGCAGGCGGATGGCTTCTTCGGCAAGAATGTTCGGATCGGCGAAGCGGTCCTCCTTCGCGAAGCGCAACAACTGCGCGTCCGGTCCGGAGCCCCACAGAAAGTACGAGAGCCGCGAAGCGAGTTCGTAAGGCGGGACCTGCCGCTGCTTGCCGGTCGAGTTGGGCTGCTCGATGCGGAACAGGAAGTTGGGTGAAATCAGAACGGCCTGCAGCGCATACGAGATGGCTTCATCGAACGATTCTCCGCGCGCGGTGGCGGTAGAAAACAGCGCCAGATACTTTGCTGCTTCATTCTTGTCGACGGGTCGGCGAAAGGCACGCGGAAGAAAGTCATCGATAATCTTGCGGGCCGCGTCCGCTGGGGTGAGCTTATCGCTGGGCTTGGCCGTTAGGAACACTTCGCGCGACTTCGGATCGGCCATGGCATAGTCGAGCGCAATGCGCGCCGCTTCGAGGTACTTCTCTGCGTGAACCGGCGACAGAAAAAGCGTTTCCGCGGCGTTGTCGAACCCTTCTCCGCCGGCTCCGTCAGCGGGCAGTGCAGCGCCCGCGTTGATGTGGATGTTGAGCAGGTCGCGGACGGACGCCGCGTACTCAGAACGGTTCAACCGGCGGGAAAGGGAGCGGCTGGGAGAGATGCCGTCCGCGCATGCCTTGGTTCGTAGCGCGTGATCGACGTAGGAGGTGAAGGATTCGCGGGCCTCCAGCGAGAGGGCTGGCGCATTGCGCGGCGGCATTTCGTGCTCGGAAACGCGTTTGAACGCCCGCCGCCAAAGGTTCGGCTGGTCATTCAAGGAGGCCTCGGTAAGCTTGCGGACGTCGTAACCCGCCGCCGGTTTGGCCCCGGTGTGGCAGGCCAGGCAGTGCTGGCTTAGAAATGATCCAATGGGCGCAAAGTCGCTCGCTGCGTAGGACGCAGTCGCGGCCAAGACCAGGATGAGGACGGCTCTATGCACGAGTCTTAACTGTTAACCAAGATATCGCGATCTGGCCGCTTCTGCTGGCAGGTGGGCGGCGTCACTCCACGTTCAGATCTGCGACCCCGGCGGGTCCGAGGCGGTCCAGGCCAAGCATATGGCGGAGCCGGTCGGTTACCGGTCGCTCGACCAGGTGTATTGGAAGTAGCGTGGCCTAGTTGGCGTATGATGCGTGAGCGTGGGCACTTTCACGGATGATCGCCGCGACTGCATTGTGGGCACCGAGGCCCCGCCCTTGCGAACGCCGATGCAGTTTTCCAGCGTGACGCGGACGCTCTACTTCGCGGGCCGGCTGGTGAAGGTGGAGGGCAGACCATGGACGGGCGGGTACGTCGAATGGCCGCAGCCGGACCGGTTGAGCTCGAATGCGCGGCACCACCCCTACGGCGAAGAACGCGGCACCAGCTCCACCGAGTCTAAGTTCGCCACCTACCAGCGGGAAGCGAGCGGCCTCGACTACGCGATGAACCGCTACTACTCGTCGGTGTATGGGCGGTTCCTGTCCAGCGACCCTTACCGCGCCAGCGGCGGGCCGTCTGATCCGGGCTCGTGGAATCGGTATGCGTATGTGCAGGGGGACCCGGTGAATACGTTCGATCCAGAGGGCTTGGCCACGTGCAGCGCCACCGCATTCTCATTCGTCAACGGAGCAGCGACAGCACAGATTTATTGCCAGAGCAATGGACAAACAATCGGCAGGTACGGCGTCATGGATGTGCCGTGGGGAGATCCCAGGGATGCAGCCTACTACGCCTATGTGGTCGCGATGGCTGTCGCAACGCTCGGACGAGACGTTGATTCTGCCGAGGCAGAAGAGGAGAAGGGCCCATACTGTTTTGCCCAGCTAAAGTACAGACCAGTGGACGACGCTCGTGCCCGAGTCGTCGGTGCCACGCATTCTTTTTGGTGGGTTCAGACCAGTTCTGGGACTCAGTTCATTCTGTCGGGTGGGCAGGAGGGCGGATATCTGCGCGCTTGGGCTACCAAACAGAAGGACGGGAAGTTTGAGAGTGTCGATCAGCCAAGCAACCTTACGGCATATAAAACGGACTCGAACAGCACCGCTGGGCTTTGCGATAAAGTCGAGAAGATGGTATCAGCCGCCGAGAAGTTTCCGACAGATAAGGTTCGCTATTCTCCCGTGCTTGGCCCGAACAGTAACAGCATGGCTCATTACCTCGCACTTTCAGGGGACCTGTATCCTACCACGTTACCTCCCGGGGCTATCGGCTGGGATATCGGTGTTGTTGTTCCAAAATGATGCGAACCCTACTTCAAGTGGCTTGCGTAGCTGGTGGATTGGCTTTGTCCCTATGTTGCATGGCCCAATCACCCTCTCCGGAGAGCAGAACGGCCGCGATGCTTGCGAAACGATTTGAGTCAGTATTTGTGGTGCGCAACCCCGAGAGAGCGAAGATGGCTGATCGCTTGTTACTCGCTCTTCTAGACCATGCCCTAAAGCAGAATAAGACTATGCGGGGTATCGATCCCTTCGCGAAAGAGGTCAGGTCAATTATCGTGGGTGGAAGGGGCTTTCGAGCTCCTCGGGGACTTGGCTCGACAAGGTCGAACACTTGCTACATTGTCGAATCACAGTCGGCAGTGCGATTGCTGGCAAGACGAGGTAGTGAATCATTGGAACTGGTTTCTGACGTCACGCCGTTTAGGTGGCACGCCCAAATGGGCGAAGGGCTAGGTACCGAAGAATTTTGGGTCGCGCGCTGGTCCTGGAGCGCGATAGTGATTTGCAACGACCGGCAAGAGATCAGTGAGCTCTTCCGAGCACAAAAGTCACCAATGGAGCTAGCGGTTCCTTTGAACTCCGCGGCCACTGCGGCACTGGAGAAGAGTTCATTCTGGGGATACCGCCGTATTCGGCATAACGAATCCTCAGTCGCTGGAGCTGCTGGTGGATTTCCTTTCATCGATTCTACGGTCTCGGAACTATACGCATTCCGGGGCTTGAAGACAGATGACATGACGCTGGTCGTAAATGGGACTCAGCTAAGTGCGGATGTCCTTGGACGATTGGCGGCCAGTTTTCCTGAACCACCGAAGATAACCGCTAGTTCATGGAGCACAGCCATTCCCATGCGAGGTGAACACGCCAACGAAAGTCTTTTGCGGCTGATGGGCCTAATGGGTTTCGGCATCTACCTCTGATTGTGAATCGCGCTCGCACTGACAACGAGGTGTGCGGTTTGCCGGCAAGAACTGGCTATCACCTTACTGCAAATGTTGACATGCGCGCCTGGCGAGTGGAATTGCGGGCCTTCCTGGGGCCTGCAAGATCGCCCTTATACTCAGTGCAGTTGAGAGCTACACGGGTGTCCGTGTGGATTCTACGGCGACCAGACGCGGGAGTGCCGGTGTACGGGGGCGATTATTCAGCGGTACCTGACGAAGATCTCCGGGCCGCTGCTCGACCGGATTGACCTGCACATCGAAGTGCCCGCCGTGCCGCACAAGGAACTGCGGGGCGACCAGACGGGGGCTACGTCGGCCGAGATTCGGGCTCGGGTGGAGCGGACGCGGCTGATCCAGGAGAAACGGGGCTATCCGAACGCCAAGATCCCCAGCGGCCGCCTACGGCAGATCTGCCCGCTGGACGATGCCGGGGAGCGGACGCTGGAG
>CANGYQ010000026.1 GCA_947458745.1 Bryobacteraceae bacterium | reverse complement strand
CCGCTGCCCCGCTGCCTGCCGTGCCCGCGGGACAACCCCTAGAGGCGGAGCCAGAGCAAGAGCCAGAAGTTCAGACCCAAAATCATTAGGGGAGACCAAACATCATGAAGAAACTATTGACCACCGTGATCTTCGCGCTGCTGTTCAGCGCGGTCGCCATTCCGGCAGCGGACGCTCCGCTGCCCCGCTGCCTACCGTGCCCGCGGGACAACCCCTAGAGGCGGCAGACGTGGAACTGGAAAATGCTGACCGGCGCGCACCCATCAGTCGTGGCCTTTGCGGCCTTGATTGCTGATCAGGTGCGCGCCGGAGAAGTCCCGGGGGCGCATTCGTTCGAACTATTGGGGACCATTCAAAAAGCAATAGTCCAGAATTTCTGAACGTGTTAGCATTCGATTCGAGGGACCGGCCGGAACCCCTTCCGCCCACTGCGGCAAGCAGATTTCGCCGCACAGCTGGTGGTCCCCGGGGCGAGGTGTTCACTGTTCTTCACGTCAGTTGAAGTATTGCTGGGATGGCTGAGCCTGGTGCTGTCGGCCGCGCTCGCTTTTCGTCTCTACCACCTGCACCTGCATCGCCAATACCGCTATCTCTTTGTGTATGCGATGTTTTCTACGCTGCAACTGGCCGTTTTGCTGCTGCTGCCCCATACGCGCTTGACCAATCGATCCACCCTTTATGGCTGGACCTGGGTGGTGACGGAAGCGATTCTGGTGGGCATCTTTGTGATGATGGTGGTGGAACTGTACGGGCAGATCCTGGACCGTTACCCGGGCTTGGCCAGCCTCACGCGGCGCGCTCTGTCCTGGGCGGCTCTGGTGGGTATCCCTTTAAGCCTGCTGACTCTGCTCTTCGACGTCGGAGACGCCAGCGCCAGCCGCCTGCTGTCTCAATTCCAGCTTTTGCAACGCGGTACCATGACGGGCTTGATGCTATTGGTTTTTGTGATGGCTTGTTTTCTCGCTTGGTTTCCCGTGCGGCTCAACCGGAATACGGCCTGGCATGCGGGTATCTTCTTTTGCTATTTCCTTTCCAAGTCGGGGCTGATCCTGGTGTTGCAGATGGCGGGCGTCCAAGTGCAGGCCAGTGTCAGTTCCGGTCTCATGGCGATCTCGCTGGGCTGCCTGGGGGCTTGGTTGCTGGCTTTGAGCAAGCAAGGCGAACAGGCGGAGGTCCGCGTGGGCCAGCGGTGGAGCGAAGAAGAAAGCCACCGCCTCCTGGGCCAACTAGAAGGCCTGAACTCCGCGCTTTCCCGCGTCTCCCGGGCTGCCGCCGGCAAAGAGCGGATGAGATAGTCCGGCCTCGGCAGACCCGCTTTCCCCGGACCCGGTGCCTGCTTCATCGCCCCGGATTTAATCCCGAAAAATACCCCTGACTTCCATTGCATTTTGATGATGATTCCGGTATTCTCCGGAATGTCTCGGCAGAAGGAGAGTTTCTTTCACTATGGGCAATGAATTTCTGATCTTGGCCGCCGTGGGTGCGGCATTGCTGTTGGCTTTCTTTTTGGTCATTCGGTCGGTGGCATCTGCCCGCACGGATGTTGGGGCCGATCGTCCGATTCTGGCCAGCCTGGATGGTGAAAAGTATCGCCCGCTCGCTCGTCTGTTTAATGCCGACGACGAGAATTTCCTTCGCACCCAGCGTGGCTTTCAACCGGAGCTTTTGCTGGAGCTTCGGGCGTCCCGCCGCCGTGTCGCCCGGCAGTACCTCGCCTCTTTGCGCGTCGATTTTCTCGCGCTCCACGGCTTGGCGGTGGAACTGCTGGCCGTGGCATCCAGTGATCAGTCTGAGCTTGCGTCGCAGCTGGCCTCAATGAAGCTCCGCTTCTACTGGGGGCTGGGCCTGGCTCACGCCGCGCTAATGCTGCACGCCGCCGGCCTGGACGGTATCCGTCCGATGGCCTCTCTTGCGGAACTCTTCCAGGGTTTGCATCAGCAGACGCAAGCTTTGGCTTCAGCCCAAGCTGCGTCATTCGCGGCCTAGCGTGAACGCTACTTTGGGGTTGCTGTCCTGCCGGCGCTAGTCCTCGTCCCAGCTGAGCTCGTCTCTTCGTTCAGGCCCCAATCATAGGGCCGATACCGGATTTCAGCCGTCTTTCCGGCTCCGTTCGCGGTCAGCCCGGGGCGGCGCTCTTCGAGAAACGCCAGCAGCTTCTCCCGCCCTCCAAAGTCGCTCTCGTACCACCGGAAGATCATCGATAGCGTCACCCGGCCGGTCACGGAATCCTTTTCCACGTTTCGCGTTTGGCTTACAAAAAGCTGGGTCCGTTGTTCTAGCTCGGCTTCCAAATTTCCCGGCGTAAAAGCCACCGTTGACAGCCACGGACAACTGGCCGAGGCGCAGACCAGGGCAAAGTGGATTCTGGGGTCTCCAAAGGCCTTCCGGATGCTGTTAGTTTCAATGTCATCCAGCGAACGCTGCTGTCCGCCGACCGTGAACTTGCGGCGGAAGAAGAAGCTGAGCTGACCAAACTTGTTCGCCAGCCGCGTCTTGCCCGCCGGGTAATCCTGGGCAAACGCCCACACCACCAGAGCGTTGTAGGTGTTCAGCCAGTGGGCCAGTTTCGCTTCCCGGCTGGGGAACAGAGCCGGGTGCGAATCGGGGCTGACCAGCGCCACTTGCTCGACGAAGCGGTTCAGTGAAGTTAAATCCTTGCTTAAGGCAGCGTAACGGACACCACCCTGTTGATTAACGTGCTTGGTGAGCGCCTCCTGATACAGGCGCGTATCGGGTATCTCCGCCGCCACGGCCAGCAGGACTAAACCGATCATCACGCCAGCAGCCTCTTCAGCGCGGCCAATGCCGCCGGGAGGTTGGGAAACTGCTTCTCTGCTTGCTTAAATTCCTTCGTGTGCACGCACCGCCGGCTTCCGCGGTGCTGCTCCGGATGGCGCAGATGAAGCATCTCGTGAAACATCACGTACTCCACCACCAGACGCGGCACATGCGGACCATCCAGCACCCGGCTCAGGACAATCGCGTTGTGCGAAGGGTCATAGTGGCCCAATCTGGTTCGTGAGACCCGGCGGCTCCAGCCGATGGCGGGCCGGGCCAGCAGCCCGTGGAAGTGGGCCACATTCAGTTCATCGAACAGTTCCTCCAAATGAACCGCCAGACCCTGCGGACCATCGTGTTGTTTCCGTCCCCGCGCCTGCCGCACCAGATGGACCTGCCGCCGCACTTCCGCCCGATTCAGCCACATCCGGTAGCGATGCGGGTAGACCGGCTCCACGGGCCGGCGGAACAGTTTTGAGACCAGGATAAAGGCCAGCGCCTCCGCCACCGGAGATGGGGCGCCCTCCAGCAAATCGGCAATCCGCACCACCATTTCTCCGCCGCTCAGCCGGATGTTGGAATTGGCCCCGGCGAATCGCCGGTACTCCACTCGAATGGCGGGCACCGCCGTGCGAGGCCGCAGCGTCCGGAAAACCCGTGCATACAGCTGATTGGGCGTTTCAAACAACAGCGAGGATTCGACGTTCACCGGGAAGAGTAGACCATTCGACGGAACGCTCTCGACTTGCCTTTGCATAGCAATGTAACATTACCAGTTTGGACCACTTGCCTACAGCTCGCATCACGGCCCTCGGTACCTACACCCCTCCGGGCCTCCTGACCAACCAGGATCTCGAACGCCTGGTCGAGACCACTGACGACTGGATCGTTGAGCGGACCGGTATCCGCACGCGCCACATCGCGCCGCCGGACATGGCTACTTCCGATCTCGCCTACGAGGCGGCGAAGGTCGCCTTGACCCGCCGCGGCATCGACGCCACCGAACTGGGGGCTATCATCGTCTGCACGGTCACTCCCGACATGCTCTTCCCGGCGACGGCCTGCCTAGTGCAGGACCGGTTGGGGGCCAAGGGTGCCTGGGGCTTTGACCTGATCGCCGCCTGCTCCGGTTTCGTCTACGGCCTGACCACCGCCGCGCACCTGGTAAAAGGCGGGGCTCACAAGAAAATTCTGGTTATCGGTGCCGATACGATGTCGCGCATCATTGACTACCAGGACCGCTCCACCTGTATCCTGTTCGGCGATGGCGCGGGTGCCATGCTGGTGGAAGCCGGCGAGCCCGGCGACGAACCCGGCTTCATCGACTTCACCAATGAGATCGATGGCTCCGGCGGAGACGCGCTGAAGATGCCCGCCGGTGGCAGCCGCATGCCCGCATCTCATAAGACGGTGGATGAGCGGCTCCATTACGTCCACCAGGACGGCCAGGCCGTGTTCAAGTACGCCGTCCGCAAAATGCAGGAGATCTCGCTTGGCCTGCTCGAACGGAACAACCTGTCGCCCAAGGACATCAAGCTGCTGATCCCGCACCAGGCCAACCGCCGCATCATCATGGCCACTGCGGAGCGGCTGGGCCTCTCAGAAGACCAGGTGGTGATCAACATCGATCGCTTTGGCAACACCACCGCCGGCACCATTCCGCTGGCCACTGAGGATGCCGTCCAGGCCGGACGCCTGAAAAAAGGCGACATCGTTCTGTTCACGGCCGTCGGTGCCGGCTTCACGGTCGGTGCCAATTTGTGGCGCTGGGGTTTTTAGGCTACACGGCGACGTCAAACACCAGTGCCGTCGCCAGCTTGATGTGCTTCTCCATCTGAGGCCACACCTTCTGGTGATCGGCAGAGGCTACCCACGCTTCGCGCTGCTTCTCGGTCTCAAAGCTGATCAGCAGCCGGTGGGTGCACCCGGCCGGCGGCTGGCCCATCTTGCTCAGCGAGTACTTCAGCAGGCGCACGTCGACAAAGCCCGGCTGTTTGCGGATCACGGGGCGGAACACCTTGTCGAAGGTCTCCTTCAGGCCGCTCTCGTGTGACGGCTCCACGATCAGATCGACATGCAGTTGCATGGGCAGTTTCGTCTGCGCGCCCAGATGGGTGGCGCTGGTGGCGGCCAGGGTAGCCGGAATGGCGGCCAGCAGGCGGCGACGGTTGAGGTTCATCTTCATGTGCCGTATTGTATGCGAGCGACGGCCCGGTGTTTTGCCCCGCCATCTGCCGATTTTCGAGCTACGCTGAGAATATGCAAAGCCTCGCCGCCAACGGACCACTGGAAAGCCTCGAACAGTGGGATGACGACGTCAAGTCACGCTACCAGGAAGGCCGCGAGGAAACCGCCTTTCGCGACTACACCACCGCCCCACCCGTCGTGCGCGAGTTCTACCGCCTGAACCACACCCAGCAGACCCGCGACTTCGCTCGCGCCAAGAAAGCCGAGTACGGCAGCCTGAACCGGTCTCAGATGGGCATCTGGGAAGCGATGGAGTACTTGAACACCCTGGTGGACGATTCCGACCCCGACACTGACCTGTCGCAAATTGAGCACAACCTCCAGACCGCCGAAGCCATCCGCCGCGATGGCCATCCGCGCTGGATGGTGCTGACCGGCCTGATCCACGACCTGGGCAAGGTGCTGTGCCTCTATGGCGAGCCCCAGTGGGCCGTCGTCGGCGACACCTTCCCGGTCGGCTGCGCCTGGTCCGACAAGATCGTCTTCCACCAGTTCTTCGAAGGCAACCCGGACAAGAACATCCCCGAGTACCAGACCCCCGAAGGCGTCTACCAACTCCACGGCGGCCTGAGCCAGGTGGACATGTCCTGGGGCCACGATGAGTACCTCTACCACGTGACGCGCGACTATCTGCCGGAACCCGCGCAGTACATGATCCGCTACCACAGCTTCTACCCCCAGCATCGCGAAAACGGTTACACGCACCTGATGACGGCGCACGATCACGAAATGTTCGAGTGGGTAAAGAAGTTCAACCCCTACGATCTCTATTCCAAGGGCCACGCCAAACCCGACGCCGTTGCCCTGCGCCCCTACTACGAAGAGCTGATCGCCGAATACTTTCCGGCCAAGATTCGCTGGTAGGCGACACTCTTGGGGGTGTCTTTGGTGCGACGGATAGGCTGTCCACTCGCGCAATAATGAGAACTATGGCAACCGTCCATATGACCCAAGCCGAGTTAGCTCGCGACCTCCATGCTGTTCTCGCCAGAGTGCGGAGTGGCGTCGAGATCGTGATTGAGCAGGACCACCAGGCCGTCGCTGTATTGAAGTCCTCAAAGCCTGCGGGACGCCTAATATCCGAGATCGTCGCTGACTTGGCGGCGAGAGGCTCAACCGCGGTTATGGATGATGACTTTGCGCGCGATATTCAGGAAGGCATTGAGGCTCATCGCCAGCCATGGAATCCCCCATCCTGGGATTAGTGCTCGATTCCAGTGTTTTGATCGCGGCAGAACGACGCGGCTTGACCGCTGTCCTGGCGATCGATGGTATTCAACGATTCGTCAGTGACTTGCCAATCGTCCTCTCTGCGGTCACTATGGCTGAGATTGGGCATGGCATCTACCGAGCTCCCAACGAAGAGATCAGACGGCGCCGCCGGAACTTTCTGGACGACCTGCGGTCGGCTATTCCGGTGCACGCATTCACGGAAGCCACTGCGGAAATTGTGGCCCGTGTAGGGGGCGAACAAGCAGCTCGCGGGGTCAATCTGCCGCTGGGCGATCTGATGATCGCGGCATCTGCGCTGGAGCTTGGTTATGCCGTCGGCACTCGCAATCCCCTTGATTTTGAACGCGTACCGGGTTTGCAAGTGGTCGTAATCTAGGGCGCGCCTCCCCCAGGCGCACGCAGCCGGATCCTCCCGCTTCCGCCCAACCTTTTGGCACCAAGCTGTGATCAGCCGTTACCATCAAGGAATGCGCCACTGGTTTGCCTTTGGGTTCTATAGTTCACTATTATTCGCCCAGCCCATCCCCGCCCCCCGTTTGGAGCCTCGGCCCAAAACCGTCGAAATGCCCAACTTCCCGCCGAAGACGGCTTTTGAGCCGCCCCTGGCCTCTGCGGCCAAGTCACTAGCGGAATCGACAGCCGCCTCACCCAAGGAACTGCTCACCTTGGCCGAAAAAACCAACTATGCCGAGACGGCGCACTATAGCGACTCCGTGGACCTGGCGCGCAAGCTCGAGAAAGCTTCGCCCTACGTCAAGGTGGTCACCTTCGGCAAGACGCCGCAAGGCCGCGACATGATCGCGGTGATCGTCTCCAAGGACAAGGCCTTCACGCCGGAAGCGGCGAAGAAGTCGGGCAAGGCGATTGTGATGCTCCAAAGCTGCATCCATCCGGGCGAAGTGGACGGCAAGGAAGCGTCTGAGATGCTGATCCGGGACATGGTCGTGTCCAAGAAGTACGCCGCCTGGCTGGACAAGGTGATCATCGTCAACATCCCCGTCTTCAATGTCGATGGGCATGAGCGGTTCAGCGCCTTCCAGCGCATCAACCAGGACGGACCCAAGGAGATGGGCTTCCGCGCCACTGCGCAGCGCCTCAACCTCAACCGTGACTTCATCAAGGCCGACGCCCCGGAAATGCGCGCCTGGCTGAAGCTGTGGAATGCCTGGCTGCCGGATTTCTTCCTGGACAACCACGTCACCGATGGCGCGGACTTCCAGTACGACATCACCATCGACGCCGTCCAGAACCAGGAGATCTGGCCCACCGCCGGCCAGTGGGTGACCGACCGGTACCTGCCTTACCTCAACGATTCCATGGCCACCGACGGCCACATCATGGGCTGGTACGGCATGGCGATGGGGCTAGGCGGCAACACGCCGCGCGCCGGCGGCCGGGGGCCCGATGGAGTGTCTGGCTTTGCCCGCTCCACCTACACGCCACGCTTCTCGCATGGCTACGCCGCCGTGCAGAACCGTCCGGCGCTGCTGGTCGAAACGCACTCGCTGAAGAGCTTTAAGACGCGCACCTGGGCACACTACGATGTCATGCGCCGCTCCATCGAAGCCGTCGTGCGGGACCCGCAAGCTCTGATGACCGCCGTGCGTGAAGCCGACAAAGCTGTTGCCGCGCTGGCTGGCTCCTCCACCGCGCTCTATCTCGATGGCAAGCTCGATTTCGCCCAGCCCAGCCCTTACACCTACCGCGGCCTGAAGGCGACGGCCAAGCAGAGCGACCTGGCCGGTGGTCCAGTAACGGTCTATACCAAAGAAGTGAATGACGTGCCCACCAAGGTGTTCGGCAAAGTCACCGCCACCGCCAGCGCCTCCATCCCTGTCGGCTACCTGATCCCCGCTGAATGGCAGGATGTCATCGACCGCGTCAATGCGCACGGACTGAAGACCGAAAAGCTGACAAAAGACGTTGAAGCCGAGTTTGAGACGTACCACTTCTACGACGTCAAACTCTCCCCACAACCCTTCGAAGGCCGCGTCGCCCCCAGCTTCAAGACGCAGAAGCTGACCGAACGCCGCAAGTTCGCCGCCGGGTCCGTCTACGTGCCCATGAACCAGCGCGCCGCCCGCGTCGCCCTGAACATCCTGGAGCCAGACGCCCCGGATTCGCTGGTCCGCTGGGGGCTGATGCTCGCCATCTTTGAGCAGAAGGAATACTTCGGCGACTACATCATGGAGCCCATCGCACAGGAGATGGCCAAGCTCCACCCGGAGTTGAAGAAAGAGTTCGACGCCAAAGTCGCCGCCGACCCCGCCTTCGCTCGCAACACCCGCGCCCGCGTCGCCTGGTGGTTTGAGCGGTCACCCTACTATGAGTTCGACCACAACGCCTACCCGATCGTGCGGGTGATGAAGAAGACCTGGTAGGGCCGCAGTGCCGGGTCGCGCGCAATAAAGCGCGCAGGTGCTTCGATGAAGGGCCGGTGCGACGTCACTTGCTTGACTCGGTCTTGCCCTTTGTCGGCGGTCGTGTGAATGAGCCCTGGAAGCTTCCCGCAAACACGCCAAGGCACAAAGAACGGCTGAGGGCTGCGACTTAGCGGCTTGGCGGGCCTACAGCCGCATCGTGCCCTGGAAGCTGGTGTCGGCCGTTTTCACCTTGGGCCGCTCCTGCTCCACTTCTTCGGCGCTGGGCAGGAAGAGATTGCTCTCAAAACCATGCTGCTTGGTATAGAGATCCCAGTAACGGCCTTGGGCGGCGTAGAGCTCTTCATGGCGGCCACGCTCCGCTACGCTGCCGCCATCGATCACCAGGATCTGATCGGCCTTGCGGATGGTGGACAGCCGATGGGCGATCACGAACGTCGTGCGGCCTTGCATCAGGCGGGCCAGAGCTTCCTGTATTAACGCTTCCGACTCGGAATCGAGGCTTGATGTCGCTTCGTCGAGAATCAGAATGCGCGGGTCCGCCAGCAGTGCGCGGGCAATCGAGACTCGCTGGCGCTGGCCACCGGAGAGCTTGACGCCGCGTTCGCCGACGATGGTCTCGTAGCCCTTCTCGAAACGTTCGGCGAACTCATCCACGCGCGCCATCCGGCACGCCGCCATGATCTGCTCTTCGGTGGCGTCCGGCCGCGAGAAGGCCACGTTCTCGCGCACGGTGCCGTCGAACAGAAACGTCTCCTGCAGCACGACACCCAACTGGGAGCGGTAGGAGTCCAGCCGCACCGTCGACAGGTCCGTGCCGTCAATCAGCACCTCGCCTCGGGTGGGCGAATGGAACGCCGCGACCAGCCCGATAATCGTCGACTTGCCCGATCCCGACGGCCCCACCAGCGCGGTCACCGTGCCCGGTGAGGAGGTGAACGAAACATCGTGCAGCACTTCCTTACCTTCTTCATAGGAGAAGTCGACGTGGTGGAACTCGACTTCGCCATTCACGGTGCCGATCGCCAGTTGCCGCTTGGGATCCTCGTCTTCGCGCCGTTCGCGGAGTACTTCGCGCGTGCGCTCCAGTCCGGCAAAGGCTTCGGTCAACTGGGTGCCGATGCCGACAATCTGGAACACGGGCGCTACGAGGAAGCCCAGGAAGACGGTGAAGGTGACGAAACCGCCCAACGTCAGTTCACCGGCAATGATCTGCTTTGCGCCCAGGTACATCACCAGCGCACCCACCACGCCCATCAAGATGGTGGACGAGAGGCTCATCGTTGAAAGGGCAGTCAGCGACTTCATGATGTTTTCCAGCAGCCGCTGCACGCCGTCGGCGAACACCTTTTCTTCGCGCGCCTCGGCGTGATAGCCCTTCACGACACGCACGCCGCCCAGCGATTCCGTCAACCGTCCGGTGACTTCACTGGTGATCTTGCCTCGTTCGCGGAAGATGGGCCGGACGCTGGAAAACGCGCGGCTCAGCACGGCGCCAAACACCAGAATCACGGCCAGCGCAATGCCGGTCAGCATCGGGCTGATGCGGAGCAGCATCACCAGCGCTAGCGCCGCGGTCAGCAGGCCGCCGATCAGTTCGATCAAGCCGGTGCCCACCAGGTTGCGGATGCCTTCGACGTCGTTCATGATGCGCGACACCAGCGCCCCGCTCTTGTTGGAATCGTAATAGCTGACCGGCAGGTGGCCCACATGCTTCTGCACCCGCATCCGCATTTCCGTGATTAAGCGCTGCCCAGCCTTGGAAATCAATTGGGTGAGCGAGAAAGACGTGACGCCCTGAATCAGCGTCGCCACCACCACGCCGCCCAACAATGGCCCCAGCATTTCCGTTTGCCGTTTGCCGATAACATCATCAATTAGATACTTTGTCGAAGTGGGTAGTACGAGGCCCGCCACCCGGTTAATGACCATGAGCACCAGCCCTAACCCCAAGATCGCCCGGCGCGGCTTTACCAGCGCGATAATGTCCGGCATCAATTCGCGCAGCCGCACGGAGGTGGGGCGCTTGTCTTTTTTGGGGGTGGGTTCAGCCATGAGAATGATTGGGGCGCAGCTTGTTCTGCTCCTTCTGATGTTCGCAGGTTCGGCCTGGTCGCAGCCCCTAGCCGATCGGTCAGGCGCGTTGGAACCCATTCGTTACACGTTGCGCTTTCCTGATCCGGCGGGCCACCACTTGGACGTAGAAGCGGTTTACCCCACCGCTGGGGCGGCGGAGATCACGCTGAAAATGGCCGTGTGGACGCCCTATGTAATCCGTGAGTATGCCCAGAACGTGGAGACGCTCACCACCCCCTTGGGGGCTGAGAAAGTCCGCAAGAACCGCTGGCGCGTGCGTACTGGTGGCCAGCCCTCCGTCACCGTCCGCTACCGGTTGTTTGCCCATTCGATGAATGTGCAGGACGCCTATGTCGACAATGAGTTCGCCCTGCTGAACGGCCAGCCCGTCTATCTGACGCTGGCTAGTGGGCCGGACCGGCCGCATGAGGTCCGGCTGGAGGTGCCTCCCGCCTGGAAGGATGTGGTCACCTCCATGCCGGAAGTAGGTCCGCGACACTATCGCGCGGGCAGTTACGAGGAACTCGTGGATGCCCCGATTGTTGCCGGCAATGCCAAGATGTATAGCTTCGACGTGGACGGCATCCAGCATGCGCTGGTGAACATCGGCGGTGACCGGACGCAGTGGGATGGTCCGCAATCAACGGCCGACCTGGCCCGCATCGTGCGCGCGCAGCGTGATGTCGCGGGGTTCTTCCCCTACAAGCGTTACCTGTTCCTCAACGTCCTCTCCGGCAAGGGCGGTGGCATGGAGCATCAGGAGTGCACCGTGATGATGACCTCCCCCGATGCCACGCGCCGCCGGGAGACGTATGTGCGCTGGATGGGTTTGGCCAGCCACGAACTATTCCATGCCTGGAACGTCAAGAGCCTTCGCCCGCGCGAGATCACTCCGGGCGAGTATGAAGAAGAGCAGTACACCCGGTCGCTCGGTATCGCCGAAGGCTTCACGTCCTACTACGGCGTCTTGAGCCTCCGGCGTGCGGGCGTGATTAGTGAAGCCGAGTTCTTCGATGAACTCAGCAAACTGGTGGAAGGACTGCAGCGCAGCGAAGGGCGGCGCTTACAATCACTGGCCGATTCCAGCTTCGATACCTGGATCAAGTTCTACAAGCCCAACGAGAATTCGCCTCGCACCACCGTCAGCTACTACACCAAGGGTGCTGTCGTGGCGTTTGTACTGGATGCCCGCATCCAGGCCGCTTCTGGTGGCGTGCGCACGCTCGACAAGGTGATGAGTGAGATGCTGCGGCGCTATCCGCGCGAACGAGGCTATACGCTGGATGACTTTGCGGAGGTAGCGGGCGTGGACATCAAGCCGTACTTCTTTACGACTGACGAACTGGACTACAAAGAGGCCGCTGCCTGGTTTGGCCTCAAGATCTCCCCCAGCGGCAAAGTGGAGCCCCAGGGGCGCAACGCACACCGCGATGAGTGGTTGTCGGGCAAGCGCCCCTAGCCAGCGAGCCTTGATCAAGCGCGGGGTTTGCGGCTACTTCAAGAAAAGCGTGATCAGCCGTTCACTATCGTCATCGTAGATCACCTGCCGGTAGACATATTCGCCGGGCACCTTGATCACGTTGCGCATCCAGTCCGTCGGGTCGGTCCAGAGCAAACGGCGGCTGGGCTTGACGTCCGGCACGACGCCCGGGATCACCACATCGTGCAAGTCCTGATGCACCGGCTGATCAAAGGCGGCACGGATGGAGTGCGGCGTCTTGTCCACCCAGGCTTTGGTGATCGCCGGTTCGTTCTGCAGCGCGTAGATGGCCCACCAGCCGCCCACGCCGCTGGCCTGCACCAGCACGCGATCCACGCCGGGACGAGCCTTTAACTTGCGGGCGGCGGCGGCAATGTCGGCGGCGCGCATCAAGGGCAGGTTCTTGCCGATCAGCCAGGCTCGCTCATTGGTGGCCCAATCGCCGGAATAGTAGGGGTATCGGGCCACCGGGTAGCCACGCGGGTTGATGGCCAGCACGGTGACGCCGCGCTTGTGCAACTGCTCCGCGCGATAGCCGGGCAACGTGCCGGTTTCCACCACCACCACCGCCGTCGAGCCCGTGCCTTCCAGCAGCTTCTCATTCACCGGATAGGGATCATCCGGCAAAGCGGGGATGGCGGATGGCGATTTCAGTTCCTTCGCAATGTGCGTGTAGAGATCCACGCCGCCCACCTGCCCGCCGGGTGTGACGTTCAGCTCCAGATCCGGAAGCATGTCGATCTCTTCTTCCTTCGACGAGGTCTGGCCATCGCCGATCCAGCGGATCATCCAGTCGTAGATCGCCTCCCGGACGTTCAGCGGCGTGCCGTGACCACCCGGGCCCACCACCCACTTCACCTTCTCCTGGGCGCCCAGCATCTCGTACCAGTTACGTGCTTCTTCGTAGACGATCTTGGCGGCGGCAGGGGTGAAGAAGTCTTTTTCGGTGTTGGCGATCAGCCACGGCTTCGGCGAAAACAGTTCGACGTAATCGGTCTGATCGAGGCCGCTCGAAATAAAGTTGGCGAAGCTCTGTTCGCTATCGCCAATGGTGCCGGAGAAGAGCAGCTTGAAGCTCTGCATGTAGCAAGCGGGGGCCGCTACCTTCACGCGGTCATCGAGCGCGGAGATGTAGGTGGTCTGCGTGCCGCCGCCGGAGCAGCCCGTACAACCGATCCGGCTGGGGTCCACTTCCTCGCGCGATTGCAGATAGTCGATGCCGCGCATGCCATCCCAGATGAAGTAGCGCGCCACGTTGCCGCCGGCCATGGTGGCCAAAGCGCCATTCATGAAGTGCTGCTCAGTGGAGCCGCCAATCAGCGAGCGGGCCATGCGGCTGTCGTAGCTCTGCTGCCGCTCGCCCTGGCCCATCGGGTCAAAGGCCAGCACCACAAATCCCTTGATGGCCAAATTGGCGGCGATGCGCTGGGCAGCCGCCTTGCCGATATCCCAGTGGCCCAGCGGGAACAGCACGGCCGGATATCGACCAATGGCGCGGGGCCGGTAGAGGTTGGCCGTCACGACATAGCTGGGCAGGCTCTCATACGTAATGCCTTCGATCACGTAGCGGCCCATGTCCTTCTGCCAAAGCTTGCGCGCGTTCAGCGGGCCCTGATAGTTGGGCAGGCCGCCGATCAGCTCCAGCAGCTTGGCGCGGACGTACTGCTTGCGGGCGGCCACCTGTTCCGGCGTGCGGATGGCGCGGATGACCGCATCACGGTCGGCCAGTTGCTTCTGGGCGGTCGCGTCCAGCCACTTCAAGAACGGCTCATTGGCGGGTTGGGCCAGCGAAAGGGCGGGGAAGGCAAGGGCCGCAGTGAGGGCCAGCACGGTCGCAGACGCGTGAAACTTCATCCCAAGATTCTCTCCAACATTTCGGGGATCTCAAAGACGGCCTGGTTATTCAGCGCCGCGGCGCGCGCCCGGTACTGTTCCACCGGCAGATTGCGAATGGCTTCAGCGATCTGGTCAAAGCTGGACAGCACCATACCGACTTGCTTTTCCAGCACCCAATCCGTGTTGAAGCGCTCCTGCGGCAGCGTCCAGGCGTTCCGTTCGACGATCACGGGCAGCTTCATCTGCAGCGCCTCGCTGATCGAGCCCGGGCCGGGCTTGCCGACGAAGAAGTCCGCCAGTTGCATGAAGTACGGCACTTCGCTGGTGAAGCCTTCGACAAACACGGGCATCGAGAACTTCTCGGCCTTCAGCTGCGCCTTCAGCTTCTCGTTCTTGCCGCAGATAAAGATCAGCTGCACGTCCAGCTTGGCTTCCGAAACGCGCCGGGCGATGTTCAGCATGGTGCTGCTGCCGTAGCCGCCAAACATCACCAGGCCTGTGTGCTTGTTGGGGTCGAGACCCAGCTCCAACCGCTCCGCCGTCCGGTCCACTTGCGGGAGCTGGTAAAAACGGGGGTGGAGTACCATGCCGGAGGCGGGCAGGACCCGTTCCGCCGGGTGGCCCATCTCGCGTGCCTGCTGAACGGCCTTCTCGGTGCCGCAAATGAACCACTGCTGCTGGTCACGCTCAATCCAGAAATCTGGTGGATAGTCGGCCATGTCGGTGAGGATGGTCACCATCTTGCCGTCAGGTTTTGCTGACTGGTAGGCCTGGTGCAAGGTGCGATTGAAATTCGGGACCACGCTGACCAGCAGATCCGGCGCATCAGTAGCCCAGAACTCTTCGAGAAACTTCACCATTCGCGGATGGTTCATCCGGATCAGCCAGTGCATGGGCGGAATCATGTACTCCGAACCCAGCGTCCAACCCTTGCGCAGCAACAGGTTATAGACGTCCTGCATGCGGATGCCCGTCACCTGGCGGATGACATCCAGCCGGTCGAGGGTTTCCTGAAGGTTCACCAGGCGGACCTGCCAGGGCTTGCCCGACTGCTCAATTGCCAGTTTCAGGGCATTGGCCGCAGCGCGATGTCCGCCGCCGGCGTCAAAAAAGACGAAATCGATTCGTTTCATGCTACTTTGCAGATGGCAGGCTGCTTCCAATTCTCTCGGGAGCGCGCCCGGCCGGGAGTGCCAGCAAAAGGCGCTGGCCGTCTTCCGACTACTCATCGTACAACCGTGAGAGGGGCCGGACGATTGCAAACATAATCTTTCACGAATGTTTGTTCCAGCTGTCACCAGGATGTTATGCAGTTCCCGGAATATGGGACTGGAGAGAAGCCTCCCCCCATGGGCTCACCTATCATCGGTTTTCGCGACTTTATCGAGACACGAGATCACCGTCTCATGCGCCGGGTAAACCGGTGGAGCGCCCCCATGTGGTTCCGCATGTGGATGATTGCGGCCACCCGCGGCGGCGATGGTTGGTTGTGGTACGCGCTGGCGGTGGTGGTGGCGTTGTCACCGGAACCCAACCGCTTCCGCGTGATTGCCTCAGCGTTTCTGGCCGCTGGTACTGGCGTGGCGTTGTTCCTATGGCTGAAGCGCCTGGCGGGACGCCGCCGCCCTTGTGCGCTGGAGCCGCACTGCTGGGCCACGCTGCTGCCCCCGGATCAGTTCTCGTTCCCGTCCGGCCACACGATCACGGCTTTTGCGGTCGCCTTCTCCGTAGGGCAGTTCTTTCCCGGCCTGATGCCCTTGCTACTCTTCTTCGGCCTGTCCATCGGGACCTCAAGAGTGGTGCTGGGGATGCACTTCCTCAGTGATGTGATCGCCGGAGCCAGCATCGGTGCCTGCCTGGGCCACTGGGCATTTTTGTTGATGCGCTAAGTGGCGACTCTTGAGTAGCCGTCCCAGAATCGTCCTCAATCCAGGTCTTCCAGCCGATCCAGGCGCTGGCTTCGATGCTAGACTTCGACTATGGATGGCCAGCAAATCCTAGTCCTCACGGTGGGTCCAGTGAGCACCCTGGTAATCGTGATGGTCGGGGTATTGATGAACAATTCTCGGCTTTCGACACTTGAAACCCATCTCAACACCCGGATGAACGATCTCCGCGATCTTTTGCGTGCCGAGATGGCCAAGAATCACAGTGAGCTTCTGATCAAGTTTGCCGAGCTGGACCACCGCATCGACAAACTCGAAGTCCGCGTCAGCCGCATCGAGGACCAGCTCGGTACCAAATGAGCTGGATGGCGGCTAAACCGCCGCCACCAGACCGCGCAGATTCCAGCCGCAGATCCGCGAGCCTTCCCACTTGTTGCCGCCCGGGCCGCCCCAGTGGGTTTCGAGACTGATGAAGCCCTGGTAGCCGTCGGCCTTCAGCGCCGCAATCTGGCCCTTCCAGTCCACCGCACGCGTTCCTACGGGGCCCCAGATGGGCTTGTGGCTGCCGTCGGCTTGATGCTCGATGTGGCAATCCTTGATGTGGACGTGGCCCACGCGGCCCTTGGGCAACAGGTTGTAGCCGCCCGGATACGGCACTTCGCCGGAGCAGAGCGCATTGGCCGGATCCCAGACCAGCTTCAGCGCGGGATGCTCCACCGCCGCCAGCACCTTGGCTGATTCCGCCGCCGTGGCGATGTTGCACGCATGCTCATTCTCGAGGCCGCAAATCAGCCCGGCGGAGCCGAACTTGTCCGACAAGCCATTCAGCGCTGTCACGACCGCGTCGAAGCAAGCCTCGGGCTGTACCGTGCGCCAGTAGGAGAAGACGCGGATGATCTTGGCACCGGTAATCTCGGCGATCTTAATGGCCCGGTCGGCGAGACGCGGCTGATCGTCGAAGGTGTGCTTGGAGTTGAAAATGTCCTGTTGGAAGCGGCTGTCCACGTCGCCGCCGCCAGGCAGGACGCACTTCAGAATCGGCGAGGCAATGGAGATCACCTTGATGCCGCGTTCCGCCAGCAGCTCGGTGGCTTGCTTCACTTCATCATCGGTCAGGTCCATGATGTTCTTGCCGAAGACGACGCGCAGCTCCGCGCCGGTCATGCCGATCTCGGTCATGGGGTCAAGCGCGCCTTTCAGGTCCGGCGAAAACTCGTCGGTGATGGCAGCGATGGGAAAGAGGAGATTGTTCATTTGGGTTCGTCTATTTGATGTTGCTTGTTCAGGGCCATACCGGTCAACCGTTGCTTCTTGCCGCTGGGCCATTCGATGTCGATGATGGTGGCCGCTTTGTCCTGGCCCAGGCCAAAGGTGAGCGCCAAGTCCGACTGCGAAGCGTAGCTGGACCCGCTTTTCACCATCTGCCACTGCTTGCCGGACGCGCTCTCCAGGCGCACGACGGCTCCCAGTGCGGACTTGTTCGACGCACCGCCCCGCAGGCGCAGCGAGATCCAGTTGTTCCGGTTGCCGCCTTCATTGCGATAGAGGTACGCCGGGCCGTGGTTGGTGGAGATCAGCATGTCCAGGTCGCCATCATGATCGAAATCGGCATAAGCCGCCCCGCGTGCAACAATCGCTCGCCGGAAGGCTTCCGGCTGCGATGCCGTGGCGTTGTCGAAGCGCGCGCCATTCTTGGCTGAGGCGCCCGCGTTGTGGAACAGCAGCGGCGGCTGCTTGTACTGGATTTTGGGCTGGACGCGGCCAATCTCTTCGTCGATGTGGCCGTTGGCGCAGAAGATGTCGGGCCAACCGTCCAGGTCGTAGTCGAAGAAAAAGGCGCCGAAGGTCAGCGACAGCAGCGAGGAGCGGCCCAGGCTGGAACGCGGTGCTTCGTCCACAAACAGGCCCTTGCCTTCGTTGTGATAGAGCGACAGCATCTGGTTGGTGAAGTTGCCGACGATCAGGTGCGGGCGTCCGGAACGGTCATAATCGGCTGCGTCGACCCCCATGGCTCCGCGGGCCACGCCGTCCTCGCCAAACGCCACGCCCGCGGCCACTCCCTCTTCGGTGAAGGTACCGTCTTTGTTGTTGCGATAGAGCTTATTGGGCTGCGTGTCGTTGGCCACAAACAGATCGGGCCAGCCGTCGCCGTTGTAGTCCATCACCGCAATTCCCAGGGCCTTGGAATTGAGGTCGCCCACCTTGGCCTTGGCAGTGACGTCGGCGAACCGGCCATCGCCCAGGTTCCGGTAGAGCTTCGCCGGAAGGCCTTTGTACGATTCGGGCGTGCAGTAGGACTTGGTCTGGCCGTCCATGGAGCACCACAGGTCGTTCTTCGATTGCCAGTTGACGTAGTTGGCCACGAACAGGTCCGCCTTGCCGTCGCGGTCATAGTCGAGCCACGCGGCGGAAGTACCAAACGCCGCATTGGCGATCCCGGCCGCCTTGGTGACATCAGAGAACTTGCCCGCGCCCAGGTTGCGGAAGAGGCGGTCTCCTTCGAGCGCGGTAATGTAGAGATCCTCGCGGCCATCATTGTCGTAGTCCGCCACGGCCACGCCGATCGCATACATCTCGAGATCGAGGCCGCTGCCCACGGTGACGTTCTGGAACTTGCCGTTGCCCAGGTTGCGGTAGAGAGCGGGCAGGGACTTGCGGCCGCGTGGCGCCCAATCTTTCGAGTTGAGCAGCAAAATGTCCGCCCAGCCGTCACCGTCAAAATCGAAGAAGGCACAGCCGGAACCCATCGTCTCCGGCAGCCATTTCTTGCCCGCGCGGCCCGAGTTGTGGGTGAAGCTAATTCCCGCTGCTGCTGTCACGTCCAGGAACTGGACGCCGCTGGCCAGCTTTGCTGCTGGCGATGGGGGCTTTTGCGCCGCCAGGGGTACCAGCGACGCTTGATACAGCAGGCCCACGGGCACCAGTGCTGCCGGGCGGAGGAGTAAACATGAAGCGAGGAACGCTTTCGTGGTCATGGATTGCCTGTCGTTCGTTATTGTCTTCCGGGCTGGTACTGCGCGGCTTGGCCGTGATCGCCTGGGCTGATTCGTCGGCCTTGAAGCGCCGGAACAGCTTTTCTTCGCGGGCCGCCTTCTCAGTGTCGCCCAAGCCGCGGTAGCAAAGCATCAGGTTGTAGTGTGCCTGAACATCTTCGGTATCTACGGCCAGCACTCGCTCCAGCGCCGCCACGGCTGCGGCGTAGTCGCGCTTCAAGAACAGCACCCGGCCCATCTGGTTGAGTACCACGCGGTCTCGCGGATACAGGGCTTCGGTGGTCTTCAGCGACGCCAGCGCACCGTCGTAGTCACCATCGGCCTTCTGGATCATGGCCTTGAAAAAGTGCACGCGGCCCAGCTTGGCATTGATGGACATCGCCTTCTCGATATAGGGCTTGGCGGCTTCCGTCTCGCCTTCCTGGATCAACGCTCGGGCCACGTTCAGCCACCCATCGGCATACTCAGGCTCCGCTTCGGTAACCTTCTTGAAGGCGTATTCGGCGCCCTTCAAGTCACCTTGCAGCAGCATGCCGATGCCCCAGTCGTTCCAGCGCTCACGGTCCGCCTTCGCTACCTTCGGCAACCAGTCGGTCTTGCCAATGCCCAGGGTCAGCTTCTTTTCGGCCAACACGACGGTCGGCAGCGTGGGCGTCTGCTTCACCGGGCCGGAAACATCGGGCGCGCTCGAATAGGCGTACTGCGTGTAGCTGTGCGCGAACTTGCGGTAGTTCAGCTTCGCCTCAAACGTGATCGGACCCTTCACGTCCTTGGGCACATTCACGCGGTAGTGGATGGTGTCAGCAGCGCCGGGCGGGATCAGGCGGACGTAGAGCACGCTGCGGGCCTGCCAGGCATTGCGCTTGTTGATCATGTTGCCATCGCCATCAAGCATGTAGCTGCGATAGAAGTGCGCGCCGCGCTCTACTGGACCGGCGCCGCCATCTTCTGCCATGCCGCTCCAGAAGACGGTTTGGCCGCTGGAATCCTTGCCGATCAACTCCATCCAAATGTCGAAGGCGTCGACAGTGCCGCCGGGGAAAAAGTGGCCAATCTTACGGGTCCGCACTACGACGTCGAGGCGAACGGTGGAGCCCGGCTCCAGCTTGAAGCCCGCCGTATCGACCGGCGCGGCCACCTTGCCGACCTCACGAATGTAGGCCGGACCGGTCGCGTCACCTTCTTCGCCGACGGCCATGGTGGACGAGAGCTTCTGCGAAGTCTCGCCCGCGCGGCGCTGCATTTCCAGCGCGCCTTTTGAATCTTCCACCGGTGACGCGGCAAAGATGTCCACCGAGATAAAGCCGTTCTTCAAAAACTTCTCGGTCTCGCTCAATTGGGCCTGGTCACCGTTCACCGTCGGCACAGCCGTATTGGCTCCGGGGAAACGGTGGTTGTGCACCATGCCATCGCGATTGCCGGGGTCTTTGGACGCCACCTGCGGCATGTGGCAATCGGAGCAGGCTGATGTCTTTGCCGGGTAATAGAAGCTCCGCGCACCTTGGCCGGAGACGCCGCTGGCCTGCCAGTTGTCGTAGTCGTTAAAGCCCCGCACCCAGCGGTAGTTGTTCACGGGCACATCCAGGTGCACCTTGTGACAGCTGGAGCAGAACTCCGAATTCGACTTCATGAAGGGCTTCAGAAACTGCTTGCGGTGCGGGCCGGGGTCGAGGAAAGTGAACAGCTCGTCCACCTTCCGCAGCACCGGATTCTTGCTGGCGGCCAGTTCATGCAGGCGCGGATACTCGATCGTAAAGCCGCCATTGCCCGCACTGCCATTGACGGCAACGATGGAGTGGCAGGACATGCAGCCCAAGCCGTTCTGCGCCTCCGGCGTCTGCACTTGATCCTTGATCGGCGTCTCCCACCGGCCATTAAACAGCACCGCGTGATCATGGCAACCGGCACACCATTTGGAGGGCTGCGTTGAACCCTGGATGCGCTGCATGTCTTCAATGGACTTGCGGTAGAACTGGTTATTGAAGCTGGCAAAGTGGTGCATCGACGAGTTCCACTGCTCGTAGATATCCTTGTGGCAACTGCCGCACTGCTTGGAATCCATGAAGAAGTCTGAAGGAATCGTGCCGCCGGTGTTGGTTTGCGCGGCGGAGGGCCAGAATGGACCCTTGACGCCCTTGGTGTGGGGCGCCTGCGGGCCTTGCCCTTCTTCTTCCATCGAGACCGGGACGACTTTGGCGTTAGTCAGTTTCCCGTTGTCACCGGGCAACTGCCGGACAATCAATGCCACCGCGGCCAGAGCCAGCGCGGCGTAGCGGAATCTCTTCTCCAAAAACAGAACGGCCAGCGTCGCCAGTGCGATGTGGGCATAGAGCACGTTCCGCTGATCGAGCGTGTTGTGCACCACCACCAAGTAGGCCGCCGGAATCAGTGAGAGCAGCCCCAGTCCAGTGGCGATCCAATGCCGCCTGCTCAGTGACTCCCGGTAACGCCACAGCAACGCCGTCCCCACCAGCACCATCGCGATGCCGCCAAAGAAGTGCAGGAGGACGTTGCCGACGTAGAACAGCGTGGGGGCATCGACGGCGAAGATGTAGGCCGTTGAGAGCAGAAACGCGAGCAGCGCCCAGCCGGACCACTTGAGTAGCGAGCTCATTCCAGGCCTCCGGCCGGTACCAGCGGGCGAATCAACCGCAACCCGGGTCGCGTGTTGAACTGCTGGCGGTACTGACCATCCGGGTGCGATTCCTGCTTTCCGAGCGGGTAGCCTGACATTCGATGGAAGGGCAGGGGATCGACGTTTTGCGAATGGGCGGTATTGGCATCGCGATCCTTAGCCCAGCCATCGACCAGCAGCAGGTAATCCCGCTTCCAGCCGGTCTTCAATACAGGCAGCGTTCGGGCATTGAACAGTAACCGGATCTCATCGCCCGATCCCATTAGCGCCATCCGATCGTCGGCATCCTTCAGCAAGCCATCCACGGCACCGTAGCGCGTGTAACGGCCGGGCGTGGGGTTCCACAGCGACAACGGGTCAGGGTTGGGATAAAAGAACTCTTCCGGCTGCTTGCGCTCCGGATGGACCTTGTTGGCCGAAAAGCCACGGAAGTTCAGCTGAGCGTCCGTCGCCGACAGGCGCGTGATGGAGGCGGCCGGGGACGACGTATCAGGCGACAGGAAAATCTCGTCCCAGTAGACGCACAGGTTTGTGACAATACGCAGCTCGCGGTAGTGCGACGGGAAGTGTACGTCCACCACGATCGCTTTGGGCTTACCGGCGGGCATGCCCATATCTTGCTGGATGGTCACCCATTCGCCGGCCGCGTTGCGCGCTTGCAGCACGGGCGGCACCAGACCCTGGGGGTCTTCCTGCGCTGCCGAAAGGAACGTTGAACCATCGGCCCAGTCCACCCAACCGGCCATCATCATGGCGGCATGGGCGGGTGTGGACTCCGGGAACTTAAGCGTCAGCGTATGCATCGGCGCCAGGTTGGACATGGTGCGCGGAAAGTCGTCCGGGTAGGTGCGGTCGGCTTTGAGCAGCTTCGCTCGCACATCGCGGCCATCGCCGTCGTGCGCCGCCAGTGGCTCCAGACGCTGCTTGGCACCCCACAGGCGGAACTCCGGATAGGGTGGCGACTTCCACTTGTCGTTCGAATAGACCGGCGTATCGGCAGGGTGATCGACGGCCAGCAACTGGATCTGGTCGATGTAGGCGACCTCGCTCAACTCTTCCGTCAGCCGGACTTCCAGGGAGCCATTCCTCTCCTTCAGCGCTTCGCCGGGGATGAAGACGTACTCGTCATGGTCGGTCTCAAAATACTTGCCGTCACCGGCCGCCGCGCCCAGCGGAGCGACGCCCAGAACGTCCGTAATGTAACGGAAGCCGTCGCCGTCCCAGGTCCAAATGATCGGACATGAGCCGGATAGCCGCTGCGCTTCCTTGTAGTCGTACTCGCGCCCGGCGGGCTGGTTGGGTTCGTTCTGGATCAGGCCGTTGGGCCAGGTTATGCGTACGGTGTCCACTTGGGTGAAGTTGCGGAGCCCGAATACCAGCGGGGTGCCGCGATAGACCTTCTTCTGATAGAGGCCCCCCACCTTTACTTCGATTTCCGCAAATGGCGACAGCTTCAAATTCTTGACACCGGTCAGCTTGATGCGGATAAAGCGATTCGGCGTGACCGTGCGGTTTAGCAGACGATGCAGGCGTCCCTGAGCGTCCAGGCCGACATAATCTTCACGGCCATCTTTGTCGAGATCGGCGGTCAAGAACAGCGTCGCCCCGGGCAGGATCTTGTCCTGCAGGTTGGCGCGCACCAAGCCCGAATTGTCAGGGTCGGCCGCCAGCGGAGCCTTGGCCGATGCGCTCGACAATACCTCGTACTTGCCATCGCCGTTGCTGTCGGCGGCTATCAACTTGGTTGCGCCCGCCGCCACAAACGGTGCGGGTTCCGCGCTGAACTTGCCCGACAGCAGATCACGATACAGCGTCCCGGCCCGGCCCCGGTAAGAGATCGCGAGATCGGTGGCGCGGGTGTCCGGCACAAAGCGATAGGCGATGCCATCAACGGCTTCACCCGCGGCAAACGGAAAGTCCGCCGTGCGATCCACAAAGCCCGCCGTGCCTTGGTTGCGGTAGAGCTTTGATTGCGTACCCAGCAGGAACAGGTCGAGGTCGTAGTCGTGGTCGTAGTCCAGCCAAACGGCGGCGTTGTAGCGGCCCGGCAGAGTGGTCTCCACTTTGCCCGCCTTTACCAGCGAAGCGCCCGAGCCAGTGACCACGGCCAGATCCGTAACGCCGTCGTTGTTGTAATCCGCTGCGGCGACGGAGACGATATCGGTGACACCCGCGACGCCGGAGACGGCGGCCTTGTTCCACCATGTCACTTGTCCATCGACAATGACGGCACCGGTGGCGCCTTCGGCCAGGATCTTGTCCTCAAACTTCAGTTCTACTTCGCGGAACGGTGCCAGCGGCGGGGGAACGGGGTCAAGAATTTCTGAGTAAGCGCTCCAATCGACATCCTCGGGTACAGCCGCGCCTTCGGCTTCCTTCTTCAGCCGCTGAAATTCCGCCAGCGCCTTCTGTGCGTCGGCGGCGCGACCAGAAGTGCGGTAAGCATTGAACAGTTGGAAGCGGGCGGCCGCCAGATTCGAGTCCAACTTCGCCGCCCGTTCAAATTCGACGATTGCTTCCGGCGTCTTGCCAGCCAGCTTCAGCATGACGCCCAGGTTGTACCGGGAGATCGGCTCCGCCGGGACCAGCTCGACGAACTTCTGGAACTGCGCCAGCGCCCGTTCGTGGTCACCCAGTTTCTTCAGCTCGATGCCCAGGTTGAAGTAGGTGTGGGGCAGTTTGGGGTCGCGCTTTTGGACGGCTTCGATCTCCGCCATCCCCTCTTTGGTCTTGCCGGCGCGCAGCAAAGCCAGGCCGTAGTTCAACCGCTCACGATCCGAATTAGGGGCCAGGGCGAGAGCTTTCTTAAACTCGTCCACCGCTTGCGCCTGAGTGGTGGGGTTTTCATAGAACGCCTTGCCCAGGTTGCGATGCCGGGCCAAACGCTCTTCCGTAGAAACAGCAATGGCTGGTTTCGGGCTTTGTGCCGAAACCAGCCATGCTGCACCAGCCAAACAGATGGTGATCGAAAAAAGACCGGTCGCGGCGGACGTAGCGGCAAAACCTCTCACAGAGGCCAGCTTATCGCACCGTCCGCCGCTGAGACCAGCGGGGCCTGCTACCGGACCGGTAGTAGCACCGGGTTGGCCGTGGCCGTTCCTTGCTTTACTTCCACCGGGGCCAAGCCCGCCGTGACCCCTTCGGGTACACGGACTAGCATCCAGTAGAGGCCCACCGAATTCGGCAGCGCCTGCGCCAGAGTAACCGTCGCGGCGCGACCGCCAATGGTGACCACCGGGGTCATGGCCACCGTGTTCTGCGCTCCGGCGGCGATACCCGTGGCCAGGGCAGGCGTGGTGGCGCCCAGGCCCGTGGCCCACAACAGCACCGTGTCACCGGACCGGGCCGGGTTGTCCGCGGTGATGTAGGTGGAATCGCTCATCCGGTAGGAACTGGCGACGTAGCCTTGGGGCACGATGCGATCAAAGAAGACGGCCGGAGCCGGATTCGCCACCATAATGTTCATGGTGTTCGACATGCCGTTGGGGCCGACGACGTAGGCCGGCTGCATCCCGCCCGGGACATCGGTGGGCACCTGGGCTGCGACCAGGCGCGCGCCGACGCTGAGCAGCGGCGCGGCCCGGTTGGCGACGATCAGACGCGTGCCGTTGATCTCCCCCGGAGCATTGGCGGACGGCGAACCTGCATTGCCGGCACCGACGCGGGTGAGATTGCGGCCGTAGACGGAAACCAATCCGCCCGGGGCCACCGTCTGGTAGGCCGGGTCTGAGACGCCGCTGATGACCGTCTCAATGCTGGGCAGGCCGAAGGGACGCGGTTCTAGCTGCTCACGGACCGCGCCACCAGGATTGGCGCTGGTGTGCAGGTTGACGTAAGCGGCGGCCGGGTCAGTGATGACGGTGTTCAAGGTCGCAACACCGGCGGCGTTGCTCACCGTTACCTGACGGTAAATGTTGCCGAAGCCCGTGGTGCTAACCACCGGCGCGGCGGCGGTGACGCGCGTATCGATCGTCACGCCACCGTTGGCTCCCGCCAAGCCATTGTGGATGTGCAATCCGGTAAAGGTGACGGCGGCCGGGAAGCGGTGGTTTAGGTCAAACAGGACAGAGCCTGCCTGCACCCGGCCGGCATCGTCACGCAGCGTCCAGATCACCTGACGCGAGGCGGCGGTGGCATCCAGCGTAACGGCGGGCACTTCGTTGGAAGGCAGCATCGTCTGCTGGAACACCATGGCATCGGTGCGGCGCAGCTGCCCGCGCACAAAGCCGCCCGGCGCGACCCGCGTGTGCAGGTTGAGGTAGAAGGCCGCGGGGTCTCCAATGATGTCGTAGGCCGTGTTCACCTGCGCGGCCGCATTCAGGTTTACTTCGATGTCGAAGTTCATGGTGCCCGCGCCATTCTGGTTGGCGGCCACTGTGTTGGTCCCGGTGATGCCGGAATCGATGGTCACCGGGCCATTGGTGCCGGCCGCGCCGCGGTGGATGTGGTAGCCCGTGAAGACGGTGTCCGCTGGCATCCCGACGTAGTTGATGTCGAAGTTGAAGCTGGCGGAGGTCAGCACGCCTTGCGGGTTGGCGGTGAAGAGCATCGTCACGGTTGAGACGGCCGAGGCATTGGGGTCATTGATGGCGGGCACTTCGTTGCCGGGGTTCATCAAGCTCATAAAGACCCGCATCTGCGCGCGTTCCAGTTGCGCCCGGAGGGCTCCACCTGGGTTGTCGGAGGTGTGCACGTTCAGGTAAAATCCGCCGGGGTTGGTCAACATCTCGGTGGCCGTGGCTAGCGCCGCTTCATTGGTGGCGCTGATCTGCCCCTGGCGGACCAGGCTGCCGCGGGCCGGCTGGGCATCAAGCCGGGTCAGGCCGGAATCGATCGTGACCGGGCCGTTGGCGCCCGCTGCTCCACGGTGAATATGCATGCCGGTAATGTTGATCGGGCCGGGGAAGCGGTAATCCACCTTGAAGTCCGCTGAGCCGGAGACAATGCGGCCGCTCGCGTCGCGCACAATGTGCAGCCAGACGGTTCCGACACCGCTGGCTTCCAAATTGGTGATCGCGGGTACTTCATTGGCCGGCGAGAGCACGGCACGGAAGGGAATGGTTTCAACGGTCTGGGCAAAAGCCGCGGCCGCCGTGAGCAATGCAAGAACGATTTTCGTTTTCATCAACGTGGAACCCCAAACAAACCCTGTCAGCATTCGAGGGAACGCATCCCTCGGCTTGAGTACATCACAAGTCGTTGTCACGAACAAGCACAATCGATACACGCCCGCGGGGTGACTATCCTATACTGGGCGTATGTTCTTCCGCCGCGTGAAGCCGCATATTGACACTTTTGACGAATGTTTGAAAGCCATGGCCGGCGTGGGCATCAAAGCCGCCAAGAAATCTGACAGCAAGGCCGCCGTCATGCGGGACCGTTGTGCGGCTGTCGTCAAGGTAGACAACGCCTCCTACGTGTTGGATCCGCTGGGCTTCGTGGTGGGCAACGAGATCGGCGTGCTGGTGGATGGCGGCAACCAGAAGTATTGGCAGACCCCTAGCGGTAAGCGCGAAGCGGCCCTGGCGGAACAGTTGGTGGCTCTGCATGCCTTTGCCGAAGACGTGCGGGAATCGCTGGGCCTCACCAGCCTCTACAACGAAGGCCTGGGTTCGGTGAACGCCTCCCACATGTATGACCGGGTGAAAGACCGCGACCACGGCGCGGCGCACCGTCCCTGGGAGGCCTAGTTCGCTCCCCACCTGCCTACCCAACCCGGTGCCGCTACTTCTTTTGCGACGCCAAGTAAGCGCGCCGAATCAGAATCGGGGCGAGCGGTGTGGCCGTTGGCAAACGCGGAACTCCATGTTGCGCGAGCAATGTCTTGGCTTCCGCTTCCTGTCCCGCTCCTGTCAGTGCCCAAGCCAACAGTTCCCGGACTTCGATGTCCTCGGAGATCGGTGCCTGATTCAACCCGTTGCGAAACAGTTCGACAGCGGCGGCGTAGTGCTGGTTCATCACCAGTGCCGTGCCCAACGCCAAGGTGCCGACGCCCCGCACGCGCGGGTCTGAGAACTGAGCCGCGGCACGTTTGGACCACTCCGCGGGTGAAGCGGGGCTGGCGTTCACGAACAGCGCCAGGAGCCCGTTCAAAGAATTCACCTGCCGCGTGGGAAAGGCCCGCTGTAGCGCTTGCTGTGCCCCGGCGGAGTCACCACGCAAGCGGCTCCACAGTGCGACATGCGTTTCGGCCAACTGCGTTTTGACTTCCCTCATCGCCGCTTCGGCTTCGGCCGGGCGGTCTGAACAGTAGAGCCACAGAGCTTGAAGAAACGCTTTGCCCTGGACCGGCGTGTCGGTCAAGGTATCGAGGAAAGCCTTCCAATGTTTGTCCGCTGTCGCCCGGTCACCCGCCATCAAGCGGGCCAAAGCGGCCTTGTACATCCCTTGGCCGGTCAGGAACGTCGGATCTTTCTTGAACGACTCCAGAAAGTACCCTTCGGCGGCGGCAAAGTCTCCCGCATAGAAGTGCACCTCCCCCAGCGAATCAAGCGGATTGGGTTGATCGGGTGTCAGCTGGCGATACTTCTCCAGGGCCTCGCGCGCGCCCTTCAGATCGCCTGCATACACCCGCATGTACCCCAGATCGTTCCAGGCCGCCGGATCCGCCGGAAGCAGTTCCGTTAAGCGGGCCTGCGTGCTGGCCGCTGCTTTGGCCTGCCGGGACCGCAACTGGGCTTGCACCAGGCCACGCAACCGGACCGGGTCCTTGGGCCGAAGCTGGCTCAGTCGCTCCAGCGCTGCAGCCTGGCCCTTGGCATCGCCCGAGAGGGTGGCCTGATCCAGCATCAACTGCGCCTGGGTCGGCTCGTCGAGATTCTTGCCGCGCGCAATACCGGCCGCGATCAGCCGCAGGGCCGCTTCCCGCTGGCTGCCCAACCAAGCCGCCGCTCCGTCCTGGTAGGCCAAACCAAAATCCGGTTCGATGGCGACGGCATCTTCATACCGGCGCTCGCCATAGGCCTTCAAGGCCTCAGATTTCAAGGCCGGAGAGGGTTTCGCCTCGGCATCAAGCCAGCGCCCCACCGGCGTCACCAGGCCCGCCAAACCATCAGACACCGGGCCGCTGGATTGGATCGGGTCTCCGCCTGGCTTCCAGCAATGGAGCGTCAACCGCGTGGCCGTTCCTTCCAAGCGGCAATAGACCGGGAGCGCCGCCACTTGCGCGGCCTGTGTTTCGGCCAGCGTCCGGGCGCGGCCTATCTCCACTTTGGGCGAAGCCGAAAGCTGGCTGGCCAAAAGCGCGCGGAGAGCCTCCGGAATCCAGGCGAGTTGGTCGCCCGAAGTCAGGTCTTCCACCGGAGCGATGACGAAGCGTGAAAACGCCGGCACCTCCGGCTTTCGTCCGCAGTCAGTCAACAAGAGGCCGCTGGCGGCCAGTAGATACCACGCTCTGCGCTGTTTCAAAGCACCTTCGGTTTGTACTGCAAGAGTTCCTGAAATTCGGGTAATTCGCGCAACGCGGCAAACGAGGGGTCTTCCTTCATCTGATCGCGCTCCTTGAAGCCTTCCTCGATCGCTTTGCGGAGGTAGCTCAACGCCCGTTCCGGGTTGCCGGATTTGGCGTAGGTCTTGGCCAGGTAGAAGTGGAACTTCGCCCGCTCTTCCACTGTCCGCTCCTGCAGCATGACGCCCGCCGCTCCCCGGTGCTCAAATACCTCCGGATCCAGCGCCAGTGCCTGCTGGTAGGTCTTGAAGGCTTCATCGTAATTCCTACGGGCAAAATAGGCCGTCCCCAGATTGCTGAGGATCGAGGCGGAGTTGGGCGTCAGCCGCAGGGCCCGCCGGTACGAACTGACGGCCCGGCGATAGTTCTTTTTGGCGTAATGGATGGTGCCCAGATTGTTCACCGCTTCGGGGTATTGCGGGTTGAGTTTGGCCGCGCGTTCGTAGTAGCGCCGCGCCGCATCCAGGTCCAGCATCTGGTGGTAGGCGATCCCCACCTTGTTCCAGGTGATGGCCGACGACGGGTCCATCTGCTTGTACATCTCCGCGGCTTCGCGGTACATCTTGCGCGCCATGAAAATATCGCCCCGCATCTCGGGCCCCAGTTGGGTCCCTGGAGCGGCGGGTGGAGTGGTGGTCTTGAGCCCTCCGCGCGTGTCGGCAAAACTCTGAGCAGGCGCGGCGGCACTGGAGGCTCCCGGGACGGGTGCGCTCTGTTGCGCCGAGATACTTGCGAGCAAGACGAGTGTCAGCATGGCTGCCTCCCGAAACTACCTGAATATAGCCCGAAAACGGTCAAACAGTCCCTTCTTTTCTTTCGCTGTCGGCTGCGTCGCCGTGGCTGGGGCCGGAATTGGAATCGATTGCGGCTCAGCCCGGGCCACACGCGCCGATCTGCGGGGTGCTGCCGGTTCGCCGGGTTGGGTTGTCTCGGCACCGGGCGCAGTGGGCTCTTCCCAGGATGCTACCTGCGTCCCGCCTGACCCGCCACAGGAATCAGCGGGCTGGGTGCCGGTGATGAAAACCTCGCTCCGTTCGCCGCACTGGGTGAGGGTTACTCCTTCGGGCGGCGCAAACGGCAGCGCGCTCTTGTAGTCGCTATGCAGGTGGGCCCGCTTCATGAACTCGGTCCAAATGGGCAGCGCGGCCTTGGCTCCTTCCAGCTTCAGGTCGGTGTTGTCATCAAAACCCACCCACACCACCGTGATCAGCTTGGAGGTGAAGCCCGCAAACCAAGCATCGCGCGACGTACCCGTCTTGCCCGCCGCCGGCAATACGAAGCCCCGGCCCCGGACACCGGCTCCGGTGCCGGTGCGCATCACTTCTTCCATCAGGTTGACCATCATGTAGGCCACGCGCGGATCGAGCACTTTGCGCTTATCCGGCTTGGCCTCAAAAATCCGCTCGCCATCCTGGGTGTAGATCGCCTTGACCAGCGTCGGCTTGATGTAGTTGCCCCCATTGGCGAAGATCGTGTAGGAGCCCGCCATGTCGAGCGGTGTCGCGTCGTAGGAGCCCAGCGCAATGGACGGCGTGGCGATCTGGTTCGGTAATCCGGCCTTCTTGGCCAGCGACGCCACTTCCGCATAGCCGGCCATCTCCGCCAGTTCCACCGTCGGGATATTCAGGCTTTTGGCCAGGGCTTGCCGGACGGTGACCTGGCCATAAAACTTGTCCCCGAAATTGCCCGGCTCATACTCTTTGTCCTCGTAGTGAAACACCTTGGCCTCGTCCATCAGCGTCATGGAGGGGGTGATCACGGTTTTGGCATTCGGATCGAGCCCGGTGTTCAGGGCCGCCGCATAGACAAACGGCTTAAAGATCGATCCCGGTTGGCGCTTGGACAGCACTCGGTTCAACTGGCTGGTGCCGTAGTTCCGCCCGCCCAGCAGTGCCCGTACTTCACCGGTTTCCGCGTCCAGGGCGACCAGCGCCACCTGGACCTCGCGTTCGGCTTCCTTGGTGCGCTTGCGGCGCTTCTCCACCAGTTCATCGGGTTCCTTGATACCGGCCCGCACGGCATCGGCCGCGTCCTTCTGCAGGCGGGGGTCCAGCGTCGTGTAGATCCGGTAGGCACGGTTCTGGAAGTCGTGCTCCGCCATGTTGTCCTGCAGCCAGTCATTGGCCAGATCGACAAAATAGGGGGCGTCGTTGGAGTCCACGGTACCCATCGCCACCTGAACCGGAGCCTCGGCCGCCACGGCATAGCCGCGGTCGTCGATATATCCGTTGTCCCGCATCAGCGTCAGCACGACATTGCGCCGGGAACGGGACCGTTCCGGCCAGCGGACGGGGTTGGTAAAGCTGGGCCGCTGGATCAAACCGGCCAGTGTGGCGGCCTCAGCCAGCGTCAATTGCTTGATGTCCTTGCCGAAATAGGCCTGGGCTGCTTCCCCAAAGCCCAAAATCTGGAAGCTGCCCCGGCGGCCCATATCGACGTTGTTGGAGTAGTACTCAAAAATCTGCTCTTTGGTGAGTGTCCGCTCCAGATGCAGGGTGATCAGCGTTTCGGCGGCCTTGCGCTTCCAGGATTTCTCCGGGGTCAGCCAGATGCCGCGCGCCAGTTGCATCGTCAGCGTCGAAGCCCCTTCGGCGTGACGGCCGGCCTTAATGTCGACAAAGGCGGCCTTCATGATGCGCAACGGGTCAAACCCGGCATGCTTGAAGAAGCGCTTATCTTCCACCGAAACAACGGCTTGCACCAGGTGCGGGGGGATATCTTCAAACTTGACGATGCGGCGCTTTTGACGGTTGCGGTCAAACAGGTTGGTCACCAGTTCCGGCTCCAACTGGTAGACGGTGCGCCGGGAAGCGTCGCGTAACGAGACAATGCTGGCCACCTGGGTGCGGCCGCTATCGCCCGAAGAGAACTTGATCAGGAAGGATTCCTGGCGGAAGAAGGAGTCCGGCCCGGGGAAGATTTCGATGCCGTCGGGCCGCTTCTTGAACCAGCCGATCAGCCCGCCTTCCGATTCCCGGTAGCCGGCGCGGCGCAACTCAGAGGCAATATCGTCGGCCGTCAGTTCGTCGCCTACGTGGACCGTTTCCGGTGCCGCGTAGAGCTTGGAGGTCTTGGCGAAGGGGCCGACGGCCAGCTTTTCTTCGATCAGCCGGGCGTACTTAAAGTAGAAATAGCCCGTCACGGCCAAGGCGGACATCAGCCCCACTCCACCGGCCACCAATAGCCAGCGGACCCAGCTTGCGCCAAACGGGCGCCCGGGGGTAGAATTCCGCGAGACCTTGTTTTTGCTTCCCACTAACCGCAGTGTATCAACCCGTTTCGCGGCGCGCCTTCGCGCAAAGTCCCTAGCGCTTGGGGCCGAGTGATTCCAATTCTTCCCAGATGTCTTTGTGCTCCACCCAAACCGCCGTTTCGCGTCCCGCAATCTGAAGCTCCGGTTGGGTCATGGTGCCGTGGCCATAAGGACAGATAAACTCCGTGCGGGGCGGCGCAAAGATGGTGGCGGCCGACCAGGAGCCACTATTCACCGGCATCCGCAGCCGCCGGGCGCACGTCCGGCATCGGTACTTCTGGTCGATCACCACCAGCGCCAACAGGCCAATGCAGATCAGCGTGTAGACCATCATGGCCGTCGTGTAGGCGAGATCGTGCGAAAACGGAGCGTGGCCAAACCGCGTGGCCGTATAGCCAATGGGGACCACGGCCCGGATGAGCCACTTCAAGGCAGCCGCCACGCCGAACACGGCGGCCAGCTTCGCGATAAACAAGCCCCAATATCTCATCTCATCCTCGTCCTGATCACCCGTCACCCATTAGGACAGCCCGGGCCGGGTCTTGGTTCCCGCTAATTTCGGAAAAGGCTTTTCGCCAAAAACAACAAGTTCGCTGGCCGTTCGGCTAACCGGCGCATAAAGTACGGATACCACGCGTCTCCGTAGGGCACGTAGAGCCGCAGGCGGTAGCCTTCCGCCACCAGCCTGCGTTGCAGGTCCCGGCGCACTCCATACAACATCTGATACTCAAACTTGTCCGCGGGATGGCCTTTCCCCACCGCCACCATGCGGTCGTCGTGGGTGGCCAAGGCCGGATCGGTGCCGATCTCCAACAGCAGCCGCGCCAGCTGCCGATAGTTCTCGTCCACCTGCGCCTTTTCCGGGTAGGCCACCGCCGCGTCTTCGTTGTAGGCCCCTTTGCATAGCCGCACCGGGATGCTGGCTTCCGACAGCAGCCGGATGTCGGCTTCGCTGCGCCGCAGGTAGGCCTGGATGACGGCCCGGACGCAGCCGAACCGCTGATGCAGTGCGGTCACAATCTCCAGCGTCCGGTCCGTGTAGACCGTTGATTCCATGTCAATCTCCACCCGGGTGCCGATGTCACGGGCGCGTTCCATCAGCGGCGCGACGTTGTCGAGGCAGAGGCCGGTACCGAGATCGAGTCCAAATTGAGTCAGCTTGATCGACACGGTGGAGTTCAAGCGTTGATCGGCGATCCGCGTCAATCCCTCCAGTGCCTGGTCGCGGCTTTCTCCGGCTTCGGCGGCCGACGTGACATTCTCACCCAAATGATCCAGGGACGTAGCGATGCCCTGGCCATTGATCTCCCGGCAGACGCGGATGACGTCGTCGAGGGTGGTTCCCGCTACAAACCGCCGGGTGAGCGGTCCAGCCAGTGCGGACGTCTCCGCCCAGTGGCGAAGCCGGGGTTGAGCCGACAGGAAGAGTAAAGTCTGGCGCAGCATATTCCGCTGTCCCCATTATCGGGCGAGTCTGGACAGGAATGTAGACAAATTGCGTTACGTTGAGAGGCGAGGCACTCTTCCCGTCGCCGCGCCTTTCGGGGACCTCGGGAATCAGAAAAATTCTTTCGTAACCTACGTGCTATGCTGGCGTCAAACTGATACCCATGCGAGTCCGGAATTGGGCGGTGGCTGGTTTCGTCGTGTTCATGTTGGCAAGCATCATGTACGCCCAGTTTGGGCGGCGTGGCCGGGGTGATGAGGAAGATGTCCCCATTCCCGCTGATGCCAATGAAGCGACGGAGTTCGTCTTCACGCGCCTCCGTTATCCTTCCTACCGCGGTGGCTCCGGCATGTGGGGCGTGCGTGGTTCCTGGAGCACGGACTACCCTTCCGCGGACCGCCACTTCATGCAAGGCGTTCGCCGCCTGACCCGCCTCCATGTGCGTTCCCTGGAGAATGTCGTTGATCTGGATGGCGACGAGATCTTCAACTACCCCTTTATCTACGGTGTCGAAGTAGGCCACTGGGACCTCACCGATGCGCAGTGCAAAAAATTGCGCGAGTATCTGCTGCGTGGCGGGTTCCTGATGGTGGACGATTTCCATGGCTCTTTCGAATGGGAGGTGTTTCTGGCCAGCCTCAGCCGGGTGTTCCCGGACCGGCCGGTCTTGGACCTGGATTCAAAAGATCACATCTTCCACGTGCTTTATGACATCGACCAAAAGGTACAAGTGCCGGGCATGGTGATGTTCTACACCGGCCGCACCTACGAACAGGACGGCGTGGACCCCAAGTGGGCGGGCGTTGTCGATGATAAGGGCCGCGTGATGGTGGGCATCTGTCACAACATGGATCTGGGCGATTCCTGGGAACATGCCGATCTGCCGCGTTATCCGGAAAAGTATACTTCGCTGGGTTACCGGATCGGGATCAATTACATTATTTATTCGATGACTCATTAACTTCTCAAATTTGGGCCGCCCCTAAATGTTCGAACTACTTTTCTCATATCCGGCCCGTATCTTCTCCAAAGGAGACATCGTCTTTTTGGGCGCTGCTCCCCTGTGGGCGCTCGGGATTGCGATCGGCGCGGCCACTGCAGGTTTGGGGCTGCTCATCATGCGGCGTACCTCAATGCCGACGGTGCGGCGGGCCACTATCTGGACGCTCCAAAGCCTGCTGGCGGCACTACTGCTCACTTTGTTGTGGCAACCCGCGCTGCGTGTTTCCAGCTTGAAGCCGCAGCAGAACGTGGTCGCCGTGATGGTGGACGATTCGCACAGCATGACCACCAGCGAGGGGAGCTCGACCCGATTGGACCAGGCCCGCCAGACGCTGGATTCCGGGTTGCTGCAGAAGTTGAGCGACCGATTCCAGGTGCGGCTCTACCGCGCCGGCTCGGGCATTGAGCGCGTGGCCAAGGCGGCTGATCTGAAAGGTCAGCAGGTGGCCACCCGATTGGGCGACAGCTTGAAACAGGCTGCCGGCGAAGCGGCGACGCTCCCGGTTGGTGCGGTCGTCCTGCTTTCGGATGGCGCGGATAATTCCGGCGGTATCGACGCCGACTCGCTGGCCGAAGTCCGGCGGCTGCGGATTCCTGTTCACACCATTGGGTTTGGCCGGGAGAGGTTCGAAAAGGATCTGGAACTGACCCAGGTGGAACTGCCGGCCCGGACGCTGAACGGCGCTCGCTTGTCGGCCCAGGTCAGCTTCCGCCAGAACGGATACGCCAACCGCAGGGCCCGCCTGGTGGCCCGCAGTGATGGCAAGACGATTGCGAATCGTGAAGTGCTGCTGAAGGCGGACGGACGCACGCAGACTGAGACGCTCTTGTTTGCTGCCGGCAATCCGGGGCCCCGGACGATTGAGGTGTCGGTGGAGGGCCTGGAAGGCGAAGAGAATGCCAAGAATAACTCCCTGCGCCGCCTGGTGACGGTGGAGACCAACAAGCCTCGAGTG
>CANGYQ010000025.1 GCA_947458745.1 Bryobacteraceae bacterium | reverse complement strand
CCCACGCCAGGACCAGGCTGCAGAATATTGACGCGGGGATGCCGGTTGGCCAGCTCGATCAGCTCCCACACATTGATGCTCAACCGCTCCGCGATCAGCGACAGCTCATTGGCAAAGGCGATGTTGACGTCGCGGAAGGCGTTCTCGGTTAGCTTGGCCATCTCCGCGGTCCGCGGATCGCTCAGCAGACACTTGCCGCGCAGAAAGGTGTAGTAAAGCGCCGAAGCCCGCTCGGCACACGCCGGCGTCATGCCGCCAATGATTCGGTCGTTCTCCACCAGCTCATGCAGCACCCGCCCGGGTAGCACGCGCTCCGGGCAGTAGACCACGAAAATATCCGCCGCATCGCCACCCAAAGTGGGAAAGGTCAGATCCGGCCGCGCTTCCGCCAGCCAGGCCGTCATCTGCTCCGTGGTGCCCACCGGTGAGGTGGATTCCAGAATCACCAGGTCGCCCTTCTTCAGGAGCGGAGCAATGGACTTTGAGGCCGCCTCCACGTACCCCAAATCCGGCTCATGGTCACCCTTGAAAGGCGTCGGTACAGCGATGATATAGGCGTCTGCCGCCTCTGGCTTGGTGGTCGCCCGCAGCTTGCCAGCAGTGACCACACCGCTGACCACCGCTTCCAACTCCGGCTCCACAATGTGGATTTTGCCGGCGTTGATCGTGTCCACCGCCATCTGGTTGATGTCTACCCCGATCACCGGCACGCCATGCGCGGCCAGGATCGCTGCCGTTGGCAGTCCGATATAGCCCAGTCCAATGACTGATACGTTCGCGAATTCTGTGCTCATTTTGTAAAGGTTGCTCTCGTCGGTCGAGCGCCGATGTTGGCTTATCGGCCCCCCATACTACTGTAGTGAAAAGAGATTGCAGTCTGTTTTCAACCACACGCGGGAGCGGGGTGAATCGATTGCAATTGTTAGACCGCGCTGGGAGCCAAGGCAGGAATCCGGGACCGTATTTTGGCCAGAAGATCTTTGGCTTGGCGGCGTACAGCAGGCTTGGAAAGCAGTACCGCTAATCCTCCAGCGGCACCCAACGTGCCCCCCAACAGGAGCCGGGCCCAACCAGACTTCATCAGCAGAACCGGGGGCAAGGCCGGCCCCGCGGCAGCGGCCGCCACCATCACAGGAAACGTTAAGTTCCGGCAGTAGTCCCACAAACTGGCACGTACTTGGCGCGCCACCCACCAGGAGATCGACAGAAGCATGGCCGGCAATAAGGTCGCCCAGGCAATCGCCACGCCATTGCTGCCGGACCACAAACAGCCGGCGTAGAATCCGGCGGGCATGATAAGCGCCATCGCGATGTTGACCACCAACAACACATCCGTCCGGCCAATCGCATCAATCATGCTGGAGGAGATCGACGAGAGCGTCTTGATCGCTCCCACGATACACAGGATGCGCATCGGCACCACCGCCGCCAGCCACTTCTCACCCAGCAGAATCCGGATGAGATCTTCGCTCAACACACTCATCAGAGCCAGCAATGGGAAATTGATCAAGGCGACCCGCTGAGTGAGTGACAGCCATTCCGCCGCCGCTCTATCAGGCTGCTCTTTCAGCACCGCCGCAAACTGGGGGAAGCTCACCCGCAGCACGATCGCAGACACCTTGTCATTCACCAGCGTGGCCAGCCGGAAGGCAAGCGTATAGAGCCCCAATGCCTCCGGCCCCAACACTCGGCCGATGATCAGGTAGTCGGCGTTGTCATAAACCTTCCACAGCACTACACTCCCTGTCAGCGGCAAGCCCCATTTCAAAATGCGACGCAGCACTTCCAGATCCAGATGCCACGTAAGGCGCGGACGAACGACCGAGACAATGATTCCGGTCTGCACCACCGAGGAAACCATCAGATTCGTGACCAGGCTCCAAACACCAAAGCCGAGCCACGCCATCAGGACCGCCAATGACGCTGATCCAATGGCCGCCACCGTCTCAAACACAACCAACTGGCGGAACTGGAAATTCTTCCGAATGATGCCCTGGGACACGGATCGTAGTCCGTTCACAGCAATACTGAAGCTCATTACGCGGATCAGCGGCACCAACTCCGGCTGGTGGTAGAAATCAGCAATCCAAGGTGCCAGCAGGAACGTGGCTATAGTCAGCACGCTCCCCATCAGGGCCGTGGTGGTGAAGTAGGTGGGCAAGGCTGAATCGTCATCGTTGAAGTAGATAACCGCATCGCCCAATCCAAGATCCTGAAAGCTGGACAGGTAGCTGATCACCACCAGCACAATGCCAATCAAGCCATAGTCGGCCGGGCTGAGCAGCCGGGCCAGCAGTATGCTGAGGCCAAAAGTGAGGCCTTGCTTAACGAATGTGCCCGCAAAGGTCCAAAGGTAGGCACTTCGGACTTTCTGACCTAACTGTGAAGATTCCATCTCTGCTTTGAATTGATCAGCCGGAGGTCCGAAGCTTCACTATAGCGCGGCCTTTCCAGCGGACTAGTTTACAGATCGGCTGATCAAGCCGCAAAGCGCAAGTGTTCTTTTAAGCGGTATGCAATGGTCTTCGTTCTTTCCGTCTACCCACGCGGCCCCATCGCCGTAGGCCGAGGCCAGAAGCTCTCGGGCGTCCGCCACAACCGGGAAACCGCCACCAGCGCCGCCAGCATCAACACCACAAACGTCCGGATGACGCTGGTCAACTTCTTCAGCTTGGACACTTCCGGCACCCATGGATCGACAAGCGCCAGCCCGTAGAACAGTGCCTGCCCCGCCAGCATCAAGAAGTTCCACGGTCCGGGCAGAAACGGACTGGCCGCCAGCAGCGCCCCCAGGGCCCACGGCAGCACCAGCCGCCCAAACTTGTGCGACAGGAAGTGTACCAACATGCGGTTCTGTGGCCCCAACAGTCCCGGAAACCGCCCGATCAGCTCATAGACGCCCGCCTGTGTCCGCACCTTGCGCTTAAACTCCGCCTCCAGCGCCGTTGGCGCGTCATAGGCCCGGCTCTCCGGCACGAACAGCACCCGGTAGCCCGCAAAGAACGCACACAGCGGCAGATGGACATCGTCATTCAGCGTATAGAGCGGCAGCGGCTGAGCCAAGCTCCTCCGCATGGCATAGATCGCCCCCGTGGCACCGATCACGGAGTCAATGTCGCTATGACACTGACGGATCCATTTCTCGTACCGCCAGTAGAGCCCCACGTTAGCCTCTTCTTCACTGTCGCCCTTCAGGATCATCAGCTCACCGCTGGCCACACCCACTTCGGGGTCATCAAAGCAAACCACCAGCATCTTCAACGCCTGGCGGTCCAGCCTTTGCCGGACGTCGGTCATGAAGAGGATCTCGCCGGTCGCATGCTGGAGGCCTTCATTCAACCCGCCGGCCTTGCCGCCACCCGCCGCTTTCAGCAGCCGCACACCACGAGGCGCATACCGCTGGGCGATTGCGGCCGACTGGTCCTCACAACCGTTGTCGATCACCAGCACTTCCAGCTTGTCCGCCGGATAATCCAGCTCCAGCAGCGTATTCAGCTTGGCTTCCAGCCACCGCTCGCCATTCTTCACCGGCATCACCACCGAGACGGAGGGCCAACGCTCCGGAGGCCGCTCAACATTTCCTGTACGGCGTCCACGTTTGGTTCCCGGCCACAGTCGTAAAACGATTGGATAGCCACACAGCACGTACAATAGGATTGCCGCACTCGAGATGAAGATAAGGATGGCGAAATCCATTCGATGAGAGAAAAGAGCGTGGAAGCTTCCCCTTAACCACTCTAGCGGAGCCCCCTACCTATTCATGAATCGGCAAAAACTGAAAACTTGTTTCGTCGGCGCGCTGGGAATCGCCCCCACTACCGACCTGGAATCCGTCAGCTTCGGCACCACAGACGGCTGGGACTCGGTCGGGCATATCGCCCTGGTGACCGAGCTTGAGCTCGCCTTTGAGGTCGAACTCTCACCTGAAGACATCACTGAGCTCACCAGCGTCCAGAAAGCCATCGGGATCTTAGGCCAACACGGTGTCACCTTCGATAACTAGCATCTTCGACCTGGCCGCGGCGCACCCACCACACGAACCTGCCATCATCGAAGACGCTGGCACTGTTTTCTACGGTGCCCTCATCGCGCTCAGCCGCGGCGTTGCGGAAGCGCTAAACTCCACCCCGGCGGGTGCGACCCGCCGCCCGCACTTTCTGTTCTGTTCCAGCTCCAGCGCCGCCATTGCCACCTACCTGGGCTGCCTGGCCGCCAACCAGCCGGTTTGCTTGCTGGACGAAAGCCGAACCGTGCAGTCACATCGCATTCTCAACGCCTTTGCGCCGCCAGTGGTTTTGCTGCGGGAGGGCTCGCTCGAAGGCTACCGCCACGCAACTACACTCCCCACCGGCTTCCAACTACTGGAACGCATCGATCCCCGGGAGGCCCCCGCACCCCATGCTGATATCGCTCTACTACTGACCACCTCCGGTTCCACCGGCGACCCCAAACTGGTCCGCCTGACGCATCGCAACCTCACCGCCAACGCCCAATCGATCGCCCAGTACCTTGGCCTGTCCAGCGCTGAACGCTCAACGCAAAGCCTGCCGATGTACTATTCCTATGGCCTCTCGCTGATCAACTCGCATCTTGCCGCCGGTGCGGTCACGGTGATCAACCCTCATTCCTTTTTGCGGCCGGATTTCTGGACCCATTTCCGGGATCACCGCTGCACCTCGTTTGCGGGCGTCCCCCACATGTACGAGACGCTGAAGCGGCTCCGCTTCGACCCGGCAACGCAACCCACTCTGCGGACCCTGACCCAAGCCGGCGGCAAGCTCTCTGACCCGTTCATCCAGCACTACACGCCACTCACCCGCGCCGCGGGGGCCCGCTTCTTTGTGATGTATGGCCAAACCGAAGCCACGGCTCGGATCTCCTACGTCCCGGCAGACCAACTGGCGGATAAGGTGGGCTCTATTGGGGTGGCCATACCCGGTGGCGAACTGACGCTGGAAGCCTTGGAAGGTACCGACGGTATGCAGGAGTTGATCTACCGCGGCCCCAACGTCATGCTGGGCTATGCTGAGTCCTCGGCTTCACTGGCATTGGGCGATGAGCTGACAGGTAAGCTGCGTACCGGTGATCTGGGACACGTGGATTCCGATGGCTTCTACTACATCACCGGCCGCCTGAAGCGCTTCGCCAAGCTGTTTGGCAAGCGCGTCAACCTGGTGGATGTTGAAACGATGGTGGAAGCGAACTATCCCGTACGGGCTGCCGCGCTCGACAGCGGCCGCGACACTCTGATGCTGTTTCTGGAAACCTTGGCGGAGTTCGACTTGCACGCTTTGACGCAGGAGACCGCCCGCGCTCTTGGTATTCCACCCAGCTCCATCAAGCCGCACCCCGTGGCCGCTCTCCCCATGACAGGTTCCGGCAAGAAAGACTATGCGGCACTTCAGGCCTAACTATGCCGCTTGAGATCATTTCCTATACCGCCGAATGGTCCCCCGCCGTCCGGGCCTTCAATGCCCGCCTGATCGCTGGCGGTCTCGATGACGACCTGAAGTTTCCCGAGGAGCCACGCAGTGAGTACTCCACTGATCCGGCGGAGCCGCTCCATCAGGAATTCTTCCTGGCCGTAGACGAAGGTGCCGTGCGGGGCGGGTACTTTCTCACCCACGAACCTTGGACGTTTCAGGGCCAACCTTGCCGCGTCTCGAACTACCGCCTGCCCCTTTCGGAAGGTTTGATCAATCGCGCGTATTCCAGCGTCGGGCCGGCCGTCATCCGTCACAGCCTGAAGCGCTCCCCATACGTCTATTGCCTCGGCATGGGCAACTATGATCGGCCTTTCCCCCGCACCTTGGCCGCGATGAAATGGCCGATGTTCACTTCGCCGTTCTTCTTCCGGGCCGTCAACCCGGCACGCGTCCTTCGCAATCTGCGATCCGTCCGGCAGAATCCCCAAAAGCGCTTGGCCTTCGACATCGCCGCCCTCACCGGAGCTGCCACCATCGGACTGGGCTTGCTGCAGTCGCTAAAGACCCAGCCCGCCCCACGCCTAAAGGCTGACCTCGCGCCCACCTTCGGGCCCTGGGCGGATGAGACTTTCAGTCAGCTCAAGACCGTCTATCCGCTGCTGGCCGTGCGGGACTCCCGTATCCTGGCCATTCGCTACCCGGAAAGCGACGCGCGTTTTCTGCGCCTGCGGCTACCTTCCGGATGGGCGGTTCTGCTCGACACCCAGATGGAGAACCACCGCCATTTTGGCGACCTCCGCGTCGGCACGATCGTCGACATCTTCGGGCCCCCGGCAGATGCCCGCTCCATGGTGCAGGCGGCTACTCGTTTCCTTGCCGATCGTGGTGTCGACATCATCATCAGCAATCAGACGCACCAGGCCTGGATTGAAGCCTTCGCGCAATCCGGCTATCTGTCCGGCCCGTCGAATCGTATCTTCGCTGGCTCACCCAAACTGATTGCAGAAAAGATCAGTCCCTTTGAGACAGCGCAAAAGACGCTCCACCTCACGCGCGGGGACGCCGCTGGCCCCATCCACCTATGACGCCCATCCCTGCACCCAACGCCATCACGCTGATGTATCACGACGTCATCGAGCCCGGCCAAGAGCACACGAGCGGCTTTCCGGGCGCCGGGGCTGACATCTACAAGCTGACCCGTGCGGAGTTCGCCGCCCACCTCAGCGCCATTCGTGAGGCTGCGGGCGAGCGGCCCACGGGCTTGGCCCACGAGCGCTGGAGCGCCTCCAGCACACCTCTGTTATTCACCTTCGACGATGGTGGCGCAAGCTTCTATGACCCCATCGCCAGCATGCTGGAGCAGTACGGCTGGCGGGGCTGGTTCTTTATCTCCACCGGCTTTCTCGGCACTCCTGGCTTCATGACCCCGCCCCAGGTCGCGGAGCTGGCACGGCGCGGACACGTCATCGGCAGCCACTCCGTAACGCACCCCACCCGCATGGCCGCCTGCAGCACCGATCAGTTACGGCGTGAATGGCGTGACAGCGTACGGACGCTGGAGGACATCACCGGCACCGCGATTCGCACCGCTTCCGTACCCGGCGGCTACTACTCGCCCGCCGTGGCGCAGACCGCCGCCGAAGCCGGCATCCGGGTGCTGTTCAACTCCGAACCGGTCCAGCAGGGAACGCATGAAGGAGAAACTGCCGTGCTGGGCCGTTACGCCATCCAGACCGGCATGCCGGCCGGGGAGTGCGCGGCGTTCGCCCGTGGTGACCGCTGGCCAGCACTGAAGCAGAAGCTTTTGTGGGATACCAAGAAGCTGGTCAAAGGCCTTGGTGGTACGGCGTACCTTAAGCTGCGCGAGAAGCTGCTTGCTCGATAAGGGAGCGGTACAGCCCGCCCATCCGCTCACACGCCCGGCCCATCGATAGTTCGGTCCGGGCAAACTCAGCGGAGCGTTGCCCGAAAGTCTTCCGCAGACCGTCATCCAGAATCAGCCTCTTCAACTTGTCAGCCAAAGCGGCCACATCATGCGTGGGGAAAACGAAGCCGCGCTCACCGTCGGCTATCTGCTCCGGCGTGCCGCCGACACTGGAACCCACCGGCGCACAGCCGCAAGCCAGTGCTTCAAGCAACGCATTCGAAAACGCCTCGGACTCAGACGACAGCACGAAGATATCCATGGACCGCAGCCAGGAGGCAACATCCTGTTGGGCGGGCACAAACAAGACATCATCGCTAATGCCCAGGCGCTCTGCTTGTTGCGCCAAGCTCTCCCGCTCCACGCCGCTGCCCACCATCACCACCTTCACGCCGGACCGCAGCCCCTTCACTCGCGCATAGGCTTCAAGGATCAGATCTAAACGCTTCTCGCGGCGCAAGGCGCACACACTGCCAATCACCACCGAAGCGTCTGCAAGCTCGGGCCTCCGGTCACGCGCAGACGTAGCGGGTGGATAGAACACCTCCGTCTCAACGCCGTTGTAGCAGAGGTAGGTTTTCTCAGTCTTCAGGCCTTCATCGTCCACCAGATGCCGCCGCATCGCTTCACAGTTCACCACGACCCGATCCACCAGCCGGTCCGACCAGCGAATCAACTGTTGGGTCAAGCGATTGGCATTCAGGCCACGGTAGGAAAGCTGACTGGAGAGCACCACCGGCGCCCCTTGAAAGCGGGCCGCCATCACGCCCCAGGCCACGGTGGGTGAATCATAGGCATGGAACAACCGGATCCGATGACGCCGCATGTAATCACCCATCTGAGAGGCCGCCGTAAAGGCCGACAGCGAACCGAATGAGGTGACCGGGAATCGCACCACCGGTACACCACCGGCTTGCAACTCCGCCATGCGGAAGCCTTCCGGGTGGAAACAGCCCACATGAGGCTCAAACAGGGTGCGGTCCAAGCCTAAAGCGATCTTGGTGAGGTCACGCTCACAGCCGCCCAGATTCAGTTCCCGGACCATCAGCAAAACGGGCCAGGGCTTAGCCCATTGGCCGCGGTCAGACGGTGGCGCCGGCACTGGTTCGCTCAAGGATGTTTTCAAAGTCACGCGCAATCTTCTCCCAGGAGAACTTCGCGTCGACCAATTCCCAGGCCGCCTGGGCCACCGCAGCGCGTTGACTCTCGCTATCGAGCAAGGCTAGCGTCTGCGCCGCGAACTCCTCGGCGGTGTCGCCGATCCGGATATCGTGCGGCGGATGGATCTCCAGGCCTTCGGCTCCAATCGCGGTCGACACAATCGGCGTGCCCGCCGCCATCGATTCGTAGATCTTCAGCCGTGTCCCGCCACCCACACGCAACGGCACAATCGACAGGGCCCCGCCCCACAGGTAAGGACGGACATCAGGCACCGTGCCGGTGATCTTCACCTTTGGATCGGCCTCGGCAATCGCCTGGATCTCCCGCGGCGGCTTGCGGCCCACCACCGTCAACGAGCAATCCGGGCGTTTCTTGCGGATCAGCGGCAGCACCTCTTGGGTAAACCACAAGATGCCGTCAACGTTGGGCAGATAGTCCATGGAGCCGACAAACACCATGTCGGATTCACGCGTGGCTCTGGCCGGCTTAGCGAAGTACTCAATGTCCACACCCGTCGGCACGGCTTCCACATTGGTGACACCGAACATCTCGCGCATCAGCTGGGCGTCGATATCAGAGACGGCAATCGTGTGCCGCACGGTCTGGCAGACGCGCTTCTCGTACTCGAACATGCGGGCCGCCTGGCGTTCCATGTAGAAGCGCTTAAAGCCCGTCGATGTTTCGGCCAGCCGCCGCCAGATCATGGTTTCGACGTTGTGCTGGAACAGAACACAGTGGTCCAGTTGCGGCATATTGATCGAAGGCGTCAGGAAGTCACAGACGACGCAATCGAACTTCTCTCGCTCGATCAATTCCTCCAGTTTGGCCCGCAACGCTTCGGACTTCTTCCGGAACACCACTACCGGCACTGGGGAGAATAATCCTTCCACCAGCTGAGCGTAGAACTGGGCCGACGTCTTCGGCGCAATCCGGTACGGAATTGGATAGACCTTGCTGGAATACTCGACAGCCCGCGCCGGACCTTCCTGGTCGGCTGGATCCGCCAGCGCCACATAGTGCACTTCGTGCCGCTTGTGGAGTTGCTTCAACGTCTCTAAGGTCCGGATCTGCCCGCCTCGCGTCGTGGGATGCAGAAAGACTGAACACGCCCAAAGGATCTTCATACGCGCCTAGCTCTTCCCTGCCCCTACCGGCGCTTCCAGCAGCTCATCATGCCGCGATGTGCGGCCGGTCAAGAAGATATCGCCCCACACCTGCACATTGATCAGCCGCCACAGCCGGTCGGTACAGTCTTCGATGCCTTCCTGTTGCTTGCGGATCAGATCGTCCAGCGCCTCGCGCTTCATGATCGATGCCAGCAGACCCTCGCGATCCCGCAAAAGCTTGTAGAGCGGTTCGGCCCGCTTCTCCCGCAGCCATTGCCGCATCGGTGTCGGGAAACCCATCTTGCGCCGGTAGATGATGTCGTGCGGCAAGATGTCTTCGACGGCCTTCTTGAAGATGTACTTCCCTGCTCCGCGGAGCTTCATCGAAGCGGGTACCGTCGCTGCGAACTCGACAAAGGTGTGATCGAGCAGCGGCACGCGGCTTTCAATCGAGCACGCCATCGACATCTGATCCTGCTTCATCAGCAGTTCCAGCAGATAGGTTTTCTGGTCCGTGTAGAGCATCCGCTGCAGCGGTGAAGCCGCTGACGCCTTATTCCAGTAGCTCTCGAAGTGGCCATAGATGGGCGCAACGGGCGCCGTCAGCATCCGCTCCTGCGCCTTCTGGCCAAAGGCCGAATAGAAGTTGTCGAGGTAGAGCGACGACAGGTTATCTTCCAGGCCCACAAACGTGTGCTGCAGCTTCCTGCGCCAAGTGGCCGTCAACAGGGACGAGGTGGCCACCTGATCCCGGATCAACTTCCGCAGGCCTCCCGGCAGCATCTGGTAGGCGGGCAGCCACTGCTGCTGCTTCAGATAATGTGCGTAGCGCGAGTAGCCGGCGAACAGCTCGTCGGAGCCTTCTCCCGTCAGCACCACTTTTACGTTCTCGCTGGCTAGCTTCGAGACGTAGTAGAGCGACACGCTGGACGGCCAGCAGATCGGTTCATCTTCATGCCAGACGAGCTTGGGCAGCGTGTTGAAGAACTCCGGCATACCCACGCGCACCTCATGGTGCTCCGTGCCCAGGTAGTCAGCCACGCGGCGGGCATAGCCCAGTTCGCTGTACTGCTCTTCGTCGTAGCCCACCGAAAACGTCTTTAGCGGACCCGACACCATCTTCTTCATCAGCGCCGCAATGGCGCTGGAATCGAGGCCGCCCGACAGGAATACACCCAGCGGTACGTCCGACATCAGGCGCATCCGGACGGTCTCTTCCAACCGGCGCCGCAGCTCGTCGATCCACTCTTGTTCGCTGCGCTCAGGCGATGCGGCCGTGATCGGCGCATCCCAATACTGCTCGATGCGCTGCTCCAGGCGGCCATTGGCCACCCGCACCGTCATGTGGTGCCCCGGCATCAGTTTGCGGATGCCGCGGTAGAGCGTCTGTTCGCCGCTGGCGTACCCAAACGCCAGCACCTCATTGAGCGCGCCTTCTTCCATCCGCGCCGAAATCGACGGGTGTTCCAGCAACGCCTTGATCTCGCTGGCAAAGGCGAACACTTGGCCATCAAAGTAGTAGTAGAACGGCTTGATGCCTAGCCGGTCCCGGACGCAGAACAGTTCCTTGCGGGCTGGGTCCCAGATGACGTAGGCAAACATGCCGCGGAACCGGTCGATCGATTTCGCTCCCCACTGCTCGTAGGCGTGCAGCAGAGTTTCGGTGTCGGAATGCGTCTTGTAGCGATGTCCAGCCGCTTCCAGCTCCGGCCGCACGGAATTGTGATTGAACAGCTCGCCGTTGTAGATGATCCACCGGGTTGCGTCTTCGTTGGTCATCGGCTGCTGTCCGGTGGACAGATCGATGATGCTCAGTCGCCGGTGACCGAGGAAGGCGTGCTGATCTTCGTAGTAGCCGTTTTCGTCAGGCCCGCGATGCGCGATGACATTTGTCATGCGCTCCAGCAATCCGCGACCGTTGGACGGTGCGTGAACGGTGATATATCCGGCTATGCCGCACATTGAATTGGGGAGATGCCGATCCGGTGGCCAGGGCTTCTGTACCGGGCCCACCTGCTTCTATTTTAGCCGCTCATCTCAGACCGGAAAGAGTCTTCGCCGTCGCAGCGTTCAAAGCCCCCATATCGACACCAATGGCTTTTCCATCGCTGGAACAAGTGACTGTCGGCAAGGTGACGCAAACCGCGCCAGCCCTGATGCTGCTGCTGGGGGTCAGGCTGAAATCAGCAGCGTACGCATTGGCGAATCCCGCCTCGGATACAGATGTCATCCAGATGTTTGCCGGAGGGGCGTTGGTGATGGTGCTAGCCGGGGCGGCACAGCAAAACACATTGTTCTGAAAGGTCCACGCGGGTGTTGGGAACTCTGTCCACTGCTGGTCAAGCGCAATCCTGCCTCGAGGGTTCCCACTGATGCTGTTCGAAATGGGCCCGGTGGCTGAGCTCTCCGCCACAAAAATGTTGTCTCTCACGTCCAGACCACCGTTTGTGCCGTTCAGATTACTGTCGTTGGACAAAAACGTTGGACTATTCCCTTTGATATCGCCGAGGGTATTGTTCCGGACAATGAGATCTTCGACGCCAAGCGCCGCGAACACGAGGATTCCGGAGCGCCCCTGTTCGCTAATACCCAAGGGTGAATTGCGCCCTCCTTCAGCGGCGCTCAATGCATTGATGCCGTAGATCAAGTTGTTGGTGAAGGAGATCCGGCTGGTGGTGAGCGTCGTCGGCACGAAGTTTTGGTTGTCGTGACCGGTCATCCACAGGACATTGGGGGCGTTGCGGAAAATATTGTTCCGGATGTTGATGTCGGAAATGTGGATTATCGAAGAAACCATTGTTCCTCGAGCCCCCGCCTGGAGACCCGCCGGCGGATTGCGAAGGGTGACGGATGTGCTGGTTGGAACGGAGGCCACCTCGGCGATGAAAGGCTGGCCGCTGGTATTGACAAACTTCAGCAGCATTCCGGGCTGGTACGAGTTGGTGCCGGTGAACGTAACGGTGTTGCCCGAAACAGAACTCACCGTTGTGGCCGCTACCACGCTGCTTCTTGGAGTTAGCAGAATTTGCGCCCCCTGGACTACATCCACCCAATTGCCATCAAAAATGTTGCCTTCAATCAAGAAGAACTTACCGGACTTCAACTCCAAGATGTTCCGATTCATGTAGTTCTTGCCGGAGGTATTCAGCGGTGATCCGTACAGGTACTTGTCTGGATGAGAAAAGTGGTTCTTCCGGATTGTGTAGTGGGCGGGCGGTGGGCCGCTGCTGTTGGGAAAGAAAACGGTAATGCCGATGGCTTCAATGAAGTTGTTTTCAATCCGCCCTGGCCCAGGTCCCTGCGGGACGAGGATAGCGTATGCTTCCTGCGACACACCAGAGACGTTCGCTTCTGTCCAGCGATTCACGCGCGTCACCCGGGATCCAAGCAGGGCGATGTCTGCTCCATTCATCAAGATTCCATAGGACAGGCGCGATGGATAATCCAACCCGTGAATGTTGCAGCGGTCGATGATGATATTGGTATTGGTGTTCTGGAGCAGGATCAGCGCGCCATACTGATGCTGAGTGTAAGGAGGGTTGCTCCAGGCCGCCGGTGGAGGGTTGGGCGCGGGTACATGAGTCACTTCCAACCCCACAAAGTGATAACGGCTCGCGCTGGCCGCCAGCTGAATGGGGGCGTGTTGGGCTATTTCGCCAACATTGATGGGGCGCATCGGTGTCCACACACCCGGCGAAGTGCACCAGAAAATCGCTCGCGTATTGGGCGTGATGTCGCTGCGATACAGCCACTCATTCGGGGTACAGGATGGTGTAGATTGCACCGTACTTGTTGAGATCTGCGTTACCGTTCCGCCCCAGCTACCGGCGAGTATACCCGCAAAAGTGGAATTGTTCAGCAGGATGGTGTCCGGCGTCAAAACTGTAATGATCCAGGTACCGTTAATCCTTGTAGCTCTCGATCCAGCCACGCGAACCTGATCGCCCGTGCTGAAACCATGCTCCGGAACCAGCAGAACGATCCTGTCTTTGTCGGGACTGGCATACGAAATCGGCTGAGGCACCAGCACTGATGGAGGAGTTGATGATGGCGGCCCAGCACTTTCCCTAAATGGAAGCTGCCTCCAGATGTCAAACCGGGTGGCCGTACCGCCCCAATTGCCCTCAAGCACACCAGCGAAAGAGGAGTTGTCCAACCGGATGCTGTCCGGCGTCACAACAGTGATTCGAAAAGTACCGTTAATCCGTGTCGCTCTCGATCCAGCCACTCGAACCAGATCGCCCGTCTGGAAACCATGCCCCGGGACTGACAAAACGATCCGGTCCTTGTCGGGGCTGGCATACATGATTGGCCGGGACCCTGAGGTGGCCCGGTTGATGCATTCGTAAACACCAAAACCGATCGCATCAGAGGCCCAGGCATATGTACCCACATTGCAGGTAGGGGGGAATGCAGCAAGTCGGTACCACAGCGCGGGCAGCGCATCAGTGACGAATTTGGCCAAGGCAGGCGTGTCACCTTCGTCGATGCGTTCGTTCTCGACGGCGAAGGATGAATCTGGACTGGAGGTTCTGACGATCACCCAACCCGTATGATTCGGACGCCGCGGAAATACAAACTGCCCCAAGCACGTGGTGCCGGCGGGGATCTGGACCACATAGTGCAGGGAACCGGTCAGGTTGGCCAGTGACGTCAAGATCGTCGGTAGGTTGGAGCACTGTTCATTGACAAAAAATGGTGGCCCATAGGCGCCAGGGGGTGGGGCGGTGGGAACCTCCCGCGGCAGTATGGGGACGTCTGGACCCGATCCGCCAGAAGGACGGGCGGCGGTGGTTAAGACTTGATTGGAGCTACACGTCTCCGCCGTTCCGACAGACGAGCATACCTGAAAGTTATAGGTAGTGTTGGGTTTGAGTCCAGAGAGATACCAAGAATGGTCGACTGTGGCCGCGGGTTGGCCATTTGTCAGACCACCGTAGGCGGTGGTTAGCCCATACCGGATTCTTGTACTGGAGGCTACGTTGGTAATCCAGGTCACTCTCGCCGAGGTGGGCGTAATGCCGTCCACGACTGGTTGAACAGTGATGAGAGGTTGCGCCCAAGACACGCTACAGGCAAGCAGTGCCCAAACAGCTTTATCCAGCACAGCCGGCTTTCGCGTGAACTGCTTCATATGAGTGTTGGGTTCCCTCCTCACCCAAGAACGAGCCGAAATATCCAATTGCCTTACACCAGACGTACCTGCTTGGTGTCGCTGGATCCCTCAAACGTATCCAGCTGTTGCAGCGTCAGATTTTGCCCAAGGGAGAAGACTGGTGTAAAGCTGATGTAGAGCAAACGTAAAATGTCTCAACGGTTTCAACGGAGTCTCCAAAAATGGAGTGGCACTTGGTTACCGTGAGGAAGAATTTCGTTTAGGGTTTCCCCAGATCGATGTCCACCGACAGGATTATTTTGGGTTCCTGCTCGGGGCTGGGCATACCTCTGATTGCCCCGTAGCATAGCCAATCGATGAAGGCCTACGCAAAATACCCTAGCGCCATTACCCCAATAGCGTACGGAGAATACTCGTTCACCGCATAGGGAAGGAACAAATCCCGAGATCATCATTACCCTGATCCTGCCGATACACCAGAAGAGGGATGGGGGGTAGAACAGACTGCCCTTCTGGCTTCTGGATATCTCCTAAGTCATTGCTGGAATGATGTTTGGACCGAATATGCACGTGAACCTGGGCCATGCGCGCCTGCTGGATCTTCTATGGTTAGGTGGCCAGACATTCTTCATCGCCCTGGTAATGACTCCACTGTTCCGGGACATATTCAAAGTGTTTAATATTTTGGATTACCCTTCGGGCCGGAAGGTACACGCACGTCCCGTCCCGAGAGCCGGCGGAATCCCCATCGCTATCGCCTACGGCCTTTCGTTGCTGAGTGTCACCCAAGGGCCGCCCGACCCGGATTCAATGGCCTGGAAGCTGTTGCCGGGCGCTCTGATCATTTTCTGTGTCGGCTTGGTGGATGATCTTTTCAGTGTGAAGGCGGAAATGAAGCTGGCGGGGCAGGTCTTGGCTGCCTTGGTGACGTTTTCCGCAGGGCTACGGGTGGAGACGATCGGCAACTATAGTCTCCCCATGTGGGCTGCACTTCCCATTACGGTCTTCTGGCTGTTATTGACCACCAATGCGCTGAACCTGATTGATGGTTTGGACGGTCTGTGTGCGGGGATGGGTCTATTCTCCACCCTGACCTTGTTTGGGGTAGCGCTGCTTTATGGCAACTACTCGTTGGCGATGACCACCCTTCCGCTGGCGGCGGCGCTGGCGGGTTTTCTGGTCTACAACTTCAATCCGGCAACGGTGTTCCTGGGTGATTCGGGGGCGCTACTGATCGGCTACCTGCTGGGCTGTTTCGGAATGATCTGGACCCACAAAATGGCGACGTTGCTGAGCATTGCGGTTCCACTGGTGTCGCTATCGGTGCCATTGCTGGATCTGCTGCTCTCTGTCATCCGGCGATTTCTGTCTGGGCAACCGATCTTCGGCGCGGACCGCTTCCATATCCATCACCGATTGCTGGATCGGGGCTTGACCACGCGTGGGGCGGTGATCACGCTCTATCTATTTTCCGCGGCTGCGGCCGGAACGGCCGTACTGCTGAGTGCGCCTCACTCCGATGGCTATGGCCCTTGGCTACTGGGTGCGTTTCTGGTGGCCGCTTCGCTGCTGGTTTCGCGGCTCCGTTATGTCGAGTTTCATACCGTGAGCGAGTTCATCTTCGGGGACGTCCTGCGGCATGTGTTCGCCAGCCGACTACACCTGAGCCGCTGCGCGGCGGAGTTTCGGGCGGCAACGTCTGAGGACGAATGGTGGTCTGCGGTCGTGCGCTGTGGACAATCTGCCGGGTGGGTGCGCGTTTCGTGGCTTCGCTTGCAGGACGGCCGGGTGGACACGATCACTCATGCCACGATCGGTTGGACATTCCGGGTTGAGCTAGCCAATGCTGAAGCGCTGCTGATTGAAGGCCCATGCACCAGTAGAAGCCAGGTTCCGTTGGAAGTGATCGCCCAGGAGATAGCCTCTAGTTGGCGCTATGACTGGGCGGCTCCCACCTCAGAACAAGCGTCCGCTACGCCCTCAGTGGCCGCTAAGCAATTAACAGCATGTAGCTGATCCGGAGTTCCCTGCCCCGTACCTCAATGGTGTGGAGCTCATCGTTCTGATCCTGGCGGGTGTAGTTGTGTGGAAGAAGCGAGACCATTCTCGGACAATTGTCCGGAGTGTAGTTGCGTGGAAACAGAGTGTAGCTCCGTGGAACTCTCAGCTCCTTTTCTCGGTTATTCGGCCACTGAACCAGGATCTACAGGCGGTGACGCCGCACGAGGACTGTACTAAATACCCTGCTTTGCTGTACAGCTGTATGCTGTACAGCTCTTTTCCAGATCAATGTTAGCTTTGCTTTCTGCACCTCCAACCACATGCTCGCCATTCGTGGGGGAGCCCGGATCATTCGCTTCCTGAAGTTGTTTCTTCCCTGCTAATGGTCCCTGGGCCAGAACTGCTTTATATGATTGATAATAAATTGCTTAGGCAGCGCCATTGCGTTTCGCATAGGCCTAAACTGGAACGAATTCCGGCATTCATAACAACCCTGGCGGCTGACGACCTAGTGTAGCTCCGTGGAAGAAAAGTGTAGCTGCCTGGCAGAATAGTGTAGCTACGCGGCAAAATAGTGTAGTTCAAAGGAAAAATGGTGAAGAATCGTGGAAGCCAGGGTGTAGTTCCGTAGCCAAAAGAGTGTAGTTGCGTGGCACAAAGTTGGCTTTATCTATTGTGTTTTCTATTATTTGCCAACCGCCAAAGGTTTTTAGAGTTCTGTTCAGACTATTCTAAAGCAACATCATGAAAAGCACACAGCAGAAGTCTGGGTCTGACACTGACCAGCAGACTCTAGCCGCTGTTGTTGTAGAGCGTGAGGACGTAGATCTCGTCCGAGTTGAAAAGAACCTCCAGTCCGTCGGTTTCTTCGCATCTACACCAAGCAAAGAGATCTCCCGAACCGTATTTCAGATCATTCGGCGGCCTGACGGGCAGCGGATTCAGGCCAAAGCCGTCATCGAGGGTGTGCCGAGTTTAGGTTTGCCGACTACGGCCGATCGTGATAAGTACATGGCTTTCATGAAGGTAGCCATGGATCAGCGGGATCAGCAGGGCCAAGTGGCTAATCCAGTACGGTTCTCCGGAGCCGAACTGATCAAGTTGCTGCGGCTGCGCAAAGGTGGTTTTCACTACGACGAGATCAATGATTGGTGCAAGCGCATGGTGGCGACTATCATCATGTCGGAGTCATCGATCTTTTTGGCCGACCGCCGGCAGTATGCCAGCGATACGTTTCACGTCTTCGACCGGGTGGTGCTTTTCGGCGAGGAGATGAAGGACGGAATCCGGTCGGAGTTCTATGAGGTTTATCTTTCGCAGTGGCAGTTGAACAACCTGAATCAGGGCTACATGCTGCCGCTAGACTTCAATGCTTATCTGAAGCTTAGCCGCGACATCGCCAAGGCGCTGTTTGGCCATCTCAGTGTGTGGTTCTATGCGAGCAAGGGCCAGCCGGTAGAGAAGAAGTACCAGGATTTTTGCCAGTTGCTGCATATCCGGGCGTATCCTCACATTTCTAAAGCTAGATCGGTTCTACAGCCCTCCCTGAACGAACTGGTGGATATTGGCTATCTGTCCAGCTGGGAGATCGTACACACCAGCCAAGGGGGCGACTTTAAGCTGGTTCTGGCTCCGGGAAATCGGCTTCTGTCACTACCGAGCTTTGCCGGATTTGTGACATCTGAGGGGCGGGCGGCGCTACAGGCCAGTCTGCCGAACTGGGTCGGTGAACTGATCGATCGCGGTGTAGCTGAGAGGAAAGCGCGACAGTTGGCTCTCGATATCGCGGATACCCAGCCCGTCATGGACCAGATCGAGTATGCCGACTCACTGATCCAGAATGACCGTCGGGGCAAACTGCAGAATCCGGCCGGCTTTTACATCTGGGCCATCGAGAGCAACTTGGGTGTACCGGAGCAGTTTGAGACGTCACACCGGCGGCAACTGCGCCAACAACGTGAGCAGGCCGATCTCGATAGCCAGCAACGCCATTGGCGCCTACTGGAAAAGTACGAACTCGACATCGAACGCCTGATTGAAGACAAGGTTAACCGGATGACTCCGGAGCGGCTAGCCGATGCCATCAAAGAGCAGACACGCAAACTGCGCCGAGAGCAACCTGACTTTTACCAACGCTCAAGCGATGCCACCAAGCGCGAAGTGGCGCTGGGAATGTTGCGGTCTGTTCTCCGTGAGGGCACTTCCCTGCCCGGCTTTGAACAGTGGCTCAAGGCTAACCAGCAACTGGTGATGTTCTAAAGGCCGACCACCATGGCCCACGGCTACCGGGGGAGTGGGAAATTCTTAAGGTGCTGCTCTAGAGCTTCAACGACAATATCGGTCATTGCGATCCGGTAATGGTGAGCGACGTCAACCAGTTGGTTATAAAGGGGTAAAGGTAAGCGGTAGGTGGCGCTTTGAGTGGGATCTCCGCGCCGCGGACCGGAGCGCGGAACTAGCTTTGTGCCGGGGCCCAGGGGTATTTCCACCCGCTGTACAGGTGACAACTGTACAGCGGGATACGGAGCCGTGGCAGCAGCTGTTCGATGCTCCAGTGGCGGTACATCAGTTAGCTGTACAGGTGATGTATTGCTGTCTGGCTGTACAGAGGGCTGCATTGCTCGCTGGACTTCCACGGTTGGCAGCACGGTCGCTTCGAGGAGTGGTGAAACGACCGGCATTTCGCGAGCAGGCAAGTCGTGCCGTATCAGTTGGGTTAGGCTCGGGCGGGAACTCTTAGACATTCAAGTACCTCCATGGTGAGTTGGCGCACTTCTTCGGCTCCCTTCGAGCCAGGTTCGTAGCGCAATATGGTCTGTCCGGTACCGGGTGACTCCTTAAAAGCCGTACGGTCACTCAACTCCGCTTGCAAGACCCGAATGGAAACCTCGGTTGACGTAAAGAATGCGACGGCTGCTTCTCGAGCTTCGGTGGCCAGGCGGGAACGGTTGGTGGGTTTCCGATTGACGACAATGAGCGCCTGCAGATCCGGACGGAATGCCGCCACTTGTTGCAATAGCGGCAAGACCATCTGGGAAGCCTCGTAGTCGAGGAAGGTGGGTTGCACTGGAACCAGAACAAATTGGCTGGCCAACACGGCCCCAATGGTGATGCCGCCTTGGCCACTGGAATCGGCCAGCCCGGGCGGGCAATCAATGAGGATGATCTCGTAGTCCAGGTTCATGCCCGGCAGGTCCTTATGGAGCCCGGGGCGGGCCATCGAGATGATATCGAAGCCGAGTTGATTCTCTTCCTGACGGTTGCGCCACTTGGTCGCACTCTGTTGGGGGTCAGCGTCGATAACCAGGACGCGATAGCCTGCTTCGTGGAGGCCGCCGGCCAAGTTCATTGTGACGGTCGTCTTACCCGCGCCACCCTTCTGATTGGCGATCGAAATGACAGCTGGCATCTGCTGTACAGCATGGCAGCTGTACACAGAAAATACAAGTTGTATAGATGGCCACACAGCTGTACAGCTGTACAGCCGGTTGTCTACTTAAGCGCTCTTCGTCGCCTCTTCAAATCCATCCAGGTCATTGCTGATGGCGAGAGCCAAAGCGAGCATCTTCTCCATGGCTTCATGAGAGGTCGTAAAAGTGATGGTGATCTGTCTGGGGGCCAACTCGATGCCGGAGGGCAGGGAAGCCAACTGCTGGTGGATGATCCGGGCCGGAGCCTCAACCGGTAGGCGTGGCGTCCGAGCCCACTGGTGGAGCTGGTAAGCGAATCGAAGACGCCGCTGATGGTCGAGACCGGCAGCTTGTCCGGCGGCGGTTGCCACGAGAAACTCACGGAGCCGATCCCGGCCTACCAGCAGGTTGCGGCCAATCACTTGGCTGGCCAGTGGCTGCATCAACTGCTGGGCCCGCCGGCGGCCTACACCGAGTAAGGTCTGCAACGCTTGGCGATCTACCCAGGGGTTCTCCATGGTCTCCATGGCTTGCAAGGCATCCGGAATGCGACCGTACCATGTTGGTTTATCAGGCATAAGGGGACCTGAAAGAAAGGATACTACTCCAACAGCGGTTATTCGCATACACGCATGACTGGAACGTGAGCGAGAGTGATAAAGGACGTTATCATACATCTATGCCAACCGCCAACAAAGCTCTGTCCGCAGCTGCTTCAACCGAACTCTTTCACGGCACAAATGAAATCTCGAAGCGTACGGCGGAGTTTTTTGGAGCTCACATTCGGAATCGCCACACACGCCAGGCATATCTGCGGGCGGTGAGGGATTTCGCGAGCTGGTGCCGAGGGCAGGGAATTGATTCTCTGCTCGCTATCCAGCCGATCGAAGTAGCGGGCTGGGTGGAGCAGTTACAGCGGCGGCTCTCGCCGCCCACGGTCAAGCAATATCTGGCGGCTTTGCGGATGTTGTTTGACTGGTTGGTGGTGGGCCAGATCATGCCGAGCAATCCAGCGAGCGTTGTCCGGGGACCACGCTACTCGGTGAAGCGTGGCAAAACAACGGTCCTTTCCGCGGAGGAAGTGAAGACGCTGCTAGATAGCATCGAAACGAGTACCGCGATCGGCCAGCGGGATCGGGCCTTGATCGGGTTGTTGGTCTATACATTTGCCCGGGTGGGGGCGGCGATTCAAGTCCGCCAGGAAGACATCTACCGGCAGGGTCGGCGTCTTTGGGTGCGGCTACATGAGAAAGGTGGCAAGCAGCACGAGATGCCCTGCCATCACCGACTAGAGGAGTATCTTGAGGAGTACCTTCATGCGGTGCCTGGGAACCCCAAAGGCTGGTTGTTCCGGACGACAAGAGGGCGCAATGGCCCCATCACGGAGCGGCCCATGGCACAACCTGACGTCTACCGAATGGTCCAACGGCGCGCTGAACGCGCCGGTCTTGAGACCAGGATCTGTTGCCACACCTTTCGCGCCACTGGAATCACTGAGTACCTGCGTCACGGCGGCCGGCTGGAAGTGGCGCAACAGATGGCCAATCATGAAAGTGCCCGGACGACCGGCCTTTATGACCGCCGCCTCGATCTGGTGACGTTGGACGAAGTGGAGCGGATTGTGTTCTAAGCCGGCCGCTAGCGAAGACGGCTGAGAGCCGGAATCTGCGGTGGCGCAGACAGCGGCAGGGTGTTCTGGGTACTGCGGGTGGCAGGGGCCATGTACTCTGCTTTGGCCGCCCTTTCCAGCGCCATAGCCAGACCACAAATGATGAAGATCAAGCCGGTGTAGGCCATGCTCAAAAAGAACATTCCCACCATTAAGGTCATTAGCGACAACTGGAGGTAGCGACCACCCTGCCGAATGTCCTCGGCGTCCTTGTCGCCGGGCCGAACGGGCATTTTAGCGACTCGCGCGGTGGCGCCGAAAGCTGAAAAGATTGCCCCCACATAGAGCAGAAAAGCCGGTATGCCGCATTCGCTTGATACTTCGGTGTAGCTGTTGTGGGTTGCGTGAAAGGCGGGCCTCCGGTTATTGGCTATGGCCTCTTCCTGCTCAGCCATTTGGAATGCCCCGGGGCCCACGCCGAGAAGGGGATGGTAGAAAGTGAACTCCAGGCTCTTGAGCAACAGATAAGTACGGCCCTCAGTGGAGCCTTCCGCCGCAGTTGCGTCTTCATCGCCCGGAGCATCTTCGGAACTGATTCCCGGGATGAGGGTGAAGCGCTTCAACAATCGATCTGATGAGGAGGCCAAGACCGCTACGCCAACGACTGCCAGAGCAATCATCTGCACTTTCTTGAATCCACTGGCGCGAATAAAGTACAGAACCAGCATGAACAGCAATGCCAGCATGCCCGCACGCGAACCCGTCCGGTAGGCCACGTAGAGAATCGCCGGTACAAAGCAGAGGGGCAATAGCTTGCCAAGTTTGCTACGGGCGTTGCGGGACATCAGCCAAAGCATGGGCATGCCCATCAACAGCGCCACGCACAACGTATTGGGGTCACTCAAAGTACCGGCATCCATAGCCAGACGGCCGCGTGAACCCTGCTTACCGTTCAGCAAAGCAGCAATGCTGGCCGCGCCCATCCCAATACCGATCCCGTAGATCATCCGTAGCGCCCATTTGCCGGTCACTGTCAGTGCGACAATCGCGCCCATTAGCGATAAGGATCGGAAGATGGCGGTGACGGTTTCGACACTACCTCCGCGCCATGTGCTGAAAGGTAGACTGACGACGGCCCACAAGGCGAAGGCAGTGAAGAGGGCTCCTGACCGGGTGGAGAAAAAAGAGAACACACCGCCGGTGATGACCGCCATCGCAAACCACACTAGGTTGAGCAAAAGGGTAATCTTCAGGGAGCCCAAGCCGCTGACTTCAAGAATGCGGCTAAGGTAAACGAAAACATAGGCCAAGAGCGCGAAATAGCCGATCTTCTGAAGGCTGTCGGGCTCCTTTAAATGGCCCAAGCCGGATAGTGGGGCGGTGCCAATACGTCCGTTGGCAGCAGTCAGTGTCATAGTTGGGTTGACCCAACCCCATGGAGGCCCTTAATTGCTAGCAACATGCTTTCCATAAGTTAATCCTGGAACACTCCGCCACGGATCTCACCTCTACTTTTCGGCAGATGAGCAGAATATCGGATCGATTCGCGCACAATGCTGGTACAACTGAGCCTTCGAACTCTCGCGAACATGACAATGGCCGGCCATTCTTCTATGGTAATCGGGTTAGCTTGTGCCAAGAGACTCCGGTTGGCGCAACTGTTCAGGTAGGCCAGCGCCACCTCTCCCGCCTTCTTATCTAGACGGGATCGGCGGCCAATTCAGCCTTGGATTGTGCCCGCAAATTCTTGACGACACGGGCCGGGTTGCCGGCCACTACGTGATAGGGAGGCACGTCCTTGGTGACCACGCTCAGTGCGGCCACAATTGCACCTTCTCCCACGGTGACGCCTTTCAGAATGCAGGCGCTATTGCCGATCCAAGCTTTGTCGGCGATGTGCACGGGCTTGGTGCTCTCTGGAGCCGGCGGCTCATGGCGCACACGGCGGTCCGTATCGATCGGGTGGCCATCATTGTCCACAATGCGAACAGAGCCGGCAATCAGCACATCATCGCCAATGGTGACCTCGTTGTTCACTGAAATCACCGTACCGTGCCCGAGCGACGTACGATTGCCCACCACCAGGCGGGGATGATCGAAGACGCGACCGCTGATAATGTTGACTTTTCCAGTGAACTGAACGTTATCACCCAGATAAATGCGGGTATGGCCGTCAACCTCGGGTAGCAATACGATTCCGAGGTTCTTCCCCACTTTGGTACAACGGGACACAAACAAGGGGTAGCTGTAGACAGCGGTGATGAAGGACGTAAAGACAGTCCGGACGATAAAGTGAGCTTGGTAGAGAAAGCCGAATAGCGGCTTCAGCGGTCCGGGGGAAATGCCGCCGCCGCGGAGGATGCGCCTCACGATGCTGCCCGCAAAGCGGAAAAAGGGTGTTTCCCCGCGGCGGAGTTTAAGCAGAAAGGTGTTCATTCAAAACGGGCCACTCCTGGAAATGGCCCACTACTTCATTGTCGGTGATTTATGCCGGGGCTGTGAATTCTTTTTCAAGCTCCAAACGCAGTGCATAGAACGACGGCCACCCAGCCAGGAATGATCTGGTTGACGGGTGGCCGTCGGTGACTGGTCTAGGGCGCTGTTCTAAACAGACCAGAGGGCTGCTCCACGGAACAGAGCACACGATAGTAGTACGTTGTGTTCGCCACCAGTCCGGAAATCGCGACATTTCGTGCCCGGGTCCCGCCGCCATCATTGATCCGGCTTCCCGTACCCCAAGCTGGATTGGTGCCATACTCCACCGTGCAGGATTCCGCATCAGGCGCGAGATACCCTACGTTGGCCGTAGTAGTTCCCACCCCCCATGTGCGGGCATTCTGGACCCTTCCCTGAGCCGCTTCCAGAGCGTCAATATCGGCACCGACATCCCGGTCGTCCGAGCCTCGGTTGGCCCCACCAGAGATAAAAGGGCTATCCGAACGCAATCGATAGTTCAGCTGTGAATCATTCCAGAATGAGAAGGCCGATTTGCTGGCTGGCAGGGCCGCGATACTGGTGTACTTCGACGAATTGGATAGGCTGCAGCAGAATGCATTGTTAGACGCAACCCAACCCGCTGAAGCCCCCCCGAGGTTTGGCCACGCAGCGTCCAGTCCGTCGGTTCCCACACCCCAGTTTTGGGTGTTGATGGGAATGCTCGATGCACTCCCGGCCGAGACCCACAGGTTATTGCGCAGCGACAGCCCCTTGCCTCTGCCGTTTTGGAGCTCTGAATTGAGCAGCATCTGCTGGCCACCACTGCCCTGGACGTCAATGGCCGAGTTGCTGTCAAAGATGTAGTCTTCCGGCCCGAATGTGACGCTGAAGATGTAAGGGCTACCGCCACTGGGGGTGATTCCGGTGGAATCGTTGTATCCATAGGGGGGGCCCGCAGTCGCATCGCAGACTCGAAAGTCAGTTATGCCATTGGTACAGGGCCGGCGGTTGATGTCGAAGAAGAGGTTATTGCGAAAACGGATACGCTGTGTGTGCTTGGTGATGGGGCCCGCTTGAACCCCGTGGCCGTTCAGAAGTGCCACCACCGGTGTTTTGTTCAGCGTATTGTTGGTCCAGTCCAGATCCGTTACCACTACCGTTGAACCCAAGGCCGTTGCCGTCCCGCCAGTCGAAGAAACCGCCGGCATGCCGGAAAGGCGGATCGTGTTGGCCGATGCCGTGACCGAAGCGATCGTCCAGATACCGTTGTGGGCTGGATTGGAAGCTCCCGTGATTGCCATGGGCTCTCCGGGGACAGCATTATCGAGCGTTCCCGTGCTCACCAAAACATCGCCCGCACTGCTAATGGAGATCACTGGCGAACTGGACCAGGACTCCGGGTTTACGGGCGTCACGAGGGCCGCTGCACCTTGCACGGATTTTGACCAGTTGTTCTCGAAGATATTCCCATCCAGCAAGAAGCGTTGGCCTCGCTTCCACTCGATATGGTGGCGGTTAGCATACGTCCGCCCCGTCAGGTAATTCTCCAGCGTTCCTCCCCGGTGGATCGGATCCTTGTAGAACAGATTTCGCCGGAAGAGGTAGTCCGAAGGAGGCTGGACAAACTGCAACGGAATGTCTGGAGTCGACGGTTCCGAAGCGGTTTGCTGGGGGCCATCGGCGATGATCAGGCTGATTCCGACACCTTGAATATAGTTGTTCTGGAAGAACCCGCCACTGCCCTGCGAGATCTGCATCATATTCACTTCCAGCAAGCCTGGGTGCGGGTGCACGAGCCAAGCCACTGCGTCGTAGAGTCTCGAGTTCAAAAAGCCGATGCGGGTCCCATTCGGGATGATCATCGAACCCGACCTGTTCGGGTAGTCATGGGAGTGAATCTCGCAGCGATCAAAAATGATATCGCTGTTGGAAATACGCGTACGGATCAGATTCCCCATCCGGCCCTGCTTTTGGTCACCTGTCCCCCAGCCATCAGGCACCGTCTGCGGAAACTTTGCATGCTGAATGTCGAGACCGATGAACCGGTAGCGGCTGGCGTTGGCCTGAAAGGTGATATGCGTGCTCCCGGCCGGCTGATTGACCATGCGGAACGGCCGCCATGTGCCGTTATCGCACCATGAGAGCGTGCTGGGATTTACCGGTACTTCGTCGATCCATGTTTGGCCATCGGCACACGTGGCGGGCCGGTTGGCGGTGGGCCCATAGGTGCTGCCCGGCGCTTGTATGCGTCCAATGTCGGCCCGCACCAGTCCGGTACAAGTTGTGCAGGAGGTGATGGTGCCGGAAGTCCCCACCAACTGGAAGGTATCTGAGTTCACCACCAGAACCGGATAGCCTCTGTTGTCTAGCGCACTGATCCCCGTGCCCTCCACTCGAAGCAGAGTTCCGGCCCTGAACCCGTGGTTGGTAATTCTGATCGTGATCACGCCCGCAGTGTTGGTGATCGTCTCGACGTTCTTGGTCACAATGAGGTTGGGTACATCGCACACATACAGCGGTGTCAGCCCGGTGCCATTGACACTGGGTGCCGCGATCGCGTCCATTTGCCCTTTACCTGCACACGGGAACAGAGGCATGCTGGTGGCCCCTAGCCAGTTGAACAACGGGAAAGAATCGGACGTGAACTTCGCGTAGTACGGGATAAACTCTTCGCGCGATCTCACTCCGGGAGGCGGAAGTTGCGAATCTGCTGCTCCCGAGCGGATCACCACCCATCCGCTATGCGAGGGCCGTGCCGGAAAGACAAACTGGCCCCGGCAGTCGGTGCCCGCCGGGATAAGCACCTGGTGATTGGCTGAACCGGTCAGGGTGCTTAGTGTCGTCAGAACGGTTGAGAGATTGGAACACGTTCCATCGACATTGTAGGTATTGCCGTCAATCACCGGCACATTGGGGATCGATACAGCCGGAGGGACCGGCGCCGCCGCTCCGCTAGGATCACCAGCAGTGGTGGTGAAAGTTGACACCGCAGTACACACCGCTCGCCCGATTCTAGCTGTGCCCGTCAACGTACCCGTCACTGTCAACGGGCTGCCGCCCAGTGTCGCGGCCAGTTGGAATGTATTCGCCGTTGCATTCACGACGAAGTAGGTCCCGTAGTTGTTCAGCGAGTACAACTGTCCGCTGTTGCCGGAGTTGACCTGCACCAAGGTCCCATTGGTGAAGCCATGCCCGGTGATGGTGATCGTGTTGGAGGCGATGGTCCAGCCAGTGTAGGTCTCCGGTGCCGAACAAGCCCGGTAATGGATGGTGGTACTCGGCGCCACTCCGGAGATGTACCAATTGTGAAAAGCGAACAGGTTGCCCCAGGCCGGCCAGATCAGGTTTCCCAGCGCCGGCGTGGTCCCATACTCAATCACCGTGGTCGAGGCAATATCGGTTACCCAGTGCACCCGCGCCTGGCTGCTGGTGATGTTGTCGACAAAGGGTGTTCCGATCAATACTGGCTGGGCCGACACGAAGGCCCCACCCAGGGCTCCCGCAATAGCCAATCGGCCAAAGAATCCTCGCAGTGATCGCCGCATAGCTATTGCACCATCCGGAAGGAGATCCCCGAGACCGTCGCACTGGCAGCCGTGGCCGTATTCGCGCACGAGATCGAAATCAGATCCAAAGCCGCCACGGTGACGGTATCCGTCAGGTCGGTAAAGGTTCCCGCAGCCGCATTGGCCGCCGTTGTCGCCCCCAGCGCTGTCGACACGCCATTCACTCGCAGCGTACAAACCAGTGATCCGGTGCTCGGTTGGCTGCTCGATGTGCGAACCACCAGATCCCGCAGTGTACCCGCCATCGGAACCGCCACTTGACGGGTGGACTCCGTCGACGAAAATACAGCTCCCGTTGGTGCGAAGAACTGCGTTGAACTGGCCGGCACTCCTGCTGCCGGCGCGCTGAGGTATACACCCATAGTCGAATTCCGCAGGTCAGCCGTGACCCCGTTCTCCCGCAGCCGGAAACGATTGAGGCCTGTGTCGTACCAAACCCGCCCATTGGCCGGTGATCCGGGAGCCGTCTGTGGAGTGAACTGAACACCTTGATCGAAGGTGTTCAGCCCGGTAAAGGTATTGGCGGCCGCCTTCACTGGAACCACGGCCGAGACGATGTCGATCCCCAGCTCAGTGGCCGTGGGCGTCAACTGCAATGCCCCGGACCCTCCCGCAGAGATCGTGCGCCAGGCCGGTATCGTTCCATCTGTGAAGAGTGCCCGGTTTGCGTTCCCCGTCGAGGATGGCAAAGAAGCACTCCCGCCTGCTTGCAATGACCATGTGTTCGCCGATGTGCAAGCCAGCAGATTCGAACCGGCCGGCGAATCGGTCTTGAAAAACATCTCGCCCACCGCGCAAGTGGACGGTGTCACCGTACCCGTCTTGATCGGCCGCGTGGTGGCCGATGTCGAGAAGTCGACATTCCGCCCCTGGTTCTGCAGGTCGACTCTCGTTTGGCCCACAGACAGTCCCCATGAACAAACAATCAAGGCCGCCGCTAGCGAGATTCTGGTTATCATCAATCCCATTCCTCCACCGACAGCAGAACTGCCCGGCTTGTCTGTATGCGCTGTGAAGAGTAGGAACATGTTGAAAGGAAACCGATTGTTTCCCAAGGAGGCCAGTGACCAATGTGGTGCAAACTTCCGGGTCTCTCTTGCCGGACACCAGTACCGAACGCCCGGAATGAACGTTGGAACTGCAGCGGTGAATCTGAGAGTTCCCGCCACAGTTTCCGCCACAATGGTCGAGGAGATTAACGAGTACCCTGGAATTGGAGTACTTGAGTCCATTCAAGCCCAGGCGGAGTCTTCCAGCTTGGCTCAGTCAAAGGTCATGGCAGAACTCACCAAATATCGCTTAACCGAAAGCGAACAAGCCCGTGAACGGTCTCTCGTATCCTTGTTTGGCCGCGGTGCGCGAGCACTCGATATCGGCGCTCGCGACGGGCACTATACCCGCTTGTTGGCGGAACACTACTCCCACGTCGTGGCGCTTGACCTAGCTCAGCCTGATATTCCGGGTGCCGAGTGTGTGGCCGGTGACGTCACTGCGCTCCAGTTCCCAGATCGCAGCTTCGACTTCATTCTTTGCGCGGAGGTCCTAGAGCACATTCCCGCCGTTGAAGCGGCAGCCCGCGAGATCGCCCGTGTGTCCGCTGACCGGGTGTTGATCGGCGTGCCCTACCGCCAGGACACGCGCCTCGGCCGTCTGACCTGTTCCAATTGCGGCAAGATCAATCCTCCCTGGGGACATGTGAACGAGTTCGACGAAGCCCGCCTCCGGCAACTGTTCTCCAGCCTGGAAGTTGAGTCAATCCACTTCGTTGGGGAGAATTGTGAACGCACCAATGCTCTCTCAACTTGGCTCCTCGATCTGGTCGGTAATCCTTGGGGCACCTATTATCAGGATGAGGCCTGCTCTGGATGCGGTCAGCGTCTCGCCAAGCCGGGTCCGTTACCCCTCTGGGCCAAGGTGCCAGCCAAACTGGCGATTGTCTTGAACAATATCCAGGCCCGCCTGAATCAACCCCACGGAAACTGGATACATATCGTCTTCCGCGTTCCGCAATCCGCCCGATGACGAGTACGTGTCATCGAATCAACGTGATAGCGGCGGCACCCAACGTGATCGGGGGCTGACGATGTTTTTCACTACCGCGAGGCATCCGGCCCGAGCTTTGCCGCTCACTGGCCGATATCTCCCTCATTGGCGTACATTTGCCATCTCCCCCCTCACTTGCTATTAATGAGACTTCCTTTATGAGTAAACACAAGGTTCTTTTCGTGTTCGGAACACGCCCTGAGGCCATCAAGATGTGCCCGGTTGTTAAGTACATGAAAAATCAACCGGATATGGATGTTCGGGTGTGTGTCACGGCGCAGCATCGGGAAATGCTGGACCAGGTGTTGGGTATTTTTGAAGTCCAGCCCGATCACGACCTGGGCATCATGCGGCCCGGCCAGACACTCGCGCAGTCGATGGCCCGGATGCTGGCCGAGATCGAGCCGGTCCTATTGGCGGAAAAGCCGGATATGGTGCTGGTTCAAGGCGATACCACCACCACGTTCTGCGGAGCCTTGGCGGCTTTCTATGCCAATATTCCTGTTGGTCACATTGAGGCCGGATTGCGCACGTGGAATATGCGGCAGCCCTTCCCGGAAGAGATGAACCGGGTATTGGTCGGCAAACTGACGGCGTTTCACTTCGCCGCCACTGAATGGTCCAGCGACAACCTCAAGAAAGAAGGAGTTCCGCCCGAGATCATCACCGTGACGGGAAATTCCGGTATCGATGCGGTGTTGGACGTCCGCGATCGCCTGGTCGAAGGCACCTTAGCATCGCCTCGTGACTGGAGCTTCCTGAACCCCGCCAAGAAGCTGATTTTCGTCACGGCGCACCGGCGGGAAAGTTTTGGCGAAGGGTTGGAGCGCATCTGCAAGGCATTGAGTGAGTTGGCAGACCGCGAGGATGTCGAACTGGTCTATCCGGTCCACCCCAACCCCAACGTCACCAAACCGGTCTACCAGCATCTTTCGGGCCGGGCCAACATCCACCTCATTGAGCCCCTAGACTATGTGGATTGCGTGGACCTCATGCGGCGGGCCTACCTGCTGCTGACCGACTCCGGCGGCATTCAGGAAGAAGGTCCTTCGCTGGGGAAGCCAATCTTCGTTCTGCGCGAGGTGACCGAGCGGCCGGAGGCAGTTGCGGCCGGAACGGCCACGTTGGTCGGTAACGACACCCGGAAGATCGTTGACTCCGTGACGGAGCTACTGGCCAATCCCGCCGAATATCAGCGGCGATCGTTGATCCACAATCCCTATGGTGATGGCCATGCCAGTGAACGGATCACCGCCACGATTCGCGAATTCTTGAAGGTGGACTGAGCGATTGAAACGTCCTGTTCTTCTGATCGCTTACTACTACTGGCCGACGGTTGCGGCGGGCGTCGTACGCCCTGGTCACTTCGCCAAGTACCTCACCCGGATGGGCTACCCAGTCCAGGTTCTAACCTCCGCCCCACCCAGCCCTCCCGGCACCGTGCCCGGTGAAGTCATCCATGTTCGGGACATCAACCGGGTACTGAAGAATCAGCACCCGCTCCGCCTGTTTGAGCGTTTGCTCCGCCGGACGCTGTTCCCGCATGATGAGTCCTTTATTTGGAACTTCGCCGCTGTTGAGACTGCCGACCGTGTGGTCCGTCAGCAGCCTAACCACTGTGTCATCTCAACATTCCCTACGGTCAATACCCACATCGTTGCTCTTCGCTTGAAACGCCGGTATCCCACCATCCGGTGGATCGCCGATTTCCGGGATCCGATGGCCTATGCCCCCGGCCGGCTCGCTAGCAGTGCCAAGGATCCGTTGGGCTGGATCTCCGACCGGACCGATATTCTTCTCGAGCGCTACATCATGAATCACGCCGATGTCGTGGTTGCCAATACCCCGGCCGTTCATGAGTCCTGGCAGAAGTTGTACCCTCATCTAGCCCATAAACTGCACTGCATCATGAATGGTATCGATGCGGAGGACATGGCGCCTGTGCCCGCACTACCTGTGCGTGACTACCAGGTGATCACACACACCGGTGAGATCTACAGTGAGCGTAAACCCAACCGGTTGCTCGCGTCAGTCGCCCGGTTGATCGACAATGGACGTCTTGATCCCGCTAAGCTGCGGATCAAACTGGTGGGTGGTTTGGAGCCCGGCATCCTGTCTGAGACCCTGGCTACTCGTTTGGTTGCCTCAAAAACGCTTTACTATGATGGGATAAGCGTGCCCTGGGCGGAAGCGCACCGGCAGCTCTGCGAATCCGACTACCAGCTCTTATTAGATGTCGAGATCAGTGCGGTACAGTTGCCCTCGAAGATCTTCCAATACCTCCAGATCGGCCGCCCCATCCTGGCCTACACGAAACCCGGATCGCCTACCGACTCCCTGCTGTCCCGGACCGATACCCCTGCGGTCATCATCTATCCCGATACTCCTGATGAGAAGGCGGATGCTCAGTTGATGGAGCTGCTGGCCATGCCCGCCACCGTGCACACTCCCGGAGAGTGGTTTCAGCAAACCTTTGATGCTCGCCTACGTACGCAACGCCTGGCCGGCCTCATTGACGGTTAGTCTTGGCCGGGGCCAGTTTGTCCTTGCCACCCTGTGGAGGCGAAGCAGCCTTTCACGGGACGCCACCGGGCTCCCTCAGTAGCTTTTGGACTGGCTGGCCGAGAGCTTTCTCCAATTCCGTCATGTTCACGCCCGGGTCAGTGCCCATCGCCCCGGTCCCTCGATACGGGCTGGATTCCACCAATCGAAAGTTCCAGCCATTCGTATCCACAAAGTCTGGTGACGACACTAGCACAACATTATTCGCCGGAACCTTCGCTTGGCTAGCTAAATTGCAGCAAAAGATATTCCCTAATACAGTCCACGCTGGATTCTGTCCCATCACAAACTCGCGACTGAGAGAATCGGTACCGAACACTTGGCCACTGATGCTATGCACTGCGGGTCTCTCGCCCGTCATAATGTTGTCGCGCAGGTTGAGCCCTGTATTGCGGCCTAATGAAGCAGCATCGGTAAACAAGAACTGGGGCGAGTTCCCTTTGACATCAATGACAGTATTGTTCGTGATGGTGACGTCTTCGGTGCCGCTGTCGATGGAAAAGGCGATCCCCAATCGTCCAAAATCACTCGTGCTCAACGGTGACATGTAGCCGCCCTGAGAGTGCCGTCGTGCATTGATGTCGTAGACCAGATTGTTGGAGACCCGTATCCGTTGCGTCGTCCGGGTCATGAAGTTCCCCGATGGTTCGTCATGGCCCGCAATCAACATCAAGTGTGGTGCCCGGCGGAATACGTTGTTTTGGAAATCGATATCGGAGATCTGCATGAAGCTGGAAGCCTGTTCCACGGTTCCGCCGGTCACGGTGCCGGTGGGCACGGTTTCGCTATTCCCGGAACCGGTGGCCGCGGCGCGCAGCGTGAATGACGTTGAATCCTTTACGGCATCGACGAACCAAAGGCCGCTATACTGTCCGGCCCGGCTGATCAACACCAGTTGTTCGGCGGAGAAGGGATCCGCCAGGTTCGTCACCGGACGGCTGGCCAGAGTAACCGTTCCATCTTCAATCCGGTCAATCGTCTTCGGCGTAGCCGTGGTCGTGGCCCGTGGCGTAAGTAACAAAATAGCCCCCTGGGTCACATCATTCCAATTGCCGTCAAAGATATTCTTCTCCACCAATACCCGCTGCGCTGCCTTAAACTCGAGTATCTGGCGGTTCATGTAATTCTTTTTCGAGACGTTAAAAGGAGAACCAAACAGATATCGCTCGCTATGCGAAAAATAATTGTTGCGGATGACATAATCCGCCGCTGGTATCGCATTGCGGCTCAGATCAGGAAAGAAGACGGTAATACCGATCGCTTCAAGGAAGTTGTTCTCCAATAGCCCCGGGCCCGGCCCCACGATAGCCACGGCCACCGACTCCCGAAATGCCCCGGCGGGGGCGGTTCCCATCCACCGGTTCACCTTGTAGATACGGGAATTGATGACGCCGACATTGGACCCATAAAGCGAAACCCCCCGTGCCAGACGGCCCGGATAGTCCTGACCATGAATATCGCACCGATCAAAAAGAATCGAATCGTTGCTCATCTTCGTATAGATGAGAGAGTTATAGGACCCTTGGCTATAACTGGGTTCGTCCCACCCCGGTGGATGAGGGTCGGGAACGGGCGCATGAGTGACTTCAAGCCCTACAAAACGGTAACCGCGAGCATTGTCCTGAAACTGAATGGCCTCCACTTCCGCAGCGGCCACGGCGCGGCGCAACCCCCAGGTGTTCGGTGCCGTGCACCAGAAGGCGGAAGAGCCGTTCGCTGGCGTTCGATAGAACCAATCATTGACCGAGCATTCCGCCGGCAGCTCCGGACCGCTGCGGTGAGTCACCTGGGTCCAGTTATCGTTGCGAGCTACCGTGCCACTGTTCGAATAGGTGCCGCGCCCTCGGGATCCATCCAGCACAAAATTGTGTTCGTCCAGCACTGTGATACGCCAATTGGCATTGTCGACACCCAGGCCCGTACCAGTGACACGGACCACATTCCCCGTAAGGTATCCATGAGAGCCTACAGTGAGAACAACGGCCGAACCACCGCCAATGTAGGCATTGTCCAATCGTTTCGCACCTCCGGAGGAACCCTGGGCAGAGCAAACGAATAAACTCATGCCTGGTACATCCCAGGTCCAGGCCAACTGTCCGGGAGAACAGGTGGCGGGAATGGAATTGATACTAAGCCGGTTGCCTTCCGGAATGGCGTTCGTGACAAAGCTAGCCATTTGAGGCAATGTGCTGGCGTCGACTCGCGTGCCCTCGGGCGGTAGAGAGCCCGTACTCCGCACCACAATCACACCCGTGTGTTTCGGGCGATGCGGGAAGATCACGGGGCCAAAGCATGTTGTGCCCGCGGGGATGGTGATCTCATGGTTCTGATCGCCTTCCAAGGTGACCAATTGCTTGAGAACGTCTTCCAGATTGCTGCACTGCGCGTCAATTGCAAAGGATTCGCCAAAACCGGAGGGCATGGTGACGTCTACCAATCGCCGTGGCGGCTCAGGCAGCGCCGGTGCGGATGAGGGCGCGGGGGGTGTCTTGAATGAGCGGATCGCGGAGCACGTCCCCGGTTCGGTCGCTCTTGGTGCGGAGCAAGCACGATAGTTATAGGCCGTATCGGGGAGTAAGCCAGAAATAAAGAAGGAATGCGTAGTGCGAAGGCCGCCGTTCCGCCGATTCATGCGAAGGGTCGGGCTATCGGGTCCGTACTCAATGTAAGTGGTGGCGGGGGCGGAAGTGAACCAAGTGATACGGACCGTACTGTATGTGAGCGAATCGTGGACGGGTCCGTGCGTGATCTGGAGAGAGGATGGGGTTTGCGCCAGCACGGCACAGGTCAACACAGCCCACGCCAGAGTTCCGAAAAGCAGCAGAACACGCGATGTACTTGTGACGTACATAAATCCTCCCGCCGCCTCTTGGGGCAGCTCTCTCTAGTACACCATATCGACGTCCTTGGAGTAGTTCAGAGAGAAGGGCCCCAGTTGGAACTGGCGGCAGGGCGTGACGGCACATCATCGTAATGCCGCGCTCCCCTGGAGCGGTAGAACTCGTAACGTTAGGGCAACCAGTACGTTACCAGCAGTCCATCGCCCGCTACATCGGCATCAACGGCGTACTCCGACATTTGAAAGAACCCATCCGCGGTCCAAAGCACTGCGCCATCCTGCGGGCCCACCTGGGCCGGGGTGAAGTCACGCATCACACCGGCTAAGGTTGTCTTGTTCATACCCGGTTGGCCTAGGTAAACCTTTCCGGTATTGGTTGTGGGAACCGCAAACATCACTCGCCCCGCCAGAACCTTAGAATCAGCCGTGACGAGCACCGGGGTCCCGGGCGTCGTGGGGGCTACTTTTCCCATCGCAAATACGGTCATCACATCTCTCCTATTTCTTCCGTTACTGTCTTTACCGGCCCGGGCGTTGGCTCTCCGCTCGTTCTAGAGACCCACCGGCCCGATACCAATCATTGAGAACCCGCGCCGGCCCTGCACCACTGGTGGGTCCACCGTGAACGGGCAGGTGCCACTGGCGACGTTGCCCTGCGCATCGGTCACCCGAATGGTGAAGCTTCCCGCCGCGCTCGGCGTCCCAGAGACAGCCCCCGTCGCGACGTTCAACACCAACCCCGCGGGCAGAGCACCAGTGGCCACCGAGTAGTTGTAGGGTGTCACTCCACCGCTGGCCGTCACCGCTTGGTTGAACGGTACGCCCACCACACCCGTCGAGATCACCGGGCAGCTCAGCGTCAGAGCCGCATTTACCGTGAATGAGCAGGTGCCACTGGCGACCGTTCCGTCAGCGTCGGTCACCTGCAGTGTAAACGCGCCCGTTGCGCTCGGCGTCCCACTCACCACACCCGTACTGTTGTTCAAAGACAGTCCAGCTGGAACAGACCCGGCCGCAACGGTGTAGTTGTATGGCAACGTGCCACCGCTGGCGGTCATCTGTTGGTTGAACGCAACCCCGATCACTGCCGTCCGATTCACCGGACAGGTTGAGGTCAGTGCCGACGCCAGAGCGACGGCGCCAATGCTCGATCCGTCATGCGCAGCGGTCCGCAATGCAGTGTTACGCGGTCGGAATCCTGCCTTGATCCACTCCAGCAGGTACTTCACCGCACTCACATTCGTGACACCCACTGCGGCATCGGTATAGGTGATCCCCGACACCACCGCATCGCGCAGCAACTGCAACACGGCGGGTTCCCAAACGGTCTGCCAAGTCCCGTCCGTGCCATCGGAAGGCCGATTGGCGGCGCTGGCCGTGTGGGCTGAGATACAGCGGTACGTGATCACCGCATTCCCGTAAACCGCCGCCGCCTGGCGGCTCACCAGGGCACCCACCACGTAGCTGGAACTCAGCGCCCACGGGGCCCCATTCGCCTGACCGAAGATGCGGTTCCATGACGTCTCGACATTGCGGGACGCATCCACAAACCGCGGCCCATTAGTGCCGTCATAGGCCCCGGACCCCAGATCCACATCGCTTTGCCCAATCGCCACCCGGTTCGTCTGGCTGTAGTTGTGATAGCCCTTGTCGGCCAAGCCGTTGGCGCCATTCTGATCAAACAGCGTGCCGTTTTCGACATTGAACAGGCCGTTCCAGCCCACCCGTGAGGCCACCAGAATGTCCGGCACTACGATCCGGAAGGCATCACCCACTGCCGGCGCACCAGAGAACGCCACGCCCACCGTCACGCTAGCCCCGGTATTGGCGGTGATTGTCCGTGATTGCCCCGACAGTGCTCCCGATGTGAAGGTGATGATGGCCTGTGAAGCGCCTAGGTCAATATTGGCTGCCGTCGGTAACGTGGGAATAGGCGTCAACCCGGAACAGTTGATCAGGGTTGCTGTACTCGCCGTCGCCGCCGTACCCGTCTCGGGAGATGTGATCGTCGCCTGCCGCGCTACCTGCGCCTGCCCGGTCGTACCCGTCGAACGATTGCACCACACCAGATTGGACCGGAGCGAGTCGATCAGGCCCGGCCCGCCCCAGAACGTTGCCCCGGTGTAAACCGCCGCCACGCCTGTACTCCCATTGGAGTCTGTCATCAAGGTGTTGAACTCGATGACACGCTTCACCAGCGCGTTATCATGACTGTTCACCGACCCTGATACGCGTCCTCTAGCGTTGGGTAGTACGAGATTTCGGGTGATGTTCAGCACAACGTTGCTACCTGTGGGGAAGGACGCAGCGTTGTTGGAGATAAAGTCGCCCTCTTCGCTATTCACGAAGGCCTGAAAGAGATTCCCTTGAATGCCAAACGTCCCTGTGAATGCATTCGGCATACTCGGATTGAGAGCGGTCAACCCCTGGACACTCGTGCCTTCCAAGTAGAGGATGTTGTCCAGCAACACGCTGCCTGGATGGGCTAGCGTGAGCGGATAAGCTACCGTACCCCTCCCATAGAACACATTGTTGGTCCACTCGGTCCATGGCTGGATGTCGGTAATCGTGGACGACAGGCCCATCCGGCCCATCACATTATCCCGAACGCTCAGGTTCCTCAAAGATCCCGCAAAGTTGATAGGGCTTGCCGCCGTACCACCCCACGTGCGGATATTCTGGATATTGTTCTGGAACTGCCGCTGCCCCGTCGTGGCCGCCGTGAACGTCAACCGCGCGGCTTCCGAAGCATGCGCTGTCCCATAGCGGATGTTGTTGAAGTTGAAAATGAAATCGGAATCCGCCGCGCTCGACGTCGTCCAGCGCCCCAGCGCGTTGGAGTTGTTGGCGACCAGCCCAATCCGGCAATAGGTAAACCGGATGATGCCGCCTGAAGCCGCCGACCAGTCCATTGATGAGTTCGACGCATCACCCAGATTGTTGAAGTCCGTGTAGGTGGCATCCACTTGGGCGCTGGCACTGGCATTGCGCTGTAGCCGGCCCCGGCCCGACCCAGCGGCGATGTCGAACCTGCAATACGCCGCCGAAGTGCCGTTGCACACCAGCCTGCAGTTCGGCTGACTGGCTCCTGATCCGAACGTCAACGAATAGATCGGCGTGCCCGCCGCTGCTGACGAATCAAAAATGTACGACGCCCCCGCATTCAGAGTTAGCGTCGTGTTCACCACCCGGGCATTCCCCCGCACGGTCAGCGTGACCCCAGCCGCCACCGTCAACGACCCGGCCGCCGTCACATCCAGCACCAGCGTTGTCGTATCGGTCGGCGACGTTCCCACCGTTGTGTTGATATTCACACTCACCGCGTGACTGATGGTCACGGTGTCGCCCACGCCCGGCACCACCCCTCCGGTCCACGTACCAGGAGCCGACCAGTTGCCCGCTTGAGTTGATGTAATGGCTGCCATTGGCTTTTCGCGTCTCCCAGCCGACATCTTGCGCTGGTAGTCCACTATTCCGGCCGGGCACCGCTCTTAAATGACTGATTTGGTGGATGAAAAAAGTAACCGTGAGTGGCGATGGCATCTGTCGCACAGGTGCGCCGGGCTAGCTCCGGGGTGGGCGATTCTTTGCTGCACCCTGCACAATGATCTGACGATAAAAATCTAAAGTAGTGTTATGGTCTTTCCACCGCGGACACCTCAACAGCTTCGGGAGCACTATGAAATCGAAGTAGAACTGGCCGACCGTCTGCGCAACGCCAGCGCGACCGACCGCGGCCAACTCTATGGCCAAGTCTATGATGAGGCTCTACCTGCGTGTACCGAATTACCCACAGGTCACCCTCTCGCAGAGTCCGGACTCCATCACAAGAATGAACGCTGGCAAGATGCGGCTGCTGAAGCCTTTTTTGCGGCCCGACCTGACGTTCTTGGAAGTTGGTGCGGGCGACGCGAAGCTTTCGCTCGCCGTCTGCCCGCACGTCCGCCAAGTTTATGGCTTGGATGTCGCGCAAGAGATCACGGGCCGGGTCCGGGGTCCGGCAAACCTTAAGTTCGTCCATTCCACGGGCTGCGATGTCCCGCTCCCGGATGAGAGTGTCGACCTTGCCTACTCTGACCAGGTAATGGAGCACACCCACCCGGACGACGCCGTCGCCCAACTCCGCGAAATCTATCGTGTCCTCCGCCCCGGTGGCATTTACCTTTGCATCACCCCGAACCGACTTTCCGGTCCGCGCGACATTTCCCGCTACTTCGACGAGTTAGCCCGCGGCTTCCATCTCCGCGAGTACTCCATGGGTGATCTGGCCGACATCTTCCACCAGGCGAAATTCAGCCGCGTCTGGGTAGAAAAGAATAAGGGTGGCCATCGCATCCGCCTTTCTATCGGCCTGATGCGATTCATTGAATAGGTCATCGAAGGCATACCCCAACCCCTGCGCCGCAACATCACCCGCTCTCGCCTCCTCGAAGGTGCCCTCAACGTCTCGGTAGCCGGGCAAAAGTAGCTGCCCACGCGCAGAGCCCGCTTCACCGTAAGGGTCTTCTCGACAAAGCAATAAAAAAGCCGCCATCACACCCGGATGTGATGGCGGCAAGCTCACTTGGTCTTGATTCGACTGGGCGCTACGCCATTACCTTGACCGCTTCCCGGATCTCGATTCGGGTCAGATCCACCACCGGCAGCCCGCTGGCCTTGATCTTGGCCCGGAACTCGGCCGACGGTGTCTGCGCCACCACCAGGTGCGTGGCCCAGCTGGCTACTTCTTCAAACGACGGCTGCATCAGCTTTTCGATATGGGGCACCGCGTTCAGCACGAAGCTCTTGTTGGAGCCATAGATCTGATCCAGCTGAATATGCGGGTCAAAGATCCGCATGTCCTTACCTTTACCGATCAGCGTCTCAATCATCGTCACCACGGGGCTTTCGCGCAGGTCGTCGGTGTTCTCTTTGAACGCCAAGCCAAACACGCCCAGCCGCGGCGCTTCCATGTCGAGCACATCATTAATGCCGCGCTCCAGGTGCGCATCGTTGGACGGCAGCACCGCTTCCAGCATCGGCAGCGACACATCCATCCGCGACGCCCGGTAGCACAACGCCCGCAGATCCTTGGGCAAGCAGGACCCGCCAAAAGCGAAGCCCGGCTTCAAATACGCCGTCGAGATGTTCAGCCGCGTGTCCTTGCACAACGTGGCCATCACTTCGTCGCCCGACACGCCCAGATAGCTGGCTAGCGAGCCGATCTCGTTGGCAAACGCCACCTTCACCGCGTGGAACGTGTTGCAAGCGTACTTGATCATTTCCGCCGTCCGGACGTTTACCTTCGATGCTTCACACCCCAACGGCGCGTACATGTCGGCGATCAACTGAACCGCGGCTTCGTCCGTACCGCCCACGACAACCAGCGACGGCTCCACGAAGTCCTTCACCGCACTGCCTTCGCGCAGGAACTCCGGGTTCGACACCATCTTCACTTGGGGAGTTTTGGCAAACGCCGTCGCCTGCGCTTCTTCGCAAGTCCCCGGAAATACCGTGCTGCGCAGAGCAACAATCAGAGGCTTCTCGCGTCCGGCGATCACTTCGGCGATCTCCGCACACACCCGCCGCAGCTGCCCTAGGCCCAAATTGCCGTTGCGCTCCGAGGGCGTGCCCACGCAGATCATCGCGACATCCGCGTCCGCCAGGCCTTCGGCCAGCGACATCGTCGCCGTCAGTCGCCCGTCGTCCACAGTCTTTTCAATCAACTCCGTCAGGCCCGGTTCATAGAACGGAGCCGACTTCTTCAGGATGTTCTTTACCTTGTGCTCGTCCTTGTCGATGCCGACAACCTGGTGCCCCAGGTTCGCAAAGCACGCTGCTGTCACGCAGCCAACGTAGCCCAGTCCCAAGACCGCGATTTTCTTGTCACTTACGACAGCCATAGGTCTCCTATCGTCAATTTAGTCGTTAACTTCTGCCCACGAACCACGAATCGTTGCGCCGGTTCTTTCTGGTACAACGCCCGTGAACGCCAGCCTTCGGCTGGTTCCGCCCGCAAGCCCTCCGGAAACTCGAATTGCACCGGGGCTCCCGCCGCCAAGTGCCACCACTGCTCACCCTCACCACCCGACGCCTCGTCCTCCACTGTCAAGTGGAGCGGATCGGTCAGCCGGACCCGTCGCCGGTGCGCGCAGCCGCCATAACGGCACTCCGCATCGACGTAATCCGGACCCCACCCATGCAAAATCACCTCAGGCTTACTCCGCCACCCAAACGGCCCGGCCGCCTCCGCCTGCTCCCTGCCACCCACGCGCATGGTGTTGTGCGCGGCAGATCCGCGGAACCAGTCCCTCCATCTAGGATCGCCTACATACGTATAGGTGCCGGGGTCGATCAACAATTCGCGCCCGCCGCGTCGCACAATAATCTGCAACGTATCGGAATGGCTATGCCCACCGCGGCCGCTGCCAAATCCTCCCGCATCAACAATCACTTCCGTCCCACCCGCCCGCAGGAAGATTAAGCCACACTCGGCGAAACGTTCCGACTCCTGCTTGGCCACAAACGTCCGCCCCAACTCCGACGCCGCCCACTCAAGCGTCTGCCGCCCATACTGCACATGCGTCCCATAGGGATGAAATAGACGGCCGCCGTCATCATCTCCAATCAGCGGAATCTCGCCACCCTCACCCAGCAGCGCCGCCAGATATTCCGCCATCAACGTCAGCTTCGGGCGCCATTCCGGTGGTCTTCCAGCAAGCCGCCAGGCCAGCAAGTACATGTCCAGCGTGTAGACATGGTAGTAGCTCGACTTCTCAAAGTGCGCCCCATCGGCCAACACCTGATAATCCAGCTCCCGCCGCAACGTGTTCACGCCCAGCTCTTTCCAGCGCGGAAACAGCTCGCCCAAAGCCGCCAGCGCCAACGCCTCACCAAGCAAATGCGTGTTGCGTGAGAAGTAGAACGAGAGGTTGTACTCCAGGTGCAGCCCGTGCTGATACAAGCTGTCGAGCAACTGCTGACGCTTTGGCGTCCGCTCGCCCCGAATCGACAGCACCTGCAGCCAGCTCAGCGCCCGGAACGCGACCTCCAGCGCGCTGGCCCAGTTGATCCCGCGCTGAAATGGATTCTGTTCCCACCAGCTGGTCAGCTGCCGCTCAATCTCACCAGTCTCCCCGGCCAGTGCCAGCACCACCAGATGCTGATGCCGGTTCAACTCCCAGATCACCTTGTGATCACCGGCCTTGTCCCGATCGAGATATGGGATCCGGCGGAAGAACGCCGTCCCTGTCTCGAGATCATGCAGATAGTCCCGCCGCCAGCGGATCTCGGGCCCGGTCTCGATCACCGTCCCCAGCATCGGAAACCGGTGCGCCAGAATCTCCTGCGCCAATGCCGAAACGTTGGCCGAAAAGTCCGGGGCCGGATACTGGAAGTCCCTCCGCTCCGCCGGTGCTTTCGGCGGCCACCAGAGCATCAGCCGATTCACCAGCTCCTGCCGCAACCGGAATTGGATCTCTGCGCGGCTTCTCATCCCAGGTACTGGCTCAGCCGCTCTTCATACAGCGCCGACAACTGTGGGATGTTCTGGTCGAGGTCGTACTCCCGCAACACCCGCTCACGGCCTGCCTCCGCCATCGCCTGACGCAGTGCCGCGTCGTCCATCAGCCGTTCCACCGCCGCCGCCAAACCCACTGCATCCGATGGGGTCACCAGCAGCCCCGACACGCCATCCTCGATCAGCTCCGGAATGCCCGTAATGCGCGTCGCAATGCAGGGCAGCCGCATCGCCATCGCCTCCATCAGCACCACCGGAATACCCTCGGCAAAACTGGCCATCACAAACGCGTCGGATGCGGCATAGAGCGCCCGCACCTTCGTCTGATCACACCAGCCTTCCAGAATCACCATGTCCTGCATCTGCTTGGCCTGCACCCGGGCACTAAACCGCTCCATCTCCGGCCCACCACCAGCCAGCGAAAGGACAACCCGCCGCCCCCGCTGCTTGAGCAGCTCCATGGCTTCCAGCAGAATCGGCAACCCCTTCACCGACACCAGGCGCCCTACTGAGATCAGCCGGAATGGGCTCGCCTCGCCCGTCTTCGCCGCCCGGTCAAACACCCGCGGATGAATGCCCAACCGGCACACCGCAATCCGGTCCCAATGGGCGGCATCCGAAAAGCGCATCACCTGGCTTTGCCCAAACAAGCTGATCGCCACCGTCAGCTTCGCCGCCGCTACCTTCTCGGCCATGGCAAAGCCCTGGGGATCAATAAACTCATCTGACCCATGAATGGTCTCGGAGAACGTGATGGGGAAAAGGCGCGCCATCAACAGCGTCACCGTGGTCGAAAAATGCACGTGCACGTGACGGTAGCCACGTTTCTCCAGCATCGTACCCACCACGACGGCTTCGGCAAAATAGAGCAGCTTGTGAAGGCTGGGATGCCCCAACCGGACCGCATAAAGCATCGTGGCCAGAAACGCCGCCGGCCGCTTCAGCAGCAATGCGAAATGGGCCGCCAGAATCGGACCCACCCCTGCGGACTTTACATACAGCGTTCGCTGCCGCTCTTCTTGCTCTTCCGGTGAAAGTTTGTCGCTCGGCCGATCCGGGTTGCCGATCGAGATGGACTGGATATCCCAGCCCTGCGCCCGCAACCCCCGGATCTCACGCAGGATGAAGGTGTGAGAAACAGTCGGGTACTGGCTCACCAGATACCCGATGCGCCTGGTGGTCATCGGAACCCCACCCACCTAGCGCCACATGCCCCGCGTGTCGATAACGATTTTCTCCATCAGTAGCCGCCGGTCCACGTTCCGGAACTGCCGGTGATTCACCAGCAGCAGCACGATATCAGCCCGCTGCACTGCCGTCTGGAAGCTAACAAACTCGACACCCGGGTACTTGGCCAGGCTCTTCGGCAGCGCCGTCACATGCGGCTCCACAATCAGCAACTCACCCAGCTGCTTCTGCGCCAGATGCTCGGCAATCTCCATGGATGGCGATTCGCGCAAGTCATCAATGTCCGGCTTGTACGCCAAACCAAGGCACGCAATCACGGGCTTCGAGAACCGCTTGGCATGCTCTTCCACGCGGTGGATCACATGGTGCGGCTTCTCGTCGTTCACCTTGCGCGCCGTGTGGATCATCCGCGCCAGATCGGGCGTCTTGTGCACGATGAACCACGGATCAACCGCAATGCAGTGCCCGCCCACGCCAGGACCAGGCTGCAGAATATTGACGCGGGGATGCCGGTTGGCCAGCTCGATCAGCTCCCACACATTGATGCTCAACCGCTCCGCGATCAGCGACAGCTCATTGGCAAAGGCGATGTTGACGTCGCGGAAGGCGTTCTCGGT
>CANGYQ010000024.1 GCA_947458745.1 Bryobacteraceae bacterium | reverse complement strand
TTGGCGGATGAATCGGCTACCAGGGAGTAGGCATCGGTGAGGATCGCCACGCGTTGCCGGTCCGCGGTATTCAAGTCGGTCAACTGGATGGAGATCTTGGCCCGGCCACTCACCCGTCCTCCTCTTTCGGCGGCCAGAACGCGGCCCGTCCTTCGCCGTCTTGTCAGCCCGGGTCTGCTGGATGATTGCCTCGCAGCCTTCCTGGATGTCGCCGGGAATGAGTCGCAAGGCGGCGGTGCGCAAAGCCTTTGAGATCAAGCTGTTCTGTTTCCCGAGCATCTCCTCGTCAGTCGCTTCGACGATGTAGACCGTGTCGCCATAGCCGTTGATCCGCTCAGCGACCACTTCGCGGCCCTTCTTGCTCTTGCGCTCGACGGTCTTCGAGATGATCACTTGCTGCGAATAGGTGACATTGGCTTCCAGGTCCGTCACGCTGACCTGGACAATCCGCTGTTCCGCGCCCTCAAAGACGATGGTGGTCTCGGGGTAACAGTTGGTCATCGAGCGCAGCGCCGCTTCAGCGAAGCGGATCGAGAATCCTTCGCCGCGGTTCTGGATCTGGTACCAGGCCGATTCAGCGAAGCCCGGCCGCTTGCACTCCTTCTCTAGTCGAAGCCGGACTTCTTCCCAGTCCCGGGGCTTGCGGAGGGCGAGGATGTAACGTGCCTCCACCGCCGCCTTGGCTTGCGCGGCTACCGCCGTGCTGGCCGTCTCGGCCGATCGCGCGACTTCACTCGCGCCGAATTCTTGGCGCACGACGGCGCCTACTTGTTCAGACATGATTCTTCCTTTGGTGAATTGCTCCGGACGGAGCTGAGATGTGCGATTAACCGACTGAGGCACGGATCAACGTCGAACTCGCGTAGAGCGTCACGAAATGAGCGAGGGGTCAGCGACCCGTCATCCACCGTCTTCGAGATGATCACCGAGTAGACATGCTTGCCTTCGAGATCGGCCATGGTGACCTCGACGACCCGCTGCCTTGGGTCTTCAAGGACGACGACTCCCTCGGGGTAGGCAAAGCCAATCATGGTTGCTCCTTTGGTGGATTGCTCCGGACGGAGCGGGTGAGATGTGCGATTAACCGACTGAGCCAGGGCGGTTCAGTGGCGATGCCCCAGAGGGCACCGTAAAGGATGACGCCCAGGCAGAACTTGCCTGGACCTTCGAGCAAGGCAATCCCCAAGGTCAGGCCGGCGCAGAGTGCCAGGGCGACCTTGATGAGGAAAAATGCGGGGGCTCTAAGCACGGTGCGCCCCGCTGCCTAAAGTGGTCCGCGCTTTTGGTCCGCGTTTGGTCCGCACTTTCGGCGCAGTTTCGCCGTTTTCGTGCGGTTTCTGGCCCGCATCCAACGCTGTCGGAAAAGCGGAACCGTCGAGGCCTAAACTACTGAAAAGATAGGTGAAAACTACAGGGAGGGATTGGAGGCGCGGACCGGATTCGAACCGGTGAGTAAAGGTTTTGCAGACCTCTGCCTTACCACTTGGCTACCGCGCCAATGAGGGGATTCCTTCATAGAATAGCATCCTCGATCCGTCCTTCCAACCGCCCCTCGCCAGACATTTGGGCGCTAAGGCGTAGATGTCTTCAGTGTGGACCATTGGGCCAACAGAGCCGACAACGCCTTTTGTCGTTCCCCCGCTGAGCTTTTCAGCGCGGCTGGTGGGGCGGCGTCGGCTTCCTGCGCTAATTGGAGCAGTGTGCCCAACGACGCGGTGACGCTGGAGATCGTATCGGGACCAGCGGGTGCGCCTCGGCCGCCACGCCCGCTGCCGACCAACTTCTCGGCTTGCTGACTCAGGTCGGCTGACAGGCCCGGCTTGGCGCGCCAGGCGCGGATCTCGGCGATGGTGGCGTAGCCTTTCTGGATGTCTTCGTAAAGCCCCTTCGACAGCGCGAACTGCGCCGTCAGATCGATGGCCGAAGTTTTGACGCGCGGGTCCATTTTGACCGTCAACGGTTGAGTGAACGTCTTGCCGTCCACGGTCAGTTTGACGGTGTACTGCCCGGGCATCACCAATGGCGAGGTTGGGGTGGGGGCCGTGTCGGCAAAGATGGCGGCGGTCGGGTAGGCCTTGGACGCGCCTGCGACGGGCGTGTAGCGCATGTCCCACAGGAAGCGGTGCATTCCGGCTGAGGCGGGCAGGGAACGGCCTGGTCGCACCCAATAGGGCGGGATCGCGAGTTGCGGATCGGGACGGTCTACCGGGTCGGTGCTCGAATAGCGCCGGACCAACTGTCCGGTGCGATTCAGGATCTCCAGCGTCACCGGACCCGCCGTTCCCGCAGGAAGCGCAAAGTCGATCATCGCGCCGTCGGGCGGATTGGTGCCCACCGGCTCATCCGGGGGCAGGGGAGTGTCGGTGTTCATGTTCCACCGGACGCGCAGGGCTGTGGCCAGTGCGAAAAGTGTGGCCCCCGTGGCGGATACGGCCGGTGTCATCTGGCGAAGGGGCGTTACGTTGTCCAGGATCCAGAAACCGCGCCCATGCGTACCCACGGCCAGATCATCATCCTTGACGATCAGATCGCGGATGGAGGTGGCCGGTAGATTCTGCCGCAGTGTCTGCCAGTGCGCGCCATCGTCGAACGACACAAACACCGTCCGCTCCGTGCCCGCATACAGCAAGCCCTTCCGCTCGGGATCTTCCCGGACCACGTTCACCGGGGCGTTGTCACCCATGCCGGTCACGATCTCGGTCCAGGTGGCGCCGCCATCATGGGTGCGCAGAATGTGAGGACGCATGTCGTCCAGGCGCAGCGTGTTGATGGCCGCGTACGCCGTTCCCGCGCTGAAATGTCCGGCCTCGATCAAGGAGACCTTGGAAAACGGTCTCAACTGCGGCGGCGTCACGTTCTTCCAACTCACGCCGCCATCGACGGTGACATGGATCAGGCCATCGTCCGTTCCCGCCCAGATGCGGTTCACTTCGACGGGCGAAGGAGCGACGCTATAGATAACACCGCGCTGAGCCGGCTGTGCCGTGGGGGTGTTGCGATACCTGCCGATGTTGGCGGGCACCTCGAATGTCTTGCGGCTCAAGTCCGGGCTGATCTCTTTCCAGGTCTGGCCGCCGTCGCGGGTCTTCCACAGCGTGTTGGCCCCAAAGTAGAGCGCCTTAGGTCCGGCCGGTGCAGGCCTTCGCCACTGCCGGCGTAGATGATGTCCGGGTTTGAGGGCGCGACGGCCAATGCGCCAATGGAGCCGGTGGGCTGTTTGTCAAAGATCGGCTTCCAGATGCGGCCGTAGTCGGTGGTCTTCCAGACGCCGCCGTTCACGACGCCTGCATAGAAGACGTTGGGTTGCGAGGGGACGCCCGCCAGTGCCCGCGTCCGGCCGCCCCGGAACGGGCCGATGGAACGCAACTTCAACTCCTGGAACAGTGCTGGATCGACCGTCTGGCTGAAGGCGGGTACCACGGACGAAACTGCCAGCAGCAGAGCCCACGCGCTGCGGTAGCGGCCATGCGCACGATGACAGGGAATGGCACTCAGGATCACAGGAAAAGGTCTCTTCACAACGGACGGGGTTAGTCGTGAGTATAGACCACCGCCCAACCGGGCTTTCGCGCCCGGGAGTTACCTGGCGGACTTCAGTTCCGCGGCGATCAATGGAATCAGTACCTGTGGCTCCAGCGAGCCCTGATACTTCTTGCCGTTCAGGTAAATCGTGGGAGTAGCGTTGACGCCGGCCTGCTCGCCGTCGGCTAAGTCCCTCTCGACCGCCGCTTTCGTGGCCGGTGCATCCAGGGCAGCCGTAAAGCGAGCCATGTCCAGGCCCAGATCCTTGGCCCACAGGAGAATCTTCTCGCGATTGATCGCACGGCTGTTCGCGTACATCTGGTCATGCAACGGCCAGAACTTTCCTTGGGCGTGCGCGGCCAAGCTGGCGCGAGCGGCCAGCGCCGCCTGTGAGTGGCTGTCGAGCGGGAACTGCTTGTAGATCATGCGTACATCGTTCGGGTACGCCTTCAGCACCGCGTCCAACTGCTGCACGGCGCGAACACAGAACGGGCACTGGAAATCGGAGAACTCAACAATCGTGATCCGCGCCTTGGCCGGGCCCTTTGACGGTGCGCCGTTCACGGGAATGGCCACCGGATCCAGTAGCACCTTGCCCCGGTTGGCCGCGGCGTTCATGGCGGGAGAAGCCGCTAGCGCTTGGCGAATCTGCGCCACTGTCTGTCCGGCCGCCGCTCCAGCCACCACCTGGCGCGCCAGCATCTGGCTTGTTCCGCAGCCTGGATCCTCCACGCGGCACTGGGCCAGCAACATCGGACAGCCGCACGGACAAGGGGTGTCCCGCAGTACGGTCAACGCCACCTTCTGCTGCGCCGGCGTCAGTGTCTTCAGTTCCACGCCCGGAAGTGTCGTGGCGGTCTTCCAATCATTGGCAGGGGCTTGCGCCCACAGCCACGACAAGCTGGTCAGCGCCAGCGCAAAGATCCGAAACATGACACCATTATGCGGCAATCGGCGCGCCGATCCGGGCCTGGCAAGTCCCCCCGGCACTTTTCTGGCCACTAGATGTCAGGGTCCCGACGCTTCAGCCCTCCAAACCGGAAGTGCAGGCTGGTCAGGAACATGTGGCGCGAGGGACCCAAGTCCGGCCGGCGCGGCTCATAAAAGTAACCGACATCGAGATCGATGCGGCGGCGCACCTTCGCCCACCGCAGCCCGCCGGAGTATCGCGTGCTGCGAATTCCCTGCCGATCGAGGAAGGTCTCCACGCTGGCGTAGGGTGCTACGGGGGCCGTGCCACTCCACCGAAGGCGTTCCCGAAATCGGGTGAAGCTGCGGTCATGGGCGACGAAGCGCTCGACCAATGAACGCAACTCCACTTCGCTCTTCGCCGACTTGAATGCCATGAACTCGACTCCCCCAAAAGGCCGATGTGTTCCGCGGAGGTCCAGCTCCGCCGACTTTTGCTTGCCAAAGTAGTAGCCACCCAGAACCGACCATCGCGGCCCCAGCGAGTACTCAACGATCGGCCCCATCCGGAATTGATAGAGTCCTAAGCCCCCGGGGTTCGTCCGGCCTCGGCTGTGCAGCGTCAATTGCAGCTTGCGGGAGACCGGAAATGACGCTTCGAAGGCGTGTTGGGTGTCCGTCTGTTGGCCACTTGCCACCGGGGCCAGCAGAAGTAGCCACGCAAGAATCAGCATCGGACTAGGGAACAAGTTTGCCATCAGGTTCAAAGTTAGCAGGCCGCTTTCCGGCGGCTCCACGTGGCTCAGCAAGGATTCCCGCAAGGCAGGATGTTCCTGTCACGGTTCTGCCCACGGCGCATCGTCAGTTTGGCCGGCTGAGCATTAGGGGCGCCGATGTGAATAATTGAGCCTTCTATGAATTGGTCTGAAGCGCTTGCCCCTCGCCGCGATAAGCTAGTGGTCTTCGGCGCGGTGCATTGATGCGTAGGCTATCGTTCAGTAACCAGCAGGGTGGTCGGTTGGTGGGTGCGTGTAACCAGGTTAGTAGGCGGGCGTTCGAACCGCCAAGGAGAACGACGATGAAGCATCCCATGAAGCCGTCACGCCGCGAAGTCCCAGCGTTGCTGACGGCGCTAACTAGTCTTGAAGCCTCCGTCCAGACCGCCGCACCCCTGCCCTCCCGGACCTTCCGGTTTGAGGATCTGCCCGTGCGCGCCAACGGGATGAACCGGTCGAGGGCCGTGCTGAATGGGTTGACCCATACGGGTTTCCCGCTGGAGATGCATCAGACAGAACTCGGCCCCGGCATGGAGCCGCACCCCCCGCATTCGCACCTCAACGAGGAACTGCTGAGGCTGTGCGAAGGGACGCTGGAAGTCACCATCTCGGGCCGGAGCACGACGCTGGGGCCCGGTGGGTCAGTGTATGTCGCTTCCGGCGAAGTCCATGGCTGGCGCAATCCCGGGGAATCTGCGGCGCACTACTTTGTGATTGCGCTGGGGGCAAAGAAGTAGCTGAATGAGCAGGCGGCGCACTGAAGAAGCTTCGAGCACGGCCAGTTGCCCTGTCTCCGCCAAGTCACGCGAGGCTCGATCATGTCCCTAACCCGCCGCTCCGCCATGTCCGCCCTAATCGGTGGCGCAGTATCCGGCCAAACTCGCCGCCCAACCCCGCCTAACGTTCTGTTCATCGCTGTGGACGACCTCCGGCCGGAGCTTGGCATCTACGGCGCCTCACACGCCCACACACCGCACCTGGACGCTCTGGGGCGCAGCGGCGTCACCTTCACCAAAGCCTATTGCCAGCAAGCCGTCTGCAACCCTTCGCGCGCCAGCGTCCTCACCGGGCTGCGGCCGGACACGCTGCGGGTTTGGGACCTAGACACGGGCTTCCGCTCCACTACACCGCAAGCTGTAACTCTGCCTCAGCGACTGCGGCAGCAGGGTTACTTTGCGACTTCGATGGGCAAGATCTTCCACAACACCCTCCCGGACCCGGCCTCCTGGAGCGAACCAGAGCTCCGTCTGCCGGGGTACCCATTTGATCCCGACGCCGTCTATCGAAGCCAGTCCGAGACCGCCTGGATCGCTGCACGTCAGCGCGAACTCACCATCCAGGGCGTCCAGCAGCGCTACCTCGATCAGTACGGCGAATGGTATCTGAAAGCCGCCGCCACCGAAGCGCCCAACGTGCCGGACAACGCTTACTTCGACGGTGCGCAGACTGATCAGGCAATCGCGAAGTTGACGGCACTACAAGCGCGCCGCCAGCCATTCTTCCTGGGTGTCGGGTATTACCGCCCGCACCTGCCCTTCAACGTCCCGGCCAGGTACTGGAATCTGTATGACCGCGCCCGCCTCCCGCTAGCCCCCAACCCGGTACTCCCGCAAGGGATGCCGCCGATGGCCATCAGCACCATGCGGGAACTCCGCGGGTACCGCGATTTTCGGGATGCGCCCCAACCGGACCAAGGCTCACTCACCGAAGCCCAGGCGCGGCTGCTGCGCCACGGTTATCTGGCCTCGGTCAGCTACATTGATGCCCAGGTGGGCCGGTTACTGAACGCGCTGGACCGGGCCCGGCTGTCGGAGAATACCGTGGTGGTGTTGTGGGGCGACAACGGCTGGAAGCTGGGTGAACACAACGGCTGGTGCAAGATGACCAACTTTGAGGTGGATACGCGCGTGCCGCTGATCATCCGCGCGCCCGGCGTCAAAGGCGCTTTGTGCCACCGGTTGGTGGAGCTGGTGGACATCTACCCCACGGTCTGCGAACTGGCCGGTCTTCAGCCGGAACCGGAGCTGGAAGGCCATAGCTTGCTGCCACTACTCGCGAATCCAGCCCGCCGTTGGAAGCCCGCCGTCTTCAGCCAGTTCCTGCGCTCTGGCGTTTGGGTGGCGGCAGACGGAGTCGAATACATGGGTTACTCGATCCGCACCGCGCAGCACCGCTACGTCGAATGGGTGAACTGGAAGAGCAAAGCGGTGGTCGCGCATGAGCTATATGACCTGGAACGAGACCCACAGGAGAACACCAACCTCTTCCACCAGCCCGGTGCCCAAACACTCACCGCCCAACTGGAGCGCCAACTCCGCGCTGGCTGGCGAAGTGCTGCGCCTCAACGCGGGTAAGCGGGCAGCGAAGGTCCTCGCGACCGCCCCGCAGTTCCTTGTGGGCCAAAGCCGGCACTGCGAGTTGCAGATTAGCCCGATTCCGAAGGGGCTCGCAGATCTTGCCCAGGTAGCGCTGGACGATGGCGCCGGCGCACCTGCATTTCCTTGTCCATTCATCTGGACGGCAGAGGCGGCGGACATCTTGGGCAAAGTCACCCGAGTGCGGCGGGCGCCGGATAATCGACAATCTACTTGACACACTTCACCAGCAGCTATAGCTAAGTTGCAGAACGCTCCAGCGAGAAGCCATTTAACCGGTAGCGGCCCAGCGGGATCGGGGAGCGTTGGGTGGCCATCCAGCGCAGCCCTTCTTCAATGGCCGCACACTGGGCCTTCCACCAATCGCTGGAGCCGCCGGTGGAGTAGAACTCATGGCAGTGCTCCAGGTGCCGCTTGAAGCCGGACCACAGGCGCAGGCGGTACTCCCAGAGCAGATCATCGGGCGCCGTCTGTAATTGCTGTGCCCGCGCGATCGCGCAGGCCAGGATCGCTTCCCGCACCGCATGGCCCGTTCCGTCGCCACAGAGTGGATCAAAGGCAATCGCGGCGGAGCCACAGGCCAGAAAGCCCGGTGCGCCTCCATCTCCGGCGGCACACAGGGACTCCGCGATCCGGGGATGAGATGGAAAGCTGCCGCCGTTGGCGATCACGCGATCGATCTGAGGGCTGATCTGGCGGCTCTGGCTGAGCAACGTCTCCACCGGGCCCCCGGCTGCCAGCAGCCACGCGGTCTCGCCGCCGGATGGCACCAGAAATAACCAGCCATCGGTAACTGCCTCCATGGAACAGGCCTGGCTATCCGCGGCGGCGGTCAGTTTCACCTGCGCGGCCGTGGCGGGGCGCGAACCAAAATCCCGCAACGGCGCAGCGCCGCTCATGCTGCCGGAAGCTTGAATGGTCCACGTGGCCGTTAACCCATCGGAGCTTCCGTCACCTTCGCCGATCACCTCACCGGCCGGTGTCGCGGCGGCCAGACGCAGGAGTAGCTCTTCTTCCGAGACCACCACCGCCGAATGCGGCAACGCCACCAGATCGCCTGAACCCCAAGTGACCATCCGCCGCCGGACCAGGTGAAGTCCATCCAGTAGGTCCCGCCGGCCGAAAACATCGGTCAGCAACGACTGCGTGGCCGGGCTCAACATCACCGCCGGAACCTTGGGCCGCGGTGCCGGTTCGCGCCGGAAAGCAACGTTCGCTTGGGTGAGCAACGTTTGGCAACAGGCCGCCGCCACGCCCCCACCCTTGATCCGCACGCTAAGCGCTGGAGCCATGAGACTCCAGTGTACGGGTTCTCGCTCAGTGGCCCGGGGAGGCGTGGATCAGGGTGCGGGCGCTTAACCTGGACCGCAGAGTCGAGATATGCTGGTTGCTCATCGGGCTTTCGGGTCCGCCATGTTGTTTTTTGAGGTCACTATGTTTGTTCCCTTAACCCCGATCCGCTGCCTCCACCGGGCGATGGACCTGTTCAGCCGCAAGGTGGGTATTGTCTGCGGCGACAAGACATTTACCTATGGCGAGTTTGGTGAGCGCGCGCAACGGCTCGCCTCTGCGCTGAGGCAATGGGGCGTCCAGGCACAGGACCGGGTGGCGTATCTCAGCTTCAACAACCACCAATTGATTGAAGGCTACTACGGCGTGGTGATGGCGGGTGGCGTCGTGATGCCGCTGAATGTGCGGTTGTCGGCCAGTGAACTGGTGGCCATCCTGAACCATTCCGGCGCGCGGATGCTGCTGTATGAGCAGGATTTTGCGGGTCTCGTCGAGGAGATCAAGGCCAACTGCCCGGCGATTGAGCGCTACGTGACGCTAGATGCCGAATACGAGGCATTGCTGGCCACGGGCACGCCGGAGCGCACCGACATCCTGAGCATCGACGAGAACTCGATTGCGGAGCTGTTCTATACGTCTGGCTCCACCGGTACGCCGAAGGGAGTGGCGTTGTCGCACCGGACGCTGTATCTGCATGCCCTCGACGCCAGTTCGTTGTTTGAAGACCCGGGATCGGCGGTGGATCTGCACACGATTCCGATGTTCCACGCCAACGGCTGGGGACGGCCGCAAACGGACACGATGCTGGGCGTCAAGCAGGTGATGGTCCGGCGGTTTGAGCCCGGGTTTGTGTTGAGCATGATTGACCAGCACCACGCCACCCATATGAGCCTGGTGCCGACGATGGCGAATGCGCTGATCAACTACCCGGACCTGGCTAAATTCAACACCAGCAGCATGAAGAAGGTGATGATCGGCGGCGCGGCCGCCTCGCCGGAGTTGATTGAGCGCGTCGAGAAGGCCTTCCCGTCGGCCCGCAGCTTTGCCGGTTACGGCTTGACCGAGACGGCGCCCGCGATCACCACCGCTCAGCCCAAACCGGGCCTGGAGATCACGGATGAGAAGGAACGCTTCCGCCGTCAGTCGATGGCCGGGTGGCCGCTGATCGGCAATGAGATTCGCGTGGTGGACCCGGAGGGCAATGACGTACCGCGCGATTCCGAAGCGATCGGCGAAGTGGTGGTGCGCGGTGACCACGTCATGGAAGGCTACTTCAAGGAACCGGAAGCGACCGCGGCGGTGATGGCGGGCGGCTGGTTCCACACCGGCGACATGGCTGTCTGGGATGAGGAGCGGTTCATCCATATCGTCGACCGCAAGAAAGAGATCATCATCTCGGGCGGCGAAAACATCTCGTCCATCGAAGTGGAGAAAGCCATCTTCTCGCACCCGGCCGTCTTTGAATGCGCCGTCGTTCCCGCGCCGGACCCCAAGTGGGGCGAAGTGCCGGTGGCGATAGTGGTCTTGAAGCCGGGAGAAGCGTTGAGCGAAGAGGTGCTGCTCGAGTACCTGGGCACGCGCCTGGGCCGCTACAAGATGCCGCGGCGCGTTGAGTTTAGTGAAGAGCAGTTGCCCAAGACGGGCACCGGCAAGATCCGCAAGATGGTCCTGAAAGAGAAGTTCTGGGTGGGCCTAGAAAAGCGCGTCCAGGGTTAACAGAAAAGCGCGTCCAGGATTAACAGAAAAGCGCGTCCAGGGTTAACAGAAAAGCGCGTCCAGGGCTAAACGCTAACCTAAAGCTTGATGGCCATCTATCGTGAAGTGATCGAATGCCGCGGGTCGGAGGCGGAACTACTGCTGACGCCACGCTACGGGGCGGGTGCGTTTTCAGTGGAGGAGCAGGATCTGCCCGATGGCCGGGTGCGCTTGTTGGTGTACTACTACGACCCGCAGCCCGGCGCGGAGCCGGTGGATGAAACGGTGGACTGGCAAAGTGTCAGTGAGCAGCCGTGGGTGCCGGTGGAGTTAGGCGAGCGGATATGGCTGGCTCCGCCGTGGCTGGATGCCCCCACGCCCGCCGGACGCCTGCGGATTGATTATCTGCGCGGCCAGGCCTGCGGCACCGGCTTCCATGCGGCCACTCAGCTTTGCCTGTCGGCCATGGACCGTTACTTGAAGCCCGGAGACCGGTTCTTCGATGTCGGCATCGGCTCTGGCATTCTGTCCATCGCGGCCCGCAAGCTGGGCGCGGGCGCCATCGTTGGCTGTGATATCGATCATCCGTCCACCGTCATCGCCGCCGCCAATACGGGTGAGCCCGCCTTCACGGGCTCGGCCCGCAGCATGCCTGACGCAGCCTTTGATCTGATCGCCGCCAACATCAACGCCACCATGGTCACCAATCTGGCGGATGATCTGGTGCGTGTGCTGAAGCCCGGTGGCTACCTGATCGCCGGTGGCTTCAAGACCACGGAGCAGCCGCGTGTGGCCCTGCCGGTGGTCGACACGCTGGACCTGGACGGCTGGCGGGCGCTCGTCTATCGCCGCGCCGATCGAGGTCGGCCTTACTTGCGGGGACCGCGCAGTTCCACCGGGCCTTGTAGCAGCTTCACCGACGTGGCCTTTCCCGCCGCGTCGCGCTCAACCGTCAGTTGAGCCTGTTCCCCCGAAACCGGGCGAAATGCCCGCTAATCCAGCAGTGTCTGCCGCAGGGCGGCTTCGTCTTCCGGAAACACCGTGCGGAGATCAATCAGCAGACGATCTTTCTCGATGCGGGCAATGATGGGCGGATGATGGGCGCGCAGACGCCGTTCCCATTGCACGGCATCGCCGTTCAGGGCGATCAGCCAGGTTGGAATGCGTTGTTCCGGCGTGGCCCCTCCGCCGATGACGCTCTCTCCGGCCACCAGTTCAGCGTCCAACCCCACTACCATGTCCTCGGCCCGCGCCTGGATCTCGGCGGCACTGCGCCGGATCATCCAGAGGGCGGGCAGCTGGTCGAACTGCTCCAGCAGCAGCTTTCGCAGCGTCGCTTCCAGTGCCGCCACGATCAGTTTGTCGCAGCGGAAGGCGCGGTACATCGGGTTGCGTCGGATGCGGGGCACGAGGGCGGCGTCTCCCGCAATCAGGCCGGTCTGCGGGCCGCCTAGCAGCTTGTCGCAGGAAAAGCTCACTACATCAACACCCGCATCCAAGCTGTGCTTCACCTGCGGCTCGTCGATTCCATAGGGCCGCAAATCCACCAGGCAGCCGCTGCCCAGATCCTCATACACGGGAATGCGTCGCTCGCGCCCTAGCTTCGTTAGTTCTTCCAGTGTCGGCTTGGCCGTGAAGCCGGTGACCTTAAAGTTGGACGGATGCACCCGCATGATCAGACGCGTTCGGTCGTTGATGGCCTGCGCGTAATCTTCGATCGAGGTCTTGTTGGTCGCTCCGACTTCGCGCAAAATCGCCCCGGAGCGTTGCATGATGTCCGGAATGCGGAAGCCGTCGCCGATCTCAATCAGTTCGCCGCGCGAAACGATTACCTCGTGGCCCGCCGCCAGTTCATGCAGCACCAGGTAAACCGCCGCCGCGTTGTTGTTCACCGCGATGGCCGGTACACCCAGCAGTTTTTCAAGCAGTGGGGCGGTGTGGGCATCACGCTTGCCGCGCTTGCCACTGGCCAGATCGTATTCGAGGTTCGAGTAGCCCTCCACCTGACCCAGCGCTGCCAGCGGCGCGCGCCCCAGGTTGGTATGCAGCACCACGCCCGTCGCGTTGATTACTCGCTTCAGCGACGGTTGCTGCCATCGCCTCAGCCCAGCCAACACGCGGCTGTCGATGTCAGCCAGCGGCAATTCGTCGCGCCGCACCAGTTCGAGTACGCGCCGGATCTCGCTCACCAGTAGCGCATGGGGGTAGGGCAGGGAACCCAGCCGCTGGAGGATCGCGTCTACTGATGGGGGGATGGTCATTGGTGAATGCTTTGCTCACTAAGCCAAACGCTCCTATTGTGACATTGGGGGCGATGTGCCCACCCAAGCAGGATCGACGCTAACCTGAAGAGTGACGATGCCCCACCCACCGCGCAAGCCGGAGATCATGAGTCCGGCCGGTTATTGGCCGCAGTTGCATGCCGCGGTGGAGGCGGGCGCGGATTCGGTCTACTTTGGCCTGAAGCAGTTCACGGCACGTGCCAAAGTTGGCTTTGAACTGGCGGAACTGCCGGAGGTGTTCACCACGCTTCACCGGCGCGGAGTGAAGGGCTTTGTCACGTTCAACACTCTGGTGTTTGAGCATGAACTGGAGCTGGCCGCGCGTGCACTGAAAGCCATCGCCCATGCCGGAGCAGACGCGGTGATCGTCCAGGACTTGGGCGTCATGCGCTTTGTCCATGAGTATGCACCGGATCTTGAGATCCACGCCAGCACGCAGATGAGCATCACCAGTGCCGATGGGGCGTTGCTGGCCGTGCGTCATGGAGCGAAGCGAGTCACTCTGGCGCGGGAGCTAGCGCTCGATGAGATCCGCCAGATCTATGAGCGCACCGGCGCGGAACTGGAGATCTTCGTGCACGGTGCCTTGTGCGTGGCCTATTCCGGCCAGTGCTTGTCGTCGGAGGCGTGGGGTGGCCGGAGCGCCAATCGCGGGCAGTGCGCGCAGGCTTGCCGGTTGCCTTATGAGTTGATCGTCGATGGCCAGACGAAGCCGCTGGATGATGCGCGGTACCTGCTGTCGCCGGGTGATCTTTACACGTTGCCGCAAGTGCCCCAGATTATGGCGGCTGGTGTCTCAGCGCTGAAGATCGAAGGGCGCTACAAGGACGTAGACTATGTCGCGTTGACGACACGGGCCTATCGGGAGGCCGTCGATCAAGCGTGGTTGGGCCGTCCGCTGGAAGTCTCAGCGGAGAAGGAGTTGCAGCTGGAACAGGTCTATTCACGTGGCCTGGGGCCATTCTTCCTGACGGGCACCAATCACCAAGCGGTGGTGGAGGGCCGCGCGCCCCGGCATCGCGGTGTGCGGATCGCGAGCGTGGTGCACGTGGGGGAGGAGCATCTGGTGGTGGCGCCTTCCGAAGCCCACCGCATCGCTCCCTTGAAGCCGGGCGATGGCCTGGTGTTTGATGCCGCCGATTGGCGCAGCCCGCAGGAGCGCGAAGAAGGCGGGCGGGTCTACGAAGTACGGACCTTGCGTGACGGCCGCCTGGAACTGCGCTTTGGCAATGGAGCCGTGGATTTCAGCCGCATCCAAATGGGCGATGTAGTTTGGCGCACCAATGACCCAGCGCTGGACAAGCTGGTCAGTGAGTTTGTTGCTCCTCCCGCGCCGGTGCAACGCCAGCTGGTGGATATCGCGATCGAGGCGTCAGTTGGTCGGCCTTTGCGCACCCGCTGGACGCTCGCAAGCAAGCCCGAGGTTTCCGTGACCGTCGCCACCCCCGCTCCCTTGGGCGAAGCGGAACGCAGTGTTTTGACCGAAGCGCAGTTGCGGGAGCAGTTCGGGCGGCTTGGTCCCACGCCTTATGAATTGGGCCAGGTCACGGTGCAGTTGTCCGGCCGGCCGTTTGTGCCGGTATCGGTCCTGAATCAATTGCGGCGTGAAGCGGTGGAGCTGTTGCAAGCACGGCAGGCGATGCCGCCGGCCGCATCGCCCGAGGTGGATCTGGCGGACCCGCGTCTTTTGTCGCAGCTCCGTCCCGCACGCGTGGTGCCAACCGCGGAGGCTGTGGTGACCCCGCGCCTGCATCTGCTGGTCCGCACACCGGAGCAGTTGAACGCGGCGCTTTCTGCACAGCCCGACAGCATTACGCTGGACTATCTCGATCTCTATGGCCTGTGGCCCTCGCTGGAACGCGTCAAGGCCTCTGGCATTGCAGTCCGCGTGGCCAGCCCGCGGGTGCTGAAGCCTGGCGAAGAGAAGATTGGCGAGTTTCTACTCAGGCTTGATTGTCCGCTGTTGATCCGCGCTGCCGGGTTGCTGGATGCCTTGCGGGAACGCGCCGCGCATCCGCTGACCGGTGACTTCAGCTTGAATGCGGCCAATACGCTTTCCGCCCAGGCTCTGCTGGATCTGGGCCTCGCCCGGCTGACGCCGGCTTACGATCTCAATGCCGCGCAGGTGACGGCGCTGGCCAAGGCGGTGGGTGCATCGCGCGTCGAGGCCGTGGTGTATCAGCACTTGCCGGTGTTCCACACGGAGCACTGCGTCTTCTGCCGCTTCCTCTCAAGCGGCACCTCCTACAAAGATTGTGGCCGTCCCTGTGAGCACCACCGGGTGGCCGTGCAGGATCCCACGGGCCGCGTGCATCCGGTGATGGCGGACGTTGGCTGCCGCAATACGGTCTTTGGTGCCGAGGCACAGCAGGCCGCCGCCTACCTGCATCAGTGGCGGCAGGCCGGTATCACCGATTTTCGTTTGGAGTTTGTGCATGAGACGGAAGCCCAGGTGGCAGCCGTGACGGAGGCGTTCCGGACCGCCCTTTCGGGCCAATGGTCCGCAGCGCAGTTGGTGGAGGCGCTGCGGGACATTGCCCCGGAGGGTGTGACGGAAGGCAGCTACTTCGTGCCCAAGGACTATCTCACGCTGCCCATTCTGCAATGAAGGTGATCCGCAAGATCGGCCTGCTGGTGTGGCGTGAAGGACGCATTTTGCTGTGCCGCAAACGACAGGGCACGGCCTTGCTGATTCTTCCTGGTGGGAAGCCGGAAGCGGGCGAGACGGGGCGGCACTGCCTGGAACGCGAGGTGAGGGAAGAGCTCGGCGTTTCGCTGGTGGAAGCGGAGCCGTTCGGTGAATACTCAGACCGCGCCGCCGGGGAAGACGCGCGGGTGCACATCGAACTCTACACGGGTGAGTTGGCGGGAGTGCCAGCTGCGCAAGGGGAGATCGCGGAACTGGTCTGGTGGGGGCCCAATGACAACGAGGCTCAGCTGGCGCCGAGCCTCGTCAATCACATCCTGCCTGATCTGCGCCGCCGGGGCTTGTGGCCCGTGGCGTAGCTTACTTCTTCAACATCGGAAACAGCCGCCGAAGCTCAGCTTCCGTGGGCTGACCGCCATACTCCGCCACTTCGAACGCTTCAAAGTGCTGGAACTTGGCAGCGGATGGGCCGTACCATTTTTCGGCGGAACCGCGAATGGCGGGTGTCGCCGGACGCATCCGCTTTTCGCGCAACCACTTCTTGCGCTCCACCGGATCCTTGGGTACTTCGGCCAGCTTGCCTTCCACCCAGGGCAGCCACTCATAGAACTGGCTGACGTGCGCGTCCAGGCCGTTCACCTTCTTCTCAAACGTTTCGTCGATGGCGACCACCACGTCAGGCTTGAAGGGCTGGGGCTTCTGGAAGCGGTCCTGGAAGTAGAGGAACACGGGGTTCTTCTTCAGCGCCGGTGTGTCGGAGGCGACGTTGGGTACCACCACCATGTAGGCCGCATCCTGCACCAGCATGCCGGTGTAGCGATGGTCCGGGTGATAGTCGTTGATGCGCGGACCGATGACGACGTCAGCGTTCCATTCGCGGATCTTGCGGATGATCTGCTTGCGGACTTCGTAGTTTGGCGACAGTTCGCCATCATGGTTGTCCAGCACGTCATAGGCAATACCCAGACGCTTGGCCACTTCCTGCGTTTCGGCATACCGCCGCTTGGCGAGTGCTCCGCCGCCCATTTCGTGATGTCCCGCATCGCCATTGGTGACGGAGACGAACTTCACTTTGTGGCCCATTTCGGCAAACAACGCCGCGGTGCCGCCCATGCCGATGTCGCAATCGTCCGGATGCGCGCCAAACGCGATGATCCGCAGCGGCTGTTGGGCGAAGGCGCCGACAGCCAACAAAAAGGCTCCCGCCAAACGGCCGGAGCACCCATTTAGTTTCATAGCTTGGATTCTATCCCGCCAGCGGGGGCGCGGGTTCAGTGTGGTCCTGGGCTTGCTTCTGGAGCTCGGTGATCTTAAAGCCGGTCACCGAAAGCGCGACAAATCCCGCCAACAGCAGCGGTAGCGTCACGATGCCCCACAGCACCAGCGAAAAGCGCTTGGCCTGCGCGGGTTCCACGCCGAACAGGGTCAGACCCAGCACGGCCAGCGCCTGATAGGTGCCCAGATTGCCGGGTGCATTCGGGATTACGGTTCCCAGCCTGACGATCACATTAATCGCGGCCGCCTCACCCAAGCCGATCTCTTCCAGGCCATACGCCTTGGCGACGCAGTAAATGGGCAGCGTCATCGAAAGCAGGTGCGGCAGGCTGGCCAACCACGATGAATAGAAGGAGCGCGAATTGCCCATCAGATAGAGATCTTCCACCAGCACCAGCAGTCGCGGACTGTTGGGGAACAGTCGCTTTACCCGTTCCTTGTTAAAGATCACCCAACCCAACACGCCCGCTACCAGCGCGATCACCAGCATCAGCACATTGCCGCCGTTCTGCACGGATTTCGGCAGATCAACAAACTGCACCACGGCGGCCAGATAGAGCACCAGCCAGATGCCGTCGAACACCCGCTCAATCAAGATTGACGAGAGCGTCACACTCAGCGGCAGGCTGCCCCAGCGGGACAACAGATAGCAGCGGATGATTTCGCCGGAGCGCAGCGGCAGCACTTCATTGGCGAACAGGCCCACATAGATCGCTCGAATGCTGCGCATCAGCGGGATGTGGGCCACCGGCGTCAGCAGAATGCCCCAGCGCCACGCCTGCAGCACGTAGACCGTGATATCGGAGACGCTGGCCGCCAACACCCACACCCAGCTCATCTGCCGGATTTCGCCACCCAATTGGTCCAGCTCCGCTCCGCGCAACACCCAAATGAGGCAGGCGATGGAGAGAAGATTCGTAACGACCAGGAGGACTTTGCCGCGAGCGGAGGTCAAACTCTATCTTAATCCGCCGGACACCCTGGGCGGGGTGTTTTTGGTCCCGTCATAACCCTGCTACGCTGGGAACAATTTCGGAAAAACAATGAAATCGCTCCGTCGCGTCGCTGTTCTCGGTGCGGGCACTATGGGCTCGCGCATTGCCGGACACTTTGCTAATGCTGGTGTTCCTGTCCTGCTACTAGATCTCCCCGGAGCCGCGCCCAAGGGCCTGGAAGCCGCGGTGAAAGGAAAGCCGCCCGCCTTCTTTACGGCGGCCGCTCCGGCGCTGATTCAAACCGGAACGCTCGACGATCTGTCGGGCCTTTCGAGTTGCGATTGGGTGATCGAGGCCGTGGTCGAGAACCTCGACATCAAGCGCCAGTTGTGGCCGCGGGTGATCGCCGCCGCGCCTGCCGATGCGATCCTGTCCACCAACACCAGTGGCATTCCGCTGGGGAAGATTGCCGAAGGCTGGCCCGCCGAGGCGGTGCGCCGCTTCTGCGGCACGCACTTTTTCAACCCGCCGCGCTACTTGCACCTGCTGGAAGTGATCCCTGGCCCCGCCACCGATCCCGCGATTCTTGAGTTCGTCAGCGACTACGGCGACCGGCGGTTGGGCAAGGGCGTCGTGTTGTGCAAGGATACGCCGAACTTCATCGCCAACCGCATTGGCAGCTTCTTTGGCTCCACCGTGGCCAAGATCATGGTGGAAGGCGACTACACGATTGAGGAAGTGGACCTGATCACCGGTTCGCTGATCGGGCTCCCGAATTCGGCCAGTTTCCGATTGCTTGATCTGGTCGGCGTCGACGTGTGGGCTTTCGTCGGCAAGAACCTCTATGAGGCGGTGCCGGACGATCCGTGGCGCGAACGTTTTCTGCCGCCGCCGTTCCTGAGCGCGCTGATGGAAAAGGGCTGGTTGGGCGACAAGTCCGGCCAGGGCTTCTACAAGAAGGTGGGTCCGCAGAAAGAGATCCACGCCATCGATTGGAAGACGCTGGAGTACCATCCGGCGGTCAAACCCAAGTTCCCGGAGGCCGAAGCGGCCAGGCAGATCGAGGACATGGGGGAGCGTCTGCGGACGCTGGTGGCGGGCACGGGCCGCGTGGGCAGCTTCCTGTGGAAACTGTTCTCCGATACCTTCCTCTACTGCGCCGCCCGCATTCCGGAGATTGCCGACCGGCCCATTGATATTGATCGCGCAATGCGGTGGGGCTACGCACATAGGTATGGTCCGTTTGAGCTGTGGGACATGCTGGGCTTCAATGCGGTTTGTGACCGCTTGGAGAACGAAGGCCGCGCGCTACCGGAGAACGTCATCGCGATGCGCCGGGCGGGTGCGACGGGTTGGTATCAGCCGGATGATCCGTCACGGAAGCTGAAGGGCGCGATCTCGCTCGCGTCGGTGAAGTACCAGCGTGGGGTGGTGAAGTCGAATCCCGGTGCTTCGCTGATTGATCTCGGCGATGGTGTGTTGGGTCTCGAGTTCCATTCCAAGATGAACTCGCTGGGTGCCGACACCGTGCAGATGATCTACGCCGGTATCGAGGAGACCAAAAAGAACTACGAGGCGATGGTGATCGCCAATGAGGGCGAGAACTTCTCCGTGGGTGCCAATTTGGCGCTGGTGCTGATGGCGGCGTTCGAGCAGGAGTGGGATGAACTGAACGGTGCCATCCACCAGTTCCAGCAAGCGATGATGGCCATCAAGTACGCGCCGAAGCCGGTGGTCTCTGCGCCGTTCCAACGGGCACTGGGCGGTGGCTGCGAGATCGTGCTGCATTCGCGCGGCGTTCAGGCGGCGGCGGAACTCTACATCGGTTTGGTGGAAGTGGGCGTCGGCCTGATTCCCGGTGCGGGCGGCTGTAAAGAACTGATCACACGCCTGAAGGATTCCCGCAAGGTGTTCGACCTGATCGGCTACGCCAAAGTGTCCGGCTCGGCGGAAGATGCCAAATCGATGGGCCTGTTGGATAAGGGCGCGCAAATCTCCATGAACCAGGACCGGCTGATTGCGGACGCCAAGGCGCTGGCACTTTCCATGGTGCCCAGCTATGTACCGGGAACGCCCAGGTCCGACATCAAGGTCGGGGGCGCTTCGGCCAAGGCGTTGCTGCGAGTGGGCGCCTGGATGGCCCGGCAGGGCAACTACATCTCGGATCACGACGTCGTGATCGCCGGCAAGCTGGCCCATGTTCTCTGCGGCGGCGACCTGTCGGGCGAACAGCTGGTGAGCGAGCAGTATCTGCTGGACCTGGAGCGTGAAGCGTTCCTGAGCCTCTGCGGGACACCCAAGACGCAAGAGCGCATCCAGGCGATGCTGAAGACCGGCAAGCCGCTGCGTAACTAAACCGCCGCGTAACCAGAACCACCAAGCACCCGAGTTTTGAAGAGCCAAGAGGATCACTTCCATGACTGAAGCAGTTATCGTTGATTGTTTGCGGACGCCGGTGGGCCGCTCCGGCCGCGGGTCGTTGCGCACGGTACGGCCGGATGACTTGGCGGCTTACGTTATCCAGGCGTTGATGAAGAAGTATCCGCAGGTGCAGGGCGAAGACATTGACGATGTCATCCTGGGCTGCGCCGCGCCGGAAGGCGAATCGGGCATGAACATGGCACGAGTGTCGGCCTTGCGCGCCGGCCTGCCGGACCAGGTGCCCGGCGTCACCATCAACCGCTTCTGCTCCTCGGGCCTGCAGTCAATCGCGATGGCCGCGGAACGTATTCGCGCTGGTGGGGCGGAGATCGTGCTGGCCGGTGGGGCCGAATCGATGTCGATGATCCCGATGTCGGCGCAGCGCCTGGTGCCCAACCCCTGGATGGTGGACCACAAGCCCGAGATCTACATCAACATGGGGCTCACTGCCGAGAACGTGCAGCGCAAGTACGGCGTCTCGCGCGAAGATGCCGACGCCTTCGCCTACCGCAGCCACCAGAACGCCATCGCGGCTCAAGCGGCGGGCAAGTTTGATGACGAACTGGTGCCGGTGGATGTCGAGCAGACCACGCTGAATGGCAGCAAGCCCGAAACGAAGCGCTTCACCTTCTCGAAGGACGAGGGCCCCCGGGCCGATACCTCGCTCGAAGCTCTGGCCAAACTGAAGCCCGTCTTTCACGCCCAGGGTCTGGTGACCGCCGGCAATTCGTCGCAAACCTCCGACGGTGCGGCTATGTCGCTGGTGATGTCGGAGTCGAAGGCCCGGGAATTGGGTCTGAAGCCGATGGCCCGCTTCGTCAGCTTCGCCGTGGGCGGAGTGCCGCCGGAGATCATGGGCATTGGTCCTGTGGTGGCGATTCCGAAGGCTCTCGCGCTTGCTGGGCTGAAGATGGATGACCTGGGTGTCATCGAACTCAACGAAGCCTTCGCCGCGCAAGCACTGGCCGTGATCCGCGAAGGCGGCCTGCCGCTCGAACGCACCAACGTCAACGGCGGCGCGGTGGCCCTGGGACATCCGCTGGGTTGCACGGGTGCCAAGCTAACCGCGACGATTCTGCGCGAGATGAAGCGCGAAGGGCACCGGTACGGCCTGGTAACCATGTGCATCGGCGGCGGCCAAGGCGCGGCGGGGATTTTTGAGAGTCTCAATTAGCGGCGGTGTGCCGGCGTTACCGACCATCGTTTCACCAAGTGGGACACCCGGTGTCTTGTCACACTGCCCGTTTGGGCTAGATTGAAGACATGAAGCTGGATGAGCTACTTGAGGGGCGGCGTGACAGGGTGATCGAAATCGCGCGCGCGCATGGCGTCAAGAAGATATCGGCGTTCGGCTCTTTCGCTCGCGGCGACGCCCGGCCTGACAGCGATCTCGACCTCCTCCTGATAGAGTATGGCCCGGAACGGACTCCTTGGTTTGCGGGTGGCTTGATCTACGACTTGGAGGAGCTGTTGGGTCGGCGGGTGGACGTGACCACCCCGGATTCCCTTCCACTGCGTATTCGCGAGCGCGTGCTCGCTGACGCCGTTGTCGTTCAAGGTTGAGCGGTCAAGATCGCGGCTAGCTCTTTTCAGGCAACACACCTTCCGCCACAAACCATTCAAAGGCCGGCGTCCGCACGCAGCCTGCTTTGGCCATCAGCTCTTCGGCGGCGATGCGGTTGGCTTCGGCTAGGCCCGGGTTGTGGAGGATCAGGATGCGGCCATAGAGCGGACCCGGCGCGACGGCGTAGAATATTAACGTCTCGCCCGTTGGGCGGTGAATCATTTAAGTCCGAGGTTCTAATTCATGGCCACGCCTGCCGCTCCTGTTTCCACCATCAAAGGTGGCGCCTTCCTTCTCGAAGCCCGCACCCCGCAGGAGATCTATTCTCCGGAAGATTTCACGGACGAACACCGCGCCATCGCGAAGACCACCGAAGAGTTCTGGGCCAAGGAAGTAGGCCCCAACGTCGAAGCCATCCAGCAGGGTGACAAGGCGCTGGCGATCTCGATTGTGAAGAAGTCCGCGCAGCTGGGCTTGACTGCCGTGACCGCGCCGGAAGAGTACGGTGGCATGGAGATGGACATGGTAGCGCAGATGGTGGTGGCCGAGGCGCTGTCCAAGGACGGCAGCTATTCCGGCTGGCACGGCGCTCACGCGGGCATCGGCACTACGCCCGTGCTGCTGTGGGGCACGCCCGCACAGAAGGAGAAGTACCTCACCAAGCTGGCTTCCGCCGAACTGATCGGCGCGTACTGCTTGTCGGAGCCGCAGGCCGGTTCGGATGCCTTGGCCGCCAAGACCCGAGCCGATCTTTCCGCCGACGGCACGCACTACATCCTGAATGGCCAGAAGATGTGGATCACCAATGGCGGTGGTGCCGACCTCTACACCGTGTTCGCCAAGATCAACGGCGAGAAGGACAAGTTCACGGCGTTTCTAGTCGAGCGCGCGTGGCCCGGCGTGCAGCCCGGCCATGAAGAAAAGAAGATGGGCATCAAGGGCAGCTCGACGACGGCGGTCTATTTTGACAACGTCAAGGTGCCTGTCGAAAACGTGTTGGGCGAGATCGGCCGTGGCCACATCATCGCTTTCAACGTGCTGAACCTGGGCCGGCTGAAGCTGGGCCCGTTTGCGGTGGGCGGGTCGAAGAACGTGCTCGCCATCTCGATCAAGTACGCCAAGGAACGCATGGCGTTCGGGCAACCAATTGCCAACTTTGGCCTGATGCAGCACAAGATTGCCGAGATGGCGATCAAGACGTTCGCGGCAGAATCGATGACCTACCGTGTGGTGGGCGACATCGAGAACAACCTGAAGGGTTGGAGTTGGAAGTCGGAGAACGCGGCGAACAGTTACCTGAAGGCCGTCGAAGAGTTTGCCGCCGAATGCAGCTACATCAAAGTATTCGCGAGCGAGACGCTGGACTACGTGGTGGACGAAGGTGTCCAGATCCACGGCGGCTATGGTTACCATCAGGATTATGCTGTGGAGCGTGCCTATCGCGATTCGCGTATCAACCGAATCTTTGAAGGCACTTCCGAAATCAACCGGCTTCTGGCCACTGGAACGCTGCTGAAGCGCGCCCTGCGCGGGCAATTGCCGCTGGTGGCCGCTGTGAAGGCGCTGCAAGCCGAACTAATGGCTCCGCCGACGTTGAGCGCAGGCGCACTCAGCCCGGCCGAGGAAGAGAACCGGATGGCGGCCAATGCCAAAAAGTTGGCGCTGCTGTGCCTGGGTGCCGCGTATCAACGCTTCATGGACAAAGTGGAGAAGGAGCAGGAAGTGATGGCCGGGATCACCGACATCGCCATGAATGCCTTCGCCATTGAATCGGTCTCTCTGCGCGCCCAAAAGCTGGCCGCACTCGGCAAGGGCGAGATGGCGGCCGCGATGTCCGCCGTGTTCTGCCGCGAGGCAATGGACCTGTGTGAGCAGACGGCCAAGGTAGTGCTGTCGGCCTGTGCCGAAGGTGACACCCTCCGCATCATGCTGGCCTCGGTCAAGCGCCTCGCGAAGTACGAACCCGCCAACTCCATCGGCCTGCGCCGCCAGATCGCCGAAAAGCTGATCGTGGCGGAAAAGTACGTACTGTAAGCGCCGGACTTGGAGTGATCTGAGGCCGTGCGGCCGGTTGTCAGGCCGCAGTCGGCTTCAGTTTGGTCCGTGCAAGCTCCGTACGCTACCGTATAGCCATGGTTCGTAAGTTGGCGGCCTTCGCCTTGGCCGTTGCCTGTGCAGCAGCGGCGGCCAATTGGCCGGTCATCCCTGTGGGCGGCCCCCTATTCACCGGCGAGACCGCTCGCAAGTACCTGCCCGCCACCATGCCCGGCGGCATTGCTGTCTTTGATGCTGACGGCGATGGGCTACTCGATCTCTTTCTGCCCAACGGTGCACCTTTGCCAGGAGGCGTCAAGTCCGGGCCATCGCATCGTAATCGCTTCTTTCGGGGACGCCCGGGCTTGCAGTTTGAAGACCGGACGGCAGCGGCTGGACTGGCCGGGAGCGGGTACGACTTCGGGGCGGCGGCGGGTGATTTTGACGGGGATGGCCGCGTCGACCTGCTGGTTTGCGGACTGCGCGGCGTGACGCTGTATCGCAATGCCGGGGGCAGCTTTGTGGACGTGACGGCGACGAGCGGCATCAACAACCAGGGCCGTTGGACAGTGGGTGCGGCGTGGCTCGACATCGACCAGGATGGCGATCTCGACCTGTTCATCGTCAATTATGTCCAATGGGACCCGGCCAAGGAGAAGAGCTGTGTGGTGGAGGGTCGGCCGGATTTTTGTCACCCGAAGTTCTACGCGCCACAACCCAACGCCCTGTTCCGCAATGATGGCGGCGGGCGCTTTACCGACGTCTCGCGGGAGTCAGGAATCGCGGCGCACCCTGGGAAGGGGATGGCGGCGGCCGTCGCTGACTTTGATGGCGACGGTTTTTCTGACATCTTTGTGACGAACGACCGAAGCTTCAACTTTCTCTTCCACAACGATGGCCGGGGCCACTTCAAGGAGATTGCCTTTGAGGCCGGCGTCGCGGCTCCGGCTAGCGGGAGCCCGCCTTCCGCCATGGGCACCGATGCGCAGGACTTTGACGGTGACGGGCGGCCGGACCTGATCTACACCGCCCTTCGAGACGAGACCTTTCCGCTCTATCGCAACTTGGGAAAGGAGTTCAACGAGGTGGGTTCGGTGACGCGGTTGGCGGTTTTGACAAGGCCTATGGCTGGATGGGGTGTGGTGTTCGCTGATCTCGACAACGATGGATGGAAGGATATCGTGTCAGCTCGCGGGGATGTGTTGTCGGTGACTGGCGCACATGGTGTTCAGGCCAAAGAACCAATCTCGTGGTTTCGAAATGGACCCGGCCCACGGGGACGGGAGTTCAGCGCCGAGGCGTTCCTGGGCGCACCGGCGGCACTATATCGCGGCATCGTGGCGGCGGACCTTGATCATGACGGATGTCTCGATCTGGTGGCGACCTCACTCCAGGAGCCGGCGCGCGTGTTCCGCAATCCTTGCGCGACGGGACATCACTGGTTGAAGGTGGACGTAAGGGTGCCTGGCGCACGGGTACGCTTGGATACCCAGTGGCGGCACGTCACTTCGGCGGTGGGGTACTCATCCTCCTATGTGGGGCCCTTACACTTTGGTGTGGGAGACAAGAAGCGGGTGGAGGTGGAGATCCGATGGCCGGGCGGGGAGGTCCAGCGGTTGGCTGACGTAGGCGTGGACCAGACACTGGTGGTGACGAAGTGAAGACCGGTGCGATGCTCACTCTGGCGCGGACGACATGCCTGGCGCTGGGCGGCTTGGCGCTAGGTTTCGCGCAGCCGGGACCAACGCCGCAGGTGGCCGAGTTGTCGCAACAAGGGGCGGCCGCCACCCGAGCGGGGCGCTTTGCGGAAGCCGCCGCCACTTACCGCCGCTTGATTGCGCTCGACCCTGCCACACCCCATTGGCAGATGAACCTGGGGCTCGCGCTGCAGAGCCTGGGGCAATACCGCGAGGCTGCGGCGGCGTTGGAGCAGTTTGTGAAGAAACAGCCCCAACCGGGGCCCGCACACCTGCTGCTGGGCCTATCCCGGTTGAAGCTCCGTGAGTTCTGCCCGGCCGTGGCCCCGCTGGAAAAGGCACGGCAATGGGACGCCGCCCGGTCTACCTTGGAACTCGCCGACGCCTATCAGGGCTGCCGTCGGTGGGAACCAGCGGCCCGCACGTATCTGGCGGCCTTGAAATTCCGCCCCGGTGACGCGGCCATTGTCCGGCAGACGGCACACTGCTTCTGGCAGGGCCGGCTGTATGCGGAGGCTCGCCCGCATTTTGAAACTCAGTTGGCGCGCTACCGGGGCGATGCCGAGTTCAACTATGAGTTCGGCGATACGCTGGTTCGCCTGGAGGGGCCGGAGGCCGGCTTGGAGTACTTGCGCACTGCCGTCCGTGCTGCTCCACAGCTTCTGGGCGCGCGGGCGGAACTGGGCAAGGCGCTGCTCGAAACAGGCTCCGCTGCGGAAGCGCTGCCTCATCTGGAAGCGGCGGCCGCGCAGGATCCGGCCCTGCTGCTCCCGTTATCACGCGCCTGCCGCGCTATCGGTCGTGTGGCCGATGCGGAACGCTACGCTGCCGAGTATCGCCAGCGGGTGGGGCAGACAAAGCGCTGAGCAGCCGCGCTAACGGACGCGCTCCCGGTAGGAGTCGCCAACATAGATGCGCGTCACTTTGCCATCCTTCTCGATGAACCGCACCGTCTCGCCCACGGCCACGCCTCCCGCAGGTGCTTCCAGGCGGAACAGGCCATTGCCCAGGGGCTCCAGGCGTTGATCGGTGGAAAGAGTTTCCGCTTGCGGGTCGATCATCACCAGACGCTGGTTCAACTCCACCACTTCCAGTTCACCCGAAGCTGAAGTGTAGTGGCCGGCGTACCGACTCCAGGAGACGTTCCAGGGGATCGTCTTCTTGGGTGCCGCGCCCGCTTTGCCCACCGCATCTCCCACCGACTCCATCAGCCGGATGGCAATTTCAGCCGGACCACTATCGTCGCCATTGGTCAGCACGATCACGCCCACTTTGCTGTCCAATTGGATGTACGTATGCGTCTTGTAGCCCGGGTAGCTGCCGCCATGGCCCACATAGACTTTGTTGTTGATCCGGTTGACCGCAAAGCCGATGGCGTTGCCACGGGTCCAGCTGTTCTCCAGGCGTCGCACACGGTGCATTTCGCGCAGAGACCCGGTGTTTAGGATCTGAGCCCCACCGGTCTTGCCGCTGCGCAGTTGGAGCGAGACGAACCGGGCCATGTCCTCGACGGTAGAGGTCAGGCCCGTTGCGGCCCCCATCGCCTTGGCATCGATGAAAGGCATGACCGCCCGCGATCCGTCGGGCATGCGGCGCCCATAGCCGGTGGCAAGGCCAGGAACCTGCTGGTCGAAACTGGAATCCTTCATGCCCAGGGGCCCGAAGATGTGCCGATCGATGTAGGCGCTGTAGCGTTCGCCGGAGACGTTCTCCACAATCAGGCCCGCCAGGGTCAGCGCCAGGTTGGAGTACTTCCAGCGCACCTCCGGCGAATAGGGTGCGCGGTGGGTGGCCAGATATTGCTTCACTTCGGCCACGTCCGGGAAGCGGTAATCCACCCAGTGTGAGCCCGCCTCGCGGGGCAGGCCGGAGGCGTGGGTCAACAACTCCTCAATGGTGATCGCCGGATCGTCCGGATCAGCCGGCGTGATAGCGATCCCCGGCAGGTACTTCGTGATCGGGTCATCCAAGCGGAGTTTGCCCGCTTCGCGGAGCTGCATGATCGCGGTCGCGGTGAACAACTTTGAGTGCGACGCCATCCGGAACTTGGTCTGTGCGGTCAACGGCGTCTTGGCGGCCGTGTTGGCCCAGCCATAGCCCTTCGACCAGATCAGCTGTTGATCGTGAACCATGCCAACCGCGACCCCGGGCAACCCGCCATGGACCATTTGGCCGTTCATCCAGGCGTCAAACAGCCGAATGGCACCTTGGACCTCAGGATGGTCGCCGACGGCGGCGGGCATCACCGCGGGAAGAGCCAGGAAAAGGGCGAAGCGGACCAGTTGAGTCATGGACTTGACACTAGCCTACTGCCCGGTTCCGCAGCAAGTGTGCCCCTAAATGAAAATGCCCGGAACCATCCGAAGATGGCACCGGGCATCCGTTCCGGAACGCTGGCCCTAGAAGGTCACCTTTAAGCCAATCTGCACTTCGCGGGGGCCGTTGGGGGCGCCCTGCGCGCCAGTGACTTTGCCAAAGTTCGGGCTGGTGATGTCGCCGTTGGGGTTGTTGAACTTGGGCGTGTTGGACGTGTTGAAGCTCTCCAACCGCAACTCCGCTTTCACCCGTTCGGTGATGTCGAAGCGGCGGAACAGGGAGCTGTCAACGTTGAACAGGCCGGGTCCGTTGAAGACGTTGCGGCCGATGTTGCCGAAGCTGCCCGCGGTGGGCTGCGCAAAACTGGCCGGGTTAAACCAGGTGGTGTGGGTGCCCACTCCCTTGGGGTTGCCGTAAGCGCCCACTAGATTGGGGTCGTTGGCATTGCCGGGAGCGTTGATGATGCCGCCGGGAACGCTCAGGTTGAACGGCGTGCCGGTCTGCACCGTGAGGATGCCGTTGATCTGCCAGCCGCCGGCGATCCAGGCCATCGGCCCGGAGGTGAGCATCTTCTTGCCCTTGCCGAACGGCAGTTCGTAGATGTAGCTCTGCACAAATACATGGCGGACATCACCGTCAGCACGGGCGCGGTTGCGCTGGGGGTTGATGTAGTAGCGGAAGCCGCCGTTGTCGGCGCCCACGGAATCGATAGCCTTGGCCCAGGTGTAGGCCGTGGTGAGTGCGAAGCCGTTCTTGAAGCGGCGGTCCAGCTTGGTCTGCATCGAGTGGTAGTTCGAATTCGTACCGAAGAAGATGTTGTTGATGGCATCGCGGCGGCCGAACAAGACGTTGAACGGCTGGCCCGCGGCACCGGCGCCCACAGTGAGGCCGGGGTTCATGTTGAGCACCCCTGTGATACCGGTGCCTTTGTTGCCGACATAAGCTACTTCCAAGGCCAACTGGCCCGGCAATTGCCGTTGGATGGCCAGGTTCCAGCTCTGCACATAGGCTTCGCGGGCGTCGGGACGCACATAATTGAACACGGAAGCGGGAGCCGGGTTGATGATGCCGGTGGATGGAATCGGGAAGGGCCGGAACTCCGGAAAGCCCTGGCGCATCGACCCGGCGGTGGTGAAGGCGCTGGCCGCCTGGAACGAATTGTTCTCGCGCACCGGGAAGTTGAACGCATAGCCGTTATCGGCCAGCGGCACCCAACTGATACCGTAACCGCCACGGAGCACCGTCTTCTCATTCCACCGGTAGGCCATGCCCAGTCGCGGCGCAAAGCTGGTGTAGTAGGTCTTGCGGCCCAGATTCATCGGGATGTTACCGACACCGGCCACTTCCAGCGAATTCGTGAACGGAATGAAGTTGGAGAAGCCTCGGGCGACGCGCGGTGTCGGCGCGGGCCACAGTTCGTGCCGCAGTCCGATATCCAATGTCAGCTTGGAATTCACCTGCCACTTATCCTGTACGTAGCTAAAGAAAGGGCGTTGCAGGAAGGTGGGGAAGATCAACGGCAGGTCCCGGCCCAGCTGATTGGGCGCGTCCAGCAGGAAGCTGGCGAAGGAATTACTGAAGCTTTGCGTCGAGCCATTGGTGATCTGCCCGGCGGCATTGCGGATGGCCAGAACCGTGGTGCCTTCCGTGAAATTGAACCGGCCACGCGGATTGAACGTCTGGTTCTGCAGCAACTCGTCACGGTTGCGGCGGTAGTCGACACCGAACTTGATGGTGTGGTTGCCGATGGTCTTAGTGGTGTTGACGATGAAGTTCAGGTTGGTTTCGCCACGCTCCCACGGGAGGCTGGCGGAATAACCCACGACGGGGTTGGAGAAGCCGTTGATCTGGATGTTGGTGATGCCGCCGGTGAAGTCCGAGACGTTGACGCCGGGGATGCCCAGTTCCTGTGAAGTCTTCAGGTCGATGTCAGCATTCTTGGCGTTATTGCGGTAGTACATGACGCCCAACCGGACTTCCGTGATCAGCGTGGGGCTCCAGACGCGCGTGTAGTTCAGCGCGCCGTTGATGGCCTTCTGGTTGCCGGTCCCGGCGAAATCGCGGAAGCCGCCGCCCTTCACGCCATAGAGCGGCGGGTCAAAGATGGTGGACTCCTGCCGGGAATACCGGAAGCTGATGCGGTCATTGGCCGAGATCTGATAGTCCACCTTGCCGTCGCCGCCATCGGTGTCCTTCTGGCGAACGGTAGCAATCGCGAAGTTGTTCAGTTCACCCGTGGTTATGGGGGCCGGAATCAGGCCCATGATGCCGCGGGCGATGGGGCTGATGCGGTTGGCCGGAATGGTCCGGTTGTTAAACGGCAGGCGGCCCGTGCCATCGGCCGCGCCAGTGGCGGGATCGTAAATGTCAGTGCCGCGTGACCAGTTCAGGTCGCCCTGACGAAAGCCGGCCGTCGGGATGGTGCCTTGGAAGAAGTCACCGCGACGGTCGCGCACACCCTGGTAGTCCACAAAGTAGAACAGTTTGTTCTTCAGGATCGGGCCGCTGAGGGTGAAGCCGAAATTGTTCACCGTGGTCACCGGCTTAGCGTTGGCAAAGAACGGACGGGCACCCAGGCGGCTGACGCGGTTGAACTCAAACACGCTGCCGTGGATCTGGTTGGTGCCGGACTTGAAGTTGACGTTCATCACGGCGCCACCGGCGCGGCCCAGTTCGGCTTCGTAGTTCGATGTGGTGACGTCCACCGTCTGCAAGGCCTCGATTGGCGGGATCATCGCCGTCAGCAACCCCGTGCGTTGGTTGTTATCGACGCCATCCAACTGCACATTGTTCGACAGGCGGCTTTGGCCGTTGACGCGCGTGGACAGCGAATCCTGCACATTGAAGAACTCTGAGTGCGGGCGGAAGGAACGCGTGGCACCGGGCACTAGATTCACCAGGCTCTGGAAGTTGCGGTTGTAGCTCAACGGCATGTCAGCCAGGGTCTTCGATTCAATCTTGCGGCCCGTGTCGGAGCGGTCCGTCTGGAGCACGGCCGCGTCGGCGGTGACCTCGATTGACTCACTCACCTGGCCAGGCTGCAGGCTGACATCGATACGGGCCGTCGAGTTCACCAGCACATCCACCTGATCCCGGATCACTTTGCGGAATCCGGCCATCTCCACTTCGACGCGATAGGTGCCCGGCTGGAGATTGTTGAATGAATAGTTGCCGCTCTGGTTGGTTTGGCTGTTATTGGAAAGGCCGGTTTGGGTGGCGGTTAAAGTCACCTTAGCTCCGGCGACGGTGCCGCCTGAAGCATCAGTCACCGTACCCACCAGCGTGCCATTCACCGCCTGTGCGAAAGCCCCGGCGGCGAAGCTAAGCAGCAGCGCACAGGAAAGAATCAATTTGTTCATCTTGGAACCCCTCTGTTTCAAACTAAAAAAAGCATACATCATCCTTGGGCACACATGAGTGCCTGTGGGCTCAGGGAGAAGGCCTGTAAAGGCGGCTATCGTGCTGAGAACCGGTCGAGCATTGCGGTGAGGTGCTCGAAGTCGACCGGCTTGGCCAGCAGGTCGTCCATGCCCGTGGCCAGGCAGCGCTCACGATCCTCCGGCATGCTGCTGGCGGTGATGGCGATAATCGGGCACCGCGTCGTTTCCGGTTGCGCCGAACGGATGCTTTGGTTGGCCTCCAGTCCGTCCATGGAAGGCATATGGACGTCCATCAGGATCAAGTCGTAGCTTGTGCCCCAGCACATCTCCACCGCTTCGGCGCCATTCGCGGCCAGTTCTACTTCACACCCCAGCCGGGCCAGCATCGTCTGGACCACTTTGCGATTCACCGCGTTGTCTTCGGCCAGTAGCAGCCGGCGGGGGACAGCGGAATGCAAGATCGCGGGACTGGCGGCACTCGGGTTTAATGGCGTGGTTGTCGCCAGCCCAAAGCGCAGCTCAGCCCAGAAGGTAGACCCCGCGCCCGGTGCGCTCTCGACTCCCACCGATCCACCCATTAGCGTCTCCAGTTGCCGCGCAATCGACAGGCCCAGGCCCGCGCCGCCATAGCGCCGCGTGTTGGAGCCATCCACCTGGCTGAACTTATTGAACAGCCGCCCCTGATCTTCCAGCGCGATCCCGCAGCCAGTATCGCGCACCGCAACGCGCAGCATGACCGCATCCGGCTGACGGCTGATCTCAGTCACTGACAGTTCCACCCACCCCTCGCTGGTGAACTTCACGGCGTTATCCAGGAAGTTCAGCAGGATCTGCCGTAGCCGCAGGGAGTCCCCTTCGATCAATGCCGGCAAGTCCGGTGGCAACGCACCGCAGCGCAGGTCAATCCCGCGGCGCTTGGCATTGGGCCCGCACCATCGCAGCACTTCTTCCAGGGTGCCGGCCAAGTGGAAGGGGGCGATCCGCAACTCCAGACGTCCGGCCTCAATCCGCGACAGGTCGAGAATGTCATTCAGCAACTGGAGCAGCGAACGGGCGGAACACTGCACCGTTTCGGCGTACTCGCGTTGCTCGGAATCGAGCGAACCCAACAACAGCAGCTGAGTCATGCCGAGAATGCCGTTCATCGGCGTCCGAATCTCATGACTTATGTTGGCCAGAAACTCACTCTTCAGCCGGGAGGCCCGTTCGGCATCCTCCTTGGCGGCGCGCAGGGCGTCGGCGGCCTGCTTGATTTCGGTGATGTCGCGCGAGATGGACGAAACGAACTCGATTTCACCATCCGCGTTGCGGTGGACGAAGAAGCTTTGCCAGGTTGGAATCTCGTGCCCGTCCCGATGCTTCACGGCGGTGTAGCCTTGCCAGGAACCATGCTAAAAGGCCTCCGGCAACGCCGTTTCGAGGATCAACTTCCAGGCCCAGGCGGGATAAAGCGATCCCAGCGTAAGGTGCTCCAGCGGCTCATCGGCCGGCATCCCGATCAGTTCCCGCGAGGCCCGGGCCTTCCGCAAAGAACCGCGCGTAGTCTCCCGTGAATCCCTCACTGGCCCCGAAACGTGACCATACGCCGTGATCCAGGCGCGCCATGCCACCCAGCGTGCTCACCCACAACGCACCACGCTGGTTCAAATGCAGGTTGACGATGCCGTCGTGCGGAAGCGCCGTCGTGGTGGACGTGTTGAAAACGGTGAACCGGATGCCGTCAAACCGGACGAGTCCATTGAAAGTGCCAAACCAGAGATACCCGTCCGCCGTCTGGACCATTGCCGTGGCCGAGTTCTCCGGCAGCCCCTGTTCGGTCTGCCATTGCGTGGTGATGTAGTCCTGCTGCGGTACCTGGCCCGCGCTGGCGGCACGCAGGAGAACCAGTAGCTGGATGGCACGACTTCGATTGATCGATTGAATGCTAACTTCATTAGACACCGCGTTAGCGGATTGTATACGCCTCTGGCTCCCGCTGGCGGAACACCGCTCCCTCTTTCGCCTATCGGGTAGACCATAATCAGTTAAGACATGGCTCGTGAATTTTCCCAGACGCCCCGCAGCGTCGCTCCGGTAGAAACCAAGTACCGCCGGATTGCGACCGCCTTTCCTGTACCCGAATCGCTGCCGATTCTTGAAGCGCTCCACCGCACGGAGCCCATTGCGATGCAAGGGCAGCCGCCGGTGGTCTGGGATCATGCCGAAGGCTTCCGCGTCTTCGACAAGTGGGGGAACGCCTGGATTGATTGGTCCAGCGGCGTGTTGGTGACCAATGTGGGTCACGGCCGCCCGGAGATCATTGACGCCATCGTGAAGCAAGCGCAATCGAAGCTGCTGACCAACTACTGCTTCCCCTCTGAGATCCGCTCCCGGCTCACCACGCGGTTGAGCGAGCTGATGCCGGAGCCGATGAAGAAGATCTTCCTGCTCACGACGGGCTCCGAGACGGTGGAATGCGCCATCAAGCTCTGCCGCGCCCACGGTGTCAAACAGGGCGGCCGCCGCAAGAATATGATCGTTAGCTTTGAGAAGGCGTTCCACGGTCGGACTCTAGGTTCGCAGCAGGCGGGCGGTATTCCCGTGCTGAAGGAATGGATCGTCAACCATGATCCGGGCTTCGTCCAGGTGCCTTTCCCGGATGGCTTCCGGACGCCCGATACGTCGTTCGACTTCTTCCAGAAGTGCCTCTCCGATGCGGGCATCCACGCCGCGAACGTCGCGGGCGTAATCCTGGAGACCTACCAGGGTGGCAGTGCCTCGTTTGCTCCGGTGGAGTACATGAAGCAGATGCGCGAATGGTGTACGGCCCACAAGGCGCTGCTGGTGTGCGACGAGGTGCAGGCCGGTTTTGGCCGCACCGGTGCGCTGTGGGGCTTCGAGCATTACGGCATCAAGCCGGACCTGACGACTTGGGGCAAAGGCGTCTCCAGTTCGTTGCCGCTGGCATTTGTGGCGGGGCGGCCGGACGTGATGGATCTGTTCCCTGCTGGTTCGATGACCTCTACGCACACGGGCAACCCGGTCTGCTGCGCCGCGGCACTGGCCTCCATCGACGTGGTGTTGAAAGAGGATCTGGCCGGTAATGCGCAGCGCATGGGGGCGATTCTGCATGAGCAACTCCATGCCTTGAAAGCGCAATACCCGCAGATTGGTTGGGTGGATGGCAAGGGCCTGGTGGCGGGCGTGGCCTGCGTCAAGCCCGGTTCCATGGAACCGGATGGCGACCTGGCTTTCGACGTCATCCGCCGCAGTGTTGAAAAGGGCGTGCTGATGTTCTCGCCCGTGGGCTTTGGCGGGGGCACGGTGAAGATCTCGCCGCCGCTGGTGATCAATGAAGAAGCCTTGAGGGAATCCTGTGCCGTTCTGGCGGAGTGCTTTGCCGAGGCGATCGCCGAGGCCGGGGCCCAAGCCTGATGCGGGTCAGCGTCATCGGCGGCGGGATGATCGTGATTGATCAGATCCTGCCGTCTCTCGACTATTTGCGGCGGCAGGGCGTGGTCAGCGACATCGAAGTCTGTGCCCGCCGCCCAGCCACTCTGGAAGCGCTGGCGGCGGCCCGGCCCGACATGCCCTTCCGGCCACGCCTGGAGCCCTACGCCCAGGTACTGGCTGAACTGCCCCGGCGCCAATTGGCCGTGATCGCGCTGCCGGACCAGACGCATTTTGATGCGGTGATGAGGGCCTTGCAGGCCGACCAGCATGTGCTGTGCGTCAAGCCGCTGGTGCGGACGCTGGAGGAATCGCACCTGATTGAGGCCGAAGCCGCCAAGCGCGGCCTGATGGTGGCGGTGGAGTATCACAAGAGGTTCGACGACCGCGCCTTGATGGCGCGCCAGCGCTTTCGCAAAGGCCAGTTCGGTGAGTTCCGGCTGGGAACGGCGATTCTGTTTGAGCCTTGGCTCTACCGCGATTCCAACTTCCAGAACTGGTTCACCAAAGAAGAGACCGACGCTTTCACTTACATCGGCTGTCACTACGTCGACCTGGTAGCCTTCATGACGGGCCTGAAGCCCGTCTCCGTCAGTGTAGTGGGCATTGCCGACAAGTTCCCCAACGGCCACGAAGGCTGGCTGTGGACCGATGCGCGCGTCGTGTGGTCCAATGGCGCCTGCCTGAATGTGCAGAATGCTCTGGGTTATCCCGACCATGGCCCGGGGCCCAACACGCAAGGCCTCACCATGTGGTGCGACCGGTCGTTCCTACGCCACTCCGACCAATACCGGGGCCTAGAATACTGCACGCTCGATGGCCTCTACAAACAGCCCAGTCCGGACTACATGCAGATGGTGGAAACGATTAACGGCGGCGTCCGGCCCGTAGGCTACGGCTTCCGTTCAATTGAAGCGATCGCGCAGACGGTGATCGATCTGGAAGCGGGCCGCACAACGTTGGCTCTGGTGGATGCCCAAGGCTTGATCGCCACACCCGGCAATAGCCGCTACAACGAAGCGGTGGTGGAGGCCGGGCGCAGGTCGATTGCGCAGGGCGGCGTGACAGTGGCCTGCGCTGACCTCGAATAGCCATCTCAGATCTTGATACAGTGCCTGGTACCAAAATGTAGGGCTAGGAGTTGATGCATGCAGCGTCGGCAGTTTCTTCACACTGCGGCCGGGGCCGCGATGGCGGCCGGAGGTGGCCATTCACTATTGGGCCAAGGAAAACGGTCCAGCCGGCCCAACATCGTCCTGATCATGGCCGATGATATGGGGTTCTCTGACCTGGGCTGCTATGGCTCCGAGATCGAGACTCCCAACCTGGACCGGCTGGCCGCCGGGGGGGTCAAGTTTACCCAGTTCCAGAACACGGCCCGTTGTTGTCCGACGCGCTCTTCACTTTTGACCGGGCTCTATTCGCATCAGACCGGCATTGGCCACATGGTTGCCGACAACGGCCATCCTTCCTATCGGGGGGAGATCAACAACCGCTGCGTCACCATTGCCGAGGTGCTGAAGGGGGCGGGGTATCGCACCGGCATGTGTGGCAAGTATCACGTCACGCACGAGAACTACGATCACAAAGAAAACTGGCCCCGGCAGCGCGGGTTCGATTCGTTCTACGGCACCATCCCCGGTGGGGGCAACATGTTCAACCCTCACGGACTGGTGCGCGACAACGACGTGATCAAGCCGGAAGGCAAGGACTACTACTACACCGACGCACTCAGCCAGGAAGCAGCCAAGTTCGTCCAAGCGCAGGGCCGCACGGCGTCGTCGCCCTTCTTCCTCTACCTTGCCTACACCGCGCCGCACTGGCCCATCCAGGCGCACGAGGCAGAGATCCGCAAGTATCAAGACCGCTACCGCATCGGCTGGGACGTGCTCCGCGAGCAGCGCTGGGCGCGGCAGATCAAGCTGGGAGTGGTGAGGAAAGAGTGGGGCCTGGCTCCGCGAGACCCCAAGATCCCCGCCTGGAACGACATCACCAACAAGGACTGGCACGCGCGGCGCATGGCCGTCTACTCCGCCATGATCGACCGCATGGACCAGGGCATTGGTCAAGTGATCAAAGCCGTCGATGCCGCAGGGCAACGCGACAATACCTTGTTCCTCTTCCTGGCCGACAACGGCGGTTGTGCCGAAGGATGGGACGCGGAAGGGATCAAGCGGTATGCGGGCACCACGCTCGATGGCCGCACCGTACGGTTGGGCAACAATCCGGCGGTGATGCCCGGCCCCGGCGACACTTTCCAGAGTTACGGACCGGAGTGGGCGCACGCCTCCAATACGCCGTTCCGGCTCTACAAGCACTGGGAACACGAAGGCGGCATCTCGACCCCGCTGATCGCGCATTGGCCCGCCGGAATCTCGAAGCCCGGGCGCGTCGACCATCAGCACGGGCACCTGATCGACATCATGGCGACGGCGGTGGATATCGCGGGGGCGCAGTATCCCAAAACATCTCGCGGTGAGGCGATTACACCCATGGAAGGCAAGTCCCTGCAGCCGATTCTGGCGGGCAAGCGGCGGGATGAACACCGGGCGGTGTTCTGGGAGCATGAAGGGCACCGGGCCGTGAGGATGGGCAAGTTTAAGCTGGTGGCGGAGTACAAGAAGCCGTGGGAGCTGTACGACATGGAAGCGGACCGCACAGAGTTGCATAACCTCGCGGCCACCATGCCAGACCGGGTTACGGCCATGGCCGCGCAATGGGATGCCTGGGCGTCCCGTGTCGGCGTGGTGGACTTCGACACCATCCGCCGCCAGCGGCCAACGGCCTGACCGGCATTGAACCGCTCGTCCGCGTGGTAGCATGGCGGCTCATGGCAGCACTTGCTGAAGCGGCCTCGCCGCCAACTACAGTGGATCGCGTCACCGCGCTCGACGCCTTCCGCGGCTTCACGATGATCATGATGGTCAGCGAAGGTTTCGGGCTGATGCAGTTTAAGGACACGGCGGCGCTGGGCCCGCTGCTGGGACAGTTCCAGCATGCCCCTTGGATTGGCATGACGGCCTGGGACATGATACAGCCTTTCTTCATGTTTATCGTCGGGGCCGTCATGCCCTGGTCGTTTGCCAAGCGGCCGGACGCTGGTTGGGGCTTTGTGCTGAAGCGTAGCGCCTTGCTGCTGCTGTGGGGTGTGATCGCGCGGAGCATCCGCGCGGGGCGACCGGTGCTGGATGTCATCAACGTGCTGGCGCAACTGGCGGTGACGTACCCCATTGCCTTCGCCATGCTCAAGCGTGGCGAGCGCGTGCAACTGGGCGCGGCGGCTCTCCTGCTGGTGGCGCACACCGTGGCCTTCATGGCCTATGGCAACCCCTGGGTGCAGACCGTGAATCTGGGCGAAGTGATCGACCAGGCCGTCTTTGGCAAGAGCTGGGGCGGCCACTACGCCACCATCAACTGCCTATCCTCGGCGGCCAATACCGTGCTGGGCGTGGTGGCCGGTGAGATGTTGCGGCGCGGTCAACTGAAGCGGTTGGCCACCATGGGCGGCATTCTACTGGCCGGAGGCGTGGCACTGAGCCCGCTGGTGCCGGTGATCAAGAAGATCTGGACTGCGTCGTTCGCCATGGTGAGTGGCGGCATCACGATTTTTGCCTTACTGCTGTTCTGGTACCTGTGTGAGCAACGCGGGTGGCGCATGAAACTGTTCGTGATGGTCGGAGCAAACTCGATCTTCATCTACCTGTTCCACGAGATCACAGAGGATTGGCTGACGCGCACGGCCAAGGTCTTCACCGGCTGGGGCACGGCCTACTGGCCCGCTCCACTGCTGGCGGTGAATGATTTTGGGGTGGTGGCCTTCCAGATCTGGCTGTGCGTCTGGCTCTACCGGCGGAAGCTCTTTTTCAAGCTGTAGCCCACCCCAAGCCACGAATCCGAACGTGGTTGGTAACTAGCTTTTCACTCGCCCGAGGATGACCGTGGCGTTAGACTTTAGGAATGTCAAAGGTAGCCGCTTGGGTGGTACTGGGGATAGTGGGTACAATGGCGTGTCTGGCGCAGGCCCCCATTGGGACCATTGCCGGAACGGTGCGCGATGATTCCGGTGCTGTGGTCGTCGGGGCGGCGGTGGCCGTCTCCAATGTCGAAACCGGCCTGAAGCGCGAACTTCAGTCCAACAACGAAGGGCAGTTCAGCGCTCCCGCGCTGCCCGCCGGACGCTATGAAGTCCGCGCCCAAATGGCGGGCTTCCGGCAGACCGTGCGAGAAGCCAGTGTCGTGGTGGGCAGCACCACCACCGTCGAACTGGTGCTGCAGATCGGCGCCGTCACGGAGACGGTCACGGTCGACGCGGCCACGGCGCAGCTGTCTTTTGATAGCCACAAGATCGACGGCGTCATCGGCCGCACGCAGATCGAAGCGCTGCCGCTGAATGGCCGGAGCTTCCTGCAACTGGCATTTCTCGAACCGGGCGTTGGCGTCGGCACGCAGAGCCTGGCCCAGTACAACGCCCAGTTTGGCGTGTCGGTGCTGGGTGGCAGTTCCGGCAAGACGGCGCTGACCGTCGATGGTGGCAACGTCCGCAACCCGCTGGAAGGCGGCACCGCGCAGAACTTCTCGCAGGAAGTGGTGGAAGAGTTCCAGATCTCCTCCGCCAACTTCGATCTATCCACCGGCATCGCGGCCAGCGGCGCCATCAACATCGTGTCGCGCTCCGGCGGCAACACGTTTCATGGCGGCGCTTACTTCTTCTTCCGCGACAACAATCTTTCGGCCTACCCGGCACTGCGGCGCAATCCGTTTGCTCCAGACCCCTTCTTTGCGCGCCGGCAGGGCGGCTTACTCTTCTCCGGCCCCATCAAGAAGGACAAGCTGTTTTTCTTTTTCAACCTGGAGAACAACAACCAGGATTCGGTGGTCACCGTGCAGCCGGATTCGCCGTTTTTTGCCAGCCTGGCGCAGAATGCCAATACCCCCTACAACGGCCGCCAGATCAGTGCCAAATTCGATTACCGGTTGAACGCCAAGCATAGTCTGTTTGCCCGCTACTCCCATGACGGCAACAACGGCTTCGGACCCCGCAGCGGCGCGCCGCTCCCCTCCAACTGGTTGGTGAACCGCAACTGGGCGGACCAGAGCATTCTGGGTTGGACGGGTACCTTCAGCGCGGCGCTGGTGAACGATTTCCGCTTCGCCTATCACTACTGGAACAACCGCAACCTGCACCCCACCGAGAAGGAATGCCCGGGCTGCCTGGGCCTGGGCCTGCCGGAGATGTCGGTGGTGGGCACCAATGTCCGGTTTGGCAACACGTCAAATGCGACCCAAGGCCGCGACATCCGGCGCTATAACATCGTCAATAACTTGACCTGGCAGCGCGGCGCGCACCGCTGGCGCATGGGCGGCAGCTATGAGAACTCGCCCTTTGCCGGCTTCTGGGCCTTTGGTGATCCGGCCGCGGGCAACCTGTGGGGGCCGGACATCATGGTGGCCAACCGCATTCCGCTGGCCGCCTTCGGGCTTCCCAATCAGTTCACCTCCAACGCCGACGTGCTGCGATTGCCGCTGGCGGCCTTCGCCATGGGCATCGGCGACCCGTCGCAGCCTCCGCCCTACAACAAAGACAAAGCCGGCAACAATCGCCGCTACCATGTCTATCTGCAAGATACTTACAAGGTCAACTCCAAGTTCACACTGAATTACGGCATCTCCTGGCAGTATGAATCGACGCTGGTGAATGGCGATCTCAGCAAGCCCGCGCTGCTGGCGCCGATCATGGAAAGCCTGGACCCCACAAAGCCCACCTACACCAACTGGAGCCCGTCACTGGGTTTCGCCTACAGCCCCTTCAAGAACAACAAGACCGTCATCCGTGGCGGGGCCGGGTTCTACTACGACACCACGGAGCTCTCGCAGCGCTTGGGTGAGCGGGCGGCCATCGGTCCGGTGGGCAACGGCCGCCAGCAGATCGGCGGGCAAAGCGTCCCCAACCCCACGGCCGGCATCGTCAACCCCATCCCCGGCCTGCTGCCGAACGTCAATGTCGGCACACCGCTGGACTTCCGTACATTGCCCACCGGCTTCCGCCTCGCTGATCTGATGGCGATCCTGCCCCGTATCCGGGCCGCTTCCGAAGCCACCGTGGCCAACCCCAACCCGAACGACCTGACGGTCCGCAACATCAACATCTCGAAGCAAGGCACGGATATCTACCCGTACCGCTACGGCCCCGGCTATTCCCGCCACATCACCCTGGGCGTCCAGCGCGAGGTGATGAAGGACCTGGTGGTGAACGTCGACTTTGTCTACAAGCACGGCTTCCGCGAGGACCTGGGCGCACTGGACTACAACCGCTTCTTCCGCGTCTCCGGCCCGGTGATCCCGCGCTGCACGGCCGCCCAGGCCGCCCAACCGCTGGCGAACTGCTCCACCGGCTCCATCGGTGTTCGTACCTCGGCCGGACGGTCCGTCTACCGGGCGCTGCTCGTGAAGGTGGACAAGCGTTTCTCCAAGCGCTATCAGTTCCTGGCCTCCTATGCCTTCACCGCCGCCCAGGGCATGAACGGCGTGACGAATCTCGAGAACTGGTTTGAGAACTGGGGCCCCACCGGTGGTCAGCATGGCCTGAATGTTTCGGGCATTGTGGATTTGCCCTGGAAGGTACAGGCCTCGTTTATCTCTTCGATCGGCATCCGCGGCGCGTACCGCCCCCAAGTGGGCAGCGTCGATCTGGATGGCGACGGTATCGACACCGCGTTCCTGCCCGGCTGGAATGTGCCGGACCGGCATCCCACCAAGGAGCGTCTCGAAAAGTCAGTGGCGGCCTGGAACGCCCTCTACCCTGATCTGCCGAACGGACAGCGGCCCCGGACCTCGCGCGGCCAAACCATCCCGCGTCTCTCGCTGCCGTCCGATTACTCGTTCGGCGACAACTTCTCCTCCCAGGACATCCGCGTCACCAAGACGCTGCTCTACCGGGAGCGCTACAAGCTGAATCTCTTCATTGAAGGCTTCAACATCTTCAACATCGCCAACCTGGGCGGCATCAGCAACAGCCTCAACAACCCGGCCGCCTTCGGTGTCCCCACCAGCCGCGCCAGCCAAGTATTCGGCTCCGGCGGCCCGCGGGCGTTCCAGTTAGGCGGGCGGTTCTCGTTCTAGTGGAGCACGCAGCCCTTACACTGAAGCTTGCCGATGCACCAACTCTCTAACCGACGGTTCCCGGCAGCTGCCGCCGGGTTGATGATCATGGTGGCTACGCAACTGGCAGGGCAAGAGGTTCTGCAGCGCACCCCGCCGAAGGCCGATGAGCGGGTCACCTATGGGAGCGACGCGAACCAGTTCGCCGATGTCCGGCGGCCGGCGAAGGTCTCCGCGCGGCCGCATCTGGTGGTGATGATCCATGGCGGCTACTGGCGGGCTCGCTATAGCCTGGACCATCTGGGTCACGCCGCCGCGGCTTTGACGGCGAAGGGTGTCGTCACTTACAGCCTGGAGTACCGGCGCATCGGGCAGCCCGGTGGCGGTTGGCCGGGGACGTGGCAGGATATTCAGGCTGGCATTGCGAAGGCGATCCGCGACGTCAAGCCGGGCCGCGTGACGGTGATCGGCCATTCAGCGGGTGGACATCTCACGTTGCTGGCTGGCAATGAACCGGGCGTCGATCACGTGGTGGCGCTGGCCCCGGTGGCGGATCTGCGGCGCGCCTGGGAAATGAAGGCGTCGAACGGTGTGGTGGGCGAGCTGTTGGGCATGCCGCCGGAGCCCAAGTTTGCTGAAGCGTCGCCGATGGAGCGCGGCCCGGTAAAGGCCAAAGTGACCATCATCCACGGCACCAAAGATGACGTGGTGCCGTTTGACATGGGGGCCGCCTACGCCAGGAAGTTCAAGTCCCGGTTGATTGAGCTTACCGGTGCGGGACACTTTGAAGTGATCGATCCGCTCGCCAAAGAGTGGTCGCAGATTGAGGAGGCAGTGCTTGGATCTCGGCCTTAAGGACAAAGTCGCGGTAGTGGCCGCTGCGTCGGGCGGTTTGGGTTTGGCGGTGGCGCTGGGGTTGTCGCGCGAAGGGGCGAAGGTGGCCATCTGCTCCCGCGATGAAGCCCGGATTCAAGCGGCGGCGGAGCAGATCCGGCGGCAGACGGGCGGGGAAGTCCTCGCGGCGTCGGTCGACGTCACGGATGAATCGCAGGTGCACTCATTCGTGACCGCCACCAAGCAGCAGTTGGGGCACGTCGATATCGGCGTCAGCAACTGCGGCGGACCGCCATCGAAGAAGTTTGATCAGACGACAACGACGGATTGGGAGAAGGCGTATCAGACCAGCTTCCTCTCGACGCTCTATTTCGCCCAGGCTCTGCTGCCCGGCATGCGGGAGCGGCGCTGGGGCCGGTTCATCACCATAACCTCGTCGGCCGTGAAGCAACCGCTGGATGGTTTGATCTTGTCGAACTCGGTGCGCAGTGCGGTGAGCGGGCTGGTGAAGTCGCTCTCGAACGAGTACGGCCCGGACAACGTACTGATCCACAACATCTGTCCCGGCTTTACGGCCACGGACCGGTTGATGTCGCTGGCGCAGCAGATTGCCGGACAGGAGAACATCACCGTCGATCAGGTGGTGGCGCGCTGGGCGGGCGATACCGCACTGAAGCGCATCGGCACTCCGGAAGAGTTCGCCGACACGGTGGTGTTTCTCGCCTCTGAGCGGGCCAGTTACCTGACCGGAACCTCGCTGGCCGTCGATGGCGGACGCGTTAGAGGAGTGTTTTCGTAATCTCGCTGATCTGGCCGATCACGAGTTCCAGTTCTTCGTCGGTGGAATAAAAGTGCGGCGCGATGCGGAGCCCGGCCCCGGGGCGGTAGTCCACCAGAATGTCGCGGCGCAGCAGTTCCTTGGTGACCGCCTTGCCCTGCGGTACATCCAGCACCACGACGCCGCCACGCTGGTGGGGATCACGTGGCCCAGCGCAAGGGAACCCGGCGGCTTCCGCGATCGCAACCAGCTTGGCGGTCTGGCGCTGCGATTTGGCGCGGATGCGGTCGACGCCGATCTCGCCCACAATCTCATAGCCCGCCATGCCGGCATACATGGCCGGGACGTTGGGCGTGCCGTTCAGGAACTTGTAGATCGAGTTGGCGTAGTCGATCGCTCCGCCTTCAAATTCGAAAGGCCGCTGGTGCGCCTGCCAGCCGATGGCGGAAGGTGAGAGCAGCGGCCACAGTTCGCGGCGGACGTAGAGGTATCCATTGCCCGGCCCGCCACAGAGCCACTTCACGGAGCCGCCCGTGGCGAAATCGAGATTCAGCGCTCGCACATTCAGCGGCACGGTTCCGGCTGATTGATAAACGTCCGCCACCACCAGCGCCCCCACCTCATGCGCCCGGTGGATGATCGGCTCCAGATCAAGCAGGGCCGAGGTGCGGAAGGCGACATGGCTTACGGACACCAGTTGCGTGCGCTCATCGATGGCCTCGACGATGGCGTTGACGTCCGCGGGTACCATCACCAGCTCGGCACCGCGGAGGCCTCGATGGATGTATTCGTTGGAGGGGAAGTTGAGCGAATCGCTGATGATCCGGTTCCGCTTGCCGCTCCAGTCAAAGCAGGAGAGCACGATCCACTGGCAGATGGAGACGTTCTGGTGCATGCAGACTTCGCCCGCGCCCGCGCCGATGATGCGGCCAATGCGGTCGCCCACCGTCACCGGCATATCCCACCAGCCTTCCTCCCAGGAGCGGATGGAGCGCATGGTCCATTCATCGGCGAACTGGTTCAGCAGCGTCCGGGCGCGGCGCGGCATGGCTCCCAGGGAGTGGCTGATCAGGTGCGTCGTGTGGGCTAGGGTAGGGAATTCGTCGCGCCACCGGAGGAGTTCGTCCATTTCCTCAGGGTGACATAGAACACGGGAATGCCGGCCAGAATAATGCCCAACGCCACCAGCGCGGGTCCGGTGCGCTCGATCAGCGTGTTCACGCAGAAGGCCGTGCCGATCAGGATGTAGACGGCGGCGGTGGCCGGGTAGCCCCACATCTTGTAGGGTCGCGCGGCTTGCGGCTTCTTGAAGCGCAGGGCCACCAGCGCGACGCCCACCAGTGTGGCAAAGACCCAAGTGGCAAAGAGGGCGTAATCGATTAAGGCTTCCCAGACGCCGGTCAGCACCAGGATCGACGACCAGAAGCCGACGCCCAGCAGCGCCACCGATGGTGTGCGGAAGCGCGAATGCACGCGGGCGAAGGCGGGGAAGAAGAGCCGGTCGGCGGCCTGGGCGAAATACATCCGAGCCGGGGCCATGATCTGGCCGTTGGTGGAGCCAATCACGGAACACAAGATGGTCAGCGTCACCACCATGCCGCCCCACTTGCCCAGGACGCGCTCCGCCACCATTGACCCGGGCCGCTCCGCGCGGATGAATTCCTCCATTGGAAGCACGCGCAGGTAAGCCATGTTCACCAACAGGTAAATCACGCAGCAGATCGCCAAGCCCAGAGCAGCCGCGCGCAGCAGGTTGCGTTGTGGTTCCCGCACTTCGCCCGCGACGAAGCTCAGGTAAGACCAGCCGTCGTAGGAGAGCAGGCAGGCGATCATCGCGACGCCAAAGGCCGACATACTCCACGCCGGTGGGGCAACCATGATCGGCTGCGGGCTCGGAGCCGCCAGCGCGCTCCAGATCAGCAACGCGAGGCCAGCCAGCTTCATCACGGTGAAGAAGTTCTGCACCGACGCGCCCCAGCGCGTGCCGACATAGTTGGCTCCGCAGAGAATGAAGATCAGTGCCAAGGAGATAGCTTTCGCCACCCAGCCGGAAATCGGAATGAAGTAGCCCAGGTAGATGGAAAAGCTGGTGGCCAGGTACGCGGTCACCGAGGGCTGAATGATCAGAAAGTAGGTCCAGCCGCACAGGAAGCCCGCCACCGGCGCCAGTCCTTCGCGTAGGAAGACATAGTGCCCGCCGGTCTCCGGCATCATCGCGCCCAGCTCGCTAAAGACCAGTGCGCCCAGCAAGGACAAGACGCCCGAGAAGAACCACGCGGCCAGGATCAAGGTGGGTGAAGGCAGGCTGCGCGCCACCAACCCGGGCACCACAAAAATGCCCGCGCCGAGGATGATGCCCACGACGATAGAGGTGGCATCCCAGAGGCCGAGTTGGCGGTCCAAACGTGGCGGCGAGGAGGGTTGGGCGCGCGAGGTCATTGTGCTAGTATCGCTCGCATGGCCGATCAATCTGTTTCACGTCGTCTCTTTGTCGCAACCGCGGGCTTGGCTCCTGCTGCTGCCGCCGGGCAAGCCGGAGGCGGCAAAGCCGCCATGAATGAAACCTATCCAGGCGGCAACGCCAAGGCCACGGGCCCGGTGAAGATCGTCACCATGAGCAAGTTCGAACCGGCGGAGGTGGAACGGATCGAGAAGGCTGCCGGCAAGCCAGTGAAGCTGGTGATGGCCGCCAATCGCGAAGAGTTCCGGCGCGAACTGCGGGATGCCGACGTGGTGTTCGGTGATCTGCGCAAGGAAGATCTCGACTACGCGCCCAAGGTGAAGTGGATGCAGGCGGGTGGTGCGGGCATGGAAGGCGCGGACAAGGCGCTGATGGCTTCCGACATCACCGTTACCAACATGGCCCGCATCTTCGCGCCCGGCATTGCGGAGACGGCTTTCGGGCTCCTGCTCAGCCTGACGCGTGGTCTGTCCAAATACTACATGCCCCAGTTCGCCAAGCGCACCATGAACCCCACCGGTACCGTGAAGTCGAACCACTACTGGGAGCTGGGCGGCAAGACGATGGGCATCGTCGGCATGGGCGGCATCGGCACCGAAGTGGCCCGCCGCGCGCACTATGGCTTCGGCATGAAGGTGCTGGCCACCGACGCCAAGCCGCTGCCGCGTCCGGATTTTGTCGCGGAACTGCATGACCCTACCTTCTTCAAAGAGATCGTGCCGCAAGTGGACGTGCTGGTCTCCGCTGCGCCGCACACGGTCCACACGGACCGCATGTTCAACGAACAAGTGTTCCGGTCGATGAAGAAGCACGCTATCTTCCTGGCCATGTCGCGCGGCCGCCTGTTTGACGACATGGCGCTGGTGCGGGCGTTGAAGGAAGGCTGGATTGGTGGCGCGGGCTTGGACGTGATGCCGGTGGAGCCGCCGCCGTCCGATCACCCGATCTTCGATTGCCCCAACGTTGTCATGAGCGCCCACACCTCCGGCTGGGGCCCGGAACGGCAGGACCGTCTGGTCGGCCACTTCGCCGAGAATCTCCGCCGCTACGCCAACGGGCTGCCGCTGATGGCAGTGGTGGACAAAGAAAAGGGCTACTAACGAACTGGGCCGCACGCTCACTGGGCGATTGCGCCACCGGGCTTCGCGTTTCTCCATCGTCGCGCCGGAACCCTCTGTGCGGCGATGTGCAGCCAAGTACCATGATGTGTTGGGCTGGCTTGGCTGCTACAGATTGACGTCCATCGTTTCCTGGAATAGTTCGTCCGGGAGGCTGAGGCCGGAGACGCGTAGGCGTTCCAGCACCTTCGGCTGATAGCCTGTCCACCGGAAACGTCCCTGCACTTTGCCCGTATCGGTCAGGCCCGTGCGGTCGAAGATGAAGATGTCTTCGGTCTCCACCCGGTCATTGGCCACGCCCACCACTTCCGACACGGCAATGATCTTGCGGCTGCCGTCCTGAAGACGGGCCACTTGCACCACCAGCTTGATGGCACTGGCCAACTGTTGCAGGATGACGCGCGACGGGATCTCGAGGTCGGCCATCAGGATCATCGCTTCCAGACGCGAAAATGCGTCGCGGGGCGAGTTGGCGTGGATCGTCGACATGGAGCCTTCCACACCGGTGTTCATCGCTTGCAACATGTCCAGCGCTTCGGCGCCGCGGCACTCGCCGATGATGATCCGGTCCGGGCGCATGCGGAGTGCTGTGCGGACCAGCTGCCGCTGATTGATGCCGCCCTCTTTGTTCAGGTTGGGCGGGCGAGTTTCAAACTTGATCAGGTGCCGCTGCTGCAACTGAAGTTCCGCCGTGTCCTCAATGGTGATGATCCGTTCGTCTTCCGGGACAAAGCGCGACAGAGCATTCAGCGAAGTGGTCTTGCCGGAACCAGTGCCGCCGGAGATCAGCGTGGTGGTCTTGGCTTGCACGCAGGCTGCCAGGAAACGCAGCATCGAGGGCATGATCGTCTGGTAGGCGATCATCTCGTCGGAGGTGATCACGTGGCGGCCAAACCGGCGGATGGACAATGACGGCCCGTCCAGCGCCAGCGGTGGAATGATGGCATTCACGCGCGATCCATCCGGCAGGCGCGCATCGACAATGGGCATCGCTTCATCGATGCGGCGCCCCACCTGCGAAACGATCTTTTCGATGATGTGCAGCAGATGCTCGTTGTCTTTGAAGTTGATGTTGGTCAGCTGCAGCCGGCCACCGCGTTCGATGTAGACTTTGTGCGGGCCGTTCACCAGGATGTCCGAGATGGAAGCTTCCTTCAGCAATGGTTCCAGCGGGCCGAGGCCCAATACTTCGTCCAGCACCTCTTCGACGATCTTGTTCTGCTCGGCAGCCGTCATGGGCACGCGTTCCTCTTCGAGCAGCCGTTCGACTACGCGGCCAATTTCGGCACGCACACGTTCCTTGGGTAGGGAAGCGACGCGGTCCAGGTTCAGTACGCCAATCAGCTTCTGGTGGATCTCGCTTTTCAGCTCGAACATGCGGTCGCCCATCCGGGAGGCGGCCGGGGCGGTGGTGGCAACCGAGGCGCGTGAGGGCTCCGGCCTGACTGGCTCAGGCCGGGCGGTGGCGGAAGCGGGTACTTGCAGGCGGGCCGGGGGCACGCGTGGCGGTAATGGTCGGTATCCACCCATAGGTTCAGCTGGCAGTGCTCATGGAGTTCTTCAAGGAGTCTATCAACCCGAGAATCGCCTCCGGGTTGCTGCCGCTTTCAGGCACTAGGCGCGCGATGGATTCGACCACGATGGTCGGACGGAACGCGTAGCGGTCGAGCGTTGCCGTCTGCGTAGAACCGGTCAGCACCAGGATGTTCTTAAAGCCCAAGTCCGTGGCGCCGCGAATGTCAGTCTCCATCGTGTCGCCCACCATCAGAACTTCGTCGGTGGCCAAGCCCAACTTCTTGCGCGCCGCCCGGAACATGAACGGATTGGGCTTGCCGACGTGATAGGCCTGGCGGCCAGTGGCGGATTCGAGCAGCGCAGCGATGGCTCCACAGCCCGGGCGTGGGCCGGCATCGGTGGGGCACCATGTGTCCGCATTGGTGGAAAGAAAGCCTGCCCCGGCGTCGATGGCGCGGTGGGCGATCTCCAGCATCTCAAAATTCAACGTGCGGCCTTCACCCACGATGACGTAGTCCGGCTGATCCCTCGTCACCGCAATCCCGGCTTCATTCAAGGCGGTGAGCAGGCCGCTTTCTCCGATCACATACGCAGTGGCGGTGGGCTTCTGGCGAACGATCCATTCCGCCGTCGCCATTCCGGACGTGTAGATGTGTTCGACGGTGGTCTCGACGCCAAACTTGCGGAGTTTGACGAGGATATCCAGCGGGGTCGGCGCTGAATTGTTGGTGAGAAACAGGTAGGGAATGGAGGCTTCGGTCAAAAAACGGATAAACTCCGCCGCTCCGGGGATCACTTCTGAGCCCCGGTAAATGACGCCGTCCATGTCCAGCAGGCAGCCAAGTTTCATGCTTCCAGGCTAGCGCACGGCGATGAAAAGGCGATTACGGTTGCAGCTTGGAGAGCTACGCCAACATCTTCTTCACGACGTTGCCGTGCACGTCGGTCAAGCGGAAATCGCGGCCCATGTAGCGGTAGGTGAGGCGCGTGTGGTCGAAGCCCAGGCAGTGCATGATGGTGGCCTGCAGGTCGTGCACCGGCACTTTGTCTTCGATGATGTTGAAGCCCAGGTCGTCCGTTTTGCCGACCACGGTGCCGGGCTTGATGCCGCCACCGGCGAGCCACATCGAGTAGGCGATGGGGTGATGGTCACGACCGGCGTTTTCGTCGTCGCGGGTGTCGCGGACCTCCTGCATCGGCGTCCGGCCGAACTCGCCGCCCCAGACGATCAAGGTGGAATCGAGCAGTCCGCGCTGCTTCAAGTCCTTGATCAGTGCCGCCGTTGGTTTGTCGGTGATATCGCAGTTCTTCTTCAGCTTCTTGTTCAGGTTGGTGTGGTCATCCCAGGAGGCGTGCATCATCAGCACGTAACGGGTGCCGCGTTCGACCAGCCGCCGCGCCATCAGGCAATTGGTGCCGAACTGCTTGGTGGCTTCATCGTTGACGCCGTACATATCCAAGGTCTCCTTGGACTCTTTCGAGAAGTCGGTCAGCTCCGGACCAGCGGTCTGCATCCGGTAGGCCAGTTCATAGGCGTTGATGCGGGAGTTGATCTCCTGGTCACCGGTCTGGGTGAAGTGCTCTTCGTTGAGATCCTTCAAGGCATCGAGCGCCGCCCGTTGGGCTTGGGCGGTGACGCCCGGTGGGTTCGACAAGTAGAGAATCGGGTCGCCTGAGTTGCGCAGCAGCGTGCCCTGGTAGGTGGACGGCAGGAAGCCGGACGAGAAGTTCGAAGCGCCGCCCGAGGTGCCCGCGCCGGAGGCCAGCACGACAAATCCAGGCAGGTTCTTCGACTCGCTGCCCAGGCCGTAGACGCTCCAGGCACCCATCGTCGGCCGCCCGAACTGAGTGGAGCCGGTGAACAGGAACAACTGCGCCGGGTGGTGATTGAAGGCTTCCGATTGGATGGAACGCACCAGGCAGAGGTCATCGGCGCACGTGCTCAAGTGCGGCAGGTAGTCTGATAGCTCAATGCCTGATTGCCCCTGTGGCTTGAAGATGCGCGGGCTGGCCAGGACCGCGGCGTCCTTCTTGATGAAGGCCAGCTGCATGTCTTTGGTGAGCGAATCCGGCAGCGGCTTGCCGTGCCATTTCTGGAGGCCCGGCTTGGGATCAAACAGATCCATCTGGCTGGGACCGCCTTCCATGAACATGAAGATGACACTTTTGGCTTTGCCTGGGAAGTGAGGGGCGCGCGGGGCTAGCGGGTCAGTGGCCGCATAGCCATCGGCGGTCATTAGATCCGCCAGCGCGATGCCGCCCATGCCGTAGGCGAACTGGTTCAAGAATGCTCGTCGATTCATGGGTAGATTCCTATTCGCGAGTCACAAACTCGTCCAGATTCAAGATGACACGGGCGACCGCCAGGAGTGATTGTTCCTGCCGCAGCCGCATCAGGCGCGACATTTCGCGCGCGGACGGCGGGCGGTTTAGCGCAGTCTCAAAGGCAGCAGCAATACGCGCCTCGTCGGTTGGGAGTCCTGATACCCGGTATGCCAGCGCTTGGGCTGCTTCGACAAAGACCGGATCATTCAGCAGGTTTAGCGACTGCAACGGTGTATTCGAGGTACGGCGGCGGGAGCAAGCCACGGTCGATTCAGGCGCGTCGAAGGTCATCAACTGCGGGTATGGCGCGGTGCGCTGAAAGTGGATGTAGAGGCCGCGGCGGTAACGGTCCGCTCCGGTCGATTCGCGCCACTTGTTGTTTCCGTACTGCAACTCCGCCACGCCCGGAGGTTGCGGGGGCCGGATGCTGGGGCCGCCGATCCGTTCGTCCAGCAAGCCAGAAGCGGCCAAGGCCGAATCGCGCAGCCCTTCGGCCGACAAGCGCAGGCGTGACTGACGAGCCAGCAGTGTGTTGTCCGGATCGCGTTGCACCAGGTCCGGTCGCACTTGCGAGGACTGCTTGTAGGTGGCGGAGGTGACGATTAGCCGCATCATCTGCTTCTGGCTCCAGCCACGCTCAATAAACTCACTGGCCAGATAGTCCAGCAACTCGGGATGCGAGGGTTTTTCGCCTTGCAGGCCGAAGTCCTCTGAGGTGCGCACCAGGCCGCGGCCGAAAAACTCCTGCCAAGTGCGGTTCATGATGACGCGCGCGGTAAGTGGGTTATCGCGCGACACCAGCCACTTTGCGAACTCCAGGCGCGCCGGTCCGGCCTTGCCCATGGGAGGGAGAACCGCCAAGGTATCGGGTTGGACCTCAATGCCGGGGCGCTTGTAGTCACCTCGCACCGCTACCGTCGTCTTCACCGGCTGCGGGGCTTCCGCCACCGTGTGGGCCAGCGTGATCTGCGGCGTACGGCCGTTCAGCGCGTTCATCTTCTCGCGCAACGTTCTGATCTTGGCCATCAGCTCCTTGTCGCGGTTATTGTCCGGACCCATGTTGTAGACGAAGTAGTTCAGCAACCGCTCACGCTGATACTCGGTGCGCTTGTCCGCGGGCGTCATCAGCATCGCCTGGGCATTGTCGAGCATCGCCGTGCAGCTGGTGAGCGCGAAATCCCATTCGACATTGGTGCCGGGCTTGGTGATGGCCGCGCGCATCCGCTCTTCCCAGACCAGCTGCAATTGGCTGATCTGGTATTCGGCCAGCAGAGCGTCACGCTCCTTCAGATAGCCGGCCCGAGACGCCAGCCACGGCCCGAGTTCGCCGGGCAGGGGAGCTTCAATGTCCTCTTCCTGGATGGCGTTCATGAAGGCGAACAACTGGTAGTACTCGCGCTGGGAGATCGGGTCGTACTTGTGGTCGTGACACTGCGCGCAACCGGCAGTCAGGCCCAGCCAGGTGGTGGAGATGGTGTTGGTGCGGTTGATGGTCTGTTCAAACCGGTCCTCGGCGCGGGAGACGCCCGCTTCGCGGTTGATCAGCGTGTTGCGGTGAAAGCCGGTCGCGACCCGGGTTTCCGTGGAGGCACCCGGCAACAGGTCACCGGCAATCTGTTCAATGGTGAACCGGTCAAACGGCAGATCACGGTTGTAGGCGTCGATCACCCAGTTGCGCCAGCGGAAGGCGTTGGGCCGGGGCTGATCTTTTTCATAACCATCAGAATCGGCATAGCGGGCCAGGTCCAGCCAATGCCGGGCCCACTTTTCACCGAAGTGCGGTGAGGCGAGGAAGCGGTCCACCATGCGCTCATAGGCGTCGGGACGGGCGTCGTCGAGATACTCCCGCATCTCCGCCGGTGAGGGAGGAATTCCACGCAGGTCGAGGCTGACACGCCGGGCGAGCGTGGGTTTGGCTGCCTCCGGCGACGGGGGAAGCGACAGCGCCGAAAGTTTGGCCCTCACCAGTGCATCCACCGGGTGAACGCCGGGGGGAACCGTGGGCCGCCGGACTGGTTGAAAGGCCCAATGGGACAGTTTCGCGTTATTGGCCTTGGCCACTGACGCAAAGGGCCACTCGGCGCCGCGGTCGATCCACTGCTTCAGCGTCTCCACCTCGGCCGCCGTTAGCCGGGCACCGGAGGGCGGCATGGAGAAGCCCTCCTTGGTGCTCAACACGCGTTCGATCAACCTGCTTTCGCCAGACTTGCCGGGCAGGATGGC
>CANGYQ010000023.1 GCA_947458745.1 Bryobacteraceae bacterium | reverse complement strand
TCGTAGCTCGACCGCAGGTACTCTTCCACCGAGATCGCTGCTTGAGTGGCCATGAGATAAGAATAAACGAGATCAGCACAAACAAAAATGGCGGACCCGAAGGCCCGCCATTGATGATCGAAACAACTTCTGCTGTCGCCTAGAACTCGTAACGCAGCGCGAACTGCATCACGCGAGGTCCACCCAGCGTTCCGGCGTAGCGGCCGAAAGCGGAGGGGTTGGACAGCGCCAGGTTGGTGTTCAGCGGGTCAAACCGCACCGAGTTGGTGACGTTGAAGACTTCCCACCGGAACTGCACCGTGTGGCCGTCCAGCTTCGGAATTTCGAAGCTCTTGGCCAAGCTCATGTCGATGTTGAACAAACCATCACCACGGACCGAGTTGCGGGTACCGATTTCGCCGGGGTTGGTGAAGTCAAACGCCTTCAGCGCAGCCGCCGGATCAGCGAACACGTTCGGGCCGCTGCGGCCACCGGGAGGCGCCGGAGCGTTCTTGCTGGTTCCGTCGACAAACGAGCCGATTTGGGTAGCCCAGCCGGTCAAGTTGTAGTTCGTCGGCCAGGTACGGTTGTGGCCGACAGAAACGGGCAAGCCCGTCGTCTGACGCCAGATACCACCCAGCTGCCAACCGCCCAATACCGCATTAGCGAAGCCGCTCGGGCTGGACATCCAGCGCTTGCCCTTGCCCCACGGCAAGCCGTAGACCCAGTTGGCGTTGTAGCTATGCCGCTGGTCAAAGTCCGCCGAACCGCGCATCTGATAGCGGTTGTAGGGGTTGATCAGAATGCCGCGGCCAGCCGTGGCGTTGTCTTCCGACGTGGAACCCATGTCGATAGCGTGCGCCCACGTCCAGTTGAAGCCGATCTGGTCGCCGTTGGTAAACCTCTTCTGCACCGTCCACTGCATGGAGTGGTACGTCGAGAAGCCCACCGAACGCAGCGCGCGCAGATAGGAGAACTGGCGGCTGTAGAACGCGAACGGTCCCAACCGGGACGCACCAGGATCACTGAAGCGATCCAGCGATTCCAGGGCGCCCGTGGCATCCGGGAAGTAGTCGTTGTAGACGTTGTAGGCCTGTTGCGTGGCGGTCAACCCACCACCGGCGATTCCCGGGAACATATTCTCCCAGAACGGCATCCGCGGCACCTGCGAGACAGGCGTGTTCTTCCGGATCAGGCTGGTCAGCGCTGTCGCAGCCGTGAAGTAGTCCTGACCGGACTGCGGATCACGGATGTTCAGCGGCGTCGCCAGATCTTCCGACGTCATGGTGCGCTTGCCGGCGCTGGCCACATAGCTGCCCGTGATCACCAGACCCCGGCCAAACTCACGAGTGAACGACACGTTGTAGCGCATCGTGTAAGGTGCGCGCAGTTTGTCATCCAGCGAGTTCGTGATGGCGAAGTTATTCGGTTGCACCACCGGGAACTGAGCCGGCGGAGGGGCCGACACCAGGGACTGAGGATAGTTGAAGATGCCAGTGAAGCGCGGCGCCTCAGCCACCGTCAAGCGGCCGGAGGTGTTGTTGAGCGACGTCGACAAACCCAACGCCGAAGCGTCAAACTCGCGGATCAAGCCGGAGCCGAACACGTCGTAGTAGATGCCGAAGCCGGCGCGGATGACGCTCTTGCCGGGGCCACCAAAGAGGAACTTCGAGAGGCCGCTCTTGCCCTCAGGGGCGTAAGCTAAACCGAAACGCGGCGACCAGTTCTTCAGATTGTCATAAAGCGGACGGCCACCCGGCTGGTTGGCCAACTGAAAGGAGACTGGCTGCAGGCCCGTGTTGCCCGCCAAACCATTCCCTGCGTTCGCCACACGAGTATCAAACCACTGGCTGAGCGGAATAGCCGGGCTGGTCTGGACACCGTTCACCTCATAGATCGCCGGCCAATACATGTAACGCAGGCCAGCGGTGATGGTCAGGTTGCGGGTGGCCTTCCAGGTGTCCTGGATGTACATTTCCGCTTCCTCGCCCTGGAACTTACGCAGCACCGGGGTGCCGGGCGCTTGCGCCGTTACGTTGCCACCGGACGGCACATAGTTGTAGCGGCTGGTCACCTGCGTCACCAAACCCAGAATGGCCGCTGTCGCATCGTTAAACGAGGTGCGGGATCCAGCGTTGATGCGGCTGGTGCCAAGCGCCGCGTCGTTCCAGGGATTGCTCAAAACCGCACCGGAGGCGGTCATCCACGACGAATTGATGGTCGAGGCAAAAAAGCTGTTGGCGTAGTTCGCGCGGTCATTCTGGTAGACGCGGATGCTGCCGCCAAACTGGATCGTGTGCTTGGACTTGGTCCAGGTGAAATCCTGCGTGAAGTTCGTGGTGGGCGAGAAGCGCCGGAACGAACGGGTCAGGCCCACCGGATTGTCCAAGCCACGGAAAGTGGTGAGCGCGTAGGTACCGACGCCGGACGTCTCGACACCCTGGCGGGTGAAGCCAAAGCGCGAGGACGAGATCAGCGAGTTGTTGATCACTGAATCCCAACCCACCGCCAGACCCTTCGAGTTGTTCAGATCCACAGAATTGGGGGCCATGCCAGGAAACTGCGGCGCACCCGCTTCGTTGTCGTTCTGCAACTGGCCACGCACAAAAGCGCGGTTCTTGTCATTGACCACGTAGTCGATCTTGGCGACGTAGGTGTTGTAGCGGCGAGCCAGCGGCGAATTGAACCGGAAGCCAGCCGTGTTGATGCCGTCACCAGTGGTGAAGTCGTTCGGCAGGGGGAACGCCCGCAGGGCCGCCAGCGCCGCCTGGTTGACCTGGCCCGCGCCCGCAATTTTGTTCACCAGTTCCGAGCCGGGCACCGAGACGCGCGCGCCACCAACGCTCAAGTAGTCCACCGTGCCGTTGCGCATGTTTTCGCGCGGCACCGTGCGGATCACGGACTGTTCCAGCTTGTCCTGCTGGCCTTCAAAGTTCAAGAAGTAGAACAGCTTGTCCTTCTTGATCGGGCCGCCGATGCGGCCACCATAGATGTTGCGGTTCAGCTTCGGCGTCGGCAAGCCCCGACCGGAGGCGTCCACAGTGGAGTTGTTGAAGAACGTGTTCGCGTTGAACGCCTTGTTGCGGACATACCAGTAGCCCGCGCCATGGACGTCGTTGGTGCCGCTGCGGGTCACCAGCGAAATCTGCGCACCGGAGCCGCGGCTGCTGTCAGCGTTGGCATTGGTGGTGGTGACGCGGAACTCCTGCACCGAATCCAGCGTGACGCGCAGCGCGCCGTTGAACGGCTCGCGGGTCTGCTGGTTGTTGATGTCCACACCATCGAGGGTAATGTTCGACTGGTCGCTACGGCCGCCGTTCACGACGCCGCCACGATCCGTACCGACGTTGGAACCACCGTTGACGCTATCGGAATCGCCGATGTAGCTGATACCGGGTTGCAGCGACAGAATGCGGTCCGCGCGGCGGCCTTCAAACGGCAGCTGTGTGATCGGCTTAGTGCCGAACGAATTGCCCAGCGTCGCGTCCGTGGTGTTCAACTGAACCGCTTCGGCCGAGACTTCGATGGTCTGAGTGACCGCACCGACGTTCTCAAACACGATGTTCAGGGTAGACGGCGTGTTCACCAGCAGGCGGATGTTCTGGACAATCACGTCCGAGAAGCCAGCCTTCTTGGCGACCATCCGGTACTTGCCGGGCGGCATGGCCTGGAAGGCAAACCGGCCAGACGCATCCGAAGTGGCCTCGCGCCGCTCGTTGGTGTCGGCGTTGGTGACGACAACACTAGTGCCGGGAACAGCCGCGCCCGTGGGATCAGCAACTGATCCGACCAAGGACGTCAGCGATTGTCCGAAAGATGAAAATGCAAACAGAACCAGCAGGACCATGCTGGTCAGGATTTTGACCATTGGAAGAACTCCCTTTTCCCTCTTGAGAGCTGAACTAGTCAACTCTATTCATTCCGGTTTAGCAGACTGGTGACCGAATCGCAACTGAAAAGGCAGAAATAACCCTGGGTGAACCCCCATTTCTCCGGGGTGAGTTGCTGCTGGACGGGGACGAGTAGGCCCCGGGTAGTACTACGAAATCTCGGCCAGGATCGCCTGGGCCGCGGCCCGAGGGTCCGCCGCGCGGGTGATCGGCCGCCCGATCACCAGGTGGGAGGCACCATTGGCGAGCGCTTGCGCGGGCGTGGCGACCCGCTTCTGGTCGCCCACTTCGGCGGACGCAGGCCGCACGCCAGGTGTCACAATCAACATGCCCGGACCCGTGATCGCCCGCACCCGCGCAGTCTCCAAAGGCGAACAAACGATGCCATCCACTCCCGCCGCCACGGCGTTACGGACCCGCAGGTCCACCAGTTCACCCGCCGTCAGGTGATGGCCGTCCGCCTTCAGATCGGCGTCATCGAGGCTCGTCAGTACCGTGACACCCAGGATTCTCAATTTAGAATCGCCGCGCCCCTCCACCGCCGCCCGCATCACTTGGGGCACGGCATGGACGGTCAACAAACTGACGCCAGACTGGGCCGCCACCGCCACGGCCCGCTTTACCGTCTCCCCGATGTCGTAGAGCTTCAGATCGAGAAAAACCTGCTTGCCTTGCGCAATCAGGCTTTGCACAAAGCCCATCCCGGCGGCGGTGTAAAGCTCCAGGCCGACCTTGTAGAAGGAAACGCTGTCGCCCAGCTGCTCCACCAGTTGGGCGGCTTCCTGGGCGCTGGCGACGTCGAGCGCGACAATGATGCGTGGGTCACTCATAGTTCATCCGTCCAGCCCCATGCGTAAGCTGGGGCTCCCTGCGCCAGCCCAGAAGCCCCAAGCTCATGCATGGGGCGGAGTGGCGTACCTTTCTCTAAACCCAGAACTAGTCGGCCAAACCACTAATCCCGTTCCGTGCCGCTATTCCACAGCTTGAACATCTCGGCCGCAGGGGGCACCTTCAGCGGGCGGACCAGGCGGAAGCCCAGAAACTGGGCGTCAGTCAGATACCAGATGCTCTTGGGCAGTTGCGGGTCCTGCATCTTCCAGGACGCGTCGGAGCCCACCCGGGCCGCACAGCGCAGTTGAGCCGGGTCATCGCTCCAGCCACCGCCACGGGCGGCATGAGGATAAGGTTGCGTGGGCCGGTTCAGCGGCGCGGTCCCGGCGGCCTCCGGCTTGGCGTAGAAGCCCGGGTCGTACTGATCCAGCGTCCATTCCGCGACGTTGCCGTGCATGTCGTGCAGGCCCCAGGCATTGGCCTTCTTCGTGCCCACCTTCTGATACTTCTCTTCGCTATTGGAGGCAAACCACGCATACTCACCCAGCGCCGCCGGATTGTCGCCGAACGAATACGCGGTGGTGGAACCAGCGCGGCAAGCATACTCCCATTCCGCTTCAGTGGGCAGCCGGTAGAAGTGGCCGGTCTTGGCGCTCAACCACTGGGCGTACTTGTTGGCGGCGTGCTGCGTCATGCTGATCGCCGGGTAGCCGTTGATGCCCATGCCGAAGCTCATCTCGACGTAGGGCCGCGTGGGGCGGCTGACGGCATCCACGTCTGGATTGGCCCCTTGGGTGGCCGGGTCTCTTTCGGAGAACATGAACAGCCGGTACTCATCCCAGGTCACCTCGAACTTCTCCATCCAGAACGGCTCTACCGTTGCCGTGTGCGCCGGACCTTCATCCTTCTTGCGGCCACGCTCGCCCTCGGGTGAGCCCATGGTGAAGCTACCGCCCGGAATGGGCACCATCTGGTAATTGACGGTGCTGCCCGGAATCAGCTTTTCGTAACCCTTCATCTCCGCCGCTGACTTCTCCGGTGAGTTGGCGACGATTTTCGCTCGCAGCTTCTCCACTAGCGCCAGGTCGTCCTTGGCCGTCTTGCGGGCGCTCGCCAGGGTCAGCCCGGCAGGCCACGACGCGCCATCAGAGACCCACTGGCGGATCACGGCCACCTGCTCAGCACTCAACGCCGGACCGCCCGGGGGCATGGCACCCCGGACCGTGGGGGCCAGCCCGATCGACCGGATCAAGGGGCTGGCCTCCGGGTCTCCCGCGCGGATCGCCTTGGCGGCCCCGGCGGCTGAATCCAGGCGCAACCCGCCCAGCGCTCGCTCTGACCCATGGCACCCAATGCAGCGGCTCTCAATGATCGGCCGCACCTGCGCATTGAAATCCACCGCGGCCCACGCGGCACTGGCCCCACCCACCAGCAGCACCGCCCGAACCAGCGCCCGCGCGCCGTCCCAGCGATGTTCCACCCTAGACAAACTTCGTGATCCCCGGGCGCGCCATCGGCATTTCCGGCAAGCTGCCGCCCCAATCGATCGTGTCCGGCACCAGCTTCTCCTGCGAGTTCAGCGCTTGCTCCCACGTCAACTGCTGGCCCGTGTAGGCGGCCATGCGGCCCATGATCGCCAGCATCGTCGAAGTGGTCATGCGCTCGCCGTCATTCAGGGGCTTCCCTTGCCGGATGCTGGCAAACAGAGCGTCATGCTCGGCCTGATACATGTCGTAGGGCGTGCCCTCAAAGCTCCACGTGGTCTTGCCCGTGATCTTGGGCCGCGCGCCACGCCCGATGGTGCAGACGCCCTCGGTGCCCAGGATGTAGTCGGCGTTCTCGTTGTAGCACTGCTCGATCTGACGGCAGCCCATAAAGGCCCGGACGCCATCCGGGTAGAGGTAGTTCACTTCAATGTGGTCGAAGATGTTGCCGCCGTGCGCGGGGATCTGGCGGCCACCCACCGCCGTGCAGCTCACCGGCGGCTTGTCCTTCATCGCCCAGGCGATCTTGTCGACGCTGTGGACCGCCTGCTCCACCAGACCGTCACCGCACAGCCAGCCAAAGTTGTACCAGTTGCGGATCTGCCACTCGACATCGCTCATCCCCGCCGGACGCGTGTTGGCCGGGGGCATCGGCTTCACCGGGCTGGTGTAGTAGGTGGCGTAGTAGGCCATGATGTTGCCAATCGCCCCGGCGGCCACCTGGTCAAACGTCGCCTTGATGACGTTGTGATAGCGCCAGCAGAATCCGGCCACCAGCGATAAATTCTTCTCCTTGGCCAGCTTGGCGGTCTCGAGCACGCTGCGGATGCCGGGCGCATCAGTGGCCACCGGCTTCTCGCAGAACACGTGCTTACCCGCCTCGATGCAGCGCCGCAGATGTTGGGGCCGGAAGCCGGGCGGCGTCGCCAGCAGCACCACATCGACGCCGGAATTGATCACCTTCTCGAAAGCATCCAGACCCACAAACTTCTTCGCCGGGTCCACCTTCACCTTGGCCCCGGCCACTTTGGTCAGCGTCGCCAGGCTCGCGTCAATCCGTTCCAGATCAATATCGGCCACGGCCGTCAATTCGGCAAAGTCGTCCGCCTTCAGCGCCTGCGCCGCCGCTCCGGTTCCCCGGCCGCCGCAACCGACCAAGCCCACCTTCAAGGCATTCGACGCTTGCGCCGCCGACAACACTGCGGGAACCGCCAGGGCGCTGGCCCGCAAGACATCTCGCCGGGCGACGCCCAGACCGAATAAATCACTCATGCTTGAGATTCTATAGCGAATGCCCGAGACCTTGGGCGCGGTGATGAAAACTAGGGGGGTTACAGACTCCGGGTGATCCGCGGCACACGCTGATCCCAATACCGTTGCTTCCTTCCGGACCTGGCGGGGTTTTCGGTCTCGAGCGTTGCACGAAGCCCGGAGCCTGAGCTTTTAGGGTACCACGCACCGGCCTTTTGCCCCACCCAACCCTTGCGTGCTTTCACCCGGCGGCCAGCCTGCCGATTGCAAAGAAAGCACTTCCCTTTGGTGATCAACGTGCACCGATAGAGGATGAGGTGCAAAGCAATGACCCGAACGCATGAATTCCACTGGATCTGGGCGGTGCTGGCCGCCGCTCTGTTGATGCTGCTGTTCCCGATAGTGGCGCGCGGCGATGGCCCTGAAGCGCCGCTGCCGGCTGTCCGCATGCTGGACCGCTGCTATGCCAACACCGGAGAAGCGGTCGCCGCCACGGGAGACTTTCTCGACCGCCGCTCCGCCGCCGGGCTTATCCTGGTGAACGGCAGCCAGGAGATTGTGGCTACCATCGTCCGGCAAACCAACACGCAACTGGTCTTCCAAGTGCCGGAAGCGGCGGTCCTGGGCCGTTACCAACTGCGGATTCTCACCGGTGGTCTCCGGCCCCGTTTGGTCGATCAGCCGGTGTTTCTGTGGATAGCTCGCACGGCGCAATAGGCACCCCGGCCAGGGCGGCCCGCCATTCGGGGACACGGCCGCCTCCACTTCGTTCGCCCGCTTTGTGTAGGCTGAAGTAGACGCATGAAGAAACGTTTGCTGTATGGCGCAGCCGCCCTGCTCCTGGTCCTGTGCGTCACCTTTGTCGTTTGGCAGGGGTCGTTCTCCACTGGCTCCTTTGACCCGGAGAGCTTAAGCCAGATCTTCCTCTACTGGGCGGTCCAATCGCTGGTCTTTGTTCTGACCGTGATTCTGGGCTTCATGCTGTTCCGGACCGGGCTGAAGCTTTACATCGACCGGCAAAGCAATCGAGAAGGGTCGCGCATGCGCACCAAGCTGGTGGTGGGCGCGCTGGCGTTAAGCTTTCTCCCGGTTCTCTTTCTGGTCTTGTTCAGCGTCCAGGTGCTGAACTTCAACCTGCTGCGCTGGTTCTCGCGACCGGCCGAAGAGATCCGGCTCGATCTGCAGGATGTCGCCACCAGCTTCAAGAATGAGATGCAGGCCAAGGCTGATGCCCAGGCCCGGTGGTTGGCCTCACTGGCGGCCGTGCAAGCCCTGGCGGCGGATGAACAGGCGCCGCGGGCCGACATTCAACGGCTGTGCCGAGAGAACGGCATTGTGGAAGTTACGCTGATCCGCGGTGACGATGCCCGCATCCCGCTTTGCGTACAGATGGGGAAGGCTGCCGTGGAAACCGTCTCTGCGACGGCCATGCTGGCCGATGCGCAAGGCCTTCCCGCCAGCCGCCTTTCGCTGCGCAGTTCCGTACCGCTCGATCTCGTGCGCAAGCAGAATGAGATTCTGAAATCGATCGAGGATTTTGAGACCCTCGCCCGCCGCCGCAAAGACATCCGCACGTTCTACATCCTGCTGCTGACGCTGATCACGCTGTTCATTCTGTTTGTCGCCACCTGGACGGCGTTGCTGATGTCGAAGCAGATTTCCGTGCCTATCTCGGCGCTGCTCAGCGCCGCACGGGAGGTCCGTGGCGGCAACCTGGCTTACCGGGTCCAGACGCCGGCGATCGATGAATTGGCGGCGCTGGTCCGGGCGTTTAACGAGATGACCCAGGATCTCGAATCGAACGAGCGCGAACTGGAACGCCGCCGCCGGTTCACGGAAGCGATCCTCGAAAACATCCCCACCGGAGTCATCTCCTTGGCCCCGGACGGCCGTATTCTGAAGGTGAATCGCGCGCTACGGACTATCTTTCCGGCCGCGCTGGTCGATCAGGCCGTCCGCATCGACGATCTGCTCTCACCCGACGACGCCACCGAAATTCGTTACCTGATGAAGCGCGCCCGCCGCACTGGCATTGCGACGCAGCAACTGGAGATCGCCCGGGACCGGCAGACGGTCCATCTGGCCGCCGTGGTGTCGTCGCTGGAAGAGAACTCCGCCTCCGGCTACATCGTGGTGCTGGAAGATACCAGCGAACTGCTGCGCGCCCAGAAAACCGCCGCTTGGCAGGAAGTGGCGCGGCGCGTCGCCCATGAGATCAAGAATCCATTGACCCCCATCGCCCTGTGTGCCGAAAGGCTGGCGCGGCAACTGGAGAAGGTCACCGGCGGGCCAGACACGATGCGGATTCTGCGGGAATGCTCCACCACCATCTCGCAGGAGGTGGAAAGTGTCCGGACACTGGTGGACGAATTCAGCCAGTTCTCGCGCTTCCCGGTGGCCTTCCCCTCACCGTGCGACATCAATGAGCTGGCCAAAAACGCCCTCAGCGTGTTTGAAGGGCGACTGGAAGGCATCGAGGTCTATCGTTCGCTGGGCGCGGGGTTGCCGCCAGTGAATGTGGACCCGGAGCAGTTCAAGCGCGTGATCATCAATCTGGTGGACAATGCGGCGGAGGCGATGCAGGACGTACCGCTCAAGCGGCTCTATATCGCCACTCAACTGGCTTCCGCCGACATCATCGAATTGACGGTCTCCGATACGGGCCGCGGCGTCAGCAATGAAGACCGCGAGAAGCTCTTCCTGCCGTACTTCTCCACCAAGGGCCGGGGTACAGGCCTGGGGTTGGCCATCGTCAGCCAAATTCTGAGCGAACATCGCGCCCAGATCCGCGTCGAAGAGAATCTGCCTTCGGGGACGCGGTTTGTGGTGGAGATCCCCGTCTTCATGCCGGCCGACGCCGGCAATCCCGTCGGGTCCCGCGCGCAGGAGGCGGTCGGTTGAAGCATACGCGTGTGTTGGTGGTTGACGACGAGGCGGCTATCCGGCAATCCCTGGCCGGGGTGCTGGAAGATGAAGGCTTTGCCGTAGCGGTGGCCGATACGGGCGAGGCTTGCCTGGAAGAGCTCAAACGCCGCAGCTATGACGTGGTCCTGCTCGACATCTGGCTAGTGGGCATGGACGGCATGGAAGTGCTGGCCCGCATCCAGGAGATCGGCATTGAAGATCGCCCAGCCGTGGTGATGATCTCCGGCCACGGTACGGTGGAAACCGCCGTGCGCGCCACCAAGCTAGGGGCGTTTGACTTCCTGGAAAAGCCGCTCACCATTGCGAAAGTGGCCGTCGTGGTGAAGAACGCCGCCCAGCAGCGGCGCCTGGAAGTGGAGATTTCGCGCCTGCACGGCGCCGATGACCCGCGCAACGCCATCCTGGGTGAAAGCATCCCCATGAAGGCCCTGCGCCAGCAGATCGCCCTGATGGCCGCCACCAATGGCCGGGTGCTGATCTATGGCGAAAGCGGCACCGGCAAGGAACTGGTGGCGCGCGCCATCCACGAACTCAGCAGCCGGACCAAGGCCCCTTTTGTCGAGATCAACTGCGCCGCCATCCCGGAAGACCTGATCGAAAGCGAACTCTTCGGCCATCGCAAGGGCGGCTTCCCCGGAGCCGCAGAGGACAAGGTCGGCAAGTTCGAGAAGGCTGACGGCGGCACCCTGTTCCTGGATGAAGTGGCGGACATGAGCATCAAGACGCAGGCCAAGGTCTTGCGCGCCCTGGAAGAGCAGCGCTTCCAGCCCGTGGGCGCGGAAGAATCCATCCAAGTGGACGTGCGCGTGATCGCCGCCACCAACAAGAACCTGGAGGATCAGATTGAGCGCGGCAACTTCCGCGAGGATCTCTTCTATCGCTTGAATGTCATCCCCTTTCACGTGCCGCCGCTGCGGGAGCGGATTGAAGATGCGGTGCTGCTGGCCAACCACTTCCTCCGGGAGTTCACCTCATCCTATGGCCGCAAGGCCAAGGAGTTGACACCCGAAGCCTACCGCGCACTGCAGGAGTATGCCTGGCCCGGCAATGTAAGGGAGTTGAAGAACCTGATGGAGCGGATCGTCATCATGAATCCGCAAGTCCGCATCGATGCCCGCCACATCCCGCTCAGCCCGGCGCGGCGGGCCGTCTTTGAGCGGCCGATCGACCATTTCACGTCGCTGGCGCAGGTCCGTGAAACCGCTGAGCGCGAATACATTTTGAAGAAACTCGAAGAGACGCGCGGCAACGTGACGCGCACCGCGGAACTGCTGGGTTTGGAACGCAGCAACCTTTACCGCAAAATGAAATCTTTGGGGATCGTGCCCAAGGAATAATGACTCTTCTGCTGCTTGTGCCCCTGGCGGGGCTGATCCTGTTGCTCGCCTTGCCTAGCCGTTGGGCACGCGGGCTTGCTTTGTTCACCACGGCCATTCACGGTCTGATCGCGCTGGACCACCTGCGACGCTTCCAGCCGGACGCCTCGCAGCAAGGCTTCGCCTTCCTCGAACGGCAACCGTGGATACCCTCCTTTGGCGCGCAGTACTTGGTGGGCGTCGATGGCTACTCGCTGCTGCTGGTGGTGATGACGTCGCTGGTGACGCTGGTGGCGCTCGTCGCCAGTACTTCCATTGTGGAGCGGCTCAAGGAATACTACGCCGCCATGCTGGTGCTGCTGGTGGCGATGACGGGCGTCTTTGTGGCGCTCGATCTGTTGCTCTACTTCCTGTTCTGGGAATTGACGCTGATCCCCATGTACCTGATCATCGCCGTGTGGGGTGGCACCAACCGCGCCTATGCCTCGATGAAGTTTCTGATCTACACCAATCTGGGCAGCGTGCTGATGCTGATCGGAATTCTCGCGCTGCGCTTAGAGGGCGGCACGTTCGATTACTTTGAGCTGCTCCGCCAACCCGGCGGCGAGTGGATATTCTGGGCCTTCCTGGCGGGCTTCGCCGTCAAGGTCCCGATGGTGCCGGTCCATACCTGGCTGCCGGACGCGCACACGGAAGCGCCCACCGCCGGATCAGTGATCCTGGCCGGCGTACTGCTGAAGATGGGCCTTTACGGGCTCACCCGCTTTGCGATCCCCCTCGCCCCACCATCGGCCCAAGTATTGATGTGGCTGAGCATGGCGTCGGTGGCGGCCATTCTGTATGGCGGCCTCGTCTGCCTGATGCAGAGCGATTGGAAGCGGTTGATCGCTTACTCGTCGGTCAGCCATATGGGCTTCTGCACGCTGGGCCTGTTTGTGATGACCCGCGACGGCATCGTGGGCTCGATGCTGCAGCAGATCAACCACGCGGTCACCACCGGGCTGCTCTTCCTGATTGTGGGTGCCATCTATGACCGCACGCACACGCGTGAGATCGCCCACTTCAGTGGCACCTTGCGGAGCATGCCCCGCCTGGCGCTACTGTTCCTGATCGCCATCCTGGGCTCCATGGGAATGCCGCCGCTGAACGGCTTCGTAGGCGAATTCACCATCCTGCGCGGTGTCGCCAGCGTGTCCACGGCCTGGGCGGTGGCCACCGTGCTTGGCATCGCCCTGGGCGCCGCCTACCTGCTGTGGCTCTACCAGCGCACGATGCTCGGTGAACCGCGTGAAAAGCTGGCCGATCTGAACGCGACGGAGATGCTGGCCATGGTTCCACTGGCGGTGCTCACCGTGCTGCTGGGCGTAGTGCCGGGCCCGATCTTCCGGCTGCTGGAGCCAGTGGCGAATGGCGTCCTAAAGGGCCTGGGCCGCTAGTTGTCGAAGAACTTCGCAGGTGCAACAGATTCGATGCCGATACTGTATAGCGCCGCACGCAATCTCTTGTCGTCAGTAGCGACAAGGCCTCTTCGCTCTCTGGCCAATTGCAGGATGCTGGCATCGGCTAATCCTAAGTCCGGGAAGCGCGTCTCAGTTGCGAAGTTCAAGCTCGGCTCATAGATTTCAGCCAGTGAAGAGAGGGTAAAAGAAGCTTCCTCCATAACACCGATGCCAAATTCTTCCGCATGGTGCAGTGCTTCCGTGACGACGGACGGCGTGGTTGCCGTTGGTCCTAACCGTAGTTGAATCTGCTGCAGGATCTCAAAGTGGTCCACGGTGCATGGGGACGTCCGCCTGCCCGGCTTTAGCAGCCGCGAATCGTATCTCCCGACAAGCAACAGAAGAAGTGGACTGGCATGCAGGATCAGGCCGCGCCCATGGTGGCGAGTAATGAGGCGATCAATCCACTCAGCCAACATTGTCCAGCAAGCACATCTTCATTGAGAGCAATTCGCCGGTTTGTGCATCAAGGCTGAGTACTTTGTAGTCGCGCGCAGGCCGCCCGCGAATAAATTCAAAGTTTTGAGAATTAGGACGGCTGAGCGTAACCCGCCAGACAGGCCCGCTGTCTCCCTCGGCAAACTCAACTTCTTCTAATTGGGTCTTCAGCTCGAGATCTGGAGGAGCTGATATCGCGGCGGTGAGGCCCTTAAAGTGCTCCAGTGCGCGCTCCACCGCAGCCTTCGCGTCAATGACGGTGACTGTAGCCATATCAACAGTCTACGCCCAGTCCACGCGCTCCCGGCGCGGTACCGAGGCCATATACTTCATGGCTTTCTGTGCGTCCATGGAAGGGTTCTTGAAGGAGATACCCAGCAGACCGGTCAGCTTCACAAAGACGTCGGTGTTTTTGACTAACCCGGCGAATAGCTCGGAGCCGGGGCCGAAGGCGGTGGAGAGGGTGTAGTCGGAGGTGTGGGTGGTGCCCACCCAGCCTACGCCGGTATGGTTCCCTATCACTTGGCCCAGCACGCCGGGGACGTTGTCCAGTTGCTTGTTGACGCAGACAAACTGACCGCGGCTGATCGCGGTCCGCAGCAGACGGCCTTCGTCCTCACTGATCTTTAGTCCCAAATCTTCTTCGATCACTTGGCGCACCAGGTCGGCGTTGGGCTTGGTGATGCCGCGCTGGGCGTCGGTGGTCAGCCCCTTGTACTCCACTGCATTGCCAAGGCGTCGCGTGATCGTGGTGTAGGAGTACTTGGCTTTGGTCAGCAGCTCAAACGCCTGATTGGAATGCTCATACTCCTTGCCCACGCCGAACAGGCCCGGGTTGGCGTTGCCGTGGTCGGAGGTGATCACCACGAGCGTGTCCGGCCGCTTCTGGCAATAGTCGAGCACCACTTGAATGGCGTCGTCAAAAGCCACCTGCTCCCACAACAAGCCGGCGGCGTCGTTGGCATGGGCGGCGTGATCGACGCGGGCACCTTCGATCTGCAACAGGAAGCCATTGGGTGCCGCATCGAGTGCCGTCAGGGCCGCCTGCGCCATCTCCGCCAGGCTGGGGATCTCCCGCTGCATCTTCTTGTCGGAGCGCTGGTCCACCACGTACTGGACGTGGCTGTCGTCATAGAGCCCCAGCAACTTGGCACCGGGAGCGGACTTCAGGTTGTCGCGCACATAACTGACGCTGTAACCGGCCTTGGCGAAGTCCCCCGCCAAGTCGCGCTTGTCTTTGCGTTTGGAGGCGTCAAAGAACCGCTTACCGCCGCCCAGCACGACATCGACGTTGTCGAGATACTGCGTGGCGATCAGGTCTTCATCGTCGCGGCGCGGCGACACGGCGGCGAATCCAGCCGGTGTGGCGTGGGTGACGGTGGCGGTGGTGACCAGGCCAATCCGGCGCTTGGCCCGCTCCCGGGCCAGCGTGCCGATCGGCGTCAGTTTGGTGCCATCGGGCAGGACATTGAGCATGGCGTTGAAGATCCGCGAACCGGAACCCCAACTGGATGAGGCGGCCGAAGAGTCCGTCACCATCGAATTCAGAGACGCCATATCCATGAAGCCGCGCTGGACGCCGGGCTTCGACAGCAGCTGATTCCAAGCCGTTCCCCGCCCGCGGACCAGCTTGGAAAACTGCTCGGCCATCGGGATGACGCCAGCGCTCATGCCGTCGGCCACCATGTAAATGATGCTGCGCGGCTCCTTGGACTGGGCTTGCAGGAAAGCCGGTGCGGCGGCAGCCGAGGCACCAAGGCGGAAGATTTGGCGGCGATTGATCGTGCTCATGGGATTTTCGATTCAGTATCCCATGCCAGGCGAATCGCGGCACAGGATGAGCCGACCCGGAAGAGGCTAAACCATCACTCCGGACAGAACCGGCAACACCGTCAGCACGCCCGCTTCATCCACGCCGCGGACGGTGACTTGCCGGAGTTGCTGGGCCGGATGCTCACCGCCCAAGTCGACCGTCAGGAAATTGGACGACATAGCCCGGCGTCCGCCCTGCGTAACCACGCTCAGCTTGCGGCCCAACATCCGTTGCCGGAAGGCCCAGCCTTGCTGCTCACTCAATTCCCGCAGGCGCCGCGTGCGTTCCTTGCGGACCTCCCAGGGCACCTGCTCCATGCTTTCCGCCGCCCGGGTGCCGGGACGCTCGGAGTAGGTGAAGACGTGCAGATAAGTGAAGGGCAGAGACTCGATGAACGCCAGGCTTTCGTCAAACTCGGCGTCGGTCTCACCCGGGAAGCCGGTCATCACATCGGCGCCAAAAGCGGCGTCCGGCATCAAGTGGTAAGCCCTCAGAATCCGGTCGCGATAGTGGCGCGGACGGTACTTGCGGAACATGCGGCGCAGCACGCCGTCGCTGCCGGATTGCAGGGGTGCATGGACGTGCCGGGCGATGCGATCCGAACCGGCCATCAGCCCCATCAGCTCATCCGTCCAATCCATCGGCTCAATCGAACTCAGCCGCAACCGCTGAACCGGCGTTTCATCCAGGACACGCCGCAGAAGCTGCACCAGCTGCCGTCCGCCACCCGCTTCCCGGCCCCAGCGGCCCAGGTTGACACCCGTCAGCACAACCTCAGCGTAACGAGCGGCCAAACCACGCACCTGCTGAAGCACCCAATCGGCGGACGCGCTGCGGCTGGCACCGCGAACCGACGGGATGATGCAGAAGGAGCAGCGGTTATTGCAGCCATCCTGGATCTTTAGGTTCGGCCGGGCCCGGTCTTCGCCAGATTCCTCGATCGGCGCGGAGAAAAACTCACGCCGCCCAAAGATGTCGCTCAAGTGGATCTGGGCGTGATAGGACGACTCCGGCAGCGGGATCGCCAGAATCTCGCCGATCCGGTCCTTGTGCGAATTGCCCACCACCCAGGTGACGCCGGTGATTCCAGCCAGACGTTCCGGGTCGCGCTGGGCATAGCAGCCGGTCACCAGGATCTGAGTCCCTGGATTTTCCCGCCGGGCGCGCCGCACGGCCTTTTCCAGATCCTGATCGGCGGCGGCGGTGACCGTACAGGAGTTCAACACCACCAGATCCGCCGGGCCCGCAGGGGCGGGTGACAGGCCGCAATCGGTGAGCTGTCCGGCAATGGCCGCGCCATCGGCTTGCGATGCCCGGCAGCCAAAGTTCTTGATGGTGAACGTCTTCACGCTCCTCCAGGATACCGTGACGGCCTAAAGCTGCACCCGCCATAGGCCGATCAACCACCAGCGGACAATCATGGCCGATCGCCTTCTTACTCAGCACGAAATCGACAATGTCTTCCGGAACCTGCAAGCGCAGCGGGCCTCCGACGACATCTCGCGCCGCGCGCAACCCTATGATTTCCGGCGTCCGGACCGCATTGCGAAGGAGCAACTGCGCTCCATCCACATCCTGCACGAAAACTTCGTCCGCAGCCTGGCCTCGTCTTTATCGGCCTACCTCCGCGCTTACGTGATCGTCAATCTGGTGTCAGTGGAACAACTCTCCTTCATGGAGTTTTTGCAGTGTCTGCCCTCCCCCACCTGCATGGTTTCGCTGAACATGGCCCAGTTCGACAACAACGCCCTGCTGGAACTAAGCCCGGCCATCGTGTTTCCGGTGCTGGAGATGCTGCTGGGTTCAACCAGCGTCTCCACCACCAAGATTGAGCGCGAAGTCACTGAGATCGAACAGTCGATTCTGGACGGCGTCATGCGCATCATCCTGCGCGATCTGCGCGAAGCATGGCGGCAGGTAGCCACGATCGACTTCTCGATCGATAGCTTTGAGACGGAGCCGCAACTGCTCCAGATCCTGGCGCCCAATGAAGCCGTCGTGGCCGTCTCGATCGAAGTCCGGATTGGCGACATCAGCGGCATGTTGAACCTGGCGGTGCCGTCGATCACGGTGAAGATGCTGGGCCAAAAATTTGACCAGCAGTGGACCACGCGCAAGACGGAAGCGTCCGAGGGCGAACAGCAGCGAGTGATGAAGCTGATCCGCACCTCCACCATGCACTTTGATACGCGGCTGCGCGGGCCCACGCTTTCGGTGGAGAACCTGTTGAAGCTAAGCGCCGGAGACGTGCTGGCCTTTGACTATCCGATCGACCGGCCGATCGACCTGACGATCAACGGCCGCCTCAAATACAAAGCCAAGATCGTCGCCTCCGGCCGGAAGCGAGCTGCCAACCTGCTGCATCCAGTCACGCTGCAGGACTAGTTTCCTGTACCCGAAGTTCGAAGCATTTCAAGAGTCCCGCCAAGTCACAAAACCGCCAAGAACGCTCTTGGCTGCTTTGCGGCCTAACGCGAGAGCTAAGGAACAAAGCCTGCGACCGCTGGCTCGCGCGGCTCGGATGACTTCGCCTACTTTCCCCTCCTGCTAGAAGGTCAGCTTCAAGGCGCCCTGCCAGGAGCGCGGCGGGTCCTGCCCCGTAATGGTCCCAAAGGCACCGGAGGTGACGGTGGTGTTGGGGTTGGCCAAGTTGGCGTAGTTGGCCACGTTGAAGGTCTCCGCGCGGAACTGGAGCCGCCATCGTTCGGTGAAGGCGAAGTTCTTGATCAGGCCGAAATCCCAGCGGGCCTGGATGGGGCCGCGGACGCCGCCAAAGCGGAGCGGGAAGCGGCGGAGGTTGTTGGCCAACTGGAGAGCGTTGTTGCGCTCAAAACCGGCATTGACGTTAAACCACTGATCAACGCTGCGCTGGCCCTTGGGGAGCAGGATGTTGTCCAGGTTCCCATTAAAGATGACGTTGCCGAAGCCGAGCGGTCCGCCGGATTGGTACTGCATGGCACCGTTCAACTGCCAACCACCGGCAAAGCCTTCGAGCACGGAATTCCACTGAGTTCCCCAACGGCGGCCTTTGCCGAAGGGAAGCTCCCAGATGCCGGAGGCGGTGATGCGTTGCGTCCGGTCCAGATCGGAGATCACTTCATGGGGCCGCGTGTCCTGATCGTTCAGCATTTCGGTGGCCTGCATGTTCTTGGACCAGGTGTAGGAGAACTGCGTGGTGAAACCTTTGCTGAGGCGCTTTTCCAAGCGCATCTGCAGGGAGTGATACCAGGCGTAGCCGATGGGCTCGTACATATTCACGTTGCCAAATTGCGGAAACGGCCGCAGGAGGCTGGCCCGGTTGGTGTTGGCCCCGAAGATGGGGTTGGTGCCGCGCAGGGGGTTGGGGAAGTTCTGCGCCAGGTAGTTGATGGTGGTCTGGTCGCGGTTGGGGCTGGTGGACAGATACTGCGCGGGTAGGAAGTTCAGGTTGCGCAGGACGTTGAGGCGGGTGGAGCGGTTGCCGACATAGGAGGCTTCCAGCAGAAAGCCGCCGAACAGGCTCCGTTGAAAGCCGAGGCTCCAGCGTTGAGCATAGGGGTTCTTGCGGGAGTTCGGGAAGGCATTGACGCCCTGGCCGATGTTGGTCAGCAGACCACCGGCGGGTCCGGCGGGTTGAACCAGGCCCGTGGGGAAGGGATTCGCCAGCGTGGCGATGTAGGTGAGGCCGTTATCGAGCGAGGCCTGGATGGGCGTCGATAGGCTAAAGCCAGCCGGTTCGGTATTTGTGTAAAGCGTACCCAGCGGCGCCGTGTAGAAGCCGTAACCGGCGCGGATCACGGTTTTGGGATCCCACTGGTAGGCCAGGCCGAAGCGCGGCATGATGTTGCCTTTGGCCGTATTCCAGTAGCCCCGCGGGTTGCCGTTGGTGTTAGTGAACGTCAGGCCACCCAGCACGCGGAACTGGCTGGCGGGGAGTTCCGGAATGGGCGAGGCCGCGTACTGCGCGCGGGCCTGGGCCTCGACCGGATTGGGCGTGGTGGCGTCAAAGTTGCGGATGGCGCGGTTATACCGTTCCGTGGTCTCGGATTCGACTTCGTAACGGAGGCCCAAGTTCAAGGTCAGCTTACGGGTGAGCTTGTAGTCGTCCTGCACATAGAAGCCGTAGATGGAGTTGCGTTCCGCGTAAGACGCGTTGACGCCCATGGCTCCGGCGGGGATGCCGAGCAGGAAGGAGGCAATCTCGCCACCCACTTGCGGCGGCGCGGCGGTGTCGAGCGGGCCGCGCGTGAAGGTGGAATTGAAGTTGAGATCGGGTGAGGTGCCAGTGGGGTAGCGGTTGCGGTTCTCGCGGAGGTTGCGCCAGTCAAAGCCGAAGCGAACGTTGTGCTTGCCCTTATTCCAGCTGAGGGTGGAGTTTAGGTTGTGGATCAACGAGGCGGTGGTACCGTCGCCGGACTCCCAATTCGACATCGTCGACCAAGGGGCGACGTTGAGGCGCGGGAACGTGGCCGTCGCTTTGTCGACCGAGTTGACCAGGCTGGAAGCAAAGCCAAGGCTGGCCAGGTCGTAGCCTTGCGAGACGCGCCTTTCCGGGAACTCCTGCTGGGTGAGGCCGTAGCGGACATTCAGCAGGATGGACGGGTTGATGACGTAGACATCGTCGAAGGCCGCGCCGCGGTTGACCCGATTCAGGATGACGCCGGCGGGTGCCTGGTTACCAAAGAAACGGGACTTGTCTTCCTCCCAGTAGTCGCGATGGAAACGGAAGAAGATGCGGTGGTTTTCTGAGAACGTGTGATCAACGCGGCCGATGTTGGTCCAGTAGGTTTCCAGGGCCTTGTTGGAGATGAAGAAGTTCTGGCGGAAGTCCGAGGTGCCGGGCTGGTTGGGCAGCGGGAACGCAGTGACCAGCTTTTGGGCTACGGGGTCAATCTGCGAGGCAGGGATGATATTGCCCGGGATGGGTTGGCGCTGGAAGCGGCCACCGGGAGCGGCGGCGGTGGAGCGCGGGTCGTAGACCTGGTTGTTGGCGTTCAGGCGGAGCAGCGGGGAGAGGTCGCCCCGGCGCATTTCGGCGGTTGGCACGGTGACGACGGCGGCACCGTTAGGGTCACCAAACAGGTTGACTTCAAAGGCATAGAAGAAGAAGGTCCGATTTTTGCCGTTGTAGAGTTTGGGCAATGAGATGGGGCCGCCCGCCGAGGCGCCGAACCGGTTGTCCTGATAGAGCGCCAGCTTCTGGCCGGCGCGGTTCTGGAAGATGGTGGGCGCGTCGAGCTTGGAGTGGCGGAGCCAATGGTGGAATTCGCCGTGCAACTGGTTGGTGCCGGACTTGGTGGTGACATTGACGTTGGACCCGAGCGAGAAGCCGGCGGAGGCGTCAAAGGCGGCGGTTTGGACCTTGAATTCGGCGATGGAAGTTTGGGGCGGCGAGAAGGCGACGCGGGGGGCGGTGCCGTCGGAGTAGACGTTGACGACGCCGTCAATGGTGAAGTCGTTGTTGTTATTGCCGGTGCCGTTGGTGCCGAACTGGCTGGGCGCGGCATTGAAGGGAGCCTTGCGGAGGCGGAGGTTGGTGCCGTTTACTGTGCCGGGGGCGAGATGGACCAAGTCCATCGCATTGCCCGCGAACAGCGGGAGCTCTTCAATGCGGCGCTGGTCGATCACTTGGCCGAGTGAGACATCGGAGGCGTTCAACAGCGGCGTCTCGCCATGGACTTCCACCGATTCGCTGACTTGGCCGACCTTGAGTTCCAGGTCCAGCGAGACCGTTTCCGTGGTGCGTACCTGAACGCCGGGGCGGAGGAGCTTGGAGAAGCCTTGGGCTTCGGCCTCGACGCGGTAAGAGCCGGGGTTGAGATAGGGCGCGCGGTAATCACCGCCTTCGGCCGAGGTGGTGGTGGTGGTGAGGCCGGTGGCTTCGTTGATCACCTTGACGGCGGCTTTGGGGATGGGGCTGCCGGAGGAGTCAGTGACGCGGCCGACAATGGTGCCGCGAGGATCCTGGGCGAACAGCGATAGCGCGAGTGGGGCGAGAAAAATCAGTTTCGACACAGAGCCGATATTGTATCGGCAATTGAGTGTGAGATGGATGGAGAACGGGCGGACCTTGACGAATACAACGGGGCTGGTTCTCGACCGTCTGATGGGCATCGAGCCCTGGGTTAAGCGAGCTGTGAGCGCAGGAACTTAATGCCTTCGTAAGCGATCACGTCGGGCGAAGATTCAATGTCGCGCCAGATGGCGGCGGCGGCGGAGATCTCCGGCAACGCAAAGCCAAAGCTCTCAATGGTCAGCCAGCCGTTGTAGTGCAGATCGCCCAGCGCCGCGAAGACCGCGTTCCACTCGACGTGGCCGGAGCCGGGAATGCCGCGGTCGTTCTCGCAGGTGTGGACGTGCTTCAGCCACTTGCCGCAGTGGCGGTAGGCCGCGCCCAATTCTTTCTCTTCGATGTTGGAGTGGAAGGTATCGAACAGGATGCCGACGTTGGGATGATCAACGGCTTCGCAGAGGCGGACCGCGTCGGCGGCGGTGTTCAGGAAGAAGGTCTCAAAGCGGTTGAGCGGCTCAATGGCCAGGGTTACATCATGGGCGGCCAGGGTCGGGGTGACGGCGCGGTAGCTGTCGATGGCGTTCTGCCATTCGGCGGCGTTGCGGCGGCGTCCGGGCAGATAGCCGACGGGCGAATAGAGCGGCCCGGCCAGGATGGAAGCGCCCACGGCACGGCTTTGTTCGATGACGCGCTTGAGGTGATCCACGGTCTGGGCGCGGATGGCCGCGTCTTCGGTGATCAGGCTGAGGCCGCCGGGGATCACCGAGACGATGGTGCATTCCAGGCCGTGGTCCGCCAGCGCCTGCCGGATCATGCCACTCTTGAACGTAGCGGGATCAAAGATGGCGACCTCGATGCCGTCAAAGCCCGCCGCTTTGATCCGGGCCAACTCCGGCAACTGCGCTTCAGTGAATTCGGCGCTCCAAATGAATGTATTGATGCCAATCTTCATCGTGCTGATGAGGTTATCACCACTGCTGGCCGCAGGCCCAGCCTCCCAAGTGACAGCCACAGCGGTGACTTGGTCCAAGCACGTCGCTCCGTTGATCGCCCGGCACTGCCAGCAATGCCACCGCCAAGGCGACGTCGCACCGTTCGCGCTCGAGACCTATGAGGATGCCCGAAAGCGAGCCCGGCAGATTGCGCAGGTGACGGGGCGGAAGTTTATGCCGCCATGGAAAGCCTCGCAGCCGGTCGGTGTCTTCCAGCATGAGCGCCGCCTGACTGCCGCTGAGATCGGCATCTTCGCCCGCTGGGCTGCCTTCGGTGCGCCGCGCGGTGGCGAATTTACCAACGCTCGTGCGCAAGCCGAGCCGCCACCGCCAGATCTGGTGGCCACCATGCCCCAGCCCTTCCAGATCCCGGCCGATGGCCCGGACCTCTACCAGTGCATCGCGATCCCCGTGCCGCTGAAGCAGAACCGCTGGGTCCGCGCGCTTGATTTTCGCCCCGGCAACCGGCGCGTGGTCCATCACGCCATTGTGTTTGCGGGAAAGCCGGACCAGGCCTCGTACCCGTGCTTCGGCGCTCCCGGATTCCTGCCCGCTCGCGGATTGGGCGGCTGGTCACCGGGGAACCGGCTCTCGGAGTTCCCCGCCGGTACGGCCGCCTTGCTGCCGGCCGGGTCGCAGATTGTTCTCCAGATTCACTATCACCCGTCCGGTCGCGCGGAAACGGACCAGTCATCGGTGGCGCTGTACTTCGCGGACGAGCAGCCGGCGCGCACGTTGATGGACATCGCCCTGGGCAGCAATGAGATCGACATCCCGGCGGGAGAAGCCCGCTATCAGGTGCGCGACCATTTCACGCTACCGGTGGATGTCGAACTGCTGGGCGCCATCCCACACATGCACTACGTCGGACAAGCCATCCGCGGCATCGCCACCACACCCCAAGGCGTTCGGCTACTCATCCAAATCGACGACTGGGACTTCAACTGGCAGGACCGTTACTGGTACTCAAAACCGATCCGCCTGCCCGCCGGAACCAAGGTGGAGGCAACCTTCACCTACGACAACTCGACGGCCAATGTCCGGAATCCATCGAATCCGCCGAAGCGGGTGACTTGGGGCTTTGGGGTGAACGATGAGATGGCGGGGCTGCACCTCCAGGTAGTGGCCGTGCGGCCGGAGGATGCGGAGGAACTGGGACAGGCGCTGTGGGGCAAGATGATGCGGACCTTTCGGCCGCTACGGTGAGCTATGGGATAAACATGGCTTCCGCCCCGGTGTCCTCGATTTGCTTCAACGCCGTTACGCCCTCGGCGGCGCGGCGCCCGGTGATGGCGACTTTAGCGCCCTGCCGGGCAAAGGCCAGCGCGGTTTCGAGACCGATTCCAGCGTTGCCGCCCGTGATCAGTACGACTTGACTCTTGAAAGTTTGGCTTTCGCTCATGCCCGGTTCGATGAGGTTTTGTCGGTGTGGTCGCGGAAACCGGACCTGCCTGATCGGCTAGGGATCTATCTTGCGAAACCCGGAATACGATCCGGCGAGTGCGCAATAATACTGGGTTGCGCCGACTGTTTGCTCCTCTCTCCGCCATCGCCGGTATCCTGGCCGCCAGCCTCTGCTGCCTGCCCCTGGGTACGTTTCTGTTGGCCGCTGGATCGGGTAGCGCCGCATTTCTATTGCCTCCCGGTGCACAGCCCTGGCTGATGGGGTTCGCCGCGCTGATGCTGGGCGTCGGCTTCTGGCAGACCTACTTCCGCAAATCCTGCCGCACCGATCGTGGACCGTTCAGCATCGCGGTGTTGTGGCTGGCGACGGTGGCGATTGGGGCGATGTGGCTGTTGCCACAACAGGTGGCGGGGTTGCTGGCCGGGTCGGGCACGCAGGCGGTTACGGGCGGCCAGGCCACCGCGCTGGATACGACGGAGCCGCTGCGCCAATCCTTCAACGCCGCCTCCAGCGAGACCCGGCTGATCGCGCTGCTCTCCCCCACTTGAAGCAAGTGTCTGCAGGGGGCCTCTGCAGTTCAAGATGCGGTGGAGAAAAGCGAGTTATTGCGAAAAGCCACGGGGCGTGCGCCGCGGGTGTTTATTGTTTGGGAGCCGGTGCTGGACACCGATTGGGACCCGCCCAACGCGGCCGCCCTGGCGCGGGTGACGGCGCGGCATTTCTGGGATCAGAAGAAGGTTGTGGCGCAGGCGGCGCAGCCAGTGTTGAAGCGGGACTTGAGCAACTTTGAGGGCAAGGCCCGGCTGATCACGGGCGACCACGTCTGGGACTACGTTGCCGTCTACCCGCCGGGTGTGCAGTGGGGCGCGGAGTTCCCGCTACCGGCGGCTTCCGGGGCGCCGATTGTGGATATTGCGCAGCCGGTGCTGTTCCATTCCCCTCGCCTGGCTGCCCTTTGGTAACCTGAATGTTTTGAGGTAATCACTAATCATGTCTGGCCATTCCAAGTGGCATACCATTAAGCACAAAAAGGGTGCCCTCGACGCCAAGCGAGGCAAGATCTTCACTCGCGTCATCAAGGAAATCGTCATCGCCGCTCGCGGTGGTGGCGACCCGGCGTCCAACGCCCGTCTACGCACGGCGATCGTCGCCGCGAAGGCTGTTTCCATGCCCGCCGACAATATCAAGCGCGCCATCATGCGGGGCACGGGCGAACTGCAGGGCGAAGAAATTGTCGAAATCATGTTTGAAGGCTACGGACCCGGCGGCGCGGCCGTCTTGGTGAACGTGGCCACCGACAATCGCAACCGTACCGTCGCCGACATCCGCCACATGTTTTCCAAGCATGGCGGCAACATGGGCGCGGAAGGTAGCGTCAGTTGGATGTTTAAGCGCAAGAGCCAGATCATCATCGACAAGGCCGTTGCCGATGAAGACACGTTGATGGGCATTGTGCTGGATGCGGGCGCGGAAGATCTCCGCGACGATGGTGATACCTGGGCGGTTCTGTCGCCGCCGGAAGCTCATGAACCGGTGGTGGATGCGCTGGCCAAGGGCAAGATCGAGACGCTGGAAGCAGCCATTTCCATGGTGCCGGACAACACGGTCAAACTGGAAGGCACCAACGTGCGCGCCATGATGAAGCTGAACGACGCGCTGGAAGATTACGACGACGTGCAGGCGGTTTATTCCAACTTCGACTTCGACGAGAACGACGTCGAGGCGATGGCCTAATCGGCGTCATGCGCGTGCTCGGCATCGATTGCGGGACCGAGCGAACAGGTTACGGAGTGATCGACACCGATGGCCGCGATCACCGGATGGTGGTTTGTGGCGTCATCAAGACATCACCCCGTGATGCCATGCCGAAGCGGTTGGCGGAGATTGCCGTGGGTCTGCGGGGCGTGATTGGGGAACATCACCCGCAAGTGGCGGCCATTGAAGAAGTGTTCATGTCCGTCAATGCCAAGTCCGCTTTGAAGCTGGCCCAGGTGCGGGGCGTGGCGATGCTGGTGGTGGAAGAAGCATCGCTGCCATTGGGTGAGTACTCACCATTGGCGATCAAGGGCAGCGTGGTCGGTTACGGCCGCGCGGAAAAGGAGCAAGTGCAGATGATGGTCCGGTCGCTTTTGCGGCTGGAGGCACCGGTGGAGTCACCGGACGCCGCAGACGCTTTGGCCGTCGCCATTTGTCACGCGACCCGCTCATGATCTCCCTGCTGCTGGCGGTAGTCGCGGCTGACCCCACGATTTTCTACTCCAAGTCCTTCCCGGGCTCCAGTCCGGCTTATGTCGAGATCACGGTAGCGCGCGACGGTACTGCGGTCTACAAAGAGAAGCCGGATGATGACCAGCCGGTGAAGTTGAAGTTGAAGGCGGAAGAAGCCGAAGCGATCTTTGGCCTGGCCGAGAAGCTGGACCGGTTCAAGAATAAGCTGGAAAGCGGCCTGCCCGTGGCGAAGATGGGCGAGAAGACCTTCCGTTGGGTGGAAGACAAACCCCTTCACGAGCAGAAGTTCAATTACTCCACCGAAGAACCCTGCCGCGAGCTACAGGAGTGGTTTGAGAAGATCGTTGAAACCGAGATGCACCTGTTCGCCCTGGAACGCACCGCGCGCTTCGACAAGCTGGGCGTCAACAAAGCGCTACTGCAACTGGAAGCCAGCTGGGATAAGAAACGCCTGGTGGCGCTGGAACAGTTTTACCCCTGGTTGAACCGCATCATCAAGAGCGACAGCTATCTCAACATGGCCCGGGAGCGGGCGGAAAAGCTGCTGGCAACTTTCCAGGCGCCCCCGCCCGCCCCCGCGAAGTAGCTCCTGCCACATTACTGCGGCCACCCTCCCGCGAGCGCCTTGTAAAGAGCCACGCTCTCGACCGGCACTTGTGTCCGAGCCAGTAATTGCTGGAACTCAGCGTCGAGCAAGCTGCGCTGGGAATCGAGCACGGCGAGAAAGTCGTTGAGCCCGGCTTGCTGCAAGTCCTGGGAAAGATCGAGTGAGGTACGGGCGGACTGGGCCGCCGCGGCCAGCTTCCCTTCCCTTTCGCGTTGGCGTTGCAGGTTGGTGAGCGCGTTGGCGGCTTCTTCAAAGGCCACCAGCAACTCATTGCGATAGGCGATCCGCTGCTGCTCGACGCGCGCCTGCTGTGCGGCGATGTTGGCCTTGATGCGGCCACCGGAGAAGATGGGTAATTGCAACTGGGGGCCGAGGCTAAAGAAATTGCCGCCGCCGAAAGCGAGCGAGGAGACGGAGGTGCCTTGACGCCCCACCAGGCCGTTGAGATTGATCTTGGGATAGAGATCGGTTTTCGATTGCTTCAGGCGGGCCAGAGCGGCGGCCAGTTTGGCGTCCGCTTCGCGGACATCCGGCCGGCGCTTGAGCAGTTCGCTGGGCAACTCCGCCTTGACCGCCGGAGCGGAGAGTGTCGTGACCGTCGCACCGGGGGCGACCGGCGGGGACTTGACCACCGCCTCATCGCCCTGGTGGAAGGTCTCGCGGACCAGGTGCGCCATGATGTCGCCCTTATCCTGAAAGTAGTGGTAGAGGATGCCGGGCGAGCAGCCGACTTTGGCCGCAATTCCGCGCATGGACGTCTCTTCATAGCCGTTCTTGACGAACAGCTGCCGCGCCGCGTCCAGGATCTCTTCCCGGAGCGACTCGCGATAGGCTTGCCGTCGAGCAGTCAGCATAGTTGAACAATGTTCTTGTTAGCACAGGCCGGAAATCAGGGCCGCCCACTGACAGTCAGGCCACTACAATGGGAGTTGAAAGGGGTGCTGCCACCATGGAGTCCGTCCGCATTGAGCGGTTTTATCTGGGTTGCCTGGCGCACGCGTCCTACGCTGTTGTCTCCGAGGGCGTTGCCGCGATCATCGACCCGCAGCGGGATGTGGACCTGTACCTGGACGCCGCCCAAGCCGGTGGCTTTCGGATTGAGCACATCATTGAGACGCACCTGCACGCGGACTTCGTTTCCGGGCACCATGAGTTGGCGGAACGGACCGGAGCGAAGATCTACCTGGGTGCGGGTTCCGGGGCCACCTTTGCGCACACCGCCGTGCACGAGGGCGACGAGATCCGGTTTGGCCAATGCCGGTTGAGTTTTCTGGAAACACCCGGCCATACGCTGGAAGGCGTGTGCGTCATTCTGGATGACCTGAGCCGGCCGGGCTCGGCGCGCGCGGTCTTCACGGGTGACACTCTGTTTGTGGGCGACGTGGGCCGACCGGATCTTTCGGCGACGCATACGCCGCAGGAACTGGCGGCAATCCTGTATTCGAGCTTGCACGACAAGCTGTTGAAGCTTCCGGAGGAGACGGTGATCTACCCGGCCCACGGCGCGGGGTCACTTTGCGGGCGCCAGATGAGCAGCGAGAGTTCCTCCACGATTGGCCAACAGAAGCGGACGAACTACGCTCTGCTGGCCCCCACACGCGAGGAGTTCGTGCGGCTGCTGACCGACAACATGCCGGATCGTCCGGAATACTTTGCTCGCGAGGTGGACCTGAACCGGCGCGGCGCGGGTTCCATTGCGGAGTTGGCGCCACTGGCCGAACTGACCGCGGGCGATGTGCTGCGCTTGCAGGCGCAAGGGGCAGTGGTGGTGGATACAAGGCCCGCGATGGAGTTTGCCGTAGCTCACGTGCCCGGCTCAGTGCATATTGCGCTGACGGGACAGTACGCCTCCTGGGCGGCTCGGGTGTTGGGCCTCGACACGGAACTGATTATCGTCAGTGAAGACCGGGAGCATGTGCGCGAGTCCCAGATCCGGCTGGCGCGAGTAGGAATTGAAAATGTCGCCGGCTACTTGGGCGGTGGCGTGGCGGGCTGGATTCGCGGCGGGATGACGCTGGAATACATTCCACAGGTGACGGTGCAGGATTTCGCGGAACTGCGCCGCCTTGATCCGGCCCACATCACCGTGCTCGACGTGCGCGAGCCGGGCGAGGTGGAAACGGGCGCGATTCCCGGATCGGTGAATATTCCCTTGGGCCACTTGGTGGAGCGGGCACAGTCGCTGCCGCACGATCATCTGATCGTGGTCCATTGCAAGGGCGGCTATCGCAGCTCGATAGCCAGCAGCCTTTTGCGGCGGGCGGGCTTTGAGGATATCGCCAATCTCACCGGTGGCTATGACGCGTGGAAGGCACAGGAGCCGGGCGGGGCGGCACCGGTTTGCCAGAGTAGCTAGTTTCAACCTCCCCTCCCCATTTGGCCGATATCACGCGGTGGGCAGCGCCATAGGAAAGGCCTATCGGTAGCATAGGCGGAATCGTGTTGTTCAGTTTCCGCTGGGGCTCTACCTTGAAATGGCGAGGAACTTTTTGCTCGCCGATGAAGCCCCGAACCTTCTGCCGCCGCGGCAGTCGCGGGGGCGGAAGTTTGCCGAATGCGTTTCCGACACCCCGCCTTCGTAGATCCACGCCGGGGGCGGCGGCATCGCAACCATGAGAACGAAGTTTTTGCTGACCAGTTCGTTAAGGAGAAGTGAATGAAGAGAATGCTCAAGATCAGGCTCACCGCTTTGGCGGCGGCAGTGCCGTTGATTGTTGCGGAGGCTGCCCGGGCGCAGGGTCAACCTACGTCCAATCAGTACTGGTGGCCGGACCGGATTGATCTGTCGCCGTTGCGGCAGAACGCCAGCGAGTCCAACCCGTTGGGTGCGCAGTTCAACTATGCCAAGGCGTTTGCCACGCTGGATCTGGCGGCGGTGAAGAAGGACTTGCAGAAGGTGCTGACGACTTCGCAGCCCTGGTGGCCGGCTGATTACGGCAACTACGGACCGTTCTTCATCCGCATGGCTTGGCACAGCGCCGGGACGTACCGGGTGACGGACGGCCGCGGCGGTGCTGACGGTGGTCAACTACGTTTTGAGCCCTTGAACAGCTGGCCCGACAACGGCAACCTGGACAAGGCGCGCCGCCTGCTGTGGCCGGTGAAGCAGAAGTACGGGCAGAAGATTTCCTGGGGCGACCTGATGGTGCTGGCGGGCAACGTATCGCTGGAATCGATGGGCTTTAAGACGTTCGGCTTCGCCGGAGGACGCCGGGACGACTGGGAACCGGAGATCGTCAACTGGGGCAGTGAAAAGAAGTGGTTGGACGACAAGCGCTACAGCGGGGACCGCAAGCTGGCCAAGCCGCTGGCGGCCGTCCAGATGGGCTTGATCTACGTCAATCCCGAAGGCCCCAACGGCAACCCTGATCCGCTGGCCGCCGCGCGCGACATTCGCGAGACCTTTGGCCGCATGGCCATGAATGACGAAGAGACGCTGGCGCTGATCGCCGGTGGCCACACGTTCGGCAAGGCACACGGCGCGCGTCCGCCCGCCGGGTGCTTGGGCCCGGACCCCGCTGCTGCTGGCACGGAAAAGCAGGGCCTGGGCTGGGAGAACAATTGCGGTAAGGGCAACGCGGGCGACACGATCACCAGCGGCCTGGAAGGCGCCTGGACGTCCACTCCGGCGGCCTGGAGCAATCAGTACCTGGACAACCTTTTCGCCTATGAGTGGGTGAAGACCAAGAGCCCTGCCGGGGCCACGCAGTGGATTCCGGCCAACGGCCAGGCGGCCAATCTGGTGCCCGATGCCCATGACAAATCCAAGCGCCACGCGCCGATCATGTTCACCACCGATCTGGCGTTGAAGATGGACCCCAGCTATCGCCAGATTGCGATGCGCTTCCGCCAGAACCCGGAAGAGTTCCGCCTGGCGTTTGCCAAGGCGTGGTTCAAGTTGACCCACCGCGACATGGGTCCGCGCTCCCGCTACCTGGGTCCGGAAGTGCCGAAGGAAGACCTGATCTGGCAGGATCCGCTGCCGAAGGTGGACCATGCGCTGGTGGATGCCAAAGACATAGCCGCGCTGAAGACGAAGATTCTGGCTACTGGTGCCACCGGTCCGGAATTGATCCGCACGGCTTGGGCTTCGGCCGCTTCTTTCCGCGGTACCGACATGCGTGGCGGCGCCAATGGCGCGCGCCTCCGGCTGGCTCCGCAGAAGGATTGGGAAGCCAACAATCCGGCTGAGTTGGCCAAACTGCTGCCGCTATTGGAAGGTGTCCAGAAGGAGTTCAACCGGACGGCGGGCGGCGGCAAGAAGGTTTCCCTGGCGGACTTGATTGTTCTGGGTGGCAACGCGGCCATTGAGCAGGCGGCCAAGAAGGGTGGACTGACCCTGACGGTTCCCTTCACCCCCGGCCGCGCCGATGCCTCTGAAGCCCAGACCGACGCGGCTTCGTTTGCTCCGATGGAGCCCGCCTCTGATGGCTTCCGGAACTTCTTCCGCGCCGGGCAGAGCAATTCGCCCACCGAGATGATGGTGGAGCGGGCGAAACTGCTGACGCTGACGGTGCCGGAAATGACGGTGCTGGTGGGTGGTCTGCGGACGCTGAACGCCAACGTGGGCCAGACGGCGACCGGCATCCTAACGGAGAAGCCCGGCACGCTGAGCACGGACTTCTTTGCCAACCTGCTGGATATGTCCACCAAGTGGAGCAAGTCCTCCACGACCGAGGGCATCTACGAAGGCACCGATCGCCAGACCGGCAAGCTGAAGTGGACCGCGACGCCGGTGGACCTGATGTTCGGGTCCAGCGCGGAGCTGCGCGCGATCGCCGAGGTCTACGCGGCGGCCGACGGGAAGGATCTGTTTGCGCGGGACTTCGCCAAGGCTTGGGCCAAGGTGATGAACCTGGACCGGATCGATCTGCGCTAGGCCAGGATGATGGAGACGCACTTCATTTTCTGAGGTGCGTCTCCGCAACTTCTTCACAATTCAACTAATTCCGCGATTTTTTTTCAGGCCCCATGCGTCAAGCGTGGGGCCTTTGCTTTGGGGGCAACTGGCGGGACTACATGCGGACTTTTCCGCCACCTGCTGATGGTTGGCGAACGGTACCGAGCAGGCCGGCGCTCCTCGGATCCGCATACAAACTGATATCCGATACCCGGCATCCCATAACATCCCTGCGGCCAATTCGCTTGACGCAATTAAAAAAACTGATATAGTGCACGCGGTGCTGACCCAATCGGGCGGTGCTGGGGCTGACGCCGCCCGAATGCAATACCAGTTTTGTGTCAGGCAAGAGCAGGAGGTTCCATGTCGAGAGTCCGGTGTACGACATTTCTCATCGCGGTGGCGGCAATTTCGCCGGTCACTGCCCAGACTTCCAAGGCGCTGATCTCGGGGACCGTCACCGATGCCAGCGGCGCGGCGGTGGCTGGTGCCAAGATCACCATCACCGACGTTTCCCGCAATCAGGACTTCAAGGCCGAAACAAATTCGTCCGGTGTCTACCGGGTCATCGAGCTGACGCCCGGTGCCTACCGGGTGACCGCTGAAGCCACTGGCTTCCGTACGTACATCCTCGAATCCCTGCGGCTCTCTACACAGCAGAATGCCACCGTCAACATCAAGCTGGACATTGGCTCCGTTACGGAGCAGGTCCAAGTCACCGCCACGGGCCCCTTGCTGGAAACCTCGAACGCGACGCTAAGCACGGTGGTTGAGAACAAGAAGATCGTCGATCTGCCGTTGAACAACCGGAACATCTATTCCCTGCTCCGGCTGGTGCCGGGCATCACGCCCTCGACGCCCAACAACGTCGAAAGCGACTTCTTCACCTCCACCATCCGCTTCTCCATCAACGGCGGCAAGGAATCGCAGAATGACATACAACTGGATGGCGTGACGGCGATGGTGCAAAGCGACATCCAGGGGATCTATGGCGCATCCGCCATCCCGTCAGTGGAGGGCATCCAGGAGTTCCGGGTGCAGACCAACTCCTACACGGCGGAGTATGGCCGTTCGGGCGGCGGGCAGGTGACGATGCTGACCAAGTCCGGCACCAACCAGTTCCATGGCTCAGCTTTTGAGTTTCTGCGCAACTCGGCGCTTGATTCGAAGAACTTTTTCCTCAACCGCAATAACGGCCGCAAGGCATCGCTGCAGCAGCACCAATATGGCGTGAGCGCCGGCGGTCCGGTGATCAAGGACAAAACCTTTTTCTTCGCGCTCTACGAGAAGAAGCTGGTGAAGTCCGGCAGCTTCGCCACCTTCACAGTGCCCACGGCGGCTGAACTGGGCGGCGATTTCTCGAACACCCGGAACGCCAATGGCTCCGTGCGTCCCATTTACGACCCCTTCACGACGCGCGTCAACCCCGATGACCCCAGCAAGTTCATCCGCTCGCCCTTCGCGGGCAACCGCGTGCCCACGGCGATGATGGACCCGGTGGCGCTGAACGTCCTGAAGCTCTACCCGGCCCAGAATCAGGTGGGCTTCGTCAACACGAACGCCAACAACCTGGCGATCCAGAAAGTACCGCAATCGCCGACGGATCGGGTCGACTTCAAGGTGGATCACAACTTCAGCCAGAACCGCCGCACCTTCGTTCGCTACAACCGCTTCAAGCAAGCCACCGCCGCCGCCGACTTCTGGGACAACGGGGCCGCGCCGTCGGACGGCATCATGTACTGGGGTTCCCATAACGCGGCGGTGGATTACACGGAGACGATTGGCTCCGGCATGGTGATCAACATTCGCGGCGGCTTGAGCCTGTTTGACGCCTGGCGTCCAGCCTTCACCTACGGCTACGACGTGACCAAGCTGGGCCTGCCGCAGTCACTGCAGGATGTGACGCTGAAGACAGGCGCGCCGCGCATCCCGCGCTTTGACATCCAGGATTTCAATTCCGTTGGACCCAACAACGGTTCCACGTACAAGAGCAACAATGTTGCCTACACGGCCGTGGGCAACGTCTCCAAGATCTCCGGCCGGCACAGCATGAAGTTTGGCGCGGAGTGGCGCACCTTTGGCCTAGGCTTTGCGCAGTTCGGCAGTTCACCGGCCAACTTCTCCTTCACCCGCGCCATGACCCAGGGGCCTGACGCGCGCGTCGCCGGCAACGGCATCGGCCTGGCGTCGTTCCTGTTGGGCACGGGCACCAGCGGGGCGGCCACACACCGCATCAAGCCCGCGGATTTAAGCCGCTACTATGCTTTCTATGCGCAGGACGAGTTTAAGGTGAACTCCAAGCTGACGCTGAACTACGGCTTGCGTTGGGAGATCGAAGGCTCCAACACGGAACGCTACGATCAGCAGACGCTGATGGATCCTTATGCCAAGAACCCGCTGTCGGACAAGACGGGCCTGGATCTTCGGGGTGTCTACCTGTTCTCGGGCGACAACCAGACGGCAGGACGGCGCGGCATCCGGCCCGCGGAACACAAGTTTAACCCCCGCTTCGGTATCGCCTACCAGGTGAATGCCAAGACGGTTGTTCGCACGGGCTACGGTGTCTTCTATGGCGTTCCCAAGTTCGCCGCCACGGACCGTTGGACCGGCGCACCGTATGCTTCGACCACGCCGTGGAATGCCACCCTGGACGGCATCACCCCGACCAACTTCCTGCGTAATCCATTCCCGCAAGGCTATGTACTGCCCACGGGCCGGGCCCTGGGCGCGATGTCCGGGGTCGGGTTCGGGCTCAACTCCGCCTGGGCTGACGAAATGAGGACGCCCTACAATCAGCAGTGGAACTTCAGCGTCCAGCGCCACATCACCGGCGACATGATGATGGAAGTCTCCTACGCGGGCAACAAGGGCACGCACAACGAACTGGCACAGGGCGACCTGGGGCAGCTGCGGCCGGAACAACTGACGCCCGCCAACAACCTGCTGGCGCTGGTTCCCAATCCGTTCTTTGGCTTGATTGACCCGGCCAGCACTTTGGGCGCGGCCAACGTACAGCGCGGCCGTCTGCTGCGAGGCCAGTACGCGGCCTTCACTTCCGTCGGGCCGGGTTCGCCCGCCTGGGGCAACTCCAGCTACCACGGCATGCAGGTCCGCTTTGAACGCCGCTTCGGTGGTGGTGCCAGCATGGGCGTGGCCTACACTTGGTCCAAATCCATGGCCGACTCCTCAGACGGCATCTGGAACGATGGCCAAGGCACGCTGCGCAACTGGTTCTGCCGCTCCTGCGAAAAGTCGCTGAGCTCCTATGACATTCCTCACCGCCTGGTGGTGAACTTCAACTATGAGCTGCCCTTCGGCAAAGGTCACCGGTTTGGTGCCAACATGAACCGGCTGGCCAACGGCATCCTGGGTGGCTGGCAGACCAATGGCATCTTCACCATCAACTCGGGACAACCGCTGATCTTCAGCCAGACCACCAACAATAGCTTCTCCTTCGGCGGCTATCAACGGCCGGACGCGGTGGGCGGTGACGCGCGGGTGGCCGTCCGGTCCATCGACCGGTGGTACGATACGTCGCAGTTCCGGGTGGCCAGGGACTACACCTTCGGCACGCTCAGCCGCACGCACAGCAACCTGCGCAGTGACTTCACGCGCGGGCTGGACTTCTCCATGTTCAAGAACACGCAGCTGATGGAACGGTTAGGCCTCCAGTTCCGGGCCGAGGCCTTCAACCTCACCAACACGCCGGTGTTTGGGGCTCCGAACAACAACGTGGAATCGCCCGCCTTTGGCACGATCACCGGCCAGGGCAACGGCCCGCGCACCATTCAGTTCGGCCTGAAGCTGCTGTTTTAGCCATACGGTCCGCAGAGCAGCAAGGCCCGGCTCCCCTTCTTTTCCATGGGAGGGAACCGGGCTTTCTTTTTTCGACGGGAAGCATCAGGCGGCGGCTAGGGCCGCTCGATCTGAACCAGTTCCTCATGCCGGTCCTTGATCAGCCTGTGGGGCGGCTTCATCCAGCGGCGGCCGAGCCGTTCGATCCAGGGCAGTAGGCGGCGGACGGTGCGGCCGTGGAAGATCATGCTACCGGCGACCATGACCGGATGCGGGATGGTGACGCGACACTTGGAGCACATCTCAATCTCGCCCGCGCGGCCGGAGACGTGTTTGGCGCGCAGGTCCTGCATGGCGGGTGAATTGAAGATGTTGCCCAAGTCCTGGGTACCGATGTTGCCCACGGGCGCGCCATCCAGCATGTAGCTTTGGCAGCAGGGGTAGACTTCGCCGGACTGCTTGACGTACATGGGTCCGCGCCAAAGGTAGTGGCAGGAGTGGGTCCATTCGGCGGACTCGTGACCGGCGTCGGGGCGCATCAGATCGGTTTCGTCTTCCTTGACGCGCACGGCATCGACGCCGGGCACGGCGCTCCAGAACTGGAGGAAGCTTTCCACTTCGTGCTGGTTGCGCTCCATGCGGACCATCTGGACCACGACTTGCACTTTCGCTTTCAGCTGATGCTTTAGTTCGCAGAATCGCAGGAAGTTATCGCGGACCCGTTCGAACTTGGCACCTTTGCGGTAGAACTCGTAGGTGGCTTTGTCCATGGAATCCATGGAGAGCGTGATGTGCTCTACGGGCGTCGCCAGCAGCTTGCGGCTGGCCGCTTCATCGAGAAGCGTACCGTTGGTGGATAACAGGGTGGAGATGCCGTGCTGGTGGCAATAGGTGATGCGATCAAAGATGGCGTTGTCAAGCAACGGCTCACCCAGGCCGATCAGCATCATGTGCTCCGCGGTGGGGCCGGATTGCTGCACGAGGCGGGAAAAGACGGGGTCCGCCATGTCTTCCTTGGGCTGCTTGTGCGTCTCCCGGGGACACATGGGACAGTAGATGTTGCACTTGGCGGTGGTTTCGACAATGTATTCCACCGGCCGCGCGGCGACGTTGCACTCGCCTCGCAGGTACGCCCAAAGCAGCCGCCACCGGTTGAATGCCCGCATCCGCTTTTATTCTAGCGGGCTGGTCGCGGAGACCATCTGAGGAGTAGGGGAAATTGTTGACCGAACGTGTCCGCAGCTTGAATGAACGGCCCGTAAACAGGCAAGGGGAGTACGTCCTCTATTGGGCGCAGATGAACCGCCGGGCCCGGTGTAACCATGCCCTGGGGCACGCCATTGTTTTGGCCAACTCGCACCAGTTGCCGTTGCTGGTGTATGAGGGCCTGACCTGTTCTTACCCCTACGCCAACAACCGGTTACACACGTTTATCCTGGAAGGCGTTCCGGACAATGCGCAGGATTTTCGCGCTCTGGGCGCAGGGTATCTGTTCCACCTGCGGCGGCGGCAGAAGGACCCCAACAATGCCCTGTTCCGGTTGGCGGAGCGGGCGGCGGTGGTGGTCACTGATGACTATCCGACTTTTGTGAGCACGCGCTGGAACCCGAGCGCCGCGGCCAAAGTGGCGTGCCCCTATCTGGTGGTTGATTCCAGCTGCATTGTGCCCATGCAGAAGCATGTGAAGCGCGAGTACGCCGCCTATACGATCCGACCGAAAATCCATAAGCTGCTGCCCCAGTATTTACAGCCGTACGCGATGCCTTCGCTGAACAAGACCTGGTCAGGGCCGGTGCCGGCCGGGGAACTGCACACAGAAGTGGCGGCCGCGGACATCCCGGAGCTGGTGGCCAGCTGTGAGATCGACCATTCGATTGCCCCGTCGCTGAGCTATCGGGGCGGGCCACAGGCGGCCGCGCAGCATTTGCAGCACTTCGTCAGCCGGAATCTGAAGCGCTACGCCGAAGGCCGGAATGAGCCGTCCGAGCATGCGACATCGAACATGAGCCCGTATCTGCACTTCGGGCACATCTCGGCGCTGGAGCTGGCGCTGACCGTGCGTGAGGCGGCTATTGCGCAGGGCGGCTCCGCGGATGAGTATCTGGAAGAGCTGATCGTGCGGCGGGAACTGGCGTTCAACTATGCCCGTTGGGTGGAGCGGGCGGACACGATGTGCAATCTACCCGATTGGGCCAAGAAGACGCTGCGGCAGCATTCCTGCGACCCGCGCCAGCCTTCCTACACCCGGGAGCAGTTTGAACGCGCTGCCACGCACGACAACCTGTGGAACGCCTGCCAGAAAGAGATGCTGCTGCGCGGAAAAATCCACGGTTACTACCGGATGTATTGGGGCAAGAAGATCATCGAATGGTCGCCCACCTGCCAGCATGCGCTGGAGACGATGGTCTATCTGCATGATCGCTATGCGCTGGATGGCCGGGACCCGAACACGTATACGAACATCCTGTGGTGTTTTGGCCTGCATGACCGGCCGTGGACCGAGCGGCCGGTCTTCGGCCAGATCCGCTGGATGTCGCTGGACGGCATGAAGCGCAAGACGGATGTTGAGGCCTATCTGAAAGAAATCGACTTCCTCGACCGCACCGGCCAAGACCCGTTCCGTTTGCCGTGATTGATTTACCCGTAGACTAAGAGGCGTCCATGAACTTTCTCCTCACCGGAGCCACAGGCTTCATCGGAAACCGGCTGATCGCTCAGCTTTTGAAGCGGCAGCACACCGTCGGCTACTTTACCCGCAAGGTACGGCCGTCGCCGCTGCGCCACGTCGGCCAATACTACTGGGACTTCAACGCCCCCCCGGCGTCGGAGCCCTTTCGCGATGTCGATATCGTGGTGCATTTGGCCGGGGAACCGGTCGCGCAGCGGTGGACACCGGAGGTGAAGCGCCAGATCCGCGAGAGCCGCGTGATGGGCACGCGCAGTCTGGTGAACACGATGAGCCGCCTGGCGAAGCCGCCCGCGGTGCTGATCTCCGCCTCCGCCATTGGCCTCTACGGCGACCGCGGCGATGAGCAACTGACCGAGGCCTCCAGGCCGGGCAAGGGCTTTCTGCCGGAGGTCTGTGAGGAGTGGGAGGAGGAAGCCAATCGCGCGGAGCGGGCGGGCATTCAGGTGGTGAACCTCCGGATCGGCATTGTGCTGGGGCCGGAAGGCGGCGCCCTGAAACAGATGCTACTGCCGTTCAAGCTAGGGGTGGGAGGCGTGATCGCCGGCGGGCAACAGTGGATGAGCTGGATCCACGTGGATGACCTGGTGTCGTTGTTGGTCTATTCAGCCGAGAACATGGTGGTGGGTCCGGTGAATGCCACGGCCCCCAACCCGGTCCGCAACAGTGACTTCACGCACTCACTGGCGGCCGCCGTGCATCGCCCGGCGATTTTCCCCATTCCTGGGTTCGCTTTGAAGTTGCTGTATGGCGAGATGGCCGAAGTGCTGCTGGGCAGCCAACGGGTGCTGCCGACAGCGGCGCAAGCCGCGGGTTTTGAGTTTGCTTACCCAACGCTGGATGGAGCGCTGAAGCAACTGCTGGCTTAATGGCTTCCCGCCCGTTTTTCCGGCCTGATTGAGATGGCGCGAGGGATCCGCTAAAGCGCGCTACCGACGAGCCCGGTCTTGCGCCGCAGAAACAAGGTTCGACGGTCGGGCGGTGTATCCAGCCACCGGTTGATGGTGGCAATCAGCTCCAGATCAGTCGCTTGGCGCAGGGCGGCTAACTGCTCTTTTCGTCCGGAGCGCTTTTTGTTGGGCGGCTTCTTTGAGGACATACATTACGGCCAAATCGCGAGGCCGTCCGGCGGCTTCTTTACTCTTGATAATATCCTCAAGCGAGGCAACCAGGAGTGAGGCACCGTCGAAATCGAACCGGCTCGATCGGGCGCGCAACCCTTCAAACGACCGCACGCCATCGGCCCGGACCATGAAATCTACTTGCAGCAAGTCAGATTCGCGCGACAGACGGTAAAGTCCGGAGATCGGGTAGAACGGGCGGAAGATGGTGGCGTCGAGCGCCTTGGCGATCTTTTTCAGTTTATGGACGTTTGCCCGCGTGGGCCGGAACATGAAGTCCACATCCACCGTGGTGACGGGCGCACCCTGCAGCGCTGCCCCGGCATTGCCCAGCATCACGGCTTCCAAGCCGTTTTCTTGAAACAGCTGGGCAAGCAGGCTGAGTATGCCACGGGCATCCGGCATCAGTTCACCTGGGCCAACTCCAGCACTTCGTTCAGTGAGCCCTGACGGTAGCCTTCCAGATCGACGGTGACGTACTTGAAGCCCAGCGGCTTGAAGATCGCCACAAACTGAGAAGCGAGTTCCGGGTTCAGCGCCCGGGCTAATTCCTGCTTGCCGAACTCCAGGCGCACGATTTCGCCATGGAAGCGGACGCGGAAGACGCGGAAGCCGAGGGCCTTGATCTCTTCTTCACCGGCTTCGATGGTCTTGATGCGTTCCGGCGTCACTTCGGTGCCGTAGGGGATGCGGCTCGACAGGCAGGCGGCCGCTGGGCGATCCCAGACCGACAGGCCGGCGCGCTTCGATAGCTCCCGGATCTCGACTTTGCGGAGTCCGGCTTCGACCAGCGGCGCTTTGACTTCATGGAGCTTCGCGGCATGCTGGCCGGGGCGGTAGTCGCCCAGGTCGTCCACGTTGACGCCGTAGATGATGTGCGGGATGCCGCGCTCCTCACCCACCTTCTCCAGCACGCGGAACAGTTCGTCCTTGCAGTGGAAGCAGCGGTCCGGGTTGTTGGCGACGTAGGCCGGGTTTTCAAACTCGAACGTGGGCACCATCTCGTGCCGGAAGCCGACTTCGATGGCGAAGTCGATGGCGTCGCGCTTGTGCGATTCCGGGATGGAGGCCGAATCGGCGGTGATGGCCACCGAATCGCCGCCCAGTACCCTTTCCGCCGCCCAAGCCAGATAGGCCGAATCCGTGCCGCCGGAATAGGCCACAATCACGCGGCCCAAGCCACGCAGCACGTCAAACAGCTTTTGTTCCTTTGCCTGAAGAACGGCGGGATCAAGCTGTGGGGCCGCTCCGAGGGTTACCAAACTCGCCATCACTCCAGCCTACACCGATGAAGTATGGGGCTGCGCCGGTCACATCCCGAAAACGTCTCGGTTGGCCCCGGCTGCCTGGGGAAAGCCGTGCGCGCGGAAGGAGGGCAACGCCGTGCCGAACGGCTTCAAGCGGCTTTGGGGGCGCGCAGCTTGCGCCGCAGCTTCCGGACCCAATCGCGTGCCGCTTGCTTGAGGTTCTGGCGGCGCGCCAAGACGGAGAACTGCATGCGCTGCCCGGTGGAGAGCGAACGCTTGTACTGGCTGTCGCCCGCGAGAAAGTCATACTCCACCAGACCCTGCTGGCGGCAGTAATCGGCAGCCAGGGTATGGGCCACCAGGCCGGGTTTGATCCGGTTGTCCGCCTCGTAAGCCAGGCCGCTCTGGTAGAACAGGGCGCGGCCCTGGTAGAGGAAGTTGTAGATCACCGCCACTAGCTGATCGCCGCAGGTAACGCGCAGTAGTTGGACGCCGGGTGTGTCGAAGGTGCGCTCGATCAGGCCGCGGTGGAAGGCGGTGAATTTAGCGGAAGCGAAAGCGCCCGGCTCGCCGCGCCCGGTCCAAGTGGCCTGATGAAGGGTGGCCAGTTGATCCAGGTGACCAAGTGCCTGCTCAATGGTACCTGCCGCCGAGACCGACAGCGGAGCCCGGTCCTGGTAGAGCCGGCTGCTGCGGCGGATCTGGTCCCGCGTGTTGCGCGAGAGTTGCTGGAGGTAGCCGTCGATCGAATCAAAGCTGCGGAGATCGACAAAGTAGTCCGGCTCCTGCTTGACCTCGATCACCACGTTACCCAGATCCGCTTGCAGCAGGGCGGTGGTGGAATCCGCCGCGCGCAGGAAGCGGGCCGCCAACTGGTCCCAGGGGCCGCCCTTACAATGAGCCGCAAAGGCATCCGCGACGGCTTGTTCCATGCCGGGGCGGCAAAGCAAACCTGAATACTCGCTTACCACCTCGTCGTCCACATTTTCCCCGGCCGCCCCCAGATGCCAAGTGGCAATACCAAATCCCAACGGTCCGCTGCGCCGTGCCACCAGCAGGGCGGCCCCCGCGGCCTCCCCCGCCGGGTCGTGAAACGTCAAGATTGTGGGCTGAAGGGAAGGACCGAAAATCTCCAGCCAGGACTCGATCCAAGGGGCCGTCAGAAAGTAGCTGCCAGCTGTGTCGGCCTCGGCCAGCGACTGCCAGAGGCCGGCCAGCCGCGGCCAATCGGTCCAGCTATGGGTACGCACGGCCGCTCGATCAACCGGCACGCACACCGCTGAAATGCGACTTCTCCGGGTGGAGACCCATCGCGAAAATAGCCTTGCGCAGGCGGAACTGGTCCACGTGCATGTGGTCGACGCCCACCCGCTGAACGCTAAAAGGTTGAATTTGCTCGGGCAAGTTGGCCCCGCCCAGGTAGGAGAACGCGGTACGGTATCCAGTCTGCTGGAGACATTCCACCGAAACCTGGGAAAAGCAGCTCGGCACTCCCACCGGGTAGGCCATGGAGTCAACCTGCACTCCAAGTTCCTGATGGATGATGCGTTTGGACTCCGAACACTCCCACATCTGTTGCTCCCGCGTCTGTTTGGCCAGCAGTTCATGGCTGTGAGTGTGGGAGCCGATGTCCATGCCAGACTTCACCATGTGGCGCGCCTCGTCCCACGTCATGAACTGACGCTCCTCGACGGCCTCGCGATGCTCAACCCCGGTGGCGTTGGCGACATCCGCCCAGAACCGCGCCGGATCCTTCATCGCGTCAGACTTATAGACCCCGATTAAGGAGCGGATGACGCGGCGCTGATTGCCTGGCAGGGAAAACGTGAGGCGCTCTGGATAATTCAGGTGGATTACTTCCCGGGTAGATCGCAGCACCAAGTCGGCCAGTTGATCCCACCAGGGAATACGGTTGGTACCGATGAACGACGTCGGCAGAAAGAACACCGCCGTGGCCCGGTGAGCCTTCAGCACCGGCAGCGCGAGATCGTGATTGTCGCGGTAGCCGTCGTCAAAGGTGAGCAGCACGTGCCGGTGGCGCAAACGCGACGGGCGCAGGATCAGTTCCGTGGCCTCAGCCAGCGAAACTACATGGTAGAGCCGCTGGAGCAGTTGCACTTGTTCTGAAAACGCTTCGGCGGTGGACTCATACAACGCCGAGTCGTACTTGGCCGTTGCCGGGTCGCCGATGCGATGGTAGGCCAGCACCAGCAGGCATCGCTTCTTGCGGGCAAACTCCATCGCCCGGGTGATCCCCAGCATCGCCAAAAGGCGAGCCAGCCGATCTTTCCTGGAGATGTCCATTTTGGCTTGGTTTCCCATTGGATTGACTTTCCCACAACAAGCTAGCACAGCCCCAGCCTCATCGGCCCGCGCCGCAGTCCCTGGTACCGATGGGCCGACGCCTCATCTCGGGTTACACCTGTGGGCTTCGATAGGATGTTAGGCTGCCATATGGATGCTATTAAGTGCCGGGGCACCCGGCGGACGGGCGATTCTCCAGATCTATGTCATTAAAAAAGGCCCTGCGGGGCATGCTCAACCCATTCAGAAAGGCCTTGGGGCGTCTGGTGATTTTGCCCGAGCCCGAAGATGGCAACTTTGTGGGCGAGCATGGCTGCGTGCACACCGGTGCCTCCTTCATCACCTGGAATCAGGTGGAGGGCGACTACCTGGAGTTTGGGGTCTATGAGGGGGCCTCGTTCGCGCGGGCCTATCAGGCCATTCAAGGCAACCGGCGCCGCCACATTCAGGTGACCACCAACGTGACGCTGGAATACGCGCGCTGGCGGGACTCAAAACCGCGCTTCTTTGCCTTCGATTCGTTTGAGGGCTTGCCGGAAAGCGACGACAAGCAGGTGGATTATGGCACGGGAGCCTATCAATGTAGCGAAGAAGGGTTCCGGTCCAACATCCAGCGCCAGGGGGTGAACTTGGCCGACGTGATCACGGTGCGGGGATTCTACGACCGGTCGCTGACACCGCAGGTGAAGGCTCAACACGGCCTGCGCCGCGTGGCGATGGCCATGATCGATTGTGACTTGTATGAATCCACCGTGCCGGTGCTGAACTTTTTGACCGACATCGTGGGACAGGGCACGGTACTGATCTTTCACGATTGGTTCCGCTTTCAGGGCAATCCCGACCATGGTGAGCAGCGGGCGTGCCGCGAATGGCTGGAGGCCAACCCGCACCTGGAGCTGATCGAGTACTGGCGCGAAGGCCCTCAGGCGGTGAGCTTTTTGGTGAACATCCGGGCTTCGGCGCCGCCGGATCGCCACATATCGAAGTAAGCGCGCTGGCGGTGGAAACGCCAGCGCCAACTGGTATCGGTGGAAAAACTGCGCTGGTACTCGGCTCCGGAGAGAGACTTACGGTCTGAGGCCACTTTCCGGGGATCCTGGTGCCATTGCGCGGTTTTGGCCGCCGACATGCCGGGCGTGGAGAGCCACTCTGGTATCCGCTCGCAAAGTACCAGGCAATCAGTGAGTACCTTGGTGAGGCCGCTGCCCGTGGTGGGGCAGACATTTTGGCCGGAATCCGCGGCGGGGATCAGGCCCGGACGCGGCGCCCCGATGTACCGGTAAAGGTCAATCCGGGCTGATTCGAGTTTGCTCAGAATTTCGAAGTCGCCGATCAGCCGCGGCAACTGCGGCATCACCTCCAGCAGTTTCGCCTTGGGCTGCTTCAGGAAAGCGCGGGACCAGTCATCCAGCATCGGCCGGAATGAAAACAGGTTGGCCCGCATCACGGTCCGAAAACGGAATAAAGTCAAGTACGCCAACTGGGAATCGACACTGTCCGGATAGTAAGTGATCGAATCGAAGTCGAAGCGCCGGTTGGGGGCCGGGGCGATATCGAAGCCGAAGGCCACCGAGTGGCCTTTGCGGATCATTTCCCGCTCCAGTTTCAGTTTGGCGGCCAGTTCGCCGCCCGCTCCAGTGGCCATCACCAGCAGGCGGCCGGTGACGATGGCACCGGAGGCCAACTTCACCGTCTGCACATCGTCCGTCGTTTCGGCCTCAACGGCTTGATCCAGCCGGAAGTCCACACTGGATGGCATGATCCCACGCACCACGTTCACCATGTCGTAGTAGGCGATGCCGTACTGCTCCAAGTGCACGGCCTGCAGAACACGGGGACCTCGCGAATCGAGGACGGCTTTGATGGGTGCGCAATGCGGGAGCAGTGCATCCATCAATCCGAAGTGGCGAAAAAGGTCGGCCTGGGCGGGCTCAATCTTCTCCGCCTTGAACCATTTGGGGCAAGCCGGACGCGGGTCGATCAGCGCCACTCGGATTCCACGTTGGGCCAAGTGATAGGCGGTGATGACACCACTGAGACCAGCGCCGACCACAATCACATCAGTCGTTAAGGACGGTGAAAGAGTGCCCAAACTTCTAGCGTACCACCGGGCAGGCGGAAAGCTCGGTGCCAGCCTTGCCTCTTGCCCGGCTTTGCCCTGCACTTGGCGCGGCCTCGGGTTAGTGGTGGTGCCAGGATTCACAGCCTGGCCGCTGGAACCTAGCCCGGTAGCTGCACGTAGATCTCGCTGCCCTTTTCGACGAACTGCTGCGACATCTCGTCCAGGCCTTTTTGGGCCATGTCCTTGATCTCTTGCGAGATCTCCTGCGTGATCTTCATTGAGCAGAACTTGGGGCCGCACATGGAGCAAAAATGGGCCACCTTGGCGCCGTCGGCGGGCAGGGTTTCGTCGTGGTAGGCGCGGGCGGTTTCCGGGTCCAGCGCCAGGTTGAACTGGTCCTGCCAGCGGAAATCGAAGCGGGCTTTGCTGAGCGCGTCGTCCCAGTGCCGGGCGTTGGGGTGGCCTTTGGCCAGATCCGCGGCGTGGGCGGCGATCTTGTAGGCGATGACGCCTTGCTTAACGTCCTCGCGATTGGGCAGGCCCAGGTGCTCTTTGGGCGTGACGTAGCAGAGCATGGCGGTGCCGAACCAGCCGATCATCGCCGCGCCGATGGCACTGGTGATGTGGTCGTAGCCAGGGGCGACGTCGGTGGTGAGCGGTCCGAGGGTGTAGAACGGGGCACCGCCACAGACGGCCACCTGACGGTCCACATTTTCCTTGATCAAGTGCATCGGCACGTGGCCGGGGCCTTCGATCATGGTCTGGACGTCGTGCTTCCAGGCGATCTTGGTCAGTTCGCCCAGTGTGTCGAGTTCGGCGAACTGCGCGGCGTCGTTGGCGTCGGCGATGGAACCCGGGCGCAGACCGTCGCCCAGCGAGAAGCTGACGTCGTAGGCGCGCATGATCTCGCAGATCTCTTCAAAGTGCGTGTAGAGGAAGTTTTCGCGGTGGTGGGCCAGGCACCACTTGGCCATGATCGACCCGCCGCGCGACACAATGCCAGTGACGCGGTTGACGGTGAGCGGAATGTAGCTTAACCGGACGCCAGCGTGGATGGTGAAGTAGTCAACGCCTTGTTCGGCTTGCTCGATCAGGGTTTCGCGGAACGCGGGCCAGTTCAAGTCCTCGGCGCGACCGCCCACTTTTTCGAGCGCCTGGTAGATGGGCACGGTACCGACGGGCACCGGGCAATTGCGGATGATCCGTTCGCGAGTTTCGTGGATCTGCTTGCCGGTGGACAGGTCCATGATGGTGTCCGCGCCCCAGCGGATGGCCCACACCATCTTCTCCACTTCTTCTTCAATGGACGACGAGACGGCGGAGTTGCCGATGTTGGCGTTGATCTTGACGTGGAAGGCGGACCCGATAATCATCGGCTCGGCTTCCGGATGCCGGATGTTGGCCGGGATGATCGCGCGGCCGGAGGCAACCTCATCCAGGACTTTGCGGACGCTGACGCCTTCGCGCAGCGCGATGTACTCCATTTCCGGAGTCACTTCGCCGCGGCGGGCGTAGGCCAACTGGGTGACCGGCGGTTGGGGGGAGCGGCGCGCGATCCATTCGGCGCGCACCTTGGGCACTCCAGCCATCACGTCCGGGACGAAACCAGGCTGCGTGTAGGGGCCTGAGGTGTCATACAGGCGCACCGGGGCATGGCCGCCGGTCAAGGCTACCTCGCGCATGGGTACCTGCACGTCAGGGAAACGGGCACTCTGTTCAAAAACTTTTTGGGATCCGGGAAGCGGGCCGAGGGTGATGGTCATAGGCAACGGGGCGGTATGTTCCTATCCAAAGGGTAGCAGGATGCGGCGGGAGGCCATCAAGAGTCTCAGTGGATTGACACCGGATTGTCATGATTTGCCCGGCTTCCTCGGGTGAATGCCCGCATTCGGCGGGGTGCGGCACCCAGAACAGCACCGTCAGCACCTCGAAAGCTGGCTTTTCACCGGGGTTCACCCTGTTGTTCCACCTTGACCCGCCCGATGTGTCTGATATACCCTTGGGATTCGTCATGTAAACGAAAACAAAGGATTGACGGGCAATCGAGTGATTACTTTTCGCCACACTTTTCTTCTGTTGCTAACCTCCGCCGCGACGGCGATGGCCCAGGTGGCCCCCACGGAACTGGACGATCTGCTGTCCAGCGCCCAGAATCGCCTAATGGTGGGCAAGCGGCTGCTGCAGGAGGGGGACCAGGAAGGTGCGCGGCGAGCGTTTGACCGGGCGGTGGAAATTCTGCTGAGCACGCCGGTGTCGGCTCCGAATCGGGCACGCGTGGAGCGGCGCCTGGAAGAGATTGTTGACCTGATCTATCGCTATGACGTAGAACGGCTGGGGTCAGGCGACCCGCTGGCCGTGGCCACCTTCGACAAGTCCCCGCTGGACGAAATTCGGGAACTGAATTTCCCCTTGGACCCGAAGTTGAAGGGTCTCGTGCAGCACCAGATCAGTGCCACGGCCTCGCAGTTGCCGCTGGAAACCAACGATTCGGTATTGAGCTTTATTAATTACTTCACGACGGGGCGTGGGCGCGGCACGTTGATCAACGGATGGCGCCGCAGCCATCGCTACCGGCCGATGATCCAGCGCATTTTGGCGGAGGAAGGCGTCCCGCAGGAGCTGATTTTCCTGGCGCAGGCGGAATCCGGCTTTATGCCGCGCGCGGTTTCCAATAAGGCCGCCACGGGCATGTGGCAGTTTGTGGCTTTCCGGGGCAAGGAATACGGCCTGGAACAGAACAATCTGGTGGATCTGCGGCTGGACCCGGAGAGGGCGACGCGCGCGGCAGCCCGGCACCTGAAAGATCTCTACATGCAGTTTGGCGATTGGCATTTGGCCATCGCCGCCTACAACTGTGGCCCCGGCTGCGTGGATCGCGCGGTGCAGCGGATCGGTTCAGCGGATTACTGGGAACTGCGCCGCATCAATGCAATTCCCAAAGAGACCACCAACTACGTTCCGATCATTCTGGCGTTGACCATCATCACCAAAAACGCAGCCGATTACGGCATCAAGTTGGATGATCCGGACCCGGCGATTGAATATGATTCGCTGCGCGTGGACACGCAAACCAATCTCGACCTAATTGCCGACGCCGCCGATATTCCGGTTTCCGGCATCCGGGATTTGAATCCGGCGCTGCTGAAGTCGCTGGCGCCGGCTGGCTTTGAGGTAAAGGTACCGAAGGGTTCGGCCGCCCAGGTGGCAGCCGCCATTGAGACCGTGCCACCGATGCAGCGGGCGTCCTGGCGTCTCCATCGGGTGAAGCCAGGTGAGGATTTGACGGCCATCGCCCAACGTTACCGGACGACTCCGAAATCGATTGCTTCCGCGAATGAAGGCCGGTCAGCGGAGACGCTGGCGGAAGGCTCCATGCTGATGATCCCGGTTTCGCTGGCTCCAGTGGTGACTCGGGTGGCGCCCACCCGGATGACCCGCTCCCGTTCCCTGGCCCGGCCCGCCGTCGCCAGTGGTCGCAAATCTCCATCGAAAGCACTGCCGAGCCATCCGGCGGCCAAGTCCGGCGCGCGGAAACCGACGTTTGCGGCCACGGGCCGGCGGGCGGCCCGCTGATTTCCACCCGTGACGATTGCAGGAAGGGTCCACGCTTAACTCATGCCGCCGGTTGATTGGGACGACTTCGAATACGAAGACGAACATATTGAGTTCGAAGCCGAAATCAGCGAGTATCGCCGTGAGGGCGATGACGAGGACCTGTTTGACGACGAGGATGTACCGATCGTCTTGTCGCTGCCCACTGACATCCCCGCGCCATTGAGCCGCGCAGCAGTACCCGCGGCGCCTCCGAAGGCCTCCCGAACACGCACCAGCACGACGAAGCCTCCAGCTTCTGGCGCCCCCATTGCCGCCGCGCCGGTGCCGAGCGCTCCAGCGGTGGTGGTGAGCAAGCCAGTGAAGGAACCGGCGCTTCCGGTGTCCAGCAAGCCCGCCGCGGCTCCGCAGAAGTCATCCAAGCCCGGCCCGGCAGCGGGACCCAGCACCAAGCCGGTGCAGCCCAAGCCCGCCGCCAAAGCTCCCGCTGCTCCGGCGGGTAAGGCAAGTCCGGCCGCCAAGGTAGCCCCAGCACCCCCGGCAGCGAAGGCCGCCGTGAAGCCGGCCACGCCAGCAGCAAAGCCGGTCGCGTCAGCAGCAAAGCCGGCCGCGCCAGCAGTAAAGCAGGCCGCGCCAGCAGTAAATCAGGGTGGAGCCACAAAGAAAAAGGCAGCCCCAGCGGCCCCGCTGGCCGCAACCCCCAAAAAGTCTGCGGCTATGCCAGCCAAGGCGGCCTCCAAAGAGGTGACATCAGCCAAGGCCGCTGCGCCCGTCAAGCCGGTGGCCGCTCAGCCGAAAACATCAGCCAAGGCCATTGCCGCCGCTAAGAAAGCAGTGACGCCCGCCAAAAAAGTGGTGGCGGCTAAAGTGGCACCGGCTAAGGCGGCCGCGCCACCGTCCAAGACGGCCAGCGGCGCGGCCCAGGTATTTCGTCGTAAGCGCTAACTAAGCCTAGCTGACGGGCTTGTGCACTACCGTTCGGCAGCGCTCAAACAACTCCATCAATGATTCCGCGTATTCCTCCGGGGTCCGCGACTGTCTGCCCTTTTCAAAGCCTGCGCCAGTACTCCCTTTGCCATACCCGGTGGTGACGGCGATGAATTTCATCATCTCCAAGGCCACTTCGTCCTTGTTTCCGGTCGTCTTTGCCTCGGCGGGCGTCTCGGACTTCACTTCATCTGCCACTGTTCTTCACTCCTCAAGAGAATTCTGGAAAGCTCAACCAACTTCTTAATTTAGCGCGACCGTACAACCTATGCCCGTAAAGGCCCGCCACTTTATTCGCAAAATGCGCGGCGGAGCCCAGTCGCACCTGATTCAAGCGGATGACGGCTATTTCTATGTCGTCAAGTTCGCGAACAATCCGCAGAGCCGGCGCATTCTAATTAATGAATGGCTGGCGACGGCGGTGTTCCGGCACCTCCGCATTCAGGTACCTGTGGCTCAGATCGTCGAAATCTCACCAGAATTTCTGGCGGAGAACCCGCAGGTCTACATTCAGTTGGGCACGCAGCGGCAGGCGGTGGAACCGGGTTGGCATTACGGCTCCAGATTTCCCGGGCACCCGGACAGGCTGGCGGTCTACGACTTTCTGCCGGACCAATTGCTGCCCAGCGTCCACAATCTGGCCGACTTTGCGGGCTCCTATGTGGCGGACCGCTGGCTGGGCAACGCGGATGCGCGGCAGGCGATCTTTTTTCGCGCCCAGTTGAAGGAATGGAACCCGCAAGACGACGTCCACCCGCTGCGCAAGGGCTTTATCGCCCAGATGATCGACCACGGCTTTGTGTTCAACGGTCCGCACTGGACGTTCCCTGACGCGCCGCTGCAGGGCCTCTACATGCGGCACATTGTGTACGACGCCGTCCGGAGCCTCGCCAGCTTTGAACCCTGGCTGACCCTGGTCGAGAACTTCCCCATTGAGGCACTGGATCAAGCCTGGCGCGGCGTGCCCCCGTCCTGGCTGGCCGGTGACGACGCCCAGCATCTGGAGCGGATGGTGGAGCAGCTGATGCGACGACAGAAGCGCGTGGGAGAACTGGTGTCGGACGCGCGGCAGGGAAAGTTGAACCCTTTCCCGAATTGGGCTTAGCGGCCCGAGCCAGGTCGGCACTTAGGTTGCGCAACGCGGCACGGGCATTGGACACTAGCCGAAGCCCCAAGCTGGCGCATGGGGCTAGGCTTGGCGGCTATCCTTGCAAAACCCGCTACCCGATCAACTCCCGGAGACGTCGGCCAATAGCGGCGGGGTCTTCCGGGCGGAGTGAGGCGGGGCTGAAGCCGATGATGCCGCTGGCGGCTTGCGAGGGGTCCACGTGGATGGAGGGGGTGCCGTTTTGCAGGGCGATGCAGACTTCCATGCCGGTCATTTTGGAGCCGCGCTCCAGCGTCACGATGAAGCTGGGTGAGCCGCCGCCGGTGCGGACTTCCGTGCGGGCGTTGCGCAGCGAACCGGTGGCGGAATCAAGGTGCTTCACCAAGCTGAGCATCCGGTCATGGCGGGACTGGTCGTCTTCAGCCAGGAAGCGGCGGAGGGCCACCAGCAGGCCGACGATGGTTTCCTTGCCTACCTTGCATTGCCGGCCGATGCCGTGCGGGGGCAGGCCGGGCAAGCGGCTTTTGTCGATCAGGCTGGCGGGCGGCGACCACTGCTCCCAGTCGATGTCCATGTCGAGCTGTTGCAGGACGGCGGACATGATGAGGTCGCGCCCACCGCAAAGGATGCCGGAGCCTTGCGGGCCGCCGATCGCCTTGCCGCCGGAGAAGGCCACCAGGTCGGCACCGGCGGCGATGAAGCGGCGGAGGTTCGCGGCGGGCGGCAGTTGCGCCGCGGCGTCCACCAGTAGCGGGATGTGTTTGGCATTGGCCACGCGGGCAACTTCCTCGATGGTGGGGCGGGACCGGGAGTGGGCCACGTAGACGATGGCGGCTGTGCGTTCGGTGATGGCGGCGGCGATCTCCCAGGGTTCGGCATCGCGCACACCGGCTCCCGCGACGCGATCCGGCAAACCGACTTCGACAATGTGGACCCCGGCGGCGCGGATGGCGTGGTCATACTGATTGCGCTGGCTGCGCACCATGATGACTTCGTTCTTCAGGCCAGAGGTGTCGGGCAGGCGCGCCATCTTGACAGGGTCGAGACCAGCGACGCACGCCGCGGTACCCAGCAGCAGCCCCGCCGCCGCGCCGGAGGTGACAATCCCTGCTTCCGCCCCAGTGGCCTGGGCGATGATCTTGCTGGCAGCCGCCTGAAGCTCGGCCATGTCGACGCAATACTCGCCCGCCTGTTGCATGGCTGCCGTGACCTCGGGGGCCAGCAGTGCCCCGGAGACGCGGGTGGAGGTGCCTTTGGCGTTGATGATGGTGCGGGCGCCGAGGGAGTCGTAGATGCTCATGGTCTTCTGGGCATCATCTCACTCATCGAGCCCGATCGGCCGTGGGCCGCAGTGAGTAGCGACTTCCTCGAGTCCCTCCGTGATCCCAACCGCGTTCAATGCTAGGCCCGGTAGTTAGTCGCTGGCAAGGGCCGCCACAATGTCATTGGCGACCAATTCGGCGGTCACATCGGCCAGCAGGATGCCGTTGCGGAAGTGGCCGTAGGCGCACCAGAGGGGGCTGCCGGGGAGTTGGTGGACTTCCGGCACGCCTGACGGCGTCGCGGGGCGGAAGCCGCACCAGGCGTCGTCGAGCTGGCGGCCGGCGAGTTCCGGCCAAAGTTCGCCGGCGCGCACGGCCAGCTCGGCGAGTGCTTCGTTGTCGAGTGACCGGTCAAACCCGACGTGCTGCTCAGTCGAACCGGCTAGCGTCAGGCCGGAGGCGCGCTGGAGCAGATATGTGTGGCCGCGGCGCAGGATCTGGGGCAATGAACCGGACGGCATCTCAAAGGCCAGCATATGGCCGCGGACCGGAAAAGAGGCGGGTAAGCCGGGAAGCAGGCTGCTCCAGGCACCACCCGCCACCACGGCCGTGCGCGCCTGAATGCCGTTGATCGACACGCCGTTGGGGACGGTTTTGATACTCTCGACGCGCGTGTTTTCCGCGACACTCAAGCCGGGACGCAGGGCGGCGACCAGGTCGCGTGGGTTCACTTGAGCTTCGTCGGGGAACTCCAGTTGCTCACCGGGGCGGTATTCAATCGCACCGGAGATGCGAAAGTCAATAGTCGCGTTCAGGCTGTCGACAAAGCCCGGATACTCGGCTAGGGCGTGGTGCGCCAAGCGGGTCCAGTAGGCATCGGGGAATGATTCGCCGTGAGGGGCCAGCATTCCGGCTCCGGCCCAGCTGGCTTCCCCGCCCGCGCGGCCTTGGTCGAATAACATCACGCTGTGCCCGGCCTTTTGCAGCCGTCGCGCAATCGCGAGGCCGATCAGGCCCGCACCCACCACCACTGTGTCAAATAGCACGCTTGTCGAATACCAAATTCCATCCTAACCTCGTCTACCCTGAAAGAGTGCACCGGTTCCTGCTACACAACGACAACGTCCGCGACACAACCGAACATCTGCTGACTCCGGGCCAGGTGGGCCTGTTGAATGGCTGGGGGGTGTTTTCTACGCTGCGAGTGTTTGAGGGGTCCTTATATGCCTACCCGCGCCACTGGGCGCGCATGAAGCGCGACGCGGAGCTGCTGCATGTTCCCTTTCCGGAGTCGCCGGATTGGCTGAAGGAGCGGTTGCTGCGCTTGGTGGAGGCCAACGGGGCGCAGAACTCGACGCTGCGGGTGGCGGTGGTGCGGAATAAGGGTGGGATGTTTGAAAGCCCGGGGCTGGCCACCGAGTTCGACCTGATTGCCTTCACTAAGGATCTGAAAGATTGGGGAACCTCGGCCCGGCTGGCACTGGCCCCGAAGACCCGCCATGCGGACCACGTTTTTGCGGGGACGAAGATGCTCTCCTGGTCGTTCAACCTGGTGCTGCTCGAAGAGGCGAACCAGCGCGGGTACGACGAAGTGGTGCTGTTGAACGAGCGCGGCGAGGTGAGCGAGTGCACGTCGGCCAATCTGTTTGCGGTATTCGGGAGCCGGGTGGTGACGCCGCCGCTCAATTCCGGGTGTCTGCCCGGCGTTACGCGCGCGCTGCTGCTGGAGGAGATCCGGGTGCCTGGGATCACCGTGGAAGAGGCGACGCTGCTGCCGGCCGATCTGGAGAAGGCGGATGAGGTCTTTATGACCTCCTCGACGCGGGATCTGCTGCCGGTGGCGGAGATTGAGACGCTTTCGCTGCGCCCGGCAAGCGCAAGCCAAGATGTGCAGGCACGGCTGCTGTCCGCGTTTCGGGCGACATTCGGAAAGTTCTAAACTTTCCGATTGGCTCGCCGATACCACGTTGACAGGAGAAGCTTTCATTCGTCATGCATCTGGAATGTCCCCACTGCGGAGGTCACGAGCCACGCCTGCCTTCATCCCGGAGTGTATGGGAGCGGCTGGCCGGGCTGTTTGGGATTGAGCACGTCCAGTGCCGCAACTGCCGCCGCCGTTACTGGTCCAGCTTGTGGCTGCTCCGGGAGATTCCCTTTGCCCACTGCCCCACCTGCTACCGGTCACTGGACCTGACCACTTGGTCGGAGAAGTACGTGCAGCCGCGGACGTCACAGAAGTGGATGATGGCGTTCGGGGCCAAACGTGTCCGGTGCGCCGCCTGCCGGTGCAACTTTGTCAGCTTCCGCCAGGTCCGCGGGCGGACGCAACCGAGCACCACGGCATCGAGCCGGCCCGATCTTCGCGGATCAGTTAGCTAGCTCTTTGGCGGGATGATTTTGGGCTGTAGCCCCATGTGCAAGCATGGGGCCTGTGCGGGGTCCGGACCGGCGACATGGGTGACAGAATAGCCCGGGGACATAGGTAACACTTTTGGGGCCCCGGAGGGCGGGGCGGTCTTTCTGCAGACGGCAATCTGGAAGGATGCCGTGGAAAGAGAGCCGGGCGATGGACGTGCGGGCGAAGCTCGTCGAGGACTACCAGGAGGGCGAAACGATTGCCGCCCTCAGTGAGATTTACGGGGTCTCACGCAAGACGATTTATAAGTGGCTGGGCCGCTATCAGGAGGCGGGCGTGGCGGGGTTGGCGGAGCGGAGCCGCGCGCCGCACCGGCGGCCAGCACCGTTTCGGAACTGCTGCGTGAGCGCGGCTTGACGCACCCACCGCGGCGGCGGCTCCGCACCCCGCTCTATCCAGTGCCGTTGGCGGACGCCACCGCGCCCAATCAAACCTGGTGCGCGGACTTCAAGGGTTGGTTCCGCACGCGCGACGGCACGCGCTGCGACCCGCTCACCAGCAGCGACAAAGGCACGCGCTATTTGCGGCGCTGCCAGATCACGCCCAAGACCGACACGGCGCACGTGGCCGCCATCTTCGACGCCGCCTTTCACGAGTTCGGCCTGCCCGGCCGCATTCACACCGACAACGGCACACCGTTTGCCAGCCGCGCTCCGGGCGGGCTCAGCCGGTTGTCGATGCGGTGGGTGAAGCTGGGCATCACGCCGGAGCGGAGCCGCCCCGCGCACCCGCAAGACAACGGCCGGCACGAGCGGTTTCATCTCACGCTGGAGCAGGAAGTGCTGCGCGAAGTGGCCGCACACCCGCGCGCGCAACAGCAAGTGTTCCGCGAGTTCCAGCACCTCTACAACTGCGAACGCCCGCATGAGGCTCTGGACTATCAAACACCGGCCAGCCGTTATGTTTTATCGCCGCGCCCGATGCCGCGGCGCATTCCGGAACTGCAGTATGCCGATGGCACCCAACTGCGGCGGGTCAGCCGCAGCGGCGAACTGCATTGGAAGGGTGAACCGGTGTTTGTGAGCGAGGTGTTCGACGGCGAGATCTTGGGCTTGCGCGAAGTGGACGGCCGGTACCTGCAGGTCTGGTTCGGCCCGGTGGCCCTGGGCTGGCTCGACACCCACCGCCGCCAGTTCCAACGCCAGCCTCCGCGTCACCAAAGCACGCGGCCCTGACGTACGCGCGGCCCTGACGGCCCGTGGAAATGACGGCCCGTGGGAGGAGAGGAAAACCAAACCCCGGTTTCCCACTCCTCCCACCGCCCTTGGAAATCGCTCCGCGATTCCCACATTCCCACCGGCTCGACGATGGGTGTACCTTGAGAACACAGAAGGCCGCTCCACCCAAAAGTGTCACCTATGTCGCCGGGCCAAAGTGTTACCTATGTCGCCGAACGGACAG
>CANGYQ010000022.1 GCA_947458745.1 Bryobacteraceae bacterium | reverse complement strand
GTACTCCCCAGGCGGCATACTTAACGCGTTAGCTTCGGCACTGACCAAGTGAATGGCCAACACCAAGTATGCATCGTTTAGGGCGTGGACTACCAGGGTATCTAATCCTGTTTGCTACCCACGCTTTCGTATCTCAGCGTCAGTCACGGTCCAGAAAGCCGTCTACACCGCAGGTGTTCCTCCTGATATCTACGCATTTCACCGCTACACCAGGAATTCCGCTTTCCTCTCCCGCACTCTAGCTAGGCAGTCTTCGACGCACCCTCCCAGTTAAGCCGGGAGATTTCACATCGAACTTGCCCAACCGCCTACATACTCTTTACGCCCAGTAACTCCGAACAACGCTTGCTGCCTACGTATTACCGCGGCTGCTGGCACGTAGTTAGCCGCAGCTTCTTCTCCGGGTACCGTCATTATCGTTCCCGTCGAAAGAGCTTTACATCCCGAAGGACTTCATCACTCACGCGGCGTCGCTGCATCAGGGTTTCCCCCATTGTGCAAGATTCCCCACTGCTGCCTCCCGTAGGAGTCTGGCCCGTGTTTCAGTGCCAGTGTGGCCGTGTGCCCTCTCAGGCCGGCTATCGATCGTAGCCTTGGTGGGCCTTTACCCCGCCAACTAGCTAATCGACCGCGGACTCCTTCCTCTGCGCATTGCTGCTTTCCCCTCTCGGGCTTATGCGGTATTAGCCCCGGTTTCCCAGGGTTATTCCCCACAAAGGAGTGGATAATCCACGTGTTACTCACCCGTGCGCCACTTTACTCAGGTTGCCCCTTTCTCGTGCGACTTGCATGTGTTAAGCGCGCCGCCAGCGTTGATTCTGAGCCGGGATCAAACTCTCGTTTGATCTTGATTTGAGTATTGGCTCAGGCGCACTTCACACTTCGAAGCGTCCTGAACCTGGTCCGCTCTCGGTTAAAACTTAAGAGACTTGACTCAGACTTTGCTTGGCATCCAACCAGATTGTTAAAGATCTGCCCGCGAGCAACCAGATGCGATCTACGTTGCCAACGGAGGCCTCGAAACTTGCTCAAACGCGAGAGACTTACAGTGAAGTTTCCCTTAAGCGTCTGAATGAAATCGAGAACTTAAGAACTACGGAGTGGGAGGCGTTTCCGCCGTTCCTACTGTGTGAGGCGCCTTGCCTCACATTCCCGAGTGTATCAAGCTTTTCAGCTTTCCGCAAGCGCCCCGTTTCGGCTGCGTTGCGTTTGTTCCACTTGGGCCGCTTTGTCAGAATACCAATGAGGGGGGGGGTGCGCAAGTGTTTTTTTGTGGAATCTTGCATTTTTGTGACGATGCGTTGAAAACAAAGAAAATATTGCCTCAGTTTCCCTTTGACTTCGTTGCTATTGGGTAGCAGGTGGCGCCTCGTGTGGTGCTTCCGCGGGGTAGTAGGCCGTCGGGGGCGGGAAACGTCGAAGTTTTCCGGCTTTGGGGCTGATTGGTGCTGTTTTTGGACGGGCGGGGTGACGCGGACAGCAAGTTTGCGGCTTCGGGCGCGGAGCTGCGTGATTTTTTCGTGGCTTCTATAGGGCCGTGAGTACCAGCTTGCCGTGCTTGACGCCCTTGGTGGCGATCAGTTGATCGGCCACTGCCCGCACTGCGGCGGAGGTACCACGCACCACCAGGACTTCCAGGCAGTCGTGCCGATCCAGATGGACATGGAGCGTTGAGACGATTAGGCCGTGGTGGTGGTGTTGGGTCTCAGTCAACCGTTCCGTCAACAGGCGCACATGGTGATCGTAGATCAAGGTGATCGTCCCCACCACTTGCGCATCAACGCATTGGTCCTGCTCCCGGCTCAATTGATCGCGGATCAGGTCACGAAACGCTTCGCTGCGGTTGGTATAGCCCTTTCGGGCAATCGCCTGGTCGAAAGCTTCCAGCAGATCAGAATCGATCGCAACGCCAATTCGGGCCAGGTCCGCCATGCGTTTCGATTATGTCATCCACCGGCGATGAGCAATTGGAGGTCAGGCCGCGCTGGCACAAGCCAGGCAGAGCCCGGAAAGCGTGACGTCGTGTCCGGTCACTTCGAAGCCGGCCGGGACCAGCCGCTTCAGGTTATCGACACAGCCTTCAAGCTCATACACCTTGCCGCAACCCTTGCAGTGGAAGTGGTGATGGTGACCCTTGCCCGCCAGCTCGTAGCGTGGAGGCACACCGGGTAGTTCCACGGGCACCAGCCACTGATCTTCAACCAAGGATTTGATGGTTCGATAGACCGTGGCAATGCCCAGCCCATTCACGCTGGCCTGGGCCGCATCCAGCACTTCTGGCGCGCCCAGCGGCCGGTTGGCCTCTTCAAAAACCTGGCGGATCACGGTCCGTTGCCGGGTATTGCGGGTCATCGAACTGGTCAGAGTTGGCACTTGGGTGTTTCTATTTTATCCCGTGTTTCAAACGGGTGCAGATCGCTTCCCGGAGTCAGCACCTTAGGCACTAGAGGATCCGTCGTGGTCGGGTGGCCCAGCTGATCACCAGCGTCAAGCCGACGGTCGCCGCCAAAGGCCACCCCACCCCCGGAAGAACCGCGCTCAGCAGGCGTGGCAAGGCCAGCGCCAGCGGGAAATGGACCAGGTAGATCCAGTAAGAAGCCTCGGCCATACTCTTCACCAACCGTGGAGCCCGGCCGGAGTACCCCATCGCCCAGCCCATCATCGCGCCCAAGGTTGACCAGATAACGACGCTCGCACTGCAGGCCAACCACCACGCGGGGATTGCGCCGCCCCGCACGGACTGCTCTGTCAGCCACAGATTGAAACCGGTACTCACCACCGCCACCAGCCCCAACCATCGCCACGGCAAGGCCGGATGCACCGCGCCAAACATCGCACCCGCCGCATAGAACCAGCCGTGCGTCACCACCACCTCCCACCAGGGCAGAAACTCCGCCGGATAAGGCACCACTGCAAACGGGAAAAGCTGAAGCGCCAAGGCCGTTGGCGCAATCATCCAGACGCGCCCCCACTCGCCCCACAGCCATTGGCCCATCCGGTCCAGCCAACCCAGGGCATCCCACCACCACATGGCCGCCAGCGCCAACGAGAACAACAACAGATACTCGAGGAACCACAAATGCAGCGGGGCCGCGTGCTTTTCGGCTGAGCCGTTCCAACGTGCCACCCAAACCATCACTGGCGTCATCAGGGACAGGCTCACCATCCACGGCAGCAGAATACGGCGGGCCCGGTTGCGAAGGAAATGCTCACCGCCGTAGCGCAAAAGCAGGCGCCGCCCGAAGAATCCGGCCAGGAAAAAGAACACCGGCATGCGCCAGTGATGGATCACCAACAAGAGAACCGTTACGCCAAGGCTTCGCACCGGCGAAACCCAGTAGCCGGAAGAAGTCCCTCCGCTGGCATAGGGGATCCCGGCATGCACCACGATCCCCATCATCATCATCAGGGCACGCAGCAAGTCCAGGCCCGGCAACCGCTCGGCTGGCACGTCACTCGGCCCGGCAGGCACCACGGCGTCAGCTCCGCTTGGGCGGGATCGCCAGCGACAGTACGACAAAGCTCACCAGCAGTGCCGCAATCACGCCCAGCGACCAGACGATCGGGATATGCGGGGCCTGGACGCCATTCCACCAAACCATCTTCAGGCCCACAAAGATCAGCACTCCCGCCAGGCCATACTTCAGCAGATGGAACCGGTCCAACGCACCCGCCAGCATAAAGTACATCGCCCGCAAGCCCAGAATGGCAAAGATGTTGGAGGTAAACACCACCAGCGGCTCTTTGGTTAAGGCGAAGATCGCCGGCACGCTATCGATGGCGAACACTACGTCAGTCAGTTCCAGAAACAGCAATCCCACCATCAGCGGCGTCGCATGCAGAACACCATCAATGCGCTTAAAGAAGCGTTCGCCATCCATTTCTGGTGTCACCGGCAGAAAGCGCCGCAGCAGCTTGATGATCGGGTTCCGCTCCGGCTCAATCGACTCTTCGCCCAGCCCAAAAGCCATCTTGCCGCCCGTGTACAGAAGCAAAACGCCAAAGAACATCACCACCCAGTGGTAGCTCATCAGCATTGCTCCCAGGCCGACAAAGATGGCCCGGAACACAAACGCCCCCACAATGCCAAAGAACAAGACGCGGTGCTGAAAGCGAGGCGGAACCGCGAAGTAGTTAAACACCACGACAAAAATGAAAATGTTGTCGAAGCTCAGCGCCCGCTCCACCAGATACCCGGCGGCAAATTCGAGACCCACCTGGCGGGCCAATTCAGGCGGCAGTTGCGTCGTGGCCCAAAGATAGAAGACCCAGTTGAAGCCGCCCGCCACCAGGAACCACACCACGGTCCAAATGGTCGATTCTTTTAGCGATATCTCGTGCGGCGTCCGGTTAAAGACGCCCAGATCCAGCGCCAACAAGACAATAATCAAGCCCGTGAAGGCAAGGTACACCCACCAATACTCAGCTATGGGAAACAAGGGAAGCTCTCCCCAATTTCGCACAACTGCGTGGGCCCAATCGCAACATTCGCCATAATCGAGAGATGGAATCACCGCTGGCCGCCATTGAGCCATCCATCAGCCGCTTCGCGCAACAGCACCCCGGCAGTCAGGTCTGGATCGCCGCCAAGAATCTCGATTCCGGTGCTGAGTACGGCCGGGGGGCCAGTGAGCAGGTCCGCACCGCCTCGACAATTAAGCTCCCCATCCTCTGCGCCGTCTACCAAGCCGTGGCCGCCGGCAAGCTGCGCATGGAGGAGACCGTGCCCTTGAATGCCGATGACAAAGTGGCGGGCTCAGGCGTCATCCGCGAACTAGCCAACGGCACGCGGCTCTCCATCCGTGACCTCGGTCACGTCATGATCGTCATCAGCGACAACACCGCCACCAACCTGATCCTCGACCGGATCTCAGCCGACTACGTCAACGAATGTCTGGAGCAATGGGGATTCGTCGCCACCCGTTCCATGCGAAAGATTCTGGGCGATGGCAAGAATCTCAAGCCCAACCCCTCTGGCCACAGCCGGCAAGGTCTGCTGGCGGTCAACAAGCGCTTCGGGATCGGCTCATCTTCCCCACGGGAGATGGGGCGGCTGCTCGAAATGCTGGAACGCGGCCAGATCGTCAGCCCCGCCGCTTCGAAGGAGATCATCGCCACCTTAAAGCGGCAGCAGTACAAAGACGGCATCGGCCGGCGTATCGAAGCCCAAATGCCGGTTGCATCCAAGTCCGGCTCACTCGACGCTCTTCGCTCGGATGTCGGGTTGGTCTACAGCCCCAAGGGCCGCTTGGCGATCGCCATCACGGTGGACGGGATGCCCAACGTAGACTATTCGCCCGACAACCCCGGCAATATCCTGATCGCCGACCTCACCGCGCTGTTGCTGGCCGGGCTTACGCGCTAGGGCCGTTCAACACCGAATCCATCCGGTCTTCGTCGAACTCCCACTGAAGTTCAAAGCCTTTGACAATGCCGTAGATCGCTTCGTCAAAGAACAAGTCCAGCGCCGATGTCAGGTCATACTCTCCATGCAGTTCCACCACGTCCGGCCCCATGCGGTGGTCCCGCACATATTCGCGCACCGCTTGCTTGATCACCTGTAGCTTCCGCACCACCTGCATCGCCGGCATCCCTTCCGCACACCGGATCTGACCAAGGGCGACGTAGCGCCGGTGAAGCTCCACCCGGTCACCCGCCACCAGCCAGAAGCTGAGGTTGTGCAGAATCTCATAAGCCCGATCATGAATCTCGGCGGGCTTCATTTGGTGATAGTTGGAAGAGCGGGGATCAGCCGCCAACCGGCGGGCAGCCAATTCGGCGATCTCCCTCCAATTGGACTCGATCAGCTGGGTTAAACGAGCAGAAACCATGGGAACTAGTGCACCTCGCACACTCCGACGCACCTCGAATTAAAATAGTTTCATAATTCAAAACGAAGTCCGGCCTAGTGCAGCGTCGCCGCGATGATCAGCGCCGCCCCCAGGACGATCGCCGCCGACAGGGCCCCCGCGCCATCCGCCTTGGCCCGGGCGAACAACTCCGGCATCACGGCCACGGCCAACCGGATCACCGCCGCATACACCGCCAGCGCCGCCAGCGAGTACAGCAAGGCATTGGGTAAAGCGCTCATCCGCTTCATTTTACAATGAAGGAATATGTCTGTGTCTGACTCCGGCGATTTCTATCGCATTTCGAAGCTGCCCCAGTATGTGTTTGCCATCACCAATGAGATGAAGGCGCGCCTGCGCGCTGCGGGCGAAGATGTCGTCGATTTCGGCATGGGCAATCCCGATGGGCCCACGCCCAAGCCGATTGTCAGCAAACTCATCGAGGCCGTCCGCAACCCGCGCAACCATCGCTATTCCGTCTCCAAGGGCATCCCAAATCTCCGCATCGAGATCGCCCGCCGGTATGAGCGCAACTACGGTGTCACGCTCGACCCCGACAACGAAGTCATCGCGACGATCGGAGCAAAGGACGCACTGGCGCACCTCATGTTTGCCGTGCTCGGCCCGGGCGATGTCGTGGCCACCCCGGACCCGGCCTATCCCATTCATCAATGGGGCGTCATCATGGCGGAAGGGCATGCCTGCCTGCTGCCCATGCCGACACCGGCCGAGTTTCTCAACCGGCTGAAGGACCTGTTTGCCACCTCCGCGCGGAAGCCCAAAATGATCCTGGTCAACTTCCCGCACAACCCCACCACCCAGTGCGTGGACCTGGAGTTCTTCAAGGAGATCATCCAACTGGCCCGCCAGCACGGCACCATGGTGCTGCACGATTTCGCCTATGCCGACTTGGGCTTCGACGGCTACAAGCCCCCCAGCATCCTGCAGGTCGAAGGCGCCAAGGAACATGCCGTCGAGATCTTCTCGATGACCAAAAGCTACAACATGGCGGGCTGGCGCGTCGGCTTCTGCCTGGGCAACCCGCGCATGATCGCCGCCCTGGCCCGCATCAAAAGCTATCTCGACTACGGCATCTTCCAGCCCATCCAAATCGCCGCTATCATCGGCCTGCGCGACTGCGAAGAAGAGACCAAGAAGATCTGCGAGATCTACGAAAAGCGGCGCAACGTCCTGGTCGATAGCCTCAAGAAGGCCGGTTGGCCCATCGAAAAGCCACAGGGTTCGATGTTCCTGTGGGCCCCGATACCGGAGCCCTTCCGCGAGATGGGCTCGTTGAATTTCGCCAAACTGATGCTGGAGAAAGCGCTCGTCGGCGTCGCCCCGGGCATCGGTTTCGGCCCCTCCGGCGATGGCCACGTGCGGTTTGCCTTCATCGAAAACCACCACCGCACCCGTCAGGCGGCGGCCTCTATCAAGCGGTTCTTGAAAGCGGGTCCGCCCCGGTAAATGGATGGCCACCGCCTCAATTGACTCCGCCCATGCCGAGATGGTGCCCTTGCGGCACCTGCAAGCCCAAGACCTGGAAGACCTGCTGGTTGAGGAAACTGCGGTCTGGCGGCGGGAACTCAGTTGGGACTTCGCCCCCTCCGCCGCGCTAGTCCGGCGTTATCTCGACATGCGCGGCCTGGAAGGCTTTGCCTGCTTCGTCAGCGGTCGCCTGGCCGGCTACATCTACTTCGTCGAGGAAGACCACAAGGCGCTGATCGGCGATGTCTACGTTTTGCAGGCCTACTCCGGCCTGGATCTCGACCTCCGCCTGCTGCAAACCGCCATGCGCGAAATCCAGCAGCGCACGTCCATCCGCCGCGCCGAATCGCAATTGTTGCTGCTCCGGGTCGCACCGGAACGGCTGCCCGCCTGGCGGAACCTCACGGTGTTCGACCGGCTCTTCATGATGGCCGGCACCACACAACCGGTACCGTTCGCCATCCCCCAGGGCTACGAACTGGTCCCCTGGACTGAACTCCGTCAGGAAGAAGCCGCTCACCTGATCGCCGACTGTTACCGCCACCACATCGACAGCCAGATCAATGACCAGTACCGCGATGTGGCCGGTGCCCGGCGCTTCCTGCTCAACATCGTGCAGTACCCCGGCTGCGGCAACTTTTTCTCGGAAGGCGCGGTGGCCGCCATTGATCGCACCGGCCGCCTAGCGGGCCTGTCGCTCACCAGCATGGTCGCGCCGCACACGGGCCATATCACGCAGATCTGCGTGGGCACTCATGCCCAAAGCCAAGGCTTGGGCGGAGCCCTCCTGGCCTTCTCGCTCAACAGTTTCGCCGCCTGCGGCTGCCGGGACGCCAGCCTCACCGTCACCGGGAGCAACAGCAGCGCCGTCCACCTCTACCGCAACTACGGCTTCACCATCGCCCGCCGCTTCCGCGCGTATGTCTGGCAAGGCTGGCGCTAGCATCGCCTCACGCTCTTAGGCGGCCAAGCCGGACTCCAAGGCCTGCGCAAACAGGTAGAACCCAAACATCGGCTTCAGACTTCCCCGCCCCCAACGGTTCATCTTCCAGTGCGCCTGCACCCAACGCACCTCCGGATGCTTGCTCAGGTCCATCAGCATCGAGTAAGTCCCGCCGTAGAACTTCTGCGGAAATGCGACCACGGGATGCTCACTCCAGGTAACGCCGTCGCTTGAGCCCCAAATACTGACATCCAGGCTCTGCTGCTCCAGCGCCCGCGTGATACCCAGCGTCAAGCGCAGCACCCGCCCCGCCTGCCCGCTCACATCCAGGGCCGGGCCGCTGCCATTCTCCTCAGCGTCGATTTCAGGAACCAGAAAGGCCGGAAGCATTGTGAAATCAGCCTCAGGACAGCCGCCGGAACTTCTCCCGGGCGGCCTCCAACGTCTCATATTTCTTACAGAAGCAGAAGCGGATCAGCTGCGACCCCTTCGCCGGATCTTCAAAAAAACTCGACCCCGGCACCGCCGCCACGCCGACGTGCTCCACCAAATGCCGCGCAAACGCGTGGTCATCAGGAAAGCCAAAAGCAGAAATGTCGGCCATCACATAGTAAGCGCCTTGCGGCGTAAACGGCTTGAAGCCCGCCTCGCGCAAGATCTCCACTAACTTGTCGCGCCGCTCGCGATAGTGCTCCGACAAATCTGTGTAGTAATTTACGGGAGAGGCCAACGCATGGACCCCCGCCGCCTGCAACGGCGACGCCGCGCCGACGGTCAAGAAGTCATGCACCTTGCGGATCGTCTCGGTCAGGTCCGGCGCGGCCAACACCCAGCCCACCCGCCAGCCGGTCACCGAATACGTCTTCGACATCGAATTGATGGTGATGCACCGGTCCCGCATACCCGGCAACGTGATCATCGGGACATGCTCGGTGCCGTCGTAAAGAATGTGCTCGTAGATCTCATCGGTGATCGCCAGCACATCATATTCCTGGCAAAGCTGCGCGATAAACTCCAGTTCCCCCCGGTCAAACACTTTGCCGGTGGGATTGTTGGGCGTATTCAAAATGATGGCTTTGGTCTTGCTGTTGAAGGCCCGGGCCAATTCTTCGCGGTCAAAGCTCCACACGCCACCTTCCGCCGCCGGCGGGTACAGCGTCACCAGACGCCGCGTCGCCCCGCACAACATCGTGTCCGGGTGATAGTTCTCATAGAACGGCTCAAACACCACGATCTCGTCGCCCGGATTCGTCGTGGCCAGCAACGTTGCGATCATCCCCTCGGTAGCGCCGCAGCAGACCGTGATCTCGCGCTGCGGGTCAAACTCGGCACCATAGGTTTCGCGATACTTGCGCGCAATCGCGTCACGCAGCGGCTTCGCACCCCAGGTGATCGAATATTGATTGATGTCCGCGTTGATCGCCTCGCAGGCCTTCTCTTTGATGTCCGCTGGAGCCGGAAAATCCGGGAAGCCTTGCGCCAGATTCACCGCGCCATGGATGATCGCCTGACGCGTCATCTCCCGGATCACCGATTCGGTAAACTGCGCTGTCCGCGCGCTGGCAAACCGCTGGCGGTTCGCTGAAAGTACTGTCCCAGCCATTTATTGAGATTAGCCGAAACGCCCGCTAGTTCGCCGCCACCGTCGTCTGCGTCTTGCCCGCAGGCCCGTAGAGCCTCCGGTACATATCCGCATTTCGCATCACGGCCTGCACATAATCCCGGGTCTCCAAAAACGGGATGATCTCGACAAACTCCGCCGGCTCCCGGAATGGGCCATACTTCTGCCACCGGTCCGCGCGCGTCTTGCCCGCATTGTAGGCCGACAGCGTCACTTCCACTTGACCATCCTCGGCATCCAGCCACTTGCGGAAATGGTAGGTGCCCATCTGCAGGCTGATTTCCGGCTTGTAGAGCATGGCCAGCGTAAAGCCCTTGATGCCCAGCTTGCGGCTGATCTCGCGGCCCGTCGCGGGCATCACCTGCATCAGCCCCTGCGCTTTCGTGCGTGACAGCGCCTTCGGATTAAACTCGGACTCCTGCCGGATCAAGCCCGCCACCAGATACGGGTCCAGGTTCTGGCTCCGCGCAAATCGCTCGACATCCTCGCGGTAGGGCAGCGGATAGACCAGCCGCCAAAACTCCTTCGACGCTCCCTCGATCGGCACCGACAGATAGCCCGGAAAGATGCCCTTGATAAACCGCATCGCCCGATCCGGCTCACCGCGCCGGTCGGTCAGTTTGGCCAAGGCAAACGCCAATTGATGCGCTGGGACACCCTGCCGCCCGGCGTAACGCAACTCTCGTTCGGCATAGTCATCAAGACCAGCCGTGGCCAGCAGCCCCGCCCTCTCCTGCCGCAGCTTCAGATCCGCGGAAGGCTCAAAGCTCAGCCGCTGTGCATCCATCACCCGTCCCGCGACGCCGCCCCGCTCGCGAGCCAGCACGCCGTAGTAGTAGTTCGGAAACTGCTCCGCCACCCGCGTATAGAAGTTCCGGGCCACGGTCATGTTCTTCTGCGTCTCCGCCAATCGGCCCAGAAAATACCAGGCCGCACTGGCCTGGTTGGCCACCGGGAACCGTTCTGCAAAAGCATTCAGTTGCTGATAGGCATCCGCGCGCCGGTCAGCGTAGGCCTGATAGGCCACCTTCCAGTGGCAATAAGGCAGCGAGCTTGAATTCGATTGCGTTTCGGCACACAGCGCAAAATACCTCTGCGACTCGGGATACTGCTCGGAAGCCAGCAGCGAATTGCCTACTGACGCCAGCGCCTCCGTCGCCCAACGGGTAGCCGGGTACAGACGCCGGATCGCTGCCGCGCTCTCCTCCATCAGGGAAGTCTCCTTGGCCTTGCGGGCCGCCTCGGTCAACCAGTACAACCGCTCCGCATCCGCCTCAGGAACGGCCGCCGTCGCCTCACGCAGCACCTTCAGCGCCGCGGCGTACTCCTTCGCCCGGTAGTGAGTGGCGCCCACGCGGACCCGCGCCAGATCGCGGTCCCGACCGGTCAGCTCATTCATCGCCGCCAGATACTCCGTCCGTGCCTCAGTGTTGTCGTTGAGCTCGAACAGCCGGTGCGCCCGCTCCAATCGTTGACGCGTATTCAACGCGATGCCCACCCGCAGCAGTGCCGCGCGCGCCGCCGCGCCTTCGGAGGTTTTCGGGTGGGCCACATAAAGATGCGTCCACGCTTGCGCTGCCGCAGCGCCTTGCCCCGCCGCATCCAGCGCGTTGCCCAGCAAAGCTTCGGCCGCCGGTTGATCCAGACGCGCATAGCGGTCCCGCACCAGCGCCACCGCCTTGTCCGCTTCGCTCAGTTGAAGGTAAGCCCGCACCGCCAGCGCTACCGCCCTGGTCTCCACCGGCGAGGCCGTCACTTCCAGCGCCGCTTTCACCGCCTCGCGATACTGGCCGTTGTCCGCCAACGCTTGCGCGAGAAAGAAGTGGAGGTAGTCCCGCAAGTGCGGCAATCGCTTCTCCAGCGATCGTAAGGAACTGATCGCCCGCTCCGGCACCTTGCTTTCAATGTCGTGCACCGCCAGCGCCAGTTGAGCGACCGCCCCGGCCTGATCCTTGGGATGCGCCTGCGCAAACTTCTGCAGCGCGGTACGGCCCGGCACCGTCGGCTTGGTGCGCAGCGTGCGCGCCAGCGCCTCAGCCGACTGGCCATAGCCAGCCCCGGCCAGCACCATCAATCCCGCGCAACTAAGCCAGAGGGCCCGGATACTCTTCTCCCAACCGCAGGTCGTCATCCTGCGCCAGCGTCCGCACCAGCTCTAAATGCAGGTAGTCCACCATCGTCGCTGACGCACTCATGAAGTCGCTCTCATACTGACGACGCGCGCCGTCAATCGGTAGTTGCAACGTGTCGTAAAGACGCCCACCCTCGCGTCCGGCCGCCACCGCATCCGGATAAGCCATCAGCATCTCGGCCACCTTCACCCGAGCAAACCGTTGCGCCCGGAGATGCAGCTCTTGCTCGGCCTTAGGCAAGGACTCCCAACCAGGCCGCGCCGCCGGAGCAGGCGCAGCGGCAATCGCCAGCAGCGTCTTGTCCTGCGGACGGGCCAACGCCGCCACTGAGGTCAGCAACTCAAGCGCGCTCGGCTCCACCGGCTCTTCCGCCACCAGCACAAATGCCTTAGCGATCGGAAACAGATAGACGCGCCCCGGGCCGGCAAACCGGTCCGACACTTCATCGCGCGTGCGAACGGCCACCACCAGCTCGCCGCTTTCGATCACGCTGGCCAGCGCCGCCGCCTTCGCTTCCGCCGCAGGCACCAACGTGCTCTTCGAACAGAACCGACCCGTGATGTCCAGCAGCGTCGCTGTCCATTCAGCCATGTCGGCCGCTTGGCGCAACCGCCGCACGCCTTGATTCAGCCGCTCCGCCAAAGCCCGTTGCTCGCTTTCGGCGATGCGTTTCACTTGCCCAAGGGCGGCGTCGAGTGCTGTCTGGGGTGCCTCCATCCTGCCCTCATGGTAACGTAGCCTTCGATGACCACAGGCATCTCCATTACCCGCCGGGGCGCCCTGCTGACCGCCGCCGCGGCATCCACCGCCTTCGCGGCCAACGACAAAATCAACATTGCCCCCATCGGCGTCGGCATCCGCGGCACGCAGCTGCTCGAGAACTTCAAGAAAGTCGCCGGAGCCGAAATTGTGGCGGCCTGCGATATCTACGACGGCCACCTCACCGCCGTCCGCGAGGCCACGCGCGCCGACCTGCCCGTCACCCGCGACTACCAGGAGATTCTCGCCCGCAAAGATGTCGATGCCGTCGTCATCGCCGTGCCGGACCACTGGCACTTGAAGATGGCCCTCGATGCGCTTGCCGCGGGCAAGCATGTCTATCTCGAAAAGCCGATGACCTGGTCCATTGAGCAAGGCGTCGAACTCCGCCGCGTGGTCGAAAAGTCCGGCAAGGTTCTGCAAGTGGGCTCCAGCGCTGGCTCCTCCGCGGCGGCGGTCAAGGCCCGCGAGATCATCAAGTCCGGCGTCCTGGGCCAAGTCAACATGATCCGGATGTCGAATAATCGGAACTCGGCCGAAGGCGCCTGGGTCTACCCCGTGCCGCCCGACGCCTCGCCCACCACCATCGATTGGGCCCGCTTCATCGGCCCCGCCCCCAAGCGGGCCTTCGACCCGAAAGTCTTCTTCCGGTGGCGCTGCTGGTGGGAATACTCGGGCGGCGTCGCCACCGATCTGTTTGTCCACCTGCTCACGCTCACGCATGGCGTCATGCCGGTCAAGGCGCCCAAAAGCGTCGTCAGCCTGGGCGGGCTCTACCGCTGGAAAGATGGCCGCACCGTCCCCGACGTCATGAACTCCATCTTCGAGTACGAACCCGGCTTCGTCGTCGACATGTACGTCAACCTGAACAACGGCCGCCCCGGACAACCGGTCACCATCATGGGCACCGAAGGTTCGCTCGTATTTGAGAGCAGCCGCGGCGGCGGATCCAAGCTCGTCTTCTATCCCGAAAATGAACCCTCCCCCGTGCAGCGCTATGGCTCACTCGGCTGGCCCGCCGAAATGCGCGAGCAGTATCTGAAAAAGGCCGGCGACTGGCGTCCGTCTCCCAAGAAGCCTGTCGAGTACTCGACCGACCCAGCCATGAACCATCAGGAAAAGTTCATCGAAGCCGTCCGCACCGGCAAGCCGCTCGCAGAAACCGCCGCCGAAGGCTTAGCCGCCTGTGGCGCGGCTCACCTGGCCAACATGGCCTATCGCAAGGGCCGCCGCATGAGCTGGGACTACGAGACCGGCAAGGTCACCGAAGGGTAGTTCCAGAACGGGAGCGAGAACCAAACCAATGCGCGTGTTGATGGTTGGATCAGAGGTGGCCCCTTTCGCCAAAAGTGGCGGACTGGGCGATGTCCTGGGCGCGTTGCCGCCGGTGCTGGTGGAAGCCGGCATCGAAACGGCCGTCGTGCTGCCGCGCTACCGTCGCATCCCGCTCGCTGGCTTGCGCAAAGTCTTCGGTGACCTCCAGATCTGGATGTCCGGCGGCTACTACCTGGCCGACATCTACCAACTCGACCTGCGCGGCGTCGCCCACTACCTGGTCGATTGCCCGCCGCTCTACGACCGCGACAACTTCTACGGCTACGACGACGACCACGTCCGCTTCGGCGCCCTCTGCCGCGCCGCGCTCGAAGTGGCCCGGCACCTGTTCCGCCCGGACGTCATTCATTGCCATGACTGGCAGGCCGGCCTGCTGCCCCTCTACCTGAAGAATTTCTTCCCCGGCGACGCCGCGATGGCCCGAATCAAGACCGTCATGACCATCCATTCCCTGGAGCACCGCGGATTGTTCCCGCCGTCCCAACTGGCGGCTGTTGGCCTCAATTCCAGCTACTGGCGCAGCGATCTGGTGGAATTCAACGGCATGGGCAGCACCATGAAAGCCGGGATCGTCTTTGCCGACCGGGTCACCACCGTCAGCCCCAACTACGCCCGTGAAATCCAGACCGCCGAATACGGTTGGGGCCTGGACGGCCTACTCCGCGCCCGTTCCGGAGCACTCACCGGACTGCTCAACGGCGTCGATTACACCGAATGGAATCCAGAGACAGATCCGCACATCGCCGACATCTACTCAGCGGAGGCCCTGGAAGGCAAGCGCAACTGCAAAGCTGCGCTCCTCAAACAGTTTGGCTTCCCGGTGGAGGAAGTCATCGACCGGCCCCTGATCGGCGTCGTCTCCCGACTGGCCGACCAGAAGGGCTTTGACCTGCTGGGCCAGGTCTTCCATGAGTTCTGCGCCGAAGACATCACCTTCATCTTGCTCGGCTCCGGCGACCCCCGCCAGGAGACCATGTTCTGGCACATGGAAGAGTTCCATAAAGCAAAGGTCCGCGCCTACCTGGGCTTTTCCAACGCCCTCGCGCATCAGATTTACGCCGGCTCCGACATGTTCCTGATGCCCAGCAAGTACGAACCCTGCGGCCTGTCGCAGCTCTACGCCCTGCGCTACGGCACCATCCCCATCGTGCGGGCCACCGGCGGCCTGGATGATACGATTGATGCAGGAACGGGTTTCAAGTTCTGGGGATACAACGGATGGGAAATGTTGTTGGCCATCCGGAGCGCCCTGGAGGTCTACCGCAACGATCCGGCCGGCTGGCAGGCGATGGTAGTCCGGGCGATGGGCCAGGACTTTTCGTGGAAGCAGACCGTCCAGGCCTACCGGGAACTTTACCGCTCGCTGTAGCCGGAGACCCTGAATCTTTTCGAAATCGCTCCGCATCCAACCGAACTGAAGTAGGAGAAGCCAATGGCTGGACAAAATACTGTTAACTTTACCGATGGCGCTTTTGACGCCGACGTCCTGAAGGCCGAAACGCCGGTGCTCGTGGACTTTTGGGCGGAATGGTGCGGCCCCTGCCGCATGCTGGGCCCCACGGTGGACGCCGTCGCCGATGACTACGCCGGCAAGGTGAAGGTCGGCAAGCTGAATGTGGACGAAAACCAGCAGACGGCATCCCGTTACGGCATCCGCGGCATCCCCGCCCTGCTGCTGTTCAAGGGCGGCAAGCCCGTCGGCCAGATCGTGGGCGCTGTGCCCAAAGGTGAAATCACCAAACTGCTCGACCAACACCTGTAAACTGTCTCGACTGGAAAGTACGAAAAGGCCCCGAGGGATCTTCCCGCCGGGGCCTTTTCCTTTCCGGCCTACTCTTCCAGGACACGGAAGGGATGTCGGTCTTTCGGAAATCCTCGCCCTCATAGCAAGCCCGTTCCCCGTCGCACCTTCCTCCCGCCTCGGATACCATGGGATAGCTCCCGGGACGATGTCCACCACGCTGCCCAATACGCCGTACGATCCGCTCTCGCCCGGCCAACTGCTGCTGGAGCGTTTCCGCATCGTCCGGCGCATCGCCCAGGGTGGGATGGGCGTCGTCTATGAGGCCTTCGATGAGAAGCTGGACCGGCCGATCGCGCTGAAGTGCGCCCGCGCCGGCCGCGACCGTCACCTCCGTCCGGAAGTTCGCCTGGCCACCGAAGTCAGCCACCCCAACCTCTGCAAGATCCACGAGATCCACTCCATCGAGACGCCCGACGGGCCAGTGGAGTTCTTCACCATGGAACTGCTGAACGGGCCCACCCTGTTTCTCCGCCTGCGGGAAGGGCCAGTTCCCGCTGACGAGGCTGAAACCATTGCCCGGCAGGTCTGCGCCGGGCTGGCCGAAGCCCACCGCCACAACATCGTTCACGGCGACCTGAAACCCGCCAACTTGATTCTGGCCAAGAATCCGGATGGCTCCCTGCGGACCGTCATCACCGACTTTGGCCTGGCCCACGGGGTCTCCGTCCAAAACACCGGCGGCGGCTCGCCCGGCTATATGGCCCCGGAGCTTTTCCGTGGTTCGCGCACCAATGTCGCCACCGACATTTATGCGCTAGGCGTCGTCCTCTATGAACTGATCTCCGGCTATCAGCCCCAAGCGCGCGCGGCCATGCTGGCCTCCACCGCCTCGATCGACGTGCAGCAGTTGGCGCAACCGGCCAATCGCAGCACTCAGCCCACCGTGATCACTCCAGAAACCCTCCCCCCACTGGGCTCCCGCTGGGATGGGATCCTGGCCAAGTGTCTGCACCCGGACCCGGCGCAACGCTTTTCATCGGCCCAGCAGATCCTGGAAGCGCTGGGCCCTTCTCAGCTCAAGCGCCGCGCCTATATCGCCGCCGGAGCACTGCTGCTGGCCGCTCTGGCCGCGGTCGGCACCTACTGGCAAGCCACCAAGCCGGCGCAGAACGCCATCCTGGAACTGCCGCCCATCCAGGTGGCAGTCGGGGTCGCTGTCGATGCGCAGCAATTGCGGCAGCAGACGCTGGAAGCCTTGGGTCAGTTGAAGGACAGCCCGCAACTCGGCCTTTCGGTCAAGACGCGCGACTGGAGCACCGCCACCCACCGCCTGACCGTGGACCTCACCCCGCGGTCCGGCAAGGTAGCCGTGCATGCCGTTTTGGTGGACCTACGCACCGGCGTACCGGCTCTTGAATGGGCAGCCAATTACGCCCCGGACCAGTTGGGCTTCGCACCCATCGCCTTAACCGGCGTCGTCAGCCGGGCGCTGCATCTTCCGGCCCTGCAAGGGGCCACCACCGTCAACGCGCAGGCTCAACCCGCCTATCAACGAGGGCTGGAGCTCTTCAAAGATGACACCCAGCAGGACCAGGCGTTGGCTCAACTATTGCAGGCCGCGGCACTTGACCCCACTTCGGCGCTCCCCTACGCCGCCTTAGCCGAGGTGCAGCGCCGCAAAGCCTTCCTCACCAAGGTCGCATCCTGGCGGCAGCAAGCGGCGGCCTCCCTGGAACAGGCCGAATTGCGCAACTCCGATTGTGCGGAAGTCCATCGCATCGCAGGGTTGGTTGAAGCCGATGCCGGGCGCCTGGAGCAGGCAGTGGCCCGCATGCTACGAGCCACTGAATTCCAGCCGCCGCATCCGGATGCTTACCGCCGCTTGGGCGAGCTCTACTATCAGCGCAGCCAGTTGCCAGAAGCCTTGCAGGCCTACCGGGAAGCCCAGCGGTTGGCACCGGAGGATGTCCGCATCTACCAGTCACTGGCCGTGTTGCACGCCTCGCAATCAAACCTGGCTGAAGCGGAAAAGGCCTTGCTCCGCGCCATACAGTTGGCGCCCAAGCGGGCCTCGTTGCACCTGCGCTTGTCCGTGGTCTATCAGGATCAAGGCCGTTTTGCCGAAGCCCAGTCGGAATTGCGCACGGCGCTCAGTCAGGAGGTCACCGCCGACACGCTGGTCCAGTTGGGACATGTATTGCTCTACCTAAGCCGCGGGGATGATGCCTTGGAACCATTGCTGAAAGCCACCACTCTCGCCCCCCAGGACACCTATGCTTGGCTCTATCTGGGCGTTGCCTATCAGGGCACGGCCCGCGCGGAACTGGCCCAGTCCGCGTTCCGCCGCGCCCGCACTTTGGCGGAGCAGTTGGTCATCTCGCAGCCCCGCGGCAGCCGCTTCCGCGCCATGCTGGCCTATCTATGCGCCCAGACCGGAGAGCCCCAGCGCGCACAACTGGAAGCGGCCCAGGCCCTCCAACTGGCGCCGCGAGATAGCGACACCATGTACTGGGCGGCCCTCGCCTACCAACGAGCTGGCGATCTGGAGAGCGCCCTCAAATGCCTGGAACCCGCCCCCCGCGCCCTCCTGGAAGACCTCTCCCGATGGCCGGAAGCCAGCGGCATCATCCGGACCGAAGCCTTCGTTCAAAGGCTCCGAGCCGCCACCCGCCCCTGAACATCAATCACCGTTGACTTAGCCGGAGGGCTATGTGATTGTATATAGCAATCACTCCAAGTGAGACCTGAAGGGAGATCAAGTGACATGGCCCTCATCAACCCGCCCACAACGCGCGCGGCCCATCAGAACCTGAACCAAGGAGGCCACCATGGCCGGCGGTAACAACTCCCCCACAGTAGACCTCGGCGGCGGCGGCGGGAACAACTCCCAGACCACCGATCTGACCGGCGGCGGCGCAGCCCCCAAGAAGGTCGCTGCCGCCAAGAAGGCCCCAGCCAAGAAGGCCCCAGCCAAGAAGGCCCCAGCCAAGAAGGCCCCAGCCAAGAAAGCTCCGGCCAAGAAAGCTCCGGCCAAGAAAGCTCCGGCCAAGAAGTCAGCCGGTGGCAGCAACACTTCCACCACCGACTTGCAGTAGACCTCATGGCGGCAAGCGCTCGCAAGACGGCTAGTTCTGGCCGCACCGCGCCAGCCAGAAGCACCAAGGCCGAAGTTAGCTTTGCCCTGGAGCGTCAAAAGAACAGTGAATGGTGCTGGGCGGCGGTGACGGTCAGTGTCGACCGTCTATTCCGCCCGGCGACCGAAAGAACCCAGTGCCAGATAGTCGGGCGGAGCCTAAAGAGGTCCTGCTGCGGTGCCGGTGGTGATAGCTGCAACATATCGGGCTTTCTGCACGAGGAGCTGCAGAAGCTGGACCTGCTGTCCGGAGAGCCGATCGTCAAGCCGATTTCGTTCACTGCTGTGCGCCGGGAGATCAACGCCGGCCGGCCCGTCTGCGTCTTGATCAAGTGGCGTGACAAGCATAGCAACGTCACCAACCGCGGCCACTTCATCACCATCCGCGGCTACTCCGTCACCCCATCCGGCGTGCAGTTTCTGACCATCGCCGATCCGCTGACCGGCGAAACCAGTGTCGACTACAGCCGCTTTGCCCACCCGGACCTGGGCTATCAGGACGGCACCGGAAAGTGGCACGCCACGTTTCTCGTCAAGAGGCCATCCTAAATGCCACTGCAAATGATCCCCGCCTCAAAGGACCTGCTATCCCTCTATTCCCAGGCACTCCAGGATGTCACCGGAAATCAGTGCGACGAAAGCAAGGTATGTCACATTCCCTGCGGCACTCTTTTCGAAGAAGATCTGCTGGCAGGCGCCGGCTTGGAAGCGGTCGTTGTCCGCGGCTGCCGCGTGCTGTACCTTGGCAATTGGGTCACTGACGGAGACGCCAAGTCTGCCGGCAGCATCACCATTTGCGAGATCCCCAACGCGACAGACAAGATGGGGGCCAGCCTGCACTCATTTGCCCAAGGCGACTTGGCGGCACTGATCTACCAGCGCATCAATGAAGTGCAAAAGCTGGCTCACCTGAAAAAGAACGCCTACGATCTACACTTCCTCACCGTGCCCGAGATCCAGTTTCAAGCCCTGCATCTGGTTTCTCGATGCTCCGCGGAGGATATTGTCGTGCCCGTGCTCTCCGGCGACCCCCGGCTCAGCATCGGGGCCGTGCTGAAGGCCAGCGAGTTCCTGGCCATCGCCCGGACGATCGCCACCGCCCGCGCGAAGCGCCGCCGCAGCAGCCTCAGTTCCTAGGCCGTCAACCCATTAGCCTTCGTGGCGCGCCAAAACAAAAAGAGGCGGAGACCAGCGCACCGGTCTCCGCCTCTTACTTTGTCTGGCCTCGCCTTAAGCGCCGCTAGTCACCGCGCCCTCAGACGCTGAGCCCACGCTGCGGATGTACTTTCCGAACACACCCACCTTGTACTTCGGTTCCGGGCAGACCCACTTGGCGCGCCGTGCCGCCAGCGTGGCATCATCCACTTCGAGGTTCATGACATTGTGCTCGATGTCGATCAGGATCGAGTCGCCTTCTTCCACCAGGCCAATCGGACCGCCATCCACCGCTTCCGGTGTCACATGTCCAATCGAGAAGCCGCGCGTCGCTCCGCTAAACCGGCCATCGGTCAGCAGCGCCACATCCTGGCCCAGACCCGCACCGGCAATGGCTCCTGTTACGCCCAACATCTCGCGCATACCCGGACCACCCTTGGGCCCCTCGTAGCGGATCACGACGACGTCTCCCGGCTTGATGTCGCCGCGCAAAACGGCCTGCATGGCGGGCTCTTCACTATTGAAGACCCGCGCCGGACCGCGGTGCTGCTTCTTGTCGATGCCCGTTACTTTGATCACCGCGCCATCGGGAGAAAGTGTGCCCTTCAAGATCACCAGACCGCCCGACTTCTTGATCGGGTCCGACAGCGGCCGGATCACCTTCTGGCCCGGCGTCTCCTTGGCCGTTGCGGCAACCGCTTCGGCGTAAGTCTCCCCCGTCACTGTCAGCGCGGAGCCATCGGCAAAGCCGCCCTCCAGCAGCCGGTGCAGGATCACCGGAATACCGCCCGCCCGGTCGACGTCATCGGCAAAGTACTCACCCGCCGGCTTCAAGGAGGCCAACAGCGGCGTGCGATCACTGATCGCGTTTAAGTCGTCGATCGTCAGCGACACCGCACCCTCGCGCGCCATCGCCAGCAGGTGCAGCACCGAATTGGTGGAGCCGCCCGAGGCCGCCACGGAAGCCACCGCCGTCTCAAAGGCCGCCCGCGTGGCCACGTCGCGCGGCTTGATGCCCTTCTTCACCGCTTCCACCGCTACCTTGCCGCAGTAGGCCGCCACTTCCTTCTTGCGCGAGTCCACTTGCGGCACCGCCGCCGTGCCCATGGGCGCCAGACCAATCGCTTCCATCACCGTCGCCATCGTGTTGGCCGTAAACTGGCCGCCACAGGCACCGGCACCCGGGCAAGCTTCATTCTCAATCGCCAGCAGTTCGGCGTCCGAGATCCGGCCCGCCGCGTTCGCGCCGACCGCTTCAAACACATCCTGAATCGAGATCGGCTTGCCATTGTGATGACCCGGCATGATGGTGCCGCCATAGAGAATCACACCCGGCACATTAAGTCGCAACAGCGCCATGGCCGCCGCCGGAATCGTCTTGTCGCAAGCCACCATGCAGACCAGGCCGTCAAACATGTAGCCGCGCGCGCACAGCTCAATCGAATCCGCAATCAGGTCGCGCGAAACCAGTGACGCCTTCATGCCTTCGGTGCCCATCGTGATGCCGTCGGAAATCGCGATGGTGTTGAATTCCATCGGCGTCCCGCCCGCCTCGCGAATGCCGCGCTTCACATCCTCGGCCAGCGCCCGCAGGTTGAAATTGCAGGGCATGGTTTCAATCCAGGTATTGGCGATGCCGATAATCGGCTTCCGCAAATCCTCATCCGTGAAGCCAATGGCTTTCAGCATCGCGCGAGCCGGTGCCCGGTCCCGCCCTTGGGTGATTGTGTAGCTTTGGAGTTTGTCCATGAAACCAGCAGTTTATCGCGATACCAGGGCTGAATGCCGGGCGTGGACCGTCGCGAAGGACCGACCGAACCGGTAGACAGTCCCTGCCATCCCTCAATCAACGCCCCAGCACGGACCACTTGCGCTTCCCAGGTGCATAATGAAGCCAATGGATCGCGAGGCCGCCCAACGTCGCACCTACCGCATCCGGGCCTTTCAGGAAGAACTGGCTGACCTGAAAGCCGCCGGGGTGGTTCAGTTGCCGCCGCCGGAGCAGGAGGCCATTGCGGCCCATCATCAGGCACTACTGGCCGAACTCGCCCAGCAGTTCGACATCGACGCTACTGCCGCCCAAGGCAAACTTTCCCTCGGCATGAAGCTGGTTTCCGCCGCCGGAACCCTGGCCTTCTGCCTGGCCGTGTTCCTGTTCGTCCAGTTCTACTGGGGCCATCTGCCCGAGGGCTGGCAATTAGGGTTGCTGGTGCTGGCTCCGCTGCTGCCTTTGGCGCTGGCCGAATGGGCTGCCTCGCGCGAAAAGACCCTCTACGCCACGGCTCTGCTGGTACTGGTCTCCATCGCCGCCTTCATCGCCCAATCCGCCACCCTCGGCGAGATCTTCTCGCTGCTGCCGTCTCCCGCCGCGCCCTCGTGTTGGGCGCTCTATAGTCTACTGCTCGCTTATCGCTTCCGGTTGCGCGTGCCCCTGGTGGTGGGCCTGGTGTTGGCCACGGCCAACCTCTCTCTCTGGTACACCCATCAGTCTGGCATCGGAGCCATCAATCCCTTCGACCACCCGGAACTCACGCTGGCCGGCGGAGCCATCCTGTATGCCCTGGTCCGCTTTCAGCAGCCAGACTTCCAGCCTGTCTTTCGCGGGACCGGAGCGGCGTCGGCTTTGCTGATGGGCGTCCTCCTCTCCAAGGCCGGCCAGGAGTCTTTCCTGGCGGCCTCCGCCGCCTTCTCCAAGGCCAGCATCGAAAGCGGCTACACCTCGCTGACGCTAGCGGCCAGCGCCGCGGCCATCTATGCTTCCATCCGTCACGGCCGCCCGGAACTGCTCTGGACCGGCGGCACCGCTTTCACACTCCTGCTGCTAATCAAGCTGTATGACTGGTTCTGGGAACTCCTGCCCGGCTGGGCCTTCTTCGGGCTGATCGGCTTAGTCTGTCTGGCGTTGCTCGCGATATTCCGGCACCTCCGCCAACGGCAGGGGAGCACGTCATGAAGCCCCGCGCCCTGTCTCTGGCCGCCGCAGCGTTGGCCGTGATCATCCCGCTGGCCGCGATGTGGCGCGCCAGTACCAACCGTCAAGCCACCACCTCCAGCATCGTGCTCACCGAACGTGAACTGGGGCTGGACACGGGAGATCGCAATCGATCGGCGCTCTCCCTCGCATTGGCCATCACGGTCCCAACCGGCACTTCACTCAGCGGGCGGGCACAGGAACTGGGACTCACCCGTGAGAACCACAAGCCACGCCGTGGCTTCGCCGTCCTGGAGCTGGCCCGTTTCAGCCAGCCGCCTTCACCCTCGCCCGTGGCTCCGCCGTCGCGCCGTCCAAAAGGGGACCCCGTCCCCGCCCGCCCAGAGATCAATGACTGGACCTCCCAGCTCACCGCCGTTGACGCTGACCTGGACCCCCTTCGCCTTCGGCAGCAATGGCCCCAAGCAGACCGCTACCTGATCGCCCCCGCCCTGCTTTCCGCCCATCAGGTGACGGCCACGCGCACCTCAGACAGCTACTGGCAGATGCACATCAGCTTGATCAACGGCCGCCTCCAGGTGCCCGCCGAATGGCGCGGCTTCTTCCTGTCGCTGCCCAAGGCGGATGTGGGCGTGAAACCACCCGTCTTCCGCGCCCACCTCCGCTTCGGCGCTCACTATGAGCCGTGGCTGGAATCCGCCTGGGTGCCCGAGTAAGGCGGATCCCGCCAAGTCCACCACCGCCGGACAACCGCATCGCAAGGTTGAGAAACCTTGCCTGACGGTAAACTTTGTAAAGGTTTGCAAGCAGGTAGTTACTTCTGGGAAGGCGCGCCGTCTTCACTGATGTCGATTCCTTAAAGGAGGAATTTCAATCATGAAGAACAACCGTTTGGTGCAGGTGGCGCTGGCCGCCAGCCTGACTCTGGTGGCCACCACCGCCTTCGCCCAGGGCCCGGGCGGCCCCGGTGGCCGAGGCCGTATGGACCCCGCCCAGATGATGGAGCGTCAGCTCACCGACATGAAGGATCGCCTGAAGCTCACTGATGAGCAGACGGCCAAAGTAAAGCCTGTCCTCGAAGCGCAGATGAAGCAGATGGCTGAGCTCCGCGAAAAGTACCCGCGCCCGGAACCCGGCAACCCGCCCTCGGAAGAAATGATGACCGCCATGCAGAAGATGCGTGAGGAGACCAACACCAAAATCGCCGCCATCCTCACCGCTGACCAACAAGAGGAGTTCAAGAAGCTCTCCAGCGAACGCCGCGGCATGGGCCCTGGCGGCCCCGGCGGACGCCGCCCCCCGCAGCAATAGCGATTCCTGTTGCGCCCCAATTGAAAGCGGCCCGGTCTCCCACAAGGAGTCCCGGGCCGCAGTTTTTGTGGCCGACCTTCTGCTGAGCCGGCTACGGCTGCGTGGCGGGCGCCTTCGCCTCACTGCTAGAGCCCGTATCCTCAAACTTCACCGTCGAAGCCGTCTGCGTCCGCTGCACATCCGAGTTCCGCATCGACAGCGAAATCTTTCGCCGGTACCCAAACAGCACTCGCACATCAAACTCCCCGCCATAGGTCGCCGGCAGCCACACCGCCTGTTGGGCATCCGCGGTGCCCACCATGAACTTCTGGTAGGTCACCTTAAAGCCCATCTTGCGAATATCGGTGCCCAGCAGAATCTTCACCGCCACCGGGATGCCCTTCGATTGGTGCGACGTGATCAGCACCGGCTCATACGCTTCCCGGTCCACCAGCACCTCGCCCGCCCACCACTCATCCAGGTCTTCACCTTTGCGCGGCGAAAAGGTCACCTTCCACACCGCTTGCCCCTGGTACTCTTCGCACCCCACCAGCACAAAGTCATAATGCTTCTGCTTGTCGGCGGTCAGCGGAAAGAAGTCGTCCGGCATCCCATCGCGGGACTTCTCGGCGCCCGTCCATTCCTCCACCAAGTCGCCCAGCACGGACCCATCAATATCAAGGTCCTTGTATTGATACTTGGGCTTGTCATAGATGAAGATCCGCCCATCCCGTTCGTACTTGCCGGCAAACTCCACCAGCTTCCGATCAAACGATTTGGCCGCCGGCGTCACTACAAACTCGTACTTCTCTTCGCGTGCCAGCTTGTTGTTGCCCCGGTGCATCCGCCCCAGCACGGACTGCTTGTACACGATCTGCCGCCGCATTTCCTGCCCACGCTGCTGATTCTCTGCCAGCCGCTGCATGATCTCCGCCGCCGTCGGCTCCGGCTCCGCCGCCCAGCCCGCCAGACACCACAGTAAGAATCCGGTCCGCATCATTGCACCTCGTCGAGATCCTGCTCGTCTTCGTCCTTGGGTCCTTTAGGGTCCTTAGGGTCCTTCTTATCCTTCGAAGACGCCCCCTTGCCCAGGTTCTGGAGACTCATGTTCGGGATACCCGCAATGCCACCCAAGCCTGACAGATCGTTCAGCGAAATCGTACCGACAATCTGGATCGCCGTCAGTTCCTCCGGTTCAGCCGCCAGCAGAAAGAACCCAGCGTTCTGCCCATTCACCTTCCGCACGAAAATCTCCACCGTCTCGCCGTCATCGCGTTTGGAGACGCTCAGAATCCGCGTCCACTCCGGCCCCTTGATCTGCGACCGGATCAGTTCCACGTCCGCCTTCGAGTACTCACCCGGCTTGTCAAACTCAAAGCTCTTGATGTAAATGCCTTCCACGCCCTTGATCAGCTTCTTGACGTCGCTGCCGCTCTTGTCGTCAGCGGACAGGAACTTGCTGGCCAGCCCCAACGCATCGGCGTCCAACGTCAGATCCACCGTCTCTTTGCTCTTCTTCGACAGCGCCTCAAAACTGGCCGGCCACTTGACCGGTTGCGCCAACAGCACCGCCGCCGTCACCAGCCCAATGATCAACTTCATTGCATATCTCCCTGATTCACCCGATGAATTCGACTTTTCGCCAACTGTAACTTCTCGCTCGTCAACCGTAGCGCGGCCAGCGTTCGATCCCGCGCCAGCTCACCCCGGCGCCGCTCCCGTTCCTGATAGCTCCACGTGCCGCCCGCCACCAGCACCACCACCGCCAGCGCCGCCGCCCACTGCAGCCGCCAACCGGAAAAGAGCGCGCCACTTCCAGACCGTGCCGGGCTTGCACTTCCAGCCAACCGGACCCGCCGCTGCACCCGGCCCTCAAAGCCCTCCGGCGGCGTCACGCGCGCCAGCGCCTGGGACAACTCTTTCTCAAAATCCTGGTCTTCAAATGGCTTCATCTTTAATCCCTCACCACATTCCGGTTGATAGCCCGCGCCGCCTCAGATGCCCGAGACGTTTCCATCAGCCGCAAACGCCCGTCTTTCTCCCGTAGCAGCTCTAATGCCCGGTGCAGATGTGCCTTCACGGTCCGCACCGGAATGTCGAGCGTCGCCGCGATCTCTTCCGGTCCCAAGTCTTCCTGATACCGAAGGATCACCACCATCCGCAGCTTCTCCGGCAACGCCGCCACCAACCGGCCCAACCGCGCCGAAGCCAGCACATCAGCCGGAGCCGGGGCCGAGGCGACGTCCGCCGCCGCCTCAATCGCCACCTCACGCTGCCACCAATGCCGGCGCGTCCGGTCAATGGACCGTTGGCTGGCCACGCGCCGCAACCAGAATCGGGCATGATCCGCACTCTCAATCGACGGGAGGCACTCAAACAGCTTCAGAAAGACCTCCTGCGCGATCTCCTCCGCCGCTGTCTGGTTTCGCAAGTAGTTCCAGGCAATCGAGAACACCATCGCCTGGTTGTCACGCAGCAAGGCATCGAAATCAAGCGGTTCGATTACAGCCGTTTCTTCGATCGCGATCACTGCCTCCATTCTCAAATTCAAATACGTGGCACCCGTTCCCGGCGGACAGATTATTTTCAGCGCCGCCCCATTCATCGGACGGAAAGAGCAATCTGATACTTTGGTGGACGTGCGCACCGTAAAGTTATACGACCTGGAACCAGGGCCCGACACACCCGAGATCGTCCGGATGATCGTCGAGATTCCGATGAATTGCAAGAACAAGTACGAGTACGACGGCGACCTCGACCTGTTCCGGCTGGACCGGGCGCTCTACTCACCCATGCATTACCCCGGCGACTACGGCTTCGTGCCCGGCACGCTAGCTGAAGATGGCGATCCGCTGGACGTCCTCACCATGGTGCAGGAACCCAGCTTCACCGGCTGTGTCATGACCGTCCGCCCCGTCGGCGTCCTCAACATGACCGACAACGCCCAGGGCGACCAGAAAATTCTCGCCGTCCCGGTGAAGAACCCCCGCTACGACGAGATCCACACCATCGACCAGATCTTCCCCCACGTCCGGCGCGAGATGGAGCACTTCTTCGAGATCTACAAGGAACTCCAAGGCGTCCGCATCGTCAGCCAAGGCTGGGGCGGCCCCATGGACGCCCGCCGCTTCATCTCCGAAAGCCGCCAGCGGTATCTCGACAAGAAAATTGAGGACGCCGCGAAGCCTTAGCCGGTCAGCCCATTGCACCAACTGGTGCTAGCCTGAGCGTATGCGCCGTGCTTCCGTCTCCATCGACGTTTCACTCGAAGAACCATTGGAGCGCTACTTGGCTCATCAAGAAGTCAAGCCTCCGCTGGCGGCTCTGTTCCAGACTGCTTTGCTGGAGTTTTTGCGGAGCCGTGGCTACGTGGCACCTTCCTCACCCCTGAAGATCACCCCAGCGCCACGGGGTAGCGGGGAAATCGACATCAGCCAGCGTCACGACGAGTATCTGGCCGGCTCATGACCGGCGGGGTATTGGCTGATACGGACCCCCTTTATGCGCTGGCGGACCCCTCGGACCAATTCCATCAGCGGTCCCATCAGGACTTGGCGGACATCATCCACAGAAGGCGATTAGTGATGATCCCCTTCACCGCCCTAATGGAAGCGCACAACCTGATCAGCCGGCGGTTAGGTCACACATACGCACTTGCCTGGCTCGACGAGATCCGCAGCGGGGCAACGTTGCTGAACCCCGAATACACCGACTACCTTGCGGCGCTGGAAACACTGAAAGCCTACCCGGACCAGGACATCTCCCTGGCCGATGCTACGGTTGCGGCACTGAGTGAGCGTCTCCGCCTACCAGTGTGGACCTTCGACCATCACTTCGACACCACGGGATCAACCGTTTGGCGAGCACGTCGCTAACCAGCCGCCCGGGAAGCCTACCCCTTCACCCGCATCGCTTCCGGATCCCACAAACAGATCTTCTTCTCAAAGAAGCTGGTGTTTGACAGCAGCGCCGGGGCTGCCGCTCGGAAGCCGAACTCCGCGTTCTCCACCACCTGCTGGCGGCTGCGCACCGCGTCAAAGAAGTTCTGGTGATGCGCGGTCTGCTCGGCGTAACCGGCAGGAAGAGTGTAGCGCTCTTCGCTGACGCCCTGCATCATCGCCGTTGTCGGCCGTTGCGGCGGGTACTTTTGGCGATACGCGGCCAGCCCCTTCTCCTGATTCTCTTTGTCGAACGTCCCGAACGTGTTGCCTGGCTCCCGATCCTTGGGCTTGCGCGAGATGGTGAAGCCACTGCCGACGTTCAGGCTCAGCACCCCGTCAGTGCCAATAAACCGGAACCCCTGACCATCGCCGCCACCCGCCTCAAAGTTGCACCGCAGGCTCATCTCAAACGCGGCGTGGGTCTTCGTCTCCGGGTACTCATACATGCCCATCATGATGTCCGGCACATCGCGGCCATCCAGCCAGTAGTGCAGGCCGCCCATGGTGACAATCCGCGTCGGCCCCATCGAATCCATCACAAAATGGATACCGCTGATCAGGTGGACAAACAGGTCTCCCGCCACGCCCGTGCCGTAATCCTGGTAGTTGCGCCAGCGGAACAGCCGAATCGGGTCAAAATTGCGCGGCGGTGCCTGGCCCAAAAACCGCTTCCAATCGATCGATTCCGGCGACGCATCGGGCGGAATCGAATACTGCCACGCCCCCAGCGCGGAGTTGCGGTCCAAAAACGACTCCACCATGTGGATCTTACCCAGCACGCCGGACCGGATCACCTCCCGCGCCTTGGCATAGAGCACGCTCGACACCCGCTGGCTGCCCACCTGGAAGATCCGCTTCGTCCGCCGCCAAGTATCAACGACGCCCAGCCCCTCTTCCACCTTTTGCACCATCGGCTTCTGGCAGTAGACGTCCTTGCCCGCTTCCATGGCATCAATCGCCATCCGCGCATGCCAGTGGTCCGGCGTGGCGATGATGACGGCATCAATGTCCTTGCGCGACAGCACCTCTTCGTACTCCCGCGTGGTGAAGGTGCCGGCGCCGTAAACTTCCTTGGCCTTCTTCAACCGCCCATCATACACATCGCAGACTGCGGCGATCTTCACCCCAGGCAGCGAACTCGCCGTCCGGCAATCCCCCTGCCCCATGATCCCGAAGCCAATGCAGGCCACCTGAATGTTCGAATTCGCTTGCGCCATAAGTTTGAGCATACCCGACGCTGATCGCAGCTGCGATGAGCCGAGGAGATCGCGCCCAGCGTCGCGATTCAACTTCAGCACCGCCCCAAGCCGCGAGAGTAAGCTCGTTACATGATCCTTGCCCTCGATCAAGGCACGACCAGTTCGCGTGCACTCGTGATTGACCATGACGGCTCCGTGCGCTCGGTGGCGCAGCGCGAGTTCGCGCAGGTGTACCCGCAGCCCGGCTGGGTGGAGCATGACCCTAACGAGATCTGGAGCACGCAACTCGCCGTCGCCGCCGAGGCGTTGGCCAAGGCGCAGTTGACGCCGCGGGACATCACCGCCATCGGCATCACCAACCAGCGCGAGACCACGGTGGTGTGGGACCGGGCCACCGGCCAGCCCGTGAGAAATGCCATCGTCTGGCAGGACCGGCGCACCGCCGCCAACTTTGACCCGGCCGTCGCCGCCACCATCACCGCCAAGACCGGCCTGATCCCGGACCCGTATTTTTCGGCCTCCAAACTGGCTTGGATCCTGGAACGCCACCCCGGCTCAAACCTGGCCTTCGGCACCATCGACACCTGGCTGATCTACAAGCTCACCGGCGGGCGGCTGCATGTGACGGACGCGAGCAATGCCTCGCGCACGATGCTCTACAACATCCACACGGGCACTTGGGATGACGAACTGCTTTCGATCTTCGGCATTCCGCGCAGCGTGCTGCCGGAAGTGCGTGGGTCGAGCGAAATTTATGGCGTCGCCACGGTGGCGGGTCTTGAAGGTATTCCGATCGCCGGCGTCGCGGGCGACCAGCAAGCGGCCCTGTTCGGGCAAGCCTGCTGGACCCCGGGGCTGACGAAGAATACCTACGGCACCGGCTGCTTCATGCTCGAGAACATTGGCGCAACGCCGATCGCTTCACAGAACCGGCTGTTGACCACGGTGGCCTGGCAGATCGGCGGCAAGCTGGAATATGCCCTCGAAGGCAGTGTCTTTATTGGCGGCGCGGTGGTGCAGTGGTTGCGCGATGGCTTGGGGTTGATCGCCAAATCATCCGACGTCGAGCCGCTAGCCGCCTCCGTGCCCGATTCGGGCGGCGTCTATCTCGTCCCCGCCTTTGCCGGTTTGGGTGCTCCGCACTGGGACCCCTATGCTCGCGGCGCGATGTTTGGCCTCACGCGAGGCACCACGTCAGCCCATATTGCTCGCGCGGCAGTGGAGGCGATTGCCTTCCAAGTGGCGGATCTGCTCGATGCCATGCGTGCTGATGGCGGTCCGGCGCTGACGGAACTGCGCGTCGATGGCGGCGCGGCCAGCAACAATGCGCTGCTGCAATTCCAGGCTGACTTGCTGCGAGTGCCGGTGGTGCGGCCCAAGATGACGGAGACGACTGCGCTCGGTGCCGCCTATCTGGCGGGGCTCGCGACAGGCTTCTGGAAGAGCCGGGAGGATCTGGCCGCGCAATGGCAGATCGACCGCCGCTTCCTGCCCGGGGCAGATGCCTCCGCCCAGCGCGAACGCTGGAATGAGGCCGTCGCCCGGACCAAGGGTTGGGCCAAGTAGGTGGCCCACCGGCACACTCGCGAACAGTCGCTGGAGCGCATCCGCACCCGGCATGAGCCGTGGGACATGATCATCATCGGCGGTGGAGCCACCGGTGCGGGCATTGCTCTTGATGCGGCGGCGCGCGGCTATGAAGTACTGCTCGTGGAGCGGAGCGACTTCGGCAAAGGCACCTCCAGCCGCTCCACCAAGCTGGTGCATGGCGGCGTGCGGTATCTGGAGCAAGGCAACATCTCGCTCGTCATGGAAGCGCTGAAAGAGCGTGGCCGGATGCGGCAGAACGCTCCGCAATTCGTCACGGACCTGGCCTTTGTGGTGCCCAACTACGACTGGTGGGAAGCGCCGTTCTATGGCTTGGGCTTGAAGCTCTACGACCTGCTCGCCGGCCGCTACGGCTTTGGCGAATCGAAGATTCTATCGCTGGACGAAACGCTGGCGCTCATTCCGACGCTGAAGCCCGACGGCCTCCGTGGCGGCGTCGTCTATTACGATGGCCAGTTCGACGATGCTCGACTGCTGATCCACATCCTGCTCACCGCCCAGGACCGCGGCGCGACGGTATTGAACTACGTGGCCGCCACGGGCTTTCATGCGGGTGCGGATGGCTTCATCGATGGCATCACCGCGCGCGACGAAGAGACGGGCGAGACGTTCGCCTGCGCTGGCAAGGTAGTAATCAACGCCGCTGGTCCGTTCTGCGATCAGGTGCGTCAGTTGGCCGATGCCCAAGCCAAGACGATGATCGCGCCCAGCCAAGGCATCCACCTCGTCTTCGACCGCAGCTTCCTGCCCGGTGACACGGCCATCATGGTGCCGCACACCAGTGACGGCCGCGTGATGTTCGCTATTCCCTGGCTGGGGCACACACTGGTGGGCACCACCGATACGCCCATTCCGGAAGCCGTATCGGAACCGCGCGCGAAAGAAGAAGAGATCGCCTTCATCCTGGAAACTGCCGGGCAGTATCTGGACCACGCGCCGTCACGCGATGACATCCTCAGTGTCTTTGTCGGCATCCGGCCGCTGGTGCGCTCAGGCGATGCCAAGAATACATCTGCTCTTTCGCGCGACCACACCATCCACATCGATCAAAACGGCCTGCTCACCGTCACCGGCGGCAAATGGACCACCTACCGCCACATGGCCGAAGACTGCGTCAATCAAGCAGCCACGCTGGCCCGTTTGCCGGAACGCGACTGCATCACCGCCAATCTCGCCATCCATGCCGATACTGGTGACGACTACGTTGGGCAAATGGCGCGTACCGTCGAAGATGTGCTGGCCCGCCGCCAGAGGACGCTCTTTTTGAACGCGCGCCAGGCCATGGCCGAGGCCCCTCGCGTGGCGGAAGAGTTGGCCGCCAGCCTCAACCGTCCTCCGGGTTGGGCGGCGGCGCAGACGGAGGAGTTCCTCCGCTTGGCCTCGCAGTATCTGCCTTAGCGGCCTGATCATCAGCCATCGCCAGCCTCGCCACCGGCATCTTAAGCAGGTGCGAGGCGTCAAGAAACAGCATCTGCCGTCGAAGGTCTGCGTCCATTGCGGGCGTCCATTCATCTGGCGCAAGAAGTGGGAACGTTGTTGGGATGAAGTGAAGTACTGCAGCGACGCCTGCCGCACCGGCCGCTATCCGGCTGGCACACGCACCGGCCCCACCACCCGCACCCGGCTACTGGCATAACCGTCGGACCTGAGTCGCAGTGAGCCTCCTACAATCGAGAGATGCTACGCGCGCGCCTCGGCCTGCTTCTGGGATCCATTCCGTTAATCGCTCAAACACCGGCTCCGTTCGAAGTGCATGAGGCGACCATCGCCCAGGTTCATGCGGCCTTCGAGTCTCGCCAGCTGACCTGCCGCGGGCTGGTGGACCTTTACTTGAAGCGCATCGAAGCCTTCGACAAGAACGGCCCGGCGATCAACTCACTGGTGCTGATCAATCCGCAGGTGCAGGCCCAGGCCGATCAGCTGGACCGGCGGTTTGACCAAGGCGGCTTGACCGGGCCGCTCCATTGCGTGCCGGTGATCGTGAAAGACAACTTCGAAACGCAGGGTCTGCAGACCACCAACGGAGCCCTGGTCTTTGCCGGATATCTGCCCCGGAGGGACGCTTTCCAGGTGAGGCGGATCAAGGAAGCGGGCGCGCTGGTGCTGGCGAAATCGAGCATGGCGGAGTGGGCGTTCAGCCCCTATGAGACCGTCAACTCCATCCTCCCCGGCTACACCAAGAACCCCTACGCGCTCGACCGGGTGACCGCCGGTTCCAGTGGCGGCACAGCTGCGGCGGTGGCGGCCAGCTTGGGCCTCGTGGGCCTAGGCAGCGATACGGGCAACTCGATCCGTGGGCCGTCTTCGCACCAAGCGCTGGCCGGAATCCGCTCCACCATGGGCCTCACCAGCCGCGCCGGAATCTTCCCCTTGAACCTGCTGGCCGACATCGCCGGACCGATGACACGCACCGTCGAAGATGCGGCGCGAGTCTTCCAGGTGATCGTGGGCGAAGATCCTGATGATGCCGTCACGGCATCGGCGAAGGCACATCCGGCACCGAACTACCGCGCCGCGCTCGACCGCAATGGTCTCAAAGGTGCCGTCATCGGCGTCCTGCATCAGGCGTATGAGCGTGAGCCAGCAGACCCGGAAGTGGTGCGGGTCTTCCAGGCCGCACTGGAAGACTTGAAGCGGGCCGGAGCCACCATCGTCGACCCGGCCCAGGTTGCAGGCCTGGAAGCCCTCCGGCGCCCCACCGGCAGCGGGTCGTGCGCAGGCTTCAAGTACGACCTGAACGGATTCCTCGCGGCACGGAAAGACCAAGTGCCAGTGGCCGATCTAGCCGCCATTGTGGCCTCCGGCAAGTTCCACCCCACCGTCCGGCGGCAGCTCGAAAGCGCCGACAAGACGACGCCTAACGCACCCGGATCAGCCGCCTGTCAGGCCGACGAGACCTTCCGGCAGTCAGTACGTGAGGCGGTGCTAAAGACCATGGACACGCTGAAGCTGGATGCGTTGGTCTACCCCACCTGGAGCCATCCGCCACGCCTGATCGGCGACCTGAACACGCCGCACGGTGACAACAGCCAGTTCTTCTCACCCACGACGGGCTTCCCCGCCGTGAACGTCCCGATGGGCTACACGCGGGGCGGACAATTGCCGATTGGCATGACGATCTACGGCCGGCCGTGGACCGAAGCGACGCTGCTCAAGTTCGCTTACGCCTATGAGCAGGCCACCAAGCACCGGCGGCCACCGGCCAGCACACCACCGCTGCGGTAGGTGCCGCTAGCTGGCGACTTTGCGGGATTTGTCGAACAAAAACTGCAGCGTCTTTTCGGTGCGGATGCGGCTGGCGATGCGGCCGAGGGCGCCTTCTTTTTCCAGCTTCATGCGGACCACGGCCGGGGCTTCCTTGGAGGCGCGGGCCATGCGCTGCACTTCTTTGTCAACATCTTCGTTGGTGGCGGCGATGGCTTCACGATCAGCCACGCGTTCAAGAATCAGTGAGCCGCGGACGTCGCGGGTGGCGCGTTCGCCTTGCGATTCCTTCAGCTTGTTCCAATCCAGCTTGACGTCTTTGTTGATATCGACGCCTTGGGCGGCGAGGGACCGGAGGTAGTTTTCAGCCTGGATCTCGATCTGGCGATCGACAAACGCTTCCGGCACGGGGAAGGTGTGCGCATCCACCAGCTTGTCGATGATGGCGGTCTTGGCGGCTTCGGTGGCCGCCTGTTCCTTCTCGCGCAGCATGGCCGTGCGGATGGCTTCGCGGACTTCTTCGATGGTCTTGAAGTCGCCCAAATCTTGGGCGAACTCGTCGTTCAACTCGGGCAGTTCCTTGCGGCGCAACTGCTTCAAGGTGACCGCAAAGCGGACCGTCTTGCCGGCCAGCTTTTCCTGACCGTACTCTTCCGGATAGGTAACGTCGAATTCCTTGGTCTCACCCGGCGTGACGCCGCGGAGATGTTCAGTGAATTCGGGCATCGTGTCTTTGTCGCCGATCTCCACCACCATCTCGTCGCTCGCCATGGGCGGCTCGACACCGGCCACCGAGATCAGCGAGACGGCGGCATGGTCGCCATCGGCGGCCGGACGCGGGTCTTCGTTGATGAAGTCAGCCTTCTGGTTGCGGATCTCTTCCAGTCGCGCTTCCACTTCTTCGTCGGTGGCGGCCGGTTCGGTGTAGGCCACTTCGACGCCCGTGTACTCACCCAAGTCGAATTCGGGGGCGATCTCGAATTCCGCCGTGAACTCGATGGGCGAATCCGGCTCAAACTTCAGTTCCTTGATGTTCGGCTGGCCGACCACCTTGAGATTTTCGTCGCTGAAGCGCTGGCTGAGCGCGCGGGGCACCAGATTCTCCAGCACTTTCTGGCGAATATCCGCGCCAAAACGCGAGCGGATAATCGACACTGGCGCTTTGCCGGGACGGAAGCCGGGTAACGCAGCCTTCTTCTGGATGTCAATGGTGACGCGATCCATCTCGGCGGCTACGTCGTCGAGCGGGATGGTGAACGGGAGTTGGTGCTTGCAGCCTTCAATCAATGCCATGGGGGGTTTCAACGAAACGGGCGGGGTTAGGGCCCCGCCCGGCTCTTCTGATTGTACTCCGTTCAATCGAAAGCTGCTGGCGGGGGGCCCGGGACTCGTTTTTTTTCGCGAATCCGGGACACGGTGAGACATTTTGAGACATTCAGATCCGGCTGAGCCCTGGGGGGCGGCCCTTCTGACGGTGCAGCCGGGCGAGCGAAAGCGGCGGGGTGCCGAGCGCCAAGCCGCTGATTTTGGACCACAAAGATAGCCGCTGCCCGTGTGAAGGGGCTAGACAACGGCCACCGCGCGGAGGTTAGCTATTCAGGTGGGTGTTGATCCGCTCAATCGCTTCATCGATTTCGGCGGTGTTCTTGTACCCGATGGTGACGGCATCCACCAAACCGGACTTGATGACGTAGCGGATAGAGGCGTCGCGCTCTTCCGGCGTGCGGAAGGCGCCTTCGCCAATGATCTTCATGCCGATCTGGCCGGTGCCCTGGCTGCGGACCTTCTTGATGGTAGCCACCACTTCGTTCACTTCGCCGGGCTGCTTAGCGTCGTCGGTGAGGTTATCCATCCTGGTGCCGTTGTGGTTGACGCGGTTGAGTGCCACGTCCAGCCAGGTATTGCCGGGGTAGGCGCGCAACGGCAACAAGCCGTGGCAGGAAGCGCCGTGCGACAGGATGACTTTCTTGTGCTTGGCCTCTGAAAACGCGTCGCGGAGGCGTTCGAGCTCGGTGGGCCAGTTGGGGGTGCGGACGTTGTGCAGCAGCAGGATGTCGAAGTATTCGGAATTCGTTTCACGCCGTAGCCGGTCAATGGTTTCCATCGGCTTGTCGGCTTCGCGCCATTTGAACTTGGTCATCAGCCGGTAGCTGTCGCGCGGGACGCCCTTTAGCGCTTCGGCCAGCATCTGCGGCATGCCGGTATAGTTGTCGGCGGTTTCAAAGAAGCGGACGCCGCGGTCATAGGCGTGGCGGACCAGTTTGGTGAAGGCCGGCTGACCAAGCTCACGCTGGACGCGACCGCCGTGGGTGCCGGTGCCAAAGGCCAGCCGCGTCACTTTCACGCCGGAACGGCCCAGTTCCACCCAATCAGTGGCCGAGCGCTTGGCGGCGACGGAGGGTAGGGCGGGCAAGGCCGCAGCAGCGGCGGAAAAACGCAAAAAGTCGCGGCGTGAATGCTGGCGCATGGGGAGTTTGTACCATAGCCGGCGGCCGGAGCGCTATGGGAGCCGCAACAGGGAGGAAGTGAGATGGTATGCTGAAAGCCTAAGAAGTCTCAGATCCAGATGTGAATCTGATCGACGCGGCGCGGCCCACTCCAGTGGGCCGCTCGCATTTTTGGGGAGAGGTTTTGCACCATGCCTGAACTTCCGGAAGTAGATGCGGTGACGCGGCGGCTGGGGGAATGGGCGGCCGGACGGACGATATTGGAGGCCCACTTTTCGCGGCCGCAGACGACGCGACCGCTGACTGCCGGGAAGGTGGCCCGCCAGTTGAAGGGGCGTACGATTGTGGGCACGGCGCGGCGGGCCAAGAATGTACTGGTGACGCTGGACGGCGGGATGACGCTGCGGGTCCATTTGGGGATGACGGGAAATCTCTATGTGGGGGATGCGGCGCTGCGGTCGTCGGCGACGCGGGCCTGGTTTCCACTGGATGATGGACGCGAGATGATTTTTGATGACTCGCGGCTGTTTGGGCGCATGCAGGTTTTTACCGCCGCGGAGTTGGCCGAGTTTAGCCAACAGTATGGCGTTGAGCCAATGTCAGACGAGTTCACGCCCACTTGGCTGGCGGAGCGCATGGCACGCAGCCGGAAGCCGGCCAAGATTTTTCTGCTGGACCAGGCGCAGGTGGTGGGATTGGGCAATATCTGGGCCGCCGAGGCACTGTTTGCGGCGCGGGTTCATCCGTTTACACCGGTGAACGCGCTGGCGGCGCGGCAGGTGCGGGCGTTGCACACGGCGATCCGGGAGATTCTAGGCGGAGCGATTGCGGAAGCCTACCGGCACTATTCGACACCGGGCACAACGGCTGAAAGTGAAGGCTTTGGCGTCGCCGTATATAACCGCGAAGGGCTCCCCTGCCCGCGCTGCCGCCGGGCCGTGGAGCGCGTGGCGCAGGCTAGCCGGTCCAGTTACTTTTGTTCTCGTTGCCAGAAGCTGGCCTGACGGAAGGTTTTGCGGCTCATGGCCATGGCGAATGGCACGATAAACTAGAGAGGGGATAAGGCCCCGTACTAGAAGTGGCAACAACTGTACTTCCACCCCTGCCGACCTCGCTTTCTCGCGCCGCGGAATTCCGCCGCGAGTTCCAGAGCCGTGTGCTGATCGCTGATGGAGCGATGGGCACGATGTTGTACACCAAAGGCATCTTCATCAACCGCTGCTTTGACGAGTTGAACCTCTCATCCCCCGGCCTGGTGAAGGAGGTGCACCAGGATTACGTCAAGGCTGGCGCGGAAGTACTGGAAACCAATACGTTTGGCGCCAACCGGTTGCGGCTGGGAGCGTTTGGGCAGGCGCACAACTTAAAGGCTATCAACCAGGCGGGCGTGAAGCTGGCGCGGGAAGCGGCGGGGGACCGGGTTTTTGTGGCGGGGGCGCTGGGCCCGCTGGGGGTAAGGATTGAGCCGCTAGGGCCAACGTCGTTTGACGAAGCTCATACCGCGTTTCTGGAGCAGGCGGAGGCGCTTATAGAGGCGGGGGTTGACCTGCTGATCCTGGAAACCTTCTGGAATCTGGATGAAGTGCGGCAAGCAGTGCGGGCGTGCCGGGCGGCGGCTGGACCGGAGATGGTGATTATTGCCCACGTCACGGTGAACGACGATGGCACTATGAGTGGCGCGCCGATCGAGGTGTTTACGCGGGCGCTGGATGAACTGCCGGTGGACGCGATCGGGCTGAACTGTTCGACCGGGCCGAAGCCGATGCTGGAAACCATTGAGCAGATGGCGCACTTTACGCACAAGCCGTTAAGCGCGATGCCCAATGCCGGGTTGCCGGTGATGGTGGAAGGCCGGCACATGTACATGAGTTCGCCGGAGTATATGGCGCAGTACGCGCGGCGGTTCCTGCAGGCGGGCGTGAAGATGATTGGCGGTTGCTGCGGGACGACGCCCGCGCACATCAAGGAGATCCGCAGCGAAGTCCGTTCGATGCAGCCGATGACGAAGCAATTGAGCGTCACGCTGGAGGCTCCGCAGGCGCGCGCCAAGGCGATGCCGAAGGTAGAGATGGCGGACAAGAGCGCCTTGGGCCGGAAGCTGGCCGACGGCAAGTTTGTCGCCTTTGTCGAGATACTGCCGCCGCGGGGCGTGGACCCCACCAAGGAAGTGGAAGGCGCCAAGCTGTGCGGGGATGCGGGCATTGATTGCATCAACGTGCCGGATGGGCCGCGCGCTTCGGCCCGCTTGTCGGCCCAGATTACCTGCATGGAGATCCAGAAGCGGGCCGGGATTGAGGCGGTGCTGCACTTCTGCTGCCGGGACCGCAACATTCTGGGTATTCAGAGTGAGCTGCTGGGTGCACACACGCTGGGGGTTCGCAACCTAATCTGCATCACGGGCGACCCGCCGCGGATGGGCACTTATCCGGACGCGACGGCGGTGTTCGATGTCGACGCGATTGGTCTAGTAAACATTGTCAACAACCTGAACCATGGGCTGGACATTGGCGGCAACCCGATGGGGTCGCAGACGGCGCTGCTGATCGGTGTGGGAGCCAATCCCGGCGCGCCGAACATGGATGAAGAGCATCGCCGGTTTGAATGGAAGATGCAGGCGGGCGCGGAGTATGTGGTGACGCAGCCGGTGTTTGACTTGCAGATGCTGGAAGCGTTTATGAAGCGGGTGGAGCGCTTTAAGGTGCCGGTGATTGCGGGAATCTGGCCGCTGACCAGTTATCGCAATGCGGAGTTCATGGTGAATGAACTGCGGGTGCCGGTTCCGGAGCACTATATGGAGCGCATGCGGCTGGCCGATACGGCAGAGAAGGCTCGCGCTGAAGGGGTGGCCATTGCGCAGGAGATGGTGCAGCAGTGCCGTCCACTGGTGCAGGGCGTACAATTGAGCGCACCGTTTGGCCGGTATTCAATGGCCATTGAAGTGGCTTCCGCGATCGGGCCGCGGTAGATGCGGCCGGAAGCGTCAAGAGAGAGGGTTAATTTCTCGCCGTGGCTACTGACTTAATCGAGATCGACCAGGAACAACCGCAAGCCAGCGCAATTGAGCGCGCGGCGGCGGAGATTCGCCAAGGCAAGGTGGTGGCGATCCCGACGGACGCGCTGTATGTGCTGGTGGCGGATCCGTTCAATCTGGCGGCGGTGGGGCGGGTATTCGCGGCCAAGGGCCGGGAGACGCAACGGTCACTACCGCTGTTTGTGAGTGATCTACTGATGGCCGAAGAGATGGTCTCCGAGATGACCAGCCGGTTCCAGTTGCTGGCGCGGCGGTTTTGGCCCGGCCCGTTGACGATCATTACCTCCGCGGCGCCCAATATTCCGCTGAAGGTGACGGGACACACGGGTCGGCTGGCATTGCGGCAGTCCCGGTCGCCGGTGGTGAAGGCGCTGCTTGATTGGTTGGCGCAGCCGCTAATCGCGACGTCGGCCAATCTTTCCGGCCAGCCCACGTGCCGCAGCGGAATCGATGTCTTCGGCATGATGGACGGCACGGTGGACCTGGTGCTGGATGGCGGCCTCTGCATGGGCCCCGGCTCCACCACGATTGACATCACGGAGCCGTACTGGCGCATGATCAAGGAAGGCGCGATCGAAGAAAAAGAGATCGCCGAAGTACTGAAGACACCTTAGTCCCGCTCCGGGGAGCCTTGTAGTGTCCGCTCGGTCATTACGCGGGCCCTTCAGTCATCAATTCAAGCCGACCTACTGTACGCCACGCGGCGAGTCCATTTCTCCAGCAGTAAGGCTTCGGAGATCTCGGCAGGTGACATCAAGCTTGTTTTCCTGGGCTCCAAGACCGCTTTGTCCGATGGGTCGCCGGTGACGCCGGTGTTGGCCAAAGATGGCGCAGTTCATGAGGCTTTCCTGAAGTCCTAAAGTGGGCGACGCCGTTGTCGGGCCTGACGTTGGGTTATTCCTACTTCGACACGCTGCGCTATGCCAACGCCCGGCTGATGATGTTCCGGGGCCGTCTGGTTCCGGGAGGTCTCCCTTATCGGGCAGACCAGGACAACACGATTAACGCGTTCTCCGCCGACTATCAACCGGGCGGGCTTCGTTTGTCGGCTGAATTCTGGCGCAATGATGGCTTCGGCCGGTTCAGCGGGGTACCGATTCCGAGCAGCGTGCAGATTCCGCAGTCCTGGTATGTGATGGGGTCCTACCGGTTCAACAAGCGGCTGGAGGTGGGTTCGTACTACACGGACTTCATCAACAACCGGACGCTCGACTTCATGCCGGATGTCGGCATTCGGGGCCCGGTGGTGTCAACCCGCTTCGACCTGACGTCGCACTGGCATCTGAAGCTGGAGGGCCACTTCTTGGAAGGCATCGGCGGCAACTTCTCGTTCCACCGCTTCTACCCGAGCACGAATCCGCAGGGGTTGCAGGCCCGCACGAACATCTTCGTGATGCGGACGGGTTGGGTCTTCTAGCCAACGGTCCATCCGCTTACCCGAGTGCACACCAAGCCGACAGCCCCACGCATGAGTGTGGGGCTGTGGCGCGTCTGGAGACGGCCTCGCGCAGTATTCCGGAACGGTGATACGATACCCGCAACGCTCCAGGGAGAGTGCAATCTATGAAACATATCCTCCGATCTCTGTTGATTGGCGCAACGCTTGTTGGCGCCGCATTTGCTCAAACCGCCGCCACGCTGAGTGGCACCACGACCGACAAGTCCGGGGCCGTTGTTCCGGCGACGAAGCTCACCGTGGTCAACCAGGACACACAACTGACGCGCGAGGCTGTCTCGGGCGAGGATGGCACGTTTAATGTGCCGCTGCTGCCACCGGGCCGCTACAGTATTCGCGTGGAAAAACAGGGCTTTAAGCCCATCAGCCAGCAGAACGTGACCTTGGAAGTGAACCAGGTGGCGCGCTTGGATTTTGCCCTTGAAGTGGGCAATGTCACCGAGACGATTGAGATCCGGGACACGCCGCCGTTGCTCGACAGTGACACGTCCTCGATCGGGCAGGTGATTGAGAACCGCCAGATCACGGAACTGCCACTGAACGGCCGCAACTTTGTGCAGTTGGCGACGCTGTCGCCGGGTGTTTCGGGCGTGGGCTACAACGCCACCGGCACGATCATGTCGGGGACGCGGCCGGATGATTCGCGGCCGGGCTCGGAACTGTTTGCCAATGGCAACCGCGAAGGCTCAAATAACTTCTTGCTGGACGGCGTGGACAACAATGACCGCCTGACTCTGTCGATCACGCTGCGGCCTTCGGTGGAAGGTGTGCAGGAGTTTAAGATCCAAACCAGTATGTTTTCGGCCGAACAGGGCCGGTCGCCGGGCGCGACAGTGAACGTGATCTCGAAGTCGGGCACGAACCAGTTGCACGGGTCGGCTTACAACTTCCTCCGGAATTCGAACCTGGATGCGCGCGACTATTTCGCGCCAGTGGGACAGGCCAAGCCGGCGTTCCGGCAGAACCAGTTCGGGGCCAGCCTGGGCGGCCCGGCGATCAAGAACAAGCTGTTCTACTTTGGCAACTATGAAGGCTACCGGCGCCGCCGCACGGATGCCCAACTGGTCTCCGTGCCGACGGCGGCGATGAAGGCGGGCGATTTCTCGGGTGTCCGCGACATCTTTGATCCGTTCAGCGTGCGTCCGCAAGCCGGGACCACTTCCGGCCAAGTGCGTGACATCTTCCCCAACCGCCGCATTCCGGCTTCGCGCTTTGATTCAGTGATGGGCCGTGTCATCCAGGCTTACCCGGACCCGCTCCGGGGTGGTTTGGCGAACAACTATACGGCCTTGCTGCCGCGTAGCATGGACTGGAACCAGGGCGACGGACGACTGGACTACAACATGTCGTCGCGCGATCTGATCTTCTTCCGTTATTCGCGGCAGGATACGCTCGACACGCGGCCCTCCACTTTCCCCAACGCCCGGATCCCGGGCCTGGATGCCAATGTCGGCCTGGGCAATGAGGACACGTTTGCGGGACAGTCGTTTCTGAAGGCCTATCACACGGTGGCCGCGTGGACGCGTTCGATCACCCCGACCTTTGTGATGGACGCACGCATGGGTTTCCAGCGCTTCAACCTCAACTTCACTCAGGAAGGCGCCGTGGCAGGAGCTCGATTGGGCGAAAAACTAGGTGTGCGCAACTCCAATCAAGCGCCCCGCGCGGACGGCATTCCGATCTTCTCGCCAGCCGCTTACATTGGCATCGGCCAAACGCGCAGCCTGCCGATTCTGCGTATCCAGAATACGTTTAACCCCAACGTCAACTTCACCAACATCCGGGGCAAGCACACGCTGAAGTTTGGTGGCGAAATCCGGCGCCGCCAGATCACAGAGTTCCAGACCAACCGCGGCAACGGCCGCTTCAACTTCAACCAGACGTTTACGACGGACCCCAACAACACCGGCCCCACGGGTGATTCGATTGCCAGCATGCTGTTAGGCACGGCGGCCGTGATTGAGCAGGACTTCACCCTGCAGTGGGTGGGCCAGCGCGGAACTGAGCATGGCTACTTCTTCCAGGACGACTGGAAGGTCTCCAGCAAGTTGACCATCAACGCTGGTCTCCGGTACGAACTGTTCACCCCCTATAGTGAAGTGGCCAACCGCATCGCGAACTTCGATGTGCGCGACGGACGGCTGAAGATCGCCGGCTATAACGGCACCAGCAAGACTGCCGGTATCGCCACGGACATGAGCAATTGGGCACCCCGTTTGGGCTTTGCCTACAAGCTGTCGAACTCCACCGTCATCCGGGGCGGGTCGGGCGTGTTCTATTCGGTGCAAGGCAACGGCGGCGGCGCGCTGCGCCTGTTCCGGCAGTTGCCGTTTGGTCCCATCAATGCCATCGATGTCAACCAGTTCTCGGCGTCGCCGCGCCGGGTGCAGGACGGTCTGCCGCCGATCCCGTCGCTGGACTATGCGGTGGTGACGGCTCCCAACATTGCGGGCACGTTTGCGGCAGCCATCAACCCTGATTGGCTCAGCGGCCGCATCATCCAATACAACCTGCAAGTCCAGCAAGAGGTGGCCTCCATTGGGACCGTCTTTAAGGTGGGCTATGTCGGCAATCTGGGCCGCCGCCTGGATAACAGCTACAACTACAACCAGCCTGATCCGGGTCCGGGTACGCCCGCTTCCCGGCGGCCTATGCGGTTCATTAACCCGAACGCGCTGGATGTCACCTACAACACCACCGACGGCCGGTCCAACTATCACGCGTTGCAGGCAACTGCGGAAAAGCGGTTCACCAGCGGGATGAGCTTCCTGACGGCCTACACCTACTCCCACTCGATCGACAATGTCGCGAATCAGTTCGGCGGTGGGGCCAACGGACCCTTGCCCCAGGACATCCGCTTCCGCAACACCGACCGCGGCAGTTCAGGCTTTGACCTCCGCCACCGGCTGACACACGCCATGAACTATGTTCTGCCGTTCGGCAAAGGGCAGAAGTTCGACCTGGGCAATGGTTTCCTGAACCAGACCCTGGGCGGCTGGCAGACCAATGTCATTCTGACCATGCAGACCGGCCTACCCTTTACGCCCACGCTGGCCACGCCGGTGGCCAACGCCGGGGCGAGCCGTCCCGACCGGGTGAAGAGCGGCACGCTTGACGAGCCCACACGGGCCCGTTGGTTCGATACGTCCTTCAACACGCCCGACGCCGCCTGGCGGACGCCCGCCACGTTTACCTACGGCAACGCCGGTCGCAACATTCTGTACGGACCCGGCCGCATCAACTGGGACTTCTCCGTCTTCAAGACGTTTATGGTGACGGAGAAGTTCAAGCTGGACTTCCGCAGCGAGTTCTTCAACCTGTTCAACACCCCGCAGTTCGGGTTGCCGAATTCGACCATCGGCACTCCGGCGGCGGGCACCATCACGGGCTTGGCGGGAGCGAATCGTCAAGTGCAGTTCGCGCTGCGCTTGGCTTTCTAAACCACGGCCAGTAGTTCGCAAAAGCAAGAGGGGCGGCCTGTGAAGGGCCGCCCCTTTGTTTTTTGCTCTCGTGATCTATGGTAAAAACTGGCTGCCTTGCGGTCGCGGCTCGGTAATAGTCTGGTGCTTTGCGACTAGGCCGTCTTCTTGCGAAGAGCCAGCAGAGCGACGGCACCGGAGATCATCAGGGCGATGCTGCCGGGCTCCGGAACGGGGGCCGCCGTCACGCCGGCGGTCTCAGTCAGTTGCACGTTGTCGAGCAGGATGCCGACGTTGTCGCCACCTTGGTGCGAGAACGTGATCGACGCAGTACCCGTGGTGGGAGCCACCCAGGAAAGCATGTAGGTGGCCAGGGCACCATTCGAAGCCAGCGTGTACAGTTGCGACACGCTGCCCACGGAAACGACCATCGAATCCAGACCATAGCCGCGGCGATTGCCGTTCATGTCCCAGGTGAGTTCATAGGTAGCACCGGCGATGGTGCTGAAGCTCCGCGACAAGTCACTGGCATTCCAGGTGGTGCCGTCCATGTCGATGCACTTGGTGCCATTGGCGCAGAGGCCCCCAAAGAAGCTAGGCCCGACAATATCGACGGTTCCGTTGCTTACGGTCCAGCCTGCGGGGGGGGTGTTGAGAGCCGTTGCATTGCTCTCGAAATTGTCGGAGAAGATGATGCCCGCAAAGCTGGGCAGCGTCAAGAAGAGGGCGGCGATCGGCATGAAGAGTTTCATCACTGTTTCCTTTTTTGTAGAGACCCAACTTGTGCTTGGGCTTGTTCTGAAGCACCGGGGGTGCTTGCTATGAGTTCCAGTTTCGCGGCTAGGCTTTGCCGCCGGAACCGCCCTGAAGTACTGGGTAGTCCCATTGGATGCCACGGACCAATGGCCCAGCCCGGGGCGGCACCGACCGGAGCTGGGTCGCCTATCATGATCAGATGCGACGACGCGATCTTCTGGCCGGGGCGGCCCTGCCGCTGCTGGCACAAAGCCCGGCCAGACCCAATGTGCTGGTGATTCTCACCGATGACCAGGGCTACGGCGATCTGGGGGCCAATGGTGCGCCGGACGTAAAGACGCCGAACCTGGACCGACTGGCGCGCGCAGGGGCGCGCTTTACGGATTGGCATTCCAGTTCGCCGGTCTGTTCGCCGTCACGCGCGTCGGTGCTGACCGGGCAGTATCCGCAGCATTGCGGGGTGCCGCAGATTCTGGCTTCCAAGCCGACGTTCGACGTCCCGGGATTGAAGGCGGGCGAACGTACACTGGCCACCGAGCTGAAGAAGGCGGGCTATCGGACGGGGGCGATCGGCAAGTGGCACTTGGGCTCCGCGCCGCACAGCCGACCGCGGGCGCAGGGGTTTGATGAGTTCTTTGGCTTCTATTCCGGCTGGACGGACTACTACTCGCACCGGTACTACTCGCTGGGCGGCACGCCGGTCTTCCATGACCTGTGGCGCAATGAGCAGGAGGTGTTTGAGGACACCACCTACCAGACCGAGATGCTGGCGCGAGAGGCTCGGGCGTTTATCGCCAAGCCCAGCGCTCAGCCGTTCTTTCTATACCTGACCTTCGGCGCGCCTCATTACCCGATGATGGCCCCGCCACAATATCTGGAGCACTTCCCGGCCACCATGGACCGGGACCGCCGGATGCACTTAGCCATGATCGCGGCGGTGGACGATGCCGTGGGCAGCATTACCCAAACGCTGGACCAGCGGGGCCTGGCGAACACACTGATCTTCTTCCAAAGCGACAACGGCGCGACGCGCGAGGAGCGGGCGGACCACCAGGCACGTCCCTATCGCGGTGGCAGCAACGCCAAATGGCGCGCCTACAAGGGCAGCCTGTTTGAAGGCGGACATCGCGTACCCGCACTGATGCACTGGCCGGACAAGATCCCCGCCGGACGGGTGGTGGATGCGCCCTGCATGGCGATAGACCTGATGCCGACGGTACTGAACTGGGTAGGCGCTCCGGCGGTGCCGCAAGTGGATGGCATTGCACTGGGGGATACGATCGTCAAAGGTCAAGCTCCACCGTCCCGGACGCTCTACTGGGATTATGCCGGGCAGCGAGCGGTACGGCGAGACCACTGGAAGTTGATCGACCAACCGAACGAAGGCCTGGGCACGCCGCAATTGAAAGAGCAGTGGCTGGTGGACCTGCGGGAGGACCCGGGCGAGCAGCGCAACCGGATCGCTGATGCGCCGGAAGTGGCTAAGCAGATGCAAGCAGAGCTCGCACGATGGCCATATAATTCCAAGCAGCCATGACTCGCTGTATTGCCTTGCTATTGGCCCTGGCGCTCCGCGTGGGAGCGCAACCCGTCTCGTTTGACTCGGCGATCAAGCCGGTGCTCGAAACGACGTGCCTAAAGTGTCACGGGGCACAGGCAATGGCCGGCCTCGATCTGCGGTCGCGCGAGGCGGCGCTGAAGGTGATCACGCCGGGGCAAGCGGAGTCTAGCCGGCTGTACAAGGTGGTGGCCGGCATTGAGAAGCCCGCGATGCCGATGGGCGGGACGTTGACGGCGGCCGAGATTGACAGTATCCGCCGCTGGATCAATGAAGGCGCTGCGTGGGGAGCGATCACGGCTCCGGTGGCGGAGAAGCCCTGGACCTATCGGCGGCCGGTAGCGAAGCCGGGTGGGTCGATCGATGAGTTTATCGATGCTCAGTTGACGCAGAAGGGCTTGAAGGTGGCGCCCAAGGCGGATCATCAGACGCTGATCCGGCGCATTGCGCTCGACCTGACGGGACTACCACCGGAGGCGAGCGATTTCGCGCTGACCTACGAACAAGCAGTGAGGAAGTATCTCGCTTCGCCGCACTATGGCGAACGCTGGGGACGGCACTGGTTGGATGTGGCGCGCTATGCCGATTCCAATGGCTATGAGCACGACTTCAACCGCCCCAACGCCTGGCGCTATCGCGACTACGTGATCCAGGCCTTCAATTCCAACAAGCCTTTTGACCGCTTCCTCCACGAACAGATTGCAGGTGATGAGCTGGAACCAGCAACCCCGGAAACATTGATCGCCACGGGCTTTCTCCGCAGCTATGCCAAGGTGGGCTTTCGCGAGAAGGACAACCCGGAGTTTCGCGGCGAATACATTGACGACATGATCGCTACGCTGGGCCGGGGCGTGATGGGGCTGACGATCCAGTGCGCGCGCTGCCACAACCACAAGTTCGACCCGATTGCCAAGGCCGACTACGAGCGCATCAAGTCGATCCTGTGGGGCTATGTCGAAGTGGACCATCCGCTGGTACCCGCTGAACAAGCGGAGCGCTGGCGCGCGGCGAACGATCAGGTCGATCAGCAGTTGAAGGCGGTGCGCTTCGAGCTGGCGACGCTCGAGAAGCCGTACAAGGACCAGTTGATGCCGGCCAAGTTGGCGAAGTTCCCGAAGCACATTCTGGACGCCGTGGCGGTGCCGGAAGAGAAGCGCACGCCGGGGCAGGTGCTGCTGGCCAATCAAGTACTGCGGACCACCAATGTCAGTTCGGCCGAGGCGGCGAAGATCATGCCAGCGGCCCAGTTGGCGGCGCGGCAGCAGTTGCTGGACCGGATCGCGAAGATCGAAGCGCAGCGGCCCGCGCCGATTCCGGTGGCGATGGGCATCACCGATGGCGACTTCCGGTTTACGCCCGATGGCCCGGGCGATGAGCCCGCTCCCGGCAAGGGTATTCAGCGGGCGGCGATGGAAGGATCATTTCTGCATCGGGGGGCAGGGCGCTATCTAGTACCGCCGGGCGAGGATGTGCCGCCGGGGTTCCCGCTGGCGCTGGTGAGTAAGCAGGCTCCATTTGAGCTGCCCCCCAGCCATGGCCACACCTCCGGCCGGCGGCGCGCGTTGGCCGAATGGCTGACGTCGCCTGAGCATCCGCTCACCGCGCGGGTGTTTGTGAATCGCATCTGGCATCACCACTTCGGACGCGGCATTGTGGCCTCGCTCGACAACTTCGGCAAGATGGGCGAAGCGCCGACGCATCCCGAGCTGCTCGATTGGCTGGCGGTGCGGTTTGTCGAAAGCGGCTGGGATGTGAAGAAGCTGCACCGGATGATTTTGCTGTCGGACGCGTATCAGCGCAGTTCCGGCTTTGACGACGCGGGCAATCAGATGAAGGACGCGGCGAACGACTATCTGTGGCGCTTCCGCGCTCAGCGCCTGGAAGCGGAAGTGGTGCGGGATCAGATCCTGGCGGCGGCGGGATCGCTGAGTCGCGCCTTGGGTGGACCGGCGGTGTTTCCGCCGCTTCCGCCCGAATCACTGGCTCAGATGAAGAACGGAATCTGGGAGAAGCAGGAGGATGGTCCGGCGACCTGGCGCCGCAGCGTCTACGTCTATCGCAAGCGCGGCCTTCCCTTCCCTCTGTTTGAGGTGTTCGATCTGCCGGACCAGAACATCACTTGCAACCGCCGCAACACGACTACGGTGCCCACGCAGGCGCTGACGCTGCTGAATAATGATTTTGTGTTGAAGCAAGCCTCGCGGTTAGCCGCCCGGATCAGCGAGCAGACGATGGACCCGGCGCGGCGCGTGGAACTGGTCTATCAAGCGACGGTGGCTCGCGCGCCACGGCCGACGGAACGCGAGTTGGCGCTGAAGTATCTGGCGACCGGTGAGTTGGCCGGACTGGCGCATGTGCTCTTCAACACCAGCGAGTTCTTGTATCTGCGATAGGGGACTTTTCTCACATGCCCAGCTTCATCAATCGGCGCGAGTTTCTCTACCGCACAGGCGGCGGGCTGAGTGGCGTGGCGCTCAGTTCCCTGCTCCAGGCGGAGAACCCGTACGCGGCGAAGGCGCCGCATTTTGCACCTCGGGCGAAGGCCGTGATCTCGCTGTTTATGTCGGGCGGGGTCAGCCAGGTAGACACGTTTGACCGCAAGCCGATGCTCGACAAATATGCTGGGCAGCCGATGACCGGCAAAGGCGACATCGTGGTGCGGCAAGGCCACCCGGGTCCGCTGATGCCGAGCCCGTTCACGTGGAAGCGGCATGGCCAGAGCGGTCTCGAGATCAGTGAACTGTTTCCGCAAGTTGCTACGCACGCCGATCAGCTAGCGGTGATCCGCAGCGTCTGGGGCAAGTCGAACGATCACGTGCAGGCGCACTATGAACTGGCCAGCGGCGTCATCCGCATGGGCTATCCCAGCATGGGCAGCTGGCTCACCTACGGTCTGGGGACAGAAAATCAGAGCCTGCCCGCCTTCGTCGTGATCTACGACGCCCGCGGCGGCCCCTTTGGCGGCCCGGCAAACTGGACCGCTGGCTACATGCCCGCGGCCTATCAGGGAACGGTGTTGCGATCAGCGGGCGATCCGATCGTGGATCTGCATCCGCCGGCTGGTATGTCGCGCGAAGAGCAGAAATCGCGGCTGGCGTTGCTGGATCAACTGAACCGTCTGGACCTGGAGCGTAACCCCGGAAACTCGGAGCTTGCCGCGCGCATTTCGGCGTATGAACTGGCTTACCGCATGCAGGGCGCTGCTCCGGAAGCGGTGGACGTCAACCGGGAGTCGGAGGCGACCAAGAAGGTCTACGGGTTCGATGATCCGGTGACGGAGCCGTTCGGGCGGCAGTGCCTGATGGCGCGGCGGCTCGTCGAGCGCGGCGTGCGGTTCGTGCAGCTGTATCATGGCGGCCTGGGCAACCAGAACACGGATACGTGGGACGCGCATGAAGATGTGCGGTCCAACCATTTCAAGCACGCGGCGGAGGTGGACCGGCCGATCGCGGGGTTGTTGAAGGACCTTGAGTCGCACGGATTGCTCGATTCCACGCTGGTGGTTTGGCATGGGGAGTTTGGGCGCATGCCGATCTCGCAGCGCGGCCTCGGGCGGGACCATAATCCGGGCACGATGTCGATGTGGATGGCCGGGGCGAAGGTAAAGGGCGGCCAGACGATCGGAGAGAGCGACGAGTTCGGCTACAAGGCAGCCGTGCAGCCGATTTCGGTGAATGATCTGCATGCGACGATCCTGCACTTGACGGGCCTGGACCACAAGCGCCTGACCTACCGATTCCAGGGCCGCGACATGCGCTTGACCGACGTGGCAGGCGAACTGATCCCCCAGATTGTCGCGTAAGCCAACCCGCCGAGCCGGGCCAGCGGCTGCTATTTGGTACCCTAGAGGAGACGCGTTCCCTCCGAAGTTGACCCGGTAGCTCAGTTGGTAGAGCACCGCACTTTTAATGCAGTGGTCGCGAGTTCGAGTCTCGCCCGGGTCACCATTTTCTTTCCGGCACATCTTTTTGAAACGTTCAACCCATTGCGCTCCCCGTGGGGCGGGTGCCACTGCTAACACGAGCGGCACATGAGTCTTCTCCACTTGCACGATCTCCATTATGCGGCGCGGCTGATGCGGCAGAATCCCGGGTTGACGGTGGCGGCAGTGCTGGCGTTGGCGTTGGGACTTGGCATTACGACGGCTACGTTTTCCGTCATTGATGGCGTATTGCTAAAGCCGCTGCCATTTGAGGAGGCGGGGCGGTTGGCACAGGTGCGGGAGAAGTTTACTTCGCGCGGGCCGGATGGGATGCCGTTGCCGGCGGGGAGTTATTGGGACTACTACCAGGAGAATCAGTTCTTTGCGAAATTGGGAGCCTACCGGAGCAATCCGTTTAGCTTGACGTCGCCGGGTTCAGACCCGGAGCGCTATCTGGGCGCGGCGGTGACGCTGGACTTCTTTGATGTTTTTGGGGTGCGGCCGGTGCTGGGGCGGGCGTTTACGGCAGAGGAGATGGAGGCGGGCCGGGACGATGTCGCGGTGATCGGCCATGGGCGGTGGAGCGACCGGTTTGGCGCGGACCCAGTTCCAGTCGATCTTGAACCGCATTGCCAGCGAGGCACCGGAGCTCGCTAAGGACAAGCTGATGGTGATGACCCCGATGATGGAGGACGTCATGGGCAAGGTGCGGCGGGCGGTGCTGGCGGCGGACAACTCACAGCCCGTGTATGCGGTGCAAACGATGGAGACGGTGTGGCGACGCATGTCGCGCAACGGCGCTTCACACTGTTGTTGATGTGCCTGTTTGCCGGGGTGGCGTTGGCGCTGGCGGCGATTGGGCTGGCGGGGGTGATCTCCTACATGGTGACGCAGCGCACGCAGGAGATCGGCATCCGGATTGCACTGGGGACGCGGGTGAAGGACGTGGTGTGGCTAGTGGAAGCGGAGACGATGAAGCTGGCGGGGTGGGGATTGTTGCTGGGGATCGTGGGCGCTTTCGCCCTTTCACGCTCCATGTCGACGATGCTGTTTGGCATTAGCGCCCAGGATCCGTGAACGTACGTGGCCGTGGCTTTGGCGCTGGCGGCGGTAGCTCTGCTGGCCGGCTACATCCCCGCCCGGCGCGCGGCCCGGATTGACCCGGTGATCGCGCTGCGGCAGGACTAGTGGCTGCGACGGCCGGCAGCCTGTTCCCATCGCCGGTAACGGCAGGCAACGATGAGCGCGACACCCGCCAGCAGGGCGGTGCCAGGCTCCGGGGTGGTACTGGTGGCAATCACCGAACCCGAGACATCGATGCCAATGTAGTCTCCAACCCATATGGTGTGCTGCTCATTGAGATCGATCGGGCCCACATGAGTAATGTCCAATCGATACTCAGAGCGCTCCCCATCCCAGACAAGGAAATGCAACGCAGTCCCTGGGTCGGTTCCATACCAGTGAACGTCAAAGGTAACGTAAGCCCCCCAAGCTGGCGGCTCAAGATAATCACTGGTGGTCGTGGCGACGGTGAGACTAACTTGTGAGTGTGACCGCGTCGGCCTGACCAATGGCAGCAGCTCCGCCGCCGCCGCTGGAGCACCCGAGATACTGCCATTGAAGGAGTCGCCGGACAACGCAATGGACAAGGAATTCGCCCAAGCCCGCGAGAAGGTTCCATTCGGGCATGCCGCCGTCGCCTCCACGGGATCATCATAGGGGGGAGGGGCACCGGTCAAGTGTCTGGCGTCTTTCGTCTGACTATTGGCTGGCGGGCAGATCACACCGGCAGTGACAACCGAGCCAACGATAAAGGGCGACGTGGCGGTGGCCCCGTAGGCCAATGCCGGGATAAGACCAAACGCCACCAGGAAATAGCGAAGGGAACTTCTTCTCATAACTACACACTTTCATTCGACTGATCTTCTGTCACTGCCGCGGGACCATACTGACCGACAGGGATGAACGAGATGCGAGCCTGAACTCTATCCGAGCGTAGTGGCGAAGAGGCGGGATGCCGGACTGGTGCACCCAGAGCGTGCGTTGCGAATCACAACAATGAACAGAACGTTTAACATTCTGCCCTCCTTCACATTGAGTAAGGTTATTTACTTATTCAACCTGCCTTAGAGTAGGCCTGTCCGCGCATCGTGTCAAGAGTTTCGACGGGCTTAGAAAGATTATAGGTCGAACTGGATTCCCTGCGCTAAAGGTAACTGTTTTGACCAGTTAACGGTGACGGTTTGACGGCGCATGTAGGCCTTCCAGGAGTCCGAGCCGGACTCGCGGCCGCCGCCGGTTTCTTTTTCGCCGCCGAAGGCGCCGCCGATTTCGGCGCCGCTGGTGCCGATGTTGACGTTGGCGATGCCGCAGTCAGAGCCCCGAGCGGAGAGGAAGGTCTCAGCGGCCAGCAGATCCCGCGTGAAGATGGCGGAAGAGAGCCCCTGGGGCACGTCGTTGTGCCAAGCGATGGCTTGGTCGAGTTCGTCGAACTCCACCAGGTACAGGACGGGCGCGAAGATTTCCTCGCGCATCACCGGCAGGCTGGGCGGGGCCTTGACGAGGCAGGGGCGGACATAGCAACCCTCCAGGGCTTCGCCGCCATAGATGATCTGGCCGCCTTGTTCCTGGATGGCGGCCAAGCCGCGCTGCATGTTGGCGACGGCATCGGCGGAGATCAGCGGTCCAATCAGTGTGGAAGCTTCGCGCGGGTCGCCGATGCGGAGTTGCCCGTAGGCCGCGATCAGCCGCGCGGTGAAGGCGGGGGCGATGGAGCGGTGGAGAAACAGTCGTCGCAAGGTGGTGCACCGTTGGCCCGCAGTTCCGGCGGCGCCGAACACGACCGCCCGCAGCGTGAGGTCGAGATCGGCGTCGGGCAGCACGATCAGGCCATTGTTGCCACCCAATTCAAGCAAGGTGCGGCCCAGGCGTGCGCCCACCCGCTGCGCCACCAGTTTACCCATGCGCGTGGAGCCGGTGGCGCTGATCAAGGGCAGGCGCGGATCGTCCGACATGCGCTCACCAATCTCAGCGCCGCCTTGCAGGGTCTGGAAGACATGGGGGAAACCGTAGCGGGCCATCACCTGGTCACAGATCTCTTGCACGGCCTGGGCGCAGAGCGGTGTCTGCGGCGCGGGCTTCCAGATGACGCAATCGCCGCAGACGGCCGCCAGAATGGCGTTCCAGGCCCAGACGGCGACGGGGAAGTTAAACGCAGTGATGACGCCGATGACGCCCAGGGGATGCCACTGCTCATAGATGCGGTGGCCGGGGCGCTCGGAGTGCATCGAGAGGCCATACAACTGCCGCGAGAGGCCGACGGCGAAATCGACGATGTCGATCATCTCCTGCACTTCGCCCTCAGCTTCAGCCTTGATCTTGCCCGCCTCCAGCGTCACCAGCGCGCCGAGTTCGCTTTTGCGGCGGCGCAGTTCCTCGCCGATCTCGCGGACGATCTGGCCGCGCTGGGGTGCGGGCACCATGCGCCAGCGATTAAAGGTCTCCTGAGCCCGCGTGACCGCCTGCTGATAGTCGGCAAGAGTGGCGACGGGAACCTGGCCGAGCAGGGCTCCATTGATGGGCGAATAGGAGGAGAGCATCTGTTTTGAAGGTAGCGTGAGTGGGCCGCAAAGTCAGTCGGCCGCGCTCAACAGCGCAAAGCCGGCGGGGCCAGTGAGGAACTGACGGCCGTGAGCGGCGGCGGTGCGCGCGATCCGTTCGACCAGGGCGGCTTGGTCGGCAGGGTCGAGGTAAGCCTGAAAGCCGTGATGGTCGATGATGCGCAACGCGGCGTCGCGAGTGGTGGCACCGCGGGGCTTGACGGCGCGGACGTGCAAGGGGTCTCCCACCAGGTCTCGCCCGGTGGCGGCGAGGGCAGCTTCGGCGAGCAGTTCCGGGTCACAAGGCAGCAGCGGTGCCAGGGTGGCCCAGACATCGATACCGGCTTCGCGCAATGCCTGGATGGTTTCCAGGCGCTGCTCAAAGGTGGCGCAATGCGGCTCAAACAAGCGGCGGACGTCTTCGCGATTGGTGGTGAGTGAGAAGCTGACCCGCAAGCCGGGTACCCGCTGGAGCAGTTCAATATCGCGGCGGATCAGGGTGCCGCGGGTTTGCAGAACGAAGCGGCGGGGCGGCCGTGAGGCCAGCAAGGCCAGCAGTTGCGGCATCAGACGTTCGGCGGCCTCAGCGGGCTGGTAGGGGTCCACCAACGGCGAACAGTAGATGATCTGGCCGGGGCGCAGTTGCTTGGCCAGCAAAGCGGGAGCGTCCGACTTGAATGTCGTGAACTGGCCCCAGCGCTGCCAGTCCGCTGGCTGTAATCCGCCCTGGAGGCGCATGGTTGGGACATAGCAATAAGAGCAGCCGAAGGTGCAGTTGCGGGCCGGAGTGAGCGAATGAGTGAAGCCGGCCTCGCGAATAAAGCCGGACGTGGGACTGAGGATGGTGCGGGTGGCCATCAGCGGTTGTCTCGCTGGGGGCGGCCGCGTTCATCGCCTTGCCATCCGGTTGTCATAGCTGCTTCATGTTGCGCTGCTAACCTCGCGTCACATGATCCGAACTTTCTTGACCGTCACGCTGTTCATCAGCCTTACCGGTGCCGCGCAGGCACAACTGGCTTTTCAGGGCGTTGATCAAAATCTATTGTCGCGCCTTCTCCAGAGGTACAAGTCCGAACCCAAGACCTTTGAGTTTGGCCTGATCGGCGACCAGCAGTATGGTGCGGAAGGTGAACGGAAATTTCCGGCGCTGACCAATTCGATGAATCGCGCGAGGCTGGAGTTTGTCACCCACAATGGTGACTTTAAGAACGGCAGCTCAGTTTGTTCCAATGCCGTGTTCCAGAACCGGCTGGAATCGTTCGAAGCGTTTGAGCACCCCTTTATCCTGACCCCCGGCGACAACGACTGGACCGACTGCCACCGCGCCAACAACGGAGCGTACGACCCGCTGGAGCGCCTGGCGATGATCCGCCGGATGTTCTACCCCAACAACTTTACGCTGGGCAAGCGCAAGATTGAGGTGG
>CANGYQ010000021.1 GCA_947458745.1 Bryobacteraceae bacterium | reverse complement strand
GGCACGATCACTACCTGGGTGCCAACCCACCCTACGGGGCACTGATGGACGTGCACTTCAAGTCCAAGCCAGAATTGAAAGACCTGAAGATCGTCATCTTCGACAAGGTCGGCAAGCAGGTGCGCGAGATTCGTACGCGCGACCTGAAGCTGGATGCCGGCATCAATCGCCTGGTGTGGGATCTGCGGACTGATGCGCCGGTCCCCCCGGTTGAACGGCCGGCAGGCGCGGGTGCGGCGGAAGCGGGCGAGTGCGGCGGTGGTGGTGGCGGCTTTGGCCAAGGCCCCGCTCGCGGCGTCAGCGTAGACCCGGGCGAGTACCGTCTGGAGGTTTCCGTGGGCGGCACCAAGGTATCGAAGACGTTCAAGGTGGAAGAGGACCCGCGGGTTACCTTCTTCTCTGATGCGGACCGGGCAAAACGCCGTTCGGCCATTGTCGAGCTGTTTGACCTTTACAAGCAAGCCGATGGTTTGCGGAAGAAGTTCGTCGGCGTGGACGCGTCGCTGAAAGCCCTCCAGGCAGCCTGGAAGCGGCCCGATGCGGCCAAGATGAGTGACGAGGTCAAGAAGGCCACCGAGACGCTGCAGAAGTCGCTGGACGAACTGCGGCCCTCGTTCGTCTTCAGCGGCGGCGCCTTTGTTCCGCCGCCAACGGCGGAGGAACTGAAGAAGCCCGAGCCGGCCTTTACCCTGCCCCCGCTCACCAACCGCGTTTCGCAGTTGATCGCGGCAATGGACAGCTTCTCGGCCGCCCCCAGCGCTTCGCAATTGGAGCAGGTGGCGTTGGTCAAGAAGGCGCTGTTGAGCGGTGCGCAGCACATCGACAAGCTCACCAAGGAAGATGTGGTCCGTTTGAACGATGCCATGAGCAAGGCCAAGGTGCCTTACATCACGGTGCCCTAAACGCTGGCATTGCGCTTCTGGCGCAGTAACCACAACGCGAAGATGGTGGTGGCCCCCGCGGCCACCGCCACTGTGGGCGCCACACCAAAGCTATCCCGGTAAGCGCCCGCCACCAGAATGCCCAAGCCTCCCGCCAGCCCGCCCATTCCATTCAGCAGACCCGCGGTGAAGCCGTAGTTCCGCTCAGCCACCCATTCATAGGCCAGCGCAAACACGTTAGCTTGGAACAGCCCGGCCGTCAATCCAAACCCGATGGCACTGGCGATCGTGAGTCCCAAGGATGGCGCGGCAAACACCAGATAGCCAAAGATGGGACACGCGATCAGCCCCACGCCCGCCACCCGCCGCCGCCCTTGCTGATCGCCCAGATAGCCGCCTACGATCATGCCCGCCAGTGTGCTCACCTGCAGGTACAGCGTGGCCGCCAACCCGGCCTCCGTCATCGACAACCCATAGCGTTGGTAGATGTGGTGCGGCAGCCAGGCATAGATCATCCACAGCATGCCGCAGAAGCAGAAAAAAGCTGCCGTGAGTATTCGCAACGACGGCGAACGCAAAGCATCCTTGGGCGAGGCTTCACCACGCACGCGCGCCGGACGCGGAGGAATCTTGATCAACCGCAGCGAGAGGGCCAGCACCACGGCATAGAGCACGCCCGCCGCGGCCAGAGCCGACAAACCCAAGCGCCAACCAGCATGATCCGCCGCCCAGCCCCCATACCAGCCACCCAGCGCACCGCCGATCAGTTGCGCGCTCTGGTGCACGGCCAAGGCGCGGGACCGCGTGGCGTGCCCGTGGCAGCCCGCAATCAACGCTGCGGCCGCCGGGAAATAGAGCGCTTCGGTCAATCCCATCGCCCCGCGCCACACCAGAAACTCATTCACGGAATGGCTCTGCGCCGTGCCCCAGATCGCCACGCTCCACAGCACCAGGCTTGCGCAGACCAGCAGCGCCCGCGGCAGCAGATCAGCTAAACGGCCCGCGATGAAGATGCCCACGGCGTAGGTCCAGATAAAGACCGTGCCAATCAAGGCCAGCGTGACACTGGAAAAACCCAGGTCCCGTTCCAGCGCCGGGAAGATCGAAAAGACTACCTGGCGGTCCACGTAGTTCAGCAAAAACGCGCACCACAACAGGCCCACCAGCGTCCAGGCGGCGCGTGAGCTGGGCGCGATGGACACCACCAACGCGGGTCGAGCTTCGGGCATAGTGACTCCTCCTGCCTGCCTGGATATTATGTATGCGCGGCTGGCCTCGTGTGAGGCAGGCCCCGAAGGAACCTGAGACGATGCCCAAGATTCGATATGAAGAGTTGACCTGGCCTGAAGTGAAGGAAGCGGTCGCGCAACAGCGCGTCTGCGTGTTGCCCGTCGGCACCACCGAACAGCACGGCCCGCACCTGCCACTGGTGACCGACGTGCTGACGGCCGCCGAGATGTCACGGCTGGCAGTGGAGCAAGTGCCCGATGAGGCGGTGCTGCTGCCTCCGGTCTACTACTCGTTCAACGAACACCACATGGACTTCCCCGGGACCATCGCCATCGCGGGCGAAACCATCATCCGCTACGTAACCGACATCGGCATAAGCCTCGCCCGCCATGGCTTCGAGAAAATCCTGATCGTCAACGGCCACGGCAGCAACGTGCCCTTCCTCGACATCGCAGCCCGCAACATCACCAACGAATCCACCGCCATCGCGGCCATGGCCTCTTGGTGGAGCCTGATCCCCAAGGAGCTGATCACCGCCCAGCGCGAAAGCGAATACCCGGGCGGCATGGCGCACGGCTGTGAACTGGAAACCTCGGTACTGCTGCACCTGCGGCCGGACCTGGTGCAGATGGACAAGGCGAGCAAGGACATCAGTTTTCAGCACACTGAGTTCTTCTACTGGGACTTGCAGAATCCGTCGCCCATCTTCTTCCAGGAATGGTTCAGCCGCTATTCAAAGACCGGCACCGTGGGTGACCCCACGAAGGCCAAGGCAGCCAAAGGCGAGTTGTTCGTCAACGCCGTCGTCGAGCGCATGGTGAAGCTGATCCGCGAATTCCGCGCCCGCGAAATCGCTCCACGGGTAGACCACCACTAGCAGGCTGCGGAAATAGCCGGAGACCGCTTGCTGACGCGCGTGGCTCAGAAGCAAACCCTTCTTCCGCAGCCTGCCGTGCGAAGGCGCCGCCGGACTAGCGGACCAGCAGTTCGGCGCCAACCAGTGCCGCGCCCAGCAGTGCCGCGATCACCAGCAAGCCGCCGGCGGCCCGCCACCGCAGGCCAGGGCTGGCCAACGCCAGCACGACCGCACACTTCAGCAGTGTGTTCGAAAGTGCACCCACCGCCGTGGCGCGCACGGCCAGCGCTCTGACCGCGGTGTCCTGCCCGGCCCGCGCCATCGAGAAGGTGAGCGCATCGACATCCGTCATTCCCAGGATCGCGCCCGAAACGGCCAGGCCGGCGCCGCCCCACGATTCCTTTACCCAGTGGACTCCGAACAGGACGCACTGGAACATAAGGGCCATCTGGATCGCCGCAGTCAGTTCCAGCGGATTGGCCAGCATCGGTGGTTCTGAGCCCGCCTTCTTCTTGCGCAAGCCGAGCAGCACCATCACGGTTCCGGCCAGAACCGGCAGCGTGAACAGAAGCGCCAGATCCGTGGTCATGCTGGCGTTCAGCAAGGCCGTGGCGGTCAGGATGCGCAGAAACATCAGCGTCGACGCCGCCAGCACACCCAGGGCCAGCGGCCCGGCCATTCCCTGCTCCGCCCGGCTGAGCCGCGAGAAGGTCAACGCCACATTCGTGGAAGAGACTAAGCCGCCCAGGAAGCCCGCCAGCACGTAGCCCTTACCCGCTCCCACCAACGAACGTGCGATGTAGCCCACAAAACTGAGGCCAGAAAACACCAGCACCAGCATCCACAGCTCACGCGGACGCACGCCGCCCAGTGGCCCATAGGGTCCTTCCGGCAACAGCGGCAACACGATCAGCGCCATGACGCCAAACTGAATGCCAGCCCGGATGCCCTCGTCAGACATGCGCGCGACGGCCGAATGCAGCCGCGATTTCTCGGCCAGCAACAGAGTGGTGGCGGCAAACAGCCCGCTGGACAGCTGCCATTCGTGCATCCCGGCACACAGCCCGGCACCCAGCACCACCAGCGCCGCGACGTGCGTGGTGCCGTCCAAATCGTGCTTCACCGACGCCCCGTACGCCATCGCCACCAGCGCCGCCGCCCCACACAGCAGCAAGGCCCCCGACAGGGGCTGCCCGCGCGTGATCAACCATCCCGCCAGTCCCGACAAGACACCCAGAAGGGCGAAGGTGCGAACACCGGCAAAGCGCCGCCCATTGACCACCACCTGGCTGGACCGTTGCCGCTCTATACCGACGGCCGCTCCACCCAGTGCGGCGATCAGCAACCCCACCAACCCATCCAGCCCCATCGTGGCGGCCTCCACCCCTATTTTCGCTCCGCCAGCAGCATCACCAGTTCAATGACGAGAATGGCCACCACGGCCGCCTCCAGCAGGAAGGCGCGCTGAGAGCTGGATTCGTCCATCAGGAACTGGTACTGCTCCCGCATTGTTGCCATCTCGCCTTCCACGATGCGGCGGAAATCATCGACGCCGATGCGGCTGGCAATCACGCGGTGCGCCCGGGCATAGAACATGTCGCCAAACAGGCGCAGTGCGTTGTCGCTGCGTTCCGTGATCTCCCGCACTTCCAGCAACATCTGGTGGATCCGGGCCGCCTCCCGTGCAATCCGCCAATGCCGCCACCAGCGCCGCCGGCCCAGGCTCTTAGCCATCTCCCGCAACGCTTGCTTCAACACCGCGTCGTAGTGCCGGAACTCGAGCAACTGGCAGTTGGCGTACTCGATCAACTGCATCGAGATCTCCGCGCCCTCACCCGCGTCACACACCACGGCCGACGCCCAACCCGCCACCAACAGATCGGAGCCGTAGCAGGAAAGCGCCCCTTCCAGCACCGCCCGCTCTTCCAGCGCCGACAAAGGCTGTGATTCATTGCGCACCAGTTGTGCCACCAGCGGACCGTACTGTTTTAGCAGCGGGGTGCCCGGCTCAAACCGCGCAATCACGTAGTCTTCGCTCAGCCACTCGCCATAGGGTGATTCCAGCGTCTTCCGCAGGCCGTCGATCAACGACTCAGCCAGCCTTTTCGCGGCTGCGGGCAACTGGCTGTCCTCCCCCAGTTCGGCGGTTCGTGACGCCAGCGCCTCCCAAGTCCCGGCAAAAGGCACCTCGATGGCAACGCTGACGACTCCGAACTCATAGAAAGCCACCGTGCCCTCAGCCCGGCGCACACGCACGGCTCCGCCCAACGACTCCGGCGAGCGGGACAAGCGGTCGCCCTCGACTAACCGTAGTTGGGCCCACACCTGGTCGAGGCCGATACTGTCGGCGACGTCGAACAGATAGAGGGCCCGCAGTGTCGCGCGCAGAGCCTCAGGCATGGGGCCTAAGCCGCGCCCAAGCGGCTATGGATGTCGGCCACATTGCTACGAACCGCACCCTCCAGAATCGAGGCACCGCTCGCCCCCGGCACCTGCAACAGGTACTTGCTCAGCGATCCGATGAGGAAGTCGCCATAGCCGCCGGTGATCGATTTCAAGCTGGCGGGAGTGATGGCGTTCTGGATCTGGTCCACGGTTTGCCCGCTCTGGCTGGCGGCGCGGACGCGGGTGGTCAATTCTTCCAGATAGTTCGCTTTCTGGATCACCACTTGCTTTCCATGCTGCACGGCACCATGGCCGCCAATCAGATGGTCAAAATCAAACCGCGCCAGCTCCCGCAGTGTCCCCGGCCACAGCGACGGGTAGCCATCGGCAATGTAGGGCGCAAAACCGTGCATCAGGTCGCCCGTCGCCACCACCTTCTTCTCCGGGCTGTAGACCATCACATCACCTGCCGTGTGTCCCTTTCCGCGCCACGCCAAGTGCAGGCTATGTGCCTTGTCGTGCAGGATCAAGTCCTTCTCGAAAGTGATGTTAGGCAGCTCGGGCTGGTAGCTCTTCATTTCGGTCGAGTAGGCTTCGGTGTCCCGCACCATCAGGTCCCAGTAGGCCTTCTCCGCCGGTGACACCGCCGATGCCAGACGCCGGCGGTGGTCGGGCAACTGGGCCAGTGCCTGCTCAATGGACTGCTTGGCGCGCTTGGGTGCCTCGCTGGAAAGAAGCTCCCGCGTAGCCACCGAGGAGATGACGCTGGCCTGCGGCGCAATGCGGCGATAGCCGGGCGTGCCTTGCGTGTGGTCCCAGTGGAAGTGCGAATTCACCACATACTTCACCGGCTTCTTGGAGATCGTCCGCCGGATCTGCGACACCAGCGACACCACCGCCGAAGGCCGCGCATGCGCGTCAAACAGCAGCAGGTCTTTCTCCTGCTCAAAGATCGCCGCATTGCAGTTCAGCAAGGGCAACGGCTTAGCGATCGCGGCGTAGACCCCGTCAGCCACCTTCTCAATATCAAACAACTCCGGTAGATTCGGCGTCGATTGCGACTGTGCCCGCGCGACATTGGCGCGAAACATTGATTGCTCCAGCAAGGCGGCCCCCGTCCAGAGGCCTCCCAACAGGTTCTTGACAAAACCGCGGCGTGAAGGAATGGGCATGGCGCTACAAATCGTATCGGAAATTCGATCGCAAGGTGAAGGCGGGCGTATCAGATGCCCGCTACAATGGTGGGTACACATGATTCCGGACTTCATACCTGAAGGCCTCACCTTTGATGACATCCTTCTGCAGCCCGCCTATAGTGCGGTACTGCCCACCGAAACCGACACGCGCACCTGGTTCACGCGCAAGGTTCCGCTGAACATCCCGCTCACCAGCGCGGCGATGGATACGGTGACGGAGGCTCATCTGGCCATTGCCCTGGCGCAGCAAGGCGGCATTGGCGTCATCCACCGCAACATGAGCATCGCCAAACAGGCGGAAGAAGTGGACCGGGTGAAGCGCTCGGAGTCGGGCATGATTGTGGACCCGGTGACGATGCACCCGGAACAGCCGATCCGCGACGCGCTTTCGGTGATGTCGCGCTTCCGGATCTCGGGTGTGCCCGTGGTGAAGGACGGCAAACTGGTGGGCATTCTCACCAATCGCGACCTGCGGTTTGAAACCGACTACGATCAGCCGATCTCCAACCGCATGACCAAAGAGAACCTGATCACGGTTCCCGTCGGCACCACGCTGGAAGAAGCAGAGCGTAAACTGCACCGCCACCGGGTGGAAAAGTTGCTGGTGGTGGATGAGTCCTACAACTTGAAAGGCCTGATCACGGTCAAGGACATCCAGAAGAAGTTAAAGTACCCGAACGCCGCCAAGGACGAACAAGGGCGCTTGCGCTGCGCCGCGGCGCTGGGCACCACGGGCGACTTCCTGGAACGGGCCCAGGAACTCTACCGCCGCAAAGTGGACGTGCTGTGTGTTGATTCGGCCCACGGCCATTCGGAGCGGGTGCTGGAAGCGGTGCGTCAGGTGAAGAAGGCGCTGCCCGACGTGCAGTTGATGGCGGGGAATGTGGCCACCTACGAAGGCGCCCGCGATTTGATCGATCTGGGCGTCGATGGCGTCAAGGTCGGCATCGGGCCCGGGTCCATTTGTACGACACGCGTTGTCTCCGGCGCGGGCGTGCCCCAGATCACTGCGGTGGCTGAGGCCTGCAAGGCCACGCGACCCGCTGGCGTGCCGCTGATCTCCGATGGCGGCGTAAAGTTCTCAGGCGACATCACCAAAGCGATTGCGGCGGGCGCGGATTGCGTCATGATCGGCTCCCTGTTGGCCGGCACCGACGAAAGCCCGGGCGAGACGATCATCTATCAGGGCCGCACCTTCAAGAGCTACCGGGGCATGGGCTCGCTGGGTGCCATGGCCACCGGCACGTCCAGTGACCGTTACGCGCAGGAAGGCACCTCCGGCGGCAAGTTGGTGCCCGAAGGGATCGAGGGCCGCGTGCCCTCCAAGGGTCCGCTGTCGGACTGGGTGTTTCAACTGGTGGGCGGCTTGCGTGCCGGCATGGGCTATTGCGGGGCCAAGACGATTCCTGAAATGCAGGAGAAGGCGCGCTTCCTCCGCATCACCGCGGCGGGCTTGCGCGAAAGCCACGCTCACGACGTCATCATCACCAAGGAAGCCCCGAACTACCGTCTGGAATAGCAGCGCTAGTCCGAGTTGGCCGTGAACTCTCCGCCCGCGACACGCACCTTCAGCGCCGTGCCCGCGGGCGGCACTGTTTTCAGGGCCACACCAGCGGGCCCTTGTACGATGGCATAGCCCCGGTCCAGCACGCGCAACGGATTCATTTGGGTCAGCCCGGCCGACAGCCGGTCCAGTCGCGGACGCTGCCCGGCCATCAGTTCCCGCATCGCCATGACGGACTGTGTTCTCACGGCCTCCAAACGGCTGGAGGCGTCCGTCAATTCCATCTTGATCACCACCGCCGCCCGGTTCTCAAACTGCTCCAGCCGGGCGCGGGCATTTTGCAGTCTCAGCCGCAAGTCGCCGCGGCGAAGGCGGGAATCCAGGTCGTCCATGCGCTGCTCCAGGCGGTTCAGGCGCAACTGGATCATCAATCGCGCCCGGCCCACCGCCTGACGGTTCAGCCGCTCCCCGGCACGGGTCAACACTTGGCCCATGCCGCGTTCCAAACGAATCGTGTCGCGCCGCAATCGCTCCGGCAGCGCGGCCCACTGCTGGGTGACGATCTCGGCAGCGGCCGATGGCGTGGGCGCCCGCAAGTCGGCGACAAAATCGGCGATGGTGAAATCCGTCTCGTGGCCCACGGCGGAAACCACCGGCACCGCCGATGCCGCAATGGCGCGGGCGACCGCCTCTTCATTGAAAGTCCACAAGTCCTCCAGCGATCCCCCACCCCGCCCCACAATGATCACGTCCGCCCAGCCGCTATCGGCAAAGTAGTCGATCCCCCGGCAGACCTGCTCGGTCGAGCCTTCGCCCTGCACCAAAGCCGGATACAGCCGGATGGCCACGCCCGGAGCGCGGCGGCTCAAGATGTTGATCAGGTCCTGGATGGCGGCACCGGTGGGCGAAGTGACAATGCCGATCCGTTGCGGATAGTCGGGCAGCGGACGGCGGCGCGCCGGATCAAACAGACCTTCTCGCGCCAGCTTTTTCTTCAAGGCTTCAAACGCCGCCTGCAACGCGCCCAACCCGCGCGGCTCCAGGGCATCGACAATCAGCTGATACTCGCCACGCGCCGCATAGACTTCCACCCGGCCTCGTGCCAGCACCGCCATGCCTTCCGTCGGCTTCACCCGCAGCCGCAGCGCGGACATTTTGAAGCAGGCACACTTCAACTGCGCGTTCTCGTCCTTCAGCGTGAAGTACCAGTGCCCACTGGCCGCCTGCCGGACGCCGGAAATCTCACCAGAGATCCAGACGTCGGGAAACTCATTCAGCAGCAACTGCGTGACGCGATCCGTGAAGTCGCTCACCGAATAGGTGCGCTGCGGATTGTCCCAGGAAAGGTTGAGTTGGCCCAACTCGTATCAAAGCACAGGTCCGGACCCGTCAACGTTGCCTCGGGGTGGCATTGCGCCCGGGCGGGCGACAATATCTAATATTTGTAACTATGTTTTGGCGTGGACTGATGCTCTTCGCGGCCGTTCAAGCAGCTTTTGCTCAAGCCGACCCCGCCCGTGCAATGGAGGTGCTCCGCAACAACTGCCTGGCCTGCCACGGTGCCGGTATGCAGATGTCCGGGCTGCGATTGGACTCCCGGGAAGCATTGCTGAAAGGCGGCACTAAAGGTCCGGCGATTGTCGCGGGAGCCAGTGCACATAGCCGCTTGCTGAAGTTTGTCACTCACGCCGCCCAGCCCGCCATGCCGCCCGGCAAGAAGTTGTCCGACGCGGATGTGGCCACGTTGCGGAGCTGGATCGATGCCGGAGCTGAGTGGCCCAGCGCGGGTTCCGCTCCAGAGGTGAAGCCTCCTAACTGGTGGTCCTTCCAACCGCTGGCACCCGGCCCGGCCGGAGCCGGAATTGATTCCTTCATCGCCGCCAAGCTGACCGAGAAGGGCTTGAAGCCGGCCCCGCGGGCTGACCGGATGGCCCTGGTGCGTCGCGCCTACCTGGACCTGCATGGTCTGCCGCCCACCTACGAGCAAGCGCAGCAGTTCATCAACGACAAGTCCGCGGACGCTTGGCCCAAGCTGATCGACCAGCTGCTGGCCTCGCCGCGCTATGGCGAAAAGTGGGGCCGCCACTGGCTGGACCTGGTCCGCTATGGCGACACGGCCGGCTTTGAGCAGGACCCTTATCTGCTGGACGCCTGGCGGTACCGCGACTACGTGATCGACAGCTTCAATGCCGACAAGCCCTACGACCGGTTTATCAAGGAGCAATTGGCCGGAGATGAACTTTGGCCCGATGATCCCAAGGCCCGCATGGGTACGGGTTACTTCACCGTCGGCACCAACCGCGACATGCTCTACAAGGTGGAGGACATCAATCGCATTGAATCCCTCACCGACTTTGTCGACACCACCTCCAGCGTCTTTCTGGGCCTCACGGTTGGTTGCGCGCGCTGCCACGATCACAAATTCGACCCCATCCCCCAGCGCGACTATTACCGCCTGCAAGCCATCTTTACGCCCGCTGTGAAGAATCGCATCTTCCTGGACTACAACGGGGCCCGAGGCTACGACATTGGCCTCAACTATCGCGAGTTCAAGCTGCGCGACATCGGCAATGAAATCGACTCGATCCAGAAGCCTTATCGCGAGGCTATCCGCAAGCGCAAGCTTGCCGCGCTACCGAAGGATCTGCGCGAGGCGTTTGAGGCTGAAGAAAGCAAGCGCACGCAGGAGCAGTCCATTCTGGTCGATTCCAACCCAGCCGCACTCCGGATCTCCCAGGACGAGATTTACAAGGATCTTTCCGCGGACGACCGTGCCCGCCTGGAATTGTTAGGACGGCGGCTGGTGGGCCTCTACGCCAACCATACCTCCGGCCCCATTGCGCCCGGCATCATGGATCCGGACCGCGTCTCGCCCGACACCTACATGCCGCTGCGCGGTCAAAGTGGACTGGGCGTCAAGGTGCCCGCCGGGCTGCTCACCGCGCTGGGTGGCACCGACATCCCGGAACCACCACCCGAGGCCACTACCACCTACCGGCGCAAGGCGCTGGCTGAATGGATAGCCGACCCCAAGCATCCGCTGACCGCCCGGGTAATGGCCAACCGGATCTGGCAGTTCCATTTTGGCCGGGGACTGGTGGCCACGCCATCCGACTACGGCACCCGCGGACAGGCACCCTCGCATCCGGAACTGCTGGATATGCTGGCGGGCCGTTTGGTGGCCGGGCAGTGGTCGATCAAGGCCATGCACCGGCTGATCATGACGTCCGAGACCTATCAGCGCTCGGCGAATCCCACGGCGGAAGCGCGCGAGCAGGACCCGCAGAACATCTGGCTTTCGTCCTTCTCCCGCAGACGGCTAACCGCCGAAGAGGTCCGCGACGGGGTGCTTCAGGCAGCCGGTACGCTCAATCTGAAAATGGGAGGCCGCCCGGTGGTGCCACCTCAGACCAAGGAAGAGCTGTACGGTATGTCGCAATCGCCGGACAACTTCTGGCCCGTCTCCTGGAACAAGGAAGATCACACAAGGCGCAGTGTCTACACACTGGTTCGCCGTAGCTACCGGCCCCCGATGATGGAAGCGTTTGATGGCTTGGACGGCACGCTGCACTGCGCCCGGCGCGACGAATCCACCGTAGCGCCCCAGTCCCTGACCTTGATGAATAGCGACTTTGCCTATGGCCAGGCCCGAGCCCTTGCCGCCCGATTGGTGAAACTGGGCACGCCCGCCACCATCGTGGCCACGGCATTCCGCGAAGCACTTTCCCGGGATCCGTCCGCTCCGGAGCAACAACTGGCATCCACCTTTGTCGAAAAGCAGCGTGAGCGGACTGGCTCCCTGGAAGCGGCGGTGGTGGAACTGGCCCGCGGCCTTTTCAACCTGAACGAGTTCTTGTATGTCGATTAACAGGCCGATCAATATGGTAGCGGAGGCACGATGATGGATCCCCGGCGGCGTGATTTGTTGTTCCGGCTGGGTGCCGGGTTTGGTTCAGCGGCATTGTCCACCATGTTGCCGGAGCATCTACTGGCAGCCACCACAGCGAATAATCCGCTCGCGCCCAAACGCCCGCACTTTCCCGTGAAGGCCAAGAGCGTCATCTACCTATTCATGCACGGCGGCGTCAGCCATGTCGACACCTGGGACCCCAAGCCCGAACTGAACAAGCGCAGCGGCCAGACGCTGCCCGAGAGCTTCGCCAAGGGCCTCAAAACGTCGCGCATCGATTTCAGCAAAGCGCTGATCCGTGGCACGCCGTGGAAGATCACGCCCTATGGCCAGTCCGGCATTCCGGTGAATGGCGAACTGCTGCCCCACACGGCGCAGTTGGTGGACAAACTGGCCGTGGTCCGGTCCTGCTATGGCGATGCGTTTGACCATGCCCCGGCCATCAATCTGCGGGCCACCGGTTCGCAGTTCCCTGGGCGGCCGTCGCTCGGATCCTGGACCGTCTACGGCCTGGGCAGCGAGAACCAGAACCTGCCGGCCTTCGTCGTGATGTCTGATGGCGCGATGAAGAGCGGCAACCTGCCCTACAACGCCGGCTATCTGCCGACCGTCTATCAGGGCACCGTGTTCCGCAAAGGGGCCAGCCCGGTGCTGCATCTCGATTCCCCGGCCGGGGTGACCACCGAAACGCAACGCGGCACACTCGACTTCATTGGCGAAATGGACCGCCAGCACTTGGCCATGCGCGAAGGCGATTCGACGCTCGAAGCCCGCATCGCCGCCTACGAACTGGCCTTCCGCATGCAGGCTAACGCTCCGGAAGCGGTGGACTTGAGCAAAGAATCTGAGGCCACCAAGAAGCTCTACGGCATTGATGAGCCGTTCACCGACGACTTTGGCCGCAAGTGCCTGCTGGCGCGGCGGCTGGTCGAACGCGGCGTCCGCTTCATTCAACTGTTCTCCGGCACCAACCTGGGTGACGATTGGGACGACGCCCATAATGACCTGGTGGGCGCGTTGGGCAAGATGTGCAAGCGCACCGATAAGCCCATCGCCGGACTGCTGCGGGATCTCGAATCGCGCGGGCTGCTCGACGAAACACTCGTCGTCTGGGGCAGCGAGTTCGGCCGCACGCCATTAGCTGAAGGCAAGAACGGGCGGGACCATCACCCCTACGCGTTTTCAAACTGGTTTGCTGGTGGAGGCGTGAAAGGCGGCCGCGTCATCGGCTCCTCCGACGACTTTGGGTTACGGGCACAGGACGACAAAGTGGATTGCCACGACGTCAACGGCACCATTCTCGGGTTGCTGGGGATGGACCACTTGAAGCTGACTTATTTCTACCAGGGCCGTGACCAACGCCTGACCGACGTACACGGCGAGCACGAGTTCGCGGCACGGCTACTCTCATGACCAGCGGCGGGCGGCAATGGGCGTCCGCTCAGTTTGACGGCCCCCAGTCCGCTGGCCTATTCTCAGGGTGGCTTTGCTGATAAAGCGTGCCTGATGGGCAGTACCTTGGCCCGCACTCGTGATTGATTTGGACGGAGATCGATGACCCCTACTGAAGTTTTGGCCTACGCCACGGAGAACGAGGTCCGGCAGATCGACCTCCGCTTCACCGACATCCCTGGACTGTCGCACCACATCAGCTATCCCATTTCTCAGTTGGACGAAGATTCGTTCACCGAGGGCTTCGGCATTGACGGCAGTTCCATCCGCGGCTGGGCGGCCATCAATGAATCGGACATGCTGCTGATTCCGGACCCCTCCACCGCCTACATCGACCCGTTCCGCGAAGTGCCGACGATGGTGATGAACGGCAACGTCATCGACCCGCTTACCAAGCAGCACTACGAACGGGACCCGCGCTGGATCGCCCAAAAAGCCGAGCGTTACCTCGCCTCCACGGGCTTGGCCGACACCGCCTACTTTGGCGCGGAAGCTGAGTTCTTCATCTTCGACAACGTCAGCTTTGACCAGACCCAAAACTCCGGTTTCTATTTCATCGACGCCGAAGAAGGCCGCTGGAACTCCGGTCGCCGGACAGACAATTTGGGCTACCGGCCGCGGGTCAAGGAAGGCTACTTCCCCGTCCCGCCCACCGACCATTACATGGACCTCCGCAGCGAGATGGTGGAGGTGATGATCGCCTGCGGGCTGAACGTCGAATGCCACCACCACGAAGTGGCCACCGGCGGCCAGTGCGAAATCGACCAAAAGTTCGACACGCTGGTGAAGTCCGCCGACAACATGATGCTGTACAAGTACGTCGTGCGCAACGTCGCCTACCAGTACGGCAAGACGGTCACCTTTATGCCGAAGCCGCTTTATGGCGACAACGGCAGCGGCATGCACTGCCACCAGTCCCTGTGGAAGACCGGCCACCCGCTGTTCGCCGGCGACCTCTATGCGGGCCTGTCGCAGATGGCGCTCTATTACATCGGCGGCCTGTTGAAGCACGCCCGCGCACTTTCCGCCATCATTGCGCCCACGACCAACAGCTACAAGCGTCTGGTGCCCGGCTATGAGGCACCCGTCAACCTGGCCTACTCCCGCCGTAACCGCTCCGCCGCCGTGCGCATTCCGATGTACTCCGCCTCACCCAAGGCCAAGCGCGTCGAATTCCGCCCGCCGGACCCGTCCTGCAATCCTTACCTGGCCTTTGCGGCGATGATGATGGCCGGTCTGGATGGCGTATTGAACAAAGTGGACCCGGGTGAATCGCTCGACAAGGACATCTATGACTTGTCGCCGGAAGAGATGAAAGCGGTCCCCTCGATGCCCGCCTCGCTCGAAGAAGCCCTCGATTGCCTCGAAGAGGACCACAACTTCCTGCTGAAGGGCGACGTCTTCACCGAAGACCTGATCGAGACCTTCATCAGCTACAAGCGGAAGCACGAAGCCGACGCCGTCCGCCTGCGTCCGCACCCGCACGAGTTTTCGCTCTACTACGACATTTAGTCGTCCGCTACGCGCTCAACCCCTCCCGGCGGCAGAACTCCGCTAAGTCCGGGGTGAGCGCTGCCGAATAGCTCAACCCCAACTGCGGAAACCGAACCGATTCGCAGTGCAGCGCCTGCCGGGGCAATACCAGCATTTCCGGCAGCCGGCCACCCCAGCCATGCTCGAGAAAATCGACAAACAGCGTCTCATCGGGGCCGTACATCTTGTCGCCCACCAGCGGATGTCCCAGAAAGGCGGCATGCACCCGGATCTGGTGTAGACGGCCGGTTTCCGTCACCACTCGCACCAGGGAATAGCCCGGGCTGCTGCTCGATAGGCGGGCCGTCGACAACGGAGTGAAGTGCGTCACCGCGCTTTGCCCATCGTCGCGGACTTCCTGCTTGATCCGGACCACGGACGTTTCCGTACGGCCAATCGGCCGGTCCACCGTCACTGCCGCTGTCATTTCGCCTTCCACGATCGCCAGGTAACTCTTCTCCACCTGCCGCGCCTGGACCGCACGCTGCAGGCGCTGTCCCGCTTCCCGAGTCTTGGCCAGCAGCCAGACGCCACTGGTCTCGCGGTCCAACCGGAAGGGCATATGCAACGTGGGCAGGCCATAGAACTCCCGGGCCGCGCCAATCAGGCTGGACCATGGGCCTTGCTTGGACGGGTGACACACCACTAACGGCGGCTTGTTCAACACCGCCACCTCTGGCCCATCCTCCAGCAACCAGGAAGTGAACTCCGTGGGCGTGATCAGCCAGCCCCAATCTGTCCCCGGCACCGCGCTACCGGGTCCCCGGCGCGGGCTGAGGCGTCGCAATCGGGGCAACGGAAGTGGAGGGATTTGGCTGGATCATGTCGAAAAATGCCCTGTGCCCATGCTACACTCGAACGTGCCGGATAAAGTTCTGGGCCCCGAGCCCGGTACCCCCTCACAACGTTCGCTTACTGTTCCCCCTTCCGCCTCACTGTCTCTACTGGAAGTGTACGTATTGACAGGCTTTCTGCGCGGTCCGGGCGGCGCTGTCTCCCGCGGAGCTCTTATTGGCCCAACCGGCCTGGAAATCTTGAATGGCTAAATACATCTTTGTTACTGGTGGTGTGGTTTCGAGTCTGGGAAAGGGCATCGCCGGCGCGTCCATCGGCTGCCTGCTGGAAAGCCGCGGGTTGAAGGTGGCGATGTTGAAATTCGACCCCTACCTCAACGTCGACCCTGGCACCATGAGCCCCTTCCAACATGGTGAAGTCTTCGTCACCGACGACGGCGCCGAAACCGATCTGGACCTGGGCCACTATGAGCGATTCACTCACGCCCACCTGTCACAGGCCAACAACCTCACCAGCGGCCGCATCTACGAATCCATCATCGCCCGTGAACGGCGCGGGGACTATCTGGGCAAAACGGTCCAGGTGATTCCGCACGTCACCGACGAGATCAAGGCCGGGCTGCGCAAAGTGACGCCCGGCGTCGATGTCGTGATCGCCGAAATCGGCGGCACGGTGGGCGACATTGAGTCACTCCCCTTCCTCGAAGCCATCCGTCAGATGCGACATGAAGTGGGACGCGAAAACGCCATCTTCGTGCACGTCACGCTGGTACCCTGGATTGCAGCCGCGCAAGAGCTGAAGACCAAGCCGACGCAGCACTCCGTCAAGGAACTCCGCGCCCTCGGCATCCAGCCCGACATCCTGTTGTGCCGCAGCGAAAAGCCGCTGGCCGACGAAGTCAAAAGCAAGATTGCCCTCTTCTGCGACGTCGATCAGGACTCCGTGATCACTGCTCAGGACGTGGCCAGCGTCTACGAGATTCCGCTGGTCTTTGCCGACCAGAAGGTGGATGAAATTGTATTGCGCTTGCTCCGCTTGCCCGCGGGTGACCGGGACCTGACGCGCTGGGCCGCGATGGTGGAGCGCATCAAGAACCCGGCCGACGTCGTCGAGATCGGCCTCGTCGGCAAGTATGTCGAGTACGAGGACAGCTACAAGAGCCTCAAGGAAGCGTTGCTCCACGGAGCGCTGGCCCACAACCTGAAGTGCAAAATCTCCTGGATTGAGGCCGCCAACATGGAGTGGCCCGACTGTCAGAACGAACTGGAACGCTACGATGCCATCCTGGTGCCCGGCGGCTTCGGCAAACGTGGCATCGAAGGCATGCTGCACGCCATCCGCTACGCCCGCGAATCGAAAACGCCCTACTTCGGCATCTGTCTGGGAATGCAGACCATGGTGATAGAGTTCGCCCGCAACGTCTGCGGGCTGGACTTGGCGGACTCCACTGAGTTCCACCCGGACACCCCCCACCGGGTGATCTATAAGCTGCGCGAATTGAAGGGCGTCGATGCACTGGGAGGCACCATGCGCCTGGGGGCTTACCCCTGCCACCTGATGCCCAAAAGCTTCGCGGCGGCGGCCTATCACGCTGAAAACATCTCGGAGCGCCATCGCCATCGCTTCGAGTTCAACCGCGAGTACGAGAAGATCCTCACCGGCAACGGCCTCCGCATCACCGGCACCACGCCCGATGGCACCTACGTCGAGATCTGCGAGATCGCCAACCACCCCTGGTATCTGGGCTGCCAGTTCCACCCCGAATTCAAGTCGAAGCCCTTGGAGCCGCATCCCCTGTTTGAAGCGTTCATCGGTGCCGCGTACAAGAACCGCCAGAAGCGCCTCGCCCGGCAGGAACAGCCCTTGTTTGGTGACGGCGGCGACGGTGGCGATGGTGGCGACGAGCCGCAATGACGGTGGACGTCGCACCGGGAGTCCGCTTCGGCGGCGATCAACTGGCCTTGCTCGCGGGCCCCTGCGTCATCGAAAGTGAAGCCCACGCGCTCTATTTGGCCGCCGCCATTCGCGATGTCGCCGGGCCCTTCGTCTTCAAGGCTTCCTTCGACAAAGCCAACCGCTCCAGTGCGGCCTCTTACCGGGGTCCGGGCCTCATCGAAGGTTTGCGGATCCTGGCAAAAGTGCGGGCGCTCGGCATTCCGGTGCTAACCGATATCCACGAACCCGCCCAAGCGGCCGTCGCAGCAGAACACGTCGACATCCTGCAGATCCCCGCCTTCCTCTGCCGCCAAACCGACTTGCTGGTGGAAGCGGGCAAAACGGGCCGGGTGGTCAACATCAAGAAGGGGCAATTTGTCGCCCCGCACGACATCGCCCATGCCGCCGAAAAAGTAGCCGCCACCGGCAACCATCGCATCGTCCTCACTGAACGCGGTACCACCTTCGGGTACAACAACCTCGTCGTCGACATGCGCGGCCTGAAAATCATGCGGGACCTGGGGTACCCGGTGGTCTTCGACGCCACGCACAGCGTCCAACTGCCCGGTGCCTCGGGCAGCGCCTCCGGGGGCCAGCCGCAGTTCATCCCTACGCTGGCCGGGGCGGCGGCTGGTGCTGGAATTGATGGGCTCTTCGTCGAAGTCCACGAAGAGCCCACCCGTGCCCTATCCGACGGCGCCAACGCACTGCGTCTGGATCTGCTCCAGGGGTTGCTGGCCAAGGTCCGCGCGATCCACGTTGCCGCTCGGCGGTGACTTAGCGACCACCCCGCCCCGGTTCGACCAAGTCACGGCTTACCCCAACACCGTCTTCACTGCCGCCACGGCCCGATTGACGTCGTCCATCGTGTTGTAGATGTGCGGTGAGAACCGCAACCCGGCCGCATCGCCCGACCCCGTCAGCGCCAGCGCTAACCGGTGTTTGGAATAGAGCGTGTCGTAAGCTTCCTTCCGCTTGCCGTTCTTCCAATCCACCTTCACCACGCCGCCTGACATCTCCGGCTGCATGTTGGTCTTCAGGATCAGGCGAGAATCGGCGGCGAAAGCCTGCTTCAACGCCCCGGTGAGTTGCGCCACGCGAGCCTCGATCCGCTTCGGACCCACCATCGTCAAAAAGTCCAGCGCCGCCTCAATCGAGGCCAACCGTGGATTGTCCCGCTGGCCGAATACCTCAAACTTCCGCGCCCCCACCAGCTTGTCGCTCCATCCGGCGGTGACAATCGCCGGCCACAGTTCCTTGTGGCGCGATGCCTTCACGTACAGCACCCCCGCCTCCAGCGGACCCATCGGCCACTTGTGCATGCTCGACGAGAACGAATCGCAGCCAATCGCGCGCAGGTCAATGTCCATGGCGCCAAAGCTCTGCGCGCCGTCCAGGTGATACCACAGGCTGCGCCGCTTCGCCATCTCGCCCACTTCCTTGGCCGGAAAGCGCAGGCCCACGGTGCTGGTCAAGTGCGTGATTGCCACCACCCGCGTCCGGGGGCCGATCATCGCTTCCAGCTTGCCCAACAGGTCAGCGGCGGAGGTACCGGGAACCGGGACGGGCAGGCTCTTGATGACGATCCCATCGCGTTGCGCCCGCACCTTCCAGCTATCGCTATTGGACGGGTGATTGTGATCGGTGATGATCACCTCGTCCCCCGCCTTCAGGTCGATGCCGTGCACCACCAGGTTGGAGCCTTCGCTGGTGTTGCGCGTAATGGCGATCTCATCCGGCGTCGCGCTCAGCAGCGCCGCGAACTTCGACCGTACCCGTTCCTCAATCGCCACATACTTCTCGCGATTCTGGAATGACGGATTGGCATGGAAGTCCCGCAAGTATTCCAGATACCGGTCCATCACCGGACGCGAGGCCGGGCATACGTTGGCCGCATTCAAATAGAGCAGGCCAGAATCGAGCGGGAAGAGCCGCGCCACCATCTGCCAGTAGGATTCATCAGAGCCTTCGGCCCGAACAGCAGCCGCCAAACCAGCCCAACCGGCCGGAAGGCGAAAAAAGACGTCGCGGCGTGTCATCTTGGGATTCTAGCCTACCCCAACGCCCGGTGGGTTTCGCGCGCCCGCTATGCTGGTAAGCAGTGATTACCGATCTGGTTCAGATCAAGCGCCTGGGCGACCGCGACCGTACCGACAATGAGCGGTTGCGCAAGCATCTGAAGACGCATCCCATTGCCGAACGCATCCTCCGCCGCACCGCGGTTGAGATCGAATCCAAGATCGACTGCCAGACCTGCGCCAACTGCTGCCGCCAGTCCACCGTCCGCCTCACCGAACGCGACATCGAACGGTTGATCAAGGCGCTGCGCTTGAAAAAGTCGCGCGTCATCGACGAGTACACGCTGCCCAGCGAAGAAGAAGGCACCATCCTCAAGCGCGACGACGAGAACGGCTGCGTCTTCTTGAATGGCACCGAATGCCTGATCTATGAAGACCGCCCGGATATCTGCCGGGATTACCCGCACCTGGTGCGCGGGCCCGGATCCTTGATCGCCCGCATGTGGCACATGCCGGAACGGGCCAGCGTCTGCCCGATTGTCTACAACACGCTCGAAGCCTACAAGCAGGCATCAGACTTCCCGAAGAAAGTCGGCGGCTAGACAGTCCGCACTTGGCGAAGTCGGCGGAGACTTGATCCAAGTGGGAAGAGTTCCGGCACTAGCCCAGAGTGGTGTAGTGAGCCACCACCCAACCGGCGAAGTTTCTGCCGCGCGACGCTAGGCCGTTCCGACCAACGTCGTCAGTTCGGACACCAACCTGTTCAATGAGCGGGACTGCTTATGCAGCTCCGCCGCCGCCGAGGCGCTTTGTTCCGCGCTGGCCGCGGTGGACTGCGTGACGTTGCTCATCTGGGCCACCGAGCGGTCCACTTGCGGGATCTCCTGGGCCTGTTCGGAACTTTTGGTGGTGACTTGATCCACCAGTACTTTCGCCAGGCTGGGCAGGTCGGCCAGCGCGCTCCTAAATGCTCCCGCCGAGGCCTGGAAGTCGCTCGCGGCCTTCAGTGAACGGCCGTTCTCTCCAGCAAACTGAAACATCAGCATGCCTCGTTGTGAGGCCATCAGGTTGGATTCAGCCGTATGCATCGTGTCGGCCAGGATAATCCGGCGGGTCGCCAACCCGGCGGCCTCATCGAATCGATCCTTCAGGTGATTCGGTGCCAGTTGGGAGGATACGCCCAGTGTGGCGGTGGCGGCAGCAGACACACCGAGGATCAAGGTCAGGGTTTTGCCAAAGGTCATGTATTTTCAGTGAAAAGAGAGTTTGTCTCGCGCGGAGAATTAGGGTTGCAAATCAATTGATGGCGCTATCGTCTGGAATTTCAGATTCTTCACGAGCTCGCCTGAAACTACTGGCATCACTGCAAACTCTGGAAGTGGCCCGATTCCAAGCCCAACCTGGAAAATTCATTCCCCAACTTCATCAGTCACCACAGCGGATTCGCCGCCCGTCATCTCGCCAAACCGCACAAAATCGCGCTAGACTGTAAGTCGAACCCTCGTGTCGCAGCATCCGAACAGTATGCAAAGCCTTTCTCTGCATCGATTTGCCCTCGTCCTCGCGGTGTCGACCCTGTTTTTGGTCGTCGCCGGCGGAATGGTGGTTTCCATGGAAGCCGGATTATCCGTTCCTGATTGGCCGCTCTCCTATGGAAAGGTGATGCCGCCGATGGAAGGAGGCGTGTTTTACGAACACGGCCACCGGATGGTGGCTTCCACGGTAGGATTCCTGACAATCATCCTTGCCGTCTGGCTGCAAGTAAAGGATCGCCGGAGCTGGCTGAAGAAGCTGGGCTGGGCGGCATTGGGGGCGGTGATTTTGCAAGGCGTATTGGGCGGATTGACGGTGTTGTTCCTGCTGCCGAAGCCGGTCTCGATTTCGCACGCCTGTCTGGCCCAGCTGTTTTTCTCGACCACGGTCGCCATCGCTCTATTCACCTCACCCGCTTGGCAGGCGGCGCAGGGCACGGTGTCCGATACCGGTTCCCCCAGCCTGCGCACGCTGGCATGGGTGACGCCGCTGGCCGTATTGGGGCAGATTGCACTCGGCGCTGCCTTTCGGCATAAGGCCCTCGGCATCATCCCCCATTTGGCCGGCTCACTGGCCGTTTCCGGCTTGCTGATCTACTTTGCGATGGTGTTGCTGGCGCTGGAACAGCAGATTCCGCTGTTGCGGCGGGCAGCGATGGCCATTATCTGGATTACGATTGCTCAAATGGTGTTGGGCATTGCCGCATATCTGACAAGGCTCACTTTCACCGGAGTGCAGCCGGCCGCAGTGATGGTGGGCTTTACGGTAGCCCACGTGGCGACAGGCGCCTTGACCCTGGCAGCGGCGCTTTCAGCGGCGATATTGACGCTTCGATTCGCACAGATCGAGCAACGGGCGGAGGCTCCCCACGCGGCCCGCGCCTAGCGGCGGATCGCGCTACTCCATGAAACCTTACATTGAGCTGACCAAGCCCCGGATTACCTGGCTCATCCTGATGAGCACGGGCATCGGCTATTTCTTTGGTCTGCGGCAACTGGGCGTCACGTTCGATTGGATGGTGCTGCTCCATATGCTGGTGGGCACAGGCCTGATGACCTCCGGCACGGCCGCGCTCAACCAGTGGTATGAGCGGGTCGCCGACGGCAAGATGCTGCGCACCAAGCTGCGACCGCTGCCTTCGGGCCAGATTGGCTCCCTTGGTGCATTTTGGTTTGGCGTTGTGTTGTCCCTGCTTGGGTATCTTGAGCTCGGTTGGGGTGCCAACTGGCTGACAGCCAATCTGGGCCTTTTCACTCTGGCCACTTACCTGTTCATCTACACCCCATTGAAGCAGCGTTCCCCGCATTCCACCACCGTGGGCGCGGTTCCGGGCGCGATGCCGCCCCTGATGGGTTTTGCAGCGGCGGCAGGAACATTGACCGCCGAAGCGTGGGTGCTGTTCGGCATTCTGTTCCTTTGGCAGTTCCCGCATTTCTACGCGATCGCCTGGATGTACCGCGAGGACTACGCCAAGGCAGGGATCCAGATGTTGCCGGTAGTGGAACCGGACGGCATCTCCACCGCCCGGAGAAGCTTCTGGTGCGCTCTGGCGCTGGTTCCGGTCAGCCTGCTCCCGGTGGCGCTGTCGATGACCGGATGGCTCTATTTCGTGATGGCGTTGGGGCTGGGGGGCTGGTTTGCGTATGCGAGTGCGCGCATGCGGGCCAAAGGTGCCCGGAGCGTTTTGCTGACCAGCGTGATGTATCTGCCGCTGCTCTATGTGGCTCTGCTGGCGGGCTGCTCGGCCACGGGCAGGACTGCGGCCTCCCGCACGCTGCCCGATCTCTACGCCGTGCCGCAGTTTGCCTTCATCAATGAACAAGGGCAGCCATTTTCGAGCAATTCACTCAAGGGCCATGTCTGGGTGGCGGACTTTATCTTCACCGAATGTACCGGACCCTGCCCGCGTCTTTCGACGCTGATGGCCAAGGTGCAGGAGGCCACACCGGCGCCCGTCAAGTTGGTCTCGTTCACGGTCGACCCGGCCAATGATCTGCCTCCGGTGCTGGCCGCCTACGGCAAGCGCTACAGTGCCCAACCAGAGCGCTGGACATTCCTCACCGGTGACGCCGCCGATTTGAAGCGGGTGCGCCAGGAAGCGTTCAAGCTGGGCGAGATGGAAACGGCGCTGAATCACTCCACGCGCGCGGTCCTGGTGGACAAAGACATGCGAATCCGGGGCTTCTACGACACCAATGACCCGGAAGTACTGCCAAAACTAGCCGCCGACATCAAGCTGCTGACCGGCGAATAGGCAGCCGGAACGGGCCGGTTAAGCCAGTGTCGCCAGCTTCTCAAAGAAGCGTTTGATCATCATCTTTGAAGTGGAATCAATCAGCCGCGACCCAACCGCGGCAATCGTTCCGCCCACATTGACGTCACCTTCATAAGCTACTTCTGTGGACGCATCCGTCAGCGGCTTGAGGGTGACATTCCCCGTACCCTTCATGAAGCCGATCTTGCCCTGACCTTCCACCATCAGCGTGAAGCTGGAATAGGGGTTCTGGTTGGTAATCTTCACCTTGCCATCGAACAGACCCGAAAGCGCCGCCAGCGCCATCTTCATCTTCATTGAGTACTCGTCGGGCCCGATCAGTTCCAACTTCTCGGCCCCCGGCATGCATTGCACCAGCAGCGTGGGGTCCTGCAATGCGGCGTAGGCGCGCTCCGCTCCGACGGGGAGAGTAAAGGTTCCAGCGATCTTCATCCCTTCCACGGTAGCTGATCTGGCTCAGCCATCGCCAGAAAGCCTCACTTCTTCACAAAGCGCACGACACCCCATTTATCCGGCTGGTGCATATCAATGACACCTTGCGGGGACCAGACCCAGTTGTCTTCCTTCGTGCCCGGCACTTTCTCGTACTTGCCGTTCACCACGCGATGCTGCCACTCGACGCGCGAGAAGTTGACGCGCCACTCGTCGCCTAGCTTAGGCGGGGCCGGCTTGTGGGCGTATTGCGCCAGCGCGCTCCACGGCATGGCGATCTCGACCGTCCATCGCTTGTCTTTGCGCTTAGGATCGTTCAGCGTACCGTCCACCCGCACGGCCGATAGCAGGCCCGGGATCTCCCAGGAATCAACGGCCTTGCCACCGTCCTTGTACTTGCGGGGCAGGAACAGGTCCCAGGTGGTGTTCAGTGCATTGATCTCGAATTCGTAGTATTCGCGGCCGTCGCCATCGGGATCGATGAAGACTTCAAAGTCGTTGTCCTGGAAGATCACGGAATCGTGTTTGGTCAGGGTGCCCCAGACGTCGGGCTCCTCCAGTTCGGCGGCAATGTAGAAGTAGCGCTCGTCCCACAGCATCTTAGCGCGAGTGCGAAAGCGCGGCCTCGGCTTCAGGTCGCCTTCAATATCGACAAACAGATCCGTCCACGGCGCGCTGCGCCAAACCGGATCGGTCAACAGACCATCAATTCTGACTGGCGTCACCGCCTGACGGCAGACGTACTGTTTTGGCAGGTCCGCGGCCAACGCCGCGGGGGACAGTATCGCCCAGAAAGCCCAAGACTGGGCAGGCCGGAAAAAGGTCATGACTCTATCATGCAATTTGCACGCCCCAACACATTTGGAGGCGCTACGGAATCAAACGCAACTTCTTGCCACGCGGCAGCCGGACCACACTGAAATCGCGACGGTCCAGGGTGAAGACCGTTCCAATGCGCTCTCGTTCAGCCAGGTGTATCAACGAGGCGTCCGCCAGTTGCAGGCCTAGGTTGCTGTACTTGGAGAGGATCGACGCAATGGCGGGTGCATCGCCCGCAGATAGGTCCGCTAGGAGGAATACTCGCCCATCCAGTGACGCCAACAACCGTTCAATGGCATTCGGGTAGGCACGCAACAGCCAAGCTGCTTCCGTGATCACGGGCCAACAGGTGACCAATGGACCGCGAATCGATCGCAATTGGTCTGCGCAAACGGAGTGATATTGATCAGACTCCACCAAGGCGGCGACGATGGGGCCGGTGTCGATCAGAACCCGGCTGGTCACTTGCCGCCGAACCCATCAAAGTGGTTGGGGTTGGTGCTCAAGTCACTCGGGGCTTGGCGAACCAAGCCAATCAGACCCGATTCCTGCATCCGGTCAAAGGCGCTCAACATCGGCCTTTCGGTGGCCAGCTGCCTCTCGACGGCTTCACGAATCACTTCCGACTCGGCCGTCCCGCGGCGCTTCGCCGCGCTCTTCAACCGCTGGCGAAGATCGGCGGACAAGCGCACAGTGAGGCGATAGTCGTTCATGGCTCTGTCTGACATCATAGCTCGCATGGCAGACAACTTCCATCTCGCGCCTCGCGCGAAGGAACCCTCCTTCAGAGGACGGCCATGCCCGTACAATAGCAAGTGATGTTTGTCACAATTGGCCTGCTGCTCTGGCTGGCCCAAGATGCCATTCGCTCCTGTGCGTGCGACCCCGCCCAACCGGCCAGCTTGGAGGAGCGTGCCTGCTCCCTGACCAAAGAGTCGTTGAAACAGGCCTCCAGTGCCGAACCGGTGTTCTTTTTGAAGGACATCAATCCGCGCAAAGCCAATCGAACGCTGGCGCTGCCCAAGAAAACGAAGGCCGGGATCTATACCTTGGACGGCTACTCGGCGTCGGAACGAACGGAGCTATGGACGGCGGCCATCACCAAAGCGAAGGCCCTCTGGGGTGAGAATTGGGCGGTCGCCTACAATGGAGACAAGGTCCGCACCCAATGCCAAGTCCACATCCATATCGGAAAGTTGAACACGGCGGCGAAGGTGAGCAAGTTTATCGAAGTGTCGCGGCCCAGCCAGATCCCCGCCCCCAAGGGTGCCGGCATTTGGATTTACCCCTACGGCGGAAAGTTGCGGGTCCACGCGGGGGAGCAGATTACCGAAACCGCCCTGGTGCGTTAAAGGCCGTTGCCTTGCGGCCAGCCGGTACGATGCTGGCCGCGCCACCCCGGTTTGGGGCATCAATCGCCATTCCGATACGATAGACGAAACAGTTTTTTCGAGAAAGATTTTCATGAGCCTAGTAGACATAGCCAAGTTGCCCACGGCGGAAAACTCCGCAATTCAATTGAATGCGCTCGACAACGTAGTGATCGCGCGTGTACCGCTGAAGGCGGGGGACCAGTTGCGCGTCGGCGGCGTGGAACTGACGGTGCGGGAATCAATCCCGATGGGCCACAAGGTTGCCCTGAAGGCGGTTGCGCCCGGCGAGCACATCAGCCGCTATGGACAGAACATTGGCGTGGCCAAGATCGCCATCTCTCCTGGTGACCGGGTGCACACCCACAACCTGGCTTACGAAGATCACGCAACTGAGTTCAAGTTCCCGCCCGTTGAGCGTGCCTTCCCTGCTCCTCCGGCGGTGATGCCGACGTTCCGTGGCTATCTGCGTGAAGACGGTCGCGCCGGGACGCGCAACTATATTGCCGTCGTGGCCGCCTCCAACTGCGCGGCACACACAGCGGAACTGATCGCTGAAAGCTACCGCCACGAGACACTGCCGCCGAACGTCGACGGCGTGGTGGCCTTTCCGCATGGCGAGGGCTGCGGCCACACGATCGGCCCGGACACGGTGCAGCTTCAGCGGACCCTGGGCGGCGTCCTGAATCACCCCAACGTGGGCGGAGCGGTGATTTTGGGCCTGGGCTGCGAAGTCAACCAGATCGACCACTACCTGGGCGAAGGTGCTCCCCGGACCGACCGGCTGGTGGGCATGACGCTGCAGGGCGAGGGTGGAACGCGAGCCGCGATCGAGAGCGCCCGCAAAGCCATCGGCATCATGATGGAGCGCATGACGAAGGAAGAGCGCGTGGAACTGCCGGCCTCCAAGATCGTCCTGGGCCTCAACTGCGGCGGCTCGGATTCTTTTTCGGGCATCACCGCCAACCCGGCTTTGGGCTGGTGCAGTGACCGGTTAGCGGAGATCGGCGGCGCGGCCGTGCTGGCGGAGACGACCGAGTGCTTTGGGGCCGAGCACCTGCTGGTGGAGCGGGCCCGCAACCGCGAAGTGGCGGAGCGGTTTCTCAGCTTCATTGAGAGCTATCGCGCCTATTTGCGCCAGTGGCCGGGGTCGAACTTCAACGACAATCCCTCGCCCGGCAACAAAGAAGGCGGCCTGTCGAACATCCTCGAAAAGTCACTCGGGGCGATGACCAAGGCCGGGGCCAGCATGATGGCGGACGCGGTGGATTACGCCGAGCGGATCAAGACCTCCGGCTTTGTCTTTATGAACACGCCGGGCTATGACCCCGTCTCGTTGACGGGCTTGGCGGCCGGTGGCTGCAACTTGATCGCCTTCACCACCGGCCGAGGCAGTGCAATCGGCTTCCCCAGCATCCCGGTGATCAAGATCGCCACCAATACGCCCATGTATAAGCGGATGAAGGACAACATGGACATCAACGGCGGCCTGATCGCCGATGGTGAATCAACGGTGGCCGCCATCGGCCAAGAGATTTTTGAAATGGTTTTGCGAGTGGCGTCCGGTGAAAAGACCTGCGCCGAAAGATTGGGTCATAAGGAGTTTGTACCGTGGCGCATTGGTCCCGTACTGTAGTCTTGCTGGCAGTTTCGGCTGTCGCGGCGCTCGCCGCGGGCAAGTCGGCCCTTGATAAGCCGACGCTGGAGGCATACCTCCGGCACCTTAATCTTTGGAATCCACAGATCACCGTGGAGATCTCCGACCCGAAGCCCTCTCAGGTGGAGGGATTCATGGATGTGCATGTGAAGGCCTCCCTGGGGGGCCGGTCCTTGGAGGCCAACTATCTGGTGTCCAAGGATGGCCAGAAGATTCTCCAGGCCAACATCTATGACATCTCCAAGGCCCCATTTGCGGCCGACATGGCCCAGATCAAGACCACCGGCCACCCGGAGATGGGCAAGCCGGGCGCGATGGTCCAGATCGCGCTCTTCAGCGACTTGCAGTGCAGCTTCTGCAAGGAACTGGCTAAGACTTTGCATGACAACCTGATGAAGACATTCCCGGAAAAGGTCCACCTGGTCTTCAAGGATCTGCCACTGGATAGCATCCACCCCTGGGCGCGGGGCGCTGCGGTGGCCGGCCGTTGTGTGTATCGCCAGAAGCCCGAGGCGTTCTGGACCTACCACGACTGGATGTTTGAGCATCAGGCCGAGATTACGGTGGAGAACCGGGCCCAGAAGTTCACCGAATGGGCCAAGACGGCCGGTTTGGATGCGTTGCAGCTGAACCAGTGCGTAGCTGACCCCACCGCGGCGGCGGACGTAAACCGCAGCATGGTGGAGGCCCAGGCGCTGAAAGTGAATTCAACGCCCACCATGTTCATCAATGGCCGGAAGGTTCCCGGCAACGTTCCGTGGCCGGACCTGAAGTCGATCATCGAAGTAGAGTTGAAGCACGCGGAGAGCTGCTGTTCAGTCGAACTGCCGTCCGCGCCCGCCCGGCCCAAGCCATCGCTGGCCAATCCAAAGGGGAAACCGTGAAGCATCGCGCGGCCGTCGCGGCCATTATTGTTTGTTCGCTTTCATCATCTGGTGCCAGCAAGGCTGGCCTTGACCCCAACCGCTACATCGAAGACGTGAAGTACCTGGCCTCCGAGCAGTTGCGTGGCCGCGGCAACGGCATGCCAGAACTGGAGCTGGCGGCCAAGTACATCGCCGATCAGTACAAGGCGGCGGGACTGGCACCGGCCTTTGGCAAGAGTTACGTTCAGCCCTTCATGTTGACCACCAACGCCAAGGTGGGTGATCGCAACAAGTTCAGCGACACGCTGAGCAAACAGAAGTGGCAGATGGAGAAGGACTTTATTCCGTTTAACTTCTCGTCGAGCGCCAAGGTAACGGCTCCGGTGGTGTTTGCCGGATATGGTATCACCGCCAAGGAATACAACTACGACGATTACGACGGCCTGGACGTCAAGGGCAAGATCGTGCTGGTGCTGCGTTATGAGCCGCAGGAATTTGATGAAAAGAGCGTTTTCGCCGGCAAGGTGATGACCCGGCACGCACAGTTTGACGCCAAGGCGATCAACGCCAAAATGCATGGCGCGGCGGGCGTGCTGCTGATCAACAATGTGGTGGCGCACCCCAACGATACAGGGAAGCTGGAAAAGTTTGGGCGCGCGGCCGGTCCGTCAGAAGCCGGGGTGCCGTTTGTCCAGTTGCGCCCGGAGATGGTGGACAGCTGGTTCGCGGCCTCGGGCAAGAATCTGAAAGAGATCGCCGAAGGGATTGACAAGGACTTGAAGCCGCGGTCTTTTGCCTTTGATGCCAGGCTGAAGGCCACGCTAGAAGTGGACGTGGTCCGCGAAGTGAAGAAGGTCCACAATGTCGGTGCCTACTTGAAGGGCGAGACCGACGAATTCATCATTGTGGGCGGCCACTACGACCACTTGGGATTGGGTGAGCAGTTCTCACTGGCCCCCTCCCAAGCCGGTAAGGCGCATGTGGGAGCGGATGACAATGCCTCTGGCACGGCTGGTGTTCTGGAATTGGCCCGGCATTTTGCCGCCGGTCCCAAGCCGAAACGCGGCCTGCTGTTCTTGAACTTTGCGGGGGAGGAACTAGGACTCCTCGGGTCCGCGTACCTGACGGAGAATTCGCCACTACCCCTCGACAAGGCCGTCGCCATGATCAACATGGACATGATCGGCCGCATGCGCGAAGGTTCGGTGATCGTGGGCGGCGTGGGCACGGGTTCCACGTTTAAGCCTTTGATGGACAAGCTGTCAGCGAAGCACTCGTCGCTAAAGCTGGAGATGTCGGAACAGGGTGGGGTGGGCTCCTCTGACCACACTTCGTTTACGGCCAAGCGCATTCCGGTGCTGTTCTTCTTCACCGGGTTGCATATGGACTACCACCGCCCCACCGACACCTGGGACAAGATCAACGCGGAGGGAGCGGTAGAGTTGCTGGGGCTGGTGAGTGAAGCCGCCACGGAGCTGTCAGCCGGCAACCGGCCTCAGTTCCAGAAGGTAGCGGAGCCGCCGCCGATGGCTGGTGGCACCTCCTCCGGCTCAGGCTACGGCCCTAGTTTCGGCAGCATCCCCGACATGGCTTTCTCAGGGAAAGGCGTAAAGTTCTCAGACTTACGCGAGGGCTCTCCTGCGCAAAAAGCCGGGCTGAAACCAGGGGATATCATGGTGGCGTTCGACGGCAAAAAGATCGACAATTTATATGACTTCACGTACGCGCTGCGGGGCAAGCAGGTCGGGGACGAGGTTCCTGTCTCCATCATCCGCGCCGGTGAACAAATGACCGTGCGCGTGAAGTTGGAAGCGCGCCGGTAGAGCTAAAGCTCAACCCTTCGGAGGACGATACATGTCTGAGATGCCTGTCGCCTCGGCTCCGCCTACCAAAGCCTGGAGATTACCTCCGTTGATCCTGCACCCGTTTGCGGAGGCGGCGGGGCCAGACAAGCTGGTGGAGAGCTCCCGCGCCAGCCTGATGTTGCAGGGACTGATCCCTTCCGGGTCACTTTCGCGCCAGGAATTGGACGAACGGCTGCTTTCCGGCCGCTATTGTGAAGTCCGCATGCTGTTCTATGTGGGCCGCGACCTGATGCGGTGGATTGATCAGTGCCTGGACTTGGCGCAGCGCGATGACACTCTGCGTGAGGCGGGCATGTGTTATCAAGCGTTTGCTGCGATTCTGGTGGACGAGCCGCCGCGCCAGGTCCGGGAGAAGCTCCAGAAGTGGGGGGTGGCTGACTACCGGTCCATCTTCTCTCGTGCCCTGGGCCTGAACGCCTTGTTTGCCGAACTGCCCAGCCGGGATAGCTTGTCGGATGAGTTTATCCGGCACTACTACCGCTACGCGGACCAACTCTATCTCTGCCGTCAGCTGCTTTGGACCTTCACCGACATCCGGCCGCAGCACTTCGACTTTGACCTCTACGCGTCAGGCGAATACTCCCGCCTGCTGGAACGGGAGTGGGGCGAAGTTGCGGAAGACATCGAAGAGCAATAGCTCCGGTTGCTGGTCGAAACGGTCGCTAGTCGAAACGAACGCTGCGCCCCACGGCTGAGCTGTAGTTCGCCGCCCCGTAGTCCAGGCCGCCCGCTGAGAAGGTGACGGGAACCCCGGACACAGCCACGCTCAACTGACCGGCATAGGTGCCATCGCCCTTGGACACGGAGGCGGGCAGCAATTGCAGCACGATGGCTGGAATGGCAAAGCTTCCGGCGCTGCCTCGGGCCAGGCACAAGAAGTTGGCACCCACCGGTGCCACCGCGGTTCCGCCAATTGAGTGGCCACTGATGGAGACAAAGCTTTCCGTCGCCACACCCTCCCATCGAACCACCAGATCCTGCGAGCGCGGCACAACCGAAATCATGTTCTGATTGGTCCAGTTGAAACCGGCCGGCCAGATCAGCGACGCGGAGAAGGCCGTTAGGTCTACCCCGCCCGCTCCGGTGGCAGTGAATCGGCCCGGAGTGAGGAACTCCTGGGCAAGGGTCGGACTGGCGCTGCCAGGGCTGCCCATCACCGTCTCACTGCGATAGAGGCCTCGCTGCTGCCAGTGGCGCTCCAGTGTCCGGCTACCGGACGGGCCAGCAACGGTTAGTGCGGCACCTGCATCCAGTCCGGCAAAAGGCATGGCGAGGTCGGGGACCGGAGACTGGTTCAAGAAACCGTTCACCACGCAGGAACCAACTGAGGGACCACTGCCGGGGTAGCTGAGCAACTGCGAGTAGTCAATGCGCTGGAAGCTGCCGGTGAGCGACTCAGTGCGCGTGGCATCGGCCACCGCCCCGGTGCCACTGGATGAGACTGCGCTCTTGTGTAAAGCGATGGTCCCTACATTGACACCCCGCGCCGCCCGCAAGAACAGCTCCGCCGGATACCCTAGGGGATCACTGCAGTTGCCGCCCGCGGGTGCCACCGGAATCGTGGTGGCATTGCTGATCATTCCGCCGGCGCGGACCACCAAGGCCACGGCACAGCCCGGCGGCGTGTCCACGGGGATGGTGAAGTTGATCTGGTCAATCGAGGGGATCTCGGGTACACGGCCCTGGTAGAGGACCTGAGCCTTCTTGAAGCCCACCCAAACTTCGACGTCGACCGTCAGATTCTCAGCCATCGCCGGTGTCCGGTCGGAATAGGGCACCGGGCCCAGACCCGTCCCAAAGATCTGCGCCACGCCGCCGGGCACAAGCGACTCGGTGGGCGTGTTCAATGTAGAGCCTGTAAAGACGACGGCCGCTCCAGAGCCTATAGAGTTGATGGTGAAAATCCCAAAGGCGGTCCGGGCAACCGTTACTGGGAAAGCGGACGTGGTTTGGCCTTGGTGAGTCACCCGGATGCTACCCAGTCCGGTGGGCGTCGCGGACGGGACAATGGCCGAAATCTGCGTCCGATTGTCGCTGGTGCCGATCACGTAGTTCAGCGGCATCGCCAAGCTGACCGCACCGACGGTGATCTCGGCCGACGTACCGGCCAATTGCAACGGCAACGGCATTCCACCTTGCACCAAGCTGCGCTGGCTTAGATCGCGTCCCTTAATCACCACCAGACTGCCCTGCGCCAGCACGCCGTTGGGTAGGCCGCCCTTCATAAATCCCGCCGCGTTCTCCGCGGATTCGATCACCGGCTGGCCCTGACTCAAGGTTGCGCAGAACAACAGACCGATGGTGATACGATTCATTGCTACTAAAGCTCCCTGGGCGATTCCTGGCCCCCGACTGCAAACCCAAACAAGGGCGTGCAACCAAACAGCGGAAACCCTTAGCAGATCCCCTCATTGGCGGTGATAGAAATGTCGACTCGGGGTGGTAGTGCCCGCCCCACACGCGAATAGGGCCGGCGACGAGCATATCCCCGGCCGGCCCCACGTTACCTGGACTCGATGGAGAAGCGAACTACTGGTAATTCACCAGTTTCGCCACGACGCTATTGAAGTTCATGTACCCATAGTCCAGACCAGTGGCGGTGAACTGAACCGGCAAACCAACCGCCGCCACGCTCAGCAGACCAGCCTGGACACCAGCGGCCAAACTCGTCGTCGTGGGCAGGATCTGGAGCACCACTGACGGAATCGCAAAGCGGCCCGCGGAGGCCCTTTCCAGGCAGGTAAAGCCGGCACCCACCGGAGCCGTGATCGATCCGCCAATCGAGAAGCCGGCAATCGCCACATACCCATCAGGCGGGGCGCCGGTCCAGGTGACGGTCAGGTCTTGCGCGCGGAGCACGCTGGCGATGCTGGATTGGTTGCTCCAGGAAAAGGCTGAAGGCCACGTCAACGAGGAGGAGAAGGGGCCGACGTCGGGGCCACCTGGCCCGGTCGCCGTAAAGCGGCCCGGCGTCAGAAACTCAGCTCCCCCCGAGAAGCCTGGAATCGAGATGCCTCCCGGTAGGCCGGTGGCCACAATGCTCTTGCTGTAAAGGCCTTTCTGGTTCAAAACTTTATCCAGCGTTTGGCTACCGGACGGACCCGCCACGGCAATGCTGACGCCGGCATCCAGACCCACGGGAGGAACCGTCACCTCAGCCGCCGCATTCTGTCCCGTGAAGGTATACGTGGTGCACGAACCCACCGACGGAGATTCACTGGGGTTGGCCAGAAACTGCGTATAGCTCATGCGCTGGAAGCTACCCAGCAGTGAGTCCGTCTTGCTGTCCACCGTTCCCGCACCCGGTACGGACACCTGAATCGCGGTTTTCACCAGGCCGATGTAGCCGACGTTCAAGCCAGCACTGGCCTTGGAGAGCACCTCCGCCGGATAGCCCAACGGATCAGAGCAGGTTCGACCGGCGGCAGCCACTGGAACAGTAGTAGCGTTGCTGACCACGCCGCCCGCCCGGACCACCAGCGAAACCGCGCAACCAGGCGGCGTGTCGGCCGGCACGGTGAAGTTGATCTGGTCCACCGAAGCGATCTGCGGAATCCGTCCCTTGTACGATACAGCCGCCCGCTTGAAGCCCACCCAGACCTCGACATCGACGTTGAGATCGCCGCCCTGCGCCGGTTCCCGATCAGAATAGGACACCGGACCCAAGCCGGTGCCGAAGATCTGCGCCACCGTACCCGGGCGAAGCGATTCCACCGGGGTATTCAGATTCGGCCCCGTATACGCAATGGCCGCCCCGGACCCGGCGGAGTTAATCGTAAAGATACCGAAGGCAGTCTTGACGACATTGACCGGAAAGGGCGCGCTTGTTTGGCCGTTGTAGGTGACGCGGATGCTGCCGGAGCCCACCGGGATGGTGGACGGAATGACCGCTGAAATCTGAGTTTTGTTGTCCGGGATGCCGATCACATAGTTCATCGGCATCGGCAGCGTCGTCGTCCCCACGGTAATCTGGGCGGTTGTACCGGCCAGTTCCAGCGGCAGCGGAATCGAGACATTCCGGTAATCGCGCTGGCTAAGGCTGCGGCCCTTGATCACAATGAGGCTGCCTTGAGCGAGACCACTGTTCGGGAGACCCGACTTCATGTATCCGGCAGCATTCTCAGCCGACTCAATCACTGGTTGGGCACTGGCCGCAAGGGCCACCGCCATGGTTAGAACAGCTAAACGATTCATGGTTCCTCCTCCTCTTCGGCAGCACGTATCGACATTTGAGTTCCTAATGCAAGCGCACGGCCCCCTTATGTATCGCACTTTGCCGATTGCGCAAAATGCGTTGCGCATCGGGAACGGTAGCGATATCGTCAAATGCAGGGGTAAATTATGCGTTTTGCCATCCTGGCGCTGTTTTCCGCCATCACTTTGTCTGCCGCCGACTCTCAATATCTATTGCGAAATCCGGCGGTGTCCAAAACTCATCTGGTGTTCGAGTATGCCGATGATCTCTGGATTACCAGCCGCGCCGGTGGTGAAGCCTCTCGCCTGACCAGTGGCGCGGGGCTCGAATCCGAGGCGCGGTTTTCACCCGATGGCAGCATGGTGGCCTTTACCGGGAACTACGACGGCAATACCGACGTGTTCGTCGTGCCCTCAAGCGGAGGCATTCCCAAGCGGCTGACCTTCCACCCCGGCTTCGACGTTTCGCGCGGCTGGACGCCGGATGGTAAGCGCGTCCTGTTCGTCAATAGCGGTACCACCCACAACGGAGCCCCACGTCTCTATACCGTTGATCTGGATGGTGGCTTTCCGCAGGAACTGCCCTTGCCCACCGGCTTCCACGGCTCTTATTCTCCGGATGGCTCCCAACTGGCGTATGTGCCCTTTAGCCGGGCCGATCAGGCTTGGAAGCGCTACCGGGGCGGACGAGCGACACCGGTCTGGATCGCCAAGCTGGCGGACTCCAGCATCACCAAACTGCCCCGCACCGACTCCAACGACCATTCGCCCATGTGGATTGGAAACAAGGTCTACTTCCTATCGGACCGCACCGGTCGCTATTCGCTGTACGCCTACGATGTTTCCTCCAAAAAGCTGACCACGGCGTTCGACAACAAAGGCCTCGATATCAAGGCCGCCTCCGCCGGACCGGATGCGATCGCCTATGAACAGTTCGGCGACATCAACCTGCTGGACTTGAAGTCCGGCAAGGCGCAGAAGCTGGAGATCAAGCTGAGCGGCGGAGACTTGGCGGGCGTCCGCCCGCGTCTGGAGAAATTGGGCCGTTCAATCAGCAGCTATCACCTGTCACCCACCGGAGCGCGAGCGGTGTTTGAATCGCGCGGCGAGATCTTCACCGTACCTGCCGACAAGGGCGATGTGCGCAACCTCACCAACAGTTCCGGGACTGCGGAGCGCGACCCAGCCTGGTCACCGGACGGCAAGTGGATCGCCTACTTCTCGGACGAGTCCGGCGAGTACGAGCTGCACCTGCGGGATCAACTGGGCAAGGGCGAGGTGAAGAAGATTACGCTCGACGAAAAGCCGACCTTCTACTACAACATCGTCTGGTCACCGGATTCGAAGAAGATCGCCTACGTCGACAAGAAGACCAACGTCTGGTACGTCGATCTGGAAGCCAAGAAACCGATCCGCATCGACAACGGAACCTACCACGAAAGCTACAACACGTTGTCCCCGCAATGGGCGCCGGATTCGGCCTGGATCGTCTACAACAAGCAGTTGAAGACCCGTCTGCACCAGGTGTTTGTCTATTCGCTGAAAGAGGGCAAGGCCTACCCGGTCACCGATGGTATGTCGGACGCCCGGGGTGCGGTTTTCGACAAGGGCGGCAAATACCTCTACTTCTCTGCCTCCACCGATTCTGGTCCATCGCTGGGCGGCCTGGACCTCTCGTCCAGTTCCCGGCCGATCACGCGGAGCCTCTATTTGACGGTGCTTTCCAAGTCCGATCCGTCGCCGTTTGCGCCCGAGAGCGACGAAGAGAAGGTGGCCGACGAGAAGAAGGACGAGGCTCCAAAGGTGGATGCCCCGAAGCCGGACGCCGCCAAGTCTGCCGGGGGACGCGGAGCGGGCGCGGCCAAAGTGGCGGAGGTGAAGATCGACACTGAAGGTCTGACGCAGCGGACACTCCCGCTGTCCATGCCAGCCCGAAACTACTCCGCTTTGCAGGCTGGAAAGGCGGGAACGCTGTTTGTGGTGGAGTCACCCATCCTGCTCTCCGCCGCCACCTTCTCCCCTGCCTCGCGCATCTTGCACAAGTTCGACTTGTCGAAGCGCAAGGCCGACCCGTTTCTGACCGGTTTGGCGGGCTACATCGTCTCCGCCAATGGCGAAAAGATGCTTTTCCGCCAAGGTGAGCGATGGAGCGTCATCGCTACCGCCGCGCCCCCCACGCCGCGCCCCGGTGACGGCGGCGGAGCGCTGAAGACGGCCGACATGGAAGCCTTCATTGACCCGCGCGCCGAGTGGCAGCAGATGTACCGCGAAGTCTGGCGCATTGAACGCGACTTCTTCTACGATCCGAATCTGCACGGCGTCAACCTGGCCGACTTCAAGACCAAGTATGAAAAGTACCTCAGCCGCCTGGGCAGCCGGACCGAGCTGAACTATCTGTTCCAGGAGATGTTGGGGGAATTGTCGGTGGGCCACCTGTATGTGAATGGCGGCGACAATCCGGATCAGCCCAAGCGCGTGCGCGGCGGCCTGCTGGGCGCGGACTACAAGCAGGAGAACGGACGTTACCGTTTCGCCAAAGTTTATTCCGGCGAAAGCTGGAACCCCCAGACCCGGGCCCCCTTGACCCAACCGGGCGTCAACGTGGCGGCGGGCGAATACCTGCTGGCCGTCAATGGCAAGGATCTGAAGGATTCGGACAACGTCTACGCAGCCTTTGAGGCGACTGCGGGAAAGTCCGTTGTGCTCCGTGTGGGAGCGAACCCCAGCGCCGATGGTTCCCGTGAAGTGACCGTGATCCCGGTCGATTCCGAGATCCAACTGCGGACCCTGGCCTGGATGGAAGACAACCGCCGCAAGGTGGATCAACTCTCCGGCGGCAAGATCGCTTACATCCACCTGCCCGATACCGCCAACGGCGGCTATGACTACTTCAACCGCTACTACTTTGCCCAGACCGACAAGCAGGGCGCGATCATCGATGAGCGCTGGAATCGCGGTGGCAAGGCGGCTGACTATGTGATTGACCACCTGCGCCGTCCGCTGTGGAACTACTGGTCCAGCCGCGATGGCGCGGACTACACCACTCCCGCTACGGCCATCTTTGGACCCAAGGTGATGATCGCCAACGAGCATTCCGGTTCCGGCGGCGACCTGCTGCCCTGGCTGTTCAAACGGGCCAAACTGGGCCCCGTCGTCGGCACCCGCACCTGGGGCGGACTGGTGGGCATCGGCGGCTATCCCTCGCTGGTGGATGGCGGCTCCGTGACGGCTCCGCACTTTGGGTTCTGGAACCCCGATGGCAAGTGGGATGTCGAGAACCATGGCACGGACCCGGATGTCACCGTCGAGATGGACCCCAAGCTGTGGCGCGAAGGCAAGGATCCGCAGTTGGAGAAGGCGGTGGAACTGGCGCTGGACGAACTGAAGCGCAATCCGCTCCCGGTCCACAAAAAGCCGGCGTACCCGAACTACCAAAAGACCGCTCCTGGTATGGCCTCCGGGGCGGCTGGGCAAGGGGGAGGGCGGTAGTATCTAGCCCGCTGGCCAAGGCGTATCATAAGCTTATGCCCACTGCCGTCCGCCGGATGAGTGTTGAGGAGTTTGGTGCGATGCCCGAACACCTCACCCAGTTCTGCGAGCTTCGCAATGGAGAGATTGTTCCTATGGCTCCTCCCAAACACCGTCATGTGAAGATTCAGGACCGGATCTTCGAGGCATTGTTTGAGGTTTGCCGGCCATTTGGCAAGGCTCGCGTTGAAATGCCGTTCGCCTTAAGCGGATTTGACCTTCGAGAAGCCGACGTGGGAGTGGCTTCGTGGGCCCGATGGAATGCCATTGATGACGATGGCTACCTGTCCGGGGCACCGGATCTAATGGTTGAAGTGCTCTCAGCCTCCAACACAACGGCGGAGATGCTGGAGCGGGAGGCCCGGTGCTTATCGAACGCCTGTATGGAGTTCTGGACGGCCAGCCCGACGGATCAGACCATTCGCGTCGCAACTGCGAGCTCCATCCGGATCTACCAGTCAGGCGATGAAGTCGGCAGTTCACTATTCCCCGGCTGGTCGGTGCCGGTGGCGCAATTGTTCTCCTAAGCGTTCTCGATCACCCACCGCTCCAACCCTACCGGTGGCGGTAGCCGAAGCGCGATACCAAGTAGTTAAGCAGCTCATCCTTAGTCTCCGGCTTCACGGGTGCTCCCCAGCGTTGCATCTTGCCCACTTCTGCTTCCCATTGCGCCCGCGACAGCCGCTGCTTCCGCACTGGACCTTCATCGTGGCAGCCCACGCAAGTGGCCTTGTAGACCGCGGGTGGCTCCATGGCGGCCGCCGCCGGTGCCGGGGCCGTTTCTGAGGCGACCTGGTGGATGACGTTCCACTGATAGCCAGACGGGTTCCATTCCTGCGCCATGGGTTGCGTGCGGCCCCAAGTGTCGTGCGCCCGGGCCATCACCACGTAGTAGCCCGACGGCGGCTGCCAATCATACTCCCAGGTGACCCAGCCGAACGGCGTCCGCGGCGAGGTGATCTTGGCCGCCTTCCAGGTGCGGCCCCGGTCCACGGAAACTTCCACGGTGGCTACGGCCTTCTCGCCCGCCCAAGCGGTACCGGAAACCTTCGGTCCGATGGTGGCGATCACCGACTTTACCTGGATCGCTTCCACCGGCTTCATCTCTTCCGGCTTCACGGGCAGGCCGGGTTGCACGCCCCTGCCGGGGTGCCGGTAGCCGGTCTTCATGAAGAAGCCTTCGAACTCCTTGTCCAGCACTTCAATCCGAGTCACCCACTTCACCCACGAATCGCCCGCCCAACCCGGAGCGATGACGCGCAGCGGGAAGCCATGCGAGGCGGGCAGCGCGGCACCGTTCATGTCAAAGGCGAGCAGAGTGTTGGGGTCCATCGCCTTGTCGATCGGGATGGTCCGCTGGAACTCCGGCTGCGCGCCCACTGGCACGTCCGCTCCGTCGAACAGAACGTGCTTGGCCCCTACCTTGACGCCCACGCGCTTCAGCACGTCGGCCAAGCGCACACCGCGCCACCGGGCGTTGCCCACGCTGCCGTGCTCCCACTGCAGGCCCGGCATGGAAGGCTCATAGAAGCCGCGTCCATTGCCCGCGCATTCCAGCACGGCCACCATCTCAACTGGCTTCATCGCTTTCAGATCCGGCATGGAGAGTGTCAGCGCACCATTGACATGCCCCTTCACCTCCAGCTTCCAGGCGTCGAGCTCAATTCTGGGCGTCAAATGGTGGCTGCGCACAAAGAAGTGCTCCACCGGAGTGATGTAGTCCTTAAAGCCCGCCAGTGGCATCTCATAGCCTTCCTGGCGCGAATTATGGATGATCATGTCGCGCTTCTGCGCTTGCAATTGCAGCGCGGCGCCGGAAAGGGTGGCCAAAAGGGTTCGACGGTTCATCGGGCAAAGGTTCCTTCGCTAGTGTAGTTGGTTGAAGCCCCACAGTGCGGCGGGCAGCTACTTTTTGGCGGCATCCGGACATGGAATCTCGCGCCCACCGCGGTAGCAGATCCGTTCGATCACCTTACCGTCTTCGGCAAACCGAGTGAGGATGCCTTCCAGCAGATTAGCTTCATAGCCCTTAATCTCACGCGGCTTGCCGCTGGGGTAGAACTCGGTGGTCCGTGCGCTCAAGTCGTCGTTCTCAAACAGTGACTGGCGGACCAGACGATCCTGCGCGTCGAAATACTGCGCCTCGCCGTGGAGCTTGTCGGCCCGATAGTTCACCTGCATCAACCGGGTGCCGATTTCGCTGAAGAACGTCGCCGGGCCTTCCCGCTTGCCATCCACGTACTGAATGATGGCGTCCAACCGCCCGCGTGAGTAGAGGCGCACTTCGCCATTCAGGACTCCCTGCCCATCCAGCGGCAGTTGCTCCTGCGGACGGCCCAGGTCGTCGTGCCGTTCAAGAGTGGTTGGTTCCGCCATCGCTAGTTAATCTTTACCAGGCCGCCCTTGAGCGTCAGCATGCCGCCGCCATCGACGGTCTGCATGGCGCTGGCTTTGTTGTCGAGCGCAGTGCCCGCTTCGTTGGTCACGCCAGTGCCGGATTGGTTGGTCAGGTCCGTGCCGGCCTTGTTGGTGAGCGATGTGCCGGACTCATTGGTGAGCGATGTGCCGGACTCATTGGTGAGCGATGTGCCGGCCTTATTCGTCAGTGAGGTGCCAGCTTCACTGGCCAGCGTTGTACCAGCTTTGATGGAGAAGTCCTTCCCTGCCTCGATCTTCACTGACCCATCAGCCTTAATCGAGAGATTGCCGGGGGCGATGATGGTGATGTCGCCATCGACGTCGAGGGCATAGATGCCGTGCTCCACCTGGTGGCGGTAGTTGGCCGTATTGGCGTGTTCCTCGTTGCCGTTGACGGTGAGGTTACGGGTGCCTTTGACGGCAGGTATCTCGTTGCCCTTGTTGACGCGGACAATGCGCGTCGGGCCGTCAACGGTGGGCATCTCGCTGCCAATTACTTTCACCGTGAAGTCCTTCTGCGCCTGCATGAACAGCTCCTCGGCACCCTTCTCATCCTCAAAGCGGAGCTCATTGACGCGTTAGCGTGGCGGTCGCCGGATCGCCTGTGCCTTGCGGCTACTCGCGGGGCATCGATTCCAGCAAGCCGCCGCGCAGTACAACGCCTTTGCCATACTCGATCAGTCCCGCACGCCGGAATATGTTCATGAAGAAGCTGATCCGGGAACGTGTTGTGCCCACCATCGCCGCCAGCGTCTCCTGGCTCACCCGCGGCAAAACGCCGCCACCACCGCCCCCACAGTAAGATGGCCCGGCCAATTCGGTCAGCACCCGCGCCAACCGCATCTCACTGGAATAGAACAACTGGTCAGCCAAGCTGGCTTCGATCCGCTGAGCCCGCGTGAGCAGGTGGGAAATCAAAAAATCGGAAAATCCCGGCACTTCGGCCAGTGCCCTGCGCATCTCCCGGCGTTCCAGCCGGACGGCCTTCACTGCCTGAAGAGCCACGGCACTGCCGCTGCGGGTGGCTCCTTCATCCAGGCACTATTCTCCGATCAGCGACCGGACCCCCGCCATCGCCGCCACCGCCTCCTTTCCATCACCGGAAAGGATCGACAACTGTGCACTGCCCTCGATCAGAAAGAACGCGGCTTCGGCCGGTTCCCTTTAGAAAAAATGGTGTCCCGTCGGCGAAAACGCTGAATCGCCTTCCCGACGCATTCCCCAGAAGGTACCGCTCAACATCGCTGGCCACCGCTCCAGTCCGTTCGGTTTGCTTCACCATAGCGAACTCCAGCTCCGAACCCACGCAACTTCGCCAGGCACAAGTCTTGCGCTTCAAGTGTACTTCAGTTGTAGCGGCACTCCGTCCGGTCCCCAGAGACCGGAGCTACCAGTGACGCCGTCGCGAGAGAACCAACCTGTTGCCCTCTCCAGGCATTTCGGTCGAATCTCATCTGCCATGTGCGGATAGTCGCGCCGACCCGGCCAAACCCGCAACCCGCAAATACTCTAAGTCCGGTAGGCGAGAGAAGCGACGCCCGACTCCTCACGACGCGACACAAATGTCAGAACGCCCACCAGCGATCACACGACCACAATCACCGGCCTCGCGATCAACCGTCCCCGCGTCCGCAACTCCAGCCGGTGCTCTCCGGCTGAAACCTCCGAGGGCAACGCGATATTGAATTCATGCCGGGGTGCTCGTGGATCAACGCAAAATACTTCGATACCCAGCGCCCGCTCCCCGTTCAACCGGCATTCCAGAGTGCCATCGGTCTCTTCGATCACCGCCTTCACCGTTCCTGACCGCACGATGGTGGACATGAGATCGACGCCGTCACTAATGCTCACCACTCGTGGAATCTGGATCGGCCGTGGAATCAGGCGAATCTTTCCTGCACCGCCATTCACCGTCACTTCCGCCACTCCAGCCACCACCCCGGCCGGAACCGGCACATTCAACTGGCGAAGGCCATCATTCTCGCTGCGCCCCAAGTAGCTCGGCTGCGCCGCCACGCCCGCAATGCGGACATCCAGATGGTTCAAATCCGCAGACTCGCCCAAACCTTCCACCCGCAAGGCCATCGAAGCATACGGCCCGCTCAGCGGAGCCAGCGGCTCTGAACTCCGGGCATTGGTGATCCATCGCACACGGACCCGTGAATAGGGCGGTGCCGCTTCGCGCTTGCGGAAGGTGGCCCACATGTACTGCGTCTCCAAACCTTCCAGCGCCAGCAATTGAATTCCCTGCTCCCTAGCAAAATCCCTCACTTCATCCCCGCTGAGCCGGACGCCTTCCCAGGTGGTGTAGGCCTTGGCCGAAGGCGGCAAGCCGTTGATCTGCACCCGCGCAATCCCCGCCGGCTTCAGCACGCGAACGGCTTCGCGCAGGTACGACATCACCACCTCGCGGTCCGGGATGTGCTGAAAGACGGCGTAGGAATAGACAAAGTCAAACGAATCCGAAGCGAACTGGTCCAGCGTGGAGCCGGTACCCGTGTGCACATGCGCGTGGGCCAACCCGGAGAGATTTTTCCGCGCCCGGGCCACCATCTCATCAGACACATCAATGCCGTGGATCTCCCCACACTGTTCCGCCAGGGGCTTCATTAAGCGCCCCGGGCCGCACCCGATCTCCAGAAAGCGCCGGCTGCGCGCTTCTGCGGGCAACCCGCGCTGGATCTCGCGCTGTAAGTCGCGGAGTACGTCGGCCGCCGTCGCAAAGAACTCTTCCTCCGGCTGGCCCCGCCGCCCGAACGCCACATAGTAATTGGCATCTTCCTGCGCGCGAGCGTTCCACTCCTCGCGCATCTGCACCTGGACTCCGGTGTTACTCATGGCTGGCACTTGTTCCTTTCAAAACGCACGCCTTCATAGGGTGCCGGACACCGGGCATGGCCCGTGATCGTGTTGTCTTTCACCACCACCGCCCGCGGCGGATTGGGCCGCAGCACGCCATTGGCGAAGAAGATCGATGATCCCAATAGCCCGTCTTTTGACTGCGCCATATTCAGATTCAGAAACTGATTATTACTAATCGTGTGTCCGCTGCCGATCACGAACATCGCCCCGTACTTAGTGCCATCAATCACGTTTTCTTGCACCACAATGTTCCGGCTGACGGACTCCGGATGCGAGTCGTTAAACACAATCCCGAAATTACCCAGCGGATACGCCGCCACGGGTCTGGCATTCAAACAGCTATTGTTGGCCACGGAGCCATCGTGGAAGCCATCCAGGTCAAAGCACTTGCCGTTGATCTCAAACAAGCGATTCTCACGATAGATCGTTGCCTCCACGTTGCCGGCCGTGTCAATGCCCACCGGCTCCCCTTCGGCCACCTCCACCGGGTAGCCCACGTTCCGGGCGGTGTTCTTCTCCACCAGCACATTCACCGCATGCCCCACCTGGATCGCATCCCGGCCGGCGGTGTCGATCTCGTTTTCGGCAATCACCCCATCGCGATTCCGGGGTGAGACCGTGTAGCTGTGCGTCCAAATGGCGTTGCCCCGGATGCGGCGCAGGCGGCAGCCGCGGACCTCAAAGTTCGTCGTACCCTCTTCCAGCAGAATGCCGCCGGTGGTGTTGTTCTTGCCCTTCGCATCCAGCGACCCCGAGTCTTCAATCGTGACGTTGCGGATGATCACCTTCTTCGACCGCGCCACCACAATCGCCAGATTGACGACATTGCGCAGCGTGACGTTCTCGATCAGCACGTCCTCGCTGCGGTCGATCGCAATGCCGTTCAGCGGGTAGTAGTCAATAAAGGGAGCGCCATTTTCGGCCACCGGCCAGCGCTTCTCCAACTGGTCCCGCTTGCCGTCAATCATGACGTTGCGGATGCGGACCTGCTTTTCGCCCCGGATGTCGATGACGGCGTGGCCGGTCTTTGAGTCCGCGGTGAACGACCGGTTCTCGATCACGATGGCGGCGAAAGCTAAGCTGTAGAGGATGCCCACACGTATTGACGAGTTTAACGTGACCCTGCCCGACGGTTGCCTCATCGGCGTGGTAGGCGAAGCCAAGCTCCAGTTTACGCAAGCCCCGCTGCTCGATCTGCTGGAACGGCGGCAGAAGGGCGAGACGCTGTTCGTGCGCGGCTTGGACCCACGCTTCTGCGATGAAGTGTGGTGGGTGAAGGCCCCGGGTGACCTGCGCCGTGGCGACCCGCAAGAGGTGGTGCAGGAATACCGCGCCGCCCAAGCCCAGCGCCTCCGCGCCGACGCCCAGGGCCGCCAACTGGTGCTGCCGCCCGCACTGCGGCGGGGCGATGGCCGCGCCCGTGTGCTGGAGATCGAAACCCTAGACGCCCTCGGCACGCCCACCGCCGCCTGGAAGAGCGGCGAAGAGGCGCAGATCCGCGTCACCGTCGAGTTCGACCGCGACGTGGAGGACCCCGTTATTGGCATCATGATTCGCACGCGGCTCGGCTTTGAGGTCTACGGCACCAACACTGAGCTAGAGAAGATCACATTCGGCCCCGTCCGCCCCGGCGAACGCGCCATCGTCACCTTCGCCTTCAATTGCGACCTCTGCCCCAACGAGTACTCGCTCACCGCCGCCTCCCACGACCCCGATGGCACTTGGCACGACTGGATGGAAGACGCCGTGGCATTCTCCGTCGTCGATGACCGCTACACGGCCGGCGTGGCCAATCTGCGGGCTCGAGTGAACGTGGCCACGCAAGTCGGCGATTAGTCGAACAGCACCCTCGCGGGCGCTTCATTTGTTCAGTTCAACAGCTCTGCCGGCGGGCGCGCATGAGCACCAAGCCCACCACGGCTAAGCCAGCGACCATCGTCCCTGGCTCCGGCGTCGGGACCGGCCCAACTCCACCGCCCGTGGATGGGGCACTGCTGCCGCCTTCCAGTCCGCCAGTAGCGCGATCGACCTTAAAGGTAATGGCGATCGTGTAGTTATCCTCGATGCCGAATAGCGGCGGAGTGAGGATGTTCTTCCGGTTGAATCCAGTCGCTTGAAATGTCGAGCCCACATTGATGTTGGTGGCCTCAAACGGCGACGGGAAAGTCCCGTTGGATGGAATGAAATCGGTGACCGACGACATCAGGAGTCCCAAGAGGACGTGCTTGAAGTGAGTTTCCTCGTTCGTATGCCAAGCATCCTGATACTTGGCTGTCGCCAGGAGGATGTCGCAGCAAATCGCATCGGCCATATCCCAAATGAATAGACGGCTTCGGATGGGAGCAAGGTCCTCGACAGCATCGGCCACCGGAAGCAGCGGAGTCAGCGAGAAGGAATCGGGAACTGGGAGGGCACGGTCCGGCAGCGCGGGCAAAGGGACTTTCACGTGACCCGAGATCCAGAGAGGGTTTACGACATCGCTGTCCTGATAGTTGGTCCGGACACCGAACTCGTGAGTGGTGACGGTGGCGGCAGGCAGCAGCGACAGGTCGATAAACACCGTGCCGCTGATGGTACTGCCCGGGGCGAAGGGCAAATCAAACCTGCTCTGGTCGTCCAGGATGCCGATCAGTGTGCCCCGGGTGACCGTGCCGGAAAAATCGATCCGGTAGATGGACCCGCTCCAGTGCGGCCGATCCGGTCCGCATTGAACTGCCGAAAGGCACCTATCAACCGCGCTTCCTCCCGGCGGAGGAGGCCCCAGCTGCAGCCGAGCCATCGCCGGTGGTTCGCTCCAGTGCGCGCAGTTGGCTCCCATGGGCACTGCTTGCGTCAGCCGTCGCCGTGGCCGCCCTTGAATGGGTACTGTTCCGTCTGCCGTCGGCCCCGCCTTCCGCTCCTCGGTTGGTCACCGGACACCAGTTCTACTCCCGCTCACCTGCCTTTTCGCCCGACGGCACCATGATGGCCTTCTCGCGCGATAGCGGGTCCAATCGCTCGCACATCTTCCTGGTACCGGGTGCTGGAGGAGCGGCGCAAGAGATCGATACCGGTGCGGTGCTGGACTACGAACCAGCATGGTCACCGGACGGAAAGCGGTTGTCCTTTCCCCCCGCTGGTCGCCGGATGGGACACAGATCGTCTTTGAATCGCGGACGGCGGGCAATGACGACCTGTTCGTCATCCCGCTGGCGGGCCGCGCCGCCCGCGCGCTCACCCAGGAGGAGTCCAATGAAGTCCTGCCCAGCTGGTCGCCCGACGGCAGCGCCATCTATTTTGGCTCGGACCATTCGGGCCAGTGGCAAGTCTGGCGGATGCCCGCCGGGGGCGGCGCCGCGGTTCAGGTAACGCGGGAAGGTGGCCTAGTCGCGTTTGAGTCCTACGATCAGCGCTGGGTGTATTACTGTCGCCAGGCATCGCCCGGCATTTGGCGGGTCCCCCGCGAAGGTGGACCGGAAAAACTTGTCACGCCGGACCTGGCCGCCAATCTTTGGGGCCAATGGGCGCTCAGCCAGACCGGACTGTTCTACGCCGTCTTCCCACCCAAAGGCCAACGCGCGATCCTGCGGCAGGACCTGGCCACCGGCCAAACCTCCGTCAGCCGCCTGCTCACCCGCCTGCCCGTGCAATACGACAGTGGTATGGGCGTAACTCGCGACGAAAGCCTGCTCGTGTGGTCGCAGCTGGATCAGGCGGGAAGCGACATCTACGTGGTGGACCGCTTCCGGTAAACCGTCCGGTACCGGCTAAATTCGATCTACTCGGTAACGCCACGGGGCCGACGGATCGCCATGATAACTTGAATACTGTTTTTCAATGGACCGAGGTGCCGATTTGACGAGACCGTTGCTAGCGGCTATATTGTCCGCCGTTTCTACACTTTGCGTGAGTGCCCAAGCACCGCCCCCCGCCGGGAGGCCCGCGGGCGCCCCGCCTGCCGGTGGACCTCCGGCAGCCTTCCGCCGCCCGCCAGATTTCCCCACGCGACCGCCCGCTGACCCCGCCGTGGTGGAGCGTGGCAAGCAGATTTACAGCATCCATTGCACCTTCTGCCATGGTGCCGACGCCCGTGGTGGCTCTGGCGGACCCAACCTGATCCGGACCGCCGTGGTGCTGAACGATAAGGACGGCGAATTGTTGGGCCCGGTCCTGAAGGAAGGCCGCGAAGGGATGCCGAAGTTCGACTTGCCGGCTTCGCAAGTCTCCGACATCGCCGCTTTTCTGCACAGCTTCCGCGTCGGTGGCTACGACATCTCCCGCATGGCCCCGCCGACCATTCTGGTGGGTGACGCCCAAGCCGGCGAAGTTTATTTCCAAAAGACCTGCACCAGCTGCCATTCGGTGGCGAACGACTTGAAGGGGATCGGTGGGCGCATTACGGACGCCAAGCGCTTGCAACAGACGTGGCTGATGCCGGGTGCCACTGGCGGTCGTGGCGGACCGGCTGCTCCGCCCAGCCCGGGTACGATCGTCAAGGTAGCAGTGACGCAGGGTGGCAAGAAGATCACGGGACGCCTGGTGAAGATCGACGATTTTGTGGTCGCACTCACCGAAGACGACGGCACGCCGCGCAGCTTCACCCGCGATGGTGACGCGCCCAAGGTCGAACTGATTGACCCGCTGCAAGGCCACCGCGCTCTGCTGGGCAAGTACACCGACAAAGACATCCACGACGTGACGGCCTTCCTGGCCTCCGTCAAGTAAGAGGACTCATTCGCGCCATGAAATTTATCGCTCTCTTCTCTCTGGCGGGTGTCCTGTCCGCCCAAGCTTTGGACCCGGCCTCACTGCTGAAGCCGCTTTCGAACGAGTGGCCCACCTATAGCGGCGACTATTCCGGCCAGCGCTATTCCAAGCTGACGCAGATCAACCAAACGAACGTCAAGAACCTCACCCTGGCCTGGACCACGCGTGTCAGCAACGGACCCGGCGCGGCGGCAGGCGGCAACCCTTTCCGCGGCGGCGGTGGACCGCCCGTGCCGCTGATCATTGGCGGCGAAGGCACAGGCGAGTTCACCGGCGGCTTCGGCGGCGGCACCAACATTCGAGCCTCCGTACTGATGGTGGACGGACGGCTCTATTTCTCGACACCGGACAACGCCTGGGCGGTCGATGCCCGCGATGGCCGCGTGCTGTGGCACTACTACTGGAAGACCAAAGGCGGCACGCATATCGGCAACCGCGGTTTGGGCATGTGGGGCCGATGGCTCTACATGGAGACGCCGGATGACTATCTGGTCTGCCTGGACGCCCTCACCGGCAAGGAACGCTGGCACAAGCCGATTGCCGACTTTAACCAGCAGTATTTTTCCACCATGGCCCCGATCGTCATCGGCAACAATGTCATCGTCGGCACCGGCAATGATCTCGACGCCCCCGGCTATGTCCAGTCCCGGGATCCCGAAACCGGCGACATCAAGTGGACGGTCTATACCGTTCCGATGAAGAAGGGCGACCCGGGTCTGGAAACCTGGGGCTCGCTGGAAGGCGCGCGCGTCGGTGCGGGCAACGTATGGATTCCGGGTGCCTACGATCCCGAGACCAAGCTCTACATCTTCGGCACCGGCAACCCCTCGCCCAGCTACACCAACCCCAAGAGCCGCGATGGCGACAATCTCTTCACCTGTTCGCTGGTCGCCATCAACGTCGAAACTGGCAAGATGGCCTGGTACTACCAGCTGAACCCGCACGACACCCACGACTGGGATTCGTCCGAAACGCCCATACTGGTGGATGGCGACTTCAAAGGCAAGCCGCGCAAGATGGCTCTGCATGCCGACCGCAACGGCTACTTCTATGTCGTCGACCGCCTGACGGGCGAGCATCTGCTGACCAGCAAGTTCTCTGACACCGTCAACTGGGTGAAGGAGATCAACGCCAAGGGCCAGACCATCCGCAACGTGGAGAAAGATTCCACCGTCGGTGGCTCCCTGGTTTCGCCCAACAACTACGGCGCCACCAACTGGCCCCCCGCCGCCTATTCGCCCGACACAGGTCTCTTCTACGTCCCCCAGAGTGACACCTACGCCATGTACTACCTGACCGAAACCGACCCGCGCGGCGCGATGGGCCTGGGCGGCAAGGATGAACAGTTCGTGGCTTCGATGGGTGCCTACCTCACGGCCATTGACTACAAGACCGGCAAGATCGCCTGGCGTCACCGCTACCCCGGCGTCGGCGGTGGCTTCGGCGGCGGCAACGGCGTGCTCGCGACCGCCGGCAAGCTGGTCTTCGCGGGCGATCTATCCGGCAACTTGATCGCCTACGACGCCGCCACCGGCAAGATCCTGTGGCACTCCCGCGTCGGCCAGGTCTCTAACGCTCCGCAGACCTACATGGTGGACGGCAAACAGTATTTGCTGGTGGCGGCCGGAGATCAGTTGTTCGCGTTCTACCTCCAGTAAGGTTGACAGACCCGGAGTGGTGGCGCGGGAAGTCAGCGCCACCGCGCGACAGTCTCCGCAGTCGTCTCGGCCTCGGGTGCCCCCCAACTTGTTCTGGCACAATAAGCGTGATGAACATCACGTGGCTGGGGCATGGCTCCTTTGAATTGCGCCTGGATTCGGGCGAAACGATCATCATCGACCCCTGGATCGACGGCAATCCGTCTTATCCCGCCGGGTACGTCATCGAGCGGTGCGACACGATCCTGGTGACGCATGGCCACTTCGATCACATCCTGGGTGTCCCGCAACTGTGCGAGAAGTTTTCGCCCACCGTCGTGGCCAACTACGAGATCGCCGCGTGGTTTTCAAGCAAGGGCATCCAGAACACCATCGGCATGAACAAGGGCGGTTCCGTGCAGGTGGGCGCAATCAAAGCCACCATGACCAATGCGATTCACTCGTCTTCCATCGACGACAACGGCACCGTGATCCCCGCGGGGGAACCGGCGGGCTTTGTCATCCATTTGCCCGATGGCCGCCGCATCTACTTTGCCGGTGACACGGCTGTGCATAGCGACATGGCGCTGGTGGAAGCGCTCTATCAGCCGGAGCTGGTATTTCTCCCCATTGGCGATTTGTACACCATGGACCCGCTGCAAGCGGCACTCGCTTGCCGAATGCTGCGGCCGAAGTTTGTGGTGCCGATGCACTACGGCACGTTCCCGCCGCTCACCGGAACGCCGGAGGCGCTCGCCCGCTTGATCAGTGACCTGCCCTTGACCAAGGTGCAGGCGTTAACTCCGGGGGTACCGTGGACTTACTAGCTTTAACTCTGCTGGCGCAAGCGTGGCCCAGCTATCATGGCGGACCCGAGAACATCAAGTACTCGACGCTGACGCAGATCACGCCTGCCAACGTCGCGCAGTTGAAAGTTGCCTGGCGCTTTGATTCGGGCGATGAGTTTGAAGGCTCCGAGCAGCAGTGCAACCCGATCATCGTCGATGGCGTGATGTTCGCCACCACGCCCAAGCTGCGTGTGGTGGCGATTGATGCCGCGACGGGCGTGCAGAAGTGGGCATTCGATCCCAACAAGCCGGGGGCGAAGCCGTTCAAGCGCCGCAATCGCGGTGTGATGCACTGGCGCGGCCAAGTGCTGTTCGGCTTTGAACATTGGATCATTCGCCTGGACGCCAAGACCGGCCAGGAAGTGGGCCGCCTCAACTTGAAGGAAGGCCTGGGCCGCGATCCGGAGCGGCTCACGGTCAACGCCACGACGCCCGGCGTCATCTATCAGGACCTGTTGATCACCGGCCACCTGACCAGTGAAGACCTGCCCTCCTCACCGGGCGACATCCGCGCCTTTGATCTCAAGACCGGCAAGATCGCCTGGAGATTCCACACCATTCCGCATCCCGGAGAGATGGGGCACGACACCTGGCCCGCCGATAGCTGGAAGCGTCTGGGTGGAGCCAACAACTGGGCGGGCATGGCGCTGGATGTGAAGCGCGGCATCGTCTATGTGCCCACCGGGTCAGCCGCGTTTGACTTCTACGGGGCTAACCGCACGGGCGACAACCTGTTCGCCAATAGCTTGCTCGCGCTCGACGCCAAGACTGGCCAGCGGCGCTGGCACTTCCAGTTTGTGAAGCACGATGTCTGGGACCGCGACCTGCCGACGGCCCCCAGCCTGGTCACGGTGCGGCGGAACGGGAAGCCCGTTGATGCCGTGGCGCAGATTACCAAGTCCGGCCACTTGTTCCTGTTCAATCGTGAGACGGGGGAAAGCCTATTCCCGCTGGAAGAGCGAGAAGTCCGGAAAAGCGATGTGGACGGCGAAGTGACGGCGGCCAAGCAGGTGCTGCCACTAAAGCCGGAGCCGTTCGCGCGCCAGCGGCTGACGGCGGATATGGTCCCCGATGCGGCGATGAAGGAGAAATTGGCGAAGATCCGCTCCGACGGCCAGTGGATTCCGCCGTCGCTGGAAGGCACCATCATCTTCCCGGGCTTTGACGGTGGCGGCGAATGGGGCGGCGCCAGCTTCGACCCGGAAACCCGCCTGCTCTACGTCAATGCCAACGAAATGCCCTGGGTGCTGCGCCTGGTGCCGCGCCCCAAAGCACGGGGCATCGCACTGGCCAGCGAGGTCTACGCCTCGCAATGCGCGGGCTGCCATCGCGCGGACCGCAAGGGGACGCCGCCCGAGTTTCCCTCGCTCGAAAAAGTGACGCGACCGGCAGCCGATGTCGAGAAGCTAATCAGCACGGGTGCGGGCCGCATGCCGGGTTACGCGCAGTTGGGCGAGGATGCCATCAAGGGCTTGAGCGCGTGGCTGAAGGGCGGAGAAGACGCGCTGGTGCGCAATGCCGCCATCGGTGGCTTGAAGTACTCAACGGACGGCTATAACAAGTTCCTCGACGCCGATGGCTATCCGGGTGTCGCGCCGCCGTGGGGGACGCTCTCGGCCATCAATCTCGATACCGGCGACTACGCCTGGAAGATCCCGCTGGGTGAGTTCCCGGAACTGGCCGCGCAGGGCCGCAAGGACACGGGTACGGAGAACTACGGCGGCAGCATCGTCACCAAGAGCGGCCTGCTGTTCATCGCCGCCACCAACCACGACAAGAAGATCCGCGCCTTCGACAAGCTGACGGGCAAGCTGCTGTGGGAATACACGCTGCCCGCCGCGGGCAACGCCACCCCCGCCATGTATCAGCTGAACGGCAAGCAGTACCTTGTCATTGGCGCGGGCGGCGGCAAGTCGAAAGCGCCCACCGGCGGCAGCTACATCGCGTTCGCGCTGCCCTAACCATGCCCCCCATTCCCGCCCACATCGCGCAGATCGACCGGCCCGTGCCGCAGTTGATGCGCCTCTACGTCTTCCAGGCGCTGGCGACGACGCTGGCGTTTCCGGTGATGGTGGTGGTGCTCTATTTCCGGTATCACACCATGCGGTACCAGTTCACCAACGAAGGCATCCGCAAAAGCTGGGGCATCATCTTTCGGCATGAGGTGATGCTGAACTACGCCCGCATCCAGGACATCCACTTGCGGTCGAATTTGATTGAGCGCTGGCTGGGCCTGGCGCGCATCGACATCCAGACCGCCAGCGGTGCCAGCGGTGCGGAGATGACGTTGGAAGGTTTAGTCGATCACGAAGCGATGCGCGACTTTCTTTACTCCCGCATGCGCGGCGCGCATGAGAAGCATCCCGCCGCTGCCCCGGAGAGTCCGGCTTCTGGTTTAGCGCCCGTGCTGGATGAGATCGCGAGCGAGTTGAGGGCTATTCGTCAGTTGCTGGAGCAGCGCCGCCATGAGTAACTGGCTTTCCGCGATGGTGCAGCAGTTGATGCGCGTGCCCGCCGACCCGCAACTCCCGGACGGGTCTGCTGATTCGGTTCGCGTCTTCCGTGCGGGCAAGAGTTACTATCGCTGGCTGATGCTGCAGTGGGCTTCAGCTCAAGTGCTGGTGTTGTTGGGTGCGGTCATTACGTGGCTGTCTACGCAGTCGGTGCTGGCGAAACTGCCGGTGTGGGGCAAGGTTATCTGGCTGGGCGTGGAAGGAGTGGTGGAATTGTCCGCGCTCACCTTTATCGTGGTCAGTTACTACGCCGTACGGCTGAACTATGAGCTCCGCTGGTACATCGTTACGGACCGCAGCCTCCGCATCCGCAGCGGCATCTGGAGTGTGGAGGAGCTCACCATGACCTTCGCCAACATCCAGGACATACGCATCAACGCTGGTCCGCTGCAGAACCTGCTGGGCCTGGCTGACGTGGTCGTCAGCAGCGCGGGCGGCGGCCAGCACACTTCGCCTAGCCTGAATCCGCACCTGGCCTGCTTCAACGGCGTCGACAATGCGGAAGAGCTGCGTGACCTGATCGCTGAACGTCTGCGCCAATACCGCGACGCCGGTCTGGGCGATCAGGAGCAGCTGCTACAGGCCACCGCCTCACGCTCTTCGGCATCGGAGGAAGCGGCGGCCCAGCGTGTGTTGACAGAGGTGCGCCAGCTACGGCAAGCGCTCAGCCCGCCTTAGCGGAGCGGAAGTGGACGCTACGCCTCCACCGGCTCCGCCACATCCGCCGCCGTGAAGTAGGCGGCGTCGGGGTGGTGGAAGACGAGGGCGCTGACGCTGGCTTCCGGCTCCATCATGAAGCCTTCCGTCAACGTCACGCCGATCTCTTCGGGGTTCAGCAATTGGAACAGCTTCACCTGATCTTCCATGTTGGGGCAGGCGCCGTAGCCGAAGCTGTAGCGCTTGCCTTGATAGCGGGAGGTCCAGCGTTCCTGCATCGTCATCGTGGGTGAATCGGGGAAGCCCCAGTCTTCACGGATGCGCCGGTGCAGCCATTCAGCGGTTGCCTCCGCCGTCTCAGTGGCCAGCGCCAGCAGCGCGACGCTGTTGAAGTAGTCGCCCTTCTGCTTGGCCTCCTCGGCATAGTCGCGGAAGCCGCCGCCCACGCTGACGACAAACGCCGCGATGTGGTCGCGCACGCCTTCCCGGGCGTCCAGCACAAAGTCCGACAAGCACAGGCCGTCGGCCTTGGGTTGCCGCGAGAACTGGAAGGTGGTCAACGGCGACGTCACGCCCGGGCGGTAGAGGTGGATCGCGTTGCCGTCGCGCTCGGCTTCAAAGAACTGCCAGACCGCCTTGACCTTGAAGAACGTCGCCGCCCACTTTTTGACTTCTTCGACGTTGTGATACAGCTCCAGCGCCTTCTCGTCGCGATCAGCAAAACGCTTCTCGAAGTTGCCCTTAAAGCCCAGGTTCTTGCCGTAGAGCATGAACGGGTTGATGTAGCTCCATACCTCGGAAAGGTTGGGGACGTCGCGCAAACGGCGGTCGAGATACGGTGCGGCGGGCACCGGAAGATCGACGCGTACCTTGCTGGACCGTTCCACCGACTGCGGCACCGGAGTGGCCGCCTCCACATCAAAGTTCAGCTCTCCCCCTTCAAACGTGTAGGCGACGCGGGTCGCCTGACCGCTGGTGGGGTCCATCAGCTCATTCATCAACCGCAGACCCGTCATCGCATCCTTGGCATACAGCGTGGGCGACGCATAGGCCTGGGCGATCTTGGTCCGCGTAAACTTCTCTGACAGCGCCGCCCCGCCCACTAGCAGCGGGACATCAATGCCTTGTTCCTTCAAGTCACCGGCGGTGATCACCATCTGCTGCGTGCTCTTCACCAGCAGGCCGGAAAGGCCGATGGCGTCCGGTTTGTGCTCCTTGTAGGCCTTGATCAACTCCTCGGGCGGCACCTTGATGCCTAAGTTGATCACCGTGTAGCCATTGTTCGACAGGATGATCTCCACCAAGTTCTTGCCGATGTCGTGGACATCGCCCTTCACCGTGGCCAGCACGATCTTGCCGCGCGCGGCCGTGTCGGCCTTTTCCATGAACTGTTCCAGATGGTTGACGGCGGCCTTCATCGCTTCGGCCGATTGCAGGACTTCGGCCACAATCAGTTCATTGTTATTGAACAGCCGGCCGACTTCGGTCATACCCGCCATCAAGGGTCCGTTGATGATGTCCAGCGGATTGGCCCCTTCGGCGCGTTTCAGCTCCAGATCGGCCACCAGGCCGTCTTTTGACCCTTCGATGATGTAGGTGGACAGCCGCTCATCCAGCGGCAGGTCCGTCTTCTTGGCCTTGACGATGCCGGCGCGGCCCCGGAAATAGGCCGAAATGGCGGCGATGTGGAACTGGTTCACCGCCACCTTCTGGTCACGGGTCTGCTGGCGCCAGTCGGCGGGCAGGTTGATCAGGTTGGCGAAGTCCGGGTGATCTTCAGGCACCGTATCGGGCGGCGTGTTGAACAGCAAGTGCTCGGCCAGGCGGCGCTCATCGGCGGGAATGGAAGCAAAGCGCTCCAGCTTCTCGGTGTTGACGATCGCCAGATCCAGGCCTGCTTTGGTGCAGTAGTACAGGAAGACCGAGTTCACCACTTCGCGCGCCGACGCCGGCAGGCCGAACGAGATATTCGAGATGCCCAGCACCGTCTTGACGTACGGCACGTTCTCCTTAATCAGCCGCAACGCTTCGATTGTCTCCACCGCACCGCCAATGTAGTTCTCGTCGCCGGTGGCGCACGGGAACACCAGCGGATCGATGATCAGATCCTCCGGCTTCACGTCATACTTCGCCGCCACCTCCACCGACCGTTGCGCCACGGCCAACTTGCGCTCTCGCGTGAAGGCCTGGGCCTGCACCGGGTCCTCGTCGATGGTGCCCACCACCACGGCCGCGCCATAGGAGCGGATCAGCGGGCAGATCAGCTCAAACTTCTCTTCGCCATCTTCCAGGTTGATCGAGTTAATGATGGCCTTGCCCTGGCAGTAGGTCAGCGACAACTCCACCGCTTTGGGGTCGGTGGTGTCGATCATGATCGGCGCCTTGATCTTGCGAATCAGCTTCTCGTAGAACGGCGGGATGTCTGCCATCTCGTCGCGATCACTGGATTGCAGACAGACGTCGATCACATGCGCACCGCCGCGCACCTGCCGCTTGGCGATGTCGGTGGCCTCTTCCCACTTCTCTTCCGCCACCAGATTTTTGAACAAGCGAGAGCCAATGACGTTGGTCCGCTCACCCACCAGCAGCGGGCGGACGCTGTCTTCGGCTTCCACCAGCTCAATGCCGGAATAGTAGGCGCGATGCTTCGATTCCCGCAGCGCGCGCGGAGCCTTGCCTTGCACCATCTGCGCAATGGCTTCAATATGGCCCGGCGTCGTCCCGCAGCAGCCGCCCACGATGTTCAGCCAGCCATGGTCAGCAAACTTCTCCAATTGTGCGGCCAAAGTCTGCGGCGTCTCGCCGTACTTGCCTTCTTCATTCGGCAGGCCGGCGTTGGGGTAGACCGAGATCCGCGTGGAGGCCATCTCGGACAGCGTGCGGATGTGATCCGTCATGAACTCCGGGCCGGTGGCGCAGTTCAGCCCAATCGACAACAAGTCAGCATGGGCGATGGACGCATAGAGAGAATCGGCCGTCTGTCCGGCAAGCATCGTGCCCATCGGCTCAATCGTGCCCGAAACCATCACGGGAATCCGCTCGCCCAGTTCTTTGCTTAGCTGGTCGATACCCAGCAGGCCCGCCTTCACGTTGCGCGTGTCCTGGCACGTTTCCAGCAAGAGAATGTCGGCGCCGCCTTCGTAAAGACCCTTAGCCTGCTTGTAGTAGCCTTCCACCAGATGCTGGAACGTCGTGCCGCCGGTGACGGAGATGGCTCGCGTGGTGGGGCCCATGGAGCCGGCCACAAACCGGATACGGCCCGGCTGATCGAATTCGGCCGCCGCTTCCCGGGCCAGGCGGGCAGCGGTGTGATTCGTTTCGTACCACAGGTGCTCCAG
>CANGYQ010000020.1 GCA_947458745.1 Bryobacteraceae bacterium | reverse complement strand
GTGGGTTGGCACCCAGGTAGTGATCGTGCCCATCGAAATCCCGCGTGCGCGCCATCCGCCACAGTGTTGCCGGGCGGATGTCGAACAGCTCCACGGCGGCCGCAGCGGTGGCGGGAGTGGTTTGCTCCAGTGCCGAGATCGAATCCATGATCCAGATGCCGCGGCCATGGGTACCCAGGATCAGGTCGTTGTCGCGCGGATGAATGGCGATGTCGTCCACCGGGACACGCGGCAAATTGTTCTTCAGCTCCGCCCAAGATTCACCAGCGTCCTGGCTGATGTAGAGCCCGTACTCGCCGCCCGCGAACAGCAGATTCTTGTTGCGCGGATGTTCGCGGACCACGTTGATGATGCCGCCTTCTTGCGGAATGCCTTTGGTGATCAGCTTCCAGGTCTGGCCAAAGTCGGCGGTCTTGTAGAGGTAGATGCCGTAGTCGCCGGTGCGGTGGCCGTCGAAGGCGGCGTAGGCGGTGCCTTCGGCATGAGCGGACGGCACGATGCGGCTGACGTAAGTGCCCTTGGGCAGGCCCGGAACTTTCTCGGTGATGTTGGTCCAGGTTTCGCCGTCCTTTGAGACATGCAGCAGGCCATCGTCGGTGCCCGCCCAGACGATGCCGGCGCGCACGTTCGATTCCGCCAGCGAGGTGATGGTGGGGAAGTTGCCGACGCCGTCATTGCGCGAAAGCATCGTGCGATCCTCCACTTTGCGGCCCATGATTTCCAGCGTCTTGCGGTCGACGTTGGTGGTCAGGTCCGGGCTCATGCGACGCCACGTGTCACCCTGATTGGTCGATTTGAAGACGAAGTTACCACCGTAGTAGAGCGTCTTGCGGTCGTGCTTAGAGACGACGATGGGCGAGTTCCACTGGAAGCGGTAGCGCGCCTGCTCATCGTTGTCTTCACGCGGGCGGATCAGCCGTGCCTCGTGGGTCCGCAGGTCACGCCGCACCAGGTTGCCGTCTTGCGATTCGGCGTAGACGATGTAGGGCTCCACCGGGTCAATCTGCGCGTAAAAACCATCGCCGCCTTGGACGGTGTACCAGTCGTCGTTCTTGATGCCGCGCAGGTCGGTGGTGGCCGATGGTCCGCACCAGGTGTTGTTGTCCTGGAGGCCGCCGCAGACCTTGTAGGGCTTCTGCATGTCGACGCCGATCTCATAGAACTGCGCGAGCGCGATGTTGTACTTGGCGTCCCAGGTGCGGCCCCGGTCGCGCGAGTAGTGGATCCCGCCATCGCAACCGATCAACATGTTGTTGGAATTGGAAGGGTCGATCCACATGGCGTGGAAGTCGACGTGGATGCGGTTCACCAGGTTGGTGCGGAAGGTCTTGCCGCCATCTTCCGAGTAGTGCATCTGGACGCCCAGCACCCAGACGCGCTGGTCATTGTTGGGGTCCACGCGGACCTGGCTGAAGTACATCGGGCGCGGGTTGGTGGACGACATCTTGGTCCAGTTCTCGCCCTTGTCTTCTGACCGGTAGATGCCCGTGCCACCGTCCGCCGCCTCGACTAGCGCATAGACGATGTTCGGGTTGCGCCGGTAGATGTCGAGCGCCATGCGGCCCTTTTCGCCTTTGGGTAGGCCGTTCGACAGCTTGGTCCAAGTGGCGCCGCCATCGACCGTTCGATAGAGCGCGCTGCCCGGTCCCCCGCCATTAAAGCCGAAGGCCGTGCGGCGCCGCTGATACGCGGCCGCGTAGATCGTGTCGGGATTCTGCGGGTCCATCGCAATGTCCGTGACACCCGTGTCGGCGTTGATGAACAGCGACTTTTGCCACGTCTTGCCGCCATCGGTCGACTTAAAGACTCCGCGCTCCGGGTTGGCATCCCACAGATGGCCCACGGCGGCCACGTAGAGGACATTGGGGTTTAAGGGATGGATGGCGATGCGGGCGATGTGATGAGTGTCTTTGAGACCCATGTGGGTCCAGGTCTTCCCGCCGTCGCCGGACTTGTAGACGCCATCGCCCCAGGAAGAGCTTTGCCGGTTGTTGGCTTCGCCCGTGCCCACCCAAACGGTGTCGGGTTCTGAGGGCGCCACCGTCACATCGCCAATGGTGGAGACCTTCTGCTCGTCGAACACTGGGGTCCAGGTGATGCCGCCGTTGACCGTCTTGAATACGCCCGCCGAGGCCGTGGCGACGTAGGCAATGTTGGGGTTGGATTCCACCACCGCGAAGTCATCGATACGGCCGCCCATGGTGGCGGGGCCGATTTCGCGGAACTTGAGGTTCTTGAAAGGAGCGACGGACGTTTGCGCGGCCAGGGTCGCGATGTAGAAAAGCAGCAAGAAAACGTGGCGCATAGGCCTCCTGTAAGTGACTGATTGTAGCGCGCGAGGGCGACGCGGATGGGGAACCTGCAGGTGGGGGCAAATGGTAATCTAAGAGCGAAAGCCCCGCCAAAAACGCCCGTGTCGAACTACCAGGTTATTGCTCGCAAGTACCGCCCTCAATCGTTCAGTGAACTGATTGGTCAGGGACCCGTCAAGGTAACGCTGGAAAACGCAATCACGCAGCAGCGCATTGCACACGGCTATATCTTTGCGGGCCAGCGCGGGACCGGCAAGACGACGGTCGCCCGCATCATGGCGCGTTGCCTGAACTGCTTTGAGGGGCCCACGCCGCATCCGTGCGGCAAGTGCGCCTCGTGTCTTGAGATCGCCAGTGGTTCGGCCATCGATGTCATCGAGATCGACGCGGCCTCCAATCGCGGCATCAACGAAATGCGCGAACTGCGCGAGAACGTCCGTTTCCGCCCGGCGCGGGACCGCTACAAGGTCTTCATCGTCGACGAAGCGCACCAGATCACCAATGAGGCGTTCAACGCCCTGCTGAAGACACTGGAAGAGCCGCCGGAGTGGGTGGTGTTTATCCTGTGCACCACCGAAACCCACAAGATCCCGACCACGATCGCGTCGCGGTGCCAGCAGTTCAGCTTCCGGTCGGTTGATTTTGAAGAGCTGGTCGGCCGGATGCAATGGATCTGTGGTGAGGAAGGGATCACGGCGGACGACGACGCGCTGGCGGTGCTGGCGCAGGTGGGCGAAGGCAGCGTGCGCGATTCGCTGTCGGCGCTGGATCAAGCCATTGCCTGTTGTGGCACCACGCTGGCAGCGCAGGATGTGCGGGATCTGCTGGGGCTGTTCTCGCTGGACACGATGGGCGAAGTGACGGCGGCGCTGGAAGCCGGGGATTCGCGCAAGATGCTGGATCTGGTGCAGGAACTGGAGCGCAATGGCCGCAGCCTGCAGCACTTCTGCCGGGAACTGGCCCGGTACCTGCGCAATCTGCTGGTGGCCCGCATTGCCGGGCCGAACACGCGCCTGATTGCCGCTTCGCCGACCGAGCAAGCCAAGCTGGCCGAAGTCTCCAGCAGGTTTTCCGAAGAAGACCTGACGCGCTACCTGCACCTGACGCTGGAACTGTTCAAGGAATTGCAGTACGCGTTGCAGCCGCGCCTGTTGCTGGAAGTGGGGTTGCTGCGCTTGGTCTATGCCGGGCGCATGGTGTCGCTGGAACAGGCCCTGGCGGGCGGTGCGCCTCCCGCGCCCGTTGCGCCCAAGGCTCCGCCGCCGGCCGCCGGGTCTGGTGGTAATACGTCTCGATTTGCGCCTCGTCCGTCGGTGGCATCGACGGCGACGGCTCCGCCGCCATTTACGCCGGCCCCCGCGGTGGCGGCCTCCGCTGCACCTCCCTTTACCCCGACGGCGCCCCGGACGACTGCGGCGCGGCCTGCGGCACCGCCGCCGCCCAGCGAACCCTCAGGTCCTCCGCCCGCCCAGCCGGGTAGCTTGCAGGATCGCCTGACGCAGGCACTGGTGGAGGCGGGACGGAAAATGTCCGCCGACGCGGTGGCCCATGCGGAACTGGTGCAGGCACCCGATGGCCTCACTTTCCGGGCACCGAAGGAGTTTTCTCTGTCGCTGAAGTCGGCGGAGATTCAGAAGGCCGTGGCGGCACTCTTAGGCCGCCCAACGAAGATCACGGTGGAGGTAGCCGAAGGCAGATCCACCGCCTCGGCCGCTGGCCCCTCAGCAAAGACCGCTCCGACACCGGAAGAAAACGAAGCCATGGAGCGCGCGTTGGCTAATCCTGACGTGCAGAGATTTCAAGAACTGTTTCCCGGCAGCCAAGTCCGCCGGGTGGATGATTTGAAAAACTATGAGGTCTAGCCGCCCGTGGCAGTACCTGACGACCGCCCCACGCGGTCGCAGCTCGGTAACGGGTTGATGAACGGTACCGAGTTGATGCACGGCAACGCGCTGATGCTACCGAGCCGCGCGCGCAAGCAAACGGTCCGAACGGCTTGTACCGCGCTAGCTTGATCGATGTTTGGAGAAAGGTTGAACAATGAAACTCCCCGGCAACATGCAGGCCATGATGAAGCAGGCCCAGCAGATGCAGCAAAAGCTGCAGGACGATATCGCCCAGATCCGCGTCGAAGCGGCGGCGGGCGGCGGCATGGTCTCGGTCAAGATGGACGGCCAGAAGAACGTGCTGGGCGTCAAGATCGACCCCGAAGTGGCGGGTGACGTCGAGATGCTGCAGGACATGGTGTTGGCCGCGTTCAATGAAGCCGCCAAGAAGGTGGACGAACAGGCCGCCGCCAAGACCTCGGGTCTGTTGGGCGGTATGGGTCTTCCCCCAGGATTGTTCTAGATGTCCGATTTTGCTGAGCCGCTGCAACGCCTGGTGGAAGAGTTCCGCCGCCTTCCCGGCATCGGCCACAAGAGCGCGCAGCGGCTGGCCTTCTATGTGCTCCGCAGCCCCCGCGCCGATGCGGAGCGGTTGGCGCAAACCCTGCTGGACGTCAAGGACAAGCTGGGGCTTTGTGCCACCTGCAACAACATCTCGGACGCGGAACTGTGCCCTTATTGCCGCAACCCCAACCGGGACCAGACGCAGATCTGCGTGGTGGAAGAAGCGCACAACATCATGCCGGTGGAGAGCACGCGGACGTTTTCCGGGCTTTATCACGTGCTGCACGGGGCCATCTCACCCTTGCGGGGCATTGGCCCGGAGCAGCTGAAGATCAAGAGCCTACTGGCGCGCCTCAGCACGGGCGATGTCGAGGAGATCATCCTGGCCACCAACCCCACCGTAGAAGGTGAGGCCACGGCCAGCTATTTGGCGCGTCTGCTGAAGCCCTTGGGCGTGAAGGTGTCTCGCATCGCAATGGGGATTCCAGTGGGCAGCGATCTGGAGTATGCCGACGAAGTCACAATGTCGAAGTCGCTCGAGAATCGCCGGGAGATGTAGGGACTGGGGCCGCAGGGTCTGCCCAGAAAAGCAAAGCCCCACGCTTGCACATGGGGCTGGGGTGATCTGAACTCGGCTGCTTGCAGCTAATGCGGCATCGCGGATTCGAACAGGTGGGCGATGTTGGTGTAGCCATTCATCGCCAAGCGGCACGATGCGCCTTCGCCATGCCAACGCGGGGCGTGGTAGGTGAACGGTGGCACGTAGACGACGTCGCCGAAGCTGGCGATGATGTCGCCGGCGTATTCTACCGGGTAGCGGACTTGGCCCTCCATGATCAGCCAGCTTTCGGCGCATTCCGGGTGATAGTGGCCCTTGTTTTTGGGGTTGAACGCGGGCAGGTTCTTTTCGTAGCCGTAGATGATGTTCGAGACGGCGCGGTCGTCATGGATGAAGCGGTGCTGGAAGTTGCCCTTGCCAGGGGAGTCCGGGCGGTTTTCGGGCAGCTTGGCCAGTTCATAGAGGTTGATGTGGGTCTTGTTGGTGGCCCCCAACGGCTGAGGCTTGCGGTTCAGCGTGACGGCCACAAACTCAAAGCCTTCCACTTTGGGCGGGCTGACGTCCTTGGGGAACAGCATGTGGGCCTTGGCGATGTTCACTTCATAGCGGAGTGACGGCTTGTCACCGACGCTTTCCATCTCGTAGATGGTCTGCATGGGGACTTGCACCATGCTGCCCTTGGTGGCCACAAACGGTTCGTTGCCTTCGATCGTGTACTTGATCGAGCCTTCGAGAATGATCCACCATTCGCGCGTATCGGGGTGGAAGCGGCGGCCTACTTTCTCGCCGGGCTGCATCTGGACGTAGACACCGCTCAAATGCTCGTCGTCCACCACGATGTGGCGCCAGCTCTTCTCGCCGGCATGTTGGGCCTTCACTTCCACCAGTTTGGTGTGCGGCTTATGCGGGGGCGTCCAGACGGTCTTCTTGATCGCCTTGGGCGCCCAGGAAGGCTCTTCTTTGGCTTGCTGAGCCATTAGGATCATGGCCGCGGCCAGGGTGGCGGCTCCAACGAGAATGGGCAATTTCATCGACGCTTAAACTATCACATTCGAGCGACCACCAGCACTACTGGTGCGGGTGCGGGTGCTTTTCGTAATGCTGCCGCAGCAGATCCTTGCCGTAGTCGTTGCCGTTGGGCGTGCGGACGACGGTGTGGATGTGCTCCTCTACCGGGCCCCGTGAGTTGGGCATCAGATGGCGAATGCCGACGGGGTTCTGGTGGTCGAACTCGATCAACACGACGGGGCTGTGGATGCGGTAGTAGAAGACGCTTTTGTCTTCCGTGCCGCCGATCCAGGCAAACCAGGTGTCATCCAGGTGCTGCGCGATCTCGGCCATGCGGACCTTGGCGTGTCCGGCGGGCATGTTGGCGATGTAGAGGCCGGCCAAAGCGAGCAGCTGCTTCTTTTGTTCGCCGTTCATCGCCTTGCCGCGCATGCCCGCGTAGTCCAGGACCACGTTGTCCTTGAACGCTTCGCCGACGTTGTTGTTGCCGGGCTTGGTGGGCGTCAGAATCGCCATCTTCTGCTGCTCCGCCGAGAGTGCCCGGATCATGCCCAGGCCTGCTTTCTGCTCTTCCTGCAGGATGGAAGTGCCCTTGTATTTGCCGCTGGTGGCGATTACTGGTTCAGAGCCCATGAAGGTGGGCGTCATCACCACCTGGTCGCCCAACACAAAGTAGTTGATGATCAGGTGATGGCCGTCAATTTGCCAGCCCCAGGGCTTGTCGGCTGACGGTTCTCCCATGACGGTGATCCAGTAGAGCCACTCGCCATAACGCACCATGTCGTTTTTGTTCAGCTCACCCAGGGTGTAATTCAACTTCATGATGTCGCGCGACAGCTGCAGGCCCTTGGCACTGAGTGACGCCTTCAGCAGGCCGAACGCGGCCTCGCGCTGGGTGTCCGTCATTTCGTCGAAGCCGACGCCCTGGCGGTAGTAGAAGTCCTGATTCATCCACTTGCGCCACTCATCGGAGTCGATGGGGAACTTGGTTTTGGCCTTCTGCTCCGGCTTCAGCGCCGCCAGAAATGCCTCGGCCGCTTTGCGCACGGGTGCCGTCGACACACCGGTTGACTTGATGGCGAACAGGCCCTTCTCGGGCGTGCCCTTGGCAGTGACGCCCCGGAACGGTTCGGCCAAACCCTTCTCGTCATGGGGTATCGACATCTGCTTGCGGCGTTCGGCCCAATCGGCCGGCGTTCGCTGTTGGGAGAAGGCGATGGCCACACCCAACAAAGTGGTTGCGCCCAGGATCAGAGGGAGGCGGTGCTTCAGCATTCGCCTCTAAAGGTAATGTATCCACCGCACTGGCGCAAGGCGGCGGGCGGCGATTTTACAAACCTAACCGGGGTTTGTGCTCCCGCAGGTAAGCGGAGATGGCGCGGCGGTCTTCGGGCGTCAGCTTCTTGTACCGGGCATCGGTCTCGTGGCCGGAAAGCACGTCCATCAGCCGGTTGGCCACCGCCACGCGGGCCGCGTCCGGCAGGGCATCAAAGGCGGCGGTCTCCACCATGAAGCTGAGCGGTAGCTTTTGCAGCCGCTTGGTCAGATCCAGCTGGCGCAGCGGTGAGCTGGAGAACTTCTGTGCGTAGCCGGAACTGCCTTCGACGGGTGCCTCAAGCGGTGCCTCGTCGATGAACAGCAGATAGTCCACCAGCTCTTCGGCCGCCTTGCGAATCACCCGTTCGGTGGTGTCGCTCCGTCGCTCCAAGGGTTCGCCAAAGGCTTTGTTCATCGCCCGCTGCTGGTACAGCATGTAGCGGACTTCAAAGTTGACGCGTGTGATCAGGTTAGTCATGTGCGTCTGGTGTTCCAGTACCAGTAACGCCGCGACGTCTGAGTAAGGAGTTAGATACTGGCCGGGGTCGAAGCCCGATTGGATGGGCGTCATCACTCCGCCGCGGAGCACGGCGTTGCCCAGATGTTTGTGGGTGCTCTTCTCATTGACGTACCAGCCGCCCCAGCGCTGGCCGATCGGGCTACGGTGGTCGGAGACGTAGGTGCCTTGCTCAAAGGCGGGCATGCCGGTGGGCTCGGGATAGACGCTGCGGACCACCAGACCGGGCACGCCCAGGGTGGCGGAGGATTGGTGGCACTGCAGGCACATGTCGCGGCGGACGAAACGCGGCTTGTCCACCTGGTCCTGGTCGAGCGTGTAGAAGATGACACCGATATCGGGATCGACCGCGGCGGCTTCCACCACATCGCCGCCTTGCACCCAGCCGATCGAGGCCGTGTCGTTGAAGTAGAGCGCTCGCGGACTATGCGGGGCAATGCGCGGGGCCTGGAAACTGGTCTTGGAAAACACCAGCACCTGGCTTTCGCGCGGCACCTTCAGGGCATCCAGCACGGCCGGGAGATAGCCGTGGCGCTGATCGAACTTGAGCTTCGTCTCGCCGCGGGCAATGCGCTGGTTGAGCATTGCGATGGGGTCACGTGTGTCGCGCCGGTTGTAGCCGATCGCCTCATGTTCCAGCGGCACCATGAACGATCCGCCCAATCCGGCCAAGGCCGCCGTGGCTACCAATACAATTCCGGCTTTAGGCGACATGAATCAGCTCCGTTTGGCGAGTATGGTCACACAGTGGTTTCACGCCATCCACGCCGGCCGCCATCTCGGCCAAAGTGGAACCGGCCAGCGCTTCTTCCATGTGTTGCAGGGCTTTGTCCAGCTTGCGATGCAAGCCGCAGAGCCGTCCCGCATGGGCGCGTAGGTTCAGCGGGCAGTGGGTAATGCGCCGTAGGGGGTGCACGGCGTTCACCACCTCAAGCAGCGAGATGTTCTCTGGCGGACGGGTTAAGGTGTAGCCCCCGTTGCGTCCGCGCTGGGCCCGCACCAACTGGGTGCGGACCAATTGATTCATCACTTTGGCCAGATAATCGGGCGGCACCTGGGTGGCGGGGGCCAGATCGACGACCCGCTGGGCGGCGGTGGGATCACTGGCCAGGGCCACGGCGGCGCGGAGGGCGTACTCGACGGTCTGGGAGAACATCTGGTCTCATCATACGATAAAGCGATAAAGATATCCAGAGATTTCCGAAGCGTCCTATGGATTCGTCGCAAACACGGCGGCGTAGCCTGGAAAATCATCCAACACGTGACGCGCCTTCTCGACGCCACCTTCGCTCACGATCACCCGCAGAGCGGTGGAGAGCGCATCGGCCAAGATGCCACGCATGCCGATCACCGACACCATCTGGCCGGCCTGCAGCGCGGATTTATGCTCTGGATCGAAGATGTGTGAGAACCGGATGCCGTCACGCTCCCAGACTTGCTCCGTGTCGCCGGAAGTGGAAACGGACTGATGCAGCAGGTCAATGCGACGGCCGTCCGGCCCTAACTCGACCCGCCACCCGTCACGAAAGGGAGGTGCTTCTCCGGCGGCGATATCGCCACTGAGGGAGACCATGGCGTGCGTCAGGCCCATTGCTTCCAGTCGATGAATCGCTTCCTCGGCCGCATAGCCCTTGGCGATACCGCCCAGGTCCAGTTGCATCCCGGGGGCTAGCAATGTGGCGGACTGGGTGCGGACCTCGACTTTCAACTTGGTGTAGCCGACCGCCTCCCGTTCAGCATCGGTGGGTTCGCGCTTGGCGCGCCAGGCCTTGGTGAGGGGGCCGACGGTGATATCAAATGCCCCGTGCGTGGTCCGCGCTACGCGCTGCGCCTGGTCCAGCACGCGAAACAAATCGCGGCTCAACTTCACTGGCACGCCGGGCTTGGACCGGCACAGGCGATTCAGTTCGCTGGCCGGCAGGTAGTCAGAGAGCGCTGCCTCCAGCGCCTTGATCCGCGCAAACGCGGCTGCAAAGCCGGCTTTGGCTTGGGCGGCATCCGGTGCGTAGAGCACGATACGGGCCAGCGTACCCATATGCGGTTCCACTGCTTCGAAGCGCTCCAGCGGTTGAGCCTCCACCGCCAGCGCCAACGCCGCTCCGCACAACAGGGCGATCCGCATCAACGCACCCGCAATGGTTTGGCGGCCCGTTCCACCACGCGGCCGATCGGCGTGCCGACGGCCACCGGACCCGAGATGAGCAAGCCGCCCGAGGTCTGAGGGTCATAGAGCAGGGCATCGAGCGCGGCTGGCAGGTGGCGCAAGTACTCGACGCAATCGATGACAAAGTCGCGGTTGTTCTTGCCGCCACCGGGAATGGCTCCCGCCGTGGCGTACTCCAGCGCTCCGGCCAGCAGCGGCACCGCATCGGCATCAATCTCCAGCGTGACTTTCGAGCCAAGCGCCATCTCCCGCGCGTGCCCCAGCAGCCCAAAACCCGTCACGTCCGTGCACCCATGCACCGTGATCCCTTCCGGTGGCCGGTTCAGCCGCAGCATGGAGTCGACCGAGGCCGCCACATGGGCATCGCTGGCTATGCCGCGCTTCAAGGCGGTGGAGATGACGCCCGTGCCGATGCTTTTGGTCAACGAGAGGATGTCGCCGGGGCGCGCGCCCGTATTGGCCCAAATGGCCTCCGGGTGGACGGTGCCGGTGACGGAATACCCAAACTTCAGTTCGTCATCACCCACGCTATGCCCGCCCAGGATCACGCAGCCGGCCTCGATCATCTTTTCCGCGCCGCCGCGCAGAATCTCCTCCAGCGTTTCGAGATCGCCGGACTTGGGCCAGCAGAGCACACTCAACGAACTGAGCGGCTTGCCGCCCATCGCAAAAACGTCGCTCAAGGAATTCGCCGCCGCAATGGCGCCGAACGTGTAGGGGTCGTCGACAATCGGGGTGAAGAAGTCGATGGTCTGCACCAAGGCGCATGTCTCCGTTAGCTTGTAGACGCCGGCGTCGTCCGACGTATCAAACCCGACCAGAACGTTACTGTCCGCCAGCCGCGGGATGCGCGGCAGCACTTGGTCCAAAACCTTTGGACTGAGCTTGGACGCTCAACCCGCGGCTTTGGCGTGCGCGGTTAGTTTCTTGTGGACCACGCCGGAGCGTTGGTCGCCTTGGGAATCACTCACGTCTTATCAGACTACCGCGGCGGCTGGCCGATCCGCGTCCCCTGGCCACCCGTTGAGCGCTGGGACCGCATCTCTCTAATCTTTGGGGTTGGCGGCGGGGAAAGGGCCGAGTACGCAACCTGACTCGTCAGCGTCAGTTTTCGGGGCGTTCCAACTGGGCGGCCGCAGTCAGTTCTAGGTTGATGGCGGAGGCAGACCGGTTGCTGGCGCGCGCGGCTCGGTAGCATCCGAGCGTTACCGAGCCGCTCGCCGCAAGGGAGTGGTTCTTGACCCCAGCCGTTTAGCGCTTGGACTTGATGTCGGGCCGCCGGTCCGGCACGAAACCGTCGCGGTTGGGCATCTTCACTGCGGGCAGGGTCTTCTCGTTGAGCTCCTGCGTCCGCTCCACCAGACCATTCAGGTGCAGGACAAACGCCGTCACCGCGTAGACTTCGTCCGCCGAAAGCGAGCGTGGATGGTCGAACGGCATCGCGCGGCGGATGTAGTCCCAGACGGTGGTGGCGTAGGGCCAGAAGCTGCCCACGGTCTTCAGCGGCTTGGCGGAAGTGAGGGAGCCGATGCCGCCCACCAGGGCAGGGTATTGGCCGGGCCGGCCTTCGCCTTTTTCGTTGTGGCACTCGGCGCACTTTTCTTTGTAGATCGCCGCGCCTTGGTCGGCGGTGCCTTTGCCGGAGGGCAGACCCTTGCCGTTCGGGAAGACCGTCAGGTCCTTCTGCGCCGTATCCGCCGCCGTGGCGGGTTGGCCGAACCCGTAGGGCTGGCTCTGGGCCGCGATCACGCCCGCCGAACAAAGCAGCAACAGCATGCTACGCATTGGTCACCGTCCCATCTGCATTCACGCGCCACGGCTTAATGCCGTTGTAGTGGTAGCCGCTGTTCAAGCCGCGCACGGCGATGAACTCATCACGGGTCGGCTGCAGGTAGCCGGTCTCATCCGTGCACCGGCACGCGATCACCGCCTCTTTCCCATCCCAGCGCCACGGGTACCGGAAGCGGACCGCGGCCTTCGACAGCACGGGCGCCTGCAACTCCGCATCGGCCCACGTCTGGCCCGCGTCAGTGGAGACTTCGACGCGCGCAATCTTGCCGTAGCCGGACCAAGCCAAGCCGGTGATCTCATGGAAGCCCGGCCCCGCCAGCTTCTGCCCACCCGAAGGGCGCGTGATCACCGACCGGGCCTCCATCACAAACGTGAACTGCTGCGCCTTGCCATCGGGCATCAGGTCCGTGTAGTTGGCCGTCTCCTTGGCCGACATCGCGGGCTGATCCACCAGTTGCAGCCGGTGGAGCCACTTCACATTCGTGTTGCCTTCCCAACCCGGCAGCAGCAGCCGCAGCGGATAGCCCTGCTCCGGCCGCAACGCTTCGCCGTTCTGCGCGTAGGCCAAAAACGCATCGTCCAGCGCCTTCGACACCGGAATGCTGCGCGACATCCGGCCCGCATCCGCCCCTTCGGCGATCATCCACGTCGCCTCCGGCTTCAAGCCCGCCTCCTTCAAGACGATCGAAAGCGGAACGCCGGTCCACTCACTGCAACTCAGCAACCCATGGCTCTTCTGGACATCCGGCAGATTCGCGCCCGGTTCCCCAATGCTGTTACCGCCGCACTCAATAAAGCAGATGCGGGAGGCGGAGGGGAAGCGCTTCAGGTCGTCCAGCGAGAACGTCAGCGGCCGCTCGACCAGCCCATCCACCAGCAACCGGTGCGCCGCCGGATCAATCGCAGGGACGCCGGAATGGTGCCGCTCAAAGTGCAGAGCGGAAGGCGTGATGATGCCATGCAACTCCCCCAGCGGCGTCCGGCTAGAGCCCGTGCCCAAGCTCTTGGTCAGCTCCCGGACCACGCGCACGGTCTTTTCATGCGGCGACCGTTCGCCATAGGCGCGCATATGCGCCCCGGATTCAGACGGCACGGGCGCCTTGCGGCAGGCCACCACGGCCCCCGCCAAGCTAGCCCCCAGCGCCAGAAAGCGCCGCCGGGGCGGAGTGAGTTCTTCGGTCACGATCTGGACAATGTAGCAGGCTGGAGCCACCCAGCGGAGAGCTTCCGGGACTTGCCACAGCATGGCCTTTCGTATAATCGCGACAAATGAAGGTTCGGGATGTGATCAAGGCGATGGAAAAGGACGGTTGGGTGATCGACCGGACTCGTGGCGACCACCGGCAGTACCGGCACCCCGAGCGCCCTGAGGCGGGGACGGTGACGGTCCCAGGACATCCCGGAGACGACATGCCGGTGGGGACGCTAAACTCGATACTGAAGAAGGCAGGGCTGAAATGAGAGAGTATGCCGTCGTATTTGAAAAAGCGCCGAATAACTGGGCGGCGTATGTGCCGGATCTCCCCGGTTGTGTCACCACAGGCAAGACGCTCGAAGAGACGCGCCGCCTAATCGCGGAGGCGATCGAGTTTCACATCGAGGGGATGCGACTGCACGGCGAACCCGTTCCCGAGCCGAACGCGGTGGCGGAGTCGATCTCTGTTCGGGCGGCTTGAGCGGGCCATCCCGCTTTTTCTCCTACAATCAAGACAGGGAGTTGAGCCATGCACAGCGAGTACATCGAACAGCGCCACGGGGGCTATTACATCGCCGGAACGCGGATTTCGTTGGATTCGGTGGTGTACTCGTTCAACGAAGGGCAGTCGCCCGAGGCCATTCAAGAGGACTTCCCATCCTTAAAGCGCTCCCAGATCTACGGCGCGATCGCTTTCTACCTGGATCATCAGGCTGCGATCGACCAATACCTTCAGGAGACTGAGCGTGAGTTCGAGGGGAAGGGTATCCCCATGGCGCAAGAGAACCCAGCGCTCTGGGAGCGGCTGCAACTTGCAAAGGCCAAAATGGGTGAGTCCCGGCCTTAATTCGTTTCCAGGCCCACGCCGACCTCGACTTCGACATCGCCGATTCGCTCCCGAACCCATTCAAAAAAAGCCACTTCCAAGTGGCCTGGGTCCTCCGGACAGACAAACCCAGAAATAATTGGCTCTCAGGAATAATTGGCTCTTTACTTTTGAGCCTATCCGTGCGATAAAAAATTAAGCCCGCTCGATCCGGCAAGATCGGCGGGCTTAGTTGACGCCGAGACGGGCTCAGCAATCGTTGATATCTGTTTCGATTATGAGCTCGTCCCGGCCTCGACGTCAATTCCAAACTTGAAAAGGGGTCACTCATGACCAGAAAGCCCATGAACAGGTTCGAAGCGATGGCTCTGGAAAAAAAGTCAGAAGCCGTAATCTGGGAACTTGTCAAAGAAATGGCGATCGAACAGGGACTCACGGACGAGGCGCAGATCCTCGAATTCGTGACGAAGAAATTTCCGAATGTAAAGGTCCTCGACGGGATCGACCTCGGAACAGACGACCAGGAAGGGAGAAAGAAGATGCCGCGTGGCCGACCCCCGAAGAACCCGAAGGCTCCAACGAGAGTGGAGCGGCAGGAGATCCTGCGAGCGAAAATCACGAAGATCAGGGAGGAACTCGAAGCCGGAGGCTTCGGTGCCTTGCTGACTCCGCCGCAGGCTATCATACCCGTGGCGGAGCCGCTGCCCGATCCAAAGACCAAAGGCCTCATAGCCCACGTTGAGGAGCCGCTCTCGACCTACATCCAGCGAGTCTCGGTTCAGGACAACTTCGCGCAGCGTCAGCCGTTCGACCACCTGAAGGACCCGATCTACATGCGCTTGATTCGGGACTTCATCGAGGGAGCGGCGATGCCCGAGGCGAAGGTAGCGGCGTTGGGCACAGGTGGTGGCGCCGTCCGGGTCCAGTCGCTTGACCTGCCCGACATCCGCTACTCGGTGATCGACGGGCTCCAGCGCCTCTACTGCTACTTGATCGCCATCCTCTTAGTGTTCAAGCGCGAAACCCTTGTGCAGGAACGCTGCATCGCCAGGGAAGCTTGGGACTACTTTAGGGAGGCCGTCGAAGCGACTGGAGATCCGTCGTCAGCGACGGAGGCGATTCTGAAGCGGGTCACCCGGTACGAAATCTTCTACCAGATCGACCTCGAAGGGCTCCTCCACTACATGGTTACATTCAACACAGGGCAGCGGCGGATGAGCCTCGACGTTCAGTTGGAGATCATGCAGCGACCTCTAATCGACGAGTTGAAGCTCAGCGCCAACATCCCAATCTGGCACGAGACGCAGAACGTTCCGGGCAAAGCTAAGCCCAAGGATCAGTTCAGCGCCGCCGACCTTATCGTCTCTGCCCGCGCGTTCATCACGGCTAACGCCCAGGTGCGGAAGCAAGATCAGACCGAAGAATTGCTGGAGGCGGACGAGGGATACCTGGAACTCGACAGCACCTTTGACGTGGGCGACATTAACGACGTCGTCCTGACGCTGCGCCGGATCACGACCGATATTCACGGAAGAATCCTCGCGGCCTACGACGAAACCTCGACGCACAAGTACATCTTGTCGAGTGGGGGGATGTTCCTGCTCAGCTTCGCGGCAGCCTGCGGCAAGCTGCGCACCGACTCGAACATGGCGAAGCTCGATGAAGCGCTGCAGCGCCTCCAGAACCTGATCGGCAACGGCGGAACGGACCCGATGAACCTCGATGAGTACCAGAGGACCCTGCTAAACATAAAGTCTTCGCGAGGCAAGGCGATACGCCGACTCGTCTACGACTCATTCCTGCGCTTCTTCAACGGCACGACCAGTCGAATTGAGTGGGCCGAGACGTACCGGCTTTTCTCGTAGGTTCTGACAGCGAGGATAACTCAAGCTCGCGGCGGCGGACCTTCGTGTCCGCCGCTTTTCTGTTCCTAGCACCCAAACAATGGCAAATTCGATCTCTGCAAATTCCAAACCATCCACTCTGGGATAAGGCAATGTGTTCTTGAATTCGGTCGGAAGAGGGGCCATTACTCATGTAGAGCCGGCCGTCTAGAAATTCAAGAGAAGAGCGAGAGGAAGATGGTCGGGGCGAGAGGATTCGAACCTCCGGCCTCCTGGTCCCGAACCAGGCGCTCTACCAGGCTGAGCCACGCCCCGAACAACTGACAGGATACCACGGGCTAGCGGTCGTCGTCCTCTACCTCCACCGACAGCGGGGCAAAAACCGCTTGGCGGACGCCGGGGTAGGGGGTGGATTTGTGCATCCGCCACAGGATCCGGTTCAGCGCATTGGTGGGCGCAGCGTCGGGGACGTCCCAGCGCATTTTGGCGGATGCTTGCGCGTCTTGCCGGGCTTGGCCGCGGAGGGCGCTGGATTGCGGGTTGCGGTCGAAGAGCGACTGCGTGGGCTCGACGGCGGTGTAGGGCGTCAGGTCCGGGGTACTGGTGAAGCTGGCGCGCATGTCGAGGGCGATCAGGTCGAACAGTGACAGGGCGGGCATGCCGAGCATCAGTTCGATGGTTTTTAGCATGCTCTGGTGGGCGTAGAAGGTGGAATCGACGCTGCCGCGCTTGATGTAGGGGCTGATGGCCAGGGCGACGGTGCGGTGGCCGTCCACGTGGTCGACACCATTCTGCGCGTCGTCTTCGACGATGAAGATCGCCATCTTCTTCCAGAACGGCGTATGGGAGAGCGCTTCCACCACTTTGCCTACTGCCAGGTCGTTATCGGCCACCATCGCCTTGGGCGTGGAGGCTCCGGGGGAGGCGCCGTAGGTGTGGTTGCTGGGCAGCTGGAGCAGGGTGAGGTTGGGCATCTTGCCGTCCTTCACCCAGGCCTTGACGTCTTCATTAAAGATGTCGGCGCGGATCACGTCCGGGATGCCGTTGGAATAGCTGGGGAAGTTCTTCGCCAGCAGCTTGTTCACTGGCGCAATGGGCGCGGTCACCTGCCAGCGGTTCAGGAACTTTTCGCCGTTCTTCCAGGCGGTCAGCAGGCCGTGGCGCATCTCGGGCGGCTCGGCCAAGCGTCCGGCGTATTCGCCGTAGATCTTTACCGTGCGGCCCACCTTCAAGGCCGCGTCCCACAGGAAGCCGCCGTCGGAATAGGCGATGGGGTCCGTGCCATCGAACGGATAGCTGCGGCCGGCGTATCCGGGCCACAGCGTGTAGGCCATCTCATTGGCTTGCGTCACCCATTGGTGGCCGTTGGCGCTGTTGCCGCCGGTGGCGTAGAAGTTGTCGAGCAGCACGAACTGTTCGGCCAGCCGGTGCTGGTTGGGCGTGACCTCGCGACCGAACATGGTTAAGCTGGGGTCGCCATTGCCTTTGGGGATGTCGCCCAAAACCTGGTCGTAGGTGCGGTTCTCTTTGATGATGAAGACGACGTGCTCAATCAGGCTGGGCTCACCGGCGCGTTCCGGCACGGGCGTGGCGGCGATGGCGCGGCGGGGCGGGTCAGCCTTCAAGGGCAGGCGGTTGTTCTCGGCGACGACGGTCGAGTAGCTGGCTAGTTGCGCGGCATCGGGGATCGGTACGACGCTCACCGAACCGCGGTTGGAATGCACGAAGCGCTTGCGCGGCTCATCCCGCCAGCCGGAACCCGGGCCCAGCAGGGAGGCGATGGCCAGATGCTGGCCGTCCGCACTGACGGAGAGCGCATTGGGGTACCAGCCAGTGGGGATGGTGCCCAGGATTCGTGACGAGGCGATATCCAGCACGGCCACGGCGTTGATGCCGCCACAAGCGATGTAGAGCTGCGTGCCGCGCAACGCCAGCGCCGTGGGTGCGATGCCGCGCACCGGGCGGGGGAAGGGCTGTACGGGGATGGTCTGGAGCACCTTCTGCGTGGCGCTGTCGATCACCGAGACGCTGTCGGAGTTGCCGTTGGCCACATAGACCCGGGCGCGCTTTTCATCCCAGACAATGGCCATCGGGTGCAGGCCGACGGCGATGGTGTCGGTGACCGTCATGGTGGCGAGATCGACGCGGGCTACGGTGCCGCTGGCGGCGATGCCGCGGCTATCGACCACCACTTGGTCGGCGGTGGGTTCCAGACCCGTGGGCGCGGTGAGGTCGCCCGCCTTGGAGAAGCGCCCGCCCCAGTTGGTCACGTAGGCCACCGTGCCCGCCGCATTCAGGGCCACGCCGAAGGGCGCGATGCCGGTCTTCAGTTTCTTGATGCCCGCACTGCTCACCACTGCCAGTTCGTTGTTGAACGTCAGCGGCACGGCGGTGACGCCCTTGCTGGTGGCCAGCGCCCCGGAAATCATCGTGCCCAGCTTCTGTTCGCCCAGCAGTACCTCGCGCCTCCGGGTGACGGTGTAGACCGGCTGCTGTCCGTCAAAGGTGAGGCCCTGCAGCGCGGGTGAGCCGCTATGGGGGCGCTTCTCCACGACCCGGTTCTCGCGCCAGTTCATGCGGTAAAGCTGCGAGGCGTGCAGCACCCAGAGGTCGTCACTGGACGCTCCAAAGGTGACGCCGTAGACGCGTCCGTCAAATACGGAGGGCACTCCGGCCGGGGTAATGATCTGGCGGGTGGTGATCACGCCGGGGTCGGTGACGGAGCGCACGGGGCGGTCCACGGTTTGGGCCAGCAGCAGCAACACGAGAGGGAGCATGGCGACACTGTAGCAGGTCATTGTTTCACCCTTGTCAATCGGTGATCACCACGTGAAAAATCCGCGCCGACCGATGACCAGTAAGCTGGTATGGTGAGCAACCATCAGCAACCCACGCGCCGGACCGTCCGCGTCCGCCGCGTGGATGAATGCAACACCCTGGACGAAATCTTCCGGCACTGTCTGCCGGCCTTTGGCGGCGCTTACCTGCGCCGCATCTACGACATTCTCGACCGGGCCATCGGCGCGGGTTGTCCCATCACCATGGCCGTCGCGGGACCGGTTACGGTCTCGGGTCAACATCAGACGTGGCTGCTGCCCCTGCTCGAAACCGGGTGGGTGGCCTATCTTTCAACGACGGACGCCGTTTGCTATCACGACGGCCACCGCTCCTTGACCGGACGGCGTGATCCGGTGTTTGAAGTGCCGATCTTTGGCGATGACGGCGCGCTGCGCGATGAGCACACGATCCGCGTCACCGACATGGCGTTTGATGAAGACGTGCTGCTCGACCAGGACCGCTACTTGAGTGCGCTACTGCTGACCGACGAGTTCCAGCACAAGATGACCGGCACCGAGCTGAGAAACCGCCTCGGGCGGCACTACGGCGAAATGGAACAGCGCAACGGGGTAGAGCCGGGGTTGCTGTCCACCTGCCACCGCCTGTCGATCCCCGTATTTGTCGGTGCGCCCGCCGATGGCAGTGTCTTCCTGAATTCGATGAAGTTGTGGGCCATGCGGGAGGCCGGGCTGACCGGCGCCTATGCCTTTGACCTGGATATGCATGCCGAAGTGTTTGAGGCGTGCGCATATCACCGCTGGGGCTTGTTTGAGAGTCCGGCCAAGGCGCTGGCCACCTGGATGCTGGGCGGCGGCGTGCCGAAGAACTACAACCTGCAGCCGGAGCCCGCGCTGGGCCAGATTCTGGGCTTGCCGGATGTGCGCGGCTATGAGTTTGATGTGCAGATCGTCACCGCGCCGGTCACCGATGGGTCGCTTTCGTCGTGCCCGCCAGCGGAGGCGGTGACGTGGGGAAAGGTGGACAAGGATACCTACCAGCAATCCACCGAGAGCATGCAGGCGGACTATTCGATGCTGATGCCGTTCATTGTGAAGGCGCTGCTCGACAACCGTGCCCGGTACCAGCAGCTGGCATCTGAGATCGGCGAGGAAGCGCTGTTTGCCAAGCACCCGGCCGCCCGGGGCTATCTGCGTCCGCAAGCGGGGTATCGCTTGTTTGAGCAACGTGAAACACTGTGCGGGAAGCTGCGTGAGGATGTGCGGGCCAACGCCGAATGGCTGAAGGAAAGCGTCCTGTATCCGCTCTAAGAGTGTTGGTGTCAGTAAGGAGGCCGGTCGATGAAAGCTTTGGTGAAGAGCCGGGCCGAAAAGGGCATCTGGCTGGATGACGTTCCGGTGCCGGAATACGGCATCAACGACGTGCTGATCAAGGTAAAGAAGACCGGGATCTGCGGCACTGACTTGCACATCTACGATTGGGATGAATGGGCGCAAGCCACCATTCCGGTGCCCATGCACATTGGTCACGAGTTTGTGGGCGAGATCGTCGCCGTGGGGGCCAATGTCAACGACTTCCACCCCGGTGAGATCGTCAGCGGCGAAGGCCATGTGGTCTGCGGGCGGTGCCGCAATTGCTTGGCTGGGCGGCGGCATCTGTGTGTCCACACCAAGGGTGTGGGCGTCAACCGTCCGGGAGCGTTCGCGGAGTATCTGGCGCTGCCGATGGCCAACGTCTGGCGGCATGCGCCGGGCATTGATCTCGATACGGCATCGATCTTTGATCCGTTCGGCAACGCGGTGCACACAGCCCTCTCGTTTCCGGTGTTGGGTGAAGACGTGCTGGTGACCGGCGCGGGTCCGATTGGGCTGATGGCCGCAGCGGTGGCGCGGCATGCTGGCGCTCGGCATGTGGTGATCACTGATGTGAATCCGTTCCGGCTGGAACTCGCCCGCAAGCTGGGTGTCACTCTGGCCGTCAACGCGCGCGAGACGAGGCTGGTGGATGTCCAGAAGCAGTTGGGCATGCGCGAGGGCTTCGACGTGGGTCTGGAGATGTCCGGCAATCCGGCTGCCTTCGCCGAGATGATCGACAACATGGAGCATGGCGGGCATATTGCCATGCTCGGCATTCCGCCGAAGGATATGCGGATCGATTGGACCAAGGTGGTCTTCAATATGCTGACCATCAAGGGCATCTACGGGCGCGAAATGTATGAGACCTGGTACAAGATGACGGTGATGCTGGAATCGGGGCTCGACATTGCGCCGGTGATCACGCACCGCTTCGCCTGGCATGAGTTCCAGCAAGGGTTCGACGCGATGAAGAGCGGCGCCTGCGGCAAGGTGGTGCTGGATTGGAGCGACGTTTAGGCCATGTATACCGCTGAAGCGAGGCTGCAAGAGACGCTGTCCAGCATTCGAGCCGAAGGGCTCTACAAGAGCGAGCGTGTCATGTCGAGCGCGCAGGGCACAGAGGTGACCGTCGGCGGCGGCAAGCCGCTGATCAACCTCTGCGCGAACAACTATCTCGGATTAGCCAATCATCCCGCCATCGTGCAGGCGGCGCATGATGCGCTGAACAAGTGGGGCTACGGCTTGGCCTCGGTGCGCTTCATCTGCGGCACGCAGGAGCTGCACAAGCAACTGGAGCGCCGGATCAGCGAGTTTCTGGGGACGGAAGATACGATCCTCTACGGCTCCTGCTTTGACGCCAACGGCGGCTTGTTTGAGACGCTGCTCGATGCGGAAGATGCGGTGGTCTCCGATGAGTTAAACCACGCCAGCATCATTGACGGCATCCGGTTGTGCAAAGCGAAGCGGTTCCGGTATCGCAATGGGGACATCGCCGATCTCGAAGCCAAGCTCGCTGAGGCGCAAGGGTCGCGGCAGATTCTGATCGCGACTGATGGCGTCTTCTCCATGGACGGCTACATCGCCAAGCTGCCCGAGATCTGCGAGCTGGCCGCTCGGTTCGGGGCGATGGTGATGGTGGACGATTCGCACGCGGTGGGCTTCATTGGCGCAAATGGCCGGGGCACGCCGGAGCATTGCGGGGTGATGGACAAGGTGGACATCATCACCGGCACGTTGGGCAAGGCATTGGGCGGAGCCAGCGGCGGCTACACCAGTGGCCGCAAGGCTGTGATCGACCTGCTGCGCCAGCGCTCGCGGCCCTATCTGTTCTCGAATTCCGTGCCGCCGCCGATTGCCGGGGCGTCGTTGAAGGTGCTGGAACTGCTATCGGCGGGTGGCGAGCTACGGGAGCGGGTTCACGCGAACGCCGCCCATTTTCGGTCGCTGATGACGGCGCAGGGGTTCGACCTGCTGCCCGGTGAACACCCCATCATCCCGGTGATGCTGCATGACGCAACTGTGGCCACACGCATGGCGGAGAAGTTGCTGGCGCGCGGTGTCTACGTGATCGCCTTTTCGTATCCCGTGGTGCCCAAGGGCCGCGCTCGCATCCGGGTGCAGGTGTCGGCGGCACATACAACAGCCGAGTTGGAATACGCCGCAGCGCAGTTCGCGGCGGCTCGCGATGAGATGCCGGCCGCGGGCTAGAGGCCCAGGCGGATCTCTTCTTCTGGTTCGCGCTCGCGTTGGTAGTGCGGCATCAGGGCGGCAAGGCCGGTGAGGATCAACCCGAGTGCCAGGCAGATCCAGGCGAACCAGTCGCCATGTTTGGAGTAGGGCGTCGTCTCGCTGACGGTGGAGAAATTCAGGCGCCCCGCGGTTTCGCGATAGGGCAGCAAAGTGCGGGCCACGCGACCGGCAGGGTCAATCGACGCCGTGATGCCGTCATTGGTCACGCGCAGCACCCAGCGCTGATTTTCGATGGCGCGCATGCGGGCCAGCAGCAGGTGCTGCTCGCGGGCGGCGGTCTTGAAGAACCAGCCATCGTTGGAGATGTTCACCAGCACGTTGGCGTTCTGCGCGGCATTCAAGCGGACCAGATGCGGGAACGCGGCTTCGTAACAGATGAAGGTGCCAATCCGGAGCGGGTCTACCTGCGTAACGTGAGGGCCATCGCCTGCGGCGAAGTCGCCCGCTTCGGTGGAGATCTTGGTGATCCAGCCGAACATGGGCGGTATGAACTCGCCGAACGGCACCAGAAAGGTCTTTGAGTAGCGGCCGCGTTCGTTGCCTTGGGGGTCGACGATGACGGCTGAGTTCAGCGGCGCTCCTTCCGGGGTATGCGTCACTGCTCCCAACAACACGGGGGCACCGGCCAGTCGCGCCAGGGTGCTGACCGCTTGGCGCAATTCGGAGTTGCCGCCCGGGGTGACGCGGTCCCAGTAGAACCCCGCTGGCATCTCGGGCCACACCACCAGATTGGCGCGCGGCAGTGCGGCGGCCAGTGACAGGTTTGCCAGGCGCGAGATGTCCGGCGGGGTGCTCTCGGTTAAGTTGGGCTGCATGGCCACCGCCGTCAGTTCGCCCTTGTAGGCGTTCGGCAACTCGGGTAGCAGATAGAGGCCGGGCAGCGCCAACAGCCACAGTAGATGCGCTCGCGGGCGGCGCAGAATCAGTAAGGCCAAGCCGACGTTGAGCATCACCAGCACGAAGGAAACTCCGTAGACCCCCAGCAATGGTGCTGCCCGTAAGGGGATACCCATGGGTACGGCCGCATTGCCCAGCGTCAACCAGGCAAAGCCAAACGTCCCGTGGGTCCGTTCGATGCCGGCCCACAGCGCCGCGATGGCCGGAATGGCCCACCAGCGCCCCATCAGCCAGCCCGCGCAGAGCGCGAACACGGCCGTGTGCAGAGCCTTGATGGCGGCGAACAGCACCAGCGTCAACCAGCTGAGCGGCTCACTTAAGCCACCGTAGGCGGCCAGCGTCGGCCGGATCCAGTAGCAGACGCCCGCCCAGAAGATGAAGCCAGTCAGCTCGCCCACGGCGAATCTTACCCACGGGCGCGCTTCCCGGCCACAGGCAAACAGCAGCGGGACCAGGGCGACAGGCGCCAGCAAATCAATCTGCAAGCCGGTGAAGCCGGGGAAGAGAAGCACCAGCAGCTGGCCGGAAACCAGCGCGGCCAGAATGTTCAAGCCAGGTAGCATCTAGATGGCTTCTTCGTGGACCAGGTCCGCCATGTAGGAACTGCGCACAAACGGCCCGGCAAAGACATTCTTGAACCCGATGGAAAGGCCATATTCACGCCACCGTTCATATTCCTCCAGTGGCACGTGGCGGGTCACCCGCCGGTTCTTCCGCGACGGCTGTAGATACTGGCCGATGGTAGCGATATCGGTGTCCGCCGCGCGCAGGTCGTCGAGCAAACGGCACACCTCATCGAACTTTTCCCCCAACCCCACCATCAGGCCCGATTTCGTCAATGCCTGCGGGCGGTGCTGTTTGGCGAACTTCAGTACCTCCAGCGATTGCTGGTACTTCGCCTGCGGCCGGACGCTGCGATAGAGCCGGGCGATGGTTTCCATGTTGTGGTTGAAGACGTCGGGCGCAGCATCCAGCACGCGGGCGACGGCCCCCAGGTTGCCGTCAAAGTCGGGCGTCAAGACCTCCACCTGTGCCGCAGGCAATGCCTGCTGAACGGCGGTAACAGTCGCGGCGAAGTGCGTCGAGCCGCCGTCAGCCAGGTCGTCCCGGTTGACGCTGGTGATGACGACGTAGCGCAGTTTCATGGTGGCGGCCATCCGCGCGACATGCGCGGGTTCGTCGGGGTCCAGTGGCGATTCCTGCTTGCGGGGGTTGAACTTGGGCACGCTGCAGAAGGTACAGCCCCGGGTGCAGAGATTGCCCAGGATCATGAAGGTGGCCGCGCCGCGATGGAAACATTCGTGGATATTGGGGCAACGGGCGGACTCGCAGACCGTATGCAGGTTCAGCGCCCGCAAATCCTTCTTTAACGCCGTCAGCGACTCAAAGTGCGTCGCGCTTTTGCGGAGAAAATCCGGCAGGCGCGGGCCGGCCTCCGGGCGGGGAGGCGCAATCTGAACCAGAGTCTCCACTACTTCTTGTATTCCTTCTTGAAGGCTCGCTTGAAGCCCAACTGTTCCAGCGAGGCCTTGGCTTTGGAAAGCCCGGCCGTGTCGGTGAACGGGCCTACCAGCACGCGGAACACATCTTCCTTATCGCCTGCGGCCACCCACGTTGGATAGCCCTTCTCGGCCAAAGTGGTGGCTTCCATCTCGGCGTCACTCCGGCTAACGGAGGCTACCTGGATGAAGGTGCTTCCTGCTGGTGGCGCGCCCGTACGGTAAGGCACTGAGGCGGGGCTCTCTTTTTTAGCCTTAGGGGGGGCCGGTTCCGGCGTCGCTTCCTTCTCCGCGGCCCGAGTGGTGACGGCTTCCGTGGAGCGGCCGGGCGTGGGTTCGGTCACCACGGGTGGCAACGCTGTCGGGGCGGGGTCCGGCTTCGTGGAATTGGCCAAAGGGGATGAACTGGGGCCGGGGTCGGCGGCCTTAGCTGCCAACTTCTCGGCCACTGATTCGGTCATGCCAGGCCCTGAACTACGCCCCAGCACGAACCCCAGCGTGAAGCCGACGCCCAGCAATACCACCACCACAAAGAAGATGCTGAGCAACTTCTTGTTGTCTAGAATCAGTTCGTATTCGCCTTCGTCGTTCCGTGGCATCTATAACTGTTTAGCATGTCCGGCCAGGCATCGGCTATCGGCCGGGCTCCAGCGCGGTCCAGCCGGTCAGGTCCTATTCGTAGCGGAGCGCTTCCACCGGATCCAGGCGGGAGGCCTTGGTGGCCGGCCAAACTCCGAAAAACAAGCCTACCGCCACCGAAACGCCTAGCCCGGCGGCAATCGCCCAGGACGGTGTCTCCGACGGCAGCGATGGTACCAGCGCGCTGACCAGCGCCGTCACCGCAATTGAGATGACAATGCCCAGAATTCCGCCCACCCCCGTCAGGGCGATGGCCTCGATCAGGAACTGGCTGACAATGTCGAACCGCCGCGCTCCCAACGCTTTGCGAATGCCGATCTCTTTGGTGCGTTCCGTTACGGAGACCAGCATGATGTTCATCACGCCGATGCCGCCCACCAGCAGGCCCAGCCCGGAAATGGCGATCGAGACCAGGACGATCAGGCCGGTGATGGTGTCGAACTGCTTAATGATGGAGTCCGGCGTGGTGATGCTGAAGTCGTCGTCGACGCCGTTGGGCACGCGCCGGATCTTGCGTAACGTCGCCCGGGCCTCCTCGAAGGCGGAATCACGCAGAGTCGGCTTGGCTTTGACGGTGATGAAAAACCGGTCGAGCTGCGGATAGCGCAGCCGGATGGTGGCCAGTGGTGCGGTGGCTTGGCGATCTATGCCGTTCTCTCCGAAGAACCCGCCCTTGGCCTTGGCTGTCACTCCGATCACGGTATACTCGGCGCCGTCAATGATAAATGTCCGCCCGACGGCATTGCCGTCCGGGTATAGGACGTCGGCCAGCAAAGGACCGATGACGGCCACCCGGAGTGCGCGGTTCTCCTCTTCCTGTGTAAAGTACCGCCCTTCGCGGAACTCGCGCGGCTGGATCTGGATGGAGTTGGCGGTTTGGCCCACCAGGCTGACGTTGTCCGATTCAAAGCCCGGTACCTTAGCCGTGATCGGCCGGTTGCCGACGTTGCCGGGGACGAACATCTGGATCGACACGTCCTCCACCGAGGGTGACAGACGCCGGATCAGGTCGGCGTATTCAGGCCGCAAGGGGCGGCGCTTGGCTTCCTTGGGTGTGCCCTGTGACCCGGGGTCGCCCGAAAATCGGGCTACGAAGATGTTGTCCGGTCCGAATTCCTGGAAGAAGGTGACGATGCCTTTGCGGAGGCCGGTCAGAAGACTGGCCACGGTCACCACCGTGGTGATGCCGATGACGATTCCCAGGATGGTCAGCAGGCTGCGGAAGCGGTTGGTCCAGACGGCCTCAATCGCCATCCGCAGATTCTCGCCGGGGGTGATTTGCATGGGTTCCTTCTCTTATTCCGAGCGGAGCGCTTCCACCGGATCGAGCCGCGCGGCGCGGCGTGCGGGATACCAGCCACTGATGACGCCCGTGGCCGAAGACACGAAAATTGCCAGGAAGACGTAAGGCGTTGTTATCTTCAGCGCCGCGCCAAATGCCTGGCTCAATATCTCGCAGAGCACCGCCGCAAACGCCAACCCCAGCATGCCCCCGGCTCCGGACACGATCAGAGATTCCAGCAGGAACTGCAAGAGGATGTCGCTGGACCGGGCCCCGAGTGACTTGCGCACGCCAATCTCGCGGGTCCGCTCCGTTACTGAGACCAGCATGATGTTCATGATCACGATGCCGCCCACGACGAGCGAGATCATGGTCACTGGCACCACCACGACGCTGATCAACCCCAGAATGTTGTCGACAAACCCCCGGATGGAATCCGGCGTCAAAAACTCAAACGGATCGTCCGCACCGGGCTTGGCGCGGAAGCGCGACCGCAAGGCCACGCGGGTGACATCCAGGCTGGTGTCCAGGGTAAGTCCGGTGCCCGCACGCGGGCGGCCAAAGATCGACATCGTCGCGGGATAGCCATACAGCCGGGCATACACCGCGGCGGGCATATAGACCGAATTGTCCTGGGTGCGGCCAAAACTGGAGCCCAGCTTCTCCTGCACACCGACGATGCGGAAGTCATAGCCCCGCACCTTGATGGTCTTGCCGATGGGTGACGTGCCCTCGAAGAATGCCACGCGCAGATCTTCGCCGATCACACAGACCTGCTGTCGCGTCTGTTCCTCCTGGTCCGTGAAGAAGCGTCCATCGGCCACGGCCACGTCGCGGATGTCAGCCAGCGCGGCCGCGACACCGATAACGATGGCTCCTTCAAAGGTCCGCTCACCGGACTTCACATCCTCGGGGCGCTGCTGATAGGGGCTGTAGAGGATCTGGTCGCCCGTGATCATCCGGAGGTGCGCCAAATCTTCCTTGCGGATCTGCTTGTTCTTGCGCAGTTTCTCGAACACCTGCCGCCGGCTGAGGCCGCCGGGCGAGGCGATCTGCGCGATCAAGTAGGTCTCGGTGCCGAAGGCCTTGGAGGTAATTTCGCTGGCCGTGACTCCCAGTCCTTCAATCGCCGCGCCCACCAGCACGACACTAAGAACCCCAATCAAGACACCCAGCAGTGTCAGAAAGGTGCGCAACTTGTGCGCCTTCATGGAATCCACCGCTAAGCCGACGGTGGTGTAAAAGAGAAACCATCCTTGCATCGCTATTCTGATGATCGCAGGTTGTGGCAGCGATCGTTAACTTTCGCTATGTTGGGCTGCTCTGGTCGTGGCCCCCCTTGGTTGCGTGGCCATGCCAGACTGGTAGATGAATGTCGTTGACCGTGAATGGCAAGCCGGTGGAATGGGACATCGTGGCGATGGAGGAGTTACGCCTCCGCGTGATGGCAGCCTTTGAGGCGCAATCGCCCGTGGGTGGCGAAGTGGCGGGCATCCTCTATGGCCGAGCCTCCAATACGCGATGGCGCATTCTGGCTTGGCGCGAACTGGCCCGCGAGGATGCGGCCCGTCCTGCGGTGCCGATGCCGCCGGACGAACTGGCCGCTGCCAAGGGTATGGTCACCGATTGGATGCATGATCTCGACCTGCGAACGCTGAAGCCCATCGGCTGGTTCCGCTCCCGGACGCGGGGCATGGCGGCACTTTCGCCCGAGGATGGCGAAGCGTGTGAGCTGATTTTCGGCAGAAAGGGTGCCCTGGCCCTGATTCTGCGGCCCTCCACCCAGCGGCCGGTCGCAGCTGCCCTGATCCATTACCGGCCTAGCGAGCCCGCAGCAGCACCGGACCCCGCCGGCCCCGACCGGATCGCATCAGACCGGGGCGTCCAGTTCGAACTGCTGCCGCCGGAACCGGTGGTGGTGCCAGCGGCGGGGAACCCAGCGACGCCCAGCGGTGCTGCTCCTGTGTCCGTTTCCAGGCCTGAACCGGACTCCCTGCCGGCTCGGCGTGCCGTCCGTACTCGATGGGGGACCATCCGGGCAGCTCTCCCCCGCGTGGCGGCTTTCGTCGGGGCCGTTGCGGTTGTGACGGGGGCCGTGTTCCTGGCGCTGGACCGTCCGGTCCGGCTGATGGTGGACTACGCCGACGCGCGCAAGGTGACGGTGAGCTGGAATCCCTCGGTGGGCTTTCTTTCGGGAGCCACCGGTGCGGAACTCAGCATCAATGGTGTCGACCAGGAACTTCCACTGGACCGGCTGCGCGCCGGGCGGCTGGAGATACCGCGCCCGGTGGTTGACCTGCGAATCGGGTTCCGGTTACGGGGCGACTATGCCTCCTCCCAGCGCGCCGCCGCAACGGTGGTGGTGCCCCTGGCCAACAAGAGCGATTCATCAAAAAATAATTAGCGCCGCTCCAAATCCCAATCCATCTTACATGTGACAGAAGTTATAACTGACTAAGGAGATTATGAATGAAGCGTTTTGCTCTGGTGTTCGCGGGTTTGATGGCGTTTGCTGGTCTCTCCGCTGCGGCTGACATTGTGGACACCGCGGTGGCCGCGGGTAGCTTTAAGACTTTGGTGAAGCTGGTCGGCGATGCCGGCCTAGTAGACACCTTGAAGGGCGCTGGCCCGTTCACCGTGTTTGCTCCCACCGATGAAGCCTTCGCCAAGGTTCCGGCCGCGACGCTGGAAATGCTGGGCAAGGATAAGGAAAAGCTGAAGAAAGTCCTGCTCTACCACGTGGTTTCCGGCAAAGTTATGGCCAAGGACGTCAAGGCGGGCAAGGTGAAGACGGTGAACGGTCAGTCCGCTTCGCTCGCCACCGCCGGTGGCGTGACGATCGACAAGTCCAAGGTTGTGAAGGCCGACATCGAAACTTCCAACGGCGTGATCCACGTGATCGACAGCGTCATCCTGCCGAAGCTGTAACTGTTTACTAAGATCTGTTGAAGGGGCTGGCCAGTAATGGCTGGCCCTTTTTGTCGTGCTGGCCCAAACTTTGTTGGGGCGAATCACGGAAAATCTACCACTTTCTTGAGACAAGGTCGTTCGCTGTTGTGTAGCTTAACTCCATGGCTGAACTGTTGCTACTGTTGAAGTTTCTGGTGTGTTGCTGGTAGGCGGACGGGTGAGGCACGACGGTCCTGGAAGTCTGGAGCCGGCCGTTGGGTGGCATGATCCTGGGGCATATCCAAACGGACCGGGCGGGGAAGACCGCCGGGTACGAGTACCTTCGCATTGAATCGCACAATGGAGTGCTCGCCTACATCTCCACCATCAAAGGCCGAGAAACCGTCTTCACCGCCGTCAAGGTGACGGCCGAGGAAGCCGTCTTTGAGAACTTGGCGCACGACTTTCCGCAACGCATCATCTATCGCGCCACACCCGACGGACTGTCGGCACGCGTGGAATCGGCAGACAGAAAAAGGGACGAACTATCCGTACAAGCGTACTGCCTGCCACGAATAGCCATCCCTTTGGATGACGGCGAAGCGTGAGCGCTACGCCTTTTTCTTGCCTTGCGCGGCCACCGCGTCCATGGCGGCCTTAACCTTTTCCGGATCGCCTAGATAGTAGCTGCGGATCGGCTTCAGATTTACGTCGAGTTCGTAGACCAGCGGCATGCCGGTGGGAATGTTCAGCTCCACGATGTCCTCTTCGCTGACGTTGTCGAGGAACTTCACCAAGGCCCGGATGGAATTGCCGTGCGCCGCGACAACCACCCGCTGGCCACTCTTGATGGCCGGGGCGATTGTGTCTTCCCAGAACGGCAGGAAGCGGGCGACGGTATCCTTCAAGCACTCGGTGACCGGCAGGGCGGAGGAGCCCAGTTTGGCGTAGCGGGCATCGTTGCCCGGGAAACGCTCATCGGTCAATTCTAGCGGCGGCGGCGGCGTGTCGTAGCTGCGGCGCCAGATTTTCACCTGGGCTTCGCCATACTTGTCCGCGGTTTCGGCCTTGTTCAGGCCTTGCAGTGCGCCGTAGTGACGCTCATTCAAGCGCCAGGAACGCACCACCGGAAGCCAGATCTGATCCAGTTCCTCGGCCACGATATTGGCCGTCTTGATGGCGCGCTTCAGCAGGCTGGTATAGAGAATGTCGAAAGCATAGCCTTCGCGCTTCAACACCTGCCCAGCTTCATGAGCTTCCTCGACGCCCTTTTCGGAAAGGTCCACGTCGGTCCAGCCGGTGAAGCGGTTCTCTTTGTTCCACGTCGATTCGCCGTGGCGGATGAGTACGATTTTGTACATGCGCCGTGGCTCCTACTGTTTGAACGCGGCCTTGCCCGGGTAACGGGCGGACGCGCCGAGCTCTTCTTCGATACGGAGCAACTGGTTGTACTTGGCAATGCGGTCCGTGCGGGAGGCCGAACCGGTCTTGATCTGGCCGGCGTTGGTGGCCACCGCCAGGTCCGCGATGAAGGCGTCTTCGGTCTCACCGGAACGGTGGGAGATGATTGAGGTGTAGTTGGCGCCGGACGCCATGGCGATCGATTCCAGGGTCTCGGTCAGCGAGCCGATCTGGTTCACCTTGACGAGGATGGAGTTGGCGATGCCGCGGTCGATGCCCATCTTCAGACGCTGGGTGTTGGTGACGAACAAGTCGTCGCCGACGATCTGGACGGTCTTGCCGATCTCGTCGGTCAACATCTTCCAGCCATCCCAATCGTCTTCGGCCATGCCGTCTTCAATCGAGATGATCGGGTACTTGCGGGCCCAGGTGGCCCACAGGCCGACCATTTGCTCGGACGTGTATTCGCTCTTGTCGGACTTCTTGAAGACGTACTTGCCGGTGTCCTTGCTGTAGAATTCGCTGGCCGCGCAATCGAGCGCCAGGAAGATGTCCTTGCCGGCCGTATAGCCAGCCTTTTCAATGGCTTGCAGGATCACTTCGATGGCTTCTTCGTTCGACTTCAGGTTCGGCGCAAAGCCGCCTTCGTCACCCACGGAGGTGGCATAGCCGCCCTTTTTCAACACGCCCTTCAGCGTGTGGAACACTTCGGTACCCATCCGCAGCGCTTCCGCGAACGTACCGGCACCCACGGGGGCGATCATGAACTCCTGCGGGTCAACGGAATTGTCGGCGTGCGCGCCGCCATTCAGGATGTTCATCAGCGGCACGGGCAGGGTGCGGGCTGCGACGCCACCCAGATAGCGGTAGAGCGGGGTGCCTACCGAATCGGCCGCGGCACGAGCCGCCGCCATCGACACGGCCAGAATGGCATTGGCGCCCAGACGAGCCTTGTTCGGCGTGCCGTCCAGCTCGATCATCAAGCGGTCCAGCTCAATCTGTTCAGTGGCATCCAGGCCTTCAATCGCGTCAGCGATCTCGCCATTGATGTTGTCGACGGCCTTCAGTGTACCCTTGCCCAGGTAGCGGCCCTTGTCGCCATCACGAAGCTCAACGGCTTCATGTTCGCCGGTGGAAGCGCCGGAGGGCACAGCGGCCCGACCAAAGCTGCCATCAGCCAGGATAACGTCAGCTTCTACGGTCGGGTTGCCGCGCGAATCGAGGATCTCGCGGCCAGTGATTTGGATGATTTCGCTCATAGTTGAAAAGAGGTGGGAGAACCTTTATTGTGCCATGTTGAGCGGCGCCTGTGGCGGGCGGCCGGGGTGAAAATCAGGTTTCGTCCATGGGCTGGAGGGGCGGAAAAGTTTTCGTCTCGAGTCGAATACTGTATCCCTGGATGGGTTATCTAAACTAACGCAAAGGCAGTTTCCATAGGAGACTTGATAAAAAGGGGTTTTTTACTCTGTTTTAGCCGCTCTGACCTCGGTATCGATGTGGGCGGAGTTGTGCTGACCACGTCCGAGGTGTCGCAGCAGTGCGTGAATGGACTGACGATCAGCAAGAATGGATATGACTTCAAGGTCAGTTCTCAGGTAGATGTGCAGTACAACTTTGGCGGCCCTCCCCAGGCGCTCTATCTGAATGGACTGGCCATTGTGGGCCAGCCCAATCAGGACGAAGTTTTGGAGATCGTGTTCGGCTCCCCGCGGGATAACTTCCAGTTTGGCTTTGCCTTGACCTTCTTTGGTGATGTCGCGGATGCCATCACGGTGGCTCGCTATGACGGGTGGGGCAATCAGGTGGGAGAGGAAAAGGCCAATGCCCTGAAGTCGCTGGTGTTTGCGGAGGGTCTCTACAAGTACAAGGGCGCTCCGGTGAACTCGATCAAGATCACGCTTGCCTCGCCAGACACCTCGCAGGATCCGTTGAACGGCTTCGCGATCGACAACTTCGCGGTGGACGTACCGGAGCCGGCAACGGTCGCGCTGGCGGGTGCGGTGCTGGCTCTGCTGGCGTTGCGCCGCAAGTCGGCCTAAGCGACTGGAACACGCTAGAACGGGAAGCAGTGACCTTCTGAGGAGGCACCGCTTCCCGTTTCGTATTGCGGGCGCTAATTCTGAGCCAGCCGCAGGCACTCCTCCAGCGTGTCCAGCGCGAACTCCGCCTGATCGCGGCTGATCACCAGCGGCGGGCAGAGGCGGATGGAGTTCTGCCCGGCACCCAGCACCAGCAACCCGCGCTCAAAGGCCAGTTGCTCAATCCGGTCGCGAAGCTGCGGGGCGCGCTCTTTGGTGTTCTGGTCCTTCACCAGCTCAAAGCCCAGCATCAGGCCTTTGCCCCGCACATCGCCCACGGTGGGGAAACGGCGCGGCCACTCCCGCATCCGGCCCAGCATGAACTCGCCCAGCACGCGGGCGTTCTCGATCAGTTCTTCTTCCAGCAACTCGATCGTGGCCAGCGAGGAGGCGATCGCTACCGGATTGCCACCATAGGTGGAGGCATGCGCGCCGGGCTTCCAGGTCATCACATCAGCCCGCGCCACCAGAGCGGAAAGCGGCATGCCGCTGGCGATGCCCTTGGCGATGGTGATCATGTCCGGTTCCAGGCCGAAATGCTGGGACGCCCACATTTTGCCGGTGCGGCCCATGCCGCTTTGCACTTCGTCGGCGATGATCAAGATGCCGTGGCGGCGGGCGACGGATTGCAGTTCGTCGAAAAACTTCACGGGCGGAACGACATAGCCGCCCTCGCCTTGAATGGGTTCCACCACAATGGCGGCGATCTCTTCGGCGGGCAGGATGTGCTTGATCAGCGTGTCTTCGATCACCTTCACGCACTCCACCGCGCAGGTGTCCGGCTGCTTGCCGTAAGCGCACCGGTAGCAATAGGCGTACGGGATGTGCTGGACACCGGGCACCAGCGGGCCGAAGCCCTTCTTCTGGACGCTTTTGGAGCCGGTCAGCGACAACGCGCCCATCGTGCGGCCGTGGAAGCCGCCAAAGAAGGCGATCATCTTGTCCCGGCCTCGGCCGTCGCCCTGGCCCTGCGAGAAGTGGTAGCGCGAGAGCTTAAACGCCGCCTCCAGCGCCTCCGTGCCGGAGTTGCCGAAGTAGACCCGTTTGCGGCCCCCGATCGGTGCCAGTGCGGCGAGTTTCTCCGCCAGTTCCACCATGTTCTGGTAGTAGAAATCGGTGCCCGAATAGTGCAGAAACTTTTCGGCCTGCTCCCGAATGGCCTTGGTCAGGCGCGGATGGGCGTGTCCGGCCGCCAGCACGGCAATTCCGGCGTTGAAATCAAGAAAGCGGTTGCCGTCGACGTCGGTGATTACCGCCCCTTCGCCGCGTTCGATCACCAGCGGGTAGCCTCGTGTGTAGGACGGCGAAAGCACCGCCTCATCGCGGGCAATAATCTCGGCGGCGCGGGGACCGGGCAGCGCCGTCACCAGCTTCGGCAACGCGCCAGGGACGTGCGTCCGCGCGAGAGAATCTAGAACTGTCATGGGAGTCTCCTCGAAAAAACACCACCAGCCAACAGGACGTAGGCCGCTTAGGAGACTGGGCGGTTAGTCACCGCCGAACAAGGAAGGTCGAGCTGTGGAAGGGGTTCCCACGTCTATAGTGTATCGCGGGACTGATGAATACTACGCAAAAATCAGGTTTCATTCTGTGGGCTATGGGCCAGTACCCATGGGTACCAAGCCCAACCCTACCTTAAGATGAGGGAGATGAAAGTGATTCTCCTGGTGGGCCTGCCCGGTTGCGGCAAGTCGACATGGTTGGCCGAGCGTAATGAAGTTGCCATCTCTTCCGACGAAGTGCGCCGCCTACTCACCGGAGATGCCGCCAGCCAGCACGTGAACGACCGGGTGTTCGCAACCGTCCGGTATCTGCTGGAACAGCGCCTGGCGATTGGCATGGACGCCACCTATATCGACGCCACCAACCTGACGGCCGCCGAGCGCTTGCCCTACATCGAGATCGCGCAGAGCCATGGAGCAACGGCGGAGGCAGTATTTCTTGACGTGCCGCTGCCTGAATGCAAGCGGCGCAATGCCCTGCGGGCTCGGGTAGTGCCGGAGGAGGCCATGGACAAGCTGGCCCGACGCTTGACAGCTCCCGTGTTGGAGGAGGGATTCAGTTCCATCACCGTCATCGAAAGTGGCCCCGCTGGCCAGTGACCTAGTCGGTCACGGAGTTGCTATAGCTTCAAGCGGCAGATCACGCCGGCCTCATCGCAGTACCACATCCAACCTTGCCAGATGCTCATGCCGTGCGGTTGCGGGTCGCTATCGGCCAGTTGGATCTGCTCGATCAGCTTGCCGGTCTTGGGATCGTGCTTGTGGAAGGCGTTCAGGTTGGAATCCGCACACCACAGGAAGTCACCATCCCAGCCCAGGCCGTGCGGGCGGTTGAAGACGGTGGGGAACTGGAACTCGATCTGGGCGTTGGGCGGGTTCATTCGGTAGACGGTCTTGGAAGGCGGATTGGAGATCCACAGCTTGCCGTCGCGCCATTCCAGGCCGTGCGCACCGGTCGGAGTGCCCGGACCAGCGGGCTTCTTCGCCGCATTCGGGTCGGGGGGCGGGGGTGGTGGTTGCAGCGGGCTGCGGCGGGCTTCGGATGGCTTCCACGACACGACTCCCACACCAGGGCTGGGGAAGCGCTTGAGGGTCGCGCCCGACTGCGCGTCACACTGGATGATCTCGCGGCTGTAGGTGGAAGCCAGCCACAGTGCCTTGCCATCAAAGGTGATCCCGCTGCCGGAGACCGAATCGGTCTTCAGCTTGCGGCGGATCTCACCTTTCTCGTAGCCCACCAGATAGGCGTGATTATCGCGCTGGTCCAGCACCCACAGGCCGTCCGCGGTGGCTTGCAAGCCATTCGGAGCCGGGCCGGGCGACTTGAATATCGTCTCTACCTTGACGTGCCGCGTGGGGACAGCCGCGAACAATCGGGAAGCAGCGGACAGCGCCAACGGCGCCTGGAGTAGTGTGCGTCGGGTGAACATCGCCTAAGAGCAATATCACGTTGCGCGGCAAAAACAAAGGGCGGGCTCATCCTCCGTGGATGGCCCGCCCCAAGGTCGTTACTGCTGTTGCGCTCTACGGCTCGTCCTGTTGCGCCGCCAGGCGCGTGAGTACGCCCATGTCTTCGAGCGTGGTCACGTCACCCGCCACCGTGTTCGAAGTTACGATCTCGCGCAGCAGCCGGCGCATGATCTTGCCGGAGCGGGTCTTGGGCAGGGCTTCAGAGAACCGGATCTCTTCCGGACGGGCGAACGCGCCGATTTCATGCGCCACCCACTGGCGCAACTCCTTGCCCAGCACGTCGTGGTTGTAGTCGCCCTTCTTGAGGGTCACAAAGCAGCACACGGCTTGGCCCGTGATCTCATGCGGCTTGGCCACCACTGCGGCTTCGGCCACGGCGGGGTGACGCACCAGTGCGGATTCCACTTCCATAGTCGAGAGGCGATGGCCGGAGACGTTCATGACGTCATCGACGCGGCCTAGCACCCAGAAGTAGCCATCGGCATCGCGGCGGGCGGCGTCGCCGGTGAAGTAGACGCCTTCCATGCGGCCCCAGTAGGTCTGCGCGTAGCGGTCCGGGTCGCCCCAGATGTTGCGGATCATCGAGGGCCACGGCCGGCGGATGATCAGATAGCCTTCGGCGTCGGGCGGCACGGGCTTGCCGTCCAGGTCCACCACTTCGGCCAGAATGCCGGGCATCGGCAGCGTGCCGGAACCGGGCTTCAGCGGCACGGCACCGGGCATGGGGGCAATCAGAATGGCACCGGTTTCGGTCTGCCACCAGGTGTCGACAATCGGGCAACGGCCTTTGCCGATGACGCGGTGGTACCACTCCCAGGCCGCCGGATTGATGGGCTCACCGACGCTGCCCAGCAAGCGGAGGCTCGATAGATCGTGCGCGTCGGGCCACTGGTCACCTTGACGGATCAGCGCGCGGATGGCGGTGGGCGAGGTGTAGAACAGCGTCACCTTGTACTTGGCGATCAGCTGCCACCAGCGGTCAAACGCCGGGGTGTCGGGCGTGCCTTCGTACATGACGTTGGTGGCGCCGGCCGAGAGCGGCCCGTAGGTGATGTAGCTGTGGCCGGTCACCCAGCCAATGTCGGCGCTGCACCAGTAGACGTCATTCTCTTTCAGATCAAAGACCCACTTCATCGACATCGTGGTTTGCAGCAGATACCCGGCGGTGGTGTGCAGAATGCCCTTGGGCTTCCCAGTGGTGCCGGAGGTGTAGAGCACGAAGAGCGGATGTTCGCTATCGACGGGAACCGCCGGGCAGTCATCATGCGACGTTTCATCCAGCGTGTGCCACCACAGGTCGCGGCCTTCCATCATCTCGGGCTCAGAGCCCGTCCGCCGCAGCACGATCGTGTGCTTTACTTCCGGACATTCCAGCAACGCTTCGTCGACCGCCGGCTTCAGCTTCACTTCCTTGGCTCGCCGCCAGCCGCCATCAGCCGTGATCACCAGCGTTGCTCCCAGATCTTGGATGCGAGCCTTCAACGCCTCGGCGGAGAAGCCGCCGAACACGACGCTGTGGATGATGCCCAGTCGTGCGCAGGCCAGCATGGCCACCACGGCTTCCGGCACCATCGGCATGTAGATGATGGCGCGGTCGCCGGTTTGATAGCCGAGGCTCTTGATCGAGTTGGCGAAGCGGCAGACCAGGCGGTGCAGCTCGGTGTAAGTGATGGTGCGCGTGTCGCCCGGCTCACCTTCCCAGATGATGGCCGCCTTGTGGGCGCGGGGTCCGTCCAGGTGCCGGTCCAGGCAGTTGTAGCTGGCGTTCAGCTGGCCGCCGACAAACCACTTGGAGAAGGGCGGCGCCCACTCAAAGACGTGGTCGAACTTCTGCTGCCAAGCCAGTTCGGTCTCGGCCAGGTGCCCCCAAAACTGTTCCGGCCGCGCAGCGGCTTCATCGTAGAGGGCCTGGTAGGCAGCCATGCCGGAGACGTTGGCCTGGGCCACAAATTCAGGTGACGGGGGGAAGATGCTCCCGGCGAGGGGATTCTGATCGCTCATGCTTTAAGCGATTCTATCGAAGTGGGCGGGGGATTGGATTCAGGCGAACAGTTCCGCTAGCGGCAACTCGAACCCGGGCAGCACTTCTGGAAACCGGAGGGTATCCGCCACGGTCAACTCCTGGCGCGGCTGACTGGGTGACAGCACATGCACCGCTCGCTTATTCCTCGCCATACCGCCGCGCCGCCACACTCGATATGATGAGGGGGCACTATGAATCCTGTTCCCGTTGACCAGCAACAACCCCTAGTCGAAAAGCTCTACGCGGCCTGCGGTGGAGCCTATACGCCCGAGCAGCGGCGCAAGTTTTTCATCACTGGACCACAGTGGGCGGGTGCCTATGAAGGCAACGCCTTGTTCCATGCGCCGACCCGTCGGCCGGTGGGGTTTGAAGAGATCATCGCGCGTTATGCCGAGATCGGCATCAACTACTGGTGCACGCACGATTCAGACGTGATTCCGGCCACCGTGCTGGGCAAGCAGGAGCAGTGGGACATCGTCGGCCAGATTGGCGAAGCGCTCCGCAAGAACGCCATGGAATGCTCCATGGTGACCACGGAGACGTTCTTCCACCCCGTGTTTGCGACCTCGCCCGCTTCGGAATCGCCGTCGATCCGCGAGTACGCCAAGTTCCGCGTCACCAACACGGTGGCCATCGGGCATGAGCTGGGCGCCAGCTATGCCGTCTATTGGCCGGGTTCGCTGGGCTACTACACGCCCGGTGCGGTCGAAGAAACCGAGACGTTGAAGTGGTACGCCGACGGCCTCAATGCGGCTTGCAAGGCTGATCTTGAGATCGCGGCCAAGAAGGGCCGCCCGACGCTGAAGCATTGCATGGAAGCCAAGCCGTTTGAGCCGCAGGGCGAGATCCTGCTGCCCACCTCGGACGCCATGCTGGGCTTCATCAACTCCGGGCTGCTCGAACATCCCGAAATGGTGGGCCTCAACCCGGAGTATCTGCACGAACTGATGTGGGGCGGCAGTGTCCGGGCGGCGCTGGCGCGCGCACTAGTGAACGGCAAGCTGTGGCACTTTGACATCAACGATGGCTACCGGTTGAAGCACGACGTCGATATCGCGGTCGGCTTGGTGAATCCGCTGGACTGGTTGAACGTCCTGGTGCTGCTGCGTAGCCATGACTTCCACGGGCCGTTCAACCTGGACTACAAGCCGCCGCGCACCACCTCCACGCACGGCGTCTTCCACGTCAGCTTCCCCAGCGCGATCGACCGCTTCATCACCCTCTGGGAGATGGCGGGCGAGGTGCTGGAAGATAGCGTGATCAAGAGTGCCACCGATGCGCTAAAGGCCGGCGGACTGGTCACCAGCACGGACCCGCAGGATGGTTACGCCATCTTTGAGGCCAACAAAGAGTTGTTGACCTTACATGAGCTGATCGCGCACCGGCTGGTGCAGATCCTGCTGGGCCTTCACAAGGGCCGCGTCTTCTTGCTCTAAACGGAACGGAACCAGGCGGCGATGGGTATGGGCCGGACAATCGTCATCATCGGCTTTGCCATCGCCGCCATTGGTTTGCTGCTCATGATCGGCGAACGGCTGCCTGTCCGTTGGGGCCGGCTGCCGGGCGATTTTGTTTGGCAGGGCCGGAACACCACCGTCTATCTGCCGCTGGCCACCATGCTGATCTTGAACAGCGTGCTGTGGCTGGTGGTCTGGCTGATGCGGAAGCGCTAGAGGCAGCATTTCATCAAAGGCTCAGTTGACCGCAAGGGAGTGGTGGGCTATGTCAATCTGGCGTTGGAACGCGGCTAGCTGAGGCAATCCCGCATCGCCGCCTGAATCACTGCTAGATCTTCCAGCGTCGTCCGCCAGTTGGAGAACGCCGCGCGGATGCCGGGGCGTCCGGCGTAGGTAGTGGGTGTCAGGTAGACCCGGCCATCTGTCTCCAGGCGTTTCAGAAATGCCTTCGTGCCTTCCGCGGTACCTTCCGTCAAGGCAAAGCAGACGATGTTTAACCGCACCGGAGCCAGCAGTTCGAACTCGCTGCTGATGTTGATCCATTCCCCGAGCGCGGCAGCCGCCCCGCAGTTGCTCTCCACGATCTCGCGGTAGCCTTCGCGGCCATAGGCTAGCAGTGCCACCCAGACGGGCAAGGCCCGGAAGCGGCGCGAGCTTTCGGGCGTGCGATGCAGTAACTCCGGCACAGTGTTGGCTCCTGGGTCCAGATAGGACGCGCTGGTCTGGAAGGTCCGCTCATGCAGGGCCAGGTGACGCGTGAAGACAAAGCCGCAATCGTAGGGGACGTTCAGCCATTTGTGGCCGTCGGCGGCAATGGAGTCCGCCTGGCCGATGCCCCGCACCCAATGCGAGTAGTCAGGCGAGCAGGCCGCGAAGAGGCCAAACGCGGCATCAACGTGCAGCCAGGCACCATATTGACGGCAGAGCACCGCCGCTGTTTCGAGATCATCAAAGTCGGCCGTGTTGACCGTGCAGGCACTGGCCAGCACCACCACCGGCGCGCCCTGGTGGGCTTGCAACTGGCGCTCCAGTGCGGCCATATCCATGGCCTCGCGGCCGGGCAGGGTGGGCACCGGCTCAATGGCCCGGCGGCCCAGGCCCAACATCGACAGCGCCTTCAGCGCGCTGACGTGGGGTGTCGCGGACAGCACGGGCAGGGCGGGCAGACCGGCCAGGCCCGCCTCGGCGATATTGATGCCCCGGCGCTCCCCCCACCACTGTCGGGCCACCGCCAACCCAGTGAAGTTGGCCATCGTCGCGCCGGTCACCAGTGCGCCTTCGAAACTGGTGGGCAGGTCGAACAGGCTCCGCAGCAGAGCGAGTGCCTGCAACTCCACGGCACACGCGGCGGAGCCACCAATCAGGGCCGCATTTTGGTCATAGGCGCTGGTCAACCAGTCGGCCGCAATTGCGGCGGGCGTGCTGCCGCCGGTGACGAAGCCGAGATAGCGGGGACCGGACGATCCAGACAGATACGGCTCGATGGTGGCGTAGAAACGGTCCAGCGACGCCTGGGCACCCAGGCCACTCTCGGGCAGGGCAGCCATCGGCAAGGGCCGCTGCGCTGCTGCCGCGGGACGTTCTCCCGCCGCTTCGAGAAAGGCGATCGCGTGCTGGGCGGCTTGTTCAAGGATCATCGCCTGGTGCTGGCCATCCAGGGCAAGCATCAGTTGAGCGGGCTGGGTCGTGCGGGAATCAGAGTCCACGACCTATTGTCCCAGACAGCAATTCGCCGGTATCGCTTCCATTGCGTTGCCCGGTCGCATATAATCCGAGTCGATGCTTTCGCGGATCCTGTTGGCCTCTAGCGCGGTACTGCTGTTCAGCGCTGCGCACTTGAAGACTCAAAGCCCGGTTGCGATGTTGGGCGCAGCCAAGGCATTTCTCGCCTCCCTGACGCCGGAGCAAACGGCCAAGGCGAAAATGGACCTCACCACCGAGGCGCGCCTCCAATGGCACTTCGTCCCGGACAACAACTACCAGGAGTTCTACAAGACCACCCGCAAGGGCCTCACGTTGCGGGAAATGACCCCGGCGCAGCGCCACTTGGCGCAGGCGATGCTGGCCTCCTCGCTCAGCCAGCGCGGCTTCATGAAGGCCTCCACCATCATGAGCCTGGAGGATGTGCTGCGGATTTTGGAAAGTGACTCCGGTGAGCGCCGCAACCCGGAGAAGTACTACTTCTCGATCTACGGTGAGCCGTCGGAGACCGCAACCTGGGGCATGCGGATTGAAGGCCACCACATCAGCCTGACGTTTGTCATTGCTGGTGGCAAGGTGTTGGCCGCCCCGACCTTCTTTGGTTCGAATCCGGCCGAAGTCCGGCAGGGGCCGCGCACCGGGCTCCGCGTGCTGGCACGCGAAGAGGATCTGGGCCGCGACCTGCTGATGGCGTTGACGCCGGAGCAGAAGAAGGTGGCGATTGTCGACACGAAGGCCTATCCGGACATTCTCACCACCGTGAAGCGCTCCGCCGCTCTCGACGGTCAGCCCTCGGGCCTGAGCGCCGCCAAGATGACGCCCAAGCAGCGGGAACTGCTGGCGGCGGTGCTGGACGAGTACTGCCAGAACGTTCCGGAGGATGTGGCGGAAGGCCGGACGGCTTTGGTGAAGGCCGCAGGGACCAACCTGAACTTCGCCTGGGCGGGCGTCGAAGAAAAAAAGGGACCGCATTACTACCGGGTGCAGGGCCCGGGCTTCCTGGTGGAGTACGACAACACGCAGAACGGTGCCAACCACGTCCACAGCGTCTGGCGCGACCTGAAGTCTGATTTCGGCGGCGACGTGCTGAAGGCTCATTACCAGGAAGCGCATCCGTCTAAGCCGGCCAAGGCCCGCGGCGAATAGCGCCAGTTCTGACTGAAGCACGGCGTTCGGGCGAAGGCCTTGAAACGCCGCACCCATCTCGGGCATCCATTGAGGTGAGTGACTTGTCATCCATTGCCCATGGCCCGCCCTGCTCTGCCTTCCGGCGGCGTTAGGATGTTGCCATGGCCCTAACCCGGCGCGCATTTCTGCTGGCCATGCCGGCGACGGCGGCTACGCCTCGCGGCCAAGGCCTACCCACTGACCGGGCCCGGTTTGCCGATGGTGCAACTGAGATGGAAGTATTGCGGATGACCGATCCCGCGTACTCGAGCTTTCTACCGGCACCGTGGTTGCGGGCGGCCTCTTCGCGGTCCGGATTCCTGGTTTATGCCTCGGACCGGCCGGGGTCGATGCAAGCGCTCCGGATGGACATCAAGACCGGTGAGTCCAAGGTATTGACCGAGGCGGCGAATCTCAATCCGCAAAGCTTAACCCTGGCCCCGGACGAGAAGTCGATCTACTACCTGGACGGCACTACCTTGAAGCAAACCAGCTTGGCCACGTTGCGGGACCGCGAGATGGCTACTGAAGTGGGTCCATTTTCGGTGAGTGAGGATGGTCTTTACGCTGCCTATTGTGGCGGCGGCAAGCTGATGCTGGCGGCGATGGCGGCCAAAGGGATACCCCGAGCCCTAGCGGAAGTCTCGGCAGACGCTGCCATTCCCCTGATCCGCCCCAAGCGCGCCGGCGTGCTGTGCCGGGATGGCGAGAGCGCATGGTTGGCCACTTTTGAGGGCGGGGCGGCGCGCAAACTGAAGACCGGGCCGGTTACGTCGAACCCCCAGTGGTCGACGGATGGACGCGCTTTCACCTACCTGTCCGGGCCGGAACTGCGGGAGCACACCCCAGACACCAATACCGACACGTTGTTGGCGAAAACCAGCCAGTTCATCACCTTTGGGCGCAACGCCGATGCCAGCGTGTTTGTCGGCGCTTCCCGCAGCAAAGCCGCCCCGTATGTTCTGCTGATGCTGCGCGTGACGCGGAGGGAACTGGCCTTGTGTGAACACCGCTGCTCGCAGCCGGATCAGGTGAACCCCACGTTCTCACCTTCCAGCCAACGGATCTATTTCCAAAGTGACCGCAGTGGAAAGATGGCCATCTATTCCATGACGGTCGAAAAACTGGTGGAAAAGACCGAAAGCGACTAGCGGCGCAGTAGCGTGGCAACCTTTTGAAAATAGGCAGGTTAATAGGCTCTGTTCCACGCCGGTGAAGCTTTTTCTCCGTCGCCGGTAACGTCTTGGCCCGGCCACCCGCCGTATAATACGAGCTTCATGAGATTTTTGTCCCTTCGCCTCCTCCCCTTTACGATTTTGGCTTTGGCAATGCTTTCCTCTTGCCTCAAGAAGGAAGCGCCGATAGCCAAAAAGGAGAATGCCGGTCCGGTCTCCGTGACGGCGGCTAAAGTGCACATGCGCGAGGTGCAGCGCATTGTCGATAGCATCGGCACGCTCTTCCCGTTTGACGAGGCGATCATCAGCGCCGAGATTGACGGCCGAGTGGATAAAGTCAGCTTCGACTTGGGCGACGTCGTCAAGGAAGGGCAGGTTCTGGTCCACATTGGGGACGAAGAACAGCGGTATCTGCTGTTGCAAAACGAAGCCCAGATGAAGTCGGCCATGGAGCGGTTGGGCCTGCGCAACGAAAAGGACCGCGTGGCCGACATTGCCCAGACGCCCGATATGCGCCGCGCCCAGGCCGACTTGTTCGATGCCGAGCAACGCTACAAGCGCGTCCGCAACCTAGCCGACCAGGGCATTGGCAGCCAGCAGGATCTCGATCAAGCCAAATCCCGCTTTGACGCCGCTCAGGCGGCGCTGGACGCCACCTCCAATCAGACGCGCAATCTGATCCAGGAAGTAGAACGGTTCCGAGCCATCGTTGACCTGCAGCGCAAGAAGCTGCGTGACACCACCGTGAAGGCCCCTTTTGCCGGTTCGGTGAAGGAACGCCAGGTGACCGTCGGGCAGTATGTGCGCGCCAACACGCCGCTGCTGGTGCTGGTGAAGACCGATCCTGTGCGACTGCGGATGGAAGTGCCGGAGCGGATGGCCCCTTGGGTGAAAGTGGGGCAGGTGGCCCAGGTGTCGCTGGAAGCCTTTGCGGATCGTAAGTTTGAAGGCAAGATCTGGCGTATTTCGCCCACCGTCGATCAAGCCAAGCGCACCTTCATCGTGGAAGCGTTGATCACCAATTCCAACGGCCAGTTGAAGCCTGGCAGCTATGCCCGGACACGGATCCCGACCGAGAAGACGGATCGGGCGCTGCTGGTGCCCACCCGGGCGGTGAACTACATCCTGGGTTCCAACAAAACCTACATCATCAAGGACGGGAAGATTGAGGCGCGCGAGGTAAAGCTGGGGGACCGGTTTGAGCAGGAAGTGGAGATTCTGGAAGGGGTGGAAGACGGCGAGTCAGTCGCGACGTCACAACTGCCAAGGCTCGACAACGGCGTAAAGGTCAGAATTGCCACCGCGCCCGAGGGCGGCGCGCCCAAGAAGACCGCCAAGGCCGAATAGGCCCGCTGGCCCGCTACAGCGCGGAGCCGAGCTATTCGTGATCGTCAGGGTTCCGCGGCCGCTGCATTGGGCCGGGCTCGAACAACCCCATCATTTCCAGCACCAGACGCCGTTCGGGCGGCGCGAACTTGTCCCGAAACTGCGACGTCCGGATGTAGCGGCGGCGCTCCTCCGGACCCAACCGGCGGAGCGTATCCATTTCGCCCTGAAGCACTTCGCGGCGGTCTTCCGGCATGAGACTAAAGCGCCGGAAAGCGCGCCGGGCACGTTCCTGCTCCTCCGGATCCATCTGCTCAAACTGAGCCATCCGCTCGCGCAGCTTTCGCTTTTCTTCCGGGGCCATGCTGCGGAAGCGCTCCATGCGCTCCTCCATCATGCGCCGCCGCTCCGGGGGCAGCCGGTTCAGGAACCGCTCGCGCTGCGCGGGCGGCATCGAGTTGAGGCGCTCAATGGCTTCAAAGTTGGGAAATCCCGGCCCACCGGGGCCACCCGGCCGCGCCCACGGCGGCGGACCACCGGGACCACGCGGGCCACCACGGGGCGGCGGCGGTGGCTGCTCCCGCTCCTGACTATAAGCCGGACCAGCCAACCAAGCCGATCCCATCAAGGCCCCTGCCAGCAAGGCATTGGGCATCGAACGGAATCGCCGGGTCAAAAAGTTCGCCATTCTCCATCGCTCAGCGGACCGCCGCTAAAGCTTGTCTCCCGCCACGACCTGTAGCATCTCCATATCTTCCAGCGCTCTTTCCGCCAACTCCACGTCACGAGCGTCGACGGAAGAAGCCGTCGCCGTCTGATCCACCACCGCTGATCGCTCCGCTGGAAGCCCTCCCGGCAGCCGGACCAGCGCCACCGCAAACACCAACGCACAGGCCGCGGACAACGCCATCGCCGGACGCCAGGCACCGGGTTCACCAGCGGCAAAGACGTGCCGCCACGCGCGGACCCACCAGGGTGCGCGGTCATGCGCCGCCACATGAGCAAAAACCGCCTCATCAAACCCGGGCGAAATCTCCGCCGGGGTAAACGAATCCAGTTCTCGCCACAGTACGGCCTGATCGGCAATAAACTGCTGGCAGGCCTCGCAATCAGCGGCATGATCTTCCAGGGCCGCCGCCGTGGGCGTGTCCAAGCGCCCGGCCACATAATCCAGCAACGCCTCCGGCCGGGCCGGGTGGATCATCGGACAAGCGATTCGATTCTGTTTCATTGCAAACTTCCCATGACCTGTCTTGTCTTCCCTCAAGCCATGTGCGACAACCGCATCCGGAGCGTCTCGTACGCCCGGAACAACAAAGACTTTACCGCCGACTCCGAACACTTCAGCACCCGCGCGATGGTGGCATACTCCAGTTCCTGATACTTGTGCATCAGCACCGCCGCCTTTTGCTTATCGGGCAGGCGCTCAATCGCCTGGCGAACTTCCCGCAACTTTGACTGCCACACCAGGTCCTGCTCGACACTGGGGCGGTAGTCCGTGAACTGCTGCGCCGGGCCGTCTTCGGTTTCCACATCCATGGACCGTTCCGCCCGCTCCCGCCGGTGGTCCCGCAGATAGTTCAGGGCCAGATGCGTGGCGATCCGGTAAAGCCAGGTGGTGAACTTGGCCGTTGGCTCATAGCTTTCCCGTGACCGGTAAACCCGCAGAAATACTTCCTGCGCCAATTCCTCCGCCACGGCCTGGTTCTGCACCATCCGGTAAAGGAAATGGATCACCGGATGGCGGTGCCGTTCCAGCAACAGCGCGAAGCAGGCCGTATCACCGCCGCGCACCCGGGTCATCAGTTGTGCGTCATGTTCCAACGCCAGCGACACCGCCATATCCGATTGAACACGCTCTGTTAAGAAATGTTCCGGCGGCTCAGGCATGTTTTACGGTCCGGTTAATCCCTTAGTTCTTCGACCAGATGATCGGTTAGCCCCATGCGTTAGCTTGGGGCTTCTGCTGGGCCCCCGCGATAGCCCCAAGCTGACGCATGGGGCTGGGCTTATCGTTCGAAGCATCGAATGGGCGGGCCAAATCCTAGCTTACTCGCCCTTCGGCCGGCGTTCCATTAGCTCGCGAATGGCCTCGGCCGGTGAGCGGCGGCCATGCAGCATATCGTCCATCTGCTGCGTGATCGGCAATTCGACCTGCAGGCGGCGCGCCAGTTCCAGGGCACTGGCGGTTGTTTCCACGCCCTCGGCCACCATCTGGGTGCTGCCCAGAATGTCGGCCAGCGTCCGGCCGCGGGCCAATTCCGCTCCGACGCGGCGATTGCGGCTCAGCTCACCCGTGCAGGTCAGCACCAGATCACCCAGGCCCGCCAATCCCGCCAGCGTGCGTGGGTCACCGCCGGCCGCCACCGCCAAGCGGGTGATTTCCGCCAAGCCCCGCGTGATCAGCGCCGCCAGTGCATTGTGGCCCAAGCCAAGGCCCTGCACGACGCCACCAGCAATGGCGATGACGTTCTTCAGTGCTCCGCCCAGCTCAACTCCACAAACGTCATCGTTCGTGTAGAGGCGCAGCGACGGTCCGCTGAAGGCTTGCTGCACCTGGGCCGCGAAGCCGGCATCGGAGGAGGCGATGACGGCGGCTGCGGGCAACCCGGCGGCAATCTCACGGGCGAATGTCGGCCCGGACAGAACCGCCACCGGGATGCCGGGCTGCGTCTCGGCGATCAGTTCCGACATCCGCCGCAGCGTCCCTTTCTCCAGGCCCTTGGTGGCGCTCACCACCGGCACATCCAGAGAAAGCTGGGAGTAGACCTGACGCGCAAACTGCGACGGCATGACGCCCAGCACCAGGTCCGCGCCCGCGGTGGTTAGTTCAGAAGTGACCGAGACGTTCGGGGGCAGGGGAAAGCCGGGCAGAAACGCGACGTTCTCCCGGGTCTCATCAATCTTCCGCGCCAACTCCGGCTCATGCACCCATAGCCTGACGCCAGTGAATCGGGGCGCCAGAGCCAGCGCCAAAGCCGTGCCCCAACTGCCGCCACCAAGAATCGTCAACTGGGTCATGCCGGGGTAGCCCTAGGCTTTCTTCTTGGAGAAGGTAAAGACGTTCTCGGTGCCGGCGCGGAGCCGGTCCAGATTACTCTTGTGCCGCCAGACAATGAACGCTCCGCTGAACGCCGAAGCCGCCAATACCGAAGGCTCCGGGTGCAGAATCAGGTAGACGGCCAAGGGGAACAATGCGGCGGCTAGTATCGACCCCAGCGAAATGTAGCGCGTCACCCACACCACCGCGACAAACACTAGCAGCACCGCGAACAGAGGCAGCGGCGTCAGGTACAGGAAGGCTCCAATAAAGCTGGCCACCGCTTTGCCTCCCTGGAACTTCAAGAAGACGGGAAAGCCGTGGCCCAGCATCACCACCACTGCCGCCAGTGAGGTCCACAACGCTTGGGTCTCCGGGGTTAATCCGGCCACCGTGCGATCCATCAACCAGACCGCGAACGCGCCTTTGGCGATATCCAGCAGCAAGGTCACCACGCCCATTGCGCGCCCGGTGGTCCGCAGGACATTGGTGGCGCCGATGTTGCCGCTGCCTTTGGCGCGGACATCTTCGCCGGTCCGCCACCTCACCAGCAGGTAACCGAAAGGTATGCCACCGATCAGGTAGCAAATAATGAGGACGCCAGAAGCGCTGATCATAAGGGGAACTCCGCCAGCACCGTGTACTGGCTGCCGTTGGGCCCCAGCTTACTTTGGTAGAGCAGATGTTTAGCCGCCACAAACCGGCCAAAGTCCGCCAGCGGCAGCGCGGCAATGGCGCGGCGGAGATCAGCGATCTCGCTGGGTGGCTTCATCCGGGCCAGGGTGAGGTGCGGGGTGTAGGGCTTGGTTTCGCGGGGTACGCCCACATGGGCCAGCCGCTCATCGGTCTCACGGGCCAGATCGGCCAGCGCCGCCGGACCCTGGACGCCCGCAAACAGAAAACGCGGCTGATGGGGATTGGGGAACCAGCCCAGGCCAGCGATAGAAATTTCCAGTGGACCAGGCGCGGGCACGTTGCCCAAGGCGCGAACGATCTCGGGTAACTGGTCTTCCGGCTGCTCCCCGATAAACTTGGTGGTGATGTGCCAGTTCTCGGGCGGGCTCCAGTTGATGGACGCGGAGGGCCGCAGGTGTTGGAGCATCAGTTCGAGGTTGCGCCTTGTTTCGTAGGCGAGAGCGAGTCCGCAGAACAGCCGCATCGGATAAACAAGAATGGTATCGCATGGATCGATTGCCTCCGCTCACCCCATTGCCGATCAACCCCCTGCCGCGATCGTTTTGCGAGCGTGACCCGGTCACTGTGGCCCGTGCTCTGTTGGGCCAGCACCTGGTCTCCGGCTCGTATTGCAGCCGCATCACGGAAGTGGAGGCTTACCTGGGGCAGGGCGATCCTGCCGCTCACTCGTCCCGGGGCGTGACGCCGCGGATACGCTGCAAGTGGGTAGTTTCCGGGAACCGAAGAATGCTCAGCGACATGCCGCCCAGCCTGAAAAGATGTCAGCGTCCGAACGCTGGACCTGGGCCTGCTCCAGGCGGGTGCGGGCGTGCGAGGCGAGTTTGAGAACCGGCTGAACTCGGTGATCAGCGAAGTGAAGGCCTCGCCGGTGCCGGTGATTCTGTTTATTGATGAAGCGCACCTGATGATCGGTGCCGGTGGTCCGGCGGGCCAGAGCGACGCGGCCAACCTGCTGAAGCCGGCCCTGGCGCGAGGTGAACTGCGCACCATCGCGGCCACGACGCAAGCCGAATACAAGCGGTATTTCGAGAAGGACGCCGTGCTTACCCGGCGGTTTCAGGTCGTCAAGGTGGAAGAGCCCGGCGAACAGCAGGCGATCGACATGATGCGGGGGCTGGTCGCGACGCTCGAGAAGCATCACGGTGTCCGGCTGCTGGACGAAGCAGTAGATGCCGCCGTCCGGCTGACGCACCGCTATGTCACCGGCCGTCAGTTGCCGGATAAGGCGGTGAATGTCCTCGATACGGCTTGCGCCCGTGTGGCCATCGGCCTGAATTCCATCCCACCGCCTCTTGAAGATAGCCAGCGCCGGGTTAGCACGCTCTCCACCGAGATCCTGGTGTTGGAGCGGGAGACCATCACCGGCAGTGATCACCAGGAGCGCCTGGGCATTCTTCGCGAACAGTTGGCTACCGAAGAAACCCGGCTGGCCGACCTGGAAGACCGCTTTGAAGAAGAGCGGGAGCTGCTGGAACGTGTCATGCGCCTGCGCGGTGAGGCCGAGGCGCTGGCGGCGTACCCCATCCCGGCTGACATTGGCCGTGATGGCGCATTCCGCTACGAAGTGGAATAGCTACGGAAGCGTTAGCTCTCCGGCCATCACCCGAACGGCGTGTCCGCCTACCCGGACGCCGGTGATCTTGCCGCCGTCGTTGCGGGCGGTGACGAACAACTCTCCGGGCCGTTTCACCTCGGAGCCTTGTTCGATCAGCACGCGTTCCTGTGACTTGGCGATGCCGTGCTTTACCATCCAAGCGGCCGCGCAACCGGCGGCGGAGCCGGTGGCAGGGTCTTCCAGGCGCGGTGTCAGCTTGCGGGCGTGGGCGCGGGCCTTGGGGTTCTCGGTTTCGAGCGAAAGCAGGTAGAAGGCGCGGGAGCCGATCGCTGCCCAATCCATCTTCACGGCGCGGATCACCTTCAGCGTTTTCAGGCCGACGATGATGTTGGGGCGGCCGGTGGAGACGCTTTCGATCGGGTGATCGGTGATGTCATCCGGCGAGACGCCGATCCAGCGGGCGATCTCGTCCTTCTGGTAGGTCTCGGCAAACGCGGGTTCGGCCTGCTGCATTTCGCCGTACCCGGTTTCATCGAACTGCACCGGAATCGGCCCGGCGTTCAAATCCAGCACAATGCGTTGCTCATGGATTCGCTGGCGAATGGCCGCGGCGGCCCCCAACGATGGGTGTCCGGCAAAAGGCAGTTCCTCGGTGGCGGTAAAGATGCGAACCCGGTGGCCCTTGGGCGTCTGGCCGAACAGGAATACCGACTCCGAGAAGTTCAACTCCCGGGCCAACGAGAACATCTCCTGATCAGAAAAGCCCCGCCCGTTCAGGAAAACGCCCAATTGGTTGCCGGTGAGCGGCTTGGCGGTAAAGACATCCCAGACTTCGTAGGCTAAGGTCCGCATGCTAGTTGGTCACCGTAATCGCGAAGACGCCGGTTTCCACCTTGCCCGCGCGCTTCATCTGGACAAACATTTTGTAGTTGCCCGGTTCGGGGAACCCGTAGGGGAAGGTTACTTCAGCTGGAAGCTCCGCCGCAGACATGGAATGGCCAGCGTGCGGGTCCGCCTTACCGTCGGCAGGCTGAGCCATGGCCAGCGACGCGGCGGGCACCGTGCCGCTGGGGTGCAGGTGCGAGAAGACTGTAAAGTCATCGCGCAAGACGGCGGCGTGAGCCGGCATGCCCAGATAAAGCTCCATGCCGGTAGCGGGCTGCCCGGTGGCATCCAGCAGCTTGAACTTCATCACCTGCAGCGACTTCGCCTTCAGCGTGGCCGGACTCTCCATCACCATCTTCAGGCCATTGGTCAACTGGTTGGTGCTGTCATCACCCTTCAGTTCGCCGTCGATGTCGGCGGGGATGTCCAGTTCGGCCACCACCGTTTCGGGCAGGCCGCTCCGGTGCACGATGTCGCCCAGCAACTGGTATCTGCCAGCGGGCAGGGAACTGAGATCCTGCGTGAAGGCACCATTGGAGGCCAGCGCCGGGTGCAGGTGCCAGATGCGGCCCTGGCCGGGTTTGGCCACCACGAACAGATGCATCAGGTACCCGTGGTCCGGCACCAGATCGTCGAACGCGGGGGACTGCATCCAGCCGGTGTGTTCCAGTTGCAGGTTCAAAAAACGGCCGTTGAGCGTCGGCTTGACGGCCAGCGGCTTGAAGATCTTGCGGGAATAGTCCGCCGCCTCTGCGCCCCACCACTGGTTGCCGAGGAAGATGATGCCCACCACCGCCACGGCCGTAGCGGCCATCACGATGCGGGCACGTCGGATATGCGTCGGTGTGGGCTGTTCGCCGGGCGGTAGCTTGCCTTCGCGCGAGGCCGCGCCGAAAATCGACACGATGCCCACCGCCAGAAACACCATCAAGGCCAGCAGAGCACCGGCCATCTTCGGATCCATCCCCATCGTCTGCTGCGCCAATGCGGGCACGGGCACTCGAAGTTCGCCGGTGCCCTTTGAGCCCGTGACGTTGATGCGCACCTGCCACGCGCCGGAAGACATCATCCACAAGGACCCGGTGTAGGACTGCGGGTCCAGCGGAGAACGGGTGGCCGTGTCGGGCGTGGGGGCAAACTTGGCGCCCAGTCCGGTGAGCGGGGTGGGCGTGATCTTCACTTGCTCTGCGCCCGGTTCCGGGAAGCGTAACTCCACTTCAGCCACGCCCGGAATGACTTGCGGCGTACGGATGGTGACGAAGACGCGGTACTCGCCCGCCTTACCCTCAAAGAAGACATCCGGTGAGCCCACGTGGGCAAACGCCGCACTGGCCCCGATCAGAGCCGCGAACGAAGCCAACAGAAAGCGGTTCATGTTAGCGCTGCACCTTGCGCATGCCTTCACCCCAGGCCAGACCCAGGCGCGACAGCAGGACCGCGAACACCACGCCCAAGCCCATGTTCTGCCAGAAGTCGCGCGATGTCTTCTCCGCCACAAAGACCCCGCGAACCAGCGCGGAGCTGGGGCCCGTCAGGTAGTCATAGTAGTGCGAGCCAAAGAACCAGTTCTTGGCCGCCTCGGTCCGCAAGAAATCAGCAAACGGCCATTGGACCGCCAGGAACAACCCAAAGAACAGTAAGCCGGAGATCAGGGCTTGCAACCACTTGGACTTACCCGCCATCGCGGGGCGGACCATATCGAGGCCGAGCGCCGGAATGATCAGCAGCATCGGGAACTGGGGCGGGATAAAGAACGTCACCGGGTTGTAGACCGGGCCCAGCTTGGGCACCGCCGGGAACAACGGCAAGATCCACTGGAAGCCCAACAGCACCACGGTATAGACCGCCGCCACAAAGGTCGAGGCCCACCGCAGCCCGGAGGCGCGCGCCACCGCGATCAGCACTGCCGGCACGGCCAGCGCCACGGTGCGGTAGTAAAGGCCCGAGTGCGCGTAGGCGCGGCTGGTAAACTCCAGGATCAGCACCGACATCAGCGTCAGGATCATCCCGCCGGTGTAGAGGAACAACAGGTCATAAGTCCGCTTCAATGCTCCCGTGGCCCGGTTCATGTAGCCCAGCATCAGCATCAAAGCGCCCGTCTGGATGGCCAGCACGCCCATGATCAACAGGACATGCGGCGGGCTGACGATCTTTACATCCAGTCCGTAGGCGTTGTGCCACCAATCGTCAAACGGAGCCGACGTCAGCATCGCCACGCCGCCCCAGGCGGTGATGAAGGCACCCAAGGGTCCGCGGAAGCCCCACATCTTCACCGTCGCCTCGCGCGGGTAAAGGCTGCCGCCGAAGGTCGTCTTCAGGATCAGATAGGCCGACGAGAGGCCGGCAATGACGCCGCAAAGATAGATGGCGATGTGCGCCGGGGTCCAGAAATCATCGCGTCCAATGGAGCGGTGCCAGGAGATGTCCCAGTGTCCGCCGATGATGGCGCTGGTAACACCCACTACGCAAGCCCAGATAAACCAGGGAATGGTCTCCGCCTTCTCACGGACCACGGGAAATGCCAATGTCTCAGCGCGTGTAGCCATGGGTAAGTTTCTCCAAGTACTTGGCCAGAATATCGACTTCCAGATTCACGCGCGCGCCGGGCCGCCGGTCGCGCAAGGAGGTGTGGGAATAAGTATGCGGGATGATGGTGACCTCCGCAACGCCCCCGGCAATGCGGGCCACCGTCAGGCTGATGCCATCAATCGAGAGCGAACCTTTCTCGACAATATAGCGATCAAGCTCCGCCGGAATGCTGACTTTCAGCCACCAGTTCCCGTTGCCCAGTTCGTCCATCGCCAGCAGTTCTCCGGTGCCATCCACGTGGCCCTGCACGATGTGCCCGCCCAGCCGCTGATCGACGCGGAGTGACCGTTCGAGATTCACGGCGTCGCCAACCTTCCGTTCGCCCAGCGACGTACGCGCCAGCGTCTCCGGGGCCAGATCGGCGGAGAAGCCGTCCGGTCCAATGTCGAGCGCGGTGAGGCAGCAGCCGCTCACCGAAATGGAATCGCCTTCCCGCATCCCGTCCAGCACGGTCGTGCAGACGATCCGCATGCGAGGCGCGGGTTGGGCGATCAAGCCGACTTCTTCAACCAGTCCAGTAAACATCAGTTAACTCTTCTTCACGTAGGCTTCAACCGCGAACTCATCGGGCGGGATGGGATGGATGCGGACACGCTCCAGTTCAATCGCGTCCACGCGGCGCCGGCGCCCCGCGCCACCGGCCAACGGTAGCGATTGCAGGCCACCGAGGATCTTGGGCGCGTAGTAGAGAAATACCTTGTCGGCGGCCTCGGCCTCCAGCACCGTCCAATTCACTTTGCTGCCCGCTTCGATCATCAGTGAAAGATACTTGCGCTGCGCCAGCAGATTGACGACGCCCGCGATCGACGTCCGGCCATCCATGCCATCTACTGCCACCACCTCGACGCCCCGGGCCTCGAGCGCCCGCTTACGTTCGGGTGAAGCGGCGGAGGTAGTGGCCACCAACAGATCGTTGTTGCAGGTGGTGACCATCTTGAAGTCCAGCGGCAACCTCAACTGGGAGTCGAGCACGATGCGCAGCAAGGGCCGGATACGGCGCTGGCCGCTGCGGTCGTTCAACGATGGGTTGTCAGCCAGCACGGTGCCGATGCCGGTCAGGATGGCGTCGTGCTGATGGCGCAGCGTCTGGACATGCTCGCGCGCGGTCCGTGAGGTGATCCAGCCTTCGTTGTCGTCCGGGGCCGAGATCTTGCCGTCCAGGGTCGCGGCCGCCTTTAGGGTCACCAACGGCCGCCCGGTGCGCATGAAGTGGATGAACGGCTCATTCAAGGCCGTGGCTTCGGCGGTGGCTTCCGGCTCCAGTTCCACCTGGATGCCCGCGGCCCTCAGCATGGCAAAGCCCGTGCCTTTAATCAACGGGTTGGGATCTTCCATGGCGGCGACGACTTTGGCCACTCCGGCTTCAATCAAGGCCTGGGCGCAGGGCCCGGTGCGGCCCTGGTGGGAACACGGCTCAAGGGTGACGTAGACGGTGGAACCTTGGGCGGCGCTGCCCGCTTCGCGCAACGCGACCACTTCGGCATGGTCGATGCCGGCGTAAAGGTGATAGCCCCGCCCGACGATGGTGCCATCCCGGACAATCACTGCGCCCACCGCGGGGTTGGGCGACGTCTGACCCAGACCCTGCGCGGCCAGCGTCAGCGCCTCGCGCATGAAAGGACTAATCAAAGAGGCTGGCAACAAAGTTCTCCGGATCAAAAGGCAAAAGGTCGTCGATCTTTTCGCCGACGCCGATGTAGCGGATCGGCAATCCCAGTTCACGCGCAATGGCCACCACGACGCCGCCCTTGGCGGTGCCGTCCAGCTTGGTCAAAACGATGCCCGTGACGCCCGACGAATCGGTGAATTTACGGGCCTGTTCGAGCCCGTTCTGGCCGGTGGTGCCATCCACCACCAGCAGGACTTCATGCGGCGCATCGGGGATGATCTTCCGCACGGTGCGGGTCATCTTTTCCAGCTCCGCCATCAGGTTCTCTTTGTTGTGCAGGCGCCCGGCGGTGTCGATGATGACGTAATCCATGCCGCGCGCTTTGGCGGCGGCCACGGCGTCGTAGACCACGGCGCTGGGGTCGGCCCCGGTTTGTTGGCGGATGATCTCAATGCCCGTCCGCTGACCCCACACTTCCAGTTGCTCAATGGCGGCGGCGCGGAACGTGTCAGCGGCGGCCAGCAGGACGGTGCGGCCCTCGCTCTTATAGCGATGCGCCAGCTTGCCGATGGTGGTGGTTTTACCCGCGCCATTGACGCCCACCACCATGACGACGGCCGGCGGCTGCTTCACCAGCGGCACCGGGCGGTCCACGGATTCGAGCACCGTCAGCAGCTGTTCACGGATCAACTGCTTTAGCTGGGCAGTGTCGTCCAGCAGATGCCGTGCGGCCCGTTCGCGCACCGTGTCGATGATCTCGGAGGCCGTGCGTACGCCGATGTCGGCGCTAATGAGTGAGTACTCCAGCTCATCCAGCACATCGGCATCAATCGTTTTCTTGCCGTGAACTACGTCGTCAAGGGCGCTCACCAAACCGGAGCGCGTCTTCTGAATGCCTTGCTTCAGCCGGTCCAGCAGGCTGACGGGCCCGTTCGCGTCTGGCGGCGTCTGCCCAAAGAGAGTTTTAAACATGAGACAACTTACAGTTTAGCGGGCGCTTCGCATATCTTTGTAAAGGGCAGATCCGTGCCACGGTCCCGCAAGGGGCGTGCTCGCGTCTGCCGGGCAAAGAACTACCGTGACCGGAACGCAATTCATCGGCCGCTATCAGATCCTGGGCGAGTTGGGCCGCGGTGCCATGGGCATCGTCTACCGCGCCCATGATCCGGCCATTGGGCGCACGGTGGCCTTGAAGACTTTTCCCGTGGGTGCCGGTAGCGCGGAGGCGCAGCGGCTGCGGCGGGAAGCGAAAGTCACCGGCGTCCTCTCCCACCCGGGCATCGTGACCGTCTACGACGTGGTGGAAGCGGGTGAAGCCGTCTACATCTGCATGGAGTGCGTGGAAGGGCCGACACTGGAAAGCCTGATGTCCTCTGGCCGCGCGCTATCACCCCGGACGGTGCTGGACATCATCCGGCAGGCCGCCATCGCTCTCGACTATGCCCATTCCAAAGGCATCGTTCATCGCGACATCAAGCCCGGCAACCTGATGCTGCACCAGGACCGCGTGGTGAAGATCACTGACTTTGGCATCGCCAAGATCATGGCCGAGGATGCCACGCTCACCGGTCCGGCGCTGGGCACGCCCAACTATATGTCGCCCGAGCAGATCCAGATGAAGCCCGTCGGCGGGCGCTGCGATCAGTTCTCGCTGGCCGTGATCGCCTACGAGTTGCTGACCGGGCAGAAACCCTTCGCGGGTTATTCGCTGGCCTCGATCGTCTACAAGGCCTGTAACGAATTGCCGCCCCCGGCATCATCCTGCAACCCAACGCTGCCGCCGGAAGCCGATGCCGTAATTGACCGGGCGCTCTCCAAGGACCCGGCGGCCCGCTACGCCAACGTGGTGCAGTTCATCTACGCGCTGGAGCGGGCGCTGGATAATTCAGACTGGGTGCCGGTGCCGCGTGGGCAGGCCGCCGCCGCGCCTACCCTGGTGGCCGCGGAGACAACCGGCCGGACCACGCGCAACCGTGTTCCACCGCCGAAGTCACGCAGCTGGGCCGGGGTGGTGGCGTTCTTCTTTTCGCTGGCCGGATTCTCAGCGGTGGCGCTGGCCATCTATCTGTTGACGCCCGCGGGTGGGCCGGTTGGTATGTTGACGGATGGCATCACACAGAAGCCTTCTGCCACGCCGGTGGAAGGCGATAAACCAAGCGCATCGGTGGGTGGCACGGCCACCGATGCCGGTTCGACCGAACCTCTGTCAACCATCAACCCGCCCTCAGAGAACTCCGGCCCCGTTGCCACTGGCGAGATCCCCGTAGCCGAGACGGTACTGGGCTCCCCCACGGTGCCCGCCTCGAGGAACGGCCCAGGCTCCGAGACAGAGCAGGCGGCCAAGCGCTCCCACGCCGCAGTTGCTCCGCCTATCTCCCCGGCACCCAAAGACGACACTGCCGGTGCCGGGCCTCCACCTCTAACCGCCCATTCCTTCGCCCTGGAATCAACGCCCGGAGGCGCGAAGGTGATGTTCGACAACATCCCGGCCTTTACCTGCACCACGCCCTGCAAGGTGACGCTGGCCGCAGGCCGGCATACGTTGCGAGCCGAGTTGGACGGCTTCCGGCCCTTGCTGAAAGTGATTGAGATCCCGTCCGCATCCTCCCTCCAGTTGGTGTTGGAGCGGTCCACCGGTACGGTGATGGCTAAGTCGAACCCGCCGGGGGCCACGATTGTCGTGGACGGCCGGGAGTGGCCTTCCCGGACGCCCACGGTCCTCACCTTGCCCGCCGGCCGCCACCGGATCCAGTTCAAGAAAGAAGGCCGCCGCGATGAGGAATCAATCGTCGATTTGCGCGACGGCGCGGTGATGAATCTGGATATCAGCTGGCCCAACCCTTAGGGAAGCTCCTGCGCCATGGCTCAGATCTTTGTTGTCCACTGGAGGCCCGGCGAGGCCGATGCCTTGGTGGAGCGTCTGCGCGAGGCCGGGCATCAGGTGCGGTTGGAAGACTGGCATGTGTTGCGGCAGGAACCCATCGATGCCGTCGTGATTTCACTGGACCGGCTCCCTGCGCACGGACGCGTCGTGGGCGTGTACTTGAGGCAACTGAAGCGGACCCGCCATCTGCCGCTGGTCTACCTGGGCGGCGCGCCCGAGAAGGTGGCACGCGTCCGGAAGTCACTGCCCGACGCGCACTATGGCGCTGAAGCGGATGTGGTAGCGGCCCTGGAAAAGGCGCTCCGCGAGGCGTCGCTGGCGATAGCAGCACCGGTGGTTCCGGCGGGCATGATCGACTATCAGTCGCCGCTCGCCAAGAAGCTGAGCATCAAGGAAGGCATGCGGGTGGCCGCGATCGCCGCGCCGCCGGAGTTTGAAGAGCTGCTCGGTGATCTGCCAGAGGGCGTGCGCGTCGTCACCCGGTTGGCAGGTGCGGACCTGGTGATCTGGTTCGTGCAATCAGCCGAAGAGCTGGAGGCGGGTCTGGATACGTTCGCCCTGCGGACACCACCCGGACGGCTTTGGGTGGCTTGGCCCAAGAAAGGCAGCAAGGGTACTCCGCCACGTAAGTGTACCCACACCGCCTCGGATCTGACGCAGAATGTCGTCCGCTACCTGATTGCTCCGCGAGGGCTGGGCATGGCCAAGATCTGCTCGATCGACTCGACCTGGACCGCCATGCTGTTGGGGCAGAAGCTGATGCCACCTGCCACCTAGGCGGGAGATAATGTGCGCCATGGGCATCTCCGCGGATATTCTCCTCACGCACTTTGACTACACGCTCTACGCCTCCTCGCTGCTGCTGGAAGCGGCGGGTAAGCTGACCTCGGAAGAACGGGATCGTGATTTGAAGGCGTCGTACGTAAGCCTGCTGGGCACGCTGCGGCACATCTATTTCGCCGATCGCATTTGGCTCTCCCGCTTTGAAGGCTTCGACACAGGCTCGATGCCCCGGTTGACGTTGAGTGATCCGGCCGAGACACCATCCTTGGAAGACATGGTGGCCTCCTGGCCGGACTTGATTCACCGCTTTAAGGCCTGTATCGAACGCTACGGCGACGCCGGTGTGATGCAGGAATTCACCTTCACCAATCTGGCGGGCAAGCAGTTCACGATGCCGCGCTATCAGGCGCTGCTCCATGTCGTCAATCACTGCACACTGCACCGGGGCCAGGTGATGATGATGCTCCGGCAAATGGGCCATGTGCCGCCCTCCACCGATCTGCTGTACTACTACCGGCGCTAAGCGGCCGGATCCGGGTCTTCCAGCAGTTGACCTTCGGCCGGATAGTAGGGGCGTGTTGGTAGGAAATGCGGCGTCCCGGCCAGCCACGAGCGGAATTCGAGGTCGGTCAAGGCTTGCGTGTCCACCAGCCGGGGCAACAGATACGGATTCGTGCTGACCTCGCACAACCCGGACTCACAGGTGGTGGCTGAAAGCAGGCCATAGCTTTTCAGGTAGTCGGGGTACTGCGGTAGGTGCATCCCGCCCGTGTAGCAGAAATGCTTTGGTTCGCGCGGTGAGAAAGTGGCCAACCGGCGCCGGTTGTCTTCCAACTCCCCCAGCATCCGCACCCGGCCCCGATACTCGCGGTGGCGGTGCGTATGCAACTCCAGATCTACGCCGCGCGCTCCCATGTCCGCCGCTTCTTCGGGATTCACTAGGTGCAGCATCCGCCGCTGGCAAAGCTCCTCGTAGTCAACACCCAGTTGGCCAGCCAGCCGGGCCAGCAACTCGTCTTTCTCGCGCCCGGATAACTTCCTGTCCAGGGCGAACCGCTTGATTGCCCGCGCCGCTGCGCTGCATCCCGGTGGGTCCAGGGTGTAGGGCTGGGCCGATACTTCTGGCCAATCCAGCACCCCCTTCTCGCGCCCCTTCCACAGCAGGTAGCCGACCATGGGGTCGAATACGGGCCGGTTGTAGTCGACGTAGTAGGTGGTCAAATAGAGCGTCACCGGATAGCCAAAGGACTCCAGCACCGGCAGCGCCACCAGGTAGAAATCAAGGAACCCATCATCAAAGGTGATGGCCACGGCCCGTTCCGGTAAGGTGTGCTGATGGAGCCGCTCCAGCGCTTCCGCCAGCGGAAGCACCGTGCACCCGGCTTCAGCCACCAGTTCCATTCGCCGCCGGAATGTGGCCGCGGGCAGGTAGAGCGGGTCCCATTCCGCTTCATCGAACCGGGCGACACCGTGATAGCACAGGATCAGCAGCCGGTCACGACGCCAAGCGGTGCCGGACAGCCAACTGGAGGCACCTGATGCTTCCAGCAACTGGAGGAATGTCAATTTTCCTTTTTTGAGGAGGGACATTGAAGGGCAGCGCCGAGCCTCTTCACAACCGCGCCGGCAGAAAATCGCCGGATTCCGCTATGTGACGAGGACCATCCGTTTGGCGTGGGCCGTTGGCCGGCATCAGGAAGGGTGCCCACAGGTTCTCAAATGGCTTCTTGCACAATTCTGGCCCATTATGCCGGAAACCACCGGCCAAAGGGTGCAGTAAAGTGCAGTTGACCATAAAGGAATTCAAATTCGCCTCATACACAGACGGTATCGGCGCGTTAACCATTGAAGTATAGCATCGGCCCGTTTTTTCGCTTCTGCGCGAAAAAGTAAGGCTTCCGGGCGAGTTGCGGCGCGGGGGGACGAGCTTCTGCCGATCGAGTGCCTCCCGTCCGGGTGCCGTGGACCCCACCTTAAGCGAATCTGGCCACGGCGCTATCCGGCTTGCTAGCGGTCACGACACGCCGTGCCGTGACGGTGCAGTCCAGGGCATCTAGGCTGCCCATGTCTTTCAGATAGCGGACGAAGATCGTGTGCTTCATCGTCTGGACTACAACGTCTCGGGGCCTCACTTCCAGCACCGCCAGGACAAGTACAGCAGCGCGGAAACGTTTTCCGAGACCAGAAGAGGGCGTAAAGCAGTTGCCATCCGCCACCGTCGGAACCGTGAACGCACTACACTAGGCCCAGCTAAACTCCAGCACCCGCCGGAAGGGGGTGGAACCGGTGACGTAGATGCTGGGGCCGGCCAGTGGTGGCCGAGCACCCCGGATCTCAATGTAGCGGTGCTCGCAACCACCGCCCTTGATCTTGATGGCATGCTGGCCCAGCGTGAAAACACCTTCCTGGGCGGTGAGCAGTTGATCTTCCGTGCCGGAAACTTTCCCGCCTTCACGCAGGTTGATCTCCACCGCTACCGGGACATCACTGGTGCCTTCCGCCATAATCTCGACGTGAAGCCCGTTGGGCATTTCGGTCACTGTCGCCGATTGGGTCAACCGTGCCACCTGCGTTTGCGGACGCTGCTTCTGCGTGGTATCCCATTCATCCGCGCCGATCACGCGGGTCGGGCTGAAGGGCTGGTAGTACGGGCCTTCCAACCGCTGCGTCATAGTGTAGCCGGAGCCGGTCCGGGTCATTGCTTGCGGCACAAACTGCCCCTTGCCGAAGAAGGCTGAGGCGAAGCGAATCGCATTGATCACGGCATCGCCGTAACGCAAACTAACCACGCGATCCCGGCCGCCCGTGTGGATGGTGGTGGAGGCCAGGCCACGCCGGATGCGGGCCACCTGGTTGTGGGGCATATCGTGCACATAGCTGTCGGGCAGTGGTGCCGTCTTCAGATCGCGGCGGTTCAGTTCGGGATAAGTCATCAGCAGCCCTAGCGAGGCTGCCTGCGGCCACAGGCTCATGGCCAGGTTGCCGAACCGGCCGTCCCCTTCCTTCGCCGCCAGATACTGCAATGGAAACCAGTAGCCCGCCATCGTGCCCCGCATGAACGCATCCTGCCGCCGGGAGAAACTGGTATCTACCTCGCCATCGGCATGGATCAGGTAGAGCATACTCTCCAGGTTCTTCCGGACCGGCGTCAGATACTCCGGCCGCTTCAGTTTATGGGCCATCACCGTCAGGGCATGGTCGCAGATCGGGTTGTAGGTTACCGTCGACCGTTCACTCCACTGGCCATCCGAATCGATGTCGAAGCCCTCCGCTACCCATTGCTCAATCCGGCGGAGGTACTGCGCCTCCGGCCAAAGCTCATAGGCTTGCGCCAAGCTCGCGCACACCACCCAGCGATGATTGGGCGTATGGATGCCACCCACCGCGATGGCGTCCGCCATCCGTTTGACTAGCGGCTCGATCAGGCGCAGAATCTCGGTGGCCTTGTGCTGACGGGCATTCAGCACCGTGTTGGCTGAGCTGCGGACGGCAAAGGCGGAATCGGGCGGGGAGTTGAAATTGGTGATCGGCAGATAAATGTTGCCTTCAGGCGACATCGACCTTTCCAGAAAGCCGGCGGCCAATGCAATCCGCTCCACCATCTCCGACTTCCGGTAGTGCCGCGACTGCGGACAACAGTAGGCGGCCGTATAGACCTCCCACAATCCCGTGGCCGTACCCGGTGCATGCAATCCGTAAGCGTCCGGCAGCGCCCCCCGCCACCGGCTGGCGGAAGTCACCTGATTCTTGAGGTAATAGTCCACGGCCTCGTCGTGGCGGCGGATCAGGTCAGGGTCAAAGGTGGTTGGGGCGGGGGCGGCCAACGAGGCCGCACTGATGGCCCCCAAACATTCACGGCGGGTCACAGATAAACTGTAGCAATCATGCGTATCGCGGGTCTATCACCCTTCGGCCTCGGCTATCAGAAGCCCCACCACTACTGGGAGATGTTCAAAGTGGTCTGGGAGAACCGCGACAACCTCCCGTATGCCTGGCGGGTGCTGAATCATGGCGTCTGCGATGGCTGCTCGCTGGGGCCACGCGGGTTGCGGGACGACACTCTGGAAGGCACACACCTTTGCCTCACTCGCATGCGCCTGCTGCGGCTCAACACGATGCCTGCCATTCGGGCGGAGCTGTTCGATGACGTGGCGGCCTTGAAGAAGCGCTCCAGCACGGAGCTGCGCAAGTTGGGCCGGCTGCCGTTTCCGATGTTGCGCAAGCCCGGCGAAAAAGGCTTTACACGGGTAACCTGGGAGACCGCACTGGCGGCGATTGCGGAGCGGCTGAAACCGGCCGACCGCCAGCGCGTTGCCTTCTTTACCACCTCCCGCGGCCTGACCAACGAGGTCTACTACGTGGCCGCCAAGCTGGCGCGCCTGTATGGCACCAACCACATCGACAACGCCGCGCGGCTGTGCCACGCCGCCTCCTCCGTGGCGCTGAAGGAAACACTGGGAGTGGGGGCCTCGACGGTCTCGAACAAAGACTGGCTGAACTGCGAACTGATCGTGCTGATGGGGACCAACCTGGCCAACAATCAGCCGGTCGCGATGAAGTACCTGCATGAGGCGAAGCGCAACGGCGCGCGCATCGTGGTGGTGAATCCTTACCGTGAGCCAGGTCTCGAACGCTACTGGATTCCCTCCCTGCCCATGTCCGCGCTGTTCGGCACCCGCTTCCGCGATGAGTTTTTCCAGGTGCGCCCGGGCGGTGACGTCGCGTTTTCGAATGGCGTGTTGAAGTGCCTGATCGAGATGAACGCTCTCGATCACAGCTTCATCGATCAACACACCCAACGCTGGCCGGCCGTCAAGCAGATGATCGAATCGCAGACCTGGCCGGAGCTTGAAGCCAACTCGGGTTTGCCGCGCGCGGAGATGCAGCGGTTCGCCACCATGTATGCTGGCGTGAAGTCGGCCATCTTCATCTGGTCGATGGGCCTGACGCAACATCCGCATGGCGTCGATAACGTCAAGTCAGTCGTGAATCTGGCCATGGCCCGTGGCATGCTGGGTAAGCCGAACTGCGGCGTGGTGCCGATTCGCGGCCATTCCGGCGTGCAAGGTGGGGCTGAATGCGGCTCCGTGCCCAATCAGTTCCCTGGCGGCGCGCCGATCAACGAGGAGAGTGCGCGCGTATTCGCTGAACGCTGGGGCGTTGCTGAAGTGCCCAGCTGGCATGGCATGCACTGTGGGGCGATGCTGGACGCGGCGGCGGCGGGAGATCTGGACGCGCTCTACGCCATCGGCGGAAACTTCCTGGAAACCATGCCCGACCCGGCCCGCATGTCCGAGGCGTTGCGCCGCGTCCCGCTGCGGGTGCATCAGGACATTCTGCTGAACTCGTCCATGCTGGAAGACGCCGGTGAGTTGACCGTGCTGCTTCCCGCGCAGACCCGCTACGAGCAGGAAGGCGGCGGCACGCAGACCTCCACCGAACGCCGCTTGCGCTACACGCCGGAGATTCCCGGGCATCGCATTGGCGAAGCGCGCTCAGAATGGCGCATCCTGGTGGACCTGGGCAAGGCGATGGGGATCGACCTGAAGCTTGAATCCGCCGACGCGATTCGCGAGGAGATGGACCGCGTCATGCCGATGTATCGCGGCATTGCGCAATTGAAAGCGGAAGGCGATAGCTTCCAGTACGGCGGGCGGCTACTGTGCTCCGCGCCGGATTTCGTGGGCCAGTTCTCGCCACTCACCCTGCCTGTCAGCCGCGGCGATGGCAAACTGTTTGTGGCGACCCGGCGCGGTACTCAATTCAATTCGATGATCTTGAAGGAGCGCGATGCGCTGACAGGCTGCTCCCGCGACGAAATCATCGTCAGTGCCGCCGATGCCCGGCAGCACCAGCTGGAGGAGGGCGATTCCGTGGAACTCACCTCCGCACTAGGCCGCATGACCGCGCGCATCAAGCTGGGTGATGTCCGGCCCGGCAGCATCCAGGCCCACTGGCCAGAAGCCAACGACCTGATCCATCGTCAGTACGACCCCAAGTCCGGTGAGCCGGACTACAATGCAGAGGTCACGCTGAAGAAGCTTTGAAGCTTCAGCGCTCTAGACGACCGGTCCTGCCGCGTGCCGGGCCGGCTTTGGTGAGATGAGTTTAGAGAATTTGGAGATCCCCTGGATGAGATTCGGAAGGCTTTTCGCCACATCGCTCACGCTGCTGTCAGCCAATCATCTGCTGGCCGCCGACAAGGCACCTGGTGTTGACCCGGAGCGCGTAAAGCGCATCCCGGCGCGCATGCAGGCGTTTGTCAACGAAGGCAAGGTGGCGGGCGTGGTCAGCTTGGTGATGCGTCATGGCCAGGTGGTGGCGCATGATGCGGTCGGCTATCAGGACGTTGACTCCAAGAAGCCAATGGCCAAGGATTCGATCTTCCAGATCATGTCGATGACCAAACCCGTGGTGGGCGTCGGAATCATGATGCTGGCCGAGGAAGGCTTGCTCTCGGTGAGCGATCCGGTGGAAAAGCACCTGCCCGAGTACAAAGGACAAAAGGGCGGTACGCGGCCGATTACGATTCGCGATTTGATGACGCACACCTCCGGCCTGCCCACGCAACCGCCGAAGCCGATTGAAGCGCTATACGCGAAGATGGACCTCACTCTCGCCGAGGCGGTGAAAATCTACGCCACCGTCCCGCTCGACTTTGAACCCGGCACCAAGTGGCAGTACTCCAACATGGGCATCGACACCCTGGGCCGCATCATCGAGGTGAAGAGCGGCCTGGCGTTTGAGAAGTTTCTGGAAACGCGCATCCTGGGGCCGCTGGGCATGAAAGACAGTTTCATCTTCCCGCCCGCGGACAAAACCGGCCGCATCGCCCTGGTGCATGAAGTGGCCGGGCCGGGCAGGCTGCAACGCGCCAAGAGCCTCTTCTACGGCGGCGTATCCAGCGCCTATCGCCCGAACGCCAAGTTCTCCGCGCCCTCCTATGGCTTGTATTCCACCGCCGCCGATTTGTCGCACTTCTATCAGATGATGCTGAATGGTGGCACCTATGGCGGCAAGCGGTATCTCTCACCCGCGTCGGTCGCCACCATGACCCAGCTCCAGACCGGCGACATCCGCGCCGGTAACGCCCAAGGCAATGGCTTCGGCCTCACCTGGGAAGTGACGAAGGAAGCGATGGGGACCCTGAATCTGCTCTCCATCGGCACCTATGGCCATGGCGGCGCTTTCGGCACACATGGTTGGGTGGATGTGAAGAAGGATCTAGTGGGTGTGTTCCTGATCCAAGCCAGCGGCCCAGGCGAGGCGGCCTCCGTGAAGAGCGCCTTCATGACCATGGCCGGTGCGGCGGTGGTGGACTAACTACTTCTTGCCCGCGATCTGCCATTCCGTAAAGGGCGACCGCATGCCGCGGATGCGGACATTCACACAGTAGGGCACCGGTGAGGCGAACGCGCGGGCCATGGCCGGAGCCACTTCGTCCAGATGCTCGATTGTCTCGCCATCGCCGCCAAAGCCCTTCATGATCAGGTCGTAGCGTGTCGGTGCCAGCTCACAGGCAATGTTGGGAGACCCGGCAACGGTGGCGGCTTGCAGTTCACGCTCCAGGCCCCAGCCCGCGTCATTGCCGACGATGATGACGAACGGCAGCTTGTAGCGCACGGCCGTGTCCATTTCTGCCAGATAGAAGCCAAGCGATCCGTCTCCAGTCAGCATCACCACTGGCCGCTCCGGGTGCGCTAGTTTCAACGCGATGGCATTGGGCAGCGCGGACCCGATGGTGCCTAGCGGCCCCAGCCGCAACCAGCCGCCCGGCTCACTGGCCGGAATCGTTGCCCGGCCCCAGTGCGTAAAGTCGCCACCGTCCCAAGCGAACAGCACATCGGGTGGCAAGCACTCCCGCAGTCGAGCATGAAACGCCGCCGGGTGCATCGGCGAACCAACGTCACTGGCTGCCACCTCGAGCCGCTGCGTATGCGCGACCTTCAATTCCTGCAAGCGTTCCAGCCACGGCAGCGGGGCCCACTTGTGGCGGCCTGATTCGTCGATCAGCGACTGCAAAGTCTGCTTCACATCCGCCTGGACCGCCACCTCCAGCGTCCGGTTCAGCCCAAGCTCGGTGGCCTGGATGTCTACCTGGGCAAACCGGGCCTGCGGCGAGAACAACCTCGGACCCGCCAGCGCCAATCGGTAATCGAGGCGCTTGCCCAGCACTACCACCACATCGGCTTCGTGGAACGCCGCACGCACGGCGTAGTTCATCGCCGGGTCAGCATAGCCCAGGCACAGCGGATGGCTGTCCGGCACGCAGCCCTTGGCCATCGTGATCGTGTAGAGGGGCAGGGAAGTCTGCTCAATCCAGGTCCGTAGTTCACCCGCCGCATCGGCCCACCAGATCCCGCTGCCCGCAATCACTACGGGCCGTTCCGCCTGCCGCAGCAGTGCCACCAGTTCCCGCACATCAGGCCGCCCCGTTTGACTGGCCGCCAACAGTGGAACGCGTGACGGGGCACTGGTCTGCTCCAGAAAAACGTTCAGTGGAATCGTGAGATGTACCGCCCCGCGCCGCCCGGAGTTCGCCTCCTGATAGGCGCGCCCCAGATAGAAGGGCACCTGCGAAGCGCTCGGCGGCTCACCCGCCCACTTCACCATGCCGCGCGTCATTGAAACCTGGTCAATATCCTGAAACGCCCCGCGTTCGGCCACCGTGGAAGCTCGGCTGCCACTCACCGCGATCAGCGGACTACACGCCAGGTTCGCCGTCGCGATGCCCGTCAACGAATTCGTATGCCCCGGTCCACCAGTCACCAACGAAACCGCCGGCCGCCGGTGAATCCGCGCCCAAGCATCGGCAGCATGCGTAACGCCCGATTCATGCCGCATATCCACAATCCGCATCCCCTCCCGCTGCGCCACAGCCAGCACTTCGTTCAGGTGATCGCCCACCAAAGCAAAAATCTCCCCGATCCCCAACGATCGCAAGGTCTCGACAAAAAGCTCGGCTCCAGTAGGCATGGTTGAGATCCGTGAACTCTAGAGTTTATACTGATTAAGGCGGGCCACCCTAGCTCAGTTGGTAGAGCAGCTGATTCGTAATCAGCAGGTCGCGAGTTCGACTCTCGCGGGTGGCTCCAGTCTTTTCAACTGCTTACGCTTCCGGGTTTTCCCCATGCGTGTCGTTTTGTCCGCATTCTTGTCAGCAAAATCGGGTATTTTTGCTATTTTGGGCAGAATCAGCGGGTAGGAGTGCCCCAATAGAATCAATGAGCTAAATTGGCCACTTGCGCCCGGCTCCGTGAAGGCCGAGGTGCCCTCTCTTTGGTCTCTCTCATTCAATGCGGGTAATCCCAATGGTGTTTGCACCATTCGCCCTGACAGAATCGCCGATTTGACGTAGGTGGCCCACTGATATCATCAGGTGGGGAGCTTTCATGGCAAAGGGTTTGTTCGTCCAAGCGCGGGACCTGCCCCCGGAAAAGCGGCATGCCGCCGAGGTGCTCCTGGGAGGCGTGTTGGGCGAGGACGAACTTGTGCTTGTACGCTCATCCAGGGGCCGGATCCTAAAAGCAGGATTCACAGGGGAAGCTCTAGACGATGCCTATCGCCGGCTGTTCGACTGGTCCTCCAGGACCGCAAAGAAGGTTGACGGGATTCCGGACGAGGCGATCGACGCCGCCATTGACGAAGCGGTCGAGTTCGTCCGGCACAACCGGCGATGAGAATCGTTGTTGACACAGCGATCCTGATTCGAGGAAACGCCAAGGCTACAGGACCTGCAAAAGAATTTTCCGGGCGGTCCAACAGACGGGCGCCCGCCTCGTTCTCTCGCCATATGTGTTGGACGAAGTGCAAAGAGTGCTCCGCTATCCCCGGATCCGGGCACTCTACCACCTGCGCGACGTTGACATTTGGGAGTACGTTCACCTCCTTGAATCCATCGCCGATATCGTCGATCCAGCCGAAGGACCACCCATTGTTCTCAAGGACCCCAATGACGATCCGATCATCTACACTGCATTGGCTGGACAAGCCGACATTCTCTGCACCGTAGACAAGCACTTCTACGAATCAAACGTGCTGGCCTTCTGTGCGCGTCATGTAATACGGCTCATGTGAGACGTTGAACTCCTTCACTTCCTGCGCAATTTGATAGTGAGCCCGCAGTCGGCCCACTTCGCTACGCCGTGAGCCCCTCGCGTAGCTCCGCGTTGCCGCTCCAGGCGTTTACGCTCGCGCCGCCGGCGGTTGCCGTATCCGCTTGGCGTCACGGACCTGTATGCCGCCATGTTTCGTCTTCCAGGCCTACACCGTCGCCGCGTTCACCCCAGCTCCCGCGCCACCTCCGGGACCCTCCGTCCCCTCGCACTTACAGGCGTCTAGCGCGAAAGCGGCGGCGGCCGCAAGCTGGAATTGAACGCTAGTCGCATGACATCTTTCGCCAAGCCGCGTGACGCAGTGCCCGCCGTCACAGGCGACGGACAGGTCAGACCCGCTACGGCGAGGACCGTTGGCGCCCGGACCGGTTGTCTCAACCCGCGCTGGCATTTTCCAGGTTCTCGATCCGCCCGGTGCTACTCGCAAACGAATCCGTCTCCACTCCCATCCGCTGCAGCATGCTCACGTAGAGGTTAGCTAGCGGCGTGTTGTTGTCAC
>CANGYQ010000019.1 GCA_947458745.1 Bryobacteraceae bacterium | reverse complement strand
GCATCTGGAAGCGGACCCGGCGGAGCAAGGCATCCTGTCCCGTATTCGCGAACTGAAGGCGGCGGGCCACACCACCCGGCAGATTGCGGACGAACTAAACCGGCAGGGCTTCACCACCCGGCGGGGAACGGCTTGGCGCTTTCAGTATGTGGCCGAAGCACTCCGGGCCGCATAGCGACGAAGGGAAGAGTTTGACGACGGTATGAGACAACGCACGCACAAGGCGAACAACACGGGACCGGCGGCGAATCAGCAGTGGTTCAAACGCAAGGTGGCCGAACTGAAAGCCGAACTAGAGAAACTGCCAGTGGACCGGCAAGAGCAACTGAAGCGGGAACTTGAAGCCGAACCGGACCGCATGACAACGGGCACGGATTGATTCCGAGTCCAAAACTAAAACAAACAGCAAAGGAGAAAGCATGGGAGTCTATCAACCAAAGGTACGTGGCGAAAAGACGGGCGTCTGGTGGATGCGTTTCACCATCGCGGGCCGCACCATTCGCGAATCGACGAAAACCACTCGCAAAACGGTGGCACTGGAAGCGGAGCGAAACCGGCGGCTGGAACTGGAGAAGGCATATGACGGGCTGGCTACCGCGGAAAATAGGGCGGCGCGTATAGCGACGGTAGACGAAGCACTGACCAGCTACGCCGAAGGCTACCGCATGAACCACCGCGAGAAGAGCATTCAATGGGTGGAAGGCCGGGCGGCTCACTTGCGGCGGCTGATGGGTGAGAAACTGCTCTCCGACATCACTGAAGAAGTGGTGCGGCGCTACGCGCGGGCACGTCTCGAAGAGGGCGCGAGTAATCGGACGGTGAACATGGAGATCCAAACCCTAAGCCGGGTGATTGCACACTCTCGCGGGAACCGGGCGACGTGGGCGCAACTATGGCCGAACGTCCGGCGGTTTGAGGAGCGCTCGGAGATCGGGCGCGCGCTATCGGCTGATGAAGAGGCGGCCATTCTCGAAGCGGCGGCGGGTGTCCGGGGGTTAATCGGGACGTTCCTTCGCATCGCCCTGGCCACCGGCATGCGGCGGGGTGAGATTCTCGGGCTAACGTGGGGGCAAGTGGACATGGAAGGGCGCGTGCTGACCGTGGGGCGGGCAAAGACGGCGGCGGGAACCGGGCGGCGGGTGCCGATCAATTCAAACCTGCTCGAAGTGTTGCGGATGCATCGGGAATGGTACGAGAAGCGCTTGAAGCCGATACAGCCGGGGTGGTTTCTGTTTCCTTTGCGGGCGGCACCACCGTATCAGCCGGACAAGGTTTGCAACACGCTCACCAACGGCTGGGACACGGTGCGCAAGCTGGCAAAGGTGCAATGCCGGTTTCACGATCTACGGCATACGGCTATCAGCCGGATGTGCGAAGCCGGGGTGCCGGACCGCATCGTGATGGCGCTGGCGGGCCACGTCAGCCGGGCGATGTTGGCGCGCTATTCCCACATGAGCATGAAGGCGATGCGGGATGCGGTGGAAACGCTCACACCGGGCAACGGCGGACGGGTGAGCAAACAAATTGACCAACAAGCGGCTTTAGAGGGGCTTCCAGCGGTGGGAATGGTGGTCTAACGTGTTGATTCTAATGGTGGGCGGTTAGGGACTTGAACCCCAGACATCCTGCTTGTAAGGCAGGCGCTCTAACCAACTGAGCTAACCGCCCGCTTGAGGCGTGTGGCCTTGCTTCTTGATTGTAGCGCTCCCGATGGGACTCTTGTCTGTAAACGAAACGAGCTCGTGACAGTCTGCCCGTTACGCCCCTACGAACCGTGCATACAGACTGCGCGCGACTCCCGGGTCAGTTGTCCCCTTGATGATGGCCCGGCCATCGGGGAAGAAGGTTAGCTCATACTGCTGGTGCAGGAACCGTAGCGCGAAGCCATTGGCGCGGACGGGTCCAAGTGGCGCCAGTTGAGCTTCCAGTGCGACTAGATCCAGGGGCCGCGTGCGCTCATGAATCTGCACGGCGTTGCGGCCGCAGAGGCTGACCGGCGCCCGGTGGCAACCGTCGAGATACTCAAAGTTGTGCTGGCCGCAGCAAGGGCATTCGGGGTCGGGCGGTGGCGCGGCGATGGAGCGGGTGATGCCGGTCCAGACATCCAGCGTCATCAGCGTGCCGGGCACCTGATCCCCCACCAGGATGCGCAGCGCCAGCGAGACTTGCAGCGAGGCGATGACGCTGGTGATGGTGTTGACGACGCCCGCGGTTTCGCAAGTGGGCTGCGCGCCCGCAGGGGGCTCCGGGTAGACGCACCGGAAGCAGGCCGTATTGCCGGGCACGATGGGCATCACTAGGCCATAGCTGGCCACGGCGGCGCCGTAGACCCACGGCACTCCGGCGGACTGCGAATAGTCGTTGATCAAATAGCGCGATTCGAAGTTGTCGGTGCCATCCAGAATCAGGTCCGCCTCCGCCAGCAGATCTTCAGCTGATTCGGGCGTCAGGTCCGCCACCTGCGGCACGGTTTCAACGCCAGAGTTGATGCGTTGCAGGCGCTGGGCGGCGGCCACCGCCTTGGGCAAACCCTGTTCGGCATCGGCCTCTTCGTAGAGCCACTGGCGCTGCAGGTTGCTTAGTTCCACGTAGTCGCGATCAATCAAAGTCAGCCGCCCGACGCCGGCGCGCGCCAATGCCCCGGCGTGGAAGCTGCCCAACGCGCCACAGCCCACAATGGCCACGCGGGCTTGCTTGAGCTTGGCCTGCCCTTCGAGACCAATTCCGGGAAAGAGAATCTGGCGCGAATAGCGGTCCTGCTCACCGGGAGTGAACGGTGTGCGCGGGGTCATAGGGCTTTACTTGTTATCATGGCATTCGTGTGAGCCGTTTCACGTTCCTGATCCTGATCGCTTGTTCGGTGCGGGCTCAGGTGAACGAGATTCGCTTTGACCCGCCGCCCCCAGCTCAAGCTGAGCTGCGCGCGCTGGTGACGGTTCAAGCGGGCCCTTATTCCGGGGCCGCGGTCCGCCAGTCGATTGAGCGCCTCTATGAAACGGGCCGGTTTGACGACATTGCCGTTGATCTCACCGCCGGGGTACTGACGTTCCGGCTGACGCCCCGCTGGTTTGTTGGTGGGCAGCGCGTGCGCGGAGCACAAGAGCCGCCCAGTGCCATCCAGTTGGCCAACACCGCCAAGCTGGCCTTAGGCTCCGAGTTTACTGAGTCCAAGCTGCGGCAGACGTTGGATAACCTGACAGGGCTGATGCGGATCAACGGCTTCTACGAAGCCAAGACCGCGGTGCGCACCACGCGCAATGCCGCCACCTCACTGGTGGACATCGAGTATGAGGTCACCCCCGGGCGGCGCGCACGCTTCACGACACCCAAGGTATCCGGCAGGACGCAGCTGACGGCCGAAGCGGTGGCGCGGGCCAGTGGATGGCAACGCTTGTGGGGGTGGGCTGGATATCGCAGCGTCACCGAACAACGGGTGAGCCAGGGTGTGCAGCGTATCCAGAAGGCACTGGAGAAGCGCGGCTACCTGATGTCGAACGTCAGCCTGCGCGGCCTGGAATGGCAACCCGGAGCCGGGGCCGCCGTCCCCACCATCGAGATCGACGACAAAGTGCCGGTTGATGTCCGGGTGGAAGGCGTCAAGATGTCGCCCGGGTTGATCCGCAAGCTGGTGCCCGTCTTTCAGGAGAAATCGGTGGATCGGGAATTGCTGAACGAAGGTACCCGCACCATTGCCAGCTACCTGCAAGCCCAGGGCTATTTCGAGGCCGATGTGGATTTTGAGCGGGGGCAGGTGGATGGCCGGGAGAAGATCACCTTTGCGGTGGACCGGGGGCCGCGGACCAAGCTGGCCAGCATCTCGTTTTCCGGCCAGCGCTACTTTGACGAAGCCACGCTGCGGGAGCGAGTGTCTATTCAACCCGCCACCGCGATCCGCTATCGGCAGGGCCGCTTCAGCGGGCGGTTGTTGGAGGCCGATCAAGCCACGATCACGTCGCTTTACCGCACCAACGGCTTTCTGAATGCCCAGGTCCAAGCCACCGTACAAACGGAGACCACCGGCAGGCAACGGTTGCAGACGGTCAGTTTTAGGGTGGACGAAGGCGCGCAGTACTTGATTACGTCTCTCGAAATCGCCGGGGCCAGCGCGGCCAGCGAACCGGGTATCCGGGCGCTGATGCAATCGGCACCGGGGCAGCCCTTTAGTGAAGTAACCATCGCCACGGATCGCGATGCGGTGCTGAGTGCGCTGTTCAATGAAGGCTACACTGAAGCTTCGTTTGATTGGACCGTGCTGGCCGGCGATACGCCGCAGGCGGTGAAGCTGAAAGTGGACCTGCGGTTCGGTGCGCAACGCTTTGTCCGGGACGTGTTGGTGACCGGCCTGGAACGGACCGACCCGCGACTGGTGGAAACGCGGCTGCTGTTGAAGGCCGGCCAACCGCTCTCGTTGGGGCAACTGCTGGAAAGCCAGAAGCGGCTCTACGATCTGGGTATCTTTGCTCGCGTCGAAGTGGGCGTCCGCAACCCGGAGGGGATTGAGGCGTCGAAGTTGGTGGTCTTCGATATTGAAGAGGCCAAGAAGTACTCCTTCAACGCCGCCTTGGGTGCGCAGGTGGGCCGTATCGGGTCCGGCGTGCAGAGCTTTGACACCCCAGGCGGCGGCACCGGCTTCAGCCCGCGGGTCAACCTGGGGTTGAACCGGGTTAACTTTCTGGGACAAGGGCACACCGTGAGCCTGCAGGGCCGTTTGTCTAACATCCAGAGCCGCGTGCAGACCATCTACGTCGCGCCGCACTTCCGTGATCGCGATAATCTCAGCCTGGCCGTCAGCGCTCTTTATGACGAATCGAACGACGTCCGCACCTACAGCGCCCTGCGCCTGGAAACCGCCATCCAGTTAAGCGACCGCATTTCCAAAACCAATACCATCCAGGCCCGCTACGCCGTGCGCCGCGTCAGCATCGATGAACAGACATTGAAGATCCAGCCGCAGCTGATTCCCCGGCTGGCGCAACCCGTGCGCCTGGGCATCCTGTCCGCCGCCTTCATCCAGGACCGGCGCGATGACCCGATCGATTCCAAGCGCGGGATCTACAACTCGCTCGACACCGCCGTGTCCAGCAAGTTTCTGGGCTCCGAGTCCAACTTCATCCGTTTGATCGGGCGCAACTCCACCTATCACCCGATCAATCGCGACCTGACGCTGGCCCGGACCTTGACGTTCGGATTGCAGGAGCGGCTGACGGGTGGCGTACTGCATGACGTGCCTTTCCCGGAGCGCTTCTACGCCGGCGGGTCGGCCAGCCATCGTGGCTTCCCGGAGAACCAGGCCGGCCCGCGTGATCCGGTAACCGGGTTCCCGGTGGGGGGCAAGGCACTGCTGATGTTCGGCCATGAGTTGCGTTTGCCGGTGCTGGGTGACACGCTGGGCGGTGTGCTGTTCCACGATATGGGCAATGTCTTTTCCCGCGTGGTTGACATCAGCTTCCGCTTCCGCCAGCGCGATCAGACAGACTTCAACTACATGGTGCAGACGCTCGGCATCGGGCTCCGCTACAAGACGCCCATTGGGCCCATCCGCATCGACTTGGGCTACAGCCCGAACTCGCCGCGCTTTTTTGGCTTTGAGGGTACGCGCGAGCAGCTGCTGTTCGGCACTGGCAGACAGACCAACCAGCGCATCAGCGCCTTCCAGTTCCATTTCTCTCTGGGGCAAACGTTCTGATGCGCACCTGTTCCCTCATCGCCTTTTTGTGCGTGGCACCGCTCTCGGCTGAGATCGTCGACCGGTTGGCGGTGACGGTGGCCAGTGCCGTAGTGACCCTGGAAGACGTGCGGACACAAGTGCGCGTGGCCGCCTTGATTGATGGCCAGCCATTGAAGCTGGAACCCGCCACCCTGCGCGAAGCGGCGGAGCGGCTGGTGGACCAAACCATCATCCGGCGCGAAATGGTGCTGGCGGACTACACCCCGCCGGAGCCCGCCGCGGCCTCCTCACTGCTGGCCGAACTGAAGAAGACGCGGTTTCAAGGCAGTGACCTGCTCTACCGCGCGTCTCTCGAAGCCTACCGTGTCAGTGAACCCGATCTGGTGGCCCAGCTGCAATGGCAGGTGACGCTGCTGCGCTTCATCGATTCGCGCTTCCGGCCCGGCATCCAGGTAACACCCGAGGACGTGCTCAACTACTACCAGCAGAAATTCATCCCGGACTGGCGGGCCACCTCTACGGCGCCGCCTCCGCCCGCCGGGCAGGTGCGGAACCGCATCGAGCTGCTGCTGGAACAACAGCAGCTGGACGCATCGGTGGAACGTTGGCTGAACCAGGCGCGCACCCAGACTGTCATCCGCTTCCGTGAGGAGGCCTTCCGGTGAAGCGCCATGCGTTAGGCGCCGGTGCGGTGGTGCTCATCCTGCTGGGTGCGGCCGTCGCGGTGCTGCGGTCCGACTGGCTGCTGCTGCGCCTGCGTCAACGCATCGTCGAAAAGATTGCACGGACCACCGGTGCCCAGGCGGAGATCGGGCAGCTGGGCATCCAGTGGAGCAACTTATCGGTTCGCGCCCAATCCTTCATCCTGCACGGCAAGGAAGGCGCGGCCGAACCGGCGCTGCTGGTGGCGCGATCAGTGGAGCTGGACCTTTCCTGGCGCGGCCGGATCGAGTCAGTGGTGGTGGAACATCTCCGCATCAGCGTGACGGTCTACCCCGATGGCAGCACGAATTTGCCGGGTGCCACGCAAACCAAGCCCGACTTGCAGCCATTGTTCGACCTGGCGCTGGGACGCCTGGAGGTCCGCGATGGAGAACTGCGCGTGGCAGAGCAGCGCATCCCGCTGAGCTTTCAGGCGGAAGGGCTTCGGCTCAACGCGCTGCTGGCTGGCCAACAGTATCGGGGCCAGTTTGCGGTGACAGCCATTGAGCCTTACCGCGTCGGCGTTGCCACCGCCTGGCAACTGGAGACCACCCGGCTGATGCTGGACAACCTGGAGGTCCAGTACGGCCCCAGCCGCGCCCGGGGCCGCGCGGAGCTGAAGGATTGGGCGGCGTTGCAGGCGGTCGCGAATCTGGAAGTGGAAGGCAACGTGACGCAGTGGGCGCAGCTGTTGAAGCTGCCCCAGGCGCGCGATGGATCGGTCACTGGGCCCGTGCAGCTGAACTGGTCTCCAGCGGGCTGGCGCGCGCAGGGCGATCTAGCGGGCCGGGGTCTGACGCTGGAGGTGGCGCAGGAAGTGGTCCGCGGCATCAACGCGACGGCCCACGTCGAACTAACCCCGGCCGGGCTGCGCGCCACGGGGTTGGCGGCGTCACTACTCGGCGGCGAGTTCCGGGGCGATGCGGAAGTGGTCTCCGCCACCAACTACCGCCTGATGGGCCGCGTGCGGGATGTACGGCTGCCACACGATCTGAGCGCGAGTGTGGATGGCACGCTGGAACTGCGCGGGGCGCCGCTGCGGGTGGATACCGACCTGACGCTGACGGCCATCGAAGGTCCGCTGGCGGTGAGTGGCGGGGTCGAATTGCACTATGCGGCCGCCGAGGGCGGCTTGTTGCGGCTGGGCCCTTCGTCGCTGGTGCTGGGCTCGACGCGGCTGAATGCCCGGGGCTCACTGCCGGCGGGCCTGGATCTCCAGTTGCGCACCCGGAACCCCGCCGATGTTCTGCCGGTGCTGAAGTTCATCTTGAAGGAGCCACCTCGGGAGTTGCCCGTGGCCGTCCGCGCGGGCGGCGAACTGGTGTTCACCGGCCGGGCCGAAGGCAAGCTGGAAGCGATCACGGTGGAATCCAGCTTTGACGGCCGGCTGGTAACCGTCGCCGGACAGCCGCTGGACCGCATCAGTGGTCAACTAGCGGCCTCCTCCACCGGCGTCAACTTCGTCAACACCACGGCCACCCGCGCGGGGCTCACCGCCAGCGGCGCGGTGGAAGCGACGCTGGATGACTGGCGTCTGCTGGCGTCCAGTGCACTGCAAGGTCAAGTGACCGTCCGCACCGTGGACCTGGCCACCCTGCCACTGGCCCGGACTCCGGTGACTGGTACCGGCTCCGGCACCTTCACGGTGAGCGGCACCTGGTCCGCGCCGCGCGCCACCGGGGAGTTGCGGGTCGAGAAGCCCGCCTACCTGGGCTATGCCTTTGACCGGTTGACCTCCCGTTTTCAGGGCACTCTGACTTCGATTGAGCTGCAGAATGCCGAACTGGTGTCCGGCCCCAGCAAGCTGACCACGCAGTTGTCCTGGACCGACGGCGGCGACATTAGCTTCAATGGTTCGTCCTTGAGCTGGCAGTTTGAGCAGGGCACCGCTTCCGGCCAGGCACGGGGCCGATTCCGGCTGACTGACGGCCGCCCGGACATGCTGTCGCTGGATGGTGTGGTGAAGGGGAACATCCGGGGTGTGGAGACCTCTCTGCGTGCCGTCTCGACGTCCGGCGGCGTGGAGGTGACCGGGGATGCGGCGCTTGATGGCGGCAAGCTCAGCCTCCGGGGGACGTGGTCGCTGGGCGGGCAGATGCCGGGCCGAGGGCAAGCCACGCTGGCCGGCGTGACGCCCGCGCTGCTATCCAAGCTGCTGGGCATCGAGATTCCATTTGGCGGCTTGATCGAAGGGACGGCGCGCCTGGAAGGCCGTCTGTTGGACGCGCAGTCCATCGTGGCGCAAGTAGCGCTGAAGACGGTGCGGCTGACGCCGCTGCGCGAAGATGTCGTGCCGGGCATGACCGCCGCTGATTTGACCCTGGCCAACCAGGGCGATCTAGTGTTCGTGCTCTCGCCCCAAGGCCTGGCGGTGGAGAAGGCCCGGCTGATCGGCAAGGACACCCAGCTCGATGCCCTGGGCAGCATCAACTTCACCCGCGACAGCGCGTGGAACTTCCTGCTCCGCGGTGCCGTCAACCTGGCCGTGTTCCGCGCCATCCGGCCGGACCTGATCTCGGCCGGTGCCTCCACGGTGAACGCCCGTATCCGCGGTCCGCTGAAGAACCCGCTGGTGGAAGGCCGCATGCAGCTCCGCGACGCTTCCTTCTATCTCCGGGGTGTCGCCAACGGCCTGGACAAGGTGAATGGCACGGTACTGTTTGACCGCTCACGCGCCACCATCGAATCACTGAACGCGGAGACCGGTGGGGGTAAGGTCTCGCTCGGCGGCTTTGTCGGCTTTGGGCAGGACGTCAGCTATCAGCTGCAAGGCATGCTGGACCGCGTGCGCATCCGTTACCCGGAGGGCGTTTCGACACAGGTGAACGCTTCGGTCACCCTAACCGGGACCACCCGCCGCAGCCTGCTTTCCGGCACGGTCAGTATTCTGCGAGCCGCGTTGACGCCCACCACGGACCTGGGCGGCCTGCTCTCACGGCCCGTGCAACCGCTCACCGGCGCGCCCCAGAACGACTTTCTGCGCAACATGACACTGGACGTCCGGGTGGACACGGCGCAGTCCGCTGAACTTGCCACTGAGCTGACCCGCGACGTGCAGGCCGATATCGATCTACGGCTGCGCGGCACGCCGGCGCGGCCGGTGGTGCTGGGGCGGGTCTCGATCACTCAAGGCCGCATCGTGTTCTTTGGCACCGACTACACCATCAACCGCGGTGAGATCGATTTTGTGAACCCGGTGCGCCTGGACCCCCAAGTGGACCTCGACCTGGAAACGCGCATTCGCGGCATCGTCGTGTCACTCAGCTTTGCCGGACCCATTAGCCGCTTGAATATGTCCTACCGCTCCGACCCGCCCTTGCAGTCATCGGAGATTCTCGCACTGCTGGCGGTGGGCCGGACTCCTGGCAGCACCACGTCGAACTACACCGCCCCCGGGCGCTCCGCCGACCCGTTGACGGCGGGCGGCAACGCCATTCTCGATTCCGCCATCAGCGCTTCCTCCGGCGGCCGTTTGCAGCGCTTCTTCGGAATCTCCCGCCTGAAGATCGACCCTCAGCTAATCGGCCTGGACAACACGCCCCAAGCGCGGCTCACCGTGGAACAGCAGGTGTCACGCGACGTCACCGTCACCTACATCACCAACCTCAACCGCGCGCAACAGCAGATCGTGCGCGTCGCCTGGGATCTCAGCCGCCAATTCTCCGCCATCATGACGCGTGATGAGAACGGCGTGCTCAGCGTGGACTTCGTCTACAAGCAGTCTTTCAAGTAGGGTCATCGCCATGAAGCTGCGCGCCGCCAACAACCGCCTCAAGATTGAGCATTCGATCATCGACAAGCTGCGCCCCGTCCTGGAGCGGCTGCTGGCGGCCACGCCCGAAATCCGCAGCATCGTGCCCGGACGCATCAGCCCGGTGCGCGACGCACGCGGCCCGGTGAAAGTTCGGATCACGGTACCCACGCAGAATGGATGGAAGGCCATCGCCCTGGCCTCCGGCGCGCGGCAGGAACTGTTTATCTCTACCACGCAGTCCGAAACTGAGCTGGGAGCGGCCATCGAGCAGGCACTGGCGGAGTGATACTCGCGCACCTTCCAGGGAATGCGCGTCTCGATGGCCAATGTCTCGCCCGGCAGCCGCTCCCGTGGAGTGCTCAGCTGGGGAGTGGCCGGAGTTGGGTGAGGAACCCGCTACCGGCCCGCAAAGCCGTGCCGTCAGTGACTGCCACCTATAGCCAAGGGTCCTAGTTAGTGGGTGGCCTGCTTCGCCATACCTTCATGCATGGCGGCCAAAGCGCGCATCGACTTGGCCGCGTTCTGGCAGTGCTCTGCCAGTGACCGGCAGTGCTCTGCGGTGTTCGGCCCCGTAGGATGCTTGCCCGCGGTGATCGGCGGATGCTTGGCATACTCGGTGGCCAATGCTTGATGTTCGGCGGCCTCGGCCTCATGCTTAGCCGCCTGCGCGGCGTAATGATGGGCGAGTTTCATGTGATCGGCCGGTGACTTGGCATGGGCCACCAGTTCCTTCACCTCCTTCGCCTTTAGCGAGCCGTCTTCCGCACTCGCCATTGCCGGCGCCTGCTGCACCCCGATCAACATCGCTACTACGACCATCGCGACCGGGTGCCACCCGCGATCAGCCGGTTTGAATGTCAACATGTCTTTTCCACCTTCTTGCCCGCCAGACTCATATGGGGCCGCCGCTCAGCCGCGGCCCCGGGTCAACAGAACCTAGCTACCCATCGCCGACCGCCGGGACTGCTCAATAAACTCGCCATAAAGGTAGACACCCGCCAGCACCGCGCCATACGCGAACGTCACCGCCGTCAGCGCCTTGCCCCATTTGTCGAGCGTATTGATCTTGCTGCCCAAGGCTGCCTGAGACTTCAACAACTGCTCTTGATTGCGGCCCAGGTGCACAAACTCATCATCGTCGCGTGCCACGAGACCACGGTAAATCGCGATCACGGCTACGGCCGCCGCCAGCATGATCCAGAAACCCACCAGAATTTGAAGTGTCATTTTCGGAACTCCTTACATCCCTTTACGATGCATTCCGAATGCCAAAGCAGAATCACTGGAAAACCAAGCTTTTCAAAGCGAATGCCGCTGGATGCCAGCCCAGATGGGCCGATTTACGCAGAGGGGTTGGGCTTTTCACCCAGATGTAGCGCAACAATGCCAAACGTCATCCGCTCAAAGCGGACGCGGGCGTAACCGGTGGCCTCCATCTCCTCCGCCAGTGCTTCTGCTCCGGGGAACTTCTTCACGGACTCGGTGAGGTAGGTGTAGGCGTCAGGCGCGCCCGACAGCAGCCCGCCGATCTTGGGCAGCACTTGAGTGGAATACCAGTTGTAGAGCGCGGCAAAGGCCGCATTGGGCGGGGTCGAGAATTCGAGAATGGCCACCAGTCCGCCCGGCTTCAGCACCCGGTACATCTCCGCCAGGCCCCGCCGGTAGTTGGCAAAGTTGCGGAAGCCGAAGGCCGCCGTCACCAGATCAAACGACCCGTCACGCACCGGCAGTTGGAGAGCATCGGCCTCAAACAGAGGGCTGCGCAGTTGCTTCTTCTGTGCCGCGGTCAGCATCGGGTGGCAGAAATCACTGCCGAACGATTGGGCCGGGCCGCCGCCTTCCAGCGCGCGCAGCAGATCACAAGTCCCGCACGCCAAATCGACCACCCGCGCCCCGGGCCGGTTCAGCCACGGCGACACCATCTCCACCGTCCGTGCCCGCCACATCTTGTCGATATTGGCCGATAGCAGGTGGTTCAGCAGGTCATAGCGTGGTGCCACGCGGCCAAACATGCCGCGGACCCATTGCGCTGCCTGTTCTTCTGATGCTGTCCCGTCCGGCGTGGTCCCGGCCACGGGCGGGCGTTGGTTGCTCATGCCTTCAGCGCCGCTTCCACGGCGGTGCGGACCACTTCAGGCGAAATCCCGCTCTTGATGACGACGCTACCAATCCGGTCCGGCAGTACAAAGTGCACTTTCCCTTGGATGGTCTTCTTGTCCGCTCCAGTGCGGCCCACCAGCGCCTCCGCCGTAACGTAGTCCGGCATCGCCGGAATGGGGCCATAGAGATCAATCGACGCCAGAATCTCCGCCGCCACTGGAGGCGCCAGGACACCCTCCAGCTCCGCCAGCCGCGTGGCGGCTTTCATTCCGAAGGCCACCGCCTCACCGTGCAGAAAATACTTGTACTGCGTCTCGGCCTCCAGCGCATGGCCGATCGTGTGGCCAAAGTTGAGAATGCGCCGCAGGTCGCCTTCCCGCTCGTCCGCCGTCACCACCTCCGCCTTGATGCGGACGCTTTCGCTGATGATCTCATCCACCACCACCGGCTCCATCGCCAGCACGGCTTTCGATCGTTCCGCCATGGTGGCGAATAGCTCTGGACTGCGGATGACGCCCGCCTTCAGAATCTCGTAAAGCCCGGCGCGATACTCGCGTTCCGGCAGCGTCGCCAGGACGTCGGGGTCGATCAACACCACTAGGGGCTGGTGGAAGGCGCCAAACAAATTCTTGCCGGACACCAGATTCCCGCCCGTCTTGCCGCCCACGGCCGCATCCACCTGCGCCAGCAATGTCGTCGGCACCTGGATCACCGGGAGGCCGCGCATGAAGATGGCCGCCAGAAACCCGCCCAGGTCGTTGACAATACCGCCGCCGAAGGCGATAACGAGGCTGGACCGGTCGCCACCCGCCGCCACCATCTGCTCGGCCAGCGCTTCCACTTCGGCCATCCGCTTGCGCTCTTCCCCACCGGGAAAAAAGAGTACCGTATGCGCCCGGCCCGCCAGCGCGGCCTCCATGCGGGCGCCGTGCAGTTCCCACACATCGCGCGTCGAAACCACAAAAACCCGCCCGGCCCGAGCCGGGATAAACTCCGCCGTGCGCCCAAGGGCACCGCGCTCGACAATGGCTTGGTAGTTGCGCTGAGGCGTTTCTACCGCAAAAGAAGGCATTACCTTATCTTCGCGCAGGTGGCCATGAGATGCCGGTGCATGCGACGGAATCAGGCGCGCGAAACGTTCATGGCCCCAGTTAGCCTCCTTCCAGCGCTTAGAACAGATCAATGCAATACGGACGCCATGAATTTCAGGTTCATTGATCGCACCGGCAGAGAGCAGGTTGTCTCGGGCTGCGGCTCTCTCTCTTGGAGTTGTCGGAGCAAGGCGTTTTGACGCCGGAAACGCTCGTGTTCGATGAGGGCGCGGGTCGATGGCGTCCAGCACGCGAGTTTGGCAGTCTTACTCCGAACTCACCCGCGTCATCAGGCCCGGACCGTGAGCCGATTGACGTGGGCATAGAAGCCGTTGAGCCGCTAGAGACTGCGGCAGAAGTGCCAGACCCTGCTAGCGCTGTGCCCGAGGCCCCTCCGGCCCCGGCCGTTCCTCATGGCGACAGAAGGTTCACAAAGATGACCCGGATCATCTTCGCCGTCGATGCCCTAGCTATCATTGGCCTGTTTGTTGCGCTGTCCTATTCGGGGTCTGCTGATATTCAGAAGGCCGCTAAGGCCCTCACGCAAGTTTTCGTCAAGTGCCTCATGGGCCTTGCTTTCGTTTACTTTTCCATCAAGGGCTGAGACATAGGCCGCGCGCTGTTGATCATATCCATACTCCTTGAGCCTGATATCCAAGAGGCACTTGCCTTTGCTGCTTACCTCGCTCAGGGCCGGGAAGTACTGCTTAGCGACTCATGAGATTTGTCATTGTCACCGCCCGATCGCAATCATCGTCCCTGGCGGCCAAAAAGGCTAAACTACTAGTTTGAGCCCTCGCATTCGTTCCACCACCATCCTGTGCGTCCGCCGCGGCGGGCAGGTTGTGATTGCCGGAGATGGACAGGTCACCTTTGGCAGTGAAGTACTGAAGGCTTCCGCCAAAAAGCTCCGCCGCCTGTACAACAACAAAGTGATTGCCGGGTTTGCCGGATCGACGGCCGATGCCTTCGCTTTGTTTTCCCGTTTTGAAGCCAAGCTGGAGCAGCATTCTGGCAACCTCGCCCGTTCGGCCGTCGAGATGGCCAAGGACTGGCGGACCGACAAGATGCTACGCCATCTGGAAGCCATGCTGATCGTCGCCGACGACAAGAACACGTTTCTGCTTTCCGGCAACGGTGATGTGATCGAGCCCGATTCGCACATCGCCGCCATTGGCTCCGGCGGACCGTTTGCGAAAGCGGCGGCGCAAGCCCTGCTCGAAAATACTGAGCTGCCAGCGCGCCAGATCGTCGAGAAGGCGATGCAGATCGCCGCCGACATCTGCATCTACACCAACCAGAACGTGATCTTTGAAGAGATTGCGCCGCCGCCCGCGGCACAAGCCTGATGCATCCCGCCGGTTTACGCCCGCCCCGGATGTGCCGCAAGATCGCTTCACAAGTCCACACGACACGATAAACTCACGAGTGCCCCCCCAAGATCATGGTGATTTACCTGCCTTCTCAACCGCCCGATGGTTCGCCGCTGCTCGATGAGCTGACACCGCGCGAGATTGTGGCCGAGCTCGACAAGTATGTGGTCGGCCAAGCCGATGCCAAGAAGGCTGTCGCCATCGCTCTCCGCAACCGGATCCGCCGGCAGAAGCTGCCGCCCGAAATGGCCGAAGAAGTGATGCCCAAGAACATCCTCATGATTGGGTCCACTGGCGTGGGCAAAACCGAGATCGCTCGCCGGTTGGCCAAGCTCTCAAACGCGCCCTTCCTGAAGGTGGAAGCCAGCAAGTTCACCGAAGTGGGCTATGTGGGCCGCGATGTGGAGTCAATGATCCGCGACCTGGTGGAAATCTCGATCGACATGGTGCGCGAAGAGCGGCTGAATGAAGTGGCGGACAAGGCCGAAAAACAGGCCGAGGAAGTGCTGCTCGATCTGCTGTTCCCGCCACAGCCCGAGCCCGGCGAATCCGCCGACAAAACCCGCGACAAGATGCGGGAGAAACTGCGCGCCGGCAAACTCGACGACCGCATCGTTGAGCTGGACGTCAAGGAGCGCGGGCCGCAGCTCCAAATCGCCACCAACATGGGCATGGACGAGATGGATTCCAACATCAAGGACATCTTTTCCAACCTGTTCGGCAACCGGACCCGCCGTCGCAAAATGCGCGTCGATGAAGCGCTGGACTACCTGATCCAGGAAGAAGAAGAAAAGCTGATCGACATGGAGCAGGTGACGCGCATCGCCGTCGAACGCGTCGAACGCAGTGGCATGATCTTCCTCGATGAAATCGACAAGATCGCCGGTCGCGAAGGCGGCCATGGCCCCGATGTCTCGCGCGAAGGCGTCCAGCGCGACATCCTGCCCATCGTCGAAGGCACCACCGTCAACACTCGCTATGGCTTCGTCCGCACGGACCATATCCTGTTCATCGCCGCGGGAGCGTTCCATGTCTCCAAGCCAAGCGACCTGATCCCGGAACTGCAGGGCCGCTTCCCCATCCGCGTTGAGCTGCAAGCGCTGACCGAGAAGGACTTTATCCGAATTCTGAAAGAGCCGAAGAATGCGCTGATCAAGCAGTACATCGCGCTGCTCGAAACCGAAGGCATCAAGCTCAGCTTCACCGATGACGCGCTGGAAGAACTGGCTCGGCTGGCGGCGCGGGTGAACGAGACCGCGGAAAACATTGGTGCCCGCCGCCTGCACACGATTCTCGAAAAGGTGCTGGAAGAGATCTCCTTCGCCGGGCCGGACCTGAAGAAGAAGACCGTCAAAATTGACGGCGAGTATGTCCGCAAGCAACTGGCCGCCATCGTGCAAGATCAAGACTTGAGCCGCTACATCCTCTAGAGCGAATGTCACCGCGCGCCCCATTTTGGCGGAACATCGAGCCCCATGCGTCAGCTTGGGGCTTGTCCCACTTTGGGCATGCAGTACAAGCCCCAAGCTTACGCATGGGGCTAATCGGAACTGGCGTTCGCGCGGCGCTGACTATCGGGGTGGTTCTGCTCTCCAGCTGCGCCTACATTGGTGAGCCCCTGCCACCCGCACTGAAGATCCCGCAAGCCATCGCCGACCTTCGCGCGGTCCAGCGCGGTGCCAACATCTACGTCGATTTCACGCCGCCCGCATTAACCACCGATGGCCTCACCATCGCGAAGCCCGGCCCGCTGGAGATCCAGATCAACGAGGCCACGCCAGCCGAAAAGGTGATTCCGGTGGCCGCCTGGGTGGGCCAGCGAATTCAGCTGCGCGCGCGGACCCAAGGCCCCAGCGGCCGCCTGTCGGACTGGTCCAATGTGGTGACGCTGAACGTCGTAGCGCCGGTGGCCACGCCCACCGCCTTGGAAGCCAAAGCCGTGCCCACGGGAGTTGAACTTAGCTGGACCGGCAGCGCCCGCGCCTATCGCATCTTCCGCGACCAGGCCCTGCTGGCCACCACGCCGCGTGCGCCCTACATGGACTCCACCACCGAGTTCGACAAGAAGTACGACTACGAAGTGATTGGCATCAACGGCGCAGCCGAAAGCGAAAGCCCCGCGACCGTCACCATCACCCCGGTTGACGTCTTTCCACCAGACACGCCCACCAATGTGACCGCCCTGAGCGGCGTCTCCTCCATCGAACTCTCCTGGGACCGCAGTACGGCGGCTGATTGGGCCGAATATCGCGTTTTCCGCGATGGCAAGCTGCTGGCCAGCTCCGTTTCCGGACCCAGCTACAGCGACAAGACTGTTGTTTCCGGCCGCGCCTATAAGTACGCGGTCTCCGCTGTCGACCGTAAGGGCAATGCAAGCCCTGTTTCTTCCATCATCGAGGTAATTCTTCCATGACCCAATTCCGCAATGGCCGCTATGTAGGCGGCCCGTTTGACGGCCAACGCCCATCGAAACTGGTCTGCGTCGGCCGTAACTACAAGAAGCACGCCGAAGAGCTCGGCAACGAGGTTCCGGCTGAACCGCTGATCTTCCTGAAGCCGCCTTCGTCACTGAACGACAACGGCGCCCCCATCGTCTACCCGGCGATCTCCACCAATGTGAACTACGAAGGTGAGATTGGCCTGGTCATCTCGAAGACCGCGCGCAACATCAAGGCCGCCAACGCGATGGATTACGTTTACGGCTATACCGTTGTCAACGATGTCACCGCGCGGGACCTGCAGCGCAAGGACGGCCAGTGGACCCGCGGCAAGGGTTTTGACACGTTCTGCTGCGTGGGTTCTGAGATCGTGGAGCGCGCTCAGGTGGATGAAGCGGCGCTGGGCGTGAGAACGTTCGTCAACGGAGAGATGAAGCAGAATGGCTCCATCCGGGATTTGATCTTTCCGATCCCTGTTATCCTGGAGTTTGTCAGCCGGTTTATGACCCTGGAGCCGGGCGATTTAATCGCCACCGGCACTCCGGAGGGTGTTGGTCCGGTAAATCCGGGCGATGTGATTCGTATTGAGGTGGCCGGTGTCGGCACGCTCGAAAATACCGTTGTTAGCGAGGCCATATGAAAATTTTTCTCGATACCGCGAATCTGGACGAACTCCGCAGGGGCGCGGATTGGGGCATCGTGGACGGTGTCACCACCAATCCCAGCCTGATCGCCAAGGAAGGGCGCCCGATTGAAGAACAGATCGCCCGCATCTGCGACATTATCGATGGCGACATCTCGGCGGAGGTAGTGGCCACCGAATACGAGCACATGGTCTCGGAAGGCCGTAAGCTGGCCAAGATCCACAAGCATATCGTCGTCAAACTGCCGCTGATCCGCGATGGCATCAAGGCTTGCAAAACGCTCTCCGGCGAAGGCATCCGCACCAACGTCACCCTCTGCTTCACGGCGGCGCAGGCCTTGCTGGCGGCCAAGGCTGGTGCCTACATCATCAGCCCGTTTGTCGGCCGTCTGGACGATATCGGGTTGACGGGCATGGACCTGATCCGTTCCATCGCCAAGATCTACTCTAACTACGGCTTCAAGACGCAGATCCTCTCGGCCAGCCTCCGCAGTACGCTGCATGTGGTCGAATCCGCCGAAGCCGGTGCCCACATCGGCACCATGCCGTTCAAAGTTGTCGACATGCTGTTCAACCATCCCTTGACCGACAAGGGTTTGGAACAGTTCTTGAAAGACCATGCGAAGGCTTTCCAGTCTTCCGGTCAATAACCACCCAACCTACGAATACTTACTAGGAGCATTCCATGAAGAAGCTAATCGCCAGTCTCGTCCTCGCTGGTGCCCTGACGGCCACCGCGACCATCGCCGCGGAGCGGCCCAAGACCGTGATCCACGTGATCAACGTCCGCTTTAAGAAGGAAGCCTCCAAGGCCGACATCGACAAGGCCCTCAACGGCGCCGCGGAAATGGCCTACCCCGGCCTGAAGCGCGTTTGGCTGAAGGGCATCAAGAACCAGATCGCCGAGTTCCCGAACATGATCGTGATGGAGTTCGAGAGCGAAGACTCCTTGAAGAAGTACGCCGGTTCGGACGCCCAGAAGAAGTGGTACACCCTCTACGACAAGGTCCGCGACGAGAGCCGCACCAACGACAACACCAACTAGTTTCGGGCGCTGAAGCGCTCTGCTAACCAATGGACCAGTTCGCGCCCCCTCGGGTGTGGACTGGTCCTTTTTTTTGAGTGAGACCTAATCCTTCAGAACAAGTCCGCGTGCGTCCCTGTCCGAACGAGATGAAGCGTCGTGGCGGCCACTCGGTAGATCAGCAACCAATCCGGCTCGATATGGGCGTCGCGGAAGCCCTTCCACTCACCGCCTAGCGGATGGTCCTTGTAGCGGGGCGGTAACGGATCACCTTCGAGGAGCAGAACAACCAGCGACTTCAGCTTCGCCATGTCCTTGCCCCGCTTTTGGGCCAGCTTAACGTCGCGCTTGAACTGCGCCCCTCGTACCGGGGTCAGCATCGCTTCAGATACCCAGATCCTTGAACAATGCGTCGGCCGACTTCAGCCGCTTTCCCTTGCCCTGATTCGAGGCCCGAAGTGCCTTGACCGTCGTGACGTTAGGGATTTTCACGTCGAAAGGCAACGCCTGCTCCGCTACGACACGAACGAGCAGCATCCGCACCGCGTCCGATACGGAGATGCCCATACCGGCAAGCGTTTCCGACGCCCGCAGTTTCGTTTGCTCATCGACCCGGACGTGGACCATGGTTGTCGCCATCTTCGCTTGCTCCTGAGATACATTGTATCTCGCGCGTGGCCTCACCATACTCGCGTTGCCTGAAGCGAGGCCCTGCCCCCCTCCCGACGCCAACAATACCACCGACCACTTTGCCGCAAGCCCCTGCGTCGTATACGCCCGATGCCATTCTTCACCCATATGTCCAATGTCCTTATCACCGGCTGCAGTATGGGGATCGGCTATGCCACGGCTCTCGAATTGGCCCGCGCTGGCCACCGTGTGTTCGCCACGATGCGGAATCCCGCCAAGGCACCGCAACTGGCGGAGGTTGCCGCAGCGGAAAAGCTGCCTTTGGAAGTCATGACACTGGACGTCGATTCCGACGATTCTGTCCGCGCCTGTTTCGCGGCGATTGCGGAGCCGATTGATGTGCTGGTCAACAACGCGGGGATCGAAGTCCATGGGTCAGTGGAAGAGCTGCCGTTGGAGTCCGTCATCGCGGTCATGAATACCAACTACTTCGGAAGCGTTCGCTGCATGCAGGCGGTTCTCCCGCAGATGCGCGCGCGCCGCGAGGGTTGCATCATCAACGTCAGCTCCATCGCGGGCCGCATTGCCCACTCACCCATGGGTGCCTATTGTGCCTCAAAGTTCGCCGTGGAAGGGATCACTGAAGCGCTGGCGGGCGAAGTAAAGCCGTTCAACATCCGGGTGGCACTCGTGGAGCCAGGAATTCAGGACACGCGCATGGCCCGCAACATCGGCGATGCACCTCCGTCCCTCTATCCTCAACCCGCCCGCTTCGGTCGCCTGTTCCAGGCATCGCTCGCCAACCCGGTGCCGCCCGAAGCTTCGGCCACGCTCATCCGCAGCATCATCGAAAGCGGCACGTGGCAGCTACGCCACCTCCCCGGCCCCAACGCCGCGCCGTTCGTCGGCTGGCGGGCATCGCTCAACGATGAGCAGTGGGTAGACTGGAACGCCCTCGATGACGACTCCTGGTACGCCGCCGTGGAGCGCGATTTCGGGATCAAGGCTCGGCCCTAAGCCGTAGCTCTAGGCCAACAAGTCCGTCACCACTTTGCCCTTGCCATCACGAGTCACATAGACCGGCCGCTTCTCGGTGATGTAGGCCGTGTCCGCTGGGATGCCCATGGCGCGGTAGAGCGTTGCGTGCAGATCTTCAATGCCGATCGGGTTTTTGATCGTTTTGCAGGGCCGCTCGGGCGCAGTCTCGCCGTAAAGATAGCCGCGCTTCATGCCGCCGCCGAATAGCAGCACGCTGCCCGCGTCGGTGAAGTGGCGGTGCATGCCGTAGTGCTTGGTGCTGTTAATGATGTCGGGCACGTCCACCTGGTTCTTGACGAGATTGCCCGGCTTGCCTTCCATCATCATGTCGCGCCCGAACTCGCTGGCCAGCACGATCAGCGTGCGGTTCAGCAGGCCGCGTTCTTCGAGGTCGCGCACCAGTTGCGCGATCGGACGGTCGATCTGCCGCTTCATCTCGACCACGCGCTCATGCCCGTTTTCGTGCGTGTCCCAGTGGCGGAAGGGGACATACTCGGTGGTGACTTCGATAAACCGCGCCCCCGCCTCCGTCAGCCGCCGCGCGAGTAGGCAGCCTTGGCCGAAGCGGCCCGTGTTGTAGCGGTCAAAGCTGGCCTTGGGTTCCAGCGACAGGTCAAACGCCTTGGCCGAGGCTGAATCGAGCAGCCGGTGCGCCGATTCCACCGACCGCAATAGCGACTCTTTCTGGAACCCGCCCGCCTGCTGCAATGGCGAGTTCTTCGTCAACTGCCGCCACAGCTCCCGTCGGCTCTGAAAGCGCTTGTCGCCCAGCTCCTTCAGCGGCCGGACGCTCGACGCTGCGTCCTCCGGGTTCACGATCATGAACGGGCCGTGCTCCGCCCCCAGGAAGCCCGCCGTGTGGAACGCCTTCACCGCCTGGCTTTCCGCGCCGATCTCCATGTCCTGCCCGACGTCAATAAACGCGGGCATCTCCGCATTGCGCGGCCCCAACGTCTTCGAGATCATCGCGCCAATGTGCGCCATCGCGACCGTCTGCGGCGGAGCGTAACCCGTGTGCCAGTGGTACTGATGCCGCGAATGCAGAATGAACCCCAGGTCCGCCGCCTGATAGCTGCGGATCAGCGTGCCGCGGTCCATCACCTGGGCGATGTTTTCCAGGCCTTCGGTGAGCTTGATGTTATCCACCACCGTGTCGATCGGCTTGAAGGTAGACAGCACCTGGTTCGACGGCGTGCCCGGGGCGTAGGGCGTGTAGCGCTTGGGGTCAAACGTCTCCGTCTGCGCCATGCCGCCGCCCATCCACAGCACGATCATCGTGTCCGCGGTGGGCGTCAGCTTCTGTTCTGAAGCCTGCAACGCGGGCCCGGAAGCCGCTGCCAGAGTGGAGAGAAAAGTTCGCCGGTCCATGGTGATCATTGCTTTATCTCCTCTTACGGAATCAACTGAAATTCGGGCGTCATCGACAAGGCCCACACGAGATCCGCCAACTCTTCTGGCGTCTCGGTCCGCAGCAGCCGCAGTTCACGCGGCAGCGGATCGCGCCCCATCGCATGCTGGAAGACCCGCCGCGCCAGCTGAGCCTTGGCGGTCTCCGCCAGCGGTGCCGGCCTCTGCTCCGCCACCGGGACCAGTTGTTGATAGTTCGGCTTTTCGGCGAAAACAAAAAACCGCACCGACGGATTGATGTCACTGCGATGGACCGAAGGGTCCACCCGAACCGAGGCCTTGAAGCGATCAAGATTCTTGCCCGTCAGCTCCACCACCTTGGTCGAAACCGCGCCGGTGTCGATCACCCCAAACGCGTCAGTAGTCCAGTTGGTTTTCACCATGTCCGTCGCGTACGAGCCTGCATCCGCCACCACCAGATACAGTTGCTTCAAGCCCGCCACCGGTAGATCGATCGCCACCGGCTTGGTGTCGCCGCGCATGACGAGCGAATCGAACAGCGGCTTCGGCGCCGGCGGCAGTTGCCCCAGCATCCGCCTCGCCCCGCGATAGACCAGCTGGTAGAGATCCTTGCCATTCACCAGTTCCAGCGCCTGCAGCGTAGTGGCCTCCGTCGCCCGTTCCGTAATCACCTGATCCCGGAAGGGCCGTCCCAGCGCGCGGCTCAAGGGTGAAGACGCCAGCCGAGCTTCGCGCACGTAGCGTGCTTCGCGCGAATTATTCAACTGCAGCACCGGCCACTCACCCGTGATCGCCGAGATGCTGTCGATAAACTGCTCCGCCGTCACCCGGCGAATGGCCGGGCCACGAAACACTGCCTCTGGCTGCGCCACCGAAGGCAGCTGATACGCCTTCGAACTGATGATGGTCGAGATTAGCCACTGCAGATCGTAACCGTGCTCCACAAAGTCGCTGGTCAGCCGGTCCAGAATCTCGGGCGACCACGGCTCCTGGTCCATGTCGTCGACCGGCTCCACGATGCCACGACCCAGCAGCTTGGCCCAGATCCGGTTCACCATCGTTCGCGGCGTGCGGCCATTGCGCGGGTCCGTAAAGATGTCGGCTGCGGCGGCCCGGCGCTCGTTCAGCGTCTCGCCCGCGGGCCGGTCGAGCTGCGGATAGAGGAAGTGCGCGGTGGTGTGCTCACCCGTCGCCGCATCGCAGCGGACCAGCTCCAGCTTGGGGTCCGGTGAAAAATAGGCCGCCAGACCGTAGGCCTGCTTCAGCTTCCACTTGCTGATAAAGCTGTCGTGGCAGGAGTTGCACTTCAGGTTGATCCCCAAAAAGACCTGCGCCGTATTCTGCGCCGCCTGGATCCAGGGCATCTGCGAAGCGTTGGCTTCGCCGCGCCAGTTGACGCCGCGGATGAAGCCCTCCGGGTCCGTCTTCTCGCGCGGGTTCAACAGCGTGCGCAGCATCCGGTCAAACGGCATGTTGTCGGAAAGCGCCTGCTTCAGCCATGGGCTGATCGAAAGCCGGTCGCCGCCGTAGGTACCAAACCGATCTTCATTGCGCAGCAGGTCGTTCCAGTAGGAGAGCCAATGCTCGGACGTATTTTCGCGATGGGCGAGCAGTTGCCGCACCAGCCGGCCGCGCTTGTCGGCACCCTTGTCACTAGTGAATTCACGCAACTGCTCCGGCGAGGGGAGAAAGCCCCACAAGTCCAGATAGACCCGCCGCGCAAAAACGGCGTCAGCCACGGGCGCGGCCGTCACGCCATTCTTCTTTAGATACACATCCAGCAGTTCTTCAAAGGTCGCCGTCGGCTTGGTCAGCTCCAGCGGCGCCACAAACCGCCGCTTGGCTGCGGCCGCCGTCGGAGCCGAGCGTGCACCTTGATCAATCCAGGCCCGCAGCACGGCCACTTCGCGCTCATTCAAAGGCGCGCCGGCCGGCGGCATCACCGGCTTGATCTCACCGTTCACCCGCCGCACCAGCAAGCTCTCGCTGCCCTCGCCCGGCACCACCGCCGCCCCGCTGCGCCCGCCATCGAGCACGCTCTGGTAGTCCCCCAGCGACAACCCGCCGGACCGCTTGTCCCCGCCATGGCAAGCAAAGCACTTGGCCGCCAGCACCGGATGAACATCCCGCTGATAATCCACCTGCGCCCACGCCGCTGGAGACACGGCCAGCACCGCCAGAATCACCAAAGCAAAGGAACGCACCGCCAAAGCGAAAACACTCTTGGTCACGCTATAATTCTATAGTCAAGCCACGCGTGCGGTGAGGTGCGAGAGTGGTTGAATCGGGCGGTCTCGAAAACCGTTGAACCCTAACGGGTTCCGTGGGTTCGAATCCCACCCTCACCGCCAGAATAACTGCCATGGAATCAATAGGTTGCAGCGCTTTTTGTGATTTCGCGGGCAATGGCGGGCAATCCGGCGTACGGATGGCGCGAGAATTGCGCCTGAATTTCTAACAACCTTTCGCTCCCGGGTATTGGCTCTTGGATTCATCGGCTGCACGACAACCACGCGTCCCAACTGTGTCGTTTCTGGTCGATTCGGTCCTACCAACCAGATGGATTGAGCTTAACGCCAATTTGCATAGGCTTCCCATTCATAGTTTGAGCGCTGTGATCCATTTTGTGTATCAGTCTCAGCAGGAAGCTGAGCGAGTAACCTGTCCATGCACGTGGTAGCCAGCAGCTACTTCTAGGGCCTTGCGAGGATCTCGGGTGTTGGCATTAACAATCGCATCCCTGCCGTGTCGGCCTCATTCGGATCCATGAATGCGTTTGTCCGATCAAGCATCAGCCGTGCCCAGTCCAGGTCCGCAAAATCCACTGCTGCTGTGTAGCGCTGCGCAAAATCCAATGTGCGAACGATCGCTCCCGCAATCTGGTTCTGCGACAGCGCCTTCAATGCTGCCAGATAGTTGTTGCGGAACACCGTCGGCACGATGATTCGGCTCTCTCCGGCGGCGACCAACTCCGCGTTCATCATGATGCGCGCCACGCGGCCGTTGCCGTCCGCGAAAGGGTGAACTTCTGAGATCACAAACATCATGAAGATCGCCCGATGTAGTGGGCTTGTCAGGCCGCGACAAGTTTCGAAGCCCTTGGCGAGTGTCCCCGCGACTAGTTCCGGAGCGACGAACACTGTCCCGCCAGCGCGGTTAGGGTCAGCCTTGAACTGCCCTGGCCCTTTGTCCGGCCGACCTTCCATGATCTGCGCGTGCCGGCTTTTCAGGAGCATTGTGAACTCTCCTGAGTCCTTGGGACAGCGGGACATTTCGCGCTGGTCGGAAACCATTTTCCATGTACCCAGAACGTCGTGCGCCTCGGCGGGCCGGCTCTTCGGGATGTGCCCCTTGAAGACGATGTCGGCAGCTTCGTCCACGGCAAATTCGGTGCCTTCGATGAAGTTCGAAAAGTATGCCTCAAAGAACGGCAGCGCCAGCCCGTTCGTGGGCCGCGCCGGACGAATGACGGGGGCCGTAGCTGCCAATTCGGCGAAGAGTTGTTGGAACAGATCGAGCCTCTCGGGATCATAGGGAACCCCCGCCGCGCGTGCGATTGCCACGGATGATGCGAGCCGCGTTTCTCGCGTTCCTAACAAAGTGCCGATCAGGGTATCCAGTTTCTGGAACTCCTCGGCCATGCCCAACTGATTGGCGACTCCCCGGGCATCATTGCGAAGGCGCTGGAGCGCGTCTACCCCACTCCGGCGAAGTATCTCATCCAGCCGTTCCTCAATCTCGCCTCGTGAGAGCGTTCGAGCAACTCCGGAGCGAGCGCGAGAGTGCCGCATGTTCTCCAGAAACGCACGGGCGGGCGACGCAAGGCGCAAACTACCGATGAATGGTCGATCCGTTTCCAGAGCGGCCGGCCCCTTACGCGGACGGAGCATCACACCTGGTAGTGCAATGTCGCGCTTGTGATCGGCGATGAGGAATACGGAGCCATCGGCGGCGGGGCGGTTCTCCAGCGCCGTGCGATCTGCGATCAGCGCCCCGGGCAGGTAGGCATCGACGAGCGGCCAGAGGTGCCTCTGCACCAGCTTCTCTGGCTGTTCTTTGAGATTGCGCGTGTATAGGCGGGACCCGAGCTTTCGAAGCCGCCCTAACCTGAACTCTCGGGAGACCGCAGCGGCGAGATCCGAATTGGAAACGAAGACCTCCGGCAGGGTAGAGAAATCGGGCATTGCGAGCGTCTCCAGTACCTAGGCTAGCAAGCTTTCGGGGTTTAAGAGTCCAGATCGTTGAACCTTTCGGGATTTAGCGAGTCGCGGATTGCTATCGCGAGAGAGGGTTCCATAGTTGGGTGGAGCGGCCAAAGTTGGCGCTAGTCATCACGCCGGTGACACCCAGTCCCAGCGTGCCTTGCCGCGCGGTTGAGCCAGTGGCGTGGCGGAGTCAAATGCCTCCTGGTTGAAGCGGCGTATCTCACCATCCAGGTCATTCCCACGGGCTGTCCTTGACAAAGAGCGCATGGGATGCGATCGGCTTCTTCGTCTTGAAGTACTTCTGATAAGCGGCAATCCAGTTACTGGAAATCTCATGCTGCGCCGTGGCCAGGTCGATCTTGCCGTCACAGACCAGCGATCTCAGGTGATCCTCCAGTGCATCCTTCACGCGGGATGTCCAGAGGCCGTCCGCATAGGGCACCGGCCAGAGATTCTCGATATTGTCTGAGCCCCCTAAGGCGGGGCTGATCAGATAATCCACTTCGTAGCTTCTTGGTCTGGGGTTTGTAATGCGGTATCGTTCAAACACTTGAGCGGCAAGTTGCGGCGGCGCCAAGCGGCCTTCGTCCCTGAACGGCAGGACACAAACCTGCCGCGTCGAAATGAGGCGGACCGCGCCGGGTGTCAGACTGGCATCGGGCAGAGGGCCCGCAGCTTCCACTCGTCCCGAAGCAAACCACACGACGATCGCCAGAGGAGCCAGCAGTAATGCCATGGCCCCAGCCAACGCCGGCACCTTTGCCTCCGTCCAAGCCCAACGCCACCACGTTCCGGCGGCGGACTGAGCGACTTCCTGACGCAGGGCGGCCCGCAGCTTCGCGGCCGGACCCTCGACCGGCGGGATTGGCAGATCGAACGTTGCTCGATGGACCGTCATGTATTCCGCTATTGCCTGTTCGCATCGCGCCTGGCGCGTGCGGCACTCCCAGCAATGCGCCAGATGCCGCTTCACCAAAGTTGCCCGCGGTTCACCCAGTTCGCCATCTACGGCAAGGACCAGTTCTTCATCTGAGATATGCTCTTCGGGAATCATCGATGCCCTCCTGGCCCACTTTCAATTTCTCCTGGCGCTGCGGCGGATCAAAGTTATCGTAAGGATATTCTGTCAGCGCGGTGCCTGTTCAAAGTTTTTTGAAACAAGCAGGCGCGTCATTTTTGCGCCACCCGAGCCAGCTTAGTGAGGGCCCGGCTCAACGCCAGGGCAACCGACCCCAGCGAAACCTCCAAGGCCGCCGCGATATCACGATAGCGGAGGCCTTCGGCGCGCAAACAAAGGCACTGGCGGTCGAAATCGGGTAAGGCGGCGATCGCGTTTTGAATAGCGCGGCCCTGCTGAACCCGGACCGCCCTCTGTTCCGGGTCGGCGGCGGGATCGGCAATTGGCAAGAGTTCAGACTGGCATACCGACGATACCGTCCGTTGAAGCCGCTTCAACGCGATGTTCCGGGCAACCTTGAAAATCCACCCCTGCAAACAGTCCCGTGGCTTCCCTCCTAGCAGATGGCGATACAGCGCGAGAAACGTTTCCTGGACCACGTCCTCGCCATCGCCCCCATGGAGGCCGAGCACATGAAGGTATCGCAGCAAAGGTACCCGAAGTTCAGTAAACAGGTGAATGACTTCCGCTTGGATGGGGTTGTTCTGTTCCGCCTTCGTCGCATTCACGACCCGGGCAGTGTGGATCCAGGAGTTCTCAGACATGCGCTAGCGCTTTGGAAAAGAGGCCTTGATTCTACCAGGAAGCCCTTCGTTTCCACCCCGAAACATCGATTGGAAGGATTCTTAGAAAAAGACTGAACAGATCGCGGGCAACGGGAATATCAGTTTATGGCTCAGCACTCGTGGCGTTCCGGACGCCTACATTTGGCGATCACCCTGCTCGGTTCACTCGTTGCTCAGGCCCAGACCCCGCTTGGACAGATCAAGGTGGAAGTCAAGGACTCGTCAGGTGCCGCGGTGCAGGCCGACGGCCTGCTCGACAGCGTTTCCATGAGCCTTCGCCGCAGCTTCCGGTCTGATGCGCAGGGCGCACACACGGTTCGGGACCTGCCCTTCGGACAGTACCGGATTCGCATTTCGAAAGACGGTTTCGCGACGCAGACAACGGTCATCAACGTCAATTCCACGGCCCCCGTAACGCACTCGGTCAGTCTGGCGATCGGCTCGGCTGGGTACGCCGTTTCGGTCGTCAGCGCAACCCCTCTGGCGGGTCTGGACCGGCCGCTGGAGGACATTCCATCGGCCACTCAAGCAGCCACCGATCGGGACATCCAGGCTAGTGGCGCGCTTGACCTGCCCGACTTTCTCAACCGCCGCCTGGCGAATGTTTTTCTGAACGAGATCCAAGGCAATCCCATGCAGCCGGACCTGAATTACCGGGGCTACACCGCCTCGCCCCTCTTGGGAACACCTCAAGGGGTCTCGGTCTACATGGACGGTGTGCGGCTCAATCAGCCCTTTGGGGACGTCGTGAGCTGGGATCTGATCCCTCGTGTGGCGATCGCCGAGATGGCGATGATTGCGGGCTCCGATCCGTTGTTTGGCCTGAACACGCTGGGCGGAGCTCTCTCGCTCCGGACCAAGGACGGAGTCAGCCATCCCGGAACCAGTATTCAATTGAGCGGCGGAAGCTTCAACCGCAAGTTGGCGGATATCGAGCACGGCGGTTCGACCGCCCGGGGGCTTAATTGGTTCCTAGCCAGCAGCTTGTTCTTCGAAGACGGCTGGCGTCAATCGTCGCCCTCAAACGTGCGGCAGTTTTTCGGCCGCGTAGGCAAGCAGAGCGCACGCACGTCGATCGGACTGCACTTGTCTTATGCCAACAACTCCCTGATCGGGAACGGCCTGCAGGAACAGCGGTTCCTGGACCGCGATTACACCAGCGTCTACACCAAACCAGACCTCACCGCCAATCGTTCGCCGGCCTTGACGTTGAACCTGCGGCGCAGTCTCACCAGCACGGTGACCTTCTCGGGCAATGCCTATTTCCGCCACATCCGCACCGGCACGTTGAACGGCGATATCAATGAGGGTTCACTCGACCAGTCTGTCTATCAGCCGGGCGCCGCTGAGCGGGCGGCCTTGGCCGCGGCAGGCTTCACGGGATTTCCGGCATCGGGGGCATCGGCGGCGAATACGCCCTTCCCCTTTTGGCGATGCATCGGCAACATTCTGCTCCGTGACGAACCGGGAGAAAAGTGCAGCGGGCTCATTAACCGCACCAGTTCCCAGCAGCGGAACTATGGACTTTCCGGACAGGTTAGCTGGCTGGGGCGTTTGGGAGCCAACCGCAACCAGTTCACCGTCGGCGCGGCCTATGATGGCAACAGCGTCAACTTCGGCCAATCGACGGAGTTGGGCTATTTGATTTCGGACCGCAGTGTCCAGGGGACGGGTGTATTTGCCGATGGCGTCAGCGCCGGCGATGTCGATGACGAGCCCTTTGATACCCGGGTGAACTTGGCCGGCCGCATCCACAGTGGCAGCGTCTATGCGACGAACAACCTCACGGTGGCCGATCGACTCAACCTCACCCTTTCCGGACGCTTCAATCGCACCTCAATCGACAACCGGGATCGGATTCGCCCGCAGGCGGGCCGCGGCTCGCTGACGGGTCATCATCAGTTCAATCACTTCAATCCGGCTGCCGGGGCCACTTATCGGGTGGCCGGAGGGGTCAGCCTTTACGGAGGCTTCACCACGGGCAATCGCGCGCCCACATCCATTGAGCTTGGCTGCGCCGATCCCGAAACACCGTGCAGGCTGCCGAACTCGATGGCTGGCGATCCACCGCTGGATCAGGTGGTCACCCGCACCTTTGAGGCTGGATTGCGCGGTGGCGGCGAACGTGGCTGGCGGTGGAGTGCCGGCTGGTTTAGGGCCACCAACAACAACGACATCCTCTTCGTCGCCTCTGAGCAGACGGGCTTTGGTTACTTCAAGAACTTCGAGACCACCAGGCGGCAAGGTGTGGAACTCGACGCGAATGCAAAAGCGGGCCGCGTCACCTTCGGTGGGGGCTACACCTTTCTCAATGCCACGTTTGAGAGCCGGGAGACTGTCAATGGAAGCGGCAATAGCACCAACAAACTCGCCAGAACCATCTCTCGCGGCCTTGAGGGAACCATTGACATCAATCCGGGAAGCCACATTCCGCTAATTCCCAACCACCTGGTGAAGGCCTACGTCGACATCCAGGCGACATCGAAATTCTTCGTGGACCTCGGAGTGGTGGGCGTTTCCAGCTCCTACGCCCGCGGCAACGAGAACAACCAGCATCAGCCGGATGGGACGTACTATCTGGGTTCTGGCAAGTCCCCCGGTTACGGGGTGGCCAATCTTGGAGCCCGGTATCACGTGCACCGCAGGTTGCAACTGTTTATGCAGGTGAACAATCTCTTCGACCGCCGCTACTACAGCGGAGCACAACTCGGGCCCACCGGATTCACCGCCTCGGGTAACTATATCGCCCGGCCTTTTGCCGCAGCTCCAAACGGAGAGTTCCCCGTGCAACAGGCGACCTTCTACGCCCCGGGTGCGCCCCGCGGCGCATGGGGCGGAATCCGCATCAAGTTCTGAACTGTCTTCGTTTAGCCGGTGCTCTCATTGCATCCTGAGAACCTGCTATGGTTCCCCTAGCTCCGCCGTTTTCCATCTCTTCCCGGCTATCAGGCGGCAATCGTCAATGGCCGCGCCCGTTTGATCCGCTCACTATCGCGAGGCGAGTGCATTGCTTCCCAAAGGTCAGTCCGCCGCTGCACGTTTAGCCAGAAATCCGGGCTGTTGCCGAATACCCGGGCAAGGATAAGCGCCGTCGCAGCGGTCACGCTGCGGCGGTCATTGCACAACTCATTGACGTGCTTGCGCTGCACGCCCATCGCGTCCGCCAACGCTGCCTGTGTCAGGCCCATCGGCTCCATGAACTCGAGGGTTAGAATTTCGCCGACGCCAGCCGGCTTGCGTTTGGTCATCAACATCGCACACCTCACCGATAACTGTAGGTCACGATTCATCCCCAGTTCAATACGCCCACCGCTCCATCAACAAGCCGATCTGCGTCCGATCCCTCGTCAGCCCCAGCGCCAGCATCAGCCGGAGGCGGGCTTTGGCGCCGGAGAGGGTGCCAGCGAAGAGGATGCCGCGCTGGCGGAGGTCGCGGCCGGAGCCTTCGTAGCCGTACGTATCAAGAATCCGCCCCTGCACGCAGCGTGAAGCGAGCACCACCGGCAACCCGGCGTCGAGCGCGCGCTGAATCCCCGGGATCATGGGCGGCGGCACGTTGCCCCGGCCCATGCCGTTGATCACCAGGCCTTGCGCGCCGGTGGCCAGCGCATGATCGATAAAGCGGCTGTCGGCTCCGGCGAAGGCTTCGATTAGGTCGACGCGGTACTCGCAGGCGGTGGCGTTGATGGGGTCACGCAGCAGGGAGCGGCGGCCAAACAGCACGCGGTCTTCATCGACAATGCCCAACGCTCCAAACACTGGGCTGACGAAGGTCTCCACCGCCTGGGTATCACTTTTGGTCACCTCGGCGGCGGCGTGGATAGTTTCGTTCAACACCACCATCACGCCTTGGTCGCGAGAAGCCGGGTCCATGGCGACACGGACGGCGGCGCGGAGGTTGGCCGGGCCATCGTAGCTCAGCTCACTCGCGTTACGCATGGCCCCCACCAGCACCACGGGTTTGGGCGAGTGGTGGCGCAGGTCGAGGAAGTAGGCCGTCTCTTCCAGCGTGTCCGTCCCGTGCGTGATCACCGCTCCGGCGATCTCGTCGCGCTCCAGTTCGCGCTCCAGAATTTCTGAGATCTCCCACATGCGCTCCGGCGTGATGTGCGGGCCCGGAAAGCAGCCGTAATCCACCACCACCGGCGTGCAGACCCGCGCCATCTCCGGATCAAACGCCAGAATCTCCTGCCCGGCCAGCGCTGGAACCGCAGCGCCCGAGGCCGGATCGGTCCGCATGGCGATGGTGCCGCCGGTGAACAGAAACAGGATGGGCGTGGGCATGCTCACCATGATGCGGCATCGCGGGCCGGCACGGCCCGGAGCTACTTCCAGAGTTCGTCCAGCGGCTGGTAGAGGCCGTCGTGGGCGTAGGGCACATACTCGAAGCCGCGGTTGAAGGGGTCGTCGTAGCGGATCGAGGTCCAGTTGATGCCCATGGCGGAGTAGATGGTGGCTTCGATATCTTCCGGCTTGACGTCGCGTTTGGCGGACCAGCCAGGGTCGGTGGTGCTGGCGCCCTGGGCGTCGGTGGCGCCGATGGCGCGGCCGCCCTTGATCCCGGCCCCACCCAGGAAGCAGAACTGTTGCAGGTAGTGGTCTCGGCCGTTAGCGGCAGAAAGACGGCCCACGGTGCGGCCAAATTCGCCCGCCATCACAATCAATGTCGAATCATAGAGCCCGGAGGCCTTCAAGTCCTTGATCAACTGGGCCAGGCCATCGTCCAACTGCTTGGCGCGCGCCGGCAGGCGGTTGGCGTCATAGATGCCCGCATGGTCATCCCAGCCCCCAAAGCGGATGTGGATGTAGCGAGTGCCGGCGTTGGCCTTGAGCGCTTTCTGCGCCACCAGGCAGGCGTCCCCAAAGCCCGAGTTGCCGTACGGCGCGCGATCCGCGGCGGTGAACCGGAACGTGGCGTCCACCGTGGGGTTGTAGGTCAGCCCACGGGCGGCGTCGCAGAAATCGGCGTAGTCATCGACAGATTTGCCCAATGGCGAATCCTGGCGCATGGTGGCGTCCATCCGTAGCAGCATGTCGTAGCGGCTCTTGAAACGCGCCTCACCATCGACGTTGGTGGTGTTGCGAACCCCAGCCGTGCTGGGGGTCACCTTGAAGGGGCCGTAGGAACCGGGCAAGTAGCCTGACCCGGAAGGACTGGCGGTATTCAGCGCCAGAAAGGTGGGGAACACCTGCCCAGCCGTGCGCTCCGCCTGCTTCTCAATCGACACAATCGACCCGATGCTGGGCGCAATCTCCCCCAACGCGGAAGTGGGATTGCGGCCGATCTGCGTCCAGGTCTGGGCCAACCCATGGACCAGCGCCCAGGAGCGCATGGAGCGCACAATGGCGTAGTCCGGCAGCGCCTCCGTCAGCTTCGGCAGAATGCCCGTCGGCATCAGGACGCCGTTCACCGTCTCGGGCTTGAACGAAGCGGGCGTCACGCCCGGCATCACTTTCAGGTCGAAAAGGTCGACGTGGCTGGGCGCGCCGTCCAGCAAAATGAAGATCACGTTCTTGGCGCGGTTGATCAACTTGACGTCCAGCTTGTCAATCCGGATGCCGCTTTGCGCCTGGGCCGTCGCCGATCCCAGTCCCACCGCTGCCACCCCGCCCGCCAGTTGCAGCCACTGGCGGCGCGACAGATCTCGGCGCTGTATCCAGTTGCGGCCAGTCACCTGATAGCGGCGGATAAATTTGTTGAATTGGTCTTGTGCGCTCATCGCCAGTCTCCGGGTAAACCTGTCCGAGTTGTTAGTGGACGCTTAGTAGTTAAAGATAAAGTCGAGCCGGTTGTAGAGGCTCCACAGTAAGTCTTCGCCGTTGCGGGTGCGGCCGGCCAAGCCATTCATCCCCAATCGCTCCACGCCCGCGCTGTGCTCCGCCGCCGAGGGCGGGCGCGACAGAACCGACTGGTAGAGAAAGTCCACCGCCTGCCCGTTATCTCCCACGCTCAACGCCTTGGCCAGCAGGCTTTGCGTACCGGTGGCCCGAACGCGGGTCATTACAAAGTTGTCGTTCATCAGGCTCAGCGCCTGTTGCAAACTGCCTTCAGCGGAGCGCGGAATGTCATCACGATTGCCGCGGAAGAAGCTATCCAGGAACTGAGACGTGCCACTCCCCGCGCCGTCCGGCATGCCCGCCGGTTCGGGAAACTGCATCGCCCAGTTGACGGTCCGAGTTTCGCGCGTCAGCAGGTCATCGCCCGTGAATTGGGGTATCCGGTAGGTGGGAATGATTCCGCTGGAAGCGGCGATCGAATCGTGAACTTCCTCCGCCCATAGCCGCCGCACCAGCTTGCGCGCAAACAATGGCTCCCAGGAAGGATTCCAGGGCCCATCGTAGCGGGCCGACAACTGGTAGGCGTCCGAGTTGACGATCTGGCGGATCAGCGAATGCAACCGGAAGCCGCTGGCGGTGAAGTCGGCTGCCAGTTCCTTCAGCAGCCGAGCGTTGGACGGCTGTAAGGTCCATGGCGCCGGGGGAGGATTGTCCGGGTCCAGCCGGTCCGGGTCCAATTGGTTCACCGGCTCCACCAGGCCACGGCCAAAGAACTCCGCCCAGAAATAGTTCACCGTAGCGGTAGCGAACAGCGGATCAGCGGTCAACTGCCGGGCCAGCGCGGCGCGGTAGGTCTCACCCGGAGCGCTCCTGCCATTGGCAAAGATGTAGCGCGGCGGGACGGACCGCTGCCCACCTGCGCCCGGCTGCCGTGCGGGGCGGTTTCCGGTGGTTGTATTCAGCTGATAGTCGTTGCGGCCGGTATCAGCCACGCCATAGTAGCTCAGGGCCATGGAAGGGCCACGCGTGATGTTCACCCGCGAGAAGTAGGAAGCAAACTCCCAAGCCTCATAGCGCCGCGTATTTCGGCCCCACAAGCTCAGCGTATCCAGATGGCCGCGCCCGTCGTGGCAAAGTACGCAGTTGATCTGGCCGACTCCGAGGAATGTCTCGGCCGCCGCCACCGCCATGGCGTCATAGATGTCCTGGGCCGGCCCGCCGGTGACGCGATACCCCACCAGCCAGTTCAATTCACCTTCTACCCAACTGTTGGTGCCATCCGCCGTGATCAGTTCGCGGGCCAGTTGGTCATAGGGCTTGTTGCGTTCCAGTGACGTGCGGATCCAGGTGTAGAAGGCGTCCCGGCCCTGGTCCATGCGGAAAATGTTCAAGTTGCGCGCATTGTTCTTCAGGTGGTCACCCAGGTACATCGTCCACTTGTCGACAAACTGGGATGAACTCAGCAGTTCCTCCACCAGACGCGCGCGCTTGTCCGGGGTCTGGTCGGCGAGAAACGTGAGCAGGCGGTCGCGCGTTGGGATGCGTCCGGTCAGATCCAGGGTGACGCGCCGGATAAATTCGGCGTCCGTTGATTTGGCCGCAGGTTTGACGCCTTGCCGCTCCAGTTCGCCGAAGATGTGGCGGTCGATGGTGGCCGTGTAGCTGGACGCGGCCGGCTGCACCGGGGGCGACTGCACTGTGGCCGTCGTGCTAGCGGTGGCCAGTGAGGGGAACGCCCCCCCGAAGTTGAGCATGCGCGCCAACCGGTCGGTATTCCGCGACCGCCAGTACCGGTCGCGCCGCTCGTGGGTCAGCGCTTGGTCCGGGTTGAAGAACGAACAGTCCCCCGGGTTCGCGGCTTCGCGTGGGGGTTCAGTGCTCGAATCCTCCGGCGGAATCGCCGGTGCCAGGGGTGGGGCGGGATCCTGGGCTGACAACAGTGCCGCTCCCAGCGCCGCTCCAATGAAAAAACAAACCAGTCTCCGATAGTCCCGCATGTGCCATCCCCGCTTTTCTTGACGAAAGCTGCTTGCTACAAACAGTCTAGCGGTCGAAACCCCGGCGCGGACCTCAAAGTTGCCTCCCTAGGGCAATTTAGTTCGGCCCTAGCGGGTATTGGCGTAGGCGGAAAAGGCGGCACCCGCATCGTAGCCGTGGATGGCCAGCCGGTAGCGGAAGCGGATGGATTTGCCGGTCTCCAGCGACATACTGCCGTCTTTCGATTTGTCGTTCAGAAAATCGTGCAGACCAAAGATATTGGCCGCAAACAGGCCGTAGTCCCGCGCATGCCACGTGGTGGGGTGACGCGGATTGCCTGGGTGATCAAAGATCGTGACGCCCACCGCTTCACCTTCCAGCTCCCCTGAGTAGTCCACCCAAGGTGCGGCCTTGCCCCAGACATTCTTCATGCCCACGCCACCGGTGGAACTGCGGAGCTTGGCCGTGCCCTTCTTCTCCGTCAGTTCGTCGCGCAATCGGAGAGCGAACGTGCCTTCCTTGGTGTCGCCAAACTTCACCGGCACCAGCGCCGTCAACGTGAAATCAAAGTCGATCACGGGCCCAGCCGCAAACTTCATGGTCCGAGTTTCACGCAGCAGCTTGGTGCCCTGGCCGTCTACCCACTCAAACGTAGACGAGATCGTATCGCCCTTCACCCGCACCGGACCGGCCAGAATCACCTTGCCAATGCCTTTTCCGACGCCCTTCTGCGTCGGTTCATTGGCCCAGAAATCCCAGCCATTCACGTCGCCGTGCGTAAACCACAGGCCCCGGTGATGCTCATGATCCCGCGTCTCGCCGGCGACATCGGCCATGGGGAAGTTGCGGGTGATCACTTTGCCCGAAGCCGTCCGCAACGGGTGCAGATAAGGCTTGTTCGCTCCCACGGCATAGAAGCTGGTGAAGGGTTTACCACCCAGCGAAACATGCGCCGTCGTGCCCTCCAGCTTGATGGCCACTTGGCCCAGCATCGCGGCGGCACTCAGCAGGGAAACCCCCAGCACCCGGGTCGAAATCGAGGAAAACATGGTGTCTATCATACGCCGGATGCCAGGTTGGGAGCTATCGCACCCCTCGAGAACCGTTAGCCCCATGCGTCAGCTTGGGGCTTCCGGGGACGCGGAACGATCAACGCGAAAGGATATGCCCCGCGAAGAACACCGCATAGAGCGGGAACCGCTCGACCAAGAGAAGCGAAACTGGCGCAAAGTGACAACGAACTCCATGAAATATTCGGCTTAGATTCAATCGGTTAAGGAAAAAGTCTCGGCGTTCATGATGGCGTGTACAAGAAATTACTTGACAGCACAACACGCATATTTTATAGTGACTATGGAATAAGAATTCCAGAAGAAACCAAATGAAACTGACCCTAGGAGGTTTTCCCACCATGACTCTCATGAAATACACCCCCACTGCTGACCTGGACCAGTTCACCGGCAGCATCTTCGCGGACACCATGAACCGGCTCTTCGCCGATACCAATCGGCCCTGGTCTCCGGCCGTGGACATCCTCGAAAACGAGAACGACGTCGTGCTGAAGGCCGACCTTCCCGATGTCAAACTGGCTGATCTCGACATTCGTCTGGAGAACGGCACGCTGACCTTGAAGGGTGAGCGCAAGTTTGAAAAGACGGAAAACGGCAAGGGCTACCACCGCATCGAACGCGGCTACGGCGCATTCGCCCGTGCCTTCACCCTGCCGGAGACGCTCGATTCGGAGCGCGTGAAAGCAGAGTTGAAGAACGGTGTCCTGACGGTTTCGATCCCCAAGAAGGAGATCGCCAAACCGCGCCAGGTGAAGGTGGAAGTGAAGGGCGAATAACCCTCACTTCAGCTTGAACCGATCGAAAGGGGGCGGGGACCGTTAGGTTCCCGCCCCTTTTTTGGGCGTTGGGTAGAACGACGCCAGAGGCTGCAACGGTTGAACCCCAATGCGCGTCTGGAGCGTCATACTAAAAAGAAGGCTTTGACTTCAACTATGAACAACCTGAAAACCGTGCTGTTGCTGGGATTGTTGAGCGGAATGCTGCTGGTGGGTGGCCAGGCCATCGGAGGCCGTGGCGGCCTGACGATGGGCTTGGTGCTGGCCGTTGCGATGAACTTCTTCAGCTATTTCTTTTCCGAGAAGATGGCCCTCATGATGAGCGGTGCCATCCGGGTCAGCGAAGAAGAGAATCCGCACATCTGGCAGCGGATCGCGCCGATGACCGCCAACCTGTGCCGCAAGATGGGCATTCCGATGCCGCGCCTGTGGGTGCTGCCGGAAGATTCGCCCAACGCCTTCGCCACCGGGCGGGACCCCAACCATTCTTCGGTGGCGGTCAGCGCCGGGTTGCTGGAACTGATGGACGACCGCGAAGTTGAAGCCGTCATCGCCCATGAACTGGGCCATATCTTGAACCGCGACATCCTGGTCAGCTCTATTGCGGCCACCATCGGTTCGGCGATCACGTTTCTCGGCCGGATGGCGTTCTTCATGGGTGGCCGGTCGAACGATGATGAAGAGGGTGGCTCGCCCATCGGCGGCCTGGTGATGATGATCGTGGCCCCGATCGCGGCTTTGCTGATCCAACTGGCGATCTCGCGCACCCGCGAATATGGCGCGGATGCCGCGGCGGCCAAGTACACCGGCAGCGCCGGCAACATGATCAGCGCGCTCCGGAAGCTGGAAACCTGGTCCCACCGCATCCCCATGGATGCCTCACCGGCCACGGCGCACATGTACATCATTGCCCCGTTCTCCGGTGCCTCCATGATGAAGCTGTTCTCGACCCACCCCGCCACCGAAGACCGCATCGCCGCCCTGGAGCGTTTGCAGTAGGACCATGCCCTGCTTAGGCAGAAACCCAAGCCCCATGCGTGAGCTTGGGGCTTGCCCAGGGTCCGGAACTAGCCCCAAGCTCACGCATGGGGCTAATTTGCCGAATGGTGCCCATGCACCGCGGCGTGATCTTCGAGCGACTCCAGGTGGGTCTCCAGCTCGCATGGTTGGTCGAACTCCGCGGCCAGCCGCTGTTCAATCAAGGTGGCGATGCGGTGAGCTTCGCCAATCTCCGTCACCGCCGGGAACAATAGGTGCGCCCGAACCAGCAACCGTTGTCCGGTCGACCGGAACCGCACTTCGTGGAACTCGACGCCATGCTCGTGACAGATGGCCTTCAGCAGTCCATTGATGCGGGCGCCCACTTCCGGGTCCGCATAGTCCAGCAGGCCCTTAATGCTGCCAATCATCAACTGCGCCCCGGAATAGAGGATCTGCAGCGCGATTACGATGGCGCAGATCGGGTCAAACGGCTTCCAGCCCGTGGCCAGCACCAGAATCAGCCCCATGATGACGCCAAAGCTGGTCCAGCTATCGGTCAGCACGTGCTGGCCATTGGCTTCCAGGATGATGTTGTGCTCGCGCTTGCCCACGCGGACCAGATACCAGCCCAGCACCAGGTTGATGCCGGAGGCGGCGGCGACAATGATGGTGCCTTCGCTCAACCGCTCCAGTTCCAGGCCCCGCATCCACTTCTCAATCGCGGTGCCAATGATGGTGATCGCCGCAATGGTGATCAGCGCGCCCTCAAAGCCGGCCGAGAAGAAGCTGATCTTCTCATAGCCATAAAAGAACCGGTCACTGGCCGGACGCGCAGCCAAACGGAGGCTGAAGGACGCAAAGCCTACCGCGAAGACGTGAATGATCGACTCGGCCGCATCGGACATAATGGCCGTAGACCCGGTCAGCCACCATGCCAGGCATTTGCCAATCAGCATGGCCACGCCCACGGCAAACGAAAGATTCATCGCCCGGCGGGCGGTACGCTCCATCACTCCAGGCTAGCGCGTCGGCTTGGGGGTACGAAATGCTGAGCAGTCCGTTCGCCTCTGATCACTCGGCGAACACCTCTTGCAATGTCTTCAGCGTCGCGGCCAGCGTCTTGGCCGGGATGGTCCCCAGTCTCTTCACCAGACGGATCTTGTCCACGGCTCGAACCTGATCGAGCAGGATCAGCCCGTCCCGCCCGCCGTGGGTGACGGCGATCCGGAAGGGTGCTTCGCGACCGGCACTGGTCATCGGTGCCACCAACGCGGTGCGCAAATGATCGTGCATTTCGGCTGGGGAGATGATCACGCAGGGCCGGGTCTTCTGGATCTCACTGCCCGCCGTGGGATCGAGGTTGACCAGCCAGATGTCTCCTCGCCTTACCAAGCCAGCTCCGCATCGTCGGAGTTTCCAAACTCACCCATCACTAATTCGTCGTCACCAGCTTCCGCCACCTTGATCGATGCCTCAGCCCAGCCACTTCGCACCGGCGCAGACGGCCGGCGCAATACCAATGCCCCATTCTCAATCGTCATCTCGGCCCCTACCTGGCTGTCCAGGCCCACTTGAGCCAGCATAGGCTTCGGAATCACAACTCCTTGTGAGTTCCCAATCTGCCGGATGGTGACATGGATGGGGCGCATGATAATAACAATGTTATTCCAGCTTGAACGGCAGGTCAAAAACAGCCAGGCGATGCCACAAACAAAAGGCCCGCCGCGGCGAACCGCGACGGGCCAAGGGAGCCAACGAACGGACTCTTTTGCTTACCAGAAGATACGCATACCCACCGTGACAACGCGGGGGGTGCTTTCGGTCTCCTGCGGATTGAGGAATGCTGCCACGCCCTGCTCAATATTCAGGTTCGGGATCAGCAGGTTCGTGTTGTTGAACAGATTGGTGGCCTCAAAGCGGAACTGCAGCTTCAGGCGCTCCGTGACGTTCAGGTTCTTGTAGAACGAGGCGTCCTGCGTAAAGGTCCGCGGTCCGCGGAGCACGTTGCGGCCGATGCCGAACGGGGTACGGAAGAACCGCGCGGAGTCGGCATTGTTGTACACCCAGCGAACGTCGTTCAAGCTGACGGTCTGCGTCTGGTTGAACTGGTTCACCATCAAGCCGCTGGGCAGAATCCGGCCCACGGTGTTGACGGGCGCATTCGGGTTGCCGGTGAAGGGCCGCACTTGATCGCGGGCGCCAATGAAGGCCCCCAGGAACGTACGGTCGTTTACGGTGCCAGCACCGGAGTTGGTCTGCAGCGGCTGCATCGGGCGGCCACCATACCAGCTCGTAATGCCGGCGATCTGCCAGCCACCCACCACCTTACCCAGGAACCCCTTCTGAGTCTTCATCCAGGGCATCTCCCAGCTGAAGTTCATGGTCCAGACGTGCTTCAAGTCGATGTTAGACAAGCCGCGCTCGCCGTTGACCAGGTCGAACGGGCTCTGCGAAATCACCACCGAACCGTTGCCGGCCGATTCAAAGATCTCGCTGACGTTATCGATGTTCTTCGAATACGTGTAAGAGCTGCCGATCAGGAACTGGTTGAACAGACGCGCGTCATAGCGGGTCTGCAAACCGTGGTAGCGGTTGAAGGCCGCGTTGTTGCGGGTGCGGATGGCAGCGAAGTTGGCATCCTGACGGCCCGTGCAGTTGGCGCAGGCAGTGTTGGTACCGGCGGTGATGCCGGACGGAACCAAGCTGCCCCAACCATTGCCGGTGAAGGCGCTGATCAGGGGATTGCCATTGACAGTCATGAACTGGTCATCACCCTTGGTGCCCACATAGCGGACTTCAAAGCCCTGGCGCTGGCCGATCCGGCGCTGCATGCCGATGCTCCAGGATTGGATGCGGGGCAGGCGGAAGCTACCGTCGAACTGCGTCTGGTTGAGCGTGCGCGGGTCAATGCCGGCCGGGGGACGGGTGATGCGCTGCATGTTGGCACCGGTAAAGTCGCTGGTCACCGGCACCGAAGCGCCCGTCAGCGAATAGGCCAAGGCCACCGGAGCCGACGATTGGACGTTCAGCAACATGTTGTAGAACGCCGGTTCATTCATCACGCTGTAGCCGCCGCGGATGACCGTGTCCTTCATCCACCAGCTTTGGCTCTTCGATGCATAGGCGAAGCCCAAGCGGGGCTGGAAGTTATTCTTGTCCGCATTCAGGCGGCGCACCGTGCGCGCATCGATCGGCAGGCTGCTGTTGAACAGCGCCTTGGCCGGGTCAGATTCGCGCTTCACGGTCAGGTCATTCAGCACGTTCAAGGGCTGGCCCGAGAACTCATAGCGCAGGCCGATGTTCAAGGTCAGGTTGTTGGTCACCTTCCAGTCGTCCTGGATGTAGTAGAAATTGTCGGTCTGGGTGGGACGTTGCAGCGCTTCACCGGCCGCCATGTTCAACTGACGGGGTATATTGTTGGCGAAGTTCTGCAAGTCAGCATAGAAGTAGCTGCCGTTGACGTTCGGCAGGAAGCCGAACTCATTGCGGTCCTGCGAGATCTGCAAGCCGGTCTTGATAAAGTGGCGTCCAATCTGCTTGGAGATGTTGTCCTGAAACTGCCAGCGCTTCACCTGCCGGTACTGCGGCAGGTTGTTGGCCAGGCCGAAGCCCAGGTTACCGTTGTCGAACGAGAAGCTGGCAATGTTCTTGCTGATCTCAGCGAACGGGAATGACGGGCCGCCTTCAAAGAAGAAGCCGTTCTTCTGGTAGCTGAACCGGACTTCGTTCACCAGGGTCGGATTGATGGTCCAGGTGTGGGTGCCGCCCGCGTTGTGCGTGATGCCGGGCGTGTTCACCAAGTAACCAGTCGTGCCGCTGCCGGTGGCCGCCTGCGTGACGCGCTCCTGATAGAGGTAGCGGCCCGAGAGGCGCTGATTCTGGGTGATGTTGAAGTCCTGGCGCGTGCCATATTCTAAGCTGTCATAAGGCTGCGAGAAGGTTCGAATGATGCGGCCCATCTCGACGTTCACCGGACCCGCCGGGCTCTGGATGGTCTGCGTGTTAAAGGGCACTGCCTGAACATTACCCAGCTTCACGCCGAACGGTCCCAACTCACGCAGGGCGCGCACGGTGGGCGAATTCGGGAAGGCCCGGCCCAGCGTTTCCAGACCCGCCGGGGTCGGCGTCAGACTGGCTGCCGTCGCTTCGGCGCGGTTGTCGGTGCGGCGCTTATTGTTGTAGCCATAGCCCATGAAGAACCAGCGATCCTTGATCACGCGGCCGGTCACCGCGCCACCCAGGTAGTTGTCGATCAACTTGGGCGCGCTCGGGTTGCCGGCGCGGCGCTGGAAGTTCGTCATCGCACCCAGAGCTTGGTCATTGCGCATGCGGTAGTTGCCGGTGACGTGGAACTGGTTGTCACCGCCGCGGAGGCCGATGTTCACAATCGCTCCGGCGTTGCGGCCGTACTCAGCGGAGAACTGGTTGGTGATGATCGAGAACTCCGAAATTACTTCCGGGTTCGACATAAACAGGCCGGGACCGCCCACAGAGGTGTCGTTGTTGTCTTGGCCTTCCAGCAAAAAGTTATTGGCGCGCGTGCGCTGACCGTTCACGGAAAGCGAAGTGCCATTGTTGTTGGTGAAGCCCATGCCGGGCTGCACGCCGGGCGAAAGCAGGGCCAGATTGTCCACGCCGCGGTCAGCCCGGGGCGCAAACATGATCTTCTCGCTGCTGACGGTATTGGTCACCTGGGCCGAAGAGGTCTCGACCACGCTGGCACCGGCTTCAACGGTCACCGTTTCGGTGGTGGCACCCACTTCCAGGCGGGCATTCACGGTCACTTCCTTACCCAGTTCGACGGTAACGTTGCGGATGTCCGCGGCGGAGAAGCCCGGCGCTTCCACTTTCACCGAATAGATTCCAGGCTGCAGGAATGGAACCCGGAACAGGCCGGTTTCGCTCGCGGCTTCCTTCTGTTCGGACCCAGTGGCCGCATTGCGAATGCTGATCTTGGCCCCAGGAACTGTAGCGCCCGTCGGGTCCGTGATGGAGCCCACAATACTTCCGGTACTCACCTGCGCCGCCAGCAGTGCGCTGAAAGCGGTCAGGCAAAAAATCGATTTCAAAACTTGATTCATCATTCCCTCTCCCCCAAAAACGGAGATTTTCACGCCGTTCACCGCCCAGTACCGGATAAGGTGCTGCGCTTAAGACCTGCGGATATCTGCATTATTGCATGGATCTGGGGGTAAAACCACTCCAGGCGGGGGTGGACGGCCAATTTCCGGAACGGCTGAGGTATTCGCCGTAGCTAATCCGCTAACGTCGAAGCGGCAGTCCATGTGCACCGCACACCGGGAACCCGCAGGCCTTCGGGCATGTTGCGCCAACCGGGTGTCGTTTCCACCGCACCCATGCGCCGGTAGAAGCCTCGGGCCGGAGTATTGGCCTCCAGCACCCAGAGATACACCGGACCTACGGCACCTCGGCCGATCAACCAAGTCGCGGCGGCCCGTAATAACTGCCGCCCGCCGCCCGATCCCTGTTGTTCTGGTATTACATGCAAGTTATCGATGAATGAACCCCATTGCGGGTCTTCATCCGCCACCACGCACACAAACCCCACGGGGCACCCGCTCCGCTCCGCCAGCAGCACGGCGCGATTGCCGGGGGCGCTAGCCGACAGCTTCTGGGTCCACGCCACGCGGCGCTCCTCGGGTGCCACCGTGTCCAGGTAAGCATCCGACATGATGCCGCGATAAGCCGTCTGCCAGCTGCGGGTGTGTAGATCAGCGACGGTGAGAGCATCAGCCGGGGTGGCCAGCCGGACTTGAAAATCAGCAGAAATGCCCATATAAGAAGAAAACGCCGCACGCGCTTCGGCGTACGGCGTTTTCAAAAGACACCAAATCAGCTGCCGGACCAGGGCCCGCACAACCGGGAAGGTGCAAGGAAGGACTAGTGGTCCTTCTTCTTGCCTTCCTTCTTGGCTTCCTTCTTGGCTTCCTTCTTTTCTGCCTTCTTCTCGTCGGCAGCGAAAGCGGAGGCCGCGCCGAACACCAGCGACATGCCGAGCATGAGGGTCATGAACTTTTTCATGGTTGAGTATCTCCTATTGAACTCGGCCCGCTGTCGGCGCTTGAAACACCGCATTGGGCCTACTTGACGATCTATCGTCTAAATCATAATGCCACAGTCAACATGAACCGTGGCTTAACTGCCAGTTAAATTCCCTTCATGGCACGGCACCCCCGCTAGTCAGGGGCGGGCCTTGATTTTCTTCCGGATGGCGTCGGCATTCTTGGCGTCGGGCACCACTTCCAGGTACTTGGCGAAAGCAGCGGCGGCGCCCTTCCGGTCCCCCGCCTTTTCAAGCGATTCCCCCCAGCGCAGGTAAGCATCGCCCAGTCCGGGATTCCAGCGGGACGCCTCTTCAAAACGACGCGCGGCCGCCTTAAAGCTGCCCTTCTTGAAGTAGTAGTTGCCCACCTTCAGTTCGCCTTCGGCCTGCAGCGGATTAAAGGTGTACTCCTTGGGGGCCTTCAGCGTCTCGTCCTCTTCCGGCGGCTCCGGCGTCGGCTGTTGAGGAGGAGGTGGTGGTGGCGGCGGTTGCTGCGCCTTGGCCAGTGGCGTGCTGAGCAAGACAGCCAGCATCACAAACAGCTTCATGCCTTCAGTATAGGCACCAGACGCGGTTTCTCCAGTGGCACCACCAGTGCCATGCTAAGGCGTATGCGCATCCTGATCCTCCTGCTGAGCGCCTCGGTCCTGCTGGCCCAAGCTCCGCCACGCCGTCCGGAGCCCGCTCCTTACGCCGCCCCGGTGATCGTCAACCTGCCGGAGGCCATCGAGCTCTACCAGACGGACCGCGGCCTGCTCTCCCGCTTCTACGACGCCGCGCAATCGCCGGCCACTGATCGCGCGATGCGGCAGTTCTACGCCGCCTGGCAAACGGCGCTCGATCAAGTGAAGTACGACACGCTCGACGCCGAAGCCCGCATCGATTGGCACCTGCTGCGCAACCGCGTCCGGTATGAGCAGTATCAGCTGGACGAAACTAAGCGGCGCTTCACCGAGATGTCGGCGCTGCTGCCCTTCGCCCCGCGCCTGCTCGCCATGAAGGACGCCCGCCAGCGGCAGGACCCACTGGACCCGGCCGCCACCGCCACAGCGCTTACGCAAGTGGATAAGCAGCTGGACGAACTGATCAAGTGGGTGAACGGCGGAGCCCGGAATGCGGCCAATCCGGCCGCAGTTCCCCCCACCGTCGCCCGCCGCGCCGTGGCCACCATCAGCGACTTGCGCGGCCTGCTGAAGGAATGGTTCGGCTTCTATTCGAGCTACGACCCGATGTTCACCTGGTGGGTAACGGAGCCCTATAAGAAGCTCGATCAAGACCTGGACAAGTATGCCAGTGCCGTGCGCGAGAAGCTGACCGGCGTCAGGAGAGACGACCGCGACACCATCCTCGGCGACCCCATCGGCCGCGACGCACTGCTCAAAGAGCTGACCTTCGAGATGATGCCGTATTCGCCTGAGCAGTTGATCACCATCGCCAATGAAGAGTTCGCCTGGTGTGAGCGTGAGATGCTGCGCGCCTCCCGCGAACTCGGCTTCGGCGACGAATGGAAGCGCGCGCTCGAGCATGTTAAGGATCTGCACGTGCCGCCGGGTGAACAGACCAAACTGGTGCTGCAACTGGCCAATGAAGCCATCGCCTTTGTCGAGAAGAACCAGCTGGTGACGGTGCCCACGCTAGCACGCGACACCTGGCGCATGCGCATGATGTCGCCTGAGGCGCAGCGGACCGCGCCCTTCTTCCTGGGTGGCGAATCCGTGATTGTCAGCTTCCCCACCGCCGAGATGGGGCATGAGTTGAAGATGATGTCGATGCGCGGCAACAACATCCATTTCTCGCGCGCCACCGTGCACCATGAACTGATCCCCGGCCATAACCTCCAGCAGTTCATGAACGCGCGCCACCGCACCTACCGCCGCCCGTTCCGGACGCCCTTCTGGATTGAAGGCTGGGCGCTGCACTTTGAATTTCTGCTGTGGGACAAAGACTTCCCGCAATCGCCGCAAGACCGCATCGGCATGCTCTTCTGGCGCATGCACCGCTGCGCGCGCATCATCTTCTCGCTGAACTTCCATCTGGGCAAGATGACCGCGCAGCAGTGCGTCGACTTCCTGGTGGACAAAGTCGGCCACGAACGCGAAAACGCCGCCGCCGAAGTCCGGCGCTCCTTTGAAAGCACCTACCCGCCGCTCTATCAAGCGGCCTACATGCTGGGCGCGCTGCAAATCCAGGCAATGCACCGGGATTTGGTCGGCACGGGCAAAATGACCAACCTCGCCTTCCACGACGCCATCCTGAAAGGCAACGCTATGCCCATCGAGTTGGTCCGCGCCAGCCTGACCGGGACCAAAATCCCCCGCGACTACAGCCCCTCCTGGCAGTTCCGCGGCAACGTAGCCCCGGCCAATTAGCGCACCACCCGAGGTGGCGCAGGCTGTCAGCCTGCAGCGGGACTTTCAGTCCCGCCGGGCTATCGCAGGCGTCTCAGACTCGCGAACGGTTCAACTTCCCAGCGTCCTAGGGCGGAATGAATTCCGCCTGCAGGCTGACAGCCTGCGCCACCTCGAATCCAACCATTCCTGACATAGGCCATAGCTTGAGAAGGCGGTCTACAGTGAGAGCCATGGCGACAGAGTTGCTCGAAAAGGCGTTCTTGGCGGCCGCAGAACTCCCTCCGGCGGCACAAGACTGGCTGGCGCAGCGACTGTTGGACGAGGTGCGCGCGGATTACAAGTGGGATGAGCTGTTCACTCAGTATCCCGGAGTGTTAGACCAGATCGAGGCCGAAGCGAAGGCTTGCCTCGTGACGGGCGATGCAAAGCCCCTCGACCCTTCGCAGTTCGGATGAGGTCTTCAACGTCACGCCAACTCTGCGGGCGTTGCGAGGTCTGCGAAGGCGGAATCTCTGGTCAGTTCGAATCGGCCCTCACTCCCGGATACTCGGCTGCCGCCCCTAATCCGGCGGCAGCTTCAACAACCAATCAAGCATCGCCGCCATCTCCGGTGGGGCGAACTTGTAGGGCGGCATGGTCGAGCCCGGCACCATCTTCTGCGGCTCGATGAAATGCGCTTCCAGCCACGCTCGATCCCGGCGGAACATGATGCCGTTCAGCGGCGGACCCATCTTGCCACCTTCACCGTTGGCCACGTGGCAGACCGTGCAGCCGGACTTGGCATAGGTGCGGGCAGCGAGCTTGGCGAAGTCCGGCGCCTGGGCGTCGGGCTTCAGCAGTTCCTTGGGAGTTAAGTGCTGCCACGGTTCCACCAGCGTGGCGTCGTATTCCGAATGCGCGCTCTTGGGCGTACCGGCCACGGCGGCGTACGTCAGTGACCCCCAAGCGGCGGCGGCCAGCAGCACCAGGCCCATGGCGAAGCCGCGCTGGCGGACCATCACCATCTTCGAGCGGTCAATAAATGGTGCCGCGAACAGCGCGATGATCGCCAGCGTCGGCAGCACGATCGACCCGATCATTTCCAGCGACCCCGGGAACAGCTTCAGCAACTGGAACAGAAACAGGAAGTACCAATCGGGGCGGGGAATGTAGCTGGTGTCAGTCGGGTCCGCCATCCGCTCCAGCGGCACCCGCGCCACCACGGCCAGCGTGTAGAGGATCGCGAAGTAGACAAAGATGGCCAGCGTGTCTTTGAAGACTTGGCCCGGATAAAACTTCTTCTTGGGCAGCACCTCATCACCCGGCAGCGGAGCCACGCCATGCCGCCGGACCAGAAACACATGGAGCAGCATCAGCGCCATCGTGGCCGGCGGCAGCAGCAGCACATGGATGGCGTAGAAACGTGCAAAGGTCACTGACCCGATCGCCCCATCAACGACGCCCATCAGGCGGGCGATGTAGGGTCCGGCACCCGGTGCCGAGGCCGCAATCTGCGTGGCCACCACCGTACCCCAGTAGGCCCGGTTGTCCCACGGCAACAGATAGCCGGTGAGGCCATAGCCCAGCGTCATCAGCAGCAGCACGACGCCTACAATCCAGGTCGCCTCGCGCGGCTTCTTGTAGCCGCCCCAGATGAATACCTGGATCATGTGGAGAGCCACGATCACGATCATCAGACTGGCGCCCCAGTGGTGCAGTTGGCGGATCAAGCGGCCGCCAGTCACTTCCATCACGATGTACTTCAGCGAATAGTAGGCCTCGCCCGCCGTGGGCGCGTAGTTCAATGCCAGCAAGATCCCGGTGACGGCCTGCACCAGAAAGCCGAACATCGCAATCGACCCAAATACCTGGTGCCAGCCGCTCGATGCCGGAATGTCCTCATCAAGAAAATGGCGGACGCCGGTGACAACGCCGGTGCGATCATCCAGCCACTCAAGCACGCCGCGCAACATCAGGCCTTCCCTCCGCCCGCGCCCGCACCATCACTGGCCACCACGCGCCCCACCTGCACCTTGCCGTTCACCACCCGCGACTCATACCGGTCCAGCGGCCGCGGTGCCGGCCCGGCCTGCACCTTGCCGTCAATGGAGAACGATGAGGCATGGCAGGGACAAGTAAACTCCTTGGAATCGTGCTTCCAGTGGTAGGCACAACCCAGATGCGTGCACGCCGGGGCCAAGGCAAACGCCTCCGTCTCACCCGTCTTGACGACCCAAGCCGACGTCTTCTCGGTCACTACCTTCCAGCCATCAACGCGCTTGTGGGAAAAGATGATCTCAGCGGGCTCACCCGCCGGAAGCTTGGCCAGATCGGCCACTTCAATCCAAGCCACGTCGTTCTTGGCTTTGGGGGGCGCAAACAAATATGAGAGCGCCGGCAAACCCAGGGCGCCGGCGATCACTGCGCCTAGACCCTGGATGGCCAGCACCAGGAAGTTTCTCCGGTCCGGTCCTTGAAGCATTGTGCGTTTATATTATACCGGGCAGCCCGGCTTGACCAGAGAAAATACATGTCATCACAAATAATGCGGAATCCCTTCCATATCGATCAGACCGTCAGGATTCGCAGCAGGCTTTCCCGCAGCGTGTCCCGCACGCCCGCCGGCACGGCACCGCCCGAATGCGTCAGATAGAAGGCATCCAGCGCCTTGTGTGCCTCCGTGTTCACCAGCACTACTTCGATGTTGCAACCAGCTTCCGAGATCGCGCGCGCCAAATCGTAAAGCAACCCGGGACGGTCCTGCGCCACGACTTCGAGCAAGGTGGCCCGCGAAGACGCGGCGGGATCAAACCGGATCGACGGCGGCACCTGGACCCGGCGGCTGGGAGGCTGCGTCGCGGGACGGCCTTTCAGCCGCTTGGCCACCGACTCTTCGCCCCGCACCACCCGTTCGATCAACAACCGCAGGTCCGGCACTTCCTCCGGATTCAGTTCCAACCGGCGGCCCGTGTCCGCAAAGCGCAGCATGTCCACAATCACGCCGTGGGCATTGCCCAGCGCCTCCGCCTTCAAGATGTTCATGCCAAAACTGGCCAGCGTCCCGGCCAGATCCGCCAACAGTCCCTTGCGATCGCGGCTCACGACGGTCAGCTGCCAGTAGCCGCCGGAGGCCACCAAATCCACCGCTGCACCGTCACCGGACAGGCTGGAGAACATCGCCCAGTGCCCATCCACCTCGGCGGCCGAATGCATCCGCAGGTAGCGCGTGGGGAAGCCTTCCAGAAACCTGGCCTTGGCCGCATCGACGGAAGGCTCCGGCAGTATGCGATCCGTGTCCAGTTCGCGCGTCAGTTCCTGACTTAGCGCCCGATAGGCTCCCCAAAGTTGCGCCATCCGCCACGGCGTCATGGCAGTGGGGTTGACACCGCTGATATCGGCGAATGTCAGCAGCGTCAGCAACTGCAACCGCTCGATCGCCCCAATACCGTGCGCGGCCTGCCGGGCCACTTCCGGGTCGTGTAGATCCCGGGTGGTCATCAGAATCGACAGTGCGATGTGCTGCTCCACCAGATACAACACGGTGGCGGTCTCCACTTCGTCGGCTCCCAAACGGGCCAACACTTCGGTCGCGATCCGCGTCGATTCGGTGGCATGCTCACCCGTGCCGCCGCCTTTGCCGATGTCATGCAGCAGCAACGCCACGCGCAGCAAGTAGAGGTCCGGCGTCTCCGCCAGCAGCTCCCGGAAACGCGTGCGGTCATCTTCTTTCGAGGCCGCCAGATGCTCCAGGCTCTCAATGGTCACCAGCGTATGTTCGTCCACCGTGTAGCGATGGTAAAAGTCCCGCGTCACCAGACATTCAATGCGCGACCATTCCGGCAGAATCACCTTCAGCAGACCCGTCTCATGCATCACCCGCAGCGCCCGCGCCGCATAAGGCAACGACAACAGATTCCGTAGATCCCGCCATAAACCAAACTGCGGAATCGTGCCTCCCCCGCGGACCAGATCAATCAGCCGGCGCTCCGTATCGGGCGCCAGTTGAAAGCCGTGCCGCGCCACAAACTGCATCAGCCGGATCGGTAGCTTCGGATCACTGGCCAGCATCTGCGGAGACCGCAACAGCACCTGTTCCCGGCTGACCGTGAATTCAGAATTCGACAGCCGGCTGCGCCAATCGAGAAACGAACGCAGCATCCCACTACCCGGCTCATCACACTGCGCGATCACCCGCTTCACTTCGCGGTAGACGTGGCGCGCATGGCGGTAATACTCCCTCATCGCGCCTTCCGGGTCTGCAAACAGCTCGTCCTGCGCGTGATAGGTAAATCGGTTGTCGTCCCGCTTGATGCGCTGGTGGAGGCGAGTGCGCAAGTCTGCCAAAAAGGTCCGCGCCGGTTTCAGTGCCTCCAGGCTCTCTTCAAACGGTGCCCCGCGCAGCCCGCCCAGCCATTCAATCAAGTGCAGATCGCGGATGCCACCCGGCGAATCCTTGACGTCGGGCTCCAGATGATAGATCGTGCTCTGGAACTTGGCGTGGCGCACCTCCGACAGCCGTAGCAGATGCGCCGTGACGGAGCGCCGCTGCAGCCGCAGAAACTCCGGCAACCGCGAAGCCAAACGCCCATGCAACACCTCACTGCCGCACAGCAGCCGCTGCGAGATCAGGCTGATGGTCAGCTCTACATTGGCGGCATCCAGCTGGCAGCATTCTTCCACCGTGTGCACGGAGTGGCTGGGTTCCAGGTTGCTGTCCCAAAGCTCCCGCAGGAAATGCGCGATCGCGTCCCGCTGCTCCATCGCCTGCTCAGCGGATTCCACCAACAGCAGCAGATCCACATCAGAGTGCGGAAACAGTTCACGCCGCCCAAACCCGCCCACCGCCAAAACCGCAATCTGGCCATTGAAGGGCGTCAACAAGTGCTCCCGCACCGCCGCCACCACCACGTTCTCTACGCGGGCGGCGCGGCCAGCCAGGCCGTCGGGCAATGCTTCTTCACTGTCGATACGGGACAATTCGGATCTCTCCGTCGTCAAAACGCTTTCTTGCCCACCAGGAAACTGGTGCAGCCTGGGCCTCGGCACGGAGGACTTCTCGGGTAGGAGGCGGACGCCCATTAGTTCCACTCAGAACCCGTGAGAACTCACTCCACGGCGGCGGGCCACGCTTCGAATTGTAGCGGATTGCACCATGCCGGATGCTACGCTGAGGGTTACTGATGCTCGACCTGACCCCCTGGATCGCACTGTTTACCGGCAGCGCCAGCGTGTCTAATCTCCCGCTCCAGATGCTGATCGTCTTCGGCCTGGCCAAGCTCTGCGGCGAGATCAGTGAGCGGCTGCGCGCCCCGGCCATTGCGGGCGAAATCATCGCCGGCATGTTGATCGGCCCCGGCCTGCTCAACTGGATTCAACCCGGCGAACTGATCCATTCACTCGCCGATCTGGGCGTGATGTTCCTGCTGTTCCGCGTCGGCCTGGAGGTGCGCGCCTCAGAACTGGTCCGCGTGGGCGGCGTAGCCCTGCTGGCCGCCATCGGGGGCGTCATGCTGCCCTTCATCGCGGGTTACCTGATCGTTTCCCAGTTGGGCCACCCCCAGATCGAAGCCATCTTCGTGGGTGCGGCCATGGTGGCCACCAGCGTCGGCATCACCGCCCAGGTGCTCACCCAACGCGGTTTGTTGAACCATCGGGCCAGCCGCATCATTCTGGTGGCGGCCGTGATTGATGACGTGCTGGGGCTCTTGATCCTGGCCGTGGTTTCCAGCTTGGCCAAAGGCGGCATCGACTTTCTGCAGTTGAGCCTCACCGCCGCGCTGGCCATCGGCTTCGTGCTCCTGATCGTCTTCTGGGGCGTCGGCACCGCCACGCGATTCCTGCCCTGGGTGAAGGGCCATCTGCGGATTGCCGAGGCCGATTTCGTGCTGGCCCTGGTGCTGCTGTTTGGCTTGAGCGTGATGGCCGTGTACGCCGGCGTCGCGGCCATTGTCGGCGCGTTTCTAGCCGGCATGACGCTGGGTGAAAGCGCCGACAAGCGCGTGCATGAACTAACAAGCGGTGCCGCCGAACTGCTGGTCCCCTTCTTCCTCGTCAACATCGGCCTGCAACTGGACCCCAAGGTCTTCCTGGACCCCGTCGCCCTGGTCCCCGCCCTCGCCATCTTCGTCGCCGCCGTGCTCTCCAAGTTCTTCGGCTCCGGCCTGGGTGCCTGGAGGCTCGGCCGCCGCGACGCCGTCAAAGTCGGCATCGGCATGATCCCGCGCGGCGAAGTCGGCATGGTCGTCGCCCAAATCGGCCTCTCCTTCGGCGTCATCCCGCAGCCCATCTATGCCGCCGTTGTCTTCATGTCGGTGATGACTACCGTGGTAGCGCCACCACTGCTCAAGTGGGCCTACCGCGAAACGCCGCTGCGGGATTAAGTCGCCACCGGCTCCGGCGCTTACTTGGCCGCAGCCAAATCCTTCTGCAGTTGCCGCGCCCGCGTGGTGAGGGTTCTCAATTGCCGCAGGTCTTCTTCGGCCAGCGTGACGGCGTTCTGGATACGGGAGAGATCGTTGGGGCCTGAAGCGGCGCCCGCGCCCCGGTTCTCCAGCTGCAGGGAGAGGGCGCGCAAGGTGTCCGAGGCCTCGCGATAGCGCGTAGCCAGATTCGTCATCAATGTCTCCCGGCGGCGGGCGACGTCTTCCAGATCGTCGGCCAGCTTGCGCCACTTGGCTCCATTGCGGCTGGCTTCCTCCACCTTGGCCGCAGCCGCTTTCTGCGCGGCTTCCAGCGCAGCCAGCCGCGCATCCTTGCCTTCGGTGGACTTCTGCAGCGCGGCCAGTTGGCGGCCCAGTTCGTCGATCTTCTCCTTCAAGGCGCTCTCGGCGGCCTGGGCTTGCTGCACACGGGCTTCGGCGGCTTCCGCGCGCCGCTCCCACTCCTTGGACGTGCCCTGGAGTGCGCCCAGGGCTGCCTCGCTGGCACGCAACTGTTCCTCCCTGGTGTGCAGTTGAGAGGCAAGCTCCTCCACCTGGTGACGCGCGGCGGCCAGAGCGGCCTCCGCCACGGCGCCGGACTTGGACGGCGGGCTGCCCGGGCCCGGCACGGGCTGGCCCAGGGCCCGTAACTGCTGCTCGGCGGCGGTCAACCGCTGCTGCAACTGCTGCTCAGCTTGGCGCAGGCGCTGCAGCTCGGCCGCCTCTGCCTGTCGGCCGGCCTGGAACTGCCACAGCCAAAACCCACCCGCTGCCGCCAGCACCACCACCCCGACACCCCATCCCCAGACTGCCCGGCTCATCACTCAGAACTCCTTTTGGCCGCGGCCTCCGGCAACCGGCGCCGCGTGCGGAATTGGACCTCGCGGTCCCCCGCCTCCACCACCACATCCAACTGCTTCGCCTTCGTGGGAGCAAACTCCACTTCCGCTGTGTACTGCATCAGGATCTGCCCAATTGCCTTCTCCACCGCCGGCGGAATCTCGGTCACGGAGCGGCAGAAGTCACTGGTGCCGCCGCTGGCCCGCATCAGCTCATTCAAGCCGGTCTGATAGGCCGTGTTCAGCCGGTCTCCCTGGTACTGCAAATGCACCAGCGAAACCGGCGTCTCTCCGCGATTCAGTGACGCCGTCAGTTGGCGGATCCGCTCCTGGATGAGGCCTTCCGGAAAGCGGCGGCTCATGTCGCCACCGTCGCTTGAGTTGACGACCGGGTTCGTATAGTCCTCCCGATAGCGGGCCACGTTGCTGTCACTGATCCACAGCGTCGCCACGCGCACTTGCGCCTTGGCCGCAATCGCGTCGGCCAGCTGCTGCGTCGCCTCGAGTGAGTTCAACAGCCCCGGTCGCGCGCTCACCGTCAGCGCCTGCAACGCCGCCGCCAGGGCTTCGCGCGAAGCCGAAGGCTCTTCCATCACACGCAGCTCATCGCCAGCGCGCAACAGACCCACCCGCACCGTGGGTGGCAGTGTCTCCAACTGCTTCAGCAACGTCTCGCGGGCAGGGTCGATCAATGTCAAGTCACCGGAGAAGTCCACGCCGATCAACACCAGCAGGTCATCGCCCGGACGCATCAGGCGTGACACCCGGCCGGCCACGCCGTTCAGCTTCACCGCCACGTCGCCGGCGGCCAGCAATTCACCCGGAGCCCGGAACGGCACCCGCAACCGCACCGGGCGCACCTCTGGCGGCGCGGCCCACAGCCCGCCACCGACTAGCATTCCGGCAATGACGCCGATCAAGCGCATCAGAAGCTATACCTCAAACCCAGCTGGATTACCCGTCCGCCGCGCGAGCCGATGATGCGGCCCGCATTCACGTTGGGGGCCGCCGGCGTGCCGATCATCGTATCCGGGTCGGCCCAGTTGGCGTGGTTGATGAAGTTCAAACCCACCATGCTGAACTCGACGCTCTTCTCGATCGAAAGCGAAATCCGCTTGCTTAGGGAAAGATCATGATTCTGCGCCCCCGGTCCGCGCAGCGAGGGATGCGTGCGGGCGGCATCGCCCACGGTGAAATCGGCCGGTTGCGCAAAGGCATCAGGGTTGAACCAGCGGTCCGGCGTCTGGTCCGCCACATGGGGGTCCACGCCCGGCACCACGTCAACGTAGAGCGTATCCACCACGCGGCCGGTATTGTTGAACTGCGGCCGCAGGGCCAGCGGCAAGCCGCTGACGATGGTGCTGACCCCGCTGATCGACCAGCCCTCCACTAGGTACCGCCGCCAGTCGGTCACGGGAAACAGCAGCCGGTTGGGGCCCATCGGAATCTCGTAGCTGTAAGTCAGAGTAAGCCGCTGCGGATTATTGCTCGACGTCAGCGACCATTCATTGGCGCGGTTGTAATAGTCCTGGATGCCATAGGGACCGGAATAGTTGTCGATCTGCTTGGACACCTCATAGGTGGTAGACAGCACCAAGCCCGCGGAAGACCGCTTCTCCAGCCGCAAATACCCGGCATCGCGTTGGTACCGGCCCTCCGGCCAGGAGCTGAACACGTTGAAGCGCTGATACTGCGGATAGGGCCGCAGCGCGCGGTTGAACCCTTCATCATTCAACTGATCCCGGTACTCAAGCGCAGTCAGGGGAATGGCGTTGGGGTTCGAGGCCGTGTTGCCCAACAGCAGATTCCGCCCGTGCGCGTGCCCCAACCCCGCCGTCAGCAACAGCGAGTTGGGCAACTCCCGTTCCAGCGATAGGCCGAACGATTGATACGTCGGTTGCCGCCCCGTGCTCTCCACCAGGTCGGCTATCGTGTTGTTGGCCGACTCCAGCCGCAGATCAGGGAACGTCCGCCCACCCGCTGGGGCCGATGCGGCCAAGATGACCGCCGGCTCCAGTTGCGGATTGCTGGACACCCACGCCGGGTTGCCGTTGAACGCTTGCGTGCCCCATTGTGAGGCATAAACCGGAATGGCCGAATAGGACCGTCCATAGCTGGCCCGCACCACCGTCCGGGTGCTACCCAGCGGGTTCCACGCCAAGCCCAAGCTGGGTTCACCTTTGCAAAGGAAGGGCTGGAAGGTGCGCCGTTGTCCCCCCACGCCCGCCGCCACCAGTGCCCCCGGGCGGCCGTTCTCCGGATTCACGACGTCGAGAGCCACGGTGGATTGCCGGTCGTACTTCTCCTGCCGCGCGCCACTCATTTCGAGACCCACGGAGAGACTCAACACCAGGCCCTTGAAGACCTCCCACTGATCGCTGAGCGCCAGTGAGTAACGGCTGCGGCGGAAGTAGCTGGGGCTGAGGACGATGCTCTGCTCGGCAAACTCGGCTTGGCCCAGCAGAAAGCTTGAGAAGGCGTGACCCGTATTGTTGATGCCCGGCAGGCTGGTCAGGCCCGGTCCAAAGCGGTAGCTGCCCTCACCGTAGGTGGGCGAAAAGATGTTCACTTGGTCCCGGAACCAACGGGCCGCCATCCGCAAGCGGTGCTGCCGCCACCGCGTCGAGTAGCCTTCCGCAATCGAAAAGACTTGCCGGGCACTGCGCAGTTCGCCGTTGGCCCGGCCCATGGGCAGATAGGCGCCCATCTTGTAGTTGGGGAACACCCGTCCATTCAACCTCTCCGGCAAGTTGACGATCCGGTCGCTGGAGACATCAATGCTGAAGCTGTTCAACTGCTGCGGGGAGATGGTGAAGGTGTGCTCCACACCCGCGCGCTGGCTCTGGCGGTCCCGCACGACGGGCCCCGGATTGGCCGCGTTAGCAAACACCGGCGCCGCGCCATCCAGGCCTTTGGAATAGTTCAACGAGCCACCCAGCCGGTGCCGCTCATTCAGCGTATGGTCCAGACGTCCGATGAAGCCGTTGGCGCTGTTCACCTCCGGCGTGAAGACGAAATAGTTGTTCCGGAAGAACGGTCCGGCGTCGGAGTTGGGCACCGGATAAAGCTGCGCGGCGGCGCGGGCCGTGGGGTTCAAGCGAGCGGCGGGCATGATGTTGCCGGGAAACGGACTGCGCTGATACTGCAGGTTACTCGCGGTGACCGGCTGTGCCGCATCGAAGGCCGGGTTCAGCGCCGTCGAGGCCGGGTCGAAGATTGGCAGCGGCTCACCCGCCGGGTCCACCACGCTGGACCAATCGCCGGTACGCTCAGCGAGCGTGGGGATGGTGTTCAGCGAAGACCGTCCGGTCTTCTCGCGCATGCCCTCATAGGTGAGGCTGAAGAACGTGGTCCGGCTGCCGTCAAACAACTTGGGAATCAACACCGGGCCGCTCAAGTTGACCCCAAATTGGTTCCGCCGCAAGATGTTCTTTTTGCCACCGCGCTGCGCTACTTCGTGCGGCACGGCGTCCAAAAAGTCATTGCGGAAGTTCTCAAACAGCCGCCCATGCCAGCGCGACTTGCGGCTGCTGCCAGAGGTGACCTGCGCGGCCACACCTTCCACCAGGCCCAGGCGACGGCTCTGCACACGGAACTCTTCGATGGCCTTCTGCATCTCGGCTGGTCTTGGAGCGGTGGAGGTTCGGGCAGGGGCTTGAGGCCCCGGCAGGCTGGACAGAACGATGAGCGAGGTGGCCGCAACTCCGAGTACGCTCATCCCTCTATGTTAGCGGCCTTGGTGCATCACCCGAACAACTGCCCGAAGTATTCCGGCACGCACTTGCGCCACCACGGCCAGTCATGCGTGACATCGTGGCCCCAGACATCCAGCTGATGCGGAATGCCCTTGGCGGCGAGGATGCCCGAAAGCTGCCGCGCGCGGTTGGGGGCTTCGAACTGGCCTTGCCCGGTGAAGATGATGATCTTCTTGCCGCCGTGCCGCAGGATCGGCAGGTAGTAGTCGTCGTTCAAGCCCGCAACAAAGTCCACGGTGTTGTTGAAGTAGACGTCGTCGTTGTAGTGGCCGTCCATGTAGCCGCGCAGGTCATAGCTGCCGGCGATCAGCATGACGCCGCTGAAGCGGTCCGGGTGCTTGAAGAACGTCGTCGCCGCCAGTGTCGCCCCCAGGCTGATGCCAAATAGCATCGGCTTCACGTCGCCGCCACCGCAATCGCTGGAGATCAGCGGCAGCACTTCGTTGATCAGGTAGCTGTCGTAGCGCTTCAGCCATTCAATCTTGTCCCACGGTGCCGTCGCATCATTCAGCAACGCTTGCTTGTTGACGCTGTTCACTGAATAAGCCTTGGCGCGGCCATTCTCAAACCACCAGGACAGCGCGTCGATCAACTGGAACCGCTCGTACTCCAAATAGTCAGCGGCCGCGGTGGGCAGCATGAGCACGGGCGGTCCGTAGTGGCCATAGGCCACCAGGGGCATGTGTTGGAACAACCGCTCGCTGTACCAACCGGTAATCTCTCGGCGCATATGCCTCAATTATCGCGCGAGTGGCACAGACGGGCCGGAACAATTGCTGGACATGCAGTGTCTAATCTGGAGGAAAACGGGATGAATAGCCTAACTGCTGGTTCCGATACGCTGCCGGCCCAGCCCTGGTGGTCTCGCGCGGCACCCCTGTTTTCCCTGATGGCGGCTTGGGGGGCCATGAAGCTTTCCGGCTGGGCGTATCCTCTCAGGTCCGTGACGACGGCCAATCCGTTTATCCGGGTGGTCCTGCTATGCGGCCTCTCCATAGCGACCGCAACGCTAGCGCTCTGGCTGCTTGATCGCGAAGGCAACCAAGCCCTCCGCGCGCCGCGGCGGCTTCGCGTGGCGCTGGCGGCGTTGTGCCTGGCACCACTGGCGGTGCTGATCAATGCCCGCTCGCCGGTGGTGCTGGGAGCGGGCTTTCTGCTGGCCATGGCCTTGATTTGGTTGACGCTGGCGGAACGCGACTGGAGCAGCTCCGCCGCACCGGGCGACACGGATCGCCAGTTGTTCGACTTCCACTTTGCCCGGACACTCCGCCAGTCGCCGCTACCGGCCCTGGCCTTGGCGATCGGCGCGCACCTGGTCCCGGTACTACTGTTGACCGGGCGCCTGCGGGTCGCCGTCTCGTTACTGGTGGCGTCACTCGTTGGTGCAGCCTGGTGGCTGTCGGTGCTGCGTGACACCCCGCCGTCGATGCCGCGGATGTGGCGCAAGAACCTGGTGGCAGTGACAGCGCTCCTGATGGCATTCATTGGTCTGCTGCCGCCAGGCCGGGGGAGCGGCATGATGGGTTTTGACCCGGTGCGGGCGCGGGCATCGTCCTCGCCGCCGCCCAAAGAGGCTTCCGGAAGCGCGAGTTCCCATTCTGGCGAATCAGTTGGTGAAGGCGGCACTCACGACGGCGTGATCATGTTGCCGGAGGAAGAGCTCCATACGCTGCTGGTGCCGCCCTTGCCCTCCCTTCGCCCGAATCCGTTCGACTCCCGCCAGCAGGAACCGCTGAGCATCCCCTTCTTCGGGGTCTATTGGCTGTTCAAGTTCCCGGATCGCCGCCCGCCGCCGGGATCGATGGTGAAGCGCGGAACGCCCGAGACACTGAAGTTCCGGTCCACCGATTGGCGCCCCTTGATCCTGGAAGGCCGCCAGAACTTGGGCAAATCATTTGATGTCAGCTGCTGCAGCCGGATTGAGTTGGATATCTCGAATGCCGACATGTATCCCAACTCGGTGCAAGTGGGGCTGACGCTGATCGACACGCGGTCTCCGGCGCAACCGGCGTGGAAGTTGCCTCGGGCCAACGTGACCACCTTCCAGACACCTGGTGATGGAGCGGCGGTACCCGAGACGTTGCGTTTCCCTTTCACAACCGATGGGGCGGCGCCACCATTGACCCAGTTTGACGAAATGCACATCCGGTTCCATCTGATCGGAGGCCGCGAAAAAGCCAGCCCGCGGATGGCGATACGCCGGTTCCGCCTGGTCCCGCGCGCGCGCTAAACCGCCTCACCGCAGTCCGGCGCGCCGCAGCCGCTCGCTCAAGTAGACGTAAACACACCAAGCCCAAGCTGACACGGTAACGGAGGCGATCACGAATTTTGCGTTGCCGAGAAGCAACGGATGAAAGCCTGTGCTGTCAACCCGGAATGTCATCGGCACCAGCATGGTGACCAGGGCGAACCCCATCACAGCCATGCGCCAGGCAATCAGCCGCTTGGTTGATCGCATCGCCTTGAGGCAATCATCCTTTGAGGCGGCGACGGGGGGCGCGACCGACAGAGGCGTGGCGAGACGCACGGCCAGGTCCGGGTGCTCCCGCAAGTACTGCTCCACCAACCGCGCGGTGCCCGGCGAGGCTTCGCCTGCCTGGTGGAGCGTGATCAGGTCCCTGATGACGTCATCCGGCAATTGCAAATCAACCGACATCTTCATCGCATTGACTCCTTCATCGGGACACACTCCGTGGGATGGAGAATCTCATTCAGCAGCAGCCGCGCGCGGTGAATGGGCACCTTGACGGTGGCCAGCGGCAGCTCCAGCGACCGGGCGATCTCTTCGTAGGGCAGTTCACTCACCGCATGCATCACCAGTGGCAACCAGTACTTGTCCGGCAACTGCTGGATGGCGGCCAGCGTCTGGTCGAGATAGCGCTTGGCTTCGGGCTGGGCCGCGGGCGCGGAAACGTCAAGGGCCAGTGGTTGCGCCCGCCAGCCGCGCCGCTGCCGGTCTGTGACCAGGTTGCGGGCGATGGCCAGCAGGTAGCCCTTGGCTGACTCCTCACGGATCTTACCCGACGTCGTCCAGGCCGGCAGAAAGGTCTCCGAGGTGATCTCCGCCGCGGCATCATCACTCCCCATCGGATAGCAAACAAAGCGCCGCACGTCCGGTGCGTACTGCAAGTGGACGGACGTGAAATCGATCTCCATTCCGCCTCATGAACGCGCGACGGGCAGATTAGTCACAAGACGGCGCTACTTTTTGGGAACGATCGCTTTCTGCTCATCCTGATTGGCCACCTGCAAATTGTTTTCGACGACGAAGGCCGAGGTTTGGTTGGCCTGCATTTCGGCGATGGTGCGGTCCATAGTGGAATCGACCACGCCTTCCAGGCGCAGAGTGCCGTTGCGGACGATCAGGTGGATGGCGTGCCAGCCGACCGGCGGGTCATTGGTGATGCCGCCGGCGGCCCGGCCGAGCGAAAAGAACTGCGGGCTGCCGCGATTGCTAGAGTACCGGCTGAGCGTCTGGTGGCCATAGATCCGCGCGTAGGCTTGGGCGCGGATGCTGTCATCATTGGGCGACAGCGGCAGCACTTCGATTTTGTTCTCCACCGCCGTGACGCCTTCCACCTTCTGGGTGACGCGCTCGGCGTCGGACTTCACAATCGGCCGGGAGACGACTCCGCGGAGGATGACGGTGTAGCCCTTGATGCCGAACGTGATGGAATCGAAGACCCCATAGGTGGGCAGACTGAGCACCGCGCGCTGGATGTCGCGTGCCATGCGTAACACTGTCCGCTCCATCACCGGGTCCACCGTCTTGGGCGCGGGCTGCTGAGCGGAGGCCAGCGCGGTGAGGCAGAGGATGAGGGGCAGTTTCATGACCACTATCATCCCGCTTGCGGGAGGCTGTTGGGGATGGACGGTTGAGGGCTGATGCTGTTTCATGCGTCCTTACCATTGGTAGGAGTTGATGTGGCCGAGGATGGTGGAGGCGGCCTTTAGGCGGACGTAGGCTGGTGCGTCGGGGTCCTGCACGGATTTCTTGAGACAGGCGAGGGCTTCCGAGGTGAGCGCACCGAGCTCGGCTTGCGCTTCGGCCCAGCGGGTCTGCTTGATGGCTTCGAGTTCGCGGCGAAAGTTGAGGTCACTGGCAATCCAGCGATGGACGGTGCGGCGGTCGACCTGGCCGGCTTCGGCGGCTTGGGTGATGGTGGCGCCGCAGATGAGCTCCAGGATGACGGCTTTCTGGGGCTCGGTGAGCTCCGGGCGGCGGCGGGGGGTGCGGCGGCGGACGGGTGCCTCTTCTTCTTCGTCGTCGTGCAGATCGTCTAGATCATCGTCATCGTCATCTTCCTCCTCCTGCTCCTCGGGGTCAGCGGCGGGCGGCACTACCGGGGTGAGGGGTGGCGCTGGCGGGGGCTCCGGGTGTTCTGTGATTTTCGGGGCTTCTGTTTTTTTCGGCGATTCCGGGACAAGGTGAGACAAAGTGAGACATTCTCCTTTCAGCGATAGCTGACTTGGGAGTAGCAGATGGTTGGGCGCGGGTTAAGGGGCGGGGGCCGGGTAAGTGGTTGGTGGGGCGGGGGATGTTGGTGGGGTAGAGATGTGATTGGGCGGTTAGATGGGGCTTGGGCGGGACTGAAGTCCCGCTGCAGGCTGAAAGCCTGCGCCACATGGCTAAGATTGTGTGTGTGAGGAGCGTGTGGAAGAGGCTGTTACGGCTTCAGCGAGTAGGAATTGAGAACAAAGATTTCACCCGACTTTCCGTTCTTGTCCAGAATCGTCCAAGTCACCTTGAATGGCATTTCGTCACCGACGGCTTCTTTGGCTATTTCGAAGTGAACAGTGACGCTTTCAATGCTCGAGGTCGGGTTCTTATTGGAGATGATCAAAGCGCGGTGTTCGACAACTTGGGTATAGAGATGGTGGAAGTGAATCCATCCATCTCTTCGCGCCGCGTTGATGGATGGTAATCCGATGTACTTCAAAAATGCATCGAGCTCCATCTCGAAGTCGCTCATCCGCGAGGCACGTTCAATTTCCTGCCGAAGATCACTCGGCAGTTGGTGGAGTACCAAACCTTGTTTGAGTTATATATTGGCCGTATCAAAATGTTGCAGGAGCTGTTGGGCTGCTCGGCCCTCCAGTTTGCTGTGAAGCATCCAGTCAGCGTGAAATGTCAACATGCCGTACTGCCTTTTCAGACCCTCCTGTTCGAGAAGAGTTCTGATTTCAGCCATTAGATACAGAGCTTCGGCTTCCGTTCTAATCCCCGTTTCCAGAAGAGGCCTGAGTTTAGCAATGATTTCATGTTTCATCGTGATGGCATTCATAGCCCTCCGTGATCACTATCCAATCATCAATTCATGAAGCTCTTACGATCTGATGAGGGGTGTCACGAGGGTCATGGGGTTTCCTGGGGTCGATTATAGCTGGCAGCCAGATTGTTGGACGGATTATGTCTCATGCATCGCCCCGTATGATCGCCCTAAAGAGGCACGGCTTCGCACATGACGCGTTCACGGACGCGGGGACGAAGTCCGCGGCTGCTGGCCACATCCACTTTGACCCCGAGGAGTGCTTCCAGGTCGAGCATCAGCCCGGCATGATCGAGCAGGCTGGCACCGGGCAGAAAATCGACGAGAAAATCGATGTCGCTCGCAGCGGTGTCATCACCCCGTGCCGCCGAACCAAAAGGCGCACGTTGGCGGCGCGGTGGCGTGCCGCGCAAGCGAGAATCTCGTCGCGCCGTGATTGCGCTAGTTCCCGGCGGCTCATACTCTCCTAGGATAGCTGGGCGATGGCTGGACTTGGTGGGATTGGGTTGGACTCCGCTCTGTTCTGTCGCGGCTCGGTCAGAGTGTTGGCCCCGGAGTTTGTGCTTGGAAGCCGAGCAGGTTGATCTGGCGGAAGTGGCGGATGTTCCAGGTGAGTAAGGTGGTGGCGCCGGCTTGGGCGACGGTGGTGGCTATCAAGAGGTCGTACGTCTGGCCACCGGTGGTGCCTTGGGAGAGTGCTTGTTTGAGCAGCATCCAAGGATCGAATGTCGGGGCGACGACGGTCAAACGGGGCTGAAGCGCCTCCAATAGGGTCACCACGGAACGAGGACTGAGGCGTTGACCGGGCGGGAGTCGCGTCAGGACGGCGAAGGTTTCCAGAAGAGAATGCGAGGCGACCAGGAACCCGCCGGGCGGCGATTGGGCTAGCACGGCGGCACTTTCCCGGTGGTGGGTGTGCCAAGCGCACAGTCCAGCGACTAGGACGGATGAGTCGAGCGCGATCATTTGGCGTCGAGTATTTCGGTCAAACGTTCGTCCCGCAGACCGGTGAGGGCTTCTTCGACGTCGGTGGGCGAGAGCGGTGGCGTAGCGTGATTGGCGACAGCGACTAGCAATCCATTGCGCCATTCGAGGTGCGGCTCAGTACAGACGGCTTCGATTTCTACTCGTCCATCAATGGCTTCGATGCGTAACGGTGTGCCGGATTTGAGGCCCAAGCGGTCGCGGATGGCTTTGGGAATTACCACGCGGCCGGCGGCGTCGATGGTGGTTTCCATGGCATTAGGATACCGATTCTGTGGGGAGAGGAATTCGCGGGAGCGTCGGGGCGATTGAGGATTGTTGCGGCAGACCACTCCGTTACCGTCGTGGCTCTGAACAATTCTGCGTATTGTGGAATTTGGTTGGACGGGAGGGCAGGCCCTCTCCTGCTGGTCGGGACTCGGACCGAGCGGCTCGGACGGTGCGAGCGTATTAACGCAAAGACGGCTCGCCCCCGAGGGGAACGAGCCGTCTTTGCTAGCTGCGAACTACTTTGGGGTTTCCTGAGCCGGGCCGATGAGCCCGGCCGGTTGCCCGAGCCGGTTAGGCTCTAGTAGTCCATGTCGGGGCCGTGGCCGCCGTGGCCGCCGGCGGGGGCGGCGGGCTTCTTCTCGGGGATCTCGCAGATCATCGCTTCGGTGGTCAGCATGAGGGCGCTGATCGAGGCGGCGTTCTGGAGGGCGGTGCGGGTGACCTTGGCCGGGTCGATGACGCCGGCAACCATCAGGTCTTCGTAGACGCCCGTGGCGGCGTTGAAGCCGTAGTTGACGTCGTTCGATTCACGCACCTTACCGATGATGATGGAACCTTCGTAGCCGGCGTTGTTGGTGATCGCACGGACCGGCTCTTCGCAGGCGCGCTTGATGATGTTGACACCGGTGGTCTCGTCGCCTTCGGTCTTCAGGCCATCGAGAGCCTTGGCCGCGCGCAGCAGAGCCACGCCGCCGCCGGGGACGATGCCTTCTTCAACGGCCGCACGGGTGGCGTGCAGGGCGTCTTCGACACGGGCCTTCTTTTCCTTCATTTCGGTTTCGGTGGCGGCACCGACCTTAATGACGGCCACGCCGCCGGCCAGCTTGGCGAGGCGCTCTTGCAGCTTCTCGCGGTCGTAGTCGGAGGTGGTTTCTTCGATCTGGGAGCGGAGCTGCTTGATGCGGCCCTCGATCGTCTTCTGGGCACCGGCGCCATCGATGATGGTGGTGTTGTCCTTGTCGACCGTGACGCGCTTGGCGCGGCCCAGGTCTTCCAGGCGAACGCCTTCCAGCTTGATGCCGGTCTCTTCCATGATGGACTTGCCGCCGGTGAGGATGGCAATGTCTTCCAGCATGGCCTTGCGGCGGTCACCGAAGCCCGGGGCCTTGACGGCGCAGGCGTTCAGCGTGCCACGCAGCTTGTTGACGACGAGAGTGGCCAGGGCTTCGCCTTCCACTTCTTCGGCGATGATCAGCAGCGGCTTGCCGGAGCGGGCAATCTGCTCGAGCACGGGCAGCAGGTCCTTCATGTTGGAGATCTTCTTCTCGTGGATGAGAATGTAGGGATCTTCCAGCACGGCTTCCATGCGGTCCGGGTCGGAGACGAAGTAGGGGGACAGGTAGCCGCGATCGAACTGCATACCCTCAACGGTGTTGAGTTCGGTGTGCATCGTCTTGGACTCTTCGACGGTGATGACGCCGTCCTTGCCGACCTTCTTCATCGCGTCGGCAATGGTGTTGCCGATTTCGGTGTCGCCGTTGGCCGAGATGGTGCCCACCTGGGCGATCTTGGCGTCGTCGGTGACGTCGACCTTCATCTTGCGGACTTCTTCGACCACAACTTCGACGGCCTTTTCGATGCCGCGCTTCAGCGCCATCGGGTTGGCACCGGCGGCGACCGACTTCACGCCTTCGCGGAAGATGATCTGGGCCAGGATGGTGGCGGTGGTGGTACCGTCACCGGCAACGTCGGAGGTCTTGGAGGCCACTTCGCGCACCATCTGGGCGCCCATGTTCTCCAGCGGATCCTTCAGTTCCACTTCCTTGGCGACCGTGACGCCGTCCTTGGTGATGGTGGGGCCGCCGAACTTCTTTTCGAGGACCACGTTACGGCCCTTGGGACCGAGGGTGACCTTGACGGCGTCGGCCAGCTGATTCACACCGCGCAGGATCGCCTGGCGGGAATTCTCGCTATATACAATCTGTTTTGCAGCCATGGATGTGTCTCCTTAAAATTCTCGCCTGACTACTTGTTCAGCACGCCCAGGACTTCGTCCTCGCGCATGATGAGGAATTCTTTTCCGTCCAGCTTGATCTCGCTGCCGGAATACTTGCCGAACAGGATGCGGTCACCCGCCACCACGTCCAGCGCGATCACTTTGCCATCTTCCAGGCGCTTGCCCTTGCCGACGGCGACCACTTCACCCTCTTGCGGCTTTTCCTTGGCCGCGTCCGGGATGATGATGCCGTTGACAATGCTCTCCTGCTCTTCTACCCGTTTGACCACAATGCGGTCGTAAAGCGGACGAATGTTCATAGTCCTTCTACCCTCTCCTAACGTTGGTTGTGTGTAGAGTTTGTACTGCTTTGAGAAAACCCTTGAGATAACGAGAAAACCTCCTGGGATCAACCCCGCCCCGGAATTCTCACAGGCTCCGGCGGCTGAACGGGCTGTCCCAGCAGGAAGCGCCACAAGCGCCGCTTCCCGCTTTTAGTTTTAGCACAAAAACAGATGGAGTGACAACGGAGCCCCGTATCCTGTTGATATAAAGGGAAATATTTATCGATTAACGATTTTTAAGGAAGTGCCCTTCATTGGCGGACGCTGAATAGTTGACAGCGGAGCGCTAAGATATGGCGCGCAATGGGCGGAGGCGGTGGCGGAGACAACAAGAAATCAACGAGCCGAGAGGGGGCGGAGTTGGCTGATGCGCCTCCGCCCCTGCTGCCTTTAGCGGCCGAGGTAGAGGTCCCGGCCTTTCACCAGAGCCGCCATTTTGCGGTCGGCGACGCTGCGTTTGAGCATCCAGAAGCCGCAGTCGGGGTGGATCCAACCCAGGCGGCCGGGGCCGAGCTGTTTTTCGATTTTGCCGATGGAGCGGGCGATCTCTTCGGGAGTCTCGATGTGGTTCACCTTCACGTCAACCACGCCCAGCCCGAGCACGATCTTGGGATTGATGTCTTTGAGGGCGTCCAGGTCGAGATCGGGCGCGGGCCGGTGGGCCAGTTCCAGCACCAAGTGGTCGCAATGCAGGGAGCTGAGAAACTCGATCAGGCGGATCCAGCTGCCTTTTTGGATGGTCTGGCCCCCGTAGTTGCCGAAGCAGAAGTGGACGGCGCGCTCCGTGCCGGGGGAGATGGCGTCAAGCACGACGTTCATGGCGGCGGCCGCGATCGGCGCATCGGCGGGGTTGCCGGGGATGTTGGCTTCGTCCACCTGGATGCAGGCGCAGGGCAGGTCGCGGACCTGCCAGGCCAGCACTTCGGCGATGGCCATCAGCATCTGCTCAAAGTCGTTGTAGTGGCGGTCATCGAGCGTGCGGGCCAGCATGTAGGGGCTAGTGACGGTGAACTTGAAGGGGACACTGGCGGCGCTGGCGGCGGTTTCGCAATCGGCCAGCAGGTTCAGTGAGCCTTCGGTGATGGGGCCTTCGACGACGCCGGCCGCTTTGCGGCGGAACTGCATGGTCTGTTTGCGGGCGAAATGTTCGTGATCGCTGCGGCCCAGCTGGGCGCGGATACCACCCATGGGGCGGATGAAGTAATCGATCATCCCGTTGGTGTCGGGGTGATTGATGTCGAAGCGGTATAGCTCGCCGTCGGTGGGCAGGTCGATGCCGAACTGGCGCTGGATGTCGAAGACGACACGGGTGGCGTCCAGGCGGGCCTGCTCCGAGGGGAGCGCGGCCAGCCATTCGGGGACGGGGTAGCTGCCGACGGTGGTGGTTTTGATGGATGGTGCGGACATGAGACTGCAATGGCCTTTCTGATATGTCAAGATCCGGTCCACGCCCTGGTGTTAGTGGGCGCAGACCTCAGGCAGGCAGCGGGACCATCTAGGGGGTCCCGCATCTGCCGCGTCAATAACTGGAGAAGTTAGTTAGACCTTTTCCGGCACCACATAGGGAGCGCGGTAGGGGTTACGGGTCATGGCTTTGTTCGCTTCGGCGTCGTTGATGAACTTCCGGGTCTTGTCGTCGAAGTTGAGCTTGCGGCCCAGGCGGTAGGCCATGTTGGCCAGGTGGCACATGGCGGCGGCGCGGGCGCCGATTTCGATTTCGGCGTGCAGGTCTTCATGCTTGCGGCTCTTGACGGCGTCGATGAAGTTCTGCATGTGGGGCACGGTGTCCCACTGGCCGCCCTTGGTGGGCTCGTCCATCACCTTCTCGCTCTTTTCGCCTTTGTAGACCTGGAAGCCGCGGGCGTCGACGGCCATCCAGCCATCGGTGCCGTAGAAGATGTCGCCGATGCAGTTGGGGTCGTTGGGGCGGCCGAGACCGGCCTCCGCGTTGGTGAGCAGGCCGCGGACTTCAAACTGGGCCTGGACGCCATCGCCCCAATCAAAGGTGGCCATCTGGGTGTTAGGCGTTTCCTGATCGTCGTCGTAGGCCAACTTGCCGCCGGTAGAGACAATGGACTTGGGGAGCGTGGTTTTGCCCAGGCCCCACATGACGATGTCCATTTCGTGGACGCCCTGGTTGCCGATGTCGCCGTTGCCGGTATCCCAGAACCAGTGCCAGTTATAGCGGAAGCGGAGCTCGTTGTAAGCACGCATGGGGGCGGGGCCCAGAAACTGGTCCCAGTTGAGGCCCGGCGGCACCGGCTCATCGGCTTTCTTACCGATCGACTTACGGCGCTTGAAGCACAGGCCCTTGGCCATGTAGACATTGCCGATGACACCTTCCCGCAGTAACTGCATGGCCCGCATCTTGTGCGGAATGGAGCGGGACTGGGAGCCGATCTGCACCATGCGGCCGTACTTACGGGCGGCGGCCACCATCTGATACCCCTCAAACATGTTGTAACTGGCGGGCTTTTCGCAGTAAACATCCTTGCCGGCTTGCATGGCCCAGATGGCGCCGAGGGCGTGCCAGTGGTTGGGCGTGGCGAAGCTGACGGCCTGGACTTCTTTATCCTCAAACAGCTTGCGCATGTCGCCGTAGCCTTTGGGGGTGGGGTTGGCGCCGCCTTTGGCCACTTTGGTTTGGCCCCGTTCCAGTGCCGCCTGATTGACATCACAGAGGGCCACGATCTGGGCGCCAGGGATGTTCAGGTAGTAGTCCATGTGGTTGTTGCCACGGCCACCCAGGCCGGTGACAGCCACGCCGACGCGGTCGTTAGCGCCCAAAATGGGTCGCGCGGCGGTGGCCAAAGCAGCAGACGCCTGCACAAAGCGGCGGCGGGAAGGAGAGCCGGGATTGAGGTTCATACGGTGAAAACCGAACTGATTGTATCAAGCCTAGGCGGAGGGCGGAGAGAATCGCCACCAAAAGGAAAAGCGCCCCGAAAGGAGCGCTTCAGCAAGAATACTGAGATCAGTAGGGTCTTGCGGCATGTGAAAGTCACCTTTCAGTGCCTTACTAGGACACGGCCGGGCAATCACCGCTTTGATACACTACGAAAATTATACACTAAAGTGACGATCTCGTGCAAGAATTTCTTATGCCTGAGATCACAAACTACGTGCTGGGGATCGACCTGGGTGTCCGTTCGGTGGGTTTGGCGTTAATTGACCCTGAGGGACGCCAACTTGTCAACACCGCCGTCCGGGTTTTCCGGGAAGGGGTGGAAGGCGATTTCGAATCCGGTCAAGATACATCCCGAAATACTAAGCGCCGGCAGGCGAGACTAGCGCGGCGGCAGACTGAGCGGCGCGTGCGGCGCGGCAGGAAAGTGCTTCATCTGCTGCAGGGCCAGGGATTGTTGCCGGAAGGCGAACCTCACGCAGTGCTGAAGGCGCTGGACCTAGAGCTCTCCAAGCTTTACCCGCCGCATCCGGGGGTGCCTTACACTCTGCGGGCCAAGGCGCTCGATGAAACGCTAACATCCCATGAGTTGGGCCGGGCGCTTTATCACTTGGCGCAACGACGGGGATTTCTATCCAACCGCCGGGCTCCCGTGAAGGATGACGAGGATGCGGGCAAGGTGAAGTCCGGCATCGAGTCATTAAGCAGTGCCATGCGCGCGGCGGGGGCCCGGACGTTGGGTGAGTACTTCAGCCAGGTGGACCCGCATGAATCGCGCATCCGGACCCGTTACACGGACCGGAAGATGTATCTCACCGAGTTTGATGCGATCTGCGCGGCGCAAGGTCCGCACCACCCACAGACGCTGACACCGGAGTTCCGAGCGGAGCTGAAGCAGGCGATCTTCCACCAGCGGCCCTTGAAGGACCAGAGCCACCTGATTGGGGCCTGCACGCTGATCCCGACAGAGAAGCGGGCACCGCTGTATCACTTGGACTTCCAGCGGTTCCGGTTGCTGGACAAGGTGAACAATCTGCGGTTGGCGGACTCCGAACGGTATCTGACGCCTGACGAACGCCAGAAGCTGGTGGCGGCGCTGTCTATTCAGGAGAGCTTGACCTACGCCAAGGTGCGGGAGTTGCTGGGGCTACCCAAGAGTGCCAAATTCTCGATTGAGGCGGGCGGGGAGAAGAAGATCCTCGGCAATGTGACGAATGCCCGGTTTGCGGAGGCATTGAACTTGCGGTGGGACCAGATGGTGCGGGGCGAACAGGATGCGCTGGTGGCTCTGTGGGCGGCGGCACCGGATGATGAGAGCTTTCAGGCGCGGCTAGAGGAGACCGGGGCGTATTCGCCGGAGGAGATTGCCGGGCTGTTGACGGTCCGGCTGCCGGATGACTACGGCGGGTTCTCGCTGGCGGCGATCCGGCAGTTGTTACCCAAGCTGGAGGAGGGGCTGACGACGGGCCAGGCGCGCAAGGAGGTCTTTCCAGAAAGCTTTGCCGCGGCGGAGCCTCAGGACCGGCTGCCGCCCGTGCTGGATGCCCTGCCCGAGTTGCGAAATCCCGCGGTGACGCGGACGCTGACTGAATTGCGGAAAGCCGTCAATGAGCTGGTGCGGCGCTACGGCAAGCCGGGCACCATTCAAATCGAGCTCGCCCGCGACTTGAAGCGCAACAAGAAGGACCGGCAGGCGCTGACCGACCAGAACCGGGAGAACGAGAAGAAGCGGGAGAAGGCGCGGGCGGAGCTATTGACCTTCGGATTAACGCAGCCCTCCCGACGCGACATTGAGAAGTACATCTTGTGGGAAGAGTGCGCGCGGATGTGCCCGTATTCCGGCCGTGCGATCAGCCTGCATGCGCTTTACCAGGAGCCGCAGTTTGACATTGAGCACATCATTCCGCACTCGCGATCGCTGGATGATTCGTTCCAGAACAAGACCCTTTGTTTGCGGGAGTACAACCACCGCAAGCACAACCGGACGCCATGGGAGGCGTTTGGCGGCAACCCGGAAGAATGGGAGCCGATGGTCGCGCGGGTGAAAAAGTTTGGCAACAAGAACAAGTTGAAACGGTTTGAGATGCGGGAGACGGAGACGGCGGAGCTGTTGGAGCAATTTTCGTCCAACCAGTTGAACGATACGCGGTACATGTCGAAGCTGGCGGGCAAGTTTCTGGGCTTGTTGTATGGCGGAACCGTGGATGTGACGGGCACGCAGAGAGTGTTTGCCTGTGCGGGTGGCGTGACGGCGATGTTGCGGCGGATGTGGGGGCTGGACCGGATCTTGAATCCGGATGCGCCGGGCAAGAGCCGTGAGGACCACCGGCATCATGCGGTGGATGCGGCGACGGTGGCGGTGGCGTCACGGCGGATGATCCAGTTGCTGGCGACGGCAGCGGGCCAGGCGGAGGCCGCGGGGCAGCGGCGGGTGAAGTCGTTTGAAGAGCCCTGGCCGGGATTTGGGGAGCAACTGAAGGCGGCGATTCTGGATTCGACGACGGTTTCGCACAAGCCGGAGCGGAAGCTTTCCGGCGCGCTGCATGAGGAGACGCTTTATGGGCGACCCAAACAGGATGCGGCGGGCAAGAACTGGGTGCACATCCGGAAGCCGGTCCATCTGCTGAAGGAGAAGGATATTGAACAGATTGTCGACCCCACCATCCGGGAGCGGGTACGGCTACAGTTGGGCCTGCTGGGCGGCGACCTGAAGAAACTGGAGCGGGAGCCGGCGACGCTGGAAACGGCCGACGGGCGCCGCATCCCCATTAAACGGGTACGTATCCGACTGGTGGCACAAACGCGTGTGATTGGCCAGGGGGCCCGGCAGCGTAATGTGATCCCGGGTGACAACCATCACATGGAAGTGGTGGCCGTGCAGAAGAAGGGGAAGACGGCCTATGTGGGCCATGTGGTTTCACGCCTGGAAGCGACGCGGCGTCATGCGGCCGGGGAGCCGGTGGTGCGGAAGGAGCATGGGCCGGATACGGAGTTTCTGTTCACGCTGAGTGAGGCGGATATGGTGGTTTGGAAGGGCAAGTTGTGGAGGGTGAGGGGGGTCTCGGTTCAAAGCAACGGACTGCTGACCCTTAGTGGAGCCTCAGATGCCCGTCTTAAAGGTGATTTGGACAAGACCGACCTGCCTAGGCCGACGATCAACGTTTTCTGTTCTACCGGAGGGCGGAAAGTCCGAGTAACAGCACTCGGCGACATTCAGGAAGCCCATGACTGACCGCATCCTCGACATCGCCGCCACTGCCGCTTCCCTGCATAGTCGGCATGGGCTGCTGGTGGTGGATGTGGAGGGGGTGGAGCGGGAGGCGATTCCCTTTGCGGACTTGGCGGCGGTGGTGGTATCGAACCGGCAGGTGGTGTTTACGCAATCGGTGCTGACCGGGCTGGCCGAGGCGGGGGCGACGCTGATTACTTGTGATGAGAAGCACCATCCGGCCTCCATGCTGCTGCCGCTTTCTGGGCACTATGCCCAAGGGGAGCGGTTTGCGCGGCAGGCGGCGCTGCCGGAGCCACGCAAGAAGCGGTGGTGGCAGGCGATTGTGCGGGCCAAGATCAACGCGCAGGCAATGACGCTGGAGCGGTTGCGCGGCCTGGACTATGGGCTGACCGGCATGGCGCGCCGGGTGGCCAGTGGAGATCCGCAGAATGTGGAGGCGCAGGCGGCCCGGCGTTACTGGATGCTGATTTTTGGCGATAGCGACTTCCGGCGCGGCGAAGACGGGGACCCGCGTAATGCGCGCCTGAACTACGGCTACGCCATCCTGCGCGCCGCGGCGGCGCGAGCGTTGTGCGCCAGCGGGTTGCATCCGTCGTTCGGGCTGCACCACCGCAACCGGTTGAATCCGTTTGTGCTGGCCGACGACCTGATGGAACCGTTCCGCCCCGTGGTGGACCGGGTGGTGGCGCAACTGGAAACGCCCGATGCGGAACTGACGCCCGCCGTGAAGCGCGCACTGATTGGGGCGGTGACGGGGCGCTACCGGATGGAGGGCGAGCAACGGACGCTTTTCGATCTGTTCACCCGGACGGCGCAGGGGCTGGCGGCAGCGGTGATGGCGGCCGATCCGGGGTGGAAGCCGGGGGCGTGGGAGTTTGTGGACTGAATTGCGGGGGGGCAAGTAGCTTGAATGCCACTTTCGGGGTACCGCGTGATGTGGCTGTTTGCCATGTTCGATTTGCCGGTGGAGACCAAGGAACACCGCCGCGAGTATGCGCAGTTCCGCAAGAAGTTGCTGGGGGCGGGGTTTACGATGTTGCAGTATTCGGTTTACGCCAAGCACCTGCCCAGCGAAGAGGCGGGCGACAGTTTGAGGGCACAAGTTCGGGCGGCTCTTCCGCCGCACGGCCAGGTGAGACTGCTGGCGGTGACGGACCATCAGTTTGGCAAGATGGATGTCTTCTTTGGACGGAAGCGGCGTGCGGCGGAAGAGCCGCCCATGCAGATCAGCTTGTTTTGAGGGCGTGGCGCAAAGAAAACTCCCCCGCCCTGAGTGGGTTACGGGGGAGGTAGTGTATCAAAGCGGGGATTTCCGACCAGCCCTAGCAGACCAGGACCAGGACCAGAGCCAGCGCTAAGTGTATCAAAGCGGGGATTTCCGACCAGCCCTAGCTCGCCTTATGTGGCTACGAAGGCGAGCACGAGTGTATCAAAGCGGGGATTTCCGACCAGCCCTAGCTCGGCATGAGCGTTCAATCGCTCTTTGAACAGTGTATCAAAGCGGGGATTTCCGACCAGCCCTAGCCGCTGCTCGCTGATGCCGCCGTCGATCATAGTGTATCAAAGCGGGGATTTCCGACCAGCCCTAGCTCATTCTCCTGATCGATCACGGCCATCGCCAGTGTATCAAAGCGGGGATTTCCGACCAGCCCTAGCATCGGCCGCGCGCTTTAGCCCGGTCTCCAAGTGTATCAAAGCGGGGATTTCCGACCAGCCCTAGCATCGGCCGCGCG
>CANGYQ010000018.1 GCA_947458745.1 Bryobacteraceae bacterium | reverse complement strand
GGTCTGCTGCCTCCACCTTGTAGCTGAAGCTCTGCCCAGCTCCAACCACCGGCACCGCCTTGGGCGTCACCATCGGGTTGCGGTTCAGCGTGGAATCCTCTGGCAAAGGCACGTCATAGGCCGCGGTGAAGAATGTCCCCAGCGGGAATGAACCGTCCGTCCCATTGGCTGACTTGCCCATCCCCCGCGCCGCGAAGACCTGCCACAACTGCGCGCGATTGGTGCCACCGTTCAGCAGTTCATCGGTGGCCAAGATGGCGTCGCGGGCCTGGATCATGCTGGGCCGGCAGGGCGTCACTCGCAACGCCGCCACCACCAGCTTGTCGGCTGCCGTCACCCCCAGCCGGCGCCGGATATCCCAGAGAGTAGCGGCCCAAATCTCGCCGTCCCGGTGCACTTGGTGCCCGGAATTGCCCAGGTCCTCATAAGTAAAGGGATACCGTTCGTAGCCGCTTCTCCGAATCCCAGTGAAGCCGTTGCGGCTGACATAAGTCGACATCAACGGGTTGTTGAAGAACGTCGCCGCCAGATAGTCTGACCAGCCCTCACCCATCGCCCCGGACTGCACACCATTGAGACAACTAGTGGACGTGCCACCACCCACCAGCCGGTTGCTCACGCCGTGGCCATACTCGTGGAACACAACCATGCCGTCGTAGCTGGAATCATTGAAGTTCGTTGGCTGGCTGGACCCGTAGGTAAAGAGCCCCATCTGCATGCGCGGAGCAGTCCCGTCAGCGGGAGTCGCAAAATTGGCATTGTTGGTCGCGGTGCCATCCTGCGCTTCCGCCCGCACCGCGTCACTGCCCTTGCCGCCCTTGTCGGCATTGTCTGTCTGAAAGTTTCCAGAAGCCTCATCAAAGCCCAAGCTGTAGTAAAAGTCATGGGCCAAGTTGGCGAAGTAAAACAGGTTGGTCACCGCGCCGGCCTGATGCAGCAGAGGGCTCAAGCTGACGGTGCGGTCGCCGAAGGTAAAGTCGAAATTGCCGTCGGCACTAAACGCACGCCCATTGCGCAACCCCGTCGCAGCGGCCGTATCGGGCTGATTGTTTCCGTCCCGGTCCAGGTAAGCATCGACATTGTTGCCGGTGGTCACCAGTCCGGATAGCCACCCGGCAGGCAACTCCACCATCGTCCGGGAACCCTTCAGTGGTGATTCCTTCCAGACGCGCGCGGACGCATCGCGGTACAGATTGTGCAGAAACATCAGTTTGCCGTCACTGGCATCCAGCAGAATCTCATACCAGCCCGTGCCATCCATCTCCAGCATCAGCCGGTAAGCCAGCACACCCTGGTCCGCCGCCATCGGAAACACCACTAACTCGGCGGACACCGGCGTCAAATGTGACCCACGAGGGTTGGCAAACTGAACCCCCCGCTCCACTGGTTGATCCGCGGCCGTGAGCGGCCCGGATATCGGGATCTCCAACAGACGGTAGGCCGCCCGAACTGCTGCCTCCGGGGTCAGAGCAGGAGTGACATCCAGGTCTACGCCCGGCAGCAGGTCTCCAGCGCCCGCCTCCATCACGCGCCCCTGGCGATCAACCGCAACTCTCAACTGGCCCTCAAAAACATCCACGCCCTTCACTGTCTGTTGAAACCGGAAGTACGTCACCCCATCGGTGACGGCTTTGCGGAGCGGTCGGATTTGAGCAACTTCTGCCTCCCTCAATCCAAATAGTTCACGCTGTTTCGCGAGAAACGCTCGCGCGATCGGCTCCGCCTCGTCACTGGAAGCCTCCGTCAGGCCGCGGCCCTCGGCGTAAATGGTCGCTGGGACGCCGGACTCCCCGGTGTTAATCACCCATCCTTGCCGATCACCCGGTCGCGCCACCAGTTGCTGGCGCAGGTTTTCCGTTCTAGCCCGGGCAGTGCGCTCATTCTGCTCACCTCGGGCGGAACCATTCACCCTGGCGTCGGTCCGAATGTCATAGTCCCGCACGTGACCGCGGGTCGTGCGAGGCCGGTCGGCCGGCCACTGCGCCCAGCTAGCGGAACCACTAAGCAGTGCGACCGCAATCAATCGTCGCAGATTCATATATGAACTCGTTCTCCAAAGAAGAAAGTAACTGCGACCATTACCCAAGGGCATGGGTAAGTGTGACCCCAATACTAACCTGACCTCCCACGCCGCTGTCAAGAACATTTGGATGGCTGGGCACTCGCGTGATCACTTGTAAACAGTTGATCATCAGGTGAAGCCCAGCACCCCGAAGGACTCCGGCGGGCAGTGGCGGTTCCCGGCGAGAATAGGAGACGTGCTTGCCCGACTCATCCGTCTCCACCCGATTGACAACGTAGCCGTTACCGCCAACCCCGAAGGGTTGGCCCAAGGGAGTGTCGTCGAAGCCGGGTTCGCGGTCCGGGACTTCATTCCGGCGGCGCATAAGGTGGCGCTGCAAGACATCCCGAAGGGCGGCGGCATCATCCGCTATGGCCAGGTAATTGGGTATGCCGAAGAGAACATCCCACAAGGGGCCTGGGTACACACTGACCTGATGGCCTTGCCCGTGGCACCGGCGCTAGACGCGCTTCCTTTGGCGACAGCGGTTCCGCCAGAATTGCCCCCAATGACGGGCATGACCTTTGAGGGCTTCCGGAATGCGGATGGGTCCGTCGGAACGAAAAACCTGCTAGGGATCACCACCACGGTGCAGTGCGTGGCTCCCACCGTTGAGTTCGCCGTCCGCCGTATCAAGGCCGAGTTGCTGCCGCGCTACCCGAATGTGGATGATGTTCTGGCCATCACCCATCCCTATGGCTGCGGAGTGGCAATCAATGCGCCCGGTGCCGACATACCCATCCGGACCATCCGCAACCTCAGCCTGAACCCCAACTTTGGCGGTGCACCCATGGCCGTCAGCCTGGGCTGCGAAAAGCTTCAGCCCGCGCGCCTGTTCCCCACGGGAGTCTCACTGCCGGTGCTGGGCGACGATGGCTATGTCATCCGGTTGCAGGATGCCGAGCATCACAGTTTTGGGGATATGATCGCCGCCATCATGCGGGCGGCGGAGCGGCGCTTGGAACAACTGAACCGCCGCCAGCGCACCACCTGCCCGGCCTCCGACCTGGTGGTGGGTTTTCAATGCGGCGGCAGCGATGCATTCTCGGGCGTAACGGCCAACCCCAGCCTGGGCTTCGCCGCCGATTTACTGGTCCGGGCGGGAGCCACGGTTATGTTCTCGGAGGTGACGGAAGTGCGCGACGCCATTCACCTGCTGACGGCCCGCGCCGCAAACGCCCAGGTGGCCGAAGAACTGATTCGCGAGATGGCTTGGTATGACGAATACCTGGACCGCGGTTCGGCCGACCGTAGCGCCAACCCCACGCCCGGCAACAAGCGTGGGGGCCTATCAAACATTGTCGAGAAGGCGCTGGGCTCCATTGCCAAGTCGGGGACCACGGCGATCCGCGCGGTGGTCCGGCCCGGTGATCGCGTCATGAATCGCGGCCTGGTCTTTGCCGCCACCCCCGCCAGCGATTTCATTTGCGGCACCTTGCAGACGGCCGCCGGGATGAACATGCATGTCTTCACCACGGGTGAAGGTACTCCGTACGGTTTGGCTTCCGTGCCGGTGATCAAGGTCAGTTCACAGACGTCGCTGGCCCAACGCTGGCCGGACCTGATCGACCTGGACGCCGGCCGTATCGCGACCGGAGAAGCCTCCATCGAAGATGTGGGCCGGGAGCTGTTCCAGCTGATCCTGGATGTCGCCAGCGGACGCCGCCGGACTTGGGCCGACCATTGGGGTTTGCACAATGCGACGGCTCTGTTCAACCCGGGTCCGGTCACCTAAGCAATAAAGGCGTTGACAAACAGCCAGAATCACCCTATATTCGATATAGAATGATGTCTATGGGCGCAACGATGTTCTCCCCCACGAAACCAGCCCAACTTGCGGCTGCCTTCCATCCTTGCCTTTCGGCCACCCCCACCTGTTGTCCTTGTTGTTGCTGATTCCCCCGCTCTGAACAGGCACACTGGCCTGCCCCCTCAGCCGGAGCGAGATTCACCAGTCACGAAAGCTGACGGAGAACCCCCGTATTTACAAGCACTTAAAAGGAACCGACAACTGACATGATCAAAGGAAACATTCTCAAGGACTTTATCCGGATGGCATTGACCGCACTTTGGATCGCGGGTGTATCCCTCACCTTCCGGCACCTTTTGACCGAGAAGCCAGCCACCACCTCGCTGCCGCAGAATTACGTTTCGGAGGTGGCGCGATGAGCCTCAGCCAATCACCCTCCGTCCACCGGAGATTGGCCGCAACGCCCGTTTCGTTCGAGAACGAGGCGACATTGCTGATCGGAAAGATCAGCCGTTTAGCCGCCGAAGAGACGTCGCCAGAAGCATTTGTGCAAGCCGCCACCCGGGAGATCGGAACGGCCCCCACCACCACGGAGGTCTCGTTGACACTGCGAAATCCAGTGACGGGCGAAGTATGGCAGAGTACCGACCAACAGGATCGGACTGCGAAATCGGAGTTCTCGCTTGACCTGGAGGTGCGGGGGCTCCGTTATGGCCGCCTGGAACTGCGCACGACGGGCGGGGCCGCCACCGCTCTGATGATGGCGCAAACATTGGCCGATCAATTGGCCCGCTTTGGAGAACTGCAGGCGGAGCGCTCACGCTCCGAGCATCTGGCCGCGTTCGGTCGTGCCTCCGAACAACAGTTGCGCTGCCGGAAACTGGCGGCTCGCGCCAGCGGTATCTTGATCTCCCAAAGGAACTGGTCTGAGTTTCAGGCCCAATCCTGGATTGAGGCCGAAGCCCGGAGGCAGCGGCGCCCCGTCACCGTGATCGCCGAACAGGTAATCGCAAGCTCCCTGAACACCAACTGGTTGAGAGCCACGGCCTAAAGATGCTTCCGACTCCAACCAAACTGACTCCGCTGACTGTAATCTCACCCTCCGCGAAAGGAATATGATGCACACAATCGCTCTCGCCGCCCTCCTGGCCATCGGCGTATCGGCTGCCCCGGCCCCAGCACTCAGTGGACTGTGGGAGGCCAGCGTCCAAGTCAACGAACTTAGAGTTCCGTTCAAATTCGGGATCACCGCCGAAGGCCAGCGTGTCGAAGGCTGGTTCTTCAATGGCGAGGAACGCGTCACCTCAACTGGAGGCCAGTTGGCCGATGGCCAGTTGACGCTGCACTGGGCCCATTACGGCACCAAGTTGACCGCCAAGGTTGTGGACGGGAAGCTGACCGGCACGTATTACCCCCGCCGTGGCAGTTACGCCTTCGTCGCCCAACCAGCCCCGACACGAACGGCGAGCGAAACGAACCCGCCCCAGATCGATGGCCTGTGGGAGATCCCGGTGAAGAGCCCGAAGGGCGAGCAGGCGTGGCACTTCGTTGTCCAACAGAAGGGGCCGGAAGTCTCCGCCACCATCCTGCGGATCGACGGCGACACCGGTGCGCTCACCGGCCGGTTTGCCGATGGCAAGCTGCTGCTGAGCCACTTTTCCGGCGCGCGGCCTTCCGTGTTGGAAGTGACGCCGCAGGCCGACGGAACGCTGGCGCTGAAATGGAACGGCCAGACCAACTACACGGCCACCCGCCAAGCCGAAGCGCGCGCGAAGAACCTGCCCGCTCCCTCTGACCCCGGCGCCCATACGCGAGCCAAGAATGACGCGGAGCCATTCCGGTTCAGCGCACCTGACCTGACAGGAAAGCTGGTCACCGAAAGCGACCCCAAGTTCCGCGGCAAGGTGGTGCTGGTGAACATCTCCGGCAGTTGGTGCCCCAACTGCCACGACGAAGCGCCGTTCCTGGAAGCGTTCTACAAGAAGTACCGCGACCAGGGCCTGGAGATCGTCGCGCTCTCTTTTGAAGAGGCCGAGCAGTTAGCCGATCCGGTTCGGTTGCGCGCCTTTGTCGCGAAATACGGCCTGGACTACACCGTGCTGCTGGCAGGCGATACGTCCACCGCCAAGGAGAAGCTGGCGATCCAGGCCGACAACTGGAATTCCTGGCCCACCACCTTCTTCCTGGGCCGGGATGGCCGCGTGCGGCACGTGCATTCGGGCTTTGCGGGCAAGGCCAGCGGTCCGCTCTATGAGGCAGCGAAGCAAGAATTTGCGGCCACGGTGGAACGGCTGCTGGGTGAGGCCTTCCGCTCGGCGCGCTAGTGGCTTTGCCAGCTCCACCGCCCCGGCGGGTGGGACCATCAGTATGTACTACAACTTGATTCGCCACCCGTTCTCAGGTAAACTCCAAGAACCTTTCCAAGGAGGAAACGTATGCTACGTATTGGACTACTTGCGACCATTTTCGCCACCTTCGCCACCTTCGCCTCAGCCGGCACGGTGGTCACCTTCAACCCGTCTGAAATTGGTGGCTCGATTTCTTGCTGCCCGCCGGTGACCACTGAGTGGTCTGCGTTCGGCATTACAATGAGCGGCGTCTATTGGTATGACGACTCCCGGGACACCTTCGACACCTACGGCGTCTCCATCGAGAATGCGACGACCGGCGGGCAGATCCTGTTTGCGACTCCCACGACACTGGCCATTGACTACTGGGTGATTGTGGGCAATACCGGAACGTATCGCGTTTACGACTCGTCCAACAATCTTCTCGATTCCCTGCTTGTCAACGCCGGCTCTACCGATCTGCTGGGAAGCTATACCTTTATGGGGAACAACATCTCGAAGCTGGCACTGTCCGGCAGTTACGGTTTCGTTCAAGCGAGCACACTCCGCTACGATGCTGGTGGTGCCGTACCGGAACCTTCGTCGTTCCTGCTGCTGGGGCTTGGTGGCGGCGCTTTGGCGCTGCTGCGCCGCCGCGCCTAACTAGGGCAACAACGAAACAACTTCCGGGCAACGGGAGGTTGGAAAAAACTTCAGGGGTGGGCTTGATGCTCGCCCCTTTTGTGTTTCTGCCGAACGCCGCCCTCATCGTTACTTCAGCGGCGAGTGCAGCGCTACCCGATTCCCTTCACTGTCTTCAAATTCGGCCACAAACCCCTGAACCCCAATCGCCGTCTTCGGATAAAGCGTTTTGCCCCCTTGCGCTGCGGCGCGGGCCAGAACCGCATCGATCTCACTCGCATGGAAATAGACCAATGACCCATCCGTTGAGGGTTTGTACGTGGGCCCCTTCGCCAACGCTCCCGTCGCTCCAGGAGCAGCCTCGGAAAACGGGAAAAAGGCCATCTCGTTGCCGTCCACGGTTTCCCGGGTGAAATCCACGCCAAACACGGCGCGGTAGAACTTCATCGCCCGATCCAGGTCCGTCACCGGGATCTCGAAGTAGGTCACTGGATTGGTCATGGCGCTTCCCTTCTGAGGCTTGGCTTGCGATAAAGAGCTTTCACGACCGGCCCCGCTAAAGTAGGCCGCACCGGCGGCCAACAGCAGCGCTCCGGTTGCGGCTACGACGACGATCCTCATAGTTCTATTTCGCCACAAGTGGCCCGCAGATGCCCACACCGGCCTCAAAGAGAGGTATAGAATCTTCAGTACCGTGCCGCTGCATCGCATACTCCTCCTCACTGTTCCGCCACCTTGCTGTGGGCCCAGCACGCCAAAGACGACGAGGCCGCCAAACATCCGTTTATGCGCAACCCGGACCGGATTGAGGCCGGCCGCAAGACCTATCTGGGCGGGTGCGCCGGTTGCCCCGGGCCCGAGGGCGGCGGCGGGCGTGGGCCCAGCCTGATCGAACGCGGCGCGTGGCATCCGACTCTCCTTTGAGGAGGCCGAACAATTAGGGGACCCCGTCCGCTTGCGGGGTTTCGTGGCGAAGTACGGCCTGGATTACGCCGTACTGCTGGCCGGGTAGACGGCCTGGGCCAAGGAGAAACTGGCGCTGCAGGCCGATAACTGGAACTCCTGGCCGACAACGTTCTTCCTGGGCCGCGACGGCCCGCGTGCGGCACGTGCATTCGGGCTTTGCGGGCAAGGCCAGCGGACCGCTCTATGAGGCAGCGAAGCAAGAATTTGCGGCCACGGTGGAACGGCTGCGGGGTGAGGCCTTCCGCTCGGCGCGCTAGTGGCTTTGCTAGCTCCACCGCCCCGGCGGGTGGGACCATCAGTACGTACTACGACTTGATTCGCCACCCGTTCTCGGGTAAACTCCGAGAAACTTTCCGAGGAGGAAACGTATGCTACGTATTGGACTACTTGCGACTATTTTCGCCACCTTCGCCTCAGCCGGCACGGTGGTCACCTTCAACCCATCTGAAATTGGTGGCTCGATTTTCTGCTGCCCGCCGGTGACCACTGAGTGGTCTGCGTTCGGCATTACAATGAGCGGCGTCTATTGGTATACAGACCCCCGGGACACCTTCGACACCTACGGCGTCTCCATCGAGAATGCGACGACCGGCGGGCAGATCCTGTTTGCGACTCCCACGACACTGTCGATTGACTACTTGGTGATTGGGTCCTTTCGGGGAGTGTACAAGGTCTACGATTCGGCCGACACACTATTGGATACGCTCACTGTCGAGGCTCCGACCGCCGATGTACTGGGAAGCTATACCTTTATGGGGAACAATATCTCGAAGCTGGTACTGTCCGGCGCTGCCGGTTTCGTTGATGTGAGCACGCTCCGCTACGATGCTGGTGGTGCCGTACCGGAACCTTCGTCGTTCCTGCTGTTGGGGCTTGGTGGCGGCGCTTTGGCGCTGCTGCGCCGCCGCGCCTAACTAGGGCAACAACGAAACAACTTCCAGGCAACGGGAGGTTGGAAACAACTTCAGGGGTGGGCTTGATGCTCGCCCCTTTTCGTTTTCCGGGGTCGAGTCCCGCCGCCGTTTCGGCAGCCGCTCTCGGATGCGGTATAGAATCTTCAGTACTGTGCAGCTGCATAAAATCTTCCTCCTCAGTTGTTCCGCCACCTTGCTGTGGGCCCAGCATGCCAAAGACGACGAGGCCGCCAAACATCCGTTTATGGGCAACCCGGACCGGATTGAGGCCGGTCGCAAGACCTATCTGGGCGGGTGCGCCGGTTGCCACGGGCCCGAGGGCGGCGGCGGGCGTGGGCCCAGCCTGATCGAACGCGGCGCGTGGCATCCGATGACCGATGACAACCTCTACGGCACCATCCAGAAGGGCGTCGGCATTATGCCGGCCGCGAATCTGCCTACCGATCGGGGCTGGGAACTGGTGGCGTTTGTCCGATCGCTCACGGCCCCTGCGGTAGAGATGAAGGCTCCGGGCGACGCGACCGCGGGCGAGAAGCTGTTCTGGAGCACCAACGGGTGCTCGGGCTGTCACCGGATTGGCGGAAAGGGCGGCTTTGCCGGGCCCGATCTATCGAATATTGGCCGCACCTCGACGCTGCCCAAGCTGCGCCGGTCGATTGTGGATCCGGACTTTGAGCGCACGCCGGGATTTGAGCGGGCCGACTTGACGTTGCGCGATGGCAGCAAGCTTTCCGGCCTGGTGAAGGACCGCACCAACTACCGGCTCCAGCTGCAGTTGAAAGATGGCACACTGCGCTCCGTACCCGTGGAGACCATCGAAACGGTCGAGCTTACCAAGCCCTCCATCATGCCCGCCGACTATAAGACGAAGTTGACGCGCGACGACATCACCAACTTAGTCAGCTATCTGCGCCAACAGGGCGCTAACTAGAGGAAACCTGCCACCATGCACCGCTTTACACTCTCCTTCTACCTGCTGGCGGCCACGGCCTGGGCCCAGGTGACCTTTGAGGATCTCCGCCAGAGCCCCAACCAGAACTGGCTGACCTACGCGGGCGGTTATTCCGGCCAAGGCTTGTCGCCGCTGACGCAGATCACGCCCGAGAATGCTCAAAACCTTACCCCCAAGTGGACCTTCAATGTACCCAAGGCGAAGGGCCTGCGCGCACGCCCGATTGTGGCTGATGGGGTGATGTACTACACCAACACCAATGCGATCTATGCGCTGGATGCCCGCAGCGGACGCGTGATCTGGCGTTATGTCGACACGCAAGCCAAGAAGGAAGCAGTAAATCGCGGCGCGGCGATCTTTGGGAATTCGGTCTACTTTGTCACCTCGGATTGCTTCCTGGTCTCGCTCGACCGGCGGACCGGCGGCCTCGCGTGGCGCAAGCAGTACGGCAACATCAAAGACGGCGTCTTCTGCTCCTCTGCACCAGTGGCCGTCAACGGCAAGATCATTGTCGGCACGGCGGGCGGTGACGAGGGAATGCGCGGCTACCTGACCGCGATGGATGCGGCGACGGGCAAGGAACTCTGGCGTACCTACACCATCCCGGCGCGCGGCGAACCGGGCAGTGAGACCTGGGGCAACTACATCGAATACGGCGGCGGCGCCACGTGGCTCTCTGGCACGTACGACGCGGCGACGAATACGCTCTTTTGGACTACTGGTAATCCATGGCCGGACTTCTATGGGGGCGACCGGAAGGGTGACAACCTCTATAGCTGCTCCCTGCTGGCGCTCGACGCCGAGACGGGGAAGATGAAGTGGTACTTCCAGTTCACGCCCGGTGACTGGCACGATTGGGATGCGCAGAGCTGGCCGATTCTGGCCGATGTCCAATATGAGGGCAAGCCGCGCAAGGTGATTTTTCACGCCAACCGCAATGGCTTCCTGTATCTGCTGGACCGGGAGACAGGTAAGTACCTGAAGTCATCCAAGTTGATCGATAACCTGGACTGGGCCTCCGGCATTGATGCCAAGGGCCGCCCGATTCCTATTCCTGGCAAGGACCCGACGCCCGAAGGCAACCGGGTCTGCCCCGGCGTTCGCGGCGCCACCAACTGGATGAGCCAAAGCTGGAACCCGGCTACGGGACTGCTTTCCGTGGTGGTGCTGGAGCAGTGCGACATCTTCACGAGCTCGTCGAAGACACCCGAACCGGGCAAGAACTTCGCTGGGGGCGGCGCGGGTCCGGCACCCAAGGACGCGGGGCAGTTCTACCTGCGCGCCATCAACCCGCTGACGGGCGAGCGCAAGTGGCAGTACCCGATGACCGGCAAGGCCGAGATGTGGGCTGGCGTGACGGGCACGGTGACGGGCGTGCTGTTTGCTGGCGACGATGACGGCCACGTGATTGCCGTCGACGCCAAGAGCGGCAAGCACCTGTGGCACTACCAGACGGGCGACAACATCTATGCTTCGCCGGTGACGTTTATGGTGGATGGGAAGCAGTATGTCTCGATCGCCAATGCGACGTCGGTGTTCACCTTTGGGCTGTTTGAGCCGGTGAAAAGCGTGCCGGTGCCGCCGATGAAGATCAAGTAGACTGCTGGCTCTTTTTGCCGGAGCAGACGGGGATACACCGCCCGTTTTTTTCGAAATTCCGGGACAGAGTGAGACATTTTGAGACATTCAGCATTGGCGCTGGGGTGACCACCCGCAAGAGTGACCACCGCCAGTCTAAGGTAAGCCGGATCTGCAAGTGCGGGGTGGAGCTGTTCATCTGGTTGATTACGGGAGAGATGTTCTGTTGCGGGACACGTTTCGGTGCATACTGAGTTCAGCGATGCGCATTTCCATCCTTTTCGCACTGCTGGCGCTGGCCGTGTTTCCGGGCCGTGCCGTGGCTCAATTTCCTTATGGCTTGGCGGGGCCGCAGTTGGGCGCGCCGGACAGTAAGCCACCGGGCAGCTTTGCGGGCACCGTCGAAGAAGTCACCAAGAAGAGCATCCGCGTGGAGTTTGCCGACGGCAATGGGTTGAACTTCTACTGTTCCGCGAAGACGCAGATTCTGGATGGTGACAAGAAACTGAAGTGCGCCGACTTGCAGCGCGGCCAGCAGGTGACGGTGGAAAGCAAGCATGCCCGGGGCGGAACACTGGATGCGGTTCGGGTGAAGGTGATTTCTACTGATCCGAAGCCGCAGCTGGCCAACCGGCCCTAGGCGGGGCGAGACGGCGGGGTTCGGGGCGTTCGATGGGTGATGGGGACCGCTTGCTTACGCGCACGGCTCGGTAGCGTACGAGGGTGACCGCGAGTTGGCTGGCCGTGCGGCGGGCACCTAGGCCGGGTAATGGACCAGCCAATGCGCGCCGATCGATAGCGTACTTGCCATCCAAGCCAGCCAATATGCTAATCTTGGCTCACTACTGGCATGATTCCCCTGCCCGCATTGGATGAGCAATCCGAGACGCCACTTTACCGTCAACTGTTTGACGCGATACGGGTTGCGATTCGTGACGGCGTTCTCCCGCCGGGCCACCGGTTGCCGCCTACCCGGGAATTGGCTGGCTCGCTGAGCCTCAACCGGACGACCGTTTCTGCCGCTTACGAACTTTTGGACCAGGCCGGACTGATCCGCAGCCATGTGGGCCGGGGCAGCTTTGTGGCGGAGCCATCGTCCAGCCCCATCAGTTTTGCCACCTCCCGCCCGCTGGATGAGCTGTTTCCGCTGGATGAGTTCCGGGCGACGGTGCGCGAGGTGATGGCCGATTCGAGCATCGCGGCGATTCTCCAGTTGGGTGCGCCGCACGGCTACGCGCCGCTGCGCCGGTATCTGGGCGCGAGCGAAACCGAAGACGTGCTGGTGACGAATGGCTGCCAGCAGGCGCTCGACTTGATCCAGCGGGTGCTGGCGCCGCTGGGCACGGCGGTGATGGTGGAGGACCCGACGTATCCGGGCCTGAAGAATGTCTTTGAGCGCGGCGGCGTGCGGCTGATTCCCCTGCCCCGCTGGGAAGCTGGGGCGCGGTTAGCCATTGTCACGCCGAACTTCCAGAACCCCACCGGCCACACGATGTCTTTGGCGGAGCGTCAGCAGCTACTGGGCGACGCGCGGGAGCAGGGCGTCACACTGATCGAGATCGATATCTACAGCGCGCTGCGGTATCAGGGGGATGCCCTGCCGTCACTAGTGGAGTTGGACGACACGGGCAGTGTGTTGCAGATTGGCAGCTTCTCGAAGGTCTCGTTTCCTGGGCTACGGATTGGCTGGGTGAAGGGCCGCCGCGACCTGATCGCTCGGCTGGCCGAGGCCAAGCAGTGGACGGACTTGCATACGGACCAGCTATCGCAGGCGATCGTGCTGCGGTTTGCGGAATCGGGCCGTTTGGAAGCGCACCGGCAACGGGTGATTGCAACGGGTCGCGAGCAGCTGGCGGCGGTGGCTACGGCGCTGGACCGCGAGATGCCGTATGGTACGACATTCACGCGGCCGGATGGCGGGATGAATCTCTGGGTGCGGTTGCCGGCGCCGCTAGATGCCGCGGCACTGCTGCCGGAGGCGCAGCGGGTGGGCGTCAACTACCTGCCGGCGCGCTATTTTGCGGTGTCGCGGCCAGAGCCCGGGGCTTTCCGGTTGAGTTTTGGTGGCCTGACGCCAGAGCGGATCTCTGCGGGCGTCGCGCTGCTGGGTGAGGTTTTCCGTCGAGAGAGTCCGGACGTTCATCCGGAACTACTGACGGCCATGGTTTAGGTCAAAAATTCGAACGACGAGCGAAGGAGAAGTTATGTTTGGATCATTGTTGCAAGACGAGCAGTTCCGGTTGAAAGTCGGCCTGGCAGAGATGCTGAAGGGCGGCGTGATCATGGACGTCGTGAACGCACAGCAGGCGCAAATCGCCGAGCGTTCAGGCGCCTGTGCCGTGATGGCGCTGGTGAAAGTGCCTTCCGACATCCGCAAAGAAGGCGGCGTGGCGCGCATGTCACCCATCAGCGTGATCCGCGAGATCATGAACACGGTCTCCATTCCGGTGATGGCGAAATGCCGCATCGGCCACTTCGTTGAAGCCCGTGTGCTGGAAGCCCTGGGTGTCGACTACATCGACGAGAGCGAAGTGCTGACCCCGGCCGACGAAGAAAACCACGTCGACAAGCGCGACTTCAAGGTGCCGTTCGTTTGCGGCGCCCGCAACCTGGGTGAAGCACTGCGCCGCATTGGCGAAGGCGCGGCGATGATCCGTACCAAGGGCGAAGCCGGATCGGGCAACGTCGTTGAAGCCGTGCGCCACATGCGCACGATTCAGCGGGAGATGAAGGCGCTGACGATGCTGCGGTCCGATGAGCTGATGGTGGCGGCGAAGACGCACCAGGCTCCGTTTGAGCTGATCGAGTGGGTGTCGAAGCACGGCAAGCTGCCGGTGCCGAACTTCTCGGCTGGTGGCGTGGCCACGCCCGCTGATGCGGCGCTGGTGATGGCGCTGGGTGCCGAGACGGTGTTCGTCGGTTCGGGCATCTTCAAGTCCGATGAGCCGGAGAAGTTCGCCCGCGCCATCGTGAAGGCGACCACGTATTGGAAGGACGCCGAGAAGGTGCTGGAAGCCAGCGAAGAGCTGCCGGACGGCATGAAGGGTTTGGACGTCTCGAAGATCCCACTGGATGAACTGATGGCCACGCGCGGCTGGTAAGGCGGGAGTCCGCCTTACTGTCCCCAACACGTGACCCATGAGTGAAAACACCAGCAGTCCCCGTAAACCGGTCGTCGGCGTGCTCGCCTTGCAGGGCGATTATGAAGCACATGCCCGCGCCATCGAGCAGGCCGGCGGCGTGTCGCGCGAAATCAATCGCGCGGATCAGTTGGCGGAGATCGACGGATTGATCATTCCGGGCGGCGAAAGTAGCACCATGCTGAAGCTGATCGATTATGAGAATCTGTTTGAGCCGCTGAAGGCTTTCGGGCAATCGAAACCGGTCTTTGGCACCTGTGCCGGAGCCATCCTGATTGCCCGCGATGTCATTAATCCATCGCAAGCCTCGTTTAACCTCATGGACATTGGGGTTGAACGCAATGCCTACGGGCGGCAGCGGGACAGCCACATCGTGCCGCTGCAGGCGGAGGGCTTGGGTGAGTTGGAGGCGGTGTTCATTCGCGCTCCCATCATTCGGCGTGTCGGTGACGGCGTCCGGGTGTTGGCGACGCATCGCGGCGATGCCGTGTTGGTGACGCAGGGGCTCCACATGGCCGCCACGTTCCACCCAGAGCTGACGGCGGATTCAAAAGTCCACCGGATGTTTATCGAGCGGTTGCAACACTAGTCCTCATTTTCACCAGAACAACAAAGGCCGCGGCGCTCAACTGAGCATCGCGGCCTTTGTTGTCAGGGCGTGGTCATAGCCTACTGGCTGGCGGAGCAGAGTTGGCCGATGGGCTGGCCCGGCGGCGGTTCTAGCGGCTTGGCGAGCTTGAACTCCTTGGGGTTTTCCAGGAACTTTGAGATCAGCCGGCCTTGTTCAAAACCTGGGCGGTTGAGGGCGGCCAGCTTCGCCGTGGCCACATCGCGGACTCGGGCGGGGGCGGCATCGTTGGCGGCCAAGCCCATCAAGTGCGTCATCACCACTTGGTTCACTGCGTATTGGACCTCACGCTGCAAGCCAGTTGTGGGAGTGGCTTTGACGGTAGCTGCCAGCACTTTGTCGATTACTTCTTCCAGCGTCGGTTGCGTCGCGTCGCGGCCGTGGAACTCCACCAGACGCGCGGCCCGTTCTGGATGCAACAGCAGGTCGGCGATGTGGTTGGCCGCGGCTTCCGCCGGGGCGATGGCGTCGAAGGTCAAGCCTGTGCGGCCCTTGAACAGCTCGCGGGAGCCGGGGATGCCGGAGGGGCGTGGGGGGATCAGACGGAGGATGCGCTCGGGGATGGTGAGGAACTCCGGAGCGATGGTGGCGAGTACGGCATCGAGCGCCGCGCGCTGCTTGGCCGCCGGAATCATGGCCGTGGTCAACTGGCCGTCGCCGCGCACGGCGTAGCGGTAATCGAGACCGCCAACGGATTTGGCCACCGCCTCGGCCTGATAGCGGTGCATCAAGTAGGTGGGCACCAGCACGTCTTCCAGCGTCGCCATGGGAGCCCATTCCGGGATCGACTTTTCCCCAAACCGGTCGAGCACGCGTTTGCGAAGTTGGGTCATGCGCTTGAGCTCAGTGGTGGGGTCGCCGCCGTTGTCCCAAAGATGCGTGTGCGGGTGGGCGGAGCCTTCCGGGCGGCCGTCGGCATCGGTGAGGAAATAGATGCCTTTCTTGTGCGCCTGATCGAGCAGGGCGCGGCGTTGTTCGGCATTGGACTGGCCATAGCCCCAGGTGATGGCGATCTTGTCCCATTCGCCAATGCCCGTCGCGTAGGATTGCGAGGCATCGGGGGCACCATCACCGCCGGGCAACGTGATCAGTGGGTGCGGGTAGTCCATTACGGAGCCGCTGCCGGAGCCGCGCGTCTGATAGCTGGAGGCGGCGTAGCTGTGCGAAAGGCCCAGCGTATGGCCGATCTCGTGCGCGGAAAGCTGGCGCAGGCGCTGCAGGCACATTTCGAGCACCTTGGGGTCAACGGGCTTGCCGGCTTCGTACGGTGCCAACAAGCCCTGGCCGATCAGAAAATCTTGGCGGACGCGGAGGGAATCGAGTGAGACGTGGCCCTTGATGATCTCGCCGGTGCGGGGATCGCGAACGCTGGAGCCGTAGGACCAGCCGCGCGTCGAGCGGTGGACCCACTGGATGACGTTGTAGCGGACGTCCATCGAGTCGACACCTTCGGGCAGCACTTCCACTTTGAAGGCGTTCGGATAACCGGCGGCGGCGAAGGCTTGCTCCCACCAGCGGCCACCTTCGAGCAGAGCCGACCGCACGGGCTCCGGCGCGCCGCGGTCCACGTAGTAGGTGATGGTGCCGCCGGGCTTGAGGCGGTGGCGCGAGATTACGCGCTTCACCAGCGGCTGTTCGATGGGCGTGGCAAAGTCATACCAGCTGAGACCGATGTAGCCGGAGCGGGCGTCAAACTCGCGGGGCTCAAAACCGGCATCGGGCAGCTGGACAAAGCTGTGGTGCTGGCGAACGGTGACGGCATCGGGGGAAGGCGTCACTTCGCGGATGAAGGCGCCGGTGGGTTCGCCGGTGAGGGTGATGGTGGCGTCGAACTCAGAGTTCTGGGGGAAGTTCTTGGTGCGAGGAAGGTAAACGGCGCTGCGCGAAGCCTCCACGCGGAAGCTGCCTTGGCGGGAACGCTGCAAGGCATTGCCGACGCCATGGGCATCGCGCATCAGGAAGGGCGTCAGGTCGATCAGCACGCGCCCGGCCTCTTCGGCTTCGATCGTGAAGCCCCACAGGACACTTTGGGCGAAGGATTCTTCCACGGCGCGCTTCTCATCGGCGTCGGTGGAGGAAGCGCGGAAGCCGCCGTTGGGTTGAACCAAAAGAATTTTGGGTCCGCTGCGTTCAAACTTTACGATGCGGGAAGCGCCCAACTGGCCGCGATCGAGGCCGATGTCGTTGGAGCCGATGCCAGCCGGTAAGGAGCTGACGTAAAGGAACTCCTGTCCCATTTTGTTGATCTCGAGCAGGATCTTACCGGCCTTGTGATCCCACCAGAAATCGAAGAAACCACGGTAGGAAGTGGCCGTCGAGGTTCGGGCCGTGACGGTCTGGCCTACCAGCGGAACCAGAGCGAGTATCGTTAAGAGCGCGGTACGCACCATAATGAGATTTAGTATGCGGGTTTTATGGGTGCTTTCGCTATCGGTGGCCGCCATGGCGCAGGAAATCTGCGCGCCAACGCCGCTCTATTCAATTTGCGATGTCGTGTTTGACGCGGCACCGGACGAGGTGAAGCAGTTGCAGGCGGAGGTAAAGTCGCCGCGCTTCCGGACGTCGCTGGTGCCGGCGTTCTGGGACGGAGGCCGCAAGTGGATCATCCGCTTTACGCCGATGGACCCGGGTACGTATGAGTTCCGGCTGACCAGTAACCTACCGCAGTACAACGGCAAGGTGGGGTCGATGCAAGCGATGCCGTCCGAGCATCCGGGCTTTATTCGCCCGGCGAATGTGCACCACTGGATCCACCAGGAGACGATCAAGCCGCACTTGTGGATCGGCGGCGTGAACCATGTACGGGAGACGCTGCCAGCTTCCGAGGATCCAGCGACGTTGCGCGCCTTTGAGGAGCGCTTGAAGACCGCCAATGCCGCAGGCCAGATTGTGGACCTAACGCTGGCCGCCACGCCACTTGAACTGATGAAGCGCTTCCCTGCCCGCCAGGACCGCGAGAAGTGGCTGCGCGGGGTCGTCTCGCGTTTTGCTCCGTATGACATCACGTGGCTGCTGGTGGCGCAGTATGAAGATGCGCCGGGCGGCCGGGCGCTGCTGCGGGAGATCGCCGAGGGGCTGAAGAAAATGGACCCCTACAACCATGTGCGGGGGGCGGGGTCGAAGCTCACGTCTTCGGGCCTGTCGGCGGATGGTTGGGTGGACTACATCACGGTGGGCAGCGACAACGACATGCTGCCGATGGTGGAGCATCAGTTCTACGGCAAACCGTTCGTCGCTACCGCGAAGGCGAAGCCCGGGGCGGAGGCGTTCCGGAAGCAGCTTTGGAATGCCACGATGAGCGGGCAGTATCCGCACTTTGAAGGCGGTGACCCGGCGCTGATCAAGGTCTGGAAAGAGTTCTTTGAGCGCACGCGGTTTTGGGAGCTGGAGCCGTGGACGGATGTCGATGGCGGGCGGTGTCTGGCCCTGGATGACGTGGAGTATATCCTCTATGTCGAAAAGCCGTCGGGTCCGGTGGAAGTCGCCACGGCCAAGCACGGCTACGAACCCTACTGGATCGACCCGGCTACGGGGCAATCGACCAAGGGTAAGGACTACAAAGGCGAGCGCTACGTGGGCGAACCGCCGTCCAAGGATCATGACTGGGTGCTGCACCTGTCCCGCGATGGCCGCAAGCAAGGGATGCTGAAGAGCTACAAGTTTGAGTCGCGCCTGAATCTGGGCCAGGAGATCGAGCAAACGGTGGCGAAGGTGCCGTTTGAGATCGCGGAACCGGTCTCGGATGAACTGTCGCTCGCGAAGCCGCCGAAGTTCGCGATCAAGCTGAAGCGCGAGACTCGCGCCACCCGCACGATGAGCTATGTGTGGAGCGGCGAGGTGGTGGCTGATGGCGAAGGAAGCCGTATCCTCGCGTTGGGGGCCAATGGGCAGCTTTCATTGCCGCGTGACCTGGCCAGCCACTTTCCGGCGGTGCTGAATATCCGCGTGATGGCCATCAACGCCAATGGCAAGGCGTATTCGATCGACAAAGTCTACCGGCTGGTGCCATGAGGCTGCTGGCACTGGATACGACTTCACAGCACGGCAGCGTGGCGCTGCTGGAGGATGGCCAGGTAGTGGCCGCGCGGGAGATCCACGAACAGGACGGCTATTCGGCGGTGATCTTTGGGGTGATCACCGAACTGCTGGCGCACGTAGGATGGGCGCTGCATGACCTGGACTGCTTGGCCGGGGCGACAGGGCCGGGGTCATTTACGGGGGTGCGGGTTTGTCTGACAGCGGTGAAGGGGCTGGCGGAGGCGATCAACAAGCCGGCGCTGGGGGTGTCGAACCTGCAGGCCTTAGCTTCACTGGGGAACGACGCGGTCCGCGCCCCCTGGCTTGATGCGCGGCGGGGCGAGGTCTATGGTGGCCTCTACGACGCGCGCGGGCGTGCTCTCGGCCCAGAAGTGGTAACTCCGCGGGAGGAGCGGCAGGCGGGGCTTGATGCGGAGGTGGAAGTCATTGCGGGCGAAGGGATCGCGCTGGCCTCGGCGATCGGCCGGATCGCGTACCGGCGCTGGCGAGCGGGCGAGCGTCCCGATCCGGCGGCGCTGGAGGCGAACTATGTGCGCCGCTCCGATGCAGAGCTGTTCTCGACACCCGCGTATTAGGGTCATGCGTCAGACAGAAAGCGATTCAGGGCCGGCGACGGCGGAGGGCGGCCAGACCTGCGACGCCCGCGGCCATTAGCGCGATGATGAAGGGCTCGGGGACCAGTTCTGTATTGTTTTCTCAGTTTAGTTCATCTGATGGCCCTGACATGGTAGGTGACCATCGCGCAGCCCGTGAACGGTGGAAGAACTGGTCCTTGATGCTCGCCCCAGGAACCATTTCGTGGCTGCGCTTGGCGCGGTGGCGAACCGCACAGTCCCGATGAATCCTCGCCCCGGGGGGTAGAACCCGCAAAACGAGATTCTTCGGCCCCGAGGCGGGAAGAGATCAGTTTTCCACTTGTGAAAAGGCCTAATGCGAACTGCCCGCGCCCACCTCAGCCAACTGCTCGCCGGTCTCCTTCAGCACATCCGCATGCAGCGAGTTGCCGTGGGCATCCATGGTAACGATGGCGGCGAAGTCTTCGGCTTGGAGGTGCCACATCGCCTCGGGAATGCCGAACTCCATCAGGTTGACGCCTAGAACCTTCTTGAGCGTGCGAGCGTAGAACTGCGCGGCGCCGCCGATGCCGTGGAGGTAGACGGCTCCGTGTTCCTTCATGGCGGCGAGCGTCTTGGCACCCATGCCGCCTTTGCCGACGACGGCGCGGACGCCGTAGGTCTTGATGACGTAGCCCTGGTAGGGCTCTTCACGGATGGAGGTGGTGGGTCCGGCGGCCTTCACCACCCACTCATCGCCTTGCTTCATCATCACCGGGCCGCAGTGATAGAGGATGGCTCCGTTCAGGTCGACCGGCGGCGCATGGTGCATCAGGTGCGCGTGGATGGCATCGCGACCGGTGTACATCTCGCCGCGGATCAGCACGATGTCGCCTACCTTCAGGCTGCGGACCTGTGCTTCGGTCAGTGGCGCGGTGAGTACCACTTCACGGCCAGTGAGCGGGAAGCCTTCGGCCTTCGCCATCTTCTCCACCGGGCGCTCGGGATCGCGGTAAAGCCACTGGGTGATCGCGCCGCTGTTTGCATCCAGGCGCACGCCCAAGCGGCGGAAGGCCCAGCATTCGTAGGCCACGGAGACGAAGAAGCTGGCCGGTAGGCGGTTGGCGGCCATCACCTTGCAGCCGATCAAGGAACTCTTGCCGCCGAAGCCCATGGGGCCGACGCCGATCTGGTTGGCTTCGTCCATCACTTCCTGCTCCAACTGCGCCAACTCCGGCACCGGGTTGGTATCGTCGAGCGTGCGGAACAGTTGATACTTGGCCAGCAGGTAGCCATGGCCGCGATCACTGCCGATGCAGACGCCCAGCGCGCCCGGCGCACATCCCTGCCCCTGCGCCTGCCACACCGCATGCAGCAGACACTTCTTCACGCCAGCCAGATCGCGCCCGGCATAGCCCAGGTGGTCGAGCGTGGCGGGCAGCGAATATTGAATGTTCTTGTTCTCGCAGCCGCCGCCCTTCAGGATCAGCTTCACCTCGATCTCGTCCTTCTCCCACTGCTCAAAGTGGATGACCGGAGTTTCGATCCCTAAGTTGTCGCCGGAGTTGGTGCCGGTGAGCGAGTCCACCGAATTGGGCCGCAGCTTGCCGCGCTTGGTGGCTTCGGCCACGGCTTCCTTGATGGCCTTCTTGATGAGAAGCTGATTGGTCCCCACGGGCGTGTGTACGTCAAAGGTGGGCATCCCAGTGTCCTGGCAGATGGGGCCGGAATCATCGGCGGCCATATCGATGTTGGTGGCGATGATGGACAACGCCTGCGACGCCTGGGTGTTCGGCGTTTCATTGGCCATGGCCAAACCCATCGCGGCGCGAACGTCGGGCGGCAGGTTGGTGGCGGTCTGAGTGATCAGCTCGATCAAAGATGATTTGAGAAATTCCATCACTTCCAGTTTAGTGCCGGATGGGCGAGAGTTTCTTAGGGTGGCAAGCTGCGGCGCCACCTGTTGCGCATCCCCCCGCGGATGCCAAGCCCCCTTGCCAACGGCCACCGTTCGTGACAAAATATTTCAGATTTTACCGAGGCTTCCCTGTGACGCGGCCCATCTGCGCGCACCGGTAGGCCATTGGCGAAACTGGCCACTTCTGGTGGCTGCATGGAACCGGATGCCAGTCGAGGGGTCGCTTGGCTTTCGGGCGTAGGAGATGAGGTAAAGGTATCTATGAAGAAATTGATTCTTGTCCTGATGGCCCTGGGTCTCGCCGCCAGCGCCTGGGCTCAGCAGAGCCGCGGCAACTTTTTCGGCAGCGTGACCGATTCATCGGCGGCCGCCATTGCCGGAGCCAAGGTCACCATCACGGCGGTGGCTACCAACACGGTCACCACCTATGAGACGAACGCGGAAGGAAACTATTCCGCCCCGCTGCTGGTGGTGGGTTCCTACACCATCACGGTGGAACGGCAGGGCTTCAAGCGCGCCGTCCGCAGCGGACTGAACCTGTCGGTGGACCAGCGCTCCCAGGTGGACTTCACGCTGGATGTGGGCGGCGTGACGGAGACCATCGAGGTGAAGGGCGAAGCGGCGCTGGTGGATACTGGCTCCGCGACAGTGGGCAAGGTGGTGGAGAACCGCCGCGTCGTGGAACTGCCGCTGAACGGCCGCAATGCGCTGGCCTTGACGCTGCTGACGCCCAGTGTGAAATCCAATGCCGGGCCGACCAATTCCGGCTTTGGCGATCGCGGCATCCAGCTTTCGTCCATCTCGATCAACGGTGGACCGAACGCGATGAACGCCCAGGCGCTGGACGGCGGCAACAACATCCAAAGCTACATTGGCGAAGTGGCGATCAGCCCCGCCGTGGACGCAGTGGAAGAGTTTAAGGTGCAATCAGGCACCATGTCGGCGGAGTTCGGCTTTACTGGCGGCGGCGTCATCAACATGGTGACCAAGAGCGGCACCAACCAGTTCCACGGCACCGCCTATGAGTTTCTGCGCAACCAACAACTCGACGCGCGCAACACGTTCGCCGTCAGCAAGCCGCCTTTCCGCTACAACCAGTACGGCGTCTCCGCCGGCGGGCCGGTGATCAAGGACCGGACGTTCTTCTTCGGCAATTGGGAAGAATACAAGTTCCGCCGTTCGACCACGCCCATCGGCAGCTTCCCCACGGCACAGCAACGCACAGGTGATTTCTCCGATCTGTTTGATACAGCCGGGCGTCAGGTGATCCTTTACGATCCGGCCACCACGCGCGCCAATCCCAACGGCGCGGGCTTCCTGCGCGACCCCTTCAGCGCCAATCGCCTGCCGACCAACCGGCTGGACCCGGTCTCGCAGAAGATCAACGAGTTCTACCCGCTGCCGAACCGGACGCCCACCGACCGCTTCACCAACGCCAACAACTTCCAGAACGTGGCCAGCGAGGTGCGCAACATGCGGCAGTACACCATTAAGGGCGACCATCGCTTTAGCGACAAGAATTCGATGTTTGCCCGCTACTCTTACTTTCTGCACGAGACGGACAATGGCGGTGCCATCTACCCCAACCCCGTGGTCGCGAAGCGGGACGATGCCCTGGAGAACAAGAACTTCGTACTCTCCGACACGCACACGTTTGCGCCAACATTACTGAATGAGTTGCGGCTGGGCGTGACGCGCGGCTACTTCCCGTTCATCGTGCGCAGCTTTGGCGGCGGCTGGCCGGGCAAGCTGGGCCTGCCGTCAACGGTTCCGCCGGATACGTTCCCCGGCATCTCCAATGGCCTGGCCGGATTCAACACGGGCACCGCCGGGCTGCGCGCCAGCATCAATACGCAGATCTTCGACATGGTCACCAAGATCGCGGGCAACCACACGGTGAAGGTTGGGTTCGACTTCCGCACGCTGCAAGGCAACAACCTGCAGCGCAGCTCACCGTCGGGCAACTTCAACTTCAACGCCGGCTTGACCGGCAATCCGCAGTCTCCCGCGGGCAATGGATCGGCCTACGCCAGCTTCCTGCTGGGTGAAGTGGCCAGCGCCAGCGGAACGACGCACTTGGGTGAATCGCAGCGCGGAAAGACGTATTCGATCTTCGTGCAGGATGACTGGAAGGTCACCCGGCGGCTGACGCTGAACCTCGGCCTGCGGTGGGACTATCAGACACAGCCGGTGGAAGCCAACAACGGCGTCACCAATTTCGATCCGACGCTGGTGCTGCCCAATGGCCTGGTGGGCGGCATTGTCTTCGCGGGGGCCAACGGCCAACCGCGCAACTTCCGCAAAGAGGACTTGAACGACTTCAGCCCTCGCGTGGGCTTTGCCTATGACCTGCGCGGCAATGGCAAGACCGTGCTGCGCGGCGGCTACGGCATCTATTACCCGTCACAGTTCTGGCGGGAGAACTATGGCAGCGTGAATGGCTTTGCCAACACCGGCACTAATTATGTAGCTAGCAATGCCAACGTCCGGGCCTTCAAGTTCAGCGATGGGCCGCCTACACCGTTCATCCAGCCGCAGGGCCGCAACCTGGGCCCGGCGGCGTTTCTGGGCCAGGGCGTCAGCTATGACGAGACCTTGGGCACCACGCCAACTTCGCACCAGTTCTCGATGTCGATGCAGCACCAGTTGCCGGGCCGGGTGTTGGTGGACGTCTCCTACACGGGCAACATCGGCAGCCACTTCACTTCGGGCGGCTACGACATGAACCAGCTGGACAACCGCTTTCTGGCTCTAGGGTTGGACTTGCAGCAGAATGTCCCCAACCCGAATGCGGGCCGGGTTCCGGGCGCGCTGGGCGCGGCCACGATTACGCGCGAACAGTCGCTGCGGCCTTTCCCGCACTACCAGAATCTGACGGTCCGCAACCCGCGTATGGGCCACTATACGTCGCACCTGTTTATCGTCAGCGTCGAAAAGCGCATGTCCAAGGGGTTGACCGTGATGTTTAACTTCACCGGCGGCAAGATCATCTCCGAAGGCCTGGGAACGCCCGTGAACTTTGGTGCTATTGAGCAAACCAACTTCACGGCCTACCAGGATTCGAAGTTCAACCGCCGCCTGGAGCGTTCCGTTGATCCCACCGACGTCTCACGGCGCGGGGTGGTGAGCTTGCTCTACGAACTGCCCTTCGGCCGAGGCGCGGGCTTCGTCAATAAAGTGATCGGTGGCTGGCAGGTGAATACGATCGGCATCATGCAGACCGGCTTGCCGGTGGCGATTACGGGTGCCAGTAACTTCCGCGCCAGCCGTCCGGATTCCACCGGCGTCAGCGCCGAGATCAGCAATTCGAGCGCGCAGAAGTGGTTCAACACGGAAGTCTTCACCAACCCGGCGAACTTCACGTTTGGTAACATCGGCCGCGCGCTGCCCGATGTCCGCGGACCCGGGACGTTCAACTGGGATCTGTCGATGATCAAGAACAACAAGTTGACGGAGCGCTTCAACCTCCAGTTCCGGGCGGAGGCGTTTAACTTCCTCAACTCCGTGAACCTGGGGCTGCCCAATGGTGGCTTTGTGGCCGGACCCGATGGCCGTAACCGCAGCGGCACCTTCGCGACGATTACGTCGGCCCGCGATGCCCGCAACATCCAGCTCGCCTTGAAGCTAATCTTCTAGTTGCCATGCTGCCTCTCCTCGCACTCACGCTGGCCGCTCTGGACCCCTATGTTTCTGGCGGCTTCCTCCGCATCCCGCCAGAGGTGAAGCTGGGGCCGATGTCGGCCGTGGAGGTGGACCGCAAAGGCCACATCTACGTCCTTCACCGTGGTGAACCACCACTGGTGAAGTTCGATGCCCAGGGCAACTACCTGAAGGGTTGGGGCGCGGGGATGTTCAAAGTGGCCCATGGCCTCCGCACCTCACGCAACGGCCACGTGTGGACCACGGACAACGGCAATCACGCGATCCGCGAGTTCTCACCCGACGGTCAACTGCTCCGCACGTTGGGAGAAGTGGGCGTCGGTGGTGGTGATGAAAAGCACTTCCGTTCGCCCGATGATTTGGTGTTCTCATCCAAGGGCGACATCTATGTGGCCGATTCCGGCAATGGCCGCATTGTGCACCTGGATTCAACCGGGCGCTTCGTCGGCCAGTGGGGGAAGAAGGGCAAGGGAGAGTCTGAGTTCTCCACCGCCCATGGCCTTGCCATCGACAAACAAGGCCGCATCTATGTCGCTGATCGCGGCAACAACCGTGTCCAGGTCTTTGATGGAACGGGCAAGTTCATCGCAGCTTGGTCCGGCTTCGGCAACCCGTTCGGCTTGCTGGTGAAGGACAAGCAACTGCTGGTCTCCGAAGGGGACGTCAACAAGATTTTCCATTTCGGTCTCGCAAGCGGGAAGATTGAAGAACAGTGGGGCGATTCGCAGACGCTGCAACTGCCTCACCTGATGTCGGTGGACCGCAAGGGTAACCTCTACGTCGCCGAAGTGAATGGTAAGCGAGTGCAGATCTTCAAGAAACGTCCATGAACCGGATCCTCTTCTTCGTCCCTTTTGTCGCGCTGGCGCAGACGCCGGAACTCGAACGCGCGCATGCGCCGATGATTGAGCCACAGCCGGACAAGGCGAAGGCCGCTTCGGCGATCACGGCGCGGTATTCGCCGGGCCGGGCCGTGGTTTCTGCTCCGGTGCCGCACCGCAACTTTATCGATGATCATGTCTTCGGCCGGATGAAGAAGGACGGCATTCCACATGCGCCGCTGGCCAGCGACGAAGAGTTTGCCCGACGGGCGTGGCTTGATGCCACGGGCCGCATTCCGCCACCCGCGGAACTGGCGGCGTTTCTCGAAAGCAAGGATCGGGCGAAACGCCAACACCTGATCGAGAAGTTGACTGATAGCGACGCCTTCATCGATCGCTGGACGTACTACTTTGAGGACCTGTTCCGCGCGGGCGGCCGCATGGGCTCCGGCTTAAACTTGTTCCACTTCTGGCTGCGCGAGTGGCTGAAGCTGGACCGGCCGTATACCGAGGTGGTGACGGACTTGTTGACCGGCGCGGGCAAGACCAGCTTTTCTGTGCCGGCGGGCATGTACTATGCGCGTGATTTCGTGAAGGCCAAAGACGATCCGGAAGCGCCGGATGCGCACGATCTGGTGAATCAGCCGGATACGGTGGATGAGTTCACGGTGACTTACTCCAAGGTCTTTCTGGGCCTAAATCTGGCTTGCATTTCCTGCCATGACGGGGTGCATCACCTGGAGAAGGTGAACCAGTTTCTGACCACGAAGAAGCGGGACGAATTCTTTGGGCAGGCGGCGTTCTTTGGCCGCACGCGGCAGATCATGAACTGGGAGAACGGTTATCAGGCCAACACCGAGTACACGGTGGATGACACGGGCCCTGATTATGACGCCAAGGCTGAATCGATCGTCCGAGTGCCGCGCCGTGGTGGTGATGCCTCTCCGCGCTTTATCTTGGGCGGCGAGCGCCCCAAGCCCGGTGAGAATCACCGCGACGCACTGGCCCGCATCATGACCAGCCACCCGCAGTTCCGGCGCGCATTTGCCAACCGCATTTGGGGCGAGCTGATGGGGTTCGGCATTGTCGAACCGGTGGACGACTTCGATTTGCTGCGCACCGATCAAGCCACCAATCCGAAACTGCTCGACGCCTTGGCCGACGACTTCGCTGAGCACAACCACAGCTTCAAACACTATGTGCGAACGGTGATGAACTCCAGCGCCTATCAGCTGAGCAGCCGGTTCCCGGGCGAATGGCAGGATCGATATGCCAGCTACTACGCCCGCAAGTACGTCCGGATGTTGAGTGCCGCGGAGTTGCATGATTCGATCGCGCTGGCCACCGGGCGCCCCGGCAAGTTCTCGAGCGGCACGGAGAAGGTGGGCATGGTGATGCAGATGCCGGAGCCCAAGAAAGCCGACGCCGAAGTACAAGGCTTCATGAAGACGTTCGGGCAATCGAACCGTGACGACATGCCCAAGAAGGTGCCGCCATCATCCTTGCAGGCGATGTTGATGATGCAATCGAAGGTCGTCACCGATCGCATTGACTCCTCCAAAGGCGGCCTGGTGAAGATGCTGCTCGATTCCGAGAAAGATGACCGGCGGCTGGTAGAGCAGATCTTTCTGCACACCATCTCCCGCAAACCCACGCCGGCGGAAGCAACGGTGGGACTGAAGACCCTCGCCCCAGACCGCCGCCGGGGTGCGGAGAACCTGCAGTGGGCGTTGCTGAACAGCCCCGAGTTTCTTTTCAACTACTAGAGACACACTATGCAGAAGCGTATCTCCCAACTCTTCCCCGCCCGCCGCGACATCTTGAAATTGGGCGGTTATGGTCTGTTGGGCGCATTCGCCGACCAGGCCTTGATGCCCGTCCAACTCCGCGCCGCTGGCCGCACCAACCCGCGGGGCACGGCGCGGTTTTGCATCCTGATCGAGTTGGCGGGCGCACTTTCGCACATCGACAGTTTTGACTTCAAAGAAGGGGAAGGCACGCAAAAGGACTTCGACGTCCGGCCCATCAAGAACGATCTCTACTTGAGCCATCGCCTCTTCCCGGAGCTGTCGAAAGAGATGGACAAGCTAACCGTCGTGCGCTCCATGAAGAGCCACGAAGTGGTGCACTTCCGCGGCCAGTATTACAACCAAGCGGGGCGTCCGCTGAATCCGCCGCTGGCTTCCGAGATCCCGAGCGTCGGATCGGTGGTGGCGATGGAACTGGAATCGCAACGCCGCCCGCAGGACACGTTCCCCACCTACATCGGCTGCAACCTGGACACGTCCGGCTGTGGCGCGCTCTCCACTGGCTTCCTGCATCCGCGCCATTCCGTGCTGGATGTCAACCTGAAGTCCGGCGCGGGCGCAGCTCCCTCGTCCAAGGAAGCGATGGCGGTGCTCGAAGAGCGCTACCGCTTACTCAAAGAGCTGGACAAAGTGATGACGCCCAACCGGGGCGGGCGGGACCGTTCCTTCGGCACCTTCGGCGATTTCCAACAATCGGCCTACCAGATCCTGGGCGACCCGCGTTGGCCGCAGGCGTTTGCGATGTCAAAAGAAGAGACTGCACGCTATGGCGCGAACGAAGTGGGCCTGGGTTGCCTGCTGGCCCGCAATCTGGTCAAAGCCGACGCGGGCACACGCTACATCCACATCACGCACCCGGACTGGGACCACCACCGGGACATCTACAATCACGCCAAGAAGTCCAACCACTACATCCGGTGTAATGAGTTTGACCGGGCGCTCGCGAACCTGCTGCGCGACTTGGGATCCACGCCATCGCCGCGCGAAGCCGGCAAGACGCTGCTTGATGAAACTTTCATTGCCGTAGCCACTGAGTTTGGCCGCGTGCCTGGACCGCTGAACGGCATCGCGGGACGGCATCACTACAACCTGGCCTACGTCTCGCTGTTCGCTGGTGGCGGTACCAAACCGGGCCGCATCATCGGCAAGACGGACGCGACCGGCGAGCATGTCATCGACAATGGCTGGAAGTACAAGAAGTCCCAGATCAAGACCGAGAACATCTACGCCTCCATCTACTCCGCCCTGGGCATCGACTGGCGCAAAGAGATCACCAACACGCCGTCCAAGCGCGCCTATCGTTACGTGGACGTGCTGGGCGCCACCGAGATGGTGATGGACGACGAGATTGCTGAGCTGTTTGTGTGATGCCGCCGGGCACCTTGACGTTGGCCTTGCTAGCCGGACTGGCCGTCACCACCTCCGCCCAGTCCGTGGTGATTCCAGCGGGCACGTTCAGCATGGGCCGGCACAAGTTGACGGACGACGACAAGACCAAGATGCGCCCCCAGGTACTGCTTGATGACCGTCCGGTGCATGAGGTGACGCTTGACGCGTTTCGCCTGGATGCCACCGAAGTGACGCACGCGCAGTACGCGGAGTTCACCAAAGCCACGCGGCGGGCGACGCCTTATCACTGGAAGGACGGCAAGGTTCCGGCGGGCCTGGAGCAAGTGGCCGCCTACAATGTCACCTGGGATGATGCGCGGGACTATTGCGAATACCGCGGTCAACGCCTGCCTACCGAGGCCGAGTGGGAGCGCGCGGCACGTGGCGGCCAGGAAGGACAGGATTATCCTTGGGGCGACAAGTTCGACTCGAAACTGCTGCGCTCCGGTGTCGAGACCGGGCCGCGCGAGGTGGCGAAGTTTCCGCCCAATGCTTTTGGCCTTTACGACATGGCGGGCAACCTGTCGGAGTGGACCGCCGATTGGTTTGAGCGCGAGTACTACACCAAGTCGCCCACCACCAATCCGCCGGGGCCGGCTGACGGGCTCTATCGTGTAATCCGTGGCGGCGCCTGGAGCGATTCGCCACGCCGCGTCACCGTCTACTTCCGCAATTGGGTGCGGCCCTCGCAACGCCAACCCAACATCGGTTTCCGCTGCGCACAATCAATTCCGAACAAGAACTAAGCACATGAAAACGTTTTCCGGCATCTACCCCATCCTGGTCACCACTTTCGCTGAAGATGGCTCACTCGACCTCGACAGCCAGTTGCGGCTGGTCGATTATTTATTGGCTCAAGGCGCCCACGGCCTGGGACTGTTCGGCAATGCGAGCGAAGGCTACACGCTCACCGACGCTGAGCGTCTGCGCCTGATGGAAGCCATCCGCCAGCGCGTCGATGGCCGCGTACCCTTGATTGCCTCCAGCGGACACACCGGCACCGACTCCGCCGTCGAACTGAGCCGCAAGATGCAGGACGCTGGCGCGGACGGCCTGATGGTGTTGCCGCCTTACTTCCTCAAGACCGATGGCGAGGGATTGATGTTCTACTTTGACGCCATTAGCCGCGCCGTCAACATCCCCATCATGGTGCAGGACGCGCCGTTGATGACCCAGGTGGCCATGCCCCCGGCGCTGCTGGCCCGCATGTCGCGCGAGATCGAGCACGTCAAGTACGCCAAGGTGGAAGCGCCACCCACCGCGCCCAAGACATCAGCCGTCGCCAAGGCCGCACCCGAACTAGTTCTGTTCGGTGGCTTGAATTGCCAGTTCTTGATCGAAGAGTACCAACGCGGTGCCCGCGGCCAGATGCCCGGCAGCGACCTGACTGCGCCGCTGGTCCGCATTTGGGACCATCTGACGGCAGGCCGAACGGAAGAGGCATGGGATCTGTTTACCGCCATCCTGCCGCTGCTCCGCTTTGAACTGCAACCCGGCATGGGTGTTTCGGCGATGAAGCACAACCTGAAAGCCGCAGGCGTCATCGCTTGTGAGCGTGTGCGTCATCCTACCTCCGCACTTGATGTGGCCAGCGCCGCCGAACTGGCCGTGCTGCGGGATCGGATTGCGCGGGTGGCGTGATGAAGATCCCTCACCTTCGTTGGATCATCGCGGGCCTGTTGTTCACGGCGACCGTGATCAACTACATTGACCGGCAGACGCTGTCCGTTGTTGCTCCGATGCTGACGAAGGAGTTGAACCTTTCTCCGGTTGCTTACTCGAACATCCTCACCGCTTTTCTGGCAGCCTACACGGCCATGTATTTGGGCTCCGGGTTGCTGGTGGACCGGTGGGGCACACGCGTGTCGCTGTCGGTCTTTATGGTCTGGTGGTCCGTCAGCAACATGCTGCATGCGCTGGTGACCGGGGCGTTCAGCCTGGGAGTGTTCCGCTTCCTGCTGGGCATTGGTGAGCCAGGCAACTTTATGGCCGCGATCAAGGCCACCTCCGAATGGTATCCGGCCAAGGAACGCGCGTTGATCAGTGGTTTTGTCAACGCCGGCGCGGCCGTGGGCGCGATCATTGCCACGCCGTGCGTTACCTTTCTGGCACTCACCTATGGCTGGCGTTCGGCCTTTGTGGTGACGGGAGCCTTGGGCTTTGTCTGGCTGGCCGCGTGGCTGGCGATCTACTACGTCCCGGAGAAGCACCCGCGCATCACGGAGGAGGAGCGGACGCTGGTGATGGAAGGCCGCTCACCGGCCGCCATCGCGCACAAGACCCGGTGGCTGGACCTGCTGAAGATCCGCCAGACCTGGGGCCTGCTGCTGGCGCGCTTTTTTTCTGATCCGGTCTGGTGGTTTTATCTCTTCTGGCTGCCCAAGTATCTGGTGGAGCAACGTGGCTTCACGATGGTGGAGATGGGCATGCTGGCGTGGTTGCCGTATCTGTCAGCCGATGTGGGGTCGATCTTTGGGGGCTGGTTTTCCGGCTTCCTGATCCGCCGCAACTGGGAAGTGCTGCGGGCGCGATCCGCCGGGATGCTGCCTTTTGCGATGCTGATGCCGCTCAGCATCGTGGTGGCGTTCACCACTTCGCGTCCCTTGTGTCTGGCGCTGATCTGCGTGGTCACGTTTGCGCACATGGCCTGGAAGACCAACATCATGACCGTCACCAACGACATCTACCCCGTGCGCGTGGTGGGTTCCGTTTCAGGCATCGTCGCCTTCGGCAATGGGCTGGGCGGCACGTTGTTCACTTTGTTGACCGGGCAGATTGTGCAGGCCTTTGGGTACGAAACCATCTTTGTGCTGATGGGCTGCATGCACCCGGTCGCCTATGTTCTGTTTCAACTCCTGGTGCGCGGCCCGCTGAAGGGTTCACAACTGGGCACGGCGGAGGAGCCAGCGCATGCGACGGCGTGACCTGTTCCCGTTGGCCCTGTTCCCGGGCCTGGCGGCCGCACAACGCACCGCCAATGGCCCGTTGAAGATCACCCGGGTGGAAGGTATCGTCATCCGGACGCCCAACGATGCCGCGCCACTGGATTCCACCATCGAGATGCCGCCGCTGGGCACCACTACTGGGGGCCCCGGCATCTGGAACCGCCTGGACCATGCCTCACCATCCCGCTTTAAGGGGCGGACGCAGGCGACGCTGGTGAAGGTCTCCACCGCGCAGGGCTTGACCGGGTGGGGAGAATGCCACGCCCCAGCCGCTCCGCGTGTGCACCAAACTCTGATCCGCGACGCCCTGGCCCCGCTACTGGTGGGCGAGGACGCGCGCAACGTGGAGGCGCTGTGGGACCGCATGTACTCCAGCGAACGGCTGCGTGGTTATTCCACTGGCTTCTTCACCGAAGCCATCGCCGGCATTGATCTGGCGCTGTGGGATCTGTTGGGGAAGTTCGTCGGTCAGCCGGTCTACCGGCTGCTGGGAGGGCAGTACCGTCCTTCCGTCCCCACCTATATCGGGGTCGGCGGAGCCTCGCTGGATGATCTGAGGGCCAATACGCGCCAAGCCTTCGCGCAAGGCTTCCGCACCGTGAAGATGGGCCTGAGCAAGGGCTCCGGCACGCGCGAACTGGACCGCGTGGCGGCGGTGGCCGACGCCGTGCGCGGCCAGGGACAACTGCTGGTGGATTCACTGGGGGCGTACAAGCTGCATGAGGCAGTGTCGATCGGCCGGCAGTTGGACCAGATGAAGTCGATCGGCTGGTGGGAGGATGCCCTGATGCCGGAAGACACCTCGGGTTATCCCAAACTGGCGGAGGCGCTGGACCTGGCGGTCTGCGTGGGCGAAACCTACTCCAACCGCTTCCAGTTCCGCGACCTGTTTGCCTCGCGCGGCGCCGACATCATCAACCCGGACATCTGCCGTTCGGCGGGGTTGTCAGAGACGCGACGCATCGCCACGCTGGCCGATGCCCATGGCGTCCTATGGTCCCCCCACGTCAGCACGGGAACCGCGCTCTACTGGAGCGCATCGGTGCACCTGGCGGTGGCCACACCCAACTGCGTCATCATGGAAGGCGGCAATCTGATGGCCGGAGCCTTCGGCAATGCCTTGCTGTCTCAGCCGCTGACTTATACTCCTGGTGTCGCGCAGGTGCCCGAGGGTCCAGGATTCGGCATTGAGTTCGACGAAAAAGCGCTGGCTAAAGTGACGGCGGCTTAGGAAGAGCCAGTTGCTTCAAGCTACCCACCAGCAACGCCTTGGCCCGGTAAATGTGCTTGCGGAGGGATGCGGTCAGCGCGGTAACGTCACGGGCTTCCAGGGCTTGCACGATCGCCTCATGCTCGGCCTGCTCTTCATCCAGCCGAGCCGACCAGTCCCGGCGCTCACCGGTGGAGCCTTCGGTCAAGTGAATGCGAGCGATCTTGATGTGGGCGTTGAGGCTCTCATACATCTCGGCCAGCCGCCGGTTCCCCGCGGCTTGAATCAGCAGTTGATGCAACTCAGAATTGGCCTTCTCATGGCGGCGCAACTGCGCGTCGTCGGTGACGGGCTGGGCCAGCTCTTCCAACTGGTGGCGCATCGCCTGCAACTGGCCTTGCGTCACTCGACCGACGGCCAGTTCGCCCGCCAGGCATTCCAGTGCGCAGCGGATGTCAAAGGTCTCTTCCGTCTCCTCCGGCGTCACGTTGGCCACGTAGGTGCCGCTGCGCGGATGAATCTCAATCAGGCCTTCGGTAGCCAGGTGCTGGATCGCGTGGCGCACGGGCGTCAGGCTGACACCCAGCTTGGCCGAAATCTCATCCACCTGCAACCGCTCGCCCGGCTTGAAGACACGGGTCAGAATCGCCTCCCGCAAGGCCCGGTAGGCATCGTCGGTGGCGCGAGTCCGTTGAAGTTTCGGCAGTTCCATTGCAATTTCAGGCCAGCCAACTGGCCTGCTGACATTTTTTATTCTATTGCACCAGTCACCGGAATATTCCCGCTGCCTGCAATAAACCGAAGGAATCTATGAAGATCGCCGCGATTGAAACGTACGCCGTCCACCTGGACCGGGACCAGCCATCCGCCAAGGGCCTAGCCGGAAGCCCCAATGCCTTGACGGGCGAAGGACAGTACCGCTGGTCTCAAGACTATCCGTGCCTCTATTCCACCCGCATTGAGAGCGCGCTGGTGAAGGTAACGCTGGACAACGGCTTAAGTGGCTGGGGCGAAGCGCAGGCCCCGCTGGCCCCGGAAGTGGCGTGCAGCATCGTCGAATCGCTGCTGCGGCCCGTGCTGGTGGGGCAGGAGTTCTCTGGCGCCGCAGGCGAGATCAGCGCCATCTGGGACCGGATGTATGCCACCATGCGCGTCCGCGGGCAGACCGGCGGCTTCATGCTCGATGCGATGAGTGGCGTGGATCTCGCCCTCTGGGACTTGGCCGGAAAGCAAGCCGGGAAGCCGGTCTGCCAACTGGTTGCTCCCGGCACCCCGGCCATAGTCCCGGCTTATCTCAGCGGGGTGGCCGGCTCCTCCACTACTGAGCGCGTCGCCTTCGCCAAACAGCACTTTCAGCAGGGTATTCGTCTCTTTAAGCTTTACTTTGAGTCGGACTGGAGCGCACTGCTGGGCCTGATCGACGCACTGCAGGCGGAACTGGGGCCGGACGCCCATTTCGCCGTGGACGCGCTGTGGCATTTGCGTTCTATCGACGACGCTCGCCAACTCGATACGCGCCAGGTGGCCTGGCTTGAATGTCCGTGGATGCCAGAAGATACTGCCGCGCATCTGGAGCTGGCCGCCCAGATCCGTACCCCGCTGGCGTTGGGAGAAAGCTACCGCACCCGCCGGGAACTGGCCCCGTATCTGACCGCCCGCGCGATCGGCTGGGTCCAACCCGATCTCGGACGCAGCGGCTACACGGAATCGCTGCGCATCGCCACCGGAGCCGCTGCCGTCGGCATCTCGGTGGTGCCTCATCTCAGCATTGCGCTGGGCCCCCAGATCGCCGCAGCTATCCAATTTGCCGCGGTGGCCGATAACTGCACTTTGTGCGAGTACAATCCCCGCGTGCTGGAAACGGCGAATCGGTTCCTGAAGCAGCCACTGGCCTTCACCGGCAGCGGCTACGAGGTACCGACGGGCGCCGGCTGGGGCATTGAACTGGACGAAGCGGCGCTCCAGCCTTTCCGACGGTCCAGCTAGTGCGGAGATTCACTCACAGGTCTCGGCAGACCGCTAGCGTCGAGCGGGCCACTCCTACAGGTCGGGGCCCGGCACGCCTGTGGACCTTGCCCGATGCTCTAGATACCGCACAGTGACGGCCTTTGCGCGAAAGGAACGCACTACCCTTTCCGCGCCGCCCGCAGGAGCTGGCAGCCTAAGGTTTCGGCAATGCGAACGAGACCACCGACGATCCGGCGCCCATAGTGATGTACTGCCGCCCCCCCACTTCCCAGGTGATGGGCGAGCTCTTGAGGGCGTAACCCAGGTTGAACTTCCACAACAGGGCACCGGTCTTGGATTCCAGCGCCATGATGTAGCCGTCCAGATCAGTGGCGAAGATCACTTGGCCGCCGGTGGACAGTACGCCGGACCAGGGGGCTTTGGCGAGCGGGAACTCCCACTTGGTGTCGGTGGAGATGGGGTCCATCGCCTTGACGGAGCCCGATTCACGCTTCTCGCTCCAGCCGCGGAAGACGCTGCCCCAGTAGGCTTTTCCGGCCACGTAGACCGGCGGCGCTTCATAGAAGACATCGCACTGGTTGCGGACGGCAAAGTAGAACCAGCCGGTCTCCGGGTTCAGCGCTGGGGCCATCCAGTTGGTGGCTCCAGCCAGGCCCGGGCAGACGGGCGTGCCTTCTTTGGAGGGACGCGTGCCGGGCTTTTCGATGGGGCGCCCCTTCTCATCCAGGCCGACGGCCCAGGTCTGCGGGGCAAAGGCTTTGCCGCTCAAGAACTCGCCGGTGACGCGGTCGAGGACGTAGTGGAAGCCGTTGCGGTTGGCTTGCAGCAGCAGCTTGCGCGGTTGGCCTTTGTAGTTCATGTCCACCAGCATGTTGGTCTGGTTGGCGTCCCAGTCATGCGTGTCATGCGGAGTGAACTGGAAGTGCCATTTCAGCTTGCCGGTGTTGGGGTCGAGCGCGAGTACGGAACAGGTGTAGAGGTTATCGCCCTGGCGCACGTCGCCAAACAGGTCCGGGCCAGGATTGCCGACGGACCAGTAGAGCGTGTTCAGTTGCGGGTCATAGGTGCCGGTCATCCAGGCCGGGCCGCCGCCGCGCTGCCAGCTATCGTCGAGCCAGGTTTCCCCGCCCTTTTCGCCCTTGGCCGGGATGGTGTAGAACTTCCAAACCTCTTTGCCTGAGCGCGCATCAAAAGCCGCGATGAAGCCGCGGATGCCGTATTCGCCGCCGCCGACGCCCGCGATCACTTTATCGCCCACCACCAAGGGAGCCAGCGTCGCGCCGTAGCCCTTCTTGTTATCTTCCATGGTGACGTTCCACAGCAGTTCGCCGGTGCGGGCATCGAGCGAGAGCAGGTGACAATCCGGGGTCACCATGAATAGCTGATTGCCCAGAATGGCAAAGCCTCGGTTGACGGTGCCGTTGGCGAGCAGTTCATTCTTGGGGACCGGATAGGAGTAGCGCCACAGCTGGCGGCCGCTGCGGGCATCAAGCGCAAAGGCGACGCCATTGGCCGCGGTGAGATACATGACGCCATCCACCACCAGCGGCATGCCTTGGAATTCGCCGGGCTGCCCGGTCTGAAAGATCCAATCGACGCGGAGATCCTTGACGTTGGTGGAGTTGATCTGCTTCAGCGTCCGGTGCCGTTGGCCGGAATAGTCGCCGTGGTAGGTCATCCAGTTTTGCTGCTCTTTGAGCGCATTCTTCAGGCGGTCAAAGGTGACGTCTTGCGCCAGAGCGGCGGCGGCGATGAGGCCAATGGTCCAACGCATTATTGAATCCCCTTGGCCTTGGTGGCCGGTCCGGAGGCGTTGATGTTGCCCCGCAATGAATCGAGATATGCCAGTAGGTTATCGAGATCGGGCTTGGGCAGACGGTCGTAGGCGGGCATGAGGGATTTGGTTTCGACGGCCACGGATTTCACTTCGCTGCGGTCAAAGAAGCGAAACTTACCGGCCGGATCGCGCATTTGCAGGGTGAACGAATCTTCGTTCACCTTAACGCCGGTGACTTTGCGACCGTCTTTGAGAGTGACCGAGACGCCCTCCCATTCAAGTGGCACATCGGCCGAAGGCTTGGCCAGCGATTCCGCGATGTAGGCTTGCGAACGTGCGACGCCAATACGCGACAGGTCCGGCCCATAGATGGAACCGACTCCATCCACCTTATGGCAGCCGGTGCAACCGGAGCGCTGATAGACCAACTTGCCCGCCGCGATGTCACCAGTGAGTTTGGCGGCGTTGGCTCCGCCGCCCTGCTGGGAGAAGCTCTTCAGATAGCCCACCAGCTTCGCCACTTCGTCATTCTCGAAATTGGCGAAGGCGGGCATCGTCGTGCCGGGGATGCCTTGCTTGATGACGCGCGACACGTCCGCGTCCGTGCTGCCGTGGACGCGGCGCGCGGTGAGGTCCGGTCCGCGGCCACCTTTACCCGACAGGCCGTGGCAGAACGCACAATTGGATCGGTAAAGCGCATCGCCCTCCGGGTCCGGCTTGCCCATTTGGGGCTGTTGCGCAAACAAGGCGCAGGAGAACAACAGAGAAAGTAGCTTCATCCAAAAAGGCCGCTGACGGGCTTTCCTTCCACGAGCATTCGGGGTTGTTTGAGATCGTTCAGGACCTCCATATTGGGGTCAATTCCCAGAGAGTGATAGATCGTGGCCACCAGATCGACCGGGTGTACAGGGTTATCCACCGGGGCCGAGGCTTGGGCATCGCTCTTGCCATAGAGCGCACCGCGCTTTACGCCCGCGCCGAAGATGGCGGCAGTGTAGCAGTACGGCCAGTGGTCACGCCCGTCGGGCGAGTTGGTGTTGCCCGAAGTGGAGACGCCAAGGCGCGGGCTGCGGCCAAATTCGCCAATGGCCAGCACCAGCGTATCGGCCAGCATGCCGCGCTGGTCCATGTCTTCGATGAGGGCGCTCAACGCCGAGTCGAGCTTGGGGCAGTGCAGATTCTTCAAGGGTCCGAAGTTGGCAAAGTGGGTATCCCAGCTGGAGGTTTCCGGGTCGCCATTGGCCACCGACGGCCAGTTGACTTGCACAAACCGCGTGCCGGCTTCGATCAAGCGGCGCGCCATCAAAGCGGACTGGCCGAAGGTGTGGCGGCCGTAACGGTCGCGGGTCTTGTCGGATTCCTGGCTGAGGTCGAAGGCGTCACGGGCTTTGCCGGAGAGCACGAGGTCGTAGGCCTTCTCATAATAGTCGGTGAGGGCGTAGCTGGAGACGGCTTTCTCCAGATCCTTCATGGAGCCGTTGATGCCTTTGAGGAGTTCGAAACGGTCCTTCAAGCGGGCTTGGTTCACTTCCGGGCGCAGGGTGAGGTCGTCCAGGCGGACGTCCTTGGCGGGGTCCTGGTAGAGGCGGTAGGGGTCAAAGGCTTTGCCCAAAAATCCTGCTGCGCCGCCCTTGCCGACGACGTTTGATTCCTGGAGCGGCCGCGGCATTTCGACGAAGGGCAGCATCGCGCCTTCCGGCGGGCGCATCTTGGCGATCTGGCAGCCCATGTGCGGAAAGTCACGCGGTGACGGCGGTTCCAACTGGCCGGAGGGTGAAACCTTGTCCGGCGCCCAACCGGTCATCATCTGGTACATGGCGGCGGTGTGATTGAACAGGCCGCTGGGCGTGTAGCTCATCGAACGGATCAGCGTGATCTTGTCCATCTGCTGCGCGAGCAGCGGCATAGTCTCGCTGACCTCGATGCCGGGCACTTTGGTCTTGATGGGCTTGAATTCGCCGCGGACGTTGGAGGGCGCTTCAGGCTTGGGGTCCCAGATGTCGATGTGGCTGGGTCCGCCTTGGAGGAACAGCAGGATGACGGACTTGGCGCGCGGCTTGATGGCGAGCGTGGAGGCGGGGGTAGCGCCTTTCGCCTGTAACGCAAACAGATCCTGCAGACCGAGACCCAACAGACTGAGGCCGCCGACGCGCATCAGCTCGCGGCGTGAGGTTCCGTCACAGGTCCGGACGGGTTGGCCAGGAATAGACAACATGGGCGCTCTCCTTCTTGCTACCGACGAATGAAGCCACTTTGGGCTCGCTCTATTATAAGGCTCCGCCGGCACCAGTAAGATGAAGGTTCATGCGACAGCGGACACGCCGGCAGTTTCTTCACCATGCGACCGCCTTTTCAGCTCCGATGATTGCTTCGTCTCTGCCAGCGTTGGCCCAAAAGAAAAGCGTGGCGCGCCCGCTGATCTTTGATCATGACGGCGGCACGCCGGACGATTTTCTGGCACTCGCGCTGCTGCTGACGTTGAAGGATATCGATCTGCGGGGCGTAATCTGTTCGCCGGGCGTGACACATCTGGAGGCCTCGATGAGCGTCACACGCAAGATGCTAGCGCTGGCCGGTCGCGCCACGGTCCCAGTGCTCCGCAGCGTGGCGCGCGGCGTGCATGCTTATCCCACGCCGTGGCGGCGCAGCGTCTGGGTGGCGGATGCGCTGCCGATCCTGAACCAGCGGGCTTTCGCGGCACCAGCTGCTCCGGATGCGGTGGAGTGGCTGGTGAGCCAACTGACGGCGGCCAGCGCTGCGGTGACACTGCTCATCACCGGAAGTTTCTGCACGCTGGCGCTGGCGCTGGATCGGCAGCCGTCAATTGAATCGAAGATCGCGGAAGTGGTCTGGATGGGCGGCGCGTTGCGCGTGGCGGGGAATGTCTCGCGCAATGATGAGCCGTCGCATGATGGCTCCGCTGAATGGAATGCTTACTTTGATCCTCCGGCCGCCGCGCGTGTGTGGAGGTCGAAGCTGCCGCTGGTGCTGTGTCCGCTGGATGCCACCAACAAGGTGCCAGTGCGGCGCGAGTTTCAACAACGGCTGGCGACGGTGCGCCACACCGCGTTAGGCGATCTGGCGGGGCAACTAAATGCTTTCGCCTACGCCAATGGCGAGGAGTTCTACTTTTGGGATCTGCTGGCCGCGGCTTATGTAGGTGCTCCGGCGCTGTTCAGGGTGAAGGACGACGAAGTGGCATTGCTCGCTGACGGTGCCAGCGCGGGTCGCACGAAGCCGGAGCCGGGCGGGCGGCGGATGAAGGTGATGGACCCAATTGATCCGCGGGCGATTGAGGACTATGTGCTGGCCCAGTGGCGGACACGCAGTCCGACAGGTGTATGATGCCAAGTGACGCTGACTGGTAGCCACTCCGCCCGGGGTAGGCCGGCCGCGAACGGGGACGGAGCAATTTGTGCAGGCCTTGAAGACGCCGCAGCGACAAGCCAAGCCGCAGAAGCCCGCCGCCGCTCCTACGATCGGAGCGCACGGGTCCGGCCCGGTGACGGCGCCCAATCCGATCTGGTACCAGTTCGCCACCCGTTCACCGGGACGCATGGCGGTGAGCCAGCCGGGAGACCCTTCAGAGCGTGAGGCGGATCGCGTGGCGGAACGGGTACTGTCGCGCAAGCCAATGGCGGGCGTTCAGGCGGCGGCTCCCGCGGTGACGCGGCGGGTTTGTTTGAGCTGCGGGGAGGAACTGCCCATTGCGCAACGGCAGTGCGCGCATTGCGGGTCCTCCGCGCAGGAAGCCGCGGCCACGCCAAACGCGACGTTACCGACACCGACGGCCGCCAGTGGACCCGCGGGTCCGTTGTCCTTACTAGGAGCCGGTGCTCCTTTGCCACACGCGGTGCGGCTCGACTTTGAAGGGCGCTTCGGGGAGAGCTTCGATGCGGTCCGGATTCACAACTACTCGACGGCGCATCAGCTGTCGGCGGGCCTGGATGCACGTGCGTTCACTTATGGAAATCACATCGCCTTTGGGGCGGGCGAGTTCAACCCGGGGCATGCGGGCGGGCAGCGCCTGCTGGCGCATGAGCTGACCCATGTGATCCAGCAGCGGGGCGGCAGCGCGCCGCTGGGCATCCAACGGACGCCCTGGGGAATTGCACGTCACGGGATGGCCGGAAACTGCATCGGCGGCCAGGACAGCTGCACGCTGGGCACCGAGATCCATCGGTTTATCCAGCGCATGATGATTTCGATTTACAGCCCGTTCATGTTTGCGGAGGTGGCGATTCCGGGCGGCGGCTCAGCGGTTGATTGCGAAACGCCGGGCTTCGTTGACCTCTACGGGTCGTTCCCGCCGGGAATTGTTCCAGCCGTGCCGCAGGGGCATATGTTCCCCGCCCCGTTTGCGACGTTCCCGACACCCGCGCCGGTGCCGGGCCCGGTGCTGCTGGGTTCGATCAAGCCATTCACGATGCCGGAACCGGTGGCTCAGGCGGACCTGATGACCTACCTGACGGCGCTGGACCTGTTCGCGGCGGCCTCCGGGAGCCCCCTTTCGATCGCGGAACGGATGAGGGTGCCCACGCCGCCGAATTGGGCGCTGCCGGGGCTTCCGTTTCCGTTTTCGCCGGGCACGATGCCGCAGATGATCCACATCTTCGGCACCTTGGACGGAATGTACTGGTATTTTTGCCGGCCGATGATCGAGCTGGCTTGGCTGGCCGCGCGAGCCGCCAGCATGATCGCCGACATGATGGATCGGCTGAAAAGGGCCGCCGAGCAGATGGCCCAACAGCTGGCCTATGCGTTTGAAGTGGTGGCTGGCGCTCTGGCCGCCGCAGCCCGCTCCGTGGGTGAGTTTCTGGAGGAGTGGGGCACCACGATCCTGGCCGTGCTGGCCATCATCATCGTGGCGATCATCGTCATTCTCTGCTGGGAGGTGATTGTGGCGGCCGCGTTGGCGGCGGCGGCAGCCGTGGCGGCTTTCTTTGCGGAGGCGGCGGCGGGCATGGCTGCTTTGGCCGCCTTTGCGGCCTTGCTGCTGTTGCTGATGCCTTCCGAGGCGGCCGCAGCGGAGCCTCCGCGGACGCCGCCAGCGGGCGTGCCCCCACCGGCGGAAGGCGGTGGCGGTGCCGCTGGGCCCGCGTTGCGCGATCTGTTTGGCCGGCTGCAGGGCCGGATGTCGAGCGGCGTACCGGCCTCGCCAGCCAGCGCCATGAACGAGTTGCTGGTGCTGATTGATGAAGCGGAGCAGTCCGTGCGGTTGGTACCGGGCGGCGACTTGCTGGTGTATGGGCTGGAACTGCTGAAGCACTTGATCCAGGAACAGCAGCAACAGGCTTCGCTGCCACCGCCCGTTCCTCCGCCGGGCATGGCACCACCGCCGGCGGGAGGCTCGGGTTCATCGGGTGGTTCCGGGGGGAGCGGCTCCGCCGGCACGCCACCGGAGGCCGAACCGCCGTCGGGCAGTCCTCCATCGGGATCGCCACCTTCGGGCAGCCCACCATCGGGATCACCGCCTTCGGGCGGTCGTGCTGCCGGAGCGGCACCACCATCCGCAGCACCACCATCCGCGGCACCGCCTTCGGGCGCGCCGCCGGCATCCGGTGGAGGGCGGTCGCTGGGACACGGAGGGGGTTCCGGTGGCGGAGGCGGTGCGGCGGCCTCGGCGGGACGATGGCCGATCATTTACGAGGAGATCGGTGGCAGTCGCCACTTCCAGATCTTCCCGGCGCCGTCGGTGGCCAATGGCAGTCTCTCGATTACGACGCCCGGAAACAGCGGGGCTATTCTGCGAGTGGCCACTCAGCCGGATGGCACGCGTGTGCTGCAGAACACCACCATGGGCAACCGCGTGGTGGCGGTGGTGGCCCCATCCAGCCTGATCGCGGGCGGCTTTGTGCTGGTTTCGGGAGAACTAAAGAATTTCCTCGACGAAGATTTCTCCGATTGGCGGGCGCACAACCGGCGACCGCATCTGGAGGATCTGGTGACGCCGTCACTGCATTTCCGCTAATGGCCGGACCGTGAAGTCTGAGGTTTGGGTCGGTGGAACGCGGTGAGCGAGAGCTGGCGGGCCCTGGCTGGCGGGGCTAGGTGGCGGAGACTGAGGGCACCATAACGCCCAACCGGGCGGCGCCGTCGGTCAGGTCTTTCCAGTTGCCTTCCGGGATATCGATGCCGGAGGCCAGGCGCTGCGCTTCCAGGCGCTTTTCGGGGTCACCGGCCATCAGCACTTCGGTGAAGCCGAACGCGGGAGCGGTGGCTTTCATGATGGCGGTCAACGCCAGCATACGGGTGTTGAACTCTTCCAACGGCATGAAGCGCTTGATGTCCACCGCGATGTAGCAGTGGCTGACGCGGACGGGCTTGGTCACGAAGCGGATGCCGCCTAGGTCGTTGGGCAGTGCGCCGCCGCCCAGCACGGAGCACAGGATCTCGACCATCATCGCAAGGCCGTAGCCTTTGTACCCGCCCAGTGGCGAGACCAGGCCGTTGTAGGCGGCCACGGTATCGGTGGTGGGCACGCCTTCCTTGTCCATCGCCCAACCGAGCGGGATCTCCGGTTGCTGATTGATGAAGGCTTTGAAGATCTTGTTGGCCGCGACGGTGGTGGTGGCCATGTCGAGCAGAAACGGCTCCTGCCCGTCGTCGCCGCAGGGAGGGACGGCCAGGCAGATGGGGTTGGTGCCGTACTTCGGTTGCTTGCCCTGCCACGGGGACACGAGCGTTGAGGCGTTGCAGAAGACGAAGCCCAGCATGCCGTGCCGGGCGATCTCACGGGCCCACCAGAAGCAGGCACCGAAGTGGTTGGCTTCACGCGCAGTGACGATCGAGAGGCCATGCCCTTTTGCGAGCCGGACCGCGTGGTCGCAACAGTTGCGCGCGATCACTTGGCCCAGCGCGTTCTCGCCGTCATAGCTGAGGCAGGCACCGGATTCGCTCACGACCCGGCCTTCGTGGGTGGGGTGAACGGTGCCCGCTTCGATCTGCTTCAGGTAGTACGACAGCAGGTGGACGCCGTGTGAATCGATGCCGCGGAGATTGGCTGCCAGCAGCATGCGGGCGGTAAGTCCAGCATTCTCGGCCGGCACACCGGCGGCCAGCAGCAACTTCTCGGAGAAGGCCTGAAGCTGCGCGTGGGGGACTACGGGCATTCCTGCACGCGCGGCGCGAGATCGACGCGCTTGGGGAGCGTCTGGCCGTCCAACTTCTTCACCACCGACTGCACCGACTGGTAGCCGATCTGGAACGGATCCTGCACCACCATGGCGTCGGCCACGTGGTTCTTGCAGGCCTCATCCTGCTGGTCTCCGCCGTCGAAGGTCACCAGGTGCACCTTGCCCGCGAGGCCGCGTGCCTGGATGGCCTTGATGGCACCGACCGAGCCGGGATCCGCCGAGGCGAAGAAGCCGGCCAGATCGGCGTTGCCCGTCAGCATGTTCTCCGCCGCGGCCAACGCCTTGGCGCGATCGGACATGGAGAACTGCCGGGCAGCAATTGTGATGGCCGGAAACTCTTTGGCGATGGTCTCTTCAAAGCCCTTCTCGCGCTCCATGGTGGAACTCGATCCGGGGGAACCCATCATCAGGCCCACTTTGCCCTTGCCGCCGATGGCCTTGGCCAGCGCGCGAGCGCCCAACGCGCCGCCTTCGTAATTGTTGGTGGCGATGAAGCTGACGTACTCATCGGAATCGACGCCAGAATCGAACACGACCACGGGAATGCCCGCCGCCATCGCCCGATGCAGGGAACTGTTTAGGATCTTGCGCTCCGTGGCCGCCACGGCGATGCCGGAGACGCGCTGGTTGATCATCGAATCGACAATCTGCACCTGCCGGGCGTAGTCCGTTTCCGAGGGCGCGCCGTTCCACAGGACCTCCACTTTCAAGTCCTTGCCCGCCGCGCGGACGCCTTCTTCCACCTTGATCCAGAACAGGTGCGAAGTGGCCTTGGGGACGACGCCAATGATGCGCTTTTGCTCGCGGTTGCAAGCCGGAAGCAGGAGCGCGCCGAGAATGAGGAGGGCCGCGAAGGGCCGATTACGAAGCAGTCCAGCCACCATCGATCAGGATATCCGTTCCAGTAATGAAGCCTGCATCGGGTCCGCACAAGAAGGCGGCGAGTGCGCCCACTTCCGCCGGGTCGCCCCATCGGCCCACGGGCAGCTTGGCCAGGAACTGCGCGTTCTTTTCGGGGTCGTTCATCAGGGGGGTGTTCATCTCGGTGGCGAAGGGTCCGGGCGAGATGCCGTTGACGGTAATGCCTTCGGAGGCCAGCTCCAGGGCCAGGGCGCGGATCATGCCGAGCAGCGCGGTCTTTGAAGTGGAGTAGGCCGTGCGTCCGGCGAGTGAAACGTGGCTCATGATGGAGGTCATCATCAGGATGCGACCATAGCCTTGGCCGCGCATCAGCGGAATCATGGCGCGGGAGACCAGGAAGACGCTGTTGACGTTGGCTTCCTGCACGTACTTCCATTCAGCCAGAGTGAACTCGTCCAAGTTCTTGCGCAGGTTGACGCCCGCGTTGTTTATCAGCAGCTGAACCTTGCCGTACTTGGCGGCGATCTCTTCACCCAGGCGCGCTACATCGGTTTCGTTCGAGACATCCGCCGTGTGGACCGAAGCCGCAGACCCGGCCGCCTCCACCTGCCGCACACTCTCATCCAGCGCGGCCTGATCGCGCCCCACCAGCGCAATCTGCGCCCCTTGTTCCGCCAAGGCCACGGCCATGGCCCGGCCCAATCCCCGGCTACCGCCGGTAATGACAGCGACTCGTCCTGCAAGCTTCTTTGACATGCGTCCTCGATTACATCATGCCGGGCAAGGGTGGCGCTAGAAGACGTCCTTCGACTCCAGATTCGCTTCCACTTCTTTGCGCAGCCGCAGCACCGGACGGGTCTTCTTGTCGCGGACCAGGGGCAGTTGATCTTCACTGTGCTTGGAGCCGGGTTGCGAGGAGTTTCCGTAGCTAGTGACGGCCACGGCGCGGCCGCCGAATTCGGCCATCAGCACGAAGGTGTCGCCCATCATGGTGTTGCGGCTGGGCTGGGTGCCGGCGAAGTTGAGGACGCGGAAGGCACCTAGTGCTCCCGGGCCGCCGCTGGCGGGGAGATCGGTGGCGCCGCGCTTCAGGCGGCGGTAGTCGCCCCAGGGGGCATCGGCACGGCCGTAGTTCTTTGCTGCTTCGGCTGAAGCGTCTTCGACGATCTTGGCCAGCACCTCAGGCGATTGCTTCAGGCCACGCGGCGTCTCGAAGGGCTGCTTCAAGTCGAGCGGCACGGCGAACTGTAGTTTCGGCGCGATCAACTCAAACAACAGCGCGCCGCGGCTGGAGGCGTCCGTCTGACGGTCCCAAGCAGCGAGAATCTTCGACGCTTCCTGCGCCTTGGCGTTGCTGGACTTGCCGACAGCGGCCACCAGTTCATCGATCACCCGGTCCGCGAACTCGAGCCGCGTCGAATGCTTCTTGGCGACCAGCTCATCGAAGCTGATCTTGGGCTGTTCCATGAGCATGCGCAGCGAGCGCGTCGTGCGCCACATCTCCGGCCGGCCGGAGTGCGTGTAGGCCGGGTACTTCTTTTCATCCAGCACCTGCGGCCAAGTGGAGGACCACGGCGGGTCATTCGTGTTCTGCACAAAGCCCGACGGCGGATCGATCACCTTGGGCAGTTCATCGTAGCTGTGGTAGCCAGTCCAGACATACTTCGATTGATCGCCCGGAATGACCCCGCCCCAGAACGCAGCATCACCTTCTGAACGCTTCGGCAGCAGGCCGTTGAACATGTACATCACGTGGCCTGCCTTGTCGGCATAGGTGATGTTGAAGCTGGGTACTTCCAGTCGCTTCAACTGCGCCTGATAGTCCGTAAAGTTGGTGGCGATAGCCATCTTCCAGTACTGCTCCAGCGCGAACGGCCGGTCGAGGCCAGTGGTACGTTGCGCCAGCACCAACTTCTCGGAATCCCACACCACCGGACCATGGACCGTGTGCTTCACCCGCAGCGGTTCCTTCTTGACACTGCCATCAGCCTGCCGCACGGCCAGCGTCTTCTCCTTCACCGTGAAGTCGCGCTTGGCGCCATCGTAGCGGTAGCCATCGCCGTCGGGCGTGATGCGGTAGAGGTCGCTGCCATCGATCGAGTTCACCGTCTGCGTGAAGGCCAGGTGATCGCTTAAGGAGAAGCGCAGCACGGGGAAGCCCACCTGGCTGGCACCGTACAGGTTGATGCCGGGCGCGGAGAGATGGATCTCGTAGTAGGTGTACCAGTCCATCCAGGGCAAGTGCGGATTCATGAGGATCATCGGCTTGCCGCTGGCTGATTTGGCGGGCGCGATGGCCCAGGCATTGGAACCGATGCCGCCCGGCGCACCACCACGGCCGGTGGCGGCCACATTCACGCGAGCGGCCGATGAGACGTAGCTGAAATGCATGATGCGCTGGGTGTGGATCACCGGGTCAGCTCCCGTGATCGGCAGGGCGCGCTTGGCCGCTTCATCCAGCTTGTCCGGATGCTGTTTGGCGTACTCATTCATGCCTTCGGCGAAGGTATCGAGATACTTCTTGAACTCGGGGGTCTGCTGCTGGTACCACTGCTGGCCGCGTTCGGCGATATCGTTGGTCAACACCCAGCGGTCCATCGCCAAGTTGGCGTTGTTCGCGCCGGGGCCCCAGTACTCACTGGACCGGCCACGCGATTCGCCGTAGAGCTTCAGGATGAGGTTGCCGTGGCTCTGCATCTGGGCGTAACCGTAGCCAAAGAAGAGGCCCGCCTTGTCTTTGGCGAAGACGTGCGCAACGCCCCAGGTGTCCCACAAAATCTCGACGCCCCGCTTGGGAGCGGCTGAGGCGGCAAGAGCACATGAAAGCAGCAGAAGTAGGGCGCGGCGCATGATTTCAACTAGTATGCTTCATCCGGCTTGGGTCCAGCTGTGTTTCGTCATGTCCCGCGACGTCGCGCTGGAGGAACCGGGAGCCTTATACTGGCTTCGTGCGCCAAATCATCCTGTTTCTGCCCCTCACGTTACTCGCTGCTGACTTGAAGCAATCTCTGACCTTCCGCGCCACCTTTGACGGCGGCACCGACGCCCAAGTGACGAAGGGCGATAAATCGATCTACTTTGCGCCGGACTACAAGGTTCAGGCCAGCGCGGTGAAGGGCCTGGGAACGGCTCCGGTGGAACTGGCGAAGGGCCAGGGTCGCAAGGGCGACGCGCTGCGCTTTACCGCCAAGAACACCGCCGCCGTCTTCTACAAGGCAGATGGCAATGTGGCCTTCGACGGGAAAGGCTGGACCGGTACGGTCTCCTTCTGGCTGAACCTGAATCCCGACGAAGACCTGGCCCCCGGCTATTGCGACCCGCTGCAGGTGACCGACAAGGCCTACAACGACTCCGCGATTTGGGTGGACTTCACCAAGGACGACAAGCCCCGCAACTTCCGCCTGGGCGTCTTTGGCGAGCTGAAGACGTGGAACCCCAAGAACCTGGAACCCGACACCAACCCGGCCTTCAACGGCCGTCTGGTGTGGGTGAAGAAGCCGCCGTTTGCCCGCGGCCAGTGGACCCACGTGGCCGTCACTCACGCCGCACTGGGCGGCGGCAAGGGCTTGGCGAAGCTGTATCTCAACGGCAAGCTGCAAGGCACGACGCCCGCGATCGCGGAGGGGTTTGCGTGGGATCGTGCGCTGGGTGCGATCCGGTTGGGGCTGAACTACACGGGGCTGATGGATGACATCGCGGTGTTCAACCGGGATCTGACCGAGAAGGAAGTGGCGCAGATCGCAGCGGGCAAGTTTTAGGCCAGGAGTCGCCATGATCGACCGCCGAACACTGCTTACGACATCGCTGGCGACGTTAGGTGCCCGGGCGGTGCAGGCGCAGAAGAAGGCGCCCGTGCTGATGCTCCGTTCCGGCTGGCAGTCGGTGAACATCGGAGATATCGCCCACACCCCTGGCGTGCTGGCGCTGATCGAGAAACACATCCCGCAGGCCGAGGTGATTCTGTGGCCGGGTGAGATTGAGCGCGGCACCGAACCAATGCTGCAGCGCCGTTTCCCCCGACTGAAGATCATCCGCGGCAACGTGAGACCGGATGGCAAACCGGATACGCCGGAGTTGACGGCGGCCTTTCAGGACGCCGATTTTCTGCTGCATGGCAGTGGTCCCTCGATCGTGGCGGCGAACCAGTTTCGCGCTTGGCGGGCGGCCACCGGCAAGCCCTACGGATTCTTTGGCGTCACCATCACCACCAATTCTGAGGCGGCCAGTTCCGGCATGGACGATGCGCTGAGGGCCTTGATTGGCGGGTCGAAGTTTCTGTTTACCCGTGAAACCAAGTCGCTCAGCAACGTCCAGCAGGCGGGCGTCAAAGTTCCGCAACTGAAATTTGTCCCCGATGGCACATTCAGTTTCGACATCACCGATGACACCGTGGCGTCGCGCTTTATGAGCGAGCAGAAGTTGAAAGCGCCGTTTATTGCGGTAATCCCGCGGTTGCGCTACACGCCATATCACAAGTTCCGCAAGGCCACCACCAGTCCGGAAGAATCCGCGCGGCGCGATGCAGTGAACGAAAAGCATGGCGAGACGGACCATGCCAAGCTGCGCCAGATGATCACGGCATGGGTGCGCCAAACCGGCGGCCAGGCGCTGCTGTGTCCGGAGATGACCTACGAACTGGACATCATCGACCCGCTGCTGTTTGATCCGCTCCCGGCCGACGTCAAGCCTCATGTCGTTCGTCGCAAGACCTATTGGCTGCCTGATGAAGCCGCGTCGATCTACCGGCAGGCGGCGGCGGTGGTCAGCTTTGAGTGCCATTCGCCGATCATCGCCGCGGCGCAGGGTACGCCTTGCATCTACGTGCACCAGCCCGAGGACGGTATCAAGGGGCAGATGTGGAAGGACGTCGGTTTGGGCGACTGGTACTTTGAAGTGGACGCGACCTCCGGCGACGAACTGGCGCGGACCGTTCTGGGCATGCACGCCAATCGAGCGGCGGCCCGGCGGAAAGTAGTGGATGCGGTCGCCGTGGCGCAGCGGTTGCAGGCAGAGGGGATGGCCGCGGTCCGGGGTGTCTTGAGCGCGTAGTCGCGTCTCCGCCAGCGATCTTGCCGGTCCCTTATCGCAGTGCCGAAGTGGCGCCCGCTTTGGCCCGCTGATCCAGTTCCTTCAGCGTGAACCGAACGCTGACGACATACGGCGGCTCATCGGGAGTCCAGTGGCCGTAGGTGGTGACGACAAAGGTGCCATCCGGCAGCAGGTCCACGCCGGGGTAGGCGCAATCGCTGCGGAAATGATTCTTCATCAAACGCACCCGGTACTGGCCTTCCCTGCCCTTCGCCAGATCGTCATAGCGGCCCACCCAGCCCACCCAATCGCCCTTGGTGGGGCTCTCGTGCGTGGTGTCGCGGAAGCTGATGAAGAGGCGGCCATCGGCGGCGTAGCGGGCCACATGGCGGTCACCGGTGAGAGCGCCGGGCAGTTCTCGCGGCTCACTCCAGCGTTGGCCTTCGTCGTCGCTGAAGGAGATGAACGAGTTGAACTTGCGGCTGTTTTCGCGCAGCAGCATGGCCAGTTGCTTGCCATTGGGCGAGCGCACCAGGCCGGGTTCACAGAGATGGGCCTGCGGATGCTGCGCGATCACTTCCGGCGCGCTCCAGTTGAGGCCGCCGTCGCCTGAGAGCGTCTTGTAGACCTTGAACACCGGCACGTGGGGCCCCGATGGTGGCACGGCCGGAGGCGCGAAATACCGGCCGTCGTCATGGAACACCGCCAAGTACCGGCCATCCTTCAGCCGCTTGACATCGCCCATGGCCACGATGCCGCCAAAGTTACCGATGGGGGCCAAGCGGGTCCAGGTGACGCCATCATCTTCGGAGTAGGCCATGCGCACCGGGTAGAGCCCAGAGAACAGGATCAGCCGCTTGCGCCCTTCGCGATCCACCGTGCGGTGGATGGTGGGGGTCTCCTGCGAGGTAGCCCAGTTTTCCGGCACCGGCAGGCGCGGCGACCAGGTGAGGCCGCCGTCGGTGGACCGCTTCATCTGGATGGCACCCTTGCCGTGGCCTTTGGGGTAGACGCAGAGCATGGTCTTGTTGTCTTCCAGCAGTACCGTGGTGGGGTGGCCCAGATACTGGCCGGGTTCGCGATCTACGACCACTTGCCGGGCGGTCTCGCGAGACAGGTCCACTACGGGAATCGAATAGCCCCGGGGTAGCGGCGGCGCGGCCAGCGTCGGGGCGCTGAGCGCAGTAGCCGTCAATCCAACAAATTCGCGCCGGTTCATCTACGTGTGATCACCTTTCGAGCGGCTGTCCGACACCGCGTCCGCCACTTCCTCGTCAATCTGGTCGAGCGCCAGGCGGGTCTCCCGCACCAACAAGGAGCAACCATACACCAAACTGCCCACTGCGAAAACACCAATCAATAGCCCGGCCAACGCCAGTGCCTGGAACACCAGCATCACGTCGTAGTAGGCCAGCGCGGAACCGAGCACGGTGATCAGCGCAGCAGCCGCAAACGAACCCAGGCCGGCGTACAAAATCCGCAACGCGCGCACCAGCAGTTGCGACCGCGAACGGAGCCGCCCCATCTGCCGCATCAACTGGAGATAGGCCGTTGATTCCGGTGGGTGGCGCTTCAACTCGTCGGTGAGATAACGCGTCCGGTCGACAACGCGCGCGATGCGATTGGACGTCCCCAGGGCCAGCACCGAACTGGCGTTGGTGAGGATCGCCGGAGCGACCACGGTGGTCAGCACGGCGAAGGGCGTGTTGGTGAGGCTGCTGTCCATAAGAACACTTAGCACCAGCATCGTATAATCTAATCCTGACGTATGGAATTTCCGCGCCTGCTGCTGGTTAAGCAGCACTTCCCTGACCGCCGGGTTCACGACATCCCAGGCACCGTTCACGCTGAGCTTTCGCAAGCCGGTTTTGCCGCGCGCTTGCAGCCCGGGGCCCGAGTGGCCATCGGCGTTGGGTCGCGCGGTATCGCCAACCTGGCGACCATCGTGCGCGCCGTCGTAGATTTCTGGAAGTCGGTCGGCATGCAGCCGTTCATCTTCCCGGCCATGGGTAGCCACGGCGCGGCCACCGCGCAGGGACAGGCGGATGTACTGGCTCACTATGGCGTGCATGAGGCGGCCATGGGGTGCCCGGTGGTGTCGCAGCTGGGCGTGGTCAGCCTGGGTTCCACGGCGGACGGCATTGAAGCGTTCATGGACCAGGAAGCGTTCAACGCCGACGGCGTGATGCTGGTGGGCCGCGTGAAGTGGCACACGGATTTCGCGGGTGGCATTGAATCGGGCCTGTTCAAGATGATGGCCATTGGTCTGGGCAAGTTTGCCGGGGCGCAGCGCTATCACACTTATGCCTACAAACTTGGTCTTGAGACGGTGATCCGCGCGGTGGGCCGCCAGGTGCTGAAGTCCGGCAAGATCCTGGGTGGGTTGGCCATTTTGGAAGACGCCAACCACAACACCGGCCAGCTGACCGCGGTTCCGGTGGACAGCATGGAGCAGCGCGAAGAAGAGTTGCTGCAACTGGTGAAGAGCTGGATGGGCCGGGTGCCGGTGGCGGAGTTGGACGTACTGATTCTCGATGAGATCGGCAAGACCATCTCGGGCGCGGGCATGGACACCAAGGTGGTGAACCGCAGCGTGCAGGGCCAGTACAACCCCTGGGACACGGCGGGCAAGATCCACCGGCTTTTCGTGCGCGGGCTTTCGTCGAAGTCTTACGGGAATGGCGTGGGCTTAGGGATGGCGGATGTCATCCATGACCGGCTGCTCGAAAAGATCGACTGGAACCCCACCTACATCAACTCCTTCACCGCGTCCACGCCGGCCGCGGTCCGGACGCCGCCGCACTTCTCCACTGATCGCGAGTGCCTGGAGCGCCTGGCGCGCACGGTGGGCAAACTCGATTTGGGCCAAGTGACCTACGGCTGGATCCGGAACACGATGGAACTGCGGGTACTGGAACTCAGCGACAACCTGCGGCCGGAGATTGAGGCCAACCCGCAGCTCGAGATCATTGGCGAGAGCCGGGGCTTTGAGTTTGACGATCACGGCAATTTGTCGAACGTTCGAACTGAGTCCGGCGTACCGTGGGCGGCATCCGAAGAAGTGGCGCACTAGAACGTCACTTGGGAGCGATGTCGGAAAAAGAAGCCATCCGGAAGTTGATCGAGGAAGTGGATGCCGTGGGGGACCGCCGGGAACAAGCGCGTAACCACGTCCCCCGCCGCATCTTCCTGCTGTTCGCGCTGGTGGTTCCGTTCGCGCTATGCCTGATGTGGTTCGCCGTGCGTCACGGGCGGCGCGACCGGCCGGTGCGGTAGGCGAGAACGCCCTTCTCTCCGCTGCGCCGCCACAACACCGGGCAAGCGGTCAATTGGCCCGGAAGCGGTGCCACCCGATAAACAACAGCAAACATCCGGCCATCAAGCCGAATGTCGCGGGTTCGGGCGTCCACAACGTTCCACCCACCATCACGCCCGGCTCGGGTCCCGCGGAGTATTGGTAGCCCGTTAGGAGACCGTTCTTATCGAAGAGGCGGATACGCTCGATCGAGAATGTTAGGTCCTGATTCTGAGGGTAGGGGTACATGTACCAACTGTACACATCGAGCGTCGCATCCACCAGTAGTTCATTCGCATCGAGCTGCTCAATGGAGTGAAACTCGTACTCGCCGAGGAGGTTGTCTTGCCGCCAATCCACTTGCACCCAAATCTCGCGCGGGACACCGGGCACGTAGATCCTGATGACTTCCAGGAAGCGAGCACTCAGAGCCGAGAAATAGAGCCCCCCATGGTCGGGAGGCTCAAAAATGCCCACCGGCTGGTTCCGCTGATGCACGGTGATCGTGCTGAATCCGCTCGTGCGGAACGACATCTCCTCTTGAATCAGAACTGGGTAGTGAACATATCTCCCTTCGCCCGAGTCCACGTCATATTCATAAACCGGATACTCTGTCCAGAACTCGGTAGCGCAGCCTGAGCTACTCTGTACCCTCGATTCCCACGGGAGGAAGGGCCCCGTGTCGCAAGATGCTACTCCGATCCATCCGGCCGAAACCAGTTGCCCGCCGAGTAAGGCTAGGGCGAGTATATTGAAGTTTTTCATTTGAGTTCTCTTTCGAACCGTCCTAACTTTAGGTCTTTTGTCGCAAGTCCTTTCAAGGGTCTACCCGGTCAGCAGCCTACCCGCCAACGCCAGAGCGCGAGCGCGAAGACAGCACAGGCCGCCAAGCCGGCGGTGGCGGGTTCAGGTGCCGGCGGAATTCCTCCGACCATCATGCCGGGTGGGGGACCCGCGGAATATCGGTACCCTGTTATGGGCTCGCCTGTTTGCAGGTCAAATAGTTCGATGCTGGTCAGGCGGATCAGCGCGTCGTAATTATTGGGAAAGTTCTCGAAATACCGCGCGGAGATGTTGAACTCCATGCGGATCCGGTTACCTTGCACGTCAAAAAACCTGTTTGACATCGCGTCAGGATGGCCGCGAAACTCGTAGCTTGGGCGAGCTTCGAAGCCACCCGGCACTCCGTAGACTTCGATGTCACGGTACAACCATACCCATCCCCACGCGAAGGTCGGGTTAAATGGGTCCCAAAACCAAGGGCTAGGCTCATTTTTCACCACGAGATGGATGAAGCCGTATCCTTCTTCGATGATAACTTCTTGTCGGAACAATACCCCGAAGCGGTCGGAGATAAACTCCGTCTTGCAGCCGTAGCCCGTTATCTCGTTGCGGTCGCTGGTCGCGCAACCGGCAATGCCGCCGCCAGCGAGTTGCATGGCACCAGCGGCAATGAACAATAACAACGTCTTCATCTGAGATCTCCTATACTAAAGATGCACAACGAGAGAAAGCACGCCTATGTCTCTCTTCATGAATAGCCTTCGTGCTCCGGCTATCTACCGCATTCCGTCCAGAATCAGAGACACCGGTGACGCCCCAGAATGGACAATCCCACGATGACGCCTTCCCATAAAGCCCATCTATTTTGTCCTATTTATTATGTCTTGCAGTTATACGTCAGTTTCATCGCCCTAACTCTATCAACTTCGTAAGCCAGGAGCAAGAATAGATCCATCTCTATTTATCGTCGCCACACCAAAGTGCCTCATCTATTTCGGACCATTCTTATCAGCAATACGGTGCAGTTAGTTTATATCTGACAGCGCAGGTGGGCCCATGTGTCTTGATCGGCCAGCCTGCGGGCGGACTTCATTCCGCGTCGCGCCATTCAGGAGGCGGAACGGGCGTTGGGTTGAGGGGGCGGCAATGAAGCGGTGGAACTGACAGTACCGCCGCAGGCTGACAGCCTATGCCAACTCTGCGGCGCAGTTATGGGGGGTGATCTAAGCGGCCGGGCTCCGCTCGCTATTCTGCGTGAAGCACTTGCACCCCGGCGGCCCGAGGCTACCAATTAGGCGGCTTTCAAAGGATTACGCAACACGCCGATGCCTTCGATCTCAACCTCACAGAGATCGCCGGGGGCCATCTTGGCGGTGGTACCAGGGGTACCCGTGTAAATGACGTCACCTTGTTCCAGCGTGACGTACTTAGAGATGAAGCTGATGCAGGTGGCGCAGTCAAACAGCAGATCTTTGGTAGATTGCTGCTGGACAACCTTGCCGTTCAGCCGCGTGGTCAGCATCAGGTTGCCGGGGTCGAGACCCTTGACGATCCAGGGCCCCAGCGGACCAAACGTATCGGCGCCCTTGGCCCGCCACCACTGCATATCCTTGTCCTTGCCGCTCTGCCAATCCCGCTCGCTGACATCATTACCGCAGGTGACGCCAAAAATTGCCGCTGCCGCTTCGGCCTTGGTGGCATTCTTCAGCTTCTTGCCGATCACCAGCACCAGTTCACCTTCATAGTGCAGGTTCTTGGAATCACTGGGCACGAGGATGGGGTCACCGGGGTTCTGCAAGCAGGTGTTGGGCTTGAAGAACATCTCGGGCTTGGGCGGAGCGTTTTCACCCGCGTGGCTCTTGTAGTTGCGGCCCACGGCGACGATCTTGGGCGGATTGATCGGATAGAGCAGCTTCACGGAACTCAGCGGCACGCTCATCTTGGCCGTAGCCAGCACCGGCTTGAAGATGTCAGTACCCACGATGGGCGTCACTTGATCGCCGTTCAGCAGGCCGTAGGAGACCTTGCCGCCACGCTCAAAGCGGACGATCTTCTCGATCTTGTTCGTCTGAGCAGTCGCCTGCGCGGCCAAGCCGGCAGACGCCACGGAAGCAGCCATCAGTTCACGTCGGGTCATGATTTTCTCGGCTTGATAGTACTACACTCGGGTGGCGTGGCATCGGAGGCATCACCTGCCGACCGCCATTCCGTTGACGGCAGCGGCAAACCGAGCCCAGACGATAACCCACCCGCGCAGACTTCGCGCAGCGGCCCGAGCGCGAGGAGTTCCGCGACCGGGCCGAGTCACCCGAAATAGCGGAACCTCACACGACAGCCGCCCCAACGTCTAGACGCGCGATCTTCTGAGCCACGCGCTCCGCCCAGCGGGTTCCGGCCCATTCCCGCACCCGGTCAGGCTAGAAGCGGTACCGGACTGCCATCTGCATGATCCGCGGGTCACGAGCGGAGGTGATCCAGCCGAAGGTGGTTCCCCCGAGGCCGGTCGCCGGGTTGTTGAAGTTCACCGTGTTGAACAGGTTGAACGCCTCCCAGCGAATGTCCACCGACTGGCGCTCCGTGATGTCGAACTGCTTGGACAGATTCAGGTCCGTGTTGAAGAACCGCGGGCCGTAGGCCGTGTTGCGGGCGGCATTCCCGGGAGTATTCAAGGGTTGGACCCGGTAAGACGCCGGATTCAGGAACCGGAACCGGTCCGTCTTCGGGTCAATGCCCGTGTTCGCTTCCCCGATGCGATCCGGCCGCAGGCCACCACCATTACGGTTCAGGAACACATACGCCCGTCCCGTCGCCGGATCGATGCCATTGCCATTCAAGCCCACGTTGATGGGCAGCCCCGTACGCCAGTTCACGATGAACGAACTGCGCCATCCGCCCAGGATAAACTTCGCCGGTCCGCGCAGGCTTTGGCCCCAAGGCAGCGCATAGGTCACGGCCGTGGTGTATTGCAACACCGGCGTCTGCGTCATCCGGCCATTCTCCAGGTCGAAGCGATCGCGGAACTGCGGTGACGCACCGGCGTCCCAGGTGCCCACCTGATCGATCGCGCTGGCCCACGTAAAGCTGGCCAGTGCGTAGAGTCCTTTGCTGAAGCTGTGTTCAAACTTCGACTGCAAGGCGTTGTACCAGCTCTTCCCGCGGCTGGCACCGGTCTGGATACCCTGCCATTGCGGGAACGGGCGGTTGGCGGCCACCGAGCCGTCCACACCAAAGTTCGTCTGATTGCGCTCATACAGCCCAAACAGATTGACGCCGCGGTTGCCGGCATAAGCCACTTCAAACGTGCTCGACTTACTCACCCGGTACTGCACGGCCAAGTTGAACTGCTGGATGCGGCCGGAGCGTTGTTCCTGCTCACGCGTCCGCAGCGCGATCGTCCGGCTGTCGAAGTTCGACAGGACACCGGCCGGTAGCGGATCACTCAAGCGGACCGGGGCCGGCCCCGTCCCCACTCGCAGCAGCGTCGGCTGAATCAGCTGCGGCGGATTCAAAGGCAGATTGGCCTCCGAACCATAGATGTCCTCGGTGTTGTAGAACAGGCCATAGCCGCCACGGATCACCAGTCTCTCCGGCATCGCCTGCCAGGCAAAGCCGATCCGAGGCCCAAAGTTGTTCTTGTCCGGCGTCGTCAGGTACTTGTCATCGTCACTGGCAAACACCAGCGCCCCGGTGGCCGGATTAAAGTTGATGTTCTTGTTCTTGCCGCTGCCATAAAACGGCGTCGTGTATTCATACCGCAGACCCAGATTCAGCGTCAGGGTGCGGCTCAACTTGTAATCGTCCTGCACGAAGAAGCTGTACGCCTCCTGCCGCTGCTTCACTTCCGGCACTGTGTTCAACTGCACGCTCTCCGGAAAGCCCAGCAACAGGTCGCTCATTGCGTCGTTGGTGAAGCGGCCCTGGAAGTTGTAGGCGGGGCTGCGCCGCGTCACATCCACGAAATCGTTGGCCTTCAAGCGCATCTCAAAGCCCGCTCGGACGAAATGCTTGCCGGCGGTGACCGACATGGTTTCCACCAACTGGTGCAGCTTAGGGGACTGGAATTGAGGCCGGAAATTGCGCGTCCCCAATTGGTTGTAATTCGTGGGGTTGATCAGAGGCAACCCGCCAACCTGCAACATCTCCGCCGGGAACCCACGGAACCCGAAAGCATCCGCTTTGGTCTCGTTTGCCGTCGCATGAGCAAACTCAGCAAATGTATAGTTGTTGCCGTACCGCAAAGTGTTCACGATGCGCGGCGAGACGATGCTGGTCCACGCCGCAGCCAAGCTGCGGTTCTCGTTAAACTGTGAACCCTGGTTGCCAACGCCGTCCGCCAGACCCGGAAAGATTGCATCGCGGTAGAACTTCTGCCGCAGGTAGCTGTACCGCGCCATCAGCTGATTCTTGTCATTCAGATTGTAGTCGCCGCGCGTATCAAACTTGTGCGTATCTTCTTTGCCGTCGCGCTGCAGGTTGTAGTTCAGCGTCGGACGCCCATTCTGAAAGTTTCCCGGCGCGTTCGGCTCCGGGTACAGGTCAATCACCTTCTTGGCCAGGGCATCAATACGCGACGCCGGAACCACATTGCCCGGGAAAGCCGTATTCGTGGAAGGATCCACGATGTTCAGCGCACCAAACGCTCCCGTCCGCTGCCCCAAGGTGGGCACCGTCGTCTGGAAGGTATCCGCAAACCGTTGGGCAAAGCCTTCATAGGCTCCAAAGTAGAAGGCCTTGTTCTTCTGGATTGGACCGCCCACGGTGCCGCCGTATTGCTGCCACTTTAAGTTGTTCTTCGGGATGTTGTTCAGGTTGTTCGTCCAACCGCGAGCGGCCAGGGCGGAGTCCCGATTGAAGTAGTAGCCCGTGCCGTGCGTCTGGTTGGTGCCGCTCTTGATCGACACGTTCACCACTGCGCCCGCGCTACGCCCAAATTCGGCCGAGAACGAGTTGGTCTGAACCTTGAATTCCGCGATCGCATCCGGATTGGGCTGCACCACCTGGGCGCTCAAAGCTTGGGCGTTCTGCGTACCCTGGTTGTTGTCTACGCCATCCAGGAGAAAGTTGTTCTGGGTATGGTAGTTGCCGTTGGCCACAAACCAACCGGGTCCGCGCGTCGTCGGGTTCAGCGTACTGGCCGCCACGCCCGGCGACAACAGCGCCAACTCCGTATACCGGCGTCCCGCCAGCGGCAACTCCACCGCCGTCCGCCCGCTGATCACCTGGCCCAACGAACCCTGTTCGGTTTGAATCGACGCGACGTTGGCCGTCACCTCCACCGTTTCACTGACGCTGGACACTTCCAGCTTCACGCGCAACAGCCGGCGTTCATCGACGTTGATCGTCACATCGGTCAACTTCACGCTCTTGAAGCCGCTCTGCGCCACCTCCACCTGATAGACGCCGCGCAGGATCGGGCTGAACACGGCATAGCCGTCCGCGGAGGTCTCGCCCGCCAGGCGCTGTCCCGTGGCTTGACTCAACAGACTCACCTTGGCACCAGCGACCGACGCCTGTGACGGATCCTCCACCAGGACTCGTAGCGACGCTGAATCGGTCTGCGCCCACAACGCAGCCGTCAGGCCCATCAACGCAAGAAGACTTTTCATGAGTCCTACCTTAGCGAGCCAATGCTTCATTCTCGCTACATCCAGATGTCAGCTCCATCAACGCCGCCTATTTGTCCTCCGGCACCCGGCCAGCTTTCCGTCAGGCGAGCGCTACACCCCATGCGGGTATCTCGATTCGAAGCACTATTCCCGGAAAGACCGGTGCTCACCGGGAGATCCAGTGGTTGGCAAACTTCAGGCCCGGCCGGGGCTCCACCGCTGGCATGTGGCAACTCTCGCAGGTTCCCGTCACGGCCACTCGATGCTTGGGTTGAGCGTGGCAGCTGGCGCACATCGGCTTGGCGGCACCGGTGTGCGCGTCGTGGCAGGTGGTGCATTTCAGACGCCCGGCACTCTTCAGGAAGCAGGCGCTCCGGGCCAGATAGAGCGGCTGATGACGGACGTTCCAGGGATTGGAGAAATCGGTGTCGTCCCCCGCGGGGACCGGCTTGCGGTGACAAGCGCCGCAGGCGTCATTCATGGCGCTGGCGGACAGTTTGCCGGGGTTGAGGATCGGGCCCCGTCCGCCATTGTGCCGGGCACCATCACCGTGGCAGGCCTGGCACTGGACCCCGGGCTGTGGAACGCCGATCTGCCCTTCCGCGGACACGGTCAGCTTGCCGGTCGAATGGCACTGGAAACAGCGCAGGATGGCCGCACTGGGATCGAAGGTGCGATACCGCTCGCCAGCCGAACTACCGTGGCCGGGAGTGAGATCAAAGCGGTCCAGCTTGGCGTAGTAGCTGAGGCCGTGCTCCAGATAATGCTGGGGGTCCGCCTGGCTGACAAAGGTCACCGCTTGGCTGCCAGCACCAAACGCCCAGTCGGCCCCGATGGACCGCCACTGGGGCGCGTCCGCCCGCCGCAGCGAGCGCGCGTGGGCACTGCCCTGATGGGCAGCCGCCTGCTGTGCATGGCACGTCACGCAGTCGGCTGCCCACCCCAGGGCCATCGCGGTCAGGACGAGGGCTACCAGATGAAGCGGCCGCTGAACTGGATCTGCCGCCCAAAGTTACCCGCACGCTGGGAGACAATTCTGCCGAAATTCACCGACGTCGGATTGGTGTCCGGATTGCTTCCCGTAAAGGCGTTCAGCAGGTTGTACGCTTCCCCACGTAGCTCAAACTTCAAGCGCTCCTTGTAGACCGGGAACTCCTTGGCCACCGTGGCGTCAAAGTTCACAAAGCGCGGCCCCTTGACGTTGTTGAACTGCAAGGGATTGGTGCGCCGTGTGAAGGCAGGCAGCACCGAGAACTTGCTCGTGTCGAACCAGCGGTTGGACGTGGGCTCGGCCACTCCAGGGTCGCCCGACACCACCGCGCCCGGGAACCGCAGGTAGAGGCCCGAGTTGTAGGTGAACAGCGTGCTGGTGGACCAGCCCCCAAACATCGCCTGCACCAGCGCCGGAGCGCTGTTCATGTACTTCTTGCCCTTGCCGAAGGGCAGCTCATAGATGGAGGCACCCGTGATGCGGTGGCGCGCATTGGAGGCCGGCTGCCAGGTGAAGTTCTGCGTGAAGTTGTCCACGTTGTCATAGAACTCCTGGTTCTGCTCGCGGTTGTAGTTGTACCCGATCACCATGTTGAAGCCGTTGACGAACGGCCGCTGGAACTGCATCTGGAGGGCCTTATACCGATTGCCCACCCCGCCGCGGAGCGTTTCGACCAAGCTACTGTACTGCGGATAGGGGCGGAGCAACTCCGACACCGCGACATTGCGCTGGGTCCGCAACTGGCCCGGCATCTTATCAGCGGGCAGCGTGCCAAAGAAGGGGTTCGCCACGCTGGCGGTCACCGCATTGCCGACGCGAATACCAATGCGCGGGTCCACCTGGTTGACGTCGTAGTTGTAGGGCTGACTGCGCCCCAGGTTCGTGAAGAAAGTGATGTCGGCCAGAATCTTGCCGGGCAACTGCCGCTGCAGGCTGACGTTGATGCGGTCGTTGACGCCGGGCGTAAAGTTCTGTTGATACCAGGTGCCGGAACCGCCCAAGTTGGTATAGCGACCAAACCGCTTGCCGGAGACCGGCACCAGCCCGCCGGGGTAGGGGTTGGAGAAGCTCTGCTGCACGATGCCCTGCAACGGCGCGATGGTGTTGCTGGTGGCGTCGAAACCGGGGTAAGGAACACTGCCCAGAATATCCAGTCCCTGCGTCAGGGTGGCCGGGACAATGTAACGGGCAAAGCCCACCCGGAGAGCCGTGTTGTTATCCAGCCGCCAGGCAAGGCCGATGCGAGGCATGAAGAGCCCCTTCGGAGCATTCCAGGAGCCTCGATTGTCCTTGTCGGTGAAAACCCAAGCTCCGTTGTAAGTGGGCGCGCCATTCCTCAGCGCCGCAGCCTGGACCGGGATCACGGGCGCGTTGCTGCCGGAAAACTCCGGGATGGCGGCCGTCAAGTCGAGGAAGCGCGAGATGCGGTCTTCCGGATCGCGCATCGGGGTAAAGAACTCATACCGCATACCCAGGTTCAGCGTCAGCCGCTGCGTCAACTTGACGTCGTCCTGGAAGAAGAAGCCGACGTAGTCGACGGTGGGCCGCTGCAACGGGATGGAACTGATGGCTGAATTTCCGTCGAGCGCGCCCAACAAGAACGTCGCCCAAGCATCGCCGCTTAAGGCGGTGTTCGGATTGAGATAAGTGTTCGAGGTCAGGTCTGGCCGGAAGTCAAACGTCATGGGCCGGGGACGGAAGGCCCTGATGTTCTCCCGCCGGTATTCGCCTCCCGCCTTCACGTAGTGACGACCGGCGCTCTTGGAGATCTTGGCTTCCACGTTATGAGACGTGGGCTCCTGGAACCAGTAGCCACCGCGCCCGAGCGGAGTCGCGGAGGCTGCTCGGACGGTGATCCCGGGATAGTAAATCTCGGGCAGGTCACCCAGATAGGGCTTGTACCAGGGATTGCCCGGCCAGAACTTTTCAAGGTCGGCCTCCTTCAGCGTGGCGGACGGCACTCCGAAGGAATCGACAATCGAATTGTAGGCCCCACGAACGTTGAGGACAGTGGAGGCGTTCAGTGTGTAAACGGCGTCACCCGAGAAGCTTAATGCATGCCGTTTGGAACCGTCCACCGGTTGAGCAATCGAGCCCTGCGCATAGTCATCCCACTTGGTGAAGGTCTGGAACTGGTTGTAGCGCCCGAAGATCTTCAGCTTATCCGACACGTTCCAATCAACACGGTCGGAGAAATTCCAGTACCGGAAGCGGTTGGCGTAGCCAGCCAGGAAGTTATTGACCCCCGTGGGCCCCGAGCCCGGTCCGTTGGCCTTCCAGAGATCGCCCAACACCTTCCGCGAGGTGGCGTCAAACCGCCCCTGCGGAATCGAGTTATTTGGAAAGGGTTGGCGGGTGACGGTGTTCCCGTTGGTGACGGTTGTTGTCGGGTCATAGATCATCCGTAATGCGCCCTGCGTATTTAACGAGCGCGAGAAGTCGCCGGCGCGCTCAAGGTCAGTTGGCAAGGTGTTCAGCACGGCGCGCGGCTCAATGGTGCGCCAGCCTTCATAGGAGAAGAAGTTGAACAGCTTGTTCTTCTTGATGGGGGCGCCCAGGGTGGTGCCCCAGGTATGTTGGCGCGTGAGGTTCTTGCCGCGGGTGATGCGGTCGGCCAAGGCGTTGATGGCGGGGTTGCGGCCCAGATAATAGGCGGTGCCGTGGACGGCGTTGGTCCCGGCCTTCATCTGCATGCTGATGACGCCGCCAGCGGAGTGGCCGAATTCGGCGTCCACCGCGTTCTGCTGCAGGTTTACTTCCTGCACCGCGTCCATGGGAGGCGTATAGCTGGACTTCTGGCCGGTCATCGACGGGGAGCCGTCCAGGATGATGTCATTCTTGCGGTTGGTGCCGCCGCCCACATCGAACTCGTTGGCCGCCCAGTGGTGGAAAGGGCTTTGCTCATTGGTGGAGCGCACCACCGTGGCCGGATTCAGGGCCACCAGCAGGAACGGGTTACGCGAGATAATCGGCAGCGAATTGGCCATCTTCGTATCGATGGTCAGCGCCATGGTGGAAGTATTGAACTGCACCGAAACCGGTGAGGCCTCGACGTTGATCGTCTCGCTGGTGGCACCCAGTTCCAGCACCGCATTCACGGTGACGTCGCCACGGGACTGCACCAGGACGTTCTTATTCTGGAAGCGGCGGAAACCCTGTAGTTCAATGGAGACCGTGTACTTGCCCGCTGCGACGAAGTCGAACAGGTATTGGCCAATCTGGTTGGTCTGCTGGGTGGCACCGACACCGGTATCCTGATTGGTTAAGGATACATTGGCACCGGCAACCACAGCGCCTGAAGAGTCGGTGACGATGCCTTGCAGCTTACCGCGCAAGTCCTGAGACCACCCCACTAACCCAATCGTCAAAGCGAGGACGAGAAGACGAGACATGGGGCATATCTCATCACCTCCGACTCGCGAAGTCAAGGGGTTACAACCGTTCTGACGGTCGGAGGCGGCCCTATTCGCGGTTGATAAAGGCGATGATGTCCATCATCTCGCGGGTTGAAATGCGGGGCCACGGCACGCCACGCCGGGTCATCTGATCCAGCATGGTGGGCCCGTGACTCCAGAGAGCGGAGACGATGCGGATGGAGGTGGCACGGCCCCGAAAGGCGGAGAAGGGCGGGGCTCCACTTTCGGCATTACCATGACAGGCGCGGCAGCCGCGCTGGGCCACCACGCGCTCACCGCTGGAGGCGTCGCCGGGCTCATCAAAGAAGCGTTGCGCCCAGAGGTAGCTGAGCAGATCCGACATTTCGCCCGGCTCAAACCGGATGGCAGCACCGGACATCTGCGGCGCATGGTTCCACATCGAGACCGCGACATCCGTGAGTGTCTTGCCGCGCAGCCGGGGCGCCAGTTCCAGGGAGCCGGTGTGACACTTGCCGCAACCTTTGCGGTCAAACAGGCTCTGCCCGGTGGAACCGGCGGCGATCATGTCGCGCTTGGCGGCGCTTCGTGTCGCGGGCAGATTACGCAGGTAGACCTGGATATCGCCCAGCTCAGTGGAGGTTAGCGCCGACCATTTCAGTTGGCGGCTGGCAAAGGCGTCTTTCATCTGCCCGGCGTGGTTCCACATCGCCTCCACCAGTCCCGCTGGGCTGCCAAGTGCAGTCCAATCCTTAACAGGCTTGGCTCCGGGAAACGATGCTTCCGTGATCCCGTGGCATTGCTGGCACTGCCGGGCGGCGAAGGCGGCTTTGCCCCGGCCGGCGTCACCGGGACGCTCAAAGTAGCGCGCCAGGACGAAGTAAGCAAATAGATCGGCGGCGTCCGACTCATTCACCCGTGGGAAGCCCATCGCCTGATCCGCCATCGCGCTCCACATCACCGGTGCGTGATTCCACAAGGTAGCTGCCAGCCGGGCGGGCGTATAGCCGCGCGCCAAACCGGTGCCCAGGTCCGGGGCGGTTTTGCCCCCGGTGGCATTCACGCTATGACACTTGGCGCAGCCATTGCGCTCAAAGAAAAGTCCGCCGCGCGCCGCGCTGCCGGATAGCGGAGTGGGAGGCGCCTGCGCCCACAAGGCGCTGGCGGCGAGGAGTCCTAAGGCAAGTACGTGGCGCATAGTGCAAAGTCCTATCTTGTTACCCGCAATCCGGTGGTGATCAGGTGCGTACGGAAACCTTCGTATTGATAGAACGGTTCCCCATAGCCGTCGTAGCGCCACTCGGAGATCCAGGCGAGGCCCCGGTAGACGGGCACCGAGAGGCGGCCTCGGGGCTGATAAAAGTCAGTCGGGCGGCTACCGGAAGAAAGAAACATCGACCCGCCCGCCGCCAGTTTCACCTTGTGCGGCAGATTCATTTCCGCCAACGCCGAGATGATGTGCGCATTATCGCGGTAGCGCGACCATTCCCGGGTGAACTGTTGCGGCACCAGGAAGCTGATGTCGGAGCGCAGTGTGGCGCGCGTATAGTCGCCCTGGAGGCTGACCCACTTGCCGCCCTTCGGGGTCCACAGCAGAGCCGCAGTTAGACGTTGACCATTGAAGTCCCAGCCGGAGGCCGGGGTCGGATTCTGATTGTTCAACCACCAGAAATCGCTGGAAAGATGCAGTTCCTTCAGTAACTGATAGCGGACCCGGGCACTTAGGCGCTGGTAGTCGTAGAGGCTGGTCCGGAAGTACGCCTGGCCGCTCCGCGCCACCTCCGCATCCGCGTTCAGCGAGAGCTTCGAGAAGGGCCGCCACGTCGCGCCACCCAGGGCCACATCACGGCGGAGATAGCTGGCGTCGGTGCCCGGCAGACCAGCCTGCGGCAACACGTACTGCCGCGCATCGGACCAGACGCGCCGGTAGCCGCCACGCAGGTTGATCTTGCGGGTCACGTCATACAGCGCCATCACTTCAGCCTGGCTGTAGTTGTTGGACAGACCGCTGGTGACCGCGGCGCTGAGCGGGGTGACGCCACTGGCCGTCGTTAGACGCTGGTTGGTGCGGGCCGCTCCAGTGACGCTAACCCGATCCGTCAGCCAGCTGGAAACCACACGTAAGCGCGAGAAGGGCCGCAATTCCGCGCCAAAGCTGCCTGAAGTATGGGGCAGGCGCGCAAAGGAGGAGACCAGATACTGCTGCTGGGTGTAGAACAGCAACTGGCTGCTCAACACGTTGTTGCCGGTCACGCTCTGATTGAAGCTGAGGGTACTTTCCGGCCGGCTGTAGAGGTACTGGCCGTAGAGATCCAGCCAGGAGGCGGCCTGAGCCGAGAAGAGCGCCTTGCTGTAGTAGGAGGTGCCATTCACCCCATAGGTGGCCAGCAGGTTGCGGAGCCCGAGTGTTTGGCCCAGGTACGGCAGGGTCCGGTTGCCCGAGTTGAGCTGCGTCTCAAACACGTTCTGGCGGTCATCAAAGGTGGTGCCGCCCTGTTCGATGGTGGCGTGGAAGCGCCGGAATTCAAGGCGGCCACCGGCGCGGAAGTTATTCATCACCTCGTCGAGGCGCGTCGGCACGGCATATTCGTTGGCATCGCTGACCAGTGTGGTGACGCCATTGCCGAAACCGGAAGCCCGCTCAAAAGCAACGTAGGGGATGAACCGCGAACCCGGCCGCAGATCCAGCTGAAAGGAGCTGAGCTTGCGCCGCAGATCAAATGCGCGCTGGCTTTGGTAGACACCACGGGAGAGCAGCGGATTGGCGAACGAGGGCAGGTTGTTGAAGTAGGCAAAGTCGCGATAAGCGCCATTCAGGTCATAGACGCTTTGCTTGCGGATGTTGACCTGGAGTGTTTGATAAGGTTCACCACCCCAGGTGTAGGCGCGGGTTTCGAGCGTATCGAAGAGCCGGTGCTTGGGGTCGGTGATCTTGAAATCTGTACCCAGCAGCTTGGGGCCGGAGCCCAAGTTGACAATGCTGCGGTAGACGTTGGGATTGCCGGCAATGTCGGTGCGCCAGCGGTAGCCAAAGTCGATCGACCCGGTGATCCAGGATTCCGCGTCCGGCACGGGAGACTCCGTGGCGGCGGCGGGCTTGGCTTCACTGGCCGCGGCGGCGGGAGCTTCGGGCTTTGGTTGATCGGCGGGCTTTTCCGCTGTCGCCTGAGCAAAGCAACCGAGGCCGCAGGCGAGACCAATCCACAACTGAGGAAGAAGTCTCATCGCAGGTAGTTCCGATCGGCATGGCTGCCATGGATCTTCTGGTGGCAGAGCGTGCAGTTCTGGAAGCGGGTGGACCGCAAGTCATGGAACGACGGCGGCACGACGCCTGCGCCCGAGTTCACCGGAGCGGTGCTGGTGAGCGAGCCCACATTGGCGTGGCATTCGAGACAGACGAACCGCACCTCATGCCGGGTCAGCATGCGGGGATTAGCGGAGCCGTGGACTTCGTGGCAGGTGGCGCAACCGGTTTGACGCATTGGCGCGTGCTCAAAGGTGAAAGGTCCGCGCGTGTTGGTGTGGCAACCCAGGCAGCCGGGCTCATTGGAGGCGAAGGTGCGCACTTGCTTGGCCAGTTGATTGCCGTGGGGGTTGTGGCAGTCCGTGCAGGACATGGCCCCTTGCTTGAGCTGATGCGAGTGGGGCCGGGCGAACTGCGCCCAGACGCCCTGGTGGCAGCTGGCGCACTGGGTGTTGATGGTGGCCGTTTTCTTGGCACGCAGAGCTTCCGGCTCCGGCTTGTGGACGGAGTGGCAACTCGTGCACGCCACCTGACTGCGGGCATGTCCGCCCTGCAGCCGTCCGGAGTGGGTGGGCTGATTCAGATGGCAGGTGAGGCAGCCCTTGTCCGCCGCGCCCGCCGTCAGCTTCAGCGGATTCCGGATGTCGTCCGCCGAGGCCGTTTCAATGTGCTTGCTGGCCGGGCCGTGGCAGGATTCGCACCCATTGCCCGCCCAGCCACGCTTCTTGTCAGTTTCCACGCTCTGGTGGCGGCTCTTCTGGAACGCCGTATAGATATCTTCGTGGCAGGCCTGGCAGGTTTCAGAGCCAACCAGGGTGGGCTTTTCCACCGGTGCCGGCGCCGCTTTCGCAGGTGCTGGAGCGGGCTTCTGTCCCGCCCAAGCACCCACCGCGATCACGAATGTGACGAGACTGCGCCTAATACTGGGCATGCTCTTTGGCGACCGAGAATTCCGCACCCGCTTTATGGCAGGTGAGACAGCTTTCGCCGAGCGACGAGGTGTTGTTGAGAGCGTGCGACGCCGCCGCGGTCGTGATGTGGCAACCGGTGCAGGCGGCCGTGACCGGCTTCACCGGATTGATCAAGCCCTGCGGATCGATCACATCGTGAACCATCCGGGTCAGGTTTTCGTGACTATTGCCCACGTGGCACATAGCGCAGTTGCGCTTGTCTCCCGGACGGCCATTGGGCGAGAAGGCCGGGTAGCGGACTTCGGTGAAGTCATTCACCGAGCCGCCAAAGCCGATCACGGTATAGCTGCGTCCAGCCGCCTTCAGTTCTTCGCCGGTGTGGATCTTGTGCACCATCAGGTTGAAGTCCACTGACTGGTTGGGTTTGGCCCGCTCCGCCAGCACCGTCGCCACCGGCCGCCGCGCCGCATCGGTCTGTGAGGGGTTGTGGCACAGCACGCACATCTCAATCTCGTTGCGGTTCTCGCCATGCAATGAAAGCGACTGGTGGCAACTGTTGCAGTTTTCGGTCTTCACCACCGTCCGGCGGGGTTCGACACGGGAGTTATCCACCGCAAAGTAGGCCACTTTGTTCTTGCCACCGTACTGCACCGAACGCTGGCTGGTGGTACCCGGCAGCAGCACTTCTGTGCGGCGGCCTTCCATGCCGATCGCAAAAGTGCCTTTGGCCCCTTCCGGTACGGCATGGACAAAGGTGTAGACGCAGGTGCCATCGGTGCTGCAGGGCGACCTGATGGCACTTTCGGAAACATAGCCCGGGGTGGAGACATCGGCCCCAAACTTGGTGTAGCCGTAGTCGCTGGTGGGTCCCGCCATCACCATCGAGAGGCTGCCCAGCAGGTTCAGCGGAATCGCCGCTCCTTTGTTGTCCTTCACCGTGAAGGTGACCACCGGCTTCTGCCCGGCGCCGGTGTTGGTCACCCGGGTGATGGCGAAGTTGATGCCGCTAAGCATCGCCGATTCGGTGGGTACAACGTGGGCTCCCTTAATGGAGGAATCAAAGTCGATCTCTCCTTGTGGGATGTGGCAAGTGGCACAGAGATTGTCCGTCGGTTGCGGACCCGCGACGTGGCCTTGGCCCGTGGCGAAGTTGACGTCGTCGTGGCAGGAACCACACGAGGCGCGCGTGGGCGCGGCCAGGTAGGTGGCTTTCTGGACGGCGGGCGTATCCTGCTCATGGCAGACTTCGCAACGCTGCGCCCGGGCCGGGAAGCCAACGGTGGACCAGTCCGACACCGCCCCCTGGTTGCCGATCACCCGATACGGTTTGCCGGCCTTGACGCTAGGCAGATCCTTGCCCATGTGGAGCTTGTGGATCAGCACCGGCAGGTCCATCGTGTTGCCCGTGTCCGGATCCGATGTTTGGGGCGTGTGGCACAACACGCACGTCTCCATGCCGCGCCGGGAGCCACCGTGGAAGCTCAACTGGTCATGGCAGCGGTTGCAGCTCTCGGTCCGGATGACATCACGGACGGCAGCCACGGGTGCGCCGGTAGGCACAAAATTAAACGTGTTACTCGCAAAGTTGTTAGGCAGTCCAAACTCGCTCAAGTTGCGGTTACCGTAGACGCCGATGGTGTGGGTGACATTCCGGTCATGGTTAGCCGGGGCCCGGGTATTGAAGCGGTAGCGGTACTTGCCGTCCGCCAACTGGGTAAAGACACCACCGGCGTCGGCAGCGGCTTGTCTCACTGTCCCGCTCACCGCACCTGTGGCTTGGCGAGTCGTATAGGAAACATACTGAGCCTCGCCGCGGGGGAGGTACGCGGCTATGAAGCTCAAAGAGACCGGGCCCGGCGTGTTGACGCCCAGCCGGTCCAATCCCAACCCGCGAGGGTCAGAGATATCAACTACAGCACTGATGGTGCCGTCGGTGGCTACCTCGGCCGATTCCACCTTGATCACCAGTCCCGGACGAACGAAGTTCACGACGTTCGGGTCCAGATAGGCGGCAACTTCATTGGGCGCAAATGGACTTGGTGTCTGGCTGACGAGCGTCGCCGCTGCCCCCAGCAGAATTGCCGCTGCCGCCCACTTCGCCTTCGGCCATTGGATTCGCTTCACTTTTCCCTCCCCAACCTCAAGTCCTGGCTACTGCTGTCTACTGTCTACAGTCCAGAAAATCCCTCACCCAAATGATCCGGACTACTTCTTCAAAGACCGGACATGGGCGACCACATCATCTGGGTTAGCAATTTTGTAGCCTTTCATCTTGCCGACGCCCTCGGTAATCTCTTTCTTGAGATCGGCATCGCTTTTGGCTTGCACTTCCTTGCCGCCGAGAGCCTTCATTTCCACCTTCAGCGCCTTGGCGATCGCCGCATTGGGTGTCCCATCGGCACCGTGGCAGGACTTGCAACTCTTTTCGTATGTTGCTTTTCCGGCCGCCGCGTCGGCCGCCAGCACCAGGGCTGCGCCTAAGGCCGTGCCCAGCATCGCCGTCATCAGTGTTCTCATCTCGTGAAGTTCTCCTTTTTCTCTCCGGTTGATCCTGCTCCACCCGGGAGGGGTGGTTTACTGCTTTTGCGACTGCGCGATTTTACCCGCCAGCCCCAACGTCTTCAGCACCTCGGGAGCCGGCTCCTCGACAGCCAGCAGTTCGTGGCAGGAAGCACAATCCTGCTTGATGGTGGCTTGATCAGCAGCCACATGCGCCTCATCATGACAACGGAAGCAGCCCGGCGAATCCGTGTGGCCGAGATTGTTGGCGTAGGTGCCCCAGGTGACCTTCAGATCCGGGAAAACGTTGCGCTGATAGATTGCCGCCAGTTGTCGCCCAGCGTCGGCGATGGCGTCGCCCCGCTTGGCAAACAGGTCTGGATACTGGCCGCGATAATACTCAGCCAGCGCCGCCGGGATCTTCTGCCCGGCCTCGGCTGAACTGCCATATTCGACGCGCAGAATCTCGACCGCCTTCTTCTTCAGGAACGGCAACCCAGTCGCCAGATCACCCGCCGACAGCGCCCGGTTTACCGCCCGCTCCGGCAGCTCAAACGTGTGGGTGGGCCGGTTATGGCAATCGACGCACTGCATCTGAACGCGTGGCAGAGCAGTCACCTGCTCCGGCTTGGCATCGGTGGCGAGGTAGGTGCGCTTGGTGCCGGTCTTCTCGTTGCTGTATTCCACCCACGGGATGCTCTGGCGTTTCTTGTCACCGGGGGCGAAGCGAATATTCACCCCTGGGCCAAAGTGCGCACCGTGGATGCCGCCCGCGCCCTTTGCCCCACCCACCATCATCATCAGTACAGTTTGGGTGGCGGTGTTGGCTTCGTCGTCGGCAAAGTTGGGGATCACCTGAAACTTCACGCTGCCGGAGCCTTGCGGCCAATGGCAGTTCTCACAGGTCTGGGAGGCCGGGACCAGCCGGCCGGACTCCAGCGCCGAGGCGATGGGCCGCTCATAGTTGTTGAATGTGACCCCCATCAGCTGCCGGACGCCCGAGACCTTGCTGGAAAACCAGCCGCCGGCACCCGGAGCCACGTGGCAATCCACGCAGGCGACGCGCGAATGCGGTGAATTCTGGTAGGCCGCCATTTCCGGCGCCATCACGTGACAGGTTTGTCCGCAGAACTGGGCGGTCTCCATATGCTCCACGGCCCGGTAGGTCAACTGGGAAGCGATGACGACATTGGCCACGGTGGTGACCGCCAGGAAGGTGGCGAACCGCCTGATCGCGGCGGGACGATCCGGCGTGGTGGCCAACCCCAGGCGCACGCGCCGCCGCGCCAGAAAGGTGCCCGCAGGAATCAGGACCAAACCGGCCACGAACAGAATAGGCAGAGCGACAAAGAGGATGATGCCCAAGTAGGGATTGTCGACGTGCCCACGCATCTGCAGCGGCAGCACCAACAGCCACGAAATAGCCGCCGTGGTCACCAAGCCGGAACCCAACATGGACAGCCAATGGCTGGTCAAAAGCGCGACGATGGGCCGGTCCAGGAATCTGTTCATTCGAAAGGGCGAGAAGATCTCGCGCCTTTGAGTGCAATTTCAAGGCCAAAGGCCGCCTTCATCGAATCAGTACTTTAGGCTTAAACGTTGGGGGCATATCCCGCAGTGGGGACTCCCATTGGGGAATTTCACCCATACTGAACAACATCGGCGAGCCGCGCGGTGGTGGGCTAGAGCGCCGCCGCCAACTGAGCGGTGATGGCAGGCAGGGCGGCCTGGATACGCGCCCGCGTCGCGTCGTCAAGAGCAGTCAGCGGCTCAGCCGGCAGACCACTGGCGAGGCCAAGCTCCTCCAGTGCGCACTTCATGCCCAGGAGAAAGCTGGGGCCGCCATATGAGGCCGAATAGATCTGCTGGCTCACCTGCTGCACGACGGCATTCAGAGCCGTGGCCCGCGGGCGGTCACCGGCTTCAAGCGCGCGGTAAAGCCCTACGTAGAGCTCCGGAAAGAGATTGGCCCCGCCGGTGACGCCGCCATCCGCACCCAGGTCCATGGCATCCAGCAGGCGTTCTTCCGGCCCCCACAGCAACGGCAAGTCCGGCACCAGGGCGCGGGTGCGCGAGAAGCGTTCCAGATCGCCACCGGAATCCTTGGCTCCACACACCTGCGGCAACTGGCAAAGATGGCCCAAGGTTTCCGGCTCCAGCAACACTTTCGTAAAGACGGGAATGTTATATAGATAGACCGGCAGAGGCAGTTGGGGGATCAACCGCTCGGCATAGCTGATCAGCTGGGGCTGCGTCAGCGGGAAGTAAAACGGCGGCGTGAGCACCAGCCCGGTTGCGCCCTGGGCCGCCGCGAACTCGGCCAAGTCGCGTGAATCCTCGACGCAGGCTTCCAGCAAGCCCACCAGGACGGGCACACGTCCGGCCGTTACGGCCATCGTACGCTCCACCAGTTCCCGCTTCAAGCGCATTGGGAGACTGGGGGCTTCGCCCGTCGTGCCCAGAACAAATAGGCCGGTGACGCCAGCGGCAATGGCCCGCTCCGCCACCCTTTCCAGACCCGCATGGTCCAGTGTGCCGAGCGTGGCCAAGGGCGTGACGAGGGGGGGAATGATACCGCTGGAGGGAATTTTCACGTTCGGGGACCGGGTTGGGGGCAAAATATGCCCCATCGCGAATCTATGGGAATCGGTGGCCCGCTGTCAAGGAGCCAAACTCTCAGATCGAGCATCCGACCGTCCAGATCGGACATCCAACAGCTCTCCTTCCCATGAATCTATTCGACTTTCTGGAGCAGCAGGATGACCAATGGCCAGCGGTGATATCGCAGCTGTTGCCGCGCGTTCATACCGTGGATCGCGATGCGCTGCGCATCTGGTTTGGAGTGTGGCCGCTCCCCTGGCACGCCCTCGCGCACAACCCGGCTTCACGCCCGCAGTTTGAGAAGTACTACCAGGTGAACGGGAACTACAGGTTGATCAACCAGGTGGATACCTCACACCGGTTTCTTTACGGCCACCGTTACTGGGGGCCGGTGAAATCCGCCATCGGTGCCGCCAGCGGCGAACAGCACTTGATGGCGACCGTTGAGCAGATCGCGCTGGCCAGCAAAGCTCCACTGGAGTTCGGATTGGGCATGGCGGCCATCGGCCTGATGACGTTACGGCAGGTGGGGTGGGAGGCGTGGGGAACGCCGCCAGACTCCGCGGTGACCAATGCAGTGACCGCCCATCGTCACTCCCCCGAGGCGGTGCTGCGCGCCCGGGCTTCCGATTATTCGCCCAGTCTGGCGGAGCGACTGCGGGGGAAACGCTCCACGCCCCGGGTGGTTTGCGATGAGCAGGCCGCTGACGGCTGGTTTCCCTTGATCCCCTCGCAACACATCACCACGGCGGCGGAGTTGGATAAGCGTCCGCATCATCTGAGTGATCCGCGCTGCTATGAGGGGATGGGCATCATTCCCGTGGACTGCCGGTCGGGTGCATGTGGCACTTGCTGGGTGGGAATCCTGGGCGGACAGGAGAACCTGTCGGAGATTACCCCATTTGAACGGCAGCGGATGGACTATTTTGGGTACTTTGACGCTCCTGGCTTGGATAGTGGGTCATCTCGCCCACTGCTCCGCCTTGCCTGCCAGGCCCAGGCTTTCGGCAGCGTCAGCATGGTGATTCCACCCTGGAATGCCGTCTGGGGAAAGAGCCGGCGCGAGCGCGCGGGCCAGGATGCCACAATCACTTTATGAGCGCGCCTACCCCCTCCCCGTCGATCGGCATTCTGTACGAGCACCCCGAGTGGTTCAACCTGCTGTTTAGCGAACTGGACCGCCGCGGCCTGCCCTGGTCCCCACTTCCCGCCGCCGATTTTGTGTACGACCCGGAGCAGCCGGTGGGCCACTCCCTGGTGGTGAACCGCATGAGCCCTTCGTCGCACCGGCGCGGCCACGGCAATGGCATCTTCACCGTCCGCGACTACCTGCGGCATCTGGAGGAGACCGGCGTTCCGGTGGTGAACGGCACCCCCGCCTATGCGGTGGAGATCTCGAAGGCGCTGCAGCTGGACCTGTTCCGGCGGTGTGGCGTGGGTTATCCGAAGGCCCGCGTGGTCAACAGCGCCGCCCGAGTTCTGGAGGCCGCCCAGGG
>CANGYQ010000017.1 GCA_947458745.1 Bryobacteraceae bacterium | reverse complement strand
GAGAAGGGAACACCCTTCGGCGGCATTTCGCCCTTGGCCACGCGGTCATGCACGCGGATCCACCGCTCGCGCAGGGATCGATCGTCGAAACGCGGTGGCAGTGCGGCAAGATCCAAGCCGCCCATCGCGTTCCGCGCGTTGTGGCAGCCAGCGCACACGGTTGGCAACAACGCCTGGCCCGCCGCCGGTAGCGCGGCCAGCACCAGAAGCATCCGCGGTATTCTCAACGCTTCACCGTCAGCACGCTCTCCATTTTCGCTGAGTCATAGGCGTGAACGTTGGTGATCCGCAACTCCTCGATCCCCGTCTTGGGATCGACGAAACCTTCCACCTGATCCACGAACTGCGCTCGCGTAATCTTCCACGCCACCTTGCCGTCCGGCCGGATCTCGGCCAACTGATCCCGGCCCTCGTCGGCGCTTTTCATGTGATAGTCGCCGCAGGCGATCAGGATGTTGCCGTTGGCCAGCCGCTGCATGCCCAGCAGGTAGCGCGTCGCCAAGCCGAGTTCTGCCGCCGTCCAGGAGCCGGTCCGGTTGCGCTTGGCATCTAGGCGAAGCATCTGGAGACCGGTCGCCGTGGTCGCGTAGATTGAGCCATCGCCGGGCTCCAGCGTCGCAAATGCGAGATGCGCCGCCGGTGGTGTCTTCGTCAGATGAGGTGCCAGCACGATCTGCGAAAGAATCTTTCCGGAGCCCATCTCCACTTCGAGCAAGGTGTTCCTCGCATATTGCACGATCCAAAAAGCGTTGCCACGCTCCGCTTGGCGGATCATGCGGTAGCGGGAATGTACTGGCTCCGGCCGCAGATCCGGAATCGGCGTCCGGTTGACCACGGCGCCACTGCGATCCACCACGCGGATCTCGGCTGCCTCGCTATCGAGCATCGCGAACCGCTTGCCGCCGTCGAGTACCGTGCCGCCCGGAGCTTCCACGTCCTTGCCGTTCCGCATGGCCGCGTGCTCCATCACGAGCCGGTTGTTCTTGTCGAACACAGCCATGCCGTCGCGGTGCACGCAAAAGATGCCGCCGTCCGGAAGGCGCCACGCCTCCCAGATGTTGCGGTGTCCAGGATGCTTGAGGATACCGGTTACCCGTCCGGCGCGGTTGATCTCGATCACCTGATTCTCGGCAGCCAGGAGAAATCGTTCTTCGGCGAGTGTGGGCATTGCCGCCGCCAGTACGGCCAGCCCGGTCAGAAGATTGCGGCGGGATTTTTGCATGAAACTGGTATTACCATATTCCCGACGATACGTCCTTGTCAAACTCGTCTCTTAACGGACTGCGGGCGCCAGGGATGCCGTGTAACGAAGATGGGCTTCCATCTCGACTCGTGCCCGATCCGGGTCCTGCGCGCGGATGGCGTCGAGGATCGAAAAGTGCGCCCGCTTGGCGTGATCCCAGGCGACGGGCACTCCAGAATCCCAACTCTGCGACTGCACGGCGATCACGTATCGGGAAATCACATTCAACAGCGTGGTAATCAGCGGGTTCTGTGTCGCCTGCGCCACTTGCAAGTGGAACTCGAGATCGGTCCTTGGATAGTGCCCGACGACGATCTCCTGGCGGGCATATTCGTTCGCCAATTCCTCCAGCCGCCACAGATCGGCCTCCGTCCGCCGGAGCGCGGCCAGCCCTGCTGCGGGCACTTCCAGAGCAAGGCGAACCTCGAATACCTGACCGTAGCTGCCTCCCGGCTCAAGCGCGCAAACGAGCGGCAGGATGCGCTCAAGGAGGTCCGTGCCCACGTGCCGCACAATGCTCTTGCGCCCGTGCCCGGTGTCGAGCACGCCCAATGACCGCAGCATGAAGAGCGCCTCGCGCAGGGCAATCCTACTGACGCCCAACTCTTGAATCAGGTTGCGCTCGCTGGGGATCGCTTGGCCAACGGGCCATGCGCCCGTCTGGATACGCTGGAGCATCTCATCAAAGAGAGCTTGGGTGGTGGTGACTCGCATTGCCGAACTTCTAAGGTCGCGCAATTCTGTTCCCGAGTCCAGTGCGCATCCTCCGGCCCGCTCCGGAGTTGACTGCGGTAACATCGTTCTGATAGCGTAATCTGGTACTACCAGATTGACTGCCCAAGGGAGCGAAGCGATGAAACCGTTTGGCGGCCGCTGCGCCGCGTTCGTTTTGATCAGTTGGGCCGCCATGGCGGCCGACGGGCTCCGTATCTATCCGGAGAAGGTGTCGCTGGCGGGCCCCGGCGCGACGCAACGCTACGTAGTGATCTCAACCGGAGCGGACGGAGTCGACCGCGACGTGACGGCCGCGGCCGAAATTCGCTCTTCCAACGGCAAATCCGTGGAAGTCGACGCGGGCAATGCGGCGGTCCGCGGTGCCACCGAAGGAGCCGCGCACGTCGAGGCTCGCTATCAGGGGCGACGGGCGGCGGCCGATGTGCTCGTGGGCAGCAGCCGTGCCGACCTCGCGGTCAGCTTCAGCCCCGACATCATTTCCATTCTCACCACCAAAGGCTGCAACACGGCCGCTTGCCATGGCGCCATCGCCGGCAAGAACGGCTTCAAACTCTCGCTGTTCGGCTACGACATTGAGGCTGACCACGACATGATCGTGAAGAAGCATGATGGACGCCGGGTGCAGCTTGCGAAACCCGAAGAGAGCCTGCTGCTGAAGAAGCCGTCGTTCCAGATTCCGCACGGCGGCGGCAAGGTGATGCCCGTGGATTCGCACGACTACGAGACGATGCTCAAGTGGCTGCAGCAGGGCGCGGCGATTCGTTCGAGCGGCCCGAAGCTGGTTCGGCTCGAAATGTATCCGCCCGAGCAAACGCTGCTCGGGGGTGCGGGCAACTCGCGTTTGATTGTGATGGCGCGGTTGAGCGATGGCACCACGCGCGACATGACCAGCGAAGTTCGCTTCGAATCGGCCGATGAAGGCGTGGCCAAGCTCGAAGGCCCGGGCGGCTTCCAGCCTGGGCGCGCCGGGTTGACGACGATTCGCGCGCGTGGCATGGGCAAAGCCGCCACGGCACAGGTGGCAGTGATCCAGGCCGCGGCCGGTGCGGATTTCCCAGCGGCTCGCGTGGCGAACTTCATTGATGAATTGGTGCATCGTAACCAGCGTCGGCTGAACGTCCGCCCTGCCGCGCGCAGCACCGATGAGGAGTTTCTACGGCGTATCTACATCGACACGGTAGGCCGCGTGCCCAAGCCGTCAGAACGGCGCGCGTTTCTCGCAGCGCCCGACCGCGCCCGGCTGATCGATACGCTGCTCGCCGACGCCGAACACATCTCCTTTCGCACCGTGAAGTTCGAGGATTGGTTCCGAAATACGCAACTCTACAGCCAGGGCCGCGCCATGGGCACCTTCAAGAGCTGGATTCGCGATCAGGTGGAGCAGGACCGGCCCTACGACGAATTCGTGCGCGAGTTGCTCACCTCCAGCGGCGATACGAACCGGAATCCCGCTGCCGGCTTCTGGTTTCCCGCCGTCGACTTCATGAACAACAAGTTCGAGGTGAAACAGATCACGCCGACGGTCACCCGCTTGTTCATGGGCCTGCGCCTGGAGTGCGCCGAGTGTCACAATCATCCGCTCGAGAACTTCACGCAGAACGACTTTTACGGCACCGCCGCGTTTTTCGGACAGATGCGGATGAAGGTGGGCAACACTGTTTTCCGCCGCGTCTGGTATCAGGATGACAGCGCGCAGGTGGAGCATCCGGCAACGAAGAAGCCCGTGGCGCCGAAGTATCTCGGCGGGGAGGAAGCGGCGATTCCGGAAGGGGCCGACCGCCGGGAGTATTTCGCGCGCTGGCTTACGTCGGAACGAAACCCCTACTTCGCTCGCGCGATCGCGAACCGCATTTGGAACGAGTATTTTGGAACGGGCATCGTGGAGCCGTTTGACGACATGCGCTCCACCAACCGGCCAACCAATCCCGAGTTGCTGGACAAGCTCGCCGCGTTCCTCTTGGAAAAGCGGTTTCGCCTGCGCGAGCTCGAACGTCTGATTCTGAACTCGGAAGCGTATCAGTTCTCGTCCACGCCTCCAGCCGGAGAGGCGGGTTCCGATCAACTGTCCAGGCTGCTCTTTGCCCGCTACTTCCCACGCAGGCTCCCGGCTGAGGTGCTGCTGGATGCGATCAGTCAAGTGACGGATGTGCCGCAGAAATACGGCGGGCATCCACTGGGAACCACGTCGAAGGACTACGAGGTTCCCGACACTCCTTCATATTTCATGTCTACATTCGGTTTTCCGCGCCGCGACGTGCTCGCGCATCGTAACGAAGAGCCCACGCTTGCGCAGGCGCTCCACATGATGAGCCGCACCACGCTTGAATCCAAGCTCACCGCTAAGGATGGCTTGATCAGCAAGCTATTGGCACGCGGCGCGACGGACGAGGAAGTGATCGGCGAGTTTTATGAGCGGGCCTACGCGCGCAACCCGCGCGAGAGTGAGCGGGCCTCCGTACGGTCCTATCTCGAATCGGAGCGGACCGCCGGGCGCACGAAACGGCGAACCTACGAGAACCTGTTGATGGTGCTGCTCAACACCAAGGAATTCCAGCTGAACCACTGAGGCGTACATCGCATGGACTTAAAAGTTACCACCCGGCAAGGACTCTCACGACGGAATGTGCTGCGCATCGGCTCGCTCGGCGGCGCTGGCTTGGCACTGCCCGGCGTGCTGCGCGCGGCAAGCAAGGCAACCTCCTGCATCGCCATTTTCCAATTGGGCGGCTGCTGCCAACTCAGTTCGTGGGATCCGAAGCCGGAGGCGCCGCCTGAAATCCGCGGCACGTTCGGACACATGCCCACATCGCTCCCCGGCATCCACGTTTCCACGCTGTTGCCGCAGTGCGCCAAGCGTATGCACAAGTGGGCGCTCATCCGGTCCATGACGTCTGATGTGGCCATTCACGACGTGGCGCAGCGTTACATGTTTAGCGGTACGCGGCCGCGCACCGAACTGCAGCATCCCAGTTTTGGCGCGGTGCTGAGCAAGGAAATGGGCTCGCGTGACGGTCTGCCGCCGTATGTCGTGGTGCCTGACCGTCAGTCTTCCGCCGAGGCCGGCTTCCTCGGTTCCGGATACGATCAATTCGTCGCCGGCGACCCCAAGGACAAGAGCTATCGCGTTCGCGATGTGGCGCTGCCCGCTGGGATGAGCTTTGAGGAAGCGGTGGCCAACAAAAAGCTCCTGCATCAGCTTGATGCTGAGTTCGCGCGCGCCGAGAAGTCGCCCTTGCTCGGGAGCATGGACCTGTTCTATCAGAAAGCCTTCGACCTGGTTTCTTCGGCCAGCACGCGCAAGGCTTTCCAGATTCAGGACGAACCGGACAAACTGCGCGACGCCTACGGACGAAACACCACGGGACAGGGCGCGCTACTCGGGCGGCGCTTGGTAGAAGCAGGCGTGCGCCTGGTGAGCATCTACCAGGGCGGCTATGACACGCATACCGGGCACGAACCGGCGTACCAGCGAATTCTCCCGGAATTCGATACGGCGTTTAGCACGCTGGTGGACGACCTCGATCAGCGTGGCCTGCTGGATACTACGCTTGTGTTGGGCATCGGCGAGTTCGGCCGCACTCCGCAGATCAATCCCGCCGCCGGTCGCGATCACTGGCCCGGCGCTTGGTCTGTCGTCCTGGCCGGAGCAGGCATTCAGAAGGGCGCGGTAGTGGGCAAGACCGACGCCCGCGCGGCCTATCCTACTGAGCGGCCGGTCAAAATCGAAGATGTCGGCGCCACTGTCTACAAGCTCTTCGGTATTGACTATCACAAAGCCTACGAAGGTCCGAACCGGCCGGTGCCGATCAACACCGGCGAACCCGTGAAGGAGATTCTCGCGTGAAACCGGCCTTTGTAGCGATGCTGGTTCCCGCGGCGATGTGGTGCGCGCCCGCCATCACAAAGATGAGCCCGTTGGGTGGGCAGCGTGGCACTACGGTGCGCATGGAGGTCGTCGGCTCCGAACTCTCAAATGTGCAAAGTGCTGAGTTCGACACCAAGGAGATTCGCTGGCAGCGCACGATCGCGGCGTCAAGCAAACGCGTGGAAGGCGAGATCGCGATTGGTGTTAGCGTGGGTCTGGGGCCGCACCTGATGAAGTTGCTCAGCCTGGATGGCCATTCGCAAAGCGTCTTGTTCTACGTCGGCCAGTTTCCCGCGGTGCGCGACGCCGAACCGAACAACTCGGTGACCAAAGCACAGCCGATCACAGCCATTCCAGCAGAAATTTACGGCGCGATCGATGCCGTGGAAGATTCCGATTATTTCGCCGTCGAAGCCAAGGCCGGAGATGAGCTGCGTTTTGAACTGCGCGCCTATGAGTACGGCTCGCAGCTCGAAGCCAAGCTCCACCTATACGACAGCACGGGGCACCGCGTTGCCTTTAACGACGATGCCTCGGATTTCGACGACAACCCGGTCGTCACCAAGCGCTTCGACACCGCCGGCCGTCACGTCGTGCATGTGGACATCTATCGCGGGCCGCGCGCCTACGGGGCCGCCGTCAACAATGCCTACGTACTTCGCGTTTCGCGGCTGCCTATTCTGCATCATCTCTCGCGGCTAGGTGCCGCGCCGGGATCCACGGCCCGGCTGATGGTCTCCGGCCAAGGCTTGGAAGGCGCGTCGGAAGTTCTGCTCACCCAGGCCCGTCGCGCCGAGTACTTCCGAATGACGTATCCCACCACGGTGCCTGTCACTCCCGAGGCAACGCCCTCGCGTGTGTTGCGAGGCGAGATCTTGAAGCGGGAGGCCGACACACTGGAGGCCGAGTTCCGCGTGCCCGCCGACGCGCCGCCCGGATTGTGGCGCCTGTCGGTGGTCGGCTCCGCCGGCATCGCCGAGGGCGGACTGTTTGAAGTGGCCGCAGCGATCGACTTGCCTGAGCCACGCGAGATCGATGCGCGCGGAGCCGGGGCGATCGCCGTGAATGGCATCCTCTCGGCGAAGCGAGAAACGGACTCCTATCGACTGCTCGTCCAAGCAGGCCGGCCTTTGCATATCTGGACGCTATCGGCGCAACTGGGCCAACCGGAACTCGACACCGTTGTCGAGCTTCGTTCGGCGGATGGAAAACTAGTGGCCGAAAGCGACGACGCTGTTACGGGCATCGCTTCGTTAGGGAACGCCGACAGCAGTATGTTCTATACGCCTGCGGTCGATGGCATCCTGGCTCTCGCCATCCGCGACCGCCAGAATCGCGGCGGCCAGGCCTATGCCTATCGGCTGCGCATCAAGCCGGAGTCCCCGCGCTTTCAACTCTGGACCTTGCCTGACAATCTCACCGTCACGCGGGGCGGAGACGCCGAGTTAAAGGTGCAAATGGCCCGCGAGCCCGGCTTTGAGAACGAAGAGGTGAGTGTTTGGGTGGAGGGGCTGCCCGGCGTGGCTGAACCGCCGCGCGCCAGCTTCCGCGCCGATCAGGCCTGGGAACCGGGCGCTGACCTGCTGCAGCAGATCACGCCGGAGATTACGATTCCGCTCCGCGTGCCCGGCAACGTGCCCGCCGGCCAATACACCATCCGTGTCTTGGGCGTCGCCAAGCGTGATCAAAACGAAGCCAGTCCCAGGATCGTCGAAGCTCACGCTAACTTGAAACGTGGTCCACTGAACGGCTTGTTTAACTTCACACGGCGCCCCCTCGCTGCCGTCACGCTCAGTGTGGTGGATCCCGTTACCGCGGAAGTGAAGGCGGGGCTGACGGAGGTGGAGATCGCTCCAGGCGTGCCTGCTCGATTCAAGGCCTCCTTGAAGAATGTGCCTGCCGGCGCACCGATCGAAATACGCGGGTTGCCCGCTTCCGTCGCATGGCGCGAGATCGAACGCACGCCGGGCTCCGTGGAATTCGAGCTTGTTCCCTCCGCGGCTACGGCCGACAAGGCGATCTCGTTTACCGTGGAGGCCAATGTGAGCGGTCGGTGGGTAGCCTCGAAGGAGGTTCAGCTCAAGACGGCCGAACACGGGCTGTCGGGCGGAGAGCGCTAACGAACGAGGCGAAATCAGGAAGCAGCTGTGTGGTAGCAAGTGTGGTAGCAATCTCAAAGAAATCCTGTGCCTCCCGTGTCTCATGTGTACACTTAAATCCTCGTAAAATATTGATTCGAGAAGTTATATTACTAGTGAGATTTTTCGAAGTGTCCCTCTTAATCAGTAGGTTGAAGGTTCGATTCCTTCCGCGCTCACCATTCAAATCAAAAGACTTAGCGTTTTCCACACACTGCCCAAAACGCGTCTTGTCAGCAATGTTGTCAGCAGAGAGATTTGCGAACTGGCTTTAAGCGATTGAATGCAGGCAAGTTGCGGCTGCTCATAGAGAGCGGCACCGGTGAGATTCCAGCGAAATCACCTTGCCCGGCTCGTGCGACGGTGCCTTCAGTGCCTCACCAAGAAGCTGCTGCATACGCTCCGCCGACTCGCGATCTAACCCGTCGAAAAAAGTGGCCATAGGTGTCCATTGTGAGCTTGATTGAAGCATGGCCCAAGCGCTCGGCAATCTTTTTGGGATGCACTCCTTGGGCGATCAGAAGAGACGCGTGAGTGTGGCGCAAATCATAGAACCGGATCTGCGGCAGCCCAGCGCTCCGCCGACCGGCAGGCCGCTGTGACCTTTGAGCCGGCCTATCAATCGTTCGCCATGGAATCTTAAGCAATGCCTTAAGGCTGTCAATTCCGGGAACGCACCCTCTTTCATGATTAGACGTCCGGTCCGGGGCGTTAGAGAGCTAACAATATGCTTTGGACAATCGTCGCTGTTTTCTTGATTCTATGGCTGCTGGGATTCAGCCTGAGTGTAGGTGGGCAGCTGATCCACTGACTGTTAGTGGTGGCATTAGTGGTGGTGGTGATCAACCTGGTCAGTGGCCGCCGTGGTGCCATCTAGCCCACCTGACGGATGGGCGCCTAGGCGGCACGATCAAGCTCATCGTTCCCGGAGGCCGGCCCGTCGGGCGGCGCTTGAGCGGTGAGCAAGCCGGAGCAGTGCCGCCCTCGCCAGGGCTTGGCCGGGTTGATGCGGCCTCCGCGGCGGAGCGTTGCAGGCGGGCAATTTCGGCCAGTACATCTTCCGGCCGTGTCTCGATCTCCAGATCCGATAGTTCAGAGCCTACTTCCGGTTCGACTTGAAACTTCCGGTGGATGGCGTCCAGCATCATCAGCACTCGCGTGAGTTCATGTTCCGACAACAGGCCCACATGAGGATCCAAGTTCGCCCGGCGCTCTGCTTCCGCGGTTAAGCGGTTCTGCGTGATCAGCACCAAGGTGGGCAGGAAGATGGCTTCCAGGGACACGATCATCGTCAGCAACCCATAAGGGAATGGGTCAAACGGCTTTAGGCCACTCCACCACCACCTGCTTTGCGACGTTCCCGTTCAGCATCTCCGTCTCCGCGCTGCGCGCCACCTGGTAGGCAAGCGTTAGGTAGCCGGAGAAGCAGCCTCTGCCGCCGCGCGGTTCATCGAAACAGATGTGCGGCGGCGGGGCCTTGAGCGGTAATTTGGCGGCCGGTTGAGGGGCCGCGTCGGCCCAGCTAGCCGAGCGTCGGGCGGGTGGCGATGGCGTGGCGGATGATCTTGAGGATCTGCTGGCGTTCGTCGCCTTCCAGCGTCAGTTTGGGAGCGCGAACGGTTTCGGTCCCCAGGCCTAGTTCCGCCATGGCCAGCTTGATGTACTGCACCAGCTTGATCTTCGTGTCCAGGTGGAGCAGGGGAGTGTACCAGCGGTAGAGCTGGCGGGCTTCTTCCCAATGCCCGGAAGTGGCCAGTTTCCAGAGAGCCTGGTTCTCGTCGGGGAAGGCGTTGACGAGGCCCGAAACCCATCCCTGGACACCCAGCAGAACACTTTCCAGCACCAGATCGTCCACGCCGCTGAAGAGGATGAACCGGTCGCCATGCAGGTTGATCAAGTCCGTGATGCGGCGGACGTTGTCGGAGGATTCCTTGATGGCCACAATCCGGTCTTCCCCGGCCAAGTCGCCGAACATCTCCGGGGTGATGTCGACGTAGTAGGCGGGCGGGTTGTTGTAGATCATGATCGGCAGCCCGGTGGAGCGCGCGATGGTGCGGAAGTGGGTCAGTGCTTCGCGGGCGTCGGCTTTGTAGATCATCGCCGGTAGCACCATCAGGCCGTCCACGCCCGCCTTCTGCGCGTCATCGGCGAAGCGGCAGGCCAGGCGGGTCGTATTCTCGGCCACGCCGGTCAGCACGGGGACGCGGCCGCCCACCACCTGCACCATCTCCTTCAGGATGGTCAGCTTTTCGTCGTATTCGTGCGCGGTGTTCTCTCCCACGCTGCCGAGCAGGATCAAGCCGGAAACGCCGGCCTTGATCATGATCTCCAGGTGCCGTGCGGTGCCTTCCAGGTTGAGAGATTCATCCGCGAAGAACTGTGTGGTCGCGGCGGGGTATACGCCATTCCAATTGACGGTCATAAATGGTTCTCTCTACCTTACTCTGATTGCTCCGCGCCGGGCTGCCGGGCGGATCGTAACATCAGCGCCGCGGCGTAGATGATCACCACCAACACCAGCCACCGCAGGGCCGTCAGCTCGAGGGATTTCACCACGAAAGCGGCCACGGGCACACCGGCCAGACCTCCGGCGGCCAAGCCCAGGGCAACGGACACATAGTAGGCCTGGTTGCGGACAAAGCGGGAGCTGGCCACGGGCATCAGGAAGGCTGAGGACCCCATCATGATGGGAAAGGCCGCCGCCGGGTTCATGCCGAGTAAGCTGACCAGCGTCATGCAGGGGGCATAGAAGCCAATGCCCAGGGTGCTGATGGCGCCCAGCATCAGGTTCCCGACCATGCCGATCACCAGCGGCCCGCCGCTTAGCTGCAGCGCTTCACCTCCGATGGGGAACAGGCTGAACTGCCGCATCAACAGAGCGGCGGCGGCCACCAGCAGGGTTCCGCCCATGGCCAGTTGAACGGCGCGGCGGGAAAGCTGCGCCACCCATCCGGCACCGAACCAGGCGCCAATGGTGGCACTGCCAATCAGCAGCACCAGGGTGGCCACATCCACCTCAATGGCGGCAATGTAGATGAAGGCCTGAAAGATGGTGGGCAGGGTATGGCCTGCATTCAAGGTTCCCGGGATCAGCTTGTCCGGCACCATCCGGCGGAACTTGAAGATGGCCGTACTGGTGGCAAACGAACCGATGCCCAGGGTGTCGAAAAAGTTGGTGACGAAGCCGGTGATCAGGTGAGCGGCGGAAGGTACCCACGCCGCCCCGGTCCGCCAACCCGAACGCACCGACGCCGCCAGAACGGCCGCATAAGCCAGGGTGAACGCTGTCAGAGCTGCCAGAATCGCCGCTTTGGCGGGCACCGATCAGCCGCCGATCTCGAGCACGGGTGCACCCAGGATATCCATCCGCGGCGTAATGCCCAGGCCCGGTGCGGTGGATGCCGCCAGGCGCCCGTGGTTGCGTTGCGGTGAGTCGTCGGCAAAGCTGACGGTGACGTAGCTGTTGAAGTCAGTGGAAGAGAACAGCAGTTCGGGCGGAGTGCTGTGTGCCAGGTGCGCAATGGCCGCGGTGATGATATCGCCGCCCCAAGTATCTTCGATGGTCATGGCGATGCCCAGGGAGACGCAGAGGTCGCGGATCTGCCGTGCCTTGGTGATGCCGCCCACCTTGGAGATCTTCAGGTTGATCACATCCATGGCGCGGTCCTGATAGCCGCGCAGCACCAGCAGGACGTCGTCGATCGATTCGTCCAGCACCATGGGGCGGTCGGTGTGGTGGCGGACGGCCAGGCATTCTTCATAGTGCTTGCAAGGCTGTTCGATGTAGACATCGACGTCGCGCACGGCACCGGCCACGCGCACGGCCTGGTGTTGCGTCCAGCCCGTGTTGGCGTCGGCCACCAGCACTTCGCCGGAGCTCAAGACCTTGGCGGCGGCGTGAATGCGGGCGATGTCGGTGTCCGGGTCGCCGCCAACCTTCAGTTGGAACTTGGTGTAGCCCTGGCTCCGGTAGACCGCCACCATCCCGGCCATCGCTTCGGGGGTGTCCTGCGAAATGGCGCGGTACAGGGCAAAGTCATCGCCAAAGCGGCCGCCCAGCAGCACCGCCACCGATTGGCCGCTCGCCTTGCCCAGAATGTCCCAGCAGGCCATGTCGAGGGCGGACTTCACATAGGGGTGACCGCGCATGGCCCGGTCCATCGCTTGGTTGATGACGCCCAACTGTGTGGGGTCCAGACCGAGCAGCTTGGGGGCGATCTCGGCAATACCGGTGCGAGCGCCCGCGGCGTAGGCCGGCAGATAAGCTGGCCCCAGCGGGCAGATCTCGCCATAGCCGGTGATTCCGGCGTCGGTTTCGATCTCCACCACGGTTGAGTCAAAGACGTCCACGGAATTGCCGCCGGACCATTTGTAGCTTCCCTCATGGAGCGGCAGCTCCACGCGAAAGGCTCTGATTTTGGTGATGCGCATGTACCCGCTCCTGTGGGGAAAGCCCCAACTATCTCACATCGGATGCCGGTGGTGCAGCAGCCTCAGGGCTTGATTCCACGCTGCATCTCCGGTGGTTTCACCAGCCTGCAAGCCACCCGCGAAGCGCGCCACTGCGGGCGCGGTAGCATGACGGGATGCTTCCTTCGCGGCGTTTGTTTTTGGGCTCGGCACCGATGGCGGCGGCACTGGGGCAGAGTGCGGGCTCGTCGCCGGAAGTGGCCGTAGTGGGTGCGGGTGCGTTTGGTGTTTGGACGGCGCTGCATCTGGTGGAGGCGGGGGCACGGGTGACGCTGCTCGATGCCTATGGCGCGGGGAATCCGCGGGCCACTTCCGGAGATGAGACGCGGCAGATCCGGGGCGGCTACGGCACGCGCGAGATCTATTCGCGGTGGGCCCTGCGGGCGATGGAACGCTGGAAGCAGCGGCAGCAGGAGTTTGGGCGGACTCTGTTCCACCCGATCGGGCGGTTGCAGATGTCCGCCCAATTGACCGCGGAGATGCAGGGCACCCAGCGCGTGCTGGACAAGCTGAAAGTGCCTTTTGAAACGTTGACACCGGAGGAGATCCGGCGGCGATGGCCAGTGATCCAGCCCGAGGGCGTGGGCGTGGGCTTGTATGAGCCGGGTGCGGCGATCCTGAAGGCGCGGGAAACCTGCCTCACCGTGGCGCAGGTGTTTGAGCGCAAGGGCGGGCGGTTGCGGGTGGCGCGGGCGGAGCCGGGAGATGCGGCTGGATCGCAGCTGAGCAATCTGAAGCTGGGCGATGGCAGCCGCGTGGCGGCCGGGAGTTTTGTGTTTGCCTGTGGCCCGTGGCTACGGAAGCTGTTTCCAGATCTCTTGGGGAAGCGGCTGGCGACGCCGCGGCGCGATGTGCTCTACTTTGGCACGCCGGCTGGGGACGCGCGCTTCAACTACCCGCAACTGCCCAACTTCTCTGAAAGCGCGTTCTACGGTTTCCCGAGTCTCGATTCGCGAGGCTTCAAGATCTGCCCCACCAACGCCGACACCAACTTCGATCCCGACAGTGACGAGCGGGTGGCCGCTCCGTTTCAGATGAAGCGGGCGCGAGATTTTCTGGCCCTGCGCTTCCCGGCTCTGCGGGACCAGCCGATTGTCGCGACGCATGTCTGCCAGCTAGAGAACACGCCGGATGAGCACTTCATCATCGACCGGCATCCGCAGTGGTCCAATGTCTGGATCGCGGGTGGCGGCTCCGGGCACGGGTTTAAGCACGGCCCCGTGTTGGGTGATTACATTGCGCAGAGGGTGCTGGGGCGCGATCCGGATCCGGAATATCAGGAGTTCTTCCGGCTGCAGAAGGCGTAGCCGCCACGGTGATACGAGTCTCTGCGGCGGGGCGACACCTGCGCAAATGTCATAATCGAACCAAAGTCCGTGCCTGAAATTCTTCCATCGCTGCTGGCCGCCGATTTTGCACGGCTGGCTGACCAGATCGCCCAAGCGGAGGCGGGTGGGGCCACCATCCTGCACTACGACGTGATGGACGGCCACTTTGTCCCGAATATCTCGATGGGGCCGCCGGTGCTGGCTTCCATCCGCAAAGTGACGCGCAGCTTTCTGGATGTGCATCTGATGGTGACCGCGCCCGACCTATTTCTGGGCGCCTTTGCGGACGCGGGGGCCGATTCACTGATCGTGCACCAGGAGACCTGCCCGCATCTGGACCGGACGCTGGGCGCGATCAAGAAGTTGGGCTTGAAGGCGGGTGTCGCGATCAATCCGGGTACTCCGGTCAGCACCTTAAGTGAAGTGCTGGAGGTGGTGGATTTGGTGCTGGTGATGTCGGTGAACCCCGGGTTTGGGGGGCAGGCGTTTATCCCGCGGACGCTCGACAAGACGCGCGCTCTGCGGTCGATCCGGGCGGCGCGAGGGCTGGGCTATCTGCTGGAAATGGATGGGGGTCTGGGTGCCGCCAACGTGGCGGAATGTGCGGCGGCGGGCTGTGACTGGATGGTCTGCGGCACGTCGGTGTTTGGGGCGGGTGTTTCCGGCAACCGTGATCCGGCGGGCGCCGTCCGAGGATTGTCCGGCCTGGTTGGCGGTGCTTAAGCGGTTCCCGGATACCGGGCGCGACGGCAGGACTCTAAACCCGTTAGAATAAGGGAAATCGCATGAATCGCAAGGTTGTCACGTTACTGGTCTGTCTGGCCCTGGTGTTTGCCGCCGGTTGCCGCCGCAAGAAGTACGAAAATCCGATTGGCAAAGATACCGAGCAGCCCGACAAGGTGCTGTTCGACAAAGCCATTAAGGATATCGAGCGGGGCCGCTACGAAGTGGCGCGGCTGACGCTGAACACGTTGATGAACACCTACGACACCAGTGAATACCTGGCCAAGGCCAAGCTGGCCATCGCCGACAGCTGGTTCCGCGAAGGCGGCTCCAATGGCATGGCGCAGGCTGAAGCCGAGTATAAGGACTTCATCCTGTTCTATCCCACAATGGAGGAAGCGGCCGAGGGTCAGGAAAAGATCTGCATGATCCACTACAAGCAGATGGAGAAGCCGGATCGGGACAACAACCACGCACTACGCGCCGAAGATGAGTGCCGCCAGTTGCTGGTGCAATTTCCGAACTCCAAGTTCGCGCCGCGCGTGCAGCAGATGCTGCGCAACATCCAGGAAGCGATGGCCGAAGGCGAGTATCGAGTGGGCACGTTCTATCACAAGAAGGGCTCCTTCCCGGCTGCCTCCAACCGCCTGCAGAATATGGTGGATCACTTCCCGCTCTACAGCGGTGCCGACGAGGCATTGTGGGAGCTGGGTGATTCCTACACCAAGATGGGCGCGCGGTTCCGTGACAAAGCCGGTGCGGCCTATTCCAAGATTGTCCGCGACTATCCGCTGTCCCCGCGGGTGGAAGATGCTACCAAGGTTCTGAAAGAGATGGAGTTGCCGGTGCCCGAGGCGGACCCGGTGGCCGTGGCGAGGATGAAGTACGAGCAGGAGAACCGGGTGAAGGTGGGCATGATGGCGCGCGCCACGGGCATGTTGAAGCGCGGCCCGGATTCGAGCAAAGCCGCCAAGTCCGGCGCTCCGGCGATGGCTGCCCTGCGGCCCACGATCCCGGCCAGCGTGCCGATTCCGGCGGGTGCGGCCGGCGGTGGCGTCACCGATGTCAGCATTGCCACTGGCGCGGGCGGGGCCACCTCCGATCTTGATACCAAGCCTGATGCCCGGCAGAATCAGCCGGCCGCAGGGACTCCTGCCGCGGCGGGCGAGACTGCGGCGGCACCGGCGGCGGGTGCGGCTGCGGCCGCTCCGGCTCCGCTGCCCAGCAACCGCCAGCCCTTGCCCGCCGGCAAGAAGGGCAAAGAGAAGAAGGCGAAGGCTCCCAAGCCCGCCAGAGCGAGTTCGAAAGACAAGAAGTGAGCCGCATTCTATTGGCTGATGCCAGTCCTCACGCGCAACGCTTGGGGGAGAGCATCTTGAGGGGCGAAGGCCACGAAGTGGTGACGGTGACCGACGGCGAAACCGCCCTGCGCCGGATGGCGGACGTTGATCCGGATCTGGTGCTGGCGGATGTGGCGCTGCCGCAGGGGTCGGGGCTGGATCTGTGCCGCTTCCTGAAATCACAACCGCGCCACCGGTTCACGAAGATCGTCCTGACGGCCGGGGCGATGGCGGTGGTGGACGAAGAAGCGGCCCGCCGGGCGGGCAGTGATGCCCTGATCCGCAAGCCGTTTGAAGCCTCCGTGTTGATGGAGACGCTGCGGCCGCTGCTGGAGTTTGTGCGCCGGGAGCGCGCCGCCGCTGAACCCCAGGCAGGTAGTACAGTAGAACGGGAGCGGGTGCGCGCCGCGGTCACTTTGGCCCTGGACGCCGCTATGCCCGCCATGATCAATGAATTGACGGATCGCGTGATGGCCGCGCTTGACCAATAGCCCGGCGCTGCCCGCCTCCGCCACCAGACCAATCCAGGAATCACCCCATGCCCGAAAACAGTTTCGATATCGTCTCCAAAGTAGAGTTGACCGAAGTCAGCAACGCCATCCAGCAGGCGCTGAAAGAGATTGGCACCCGCTACGACCTGAAGGATTCGCGGTCGTCGCTGGAGTTGAACGAGAAGGATCTGAAAATCATCGTGGTCAGCGCCGATGACTTCAAGCTGAAGGCCGTGGTGGACGTTTTGCAGGGCAAGTTGAACAAGCGCAACGTGCCGCTGAAGAACTTGAGCTACGGGGTCATCACCCCGGCTGCCTCATCCACCGTGCGCCAGGAGATCAAGCTGCAGCAAGGCATCCCGATTGAGAAGGCCAAGGAGATCGTCAAGATCATCAAGGACTCCAAGAAGAAGGTGCAGGCCTCCATCCAAGCCGACGTCGTGCGGGTGACGGGCAAGGACCGGGATTCTCTGCAGGAGATCATCGCCCTGATGCGGGGCGCGGACCTGGGCGTGGAACTGCAGTACACCAACTATCGGACGACCTAAGCGTGCCACGCCGGATTGAATCACACCTGATCGATGGCCCGGTGGGCAAGCTGGAAGCGTTGCTGGAAGAACCGGAGCACCTGGAGGCTCCGGTGGCGGCGGCTTTGGTCTGCCATCCTCACCCCCAGCATGGCGGGACCATGCATAACAAGGTGGTCTACCGCGTGGCGCGTGGCTTGCGCCGGGCCGGTGCTGTCGTGCTGCGGTTCAACTATCGTGGCGTCAACCTAAGCGAAGGCAGCTACGACCATGGCGTGGGCGAAACCGAAGATGCGCGTGCCTGTCTGGCTTGGCTGCGGGAGCGCTATCCTTCCCTGCCGTATTCGATCGCGGGCTTTAGTTTTGGCTCCCGGGTGGCGCTGCGGTTGGGCTGTCCGCTCAATGATGTTAAGCGGTTGGTCCTGGTGGGTTACCCGACAAAGTATGGCGAGAAGCCCTGGGAGCAGACCTGCGTGCGGGACAAGGTCTTTGTGCAGTCCACTCAGGATGAGCACGGTCCGTTGGATGAACTGCGGGCGGTCGTGAACGGGCTGCCGGACCCCAAGCGGTTGATCGAAATTCCCTCACGGGACCACTTTTTCGTGGACGCTCTGCCTGTCCTCGAGGAGACAATCTTCGAAGTTGGGGCGTAAGGGGGCGCGGAGGCCACGAGGCGGTTAGCCCGCCTGTCGCATTTCGCGCTGGACGCGCCGTTGGGCGCGGTCGCTGATCAAATCGGCCACCTTATCCAGAAGCTCCGGCACGTTCTCCGGCTCAATGTAGAGAGCCTTGCCGGTCGATTTAGCGCGCTTTTTTTGATAAGTCGTAATCAAAGCCGTCGCCGGTTTGTAATCAACCATGCGGGCATGGGCCAGCACACGGAGCCCGGATTCCGGCGATTCCATGTGCAGGTCCGTCAGCACCAGCTCATACTCATGGTCTTCCAGCTTGCCCACCGCCTCCGCCGCAGAGGCAGCGGAATCAACACGATAGCCCCCGGCTTCCAACAACGTTTGAAGAGTCAAACGCGTTTCAGGGTCATCGTCCGCCAAAAGGACGCGCGCCATGGAAAGGGCTCCGGGGCGGCGAAAACTGTTACTCAGGGCCATCGTTTCGATCAGGTCTCGTTAACTAGTATAGGGAAGGATGGGGAAATCTTACCTACAAATTCTCAGAATTTAAGCCCGCCCGTTCCGGATAGTCATACCCGTTAATCCAGTTTCCGGAAGACGCGCCGGAAGATTTCAGTGACATTGGACAATTGCCGTGCCTCTGAAAAGGCCTCGGCCAACTGCTCCGCGCTTAGCCGCGAGCTGACCTCCGGTTCCGAGCAGATGGTGGCCTGGAAGTCGCCCTCTTCCGCCCAGCAGCGCATGGCATGGCCCTGGACGAGCTTGTAGGCGGCCTCGCGCAGCATCCCTGCCGCCGTGAGATCGAGTAGCAACTGACCGGAGAAGACCAAGCCGCGCGTCAGTTCCAGATTCCGCCGCATCCGCTCCGGCGAGACCACCAGCCCGTCGACCAACCAGATCGTTTTGGCCAGCAGATAATCGACCAGGATGGTGGAGTCCGGCAGAATCACGCGCTCGACGGAAGAGTGCGAAATGTCGCGTTCGTGCCACAGGGCGATGTCTTCAAAGGCGGCCTGGACGTTGGACCGGACCACCCGGGCCAGGCCGCAGATCTGTTCGCAGGTGACGGGGTTCCGCTTGTGGGGCATGGCGGAGGAGCCCTTCTGTCCGGCGGCAAAGGGTTCTTCCGCTTCCCGGACCTCGGTGCGTTGCAGGTGCCGCACTTCCAGCGCAATCTTTTCGCACGTGGCGGCGATCAGGGCGAGCGTGGAGGCCAGGTGGGCGTGCAGGTCCCGCGAGATCACTTGCGAAGCGATAGCGGCCGCCCGGAGGCCCAGGCGGGCGCAGATCTTCTCTTCCGCGTCGGGCGAAATGTGGCCAAACGTGCCCACCGCACCCGACAGCTTGCCAATGCGCAGTTCCTCCGCCGCGGACCGGAAGCGCTGGGCATTCCGGCGCAGCTCATCGAACCACAGCGCCAGCTTCAGGCCGAACGTATAGGGCTCCGCATGGATGCCGTGCGTGCGGCCAATGCAAACCGCATGTTGAAATTCATAGGCGCGCCGTTCGAGCACGGCTAGCAGCTTGTCCAGACCTGTTGAGATCTCCGCCGCCGCCTGCTGGATCATCAGCGCTTGCGCCGTATCCACCACATCGTTCGAAGTGAGGCCATAGTGGAACCAACGCGAGGCCTCCGCCACTCCGGCCGCGGCCATCGATTCGGCGACGCAGGTGGTGAAGGCGATGACGTCGTGCTTCACCACGTTCTCGATCTCGGTGATGCGGTCCACCGCAATGGCGGCGTGCTGGCGCAGCGCCTGGGCCGCTTTCGTGGGGACAATGCCCATTTCGGCCAGTGTTTCGCTGGAGGCCAATTCGACGGCCAGCCACTGCTGGTACTTGTTCTCTTCGCTCCAGATATGGCCGAGCGTGGGCCGGGTGTAACGGGCAATCATTATCGGTTCTCCTGGCGCGCCTTCGTCGGCCTTTCAGGCCGCAGCGCGCCGGTCAAGTTCTAAATCTCAAAGGGTGAACAACTCACCGGCTTGCCGGGGCTCCTGGACGATCAGCCGCGTGGCCAAGCCGCGCCGGTCGAGCTCTTGCGAAGCCACCAGCCGGACCAGATCGGGGTAGTTGTTCTGCTCACTCAAGTGGCCCAGCACCAGCGTCGAAGTACGTTCATCCAGATCATCCCGGATAAACTGGCTGGCCACTTCATTCGACAAATGGCCCATCCGGCCCATGACACGCTGCTTCACGGACCACGGATACGGGCCCACCTTCAGCATGTCCAGATCATGGTTGGATTCGAGCAAGAGAAAGTCAGTTTGCCGCAGGTGCCACTTGATGGAATCGGGCACATAGCCCAGGTCGGTGGCGATGCCGATCACCCGGCCTTCGGCGCGAATGGTGAATCCCACGGGGTCCACGGCATCGTGCGGGATGGTGAAGCTGGTCACCTCGATGTCGCCGATGGCAAAGGTCGCGCCCGCCTGGAATGGCCGTACGTCGGGCTGATGGCCACCCCAATCGATCTGCTGGGCGCAGCGGTGAGACAGATACACCGGCGTCTGCCGCCAGCCCGCCTCACGCATGGGGCGGCTGGGCATCTTGGCCAGCACCGGTAATCCGGCGATATGGTCGCTGTGCTCGTGGGTGATCAGGATCGCGTCCAGGCGCTCCAGCGTTTCGCCGACGGCGGCCAACCGGGCCATCGTCTCACGGCGGCTCAACCCGGCATCGATCAGCAGCCGGGTGGTGCCGGTAGAGATGAAGGTGCAGTTGCCGGAGCTACTGGAGGCCAGGATGCAGATCTTGACGGGCAATCCTCAATTTTAGCGCTGTCACCGCTTGAGTGCTGCGAAAATCTGGCCCGGCCGGGCCGCAGGGCCCGCGATGCCGTAAGCGGAACTCCAATAGCCGGAACGAATCTAGGCGCGGCGGCGTAGGGCGAAGGCCATGATCGCCAAGGTGCCGGCCATCAGACCTGCGGTGAGCGGTTCCGGGGTGGCCACGTTTAACGACCCTTCCGGGAGAGTCCCCAGGTCGATGTCCGACAGGCCGAACTGCGCTCCCGGCCCGGCGAGCAGCAAAAATACCTAGCGCTCGGAATAGGAGTACTAAGCAACGAAGAGAAAGGAGCGGATAGAAACTCAAGAACGCCGGCGCATGACTAGTAATACTAGTACGGATGCGGCGCCCAACGTAAGTCCCGTGGAGGGCTCAGGCACGGCGACCCGGTAAGTGACGACCAGTTCTGGGACTCCCAATGACGCCTCACGGCTGGCAAAGTAAGGGGAGGCTCCGCCCGTCACATCCTTGCCCAACCGGAATCCCGCGTTCACAAATGTACCCTTCACCCAGCTTTGCACGACGCTGGTGACATCCCATTCGCGGTAGAGGTCGACATCACCATCGAGAACCAGCAATTCCGCCACCGGCGTCGGGTCAAAACCGGGCGCATTGGACGCGGTGGCCGTATTCTCGTTCCAAGCCGCCAGATTCCGATAGGCCCGCAGGTACTGGCCGAACTGTTGGTTGGCCTGATGGTAAAGGCGCAACTTCGCGGAAGTCACGCTGGAACCGGCGCCGATGGAGGTTAGATCGAAGCCGATCAGCCCCCCCGTGGGCGCATTGGCCGGGCCGTCCACCCACAAGAATACATCCGTGCCGGCGTTGAAATCCCGAAAAGTATCCGCATCGACGATCCAGGTATCCTGACTGGCAGCTAAAGTGACCGTTCCAGCGGTGGCCGGGAGGCTGACGGCGAGGGTCAGCAAAATTGAATACACAGCTGCAATCAAAAGGTTCATGGCGGTTGTCCCTGAGGCTCGAACCCTTGAATTCTAACTTGTAAAGGTCCGAAATGTATACAAGAATTCGATGACGACGACATGAAAACACCGCCCAGCCAGGTGTGGGATGATGAGAACCAATGACTGTCCGCGTCTATGTTTTCCCGAAGGCCACCGTGCTCGATCCGCAAGGCCAGGCAGTGCGCAATGCGCTGGTGAGCCAAGGCCACCAGTCAGTGGCCCAGGTACGGCAGGGCAAAGTGTTCGATTTACAATTGGAAGGCGTGGCGGATGCCGCGGCGGCCCGGGCGGAAGGTGAGCAGATCGCCCACGATGTGCTGGCCAACCCGGTGATCGAAAGCTACCGCGTCGAAGTGCTGGCCTAGTCGCTGATCGTCATGGAGGGCCCGGCTGGGGCACCGACGTTCTTCACCCGCTCCAGCAACGTCCGCGCCAGTGCGAAAAACGGCACCGCGACGGTGTGGCTTTCCCCAAACATCGCCACCGGCTGACCGGTATCGCCACCTTCGCAGATGGCTCCATCCAGGCCCAGACGACCCAGGAACGGGACATTCATCGCCGTGGCCGTCCGCTCACCCCCACCGGAGCCGAACGGGCCGCCGCTCATGTTCTCGACAATGCCCAGAATCTCGACGCGTAGCTGCTGGAACATGCCGATGGCCTTGCGCGCATCTTCAAGCGACACGGCGGAAGGCGTAGTCACCACTACGCCACCGGTCATGGGGGTGGACTGCAGCAAAGAGAGCTGAACGTCGCCGGTGCCGGGGGGCAGGTCGATGATCAGGAAGTCCAGCGTGCCCCATTCGACGCTCCGCAGAAACTGCTGGATCACCGAATGCAGCATCGGTCCGCGCCAGATCAGTGGCTTGTCACCGGGTGACAGCAGGCCCATCGACATCACTTTCAAACCCTTGGTGGCGATAGGGCGGATCTTGTCGCCGCTACCGAGCGGCTGTTCCTGGGTGCCCAGCATGGTGGGGACGTTGGGGCCGTAGACATCGGCATCCAGCAGGCCCACCTTGTAGCCCATGCCGGACAGCGCCAGCGCCAGGTTGACCGAAACCGTGGTTTTGCCGACGCCTCCTTTTCCTGACCCGACGGCAATAATGTGATCAATGCCCGGAATTGGCTGCTTCGGCGGTTGTGGCGGTGTAGGACCCATCTCCTACCAGTGTGCCACTACCGTGATCCGAACGTGAATCTTGACAGCCGAATACGTGTTTCGATCCGAGATCGGAGGAAGCACACTTGTCGCCATCGCAGGAACTCGATATCATGAACGCGCAATGCGCTTCCTGTTTACTTATATAGCCTTGAGCGTCTGGGCCTGGGCCCAGGACGATGAGGCGTTGAAGATTCTGGACCGCAACTGCGCCAGTTGCCATGGAGCCGCGCAGATGGGCGGACTCGATTTGCGGCAACGGGAATCGATGCTGAAAGGCGGTGCCCGGGGTGCGGCGGTGGTGCCGGGCAAGGCTGCGGACAGCCTGATCTATCAGGCCGTGCTGCGTCAGGGAGCGCTGCAAATGCCGCCCGGCAAGAAGGGGCTGAGCGAAGCCGAGGTGGCGACGCTGAAGTCCTGGATTGATCGTGGTGCCAACTGGGGCGGCGGAGCGCTGACGGCGCAACCTTCCTGGTGGTCCTTCCAGAAAGTCACCCGGCCCACGGTACCCAGCGGAACCGCCACCAACCCGATTGATGCTTTCGTGGTGGCCAAGCTAGCCGCGCAGAAACTGAAGCCGGTGGCCCGCGCGGATCGCCGCACCTTGATCCGCCGCGCCACGTTTGACTTGCTGGGCCTGCCGCCTAGTCCCGCCGAGGTGGCGGAGTTTGTCAACGATGCTTCTCCGGATGCCTACGCCAAGTTGATCGACCGCTTGCTTGCCTCGCCCCAATACGGCGAGCGTTGGGGCCGGCACTGGCTGGATGTGGTCCGCTATGCCGATACGGGTGGCTTTGAGACGGACATCTACTTCCCCAATGCCTGGCGCTACCGTGACTATGTCATCAAGTCGTTCAACCAGGACAAGCCCTACAACCGCTTTGTGCAGGAGCAGGTGGCAGGTGACGAACTGTTCCCTGACGACCTGGATCTGAATGGCGGCTTCCAGATTGCGCCTGAAAAGTTGAAGAACCTGGATGCCAAGATCGCCACCGGGCTCTACACGATTGGCCCGGCGTATCACGAGGCGGCGCTGTTTGGCGGCCAAGTGCGCTACGAATGGCTGACCGATGTGGTGGACACCACCGGCGAAGCGTTTCTGGGGCTGACGCTGGGCTGCTCGCGTTGCCACAACCACAAGTTCGACCCCCTGACGCAGCGCGATTATCACAGCATGATGGCCATCTTCGCGGGCAGCGAAGAGCGGGAAATTCCGGTCATCGCCAAGTTCAATATCTTCGGCTTTAAGTCCGGCTACCCGACGTGGCTGAAGGTGGAAGAGATCAAGGGCGCTATCAACCGCATCGACCAAGCCGCCCGCAAGCGCGTAGTCGAGCAGGTCCGCAGCCGCTTCCCGGCAGAGGTGCTGGCGGCCTACGATGTGCCCGTTGATAAGCGGTCAGCTGCGCAGCGCGGTTTGGCCGCCAAGTTTGAAGCAGCCCTCACGACCGCAGGCCTGCAAGAAAATGCCGAAGGCAAGGAGGCGGACATTCCGCTGACTCCGGCTGAAAGTGCGGAGCGCCAACGGCTGATTGTCGAGTTGGGGCAAGCGTCGCTGAAGGCGAACCCGGTGATGCAGACCGCGACGGTGCTGGGCCATGCCGAAACGGTGCCCGATATCCATATCACCCATCGCGGTGATTGGCGGGCCAAGGGCGACAAAGTGAACCCCGCATTCCCGGCGGTGATCGCGGCCGGCAAAACCGTGGTGGATTCGCCCGAACTGAAACTACAGCGCCGCAAGTCGCTCGCATTATGGCTGACGGACCCCACGCACCCGCTGACCGCCCGCGTCATCGTCAATCGCGTCTGGCACTGGCATTTCGGCCGCGGCATTGTGTCGACGCCAAACGACTTTGGCCGTCAGGGCGAAGAGCCGACGCATCCGGAGCTGCTGGACTATCTGGCCAGTGAATTTGTGGCCCAGGGCTGGAGCATCAAGCAACTGCACCGCTCCATCATGCTGTCGGAGACTTATCAACGGTCCAGCGAGTTCAGCGAGGACAACGCCCGCATTGATGCCAACAACCGCCACCTGTGGCGCATGAACCGGCAACGCCTGGACGCCGAGACGCTGCGCGATGCGGTGCTGGCGACGAGCGGCGAGCTGAACCTGAAGGCCGGTGGCCGTCCGGTGATCCCGAAGTTGAGCCGCGAGGAGTACACCGTGATGTGGGCCCGCAACCAGTGGCCGGAAGCGCTGGACCCGCGAGAACATACGCGCCGCAGTGTCTATCTCTATGTGAAGCGCACGTTCCCGATGCCGATGCTGTCCACCTTTGACGTGCCGGACACCACCATGAGCTGTTCCCGCCGCGATAGCACCACGGTGGCTCCGCAAGCGCTGACGCTGATGAATGGCGAGTTTATGGTGTCTCAGGCGGCGCGCATGGCCGCCTCAATTGCTGCCCAGACTACGGGCGGTCCTGCTGCTTGGGTGGACGCCGCCTGGGTGAAGGCGCTGCACCGAAAGCCCACCGCTGTGGAACGCGGAAAGGCATTGGCTCTGGTGACCGACCAAGCCAGCCTGGCCCGGTTCTGTTTGGTGATGCTGAACATGAATGAGTTCTTGTACGTCGATTAAGGAAGCCTGCTATGTCCTACTTTTGTGAAAAGACCCTGCGTACTGCCTCGCGGCGCGAGTTTCTCGAAAAGAGCGGTTTGGGCTTTGGCGCATTGGCCGCTGGGCTGATGCTGGGCGAGAACGCACAGGCGGCTCCGGTCACCAATCCGTTCGCGCCCAAAGCGCCGCACTTTCCGGCCAAGGGCAAGAGCGTCATCTTCCTGTTCATGCACGGCGGACCCAGCCATCTGGATACCTTTGACCCTAAGCCGCTGCTGAACAAGCTGGATGGCAAGCCGATTCCACCGAGCTTTGGCAAAGTGGATTTCCAGTTCTCGAACATGGACAAGACGCCGCTGATGGGCACGCCGCGCGTCTTCAAGAAGCGCGGCCAATCGGGGCTTGAGATTTCGGACCTGTTTGAGAATGTCGCGCAGCATGCGGACGATCTTGCTGTCATCCGCTCCTGCCATCACGATGGCTTCACGCACGTCACCGGACAGACGTGGATGAACACGGGCTGGGGCCGGATTGGGAGGCCGAGCGTTGGGTCCTGGGTTGTCTACGGGTTGGGCAATGAGAGCGAGAATCTGCCGGCCTATGTGGTGATGCTGGATGGCGGCATCAAGGCGGGCGCACCGGCTTACGGCTCGGGCTTTCTGCCGGCGGCCTATCAGGGGACGACGCTGCGCAGCGAAGGTGCTCCGATCCTGAACGTCAACCGCCCGGAAGGGATTAGTGCCACCCAGCAGCGCGAGATGTTCGACCTGCTGAATACCTACAACGAGCAGCACCGCGTGCCCCGCAGCGACGACAGCGAGTTGGCGGCGCGCATGGCGTCCTATGAGCTGGCCTTCAAGATGCAGATGTCGGTGCCGGAGGTGGCGGACCTGAAATCGGAATCAGATGCCACGCGCAAGCTCTATGGCCTGGATGATCCGATGAGCGCGGAGTTCGGCACGCAGTGTCTGATGGCGCGTCGCCTGGTGGAGAAGGGTGTGCGATTTGTCCAGCTTTATTCCGGTGGCCGCAAGGGCGCGGAAGTGGGCTGGGATGGCCACAATGAGTGTGACCAGAACCACCAGTTTATGGCCCGCAAAGTGGATAAGCCGATCGCCGGTCTGCTGGCCGATTTGAAGTCTCGCGGCCTGCTGGACAGCACGGTGGTGCTGTGGGGTGGCGACTTTGGGCGCACACCGTTCACGGATGGCGCTGAAGGCGGCGGGGGCAACCGCAATGGCCGGGATCACAACCCCTATGGCTTCTCTGTCTGGATGGCGGGCGGCGGCATCAAGGGCGGCAAGGCTATCGGTGCCACCGATGAGATCGGTCTGAAGGCCACCGAGGACAAAGTGACCATGCACGATTTGCACGGCACTCTGTTGGGTCTGCTGGGTGTCGATCACAAGCGCCTGACGTACTTCTTCCAGGGCCGCGAATTCCGGTTGACCGATGTGGGTGGCGAGAACAATCTGGTAGCTCGATTGACTCGGGCTTAGCCGTCGGTCGTAAACCGCTCCCTCGCGGTCGCGGCTCGGTCACGCGCAAATTCTACCGAGCCGCGCGCGCCAGCAAGCGGCGTGTGGGCGCTCCGGCGCCCTCCCATCTAACGGGCTACTTGAGGAACGCCGGAACGTCTTTCAACTCGACGGCTAGCCCCGCATGGCGATAGGCTTCGATCAGCGCTCCCGCGGCGGGGCCCATCTCCGGCGGGCCGCAGCGGTTGGCGTCTTCCAGTTCCACCAGCATCCGGTACCGCCACAGAAGCAGCTCACTTTGGAAGGCACCTCCAATCCAGGCCACGCGTGCCACTTCGCCCGGCTGGAAGAGCATGCCGCGCAGGGCGGACGTGTACCCGGCCAGCTGCTGCGCGGCGGCGTGCAATAGATCTCGCGCCACGTCATCGCCATCGACGGCCGCTTCGTCCACCAGCTTCGAGAGCGCGGCGATCTTGGGCCGTGGCCAATCGGTGGTGTAGAACTGATGCAACAGATCGTTGACGCTCAGTGCCTCGGTGGCGGCCAACAGGCGGCTGGTCAACACGGTGCGTGGTCCCCAGCCTTCTTCCTCGCGCAGGGCCGCCCGCAGAGCTTGGCGCGTCAGGTCAAAGCCGGCGCCCTCATCACCAAACACATAGCCCCAGCCTCCGGCGCGCGCCGTCCGGCCATCGCGCGCGCGGCCAAAGGTGAACTGCCCGGTGCCGGCAATCGTGATGATGCCCGGCTCCCCGGCGGTGGCTCCGGTGAGCGCGATCAAGCCGTCGTTGGTCGCAAAGATCTTCGCGCCGGGAAACATTTCGGCTAGCAACTGTTCTTTGTCGGCCGGGCCACCGGAGAAGCCGCCGCAGACTGCCGTGAACTTCATGCCCGCGCCGCCCGCCGCATTGACGCAGCCCGTAATGGCGTTGATGAACTTGTCGCGCCCTGCTGGACCCTTGACGTGGTTGCATTCGCCACCTCGGCCGTAGCCCACCACCCGGCCGGTGTCGTCGCCGATCAGCGCGGTGGTTGATGATTGTCCGCCATCAATTCCTAGAAACATGTTTGATCCTCTCAATCCAGCCGGTAGAGCTTGGTCGTTCCGCGTTCGCCTAGTTCAGTCAAGCCCCATTCCGCGCGCCGGTCCCGGAAATCGGCGTAGCCCAAGTCCGGGCTGTCGATCAACAGATACTTGATGCCGAGCGCCTTCACGGTATCCGCGGCAAGGCGGCGCAGATTGGGCGGAGGGTCGGCCCAGCTTTCGGTGCGCTGCGCGCCGTCGATGTGCATCCTCACCCCGTATTGATCCCGCGTCAACCACAGCGAAACGCGGGTGACTTCTTGATCAAACGTCAGCTCCACCCATTGCCCGGCGGTGACCGGCCAGCCGCAATGCCAGCGCGTCAACGGATTGCCGTCGAAGGCCAGTGCCGTCTCAAAGTCGTAGTGCGAGGCCTTCATGGAGGCGGGGCGGGGAAGGATCTCCGAGATGCTCCAGCGGTCCGGGGCGTTGCCGGTGTCTTGAAAGATGCGCACGACGCGGCGCGGTGTCCTCCAGGCAAAATCGTGCCGCCACGTTGGCTGAAAGGCATCCACCGAGGGCGCGGCCAGGATGTCCCGAATCTGATACCCATGCGCCGAGTTCATCGACACCGTGACGCGCCGCGAAGTGTATGCCTCCGGCATGCCGGACCAGGTGAAGACACGCTCGCCTACGGGGACAAAGGTTTCGACTAGCCGCGCGGAGCGATACTCCGCACGCTTGTGATTGAGATAGCCGTCCTCGGGCTCCCGCCGCAGGACGGCTCGCATCGGGGGCAGGCCTTCCAGAAACCACGTGTAGGGCCAGGCGTACCGCTTGTAGACGGCCGGCCAGGAGAGCACCAAGTGCAACAGCAACACCGCCGACCCCAGCCACGTCCACCGGCACAAACGCTTCGCCATGCCCACCGCGAGAAACGGCAGCGCGGGGATCAGAAAACGGGTGCCGACGTTCAACGGATACGTCGCGCCGGCCCACAGCCAGCCCCATTCCGTGATGCCCAGCGGCGCCAGCAGAAAGATTGGCCCCAAAAAGCCGCCCAGCTTCTCGCCCCGCACCGTGATGTTGGTCAGCCATTCGCGGAGGCTTTCCACACCGTAGTGGCGCATCCATTCGGAGTACTCGCGCTCAAACGCCACCGTGATGTGCGGGTTGGGGAATACGGCATTGGCAAACGGCGCCACCGGGTTGCCCAGCCAGAGCCAGTTCCGGATCAACCAGGGCAGCATGAAGATCAGCGCGACGCCCAGGATCACCATGGCCCGCTTGCGGTGATGCCACATTGCATAGATCAAGGCCAAGCCCGCGGTGTACTTCGCCGCAAACGCAAAGCCCGCCAGCACGCCCATTGGGACCGCCAGCTTTTCGCCACGTGCCAGCACGTAGAGCGCGAACCACACCGCCGCCACGGCGACATCGACATAGGCGCTAATGCCATCGACGCCGACGATGGGGCTGGCATAGACCAGCAACGCCGCCACTGTGCCCACTCGCCCCGGAAACGTTTGCGCGATCATCAGCGCCAGCGAGACCAGAAAGCTGAAGTGCACCAGCGCCGCCGCGGAATGGCGGCCAAACGTGTAGGCGAACAGGAACAGCATCTCGACGCCCTGCGACAAGCTGGCGTACATGTTGTCCGGGATCGGCATCAGGCGGTGCTCACGGTAGTAGCGCGCCACCAAGCCCAAGTGATACGCCATGCCATCGGGGCTCATCTCCGGCGCGGCGGCGTTCAGAAAATAGAGCACGGTGAAGGGCGCAAAGCCCATCCAGAACCATCTTTCGACTGGCGCCCAGTCCAGCTCAGCCCACGCCTTGCGCCACGTCGCCCCGCCGATCGACAGGAGGCCCAAGGCGAGGAACGTGCCCTTGTAGACCAGTCCCGTCATGCCCAGCGTGAAGACGGCCAAGCTCAAAATTGCGCTGCCGGTGACGAAGGCTAGTGGGAAGGAGAAGCGCGTCCTCACTCGCTGTCCCAACAAGGCCCCGGCGGCGATGCTTGCCGAGACGGTGAGAAGCCAGCCGAACAGGATGTAGACGAGCGCCACGGGTCGCCTTAAGGCTCCAGTTCAACCCGCTTCAGCAGCACTGGCGCATCCGCTTCAATCTCGATGACGGGCACCGTTTTCGGCACCAGTGTTCCCGCGGGGATAGCCGCGCTGATCGGACACGCCCCGGCACCCACCGCCCGAGCGTTGACGAAGACGCGAACGGTGCCATCGCAGCTCACCTTCACGCGCTGGGCGTTCTCGCGGTAGAGCCGCACGGTCTCTTTGGCGGTTTGCTTGTTGAGATCTGCAGCAGCGGCATGATCCTTCGGCTCCGGCCCCAGGAAGGGCTTGCGTTCGCCTTCTGGCATCCACGTGTTGGGGTGGTTGACGCAACCGGCCAGCAGCAGCGGCAGCGCCAAGACGAGCCAGCGCGCCGTCATACGGTCTTGTCCTTGGCGTAGCAGAGCGATTCCATGGGGCACTCGGCACACTTGGGGTTGCGCGCGGTGCAGAGGCCACGGCCGTGGTGGATCAGTTGATGGGAGAACTGAATCCAGCGCGATTGCGGCAGCAGCTTCACCAGATCACGCTCAATCTTTTCGGGCGTCGTCTCGCGCGTCAGGTCCAGGCGCTGCGACAGGCGTGAGACGTGGGTATCGACGACTACGCCGCTGGCAATGCCGAAGGCGGTGCCGAGCACAACGTTGGCGGTCTTGCGCGCCGCGCCGGGCACGGTCAGCAGTTGATCGATGTCCTGCGGAATTTCGCCGCCGAACTCGCCCAGGATCTTCTTGGCGGCACCGATCACCGACTTGGCCTTGTTGTTGAAAAAGCCGGTCGAATGGATGTCCACGGCCAGTTCCGCCTGGCTGACGGCGGCGAAATCTTCGATGGTGGGGTACTTGGCAAACAGGCCGGGCGTCACTTTGTTGACCCGTTCATCGGTACACTGGGCCGAGAGAATGGTGGCGACCAGCAATTCCCAGGCATTGGTGTGGTGCAGCGCGCAGGTGACGTTCGGGAACATCTGGTCCAGCAGGGCCAGGATCCGTTCCACGCGCGCCTTGCGTTCGGCGGCCGTTTTCGGTTTGGTGACGGAATGAGCCGCCACCGGTTTTGCAGCTTTCTTGAGGGCCAACCCGCGATTTTAGCAGGCGCGGCTGAGGGCACCGGCTCGGGGCCCAGGGTGGGTTCATGGCGCGCCTGATCCGAAGCCCCTATGTTCAGCTGGCATTGCTGGTGCTGGCCGTCTTCTATGCGACGCCCGGCGGAAGCTTTCATCTGGATGACTATTCGCTGTTTGAGGGCTCCGGCAGCCCGGTCCGCCCGGTGACGCAGCTCAGCTTCTGGTTGAACGGCACCGGCTACTTGGAGGGCCGGGGGCAGTACGCCGCTTGGGCGTTCCTGTTGGTGAACGTGCTGTTGCACTGGGCCAATAGCTGTCTCGTGTTCCAGGTCCTCTCGCGGCTGATGGACAGGCGACTGGCCGTGGTCGCGGCAATGATCTTCGCCCTTCACCCCTTGCAAGCGGAGGCGGTGAGCTACGTCTTCGCGCGAGCCACTCTGTTGGCGGCGCTGTTCTGCCTGTTGACGCTGAAGGCCTGGCTTGATGACCGGCCGTGGCTGGCTTGCTGCTGGTTCGCGGCGGCGGTGCTGTCGAAAGAAGATGCGCTCGCGCTACCGCTGGTGCTGGCCCTGATCCACCGGCGTGCCTGGCGTCCACTGGCCGTCACCTACGGCGTCGCCGCTGCAGCCGGAGCCTGGAGCGTGTGGGCGGTGGTGATGACCCCGGGCTCCGGTGCGGGCACGCAGGCCGGCATTGCGCCGCTGGAGTACCTGGCGGCCCAGGGTGCCGTCATTGGCCGGTATCTGCGGCTGCTGGCGTTCCCGGTGGGGTTAACGCTGGACCCGGAGATCTCCACCACGTATGGCTGGGCGGGCTGGGTGATCCTGCTGACGGTGGCGATCCTGGTGGCTCGTTTTCGGGCCGGGCAACTGGCCATTGCGGGGCTGTTGCTGTTGTTGCCTTCGTCATCGATCGTACCGTTGCAGGATCTTTCCGCTGACCGGCGGATGTATCTGCCGCTGGCCGTTTTTGCGGCGCTCGCGGCTTTGGTGCTTGCTCGCCTGCGGCCGCACTGGGCTGCTTATCTGCCCGTCGTGGTGCTGGGCACCCTCGGCTGGAGGCAGGTTGGGCATTGGCATACGGAGGAGACTCTCTGGCGGCACGTCACCACTGAATCGCCACACCAGTTGCGTCCGCAGATCCAGTTGGCGAGAGCCGTCGAGCCCGGGGAATGCCTCCGCCTGCTGGAGCCTTGGGAGCAACGTCTGCCCGATGAATACGCCATCCCGGCGGAGATGGGCCGCTGCGCGCTCCAGATGGGAGACGCTCCACGGGCGCTGCGGCACTTTGGACGTGCGCTGGCTCTCCGGCCCAATGATGGGGCGGCAAAGCAAAACCGCGATGCGGCGCTGAAGGCGCTGGGCATCGCGGTTCGTTAGTGTCCCGGGGCGGTGCTTACTTGATCTCGAACTCCGCGCGGATAAACTGCCAGTCCGGCAGTTCATAGGCGCGCAGCGTGGTCTTGATGGGGGCGGACACTTCGCGCGTGCCCAGCGGTTCTATTGCCGGGACCCGGACGTCAAACGTGGCGAGCGGTGTGTCGCCGGACTTGGCGTTGACGGCCTTCAGGGTGACCGTCAATTCCAGTTGTCCGGTATCGGCTGTGGAGTGGTTGATGATCAGCATCTTCACGCTGGCACGCTGCGCCTTATCTTCAGAGAGCCGGAAGCCGCTAATCTCGATCAGCTTGGCCAGTGGGTGGGCGTTGGTCGCGGCGGCGGGGGCGCCCGGCTCCGTGGCAGCGGCCATGGGGGCCACTTCCGTGGCGGAGCGCTGCTTCCACCAGACGGCGCTGGCAATGATCAAGCCCACCACGGCGGCGACGCCCACCATCACCAGCCATTGCGGCAAACCGGCCTTGGGCTCAGCATACGGTGGACGGGGTCCAGTGGGGGGCGGTGCATATCCCGACGGTGGGGCGTACCCGGAGGAAGGTGGTGCTTCTTCCTGTCCACCGAACAGAAATCCCGCCGGCTTGGGCGGCCGGCGCTGTTCGGGTGGTGGCAACTCCGCTGCCGCCGCGGGTGGAGGCGGAGGCGGAGGAGGTGGCGGAGGTGGCGGAGGTGGCGCCGCGGCAGCCGGTGGCGGGGCCGGAGGCGCATAGCCGGGCGGCGGATACTGTTGCGCGTACTGCGGCGGATACTGTTGCGGCGGATAACCCTGGGGTGGAGGCGGCGGGTAACCTTGCGGTGCCTGCGGATAGGGCTGCTGGCTGTAGGGTGGCGGGAACTGCTGCGGGGGATAGCCGGGCGGCGCTTGTGGCGGATAGTTTGGCGGCGGATATCCAGCCGGCGGCGCGGCCGCCTGTGGCGGTGGAACGGGCGCCGTCGCGGCCAGCGCAGCGCAGTTCGGGCACTCCGTGTAAGAGGGCGGAACATCTTTCCCGCATTTTGGACAGATCCAACTGAACATATTGTTTTACGATACCCCGGCTTTCGGCCTTACGATAGAAGCTGTGAAACTCTGGCGTCGCGCTCCCGGCGGGTCAACGCCTGCGGTCGGCTCATCCGTGAGACGCCTGGCTATCTTACCCGGTTCCTTTAATCCGCCCACGTTGGCCCATTTGGCGTTGGCGGAGCAGGCTTTAGCCTTCGCTCCCGAGGTGGTGCTGGCCTTGCCGTCGGCTATGCCACACAAGATCTTTGATCACGTCTGCGCGATGGAGCGGCTGCGGCTGATGGTGGCGGCCTGCGAACCGTATCCGCACTTTTCGGTGGCGCAGATGGACCGCGGACTGTTTATCGAGATGGCACGGGAGTGCCGCCTCCACTGGGGTCCGCAGGTGGAGATCGCTTTCGTTTGTGGGCGCGACGCGGCCGAGCGGATTGTCACCTGGAAGTATGCAGACGGTGATTCGATTGAGCGCCAGCTGACTGAGTATTCACTGCTGGTGGCGTCCCGGTTGGGTCACTACGAGCCGCCACCGCATCTGGCGCATCGCATCACTAACCTGCCCTTGGACCGTTCCTTTGATGCGCACTCGGCCACCGATGTCCGCACCCGGCTGGCCGAAGGAGTGCCGTGGCAGCACTTGGTACCGGAGCAGATTGTGCCCCTGGTGGAGCAAATCTACCGGCAGCCCTAAAGGGCCGTCTATTCGGCGTTGCCCGTTTCCAGGAATGCGCGGAGGCGGTGGCTCCGGCTGGGGTGGCGGAGCTTACGCAAGGCTTTGGCTTCGATCTGGCGAATCCGTTCGCGCGTGACGGCAAAGTGCTGGCCCACTTCTTCCAGCGTGTGCTCACTGCCATCCTGCAGCCCAAAGCGCATTTTGATGATCTTCTCTTCGCGTGGCGAAAGAGTCTTCAGCACTTGTGCGGTCTGGTCCCGCAGGTTCAGGTTGATCACGGCCTCCGACGGCGAGGTGACGCGTTTGTCGATCAGGAAGTCGCCCAGATGCGACTCATCCTCTTCACCCACCGGCGTTTCCAGTGAGATCGGTTCCTGGGCAATCCGCAGCACGCGGCGTACCTTGTGGACGGCTAAGTCCAGGCGCGCCGAGAGTTCTTCGGTGGTTGGTTCCCGCCCCAGTTCCTGTTGCATCTGGCGCTGCGTGCGGACCAGTTTGTTGATCGTTTCGATCATGTGCACCGGGATGCGGATGGTACGCGCCTGGTCGGCGATGGCACGCGTGATCGCCTGCCGGACCCACCAGGTGGCGTACGTGGAAAACTTGTAGCCGCGCCGGTAGTCAAACTTGTCGACGGCCTTCATCAGGCCGATGTTGCCTTCCTGGATCAGGTCGAGAAACTGCAGCCCGCGGTTGGTGTAGCGCTTGGCAATAGACACCACCAGCCGCAGGTTAGCCTCGATCAATTGCTTTTTGGCACCGTCGGCTTCGGCTTCGCCACGTTCCACGATGGAGAGCGTGCGGCGCAGATCCGTCGCACTGGCCCCAAACTCTTCTTCCAACTGCTGGATGCGCGCCGTGTGTTGCCGCAACTCCCGGCGGCGGGCGGTGGCCGCCGCACTCTCATCGCCTTCCACCCGGCGCTGGATTCGGGTGATCTCGCGTTCGAGCAAGCGGAGTTCATCCACTGCGCTGCGCAGCTGCGACTTCAGCCGCCGCTTCACTCCGTAGCCAAACTGGATCTGCCGCAGCAGGTGCGAGATCTGGATCAGGCTGCGGCCCAACTGCCATCGTTCCCGCCGGTGCTGCTTGGGCTTCATCTGGCGCGACAGGGAAAGCAGTTTCTGGCTGGCCAGTTGCGCCTTGCGGTAGGCCTTCTCGATTTCCTCAATCTTCGCCGCGAACTCCTGTTCCTGGGGGCTGACTTCCGTCTCTTCTTCGTCCAGCAGCGTGTCGGGCGGAGGCAGAATCTCGTGGATGGCCACGCGGCCTTGCGAAAACTCGCGGCCCAGGTGCAACACTTCCCGGATAATCAACGGCGACCGGTAGAGTGCCCGGCGGGCGATCGATTGCCCGCGCTCCACGCGGCGGGCCAGTTCAATTTCGCCATCACGCGTCAGCAAGGGCACGGTGCCCATCTCGCGGAGGTACATCCGGACGGGATCGTTGGTCTTGTCGACCAACTCCTTGTCGGTGAACTCTTTCTCGGTCAGCTCCTGGGCGAACTCAAACTCAGCCAGTTCCTCTGGCGCCAGTTCCAGGTTGGCGAAGATGTCGGCTAGCTCCGGCGCAGCCGTCACTTCGTCAGGCAGTATCTCCCCGGCATCGTCATCCGCCCGGAAACCACCTTCGTCACTCAGCCTCAGTCTCGAAAACTTGTCTTCGCCTGACACTGCAACTCCGATTTCAATTCCCAACCAACCCCTGGTAAGCGAATCCGCTTCCAACTTCTATCTATTACGTTACGCCTTTCCGCGCGGCGGTGGGTTGCTCCGCCGGTTAGGCAGCTGCGCCATCAATTCCGAGGCCTCGGCGAACCGGCCCTCTTTCTCCAAAGCACGAATCTTTGTGCGCAGTGCCATAACCTGTTTTTCGGCCTCGACGGCTTCCAAACTGACCAGACACGCCTCCAACTGCGGCAAAGCTACTTGTTCGTGGGCTTTATCGGCCAGTACGGCGGCCGCTAAGAGTGCTCGTTCATGAGGCGTCAACCGGGCGTCCAAACCCTCAAACGACAAACTGACCTGGGCCTCGACCATCCGGATGATTTCCTCGATCACCCGCCGCATCGTAAAACTGTGCCAGCTTTCCAGCACCTTGAGCCGGGCCGCCATCAGACGTGCTTCGTCGGGGTTGTCCAGCAAACCATTCACTAGCAGCATCTCGTTGTGCGTCAGGCTGGGGGCGGGTGGGGCTTCGTCACGGGCGGGCGCGGCCGCATCGCGCCGGAGATCATCAAAGATCGACTTAGTTTCCACTCCCAGGTAGGCCGCCAGACTGTTGACGTGCGCGCGCTGCTCCAATTTGTCGCGGACGCGCTTCAGGGCCGGGCGAATCACTTCGCGGTACGCTTGCATACGGCCTTCGACCGTGGCGGGGAAACGTTCCACCGCGCGGTCTCGCAGCCATTCCAGGTAAGGCGTGGCACGGCTCAGACGCTGTTGAAAGGCCGTCACTCCATGTTCCAGCACAAACTCGTCCGGATCCTGCCCGGCGGGTAGTTGCAGCACCCGGATACGCATCAGTTCGTCAATCAGCGGCCCCATGCGATCCATCGCGGCCTTACCCGCTTTGTCCGCATCCAGCAACAGAACCACTTCTTCGGCATGACGGCGCAGGGCTTGAACGTGTAACTCCGACAAGGCGGTGCCGCACGTAGCCACCACATTCTTCACTCCCGCCTGCACCACTCCGATCACGTCCATGTAGCCCTCAACAATGATGGTGTAGTCCAGACGCCGGATCGTTTCTTTGGCGCGGTGCAAATTGTAGAGAATTTTTTTCTTGGTGTAGAGCTTGGTGTCAGAAGAGTTCAGATACTTCGGCTCATCATCGCCCAGTGCCCGTCCGCCAAAGGCGATCGGCTTGCCGGATTCATTGTGGATCGGGTACATCACCCGGTGGCGGAAACGGTCATAAAGCGAGCCGTCGTCGCGTTGGATGATCAGGCCGGAGGCCGCCAGCGCGGCGGGTGGAAAATCGCGGCGCAGCTTCTGCGTCAGCGACGCACCGGCCGGCGCGTAGCCCAGCGCAAACTCATCCATCGCCGCTGGGGTGACGCCGCGCTTCTTCAGATACTGCAACGCCTCGCCGTCCAGCGCGTCACGGTAATGCCGCAGCGCAATTTCCTGGATGGCCGCCACGGCATCGCGCTCCTGGCTTTCGGCGTTGGAGAAATCATTCCGCTTGGGGATCGTGATCCCGTAACGCTCCGCCAGCGACTTCAAGGCCTCAAAGAACGTGACGCCTTCGATTTCCATCAGGAAGTTGAAGACATCGCCACCCTTGCCGCAGCCAAAGCAGTGATAGAACTGCTTGCCCCGATCCACGTGGAACGACGGGCTTTTCTCCTGGTGGAATGGGCACAGCCCTTTGAAGCGGGCCGGTCCGGCGGGCTTCAGGCGCACCACCTCCCCCACAATCTGCGCGATGTCGGCGGCGGCCTTGACTTGGTCCTTGATGTCCACTAGCGGTTACGTGCTTCGGAGCGCTCCGATTTGTTCGATCAAGCGCCGCGTGGCGTCGATCCCCCGGAAGAAGTTCGGTAGATATAGCTTCTCATTGGGCGCATGCAGGTTGTCATCCGGCAGCCCGAAGCCCAGCATGATGCTGGGGATGTGCAGGTGCTGGTCGAACAGGCCGACCACCGGAATGGAGCCACCGGAGCGGGTGAAGACGGTCTCCGCGCCAAACGTCTCCGTCATTGCCTGCGCGGCCTCCTGGATGTACCGGTTACTGGTGTCCACCAGCGACGGGGCGGCAGCCGACAGCAACTGAAAGCTGGCCCGGACACCGCGTGGCGTGGCGGCGGCAATCGCGCCCTCAATCTGCTCCACCGCCTCGGCGGGCTGCTGATCTGCCACCAGCCGGAAGCTGACCTTGGCGACGGCGCGCGCGGGGATGACAGTTTTGGCCCCTTCGCCAATGAAGCCGCCGCGGATGCCGTGCACCTCAAAGGTGGGCCGGGCCCACAGCTGTTCGAATAGTCCGATGCCCGGTTCGCCCGTCAATTCCGCGGAGCCGACTTCGCGCGCCAGATAGTCGGCCTCATCAAACGGCAGCCGCGCCCAGGCCGCGCGCTCCAGTGGAGACGGCGGTGAGACGCGTTCATAAAAGCCGGGAATGTTGATATGCCCATCGCGGCCCTTGAGCGCGGTGATGATCTCGGCCATCGCTTGCAGCGGGTTGGGCGCCGCACCGCCATAGACGCCGGAATGCAGATCTGTCCGCGCGCCTTCGACATGGATCTCGCCATAGACGATGCCGCGCAACCCGACACACAGCGTGGGTAGCTCCGGCGCGAACATCTCGGTATCGGCGATCACGGCAGCGTCGGCGGCCAGGCGTTCGGGGTGTTCGGCCACGAACTGCTCGATATGCTCGCCACCTGATTCTTCTTCGCCTTCGATCAGGAACCGGACGTTGACCGGGAGTGAGCCTCGCTCTTCGAGCATCTGGCGCACGGCCCAGATCAGTGTAAGTGCGAGACCCTTGTCGTCGGCCGCGCCACGGGCGTAAATGTTGGCCCCGGGCAAGTGGGGGTCACGGCGGAGGGTGGGCTCAAAGGGCGGCGAGTGCCACTCATCCAGCGGCTCCGGCGGTTGGACGTCGTAGTGGCCATAGAACAGCAGCGTCGGCCGTCCGGGGGCGTGCAGCCAGTCGGCGTAGACCAGCGGGTGACGCCCGGGTGCCTCGATCAGTTCGACATGGTCCAAATTCTTGAGCAGATCAGCGGCGAACTCCGCCGCACGGCGTGTATCAGCGTTGTGGGCGGGGTCCGACGAGATGCTGGGAATGCGGAGCCAGTCAATCAGGGTCGCGAGGGCATCCATACTACAAGAAGGTACCGCATGCCCACCAACCGACTCCTGAACGAGAAAAGCCCCTACCTCCAACAGCACGCCCACAATCCCGTGGACTGGTTCCCCTGGGGCCCGGAAGCGTTCTCGAAAGCCCGCGATGAGAACAAGCCGATCTTCCTCTCGGTCGGCTATTCCACCTGCCACTGGTGCCACGTGATGGAGCGTGAGTCGTTCGAGAATGAACAGATCGCCGCGCTGTTGAACCAGGGCTTTGTGCCCGTCAAGGTGGATCGTGAAGAGCGGCCCGACATTGATCGCATCTACATGACGTTTGTGCAGGCCACCACCGGCTCTGGCGGCTGGCCGATGTCGGTGTTTCTGACGCCTGACCTGAAGCCGTTTTATGGCGGCACCTATTTTCCCCCGGACAACCGCTACGGGCGGCCTGGTTTCCCGTCGGTGCTGATCCAGTTGGCGAACGCCTGGCGTGCGGACCAGCAACGGATCGAGCAGTCGGGCGAAAACATTCTGGAAGAGCTGCGCCGGGTGACGGCGCTGGGTCCGGCGGGTGCGGTGGCAGCGGAAGAAGACGTCCGGAGCCGGCTCTATCTGGCCCTGCGGCGGAGCTTCGACCCGAGGCTGGGTGGCTTTGGGAACTCGCCCAAGTTTCCGCGCCCGGTGGTGCTGAACTTTCTGTTGCGCGAATCAGTGTGGGCGGCGAACGATGAGGCGCTGGAGATGGCGCTGCTCACCTTGCGGGAGATGGCCAAGGGAGGCATGAATGACCAGTTGGGCGGCGGCTTCCATCGCTATTCGGTGGATGCGCGCTGGTTTGTGCCGCACTTTGAGAAGATGCTCTACGATCAGGCGCAGCTGGCGATCTCGTATCTGGAGGCGTTCCAGCTCACCGGTGATCAGCAGTACGCGCAGGTGGCTCGGGAGATCTTCGAATACGTCTTGCGTGACTTGACCCACGCTGATGGTGCGTTCTATTCCGCCGAAGACGCCGACAGCGTGCTGGACCCGGCTGATCCGCACGAAAAGGGCGAGGGCGCGTTCTACATTTGGAGCTGGGATGAGCTTCACACTCTACTGGGTGAGGATGCGGCCTGGTTCTGCGAGGCCTTCGGTGCCGTGCCGTCCGGCAATGTTACCGAAGATCCGCATGCCGAATTCACGGGCCGCAATATCCTCTACCAAGCCGGTCCGCTGATTGATCCGGAGCGCTTGGAACGGGCGCGGAAGATCCTGATGGAGGTGCGCGCCAAACGCGTGCGTCCTCATCTGGACGACAAGGTGCTGACCAGCTGGAACGGCCTGATGATCTCTGCGTTTGCCAAGGGCGCGCAGGTGCTGGGTGAGGCGCGCTATGGCGCAGCTGCCCGCCGGTCCGCTGAATTTATCAAGACCCGCATGATCACTCCGGACGGCATTCTGCTGCGGCGTTGGCGCGAAGGCGATGCCGCGATTCCGGGGTTCCTGGACGACTACGCCTGCTTCAGCCAAGCGCTGATCGATCTCTACGAAACCGATTTCGACACGGCCGATCTCGAGCTGGCCCGCAGCCTCACCGCCGACATGCGGCGTCTGTTTGAGGATGCGGAACAGGGCGGCTTCTTCTCGACCATTGAGGGCGATAGCCAGCTGGTGATGCGGCTGAAAGAGGACTACGACGGCGCGGAACCATCGGGCAACAGCGTGGCGGTGATGAATCTGCTGCGGCTGGGTGAGACCGAGGCCGCCGAGCGCGCTCTAGCTGCGTTCAGTTCGCGCCTGGCCGGTCAACCCATGACAGCGCCGCAGATGCTGATCGCACTGGTCGCCAGCAGCCGGCCCTTGCGCGAGGTGAAGCTGACCGGCACTCCAGAGACGGCGCGCGACTTGATCACCGTGGTGCACCGCAAGTTCTCGCCTTTCCATCGCGTCACGCTGGAGCCGGGTGAGCCAGGCGCTCAAGTGTGCGACAACTTTGTCTGCCAGATGGCCATGTCGACGGCGGACGAGCTGGCGGCCGCGCTCTAGCGAACCCGGTGGCCCCCGGCCTTGGTACTCTCGAAGGTATGGAACGTCCAGGAGCAACTACCATCAATGGCAATCCGCTGACCCTCGTCGGCCCGGAGCTAAAGCCCGGCGACAAGGCCCCGGATTTTGATGTTGTCGACAAAACCCTCTCGCCCGCCAGCCTTGGCGAGGGCGGCACGGTGCGGATTATCAGCGTCGTGCCGAGTCTCGATACGCCGGTGTGCGATATGCAGACCAAGCGCTTCAACGATGAAGCTGGCAAACTGGAGGGCGTGGAAATTCTCACGGTCTCCATGGATCTGCCCTTTGCCCAAACCCGCTGGTGCACCAGCTTTGGTGTGGATCACATCAAGATGCTGTCAGATCACAAGACCGGTTCATTTGGTGCGGCCTACGGTACTCTGATCAAGGAATGGCGCGTGGAAAGCCGTGCGATTTTTGTGGTGGGCAAAGACAACGTGTTGAAGCACGTTGAGTATGTGAAGGAAGTGGCCGACCATCCGGACTACGATGCCGCGTTGGCCTCAGCGCGGGAAGCGGCCGCCAGCTAAGCGAACGTACCGCCCTTGGCATCGGAACTCAAGCAGGCGTGGGCTTTGGCTCACGCCTGTTCGGTTTTATGACAGCTGTTCCGCTGATCCGGTGGTTTGCGATGATAACGGACGGACCATGGAAATTCTTGTTCTCTGCCTAGCCACCGCGCTGGCGCAGGAGCCGCGGGTGGTGATGCCCGCCGCTTCGGCCTCCTCTGCGCCTTCGGATGCTCTTTTGCTGGGTCATTCACGCTGGACCACCGCCGATGGTCAACCCAACCGCTGCCGCGAAAGCCAGGGCGAGATCGTCTGCACCAGCGGCTCCGGCGACATCTATTCGGCGGAGAAGTTCGGCAGCATCCAGTTGCACCTGGAGTTTAATGTTCCGGTGATGCCCGGCCACAAGAGCCAGATGAAGGGCAACAGTGGTCTCTACTTGATGGAGCGCTATGAACTGCAGATTCTCGATTCGTTCGAGAACCCCACCTACGTCACCGGCATGTTGGGCGCGCTCTATGGTCAAGCCGCGCCGCTTGTGAACGCCGCTCGCAAGCCCGGGGAATGGCAAAGCTACGATGTGGTCTTCCATGCGCCGCAGTGCGATGCCGCGGGCAAGATCGCCAAGCCAGCTACGGTGACCGCCCTAGTGAACGGCATCCTGGTGCAGGACCACGTGCAGATCAGCGAGAAGGCGGACCAGCAGTTGAAGAAGGACGGCGGCCAGGGCGCTTGCCCACCGGGCCGCATCCGGCTACAGGATCATTCCGGCTTTAAGGATGCCCCGGTGACGGTGATGAAGTTCCGCAATGCGTGGGTGCGGCGTCTTGAGTAGTCTTCCGGGAACGCAGTTCTTCCGCAATCTGATTGAGCGCCGGGCGTTGCTGTACCAGTTGGTGCGGCGTGACTTTGAGCGCCGCTTCGTCGGCTCCGCCGGCGGCTGGCTGTGGGGCGTCATCCATCCCCTGGTGCTGCTGTTGAGCTGGACGTTCGTTTTCCATTTCGCCATGGGGTCGCCGGTGCCCAAGAACGCCGGGACCGACAGCTACACTTTGTTCGTCTTTTGTGGCTACCTGCCGTGGATGCTGTTCCAGGAGACGGTGCAACGGTCCTCGACGTCGTTGATTGAATCATCGAATCTGATCACCAAGACGGTGTTCCCCTCTGAGCTGGTGCCGTTGTCGATCTTTTGCTCTTCGTTGATCAGCCACGCCATCTCGCTGGTGCTGGCCGTGATTGCGGTGCTGGTGTGGGGCGGGGGAGTGGGATGGGCGTTGCTGTGGCTGCCGGTGTTCGTCTTCCTACTGGCTCTGCTGGCCACGGGGCTTTCCTGGATCGTGGCGGCCTTCCAGGTCTATTTGCGGGACACGGCGCAGGCGGTGATGGTGCTGTTGACGCTGTGGTTCTGGGTGACGCCGATCTTCATCGAAGTAAGCCAGGTGCCGGAGCGGCTGCGCTGGCTGCCGCGCTTGAACCCGTTGACAGCTTTTGTCCAGGTGTATCGCGGCGGCTTGCTCTCGCACACCTCCCCGGCACTGGGCGACCTGGCGTATGCGGCCGCTTTCTCGGTGACGGTGTTTGTGGTGGGCGGCCTGATCTTCCGGCAACTGAAGCGCGGGTTCGCGGACGTTCTTTAGCGGGATTCAATCGCGGACCGCTGTGCGTCGGCCGAGCAGACCGCTCCGCTGGCCGCGGTCCATTTTCGACGCTCAGACCAAACCCCGACCCGCAGGAGGGACCCCATCCCGTGGCCGCCGCATGGGTGAGCCATCGCCGGGCGCAGCGGTCCACCCGGATGCTGCTTCGTCTGTCCCCTTTCGGCCGTTTGGCATGGTGCTGTCTGCCGCTGCCAGGACACTGCTGGGCACGATGACTTCTCCCCGTGCGCCATTCTGCTGCCCGCAAGGGCCATTGATGATGTTGCCGTTTCTGTTCAGGATCTTGGCCTTTACCCGTGTGGTCAGCACCGCCGGTTGCGGTAGATGCCCATGCTGAATCTCTGGGTGCTGACCGCCGCGGGTACGAACATCGGCAGCGGAATGGTGCTGAAAGCTATGCGGCTGAAGTCCCGGTACTTCAGCACGCCCCAGTCCTCAGCGCGCCCCGGTCAGCCAGTTCGATAGAATCCGCACATGCGAAATGTCTTTCTGTCGTTGCTGGCGGCTGCGCCGCTGCTGGCCGAGCCTCGTTTTCGAACCCAACAAATCGGTTCTGATCTGGGTGTCGTCTATGCGGTCGCGACAGCGGACATGAATGGCGACGGCAAGCTCGACATTGTGGCCGTGTTGCCGAAGGAAGTGGTCTGGTATGAGAACCCCAGCTGGCGCCCGCACACGGTCTATCAGCGGCCGGCGGAGAAAGACAACGTTTGTCTCGCCATCCATGACATCGACGGTGATGGCAAGCTGGATATCGCTCTCGGTGCGTCGTGGCAGCCGACGAATACGGCTTCTGGCGGAACCCTACAGTGGCTGAAGAACACCGGCAGGGACGAGATCTGGCCCATGTATGCGATCTCAGAGGAGCCAACGCTCCACCGCATCCGCTGGGGGGACATTGATGGTGACGGCCGCAAGGAACTGATTGTCGCTCCGCTGCATGGCCGTGGCACCAAAGGCCCGGATTGGAGCGGCCAAGGTTTGCGCCTGCTGGTCTTCCGCGTTCCCCAAGATCCGGCCAAGGATACCTGGCCCGTGGAAGTGGCTGACGACACGCTACACATCGGGCACAATCTGATCGTCGAGGACTACGACGGCGATGGCCGCGACGAGATCTGGCTGGCGGCTCGTGAGGGCGTCCACATCTTGAAGAAGACGGGCAACGCCTGGGCGCGGCACAAGATTGGCGAAGGCGATCCGGGCGAGATCAAGCTGGGGCGCGTGAACGCGCGGCGGATCCTGGCGACGGTTCAACCTTGGCATGGAAATGGACTGGTGGTCTACGAGGAGCCGCATCCGCCGCTGACCCCGCAGGGTCCGGCGCCGGACCCGAAGTACCGCTCGGCACTGGGCACGGCCTGGAAGCCGACCGTGATCGAGGAACGCCTGGCGGCGGCGCATGCGCTGGGGTGGGCGGATTTCGATCAGGATGGGTCCGACGAATTGTTGGCCGGTTGGCGCGAGAAGAACTTCGGTGTCCGGATCTACAAGAAGCAGCCTGACGGAAAATGGACGCACGCGCCGATCGACGATGGCGGCATGGCTACCGAAGACCTGACCGTGGCCGATCTCAATGGCGACGGACGCCCGGAGATTATTGCCGGGGGCCGGGCGACCAAGAACGTCCGCATCTATTGGAATGAAACGGAGCCGCTGTGGAAGCGGCATGTCGTGTCCACCAAGTCTGCCAACTACCTGACCGCGGTCGGCTTGGACTTCAACCGTGACGGCAAGATGGACATCATCGCTTCCGGCAACAATGTCACGACGTTGTTCACCGCTCCGGCTAAGCCCGGTGACCCATGGAAAGAGAAAGTACTACTGGAAGGGCCAAATCTGATCCACGCCGCCGTTCTCGACCTGAACCGGGATGGTTGCCCGGATTTTGTGGGTGCCCAATATTCGCCCGGCCTGATCGTCTGGATCGAGTGCGGTTCACAGAAGGTCCACACGATTGACGACGCCAAGAAAGGCGGCGTCGATGGCATCCATGGGCTGGCCGTGGGGGATGTGAATGGTGACGGCATACCGGACTTTGCGGGCAACAGCGCGCAGCCCAAGGGACCCTTTGCGAACTCGCTGGCCTGGTGGGACGGTAAGACCTTAGCGCGCCACGTCTTCGCGCAGGGCGATGCCCCGGGCCTAAGCCACTATCTCGACATCGCCGACATTGATGGCGACGGCCGCGCCGACATTGCGGCGGGTGCCAAAATCCCGCAGGGGGGCAACTGGTTCGCCTTCTGGTCCGGCGCGAAGACCGAGCCTTGGAAGCGCCACCTGATTGCCGGCAATCAGGAAGGGGCCACCAACGTCATGATTGCCGACATCAATGGTGACGGCAAGGCGGATGTTTTCTGCACGCGCGGCCATGGCATTGGGGCCGTCTGGTATGAGGCTCCGAGTTGGACGGCGCACGAGGTGAACTCCACCATCACCGGACCGCATTCGCTCGCTAAAGGCGATATCAACGGTGACGGCCGCATCGATTTCGCCACCGTAGCCAAAGATAGCCTGGTGGCGGCGTGGTTTGAGGGCGACGGCAAGGGCGGCTTCCAGACGCACCACATTTTCGAGAATCAGGCGGCCTATGATGCGCGGCTGGTCGACATGAATGGTGACGGACGCCTGGATCTGCTGGTGGCGGGGCAGGGAACGGGCAATGTCGTCTGGTTTGAGAACCGGGTTTCCCGGAGGTAGCACGATGAATTGCAAGGCGTAAGAACTAGTGGGCCCCTGCGTGTGGCGGGTGGCGTTTCAAGACGTCAAGTGGAGCGAGATGTGAAGCGAACCGGGCCAGCGTATTGACTTCTTTGATATATTTCTGACTATTACAATTCGGAGGAATTGATGAGACAAGTTGCTATTCTAGCCTTCGCCCTTGGCATGCTGACGCAAGCCTCCGGCGCTCCTTATATGACTTCGACGTTTACAGAGGCATGCAAGAATCAAAATTAGTGTCAAAATAAGGGGTACTGGCAGGAGAACCTTCTCAACAACGGGCCTGTCTTCACCACTGCGTCGTACACCGTCCCATCCGGCACTCTTGGCGGCTTTGCTTCTGCCTACGCCTAGTATGGCACTCTGGGAGCCTCCCATAGTCTAGAAGTAGTCAATTATCCGGAAGGTTCTTTTGATGCTGATCCGGATGGCCGATGGTGGGATCAACTGGCCTCAGCCCGATACTATGACACACTCACTATCGGCGGTGGCAGCGGGAGCGGGATCCTCAAGACGGTCTTCCGCGTAACTGGCAGCCAGACCAATTCCGGCGATCCACGAATCCGCTCCTTCGCCATTTTCTGGGGCTCAAGCTATTTCTTCAATCTGGGATCGGGAACCAGTTACCTCACTGTCCTGACGCCGTTCGACTACTTGACTCCATTTGGGTTCAATGCAAATCTGTGGGTCGGCATGACCATGGACGATGAGCCTGGCTCTGGTAGTCCTCTCTACATCTACGAGGGCTCCTCCGCCTATGGCAATACGGTGCGCGTCAGTTCGGTAGCGGTTCTGGATGAACTCGGGAACTTGTCTCCGTTCGCCCGCATCGAGTCCGCATCCGGCATTGATTATGCGGCAATCCCTGAACCAGGCACATCTGGGGTTATCGGGTTGGGTCTGCTGATCTTGGCTGCGCTGCGAGTGACCAGAAGGCGCGTTTAGGAAACCCGGGAAGCCCCGGGCCCGGAACTGTTCGCAATTCCAACTACTTACGTCGAACGGGCACCGTTGGATGTGTTTCGTGAGTTGGACCGCCGCCGGGCGGCCGATGCGGCGCAGAAGGCCTGTGCTTCCTGTGACCCAAGTGACCAATCAGCGGCTGGACCGGTTCTACGAATCGGTCCGGGTGGAGTAGGCAGGTGCGCGCTGAATTCAGTTCGCACTGCAAGTTCCCGATCTGGTGACCGATATGCCTCCTTTGATAGGGGTGCATGAAACGCGTTTGCCCAATTTGTTCTGGTGAGACCCGCGGGGAAGGCTCAGTGCTGCTGGCCCGGGCGGCCCATTCGCACTTGGCGAGCCGGGTGGATCGCGTCTTGCAAAACGCTGGCATTAAGCACACGCGGCGGGACAGCATCGTCACCATCACCGCGCCGAACTCCTCGGCTCGAGGCCATGTGGCGAAAGTGCTGCTGATGGGGCTTTCGCCGGTGGAGCGAAAGCTGGTGCAGTTGGGGGGCGGGCACTTGGCCCACCTGTTCGGCGGCCCGGACGTTGACCAGTACGCCAGGATTGTCGAGACTGAGTGGTTCGACCGCGCGCTGGCGGAGGATGAGTTCTCCATCTACTTCCAGCCGATCGTTGATCTCAAGGCCAACCGGACCTTCGCCTACGAAAGCCTGATTCGCCTCGAAGGGGACCGTCTTCATAACGGGGCCGACATTGTCGAAGCGGCCACCATGCGGGGGCAGGTGCTGGAGTTCGACAGCTACGCCCGGATCAAGGCCGTGCAGACGGCGGCGAAGCAGCAGTTGCCGAACACCCAACTGTTCGTGAACTTCTTTCCATCCGCAGTTTACGACCCCGGCCCATGTATGGAGTCGATGATCGCGGCCGTTGGCCAAAGCGGCTACCGGCCCCAGGATATTGTGTTTGAAATTCTGGAATGCGACCAGATCACCAACGTCGAACACACCCGCAACATCTGCCAGTTCTTCCGCCGTCAGGGATTCCGTTACGCGCTGGATGACTTAGGTGCCGGCACCAATGGCGTCGATATGATCGAGATGCTGCAGCCGGACTACGTCAAGATCGACAAATCGATCATCTGGAACCTCTCACAACCCGTGCAACGCAGCTTGCTGGACCGGGCCGTGGCGCTGGCGGCCCGGGCGGGGGCGGCGGTGATCGCCGAAGGAATTGAGACGCCCCAAATGGCGACGGCCGTCAAGAACCTGGGCATCCACATGATGCAGGGTTACTTCTTCGGCAAGCCCAACCCGGTGATGCGAGATGAGTTGAACCTGGCCGGTGCGGCCGATCTGAAGACGCTAGCCCAGGTGATGCAAATCCCTCAAGAGAGCCCGGAGCCCGCCGGCGAGCCTACTTCTTCTTCGCAGCTGGAGCTCGTCCCAGTTTCTTCTGCAAGTAGTCGGCGTACTCCTTCTTAAGCTCCGGCAGACGCGGGGATCCGTAGACCTCGATTGATTTGTACTTGCCGGTGAGCAGCTTTTCCTTTGTCCATTCGTCGTGGATGTGCGTCTCCTCGGCCCGGTCCACCACCCGTTCCACCAAGTGTGGCGGGATAAAGTAGACGCCCTCGCGGTCGCCAAAGGCCAGATCACCCGGCATCACCGTGGCATTGCCCACGCGAATCGGGACGTTGAAGCCGGTCATCATCACGCCCCGGATGGCGGACGGATGGACGCCGCGAAAGTAGGCGGCCATGTCTAGCGGGAAAATGCCTTCGAGATCACGAATGCCGCCGTCGACAATCATGCCGGTGCCTTTGGTGAGCGCAAAGATCGCGGTGGCCAGATTGTCCCCGACAAAGGTGCCGCCGTCGATCTTGCCGAACAGATCCACCACGATCACATCGCCCGGCTTCAGTTGATCGATCGCCCACTGGTGGTGCGGACCACCCAGAGGATTGCGCTGCTTCATCTCGCCGTCGATGTAATCCATCACATCGGGGCGCACCGGCATAAACTGCGCGGTCACCACGCGGCCCACCAGCTTCTTGCCAGGATGGAGCAACTGCCAGTTGCCCTCGTACTGGTTGGGGTAGCCCGCGCCGGGCAGCACTCCCCACACTTCTTCCGCGCTCAGGCCCTTCACCTTTTCCATGAGGTTGTCGGGTACTTTTGGCCGCCCGTCCTCAAATCGCTCGAATGGATTCTTCGAGGTGATCTTGATCAGCTGCTCTTTGGTGAGCGTGAACAGCTGGGCGCTGGCGGGCAGCGTGGCCAAAGCCAACGCCGCCCAGGCCTGAACGAGCGCAATGCGCATGAGGGAGCCTCCTACTTGTTTGTAAGGGCAGCCACGCCGGGCAACTCGACTCCTGAAAGGAATTCAAGCGACGCTCCGCCGCCCGTCGAAATATGCGTGATCTTATCAGCAACGCCAGCCGATTTGATGGCCTTCTCGCTGTCACCACCACCGACCACGCTCACCGCGCCCGATTCCGCCACGGCCTTGGCGAGCGAAACGGTACCCGTGTCCCACGGCGGCATCTCGAACACGCCCATCGGGCCGTTCCAGATCACCGTCTTGGCGGACTTCAGGATGCCTTCGTAGAGCGCGATGGTGGCCGGGCCGATATCGACGCCCTCCTTGTCGTCCGGAATCGCGGTCACCGCTTCGGAAGGCGCGCTGGCTTTGAATTCAGCCGTGACAATCGTGTCCACTGGCAGCTTCAGCTTGTCGCCCGCCGCGGCCATCAGCTCCCGCGCCAGGTCCAGTTTGTCATTCTCAACGAGTGACTTGCCGATGGGGCGGCCTTGCGCCTTGAAGAACGTGTAGGCCATTGCGCCACCGATCAGCAGCGTGTCCACCACCTTGAGCAGGTTCTGGATCACTTCGATCTTGTCCGACACCTTGGCACCACCCAGCAGCGCGACGCAGGGGCGGTCTGGGCTGGAGATCGCCTTGCCCAGCCATTGCAGTTCCTTATCCATCAACAGGCCCGCCGCGGCTTGCGGCATGAACTGGATCATGCCCACGGTGGAGGCATGGGCGCGGTGCGCAGTGCCGAAGGCGTCGTTGACGTAGATGTCGCCCAACTTGGCCAACTGCTGGGCGAAGGCGGGGTCGTTCTTCTCTTCCGCGGCATGGAAGCGCAGATTCTCCAGTAGCAACACTTCGCCCGGGTTGGGCAGCATCGCTTCCACTTCCGCGCCAACGCAATCCGGCGCGAACTTCACCGGCATCTTCAGCAGCTCGGCCAGCTTCTCGGCCACCGGCGCCAGCGACATATCCGGCACGGGCTTGCCCTTGGGGCGGCCCAGATGGCTGGCCAGTACCAGGCCGGCGCCCTGTTCCAGGGCGTACTTGATGGAAGGCAGGGAGGCTCTGATGCGCTTGTCGGAACTGATCGTCGTGGTGCCCACAACGAAGGGAACATTGAAATCCACGCGCATGAAAACGCGCTTACCTTTTAGGTCCAGGTCTTGAATCGACAGTTTAGGCATAGAATTTTGGGGAGAACTTTCAGGCTAGCAAATCATGGCTTCCCTGCGCCTCCGGGGGATCTTTTGGCGACTACAAAGCCAGCCGGTAGGTATCCGCGATGCCTCTATCCGTCTCATCGGAAACTTCCGACATCCGAAGCGTCTCACGTGAAAAGCTGCGGGCGGGTTCTGGTACGTCCACGGGCGCTGCTCAGTACTTTTGGGGCTGTCCACTAGGGCCCGCCGCTGCTATTCGCAGGGCGGATGGCAACCGGATTTCTGTTGAGCGTGATCTTGCTAATCTCCAGCCAGTCCGGCCATCCGGCTTCCGCGGCGGAGACTGAAGCCTCGTCTCAACGTCCTGCCGGCACCGCCGAGAATCACCCGCAGATGTGGCCGCCTTGGGCCAATGACAGCGCCGCGGAGGCGAACGCACTGGCCAGGAACGGCCGCCTGGAAATCTGCACGCGCGGCGCTTGGCGGTACTGCTGGACCTCGCCCACCATCCACATCAGCCAGCTGGCCCACAAGGGAAAGCACTAGCCGCTTGGCCCCGGCCGGAGTGGTTGAAATCCACCGCCAATGATTGCTTGCAGCCGCTTGGGGTTGAGCTATAGCCTCTTATTTTCAGTGGTTTGGCGTTCGGCCAGCGGCGTGCACTGTTTGGAGTGGGAGACACACTCCATGAACTTGACACTAACCACACTCATCCATGACCGATGCTTCGTGCGCCGGTGCGGGACACGCGCCACCGCCGTTCTAATCCTGGCCACCCTGGGCGCCATTTCGCCCGTCGCCGCCCAGGAGGAAGGCCCGCCACCCAAACCGCAAGAGGGCGGCTGGCGGCGGTCCCTTGATGATGCTGCCGCCACCGCTGGCCAGGGCTTGGCACCAGCCCCATTGCCTCCGCGCGGGGCGGGCTCATCCGCGCCCACGCCGGCGCAGGTCTCGGTACCGACCGGAACCTGGATCTCGATTCGCACCAATCAGGTGCTGTCGAGTGACCACAGCCGCCCGGGTGAAGTCTTCACGGGCACCCTGGCGCAGCCGCTGGTGGCCAACGGCATCGTGCTGGCGCGGCGCGGGCAAACGATCGGCGGCCGGGTGGCCGAAGCGGTGCGGGCCGGACGCGCCCGGGGAACCTCCCGGCTGGCAGTGGAACTCACCGAAATCAGTCTGGCCGATGGCCGGCAGGTACCGGTGGTCACGCAACTGATTGAGTACGCAGGGGGTGCCTCCGTGGGGCGGGATCTCACTGCCGTCGGTACCACCACTGGCATGGGTGCCCTCATCGGCGGTGCGGCCGCGGGCGGAGCCGGAGCCGGCATCGGCGCTGGTGCCGGAGTTGCGGCTGCCGCCATTGGGGTGCTCCTCACCCGTGGCCGCCCGACCATTCTCGACCCCGAGGCCACGCTGACGTTCCGCACATTGGCGCCCTTGACCATCTCCACCGAACAGGCCGAACACGCTTTTGAAACGGTCCGGCAGAACGACTACGAGACGGGTCCGCAGTTGCGCCAACGGGTGTCCAGCGTGCGGCCGCCCGTCTGGGGTGGTTACGGCGGCTGGGGCGGTTGGGGCGGATGGGGCCCTTACTGGGGTTCACCATTCTTCGGGCCAGGGATCGGCGTCAACATCATCGGCGGTCGCGGTTGGGGTGGCGGCCGTGGCTGGGGCGGTGGGCGCGGTTGGGGCGGTGGGCGGAGATGGCGCTAACGGTCGAGTTTGCCGATTCCACCGGGACCAGCGCCGCCGAGCCGGTGCGGTAGTCCTTCCATCAGGAGACCCACGGTCCAGCTTCACTGACCCTGGTGCGCCAGGGTCAGTTCGAAGTACAGCGAACCCACGATCGGGCTGTGGTTGTAAGGCGGGATCTCCTGGAACCCCCAGCGGCGGTATAGCTCAATGGCAGTGGTCAACTGCGGGACTGTATCCAGCCGCATCCGCCGGTAACCTCGGGCTGTTGCTTCGGCGATGGCAGCGGCTAACAGCTGCTTACCCAGCCCCTGTCCGTGATGTTCCGGCCGGACGAACAGCCGCTTCAGCTCCACCGTATCTTCGCTCAGGCGGCGAAGGCCCGCACACCCCACCGCTGGCCCGGCTTCCTGAGCTTTCGCCAGAAGCAGCGCTCCGGCTGGCGGCCCATAACCACCCGGTAACGAAGCCACTTCATGCTCAAAACTCTGAAAGCATAAGTCGATTCCGAGCCAGGCTTCGTACTCCCGGAACAGGCCGCGAACCGCCTGGATATCTCCCGCTGACTCAGCCTGAAAAACCATGCCACTAGTGTAGCGTTGTTATTTCGGTTGGTCGACAGGCCTCACTGCGCCGATATCAATTGTATTATCCGTATATTTATCTTTGGTGTAGCGTCTAGCATGGCTCTTCGTGGAAATTCATGGCCAGAGAGACTATTCCTCAATGTCATCTTGTTTGCTCCGTCATGCACGGTATAGCCGATGGGCTGTCTGTACAACTTCCAGGGAATCAAATGACGACAAACAAAACTCTCCGACTGGCCTGTCTGGCCGTACTCGGCCTTGGGTCCGCACTGGGTCAGTTCAAGGTGGCCGGCAAGGACGTCCAGGTCTATGGCTTCTTCCAGCAGGGCTTCGCGGTCTCATCCGGGAATAACTTTCTCACTATGAAGACCACCAATGGCAGCTTTTCGATGACCGACGGCGGCTTCAACGTGGCCACTCGGTTGACGCCCAAGCTTCGCGTTGGGGCCCAGGTATTCAGCCGCAACATCGGCGATATTGCCAACGGCAAAGTAGCCGTCGACTGGGCCCTCGCCGACTACAAGTTCAACGACTACATCGGTATCCGCGCGGGACGGGTGAAGACTGTGCTGGGTCTGTTCAACGACACCCAGGACATGGAGTTCATCCCACCTTCGCGCTGCTGCCGCAGTCAGTGTATCCGACGGATCTCGTGCCTCAATAATCAGCCACGATGGCGGTGACCTCTACGGTAACATCAGCCTGAAGAAAGCGGGTCGGCTTAGCTACGTGGCCTACATCGGCATGGTCATGTTTGATTCCCGGGGTGGCTATGCGATTGGCACCCGCGACTCCAGCACTCCGATTGAACGCTTCACGTCCTGGGCCAAGGGCGGCGAAGTCCGCTGGGCGACGCCCATATCGGGGTTGACCGCGGGATATTCCGTGCTGGGTGGCGGTGGCCACGGCGATGCCCGTCTAACGGCTCTGTTTGGCCAACCGATTCCAGGAGGCGGCTTGCCGTGCCGTTTCGAGAATCGCACCACCCTGAGCCATCAGTTCTATGGGGACTATCAGCGCGGCGCATTCCGCACTTTTGCCGAGTACCGGCTGAGCGATGGCAGCACCGCGCTGCTGGGGCTTCCGATGCCGACGTTTGTCACCAGTTCCTCGGCCTGGTATGTCGCCGGCACGTATCGGGTTCATCCAAAGGTGGAGCTTGGCAGTTACTACAACTCCTCCGTCTACCAACGGAACCTCGGCTTCTCGCCGTCGAACGGCATTCGCGGGCCCATCGAACAGGTGACGCACACCGACGCCGCTCATGCCCAGGAAACCGCCGCGGCGGCCGTCTCGGTGAACGAGCAAGTCCGCGCGACGCAAGACCAGATTGACTGGCTGGAAGTGGTGGTCGGCCACTAGAAAAGGCCCTCCCGGCTATCCTTCCCGCTCCAACCCGGACGCAAACCCGCTTCGGCCAGTGATGGCCCGGCGGGTTTTGTCTTTCTGAATGCCATCTGTTTGAAACACTTTTGGCGGTTTCTGTTTCGGAATTCTCGTGTATACTCGGTAGCTTAAGGGGGTGCGATTTCCCGTTTGCTCATCGCACGTTAGACCGGCCTACCCCCGCCGGGCACAGGCCCGGCTTGGCAGTACGCGCGCTTGCGCGGTTGCTGAACCTCGTCTTTCCGGAAGATTGCCGCGTTTGCGGCACCCACCTCTCTCACCTCTCCCGCATCCCTGTCTGTTCTCCGTGTCTCAATGCGCCGCAACCCATGGTGGCCGAATTTGCTTGTGCGCAGTGCCATACGCCGTTCCTGAATGACGCGCCTCTTCGGCCCAATGGCTTATGCGCCCTCTGCCGCTCGGGCATCGCGATGTACCAGGCGGTGTATAGCTATGGCTTTTATGAAGGTCCGTTGCGCCAGTTAGTCCATTTATTCAAGTACCAAGGGATCTCCGCCTTGTCGGAGCCGTTGGGGCAGTTGCTGGTGGCCGCCTTGCCGCGCGGGGAGCGCTTTGATGTGATCGTGCCGTTGCCCCTGCACTGGTGGCGGCGCTACCGGCGCGGCTTTAATCAGGCGGCGCTGCTGGCCAAGGCTGTCAGCCGGGCCACGGGTTGGCCGGTGCGGCCGCTATTGCGGCGCGTGAAGAATACCCCGGCTCAGGCCGGCCTTACCCGGTCTGCCCGGCGGCGCAATGTCGCCGGGGCGTTTCGTGCGGCGGACGCGGAGCAGTTACGAGGGAAGCGGGTTTTACTGATTGACGATGTTTTGACAACCGGCGCGACGGCAGCGGCAGCAACCGCAGCTTTGCGGCGGGCAGGGGCGGCTCGGGTCGCCGTTTTAACTCTGGCGCGGGTGGATCGGCGCCAGCCGGCTTTGGCCTTACAAACGAACGCGGTGGCTCAGCTTGCCGCAAGAGGAGTAGGAGCTTAGTTATGCATGCCAGTCTGCACCATCGTTCTGACCGGATTGATCGCGGCGGCCCGGACCGTCTCCATCGCCCGGTATTGGTCCTGAACGCCAGCTATGAGCCCATCAATATCTGTGCCGCGCGCCGGGCGCTGGTGCTGGTGTTAAAGGGCGTCGCCTCGGCGGAAGAGACGGCCTCGCATCATGTCTCCAGCGCTCGCCGGGAACTGCGTGTCCCGACGGTGATCCGGCTACTGGAGTACCGCCGGATTCCGCACCAAAGCCGCGCGCTTTCCCGCAAGAATATTCTGATGCGGGACCGCTACACCTGTCAGTACTGCCTAAAGGTGACCCCCTCCGGCGAGTTGACTCTGGATCACGTGATCCCGCGCAGCCGGGCGGGGGAGACCACCTGGGAGAATTTGGTAGCCTGCTGCCATCCCTGCAACAACAAAAAGGGCAACCGGACGCCGGAGGAAGCTGGCTTTAAGCTGCACCGTCCGCCCCGGCCGTTTTCCATGCACACCTCACGCCACCTGATCCGGCTATTGGGGCGCAGCGATGACCAGTGGCGCAAGTACCTTTTCTATTAACGCTTTAGTGGCGCTATCGGAGCGCCCACGGACGGGGGCGTGCGCGAAGACGGCCGGTGCTGCTAGACTGAAAAGGTTATGGCAATTCCCAACGTTAAGCGTTATCGCATCACCAGCCCGGACGGGACGCAGGTCGCTTCTTTGATGGCGGTGCTCCCCAAGGACGCCGACGTGCAGACCTACCTGTCTGATGCCGCCAAGCGGTTCGATTGGAAGGGCTACGCCGAACAGCAGGCGAAGCAGTTCAAGGTCCGCGTCGGTCAGCAGAAACAGCAGAAGAAGAAGTAGTTGTTCCGGTTGCCGGAGACGGCAACGGTGGATCCCACCTACGGCAGACGGGCCCGGAGTATTCTCAGGGCCCTAACGCCTTCCCTCATTACATCCGCATCGGGGTCGCGCGACAGTTGCTCGACAATCCGCTGGCTATCGGTGTCTCCCGACGCGGCCAGCACTCGTCCCAGCCCCATCTTTTCATCTTTGGTCGCGCCCGGCGCGATGCCTTCCAGGCTGGTGCGGACTTGTTTGGTGCGGGCCGCCTCCACCAGATACCCTTCCGCCACACCCTTCCAAGCCTTTGAGTTCAGCGTGTTCAGCAGATACCGCAACGCACTGGCCTCCCCTAGATCGATGCGGCCGCCTTGCACCAAACCAAACGCGCAAGCCAGCCGCGGCGGCATCTTCTTTTCGTCATTCAGGCACTGGTCCAGTTGCGGGGCATCGGTGGGATCCTTCAGGCGCGCCAACCCTTCGGCCGCCGCGGTCCGGAGGCCGTCGTCCTTGTCGGTCATCGCGGCCAGAAACTGCGGGCGAACCTGAGGCTGGGCCAACAACGCTAAGGCCGAGAGGGCCGCACGCTTCACCCTAATCGAACTGGCGCGCGAGTAGGCGGTTTGCATATCGCCCGCCGTTTCCAGACTTCTCAACAAGCCGGCCACTTCCAGCGACTTGATGGCCACGCGCTCTTCGGGGTCGCGGAACAGGAAGGCCACGCGGGGGCCGGAGCGGGGTTCCCGGATCTTTTCCAGCGCCACCAGGGACTCAAACATCAACCGCGAATCCTTTGACCGCAGCGCGCCCAACAATTCATCAACACTTCCCTTGACGCGCAAAACTCCGGCGGCGCGGGCGGCATTGGCCCGAACCTCGATCACCGTGGAGGAGGTGATCAGCTTGTTCAGCGCTGGGGCCAGTTCCGGACGGACTTCAATCCACGGCTCAATGACTTGGTCATTGGCCTCGTCGATAAACTTGCCCCGCACCGCATCGCCCACGCGGCCTAATCGGCCCGCCAGCCCGGTCTTGACATAGCCCGGCAAGTAGAAGTTCACCAGGCCGTCCGTGGCCCGAACCACCACTTCGGGATCGCCATCCGCCAGCGCCTTTAGCAGCGGGTCAATGGAGCGCGCGGTACCCAAGTCCGTGATGGTTCGAACTGCATCGGCGCGCACCAAGGGCTCAGCATCGTCCAGGTAGGCGGCGATTTTGGCGATCGCCGGTGCGCCTTCCTTGGCCATCTCGCGGACCGCTTTGGCCCGCTGCTTGGTTTCCGCATCCTGGCCGATGGCCGGCCCACAGACGGCACACAGTACGAGAGCGCCCATCAGGAAAGCCGGGCGGGTTCGATTCGACGGCAGCACGTTAGTCAACTGCTCAAAGCTTAGCGGATAAATTCCAACTGTACACGGTGCGGGATCAACCCGGCTTCAAAGCCCTGATCCAGCAGCAACTGTGCGGCCTTGGGGATCACATCGCCGCAATCGACCGTGTAGTGATTGACGTACATGCCGACAAACTTGTCCGCCAGCGCCGGTTCCATGTCACGCGCAAACTGCAAAGCGTACTCCAGCGCCTGATCGCGGTTGTCCAGCGCAAACTGGATGGAATCGCGCATCAAGCGGCAGCATTCGCTCTGGATCTCAGACGGCAGGCTGCGGAGCAGGGCATTGGCACCTAGGGGCAGGGGCAGATTGTGGACACTCTTCCACCAGACACCCAGGTCGACCACTTTGTGGAAGCCGCCCTTGGCGTAGGTCAACTGCGCTTCATGGATGATCAGGCCGGCATCGACCGATTTTTCCGTGACCGCATCGATGATCTTGTCAAACGGCACCACCACCGGCTCAAAATCCGGCAGGTAGAGCTTCATCGCCAGATAGGCAGTGGTCATCTTGCCCGGGATGGCGATGCGTTTGCCCTTCAGGTCATCGGGGTCCAGGTTGCCGGAAGCGATCACCATCGGGCCGTAGCCATCACCGATGCTGGAGCCGCTGGCCATCAGCGTGTACTTGTCCGCCACGTAAGGGTAGGCGTGGTAGGAGATGGCCGTCAGATCGTAAACGCCCTGGCGGGCCTTTTCGTTCAACGTTTCAATGTCGCTCAAGACGTGTTTGAAGTTGACCAGCGACGAGCGGATCTTCCGCGTCGCCAAGCCATAAAACATAAACGCGTCGTCCGAATCCGGACTGTGAGCGCAAACGATATCCCGGAGTGAGGAGGAATCCATGGTGAGAAAGGAAACTGAATTTCCATTCTAGCAGCACCCGTCCACCCGAACGTGAGCTGGGTGTAGATTGGGGGGGAACCTTGGTGGTCCAACGCGCGGGCGTCCTGAATCTTCCGCCGCGATTCCCAGGCTCGCCTAGTCGCCCGCCAACTGGGCCAGTTCCGGTTCCAGCAACCGGACGCGATCTTCCAATGCGGAGTATTTCTGGATGGCTTCCGCCAGATTGCCCAAGCGGCCCATCGTCTCCAGGTCCAACGCGGCATTCACCACCGGCTGGGCACCGAAGTTGGCCACCGAGCCCTTCAGGGAATGGGCCTCGCGTTCCAGGCGTTTGGCGTCGCCGCGGTCGATGGCCGCACGAATCTCGCTCAACGCTCGCGGACAGTCGTCAAGAAATAGCCGCGCCACCTGCTGGAGAAGCTCTTCGTCTCCCCCGACACGTTCCATGGCTAGCTGAAGGTTGACCATCAATTCTTTGCCATTCATCATACAACCGCACTCCTTCCGCGACTCCACTCCCCTACAGGGGGCTAATCGGCGGATGGTCTATCTTCAATAGCGTGAGCACCAGGCACCAGACTCGCTTTGTCAACATCCGTCAACCGGCGGCCTATCTGTTCACCCCGCCGGAGAGCCCTTTGCCTGACCCATGGGCCGTGGTCGCGCTGCACGGGTACGGCCAGACGCCGCAACTTTTGCACGACTATGCCCGCCGCTTGACTGGGGACACCGCCTGGGTAGCCGCTCCCCGGGGTTTGAATGAGTTTTTCCTGCGTCCTTTGAGCGCCAATCCTGAAGTGGCCTACAACTGGGGCACGGCAGCGCACTGGTCGGAAGCCATTGACCGGCACCACCAGTTGCTGCTGGCCGTGCTCGAAAATGTGAAGCGGGAGTCCGGCGTTTCGGCGGCGCGCACTCTGCTGATGGGCTTCTCGCAACCGGTCGGGCTGAACTACCGGTTTGCGGGCACTCACCCGGGGGCGGTGCGGGCCGTTCTGGGGCTTTGCGGTGGTGTTCCGAAACACTGGGAGACCCTGGAACTGCAGCCCATCACCGCGGCCCTGATGCATATCGCCCGCGACGATGATGAGTTCTATCCCCGTGACGTGGCCGCCGAGTTCGGCTCACGGTTGCGGCTGCGCGCCGCGGACGTGGAATTCCAGATGATTCCGGGTAAGCATCGCCTGCCCTCAGCTGGTGCCGAACTGGTGGCGCCCTGGATCGAGCGTGTCTTCGGCGTTCCGGCTAGGCAAAGCTAACGTCAATCCCGCCCGGCGATGGCCGCACGGCGATGACACGGGTCACCTTCGGTGGCAGTGGCTTCAGGAAGACCTGATAGGAGCGTTCCACCGACTCGCCCGTATCCAGGTGCGAATACAACGGCCGCCCCAACATTGACCCGCGTTTCACCAGCTCCGGGTAGGGTTGATGCAAACCAGTGGTGCCGAACTCCAGGCCGCGGGCGGCAGGCTGGCCATTCTTCACGTCGCGCCAGATATTCAGCCACGGATACTCAGCCGTCTTCCACAGGTAGCCCACCATCAGGCCCGCCGTCGGACTGCAGGCGGTCACCCAGCCATATTCGCCTTCGATGACAAACGAGACCACGTTCGGCAGCGGATCGCCCGTCAGGCGCCGCAAGTCCGCGCTTTGCCCTTGGGGCCACGGGCGTGGAGGATCATTTGGGGCGATTTGGGCAAAGCCACGACCGGCGTTGCTATCCACAAATGTCTGTGCATCGAGAAATGGTGGGGCGATGGTGGGGTGCTGCACCATGTTGTAGATCCGTCCCAGCGGATTCTGATTGGTCACTGTTTCCCGCACTGTCAGCGTCGCCCCGTCCAGGCTGGCTGCGCGCTGGACCAATAGCTTTGCCATGGGTAACTGCGTGGACATGGCCCCTGGCTTTAATGGCTTCCATTCGACATGCGAGGCTTCGCCATGGAACGGCATCCCGTTTTTTAGCTCCGCTGCGGACGGTGCCCCCCAGCGGTCGAGACACAGGAAATGGCCCCGAGGCCGCGACTCCAGCTCCCCGCCGGCCTGCTCCCAGGTGAGCGGGTTCATGCCCCCGGTCAGGTGAAAATCAACCAGGCCTCCGCCCAAAAGATCAAAGGCCGCTGCGGCTTGCGGTGTCTCCAACTTCATCAGGGGCCGTCCGGCTGCCCGCAGGGCTTGAGGGGCGGCCAGCAAAAGGCCAAGCTCACGACGCGTCATGCGCCCGAATGTATCATGATCGGGCTTGCCGGCAGGGGTGGCGCCGCCGTCGGCAGAGGCATGGAGTTGATTGCCGCTAGCGTGAGATCATAGGGCACAAGTGATCCGGAATATTGTCTTTGTTGTCGCGTGCCTGTCCTTTCTGGCGGGCTGCGAGTTGTTGAAATCAGGCGGTGCGCCGGTGGCCAAGGCTGCGCCACCTCCCACTCCCGTGCGGGTGATGCCGGTGCAGTTGCAGGATATGCCGCTGGAGATCCAAACGATCGGCAATGCTGAAGCCTCCGCCACCGTCACGCTGAAATCGCGCGTCGCCGGGCAGATCCGGCGAGTCCATTTGCGCGACGGGCAAGACGTCAACGTGGGCGATCTGCTGTTTGAGATCGACCCGCAGCCCTTTGAAGAGCGCGTCCGGCAAAGCGAAGCGAATCTGGCCCAGACGCGCGCGGTCGTTCGGCAGGCCAGCGCCAATCTGGTCCGGGATCAGGCCCATGCCCGGCAGGCTCGGGCGCAAGCTGAGCGTTACTCGGCGCTGAAGACGGCGGGCGTGGTCTCCAGTGATCAGTTTGAGCAGTTGCGCGCCACCGCCGAATCGGCCGAAGCTTCGCTGGTCGCTGATCAAGCCACCATCGAAAGCGCCCAAGCCGCCATCCGGGCGGAGGAAGCACGGTTGGCCGACGCCAAGCTACAGCTCAGCTACACCCGCATTGTGGCCCCCATCGCGGGCCGAGCGGGGGCGGTCGCGATCAAGGCCGGCAACCTGATCAAAGAGAATGATCTGCCACTGGTGACGCTGCTGCAAGTCACCCCGGTGTATGTCTCCTTCGCCGTGCCGGAGCAGCATCTCAATGCCGTGCGGCAGTTCCAAACTGCCCGCCAGTTGGTGGTGGAGGCGTTCCCCAATGGCAGCGCCACCTCCACCACGGGCACGCTGGACTTCATCGACAACCTGGTGGATGCCAGCACCGGCACCATCAGGATGCGGGCCACGTTTGCCAATGCGGGCCGTCAGCTGTGGCCGGGCCAATTTGCCCGCATCACATTGAAGTTGACGACTGAGCAAAACGCTCTGGTCGTCCCCACCAGCGCCGTCCAAAGTTCGCAGGAGGGCCGGTATGTCTGGGTGGTGAAGCCTGATTCGACGGCGGCGATGCGGCCGGTGAAGGTGAAGCGCACACAGGGGGCTTGGGCGGTGTTAGGCGGGGGAATCGAACCGGGTGAGAAGGTGGTCACCGAAGGGCAGCTCCGCATGCGGCCCGGCGTCAAGGTCGAGATGCTGAAGCCCGCTCCCATAGCGGCGGCGGAGGCCCGATGAACTTTACCGACTTCTTTATTCGCCGCACGGTCACCACCACGCTGATCATGGTGGCGATTCTGGCCTTCGGCATCTTTGGCTATCAGTCGCTGCCGGTCAGCGATCTGCCGCCGGTGGAGTTTCCCACGCTCCAGGTGGAGGCGTCGCTTCCGGGGGCCAACCCGGACACGATGGCCTCCACCGTGGCCACCCCGCTGGAACGGCAGTTCTCCACCATCGCCGGCATCGAGAACATGTCGTCTTCCAGCCAGCTGGGCCGGACCACGATCACCATTCAGTTTACGCTGGACCGCAGTATCGACGCGGCCGCACAGGACGTACAGGCCGCTATTTCGCAGGCCGCCCGCTCACTGCCTCCCAACATGCCGTCACCGCCGTCTTACCGCAAGGTGAACCCAGCGGATCAGCCGGTTATGTTCATCACCGTGCGGTCGGAGACGATGCCTCTGTCATCCGTAGATGAGTATGCGCAGACGCTGCTGGCGCAGCGTATCTCGATGGTCAGCGGCGTGGCGCAGGTGCAGGTGTTCGGTTCGCAGAAGTACGCCGTGCGCATTCAGGCGGACCCGGGCAAGATGGCGGCGCGGGGCATTGGCCTGGAAGAAGTGCGGGCGGCGGTTTCGCAGGGCAATCTCAATCTGCCCGCCGGTGCTTTGTATGGCGACAACAAGGTCTTCACCGTACAGGCCAATACGCAGCTGGGCAGCGCGGACGCCTTTAAGCCGATGATCGTCGCTTACCGCAACGGCAATCCCGTGCGGCTTGATGAACTGGCTACCGTCACCGATAGCGTGCAGAATGACAAGACCGCCTTCTGGACCAATGGCCGCCGCGGCCTGTCGTTGGCGGTGCAGAAGCAGCCCGGCACCAACACCGTCGAGGTGGTGGACGGCATCAAGCAGCTGCTGCCCGGTTTGCGGTCCCAGATTCCGGCCGGTCTTGAGATCTTTATTCACTACGACCGGTCGCAGACCATCCGCGAGTCGATCGCCGATGTGAAGGCCACGCTGGGGCTGACCATCGTGCTGGTGATCCTGGTGATCTTTGCCTTCCTGCGCAACGGTTCCGCCACCTTGATCCCCAGCCTGGCCGTGCCGCTATCGCTGCTGGGGACCTTTGCGGCGATGGTGCTGCTGGGCTACTCGGTGGACAATCTTTCGCTGATGGCGATGACGCTGTCGGTGGGCTTTGTCGTGGACGACGCCATCGTGATGCTGGAAAACATCGTGCGCCATCGCGAGATGGGAAAGCCGATGATGCAGGCCGCGATCGAGGGCGCCCGCGAGATCGGGTTCACCATCATTTCGATGACTATCTCACTGGTGGCGGTGTTTATCCCGGTGCTGTTCCTGGGAGGTATCGTCGGACGCCTGCTGCGTGAGTTTGCGGTCACCATCAGCATCGCGGTGCTGATCTCAGGCTTTATCTCGCTCACCTTGACGCCCATGTTGTGCAGCCGCTTTCTGCGGCACGACAGCCACGCCAAGCATGGCTGGCTCTACAACTGGTCAGAGAGCATTTTTCAGGGCTTGCTGCACCTGTATGAACGGACGCTGCGCTTCACCTTGCGGCACCGGTTGGCGACGCTGACGCTGAACATCGGTTTGGCGATGGTGACGGTCTACCTGTTTGCCGAAGTGCCGAAGGGCTTCCTGCCGCCGGAAGACATCGGCACGATTTTTGGCGGCACCGAAGCAGCCGAAGACACCTCCTTTAAAGAGATGGTTCGGCTCCAGCAGGAGGCGGCCGCCGCCATCCTGAAGAACCCGAATATTGAAACGATGGTCACGGGCGTGGGTGGCTTTGGGGCCTCCAACTCCGGGTTCCTGTTCATGCGCTTGAAGGACCGCTCCCACCGGCCCCCGGCGGCGGAAGTGATGCAGCAACTGCGCAAGCAGGTGGCCGGTATTCCAGGGGCCAACGTGTTTCTTCGCATTCCGCCATTGATTACGATTGGCGGACAGCAGCAGCGGTCGCTCTATCAGGTCTCGCTGCAGGATGTCGATACGGCCGCGCTTTATCAATGGGCACCGAAGCTCGAAGCCAAGCTGAAGACGCTGCCGGATCTGCAAGACGTTTCCAGCGATCTGCGCCTAGGCAGCCCGCGCTTGACCGTCAACATCAACCGGGACCGCGCGCTGGCCGCCGGGGTGACGCCGGAGGCTATCGCCAACACTCTGTTTAGCGCCTACGGCAATCGCCAGGTATCCACCATCAACACGGCCTCCAACGAATACTTCGTGATCCTGGAAGTGCTGCCGGAGTATCAAACCGACCCGAACGCGTTGGGGCTGCTCTACGTGCGGTCCAACACCGGCAAACTGGTGCCGCTTTCCGCCGTCACCGATGCCGTCCCCGGTGTGGCACCGCTCAGCGTCAATCACTACGGGCAGCTGCCAGCCGTCAACATCTCGTTCAACCTGCGCCCCGGCGCGGCGCTGGGCGATGCCGTGACGCTGGTGGAGAACGCCACCCGGGAGATCGAGCTGCCGCCCACGATGAACTTCCAGTTCCAGGGCACGGCTCAGGCGTTCCAGGATTCCGTGCGCGGGCTGACCATCCTGCTGATCATTGCCATTCTGGTGATCTACCTGGTGCTGGGTGTGCTCTATGAAAGCTTTATCCACCCCATCACGATTCTGTCGGGCATTCCCTCCGCCGGGCTGGGCGCGCTGTTGACGCTGATGCTGTTCAATCTGGAATTGAGCTTGTATGGCTTTGTGGGGCTGATTCTATTGATCGGCATCGTCAAAAAAAACGCCATCATGATGATCGACTTTGCCGTTCATGCCCAGCGCGAGGATGCGAAGTCCGCCTATGACGCCATCTTCCAAGGCTGCCTGCAACGGTTCCGGCCCATCATGATGACCACCATGGCCGCCCTGCTGGGCACCCTGCCTATTGCGGTGGGCGTGGGCGCGGGTGCGGATTCGCGCAAGCCGCTGGGGTTGGCCGTCGTGGGTGGATTGCTGGTCTCGCAGGTGCTGACGCTGTACCTGACGCCGGTGGTGTATCTCTACCTGGAAGAACTAAAGGCCAAGTTCGCGCGGCGCAAGAAGTCCAACAAGCGCCACCCGGAAGTCACGGAGCCGGTGATGACGCGCTAGGTGCGCGGCATTCTAGGGCTGAGCAGAAATCTGGTAGACCGTCTTGTAGCCGGTCTTGGGGGCGATCTTGAGGCTCCCCACCCAATCTTGGGGCGGCCGCAGGTCTAGCCGATCCTTGGGAATGCTCGGGTCCTGCCGGCGGCGGTTGAGCCCCGGCAGCAGCGAATTCTTTCCAGCGGGCCGCCACTCAACGCGCACGATTTCGGCCCGATCAATGGCCGTCTGGCCCGACTTGTTATTGAGGACGAGGGCGTCATCGGTTACCCGTTCCACCGTTCCGGTGAGAGGTGCCTGGGCCCGTTGATGCACGCGTACTTCCCCGGGCGCGAGTTCTTTTAGTTGGTCCCAATCGTCATTGGCCGCAAGAAGGGCGCTGGCCAACACCAGCGGTGTCCATAGGAGCCGAAAATTATTCGATAGCCGCATGATGAAATCCCTCGCCAACAAGGATGGGGGCTGGCTGATTTCCGTTGCGGTGAATCCGCGGGTCAGCTCAGCTGGCGGATCAGATCGCGCACTTGATCCCGCAGTTCCGCCACTTCCAATTCCAGACGCGTCACCCGCTCCGCCAACGGTTCGCGCGACGCGGTGACGGCCGCCTGTTCGGCCAGCGCCTCCACGGATACGGGTCCACCCACCAGATGCGCCCACCGGGGTTCACGGGAGCCGGGTTGGCGGGGCAGCAGCACCACAAGTTCACGCTCCTGCAAGCGGTGCAGGGCGGACTCCACCGATTCGAGATCCTCAAAGCCATGCAGACTCTGCGTGCGCGTCCGGAGTTCGCCCGACGTTTGCGGGCCGCGCAACAGCAGGACGCAGATCACGGACATTTGCGAATTCGGCAGGTTCCAGTGCTCGCTCAGGCGGTGGCCGTACTTGACGACGCGACTGCCGGTGTGGTCTTCCGCCAAGCGGCGTTCTTCTAGCTTGTCGAGCGCCCCCTCGACGTCGCCGTCACTTAAGGACATCATCGGGTCCCGGTTCGTTTTCTGGTTGCAGGCATTCACCAGCGCGTTCAACGACAGCGGGTAGTACTCCGGCGTCGCCATTTCTTTTTCGATCAGCGCGCCTAGGACGCGGCATTCGACAGGGTCGAGGTCGAGAGTCATCGCTCCTCCATTCTCGCCTGTCGGGCTGACCTGCCGGGGAGGCGGCGCCGCCGCCCGGCAGGGCGGGCGAAATGTCGACCGCTTCAACCTGGATTATCCTGGTAACAGACCCGGCTGTGTATTCTGGCTCCCCATCCCGCGTTTGGCCCGTCCGCCCGGCACGCTCCGTGCTGATGCTGCTGGCGGCGGCGTGGGCGGCCTATGCCAGTGACGGTGCCGTGGCCCATCCGATCTCGGTGCGCCATTTGGCCGCCTGGTGTTCCAGCGAAGCGCAGGTGGTGAAAGCGAAGGTGCTGCTCTCGCGGCTTTCGCTTGATCACCGGCGCGCCACCCCGGATCAGCTCCGGACGCTGATTGAAGATCTGTTCGCGCTGGGTTCCTATGAACTGCCGGCGCAACAGCGGCTGGAACGCGTGTTGGCCCAGCCCTCGCCCGGCCATTCCCCGTTTGTTGCCCGCGCCGCTTTAGGGCAGCGCCCCCCGCCTGCCTCCTCTCTCTCCTAACTTTCCGCGGACCCCATTGTGGCGTCCCGCAATCACGTGATGTTTGAGGATGCAGTTGGTCTGCCCCGCCCGGGGCAGTGGTTGGCTTGAAGCCAGGAGAAAATTTGTGATTGATACCCTTTTGTCGAAGATTTTCGGCACCCGTAATGAGCGGGAGATCAAGAAGATCTACCCCATCGTGTCCCAGATCAATGCGCTGGAACCGCAAATGCAGGCGCTGTCGGATGAAGAGTTGTCCGCCAAGACCGTCGAGTTCAAAGAGCGTTTGGCCCAGGGAGCGACCCTGGACGATCTGTTGGTGGAAGCCTTCGCCGTCGTGCGTGAAGCTGGGCGGCGCGTGCTGGCCATGCGTCACTTTGATGTGCAGTTGATCGGCGGCATCGTGCTCCACCGCGGCAACATCGCCGAGATGCGGACCGGTGAAGGCAAGACGCTGGTGGCCACCTTGCCCGTCTACTTGAATGCTCTGGAAGGCAAGGGCGTCCACCTGGTGACGGTGAACGATTATCTGGCCAAGCGCGACGCTGAATGGATGGGGCGCCTCTATAAGTTTTTGGGGCTGACCGTGGGCGTCATTGTCCACAACCTCTCCGATGCTGAACGCCGCGCCAACTATGGCTGCGACATCACCTACGGCACCAACAACGAATACGGCTTTGATTACCTGCGCGACAACATGAAGTTCCGCATCACGGACTGCGTGCAGCGCGCGCCGCACTTCGCCATCATCGACGAAGTCGACTCGATCCTGATTGACGAAGCCCGCACCCCGCTGATCATCTCCGGCCCCAGCGAAGAGTCCACCGACAAGTATTACCGCATCAACCGCATCATCCCCAAGCTGATCCGCGGCGAAGTGATCGAAGGCAAGGAGCCGGGTGAAAAGTACACCACCGGCGACTACACCGTCGACGAAAAGCACCGCAGCGTCGCGCTCACGGAAGAGGGCGTGCTGAAGGTGGAAAAGCTGCTTGATTGCGGCAACCTCTATGACCCGGTGAACCTGGAGATCAACCACCACGTTCAGCAGGCGCTGCGGGCACGAGTGCTCTATCAGCGCGACAAAGACTATTTGGTCCAGCCCGGTGAGGATGGCGAAGCCGAAGTGGTGATCATTGACGAGAACACCGGCCGTTTGATGCCGGGCCGCCGCTGGTCCGATGGGTTGCACCAAGCGATCGAGGCCAAGGAAGGCGTCAAGATCCAGCGCGAGAACCAGACGCTGGCCACCATCACCTTCCAGAACTTCTTCCGCTTGTACAAGAAGCTGGCTGGTATGACGGGTACCGCCATGACGGAAGCGGCCGAGTTCGGCAAGACCTATAAGATTGACGTCTTTGAGATCCCCACCAACCGGGACATGATCCGCAAGGACACGATCGACATCGTCTACCGCACCGAAGACGAGAAGTTCCGCAACGCCGCCAAAGAGATCAAGGCCGCGCACGAGAAGGGCCAGCCCGTGCTGGTGGGCACCATCTCGGTGGAGAAATCGGAGCGGCTGTCAGCGATTCTCAAGAAGAACGGCATCCGGCATGAGGTGCTGAACGCCAAAAATCACGAGCGTGAAGCGTCCATCGTGGCTCAGGCCGGCCGCAAAGGCGCGGTGACGGTTTCCACCAACATGGCCGGCCGCGGCACCGATATCCTGCTGGGCGGCAACCCGGAGTTTATGGCTAAGGAAGTGTTGCGCAAACAAGGCAAGGATGCCGATGCCTACCAGATCGCGGCCATTGATTCACCGGAACGCAAGGAGTGGGACACGCTGCTGGCCAAATTCCGCGAAGAGACCGATGCGGAGCGCAAAGAAGTGCGCGAAGCCGGTGGCCTCTATATCGTGGGCACCGAACGGCACGAGTCCCGCCGTATCGATAACCAGCTCCGCGGCCGCGCCGGCCGTCAGGGCGACCCAGGCATGTCGCGCTTCTACCTGTCGCTGCAGGACGACCTGCTGCGCATCTTCGGTGGGGAGCGCATCCAGAACCTGATGCTCCGCCTGGGCATGACGGAAGACGAACCGATCGAATCCGGCATGATCACCAAGCGCATCGAGGCCGCGCAGAAGGCCGTCGAAGCGCAGAACTTCGCGGCTCGTAAGCACCTGCTGGAATACGACGACGTCATGAACAAGCAGCGTCTGGCGGTCTATTCCATGCGGCGCGCGTTGCTGGAAGGGGCGGACCAGAAGGAGCGCGTCACCGAAATGGTGGAGGGCATTCTCACCACCTTTGTCGATATGCGCTGCCCGGAAAAAGAACATCCCACCACCTGGGACCTGGCCACGCTGCAATCCGACATCCTGACGCAGTTTGGTGTCCGCATCGAGCCTGCCCAACTGGGCGGCCTGACCCGCACCGAAATTGAAGACACCATCCGCGAGCGCCTGCTGGCCCGCTACGCCGAAAAAGAGCGGATGGTCTCGACGCCGGTGATGCGGGAAACCGAATGCATCATCATGCTGAACGTCATTGATAACCAGTGGAAAGACCACCTGCTTTCAATGGACCACTTGAAGGAAGGCATCGGCATGCGGGCCTACGGCCAAAAGGACCCGCTGATCGAGTACAAGAAAGAGTCCTACAAGATCTTCCAGGACATGATGGACCGCATCGAAGACGAGACCATCCGGTATCTGTACTTCCTGCAACTGGCCGATGGCGAAGAGGGCCGTCCTTCGATGCCGTTTGATAGCGGCGAGGAGGAAGAAGTGAACATCGATCTGGCCGAACCGGAGCCGGCGGCGGTGGTGGCGGCACAAAACTCTGTCGCCGACTTCACCCGCAACATCCAACGCAAGAAGGAAAAGGAAATGGCCGCGCTCCAGTTTGTGGGCGGTGATTCTTCCGGGAACCAAACCTCGGCCCCGGTTGTCAATAGTCAGAAGGTTGGCCGCAATGACCCTTGCTGGTGCGGCAGCGGGAAGAAATTCAAAAAATGTCACGGTGTGCAATAGCATTTTCGGTGTTGCTGGCGGCGCTGCCCGCACAGGCAGCTGTCTGGCCGGTCGCGTTTCAGGAATTCGCCCGCCAGGGTGAGCCTCGGGCGTGGAAAGCGACGGATGGCGTCGCCTTGTGGGCGGAGTATGGCCTGGAGACGGCTGAATCGGCCGAGTTCAAGTCCGGCGACCGGACCTTCACGGCTACGGCCTGGCGGTTCAAGGATTCCACCGGTGCCTTGGCCGCCTGGCAGTGGCAGCGGCCCACCGCGGCCAAGCCGGCCAAGGGAATGGACTTGGCCGCTAGCTTCCCGGGGGGAATCATTGCCGCCAAAGGAAACTATCTGATCCGGATTGAGGGCGCCAACCTGTCCGGCTCGGAGATCTACCCCGTTTTCGATGGCTTGCCTGGGTTCCGCGAGCAGTCGCTGCCGAGCTTGCCGTCTTATGTGCCCCCGGTGCGCGTCGCCAATTCAGAACGCTTTGTTCTGGGTGAGAAGTCTTTAGCCTCATTCCTGTCCGGCTGGTCGGCCGAGCGGGCCGGGCTGGACCTTGGCGTGGAGGCGCAGGTTTTGCAGGTGGCCTTTGGGGCAGGGGAGGCGAGGCTGGCGATCTTCCGGTACCCAACCCCACAACTGGCCCGGCTGAAGGCCGCCGAGTTTGACGGTGATCAGAAGCTGGCAGTCCATCGTAGCGGCCCGCTGGTGGCCGTTCTGATGGCCCAGGACGGTTCGGCGGTGGACCGGCAGGTCGCAACTGGTCTTTTGAGTGTCATCGCCTACAGAGGCGTTGTTATGCGAAATGAGCCGAATCCGAACCAACCCATCAAGGATGCAGCCAACATGATGCTCAGCATTTTCACCCTGGCCGGGGGATTGCTGGTGCTTTGCCTGGTGGGCGGATTGGCCGTGGGCGGCTATCGGATCTATTCCGACCGCAATGCCGGACCTGGAGGAAGCACGTTTCAGGCGCTACATCTGGGCGATCGCTAAGTTCCTTTTGATCGTCCCTGTTACGGACAAAAAGCACAGTTTTTCCACAGACTTTCCTCACTCGTTGCACATATTTAGGTTTTCACAGGAAACGTACAAGTGGCAGGGAATCAAATAGATAGGGGTACTTTCTAGGGTCTGTCTTTTTCTGTTGACTTGCCTAGCCCCAACGCCTTAGACTTCAAATCACAAAGGTTTTGGCGGTTGCGTTTCCGTCGAAATCGATTCTCCCAATCAACATCCCCCGGCAATCCCGGGGTAATAAAAAGGCCCACCTCCCGGTGGGCCTTACTTTTTCCAGCGGCGCTTGATGCCGTCTAAAGTGCTGATTGAGAAATCCCTGCCAACCTAATGACCAGCCGCCACTTCCTCGTGGACAACAATCGGCTTTGGCAGAGCCGGGATGTTCACCAGCATGTCTTCCTTGCGCTTCACCAGGGTGGACGTGTTGAAGCTGGCCAGTTCAAACGTATGGCCGTGGGTGATGGCATCGGTGGGGCACGCTTCTACGCAGAAGCCACAAAAGATGCAACGGTTGTAATCAATGTTGTAAACGCTGGCGTAGCGTTCGCCGCCCGAGATCCGGACCTTTTCGGTATTCTCAGCCGCTTCGATGTAGATGCAATCGGAAGGGCAGGCGGCCGCGCACAGGAAGCAGGCGACGCACTTTTCGAGTCCGCTTTCGTCACGCTGGAGCAGGTGGCCTCCGCGAAACCGCTCCTGGAAGTTCGGCGGCGCATCCGGGTAGTCCTCGGTGATGGTGGGCTGAAGCATCTCCTTGAAGGTGATGCCCATTCCCTTGCTGATGGCGCCCGCAGCGCTGAGTACGTCTTTAATGGAAGGCATGCTCTTTGAACCAGATTACCCTTTTCTTTCCCGATAAGCCAATACCTCACCCGGAGGCATTAATTCTTTGACCCTCAACCACTTTTCCATTCCGGCACATACTCGCCCGGAAGAAACGGATCGATGCCCGCCCGGCGGCCCAATTCCAGCATCTGGGTTTTCGAAAACCCCTCCATCACCAGGCTGATTTCCCCATCCGGCTCAATCAGAAAGACGGTGGGAACGTGGCTCAAGCCAAACGCATTTGAGGTGGGATAGCCATCTTCAGCGGTATCCATCAGCATCGGGAACCGGACTTGAAACTTGGAGCGGAAGCTCTGCAGCGCCCCCGCATGGTCCTGGCCGATGCCGACAAAATCCACCGTGCCGGCGGCGGCCATCTGGTCGAGATACGGGAAAGTCATCTGGCAGACCGGGCAGCTGACCTTCATAAAGGCGGCCACCAGCGGCTTCACTCCGCGACGGGCCGCCAGCGAAGTCTGCTCTCCCGTCAATTCACGCAGCAAACCTGAAGGGGCCGCCGAACCTGGTTCAAGCAACTGCATCATGGTGGCTCAAAGACCCGCGTCTACTTCTTGTCTTTCACGAAGCTGAGAATGTCAAAGCGGTTGATCTTGCGGTCCGGGAAGAAGCTATTGACGGCATCGGTTTCATCATTGAAGATCTCGAAAATGGTGGTGAGCTTGGTGATCACCATCAGCTCCAGGTTCCGCTTGTTCAGCCGCAGCAGCTTCATGCCGCCAGCGGCCTTCTGCATACTGGTGGCGGTCATTACCAGCGTACCCAGGCCGGTCGAATCGATGTAATCGCAGTATTCCAGGTTCAGCACCAGCTGCCGCGTGCCCGCCTCCTGCAAGGACTTGATGCGCTCGCGCAACTCCGTGGCCGGTCCCCCCAGCACCAGCCGTCCATCCACGTCGATGATTTTGACACCTTCGCGTTCCCGCTCATTCAGATCAAATTGCATATCTCTCCTCTGCATTGGGTGATCACGAACTCAGGTCGGATGAGCCGAAGCTGTCTTTGGTCACGCCGAAGTGCCGGTTCAGGTGAATCCGGAATCGCGTTCCTGCGCCCACCCGGCTCTCCACGTCAATTGTTCCATTGTGCGCCTTCACGATCCAGGCTGCAAAGCTTAGCCCCAAGCCCAGGCCTTTTTCCGGATCCTGGCCCGGCACGCGATAGAACCGGTCAAAGATATGGGGCAGTGCCGCGGCGGGGATGCCACAGCCGGTGTCGGCCACTTCCAGCTCAATCCGGCCGCCCTCGGCAGACCACTTCAAACTGATCTCTCCACCGGCGGGCGTGTACTTGATGGCATTCGACACCAGGTTGGAGACCAGCCGCTCCATCATCACCCGGTCCGCCTCAATCGGGCACGGGGCTGGCCCTTGTGCAGACAGCCGGACGGCCTTGGCTTCGGCCAGAATCAGGAAGTGGTCGGAGATGGTGTCGATCAGTCCGGCCAAGTCCAGCTCCAGTGGGTGCAGTTGCAGTTGGCCGCTTTCGGCCTGCGCCAGATGCAATAACGCCCGGATGGTATTCGATAACCGTTCCACGTCTTCCAGCGACTTCATGATGGCGTCGCGATACTGTTCCACGTTGTCGGCCGTCATCAGTGCCACTTCCAGCTGGCCGCGGACCACAGTGAGTGGTGTGCGGAGTTCATGGCTGACGTCAGTGGAGAACTGGCGCGTCTGTTTGAACGACTCTTCCAACCGCTCCACCATCCGGTTGAAGGTGGCAATCAGGTGGTCCAGTTCGTCGCCCGCTCCGCGCTGCGGCAATCGCATGCTGAGGTTGGACCCGGAGATGGCCTCGGTGGACTGAGCCAGCTCCGTCAAAGGGCTGAGCGCGCGCTTCGACACAAACCACCCGAGCAAGCTGCACGCCAGGATCATGGCTGGCAGCAGCGCGAAATAGTACGTGGTGAAGCGCCGCAGAATCGCTTCGTTGTCGGCCAGCGACTTGCCGATGGCCACATAGAAAGGCCGCTTCTCGTCGATCACCATGCCGGACCGGACCATGTACGGTGTGCCGTCGCTGCTGCGCCGGATCGCGGTGCCACTTAAGTTAGCGGCCATGGCGGCGCGGATCCGGTCTGGCGGCTCCGCGCCCAGCAGCTTGTATTCCTCGGAAATCTCCAGCACTTGGCCGTTGGCTCCCGCAATCAGGCAGACCTTGCGCAGCCGTTCGACAAAGAATGCTTCCTCCGGGTCATCGCGATCAAAGCTCCAGGTGGGCACCTGCTTTTCGATACTGAGGTAGCCCTTAACCGCGCCCCACTCTTCTTCCAGAATCGCGCTCACCTGGTCGTTCAAGATGCTGTTCAACACCCCGCGGAACAGCAAGCCGACGCCGGCCAGCAGCAGTGCGAAAAAGATGACGTAGCTGAAGGTCAGCCGGAAGCGGAGCCAGCGCGTGATCCGGCCGGCACCCCGCCAGCCCGACACCGGCGACGGCGCCATCGCCCTAGAAACCCTTCTCGCTCAATCTTTCACCGCCCTTTTCCGGGGTGTCGATCATGTAGCCGATCCCGCGGACCGTCTGGATCATTTTCACCGGATACTTGTCGTCGATCTTGGATCGCAGGTGGCGGATGTAGACATCGACAATGTTGGTCAAGCCGTCGTAGTCCATGTCCCAGACATGTTCGACGATCATGGTGCGCGAAAGCGGGCGGCCCCGGTTGCGCATCAAATACTCCAGGATGGAGAACTCTTTGGGTGCCAGTTCGATGGCCTCAGAAGCGCGCATCACCCGTCGGCGGATGCAGTCCAGTGACAGATCGCCTACCTGCAACCGTTCCGGCGTGGGCTGGCCGCGGCGAAGCAATACGCGGACCCGTGCGAGCAGCTCGACAAAAGCGAACGGCTTGGTGAGGTAGTCATCGGCGCCCACTTCCAGGCCCTTCACGCGGTCATCCACGCCACCTCGGGCCGACAGCACTAACACCGGGGGGGAAGTACGGCGATTGCGGATCTTTTCCAGCACCTTCAGGCCGTCCATATCAGGCAGCATCATGTCGAGGATGATCAGGTCATACTCGGCCGCGTGGACCATGTCCAGTGCGCTGCTGCCGTCGCCCGCCGTGTCCACGGCGTAACCGGCACTTTCCAGGCCGCGGCTGACAAAGTCCGCGATCCGCTTCTCGTCTTCCACCACCAGGATGCGCATATTCCGCGACCATGATCGCACGCGGCGCACGGGCGCGGGGTTGCGGGTTAGGCCCGGCACTCCGGCTAGTCCCAAGCCGGTTCTCCCGGCGAGGTTGATATACTGACGAACGAAACCATGTGTCCTTGAGGACCCTTCGGGTTTCACCTGAACCCTATGCAAGCTAATGATCTTCGTCCGGGCATGGTGATCAAGTTCAACAACGAACTGCATTCCGTGCTCTCCGCCACGCACCGTACCCCCGGCAACCTCCGGGCTTTCGTTCAAGTGAAGATGCGCAACCTGCGCAACGCCGCCACTTTCGAACACCGCTACGCCTCCACCGACAATGTGGATCGCGTCTCGCTGGATGAGCAGAAGATGGAGTACCTTTACGCCGAGCGTGACGACTACTTCTTCATGAACACCGAAACCTACGAGCAGATCCACCTCACTTCGGAACTGCTGGGCGATGCGACGTCCTACTTGATCGGCGGGATGATGGTGGCCGTTACGTTCTATGAGAACAATCCGATCTCGGTGGATCTGCCGCCGTCGGTGGAACTGACGGTGGTGGAAACGGAGCCCGGCATGAAGGGTGCCAGTGTCTCGAACGTCGGCAAGCCGGCCAAGATGGAAACCGGGCTGATCGTCACCGTGCCGCCGTTTATCGGCGAAGGCGAAAAGATCCGCGTCTCCACCACCGACGGCACCTATCAGGCACGCGCCTAGCGATTGGTTCTGCCAGCCTCATGCATCAGCTTGGGGCTACTCCCCCCAGTAGGAAGAGCCCATGTGTCAGATTGGGGCTACTCCGGGAACGGAAAAAGCCCCAAGCTCACGCATGGGGCTAAGAACTATCCGGCTACTCGTCAGCCTGCTGGGTCTCCGGAGCGCCCACCCGGAAGGGGTTGAAGTCGGTGGCCACGTCAAACACGTCCACTCCCTCCGCCCGCTTTAGCCGGTTCACCACCAGATAGGTTACCGGGGTCATAGCCGCTTCATACAGCACTTTGAACAGGTAGCCCGAAAAGATCAGGTTGATGATGTCGCCCATCGGGCGCACGAAGGCGAACGCGACGATCATAAACACAGCTGAATCCACTAGTTGGCCCACCATGGTGGAGCCAATGGTCCGCATCCACAGCTGTTTGCCATCGGTGCGCAGCTTCATCACGGCCATCACCCAGCTGTTCGCGAACTCGCCGCACCAGTAGGCCACCAGGCTGGCCAGCACGAATCGCGGGACGGTGCTGAGCACGGTCTCAAATGCGGCCTGATCCTTAAACTGCGGGGCCGGCGGCAGCCACAGGATGGTCTGGCTAAAGATCACCATCAGCACCGAGGCGAAAAAGCCGGACCAAATCGCCTTGCGGCTGGCGGCGTAGCCGTATACTTCCGTAAACACGTCGCCGAAAATGTAGCTGAATGGAAACAGTACCTGCGCCGCGCCGATCAGCAACGGCCCCACGGTGAACCCGGCAATCTGCCAAGGCCCCAGGGACACCAGTTTCGGCCCGATGATGTTTGATACCAGCAGCACGGTGACGAACGAGACCAGGAACCAGTCGAAGTACTTGAACTGCTTCAAGTTCGCTGCATCGACATTCCGCGGGGACAACCGCTTCGCGTTTGACATGGAATTATAGGATGCCACGGACGCACCCCCACGGTTCACAATCGCTCACCGAGCCGTGTCCGGACTGATTCGCGCCCCTGCTGGATCTGTGCGGTACCTACATCGACGATTGCAGCTTCCACCTGCTTCACAATGGCGTGGCCGTCTACGCCATGCTCTACAAGCAAGTGGAAGAGACTGAAAAATTGGAAGAACGGCAAGCGGGACCTGGAGAAGACTGAGCCGGGCGGCGAGGTTGCCGACGACGCCTCGGACCTTGATTAATCCTGCCTTTCGCGCCGCCAGCCGGGATGCCGGACCCAACTATCCCTCATTCAACCCGCCGGTCCCGGTCCGCAAGGTGGCCGATGATAGGAACGCGACCACCATGCTAATCTAGTAATGGTCCGCAGACTGCCCTCCCGGAAACGCAATTCCAGCAGTTCAGGCTCCTGGGCGCGTGTTCGCGCCGTTTAAGAATAGTGTTCGGCTACCTCTAATGTTCGACAATCTTTCAGAGAAGCTGCAAAAGGTTTTCAAAAACCTCCGCGGCGAAGGTAAATTATCGGCTGAGAACATGGAAGCGGCGCTGCGCGAGATTCGCTTGGCGCTGCTCGAAGCCGACGTTCACTTCAAGGTCGTCAAGCAGCTGATCGAAGCGATCAAGGAAAAGGCGCTGGGCGAAGAAGTGCTGGCGTCGCTGACACCTTCCCAGCAGGTGGTCAAGATTGTCCGCGATGAGCTGACCAAGATGCTGGGCACGCACACCGCGCGCCTGCGCTTTGCCAGTGAGCCGCCGACCGTGGTGATGATCGTCGGCCTCCAGGGCTCCGGTAAGACCACGTCCACCGCCAAATTGGCCAAGTGGCTGGTGAAGCAGGGCAACAAGCCGTTGCTCGTGTCGGTAGACGTTTACCGCCCGGCCGCCCGCAAGCAGCTCTCCGTGCTCGCCAAGCAGTTGGGTGTGTCGATCTACGAGGGTCCGGAAGGCGAGAACAATCCGGTTGAGCTGGCCCGTGGCGCGCGCCGCGAATCGATGCAGTTGGGCCGCGACATCATTCTGGTGGACACCGCCGGTCGCTTGCACATTGATGACGAATTGATGGGTGAGTTAGGCCAGTTGAAGGAACTGCTCAATCCAACCGAAATCCTGTTTGTCGCCGACGCCATGACCGGCCAGGATGCCGTCAAGTCCGCCGAGCAGTTCCACCAACGCCTGGGTATCACCGGCGTCATCCTCACCAAGATGGACGGCGACGCCCGCGGCGGCGGAGCCCTTTCGATCCGCGCCGTCACCGGACAGCCGCTGAAGTTTGTCGGCACCGGCGAAAAGCCAGACGCGATGGAGCCCTTCCATCCGGACCGCGTCGCGCAGCGCATTCTGGGCATGGGCGATGTGCTCAGTTTCATCGAGAAGGTCGAACAGACCATCGACATGAAGCAAGCCGAGCAGATGCAGCGCAAGCTGATCGAGAACGATTTCACGCTCGAAGATTTCCGTGACCAGTTGAAGCAGCTGCGCAAACTGGGGTCTCTCGAAAGCATTCTCGGCATGCTGCCCGGCATGGGCGCGCTGAAGGAATTGAAGAACGCCAAAGTCGACGAGAAAGAGCTGACCAAGATCGTCGCCATCGTCGACTCGATGACTTTGCAGGAACGTTGGAACCATCAGATCATCAATGGCCAGCGCCGGCGGCGGATCGCCAAAGGCAGCGGCACTGAGGTCTCCGACGTCAACAATCTTTTGAAGCAGTACGCCCAAGCCCGCAAGATGATGAAGAGCTTCCAGGGCGGGCTGGCGTCAGGGGCCCTGAAAAAGGGCATGAAGTTTAAGTTGCCGACCATGGAGGACCTGGCGAAATTCCGCTAGGGTCCCCGGACGGTGCATACTATATTTTGAGCGAGAGTTGAGGGATTTGTTTCTATGTTGATGATTCGTTTAGCCCGTTTTGGCGCCAAGAAGAAGCCCACCTACCGTCTGGTGGTGATTGAGAAAGAGCGCGCGCGTGACAGCCGCGCCGTCGAAGTGGTGGGCCACTACAACCCGGTCTCCAATCCGGCCGTGGTCAGCCTGAAGCATGAGCGCATCGCGCACTGGCTGAAGTCTGGTGCCCAGCCGTCCGACACTGTCGCCCGGTTGATGAAGAACAACCCGGCACCCGTCGCAGCGGCGTAACTGCCCGCGCGGAATCCGCTCCGTTGCGGTCGCGGCTCGGCAAATGAGATGTTCTGCCGAACCGCGATCGCAAGGAAGCGGAGACGTGCCGTTGGTCTGGTAGACTCCAACGACTGAGGTGCCCGAATGAAAGAACTGATCGAAGAGATCGCCAAAAGTTTGGTGGATGCACCGGACGCCGTAGCTGTGCGCGAAATCGCCGGCGAACAAGGAACTGCGTCAGGCCTGACAGTGCTGGAGCTGAAAGTGGCCGCTGGTGACCTGGGCAAGGTGATCGGCAAACAGGGCCGCACCGCGCGGTCTTTGCGTTCGCTGCTGAATGCCGCGGGCACCAAGTCCGAGCGCCGGTACATGCTGGAGATCGCTGAGTAGGCTGCGGCCGCCCGTGCACGTGATCCCATCGTGAGTGCTCCTGACCTGGTGACCATCGCCACGCTGCGCCGGCCGCGCGGCAACAAGGGCGAGCTGGTGGCGACCCCGCTGACTGATCACCGTGACCGGTTTGCCGCTCTCAGCCGCGTCTTTGTTGGGGGCAAGCCGTTGTCGCTGGAAAAGGCATGGTGGCATGGCGAAGATCTGGTGTTGAAGTTTTCGGGAGTCGATTCAATCTCGGCCGCTGAACCGCTGGCGGGCCTCGATGTTGAGATCCTCCGCGAAGAACGGGTGCCTCTTCCGCCTGGCGAGTACTATCTTTCTGATCTGATGGGCTGCACGGTCTTTGATGGTGGTCCGGAGACCGGGACGTTGATTGGCCAGGTGACCGGCTGGGAAGAGTTGCCGGGACAGGTGGTGCTTGAAGCAGGTGGCGTTGAGTTTCCCTACCGGCTGATTACCGCCGTGGACCTTCAGGCCAAGCAGATCACGGTCCAGTTGCCCGAAGGGCTCCGCGAACTGAATCTTGACTAACTCCCCCGTTGTTGCCCTGCCTGCGCCATGAATTTCGACATCGTCACCATTTTCCCGGACCTTTTTGACGGCCCGTTCCGCTATGGCGTCGTGGGCAAAGCCATCGAAGCGGGCTTGGTGACCGTCGCTACCCATAACCTCCGCGACTGGACGCATGATCGTCACAAAACTGTGGACGACCGGCCTTTCGGCGGCGGCGAAGGCATGGTGATGAAGCCGGAGCCACTGTTTGCCGCGGTCGAAGCAGTCAAAAAGCCGGGCCAGCGAGTCGTGTTGCTATCCGCGCAGGGGCGACCCTTCACCCAGGCGATGGCCCGTCAGTTTGCCGCCGAACCCGGGTTGCTGCTGATCTGCGGCCGCTACGAAGGGATCGATGAACGCGTGGCGGAGCACCTGGCGGACGAGGAGATCTCCGTGGGCGACTTTGTGCTGTCGGGCGGGGAATTGGCCGCCGCCATTCTGGTGGATGCCATCTCACGCCTGCTGCCTGGAGTGGTGGGCAATGAGGCCTCCACTGTCCACGAATCCTTCAGCGGCGAAGGTGGGGCACATCTGCTTGATACGCCCCACTGGACGCGCCCCGCTGAATTCCGGGGCTGGAAAGTACCGGAAGTTTTGTTGAATGGCAACCACGCCGAAATTGGGAAATGGCGGCGCCGGGCGGCGCTGGAAAAGACCATCCGCATGAGGCCGGACCTGATTGAAAGTGGTACACTTGAGAGAGAAACGTAACAGCTATTCGTAGCAGGTATATTGAACGATGCAACACGCGCTTTTGACCAAAGTAATCAACGCAAATATGCGGACCGACGTCCCCGCCATCCGGATCGGTGACACCATTAAAGTTCATGTGAAGATCCGCGAAGGCGAAAAAGAGCGCCTGCAGGCATTTGAAGGCACGCTGATTGCCCGCAAGAACACGGGCATGGGCGAAAACATCACCGTCCGCAAGATGAGCTTCGGCCAGGGTGTGGAGCGTATTTTCCCGATTCACGCGCCGGTGATCGACCACATCGACATCGTCCGCACTGGACGCGTCCGCCGTTCCAAGCTTTACTACCTGCGCGGTCTGCGCGGCAAGGCTGCCCGCCTCAAAGAGCGGGTGTAGGCTTATCACCGGCCGGTTTGAGCGGTCGGCCCGTGTACTCGGCTACCGGCACATTGCCGGGGTGGACGAGGTGGGCCGGGGCTGCTTATTCGGGCCCGTCTTCGCCGCCGCTGTCATCCTGGACCCGGAGCACCCTATTCGCGGATTGGACGATTCCAAGGCCCTTTCTCCTGATCGCCGCCAGTTGCTGGCTGCGCGCATCCGGGAGCGGGCCGTGGCTTGCGCGGTAGCGGGCGAAGACGCCTACTCGATTGACCGTTGGAACATCCTCCAAGCCTCCCGGCGCGCGATGAAGCGGGCCGTGGAGGCTTTGTCGATTGCGGCCGACTTTGTCTATGTGGATGCGCTCTCCATTGACCTTCCGTTGCCCCAGAAGGCTTTGATCAAGGGCGACGCCCGTTGTGCATCCATCGCCGCGGCCTCAATCGTCGCCAAGGTGGCCCGGGATGAGGCATTGCAGGCCTGGCATCGGGTGTATCCCGAGTATGCGCTCGATTCCAACAAAGGCTACGGCGCTCCCCGGCACTACGCCGGCCTGGATGCTTGCGGCCCCACCGCCCACCATCGATTCTCGTTTGCCCCGGTAGCCCAGGGGTCACTTTTTTAGGCCATGGACACTCCGCCGCCCATCGAGCCCACCAGCGGACTATCGGGCCCGCAACTGGTACCCCCGCCGCCACGGCCGCAGCCTCCGGGTTGGCTGCAGAAGACGGCTGGTGTCGTGTGGGTGATCTTTTGTTTTGAGGTCGGCGTTTTTCTGCTAGTCTTTCCGTGGCTTGATTTCTGGGAGAACAACCTGTTCTCGAACTTGGGCTATAGCCAGCTGAGCCAGTATTGGGAACTGGTGTGGGACAGCCACTGGTTCCGTGGCGCGGTGAGTGGACTGGGTCTGGTGAATCTGCTGATTTCCTTCATTGAGGTCTTCCAACTGCGCCACCTCTCACCTCCCCCCGCCGACACGGGCGATGACCGGTCGGCCTAGCGGTTTGCGTGGCGGCCGCTGCCGCAGCAAGGGAGTTAAGCCGTCGATTCCGGGAAACCGTGTTGAATGACCTCCGGTGGCTTACAATGTTGTTGTGACCGAACCGACGACAACACCCCGGGGGGCCGAAGATCCGCAGGGCGTGGCTGGCGTGCAGGCTGCCCCGCCGGGGCCCCCCGTCGAGGCTTCCACCGCCGGTAAGGAAGACCACTTGGACACGGCCCGTGGCGCCATTGCCGAGTGGACGGTCACCATCCTGCTGCTATTGTTCGGAACTACGACGCTGGTCCAAGCGTTTGTTATTCCGACGGGCTCCATGGAAGATACTTTGCTGATCGGTGACCACTTGCTGGTGGACAAGCTGGCCTACGCGCCGCCGGGCCCCTTCAGCAAATACATTCTGCCGTATACGCCGGTGAAGCGCGGCGACATCATCGTCTTCCGCTACCCGGCCGACATCAAGCAAACCTACGTCAAGCGCGTGGTCGGCATCCCGGGCGACCACATCCGGATCGATTCCAAGACCGTCTACCTGAACGGCACTCCAGTGAAGGAAGCCTACAAGTATCACAAATCAGAATACTTGCAGACCTATCGCGATTTCTTCCCGGGTGAGCCCAACGTCGGCCTTTCCGAAGGCGGGCTGGCCATGCTGGAACGCCACGTCGTCAAGGGGGAGATTGTTGTGCCCGATGGCTGCTACTTCGCCATGGGCGACAACCGCGATTCGTCCTTTGATTCGCGCTATTGGGGCTTTGTGCCGCGGGAAAACATCATCGGCAAGCCGTTTGTCATTTACTGGTCCTACGACGCACCCACGGATCGATTGGCCGGGTCCGCGGTCAGCTGGGACCATATCAGCGATCTCGGCCGGAATTTTTTCACCAAGACTCGCTGGGCGCGGACGCTGCGGTTGGTGCGGGGAACGCCGGTCGAGTAAGAAATGTTTGGGCCCGGGCGCTGGCGGCGCCAGCGGGCTTGCGTGAGGGAACAAGAGAGAACTGATGGCAAAGAAATCATCCAAACTCGCCGTGGCGGCGGACGGCTCCAAGAGCGTCGTCCCGGACCCGAATCCCCAGCCCGACGCGCTTCAGTCCGCGGGCGAATGGTTCAAGCGGCAGGTCTCTGAATGGAGCGTGACGGTGCTGATGCTGTTGTTCGGCACCACCACGCTGGTGCAGGCCTTCGTGGTGCCCACCGGGTCCATGGACACAACATTGATGATCGGCGACCACTTGTTCGTGGACAAGCTGGCCTACGCGCCTCCCGGCGCCATCACCGGCAAGCTGCTGCCCTACACGGAAGTGAAACGCGGCGACATCATCGTGTTCCGCTTCCCGCCCGACATCCGGCAGAATTACGTCAAGCGGGTGATGGGCGTGCCCGGCGATCACCTGAAGCTGGTCAACAAGAAGGTGATCCTGAACGGCAAGGAACTGACTGAGCCCTACACCCAGTACATCCGGCCCAACATCGATTCCTACGCCGACAACTTCCCCGGTGAGCCGAACATGTTTGTCGACCCGCGCGCGCGCCAGATGCTGGCCGAGAATGTCGTGAATGGTGAACTGGTGGTGCCGCCCGGCATGTACTTCGCCATGGGCGACAACCGCGACAACTCGCTCGACTCCCGCTACTGGGGCTTTGTCCCGCGCGAGAACATCATCGGCAAGCCCACTATCATCTTCTGGTCCTACGATGCGCCCACCGAGAAGCTGGCCAACGGCAACATTGACCCAGAGCATCTGTTCGACATTGTCACCAACTTTTTCTCCAAGACGCGCTGGAAGCGGCAATTCGCCCTTGTTCGCGGCGAGCCGGTCGGCGTCCGATAAGCAAGTTTGCGGACGGCTCCGCCGTCATCTTCAACGCAGGTCCATTTCATGCCACGTTCCAACTACTACGGGTTGATCCTGGCCGGAGGGCGGGGCACCCGCTTCTGGCCGCTGAGCCGCAAGTCTCGCGCCAAACAGGTGCTGTCCTTCTTCGGGGAGCGGACCCTCATCCAGCAGACGGTGGACCGGCTGAAGCCCGTGCTGCCGCCGGAGCGGATCTGGGTGCTGACCAACGATCATTTGCGCGACGAGATCGTACAGCAACTGCCGGAAGTGCCCGCTTCGCAGATTCTGGCCGAACCCGCCCAGCGCAACACTGCCCCAGCCATTGGCTTGGCCGCGCAGATCCTCTCGGGGCTGGACCCGGACTCGGTGATGGGCGTCTTCCCCGCGGACCATGTCGTGCTGAAGCCCTCGCGCTTCCTGCGCTACGTCCGAGCCGCCTTCAAGGCCGGAGCCGCCGGAAATCTGGCCGTGGTGGGCATTCAGCCCCGCTGGCCGGAGACCGGCTATGGCTACATCGAGTTTCCCAAGGGTACCGAAGTGGGCGGAGTCACGCCGTATCCGGTGAAGCAGTTCCGCGAGAAGCCGGACTTGAAGACGGCCAAGAAGTTCGTGAAGGCCGGCAATTTCAGCTGGAACGCCGGCATGTTCTTCTGGCGCACCCACACGCTGCTCGAGGAACTCCGCACCCACCTGCCCAAGACCGCCACTCTGCTGGCCGGCCTGCCGCCCATCGCCAGCCCGGACTTCACCGCTAAGCTGGCGGAGCTGTTTCCGCGCTGCGAAAACGTCTCAATTGACGTGGGCGTAATGGAGAAGTCCAAGCGCGTCGTCGGTCTGGCTGCCGACGATGTCGGCTGGAATGACGTCGGCAGCTGGAACGCCGTTTACGAACTGGCCACCAAAGATGGCGTCGGCAATGCCGTCCGTGGCGAAGCCATGTTCACTGACCTCGCCTCCGGCAACTACGTCAACGCCCCCGGCAAACTGGTGACGCTGATCGGCGTGAAGAACCTGGTGGTGGTGGACACGCACGACGCCCTGCTGATCGTCGACCGGGAGCAGGCACAAAAGGTGGGCGATCTGGTGAAGCTGATCGAGCAGCAAAAGCGGCACGAACTGCTGTAGCGCACGCGGGCAGCGTGATGGAGTCGCGGCGCGATATCGTTGAGTTCACGCCATGCTTCGCTTCATCACCCTCACCTTTGCCGCGCTCAGCTTGTTTGCGCAGGACCGGATCGGGACCGTCCAGGTCCGTGTCTCGACAGAACGCCCCGACTGGCGCTACGAGCCCGGGCAGCCGGTACGCTTCCGCATTGTTGCGGTGCAGGACGGACATCCACTCAGCGGTGTCACGGTGTCCTACCGGATTGGCCCCGAGATGATGCCGCCCGTGATTGAGCAAACCGCCACGCTTCCCGCCGAGGGGCTGGTGGTTGAGGGCGGTACCCTAAACGAGCCGGGCTTTCTCCGCTGCATTGCCACCGTGGAGCGCAACGGGCGGACCTACCGCGGCCTCGCCACCGCCGCCCTCCGGCCGGAAGCGATTCAGCCCACCCAGCAAGACCCAGCGGACTTTGATGCCTTCTGGGCCGCCGGCAAGGCCGCGCTGGCCAAGCTGCCCATCGACGCCAAGCTGACGCCCCTGCCGGAGTATGGCAACGCCGGTGCCGACTGCTTCCATCTCAACCTGCAGAACGTTGGCTTCGGCAGCGCGTCCTCACGTTTCTACGGCATCCTGTGCGAACCGAAAGCACCCGGCAAGTACCCGGCGGTGCTCGCGGTGCCCGGCGCAGGCGTGCGGCCGTATCGTGGAATGGCGGCCATGGCGGCGCGCGGGGTCATCACCTTGCAGGTGGGTATTCACGGCATCCCGGTGACGATGGACCAATCCGTGTATGACTCTCTGGGTGCCGGTGCGCTGGCCAACTACAACACCATCGCCCTCGACAGCCGTGACCGCTACTACTACCGCCGCGTCTACCTGGGCTGCGTCCGCGCGAACGATTACCTGACCAGCCACCCCAAGTGGGACGGCGCCCATCTGGCCGTCACGGGCGGCAGCCAGGGCGGGGCACTGTCGATCATCACCGCAGCGCTGGACCCCCGCGTGAAGGGCTTAACGGCCTACTTCCCGGCCTTGTCCGATGTCACCGGCTATCTCCAGAACCGCGCGGGCGGCTGGCCCCACATGTTCCGCGCCACTGAGGGGTTGCAAGCGCACCGTTCACCAGAAAAGATTGAGACCTCGCGCTACTACGACGTGGTCAACTTCGCCCGCCGCCTGAAAGTGCCCGGCTTCTACTCCTGGGGCTTCAACGACGAAGTCTGCCCGCCCACTTCGATGTACGCCGCCTACAACGTCATCACCGCACCCAAGAAACTGTTGCTCGCGCTTGAAACCGGCCACAACAATGTGCCGGAGCAGGTGGCGGAAGTGGATCGATGGTTGGAAGCCCTGGTGAAGGGCCCAGCCAGCAATTAGGGCCGCTTCCTAATCGACGTAAAGAAACTCATTCGAACTGAGCAGCGCTTGCGCGAAGGCGCGGAACGGCATCGTCTTCAGGAAGTCAGCGGCCAATCCCTGCTCGGCGGCCGTCGGCTTGCGGGAAAGTGTCAGCAGATACGCCGCGTCCACATTGTTCTCGGCGCGCTGCGCCAGCGCTTCGGCGGCTCTCCAGATGAACTCATCGTTCAGCATGGTTAGTGATTGCAGCGGTGTAGCGGAGGGGACGCGCCGTGTGCAGTTGGTGTCGATGATGGGCGTATCAAAGACGCCCAGGAAGCTCATGGGGTAGGTCCGCCGGTGGGTGAGATAGATGCTGCGGCGCCATTGGGCGTTGGGCGGCTCCTTGCTCGACACCACTTGCAGACCATCCGGGCGCATCTCCAGTTGAATGGGCGGGCCGCCTGCGGTCAAGTCCAGCTTGCCCGCGGCACTGATCACCGAGTCACGCAGGGTCTCCGCATCGAGGCGCATCAGGTTCATCCGCCACAGCAGCTTGTTCTCCGCGTCGGCCTTGTTGCCCGCCTCGTGCTGGCGGCTGGATTGTCGGTAAGCCGACGACATCATGATCTGCTTGTGAAGCTGCTTGGCGCTCCAACCGCCGGTGATGAAATCCGTCGCCAGATAGTCCAGCAGCGCCTGGTTTGAGGGCCGTGCACCACCGGTGCCGAAGTTGTCGGGCGTCGCCACTAGGCCCACGCCGAAATGGCCCTGCCAGATCCGGTTGACGATCACGCGGGCCGTCAGCGGATGCTCGGGGCTGGTCAGCCATTCGGCAAAGGCGAGGCGGTAGCCGGAGGTCTTGCCTTGGGCCGCCGTGGGCTTGGAGGCATCAGTCCGGCCGGGCGCTGTCAGCACCTCAAAGAACCCCGGTGTCACCCGAGGACCCGGCGCATCCGCGCTACCCCGCAACAAAAGGCGAATAGCCGGTGGCGTGCCGACATCCCACAACGCTTGGATCTTGCCCAGGCGGGGAAACTCCGGGTCCTTCGAGTACGCCTTGGCGAAGGGCTCATCGAACTTCTTGAACAGGTATTTCTGGATCTCAGTCCGCTTGTCGGCCGGGGTCTTCAAAGCGGCTTTCAAGTCCGCGCGAATCGGTTCCGGGATCTGCTTCAACTGCTCGTCCAGCATCCGCGCCTCAATCGCTTCATGCTCGGGTGTAGGCAGCAGGTAGAGATGGTGGTTCTGCGGCTGAATCCAATCGGTGGGGTTGTAGGCAGTGGTGAACAGGGCCAGGAAGCGATAGTAGTCCCGTTGCGAGATCGGGTCGAACTTGTGGCTGTGACAGCGGGCGCAGTTCACCGTCAAGCCCAGCGTGCTGCTGGAGACTTTCTCCACCAGCTTGAACAGCGCCTCATAGCGCTCCACCGGCAGGTTCGAGATGTCCTCTTCGGTGATGTCGAGAATCGTCCGCAGGTAGCCGGTGGCGGTCAGCAGTTCGTTCACCTGCGGCGTGCGTTGTTTCAACTCCCGCCAATCCACCAGTTCATCGCCCGCCAGTTGCTCGGTCAGAAACCGGTTCCACGGCCGGTCCTCATTGAAGGCCTTGATGACGTAGTCGCGGTAGCGCCACATGCCGTCGGCGTACTCGGCTTTCTTGGGATCAAAGTCCTTGCCCGTGGTATCGACGTAGCCGGCGGCATCCAGCCACTGGCGGCCCCAGCGTTCGCCATAGCGCGGCGAAGCGAGCAGCTTGTCGATCAGCTTTTCGTAATTGCTGTCGCGCGCAAACTCCTCGATTTCGGCGGGCGTGGGCGGCAGACCCGTCAGGTCAAGATAAGCGCGCCGCAGCAGGGTGCCCGGGGCGGCGTCAGGATTGAACGAGAGGCCCTTGCCTTCTAGCGTTCCCAATAGATATGCATCAATCGGCGTTCGCACGCGCGCCGTAGCTCGGACCTTGGGCACGGCTACGGCCTGGGGCTTCTGGAAAGACCAGAAACGCCGTTGCTCCGCTGTGACGGGCGGCGCTTCCAAGGGGCTGAACGGACGGTCCGCTGCATGGAACGAACTGATCTCGCTAAACTCACCGCGATCAATCCACTCACGAATCACATTGATCTCGGCTTCCGTCAACGGTGCGCCGGAACCCTTGGGCGGCATGCTGTGATTGCTGACGCGGCGGACCAGCACACTGCGATCCGAAAAGCCTTCCACGATCACCGGACCGTTCGTGCTGCCCTTCAAGACATCACCCACCGTCGCCAACTTCAGACCGGCGGCCGCGACTTTGTCGCCATGGCAGGGCGTACAACGGGCTACGACGACGGCGGGTACCACCGACGCCACTTTCACGGGCGCGTCCGATGGCGCATCCGCGGCAATCCACTGCTTGATGATCTCCAGGTCCGCATCGGGAATGGTCTGGCCGTAGACCGCGGGTGGCATCTGGTGCGTGGAGACCTTCTTCCACAACAGACTTTCTTCCGGCTTGCCCTTCGCAATCACCGGCCCGTTGAAGCTGCCGCGCAGTGCTCCGCTGGCGGTTCGGAGATCCAAGCCCAGCTTGGGGCTGCTTTGCCCGTGGCAGGTGAAGCAGTACTTGGTGAAGATCGGCAGAACGTCCTTCTCGTACCGTGGGGCTTCCGCACGCACGGGTGTCGAGCCAAGCACCGACAACACCGCGACAGTGGCCAGTTGGTAGGTCATGCCAGCAGATCCAGTACGGGTTTCGCGCCGGTGACGGTGACGTCAGACGGCGTTTCCAGGCGGCCCCCGTGGGCATACTGCACCTGCTTGTGATCCAGGCCCAGCTGGCGCAGAACGGTGGCGATCATGTCCGGTACCGGGACGCGGTTGACGACGGCCTTGTAGCCAAACTCGTCCGTCTCGCCATAGATGAGACCCTTCTTGAACCCGCCGCCCGCAAACCAGATGGTGAAGGCGTTGCGGTTGTGATCCCGGCCATCGCCGTTCTGCGTGGTCGGCAACCGCCCGAACTCGCCCGCCCACATGACGATGGTCGAATCGAGCAGCCCCCGGCTTTTCAGATCGGTGATCAACGCCGCCGAGCCTTGGTCCACTTCGGTGGCGATCTTGTGCATGTCCTTCTTGATGCTGTTGTGGTGATCCCACGGTTGGCCGGGGCTGGTGGTCACCTGCACAAACCGGACGCCTTTTTCCACCAGCCGCCGCGCCATCAGGCACCGCAGCCCATAGGCACCCACGTTGGGTTCATCGATGCCGTAAAGCTTCTTGGTGGCCGCCGTTTCCTGCGACACATCCAGCACTTCTCCGGCGGCCAGTTGCATGCGCGCGGCCAGTTCAAAATTCCGGATGCGGGCTTCCAGTTCCAGTTCGCCCGGATGCTGCCGGGCATGCGCCTGATTGATCTTGGCCAGCAGATCCAGCGTCTGGCGCTGGCTCCCGTCCGGCTGTGGCGACGGCGGATTCAAGTGGTGTACCGGCGCACCCTTCATGCTGAACTCAACGCCCGCGTAGGTGGCGGGGAGGTAGCCGCTGGCCCACAGTTGCTTGCCGCCGATGGTGTAGCCGGTGGGGTCCCGCAAGACGACATACGAAGGCAGGTTCTGGTTCTCGCTGCCGAGCGCATAGCTGATCCAAGCCCCCATCACCGGGCGGCCCGGGAAGATCTTGCATGTCAGCAGCATGTTCAGCGCTTCCAGGTGATTGTTGTGCTCAGTGTGCATGCTGCGGATGAACGTCAGGTCGTCCACGATGCGCGCCGTATGGGGCAGCATCTCCGAGATGTCCATGCCGCACTGCCCGTGCTTCTTGAAGGCGAAGGGGCTGGGCAAAAGCGTGTTGACGTTGTTCGGCTGGTGAATCTCAACGCCGCCGGGCAAGGGCTTGCCCGCCAGGCGCAACAGCTCCGGCTTAGGATCGAACAAGTCCATCTGGCTGGGGCCGCCGTTCTGGACCAGTTGGATCACCGCCCTCGCCTTCGGCGCAAAGTGCGAGCCCTGCTGAGCGTGCAGCAGGTCGGCTAGTACCATGGACCCGAAACCAAGGGTCGTCCGTTCGAGAAGCCGCCGACGCGTTAGGAGATTCACAGCAATTGGTCCCCAGGATATCAAGCTGCTGCGACGGCGTCACTCAGCTACTCGAGTTAGGCCCCAAGGTCAGCGCGGCAAGACGTAGACGGTGGGCTGCGGCATTGGCCGCCGGGTGTCGTTGCGCTTGCCTTGGGGCCCGATCCAGAGCGTGCTCAATCCTTCCACCAGGCCGCCCGCGCCGTCCGCCGCTCGGCCGCGCAACTGGAACGGATAGTCTCCGGCAGCGGCACTGGCCGGGACTTTCAGCTTCAGCTTCACCGCCGGAATGTTGATGTTGTCGCCGTCGCCCGAGGGGCCAAAATGCTGGTCGGCGCGGAAGTTACCCTTTGCTTCCGGGTGGCCTTCCACCCACACATCCACCGCCTTCTCAAACCCCGGCTCCTTGATCAGCAGCACGGTCACTTCCGTCTCCGTACCCGCCGCGGCCGATAGCTCTTCCGGTTCTGCCAGCAGCTGGAACGACGGCGCTTGGGGGCGCACGTGCAGGCGGTAAGCATAAGTGGGACCGGTGCGGTCCGTGCGGTCGCGAACCACCAGGGTGGCCTTCTCCGACTTCTGCGGCAGATAAAAGAGGCTACTGTCCGGGTTGCCGATCACCGTTCCCTGGCCGCTCATCAGGTCATCATGTTCAGCCAGCAGCTTGCCGTCCGCGCTCCAGAGTTCCAGCACTGTATCGATTTCGGGCAGCCCCAACTGTGCAGCCAGTGTCCAGGCATGGAACGGCTCGCCTGCTCGCAGGTCCACGGGATGTCGCCCCGGGCCCATCAATAACTGGCCGTCCATCGCTTCACCGGTGCTGATGTCCGCAGTGATCGCTTCGGCCCACCCGGTGCGGGTCTGCAGCCACAGCCGCCAGAGTCCAGGCTGGGCCGTGGCGGGCAGCTCAAATTCGCCATCGACGCCGGCCGCTGTAGCCTTCACGCGGCGGGCTTCAATCCGCTGCGGGCTTGTGTCACTGCCGTCGACCGGCAGCGTGTAGGGAAACGTCAGGCGGTAGTGTTCGGCCCCACGGGCGCGCACCAGAACCATACCGGTGGTGCCAGCCAGAGCTTCGCCCGAGACGTGGACCGAATAGCGGCTACCGGGCCTGGCCCCCAGCGGGTAGAGCCCCGTCACCACCGGCAACTGCGAAATCTGCAACTGGTAGACACAATTCTCACCGCACGCCACGCCTTGGGGGCCCCGGTACTGGTCGATCTTCAGTGTGTAGTTGCCAGCGCGCGCGAAGACCTGCGCCAACCGCGGCGTCTCCAGAAACTCGTCCTGATCCTCGTTGTGCGCCACCTCGCGGCCCGCTTCGTCGTAGAGCGTCAGGGAACACTCCAGGAACCCGCCGCGTTCGATCGATTGCAGGTCGAACAGCCATCGTTCTCCGGTCTGGGCCGGGAACGTGAACCAATGTTGATCGGCCAGCCCCTTCATCTGCCCCTGGATCACCTGGGGCTTCAGCGTGATCGGCTGACGGCCCGTCGTTCGCAGCAGATTGGGGAACTGGTTGACGTTAAACAACCAGGAATTGCTGCGTCCGGTGCGCGAGATCAGCTGCACCCGGTGCGGGCCCAGCGCCGCCTGCGGTGCGATCCGGATGCGGCCCTTCACCGATTTGACCGTGGCCGCCACGGTCTCCACCCAAGCCAGATCCGGCGAATCGAAGCGTGCCTCTTGCACTGCCTCCAGATCGCTGCCCGTGAACTCCACCTCCACGGTAGTGCCCGCTTGGCCGCCCAGCGGCATCACGCGCAGCACATGCGGGCCACCCAGCATGGCCAGCGGGAGCAGCAGGATCAAGCCGCGCATCAGAACAGTTCCCGGATCGGCACACCGCCGTCGTTCATCTTGACGGGGCGTCCGTTGCTGCGGTACTCCTTGTGCGGATCTAGCCCCAGCTTCTTGTAGACCGTCGCGCCCAGGTCTTCAATGGACAGCGGGCGGTCCTGCGGCGCGCCCCCTTGGGCGTCACTGGAGCCGATGATCTGGCCGCCCCGAATGCCCGCGCCTGCGGCAGCGATGGAGAAGACGCCCGGCCAATGGTCCCGCCCCGCGGAGTGGTTGATGTGCGGCGTGCGGCCAAATTCGCCGATCGCGAGCACCAGCGTCGAGTCCAGCAGCCCGCGCTGTTCCAGATCTTCAATCAGCGTCGAGAACGCCTGGTCAAAGACCGGGAAGATGCTCTTGCTCGATTCGACAATGCCGCCATGGGCGTCGTACCCGCCTTGGAAGACTGCCGCCAGTCGCACGCCCGCTTCGATCAGCCGCCGCGCCAGCAGTGCCCCTTGCCCGGCGGAGTTGCGGCCATACTGGTCGCGCAGCTTTGCGGGCTCTTCCTCAATGTTGAAGGCCTTGCGGGCGGGTTCCGATACCACCAGATCAAACGCCTTCTGGTAGAAGTAGTCCATCCCTTCCAGCAGCTTCGATTTCTCTACCTGCCGCAGCTCTTCGTCCATCGACCGCAGCAGCCGTTCCCGCGATGCCGACTCTTCCAGCGACACGGTGGCGGGCAGGCTGAGATCCTGGACCCGGAACTCCTTCTTGCCGGGGTCGCCCGTGATGAACGGATCATAGGCCGCACCCAGAAAGCCCGCATCGGCGCAGATGTCGCGCCGCGGAATGCAGACAAACGGCGGCACACCGTTGCGAGGCCCTAATTCCTTGGCCACCACGGAGCCAAACACCGGGTGCTTGAACGCATTGTTGGGCCGCGAGCCGGAGAAGATGTACTGCTTGGCCTTCTCATGAATCGCTTCCTTGGAGTACATCGAGCGGATCACCGCGAACTTGTTCGCCTGCGCCGCGCACCGTGGCAGCAGCTCCGAGAAGTGGACGCCCGGCAGCGCCGTCGGGATGGACTTCCAGGCGCCGCGAATCTCCACCGGTTGATCGGGCTTCGGGTCAAAGCTGTCGTGCTGGCAAGCGCCGCCTTCCTGGAAGTAGATGATGCAGTTCTTCGCCGGTCCCGTAGCGGCCAGTAGTTGCGGCAGGTCCAGGCCCAATGCCGAGGCCCCGATGCGGAGAAAGTTGCGGCGTGACGTCATTGGTTGATTTGAAACTCCCGGGTGTTCAACACCGCCCACAGCAGATTCTCAAAGGCCCGCCGTCGGCTGCGTCCGGCCTGTTTCTCGCTGGCCAAAAAGGCTTCCATGTTGCCCCATTCGCTGGGGGACGGGGCGCGTGCCAGGGCTCGTAAGTAAAGCTGCTCGGCCACGGCCCGGTCATCGAGCGTCTGCTCCAACAACGTGGCCAGGACGTTCTTAGGAGACTCCACCTTCTCGCGAATGGCCTCGGCATTCATCAGGTGCAGTGCCTGCGCCAACGACGGCGTCTGCGTGCGCGGCTCCATCGTGTCGCGGCGGGGATGGCCAAAGGTCGTCAGAAAGTATGTCGCCCCGATCGAAGCCACCAGATCCTTGGCCGTTGTCCCGGCCGGGTAGTTGTTGAACTCCTGGGGCACTCCGGTCACTTGGCCCAGCGCATCCAGCAAGACTTCCGCCGGCAGCTTGCGCGGTTCGTACCGGGCCAGCAGCGTCCGCTCCAGCGGGTCCGTGCCACCGGTGCGGCCGGGGGCGCGCGAGGACAACTGGTAGACCTTCGAATTCAGGATCAGCCGGTGCAGCGGCTTGAACTGGTAGCCGTGGGCGATAAACTCTTCCGCCAAACCATCCAGCAGCGCCGGGTGAGAAGGCATGTTGGTGGACCGGAAATCATCGGCCGGTTCGACAATGCCCTGGCCGAAATATTCGGCCCACACGCGATTCACCGTGGCCCGGGCGAACTGCGTCTTTTGCGCACCCAGAATCCAGTCCGCCAGCACTTCGCGCCGGTCCTGCTGCTCGCCGATCACGGGTTCGGTGCCATCCAGGAATCGCGGTGCCACGGGCTTCTTGGTATTGGGGTGCATCACCTCGCCCTCGCGCGAGTTGTACCAGACGCGCCGGTACTGCGCATAGCCGTGCTTAACCCTCGTGCGGCCCATAAAGGCCGCCATGCCGAAGAAATCGTCCTGCGTCAGATTCTCGAGCGGGTGATTGTGGCATTCCGCGCATTCAATCCGCTGCCCCAGGAACAACCGGGTGACCGTGGGCGTGGCCTTGGAGACGTCAAACGTCTTCAACATGAAATCGATGGCCGGGTGCCAGAAGTTGCCAGCCGGGTGAGAGGTGGTGTCGCCGGTAGCGGTCAACATCTCGCGGACAGTCTGGTTGTAAGGCTTGTCGGCCCGGATCGCTTCCGCCAGCCAGTGCTTAAAGGCGTAGTTGGTGCGGCCCTGCGAGTAATACTGCGAGTTGCGGAACCAGTCCTCAAACTTCACCAGCCAATGAGAGACGTACTCCGGTCGATCCAGCAACTGGTCGATCAAGCGGGCCCGCTTGTCGGATCGTGAGTCGCCCAGAAAGCGCGATGTTTCCTCGACGGTGGGCAACAGGCCGATCAGGTCGAGATAGACACGGCGCACAAACGCGCGGTCGCTTGCTTCCGGGTAAGGTTGGATGCCCACCTGCCGCAGCTTGGCGAATACCTCGGCATCAATGAAATTGGCCGCTGGACGCACCTGGGTCGGGGACGAAGCTTCAGTCACGATAAACTGCGCCGTCGCCGCTTTGCCGACGCCGCGTGCCATCACCACGGTCAAGCCGCGGCCTTTTGCCGTGACACCTCCCGCAGCGGATACCGCCACCACCGCTTCATCATTGACGGCGTAGCGCACCTGGCGGGTCAGGTCCACCGTGTTGCCGTCGGACAAGTGGCCCACCACGCTCAACTGCAACTGAGAACCGGGACTTAGAATGCGTTCACGTGGGTGGACTTCCAGGCGGACGATTCGTGGTCCAGTCGAGTTGCGGCGGGCACCTTGGCGCAACCACTCCAGCAGGGTCCGATACTCGTCACTCGATTCTTCGATAACATGCCCGCCGCCGTGGGCGACGGCGAAGGTCGGCTTTCGAAGCAGCAGTGAATTCTCGGGCTTGGCCAAATCCACCCGGCGGCCCTTGTGGGCGCTGGTGATCATTGCATGGTCAGCCGCCGCATCGGCGCCATAGAGCGATAATTTGAAGCCGCTCTGCCCCGCAGGCGACCCATGACAGCCTGAGCTATTGCAGCCCTTGGTGGTCAGCAGCGACAGCACATCCCGCTCAAAGCTGATCTCAACCGGTTGAGCCCGCGCGATGCCGCTCGCGGCGAGCAAGCAGAGAAGATAGCGGTGGCGCAGCACACCGATATTCTATGCCCACCCTGGCGGCAGCGGGCGATGCGATGGTCCGTGCCGTCTCCACTGGCGGCCGAGGCACTCACACAACCGGGTTCCTGTGAAGGATCGCGGTTTCGGACTAACCCTTAAACACATGGGGCGATGTGGCTCGGGCTACTTCTTCTCGTAGACCACCTCACCCCCCAGCACCGTCAACTTCGGCAGAGTGGTGAGGATCTCCTTTTCCGGAATGGTCATGACGTCCTTGGTCAGCACCAGGAAGTCCGCCACTTTGCCCGGGGTAATGGAGCCCTTCTTATCTTCTTCAAAGGCCGCATACGCACCGTCGAAGGTCCAGCTCTTTAAGGTCTCGACGCGGGAGAGCTTTTCGCTGGGCATGAAGCCGCCGGGCGGATTGCCGGCATGGTCCTGGCGTGTGATGGCGGAGTAAAGGCCCCAGAAGGGGTTGGGATCTTCCACCGGGAAGTCTGAGCCATTGGCGATGCGCACGCCCGCATTCAGGAAGCGGCGCGGAGCCCAGGCCCCCAGCAGGCGGTCCGGACCCAGGCGATCCTGCGCCCAGCGCATATCACTGGTTGCGTGCGTCGATTGCAGTGAGGCGATCACGGCAAAGTCGGCGTAGAGCTTGAAATCAGGCAGCGAGACCACCTGTGCGTGCTCAATGCGGAAGCGGCGGTCCTTCTTGCCTTGGAGCGCTTCGCCATAGGCTTCAAGCGCGGTCCGGTTGGCCTTGTCGCCGATGGCGTGCGTGGCTACCTGGAAGCCCTTGGCCACCGCGTCCTTGGCCACATCGCGGATGTATTCCTTTTGCAGGATCAGCAGCCCGGAGTTCTGCTTGTCGTCCGAATAGGGCTGGAAAAAGGCCGCGCCACGGGAGCCCATGGCGCCGTCAGCCACCAGCTTGATCGACCGCACTGTCAGCTTGTCGCCGATCTCGGGCCCCTTCTTCAGATACTCCTCCCACAGTTCGCCCGCGCCCGCGATCATCATGTTGATCCGCACGGGCAACTGTCCTTTGGCGATCAAGCGGCGATAGGCATCGAGCTCCTGACGGCCCGCGCCCGCATCGTGCACGCTGGTCATGCCTAAACGCGCGCACTCTTGCGCCGCCCGCTTGAGGCGTGCCTCCACCTGCTCATCCGTCAACGCCGGAATCTTGCGCGACACCATCGCCTGCGCCCGGTCCACCAAAATGCCCGTCGGGTTGCCGGCGGCGTCGCGGATGATCTGGCCGCCCTTGGGGTCCTCCGACGCCTTAGTGACGCCACCGGCCACCAGGGCCAGCGAGTTGCCCCAGCCGGCGTGACCATCGACGCGCGTCAAATAGACCGGATGCTCCGTTGCGACTTTGTCGAGATCAGCGGCCACCGGAAACTTGCCACCCCAGTTCGTTTGGTCCCAGTTGCGGCCACGGATCCAGGTGCCTTTGGGCAGCTTGGCGGCCGTCTCCTTCACGCGGCGGGCGACCTCTTCGATGGAGGAAACACCTCGCAGGTCCATAGTCTCCAGCATGTCGCCCAGGCTACGCATGTGGACGTGGGAATCGATCAGACCCGGGATGATGGCCGCACCTTGCGCGTCGATCTTCCGTGTCTGGGGCCCGATGTGCTTTTTCACGTCGGTGCCGACTGCGATAAACTTGCCATCTTTAACGGCAAAAGCAGACGCTTTAGGCTTTGCCGCGTCTACGGTATACACTTGGGCGTTCTCAACAACCAGGTCCGCCGTCTGGGCCAATCCCGAAGCGGTGGTCAGCAAGAATACAATGGATAACATGCAGGAAAGTATGGCATATCCGAGCCAGTCCGCTGGGCTCGACATGCCCGCGTGGAAGACGGTTGCGGCGACGGCGTGCGCGATTCTATTGGCGGTGCTGTTTGCCTCGGCCGGAGTGTGGAAGATCACGGACCCGATCGACTGGTCGGCCAAGCTCACCCAGATGAAAGTCCCAGGTCCGCTGGCGCTGCCGTTTACGCTGGCGCTGGGCATCGGGGAAACCTTCTCCGCCGTCCTGCTGCTGGTCCCGCGCTTCCGCCGCTGGGGGGCTTGGTTGACCGCCATCATGCTGGTGGCCTTTATGGCCTACGTCGGCCTCAACTACACTGCCTTGACCGGCGCGGATTGCAGCTGCTTTCCCTGGCTGAAGCGTTCGATCGGCCCGGGCTTCTTTTGGGGCGACGCCGCGATGCTGGCGGCAGCGGGGCTCGCTGGCTGGTGGGCACGCAAGAGCGAAGGTTTAAAAGGCGCGGCGCTGGTGCTGGGCGTAGTGGCCGTGTTCGCGGGAGCGTCCTATGGTGTGGCCGCTTCGCGCAACACCGGCACCAAGGCCCCGGAGACGATCACCGTCAATGGTCAGCCCTATTCGCTGACCCAAGGCAAAGTCTTCCTCTACTTCTTCGATCCGGAATGCTCGCACTGCTATCAGGCCGCGCAACTACTGGGAACGCACAACTGGAAAGACACTCGCCTGGTGGCTATCCCCACCCGCGTTCCGCAGTTCGCCCAAGGCTTCCTGGAAACGACCAAGTTCAACGCTGGCGTGTCGAACGATCTGGAATTGCTGAAGAAGACCTTCCCGCATGGCGACCCGCCGTATGGTGTAGCGCTCGAAAATGGCCGTCAGAAAGCAGCCTTCGCCATCTTTGATAGCGAGCAGCCGCGCAACGGGCTCCGCGAATTGGGCTACATCCAGTAGTCCGCTGCCTCACTCGGCGACAGTTGCCGCAGGCGGCCCCGGCCGCGGTTTCACATATTCAGCTACAGTCAAAGGTTTAACGGTCCATCATTCATGTCTCTCACTGCCCCCGCCGGAACGGCGGAACTCTCAACGCAAGAACTCGAACAGAAGTATCTGCTGCAGAACTACGCCCGCTATCCGCTGGAACTCACCCGCGGCAAAGGTTGCTGGCTGTGGGACACCAGCGGCAAGCGCTACCTGGACTTGCTGGCGGGCATCGGCGTCAATGCCCTGGGGCACAACCACCCGCGCATCACCCGCGTCATCCGGGACCAGGCCTCGCGCCTGATCCACACCTCAAACCTCTACTATCATGCCTACCAAGGCAAGCTGGCCCAGCGCATCGTTGAGACCTCGGGCCTCGACCGTGTCTTCTACTGCAACTCCGGCACCGAAGCCATCGAAGGCGCGCTGAAGATGGCCCGCGGGCGCGGCCGTCAGATCTCGCCTGACAAGTTCGAGTTCGTCGCGCTGAACAACTCCTTCCATGGCCGTACCTTTGGCGCTCTGTCGATCACCGGCCAGCCCAAATATCGCGAGCCGTTTGAGCCGCTGCTCCCCGGCGTACACTTCATCGACCGCAACGACGAAGCCGCGCTTGAAGCCGTGGTCAGCGACCGCACGGCGGCCATCATCGTCGAGGGCATCCAGGGCGAAGGCGGCATCCTGCCGGTGAGCGAATCGTTCCTGCGCAAGGTGCGGGCGCTGGCGGATAAGCATGACGCTCTGTTTGTCCTCGATGGCATCCAGTGCAGCGTCGGGCGGCCAGGCCGTTACTATTCCTATCAGCTGTTCAACCCGGTGATCCTGCCGGACGTCATGACGGTGGCCAAGCCCATCGCCTGCGGCCTGCCGCTGGGCGCGGTGGTGGCCACGGAGCGCGCCGCGAAAGGCATTGCTCCCGGCATGCACGGCACGACATACGGCGGCGGTCCGCTCACCACGCGCGTCGCGCTCGAATTCTACGACGTGTTGGACGAACTGATGCCCTCCATCAATCGCGTCGGTGCGTACTTCCGCGCCCAGTTGTGGGAGCTGCGGCACAAGTTCAGCTTCATCAAAGAAGTCCGCGGCGAAGGCCTCATGATCGGCGTCGAAATCGACTTCCCGTGTAAGCAGTTCGTCACCGACGGTATGGCTGAGGGGCTGCTGTTCAACGTCACCCACGACACCGTCGTCCGCTTCCTGCCGCCCTACATCCTGACCGAAAAAGACGTCGACCGGGCCATCCGCGGCCTGACGCGGGTCTTCAAGAAGGCCAAGGGCTAAGGTCTACCATGCCCGGCAGTGATGCAGGTTGTCCCTGTGTCACCGCAGAACTGCCGGAATTGCTGACGCACGACGCTAGTGGGCCAGCGACTGGAGTACCGACCGCCGTTTGGCCTCCAGCGTCTTGACCAGCGAATCATGGGCCAAGCTATTGATCATGGGCTTTAACACAGTGCTGAGCCCCATGGGGACATCCCGAGCCAGCGTGATGGCGTCACATTCCGCCCATACACCGCCATCACGCTCTTCCAAGCGCCAGTAAGAGTTCATCGCCCAGAGAAACCCGGTGCCGACGCCTGCCGGGAGAACCTGTTCGTCAGGTAGCCCCGCGTTGTGCACTTCCCGTACGCTGCGGCTGATGGAACGAGAGTAAACCTTCTTCTCAGACAGCCGGCGGTACTCGACTTCGTGTTCCGTGTCGAGAACGGCGGTGAGAACCTTCTTTTTGTAGAGGCGCAAAAAAATGTAAAAGACGTCTCCCCGGCGATTGATTAGGCGGGAGTCGATCACTTCCGGCCGATACAGAACCTTATGGTGGTTGTAGTCCTGATCCACTTGCAGCAGGCGGGCGAGGGTGACGCCGGGGATGAAGACACCGCCCAGCCAATGCTGAATCTGGCCACCGGGTACTTCCGGGGCCGGCACGTGTTGGACCACCACTTCCCCGGCGGCGGCCGCCGCACGATGCTGTGGGTCCTGGTCGAGCCACAAGAATATCGCGCCCGGCTGGTTGCGCTGATCGATCTTCGGCTCCGCTACAGCGATGTAGTGATCAAAGGCCGCTCGGGTCTTGGGAGCTAGATCGGCCCAGGCCACCGGCGCGGCCAGCACCACAAACGTTAAACTAAAAAAGGAATAACGCAAAACAACATGTTATCAGCCCGTGAACGCCGCCAAGCCCTTTATGACGCCCTCGCTCAAAGAATTCTGGTGCTGGACGGAGCGATGGGGACCATGTTGCAGCAGCGCAACCCGACCATTGAGGATTGGGGTGGTCCGAAGTTTGAAAACTGCTCCGAGAACCTGCTGTTCACGCGGCCGGAATGGATCCGGGACGTCCATCGCGCCTATTACCAGTCCGGCGCGGACATCGTGGAGACGAATTCCTTCGGCGGCCACCTAATCACGCTGGCCGAATTTGACCTGGAGCACCTGTGGTACGAAACGAATCACACCGCTGCCCGCCTGGCCCGGGAAGCGGCGGCCGAATTCGATCAGCCGGGCCGTATCCGGTTTGTGGCCGGCTCCATGGGCCCCACCACGCGCGCCATCTCCGTCACCGGCGGCCTGCTTCGTGCTGTTTCAGCACTCCAATGATCTGCTCTTCGTTGAACCGCCCCTTCTTTCACCTCTCGATCTCCTTCCGTCGCTCTTGCTTCCGCCCCGAAGCTGAGATCCTCAAGGTTATCTGGTAGAAGTTATTGAAGGCAGGTCACAAAACGCTCTTTACCTTCAAGGAGGCGCAGCTAAGCAATTATATCCGGGGCTCACTGTAGGAAAGACGAGAAGTCTAAGTGGTTTGAAAAAACGTTGTGAAGATCTCAGCATCAAGCCGCGTCAACAGGAGGACCTAAAGCTAATCTTCATGATGAACGTTCGGTCGGTAGGAGCTTGATCCAACTCAAGGCGGTTCTTGAGAAGACTATCGTAGATTCTCAGTTCCGTATGCTCGAAGTATTTCTTCTCAACCACGAACAAATCAGGGAAATACCGAGCGTCAAGGTCGACAGGTACGAATGCCGGTTCAGTTATGGTAGGAGGATGATTACAATCTGTAATCACCAAAAATGAGCCACCAGGCCGGAGAACTCTTTTGATCTCTTCTGTTGCACGCCCAAGATCATCTACATGGTCGAGAGAGTTAAATGAGAATATAAAGTCAAAATACCCGTCTGGATAAGGAATTGACTCAGCACCGGCCGAAATATACTTCATCTTATGCCGCCAAGCACCAAGCAGTAAGTACTCCTTGGCCAGGGGATCAATTCCTACACGCTCTGCCGCGCCCGTCGCCCAAACCAGACTACCAGCCGGCCCGCACCCGATATCCAGAAGCCGCTTGCCCCGAAAGCTTTCGTTTGTCAGGCCAAACTCTGTGGTAAAGAAATAGCTAAAATGATCGTTTGGTTCCCCTTGGAGAGCTTGGCCAATCCAGTGAGCTAGTTCATCGCGTTTTTTCGGATCTGTTCGGTGCTTCCAAAAGACAATCCGAGCGTACACTTTCATGTACAACCATGACGAATACCATCGTTTTGTCACAAACCCGTCCTCCTCCAATCTGGCTCACCATAGAATCTTGCCAATGTCGTGGACGATCACCAGCCAGCAAGATAGATCCTGAGCCAGGATTTCCATTTTGACTCCTGGCTTCGAGCTAGCATAACACAGACCGCCAAGTCTTGGTCCTCACGAAGCCCAGCTTTCTCAGGGAGCCTTCTTTTGGCTCTGCCAAGCGCAAATCCCACCCGCTGGAAAAAGCCACGTCAAAGTGATGGCATCACATTCAGCCCAGACGCCGCCGTCGCGTTCTTGCAGGCGCCAGCAAGAGTTCATAGCCCAGAGAAATCCGGTACCGGCGCCCGCAGGTAGAACCTATTCATTCGGCTGCCCGGCGTTATGCACCTCCCGCACACTACGGCTGATGGAGCGAGAGTAGACCTTCTTCTCCGAAAGCTTCCGGTACTCGACATCATGTTCGGTGTCGAGTACCGCGGTGAGCACTTTCTTTTTGTAGAGGCGCAAAAAAATGTAAAAGACGTCTCCCCGGCGATTGATTAGGCGGGAGTCGATCACTTCCGGCCGATACAGAACCTTATGGTGGTTGTAGTCCTGATCCACTTGCAGCAGGCGGGCG
>CANGYQ010000016.1 GCA_947458745.1 Bryobacteraceae bacterium | reverse complement strand
TCTTCGGCTTTCTTCTGCACGCCGACGTAGAAATTGCCGAACTCAGCGTAGACGGCGCTGACTTCGTCAAAGCGCATCTCGTAGATCAGCCGCTTGAAGTCGAGCGGGTCGTTGGCGAACAGGTCGACGCCCCATTCCCAGTCGTCCCAGCCGATGGAGCCAGAGATCACCTGCTTCACCTTGCCGGCGTAGCGGCGGCCATTCATGCCGTGTTCATGCATCAGGCTGGCGCGGGTGGACATGGGTACGGTGTACCAATTGTCCTGTTCGCCGCGCTTGCGATCCATGGGATAGAAGCAGGCGTACTTGGTGTCGGGGATTTCGGGGTAAAGGCGGACGGCCATCGCTTTACGCTGCCGCTCCAGTGTTTCGCTGGCGGCCGCGTCCCATTCCGGGGAGTAGGGCGCGATGCCCTTTTCGGTCATCTCCGCGTAGAACTTTGCGGTGGACTCATAGAGGCCCAGCTCCACCACGGAGACGTAGCTGTCCACCACTTCAAACGAGGAATAGAGCCCCGCGCGGCCCAGTGCATGCTCGACGTCGTTCAAGGCCTCCAGGCTCTCCCGGAAGTGGATCAGCATGATGTCGCCCTTGTGGCCCACCATGGTGAAGACGCCCGTGTGGGGGCGCATCGACTTCAGCAGCTCAATCGCGTCGGGCGAGATCGGGACCCCCCAATCGGCGCGGAGCATCTGGTGGAGCACCGCCGAACCTTCAAGCGTTAGCGGGGCGGGTGGAAGCTGTTGTTCACTCACACTACTAGGTTAGCCGGATGCGCCCAGCAGTGCGGCAACGGCGGCGTGAGCTTCCTGGGTCAGGTCGGCCCGGGTGCGTCCTTCGCTCGGGATGGGCTGCCCGATTCGAAGTTGAACATCGGCGGGACGCAGCACCACGCCCTTGGCGGGCAGGACGTTGTCGGTACCCACCACCGCCACCGGCAACAGCGCCAGCCCGGACTTCACCGCCAGCATCGCCGCGCCGTCCTTGAATTCCTGCAGTTGGCCGTTCATGGAGCGTGTCCCTTCCGGATAGATGAGCACGCTCTTTTGGCCGCCGCGCAGCAGCTTGGCGGCTTCCGCCACCGACGTGAGGGCCGCGCGCGGGTTGGACCGGTCAATCGGGATGTGGCCGGTGCGCCCCATGTAGCCGCCCATCACCGGCACACTGAACAGTTCCTTCTTGGCCAGGAAGCGCACCGACAGCGGCAGGTAGAGCACCAGTAGCGGCGAGTCAATCAGGCTGAGGTGGTTGGACACGACGATGTAGGGTTTCGATGTGTCGAGACCTTCCAGGCCGCGCACGGAGTGCCGTGCCCCAACGGCCCGCAACACCGCCCGGGCCCAGAAGCGGAACATCGGGTCCACCCAACGGCGGTCAAACAGGGTTAAGAAATAGGAAACCCAGATCAGGACGGCCGTGGTGGAGAAGGCCAGCGGGATGGTGAAGAGAATGGATCGCAGGTAGCTGAACATGCGCGGTTAGCCAATGGTGTCCACAATACGCCGGACGCCCTCTTCGAGGATATCCGGTCGCGTCAGGAGGCTGATAACGAGGTAGGCCTCGCGGGGGAAATCGTAGAAGTAGCCGGGCTGTACCAGCACCTGTTGCTGCTCCAGTAAACCGCAGACGACGTCTTCTTCACTGCGGATCTGCGGGATCTCCACGGGGATGGTCCAGCCGCCGTCGATCCGCAGCGGCGTCAGGGCGGTCCCGCGGAGGCGGGCGCGGAGCCACGCTTCATTGACGCGGCAGCGTTCCCGGATCTGTTCCTGGAGGGCGTCGGCTTGCGGCAGCCACTGGATCGCGGCGTACTGCACGGGCGCGCTGACTGAGAGGTAGGTGTCGGCGATTAGCTCCAATGCATCGCGGTGGTGCTCAGGATAGACGATCCAGCCCAGCTTCATCTGGGGCAGCCCGGCGATCTTTGAGAGGCCATTCAGGTAGAAGGCGTCATCTACCATGGCTGCTCGCGGCGCGTAGTCCGCAAATACCTCATCCACGATCAAAGGCAGCCCAGGGGCGCGGAGGCGGTCGAGATCGGCTAGGGAGCCGGTGGGGTTGTTGGGGCTGACTGCGACGATGGCCCGCGTCCGCTCCGTCACGGGCAGTTGGTCGATGGTCCAGTGGCCGTCGTAGAACATCGAATAGTGCGCCACCCGCACGGCGTCCAGTTCGGCCAGAAGCTCGAAGAGCGGGTAGGAGGGGCGGGGCACCAGCACTTCGTCGCCGGGGTCGCAGAAGAGCTTGAACAGATACGAATAGGCTTCCGAGGTGGAGGCTGTGAGCAGGATGCGTTCCGGGTCCACCGATGCTCCGCGGCGGGCGTAGTAGGCGCTGACTGCTTCGCGCGCCAGGCGCAGACCGGAAGCGGCGGGCTCATAGGTGAGCATGCGCGGGTCACGCAGTGCGTCCAGCAGATCCGCCGGGTAATGGATGCCGGCCTGGGTGGGGTTGGAGACCGTCAGGTCCAGATAGCCCGCGTGCCGCTCCCGCAGGGCGGCCAAACGGTTGGCGGGCGTGTGCCAAGGGAGCCGGGAAGAGTACAATCGCTTCATGTCTCAGCGACTCATCGCTTGTCTATTGACCTTCGGCTTGGCCGCGCAAGCGCAGCCGGCTCCACCGTTGGCCGATCTGAAAAAAGAGGCTCTGACGGAGATCGATAAGCGCCAGAAGCTGGTCCAGGAAATGGTGGACATGATCTTCAGTTTCGCTGAGCTGGGGTTCCAAGAGTTTGAGACATCGCGCTATCTGGTAAGAATTCTGCGCGACAACGGCTTCACGGTGGAAGAAGGCGTCGCCGGGATGCCCACCGCCTGGGTGGCCACCTGGTCCAATGGCGGTAAGCCGACCATTGGCTTTATCACCGATATCGACTGCATTCCGCGCGCTTCACAGAAGCCCGGCGTGGCTTATCACGACCCGATCATCGAGAACGCCCCGGGTCACGGCGAAGGCCACAACTCCGGCATGGCGGTGAATGTCGCCGCCGCGATCACGCTGAAGCAGCTGATGCAGAAGCACAACCTGAAGGGCACGCTGAAGATTTATCCGGGCGTCGCCGAAGAACTGGTGGCCACTAAAGCGTTCTTCATCCGGGCGGGCCTGATGAAGGATGTAGACATCATGCTGGGCGTCCACGTGGGGAGCGAATTCGGCACCAGTTGGGGCGAGGGTGCCATGAACACTGGGTTGGTATCGGTCCAGTACACCTTCAAAGGTGAAGCAGCGCACGCCGCCGGTGCCCCCTGGCGGGGCCGTAGCGCTCTTGACGCGGTGGAACTGATGAATACCGGCTGGAACTTTAAGCGTGAGCACCTGCGCACGCAGCAGCGGTCGCACTACGTCATCTCAAACGGCGGCGATCAGCCGAACGTCGTCCCCAGCGAAGCGACCGTCTGGTATTACTTCCGCGAGCTCGACTACCTGCACATTCGGGAGCTGATGGAACTGGGCGACACGATGGCCAAGGGGGCGACCTTGATGACCGGCACCACGATGTCGAAGCGCATTGTCGGCTCTGCCTGGAACACCCACTTCAACAAGCCGCTGGCCGAGGTGCAGTACAAGAACATCGAGATGGTGGGCATGCCGCAATGGTCAGAAGCGGACCAGGCGCTGGCCAAGGCGCTGCAGAAGGAGATCAACGCGCCGAAGAAGGAAGGGCTGAGTTCGAAGATCGAGAATTTGACCGATCCGCCCAAGGAAGACCAGCGCAAGGGCGGCGGCAGTGACGACGTGGGCGACATCTCCTGGGTGATGCCGATGGTCTACATGCGCTATCCGGCCAACATTCCGGGTTTGCCGGGTCATCACTGGGCGAATGCCATTGCGATGGCGACGCCGATTGCGCACAAGGGCTCAACTGCGGGGGCGAAGGTGCAGGCGCTGACGGCGCTGGATTATCTGACGCAGCCCAAGCTGGTGGATGATGCCTGGAAGTACTTCCGCGAAGTGCAGACCAAGGAGCAGAAGTACATGCCTCTGATCGCGGCGGAAGACCAGCCGGCGATTGAGCTGAACAAAGAGAAGATGGACAAGTTCCGCGACCAGATGAAGAAGTTCTACTATGATCCGTCCAAGTACGGCACCTATCTGGAACAGCTGGGCATCAAGTATCCGACGGTTCGCTAAGATGAGAGACTTTATGACGCCTAGTTTGCGCCCGCTCGCCCTGATTTTGTTGAGTGCCACGGCCTCTGCGCAGTCCGGGACCGCGCTGGACCGCTATGTGGCCGCGCCCGACCCCAACTACAGCTGGTCACTGGTGAGCACGGTGGATGGCGGCAAGTACCGCGCCTATGTGCTGGAGATGACTTCGCAGCAATGGCTGACCGACAAGGAGATCGACAAGCCACTGTGGAAGCACTGGCTGACGATCATCCGTCCGTCGCAGGTGGTGGGGACCACCGGGTTCCTGTTTATCACGGGCGGCAGCAACGCCTCCAAGCCGCCTTCAAACACGGATGTGCCGCTGGCGGAGATGGCGGTGACCAGCAATTCGGTCGTGGCGGAGCTGCGCATGGTTCCCAATCAGCCGGTGAAGTTTGTCGATGCCGAAAAGGCCACCTCGGAGGACGCCACCATTGCTTATGCCTGGGACAAGTTTCTGAAGACCGGCGATGAGAAGTGGCCGCTCCGGTTGCCGATGACCAAGGCCGCGGTGCGGGCCATGGATGCAGTGACGGCCTTTGTGGGCAGCGACGCCGGAGGCCGGGCGAGGGTGGACAAGTATGTCGTGGCCGGTGGCTCCAAGCGCGGCTGGACCACCTGGACCTCGGCGGTGGTGGATAAGCGTGTAGTGGCCATTGTGCCGCTGGTGATCGACATGCTGAACCTGGAGAAGTCGTTTGTTCATCACTGGCGGGCCTACGGCTTTTGGGCGCCCGCGGTGGGCGACTACGTCAACAAAGATCTGATGTCCTGGATGGGCACGCCGCAGTACCGGGCCTTGATGAAGATCGAGGAGCCATACGAGTACCGCGACCGGCTCACCATGCCCAAGTTGATTGTCAACGCGGCGGGTGACCAGTTTTTTCTGCCGGACTCATCGCAGTTCTACTGGGATGATCTGAGCGGGGAAAAGCACTTGCGGTATGTGCCCAACGCCGACCATTCGCTGCGCGGCAGCGACGCCGCCGCTTCGATGGGTGCGTTCTATGACATGGTGCTGGCGGGGCGGCCCCGGCCCAAGTATTCCTGGAAGATCGAGGGTGACCAGATCACGGTGGACTGTGCCGATCAGCCCACGGAAGTGAAGCTGTGGCAGGCCACCAACGAGAAGGCGCGGGACTTCCGCCTGATGACGATCGGCCCGGCCTACAAGGCCACAACGCTGCAGCCCGTGGGCGGCGGCAAGTATGTGGCCAAGCTGACGGCGCCCGAAAAGGGCTTCACTGCTTCATTTGTGGAGCTGACCTTTCCGAGCGGCATGAAATATCCGTTGAAGGTGACCACCGGAGTAAAGGTGATGCCGGACACGTACCCGTTCGCCGCGCCCAATATGCGCGGAGCGGGGAATTAGCATCTCCAGCGGCCGTAGCCCCATTCGTGCGCGAGGGTCTTGCTCATGGACCCCAAAAGCCCCAAGCTGACGCATGGGGCTAGGGGAGTCACAAAGAAACGCGACGGCGGAATGCCTTACGGTGTGGTGTCCTCTTTGGCCTGCGCCGCCTCAATCTTGAAGCCTACTTTGCCGTAGGGCGAATCCGATTGCACGATCGACAAGATGCCCGATACCTCCACCGGCTTGGCGAACGTCACCCGCGCCGCCCCGGACGTCATCTGCACAAAGACAATCTGGTTGGCCGGGGGCGGCGGCGTGTGGACGCACATGCCCGCCTCCGGCACCAGCAGGAACTCATCCGCGGATTCATTCTCATCCGCAAACGGCACCATGTAGCCGGTTAACCGAACGGCTCCGCCTTCCATCCTCTTCAAGGCGGCCGATAGATCGCCGGAGCGGGTGTTCAAGCCGCGCAACAGCGCCCATTCCACGGGCCGGTAGATCGATGGCTCATCCTTCTTCGGTTCCGCTGTAGTGTCCGGCGGCGGCGCGGGCTGCGCTTCGGCGATGGGTTTGGGTGCCGGTGAAGCTTCCTCCACCAGTTTGTAGCGCGGCTGGCAGGCGGCAAGCAGCACCAGAAGGCCAACCATCAACGCGTGCGTTCGATCGGTGGCTCGTCCCGGCACTGGTGCTCCCTCACCCATGCAACCAGCTTACCGGGCGCCGGTGCCGGCTGCCCGGTAAGCTGGAACTATTGCGCCACCGCACTCACCACCATGCTGGTGGCGGCATCAGTGTAGTTCGGAATATCGGCCAGGATCTCGCCGCCATGCTGCCCCAACATGGCACCCAATGCCGCCTCGTCCTGAAACAGGAGCTGAGCAATGCAAACGTAAGGCGACGGCGCGCCACCCAACGACGACACGCACCGGTCCACTGTCAGTGAAATCAAGCCCAGCGGCTTGCCCAACCGCTCCACCATTGGGGTGTGGGTGGATAGGTAGTAATCCCAGTCGAAGCGGGAGCTGGCGGAATAAAGAACCGTAACGCGAATCATCGCGCCATTATACGCAACTGCCCACGGTCATCACCTTGGCGCGAGCCCTACTTGATTTCAGGGCTGGTGGCTGTAGCTGGTTCCGCCCCGTAGTTCTGCCGGATCACCAGTGTCTGGTCACTAAAAAACGTTCGCGTGCCGGTCGAGTTAAACGCCACCGGATTGGCGTTGATCGTATACCCGCCCGGTCCGCCCGTCAGCGTGATCTTGTAGCCCTGCTTTTCGCCGCTGGCCAGATCTCCAGGGATCAGGTCCGCCCCCGAAGGGCTGGGGCTGCCGGAAGCCGGTGGGCCCAGTTCGGTCAGCGCGGTGGCAAACTTGCCGAACTGCGAATAATACTGCGTTTGGGATTGATGAATGGCAACGATATGCCGGATCGCCGCCATCTCCTGCGCCTGCATCCGGGCGCGGTTAAGCTTGGGCACGGCAATGGCGGCGATGATCAGGATGATCGCGATGACGATCAGCAGTTCGACCAGGCTGAAACCGCGTGCGCGGCGGCGTTGACGATTGAGCATATGTCTCCTCAGGCCTCTTTGAGCGGGCACTAACCCTCTACTGTATGACGACCGGAAGGTGCCGTGCGTGCAGTCTCCGCCTGCCACCGGCTACATCACCCGGCGCGACCGGCGGCAGTGGCCCAATGTGGTATCCCTCATGAGGTGGACATCGTCTCTCTTCACGGGCCTGCCGGGCGCTCATGACGCTTCCGGGTTTGCGCTGGTACATCATCGGGCTGGTCTTCTTCGCCACGCTGATCAACTTCATTGACCGGCTGACGGTCTCCGTGCTCGCCCCCGTCATCGTGCGGGACCTGGGCTTGTCGAACCAGCAGTTCGCGCAGATCGCCACCTGGTTTCTGGCGGCCTATTCCGTCAGCCAGGCCCTTTCCGGGCGCCTCTACGACCGCCTGGGCATCAAGCGCGGCTTCACTTGGTCCATCATCGTGTGGTCTCTGGCGGCCATGGCGCATGCCTTTGCGCGATCCGCCCTCAGCTTGAGCATCTGCCGGTTCCTCTTGGGTGCCGGTGAGGCCGGCAACTGGCCCGGAGCGGCCAAGGTGGCGGGCGAATGGTTTCCCGCCTCGGAACGCCCGCTGGCCATGGCCATCTTCAACAGCGGAGCCGCGCTGGGCAGTGTGCTCGCCCCCCCGCTCATCATCTTCCTGCAGCTCCGTTTCGGCTGGCAGATGACCTTTCTGGTCACCGGCTCCCTGGGCTTTCTCTGGCTGCTCGTGTGGCTGTGGGCCTATCAACCGCCAGCGGAGCACCGGTGGCGGCATGCCTCAGAGCCCTACGGCGGAGCGGAAGCGCCCTCGACGCCACGCTGGACCTATGCCCAGCTGTTCCGCACCCGCGAAACCTGGGCCATCGTCCTGGCGCGCTTGTTGACGGACCCGGTCTGGTGGCTCTACATCACCTGGCTGCCCCTCTACCTAAGCCGCGTCCACGGATTGAACCTCCAACAGATCGCCTGGGTGGCCCCCGTCCCGTTTCTCGCCGCCGACGCCGGAAGCTTGCTGGGCGGCGGAGCCGCGCTGTGGCTGGTGAAACGCGGCTGGAGCATCGACCGCGCCCGCAAGGCCGTCATCCTCGCCTCCGCCGCACTCATGTCCGTCGGGTTGGCCGCCGGGCAAGTGAAGGACCCCATCTCGGCCGTGGTGCTGATCTCCACCGTCACCTTCGGGTTCCAAGCCTGGATCAACAACGTCCAAACCCTCCCCAGCGACTACTTTCCCGCCTCCTCCGTCGCCTCCGTAGCCGGCCTCGGCGGCTTGGGCGCGGGCATCGGCGCCATGGTCTTCACCCTCTCCACCGGCTGGGTAGTGGACCATCTAGGCTACACCCCCATCCTGCTGACAGCAGGCGTCCTGCCAGTCATCGGCACCGCCCTGTTGCTAGCCCTAGGAGGCAAGATCCGCCCCCTCTCCCATCCCTCGGAATAAGCCGTTCTGAGCCGCGACCAGCAGGAGCGGGCTCTTCCATACCCGCAACCTGTCCCATCCCCGGAATAAGCCCCCCACCGAGCCGCGACAGAATGGAGCGGAGTGCCGGGTCACCCGCATCCGTCCCACCCCCAGCACAGCCCCACAGCAAACCACTCGCCGCCCGCCCAGCCAGCAAGATATACTCACCCCAACCCACATGATCCGCGCACTCACCGTCCTCGCCCTAGCCGCCCTCAGCCTCACCGCCCAGGATGCCGCCGCCACTGGAAAAGCGATTGAAAAGTTAGACGCCGCCTGGGCGCAAGCCATCCTCGCCAAAGACGTCGCCCAGCTCGACAAACTGCTCGCCGCTGACCTGATCTACGGCCACGCCTCAGGCGTGCTCGACACCAAGAAGGACTACCTAGAAAAAATCCGCTCCGGCCGCCAGCATTATCAGACGGTGGAGCGCAAGAAGGTCTCCGTCCGCGTCCTCGGCGACAGCGCCGTCACCCACTGCTGGATGCACGTCACCGGCATCAACCCCGCCGGCAAGTTCGACGACAAAGTGATGCTACTCCACGTCTGGTCCAAACGCGGCGGAAGCTGGCAGCTGGTGGCCCACCAGACGGCCAAGGTCGACAAGATCCCGGATTAGGTGCCTAGCCCCATGCGTCAGCTTGGGGCTTCTTCCGCGCACGCGAGCAAGCCCCAAGCTGACGCATGGGGCTACAAGTGGCGCTACAACCCTCCAACCACCTCTTGCGGGCAAACTCACTGCAGCCCCGGTACGCCATGCCGCTGTCTCGATGTCTGAAAACATTTAGCCCTGTCTGGTAGGCGTAGAAAAAGCGAGCCTCCGCTACTGCTACCCCGTTGGATACTGGACCAGTGGTCGGCACGCCGCGAGGCGATATAATGGCGCCGAACTATGGCCCATCGAAACTTGTTTTTCTGCTTGCCCTTGCTGGCCGCGACCGCGTTCGCCCAGAATGCCACCACCGCCGGACGCTTTGTGGTGGAGCATCCGACGCTCTTGAACCTGGGCTTTGAATGGTCCATCACGGGCGATCAAAACCGTAACGCCAAGGTGGACGTCCAATACCGCAAGGTGGGTGACGCCGCGTGGCGCACGGCGCTGCCGCTGGTCCGCATTGGTGGCGAGAACATCTACCGCCGTCGCGAGAACCTTGACTACACGGTGCCCCAAGGCTTCGCGGGCAGCATCCTCAACCTGACCCCCGGTACCGAATACGAGTGCCAGTTCAAAATGACGGACCCCGATGGTGCCTCGGGCGAAACCACCAAAACCGTGAAGGTGAAGACCCGCACGGAACCGCAGCCCTACAAGGGCGGGCGCACCCTGCATGTCTACTCCCCGGACTACGTCGGCCCGAAGCAGGAGCCCAACTTCACCAGCCTGCTGCAGGCCTACTACGGCGCGGGGCTGGGCGATTGGAGCGTTGTCTGGGAGCGTCGCGCCCAACCCGGTGACACCATCCTGATCCATGCCGGCATGTACCGCAACGTCCGGACCGACTACGTTGACCCGATGATGACGCCCTTTGACGGCGTTAACTCGCTCACCCTGAAGGGGACCGCTGAAAAGCCCATCACCATCAAGGCCGCTGGCGACGGTGACGTGGTTTTCGATGGAGATGGCAACCACGTCATTCTGGACGTGTCCGCCTCCGCCCACCACATCATCGAGGGCATCACCTTCAAGAACACCGACGTGGCCATCATGGCCGGGCAGAAAGAGGTGATCGGCGCGGTCAACCTGACGGTGAAGAACTGCCGCTTTGAAGAGATCGGCTTCGGCGTCTGGACCGAATACGCCGGGTCGAGCGACTTCTACATCGCCGACAACCTTTTCCTCGGCCGCGAAGACCGCTTTCGCTTAATTGGCTGGACGGGCTTTATGTGGCAACCCGTCGGCCCATACGGATCGCACCGGCTGCGCAGCTACTACGCGGTGAAGGTCTACGGACCGGGCCACGTGATCGCGCACAATTCGATCGCCTACTTCCACGACGCGCTCGCCATCTCCACCTACGGCACGCCGGAGCAGGACCCGGAACGCCGCGCGTCGTCCATCGACATCTACAACAACGACATGCACATGTTCAACGACGACTTCATCGAAACCGATGGCGGCGTCCACAACATCCGCGTCTTCAACAACCGCGGCGTCAACGCGGCCATGGGCGGCTATAGCTCACAGCCGGTGTTCGGCGGCCCGGTCTACTTCTACCGCAACCTCCTCTATCACACGCCCGGCGGCGTGGCCTTCAAGTTCTCGGCCAAGCCGGCCGGGCTGTTCGTTTTCCACAACACCCTGATCGGCGAGCAGGTGGTGAAGGACCCCTACTCCAACGTCCATTTCCGCAACAACCTCTTCCTGGGGCGAGACACGCCGGAGCGGGGTATCATGACCTGGGCCAACGCCACGCCCGCCTACTCTTCCGACTACAACGGCTTCCGCCCCAACAAGGGCGTCGCCGCCAACTATCAGTGGCTGGCCCCGCCCCCGGGCCAGACCGAGTATGAGCCAAAGCCCGAAGCGTGGAAGACGTTCAGCAACCTGGCCGCCTTCAAAGCCGCCACGGGCCAGGAAGCCCACGGCATGGAAGTGGACTTCGACATCTTCGAGAACCTGGTCGCGCCAGACCCCTCCAAGCGCCACGCGGTCTATCACCAGATGGACCTCAACTTCAAGCTGAAGGCGACCGGCAAGGCCGTCGATGCGGGCGTGGTTATCCCCACCGTCAACGAAGGCTTTGCGGGCAAGGCCCCGGATCTGGGAGCGCTGGAAGCCGGCCAGCCGCTGCCCAAGTATGGGCCGCGCTGGATCACTTGGCAGCCGTTCTACCGCTAGATCGCGGCGGTGGCTACCGCACCACCGGCAGTACAACATGCGAAGCTTTGACACCGCCGCGATAGACGGTCTGTTTGGCCGTGGCCGGATTCTTCTCGTCAGCAATGGGGCGGCCGGTGTTCAGGTTGCGGTCGTACTTGGGGAAGTTGCTTGATGAGATGTCGACCCGGATGCGGTGCCCGGTGCGGAAGACATTGCTGGTAACCCCGGCATCGATGGTGATGGTGTAGTCCTGGCCGGGCTTCACTAGTGAAGGCTTGTCAAGACCGTCGCGATAGCGCAGCCGCAGGATACCATCGGTCAGCAATCGTGCTTCGCCGCCGGGGAAGACATCGATCAGCTTGGCGGTGAAGTCCGTATCGGACGCTGACGTGCGGATGTGCAGCTGCACGCGGATTGGTCCCGTAACCTCCAGGTCTTCGGTGAGCGGCGGTGTCAGATACTGTAGGACATCCGCGCGGGTGCCGATTAGCCGCTGGTCCAGCGGGCCCCAGGCGAAGATGGCCGGGTTGCAGCAGGTGGTGCCGCCGCGCGTGGGCACGGGCTGGCGCGGGTCGTAGGTGTAGCGATCTTCGCCGTCTTTGGGCGGGACGATCGACAGTTGCCGCTCCGGGCTCAAGTAGTAGCGCGTAGCGACGGCCCGCTTCAAGGGCCACTCTGCTTCATCGCGCCACTTGTTGGCCCCCATGACAAAGATCGAGTAAGGGCCGCCCGGGATCTCGCCCGGCTTGTCGTTCAGCCAGCGGTCAAACCAGGCCAGTTGCATGGTGCGGACCGGGTAACTCGCCTCACGCCCGAAATCGACGCCAGGGAAGGGCACGGACATGTTGTGCGCCCAGGGTCCGATGGCGATGCGGTAGTTGTTGGACCGGCGGCGGAGATTGGTGATGGTGGCCAGGTCGCTCTGCACGTTGGGGTCAAACCAGCCGGCGACAGAGAAGGCGGGGGTGGTGACCTTGGCCAACTGCTCTCTTACGCTCATCGCGCGCCAGAAGGTGTCGTAATCGGGATGGTCCAGCGCCTGCTGCCAAAGCGGTAGCATTTGCCCGGCCGCTTCCTTGTCCATAGTCCGGAGCGGCAAGTGGAGCACGTAGCGGTCAAAGCCGGGATCGCGATGGGAAGGCTTGCGCAGGTTCTCCACTAGCCACAACATGCGGTGCCCCAGGCGCATCGCTCCACCGCGCGCATAGAAGCGGTCCCGGTACTCGTCGATGCCCGCATGCACCGGGAAGATCGCCTTCAACGCTGCTGGTTGCTGCAGGGCCGCCTTCCACTGGGTCAGGCCGATGTAGGAGCCGCCGCTCATTCCGACGCGGCCGTTCGACCAGGGCTGCTTGGCGATCCAGTTGATGGTGTCTTCGCCATCGTTAGGCTCCTGATCCAGCATGTTGAATACGCCTTCGCTGGCGTAACGTCCGCGGACATCCTGCACCATCACCGCGAAGCCATGGTTGACGAACGAATCGTTGCTGCCCAATTCGGTGCCCTTGCCGTAAGGGGTTCGGATCAGGATGACACCAAAGCGGCCGTCGGCCTGCGGCAGAAAGATGTTGGCGGCCAGCTTGACGCCGTCCCGCATGGGCACCATCGCCTCGCGCTTCACGGCCGCCAGCGAGGCACTGGCTAGCATCAGGGGCAGGGCGATCAGGGTGACGCAACTGGCCACAATTTGCCAGATCTGTTGCGCTACTCGCGCGGGTTGATGGTGTTCCCGGACATACGCCGCTGCGCGTTCTCCCAGGAGTCGCCGGTCAGCCGGTGATTCGGCCAGCCATTGCATGGCGGCGGCCAGATGTGCCTCTTCCGAAGGGCCCGGCTCCACCATGATGGGGGCCAACTCCTCAGACGCCGGAGCCGTGCCGATGACGGGCTTGCCGATGCCCGCCAGGCGGATGGCGATGCCGGAGGTTTCTCCGGCGGAGGGCCACTTCAAGTTGATGCAGGCGTCGACCGCCGCCGCGCGCACCCAAAACTCCTGCTCCGGTGCGTAAGGCAGCCAAGTAATGCGCGGCCCGGTCAGGCGGTCTCGAAACGCCCGGGCGTAGTCCTCCGATACGAAGTCCCCGGAGACCAGCAGCACAGCTTGAGGTACCCGCTCCAGCGCTCGCAGCACGGTGGGCAGGCGCTTTGATTCGCGCAGATGGCCAAACACTCCAAATAGTGTTCCGGTGGGCATGGTGTCGCGAAGCCGGGCAACGGGCACCGCGTCCACCTGCGGCGCTTCAAACAAGTGCGGCACCACCTCGACGCGTGCCTCGGGGGCGTGAGCGCGGACCATGGCCGCGGCTTCCGGATTGTGCACGATGACCGCGCGGGCGCGCTCCGCCAGCCGTTTCAACATCGGATATTCAAAATATCGCGAATCGCCCCCGGACCCGGCGCGATTCTGCCAAAAGCGTTCTGCACTGCCGGTCTGCCAGACGCCATAGTTGTAGGCGAACTCCTCCAAGTACTGCTCGCGTGGCAGGTGGCCCAGCAGGAAGTGGTGCAGCACCGCGTCATGCAGCAGCACTACGCCCGGTTGCTCCAGCGCCCGGCGATAGATGGCAGTATGCAGCGGGTTGTTGCCGATCTGGTAAAGGTTGACGTCGCCTTCGCCCAGCAGCACTTGCTGATCGGGTGCCGCTTGTTGCTTCAATGCTGTCAGCAAGGCTTCGGCATAAGCCGCCACGCCGGTGCGGGCCGGAGGAAGCGGTGCGAAGTACCCGAGCTTCACGGCTTCCGGCGAGACCCGAACAGGGCCGTGCCCACGCGGATATGCGTGGCGCCCTCTTCAATGGCCACTTCAAAGTCGTTCGACATGCCCATCGATAGGGCGGGCAATTGCAGGGGTGCCGCCAGTTCGCGCAGTTGGACAAAGTAGGGCCGCGCGGTTTCGGCGTCTTCTGACCAGGGCGGGATGGTCATCAACCCGCGCAGCGTCAGTTGCGGGCAGCTACGCACGGCTTCCACGATGGCGGGCAGTTCGCTGGGGTCTGCCCCGTGCTTGGCTTCTTCGTCGGACAACTTCACCTCGATCATGATGTCTAGCGGGAAGCCATGGTCGTTCAGGCGGCGGGCCAGCTTGGCGCTATCGACGGTCTGAATTGTTTGGAACAGTTCCGCCGCTTTGCGTGACTTGTTCGATTGCAAATGGCCGATCAGGTGGAAGCGCGCCTCCGGCATGCCTTGCAACTGCGGCTTCTTCACCTCGAACTCCTGCACGTAACTTTCGCCAAACTCCCGCAACCCTAGGGCGTAGGCTTCCTCCAGCGCCGCCGCGGGAAAGATCTTGCTGACCGCGATCAGCGTCACCTCTTCGCGCCGTCGTCCCGCACGGGCGCAGGCGCTCGCGATCCGTTCCTCGATAGCATCCAGCCGCTCTCTCACGTACCTTTGATCTTATGACGGACACGCAGGCCGTGATTGAGGAGTTTATCCAGAGGGCCGCCCGGCCCGTGCTGATCGAACCGGGCGAGCCGGAGATTCCGCTTGAGGCCGGGGGCTACTCGGTCGACCTGCTGCCTCAAGGCTTGCAGCTCCACGCCTGGACGGAGGACCGCAGTTACGCCCGCCGCGTGGTCGGCATCAAGAGCCGCAAGCCCGGTCGCCTGGAACTGCGCGTCTCGCGCCTGGGGCGTCCGGAGGGCGTCGTGACGCTGCTCGACACCGGTGACATGCGCCACCTGGAGGTCCGCCGCCGGGGCCAGCGGGAGGTGTTCCGCGAGCAGTTCCGGCTGATCCTGAAGCGGCAGTTTCCGGAGTGGGAGTTGGCCGAACTAACCACCGCGCCCGACTTGGAACATTCACTCTCGCCCGTCTATCCGCGCGCGTGTCTCCGGCGAGGTACGGCCGTGATGGCCGCCATTGGCGCCGGACCAGAGACGGCCGATGCGGATGGCGCGCTGAGCTTCGGCTTGATCTGGCTGGACTATCTGCGCCGCCGGGACCCCCAGGCGATCATCGAGCGGCTGGCCATCTTTCTGCCCGAAGGACGGGTGCGCAACACCGCGCTGCGTCTCCGCTGGCTGGACCCCAAGGCCGCGCGCATCGACCTCTACGTCACCACTCAACAAGGCGAGCATCTGCTGGACCCGCGCGACTGGGGCAACCTGCACACGCAACTCGATGCCCCCTCGCCGCCGCGCTCATTGCCGGACCCGCGGCCGGAGGCGCAACTGGAAGCCATCGTCCGCGCGCAGATCGACCGCCTGGACGCCGCGCTGCGCCCGGAGTTTATCTACCGCCAGGCACCCGTGATGGCCGCCCAGGATCGCGGCATCATCGATCTTCTGGCGGTGGACTTTGATGGCCGCCTTTGTGTGATCGAACTGAAGGCCAGCGCCGACATCCACCTGCCGCTGCAGGCGCTTGATTACTGGATGCGGGTCCAGTGGCACCTGGAGCAGGGCGACTTTCCCCGGCGCGGCTATTTCCCGCAACTTCCGCTGTCGCCAGCCGCGCCATTGCTCTATCTGGTGGCCCCGGCGTTCGAGTTTCACCCGGCCAACGAGACGCTGCTGCGCTTCATTTCGCCGGCGGTTCCGGTGTGGTGCCTGGGCGTTGGTGCAAACTGGAGGGAGGAGTTAAAGGTGCTCACCCGGAAGGGCCCGGCACCACGCTAGCGAATGTCAGTGAACATCCTGGGCCAATTGCGGCAGGCGGCCGCCAAACTGAACCCGAACGAAGTACGCGAGGCAGCGGAGCGGCGGCCCGCCATCTTGCTGCGCGCGCGGTCGGAGATGGCCTACGACGCCATGTTCCGGTTTCTGTTGCCCGCCTCTCTTTCTGAAGCCAAGCGCCAGCGGATCACGGAATGCATCTTCCTGGAAGGGGAAACGCCCAAGCCGGCGCGGTTTGATTTGACGCTGGTGGAGCATGGCATCCCCGCGGCTCCGGGGGAGTTTGTCTATTCGCGGGAGCGGGAAGAGAAGTTGGTTCGCGAAGTGCTGGACCATGATGAAAGCGTCGGGCTGCCGTTGGCCCGCTGCTTCCCGGCCTTCCGTCCGGAAGTAACCAGCCGCACGATTCAGACCATTGCTGTCGAGAACGCGGTGTTCTCCGTGGCCACTGCCTTGCCCAACATCGCGCCTTATCTGGGCCTGGTGTGGACACCCGGCGAGTTTGCCTCCGACACGGCGTTTCTCACGCTGAACCAGATCCGGATGCTGTTCCTGTTGGGTGGGGCCAGTGATCGCGCGGTGGGCTATAGCGAACAGAAGTCAGAGATCGCGTCGCTGGTGGCCGGGGCCTTTGGCTGGCGCGCGGTGGCGCGTGAACTGGCGGGCAAGATTCCCCTGGGCGGCGGCTTGATCCCCAAGGCGGCCATCGCCTTTGCTGGTACGTGGGTGGTGGGCAGTTCAGTGGAGAGGCTTTACCGGGTGGGCTATGGCTACACGCGCGCCGAACGGTCCAGCGCCTATGGCGAGGCCTTTGAGCGTGGCAAGCAGGTGGCCGCCGCCGTCATCGACAAATGGAGAAATCGTTGAAACCAGTTGCCCTCGTCACGGGCGCCAGCCGCGGCATTGGCCGGGCTATCGCCATTCAGCTTTCCAGTACGCATCAGGTGGTGGGCACCTATCGTGGCAATCGTGAAGCAGCAGAATCGCTAGCCGCCGAAACCGGCAGCGCCATCTTCCCTTGCGATATCGGGTCGCGTGATGACCGCGAGGCTCTGCTCAATTTCACCCGCGAGAAGTTCGGACGCCTCGATCTGCTGGTGAACAATGCCGGCATTGCGCCACGCCAGCGGCACGACGTGCTGGAGGCCACCGAAGAGAGCTTCGATGAGCTGATCGGCACCAATCTGAAAGGTCCGCACTTTCTCACGCGCGACGCCGCCAAGTGGATGCTGGCCCAGGGCAACGGGCGCATCGTTTTCGTCACCTCGATTTCCGCCTACACCGCCTCCGTGAACCGGGCTGATTACTGCATCTCCAAAGCCGGCCTTTCGATGAGCGCCAAAGTCTATTCGCAACGGCTGGCGGGCGAAGGCATTCTGGTGTTTGAGATCCGGCCGGGCATCATCCGCACGGACATGATCTCGGCTGTCGAGAAGACCTACGAGGAGCGCATCGCTAATGGTCTGCTGCCGCAGCGCAGGATGGGTGAAGGCGCGGACGTCGCGCGAGCGGTGGAGGCCATCGCTTCCGGCCTGCTGGACTATTCAGCCGGGCAGGTACTGAATGTCGACGGCGGGTTCCATTTGCGATCGCTCTAGTGCTGAAACCCTAGCGTCACTGATACTCTATTGAGAATGCAGCAGCGTCCTTTTTACGGCTGGTGGATCACCGTTTTTGCGTTCTTGACCTTCGGTATTGCCGTAGGCATTCCGTATTACGGCGGCCCGTTCTTTTACGACTACTACGAGAAGTCATTCGGCTGGTCCCGCGCGGACATCACGCTGGGCTTTCCCTTGGCGGCTACGCTGACGTTGTGGGTGGGTCCGCTGGTGGTGCCCAAGTTTTCGCCACGCTGGCTGATTGTGATCGGGTCCGGATTAACGGCGCTGGCCTTCTTTGGCTTTAGCCAAATGACCGGCTCGCTGACGTTTTATTACGGCCTGTGGTTCCTATACATTGTGGGCTACATCTTCTCCGGCCCGATTGCCCACCAGGTGATCGTGTCGCAGTGGTTCAAGAGCCGCCGCGGCTTGGCGATGGCGATCGTCTACCTGGGCGTGGCCGCCTTTGCCGCCGTGTCCGCGAAGTACATTGCGCGCCCCCTGACGGAGGCCTTTGGTGACTTCCGCTACGGCTTGATTGGCTTTGCCTGCTGCCTGTTCTTGGCCTGGCCGATCGCCATTTTCGGACTTCGGGATAAGCCCAAGGACATGGGCCAGTTTCCGGATGGCGAAGCGGCTCCGCCGGCGGATGCACACCAGGAACCGAAGGCGTTTGGGTATCTGCTGCGGCAGCCCGCTTTCTGGTTGTTGCTGGTGGGCAGCCTTTGTTCCATCGGATCGATTGGCTCCATCAATCAGCACATGAAGTTTGTGTTCGCGGAGCGCGGCTTTAAGGACCAGAAGACACTGGATGCGCTGTTCGGCAATGCGCTGTTCATCATTGCGTTCTCTTCCGCTGGCGGCCGCCTGCTGATGGGGTACCTGGCGGATCGGTTCAACAAGAAGTACGTGATGCTGGCTACCTACGCGCTGGTGGCCTCCACGATCCCGTTGCTGATGTTGTCCAGCCCCGAAAATGAGCAGATGGTCTATATCTTCAGCCTCCTGTTCGGCTTCGGCATGGGCGCTGACTACATGTTGATCCCGCTGATGGCGGCGGACCGGTTTGGCGTCAATTCGCTGGCGCGGGCGATGGCGATTATTCTGCCCGCCGATACGCTGGGCCAAACGTGGTTCCCCTACATCATTGCCAAGCTCCGAGAGAACACTGGCAGCTACGGCCCGGCCTTGCAGGTGCTGTTTGTCCTGGCCGCCATTGGCGCGCTGGCCATCCTGCTGCTGCCGCGCAAGAACCAAACTCCGAATGAGACACTTCACCTACAAGACGCTAGCCGAGCTTCAACACGCGGCTAACGCGCTCTCGACCGGCCACGTCGGTTTCGAACAAGACAAGCAGAAGATCCGGGAAGCGCTGGCGCGGCCCGTTCAGCTGGCGTCCCGTGTAGTGGGCAACTCCATGGCCATCCACCCGATGGAAGGCTGCGACGGGACCCTCGATGGTCGGCCCGATGAATTGACCATCCGCCGCTACGAACGCTTCGCCCGGGGCGGCGCCAAGCTGATCTGGTTTGAAGCCACCGCCGTGCGCGAGGATGGCCGTGCCAACACTCGCCAACTGTGGATCACGCGCGAGAACGTAGGCGACTACGCCGCCATCAACAAGCGCATCCTGGCGCTGCACAAAGAGGCCTGGGGCACCACCGACGATGTGCTGATGCCGGTGCAGTTGACCCATTCCGGTCGTTACGCCGTGCCGCGCAAGACGATCGCGTATCACAACCCGCTGATCGACGCGAAATCAAAGACGCCGGACGACTATCCCGTCATCTCTGACGATGAACTGGAACGCCTGGAAGACGCCTACGTCGACGCGGCGGGCTTGTGTCTGGAGGCCGGGTTCTCCGCCATCGACATGAAGGCCGTGCACGGGTATCTCATCCACGAGATGCTGGGCGCGAAGACCTTTGAAGGCAGCCGGTACCGAGGGCCCGAACTTGCCAATCGCACGCGGTTTATCAGGAACGTTCTGGGTAAGCTGAAGGCCAAGTTTGGCTCACGCCTGACGCTGTGCATGCGCCTGAATGCGTTTGACAGCGTGCCGTGGCAGTTGAATGGCGAGCCCTACCCGTTTGAGACGCCTTACCCCTATGGCTGGGGCGTGAATCCGCTCAACCCTCTGGAAGAAGATCTCACCGAAGTGAAGACGCTGGTGGGCTGGGTGCGGGAGTGGGGCGTTGAGGTGTTGAATATCTCGATCGGTTGCCCCTACTACAACCCGCATATCGGGCGGCCTTTTGAGAAGCCGGATGACGGCAACTATGAGCAGCCAGAGCACCCGCTGCTTGGTGTGGATCGCCACTTCCGCATCTCCGCCGAACTACAGCGCGCCTTCCCGGATTTCCCGCTGGTGGGCACCGGCTATTCGTGGCTCCAAAAGTACGCCATCAACGCCGCGGCGCACAATGTCGCCTCCGGCGCGATCACGTTCTTTGGCTTAGGGCGTGGCGTGCTGGCGTATCCGGACTTTGCCAAAGATGTGCTGGAAAAGGGCGAGTTGGATGAACTGCGGGTGTGCAAAACACTGACGTACTGCACGTACCTGATGCGGCAGAAGAACCATCCGCTGGGCCAGTTTCCGGCTGGATGTCCGCCCTTCGACAAGGAAGCCTATGGCGGCCTGATGAAGGACGCGCGCGCGGCGCAGCGCCTGGTCAGCTTGAAGCAATAACCTCTTCGTACATCAAGTAGTGCGTCTCCTGCATGCCCAGCCGCCGGTAAACGGCCTGGGCGCGGGAGTTCTCCTGCTCGACATAGAGCCGGAAGCCGCAGCAATCGCCGCGTTCTTGCGCGATGCGTTTCACTTCGCCGTAGAGCGCGGGGTAGACGCCTTGGCCGCGAAACTCCGGCTTGACGTAGACGCTCTGGATCCAGAAGAAGACGCCGTTGCGCCAGTCGCTCCATTCGTAGGTGATCATCAAGCCGCCGGCCACCGCGCCATCCACTTCGGCCATCAGGTAAAAGCCGAACTGGGGCCGGGCAAACAGACCTTTGACGCCGGGCAGGATCACGCTATCAGGCAGAATCTTGTTCTCGGTTTCGATGGCCATGGCCTGATTGAAGGCGGCAATGGCGGGGATGTCGGTTTCGACGGCGGGGCGGATGGTGATCATGGGAGTGTGGGGCCTGAGAACGGTTGAAGAGTCACAATTGTCGCACCCCAGCCGCCCGCTTCGGCGGGGGCATCGCTGAAGGCTGAGACGAAGGGCGTGCGGGCGAGGACACTCCGCACGGTCTCGCGCTGCACGCCGATGCCGCGTCCGTGGATGATCCGCAGGGCGGTCAACCCCGCCGCATGGGCCGCTTCGAGATACGCCTCCACGGCCTCCTTCACATCGCGCGGAGCGATGGAGTGGAGGTCGAAGACATCTTCAATGGGCAGTTCGAACGGCTCGTTCGATGGCGGTGACGATTCCATCCGTGCTGTACTCCAGGGCTTCGATTTCGGGCTCCAGGCCATGCTGGCGCAGGGTGGCGGTGGTGATGGGGCCGATGGAGGCGATGCGGCCGGTAGGCGGTCCCGCCAGCGCCAGAAAGTTCTTGACGGTGGAACTGCTGGTGAATGTCACCCAATCGTACGTGGCGGGCAGGGTAGCGGTCTGCCGGGGCACGATGGTGCGGTAGGCATCGACCACGTCCACCAGCGCTCCACGCTGCCGCAGAGCATCGGGCACCACATCGCGGGCCACGGTGGCACGCGGGATCAGGATGCGCTGACCGGCCAGATCCGCGGGTAGTGCCGCCACTAGGCCTTCGCCCACATAGTCGCGCGGCACAACATCGACCTTCAGCTTCAACTTCTCCACGGCGGCCTTGGTGGCGGGTCCGATGGTGCAGATGCGGGCGCGCAGACCACGGAGATCGTCAACGCGATCAAACAGCGCCGTGACGCCATTAACGGAGGTGAAGATCAGCCAGTCATATTCACCGAGCGAGGCGGCAGCCCGGTCGAGTGGCGCCGGGTCCGCCGGTGGGACGATCTCGATGACGGGAAACTCGATCACGTCGGCGCCCAAGGCGCGCAGGCGCACGTTCATGCGGCTGGATTCGGCGCGCGTGACAACGATCCGCTGGCCATAGAGCGGCAGTGACTTCAGGTTGGCGACAGCACCGGCGATGATGATCGAAGGCGCTTGGGCGTGCGTGAGGCTCTCGCGATAGATCTGCTGCTGGGGACGGGAGGCGTTCTCCACCGCGATGGCGGGTCCGGCCTGCGTAGGACGGCCCATGTAGTAGACAACGGTGTCGGCCTCCGGCACGGGAATCGCCGGGTCATGCGCCGAAACTAGCGCGACAGTACGGCCGAGCGTCTTGTGCGTCAGTGAGACTTTGGCCGCCGCAGCAGCGGCGGTAGCGGCAGTGACGCCGGGGATGATCTCGTAGGGCACGCCCGCTTGGTCCAGCGCTTCCATCTGCTCCACCAGACGTCCGTAGATGGTAGGGTCGCCCACTTGCAGGCGCACGACGCGGAGACCGGATTGCGCGGCGGCGATCAACTGCGCCGGGTTCTGATAGGGCTGAGAGTGGGGCGACAGGCTCCAGATCGCTTCCGGCACCAGTTCATCGTGGAACACCGCTTCTGCTTGCTCAATCGCGCGCCGGGCCTTCAAGGTGAGCAGTTCCGGATCGCCGGGGCCCGCGCCGGTGAACAGGACCGGTGTCACCGGACGGCCTCTAGCGCCCGGGCCACCACATCTGGGCCTTCACCCAGAAACTTCCGGAGCCGCGTGCCATCCGGCTCCGCTACCGCACAACGGAGCAGGCCCTCCGAGACGTGGCAGCCCATCGGGACTTGGCAGCCGCCGCCCATCGCTCTTAGAAAGTCGCGCTCCATCTCCACGGAGGCGCGAGTTGGCGGGTGATCGAGGAAGGTGAACCGTGTATCGCCGGAGCGTGTTTCGACCGCCAAAGCTCCTTGGCCGACCGCCGGACACATCAGTTCAACCGGCACGTAGTCGGTGATCCGGTGCGCCCAGCCTAACCGCTTCAGGCCCGCGACCGCCAGCAGGATCACGTCGAACTGGCCTTCGTCCAGTTTGCGCAACCGGGTGTCGACGTTGCCACGGATGGATTCAATGATCAGGTCCGGCCGCGCGGCCTTCAATTGTGCGTGACGACGCAGCGCGCTGGTGCCGACCCGGGCCCCCTGGGGCAGATCCGCCAAGGTGCCCCCGATCAGGGCATCTCGAGCGTCTTCCCGTTCGGGAATCGCCGTGATCTCGAGACCCGCCGGCAGTTCCGTCGGCATGTCCTTCATCGAATGGACGGCCAAGTCGATGCGGCCATCAAGCAAAGCTTCTTCCAGTTCCTTGGTAAACAGGCCCTTGGTGGACGTCTGCGCGCCCAACTGCGCCAGCGGGACATCGGTGATCTTGTCGCCGGTGGTGTGGATGATCTCGACACGGGCGTCCAGGCCGCGCGCCGCCATCAGGCTTTGGATGTGTTCCGCCTGCCACAGGGCTAGCTTGGAACCACGGGAACCGATCACCAATTGGCTCACAGCTTGAAAACTCTCTTGATGGAATCAATCACAGGCAATGTCTCCGGGGCCGCCACTTGACGCCGGATCTCAGCGATGGGGCCGTGGGCGATCTTGTTGATGATGCCGCGGGTGAGGGCTTCCAGAGCTTCTTCCTGCTCCGGGCGCAGCGGGCCCAGCTTGCTGCGGAATCGCTCCACTTCACCGGCGCGCACGCGCTCCAGCGCCGCCTGGAGGCCGACAATGGCCGGACCGGCTTCGCGGACTTTCAGACGCTCTTCCAGGCGCAGCACTTCTTCGTCGACAATGCGCTCAGCTTGGGCGGCGGCTCCGGCGCGCTCCTTCAGGTTGCGCTGCACGACGGCTTGCAGGTCGTCGATGTCGTAAAGGAAAGCGTTGTCCAGCTTGTTTACTTCCGGGTCGATGTTGCGCGGTACCGCGATGTCGATTACAAATATCGGCTTATTGCGGCGGGCCTGTAGGGCCAGGCGCACATCTTCCTTGGTGAGGATGTAGCCGGTGGCGCCGCTGGAGGCGATGATGATGTCGGCGTGTGGCAGGGACTGCTTGAAGGTGGAATAGTCGATGATCCATCCGCCGAACAACTGCGCCACATCAACCGCGCGCTGGTAGGTGCGGTTGGTGACATAGATGTGTTTGGCCCCATTGCGATGCAAGTGGCGGGCGGAGAGTTCGCTCATCTTGCCCGCGCCGATCAGCAGGACCTTGGAATCGGCCAGGGAGCCGAAGATCTCGCGCGCCAGTTCCACGGCGGCATAGCTGACCGAGACCGCGTTCTCGCCAATCTCAGTTTCATTGCGGACGCGTTTGGCGACGCTGAAGGCCGAGGTGAGCACGGTATCGAGCAGGCCATTGACGGTGCCCTGCTCCTTGGCGGTCTGGTAGGCCTGCTTCAGTTGGCCCAAGATCTGCGGCTCGCCCAGGATCATCGAATCCAGGCTGGAGGCGACGCGAAATAGATGCCGGATCGCCTCCCGGCCTTCGTGCAGAAACAGATGCCCGCGCATCTCCTCGCCAGGCGGCAGAAAGCGGGCCAGACACGCGGCGGCGTCGGCGGAATCCTCCAGCGTGACTGCTACTTCCACCCGGTTGCAGGTAGACAGGATCAGCCCTTCGCCCATCCCGGTTTGCTCGCGCAAACGGGCCAGCGCTGACGGCAACGAATCGCCGGAGATGGCCAGCCGCTCCCGGATCTCCACCGGAGCCGTTCGATGATTGACGCCCGCCACGGCCAGCTTCATCGCAGCAGGCTCTCCCGAATGCCGACGTGCGCCGCCCAGGTGAGCACGGAGAAGCCCAGCACACTCAAGGCCATCACGGCTGCCTTGCGCCCGCGCCAACCGGCGGAGACACGCAGGAACACCATCACCAGATAGCCGAGCCACGTCGCCCAGGCGACCACGATCTTGGGATCAGAGACCCACGCCGTGCCCGATTCAATAAAGCCCCAAATGCTGCCCATCAGGACGGCCAGCGTAATCAGGACAAAGCCCCAGCCCATGGACCGCGACAGGATGTCGTCCAGGGTGGCCAGCGGAGGTAGTTTGCTGGTGAACTGTTTGGCCTTGAGCCGCCGTTCCTGCACCAGGTAGAAGAACGAGACCGACACTGCGGTCAGCAAAGCGGCGTAGCCCGAGATGGCCAGGGTGACATGCAGCAGCAGCCAGGCATCACGAACGCGCGGGTTGGTCCAGGTGGCGACAGGGGTGCTGGTGGCGCCGATCAGGGTCATCAGAAAGACCAACGGAAAGACGATGAGGCTGAGCGAAACAAACCTGTAGCGCCAAAAAAGCGCCAAAAAGGAGACCGCCACCAGAAATGCGCACAGTGAGATGGACTCATAGAACGTCTCGGCCGGAAAGCGCGAGGTCTGCCGGGCGAGATCAACCAGCGACACCAGATGGACCAACGCCGCCACGGCAAACAGCGTCAGCGCCGGACGGAAGAACGTAGGTTTGCGGCGCAGTACGGTTAGCGTTGCATCCACCAGACCAGGCAGATACAGTAACGCGGCCACACGTAACCAAAAGATGCTGACGTCCTGCATGCTACGAACCCTTAGTATAGGCGGCCTGAGCGGCCCAAGTGCGCCAGCAGCAAACCGGCGAAGGCCAGAAAGCTGCCGAGCGGCATTTCATCCAGCATGGCGGAGCGGCCGCGCAAGATCAGGCGGGGCAAGGCGGCCAGGGAGCCGAGCACACCGGCCACCGCCACGGTGAGCAGTGTTCCTTCCAGCCCCACAAAGGCGCCCAGCGTCAGCATCATCTTCACATCGCCAAAGCCCAAGCCTTCGCGCCCGCGGAGCCGCTCATAGGCCGCCCCAATGGACCACAACATCGCGGCGGGAATTGCTCCGCCCAGGACGCTGGAAAGCAGTCCTTCACCGGCGGGTAAGCGGTCCACGGGAAGGAAAAGAGCCAGCAAACCGGCCGGCCGCGGCCATAGGGTAGCCAAGGCCCAACCCACCGCTGCGCCCCCCAGGGTGAACTCGTCGGGCAGGATGAAGGTCTCCAGATCCGTAAACAGCAGCACGATCATCACGGCGCTAAACAGAGCCAGGCGCAGCGCCTCGCCCGTGGCACCGTGTTGCAGGGCGGCGGAGACGAACGTGGCGGCGGTCAACAGTTCCACCAGGGCATAGCGCGCCGAGATGCTGGTCCGGCAGTGGCGGCAACGGCCGCGTAGCAGCAGCCAACTCACCACTGGCACGTTGTCATACCAGGCCACCAGCTGCCCGCAGCCCGGACAGAAACTGCGGCGCGGGTAGGCGGTGGAGAAATCACGCGGCAGGCGGTAGATGCAGACGTTCAGGTAGCTACCGATTAGCAACCCGGCCAGGGCCGCCAGCACGGCGAGGGCAACAGTGTCATCTAGCATGACAACACTTCACGGTAAACATTGATGGTCCGCTCCACCATCCGTTCCACGCTGAACTCCTTCATGATGGCGGCGGGATCGGCCACCATGGCGCGTGTTTCATCCAACGCATCGCGGATCTGGTCCAGGCGGTCGATCACTTTGCCGAACTTGACCGCTTCCGGGAGGCCCCCGGCGCGGCTGGCGATCACGGGCACACCCGCGGCCTGGGCCATCAGTGCCGCCGATCCCAGGCCCTCCATGTCACTCAGATAGATGAACACGTCGCACTCCCGCAAATCTTCCTCCAGATTCCGGACGGCGACGGCACCGGGCACGGTTTGGCCGTTCTTGGAGAGCAGGAGGATGCGGCCGGTGGAGCGGTCAGCGGGCGGCAGCGGGCGGATGGCATCGGGTACAACATGAATCCTGGCGGCGGGTACCCCCGCGCTCTTCAACTCATCGGCCACATATTGGGAAACCGCCAGGTAGGCCGCCGCGCGGCTGTACTTCCATTGGGAAAGCAAGGTCCGTTGGACTGGGAAGCCCACGCGCCGTGAAACGACAAAAGGCCGCCGGGCAAAGGTGTGGCTGCGGGCATCGTGGCAATGCTCCAGGTCCCACCGAGCAATCGGTTGCGGGATGAGTGGCGAACGCACCCCACAGGCAATGCCCGCGGCCTCCAGGCCTTTCACCAGCATTTGCAGCTGGAACTGGCCGCCTTGCCAAGTCTTGCCGGTGTCGGAGTGCAGGATGGTCATGCGGTGCGGAGAGTGCGCTACTCCACCTCGCCGCGCATGGTCTTGGCTTTGGCGTACTTCAGAAAGTTGTAGAGCGCGGCCATGTGGGCGATGGCCAAGCCTTCGAAACCGTCCAGGAAGCCGCGCTTCAGAACATAGGTGGAAAAGAAGGTCCACGGCGGATTTAGCGCCAGATGCCGCCAGGTGATGGGCGTCTTCATGGCGATCAACTGCTCGGCGGCAAGGGTGGTGTAGCGGTCCATGGTGCGCAAGTGCTCGGTGAGCGATTGGCAGGTGAAGTGGAGCAGACTTTCGTCCAGGTGTTCCACTTTGCCCTGGACCCTGACGCTTTCGTGCACGAAGTCGCCTTCCCAGCAGGCTTTGCGGCGGTCAAACAAGCGGACTTTGCGGTCCGGATACCAGCCGGAATGCAGGATCCACTTGCCCAGATACTGCGCCAGACGCGGCATGGTGTAGCCGTCCGCTTTCGGTCCAGTCTTCTTCAACTGCCAGATCTCGCCTTCCAGCGCTTCGCTGAGCGCCTCGTCGGCATCAATCGAGAGCACCCAATCGTGACTGCATTGCTCCAGGGCGAAGTTCTTCTGGCCGGCATAGCCACGCCAGGCCGCCTCCACCACGCGCGCTCCCAGGTTGGCGGCGATTTCACAGGTGCGGTCACTGGAACCGGAATCCACCACCACGATCTCGTCGCAGCACCGGAGGCTTTCAATCGCCCGGGCGATGTTGCGCTGCTCGTTCAGCGTGATGATCGCGGCGGAGATCTTCATTCGTTCATGCCCATCCTACGCTGAAATCGGCGCGGGCATAAAGCTGAGCAGAAACAGCAGCAGCGCCACAATAGACAGCACCACGCGCGTGGCGCCAATCGGGGTGTCGTCATAGATGAAGGGATGCTTGCGCCCAATGAAATACAACCCCACGGCCCACACCCACCAAGGCCAATAGAGAAAGCCCAACGGGATCAGCGCCGCCAGGGTGAACTTGGAAATCGTCTTGTGACGTTCGCCAAACAGAGCGTAGAGGATATGGCCGCCATCCAACTGGCCCACCGGCAGCAGGTTCAGCGCCGTCGCAAACAGCCCCACCCAGGCCGCTCGCGCCAAGGGATGCAGATAGATGTCCGCAGATGGCACACCCGGGAAGAAGAAGCGCTCTACCAGCGTGATCAGCACCGGCGTGCCAAACAGAATGTCGCCTTCATGGGCGATGCCCGGCAGACGCTTCGACATGCTAATCCCGATCAGCAGCAGCGGCATCAAGGCGACAAAGCCCGCCAGCGGCCCGGCGACGCCCACGTCAAACAACACCTTTCGTGAATAGATGATGGACCGGATGCGGATGAAGGCTCCGAAGGTGCCAATAAAGCTGGGGGCCGGCAGGAAGTAGGGCAGGCTGGCATCCAGCCGGTAGTGCACGCAGGCCAGATAATGCCCCATTTCGTGCGCCAGCAAGATAAACAACAGCGCAAGCGAGAACGGCAGCCCAGTCAGCAGCACCGCCGGATTATCCACCGGCCATAACATCAACAACAGGTCCTGTTCCAGCCGGAACGAGGGCAGGTTACGGTGAAAGTTCTCCACCAGGCGTGAGCCAGTGGCCGAACATGTGACCAACGTCACGAAAAAAAGTGCGGCATGCAGCCACAAGCGCCGGGGACGCAAGGCGGTCTACTGGAGGCTTTGCAGCTCTTTGCCGGGCTTGAAGCGGACCGCTTTGCCGGGCGGAATCGCCACTTCGGCGCCGGTGCGGGGGTTGCGGCCGATACCGGTCTTCCGCGGGCGCACGTTGAAGATGCCAAAGCCACGCAATTCAATGCGCTCGCCGCTACCCAGAGCGCGCTTCATGCTCTCAAAAACAGTCTCGACGGCCATTTCGGCCTTGGTCTTGGTGATGCCCGTCTTATTGACAACTTCATTGATAATATCAAGTTTGATCAAAACCGCGCCTCCTGGCCGTGGTGCCATCCGGTTGGCACTAGGAAACCCTATGATAGGATTGGGCTTAGATCCGTGTCAAGGTCCAGTGTTCCGCCAACTTCCATGTCCACCATCAATTCGGCCCATTTCCGGTGGGCTTGCGGCAAGTTTCCCACCGGTGTTTGCATTGCGACGACGTTTGACGGAGCGCCTCACGGGCTGACGGTGAACTCGTTTACGTCAGTCTCACTGGAGCCGCCCGTGGTCTTGTTCTGCATCGATCACAGTGCCCAGGTGCGGGAAGTATTCCGGCGGCAGACGCATTTCGCCATCAACATATTGAGCCAGCAGCAACAGGAGATCTCGACGGCGTTTGCCTACCGCCGGGATGACCGGTTCGAGGGGGTCGCCTGGCGGCCCGGTGTGGCATCGGTGCCGGTGATTGAAGGTTCGGTGGCGACTATCGAATGCCGGTTGGTGGACGTGGTACCGGTGGGCGATCACGACATCTTTCTGGGCGAGGCGGTGGCGGTTTCGGTTGAAGATGGGGAGCCACTGGTGTACGCTCGTGGCGGATACGCCAAACTGGAGGGGTCATAAAATGCGGCTTCTGTCCCTGGTCTTGGGAGCGCTGTCGTTGGGGGCGGCTGACATTGATGGCTGGCAATCGCGCGCGCCGCGCGCTGAGATCACTCCCGTGTTCGGCAGCATGGCCGCGGGCGGACCGGCCGGTCAGGCCCGCCTGTTGATTGAGGGCGATGGACGTGAGGGCTTGGCGGGCAGTTGGCGCAAGTTGCAAGCGGTGAAGGGCGGCCAGCGGTATCGCTTCTCAGTTTGGCGGCGAACCGTGGGCTTGGAGTCCGTGCCGCACAACGCGTTTGTGACGATCGATTGGTTGGATGCCGATGGGCGGCGCGTAGCGGACAACCGGCCGCTGGTGGCGGAGTATCTCAAGACGTTACCCTCCACCTCAACGCCCGAATATCCACGAGAGAGCGGCCAGCGCCGCCAGGATTGGGTGGAGGTGGCCGCCGACTACGAAGCACCGCGGGCGGCGGTGGCGGCCCGCATGGACCTGCATTTCCGGTGGTCCGCCAAGGGTCGCGTGGAATGGTCCGGTGCAAGTCTCGCTGAGAGCAACACCGCGCCGGCGCAGCGCAAAGTCCGCTTGGCGTCCGTCCACTACAAGCCGACGGGGCCGACGCCCGCCGCCAATCGCGAACAGTATGTGCCCCTGATCGAGCAAGCCGCGCGGGAGAAAGCCGACTTAGTGGTGCTGGGTGAGACGCTGACTTATCCCAGCACGGGCCTCACTTATGCCGCCGCCTCCGAGCCGGTGCCGGGGCCCTCGACGGAGTTCTTTGGGCAACTGGCGAAGAAGCACCGGTTGCATATGGTGGCGGGGCTGCTGGAACGGTCCGGCCATTTGGTCTACAACGTCAGCGTGCTGATCGCGCCGGATGGCAGCATACTGGGCAAATACCGCAAGGTGACGCTGCCCGATGGCGAATGGGAGGGCGGCCTGACGCCGGGCCGGGATTACCCTGTGTTTGACACACATTTCGGAAAAGTGGGCATGATGATCTGCTACGACGGCTTCTTTCCGGAAGTGGCTCGGGAACTGACCTTGAAGGGCGCGGAAGTGATCGCCTGGCCGGTCTGGGGTTGCAATCCGCAACTGGCGAAGGCGCGAGCGGCGGAGAACCACGTCTATCTGGTGAGCAGCACCTATGAGCCCGTCCAAAGTAACTGGATGCTGAGCGCCATCTGGTCCCACACGGGTGACCTCATGGGCTATGGCCGGGAGTGGGGCAACGTGAGTGTGGCGGAGGTAGACCTGGAGTCCGTCACCCGCTGGAAGAGCCTGGGCGACTTCAAAGGCCGGATTCCACACCACACGCCGCTGCCGAAGCGCTAGTGTCGTCCGTCAGCGATTCCGCCGATCCTGTGGGGCGCAGGCTGTCAGCCTGCAGCGGGACCTTTAGTCCCGCAGGTTTACCGCGGACAAATCACATTAAGGCTTTTTCAGCTTCCCCTCGCCTGCGCCACCTTTGGGCCAACTCCGAGGATGCCCCTCATCTCAGCGGCTCTCCTATAGTTGTCACTCTCGTGCAACTCACTCGACTAGGCTGTCTGACGCACAAAAAAGAGGGCCCAGGGATTGATCCCCAGGCCCTCTGCTTATTGACTGATGACCCGCTGGCTTACGGCTTCATGTCCTGTTCCTGGATGAACACGGTCCACTCTTCGGTCCAGTCCACCAGGTTGAAGGCCCCGACGTAATCAGCGAACTGATCGAAGAACCCGTCGTCAGGAGACAGCGTCCAGCCGGTACGCAGCACGGGCGAACCCGTGCGCGGCCGGAAGTCCGGGTCGCTGTACTCGATCGGGCGGCGCAGGTTGGGGTTGGCAAACACGATCTTGCGGGCGGCGTTGTCGGCATAAGGCAAGAACGCCGGCAGCACCTGATCGGCCAGAGTATTGGCCCGCGGCGTGGGCGTCACGTTGCGGCCATTGTCCCAGGAGACGACACCGCTGATGCTGTAGTCGCCGTTGGCCATGTTGGGCTGGATGGAGGCGAAATCGGCACCGCCATAGGTGCGCGTGGTCCAATTCAGGCAGAGCATGTTGTTGTAGATGCCGCCCGCGCCACGGCGCGTGTAGATGCAGGGGGAGTCGGCTTCGTCATAACCACGCGACGCACTGCCCAAGTGGGCATTGCCGACAAAGGTGAAGTTGTACATGCCGGACTTGCCCAGCGGCCGCGCAGCAAAGTCACGCTCGTAGTTGTCAGCCTCGATGCCACGGTTGGAAAGGTCGGAATTGGCCACCGCCACCACATACTGGATGCGGCCCCGGTAACCGATCTGCGTGTCGATGTAGTCGTCCGCGCCGTAGGTGCCCACCAGGTACTTAGCATCGTTGTTGCCGCCGAACCATTCAAACGAATCGTCTAGGCCGTAGCTGGCCTGCAGAAACTCAGTCTTGGTGGCCTTGCCACAACCGCCCCAAGTGAAGGAGTTCGTTTCTTCATTGGGCCGGAGCAGGGAACCGGCAAACTCCACACGGACGTAGCGGAGCGAGCCACAGTTGTGGTCGTCATCGGTGCCGCCGTAGCGGTTGTCGGGCGAATCCGGCAAGCCTTCGATGAACAGGCTGCCGCTGGGGTCGTTCAAACGGGCCTTGCCCAGCATGATCAATCCCCCCCAATCGCCGCGTTGGCGCTGGCCAAAGGGCTGAGAGCTGGTCATAATGATCGGGCGGGAGCGGGTGCCTTCGGCCACCAGGCGGCCGCTGGTGCTCACCAGCAGGACCGACGGCGGCTGCGAACCCGGCGTGCCAATGATGAACGTCCCTGGTTGAACTGTCAGCACGGCATTGTTGTTCACCTGAACGATGCCCGAGATGCGGTAAGCGCGATCATTGGTAAGCGTCCGGCTGGAGGAGATCACGTTGGGCAGTTGTTCGGTGCCCCGCACAATGCCGAACTTGAAGTATGCCGACTTCAGCACGCGGGTGCCGGTACGGTCCCGGATCTGCGCGATGATCGTGTGCATGCCGTAGTCTTCAAACAAGCTCAGCGGAACACTGGCCACGCGGCCGCCCTCGCCGACCAGGATTTCCTTCTCGGCATTGGGCAGTGTGGAGGTCTGGTAACCATCGGACGCCGACTTGTTAAAGATGTCGGTGGCTGCTTCGCCCGCCGAAGGCAGGTAGTAGCGCTTGCCGTCCTGGTTGTCCTGGCGGAGCAGGAAGAGCGTGTATTGGTTGGGATCCTCAGCGTTCTTGATGGTCCAGCGGATGGTGGCCTTCTCGCCGGGGCTGTAGATGTATTTGTCGGTCCAAACCCACATGGCCACACCGGACCGGATCTCCGGTTCGTCGTCGGCCGTGTTGGTTTGGCCCAGGATGGAGCCTGCGCCATAGCTCGCCAGCAGGGCGAGGCCAATCAGAAACTTGTTCTGCATATAGTTACTTTCCTTTCTTAAAACAAACTTGGTTCCCCGCTTTGCAAGGCGGGAGGATTTCTAAAAGAACGAATAGCTAGTGCCGATCGTGAAGGTACGCCCGATCTTGAAATCACGCACGACAAACGTGGATTGCGTGTACCAATACCGGTTGTCGGTTAAGTTCTCACCGCTGAACCGGACGTTCCATTTGCCCTTCTCATCCAGGTTCACTTGATAGACGAAATCCACAAACGTGGTCCGCTCCTGGTAGACGTCCGGTAACCGAAACGTGCCGACATCGGTGATGCGGCGCGAGACCGAGTTCACGTAAAAGCGCGCGTTGGAGTGCAGCTTGGGGTAAAGCCACTCGGCGATTGCGTTGTAGATGAAGCGTGATTGGCCCACCAGCGGGCGGTCGAGCGAGGTGAGAATCGCCTTCTGGCTTTCGAGGATGCTGACGTTGGAATTGACGAAGGTAAAGTTGGACTGCACCGAGAACGGCTTCATCTTCTTGCTCACAAAGCCCAGATTCTTGCGCATTTCCAGCTCGATACCCTGGTTGTTGGCGCCGCCCACATTGATGAAGCTCTGCCGCAACTCAGACGCCGTCGGGCGGTAGGTCTGCTCGATCGGGTTGCTGAACTTTTTGTAGAAGTAGCTGGCCGCGACTACTTGATTGCCACCCAGGAACCATTCCCAGCGGGCGTCGAAGTTATCGATCGTGGCCCGTTGCAGGTCCGGGTTGCCGACGGTGGAGTAGCCGCCGACGACGTTGGTGAACTCAAACGGCGACAACTCACGGAAGTCCGGCCGGTTGACGGTGCGGCCAAAGCCGAAGCGGATATTCTGGCGTGCGGTCTTTTGGTAGATCAGGCTGACGGCCGGCAGCGGGTCGCGATTGGACAACATGGCCCGGGTGGGCACACTGCCCGGCACCAGCGGATCGTTGGTGGTCACCAGGATGTTGGCGTCTTCATACCGCATACCGCCAATGACGCGCCATTTGGGGCCCAACGCAATGTCCGCCATCGCATAGCCACCATAGACGTCCATCTCGGCGGCATACTTGTCGGTGCCACGGGTGATCTCGCGCAGCGCGAAGCCGTCCGGGCGAATGTTGTTGGGGCCCAGGATGTCATTCGTGGGGCGGGTGAAGTCGATCGTACCGGCCCGGACCGGGAAGTAACGGAAGCGGCGGCCATCAAAGTCGCGCCGCCGGACCGTGCCGCGGAAGCCTACCTTGAAGATGCCGCTCACCTTGCCGTTGTAGAACGGCTTTGTCCAGTCAGCCTGCGGCTCATAGATCTTGTCGGCCAGATTGTTGAAGAAGCGGAAACCCGATTCCGGCAGGTTGATGTAGGTGTACGGCTCCCGCGAACCCGGCTCCCGGCCGCGGATCGTTTCGCGCAAATCCGGCTCGTCCCGCTTGGACGTGGAGTAAGTGAACTGCCAGTGAATGACACTATTGCCCAGCTTCGAGAAGGCATGGTCCCCCTCAATGCCGGTGGAGAGCAGTTGCCGCTCCACCCAGCGCAGACGGGTGGATTCGATCTCCTGGCCATTGCCACCGTTCAAGCCGCGGATCACGCGCGTCTCCTGATCGGAATCGCGGGTCAGCGTGTTGCGGAAGATCAGCTTGTTGTTGGCGTTCACCCGGTAGGCAGCGTTCAACACGCCACCGACGCGGGCCCCGATGGTATCGACGTTGAAGTCGTTGTAATCAGAGAAAATCGCCGGCCGTCCACCGCCGGAGTTCACCAGAAAGCGCTGCAGCTGCGGGGTCCGCTGCGGCGTGTTGGCAAAGGTGAGCGCGCCGACAAAACCCCACTTGCCGATGCTGGTGCCGCCTGAGACCGAATACGACTGCTGGGGCCGCATGGAGTCTGTGAACCGGGGCTGATAGTTGTTCGAGAAAGCGCGGCCAAACTGCTGGAACTGCGGTTCGGAAAAGTTGCCCGGGAACAGACGCTTGTCCTCCGGGAACACGCTGGGCAGTGCGCGGGTTCCATCGTCTACGCCGAAAAAGTCGCGCGCGCCACCGAACTGGCCGGCAAACCGGTTGAAGGTGGTTTGCGAATTGAAGCCGTAGTTCACGGACACCTGCAGGCTTGGTGCGGTGGGAAACTCGACGGTTTGCAGTTGCACCAGGCCGCCGGAAAACTCACCCGGCAGGTCCGGCGAATAGGTCTTCAACACCTTGATGTTGTCGATCAGCGAGGCCGGGAACAGATCCAGCGGCACCACGCGCCGTTCCGGTTCCGTGGTCGGGATGACGGCATTGTTCAACATGGTAGACGAATAGCGCTCACCCAGACCGCGCACAAAGACGTAGCCGTTGTCGACAATCGAGACACCCGTCACCTTCTCGAGTGCCCCGGCCGCATCGGACGCGGTGGAACCCTTGATGTCGTCCTTGGAGATCGAATCGCTGGTGTTGGAGGCCAGCTTGCGCTCCTGCAAAATCGATTCCGCAGTGGACTGCACGGCCCCCACCTTTTCTGAAACCTCAACCGTGGTCACCGCACCCTTCTGCTGCATCACGGTGGAGGCTTCCACCACCTGGCCCGCGACCACTTCGATGTCCTCGATCGACGCCTCCAAATGGTTGGTACCGGTGAAGCGTAGCTTGTACTTGCCAGGGCTCAGCTGGATGGTGAACTTGCCATCGGTACCGGTCTGCTGTCGGCCGTCGGTCATGCCGTTTACTTCAATGGTGATCAGCGGAATGGGCAGGCCATTGGCCGCGTCGAATACAGTTCCGGTCACGGTCCCCCGCGGCGCTGTCTGTCCCAGCGCGGCCAGCGTGGTCAATGCCAAGGCCAGAAGGCAATGGGACAGAAAAGCAGGCAGCCGAAACATAAGTGGGGAGTGATTCAAGAAATAAGGCATAACAGAGAATTAAAGAACTTCGGTGAGTGATAGGCCGCACTCCATCCTAACGACCCCGCGTCACGGCTCGATAACTATTCAATGAACATATCGTTATCGGAAAATGTCATTCGTGTGACATAGTCGCTTAGTCCGGACGCAGTTGTCCTGTATGGTGTGGGGCGGTAAGGGTTAGCAAGAAAAGGAGTTAAGCACTAGCCGACGGCCACGGCCACCGGTGCTTCGTTGAAGCTGTAACCAAAGCCTCGCACGGAGCGAATGAACATAGGGTTGGCGGGGTCGTTTTCGATCTTCTGGCGGAGCCGGAGGATGTATACATCCACTGTACGGTCGGTCACGGCGCGGTCATGGCCCCACACCGAATCGAGCAACTGCTCGCGGCTGAAGACAATGCCCGGGCGTGACATCAGGAATTCCAGCAGACGGAACTCCGTGGCGGTTAAGGCCAGTTCCTGGTCCACCAGGCGAACCCGGCATGAGGTGCGGTCCAGCTCCAGCGGACCGGCTTTCAGCATCCGGTTGGGGGCGCTTTGGCCCCGGAAATGGATCTTGATGCGCGCGATCAACTCACGGACGAAGAACGGCTTCACGATGTAATCGTTAGCGCCCAGTTCCAAGCCGACGATGCGATCCGTTTCCGAGGCGCGCGCCGTCAGGAAGATCACCGGGATGTGGGCCAGTTCCGGATGTTGCCGGATGCCCTTGCAGATGTCGAGGCCGTCAGAATCGGGCAGCATGATGTCCAGCAGGATCAGGTCCGGCCGTTCGCGGCGGCACAGCTCAATGGCCCCCTTGCCCGTCTGCGCGCCCACCATGATGAAGCCTTCCTTTTCCAGGTTGTACTTCAGCAGCGCGTAGAGATCAGCGTCGTCTTCGATCAGGACAATCTTCTTCATTCATCCAAACGATACCGAGAATTTATGTCGAATGAATTACAAAGTGGTTAATTGCGCTTGAACCGCGCCATGTTCCAGCAAACCGAGGTCGTGAACGGGCAAAGTGAAGTAGAAAGTGGACCCCTGGTTCACCATGCTCTCCACCCGCGCCTCACCTCCCTGGGCCAGGGCCAGGTGCTTCACGATGGCCAATCCAAGGCCCGTTCCACCCATCTGGCGGCTCCGCGCCTTGTCCACGCGGTAGAAACGCTCAAACAGGCGGGGCACATCTTCGGCCGGAATGCCGATGCCGGAATCTCGCACAGAGATCTCCACCATCTCGTTCGGGCCGGAATGGATCGGATAGGCCGCCAGGGTGACGCTGCCGCCCTCGGGCGTGTACTTGATGGCGTTGTCGATCAGGTTCGACAGAATCTGATGCACCGCCTCGGAATCGCAGAACACCTCGGTGGAATCCGGGGCCGGAATCAGCCGCAGGCTGATGTTCTTGCGATCCGCCAGCGGCTGCAGCGTGTCCATCGAATTGCGCAGCAGGCCATTGGCGTAATAGGAGGCAAACTGGAACTTTGTATTGCCCAGCTCAATGCGGGACAGCGTCAGCAGGTCCGCCGTCAGCCGGGCCAGGCGTTCGGCATTCTGGCGAATGATCGAAAGGAACCGGACGTTGTTCTCCGGGTCATCCAGTGCGCCATCCAGCAGCGTTTCCGTATAGCCCTGGATGGAAGCCAGCGGCGTCCGCAATTCGTGAGAAACGTTGATGACAAAGTCCTTCCGGATGCGCTCCAGCTTTTCCAGTTCGATGGACTCCTTCTGCAACTGTTCGAACATGGCCTGTAGCTTTTCGCCCGTTTCGTTCAGTTTGGCCGATAGCTCCCCCAATTCATCGGGGCCTTGGCGCTTCAGGCGGGCTTGAAAATTGCCTTCCGCCAGTTGGCCGGCGTACTCAATGATGGCCCCCAGTTTGGTGGAGGCATAACGGGCAAACCAAAACGAGACCAGCACCGCCGGCAGAAAGGCCAGTGCCGTCGCACTCAACATCTGCGTCCGGATCGCGCCCACCTGCGCGGTGATCTGCGACATCGGGACGGCCAGCCGCAAGGCCCCTTCGCGCACCGGAATCGCCACGTAAAGGAACGGCATGCCCATGGTGGAGCTGTTGCGCCGGATGGAGCCTACTTCGCCCGACATGGCCATCTTCACTTCCGGCCGGTCCAGGTGGTTGCCCATGGACTTCGGATCGTTCTCCGAATCGGAAATCACGGACCCATTGCGCGCCACCAGCGTTAGCCGCCCGCCCGCGGCCCGGGCCAACTCCGTCAGCCGTTGGGGTGAGGACTGCGACAGATCGTTCAGTGCGATCATCCGGCACTTATCCTCAAGCTCCCGCGTCAGTGTCCGTTCATAGCTGGCCTCGGCGATCCGCGAGGCCATCAGATCCACTGCCACCAGCGACACCATCAATACGGCAAATACGGCCGCAATCAGCTTGAGGAAAATCTTACCGGTCATTTCTTGGTGAGGTCCACAACGGCGTAGCGGCTCAGGCGTTCCAGCCCAAACTCCAATCCGCCGTCGGCTAGCTCTTCCTCCTCGGGTTTTGCATTCGGATCATTGAAGGACCGCAGTCCGGCCACTTTCCAGGCCCCGGCGACGCGAATGCGGATGCCCTCAATCGGGTCAGTGGCATAGTTCAACAGATGCAGCCGGGCGCGATTACCTTCTGCTGTAAGGTAGCCGATGATTGTTTCACTACCATAAATACGCAAGCTTCTTTTCTCATCCGTCAACGCATGGCGGACCAGATTGGCGAACTCGGACGGGTTGCTGGCGGCACTTTTCGGGAACTGTTCGCTGCCCACCCGCACAATCAACTTGTACGGCCCGGCCGCTTGCGGGATCGGCTGAAACAGCAGATTACGGCGCGCAATCAGGTTCATCACCTCGCCGGTTTGCGGTGTTCCATCGTCCACCACGCCGATATCCACCACCGGCGGCAAGGCCGGTTGGTCGATGGACTTCACAAAAGCTGTCATTGGCTGTGCCAGTTCAGGCTTGCTGGTCACCAGCGTCGTCTGGCCGGAATAGACATAGCTTTCGGCCACCGCCAGCGGAACCCATAAGTCCGGCACATTGTCATAGACCAGCATCTTGCCCGCGTCGCGGCGCAACCGCCATCCATTGGCATCCACCCACGGTCCGCGCGACGTGCTGGCGGTGGCGATGCGGTTGCCACGCGTGCCGGGGCGGATCAGTTTCTCCGCGCCGGCCGGGGCCGTCGCCGCAATCTCCGGCAAGCCGGCGGCCGACAACGCCGTCCAGGCCAAACAGGTCGCAGCCCAAATTCTCACGCCTGGATCTCCTTGATCTTCGCCTTGTCGTATTCGCCCAGGCCAAACCGCGAAGCAAACTCGATGTGTCCCGGTTCGCGGTAGAAGGCACTCTCCTTCAACGCCGCAGCGGAGCGGTCCCAGACGCTGACGGCGCCCATCTGCTTGCGCTTGTCCTCGATGATGTCGATCAGCAGCCGGTCCATCGCAATCGGGTCCGTGCCCACCATCAGGCGCTTGGGTTCAAAAATGAACCGGTCCTGCCGCACAAAGGGCCCACCCTGCCAAACACCCTTCAAGCCATCCATGATGTGGAGCACGGTCTTGGACCGCAACGGCTCCAGGTTGTAGAGCGTACCGATGAAGCTCAGCGTATTGGTACGGGTGTTCTTGTGGCTGCGGGCGACATTGGAAAAGCTGCCATAGGCGATGTTCTTCAGGCAGCCGGTGACGCCCGCGGCACCGTGATCCTTCATGTTGGGGACGTTGATGATCTTGGTGACCTTCTGGGTCACCAGCTTGGACATAAAGCTGCGCGTCTCTTCTTCGCCAAAGAAGTCCGTTTCCACATAAGTGCGCTGGTCATACTTGCTGATGCCACCGCGCCGGCGCCCGTCTTCCATGGCATGCATCTGCACGCCGGGCGGAACCACCGCCGGGTAGTTGGCATCCACCATCTGGTTGTCAAAGCGTTCGTAGACGTAGACGTTCTGCGCGGGCACGCCGATGGCCACCAGACACCGGGCGATCTCCGCCACCACTAGCGGATGCGACATGATCTTGGGTGCGCCGGAGCAGTTCACCTTGATCGCCACAATGTCCGCCGGTTGGATGAAGCTGCGCCAGGCATCACGGTCGTCACTGGCACCCGTCAAGGCCTTCATGGAAGAGGCCAGTGCTTGTTTCACGCTTTCCGCGTTCTGTTCAGCGGTGGCGTGCACCACCTTGCCCCGGTAGCGGTTGGGTTCACCCACGCTGGCATAAGGGGTCACGGAACGGTAAGTGGGGAGTGCGTCACCCGACGCCGCGCCGGCTGCCGCTGCGGCTACCGGCACCTGCAGAAAATGCCGCCGAAGAATGTCCATAGAATAACGATATATGAAGAACAGACGTTCTCTCCTCAAGGCCGCCCTGGCCGCCGCTCCCGTGGCCGCCGGTGCCGCCGCCCAGACGCCCGCCGCTCCCGCTGCCGGGCCCACCAAAAAGGTGCACCGCAAGGGCCCCAAGCCCGCCAAGACGCCGCTGTTTAATGGGGCGGTCAGCTATGGCAATCTGCTGTTTATCGCCGGCAAGGGCGCGCACTTTGAAGGTGACATTAAGGCCCACACCAAACATGTGCTGGATGAAGTGGAAAAGGAACTCGTCAACGCCGGCTCCTCCATGAATAAGGTGCTGAAGTGCAACGTCTACTTGAACGACCTGAAGGACTACGCCGCCATGAACGAAACCTTCCAGGGCCGTTTTGGTGAGGAGCCCCCGGTCCGTACCACCATCGCCGCCGCCGGCGGCATCCCCGGCAACTCGCTGGTCGAAATCGACGTCATCGCTTACATCTAGGGGAGCGGGCAGGGCAGCCCCCGCACCCCCTCTGCCGCCCACTGGGCGAGCTTCACTCGCCGCCCTCTCGGATCTGGCGTCCGGGCCTAGCGGCCTACCAGCGACGCCAGATCCGAGACAATCGTGTTGAGCTGCACCGATTGCAAACTCAATTCCTGGGCGGCGGCGGCGCTTTCTTGCGCGCTCGCGGCAGTGGTTTGCGTCACCTGCTGCATCTGCGAGATGGAGGCCGTTACCTGGCGAATGCCCTGGTCCTGCTCTTCGCTGCCGGATTGCACCTGCTCCACCAGCGCCTGGATCTGGGCCACCTCGCCCGTGCTGGCGCGGATGTTTCGCGCCACCACGTCCACCTTGTCCTTGCCTTCGTTGGCCTTACGGATGGATTCCGCAATCAGGTCCGAGGTGTCCCGGGCGGCCTGGGCACAGCGATGGGACAGGCTTCTGACTTCGTCCGCCACCACCGCGAAACCCATGCCGGATTCGCCCGCCCGGGCCGCTTCCACCGCGGCGTTCAGGGCCAGGATGTTGGTCTGGAAGGCGATCTCATCAATCACCTTGATGATCTTCGCAATCTTTCCGCTTTGGGCATTGATTTCCGTCATCGCCGCCACCATCTGGTCCAGCGCCCGGTCGGTTTCCTGAAAGCTCTTCTGCGAACTGCTCACTAGCATGGCGGCCGAATGAGCATGGGACTGGTTCTCCGCCGCCCGGGCGCTGATCGTGATGCTGGATGCGGAGACTTCCTCGATTGATGCCGCCTGCTCGGAGGAGGCCTGCGCCAAGGAGTTACTGGACGCAGCCAGTTGCCCTGACGCGCTGGCCACTTCGTCGGAGCCCGCGGACAGGGCCTTCACCGCTTTCCGCAAAGACTGATTCAGGCCCCGGATCACCCGCGCGGCACTCACGCCGCCCACCGCCAAACCAATCATCACCGTCAGCACCAGGACCCGCCAGGTGGATTGGTAAGTGGCGCTTGCCTCAGCCGCCATGCGCTCTCCATTGCGGCGGTTGAGGTTCGACGTGGTCCGCAACACGTCTCTCAGCTCCGCAAACCGGCCGGTGGTCGAAACGGCCTGCGCTCGCGCTTCCGGCTGCTTGAGGCTACGGCTTAGCTCCACGGCGCGGTTCATCCCGGCATAGTATTCCGCCAATAGGGGCCCGATTCTGGCGAACAACTGTCGGTCCTCGTCGGTGGTCATCGTGGGTTCGTATTCTCTCAGGGCGATTTCCGCCTCCCTCCGCAACTGCGTCATCTGGCGGTCCGTTGCCGCTATCTCTGTCAGGTCGGTGGTGGCCAGTTGACGCCAGGCGTTACCCCGCCATTCGTGCAGAGATGCTTCCACCTTCGAGATGCGGGACATCCCGGGTAACGGGTCGACGACAATCTCCTGGGTCTTGCTGTTCAGGCTCGACAGGCTGTAAAGGGCAACCAATCCAACCGCCAGCGTCACCGTGGCCAAGCCACCGGCGACCATCGTGAGCTTGTTACCCACCGACACGTGCGCTCGCATTTCTCTCCACCTTCCTTCCATTAACCACGCTGACGCGTGCCACCTAAACGGTTTATCGGTGCAAATGATTCAGCTTTGAAGATTAGTCCTAGAATCGCGGAACGCTGGCCGCATCGCTTGGAGCCACGCCACGGCGGGTGATAACAACTGCGGAAATGAGGGGAATAAAGTCCAGATTGGTAGGATTTAGCGAACCTCTGACTTAGTCCGCCCGCCTAAAAGCGTGGCAGCTTCGACAGCATCGCGTAGGACTGCGCGCCACCCGGTAGTTCCACCGAGTCGATGACCTTCCACGTGTTGTCTAGCGCCCCAATGTAGATGGCCTTGGGCCGTTCCCGCCCCATCAGGATCACCGTCTTGTCGGCGTACTTCAGCAGCCGGTACTGTACTTCGCCCACTTCATCGCGCCAACGGTCCTCCGTAGGCGTCCCCAGTTTGCGGACCACGGCGTAATAGTCGTCCTTCGACGTCAAGCCCAGGCTGGATTGCAGCACCGCCTGATAGCTGGCATTGGCCCCGGTGGTCATATTGCGATAGACACCCACCCCGATGGCCGAGCCCGCAATCCCCAAAATCAATGCGGCGGCGATCAGGATGCCAATGCGGGATTCATTGGATTCCAGCCGGATCCCCACCACCGGTGCCGGGACCGGACCCGCGGCGGACGCCGGGCGCGGATAGTCGTTCACCGCCCGCGGCATCTCGATCACGCGGCGCACATGTGGCACCAGTGCCCCGGCTCGGAACTCGATCTCCTTGGCCAAGCCCCAGATCATCGTCGGCTCTTCCACCTTCGAGATCTCACCCAGATACCGGCGCGGCACCCAGATCTCGTCGCCCGATTTGGTGTTCATCACCAGCACTTCCGACCAAGTGGCCTTCTGGTATCGCCACTCGTTGTGCTCAATGCCGACGATCGGCGGAAAGAACGCAAACGGCCGCTGGCCCAGATGCTCAAACGGTGGTGGAATCGGCGGAGCGGACATGCCCTAGCGCTATTAGATCAAAACTCGACGCGGGCCCGCGCCGGTTCGCTCCGCTACAGCAAGTCCAGCCGGGTGAGAATCCGCAAAAACGTAGCGCCGTCTGGCGCGAAGGGCACGCCCAGTTGGCAAGGCTCCGCCCGCTCGTCCAGCATCTGGAACAGCGACATTTTGGCGATGGCGAACTCCTCCACCTCGGACAATCCCCTCCCGGCGGTGGCTTCCAGCAGTTGACGGTTGATCTCGACAAATACCGCGTGAAAGTTCTGCCGGTCCCAGGAGACCTCGAAGCGGTACACGCCGCCTTCGCTCACGCGGAAGAAATATTCGTAGACGTATCCGGTTTCGGCGCTGTAGCTCTTCAGTCTCACGTGGCTGGCGTTCGTCAACCCTTCGGCAGTCACGATAATATCGGACCAGTGGGCGTGTTCAATTTTGGCATCTTGATCGGGCTGACCGCTGGACTGGCAATGGGACAAGTGCCCTCGCCTGCCCCTCCCGGTACCGCACCCCCGGGCACCTCCGCACCGCCCGCCGCTTCCGCTACCCCAGCGCCCCCGCCACCCCCTGAGCCGGTGCGCCTGGAGTTCTCGGGCAAGCCGCTGGCCGTGCCCTTTGCCTGCACGGAAGAAACGCTCCAGACCGTGGGTTTGAGCTGCCCGGAATCAGAGCCGTGCCCCATCTTCGTCGAACTGGCGGCGCTCGATGCCACCGGAGGCCGTTTGGTGGTCACCGGCAACATCCACTCTTCGGCCACCACCTTCTCCAGCCTCATGCTGATGTCCGAAGATGGTGGCAAAACCTGGACGGAGCCGGTGGAGCGGATCCCCCAAACCGTGCTGGAAGGCGTGCAGTTTGTCGACGCGATGACTGGTTGGGCCGGTGGCCAGTTGCTCACCACCTTGCCGCGCGACCCCTTCTTTCTGGTCACCACCGATGGTGCCAAGACGTGGCGCAAGCGGCCGATCTCTGATGAATCGCGTGTCGCGGCCATCGATTCGTTCTACTTTGAATCCCGCACGGATGGCGGCATGGTGCTCGATCGCACTCGCGGCGGCATGCCCAACGCCAAGTATGAGCTTTATGAAACCAAGACCGGCGGCGACACCTGGATGCTGCGCGAAGTCACCGGCAAGCCTTTGAAGCTGCGCAAGACGGCCCCCCTGGTTTTGCCCGAGTTCCGCCTCCGCGCCGACGCGCCCTCCCAAACCCACCGCGTCGAACGGCGACAGGGCCAACGCTGGACCACATTGGCCAGCTTTCTCGTCCGTCTGCCCGATTGCCGCATCACCGACAAAGAACTGGCCCCGCCCCCGGAGCCGCCCGCCGACCCCGATGCCGCCAAGTCCACCATCGTGGTCCCCTCGAACCCGCCCAAGTCCACGTCCGCACCGGGCAGGAATGCTCCGCTGCCCAGAAAGAAACAGCCTTGAAGATGACACGGACGGGAAAACCAGCAGTTGATCCAGTAGAGCTGGAGGTGTTCCGGCAACTGTTGGAATCGACGGCCGCCGAGATGGGGACGGTCCTTCGCAAGACCTCTTTTTCGGCCAACATCAAGGAGCGCCGCGATTATTCGTGCGCCGTCTACGACGCCCAAGCCGAAACCATCGCCATGGGTGACCACATGCCCGTGCATCTGGGCGCGATGCCGCTGTCCGTGCGTGAGGCGATTCAATCGTTCCAGATCCAACCGGGCGATGTGGTTCTGTTGAATGACCCATTTCGCGGCGGCACGCATCTGCCCGACATAACCGCGGTGGCGGGCGTCTTTTTCGACGATGCGCCCCGCCCGGAATACTTTGTCGCCTCGCGCGCCCACCACGCCGATGTGGGCGGCATGAGCCCCGGTTCCATGCCGCTGGCCAAAGAGATCTACCAGGAAGGCTTACGCATCCCGCCCATCCGCCTGATCCGTGGAGGCGAACTGGACCGCCCCCTGCTGGACCTGATCCTGGCCAACGTCCGCACGCCCCATGAGCGTGAGGGCGATCTGATGGCTCAGCTGATGGCCTTGAAGCGCGGCGAAGCCCGTCTGCGCGAAATGGCCGCCCGCTACGGCCTCCCGCGTTGCCGCCAACTCAATCGTGCCCTGATGGACTACAGCGAACGGATGATGCGCGCCGAACTGCGGCGTATGCCGGTGGGCCGCTTTGAGTTTGAGGATTATCTCGATGGCGGTCTCACCGTGAAGGTGGCCGTGACGCTGCGCCAGGGCTCGGCGATTGTGGACTTCACCGGGTCCAGCCCGCAGGCCGACGCTCCGGTGAACGCCAACTACGCCATCGCGCTATCGGCCAGCATGTACGTATTCCGCTGCCTGATTGAGGAAGATGTGCCTTACACCGAAGGCCTCGTGCGGCCCATCCGGGTGATCGCCCCGCTGGGCACGGTGGTGAATGCCCGGGAACCGGCGGCCATGGCGGCCGGCAATGTGGAAACCTCCCAGCGGATCACCGATGTGGTGCTGGGTGCGCTGGCGCAAGCCGCTCCCGGCCGCATTCCCGCAGCCAGCGCGGGTACCATGTCGAACATCAGCTTCGGCGGCACCAGCCCCGGCGGCCAGCGGTTTGCCTACTACGAGACCATCGCCGGCGGCCACGGAGCGTCAGCGCTCCGCGACGGCGCCAGTGGCACCCACAGCCACATGACCAATAGCTGGAACACGCCCATCGAAGCGTTTGAGCACAACTATCCGGTCCGGGTGCGGCGCTATTCACTCCGCCGCGGCTCCAGGGGCCACGGAAAGCACCGTGGGGGCGACGGCATTGTGCGGGAGCTGGAGTTTCTGACCGCCGCCGAGTTCACCCTGCTGGCGGATCGCCGGGAACGTGGCCCCTATGGGTTAAGCGGCGGCGAACCCGGGCAAACCGGCGCGGCCCAACTCATCCGGGGCCGCCAGACGGTCACCTTGCTCGGCCGCACGCGGCTGGAACTGCAACCCGGAGACCGCCTCCGGATCGAAACTCCCGGCGGCGGCGGCTGGGGCTGAGTCCAGGCCGCCCTCCCTTTATCGGGCGATGCGGAGAATTTCGCCCGCGATCTGCGCAAACGCTTGTCCCAACTGCGCCGACGTGGGGGCGTAGACGTACAATCCTTCCACCTTCGTTGAGTCATAGATCGGGCTGGTGCGCGTGTTGGAAACCCGGTTTAGAAACTCATCTTCGGCGGCACCTACACCGCCCAGGCCGATCGAATAGATCACCGTATTCAGCGCCGTCGCACTGGTGGCGTTATTCCGGATGCGCCGCGCCGCGTCGTTGGCGGCGTTGAAACCCGCGTTCACCATCGTCGTGGCATCGCTGATGCGGATCCTGCCCAGGTCCGGGCTGCCGACCGTGTTGATGGCGGTCACTGGCTTGTACCAGTTGTCTGACACGGCATTGCCCCAGGCATCCGTCGTCGGCATGAATCCGAAGTCGCCATAAACGAAAGTATTGCCGCTGGACATGTTGAAGACGCAACCCGTGCGGTCGGAGATAAGCGCCGAAGTGCCCGCGGGCATGGTGGTGGCAATGTGGTTAAACAAGCCAAAGGTCCGGCCGCTGGCCGTATCGTTGGTCACCCAGCCAATCTTGTTGGTCGTAGTGGTGCAGCCCGTCCGGGTCAGCGCCGTGATCTTGCTGGTGGAGGGTGGGGAAGTGGGGGCCGCCGCCGTGTAGCCCCGCGCCACGGTCCGCAGCGCATTGGCCGCTGTAAAGTTGAAAGTCAACGTGTTGGGCTGGCCGTCGGTGAAGAACAGAATGACGTTTAAGGAACCTGCCTCATTGATGATCTTCAACTGCTCGTAGGCGTTCCACAGTGCCTGGGCGCTATTGGTGGCCCCGGTGCAATTGATCCGGCTGATCAGGTTCGGGATGCTGTTGGTGCCGGACAGGAAGTTGCCGGGGGTGGTCTGCATGGGGAAGTCCACGCGAAAGTCGCCGCCAAAGGTCAGCAGGCCCACCCGGTCCCGGAAGTTGGCGAACCGGTTGACAAATGACGTGGCCGCATTCTTCATGGGCGTGCAGGATCCGGAACTGGTCAATGAACCGGAGCGGTCCAGCACGACCATCACGTTCACGTCGCGCCGGGAAGCCGTACCCACGGCCCGCAACGTAGTCATGTTACTGCCCAGATACCGCAGAAAGTAAGAGGGCGAATCCACCCGCACGTCAACTGATACCGTACGCGTTCGCGAACCCGTTTCCGCCACCGTGATACTAACAGCGCGGTTGGTGGAGAACATGTAGTTGGCCGGAAAATTCGCATTCAGGAAGCGTTGGGCCGTATCAATGGCGGCTGTCTCCTGCGCCGATAACGTCAGCCCGCTGGAGAGCGATCGTGCTGCCGCCAGCGCCGCTGCGTCGGTGGCCGTGGAGAGCTTCGCGCGCACGCCATACAGCAGGCTGGCGTCCACCGCCAACCCCACCGCCGGCACGACAAAAGTCAGCATCGCGGCTGTGATCATCACCGCCATGCCCTTTTCGCCCTTTGACATCCGCGCCCACTGTTGACGCGAACGGGGAAGCGCCGGTATCCCGGCCCAACCAGCCTTAATAGATCGTGCGCGCATAGACACCTGTGTTCGAATACTGCCCAGGCAAGTCCCAGCTAGGAGACCGGACATAGACTTCCGAGATGTAAGCCACCTCACCGGCGGACAGCGTCATCACGTTCGCCCAGTTCGTTGCCCTCGCCGACGTCTGGGTCAGATAGTTTGCCGGTGTGATCGCGCCGCTGGATTGAATCAGGCTACTGGCCGGACTGCCAAAGGCGCTGCCTTGCAACGTGCTGTTGCCGAAAACGATCCGGTGGATAATCACCGGCACGTTGCGGTTGGCGCAGGCGGTACCAGTCAAGTTGTTCGCCGTGCAGTCCGCGTCACTGGGAACGGTCACCTGCGACAGGATGACGATGCCGTCGCCACTAGTCCGGGCCATGTTCAACCCCACGCCCAGCCGGACCGCCAGATCCTGGCTGCCCGTCTGCGAGAAGTCCACCCACCGGACATACATGTGCCCGATGTTGCGCGACAACTGCGTCACTTGCAGGTTGCGTCCCAGGTTCATGCCGATGTTGAAGGTACCCAGCAGCAGCGGCGTCAGAAATGACATGCACAGCGCAAATTCCAGGAGCGCGTTGCCGCGCCGCGGATTCCGGATTGGCTTCAGTTGGGTCATCGCGCGGGAGGTTGGGAGCCACCAGGCAGGGATTCCATCAAGTCAGCGGCCCGGGCCGTCATCGACAATGGCGTGGCGCTGCGCATCAACGGCACCATCCAGCCCCACTGGTAGTTTTCCACCGAGACTTCGATGATGTTGCCGGGCAGGTTCTGATTGGTCAGTGCGAAGGTATCGGAAGAGTAGTACCGGATCTGCACCTTCTCCGCACCCGCCGTCCCTGACAAAAAGCCCATCGAATTGGTTTGCACCACGGACCTGATCGAGGCGTCGTGCCCCTGGCCCGGCATGGTCTGGTAGGTCACCGCGTAGCGAACCCCTTCGCGGCAGGCATACTGAAAAGTGCTTCGCAGGAAAAGGGCTACCGAAAAGTCCATGATCCCCAGCATCATGGCAAACGTCGGCACAAACACCAGCGCCGTTTCCAGCATTGTGTTGCCGCGCCGTCGCTGCGATGTGCGTAAACTCTGCATGGATTGCCCGATGAACCCATGCTACGGCCCGGCACGCTGCCAGACCATGCGCTCTTCCCCTCAGATTTCCCGGTGAATGGCCTGAGTTCTCCCGCCCGCCAGGCGCACGGACTCCGCGGACATCCGCCGGGGGCTCCCTTGTATGATGGAAGACAGTGTCCCGTCGCCCTGCTGACCGTCTGTCCGTCACCCTGGTACTGCTTTGTACGTTTCTGGGCGCGGCTGCTCAGATCCTGATGAAAATGGGAGGCAGCGGCTTGGCTGGTATCAGCGCGAGCCAGTTGCTGGCGGAACCCGCTCTCTTGTTGAAGAACCTGCCCTTATTGGGCGGCTACAGTCTCTACGGCCTCAGCACCGTATTGCTGGTGCTGTCCCTGCGCCGGGGACAACTTTCGGTGCTTTACCCAATCATTTCGCTCACCTATGTCTGGGTCTTGCTGCTCAGTGTGGTGATCTTTCATGAATCACTGAATCCTTGGAAGATCGGCGGCGTGCTGGCGATCGTGACCGGAGTCGGCGTGCTGGGCCGGGACGGCCAAGCGTGAAAACACCGCTCAGCTCCATCCTGCTCGTGTTCCTGGCTTCCTTCATCGGTTCCTTTGGCGCGGTGCTGCTCAAGTCCGGCGCGGAACGGCTGAAGTTCACCCTGCAAGCTCTGCTCACCAACTGGCACCTGATGGCGGGCGTGGCCCTGTTTCTGCTCTCCAGCGTCTTCTTTCTGATGGGCGTCCGTGAAGGTGAGCTGACGATTCTCTACCCCATGGTTTCCTTGGGCTACGTGTGGACCATGCTGTGGTCCAAGCTGTTTTTCGGCGAGCAGGTGACGCGGAGCAAGTTTGTCGGCATCGGGCTGATTCTGGCCGGTGTCGTATTGCTGGGGCTCGGCGGACGCCTCAGCTAGCCAACAACTGATCCGGTGATCGTGAAAATGTTGCCTTCCGGGTCCATCCCGTCGCAACTGCCCCCAGGCCGCTCCACCAGATCGATCCCGGCAGCGGCCAGTCGGGTCCGCTCCGCCGCCAGATCCGGCACGGCAAAAATCAACTTGAGGGGCGTCTCTTCACGCGGTTCCGGAGGCGTCGTGATCACAATCTGATCAGCCACCGCGCTCGGGATCTCGTGCAGCATCAGCGTGGCAAGCCCGGCGCGGAACTCCACCCAGCCGGCGGCCTCATTCACCGGTGCCGCACCCAGCAACTCCCGATAAAAGGCAGTCAGCCGGGCCAGATCCTTCACATAGAGCAGGGCCGAAGCAAGCTGCATCGGCCTAGTTAAAGCGGCGCGCCGTGGCCACCGACACCGGAGCCGCTTCCACCACCGGTGGGGCTGGCTTCTTCAACCGGCCATCCAGGCGGCCATTGACGATCTGGCCGCGGATCACCGCAAACTTGGGCGTACCCGGCACGCCACCCTTGGCCACCACATCGGCGTCGGTGACTTCTTCGGCGGTCTGCAGATACTTCTGCAGATAGTTCTTCACCCGATCCGTCACCAACCGTTGCTGCGAGCGGCACAGCAGAAACAAAATCTCATCACCCGGCACCGGCAGCAGCGTGCCATAAATCTGCGACGCCCGGCTCAACGCAGGTGCCTGCAATAGCTTCTCCAGCTTTTTGGCCCGCGCCTCCAGCTTTTGCCACAAGTCCAGGTCGGCCTTCTCCAGCGCCGAACTCTGCGCCAGGGCCGTCTTTTCCTTGGGTGTCAAAAGCTCCGTCAACAAAAACAGAAACAGGCCGCGGGGATCGAACTGGAAGTCGTGACCGTGCGGCACCAATTGGATCGCCTTGTGGAGCTTCTGAAACCCCGCATGGTTGATCTTCGGCCCAGTCAGCGCGGGGGCAAACAGCGTCAGCAACCCTTCCTGTTCCAGCTTTTTGATCAACTCGCCCGGGTTGGGCTCCGCCGCCATGGCCAGCAGTTCCTGACGGCGCGCGGCGGGCGTGATCTGCTGCTCCATCTGGGCTTCGCGGGCATTGCGGTATTGCGCCATCGTACGATCGCCAATCGTAAAGCCCAGCCGCACTTCCAGCCGCAAGAGCCGTAGCAGCCGCGACGGGTCATCGTAGAGCGTGTAGTTGCCCACCGTGCGTAGTTCGCGCAACTGCAAATCAGAAACGCCGTTGGTCGGGTCAATCAGCAGTCCGCGGGAGCCCTTGCTCAGCGACAGCGCAATTGCATTGATCGTAAAGTCCCGGCAGCGGAGGTGTTCGTGGATTGGAGCCGGGCTAATCTGCGGCTTGGCTCCGGAGCGGGCGTAGCGCTCTTGCCGCGACATCGAGATGCCCACCGGCACATTGCCGCACAGGCGCATCTCACTGGACTTGTGCAGTTCATCGGTGGCCACCAACTCGCCGCCTTCTTTCTGCAGCGCCTTCACCACCTTCGAGACTTGGCCTTCCACCACCACATCCAGATCGCGCGCGGCAAAACCACCCATCACATCCCGCATCGATCCGCCGGTGAGATAGACGTTCAGGCCGGTCTGCTGCGCGGCCGCCATCACCTGCGCCAGGGCCTTGTTTTGCGGCCCCGTCAGGTGGCTTTCCAGCATGAACATGTAGTCGCTCATTGTTTGTTCGCCCTCCGTCTGGTGCGTCTGGTCCGGCTGGTTACAGCTGGGTTGCTAGGCCCGTGGATGGTGCTGCTCCAGTGTCTGCTTCAACCGGGAGCGGAGCACGTGCGTATAGACCTGCGTGGTCGCAATGTCAGCATGGCCCAACATCGTCTGCACGCTGCGCAAGTCCGCTCCGCCTTCCAATAAATGCGTGGCGAACGTATGGCGCAACTTATGCGGCGACACCCCTAAGCCGGCCCGTAGGCCATGGTTGCGAATGGCCCGGAAAAACGCGGTGCGGTCCAGACGGCCGCCGCGTTGGCTGATAAATAGAAACTTACTGGCCCGGCTCTTCAACAGTGCCGGGCGGCCCATTGCCAAATACCGCCGTATCGCCTCCAGCGCCACGCGTCCCACCGGCACCAGCCGCTGCTTATTGCCCTTGCCCGTAACGCGAACAATACCGCGGTCATCCAACAGATCCGTGGTCTCCAGCGTACAAAGCTCCGTCACTCGCAGGCCGCTGGAATATAGCAACTCGATCATCGCCCGGTCCCGCAAGCCCAGTGGCGTTTCCGTGGACGGTGCATCGGATAAGGCGCCCATTTGCGTGTTCGACAAGGCCTTCGGCAGCGTCTTCCATTGGCGCGGCAACGGGATCAGGCCGGCCGGATCCTGGGTCAAACGGTTTTCGGAAATAAGGTAGCGGTAGAGCTGGCGCAGGGCCGTCAAATGCCGGGCAATACTCCGCGCGGCCAAACCTTCCGCCATTAAGTGATCCAGATAAGCACGCACCGTCGCCGCCGCATCCGGTGGCTGGCCGGAGGCAGTAATCCAGGTCTCAAAACGCGACAAATCCCGCGCATAAGATTCCATCGAATTACGGGCCAGGCCTTTCTCGATCCGGCAAAAGCTTAAAAATGACCGGATTGCGGGGCCCAGCGCCAGGGTGGCGCTCATGGTGCCAATGATACAATATTGTGGAAACTGTTTGAAACATTTTCGCAAAGCTTTCGCCTTTTCTCTGCTTGGAATTCGGCGGTGATGGTCTAAGACGAGTTTTCATGCCCGGATCAACGCCCAAGAAAGTCATTGCCATCCGGTTCGACCGCGAACCGCTCGCAGGATATGTGCGGCCGCCGGAATCATTTCTACCGGAGGGTGTCCAGTTGCTCTCGGCGGCCGGGGCCGTTGTCACGGTGCCCTATGTTGATCTAAGGCTGATCTGCTTTGTCCGCGATTGGGATTTGCCCGCCGGGTGGGCTGGCAAACGTGCTTTCTCGTCACGGCCGAAGCTGGATGGACTGTGGGTCCGGTTTGATTTCCGTGACGGTGAGATCCTGGAGGGGCTGCTCAGCAATCGCCTGCACGAGTTAGACGGGCTGGGCTTCCATGCCACGCCACCGGATGCGGCTGGCAATACCCAGCGGATCTACGTGCCGCGGGTCGCGCTGAAGGCTTGCACTGTGTTGGGTTCGGTCGGGGCGGCCAAGGCCGAAGCGCGGCGCCGGGGCACGCCGGATGGCCAGTTGACGATGTTTGAATAAAGCGCTTCCTACCGGGCGGTGACGACGGAGCCCAGCGACAGCTCTCCCAGGTCCAGCCAATCATTGCTGACCGTGTTTTGGACGAAAGTCATGGAATCCAGCATGAAGCCCCGTGGACCCTGGTAGCTCTCCCAGCGTCGGCGGGCCAGGTCCGCACCGTTGCCCACCTCGACACCCACCAAACCCTGCGCCAGGGTCACATGCGGATGGAAGTCAAAAGGTTCGCAGAAGGCCAGGTCTTGTTGCGCCAATAACTGGTGCATCGCGATTAACTGCTCCCGCCCGCAGCCAATCGAGACGTAGATGACGGATGTCTTAGGGAACACTTCGATCGAGTCCAGTTCGATATAAACTGGCTCAAAATCAATGATTTGCCGCTGTAGTTGAACCCAACCGGCGGAGCAGGATTCCAGTTGGCGCGGTGGAAGCACCGTCACGTGGGAGCGGAGGTGACAAGCCGGCACCAGCTCCTGACGGAGAGCATTCAAAAACGATCCCAAGGGTGACGGCAGATACGTGACCAATGCAAAGCAATTGATCCGTTCCGGCGCCTCCGGACGGCATCCCATCTTTCGATTATACCCCGCTCGTCCTCGCCTGCACGCTACACCGCGACTGCGGCAGCCACAGCCTGGTCAGGAATCGGCGCGCCCAATACCTGGGGCAACACCCATTGGGCTTCTTCAAACCCGACGTACTTATAGATCCGCAGTGTGCCGTCCGGACCCTCCAGGATGTCGCCCAACTGCAGCGCCTCTGGCGTACCGCGGAGCACTTCCCACAGGGCGTAGCTGCTGGAGGCCTCAAATTCCTCGCCCGGCTCATAGTCCCGGGGCTTGGCTAGCGTGGCTCCGCTGGAATGCGCGGCCCAACGGAAAGTCTCGCGTGGATTGTCCTTGATGCGGTGAAGACGGAAAGCAGGCATCGCTTTTAGAACATATCACACACGAATTGTTTTTTCGCTAACGCATCGTGGCGGCCACGGTCAAACCACCGTTCGATCCGGTCCCGCCGCCAGAAGATCATCTCCTGCGGAGCACCCAGCGCCGGCTTCGGATTAATCTGCACCAGCTTGGCCGAGCCGGGAACATGAAACTGAAAGCCCGTCTTCCAGCGCAGCAGCCGAGCACCGGCGGCCAGCACCGGGTTGGCCCGCGCACCCATCAGATTGACCGAAACAATGCGTTCCGCGCCCATTTCCAGCGCTCCCCACAATGGCAGCGGCGTCACCAGACCACCATCCGCGTACCGGCGTCCTTCGATGACATAGGAGGGCAGAAACAGCGGCACCCCGCACGACGCCGCCAAGTGCCGCCAGGTGACTTCCCGGTTGCGCGCCAGCCTCAGCCCGAAGCTCCACATCTCCGTCAGCGCCACGCCCACCTCACAGCCCGGCGTCCATTGCGCGTGCAACTCCTGGATCCAGCGCTCCAGGCTGCTGGGATCGATGAAGCCGTCGTAGATCGACCGCGGCCACCGGTAGCGATGCTCTTCCGCCCGCCGCGGGTCCAGCCATGACCGGTGAACGTCGTCGCCAGTGGCCCCTCCTGCAATCGCCCAACCGTTCAGTGACCCGACACTGGCCCCCACCACCAGGTCCGGCTTCCAGAACTCCGCCAGTACGCTCCACACCCCGGCCTGGTAAGCCCCAAACATGCCGCCGCCGGAAAGCACCAGGGCCGTCTTGGGTCGTACCGGGTTGCTACCGGGTGCCGGTCTCGCGTCGGATTCCATCAAGTGAGCCTAGCCGCGCCTCCTTGAGCAGGGTACCTTTTTTGAAGGGGAGAAAATGCCATGACCGCCACCGAACTAATTGCCGAGCTGAAAACCAGCGCCCATCGCATGCCACTGAGCCACCCCCGTCCCTGGGCCCCGGAATGGGCCGCCGTGCTGCGTGGCGGCAACTCTCGAACACTGTTTCCCGCCACCGCTTCCCCCTCGGGCGTGCTGGCGGGCGCGTGGCTCTACCTCGGCTGCTGGGAAGAGGCGCATCAGGTCGCGCAGGATCTGGAGACCCCGGAAGGCAGCTACTGGCACGCCATCCTCCACCGTCAGGAGCCTGACAGCTTCAACGCGGGCTACTGGTTCCGCCGCGTAGGCCGCCACGCGATCTTCCCGGAACTGGCGAAGGCCGCCGCCACTTTGGGGTACCCTACCGGTCGCGGCCCCTGGGATTCCAGCGGCTTCATCGATTACTGCGACGCCGCTTCGGGAGCCGGGAAAGCCATCGCCATCGAGGTCCAGCACGCGGAGTGGCAGCTATTGCTGGACTGGTGCCGGCGGTCGAGCTAATTCAAGAAGTAAGTGCGGTACAGCGTATCCCGCTGCTTCGGCACAAAACCCGCATCGCGGATCATCGCGCGCAGGTCTTCCTCCGTCGCCTGATGCCGCGCCCCGGCTTGGCTGACGACGTTTTCTTCAATCATGATCGAACCCACGTCGTTACCGCCAAAACGCAAGCCCATCTGGCAGACCTTCAAGCCCGGCGTCACCCAGCTGCTCTGGATGTTGAGGATGTTGTCGAGGTAAAGCCGCGAAATCGCCAGCGTCTTCAGATACTCCACCGCTGTCGCTTCATGCTTCACCGAACGGCCCAGCGATGTATCTTCACGCTGGAAGCTCCACGGGATAAACGCCGTAAAGCCGCCGGTCTCCTCCTGGATCTGGCGTACCAGATCAAAGTGGTTCATCCGCTGCTCAATCGTTTCGCCGCAGCCAAACATCATCGTGGCCGTGGAACGCATCCCCAACTGGTGGGCCGTCTTGTGGACATCCACCCATTCGCTGACGTCGCACTTCAACCGCGAAATCCGCTGGCGCACTTGGTCGTCCAGAATCTCCGCGCCGCCGCCCGGTACGCTCTGCAAGCCGGCGTCGCGCAAACGGGCCATGGTGTCATACAGCGAAAGTCCGCTCACAGTGGCGATGTTGGTGATCTCGGGGGCGGAAAAGCAGTGCAGCCAGATCTTGTCGCCAAACTTCTGCTTGATCGCGCTCAGCAGTTCCTCATACCACTCAATCTTCAGGTCCGGGTGCAGCCCGCCCTGCATCAGCACGCCGGTTCCACCGAGGTCGATCGTTTCCTGGATCTTGGAAAAGATCGTCTCCAGCGGCAGAATGTAGCCTTCCTTCGACCCCGGAGGCCGGTAGAAATTGCAGAAGCTGCAATACTCCGTGCAGAAGTTGGTGTAGTTGATATTGCGATCGATGATGTAGCTGACGACGCCTTCCGGGTGCAATCGGCGGCGGAGGGCATCGGCGGCCATGCCAATCCCCACCAGGTCCGGGCTGGCAAATAGGTCGAGCGCTTCGGCGCGGGTCATCATTTCTTGATTGTCTCCTGAGTCTCGCTTTCCGCCACGGCTTCATCCGCCCGGTCCAGTGCCGTGGCCAGGCGCAGGTACTCCGCCAGCCCCGCGCGCTCCGGTGCACCGATGTCGTAAACGATGTGATGTTGCAGGTAGGTCCAGGCCAACGCTTCCGGGATCTCGCGCTTGGCCGCTTCTTCGCGCAAATACTGGGCCATGTTCGCCCGGCCAAATTCCAGCGACTGGCGGAACAACGTCGCGGGCAGCGCCACCTCCCCGGCCCACATTGCAAACACCATCGGCAGCCCCGTCATTTCCCACCACTCCAGTCCGAGATCCAGCACGTGATAGGGCAGCGTCGCGGGATCGAGACGCAGTGCCGGGTCGCCGATAATGAGTGCCGCATCGGCTTGGCGCAGCATCGGCCCCAGTTCGGGCGACATCGTCACCAACTCCGGCGTGGCTCCATAACGCTCTGCCAGCAGAATGCGCGCCAACATAACAGACGTTCGCGAGGCCCGGTCCAGCGCCAAATGCTTGATCTGCGCGGGCTCAACTTTGCTCACCAGCAAGATACTGCGGACCGGGCCCCGGCAGGCAATGCCCGCGTCGCCGATCATCGGCAGCCCCAAGCGTGACGCTTCGATGACGGGCATCAATCCAGCTTTGGCCTGCCCACTGGCCACGCGCCGCGCACATTCAAAAGGCAAAGCAAAATCCAGCTGGACCGAATCACGCTGGGGTCCGGCGGCAAAGCCCCAGACCAAAGGCAATGTGTTCAAGTAGCTGACAGCGGCCAGCCGTGGAGGAGGCGCCTTGGGCCAGAAGTCGAGCAATTGCGTAGGTTCCTTTACTTTCAACTATATATGATGGTAGCCTGGAAGTCACACCATGCGTACAGTTGACCTAATCCGCCGCAAACGCGAGGGCGAAGAGCTCGCCCCGGAAGAGATCGCTTTTCTGGTGGACGGCTATAACCAAGGCTCCATCCCTGATTATCAGATGTCGGCCTTTCTGATGGCGACGTTTTTTGCCAGCATGAGCGACCGGGAAGTGAGCGCGCTCACCGACTGTCTGATCCGCTCCGGCGAAACGCTCGATCTGTCAGATATCCCCGGCGTTAAGGTGGACAAGCATTCCACCGGTGGCGTGGGCGACAAGACGTCCCTGATTGCTGCGCCTTTGGCGGCGGCGGCGGGCGTGGTGGTCCCCATGATGTCCGGGCGCGGCTTGGGCCACACCGGCGGCACGCTGGACAAACTGGAATCCATCCCCGGCTTCCGCACCAACTTGACCATCGAAGAGTTCAAGGCGCAATTGGCCACGCATTGTCTGGCCTTCATCGGTCAGAGCGAACAGCTTTGCCCCGCCGATGGTCGCGTCTACGCGTTGCGTGATGCTTCGGCCACCGTGGAATCCATTCCGCTGATCGCTTCTTCGATCATGTCGAAGAAGTGCGCGGAAGGCATCGACGCGCTGGTGCTTGACGTGAAGGTCGGCTCCGGTGCGTTCATGAAGAAGCAGGTGGAAGCCCGCCGCCTGGCGCAGATGATGGTGGGCATTGGCCGCCGCGCCGACAAGCGCGTACAGGCTTTGATCACCGACATGAATCAGCCTCTCGGCTTCGCTGTCGGCAATGCGCTGGAGATCATGGAAGTGTCGCAGACCCTGCAAAATGCCGGTCCGGTCGACCTCACCCGGTTGTCGCTGGAATTGGCCGCGCGCATGATCTATCTGGGCAAGATCACCAAGACCTTGGATGAAGCCCGCGAACTGGCCCAGGCCAAGCTGCTCGATGGCTCCGGCTACCGCAAGCTGAAGGACGTCATCCAGGCCCAGGGCGGCAATCCGCAGGTGCTGGACCGCTTTGACCTGCTGCCCAACGCCACCGGAGCGCACGATGTCACGTCGCCCCGCGCGGGCTACATCAGCGCCATCAACGCCGAATACATCGGTACCGCCAGCGCCATGATCGGTGCCGGCCGTGCGACCAAGGAAGATGGCATCGACCCGGCCGTGGGCGTCATCTTGGAGGTGAAAGTCGGAACCAAAGTGGAAGCGGGCGGCGTGCTGTGCCGGCTCTACTACACCGACGACACCTACGTCGCCGAAGCGGCGGACTTTATCGAAGATGCCTTCCGCATCTCGGCCACTCCACCCGAAGCCCGCGAACTGATTCTCGAAGTCGTCGGCTAGCGGCGCGCAGCCCCATGGAGCGCTTCACGGGCCTGCTTGGATTGCTGGCGATCGTGGGGGCGGCCTACGCCTTCTCCTCTGATCGGCGCGCCATCCGCCCCACGGTTGTGCTGTGGGGCCTGGGACTGCAATTCTTGTTCGCCTTCCTGGTGCTCAAGACCGGCTTCGGCCAGATCTTTCAGGCCGCCAGCACGGGCGTCAACGCTCTGCTGCGCTATGCCGAAGAAGGCAGCGTCTTCCTGTTCGGACCCATCCTGGGCAAAGATAGCCAGCAGTTTGGCGTCGTCTTCGCCTTCCAGGTGCTGCCGATCATCATCTTCATCGCAGCGTTCTTTGCCGTGCTCTACTACTTCGGCGTGATGCAGTTGATCATCAAAGGCATGGCCATCGTCATGCGCCGCGTGATGGGTGCCAGTGGCGCGGAATCCACCTGCGTCGCGGCTGGCATCTTCATGGGGCAGACCGAAGCGCCGCTCACCATCAAGCCGTTTCTGGCGAACTTAACTCGCAGCGAACTGTTCTGCATCATGGCCGGGGGCATGGCCCACGTCTCCGGCGCGGTGATGGGTGCTTACGTCAAGATCGCGGGCGTGCAAGTGGAACACCTGCTGACCGCCGTCATCATGACCGCTCCGGCCACCATCATGCTGGCCAAGATGCTGATCCCGGAAACTGAGCAGCCGGAAACGGCCGGCGACGTGAAACTCGAGATTGAAAAGCCGGGCGTCAATGTCATCGATGCGGCCGCTCGTGGTGCAGGCGATGGCGTGCAACTTTGCCTCAACATCGCCGGTATGCTGATCGCCTTCACCGCCTTGATCGCGATGGTGAATGGCCTGCTCGGTTGGGCGCACTCGCTCCCCGGGATGGGTTGGCTGCCCGGGTCGATGCAGTCTATCCTGGGCGTCGCCTTTGCGCCGATCGCCTGGCTGATGGGCGTCAGCAGCAAGGATACGGCGGCCATCGGCAACCTGCTGGGCACGCGCCTGGTGCTGAATGAGTTCTTCGCCTTTATTGACCTGGCCAAGATCCGCGAGACGCTCGACAACAAGAGCTTCGTCATCGCCACCTTTGCCCTGTGTGGCTTTGCCAACCTAAGCTCGATCGCCATCCAAGTGGGCGGCATCGGAGCGCTGGCCCCCACCCGCAAATCCGACCTCGCCCGCCTCGGCCTCCGCGCCGTCGCCTGCGGGTCTATGGCCAACTTCATGAGCGCTTGCATTGCCGGTATGCTGCTCTAGCGGCCCTACCGATTTCTGATCCAGGAGTCATCCATGTCTGACGCCATCGATTTCCTACGCTCCCGGATTTCGGGCACACCCAAAGTCGCCGTCGTGCTCGGCAGCGGCCTCGGCGGCTTCGCGCATGAACTGGACGAGCCGACCTCGATCCCCTATAGCGATATCCCCGGCTGGCCAGCCTCCACCGCCGTGGGTCACGCGGGCAAACTGGTCTTCGGACAAATCGGCGGTGTCGAGACCGTGGTGATGGCGGGCCGCGCCCACCTCTACGAGGGCTACACGCAGCAGCAGGTCACCTTCGGAGTGCGAACGCTGGCGCAATTCGGCATTCAGGCGATCATCTTCACCAACGCCGCGGGCGGCATCAATTTAAGCTACTCGCCCGGCTCGCTGGTGCTGATCTCGGATCACATCAACCTGCAGGGCAGCAACCCGTTGGTGGGGCCGAACGATGACGCGCTGGGGCCGCGTTTCCCGGATATGAGCGAAGCCTACTCCCGCGCCTTCCGCGCCGCCGCTCGCGAAGAAGCGCAGCGCCTGGGGATTGAACTCGCTGAAGGCGTCTACGCGGGCCTGCTCGGCCCTACCTACGAAACCCCGGCTGAGATCCGTTACCTGCGCGCCATCGGTGCCGACCTGGTAGGCATGTCCACCGTCGGCGAAGTGATCGTCGCCAACCACATGGGGCTGCGCTGCCTGGGCATCTCCACGGTCACCAACATGGCCGCCGGTGTCACCGATGCCAAGATCAATCACGAAGAAGTGCTCGAGATCGGCCGCGCCGTCCGCGCCAAGTTGACCGACTTGCTGAAGGCCACCATCCCGCGGTTGGCCGCATGAGCACGCTGATGGACGCCGCCTTCGCGGCCCGCGAAAATGCCCACGCCCCGTTTTCGAACTTCAAAGTCGGGGCGGCGCTGGAGACCACTGACGGCCGCATCTTCACCGGCTGCAATGTCGAAAATGCCAGTTACGGCCTCACCGTCTGTGCCGAGCGGGTCGCGCTGTGGAAAGCGATCTCCGAAGGCGCTCGTGAGTTCAAGCGCATCGCCGTCGTCACCGGCGCGCACTCTCTGACCCCCCCCTGCGGCGCTTGCCGCCAACTGCTGTGGGAGTTTTGCGGAGCCATCGATGTCGAAATGGGCAATCTCGATGGCGCGCGCGAAACGATCAACATGAAGGAGCTGCTGCCCCGTGCCTTTGACACCCAGAACCTGGTCTAGCGATATCTCCTCTAGCCCCGTGCGTCAGCTTGGGGCTTTTCCCTGGTCCCCGAACAAGCCCCAAGCTTACGCATGGGGCTGGCGTCCTGCGCTTACTGTGTTGGCCGCTGCGCTGCTGGCCACGTCGCTCTCCGCCCAGCCCGCCCCTGACACCGTCATCTCCGCCCGCCATGTTGTCACCATGGACGCCCAACGGCGTGTCCTGACCGATGGTGCGGTCGCGGTCTCGAACGGCGCCATCGTCGCCGTCGGGCCAGCCGCTGAGCTTCTCAAGAAATACCCGCAAGCGGCCCGCGTCAATGCCGGAGACTCAATCCTGATGCCGGGCTTGATTAACGCCCACACGCACGCCGCCATGTCGCTCTTCCGCGGTGTCGCCGACGACCTTCCATTGAACGACTGGCTGACCAAGTTCATCTTCCCGGCCGAAGCCAAAAACGTCACCGCGGAATTCGTCCGCTGGGGCACCAAGCTGGCGTGTCTGGAAATGCTGCTGGGCGGCGTGACGTCTTTTGTCGACATGTACTACTTCGAAGACGTGGTGGCGGAAGAGACCAAGAAGGCCGGCATGCGCGGCGTGCTGGGCGAGACCATCATCCGCTTCCCCGTCGCCGATCACAAGACTCCGGAAGCCGCGCTCGCCTGGACCGAGAAGTTCATCCAGCGCTACCAGAACGACCCGCTGATCACGCCCGCCGTCGCCCCGCACGCGCTCTACACCAACTCCGACGCCACGCTGCAGGCTGCTCGCGCGCTCGCGAACAAATATCAGGCGCCCTTCCTCATCCACCTTTCAGAAACGCGCAAGGAGAACGCTGACATCGGCGCGGAGCGCAAAATGAGCCCTACGCGTGTCCTCTCCTCCATCGGCGCGCTAGATGGCTGGACCATCGCGGCCCACAGCGTCTGGGTGGACGATGGCGACCTGGACCTGATCGCCCGACACCGCTGCGGCGTCGCCCACTGCCCGTCCTCGAACATGAAGCTCGCCTCCGGAGTCGCCCCCGTGCTGAAGATGTTCGCCCGCGGCATCCCCGTGGGCCTTGGCACGGACGGCCCCGCCGGCTCCAACAACGACTTTAGCCTGCTCGAAGAAGCCGACCTCGCCTCGAAGCTCGCCAAAGTCACCAGCATGGACCCGACGTCTCTACCCGCCGAAAAAGCCGTCGCCATGGCCACCATCGAAGGCGCCCGCGCCGCCGGGTTGGATAAAAAAGTGGGCTCACTCGAAACCGGCAAACGCGCCGACCTCATCACCCTGCGCCTTGATCAGCCGCACGCCATGCCCATGTTCAACGTCTACTCGCAGATCGTGAACGTGCTCAAAGGCTCCGACGTGTCAGACGTCATGGTGGAAGGCCGCTGGCTGGTCCGCAACCGCAAACCCTTGACCCTGGACCCGGTCAGCATCCGCGCCAAGGCAATCGAGTATCAGCAGCAGATCAAAAAATCACTCACGCGATAGCCCCATGCGTCAGCTTGGGGCTGGTTCGGGCATGCGAAAGAAGCCCCCAGCTGACGTATGGGGCTGGGGTGCCTACTTCCGCCCCGCCTGGGACTCCTGCAGCAGCCATTCCGAATACGGCCCCTGGAAGTCCTCGATACCATCTTTCGAGAACCGCCACAGACGCGTAGCCACTTCGTCGATCACGTCGTGATCGTGCGTGACCAGCAGCACCGTGCCCTCATATTTCTGGAGGGCAATATTCAACGCGTTGATCGATTCCAAATCGAGGTGGTTGGTCGGTTCGTCCAGCACCAGCACGTTCGGCTTCTGCAGCATCAGCTTGCAGAAGATCAGCCTTGCCGCCTCGCCGCCTGATAGCGCATCGGTCATCTTGACGCCGTCGGTGCCCGGGAACAGCATCTGCCCCAGCACACCACGCAGTTCCTGTTGGGAGGCTTGCGGGTCAAACTCATGCAGCCAATCAAGCAACGTCACGCCCGGCGTGATCGAATCCTTGTGGTCCTGCGCAAAGTAGCCCACCGAGACTTCGTGGCCCCAGGTCACTTCGCCGCCGTCGATCGTAAACGCACGCTCTGTGGCATCGTCCACTCCCGGCGCAATCCGCACCAGCGACTTCAACATCGTCGTCTTACCTGCACCGTTGCGCCCCATCAGCGCGATCTTTTCGCCGCGTGAGACCGCCGCCGTAAAACTCTTCAAGACCGGCACGCCATCGTAGGCCTTGTTGAGACCCTTGATGTCGAGCGGGTGACGGCCCGACGGCCGGTTCATCTGAAAACGGATAAACGGGCGTGCGATGTTGGAACGCGCCAGATCAGACGTTTGCAGCCGCTCCACTTCCTTCTTGCGTGAACCCACTTGCGAGGAACGCGTACCGGCGGCGAAGCGCGCGATAAACTCGTTCAACTGCGCGATCTTCTTTTCGCGCTGGGCGTTGGAGGCTTCCACCGTAGCGCGGGTCTGCGTCTTGGCCAGCACCATGTCGTCGTAGCCACCAGGGTAGGTGATGATCGTCTGGTAATCGATGTCGGCGCAATGCGTTGCTACTTCGTTCAGGAAGTGGCGATCGTGCGAGATCACCAGCAAACAGCCCGTGTATTCCTTCAGGTACTCCTGCAGCCAGTGCACCGAATCCAAATCGAGGTTGTTCGTCGGTTCGTCCAGGATGATGACACTGGGGTCGCCGAACAGTGCCTGGGCCAGCAGCACGCGGACCTTTTGGCCGCCCTGCAACTCGCTCATCTTGCGCTCGTGGAACTCTTCCGGAATGTCCAGGCCATCCAGCAAGATGGCGGCGTCGGGCTCGGCCGTGTAGCCGTTCTCATCGCCCACGATGCCTTCCAGTTCACCCAATCGGATGCCGTCATCGTCGGTCAACTCCGCCGGGTCCTTCTCATACAGTGCTTCACGCTCTTGCATGGCGGCCCACAAGGGCTCATTGCCCATGATCACCGTGTCGATCACCCGGTAGCTGTCGAACGCAAACTGGTCCTGCTTCAGGACGCCCATCTTCTTGGGGCGCACCACATGTCCGGCGGTGGGGTCCAGCTCACCCGTCAGGATCTTGACGAACGTCGATTTGCCCGCGCCGTTGGGGCCGGTAATGGCATACCGGCGCCGGGATAGAAAAGTAGTGGTGACATCCTCAAACAGGATGCGGGCGCCGTAGCGCATCGTGACGTGGTTGACAGACAGCAAGAGCGGAGGTTCTTTCCTTGATGAAGAACATCGCCCGGACGGGCAACATCCTACGTCAAAGTATAGCGCGCGCCCTCACCGGACCCACCCTTTGTGATGAACGGACACGGAAAGTGCCGCGACGGCAACGGAGCGGTCCCTCCCATCACCGCCTACAACAGTTCGCTCAAGGGCTTAAACGCGCGCCCCTGCGATTCCGCTACCGCCGGATAGGTGATGTGGCCCTCATACGTATTGACGCCCTCGGCAATTGCTGCGGATTCGTGGCATGCCTTCGCCAACCCCTTCTCGGCCAGTTGCAGCAGATATGGAAACGTCGCGTTGGTCAGCCCGAAGGTCGACGTATGCGCCACCGCCGCCGGCATGTTGGAGACGCAATAGTGCAGCAGGTCCTCGACATAGTAAGTCGGCTCGGAATGCGTGGTGGCGCGGGAGCTCTCAAAACAGCCCCCCTGGTCGATTGCCACATCCACCAGCACGGAGCCGCGCTTCATCGTCTTCAACATCTCCCGCGTCACCAGGCGCGGAGCCGAGGCACCAGGAATCAGCACCGCCCCGATCAACAGATCCGCCTGGCGCAGCGATTCCTTGATGGTGTATTCGTTGGAAGCCAGCGTCGTGACGCCCGCATTGTAGATGTCGTCGAGTTCCCGCAGCCGGTTCAGGTTGCGGTCAATGATCGTGACGTCAGCACCCATGCCATGCGCGATCTTGGCGGAGTTGTGGCCCACGATGCCGCCACCCAGGATCACCACCTTCGCCGGAGCCACGCCCGGGATGCCGCCCAGCAAGATTCCCCGGCCACCATTGGGCGCTTCCAAATACCGGGCGCCCACTTGTACCGCCATGCGCCCCGCCACTTCGCTCATTGGCGTCAGCAGGGGCAGGGAACCGTCGGCCTCGCGGATGGTCTCATAAGCCACACCCGCCACGCGCGCATCCAGGAGCGCTTTGGTCGTCTCCGGGATCGGTGCCAGGTGGAGATAGGTGAACAGGATCAGACCGGGCCGGAAGTATTGGAACTCCGACGGCTGCGGCTCCTTCACCTTCGCCACCAAGTCGGCCTTGGCCCAAACCTCGGCCGCTGAGCCGATGATCGTGGCTCCCGCCTCTTCGTACTCATGATCACGAATCGAGGAGCCCAGGCCAGCCCCTGCCTGCACCAGAATCTGGTGCCCATGCTGATGCAGCGCCCGCACCCCGGCAGGCACCAGCGCGACGCGCGCTTCGTGATCTTTGATCTCTTTGGGGACGCCGATGACCATACGCAGTTCTCCTCAACTAACCGGTTTCGAGTATCAGCTCGGATGGGGCCCGCAAATCAGTGGGCGTGAATGCCCCCCAACTCGCAGGCGTGACACCTCCGAATCAGTTCTGGGGGACGGGCGGCGGCACCGGGGCACCCGGCAACGGCGACGTCGGTAACGGGGTGCGCTTGGGCCCCAGTCCCAAGGCGATCAAGGACATGGAATCGATCTTGCCGTCATCCTTCAGCTGCTGGGACTGCTCAAACTTCTTCAGTGCGTCAATGGAACGTTGATCCCACTGTCCCGACGGCTCGCCGTCAAGGAAGCCCTTCTCGATCAGCGCCTGCTGAATCTGCTTGTAGCGTTCCGGCGACGGCTGGATTTGGCGGGGCGGGGCAGCGGCGCGGCGCGGGCCAATCTTTGACGGCGTAGCCCGGCGGGGTTTCACGCCGGAGGGCTTCAACGGAGTTGGCTTAATCGGTGTGGACTTCAGCGACGCCCGCGGACTGGACTTCTTCTGCGGCGCTGGCCTGGCCGCACCCGGCTTGGGCGCGGCGGCTTTGGGAGGAGTGGCTTGGGTTTGCGATGCGGGAGCCGCCAACAGGACGGCTCCCAGAATGAGGATTGCAAATGTAAAGCGCAACGGCATCTAGTTCTTAGGCAGCGTACCAGCGAGGAACGATGATTGCCATTGCGTCTTACCGCGGCCACCGCCCCCGAAGGGACGCATGATGCGGAAGGCCACCGCATCACCCGGCTTCAGCGTGGCTTGCACCTTCTTGACATCATCCGGCGAACTGACGGGGACACGGTTGATCGAAACGATCACATCGCGTTCCTGCACGCCCATCTCCTCGGCCAGACTGTCCGGCTCGACGCGCGTCACCTGAACACCACCCTTGATCTCCAGGTTCATGTTCTCGCGCTCGCCGTCGCCGATATTGACGATGGCAATGCCGAACTTGGCCTGATTTTGCCCGGCGGAGGGCTCAATCTCGGTGCCCCGGCGCGGAGCACCCAAGCCGCCATCGGCGATCACTTCGGCCCGGTCGCGGATCGCGACATCCAGGTCCATCTTCTTGCCGCCGCGATCAACGGTCACCTTCACCTTCTCGCCCACCGGCGTGTCGGCCACCCGGCTCACCAGGTCGTCACCGTTCTTGATCGGTTTGCCATTCAGAGCCACGATCACGTCTTCGGCCTTCATCCCGGCCTTCTCCGCCGGGCCGCCCGCCGTCACTTCGTTGATTAGCACGCCGCCATCGACGCCTAGCGCCTTCAGCAGTTCCGGCCGATCGGTGCGGCCAAAGGTCACGCCGATCGAACCGCGCGTGACTTTACCGGAGCGGATGATCATGTTGTAGCTTTTCACCGCCGTGTTGATGGGCAGCGCAAAACCCACACCCTGCGAACCGCCGCTCTCGGTGGCGATCGCCGTATTGATGCCCACCACATCACCCGCAATATTCAGCAGCGGGCCGCCGGAATTGCCCGGGTTGATCGCGGCATCGGTCTGGATAAAGCTCTGGAACTGGCGCGCGCCTGAGATGTTGCTGCGCCCTTTGGCGGAAACAATCCCGGCCGTCACCGTGGCTTCCAGGCCAAACGGCGAACCAATCGCAATCGCCCAGTCGCCCACCTGCACGCCATCCGAATTGGCCACCTTCAACGCCGGCAAGGGCTTGGAGGCCTCAATCTTCAGGACAGCCATGTCGATCTCTTTGTCGTAGCCGATCATCTTGGCTTTGTACTCGGTGGTGTCATCCGGCACCTTCACCTTGATGTGGTCGGCCTTCTCCACCACGTGATAGTTGGTGATGATGTAGCCGTTCTTGTCGACAATAAAGCCGGACCCGGTGCCCATGCTCTTGGGCCGGGGCATGCTGCGCCCGCCGGGGAAGCCCGGATTCTGCCCAAAGAACCGGCGGAACAGATCAGCCTGGGCGTCTTCATCGCTGGCGTCGTCGTCATCACCCAACTGCGGACGGCCCTTGCGGGAAGTCAGCGGCTTGGGGGTGTAGTCGGTGGAAATGTTCACCACCGAGGGTTCAGCTTTCTTGGCCAGGCGCGTAAAGTCATTGCCGAGGCTGGCCGGGCTGGGCACCACCAGCGGTGTAGCATCCGGAGCCGCGGTTTGGCCGTCTCGAGCGGCCTGCACTCCCGTGCTGAGGACCGTTCCGATGAGAATGCCGGTGCTGAGGGTCATCAGCAGCAGGCTGAATGAAAGGAAGCGGCGTTGCTTGATACGTTCGACGAAACTCATACGTCTCCTAGTGACTTGGTTCCTATTATAGATTCGGATCTAAATGCTTGGATGTACAGGCGCGAGTGACGGTTTCATTTCCACCCGGAGTATTCCGCACAGAATCAGCACGGCCCCCAAGCCCGCCAGCGCCGTCAGCCGTTCCCCCGCCACCGCAAACCCGAAAATCAGCGCAAACACTGGCTCCAAAGCCAGAATCAGCGCCGTTCGGGCGGGGCTCAGGTGGCGTTGGGCCCAGGTCTGCAGGACAAAAACCAGCGCGGTGGCCAGCAGGCCCGTCACCGCCAGCACGGCCAGCAGCACCGGGGTCCAGCGAATCGCTGGGGCTTCAATCGCCGGCAGCAACGCCAGCGGCACCAGGGCACTGGTGGCGATCTGGGCAAAGCTCATCACCGGCACCGATACCCGCCCGGTATAGTGCCCCAACAGCAACAGATGCACCGCAAACGCCACCGCCCCGGCCACCGTCAACAGGTCACCCTGATTGAACGTCAGCCCGGCACTGCCGCCGCCCCACTTGCTGATCGTGTCCCAATCCACCGTCATGAGCGTCATGCCGGTGGCCGCCATGGCGATCCCTAGCCACTCGCGCCACCCCGGCACAACGCGATAGACGCACGCGGCCAGCAAAGGTACCAGGACAATGTAGAGACCTGTCAAAAATCCTGATTTCGAGGCGGTGGTGGATTGCAAGCCCAGGGTCTGCAAAATGTACCCCGCGCTCAAAGAGAGGCCCGTCAGAAACCCGGCAAAACAGTCCCGGCCCGGCGCCCGCAGCCGCCCGCGAAACATGAGTGCTAAGGCGAACGCCGCAATCGAAAACCGCAAACCCAAAAACAGGAAGACTGAGCAGTCCTCCAGGGCCCGCTTCACCAGCACGAACGTCGATCCCCAAATCAGAGCGATCACGGCCAGCGCGATGCCGGCCCGCACCTGGACGGTCATTCCGCCGGCGCCTTCAGCAAATGGCCCAACGTCAGCCACACCCGCCGCAACCCCACTTCGCGGCCGTCCGGATGGAACCACTCCGCCGGGGTGTGTGCGCCCCCACCCTGCCCGCCCGCGCCAATCGAGATGGCCGGCAAGCCCAGCGAAAGCGGGATATTGGCGTCGGTCGAGGCGCAATCCATCACGGAGCGTAGCCCCAAGTGCGCGTCCACATCCCGGATCGCGGCCAGCAAGGGCGCACTCTCGTGCAGTTTGCCACCCGGCCGGGAACCGATCTCCCGGATCTTGGCCGTCACGCGGCCGTTCAGTTTGCGCCGCGCCACCCGGTCATTCTCGGCGGCCAGGGCCCGCTCCACGGCGTCGGTCAACAGTTCTGAAAGGTCATCCATGCGCTCCACGCTCTCTGAGCGGATGTCCACCTTCGCGCGCGCCTCCGACGGAATCGAGTTGATGCTGGCACCGCCTTCAATCAGCCCGAAGTTGATCGAAGCCCGCGGCCCGGAAGCCTCACTTTGAGAAGCGGTAAAGTCGGCGATCACCGTCGAAAGCGCGTGTACCGGGTTCCCGGTGCCCTGGTCGGACCAACTGTGGCCGCCAGGTCCATTAAAGTTGATCTCAAAGCGGCGGCTGCCCAGCGCGTGCGCCGTAATGTGGTCCGTCCCCGGGCCATCCAGCACCACAAAGTTGGTGATCTCGCCCGCCAGCGGCGACTGCCGGCAAAGATAGCGCATCCCGCTCAAGTTGCCTTCGCCCTCTTCGCCGACATTGGCCACGATCAACAGCGAAGCACTCCGCTCCTCCGGCCTCAAGGCACCTTCCTGCCAGGCCGCCGCCACCGCCAGCAATCCGGCCAACCCCGCGCCATTGTCGGAGATGCCCGGTCCCAGAAACCGGCCATCCGGCGCCACCCGGATATCCTCCGGCGTGCGTGGCGCCAGCACCGTGTCCAGGTGGGCGGTCAGGGCAACATAAGGTGGCTGGCACTTCTCACCCACCCGCGCCACAACATTGCCCGCTCGGTCGAGTTCCACCCGGCACCCCAGCTTGTCCAACTCCGCCGCGATCCATTCCGCCCGCTTCTGCTCAAAAAATGTGGGCGCCGCGACGCGACACAGCGCCAAATGACGCTCACTGATCCAGGCGCGCTCTCGACTGAAAAATTTCAGACTTTGGCCCCAGCCGGAATGGTCCGCCAGAGCGGCGGTGGCTAATGAACGGCGGCTGCGGAAGCGCAGGGGTAGACCCATAACAAAAAGTTTACCCGACAGGTCCAAATTTCACCGGCTCGGGCCGCCAGAGAACGGGGCTTCCAGCCGATTAGACAGACGTCCCGGGTTAGTCCTGGTGGGTACCGGTGGGAATGGCGAAGGAGGAGATTCTGAGAAGCAAGCTCCAACGGGCGGCCTGGTGGATGGCCCTGGCTGTCACCGCCATCGCCGTCGTGCTCACCGTCTGGCTTGGCTGGGGCTCATCCGGGGTACCCACGATGCCCTTGCGCGTCGGCTATGACCTCAGCGCTCCCCTTGCCATTCCCACGCCGACCGGCCCCACCGGACTCAGCATCGACGTCATCGCCACCGCCGCGGCCGCCCGCAAGATCCAGGTGGAATGGGTCCAGTCCCACCTGCCTCCCGATGAGGCCCTCGCGCAGGGACAGGTGGACGTCTGGCCCGCCCTCGGCGTGACGCCGGAGCGCAGTACCCGCTGGCACTTAACCAAGCCCTGGATGCAGAACAACTTTCTGCTCGTCTACCCCAGCCGTGCGCCCGGTGAACCACCGCTGTCGCCCCTGGGGCGCAAAGTGGCCCACCCGGCGTTTCCCTTGGCCCGCCGGATCGCCGGCAACTTTCTGGGCGGCTCCCGGTTGTGGCCCGTACCCAGCTTCAGCGCCGCTCTCCAGGCCGTCTGTCGCGGCGAGGCCGAACTGGCTCTCCTGGAAGCCCGGGCCGCGGAAGAGTTCCTCATGCAGCGCCCTCCGGGCTGCGAGTCGGTCCGGCTGGCCATCCAGGCCATCGAGGGCGCCACCAGCGACGTGGCCATCGCGGCCGTGAAGTCCAAGGCCCAGCAGGTCAACGCCCTGCGCAGCGAGATTTCGTCAATGGCCGCCGATGGCCGGCTAGGCACCATCATGGACCGCTGGCTCTACTCCGCCGATCAGGCAAAGTCGCTCTACCAGATGCAGCGCTCGGAGCAGTCGCGGCAGTGGCTGGTGGCCGGTTTGTTGCTGGCTGCGCTGGCCTGCGGAATCCTGGCTTGGCAGTTTCAGGTGGCCTGCCGGGCCAAGCGGGCCGCCGAACGGTCGAGCGCCGTCAAGTCAGAGTTTCTGGTCAACATGAGCCATGAGATCCGCACTCCCATGAACGGCGTGCTGGGAATGAGCGAACTGCTCGGTGAAACCCGGCTGGACCCGGAGCAGGCCGAATACGCCCGCATCATCCGCACCTCCGCCGAATCCCTGCTGGAGATCATCAACGATGTACTCGATCTGTCGAAGATCGAAGCCGGTAAGCTGGACCTGGAGTCGGCGGACTTTGATCCGCATACTCTGTTTGAGGATGTCGCGGCCCTGCTCGCCCCCCGGGCGCATGCGCGCGGGCTGGAACTGAACTGCTTCCTTGATCCAGCCCTCCCGGAACTCGTGCGGGGTGACGCCGCCCGCCTGCGGCAAGTGGTGATGAACCTGCTCACCAATGCCATAAAGTTCACCCCGGAAGGCGAGGTTGCCCTGAACGTCACCCAGGCCCCGCTGGAAGATGGCCGAATTGAGCTGACCGTGGAAGTGCGCGATTCAGGCATCGGCATTCCCGCCGAACTCCAGCAGCGCGTCTTTGAAAGCTTTGTCCAGGCCGACGCCTCCACCACCCGCCGCTTTGGTGGTACCGGGCTGGGTTTGACCATCTCCCGCAACCTGGTCCAGTTGATGGGCGGCGGCATTCAGATGGAAAGCTCGCCCGGGAAGGGAAGCCGGTTCTGGTTCACCTGCCCGTTGGCGCTGCCGGAAGCCGCCGCCCCGCCCGAGGCACCAGCCCTCCTGCGGGGGGCGCGAATTCTGGTGGTGGACGACAACGCCACAAACGTGAACGGGTTAGGTCGTTATCTGGCGTCGTTCCGCTGCCAGTACGCCACGGCCTCGGACGGCCGGGAGGCCCTTGCTCTGTTGCGCGCCGCTCACGCCACCGGAGTGCCTTTCCGCGCCGTCCTGCTCGATATGCATATGCCTGGCTTTGATGGACTGGAAACCGCCGCCGCCATTCAGGAAGACCCCAACCTGGCGCGCACCATCCTGTTGTGCCTGAGTTCATCATCCGGCGGTGGTGCCGAAGCCATCCGGCTCGCCGAAGCCCAGTTTGCCGCCCGCCTCAGCAAGCCCATCCGCCGCCGCGCCCTGCGCGATGCCCTCCAGGATGTGCTGTCCCTCCGGCCCGCTGCGGAGAAATACCCGCTGCCGCGCGAACTCTCCACCGGCGCGCCGCGCGGCACCCGCATTCTGGTGGCCGACGATAATCCCGTCAATCGCACGATCGTTCAGCGAACGCTCGAAAAGGCCGGCTATATCAGTGAAGCCGTTTCCGACGGCCAGCAGGCCGTGGAGGCAGCCAGCCGCGGCAACTTTGACCTGATTCTCATGGACGTCTACATGCCCCTCATGACCGGCCTCGAAGCCACCAGTCAGATCCGCGCCTTAGCCGGTGCCGTCGGCCGCACCCCCATCATTGCGCTCACTGCCGCCACTCTCGATGAAGACCAGCAGACCTGCCTGGCCGCCGGGATGGACGACTTTCTGCGCAAGCCTCTCTCGCTCGCGGATCTGCGCGCCACCGTGGACCGCTGGGGCAGTGGCCGCCCGACACCGCCGGTTCGCTAGTGCCCCCTCAGGCGATTTGCCGATAGCTTCCGAATCGATTCAATGTGATGATTATTCTTCATAGATTCATATTCGATGCTCACCGCACGCATTTTGTCGAAAGAGGACCGTCTGCGCTCGGCCGGCCAGTTCCTGGCCAACTGTAACGATCTGCCGGTCTTCTCGCGACACTTGCACTCCGTCGTCCGGCTGATCGATGGCGAAAATGCCAACCCCAGGCGCGTCACCCCACTGGTGGAACGCAGCTTCGCGCTCAGTGCCGCCGTCTTGAAGAAGGCCAACGCCCTCGCCGCGCAGCGTCAGTACCGCCGGGTTCTCAGCGTGGATCAGGCCATCTGCATGTTGGGCTGCGTGGCCATCCGGGATCTGGCCAGCGCGCTGTTGGGCACCGAAGAAACGCCGCCCTGTCCTCGCCCCATCCGGGAGCTGATGCTGAGATCAACTTTGACGGCCAATCTGGCCCGCCAACTCGCCCAGCGCGAACGCCAGGAGCTTTCCGATGAAGCCTACCTCTCCGGCATGTTTCGCAACCTGGGCGAACTGATGGTGGCGGCCTATCTGCCATTACTTCATCAGGAGGTCCAGCACCGGCACAGCCAGGATGAGCCCGATCTTCAGCGGGCCGCCGCCGACGTGCTCTGCTTCAGCTATGAGGAGCTCGGCCAGCGCATCGTGCTGCGGTGGAACATGCCCGATAGTCTCGCCCGCGCGATGAGCACCGCTCAACCGCGTCCCGGCCGCAACCCACAAGTCGTGCTTCACGGGATGGTGTCGTTTGCCCACGGCATCAGTGACGCCATGCATCACCCGGTCCAGAGCCAAATTCCGGAAAAACTCGAACAAGTCCGCCTGGCCCACCAGGAAGTTTCGCGCCTCAGCCCCAGCCAGTTAACCGCTCTGATGAACACCAGCTTGGCGGAGGTGAAAGAAGTGTGGCTGGCCGCCGCCTTCCCCACCGATGTTGCGCAACTCTCTTTCAAGGTGACCCACGCCCTGGAGCAGGCCGCCAAACTGCCACCTCCCGTCATCGCCATCAATACACCGGCCGCCCTGCCCTCTCCGCCACCCGAGGCATCCGAAAATCCTGCGTCGGAAGATCCCACCCCGCTGGCGGAACCCGAGTCTCCCCTGGTGGCCTGGATCACCTCCATCCGCGAGTCGGTCACCCAGGGAGAAGAGTCCGATATCGTCATCCGCCGCGTCCTGGAGGCACTGGTGTCAGCCGGGGCCCAGCGCGCCGTCCTGGCGGTGCCGGAACCCAATGGCCGCTTAATCTCGGCTCGTGTCGGCGTGGGCGAAGACATCGGCCCCTTCCTGCGCCAGTTCCGTTATCCCACCGACGCCCACACCAATCCCGTGGCTTTTGCCCTGGCGCGGCAAAAAGAACTCTTCCTCGATCCCCAAGCCGGTTCGCACGGTGTCTTTGTGCAGCGGATGGGGCTGCGCGGCGCGGCCATCGTGCCCGTGCTGGTGGATGAACAGCCCCAGGCCTGCCTCTACGCCGACTGGAAAGAGGGCGACGGCATCACCGTGGAGGATCGGGGCTACCTCCGGGAACTGCGGGATCTGGCCGCCCAGTCACTGGCCGCCCAGCAGGCCCGGGTGGCGATGGCGGTGTGATAGCCTCGCCAATAAGTGCCTGACCAAGAACTCCCCCCCTCCCGCTATCGTGCCTGGTTTGTCGACCAGTGGGGCGAACCGGAAACACTGCGCCTGGGCGACGCCGAAGCCGCCGCGCCCGCCGCCGGAGAGGTGCCCATCCGCGTGCATGCCGCCGGCATCAACTTCTTTGACCTGCTCCAGATCCGCGGCCAGTATCAGATCAAGCCGCCGTTCCCCTTTGTCCCCGGCGCCGAAGTGGCCGGGGTGCGCGAGGATACCGGAGAGCGCGTCTTTGCCTTTGCCAGCCAGGGCGGCTACGGCGAACGGATTCTGGCCAGCGCCAACCGCGTCTTCCCCACGCCGCCACAGTTGACGGATGTGCAGGCCGCCGGATTTCTGGTGGTCTATCACACCTCCTGGTTTGTGCTGGTGGAACGTGCGCAACTCCGCGCCGGTGAAACGCTGCTGGTCCACGCCGGCGCCAGTGGTACCGGCATGTCCGCCATCGAGATCGGCAAAGCCCTGGGCGCCCGCGTCATCGCCACCGCCAGCAGCGAAGCTAAGCGCGACTTCTGCCTCAGTTGCGGCGCGGACCGCGTCATCGACTACACCAACCCCGCCTGGGCGGACCAGGTGAAGTCCGAATTCGGCGGCGTCGATGTCGTCTATGATCCGGTCGGCGGCGACGCCTTCGATCTCTCGTTCAAGTGCATCAACCCCGGCGGCCGCGTGGCGATCGTCGGCTTTGCCAGCGGCCGAATTCCCTCCATCGCGGCCAACCGGTTGCTGCTCAAGAATGCCTCTGCGGTTGGTTGCTTCTGGGGCAACCATGTCATGCGCCACCCCAGCTATCTTGTGGAAACGCAAACCGCGTTGAACGGTCTGCTGGCGAAAGGCCAGTTGAAAGTGCAAATCGGTTCGCAGTATCCGTTTGCGGACGCCCCGCGCGCCCTGCGGGATGTCGATCAACGGAAGATTTTGGGTAAAGGGGTTCTTGTTCTATGATTCTCGCCATGATGCTGTTGGCCGCCGCGGCTCCCGCGGTGCAGGGCCCCGCCCAAGGAACGCTGGTCATCATCGGCGGCGGCAAAATCGGCCCTGAAATCACGGGCCGGATGATTGAGTTGGCGGGCGGGCTGGACGCCCCCTGGGTGGTGATCCCCACCGCCGGCGATGCCGACACCTATGATTCGAAAACGGTGGAGAACAGCCTGTTCAGCAAGGCCGGCGTCAAGAACGTCACCGTGCTTCACACCCGGGACCCCAAGGTGGCCGACACGGACGAGTTCGTCGCGCCCATCAAAAAAGCCCGCGGCGTCTTCTTCCCCGGCGGACGGCAGTGGCGGCTGGTGGATAGCTACCTGGGCACCAAGACGCAGCGCGAGATTGAAGCCCTCCTCAAGCGGGGCGGCGTCGTGGGCGGTACCTCCGCCGGAGCAACGATTCTCGGCAGCTACCTGGTGCGCGGTGCCCGCTCCGGCAACACCATCATGATGGCCCCCGGCTATGAAGAAGGCTTCGGGTTGGTGAAACCCATGGCGATTGACCAGCACCTGCTGGTCCGCAAACGGGAACACGACATGTGGCCCGTCATCGAAAAGCACCCGGAGTTGCTCGGCGTCGGCCTGGATGAATCCACCGCCATCGTCGTCCAAGCCAATGCGTTCGAGGTCATCGGCCCCAGCAAAGTAGCCATCTACGAGACCGGAAAATCAATGTACTTTCTCTCGTCCGGCGACAAGTTTGACCTGACGCGCCGCGTCGCCCTGCCCGCCGCCCAAGCCCCCCTGGGGCGCACCATCCCGCCGCTGCCTAAGTATGAAGTGAAGCGCGCCGCCTCCCGCATCGTGGTCGACGGAAAGCCCGATGAGGCCGCCTGGGCTGCGGCGGCACCGGTCGACTTCATCTTCCCGTGGGAGTTCCAGAAAGGGGCCAAACAGAAGACCACGGCTCGCCTGTTGTGGGATGACGAGAACCTCTATGTCGCCTACGACGCCGTCGATGCCGACATCGTCGCCCACTACGACAAACGTGACGACCCCACCTATAAAGACGACGCGCTCGAGATCTTCATCAACCCGGATCGCACCCAGACCAACTACTACGGCCTGGAGATGAACGCCAAGGCCACGCTCTACGACTACTTCTACATCTTCCCCACGCTGCTGTTGAAGCGCCTGGATTTTGCGGGCGTGCAACTGGCCACGCACTTGCGCGGCACGCTGAACCAGACTTCCGATACGGACCAAGGCTGGACGCTGGAAGTGGCGATACCCTGGAGCAACTTCGAAGAGCTGGCCAAGAAACTCCCACCTGAGCCGGGCACCTCCTGGTGGATCAACATGAACCGCTGGGACGGCACGGAACCCAACCGCCGCTTAAGCCAATGGTCCGATTCCGGCCTGCCCCAAGCGCACCCCCACAACCCCGCCCGGTTTGGCCAGATTGTGTTTGTGAAGTAGCGGTAGCGGTCGCAAGTTCTACCGAGCCGGGACGGCAACGGAGCGGTCTGCCGCCCCATCACCTGAAATTGAGCCCCGCACACCCCGGCATCGGCGGGCCAAACCCAGTCCCCTGGTGCCGGATGGAATAACCGTCACCAAATCAAAGAGTTGGCGGAACAATCACTGAAGTTCGGCGCCATCCGCCCGCACTCTCAATTGAGCCGTGGCCGCGCCCACGCCACCAGACCATGTCTCAAAATGTCTCACCCTGTCGCGTTTTCGCGAAAAAAAACGGCGTCCGTCAGCTCCACTTCATCAGCGAGCGCTTCTCGATCTTGCTGTCGTCCAGTTCCATGCCAAAACCCGGCCGGTCATTCAGAGTGAACTGGCCATTCTCGGGTTTCGGGTCGTGCTTGTCGAAGTGGTAGTAGCTCGACATCTTCAGATACAGATACTCGACCAGCGGGCAGGTCATCGGAGACTGGCTGGCGACGACATGCAGCGCGGCGTGGATGTTGTGGCCATGCGGGATGACGTGGACATCGTGGGCCGAAGCGATGGCGCAGATCTTCACCAGTTCGCTCGTTCCCCCGCACCACTCCGGGTCGGCCTGGACCACATTCAAGGCATCGGCCTGCAGGTAGTGTTGCACTTCCCAGCGGCCATAGAAGTGTTCGCCGCTGGCCACTGGGATGGAGGTGGAACGCTTCAGCTTGGCGAAGCTGTCAATCTTGTCCGGCGCAAACGCCTCTTCAATCCACCGTGGCCGGTACTGCTCGACTTGCTTGGCCCAGCTCACCGCATAGTTGAGGTCCCAGCCCATGAAGGCGTCAAACATCAGGTCCACTTCTTCGCCCACCGCCTCGCGCAGATTGCGAACCAGCGCGACATTCTTGGTCAGCCCCGCCGCCCCGTCGCCCGGTCCCCAACCCATAAACCATTTCTGGTGATGGAAGCCTAGATACTTCATGGCCTGCGCCCGTTCGCGCACCTTGGCCGGTTCCAGCGAATAGCCGAGGCAACTGGCATAGGCTGTCACCTTCGGTCGCGTCGGGCCTCCCAACAGGCGATACACCGGCGAATTCAGCGCGCGCCCCCGCAGGTCCCACAGAGCGTTGTCGATGGCCGAAATCGCCATCATGAAGTGGCTCGATCGCGAATGCCGGTTCAGGCGGTGCAACTGATCCCATACCGCCTCACCCGCCATCGCGTCCTTGCCGATCAGGAAAGCCCGCAACTGCTGATCGATCACGATAGCCGCTTCCTTGTCGACCGGCCCATAAAGCCCTTCGACGTCACCGGCCATGATCTTCAAATAGATGGCCGAAGTGGCCGCGACGCGGCTTCCGGGCGTGCCATCCCGGTACTCCTTGGGCCGACCTGATTCATAGACGTGCAGCGGGTTCACCTGATGCTGCTGATTGACCCCGGTCTCAGCCTCGCGCTTGCCCTCCAGCCGCCAAAGCTCAATGGCCCGGATAGCAAGCTTAGGCTGCTGCGCCAGGGCAGCAAAAGGAAGCGCAATCAGTTCACGGCGACGCATACGGCGTCCATGATATCGCCCATGCGATCCTCAGGATTGGAGCCCTGGAAATGAGTCAATCATCGAAGTATGCCGTGATTTTTGAGCGGGCGGAGCGCAACTGGGCGGCTTATGTGCCCGACCTCCCTGGCTGCGTGACGACGGGGGCCACGCTCGAAGAGACGCAAGCGGGCATTCGAGAGGCCATTGAAGGGCATCTTCAGGTTCTCCGGGATTTTGGTGAAGTCATCCCGGAGCCGACTAGTGTGACCGGCGAAGTCGAAATCGTCTCCGCAGCCTAGGTCGAGACTACTAGCGCTACCGGTAGAACGCCGCCGAAGCGCCTACCCAGTCCAGGCCCTTGTTGTGATCGACGCCCATCATTTTGCCGCGGCCGGTGCGGATGATGGTGTTCACGGGCTGCGGTTGGCCGCCTTCGAACCAGAGGTACATGATGCGGACCTCCACTTGCGTGGGGCCGTGCGGGGTTTCGATCACTGGCTCCCAGCGGACCCGCTCCTGCAGGATCCAGTTTTGGCGGTCCGTGACGGCGTCCACTTCGGCGCGCGTCGGCCCGACCGAGACGCCCAGTCCGGCAAAGGAGTAGAGCGGCTTCAGTACCCAGTTGTCCAGGTCTTCCGGGATGGTTTCGACGCGGTCCAAGAAGAGTGTTCGTGGGACGTGGGAATGATCAAAGAACGGGATGGTGAACTTGGATAGGCGGAAGTACCAGTTGGGGTGGCCCGCCCATTCGACGTCCAGATCGGCGGTCCAATCAAACGGTGCCGTGATGCCCTTGCGCTCCAGTTCATCCACGATGCAGCGGTTGTAGATGCGGTGGATGGGCGTCAGTACGCCATCGCGCTCATAGTAAAGTTTCCGGCCTTGTTGCCGGATCTTGGTGATGCAGACGGCCTTCACTCCCGTCACCTGTTCAGTGATGTGGAAGTCGCAGGCGGTCTTTTGGTGCTCGGGATCGATCTCCAGCAGGATGACGTTTTCGGGCTCCTGCTCGCCCAGAATGGCGTGGCGGAGCAGCGCCCAGTAGGATTCCAGATCAAGCCCGCTCAGCAGCGTCTTCAGCGTGGGGTCTAGACTATAGGCGCGCCGGTACGTTTCGGCCATCACCGGCTGATAGGCATAGAGGGAAGGGAAGCCCTGGATCTCAACCAACCGCGGCTCCAGCGTCCCCGCCGCATTGCGGATGATGCCAAAGTCAGCTTGCACAAACAGCGGACAGGCCGCCTCATTTCGAACCCGGTATTGGGCCGGGATGATGGCATCTGACAAGGCGTGATAGCGTGCATTGCCCACCACCTGGGCCAGCAACTCCTGCCCGGACCGGGCCATGGTGTTCAGCAGTGCCTCATCCATAAAGACAGGCGTTTCGTTATGCCGGAACGGGATGTGCGTGCCAGTCAACGAGTCGATGCCCGCCAGGAAGCGGGCGTAGGCCTCGGGCGTGAAATTCGCGTTGAAGGCTTGGCGAAGGTCGGGGATCATAAATGGCGAATGATGGCGGAGCGTCAGCGTGCGTGGCTCAGACTATCAGTCGTAGACCTCGCGCCGATGCGCAACCCTGGTTACCGTGATCCGTCTAGCCGCATCGTCAATCAAGTAGACCGCACGCCAATCGCCGACGCGGATGCGCCACATATCCTTGTAGCCCTGAAGCTTCTTCGAAGTAGCCGGCCGAGGGTTGTCGGCCAGCAATAGAATTTTCCGGTCAATACGTGCGAAGACGCTATCGTCGAGAGCATCCATTTCCTTAAGGGCCGACGGCTTAATCTCTATGGTGAATCTAGTCACGACGGAATATCCGCTCGAACGGGGCTTTTACATGTCTAGTTAGACTCAGAACACGTCAATAGCTTGCAGTGCTTTTTCACTATTCGACGGTTTTTCTTAACCGGAAACCTTATCACGCGAAGCGGCGCGCTTCAAGCGATTGGTCCGATACTGCTCATAAGGAATGGACTTTTCCTTCCGGCGTGTTTCGGACACGAGTCCATCCCAAAAGTCTTCCCAGACGTCGCCGTGCTTCTTGAGGTCAATCAGCACACCAACCTTCCGGCCCTCCTCATCGGTGACATATTGGATTCCAGTCATGCCCTATTGTCTCCAATTGCCGGGCGGCGCTTATGCCGCCGCCTGCTCCAGCGCGCTTTCGATAAAGCGGCCATGTTCCATGATCTGGACGCCGTCGGCCCAGATGCTGAATTCGCGGCCGACGACGTCGATGTGCGTATCGCTCCACCAATCGGCACCGGTGTGGTGGCCGTAAGGGTTGCCGAAGGCGATGTGGATGCCGGGCAGCTTTTCGTCTTGCAGGATGTTGCCAATGACACGCTTCAAGGCGATGTTGGTGCCGATGGCGAACTCGCCAACGCGGTCGGAGTTCTCGTCGGTGTGCACGTATTCCCAGAACTCATCGCGCAGCTCTTTATTGGAGGATTCAGCCGCCACGGCGCGGTTCTTTTCGATGCGGACGGTCAGCGGATTGTCGCGCAGGTCGCCGTATTTGGCACAGAGATAGTCGCCTACTACGCCGTCGATCACAAAGGTGCCGTTCACTTCGCCGGGTGAGGTGAAGATCTCACCGCCGGGCAGGTTGCCCCACTTTTTGTTGGAGATGATGCCGCTGGTCTTCAGCCATTTGTAGTCGGGGTTCATGGTGCCGACGATCTCGGTACCGGCGGGCGTCGTGGCGCGGATCTCGCGGGCTTTGCGGGCGATGTTGATCACCTTCACCGACAGCGCGTCCACCTTTTCGAAATCAGCACGCATGCCTTCCAGCATGATGCGCTTTTCGATGTTCACCATGTGGCCGTGGCGCATTTCGCGCCGGTTCACCACATCCGTCATCTGCATGCGGCTCTTCAGCTCATGCAACTGGGCGTAGACGGCGAAGATGCTGACGTCGGATTTCTCCATGTCCATCAGCACCGGGGCCGGCATATCGAGCAAAGGGCGCTGGGCGAGGTCTTCCAGGCGGAAGGCCCGGTACGCAATGTTGCTTGTTTCCATCTCCACCGCGATGGCTGCCGCGATCTCCTGGCTGGCCTCGTCGGTGATCAGGGTCACCCGCTCATGCGGCTGGACGCGCAAACAGGTGTGGATGGCGTTGCGGGCGCCGGGCGTCAATTCCGGGTCAAAAGCAAGTGCGGCAAGATTCATGGAACAAACCCCTACTGTTTCAATGATCGCCCCTCAAGGGCGGCTTGGCTAGTCCTGGTGGTTCTGGCTACAGTCCGGCTTCGGTTTCCGAGACAATGTAGTCCACCACTTTCTTCAGGTCGCCCTTTTCGCGGAAGACAGCCAATTGACGGTCCGCGCCGGTGCCGCGTTCCATGATGGTGCGGATGTAGTTGATCTCATCCCGGCTACCCAACTCATCGACCACATCGTCGACAAAGTCCAGGTACTCCTCAATCAGCGCCTTCACCGGCACTTCGATCTCTTTGCCGAAATCGATCAGCTTCCCGTCCAGCCCATAGCGGGCGGCCCGCCACTTGTTCTCCATGATCAGCATCCGGCGATGCATCCGGAAGCTCTGGTTGTTGGAGTGGAGTTTGTAGAGCTTGGCCACGGTGGCCTGCACCAGCGCCGCCAGCGCCAGCGTTTCGTCGGCCCGCATCGGCAGGTCGAAGACCCGGAATTCGAGCGTCGGAAAGTGCGGATGGGGCCGGATGTCCCACCAGATCTTTTTGGCGTTATCGATGCAGTTGGTCTTTACCAGCAGATTGACGAAGCGTTCAAATTCGCCCCAACTGTGGAAGTTGCCGGGCAGGTTGGTGCGCGGGAACTTATCGAACACCTTGCAGCGGTAGCTCTTCAGACCCGTCTCCATGCCGAGCCAGAAAGGCGAATTGGTGGAGAGCGCCAGCAGGTGCGGCACAAAGTAGCGGGCCGCGTTCATGATCTGGATGGCTGCCTCGCGATCTTCCATGCCGACGTGGACATGTAGACCAAAGATCAAGTTGGAGCGGGCGACGTTCTGCAGATCCTCGACGATGGCGCGGTAGCGCTCATCGGGGTAGATCTCCTGTTGCCGCCAGTCACTAAAGGGGTGGGTGGCCGCCGCGGCCAGCATCAGGCCGTTGGCGCGGGCCAGCTTGATCATCTCGCGGCGCAGTTCCTTCAGGTCGAGCGCGGCTTCCTTGATGTCCTTACAGATGCCGGTGCCCACTTCCACCACCGACTGGTGCATTTCCGGCTTCACCCGCTCCTTCAGCAGGCGGCGGCCTTTCTCGATCAACTCGGTCGAGACCAGCGACCGCAAGCCCCGCGTGTCGGGGTCAATCGACTGGTACTCCTCTTCGATCCCTAACGTAAAGGATGGCTGCATAGTGTTCTGTCGAAAAGCTAGAACTCGATCTTAACCGTTTAAGAACCTGGCCCAACCGAACTCGGTCCGGGGCTGCTCATCGCTTAAGGCCTTCTTGATGCAGAGTTCGGCGACGGCATTGATAATCCAGTCAAAGTTCGCCTGGCCGACGGAGTTGATGTCGGCATCGGGGGCCGGGTTCAGGAAGTCGATGGCGTAGGGGATGCCGTCTTCCACCGCGAACTCGATGGTGTTGATGTCGTAGCCCAGCGTCCGGCAAATGGTATGGCAATCGCGGATGACGCGTGCTTCCATTGCCGGGTCGATCGGCGGGCCATCCAGCACGTAGCGTTCGGCGTGCGGGCGGCGCGGGTCGTATCGCATGATGTGGACATTCTCGCGGCCGATGCAATAGCAGCGGAAGTAGTCGTCGAAGTTGACGCCGCGTTGGAGGGTCATGCATTCCTGGCCGCTTTTGGCGTAAGCGTCCCAAAGCTCCTGGACGTTGTCCACTTTGTAGACATCGCGCCAGCCGCCGCCGTCGTAGGGCTTCAGGAAGGCGGGGAAGCCGACGTAGTCAAAGATCTCTTCCCAGTTGAGCGGAAAGGTGAGGTTCCGCATCGATTGCGACGTCGTGTTGGGCGGATGGGTGTGGTGCGGCAGCAGGACCGTGGGCGGAATGGCCACGCCCAGCTTTGACATCAACGCGAAGTTAAAGAACTTGTCGTCGGCGGTCCACCAGAACGGGTTGTTCAGAACGATGGTGCCGCTCAAGACGGCATTCTTCAGATAGGCCCGGTAGAATGGAATGTCCTGGGAGATGCGGTCGACGATGACGCGGTAGCCGGAAGGCTCGGCCATCTTCACGCCGCCCACCTTGAGGTGCTCGGCCACCACTCCCTCGACGTTGAGGGAGTTGATCTTGTCCACCAGTGCCGGGGGGAAAGTGTTCTCCATCCCGTACAGCACGCCAATTTTCCGCATTCGTTGCTAACTCCTCCGGCATTCCACGCTGTGCCGCGCAAACTCCGCTCTGTTGGGCCATTAGTGAGGGCCCGGTGTGCCAAAGGCACACAAGACTCAAGGATACCGTTACGGCTAGTTCCGAGACATCCGGGAGCGGATCTTCCGGGCTCGTTTTTCGATTTCTTCCAGTTTCTTCAGCGACGGTAGCGAGAGGACGTGGCGGGTGTCCTTTTCCAGCGCCGCTTCCACTTCACCAAGCAGCTTCTTGATCTCCTCCAGATCCTTCATGGTTTGCGCGTGCTCGGCTTCCAGGATGGCCTCGCTTTGCAGCCGGCCGTCAGGCAGGCGCACGGGCGGGGTCTGGTCGGGCGAGGTGGGATTGGACGGGAGTTGGGCCAGCAGCGGCCAGGCCGCCAGCAGCGCGAACAGGAGCAACAACCGGAGCATAAGCCCAGATTGTCATACTTTGGAATGATGCCGGGCCCGCCAATTCTGCCAGCCAACGCGGCATTGCTTCTGATCGATCTGCAGCAAGCCATCGATCACCCTTCTTGGGGCCGCCGCAACAACCCCCAGGCGGAGTCCAACGTGGCCGCGTTGCTGGCCTGGTGGCGGCATGCGGGCGGGCCGGTTTACCACGTCCGGCATGATTCCACCTTCACTGATTCACACTACCGGCCCGGTCAACCGGGGCACCATTTCAAGCCCGGAACCGCCCCAGTGGAGGGCGAAACGGTGATCGCCAAGCGGACCAATAGCGCCTTTGTCGGCACAGACCTGGAGGCGCGGCTGCGGCGGGCTGGCCAGACGACGCTGGTGGTGGCGGGCGTGATCACCAACAACTCCGTTGAAGCCACCGTGCGGATGGCGGGCAATCTGGGATTTGCCGTTTACCTGGTGGAGGACGGCTGCTTCACTTTTGACCGCGAAGACTGGAACGGAGTGTGGCGCACGGCCGAGGAAGTGCACGCCATGTCGTTGGCGAACCTGAGTGGCGAATATGCCGTGGTGGTGCGGACCCGCGATATTCTGGCCACCGGGGAGGGATCATGAAAAAGACCGACGGGCGCAAACAGAAGGTAGGCGTCTCACCGATGGAGAACGGTCCGCTACAGGTGGAGGCTTACCTGGACGCCGTGCCGGAACCCGCACAGACCACGCTGCGGCAATTGCGGGCAGCCCTCCGATCCGCCGTCCCGGCCGAGGCGAACGAAGCGATGTCCTACGGGATGCCGGCGTTCGGCCGGAGCGTGGGCCGCAAACAGGTGCGGCTGGCGGGCTACGCGGCGTTTAAGAAGCATTGCGGGTACTTCCCGATGAGCTCCCGCGTGATGACGGTGCTGGCGGAGGAATTGAGGGAGTTCTCGAGTTCGAAAGGCGGCTTCCAGTTTCCGCTGGATCAGCCGCCGCGGTTGGCCCTGGTGAAGAAGCTGGTGAAGGCCCGGCTGGCGGAGATTGAACTGCAGGCCCGCCCGTAGGCAGTCTCCCGCGGGCGGTACGAGGCCACTGACGCAACGGTTGTCACACTAGTTTGGGGGCTGCCGTGCGAAACTAATCAACGGATGGTGATTACCGGGCTTTATTACGCGCTGGGGCTGACGCTGCTTGGCTTTGCGATTGGTTATTTCTCGAATGCCTATGCGGCTTTGCCTTTCTACATTCTGGCGATCTTTTGTTTGTGGTTCTTTCGCGACCCGGAGCGGGTGATTCCGCCCGGCCCCGTGATGGTTTCTCCCGCCGACGGCAAGGTGGTGATGATCAAACCGGAAGGGGACCGGACGCGGGTGGCGATTTTTCTGAATGTCTTTGACGTTCACGTCAACCGCACGCCGATCACCGGCACGATCACCAAGATTGAGTATCAGCCGGGCAAGTTTCTGGTGGCGAGCAAAGAAGAAGCGTCCACGCAGAATGAGCAGAATACTTTGACGGTGGAAGGCGACGGCACGACGGTGGTGTTTAGCCAGATCGCCGGCCTGATTGCCCGCCGCATCATCTGCTACCAGAAGCCGGGGGACCGGGTGACGGCCGGGCAGCGGATCGGGTTGATCCAGTTTGGCTCGCGCGTCGATATCGTGATGGGACCCGAGTGGAAGTTGGCCGTGAAGGAAGGCGATCGCGTTTCCGCCGGCTCTTCCGTGGTGGCCAACCGGGTTCGATAGAGTTTCGAGGAGAGGCACACTGATGAAGATTCCCAAGCCGCCGCGCCGGGCGGCGTATGCACTGCCCACCTTGTTCACGGCGGGTAATGTCTTTCTGGGCTTTCTGTCCATCTTCCAAACGATCGAAGGCGCGATCCGGCAGGCCGCCGGGGACCCCTCCAGCGCACAAAACTTCGACAAGGCGGCCGCATTTATCGGGATGGGCGTGGCGATTGATGGCCTGGATGGCCGCATTGCCCGCATGACGAACACGGTTTCTGATTTTGGCCGGGAGATGGATTCGCTGGCGGATGTGATTGGCTTTGGACTGGCTCCGGCGGTGCTGGCCTTTGTGTGGGGCGTCTACTTCGTCGATTTTTCGCAGGCTCCCATCGGCCGTGAACATCTCTACCAAGCCGGCTATTTTCTATCCTTCATCTTCCTGCTGTGCGGCGCGATGCGGTTGGCGCGCTTCAATATCACCACCAACGCGGTCCCCTCCAATCCCGGGCGTCCCGGTAAGAAGTACTTTGTCGGGCTGCCGATTCCGGCGGCGGCGGGCATGTTGGCGGCGATTGTCTATTTTGTGGGCCGGACGCCCGTGACCAACTGGATGGCATCGGTAGCCTGGTTGGCACTGGTGGCTCTTCTGGCGTTTCTGATGGTCTGCACGTGGCGGTACCGCAGCTTTAAGGATTTGAACCTGCTGCACCCGCGGTCCCCGGTTTCGATTGTTCTGTTGGGCGCGATCATTTATGTCTTCTGGAACTACTCGCGGCCCGCGTTGCTGGCGCTGGGGACGTTCTATTGTGGAAGCGGCGTCATAGTGAAGATTGCCGGTGCACTGAAACGCAAGGTGCAGGGCGAGCCGGCGGCGGCGGGCGAGCCGGAAGGGAACCCCATTGGCTAAGGTAGCGATTGTTGGGAGCGAAACGCTGCTGGGACGGGAGATTCTCGAAATCCTCACGGACCGGCCTCTGGCGGAGGTGGTCAATCCGGATCAGGCGGAAGTGGTGTTCATCGCGGGAACAGATGCGACCACCGACGTCGCCCTGCGGCCAGCCCCCGGCGCGACGCTGATCCACGTGGCCCGGCTGGAGAAGCGCGGCGTCCTGCGGGCTCCGATGGCCGAGCCGGAGCACTACCTGACGCCCGAATCGAAACAGATCCGGATTGCCCATCCGGCGGCGATTCTGTTGATCCTGCTGTTCCGCCGGCTGGCGGCCGTGGCCCCGATCCGGCAGGCGGTGATTACGTTGTTTGAGCCCGCCAGCCAGCAAGGGCAGGCTGCGATTGAGGAGCTGCAGGAGCAGACGATCGCCCTGCTGAATCTGCGCCCGTTGCCCAAGTCGGTTTATGACGAGCAGGTGGCCTTTAATCTGCTGCCGCGCTGGGGCGTGGAGGCTCCGGAGAGCCTGGATGAACAGCAGCAACGCCTTGAGGAGGATCTGACGGCGCTTTATGGCGAGACACCGTGGCTATCGCTGCGGCTGGTGCAGGCGCCGGTTTTTCATGGCTACACGGCTTCCGCGTGGGTGAGTTTTGAGGCCGACGTGACGGTGGAAGCGCTGGCCCGGCCGTTCCGGGAAGTCCGGACCGAAGATGAGGGTCCGGCCACGAATTCGGGCATTGCCGGGGAAAGCGGTCTGGTGTTGGACCGGATTATTGCGGATGGTCCGCGGGCGGCGTGGTTCTGGGTGGCATCGGATAACCTGCGGCTGGTGGCGGAGAATGCTCTGCTGGCGGCGGCGTCGGTGATTGAGCAATCCACCCGGCGGGTGCAATGACGTTGCGGACGATGTTGCGGCGCGATCTGCTGGCGCTGCCGCTGGTGGCCGGGCTGGCCGGTTGCGGCTATCACCTGGCCGGCACAGCGGACACGATCCCCAAGACCATCAAGACTGTGGCGGTGGTGCCGTTTAACAATCCCACCACCCGGTACCGAATGACGGACCGCCTGCCGGCCTTGATCGCGCGGGAGTTTATCTCCCGGACCCGCTATCAGATCGTCCAGGACCCGGCGGCGGCGGACGCCATTCTGCAGGGCCAGGTGTTGAGCATTGTGGTGTTCCCTACCATCTTTGACCCGATCACCAATCGCGCCGCGGGCGTGGAAGTGGTGGCGAACCTGGCGATCCAGCTGAAGGAGCGCCAGACCGGCAAGCTGCTGGTGAACCAGCCCGGCTTCATGATGCGCCAGCGCTATGAGATCTCCACCGATCCGGCGCAGTATTTTGACGAGAGCACGCCGGCGTTTCAGCGGCTGTCGGTGGAAGTGGCGCGGCGGGTGGTTTCGGCGGTGCTCGAGAATTTCTGATGGTGGCGGATCAACCATGACACGCCTGGACCTGGAAGCTCAGCTGAAGCGGGGCAAGGTGCCGCCCGTGCTGCTGTTTGTCGGGCCGGATGCGTATTCCCGGCGGCGCATCAAGGAGCTGATGGCCGAAGTGGTGGGCGGCGAGACCACGCGGTTCGACCTGGATGAGTTGAGTCTGGCCGCGGTGATTGATGACGCCAGTTCGCTCTCTTTATTTGCGACCGAGCGCCTGATGTGGGTGACCAGCGCCGAAGCAGCCCTGCCCAAGCGCTTGACCGCCAAGGAAGACGACGATGGCCCGGTGTCGCCCCTGGCGGCCTATATCCGCAACCCGACGCCCGGGACGGTGCTGGTGCTGGATTGTTCCCGCTACGGATTTGACGCCGACGACAAGGCCAAACTGGAGCGCGTCCGGAAGTTCTATGCGGCGGTGCCGGTGGTGGTGGAGTTTCCACCGTTCTCTGACCAGGAGGCGGGCCAGTTGGTGCGGGAGAGCGCCGCGCAACATGGCTTGAAGTTGACCGGGGCGCAGGTGGAGATGCTGGTGGAGGCGCTGGGGGCGGATGCGGCGCGGATCACCAGTGAGGTGGAGAAGCTATCGCTGTTTGCGCCCGGCCGGCCGCTGACGGATGCGGAGCTGGGTACGCTGATCCCGAATGCTCGCACGGCCACCTTGTTCTCGCTGGTGAATGCGCTGGCGCGGAGTGACCGGCGGGGTTCTCTCGACCTGCTGGATGTGATGGTCCGGGAGGGCGAGTACCTGCCGCTGGTGCTGACCTTTCTGGGGACTCAGTTCCGGCTGGCGCTGGTGGCGTCGGAGGCCGGGTTGCGCGGGGCGGGGCAGATCCAGGGCCATTTCCAGAAGCTGGGCGTGGCCATGTGGCGGTCACGGGCGGAGCAACTGGCTGATACGTTAACCGCCTTTACTCCCCAACGGCTGCGGCGAGCCATCCAGCTGACCTTTGAGGCGGACCGGGCCTTGCGTGATACGCGGCCGGATGATCGGACGGCGATGGAGCAGTTTGTGTGGAGTCTGACTGCGAAGGCCTAGCAGGCGGCTGCTTCAGCCAAAGGAAATGCCCCGGGGCGGACCCCAGGGCATTGGTGAACTGCGGGAATTCTTGGAACTGCTGGCCAGGCGCCTAGACTAGGCGGACAGCTTCTTGACGTGGTGGGCCAAACGGCTCTTGTAGCGCGAGGCGGTGTTCTTCTTGATCACGCCCAGCTTTGCCGCTTTGTCGACCACGGAGAACGTTGCCGGCAGCGCGGCCAGGGCAGCGGCGGCATTCTTTTCAGCGATCAGCTTGCGCATGCTGCGGATCTGGTTGCGCAGGCGCGTTTTGCGGGCCTGGTTGATTGCCGTGCGCCGTTCAGTGATGCGGACGCGCTTGAGGGAGGATACGGTATTTGCCATGTGACTTCTCGAGTTTCCTTAGACGATGTACAAAACCCAGGATAACTTGTTGAACGCACGGCGTCAAATGGCATTGTCCTCCCGCTGGATTTCGACGCTTCGGAATGGGTGCCGCGACGAAGAAAAACCCCAGAAACATCGGGCTGGGCCCGTGCTGCTGGGGTTGGTCCTTTCCGGGATGGCTGACGCGAACGGCAGCCAGAGAACTTACTTGATTTTTTCGTCCTTTTCCACTTTGCCATCGCGGATATGGATGACGCGGTGGGCGTAGAGCGCGATGTCATGTTCGTGGGTGACGACGATGATGGTGTTGCCTTGCTGGTGCAGGCGATCAAACAGACCCATGATTTCAATACCGGTGGCGGTATCGAGAGCTCCGGTCGGTTCGTCGGCCAGGAGAATGGCGGGGTCGTTGACCAGGGCTCGGGCGATGGCCACGCGCTGGCGCTGCCCGCCCGAGAGTTCGTTCGGCTTGTGGAACATGCGCTGCTCCAGATCGACCTGGCGCAGACGCGTACGGGCCTTTTCGGCGCGCACTTCCGCCGACATGCCGGCGTAGATCAGCGGTAGCTCGACGTTGTGCAACGCGGAGGCCCGCGCCAGCAGATTGAAGGTCTGGAAGACGAAGCCGATTTCCTTGTTCCGGATGCGCGCCAGTTCATCATCGGACATGGCCGAGGCCGGGCGTCCGTTGATGAAGTACTGACCCTTGGTCGGGGTATCCAGGCAGCCGATCAGGTTCATCAACGTTGATTTGCCGGAACCCGAGGGGCCCATGATGGCGACGTATTCGCCGTACTTGATTTCAATATCGCAGCCGGAGACGGCGTTAATCGTCTGGTCGCCCATTTGGTAGGTTTTCCAGAGGTCGTAAGTACGGATGACGATTCCGTCTTTTTTGAGCTGATCGCCCTTTGCTTTGAGATCTTCTTCGGCGGCCGTTGGCATGAGTGGTTTGCGATCTATCCTTCTTAAGAGTCTGCCTTCTTCGGTGCCTTGTTGTCCACCTTGACCTTGGCATCGTTGCGGAGGGTGCGGATCACCTTGTAGCTGCCGGTGATGATCTCGTCGCCTTCATTGAGGCCACTGGTGACCTCGATGTCGGTAGCCCCGGTGATGCCGGTCTCCACTTTCTTGAACACCGCCTTGTCCCCCGCGATCACAAAAACGCCCTGAAGCTCTTCCTTCTTGGCCTTTTCCGCCACCGGGTCCAGCTTCACTTCCGGCTGCTTTTTGTCGTCTTCAGGCTTGGCTTCCAGGTCGCCCTTCTGGCGAACGGTCAACGCCTGGATGGGGATGGTGAGCGCCTTGGGGCGGGTGGCCGTGGTGACCTTGGCCGTGCAGGAGAGGCCGGGACGGATCTCGTCGGGCGGGTTGTCCAGCGCCACGACTACCTTGAAGTCTTTTGCTTCCTGGCTGGCGACGGCGCTTTGCGAAGCGGCCAGGCCGGAGGAGCGGAGGATGGCGGTGTTGCCGATCTCGATGACGCGGCCCTTGAAGGTCTTGCCCGGGATGGCGTCGATGGTGATGTCGGCTTCCTGCTGCAACTTCACGTTGACGATGTCGGTTTCATCCACCTTCACTTCGGCAGTGATCACCGACATATCAGCGATGGTCATCAGCAGGCTGGCGGAGGAGTTCTGGATGCCGGGCACCACGGTCTCGCCCACGCGGACGGGCAGGTTGGTGATGACGCCGGTGATCGGTGCTACGGACTGGGTGCGCTGCAGGACGTCCGCGGCGCGTTTCAAGTTGGCCTGGGCCAGGGTGATGCGGCGTTGGGCGGAACTCAGCGTGGCTTGCGCCTGCTGGCGTTGCGCCCGCAACTGCAGGATACGGGATTCGGCTTCGCGAACGGCGGCCTGGGTGGCTTCAAAATCAGCCTTGCGCTGATCGAGTTCCTGCCGGGCGATGATTTTCTCATCCCACAGTTTCTGGGCTCGGTCGACAAAGATCTTGGCGCGATCGGCTTCCGCCTTGCTGCGCTCCAGCGAGGCTTGAGCCGTGCGAATGTTCTCGTCCGAGACCTTCAGCGCCGATTCCGTGGCGGCTGAGTCCGCTTCAGTTGAACTGAGGTTGGCGCGCTGGGCGGCCACTTCGGCCTCCGGCTGTACCGATTCCAGCTTGGCCAGCAATTGACCCTGCTTTACCTTTTGGCCTTCCACCACCAGAATGTCGGTGATGCGCGATGGTACGTTAGCATTGGTGCCGATGTTGATGTACTTCAGCGGCTTGATTTCACCGGAGGCCGTGACCACGGCGGCCAGATCCTGGCGCGTGGACCGTCCGGTCTGAACGGTCACAATATCACGTTCGGCAATCTTGCCTTTGGCGTAATAGCCGCCGCCACCCGCCAGCACGAGCACTACTGGAATTGCGATTTTCCACTTACGATTCAAGATTTTGTCCCCGCTCCTTGAGGATGCACTTCCATTAGACGCAGAACTTGGTCCAGAAGTTCAATTTTAACCTTGCTAAAGCCCCAAAGTGTGCGAACTGTGCGACGTTCTAGATTGCCGGGTCAATTCCTTGGCCCAAGCACGCTACCGGAGCCCAGGGATGGCGCGGAAAGCGTTGTTCCAAACGAGATCGCGGAAGTGTAGAGGGTCGGCGCACATCTTCCAGAGCGCGCTCAGGCACTCGCGGCCGATGCACATCTTCTGTTTCCAACTGCCGCCCGCGCCATCATGGCAGGGACAATCTGAACCCCAGATCAGCTTGTGCCGGTGGCGGGTGATGAAGCCGCGTGCGAAATCCGGGTCGCGGCGCATGGCGTTGAGGCCGGAGCCTGCGGAGAGATCGCCGTAGAGGTTGGGGTAATCGGTCAGTAGCTGGTCGGTCAGACCGCCGGGGGTGACTTTGCCGATCGGGTAGAGATCCTTCTGTTCTCCAGCGGCCGAGATATTGGACCACCAGGTTTGGGCGTGGCCGATGAAGGTGACATCCGGGTAGCGGCGGAGGATCTTTTCGAAGTTGATGATGCCCAGGTTGTAGGTTTCATGCTCAAAGTGGATCAGCACGGGGACGCGATAGGCGCGCGCGAGGTCGAACACCTTGGCCATCTGCGGGCCATCGACGGGCACGCCGAACTTCTGCTCGCCGATGCCGACGGCACCGGTCTTCAGATCTGCCTCCATGACACGGATGGCGTCGGGTTCCACGGGGTCAGCAGTGGTGAAGCGGACGAAGTGGCCGGGGTGGGCGGCCTCCAGCTTGCGGCACCAGTCATTGCCGCCACAGGGGGCTCCCGCGATCATCCAGCCTGCGCCGGGCAGCAGAATGCTGCGGGCGACGCCCAGGTTCCGCGCGTGATCGAGCAGCGGGCCGTCGGGGCGGTGGTAGTAGTCGGTGTGTTGGTGAAGGTCAACGAGTGGGGCAGACCAGGGGTTCTCGGGCACGGGTCCAGTTTAGCTTGAGTGCTCGGCGATAGGGCAGAGCGGCCAGTGCTACTGCGCTTCGACGGCGTTCAGCTTGCCGTTCTTGGCGCCGGTCCAGCCGGTTTGTTCGTCGTGGGCGACGAGGATGAAGCGGCTGCCGGGGGCTTGTTCATTCAGTTCGATGCAGAGGGGGCCGGGGCGGGGCAGCACGAGGCGCTGGCGCAGGGATCGCGTGTCGGGCAGGAAGTACTGGATGTAGACCAGCAGTGGTCCGGGTTCGGGTTTGCTGGCATTCTCGGGCAGGATGAGGCGGACGAAAGCTCCTTCGCGTCCCTCCGCGCAGCCGGAGCCGAGGCCCAAGTCGTCGGAGTAGGTGACGACGCGATTGGCAATTTCTTCCAGCGCGGGCGTGGAAACTGGCCGCACGGGACGCAGGGATAACTGCCGGTCCACGTGGGTGTCGCGGCCCACCTGCAGGCGCAGCGTGGCGGGTCCGGCGCTAGAGGCTGGCAGTTCTACCGTGGCCACCGACAATGCCTGGGACTCTTCGACCGCGGCGCGCAGCGCCTCGCCCGGCTTGCTGGTGGTGAGCCGGAAGCGGCCACCGGTGGATTCGGCCAACAAGCGGCCGGCATCGGTGGAGCGCTGGGCGCCGCCCAGGATGGGGAAGATGGTGGCTGGCCCCAGGCTGAGTGATTCGGCCAGAAATTCGCCAACGCCGGAGAAGGTCAAGAACTGGCTGGGTGGAGCCGTGGCCAGGGACCGCATGCGGGGATTGTTGTTCCGGGCCTGGTATTTGCGCCAGTCATAAAACTCGAAATCGCCCGAGAGCCAGAAGATGCGCAGCGGGCCTTGGCCCTGGTAGCGCGCGGTGAGGATACGGATCAGTTCGATCACTGGTAATGCTTCGGCCATCACCGGCGCAGTGCGGGGTGCCGCTGGCTTGCGGCACTGTTCTTCCAGACGCGACATTGGACCCAACAGGCTGAGGTGCAGGCCGGTGGCCATCCCGGCCGGATACAGGATTTCCCCCAGCGTGCCGCCGGTCTGATAGATCGCCATGCCTTGGAGGGCGGGCATCGCTTGTGCCAGTTCCAGCACCAGGCAGGCGTGCCGTTCCAGCGGCGTGGCGGCGAGATCCAGGATCACGAGTCCGGGCGTCGGGTGCGGGGCCTGGATGCTCTTGACGGGCAGTTTGGTGCGTCCCAGGGTGACTTGAACCGCATCGGCGGAGGGCAGGCTGCCCGGTGGAAGGAACAGTTCAAGGTTGCGCGGGGCCGGGGTCTCGGTTTGGGCGCTCAACGTTGCCGCAGACACCAGCGAGAGTAAGCCGGCCAGAGTCCGCATCGGGCTTACTTGCCGGTGAGCCAGTTGATGGACTTGGGCGGTGTCCGGTCGCAAGCCATCGATTCTGTCATCCCGGAAGCGATCTGGGCACAGGCCGTTTCGATGGCCATCCGCAGCGCCTGCTGCTCAGTGGGGCCGGAAGCGGTTTTGCAGGACTCGCGGCCCTGAAACTCCATGCAGGCCTCGACGCGGAACTTGGACTGGCCCATCGTCGAATAGATCAGATACGCCACAAAGCCGGCAACCAGCATGGCGATGAGGAAGGCGGGTTTCACCATGAGCGCTTAACCCAGTGTCGCGGACTTTGTTTCGGAGAAGAAACTGCCCATGCGACGAAATTTCTCGTACCGCTCATCCACCAACTGAGCGGGTGTTAAGGCCTTGAGCGAGGCCAGGGAATGTTCCAGCATGCGGGCCAGATTTGCGGCGGCCGCGTCCCAATCTTCATGCGCGCCCTCGCCCGGCTCCGGGATGACATCATCAACGATGCCCAAGGGTGCCAGATCCTGCGCGGTCATCTTCAAGGCGGCGGCGGCCTTTTCCGCCTGGCCGGCATCGCGCCAAATGATCGCCGCGCAGCTTTCGGGTGAAATGACGGAATAGACCGCGTTCTCCATCATGTGGACGCGGTTGCCGACACCCAGGCCTAGAGCGCCGCCGGAGCCGCCTTCACCAATCACGAACACGACAATCGGCACTGGCAGCCGGGACATTTCGCGCAGGTTGACGGCGATCGCCTCGGCTTGGCCGCGCTCTTCGGCGTCGATCCCGGGGTAGGCGCCGGGCGTGTCTAGCAGCGTGACAATCGGCCGCCCGAATTTGGCCGCTAAACGCATGGCGCGCAGGGCTTTCCGGTAGCCTTCCGGTTTGGGCATGCCGAAGTTGCGGTGCAGCTTCTGCTTGGTATCGCGGCCCTTCTGCTGAGCGCAGACCATCACCGGAGCGCCCATGAACCGGGCCATGCCGCAGACGATAGCCGCATCGTCGGCATAGGCGCGGTCCCCATGGATCTCTTCGAAATCGGTGAAGATCCGCTGGATGTAGTCGAGGGCGTGCGGCCGCCGCGGGTGGCGGGCCAACTGAACGCGTTGCCAAGGCCCACCCGGCGGAAGCGGGGACGGGCTGGACGTTTGCTTTTCTTCCATTCGCTCCACTTAGGGTAGCCGAAACACATCCCGAGGGCGAGCGCCGTCCGCTGAATTTTCGGGCGCGGTCTATTGGGAGCGGTCAGCCGCTAAACCAGAATGACGCCGGTTTGGGCCGTGTCGTACCCGGCCAAGCCTTCCAACTGACGCCTGAGACTGGCCCGCTGCAAGACATCAAGAAACGCCTGCGCGGCTGGTGTATCCAGCATGGCGCGGCGCATCACCAGATCGTACCGGGCGGAGTGGACCGGCCGGAAATCGAGACCATAGGCGTGTGCGGCGGAACGGGTGGCCAGGCAAACATCGGCCGCCCCGACGCGAACCATGTAGGCGGCCGCCATGTGACCATGCGCTAAATTCTGGTACCCGTTTACCTTTTGCGTCACCACGCCCGCTTCGGCCAGCAGTTTGTCCAGCAACTGCCGGGCACCCGAGCCGGGTTCGCGGTTGATCAAGCGGACGCCGCGGTGCGCCAGGTCAGCGGCTGAGTGGATGGCCAGCGGATTGCGGGGGGCCACCACGAAGCCTTCTTCCCAGCGGGCAAACGTCACCACGGTGCAATCGTCGCCCGGCAGTTCGCGCGCGACAAAGGGCAGGTTGAATTCGCCGGTGGCTGCGTCTTCCAGATGGCTGCCGGCGATATGGGCCCGGCCGTCCTTTAGCCATTGCAATGCCTGACGGCTGGAGACGCCGCAGCAGACAATGTCGACACCGCACAGCTTCTCCACCATGCGGGCCAGTAGTTGCATGGCGGGATCGCACCCGGCCAGGATCAGGCGCTTGCCGAAGGATTCCTCCGGCGCAAACAGTTGCACCGCGGCCCGCCCGCCGGTGCCGACCTGAGACAGCGTGCCGTCGGCCGACGGCAGAAAATATGGTTCGGCGATGGCGGGGACGCTGATCAGCTTTTCGCCCACCTGGCAGACCCGCACAGGTTGTCCCGCCCGCACGGGGCGGCTGGTGAGCAGTTCACAGGGCTCGGCTTCGCGGGGGGTGCGGGGAGCCGCGTCCAGGTGGAATAGTTCCTCCACCGTCACTTCCAGTTCTCGAGCCAGATGGAGAGTGACTTCGGTATTGGGGATGTATGTTCCGGCTTCGATTGAGTAAATTGTCTGACGGCTGACACCAGCCCGCCGGGCAAGCTCAGTGGCTCCGATTCCGCGAGATTTGCGGATGGCGGACAGATGATTGCGGACCGTTGGCGGAGCCATCTTTACAGACTACTTCCGTAACTGGACTACTTCCAAGCGAAGTTGCTTAGTATTTGGCTAAAAGTGAATTTTCAGTACCAGTTCATAGACGCGAGGGTCAAATGCCGCGGTGATGGTGCCGAAAGCGACGGTGCCGAAGGCGCCGTTGGGGTTGCCCAGTTGCGGGGTGTTGGTGGTGTTGAAGGCCTCGGCCCGGAACTCGGCGCGGAGGCGCTCCGTGAGGGCGAAGCTCTTGCCGACCATGAGGTCAATGGTGCGGAAGCCTGGACCGCGGACCGGGTTGCGGGAACTGGAGCCGAGCGTGAATTGTGAGGCCGCCGCAAACGCACTGGTGTCAAACCAGCGGCCCGTGGCGCGGCTGCCGGATTGCAGGTTGGGGTCGCGGAGCAGGTGAGGCCGCTGGATGCCGAAGCCGGCAAAGGCGTTCAGGTTTGGCTGCTGCGTGACCGCAATCGGCGACCCGGACTGGGCCCGTACGATGCCGGCGACCTGCCAGCCGCCCGCGAGCATGTTTCGCCATCCAGTCAAATGCGTGCGGCGTCCCCGGCCTAACGGGATCTCCCAGACAAAGCTGCCCGACAGAACGTGCGGCATGTTGCCCGTGGAGACGTCTTTCTCGAGCCGCCGATTGAAGCTGTCGGCGGCCTGGTAGGCGGTGACGGGTCCGGTGAGGATGGCTGAGTCAAATACGGCGCCGGCATCGTCGATGAGGCGCGAGAACGTGTAGGTGACGCCCAGGGTCAGGCCTGCCGAGAAACGCTTGTCCAGGCGGGCTTGGAGCGAATGGTACGTCGAGTGTCCGACGTTGTTGCGGTAAAGCGTCACGGAAGTGAACCGGGGATACGGGCGCAGCAACTGCTGCCGGGCGATGGTGGGCTGGCCGAGCGAAGACTCTACCGGGATCTGGCCAAAGTAGGGATTGGGCACGGATTGCGTCAGGGCCGCTCCGGCGGCCAGTTGCGCCACGGAGAGCTGGTTCAGGTTGACGTCTGGTACTCCCAGATTAGTGAGCTTGGAGCCGAGATAGCCCACCTCGGCGCTCCAGGGATCGCCCCAGGTTTTCTGGAGCGACAAGTTCCATTGCTGGGCGTAGCCGCTTTTCTGGTTGCGCTGGACTCCGAAAACGCCCTGGCCGAGGCCGCTTGCGGCATTAGGCGCGGCCACTCGCAGCGAAGGGCCTTGGGAGAGGACGAAGGCGGGGTTGATGTTGTCCAGCGAAGCTTGCGAGAGCGTGCGGATGAAGGGGAACAGCGGTGTCGTAAAAGGCGTCGTGATGCCGGCCTGTTCGATCCAGGTCATCCCATAGCCGGCCCGGAGGGCGGCGGAACTGCTGAGTTTCCAGGCCAAGCCGACCCGGGGGCCGAAGTTGCCCCATTCGAGGTTACGGGCGGACCGGGGGACACCGCCAGCGCCGAGGAAATCAAGCTGCTGGGTGCTCAGGTTGAAGATGGCGGACCGGTTGTCCGCCACCGTGGAGGGCAGGTTGAGGGTGTAGCGGACGCCCAGGTTCACCGACAAGCGGCTGGACAGCCGGACGTCGTCCTGCAGGTAGAACTCAGCGATGCTGGCGCGCGGCTTCAGCGTCTCCTGCTGCAGGTCGATTTGGAACTGCTGCACTTGGCCCGTCAGTAAGGAGGCGACGGCGTTACCGGTGTTGGCCAACGGGGTCCCGGTGGCGCTGAGCCCGGCGGTGAGGAGGTTGGTGAATTGGAAGTTTCCGGTGGGGCTGGGCGGTTGCAGGACGTCCAGGCGCTGGAGCCGGAGGTCGGCACCAAACTTCAGGCTGTGCCGGCCCTTGATCCAGGTGAACTGATCAATGAACTGCGTCACCGATGTGGTGAAAATGGCGTTGCCGTTGGCGGGTGGCCCCAGGGCTTGATAGCCCACCAGATCGAAGGTGGGCAATGTGTCCGCAAAGGCTGAGGCGGGAATGCCTGGGATGCCGGAACTGGTGGAGGCCAACTGCCCGGTCCGCAGTGAAGTGCGGTTGAAGCCGCGGCGGGTGAACCCGAAGCGGACCTGGTTGGCGCGCGTGGGGGCCAAGGTCCAGTTGTGTTCCACCACCAGGCTATCGGCCCGGATGAAGGTGTCGCCGATGACGCCGGAGGCAATGTTGCCGCTGCCGTCGGGCAGGGGCGTGATGGGTTGCGAACGGTCGCGGAGGTGGGCGTAGCGGCCGAAGAGGCGGTGGGCGCTGCCGAAGTAGCGGTCCAGGCGGGTGTCGAACTGGTCCTGGGCGATCAACTCATTGCCGACGCGGCGGTAGTTGTTCGCCGTGAGTTCGGCGCCGGTGGCGGAGAACTGGTTGGGCGCGGGGTAACGGTCAACAACCTTGACGGTGGCGGGGTCAAAGCGGGCGGCGGGAATTGTATTTCCCGCAAAGGGCTGGCGCGTAAAGCCAGTTTGGCTCCGTTGCGTGGCGGCCGGGTCAAAGATCGCGGCGCTGAAGCGGCCGGACCGCTGATCGCTGGTGGGCACCGTGCTGAGGCGGATGTTTCCGGTGGACTGGCGGGTGCCCTGCCAATCGACAAAGTAGAAGGTCCGGTTGGTCTGGATGGGACCGCCCAACACGAACCCATACTGGTTGCGCCGGAACTGCGGCTTGGCACCACCGGCGGCAAATAGATTCCGGGCATTCAGCGCTTCGTTGCGCAGAAACTCAAACAGCGTGCCGTGCAGCGCATTGCTGCCGGACTTCTGGTTGACGATGATGACGCCGCCGTTGGCCCGGCCGTATTCGGCGGAATAACTGTTGGTCTCGACGCGAAACTCATCAATGGCGTCGAGCACCGGAAAATAGGCCACTTGGCCCGGCTCCGGTTGCAGCACGCTGATGCCGTCGTAGATGTATTCGCTGACGCGCGGGCGGCTGCCATTGATGCGGGGCAGGGTGGAGGTGGGCGGCAGGTTAACGCCGGGGGCCAGGGCGATCAAGGGAACGAAGTTGCGGCCATCGATCGGCAGGGTGACGATGCGCCGTTGATCGACCACGCGGCTGACGGTGCCACGGGTTGTTTCCAGCAGCGGGGCCACGGCGGAGACGGCCACCGATTGCTGTACGCCGCCCACGTTGAGTGTCACGTCGAGGATGAAGCGGTCGCCTAGAGCCAGTTCCATTGCTTTCTGGATAAAGGCGGCGAATCCCGGGGCTTCGATCTGCACGTCGTAGCGGCCGGGCAATAGGCCGAACAAGTGATACCGGCCATCGCTGCCGGTGGTGACGCTTTGGCGGAAGCCGGTGGCGAGATTGGTGGCGCTGGCGGTGGCGCCCGTCACTTCCAGCCCCGCCGGATCCCGGACGAGGCCCAACAGTTCCACCTTGGCCGCCTGCGCGTACAGCTCGAAGGAGAGCGCGCAACCCCACCAGAGGCCCCGGGCCAAGAAGCGTAGCGCGTGCATTACATCGTATAGTGTACAAGATTATCGAATCGGCAAACCAGGCCGGCAACGGGCGAGAACAAGAGGGGAACGGGGGGACGCCGGTCGCCGCCGCGTTAGCGCCGGGGCAGCAAATCCGCCTCCACCATGACCCGCGGGCAACGCATCCCGTAGCCCACCCAAAACAGGACCGCCAGGATGATCGGCGCGGCCGGGTTGGTCTCGAGCATCAGCAGGTGAACCGCCACCGCTCCTCCCAAGTAGGCGGTGAGGAGGATGGTCCCGATCAGCGACGTCTTCGGCAGCCAGTAGAGGGCCACCGAGACCAAGGTGATGATGCCCAACCGGGGGAGCCAGGCGGTGGGGTCCGGGACGCCCTTCATGTTGGCGACCATTTCAGGACTGACCATCAGTTTGTTGATGGCGGCGGCGACCATGGCCAGACTGGGTAGCCCGGCGATGATCCACTTCAGATACCGCTGACCTGGAATCAGTTGATCCAGGGATTGGGGAGCGCGGGCAGGGGAAGTCATCGGCTTGAGTGTATTGTTTCCGGGCGGACCGCAGCTACTAGCCAATCGGATGGGTGTGGGATTCGGTGGCGAAACCCCATTGACTTCCCCTGATTCCTCCGGTATATTTCAAAAGTACTGTTGTATCAACGGGTTGTCGTCTCACCCTAGCCGAACACGCGACCTCCTAGCTGTATCTCGTCCCGCCCAAGTCGCCGGACCGTTCGGAACCAGGCATTCTGTTGATAGCTCAGTGTTTTAGACAGCAATTGTTCAACTGTCGCTGACGGAGATAACTCTTTCCTATGGCCACCCGCCCTGATCACCCGACACCCGGCACCCCCACGACTACGCCGGAATGGCCGAGCACTGTTCCGGACAACGACCCCGACTTCACGGATTTCGCGGCCGCTATGGCCGCCGAGGAAGCGGCGCTGGCGGCCGGCAACGACTTTGAACATCAACTGGAGGATGCGGAACAGGCGCATCTGGCGGGCGATGGCGAAGTGCTGCGCGGCATCGTCCTGAAGGTCAATCCCAAAGAAGTCATCGTCGATGTCGGGCAGAAGTCTGAAGGTGTGGTGCCGATCGACCAGTTGACCGGGCCTGACGGGCAGGTGACGGTCCAGCAGGGCGACGAGATCGAAGTGATGTTGGAGCGCGGCGGCCTGACGCCGGAAGGGTTCCTGTTGTTGTCGCACAAGCGGGCCCGGGCGGCTCGCGCTTGGGACACGCTGGAGCAGGCGGAGCGGGAGCAAACGGTGATCACCGGCCGCGTGATTTCCCGGACGCGCGGGGGCGTGCTGGTGGATGTCGGAGCCGAGGCCTTTATGCCGACGTCGCACCTGGATGTCCGTCCGGTGCACAGCGTCGATCCGTGGCTGGGGCAGGAGATTCCGGTTCGCGTCATCAAGATCAACCGGCGCCGCGGCAATCTGGTGGTTTCCCGGCGGCTGGCGGTGGAGGAAGAGTACAACGCCCGCAAGGCGGCGGCCCTGGAGGGCTTGGCCGAAGGCGCCGTGGTGACCGGTGTGGTGAAGAACCTCACGGACTACGGTGCGTTTGTCGATTTGGGCGGCATTGACGGGCTGTTGCATGTCAGCGACATCTCGCATGGCCGCGTGGGACACCCCTCCGAACTGCTGAATCCCGGCGAGACGATCACCGTCAAGGTGCTGAAGTACGACCGCGACAAGCAGCGGATCTCGCTGGGCGCCAAGCAACTGGCTCCGGACCCATGGGATTCGATTCATGACCGCTATCCGTTGGGTGGCCGGCTGATCGGCCGCGTGGTTTCCATCACCGACTACGGCGCGTTTGTCGAGATTGAGGCCGGGGTGGAGGGCTTGATCCACATCTCGGAGATGACCTGGAGCCGCCGGTTGAAGCATCCCTCCAAAGTGGTCCGCGTCAACGATCAGGTGGAAGCGGTGGTGCTGGAGATTAAGCCGCAAGAGCGGCGCGTGTCGCTCGGCATCAAGCAACTGGAAGCTGACCCCTGGACAACGGTGGCGGAGCGCTACAGCATAGGCTCCGTGGTGGAAGGGCGAGTCCGCAAGCTGACCGACTTTGGGGCCTTCATTGAGATTGAAGAAGGCATTGACGGGCTGGTGCACATTTCTGATTTCTCCTGGACTAAGCGCATCAAGCACCCGTCCGAAATTGTGCGCAAGGGGCAACAGGTGCAGGCCGTGATTCTGGGCATTGACACCGATGGCCGGCGCTTGTCGCTGGGCGTGAAACAGTTGCAGCCGGACGCCTGGGAGTCTTTCTTCCAGGAGCACATGGTGAACGACATTGTGTCGGGCCGGGTGAAACGGGCGGCGCAGTTCGGGGTGTTTGTTGAGCTGCTGCCGGGTGTCGAGGGGTTGTGCCACAACTCGGAGATTCCAGGTACTCAGGGCCGCGCGGGCGGTGATCTTCCGTTGGAGCTGGGCGTCGAGTATAGCTTCAAGATTATTCGCATGAGCGAGACCGAAAAGCGGATCGGGCTCAGCCTGGCTGCCGCGGCTGATGAGCAGGAGCGCGCACGCTTGCGCGGCTATCAGCGGGAAGCGGCCGCGGCCACGTCCACGATGGAGCAAGCGTTCCAGCCGGCACCGAACCTGGACCTGGACGACGAGCAGTAAAGTAATCGAATTGTCCCCTGCCACTTGTGCCGGGACCGGAACGCGTTATTCTGGAGATAGTTATGACAAAGGCGGATCTGATCGAAGAAGTATCGCGCGTCGTGGAAATGACCCGGAAGGATTCCGAAGTAATCGTGGAAGCGATCTTTGACAGTGTCGTCAAGAGCCTCCGGCAGGGCGACAAGATCGAAATCCGCGGCTTTGGGAGTTTCCGCACACGCCAGCGCCAACCGCGGATCGGGCGCAACCCCAAGACCGGTGCCCGCGTTGAGGTTCCGGCCAAGCGCATCCCGTACTTCAAGCCCAGCAAGGAATTGAAGGATCTGGTGAACGGCGAGGAAGCGGCGGCGGACGTGCCCACCAGTCCGGCGGCTCTCTAGAGCAGCAGGCCTGTGGACCGGCTCTGGAGCCCTTGGCGCTACCGCTACATTACGGCCACCGGGCCGCAGGCGGGCCGCGAACCGGATTGCGTATTCTGTCAGAAATTCGCCTCCGGCAACGATGAGGCCGCGTTGATCATTCATCGGGCAGACCACAATGCGGTCCTGCTGAATCTGTACCCTTACACCTCCGGACACCTGATGGTGATTCCGTATGCCCATGTCTCCACGCTGGATGAGTGTCCGCCGGAAGTGCTGGCGGAGCTGATCCTACTGGCCCAAAAGGCTGAACGCCGCTTGCGGGCGGAGTACCGTTGCGAAGGCCTCAACATCGGCTTCAATATTGGGGCCTGTGCCGGGGCGGGTGTGGCGGGTCATCTGCATTTGCATCTGGTGCCCCGATGGCCGGGCGATGCGAACTTCATGACGACGGTGGGCGAGACTCGCGTACTGCCGGAGGAGCTGAGCGTCACCTATCGCCGCCTGGCGACCGGATGGGAGTAACCGAATTATGGACCGGCTTTACCTTTCTTTATGGTTGAAATCGCCCTCACCGCTGATTCTGCATGAGCGATTTATGACCATGGCGCGCACCTTCCCGTTTTCCGTGCTGCGCCCTAACCTGATTGCCACCGTGCGTGCCGTTTCCAGCATTGAAGCGCCACTGCAGGAACAGGCGGTGGAAAGCGTCGAGGCGATGGATACGATTCGGGAAGTACTGGATGCCTGGCGTGCCAGCGACACGTCGCTGGAGCTGGAGGGGTCGTGGGATCTGTTTCAGTCCAATGGTCTGGATTGGGCACTGCGGCCGGCGCGGGTGCACTTGTTCGCCTATGCGGCGCAGTTTGACCCTGATGAGCCCCCTCCCATTCCTGGGACGCGGCGCGAGGATCTCCGGATTGATTTCGGGAACGAACTGCTGTTCCTTCCGGCCACCGAGGCCCCGGCGCATTTCCGGATGACCGCCCAAAACATCCGCAGCCTGCTGAAGCTGGTGTCGGATCTGGAGGCCGCGTTGCCGCTGGAGCGGCGTTTGTTGTGGTCGGAATCCGGCGGCAACTTTGCGGAGCGGTTAGCCGATCTGGCCGCTGAATAGCTGCTCGCGCAACGCGCGCAGGCATTCGGCTAACTGCGAGGCCGAGAATGGTTTCGCCAGGTAGCGCAGGCGCGGGCGGAGAGCCGCTGGGAACTGATCCAAGTTGACGGGATAGCCGCTCATCACCACGCAGGTTGAATGACGGTGGGCCGCCAGGTGTTCTTCGACCAGTGGGGCCACGTCCAGGCCGGGCACCAGCCAGTCCGTCAAGATGATGTCAAAGGCTTCGCCGGGGATTGGCGTGGTGGCACATTGGACGTTGTAGCCATCCTGGACCAGTAGATCCGACAGCAATTGACGGAGCACCGGGTGGTCTTCAATCAACAGTACACGGCCGTGGGGCGGGGCCGTCAGGTTACCAGAGGGCGAGCGGGACATCTCCCGGAGAATAGCTGATGTTGAAAGTCAACCGCATGCCGCGCTGGTTGAAGGCGGTGCCGGTGCTGATGCTGTTCGCCCTGTACCCCGCCGCCCCGCCAATCTGCAAGTCGCGCCGCACGCGGTAGCCAACGGAGCCCAGGACGGACTGGATGGTGCTGGAGGCCTGAAAGCCGATCAGATTGTCCAACCGGTTATTGGTGGCTAATGCGCCTAAGGTCCAGCCCCGAATGCCGGTGTACTGATAGCTGCCCGAGTACCCGCTCATGCGCGAAGTGAGGATGATTCCATTGCCGGGGGTGGTGCCTCGCTGATAGTCGACCGTCAGGTAAGAGCGGCGGCCAAGGGTCCGGGTGATGGTGGCTTGAATGCTGGGCAAGTAGTTTTCGCGATAGAACGCCTCGATGCCCGTGGGCCGGCCCAGGATCGCGGCGATAAACGGATCCAACCTGGTCTGCCGCAGACCCTCGTTCTGAAGCATGGCACCGCCGCCCCTTAAGCGAATGGTCCATGCACGCCGCACATTTAATGAATAGCCCAAGGTGGCCTGATGGATCGCGGTGTTGCCGTAGGCGTCCGAAAAATTGAAATTGGTGAACGAGTAGTCCGCGGAAACGGTTTGGTTGGGGCCAAGCCGGTAGGCGATATCACCCCGGGTGGAGACGCCGGTAGAACTGACGAGGGCGCGGCCGCTTCGCTTGTTGCCGTTGAAGCCGCCCGATGCACTGACCGAAAGCCGGGGCCCGAACTGGTAGTTGAGGGTTGAGTTATTGCTCCAAAAGCTGATGCGGGAATCGATCAGGTCATTGATGGGCAAGCTATTGGTGACCGGGTCGAGATCGAGCGCGGGGATCGTTGCCAGCGCCAGGCTAAAGCTCTGCACCTGGGAGCCGAGGGCGTTGCTGGAACTGAGGGACAACCGGCGGCCCAGTACGTGGCTGGCCCCGAGGACTCCGAAGAAGTTGGCGCCACTGGCAATGTTGATCGTCCGAATGTAACGGTAGCCGGTATTGAAGTTGAGCATCACCTGGGACCGGCGGAACGACTTGTTCCCCATGACGCCCACCGTGGCTTGCAGTCCGCTGCCGGACTGGCTGACCGGTCTGCCGTCGGCATCCAGCGCGACGCTGGTGAGGCCGGTGTCGTAGTTGGTCTGGAGGCTCGCAAAAAAGCGCAGCTTCACCTCCGGGCTACGGTTCAAGCCGCCGCCGGCCGCCCGGCCCAATACTGCCGGCCCGCCGAAGCCACCCGTGCCCCGGCCGCCCTGCCCGCCCTGCCCACCGGGGACGGCCTGGCCGGCTTGCGGATATGCGGCCGCGGCCGACAATAGAATCAGCAAAAGAACGCGCAAAATTTCCCTCCGCCGCCTCTCGGCTCTCATTGAAATCACGCCGGGCGAGCTTCCGGTCAAAAAAACGACCTCTGTCAGACAAGCGCTATTCAGAGTCTGAATTGCAGCTCGCAAAAGTGTCAAGCCCGATGCCGGGAACCCTGCCGGGCGGCGCAGCGTCCAATATGGAGTGATGCGCCTTGTTTTCCTTATCGTCGCGGTTTCGCTGGCCGCTAGTTCCGCGGAACTTCCTGTTCGCCAGGTGGTTCTTTACAAGAACGGTTTGGGCTATTTTGAGCGGGGTGGGGAACTGGCCCGGGGCGAAACCGCCCGGCTGGACTTTCGCGCCGACGAGATGAACGACGTCCTGAAGTCGCTGACCGTGCGCGATGCTTCGGGCGGCACGGTGGCGGGCGTCAGGTACGATTCCTCCGATCCGCTCGACAAAAAGCTGGGCGAGTTTCCGTTTCGCCTGGCCGGTGGCGGCTCCATGGTGGATTTCCTGGACCAGATGAAGGGCGCGCGCGTCGAGACCACTGCCGCGGCCGGCGTCATTCTGGGCAGCCGCAGAACCAAAGCCGCCCAAGGTGAGGAACGCGAACAGCTCACCCTGCTGACGGACGAGGGCGTCATGCGATCGTTTGACCTGTCGGCCCTGCCCAGCCTCAAGTTCACCGACGCAGCCTTGCAGGCCCAATTGCGGGCCTATCTGGGCACGCTGACCGCATCCCGGTCCAAGGACAAAAAGAGCGTCTACATCGACTCCTTGAACGACAAGGCGCGCAACCTGGGCGTCTCCTACATTGCGCCGACCCCGGTCTGGAAGTCCAGTTACCGGCTGATCTTCGGCGCTACCGGCGACCCGATGCTGGAAGGCTGGGCAATTGTCGACAACACCAGCGGCGAGGACTGGACCAACGTCCGCCTGTCGCTGGTCAGCGGCCGCCCAGTGAGCTTTCTATCGCGCCTCTATGAGCCTCGCTATGCACGGCGGGAGTTTGTGGAGTTGGCGGAGGATGAGGTGGCCCGGCCCAAGGTGTATGAAGGTGGCATGGTCCCCTCGGCCGGCCTTTCGGGTGGCGTGATCGGTGGAGTTATGGGTGGGGTGCCGGGAGGGGTTGGGGGTGGAGTCATGGGCGCGGCACCACCACCTGCTGGGGCGAGGATGGAGATGCTGCGATCGGGCGGCGCCAACCGGGCCTTTACTTCGGCAGATTCAATGGCCATGGCGCCCTCCAGTGTCGCCAACACGACGATCGCCGCCAAAGAGTTGGGCGAATTGTTCGAGTACGGCTTCAGCGCTCCGGTGACCGTGAAGCGCAATGAGTCCGCCATGCTGCCCTTCGTCAGCCAGAAAATCAACGCTCGCAAGCTGCTGATCTGGACTGAGGGGGTGAACCCGCGTAACGCGGCGGAACTCACCAACTCGATGGGCAAGACTCTCGATGGTGGCCCGATCACAGTGTTCGACGGCGGTGCCTATGCCGGTGAGGCACTGGTGGAGACGGTGAAGCAGGGCGACAAGAGGCTGATCAGTTATGCCGTCGATCAGGGCACGCGCGTCAGCACGGCGGAAGAGTCTGGCGAAGATCTGATCACGCAAGTGAAGGCGTCTCAGGGATTGCTGAACGTCACCAAGATCAAGCGCCGCACCACCAGCTACAAGATCCGAAACGTGGACGCCAAGGCCAAGACACTCATTCTGGAACACCCCTTGCATGCGGATTCCAAGGTGGTGGGCGCGGCACCGGCGGAGACTACCGACACCGCCCGGCGCTTTCAGGTAGCGCTGCGGCCTCAAGCCGACGAGACCTTCCGCGTGGTGGAGGACCACACGTGGTTTGAGGAGACTTCACTTTCCGCGCTGGCGCCGGACCAATTTGTGTTCTATGCCTCTCAGCGCGGCATTGGCGACGCCGCCCGGCGTCAACTGCAGGCACTAGCGGAGAAGGCTAAGGCAGTCGGCGCGACAGCTCGCAATCTGGAGAGCGCGCAGAAGCAGATCGCCGATCTCGAGCGCGACCAGACCCGCGTCCGCGAAAACATCCGCAGCTTGAATGCCGTCAGCGGCCAGCAGGAACTGGTGCAGCGCTATGCGCAGCAGCTTTCGACCGCCGAATCGAAGCTGGTCGCCCTCCGCGACCGGATCAGCGAACTGCGGCAGCAGCAGGAGAAGCTGCAAGCGGACCTGGATGCCGCGATTGCGCAGTTGACCTTCTAGGCGAACTCTAGCTTAGCTAACCGAGAACTCGGTGCCGATCTCGCGCGCGACGATGCGCTTTTCGCTATTACCGGCGGCGTTGAGGATGCGCTCCATTGGTTCCGTCTTGCTTTCGCGGCTAAGGCGGAAGGTCTGGTGGTGGACGGAGAGGATGTGCTCCGCGCCAAACTCGTTGGACATGCGCCAGGCCTGCTCCGGATTGCAATGGGCGTGGATCCAGGGGTCATAGGCTCCGATAGGGAAGATGGCCAAGTCCACATCACCTTGGCGCTGCGCGCGGAAGGCATCGGTGTTCGCGGTATCGCCGGCAAACAGGATCTTCCAACGGCCGACGGTGAGCGAGTAGCCGTTATAGCCGCGGTAGGTGTCGGTGCGCATGCGCGCGCCCCAATGTTTCACTTCCAGGCCCCGCAGGCCGACCGGACCGGCTTGGACGGTTTCTCCCCAGCCCACTTCCAGGACGCGGGCATAGTTATCCGCTCGGATCAGGTCGCTGGTGGCGCGGGCCATCACCACCTGAGTGGTGGGGCTTTCCAGGTCACGCATGGTCTTCAGATCCAGGTGATCCATGTGTGCGTGCGAGGAGACGATCAAGTCGATTTTCGGCAGCTTCTCGATGGGCAGCGCCGCCGCCACCAGGCGTTTCATGCCCACGGTGGCCACCTTCAAGTCCACGCCAATCCGCGTGTGGAAAACCGGGTCGGTGATGATGGTGAAGCCATCCACCTTCAGCAGCACCGTCGAGTGTCCCAACCAGGCAGCATGCAGCCCGGTATCCGGCCAGAGGGCGGGGTTGGGAGCGTGAGGGGCTGGAATCGGATCGCGCGACATATCCTCCTGCAATTGCTTCCAAAAGAAGTTAGGCATCGTGCGGAAGGCCGCAATGCCAGCACCGACGGTCAACACGCCGCCACCCAGCCAAAGCCGGCGGCTAGTAAGGGAGGCCAAAGCGTTGCTCCTTCCAGGGGTCGCCCAACATGTGATAACCGTTGCGCTCCCAGAAGCCGGCGCGGTCTTTTTCCACAAGCTCCAGCGCGCCCAGCCACTTGGCGCTCTTCCAGGCGTAGAGCTGGGGCACCATCAGCCGAGCCGGGCCGCCATGCTCCGGGGTCAGGTCTTCGCCATCGTGCTTGACCGTTACCAGTGCATCTTCGGCCAAAAAGTGATCCAGCGGCAGGTTGGTGGACCAGCCATAGTCGTACCCGTGGGCCACCACAAACTTGGCTTCCGGCTTGAAGCCCCCGGCCAGTTCGATCAGGTGACGCGTCGCCACGCCTTCCCACACGTTGCCCAAACGGGACCAGCGCGTGACGCAGTGGAAATCGGCAAACACCTTCACTTGCGGCAACTGCTGGAACTCAGCCCAGGTGAATTTGAGCGGCTTATTCACGAGACCGTCGATCTCCAGTCGCCAGTCGGCCAGGTTCACCGCCGGGGTGCCAGAGGCGTCCAGGACGGGCCACTTCTTGGTCCGGGTTTGTCCGGGGGGGATCCGGTTGGTGCGGTGAGTGTCAGGGCTGACGATGGCTCCGGCGGGCGCATCCGCGGGGCCGGGTACACGTTCATCCTGCTGCTTTGGGTCGAATCCAAACATGTGTTAACTCTTTGATGTGATCTGGACCAGTTTCGTTGCGGAAGTTGCCGCCACCGGCCCAAAACTCAATACTCCCATGGGACAGGCGGTGATGCAGATGCCGCAGCCGATACAGGACGAATTGGCATTGTTCAGCTCCTGCTGTTTCAGCGCGAACTGCATCACATCGATCCCCACCTGGCAGTAGCGCGTGCATTCGCCGCAAGCAATGCACTTGTCGTCGGCATGGATCGCAAAGCGCGACCAGCGCGCCCAGGTAAAGGCCTTGGCGAATAGCTCCATCAGTTTGGCCAGCGGGCACCAGTAGCGGCACCAGATTTTGCCACCAAAGAAAGGGTAGAGCGCCACCGGCACGATGCCCACCAGCCAGGTGTCAACGATCAGCCGGTACCAGACAATACCCCAATCAGCGGGTTTGGCAAAAGCATGCACGGCGTCGCGCCCCAGCATCAGCACCGTGATGACCGCTGCGGCCACCAGCACGATGATGTTCATCCGCTCCCAATTGATGGCGGCTGGGCCTTTGGGGGCCAGGTGCCGCCAGCGGTCGCCAAGGGTTTCCGCCAACCCGCCGCAGCCGCAGATCCAGGTGCAATAGCGCTTGCCGTGGAAGAGCACCAGGATCGGGATGATGACAAAGCTCAACGTCGCGCCCCACACCACCCACACCTGATGCGGCGCGCCGAAGAAGGTGTAAAAGAACAGCGGCCAGGCGTAGACGAGGCCGTAGCTACGCCAGGCGTTCTGGGCAAAGTTGGGGTCTTGGGCGAGAGCCTCGCCGACCCACTGGTATTTCACGGCCCAGGCAAAGAGAAACTCCGGGATGAGAAAAAAGAAGATCCACTGGAAGCCGATCAGCGAAGCGTAGCGGGCGATCTGGAAGCGGTCCTTCTTGTCGAACCCCCAGCGCTTCATCGCCTGCGCGCCAAAGACAGTCATCAGCCCGGTGTAGAGCACGGTATACCAGAAGCTCCAGCCTTTATCGAAGAAGCTCAGCGTGTGATAGCCCCAGCCGCGATAGGGCCAAAACTCCTGGCCGTGGCCCTGCTTGACGCCATAGATGGTGTAGCTGACCAAGATGGAGAGCAGCAGCCAGAGCGCCCGGGTCCAGCTCCATTCGGCCTCAAGCTTCAGGCCGAGCGAGTTCAAGAATCCGGCCGGTGCTTCGGCTCCGATCAGCACGAAGGCGCGGTCGATCGGGAGGTTGCCGCTCGATAGCTGAACCTCGCCGGGGGAGAAGCCCTTCACTTCGGTGGACCGGCGGACCTCAATCCGGCCGCTGGCCTCGGCCTGCTTCAGCCGCTGGGAGTTGGCTCGAAACACGCGGCTGAACCCTGCTCCACGATGGCAAAGCGTCACTTGGTTCTGTTCGGACAGCACCAGTGCTGCTTCCACCGCACTATTGCCGCCGCCCACGACGAGGATGCGCTCCTGGCGGTAGTGGCGCGGCGAATAGAGCCGGTGGTGCACTTCCGGCCGGTCTTCACCTGGGACGCCCAGCCAGCGGGGGTGGCCGCGCTGTCCGGTGGCCAGGATCATGCGGCGGCATTGGTAGGTGCCGCCGGTGGTGGTGACCTGCAAACCGGAGGCGATCCGGATGACGGCTGTGACGGCTTCACCGGTCTTGATTTCGAGGCCAGCGGCGGCTTGACGCCACTGATCGAGCAGTTCTTCCTTGGTGGATTCCTTTAGCCATAGCTTGCCCTCCACGGGACGGGAGACGGGCTCATCGTAGATCCATTTGCCTTCCGGGAAGTCTTCGATGGTGGAAGCGATGGCGGCTTTCTCGATAATCAGCGTGCGGAAGCCGCAGGATTGTAACTCGAGCGCGGCATTCAGCCCCGCCGCACCCGCGCCCGCAATCAGCACGTCCAGAGCACCGCCGGGTGCGCCTAATTCCTGCGCGATCCGCGTGGCCACTTGGTAGCCCTGCTCCATGGCCAGCTTCACCACCGGGGCACCGGCCAGGTCTCCGGCGATGTAGAGCCCGGGGATGTTCGATTCGAGTTGATCGCTGAGGACAGGCCGGGACATGAGGTTGTTCCAATTCTAGTGAGAATGTTGGCGGGCTGGCCGCACTCTAGCTCCAGGAGAATCCCCATGCGAGCAGTGGTTATTCCGGTTGCGCTCCTGTTTAGCACCCTGTTGGGTGCGGCGACCGCCGACAGCGGGGCCAAGGTGGAGTATGTTGGCGGCACGCTGAATCTGAAGTCTGGCCGTGATGTCAGTCTGCAGTGGGGCGGCGCGAGTGAACTGGAGATTGGCCAGGTGCGTGTCCCGTGGCGCCAGGTGAACCAGATCGAGTACGGCCAGAAGGTGAGCCGTCAGGTGGCCGCGGCGATTCTAGTGTCACCGTTGTTCCTGCTGAACAAATCGCGGAAGCACTTTCTCACCCTGGGCTATACGGACGCGCAAGGGCAACAGCAGGCGGTGGTGCTGAGGGTGGCCAAGAAGAACGTGCGAGGCATGCTGGCCAGTCTGGAGGCTCGGACTGGCTTGCGGGTGAGCTATCAGGATGACGAAGCGAGGAAGATGTGACGGCCCGATTGCACCTGCTGATGCGTTTGACGATGTTCGGTGTTTTGGCGTTTGGTGCCGCGCTGGATGCAGCCGGTCAGTCGCCTACGCCGCCCGCCGCGGAAACCGCCTCGGGCAAGCCGCTGCTGACGGATCCGGAGGAAGTGGCGGCGCAACTGCCCAAGGTCCGACGGATCTTTGTGGACAAACTGACGGGCGGGGAAGCGGCCGATCAACTGCGGGACATCCTGATGGCCACGCTGCAAACGGCCCGGCTGTGGGTGATCACGGAGAATCCTGACCGCGCCGACGCCTTCATCCGTGGCGCGGCCGATGATGCGGTGTTCAACGAAACGCGGGAATCGCGGGATGGCATCAATGCGCGGGCTTTCCTGGGTACGCGGGAGGGGGACTACAGTAGCCGCGCGGGGCGGGGGCAACGGTCCGACACGCTGGCCAGCGTCGGCATCGGGCAACTGGAGGCCCAACGCACGATGGAGCGCAAGCACGAGGCGACGGCCTCGATTCGCCTGGTGAACCGCGATGGAGACCTGATCTGGTCCACCACCAAGGAATCCTCCGGGGCCAAGTTTAAGGGCTCCGCGGCGGATGTCGCCGACAAAGTGGTCCGCCAACTTGTTACCGACGTGGAAGCAGCGAGGAAGCCGGGGGGGCGGGCGGTGGCACCGGCGGGGTCGCTGCCTTAACGCGCGGGGCTACGAAGATCTGGGTGAAGAAGTATGCGCCGCGCGGGGAGCGCGCGATGCTGACGCCCGTGATCAGAAAGTCACCATCGAGATTCTTGCGATGCGTGGGGCTGGTTAGCCAACCGTCAAACGCGCGTTGAGCGGGGTTGGCATAGCCGCGGTTCCGGGCGGTATTCTCCGAGATCCGGCTGACGGGCCCGATCGCCAGCCGTGTCGCCTGCACCCGTAAGCTGAACCCGTCATGGCCTAGCGGAATTCTCCCGGACGCCATCCAGCGGCTGTGTTCCCGGGCGATGGCGCTGACTTCCTCATCCAGCCGCAACCGGGCGAAACCGGCCGATTCGCGGTATTCGTTCACCAGCTCTGCCACCGCTGCTTCCAGCGGGGCCTCCGGCGGCGGGTCTTGGGCCAACAGCGCGCAGAGCGCGAGCGCGATCATTCCGGTACTGCCTCAACTGACAGTATCGGCAGGATGCGTGTAGTCCATCTGTTGGACCGAAGGGACCTCGGCTGATCTGTAATGGATTCATTCTGCGATGCTTACGGTTGTGTGCTGCGTTCGCGTGCAACCCCGGGGGGTTGCCCTAAGGATGAGTGTTACCACCATCGTTCGCACGGAATCAATAGGCATACCCCTAGGCGGCGAATAGGGTAAGTTTTCGCTCACGCCGCCGGTTGGTGCATCGATAAGCCCCTTTCAAAGGAAATCCATGTACCAACGCCCTCTGCGAGCGATCGCGTGGGTGCTGGGCTTTGCTCTGCTGGCGACAGCGGAGGGTGAAGCCCAGTCCCTGCTGCATCTCAAGAAGCGGTCTGAGACTGCACGCCTGACAGGTGATGATGGAGCGCCGCGGATCTTCACGCGGCGGACGCTGGACGAACAACGGCAGTACCGGCTGGTGGAGTTTTCCGCCCGGCCGACCATTGATGACTTGGCCGACTTGAAGGCGCGCGGGGCGCGCGTGGTGGCGGAAGTGCCGGATACGGGGCTGATCATTGTGGCGCCCCAGGATATTGATCTCGGAGGGCTCGACCTGGTTCAGGTTGAGCAAATGACGGCGGACGACAAGCTCTCACCGGAGATTGATCTCACCGCCGCGCGACCGGAGGGGGACTTACTGCGGCCTTTTCGCCAGCCGGACCCCTTCCTCGTTCAGTTTCATCTGGATCTGGATGCCGCTTCGGCGGCCCGTATTCTAGATGCAACCCGCGTTCGTATCCTGTCTCATCCCCAGCTGCTGAATGAGCACTATTTGATCGAGGCCACGCCGGAGCAGCTGATCGAACTGGCGGAATGGGACGAAGTGGCGTACATCTTTCCGGCCAGCACGGACCTAACGGAAGGCTCGCAGGTGCATGTCTGCTCCGGCGCGTTGACTGGCTCCGGCCTTGCGGCGGGCCAGCAGGTGAACCGCGTGGGCGATGGTTGGGCTCCGGGCCGCGTGCCGACCACGTTGCAGTATGGCTTTGGGACGTTGAGCGCGAAGGTAGACAACACCCGCGTGAAAGCCGAGGCTCGGCGGGCGCTGGATGAGTGGGCCAAGTACATCCAGGTGACGTTTACCGAAGGTACGAATCTGGCGGCGCCGCGGACGCTGGCGTTCCGGTTTGGGCGCGGCTCCACTGGGGTGCCCCAACCCTTTGATGGGCCGGGCCGGACGCTGGCTTACGCCTACTATCCGTCACCGCCCAACCCGGAGCCGGCGGCTGGCGATCTCTACTTTGATGATGACGAGAACTGGCAGTTCGGAGGCGCGGATATCGATGTGTTCTCGGTGGTCCTGCATGAATTGGGGCACGCGTTGGGCTTGGGCCACTCCGACGCTACCGGCGATGTGATGTACCCCTACTACCGTCGCGCCACGGCTCTTTCGGCGGGAGACGTGGCGGCCATCCGGACGATGTACGCCACACGCAGCGACGGCGGAACCCCTGGCAGTCCGGCGCCCCCAGCTCCGACGGCAAATCCGGTTATCAAGGTGGATAGCGTTACTTCCAGCGGAACAACCTCCAGCCCGGCTGCGAGCATCCGCGGAACTGCCTCCCACGCTTCGGGCATCACCCGGATTACCTGGGTAAGCGCCCGCGGCGGCACGGGCACGGCCACGGGAACCACCGGCTGGACCGCACTGGTTCCGCTGCAGACCGGAGACAACCAGATCACGGTTACGGCGCTGGCCGCCACGGGTACGACCGCCAGTCAGGCCATGACGGTGACCTTGAAAGCTCCTGAGACGCCGGTGGCGTTGACCATCAGCAATGCGCCTGCCAGCAATGTCACCACCGCCACGGTGGCGGTGACGGGTACGGCCGCGCATTCGGGCGGGATCGCTCGGGTGACCTGGGTCAACACCCGGGGTGGCAGTGGAACCGCGACGGGCACGACATCCTGGTCAGCCTCCATCCCGTTGCAGGCGGGTGAGAATCAGATCTCCATTACGGCCGTGGGTACCTCGGGCGGGACTACGGCGAAGTCGATTGTGGTCACCTACCGTGCTCCGGAGACGCCGGTGACGTTGAACATCGTGGCGCCAGCCGCGGGCCGTCAAGTCAGTTCGCCCATGGTGGCGGTCACTGGAACGGCCGCGCATCCTTCAGGCATCGCGCGCATCACTTGGACGAATGCCCGGGGTGGCAGTGGCACAGCTTCCGGCACCAGCAACTGGTCAGCCACGGTGCCGCTGCAGAGCGGGGACAATTTGATCACCGTCATTGCCGTGGCCACGGGTGGCGGCACGGTGTCGCGAACCGTATCGGTGAACTTCAGGCCCGTGGATACCACTGCGCCCAGCCTGATCATCCAGACGCCGGGTTCATCGGCGGTGGCCGCTACGTCCGGCGCTTTGATTGCCACCGGGGTGGCGTCCGACAATGTCGCGGTGACGGAAGTGACTTGGCAGACATCCACCGGCGGCGCCGGGACGGCGCAGGGGACGGCCAACTGGAGAGCGACGATCCCGCTGATGGTGGGCGTGAACACGGTCACCATCAGGGCCCGGGATGCTGCCGGAAATGTCGGGACACGGTCGATGGTGGTGACGCGGCGCTAATCGCCGGACTCTTGGCCTAAGGGTTGCGGTGATCGAACAGCGCTTCATCATCACCGCGGCCCAGGGCATCGCGCTGCGCCTGGATGGCGGCGATGTAATCATCCAGCGCCGCGCCGATCTCATCGCGATTGGTGGCGATGATGTCGCGCCACAGAGGAAATGAACTGCGCGACAGGCGCGTCATCGATTCGAGACCCGGCCCGGAGACGGCGCGGGCGGGCTTTGAGACTTTGGCGATGGCGTTTGAGATCAACTGCGGGACATGCGAGGAAAGCGCGACCAGGTGATCATGCTCTTCGGCGCTAAGCACCAGCACTCGGGCGCCGATCCGCTCCAGCCACTCGCGGAACTCGGGCGGTGGGGTCGAGGTGAGAATCCACGGCCGTCCGCGGAACAGGTCCGCATCGGAGTTTTCGACGCCACTCACTTCCTTACCGGCCATCGGGTGGCCACCCAGGAAGTTTGGTAGATGCCCGGCCGCCTGGCAGATCGCCCGCTTGGTGGACCCGGCATCGGTGACCAGGGCATTGGTCCGCAGGCGGGCCAGGGTTTCGATAATGCCCGAGATTGGTTGGGCGAGAAACAGCAGGTCGCAGGCTGCCGCCTCTTCCAAGCTGACGCCGCGATCGACCACGCCGGTGGCTTTGGCGATGGTGGCCGCGGAGCTGACGCCGACGATCTCACCCGAAAAACCAGCCTGACGGAGGGCTCGCGCGAACGAGCCCCCAATCAAGCCAACGCCGACAATGGCTACAGAGTTCAGAGGAACCAGCCTTACGCGCTAGATCGTCCGGCCAATCGCTGAGGCGATGATGCGGCACTGGCCCACCATCTCGGCGAACTGCTCGGGGTAGAGCGATTGCGCGCCGTCGGACAACGCCTTGTTCGGATCGTTGTGCATTTCGACGATCAGCGCGTCGGCTCCGGCGGCGACACTGGCGCGGGCCATCGGCAGCACCATGTCGCGGCGGCCGGTGCCGTGCGAGGGGTCAGCCACGGTGGGCAAGTGCGACAGCTTCTTCAACACGGGCAGCGCGGAGATGTCCATGGTGTTGCGCGTGAAGGTCTCAAAGGTGCGGATGCCGCGTTCGCAGAGCATCACGTCGTAGTTACCGCCGGCCATGATGTACTCGGCGGAGAGCAGCTGCTCTTCGATGGTGGCGGCGATGCCGCGCTTCAGCATGATCGGCTTCCGGATAGCGCCCAGTGCCTTCAGCAAGTTGAAGTTCTGCATGTTGCGCGCGCCTACCTGCAGGATGTCGACGTAGGGCAGCATCAGCTGGATCTGTGAGGAGTCCATCACTTCGCTGACGACCTTGAGGCCAAACTGGTCGGCCGCTTCCCGCATGATCTTCAGGCCTTCTTCGCCCATGCCCTGGAAGCTGTAGGGTGACGAACGGGGCTTAAACGCGCCGCCGCGCACGATCTTCGCTCCCGCCTTGGCGACGTGCTCCGCGCAGGTGAAGAACTGATCCCGGCTTTCGACGCTGCACGGGCCGCCCATCACGACCACCTGGCTGCCGCCGATCTCGACGTCGCCGATCTTGATCACCGTGCCTTCGGGCCGCATGCCGCGGCTGGCCAGCTTGTAGGGCGACGAGATGCGCATGGCTTCGCGGACGCCGGGCATCAGCGCGAACTCGGTCGGGTCCGACTTATCGGGGCCGACGCCGCCCAGGATCGTGTGCGTCACACCGTCTACGCGATGAACGTCGTAGTTCATCGCCTTCATCTTGTCGGTGACGTCTGTAATCTGGGCTTCAGGCGCCCCTTCCTGCATGACTACCAGCACTGGTGGGTTAGTCCTTTCCTTCGCCGCCAGTGTTGGCGGGCTTTCTCTGTAAGTTTCGCATCTCGATCATCACACCCAAAAAGATGCGCTCAATCGAGTCGTTGGGCAATGGTCCGACATTCGCAGCCATCATGTTGGCCACCACTTGCTGTTCGCGTGATGGTTCCACCACGGCCAGGCCGTGCTGGCTTTTCACTTGTCCGATCTGCTGCGCGACGCGGCCGCGTTGGTTCAGCAATTCGAGCAACTGCCGGTCGATCAAATCAATCTGGTGGCGGAACCCGGAGAGCGCGATGCGCGGGTCCACCTCGGGTGCAGCGGCCTTCTTCTTAGCCATCGAGGCCCTCCCGCAGGGAACGCGCAAAGGCTTCCAGATCGCCACCCTGTTCGATCAACCGGACAATCGCGCTGCCCACGACGACGCCATCGCCATGTTCAGCCGAAGCGCGCGCTTGTTCGCCATTGGAGATCCCGAAGCCAACCGCCAGCGGTAGCTTGGTCTTGGCACGCAACTGCTCCAGCAGCGGGCCGACGGAGGCCGAAAGCTGATCGCGTTCGCCCGTCACCCCATTGCGGGAGACGACGTAGACGAAGCCGCTGGAGTATTTGGCCACCAGCTCCAACCGGCGCGGGGAACTTGTCGGCGCGGCCAGAAACACGGTGTCGAGACCCGCCTGGCGCATGATGCCAATGTAGTCGTCTGCTTCTTCCACCGACAGGTCGGTCATCAGGCAACCGTCGATGCCCGCCGCCTTGGCGTCACGGGCCAGCGCCTCAAAGCCGTAGCGGACCACCGGGTTCATGTAGGTGAACAGCAGCAACGGAATCTCGGACGTCTGGCGGATGGTGCGCGCGATCTCGAGCACCTTGGCCAGCGTCGTACCGGCGGCCAGCGCTCGCGCCGAAGCGGCTTGGATCACCGGGCCGTCGGCGATCGGGTCAGAGAAGGGGACGCCCAACTCCACCAGATCGACGCCGCCACGTTCGAGCGCCGCTACCAGTTCCGGGGTCGCAGCAGGATTGGGGTCGCCCGCGGTGAGGTAGGCCACCAATACTTTGCGGCCTGATTGGAAAACTTTCTCGATGCGGGTCACGCGGAAGCCATCTCCCGATTGGTGTCGAGCTCCGGGAGATTCTCGCGATACAGATCGATGTCTTTGTCACCGCGCCCGGACAGGTTGACGATGAAGATCTGGCCCTTGGCTGCCGGTGCCTGGTCCAGTGCAATGGCGACGGCGTGCGAGGATTCCAGTGCCGGAATCAGCCCTTCCGTGCGCGATAACTGGAGGGCACCTTCCAGCGCATGGGAGTCCGTGCAGTTCAAATACTCGGCCCGTCCGCGGTCGTGCAGCCAGGCATGTTCCGGTCCAATCAAGGCGTAGTCCAGACCGGCGGAGACCGAATGCGTCAAGGCGACTTGTCCGTCGCCGTCTTGCAACAGGTAGCTATAGGCCCCATGCAGCACGCCCGGCGCACCGCCGGAGAAGCGGGCCGCGTGCTCGCCCAGTTTTTCGCTGCGCCCACCGGCTTCAACGCCGATCAAGCGTACGCCCTCATCTTCGACGAACGGGTGGAAGATGCCGATGGCGTTGGAGCCGCCGCCGACGCACGCAAACACCGCATCGGGCAAACGCCCTTCTGCGGCCAGGATTTGCTCCCGCGCTTCGATGCCGATGCAGCGATGGAAGTCGCGGACCATCATCGGGTAAGGGTGCGCACCCAAGGCGGACCCAAGCAGATAGTAGGTCTTGTCGACGTTGGTTACCCAGTCGCGCATGGCTTCGCTGATGGCATCTTTGAGGGTCCGGGAGCCGACCGTGACGCCCACCACCTGCGCGCCTAACAGGCGCATGCGGAAGACGTTCAGCCGTTGGCGGCGCATGTCTTCTTCGCCCATGTAGACGACACAATCCAAGCCCAGCAACGCGCAGGCCGTGGCCGTG
>CANGYQ010000015.1 GCA_947458745.1 Bryobacteraceae bacterium | reverse complement strand
GAGAAGGGAACACCCTTCGGCGGCATTTCGCCCTTGGCCACGCGGTCATGCACGCGGATCCACCGCTCGCGCAGGGATCGATCGTCGAAACGCGGTGGCAGTGCGGCAAGATCCAAGCCGCCCATCGCGTTCCGCGCGTTGTGGCAGCCGGCGCACACGGTTGGCAACAACGCCTGGCCCGCCGCCGGTAGCGCGGCCAGCACCAGAAGCATCTGAGTTACGTTCAACGCCTCACCGCCAGCACGGCCAAGCCGGTTAGAAGAGTGCGGTGGGGTTTCTCCATAAAACTGGTATTACCATATTCCTGGCGAGACGACCTTGTCAAAATCGCCATTTACCGCACGGCGGTTGGCTGCACCAATTCTGGATCCCTGATTCACTGCTCGGACCGGCATCCAGTGGCACGCGCCAAGTCCGATGTTGCCGCCGGGCGGAACATCGGCGACAGCCGATCAGCCAATTCCCTATAGATGCTGAATTGCTGATCGTAAAGGCTGGCGTTTGCCCGACTGGGAATGAACTCCTCCTCGATCGCCAGTAATGCGGCCGAGGCCTCCTCTTCGTCCGCATACCAACCGAGTGAGCGTCCCACGACCGAAGCCGCGCCAAGTGTGGTCATTTCGTGGTCACGAAGAGTTAGGAGCGTGGTTCCCGTCACGTCCGCCTTAATCCTGTTCAGGAGGCGGTTCTGCGAGAGCCCCCCAGTCAGCTTCACCTTCCCGATCGGGACGTGGTTCGATCTCATCACGGTTTGAATGTGGCGCAACGAGAAGCAAAGCCCTTCATAGACCGCGCGAGCCATGTCGGCACGCGTGGTCGATCCCGAGATGCCGAAGAAGACTCCCCGTGCATCTGCATTCCACAAGGGAGATCGTTCTCCCGCCAGGTATGGGAGGAATAGAATACCGTTCGCTCCCGGCGGAGATGCGGCTACCAGCTCGTCAAATGCCCCAAATCCATCCCCCACGAACTCGCGCTTGGCCCACTCCAGCGCACTGCCGGAAGCAGACGTTGACCCTCTTACCAGCCATTTCGAGTTGGCCGGTAAGGGAAACGAGTAAATTCGCCGCTCACTGTCGATCACCTGAGCCGGGTGCACAACGCCGAACGAAGTCACGGTGCCCGAAATGTCCAAGGCGTCTCCGGTTCCGCGCAATCCCGCTCCAAGATACGCGGTCATGCTGTCGTAGGGAAGTGAGATGACGCGGCATTGCGGCAGACCCACTTGTGAGGCGATTTCGGGGCATAGCGTTCCCAGTTGATCGCCAGCCGCAACCGGCGGGCCGAACCGCACAGGATCAAGGCCGAGTTCTTGCATCAGTCCGGCGGGTACGCCAGCCGAACCGGGGCGGGCGTAGCAACTGTACCGGGAGTAGCTCTCGAGGCTGGGGCGACCGGTCAAAACGAAATTGAGATAACCGGTGGAATCCAGGACAACCTGCGCCCGGGCGCAGACATCCGGCTCTTGACGAGAGAGCCACAGCACCTGCGGCAGCAGGTCACCACAGAACACGCGCCAACCAGTTTGCCGTTGCAGTTCCCGGAAATAGGCGGTGGCCTCGATCACCTCGGTGTAGGCGGAAGCCCGCTGATCGCTGTAAAGGAGTGCCGGGCGTAGGGGGCGACTTTGCGTGTCGACGGCGACCATCCCACCGAGAGTTCCGCAGGCGGCGATCGCCCGAATGCATCCGGCCAGATCCTTCTCCGTTCCAACGGCAGCCAACAGATCCAGCATCCCGGCACGCCACTCCGTCGGGTCCTGTTCATGACACGAACCCTGACGGCGGGTCGACACCGGCAGTGACTTACTGAAGACCCGTGTGCCGTTACGATTCAGGACCGTCGCTCGCAGGCTCTGGGTCCCGAGATCGATCAGCAGTATCAGGTCCCCCGTCATGCATCTGTTCTCGAGGCCGAGGTTTTCAAGGCGCCGGCGCCTTTCCGCATGGCAGAAGCCAGCATCCCTCGATCCGATCCGGCAGCCACCAAACGGAAACCCATCGCCAAGTACAGTTCGGCCTCGGCTTCGTTGCGCGCCAGGATGCCGGACGCCTTGTGGGACTGGTTTGCCGCCTCAATTACGGAGACTAACGCTTCTCGAAACCGTTCATCCTGTTGGGGCTCCTGAATCCCCATCGATATGCTCAAATCCAAGGGACCCACAAAGAGCACGTCAATGCCTTCCACTGCTGCAATCTCTGCCGCGTTGGCGAGGCCGCTAACGGACTCAATCTGCACTGCGAGCAGAACGGAGCCATTGGCCTCGCGGACATAGGACTCGTATCCATCGCCGTATCGGCTGGCTCGCGTTGAAGTTGCCGCACCCCGCGACCCAAGCGGCGGAATCCGGACCGCCTGCACTGCGGCGACGGCTTGCTCCACAGTTTCGATGTTCGGGATCATCACGCCCTGCGGCCCAAGGTCGAGCACGCGCTTAATGTCCGGAGCCGAAAGGGCTGTTACGCGCACAACCGTGGACGCCTCGCCTGCCTGGGCGGCCCATAGCTGTGGGGAGAGATCACGATAGTCGCCTGATCCATGCTCCAGGTCGATGAGGAGCCAGTCGTAGCCGGCGAGTGCGGCAATTTCCGCGGAGACGGCTGATCCCAGGTTGAGCCAGACTCCCATCTGGGGCATCCCGCTCAACAGACCGGTTATCAAAGCGCTCATGGCACCAAGTATGCTTACGTCCCGAATAAAATGTCAAACGCGCCAGAAGATATGTTTTCTCGCCGCCAATCGTGCCTTCCATGCCCGCGATTGCTATCATGGGCTCGTGTCGACGAAGCCTGACCCGACAATGGGGCGCCAGGGGGGCGATCTCGCGGAACGTGCCTACCAACACATCCTGGATGGCATTCTCCGGGGAGTTTGGCCGCTCGGTACTGAGATCAACCGGCGCACCATTGCGGCCGATCTTGGAGTGAGTGTACTTCCCGTCAGCGAGGCGCTGCAGCGGCTGGAGCAAGAGTTGCTGGTAGAGAGTGGGCGGCGAGTGGGAACCAGGATTCGGATCCCGTCACCCCAGGAAATTCGCGGCTTCTGCATCGTCCGAGAGGCGCTGGAAACGCAGGCGGCCCGGCGGTTTGCGGAGCGGGCTACTGTTTCGGAGCGCCGCGAGATCGTCTCGTTGGCGGCGGATGTGGATGGGCTTTACGAAGAGAATGCTGAACACCCCGACCAAGCCACGGAAGACTCCCTGCATCAGTTGCGGATACAACACCTGAACTTCCACCTCAGGATCGCCGATGGCTCGGCGTGCCCGTACCTGCGCCAGCAGATCGAAAAGAACCAGCACCTGGTATTTAACTCCTTCTACGACAAACTCTTTGGTGCCCGAAGGCTGCCGGCGAACTGGCATGTTTCCCTGGCTGAAGCGGTGGCCTCGGGCAACGTGGAAGAAGCCGATCGGGCAACTCGGAAGCACGTGCAACATCATCTGGAAGAGATCATGTACCGGTTGGAGCCCTACCTCAGTCTCGACCACGGGCGTATCACCTTGGACCGCTCGCATCATAAAAATGTTTAACTAGCTTGTTGACATGTTTAACCTGCCAGGCTTAGCATTTCGTTGGGTGAATCCATGATCAGTAGACGTACCCTGCTCGCAGCCACGCCGTCCCTTTTGTACGGCGCCCGTCGGCCGGATTGGCCGGAGGTGGCCAGCCAGCATGCAAAGCAGGACCGCACCACCATCGCGTATGACGGGATCAAGCCGGATAGCATGGTTTGCGATACCACCCTGCGTGAACTCCCCGACGGGACGTGGATTCTATTCATGCTGGCCGGCGGCGTCACTGAGCCTTCTCCTCTCAACTACACTGGCGTGACCCGGAGCCGAGACAAAGGCAAGACCTGGTCGCCGCTTGAGCCATTCAACGTGGGTATCGCGCGGGAGGGCAAAGCCGTCGGGCAGGGTCCGACAGAATTGCTGATCCACAAAGGTCGCTGCTCCTTGTACTTCGCGACGCACTCGCTTCACTGGCGCAACGACTGGAAGTCGTATGTGATCCACAGCACCGACAACTGCCGCACCTGGACGGCGCCCGTGCTGCTGCCGGGCCGACTCGAGAACCGCACGTTTATCCGCAACGGCTTCGTCGCGCGGGACGGACGCATTCTGCTGCCCTTCCAGCACTACATCGGGCCGGACGATCAAGGCTCGAAGCCTCCCTTGGAACGCGAGCTCACCAACCCTCGCAATGGCGTACTGATCAGTTCAGACGGCGGAAAGACGTGGAGCGAGCACGGCAATATCCGGCTGACCGCCGATGACCGTTATTTCGGCTGGGCGGAACCGAACATTGTCGAACTGCCCGGTAATCGAATCGCCATGATCATTCGCGCGGACAGACTCGGTGGAGTGCTCTACTATGCCGAGTCGCGGGATGGCGGCCACACCTGGCCCGAGTTCGCCAGTAAGACCGAGATCCCAAACCCAGGGTCGAAGGCGACTATGTATTCCCTCGGTGGAGAGTCGGTCGCACTGGTACACAACCCGAATCCCCAGCACCGAAGCCCGCTGGCGCTTTGGGTCAGCTTCGATGGGATGAAGACTTGGCCCTACCAACGAGTCCTGGTGAAGGAGTCAAGCGATGGGCCAACTGGCCGGATCAACTATCCGGACGGCTTTGTCAGCCGCGATCGCGAGTGGCTGCATCTTTCCTACGATGACAACCGCCACCGTGCGGCATACTATGGCGCGAAGTTGCCCCGGGCGAAACGGTGAGGAGTCTAAAGATGATGCTAGGGAGCTTGCTAGCACTCCTGGTGTGTGGCCTTCCCGCCGCCCGCGCCGCCGATGCGCCGTCACTTGATCCTCCCAAGCACGTTGGTTCGCCACTCGCGGAGCACGCGATAACGAATCGGGCCTTCCAGGGCATTCCAAGCCTGGCCGTGGCGCCCAAAGGGCGTTTGTGGGCGAACTGGTACGCGGGCGTGACACCGGGCGAGGATGAGAATAACTACGTGGTGCTCAGCACCAGCGGAGACGGTGGCGCCACGTGGACCGAGGTGCTCGCGATTGACCCCGATGGGCCTGGGCCCGTGCGCAGCTTCGATCCGCAACTGTGGGTATCGCCTGACCGGCGGCTGTTCCTATTCTGGGCGCAGATGGACCGCAGCCGTCCCGACCGGCAGCTTGGCGTCTGGTACATCGAGACCAAACAGCCGGACGCCGCCCGGCCCGTGTGGTCAAAGCCGCGCCGCGTTGGCGACGGCGTGATGATGGGCAAGCCACTCGTATTGTCTTCCGGTGAATGGGTGCTGCCCATCTCAAGGTGGAAAGAGCACGACAACAGTGCGCAGATGATGGTCTCGGCCAACAAAGGCAAGACCTGGCAGCTGCGCGGCGGCGCCAATGTGCCGGTGGATGCGCGCCAGTTCGACGAGCACATGTTTGTGGAGCGGCGCGACGGCTCCCTCTGGCTGCTGGTGCGGACGAAGTACGGCATCGGCGAGAGCGTGAGCACCGATCACGGCATGACATGGCCGGAGCTGAAACCTTCGGCCATTCCGCACACGGCGTCGCGATTCTTCATCCGTCGGCTCGCTTCGGGAAGCTTGCTGTTGATCAAGCACGGTTCGTTGGACAAGGCCGGCGGGCGCTCGCATCTGACGGCGTACGTCTCCAGAGACGACGGCCTCAACTGGAGCGGCGGGTTGCTGCTCGACGAACGGTCCGGTGTGTCCTATCCCGATGGCCAGCAGACCGCGGACGGGGTGATCCGCATCATCTACGACTACAGCCGGGTGGGCGACCGGAACATCCTGATGGCCGAGTTTCGTGAAGAAGACGCCGCGGCCGGCAAAGGAGTGAGCCCTGCCGTGCGGCTGCGGCGTGTGGTGAGCAAAGCCTCTGGCGGACGGGAAAAGCCCCGCCCGGTGAACGACAACGCCAACAGCTCTCAGGCGCTTGACTTTACACCCGGGCAGACCCGCGACTTTGAGATCTCGGTGATGGAGAAGATCGCCGACCTGGCGTTGATCCCGCCCCGCCTGAACACTTCGCCGCTGCCGCAGTACGACTACGATCAACTGGACTACGGCATGACCATCGGCATCGCGCGCACCCCGGGCGGCCGCCTGTGGAGCGCCTGGGTGGCGGGAGAGGACGGTCCGAAGGCGTTCTTCGTGCTGGCCACCAGCGACGACGACGGCCTGACATGGTCCAAACCCCGCTTGGTGATTGACGGGCAATCGAAGAACCTGCCGATGTTCCGCAGCATCCTGGTCGGCAACCTTTGGACCGATCCGCAGGGCCGTCTGTGGCTCTTCTTTAATCAATCGATGATGCAATTCGACGGACGCTCCGGCGTTTGGGCATCGGTCTGCGAAAACCCCGACGCTGCCGTGCCGGTCTGGTCCGCGCCGCGGCGCATCTGGCATGGCTTCACGCTCAATAAGCCGACCATCCTTTCGACCGGAGAATGGCTCCTGCCCGTTTCACTGAACCCCAAGGGCTTGGGGCCCTTCGAAGGCGCCTTCAAAGAGCTTGACCCCTTGCGTGGCGCCAACCTCTTCGCCTCGACGGACCAGGGCGCCACCTGGACCCGTCGCGGCCACGTGCTCTTCCCAAACGCCACCTGGGACGAACACATGACGGTGGAACGGAAAGACGGCAGCCTCTGGATGCTCGCGCGTACCACGTCGGGCGTCATGCAGAGCACCTCCACAGACCACGGCAAGACCTGGGCCACCCCGTCCCTTCCGCCGCAAATCAACCATCCCGTGGCTCGATTTCACGTCCGGCGTCTAGCTTCCGGTCGAATCCTTCTCATCAAGCATGGCGCCACCATCGACACCCATGATGGCCGCAGCAAACTAACCGCTTGGCTCTCCGACGACGACGGCTTTACCTGGAAAGGCGGCCTGATGCTCGACGAGCGAACCGGTATTTCCTATCCGGACGGCTTCCAAGCCCCCGACGGCTCCATCTACATCTCCTATGACCGCAACCGCGCTACCGACGGTGAAATTCTTTTTGCCAAATTCACCGAGGAGGACATCCTCGCCAAGTCAGTCGTCAACCCCAAATCCAGACTGAAGAACCTCATCAGCCGGCCCCTCAAGAAGCGCCCCTGAGCGGTTCCGCGAAACCTTCAATGAAGAGCATGCTTCGCACTCTGACGCGCGTGCCATTGCTGCTGCGCATTGACACTGGCCCGAAGAGAAACCGGCAGGCCTGTTTTGCACCGAGCGAGGAACATCCCGAGTCGACGGAAGGCGAAGGGAACGCCGTTCGTATCGTGGGTTTCGGGGGACCCAAGAAGCCTGCGTTCGAGAATACCGTTTACGTGACGTACACCAGCGAAAGTTTTCCCCCACCTCGCCCACTCGGGCCGTGCCGATGGGGCTGCTTGGTCCGCGATTGCTCGCCGAATCCACCGAAGTCTTTGCGTTGCCGCGCCAGCTGCGAATCAACTGGAGTCATAATCGGAGTGGCCCATGCGGAGGAGAACTGAACACATGACTTTGAGCGCTCGCTGGGCGGGCACTTTCCTGGTCCTGGCGACCAGCGTCGTCCGGGGCCAAACGGACGCACGCGCCGGACTTGAGAGCGAGTTCACCCGAACGGTCCGGCCTTTCCTTGAGACGTATTGCATCAGCTGCCACGGTCAGCAGGCGCCCGCGGCGCAGTTGGATCTGACCGGTTTCAAGACGATGGCGCAGTTGATGCAGGACGGCCGTCGATGGAGCCAGATGGCGGAGCGTCTCGAAGCGGAGGAGATGCCGCCCAAAGGAGCGCGGCAACCGATGCCACAGGAGCGGCGCGCTGCTGTCGGTTGGTTCCACGCTGTCCGCGAGCGCGAAATGCGCCGCAACGCCGGCGACCCCGGCGTGGTGCTGGCGCGACGTCTGAGTAGCGCCGAGTACAACTACACGATCCGTGATCTAACGGGTGTGGACATCCGCCCTGCGCGCGAGTTTCCCGTTGATCCGGCCAACACCGCGGGCTTTGACAACTCCGGCGAAACGCTGACGATGTCGCCGACGCTGCTGAAAAAGTATCTGGCCGCTGCGCGTGAAGTGGCCAGCCACATGTACCTGAAGGAGAAAGGATTTGCTTTCGCGCCGCATCCGATGCTGGCGGAAACTGACCGCGACAAGCTCGTCGTGCATCAGATCATCGATTTCTATCACCAGCAGAACATCGACTACGCCGACTACTTTCAGACGGCGTGGCGCTTCCGGCACCGCGCGGCGCTCGGGCAGCCTCATGCCACTCTAGCCAGTCTCGCGCGGCAACATCGGGTCAGCGCCAAGTATCTGGAAACCGTCTGGTCCACCCTGAATAGCGCCGAGGAGGTAGGCCCGCTGCTGAAGCTCCAAGCGATGTGGCGCGCCTTGCCCGTGCCGCGGGCGAATCAGCCGAATGTGGCGCGGGTGGGCTGTGAAGAGATGCGCGCTTACATTGCCCAGGTACGCGGCAAGGTGGAGCCTCGGTTCATCAATCTTACGGCGGGCCGTATCGGCGCGGCGTGGCAGCCACTGTTGATTTGGAAGAACACGCAATACGCGACGCATCGCCGCAAGTTCGATGCCCGACAGTTGCAGGTGCAGGGCGAGCCACCCTTCCAGCAGAAGGACGTGGTGGAACCTGAATGGGAGAATGCCTTCGGTCCGGGCAAGACGATTCTGGTCGAAAACCAACCCGGCGATCCGGATCTGTTCGTTCCGGCCGGTCAACGCGCCCGCTACGAAGCGGCGTGGAGCCGGTTTTGCAGTGTCTTTCCTGACATGTTCTACAAGGAGTCCCGCGGGCGAAACTATTTCGTTACGGGCAAGGATGAAGGCCGCTATCTGAGTGCGGGCTTCCACAACGTGATGGGCTACTTCCGCGACGACCAGCCGCTCTATGAGTTATTGCTGGACAAGCAGCAGCAGGCGACCTTGGACGCGCTGTGGCGGGAGATGGATTTCGTGGCTTCCATTAACATCCGCACCTACTTGGAATTCGCCAAGCTAGGGACCCGTGGAACGCGAGACGATTTCAAGGACGGCGAGCCGGAGGTGCGAGAGATCGAGGTAGAGCAGATCATCGCGGAGCCGAAGATCAGGAAACTCGAGGCCGACTACCTGGAAGTCGCCAAGGGCGGCAGCGCAGTGGCCTTGCAAGCGGTGAAGGACTTCTTTGACCACGCGAACAGAAGCATCCGTTGGGTGACGCGCGCCCGCACCGACGCCGAGCCTAGCCATTTGGAGTCATTATTCGATTTCGCCGCCCGTGCGTATCGTCGCCCTTTGTCCCTGGCCGATCGCGTGGATTTGCAGTCCTTCTATCGTGCGGCCCGGGAGAAGTATGGCCTGGACCACGAGGGAGCGATCCGTGAGGCGATCGTGCTGGTGTTGACGTCTCCGAAGTTTTCGTATCGCGCCGATCTGGTGGAAGCCCGAGGTGGAATTCAGCCGCTATCGGATCTCGATCTCGCGAGCCGGCTGAGTTATTTCCTTTGGTCGAGCATGCCCGACCAGGAATTGCTGCAGCGCGCGACGGCTGGCGACCTGCGCAAGCCGGAGGTGATCAAAGCGCAGGCGCGACGGATGTTGCAGGACCCGCGCAGCCAGGCGCTGGCGGTGGAGTTCGGTGGCAACTGGCTGGGCATCCGCGATTTTGAGCAGATCGGTACCGTGGACCGCGCGCGCTTCCCCTCCTTTACCGATGAATTGAGAAGCGCGATGTTTGAGGAGCCGGTTCGCTTTCTGCTGGATGTATTTCGCCGCAACCGTCCGATCCTCGATTTCCTTTATGCCCGCGACACGTTCGTGAATCCGGTGCTGGCACGCCACTACGGCATGCCGCCAGCACCGAGCGAAAAGAGCGATTGGGTCCGCGTGGCCGATGCCGATCGCTACGGACGCGGCGGCCTTCTGCCCATGGCCGCATTCTTGACCAAGAACGCGCCGGGCCTGCGGACCAGTCCGGTGAAGCGCGGCTACTGGGTGGCGACGAACATACTGGGCGATGAAATCCCACCGCCGCCGCCGGCGGTGCCGGAGCTGCCGTCCGATGAGGCCAAGATGGATCTGCCGTTGCGCCAGATGCTGGAGAAGCATCGGGCCAACCCGAGTTGCGCGGCGTGTCATGCGCGTTTCGACTCTTTCGGTCTGGCGTTCGAGGGGTTTGATCCCATTGGAAAGCAGCGAACCCACGATCTGGGCGGGCGCACTGTGGATGCGCGCGCCACGTTCCCGAAAGGCATTGAAGGAGAGGGATTGGAGGGCATCCGGCGATATATTCGCGGCCATCGCGAAGAGAATTTCGTACGGGGCTTTTCGAGCAAACTGTTGGCCTACGCTTTGGGCCGGAGCCTGGTGCGCTCCGACGACCTTCTGATCCGGGAGGTAGGCGCCAAGCTTGGCAAGAACGGCTGCTGTTTTGAGACCGTAGTGGAGAGCATCGTGACCAGCCGCCAGTTTCTCAACAAGCGCGGCCGTGAGGAACTGACTGCCAATGGGGGTGATCAATGAGAAAAACGTCCCGAAGGACCTTTCTCCGCGGGGCCGGAGTGACCATGGGTTTGCCGTGGCTTGAGTCACTGGCGGCCGCCACCACTGGGCATCCGCAACGCTTTGCCGTTTTGTTCATGGGCACGGGCATCAGTCCCGGGCGTTGGTGGGCGAAAGGGGCGGGCGCCGGGATGGAGCTCAGCGAATCACTGGCGCCGCTTGAACCGCTCAAGACGAAGATCAACGTGATTGACGGCCTATTCAACAAAGCGGCCACGGGACAAGGCATTCATCCGGCGATGACTGGCAACATGTTGTCCGGCGTGCCGATCCGAAAGGGTTCGATCATCCATGGCGGCATCACCGTGGACCAGGTGCTCGCGAACCGGATCGGGCAGGAGACGCCGCAGCCCAGCATGGTGCTCGCTTGTGAGCGCGCCATGACTGGGTTCCATGAAACGAACTTTTCGAACGCCTACAGTTCGCATATCTCTTGGCAGAGCAGTGATTCGCCAGTGCCCAACGAGATGTATCCCTCGCTGGCCTTCGACAGCCTGTTTGAGAATGGCGGCACTTTGCGCAACACCAGCGTGCTCGATCGGGTGAAGGAGCATGCCGTGTCGCTGAGTGGCAAGATCAGCTCCGCGGATAAGCTCAAGCTGGACGAGTATCTCGCAAGCGTCCGCGAGGTGGAGCGGGGCATTGAACGGATGCGCACCGATAAAGATAAGGCCGAGGAGCGGGCCCGCAACGCGGGGCGTCCGCTGTTTGCCATGAAGCGTCCTCAGGATGGCTTGCCCGAAGATATCCGCGATCACATTCGGCTGATGTGCGACATCGTCGCCCTGGGGTTTCAGACGGACAAGACGCGCGTGGCCTCGCTGCTGTTGGCCCGTGACCTCTCTGCGCTCTACTATCCGTTCCTCGGCGTGAGCAAACAGCATCACGGCGCCTCCCACTACGACACCGAGGACGACTATCAAAAGATCGTGCGTTTCCAGGTGAGCCAGCTTGCCTATCTGGCCCAACGTCTGGATGCCATGCCGGAAGGGGAGGGCACCGTGCTCGACAACAGCTGTTTGCTGTGGTTGTCGAACATGTGGTCCGGGACCAAGCACGACAACAAGAAGGTACCGGTGATCACGATCGGCGGCTTGGGGGGCAAGCTAGAAACCGGCCGGTCGCTGAGCTATTTCGAGTCGGGCGACGACAATCGTAAGTTGTGCAGCCTGTATCTGGGCATCATGGATCGGATGGGCGTTGAACTCAAGCAGTTCGGCGACGCCGAAACCCGGTTGGCGAGCTTCTAAGATTGGTCGTTTTCAGGTCTGGCGCACGCCTAACGCGAGAGCTATCGGCCCTCCAGACGTCGCCCCTCTTCGGCGGCGGAGTGGGTCTGGTCTGGCTGGGCGAGCGAGCGGATGGATAGCCAGACGACATCGCCGTCGAATGCTGCTCATAGTAGCCGCAAGGCCTTCTTCAGGTGCGCGAAGCCAGGATAGGCTAGCGAAGCCAGTTGGGATGCAAGTTCGCTTGGGTCCAAGGGAGCAAGGTGCGGATTAAGCTCGGGCAAGGGAAGCGCTACGGGCGAAAGCTGAAACTCACGCACTGCGACGAGGGCTAGCGCTTCAGGAAGGGTGCGATATCCGCTCTCAAGCTGGGAGTAGTAGGGTTGAGACACGCCAAGTCTTGACGCACCCTCTGCCTGCGTCCACCGACCACCTGCCGCGCCATCTTAAGCCTCTCCGCGTTCATCTCTGTCAGGATTGCAGGTGTTGCAATATTCCGCCCGGTACTCGCCTCGTCGATCTCCCGGCTTCGATCCTTCGGAAGGACTTGGTGGCTTCAATCGATGGTGTATTGCTCACATTCGAGCGGCGGCTCCAGCACCGGCATCGTGGCCAGATTCTTGTCAGCAGCTTTGTCAGCAACTCTTCCAATCTCATGCGTAGCAAATCGTTGCTCAGCGTTCGGCGAGGCATCTGAGGTGGCTGATTCCACGCACAATAAGTGAAGATAGATAACAGATGGGACTTGACAATGATGGATACGTAATCAGCAGGTCGCGAGTTCGACTCTCGCGGGTGACTCCATTTTTTCAATTACTTACGCCGCCGGGTTTTCCCATGCGTGTCGTTTTGTCCGCGTTCTTGTCAGCAAATCGCCTGTTTTTGCGATTTTCGGCAGAATCAGCGGGTCGCGGTACCCTCAAAGAATCAACGAGTTACCTAAGTAGGGTCAATGGCCGCCGCAGGAGCAGTTCTTGCCAAGCGACGATGAGAACTAGGATTCCCACGCACCCGCGACACAGCTGGATCGCCGGGGCCGTCTCCGCAGACTCTCGAATGTCAGCCCACATCCCGCCGGCGCCGTGGCCCCGCAGTTCTTAGTGTGGGACCGTCAGTACTTCTAGGGTTTAGGTCAGTTCGGGCAGCGACCCGAAGAACTTGCCCAGGCTGAACCGGACGATCGCGCCCGCGTAGCGGCACTCATGCGTAGTGTCGTGGAGAAATCCACACGGGCACCCGTGTAGTTCGCGACTGACCGGGTATGAAGGACGGCATAACAACTATCTGGCGCACCACTCCGTCTTGAAAACTGGCGCATGAAGCCGCGGAACGCGTTACCGCACGTCATAGACTCTGGTCTCCTACAGGGAGAAGCGAGGAAATCGGCCGAATCGCGCCCAACAGTTTTACCTTCGTTTTGGACCTTCGGTACGTGGCTGCCTAGTTCACCAACAACGGGGCCATCCAAAGCGCTATTGGCAGAGCGCAGTCAGGCCACCGCCCGGCTGCTGGTGGAAGGGGATTCGTCAACCGCTATCGCCTTCTGAATCATTCAATTTCCCGATAGCCAACGATGCGCCCGGAGTGCCCAAATCACGCTTGCGGAATAACGTTTTCATAGGAGGAATCGTGTTCTAATGAAGTCCATGGCCGACCAGGATGCTGTCGCATCAGCACCGGACCCGACTGCTGTGCGACCGCAGAGGTGGGCCGCCAGATTTGATCAGTTGACCGAGAACCCATGGATTCAACGGTCGCTTAAGGTATGGGCACTTCTGTGGGGAATCTCCGTAGCTGTCGAGAAATTTCCCGACTTGCTGAAGAATTATGGAACGCTAGGGAATTGGTTGGCGGAAGGTCTTTTCCGTCTCTCCGTGTTCTCCGGGGCCTTCGTTGTGATTTTTGTGGGCGGCCTTTTCCTTCTGGGCATTCTGCTTGCTGTGGTCAGGGCCTTCCTCTACTCAACCCTCTTGGTCGTCACTTTCGGCCGAATTCGATATGTGAAGATACCGCTTCCGGAGTGGCTGAAGAGCGGGGCTGAGTCGGCTTTCTCTTGGGCTTATCTTGTCGGTTGCACGCTCTGTGCTCTCGTAGCGGCGTGCCGCGCACGGACGTCAACGTGGGCTGTTTCCCTAGCCTCCGTGGCCGCGTACGGGATTCCGATTCTGCTGGTCGTTCTCTGGCGAGCCCTGCGTGGTTCCTTTCCGATCATTGACAAGTGGTTAGAACTCGTATCCGATCGGCGGAAACAACTTATCGAGACCGTCCGAGGCGCAAATCCCTTTGATCAGCTCACGTTCGCACTTCTGCCGCCTGCGGTCCTTTTCTCGGTATTCCTTTTAGGATGCGCCCTGTTCGGACCGCTTTACGTGAGTGACCAGCTGAATTTCCTACTCGGCGGAAGCGCCGCACTCTCATTTATCGTTATATTTCATCGAGGGATCGCGCGTCCCTTGTCAGCGCGCTTTACATTGCTGGAGAAGGACAAGAAAGTACTAGAGAAGGGCAAGAAAGGTACGGGGCTTGGGGCCTTGGGCGCCCTTGCTGGGGCCGCAGTCGTTTGGATCCTTGTTGGGAATTCAGAATTTTCGCCGGTGCCCGCCGAGGGTCGGATGTTATTGTGGCTCTCGCTGTATTCAGATAGCCCTCTGAGTCCCAAAGAGTGGTCTAGGCTGCCTTCCGAAACGGAGAGTAGCTTAGATGGCGTGCCGCATTTTAAAGGGGGGCCCTTCTACTCGCTTTCCAATCGGCCCACCCGTGAGATTCTCGACACGCTCGATCTCGGCGACTTGCGAACGCGCATCGAGCGTCGGGGAATTCCTGCTACCAATTTAGAGAAGCCATTCGATTGGGTAACGCTCCAAATCCGCCCGTTGTCAGTTTCCCCAATTAGCCTATTTTCTTCGGAGATGCGGTTCCGTGTACGCCCCCGCGCGCTGGCCGATTTGGCAAAAAGCGCGCCGTTTTCCGGAACCGTTTTCTGGCGCGCTCCGGAGGATGTATGTAATGCGAAGCGAGCGTGCAACGTGGACGGCGTGGGTGCCCTCCTAAGTAGTCCAGTGGTTCAAAAGACGCTCGAAAGCCAGAAGGCCACGCCAGTGGGTGTGCTGGGGAGTGCTCAGCTAGTTGCTTTCCGACGGAGCGGGTTCTGGATATTCGCTGGTGCAGATCTGTTGGCGCGTACCGAGGGTCGCCTTCTGCTCGTGCAGGGCGGGACTCGCTTTGTGATGGCTATCGTTGGGAAGAATGGCACGATTCCGGAGACCTCGGAGTAAAGTGTGGAATCCGGGACATGTGAATAAGCGTTCCGGGAAATGGTGACTAGAGATTCCGGGAACGGCAGTAGGCCGTTCAGGCGCCTGGCGATCACGGCTCGCATGCGAGGCTCAACAGCCTTCAGGACAGCTGCACGGTCCCGCCTTGGCCGACGTGACTCTCCGGAAACAACGGTGGTAAAGTCGAACTTCCTGCGTCCGCATAGGCGGGTTGGGAGTCCTGGCGAAGCCGGCAGCCAACCGCCACAAAGTAGTCCGGCTATCCGTACAGAAGAATACGATGCGGAAGAAATCGCCATGCTCAAAAGGCGCAGCGCACGCCCCCAGCCCACCGACCCTCGCCAGGGGAGACTCCGAACAGGGTGCCGGATTACCTTCCTGGCGAAAAAGCACCTCCGCGATGCCTGTCGTGTGGCGCATCCAGAACCTTCGGCACCGCGATCTGCGGTGCGACTACGCCAGGCAGCTCTCTAAGCCTTGATTTCCTGAATCTGCTTGGTGGCGATTCCAACGGGGCGATCGATCGGAATGCCCGCGCAGGCGAGCAGTGTCGTGAGCAGATCCCCCTGATTCCCCTTTACATTGGGCAGGAAGCGTCCGGTCTTGATTGAGCCGCCGCCTTTACCGGCAATGATGAAGGGTAAGTTTTCACGGGTATGTCTGTTCCCATCCTCCAGGCCGGAGCCCCACATCATGATGCAGTTGTCCAGCAAAGTGCCAGCGCCTTCCCGAAGGCTGTGCATCTTCTTCACCATGTAAGCAAACTGCGCAATGTTGAACTCCGTGATGCGGGCGACTTTACGAACCTTCTCTGGTTCGTTGTTGTGATGGGTGTTTGAGTGGTGCTGGTCATTGAAGCCCAGTTCCGGGTAGGAGGCACCGTTTGGCGTCGAACCGATATAGGTGCTGACGCGGGTGGTATCGGTCTGAAATGCCAGCACGTTCAGGTCACACATCACCTGCATGTACTCACTGCGTTTGTCGCCCTCCGGAATGCGGATCTCAATCGGTGGCGAATCAGACGCATGGCGTGAAGTTGAACGGGTACCGGCCTTCTCTAAGGCGGCGTCCTTCTGGCGTTGTTCAATAGCGGCGATGCGCCGCTCCACGGAGCGCACGCTGTCGAGATACTCATCCAGCTTCCGTTGGTCGGAGACGGGCAGGGTTCGGCGCAGGTCTCTGGCGCCCCCTAGGACAATGTCCAGCAGGCTCCGGTCCAATGAGCTGAGCGGCGATGTTTCTCGCGCCCTGCTGGCTTGCTCCTGTTTATTGAATAGTCGATAGAGTACGTTCCGCGGATTCACCTCGGCTGGAAGTGCCTGGGTGGGAGAACGAAAGCTGCAGTGCGAATAGTAGGCCTCATTGAGACCTTCCTGGTTCTCTTTCCAGGTCTGTGGCATCGTGGCCAGTTCCAGTGAGGGCAGGGTAGTGAAGGCCCCCACGTGGTTGGCGGCAATCTGATCCGCTGAGATCGCGATACTGATCTCGTTGCGTTTGTCGGCGGCGGGCAAGGTCGCCGTCAGCCAAGTGGATAGTTCCAGCGCATGCGGCGCGCCGTTGAACGGAGCGATCGGGACACCGGAGATCCCCTTCATCGTCAGACACTGATCAAGGACGGGACGCAGCGACTCTAGGGCTGGCGGCGGCGAGGATAGATAACTCTCCGCACCGGCCGGCCAGAACTGGTCCATGATCACCCCATGGGGCATATACATGAAGCCCAGGCGCACCGGCGGTTTGCCTTTGACCGTGTCGGCCCATCCCTTGGAATCCAGCAGCGGCAGGGCCAGGGACACGCCTAGCCCCTTCAGATAAGTTCGCCGGTCAGTTACTGCGCGTTTGCTCATTGATGCCTCTTCTTTCTTCCACGCGGCGGTGGGTAAACGGATAGCTCGTGATGACGCCGTAGATCAGCGACCGCATACGGTAACCATCAGCAGCAATCTCATCCATTAACTTGTCCACCACGATCTCGTCATAGCCTTCGAGTTTCCGCCCCAGGGCATATGCCAAAAGCTTACCTAACAGACTGCGGGCAACGGTGTCGGTCCTGGTGGCGAGGATGGCCTTCAGGTCACGGGGGCCAGTAAACCGGTGCCCTCCCGGAAGTTCCCCGGCCGAGTCAATGGGCTGGCCATTGCTGTCACGGTCACGCCAGCGTCCGATGGCATCGAACTTCTCCAAACCGAACCCGATCGGGTCGAGCACTTGATGGCAGTTCGCGCAGACTGGATTGGTGCGGTGCAACTCCGTCCGCTGACGAAGCGTCAAGTTTGCGACCGCGGACTGATCCTGCTTGTCCAAGGCCGGGACGTCCGGCGGGGCGGCCGGTACATCGTCGCCCAGCACCTGTTCCAGCACCCAAACGCCGCGCCTCACCGGGCTGGTGCGATTGGGAAAGGAGGTGGCGGCCAGAATTCCCGGCATCCCCAGCACCCCGCCGCGATTACCATCGCCGAGCCGCACCCGCCGCATCTGGGTGCCTTTGACAGATTTTTGTAGGCCGTAGATGGCGGCGACGTCTTCATTGAGATAGGTGTAATCGCTGTCGACGAAACGGATCACGCTCTGGTCCTCGCGGACAACGCTTTCAAAGAACAGCCGGACTTCGTCATACATCGATTGGCGCATGGCCGCGGTCATCTGCGGGAACAGCGCCGAATCGAAGACTTGGCGCTTCAATCCGCCGACGCTTAACCACTGTGCGCCGAAGCCATCGAACAAAGCCCGGGACCGCGGATCATCCAACAGGCGCTTGGCCTGCGCCTTCAGGACCGCCGGCTCACGCAGCCGCCCGGCGTCGGCCAGCGAGAGTAGTGCATCATCAGGCATGGTGGACCAAAGCAAGTACGACAGGCGGGAAGCGAGTTGGTAGTCGTCGAGCGGGATGATGCCTTGGGGTGAAGGTACTTCCGTATCAGCTGCTCGCACCGGAGTGATGAACAGGAACTGTGGAGACACCAGCACGGCCTTCAGTACTAAGTGGAGCGCCTTGGGATAAGGCAGATTGTTCCGCCGTCCCAGGTCGAACGTGGACATCAGGACATCGACCTCGACTTCCGCGGGGGGCCGGCGGTAGGCCTTCCGGGCCAGTGCCCGGGCGACGGTCCGCGCTGCCGCCCACTCGTTCGATTTCGGCGGCGCCGGATTACCAAACAACCGCTTCTCCAGGCTGGTGGGCGGGGCCCCGTCCGGCGCGACGATGCGGCGCAACACGCGGTCGGCGATGGTGAGATACTGCTCCAGTTGAAGCGGCGACAAGGAGTTGAGGTAACCCTTGCCGCTGACTTCATCCGGGAGGCCATCGGCAATCGACGGGTCCACGCCAAACAGATCCCGCAGGGTGTTGGCGTACTCGGTTTTGGTCAACCGCCGGATGACGAAAGGTCCGGGATCCGGGTGGCTGAGGTACTTCACCTTCGCCAGCCAGTCGATGAACATCTGGCGATCGGCCTCGGTGGGCTGCGCCGCTCCCTTGGGCGGCATGTCGTGCGCCTTTACTCGGGCGACGCCTTTTTTCCACTGATCGGTAAAGGCGGCATGACCCGGGTCATTGAGCGCGGGGGAGAAATTCACACCGGCCCGCGTGGGGCGCCGATTCTGGTGGCACGGTAGGCAGTAGGTGGTGACGAATGGTGTGACGCGACCGCGAAAGAAGTTTTCGGCGTCGGCCTTCAGCGCCTCATGATCGGCGGCGATCAGCAGACAAGGCGACGCGACACTCAGGGTAAGATACACACCGAGCGCCAAGCTCACCTTCGAATTGTGGCGGATCGCAACTGCGCCAGCCATGCCCGTTGAGAGTCTCCCTGTAGGCCGGGAACTTCTACGTCAGGCCTCCCGGACCCAAGGAGAATATATCATCGCCGGTCAGCCACGCTCTCCCGGGCACTGCCTGACCTCCTCTTGTAGATCCTTGCACCCATGGATACCCGGGGGCTGATGGCCGCCCTCTCGACGTGTGGTCGCGTTTGGCCCCCGGAATGGCTGCCGGCGCTACTCACCGCTCAGGGGCCGGGCAAGGGCCGGCGAGCGTCCGCCGCACTGCACAGTTCGGATAAATCGCTAGAGGAGAGATTCAAGGGACTGCGGTTCATCCCGCTGCTGACGGTCGGCGACGATTTGCTGCTTCTCGAACTGAGCGCGGAAAGCTCGAACGCCCCTGCCATCGTCACGATGAAAAGATCTCTGATTTCGGCGATGGATTTTTCCTGGCCCGCATCGGCCGGAAAAGGCCGGGCGGCAGGGGCGAGTAATCAGCCGAGTGATTAGAACGGGCCAATTCGCCGGCCGACTTGGTGGAGCTGTTAGGCTTGACAGTCGCTAGGGCCGATGACAGGAGCGAGTGAATGAGCCCGGACCCGGCTCGCGGGTCCCCGGTGCGGTAACGCTAGGGTGGCTAGCTCGATACGTTTGAAGGTGGATTGGGCACTTTCTCGCTGAGCACATGCAGTCCGGATTGCGCCCACGCTTTGCCCTTAACCGCTGGAAGCGGCCGGCTGGCCATCGCCCGTCCTACAGCGATGGATGCCTTGAATATGGCTCCAACCGGCACGACGCCGCCGATCTTGTGCGCCGCAACCGCGGCAAGTCCCATCGACGCAATACAACCGCAGGACTTGCAGTCGGGATTGCCTCCGAACTGACAAGGAGTGATTTTCGTCGTGAGGTCCGCCGAAAGAGTCTGCGTGGTCAAAGCGAACACGCAGTCCGCCGGGCTCTGCGGTGGTGAGGAGAATTGGCGGATCATCCCTTCCGGCATGTCCAGTTTAGGATGTGTCTTCCTCAAGCGACTCAAATCTTCGATGGCGAGCCTTCGCTCGTCCGGGCTGAGCATCTCGGGCAGGTCGTCGCCCACCTGGGGGGTGAAGAGGCTAAACCAGATTTTCCGAACCTCTGGCCGGGGCGTCCAGAAATCGAGGAACTCTCTCAAGTAGCCCGGGCGCTTCATCATCTGGCCGGTGACCGTGCAGTGCACCACGACGTTCTGGCCAGCGATGTTGTTCAGAATCCGGTCGTAGGTAGCAGGGGATCGGCGAATGTCATGCTCCGGGGCCAACCCGTCAATCGAAACGACGATCGTCAGGTTGGGCTGGGACGCCCACTCGGCGGCCAGTGGCCGAAAGGCGCTGGTGACAAGCTGCACATGAATCTTGCGTTCGAGCAGCGCTGGTATCAATTCATGGAGTTCCCTGTAACGCACCATTGGGTCGCCACCCACAATCGACAAGTGCAATGGCTTCAGTCGGTCGACGATCTCCAGGACGCCGCTGATGAGTTCCTGACCCTTGCGGTCATTCAAGGATCGAAGGGTCACGCCGCCTCCCAAGTGAGCCTCATCGTAGGCATAGCATCCGGGGCAGCGCAGCGGGCACTCGCGGGTGATTTCAATGGAGAGGGATGGCTGTTTGCCACGCAGAATCTGCGACCAAGCCTTAAGAACGTCGGATGTCTTCATGTTTCTAGATCCCGCAGGGAACAGGCGAGGACGGCGGAAGCGCGAGCAAAGCGCCCGGCTGGGATACCGGAGTGACCCAGGGAACTGGCTTACCCCGTGACCCGATTGGTCGTTCGTATTTCGCGCTTTCGTCAAGGCCTACGAAGTGGCTGAACTGCGCGAATACTAGCAGGAGGGAGTCGCTGAGTATCATTTCCATCCAGACCCCAGTGCACGCCGGTGGCCATAACGGCGGACTGGCCTATCTGTTTGCTGTTAAACAGCAGACCGCGGCGTTTCATCACGATTCAGAATTTATTCTGAATGACTTCCAGTGTGGCTCTCTGTTCAGAGTGATCGGGACAGCGAACCGCCCATTGCCATTGAAACGAAGTGTCTGTCCGGGAACCTGATCCCACGAAGTCACCTGGCTTCCCGCGGTCACCTCTCGAAGCTCTTCGGACCCGCTTCAGCGCGAGGGCAGGTTTCAAGTAACGCCCGGTCCTGGCCAGTTCATTCCGCTCCGATCTGTCCCGTGGATAGCCGAGGAGCGAGCGAATCGCGACTATTTTCCGTGGCGAAGGGACGGCGGTATCCACTCAGCCCGCCCCGTTGTTTGGTTCCGAGAGAATGGGTGCGGATCGGAATTAAGACTCGGCCCCAATCGAGTTCGCGCCACCCCGTCAGTTCCGGGCCAGATGGTCCAGAAATCGGTAGAGTTCTTGCGTGGCCGGGTCGTCCGGCTTGCCTAAGTCATCATGCAGGCGGCTGTGGTTGCTGTCGGCTTTGCCGTACACAGTTGCGGGAACCCCCGCTGCCTTTAAGGCCGCCCCCAGGCGCTCCGCCTGAGCACGCGTATCCGCGTTGCCGGAGAAGTACAGGAGCAGGAAGGGCGGGATGCCCTTGCCACTGGCAACATGGGTGACGGCCGAGAAGTCGATGTGCTTTTCCGGGTCGTTGCCAAACTTCTGACGATGGCCGAAGGCAAACATCTTTCCTCCATAGATCGCCTGGCGCTGCTCGGCGGTCATGATGATCTTGGGAATGTCATAAGTGTCGCCGTCCACCGGGATGCAGCCCTTCAGCACAGCGAAAGGCACACCCTCCTTCTTCAGGTACCGGTCATCGGTTGCCAGTAGCGCCGCCACCTGGGCTCCGGCCGAATGCCCGCCTACGAAGATCCGTGCCGGATCACCGCCATACCGGGCGATGTTCCGGTGCACCCACCCGAGCGACTTCGCGGCGTCGCCCATCAACTCGGCCATACCCACTTCCGGCAGCAGCCGGTAGTTGGTCGAGACAAAGATGAATCCGCGCTCTGTCAGCACCTTCGGCTTCAGCGCGACATCGCTCTTGTCTCCCGCCTGCCACCCGCCTCCGTGGACCCAGAATATGACGGGCAAGGCCCCCGCAGCGGGCTTGTCCGGCGTGTAGATATCCAGAACATGGCGGGGATGGCCATTCTCCACATAGCGGATGTTGGATGACTTTGTTTGGGCGAAAGCACTGCCCATCAACAGCGCTCCAATGATCAGTGAAACGAATCGGATATTCATGGCATTCAACCTCGGCGGCGACCGCAATTATGTCACTGTCGTGTGGAGCCTTGCCGTTTCGTCAGATGTGGCGTGAATCGCTGTGCTCGGCTCGTCGTCAAATTTGCTGGCTTCTGAGTTGTAAACGCCTCCAGACTGCTTCAGAGGTAGGGAGCGAACACACGGCACCCTGAGACTCCGAGCACGATACCCATGGCGGAGTTCTTAACCTGACGCCCTAACAGAGCGCGGTGAGTAAGCCGGATCAGCGATGGGCGATGGACTTCGTTTCCGAGTGGTGTGTTGGAGTCAAAACCGCCAACATGGATTCTCGAGCGCCGCATCCTGGGTGGGCTCGCCATGGCCAAGAAGTACGGTGTCGCGTCAGCGGAACATGTCTGCGCCACGGCCCTGTAAACAGGCGCGACGGCGTACCGCTTCGCGCGTCGCGATCTGGAGCAAGGCCCGCAACTGCCGCTGAGCCGGCGCCAGGTCGATCTGCTCAACCTGCTCCGCGATATTCCCCTTTCAGCATCTCCAGCTCGGCTCTTCGCGGCACCTAGTGATGGGCAGAATGAGAGATTGAAGGGGAATCATGCGGGCGACCCTTTCACGGGCGATGATGCTCGGGATGATCACAGCCCTTGAACTCTTCAATCGCGCTGTCGCCAGTGTACTTGAGGTACTTCCGCCCTTCGGCAGTCAAGCAATAGGCATCCACCACCATCGACTTCAGCCGGCCGAAGAAAGCACCAGGCTTCGATTCATCCACAGCGAGCCTGGCGAGGCTGCTATCAAGGGCGGATCCCGCGAGGCCAGCCAGCAGTGCCAGACCGGCCCGAAACTCATCGCGATTCGGGCTGGGTCCATAGCGGAGCAAGGTATCGATGACGTAGGCGACACCCGCATCTCCAGCGCCAGCCGAAGTTGAGTCAGCCGGTAGGATCAGATTGGCGAGGCGTGTCACCAAGGCATACTCATCTGGATTGAGCGCTCGTGGCTGATAGTCGGCGGGAGGCGCGGCGAACGCGGTGGCCGCTCCACCCAGTATCGGGAACACTTCGCGCCGGTTCATGCGCCCAATTCTCCTTTGCGCATCTTGTCGGCCAGCCTATCACTCATGCGCCAGGAAAGGGCAACGTTGGTTAGCGTGGGATTCTTTTCGGGATAGCGAGGGAAGACCGACGAGTCACCCACGAACAAGTTGCTGATCTCATGCGACTGGGCATCACGATTCAGTACCGAAGTCCGGGGATCGGCGCCCATGGCCACGGTCCCCACCCAGTGATTGGAGTCGATCACAATCTTGTCGGCGGTCACTTTGCCCGGCGTCGCATGAACCTGGCCGCCGCCGACACGCACTATTTCTTCGCAGGTCTCCACCATGTCGTTGGCCATTGCCACATCGCTGTCGGAGTAGTGCAAATGGACGCGCGGGAAAGGAAGGCCGAACCGGTCTTTGCGGCTGTCATCCAGATCGACGAAGTTTCGCGGCGTCTGCAGCAACATACCCTGCAGGTTCATACTGGCATGGGCCACGTTGGCTTCGCGGAGCTCCTTCTTGAATGCAGCACCATAGCCAGGAATCTCTCTTACGGGCAGACGCGCCGGGTGGAGCCCACCTCCACATTGCACTTGATAGGTCCCTTCGAACTTGGAGCTGGGCTTGTCCCAATACATGCCGGTCAGAAGCGAATGGTAGTAGTCGGTGCCGTCGTCGTTGGATGCATTACGGGTTCTCAATTCGTCAAAGATTCCCGTGACGGTGACGCCGAAGTGCGACGTCAATCCCCGACCGACGCGGCCGCTGTTGTTCGCGATGCGATTGATGAGCAGGTGCCTGGCCGTTTCGACCGTGCTGCAGGCAAGCACCAGCGCCTTGCAGTCATATTTGACCTCTTCGTCCTTCTCATTGATACAGGTAATGCCCGCAACATGGCCTGCGTCACGCATCCGAATAAGGGTCATCATGGTGCCGGTGAGGACCGTGAGATTACCGGTCTTGAGCCCTAAGGGAATGGGTGTGTTGGCCGAGGTGTACTTGGAATCGACCTCGCATCCGGCCATGCAGTGTCCGCAGTAATGGCATTTCACGCGACCCGCGCCATGGACGGTAGGAATGGCTTTGCGCTGCGCGATAAACTCCATGGCCCGGCCACGAGCCTTGAGTCTCTGGACGCCGCGCCACAGCATCCTCTCGTTGCAGCGCATAGGGACACCGGGCAAGAAGTCGCCGTCAGGAAGATTCACGAGTCCGTCCTTGAAGCCCGAGACACACATCAACCGCTCGGTTCGCGCATAGTACGGAGCCACTTCCTCGTAAGGGATCGGCCAGCCCCGGAAGTCAGCTGGACCGAAGCGGAGGGTATGGCCCGCCCAGCACAACGAACGTCCGCCAAGGGCACGCAAGAGGCCGTGGCGGGGGTTGTCCCCCACGCCCGTAAAGTGATCTTTATCTTGATATTCGGTCACGCGGTAGTAAGGCGAGCGGCCTCTTGAGAGCCGCGCATCCAGTTGCGGGAGATACGGGCCATGCGCATTAAAGTCAACGCCGGGACGCAGCCGCTTCCCCGACTCAACCAGCGCCGTCTTTAGCCCGTGCTTGGCGAGCACGTACGATGCGATGCCGCCTCCGGGACCGCTGCCGACAATCACGACATCAAAACGGGGATTGGGCATATCGTCTTCATAGCTTACATCCGGCGGTCCGGAAACTTAGTCGTATAGCAATTCAGCGTACCGCTGCTCGGCGATCAACGCCGCTTTTGCCGCCTCCCAGGCTTCCGGGCTGCCCGCGAGTTGTTCCATGCCAGCTTCAAACTTCTGAGCGGCATTGCGGAGTCCGGCGACGTACACCATCGTCTTGGGGTCCTGGACCATCTCCCAGATCTCGGCTCCGTTTTCGACGATGGCGCGGTCCAGGTCCGGAGGCGCGTCGTAGTGCGGGCGGGAGCTGATGGCTTCAAAGGCCTTGAAAGAGGCCTGATCGTAGTACAAGGCCAGGTCCTGCCGGAGGTCGTTCAGATAGAGCATCTCCACACCGCTCTTGGCCCCGTAGAACAGCCGGACTTTCCCCTTCCACTGGCCGTGGCGTTGATAGATGCGCTTCACGAAGGCGCGGAAAGGCGCGATGCCCGTGCCGGTGCCGACCATCAGCAGATTCAGGTCGTTTGAGATCGGTATCTCGAAGGCATTGCCATAGGGTCCAGTGATCTGGACCGGGTCGCCAGGGTTGGCGTCGCACAGGAAGTTCGATGCGCGGCCGGGGTAGCGTTCGCCGCTGATTTCGTCAATCGAGAAGCAGCGGCGCACACAGATGGAGATGGTGTCGCCCCGGCCATCATCGCCTCCGCGCGGGTTGGCGATGGAGTAGAGCCGCAGGTGATGCGCGTTGCCGAACTCGTGCGGACCTGGCACCAGCACGCCGATGCTTTGTCCTTCCACGTACTCAAAAGGAGCGTTCGGCAGGCGCAGAACCAAGTGCCTCACCTCCGCCTCCCAATTGACTGGCGTGATGCGCTCACTGCTGACAAGGGTCGTCGTGTAAGGTTTGTTTACGTCGTAGTCAGATAGTCTCATCGTGCACCTTGCTTTACTGGAGGTTCGATTTCCTCCACCATGTCTAAATGCGTTTCGTTGTCATCTGCGTGACAGGCGCCCCGGCCACCACAGCCACCTCCGCAACCGTGGAGCATGAACTCCAACACATCCTTGTCCGGGTTGGCGCAGCCTGAGTAGCGCCGGACGGTATTCTGAATCACCACCCAAAGGCCGAGCACGACAAACATGCCCGCCGTCGCACCCAATAGCCGGATGATCGCTTCCTGGTAGGTCATCCGCCACCACCCATGCCGGCAAAGCCCATAAAGGCCATGGAAAGAATGCTGGCCAGCACCAGGGTCAGCGCGGTGCCACGGGCCAGGCTGGGCACGTCGGAGAGTTCGGTCCGCTCCCGCACCAAGGCCAGCAGCACCATCGCCATGCAGTACCCGCCGCTGGCCGCCAGCGCGAACACCGTGCTCTGCAGCAGGTTGTAGCCGCGTGCTGTCTGGAACAGCGGCACGGCCAGCACGGCGCAGTTAGTGGTGATCAGGGGCAGGTAGATACCCAACTCACGAAACAGTTCCGGACTCTTCTTCTTGATGAACATCTCGGTCAACTGGACCGTGGCTGCGATGATGACGATGTAGGTGATCAGCCGCAGATACTCAGCATGGAAGGCCACCAGAATCAGGTTCGTGCCATAGGAAAGGATGGCACTGACAGTGATGACGAAGATCACCGAGACACCCATCCGCCACGCGGTCGAGACCTTGCTGGACAAGCCCAGGAATGAGCACATGCCGAGGAAGACGCAGAGAACGAAGTTATTGATCAGAAACGCGTCCACGAAAATGTGGCCCAAAGATTCGTTCATGACTGTACCTCCGCCGGTTGAATTGTGAGCAACGCCGCCCGGGCCCGCTCCCGCCGGTCTTTGCGCTCGCGGTAACTGGCGAAGATCAGCAGCCAGATGGCTAGGGAGATGAATCCGCCCGGCGGCAACAGGAACAGCACCCAAGGCTCAAAGTTGGGGCCGAACAGATGAATGCCCAGAAAGGTGCCTGCTCCCAGTACCTCACGCACCGTGCCTAGACACGTCAGTCCGAAGGCGAACCCCAGGCCCATGCCGGCGCCATCCATCATGGAGGGGATCACTGGTTTCTTCGCCGCAAAGCCCTCCGCTCGTTCCAGCACCAGGCAGTTGGCCACAATCAGCGGAATGAAGGGCCCCAGGGCCTTGTAGACACTGATGCTGATGGCCTTCACGAGGTAGTCGGTCACCGTGACGGCGGTGGCGATGATGGCGATGTAGGTAGCGATACGCACCTGTTTGGGTACGTGCTTCCGGATGGCGGCAATCAGGCCATTGGAACAGATCAGCACGAAAGCCGTGGCCAGGCCCATGGCAATGGCGTTCTGGACGCTATTGGTGATGGCAAGGGTAGGGCACATGCCCAGGATCTGGACAAAGGTCGGATTCTGGCGCCAAAGGCCGTTGATAAATGGATTTGGGGCGGTCTCTTTCATCAGTTCCCTCGCTCAATCCGGTCCCGGTGACGGGCAATGATGGGTGCCATCTCCTGGACGCTGGCGGCCAGCATGCGGCCCACGGCGCGGGACGAGATGGTGGCACCCGAGATGGCATCGATCTCCCAGGGATTCGTCTTCTTGCCGTGTTTCACCGCAGCCACGGGATGGGTTGTATCCAGCGCCTTGAAGTTCGCCAGGAAATCTGGGTCGGATCCGATCTTGTTGCCCAGGCCCGGCGTCTCCTTCATTTCAAGCACCGAAAATCCGGTGATGGTCTGCGATCCCGGCGAGTACGCATACATGGCGGAGATGACATCGGCGTAGCCGCGCTCACTGGCTTCCAGCACCACTCCCAGGAACTTGCCACCCGCATCGAAGCCGGCAAAGATGCGCTTCCCGCCACTCTCGCCGCTTGCGGCGGATGCCAGCTTGCCCGTTGGGGTAACGATGTAGATCACTTGCCTGGTCATTCCGGGCAACAACTGCGCCAGCGATTCCCTCAGGATCTCTTCCTGGTTCACCCGGATGCGGCTCTGCGAGGTGATGTGCGCGCCGACGATCAACACGCCACACAGAAGCGAGACAAAGCCCAGGAAGCGAATCATCTGGGCACTCTTGGTGGTGGCGCCGGTCATTGCGGCACCTGCGCTTTCCGGGCACCATAGGGACGCGGCGGCGTCAAGCGGTCAATCAACGGAGAAAGCGCATTCCCGAATAGGATGGCGTACATCACTCCCTCCGGCAGCCCGCCGAGATTGCGGATGAGTACCGTCAGAACCCCCATCAACAGGCCGTAGATCCACATGCCACGCGGCGTCACCGGGGATGCCACCGGGTCAGTGGCCATGAACGTGGCCCCCAGAAGGAGACCGCCGGTGAACACCACCCAAACTGGGTCTGGATACAACGCGGGGTTCACCAGGTGGAAGATGCCGCCGGTCGCGGCTGCTCCTGCGATCATCGACGCCGTGATCCGCCAATCCATCATGCCGCGCACCACCAGATAAGCGCCGCAAAGCAGGATCAGGCAACCGGGCAGGGAACCGGGGCCCAGGCCCCAAAGCAGCGGCCCGAGCTCGCTGTAAATGTGGTCAAACTTTTGCATCGCCAGCGGAGTAGCTCCGGTGAAGCCATCCACCGCCACTTTGGCCAGCCAGTCATTCAACGGAGCAGGCTTCATCAGCGGAACGGCCCAAGTGCTGGGGATGAACTCCACGAACCGGTTCGCCGCCAAGCCCGGGGTGTAGTTGGTGACCGCCACTGGAAACGCTGCCTGGAGAAACGCACGTCCCACCAAGGCGGGATTGAACACGTTGGAGCCGAGCCCGCCGAACAGCAGCTTGCCGGGCAGGATGGCCACCAGGCAGCCCACCACCGCCATCCACAACGGAAGGCCCGGAGGCAGCGTCAGGCCCAGCAGCAGGCCCGTGATGGCCGCGCTGTAGTCGTTCACGGTGGATCGCTTGCCTGACAGCCGGCACGCCGTGTGCTCCGCCAGCACGCAACCAGCGGTGGTGACCGCCAGCAGCAGCGCAGCGCTGAGGCCAAAGTGCCAACTGAAGAACGCCGCAATTGGCAACAGCGCATAGATGACGTGGCGCATGATGGTTTCCACCGTCATGGGCCCATGCAAGTGCGGCGACGTGCGGACTTCGATGATGGTCGTACCGCTCATGAGCGCGCTTTCCTTTCACGGTTCATCTGCTTGGCGACGCGGAAGTACTGCACCAGAGGAATATGCGCGGGGCAGACGTAGCTGCAGCAGCCGCATTCAAAGCAATCATTCAGGTGGTAGACCGTCTCCATCTCCTCGTAGCGATCCTTGCGGGCCAGCAGGCCCAGATGTGAGGGGTCAAGCTGAAGAGGGCAGACATTCACGCAGGCGGCGCAGTGGATACACGGAAAGACCTGCGCCTCGCCGTAGGCACCGCCCTTGGCCAGCACCAGCACTCCCGTCACGCCTTTTGTGAGGGGAATGTCGAAAGAGCCGACGGCGGCACCCATCATCGGTCCGCCCAGCACCACGGAGACTGCCTGGTCAGTACAACCAGCCTGCTCCAGCGCCCAGCGGAGCGGCGTGCCCAACGGGATGAGGTAGTTTCCCGGCTTGCTCACGGCCGGGCCGGCGATCGTGACGACGCGTTCGATCAAGCCTTGACGGTCCGGCAGCAGCTCGCCGATCTGTGCCAGCGTGGCGACGTTGAACACCGCCAGGCCAACATCGGCTGGCAATCCGCCAGCCGGGATCTCGCGGCCCAACAGCACCTTCACCAGCATCTTCTCCGCGCCTTGCGGATACTTCGCCGCCACCGCTTCAATCAGAATGCCGGGACGGTCGCCATTGGCTGCCCGCAATGCCGCCAGGGCATCCGGCTTGTTATCCTCAACGCCCACCACCGCGCGTTCCGCGCCCACGGCGCGCATCGCGATCCGCGCTCCGTGGAGCACTTGGCGGGGGTATTCAACCATGACGCGATGGTCGGTGGTGAGATAGGGTTCGCATTCACAACCGTTGACGACAACGGTGTCGATCTTCTTCCCTTCCGGCACCTTCAGCTTCACGTGGGTGGGGAAGGCCGCGCCCCCCAGTCCAACGACGCCCGTTGCCTGCACAGCTGCCACCACCTGGGCGGGTGTCATCTGATCGATGTTCTGCTCGGCACCATAAAGCACTTCCTGGCTCGCTCCGGGGTAGGGCCGGATGTAGATGGCGGGTGTTAGCTCGCCCTTGGCGCTGGGCGCGGGGGCGATCCGCTCCACGCGACCGGTAGCCGGGGCGTGCATGGGAACACTCATAAACCCATCGGCCTCGGCAATAGGCTCACCGCGGACCACTTCCTGGCCCTCATGCACAATAGCCTTGGCCGGCTTGCCGGCATGCTGAGAGAGCGGCACGATCAGCAGCGGCGGAAAGGGCAGGCGGCGGATGGGCAGATGCGCGGTCTGCTCCTTGTGCTCGGGGACATGGATTCCCCGCCAAAGCCTTTTGGGCCCGAAGAAGCGTTCTGCACCAAAGAAGTTCATGGGTTCGTTCCGGAGGCTAGTTGTACTTCGCCGCCCGCTTGATCAGCTTGTCCAGATCTTTCTCCGAAGCGTTCAGCGGCATTCCGGGATGGATGATCTGCGCCGTGCACTTCTCGGCGGCGCGCACCAGATCCCGGAAAGGCCCGCCTTGGGGGTCCTTCACAAAGGCCTGCCTGTTGGCGTTGTAGGCGAAGATCTTCGAATTGATCCGCATGCACTCATCGCATGACGTGCACAGAGCGGATTCAATCCAGGCCGTCGCCGGAGCGTCACCATTGGCGGTGGCCACCGCCGCCGTTGCAGGCTGCGCCACAGCTACCGCCGGGGAGGGATCTGCGGCCAGCTTCATCGCGATCGGCGCCGCTGCGTCTGCGGGCGCCAGTGCCGGTGCCAGCGCCGGTGCCAGCGTCGGTGCCGTGCTGCCTCCTATAATGCCGCCGCTCGCCGCCAGTGCGACCAATTGCGAGGCGATCGATTGGGCAAACTCGCTCCGTGCCTGTTCGGCAATGGCCGTCGTGTCGACCGGCGGACGGATGCCCGCCAGTGCCTTCAGCATCCGCCAGAACTGGCGGCGGTCTTCGCACGAACGGACCAGCGGAGCGGCCGGGATCACTCGAATCAGACGGTTCTTGCGGTCCACGGCCCAGATGAAGGGGAACTTGCCATCCCGGTCTTCACCACCCAATTCCAGATACTCCACCAGCGGAATCATGTTGTCGTTCCAGGCGTCACGCGGTACCGTACGGAACTGCTTGCGGAAGCGGCCTTCGGTGATCGCAAAGTCGGCAAAGGTCAGCGGAACTTCCATCTCCGCCGGGGCGCCGTACTCATCCTGATACTTCAGCGTGTAGGTGGGCCAGTCCTCGTCAGCGGCGGGGTTGCCCTCCAGGTTGAAGCATTCTTCCGGCAGGTCTCCCTTGTCGGGGTTGTAGCGTATCAGCGGATAGGCCCGCGATTCGACGGCGAGCTTGCTCTGGTGCTCGGCCAGGTCGTCGCCGATCCCGTGCTCCGGCATGCAGGGGCTGTAGATGTTGAACAGTGCCGGGCGGCGCGCGTTTAAGCCTTCTACGAAGGACTCGATCAAGTGTGACGTGTTGGCCGTGGTCCCCTGCGCGATGTAGGTGGTGCGGTGCGCCATGCCGATGAGCGCAATCTCCTTGCGGACCTCCTCCTTACCCTGGAACGCCTTGCCGTGCTGGGCCATATCGGAGACTTGGCCGGTGAAGCCGGACGTGCAGGCCTGGCCGCCGGTGTTGGAGTAGAGCTGCGTATCCAGCACCAGCACCTTGATCGGTTTGCCGGACATCATCATGCGTGACAGGTTCTGGAACCCGATGTCATACATCGCACCGTCGCCGCCAATGGAGACGACGGGCGGGCAGAGGTGGAACTCCTCATCGGAGAACTGCTTCCAGTTGAAGTAGGTGAAGAACTCACCGTGCTTGTCCTTGCGGTAGCCACCGGCGAGTTCCAGGTCCGCCATCCGGATGGCGGCAAAGCCTTCCGCCATGCGGGCCATGTGCCCCTCAAAGATGCCCATCGCCATCGACGGCGAATCCTGGAACAAGTGGTTGGTCCACGGGAACGGATAAGGATTGAACGGGTACGTGGAGCCCCACACCGACGTGCAGCCGGTGGAGTTCACGATGCCCATGCTGGACCGGCCCCGGCGCCCGGTGCCTTCGGCATACTGCCAGCGCAGATGGCGCAACTTCGCGATCAGTTGCGAGGTCCAACGGAGCCAATCCGGATCAATGGTCTGGCCCGCGTGCCGTTCATCGAGCTTCTCTGAAAAGTTCGCCAGCGTGACGTCATGGTTCTTCAGCGTGTCGAGCGCCGAGGCCACGCGGGCGTCGTCGCTTAAGTCAATCGTCGAGGCAAGTTTGAGGCGGATGTGTTGATCCAGGCGGGCGATCAGGTCGTCAATCTTCGCCACCTGCTTGGCGACACGCGGCTGCATCAGCGCTTCGGCGGTGGCCACAAACAGGTGGACCACCGTCTTCTCGCCGCAGCCCAGGCAGGCACCATCGCCGCCCACCATGCCCATGTAGTTCTTCTTGTCGAGCAGCAGGGTGTGCAGCGCACCAATGCCCTCATCGAGATTCTCAATGCGGATAAAGTCGGGCGGTGTGGTGGGAAGGGCCTGCCAGAACTCCCAGCTGCGGCGGAGCCGGTCCACTGTCTGCGGCGTCTGTTTGACGGGGCGAAGCGCATCGTCATGGCAGACCTTCACGCACTCCATGCAGCCCTTGCAGGCATAGGGATTGACGGTGATCGCCAGCAATCCGCCGGAGCCCTTCTGTTTGCGTTCCCGCGCCGTCCAGAAAGGTTGGGGCGTGGCAAACGCGAAATCGCCAATCGCCGCGCGCAGCGATTCGAGTTCATCGGCCAGGTTGGCCTTCTCGGCCACTTCAAGCGTCGAGCCCGTGATCAATTCCTCGATCGCGAGATCCAGCATGCGACCCACGTCGGGCCGGCTCATCCCGTCGGCAAGGTGCGTGCGCAGCTTCTGGTCGAGCGAGCGGATGGCTCGCGGCAGGTGCTTGGTCGGTTGCCCGCTCTCCACCACCTTCTGCATCGCCGTCTCCAGCACCGTCAGCACTGGCTGCACCAGTCCGGGGATCGCACTATCGGGGCAGATGGTGTAGCAGGAGCCGCAGGCGGTGCAGTTGGCCGGTATCCATTCCGGATGCTCAAAGCGCACGCCGGTCATGTCGCGGAACAGTGCGGTCGTGGCGGGGATAAAGCTGAGCCCGATGAACGGATCTGCCAAGTTATCGTTGCCGCGCCCGGTCGAGTAGAACGTGCCTGTCTGTTCCCAGAAGCGGTGAATGTCGGTGGTGGCCGTGGCGCTGGCCACCTGCCGCATCAGCACCGGCGGGACGTCCGGAGCCTTGCGCAGAGCTGCTGGAGCGGTTTGCAACTGCTTGTCCGTCACCTCACGCACTTCATCAAAGCCCCGGCGTACGACGCGGACGTTGTCCTCGACGACGCGCGCGCCTTTGGTGCCGAACTTGTGTTCCAGCTGCGACCGGATGGCCTGGAAAAGCGCCTGGTCCGTTAGCTTGGCCTGCAACATCACGGGTGAGGCCGCAAAGAACGCCCCCTGGAACGCGTTGCCTTGCATGCGGAACTGGAGCTCGGTATCGGTGGCTTCTTCGCGGGCGATCTTGAAGGCATCCAGGTAATAGAGGCGGATGTCATTGTCGATCACGATGCGCTGGAACTTTTCCGGGATCTGCGCCCACACTTCCTGGGGATCGGTAAACGAGCTCTGAAGAATGAAGACGCCGCCGCGCTTCAGCCCGGCCAGCGGGTTGGAGTGCAGGAAGACGTTGGGGTCCGGCGACAGGACGACATCGACAAACAGGTAGTCGCAGTTGATGCGGATGGGTTCCGGGGCGGCGGAAAGGTAGTAGGTGGTTGGCTGGCCTTTCTTCTCCGAACCGTACTTGGGATTCGCCTTGATGTGGTATCCCAGCAGATCGAACAGCGTCATGGCCAAGTTCTTGCCCGTCGTGATCGCTCCCCATCCGCCGACAGAGTGGAAGCGGACGGTGATGCTGTCCTTGGGCATCAGGTTGGGGTTCTCGCTGCCGTGCACGGCCAGTTCCTTCAACCCGGGGTACGCGTCGGCCACCTGGATCTGGTGAATCTCCTGCTTGGGCGTGAATGCTCTGTCGTGGACAAAGTCGATCGACAGATAGTAGAACTTGCGGTGCCCGCCGGTGGGCAGCATATTCTCGATGGCCCCGATCAAGCCCTCGGGCTGCAGATCGCGGCTGCCCAGGCCGAAGGACCCCGAATAGAGCGGCGGTATGTCTTCGGGCTTGCGGTAGCTGGCGTAACCCTCATGCACAATGGAGCGATTGGCGGTGTTGCCATTCTCGACACAGCGTCCCAGAGCCGCCCGGACCTCGCGCATCAGCGGCAGGTCCATGGCCAGCGGCTGATCGACGCGCTCCAGCACGGCCACACCTTTGCGGCCCTGGAGCAAACTGCCCAATAGTTCGCCCGGGAAGGGCCGGAACATGGTGAGATTCACCACGCCGACTTTGATCTTGCGCGTCTCGCGCAGGTAGTCGGCCACGGCCTCCGCGGTGACCAGCATGCTGCCTTGCCCGAGAATCAGATAGTCGGCATCACTGGTGCGATAGGTGGAGACCCGCTGATAGCGACGGCCGGTGAGCGCATGGAACTCCTCCATGGCCTGATCCGTGATGCCCGCGATGTGGTTAAAAAAGTAAGGCCGTTGGGCGGCGACGCTTTGCATGTAGGCATCCTGGTTCTGGACGGTGCCGATCATCACGGGATTGTCGACCGTCCAAAGCTCCGGAATGCGGCGGCGGCGGGGCCCGTACAGGATGCGCTGAGCCGGTGTGGGCGTATCGATGATGTCGTCGGGGCGTCCCAGGAAAGTGGCGATCAACTCGCGCTCGGGCAGCATCAACGATTCGATCAGGTGAGTGGTCAAAAAGCCATCCTGCGCGCAGATGCCGGGCGTCAGCGCCAGTTCGGCAATGCGGTGCGAAATGATGTTGAGGTCGCAGACTTCCTGGGCGCTCTTGCCGAACAACTGGAAGAAGCCGGTATCGTCAATACAGTGATAGTCGTCATGCCCGGCATGGACATTCAGCGTCGACTTGGTCATCGCCCGGCAGCCCATGTTCAGCACGTAGGTCAACCGCTTGCCGACCGCCGCGTAGAGCGACTCATGCATGTAGGCGATGCCCTGGCCGGAGGAGAAGTTGGTGGCACGAAGACCGGTCATCGACAGGCCGGCCGTCACGGCAGCGGCGGCATGCTCGCCCTCGGGCTCGATGAAGATCAGCGGACGCCCGGAGATGTTGATGTGACCCTTGGCGGCTTCCTCGGCCCAATACTCACCCATCTGGGTGGAGGGAGTGATGGGATAGGCACCAGCGGCATCACTTGATTCCCGCTCGCACATGACGACGGCCGTATTGCCGTCCATCGCCTGCCGGACACCGGGAAATCGGAAAGTCTGTTTAGCATTCATGAGTGCATTCCCTCGTAGGAACTTGTTGCGCGTTGCGTTGGCAGATCCGCCGCCCGAACGGGCAATGGGGATTGGCGCGTGATGCGCTTTGCTTCCGGCCCGCGAAGGGGGCCTTGGTCTTTCTCGAACCAAACGATCGCGCCGGTGGGGCATCGCTGCGTGGGGACGGGTGAAGCCAGCGAGTTCCGGCCGTAGTCAATCACCGCCAGGTTGTTGACGATCTGGATCAATCCACCCGGAGCGTCAACCGCGCACCGCCCACACGCGGTGCACGCCACTTCGCAGTCGGCCTCCGCCTGAGCGCCATCGGCCATGTTGCGGCAAGCGACCCAAAGCCGGTGACTGACCGCGTGCAGCGAGAACAACTGCTTGGGGCACACTTCCACGCAATCACCGCAAGCCGTGCAGAGCGGTTCGTTCACCACCGGCAGGCTGTGCCCGCTCATGTGGATCGCCTGGAAGGTGCACACGCGTTCGCAATCGCCCAATCCCAGGCAGCCCCAACTGCATCCCTTGGCTCCGCCATTCACCAGAGCCGCCGCGCGGCAGGTGGGCAGACCGATATAGAGGGCGCGATGCCGGGCCACATGTGGACCACCCGCGCAAGCCAAGCGCGCGACCCGCCTCTCTTCCGTTCCCGCGTCAATCTGCAGCAGCGCCGCGACGGCCGCAACGCCTTCTGCGCTATTGACAGTGCATTTGCCGGGAGCAATCTCGCCCTTGACGGCTTTCTCGGCGAAGGCCCGGCATCCCGCACAGCCGCAGGCGCCGCAATTGGCCTTGGGCAACAGGCCTTCCACCTCATCGATCCGGGGATCTTCATAGACGTAGAGTTTCTTGTCCGCGAAAGCCAGCACCGCCGCCAGCGTTGCGCCTATCGCCCCCATGATTCCACCGGCGATCAGAAACTCAGTCATCACTTGATCCACCCCGAGACGCCCTCTGCGCAGTTACCAGTGGGGTAGATGCCCCATGGTCCCGGGGCATCTACCCCATTGAGGACGGCCTGAAAGCTCATGGATTGTGCTGAAGCCCCTGAAATTGGCACCGAAGCTCGCTTTGCGGAACGTCCCGTCGCCACAATGGCCGTATGCACGGCAATGGCATTGCAAGCGCAGGGCCACTCGTTTGAGGTGGTTTGGCCCCCAACTTGCTTGCCTTGCTGGACATGGCCGCTCTCTGGCGACGCACGTTTCTGTTCCTCGGGATCGCGAGCGCGTTGTTGGCGTTCCGGCTAGCACCTTGGGATCGGCCCACCTCGAGCCTTCGGGTAAGCCGCCCACTGATGGGTACTGTTTGGACCATCGAAGTGTTCGATGAAGGCCGACCGGATGCAGCCCGCGCCGCGATTGAGCAGGCCTATGCCGAGCTGAACCGTGTGGACCGGCTGATGAGTGAATGGAAGCCGGATTCGCCGTTGTCTCAGGTGAACGCCGCCGCTGGCAAGCATCCGGTGGAGGTACCGCAAGAACTGCGCGAGATGATTGAGCGCAGCATCCGATACAGCCACAAGACTGAAGGGGCCTTCGACATCACCTGGCGCGGCATGGGGAAGATCTGGAAGTTCGACGATCACTTCGTGCCGCCCACGCCCCAGTTGGTAGAAGCGGCCCGGCGCAACGTGAACTATCGAGCCATTCAGATTGAGGGCAATCGCGTATTCCTGCCTGCCGCTCAAATGAGTATCGGTCTGGGCGGCATCGCGAAAGGCTACGCGGTGGATCGCGCCATCCAAGTGTTGACCCGAGCGGGCTTTGGCAACGCGATGGTGGACGGCGGAGGCGATGTGCGTGTCTCTGGCGACCGCCACGGAGTCCCCTGGCGATTGGGGATTCAGCATCCGCGCCAGGATCGCGGCCGGCTGCTGGGCCTGGTGCAGCCACGCAATCAGGCATTGGTGACCTCGGGCGATTATGAGCGGTTCCGGATCGTCGACGGGGTCCGTTATCACCACATCATCGATGTCCGCTCCGGTTGGCCCGCGCGTGCGGCGGCCTCGGTCAGCGTGCTGGCGGCGACGGCGGAACAGGGCGTGGTGATCGCCAAAGGCATCTTCATCCTCGGGCCAGAGAAGGGCATGGTGCTCGCACGGGCGGAGCGTGTTGAAGCTCTTCTGATCGACCCGGATGGACGCCGGTATATGACAGACGGTTTCCGAATGGTCCTTGAATCCGCGCCGGGAGGTAATTAACCGATGTCCACCACGATGGCCGACTTAGAAGCCACTCCATCCACCAGCACGGTCCGTGTGGTTGATCAGCACATCGTCGAGATCGTCAGCGACTCCGGGGAAGGCGCGCAAACCTGCGGGCAGATGTTCGCCGATCTGGTGGCGCGCAACGGCAACGGCATCTGGACCGTCGAGATCATTCCCGCCGAGATCGAGCCGCCCAGCCGCTCCCGCGCCGGGGCCAGCGGCAACCGTATCCGGCTGGGATCGAATCCGGTCACCAATGCAGGCGACCATGCCGACATCGTGGTGGCCCTGAATGAGCAGGTGCTTTATAGCCGCATCGACGCCGGGGCGCTTCGCTCCGGCACGATCGTGTTTGTCGACCGCACGTGGGCGGAACATCCCGATGACGAAATCCGGCGCCGCTACCAGGAGGCGATCGAGGACTTTCGACGGCGGGCCTACACGGTGATCGAAGCACCGATCGAGGCGCAGTGCCGCCAACACACTGACGATCCCCGCAAGGGCAAGAACATGTGGGCCCTCGGTCTGCTGTGCGCCATCTATGATCTCGATGCCGCCACGGTGCGGGAGAGCATCAGCCGGCGCTTCTCCCGAAAAGGCGACGCCGCGATCGAGAAGAACCTGGCGCTTTTTGCCGACGGTTACGATTGGACGCTCGCCAACGTGCAACAGCGCTTTCGCGTGCCGGCCCACAAACACGCCCAGCCGATGGTGGTGATGAATGGCAATCAGGCCCTGGCCCTGGGCATCATGGCGGCGGGCATTGAAGTCTGCTCGATGTACCCCATCACACCCGCGACATCGGCTTCTCACTTCCTGGCGAATGCACTCCAGGAAGCCGGCGGCTTCGTGCACCAGGCCGAAGATGAAATTGCGGCCATCGGTTTCGCGATTGGCTGCTCTTATGCGGGCAAGACAGCGGTGACGATCACCTCTGGCCCGGGTCTGGCTCTGAAGACAGAGTTTTTGGGATACGCGGTGATGGCCGAAGTGCCGCTGGTGGTGATTGTCGTTCAACGCGGCGGCCCGTCCACCGGCCTACCCACGAAGATTGAACAGGGCGATCTGTTGGCGGCGCTCTACGCTTCACCCGGTGACAGCCCGAAGATCATCATTGCCCCGGCCACCATCGAGGAGTGCTTTCACTTCGTAGTTACCGCGCGACGGTTGGCGGAAGACTTCCGGGGGCCTGTGATGATCCTATCGGATGCGAATCTGGCCACCGGGCAACAGCCTTTCCCGAAACCGCAGCTGCAAAATTCGTGGCTGGCGCCACCCGTGGAACAGGCAGCGTGGGACCAGTCCGTGCCGCCCTTTGCCTGGGATCCCGAGACCGGCCTCTCCCGCCGGCCCATCCCGGGCCAACGCGGTGGCGAGTATGTGCTGACGGGGCTGGCTCACGATGAAGCCAGCCACGTGGCTTACGAATCGGCGATCAATCAGAAGAGCATGGAGATGCGCAGCCGCAAGCTGGCCGTGCTGAAAAGCGCGCTGCATCCGCCACAGGTCCATGGCAGCGCGGAGGGCGATCTTCTGGTGGTTGGCTGGGGTTCAACCTTGGGCTGCATTGAAGAAGCGGTGGATCAACTGCGGGCGGAAGGGCACCGGGTGTCCTCCTTGCACCTGCGGTTCCTATCGCCGCTGGAGCCCGGCCTGAAGAAGATCTTCGAGCGCTTCCGGAAAGTGCTGACCGTGGAGGTGAACTACAGCGACCCCGTGGACGCCGCCTTCATCACGCCGGAAAGCCGCCGCTATTCTCAGTTGTCGCAGTTGCTGCGGTCGCAGACTCTGATCGACATCGATTGCTGGTCCCAGGTGCCGGGTAGCCCGATTCCGCCGTCCCGGATCGTGGCGGAACTGCGGCGCCGTCTTGAACTTTTAAGGCAGGAGAGCTAGAACTATGTCCGGACTACGTCAGGAGTGGGAGGCAGAAGCGCCGCCGCGCAACTGCACGTTGCAGGACTATCAGGGCGTACCCGCCCGCTGGTGCCCTGGGTGCGGCGACCACGCCGTGCTCAACGCGGTGCAACAAGTGGCGCGCGATAAGCAGTTGCCGCCGGAGAAGACGGTGGTGGTCTCCGGCATCGGCTGCTCCAGCCGGTTTCCGCATTACATCAAGACCTATGGCTTTCACGGCCTCCACGGGCGCGCTTTCCCGGTGGCTTGCGGCGTGCGCAGCCGGCGGCCGGATCTGCACATGTTTGTCGTGACGGGCGACGGCGATTGCTGCGCCATCGGCACGGCTCACTGGATCCACACGATCCGCTACAACATGGACCTGACGATCCTGCTGCTGGACAACAACATCTATGGGCTCACGAAGAACCAGACATCGCCCACCACGCGCACTGGGGAACGATCGAACACCCACCCGCGCGGCAACGTGCTGCCGCCGCTGAATCCCTTGAGCGTCACTCTGGGCGTCACCAATGCATCGTTTGTCGCGCAGACCATTGACTGGAATCCACCGCATCTCTACAGCACCATCCGCGCCGCCTACGAGCATAAGGGCACGTCGTTTGTCCGCATCCTGCAGCGCTGCCCGCACTTTACCTCACACGTGTTCACGGCCGTGCAACACGACATGAGCCAGGTGCTGCTACTGACCCACGACGACGGTATTCCGCTTGAGCCGTCGATGCAGCGGCTGTTCCCCAACCGCGCCGCCCACGACCCGCATCAGCTTGCTGCCGCCCGCGCCGTCGCGGAACGCGATGACGTTTACCCGGTGGGCTTGCTCTACCGCGATGAACGCGCGGCCCGTTATGACTTGCAGACTTCGCAGGGGCTCGGCAAGTCACAAGCTGAAAAGATGGCGGCCACCGAGAAGTGGCTGAGCCGTTATGAGATCTGAGGAGACTATGGCCGTCACTGCCGCAGAACAACTCCGGACGTTCCACATCACTGGCCACGGGCTGACTGGCCAGATGCTGGATCTCTCACCAGCGGCGGTCGTGGGAGGCCGCGCCCTGCCAAGCGAGCAGGCCGCCTACCCCATCTGTCTGGCCGCCGACTTTTCCGTGCACCCCGATGCCCGGCAGTGGCAGATTCCGTTTGCGGCGGATGCCGCCGTCCTGCTGCCCATTGCAGCTTTGCTTCGGGCACACCAGTCCGCCCAGGCCCAGTTCCGTGAACGGCTGCTACAGGCAGCCGATCGTCTGGAAGACCTGCTGGTGCTCGATGACAGCCATGCGGAGTCGGCACTTTCACCAGCAGCAGTTTCAGCCGTCCTTGGCGGCCAAGCGGGCACCTACCTTGATGTGTCCGTGCTTGCGGCCATTCTCCGCCGGCGGCCGAGTCCGGTTCACCGCATGCCAGCGGCGCGCCGCGAGCGTTGCCAGCAAGCGCTGACGACACTGAGAGCGGCGCTGGCCAAAGCCGCCGCTCAGCCTCCGTTCGTCCTCTTCCACTCGGGTCCGCCTCCAGCCAACCCGTTCGGCGGTTCGCTATGCAGCAGCCCGGACCCGTGCTCTGCTGCACTGGCCTACGCGGAGCCCCAACTGAAAGCGTTTGAAGCCCTGTTAAGCGCGATTCGGGTGGCCCATCTGGAACTGGAGGACGCCTATGAGCCGGGCCGTCACGAAGCCATGCTGGAACGCTTTCGCTGGGACGCGGCCAGCACGGCCGAACTCGCCGCGCTCCCGCCCATTGTCGCGGTGCTGGCTGCGGACCGTCCGGGCGAGTACCCCATGGGTCCGCTGCTCCGGTTGTTGCGTTCAGGCTGCCCGATCCAGGTGTTGGTCCCCAGACCCAGCCTCAGCGAGGACGATCTCCAAGGCGACGTTCCCGATCTGGCCGTGTTGGCCGTCACCAGCCGGGACGCCTTCGTGCTGCAAGGTTCGTTGGCCTATCCGGAACACCTGATGTCCGGCTTGGCAGCGATGTCTCGCTCCCGCCGTCCTGCCTTGGCCGTGATTGCAACGCCGTCTGGTGGCGGATGGCCGGAAGCGGCCGTTCTGCCGCTGGCCCGCGCCTGGCTGCTGTTCACGTTTGATCCCGCGGCCGCCTCAGACTGGCGCGGTTGTTTTGCGATCCAGCCCGTGGAGCCCAGTACCTGGACTCCGGCGCACGCCGCGGCCATGAATCCCAGCCTCCAGAAACATTTCCGTCTCTTGCCGGAAGTGCCGGGCGAGCACGACCCGGTGGAACTTGGGCTGTACCTGGCTCAGTTTCACGATCGCCCTCCGATGGCCGTCCCGTATTTCACCACCTCGGTCGATGGTGGCCCGGAAGTACGGGTGGCCATTTCCCGGGACTTGGCTACTTACTGCCACAAGCGCCTGCAAGCCTGGGCGTTGCTGGAACAATGGACCGCCGCTCAGCGCGCCCCCGCGCCGCAGGCACCAACGGACGCACTATCGACGGAAGCCAGAGCCGCGGCGGTGCGGGAAGGTGCCAGCCTCGCCATCGCTCAGGTGATCGCTCTGCTGACCGGCGGGAAGTCTACTTGAGGCGACACTAGACGATCTCGAATCTCTCGCTGTGGATCTGATCCGCCGGTACGCCCAACTGGGGCAGGATCTTCTCCACACAGTCCATCATGGGCACGGGGCCGCAGACGAAATATTGGAAGCGGCGGTAATGGCGGGGCAGGTGCTTCGCGAGAAGCTCTTTGGTGACCACACCGGATTCACCCGTCCAGCCGGTGGGCGGGTGCTCCAGGACATAGATCACTTTCAAGTTCATTCGCCGGGTCAGTTGTTCTAGAGCCTCATGGAAGGTCAGCCCATCCAGGTCGCGGCTCAAGAAGAACAGGATCACCGGGCGCGTGTCGGCGCGCTCCGCCATCGTTGCGCAGATGGACTTCATGGGGGCAATGCCGATGCCGCCAGCGACCAACACGTAGCCCATGCCTTGCTCGCGATCGGATGAAAAGACTCCGTAGGGTCCATCCACCCAGACACTGTCGCCGGGTTTCAACTTCGGGACAACGGACCCGGACCAGTCCCCCAGCTTGCGAATCGAGAATTCCACTGGCCGGCCGGCTTCGTCGTAGGCGCAGGAAGAAAACGAGATGGGATGGCGGTCCCGGTGAAACGGCGTGCGCCCGGTGTTGAGCCACGCATATTGGCCAGGCTCGAAGGTAAATCCAGCGTGGCCGACCGGCACCAGAACCAAGGTGTGGCAATCGCCCCGCTCGTGGCGGTTCTCGACCACCCGCCAGCGCCGGTTCCACATCGACATCGGGCGCACCAGCTTGTAGTAGACCCCAAGCACTAACAGAATGCAGTAATACGCCGCCAGCGTCGCCCGCATGGGGATGGTGGCCGAAAACACACCAAACTGCAAGACGTGCGCCAAAGCACCCAACAGGATGAGGTCCGCCAGCCAGGTGTGGATCAACTGCCACCAGTCAAACGGCAGACGAAATTGACGCCGGAGGAGCGAGCTGGCCATCAACAGCACCAGCAGCGCGGTGGTGATCACGCCCCACCGCATCGCGGAAGGCGTGGCGGAATCAAAAGGGTTCAGCCACTCCAGTGGGTAGCCTCCGCTCATCACCAACGTCGCGTGGATGGCTAGTAGCCAAGCCGCCGCGATTCCCATCCATTTGTGGAAGCGCAGCAACGCATCCTGGCCGTAAGCTGCGGCAAGCGTTTCTACTTTCGCGACCAGGGCATACTGAAACGCCAGGACCGACAGGCCGACAAAACCGCAGGCTACACCGATCTGCAAGGTCAGCGGCCTCACAGCGCCCTCGCCCGGAAACACGGCCGCCACGGCCAACGGAAACAGTATCAGCGCCAAGTAGGCGCCGAACCACAAAACCGCTCTAACTAACCGCATCCGTTCCTCCCTTGTTCCATTTGGCCACCTACTCGAATGTTCATCTGGGGCGCAGTGAGGGCTTGCCTCCATTCCAACATTGCACGCCGATGACCAATCAAAGGGAAGCCGGCGCCGGCGTGCGGTTTGGGGCGAGAATGCCTCTCCCGGGCCGTTGTGCGGAGAACTCGTCACCATCCGGAACTTGGTTGGCGACAAGGACTGCGACCTTGTCTGGCATCACTTGCAGGTGAAGGGGGAGTAGCCGTCGAATCAGGGATTCCTTCGTACCGTCACCACGGTGATGTCATCGTTCTGGCCCAGGCCTTCGCCGCTTCGGCGCCGCGGCCAGTTCTCCGTCCGATCGCTGCCGTTCGGCGTCCAGGCGCGCCGCGCGGCGACTCAACGCAATCGCCATGGGAAGGTCACCAGCAACAGCGTCAGCAGCCGGATCGTCTGCAGTCCCAACCTTGGCCCTCGGTGAGTTGGAAATAGCGCACGGCGAAGTTTGAATCAGCATGCCAGACATGTGGAACAGCAGCACGGCGTGCATGGCGGGCAGTTGGCCGCGGATCGTTAGAACGTTGCCTTTAGCGCCATCTGGAACAGGCGTGGAGATCCGGCTTCCAGAATGCGGCCGAAGTTGGCGGAGTTCAGGTCGCTGACGGGGACCAAGAAGTTTGCGTGATTCATGACATTGAAGCACTCCGCGCGGAACTGCAGGGCCATCCGCTCACGCATGGCGAAGACCTTGATCAGTGAGAAGTCCATGTTGGCCATGTTGGGTCCGCGGGCGATGTTGCGGCCGGCGTTGCCGAAGCGTCCGGCATCGGCCACGGGGTTGAGACGACGGAAGGCGGAACGGGATAGCCACTGCTCCACTGTGCGCGGTCCATTATTGGGATTGGAGATCAGGTCCGGGCGGCTGCCCGAGTAGCCGGAGATTGGCGGGTGGGAGGCCTGTTGCGAGACGTTGGTGGTGTCAAATACCGTAAACGGCGTGGCGGAGTTGAGCACCACGATGGTATTGGCCTGCCAGCCGCCGGCGATCAGCCGCGCCGCGGTGGAGGCGCCCTTCAGCGCGGGTAGTTGATAGCTGCCGCTGGCCACAAAGCGGTGGCGCGCATCAAACAGGGATGGCCCATGCTCCGCGCGCAGGTTAAATGGGTTCTGGGCGATGTCATTCTCACCGGCCAGTGGCCGGGCTGCTGCTCCCCCCAGGTTCATGGCCGACAGGTAATCCAGCGTCTTTGAGAACCAGTAGGAGACGTTGAAGCCCAGGCCGGAATCAAAGCGGCGGCTCAAGCCCAATTGGGCGGCATGGTAAGTGGAGTTGGTGACATAGCTCAGCTGGGCGACGTGGCTGAAATCGCAAGTGCCCACGGCGGGGCAATTGGCATAGAGACGGCGACGGTCCGCATTGCCGCCGGTGGAACCTGGGCCGAAGACCGCCGGGTTGGCTTCAATGTTGCGAGGCAGATGAGTCCCCTTGGTGCCGAGATACCGCGCATCGACGACGTAGCGCTTTGCCAGCGAACGTTGGATCACCAGGTTCCAGTTCTGGGCATAGGGCGGCCGCGCGTTCTTGTCCATCACCACCAGCGTGAGCGGCTTGGGGAACGACCCCAGCGGCGGGCGTCCTTGTGCGCCATAGGGGTCAACAAAGTTGACGCCGGGGCCGCTGAACTGCACCAGCTGCGTCCACGGCAGTGAACTGACCGGCACTTGCGAAGCCACGCCGGAGCCATTGGCGAAGGGGTCGAAGAAGATGCCGTAGCTGGCCCGCACACTCGTCAGGCCGTGTCCATCCGGATTCCACGCCAGCCCAACGCGCGGCATCGCCGCCCCATAGAAGACCGGAGCTACGCCGGAGCCGACACTGGGGTCGCCGGGAAACAGCAGCCCGCGCGGAGCTTCCGGAAAGCGAGTGGATTGCACGCCGGGCACGAAGGCGTTCATCCGGTCACGCACCTCATTGAACGGCGTGTTCACTTCCCATCGCAGGCCGACATTCAGCACCAGCGTGCGGCTCACCCGCCATTCATCCTGGACAAGCAGTGAGTGCTCCCAGCCACGCAGGCCGCGCGACAGGTCGCCCAAGCCCTGATAGAACACCACGGGGCGGCCCATCAACAGGTTGGCGAAGGCATCGCTGGAGGGGAAGGAAGGGGCAAAGACGAAGAAGGCATTGGGCGCAATTGCCTGGAACATGTTCAAGTGAGTTCGCCGCAGATCGCCGCCCACCTTCACCGCATGGGCACCACGGTTCCAACTGAGCGAAGCGTAGATCTCGCCGGAGGTCTGGGCCGATGTGCGGGGCCCGGTGATCGCGCCGCCGACCGGTGAGTAGCCGTTGACGTTGAAAAACGGGATGCTTTGGCCGGCCTTGGAGGCCGAGTCGTAGTTGAAGCCGAATTCTCGGGGCGAGGTCTGGTTCAAGCGCTGATCGAACTGAAATGAATGCCGGAACAGCGAGACTCGCACGGAGCTGATCAGGCTGGGCGTCAGGACGTGGGTCTCAGCCAGCGAGAAGGATTGTGTCGTCAGGTCGTCCCGCACGGGGAAGCCCGGCAGGTCGGACCCACGAATGGAGATCGGGTTGATGTTGTAGCCGTCCGAGAACGAGTAGCGTGTGTTCCAGCGGCTGGCGTCGTTGGGCTGCCAGTCCGCCCGCAGACCCGTCTGATTGGCGTCGTTCGTCGTCACCACGGTACCGGTGTAGATGGTGGGTGCCGTGTTGCCCAACGGGTACAACTGCGACGCCTTGACGCCCAGGGCATTGAACAGCGTTGCGGGCACTTGATTGCCGGGGAACGGGACGCCACCGCCGGCAAAGTTGATCAACGGCGAGCGCTGCTCCGAGAAGTCTCCCCGGCGTTGGGCCAAGGTGGGAACATTGCCGGATCGGGTAACGCCCTGCCGGTTGCGGAAGCCTTCGTAGTAGCCAAACAGGAACAGCTTGTCTTTGCGAACGGGCCCGCCCACCGTGCCGCCGAACTGGTGTTGCTTCAGCGGTTCCACCGCCTTCGAGAAGAAGTTGCGCGCGTCCAGCACGTCGTTGCGCAGAAACTCATACAAAGACCCATGCAGCTGGTTGGTGCCGGACTTGGTGACCACGCTGGTGGTGGAGCCGGAGGTTCCGCCATATTCGGCGGTGGCGGTGTGGGTCAGAATGCGGAACTCGGCGATGGCGTCAACGGGAATCCGCAGGGCAAAGCCGCCGTCCATCCGGTTTACGTTCTTCGCCCCATCCAGCAGAAAGTTGTTCGATTCGGGGCGCTGGCCGTTCACCGCATAGGACTGCCCGGTCCGTAAACTGCCGCCGGCGGTCGAGACACCATTGGTCAACGGCGTGACGCCCGCCTGCAGCAATCCCAGTTGCGTGAAATTGCGGCCATTCAGCGGCAGATCGAGAATCTCGCGAGTGGTCACCGTCTTGCCGACCACATTGTTGGTGGTCTCGACCGGTGAGGCATCGGCCAAAACACTCACCGTCTGCCGACTGGTGGCCAACCCCAAGGTAACCGGCAACTGCACCACTTGGCTGACGCTGAGCCGTACCGGCTTCTGCTCAAACGGAGCGAACCCGGCCGCCTCCACCGTGACCGCGTACTCACCCACCGGCAGAATGGCGAGACGGAAGCCCCCGTCGTTGCTGGAGGTGGTGGAGCGGCTGGCACCCGTGTTCAACTCCCGTGCGGTGACACGCGCTTGCGTCACCAGTTGGCCAGAAGGGTCCTGCACCACTCCTTCCAGTGTGCCAACCGGATCTTGGGCCGCCAGCTGTAAACCAGCGAAAAGCAAAGCGAGTGTCGCGACGAGGGACTTCATGAGCTTTGCCAGTGTAGGGGCAAAGCCGCCCCCACTCAATACTCAGAAGTAACTACCGCCAGCCCAGTGCCCGGGCCGCTTGGCCTTCTACCCAGTGATACGTCTTTCCGGCCGCCAAGGCGCGCACCTCATCCACACGGCCACTGGGCCAATACACCACCACCCGGTCAGCGGTTGGAATTGTGCCCATGCCGAACGTGAGCGCTCGGTCGCTGGATGAAAGGTAGCTGGACCCGCTCTTCACCATCTGGGTCTGCCGTCCGCTGGGGTCGAACACTTGAACGACCGCGCCAATCGCATCGCGGTTCGACTTGCGCCCTTCCAGACGGAAGCGGAGTGACTGACGGGCTGTGCTCACATCATTGCGGTAGAGCACGGCTGCACCGCCATTGGTGGTCACCAGCAGGTCCAGGTCGCCATCCCGGTCAAAATCGCCCATCGCCAAGCCACGCCCAATCTTGGGAGACGTAAACTCCGCTCCCAGATCGCGAGCCACATCGCGGAAGTTGCCCTGGCCATTGTTAAGGAACAGGTGCGGAACCTGCGCGTGAGAGACCCGGCGGCCGACATTGCGCACGGTGTCATCGATGTGGCCATTCAGCACGGCCAGATCGAGGTGGCCATCCAGGTTGAAGTCGCCAAACAGACAGCCAAAGCCCAACCGGTCCCGCGACGCGGTGCCCACGCCAGCAGCCGTGGCACGGTCAACGTAGCGGCCTTGGGCTTGCTCATAGAGGCCCATCATCTCCTTGTCAAAGTTGGTGACGACGATGCCCGGCCGCCCAGACCGGCGGAAGTCCCCCACATCGACGCCCATCCCTGCGCGGGCGCGTCCATCTTCACTGAAGGCCACACCCTGGCCTACCGCCGATTCAGTAAACGTACCGTTGCGATTGTTGCGGTAGAGCTTGTTGGGTTGCGTATCATTAGCCACAAACAGGCTGGGCCAGCCTTCGTGATCAGGATCGAGCATGGCCACGCCTAGCGACTTGGACGAAGGGTCAAAGATGCCGCTCTTGGCCGTCACGTCCTCAAAGGTGCCATTGCCGCGATTGCGGAACAGCCAGCACGTATCGCCCCGGTAGGCTTCCGGCGTGCAATACGACTTGTTTCGGCCATCGAGCGAGCAACGCACATCCTGCTGCGGGGACCAGCGCACATAGTTGCAGACGAACAGGTCCAGCAAGCCGTCGCGATCATAGTCGAACCACATAGCGGAAGTGGAGAATGCTTCCCGCCCGCCCAAGCCGGCGGCCGTCGTGACATCGGTAAACTGGCCTCGGCCGTTGTTGCGAAAGAGGCGGCTTTGGCCCGTGGCCGTCACGTAGAGATCCGGGAACCCATCATTGTCGAAGTCGCCCACGGCGACGCCCATGCCGTACATCTCGACGTCGAGTCCCGCGGCTCGGGTGACGTCCGAGAACGTGCCATTACGATTGTTCCGCAGCAGCTTCATAGTGGACAGGCTGCGGCGATGGCCGGGCCAGTCCTGCCCGTTGATCAGCAGAATGTCCAGCCAGCCGTCCTGATCGTAGTCGAGGAACGCACAGCCCGGCCCCATCGTTTCCGGCAGCAGCTTCGCTCCGTAGGCTCCCGTATTGTGCCGGAACTCAAGACCTGCCGCTTGGGTGACGTCCACCAACCGGAACCCGGGACCCGAGTCCTGCAGCGGAGCACCGGCCATCCCTGACAGCAGTTGCCGGCGAGTCAAGCTCATCGTAGCGAGACCAATCCATGCTGGATGGCGTAGGCCACCAGCTCCGCTGCGTTGTGAATGTTTAGCGCCTCCATGATGTTGGCGCGGTGCACGGCCACCGTGTTGGCGCTAAGATTCAGCGTGATGGCGATCTCTTTGCTGGACAGGCCACTGACGATGTAGTGCAGCACCTCCAGCTCTCGCTTGCTGAGCGGCCGGTTGGCGCAAGACTCATACGCGGCCTGATCCAACCGCGGATCGGCCACCCAGTCGCATGCCAAAACGCGCTCGACAAACGACACCAGCTCCAGGTCCAGCGCATTCTTCAGCAGATAGCCTGACGCGCCCGCTTGTCGGCTATTGGCGACGTAGCTTGGTTCAGCATGCATGCTCAACATCAGGACACGGACCGATGGTACGCGTTCCCGGATCATACGCGTGGCCATGGCGCCGTTATGCACGGGGATGGCGTAGTCCATGACCACCACGTCGGGCAGCAGTCGTTCGGCCTGAAGCACGGCCTCCGCGCCGTCACTGGCTTCGCCGACGACTTGAATGCGCGGCTCGTCCTCCAGCAGCCGCCGGAACCCGAGGCGTACCAGGGCGTGATCATCCACCAGCAGAACGCGGATTGGCGGTTTCGGCGTGTCAGACATGGTGCGCCTCCAATGCGGGTGCCGCGCCACCGGTCGGGTCCAGCGGCAGTTCCAGGCAGACCCGCGTACCGCGTCCGGAGGCGGGTGAAATCGTCAACCGCCCACCGATCAATTCCGCCCTTTCGCGCATCGCCGCTAAGCCCACGCCCGGGCGCGAGGCCGGTGTGACGCCGCGTCCGTGATCCTCAATTGTCAGCCGTAAGCCAGGCTCCCCGGGCGATGCTTGCATCGAGACGCCCACTTCATTCACCTCCGCATGCCGCGCCACGTTGTTGAGTGCCTCCTGCAGAATGCGGTAGACATGAATCGCCTTGGCCGCGGGTAGTTCACAAGCAGCTTGCGGCCCGTCGTATCGAACGGCTATTCCGGTGTGCCGTTCGAACCCGGCCAAATGCCACTCCACCGCCGCCGCCAATCCCTGCTCTTCCAGGATGACTGGCTGCAACGACTGTGAGAGCGACCGAATCCGCTCCAGCGTCCCCTGCACCACTTCTGTTGATTCCTGCACCTGCTCGCGGAAGCGCGTATCGGGCGCCAGACTCTGCGCTCGCCGCAGCATCGCGCCCAGGGCCGTCAGGATCTGGCCAAACTCATCGTGCAGGTCGCGTGAGATGGCGCGCAAGGTCGATTCCTGGGTGGCGATCAACTGCTGCGCCAGTTCCCGGCGCTGCTCCGCCAACTGCGATAGCTGGGCGAACAGGCTCCGGTTAGACCGGATCAAGCCCGCGCCGGTAATCAGGATCAGCGCCAGCGATAGGCCCAAGACCCAGTAAGAGTTCCGCTCAATCTCGGAATAGATGTCGCGCACCTGCTCACTGGCCCGCGATTCCCGGTCGTGATTGTCGACGAGCAGCCGCGCCGTCAGTGCACTCAGCGCCTCCTGCCGAGGTTGTAGTGTGTTGCGGACCATTGCCAGCGCTCCACGTTGATCACCCGCACCCGCCCGCCGAAGCGCTTCATCGGAGGTCCGCCAAAAGTCAGCGAAGGAGGCAGTCAGAAACACCGTCTGCTCCGCGGGCCGGTTGCCTTGCGCCAGCGCTGCCTCACGCGCGATCGCGTCTTCCAGGTTCTGCCGGATGCGGGCCAGTGGCGGCCCCCAGGCCGTCAACGGATAGCGGCTGTCGTTGTCGAGCATGTCCCGCATCGCCAGTCCCAGCGAGTTCAGGTCATTCTGAATGCGGATCAACTGCAACGAAGCCAGACCATTGCGGTCAATAATGCTGGTCTGCACTTCTCTCATGCGCCACACCGAACGCAGCGTGAAGACGGCATGCCCGCCAATCACCAGCAGTGTGAACGCCAGGCCCGCAATCAATTGAACTGTCGGCGACTTCATCGGGTTCGTTCGGCGTGCGCCACTCACCTACCAGCTTACGTGCCGCCGCCGCTGTTGCGGGCAGCACTACTTGCGGACGTAGCCTGTGGTGGCACTACGCTTCCCCCCCTCGCGGTGAGCGTCGTCGGAAAGCGCATGGACGCCCGTGGCGTCGATCCAGCGATTGTAGAAATTGAATAGCGCGCAGACGGTGATGGCGTAGTAGATCTGTTCGTCGGTCCAACCCGCCTCGTGCAGTGGCTCGATGTCTGCCGGGCTGATGGAAGGCGACTGTTGATTCACCTTGTCCACAAAGCGCAGCAACACTTTCTCGGCATCGGTCAACGGCGAGTGGTCCAGGTCTTCGAGGACCGCCGCCACCAGTGCCTCGTTGCCACCCAGCAATTCCGCCGCGACCGCGGCGTGGGACTTCGTTCAGAACGGGCAATGGTTCTTCCGTGATGTGTAGGCGGCGATCAACTCCCGAAAGCCCGGCTTCAGCGGCGCCTCTTCCCGCAAAATCTCCTGCGTGAAACGCGCCAAGTGCTCCGTCGCCGAAGGCTTAAAGGCGAACAGGTGCCAGATCTGCGGGTAATCCTGCCCCGTCCGCTGCATCGCCTCAATCGCCCGTGCCCACGGCGACGGTTGAGGCCCACCTTCGACTCCCCGGAGAAACATCGGTTCCATAGGTTCCACAGACTACCGTCTCCAGCCACAGCCGGGCAATAGTGGAAATCCACTAGCGGCTGTTTGTGGAAGCCAAGTCCCAAGTGTGAGCGATGAAAGGTCACGCAAGGCCGCTCCCTTCGAGGGGTCACGGCGAACATATACTCAGTTCAGTTTATGACCGATCGATGTGCCGGAGTGCCGTTACTTCAGGTTTCAACGGCTGCAAGGAGGACTTTCGCATGAATCTGACCCGGCGCGCATTGGGCGCGAATCTGACCGCGGCCTGGGCCGTCGCAGCCCAGGTGCCGGCCGGGGGGGCACCCTTGGCCATCGGCGGCAGGCGGGAGCTGTTTGTTGATCGAGCACTTGTCGACGAGGCTCGTGGTGTGGAGTTCCGCCTCGGTACGGCTGTCGACGCGGGTCCCGTCATCCACTTCAACCAGCCTTGGGAAGGCCGATTCTGTGGCTACACGACGATCCTCCAGGAGGCCAGCCTTTATCGCATGTACTATCGCGGTGTCCCCACTGCGGGCAACGATGGCAACGACGCCGAGTCTACCTGCTATGCGGAGTCGTTGGACGGCAAAACATGGAAGCGCCCCACGCTGAATCTGTTTGAAGTGCACGGTCAGCGCCGGAACAATGTCATCCTGGCGCACAGCGCACCCTATTCGCACAACTTCAGCCCGATGCTCGATCAACGGCCGGGCGTTGATGCATCGGAGCGATTCAAGGCGCTGGCCGGTGTCCATAAGACGGGCTTGATGGCCTTCGTTTCGGCCGATGGCTTGCGATGGAAGAAATTGCGCGCGCAGCCCGTGTTTCCGCCGCCCAGCGCATTCTCGCTGGATTCGCAGAACATCTCTTTCTGGTCGGCGGCGGAGCGCCAGTATGTGCTCTACTTCCGCACCTGGAAGAAGATCGGCAACACAAACTATCGTTGGGTATCCCGCGCCACCAGTGACGACTTTCTCACTTGGTCGCCGCCGGTGGAGATCAGCTACGGCGATGCGCCGCCGGAGCATCTTTATACCAACCAGACCGCTCCCTATTTCCGCGCGCCTCACATCTACGCCGGCATCTGTGCCCGCTTCATGCCGGGCCGCCAGATTGTCAGCCAAGCCCAGGCGGCTGAACTTCGGGTGGATCCGCAGTACTTCAAGGACTGCTCCGACGCCGTGTTGGTGACGTCACGGGGCGGCGCCAGCTGCACCAGAACCTTCATGGAAGCATTCCTGCGTCCGGGGGTGGGCCTGGAGAACTGGGTGTCCCGCTCCAACTATCCTGCGCTCAATCTGGTCCAGACCAGCCCGAGCACGATGTCTTTCTACGTCAACCGGAACTACGGCCAGCCAACCGCAAATCTCCAGCGGTACGAACTGCGGCTGGATGGCCTGGCGTCAATTCGTGCAGGGTACCAGGGCGGGGAACTGTTGACCAAGCCGCTGCAATTTGAAGGGAGCCGCCTGGAGCTCAATTTCTCCACCTCGGCTCCAGGCAGCGTGCGGGTGGAGCTACAGGATGCGGCGGGCCACCCCCTGCCGGGCCATTCACTCGCCGATGCGAAGGAACTGATCGGCGATGAAATCGGCCGTGTCTATGCCTGGAAGTCCGGCGAAAGTGTCGCCGCCTTAAAGGGCCAACCGGTCCGCATCCGCTTCGTCCTGAAGGACGCCGACATCTACGCCTTTCAGTTCAAACCGTAACAGGAACCAAGACCTGCGAAGAGAACGAGCGGATGAAGAAGTTGGAGGCTCGGACCGGATTCTCGACGGACGTTTCGACGAGATTTATGACGCTGAAGGGCGGAAGTCGATTCCGCCCGAACGGTTGCTGCGGGCGCTGCTGATCCAGATGCTGTATTTGGTGCGTAGCGAGCGGATGCTGATGGAGCAGTTGCAGCACAACCTGCTGTTCCGCTGGTTTGTCGGCCTGGAGTTGAACGAGCCGGTGTGGCACCCGACGGTGTTCACCAAGAACCGGGACCGGCCGGCCGCTGGGCGCGAGGTGGCGCTCGAGATTTTACGGCATAAGGCCGCGGGACGAGGAACTCGGGGCGCGGACCGCGGGCCGCACCGGGTTGGCTGCATGTTTAACTTTGCGGCGGCGTATAACTTATTCCGGATGAGAAAACTCTCGCTTCAACCCGCCAACGGCTAGGGAACAGTGCGTCTGGAGTCCTAAAAACACGCTCGCCGGAGCGGAGCCGAAGCTCTCAGTCCAACTCGCTGACTATCCTTTTCGGCCATTCTCACTCGCCCAGACCTCAAACCGCCTTGCCGGAAAAGATTTTCAGCAGCCTGTTACGAGTCCCGCCAACTTGGGACTACCGCGAGCATGCGCGAATCGGTACGTGCGCTCGGGCCTCACCCCTTCAAGCCCCGCGCCAGTAGATTCTGCGTCATCCGCTGGACCCGCGCGTCCGGCCCGTGCGGGCGGACCCAATGGGACCAGGGCAGCACATGCCCGGGCGGGGAACTCAGGCCCTGCGGCCACCAGATGGTGGAAGCCTGGAAGACGAAGTTCTTCTTGGGGCCGGGGTAGATGGTGGCGCACCAGTGGCTGGGTCGGACTCCGCTTTGCAGTGCGTCGCCTTCGGCCACGATTTCCAGACCCGGGATCGGTGCCGGATCGCCATGGAACTCCCAGCCCACCAGGCCCGGGATACGGTCGCCCCGCTTCATGCCGGTGCCCTCAAACATCCAATGCTCCGGCTTGGCGCAGACCCAATCGTCGCCACCATTCACCGGGTAGATCGAATGCGCGCCCATCAATGTTCGCGCCGACGGTCCGTGCTGCTGAAAGTCAGTTGCCGATTGGAAGAACTCCGGGAAGTTGCCGTAGATTCCGCCGTAGACGCCTTCGCGCGACAGCCAACGGTTGGGTCGGCCATCGGCGCTGGGCTGAAATGGCGTGACGCCCATCACCGAATTGCCCGAGAGATACAGGTGCGTCATGCCCTCCTTGACTGAGGCCAGGGCCGCGTCGTACTGGCGCGGGTCCCAATATTCGTCATGGCCGACGCTTAAGAAGACCTTGCCGCGCCGCCATTCGGCCGGGTTCACCATGTCGGAATTGCTGACGTAGCTGACGTCGTAGCCGTGCTGCTCCAGCCAGTAGCAGAGGGGGAACTCCCACAGCAGAAACTCGCCCGACCCCACCGCGTGTGGGTAGTCGAGAATCTGCGAGTACTTGGCGTAGGGCCGGTCAAAGCTGGCCGCCACCGCCGGGGCCCAGGAATGGCGCGGGTCGGTGTAGAGCGAATAATTGTCGGGCCAGCGATTGTAGGCCTGCCAGGTGTTGTCGCTCACCTGAAAGAGGATGCCCGCCTTGCGCTGGTCCTTCACGACGAAGACGACGTAGCTTTGCCAGGCATGTTCGGAGCGCGATTCCGGGATGGCGTTCAGCTGGCCCAGGTAGACGCCGCTGGGCCAGTCGGCGGGGATGGGCAGTTCAAGTGACGGCTCCCACTGGCACTCCCGCAGCCGCTTCTCGCCCACGGGCGGGTCCGGCTGGACCTTCCCGCTAAACGGACCCAGGCGCGTCATTAGCCGAGCCCCGGCACCGCCGTAGTAGCCCATGCGGTAGACATCCAGCGTGAACCGCCGCGCCGGATTCGTACTGACGCAGATCCCCAGTTTGTCACCCGCCTTCACACTTTGGCGCTGCGCATAGCCCTCAATTAGACGGGTCCGGAAGCCTTTGGGGGCGTTCGGCCAGATACGGGTCAGTTGCCACTCCACAGTGCCCGGGCGCTGGTTCTCTAGCGCGATCAGCGGGGAAGCAGCAGCAGCCAGCAAAAGGTCTCGGCGTCGGGTGAGCATTGTCGAAAATGTTGATTCCATCGCGTACGAGTGTCCCCAATTGTAGCCATGTGCCGCTTCAGCATGTGGGGAGTGAAATGAAACACCAAAACCTTAGCCGCCGAGGACTTCTCGCGACGGCCTTGACGATTCCATTCGCCAACGCGGGGATCCAATGTGGGCTTTTAGGGCCTTCGGGGCCCGAGCAATGCCAAGTGGGTATCCCGTCACACAAGATGAACATGGTCTACGCTTGGCAGAAGCTAAACCAGTGGTGCTGGGCAGCCAGCCTGGAGATGGTCTTCCGTTATCACGGGATGGCGATCGACCAGAAGGAGATCGTTCTCCAGAACTACGGCGCGCTCATCAACCTTCCAGCCTCTCCACAACAACTCTTTGCCAACCTGAATCGGGTTTGGCGAACCAGCAACGGTGAGTTTGAGGTCCGGTCCGATTTCTTTAGTTGTACACCGGACCTTGCGGCGCACGACTTGAACGCCGAGTTCCCATTAATTCTTGGGACAATGGGCCATGCGACCGTGCTCACAGCGATGACGTACCTTCGCAATCCCTTCAACGGAAGCGGCCAGCCTCAGCAGTTGACGGTGAGGGACCCGTGGCCGGCTTCTCCCGGACGGCGAATTCTTTCAGGCTATGAAATGGCCGGAATCAACAACGGCCTCGCTCTGCGTGTCAGGGTGGACCGATAGCACCGAAAAGTGAAGGTGCCCCGGATGTTGTCCCAGCTAGCCCGGGAACGCCTTCGCCCGTTCCACCGTCTTCGCGACATCCTCCGGAGTGTGGGCGGCCGACATGAAGCCCGCCTCGAACTGCGAGGGTGCCAGGTAAATCCCGCCCGTTAACATCCAGTGGAAAAACTGTGCAAAACGCTGTGTATTACTTGTGCGGGCTGAGTCGTAGTCCGTGATCGGCTGCTCGGTAAAGAAGAACGTAAACATGGAGCCGACGCGGTTCACCGTGACGCCCGCGGGTGGTGTGGCGCAGAGTTCTTGTGTCCGAAGCTCAATCTGCTCATACACTTCAGGGTGAGATTTCAAGTAGCGCAGCATGGCCAGCCCGGCTGCCACGGCCATTGGGTTCCCAGAGAGCGTGCCGGCTTGATAGATCGGGCCGGTGGGAGCCACGTGCGTCATCACCTCCCGCTTGCCGCCATAGGCCGCGATCGGCAGTCCACCGCCGACAATCTTGCCCAGTGCCGTCATATCGGGTTTCACGCCGAACCGTCCCTGCGCGCCACCAAAGGCCACCCGGAAGCCGGTCATCACTTCATCAAAGATCAGCAAAGCTCGGTACTTGGTGCAGATAGCCCGCAAACCTTCAAGAAACTTCGGAGCTGGCGGAACGCAGCCCATGTTGCCTGCCACCGGCTCCACCATGATGCAGGCGATGTCGCCGCCACGTTCAACAAATGCTTGCTCTACCGCCGCCAAGTTGTTGTAGGGAAGAGAAATGGTGGTTGCGGCGAAAGCTTCTGGAACACCCGCCGAATCGGCGATGCCCAGCGTCGCCAACCCTGAGCCTGCCTTCACCAGCAGGGAATCCACATGTCCGTGGTAGCAGCCCTCAAATTTGATAGTCAGATTGCGGCCGGTGAAGCCGCGGGCGACGCGCAGGGCGCTCATGGCCGCTTCGGTCCCGGAGTTCACCAGACGGACCATCTCCATCGACGGAAAAGCATCGCGGATCGCTTCTGCCAGGTCGATCTCGCGCTCCGTGGGAGCGCCAAAGCTGGTGCCCACTTCCAAGATCTCGCGCAGGGCGTCCAGCACCATCGGGGGCCGGTGACCCAGGATCAGCGGTCCCCAGGAGCCGACATAGTCAATAAACTCGTTGCCATCCACGTCGTACATCCGGCAGCCCTCACCGCGCACGATGAACGGCGGCGTGCCACCCACGCTGCGGAACGCCCGGACGGGAGAGTTGACTCCACCCGGGATCACTTGACGCGCCCGTTCCAGCAGCGCGGCGCTCTTCGAAAAGTCCATGTCTTGAAGGTAGCTGATGTGAAGGGCCAAGTAGGGGAGGCCCGGCGCCTATTTGGTGGCGCGCCAGCAGAGGAACAGCCCGTCCGCCGGGACGTCTTCCCAGTAAGAGATCGGCGCGGCGGAGGCCTGCTGGCAGTGCCGCAGCAAGAGCCCGCTCAACTCTGCCGCGGTAAACCACTTTTCCCAGCGGGGCGTCTTGAAGCGGCCCCAGTGTTCGGCGTTCTTGTCGATGATCAGGATCTGCCCGCCCGGCCGCACGACGCGGCAGAGTTCGGCCACCGCCCGCTCGATGTCGACCGCGTGTTCCAGCGATTCGGTGGCGTAGAGGCCATCGAAACTCCCGTCCGGGAAGGGAAGCGCCAGCATGGAGCCTGCGCACCGGTCCAGATCGGGCGCGGCGGCCCGTAGCATGGCCACTGCAAGGTCAAAGGCCACCACTTGGCATTCCGGCACGGCATCCTTCACCAGGCGCGCAAAACGGCCTTTGCCGCAACCCAGGTCCAGCACCCGGCGGGCACCCTGCATGGCGCCCACCACCACCCGGACATGCAAAATCCGCGGATCGATGGTGGACGGGAAATGCTCCTCATCGGCCGCGGACTCTTCAAAGGTCTGGCGGATCTCTTCGATCGGGGCAGCGACGGGACGTCCGTGACGCACCCGCCGCCACCACCGCGCAACTAGGCTCGCGTCAGGAATATCGGCAGCCCCAAATGGTTGTCGTACTTCGGCCGGTAGCGTTCGGTGTTGTACATCTTTTCGATGTCCACCTTGCGCGGTCCCAGCTTCGGATCGGGAATCGGCATCAGCGCGTACTGCCCTTCGACGATGGCCGTCATCAGGCCGCTCTTTTTGGCGAGGATGGCATCGAAGGCCATGTTGCCGAACGTGGTGGCCACCAGCTTGTCGGTAAAGTCCGGGGCACCGCTGCGGAGGTCGTAGGTCAGGTCGCTGATGATCGGGTCGAGCGTACCTTTGCTGATCTCCCGAGCTTTGTCGGCGAACACTTCGCCCACGTTCATCTTCTTGCGATGGCCGTAGTCGTCTGGCTCGCCGTACTCCTGCACTTTGTAGCCTTCCCAAGCTGCGCCTTCACTCAGCAGCACCAGCGCGTAGCTGGAAGGGTTGCGCTTGCGGTCCTCGATCAGCAGTTCCACCATGTGATTCAGGTCGAACTTGTACTCCGGAATGCCGCAACGGATGCTGGTCACATAGGCGGTATAAAGCGCCGTGTAGCCCGCGTCACGCCCGAAGATGCGGAAGATGCCCAGGCGTTCGTGCGAACCGACGGTGGAACGCTGGCGTTGCACGGCTTCCATCGCTCGGCTGATGGCCGTCGAGAAGCCGATGCAGTATTCCGTGTTGCGGACGTCGTTGTCCATCGTCTTCGGCACGGCGATCACATTAAAGTTCTCGTCGTTCAGCCGCGCGGCGTAGCTCAACGTGTCGTCGCCACCGATGGCGACCAGGTAATCCAGCTTCAGCGCTGCCAGATTCTTCAGTACCTTCGCCGTCACATCCCAGCTGGTGGTCGTAACGCCGTCCTTCGTGGTTTCGCGCGATGGGTAATCCTCAACCCGGAGATGCGGCGGCAGCTTCTTCATCTTGGAAGGATTGGTGCGGGAGGAGTGAAGCCAAGTTCCGCCGAACCGGTCAATGGTGCGGGTGTTGTCGCGGTTCAGGGCAATCGTGTAGTCAGCTACGCTCGCTGGATCATCGGTCTCGATGTGGGTTAAACCCTTCCAGCCGCGGCGGATGCCCAAAACTTCCATGCCGGCTTCTTCGGCGCGATAGGTGACGCCCTTGATGACGGAGTTCAGGCCGGGGACGTCGCCGCCGCCAGTAAGAATGCCAACTCTGAGTTTAGACACTACGAATGTATTCTCCTTGAACGAAAAAAGACTTAAGCCGTATTATAACGGGTCGGGAGCAGACAGCTTCGGGCCGAGCCCCAACCGCCCATGAGGGGCTCATTCCGGCCCCGGCACACACGCACGCTGCTTAAGCGATGATGTCTTTCACCACGTTGCCGTGGACGTCGGTCAGCCGGAAGTCACGTCCGGCATACTTGTAGGTCAGCTTCAGGTGGTCGAGACCCAACAGGTGCAGGATGGTGGCATGCAGGTCGTGGAAATGGACCTTGTTCTCCACCGAATAGTAGCCGTAGTCGTCGGTGGCACCGTACTGTAGGCCCGCCTTCACGCCGCCGCCCGCCAGCCACATCGTAAAGGCTTCCGGGTTGTGATCCCGTCCGTCGGAGCCTTGGGCGGTGGGGGTACGCCCGAATTCGCCGCCCCAGATCACCAGCGTGTCCTTTAGCAGACCGCGCGATTTCAAGTCAGTTAGCAAACCGGCAATCGGTACATCCACTTCGCGCGCATTCTGCGCATGGTCGCGCCGCAGGTCGGCGTGCTGGTCCCACTTGTAGGTGTGGCTTACCTGTACGAACCGGACGCCCTTTTCAGAAAGGCGCCGTGCCATCAAACATTGGCGGCCAAAGTCCTCGCTGACCCGGTTGTCGATGCCGTACATCTTCAGAGTGGCCGCGGATTCGCCCGAGATGTCCTGCAAGCCCGGTGCCTCGGACTGCATGCGGAAGGCCAGCTCAAACGACTCGATGCGCCCCTCCAGCGCCTGGTCCGGACCCGAGGCGGACAAGTGCTGCTGATTGATCTCCTTCAGATAATCCAGCTCCAGCCGCTGGATGTCTTTCGGAGTCTCACTGTTGGCGATGAAGGGAATGCGCGCTTCCTTCGATGGCACGCCCACTGCCCCGATCGGCGTCCCAGCGTAGGGCGCGGGCAGAAACGCGGAACTGAAGTTGTTGGCACCGCCGTGGCTTTGCGTCGGGCAGATGGTGACAAAGCCCGGCATGCTCTGGTTTTCGCTGCCCAGGCCGTAGGTCACCCAGGAGCCCATGCTGGGCCGCACAAACGTATCGCTACCCGTGTGCATCTCCAGCAGCGCGCCGCCGTGCCGCGAATTGGAGCCATACATCGACTTGATGATGCACAGATCATCCACCTTCTTGGCAGTTTCCGGAAACAGATCGCTCACCCAAGCGCCACTCTGGCCATACTGCTTGAAGTCCCAGGGGGATTTCAGCAAGTTGAACGTTTCGCTCGATACGACCTTGGGCCGGGCAAACGGCAGCGGCTTACCGTGGTCGCGGATCAGCAGTGGCTTGTAGTCGAACGTGTCCACCTGCGACGGGCCACCGTGCATGAACAGGAAGATCACGCGCTTAGCCTTGGCCGGGAAGTGCGGCGCTTTCACCGCCAGCGGATTGGGTGTCGCGCCCGTGGCTGCCGCCAACGCCTGCTCGCCCATCAAGGCGGCCAGGGCCAAGCCACCAAAACCAGCGCTGCTGGCCTTCAGCAGTTCACGGCGGGAGACCGTCCGGTTGAGATAAGAGTTCCAGTGTGCGTTCATGGGCGGCTTCCTTCTAGTTGAGATAGATAAATTCGTTCGATGCCATCAGAGCCTTCACAAAGCTCTGCCAGGCAAACACTCGCCGGGTGGCGGGGTCCGTCTGCCGGTTGGCCACTTGTTTATCGACGCTGCCGATCAGCGTGAGGGCGCGGTCAATCTCCTGCGGCAGCGGTGGGCGGCCCAGGGCGCGCTCATAGGCTTCCCGGATGCGGGCGGCGTCGTCCCAATCGGTACGCGCCAGCAATTTCTCCGCTAGCGTCCGGCTGTGGCGCAGTGCCACCGCGCCGTTCATCACGAACAGCGCCTGTGGAGCCACCACGGTGCTGCTGCGGTCTCCATTGGAGGTGGAGGGGTCCGGCAAGTCAAACGCCTGGAAGACGTCGTACATCGAACTGCGCACGATTGGAATATAGACGGCACGGCGATTGCGCTCATAGTCCATGCCGCCGCGCTTCGCCGTGTCGCTGACGTACTGGCGATCCTTGTAGGTCATCAGCGTTCCGCCCGCTGTCAGGTCGAGATCACCGGACGCCGCCATGATGCCGTCGCGCAGAGCTTCCGCTTCCAGGCGGCGGCGGTTCGCCCGCCACAGCAGTTTGTTCTCGGGGTCCGTCTCGAACGCGCGTTCGTTGTAGGCGCTGCTCATCTGATAGGTGCTGGACAACATCATCAGCCGGTGCATCTGCTTCATGGACCAGCCCTGATCCACAAACTGCACCGCCAGCCAATCCAGCAGCGGCTGATTCGTCGGCGCTTCACCGAGGCGGCCGAAGTTGTCTACCGTTGGGACAATGCCACGGCCGAAATGCCAGCGCCACAGCCGGTTGGCCATCACGCGGCTGGTCAGCGGATGGTCGGGCTGCGTCAGCCATTGGGCCAGCTCCAGACGTCCGCTGGCCTTGGTGGTGGGCGTCGGAGCATTCTTGACGTTCACCGCCCGCAGGAAGCCGCGCGGCGCTTCGGCACCCAAGGTCCAGTGGCTGCCCCGGATGTTGATCTTCAAGTCGGCAATCTTGTCGCCTTCCCGCACGCCCATGGCATGGGGCAGGTCGGGCGTCGAATCTTCCAGTTGCTTCCGCTCCGCATCCAGGGCCGTCAACTGCTGCTGGACCTCCGCCGCAAAGTACTGGCGGGAGTTGTCTGGCGCCCGGAACGGCCCCGCCTTCTCGTAAGCCAACTGGCGCAACGCCTCATAGCCCGGATCAGCCAAGGCCGCTTTCGGGTCGGCCTTGTCCTTCACCGCCTGCCACTGCCGGTCTGCTTCCAGAAACAGATTCTGATAGCGCGCCGCCAACTGCTGCTTGCTGCGCCAGTCGCCGTCGCGGAAAAATGCCGCGGCGGGCGACGTCCAACCCGTCAATGGTTTGCCGTACTCCAGCCAAGCAAACAGAACCGAATGCGGTGCGCCCTTGGCCTTTTCCAGTTCATCCACCCAGTGCGTCAGAAAGCCAGGATTCACCTTGTACTGCCGGGAAACCTGCTCCAGCGTGCGCGGCGTTTCCGAGCCCGGCTTCAACACCGGAGCGGCCACCAGCAACTTCTCAAAGTAAGGGAACCGAGCTTTATGTTCCAGCCGAATCGTGTTTAGTCCGGCCTTCAGGGCAAAGATGCCCGTCACCGTCCAGCCGCCCGCTTCCGGCGATGCGGCGCGGTTCTGGATGGGCGTCGCGCCCCGCTTCATCAGCACGCCGTTGATCCAGACATCGGCCGTACCATTGCCCGTCTCTTCCTCCAGCATGTCCAACTGATACTCGCCGGCGCGCGGAGCATCCAGCTCGTACTCGGCGAAGTATGGCCCCTTCTGGTCCGCCGCGACGTTCTTCGATTTCTTCTCGAGCTTCCGCGCCACATTGCCTCGCGCAAACGCGCCCGCTTCCAGCACCACCGGCGTAGCCGTGGGCTTCGCGGCTGAGGCATCGAGAATCGGCTTCAGCTCGATCTGCCCGTACCGCAGCACGTCGCTTGCTGCCAATAGATAATCGCCCACATGCTGGCGGCCCTGCATGGCCAGCGCATCGTTGTGCTGCTTCGAGATCTTGCCGATCTCTTTCTGCTTGGCGGTGATCTTGTCCAGATGCGCTTGCAGTTGGTCGCGCTGTGGCTTGTCGGCCAGCACGTACTCGTGCCACTTGGCCACCACCTGGAAGTTCTCCATGGTCTTGGAGCTCTTGAAGATGCCCGCCAATGCGTAGTAATCGGCCGTGGGGATGGGATCGAACTTATGGTCGTGGCAGCGGGCGCAGCCCACCGTCATGCCCATAAAGGCGCGGGTCGTCGTGTCCAGTTGTTCATCGACGATGTCCATCTCCATCTTCAGCGGATCATCTTCGGCCAGCATCTTGGCGCCCAGCGAAAGGAAACCGGTCGCCGTCCAACGCTCAAACTGCGTCTTCAAATCCCCTGACTCAGGCAATAGATCGCCCGCCAGCTGCTCCTTCAAAAACAGATCGTACGGCTTGTCTTTGTTGAAAGCCTGGATGACGTAGTCACGATAGCGGTAGGCGTTCTTGTAGACCAGATTCTCGTCCAAGCCATTCGAATCAGCGTAGCGCGCCACATCCAGCCAGTGCCGTCCCCAGCGCTCGCCGTAGTGCGGTGAAGCCAGCAAGCGGTCCACTACCTTCGCGAAGGCGTTAGGCGAGGAGTCATCCAGAAAGGCCCGCACTTCTTCCGGTGTCGGTGGCAGCCCAGTCAGGTCATAGGTCGCACGGCGAATCAGCGTCCGCTTGTCAGCCGCCGCGGCGGGCGTCAAGCCTTTCGCTTCCAGCGCCGACAAGATAAACGCATCCAGCGGCGACTTCACCCAATCCTTGTTCTTCACCGCCGGAATCGCCGGCGTCGTGGGCGGCGTGAAAGCCCAGAACTTTTGCGCCGCGGCCATCGCATTCGCCTGACCCCACGGAGCACCCATCGACACCCATTGGGTCAACAGCGCCACCTCGGCATCTTTCAACTTCGGCCCGGGCGGCATCTTCGGCGCACCTTCCATATGCCGGATCGCTTTCAACAGCAGGCTCTGCTCTGGCGCCCCGGCCACCACCGCCGGACCACGCGCGCCGCCCTTCTGTAAGCCTTCGTGCGTATCCAGCCGCAACCCACCCGCCGCCGCCGGAGCCGCAGAGTGGCAGCCCAGACACCGAGCCACCAGCAACGGCCGCACGTTCTTCTCAAAGAACGCTGCGCCGTCGGTCGCTTGTGCGAACGAAGTGGCCGGCAACAGGCCAGTGATCAGCAGGGCGAAGACACAGTTCCGCATTAGAAAGAGTCTATCGCTGATCGAGCTACGCCGGGCGGCTCGCCCCGTCGAGTTCTACTCGTCTGCCGGAGTGTCCACCATGACCGCCCGTCGCAGCGCCCGATTCACGCGCAGCGTAAAGATGTCCGGCCGCGCGTAGTGGCCCGTGACATCCAGGTCATACTTGCCGCGGGCGATATCGTCCAGGTCAAGCGTGGCTGAGATCACACCCTCTTGCCCCCGCAGCGGGCCCGCCAGCACCCCGCCCAGCGGCGATACGATCACGCTGCCGCCTGCAATCAACGCTCCGCCAACGGGCGCCTCCGGGCAGTGATCGAAATCTGAAGGGTAGTCGTCGCGGGTCAAGTACTGGCAGGCGCTTAGGACGAAGCAGCGGCCTTCGTAGGCTATGTGCCGCATGCTCGCTTGCCAGATGTCGCGTTCATCCACGGTGGGTGCACACCAGATGTCGATCGACTGCGCGTAAAAGTTGGTGCGCAGCATCGGCATGTAGTTCTCCCAGCAGATGGCGGCGGCCACGCGCCCGGCGGGCGTCTCAAAGGCCTGCAACGTGGAGCCATCACCGGAGCCCCACACGAGGCGCTCACTCGCCGTTGGCACCAGCTTGCGGCGATGCCCGATCAAGCGACCATCCGGGCCAAAGCAGAGCACGCTGCAATACAGCGTCCCGCCTTCGCGCTCGATCGCGCCGGTCACCAGCGTAGCCCGCATCAGCTCCGCGAACTCGCCCATCACCCGCACCTCAGGCCCGTCGAGCGTGATCGCCGCTTTCGAGTACCGCAAGAAGTCCTCGCGGCCGGAAGCGCTGCGGGACCCGATGCGTGCTCCAAAGTCGAGGCCCTTGGGATAGCCGCCAATGTAGGCTTCCGGAAACACCACCAGCTCCGCGCCGGTCGCGCCGGCCTGCTCACACCAAGCCCGCATCCGCTCCAGCGTTCGCGGCGTGTCGAACACACCGGACCCGGCCTGCACCACCGCGACCTGACGTTGACTCATGGTTACCCCGCAGTATAGCCGCTACCGCTCAGACACCGGCGGCGATGCGGTCCAGTAGATGATCGGCGATCGCCAAGGAGGCAGTGGCACCGGGGCTGGGTGCGTTCACCACATGCAGAGCGCTTGCCCGCTGCACAATATCGAAGTCCTGCACCAGGGTGCCATCTTCCGCCATCGCCTGCGCCCGAACACCGGCGTGGCCGGGCGACAGATGCTCCAGCTGGACTTCGGGCACCAAACGTTGCAGCGATCGGCAGAACTCGGTCCGGTCCAGCGAACGCCGCACCTCATACGCCGCCATCGCCGGGTACTTGGCAAAGAATCGCCAGAAGCCCGGGAAGGAGAAAACATCCACCACATCCGCCAGCGAGAAATCGGTGCGGCGATACCCTTCGCGCCTTGTCGCCAGCACCGCATTGGGCCCGCACTCCACGCCACCGGCGATCATGCGGGTGAAGTGCACGCCCAGGAACGGAAACTTGGGGTCCGGCACTGGGTAGATCAGATGCTTTACCAGGCGCGCCCCTTCCGGGCTCATTAGGAAGTACTCGCCGCGGAACGGTACGATCCGCGTGGTGCGCCGCTCACCGGCCATGGCAAGAACGCGGTCAGAATGCAGGCCCGCGCAGTTGATCAGATAGTCGAAAGGCTCGCCATTGACACGCCAACCATCGCCGTCCCGCTCAATTTGGGCCACGGGGGTTCCCGTGCGGACTTCGCCGCCTTCCGCATTGATCAACCGCTGCAACTGGCGGCACACCGCTGGGTAGTCCGCGATGCCTTCTTCCGGTACCCGCACGGCGGCAATGCCCGCCACATGAGGTTCAATCTCCCGCATCTGGGCCGCTTCCAGCCACTTCAGCCCCACCAGACCGTTGGCCATGCCGCGCTCCATCAGCTCCTTCAAGCGAGGCAATTCGTCCGCGGAAACCGCCACCACCAGTTTGCCGCACGTCTCATGGGGGATGCCGTGTTGCTGGCAGAACGCCTTCATCTGGCGAATGCCGGTGACGGCCAGGCGCGCTTTCAGCGATCCCGGCTTGTAATACAAACCGGCATGCAGGACGCCCGAATTGTGGGCGCTTTGGTGCTGGCCAGGCTGATTTTCCTTCTCGAAAACGATGGCGCGGGCCCCCGGATCTCGCCGCAACAGGCGGTGCGCCACCGCCAAGCCAATGATTCCACCACCAACGATCGCATATGAGCGGGACACTTTATGTAGACTATTACAAGCAGCCGTGCCGTCAGGGCCACGGCTAGCCTAAAGAATGCTTCTTGCGCGCGAATTCATCACGTACCTCTCCCGCCAGCTGGTCCGCCGGCTGACTGTCAGCATGATTGACGCCCCCAACCCGACGGCCACCGCCGAACTGGTGAACGGCATCATCGAGAACGACTTGGCCGTTGAGGATAAGCTCAACGACGAAGTGCGCGAACTGCTGGACCAGTACTCCGAGTACATGCGCCGGGAGAACGTCAGCTATCAGGAAATGTTCCGCCGGATCAAGAACCAGATGATCCAGCAGCGCAAAGTGATCCGGGCCTCCGGCCGCGATACCGGTGATTCGATGAAGCTGTCCCGCGACAAGATCACCGACCTTTCCCACCAGATTGCCGCGGCGCTCAAGAAGTCCCGCGAGATCCGGGTGAAGAAAGATATCAACGATGTCCGGCTGGATATCGTGAAAGGCTTCACCGAGATCCTGATGGTGGAAGACAAGGCCGACCGCGAAGCGCGCAACAAGGTGAAGACCATCAAGCGCGAGATCACCGAAGGTGGCGAGGAGTACGATGTGCTCCACAAGCGCTACTACGCCGACGAACTGAAGCGCCTCGGCATCGATCTCAACGCTCGGTAGTGTAGTGCGTCATTTGGGAGATTGGCGCAGGCTGTCAGCCTGCAGCGGGACATTCAGTCCCGCCGGTTCACCGTGGACGCCTCTTACCGATGCCTTTTTCTTCTTCCCCTCGCCCCGAGGCGGAATGAATTCCGCCTGCAGGCTGACATCCTGCGCCACCACGTAACCACCAGAATTTATTGAACTACCAGCAGCACAGGAGTTCTTGGCTGCTTGGCGGGAATGTTTGAAGTGTTCCGCGCCAATGAGACCGTGCGCTGAGCCAAAAACGAAAAACTCCCCGCCTTGGTGCAGCCATCGGCCTTTCGGCGGCTGCCAGGGCGGGGAGTCTCTCGAACTCCAGCGAAAAGCTAAAACTACTTCTTCAGCGGAACCCGGGTGGTCTTGTTCGCTTCCACCGTCACATCCTGATCGACGTTGAACTGCGAACCCACCAACTTCAGCCGGTACGTGCCGGCCGGCAGCAGCATGCCGCTACCCGCGTTATTGAACTCGTCCACATGGCCAAAGAACTTATCGTTAATCATCACCGCACCGGTGTCGCCGGCCGCGATGGAGATAAAGCTCTCAGAGCCATCACCACCCAGCTTCAGGAGACCAAAGGGCCCGTTGGGCAGCGTCAGCGGCTTCAGCTTATAGCTGATCTTGGTCTTCTTCCTAGCGACGACGGTCACCTTGGTGGTGAAATCCTCAAACCGCGGGTCCCTCAGTGAAACTTCGTGTTCGCCTGGCGCGATCGCGTACTTCTCCGGCACCGTGAAACGGGAGGCGGGTCCGACATACTTGCCATCGACGAACAAACCTGCATTGCCAGGCTTCCCGCGGGCGACGATCGATCCATCCTGGGCCATCAGCGCGGCCGCAGAAAGCGCGAATAAAACAGTTGCTGTCAAGATCCTCATAGCTCTCTTAGACTATCAAACCTTTGCCCCCTGCGGGTAGAGCGGGCTCGGCGCACGGCCGTGTTACAGTGAGGCCATGCGGCAGAGGGCATCAGGCGTCGCGGGTTCTGCCGTCCGCACGCTTGAATTAGCTGTCTCAAATATCATCCGAGGCAAGGCCGAGGCGATTCGCCTGGCGCTCTCCTGTCTTCTGGCGCGGGGCCACCTGCTGATCGAAGATGTGCCCGGTGTGGGCAAAACGACGTTGGCCCATGCCTTGGCCCGCGCTGTCGGGTGCGGTTTCCACCGTCTGCAATGCACCTCCGACATGCTGCCGTCCGACATTGTAGGCGTCACTATTTACAACGCGTTGACGGCCGAGTTCGAGTTTAAGCGCGGTCCCGTTTTCACCAACTTCCTGTTGGCCGATGAGATCAACCGCGCTACGCCCAAAACGCAATCCGCTCTGCTGGAAGCGATGAATGAGGGCCAGGTCACCGTCGATGGCGAGACGCACCCGCTGGCGGCACCCTTCATGGTGATTGCCACCCAGAATCCAGCAGAACATCACGGCACCTATCCCTTGCCGGAATCGCAACTGGACCGGTTCCTGCTGCGGATCACGCTGGGCTACCCGGACCTGGCCAGTGAGCGCGCTATCATCCGCCAGCAGGACGATACGGCAAGCTCCCATGCCGTACCCGTGCTCTCGCGGGAAGATTTGCTGGAGGCCCAAGCCCGCGTGGCCGAAGTGACCGTGGATGAGGCGCTGGTGGACTACGCGCTGGCAATCGTGGCCCGCACCCGCCAGCATGAGGCGCTCTCGCTGGGCGTCAGCCCCCGTGGCGCGCAGGGCATCTACCGGGTGGCGCAAGCCATGGCGCTGGTGGCTGGTCGCGATTACGTCATCCCGGACGACATCAAGCAGGTGGTCATCCCGGTCTGCGCCCATCGCGTGATGCTCAACACGCGTTCCACCCTGTCCCAGCGCGGCGCGGGCGCCGCCGAACGCGTCATCGAGAGCATCCTGTCTGAAATCGCCGTGCCGCTCTAGTTGCCGATCAGCGCGGTAGCAAGTGCTTCTGCACTTTGCCCAACGCGTTGCGGGGCAGGGCGGGCACGGTGACAAACGCTCGCGGCAGCTTGAATGAGGCCAGCGCAGCCCGGCAGCGGGCTTCCATCTGGGCGGGGTCAATCGACGCACCTTCGCGGGCCACCAGATAAGCGTAGGGCAGTTCTCCCCGAGCCCGATCCGGTACGCCCACCACCGCCGCCTCCGCCACTTCCGGCTGTTCCAGCAGGAACTCCTCAATTTCTCGCGGATAGATGTTGAAGCCCCCGGAGATGATCAGGTCGCTGCGGCGGCCTTGCAGGGTGTAGTAGCCGTCGGCGGTTTTCATGCCCAGGTCACCGGTGCGGAACCAGCCGTCGCTGAAGGCGGCCTGGGATGCCTCTTCGCGGCGCCAGTAGCCGGAACAGACATTGGGCCCTTTCACAAACAGTTCGCCCGTCTCGCCGACCGCCACCGGTTGTCCGGCCGCATCCAGGATCTTGACGGAGATGCCTGGCAATGGCAATCCGACGCTGCCCGGGCGGCGCTCCCCCGCATAGGGATTGCTGATGTTCATCAGCGTCTCCGTCATGCCATAACGCTCCAGGATGACGCTGCCGAAACGTTCGCCAAACTCCTGCATCAACTGTGCCGGTAGCGGGGCCGAACCGCAAACAAAAAGGCGCGCGGTCCGGCCAATCTGGCGCGCTGTCTCCGGCTCCAGTTCCATCAGCCGGACGTACATCGTCGGCACGCCGAAGAACAGTGTCGGCTGAAACTCCAGCAGCTCCGCGCCAATGCGGCCCGCTTCAAACCGCTCCAGGAGCCGCAACCGCAGGCCGCTGGCCAGCCACGCGTGCAGACCATTGCCCAAGCCATGCACGTGGAACAGCGGCAGCCCGAGCAACAAGCGGTCCGCCGAAGTGATCTGCCAGGCGGTGAGGATGTTGGCCGTGTTGGCCGCGAAATTGTTGTGAGTAAGAATCGCGCCTTTGGAGACGCCCGTGGTGCCCGACGTATAGATCAGCGATGCAGCGTCATCGCCATCGACGGCCGCCACCGGCCGCTGGTCCGGCATCCCCGCCGCCTCCGCCATCAGCGTGTCGATCGGCCACACGGGAAACGCCGCCGGCACGTCCCCGGCCGCAATCAGCGCCTTGGGCTCCGCATCGGTGAGGATGTGCGCCAGTTCGCGTTCGCGATAGAGAATGTTCACCGGCACAAAGATCGCGCCCAGCTTCAGCACGGCCAGATAGAGATCAATAAACTCGATCCGGTTGGCCAGATAGACGGCCACGCGGTCGCCTTGGCGGACTCCGCGCGCGGCCAAGGCCTGCGCCAGCCGGTTGCTGCGGGCGTCCAGGTCTCCGAAAGTGTAGGTGTCGCCTTTCCAGTCAAGCGCGGGCTGGCTGGCTCGCAGGCGGAGTGAGACATCAAAGAGCTGAATCAGGTTCAAGGTGGTGGGCGATCCTTGCTCACTACTGTGCCATGGCCGTGGTGCCGAAGTGAACCACTTGGCGGCGCCACGCGCCGCGCGATACAGTGGCCAGCAATGGGTTCTCCTTTGCCTCTTCACCTGACACTCGGCCGGCGCGCTTGGTTGGCCGCACTGGGTGGCTGGTTGCCTGCGGCCAGCCTTGCGGAAGCGCTTGCTCAACAGCCGCCCGGCACTCCCCCGGTGGCCGCGGCGAAGCCCGCACCTCCTCCGCCGGTGAAGCTTACCGCAGCGGAGCAGGCGCGTCTTGATTCCAGCGTCGCCGAACTGGAGCGCTTGGTCAGCAGCTTGAAAGCCACCAAGGCTGACCCGGATCTGGTGGCCGACGTCGAGATCTACCACAAGGCCGGAAGCTGGCTGCAACAGTTTCCGGAGGAGTTCTTCACCGCCGACGACGTGAAGGCCGCATTCCGCGTTCTCGATGACGGCATCGCGCGCGGCAAGCAACTGGCAGCCGGGCAAGCACCGTGGTTGAAGACACCGGGAAGGCGTATCCATGGCTTCCGCTCGGAACTGGATGGTTCGCTGCAGCTCTATGGCCTGCGCGTGCCGGACTCCTACGACGGCGTCAAGCCCGTGCGCCTCTACGTGTGGCTGCACGGGCGGGACCAGAAGAATTCCGAAGCCAGCTTCATCGACCGCGAAATGAAGGTGACGCCATCCACCTCCAACCCCGCCGATGTCGGGCAAATTCAGCTGGACCTCTATGGCCGCTGGAACGGCATGGCTTATCACTTCACCGGTGAAGCCGACCTGTTTGAGGCCATCGCGCAAGTCCAGCGGCGCTACAAAATCGACCCCCAACGCATCCTCCTGCGCGGCTTCTCGATGGGCGGTTGCGGAGCGTGGCACATCGCACTGCACCACCCGGACCGTTTCGCCGCCGCCGAAATCGGTGCTGGGACGTGGCCGCGCCGGTCGCAGATGCCGGGCTTCCCGCCCCATCAGCAGGGTACCTTGAGGATCTACGAGAACATTCTCGATTGGTCGCTCAACGCCTTTAACCTCCCCATTGCCGGGCATGGCGGCGAGAACGAAAGCGGCCTCAGCTCGATTCCTGCCGCGCCCCCCGGCACGCCCACCCGTGGGCAACTGGAATCCTCCATCAAGGTCCGCGAACAGTTGGCCCGGGAAGGCTTCCCCTCCGAAGGCGACCCCTACGAACTGAAGGCCAAAGGCACGCCTTCGGTCTTCTTCATTTCCAAGAACACCGGCCACAGCACCAGCCCCGAGGTCCGGGCGAAGCTGGATGCGTTCCTGAAACTCCATGGCGACCGGGGCCTTCAGTCACCGGACCATATCCGGTTCGTGACGTTTACGACGCGCTATAACAGTTCGTTCTGGGTGACGGCGGAGCTGCTGGAGAAGCACTACCAACGCACCGAGATCAACGCTCAGCGCCTGGATGGCGGGAAGCGCTACCAGATCACGACACGCAACGTGGCTCGGCTGGTGCTGCGGGAGATCAAGCACCCGGCGGAGCTCCAGTTGGACGGCCAGACCTTGCGCGTAAAGCCCGCCCCAGCGGTGACGCTCGAGAAAGGTAAAGCGGGCTGGCGCGCGGCCAAGCCGCTGAAGGGCTTGGTGAAGCGGCACGGCCTGCAAGGGCCGATTGACGATGCCTTCCTGGACCCCTTCCTGCTGGTTCGCCCGACGGGAACGCCCTGGAATGACGCGGCGCACCGCATGGCGCTGCGGATGCTGGACCGGTTCGACAAGCAGTATGCCAAGCACTTGCGCGCCCACCCCCGGACGAAGAATGATACGGAAGTGACACCGGACGACATCGCTAAGTACCACCTGGTGTTATTCGGTGACCCCGGTAGCAACTCCTGGCTCAAGAAAGTGATGCCGAAGCTGCCGGTCAAGTGGACCCAAGACGCTATTCAGGCGGGCCGCTTCAGCTACAAGCCAGCCGATCATATATTGGCGATGGTCTACCCTAACCCGCTGAATCCGGGCCGCTACGTCGTGCTGAATTCAGGCCTGACCGCGCCCGACAGTGAACTGCGCGGAGAGTACCAACTACCCCGCTTCGGAGATTGCGCCGTACTCAAAGTCGAAGAGAAGACTGACTTTCCAGACTTCGTGATGGCCACTCTGTTTGACGAAGCTTGGCGGCTGCCAAGCGAACTGGCTTAGCGGCGCCCAGCGGCACCGCGACCGGGCTACAGGTTTGACAACTGGCTGATCTTGCCGGTGCTGTCGCCGAACTTTTCGGCTTTCACGCCCGCGGCTTCCAGCATCGTCAGGTAAAGGTTGGTCATGGGCGTGCCCTTGGGGAAGCGCACGTGTCGTCCGCCGTGGACGCGGCCGTTGCCGCCACCCGCCAACAACGCTGGCAGGTTCAAATGCTCGTGCCGGTTGCCGTCACTGATGCTGCTGCCGTAGACCACCATGGAATGGTCGAGCAGTGTGCCGTCGCCGTCCTTGGTCTCTTTCAGGCGCTGGACCAGGTAGCTGAACATCAACACGTGGTGCTGGTCGATCTTCTGCAGCTTGGCGATCTTCTCGGCGTCGTTGAAGTGGTGCGACAAGCCGTGGTGGGCGTCCGGAACACCAATCGACCGGTACGTGCGGTTGCCACCTTCGCGGCCCATCATGAAGGTGATGGTACGGGTGAGATCGGCCTGGAAGGCGATGGTGATCAGGTCCGCCATCAGGTGCGCGTGCTCTTCAAAAGTGGGCGGAATGCCGCCGGGGCGGTCAATGGCCGGGAGATCGGGCGCGTCGGCGCTTTGGGCCTCCACCCGCTGGATGCGCTGCTCGATCTCACGGACGGAATCGAGATACTCGCTCAACTTGCGCTTGTCGGCAGTGCCCAGCGAACTGCCCAGGCGTCCGGCATCTTCGCGCACGAAATCGAGAATGCTGCGATCCTGGCGCGCCTGCAAAATGCGAGCCGCCGGGTCAGTGGTCTCGCCGTCACCAAACAGCCGTTCGAACACGGCCCGCGGATTCATCTCCGGCGGCAGCGGCGTCGATGGCGAACTCCAGGAAAGGGTGTTGCTGTAGGCGCAGCTGTAGCCGGAATCGCAGTTGCCCACCAGCCGGTTGTCTTCCAGGCCAATCTCCAGCGACGGCAGCGTCGTCTGGCGGCCAATCTCTTTGGCCAGAATCTGGTCGATCGATACGCCGGCCTGGATGTCCGCGCCTTGGGTCTTCTTGGGGTGGACGCCGGTCAGCCAGGTCGCACCGGCCCGGGCGTGATCGCCCGCACCATCGCCCAGCGCCTGACCCGTGTAGTGGTCCAGACCCGACATCACCAGCAAGTTCTCGCGGAACGGGGCCAGCGACTGCAGTGTCTTGGTGAACTCAAACGCCTTGCCTTCGACCGCCGGCGTCCAGTCCTTCATGATGATGCCGTTGGGCACATAGACAAAGGCGGTCCGCAGCGGCGCGGCCCCAGATTTGGCCGGGCCGGCCAGCGCCGGAGACATGGCATCGAGGAAGGGCAGCGCGACCGCCGTGCCCAAGCCACGCAACAGGCTGCGGCGGGAAAGGGCCTTATTCGTCAAGATCATCGGTCGGGAGTCCTCCTCATCTGGAATGGTACGCTATTGGCGATCGCCAGCGCGAGCGCGGAGAATTGATAGCCGTTCTTGGCTGTTTCGCGCCGGATGCTGCGCACGGTGGGCAGATCGTAATGCTCCAGGCCACGGCCCAACGCATAGGTCAGTAGCTTCTCGGAGATGCAGTCGACAAACTGGTCACTGCGCTCCATCAACACCTGCCTCAACCCGGACGGCCCGCGGAACGTCGCCCCACCGGGCAGTGCCCCGGAGGAATCGACCGCGGCACCATCTTCGGTCTTGCGGTAAGTGCCGACCGCGTCAAAGTTTTCAAGCGCAAAGCCCAGCGGATCGAGCCGCGAATGGCAGGCCGCGCAGGCGATGTTCGCGCGATGCTCCTCCAGCGCCTTGCGCAGATCCTTGGCTGAATTGGCAGCGCTGGCCTTCAGGTCCGGCACGTTGGGCGGCGGCGGTGGGGGCGGGGAAGCGAGAATGTTTTCGAGCACCCACTTGCCGCGCAGGACGGGCGAAGTGCGGGTGGGATAAGACGAGACCAGTAGGACACTGCCATGGGTCAGTACGCCCCCACGCTCCTCCCCATTCAGCGGCACGCGGCGAAAGTACGAACCCTTTACGCCGGGGACGCCATAGTGATTGGCCAGCCGTTCGTTCAAGAACGAGTAATCAGCGTTCAGAAACTCGAGAACATTGCGGTCTTCCCGCACGATGTGCTCGACAAACAGCTCAGTTTCTCGCTGCATGGCGAACCGCAACGGCTCATCGAACTTGGGGAACTTGTCCGGGTCCGGCCGCCAGTTGGCCACGTTGCGGAGCTGCAACCACTGCCCCGCAAAGTTCTCGACCAGGGCGCGAGACTTGGGGTCGGCCAGCATCCGCTTCACTTGAGCGGCCAGCACCGGACGCAAACGATTCTGCGAGGCCAGCTGCAACAGCTCGTCGTCCGGGATGCTGCTCCAGATAAAGAAAGACAGGCGCGAGGCTAGCTCCAGGTCGGAGATGCGATGCCGCGACCCGGGCAGGGCATTGGCGGGTGACTTCTCCACCCGGAACAGGAAGTGCGGCGAAACCAGAATCGCCCGCAACGCAGTTTCGATACCGGCCTCAAAGCTGTTGCCATCCTTGCGTCCCATGGCGAATACCTTCATCAACGGGGCCGTGTCCGCCAGCGTGACCGGCCGGCGGTAGGCGCGGCGGGCGAGGGTGTTGATGATGCGTTGCGCGCAGGTAGTTTCGGGAAGGCCGGGGCCGGGGCGGCAGGTGAGGACGCGAGCGCGCGACTCTGAGTTCCCCGGACCCTTGGGATCAAAGGGACCGCCGATCAGCACGTAATCCACTGAGGCGGGCGAAGACGGCGGCGGGGCCAGCGGGCCGCGCGCCACTGCTCCACCCTCCACCTTCGCCAGTTCCGGCAGGAAGCCTGCGCCAATCGTGTGCTTGCCGGGCTTCAACGGAACCCGGATCTCCACATTGCGTGAAATCTGAGCCTCTTCAGCGGCGTTAATGGCCACATCCAGCAACTGGACACGCTTGCCGTCCACGCGAAGATCCAGTTTCGGCGGCGGCAGCGTCGATGATGGATTACCCCGGACCCGCACCATGATCGAATACTCAGCTTCCACCGGAAAGTAGGGCCGCACCACGATCCCGCCCCGCACGGTCAGCGGCAGTTCCCCGCCGGTTTCGCCATTAGTAGCCGCCGTGGGGCTGTACTTCTCGATGGCTGGCTTCGATTTCACGTTGCCCAGCGCCAGACGGCTGACGCGCCGGGCGGTGGACATGTACTTTTCCATGTGCAGCGGCGAAATGGTCAGTACGGAACCGATGTTGTCGAAGCCGTAGCCGGAATCATCCGCCGGCAAAGTCGCGGCGTTGTCGAGATCCAGTGCCACCAGATCGCGCACGGCGTTCGAATACTCGGCCCGGTTCAGGCGATGGATGGCCGGTGCGCCGGGGTTGGGTTGGGCGGCCGCATTGCGATCGAGTTCACCTTCCAGCCAGGTTGACAGCGACAATGCCGCCGCCTTGTCGGGCTGCGGCGCGCCCACCGGAGGCATCTCACCGGTCCGGACCTTGCGCAGCACCTTCTCCCACGGCGCGGCGTCGGCTGCGATGGCCGTGGTCTTCAAACTGGTGATGGCGATGTCGGCGGTCTTCAACTGCTCGTTGTGGCAGGCCACGCAATACCGGTTGAGCAACCTCTGATGCGTCTGCGCGGGAGCCGGAGCTGCCACTTTCGCCGGGGGGACGGGCGCTTGGGCTGCGATGGAGAGCGCAACGGTGAAGGCGGAAATGAGTGCGCGAAGCATCGTATGGAAGGCAGCCTTTTCGCTTGCCGCAAGGCAGCTTATATCATTCAATCATGAGATTGTGTTCCCGGCGGCTGGGATGGCTTGTTTTCTTCACGACTTGTGCGATAGCGCTGGCCGCGGACAGCCGCTTGATCACGGCGGTGCAGCAACGGGACCAGAAGCTGGTGCTGGAACTGGTGAAGCAGGGCGCGGATGTCAATGCTGCGCGCGCCGATGGTTCCACCGCGCTCGGCTGGGCGGCGCGGCGGGAGGATGCCGAATTGGTTAGCGTCCTTGTGCGGGCCGGGGCCAAGGTAAATGTCGCGGACGAGAACGCCGAGACTCCGCTGACACTGGCCTGCGGGCAGGGCAATGCGGCGGTGGCGAAGCTGTTGCTGGACGCCAAGGCCGACGTGAACGCCCGGCGCTGGAATGGCGAATCGGCGTTGATGCTGGCGGTCAATAGCGGCAATGCGGCGCTGGTAAAGCTGTTGCTGGATGCCGGGGCATTGGTGAACATAGCCGAAGATCGCGCGGGACAAACTGCGTTGATGTGGGCCACGGCGGAAGGCAAGGCCGAGATCGTCAAGCTGCTGCTCGAAAAGGGTGCCGACCCCAAGGCCGTCTCCAAGGGCCGCTACACGCCGCTGCTGCTGGCGGCCCAACGGGGCGACCAGCCCAGTGTCCAGGCCTTGCTGACGGCGGGCGCCGATGCGTTGGCCAAGGCTCCGGATGGCAGCACCGCCTTTTCCATCGCCCTCGCGCGCGGGCACGAAGCCGTCGCGCGGATGCTGCTGGAGAAGGGCGCCGATGTCAACGCCAAGGACACCAACGGAGGCACGCCCCTGCATGAGGCGGTCCGCCAAGGCAAGACCGCACTGGTACGCGACCTGGTGGCGCGAGGGGCCAGCCTGCAAGCGCGAACCGAAGTACAGGCCGGGCAACGTCCCAGCCCGTTCCGCAACTATGGCCTTACGCCATTTCTGACCGCCGCCGAAGCCGGCAATGTGGAACTGATGAAGGAACTGATCAAGCTGGGCTCCGACCCCAAGGAGAAGAACCCCGATGGCGTGGGCGCTCTCCTGCTGACCACCGGCAGCCGCAAGATTGACGCCGTCAAGTTCGTCCTGGAACAAGGTGCCGACATCAACGAATCCCGCAAAGGCGGCGGTAACGCTCTCCACACCGCCATCCGCTTTGGAGCTAACGAGATCATTCAACTGCTGGTGGACCGTGGCGCGGACCTCACCATCAAGGACCGTTTCGGCCGCACGCCGCTGGAAGAAGCCGAATTCGAGGCACCAAAGCCAACCATCGAGCTGATGCGCAAGATCATGGCCGCCAAAGCGCCGCCGAAGGCGCAGTAACGCCCTATCGCGGCGGAAACTGTTGCAGCATCCCCGCGCCGCCCATCAGCTTCTCGATGTCCGCCAGCTTGGACGGAAGGAAGTCCGTAAAGTTCTCGTAGCCGGTTTCAGTGATCACGATCACGTCTTCATAGCGGATGTAGAGGTTCTCATCCTGGACGCGCAGCTGCGGGTCGATCGAGAAGACATGCCCTGGCTTCAGCGGACCGCGATGGTATGGGCCATCGTCGTGCACGGCCAGCCCTACTGGGTGCGAGAAGACGCCGCCGCCACTTTCCACCAGCAGCCGCGCGCCCCGCTCATAGCTGGGTTTCGAGAACTTCCAGCGGGCGAACACCGCTTCCATGTCCGCCCGCGTCTCATCGCGGATCTGGTCCACGGTCTTGCCCGGTTTGATCCGTGCCAGGATGGCGTCGCGATACTCCAGGACAAACCCCAGCAACTCGCGCTGAGCGGGCGTAAACTTGCCGTTCACGGGCCACATCCGCGTCACGTCGCTGGTGTAGTAGCGATAGTCCGGTGCAAAGTCCATCAGCACCAGATCGCCATTCTTCAGCGGGCTCAGATTGCGGTAGTAGTGCGGATTCCAGATATTGGCCGTGCCCGCGGCGGTGATCGAGCGGTAGCCTTCCAGGCGCGCGCCGCCCGCCAGAAACACATAGCGCGCCGCCGCGTCCAGGTGATACTCCGATAACCCGGCGCGCGTGGTCTTGATCGCTTCCATGATGGCGTAGCCCGCCAGTTGCGAGGCCCGGCGGATCAGCGCGATCTCGCGCGTGCTCTTGACGCTGCGCAGTTCGTCCAGGATAGGCGTCAGGTCTTCCACTTTGGCGCGCGGATACCGGTTGCGGATCAGCGCGGCGAAATGCTCTTCGCGGGAGAGCCGCCCATCCCAGGGGTCCAGCGAGATGGCGGCGTTAGAGGCCTGCGCTTCAATCCGCTGCTGCGCGGCCCCTTCGGCGGGCGAAAACAGCGTGTAGATGGTGGCGGGCACGCCGCCCTGTTCGCCCAGCCAGTTGGTGCGCATGGCCTCAGTGCTCAGCACCGTGTCGGCCCCGGTGTACTGTTGCGCCAACTGAGCATCGTCGGCGGACAGCACCCGCCCCTCACTCTGCTCCAGCCGCCGATTGCGCGGCGGTAGATAGAGCGTCGCCTTCTTGGTCCGGCCATCAAGCAAAAGATACGAATGCGGCGTCTCCACGCCACACAGGTAATAGAACTCGTTCGATTGGCGCGGGAAGGCAAAGCCCCGCCCAAAGGGCGCACCCTGCACCACAGCTACCGCGTTGGTGCCGATCTGGGCATAGATCTTCGACCAGCGCGTGCGAAACTCCTCAGCGGGAAAATCCTGCTGGTAGTAGAGCGCGCTTTGGCCGAAGGCCGGGGCGGCCAGGGCGAACAGAAACAAGCGAGGGAAGGTCATACGGTTAACTCTGCTTAGATGCTCTAGTTGGGCGTCGGCCCGGTACCCAGATACTGTTGCCACCACAGCAGCTCCTGCCGGTAGCGGTGCACCGTATCCCAGGGTGACCAGCCACCATGCGACGTATTCGGATAGCGCACAAACTTCGCGGGAATCTGGCGTTTCTTCAAGGCGGTGTACATCTCCTCGGCCTGCGCAATCGGCACCCGATGGTCGGCCTCACCATGCACGAACAGCGTCGGCGTTGAGACCTTATCAGCGTACGTAATGGGCGATTGGCGAATCATGGTGCGGTTGCCTTCCGGCTCCCAGGGATAGCCGAGAAACTCCGTTTCCTTCGTGCGCGGAATGTCGCCCGTGCCGTAGTTGCTGATCCAGTTGGTGGGCCCCGCGCCAACCACCGCCGCCGCAAAGCGATTCGTGTGGCCGATCAGCCAGTTGGTCAAAAAGCCACCATAGGAATACCCCGTGACGCCCAGGCGCTTGGGGTCCGCTGAGTAGTGGCGCAGTGCGTAGTCCAAGCCCGCCATCACGTCCTCCATGTCCCGGTCGCCCCAAGCACCCCACGTGCCCCAGCGGAACTTCTCGCCGTAGCCCGTGCTGGCTCGCGGATTGGTGGAGACCACGATGTACCCTGCCGCCGCCAGCAGTTGGTGCGGGTAAGCGAAGTTGTTGGCATAGGCTCCATGTGGGCCGCCGTGGCTGGTCAGGATCAGCGGATACTTGCCTCTGCTCGCGCTATAGCCGGGAGGCAGCAGCACCCAGCCATCAATTGAGGTGCCGTCCTTGCTGTCAAAGCGAATGCGTTCCGTCGCTCCCAGTTGAAAGGCGGCGGGCGTGGTCAGCATCTTCTCCGCACCAGCGGTGATGCCATTAAATGGCGCGATGAAGAGCGTATTGGGGTGTTCGGGGTCACTGCCCAGATACGCCATCTGCCCGCCCGGTTCAGTCATGGAGAAGCCAGACAGCACGCGGTCGCCCTTCGTCACGGGCTGCACTTCGCCCGTCGCCACCGTCAACCGGAACAGGTGCGCGGTGCCCCGATCCTGAGCTTCAAAATAGATCGTTTGGCCATCCGCAGACCAGCGTGGAGACACCGGCATGCCGTCCCAGTTGGCAGTAAGGTTTCGCGGCGGCTGGGCGGTGGCAGCAGAGAACACCGCAATGTCCTCGGGGCTGCCAAAGCGCTGCTTTAGCTTCAGCACCAAACCCAGGCCCTGCTCCCGGACCACGGCGATTGAGTGGCCATCGGGTGACCACGTGGGGTTCTGGTGGTGATAACCATCATCGGCGGACAAGCGCAGCAGGCTCTGGCCGTCACGCGTCACCGTATAGAGATCCGCCCGCTCATATGCATACTCATCACGCTGGTGCGTGTTGGCCGTAAAGGCCAGCCGCTGGCTGTCGGGTGACCAGGTGACGCCGCTCACGTCCACGCCCAACCGCGTCAACTGCAGCGGTGCACCGCCAGCGCGGGCAACAACGTACAGCTCTTGCGGCGGCGTAGCCACCGGGTCGCGCGGGTCCGGCAAATAGCCCCGGCCGTCGAACCGGAAATTCATCCAGTCGTAGATGCGGCCCTTGAAGCGCTTCTCCACCTGGCGGTCGAACTCCGAAAGCTCCGCGGCGGGTTTCGCGGGCGGCGGCGTGCGCTTGCTGAAGGCAATCCAGACGTTGTCTGGGCTGAAGACCGGACGGCCCTCGACACCAGGGATCTCAACGCGCGGCGTACCCGGCGCATCCATCTTCAGGAAGTAGGTCTTGCCCGCTGAAGTGAAGGCCAGCAACTGGCCATCCGGGCTCCACTGCGGCGCGGTCGCGCCACCCGTTTCTCCCGCCACCCGGACCGCCGCTGCGGAACCATCTGCGGGCACCAGCCAGATCTCACTATGCCGGCGGTTCTCGGCTTCGACGATGGTGGTCCTGACATAGGCCACTCGCTTGCCATCGGGCGAAATAGCCGGCGACGAGAGCGTTTCCATCCGGTAGTAATCGGCCAGCGTCACAGGGGCCGGCTGGGCCAGCAAGACCGCTGAAAAGATCAGGCCAAAAGCAACGGTAAGCATTGAATCGGAGGCTCCTGAAGTGAAGTCGGAGGCGCAGCAAGCAACGGGGCCTCGCGGTGCCGGGCCCGAGAGATCTCCCAGCATACACAAATCACCTTTCCGGCGAGCGCGGCCTCTCGATAACCCACACGGACACCCGTGTATTTCTCGACTGACCGGGAATGAAGGGCGGCGTAACACCTATCTGGCGCATCATTCCGCCTTGAAGGGGAAATGGAGCCGCTTGGCTCTTCATCCGGGTGAAGCCGAAGCCATCACACTCGCCCAAATAGATCGATACCGGCGCTATTTCGATCGCAGACCGCCTGCGGCGGCGCGCTGGCCCGGCCCAAGGAATCGACGTCATTGGCATCCTCGGAGTCATCGCCGCGGCGAAGGAACAGGACCTAAATCCCAATATGTGCGCCACTGGTAGCAGCGCTCCGCCGAGCAGACCTCTGGCCCAGTGATGACCTTCCCGCCAATTCTTGGCGAACCAAGAGGAAGCGTAGCCGCTTGGTCGTCGGGTCCGCCGTCACGTTGAATACTGGCGCCGAACCGCGATACGATGCGTTCTTATCTAAGGGATCTTGTCCAATGGTGTACCGCTCAGTAGCCGAAACCCCTCAACATCCAACTCCGCGGGATATAGACCGAGGTGTCCGAAGCCGTTACTAGTTATTCGACCGCGTACATTTACCAATATGTACTCTTTCCTCATTCTCAACACGCCCTTTATCTGCACTCGGTAGTACACCGCACCAAGTCGGGGGCGTCGTAAAGCCGCGATCTCTTGATAGGCCTGAGGTCTCGAATCCACGTTCAAGGTCAGCGCAGTCGGCCAAGTGTATCCGTCAGTGATGAAGTGATCGCTACAACGCGTGTCAAGCAGCCCTGACAACTCATTAGACAGCATCAGGAAGCCTTCAATGTGAACCACTTTGTTGGCGCTCGAACGGAGATCCTTAAACAGTTCACAAATTGTCGTTGGTGGCTTGTCTACCGGCACTTGATGTGAAAGTATGTGCAAAACAATGGCAACTGTTGTCATTGAATTGGAGGATTCCGAATACGTGAAATCGCTGCTCGACATGGCGCCATCTGTGCAGCATTGTCTGGCTGCGCCAAAAACTGCGGCCACTCGACGTAGCCGCCAACCCCATACCGCCCCTCCACCTTCACCTGCCGCCCGGCGAAATAGAGCGTCCGCGTCACGCTAGAAAACTGCATCGGCGTTCGCAAGGGCGGGGCCTCGGTGCCCGGAATGCAGTCGCGGCGATCATCCGTGAAAGTGCCCACGCTCTCGCATCATACGCCAACCAGGCCCAGCTACTTCCAGTACGCCCGGTCGAGCGACCGGTACCCGACCGCCTCCGCCATATGCTTGGCCTGAATCGCTTCGGACCTGCCAAGGTCCGTAGTGCCGCCCCGGAATCCGGTAGCGCCGGGCTACTTCAACCCCGCTGCCTTCTCCTGCCCCACCAGGAAGCGGCGGCTCTTGCCGAAAGGTGCGCCCGTCTCCTTCATCTCCAGCTTCACGGCGTCGCCCTGGATGTCCGCCACGATGTGGGAATAAAACCATCCATCGGCGAAGTGGTCATTCGGATTTTGCCCTCGCAAGCTGCCCCCACTGGACCCTACCAGCACATACTGCACGCCGTCCCGCTCCAGCCGTGCGTAGCGGTGGACGTGGCCGCTGAAGACCGTGTGGACGCCGTACTTCTGGGCAATCTCATGCAAGCCCGTAAACCAGACCGGCCGGTGCAGCAGGACAAACTTCAGCTTGGCGGCTTGATGCTTCTCCAGGTCCGCCTTCAAAAACTCCGCCTGTTCCGCGCTGAACACGTCACCCGGCGAATCGCCCAGCAGGACAAAGTGCGAGCCTTCATGGTCGAAGCTATGGAGAGCCGGTTGCTGGATGTGAGTCTTGAAGTCCCGGTCATGATTGCCTTGGACGTAGTACCTCTTCAGCGACGGGGCCATCAGCGCAAACGCTTCCTTCCATTCACGCGACGCAGTGGCCGGGGAGTCCCCTTGGATCATGTCGCCGATGGTGATCGCGAAGGCTGGCTTGGCTTGGGCCGCATCGCGCCACACCTGCGCGTAGACGCCTGGATTCTCTGTTCCCGTCCGGTCGCCAATGATGGCGAAACGGAAATCCGCGGCGGATAAAAGCAACAGTAGGGCAAACATGGCCCGATTGTCGCATTTCAACTGAGAGGATCGGCGTGGCGCGCCAACTACCTCTTGTATCGTGCCCCCGGAAGCCGCCACCCTTACCGCCCAGGCACTTGCCAGTCCCTGGGGGGCTCTGCAGGCCGCCGATAGCCTGTTGCTGGCCGTCCTGCCGGTGCTGGCATTCTGGCTCCTGCTCAGCGGGATTGACGACCTGAGTGTGGACTTGCTGGCCCTTTGGCATCGCGCACAACCCGTACCGCCGCTGCCCGCCGTGCCACGCAGTGAACAACGGCTCGCCATCTTCATTCCGTGCTGGCAGGAGAGCGCGGTCATCGCGCAGATGCTGGCCCACAACACCCAAGCCCTCCGCTATCGAAACTACATCGTCTTTGCGGGCGCCTATCCCAACGATCCCGAGACGCTGGAGGCCATCCAGGAGGAGGCCCGGCAGGATGAGCGGATTCGCCTCTGCGTCGTCCCCCACGATGGCCCAACGTCCAAGGCCGATTGTCTCAACTGGTTGTTTCAGCATCTGCTGCTGGAAGAAGAGAGCAGTGGCCAGCGGTTCCGAGCGGTCATCACCCACGACGCGGAAGACCTGATCGATCCGGCGTCGCTCAATGCGGTCAACCGTTACATCGGGGCTTACGATATGGTGCAGATCCCGGTCTTGCCGCTGCCGACGGCACCAGGAGAACTGACCCACGGAATCTACTGCGATGAGTTCGCCGAATCGCAAGGCAAGGACTTAGCCGCGCGCGTGGCGGCCGGTGGTTTTCTGCCCTCCTGTGGCGTCGGCACGGCCTTCTCGCGGCGGGCCTTGGAACTGCTGGCGCGGTCTGAGTCCAACCGGGTGTTTGACCCCGGCTGCCTGACGGAGGACTACCAGATCGGCTACCGCATTCACCAACTGGGCCTGCCGCAGATCTTTCTGGAAGTTGGGCCGGACTTGGTGGCCACGCGGGAGTTCTTCCCTCAATCGCTTTCTTCGGCCATCCGGCAGCGCACCCGCTGGATCTCGGGTATTGCGCTGCAAGGCTGGCAGCGGAACGGATGGGGCCGCACGTGGCGGGAGCGGTATTGGTTCTGGCGGGACCGCAAAGGGTTGCTGGGCAATCCACTGAGCCTGCTGGCGAATCTGATCTTCGCCTACGGGGCCATCACCTTCACGATCGCCCAGCATGCCGGACGGCCCTGGGGGTTGGGGCAAGGGGTGCCGGTGCTCGTGTGGCCTGGAATCGTGTTCCAGGTGGTGCGGCTGGTCACCCGAGCTGTCTGGACGGCCAAGGTCTACGGCTGGGGTTTCGCGTTACTGACGCCGCTTCGCGCGGTCTGGGCGAATCTCATCAACACGGCGGCCACTGTCTCTGCAACCTTCCGCTTTGCCAGGTCGGTGTTCACCGGGGTGCCGTTGATCTGGCTCAAGACCGACCACAGCTTCCCATCGCCCGAGGCGCTGCGGAACGCGCTGCCGGCAACCGCCGCTAGCGTTGCAGCGGCTCCGGTGCCAAGAGCTCGCGTGGTGTCACGCTCTTGAGCCGGAGCTTCTTGCTGACCAGGGTAAACTCAAGCGCCACCCGTTCCCGGCGGCGGCGCAGGCCCAGCGTACCGTCGCGCTGCTTTAACTCCAGGTACCAGTCCGCTTCAATCTTCAACTCTTCCTCCGCCAGGACCTCGATGGAAGAAGTGATGTCGTAGCGGGCGCACAGTCCTTCGATATCAGCGCGTAGTTGATCCGCCAGCGACTTTTCGCAAAGCCGCAGAAAACCGCCGGCGTCATCGTTGGAAAGTGTCCTCACCAGATCCGCCAGCAGTTCCCGTGGCGATGCCGCCCGCGCGGAGGCCGGCAGCAGCAGCGCGCAGGCCACCAGCCAATGGCGGCGCGAAACTTCAGGTGCGGTAGCTGGCATTGATGCGGATGTAGCCTTCGGTGAAGTCGCAGGTCCAGAACTGCGTTTCCACTTTGCCCGATCCGCCAATGTTGAAGCGGATGGCGACGTCTGGTTTATCCATCTGCTTCTTCATCGCGGCCTCATCAAAGTCGACGGCCAAACCGTTCCGGCAGACCGTGACCCCTTGCAGCTTGATCTCCACCTTGTTGGGATCAAAGTAGCCGCCCGAATACCCGGCGGCGCACAGGATACGGCCCCAGTTGGGATCATTGCCGAACACGGCGGTCTTGACGAGCGGTGAATTGGCGATCGCTCGCCCAATCTTGTCCGCGTCTTCCGCGGACCGGGCACCGGTGACGTGGATGGTGATGCACTTGGTGGCCCCTTCGCCATCGCGGGCGATCTTCTCCGCCAAGTCCTCCAGCACCCAGCTGAGCACTTCCGTGATTACCTGCCGCTCCTTCTCGTTCGGAGTGACGCCGCTGGCCCCATTGGCCAGCACCAGCACGGTGTCGTTGGTGGAGGTGTCGCCATCCACGGTCAGGCGGTTGAAGCTTCGATTGATAGCGGAGGCCAGCATCGGCTTCAGATGCACCGGAGCAATCTTGGCGTCCATCATGACGAAGCCCAGCGTGGTCGCCATGTTGGGATGGATCATGCCGGAGCCCTTCGCCATACCCGCGATCCGGACCGTGCCACCTTTCAGCGGAATCTCGCCGCTGGCCGCTTTGGGTACCAGATCCGTGGTCATGATCGCCCGGGCCACATCGGCAAACCGGTCCGGTGCCAGGCCCGCAAACAGCTTCGGTAAGGCGGACACAATCAGCTTGGGGTTCAGCTCAACCCCGATCACACCCGTGGAGGAGGGAATCACCTGATTGGCCGGATACTGCCCGCGCTTGGCGACCGCTTCGCAGGTCGCCAGGGCCACCTTGTCACCCGTGCGCGTGGCGCAGTTGGCATTGCCGGCGTTGATCAGGATGGCGCGTGCCTTGCCGCGCGAAGCGCTTAAGTGCGCTCGGCCCAGCCGGACCGGCGCGGCTTGCACGACGTTGCGCGTGAAGACCGCAGCGGCGGACGCAGGTGTGTCGGAGACGATCAGAGCAAGATCATCTTTTTCGGTCTTCCGGATGCCGGCATAGACCGTTGAGTAGCGATATCCGAGGGGAAAATTCATCGTGAGGTTAACGCCGTGGTCACTCCGAGTCTTTCATTGTCACTGATCCGTTGCCCATTCAGGAAATCGGCCGCTGACGCTCGGCGCCGTCCCTCAATCTGGACCTCCAGTAGTTCCAGCGTGGTGACGTGGCCACAGGCCACAAACAGCCGCTTCCGGCGTGCGACAACGCTGCCCGGGTCTCCCACCAGGGGTTCGTCCGATGGCCGGCAGCGGACGATCTGCATCGTACGGTCACGGAAGCGGGTGGAACAGCCCGGCCATGGCTGGAAGCCCCGGGCATGATTGAAGATGGTAGAGGCGTCAAGGGTCCAATCCACTTCCGCCAGTTCCTTGCGGAGAATCGGTGCCAGCGTCGCCTGCGTGGCGTCCTGCGGTTCGGCCGTCAGCGTGCCGGCTTCCAGACCAGCCAGCGCCTGAATCAATAGCTCAGCTCCCAGCGGAGCCAACCGAGCACCCAGCTCCACCGAAGTTTCTTCCGGACCAATCGCAGTCTCAGCCTTCAGCAGCATGTCGCCCGTATCGAGACCCGCGTCGATGCGCATGATGGTGACGCCCGTGGTGGTCTCGCCATTGGCCACCGCCCACTGGATCGGAGCCGCGCCGCGATATCTGGGCAGCAGGGAGGCGTGGACGTTCAAAATGCCGTAGCGCGGCAGGTCAATGATGGATTGCGGGATGATCTGGCCGTAGCCCACCACCACCATCGCGTCCGCGTCCAGGTCTCGCAGCGATTCCATCTGACCGGCTGCTCGAATCCTCTCCGGCTGCCGTACCTCCAGACCATGCAGCAGCGCGGCTTCCTTGACGGGTGAAGCGGCCAGCGTCTGGCCTCGACCCTTGGGCCGGTCCGGCTGCGTGTAGACCGCCATCACCTGATGACCCGCGGCCAGGCAGGCTTCAAGCGTGGGCACAGCGAATTGAGGGGTCCCCAAAAATACCAGCTTCACGGCGTGTTCAGTGGCGGCCCAAAACGCAGGCTATTCCCACTCTCCCGCTTTGATCAGCTTCTTGATCTTGCGCTTGATCAGCTCACGCTTCAGCGGACTGAGATGTTGCAGGAACAGGATGCCGTCCAGGTGGTCGCGCTCATGCAGGATCGCCCGGGCCACCAGCTCCGTACCCTCCATCTCAAACCATTCGCCCTTTACGTTCTGGGCCTTGATGCGCACGTGGGCGGCACGGGTGACCTCCTCGCGGAAGCCGGGAATCGAAAGGCAACCCTCTTCGCCCCGCTGCGAGCCGGACTTATGAACGATCTCGGGGTTCACCAGTACAAAAGGCTTCTCGGGATCTTCGCCCGCGGACACATCCACAATTGCCACCCGCCGCGAAACGCCCACTTGCGGAGCGGCCAAGCCCACGCCCTTGTTGGCGTACATGGATTCAAACATGTCCGCCACCAGCGTCTCCAGTTCCGGTCCAAATTCTTTCACCGGCTGCGCGGGCGTCTCCAGCACCGGTTCACCATACTTCACGATGCGCCGAATCATGACTGCCTAAAATTCCCTCACCTGTTGCAAGTAGCCTTCGTAGTTCCGCTTGGTCTCACGCAGCGAATCGCCGCCGAATTTCTCCAGCATTGCCTGCGCGATCACAAACGCCACCATCGCCTCACCAATCACGCCCGCCGCGGGCACCACACAAACATCGCTGCGCTCATAAGCGGCAGCAACGGATTCGCGAGTGTTGAGGTCCACGCTTTCCAGCGGCCGCCGCAGCGTCGAAATCGGCTTCAGCAAACCGCGGACCAGGATGTCCTCTCCATTCGACATGCCGCCTTCCAGGCCCCCGGCGCGGTTGGCACCACGGTAGAACCGCCGCTCCTCACCCGCATAGTGGATCGTATCCTGCACCTTGCTGCCGAACGCTTCCGTACCTTCGGTGGCAAACCCAATCTCGACGCCCTTGACGGCTTGCATCGAGACAATCGCCTGGGCCAATCGGCCATCCAGGCGCGAATCGTAAGTGATGTGCGAACCCAGGCCCGGTGGCACACCGCGCACGACCACCTCAAAGATGCCGCCCACCGTGTCGCCCGTCCGGTAGATCTGGTCGACCACGGCCTTCATGCGCTGTTCAGCTTCCGCGTCTACGCAGCCCAGCAGCACTTCATCGCGCTCGCTCAGGGCCACCAGTTCTTCCCAGGTCGCGCTGCGGCCCAGCCGCTCCGGACCCACCGAGATGACGTGGCTCAGCACGCCAATCCCGAACTCGCTCAAGAACTGCTTGGCGATCGCTCCAATGGCCACGCGACCCGTAGTCTCGCGAGCACTGGCGCGCTCGAGGATGTAGCGCGCGTCGTGGTAGTCGTATTTGATTGCGCCCGCCAAGTCGGCATGGCCGGGGCGGGGGCGGGTGACGGGCTTCTTCTTGTCTTCCTCGCCGCCTTCGACAGGCAGCACCTCAGTCCAGTTCTTCCAGTCCTTGTTCTCGAGGATGATGGCGATCGGCGAGCCAATGGTCGCTCCGTGCCGCACCCCGGAGACGATGTGCGCCCGGTCGGTCTCAATCTTCATGCGACCGCCGCGGCCATAGCCTTGCTGGCGGCGCCACAGCTCACGGTCAATTTTGGCCAACGAAATCGGGACCTGCGCGGGCAGTCCGGTCAGCGTGGCGACAAGGCTTTCGCCGTGACTTTCACCGGCGGTTTCATAACGAAGAATCATGGAAAAAGGGCAAGCGAGTTGACGGACAACGCGTCTTCTTCATGGTAACGAATTGTGCACGCGCTCTGCTGCCTAGCCTGATTTTTTGACAGGCTTGCGCCATCAGCCGTGTGGAGCGGTCGGCAGATCTCGATGGCGGGTGCGTTCGGGAACAGCTTTGGCCACTGGAAGAGGGCCCAGAATTCCGGGTCTCGGGCCCGATTCTACTCGTCACGTGCGGTCGGGTTTAGGGGCGTCTTCTTTCTGTGAAGTTCCCATGCCAAGCGTTTGCCGCATGGCATACGCGTCGGCCAGGTCCTGCGGTCTTCCTGACTCAACTTTCGAAGCCAACAGGTCCTCAGCCGAGATGAAACTGGCTGGCTGGCCGGTGGCGGCGTCGATCACGATTTCAATGTGTGTTTCCCCAGCCTCATCGATATTGGGTCCCGGATTTTTGTGAAGGAGATCGAAGCCTTTGGGTTCGCGCCCAAAGCGGAAGACATTGTTGCGGTCGGTAAAGTCGGCGGGTGAATGCCTTGAAGCGGGGCACCGAAGCCGGACAGAGTGGCCAGAGCACTAGGCTGGAGGACGGATCATCGTTTCAAGGACGCAGTTGTTGGCCAGTAGTAAATAAACTGCGAAGCAAATTGCATCAAGACCTCTGAGCCGGGCTCTAAGGACACCCTCAGTTACCTTCTCGAGTCTCCAAACCGGGCGGGTGGCCCGGGTTTCCGGCTGTTGCCGTGCATGTAATCTGATCGGTCAGGCCGGTCCCAGCTCGGCTCCAGCCTGACCATACTATCGCGGGATTTCGAACTATTTCCGGCGAATCAAAGCAATTACGCCCAGAGCCGCACCCATAAGGGCGAAGGTGGCGGGTTCCGGAACCCCACCAAGATCGACTCCGTTGAGCACTGCTCCGTCGAAAGCGAGACCCGATTGAAAAGATGTGTCGGACCAGTTAACGACGCCGAAATCAAGGGAATACTTTCCAGCTTTGCTGAAAACAAAGGTGGACTTGACCCAACCGGTGTATCCGCAACCGGCAGCAAAGCAGCGGGGCGGGCCGAGCGGGCTCCAGGCGGGCGCGCCACCTATGATGGCGGTGCTAGCTGGCGTGAAAGTGGCTGAAGCGGAGGGCAACCCAAATCCGGGAACAATGTCGCCGCTCGGCTTCGTGCGGGCAGTGAACAGGTAATCAGTCACAACACCCGCGTCATCTCGCAGGAGTGACCAACCGTAATCCGCGAATCCAGAACCATCGTGGGTGATGTAGTTGAAGTAAAACTCCAACTTGTCCCCAATATTGGCGGTGAAAAGGGCTGTCCGCAGAACCGAACCGTTCGTGTCCCCGGAATACCCAAGGCCCGTGCCGAAATTGCCACCGGTGGTCGTGACGTAGCCATATGGGGAGCTTGAACCGGGGGCTAGCGTTACCACGCCATCGGCGCCAAGCGTGCCGCAAGTGCCGTTACAAGTCCATCCTCCCGGAATACCTGCGCTGAAAGTTCCTGCGACCGCGGAAGCGTATGGCACTGCAAGCAGTACCGCTGCCGTGAAGAGTTGCATGACCTTACTTGTGCATTGATGCTGTATATTCATTGTAAATGATCCTTTTTGTAAGCTGTCCTCGCCGGAAATTGAATAGAGCGGCTCCCGGCTCGGGTAGTATAAATCAGCTGCCTTAAGGTTTGTCAAGTTCTTCCCTTGCGGGTCAGGATTGCGGCTTGCTCCATCAGCCGTGGGGAGCGGTTGGCAGACCTCGACGGCGGGTGCGTTCGGGAACAGCTTCGGCCACTCGAAGATGGCCCAGAAATCCAGGTCTCGGGCCCGATTCTACTCGTCAAGTGCGGTCGGGTTTAGGGGCGTTTTCTTTCTGTGAAGTTCCCATGCCAAGCGCTTGCCGCATGGCATACGCGTCGGCTAGGTCCTGCGGTCTTCCTGACTCAACTTTCGAGGCCCACAGGTCCTCAGCCGAGTTGAAACTGGCTGTCTGGCCGGTGGCGGCGTCGAGCGGGCAGTAACGGGCGTCGGATCTATGAAACGATCGAGATCCTTTGTAAAGCGGGGTTATGAGTGGTGAATGACCGCGAACCCGCCGACGACCAAGTACCTAACGCCATGGGAGCGGAAGGCTAACCAAAGGTCTTGGTAGTCATGGTACATCGGGTTCCATTGCCCAGCCTTTCAGCGCGTAGGCCGTCTCGACCATTTCCTCCACCGCGTCCAACCGTTCCTGCGCCAGCCGGCTTTGCCAGTAACGGTACTCATCGGCCTTGATGTCGGCAAACTTCGAGTACCGGCGAACGGTGATCGGTGTCTTGTCCACACGTCCCTTTTTCGGTATAGAAGGCAGTTCAACCGCCTCGACTGCTCAGATCCAGGCCGTTTGTGGAAGGGACAGACGGTCAACCCCAAATGTTCTTGGAGCGAAGAACTTTCATTCGCCGTTGAAAGCTTGAATGAGATCGCCCGGAACGCCTTCGAAGAAGCTTTCCGATACCCCAAAGCCAGCCCAGAGCTCGAAACGGGGTGTGCCAGCGCTCGCCAGCGCGATAGGTATCAGGCGCAACTCCTCAACCGGCTTGTTGTGGCGGCACAGAACCACCGCTGCACCGCCTTCGGCAGCGCCGAGATAGCGCGACAGATGGGTCATAGCTTCCTGGATATTGACCCGAATCATGGTCTGATGTTCCCCTTACGAAACCCAAATGTGCCTCATGATGAGCGCGGATCGGCGCAGCGGCATCCGCCTGTCACCAGCATCCCCCAATCAATGCTCAGGAATCGTGCAGCTGGGAAACTCCGCCAGCACCTGGTTGCCCTTGTATCCCAAATCATCCAGCAGGCCGATCTTGGACGTGTAGTAGCCATCCGCTGTCAGATTTTTGATGGCTTTGAAAAACGGAGACTTGGCCGCTTGAAGCTGTTCGAGCGTCGCCGCGTCAGCCGGACCTCTCAGCGCCGCCAATCCCTCCCGAACAGTTTTGGCGAGAGCCTCATTGCGTTGACAAACGTAGTCGATATAGGCCGGGACGCCGGCGGCTAGGGCTCCGGGGGTGTCGGTGGCTGGGATGATCAGGTCGGCGATGCGCGTGATCTGGGCCACCTCGGCGGGGGTAAAGAAACTCGGCTTGGGCAGCGCGGCTTGAGCGGCAGCCGCTGGATGCTCGTGCTGGCCGTAGAGCTCGCCTGCTGAGAACGGGAAGGCGCAGGTGGCGCTGATGGCACCAATGATCTTCAGGTTCTCGCGGCGATCCTGCGTGGCTTCGATGGGCGTGTTTTCGGTCAGCATTACAGCTCTCCTCGCTTGGCGCGCTGCGCGATATGGTCGGCCGTGCGCGCGGCCAGCGCCATAATGGTGTGCGTGGGATTCTTCTCACTCGCCGACGGGAAGACACTGCCGTCCACCACAAACAGGTTCGGGACGTCGTGCGTCTGGCAGTAGGCATTGACGACGCTGCGTTTGGGGTCGCTGCCCATCCGCGCGCCGCCCAGTTCATGATTGGTTTGCGGCTTTTCACCCACCGCGAAGATCTCTGCCCCGGAGGCTTCAAGAATCTCTTTTGACCAGCGAGTCATTTCGCGGAACAGCGTCATGTCGTGGTCGCTCCAGCCCAGCACACGCTTGGCCATGGGCAGGCCGAACGCATCTTTCTTCTCGTAATCGAGCTCGACATAGGTGCCCGCGTGGGGCAGCATTTCGCCATAAGGAGCAAACGTCAGAAACGCCGGAAACCGCGCCTTCACGGCTTCCTTGTAAGAAGCTCCGAAGCCCGCGACATCACGCGCCCAACCCGTGGCGCGGCGGTTCTGGTAGTTGAACTGCACGCCGAAGCTGCGGGCGTAGTCGCGCTTGCGGTTGTGCATGAAGCTGGGCACATAGGCGTGATCGAGGAAGCCTTCGTCATTGGTGGCCGGCTTGCCGATCAGGTCCTTCAGGAAGCACTGCACGCCACCGGTGAAGTGGGGGATAAAATCCTTGCCCAAGTGCCCCGAAGAGTTGGCGAGACCAGTGGGATAGCGCGCTGATTTTGACATCATCAGCAGGGCAATGCTCTGCACACAGGCGGCGGCGATGATCACCGTCTTGCCCTTCACTTCTCCTTCGGCCTTGGTGACGCGGTTGAGATACCGGACGCCCGTGGCTCGATTGTTGGCATCTACCATCACTTCGCGCACCACCGAATCCGGCTGCAGCGTCAGCTTGCCGGTGCGGAGCGCGGGCACCATGTGGACGTCGTAGCTGTTGTACTTGGCCACCACATCGCAGCCCGCCATGCAGTTGCCGCAGAAGTGGCAGCCCGGGCGCGGTCCGCGGGCCTGCGTGAGTGTCGATTTGCGGACATGGATCACCTTGACGCCCAGCTTGGCGGCGCCGCGTTTGACGATTAGGTCGCTACACTTCATCGGCACTGGCGGCAGAAAGACGCCATCGGGCAGATCTTCGAGTCCATCCAGATTGCCGCAGACGCCCACTTCGCGCTCGATTTTCTCGTACCAGGGCGCCATGTCGGCATAGGCCAGCGGCCAGTCTTCACCGGCGCCGTCGTGTGAGCGGCCTTTGAAATCGCGCTGCGAGAAGCGCCAGGCGACGGCGTTCCACAACATCGTCTTGCCACCCAGTCCGCGCGAACGCTCGCTGTCAAAGCCAGGCTTGCCGGGCTTCATCGTGGGGATGTGGCGGTTGGGAAACTCGTGGGGCAGGGAATGGGTATTGAAGTCCGTGCGGGTGTTTACCTTCGGCCCGCCCTCCACCACACAGACATCGGCGCCCGATCGCGCCAGGTGCGCCGCCAGCGTGCCCCCGGCTGCACCGGAGCCGACAATGACGACATCGTAGATTTTCTCCGCCATGTGGAATTGATCGTATCAAATGCTTCAAAAGCAAGGGCGGCGGACCATCTGGGTTCAGGCCCAGCCGGTGCCGCCGCCATTGCTGTTTCTCCTGACTTTGGGTCTACGGCATTGCCCGCAGATTCTTGATCAACTGTTGTGCGCGGCCCAGCAAGTGGTCCGCGGTTTCGCCCTTGGTCCGGTCCACCACGCCTGCAGCGACGCGCAGCGCGACTTCCACTGGGCCATTGGGCGACTCGATCAAATACACCGCATTCAGCTTGTCCACGATCTCCTTGGAGGCCTTCTGGGCGTTCGCCTTCGGCTGTCCCACAAAGACCACGAAGCTATCGTCTTCCCACTTGGACCACAGCGGATTGCCCACCAACGTCTTGCCCAGCCGCCGCGCGGCCGCGTTCATCGTTTCCAGCACCTCATCGGGCTGATGCTTGTTGAACAGCATCGGCAGGTTGCGCAGCCAGACAATCATCAAGCAAAACGTCTCAGTGGATTCCACCTTCATCAAGATCATGTTCTCCAGATCGCGCCGTGGCATCCCGAACTGTTCCGGCGGCGCGGGTGCGGGTGTGGGTGCGGGTGGAGGCGCAGGATTGGCGACGGCCACGTTCAGGGCGGCCAGTTCTGTGGCCGCTAGCTCCAGGCCCGGTATCGGCTCGGGCTGCGGCTGGCTGGGGCTGATGCTGACGCTCGCAGCGGGAGACTCCAGGAGATTCACTGCTGGCGAAGTGCTGTAATGCGCCCCTGCGGACGGCTCAGCGGGCGCAGTGGGAGGCGTAGCCGGGGGCAGTGGCAAAGGTTCGGAGCCGCTCCCGGGGCTTGCTGGAACGCCCGCTACCGGAGAGGGTGTTCCGGCATCCACAACCGGTGTGGGGACGGCCGGAATGGGCGTCGGGCTTACTGAAGCCGCAGGTTCCGCCACCGGCACCACCGGCGGTGCAACAGGGCTCAGGGATGAGGCCGGAAGCGTCGCTGGACCGCTCGCGGTCGGCGCGGCGGGTCGCGGCGGCGGTGGCGGTTGCGGCGGCATCTTGCGATTCGCAAGTTCTCGGTGCAGCGCCTGCAACTCATCACGCATCTGGGCCACCATCATCTGGTGTTCCCGCTTCAGTTCGTCCAGGCTTTGCGCCATGCGTGAGGCGACGCTGCCCAGCTCCAGCTTCAACTGCGCCAAGTCCTCCAACTGCTGTAGGGCCTGCAGATTCTGAATATCCTTGCCCAGGTCTTCCTGGTGGTTGGAGCCTCGGACATCCACGTTGGCCATCATCTCCTGCAGCAGCCGCGCGGTCGAAGTCAGGTTCGCTTGCAGGGCATGGATGTATTCCTCCGCCTCTCCCTGATAGCTGACCTGATGGATCTTGAACTCCCGCTGGACCCCGCTCAGCAGCTCCCGGGGTGATGTGTGCAGTTGTTCGGCTAACCGGTTCAACCGTACCTTGTGCCGGTTGGTTTGTTCGTCGTCAAAGCGAATGGCCGTCTCGCTCACCACACGGATGGTGTCCCCGATAGCCGCATAGATATCCCGGCGTTCCCGGTCCATCCGATCCAGGTCGTCGATGTTTTTTTTCAAAGATAGGAGTTGCATGTGTCCCCATAGGACATATCGGCTCCCCGAGGAAAGCTTTGGAATTTACTTTTTGCGATCTATTTCGGGGATTCGGACGAATCCGCAAGGTAACTGGGGACTAGTAGCGCAACAGCCGCTCAGCTTCCCGCGCAACATCGTCCACCTGTGGCAGAATCGCGTCTTCCAGCACCGGGTTGTAGCCCACCCACGTGTCGCGAGCCCCTATGCGGCCCACCGGGGCATCCAGCGAGCTGAAAAGCTCATCGGCAATCCGCGCCGCAATTTCGGCCCCATAGCCCCAGCTCCGTGTGTCTTCGTAGGCCACCATCACGCGGCTGGTCTTGGTGACCGATTTCCGGATTGCTTCCCAGTCGTAGGGTGAAAGCGAGCGCAAATCAATCACTTCCACGCTCACCTGGCGCGACTTCATGCGTTGTTCCACGGCAATCGCCGCCAGCAGCGCCTTCTGGACCAGCGCGCCGTAACAGATGATCGTTAAGCTGTCGCCCGGCTTCACCACACTGGCCTTCCCAAACGGAATCGTGTAGTCCTCGCCCGGATGCGGCGACCGATTGTAAGGCTCCCGGTAGAGCTTCTTGTGCTCCAAAAACAACACCGGATCATCCGAACGCAGCGCCGTTCGCAACAGACCACAAGCGTCCAGCGCGTTCGACGGCATCACCACCCGGATCCCCGGGATGTGCGTAAACGCTGTCTCACCGCACTGGGAATGGTAGATCGCGCCTCCGGTAAGATAGCCGCCAATCGCCACTCGCAGCACCGCCGGGCAGGAAAACGCGCCATTGGAACGCCACCGGATGTTGGCCATCTCATCCCGGATCTGCATCATCGCGGGCCAGATGTAGTCAAAAAACTGGATCTCCGCCACCGGCTTCAATCCCCGGGTGGCCAGCCCAATCGCCCGTCCCGCAATCATGCCTTCCGCAATTGGCGTATTGAAGACGCGGCGGCTGCCAAACTGGGTTTGCAAGCCCTGGGTCGTCTTGAAGACGCCGCCCTTGCCCTTCACTTCCGCCAGGTTCTCCTCCCGGCTACAATCAGCGACATCCTGCCCGAATACCAACAGCCGCTCATCCCGGGCCATCTCTTCGCGCAACGTCAGGTTGATCGAATCCACCATCGTGCGCGGCTCACCGGAAAAGGCGGGCATGGCCGAAAAATCAGAGGAGCAGGGATCGACGTTTTCCGAGTACAGGTGCCGGAAGATCGTGTTGGTCGCGGGCGGATCAGCCACCAGGGCGCGCTCCGTCATCTCCTGGAGTTGACGGTCCACTTCCTCCACCGTCCGCTCCAGCGCGTAACGGTCCAGTGTTCCGTCCGCCAACAGCCGTTCCGCAAAGGTCGTCAAACAGTCTCGCCGCGCCTCGGCCTCCCGCTCAGCGGCAGTTTTGTAGAGACGCTCGTCATCGGAAAGCGAATGGGAGTAAGGCCGTGTTACTCGGGCATGAACCAGCGCCGGGCCTCGCCCCGCGCGGCAATGCGCCGCCGCTTCCGCCATCACCCGGTGGCTGGCGACAAAATCCGTGCCATCCACCTCCAGCACCAACAAGTGCGGAAAGCCCTTCACCAGGTCGCTGATGCTGCCGCCCGCCGTCTGATGCTCCACCGGCACCGAGATTGCGTAGCCGTTATCCTCCACTAAATAGAGCAGCGGCAGCCGGTCGAGACAGGCTGCATTCAGTGACTCCCAAAACTCGCCTTCGCTGGTCGCGCCATCGCCCGTACAAACCAGCGTCACTTCCGCCGACTCTGGATTCAGATACTTGCTGGCATGCGCACAACCCAGTGCTTGATTAAACTGCGTGCCGGTCGGTGATGACCCCGTCACCACATGTAGTGCCGGGTCGGACCAGTGCGACGGCATCTGGCGGCCACCGGAAAACGGCCCCGCTGCCGCGCCCACCGCCTCCAGCAACATCCCTTCGGACCCAATACCCACCGCCAGACACAGCGCGCGATCCCGATAGTAGGGGTAAAACCAATCGTGCCCTGGAATCAGGACCATCCCGGCGGCAATCTGTACCGCTTCGTGCCCGGCACCCGAGATCTGAAAGTAGATCTTGTTCTGCCGCTTCAGCAGAATCTCCCGGTCATCGATCCGCCGCGAAAGATACATCAGCCGGTAGGCATGAAGCAAATCTTCACGGCTCAGTTCCGGCGTTCCCAACGTGGCGGCGGCAGCGTTAATGCTCAAACTGGCCCGGCCACTGGCGAGCTCCGGTTGCAGAAGGTCAGCGGTCCTCAAGAGGTTCTCACTCCCCCGATAGTTTAGCGCGGGAAGGGCCACGGAAGGTGACCGCTGGCCAGATGATGACGGTGCGGTGACGGATCAATCGCCAACCCGTCACGACCTGCCGGGCCTCCCTCCATACTGTTCGGAACCGCGCCTAAGGGCAAAACATCACCAAGAACCTCCCAGCCTCACTTGCAATAACTTCCGCGCGGTCCATAAAATGAAGAAGCTTAAAGTTTTTCCGCATCGTAAATACGTCGCGAAGCACCCAAACAGGTCGAGGAGAGAAATACACACTATGTCTGCTACTGGCGCAGGCCTCGAAGGCATTATCGCTGCTGAATCCAGCATTTGTTATATTGATGGCGAAGCGGGAGTATTGAGCTATCAAGGCTTTGATATCAATACGTTGGCGGAGAATGCCACTTTTGAAGAGGTGATCTACCTCCTGTGGAACGGCAAACTGCCGACCCAGCCGCAGCTGGATGAACTGAAGGCCTCGCTCACGGCCCATCGCGAGATTCCGGCCGAGGTGACGGCTTTCCTGAAGGCCAACCCCACCGGACTGCCGATGCATGTGCTGCGCACGGCTGTTTCAATGTTGTCTCTTTACGACCCGGCCGCCGCCGACATGTCGCCCGAGGCCAACAAACTGAAGGCCATCAAGTTGATGTCGCAGACCTCAACCATCGTCACCAGCTTCCATCGCCTCCGGACCGGCAAAGAAGTCGTCCCCGGCGATCCCAGCCTCTCGATGGCGGGCAACTTCCTCTACACCTTGAATGGCGTCAAGCCGGATGCCGTGATGGAGCGTGTCTTCGACATCGCCCTCACCCTGCATGCCGACCACGAACTGAACGCTTCTACCTTTGCCGCTCGCGTCACCGCCGCCACGCTGTCTGATATCTACTCCACCGTCACCTCCGCCATTGGCGCCCTCAAGGGCCCCCTGCACGGCGGCGCGAATGAAGAAGTGATCAAGCTGCTTTTGCAGGCCGGCAACAAAGCGAAGGCGCTGGAAATGATGCGCGAAATGCTTGAGAACAAGGTGAAGATTCCCGGCTTCGGCCACCGCGTCTACAAGACCATTGACCCGCGCGCCATTCACTTAAAAAAGCTGTCGAAGCAATTGGCGGAATCCACTGGCCAGATTGACCTTTATGAGGCGTCGGAAGCCGTTCAGGAAGCCATGTTGACCGCCAAGGGCAAGCCCCTGAATCCCAACGTCGACTTCTACTCGGCCTCGGCCTACTACTCGCTGGGCATCCCAGTGGACCTTTTCACGCCGATCTTTGCCGTCAGCCGCATGTCCGGCTGGACCGCGCACGTGCTCGAACAGTTCCACAACAACCGCCTGATCCGTCCGCGCGCCGACTACAAGGGTCTTCCCGTTGGTCAGCCTTGGGTCGGCATCGCGGACCGGGTCGCCTAACCGCGACAGACGTTTTCGCGAACCAAGCTTCGCGACGGAGCCTCATGCACGATCTCAGCTTTTTCCGCGGCCACCTGGACGTGGCCGCCGAACGCCTTCGCACGCGCGGCGTCGAACTGGACCTGGCCTCTTTCCGCCAGCTCGATTCTGAACGCCGCTCGGCGATCACCGAATCAGAAACCTTGAAGGCCGAACGCAACAGCCTCTCGCAAGAGGTGGGCAAGCGCAAAAAGGCCGGCGAGGATACCGAGGCTTTGCAAGCGCAGGTTCGCCAGATGGCGGACCGGATGACGGCGCTCGACGAGCGGGTCAAGGTTCTGGACGCCCAGTTTCAAGAGATCCTGGTGGCCATCCCCAACCTGCCGCACGAATCCGTGCCGGTGGGCCGGTCCGCTGATGAGAATGTCGAAGTGCGGCGCGAGGGCACGGCGGCGGCCATGGACTTCAAGCCCAAGCCGCACTGGGATCTCGGAGCTGACCTGGGCATTCTCGATTTCGACCGCGCGGCAAAAATCACCGGTGCGCGTTTTGCGGTCTACATGGGGTTGGGAGCGAAGCTCGAACGTGCGTTGATTAACTTCATGCTCGACACCCATACGAGTGAGCATGGCTACACGGAAGTCCTGCCACCCTTCATGGCCAACTCGGCCAGCTTGTTCGGCACCGGGCAGTTGCCCAAGTTCGCGGAAGATCTTTTCAAGATCGAAAAAACTGACTACTATCTCATCCCCACCGCCGAAGTTCCGGTAACCAACCTGTACCGCGACGAGACGCTGGATGCCGATGCGTTGCCAGCCAAGTTCTGCGCCTACACTCCGTGCTTCCGGTCAGAGGCCGGTAGCTACGGCCGCGACGTCCGGGGCATCATCCGCCAGCATCAGTTCCAGAAGGTAGAACTGGTGAAGTTCGCGCGGCCGGACCAGAGCTATGACGAACTGGAGAAGCTGACCCACGACGCCGAGAACATCCTGCGCAAGCTGGGACTACCCTTCCGCACGATGGCTCTCTGCACGGGTGACATGGGCTTTTCCTCCGCTAAGACCTACGACATTGAAGTCTGGCTGCCGGGCCTGGGCGAGTTCAAAGAGATCTCCTCCTGCTCCAACTTTGAAGCCTTCCAGGCCCGCCGTGCCAGCATTCGCTGCAAGTCGGGTAAGAAGTCAGAGTTTGCCCACACTCTCAACGGCAGTGGCTTGGCCGTGGGCCGCACCTGGGTGGCCGTGGTGGAGAATTACCAGCAGGCGGACGGCAGCATCGTGGTGCCGGAGGCTCTGCGTGTGTACCTCAATGCGGAGCGGATTAGCGCCACGGGCCGGCTCATCTAACCGGAAAGCGCTTTTTTGGGGGGGGCAAACCGGAACGAAACGGAGCGGAGCTTCGTATGATCATTCCATGCAGGATCTCCGGCTCGCCGTCCGCACTCTGTCTAAATCACCAGTCGTTTCCGCAGTGGCCATCGTTTCGCTAGCCCTGGGCATCGGTGCCAACACGGCCATTTTTTCTCTATTTGACGAAGTTCTCCTTCGTGCCCTGCCCGTGCCGAGTGCGGGCGAACTGGTCAACATTACCTCCAATGGTTCCCGCTCTGGCAGCAACTCCACCAACAACGCCGGGGAGATGGATTCGATCTTCAGCTACCCGATGTACCGCGACCTGGAGAAGCAGCAGACCGTCTTTACCGGCCTTGCCGCCCATCGCAGCTTTGGCGTCAACTTGTCGTACCAGGGCCAGACCTTTAGCTCGCAGGGGTTACTCGTTTCCGGCAGCTACTTCTCCGTCCTGGGGCTGACGCCCGCGCTGGGGCGGCTATTCACGCCCGCCGATGATGTCAACCCGGGTGCCCACCGTCTGGCGGTCCTGTCACATCAGTACTGGACGGAGCGGTTCAACCAGAATCCGCAGGTGCTCAACCAGGGTCTGCTGGTGAATGGCGTGTTGATGACCATCATCGGCGTAGCACCCGCCCAGTTCAAGGGCACCAGCTTGGGCGTTATCCCGACCGTCTATGTCCCCATCAGCATGCGGGAAGAAGTGGTTCCCGGCTGGAAGGGGCTGGCCAACCGCCGCGATTATTGGGCGTACTTGTTTGCCCGGCTCAAGCCCGGCATTTCTTTGGAACAGGCCCAAGCCGGAATCAATGGCCCCTACCAGGCCCTCATCCGTGATGTCGACCTGCCGCTCCAGAAGGGCTCAAGCGACCGCTTCCGGCAGCAATTTGCCGCACAAGCGATCACCCTCCAGCCTGGCTACCGCGGCCAAAGCGTCGTGCATGGCGTGGCCACCGTGCCGCTGACACTGTTGCTCGCCATCACGGGCTTCGTCCTGCTGATCGCCTGCGCCAACATCGCCAACCTGCTGCTGGCGCGCTCCGCCGCCCGGGCCAAGGAGATCGCGGTACGTCTGGCGATCGGCGCCACTCGCGCTCAATTGGTGCAGCAGCTATTGGTGGAGGCGTTGGTGCTAGCCGTGGCCGCTGGATTGGCCGGTTTGCTGGTGGCGAACTGGACCCAATCCGTGCTCTTCACCCTCCTCCCGGCCGATGCGCTGCAGGTGGTCTCCGGCACGATGAACTGGCGCACGCTGGCCTTTATGGCCGCCGCCACCTTGGGGACCGGGCTGCTGTTTGGAATCTTCCCCGCGCTGCATTCCACCCGTCAGGACCTGGCCACCGTGATGAAGGACCAGGCGGGCAATGTCTCCAGCACCGGCTCGGCCACCCGCTTCCGTCAGGGGTTGGTGATGGGCCAGATCGCGCTCTCCCTGCTGCTGCTGATTTCCGCGGGCCTGTTCCTCAGGAGCCTGCTCAATGTGCTGAAAGTGGACCTGGGTTTGCGGACCCAGAACATGATCGTCTTCGGCCTTTCGCCGGACCTCAACAAGTACACGCCGGAACGCACGCGCGCCTTCTACGAACGCCTCGAGGAGTCCATCCGGGCCATCCCCGGCGTCTCCGCCATCACCGCTTCCCGCGTTCCACTGCTGGCGGGCAACAATTACGGCAGCGACGTGGGGATCGACGGATTTGAAAGTGGTCCCGATACGGACACGCATTCCATGTACAACCAGATCGGCCCCGGCTACTTCCGCACGCTCGGCATCCCTCTCATCGCCGGACGCGAGTTTACCGCCGCCGATAGCGCCAACTCGCCCCGGAAGGCGATCGTCAATCAAGCCTTCGTCCGCAAGTTTTCGCCGAACCAGAACGTGATCGGCAAGCGCATGCGTGGCAATGGCGACAAGGATATCGAGGTGGTGGGCGTAGTGAAGGACACCAAGTACAGCGACGTCAAGCAAGCCATTCCGCCCATGTTCTACACGCCATACCGCCAGGATCTGCGGCTGGGCTCCATGGGCTTCTACGTTCAAACGGCGGTGGACTACAACCAGGTGATCCCACTGCTCCGCCGCGCCGTGGCGGAGTTGGACGCCAATCTTCCCATCGAGGACTTGAAGACGCTCGAAACCCAGGTGAATGAGAACATCGCGCTGGACCGCATGGTCTCCACTCTGGCTACGGCCTTCGCCGGACTAGCAACTCTGCTGGCTGGCGTCGGCCTCTATGGCGTGCTGGCCTACACCGTCTCCCGCCGCACCCGCGAGATCGGCATCCGCCTGGCGATTGGCGCTGATGCCGGGGCGATCCGGAACATGGTGCTCCGCGAGGTCGGCTGGCTGATCCTGGGCGGTACCGTACTGGGCCTCCCCGCCGCCATCGCCCTGGCCACCTTTGCCCAGTCCTTGCTCTATGAAATGAAGAGCACGGACCCGGTGGTGATCGTCGTCGCTACCCTGGCCGTCGCCCTCGTCTCCCTCGTCGCCGGCTACGTCCCCGCGCGGCGGGCCATGTCAGTAGACCCCATGAACGCCCTACGCTATGAATAGGCGCTAGTAGTGGCTTGAAGACGCCTCAATCCACGTGTTTGAGCGAGTCTCCATTGCGCCGTCGTGCGGACGAACTGGGCAGCAGTACGTCCCGGTAGTCCATCCAGTTGGCGGTCACCACAAACAGGCCAAACCCCACCGCGCCCAGCGCGAACAGCGTCACGCCAATAATCGCGGCCCAATGCGGCCAACTCCACTCACCGCCGGGTTCAAAGAAGACTTTGGCAAAGCCCCCGGCAAAGTTCATGCCGAAAAAGCCGGTCAGCACCGCGCCCGCGCCCAGGATCATGCTGATCATGGCCAGACGGTTAACGGCTTGGGTATTGCGCGACTGGTAATACTCGGTCAGCGAGGTGTGCAGGCGGTTCACTTCGCGTTCAGTATCTTCAATCATGGGCCGGATACGGTAGGCATCGCACATCATGGTGAAGTGCTCTGACTCTTCGTCCTTGTTGGCCAGTTCATCGAAGTGCCAGTAGTTGGTGAAGTTAAAGAACTCGGCGCGCAACATGTTGACGAAGCGGATCGTCTCCGGAGTCAGCCGCTCATCCTCGGAATCGCGGTTCAGCCGCTTGGACACCAACGCCACCCGCTCCGCAAAATCCAGCAGCGTGGCCCGGTAGAACACCGCCACCAGCATCATCAGGTAGTAGCGGGACCGGAACATGCGATGGATTAGGAATCCCTCGCGCAACTGGTGGTCGTCGCAGTCGAACTCGCCGAAAGCGACGGTCACGGTGGAGTAACTGGAGAAGCCGTAGAAGGTTCCCTGGTGCGCCCAACGCCGGTAGACCTGGCGCCGCATCAGCTGGCGGGTAAATTCCGGTTCGTAGCGGTAGCCGTCGTTGAGTTGATCGACATAAATCGCCCGGCTGACGAACTGCTCGTACGCCTCGGAGTTGCGCCATTCCGTGGTGGCGGACTTGGGGTCGAGGGCAATGTAGGAGTAGACGATCATGCGGTCGTCCAGCACCGGCTCGTATTCCTGCGCCGGGTAATCGGCGAAGTAGAGCAGGGAAGAGACCAAGTTCGACAGCGGTGGCTGAAACGCCTTGATCTCGCAGACCTCAAAAGTCTCCTCCGCCAGCGTGATCCGCACGCCGTCCCGCACCAGCGTGATCGCCACATGGCTGGGCACGCGGCCCTCGCGGCGCTGGCGACCGCTGGATGGGTAGAGCTTCCGCATCATCTCGTTGATCCACAGCGCCCGCCGGGCCGGCAGATTCGCCGCGTCCACGCCTATTGATAGCACCCCGATGCCGTTGGCGAACAGAAACAGCGTTAACCCATCGATGGTCACTTCGACGGAGCGGCCAGTGACCGTCTCGGCCCGCATCAGCAGTTGGCTGCCCTCCGGAACCGGCATCTTGTAGCGCCGGACCAGATTCTCCTGCTCCGCCTGCGCGCTCGACTGGCTGCCCGCATCAAAGAAGATGCGGCGCACAAACGGATGGAAGAAGACCATGTCCTGGTAGGCGCTGGATTCCGCATCGAACTGCGTATGCGAAGCCCGCTGCCACACGCCCAGGTGCGGCATGCCCTGGTGCCGCGCGATCCATTCATCCAGGCCTTCCAGCCACCGCCGGCTGCCCGAGCCATCGGCCGCGCCCCAGATGCCGGGGTGATGGCTCTGCACCAGCTCCCGCTCAATTGAGAACGGGAACATGAAATTCGTGCGCAGGTGGGCGACCTGGAGGTTTTCGAGCGCGGCATCCATCCGATCCCGATTATAGTGGGGATGAATGACACGGCGTTCTCTGATTGGTTCCCTGGCCGCTCCCCTGGCCGCCCCGGCGTTGCAAGCGCAAGCCTTTGAGTCTCTTTTCGACGGACAGACCCTGCGCGGCTGGACAGTGGTGGACGGCCCCGCTTCGGCCTTCTATGTCAGTGACGGGGCGATCGTCGTGCACGAAGGCTCGGGCGACCCGGCGTGGCTACGGACCGACAAGGTTTACGAGAACTTCGAGTTCCGCTGCGAAGTGTTCATCAAGGGCTGGGCCAACGGCGGCCTGTTCTTCCATGCTCCGCTGCATGGGCGGCCCACCGAATGCGGGATCAAGCTGAACCTGTTCCAGAAGAAGGATTCGACGCCGCTGGCGGAATCGATGGGCGCGATCTTCCCCGTCATCGCCCCGCGCAAGGTGAACGTCCGCAACCAGGGCGAATGGAACGCAATCCGCGTGATGGCCGACGGACCCGCGCTGCGTGTCTGGATCAATGATGAGCTGGTGCAGGACCTGAACCGCGATCTGCACCCCGCGCTTCGCCACCGGCTCCGTTCCGGCTACATCGGCATCCAATCGCTGAGCTATCCGCTCCGCTTCCGCAAGCTGGAGATCCGGGAATTGACGCCGAAGGAGCAGTGGACCTCGCTTTATGCCGAGCCCGCTGACCTGGCCAAATGGTCGGTGATCCAGTCACCCAAAATTGAGGCTCTGGGTGATGTGCTGCGGACGGACAACCTGGGTTATCTGGCCACCAAGCAGACCTATAAGGACTTCGAGTTCCAGTGCTACATCCGCGCCTCGAAGCATTCCAACGGCGGCATAATCTTCCGGTCGGTGAGCGAGAAGTCCGACGAGCATTACGAGATCCAGCTGCACGACGTGGAGGGTGCCGTCTACCCCACTGGTTCGCTCTACGGCTTCGCCCGCAGCCGTCCGTACCCGCGGATTGAGCCGGAGGTCTGGTACCCGTTCCAGTTGATCGTCAAAGGCCAGCAGTGCGTCGTGCGCGTGAACGGCGACACTGTGGTGGATTACGCCAACCTGCTGAAAATGGACCGTGGCCCCATCATGCTGCAGGCGCACCAGATGGGCAAATGGGTGGAATATAAACAGATCCGCGTCCGTGAGATCTAGCGTCCCGCTGGCTCGCAAACGTTGATCCGGAAAAAAGCGCGGCGCACTAAACTTTATTAATGCTTACGGTTTCGTACGCGCATCCAAGTCGATACAGATGCGCATTCTCTCCTTGCTCCTCTGCCCGTTGGCACTGTCGGCCCAGGACACGACGGGGGTTGGTGGTTTAACCGGGACCGTCACGTCTGCGGACGGAAGGCCTGCTTCCCAGGTAAAGGTTTGTGTCGTCGATTCCCCCCGCTGCGTCACGTCAGACGACCGGGGCCATTTCCGTTTTCCCGACCTTCGTCCGGGTGACTATCTGCTGGATATCACCGCTCCGGGTCAGCCGCCCATCCGCAGCTCTGCCGTCACGGTCCGCGCGGGACTCGATGGCATGGTGGAAGTGTCGCTCTCCGCCGCTACGGCCGTCCAGCAGACCCTGACGGTGACCGAGTCAGTCTTTGTGGCCCCGGAGGAGATCAAAAGCTCCAGCTACGTCATTCAGTCTGAGGAGCTGTTCAAGTCGGCCGGTGCCCGCCAGGACATCTCCCGCTACGTGCAACTGTTGCCTGGCGTCGTCACCGGTGCCAATGACTTCCGCAACGACATCATCGTCCGTGGCGGCAGTCCGTTGGAGAATCTTTTTATTGTCGACAACATTGAGATCCCCAACATCAACGCCTTCGCCAACTTCGCCTCGGCGGGCGGCACCACCAGTATTCTCGATGCTCAACTGATCCGCGACGTGACGTTTCTCACGGGCGGCCAGCCGGCTCCGTTCATCAACCGCACCTCCAGCGTGTTGCAGGTGGCCCAAACGGAAGGGTCCCGCGACCGGTTCCGGGGTCGCGTGACGGTTGGTGATCCAGGTATTGGCGGCATCGTCGAAGGCCCCCTCAACAAGGGCAAAGGCTCCTGGATTGTCTCCGCGCGCCGCAGCTATCTCGATCTGTTCACCAAGGACATCGGCATTGGTGGTGTCCCGGTCCTCTATACCTACAACGCCAAGGTTCTATATGACCTGACGCCGCGGGACCGTATCTGGGCCGCCTCCATCTCGGGCTCCGACGACATCCGCCTGGGCCTCCGCGATGACGTCAAGCGCGACGCCAAGTTTGAAACCGAAGAGCTGAACAATCTCGACATTCGTTACGGCGGCTGGCGCAGCGCGAATGGCCTTAACTGGCAGCGCCTGTATGGCGCGCGCGGGGTGGGCCTGCTGGGGGTGACGCACTCGGAAGCCCGTGTCGATCAGTCCGTCCGAGACCTGCTCCGGCGCGGCATTCCGCCGGCGACGGCGAAAGCGGACGACATTATTGCCGGCAGTCCGGTGGTGTTCCGCGAGAAGTCGCGGGAGGGTGAAACCACGCTGAAGTACGACTTCACCGGTTACCTGCCGATGCTCGAAAAGCTCCAGGCGGGTGGCAGCTTCAAGATCTTCCAGGTCAACTACAATTCCGCCGCGCCGTTCGGTTCTGATAGCCCCTATAGTGCCGTCCGGGACGTGAATCCGTTCGACATCCGGCAGAGCTTTTCCGCCCGGCAGTCCAGCGCGTATCTCCAAAGCTCGCGGAACCTGGGCTCCCGGTGGAACCTAACCTGGGGTGGCCGCATCGACAACTACCAGTACATCGCCCGCAGCCGCTTCAGCCCGCGCATGGGTCTCAGTTTCCGCATCACGGACAAGCTCTCCTGGCGCGCCAGCTTTGGCACCTATTTCCAGCAACCTCAGTTCCTGTTTCTGGCCGCCTTTCCGCAGAACCGCAACCTCACTCCGTTCCGGGCGGAACACTACGTGACCGGCTTCACCTACATCCCCACCGCCACCCTGCGCTTCACGGTGGAGGCTTATCTGAAGCAGTACAAGGATTACCCCGTCTCCACGCAGTTCCCGGCGCTTTCGCTGGCCAGCATCGGGGACACTTTCCAGATCCGGGAGATCCTTTTCCCGCTCACCAGCGCCGGGCGTGGGCGCGCCCGCGGCATTGAGTTCTTTGTCGAAAAGAAATGGGGGGCGCGGTGGTTTGGCAACGCCAATCTCTCCCTCAGCCAAGCCCGCCAAGGCGGCCTGGACGGGATTCTCCGGCCTTCCACCTTCGACTTCCCGGTGATCTTCAATTCGCTGGGTGGGTACCGCTTCAACAAGAAGTGGGAGGTCTCCGCCCGGACCACCATCACCTCGGGCCGGCCCTACACCCCGTTCAACACGGCGCTTTCCACGCAACAGCGCCGCGGCATCTTTGACCTGACCCGTGTCAATGACCTGCGCGCCCCGGCCTACATCCGTATCGACCTCCGCGTGGACCGCACGTTCATGGTGCGCGACAAGCCGCTCTTGGTCTTTCTGGGTGCCCAAAATGTGATCAACCGCACCAATATCTCAGGGTTCGATTGGGCCCGACGGGCTAACCAGCCGGTGGCCAATGAACAGCTGGGATTGTTCCCGGTGATCGGTCTGAACTGGTTCTTCTAGTAGAGCCGCGGACGGTTCAAGATTACAGCGGTGTCTCCGGTAGTCGTGATGGCAGTGGGCCGATGGCTGCCACTGGCTTTCTGCGAAACCTGCGCGGGCGCGCGCTGTTCCATCCCGGAGTCCTGGGGGAATCGCTACAAACGTATCCTGTTCGGGTCGGGGCGAATCGGACAACCTCCCGTCACGAAACGGAACATCCCCGTCACGAAACGGAATAGTGCAAATCGCACCAACAACGCCTGAACCGCCCGAGAATCACCCCGCCGCCGGGCGAGCTCTTTTGTCTGCAACAACGGCTCCAATGGCGAGGAGACTGCAGCTTTCTTTGCGAACCCGCCTTCATTCCTCTGCCGAGCGAGGTTCAGGCACTTCACGCAGCAAGGAACAAACAATGGACCCGAAGACGACCGCGATCGTACTGGTTGGCTATCAGAACGACTATTTTGCAGCCGACGGCATCCTCCGAGGAGTGGTGGAGGAACCCAACCGGGTGGACCGCACTCTGGACAACACGATCACCCTTCTGCGCGCCGTCGCGGATACCGAGATGACCATCATCTCAACCCCGATCATCCTGACCTCGGATTACCGGGCTTTGGCAGAATCGGAAGGCATCCTGGGCACCATCAAGGAATCGGGCGCGTTCCGGGCCGGCACGGCGGGGGCCGACACGATTGCGGAGTTGCTGGCTTTGGGCGATCGGATCGTCTACATCAATGGCAAGCAAGGCTTCAACGCCTTCTCGAATACTTACCTTCACGCAACCATGAAGGCCCGGAACCTGAACCACTTGGTGCTGGTGGGGATGATCACGTCGCTGTATATCGATTCCACTGGCCGCGCGGCGTACGAGCGTGGTTACAAGGTGACGATGCTTTCCGATTGCATTTCGGCGCGAATCCCCAATGAGCAGGAGTTCTACTGCAAGAACATCTTTCCGCTTAACGCCGAAGTGATGACAAGCACGGAGCTGGTGGCTGAACTGATCCCGGCGTTGGTCTAGTGGGAGGCAGGATGGAAGAGTTCGCGGCCCCGGAGCAAGATTTAGTCCGCGACGACATCCATATTCAGTCCAACTATCGCCTCACCGAGGCGCTGTGCGAATCGGAGAAGCGCATGCGCCGCCGCGTAGAACTTTTGTCGGAAGTGATTTTCCAAACGAATGCTGATCTGACCATCTCGTTCCTCAATCGCGCTTGGACCAACACCTTTGGCTACGATGTCCAGGCCAGCCTCGGGGCCGGCCTACGGGATTTTGTCGCCGCGGAGGACCAGGCGCTGCTGGGACCGCGCTTGGCTGCTCCCGCCACTGCCGGTGCCAGTGACCGGCTGGAGCTGCGCTTCGTCCACCGTAACGGCGGGTTGGTGTGGATGGAGTTCTCCTGAGTAGTGCTGGAAGAGGGCGGGTTGGTGGGCACGCTCCACAACATCACGCAACAGAAGCTGGCTCAATCGGAGCTGGCCAAGTTGTCGCTGGTGGCCAGCAACACCGACAACCTGGTGATCATTACCGACGCCGAGGGTCGCACGGCACACGCGGTGATGGGCTACCGGGAGCGCTCCCTGGCGGTGGGCGGCACCGGATACTTGGCCAAACCGGCGCGCAAGCAAGAGCTCCTGGATGCCGTCGCGGCGTTGCTGGCGGCAACACCCATGGCCAGCGCGGCCCAAGCACTCTGCCATTAGCTTCTATCCTGGGATCGGCCGCGCGTGCCTGCCGTCGAGACGTGATATCTAATCCATGTGATCAATCGACGGCAGTTTCTCGGTTCTCTGGCAGCGGCTCCAGTGGCGGCACAGCCCACGCCCGCGCGGCCCAATGTGGTCTTCATTTCGGTGGACGACATGAACGATTGGGTGGGCTGCCTCGGCGGCTACGAGGGCGTGCAGACCCCCAACATCGACAAGCTGGCCAAGCGCGGTGTGCTGTTCTCGAACGCCCACTGCGCCTCGCCGCTCTGCAACCCGTCGCGGACGGCGCTGTTTACCGGCCTTTCGCCCGCCACCAGCGGGGTTTACAACAATGACCAGTACTGGCGGCCCAATCTGCCGCAAACCGTCAGTCTGCCCAGCCATTTCAAGGCCAACGGCTACCGGACCGCTGGGGCGGGGAAGATCTTCCATCACACCGTAGGCATGAATCCGCCCGACCAATGGGATGACTTCCAGTTGCAGCAGTTCGACGACCCTTGGTACCGCCGGGCCGACTGGTTCCCTTGGAACAAGAAGATCCCCGCCCCCAAAGGACATCCCTTCAATGGCCTGGCCGACTTTCCGGGCGAATTCGATTGGGGCACGCCGCCCGCGGCGGATGCTGAGTACGGCGATATGGAAGCCGTGCGCTACGCCGAGCGGTTTCTGAAGCAGGAGCAGACGAAGCCCTTTTTTCTCGCCGTCGGCCTCTGGCACCCGCACATCCCGATGTACTCGCCCAAGAGGTTCTTCGACCTTTACCCCCAGGACGACGTCCGTGTCCCAAGAGTGCCGGAAGACGACTTGAAGGACATCCCGAGCGTCGGCCAGGAGTTGGCCGCCTTTCGCCGCGTCGAAGTGGAGCGCATCTTCAAGGAGCGCAAGTGGAGCGATGCCGTCCGTGCCTATCTGGCGGCGATCTCGTTTGCGGACGAGATGGTGGGTCAAGTGGTGAGCGCCATTGACCGGAGCCCGCAGGCGGCCAATACGGTGGTGGTCTTCTGGTCAGACAACGGCTGGCACCTGGGCGAGAAGCGCCACTGGCACAAATCGACGCTGTGGCAGCGGTCGACGCACGTGCCACTGATCATGGATGGACCGATGGTGCGGGATCGGGGCAAGGCACGGCGTCAGCCCGTCAGCCTGCTGGATCTCTATCCGACGATGGTGGACCTTTGCGGCTTGCCCGTGCGCCCGCAACTGGAGGGCATTTCGCTTAAGCCGCAGTTGCTCAGCTCCAGCGCCAACCGCCGCCCCGCCGTGATCACGTATCTCAATGGCAACCACGCCGCCGTCACGGAACGCTACCGCTACATCCGCTATCACGATGGTGGGGAAGAACTATACGACCGGCAAGCCGACCCGAACGAATGGAACAACCGCGCCAGCGACGCGAAGCTCACCAAAGTGAAAGCCGACCTCGCGCAGTGGTTCCCGAAATCAAATGCCGACCCGGTGCCGGAGCGCACTGCATTTGAGTTCGACTTCGCGACGCACACCTATCGCAAGAAGTAGGGCTGCTTGTTGGGTGGAGTGGCGCGAAATGTTGTAACGATGTAACCGGATGGCATTAAGCATTAAAACAATGCCAAAGTGGAACGAGTGGCCAGCCAGTTGCCGACGTGGAAGCTGGCTAACCGGCGATCAAGGTGCAGGGACGGCTTTGTCGGCGGGCTTAACGGGGCGGTAGGCCGAGTAGGTGATGTCTGATTCCTGGCGGATCGACTTTACCATCATGATCTTGGTGCCGAACTTGATCCGGATCAGTTTGGGCAGCCAGAGATTGTCGTCCACGGGCATGCGCTCAATGAGAAAGTGTGTCCCTTTCTCGATCTTGGCCAGGATGCCGCCCACGCTGACAGTGTCGAAGACTTCGGCATCCAGCTTGGTCATCTCGCTTTGGTTCTTGTCGATCCAGATTTCGCCGCGCACTTTCTCGAACACCTTGGCCTGGAGATTCTTTGGCCGGTACCCCGGGCGGGGCGACATCTTGAAGTGCAGGATCTCACGAGGGCCTTCCCACTGGCTATCGACATACTCGTAATTGAGGGCTTCCGGCATCTCGCGTAGAAACTCGATCTCCCGGCTAGGCCGGGCGCCCTCGGCGTCGCGCTTGGCTTTGTCGGCAGCAGACAGCGCGGCGTATTCGGCCCGGGCCCGGCGGATGTTGCTGTCGGCCTTGGCTCGCTCATCGGGTGGCAGCGGTTGGCCGTTGCGTTCCACCAGCCGGGTGACCGGCACGCCCTCAAACAGTTCCCGCCGGATCAGGTTGCGGCGCTCCTCGCGCACCTGGCCGCTGGCCTCAAACTGGCGGGTGATGGTGAGCCGGTCGTAAAAGTACTGGCGGATATTGGATGAGGACCGTTCGTAGTTGGCGATGCCCCTGCGCAGCAGGTCGCGAGTAGGGTCAGGCGGCGTTTGCGCCGCCATGCCCAGGGCAAGTCCCAAGTAGATCCCCGACCTAAGGCACCATAGAGTCATGAAGCGAGTTTCCTCGGAAGAGAAGTTTTCCTGCTCACTGTTCAAGGTAACCGAAGACGTGGTGGTGGCACCGGACGGTTTCACCATCAAGCGAGCGATCGTGCACCATCCGGGCTCAGCCGTCGTGCTGGCGGTGGATGCACGCAAGCGCGTGCTGCTGGTGAACCAGTTCCGTTTACCGGCCGAAAAGTTGATGTGGGAGCTGCCCGCCGGCAAGATCGATGACGGGGAGACCCCCTTGCAGGCCGCCAAGCGTGAGCTGAAAGAAGAGACTGGCTGCAAGGCCAAGAAGTGGACCAAGGTCAGCGCTTACTACGCCAGCCCCGGTTTTCTGGCCGAGAAGATGAACCTCTACCTCGCGCAGGACCTCTCCGAGGGAGACGCGACGCCCATGGCGGACGAGCGGATCGAGAAGCGGTGGTTCCCGCTAAAGGAAGTGGAAGCCATGATGGCCGACGGCCGCATCTTCGACGGCAAGACGCTCATCGGCGTCCTGATGTGGCGCAAGTTCCACAAGTAGGGGCTGTGCTGGCTAAGCCTGACGCAACCAGGCGAACATCTGGTCCAACGCCCGGCGGCGGTGGCTGATGAGGAACTTCTGTTCGGCCGGAACTTCCGCGAAAGTGGCGGCGAACGGCGGGTAGAAAAAGTGAGGGTCGTAGCCAAAACCGCCTTGGCCCCGGCCCTTGTCGATGATCTCGCCTTCCACTTCGCCCCGGAACGTCGCCACTACTTCGCCGGCCCAAGCCAGCGCGATCACGCAGACGTAGCGTGCGCGGCGGTCCGATTGGTCCAGCAAGGCACCCACCAGCTTGGTGTTGTTCTGCGAATCGGTGGCGATAGGCCCGGCATAGCGTGCGGAATGAACGCCCGGCGCTCCGCCCAGGGCCATCACTTCCAACCCGGAATCCTCCGCGAAGAGCCAACCTTCCACCAGTGGCGAGTAGGCCGCCGCCTTCAAGCGGGCATTTTCCTCGAAGGTCTCGCCCGTTTCTTCCACCGGTGATGGCGGGCTGACGCGAATGATCTCCACGCCGTCCCCGGCGGCGAGGGCGAACTCGCGCAACTTCCCCTGGTTGGTGGTGGCGGCGTAGAGCGTCATAGAACGTGACCGGCTTACCGGCTGAGGGCGGCCGCCTGCTGCACTTGCAGTTCAGCGATTCCCACCCGCGCCAGATCGACCAGTTCCTGCAATTGCGAGTCGCCGAAAGGCTCATGCTCGGCGGTGGCTTGCAGCTCAATGAACTGGCCACCGCCGGTGAGCACCACGTTCATGTCGACAGCGGCATCGCGGTCCTCTTCGTAGCAGAGATCCAGCATGGGCACCCCATTGACGATGCCGACGCTGGTGGCGGCCACGGAATCCAGCAAGGGATTCTTGCGCACGGCCCCGGCGGCTTGCAACTTGCGGAGCGCGATGGCCAGTGCGATATAGGCTCCCGTGATGGAAGCTGTGCGAGTGCCGCCATCGGCCTGGATGACATCGCAGTCCACCGTTACCGTGCGCTCACCCAGCGCAGTGGTGTCGACAATCGCCCGTAAGGACCGGCCGATCAACCGCTGGATCTCCAGCGTCCGGCCGCTTTGACGTCCCTTCACCACTTCGCGCGGCGTGCGGGAGGCGGTGGACCGGGGCAGCATGGAATACTCGGCCGTCACCCAGCCTTTGCCTTGGCCCCGCAGGAACGGTGGCACCGTGTCTTCAATGGAGGTGGCGCACAGCACCCGGGTGTGGCCCACTTCGATCAACACACTGCCTTCCGCCGTCACCAAATAGTTGGTGGTCAGCCGGAGCGGGCGCATTTGGTCCGGTTGCCGCCCATCGATTCGTGCGGTCATTTCGCTCCTGCCTTGAGTCCGTAGTAGAAAATTAGCGCCAAACCGATTACCCCGGTCAAGACAAGAATCAGACAGGGGACGGCGCGGAGGTTGCTGGCGACGGTGTCCTCGGTCTTTTTGGAACGCGCCGGTTTGAACTTTGCCATTCGAGAATTCTGTAACGATGCTACCATCGCGGTCGTGAGAGGGATCACGACAGTCATTACATTGCGCCGCCGGGCACTTTTGGCGGTGCCGCTGGCATTTGCCGCCGTGCTGGTGGGCTGCGGCGCCAAGCCCGCCCCATCGCTGCCGGACCGCGTGGGTGAGTGGACACTCGCCAGTTCGCAAGCTTCCACCACCATCCCGCCAGTGCTGGCGCAATTGGGTCACCGCGCCACGAAGGTGTACGAGTATCAGGGCCCGGTGCCGATTCGCGTCACGGCGCATGAGATGAGCTCGGAGACGGTGGCGTTTGAGGCGCTCCAGAAGTGGGTGGCGGAGCCGGGTACTTTGCCGCTGCAACGCAAGCAGTTCCTGCTGATCCCGGCTTCACCCGACAAAGCCGCCTTGACGCGTTTCACGCAGGCGCTGGCGGCCAGTTTCTAGGGGGGCACACCCTTGCAGACACTCACCCGGCTGAACCGCATGGTCTTGATCGCGCTGCTGTGGTGCGGCTGGGCGAGCGCGTTGAGTTCGGACGCACTGGCGGGCCGCGATCTGGCGCTGGTGGGGGTGATGTTGGCCGGTGCTTCACTGCTGAAGTGGCGGTTGGGCGTGGGCCTGCTGGCGTTGGGTGGCTTGGTGGTGGGCGCATTTTTCTCCGGGGGGCCGCTGTATCTGGCCTGGGCGCTGCTGTTTGTGATCCTGGCGGTGCTGGCGCTGATGGGGGGGCAGATTCCGGTGAGCGGCCCTCTGCCGCGTGGAGCAGTGTGGCGCTTAGTGGGCCTGGCGGCTTCGATGACGCTCGGCATCGTGCTGCTGGGCGGGCTGCTGTTCTTCCTGTTGCCCCGCACGGCCCGCACGGCCTACCAGCACTTTGCTCCGCGCCAGATGCTGGTGGGAGGCTTTGGCAATCAGGTGTTGCTGGGCCGGCTGGCTGACATCAAGCGCCGCACGACGCCGGTGCTGCACGTCCGCGCGTTTGACTCTGATGGGCGGGTGCCGCCGCTGAAGTGGCGGGGCACTGCCTTGCGCGAATTTGACGGCCGCCGCTGGTGGTCACCCCCGGAGCGGGGCCGGGCGCTTTATCCGGAGCAGGGCCTGATCCGCGTGGCGGACGACGCGCAACGCTGGCGGGCCGGGAAGCGCTTCGCCTATGAGGTCCACCAGCAGTACGTGGCCGCGGATGTGCTGTTCATCGCCGGAACGCCGGAGTTTGTGCAGACCACGATGTCCCCTTTGTGGCGAACCTCGGAAGGGGCCTTGCGGACGGGCTTGGCCAACCAAGATGGGGTCCGGTTTGGGGTGAACAGTTTTCTCACCGGTTCCCGTCTGGAGGTGCCGCCACTGGCCGCTGAGACGCGCCTGGAGTATCTGAAGCTGCCACCGCTGGACCCGCGGGTGATCGCTTTGGCGCGCGAGCTGAAAACTCCCGCCGCCATGGAGAACTACCTGCGCACCCAGTTCGCTTACACGCTGGAAGGCGTGGGCTCCCCGGTGGAGGATCCGCTGGCCCATTTCCTGTTTGAGCGCCGGGCTGGGCATTGCGAGTACTTCGCCTCGGCGATGGCGGCCATGTTGCGAGCCGTGGACGTGCCATCGCGCGTGATCACCGGTTTCCAGGGCGGGGAATTCAACCCCTACTCCAAGTGGACCGTTCTGCGTGCCTCCGATGCTCACGCCTGGGTGGAGGCCTTCATCGAAGGTCGCGGCTGGGTGACGTTTGACCCGACACCGGCTGACCCGAATCCGATGCCGGTGAACTGGAGCTGGCTCTACCTGGACGCGGTGGATACCTATTGGCGCGATTGGGTGCTCACCTACACGCTGGACCAGCAGTTGACGCTGGCGGCGCGCCTGGATGGCCTGCGGTTAGACCTTTCCAATCCATGGGCCGGGCGCACGCCGTGGGCGGCCCTGGGTGCCGTGGGGGCACTGCTGGGCGTGGTGCTGCTGTGGCGGTTTCTGCCCGGCTTCAAGCAGCGGCGTCAGCCAGGGACCGAAGCGGCCCGGCTTTACGCGCAGATGTTGGAACGGCTCCGCCGCCGCGGCTGTGAGAAGCCGCCCTGGATGACGGCCGCCGAATTTGCCGGTCACCTGCCAGATACACCTTGGCGTCCCACCGCGCTCCGCATTACCGAACTCTATAGCAGCATGCGATGGAGCCCGGACCAACAGTCAGCCGGGGCCGCGATCCGGCAATTGCTCAAACAGCTCTAAGCGCTTCCAGTTTGGCGCGCGCCGCCCCGGAGTCGATCGAGGCCATGGCTTGGGCCATGCCCTCCCTCCAGCGGGGCGCGGTTCCGGCGGTCACCAGAGCGGCGGCAGCACTCACCAGCACGATGTCGCGCCATGCACCGTGCTCTCCGGCCAGCACTGCGTGAGCGGCGGCCAACGGGTCGCGCCGGAGATCTTCAAGGGTGGCACGGGGAAAACTCACTAAGCTGGGCGTGCCGCTTGGTGACGTGATCGACCTGGCCGGCCGCGCCATCGACGTCCTCCCCATCCCCGGCCACGACCCCGCCAGCACGGCATTCTACGACCGCCGTACCGGCCTGCTGCTGACGGGCGACACCGTCCACCCCGGACGGCTCTACATCACAGACTTTCCGGCCTTTGTGTCGAGCATCGGCAAACTGGTCGATTTCACCGCCACGCACCCGGTGGCCCACATCCTGGGCAAGCACATTGAGCAGTCCCGCACCCCGTTTGTCGATTATCCGGTCCGCACCATCCGCCAACCCGACGAACACGTTCTCGAACTCAGCCGGGGTGACTTAGTGGAGCTGCATACCGAGTTGCTCAACATGAAAGACATGCCAACCCGCAAACTGCTGCGCAGCATTACGATCTTTCCGCGGCGCGTGCTGCAAGTAGCATCCCTTACTGTTGCCGTGTCCGGCAAAAATGACGAGAATTACTCTCAATTCCAGGACACTTTAGGATTGACCCGGGCTAGCAGCGATGGTACTCTCGTACCATGAAAAGCCTCGTTTTCTTTTTTGCTTTGGTCTTGGCAGCGAGCTGGGCAAGTGCTGCTACCTTCACCGTGACGGTTAATGGTCCCGATGCAATTTTCTTAGCTGGCCGGACCGATGTGGTTATTCCAGCGGCAAATCTGCCCTGGACAACCGGCACTCGCTTGATTCGGCACGGTGGGCCGACGCCCGAGGAAGCACTCGAGGAAAAGCCGCCGTTCGTTCCAGTGACTGGCGGGGATGTCATTCGCGTGCTTGATCCGGCGATTGGCGGCGTCAATTTCTTCAACGGTTTTGGGCCGCCATTCTTTGGCCCCAGCGGCAATGGGGCGTCGGGGAGCAATCTGACCGCGCTCGACGGAATTAGCGGCTATTCGGGACCGCAAGGCCCATTGGTGGGAGTCTTCCTCGACGATTCCATCCCCAGCGCCGGACCGGCACCGGCCACGCTGAACTTCACTCCGGGCGGATTGGGGATTGATTTCCCTTCTCTATCTCCGGTTCTTCGTCAAGTGTTTTATATCGGGGATGGCGTCACAGCCGGGGGTGACTTTCAGACGTTTATTGCCCCCGCAGGGGCGACGCGCCTCTTCCTGGGCATTCCTGATGGGTTTGGATTCGTTGGTGCGCCCGGCGCCTATGATGACAATGACGGTAGCTACCAAGTGAGGATCGGCGTAAACCAGATCCCCACTCCCGGAACTGTGCCCGAACCCAGTTCGGCCGGCTTGGCCATGATGGGAATCGCCATCATGGCTGTTGGCCTTGGGGCGCGTCGACTGGCCGCTACGAGGTAGAGCATCAACCGAGTGCCCGATGGCTGATTCCAGCCTCATCCCGCAGAGGCGACGATGCCAAATCCCGACCTGCGTGATTTTCATGAAGTGGTACTCATCAATGGCTCCGTGCCCTTGACCGTGCTGGAGCGGCTGGGGGACGACTATATCCGGCGGAAGAGATAACGCCAGCAGGTCTTGGTATGGTGCACGGGCACCGCTCACTTAGCGTGTACGGCCCAGTAGAGTAGATGCCTTGCTGAGCCGCGACCACTGCAGCGGTCTGCTCTCACATCCACATCGGCCCCGGGTAGCGCCAGATCGCGTTTCGGGCTAACTGCTGCGCTGAGTCAGCATGCTGCGGCCGCGGGAGAGGCCCGTCCTGCGGGTCGGGGCCCGGTCCGGGCCGCGTTCATCAAGGTTGTGCGGCTGCTAGGCCGCTAAATGGCTTTGAGAGCTTCCACTTTCGCCCGAGCCGCGCCGGAGTCGATGGAGGCCGCTGCCCGGCCGACGCCCTCCTTCCAACTCCTGGCCGCCCCGGCGGTCACCAGCGCGGCAGCCGAGTTTATCAGCACGATGTCGCGCCATGCGCCTGGTGCGCCGCCCAGCACCGCGTGCGCCGCGGCTAGCGGATCGCCACGGAGCGCCTCGATGGTGGCGCGAGGCACGCCGAAGTCCTCGGGCGTTAGCGTGAACTGCTCGCCACCCACCCGCCAGGCCGTCGTGGGCCCGGTGGTGGTGATCTCGTCCAGCCCATCGGACCCATGCACCACCAGGCCCTGCTTCAAGCCCAGCCGGTCGAGACTTTCAGCCATCAGCGCCGCCGCCAACAGTGTCGGCGCACCCACCACCTGCGCTCCCGCGCCTGCGGGATTGGTCAGCGGACCCAACAGGTTAAACGCCGTCCGCATCCGCAGTTCCTGCCGCGCCGCCGCCGCGTGCTTCATGGCCGGATGGATGGCCGGTGCGAACAGGAAGCCAATGCCTACCTGCTCAATCGCCCGCGCTGATTCCTCGGGGCTCATGTCGATGCGGACCCCCAGGGCCTCCATCAGGTCGGCGCTGCCGAAGCGCGAGGAGACGCTGCGATTGCCGTGCTTGGCCACGGCCACTCCTGCCCCCGCCACCACGAAGGCCGCAATGGTGGAAATGTTGATGGTCCCGCTGGCGTCGCCGCCGGTGCCGCAGGTGTCCACCAGCGGCCCGTCAATGCGCACGCTCACGCGGTTGGCCTTGCCCCGCATCACGCGAGCGAACCCGGTGAGCTCATCCGCGGTCTCCCCTTTGGTCTTCAAAGCGGCCAGAAACGCGGCGATTTGGGGGGTGGAAGCCTGGCCGTCCAGGATGAACTGCATGGCCTGCTGGGCTTCCAGCTCAGAAAGTGATTCGCGGGCGGTGAGTTTGGTCAGGTAGGGGAGCAGTGGCATGTTAGAATTATAGTTTCCGATGAAAATACATGAGTATCAGGCCAAGGGTCTTTTGGCCAAGTACAGCGTCCCTGTGCCCCGGGGTGAGGTGTGCTTTACACCGGACGAGGCGGAAACGGCAGCCAAGGCTCTTGGCGGGAAGGTAGTCGTCAAGGCGCAGATCCACGCTGGCGGCCGCGGCAAAGGGGGCGGTGTCAAGCTGGCCCACTCCGTGGATGAAGCCGTGGAGCGCACCAAGCAGATCCTGGGCATGACGCTGATCACGCACCAGACCGGGCCCGAAGGCCGCCTGGTGAAGCGCGTGTTGGTGGAAGAACAGCTGCCCATTGCCAAAGAATTCTATCTTGGCATTACGCTGGACCGCGCCACCGGCAAGAACGTTGTGATGGCATCCAGCGAAGGCGGCGTCGAGATTGAAGAAGTGGCCGCCCACAGCCCCGAGAAGATCCTGAAGGAACCGCTGGAGCCCGGCCTGGGGCTGGGCGCTTACCAGGCTCGCAAGATGGCCTTTGGCATCGGTATTCCGCCCGCCAGCGTCAACGCGGCCGTGGCGACCATGCAGGCTCTCGTCAAGGCTTACGACGCCTACGATTGTTCACTGGCCGAGATCAACCCGCTGATCCTGACGGCCGATGGCCGCGTGGTGGCGCTGGACGCCAAGATCACGCTGGACGACAACGCTCTATTCCGTCACAAGGAACTGCTGGAACTGCGGGACTTTGAAGAAGAAGATCCGCTGGAAGTGGAAGCCAGCAAGTTCTCACTGAACTACATCAAGCTGGACGGCAACGTCGCTTGCATGGTGAACGGCGCGGGTTTGGCGATGGCCACCATGGACATCATCAAGTACGCGGGCGGCAGCCCGGCCAACTTCCTGGATGTCGGCGGCGGCGCCAATGCCGATCAGATCAAGAATGCGTTTCGTATCCTGCTGTCTGACCCCAGCGTGAAGGCCGTGCTGATCAATATCTTTGGCGGCATTCTGCGCTGTGACGTGCTGGCGACGGGCGTCGTCAATGCGGCCCGCGAACTGGGCTTCAAGATCCCGGTGGTGGTGCGCATGGAAGGCACCAACGTCGAAGAGGGCAAGAAGATTCTGGTGGAGAGCGGGTTCAACTTTATGGTGGCCGATGGCATGAAGGACGCCGCGGAGAAAGTCGTGGCGGTGGCCAAATAACATGAGCGTTCTCGTTGATCAAAATACTCGCCTGATCGTTCAGGGCTTTACCGGCCGCGAAGGCACTTTCCACGCCACGCAAGCGATCGCCTATGGCACGCAGGTCGTGGGCGGTGTCACGCCCGGCAAGGGTGGTTCGACGCATCTGGACCGGCCCGTGTTCGACACGGTGGCCGATGCGGCCAAAGCCACCGGCGCCAATGCCAGTGTGATTTTTGTGCCGCCTCCGTTTGCCGCCGACGCGATCATGGAAGCGGTGGATGCGGAATTGCCGCTGGTGGTCTGCATCACCGAAGGTATTCCGGCCAATGACATGACGAAGGTCTGGTCCTTCATGCGCGGCAAGAAGACGCGCCTGATCGGCCCCAACTGCCCGGGCATTATTTCGCCGGGCAAGTGCAAGATCGGTATCATGCCCGCGCATATCCACCTGCCCGGCAATGTGGGCGTGGTTTCGCGCTCCGGCACCTTGACCTATGAAGCCGTTGGCCAGTTGACCAAGCTGGGCATCGGCCAGTCCACCTGCATCGGCATCGGTGGTGACCCGATCATCGGCACCAACTTTGTCGACGCCCTGACGCTGTTCAATGAAGACCCGGACACGCACGGCATCATCATGATTGGTGAGATTGGTGGCAGTGCGGAAGAGACCGCCGCCGCGTTCGTCAAAGCCAATGTCAAGAAGCCGGTGGTGGGATTCATTTGCGGACAGACTGCGCCTCCGGGCCGCCGCATGGGCCACGCCGGTGCCATCATCTCTGGTGGTTCGGGCAAGGCATCGGACAAGATGGCGGCCATGACCGAAGCGGGCATCAGTGTCTGTGTGTCGCCTGCCGACTTGGGTGCCACCCTCGCTCAACGGATGGGCCTGTAAGAGCTTCCCCAAAACAAGAAGAGAAGAGCTATGTCGCTAACTTTCGGAATTATCAAGCCCGACGCTGTTGCTGCGGGCAATGCAGGCAAGATTCTTGCCCTGATTGAAGCCAACGGATTCAAGCTGCGCGCCGTTCGCATGACCAAGCTGGCCAAGGACGAAGCCGAGGGCTTCTACGCGGTCCACCAGGGAAAGCCGTTCTTTGAGGGCCTGGTGGAGTTTATGACGTCCGGTCCGTGCATCCTGCTGTGCCTGGAAAAAGAGAACGCTTTCGCTGAATGGCGCAAGCTGATGGGCGCCACCAACCCGGCCAACGCCGATGAGGGCACCATCCGCAAGCTGTTCGCCGAATCCATCGGCAAGAACGCTGCCCACGGTTCAGATTCGGAAGAGAACGCCGCCATTGAGCTGGCGTGGTTCTTCCGCGCCTACGAACTGGCCTAAGCCCCGACATCCAGGGCCATCATGCTGCTGGACTATTTGAATCCGGAGATTCCGCCACACCTGCCGGTGGTGGAATCTCCGTTTGTCATTGCGACGGCGGAAAGCCTAAAGGGCTACGGCGAACTGGTCACCAACCCGCAGAGCCACCCTGTCGAAATTGTCCGCTGGCCCGCTGCTGGATGGCGCGAGGTGGATGAGGACACGGGTGATGAAGCAGGCACGACCGATGGCATCTTTGCCTGTGGCTGGGACGGCGAACGCCTGATGGCCCACAATGATGCCGTGGGTGGCCACTACGTGCTGGGCTTCTCGCGTCCGCCTGGTGAACCCGGTCCGGCACCCGCGCTACCACCGCAACGTTTACTGCTGTGGCATGCCAACTATCACCCCGATGGCGGCCAGTTGTTCTACCCGCAAGCTCGCGAACCATTTGTGGTGCCGTTGGCACTGCCGGGCGATGACGTGCGGCCGGAGCAGTTCAAAACCTTCTGGTTTGACGGCTCCTGCGGGCTCTATATTCACCCCAACATCTGGCATGAAGGCGTATTCCCGTGTGGACTCTCGGGCCGCTACTTTGACCGTCAGGGTCGCGTCCACGCCCGGGTCAGTTGCCACTTCCCGCGCGAGTTCGGAGTGCTTCTGAGCGTGCCGCTGGGTCCACCCGCCACCTGATCTTGAGGGGAAGTGGCAGTTTTGCGGCCCCGAGTGGAAGCATGAACGTGGCGGCTCCGGCGCTTCGGTCCAGGTAGAGTTTCTCCTCACTGCTCTCAAAGGACGACATTGAGCCCACCCGGTTCGAGCGTGCGGAATACCGTGTCACCCTAACGCCCGTCTCCACCCCGGATCCGGTGATCTGCTCGGCCGTGGCATCGAGCAGAACCCGCCGCCCGGCGCCCACATGAGGATCCAGTCGCAGGCCAACAATGCGCGTCCGGTCATCTGGGCGCACATGGTTCAGCACCACTCGGGTCATCAAACGCGTACCGACAGGCAACTGCGATCCGTCAGAAAGAGTGACGGCGGAAGAAAGATGCATGGCCACCGAATCGCCAGCCGTGAGGCTGGCCAGAGCTGTTTCGCCGCTAAGCTCGGTGGAGAAGGTACCCTCACGGACTCCCAGCCAGCTGCTGATGAGCCGGTGGCCGGTGGCCGCAGCCTTGTGTTCGTCGCCGAAAGAGATGGCGGAGGTAACGGCATACTCGGCGCAACCCTGCCAGGTGGAAGACAGTGTAGATTGCCTTCCCCACCAATCGTGCATGACGGTGACGGCGGAGACGGGCACAATGTCAAAGGGTGGCTGATTAGCTTTGCGATTGTAGCGGAGCATCGTCTCGGTGCGACGGGTGCCCACTGCGACCGGGATATCGTCTGCCTCTTTCCTGAACCAAAGTAGGCGAGGCTCAGTGGGCTCGACGGCGAACTCCCCACGAAACGGAACCGTGGCGGAGGCCGTTGGGCCGCTCACCGTGACATGGGAGTTGAGTGCCCCCATCTCGTAGCTGAATACAACCTCGCCGCTGGGACCTCGCTTCGCTTGGAGAATCGTAACTTCGCGATTTACGACGGCGCTGCGCACAGTAGAGTACAAATCGCCGGTTGTACTGGCCCCGAAGGCCACTAGTCCGTTGGGCGAATCCTGGCTCAGTTCCTGGCCGGGCCAGCCAAATACTTCGCCATCACCGACGATGCCGGTCTCGAATCGCAAGGTGTCCCGGGTTTCACGGCGCTTGCCGTCAGTCGTATACCGGTTAACCGACTTTACGCAATAAAATTGCGCAGCCGTTCTGATTGCTGACGCACAACCTGCGAGATCTTGATCAGCAGCGGCAACCATTCATCGCGCGGAAGGGTAGCCTCCTCCGCCGATGCTGCGGACTGCCAGGCGATGGTAGCCATAAGGGCGAGCGGAAGCATCCTGGTTTGAAGAATATCCTATCGCCGCGTGCTGAGCGCGGGGAGCAAAGCGGGCGTTGTTCCAGCATCAGCTCGCGCTGTGGAGAGTCCGAGCAAAAAGAAAGGCTCCGGCACTTCCAGTGGAGAGTGCTGGAGCCCTTCTATGCTCGAAACGCCGCGTTAGTAGTAGAGCTTCAAGCCGAACTGCATGATCCTCGGCGAACCGGCCGTGGTGATGCGGCCGAAAGCGCCGTTGGTGAAGCTGGCAATCGGGTTGCCCAGGTTGGGGCGGTTAGCTGCGTTAAACGTCTCCCAGCGGAACTCCAGTTCGCGCCGTTCGGCGAACCGGAACTGCTTGAAGATGGCCGAATCGAAGTTGATCAGGCCCGGTCCGATCAGCGTATTGCGGCCCACGGTGCCGAATGTGCCCAAGGCGGGCAACGCGAAGCGCGTGGTGTCGAAATAGCGGAACACCTGGTCGTTCCGGCTGGAACCGCTATTGACGGCCACGGATCCGGAGACGTCCGCCCGGTCACGCCCAATGCCGGCCAGTGACCGGTCGGCGCCGGCGGAAACCGTGAAGGGTAGACCGGCCTGCAGCGTCATGATGCCGTTGATCTGCCAGCCGCCCAGCAGCGTGCGCATCGCGCCGGGCTGCTTCTTGAAGAAGGGCAGTTCATACAGGAACGACGTCACCACGCGGTGGCGGACATCGAAGTCCGAGAGCCCCTTGTCCAGCGCCTGGTTGAAGGGGTTGGTGGCCTGATTGCCGACGCCCGAGTTGCCGTCGTTCGACGCCAAGTCCAGTGACTTCGCCCACACGTAAGAACCCAGGATCGAGATGCCGCTCGAGAAGCGCCGGTTGACGCTCAACTGGAGCGAATGATAGGTGGAGTTAGCCGTCGATTGGGTGTTCTGGATCTGCTCAAATCCCGGGTAGACTCGCCGCGCATTCACGTTGCCCGGCGTTGAGTTTCCGGGCACGAAGACGGCGGGGTTGATGTTCTGGCCCACCATCAGTCGGGTTCCCTTCGAACCCACGTAGGCGGCTTGCACCACCAGGTTCTTCCAGAACTCCTGCTGCAAATTCACGTTCCATTGCTGCATGTAGCCCGCCGTGAAAGCCGGGTCGATCGAGTTGTGGCGGACCGGAGCAATAAAGCCGCGTGTCGGCCGGTCTGCCGCAGTGGGAGCGCCGTAGCTGACCAAGGCAGGCAGTACTGTCGGGGCATTGCGATAAGGTTCACTGAAGGGAATGTCGAAGGTGGTCAGCCCGAGCGAGAAGGGCTGATTGGTGGAGTTGGTATTCAGCGCGACCAAGCGCAGGGTGTCCGAGAAGACACCGTATCCCAAGCGGACACTGGTCTTGCCTTTGCCGGTCGGGTCCCAAGCCAGACCAAACCGGGGCGAGAACCGCGCGTAGCGGTTAGGCGTAATGCCATTGGGTACACCAGCGTCTCCGGGGAACAACGCACCGATGGGCGCCCGCGGCCAGATCTGGGACTGCTGCCCCGGACGGAACGCACCCAGCTCGCCATTCTTCTCCTTCACCGTCAAGTACGGCTCCCAGCGGATACCCAGGTTGATGGTGAGGCGGCGATTGACGCGCCAATCGTCATTGAAATAAAGGAAGGGCGTCCACTTGTATTGAAAAGCCCGCAGCGGCGAATTCTGGAAAACACTTCGCGGCGCGCCCAGCATGAAGTCGGCATAGCCGTAGAAGGCATTGGACCGCTGACCATCAAAGCCCCATTGCGGCGTCACCTGGAAGAACTCCCGTCCATTGCGCCGCACAAAGGCGACATCGGCACCAAATGAAAGCAGGTGGTTACTCTTGGTCACCGTCAGCGTGTCCAGAAACTGATAGTTCTGCATGTAGCTGAAGAATGCCGTGTTGATACGGGCGTTGAAGCCGTTCTGCACATTGATCGACCAATCGGTTGGGTTACCGGGAGGGGCCAGCGACACACAGCCCCGGCACCCCAGCGCCGCCCAGTCGGCGGCACCTGCGGACGGCAGCGGCGACCGGATAAAGGTGTTCCGCGCGAAGGTGAAAGTGGCATTGTTGACGACGTTGGGCGAGAAGATATGCGAGTCGTTGATGGTGGCGTTGTGCGTGGACCAGTTGTTGTTGGAGTTGAAGTTGGGCAGAGTGTGGTTGAAGTTGATGCGGTAATCAGAATAGAGATACCGCAGACTGGCCTTGTTCTTGTCCGAGAAGCTATGGTCCAGCTTCAGCGTGTACTGGTCTTCTTCCGTGGGCAGCGAGACGTTGTAGGACAAAATGTTGCCCGGGGCGTTCGGCAGCGGCAGGAAGGCCCTTGCGAAGTTGGTGGCTACCGCATCCAGGCGGTTGGCGGGAATCTGATTGTTCGGGAAAGGCGTGCCCGTGCTGGTGGCGGTGACCGTGTTGGGGTCTGCGACAAAGCGCCCCCCGGGCAGGCGCGACTGGGAAAAGTCGCCGTTGCGCTCCAGTGCCGTTGGCATGATGGAGGAGGAAGACGTCTGGCCAAAGCGCTGGCGGGTGAATTCGGTGGCGAAAAAGACAAACGTGCGGTCCTTGCCGTTGTAGAGCTTGGGGATCAGCACCGGTGCCCCAAAGGTGCCGCCGAACTGGTTGCGCTTCAGCGGGTCCGGCCGGGCGGCGAAGAAGTTGCGCGTGTTCAGCTTGTCGTTGCGCAGAAAGTTGTACAGCACGCCGTGCACCTGGTTGGTGCCGGACTTGGTGACCATGTTGATCACCGCGCCCGCGTTGCGTCCGCTGACCGCTGAATAGGAATTTTGCAGAATGGAGAACTCCTGCAGCGCGTCCGGATTGGGGAAGGCGGCGGGCAGGTTGTTGTACATGTCCATGTTCAAGCCGCCGTCCAACGTGTAGGAAGACTGGTTGGGCCTCGCGCCGTTTACTGCGAACACGATGCTGGTGTTCAAGGCGATCAGCGATGCGGCGGAGCCGGCACCCATTTGAATCGATCCAGGTAACAGCGCTTGAAGTTGTAGAGCATTGCGTCCATTCAAGGGCAGATCCACCATGCGGTTGGAGTCCACAACTTCCTTCACCGTGGCCGAAAAGGTATCGACGGTGGAGACATTGCCGGATACTTCAATCGTTTCCTTAACCTCGCCAACGGTGAGGGCGATGTCCACGCGGGCCCGCTGGTTCACTTCCACCAGCACGCCACTCTGTTGTGAGCGCTTAAAGCCACCGGCTTCGACGCCAATGTTGTAGGTGCCCGGCCGGAGGTTGGGAAAAATGTAATTGCCGTCCGCATTGGCTTCTACGGTTTCCGGGACCCGTGTAGCTGGGTTGATGGCGGTCACTTTGGCTCCCGCGACGGCGGCGCCGGAGCTATCGGTAACGGTTCCGAAAATGGTGGATGTGGCCACCTGGGCCCAAGCGGCGGCGGCGAGGACGGCGGTACTGAAGAGTATGCGGAATGGTTGCATGTGAGCGGCTCCCTTTGCTCCGTGAACTATATCAAAACATCTCGCTCCGGGTGTGGGACCACCTAACAGACCGCTGAAAAATCCAGTCTGGTGCAACTGGGCGGACGGCGACGCGGTCGGGAAGGCGTGGAAGATCGTGAGTGTGATTCTGGGAAAGCCGCTGCGAGTGTGTCGGAAGGCCTGTTTTCCCGCCTCTGGAGACGCTTCTGGCTGGGCGTTGGCCGGCTGAAGCGGCAGGTCTCGCCTGCGCACCAGATTGTAGGCTGCTGCCGTATTGTAGGCTGCTGCCGTGAAGGTGAACATCCAACCCACTTGGTCCGGGCCGCGGAAGCGTGTCTTGCGCTGCACGGCCACCTTTTTCAGCCAGACGACGATCGTGAAGAACTGCTTGGCCACTGCGCCTTCCGGCAGCCGGTCACGGTGTTGCTGAACATCGTCGGATGCCACACCGGCTCGTCCGCCGGTAGCCCCACGAACCAGTGGAACAAAAGGTTGTAGCGCAGTTGCTCCATCAGCATCCGCTCGCTGCGCACCGAGTACAACAGCTGGATCAGCAGCGCCCGCAGCAGCCGTTCCGGCGGAATCGACTTGCGCCCCTCGCTGCTGTAGATCTCGCCGAACCGGCCATCGAGCGCTTTCAACGCTTCGTCCAACATCGCCCGGATCGGCCTCAGCGGATGATCTTCCGGAACCCGCTCTTCCAGCGATCCATAGCTGAACAACTCCTTTTGCTGAATGTCTTCTCCTCTTATGTTGGAATAGACGCCTCACACGTGTACCATGTCACTTGTTTGAAGAGAATGTCAGCATCCTGCTAAAGAAGACGTAAGTGATGCGATCATGACGAAGGTTGGAACACTGGCATGACTAACCTGACGAGCAGCAACGACATCGACTTTATCGCGACACCGGACACGGGGGTTCCCGAGCCGGGTACGTGGGGGCTGATAGTGGGCGCCGCAGGCTTGCTGGCGTTCTTCCGCCGCAAAGTCTAACTAAGTCCGATGGGTCCGTTCTGGTTCCGTGACGGGGTGTGCTGAAAGGCATGCCCCGTTTTTCTTTTGTGGTTCCATCCCACTGAAGCAAGTTCCCCCCGTGCATTCAGCAGTTGATGGACGGACTGCGAAGGCCTCGAACTAGTCCAGCTTTTCCGTAATCGTCACCGCTTCCTTCAGCCGGAAGGGGATGCGGGTTTCGGTGGCGATTTCGGCGGGCTTGCCGCGTGAGGTCAGGACGGTTCCGGCACCCGCGGCGCCACCGGCGG
>CANGYQ010000014.1 GCA_947458745.1 Bryobacteraceae bacterium | reverse complement strand
GGCTGCCACAACGCGCGGAACGCGATGGGCGGCTTGGATCTTGCCGCACTGCCACCGCGTTTCGACGATCGATCCCTGCGCGAGCGGTGGATCCGCGTGCATGACCGCGTGGCCAAGGGCGAAATGCCGCCGAAGGGTGTTCCCTTCTCCGCGGCGCAGCGGGCGGCGATGCTCGAGCCCATGCGGCGCGCGATCCATGAGGCTGACTATGCCGAGGTGGCGCGCGATGGCCGCGGCCCCCTGCGGCGGCTGAATCGCGACGAGTATGAGCAGAATCTGCGCGACGTGCTCAAGCTGCCCAATCTTGATATCCGCGACATGCTGCCGGAGGATCGGGAGGGCCATCGGTTCAATAAGGCGGCCGAAACGCTCGATATGTCACGGGTACAACTCACGGCTTATCTCGACGCTGCCGAGGCCGCTCTGCGCCAGGCCATGGCCTCCGGGGCCCAGCCTCCTCCCGCAATAAAGTTTCGCGCTGTGGGAACAACCTTGTTCCCCGAGAAGGTTACCTTCGGCGAGCGGGAAGCGATGTTCTTTGCCCGGAACAACCAAGCCATCGAGAGCAAGCAACTCGATGCGTTCAAAGACGACCCCGCGATCGAAATGGCATTGTTTCGTTCGGCGCATTGGCCCTACTACGGCTATCCCAAGGGCTTCGTGGCCAAGTTGCCGGGCCAGTATCGCGTACGATTCTCGGCGCGGGCAGTGGTGCAACGTGAAGGCTACACGCTCGCTCCGGCCACTCGACCAATACCGATGACGTTTCGTGCGCGCAAGCCGTCCGGGCCCGATGTATCCGGCGATGTGCGAGCAACAGGCGGCGTGATGGATATCCAACCGGTGGCGCAGGAGTTTGAAACCACCATCCACCTTCGCGAGCAGGAGACCTTTGAGTACAGCCCTCTCGGTTTGCCCGTGCCGCTGGCGCGTAACGTGCAAGGCGGACCACCGACATATCGCTATCCGCCGTTTCCCGAGGGTGGGCAGCCTGGCATCGCCGTTCAGTGGCTCGAAGTAGACGGGCCGCTTTCGCCGGCCACTTGGCCTCCGCCGTCGCATCGCGTGCTCTTCGATGAACTCGGAATGCCGCCAGTCCCGGCAGAGCCGAACCAAGCCGCGCGACGCCTGCTTCGGCGCTTCGCCGATCTGGCGGCGCAGGAACCGTTGTCCGATGCGGCGTTGAGGAACTTTGAACAACTTGTGCTCGCTCGCCTGCAGAAGGGTGCGCCATTCGCCGAAGCGATGCTGGCAGGCTACAAGGCGTTCTTGAGTTCCCCGCATTTCCTCTACTTGCGCGAACCGGAAACGGCTGAGGACCACTTCGCGATTGCCGGGAGGCTCTCTCATTTCCTAACCAACTCGAGGCCGGATGCCGAACTGAGCGCGGCGGCCCGCACGGGTCGGCTGGGCCGTCCAGCGGTATTGCGCAGCCAGGCCGAACGGCTCATTGCCGGCCCGGGCTTCGACCGCTTCGTCCGCAACTTCACCGACTATTGGCTGAACCTCCGCCACGTTCGCCGTGATGACCCGGACATCCGGCTGTATCCCGAGTACCGCTTCGACAACTATCTGGTCGAATCGATGGAGTACGAGACGCGCGCGTTCTTCCAGGCCATGATTCGCGACAACCTGCCTGCGGTCTCCGTGGTGACTTCGGATTTTGTCTATGCCAATGATCGGCTCGCCAGCCACTACGGCCTTCCGCCGCTGAGTGGCTCGGCCATGCGCACCGTGAAACTGCCAGCGGGCAGTCCGCGGGGCGGGCTCCTCACGCAAGCCGCCATTCTGAAGGTGACCGCCAACGGCACCACGACGTCTCCCGTCATTCGCGGCGCGTGGATCATGGAACGGCTCATCGGCGAGCCTCCGCCTCCTCCCCCGGCGAAAGTTCCCGCCGTGGAACCCGACATTCGCGGTGCCAAGACCATTCGTGACCTGCTGGCGATGCATACCAAGGTGGCCTCGTGCGCGAGCTGTCACCGAAGCTTCGACCCCGTCGGCCTGGCGCTCGAGAACTTCGATATTCTCGGCCGGTGGCGCACGCGCTACCGGGGCATGGAGGAAGGCCAAGCGGTAGCGGGCATCGACCGCGCGGGCCACGATTACGCTTACACGCTCGCCGGACCCGTGGATGCCAGCGGCAAGCTTCTGGACGGAACAGCGTTTCGGGACATCCGTGAGCTGAAGGCGATCTTTGCCGCGCAGCCCCGGCAGCTGGCGCGCAGTCTCCTGCATCAGTTCACTGTGTATGCGACGGGATCACCGGTGCGGTTCTCTGACCGCCCCGAGGTGGAAGCAATCCTCGACGCCCATGCCACAACCGGCTTTCGCGTGCGCGATCTGATGGTCTCGCTGGTGCAGAGCCGGATTTTCCTGGGCCCCAAGGAGGCACAAAAGAAGCCATGAACACACGCCGCCGCTTCTTACGCACCGCGGGGGTTGCGCTCGCCATGCCCGCGCTGGAATGCTTTGCCCGCACTCCGGAGCGCGGCATGCTGCTCATCTCAAACAACCTCGGCGTACTGCCCAAGCCATTCTTCCCGCAAACCGCCGGGCGCGACTACACGCTGTCGCCCTACCTGGCCGCGTTGGCTGAGTTCCGTAACGACTTCACGGTCTTCAGTGGCCTGTCGCATCCAGCGGTGGAAGGTGGCCACAGCACGGAGAACTGTTTTCTCACCGGTGCGCGCGGTCCGACGAAGAGCGGTTTCCGCAATTCGATCTCACTCGATCAGTTTGCCGCCGAAAAGCTCGGGCAAGCCACGCGGTTCGCGACGCTCAACCTGGGCGTGAATATCGACAAGGCCAACCGGAGCCTCTCCTGGACGCGCGACGGCGTGTTGCTGCCCGCCGAGGATAGTGCCCCGTCGCTGTTCCGCAAGATGTTCGTGCAAGGGGAGCCGGCCGAAGTGGAGCGGCAACTACATCGGCTGGAGGAACGAGGCAGCATCCTGGACACGCTGCTCGACGATACGAGACAGTTCGGCCAGAGACTGGGCCGGGATGACCGCGCCCGGCTGGATCAGTACCTAACCTCGGTACGGGAAGTAGAAGTACGTTTGCACCTCGCCGGCGAGTGGGAGAAGCGTCCAAAGCCAACTGCGGCCAGACCAGAACCCGCCGAAATTCAGGACAAGAAGTTGTTCTTTGAGAAGTTCGACCTCATGCTCTCGATGGCGCAACTGGCGCTGGAGTCGGATTCCACGCGCATCGTCACGCTGATGGTGGACGCGTTTGCCACACCGGTCTTCAAGCTTCATCCGGACCAGGACACCACCGACGGCTATCACAACCTGAGCCATCATGGGCAGGCCTCCGAGAAGCTTCGGCAACTCGACGATGCGGACCGGCAGCAGATGGCGCTGCTGCGCAAACTGCTCCGGGGCTTGGCCGAAAAGAAGGAGAGCGGCCAGCGTCTGCTCGACCGCACCATGGTTCTCTATGGCAGCAACATGGGCGACGCGAATACGCACGACAACACGAATCTGCCGATTCTGCTCGCCGGCGGAGGCTTCAAGCACGGCCAGCACCTCGCGTTCCGCCGTGACAACAACACGCCGCTAGCTAACCTCTACGTGAGCATGCTGCAGCGGATGGGAGTGGAGACGGATTCGTTTGCGAGTAGCACCGGGCGGATCGAGAACCTGGAAAATGCCAGCGCGGGCTGAGACACAACGTCCGCTTCAGGATCAACGAGTCGATGGAGAGATCGAAGGCTAGGGCAGCGTAAACACCACGACGGTCGGCGAGCCAACGTGCTTCAGCGACCAAAAGGCGGACGGACGGCCCGACGTGACCGCTACATGCTGCTTGCCGCCCACCTCATAAGTGACGATGCCTCCGCCGATGGGACCGCCCGTCTGAAACCGATGCACCACCTTCCCCGTTTTCGCATTCAGCGTCAGGAAGTGGCCAGTCAGTTCGCCTCCGAACACCACACCGCCCGACGTGGTGGTGACGGCCGCCAACACCGGTTCCGGCGACCGGTACTGCCACCGCACCGCGCCGGAGACCGAGTCCACCGCCGTGATCCAGCCTTTTCGCTCCGCGTCCCGCCGGAACGTGCCACCTATGTTCGTCACGCCCGGCTTGCCCAAGTCCTCATCCGCGGCCCTGGTGAACACGCCGCACTCGTCCGCCGCCGGGGTGTAGAGCATCCGCGTGAGTGGATTGTACGCCGGTCCATTCCACGCGACGCCGCCTTTAATACCCGGACAGGCATGGATGCCCTCCGTCGTGACCGGGATATCCGCGTTCTCCACCGTAGTGACCGGAGTCTCATATAGATACTTCCTCGTCTCCCGGTCAATCGGACGCAGCATACCATCCTTGCCGGCGGAAACCACCACCTTCACATCTCTGCCGCCGACGTTGGCCTGATAAAGCGGGCCCGCCTGAGTCAGATCCCAGTCGTGAGAATCCCGGTGCACGGTCTGGCGATGCCAGACCAGTTTGCCCGTGCGGGCACTGAGCGCGACCACCGAGTTCGTATAGAGATTGTCTCCCCCGCGGAGATGAGGTTGAAAGTCTGGAATCGGATTTGCCACCGGAACGAACACTTCGCCCTTCTCTTGATCGAGCGCGTAGGGCGTCCAGGTGCCCCCTCCGCCGATCACCAGGTTGTTCGGATTCTTCCACGTTTCGGACCCCGGCTCGCCCGCCTTTGGTACGGTGTTGAATCGCCACAGCGGCGTACCGTCGGTGAGGCGGAAGGCTCCCACCCAGCCGGAAATCCCAGCCTCGCTGACGGCGGGTCCGGCGATGATTTTGTCTTCGAAGATCACCGGTGGCATCGTGAAGGCTTCTCCGATGCTCGAGTCGGCGACACGCCGTGCCCAGATCAAGCTGCCAGATTCCATGTTGAGCGCCACCAAATAGCCATCCACTGTTCCGCGAACCAGGTAGCCATCCTTGATGGCCACGCCCCGATTGAATTGCCAGGCTTCCTTGGCGCGGGGCACCCATTCGTGCTTCCAGATCAATTCGCAGTTGCGTGCGTCGATGGCCGCCGTCGTGCGGAGTCCGGTGAGATACATGCGCCCCTGATAGACGATGGGCCCCGTTTGAAAATTGCTCTGTTCGCCGAACTGAAAGAGGCAGGCCACACGCAGTTGGGCTGCGTTGGCCGGCGTGATTTGCGCCGACTGCACGAACCTCGCTCCGGAATAGTCGTGCGTGTGATACAGCCAATCGCTCTTCGACGAGTAAGCGTTGTTCAGCTCCGCTTGCGATGGCCCGGCGCCCTGACGCGGAGTGGCGCTGGGCTCACCGGGGATGAAAGCGGGAGGAGTCAAGTTCCGGCCCTTGGAACCGGCGGGGGGTACTATCGTGGCGGTCGTCATCCAGGGCGTGCCCTCCTTTAACTCCTCGTCACCCGGCGCGTGGCCGTTATACTGCAGGATGTAAGCAGTCACGTCGAGCGCCTGACCGGCGGGAAGAAGACCGCCGCCGGGAGGCATCCTCTGAACGTTGCGCCAAAGCCAGTAGGGCTGCCTGGACCCCCGATTCTCCAGGAACGACGCGCCCGCCAGCGGTAGCGCCACGCCGTTGGCGAGATCGGATCCATGGCAGTTCTTGCACAGCGCCGCGTACTGCTTCTCGCCGCGCTGCGCCTGCGCCTGGCTGAATCCTCCGGTGCGCGCCGGGACGGCAGTATGTTGGGCGAGAAGCGGGCTGAGCAAGGCCAGGCACAATGCGGCCTTGCTCATTTGCGCTGGTCCTTGCCGGGTTGATCATAGGGCGCGCCGGTGCCGGAAGAGCCCATGAAAAACTTCTGGCCGTCGGGGAGCGTAACATCGCGGCCGTTGGCGCGATGGGAGCGGTCCTTCGCCTGATATCCATCGACAATCACGATCTGGCCGAGTTTGAGGGAGTCGCGCTTCAGGCCACGCCGCAGCAGACTGTTGGGCGTACCGCCTTCCACCATCCAGATTTCCTTATTCCCCTTCTCGTCGGTGTGCTCGACATGGATCCAGGTATGCGGGTTGATCCACTCGACGCGCTTCACGGGTCCCTTGAGCAGTATGGGGCGATTCGGATCGAACTCCGCGCCGAAGGCGTGGTGAGCCTCCACCTGGCCTACCCGGACAAACAGGAGCGCGCTGGCCGCGAGTGCAATCAAAACGGTCTTTCTCTTCATCGATCCTTCTCCTCCTTCTTACTTCGACGTCTTCTGGAGCGCTTCCGCCTCCAGCATTCGCGCACCTTTCAGAATGCCCATGAACGAGTAGTTGCCTTCGTGGCAAGCGTATTCAAAGAGCCGCTGCGAGGTCTTTGGCCAGGCCACCTCGCCACTCCAGGGCTTGGCCCATATCGTCGGATCTTCCACGGTGAACTTGTAGCTGAGCGTATTTGCGTCTAGACGGGTGAAGCGCTCCACTACGTGCAGGTTGCGAGAAGCCGAGAAAAGCCCGGGTGTGTCGTTGAAGTTGGTGGTATCCACCACCAGCGTGTCGCCTTCCCAATGGCCCACCGAATCGCCGAACCATCGGCGCATGTCGGGCGGGTCGTGCTCGGCGTTTATCCGGACGATGCGTACGTCGTGAATCATTTCGTTCAGGATGAGAACCCGGTTTCTGGTTTGCACGATCTGTTTGAGGTTGTTGTAGCCGGCCGGCAACATGGGCGGGCCGGCCGACGTACCGAAGGTGCCCAGGCAGCGTTCGGTGAGCGGACGAAGTTCTGGATCGTCAAACGGACCCGGCTTCAAGTTCTCCGTAATCCAGAACGCGGCGCCCGTGGTCCGGTTCTGTAGTGCGTTTCGGGCCGCAATCTCCTTGCCCTTTGGCGTGAGCTCGGGCAGGCGGCCGTCGGGCGGGTCCGTGATGATGGAGGTACGCCACTTGCCGCCGATTTTCACGGCCATGGTCCCGCGGTCGTACCAGAGCTGGTTGTAGTTGCCAACATCCCCACCCGCGGTAGGCGCTTTGCGGTTGGGGTCACTGGCGCGACTGTCGGCGGCCACGGCGGCCATCACCTTCTTCGCCAGCGCCTCCGCCTCGGCATCGGTCAACTCCAGCCGCGTGCCGAATTGCGTGGGGCGCGCCAAAGGCGTGAGCGACGCAATGTCGTAGACGCCCGAGAAGTCGGGTTTACCCTCGGGGGTGCGCGGGCCATCGGCGGCGTTCGCCGCCAGCGCAAACAATAAACTGATGACGGTGCTACGCATCTTCCATCCTCCTCAACTAACGTTTCAGCGGATTGCGCCGGTGCTCGCCGTAGATTAGCTCCTCGACGAACTCGACACAACGGAAATCCATGATGCGCGGGTCCTTCTCCATCCGGCGATAGAGCGGCAGCGCGATTTTCCAGGGGCCGGTAAACACTTCGGGGTCGGTGATGGTTGCTTCGTACTGGATGTGGTAAGGCGTCATCAGTTTCAGCCGCTCCACCACCTTCAGTTGGCTGGAGTGATGATTGCCGGCGCGATCAAACCAAGTTTGGTCGTTGAAACCCGAATTTTCGATCACCAGCGTATCGCCCTCCCATTTGCCCACCGCCTGTCCCATCCAAGTGTCGGTTTCGGCCGGCCCCGGATCTTTGAAGAGCACGTCGCGATGGGCGCCTGCGTATTCATAGGAGAAAAAGAACTGGCTCGCGTTCTGCACAATTTCGAACGGGAACGGCATGTAGTTGGCGCGCGGAATCCCGGGGAGATAGCACTTCACCTCCGGGTCTCGCTCGATCCAGTGCTGGCGGTTCTCGTCGCGTAGTTTCAGCGCCTCCGCCTTGTAGGGAATCTTGCCGCCCTCCACAATACCCATGCCGCCTGGAACCGCGCCCACGGCGCCGAGTGCCAGTGTGGGCACCGCAGGCAACGGACCGTAGGGACCGTCGCGCAACATCAGGGAGTGCCGGGCCATGTGGCGTTCGATATCGAAGTGGGCGGAACTGGCCGCCTGCCAGATGCCGTTGAAGTCCGGCTTGCCGTTGGGCAAACGGGGAAGCCGCACCTGAGCCGGAGCGCCAGGTGCGGCGAACATCAATGCTGCAATCAACAATAGGCGCGTCATTTCATCCTGCCTTAGTAAAAAGCGATCCAACGGCCGGCGAAGCCAACCCCGAACCATAGCGCCAGCGAAGCGCACGCGGTCAGCGGGGCTCGCCCATACGCCAATTCCCTGGTCACCCGCCGGCGATAGGTGAAGGTGTAGACGGAAGCAATCACCAACAGACCGATCTTGTAAAAGAACGGAGGGCTGTAGTAGCATTTGGTCGCTTCGGAAAGGAACATGGGGATGCCGGTAGCGATGATCACCATCCAAGCGGCCAGCAGCCACGGGTCGGCTTTGCGGGCAAGTAGATCCACCGGTTGATTCACCAAGCCAAAGCCCAACAACCGCAAGTCGACCAGCAGCACCGCGCCCCCCAGCAGCGCCAGCGCAAGCAGATGCACGCATTCGATCACGGGGAACATCCAAAGCGATTCACGGACCACGCGGCCGACGGTGGTGGCTTCGAGCTGCTGGAAAAAGGGAAGAAGGTCCATGGTGATGCTCTACGCTCCCGGCGCTTTTTCGAACCAATTGTAGGCCTGCATGCGGCCGCACACCACAACCGCACTCCAAAGCACCAGCGAACACAGTCCGGCAAGCCGTGCGCGCAGAGGCGGAATGGGATCGCGATCCCAACTGGCCACGCGCTTGTAAATGGTGTAGTGGAAGACCAGCGCGTTGATGCCGGTTAGCATAATCAGCGCCATTTTGATACGGAAGAAGATATTGCCGTAGGCGCGGATCGGCCCGGAATAGAACAGCAGGGCGCCGCTGACAGCCATCAGAACGAAGCCGGCGAGCCCGATGGGGAGCAACCGCCCGGCAACCTCCGATACCGGAATAGACTGAAAACCGAGACCGAGCAGCCGGAGATCGACCAGCGCAATCATACCCAGGAACAAGCAGAGCGTCAGCACATGCATGGTCTCGATCATCGGATAGCCGAGCATCGACTCGCGCAAGGCAACACTGCCCGGTGTCGCATCGAGCCACTGAACGAAGGCGGAAAAGTTCATCAGAAGTGCAATCCCATTTCGAGTCGCCTACCAATCGAGAAATTGTTATATCAGATTCTGGCTCGCTAGGAAAGCGCTAGGCCGTCGTTTACGATTCACACTCTGGGCTTCTTTCGTCCGATACTCCTATCACTTACGCGCGTAGCCGCAATTTCTTAGCCTCTCGCGTGCAACGATAAAGTGGAGGGGGCTGTGCGCCTTGGCCGCGATTCATCACAATTCAAACACCCTCACGCAAATCCGAAACGCGCCTCCCCCCTCCGCGAGGGTGTCCCGCGCCGCAGGGACCCGAAAAGCGAGAAAGACCCGAGCTCATCGCAAACGCCTCAAAATCTGTACGATACGCGCCATTCGCCCTCCGAGATTACACCGGCGTGGCGAGTTGCGCCTTTCACTCATTGAGCTCTTTCTCCAGCCTGTTCGACCGGATGGGATATTGCTCACCCGGGTCCGCGGCAAGATCGTAGACATCGTCATTGAGCCGCTTCCATTTGCGCTGGCGGGCAGCGAAGGTTAGCGGCGTCTTGACAAGCGCGTCTTCGAAGCGCCAGGCCAGCAGCCGTTTTTCATCCCCTTTGAGACCGGCGATAACGTCGCGGATATCGCGGCCGGCGCGCGTCTTGACGCCGGTGAAGGTCGGCAGCCAATCGGCGAACCAGGTGGGCGTCTTAGCGATGGTGCCGGGCCGCGATAGGCCCGGCCAACGAACGATGCAAGGGCTACGGATGCCGCCTTCGAATAGTTCGTACTTGCCTCCGCGGAACGGTCCGTTGCTGCCGAGCGGGGCCTGATCCGGCGAGACCTTCTTGACCCACCCGTTGTCGGACAGGAAGACCATCACCGTGCGATCCCATTGCCCCGTCCGTTCGAGCGCCCCGCGCACGGCGCCGATCGTCTCATCCAGCGCCGAAAGCATAGCGCCATAGACGTCGCGCGGTTCCTGCGACGCGAAGCCGGTTGGAGCCTGCAACGGGGCGTGCGGCAGCGGATGGGCCAGGTAGAGAAAGTAGGGTTGATTGCGATGCTGCTCGACGAACTCCACCGCTTTACGGGTCAGCAACTCGGGCAAGTAGCCTTTGAGCTCGACGGGAGTTTCGTTCTCGTACGTCTGCCTTGTGCCCTTGCCGCCTCCACCAGCGGAGAGGTTCGTACGGTAGTCGTGCATGCCGTTGAGGTAGCCCCAAAAGTAGTCGAAGCCACGGCGATTGGGATGATACGGGGCACTCATGCCGAGGTGCCACTTGCCGAGCAGGGCGGTTTTGAGGCCGCGAGCGCGAAAGTGGTCGGCCATTGTTTTAGCGCCGAGCGCCAGGCCATGATGGGCGTCGTGCTGTTCGCGCAGCACACCCGTGATCCCGACGCGATCGGGCACCAAACCCGTCATCAGCCCGGCGCGGGCCGGCGAGCAGACGGGCGAGCACAAGTAGTGATCCTTGAGGCGTACGCCATCGGCCGCCAACCGGTTCAGATGTGGCGTGTGCGGGCCGACGTCGCCGTAGCCCATGTCATCGGCGAGCACCAGGATGTAGTTGAGCTGGGGCGGCGCGGGCGCAAGCGCGGCCAGCAGGTTGCGCCGAGTAATCACCGGCCGATGCGCTCCAGCCAGATCCTGTTCAGAGCCATTAGTTCCTCCTTACGCTCTTGGGTCACCGAGATGCGGGCGATGACTAGCCCCGCAGCCAGACGAAGTTCGCCGACGTCGAACTCCTGGAACACGTTGCGGCCGGGCGTTGCCAAGACAACTCCTTCGAGCACGGAACGCCCGACCTCAAGGCGCCATCGGCCGCCCGCCGCCGAAGCACGACAGCCGTACGCGAATCGCACCCGATAGCGGCCGGCCGCCACTACGTTGAGTTTCCACTCCGCGCCATCGCCCGGTTTGCGCCAACTGTCAATGGTGTCCCAGTCGTAGCCCGCGAAACTGTAGTTGACGGTGGACGCGCCGCTTCGCGGCAACGCCTCGGGCTTGGAAGGCGTTCCACCGGGCGAGGCCCAGGTGACGTTGGTACCCGGCACGATGGCCCAACTCGGATGCAACTCCACGGGATTGTCATCTGCGCGGCCGACCTCGATGGCGGCGGGCTCAAAGCGGCGGCCGCGCGTCATCTCGGCGAGCCATGTTTCAAACTCGCGCTGCAGACGGGCGGCAACTTCTGGCTGTTGTGCCTTGAGGTTCACCTTTTCAGATGGATCGGCCTCCAGATCGAAGAGCTCCGTGCGAGTCAGTTTATGGCGGCCGCGCGTGATCGACCAATTGCTCCTCAGGCTTGGCTGAAAGCGGTCCCAGATGTGAAACAGCGCTCGATCCGGCGGCGGCGCCAGCAGGCTCTTGCCATCGATGGGGCGATCCTTCGGCATGGGCACACCAGCCACTTCGGCGATGGTGGGAAACAGATCCATGGCCGCACGCGCTGACTTGTCCTCGGTGCCCGGCTCGATGCGTCCCGGCCAGCGGAGGAAGCACGGCACGCGGATACCGCCTTCGTAGGCGCTGGCCTTCTGGCCCCGCAATCCGGCCTTGAAGTACTTGCTGACGCCACCATTGTCGGAAAGGAAGACAACCAGTGTGTTATCGCGCAGGCCCTGGTCGTCCAGCGTACGCAGCAAGCGGCCAATGTTCTCGTCGCAGTGCGAGAGCATGCCGTAGATTTGCGCATCTTCGAGCGGCACTCCTTTTTTGAGATAGCGCTCGGTCCAACGATTCTCGACGTAGTTGGGCGAATGGGGCACGTTATAGGCCAGGTAGAGGAAGAACGGGCGCTCGCGATTGTCCTTGACGAAATCGATGGCGCAATCGGTGAAGAGATCGGTGAGGTGGCCGCGCGCCTTGACGGGCTTGCCGTTGTCGAGCAACTGATCGGGATGGAAGTAGCGCTCCACGTGCCCTTGCGTGAAGCCGACCCACCGGTGGAAGGCACGCCGATCCGGATGGAAGCGACGATAGTGCCCCAGATGCCACTTGCCGAATAGCCCCGTGCGGTAACCTCGCGTCTGCAGCAGTTGAGCAATGGTGATCTCGTTCGCATCCAGGGTGTCGCCGCCGAAGCGTGTGTTGTAGATTCCCGTGCGCAGATAGTAGCGGCCCGTCATGATGCTGGCCCGTGTGGGCGCGCACACCGGCGAGGCGTAGAAGCGCTGGAAGCTGACGCCCTCGGCGGCCAGGCGGTCCATCGCCGGTGTTTCGATCGCCGTGTTGCCATTGCGGCCTACGTCCCACCAGCCCTGGTCGTCGGTGAGGATCAAAACAATATTAGGCGGACGTGTTTGGGCGGCCGCCACGGCCGGGACCGCCAATAACTGACGGCGCGTCCTTATTGGCCTGCGCGATAGCTGGCAATGGCCTCCGCGGTGCGGAGGTAGCGATTGAAGACCTTGAGCTTCAGCACCGCCGGCGACTTCGCTAGCTCGCCCAGACCCATCACGTTCTTGAGGTTCGGGCTGAAGCGGCCCCAGCCGTATTGCCGGTGCTCGCCGCCATCGTTGAATTGGCCGTTGGTGACGAAGCTGATAATCTTCGGCCCGCCATCCACGATCACTACAATGTGCTGAGGTTTGCCGGCGGCAAGCGAACCCGGGTCCGACGCCCAACGGCTTTCCGAGCGGCCATCGTTCAGCGTGAGTTCCACTGCGCCACCAGCAATGGTACGCAGCGCCATGCCGGCGCTGCTGAGCAGCGTCTGACCGGCCTCAAGGCTGGAGAGGTTAACCCAAAGATCCAGCGAGAAACTCGCTCGCAGATCTTCCTTGCCATGGTCGGCGCGCTTGGAGCGCTGGAAGAAGACGACGTTTGTGGCGGCCTGGCCCGGCACGGGGCGTTCAGCAGCACCCCAGAGGCCGACTAGCAGCCCCGGATCGATCTCATGCACGCGGGCGACGTCCTTTTGTGTCTCGGTGAGATAGTACTTGCCGCCGTCTTCGACGAGATCCGGATAGCTCATGCGGATGATGGGGTCGTCGTCGTAAAGCGCGATCTCCGGTTGCGACCAGCGGATGATTTTGCCCATGGGGCCATCCGCTTCCACGCCGCCCGAAAGCCAGACGGGATTGCGCTCCTCATAAGCGTTGGTGCGCTGGCGCGGATGCTCGCGGATGAAGCGTCCGCCGTGATTGTGGAACCAGTAGAGGTATTTGCCGTTCTCGGCGCGCCAGGCGAAGTTCGCCGCACGCGGATGCTTCATTAGGCGTCCGTCGGCGAAGCGCATGTATTGCGAGGGCTCCCAGGTGCGGCCGCCGTCGCGGCTGTAGGTATGGGCGGCATGGCCGTCGATGGTGCGGAAGACGCAGAAGATCGAGCCATCGCTCATCACGCTGAACGAATGCTCCTCGGCGATGGTGCCACCGCCTTTCGGCGTACGGATGCCGATGTCGCCGTCGGGCAGCGTCTCCCACGTGATCTTCTTTGCGTCCCGCTCGGTCATGATGTTCGCGCTACGCAGCAGCACGCCTTCACTCGACGTGAAGAATCCATCGCCGAAGCCGCCCACCTTGTGGAGCGGCACATAGCCAGCCCCCTTGTGGGCGAAGGCCTTGCCGACGGTCCAGAAAAACTTGATTTTGCCCTGGTAGGGATTCTTGCGGTCGATCTCGAAGTCACGCTGCGGAATCTCGTAGCGTTCCTTCGACCAAGTGCGGCCGTGGTCGTCGGAGTACTTGAAGACGAAGTGGCCGAGCGAGTCGACGCGCGTCACCCAGCCGTCTTTGTAGGCGGGTTTGTCGCCGATGACGCGGCGGATGTTGTCGGTGTTGTGGTTGTAGAAGACGTAGACGCGGCCGGAGGTGGCCTTCAGCATCACGGCGTAAGAAGCTTCGGGGCCGTCGTTGGGCTCAATGTCGACGGCCTTCTCCCACGTCTTGCCCTGGTCGGTGCTGCGCAGGCTGACCACGTGTTGGCCGCCGGCGCCTTCCTGGCCCGGGCCGGTCGTGATGACACACAGCCAGGCGCCGTCGTTGGTCTTGACGATATAGGGCTGGTCGGCGTAGAACTCATCGGGGATCACGGTGCCCGTTACGATATTGCGCGGGTCATGCACTTGAGTGAAGGCGGTGGAGACGAGGAGAAGGGTTGTAAAGAATCGCATGGGAAAAAAGTCCTCAGGGCCGGCGGAAAGGTTCGCCGGAAGTGATGAGATGAACCAACTCGCGAAGCGCGTAGCCCTTGCTTCGCCAAACGGCCACTAGTTGCCGGACGGCGGCACGGTCATCCAAACTGAGCGACCGGCCGAGCGCGTAGGTGGTCAAGCGAGTGGCGAGGTTGTTCGCCAGCAATTCCGGATGGGCCAGCAGGTAATCCCGCACCTCCACCGCACTGGCGACACCGTGCCCGCGATACTCGCCCGTGGTGTCGATCTTGGCCCCGCTTGGATAATTCTCGCGAGGCCGGCCCATGGGGTCATAGCCCTCCAGAGCAAAACCAAGCGGGTCGATCTTCTGATGACACTCGGCGCAGGTTGCGTTCGCGCGGTGCTTGGCGAGCAGTTGCCGCACGGTGGCGGCGCCGCGAATGTCGGGTTCGAGCGGCGGCACATCAGGGGGCGGCGGACTGGGCGGAGTGCCAAAGATCTTGTCCAGCAGCCAGACGCCACGCTTCACGGGCGACGTTTCGACGCCATTCGCGGTCACCGTGAGTACGCTGGCCTGCCGAAGCAGCCCGAGACGCGGAACGTGGCCCGGGAGTGTGACGCGCTCAACGTCATCGCCCTTTGCGCCGGTCCACCCGTACACACGCCGGTTCAACGCTTCATTCACATACGCGAAGTCGGCGTTCACCAAATCGTTTACTGGGCGACGGGACCGCATCAACTCGGCCACGAAGCGCCAGGTCTCTTCCCTCATAGCGGGCTCCAGCCGGTCGATGTAGTAGCCGGGGAATTCCTCCTGCCCGGGTGGCATCGTCCCCAGTTGGTTCAGGCCCAACCACTGGGCGGCGAACATGCTGAAGAAGCGGTCGGCGTTTGGCGAATCAAGCAAGCGATCGGTTTGCGCGCGCAGCGCGGCGCCGCCGAGCGGACCGCGCACGGCGAGACCGCGCAGGGTGGAGTCCGGCGGTCCGCCAGTGAGAAAGTACGAGAGGCGGTTGACGAACTCTTCTCCCGACAACGTTCCTGCTGCCGTTGCCCGCTCGGTATGGAACAAAAACTCGGGAGCGCACAGCAAAGCCTTGAGGACGGGCCGTGCCGCTTCGGCGTAACGGGTCTTGCCGTCTAAGCGCTGCCGCACCGCCACGACGTACGGCGCCACGTCCTGGGCGGAGGTGCGGCGGCGAAACAGCGTGGAGGCGAGTTGCGCAAGCGCGGCGGACAGCTTCGCATCGCTCACCTTGTTCTCGTCCGGAGCGACGGACGAGAACAAGAGCGACTGGGCAGCGTGCTTCGTTGTGCCGGCCATGGGGCCCGTCACTTGCCAGCGGCGAATGCGAATCTCAGGGCCTTTGTACAAGTGATAGTAGTGCTCGTCGCGTTCGGCCCGGAGCGTGAGATTCTCCCAGACCTTGCGGTCGATCTTGGGGACCGTCGGATCGAAGCGATCGAGCTTGGTGGAGACGAACTGCGGCTTCGTGCCCTTCGGCGGCCCGTTGACGAAGGCGAGATACGGCGCGGCGCCCTGGTCGAGCCAGACACGTGCACGCACGGTCTCATATCTCTCGTCGGGAAGGTCCACGGCGTGGACCAGGTTGGGCGCTACCCGCTTCCATTCGCTCTGGCGGGTGGCCTTCTGCCGTCCGACACCCAAGCGCATGGGCTGGGACTCGTCGTAGAACGACTTCAAGTCCGGGTAGTAGCGCATGGTCAACGGCATCATGAGTTCTTTGCCGTATGGATGATGGCGGTTCGCGGCAGTGGCTTCGATCTCGATATCGTACCAACCGGAGTGCGGCACGCCTTGCGGCAGGGCGTCCAAGAAAAGCTTGGCGTCGTAGTTCTGCTCAAGATTGCGAATGCCGTGGCTCAGGTGGATGTAAGCCGGACCATTCGCTTTCTCGGCCTTGACAACGCCAGTGCCATACGCCATCAGGCCGGACCGCAGGGTTTCCGGCGTGTCGGCCCAACTGCCAGGCTTCGGAATGCCGTTCACGCCGGCCACGTCGTAGGCGTAAGCCAGCACTTGGTCGGCGGCGCTCATGTACTGCTCCACGTGATGACGAGAGACGCGTAGCGCCGAACCGATGTTGCGGAGGCCATCCACCTCCTCGTCGGCGGGAAAGGCCGTAGTCGGGTCGAAGTCGCCTTCGCGAAAGCCGAACAGATCGCGAATAGTGTTCAGATACTCCAGACGATTCAACCTGCGGTGGACCACACGGCCGTTGCCCGGGATCGCAGCCTGGCGCGCGTCCGTCAATAGATTCTCGATCCAGGCCGTTAACGCCTGACGCTCCTGCGCGGAGGGTTGCGGCATCTTGGCGGGAGGCATCTGCCCGAGTTGGATTTGATGCAGAATCTGCTCCCAACGTTCGGCGATGCGCAGGTCGGCGCCGGCGCGCAAAGGGAGGTCGTCAAAGCGGCGGCCGGCCTTCTGCATCGCACCGCCATGACAGGCCACGCAGTAGCGAGCGAGAAAGGCATCCGCCTTCAGCGGCGTTGGTTGCGCCGCGGCGGCCGGGGACATCGGCGCGACGACTGCGACGGCCAGCGGGAGGAGCTTACGCCAGAAACTCATTTAGATTCCCGTTGCTCGACCCGAAGCGGTCACGCTCGATGCCCATCTTCTGCAGCAGGCTGACATAGAGGTTGCACAGCGGTGTTTGCTTGCGCCCCTGCTTGGGGAAGAAGAGATGCCGCCCATGCCGGAAGCCGCCGCCGGCCACCAGCACAGGTAGGTCGAGGTTCGAGTGGGAACTAGCGTTACCCATGCCGCTGCCGAAAATCACCGTGGTGTGATCGAGCAGCGTGCCACCGCCGATGTCCTTGCGTTCGGCCAACGTCCCCAGGAAGCGATCCAATTCGCCGACCAGCGCCAACTCGATCAAATGGAGTTGGCGCAGTTTGTCCGGATCTTGCCCGCTGTGGGAGAGGTCATGATAGCTGCGGGACACGCCGGGAATCTTCGTCACCGGCAAACCGGTGCCGATGTTGAAACTGATGATTCGCGTGGCGTCCGCCTGGAGCGCCAGCGCCATCGCTTCGAAGGTGGCCCGCACCTTGTCCATGCATCCGGATGGCGACCACACCGGGCGGTCGCCGGCAGTCTTGGGCAGCGGCTTGTCGAGCCAGGCAGCGCTTGCTTCCGTCGTGCGCTCAAAGTCGCGCAGAGCGGTGATGAACTCGTCGAGCTTCTCGCGGTCCCAACGATCGAGTTGCGGACCCAGCCGCTTCGCCTGCGGTTGGAGCAGGGCCAGAATGGATTGGTTTTCCGCAAGCCGGGATCGCCGGGCCTCCGTCACTCCCTGAGTCGGTGGGCGGAACAAGAGATCGAAGGTTGCTGATGGATCCTCGAGCTTCGGCACGGCGATGCCGGACCGTGTCCAGGAAATATTGTCCCCGCCGCCCACGCCCAGGCAAAGCGAAGAGAATCGGGTTTGTTTGCCGACTTGCTCGTCGGCTAGCTGATCAATCGAGACACAGCCATCGGCGAAACCGCTCCCCTGTTCACGCCGGACGCCACTTAGAAACGCGTGGACGCCGTAGTGTCCGCCGCTGACGCCAGGATGATCCAGATGTGAGAAGACGGTGAGTTGCTGCCGCCAGCGAGCAAGCGGCTGCAACAAGGGGCTCAACTGGTAGTCCGGCCACTCGCCCACGGGAAAGAACTGCTCAGGGCGCATTGATAGATCGAGCCCGATGCAGACCAGCCGCTTCGGCGCGGCGGTTTGAGCCCCACGAAGCGCCAACGGCGAGAGCCAGGGAAAGGTGAGAAGGTCGCGGCGTGTCAATGTGCCCCTTAGAAGTTCACTTTTAGCGATAGCTGCACTTGGCGTTCGCCGCTAGCCGAGTTGATCACGCCAAAGCCCGGACCGCCAAGTTGCTGCGCCGGCCTTCCAAAGAAGGGCGTGTTGGTCAGATTGAATGCTTCGGCACGGAACTGCGCCTTGATCGTGTCGCGAATCGGGAACGCTTTCTGCAGCGACGCATTGTAGGCCACGCGCCCCGGGCCGCGGACGTCCGGCAGTGTGCGGCTCGTATTGCCGAAAGTGAAGGCCGGTGGCACGGTGAACTGGCTGGTATCGAAGTAACGGAGCAGCCGCGTCTGCGGATCGCCGTTCAACTTGGCGGAGACACCAGTCGAGTTCGGCCGCAGGATGCCGCCGCCCACGCCGGAGTTTCCGATCGAAGAGAGCACCAGCGGAAAGCCGGTATTCGCGGAGAACTGCCCCGACGCCGACCAACCGCGCGTAGCATGGTCAAGTACCGGATGGATGCGGCGCACCGGGATCTGCACCGCATGCGAAATCACCAGGCGCTGGGAAACATCGCCCTCCGAGATCGAGCGCTCCGCGGCCAGATCGTAAGCGTTCTGGACAGGAGGAACGAACGCGCTCTCCCCGAAAATGCGACCGGAGCCGTTGTCGATCAGCTTTGCCTTTGTGTAGACGATGGTCACGTTGTAGCCGCGCGCGAAGCGCTTCTCCGCGCGAAGTTGCAGCGAATGATAGCCGGAGATGCCCATGTTCTGTGCGACCGCCGGCGAGTTCGTGTTGACGCCAACGTACTGGGGGTATGGGCGTAGCAGTTGAGCGCGCGAGACACGTTGCAGGGAGAGATTACCCAGCGTCACCAAGCCGAAGAAGGGATTGTCGACGGTTTGAGAAAGGGCGTTGCCGAGAGCTTGATACTTGGGGTCGATCTGATTGAAGTCACGCGAGACGGGAATGTTTATGCCGCGGTTTCCGGCGTAACCCATTTCGAGAAGAATACCCGCGAACGATTGGCGCTGGATGGTGCAGCTCCATTGCTGGTTGTAGATGTTGGCCACATTGCCGCGATCCATGAACTGGATGGTCTGGCCCAGCAAGAGGCGCTCCGCCTGCGAGGTCGGCAGGCCAGCCAGGCCGTTGGGGAACGGATCGTCCAGCGAGCGTCCAAAGCCGATTCCATCGGCGGTCGTAGAGACCCAGGGCGTGGTGATGGTGAATCCGCTGGTGCCGTAGTTCCCCGCCGAGGTGGTGCCGAAGCGCGGAGCGAAGAAGATGCCGTATCCCGCGCGCACCACAAACGTCGGGCTCACACGGTAGGCCAGGCCGACGCGCGGCCCGAAGTTCTTGTAGGTGCTGTCGTTCTGCCCGCGCGGCACGCCGTCGCGCCCAGCATAACGAAGCAGACCGGTCAGCGGACCGATCCCAGGTACCTGGATCGGGAAGGGCGCATTGAAATCAAAATTGGCGAAGCGATTGTACTTCTCCACGCGCGGCTGATCGTACTCCCAGCGCACGCCGGCATTCACCGTCAGCTTCTTGAATTTGATCTGGTCATTGATGAACGCGCCCGCGTACCAGTTCTTGATGCGGAGCGCCGGCACTGAGGTATGCCCGCCGCCACCGAAACCGATCAGCAGCGACGCGAGGCCATTGCCGGAGCCGACGGCCGCCACCTGTGCGTTCGGGCCCTGCGTCTGGGAGAGTGCAAAGCCGAAGTTGCCGGATAGATTGCCAGCTTGATAAGGAGATTGATCATAGAGCCGTACGTCGGCACCGTAGACCAGCGTGTGCCGGCCGTGAATCTCGGTCTGCTCTCCCACCAGGGTATAGACACCGTTGCCGCGGCGAATGCGGTCAGCACCGCCGAGTTGTCCATATCCAACCACCGTCGTGGTGGGAAAGGCGATCTCGTCCACCTGTGCCTGGTAAGCTGCTGGGAAGCCCAAGGCGACCAGATCCACCTTGCCGGCCGAAGGAGGCAGCCGCCCTTCAAAGCGCCGAGTGGCACCAAGGCGAAAGTTCAGAATGCGAGTTGCATTCACGATGGTGGTGAGGTTGATGGAAACAGCGTGCACACGGTTCGTATTCACGCCGGTAGTGTTCTCGGCGATGTTGCCATAGGGACCGGACGTGAGGGTCTCGCCGGTGTTAAAGGTGTAGCGGCCAAACAGTGAATTGCGGGCGCTGAGCTTATGGTCGATGCGACCTGAGTACTGGTCGGAGTTGACGTATCCCGAGGGCCCGAAGACGTAGTTGTTGACCAGCGCCGCCGTGTCGCCGGTGCGATTCGGCATCGGATAGTAGCCGACCATGTTGCGAGCCACTTTGGACTGGCGATCGAGCGGGATGACGGCGCCAGGAAACAGCGTCCGCTGAAACAATCCGTTCACTTCGGTGGTGGAGAGCGGATCGTAGATGTTGATCAAGTTGCCGTTCGCCACTCGCGTGCGAGAAAAGTCGCCGGAACGCTCGGCCGCGGTGGGTACGGTAAGGATTCCCGCAATGCCCGCATAGCCCTCGCGATGCCCCTGATAGTCGGCGAAGAAGAACGTGCGGTCGCGCACGATGCGCCCGCCCACAACGCCGCCAAACTGATTGAAGTGAGAGGTGGCACGCCGTTGATTCCTGGCATTCGAGAAGAAGTTGTTCGCCTTCAATCGATCGTTGCGGAAGAAGTCGTAGACCGTGCCGTGCAAGTCGTTCGACCCGCCCTTGGTCACCACGTTGATCACGCCGCCGCCTGACCTTCCGTACTGCGGCCCGAAGGAGTTGGTCAACACCTTGAACTCCTGCGTGCCATCCGGGTTCGGTGAGAAAGCAAAATTGTTGTTCTCGGGCAACATGATGCTGACGCCGTCCACCAGGTATTCGTTGGTCCGGAAGCGCCCACCGTTGATCGAAATATCGGACTGCACGAAGAGCGGCGTGGCGTTATCGCCAGTAGAAGCCGTGCCGCCCACGGCGCGAGGGTTCACCTGGACGCCCGCCGTGAGGCCGGCGAGGTCGAAGACGTTGCGGCCTTGGATGGGCAGTTCTTCAATGGTGCGGGAAGAGACCGTTTGGCCTAGGGACGCGGTCTCTGATTCGATGAGCGGCGCCTCGCCGCTGACGGTCACCGTGGAACTCGCCTCACCCAGTTGCACTTGAAAGTCCGCGCGAACCGTGGATTCCACCTGAATCGCCACACTCTCGCGCAACGACTGTTTAAAGCCGCTGGCGCTCACGCGAATCCGGTAGGTGCCCGGGCGCAGATAGAGCGACTGGTAGAGACCGGCGGCATCGGATTCCGCCTTCACCGACTGGTTGCTATCGATGTTAGTGATCTCCACCGAAGCTTTGGCCACCGGAGCGCCGCTGGGGTCGGTGATATTGCCGAGCAACGAACCCGTGATGTTCTTGGGCGAGCAGCGGCAGGGGCAGAAGACATAACAGGACCTTCGTTTTCATGCGCGACACCTTCCCAACTGGTACGTCAGTTTCTGATTGAGCCTAATGGACTCTTGGGCCGTTGTCAAGCGCAGCCTCCTGGCAGAATTCCCCTGGACAATGCCAGGCGACTCCGATATTCTAACCTCACAACTGCTATCGCAGTTTTTTACAAGCCATGGAACGCCGTAGATTTCTCAAGATCCTTGATGCCTGTGCCGTGGCCGCACTCTCCGCGGAACAGGCGAATTCTCAGAACACCCCGGATCCGGCCCGGCCCGCGCCGGCTGCCCCCACGCTGGACCTTTCGCCTGCTAAGTGGCTGTGGTACCCCGGCGAGCGCATGCTGCCGAATACGTTCGTCCTCTTCCGCCGCGTGCTGCAGCTCACCGAGAAGCCGCGCAAGGCCACCGGCTGGATCCACGGCGACAGCCGGTATCTGCTAGAGGTGAACGGCGGCCGCATTCAATGGGGACCGGCGCCGCACGACCCGCGCTGGCCCGAGGTGGACCACACCGACCTCACCGCCGTGCTTACGAAAGGTGAGAACGTGATCGGCGCCACCGTGCTGCATTTCGGCCAGGGCGACGCCACGCACCCGATGGGACGGCCGGGCTTCATCTTTCGGCTCGAACTTGAGTTCGCTGATGGCCGGAAGGAAGTGATCGGCTCCGATGGCACGTGGCGCGTCCACCTGTCGCAGGCTTGGAAACCGGGGCAGCATCGCATGTTCTTCATGCGCGCTCTGCAGGAGGAGTTTGATGCGCGCCTGCATCCACAGGGATGGAGCCAGGCGGGCTTCACCGAAAACGAGGATTGGCTGGAGCCCTACTTTCCGCCCTGCCCCGCGAACCTGCCGATTTTCGCTGACCCGACGAACGAAGTGATGAACTGGATCCACGGCCCGCGAAAGTTCATCTACGGTGCCGAAGCCCGCTCCAAGTTTGAGCTGCGCCCGCGCCCAATTCCGCTGATGCGCGAGACCTGGGTCTCAGCGGCGCCACTGGTCGAGCAGCATCGCATCCGGTGGCGGCGGCCGATAGCCGAGTACTTCGCGGTGCGTCCGCCGAATGCTTACCAAGCCGAGGTGACGCAAGCGGTGCAGCCGGCCGGGGAGAATGTGTGGCGCGTCGAACTCGACCCCGAACGCGGCACTACGCTAACCTTCGCGCTCCCAGAGCAAGCGGTAGGCTGGCCCTCGGTGACAATTGAGGCGCCCGCCGGGGTGACACTGGAGATGATGACGCTGGACGGGCACAAGATTGGCGGTCCGGCGCTTCTCAACACGCACTATCACAAGTGGGCGCGCTTCATCTGCCGCGAAGGCGTCAATCATTTCCGCTGGTTCGACTTCGACTGCCTCCGTTGGCTGCAGGTGCATCTGCACCCGGGCAAGGGCAGCGTCACCGTGTCGAATCCAGGCCTTCTGAAACGCGAGTATCCGTGGCCGCACGAGCCACGGGTGATCACCAGCGAGGCGCCGCTGCAGCGCGTTTTCGACGCCGCCACCAACACCATGCGCAACGCCGCCCAGGAAGCCTTCGTTGACGGCATGAGCCGGGAGCGCAATCAATACTCCGGAGGGATGTCTTTGGGTCGGCATGCCATTCAAACGCTTGCCGGTGAGAACCGCCAGGTAGCGCGCTTCCTGCGGAGCTTCAGCCAGGGATGCACTCCCGAGGGCTACTTCCTGGACAACTGGCCATCACATGACCGGATTACGCGCCTGGGCCAACGAATGCTGGAAGTCACTCACTGCGGCGCGATTCTCGATATCGGAGTCCGGTTCGCGTTCGACTGCTGGGACTACTACCGCTACACCGCTGACCTGGGTCCGCTCCAGGAGCCCTATCCGCGGCTGCTGCGTCAAGTGAAGTACCTACGAAGCAAGATGAAGGCGGATGGCCTTCTGCCGGTGGATCAGGAGGACTATGGCTTCCCGATTGTGTATGTGGGTTTTGCCGGGTGTTATCCGAATCAACGCGACCGCCAATGCGCGTTCAACCTGCTTTGGTCCGCCAGTCTCAGCCAGGCAATGGCCCCGATGTGCCGGGCCTTTGGCGACACCCAACTCGCCGCGGAGTTGGAGCAACTCGGTGCGCGCGTTTTGAAAGCCACGGTCGCCCGCTTCTGGAGCCGGGAGCACGGCGCGTTTGTCGACAACCTGCCCTGGTGGCGCGAGGACGGTGATGTGCATTACAGCGAAATGACGCTGGGCATCTCCGTGGAACTGGGCCTGTGCCCTGGCGGCGACATCAGGCGCAGCGTCGAATTGCTGGCGACGCTGCCCAAGAACGTCGGTATCGACAACTCCACCGAGCCAGTCGCCTGGCGATTGTGGGCGCTGGCCAAGGGCGGACGCGTGGACGCCCTGCTCAAGGAACTCCGTGAACGTTATGCGACGATGCCCTCCGTGCTGCAGAACAACTCGATCGAAGAATTCTACGGGGGAAGCAACAAGCCGGATACGCCCAACAATTGGAGCCACGTCTGTTGCGCGCCGCTCTACGTCGCGGTCATGAGTCTGGCCGGCATTCGCCCGTTGTCACCAGGTTTCGACCGCTACGAAGTGCAGCCCCAGCTGGGCGATCTTCCCGACCTTTCGATGAAGGTGCAGACGCGTCACGGGGTCATCCACTTCGCGGGCCAAGGCACGCTGGGCAATCGAACTCTACGTTTGACGCTCCCGCCGGACGCCGCCGGCGAACTCGTCGTTCCGCCCGAGGAGAAGCTCGATCTCCCGGCTATTGGCCGCGGCCGGTACCGTCTGCCGGCCGATGAAACGGTCACGCTGACCCTGAGGCGGTGCTAGGCAGAGCCGACTGCCGGTCCATGACGCCAGAGTTTTTCCCGATAAACTGTTACATCAGTATTACTTCAGAGAGGTGCATCCCCATGTCGAAATCCATTAGCGTTCTTGCGACCCTGCTCCTGTTGGCGCTCGCCAACGCGACCTTCGGCCAATCGTCGACGGCTACGCTGCAAGGCCTGGTCACCGATCCCACCGGCGCCGCGATTCCGGGCGCGGAGGTGAGTATCACTGACCTCGCCACCAACATCACGCGCCGCTTCACCACCGCGGACGCAGGCCTTTACTCGTTCCCGCTGCTACGCCCTGGCACCTATCGCTTAGAGGTCAGCAAGACCGGATTCAAGGCGGCCGCGCGCAACCGCGTGCTTCTGCAGGTCAGCGATCGCGTGTCGCTCGACATCAGCCTCGAAGTGGGCGCGGCCACCGATCGAGTCAACGTCGAGGCCACGGCGCCACTGGTCAACACCACCAACGCCACGCTCGGCCAGGTGATCGAGAATCGCCGCATCATTGAACTTCCGCTCAACGGCCGGGAACCCTTTTCGCTCGCGGCATTGTCTCCGGGTGTACTGCCCACGCCATCTGCCGGCTTCGTGCACCTCGGCGGCAGCGTCCCCTCGATAAACGGCGCCAGTAATTTCACCAGCGAGGTGACGGTGGACGGCGTGCCGAATACCACGCCCCGCGGCGCCACCCGCAACAGTTTTCTGATCTACACGCCAAGCGTCGACGCCGTCAGCGAGTTCAAGGTGGAAACCAACGCGCTGTCGGCGGAGTTTCGGGCGCTTCAACGGCGGAGTGATCAGCGTCATCACCAAGTCCGGCACCAATCAACCCCACGGCTCCGTCTATGAGTTCCTGCGCAACTCGAAGATGGACGCCAACAGCTTCTTCGCCAATCGCGCCGGTGTTCCGCTCGGCGCACTGAAGCGCAATCAGTTCGGATTTACGCTCGGCGGTCCGGTGGTTCTGCCGAAGCTCTATCGGGGCCGCGATCGCACATTCTTTTTCATCGACTACGAGGGTTTCCGGGAGTCCCAACTGGCCACCGCCAACTTCACGGTGCCCACCGCGCTCGAACGGGCAGGTGACTTCTCCCGCAGCACGACGCCCGCCGGGGCGCTGATCGTCGTCTACGATCCGTCCACCTTGCGGGAAGCCAGCCCCGGCGCCTTCACGCGCTTGCCGTTTCCCGGCAATAGCATTCCGGCGCCGCGCATTAGCCCGGTGGCGCGGGCGCTCGCCCAGTACTATCCGAATCCCTCCAATAACCGCCTCGTCGGCAACCTCGATGTCGGCGCATCACGCAAGAACGTCACGGACACCGGCGACGTCCGGCTCGACCACAATCTCTCCGAGCGGCACAAGATCTTTGGCCGTTACTCGATTCAGTATCCGTCGGTCGGTGAGCCGAACTACTACGGCAACATCGGCAACTCCTCGAATCCGCCGCTCACCCAGCGCCGCCACTCGTTCACGCTGCAGGACACGTACACCTTCAGCCCCAGCCTGATCCTCAATATCAACTACGGCGTCTCGCGAATGTTTGGCACGCGCCAGGCTTGGAGCGATGGATTCGACGTCACCACGATTGGCCTCGCCGCCAACGTCCGCGACGCCCAACAGGTTCGGGCCATTCCGCCCACCTCCATCACCGGTATGTCGCCGATTGCCAACGGTGTGCAGAACTACAGCACCCAGACAGGCCACACCATGCAGAGTGCTCTCACCGAGATCGCCGGGAAACACACGCTGAAATTCGGCGCCGATTTTCGTGGCTATCTCCTGAATGGACTGGGCAATGGCCAAGCCAGTGGCAATTTCAATTTCACTCAGACCTTCACGCAGGGTCCCAACCCATTCCAGGCCTCGGCCACCGGCGGACTTGGCTATGCCACCTTCCTCCTTGGTATTCCAGGGGGCCTGATCTCAAATCTGCCGGAGATGGCATCCAAATCGAACTACGCCGCCTTCTTCCTGCAGGAGGATTACAAGATCAGCCGCAAGGTCACGATCAATGCCGGTGTGCGCTATGATCTCAACCTTCCGCGGACCGAGCGCTACGACCGCAACAGCATCTTCGATGCCAACGCCGCGTCACCCATCGCAGGACGCGTCCCGGCCTTTCCCAATCTACGGGGAGCCATGACCTTTACCGGCGCTGGCGGCGTTGGCCGCGAGATCTATGCCACCGATAAGAACAACTTCGCGCCCCGCATCGGACTGGCCTATCAACTGAACGACCGCATCACCCTGCGCGCGGGTTACGGTGTCTTCTTCGGCCTTTCGCCAACCGATGCGTCCGGGCCGCAGGGCGGTTTCGCCGACGGTTTCACCGGCCTCACCAACATCATCACGTCGCTCGACGGCATCACCCCAATCGTGAACCTGGCCAACCCCTTTCCGAACGGGATGAACGCTCCGTTGCGGGGCAACCAGCTCACTTCGTCCGTCCAGCTTGGCCAGGCACACCGCTCCGCCATCATCGGCTTGGCCACGCCGTACTTCCAGAACTGGAACTTCTCGATTCAGCGAAGCGTAGGACAAAACACGATCATCGAAACAACCTACGCGGCCAACAAGGGGAATAAGACGCAATTCGGAGCGGTGAATCTGAACGACCTGACCCGCGAGCAACTGGCGCTCGGCACCGTGAACAACCAACTGGTGGAAAATCCATTCTTCGGAGTCATCGCCGACCCAACCAGTCCGCTCAGCCAGCGCACCGTAGCGCGCGGGCAGCTCATCCGCCCGTATCCGCAGTACACGCAGGTCACGGCGGTGAACCCGAGCATCGGCAACTCGATGTATCACTCGCTCCAAATGCGCGTGGAGAAGCGCTTCGCTACGGGCTTCACGGCCCTGGGCGCACTCACCATCGCCAAGAACATCAACGATACCGGGCAGGATGCCTCCGGCCCCAGCGCCGGCATCCTCGATCACTACAACCTCCGCCTGGAACGCTCGCTCGATCCGCAGGACGTCTCCAAGCGCTTGGCGCTGTCGGGCCTCTATGAGCTGCCGTTCGGCCGCGGCAAGCTCGTCGGCAGGAACATGTCTCGCTGGGCCGATCTGCTCCTCGGCAACTGGCAGGTCAATGGAATCGGCAGCTTCCAGAGCGGCTTCCCGCTGATCATGGGATCGACCGGGGGGACGCGCCCCAACCGGACCAGCACCGGGTCCAAGCTCACGGGCCCCGCGCAGGAGCGCCTCACCCGCTGGTTCGACACCTCGGCTTTCGCCGTACCGGCAGCCTTCACGTTCGGCAATAGCTCCCGCACCACGCCGGACTTCCGTACCCACGGCACGGCCAACTACGACCTTTCGCTGTTCAAGAATTTCCCGTTGAAAGAATCCGTCCGCGCGCAGTTCCGTTTTGAAGCGTTCAACGCTTTCAACCGCGTACAGTTCGCGGCGCCCAACACTACCGCCGGTAACAACGCGTTTGGGCAGATCACGGCGCAGCAGAACACACCACGCCAGCTTCAGGTGGCACTCAAGATCCTCTTCTAGTCTATGAACCGTCGTACCTTTGCAAAAGCATCCGGCCTGACCGCTACGGCCCTGGCCAGTAGCGCGCCCGCACAAAAGCTCGCGGCTCCGCGCAACGGCTGGCAGCCATTCCTCACCACCAGCGACCCAAACTTGAGCCGCGCCTTTCGCATTGCCTGCGGCGATCTCCGCAGCAACATCGTGCCCTGGCCGGCCATCACGTCGCTGCCGATTCCGCTGCCGGCGAAGAAGTGGGAGACGCTCTCGCAGCGGATTATCCAAGTGGCTGGTACGCGCGACGTGATCCCGTCGCCGCTGTCGTTCTTGCTGTCCGGTCTGGACTACGGCCTCTATTCGTTTGACGTGATGATGCATGCGTGGGACGGGGCAAGCTTTCTGCATCCTGAGGCGGTCACCGGATCGCTGCTGGCAAACCTGCTTCCCGACGACCGGGGTCTGCGGGCCGACTACTGGATCTCCGGCTTTGGCTGGACGCTCGGGGCCTGGCAGCATTATTTGTGTACGGGCAACCGGCCATTTCTGAAGGTCGCGCTCACCGCTACACTGGCGGCCTTTGAGCACATGGAGCGCGAGGAATTCGATGCCAAGCTGAATCTCTTTCGCGGCGCGGCCGTGATTGGCGATGGCATTTCGTCTTACCCCGACTTCTGGGTAAAGGACACTCCCGGCGTGGGACACATCCGCAAGTGGCCCGAACACCACCCCGAACACAAGGTGCCCACGGGTATGGGCTTGCCGATGCACGTGCTCTCCACCAATTGCGTGAACTATCAGGCCTACGTCATAGCGGCGCTGATGCAGCGCGAACTGGGGCTGCCGGTGGATACGTCGATCGAACAGAAGGCAGCTCGTTTGAAAGCGGCGATCAACCAACACTTCTGGCGCGAGGACGCCGGGCTCTATCGCTACATCGTGGATCCGTTCGGCGGCAGCGATCAGCAGGAAGGCTTCGGCAATACTTTCGCCGTTCTCTTCGGCATTGCCAGTCCGGAGCAAACGAGAAGAATCTTCGACGGGATGCACATCACACCGCACGGGATTCCGCTGAACTGGCCGGTCTATCCGCGTTACGCGTCGGCGGATAGCATGTCGTTCGGGAATCACAACGCCACGGTCTGGCCGCCCGTCTGCGGCCTGTGGGCCGAGGCCGCCGCCCGTCACGGCCACATGAAACAATTCGCCCACGAGCTGAAGTCAATGGCCGACCGCGCCTGCCGCGACAATCAGTTTGCCGAAATCTACCATCCCGTCACCGGCGAAATCTACGGCGGCATTCAGGAGAGCCGCACCGCCCGCGCAGGCCTGGCCATGCGCGCCTTTGTGGAAGCTCGTCTCGGCGGAACCGGAGAGGCGACGCCCGAAGCACTGACGAAGCTTTTTCCGCCGGAGGCCGGCAAGCCCGGCATCAATCGCCGGCAGGCCTGCGGACGCAACACGTTTAGCGCCACGGCTTTCTTACGCACGGTTTTGCACGGACTGATCGGCATACGGATGCAGCCCAGCGGGCTCACCTTCCAGCCTTGCGTTCCGCCGGGTCTCGGCCCAATCGTACTCCAGGACCTGCCGTATCGCGGCGCACTGCTCCAGATCGAAATCACTGGCGCGGGCCAAACGGTGCGCAAATTGACCACCAATGGTCGCGAAGCCAAGAGCCTGCCCGCCACAGCCACCGGAAACCAGGTGCTGAAGATCGAAGTGGTGTCGTAAGATCGAGTTTCAAGTGTCAATGAAGCGAACCAACGGGACCACCCTCTCCGACTTGGCCTATGAGTCCATCCGGACAGCGATTCTCGAAGGCCGTTTGACGCCCGGGACACCGCTCTCCCGGCGAAAGTTGGCCGATGGTTTGGGCATGAGCGCCGTTCCCGTAGGCGACGCCATCGCACGCCTGGAGACAGAGGGCCTGGTGGAGAGCCGTCCGCGTGCCGGAACGCGGGTCCGCCTTGCCACGGCGGAAGAGATCCTCGGCAACTATGTTCTCCGTGAGGCGCTGGAGACGCATTCGGCGCGGCTTTTTGCCGAATCGGCCACCGCGGCACAGCGCAAGGGTCTGTTGCGAGCGGCCGAGCGGCTGGACCTGAACTACAACGCGCTGGCCCGCAAGCCCTTCGTAGCGCCAGAGCGCGGCGCCGCCGCGGAGCGCCAACACATGGACTTCCATATGTTGATCGCGCGCGCGGTGGGCGTGCCCGCTTTCTCCAGCGCCGTCGAACGTAGCCGCGTGTTGCTCTTCAACTGGCTGTTCTCCCGCGTGCCGGCATTTGATCCCTTCCCTGAACGCTGGCATCGTGATTTGGCTCAGGTGCTCACTACGGGAACACCGGCCGAAGCCGCCGAGGCCATGCGCACCCACGTCCGCTTCCGGATCAACGAGGCGATGGAGAGATCGAAGGCTATGGCGGCAGAACCGGCGCGCATGCTCCGCGGGCCGCAGCGAGCCAAGGGCGAATCGCAGCGACGAACTTCCCGCTGAAGGCATCGCGAAGCCCACTGGCGAACGCCTCCGCCTCGATGCCGAGCCACGATTTGAGAAACATTCAACGCGCTTAGGGCGCTAAGCGAATCCGGCCGGATCAGGCGACCTACCCGGGCTCTGCCTCCGCATTTCCCAAAGTCGGGCGACAAGATCGTCGCGACTCCCTCGCCGTTCGAACCAGTTCCTCTTCTCCATCCTCCACGAGCGACAATGCGAGGCCGATCACCTGGTTCCGGGCGGCCCCGCGACCGGCGTTAAGATCCTTGGGCGTGACCGGGAGTTTGGCAGACCGCTCCCAAGCCGAAGCACGTTTCGCTCTCGTGTATACATACTGAATCAAATTCGACACTACCAGTTAGGAGGAACTTGGTTCTGGTTCGCGACCAAGCGCACGCGTCGGCGGTGACCGCACTGTACCAGTCCTGGTACTCAGTGATGGTTCGCTTCGCCAGCCGGTTGACGGGAAATGTCGAAATCGCGGAGGAGATCGTTCAGGAATACGTTTGGGACCACCGCTTGGCTCGAGTCCGCGACTCTTCCGGTCATCTGGACCGTCTGTCCAAGGGCAATAGCTGTTGACAACGAAATGACGATAAAACCGCGAAATAGCAACATGGCGCAAAGGACTCTCTTGGTTGGGATTGGCCCCCAAAAAAGGTCCACAATACGGACCGATCAACTGTAATACAGACACACGGAGTGTATTCGGCTTTTCAAGTCGAAGTCAAGCGGGGACTTGGCTCACGGTCGACAAGTGATCTGGTATGCCCAGAGCTCGCCCGATGCGCTATCGATTCGCGGGACGAGCGAGGCGGTGTAGCGCAAGTGGGCCTCCATTTCGACCCGAGCGCGGCTGCCGTCCTGGTCTCGAATCGCTTCGAAAATCGCGAAGTGGGCGCGCTTGGCGCGGTCCCAGGCGACCGGGCGGCTCGATCCCCAGCTTTGCTGCTGGCCGGCGATGACGTACCGGGAGATGAAGTTGAGCATCGCTGTAAAGAGCGGATTCTGCGTCGCGCGCGCGATTTGCAGGTGGAACTCGAGATCGGTTCTCTGGTAGTGATCTACCTCCACACTGTCCTGGAGCGCGTACTCGGCGGCAAGCGCATCAAGCTTGGCCAGGTCACCCTCCGTGCGGCGCTGCGCCGCCAGGGCCGCATCCGGCACCTCGATCGCAAGGCGCATTTCGAAGACCTGGTGAAAGCCGCTGACGGGTTCCAACGAGAAGATACGAGGAACGATCCGGTCGAAAAGCTCGGTGCCCACCTGACGGACAATCGACTTGCGCCCGTGGCTTGTGTCGAGAACACCGAGCGAGCGGAGCATGCTGAGCGCCTCGCGCAGGGCGATGCGGCTTACGTTCAATTCCGTAATGAGCGTCCGTTCGGCCGGGATGGGCTTGCCCACCGGCCATTCGCCGGTCTGGATGCGCCGGAGCATCTCATCGAAAAGCACCTAGGTAGTAGTGACCTTGGCTGGCGTCGTCATTGGATCGGAGTGGTCAGTCCCATGGCGCCACGGACGCCACGCCCCCGAGTGTGGCGTTGGCCCTATCGGCTCCGCCCTCAGATGGATTGACTTCGGCATTTCCGACGTGATATACCTCATCTGGTCATACCAGTATGCGCCAACCGGCTTCGTTTGTCACGATTCTTGCTATTGCCCCCAGCTTGGCGGCCGCCGAACTCGAAACGTCGGCCACCGAGATCCTGCAACGGCGCTGCATAAGCTGTCATAGCGCCAAAGTGAAGATGGCGAAGCTCGATTTGACCCGGCGCGAAACTGCGATCCAAGGCGGCCTGCGCGGCCCCGGCCTGAAGCCTGCGGAGTTGGCGGGAAGCCTGCTGTGGGAGCGCATCGAGAAGGGGCAGATGCCGCCCTCGGCGCCCTTGCCGGTCGAAGAGCGGCGCACGCTGCGGGAGTGGATCGAAGCCGGAGCGCCTTGGTCCGCGCCGATCGTTGAGAAGCGAGCCGGAACGGACTGGTGGTCCCTGCAACCGCTGCGGAACTCCACTGCGCCGGAGACGCCGGCGCGCTGGGCGCGGTCGTCCATTGATCGTTGGGTTTACGCGGGACTGCAGAAAGCCGGACTTTCGCCGTCACCGGCCGCCGACCGGCGGACCTTGATCCGCCGGCTGAGTTTTGACCTGCTGGGTCTGCCGCCGGATCCGGCGGCCGTGGACGCTTTCCTAGCAGATACGCGAGCCGACGCTTATGAGCGGCTGGTGGATCAGATGCTGGCCTCTCCGCACTACGGTGAACGTTGGGCGCGGCATTGGCTCGACCTGGCGCGCTACGCCGAAAGCGAGGGCTACGAGCGCGACCAATTGCGCGAGAACGTTTGGAAGTATCGCGACTACGTGATTCGCAGCCTGAACGGCGACAAGCCGTACGCGCAGTTCGCCCGAGAGCAGATTGCGGGCGATGTCCTGGAAAAGCCCACGCAGGAAAGCATGCTCGCCACGGCGCTCCTGACGATGGGGCCTACCGATGCGATCGGGCTGACGTCGGCTGTGGATTCCGAACGCGAGGCGGTGCGCGAGGACATGCTCGAAGAGATGCTCGGCGTAGTCGGGCAGACGTTTCTCGGCCTCACCGTGAACTGCGCTCGATGCCACGATCACAAGTTCGATCCGATCCCGCAGCGTGAATACTATCGCCTGCGGTCGACCCTCTCTTCGGTGTGGCCGACGATCGGGCGCGACCCCAACGTCATCGACCCGAATCCGTCCTCACTGCCGCTGTTGACTCCGGAGGAACAGCGCGCGTACGACGAACGCGTGAATCCAGTTCGCGCGCGGATCGCCGAATGGGAGAGGAAGATTGCCGGTGCGTACCGGGCGGCGAGGCCGGTGGAGCGCCCGGCCACTGCGCAGCCTTACGCCCGCTGGACCTTTGACGTGGACGCTCGCAACGACGGCGCGGGATTGCAGGGAAGCTTGACCGGCAAAATGCGTATCGAAGGTGGCGTACTCGCGCCGGCGGACAAGGTGGAGAGCGTCGTGCTCACGACTTCGCCCCTGGAGAAGGAGATTCGAGAGAAGACGCTGGAAGCGTGGATTCGAGTTAAGAAACTGCCATCCACCACCGTGCAGGTTTTCACGCTCCGCAATCGCAGTGGGTTCCGCGGGTCAAGCGTGGACGGAATGCAGTACGTGGCGGGAAAGAACCGCCAGTGGGAGAACCAGTCGATCGGCCGGTTTCGTTCAGCGGACGTGAACGGCCTGCCGGAGGACACCGCCGAAGGTGGTCTGCTGCACGTGGCGATTGTCTATTCATCGGACGATCGCATTCAGATCTACCGTAACGGGAAACCGTACGGCGCTGCCTATCTGCCGGAGCAGGGCACGGCCTCGGCGAAGCTGCAAACCTATTTCGCTAACGACGCCGTGGTCCGCTTCACCGTGACTCCGGAGTTGCAGATCGAAGAAGCCCGACTGTATGACCGGGCGCTGAGCGCAGCGGACTTGCTGGCTTCGTTTTCGCAAGGCGTGGTGAACTATCCGGCCGGCGCGTTGCGCCCGCGCATGACTGGCGAGCAGCGGGCAGAACTGGAGTCGGCCGAGGCGAGTCTGAAAGCGGAGAGGAAGCGGCTGGCGGAGATCCCAACACCGGAACCGGCCTGGATCGCTTCGGTGCGTCCGGCCGCGCCGACGCATGTGCTTGCCCGCGGCGATGTGAACAAGAAAGGCGACGTGGTGACCCCGGGCGGCGTCTCGGCGGTGAAAGGCGTCACTGCGGATTTCGGTCTCGCGCCTGACGCTTCCGACACAGACAAGCGCCGCAAGCTGGCGGACTGGATTACGGCGGAGGACAATCCGCTGTTCTGGCGAGTGATCGTCAACCGCGTTTGGCACCACCATTTCGGCACCGGGCTGGTGGAGAACCCGAATGACTTCGGATACAATGGCGGCCCGCCGAGCCATCCCGAGTTGCTCGATTGGCTCGCGACGGAGTTTCGTGCGGGCGGCGGCCGGCTAAAAGCTCTGCACAAGATGATCCTAATGACGGAAGCCTACCAGCAGTCATCTGCGTTCAACGCCGAGGCGGCAAAGAAAGACGCCGATAACCGGCTGCTGTGGCGATTTGCGCCGCGCCGTGTGCAGGGTGAGGTTGTGCGAGATTCGATGCTCAGTGTCAGCGGGCAGTTGAATCCACAGATGTTCGGCAAGGGCTTCCAGCCGTTCAAAATTGCGGACACCAAGGGAAGCTATCGCGCCTATCAGTTGAACGAATCGAGCGAGCCTGATCAACTGCGGCGAACCATATATCGGATGAACGTGATCACGGCCGGTAGCCCGATGCTCGAGGCGCTCGATTGCCCGTTACCCGCGGTGAAGATGCCGAAACGCGCCGCCACCACCACGGCCCTGCAAGCGCTCAGCCTCATGAACAACGGCTTTGTGCATCAGCAGGCGAAGGCATTCGCCGCGCGGCTGCGCCAAGAGACCGGCGCCGCCGAGGCCCAGATCAACCGGGCATTTGCGCTGGCGCTCGGCCGGAAGCCGCAAGCCTGGGAGATGGAAGCCAGCGCCAAGCTCGTGAAGGAGAGCGGCCTGGAAACGTTGTGCTGGGGACTCTTGAACACAAGCGAGTTTCTCTATGTCGAATGAGATGACGCGGCGGAGAATGCTGCTCGATACGGGCGCCGGATTCGGCTGGCTGGCGCTGTCGGTGTTGAACGCCTCCGCGAAAACGCATTTTGCGCCAAAAGCCAAGCGAGTGATTCAGATCTTCGCCGTCGGCGGCATGAGCCACATCGACACCTTCGATCCGAAACCCGAGTTGACCAGGCGCAGCGGCAAGCCATTCGATATGCCGACCTTCTTCGGACAGGGCGGCAACCTGATGGGATGCCCGTGGGAGTTTAAGCAGCGCGGCCAAAGCGGGCTCTGGGTGAGCGACCTGCTGCCGCAAATCGCCGAATCCGCCGACAAGCTCACCGTGATCCGCAGTATGGTGGCCAAGAGCGCCAACCACATGCCAGCCATCGCGCAGATGAATACCGGGTTCATTCTGAGCGGCTTCCCTGCGATGGGCGCGTGGGTGACCTATGCGCTTGGCGCCGAGAACGAGAATCTGCCCGCGTTCGTCGTCCTGCCGGACGCCCGCAGCCAGCCCTGGGGCGGAAGTCTCCAATGGTCGAACGGGTTCCTGCCGGCGGCGGTGCAAGGCACGCCGTTCCGCAGCGAAGGCGATCCGGTGCCCGATCTCTCCAATCCGAAAGATCTTGACCTCGGCGCGCGCAAGGCTGGCATGGACTGGCTCGACCGGATGAACCGCACCTATGCCGAGACGCATCTGGGCGACAGCACGCTCGACGCGCGAATCCGGACCTACGAGCTGGCGGCGAGTATGCAACTCAGCATTCCAGGCATCGCCGACTTGAGTCAGGAAAGCGAGGCCACGCGCAAGATGTATGGTCTCGATGACAAGAACACCTCCGGCCTGCCGCGCAATTGCCTGCTGGGGCGAAGGCTGCTCGAAAAGGGTGTACGCTTCGTGCAGATTTTCCACGGCGGCGCCGGCAACAACTGGGACGCCCACGGCAACCTGATCACGAATCACACGGAGAATGCGAAGAGCTACGATCAGCCAGTGGGCGCCTTGCTGAAGGATCTCGATTCACGCGGGTTGCTCAAGGACACGCTGGTGATGGGCGTGACGGAGTTCGGCCGGACGCCGGTCTCGCAGGGCTCCGGCAAGACAGCCGGCCGCGATCATCATCCGGATTGTTTCACTTGCTGGATGGCGGGCGCGGGGTTGAAGCCGGGCTTCGCTTATGGCGAGTCAGACGACCTCGGCTACAAACCCGCCGAGAATCCGGTGTCGATCTACGACTTCCACGCGACAGCCCTGCATCTTTTGGGGCTGAATCACGAGAAGCTGACTTACTACCACAACGGCACCCGCCGCCGCTTGACGGATGTGCATGGCCACGTGGTCGGGGGAATCCTGGCGAATTAGCTCCAAAGGAGAATTACGAATGTTTCAGCCCCGGCATGTACTCGCAGCAGCCCTATCGGTGTGCTCCATCGTTGCGCAAAGTATTTCCAGCAACATCGTCGGCGTAGCGGTGGATCCGGCGGATGCCGTCGTGCCCGGCGCCGAAATCCGGCTGGTCGAGCAGGCATCCGGCGCTGAGCGGACCACGAGGGCGAATGATTCCGGCTTATTCCGGCTGAACAACCTGCCGCCTGGCCTCTACCAACTGTCCATCGCCGCCAAGGGATTCAAGACTCAGACGCAATCCGGGCTGCAACTTGCCTCTAGCGAAACCCGCGATCTGGGGCGTATTGTGCTCACGATCGGCAGCGTTGACCAGACCATCTCGGTCGGCGCTCAGGTGACTCCCGTTCAGACGGCGTCGAGCGAGAAATCCTCGCTCATCGACGGCAAGCAACTCACCGATGTCGCCATCAAGGGACGGGATATGTTCAGCTTCATGAGGCTCATTCCAGGTGTGGTCGACACCCAGATGGGGCGCGACGTTACCGCTCCCGGCGCCATTGGCGGCTTGACGATCAATGGCAACAACACGGGAAAGAACTTCACCGTGGATGGCATCACGTCCCTGGATACCGGCTGCAACAATTGCGTGGCGTCCTACGTGCCGAACCTGGACACGATTTCCGAAATACGCGTTCTCACTTCGAACTATCAGGCGGAGTTCGGACGCGGCTCCGGCGGTCAAATCAGTGTGGTCACCAAATCGGGCGGTCGGGAATTTCACGGAACCGGTTGGTGGACGCACCGGCATGAACAATTCAATGCCAACAGCTTTTTCAACAACCAGACCGGGCTTCCGCGGGCGCGCTATCGCTACAATGTCGCAGGATTCAGTGTGGGTGGCCCGGTGACGATACCGAAGCTCTTCAACACCCAACGCCAGCGGCTCTTCTTCTTTGCCTCCCAGGAGTACACGCGGCAACTGGAGAGCAACCCGACCCAGACACGCTATATGCCGACGGCACTCGAACGTAACGGAGACTATTCACAGAGCGTCGATGGCAGGGGAGCGTTGATCGTGGTGCGCGACCCGGCATCGGGCAACACGCCGTTCGCGGGTAACCGGATCCCCGCCACCCGGGCCAATCGGTACGGCAAGGCGATGCTGGACTTCTTCCCACTGCCTAACTTCAGCCCGGCGCCTGGCACGATCTTCTTCAACCAGGCAAACTTCCAGCAGAACACCAGCGGCCGCCATCCACGCCGCAACGACATGGTCCGCGGAGATTTCTACCTCACGTCCAAGATCAATGGCTACGTCCGCTACGTGAAGGACACCGACGATCAGCTTGCCGTCTTCCGAAGCACGCAGTTCGATGGCTATCCCGTGGACCACCCGAATCCCGGCTTCGGCGTCTCGGGCACCATCAACTACACGATCAGCCCGACATTAGTGAACGAGGCGACCATGGGAATGAGCGACACCGTCTGGGGCTGGTTCTCACCGCCCGGCAAACAACCCCTGAACTCGTTGCTTGGAAATCCGCCCCGGCTATTCCCGTTGCCAACGGCGCCTGAGTCGGCGAAAGGATCCTGCCCGGTGAACTGTCCCTCGGACTATCTGCCCAACTTCAGCTTCGGCGCGGTTCCGGTGAATGTTAACGATCACTTGAAAACGTATTTTTCTGAGCATCAGGCCGACAGCCGACGGAGTTTCAGCCGAAGGTAGTCAAGGTAGCCAGCGGGTAGCGGCTGGAGTTTGAGTTCTTCGATGACGGGCAAGAAGTAGGCCAGAGAGCGGATCTTGGGGAGCGGCGGCAGAACGGGGTCGCGGCTCAAGCGGCGGAGGGTGCCCAGCAACACCGCCGATTCGATCAGCGGCAAGGGCACAGCGTCGATAAACAACTTCCGTGCGAGCGACTGATCGGCGGGGCTGGGTCGCAGTGGCGTGTCGGGCAAGTCGGCGTAGAGCGTGAGCAACGCGGCGACGTATTCGGCTTCGCTCATTTCTTTTTCCTCCGCGCGGCGGATTCCTGTTCGCTTTCCCGGACGCGATAGCTGTTGCCTTCGACGAGGATGACGTCGGCGTGGTGCAGCAGGCGATCCAGCAACGTAACGATGCAGGTCGCGTTGGGGAAGACCTCGTTCCACTCCTTGAACGGACGATTGGTGGTGATGATCAGCGGTTTGCGTTCGTAGCGGCAGTTGACGACTTCATAGAGCAGGTCGGCGGCCTTGTCGTCGAAGGATAAATAGCCAACCTCATCGATACAGAGCAGTCCGACATTGGCGTAAGTGCGAAGTTTGCGGCGGCGGCCCTCGGGCGATTGGCGATGAAGTTCCTCCAGCAGGGCGGCGGCGGACCGGAACAGCACGGAGTGGCCGGCGAGTACGGCGGTGTGGCAGAGGTTCTGCGCGATCATCGTTTTGCCCAAGCCATTGCGGCCCACGAGCACGAGGTTGCGCGCCTCTCTGAGGAAGTCGAGCGTGAAGGCGCGGTCGATGATGTCGCGCTCGATCTTCTTCGGCCAGGACCAGTCGAAGTCAGCCATGGGCTTGAAGGACTTCAGGCCGCTAATGCGCAGACGCCGCTCCAGGCTGCGTTTGGAACGCTCTTGCGCTTCGGCCTGGGCCAGAGCTTCCAGGATCTGCACGGCAGACCAGCGCGACTTGGTGGCACGAGCTAGAAAGTCATCCAGCGCATCGGGCACGGCACACAGACCGACGTGTTTCAGTTGCGCGGCCAGGTCACTGCTCATTTTCGGTGCCGTCGGTTTTGTTTTGAGCGAGTTCATCGTAGGTCTCCAGATCGTGCGGCCGGACATCGAGCGATTGCGCTTGCGGATGACGGCTCAAGTCGAGCGCCAGCGGCATCGAACGCGGTTGACGGCGCAGAAGGAACGCCACGGAGGTCGACCGCGGCGTAGAGCGTTTGAGTGCTTCGGCAATGGCCCGCCGCAACGCATGAGCGCCGTACTGTTCGAGCAATTTGCTCAAGCGGACCGCTTCGTGCGCCGCCGATTCGCCATGCGCGAAGGCTTGGTCAAGAAACGCTTTGCTCTCCGGCACAAGCTGCTCCAGGCGGCCGGTGGGAGACGAGTGCATCGCCTTGCGCTTGCTTTTGAGCACCGCATCCTGATGCGCGGGATCGAGCACCAGTTGGCCGCGATCATAGCTGCGCGTGTGCCGTGCGATCTCCCTGGCTCCTTCCAGGATGCGGATGCGCGTATCGGAAGCGGCCAGCGTGAGTTGCCGCCCCACGGCCTCGGGTGGCCGATCCATCGAGGCTCAACTCGATGTCCTCGGCAAGGCAGTGCCGTCTTTCGTTGAGATCATCCGCCGAGACCTGGAGCGAAAGGGAGATTAGCGTCATGCCGCGAGCATTTAAGGCCAGCAATGGCCGCAACGAATACTACCGCTGCGCTGTCCGGCTAACGGCCGGCGGACGCAAATGGGTTTGGGCCAAGACCAAGCGCGAGGCGGAAGACAAGGCCATCGAAGAGGAGCGCCTGCTGGGCATTGGTCTGGAAGCGGCTGCCAAGACCGAGACGCTCACCAACTTCATGAAGCGTTTTCTCGAACACATCAAGCCCAACGATGACAACGAGTACGGCGTGTCGCCGTCCGTTCATCAGGACTATCGCTACCACACGGAAAAGCACATCGTACCGGCACTGGGAGCAAAGCGTGTGCGCGAGATCAGCACCCGTGACGTGGATCAATTTCTGAAGTCCAAGAGCAACATTGGACTCGCCGTCGCCACCGTGGAGTACATGCACCGTGTCTTGCGGCGAGCCCTCAACTTTGCGGTCGACTGGAACGTCATCGAGCGCAATCCGGCCTCGGCCCGCATGCGGACCGCCAAACGCCGCAAGGCGGTCAGCAGCAAGCCTGATCAACTCAAGTTCTTCACCCCGGCGCAATCGGACATTTTTCTGGCTGCGATTTGCGGCGACAAGTTTGAAGCCCTCTTCACGACGGCGCTAACCACCGGGGCCCGCCCCAGCGAACTCTTCGGCCTGAAGTGGAGTGAAGTGAATCTCGACGCTGGCCGCATCACGCTGATGCGCGCCCTGCACCGGACCAAGAAGAAGAAAGACGAGCCCGGCGCCACTTGGCTACTCCGCACGACGAAGAATACCGGAAGCCGCAGAACCCTCAGCATTCCCGACGTGACCGTCGCAGCCCTTCACCGGCAGCAGGACAAGATTCAGGAACTCAAGGCATTCGTCGGCGACGATTGGATCGAAGGCGACTTCGTATTCCCCTCCACCAAAGGCACACCGCTCGATGTCTCGAACGTGCTGCACAGGTTTCAAAAGCTGTCAGTCGAAGCAGGGCTACCCAAGCTCCGCTTCTACGATCTTCGTCACACCCACGCGTCCCTGTTCATCGCCGCAGGCATGCATCCCAAACTCATCGCCGAACGACTTGGCCACGCGTCGATCAAGTTGACCATGGACACCTACGGCCATCTGTTCGAGGGTAGTGATCGTGAGGCAGCGGACCACATGGACCGGCTGTTCGGCTCCAAACGACCGGCGCAGCCAGATAGCGGCAAGGTCGTCCCGCTGGGGCGCAAAGAGAAGGCCTAACGGCCAAGCTTCAAAGTCCCTGCCATCAAGTTGCTACCACAACTGCTACCACACGGCCATTTTGGGAGAAGGACTGAATCCCTAAGTTCTTTATTATGAGTGGTGAGCGCGGAAGGAATCGAACCTTCAACCTACTGATTAAGAGTCAGTTGCTCTGCCAATTGAGCTACGCGCCCGGCTCTTCAGGTGGGACTTTTAAGATCATACCAAAGCCAGCTCAACTTTGCATCCGGCCCGGCAATCATTTCCCCAAACAGCCCGGCTGAGGGACTCCGCTGCGTTGCATATACTGGCAGGGCCATGATTCGCACCGTCGCCGCTATCCTCGCCACTGCCGCCTTAACCGTGGCCGCCGATCCGCCAGGGAAGCCAGCGGGTGAAGTGCGCGAGGCGATGGAGGCGTGGCGTGTCGCTACCTTGGCGCAGGACGCCGCGGCATTGGAACGGCTGCTCCATCCGCAGTTGATCTACAGCCACTCCAGCGGACGCCTGGAATCCAAGGCCGACATTGTCAATCTGGCGAAAGCGAGGAAGCTGCCCAACACGTCCATGGCCACCTTGGGCGACCAACCAGTGATGTTTTTGGGCCAGACCGCCATCGTCCGCGGCAACATGGACGTCGGCAGCAAGGCCGCCGACGGCAGCCCGACCCTGCTCCATTTGAACGTGCTCTATGTCTGGACCCGCACACCGCAAGGCTGGCAACTGGTGGCCCGGCAGGCCACTAAGATCGCGCCGTAGCCTGGCCGCCGCGCTTTCGTCGGTCATCCGCCACCTCATTCTGCATGGACGCGAACGCCAGGATTCGCCATCCGTCCCGGCTGGCAGATACACTGATCTGGAATGATCCGCCGCCGCTTTCTCTCGATTCTCCCGCTGGCCGCTTCTGCCACCGCGCAACAGACCTTTGATGTCGTCATCATCGGCGGCATCGTTGTTGATGGCTCCGGTGGCCCGGCGCGGTCCGTGGATGTCGGTATTCGCGGAGGCCGCATCGCCGCGATCGGCGACCTGAAGAGCGCGGCGCGCTCCCGCACGATTGACGCCAAGGGGCTGGTGGTGGCCCCCGGCTTCATCGACATGCACAATCATTCCGACGACACGCTGGTGGATGAGCCGAAGTGCGAAAGCATGATCCGGCAAGGCGTCACGACGATGGTGCTGGGAGAAGGTGGGTCGGCCGGGCCCATCAAGCCGGGGCTGCGCGAATGGTCGACGTTGGGCCAATACTTTGACTTTGTTGCCAAGCGGGGCGTCGCCACGAACATCGCCAGCTACGTGGGCCAGACGCAGATCTGGACGCATGTCAAAGGATACGGCATGACCGGCGCAAGTCCGGCTGAAGTGACGGCCATGGCCAAGGAAGTCGGGCAAGCGATGCGGGATGGCGCGATGGGCTTAAGCTCATCGCTGCTGATGCCGCCCTCCAGCTTGATGACCACGCCGCAACTGGTGGAGTTGGCGAAGGTGGCCAAGCAGTACGGTGGCATCTATTCGACGCACATTCGCGACGAGGGTCTGGGCGTGTTCCGGTCCATCGAGGAAGCCATCGCCATCGGCAAGGGCGCCAACATCCGCGTCGACATCATCCACCTGAAAGTGGCGGACCAGAAGCTGTGGGGCCAGATGAAGGAAGTGATCTCGATGATCGACAAGGCGCGCGGCGAAGGCTTCGACATCCGCGCCCATGTCTACCCCTACACCGCGGGCCAGAACAATTTGCGCGCCATCATCCCGCCTTGGGCCCACGATGGCGGCAATCAGAAGATGCTGGAACGGCTGCGCGACCCCGCCCTGCGCGCGCGGATGAAAAAGGAAGTTCTGGAAGGCCTACCCGGCTGGTACAACCACTACACCGCCACCGGCGGCGGGTGGCAGGGGATGATTCTCGTGTCACTCAAAAACCCCAAGAGCCAGCCGTTCGTCGGCAAACGGATGAGTGACCTGCTGGCCGCGCGCGGCGGTGACCCGGTGGAGACGTTCTTCGACATCCTGCTTGAAGAGAACGGCAGCGTGCCCACGGTCTTCTTCCACCACTCGGAGGCCGACATGACGTATGCGATGAAACAGCCCTATGTCTCGATCGGCTCCGATGGCTCGGCCATGTCGATCGACGGCCCGCAATCGCGGCTCAATCCGCACCCCCGCTCATATGGCACCTTTGCGCGGGTGCTGGGCCGCTATGTGCGAGAGCAGAAGGCGGTCAGCATGGAAGCCGCCATCCAGAAGATGACCAGTCTCAACGCGGACAAGATCAACGTAAAGGATCGCGGTTTGCTGAAGGAAGGCTACTGGGCTGACGTCGCCGTGTTCGATCCGAAGACCATTGGCGACCGCGCCACCTTCGACAAGCCCCACCAGTATGCCGTCGGTATGGCCTACGTGCTGGTGAACGGCAAGCTGGTGCTCGAAGGCGAACACCACACCGGAGCGTTGCCCGGCCAAGTGCTCCGCGGCCCGGGCTACCAGAAGCCGTAGCGGGCCTCCACATGACCGCTCCGTTGCCGTCGCACCTCTGAAGCTTACCGAGCCGCGCGCGCAAGCCAGCGGACGCCGGGAACCTCTGGCCACTGGCTTTTGCGAATCGATTCACTCGGCTGTCACAGGCACGATTCGCCCGCGCGCTACCATCAAGGCGAATGGCAAAACTCGCGTTAGTGTATGGCCTGCGCCTACTGCCGGCCGATGATGTGGCAGAAGTGGGCGAAGCGGAAGTGAAGTTGACCAACGGCCAAACGGCCCACGTCACGATGCATTTGCTGGAAGGCGGCGAGACCGAGATCCGCGCTCAACTGATGCAGTCGCTCGATGCCTTCTTTGAGTTCTACCCGGAGATCTAGCCCTATGTGGAAACCCATCGCAGTTCTAACCCTGGCGGCGCTGGCCGCATGCGCGGAGCCAGTCGCTTCCGGCAGTTACCGCGGCAAGTGGGAGGGCGGCTCCGCCTCGGGCGATATCCGGTTGACCATGCAGCAGGCCGACGGCCAGTGGAAAGCCTCGGTCTCGTTCACCATCGGCGGCCAGGACGTACCCTGCACCGTGAAGTCCATCGCGGTCGATGGTGAAAAGATAAAGGTGGTGTACTCATTCGACATCCAGGGCAACCGCCTGGAATCAACCATTGAGGGCGCGATGAAGGGCACCAAGTTATCGGGAAAGTACGTCACCCGGATGGCAGGCGAGTCTTCGGAAGTGGATCAGGGAACTTGGGAAACCACGACCGCGCAGTAAGCGAAGCCGTGGTTTCCCGGGACTAGCCCATTAGAAGTCAAACCGCAGTGCGAACTGCAGAATGCGGGCGCCGGACTGGTTCGACGCGCCCGTCGGAGTGGCGGAAATGATCCCGAACGTCTGCGGCGTCTGCAGGTTGATCGCCGCTGGGATAAAGTTCACCGTGTTCAGCAGGTTGTAGCCTTCGGCGCGGAACGTGATGAACGTCCGCTCCGCCAACCGGAAGCGCTTCACGACCGACAGATCGGTATTGAAGAAGCCCGGTCCGCGGAAGGTGTTGCGGCCGGAATTCCCCGTAGAACCCGGGGCCGGCACCGAGAACAACCGGGTCTGCTCCGGCGTGAAGTAGCGGACTCCGCCGCCGAAGCGTTCAATTTTGCCGATATTGCGGTCGGTTCCGGAGAAGTCGGCCAAGGCACCCACATTGCTGCCCAGTGGACCAAAGTCAGTGGTATTGGGTCCAGTCAGCACACCCGAAGAAACGCTGAACGGCTGACCCGATGAGATAATGCCCAACGAGCCCACTTCCCAACCCGCCGCGATGCGATCCAGCCAGCCCGGCATGTTTCGGCCAATCAGCTTCCCGGTCCCAATCGGCAGCGTGTAGACCAAAGTCCAGCTGACCGTGTGCGGGCGGTCCGCGTCGGAGCGCGCGCGCATGAGAGCAAAGTTGTAGTTGTCGAGCGGGCCGGTGTTGCCGCCGCCATCCACCGAGGCATTGTCGATGTTCTTGGACCAGGTGTAGTTCAACGCACCCTTCCAGGCACCGGCCTGACGCCGGATGCTCACCTGAAGTGAATCGTAGGTGGAACGGCCGGAGTTATTGGTCTGCCAGACGTTGGTGAACTGCGGGAAGTTGCGCAGGTAGAACTGCGAGATCCCCGCGCCGGCGTAGCGCTGGAAGTTATTCGTGTCGACGGTGTTGGCCGCCAAACCCACCGCCCCCTGGCGGATCGGCGTCGCGCCGATAGTGTTGATGGCCGTCGTCGCTGTGCCGAACATCCGCACCAGATCATTGCCCGGCGAAGTGGCCATACCGTTGGCCTGGAAGGCGCGCAGTTCGTTGAAGTCTCGCAGGAAGCCGCTCGTATAGATGCGGGTCTGGTTGACGTTCTGATCGAGCAGCAGCTTAACCCCGCGATTGCCCACGTAGCCCACTTCCAGCACCGTGTTGCGCAGAATCTCCCGCTGGATGGTCAGGTTGGTCTGCATCACGTAGGGTTGGCGGAAGTTGGGATCAAACAGGTTGATCGCACCAAATACCCGGTTGGCGGCGGGCGTCAAAGTCGGCGTCGCCGGAGGCGTGGGCAGGGCCGGACGGTCACTGACGCGAACGTCGGTGAGATTCTGATTGGGGAACACCGAGATCGACTGAGCAAAGCCCGGCGTCGTGGCATCAGGATCAATGGCCGCCGTACCGACGACGCGATCATAGAACATGCCCCAGGAGCCGCGAATGGAGGTCTTGCCGTCCTTAAACGGCGTCCAGGCAAAACCAAATCGCGGCGCAAAGTTATTCTTATCCGTATTGAACCAGCCATTGGACTTCACCACGGTGAGATCCAAAGCCTGCGTGCCCGTCCCCACCAAGCCCGCGGCGGCCTGCTGGATATTGCCCTGCAGCCCATCGCGCTCCCGGGGTACACCGTAGAATTCATACCTCAAGCCGACGTTCAGCGTCAGATTGTTCGTCACCCGCCAGTCGTCCTGGAAGTACCCGGCGTAGTCATTGAAAAGGAAGTTGCGTACGCGCGGTGTGCCGAACGTCTGGAATTTAGACAGGTCGCTATAGAACGTCGTTTGAATGGAGCTGACGCGGCCCAGCAGGTCGTTGTAGAGATTGTCGAAGCGCTGGCGGTCAGCGGAACCGATGATGCCGCCCGTCGGTCCAATGTTGCCCGGCGCCGCGTTGCCATTTCCCTGCCCCAACCCAATGGTGGGCCAGATGTTGGCATCGCTCGTCTGGAACTGGTTGATCCGGGCATAACGGAAGCCGAACTTGTAGGTGTGCTTGCCCTTGATCCAGGACACGTTGTCGGAGATCTGCGGCAGCACCGGCGAATACCGAGCGGACGCGAAACCGGTCGGAATGGGATTCGTGAACAGGTTTGCCGCGATGAGGGAGACACCCGGGTAGGCGAAGCTCCGCACGCGGCCAAACTCCACCGACGAGCCCTGAACGCCGATCAGGAACTCATTGATCAGAGTCGGCTTCACCGTCCAGTTGACGCCCGTCGAGTAACCGGCGCGGATGCCACCCTGGGTGCCATTGGGCTGGCCCGGGAACGTCTGCTCCGCGCCGTTTAGTGAATCCGCCGGGGTCAGCGTCTTGAACCAGGAGTAGCGGAAGTAGGCCCGGATGGATGACGTGGCGTTCCAATCGGTCTTCATCGTGTGCTGGTCGCCCTGCGTGTTGGCCATGGCGTTGAAGCGGAATCCGGCGGTGTTCAAGCGGTCGCCTACGTCAAAGTTGTTCGGAGCTGGCAGCAGCGCCAGGTTGGCGGCCACGGCGCGGTCGATACCCAAACCGCGAGGGTCATTGCGGACGATGTCAAAGCTCTGCGTCGACCCAGCATTCGGCTGGCCCGCCGGGACCACCCAGCGGAAAAGTCCAGCCTTCGCTTCCGGGGTCAGCACGGTGCGGTTGCGAACCACTTCCTGCGCCACGCGCGAGCCCTGGAAGTTGTAAAAGAAGAAAAGCTTGTCCTTGCCGTTGAAAACCTTCGGAATCATCACCGGGCCACCAATGGAGCCGCCGAACTGGTTCTGGATGAACTTGGGCCGGGCCAGCTCAGTACCGGAGGACTTGTTGAAGAAGTTGTTCGCGTTCAGCACCGTGTTGCGGTGGTACTCAAACAGGTTGCCGCGGAACTGATTGGTGCCGGAGCGGGTGATCAATTCCACCGTGCCGCCCGCATTGCGGCCGTACTCGGCTTTGGCGCCGTTGGTGATGATGCGGAACTCTTCCACCGAATCGGTATTGTTAGCGTTCATGGTGAGGCCCAGGCGGGGCGACACCGGATCGTTCACTTCAATGCCGTCGAGAGTATTGTTATTCGACCCCTGGCGCATGCCATTGACACGCGCAAAGCTGGGATCGTTCGGGCTAGTGCCCAACTGCACGCCCGGCTGATACGTCGCCAGCGCAATCGGACCACGGCCCAACTGCGGCAGCGTGTCGATGTCCTTCATGGTGACAGCGCGCTGGATGGTGGCATCGGTGGTCTGGACACGAACGGTGTTCGATTCCACCTGAATCGTGTCGGTGACCGTGCCGATTTCCAGCTTGATGTTTTGGCGGATGCTGACGCCAACGTTCACTTCAATGTTGGTGATGGTCGCTTTGCGGAAACCATTGGTCTCCGCCGTCAAGGTGTAGAAGCCGGGCGTCAGCGTCGGGAAAACATAGTATCCCGCCGGATCCGATTCGGCTTCGGCCTTCACCTGGGTCTTGTTGTTGACAATCAGCAGTTTAGCTCCCGGAATGACGGCGCCGGAAGTATCTTCCACGGTGCCTTCAATGCGGGCGCTTTGAATCTGAGCATTCAGCACGGGCAATGCCAACACGCTGAATAGGGACACTGCGAGCAAGCGCCTCATGAAACCTCCCCAAAATGATCGACCTGGATTTTCTGAATGATAACCCGGTGGTCGAGATTTGGCAATTGGACTGGAACATGAGCGTGATCACACCGTCACCTGCGGCCGTCACGTGCGCCGTCGTGTGCGCCGCGCTAAACGGCGGTGCCAGTCATCCATTTGGTGCGGCTCCGGAACTCCTTCAAATCTCGTTCAAAGGAGGACAGCGCGCGTCCAAACTCGCTCTGCTCCCCAATAACGAACTCCGGGTTGCGGACCACCAGACTGTTGGCCTTCACCACGGCATCCGCCAACGCGGTCCGGAAGCGGGTCTGCGATTCCACCAGGGTGGCGTACTGCGGAAGATTGATGAACAAGTGTCCGTTGTCGCGAAACCATTTCCAGATTGGGAACGCCTTACCGTTGAGGATAAGACGCGTATCGATGGAATAGTCCGGGTTCTTGAAGTACATCTCCATACGCGACTGCCACTGTCGATGATTCTCAAGGACCTCGTCGAAATTCATGAACTCTTCCATGGAGCGCATATCGGCCCTTCGAAGGGGTCTTTGAGCAGTTCACGCGAATCAAGCAACGCGGGAAGATATTCAACGTGTGACGCCATCACCCGGCCGATTTTCCGTCTATTGGCCGATGTAATAGCAACATTTGTGGCAACGTGGTGTTCGCCTGATGATGAGCCGCTCAATTAAGACTACGCGTAGCGTGGATGGAATCGGGTCAGCCTGAGGAGACGCTTGATTTCACGCTTGATGCCGTTCATTCGCTTTGGCGCCGTCGCCCTGCTGCCCCTGGTGGCGTGGAGCCAGTCAGGACGGGTGCTTTCCGGTAATCAACCGATTCCGGGGGCCACCGTCAGGGCCACTCTCAGTGGTCAGGCTTTTGAGACAGTGACGGGCCCCGATGGCCACTTCCGTCTCCCCGCGGCAGCGGCAGGCACGGTGGATCTGGAAGTACGGATGTTTGGCTTCCAACCATACCGCCAGACAGCGCTAGTGCTGGGGCCGATTGCACCCGTCGAGGTGGTCTTGAAGTTGGCGGAATCGCAGTTGGCGCGCCGGATGGCGATGGGCCCTGGTGCCAACCGTGCCGCCGCCCCGGAGAGTACCGAGATGCCTGAGTTCGCGGTGCCCGACAACGGCACTACTCTGGCTGGCACTGGTCCAGCCGGGGCAGCCACTTTCAGCGAAGCCTTTCTGGTCTCCGGCAGTTTGAGCCAAGGCTTGGGGCAGAATGCGGGGCCGGATGGCATGGATTCCGCCATGCGGTTTGATCCGTCGATGGGCGGCTTCCGCCCGGAAGGTGAGTTCGGTCCCGGCGGCATGGGTGCCATGGGCGGCTTCGGTGGACCAGGCGGCCCCGGCCGCACCGATGTTCCTGGTGGGCAAGGCGGACCACTGGCCGGCCTTCCCGGACGAGGTGGCCCTGGTGGCGGCGGTCCGGGCGGTGGATTCGGAGGTGGCTTTGGCGGAACAGGTGGTGGCGGTGGGTTCGGTGGGGGATTTGGTGGAGGGCGGGGCGGCCCCGCTGCTGCCGCGGCCCAGCGCGGACGGCGGCCCAACCCCTCCGGCGGCACGCAGTTCGGCAATCGAGCCAACCGCACCGCGGGGGTTCGCGGAATGTTCTCGTTCACGCTGAACAATTCGGTCTGGAATGCGAAACCATTCTCGATTTCCGGCGACAACCTGCGCCAGCCCGCCTATGCCACCAGCCGCTTCGGCGTCATGCTGGGCGGGCCGCTGGTGATCGGCAAGTTGATCAAGGACTCCAGCACGTTTTTCACCGTCAACTTCTTCCTCACGCGTTCGCGGCAGCCCTATTCCGCCTTCGCCACCGTACCGACGGACGCGGAGAGATCTGGCGATTTCTCGCACAGCCTGCAAGGGACCAGCCCGGTGCAACTGTTTGACCCGGCGTCCCGCCAGCCATTGACGGGCAACCTCATCCCGGCTTCACGCCTGGACCCGATCGCGCAGAAACTGCTCAGCTACATTCCCCGCCCCACCACCGAAGCCCGCGTCAACAACTACGCCTTCTACGGCGCGGCCGCGCAGGATAGCGTGAACCTGAATCTCCGGTTGCAGCGCACCGTCACCAAGAAAGACCGCCTGGCGCTCAACCTGGGCCTGCAGACCCGTGATGGCACCAACCTGCAGCCCTATACCTTCAGCGACACTTCATCCGGCAGCGGCTTGAACACCAACTTGAGCTGGACCCGGAATCTGGCCAAGCGCATCATCAGCAACGCGCGGGTGACGTTCAATCGCAACCGCAATGAACTGGTGCCCTACTTCGCCTTCGGCCCGGATGTGGCAACACAAGCGGGCATCGCGGGCACGTCAAGGAACCCGCTCAATTTCGGCCCACCAAACCTGAACTTCACCAACTTTGGAGCGCTATCCGACGGTAATCCGTCGCTGAACCGCACTCAGACGCTGGGCCTGGGGGAAGGGCTGACGTTCATCTACGGACGCCATTCCGTCACCTCCGGCGTCGACTACCGGCGAGCCAGTCCATCCAACCGCACCGACCCTAATGCCCGTGGCACGCTGAACTTCACCGGGCAAGCCACCAGCCAACTGAGTGCTGCCGGGACACCGGTGGCCGGCACGGGCTTCGATCTGGCCGATTACCTCTACGGCTATGCGCAATCCAGCTCCATTCGCTTTGGCGATACCAGCACCTACTTCCGGCAGAACAACATCTCGGCATTCGTCTCAGATGACTTCAAGGTCCACGCCCGGCTGACACTGAACTTCGGCCTGCGCTATGAGTACTTTTCGCCCGTCGAGGAAATGCGCGGCCACTTGGCCAACCTCGAAATCGGCCCCAATTTCTCGGCCGTCTCGGTGGTGACGCCGGGGCAGGCGGGCAGCTTCTCCGGCGCCTTCCCGGCGGGCCTGGTGAACCCGGACCGCAACAACTTTGCGCCGCGCGTGGCGCTGGCCTGGAAGTTGCCGCGGGTGAAGCGATCGACCATCATCCGCGCGGGTTACGGTGTTTACTACAACGGCCAGATCTACAACGGCTTCGCCAACCGTCTGGCACAACAGCCGCCGTTTGCCACGTCCTTTACGGTGAACTCGACCCCACAGAATTCACTACCACTGGCGCAGAGCTTCACCTCCGTCCGGCCCGGTGATGTCACCAACACCATCGCCATTGACCGCTACTTCCGCACGCCCTACGTCCAGACCTGGAACTTCTCGCTCCAGCACGACCTACCTCGCGGCCTGTTCACGGAGCTCTCCTATCTGGGCACCAAGGGCACGCGCCTGGATGTCCAGACCACACCTAATAGCCTGGGCCAGCAGACCAGTGGATCGCGCAATCAGGTGGGCAACGCGACCGGCTTCGTCTACGATTCTTCGAACGGCAATTCGATTCTCCATTCATTCAGCTCACGCCTGACACAACGCTTCCGGCGCGGCGTGGCGTTTGGGGCAACTTACCGCTGGTCCAAGTCGATCGACAACTCCTCCACCTTCGGCGGCGCGGGCAACACCGTGGCGCAGAACTGGCAGGACTTGAGTGCGGAGCGTGGCCTGTCCAGCTTTAACCGCGCGCACGTGTTCGACACGAACTGGCTGTTGACCTCGCCCATCGGCTCCCGCGCTACGCGAGGCGCGCCGGGTGGTGTTTTGACGCGGGCCTTGCGCGAGTGGACCTTGTCGGGATCACTGACGGCGCAGACCGGGACACCCCTGACCGCGCGCATCCTGGGCAATGGCACGCAACTGGCGCAGACCTCCGGCACCGGCAGCCGTCGCGCGGATGCGACGGGTCTGCCGGTGAACAGTGGCGGCGGCTTCTTCAATCCAGCCGCCTTTGCCGTTCCCGCCAACGGAGCCTTGGGCAACTCCGGCCGCAACACCATCACCGGACCGGGCAGCTTGGTGGTGAACATGAGCTTCGGCCGATCATTCGCCCTGGGCGAAACCCGGCGCCGCCTGGAACTGCGCATGGAAGCCAACAACATGCTGAACCAGACCAACTTCTCGAACGTCAGCACGGTGGTGAATTCGATCAATTACGGTGCCCCCACCGCCGCCGCCCTCATGCGGCAGATGACCGCTGTCCTGAGGTACCGTTTCTGAAACCCGCACTGGCCACACTGCTCGCACTCGTGATCGCCCTGCCGCCGCGCGCCGCCGCGCAGGACGTGGTGTTCAAGTCCGACGTCAAGGTGGTGATCATCAACGTCACCGTCACCACCCGAGACGGGCAGCCGCTCGACAAGCTGTCCAAGGATGATTTCGTGCTGCTGGAAGACAGCAAGCCGCAGCAGATCCGCTCGCTCGATTTCCAACGCCTGGGCACTGACCCGCTGCCGGCCATCGGGCCCACCTTCGCGCTACGCCAGAAGCCCGCCGCACCGCGCCCGGTCACCGCCGCCCAGCGTGATGAGTTGAAGGAACAGTACCAGAATCGCCGCCTGATGGTGATGATGTTTGATCTATCCTCCATGCAGCCGGCCGAACAGTTCCGCGCCGTGGAAGCCGCACAGAAGTTCATCTCCACTCAGCTTTCCGCCTCCGACGTCGTCTCCGTGATGACGTTCTCCACGTCGCTCAAGACCGTGCTCGACTTCACCGCGGATCGCGAACTGCTGCTGGCCACCATCAAGAGCATCCGCGTCGGCGAAGCCAGCGAGCAGGCGGGCCTGGCCGAAACCGGAGTCGACGCCGAAGACCAAAGCGGAGCCTTCGTTGCCGACGATACCGAGTTCAACATCTTCAACACGGACCGCAAGTTGGCCGCCCTCGAAGACGCCGCGCGTAAGCTTTCTCCGTATCCACAGAAGAAGGCGCTGGTCTATTTTTCAAGCGGTGTCGAAAAGACCGGCGTCGACAACCAATCCCAGCTGCGTTCCACCGTGGCCGCCGCCGTGCGGGCCAATGTCTCGTTCTACCCGATCGATGCGCGTGGCCTGTCGGCATCTGCTCCCGGTGGCGACGCCAGCCAGGCCGGTGCTTCCGGCACGTCCTTGGCCAGTGGCCGAGGCCAGCGCCAACGCTCCGATAGCTTCAACAATCAGCAGGAAACGCTCTACTCGCTGGCCGCCGATACGGGCGGCAAGGCACTGCTCGATGGCAATGACCTCACCGTGGGCCTGCGCGAAGTCCAGAAGAGCATCGATAGCTACTACATCTTGAGCTACGTCAGCTTGAACACTGCTGACGATGGCCGTTACCGCAAGGTACAGGTGAAGCTTGCCCCCGGGCAGGCCGCGCTCCGCGCCAAGCTCGACTACCGGCAAGGCTACTTCGCGGCGTCCACCTTCAAGACCATGACCGGCAGCGACAAAGAGACCCAGTTGCAGCAGGCCTTGTCGAGCGAGACCAGCTCCACTGAGTTGCCCCTGGCGGTCGAGATCGACTACTTCCGCCTCTCCAAGACCAAGTACTTCGTGCCCGTCACCGTGCGTATTTCCGGAGCGGCTCTCGCGTTCCGCAACAAAGGTTCCAAGGCGGCCACCGAGCTTGATTTTATTGCCCAGTTCAAGGATTCCAAGGGCCGCGTCTCCTCCGTGGTGCGCGATACGATTCCCTTGAAGCTCGATCAGGCCACCGCCGGAGAAGTAGCCCGCAAGCAGATCCAGTACGACACCGGCTTCACCCTCACCCCAGGCAAGTATGTCCTCCGCTTCATCGCCCGCGAGAATGGCGAAGGCAAGACCGGGACGTTTGAAACCAGCGTCATCATTCCGGAACTGGCCGCAGAAACGTCGCTGCGGCTCAGCTCCGTGGTGCTCTCGAACCAACGCCAGCCCGTCAAGGAGCAACTGGCCGGAGCCACCAACAAGAAGAAACTGGTGCAGGAGAATCCACTGATTTCGGCGGACGGCCAGAAGCTGGTGCCCAACGTGACCCGTGCGTTCCGGTCCGGCCAGACGCTGTTTGCTTATCTCGAACTGTACGACCCCACCGCGCCCGAAAATGCTCTAGGACCCGCGGGCATGGTGGGCGTGTCGGCCAGTTTGTCGTTGCTGCAGGAGAATCGCAAGATGGCCGAATCGGCCCCGGCGCGCGCCTTCCGCATCGGAACCCGGGGCGAGAATACCGTGCCCTTGCGGCTCCAGTTGCCGCTGAAGGACTTGAAGCCCGGCACCTACGTCTGCCAGGTGAACGTCATCGACGAACTGGGCAAGAAGTTCGCCTTCCCCCGGACCTCGCTGATGATTGTGGCGGACCCCGCGTCCGCTATCGCATCTCAGCCGTAGCCTCACGCCGGTTCGTGACCAAACTCTCACCGATAATTATCGGGGCCTTCAAGCATCCGTCATTGAATGGAAATGCGATGTCACTACCCTGAAACAGGATGTCCCCTGAGTCCCCTTCCCCCCTCGCCCCCGGCACCGTAACGGTACAGAACGTGTTGGCTGACCTGCTCCGCCGCCCGGGCTATCACTTGATCGAATGCTGGCACTGGAAGGCGTCGCTGTTCAGCGCGCTGATCCGCTTCTCCCTGTTTTTCGGAGTGAACCTTTCATCAGGCCTGGATGCGGCCTGGGGTGCGGCGTTGGCCGAGTTTGCCTATCGCCTGATCGCTTCCGGCTGCTATGGCTCCATGACGCAGGCCTTCCGCCGCGCGGAACCCGCTTGGCTGGCCAACCTCACGGCCATGTTCCTGCTGCCCATCTTCCAGCACGGCATTGAGTTTCTGATCCACTGGCTGCGGGGCACGCCCAAGCTGTTGCCGTCGATTCTGGTTTCGATGATCTTCACGGTCTTCTCGACGTTGTTCAACCTCTATTCGATGCGCCGTGGGTCGCTGATCGTGGGCGTAGGTGCCCAACCGTTGTGGCGGGACATCGCCCGCTTTCCGGCCTTGCTGGTGGGCTTTGTGGCCAGCGGCCCCAAGTTGGTCTGGCGGTCCACCGCTGGATTGCGCAGCGCGGTTGCACCGCGATGATCTCCCTGCACCTGACCAATGCCTGGCACGCCAAGTCCGGCGGGATTGCCACCTACTACCGGGCGTTGCTGGAAGCCGCGGAGCAGGATGGGCGGCAGAAGGTGCTGGTGGTACCCGGCGAGCAGGATGGCTTTGAGCGGCGCCAGCACACGCGGCTCTACACCGTGGCCGCGCCGTCCACCCGGATGAACCCCGGGTACCGGGTGATCTACCCCAACCGCTGGCCCGGCGTGCATCATCGCGTGGCGGAGATCGTCCGGGCGGAACAGCCGGACCTGATTGAGGTCTGCGATAAGTACTGCCTCCACTATCTGGCCGGTGCCATCCGGCGCGGGCTCTTCCCGGGCCTGCACAAGCGCCCGGTGCTGGTGGGCATGAGTTGCGAGCGGATGGACGACAACTTAGCGGTCTATCTCACGCACTCCTCCTGGGGCCAGGCCTTTGCGCGTTGGTACATGAAGTGGGTCTATTTCGCTTTCTTTGATCACCACGTCACCGTGTCGCATCATACGGCCGACGAACTACGCATCGCCTCGCGCGGCCACGTGCGGGAGCGCGGCATCTGGATCCGTCCCAACGGTGTCGATCTCAAGCGGTTCAGCCCCCAACACCGCACCGCAGCGGAGCATACCCGCTTGGCGCAGGCCGCCGGTGGCAATCCCGATTCACGGCTGGTCCTGTATGCCGGCCGTCTGGCCAAAGAGAAGAATCTGCCGCTGCTGCTCGATACCTTTGAACGCTTGCTGCGCCAGGACTTTGAGCACGACTACCGGCTGCTGGTGGCGGGCGACGGCGTAGAGCGCGCCGCACTCACACAGGCCGCCGAAGCCCGCTTCCCGGGTTACGCTCATTTTCTGGGCCACATGGCCGGGCGGGAGGAACTGGCCGGGCTCTACGCGAATGCCGACGTGTTCGTCCACACCAATCCAGCCGAGCCCTTCGGCATTGCGCCACTGGAAGCCATGGCCAGCGGCACGCCGCTGGTGGCACCGGATCGAGGAGGCATCACGTCGTTTGCCCATGCCGGCAATGCCTGGCTGGCCGCGCCGGAAGCTGGCGTGTTTACGCAAGCGGTGCTAGATACCTTCCAGTCTCCTGACCGTGAAGAGCGCCGCGCCCGGGCCTTGGCGACGGCAGCGTCGCTTGACTGGCCGGTGGTGGCACGCCAGTTTCTTGATCTGTATGGCCAGTTCGTCACCGCACACGGCACGGTGGAACCGGACTTCCGGTCAACCCCGGGCACTTGGCTCGGCTCTGAAACTTAGGGGAAGGTCCGTGCCCCAACGCACCTCCGGGCCGGTAAGCCGTTTGCGTTCTCGTAAGCCTTGTAATACGATCTATCCGGACCTGCGGGTCGTTGTTGGGCTACCCTCCCGACGCCGTCGCGCTGCGTCCCACTGCCCGAGTTCGGCAAGATCGCCTGAGCGTACCCAGTGGTCCGCCCAGTACATGAGGAGCCCTGTCCATGCCCTGTTCGCCTCGCCACCTGCAGGTCCAGGCACCGCGCGCCATTCTGGCGCTGGCACTGCTGTCCATCAACGCACTGCCCGCCGCCGCGCAGTTCAAACCCAAAGACACCGAATGGCCCACCTACGCCGCGGATTTGGCTGGCACCCGTTACCGGCCGCTCGACCAGATCAACGCCGGCAACTTCAAGACGCTGGAGGTCGCCTGGCGCTTCAAGACCGATAGCCTGGGCAACCGGCCGGAGTTCAAGCTGGAAGGCACGCCGTTGATGGTGGGTGGCGTGGTCTACGCGACGGCCGGTTCACGCCGGGCCGTGGTGGCTCTCGACGCCGCCACTGGCGAACTGATGTGGGTGCATGGCGAACGTGAAGGCGAACGCGGCGCGGCGGCCCCCCGCCAGCTGTCCGGCCGCGGCTTAGCCTACTGGTCCGATGGCAAGGAGGAGCGCGTCCTCTATGTGACGCCGGGTTATCGGTTGATCGCCCTCAATGCCAAGACCGGTGCGCCCGTGCCCACGTTCGGCAAAGGCGGCTCGGTCGACCTGAAGCTCGAAATGGACCAGACCATCATGCCGGACCTGACCACCGGCGAAGTGGGCCTCCAGTCCGCACCCGTCGTGGCCAAGGACACCGTCATCATCGGCGCGGCCTTCCGCGAAGGCATGACGCCCAAGACCAAGACCAACAACAAAGGCTACGTGCGCGGCTTCGACGTCCGTACCGGCAAGCGGCTGTGGATTTTCCACACCATCCCCAAAAAGGGTGAGCACGGCTACGACACTTGGCTGAACGGCTCCGCCGAGTACACCGGCAACAATGGCGTCTGGACCCAGATGACCGTGGACGAGCAACTGGGCCTGGCCTATCTGCCGGTGGAATCCCCCACCTCGGATTACTACGGCGGCCACCGCCCGGGCGACAACCTCTATGGCGAAAGCCTAGTCTGCGTCGACCTAAAGACCGGCCAGCGCAAGTGGCACTACCAACTGGTCCACCACCCCATCTGGGACATGGACATCTCCTCCGCCCCCATCCTGGCCGACATCACCGTGGACGGCAAGAACATCAAGGCCGTCGCCCAGCCCAGTAAACAGGGATTCCTCTACGTGTTTGATCGCGTCACTGGTAATCCGGTCTGGCCCATCGTCGAAAAGCCCGTCGAGAAGGGCGATGTCCCGGGTGAATGGTACGCACCCACCCAGCCCTTCCCCAGCAAGCCGCCTGTCTATAGCCGCAACGGCGTGACGAAGGAAGACCTGATCGACTTCACGCCCGCCCTCAAGGAGAAGGGCCTGGCAATCGCGTCCAAGTACAAGCTGGGCCCGGTCTATACGCCGCCGGTAGTCAGCAAGGTCGAAGGCCCGCTGGCCACCCTGACGCTGGGCACGGCCAGCGGCGGTACCAACTGGCCGGGCGCTTCTTATGACCCGGAAACTCACACCATCTACGCCTTCGCCTGCAACGCCTGCCTGACGCCCATCGGGCTGATCAAGCCACCCAAGGAGATTTCCGAGGTGGACTACTTTGCGGGCACCGCCGGACAGGAGATTCGCCTCCGCACCGGCCCCGGTGAAGGCGCTGGTGCCGATTCCCCCCTGCCCACGCGTCGCCCCGCGGCCCCGCCCGCTGGCGGCGGTGGTGGAGCCTTGAACGTCGATGGCTTGCCGTTGATCAAGCCGCCCTACAGCACCATCTCCGCCATCAACCTGGACCGCGGCGAGATCGTCTGGCAGATCGCCCATGGCGAAACGCCGGACTTCATCCGCAACCATCCCGCCCTGAAAGGCCTGACCATTCCGCGCACCGGACAATCGGGCTTCAATGTCGGCACACTGGTCACCAAGACGCTGGTGATCGCCGGAGACGGCGCCGTCACCAGCCCTCCGGGCCGCGCTCGCGGGGCGATGCTGCGCGCCTATGACAAGGGCAACGGCAAAGAGGTCGGCGCGGTCTATCTGCCCGCTCCACAGACCGGTTCGCCGATGACCTACATGTTGAACGGCAAGCAGTACATCATCGTCGCAGTCAGCGGCGGCGCGTACTCCGGCGAGTACATCGCCTTCACGCTGCCGGCCACCGAGGAGCGTTCGCCCAGCCAAGGCGTGGCGGGCGGCGGAGCACAGCGCTAAACTGGCAGCAACAGTCATGAACCGGAACCTGACCTACGCCCTGGTGGCGGGCACGCTCGCTTTCTCCCTCGTAGTTGTCGCGGCCCAGGCCCCGGAGCCCACGCAATCCACCTGGGACGGTATTTACACCGACGAGCAGGCCCAGCGGGGCCAGCCGCTTTATAAGAAAGAGTGCGCTAGTTGCCATGGCGACCTGATGAGCGGGGGCGAGATGTCGCCGCCGCTGACCGGTGGCGAATTTCTGGCCAACTGGAACGGTCTGACAGTGGGCGATCTATTCGAGCGCATCCGCACCACCATGCCCATCAGCAAACCGAAAACGCTGTCCCGCCAGACCAACGCCGACATCCTGGCTTACATTTTCAGCATGGGCAAGTTCCCCGCTGGCAAAGAAGAGATGCCGCCCGATGCCGAGATGCTGAAACAGATCAAAATCGACGCCGAGAAGCCGGAAGCGAAACCCAAGCCGTAGTCAGGGAACAAACTCCTTCGCCAACACGTAGTCTAGGCTGATGATCGGATTTCTGTTGTGGTGCGTCCTCTTCATGCTGTGCGCGCCGCTGGCGATTGTGGCCCTGGTGCTCTACCCGCTGGTCTGGCTTCTGCTGTTGCCGTTCAAGATCGTGGGTGTGGCCGTGGGTGGCGTGCTGAGCCTGATCTGGGGCATCTGTACCCTGCCCTTCCGGTTGGGCCAGATGATCGCGGGCCGGTAGGCGTCTAGCGCGCGGGTTGACGGCTGATCCAGGCCTGCGTCTCGGCGTAATTGATTACGCCCGCCACTGAACCCAGCTGAGAGACGCTCAACGCGCCCACCGCGTTGGCGAAGCGGGCGGCTTCCATCATCGTCGATCCGCGCTGCCGGGCGGCCAGAAAGCCGGCGACAAAGCAGTCCCCGGCACCGGTCGAATCCACCGCGGCCACCGCAAAGCCGGGCACCAGTTGGGCATTCACCGAACAGCCGCGCTCACCCAGTTTCTTCACCACCACCGGGGCTTGCGGATCTCCCAAATGCTCGGCTTCGCTTTCGTTCAGGAACAGGAGATCGGTGAACGGCAAGCACGGGTCCAGCACCATGTTCCACTCCCCGCGCGCATCCCAACCGCAATCGAGCGATGTGGACATCCCGCGTTCCTTCGCCCGGCGCAGCATCGCCGGCGCATGCTGCCGCAGGTGCGGCACCGCATAAGGATTGGCGATGTGGAGGTGCGTGACGTCGTTCGGCCACACCAGCGGCACTTCCCGAAATGCCTCCGCACTGGCCCCCGGCACATGCAGCAATGCCCGCCGCCCCTCAGGATCGACCAACGCTACCGTGGCGGCTGTCGCAGCGGTGGTGCGCTGCACGTGCTTCGTAGCCACTCCGGCGCGATGCAGCTCAGCCAGCGCAAACTCGCCCGCCGGATCATCGCCCACGTCGCCCATCAGCCGCACCGGGAAGCCCAGCATGCCCAGCGCAAACGACGTATTGGCGCCATTGCCACCCAGGCTTTGGGCGATCGCATCCACCCATTGCGTCGTCCCCCAGTGGATCTTGGTCACCGGGCGGACCAGCGTGTCCACCACAATGTTGCCGGCCACCAGACACGCGCTCATGAGTGTCGCTCGGGCCGCCTGCTCGCCCTAGATCCGGCCGCTTAGCAGAGACTCGACTAGTCCCTGATTCACGGACCAGGTGGCCACCACCGCGCGGTCTTCCTGCTTGACGTCTCCGCGCGAAAGCATCAGCGGCAGACCCGTCACCGGGGCGTCTCCTTCAGGCCCCGGTGAAGCCTCGCGCAGTTGCCGCAGACCCTCGTTCAATCGCTGGGCGACGCTGGCGCTTGATTGTGCTGACGGGCACTCCACCCGCATCTTAATCTCAAAATCGCCGTTGCGCATCCCCATCGCAAAGCGGGCGGACTGAGCACCCGCCAGCAACTTAAACCAAGGCGATAGGCTGGCCGGCACATCCGTGGCATCGGCCTTAAACAGCCGCGCGGGCACGGCAATCGAGGCCTGATCGGCGAACGCCCCGGCGGGCAGCGGATCCGATTGCTTCTGCAATTCCAAAGCCGCCAACTCATCCGACGACACCGCAAAACCCACTACGTTCGACCGCAAAGGGAAAAATGAAAGCCACTTGCCCGCTTGGCTGGACCGCATCCGGCAAAAAGCATACCGGCATGATGCGCCCTGCCCGCTGGCATAGCTGGTGATGGCGTTCCAATCGAACCGGCCCGACGCCAGCAGATAGATGTTGCCGTTGCTGGAGGAATACAGGAGCGCGTCCAGATCGGTGCGGTAGTCAAAGCCAGTAATATCGACGAAGGAGCGATAGTCGGCTTCCTCGGTGACACGGGATCCCGCCAACGCCTCCAGCAGTCCCGCTGAGCGCAGTGACTTGACGTCAATCGAGATCACGACCGCGTCTTTGGCCGGCAGGTAACGCGCCAGCTCATGGACTGGCATGTCCGCGCTCCGAAAATAGAAAATGCCACCGCCCACTGCTAGGCAAAGCAGGATGAGCAAAGTAGCGAGACTCCAAGGTCCAAGGCGCATCACGCTATTCGTAGCTTAGCAGGCTGTTGCGCCCACCTTGGCTCCCGCCACTTCCCACACCCTCACCGCCCGGGCTTAGGCCAGGGCCAGCATGCTTTCGCGGCTCTGGCGCCACAGCGCTACGTACGGCTGGATGTCGCGCATCATGGTGTTGAACTGGTTGAAGTCCAGTGACTGTGCACCATCGGAGACGGCCTTTTCCGGGTGCGGATGCATCTCGATGATGATGCCATCGGCACCCACTGCTACTGCGGCGCGACACAGCGGCGGCACCAGGCTCCGCTTGCCGGTGGCGTGGCTAGGGTCGAGGATGATGGGCAGATGCGTCAACTCCTTCAGCACCGGTACGGCCGAGATGTCGAAGGTGTTGCGGGTCGCGGTCTCAAAGGTGCGGATGCCCCGCTCGCACAACATCACGTTCGGGTTGCCATGCGCGACGATGTACTCGGCCGACATCAACAGCTCCTTGATCGTCGAGCTTAAGCCCCGCTTCAGCAGAATCGGGCGCCCGCAGGTGCCCAGTTCCTTCAGCAGTGCAAAGTTCTGCATGTTGCGCGCGCCAATCTGCAGGATGTCGGCGTACTCCGCCACCAGCGGCACATCCCGGTCCGACATCACTTCCGTGACGATCGCCAGACCGGTATGCTGGCGCGCCTTGGCCAGCAGCTTCAAGCCTTCCTCGGCCATGCCCTGAAAGTCGTAGGGCGACGTGCGCGGCTTAAACGCGCCACCACGCAGAATGCGCGCGCCGGCCGCGGCCACTTCCTCGGCGCACTGCATGATCTGCGCTTCGCTCTCCACTGAGCACGGGCCGGCCATCACCGTGAAATCATCGCCGCCGATCTCAATGGCAGAGCCGCGGACAACCGGGATGCGGACCACGGTGGGGCTCTCCTTGTATTCGAGGCTGACAAACTTATAGGGTGCCGAAATCCGCACCGCCTTCTCCACCTGAGGCATCGCGCGCAGCGAATCCAGGCAGTGCGACACATCGCCTACGCCAACGGCGCCAATGATGACGCGCTCTGCGCCTTCGCTGGCATGAATCTTGTAGCCAAAATCGCGAATCCGGTCGCAAACCTCTTCGATCTGCTCTTTAGTCGCATGTCTCTTCAGGGAGATCACCATAATTTGTCCCAACTCCTTCGATCAAGAAATCTGTCCGGCAAAAACAAAAGCGGCCCAACTCTTTGCTGAGTGGGCCGCTTGAGGAATAGTGCGAATCGGTGGATGCGCTACTCGTCAGGGCCCAGGCGAATACCAGGACCAAAATCGAAACGAGTTGCCATAAAAGGCGCGCATAGCGCTTTTACTATACGCCAGTTCCCCGCGGCGATGCAAGGGCCCCGCCGGCCTGCAAGCCTGGGACAATCAAGAAGGATGGAAAACGTCCTGGCGATTCTTCTGGCGGGTGGGGCCGGCGAACGGCTATCACCCCTGACGCGCAATCTGGCGAAACCGGCTGTTACGTTCGGCGCCATTTACCGGATCATCGACTTCACGCTCTCCAATTGCGTGAACTCCAACATCCGGCGCATCTTCGTCCTGACGCAGTACAAATCGCTGGAACTGTCGCGCCACATCCGCGACGGCTGGAGCATCTTCTCCTCCTCCATGGGCGAGTTCATCGAAGTGGTGCCGCCCATGAAGCGCATCCATTCCGATTGGTATCTGGGCACCGCCGACGCGGTCTATCAGAACATAGAATCGATCATCGCCGAAGCCCCGGTGTTTACGCTGATCGTTTCCGGCGACCACATCTACAAGATGAACTACGCCGAGATGCTCAACTGGCACCGGCAGCAGCAAGCGGACCTCACTATCGCCACCATCCAGGTGGACCCCGCCGAGGCGGTCCATTTCGGAGTCGCCGCCATCGATGCCGACTACCGCATCCGGAGCTTTGAGGAAAAGCCCAAGCATGACCATCCCACGCGCAGTATCTTCAATGCCGACAAAGTCTCCGTCTCGATGGGCGTCTACCTGTTCTCCACGCCCATTCTGCTGAAGGCATTGCTCGAAGATGCCGACGACCCGCACTCATCCCACGATTTCGGCAAAGACATCATCCCGCGCCTCGTCCAGCGGAGCAAGGTTGTGGCCTATGACTTCCGCGACCTCAACGGCAAGAGTGCCCACTACTGGCGCGACGTCGGCACCATTGACGCTTTCTATGAAGCGAACATGGATCTGGTGAAAGTAACGCCGGAGTTCAATCTCTACGATCGGGCCTGGCCCATCCGCACCCACATGAGCCTGAATCCCCCGGCCAAATTCGTTTTTGGCCAGCAGGGACAGCGCATGGGGGTGGCCGTCGATTCCATCGTCGCCCATGGTTGCATTGTTTCCGGCGGCCGCGTGGTCCGCAGCTTGCTATCGCCCGGCGTCCGCGTCAACAGCTATTGCGAGGTAGAGGATTCCATCCTGATGCCCAACGTCTGGGTGGGCCGCGGCAGCCGCATTAAGCGCGCGATCATCGATACCGGCGTCGTCCTGCCCGAAGGCACTCAGTTAGGCATGGATCCCGAAGCCGACCGCTCGCGCGGCTACACGGTCACGGAGAACGGCGTCGTGGTGGTGAGTGAAGAACACACCCACTCGCTTGAGGGCTAGCGGCCGGGATTGCTGAAGTGAGGCCCGAAACTAGAACGGGAAATCGCGCTTAGCGGGCGAGGATGAAAGCGCCGACCGGGCCAGATACTGATACGGGTTCACCGGCATGCCATTCATGCGGACTTCGTAGTGCAAGTGGGGCGAGGTGGTGCGACCAGTGGAGCCCGAATAGGCGATCACATCGCCGCGCCGCACGGCCTGTCCCGGCAGCACTTCATAGCGCGACAAATGGGCGTAATAGGTGGTGCAACCACCACCGTGATCCAGCATCACAATCTTGCCGTACCCGGAGAACGTCTGCGCGTAGGTCACCACCCCGTCAGCTGCGGCCCGCACCGCCGTGCCGGATGGCACCGAGATATCGACACCGGTATGAATGGCCCCGCCACCAGAGAACGGATCGGTCCGCTTGCCGAAAAAGGACATCAGGCGGCCACTGACCGGCCACAAACTGGGCAGCGCCACCGGACCCAGTTTCGACCGGCGGTTCAACTGCGCAAATGTCGCCGTGCGCAGAAAGCTGTATTCGGCCACGGAATCTTTCAGCGTCGGCATCAACGTGCCTTCGCTTGAGATCGACACCGGCCCCTCCAACTTGGGCTTCAGGCCGAACATGGTGGAGACTTCCCGTGCATACATCTGGAACGTGGCCAGCTGCTGATTCTTCTCTTCCGACTCTTTGCGCAGCCGGTCATAACGGGTCCGCAGAGCACTCACTTCCGTGCGGAGGTCGTTGTAGTTGCTCACCTTCAGCAGCATGCGGCCATAGCTGCCCACAAAGCCCACCACCGAGATCGCACCCACCAGCGCCAGCGCAATCACCGAATAAAGGACTGAATAAGGGACGTGCACACGTCTCAGGCGTCCGTGGAGGGAATGGGCGAGGACGACAATGAAGTAAGGCTGCTGCACGAAGTGTTCAACCAGGCTGACGCCAGCGTGGGCTAGCCAACTTGCCGCAGGAAGTACCCAGGCTTCCTAAAGGTAACAATTTATTAATGCATCTGTCAAGCCTTCTGGCCCGGGCCGACCCAGCCCCCGGGTCAGTCGGACACAGGGTAAAGCCCGACTCAGCGGACTAGTCCAGCCCGGCTCCATAGGCCGCCAGATTGGGAATCGTCACCGGAGATCGGCCACGGAAGGGAATGGCACCCAGAATCGCTTTGGCCACCGCGGCTTCTGACGTCGGCGCCGTCGAGAAAGTGGCGACATAGGCGTTCACCCTGGGAAACGACCGCATCAAGTAAGGGTTGCCAAAGCTGATCAACGCCACCGGGGCGGGCCCCTGCTGGAGTTGCCCCACAAAGCGGGTGGGCGCGGCCGAAAGCTGCTGGCTGAAGGCGGCCAGTACCACGGCGGAGCAGCTTTGGGCACGCCTCACCACTTCCTCAAAGGCCGGCTCCGGCATGGTGGAATCCAGCCACTGCGTATAGAGGCGGGGCGCCTGCTCCTTGACCTCATCAATCAACCGGCGCCCCAGCTGCGAATAGCGGTTCTCGCTCAAGATGTAAAGGCAGGCTTTTTCCGGCACCTTCAGCGGCAGCGCACTCTGCTCGTTGCGGACCAGCGTCAACGCCTGCTCCGCCACCTGCTGCGCCTGACCCGCCGCATCTTCAGAATCGAGAACCTCCGACAGCTCTTCCAGTTCCACCAAACGTTTCTTGTGCAACCCCAGGCGGACCTTCGCCGCCAGCACCTTCTCGACACTCTGCCGGAGCCGTTCCTTGGAGATCCGGCCACTCGACACAGCCTTCACTACGCCATCAATCGCCTGGTCCGGGTTAGAGGGGATCAACAGGACATCGACACCCGCTTCCAGCGCCCGCACCGCCGCCTCACCGGAGGAATAGAGCTTGGTTAGCCCCTGCATGTCCATCGCGTCCGTCGTCACCAGACCCGTAAAGCCCAGCTCCTCCTGCAGCAGCTTGGTCATGATGTTCTTTGAGACCGTACCCGGAATCTCTTCCGGCTCCAGCGCCGGAACGCGCAAATGGGACGACATCACCGAATCCACCTGAGCCGCAATGGCGGCCCGGAACGGCTTCAGCTCCACCGCATCCAGTCGCGCCCGGTCGGCGGCAATCACCGGCAGGCCAAAGTGGCTATCGACAGCCGTGTCGCCATGTCCGGGAAAGTGCTTGACGGAGAGCAGCACCTGGGTCTTGGGGTCACTGCGTGCGCCGTCAATGTAGGCCACCACGTGTTTGGCCACCTCATCGGGGTCCTCGCTGAATGACCGCAGACCGATCACCGGATTGTCCGGGTTATTGTTCACATCCGCGTCCGGCGTGAAGATCCAATGCACGCCCATCGCGCGCGCCTCCCGCGCGGTGTGCAGCCCCAGAAAGCGCGTCGCCTCCAGATCTCGCGCCGCGCCGTAGGCCATGTTGTGAGGAAACTTGGCCGTTCCCGACATCCGCATCGACGCCCCCCGCTCAAAATCGCCGCCCACAATCAGCGGCAGCGCCGCTGCCCGCTGCATGCGATTCAGAAAGGCGGCCATCGCATAGGGTTCAGCATTCACCACCACGCCATTGCGCACCCGGTTCAGCACAATCAAGCCGCCCACCCCGGACTGCTTCACCAGGCGGTTGAACTCACGATACGCCTTGGTCTTTGATGACGGCGCGTCGCCGTAAAAGCGAATGACCACCAGTTGGGCCACCTGCTGTCGGAGCGTCAACTTGTTCATCCACTGGCGCACCTGGCCCGGCACCGGCTGGGCCTTGGCCCCAGTCCGGGCGTTCTTTTGAGCCGTCTTCGCGGGCGCGGCCTTCTTCGGAGCCGACACAGCGCCACCCGGCCCAGCCAACACCAGCAGCATCGGCAACAGTTTCAGCACGTTCATCTTCCTCCCCACTGTACCGTTACCGGCATCGCATCGTCTTGTTTTCCCAACCCACTGGCCCCGGGCAAAGCGAGACGAAGCGCGGCCAAGCAAAATGGGCGGCCCCGGATTGGGAGCCGCCCATCAAAAGAACACCATTTTCTTTGCGATCCACCAGGGACCGCACTTTAAAACTGCTAGACCGTCTTCTTCTTGCTCCGCAACTCAACCCGCTGTGTACCCACCGGCTTCCGCGGTTTGCGGTTCAGCAAGCGCTGTACACTCCGGACCAGAACCGGAACCTCGGCCGAATTCTTCATCATCACCACATCCGCACCTGTCGTGTGCTCATCCAGACCCAGGACGTTAACAAATCCCGAGATTAGAACTATGGGCACGCCCGCCCGTACTGCACGTAGTTTCTGAATCAGCTCAATCCCGCTCATGTCCGGCATCTTGTAGTCGGTGACCACCAGATCCACGGCCTCCCGCGGGAATATTTCCAGAGCCGCCTTGGCTGAAGAGGCGGTCAGTATGCGATAGCCCAGCTCGCCCAAGACATGCTTGCGCGCCGATAGACCATCGTGATTATCGTCCACCAGCAATACTGTGGTGGTATGTTTTTTGGAGGAGTCGTCCATCAGAAAGCTCTGCGAAGGTAACAGTCACATCACGAAGCTGTCAATGGCCTCGTATCGGGCTGTGAGGGCGATAGTTATTTCGCTTGACTTTGGCCGCTGTTCGGGGCCTGTCTGGCGAATTTATTCCACCGCGCGTGGAGCGTTGTAGCCGCTCTTGGCCACAATCGTATACTTCATCGGTTTGCCCTTCTCATCGGTGATGCGGAGGGGTTGCCCGTCGGGCGCCACCAGTTCCACCTTCAGCTTGCGGAACTTCCCGTCGCGCTCCGTATTGGTGGGTTGATAACCAATCGAGTACTGGTTGCGCAAGGCTTCATGGATGGCCCCAAAGATCCCCCGATACTCGCCGGCAAAGCGGGGGAAAAACGACTGGCCGCCGGTCTCCTTGGAGAACGTGCGTAACTGGTTGTCGGCCTGCAGGAAGTCCAGGCGCGCAATGGAGCCCATCATGCCGCGCGCATCCATGATTTCCCGGATGTACTGCATGATGCCGATCGAATAGATCGGCACTCCGGCCGTTTGCAACTGGCGCCGGGTCTTGTCGAACGTCAGCTTTGAAAACGTGTCAATGCCACTGGCAATCACCACGATCGCCTTGCGACCTTCAATTTCGGACATCCGCTCCGCCGTGTCGGTAAGGGCATCATATAGATTCGATTCCGAATACGCCGCAATGCGCAGACGCTGCATCGCTTCCATCGCTTTGCGCTTATCGGTGGAAAAGTCGGACAAAATCTCCGGCCTCAAATCGTAGGCCACCACCGCCACGTAGTCTTCCGGCTTCAGCGTTTCCAGAAAGCCGTAAGACGCCTGCAGGGTCTCCATCCAGCCATACGTCCAATAGCCCTGGAACAGGTTTGAGAACTCGATCACCATCGCCACCGTCATCGGCGCTTCGCCCATGCCGAAGTTAGAGATCTGCTGTGGAACGTTGTCCTCCAGGATGCGGAAGTTGCCCTTGGGGATGCCCGGGATAAAGCGGCCCTTATTGTCCAGCACGGCCACATCAACCGTCACCGTGGTGACGTCGCTCTTGAAGGTGGGCAGATCGGCCGGAAGATCCTTCTTCTGGAGCTTCGATGGGATCTTGGTCTGCTCCGGCTCCGGTTGCGCCGAATCCTTCTTGCGGGGCCGGGCCACCGTCTCAGAGGACTCTTTCTTCGGACCGCCCTGCGCCCAACCAGCCGTGGGCATCAATCCCACCAGACAAGCCGCGAGTACACCGCCCGCGCAAAGAACCAGCAATGCCCTGGACTTCATAATCACCCTAATCTATCAGACGCCCGGCTGGGCAGCGGTGGTTGCAAGATGAAGCGGGAAAAGCGCGGTTTGGAGAAGGGTGAGCACAGTGGCCCGGGACCATGCCCACAAAAACCTGTCAGTGCTTCGAACGAAGGCTGCGGCCGTACCGAGCCGCGCGCGTCAGCAAGCGGACTGCCGAACCGATCCCGATGGCGACTAGTCGTCGCGATGCTTACGCAGGTAGACTTCAAACTTTCGCTTGGCGCGTTGAAGCTTGTAGTCCTTGTACCATTGCTCCGCCTGCGCCCAAAGTCCGGGTCCGCGCCGCCGCGCCGGAGCCTTGGCCGCCCCCAGCCGGAAATACCCAAAGCCGAACAACATGCCGCCCAGGTGCGCCACATGGCTAACGCCGGAGCCGCCCGCACCAAACGTGGAGAGAAAGGCAATGCCGCCCAGGATCATCACAAAATACTTGGCCGGAATCGGAAACAGGAAACTGAACAGAATCGGCCGCTCCGGGTACATCATGCCGAAAGCCAGCAGCAGTCCATAGATGGCCCCCGATGCCCCAATCGTCGCCTGGCGGGGATCACCAAACACATAGTTGGCCGCAATGACACACAGGCCGGCACCCACGCCGCACAGAAAATAATAGCGGAGAAAACGTTCAGTGCCCCACTGGCGTTCCAGATCCGCGCCAAACATGTACAGCGTCAGCATGTTCAGCAGAATGTGCCAAAAGCCCAGCGGGTCGTGCAGGAAAAGGTAGGTAAAGACGCGCCAAATTTCCAGCCCTTCCAACGCCCGTTGCGGAATCAACGTCAGCCACCGGAACCCGGCGCCCACGCCCATTTGCGTGGCGATGAAATAGACCACAAACAGGGCCGTGTTGACAATCATCAACCACTTCACCCCGGGCGGCAGCGAGCCCGAGGAAAAACCACGCGGAGCATAGGAGCGGCTAGAAAATGCCATAACCAGCGGATCGAAATTTCAGGATAACAGAGGCCGCATTTCCAGCCTCACTCTCTTTCTATCGGCAGAACAGCCGCGAGGGCGGAGAATGCTCCGCCCTCCACTGGCCGCACCCAAGGAACGAGGGCGGCCCGGTATTCCCGGGAGGAACGGGAACGCGGCATCCTGAAACCCCTGAGGGCCGCGCGGGCCACCCGGGGGGGGTAAAATCGAGCGGGCTTAGCGTGACCCGTGACGCCGGTGCAGGCGCACGGGCACAGCCACCACGCGCCGGTCCAACATCGGCAGTCCATAAGGCAAAAACGCTCGGCCACTCATCCGCGTGGCACCCACGGCCTTGGCCACTTCACCGGCTACCCAGTGAAAGGCGGCCGCCAGCATGGCCCACACCATCCAACTGGAGAAGAGGCCTTCTTCCACCGCAAACGACTGCGTCAAACCCAATCCCGACGTCAGACTCCACAGCGCCATAGCTCCGGCCAGAAATGAAACGCCATTGGCGCCCAACGCCGTCAACGAGCCCATTTCCTCCGAAGCGGCCCGCAATCCAACCGGAATCCATCTCATGGCTCTTGTACTCCCTACAGCTCAATAGACGATCCAGTGCCCGCAAAAGTTGCGGAATTCGCGTCACCCGCCCGCCCTCTCCATCAGCAAAAACGATTCGGGCCGCGCACCAGAATTTCTCTGGCGGCGGCCCGAATCAGGAGAGCGGAATCAGCTTCGCTTTGTGTACTACTTGCGCGGTTCGCGGACCTTGGGCGTCACCAGATAACCGATGATCTTGTCCTTGCCCACTTCGTTCACCACGATCTCGTAGGGTTGGCGCGCGCCGGCCACCAGGAACTGCACCGGCTCGTTGATGGTCTTGTCCTTCTTCTCGGAAGTCTTGTCATCCGCCACCACTTCGATGGTGTAGCGATTCTTCTTGGCATCGGCTTTCTTCAGCAGGATGGTGATGTCACCCACCCGCTGCGGAGCCTTGGTCTTGCCCAGATTGAACTCAAAGTAGTTGCGGTCGTTCAACGCCTTCAACTTGGCCAGCTCGGATGAGTTGGTGGCCACCAGGCCGCTGGTGATACCCAGGTCGCCCGTGACGCGCTTCAGGTCCGCGACGGTCTTTTCCAGATCCTGGCGGGTGGCGTCCACTTTGGCGTCCACCTTGCTGGTCTCTGTCTTGATCGTCTCACCCAACTTGGTTTCGGTGGCGGCCGCGCTGGCCTTGACGTTTGAAAACTCCTGCGCCACCATCTGCTTCTGCTTCTCCTGTTCGCTGGAGAGCTTGGCGGCCAGTTCTTCGGCGCGCTTGGTGGCATCAATCTTGGCTTGGCCGGCGGCCATGTTGGCCTGGCGCTTGGCCACTTCCAACTGATCGCTCAACGATTCCACCGTGCGGCGCTGGGCTTGCGCACTCACGGCAGCGGCTTCCCGGACACTGGCAACATCGCGCGAAGCGGCTTCGCGCAGCTTGGCTACATCCGTCCGCACATCTTCCAGGCGGAAGTACAAAAACAAATTCGCGGCCAGCAACGCAATCACGGCGCCAATCAGCACGGCCACTTTGGTCGACGTGCCAGCTCCGCCGTCTTGCGCGGCATAGGGGTATTGGGGGGGATAGCCCGGGTCACTCATAGTTGATTAATCCTCCTTCATATCTTAGCGTTACCAGCGATGCTGGCGCATAAGATCGTTGCGTAAAGGGACGCCGCAGTGGTGTGTCCGGTTTCACCTTCAAGCAATTCACACCGGCGGCGTTTACGATTGCGCGGCGGTGCGGGGCTGGTTAAACGGCAACATCTCCTGTTTCGGCACGCCCGGCTCAAAACAGCGGCGGCAGCGGGCCTCATAGGCACCCATCGCCCCCACGACAATCAAATCACCCGAATCCACTAGCCGCTGCGTGTGCTTGGCCGGGTTGCCGCAGCGCATGCAGATCGCCAGCGTCTTGGTGATCGATTCCGCCAGGCACAGTAGCTCCGGGATCGGCGCAAACGGGCGGCCCATGTAATCGGTGTCGAGGCCCGCGATCAGCACCTGCTTGCCGGAATCGGCCAGTTGGCTGGCGACGGCCACCAGTCCCTCGCCCAGAAAGTTGGCCTCATCAATACCCACCACCTGCGTGCGCCAATCCAGACGCCGCAGAATCTCCGCCGCGCTGCCCACCACTTCACTCTTCAGGCGCGCATCCGAGTGCGACACGATCTCGTCTTTCGAGTACCGGTCGTCGAGTTGCGGCTTAAACACCTCGACCCGCTTGCGGGCAATCTTGGCCCTCCGCAGGCGGCGGATCAGCTCTTCACTTTTGCCCGAGAACATAGGCCCGCACACCACCTCGATCCAGCCCATGGACCCATGCATCACTTCCATCATCTAGCGCAACTCCAAATAACGGCGGACGCAGGTTTCCAGGTCCGGCATGGCCGCAATACCCACCGCCGCCGCCACGCCATTGGCCAGCGCTGAATACTTCGGCCGCTTCGCCGCCGTGCGGTATTGGCGCTCGTTGGTCGCCTTCAACACCGGGTCCAACCCGGCGCAACGGAAGATCAACCGCGCATACTCGTACCACGAGAGCGCCACTTCCCCGCCCCCATGCACCACACCCGTGACGCCGCGCTCCACCAGATCCGCCGTCAACCGCGCCAGTTCCGGCGCATAGGTGGGCGAAGCGACGTGATCTTCCACCACACGGATCGGCTGGCTGGACGTCTGCTGCTGCCCGGCCAACCGCAGCATCATCTCGACAAAGTTGCCCCGCGCCGTATGGCGTCCGGCGGGTCCGAAGACGCCGCAAGTGCGCACCACCAGATTGCGGTCCTCATACGCCCGGGCGTAGAACTCGCCCGCCAGCTTCGAGACGCCATAGGCGCTTAAAGGATGGGGAGCATCCGTTTCCAGGTACGGGCGGCCCGCCGTGCCATCAAACACATAGTCGGTGGAAAAGTGCACCAGTTGCGCATCCGCCTGACGGCAGGCCACCGCCAGATTCCGCACCGCTAGGCCATTCACCATGTAAGCGGCCAGCGGTTCACTCTCCGCCACATCCACCTGGTTGTAAGCGGCCGCATTCAGCACCACATCGGGCTCGGCAGCGGCCAGGCACTCCTCCACGGCAACGGGATCGGTGATATTCAGGGCTCGGCGGTCGAAACCGGTCACCGTCCAGCCGCGGGCCGTAAACTCGCGGACCAGCTCGGTACCCAGTTGCCCGGCGCGGCCGATAATGACAGCGTGTTTTGGCATAAAGGCGAAAACGCCAGAATACCGCACCACTGGCTCAGGGCCCCACATCAGGCCGTACCTCACGTCTCGGGCCGAGGCTAATGCGTCAACGAATAGATGGCAAAGTTGACCCCCAACCGGATCCCCAACGCCGCCAACGGCTCCGGATAGCTGGCATCATCAGCCCACTCCCAGGCATCGCCGACATCGCTGTTGAACAGCATGGCCACCATCAGCCGGTTCTGATCGTCGTAGATGCCCCGCCAATGCGGCTCGGAGCCATCATTGCGATACCACGTGCCCCGCCGCAAGCCCCACTGGCCCGGTATCAGTTTGCGTTCCGTGATGGTGTAGACCGTGCGCGTGATCGGGTCATCCGGCGGGATCTCGACAATCTGCCGGTCCGGAAACACCCGCCGCATACTCTGCATAAACTGGTCCCACTCTGGCGTGCCCCAAAAATCATCTAGCATCAAAAACCCGCCGCGCAGCAGATACTCGCGCAGCTTGGCGGCCTGCGAATCCGTCAGCAGCCAGTCGCCCATTTCGCCTGCAAACAGGAACGGATAGTTGTACACATCATCGTCATCATCCAGATTCACCGGCTGCTCCACAGACCGCACGTGGATGCGCGTCAACCGCCGCAGCGCCATGGAAAATGAGCGGTCGGCACGCGGGTAATCCTGAGTCCAGCTCGTGCCGCCTTCCGTCCAGTCCCGGCGGTTGCGCCAGCGGCCAAACCGGGCATTGGGATGAGGCGGATACATCAGGCGGCCAAACACCCATTCCGTTTTCTCGGCATAGTCCGCCGGCAGGGCCACGTTGTCGTAAGGCTCCATGCTCTCCAGCACGCGGAACGGCCGTTGCCCATAAAGAATCGCCAGGCCCAGCAGGCCTCCCAAACTGACGAGAATCACCCGGCGGCCGGGGAGCGCCATCATCGGTTCCTCATGAAAACAACCCGTGCAGCGAGGATACCACCGGCAACCCGGGTGCCCGAAACCTGAGTCCCCATCCTGACAAATCAGAATCCCGCCCACTGTCAAGCACTTGCGCACCACCCGCTTGTTGACGGCCGCGGACGAATGTATCCTCAACTCCAAATGCACTGCGCCAAGTGGAGGAACCAATGAATCTTGCCGAGCTCTGGAAAACATGGGGCCGCCGGCTGCGTTGGCCCATGCTGGCCGCGATTGCCGCCGTCACGCTGTGGGTGTCGCTGGTGCGCCCGGAAGCGCCGCCACCTCTAGTGATGCTGCTGGGCGGAGAGGCCAGTGAGGGAGAGACCGAACTGGTGGTGCCCGGCCAGCCTGGCCCGCCCGTCGCACTCAGCTCTGGCGCGGGCCTGGGGTTGACCGGAGCGCCCGTCGCTTTCCCCATTTCGGTCACCTTCACGCCCGCCCAGGCCCCAGCCGGCGCACGGGTGCGCGTCAAGGTCACCGGCATCAACCAGCGCGGCGTCGTCGACATCCCGCTATATGCCGGCGGCGCCTTGTTGGAAACCCTGCGGGTGGTCCGTTCCGAGGTGGCGGTACGCGGTGCCTTCCGGGGCGAGATGCTGGCCCAGCCAGGTGAGCGCACGCTGCTGATCGTCGAAAACCGCTCCGGCGAAGCCATCACCGGCAACCGCCTCCGCTACCGCCTCCGCTTTGGCGCAACGGACTTCTGCGGCCTTTCTCCCGACGGAGGCACGCCGGCAGCCTGTGATGAACCGGAAAAGTGGGCTCCGCTCAACATCAATGCCTTTGGCGAAACCACCATCCACGTCGTGGCGCACGACCGTTGGTTCTGGGGCTGGCCGGACTTTCGGCCTGGCGGCCACCGCCACGGGACACTCACTCTGGTGCGCCTGGAACAAGGTTCCCCCGAAACCACCGAGACGCAACGGACGGTGGAATGGAATCTGCCGGTCCGCGGCCAATTCCGCCCCTTCCGCGGCTTGATCTGGAACGCCGCGCTGATCTTTATCGGCGCGTTCACGTCATTCATGCTCAGCCAGAGCCTACCCAATTTGCGCAAACGGGAGATGTTGAAGGCGCGCCTGGATGAGGTCCGCCGGAAGGTCCGGGAGGTATCCGCCAACGTCGATCCGTTGCTCTATGTCAACCTGCGGACCGAGCAGAAGCGGTTGGAGGAAGTCCGCACCGGCACCATGGTGCTGCTGCCCACCTATGCCGCCCTGGCCGAAGTGCTGGATCAGCGCGTGGCACAACTGGAGCGGCGCATCGAGTTGGCCTACCGGTTGGACCGCCTGGTGCACCGGATGCGTTCCTGGCTGGCCTCGGACCCGCCGCCTACCCTCTACGCCCGGATCGATGCGCGCCAAGCCATCATCACAGAGGCCCTGATCAAGCAGGAACCCCGCCCCACCGATCTGGCCCTGGCCGAAGCCAGCCTGGCTGAAGGCGAGACCATTCTTGCGATCACGCCCGAAGCCGCCGAAATGCTGAAGCGCGACCTTTCGGAGCGCTTCCTGAAGCTGGCCCAGGCCGTCGCCCTGCAGCCCGCCACCGTCTGGCAGCAGCCGTTCGTCAACGGTCTCGCCGATTGCGTCGCCGAACTGCTGCACCCTTTGCTGGGCGCCCCGGAAGACTGCCCGCCACCCAAGGATTCCTTCGACCGTTGGATGGCCAGCGTCGATCTGGCGCGGGCCGATATCGACCTGACTTTCGCCGAAGCGCTCCTGGAGTTCGTCCGGCTGACGCCCACCAGCGCCGCCGCCACGGGGCGTCCACCTGAAGTGCTGGCGCGCCTGGAACGCCAGTTCTCCAGCCGCAACACCCGCAACGCCATCGCACTGCAAAAGCTGATCAAACAGATCGCCGACAGCGTGTTCGAGCAGGACATTCTGGACCAGCTCAGCCACGCGCAGTTCCGCGTCATGCGGGACCCCTGGCAGATCCGCCAGTTCCAAACCGTCCGCTTCTGGGTCAGCCTGGTGCGCGAAGAATGGAACGCGTCGCTGGCCAAAAAGCAGATCCAGTGCGAATGGACCCTGGCGCGCGAAGGGCGGGAACTGGTGAAGGCCCGCGGCTGGGAATTCGCCCGCTACTTCCCCGATGCGGCCAATTACACGCTAGATGTCTGCTTCTTTTCGGCCTCCGGCGAAGCCGTGTGCGCCCCCGGAAGGTCCGACAGCGGTCCCGATCGCGTCACCTTTCAACCGGACGGCCGGGGCCTCACCCGCGACAATTCCAAGAACTGGCGCGAACTGTTCTACTTCATCTCCACGCTGCTGATCCCGGTCTTGTCGGTGGCCGCCACGTCCGGATCGGAAACCACCTGGTGGGGCATGCTCACACTGGGCTTCACGGCGGATAAGATCAAAGAGTCGCTGTCTTCCCGCGTCGCGTCTGCCCCCTCGGCCCCCGCGAGCTAGGCGGAGGCAGCCGGCGAAACGCCTGTGAGCCGCATCTTCCCCGACCCTCGGACTGCCTCACCCGATGGCCTCCTGGCCGTGGGCGGGGATCTGTCGGTGCCGATGCTGCTGGAAGCCTACGACCATGGCATCTTCCCCTGGTTCAACCGCAAGCCCGTCCAGTGGTGGTGCCCGGACCCGCGCTGCGTCGTGGACCCGGAACACCTCCACGTATCCAAGCGCCTGGCCTGGACACTACGCCGCGGCACCTTCACCATCACCTGGAATCGCGCCTTCCGCCCAGTGATGAAGGAATGCGGCGCCCGGCGCGCCGAAGGCACCTGGATTGTGCCCTCCATGGTGGAAGCCTATGGGCAGCTGCATCTGGCCGGCCACGCGCATTCCATTGAAGTGTGGGCCGGAGACCAGTTGGCCGGTGGCCTCTACGGCGTCCAACGCGGGGCCGCTTTCATGGGCGAAAGCATGTTCCATCGCGTCACCGATGCCTCCAAGGTAGCCCTCATCCTGGCCGTCCGGCAGCTGTTTCAGGCGGGCTTCCAACTGTTTGACGTGCAGTTTCTCACCGATCACCTGGCCTCCCTGGGGGCCTATGAGATTTCCCGCGATGAGTATCTACGCCGATTGGCTTTGGCGCGCATCCAACCGGTAGTGCTGCCTTGGGCCATCGGTCCGGCGGCGCGCGGGGAGACTGAACGATGATTTCGTTGCTGATGATAACGCTGGCCCTGGATCCCGTCCCGCCGCTTGCGGTAGGCATGCCCCTGCCCCCGCTCGCCGGGGAGTACCTTTCCAAGCGCAAGGCAGCGCTTCCCGGTGACGCCCACGGCAAAGTGGCCCTGCTGCTGATGGGCTTCAGCTACAACTCCCGGTTTCCGGTGGAGCGGTTCGCCAAAGAATTCGAGAAAGCCTTCCCCGTTTCACCGGGTATCACCTTCTTTGAAGTACCTCTCATCGGCGGCATGGCCCGCATGGCCGCGCCGTTTATCGACAGCGGAATGCGCCGGGGCACCCCGCGCGATAAACATGAGAACGTCATCACCGTCTATGGTGGCGTCGCGCCGTGGAAGAAGCAGTTGGGGGTCCGCAATGACCAGGATGCTCATCTGGTTCTGCTCGATCGGCAAGGTATCGTACGCTGGATCTACCGGGGCGGCTACACCGAATCGGCATTCCAGAAACTGAGTGAGGAGACCCGCAAACTTGCCTCTGAGTAACCGCCGGTGGACGCCGATCGGAAGTTTCCTGCTGCTCGCCGGCTGCTTCAACAACGCCTCCGTCACGGAACTACGGCTGCAGGCGCGCGCGGAGAATGGCCGCGAATGGGTGGAAGTGCTGGCACCGGCCCAGGCCCTGCCGATCAATCAGTGGGTGGCCGCCTGTCCGGCCAACGTCCAGGTGCTCTACCAAAGCCCGCGCGTCGTCTCACTGGGCTGCCGCGCGCCGGAACCCCTGTACGCCAGCTACCGCCTGGACACCGGAGACCGCCTGACCATCGAGAACACCATCCAACGTGGCCAGGAACAGTCCCTGCAGGACGCCGTAAACCGGTATCTCTGGAAAACGCCCCTCAAACAGTTCCGGCCCACCGGCAACTTCGCCCTGACCGGCGAAGGCATGATCTTCCCGACGCCGCAGGGCGAAGTAGTGGTTTCCTCCATTGAACTGCGCCCACTATTGGCCCGCGAAACCGCTTTCCTGATCGGCCGCTAGCCTCCCCCCACCCGGCCCGGCCCATAAGCTTAGGCGGGTGTACTACACTAGAGAAAGTCGTGCGCCCGTAGCTCAGCTGGATAGAGCGCTTGCCTCCGGAGCAAGAGGTCAGAGGTTCGAATCCTCTCGGGCGTACCATCCCTCCCGTTCCTATGCCTTCCCATCAAATTGGCCGCGTTTAGGCCGCCTCGCCGATTCCTACGTTTGCATAGCGAATCGTGGAAATTTTGACTATGCTAAATGTTGGTGCCGCTCGGTCGGCACCGCCGAGGAGTTTTCCAAGTTATGAATCTTCGCATCAACGACACGGCCCCCGATTTCACCGCCGAGACCACCCAAGGGACCATCCACTTCCATGAATGGATCGGCGACGGCTGGGCCATCCTGTTCTCGCACCCCAAGGACTTCACCCCCGTTTGCACCACGGAATTGGGCTACATGGCGGGCCTGGAGCCCGAGTTCTCCAGGCGCAACTGCAAGATCATCGGCCTGAGCGTCGATGCCGTCACCAACCACAGTAAGTGGGCCGCCGACATCGAGGAGACGCAGGGTCACAAGGTGAACTACCCCATGATCGGCGACCCGACGCTGGAGATAGCAAAGCTGTACGACATGCTGCCGGCCGACGCGGGCACCACTTCTGAAGGCCGCACTGCCGCCAATAACGCCACCGTCCGCACCGTCTTCGTCGTGGGCCCGGACAAGAAGATCAAGCTGATGCTGGTCTACCCTATGAGCACCGGCCGCAACTTTGACGAAGTGCTCCGCGTCCTCGATTCCATCCAGCTGACCGCCAACCACAAAGTGGCCACGCCCGTAAACTGGAAGCAGGGTGAAGATGTCATCATCGTCCCCGCCGTTTCAGACGACGAAGCGCGCCAGAAGTACCCGGAAGGCTGGAAGACAGTCAAACCCTACCTCCGCATCGTCCCCCAGCCCAAGTAGGCCGCAACCAAAGCTTTGGCACCGAGAACGGGTGCCGCCACCCGGAGCCAACCGGCGGGCGGCACCCGTTTTCGTTTGCCGAAGGCGTGCGCACGAGCCACGTTTCTTGAAACACGGCTCTGACGCAAACCGTTAATCTGGAAGGGAGGAGAATGGTTTGCTGAAATACGGTGCCGGTGCTCTGTTGCTGGCGGCAGTTGCGTTAGGTGGGTGGTGGTATGTCAAGTCCAACGAACCGCCCCAAGTCGCCTTTGCCCAGGCCGAGCGCATGCGCATCGAAAGCGTCGTGGCCACCAACGGCAAAGTGGAACCGCTGGACTGGGTCACCGTCCGTGCCGAACGCGAAGGATTGATCGGCAAGGTGCTCGTCACGCGAGGACAGAACGTAGCGGCCGGCCAACTCCTGGCCACGCTCGAGACCCGCGAAGCACGGGCCGCCCTGGCCTCGGCGGAAGCACGCGTGGCGCAGATCAAGATCGAGATCGACACCCTGGCCCGTGGCGGCAAGGCACCCGAATTTGCCGAGATCGATGGCAGCCTCCGCCGCGCGAAACTCGACCGGGACCAAGCCGCCCGCGAAGCCGAAACCCTGGAGCGCCTCGCGGCCAAACGTGCGGCCACCACAATGGAGTTACAGGAAGCCAAGGACCGCGTAGCCCGCGCCGAAGCGCAAATGGCGGCCTTAACCACCCGTCGCGGCTCGCTGGTTGACGTAGGTGACCGCGCGGGCGCTCAGGCCCGGCTGAAGGATGCGGAAGCCGCGGTGCGGGCCGCGCAGGAGCGGTTGGCGCTGGCCAGCATCACCGCCCCCCGCGCGGGTGTCGTCTATCAAGTGGACGTCCGGCCCGGCGCATTTCTCACCGCCGGCGCCCCGGTGGCCAGCATCGGGCAAGTGGACCGGCTGCGGGTGCTCGTTTACGTCGATGAACCAGAGTTGGGCCGCGTCGGCGTGGGGCTGCCGGTCAGCATCACCTGGGATGCCCAGGCGGGCCGCGAATGGAAGGGTACGGTCGAAAAACTACCCACCCAGATCGTGCCCTTCGGCACGCGTCAGGTGGGCGAAGTCGTCTGCCTGATCGATAATCCAGACCAGCTGTTGCCCCCCGGTGCCAACATCAACGCCTCCATCCGCGCCCAGGTGGTGGAGAACGCCATCGCTGTCCCGAAAGAAGCGCTACGCCGGGAAAATGGCATAGCCGGAGCCTACGTTCTGGATGGCAGCGTCGTGCGCTGGAAGCCATTGAAGATCGGCATCGCCAGCGTCACCCGCATCGAGATCCGCGAAGGCTTGGCCGACGGCGCACGCCTCGCCCTCCCCACCGACGTGAAGCTGACTGACGGCTTGGCGGTCACTCCCACGAAGCCGTAGCTTCCGCCTTCAACCGCCCGCCGCCTCAACTTTGCCGCAACAGCCAGCGCACCGCGTTCTGCTGTAGCTTGATGTACTCCGGATTCCACAGCACCGTCAGCAAGTGGCCCGGCGACATGTAGCAGACCCGGCCTTTGCCATAGTCATACGCCCAGCCGCCCGGTGCCGTGGTGCCTTGTTTGCCGAACGCCAAGCCGTCTTCGTTCACCGTCTCCAGAAAAAGATGCTTGCGGTCCTTGTCGTACTCCATGTAGTGCTGTTCATCGGTGACGATGAAATCCTTGACGCCCTTGGTGATGGGGTGGTCATGGTTGGTCACCTTCACCTTGAACGTCCGGATAGGAGGATGGCCGGCATAAGACGCACCCAGCACATGACGGAAATCCGGATCCGTTAACCCCACATGCGTGACGTTATGTAGAAACAGCGCCGCGCCCCCGTTCTCGACAAACTGGCGCACCGCTTTGCCCTGCTCTGGCTTCATCCAAAAGAACGCGCGCCCGGAGACGGGAGCCACCGGCGGCTCCGAGATCAGCTTCGGCTTGTTGGTATTCACCCAGGCCGCGTTGCTGGTCTCATCCGGGTAGCCTTCCGGCCAGATCATCCCATCGCGGAGGACGATCAGCAGCTTATAGCCCGTCAGCGTCTCCGCATTCAGCGCGCGGGTCTCGTCGGTGAAGTCGATAGACACGCCGAGTTCCTTGGCGATGGTGCGGTTCAGGCCCGTCCGCACATAGTCGGAGTTGTGATACCGGTCGCCAATCAGTCCAAAGGCGGTGGCCTTGGGGGCGGCTTTCAGGCGAGTAGCGGCCAAGCCTCCCATTAAGGAAGCGCAAGCGGAACGGCGGGTAGAGCTCATGGTGGGAAATTCTATCGCACCTGAAGCGCAAAAACCGCCGATACCATTCCGGGTCTTTAGGCGAAGGGGTTCTCGCGCTTCACCGCCGGCTCCGGCAGTTCCGTCTCCACCGCCGTGGCCAACACTTTGGCGTTGATGGAATAAGCATTCCGCGCCTCCAGCAGTGCCACCGCCGCGGCGCTGATTTCGACGACATCCGGCCCACCTTCAGCCGCGCCTTCGGGCGCACTGAAGCTGGCGATACGCCTTGACGAAAGATCAACCCTGTCCTGAGCGCGCAGAAGGGCGCCCAAGACCTCGGAAATCGCACTCATAAATTGTCCTGAAGGGGGCTCATCGGCCAGCTAGCGAAAACTATGAGCCCGAATTTCTTCAGAAAACCAATGGGCTTAAAGAAACGTTTTGAACTCCATCACGTCGCCATCCTGCACCACGTACTCTTTGCCTTCCGTGCGCAGCTTGCCCAGTTCCCGGGCCCGCGCAAAGCTGCCCGCCGCCACCAGGTCATCATAGGCAATCGTTTCGGCCGAAATGAAACTCTTTTCGAAATCAGAATGGATGACACCGGCCGCCACCGGGGCTTTGTCGCCTGCGTGAATCGTCCAGGCCCGAGTTTCTTTCTCCCCGGTAGTCAAGTACGTGCGCAGCCCCAGTAAGTGATACGCCTCTTTGATCAACGTTCCGCCGCCGGTTTCAGTAATCCCAAGCGCTTCCATGTATTCGGCCCGCTCTTCCGGCGACAAGGTCACCAGTTCGCTCTCGATCTCAGCGGAAACCACCACCGCCGTCGTGCCATGGTGCTCCGCGGCATACTGCTTCACCTTCTGCACCCAAGGATTCTGCGTCGGGTCCGCCAGGTCGCCTTCCGCGACATTGCAGGCGTAGAGCGTGGGCTTGTCCGTCAACAGGAACAGCGGCTTCATCAGCGCCTTATCTTCCGGCGTGGCGTCCATGGTGACTGCGTACTTACCGTCGCTTAAGTGCTTTTCCAGACGCTCAATGATCTCGATCTCCGCCAGTGCCTTCTTGTCGCCCGTCCGGGCGGCCTTCTGCTGACGCGTTTTGCGCTTCTCCAGCGCGTCCAGATCGGCCAGCAACAGTTCCGTGTTGATCACTTCGATATCGCGGATCGGGTCCACTGAGTCCATCACGTGCTCAATGTCATTGTTCTCAAAGCAGCGCACCACCTGAACAATGGCATCCACTTCGCGGATGTGACCCAGGAATTGGTTGCCCAATCCCTCGCCCTTGCTGGCACCCTTCACCAGGCCGGCGATGTCGACAAATTCAAACACCGACGGCACCAACTTTTGGGACTTGCTGATCTTTGACAGTACTTCCAGGCGGTCATCCGGTACGGTCACCACGCCCTGATTCGGCTCAATGGTGCAGAACCGGTAGTTGGCCGCCATCGCCTTGCGGCTTTGGGTTAAGGCGTTAAACAGGGTGCTTTTGCCAACATTCGGCAGTCCAACAATTCCAGCGCAAAGCATGCTTATCGAGGTGATCCTTTGAGAGCGGGTGATTCGGGCGCGAAAAAAATCGCGGTCGCCACGCGACTCCTTTCAGTTTAAGTGTTCCCGCGTCCAGCGTGGGGTACGGCGTGGTGTCCGGGCCGGGGCACTTGGGCGGGCCAGCAGGGTTTGTTAAACTCAAAAGTCTCGCCGTGAGCCGGTCTCTACGCCTCTTCGTCTGCCTTCTTGTGGCCATCACTTTGGCCTCGCCTCTGGCTGCGCAAAAAGGCGGCAAGAAGAAAAAGAAGAAAGGCGACGAAGAGCCACCCACGCAGCAACTGGAAGTTCTGCCCGATCCGCCATCCACCTCCAGCGTGGAGACAACGCACCTGGGCTATCTGCTGTCGCCGCTGTCCGCCAAGGGACTCCTCAGCCAACAAACCCATGACGCCATCCGGGCGCTGATGCGCAATCCGCACCATGCTAGCGTGGTCAAGCTGCGCGCCTTCGTCGCCGGCTCAGGCGACGTGCGCCGCATCCAGACCATCGTCAGCGAAGAGTTCAGCGCCAAACACCAGCCCCTCCCCTCTGTCAGTGTGGTGCAAGTGGGCGCATTGCCGCTGGAAGGCGCGCAAGTGCTGATCGAGGCGGCGGTGTCGGGAAAAAAGGCCCTCAATCCGCATGGCGTCGCGTTCTTCTCTGGGCAACAGGTGGTGGCGGATCCCAAGCCCGATAATCCGCTGGGTCCGGTGCTGCCCACCGTGGAGAAGTCCCTGGCCAACCTCTTGAAGGCGGCCGAAGGCGTAGGGGTCAGCGCCTCCTCTATGATGCGGGTGACGTGCCTGGTCAGCTCGCTCGCCGACTATACGGCCGTCAGCCAGCGCGCGGCGCAAGTGTTCCCCGGCGCGACTTTGTCGATTGTGCAGTTGCAGCGCGGACCCCTGCAATCCGTGGCGGAATGCGAAGGTGTCGGCCGGCTTCCGGCGGGTGAAGGCAATGCGGTCACCTTGGCTAATCCGCCCGGTCTGACGCCATCGCCCAACTATTCGCAAGTGGCGCTGGTACGCGCGCCGAGAATCGTTTTCTCCACCTTGCAGATGGCTTTCGGCAATTCGGACGCCGATGCCCGCTTAGCTTTTGAGCGGCTCAGCCGTTTGCTCGAAGCCGGCAAGACCTCCATCAAGAACGTCTTCTTCACGCAGGTTTATCCGCTCACCAATTCGTCGCTGGAACGCGTGCGCGCGACGCGCTTCTTCTATCTCGACAAAACCCGGCCGCCCGCCAGTACGATGATTGTGTTTGAAGGCTTGCCGTCACTGGACGCCTCGTTTGGCCTGGAAGTGATCGCCGCTCAGAATTAGGAGTCTTTTCTTTATGCCTACCGTTGTTTCTTTTGGTGAAATCATGCTGCGCTTGGCCCCTCCCGGCTTTGAGCGCTTTTTGCAGTCCCCGCAGTTCCTGGCCACCTTCGGCGGCGGCGAAGCCAACGTCGCCGTCGCCTGCGCCCAGTTCGGCGTCAACGCCCGCTACATCACCCTGCTGCCGGGTAACAACCCCATCACCGAGGCGTTCGCCGGTGAACTGCGCCGCTTCGGCGTCGATGCCTCGCAGATTGTCCGGACCAAGACTGGCCGCTTCGGGATCTACTTTGTCGAGCCCGGTGCCAACCAGCGCGGCGCCAAGGTCTCCTACGACCGCGCCTACTCGGCGATCTCCATGGCCGGCCCCGGCGATGTCGATTGGGACAAAGCCTTCAAGGAAGCTGACTGGTTCCACATCACCGGCATCACGCCCGCCCTAAGCCAGTCCTCCGCCGACCTCTCCATCGAATCGATGCAGAAGGCCCGCGAACACGGCCTCAGCGTCTCCATCGACTTGAACTACCGCAAGAATCTGTGGAAGTACGGCAAAAAGGCCAGCGAAGTAATGCCGGACCTGCTGAAGTTGGCCGACGTCTGTATCGCCAACGAAGAAGATTGCCAGACCGCCCTCGGCATCAAGGTAGACGTCGATGTCCACTCCGGCAATCTCGACCACGATGCTTACCGGAAGCTAGCCGAAGCCGTCCTGGCCGAATATCCCAACCTGCGTTCCATCGCCATCACCCTGCGCGAATCCCACTCGGCCTCACACAATGGCTGGAGCGCCTGCTTCCATGACCGCCACGAGTTCATGGTCTCCAAGCACTACGACATCACCCACATCGTCGACCGCGTCGGCGGTGGCGATTGCTTCGCCGGCGGCTTGATCTACGGCTTGCTCACCTACCCCACCTCGCAGGAAGCACTGGAATTCGCCGTCGCCGCTTCGTGCCTCAAGCACTCCATCCCTGGTGACTTCAACCGCTTCACCACGGACGAAGTGGAAGCTCTGATTAAGGGCGGAGGCTCGGGCCGGGTACAGCGGTAGCGGCCGCTCTCTCTTCGGGCTTACCCGCCAGTTCACCCAGGCCATGCATCGTCAGGATGTGGATGTAGGCCTGGGTGGTGCTCTTCAAGCGCCGCTCGCAGTAGCGGGCAAAACACGGGATCACCAGCACCAACGCCACCAGGCCCTCCACCCATCGCCCTTGCGCCAAGCAAGCGCAGCCCGTCACCACGGTCAGCACCACGAAGCTGCGGAAGAACTTGGAATCAGCCTCCAACTGCTGCACATCCGCCGCCGCCGCCGGACACCTTGACGTCAGCACCGCCCGCGCCCATTGAAACGTATTCACTCCGTTTTGCCCCTCCGGGGCCAGCAGCGCCTGCCTCACCGCCGTGGCCCGCAGGTAGGCCAGTTCATTCTTCCCCACCGGCTTCGCCGCCACGCTCCACCAACCCTGCGCATATTGAGGCTGCTTCAGCCTCTCGGTCAGCCCGCCATAGAGCAAATCCAGGTACGACCCCGTCAAGAAAATCAGATGCCCCAGCAGATACGCAATCACCAGAAACGCCGCCCACTGCCCCGCCTCGGACTTGGGCACCGTCACCCACAAACCCAACACCGCCCCGCCCAACGCCCGCTCCAAAAGCGCCGCCGCAATCGCCCCGGGCAGAATGATGGCAAAAAAGTCGAGGACACCAAGGTAGAGTTCGTTTGGTTTGGGCATGAGTCAATGGGGTGCTGATGGCAGTATATGCCGCACCTGCACGCCGGTGGCGAGTCCGTGCGCCGGCAGGGGTTGCGAGAGCGAGCCGGACTAGCCGATCCGGCCAGGAGGCCGCCCGCCTACTCGTGGCCCACGGCGCACTTCTTGATTTGCCAGACCGCAACTGGCACGCCACACCCGCCGGTTGGGCACGGCACGGCGGATTCCAAGCTCTTGCGGATGAGCTAGATCAGCCGCCCACTCCCGCCAATCCGAGTTAGCCCGAAAGCGGACATATTACGCCTGCTTTACTTCTATTGCCTTTGCCGCTCGCTCGTGACATTATCCAACCAGTCCGAAATTTGCTTCTGGAGAGAACATGAAATTGTCTACGCTGGCTTTCTGCGCGGCTTTGGCCGCGACCCCGAGCTTGGTTGCTGGGCCCATCGCTTACTCCGTTACCCTAAGCGGCGCCAATGAGTCGCCAGCAAACGCATCGCCCGCAACGGGCTCCGGCTTCGTGATCTTTGACGCCGTCGCCCATACGATGTACATCTCGTTCACCTTCAGCGGTCTGATCGGCGACACCACCGCCGCGCACGTCCACTGCTGCACCGGCGTCGCGGGCGCCGGCACCGCCAGCGTGGCCACCCAGACTCCGTCGTTCATCGGCTTCCCATCGGCCGTGAAGTCCGGCTCCTTTTCAAAGACCTATGATCTGACGTTGGCCTCCACCTACCGTGCTGGGTTTGTTACGGCCAACGGATCGGTCAGCGCTTCGGAAGCGGCACTGCTCGCGGGCGCCGCGGCCGGCAAGGCTTACCTCAACGTCCACACCAATACCTTCCCCGGCGGCGAGATTCGCGGCTTCCTGACGCCCACGCCGGAACCGGCCACCTTCGCCATCGCTGGCTTGGCGTTGGCCGGTCTGGTCGCGCTCCGCCGCAAGACGGTCTAACGGCTCAAAGACAACAAAAAGGCCCCGGGCTAGCTGATTCAGTTCAGCTTACCCGGGGCCTTTCCTTTTGTATGGCTAATTGCCCGAACTACGCCGCGACGGCCGCTTCCGCGTACACCGCCCGAGCCGCTTCCACGCCGCTGCCCTTGGAAACGAAACCTTCCGCCTCCAGCGCGGCCTGGAACGCTTCCAGCAGGAACAACACATCGGCTTCCGTGGACAGCACGCCCATCAAGCCAATGCGGAATACTTTCCCGGCCAACGGACCAAAGCCGCCCGCGATCTCAATGCCGTGCTGCGCCATCAAGCGCTGCCGCACCTTCAGATCGTCAATGCCTTCCGGAACCCGCGGCGTGTTCAGCGTCCACAGCCGGTGGCCTTCTGCCACATGCATGGTCAAGCCCATCGCTTCGACGCCGGCGACAAATGCCAGGTGGTTGCGATGGTGACGGTCAAAGCGGTTCTGCAACCCTTCTTCTTCGATCGACTGCAGCGCTTCGTACAAAGCATAGAAGCTGGTGATCGGCGCCGTGTGGTGATAACGCCGGGCACCCTCAAAGTAGTCGGCCAGCAGCGAAAGATCGAAGTACCAGGTATCCTTGGGGCTCTGGCGAGTCTTCAGCCATTCCAGAGCGCGCGGCGATACCGTCATCGGGCTCAAGCCGGGGGGGCAGGACATGCCCTTCTGGGAGCACGAATACGCCACGTCCACGCCCATCTCATCGATGTTGATCGGCATCGCACCCAGCGACGTCACGCAGTCAGCGATCACCAGCGCGCCAACTTCCCGAGCGGCCGCGCAGATGGCATAACCCGAATTCAGCGCACCGGCTGAAGTTTCCGCATGCACAAAGGCAATCGTGTTCGGCTTCTCGCGCAGGATCACCTCGCGAGCTTCCTCGTCGGTGAACGTTTCACCCCAGGGCTTCTCGCAGCGGACCACGGTGGCCCCGTGACGCTTGCCCATCTCGGTCAAGCGGTCACAGAAAAAGCCGTTGGCAAAAACCACGAACTTGGAACCGGGCTCGACAAAATTCGCGACGGCCGTTTCCATGCCGCCCGACCCGGTAGCCGAAATTGCTAGCGTGAACGGATTTGCGGTGCCATAGGCGGCCTGCAAACCAGCTCGGATTTCGCTGCATACTTCGAAGAAAAACGCGTCTAGGTGGCCGACAATCGGCTTGGCCATGGCCTCATAGACACGCGGCGCGACTTGGCTCGGACCCGGGCCGTACAGAAGACGGCGCGGGGGGTTGAGTGCTTTCATGGTTCTTATAGTTTACGTGACGCCTCGACTCCCCATTGATCCGCTGGTCCCCGCCATCGTGGCCTCGCTCCAGAAAACTCCCAATCTGGTGCTGGAAGCGCCGCCCGGCGCCGGCAAGACCACGCGCATCCCCCCAGCGTTGCTCGCTCTTCCAGGCGAAGTGCTGGTGCTGGAACCCCGCCGCATCGCCGCCCGCATGGCCGCCCGCCGCGTGGCGCAAGAACTAGGCGAACCGGTGGGCCGCACCGTGGGCTATCAAGTCCGCTTTGAAGAAGTCGGCGGCCCCGAAACCCGCATCCGCTTCCTCACCGAAGGCGTGCTCACCCGCCGCCTGCTGCGGGACCGCGACCTCCGCGGCGTCGGCACAGTGGTGCTGGATGAGTTTCATGAACGCCACCTCGATGGCGATCTCGCCCTCGCCTTGTTGCTCCACCTGCAGCGCACCCGGCGCCCCGATCTGCGTTTGCTGGTCATGTCCGCCACGCTGGCTACCGAAGCCTTGGCCGCGCATCTGGCCGCCCCCGTGCTGCGCAGCGAAGGCAAGCTGTTCCCGCTGGAGATCGTCTATCAACCGGGCACCATTGAAGCCGCGCTGCGCCGCGCGCCAACGGGCGATGCCCTGGTCTTCCTGCCCGGCCTGCGCGAGATCCGCGATGCCATAAACTCCTGCGAGCCGCTGCTGCGCCAGCAAGGCCGCATCGCCTTGCCGCTCCACGGCGAGCTGCCCCCCGAAGAGCAGGACCGCGCCGTAACCCCCGGCGGACGCCCCAAGGTGATCTTTTCGACGAACGTTGCCGAAAGCTCCATCACCATCGATGGCGTCACCACGGTCATCGACCTGGGCACCGCCCGCGTGGCCAGCGACAATCCCTGGACCGGGCTGCCTTCGCTGAACGTCGAGCGCATCAGCCAAGCCTCCGCCACCCAACGCGCCGGTCGCGCCGCCCGTACCGCCCCCGGCCTCTGCATCCGCCTCTACCCGGCCGAGGACTTCGCCCGCCGCCCGGCCCAGGACAAGCCCGAGATCATGCGCCGCGAAGCCTCCTCGACGCTGCTGTTCCTGCGCACCATGAAGCTGAAGCCGGAGCAGTTGCCGTGGCTGGACCCACCGCCGCCCGAAGCCCTCGAGGCCGCCTCCCGCCTGCTGGACCTGCTGCACGCGGACGAGAAGCTCACCCGCTATCCCGTGCATCCGCGCCTGGCCCGATTAGTGGAAGATGCCGGGCGCGAAGGCGCGGCCTTTGCGGCACGCCTTGCCGGTGATGAGCGGCTCAAGAACATCGCCCGCCATCGCGGTGAAATCGACCTGCCCCGAGCCGTTTTGCGCGCCTTCCCCGACCGCGTCGCCAAGCGTCTCCGCCATGACGAGTTCATGCTGGCCGGTGGCGGCTCGGCCGTTGCCCGCGATGTGCACACCGATTGGATCGTCGCCGTCGACATCGAACAGCGCCGCGAACGTGGCCTGCCCCTGATGCGCGAATGGTCGGCGATTGAGCCGGACTGGCTGCTCGATGAGTTTCCCGAACGCATCACTGAACGCGAGCAACTGGAATGGAACCGCGCCGCCGAGCGCGTCGATGCGGTCAAGCGTCTGGAATTTGAACGCCTGGCCATCATCGAAGAACGCACCGCCCCCACCGACGCCTCAGAGCTGCTGGCCCAGAAGGCCCTCGAAGCAGGGCTCGAACGTTTTATCGACCCGGATCAACTCGCCCAGTTCAAGGCCCGCGCCGAGTTTGCGGGCAAGCCGCTGGACGATGAGGAGATGCAAGGCGCACTCAGAAAGCTGTGCGCGGGCTCCCGCAGCTTTGCCGACCTCGCGCATCTTTCCCTCGCCCCACTGCGCCCTGGCCTCGATGCCACGGCCCCGCTGAATCTCCGCCTACCTTCCGGCCGCCAAGCCAAGATCCGCTACGCCAGCGGACAAGCGCCCTGGGTCTCCTCCCGCATGCAGGACTTCTTCGGCATGCGCCAATCGCCACAGATCAATGGCCGGCCCCTGGTGGCGCATCTACTGGCCCCCAATCAACGCCCGGTGCAGATCACGCAAGATCTAGCCGGCTTCTGGGAACGTCACTATCCCGCCATCCGCCGCGAACTGATGCGCAAGTACCCGCGCCACAAATGGCCGGAAGATCCGTATCAGGTGGAGTCATGACGCCTGCGGTTGACCTATACTCGAACGCAACGCATGCCTTCCACTCCCACCCCTGCTGACGTCGCCCGCATCGCGGCGATGACCGACTTGGTGGCCCGGAACGACGAAGTCACCCGCGGCTACTATCAGCTGGCGCAAGGCTTCCGCCGCTATCTGGGTGATGACGTCACTTGGCCCGCCTTCGCCGTGTGGGCCTCCGCGCAGGCTGGCCGGACCATCCGCAAAGAAGACTTGCTCCGTCTGCTCGAACGGCGTCTGGGTCTTTCACCCGTAGTCCGCGCTCTCGTCCAGGGCCCACTGAAGTTAGGTGCCAAACTGCTGCTAGAGGCCGTCCTCAAGCTGGACCCGTTTGAACGCTCCAGCGTCGCCGTGGCGCGCGGCAACATCAAAGTCTTCTCTGAAATTGGCGCCGAGTTTGCGCGCTTGCTGCAACTGCTCGAATCCAATCCCACTCCGCAGCAAGTGCAAGACCTCGCCGCTACTCTCCAGCCCGGCCCGCCGCCAGAGGGGCAAGCCTATCTCACGCTCGCTCTGCCCTTGCTCTATCAAGCCCTCCACACGCCCCCGGGCAAGCTCCGCAGCGAACTGGTGTTCTATGCCAACGCCGCCATCGGCTTTCATGAACAGACGCGCCTGCAGCCGGAGATTGAGGCCAGCGTGGACGGCTCCGCCCTTGATGGCGTGGAGGTCAGCAATCGTTTGGTCGACCTGCTGCTGCCCTCGCTCGGTTGGTTCCGCCGCCTGCTGGTCGATTGGTTCATGCGCGGCAGTTGGCATGAGGCACTGGCTCCCCTGCTGGCCGAAGTGCAGCGGCTGGTGCGGGAGATCATCACAGAAAAGATGATGGTTCTGGAAGTGCCCGGCGCGGTACTCCGGCTGGGGAAAGACTTGCCCGGCGGCTTCCCGGAAAACCTCCGCACTCTCGACAATGCCGCTTTGCGCGACCTGCTTACTCAGATCGACCCGACACCCGATTCGCTGGCCCAAACCGCCGCCGCCTCCTGGACCTCGTTCCCGGAGCGCATGCACTTCATCGCCGACCTGTTCCGCTCCCAGCAAAACAACGTGCGCCTGTTCGAGCAGCCCTAGCGCCAATGTCCCCCCAAGCCTTCGACGCCCTCGCCGAACAAGCCGTCGCCGCCCTCCCGCTACGCTTCCGCCGCCGCCTCCGCAACATCGTCATCATCGTTGAACCGGAGCCGCCCCGAGCCGATCTCCTGGGCCTCTACGAAGGCGGCCAGCCCTTCGGCTTGCCAGACCGGATCACCATCTACCAAGGTCCGCATCAGCGCCTCGCCCGCAACCCCGCCCACTTGGCGCAACTGTTGGCGGAAACCGTGTTCCATGAAGTCGGCCACGCCTTCGGCTTGAACGAACGCGAAGTCCTCCAACAAGAACGCCGCCTCCGCCGCGCCCGCCGCCCCTAAGCGCGACCACCCCAACCGAGCCGCGACCAAAAGCAGCAGTCTGCATCGAGGCGACCCTTTCGGTTTGAGGTGGTGGTGGGTTCTCGTGGAGCTAATCCACAGAGCAATCCCGACTCATCAGGTACCGGGCGAGTGTGAATAGACCCTAGTTGAACTCAAGCTTGCTCTGAAACTCCAGCCTCAGCCACGACAGTGCGAACCCGGCTTGGAGACAGCCCGCCAGCGCGCCCGCCATCCATAGGTGAGCGAGCGGAAACGCCGGGTCACGGGAGATCATCAATGCCGCCAGCGCAAACAGCATCAGCCGCAGCGTGGAACTGCCCAGTGACGGCCACGTGTTGCCCAATGCCTGGAACATGCTGGAGGCCACGACGTTCAATCCATAGGCCAGAAAGCCCCAACTCACAATTCGCAAATACTCCGCACCATTGGCGATGACGCCCGCCTCCGGCGTGAACCAGCGGACCATGGTTGCGGGCGAAAGATGACACAACACGGTCAGCACGGCCATCAGCGCCGCCGCCAGCCAACAGGCAACACGATACGTCTCCCGGACGCGGTCCGCCCGGCGGGCGCCGAAGTTTTGCGCCGCCACCGGAGAAGCCGCCATGCTGATCGCCATGACGGGGAGAAACATCGACTGCATCAACCGCACACCCACGCCAAACCCCGCTTGGGCATCCGCACCCTTGTGCCGGATCACAGCATAGACCATCCCGGAATAAAGCGCCATGATCAGAAACTCCCCACCGGCCGGCAAACCAATGGCAGTCAGGCGCTTCAGCACTGGGCCGCGCGGCTTCCACTGCGCGGGCTCCAGGTGAACAAACTTACTGTGGCGGGCAAAGTAGATACTCAATGAAATTACGCCCAGTAACACGGCGGCAAAGGTAGCCAATCCGGCCCCCGCCGCCCCCATCGGACGACCCGTCCCCCAGCCTGCAATCAGCACGGGGGCCAATAGGGCATTCAACCCCACGGTCATCATCTGGATCACCATACTCGGCTTGGCGATGCCCGTGGCCCGCAGCGCGGAGCCGATCGACACCATCAGAAACTGTAAGCTGAACGCTGGCACCAGCCACTGCAAGTATTGGACGGCCGCCGTGAACGTGGCCTCATCCGCGCTCAGCGCCCGGGCATAGGGTTTCTGCAACAGCGTCCCCAGGCTAAACACCCCCAGCCCGGTCAACAGCGACAGCAAACACGATTGATTGAAGATCGCCTGAGCATCCGTCTGATCTTTCCGTCCGGCCGCCTGTGCAATCAACGTCGTCGTCCCCACCGCCAACACCTGCGTCAGCGCCAGCGTGACAAACATCAGGTTCCCCGCCAACCCAACGCCCGCAATAGTGGGCCCGCCCAACGCCGAGACGAAGTAAAGATCGACCAGGAAGTAAAGCGTCTGGAGCAGCATACTGACCCCCAGGAAACCTGCTAAACCAATCAAATGCCGTGCAACGGAGCCCTGGGTAAGGTCTTTCATACGTTCGTGAGAGTGCGCGGGTTGGGAGCGGAGTTTGGTGCGCCCGGAGAGATTCGAACTCCCGACCCTTTGGTTCGAAGCCAAATGCTCTATCCGGCTGAGCTACGGGCGCACGCCTTGCAAACGACACAATCAGAATAGCTTATTGAACGGCCTTCGGTGGCGTTCCGCCATTTTCTTCTGCGGTGGGAGCCAATCTGGGAGCCAATTGATTTGCGGCGGGCTGAAAAATCGCTTCCATCGTGTCGGCGGCTTGGACCCTCATCGCATCCAGGACATGCGCGTAAACGTTGATGGTGACCGTGGGCGTCGAATGTCCCAGGATGTCCGAAACCGTGTGAATGGGCACGCGATTCTGGATCAGGATGGTGGCGTCGGAGTGCCTCAAGTCATGCACCCGGATACGCGGTACCTTGGACACCTTGATGAGGCTGTCGAAAATCCGGTTGATCGCGCGCAGATCGAATGGCGTGCCCACGGCCCAAGTAAAGACCAAGCCGTGTTCCTTCCAGTTCTCGCCCGCAAAATCACGTTCGAGAGCTTGCCGTTTCCGGTGGGCTTCCAGGATTGGGCGGAGGAACGGAGGAATGTGAATCTCGCGGCGCGACTTCTCCGTCTTCGGGGGCGAGATGAGAATCTTGCCCCCAACACGCTGCACTTGCTGGCGGACCTTGATCGTTAGCCTTTCCAGGTCGATGGCGTCCCAGGTTAACCCGAGAAGTTCACCCTTGCGCAAGCCGGTGGCGACGGCCAGCCAGAATAGAGCTTCGAACCGGTGGCCTTGCACAGCCTTCATGAAGTTCTCGGCGTCGGTGGCGCTCCAGACGCTTTGCTGCTTGTGTTCAACGCGCGGCACCTCCATGTGAGCGGCCACATTCTTGACCAACACCCCATCCTTCACCGCACAGTTCAAAGCGGCGCGTAGGACATCGCGGAAGTGTTTCACCGTTCGGGCCGATAGCACCTTCGTTTTCGGCTGATCCTTGCGGGCGGTTTTGCGCGTAAACGTCTCAGTGCTCTTGGCATTCAGAAATGCGCGTACGTCGCTGGCCGTCAACTTCGCCAGTACCTTCGAACCCAGACACGGCACCAGATGCCGGTCCAGCATGTTGCGATACGCCACGTACGTCATTGGGCGGGCTTTGGGCTTGATGATTTCGTCGCACCAGTGGTTGAGCCAATCGGCCACCGTGCGGCGGATGCTGAGGACCGGCAAGCCCACCGCGATATCGTGCTGGGCTTGGACCATCGCACGCGCAACTTCATTACGTGTTGCGCCTCTGATCTTCTTTCGTCTCCGGCGGCCGTCCGGCCCGGTATAGCTGATCGCCCCGCGCCAGCGTCTGTCTGTCTCTTGATAGATGCTGCCTTCATCACGGCCGCGACGCTTTGCCATGGCTATTTTTCCCCTTGGCTTGCTGCTGCTTCATGAGACGGTGCGCACGGGCTTTGCAGGTGTCGGAGCAGAATCGGGCATCAGCGCGTTGGGACGTTGCCCCGCTTCCGCCCACTTCGAACCAGATATCGCAGTTGGGCGGTTCACACCGACGATGCTGAGCACGGCCTGGAACCGCCGAAGCAAACTGGCTATAAATGATGCCCATTGGTGGCGGGGCATTAGAAAGTGCGAAGAAGCTGCTGGGCGGTTCCGCCGATCATCGCGATGGACTTCTTTTTCAGACCATTTCGTGGATCGTGGCACACAAGGATGCCGCCGCCGGTAGCATCATCCGAATGCCGCATTTGATTCGCGTTTGCTGCCAGCTCCCAATACCAACCGCCAGGATTCACCTGGCAAGGCGGGATCCCACCTTATTGCGACCTATGGCAATGGCGGTTTAGTGAGACCCGTTGCCGGCAGGCATCGCGTCGCTAGTCAGCGCGACCGGGCTCTCAATCCGTTCCAGCTTCACTGCGGCGGCGGAACGGAGGTTAATGGCTACCTGGGGAACCAAGCCGAGGGCGACGAGCAGCAGGATCAAGGCCGCCAAAGGCCAACGTTCCCGCGTAACCGCATCGGGCACGATCATGGTGGGGGCTAGGCGGCGGCCCAGGAAGAGGATGCCGAACAGGCGGAAGATGCCGATGGCGTTCAGGGCCGTCGCCACGGGAATGGCGAGGCCGATCCAGGGGTGACTTTCGAGCGCCCCGTGCATCAGCAGATCCTCGGAAATGAAGCCCAGCGTGCCCGGCAGCCCCACCAGTGCGACTCCAGCCACGACAAAAAACACCGCCAGCCGCGGAAAGCGGCGCCCCACTCCCAGATACTCAGTGCCGGTGATGGCCAATCCATGGCGGACTTCCACCAGCCGCAGTACCGCAAACAAGGCGGAGGTGGCAATGGAAACCACCATCCAATGCAACATCGCCCCGGTGATGGCTTGCTGGTTCAAACTTTCGAGACCAGCCAGAATGGTAGACGCTTGGCTGATCGCCACCCAAGCCAGCAACCGGCGTGGCTTGCGATCCGCCACCGCGACGATGGCACCCAGAACGGCTGTGAAGAGACCCAGATCGGCCAGAACGGTCAAGGAAGCGCGTGAAGCATCGCCCAATAGAGGCAGCGCCACGCGGGCCACGGTAACCGCGCCAAAATGGCCATTCAGCACCAGACCAGTGATCAGTAGGTCTCCCCGCTGCATCGCCTGCGGCACCCAGGAGTGAATCGGGAAAATGCCCTTCCTTTGGATGACGGCCAGCGTCAGCAACGCAAAGGGCAGCTGCCCGCCGGCCCACACGGTCCCACTCAGCGAAGACAACAACCACGGATCAGCGTTGCCCGCGCTGGCGCCACGCTGCATGATCAGCCCCAGCCCCAACGCCAGCGCCACGCCCCCCAGCGCCATCGAGATGCGGGTCAACCGTCCCAGCCGCGAATCCTCCATCAGCGGCCAGGCGCTCAGCACCCAACCTGCGGCATAAAGCGCTAGATGATTGGCGGTGTACACCAAGGCCGTACCGGCGAACACCATCAGCCAGCGCGTGATGCGGTTCCCGGCCAAATCCTGCTTCGGCGCCAGGATCAGCATTGCCAGCCAGAGCAACGCGTAGAGCAGCAGAGGCACGGAGTTAAAGCTATCCAGCACTAGCCAGTTAGTCATGCAGCACATCCACTTCTTCCGGCATCGGGGCGCTCAGGGTAGCACCCACCGGAACCGGCCTCACGGCCAGCTTCTCGCCACCGGCTAACTTCTGCTCAACTCGCCCCAGCCAAGCCGACAGCCGGGACAACGGACGGACCGCCGCACTGTCTAGCAACCGGTCCAAGTGGGCCCGGTCCACCGCAAACCAGTACAATCGACGCCGCAGCGCGAACGGTAAGGCTGCTTCCAGCGACAGACCGCCACCGTCCACCAGCCCGCCCGAAGCGGCATGAATGCGGTGATACTCGTGCAGCATCGATGGCGCGCGCAGGAACTGTAGCGTACGGATCGTGGAATGCCCCAGAATGTGCAGCAACGCCAGCGTGGTCCAGCCCATGGCGATCTCAAAGAAGATTAGGCCCAGTTGCGTGACGGCGGCATAGGCCAGCGAAGTCTTGGCATCAGGACAAACGCGGCCTACAAGCACACCATGCAGCGCAGTCGCCAAGCCCACCAGCGCCACGGCCCCCAATGCCACGGGCGAGGATTCCAGCAGTGGCCGCGCGCGCAGCAGCAGATAAGCGCCCAAGTGGACCGAGATGGCTCCATAGAAAATGGCGCTCGATGGGGTGGGGCCTTCCATCGCTCGCGGCAGCCAGCCGCTAAAGGGGATCTGCGCCGCCTTGCTCATGGCGGCTAGCAGCAACAGCAGACCCACGATGGTGGCTTGTTGGGGATCAAGTGTATGCAGGTCCAGCGCCGGCAAGGCGGCCGAGTGCCGGAAATGGTGCAACGAAAAAATGCCCACCAGCAACCCCACGTCAGCCGACCGGTAAGTTGCAAACACCCGCAACGCATTAGTCACCGGGCCTTGCCGCTCAAAGAAGTAAGAGATTAGCAGCACGGAGCTCAACCCCACCAATTCCCAGCCACCCACGAGTAAATCAAACGACCCGGCCGCAAAGCCCAGGGTCGCCCCAAAGCCGAACAGATGCAACAGCAGAAAGAACCGGCGGAAGCCGGGTTCGCGGTGCATATAGGTTCGCGAGAAGGCCGCCACCAAGCCCGTCAATACAGTGGTCAGGCCCAACAGCGGCAGCGAGACGCCATCGAAATAGAGTTCAAACTTGAACGCATACTCTCCAACGCGGAACCAGTCGCCGTAGTCAGCATGCAGTGACGGCAGATGGACCGCTCGCATCAGCCAAGCTCCCCCCGCCACGCACAACGCCGCCGCGGTGTAGATCAGGCCCGTCACCCGAGCCACTACCTTCTCAGGTAGCTCTACGCCCACTAGCCAGCTCAGCGCCAGCACGAGGAACCCGGCGCCCGGCAGGGCCACCGTCAGAAAAAGTAACGTTCTCATCGGATCACTACTCATCGAAATGACATCCATCACCGGTTACCCGCCATCTCAATCTCCGCCACCGGCAGATGCGCCCGGTGGCCGGCATACCAGCTGAAGGAAGTGGCCGCCCGCGGCGTCTCGCCTGGCTCCGGCTGATAGAGCTCAAAACCCCAGGGCCGCAGTACCGAAATCTGTGAGTTCTCCGGATCGACAGCCGCAAAGCGGACCCAGCGGTTGCGCGAAAGTTCTTCCACAAACGGGATGCTATTGATCGTCGCCGCCAACTGCTCCGGGCTGGTCTCGACGACAAACAGAATCCGGACCGGCTCATGGATCTCCACCATCTGCAGTGGCAACCCCGTGCGCAGATCGCTCGAGTGGCCGTCCATCACGCCCACCAGGCCCGTGATATTGTGCGGCAACTTGGTTCCGCAGCCGTAGCGTTGGTTATCCACGAAAGAGAAATAGTATTCGAGACTGATACCGCCGCAGACTGGGCCCACCGCCGACATCAGGCGCGTCAAGTACTGGCCTTGCGTGTCGGTCGTCGGGTCGTAGGAGACCAGGAAATAGCGGCGGTCGAGGAACAAGCCGCGTGTCAACTCACGACGGCCCACGATGCAGACCGCGTTGGTGCAATGTCCATACTCGGGTCGTGGTTCCGCCAAATGCTCAGCCCGGGCCTCGACATGTTCCAGACCTTGTTTCGGATTGTGGGCCTTGTCGGCTGATTCAAACCGCCGTGCCCGCTCATGCGCGTTGGCGGCGCGTGCCCGGTCGAGCGTCATGCGAAGTTCGGCGAGCTCCCCGTCGTGTTCCCGGGGCATGGTGTCAAGATCGTACAGGTCGATCTCATCGCTCGAAGTATCGTGATAGCCCCCCACAAACCAGGTATCGTCCGGGATGAGAATACCCCTGTCACGCAGCGCCACGCGCACTTCAGGCCGGTTGGCCATGGCCGCGAACAATCGGGCATTAGGGCCGCCGCGCCGACCACCGCACGCACCGCAATCATGGGCCGATTCGTGAGGGTTGTTCAGGCTGGTGGAACCATGCCCCAACACCACCACCAACCGGGAAAATCGGGTCGTCAGACCGGCGGGCGCCAGCACGCTGGCGACGCGATCTACTTTTTCGGCCACCGTAAAGCCCAACACCAGGCCTTCATTCAGGTGATGGCCGTGCTCGTCGTTGCGCATCAGCGTCACTTCGGTGCGCGGCTCCGGCAGGAACAGATCATTCAGGCGCGCCATTAACTGCCCATACCGCCGCGGCGCCAAAATGCGGATCAACAGCGGGAACATCGAGAACAAACCCAGGATCGCCGTGCTGATCCAGCCCAGCCACAACGTGCGTGAGGACTTCAGCGCTCCCTGGGCAAACTGGGACCATAAGCGCCGCAGCGCGCGACGGCGTTCATGCAAGTCCGCATGCTCCGCCACCGGCTGCTCACGAATCGCGTGCTGAGGTTTGACGACCACCGGGCACAGCGAAACGCCGTGCGGATCATCAATGCCCGCGTAGTCCATGGCGACGCCGAAGAAGCCAGCCGCGCCGAGGGTTTCAATGCGCGGGTCCAACTCTTCCAGATGACGCCGGATGGACTCCTCGCGCTCGTCTATACAAAAGAACACCTGGGCCTTGGGCGTGCCTTCCACCCGCCGCCGGCCGCGCTTCTGCAACCGCTCGGCGATGGGGCGCAGCACGTCGCGCTCATGGTGATACTCGTAGGCCACGTGCCACACGCGCCGGCGCTCAATGGGGTGGAAAGCCAATACTTCCCGCTGGAACCGCTCGCGGTTCTCCCGGCTGAGGGCTTCGAGATCAGAAACCTGATACCCCAGCGCCTCCGCAGCCGCAAACAACGCGGACGCCATCACCAATTCTGCGGCAGCAGCATCGGGGGGAGGAGCCTCCACGGCTTCCACTCGCGGCGCGCACGCCACCAGCGTCAACCGTACGGCTAGATACTCCATCAGGGAGCAGGGCAAGCGCTCATGCGGCGCTAGATACGGCTCTTCCTGCAGCCGGTAGAACATGCCGGCCCAGCCTCCCAGTGCTAGCAGTTCATCGCGGAGAAAATCCTCTTGCGCGGCCACGCTAATGTCCAGCCGCCGCAGCATCTCTTCCACCGTCTGGAGGGCGGTCCATTGATGACGGTGCTGCCGGGCCATCTCCGCCGCTAGTCCGGGCAGGGGCTCCACTGCCCGGGTGGTTGCAAACAAAGTCCTGACGGCGGCTAGAAAACCATTCTGCCGGTCGGGCATCGGCCAGTAGGCGACACCCTGATCCAGGAAGGCCCCGCACAGGCGGATCATCAACGGATCCACCAGAGCGCGCACCGCCGGGGGCGTGGGCGGCTGCCGGGCAGGCACACCAGACGCAGTACCAGCCGAGACCCGGAACAGGCACCGGCAGGCTTCAAACAGTTGACGCCGCTGGCTGGACACTCCGCCCTCGGCCAGCCACCAACTGATCTCCGCCGCGTCGTCCAACGCGGGCGACGCCAACAGAACGGCCCGCCGCAAAGCCCGCCGGTCCAGGAGGAACGGGATGATCGGCTCATCTGCCTCCCAGCCGAGAGCGACATCCAGATCGCCCACCGTGATGCGGGCACGCTCGAAGTCGCAGCGGTAGGCCGCCTCCGTCATGTAAGGCTCATTCCCGTAGAGCCGCGCGGCGGACTGCACAGCCTCATCAAACGGCAGATGCTGGAACGCATGCAGCGTGTTGTGGTGAATGAATACGCCAATCGGCCCTTGAGCGGGCAACAGATGAGCCAGATGCTCAATTGTGTGCTCCAGCCCGTGCGAGAGGTGATGCGCCGCAGTCTTCATGATGGTGAAACCCGAGCCTACGCAGACGCCAGAGCCCGCCGCTTGCGGCGCGCGGCGAGTTCGTGAGACGACATCGGCTCATGCTGATCAAACCCGTCCAGCACCAGTTCACGATCGGTCCAGTTGCCACCCAACCGATACAACTTCTCGATCACGGTGTGATCCACCACCCAGGCATTGCTAAAGTCCACCACCACCCGGCGGATCCCATCGGGGATGTTTTCCAGACGGCGCTTCAAGCCCAGATAGTTGGTAAAGATCGCCGAATCGTATACCTGAAGAATCAACTCGTCACCCCGGATCTCGTCCTTCATCGGTGTACTGAACAAGGTCTTCAGCGGCGCACCGTTTTTCAGGTGGATCAAGACCTTGAAAACCAGGCCGACACCCACGCCCACAAGCAGGTCGGTCGCCAGGGTCACAAGCAAGGTGGTGACAAACAGGAGCAACTGCTCCGGCCCAATCTTGTAGACGTGGACAAATTCTTTCGGCGACGCCAAACGGAAGCCGGTAAAGATCAGCATGGCGGCGAGAGCAGCCATCGGAATCTCCTGCAGCAGGCCGGGGATCAGCACCAGCGCGGCCAGCAAGAATAAGCCATGGGAGAAGTTGGCCCAACGGCTATCGGCCCCGGCGTCGATGTTGGCCTTGCTACGGACAATCTCCGAGATCATCGGCAAGCCGCCGATCGAGGCCGCAATCGTGTTGCCGACGCCAGTGGCCAGCAGGTCGCGATTCAGGTCACTGGTGCGGCGCTTGGGGTCCAGAGCATCGACTGCCGTGACACTCAGCAAGGACTCGATAGTCCCCACCAGCGAGAACATGATGACGTACTTGATCGACGTCGCACTGAAGGCTTCCGAGAAGTCGGGGAACGCGATGGCGCTCAGCAATGACGCAGGCAGCCGGATCAGGTAGTTGGGCCCTACGTGATACATGTGGTGGGCAAAGTTGTAGAGGTGTTCGTGCTGCAGATCAAAAAATATTCCCACTGGAATGGCCACCGCCAGCACCACCATCGGTGCCGGCACCTTCTTCAACCACTTTGCCTTCAACATCGGCATGCCAAATAGGATCAGTAGTGAGATCAGCCCGATGCTCAGCACCTCCGGGTTCAGGTTGGCGATGCTGTGCGGGATCTCGGCCAACAGGTGTAGCGGTTCCCTGCCTTCCGGCGTTACGCCGAGCGCCACGTGAGCTTGCTTCGAGATAATGATGACACCGATGGCGGCCAGCATTCCGTGGACCACCGCGGACGGCATCAGATCACCCAACACACCGGCGCGCAATAGCGCCAGGGCAATCTGGATCACACCCGCCATCACGCCCACGGCCAGGGCTCGCTTGTAGCCCACCGCGCCGCCGCCCAGCTCAGTCACTGCGCCAATGGCCACGACGATCAAGCCCGCCGCCGGTCCTTTAATGGTCAGCCGCGCGCTGCCCAGCAGGGACACCACCATACCACCCACAATCGCCGTGATCAGCCCGCCGGTGGGCGGATAACCACTGGCCAGCGATATGCCCAGACAGAGGGGCAGGGCGATCAGAAAGACCAGAAATCCGGCCAATAGATCGGGCTTGAAGGTGGAAAGGCGTTCCATAGTACTTAAGCATCAGGGGTGAGGCCCCATTACGCCTATCCCCTCGACACGGGGTGCAGGACCACGTTTAGAGGTTATTCCAATCTACGGGTTTGTCCTTTAGCATGGTGCTTACATGGCGAGCCGCATTCTTTTCAACATTTTGGCCGTCGCACTCGGCGCGTCAATGGTGCAGGGTGCTGATAACCGGGGCCCCCTCAATCAGGAACTTCCCTCCTGGCTCACCCTGGGAGTGCAGACCCGGCTTCGGGCCGAAGGTCAGCATGGCATCCGCTTTACCGAGGGGAATGATCAGGATTTTCTGCTCCAGCGGTACCGGTTTTCGACGCTTATCCTGCCCAACTCCTGGCTGCAGTTCTACGGCGAAATACAGGATTCCCGCAGCGTCGGCATCCCCACGCATGACCCCTCCTATCGCGACACCTTCGACCTGCGCCAGGCCTACGTCGGGTTGGGCAAAGAGGGCGGCTTGTGGGATCTGAGAGTCGGCCGCCAGCGGTTGGCATTCGGCTCGGAGCGGCTGCTCGGAAATGCGGAATGGAGCAACGTACCGCGCGTCTACGATGGCGCGCGCCTGGCCCTTCAACACGGCTCCGATCGCGTCGATCTGTTCGCGGCTTCCGTCGTGCAATCCGATGCCGACCACTGGGATCATCATAAGCAAGGCAACAACTTGTATGGCGCCTACGCCTCCATTGGTTCGCTGATTGCCGGGGGCAAGATCGAACCATATTTCCTCTACCGCGTGGGCCCCAGCTTTGGCGGCGAGTTCGGCAAAGCGGGCCACTATGACAGCTCCACCATGGGCGTGCGCACGGCGGGTGGCTTCCGCAAACTGTGGACCTATGAAAGCGAGATGATCAGCCAGCGCGGCACCATCGGCACCGCATCGCTGCGGGCCTGGGCTTTCATGGCGCAGGGCAACCGCCGCATCAGCCAACTACCCTGGAATGCCACGCTGAGTACGGAATTCAACTACGCCTCCGGTGATCGCCGCCAAGGCGATGGCCAAGTGAACACGTTCGACCAGCTCTACCCCACCAACCACCTGATCTACGGCCTCACCGACCAGCAGGGCCGCCGCAATGCCGAAAATGTCCGCGCCGCCCTGAAGCTACAGCCGCGGAAGTGGCTGACCGTGCGCGCTGAGGAGCGCTATCTCTGGTTGGCCAGCAAGTACGATGCGCTCTACGTCTTTAACGGAGCCATCTCCGTTCCCGCCATCGCCGGTGGTGCCCGGTATCGCGATGTCGGCAGTGAGTTCGACGTGATGGGCGATTTTGTGACGTCGAAGTATTACAGTATCGGCGCCCAGTGGGGTCATCTGACGGCCGGTAAATTCCTCAAGACCTACTCGCCGGGGTCCGGCCGCGGCTTCTACGCCTTCTTCTTCGATTTCCATCTTTAGTCAGCCCGGTGCCGGACTCAGGTGATCAGGCCGTTGCGGATGGCGAACCGCACAATGTCGCCCGTGGAGTGCAGATTCAACTTCTCCATGATCTTGCCCCGGTGGGCTTCCACCGTGTAGACGCTCAGGTTCAGGACGTTGGCGATCTCCTTGTTGGTCTTGCCTTCCGCGATCATCTGAAGGACCTCCCGTTCCCGGGTAGTGAGAGTGTCGATGGGGTTCGTGACGTGTTTGCGGTAATCGTTGAGCACCGCGTCTGAAACGGCCGGGCTCAGGTATCCATCACCACGTGCCACCGCGCGAACCGCGTCCAGCAAAGCGTCGTCGTCAGCATCCTTCACCAGATACCCTTTGGCGCCCGCCCGCAGAATTTCCCGCACATACACCGCGTCTCGATGCATGCTGAGGGCCAGGACCCGTGTGCGGGGGCAGCAATCACCAATGCGGCGCGTGCCTTCAATGCCATTCAGTTCCGGCATGGAGACATCCATCACCACCACGTCGGGCTGAAGCTTCTCGGCCAACTCCACCGCCTCTCGGCCATTGTGGGCCTCCCCCACAACTTCCATATCCGCCTGGGAGGTGATGATCATGCCAAAGCCGCGCCGCACCAGCGTGTGGTCGTCAGCCAGCAATACCCGGATCTTCTTCATCAGTTGTGTCAGCCGCTAGCGCCAGCGGGGCTTGCACTTCCACGCGCAGGCCACCCTCTCTTCTATTCTGCACCGTCAGCTCGCCATTCACCTGGCGCGCGCGGGCCCGCATGCCCACCATGCCCAAGCTTGGATGGTGGCTGTCGGGCACTCCGGTCCAGCCACGGCCATCGTCCTCAATCAAAAGCCGGACCGTCTTCCCGTCTCCCAACAGTTGCACCACCGTCTGCTTGGCTGATGAATGGCGCGCCACGTTGGTCAGTGCTTCCTGCGCGATCCGGAACAGCTGCGTTTCCAGAGTTCCCGAAAGCCGCCCCGGCAGAACGGAAGAATAGCGGATAGCTAAGCCAGTCCGCTGAGAGAAACGGTCCACGAGCCAACGCAGCGCGGCATCCAAGCCGAAGTCGTCCAGCACCACGGGACGCAACAATTGCGATAGTTCACGGACGTTTCGCAGCGCCTCCTCCAGCACCTCGACGCACTGGCTGCGCTGCTGGTCGAACTCCTGCGCCGGCATACGCTTCAACATGCTCTTCAAGCCGGTCAGCGATTGGCCCAGTTCGTCGTGCATCTCATGGGAGAAGCGGCGCGCGATCTGTTCGTTGCTCTCGATCATGTGCCAGGAGACGCGCTGCAGCTCCTGCGCCTGCCATTCCATCTTGCGGAACGATCGGTTGATGGTCCAGATGGTGACGCCCGCGCACGCACTGGCCAGAACGCTGCATAGACCCAGCATCCACACCAGTTCATCCAGCAGCTCTTGCGATTCGGACTCGATGCGATTTTCCAGTTCCGCGCCGCGCCCGGATTGCACCAGATGTTCCCGCACCAACTCCTGGGCGTTCTCGTGGATCGACCACGATCCGCGATAACCCAGCACCGCCGCGCTGACGGCCAGCAGCACTACCAAGGCGAAGCCCAACACGACGACACTTATCAGTTTGCTGCGAGACATGCCCTCTTGACCCTAGCGTATTCCTGCGCCCGCTCGTCCGCTGGCGCTATTCTCGACGCATGGCTGGCGGTGAAGACGCTAATCTCCGAAGCCGAGTGCATGGCCATTGAGGAAGAGGACGGCGGACCGCGCTATGAGCTCGACGAAGGAGAGCTGGTCGAGATGCCCAGTGCGGCGTTCGATCAAAACGACATCGTCGGCGAATCAGATGAACTGCTCGTAGAGGCCCCACGATTCTGGCTTGATTGGTATCCATGCACGCTTTATGTCCGTCGTCGAGCTGCTGCGCCCAACGGTTGATGGATCCGCCGACCTAGCGCCAAGCGGAGCGGCAATGGTTGGGTCGGCACACACAACAAGAGAGAGCACGTTCGCCTGCCCCATGACATCGGCGCCAATTCGCTGGGAGCCCATCTGGAAGCCAAACGGATGGAACCATTGCGAAAGCGTGGACAGAAGCCAAGTAGGAGTGAGCGCAAATAACTGAAGACAATAAGCAGCGGACAGGGTGAGAAACCCGTCTAGGTCATTCGAAGCCAAATGCTCTATCCGGCTGAGCTACGGGCGCACGCCTTGCAAACGACACAAGCGGAATAGCCTATTGCAATTGATCCTTGCTGGCGGTGTCGCTGGCGGGCGTCGGAGTTGCCGATCGAGTAACCACGGGATCGAAAACAGCACCAACCGCCTACGGCGGAGCCGAGTGGCGGGAGGAGAACTGGCGAGAACCTGGTCCAATCCGCCTTCCCGCTGGACCAGTGCCCAATGGACCTGTACTGGATGGCCTAGAAGCGTATCATGGAGGCGGAGATCGTTCGGTTTCGTCCATTGAACGATATTCAGCATTTAGGCCGGTCAACGATGTCAATGTCACCAAATTCACGAAATCAATGCCTGTTCAGGGTCTTATTCTGTGCCCTGGGCATCGCCGGATGCGGCGGTAGCGCCCAATCCTATGTCGACCGCGGCAATCACTTCGCCGACACAGGCAAGTACGGGGACGCTCGAATTGAGTATCAGAAGGCGATCCAGAAAGATCCCAAGCTCGGGGAAGCTCACTATCGGCTTGCGTTGCTAGATCTGAAGCGAAATGAGATGGGGACGGCTTATCAGGAACTGGTGCGCGCCGTGGAACTGATGCCAGCCAATACGGAAGCCATCGCCCGGTTGGGGCAACTCTCGCTGAGTATCTACAACGCAGATCCACGGCATCCGCAGCAACTCTATGATCAGGCGTCGAAGTCCGCCGGGATGCTGCTGAGGAAGGCCCCGGATAGTTTCGATGGCAATTTGATTAAGGGTGCGATTGCTCTCCTGGATAAGAAGCCCGCTGATGCCGTACTTCTTCTCCGCAAAGCGGCTGCGGCGAAACCCGGCAATCCAGACGCGCAACTCGGACTCGCCCGGGCACTGGTTCAGAATGGTCAGGCAGAGGAAGGCCTCAGTCTGGCCCATGGCCTGGTTGAGAAAGATAAGGCGTTCGGGGCGGCATATGATTTTCTGTACGCACAGTATGAAACTGCGGGGAAGAAGGACGCCGCCGAGAATATCTTGAAGCTCAAAGTCGCCAAGAATCCGAAACAGGCCGCGTACATTGTCGAACTGGCCCGGTATTATGCCGCTAGGCAAAAACCGCCCGAAGTGGATGCCGCTCTCGCGAAGCTTTTTGCGAGTCCGATGGATTTCCCGGATGGCCGGTTGATCGCAGGTGATTTCTATGCTTCGGTGGGCAAGCCCGATCTCGCGCTCCAGCAATTCAATACCGGTCTGGGGTCGGCGCCATCCGCCAGCCGGAATACGTATCGAAAGCGAATCGTGCCAATCCTTGCCTCGCAGAAGAAACTGCCCGAGGCGTTCCAGCAGATCGATGCGATGCTGAAGGATCAGCCTGCGGACGATGAGGCCAAACTCATGCGTGCACTGGCATGGCTGGATGAAGGCAAGCCGGAGAATCTGGATCATGCGATTGAGGAACTCCAGGCGCAATCGAAAAAGCGGCCGGACGATCTTACTCTCCATTTCCAGACTGGCATTGCTTTGGCGAGGAAAGGTGACCAGAATGGTGCGCGCCTCGAATGGATTACGGCGGCGAAGGCCAACCGTGCGTACCTGCCGGCGCGCTACTCTTTGGCTCAGTCCTACCTTTCTCAGGGAAAGGCGGCGGAGGCACTTCAAGTTGCCGAAGAAGTTATTGCTGTGGCTCCCCAGGATGCGCAGGCAGAACTTCTTCATGCATCTTGTCTAACGGCCGCAGGCCAATACCGGAGCGCGCGGGCGGAACTGAACCGGCTGATCGATCAGTATCCGAAGGCACCGCAGGTGCGTTTCCGGTTGGGAGTTCTGGACATCGCCGAGCATAAGTACAGGGAAGCTGAAGCCACTTTCCGACAAATTGAGGGACCGCTCTCGAAGGATCCTGAAGTGCTAGCGGGTTTGGCTGAGTCGCTGCGGGGGCTGGGCCAGGGACCTAAGGCGATCCAGATGATTCAGGAGGAACTGAAGCGTAATCCGAATTCCCCGGGCCTGCGCCAGGTGTTGGCGAGAATTGCGGCGGCGTCCAGGAACTACGATGTTGTCGTTGACCAGTACACTCAATTGGCTGCGGCGGCGCCGGGATCAACCGCTGTGCAACTATCTTTAGCTGCGGCCTATCAGGCCAAGGGCGATAGTACGGCAGCGTTGGGCGTGATCCAGAAGGTGGTCAGCGCCGATCCGAAATCCATGCCGGCAGCTTTGATGCTCGCGCGGACTCTGGTGGCGGCGGGGCGGATAGACGACGCCAAGGCACGATACCGGCGTCTGCTCGAGGCCGATCCGAAGAATGCAGACGCGCTCAATGACTTGGCGTACCTGATGGCTGATTCCGGGGAGAACCCGGATGAGGCGTTGATCTACGCCCAGCGTGGGTTGCAGTATGCCACCGACGCCAGACTGAAGACTTCGCTGCGGGATACCCTTGCCTGGATCTACGTCAAGAAGAATAGGATCGACAGTGCCCTGCCAACGTTGCAGAATCTGGTGAAGAGTGACCCGGGCAATGCGACGCTCCGGTATCACCTGGGGACAGCATTCTTTCAAAAGGGCGATAAGCAAAAGGCCCGCGTGGAACTGGAAGCGGCGCTGGCGGCGAAACCGAGCGCGGCCGAAGAGCCTAAGATCAGGGCATTGCTGGCGCGGTTGTAGGGACGCAGATGGCATTCATGTTTTTCGGGCCAAACAACGGGCCCGCGAACCATTTGCCGCCAATAGCGACGCCTTCCATGTTGGCCACGAGGCCGCAAACGACACACTTGAATCGATGGCTTCGGTACTACGTTCAGCTTACAGGTGAGGGTGCGGATTCCTCTTAACACCTTCAATGATTCCGGAAGGAAGGCGATTACCATTCCAGAGGGAACCGATCAGGCGCCGGAGCGACGCGGCGCTGGCACTTCGAGGTTGCCAAGACGAAATCGGAATCGGAGAGTGGAAGAGAAATCTTTGAACTGGAGGGGCGCCTGAAAGAATAATGCCTTTCCTAGTTATTTATTACTTGTAATACTATACGTAGTAGTACTAACATACAGTGTTTTCGTCCGATCCAAACATCTTAATCGAGGCAAGACCATTGACATCAGGCACCAGCCACCACATAATCTAGGCATAATGCCGGTTTAATGTAGGGCGAATGTTTATTGCAAGAATGGATGGGATTTGATCAATGACCGCAAGGGCACTGCTGACAACGACACTCGCGATGTTTGGGGCCGCCTCGGCGATGGCAAATGTCCCAACAATCATCGATGGGACGATCACCGCGGGGGAATGGGCTGGAGCCGCTACCTACACAATCGGTAACGGCGGAGGTACGGCCTTTCTTCGCGCTGACACGAACTTCATCTATGGGGCGTTCGATATCACGGGTTGGGATCCCAACGCCTCGGGTAACATGATCGGAAACCTCTTGGGCTTTGGAGTTTGGAAGGCGAATGGTGGCTATGGCACCTCTCCCGGCGTCGAGTTCCAACAGTCGACAACCGCAGCAGCGTGGGGAGGTGATGGCCCCTCCGGCACGATGAATGGGTTGGCGTCGGCCTTCAGGATCAACACCGTTCTTCAAGGCTCAATTGACCCTACCCTTCAGGCGATGGATTCGTTCGCAACGGGACACCGCGTCTGGGAAGTGATGATGCCGATCAGTACCATGGGGGTGTCTGCTGGCGACACGATCTATGTGGTAGGTGGTATCAACTACGGAGCTCAACAACACTGGTATCCAGACACTGTCTTGCCGAGCTTTACCGATTATGCGCCCGTCCTGGTCGCTGAGGTCGTTCCTGAACCCAGTTTTTACGGTGCCCTCGCCCTCGGCCTTGGCGGTCTCGTGACGGTGGTTCGCCGCCGTAAGCGCGCCTAACCCACCCCCATTCATCACAGTAATCGAGAGAGCTTGCGGCCTCGCGCTGCAGGCTCCCATCATTTCTTCGCGAATTGATGGTGGGTGGCCCGTATGGCCACGGGCGAGAGCACGCGCTCGTCGAACCAGTGCCCGCAATCCCAAAACTTGATCCGCCATCCGTGACAGCAACCCGTCAATCACCCACATTTTGCCGTCGAAGGAGCTCGTCGCTGAGGCGAGGTTTACCTGAAATCAGATATGGGCATGGGCTTTGGCATTTTAGCGCGCAAGCGGTATACCCGACGCCGGAATCATCGCGGATTGAGCACCGGGCCGAAGGGCAACGCCAAGAAACTGGCGAAAGGCGGGGAGCCAATCTGGGAGCCAACGGGCTCGCGGCGGGCGGGAACCAGGATTGTGGCTTGCATCCTTCCGCTCTAGCCGGAACCATGCTCCCGTCACTGCATCAATACTGCCGCTTTTGATCCCATGCGACTCACCGTCGCTTCCCTAAGCTACGGCATTCACGATTGGCCACCCACAGACCGATACGTACTGGAAGTAGAGGAAGATGTTTCATGCCCGTCAATCAGAACGCTCGCGATCTTGAAGAGGATTACCTCGCGCTGTCTTACCAAATCGAGGACCTGCTTCACAAGAAGACGTCCGCCTACGACGCCCAGGAGCAGATTGAGCAGTGCCACCGGCGACTGGTGCAGTTGAGCCGGGAGATTCTTTCGGCAGAGGATCCGCGGGACCTTGAGTACGATTATCTGGCCACTGCCTACAAGATGCAGGATCTGTTGCAGAAGAAGGCCCAAACCTACTCGTTGTCGAACGACTTCCAAGGCCTGCAGGAGCAGCTTGAATCGGTGGCCAGCCAGTTGCACTGGAACACTGCGGGTGCTGCCGCCCAAACCGATTCCCTCCGAAGCAGCGACATTAACCAGTTGAAAACTCAAGTGGAAGAACTGGGCGGTACGCTGGTCGATGCCAAATGATGCCGACGATGCTACGACGCGCACCGGTCGGGCCGCCGCGCCCTGGGCACCAATGGTGGATTAGGGGCGGAGGCCGGCCAGCCCCTTCAGCTAGAAGGGACGTGGGCGAGATATCTGGAAAGACAGCCTTACGGCCTGGAGCAGCTATCGCACGCGTTGGCACCGGTGTTGCATGAAGCTGAGGCTATCTCCCGCAGCGGCCACCCACTACTTTCCGCACTCACCATAGGCACGTGGCTCACCCCTTCCGGTGAGCCATTTCCCTGGTGGGGCCGGCCTGGGGTCAGTCGTGGCTGACCTCTTCCGGCTTGTCCCGCTTATCCTGCTGCTTCAGTCCGGTGATCAGTTTGGTGAGACTCGCCAGGGGCCCAGCCGTGTTGGCCGGCTCACCCGCCTCGTCGTCTGAATGAGAGGCCCGGCTGGCTAGGATCAACCGGTCCGCGCGTTCCGCCGCCCGCTCCACTTGCATCTGTTCGACCACCCGCAGGAGTTGGCTCAGCGCGCCCTCCATTTCTTCGAGGCGTTGATGCAGATCGGTGTCCGGCGCGGTGGGCATCGCTGAAGCCTCCACCTGCTGCGTAACGCGGAGCAGCGCCACTTCCACCGTGGCCAGCCGATGGTCCAACCCGCCCACTGACTGCAGCGTCTCCTGGTGGGCGGCCAGACGCTCCTGGTTGCCGGACTCCACGCGGTCCTGCATTCGCTTCAACTCACCTGCCACCACCTCCACCAGAGTGGCAAGCCGATTGAAGTCGGCATCCATACTGGCGGACCGGTCACCGGTTTGCGACGCGTCCCCACCGATGGCATCAAGCGACTCGTCCAGGCGCCGCAACTCGGCCCGAATCTGGTCGAACTGCTCATCAAAGGGATTGATCTGGCTGGCCAAGTCGCCGATCCTATCGCGCATCGCTTGGACATCGGATTCCATTGCCGAAACTCGAGGGTCTGCTTCGGCGGCGGTGGCCGGCTGATCATTCAGTAGACCGAAATCGTGTTCTAACCGCCCTAATCGCTCGTCATAAGTAGCCAGGGATGCTGTCAACTCGCCATCCAGTGAACCGATCTGTTCTTCCATCTGGGTCAACTGGCCGCCGATGCGGCTGACTTCGCCGTCCAAATGGCCCACGCGGTTGTCCAACCCGCTAACCTGCCGGTCCGCCTTGACAGACTGGCGCTCCAGATTCAGGATCTGCCCGTCAATCGTCGAGATCTGACTATCGAGCTTGACGAAGTTGCTGTCGATCTTCGGGACGTAACCGTCCAGGGTTTCAACACGAGCATCGAGAGCGGCCAATTGGCCATCCAGTTGATCCAGCCGTGGTGTCACGGTCTCGGCTGGGGCGACTACGGCCACGGGAGCTGGGCTGGGGTCGGGCTGCACCCGCAGACCCAGCAGTCTGCGGCGGGCATTGTGGCGCGCTTCCTGGCGTTCCTGGTGCAGCCGCTCGAAGGCCTCGCGGCGAGCGGCGCGCTGTCCGTCTCCGGCCTCATCTTGATTCACGGGACTGCGGGGGGGCGGTTCCAGCCGCCTTTGCCGAAGGACGTCGCTGAGATTCTCATTCTGGGTCATGCTGATCACTGTTGCCATCCGAAACCGCGCCCCGGCTATTCACACTCCGGGGGCCGCACACTAAGCGTTTCGACGAGATTGCCGGATGCTTTACAACGATTTTGTTGACGAGGATGATGGACAACAAAACGCCCGCCCAACCCAAACCGGGCTGGACGGGCGTTGAAGAAATGAAGAAAACAGCGGCCTAGGGCAAAAGCCCTGACAGGGCCCGGCGGGTGTAGACGACCGCCAGATTCTTGCGATAGTCAGCGGAGGCGTGGATATCGGAGTTCGCGTCGATGCCGTCGGCCACTAGGGCGGCAGCGTCAGTGACTGTCTGGCCGGATTCGATGGCCGCCTCCACGTTGTGGGCCCGGTAGGCCTTGTTGGTCAAACCGGTCACGCCCACTCGCGCCCGCACCACCTTGCCGCCTGCCGAGACAACAAGCGCGGCGATGCCAACAATGGCGAACCCGGAGGCCGGCTGGTAGTACTTCAGGTAAGTGGAGGAGGCGCCGGCAGGGTCCTTGGGTACGGAGATCTCGGTGAGGAGTTCGCCGGGCTCCAGCGCCGTCGTGAAGGTGTCCACCAGAAAATCTTCAATGGACAACTCCCGCGTGCCGGTGGCGGATTGCAATTTGACGGTCGCGCCCAAGGCCAGCAGCGAGGCCGGCCAATCGGCTGCCGGGTCGTTGTGGGCGATTGAGCCGCCCAATGTACCCCGGTTACGCACCTGCACATCGCCGATCTGGCCAGCGGCTTTGGTCAGCAACGGGCAGTGTGTGGCCAGCAGCGCCGACGATTCGATAGCGTAGTGCGTCGTCATGCCGCCGATGCGGATGACATCACCGTCTTCGCGAATGTAGGCCAAGTCCGCGATGCGGCCCAGGTCCACCAGATGCTCCGGCGCAGCCAGGCGCAGCTTCATCATTGGCACCAGGCTCATGCCGCCCGCCAGCACTTTGGCGGAGCCATCGGCCAACAGGCCCAACGCCTCAGCCAAAGTGGCCGGAGCGGAGTAGTTAAAGGAAGTGGGTATCATGTTGGGTCTCGCTCTCTAGTTCAGGCCGTTGGCAATCTTCCAGATCTTTTCCGGAGTCATCGGCATATCCAAGTGCTTCACGCCCAGCGTGGATAGCGCATCCACCACCGAGTTCACCAAAGCCGGTGAGCAGCCGATCGTGCCCGCCTCGCCGACACCCTTGACACCCAGTGGATTCACGGGCGAAGGCGTCGTAGTGTGGCTGGATTCGATCCAGGGCATCATGTGCGCTTTGGGAATGGCGTAGTCCATCAACTCGCCGGTGACCAACTGTCCAGCGTCGTCATAGACAGCCTGTTCGTACAACGCCTGGCCCAAGCCCTGCGCCACGCCGCCGTGGACTTGACCATCGACGATCAGCGGGTTCAGGATGTTGCCGCAATCGTCCACGGCAATGTAGCGGACCACTTCGATGACGCCCGTTTCCTTGTCCACTTCGGTGACCGCGATGTGGGCACCAAAGGGGAAGGCGAAGTTAGGCGGCTCCCAGAAGTAGGTCTCCGACAGTCCGGGCGTCTCACCGGGCGGCAGCTTCATGGCGCGATAGGTGGCACCGGCTACTTCGGCCAGCGAGACCGATTTGCCGGTCTTGGGGTCGGTGCAGGCGCCGTTCTCGTAGATCACTTCTTCGGCGCCCAGCATCATGGCACCAAACTTCTTGATCTTCTCTTTCAGCCGCTCAATCGCGTAGTAGATGGCCGGACCGCCCACCGAGGTTCCGCGGCTCCCGAACGTGCCGATGCCGTAGGGAATCATCGAGGTGTCGCCACGACCGACGATTACGTCGTCAAGGTCAATGCCCAATAGATCCGCCGCTAACTGCGCGAACGTCGTTTCCTCGCCCTGGCCGTGGTGGCAGGAACCGGTGTAGACCGAAACCTTGCCCGTCGGATCAATCCGCACCAGCGCCGATTCCCAACCACCAGCCGGGGTCGCCGGCGACGGGCCAAAGGCGCAGATTTCGCCGTACGTCGAAATGCCGATGCCCATCAAGCGGCCTTGCGCGCGAGCCGCCGCCTGCTCCTCGCGGAGCGCGCGGTAGTCCGCGATCGCCAGCGCTTTCTTCAGCGGAGCGGCATAGTCGCCGGAATCGTAGCTGAGGCCAGCGGCGGTGTGGAACGGAAACTCTTCCGGTTGCGGGAAGTTCTTCAGCCGGATCTCGGCCGGGTCCATGTTGAGCTCCGCCGCCAGCATGTCGACGATGCGCTCAATCCCGTGCGTGGCTTCCGGCCGGCCCGCACCGCGATAAGCATCAGTGGGTACGGCGTTGGTGAAAGCGCCCACGATCTCCGCCTTCAGGTGCTGGAACTTGTAAAGGCCGGGGGCCATCAGCACGGAAAGGGTCGGAATGGCGGGCGTCAGCAACTGGTGGTAGCTGCCCAGATCCTGGATGATCTTGATCTTCAGGCCCAGGATCGTGCCATCCTTCTTGGCGGCGATTTCGTAGAAATCGACGTGGCCGCGACCGTGGATGGTGCAGGTGTAATTCTCGCGGCGAGTCTCGATCCACTTCACCGGCTTGCCCAGCTTACGCGCGATGAAGCCCAGCATCGCCTCTTCGGCGTAGACATTCAGCTTGGAACCGAAGCCACCGCCTACCTCTGGAGCCACCACGCGCAGCCGGTTCTCCGGCTGGCCCAGCATCAAGCCCACCAACGTGCGGAGCAAGTGCGGAATCTGCGTGGACGAGTAGATCGTCATCGACTGATCGCCCGAGTTGTAGTCCGCCACGACGCCGCGCGTTTCCATTGCGGTCGGAATCAGCCGTTGGGAAGTGATGCGTTGCTTCACCACCACTTCGGCTTCTTCAAACGCCTTATCGACGTCGCCGCCGGTCTGCAGAAACGTGAAGGCGGTGTTGTCCGGCCATTCCGGGTGCACCGGGGGAGCGCCGGGAGCGATCGCTTTCTCGGGGTCCGTGACGGCGGCCAGTGGTTCGTACTCAATCTCCACCAAGTCCGCCGCATCGCGCGCGATATAGCGGTCCGTCGCCACCACAACGGCCACCGGGTGGCCCACAAAATAGGTGCGGTCCTGCGCCAGGATGTGATGATGCGGCACGCGGAGGCCCGGCAGCGATGCGCCACAAGGCACAGGGCCGACATCCTTTACGTCAGCGCCAGTGTAGACCGCGACCACGCCGGGAAGTTCCAGCGCGGCTTTGATGTCGATGCTCTTGATGTTGGCCGCGCCATAAGGGCTGCGGATGAAGCCGGCATAGAGCATGCCGGGCAACTTGATGTCATCCACATAGGTGGCCGCGCCGGTAATCAGGCGCGGATCTTCCTTGCGGCGCAGGCGCTGGCCGATCAGCGGCACGCGAGTCTTGGTAGGAGGAATGATTGTCGTGGCCATGTGATGAGTTCTCCTATTCGTTGACGATAGCTGCGGCCGCGGACATCGCTGCGTTGACGATGTGCTGGTAACCCGTGCACCGGCAGAGATTGCCCTCAATGCCATGCCGGACCTCAGTTTGCAGGGGCGTGGGATTGCGCTCCAGCACCTGCTTGACGGCCATGATCATGCCCGGCGTGCAGAATCCGCACTGCAGGCCGTGTTCATCCCAGAACGCTTGCTGCACAGGGTCCAGCTTGCCGTTCTGCGCCAGACCTTCAATGGTGGTGACTTGGCGGCCATTGGCCTGCACCGCCAGCACGGCACAGCTCTTGACGGCTTGGCCGTCCAGCATGACCGTGCAGGCACCGCACAGAGAAGTCTCGCAGCCGATGTGCGAGCCGGTAAGGCCCACCACTTCGCGCAGGTAATGAATCAGCAGCAGGCGTGGCTCGACGTCATCCGTGCGTGATTTTCCGTTGATGTGAAGAGAGATATTCATGGCAAACCGTCTTGCGAGGCGAGTATACCAAAGCCTGATTGAGGTGCAAGCAGCCCTGGTGATAACCGTGCCGGGGCCGCGCTGACGGCTAGCTGAGGACGTCCCGGATGACGCGGCCATGCACGTCCGACAAGCGGTAATCACGTCCGCTAAAGCGATACGTCAGCCGCTCATGATCGACCCCCAGCAAGTGGAGCACCGTCGCCCAGAGATCAAACACGGTCATGTTGTTTTCCACCGCGTAGTAACCGAGGTCATCGGTTTGGCCATAGGTGAACCCGCGCTTGACGCCGCCCCCCGCCAGCCAGATGCTGAAGCCGAACGGATTGTGATCCCGCCCGTTAGTGCCCTGCGCAAATGGCGTTCGCCCAAACTCGCCCGCCCAGATGATGAGGGTCTGCTCAAACAGTCCGCGGGCCTTTAGATCCTTGATCAGTCCGGCGATCGGCTGATCTACCTGGCGGGCCATCTCTGTGTGGCCCTCTTTGAGGACGGAGTGCTGATCCCAGGGATTGCCACTCTGGCCCGGGTCAGCGGGCCGCATCAGGCAGGTCAGTTCGATAAATCGCACGTCACGTTCAACCAGTCTTCGCGCCAGCAGGCATTGCCGGGCGTAGGCAGCCGTGTTCGGATCGGCCGAATCCATCCCATACAAGCGCTTGGTGGCTTCGGTTTCGCCCTGCAGACCCATCAATTCAGGTACCGCAGTCTGCATGCGATAGGCCGTCTCGTAGTTGCGGATGGCGGTCTCAACTTGCGGATCCGCAGCGCCTCGGCCGGCGTATTGTCGGTCCATCGAGTGGACAAAGCTCAGCCGCCGCCGCTGCTGCAGGTCAGATTCCTTGGGCCGGATATTGTTCAATGCCTCCGCGGATTCCGGGTACAGCAGTGAGGCCTGGTGCTCAGCCGGCAGGAAGCCACTGCCATACATGCCAATGCCGCCCAGCGGCACGCCGCCGCTGGCTAGCACGACGAAACCCGGGAGATTGCGGTTTTCACTGCCCAGGCCATAGTTGATCCAGGCTCCGGCATTGGGAAAGCCCAGAAACGGCTGCCCGGTGTGGATCAGATAGTTTCCCTGGGCATGCTCGTTGGCGGTGCTGGTCATCGAGCGGATCAGGCACAGGTCATCGGCGCAGCTTCCCATGTGCGGAAAAAGCTCACTCACCGACATCCCGCACTGGCCATAGTTTTTGAACGCCCACGGGCTGGGCATGATGCCCTTCACATCGTTGAACATGGTGGGCCGCACAGGCATCGGCATAGGCTTACCGGCATCTCGCGCCAGCCGCGGCTTGGGGTCGAAGCTGTCCACATGCGACACGCCACCGGACATGAAGCAGAAGATGATGCTCTTCACCTTGGGCGAAAAGTGCGGTTGCTGGGCCGCCAGCCCGGCAAAGGCCGTCATCCCGAAGCCGGTCGAGGCACGCAGCAGCATTTCCCGCCGCGAAAGCGCCCGGCGCGGTGCTGGTCCATGACCGGATCCTCCACTAGCGAACATAGAGAAACTCCTTCAGGTTGAACAGCGAATGCGCAAAGTCCTGCCAGGCTTCTCGATTGGACAAGATCTCCGCTTCGGGAACCGCCGCCGGAGCCAGATATTCGAGACTGGCCGTCAGTTCAGCGGCGGCAGGACGCCGGCCCAGTGCGCGGACAAACATCCGCTCCACCCGGTCCCGTGCGGAGGTGCCGCCATCGGCCACCATGCGGTCCGCCCACCGGGCCGCTTGCGCGATCACAAACGGGTCATTCAGCATGGTCAGCGACTGCGCGGGGACATTCGTAGCATCGCGCTGGCCCCGCGTGCTGGTGGGCTTGGGCACGTCAAAGACCTCCAGGAAAGGGTTCTGCGCGTTGCGCTTGATCCGTTGATACACACTGCGGCGGCGCGCGCCATCCAGCGGCCCCACTTTGCCCCCGCCCTCGGTCTTGCCGGTGTAGTAGACATCGATGCCCGGCCCATAAAGCGTTGTATCCAGGTCACCACTGACGGCCAGGATCGAATCCCGAATCGCCTCACCCGTCAGCCGCCGGGTGCGGGCATGTTGGAGCAGGACATTGCCGGAGTCCGACTGCGCCGCCTCGGCGGAGCCGCTGGAGCTCAACTGGTAGACGCTGGAGGTGACCAGCAGCTTCACCATCCGCTTGATGGACCAGCCGTCTTCCACAAAGCGGGCGGCCAAATAGTTCAGCAGCTCCGGATGCGAAGGCTTCTCCCCATTGCGGCCAAAGTTGTCAACCGTGCGCACGAGGCCCCGCCCGAACAGGTGGTGCCAGATCCGGTTCACTATCACGCGGGACGTCAGCGGATTGGTGGCGCTGGCCATCGCTTCGGCCAGTTCCAGGCGCCCGCTCTGCGGGCTGGCACAGGGTTGGCTGCCCAAGGCTTCCAGAAAGCGGCGGGCCACCGGCGGCCCAGGGTTCATGTGGTTGCCGCGCTGGAACAAAGGCTGGTCGAAGGAAGTACCCGCCAGTAAGCCCGGCACGCGGCGCGGCACCGGGATCTCAGCCTCCAGCTTCCGGTATTGATCCACCAGCGCCGTGGTGGCGGCATCGGACTGCTGCCGGGAGTTGGGCAGGTAGTTGTGACGAACGAAGAAGTCGAGAAAGGCCGCCTGCTCCGGAGACATCGCACCCGCGAGCCACGCGTCAAGACACCGGCGCAGCACTGCCCGATAGCGAGCCGACAGTGCCTCGGCAGACTCCGGCGCCGGCCCATCCAACAGCAGCACGGCACCATCCGTCACTTCTTCGGGTGGCTTGTCGCCATCGTGAAACACCACGTCGGCCACACCAAAGTGGGACCGCCCGTCCGCGGGTCCACCTCCGGGCAATCGCGTCCGGTCTTCAAAGGGCGTCAGTTCAAGGTAGGCATAGGAGCCGCGCCGGTACTTGGTGTCAAAGCGAATCCAGCGCATGGTGTCGTCGTTCAGATTGGTGCCCGGAAAGATGCCCCCATTGCCGAGCGCGTAGTTCTCCACCACCACCCGCACGGAGGCTTGCTGGCCCCCCAACACCCGGACGCTGATCGAATCGGAATCAATCTTGAAACGCGGCGAATGCAGCACCGCGGCGTGTTTACGCGACACCAAATGGGAGTAAGTTCCAGCCGGGTAGATGCCGTTGATCAGGCGGTCCCCTTCGGAAAGCACATAGAACTCGCCGGCTTTCGCGGGAGCCTCGGCCAAGCCGTTGCCCTCCCGGAACCATTGCTGATAGTCCGCCGCGGCATCCAGGGACCACATCCGGCGGAACCCCCGCGCGTTCGCATCACGCTTTTCGGCCAGTTGCTCCCGCAGCTTCGCGGTGGCATGGGTCCAAGCCGTCTGGAACTCTTCCGCCTTCAAGTCCTTCAACTGACGCCACAGCCGGAGCGGACCGTAGTCCGGTGCCGGAGGTGGAGCCGCCTTGGCGTCACGCGGCGGCGGTGGTGCCGGCAAGTCAGCCGACAAGTCCGGTTGAGCGGAGCGCCAGGCCTGCCCCAGCGCCCGGCGCAGTTGCGTCCGCAGTTCCTCCAGCTTTGGCCGGTGCAGGTTCAACCGTTCCGGCGTATCGATCACCCGCTGCCCATGCCGGGAACTGGCCAGTACGCCATAGAGCGCGTAGAAATCCTTTTGCGAGATCGGGTCAAACTTGTGATCGTGGCACCGCGCGCAGGAGACGGTGAGCCCTTGGAACGCCTTCGAAATGACGTCGATCTGGTTGTCCACTACCTTGAACTGATCATCCAGCGCATCCACCGGGACGTAGCCATACTCCACCATGCGGAAATGCGCCGGGCCAATGGCGGATTCGTTGATCTTGTCGGCCGGATTGAGGCGCGGCTGGGGCAACAGGTCGCCAGCCAGATGCTCCCGCACCAGTTGATCGTAGGGGACATCCCTGTTCAGGGCCCGGATGAGATAGTCGCGGTACTGGTAAGCGTTGGGCAGGTCGAAATCGCCCTGGCTCCCGTGGGATTCCGAATAGCGCACCAGGTCCATCCAGTGCCGGGCCCACTGTTCGCCAAAGCGCGGCGACCGCAACAGTCGGTCCACGACCATTTCATAAGCTTCGGGAGACCGGTCCTCCACAAAGGCCAGCACCTCCTCGGGGCGAGGCGGTAGGCCCGTAAGGTCCAGCGACAAACGGCGGATCAAAGTTGTCCGATCCGCCCCCGCGGCGGGGGTCAGCTTGGACTTCTCAAGACCAGCCAGCACAAACCGGTCCACCGGAGTCCGGGCCCAGCCGGAAAGGCTGACGGGCGGCAACGGCGGTTTGGTGACGGGCTGAAAAGCCCAGAACTCTCGCGCCCGCTCACTGATCGGCTTCACCCCGGCCTCCACCGCCGCCTCGGCTGGCCACTGTGCGCCCTTCTCAATCCAGCGGGTCAGGGCGTTGATCTCAGCGGGCGGCAGCTTTCCGCCCAGGGGCATCTTCAAGCCGTCATGACGGATGGCTTTCACCAGCAGGCTGCCGTCAGGATCGCCGGGCACCAGAGCCGGGCCCCGCGCGCCGCCCCGCAGCAGCGCGGCCCGCGAATCCAGACGCAGCCCGCCTTGCTCCATCTTGGCGCCATGGCAGGACTGGCAGCGCCCCGCCAGCACCGGCCGGACGCTCTTCTCAAAAAAGTCCGCATCCGGAACTTGGGCTGCCACGCGCAGGGCCAAGCAGAACAGCAACCAGCGTGTACCAGACAACAAGGGCATAGGAAACTCGGGCACCACACTCCTTTGCGCAACACCCGGCACCAGCAACGGATGGTGCGTGGCCGGGGCGGGGTGACTTTCACAGGGATCGTAGCAGATTCTTGATCCGCCGGGTCCGCGCCCGGGCCATCCCCCACTGCCGCGCGGCTAGATGGTGATCAGCTCAATGCGGTGTTCCGCCACCGCCTCGGGGATCACCGTGATGCCCAGGCCGGGCCCGGTGGGGACCGCCACCAAACCATCGTCGCCCAACGCAATGCGCTCCGCGATCACGGTGTCGCGGAAGGGGCTCTCGGTTTGGTCGAACTCAAACATCGGCGGCGGTGCGGCCAGTGCCTCAGTGATCGGCGGGCAGGTCGCCATCCAGTGCAGGATGGCCGCGGTGCGGACGGCGGTGCCCCAGTTGTGTGGGATGACGCGAATGTCATTCAGCCAGCAGGAATGCATCAGACGCCGCGCACCAGTGAGCCCAATGATCTCCACTTCCGGCTGCAGGATGTCCACCAGACGCGGCGTCACATAGTCTTGCGCCAAGCGGTCAGCATCGTACGTCTCGCCGCCGGCCAAGGGGATCCGGAGCGCCTCCCGCAACCGGCGGTACCCCGCCAAGTTGTCCGCCAGCACCGGCTCTTCCCACCACAGCAAGTCAAACGCTTCCAACTGCCGGCCGAGAGCCACCGCCGTCGCCGCATCATAAGCGCAGTTGGCGTCAACAGCCAAGCCCGCGTGCGGCCCGATCGCTTCGCGTACTGCGGCCACATTCCGGACATCGATGGTGGGGCCATAGCCCACCTTCATCTTGACGGTCCGGAACCCGGCGCGCTGCCAACTGACGGCTTCTTCCGCCAGCCCCGCCGCCAGATCCGGCCAGTCCTTGCGGTAGAGGGCGGTGCAGTAGGGTTCCACACGGTCCCGCCAGACTTTGCCGAACAACTGCGAGACCGGCAACCCCAGCGCCTGCCCCTGGAGGTCCCACAAAGCGGTGTCCAATCCGCCGCAGACCGGTGCGCCCGTCCGGGCCTGCTTCCAGCCGAACGGACGCAGCGAGTCGTAGATCGCTTCCGCCTCAAATGGTGACCGGCCAATCACCAGTTCCGGGTGCGCGCGGAGGGTGTCGCCGCCATAGTAGCCATCGCCCCAACCGGTCAGCCCGGCGTCGGTGCGCACTTCCACCAGCGTGGCCGTCCGCCGGGAAGTCCAGTTGAGGGACCAGCCGAAGCGTTCGCTCAAAGGAGCATCGAGGTGATGGACGCGAATTCCGATAATGCGCAGGCCTGGTTGAGTCACGAGACCTTGATCGTAACGCCGATCCCGCCGCGCCGAGCAACCGGATTCTGCGGCAGGCGGCGCGTTATGCTTTTGATCATGCAACGCCGCCATTTTGTCCCCACCTTGGCCCTTGGGTCGCTCGGATCAGCTCTCGCCCGTGCCCAGAGTACAGATCGCGCCCATGGCCGCTCCATGGTGATCGCCCGGGGCGGCATTGTCTCTACCAGCCAGGTGCTGGCTTCACAGGCCGGAGCGATGATTCTCGACAAGGGCGGTAGCGCCGTTGACGCGGCCATTTCCGCCAACGCCGTCTTGGGCGTGGTGGAGCCAATGATGTGTGGCATCGGCGGCGACCTGTTTGTGATGTACCGCGAAGCAGCCACCGGCAAGATCACCGGCTTGAATGCCAGTGGCCCGGCGCCGCGCGCCATGACGATTGAAGTCCTCAAAGCGAAGGGCCTGACCAAGATGGATTCCACCGGCATCCATTCGGCCACGGTGCCCGGCACCGTCCGCGGCTGGGAGGCGATGCACCGCCGCTATGGCAAGCTGCCGTGGAACAAGCTTTTCGACACATCGATTCATCTGGCCACCGATGGCTTCCCCATGCAGGAGATGGTGGGCCGCGTGTGGGAGTCCGCACTGGTGCGCAAAGACGCCGAGGGTGTGCGCGTGTTCTACCCCAACGGCAAGGCGCCCGAGATCGGCGAGATGTACCGCAACCCGGACTTGGGGCGGGCAATGAAGTTGATCGCCACGGGCGGCGCGGATGCCTTCTACAAAGGCGAGATCGCAACGGCCATCCTGGGCAAATCGGCGAAGCTGGGCGGGCTGATGGCGGCAGCGGACTTAGCCACGTTTGAACCGGAGTGGGTGACCCCGATCTCCACCGTCTATCGCGGCTGGCGCGTGCATGAACTGCCGCCCAATGGTCAAGGCTTGGCCGCGCTCTCGATGCTGAACATCCTCGAAAACTTCGATGCCGCGCCACCCTTCAGCTCCACTGAGTTCCACCGCAAGATTGAAGCGATGAAGCTGGCCTATGCGGACTTGAAGTTCGTGGGCGACACGCGCACGGTGAAGGTGCCGACGGCGGGCATGATCTCGAAGCCCTACGCCGCCCAGCGGGCGAAGTTGATCAAGCCCGAGGAGGCCAATTGCGCCGTGCAACCCGGCGCGCCGCCCATGTCATCGGACACCACTTACTTCTCCGTAGTGGACCGTGACGGCAACATCGCCTCCTGGATCCAGAGCGTCTCCGGACTGTGGGCCTCCGGCGTCACCGTCGACGGCATGGGCTTCCACCTGCACAACCGCGGCGGGGGCTTCAGCTTCGATCCGTCCGCCGCCAACGCCCTAGCCCCCGGCAAGCGCCCCTTCCACACCATCATCCCCGCCATCATGCAGAAAGATGACCTGCACATCGGCTTCGGCATCATGAGCGGCGCCAACCAGCCGTTGGCGCACGCGCAGTTTGTCTCCTACATTGCCGACCACGGGATGAATCTACAGGCGGCATTGGACGCTCCCCGCTTCACCAAGGGCCGGGCCACGGGTTGTGAAGTCACCATCGAATCCCGCGCCGGCCTGGATACGCTGCGGGAGCTTTCCTCCAAAGGCCACCAGATCACCATCGCCCAACCCTACAGCGCCCGGATGGGCCGGGGCAACGCCGTGATGCACAACGCCAAGACCAAGGTGAACTCGGCGGCATCGGACCCGCGAGCCGACGGCTCGGCGATTCCGCAACCGGAGTAGGCTGCTCTGCTGGGGAGAGGCTGGCCGGGCGGAGTGGCCCTTTGCCGGATTTTGGGGCGGCGATGGATGCCGACTCTGAGCCGAGACCAGCAGGAGCGGGCTCTTCCGGGTGATGCACGGCTGGTGAGGCTGCGAACAATGTTCGCGCTCCTGGGAGGATGGGGGTTGCTGGGCGATGTAGCTTGATGGATCGGCACTCCGCTCCATGGCTGTCAACGCTCTCAAGTGGAGCGGGGCTTGATGGGCGGGCGGTGATGGGTGCGGGAAGAGCCCGGTCCTGCTGGTCGTGGCTCGGAGTCGGGATCACTCCTCCAGCGTCAACCGATGGACGTGTCCGCCCGCATCCCCCGCCAGTACTCGCCCCGCCCCGGCCCACGCGCAGGACAGGACTGGATGATCAGCATGGAAGATGGCGAGAGTGGCGCCAGTAGCAAGGTCCCAGACCCGGAGCGTCGTATCACCAGACGCCGAAACGGCGCGTAGGCCGTCGGCGGTGACACCCACCGCAGTCACGCCGCTCGTATGGCCTTCCAGGGTGCGGACGGCAGCGCCAGAAGCGAGGTCCCAAACCCGGAGGGCCATATCGTCAGACGCTGAGACCGCACGAAGGCCGTCGGCGGTGACGGCCACCGCATTCACTCTCGCCGCATGCCCCTCAAGGGTGCGGAGAGTGGCGCCGGAGGAGAGGTCCCAGACCCGGAGGGTATGGTCGGAAGATGCCGAGACCGCACGCAGGCCGTCAGCGGTGACGGCCACCGACCTCACCCAGTTCGTATGGCCTTCCAGGATGCGGAGGGTGGCACCGATCGAGAGATCCCAGACCCGGAGGGTATGGTCCCAAGAAGCCGAGACCGCGCGTAGGCCTTCCGCGGTGACCGCCACCGACTCCACTATGCTCGTATGCCCTTCAAGGGTGCGGAGGGTGGCACCGGAGAAGAGGTCCCAGACCCGGAGGGTATTGTCGGAAGACGCCGAGACCGCACGCAGGCCGTCCGCGGTGACGGCCACTGACCTCACCGGCTGTGGATGATTTTCCAGGGTGCGGAGGATAGCACCGGAGGAGAGATCCCAGACTCGGAGGGTATGGTCGTGAGACGCCGAGACCGCGCGCAGGCCGTCTGAGGTGACGGCCACCGCATTCACTAAGCTGGTGTGGCCTTCGGGGAAACGGGGGGTGGTGCCGGGGGTAAGATCCCGGACCTCGAGGGTATAGTCGCCATACGCAGATTCCGCGCGCAGGCCGTCCGCAGTGATGGCCGCCGACCTCACGTCATCCGTATGCTCCGAGAGGGTGTGGAGCAGCCCGGTCCTGGGTGGAGAGAGGGCAGGCTGCCGAGGTTGCAGCCACGGCTTCAGCGCGCCCTGGGCGAGGCGGCTACAGAATTGGGCAATCGCCCGAATGTCGACATAGGGCAGCAGGCGCCCGATCAACTGCCCGGCAAATTCCTCCGGCGCCAGGTCAATCACGTGGGCCGAAAGGCGCGCCGCGCCATGGATCAACTTCAGCGCTGCCTGATCAGAGAACTGCGCGCAGACATAATCGAACTGCACATCATGCAAGCTGATTGCGCCCGCATCGCCGTCGCGTGCCGCCAGGGATAGAGCAATCAAACGCTCAGCGGTTTCCAACGATTCGTCCGCGTCACACCCCCACAGCGCCCGCTGCACCAGCGGGTGGGCGGGCATGTCTTCCAGCAGCACGGCCAGCGCGAGGTAGCGTTCGGCGGCAACGGGGTCGGCCTTCCGGAGCGCCTGGAAACTGACTTCAAGCGCTACGAACACGGAGGTATGCGGCTCCGGAAACTGCGACCGGACCTTGGACCAGTCTCCGTCACGGAGCTGACCGAGCACCACCGGCCAGAAAGCGGGCGGCTTGCCGCGCAAGTGGGCTCCAATGAGGGCCAGGGCCAAGGGCAGATTCCCGCATTGCGCCACAATACCGCCCGCCGCCACGGGTAGCTGGTCTTCGGGTAGGTCCGCCCACGCGGCCAGCAGCTTCCTCGCCTCACAATCAGCCAGTAATTCCGCCGTAAATGGCCGTGCGTCAAAGGCCGGACCGAGGTCCGCGTTACGGGTGGTGAGCAGGAACCGCGAGTTCGTATGGAAAGGCCGAATTGCGGCCGCGTCCCAGACGTCATCCAGCACCACTAACACCGACCTCTTGCGCATCACGGCCCGGAATCGGCTGCGGCACTCAATGTCGCCCTCCGGTCCTCCCAGCAGCTCATGCAGCCCCGGCACACTTTTAATGCGGTCAGGAAAACTCCGTGGCTCCCGGCCCAAGGTGAACCAGAAAATGCCGTCCGGGAAAGCGGCCCGCACGGCGGCGTCCTGACAGAGAGCCTGAGCCAGAACAGTTTTGCCGATGCCGCCCATGCCCCGCAACGCGGTGAGAGCAATATTGCGTTTGGGCGAGTCCAGGAAGAGAGCATCCCGCAGACGGGCCAGCAGTTCGGGCCGCTCGACAAAGTTCTCCGGCAGGCTTTCCGCATTGTTGTACCGGGGTTTCGGAACGGAAGGCGGCCCGAAAGCCCGGCGGTCACCTAAAGCGCGGAGAATTTTGGCAAATCCGGCGTCATACCTTCCTGGATGACTGAGGTCGATGCGCTGGAGGTTGCAGAGATGGAGGGGGATCGGGCAGTCGGCTTGCCCCACTACCGGAATCACCCGCTTACCCCGATCCAGTGCCACCCCGTGCTCCGCGCGGCAGGGGTCGGAAGCATAGGAGCCGTCCGTCAGAATGGCCAGCACGACATCCGCCCCAGCCAATGCCCGTTCAAGTTCGATTGACCAACTGGCGCCGCCGCGGAGGCGCTGTACGTCAAGCCAAGCATCGAAGCCAGCGGCTTGCAGGTCCTGCTGGATACGCTGCGCCAGGTCCGCGCCATCGCGGCGGGCGTAGGAGATAAAGATGCGAGGTTTATCCGGCATGGGCGGCGTAGGTCGAGTGACTATTATCGCTACTTAGTGATAGGGCTGGGGGGATCGAGCGCTTTGAGGGCTTTGGGTGTTTTGAAGTCAGCCCGCTCCTGCTGGTCGCGGCTCGGATGGGACTACAGCCCGAAAACGATGATGCTGCTGCCGGAGGCGATGCTGATGTATTGCTTGCCTTCAAACTCGTAGCTGATGGGATTGGACCAGATTTCGCCTCCGGTTTGGAAGCGCCACAGGTGCTTGCCGGTGACGGCGTCGAGGGCGAAGAAGTCGCCTTCCATGGTGCCGGAAAAGACCAGGTCGCCGGCGGTCGAGAGCAGGCCGCACCAGGGCGGCGATTGGACCTTGAACATCCAGGCCTGCTCACCTGTCAACGGGTTCAAGGCGCGCAGCGTGCCATAGGGCTCTTCATCGGTGAGGTCGCGTTTGATGGCTCCCAGGTAGAGGCGGCCCGGGCGGTACTCTACGGAGGTCTTGAAATAGAGTGCGCCCTTCTCGCGGACGTTCTGGTAGAACAGGTTGGTTCGCGGACTATAGGAAGGGCTGAACCAGTTCGACGAGCCATCGTCATCGGGATAGACCAGGGCCCCTTTCTGGTTGGGCTCGGTTTCCGGGTTGGGGATGGGGCGGCCTTTGGCGTCGAGGCCTTTGGCCCAGTTCTGTTTGGTGAAGGGCACGCCATGCAGAAACTCGCCCGTCGCGCGGTCCAGCACGTAGTAGAAGGCGTTGCGGTTGGCAAACAGCATCAGCTTGCGGCGGCGGCCTTTCCAATCAGCATCAAGCAGCACCGGGATCTGGTTGGCGTCGATATCGTTGACATCGTGCGGAATGAACTGGAAGTGCCACTTCAGCTTTCCCGTGTCGGCATCGAGCGCGATGACGCAATCGGAGTAGAGGTTGTCGCCCAGCCGCACGCTGCCGTCGTAATCAGGGCCGGGATTGCCGGTGCCCCAGTAGACTAAGTTCAACTCCGGGTCATAGGAGCCGGTTACCCACGTCGTTGCGCCGCCGTACTTCCAGCTATCGCCGGACCAGGTTTCATGACCCGGTTCGCCGGGGCCGGGCGTGGTCCAGAAGCGCCAGGCGCGCTTGCCGGTCTTGGCATCGTAGGCGTCCAGAAATCCGCGGACCCCGTACTCAGCGCCCGCAATGCCGACGATGATCTTGTCCTTGATGGCCAGCGGCGCGGCGGTCATCGTGTAGGCCAGCTTCCAGTCGGCCACTTCGACATCCCATTCGACGCGCCCCGTGCGGGCATCGAGCGCTAACAGGTGCGAATCGATCGTGTTCACGAAGATCCGGCCATCGAGAGCCGCCACGCCGCGGTTGACCTGACCGCAGCAGACCGGAATCCCGGCGGGCAGGCTGCGGCGGTAATGCCAGATTGGGCGGCCGGTCTTGAGATCGAGCGCCGTGACGTCGCTGGGTGGATCGGTGATGTACATGACGCCGTCAAACACCAGCGGCGTTGTCTCAAAGTGCTGGCGTCCGCGGACCTGGTACATCCAGGCGGGCTTCAGCTGCGCGACGTTGGCGCGGTTGATCTTCGACAAGGCTGAATAGTGGTGCGAGGCATAGTCGCCCGAGTAAGTCAGCCAACTGGCGGGCTCGGACGGCGCTTTGGCGATGCGCTCATAGGGCACCTGGGCCATGGCCGAAAGGGCGGCCAGCAAGATAATGTTCTTCATTGGCTCTCCTGGAGGCTGGCCAGATAGGCGACCAGATTGGTTAGCTCCGTAGCGGTGAGTGTGTCCCGGTAGGAGGGCATGGGCGAACGCTTCAGATCTTTGCGGAGGCTGGTCAGCTCCTGCTTCCAATGCGAGTGCAGTTGGCCGCCCAGGTCGCGGAGCTGGATTGAGAACGTGTCTTCATTGACGCGCAGGCCCTGGATGCGGCGGCCGGTGGGTGTCACTGCTTCAACCCAGGCATAGTTGGGTGGAAAGTCGGCTGCGGGGTCAACCAGGGACTGGCGAAGGTGGGTGGGGCTGCGCCGCGCCCCAATGCCATCGAGTTCCGGGCCAAAGATTCCACCTTTGCCTTGGAGGACGTGGCAGGCCACGCACCGCCCCCGGCCAAAGAAGACCTCCGAGCCGGCGCGCGCATCTCCCGCCACCGGCTCCGGCCGCACCGCGCCCAACTGGCGGACATGGGCCGCGACTGCGAGGATCTCCGCATCGATCAAGCCCGTCCCCGGCATGCCGGTTCCCGGAATGCCGCTGCGGATGATCCGATTGAGAGACGCGTCATCGGTGGCGTGCAGCAACTTGGGCTTGGCCAGCACGGGCCCGCGCCCGCCTTCGCCACGGGCGCCATGACACATCGCGCACTGGCCCAGGTACAGGCGCTCGCCCAGGGTCACGGGCTCTTGCCCGAAAGCCGGAACGAGTGTGACGGCCGCGAGAGAGCACCACAGGATCCGATAGCCCAACCGCGAGATCGCCACCCTTAAGCGGCGCGCGAATGGGCGGTGATGGTTGGGGTGTGCAGCGTTAGCCACGGGAGGCAGTCTCACACCCCAGAGTTTAGATGAACGGCCATCGCGGAGTAACAGAGCCGGATCAGAAAGTCAGCCGCAGCCCCACTTGAACATCCCGCTCGCCCTCTCCGAAGAGAGTTCCCGTAATCTGGCCAAAGTTGCCGGCGTTGACATTGTTGACGGGGTTTCCAAAGCGGGGAGTGTTGGTCAAGTTGTAGAACTCGCCCCGCAGTTCCAGGCGCATGCCCTCACGCACGCGGAAGAAACGGAAGATCGAGAAGTCGTAGTTTCCGAAGCCGGGGCCACGCACAATGTTGCGGCCACCATTGCCAAACGTACCCGGAGCGGGTGCGGCAAAGGCTGTCGTATCCATGTACAGTTGACCCGGCCCATAGCCGCCGCGAATGGTGGTGGCGCGCAGTACGTTGGCGAAGTTGCCGTTTCCAGGGCAATTGCACGGCCCGGCATCGGCCACGATCGAGAACGGCGCTCCGGTGACGAACCGGGCGATTCCCGCGATCTGCCAGTCGCCCGCCACCCACCTGGCGGGTCCCGACGTGGCGAAGCGCTTGCCTTTGCCAAATGGCAGTTCCCAAATGTGATTGACGGTGAGCATGTGGGTCCGGTCAAACCCGGCGGGGCCGTAGTGACGCTCGCGAACCGCACCCGGGATGGTGAAACCGGGCTGATCATCACCCACGCCCAGCGTCTTTGAGAACGTATAAGCAGCCTGGAACGAGAGGCCTTGGGAGAAGCGTTTCTGCACGTTCACCTGAAGGCCGTTGTAGTTGTTGTTGTAGGCATTGGCGCGCTCGGCAACGCTGGCCGTGCGTCCGAATCTCTGGTTGAACGCGAGGCCGGCCGCGCCTTGTCCCGGGAGCGCGAAGTTCAATTCGCGCTGTCCGGGAATGCGGCGGCCCAAGGTGCCCACAAATGCCGCGTCGGCCACCCAGCCGCCCGCCAGTTGGCGCTGGACCGTAAAGCTGTAGCTGTGGACCATCGGAATCGGGTTATTGGCGGGCACGGTGAAGTAACCCTGGTTGGGGGCGGGGCTGATGGTGCCGCTGGAAGGAATCGGGATGAGCGAGAACGCGGGCAGCGTATCGGCCGACCCATCCACCCGGAAATTGCCGGCCACACCTTCCTGGATGTTGTAGATCACCGGGAACTGCGTCGATAGCGTGCCGCCCGTGAAGCCGAAACGCCCCGTGTAGAAGCTTAAGCCGTAACCGCCACGGATTACGGTCTTCTCATTCAAGCGGTAGGCCATGCCCAGGCGGGGCGCGAACTGATGAGGGTCAAAGTTCACGTTGGTGCTGAGGCCGATGGGGCCCACGCCGGCCACCACCAGGCTATTGTTGGCAATGTCGTAGTTGGAAGCGCCGCCGGCGTAGCGGGGCTTAACGGTCGTGTGGGCTTCGTAGCGTAATCCGAGGTCCAGCGTCAGGCGCTTGCTCACCTGCCAGGAATCATGGAAGAAG
>CANGYQ010000013.1 GCA_947458745.1 Bryobacteraceae bacterium | reverse complement strand
TTGGCGGATGAATCGGCTACCAGGGAGTAGGCATCGGTGAGGATCGCCACGCGTTGCCGGTCCGCGGTATTCAAGTCGGTCAACTGGATGGAGATCTTGGCCCGGCCACTCACCCGTCCTCCTCTTTCGGCGGCCAGAACGCGGCCCGTGAGGCGTGAACCCTTTTCGGCGATTACCATGCCATTCACCACCAGCGGAGCATCCAGAATGGCGGCGAACGATTCCCCCTCTTGATTGCGATCCGAGGAGAGCGGCTGGTTGGTGCGGACGGTCAGCACTGTGCCCACCGGGATGGTGACCGTTTCGGGCTTGCGCTCCTCTTTCGCCCGCTTGATCTCGACCGCATCCGGGCGCATCAACTGCGGCCTTTCCGGGACCGCTTCCAGCACGGATTGGGGAGAGGCACTGGGGGCCGGCTTGGCGGTGGACGCGGGGGGCTCCGCCAGAACGGTGGAGAATGTCGGCGCGCCGGAACTGGCCACCACCACGGGTTGATCCGTAGCGGCCGCCGGACTGCTGGCGGAAGGCTTACTTTCGGGTTCGCGGGCCACGCGAGCGCGCTCAGCAGGCCGGGCAGGAGCAGGAGCGGGGGCAGCCGGGCGAGGGCGGGGTGACGACTCCTCCTCCGTAACGGAAGGCGGCACCGAGACGACGGGCTCGGATGGTACAAAGGGTGCCGGTTCGGGTGCTGCCGAAGAGGCGGGAGCAGGGCTGGGCCGGCTGGGGCTCCAGTTCCCGACAAATAGGAACACGGTGACCGCCACCACCGCTCCGCCGGCAAATGCCAAAACTGTTTTCATCACAACAATCCCCTAATCCTGAAAACGGGAGCCGGAGGCGGCACGTTTCAACTTTCCGTGTCGCCCTACATTAAGAATATCTAGCCAAAGGGCTTAGCTGAGCGGCGGGTGTTGCCGGTGCCACTGGGTGACCTGCTCGTAGGCGAGCGCCACCCGCAGCGGCGTGGCCTCATCATACAGCTTGCCCAGGAAACTTAAGCTGCGGGGCATGCCATCGACGAGGCCGCACTTCATGACCACCTGGGGGTGTCCGGTGAGATTAGTGGTGGTCAGCAGGGCCATGGGTGGGATGACGATGCAATCCCAATCAGCAAAGAAGGCTTCCATCTTTTGGGTGAGCAGCGTGCGGCCGCGCTGAGCCCGGATGTATTCGACGGCCGGAATCAGCCGTGAACTACGGAAGGTGTTGGGCCAATCGTTGGGGCTCTGCCCCTTTAGCGTGGCCACCTTGCCGTCCCGCGTGATGTCGTCGAACGCTGCCGCCGCTTCCGCAGTCAGCAGGAACCGGAGCTTGCGGCCGTCGTCGTCTGTGATGGCGACGGGCTTCATCTCGACGCCCGCCTTTTTGAGATCGGCCAACGCTTGGTCATAGACCTTCTTCTCCGCTTCCTTGAAGTTGGCGAACGAAGCCTCCAGATAGCCGATCCTGAGTCCCTTCAAGGGACGAGTGGCCTGCCAATCAAAGGGATGCGCGGTGACCGTCCTGTCCTGCCCGTCGGGTCCGTAGATCGCATTCAGGACCAGCGCGCAGTCTTCCACGCCCCGGCAGATGGGGCCGATCTTGTCCATCGTCCAACTGAGCGCCATGGCGCCGGAGCGGCTGACGCGGCCGTAGGTGGGCCGCAGTCCGGTGGTGCCGCACCGGACGCTGGGCGATACGATGGACCCCAAGGTTTCCGTGCCGATCGAGAAGCCGACCAGTCCCGCGGCCGTGGCCGAGGCTGATCCGGCGGAGGAGCCGCTGGAAGTCTGCTCAATGTTCCAGGGCGTCTTGGTCATGCCTCCAAACCAGAGTCCGCCTTGCGCCAGCGCCCCCATGGAGAGCTTGGCCACCAGCACGGCCCCGGCATTGCGCAACCGCTCCACGACGGTGGCGTCGCGGTCAATGATCTGCTCTTGAAAGGGCTCTGCGCCCCAGGTGGTCTTGATCCCTTTGGTGGCCAGCAGGTCCTTGGCGCCCCAGGGAATACCGTGGAGCGGACCTTTGTATTTGCCACGCCGGATTTCGTCGTCGGCCTGAGCGGCTTGCTTCAGCGCGAGATCCTCGGTGAGCGTGATGACGCAATTCAGGCGGGGCCCGAACTTCTTCAAACGGTCGAGATACATCTTGGTCAACTCGGTGGAAGTGACCAGCTTCTTCTTGATCAGCGGTGCCAGTTCGGTGACGGGGAGGAACGCCAGCTCCTCGACGTTCTTCCAGGTAGCCTTCGATGGCGCTTTCAGCTTGGACGGCTTATAGATCTTCTTGGCCGAAGGCGCGGGTGCTGAGGGCAAACCGGGATGGAACGAAAAGGCGGGCTCGGTGTCGAGCGGAATCGGGACTTGGCGCAACTCCTCATAGCCAGCCAGGGACCGGTTGAGGTTCGGAACCATGAGGGCGATGTCGGCTTCGGAGAACTCAAGACCCAGCAGCTTCAACGCCGCGGCCGCCTGCTCCGGGGTGACCCGCTGGGGAACAGGCGGCGGGCCCTGTTGTTGAGCTAGCGCTGGGCGGGCGGCGGCGAGGATTGCCGTGAGTTGAAGCCAGGTGCGTCGATCCATGGGAATTTCTCATGGTAGCCCGGGCGTCTGCGGGATTTGGGATCAGCCCGGCCAGTCTCGTAAACTGGAGTAGTGGAGAAGTTTCCCCCCAGTTTCGCGATCGGGCCGCATACCATTGCTCCGGCATTGGTGTTGGCACCGATGGCGGGCGTCACCGATACCGTTTTTCGCCAACTGATCCGCCAGCAGGGCAGCTGTGGCCTGCTGATGACGGAGTTCACCAGTTCGCACGGCATCGTGGCGTCGGTGAAGGCCAATAAGGCCATCAAGACCAAGCGCTACCTGGCGTTTGAGCCGCAGGAGCGGCCGATTTCCGCCCAGCTGTTCGGCAGTGACCCGCAGGTGATGGCCGATGCGGCGCGGGTGTGTGAGGATCTGGGTTTCGACATTGTTGATATCAACTTTGGCTGCCCGGTGAAGAAGGTGGTCCGCTGCAATGGTGGCTCGGGCTGCTTGCGGGATCTGCCGCTGGTGGAGAGCATCTTGAAGGCCGTGCGCGCCGCGATCAAGATTCCGCTCACTTGCAAGTTCCGCAGTGGCTGGAATGATCGGGAACTGGTCTACAAGCAGATGGGAAGGATGAGTGAGGATTGCGGCCTGGCGGCCGTGGCGCTGCATCCGCGTACACGCGAACAGGGCTATGCCGGCTTCGCCAACTGGACCCACATCGCGGAATTAAAGGCCCACGTCAAGATTCCCGTGATCGGCAATGGCGACGTCAATTCGCCGGAAGATGCCTACCGCATGGTGGCCGAGACGGCTTGCAACGCGGTGATGATCGGCCGCTGCGCTTCGGCCAATCCGTGGATCTTCCGCCAGATCGCGGAATACTCGGCCACGGGGCACTATGCTCAACCCACTGAACGGATGCGCTACGAGTTGATGCGCAAGTACTTTGAGATGCTGGCCGGGCGTCACCACACGGTGGTGAACCGGGACATCGATTTCTCCGGCGGCACGGAGGTGGCGCTGGATGCGGTGGGGAAGATGAAGCAGTTTGCCACTTACTTTACGCATGGCATCCGGCACGGATCGAAACTGCGGTCCGCGATCTACACCTCGCGCGACCCGGGTACGATTCTGGATCAAGTGGACCGGTTCTTTGAGGAACTGCTGCACGGGGCACCCAGCCAGGACGACGAGACCATTGAGGAGCCGGTGGCCGCTTGAAGAAGGTACAGCTGTTTACTGACGGAGCCTGCCTGGGCAATCCGGGGCCCGGTGGTTGGGCCTACATTCTGCGCTTTGGGGAGCACGTCCGCGAAGCCTCCGGCTTTGAGCGGGACACCACCAACAACCGCATGGAGCTGATGGCCGCCGTCGAGGGCTTGAAGGCGCTGAAGGAGGTCTGTGAAGTGGAGATCACCACAGATTCTGAATACATGCGCAACGGCATCACAAAATGGATCATTGGCTGGAAGGCTCGGGGCTGGAAGACCGCGTCTAAGGAACCAGTGAAGAACCAGGATCTGTGGGAGGCGCTGGATGAGCAGAACCAGCGCCACCGCACGGAATGGAAGTGGACCAAAGGCCACGCCGACCACCCCGACAACAACCGGTGCGACGAAATGGCCACGGCTGCCGCGCGGGCGGGCCGGTAGGCGTCGCACAGGAGTGATGTGACGGCCCTGTTTGGCGGCGCGTTTGACCCGATTCACCAGGGCCACCTGGCGATCATCGAGGAGATCCGCCGGTTGGGCTATGACCGTGTGGTCCTGGTGCCCTCCGGCAATCCTCCGCACAAGCCGATGCGGACCCCGTTTGCGCACCGCGTGGCCATGGCGCGTCTGGTGGCCGATGACGTGTCCGAGATCGAAAGCGGAGGTGGGCCCAGCTATTCGTTTGACACTCTGCGGCAGTTTCCGGAGCCGCGGGCGTTTGTGATCGGGGCTGATGCGTTTGCCGAGATCGAATCCTGGTACCGGTGGCGGGACGTCGTGCTGTTGACCGAATTCATCGTTGTCTCCCGGCCCGGCCATCAGTATGCGGTGCCTGCCGGAGCGCGCGTGCGGCGGCTTGATTCGTTGTCACTGGATATTTCCAGTTCGAAGATCCGAGCGCAGTTGGCCCGGGGAGAGGCTCCGGCGGAGCTGCCCGGGCCGGTGCTGAAGTACATCCAGCAGCATGGCTTGTACCGGTAGCGAGACCGGCTTGAACTTCGGGCCCCGGGCCTACGTACAATAGGGTTATGAACAAATGGCTGCCCGCCGTAGCGCTGGGCTGGATATTGCCGGGTGGTGGACACCTGTTGCTGGGCCAAAGGGTCCGGGGCATGATGCTGTCCGCCAGTGTGGTGGTGATGTTTCTGCTGGGCCTGATGATGCGCGGGGCCATGTTTGAGCCGCAGGGCGGCGACCTGTTGACGATGCTGATCTACTACGGTGGATTCATCGGCAACATGGCGTCGGGCATCTTGTACTTCCTGGCCACTTGGATGGGCTACGCGCAGGTGGATCTCGCCGGGCATGTGCATGACTATGGGACCAAGTTCCTGGTGGGTGCCGGTCTGCTGAACATCCTGGCCATGGTGGATGTGTACGAGATCGCCACCGGGCAGAAAGACTAACCGAGGACGCACCCTTCCATGCCGAAATTGAGCTTGTCCCACTTTGAAGCGGCGGTCCTGTTCGCCCTGTTCACTTCCGTCGTGCTGGGCATTGTCACCAAACGGACCGACAAAGAACGCCTGCACTACGGCCTCTACTGCTTTGGCTGCTTTATGGCCGCCATGTTTGGCCTGGGCTGGTTGATGTACTTTGGCCACCGCTAAGCGGGTGCCGTGCCTGTCGGATCAGATTGAAGTAATCGGGCAGCGGTGGTCTTCTCGACTTCTGCGCGCCCGGGCCCGGCAAGTTTGCAACGTTGGGCACGCCCCGCTACACTAACCGGGGATGATGCGCCTATTAATTTTTGTGATCGCTGCCGCTTGTGCCATTCCGGCGCAGCCAGTAGCTCCGTTGCTTGACAGTATTGATCGCAATGACCTGACGGCTCTGAAGCAGGTAGCGGTGGAAGCGGTGAATGCCTCGGGAGGGTTGGGCCTGACGCCGCTGATGTACGCAGCCGCTTTTGGCAGCCTGGAAGCGATCGACGTGCTGCTGGAGCGCGGTGCGGACGTCAATGCCAAGGATTCGCGCGAGGGCACGGCCTTGATGTACGGCGCGTGGGATCCGGCGCGGACCAAATTGCTGTTGGCCAAGGGCGCGGACGTGAACGCCACTTCAAAGCAAGGCCGCACGGCGCTGCTGGTGGCGGCCGGGTCGCCTGGAGCGGTGGGATCGATTCAGTTATTGATGCAGGCCGGGGCCAACCCGATGGCCCGCGACAAGCGTGGCTTCAACCTGTTGATCCCAGCGGCGGCGGGCAATGCCGGTTTTGCCGGAATGTTGATCGAGAAAGGGTTTGATCTCAAGACGGCGGCGGACGGCACAGGCTTTACGCCCCTGATGCTGGCCGCGGGTGTCGGCAACCTGGATTCGGTGAAGCTGTTGCTGGCCAAAGGCGCGGACGTAAACGCCTCCAACACGTTCGGCGGCCGGGTGAAGTTTGGCGATATCGCGTTGAAGGGTTTGACGCCGCTGATGCTGGCCAGCGTGACGGGGTCGCCGGAGTTGTTGAAGACATTGATTTCGGCGGGGGCCAACGTGAATGCGCAGGATTCGCGTGGGATGACGCCGCTGATGTTTGCCCTCTCCAGTGAGAACCAGAATGTGGCCGCGGCCAAGCTGCTGATTGCGGCGGGGGCGAAGCTGGACGTGAAGTCTTCAGTGGGAGAGACAGCCGCCGATTGGGTGCGCAAGTTTCAGCACCCGGATTCGCTGGGTCTGGTGCGGACAGTGCCAGTGAGCACAGCCAGCCCCATCGATTCCGGTAAAGCGGTTCCCGCTGCTTCGGCGCGCGCCGCCACGGAGCGGGCGTTGACGCTGATCACCGGGACCAGTCGCACGTTCTTCCGGCAGGCCGGTTGCGCCGGTTGCCATCATACTCCCGCTACCTTGATGGCGATCCGCGCCGCCCGGGCCGCCGGAATGGCCGTTGATGAAGCCGCCCACAAGGAGTTCACCCAAAGCATTCTGACCGAAGCCCGCACGACGGCGCCCGGCATTTTGCAACGGCTGGAGCCGGGCGGCACTATCGACACGGTGATGTTCTGGCTGGTGGGCCTGGCGGCGGCGAAGCATCCGGCCGACATCACGACAAACGCGCTGGTCAGCTATCTGGCGACGGCGCAGATGCCGAATGGTTCGTGGGATTCCGGAACCTTTATTTCGCGAGCCCCCGTCGAGGAGTCACTCGCCGGACACACGGCGTTTGCGGTCCGCGCGCTGGCGGCCTACCCGATCCCGGGTCGGCGGGTGGAGTTCGGCGATAGGCTGGACCGGGCGCGGAGGTTCCTGCTGAGCGTGAAGCCCAAGACCGCTTATGAGCATGCCGAGAAGCTCCTGGGATTGACCTGGGCCGGTGCTTCGCGGGCGGAGTTGATGGCGGCCGCACCACCCTTGATCGCCCAACAACGGCGTGATGGCGGCTTCTCGCAGAATCCGAATCTGGAAAGCGATGCTTATGCGACGGGCATTGTGCTGTGGTCGCTTTATGAATCGGGCATGGCGAAGGTGGACGACGAGGTCTATCAGCGTGGGGCGAAATACCTGGTCTCGACCCAGCGGGCGGATGGCTCCTGGTACGTGGCCAGCCGGGCACCCAAGTTCCAGCCCTACTTCGAGAGCGGTTTCCCCTACGGCCACGACCAGTGGATTTCCTCAATGGCCACCGCTTATGCCGCTATCGCGCTGGCACCGGTGGGTCCGGACGTGAAGAAGGCGTCGGTTCAGCCTCTGCTGGGCCCCGCAACCACGGCCGGTGGCCAGTGAGCGTAGCCAGGTCCTGGCGCAGTGATTACGTTCGTTTTCCGTCAGCCTGCGTGATGACGAGCGCTATTCACATGCCCGCGCGTTGAGGCCAAGGTTGATCCTCGGCCTGCTGTGGGATAAGGGCATCAATGGATAAAGAAACTTACGGTCAACCTCTGCTAACATTAGCGGATGTTATCAGTGATGGCGATGTGTGGATCAGGTCACTCTTGTGGTGCCTCCGCCGTGCGCCATTCCTTAAGGATTCTTTTCTTAAGCCTTGTGGTTGCCTGCAGTTGGGCTGAGACTCCGCTGACGCTGGATAAGGTGCTGGCGCTGGCGGATGACAATCATCCCCGCCTCAGGGCCGGTTCCGCACAGATAGACTCCGCCAAAGCGGGCGTCGTGGGTGCCCTGGCTTATCCGAATCCTGAGTTTGGCGCCCGCATCGGCGGCCAGGACTACCGGGTGCCGGGAAACGTGCGTGGGCTGGTGAGCTCGCTAGTGTTTTCGCAGCCACTCGAACTGGGACCGCTGCGGCCGGCACGTGAACAATTGGCCCGGCAGGGCCAGCAATCCAGTGAACTGGCGCTTGCCGCAGTCCGCCTCGCTGTCCTGGCTGAAGTCCGGCGCGCGTTTTTCCAGGCGCTCCGCAAGCGGAGTGAAATTAGCATCCTTTCTGAGAACGTGCGTTTGGTGGAGGATTTCCGGAGGCGCTTGCAGGTGCGGGTAGACGTTGGTGAAGCCGGGCGGTTGGAGCTCTACCGGGCAGACGCGGAATTGGCCGTGGCGCGGACCGCAGCCAGCAGCGCCCGCCTGCAGTACGTCGCGTCGCTCGCCGGTCTTCGCGCGGCAGTTGGTGCACCGCTGGAGGCCGATCTGGTGCTGGAGGGTACCTTGGATACCAATGCCAACCTCCCCCCTGCCGATGAAGTGCGCGAGGTCATGCTGCAGCGTCACCCGATGCTGGCGTGGGCCCAAGCGGAGATCCGGGTTTCGGAGGCGCGAGTGCGATATGAAACGGCCCTACGCCGGCCCCAGCCATCCCTCATCGCGGAGATGGACCGCCCGCCGGATACGCCCACCTATCGCGTCGGGATGAGTATCCCGCTATCGCTCTGGAACAAGCGGGAAGGGCCGATTGCGGCCGCCGCGGCTGACCTGCGCCGGGCGCAGGCGCTGGCCGAGAATGGCAAGCTGGAGCTGCTGGCCCGCCTAGCGGGGGCCTATGAGCGTTATCAACTGGCGGGCGAACAACTCCGCGCTCTGGAACAAGGGTTGATCCGGGAAGCCGAGGCCGGATTGCAGGCGGCGGAAACCGCTTACCGCTTGGGCGAACGGGGAATTCTGGAAGTATTGGACGCCCAACGCGTGCTGCGCACCGTACGGCTGGATCTGCTGAATACCCAGTTTGATCGACAGGCCGCGCTGGTGGAGGTAGATGAACTGCGTGCCCTCGAACTGAGGAGGAAGTAACCATGAGAAACTGTCTCTTCTTCATTGGCCTCATCTGCGCTGTGGTCATCCAAAGCGGATGCCAGAAGGCCGCGCCCGTGGCTACCGTGGCGGCCTCACCTCCGTCCGCAGGCAATCCGCTGGAGATCCATCTGACCCCCGAAGAAGCGAAGCGCTACCGCACGGGGACGTTGGAATGGGCCGAGATTGGCGGTTCCATCCAGGTAGCGGCCCTCGTCGATGTGGACCAACGTTTGGTGACGCGCGTGGGCTCACCCGTCATGGGCCGCATCATGTCGCTGAGCGTGCATGAAGGCGAACCGGTGCGCCGGGGCCAAACGCTGGCAACGATCAACAGCACCGGTCTATCCGGCGCGCAATTGGAATTCCTGAAAGCAATTTCGCAACGCCAGTTGGCGCAGCGGGCGGTTGAGCGGGCCCAGGTGCTGCTGAAGTCCGATGTGATCGGCTCCGCGGAACTACAGCGGCGCGAGGCTGAACTGGCTCAAGGCAGTGCTGAAGTGGCCGCCGCGCGGGATCAGCTGGCCCTGCTGGGGATGGCCGCCGACGCGATTGAGGAGTTGCAGCGCACGCGCGCCATGAACTCCGTTTCCCGCGTCGAGGCGAGTATGGACGGCATTGTCATGGAGCACCACGCCAAGATTGGGCAGGTGGTGCAACCGGCCGATACCCTTTTCGAGATCGCCGACCTGTCGCGGCTCTGGCTGGTGGCCGAGGTGCCGGAGCAAAGCGCCGGCCGGTTGCGGGCCGGACAGGTGGTGGAAGCCGAGATCGCAGCGTTGCCGGGCCTCAAGATCAATGGCCGCCTGACCTTTGTCAGCAACGCCGTGAATCGTGAGACGCGCACCGTCATGGTCCGGATGGAGCTGCCGAATCCAGACCGCCGGTATAAGCCCGCGATGCTGGCCAGCCTGATCCTGAAAGAGCACGTCGAGCGGCGCCGGGTGGTTCCGACGGCGGCCGTCGTTACCGTTGAGAACGTCGAGTACTTGTTCGTCGAAAAGCCCGACGGACTGTTCGGGCTACGGTCGGTCAAGTTGGGTGCGGAAGTTGGTGGCCGCCGCCCGCTGCTGGAGGGGATTGGCGAACAGGAACGCGTCGTCCTGGAGGAAGCGTTCCATCTGAACAACGAGCGGCGCCGCCGCAGCTTGCGGGGGTCGGACTAGACCGGTCGATGCTGAATTCTATTGTGACGGTGGCGCTGCGCCAGCGGCTGCTGGTGGTCCTTGGTGCATTGATCATTCTGGCCTTTGGCGTGAACGCGATGCGCTCCCTTTCGGTTGACGCGTTCCCGGACGTCACCACGATTCAGGTCCAGGTGGCGACCGAAGTCCCTGGACGTTCGGCGGATGAGGTGGAGCGCATCGTCACCATTCCGGTCGAGATCGGCATGACCGGACTACCGGGGCTGACCGAGTTGCGCTCGCAGAATGAGTCCGGCCTTTCGATTGTCACGCTGGTGTTCACCGACAGCACACCGGTCTATTTCGCCCGGCAGCTTGTCTCCGAACGCATGGTCGACGTCAGGAGCCGTCTGCCTCCCGGGATCTCGCCCGTCTTGGGCCCCGTGGCGACGGCCTTGAGTGAGGTCTACCAGTACACTATCGAACATCCGGCTGACGGCGAGCGGGCGCTGACCAAGGAGGAACTGGTTGAGCGGCGCATCGTGCAGGATTGGGTGGCGCGTCCCTTGCTGCGTTCCGTCCCCGGCGTAGCGGAGATCAACTCCACCGGCGGCTACGTCAAGCAGTACCAGGTGTTGGTGGATCCCAACAAGCTGCTCTACTACAAGACGACGATTCACGATGTGCACCAGGCGTTGGCGAGCAACAACGCCAACTCCAGCGGCGGCATTCTTCCGCGGGGCCCGGAGATTCTTCTGGTCCGCAGCCTGGGGCTGATCCGTAACCTGGATGACATTCGCAGCGTGGTGCTGAAGGAGTCGGGGCGCACCCCGGTCTACATTCGCGACGTGGCCGAGGTGAGCATAGGGGAAGAGGTCCGGTACGGGGCCATGATCAAGGGCGGCTACACGGAAGCCGTGGGCGGCATCATCATGATGACGGCCTCCGGCAACGCCAAGCAGATCGTAGAGGCCATCAAGAGCCGTGCGGCCGAGATCAACGACCGGGGCATGCTGCCGGGTGGCCTCCGCATCGTGCCCTACTATGACCGCTCCGAGCTGGTGGATGCGGCGCTCTCTACCGTCAGCAAGGTGCTGGTGGAAGGAATGGTGCTGGTCGTCGTCATCCTGTTCCTGTTTCTCGGAGACCTGCGTTCCAGCGTCATCGTCATTGCCACCCTGATCCTGACGCCGCTGATCACCTTCATGGTGATGAACTACTTCGGCATCTCGGCCAATCTCATGTCACTGGGCGGGTTGGCGATAGCGATCGGCTTGATGGTGGATGGATCAGTGGTGGTAGTGGAGAATGTGTTTGCCCGGCTCAGTCACGGCACTCCGGTAGACCGGTTCCAGACCGTGCGCGACGCCGTATTGGAAGTGGCCACCCCGGTGGTGTTTGGCATCTGCATCATCATTCTCGTGTTTCTGCCGTTGATGACGCTGGAGGGCATGGAGGGCAAGATTTTCTCGCCGCTGGCCTATACCATTGCCATCGCGCTGGCCATCTCCCTGGTTCTTTCACTGACGCTCTCCACGGTGCTCTCTTTCTACCTGCTGAAAGGTGGTAGCGAGCACGACACATTCCTGGTGCGGATGTTGAAGGCCCCGTTCCGCTGGCAATTGCGGGCGGCCGTCAACAATGAGAAGAAGACCATCGCGGTGGCGGTGGCGCTGTTTGCTGGTTCCCTGGCACTGGTGCCATTTCTCGGCACCTCCTTCATTCCTGAACTGAAGGAGGGCACCATCAGTCCTAACGCTGATCGGGCGCCGAGCATCTCTCTGGAAGAGTCAATCAAGATGGAGATGGAAGCGCACCGCCTGTTGCGTGATCTGCCGGGCGTCAAGTCGTTGGTCTCCCGCCTGGGCCGGGGTGAGTCTCCGGTGGATCCGGCGGGCTACAACGAGACCGACATGATGATCTCGTTGAAGCCGATGTCGGAGCGCGGCACGCTTACCCAAGATCAAATCGCCGAGCAGGCCCGCACGCGGCTCAGCAAGCTTCCGGGCGTGAATATCGTGTTGGCGCAACCGATTTCCGACCGGGTGGATGAAATGGTGACCGGCGCGCGCGCCGATGTCGCCGTCAAGATTTTTGGCGATGACCTGGATGTGTTGCTGGCCAAGGGAAACGCAGTCGCCAAGGCGGCATCCAATATCCGCGGCACGGCGGACGTCAAGGTGGATCGAGTCATGGGTCAGAGCAACCTCAATATTCAAATCGACCGCCAAGCGATCGCCCGGCACGGGCTCAACGTGGCCGATGTCAACGACACGGTGGAAGCGGCGGTGGGCGGACGGGCGGCGACGGAGATCTACGAAGGCGAACGCCGTTTTCAGGCGGTGGTACGCCTGCCGGAGCGGCTGCGCACCAGTGTGCGCGACATCGAAAGTGTGTTGCTCCGCGCCCCCGATGGTGCGCAACTGCCGCTAAGTTCGGTTGCCCAAGTTACTTTGCTTGAAGGTGCCTCACAGATCAAGCGCGAACAAGGCAAACGGCGCGTCATTGTTGGTGTCAACGTGAAGGATCGTGACCTTGGTTCTTTTGTGGCGGAGTTGCAGCAGCGCGTAGAGGCAGAAGTGAAGCTGCCCTCTGGTTACTACTTCCAATGGGGCGGCCAGTTTGAGAACATGGAACGCGCGCAAAAACACCTGAAGGTGATCGTGCCGATCACCATTGGTGCGATCTTCTTCCTTCTGTTCGTGCTGTTTGGATCGGTCCGGTTTGCGGCGCTGATCATTCTGGTGCTGCCGTTTGCTTCCATTGGCGGAATCGCCGCCCTGTATCTGAGCGGCGAGTATCTCTCGGTACCCGCTTCGGTGGGCTTCATTGCCCTTTGGGGTATCGCGGTACTGAATGGCGTGGTGCTGGTCTCTTACGTGCGGAGCTTGCGTCAAGGCGGCATGCCGCGCCGCCAAGCGCTGGTGGAAGGTGCGCTGGCCCGCTTCCGGCCCGTGATGATGACGGCCGCCGTGGCGGCGCTGGGCCTGCTGCCATTCCTGTTTGCCACGGGTCCGGGAAGCGAAGTGCAGCGGCCTCTGGCCATTGTCGTGATCGGTGGCCTGATCTCGTCCACTGCGCTCACGCTGCTGGTGGTCCCGGCTCTCTACGGTTTCTTTGACGACACGCCCGCCGGTATTGCTTCATAGCACCTTCCCGGCGTCGACCAGGGGACGGTAGGCGCTGGCACTCCGCTAGCCAATTCGGGTGATGCTGGCCAACTCGGGCGATACTAGCGGAATGCCCGAGCCTGAGGAACTGAAAGAAGCAACCAGCCCATCCACTGCCGCGCCCACCAGCCGGGCGGAGCGGATCTCCTCCATCGACGCCGTCCGTGGCTTTGCGCTGCTGGGCATTCTGCTGATGAACATCGTGCCCATGGGCCTGAACGGGGCCGCCTATGACGACCCCACCGTCACCGGCGGCGGTACGGGAGCCAACTTGGCAATCTGGTTCGTCCTGCATGTGTTGGCCGAAGGCAAGATGCGTTGCCTGTTCTCGCTGATCTTTGGCGTCAGCGTGATGTTGTTCACCGCGCGTCTGGATGAGCGGCGCGATGGAGCTGACCTGTACTTCCGGCGCTCCTTCTGGATGATGGCCTTCGGCATTGTTCATGCTTACCTGCTGTGGGTGGGTGAGGTTCTCTACCCGTATGCGCTGTGCTCGCTGTTGCTCTATCCTTTCCGCCATTTGCCCGCCAAGCGGCTGATCCTGGTGGCGGGGCTGTTCATTGCGGGGGGCGCGGTGTCGTCCGTCATCGAAGGCTTCAGTCAGCGCGAGATGCTGCGTGATGGCAGGGCTGCGGTGGCCGCTGCGCAGGCCGGCCGAAAACTCACGGAAGCCGAGCAGGACGCCAAGCGCGCGTATGAAGACCACCTGAAGGAAGCTCGTCCTGATGCCGCCGCGCTGAAGAAGGACGCCGAAGAGTGGCAGGGCAACCCGCTCACCGTCATCCAGGCCCGAGCCAAGATCGCCTACCAGTTCCACCGGGAGCCGTATTACTTTGGGTGGGATGTCTGGAGCATGATGTTTCTGGGTATGGCTCTTTACCGCTTGGGCCTGTTTCAGGCGAGCCCGGGCACGCTGCTCAAGGTATTGCTGGCGGGCTACGGTATTGGGATTCCGCTGAATGCCTACACCGGCTTCCTGATCATGAACAGCAACTTTGACCCCGTGATGCACAGTTGGGCGGGCTCCACCTATGATGTGGGGCGGTTGTCCGTAGCGCTGGGCCATCTCAGCCTGGTGGTGCTGCTGTGGCGCAACCAATGGCTGAGTCCGGCCTTGAAGGCGCTGGCCGCCGTGGGACAGACGGCGTTCAGCAACTACCTGCTGCATTCAGTGCTGACGGCCTTTATCTTCACTGGCTACGGCTTTAAGTTGTACGGCAAGCTACAGCGCATTGAGCTCTATTGGGTAGTGGCTGCGATGTGGGTGATCTCACTGATCGTCAGCCCCATCTGGCTGCGGCACTACCGGTTTGGGCCCATGGAATGGTGCTGGCGCTCGCTGACCTACTGGAAGAAGCAACCGATGCGGCTGGCAGCCAAACTAGAGATCCAAGGCGGGTGATGACTGCATGGAGCCCATTGCGGACTCGCCGACAGCCAAGTAGGCGATGATTCCGGCCAGGCAAATGCCCGCAGTGAGAGCGAACGCGGCTGGCCATCCACTGGCCTTGGCGACGTATCCCACCGCCGCCGGAGCGATGATGCCCGCCAGATTGGCGAAGGCGTTCTGCGCGCCGGCCAAGGAAGCTGCCCGGGAAGGGGCCAGGCGCAGGGAAGCGCTGGAGAAGATCGGCGTGGCTGAGGCCAGCAGTCCCATGGCGGTGCACAAGAGAATCACGGCCGCCGTTGCGGTCTCCACGCGTGGAACCGCAAAGATGCTGGCCGCCGCCAGAGCATACGGCAAAAGAAACAGCTTGCGGGCTTTCGCTGCGCCCCATCGGGGAGCGTACCGGTCAATGGCCCAGGCGAACGCGTTGGTGCCAACCCACGCGAAAAAGAAGGGCACCGCCGCCCCGGCGGCCATGCCCGGCAGCGAGAACTTTCGCTCCAGGGTCAAGTACGTGGGCAGCCACGAGATCATCACGTATAGAAACCAGTTGGAAGAGAAGTGCAGCAGAAAGACGGCCCAAACCGCTGGGGCCCGCAGAAGGTCGCCCCAGGAACTCGCCACCGTCTCTGGCGGCGCGGGGGGCTCTTCCAGACGCCACCAGAGCGGAAGCCAGAGCAAGCCCAGCAACCCGAACCCGAGGAAGATGGCCCGCCAGCCGAACTGATGAAGAATCCAGGAGGCGAAGGGAAAGGCGATCATCGGCGCGGCGTATCCGGCGCTCCAGCACAGGCCAGCCGCGCGGGCGTACTCGCTGGGGGGGAACCAACGAGCCAGCGTACCGTTGATGCAGGCCGCAGTTCCACTTTCGCCCATGCCAAGAGAGAATCGCATCGCCGCCAAACCAGCGAGAGAACGCGGCAATGGCGTCAGCATCGTGAATAGGCTCCACCAGGCGAGGCAGGTGGCAAACACGCGGCGTGGACCAAAGTGCTGTGCCGCCAGGCCGGCCGGAATCATCAGCAGTGTGTAGCCGGTGAAGAATGCCGAAAGCACCCAGCCCATTTGCGCGGTGTCCCATTGATATTCGGCCATGATGGCGGGCACGGCCACGCTGAGACTGATTCGATCGCAATGCGCGATGACGTTGGCTGCAAAGCACAGCAGCGCGGCATCCACGCGGCGCGGCCACAGCCTAGCGACCACGCAACACCGTTGGTTCCATTCCCGGGATCTCTTCGTCCTGCGGAAAGAATGGGCGGGCCAAGCGCTGGAACTTCACGTGACGGAGGGAGGCCGGCGTTGGGCCCGGAGTATCGAGCACGTAGATGGCGCTATGGTGCCCAGCGTAGCCTACGCGGTAGTTCATCGGATTCTTGACCACGATGAACCGCGCGGACGCCGTGTCCATGCCCAGGGATCGGTACTGCTCATCGGCCCAATCGTAGGTGCCGCGCGAAGCGAGTAGCACCTGGACTGTTCCGATGCGGACGCACGCTGCCGGCCCCATGTCGCCCGTCTGGCCCGCCCAGATGCCGCCAGAGTAAACAAAGCGGCCGTCAGTAAGCTTTTCGACAACGGCCATGGCGTGTAGTGGCGCTCCCCACTGCGGGTCCAGGGCGTGGCCGATCGCCAGATCCACGCGCGCCCCCGCACCGGCGCGGTGGCACGCCGCGGCCGCTTCGGGATCGATCACGTAAGCCAGGGCACTATCCGGTAACGCTGCCTGCACCAGCGCCTTGAGGACGGCCGCGCTATCGCCCGTGGCGCCGCCGCCAATACAGTCCGAGGTCTCAAGCAGCAACACCGGCGCGCCCTGGTGTCGCAAGCCGTCCTGGATGGCTTCCCCCGGTTCCCAGATGCGCGGTTCCAATTGAAAGCGGAGATCCCAGTACTGGCGAGCCAGTGCCACCGCTTCACGCTCCGCCCGGGCGGCATCGCCATCGGTGATCACCAACGCTCCACCGCCCATCCCGGGAAGGTCCAATTGCGGCTGGACGAGGAATGCGCTGGTGGAAAGCATTCCGGCCTGCCGCTCCAGCGCCTTGGTGCGCTGCATGAAGGTGGCAAACGGTCCGTCGTCGGTGCTGCCCATGAAGCCACCCACAATCACGGGCACCTTGGCCATTGCCATCGTGGGGCGCGCCCGGCCAGAGACTGTGTCGAGCAGGAGGCGGGCTCCTCGTTCGCCGGTGGTGAAGGTATCGCGATGCGGATAGGTCTCCCAGGCCACCAGCCCATTCGCGCTGGCCACCATCTCCGCCGTGACGTGGGCGTGACAATCGAGCGTGGCCACAATAGGAACCTGCGGCCCCACGAGATCTCGCACCGCCGAGAGCAGGTCACCATCCAGGCTGCCCAGTTCCTCCACCGCGGCGGCACCATGCTGCGGCATCAGCACGCCATCAAGCGGCAGAGCCTCGCGAAGCCGTGCCAACAGTTCCTGCTTCAGCGCCGCGTAGCAAGACGCGCGCAGCGGGCCGCCGGGAACGGCGCTGGCGTAGATCAACGGCACCACGCTGATACCTTGCAGCGCCTGCATCATGCCGCCCAGCACGCCGTTTGAGGCGGCCAATACGGCTTCGCCGCGCCGCAGTTCGGTCCGTTCAAAATCCCCGAGCTCGGTGAGCCGGCCCACCAGATGGTTGGACTCGGTGAAGATCGAACCGACGGCAATCCTGGTCATGGCCGGTAGGCGTCCGCGAATCGAAAGCAGTTGCCGGGCGCGTCGGGGAAGCTGAGGGTGACAACCTGAATGTCGCGAATTCTCATCCTCGCGACATTCTATCTTCATTGGCCTCGGGCGAACGATTCCGTGCCATGCGCGCGGCATGGCACGGAATCGCTGCCGTCACTTCGATAAGTTTCGCGACCGGCTACGCGGTAAGGTTACAGTGCCTTCAGCTTGATCGGGTCCCACTTGACGGCCCGGTTCTCGAAGTAGCTGACGTTGGACAGCACGGCCGGGCCGGCGGCGCGGAAGCCGAATTCGGCGTCTTCGACTACTGGCTTGCGGCTGCGGACCGAGTCGAAGAAGTTGCGGTGGTGGTCTTCGTGGTCGTTGTAGCCGCGCGGAGCCGAGAAGCGGTCTTCCTTCTGGGGCCGCATGCCGTCGGCGGAGGCTTTCAGTTCGGGGTACTTGGCGCGGTACTGCTTCAGATACTCTTCCTGTTGCGACTTGGGGAAGGTGTCGATGGTGTAGCCGGGCTCACTTTCACGCGGCACTTTGCTGACGGTGACGCCGCGGCCGATGGTCATGATGCCTTCGCTGCCGACGAAGCGGAAGCCGCTGGTTTCGCCCGCGCCGTTCACGAAATTCACCCGCAGGGCGAGCGTGAAGGCCGGATGCTGTTCGGTCTTGGCGTAGTCGTAGAGGCCCAGCATCACGTCCGGCACGTCGCGGCCGTCCTTCCAGTGGCGCAGGCCGCCGGTGGCGAAGACGCGCTCCGGACCCACGGCTCCGGTGACGAAGTGCATGCCGCTGAACAGGTGCACGAACAGGTCGCCCGCTACGCCAGTGCCATAGTCGCGGTAGTTGCGCCACCGGAACAGGCGGGTCGGCTCAAACGCGCGCTTGGGAGCCTTGCCCAAAAACGTATCCCAGCTGATGTTGGCCGGTGAGGCGTCCGTGGGAATCGAATACTGCCAGGCCCCGATGGCGGAGTTGCGGTCCCACCAGGCTTCGACCATGTTGAGCTCGCCGATGGCACCGGCGCGAAACAGCTCTTGCGCCTTCATGTACTCGATGGAGCTCACGCGCTGGCTGCCCACCTGGATGATGCGGCCGCTCTTCTTCTGCGCGTCCACCATCGCCTGACCTTCGCCGATCTGCTGGATCATCGGCTTTTCGCAGTAGACGTCCTTGCCCTTGGTCATCGCTTCGATGGCGATGGTCTGGTGCCAGTGGTCCGGCGTCGCCACGATGACGGCGTCGATGTCCTTGCGGTCCAGGATCTCGCGGTAGTCGCGCGTGGTCGCCACCTGCTTGCCCCAACGCTCCTTGGCGCGGGTGAGGCGGCCTTCGTAGATGTCGGCCACTGCCACCAGTTCGGTGCCGCCGACGGCGAGCGCTGAATTCGCATCGCCGGAACCCATGCCGCCGGCGCCGATCAAGGCGAAGCGGATCTTATCGTTGGCCGACTTGCCGCCCTGCGCGGCGGCCGAGGAGGCAGCCAAGCCGGTGACGGCGGAGGTCTGGAGGAAGTGACGGCGCGTGGTCATGTATCGATTGTAGAACTCCAGTGGCCAACTGGAAATGCCACCCGTGCGTTCGCGGTACATGACCTTTGCGCTTGGCTGGCGGGCTGCCGGTGCCGTTCAACTCCCGCCGGCACTCAGTACCGCAGGATCGCCAACACGGACGCACTGTCCGGCATCGCACCTTCCGGCATGGGCATCACCTTGCCACGATGCCGCAGCGTGTCGGCGATCGCAGCATTCACCAGGTCGACGTGGCGGGTGACAAACTCGCCGCTGGTCACCGGCCGCTCCGTCAGCAGGTCGTAGTTGCCGGAGGCTTGCGCGCCGCTGCTGAACGCCAGATACTCCACGCGGCCTTGCGCGGCCGCGCGAACGATGGCGTGCAACTCTTCCAGCGCCTTGGAACTGCCGGCAAGCTCCCGATACAGCTCCAGCATGTGCTGCCGCTCCGGGCTGATCCATTGCCGCACGAGCTCGCGCCCCTGCCGGACCATCTCCGCCACCGGTGTGCCCCCTTCCGGGCTTCCCCCAATGCTGGCTGCCACGACGCGTGAGTAGGTGCTGGCGGCCTGGAATGCCGCGGTTTCCGGCTTGGTTCCCGCGATCACCAGCGGGAGCGGATGCTTGGCTAGGAGCGCATGGAGGCCGCGATCGATGGCCCGGCAGAAGTCATGGAAGTGTCCCGACTCCGACTCCCGTTCGGAACCCGTACCGAACGCTACGGGTGACCGTGAACCCTGTCCGCCACTGGCACCCGACCTGGCGCGCAGAGTATGGTCCGGTTGGTCGAAATTCTTGAACTGCTCATAGTCGCTGACGATCTCCGGGGGCAGCACCATCTCGTGGCTGCCCTCCTGGTCGACCTTAAGCATCTGCGCCCGTTTCCGGCTGAGTTGCAGAAGATAGAAATCGGGTGTGGCCATCAACTGCCACAGCAGGGGCGCTAGGTGGAAGTGCCGGCCCAGAAACAGCTGGTCCAGTTCCAAACCCGCTAAGCGGTAGAGCCGCATGCTGCCAATGGAACGGAAGATGATCAGAGCATCGCGATGGCCCCTCAATAGCTCCTCGTCTTTCTCCATCTGGTGGAGCGGCGACAGCAGAGCGTCAATGTCGGTGGCCAACATGCCGCCGGCGGCCAGTTCAGTTTCCGCCGCCGTCAGTTGGACCCGTAGCCGGGCGATGCTGTTACGGGTCTGGCCACCTGGCTGGTGGCCCGGCAGGTAAAGGCTCAGGCAGAGCCCTTCAACGGCGGACAAGCTCGCAACATCGCTGAGGGTGGGGCGAGCCCACTCGGCGTCCGCGACCTGCGGAGTTGCTTCAAGCGAAAGATGAGGTCTCATCGTGCAATCCTCGCGGGTGGAAACCCACCCGCTTTCCTTCACTGGCATCTATGCCAGCTACCTAGAGCTATTGCACTTGATGGGCCAATTCCGGGGCGGCCAAATGAATGAAAGTACAGGGTTCGCGGATCCACGCACAATCTCCGATGGTGGTTGCTGCGCCATCTGGCGCAGCGCGGCGGGGCAAATGAGCCAACCGCCGTCCGCTGGGTTACAGCGCGATCTCCGGCCACTTCTTGATCGCTGGCCGCGCCTGCTCAAAGGCATGGGCCAGTTGCAGCACGCCGAAGTCATCCTGGTGGCGGCCCACGATCTGCAGGCCCACCGGCAGGCCATCCGACGTGAAGCCACCCGGAATCGAGAGGGCGGGCAGAGCCGTCATCGTGATGAAGTAGCAGGACTGCATCCAGTCGATGTAGGTGGCCATCTTCTGGCCTTCAATCTCCGAGACATACTCCTGGTTGACGTCAAACGGCGGCACCTGGACCACGGGCAGGATCATGAATTCGTAGGTCTCCATGAACTTGGCCACGCGGGCGAATAGTTGCGACCGTTGCGTCTCCGCCGTGGCGATCTGCGGGCCAGTCAGCTTCTGGCCGCGCTCCACTTCTTCGATCACGGTGGCCTTCATCAGGTTCTTGTGACGGAGATACTTTTCGCCATGATTCTCGACGTAGCCCAGAGCGCGGAAGACCTTGAACATCTCATCCGCGTTCGACATGTCGGGCTCAGCCTCATCAACGCGGCAACCCATCGCTTCAAATGTCTTCCGGTGGCTGGCGAAGACTTCTCGCACGCGCCGGTCAAAGGCCAGTTGCGCGAAGTTGGGGCACCAGGCGATGCGGACGCCTTTCATCGAACGGCCGAGCGGTTGGGCAAAGCGCGATCCAGGCTCATGGATCGACATCGGCGAGGCCGGATTGGGTCCGGCGAGCACGGACAGAAACAGAGCGAGGTCCGGGACATTGCGCGCCATGGGTCCGGAGATGCTGAGCGGGCTGAAGGTGGTGTTGATCGGTACCCGTCCCGGCGACACGCGGAAGCCGACGACGGAGCAGAAGCTGGCGGGGTTGCGCAGGCTGCCGCCCATGTCACTGCCGTCCGCAATTGGAACCATGCCACAGGCCAACGCCACCGCCGCGCCGCCGCTGGAACCGCCGCAGGTCTTCGTCAGATCCCAGGGGTTCTTGGTGGCTCCAAAGACCGGGTTGAAGGTCTGGGAGCCCGCGCCAAACTCGGGCGTGTTGGTCTTACCCAGCGTCACCGCGCCGGCCTGCTGGATGCGGTCCACGATCAAGGCATTGGCTGTGGGCACATTGTCCTTGAAGATCGGCGAGCCAAAGGTGGTGCGGATGCCCTTGGTCTCGACCAGATCCTTGTGGGCTACTGGGATGCCATGCAAGGGCCCAAGGAAGCGTCCCTTTGCTGCCACCTCATCGGCTTTCTTCGCGGCCGCCTCAGCGATCTCGGGCGATAGCGTCACGATGGCGTTCACCTTGGGGTTCACGCGCGCAATCTGGTCCAGATGCGCCTTCAATACTTCCCGCGCGGAGACTTGCTTCTTCTTCAGCCGCGCCGCCAGTTCGGTGGCCGTCATCAGGCAAAGCTCCGGTGCCGCGGCGCTGGTGGCTTGGGGCAGGGCAGCGGCGGTCGCTAACTGAACGGCTTGGCGACGGGTGAGGCGGGTGGACTCAGGCAATCGGACTCTCCTTGGTTCGTGCCGCGCGTGAGCATGGCTTGATTTCCGGAGTTTACCAGGGTCTATCGAAGCAGACGCAGAAAGCGCTACTTGGTTGGCGCCACATTCGGCTCCATAAACTCGACGCGCGTGCCGTCGGGGTCATAGAGATTGGAAAGCCAGCGTTTGTTGCGGCCAATCCGGGGGCGGAACCGTTCTGTGTCGGCCACGCCGCGGATCTTCAGTCGACGCCAGGTCTCCTGGATGTCGGGGGTCTCCAGGCAGATATGCTGCATGCTGCCCAATTGATCGGCCGTCGGCTTCTGACCGCGCGTCAACATCAGCTCGACGTAGTCACCGCGCGCACCGGGCATCCGCAGGTTGATCCAACTGATGGTGGCGTCGTTGGGGCCTCCACGCCAAAACTCCGTGAAGCCCAGCTTATCGCGATAAAATGCCAACGCTTTGGCCTCATCCGCGACCGTGATTCCGGTGTGCGACAGGCGGCTGGACAGACGGCTTTTCGAGACCGCCCAGGTCCGGCGGCCCGCCATGGTTGACGTTGCGACCACTTCGACAAAATCAATCCGGTGACCATCAGGGTCAGTGATGGAGGTGAACCAGGTGCCATCGGGCGCGGTGCGGGTCTCGGTGGAGGTGATCCCTCGTTCGGTCAGCGCCTTCCGTGTTTCAGCCACGCTTGAGACTTCCAGCGCCAAGTGTGAGAACCGGTCCGGTTGCCCTTTCCGGCCGCCTTCCAATGTGACGGCATACTGATCGTCATTCACCTTGTAATAGGTTGCACCCTGCACGTTGAAAGCTTCCGAGAAGCCCAAGACGCCGGTGTAAAACTCCCGCGCCCGGTTGGTATCGGTGACGCGGAAGGCTGAATAGAGGAGGCCCTTAATCGGAAGCTCGGCCGCCGACGCGGCGGCCAGCGTCAGGAAAGCGGCGGCGATTCTCATTTGGCGGGCGATGCCGCCGGAGCGGCCGGTTTGGAATCAGAAGAAGTGGAGCTGGCGGCCTTGGTGTCGGAGGGGCCGGAAGAGGACGAACTCGAATCGCCCGACGACTTGGATTCAGCGCTACCGGTACTGGCGGTGCCGCCCTTGTTCGCGCCGGAGTAGCCGTCCTTGTACCAGCCACTACCCTTCAGATGAAACGCTGGGGTGGAGATCAGACGGTCCACCGCGTTCGGTTGTCCACACAGTTCACACGTGGTCAACGGAGCATCGGCAAACTTCTGCAACTTGTCAAAATGCTTTCCACACAACCGGCACTTGTATTCGTAAAGAGGCATAGCTAACGGAGAATTAAGGGTCCTATTTCTTGGGTGGTTCGGCTGACTTGGCGGCCGTCTTGGGCACGCCGTTGATCAGGACGTCGATGGCTTTCTTCAGCAGCGGGTCTTCACCCGTCCGAGGTTTGGTCTCGACCGGCTCTGGAGCAGCGGTGTCATCATCGCTATCGGTCGGCTCCGGCGCATCGGCCATCACTACGCTGGGGGTCACGGCCTTGTCCTGAATCGAAATGCCGGAAGGCGAATAATACTTGGCCACGGCCAAAATCAAAGCGCTCCCGTCATCCAGCGTAATTGCCTTGCGCATCGCGGCGTCGCCGTAGGTGCGCTCACCCACCACTTCGGCGCGCTTCAAATCCAGCAACGCGGCGGCGGCCACTTCCGCGCCGGCCGCAGTACCGCGATTGGTCACCACCACCACCGGCAGCTTGGTGACTTGCTTGGCCGGAGCGGCATCAAAATTCTGCTTGGTCACTCGCTGGCCCTGAAGGTATCCCATCAGGCCTTTATCCAAAAACAGATTGGCGAGTGCCAGGCCATCTTCCGGCGCGCCATAGGCGCAGCTGCGGACGTCCAGCACCAGTCGCTTGGCGCCCTGCTTCTCCAGGCTCTCAATGGCCGACGCGACTTCCTTGACCTTGCTGGGTTCAAGCGATTGGAGCGCGACATGGCCCGTCTGATCCGGCAACAGCTTCGACTGCACCGCCGGGAACTTCACATTGGCGCGTGTCAGGGTGACTTTCTGCGACTCCGGCTTCCGGGTCCGCAACACCGTCAGGTCCACCGAGGAACCGGCGTCGCCCTTCAGAAGCAGTTCGGCGTAAGCCAACGGCATGTCGCGCGTGGCCACGCCCTTGATCGATTCGATCATGTCACCTGTGTTCAAGCCCGCCTTGGCGGCCGGCGATCCGGGAATAGAATCCACCACACCGATATAGCCGAAGCGCTTGGACAGGATCAGGCCGGTGTCGGCGCGCTTCTGGTCCTTCTGCTTCTGGTACTGCTTAAACTGGTCCGCGCTCAGATAGCTGGCGTAGGGGTCCACGGCCTCCAGCAGACCGTTGACAGCACCCATGGTGACGCCCTTCAGGTCGGGCTCCTCGACGTAGTCGCTCTTGATGCGCGACAACACCTCGGTGAAAACCGCGATGTGCTTATAGGGGTCCTCGGACGTCGCTCCGCGGCCCATGACGGCCCCGACCAGCAGCGCCCCTACCAGGACAGTGGAGAATGAAACTAAGGCAATGTTGAAACGGCGATTCAATGGGTATACTCCCGCCGACTCAAGTATAACAGGGTGATTCTGAACACAATGCGTATTCTCATCTTCATCCTCTGCGCGTTGGCCGGCACCTCGATAGACGCGCAGTGCACGTATTCGGTAACGCAATCTGCGTATTCTGTTGCTGCTGGCGGAACGTCCGTGGTTGCGCCCCTCAGCTTGAGCGTCACCACGCAGGCCGGGTGCACTACTGCGGCTACTTCGCAAGCGGACTGGATCAGCATCGTCAACGCCGCCGGAACCGGCAGCCGCAACATTTCCTTTAGCGTCACTGGCAATCCCGGCGTCGCGCCTCGCGTGGGCCAGTGGACGGTGGGCGACAAGACCATCGCCGTCACCCAGACCGCAGACTGCGCATTTACCCTGACGCCCGCCTCCGCTTCGCTGCCTTCCGCGCGCACGCCATCATCCTTCCTGATCAATGCCAACGCCAACCGCTGCGCCTGGACAGCCGTGCCGCAGGATAGCTGGCTGAGTATTTCCCTGGGCGGCTCCGGAACCGGTGACGGCACCTCGGGCTACACCGCCGAACAGAATCTGACCCCCGCCGCCCGGACCTCCTCGATCCTGGTGGTGAACAGATCGCACACGGTGAATCAGGCCGCGGGCAGTTGCAACTACACGTATGGTTTGGGCATTCCGGGTATCGTTCCGGCGGAGGGCGGTACGTACAGGCTGCCGATCTCGACCAGTTGCGTCTGGCAGGTGCGGTCCACCGTCGATTGGATCAGTTTCACCTCTGCCACCACCGGCACCGGGGCCGGCACTGTCGAGGTGGTGATCGCCCGGAACGCCGGGTTCGGGCAGCGGTCGTCACGGATCGAGAACTGGAATTCACCCTTCACGGTGACGCAGGCCGGGCAACCTTGTGCGCTGACCCTGAACCCCTCCCCGGTCAACTTCACGGCCGTGGGCGGCACCACCAGCGTTGGCGTCACCGCGCCGTGCCCCTGGACGGCCACCACGACTACGCCCTGGATCACGATCGGCACGCCCACCGCGAATAGCTTTCCCGCGAACGTGATTGCGAACCCGACCACGGACCGGCGGTCCGGCCTGGTGCGCGTCAACGACGTGAATCTGGTGGTGACGCAAGATGGAGCGACCTGCGGCTTCAAGTTGACGCCCTTGAGCGCGACCCTTCCGTCCAATGCCGCCACCGAGACGGTGCAAGTGGAGACCTCCTGCGCCTGGTCCGCCACCAGCAGTGTTCCCTGGATGCGGGTGACGGAGGCGACGCCCACGCTGCTGCGCTATGCCGTCGATCCGAACGGCTTGACGACGTCGCGGACGGGAACGCTGAATCTCACTGGTCGCGTGGGTGCTGCCAATGTGCCGGGGCCGGCCTTTACGGTGCGGCAGGCGGGGCCGGGTCCACTCTTCACGGCGGCCGATCTGCGCAATGCCGCCAGCTTCCTCACCGGGTCTATCTCCCCGGGCGAGATCATGACCATCTTTGGCACCGGGTATGGCCCCGCGCAGCTGGCGGTGCCGGAGATCACGCCCGCCACCACGTTCTATCCCACGTCGCTGGCGGGGGTGCGGGTGCTGGTGGACAACATCGCCGCGCCGGTGACGGCGACCATTGGCGGCAGCCGCCCGCAGGTGAACTTTGTCGTTCCCCACAGCGTCGCGGGCAAGCGTCAGGTGGAGGTCCGGCTGGAGTACAACGGTGTGTTGTCCGATCCGGTTTCCGTGGGCGTCACTGCCGCCAATCCGGAGATCTTTGCCCTGACGCCGGAAGGCCAGGGTGCGGTGTTCAACCAGGACTATACGGTGAACGGCATCGGCCAACCGGCCAAGCCAGGGTCGGTGGTGGCGATGTTTGCCACAGGCGGTGGCGTCACCAACCCGTCCAGTGTCGACGGCTTTATTGTTCAAGGGGAACCGCTGCCCCGAACCGTGGCGAGAGTACAGGTGCTGGCCAATAGCCAGCAGTGCGAGGTGTCCTATGCCGGGGCCGCGCCGCAACTGATTTCCGGCGCGCTCCAGGTGAATGCGAAGCTGCCGCCGGATCTGCCATCGGGCACGGTGGAACTCACCTTGATCGTGGGTGAGGTCCGCAGCCAGCGGCGGATCACCATCCAAGTGGAGTAACGCCCGCAAGTACGCTACACTCTCTAGTTTCCTCATGAGCCCGGCGGAACTTCCAGCTCCATTTCGAAGTTATCAATTGGACGTCGCTTGGGACGAGATGTTTTCGCCCGACGGTACACCGCGTCCACACTACCAGGCGCTCTATGAATTGATGCAGCAACTGCCGGCGGATGAGATCCGGCGGCGCAAGCAGGCGGCGGACTTGAGCTTCCTCCACCAGGGCATCACGTTTACGGTCTATGGTCGCGAAGAAGGCACCGAACGGATCTTCCCGCACGACCTGCTGCCCCGGATCATCACCAACAAGGAATGGACGCTGATCGAACGGGGCCTTGAGCAACGCATTATTGCGCTGAACCTGTTCCTCAAAGACATATACAACGAGGGGCGGATCCTGGACGCCGGCATCGTGCCGCGCGACATGGTCTATTCTTGCAAGCACTTCCGGCGGCAGATGAAGGGCCTGCGGCTGCCCAAGGATCTCTACATCACCGTCACCGGCACGGACCTGATCCGTCACCCTGATGGTCGGTTTCTGGTGCTGGAAGACAACCTCCGCGTGCCGTCCGGCGTCAGCTACATGCTGACCTCGCGGCAGGTGATGAAGAAGGTGTTTCCGCAGTTGTTCCAGCAGTGCGGCGTCAAGCCGATTGAGGATTATCCTTCGGCGTTGCTGGCGACGCTCCGCACGCTGGCGCCTTATGGCAAGCATGACCCGACGATCGTGCTGCTGACGCCCGGAGTGTACAATTCGGCCTACTTTGAACACACCTATCTCGCCCGCCAGATGGGCATTGAGCTGGTGGAAGGCCGGGATCTGGTGGTGCACGACAACAACGTCTGGATGCGGACCACGGCCGGATTGAAGCAGGTGGATGTCATCTACCGGCGCATTGATGACGACTTTATTGATCCGCTGGCGTTCCGCAAGGACACCATCCTGGGCGTGCCGGGTCTGTTTAATGCCTACCGCGCGGGCAACGTCACCATGTGCAACGCGCTGGGCACTGGGGTGGCGGATGACAAGGCGCTCTACGCCTACGTGCCCAAGATCATCAAGTACTATCTGGGCGAAGATCCGATTCTCGATAACGTCGACACTTACATCCTGACGGACGACGCCTCACGCCAGCATGTGCTGGCCAACCTGGACAAGCTGGTGGTGAAGGCGGTGGGTGAATCCGGCGGTTACGGCATGCTGATCGGGCCGCATTCCACCGAAAAAGAACGCGAGGAGTTTGCCCGCCGCATTCAGGCTGATCCGCGCAACTACATTGCCCAGCCCACGCTGATGTTGTCGCGCGGGCCGTGTTTTGTTGATGGTCAAGTGGAGGCGCGCCACGTCGATCTGCGCCCCTACATTTTGTATGGCGACAAGGTGACGATTGTGCCTGGGGGCTTGACGCGCGTGGCGTTGCGGAAGGGTTCGCTGGTGGTGAACTCCTCGCAGGGCGGCGGCAGCAAGGATACCTGGGTGCTCTACGAGTGAGGATGTTGTACAACTAAGCGCGGGCTTGACCCGCCTGTTCGCCCTGTCCGCGGACCTGTCCGGATTCGCTTGCTGATCGAACATTACGCCCATGCTTTCACGCGTCGCAGACAGTCTCTATTGGATGGCCCGGTATCTGGAACGGGCCGAACACACCGCCCGCCTGGTGGACGTGCACCTGAACCTGATGCTGGATCAATCGCCCATTACGGCGGACCGGCGCTGGGGCCGCGTGCTGGCCAGCCTGGGCAGTCCTTTGCCCGCGGGAGATTCGGCCAGCGCCTACACCCATGTCCAGGCCATGGTGTTTGACGCGGCCACCCGATCTTCGATCGTTTCCTGCATCATGCATGCGCGCGAGAATTTGCGTCAGGTGCGCGAACAGATCTCGAGCGAAATGTGGGAGCAGCTGAACCGAATGTTCCACGCCGTCAAGCGCGTGCAGTATGAAGAGATGCACGACGCTCACCCGGTGGAGTTTCTGGCCGCCATCAAGGAAGGGACGCACCTGTTTCAAGGCGTCACCGATTCCACCATGACCCACGGCGAAGGCTGGCAGTTCATCCAGATTGGCCGGGCGCTGGAGCGCGCCCGCTGCGTCGCCACCCTGCTCGACGTGCACTTTAATGAGTTCTACGTCCCGCATGATCGGCACCAGGAGGCCGCCGACCACCTGGAATGGATCGGCCTGCTCCGCTCCTGCACGGCTTTTGAAGCCTACTGTAAGGCCTACACCGCCGATTTGTCACCGGAGCGGATTGTCGAATTCCTGCTGCTGAATAGTGAGTTTCCGCACTCAGTGCGTTTTTCCGTGGACATGCTGCAGGCGGCATTGAACGCGCTGCCGGAAGCAACGGCCTCCAAGAAGGCGGGCCGCGTGTCGCGTCTGGCCGGCCGGTTGCGGGCTTCGCTCAGCTTTACGCCGGTGGATGAGATCATGCTCGGTGGTATCCACGGCTACCTGGACGGTATTCAGCGCCAGTGCGGCCAGATCCACGCTTCGGCCTACCAGGGCTATATCGATTACCCCATCGACACCGCGGTGCTCGCTTAACGCCATGTACTTCTCCATTCGCCACCTCACCCGCTTCAAGTACGACTCTCCGGTGCAGGAAAGCATCATGGAGGTGCGTAAGCAGCCCCGCTCGGAAGGCTTGCAGCTCTGCCTGTCGTTTGATCTGACAGTCAATCCCAAGGCTCGGGTCTTGCAGTATCGCGACTATCTGGGCAACACCATCCACCACTTCAACGTGCCCGGCAAGCACACGCAGTTGCAGGTGTTGGCGGAGTCTCGGGTGGAAACGGGCGCCGCGCCCATGTTGCCTCCCCGGTTGGGCTTTGACGCCTGGGGCGAGTTGGACAACATCGTTCACAACGGCGACTACTCCGAGTTCCTGATGCCCAGCGACTTCACCAAGCCCACTCCCTGGCTGGATGAACTGGCCGCCGAGCTTGACGTGAAGCGTCGCGATGACCCGCTGACAGTACTGGCGGAAGTGAACAGTGGCATCTTCCGCGCCTTCGATTACGTCCCCAAGTCCACCAAAGTGGATTCACCCATCGACGATGCCCTGAAGGTCCGCAAAGGCGTCTGTCAGGACTTTACCCACATCATGACGGCGCTGGTGCGTCATTACCTGCGGATCCCCTGCCGTTACGTTAGCGGCTATCTCTACCACGGCCGCTTCGACCACGACCGTTCCGCCGACGGTGCCACGCACGCGTGGGTGGAGGCACTGCTGCCCGGCCTGGGCTGGATAGGCCTGGACCCCACCAACAATCTGCTGGCCGGCGAACGCCACATCCGCACGGCGATTGGCCGCGACTACAACGACGTCCCGCCGACGCACGGTGTCTTCAAGGGCAACGCCCGCAGTGAGTTGTCGGTATCGGTCCACGTCACGCCCACCGATACGCCATTGCCGCTGGATGTGGAGATGCTGTCACCGATGGCCTACGTGGTTCCGCCCGAAGAGGAAGAAGCCCAACTGGCGCAGCAGCAACAGCAGCAGCAACAGTAGCAACAGTAGCAACAGCGGAGGCAGGGCCCTAGCGGGGCGCTGACTTGAGTGCCGCCTGAATCCCCTTCAGATTGGCCACGGCGGCTTGCGTGCGGTCATTGCCGGGACCAAGCGACTGGGTAAGTGAGGCCACCGCGCGCTGAGCCAGTGGTGCCGCTTCCCGGTAGCGGCGCAGGGTGGCCAGGTTGTCGGCCAGGTTGTTCAGCGTGACGCCTGATTCGGGATGAGCTTCACCCAGGTGCTTGAGATTGATGGCTAATGCCCGCCGCAGGAGGGGCTCCGCACGGGCGGCGGGCAGCGATAGGGCGAGGTTGTTGATCCGGACGGCCACTTTGGGGTGCTCCGGGCCGCGGGCCTGTTCTTCGGCGGCGAGCGCACGACGCAGGTACGGTTCCGCTTCGGCTTCGGGAACCAATTCTGCCAACTGCGCTAACTCCTCGGCGGACTCGGCTGCTTGGCGCAAGAGTGCGATGGCCTCCGTGCGCGAACCATGCTTGGCCAGATAGAGGCCGAGATCGAGGTGGGCCCGGCGGGTCTCGGCATGGTTGGGGCCCAACTCCCGCTCGCAGCGCGTGGCATTGTCGCGATAGAGCGGGATCAACGCCTTGGGATCGGGCTGCGCCAGGCTGAGCAGCAGACTAATCCAGACCATCACGAATCACTCCATTCAGTGCGCCCAGGAAAGCGAGCAGGGCGTCTTTTTCGCCTGGTGTCAACCGCAGCGGCCGGCTGTCGTGACCGCCCTGATCATAGAAGCCGATGACGGCGGCCAATGTCGAGCGGGTGCCGGCGTGCATGTAGGGCGGGGTGCGCGCGACATCGCGGATGGAGGGCGTCTTGATGCGGTCCGGCCCGTGGCGCAGTTCGTCGGTGAGGTTGGGGCCGACGTGACAGACCACGCAGCCGGCCTTGCCGCGGAACAGGTTCAACCCAGCGCGTTGCTCCGCTGAAAGCGCCGCGGCATCTCCGGCCACATAGCGGTCATAGGGCGAATCTCCGGCGAGGATGGTGCGCACGTAACTGGCCAGGCTCTGCTGCAACTGGTCCAAGGTAAGGCCCACGCGGGCGGCGGCGTCGCGAGGATCCAGGGCCATCTCTTTGGGGTTGGCGATGGGTTGCAATACCTGTTCCTCCAGCGTCCGCGCCCGCCCATCCCAGAAGAAGCTTTGGCCCCAGGCGCGATTGGCGATGCGTGGCGAGCGGCGGTCACCGGTTTGTCCACCAATCCCGACCGCCAAGGGGCGAGCGTCGGCAAAAGCCCGCTGGGGATCGTGACAGGTGGCGCAGGAGATGGTGCCGTCGCGCGACAGGCGCGGGTCATGAAAGAGACGGCGGCCCAGTTCCACCTTGGCGCGGGTGAGCGGATTGGCGGCGGGCACGGGCACGTACGCATCCAGGCCCAGCGGTGGCGTCAGCCGCACCGGCAGATCAAGAGCCCAGATCTCATTGCCGCTCTGCCCGGCGGTGATGGCTACCTGCTTTCCATCCGGATGCAGATGGGCTCGCTCCGGCAGGGGCGAATCACAGAGTGTTGGCTCCTGGCTGGCCAGATCGACGCAGAAGACGCCCGAACGGCCCTTGCTATCGCCACCCTTCACCAACAGTGTCCGGTGGTCGCGCCACGCCACTCGCTCAATCAAGGCCAGGGGTAGGGTCAGTTCGCGTTCCTGGCCTGAGTCCAGGCGGTTGATCACCACGGCGCGGGATTCCGTGCCGTAGTTCTCGGAGCCGCGCCGCGACAGGTAAGCCAGCGTCGTCCCGTCAGGAGACCATGCCGGGGCGCTGTTCAGGCCCGCAAAGCGAGTGGTGATCGCGACCGGGGTGCCGCCGCCGGGGACCACGGAAATGTTGGAGGCGGCTTGGCGCAACCCGTAATAGAGCGTACCCGCCGACGTCACGCCCAGCAGGAGCACGCGGCCCACCTTCTCGGCCAGAACCTGCGGGCGGGCATCGGCCAATGACTGCTCGATGATGTTGGCGCTGGCCTCATCGACATAAACTACGCTGCGTCCCTGCGGGGTCCATAGCGGGAATACGCGGCTGGATGGGCTGTCATCAAGCGGTGCCTCGCGGGCGCCGTCTACGGCCAGGCGCGAGATGCGGCGAGTTGGCTCGCCCTGCCGGGCGAAGTTGTCGTAAACAATCTCGCGGCCATCGGGTGACAGGTCCATCCGTTTGGGATAGGACCAGGCGAGGGACTTCAAGATCCGCGGGCGCGAGGCACCGCCCGGCGAGGCTGTGGGGAGCAGGGCGATCTGGCTGACGTTGTCTTTTCGGAACAGGAGGGTTAACACCTGCTGGTTGTCGGGGGTCCAGGCGCAAGGTTGGACAAAGCCCGCTTCTTCATTGCTGAAGATCACCGACGGTGCGCCGCCATCCAGGCGAATCAGGCGCAGGTCATAGAAGCCTTGCTGGTTAAACCACGCGTAGGCGACGGTCTGAGAGTCGCGCGAGAAGACCGAGAAGTAGGCGAATTCTTTTGATCCCGCCGGGCGTTGTGTGAGCCGTCGCACGGCGCCGGATTGAAGGTCGCGAATGGCCAGGTCACCGGCTTGAACAAACGAGAGCCACCGGCCATCGGGCGATGGCGCGCCCAGCAGGTTTACCTCGGGCCCACGCCACACCAGACGCGGTGCAGCGGCGGCCGGCGCGAGCGCCAGAGCCAGAAAACACCATCCGAACTGGAGCAGTTGCCGCATGAAGACGCTTCGTATTCTATCCGAGGCCATCTTCGGAGCACTTGGTTTGCGGCGCTAGGCCTTGCGTAGCACCACTCGGTCGATGATGGCCTTGGCTCCCAGGACGTGCTTCACCTCGGCCTCAAACTGCTCATCAGCGGAGCGCTTGACTCCTTCGATACGCCGGGGCGTCACTTCAATGCCCCAGTAGCCGGAGTACTTGCCGTCGAGGGCCGTGCGGACCAGTTTCTCGCAATCGAAGGCCGGGTCGAGCTCTGCTCCCCAGGTGCCTTTCACCGAAAGGCCGCGCGCGAAGGGGAGCGTCTGGCGGACATTGGCGTACCGGTCGTCACCCTTGTTCCAGTTGCCCAGGTCGCACAGCAGGCCGAACTGAGGGTGGTTGACCTTCTTCACCAAGGCCGTCAACACAGCCGGGTCAGACGAAGCGGAGCCGTGGTTCTCGACGATCAGGTTGAGGTTGCTGCCTTTGGCGTAGTCCAGGATGGCGTGCATCGACTCGGCCGCGCGGTCCACCAGCGAAGGGTCCTTCTTCCAATCGGCCGCGCCGCCATAGACATTGACGCGGACCGACAAGCAGCCCAAATAGTGTGCGGCGTCAATCCACTTGCGGTGGGCGATCTGCGACAGCTTGCGTTCGGCCGCGTCGGGGGCAGCGGTGGAGCCTTCGCGATCAACCATCAGAATGGTCGAGCGGACGCCCGAGTCCGCGCAGGACTGCTTGAGCTTCTTCAGGTAATCGAGCGTGGGATTCTCAAAGAACTGGTTGACGTGCTCCAGCGCATCGATCTGCAGCTTCTGCCGGAGAATGCCGGGCAGTTCCAGCAGCTTCCATTTGCCTTGGAAGAAGCTGCCGCTGAACGACCAGGCGGCCAGCGAGACGGCCTGCGGGCCATTGTTGGGGGCGGCCGCCAAAGCCAGCGGCGAAGCGAGAACGGTGCGTCGGGAAAGCAGCATTGTTCCTGTAGTCGAGCATATGCCGCGCAACAGTGTCAACGGCGCTTTAAGATTGCGCGGCTTCGAGTTCCGAAGCGGCCACTTCCCACTCCGCTTCCAGCTCCGCGATGCGGGCGCGCATGCCGCCCAGATCAACGGCCAGGCGGGAGGCGTCGGAGGGCTTTTTGCCGATCATCCCGGCCAGTTCGGCGGCTTCTGCTTCGACGCGGGCTAAGGCCTTTTCGATCTCCGCCACCCGGTCCTGCAGCTTTTGCAGCTTGATGGGATTCATCTTCTTTTGCGGCTTCGCGGCGGCAGGGGCGGCGGTGGTGTTGTCGGCTTTCGCCGTTTCCGCCACGACCGGCGAAGCGCCGCCTGCTTTGCGCCACAGGTAGTCTTCGTAGTTGCCCGGATAGACGGTGACTTGGCCGCCTTCGATCTCGAAGACGCGGGTGGCTACTTTGTCGATGAAGTAGCGGTCGTGCGACACGAAGACCACCGTGCCGGTGAAGGTCGAAAGCGCCTCCAGCAGCACGTCCTTGGCGCGCATGTCCAAGTGGTTAGTGGGTTCGTCCAGCAGCAGGAAGTTCGAGGGCGACAGCAGCATCCGGGCGAGGGCGTAGCGGTTGCGTTCGCCGCCGGACAGCACGCCGATCTTCTTGAAGACGTCGTCTTCAGAGAACAGGAAGGAGCCGAGGATGTTGCGCAACTCGGTCTCGGTGCGGCGCGGGGCCTGCGAATGCAGGTCGTCGAGGATGGCGGATTCGGTCGGCAGTACTTTGTACTGGTCCTGCGCGAAGTAGTCCACTTCGACGTTGTGGCCCAGCTTGTACTCTCCGGCGGTGAGCGGTTCATCGCCCGTCAAGAGTTTGATGAGGGTCGATTTGCCGGCCCCGTTGTGCCCTACCAGCGCGATGCGGTCGCCGCGTTCGATGGTGAAGCGGGCGCCGGAGAAGACGTGTTTCTCGCCATAGCTTTTGGCCACGTCGTTGAACTCGGCCACGATGCGGCCGCTGGGCTTGGGCTGCGGAAAGGTGAAGTGAATGGTCTTCTCTTCCGGGGGGAGTTCGATGCGCTCGATCTTTTCCAGTTCCTTGATTCGGCTCTGCACCTGCTTGGCTTTAGTGGCCTGGGCGCGGAAACGGTTGATGAACGCTTCCAGCGCCTCGACGCGTTCCTGCTGGTTGCGCTGGGCGGCTTTCAGTTGCTCCAGACGCTCGGCTTTCTGCGAGAGGAACTTCTCGTAACCGCCGCGGTAGACAGTGATCTTCTTGTTCCAGATCTCCGCGGTGCGGTCGACGGTGACGTTCAGGAAGTAGCGGTCGTGCGAGATCAGCACGAAGGCGTTGGGGTAGTTCTTGAGGTACTCTTCCAGCCAGTTTCGGGCTTCGAGATCCAGGTGGTTGGTGGGTTCGTCCAGCAGCAGGATGTTGGGCTTCTGGAGCAGCAGTTTGGCCAGCGCGATGCGCATTTGCCAGCCGCCGGAGAACTCTTCCGTACGGCGGGTCCAGTCTTCTTTCTGGAAACCGAGGCCGGTCAGCACCGTGCCGACGTGAGATTCCAACAGGTAGCCATCGCTGTGCTGGAACTCGCTTTGGAGCTGGTGGTAACGGTCGGCCACGGCGGCGTATTCTTCACTCGTTGAATCGAGCACGCCAATCTGATGGGCCAACTCCTCCATCTCGCGTTCCATCTCATGGACGCCCGCGAAGACGTTCAGGCATTCGTCGAAGACGGTACGTCCGCTCAACGACATGCCATCCTGGGGCAGGTAACCGACGGTGAGGCCTTTCATGAGGTTGCATTCCCCCATGTCGAGCTGCTCCAGGCCGCCGATCACTTTCAGCAGTGTGGATTTGCCGGTGCCATTGGCACCCACCAGGCCGATGCGGTCTTGCGGAGTGATCAGCCAATCGACGCCTTCGAAAAGCAGTTTGGGGCCGAAGCGTTTTCCGGCTTGTGCGAGTTGAATCATGGTTGATGGCGGAGGCCCTGGCCCCCCGCCGGAGACTTTCCGTCGGACTGCGACTTTCCATTCACCAGCACTACGTCGAAGCCGGAGGCGTACTGGTGGGGCTTTTCGAAGGTGGCCTGATCGGTGACCTTGTTGGGATCAAACAACACCAGGTCCGCCCAGTAGCCTTCCGCGATCAGGCCACGGCCTTTCAAGTTGAAGCGGGCGGCGGGCAGGGAGGTCATCTTGCGGATGGCTTCTTCCAGGCGGATGACGCCGCGTTCGCGGACATAGCGCGCCAGTACACGGGCATTGGTGCCGTAGCTGCGCGGATGCGGCTGGCCGGACCCGAACTCCACCGCGCTGCCGTCACTGGCTACGGCCACCAGCGGGTGTTGAAGAAACTTCTCCACGTCAGCTTCACTCATCGCCTTGAAGACGCCCTGGCCGCCACCGGCTTCGAGCAACTTTAAGATGGTCTCCGCTTCATCGCCGCCGTTGGCGATCTGGGTGATGGTCTGGCCTATCAGCGCCGGGTTGGCGCGGTGATTGGCGATGGTGACGTAGGAAAAATCGTCGTAGGCCTTACGCCGATTCATCTCCAGAATCTCCTGGCGCAACTTGGCCCGAGTGGCGGGGTCCGCCAGACGTTTCCTGAATTCGCCATCGCCGCCGGCGAAGGCCCAGGAGGGGACCAACAAGCCGATGCCGGTGGAATAAGCGATGTAGGGGTACTGGTCCACCGTGACGTCCAGGCCTTCACGGCGGGCCGATTCGATCACTTCCAGCATTTTGCCGCTCATGCCCCAGAACTTCTTGGTGTCCTGCTTGATGTGCGAAATCTCGACCGGGATCTTCGCCTGGCGGCCGATGTTGATGGTTTCCTCGATGGCCTCGATCACCTTCTCGCCTTCGTCACGCATGTGGGAGGCGTAGACGCCGCCGTACTTGGACGCCACCTTGGCTAGTTCGATGATCTCGTCGGTGGGGGCGAAGGTGCCGGGGATGTATTCCAGGCCGGTGGAGAGGCCCACCGCGCCCGCTTGCATCGCCTTTTCCACGAGTGCCCGCATGCGGTCCAGCTCCGCCGGGGTGGCGGGCCGCTTCTGCGCGCCCATGATCTCGCGGCGCACGGTGTTGTGGCCGACAAAGGTGGCGATGTTCACTGAGAACTGCTTGCGGCTGATGCGGTCAAAGAAACCCGCCACATCCAGATGGGAGCTGCCGCAGTTGCCCGTGATCACCGTGGTGACGCCGTCCCGATGGAAGTTCAGCGCGTCCGGGTGCAGTTCAATGGAGCCTTCCAGGTGCGTGTGGACATCGATGAATCCGGGGGCCAGGACGCGGCCCTGGGCGTCAATGTTTTCAGTGGCCTTGGCACCGGTCAAGCGGCCAATGGCGGCGATCTTGCCGTCCTTCACCGCCACGCTCGCGTGGTACCAGGGGTTGCCACTGCCGTCCACGACGCGGGCGTTGGTGATCAACAGGTCATAATCCGCCGCCAGGGCGAGGGCCGTCAGCAGTAGGGTAGTCATTCGGGAAGGTGACGCAGAACGCGGCCGCCGTGGGCATCGGTCAACTGGCCGTCGGCCACCATCACAGTGCCGTTCACCAGGACAAAATCAAACCCCACCGTGTATTGATGAGGCCTTTCGTAGGTGGACAGGTCGGTCACCTTGGCGGGATCAAACAGCAGCAGATCCGCCGCCAGCCCCTCACGGATGACGCCGCGATCACGGAAGTTGAACGTGCGGGCGGGCAGGGAAGTCATGCGGCGGACCGCATCTTCCAGCGTCAGCACTTGGCGCTTGCGGACGTATTCGGCCAGCACGCGGGCATTGGTGCCGTAGCTGCGCGGGTGCGGCATGCCGACGCCGAATTCCCGCACGCCGCCGTCGCTGGCGATTGCCGTGTTGGCGTACTTCATGATGCGGTCGACATCGGACTCGCCCATGGAGCGGTAGACCATCTGCGCGCCGCCGGCGGCCATCAGTTCGAGGATGGTTTCTACTTCGTTATCGATGCTCTTCTCACGGCCCTTCATGAGGTTGATGTCGGAGATGGTCTTGCCTTCGTAGGCCGGTTCCTGGCGGAAGCCGGCGACGGCGGCGTAGGAGTAGTCCGGCTGACCCTTCACCGACAGCATCTCTTTCATCTCGGCCACAATGCGGGCTCGCGTCTCCGCGCTCTTCAAGCGCTCAGCGATGGCCATTGATCCATCAGCCAGCGCCCAACTGGGCAGCGTGATTCCGAGGTTCGTGCTCGACCGGTCATACGGATATTGGTCCACCACGACATCCACGCCGAGTGTGCGGTACTTTTCCACCAGGGCGATCGATTGATCAGACTTGCCCCACAAGCGCCGGTTGTCGATCTTGAAATGCGATAGCTGCACCCGCAGGCCGCCCTCGCGTCCCGCCTTGATGGCCTCTTCGATGGCTTCCATCACTTGTGGACCTTCGTCGCGCATGTGGCTGGCGTAGACGCCGCCGAACTTGCCGGCCGCCTGGCTGAGCGCCACCACTTCCGACGTGTCGGAATAGGTGCCGGGAATATAGATCAGGCCGGTGGAGAAGCCGACTGCGCCGTCGCGCATGCCCTTCTCCACCAGTTCCTGCATTTTCTTGATCTCGTCGGGCGTGGCCTTTTTGAACGACGTGCCCATCACCTCCGACCGGACGGTGTTGTGGCCGATCAGCGAAGCGACGTTGAGGCCCAGGCCCATCTGGTCAATCCGGGAGAACCACGTGCCCAGGTCCGCATAAGAGCCGCCGCAGTTGCCGGTGACCACCGTGGTGACGCCGTCGAGCAGATAGTTGTCGCCGCGCGGGATCTTCTCGATGCCGCCCTCAATGTGGGTGTGGACGTCGATGAAGCCCGGGCTTAACGCGCGGCCACGGGCGTCGATCTCGCGGTCTGCCGTCTTCCCAGCCAGGCGGCCGATGGCGGCGATGCGGCCGTCCTTGACGCCGACATCGGCGATAAACCAGGGGTTGCCGGTGCCATCCACCACTTTGGCTTGCCGGATGAGGACGTCAAAATCGGCCGCCGCGGCGGTGATCGCACAGAGAACAAAAGGACTGAAGCGCATCAGGGAAGCTCCGGGTTAGCCTGCCATGAAGTCGAACGCCTTGGAGAGGTATTCGCGCAGCTGAGTCCGGGGCACCACCGCGTCCAGGAAGCCGTGCTGCAGCAGGAACTCACTCTTCTGGAAGCCTTCGGGCAGTTTCTGGCGGATGGTCTGCTCAATCACGCGGGGTCCGGCGAAGCCGATCAAGGCTCCGGGTTCGGCGATGTTCAGGTCTCCCAGCATGGCGAAGCTGGCCGTGACGCCACCGGTGGTGGGGTCCGTCATCAGGCTGATGTAGGGGATGGCGGCGGTGTCGAGCTTCATCAACGCGGCCGAAATCTTGGCCAGCTGCATCAGGCTGATCAAGCCCTCCTGCATGCGGGCGCCGCCGGAGGCGGAAATGATGACCAGCGGTTGCCGGTTGGCAAGCGAGCGTTCCACTGCCCGGGTTATCACTTCACCCACCACGCTGCCCATGCTGCCGCCGATAAAGCGCAGCTCCATGGCGCAGACGTTCACCATATGGCGGCCGATGCGGCCCCGGGCGCTGATGATGGCGTCGGTCAGCCCGGTGGTCTGTTGCATGCCGGCCAGGCGGCTACGGTAGCTTTTGGAATCAACGAAGCTCAGCGGATCGGTGGAGGCCAGTGACTGGTCGAAAGTTTCGTAAGGCTCTTCAAAGAGGAGATCCAGCCGGGCCTTGGAGTCCAGGCGGAAGTGGAAACCGCACTTGGGGCAGACATTGGAATTCTTCTCCAGGTCACTGCGGAAAACCACCTGACGGCAGCCTTCGCACTTAACCCATAGACCTTCCGCCCGCACAGTGCGGTCTTGCTCGGCGTTGGGAGCAATGGCGGGCTTATCGCGTTTGAACCAGCTCATTCGTGAAGTGTTGTGCGCCGGCATTTCAATCCGATGCAACGCTTTAGTTTCGCACGTTAGTTTCGCCCGGCGCACCAGGGAGTGCGGATCACGACCCGGGTCGGGTACCACTGCTACGCTGGCGATAGATGGAGATCGGAGCAAATTGGGCGTGCTGGCTATTGTTGGGCGTAGTGGCGGAGGCTGGGCCGGTCCGCGTCTGGCCCGCCAAGCCCTTCAACGGGGCACCCTTGCTGGTCGAGGTGGAAAGCGCCGCTCAGCCCCAGGCCCGCTTCCTCGACCGGCCGCTGTCTTTCGCGCTCGACCCCAAAACCAAGCGCTGGACCGCGCTGGCCGGCATCCCGCTCGACACGAAGCCAGGCCGCTACCCACTCTCGATCTCGACCGGCGGGGAGCCGCTGAAGCAGGACGTCGTGGTGCAGGCACGGGCCTACCGGGAATCGATTGTCACCGTGGCACCGCGCTATCTCGAACCACCCGAGGAGGAGAATGTCCGCATCGAGGCGGAGCGGGAACTGAAGAAGACGGTCTTCGCCGTCCGCTCCGAGCGGCGCTGGGCCCTGCCGTTCCTCCCGCCCACCGCCAGCATCCAGACCTCACCCTTCGGCGTTCGGCGCACCTACAACGGCAAGACCCAGAGCATCCACCAGGGCCTGGACTTCCGGGCGGCGGTCGGCACACCCATCCGGGCGGTGGCCGCGGGCAAGGTGGTGATCGCCCGGCCGATGTATTTTGAAGGCGGCCTGGTGGCGATCGATCATGGCGAAGGCTTGTTTACGCTCTACATGCACCTGTCGGAGTTTGTGGCCAAGGAGGGGGACTTGGTGACCGCCGGGCAAGTGATCGCCAAGAGTGGCAGCACGGGCCGCAGCGCGGCGCCGCATCTGCATTTGGGCGTGCAGTGGCAGAACACCTACCTGGAACCGGCCACACTGCTTGGGTTGGGTCGGGTGCCGGTGGCGGCTCCTGCGCGGAAACGTAAGGGTGTGAAATAGCTACCGGATTTGTTGTGGCCAGATAGGTTTTGGGGAAGAGGGTAGCCCGCTCCTGCTGGTTGCGGCTCGGAGTCGGCGGTGGGCTTTTTCAAGACACTAGCGCGGGTAAGGGTGGCCGCGGAGGGTTGCGAAAGCGCGGTAGATCTGTTCGGCCAGCATCGCCCTAGCCAGTTCGTGCGGAAACGTCATCTTGGAGAGCGACAGCAGTTGGTCCGCTTTCTGCCGCCAGGCGGGTAGCAGGCCATCGTGTCCTCCCACCACAAAGACGAGATCGCGCCCGTAACGCTCAGCGTCCTCGAATACGCGCGAAAAGGCGGCGGAGTCCATCGGTTGGCCGGCCGGATCGAGCGCGATGCGGCGGGCGGTGGGGTGCTTCTCAAACGGATCCACCCGGGCGGGGTTGATCTCGGCCATTGTGCAGGGCGAAAACCGGTTGGCCCGGGCGAGGAAGTCGTCCGCGACGGCGTTGGAAGCGGCGTCCTTGGGCTTACCGACGTAGTACAGGAAAGTCTTCATAGAGCAGCATTTAGGAGGTGCTTCGCCGCCAGCATCCGGTTAAAGTAGTGTAATACTCATGGCTCCCGAAATTGTGATCAGCAGCAGTGATGGTTCATCGCGGACTCTGAAACTGGACAAAGACCGCATTACCCTGGGGCGCTCCGGTGACAACGACCTGGCTTACCCGGAAGATCATGGTCTGTCGCGCCGGCACCTGGTGATCATGAAGAGCGGTCGCGAATGGCTGGTCCAGGATCAGGAATCGAAAAACGGCACTTTGGTGAACGGCATCCGGATTTCCAGCCCCACCAGTATTGAGCCCGGTGATCGGGTGAGCGCTGGCCACTTGGTGATCACCTTTGTCGATGCGGCCCCCAGCGTCAGTCACGAAACAGTGGTGTTTGTCGACGGCGGGATCGACACGCCGTCCTCGTCCACGGTGATCACGTCGCTGGATGGGCTTTACCGCAACGACAAGAAGATCACTTCTGACTCGTCTCCCGGAGTCGGTATGTCGGGTGCCCAGACGCCCGTGTCATCGAGTGAACAGCAGCGCTACACGCAGGCCATCGGACGGGTGAGTGCGATGTTGGCGGCGCACTTGCCGCTGCCGGATCTGTTCCGCATGGTGATGGACGAATCCATGCTGGCCGTGGGCGGATCCCGCGGCGTGCTGATGACGTTTGACCAAAGCGAGAATCTGGTGGTGAGAGAGACCCGGGGCGACGCGTTCCGGATCAGCTCCACCGTGCGCGACAAGGTGATGCGGGAGCGTCAATCGCTGCTGGTCCGCGATACGTCGCTGGACGCCGCGGTGCGAGGGTCCCAGTCCATTGTGGACAACCTGGTCCGCAGCTTTATGGCCGTACCGCTGCAAACCAACGATCAGAAAGTGATTGGTTTGCTTTATCTTGATTCGTCGATGTTGAAGGAATTCACGAAGGAAGACCTCAACATGATCACGATGATGGCCAACATCGCGGCGGTGCGCATTGAAGCCGCCCGCGCGGCCGAGGTGGAAGGGGACATGAAGGCCGCGGGTGATATCCAACGCGGCTTGCTGCCTTCGCGGCCTCCGGTCGTGCCCGGCATTGACCTGGCGGGCTACAACGTCCCCTGCCGCACGGTGGGCGGCGACTATTACGATTTTCTCCCCTACCCGGACGGACGCGTCGCGATCATCGTGGCGGACGTGGCGGGGAAGGGGATGCCCGCGGCGCTGCTGATGTCCAGCCTGCAGGCGCGCGTGCAGGTGCTGGTGGAAGATGCGCCGGATCTGGCCAGCATGGTGACGCGCCTGAATCGCGTCATCACGTCCACCTGCCCCTCCAACCGGTTCATCACGTTCTTCATGGCGGTGCTGGAGCCGACGACCGGCGAAACGGTGTATTGCAACGCGGGCCACAACCCGCCGTTGCTGGTCCGCGCCAATGGCGACGTCGAGACACTGGAGGGCGGCGGCATGATTCTGGGTATCTTGCCGAAAGCCCAGTATTCGGAGCGCCGCACGCACATTGACCCGGACGACGTCCTGGTGCTGTTTAGCGATGGCGTCACCGAAGGCGTGAAGGCGGGCACGGACGAGGAGTTTGGCGAAGATCGCCTGGCGACCGCCATCCAACGCAACGCCAAGCTGCCCGCCAGCGAGATGATCGATGCCATCAACCGCGAAGTGGCGGAGTGGGCCGCGGGCACGGCACCCGCCGATGACGTGACCCTCGTGGTCGTGCGCCGGAAAGGCCTGTAGGCGCCGCCCCGATGGAGAGCATCAGTGCCTTCTTCCCGGCCTATAATGACGCTCCCTCGCTGCCCGCGCTGATCGGTAAGACGTTTGCGGTATTGCGGGCCACGGGCCGCGAATTTGAAGTGATTGTCGTCAATGACGGCAGCCACGACAATACTGGCGAGGTTCTGCTTCAGTTGCAGCGGGAGTTGGGCGGCCAACTGCGGATTGTGACCCATCCGCAGAACCGGGGCTACGGTGGGGCCCTGCGGAGCGGCTTTGCGGCGGCTACCAAGGAACTGGTTTTCTATACCGACGGCGATGGCCAGTATGACGTGGGCGAACTGCCGAAACTACTGGAGCGGATGGGTGACGGGGTGGGCCTTGTGAACGGCTACAAGCTGGAGCGCAACGACCCGCAGCATCGCATCGTGATCGGCAGCATCTACAACACGTTTGCCCGGGCGTTGTTTGGCATCCATCTCCGGGATGTCGATTGCGATTTCCGGTTGGTGCGGCGGCGGCTGGTGGAGAAAATCCACCTCACGTCAACCAGCGGCACCATCTGTGTCGAACTGGTCCGTAAACTGGAACTGACTGGCTGTGGCGTGGTGGAGGTGGGGGTCCATCACTATGCCCGGCAGCATGGCAAGAGCCAGTTTTTCCGCCTGCGTTCGTTGGCCACTACCTTCTATCAACTATTGCGCTTATGGATCCACGTCCAATTCGGATACCGCTCGCCAATCTAGCCGCCGCCATCGCTGAGACGGAGCCTGTGTGGCAGGCGCATCTGGCGGAGATGCACCGGCGGTCCCACTACATTCTGGGTCCGCAGGTGGCGGCGTTTGAGCGGGAGTTCGCGGCGGCGATGGGGGCCCAGGAAGCGGTGGGTGTCGCTTCCGGCAGCGATGCGATCACGGTGGCCCTGCGGGCGCTGCGCGTGAAGGGTGATGTGCTGACCAGTGCGATGACGGCTCCTTTCACCGGCGTGGCTATTCGGGCCGCGGGGTTGCGGCCAGTGTTCGCGGATGTCGATCCGGAGACGTTGCTGATGGACTTGGATGACGCCCGCCGGCGGATCACTGCAGCGACAGCGGCGATCGTGCCGGTGCATCTCTATGGCCAGCCACTGGACCTGGGAAAGCTGCTAGGCGTCCGGGTGCCCATTTTGCAGGATGCCTGCCAGGCCCATGGAGCGCCGCTATGCGGCCTGCGGGCATTTAGCTTTTATCCGACCAAGAACCTGGGCGCGTTGGGCGATGGTGGAGCGATTGTCACCGATGACGCGCGACTGGCCCAGCGGTTGCGCGAGATCCGTGATGGCGGACGCCGGAACGATCAGGTGGCTCACGTCGAGGGCATCAATTCACGGTTGGATGAAATCCAGGCCTGCTATCTGCGAGCCTTCCTGCCGCGTCTTCCAGCGTGGAACCAGCGGCGGAGGCAGTTGGCGGAGCGCTACGATGCGGCGTTGGCCGGCTGTGATGCCGTGCGTCCACTGGCGCGGGTTCCGGGAAGTGTGGCGCATCTGTATGTGGTCCGGGCGAAGCGGCGGGACCAACTTCGGCAGTACTTGAGCGAGCATGGCATCGCCAGCGGCATCCACTATCCCCGGCCTTTACACTTGCATCCGGCGTTTCGCAATGCGGGCATGAAGCGCGGCGACCTGCCTCAAGCGGAGCGGGCGGCCCGCGAGATCATATCGCTCCCGCTGCATGCATATTTAAGTGACGCGGACCTCGACGAAGTGGTGGCGAGGGTGCGAAGCTTTTACTAAGTGCGTTACAAGAATTGCCGGGTCCTGGTAACGGGGGGCTTGGGCTTCATCGGTAGCAATTTGGCTTTGCAGTTGGCGGCGGAAGGTGCGGAGGTCACGGTGGTTGACCCATGCGTGCCGGGCTGCGGTGGCGACCCCGCGAACATTCCTGCCTCCTCGGGCATTCAGGTGGTCTACGCGAACATCGGGCAAGTGCAACGCTTGCGCGACCACATCATGCAGGCCGACGTGATCTTTAACATCGCGGGCGAGATCAGCCACATCCAGAGCATGTTGAACCCGGAGCGCGATCTGGACCTCAACACCCGCGACCATCTGCGATTTCTGGAGGCCTGCCGGGAGTGGCGGCCGGGGGTGCGCGTGGTCTATGCCTCCACGCGGCAGGTGTTTGGTGTCCCGGAGTATCTGCCGGTGGATGAGATCCACCCGGTCAATCCAGTGGATTACAACGGTGTACATAAGTACGCCGCCTCGCAGTATCACCTGATGCTTTCGCGCAAGGGCGGCTTGGATGCGATTGTCCTGCGTCTGACCAATGTCTACGGTCCGCGCATGTCGTTTGCGGCGATGAATCAGGGCTTCCTGAGTGTCTTTTTGAAGCGCATGGCGGAGAGGTTGCCGCTGGCCGTTTATGGTGATGGCGAGCAACTGCGGGACCCGCTGTATGTAAGCGATTGCGTGGAAGCGTTTCTCCATGCGGGCTTGATGGACAGCACCGTGCGCGCGTTTAATGTCGGCGGCGGTGAGGTACTCTCTTTGCGCCAGATCGCCGGGATTGCAGCCCAAGTAGCGGGGCTGCCCGAGCCCCGGCTGGTGCCATTCCCGGCGGAGCGCCAAGCGATCGACATTGGCAGCTACTACACGGATTCGACGCTCTTCCGCACTGCCACCGGCTGGGCACCGCAAGTGAGTATGGAACAGGGAATGCGCGAGGCTCTGGCCTACTATGTCCGGCACCGGGCCGTCGCCGGCGCGGCACATTGAGTACGGCATGGTGAGCGTGGTATGAACCCGGCGGAGTTCGCCAACATCGCCGCCTCCGAGCGTGAGCTCTGGTGGTACCGCGGCATGGAGCGCATCTTTTGGCGCTTTGCGGCCCCGTACGCGCCACCGGCCGGGGCGCAGGTGCTGGAAGCTGGTTGCGGCACCGGCTACATGTCGGAGCGCATGGAGCAGCATTTCCAGTGGCGCATGTTTCCGGCCGATCTGAGTCACGCCGGGTTGAGCTTCTGCCGGCTGGACTGCAAGACACAGGCGGACCTGCGCCACTTGCCTTTCGCCGGGCGGTCGTTTGACGCGGTGGTGTCGCTGGATGTAATTGCGCACCTGGTGCCGGGTGAAGATGAGCAGGCGTTCCAGCAGTTCGCCCGTATCCTGAAGCCGGGCGCTCCGCTGCTGCTGCGGACCTCGGCTTTCTCCTGGCTACGCAGCCGCCATTCGATGTTTGTCGAGGAGCGCCAGCGCTACACCGATGCTCGATTGCGGTGGCTGTGCCAGCAAGCCGGCTTGCGCGTGCTGCGGACCACGTATCTGAATTCGCTGCTGCTGCCCGTGGCAGCCTTCAAGTTCCGGGTTTGGGAACCATTGACCAACGCCCCGCCGGCGAGCGGTGTGGAACCCGTTTCGCCGTGGCTGAACCAGTTGCTGGAAGTGCCGTTGAAGCTGGAAGCGCCGCTGATTGCGGCGGGTGTCAATCTGCCCCTTGGCCAGTCGCTGCTTCTGGCTGCTGAGCGCCCCAGTTGATCGGCGCAACCCGCGGGATCAGTAGCAGGTAGATCGTCGTTCCCACCACCAGGATGCCGGCAGTGACCGCGAACGGGACCACATAGGAATCGGTCTTGTTGATGACGAAGCCGGTCAGCCAAGTACCCACCGCGCCCGCCATGTTGCCGAAACCATTCTGGAGGCCGGTCCAGCGTCCCGCCGCCGGGCGTCCGGCCAGCGTTTGCGTGATCGCCCAGTTGTTCGACGACGCAAAGCCCATCGAGATACCGGCCAGCATGACGACACCCAGGGCCACGGTCGGGTCAGGATGCGTGGCAAACAGCATCAGGACGGCGACGCCGTAGAGGCCGCCGCACATGAAGCTCTTGCGGATCAGCGTGGCGGAATGCCCTTTGCTGATCAGCCGGTCCGAAAGCCAACCGGTGATCATGCTGGAAGCGCCCAGCAGCCAGAACGGCACCGAACCCATCACCGCCATCCGTTCCTGCGAATAGTGGCGCTGGTCCACCAGATAGGACGGGAACCAGAAGATCAGGAAGTACCAGGCGTAGTTCAAGGCAAACAGGCCGAAGAACGTGCCCCAGCATTCGCGCTTGCTCAAGATGGTGAGGAAGCCAATGCTGGCCTCAACCACTTGAGGCGTATCGTGCTGCTCCTTGGAGCGCCAAATCAGCCACGGAAGCAGCCACACCAGTCCGCCCAGGCCCATGGCGATGAACAAGAACCGCCAGCCAAACTGCGCCACCATCAGGCCGCCCAGCAAAGTGGATAACGCCGGGCCCATCTTGGAGAACGCATCGATCAATGCATTGGGCATGCCCCGCTTCTCGGGTGGGAAGCGTGTGGCGATAATGCGGGAGTAGGCCGGGTAGGCAACGCTTTCACCGATGCCCAACAGTAGACGCAAGCCCAATAGTCCGGCGAAGCTGGTGGCTAAGCCGGTTAAGCCGGTGGCGAGGGTCCAGATGGCGAAGCCGATGCCCAGCACCCACTTCACATCAAAGCGGTCCACCAGCCACCCGGCGGGTACTTGCAGCAGTGCGTAGGTCCAGAAAAAGGCGGACGCCAAGAGGCCGAGATTTTCGGCGTTCAGCGTGAGTTCGGTCTTCATCCGAGGCATCGCAATTCCCAGCGCGCCGCGATCGACGTAATTTAGAAAGACGGAGATGGCCAGCATCCAGATGCCCCATTGGGTGGTGTGCCAGATGCGGTCCCGCGAGATTGACATGGCTTCCATTGGTATCACGAATCCGGGTGACGACGGAAGTGCGCTGGCCCCGGTTTGGTACCAGCCGCGGTGGTCAGAAAATATTCTGGAACCATTTGGCGCGGCCGCGGGACTACTCACTTGAGGGACGAGCATGCGTTCATTGCGCTGTACCGCCAGCATCAACGCGGGCTCTACCGATTCGTGTATCACATGACCGGAAACCCACACACGGCCGAAGAAGTGGTGCAGGAGTCCTTTGTGACGCTGCTCCGAAAGTCCGGCATGGCGGACGAGCGGGCGTACTTATTCGGCATCGCGCGCAATCTGGTGCATCGCGGCTGGGAAGAAACTCCGGCGTTGGAATTGAGTGACGAGATCCCGATCGCTCCGGCGGCGCTGGACGATCTGGCACAGGCGGAGCGGGAAGAGGCGGTGCGCACCGCGGTGAGCCAATTGCCGGAAGGCTTACCGGGAAGCCGTGCTGCTTTGCGACATGGAAGAGATGAGCTACGGCGAAGCGGCGCGCATTTTGAAGTGTCCAGTGGGCACGGTGCGGTCCCGGTTGAATCGTGGGAGGCAGATGTTGGCTGAACGGTTGCGGACCCGGTTCGCGGAGAAAAGACTGGTATGACCCCGCAGGAGCTGATCAAGGAACTGGGCCGGGCGACGCCGGGTTGCCCGCCGGAGATGGAAGAGCGGCTGCGGCTGCTCTATCGCGAACAGTCCCGGTTGGTCGAGCGGGCGGCATCCTCTCCGGGTTGGTTCCGGTGGTGGCCCGGGCTGGCGGTGGCCGCTGCCGCCGCGGCGCTAGTGTTTTTTGCACCGCAGCCGCCCAGCCGGTTGAGCGAGCCCGCAGCCCCCGCGGCGGCGGTGGTGAATGAGGTCTACACGGACTTCTATGCGCTGGATGCCGGTGCCGTGGGCATGACGCCTCGTGGCGCGGTGATGCGGGTGCGCGTACCCCGCGCCACGATGCGGAAGTTTGGCCTTCCAGTGAATCCGGAACTGCTGGCCGATCGCGTGGAGGCCGAAGTTTTGTTGGGCAATGAGGGAACGGCGCGGGCGATCCGATTCGTCAGCACGCTCCAGTAACTTCAGTCAATAAGTGGAAGATCAAATTGGAGATACCGATGAAGCTATTCGTGTGTTTGGCCGCTGCGGCGGCGGTTTTTGGGCAAGCGCCCGAAGTGAAGAAGTTTGAAGTCCGCCTGGACGGGCCGGGCCATGGCCCCAAGGAGGACGTGATCATGTTCCGCAGCGCCATGCCGGCCATCGCCGGGATGCCGGGCGCGGAGCCGATCGGCATGCTGCGCACGGAGATGATGGGTCCCCTGGGGCCGGTGAAAGGCGCGCCGTATTCGGCCGAGATCATCTCGGAAGATACGCAGGTGCTGGGCGATGGCAACCGCATCGTCAACAAGTCCACGCAGAACTTCTACCGCGATTCCGAAGGCCGCACGCGCCGCGAGATCAATGGCGACGTGATCATGATTGACGACCCCGTCGCCTCCGTGCACTACATGTTGAACCCGAAGGCCAAGACCGCCCACAAGATGGCGCTGCCCAAGATGCCCGAGGGCGCGATGGGGGCCAGCACCATGCGTGTGATGACCGGTGCTCCCACTGACGGCAAGAAGACCGTGTTGGTGACGCAGCGCGTCATGGCCGGGCCGGGCGCGGAAGAGTCGGGCACCGTGGAGCAGTTGGGCAAGCAGACGATGGAAGGCGTGGCCGTCACCGGCACCCGCCGCACCGTCAGCATCCCGGCGGGCAAGATCGGCAATGACCGCCCGATCAACTCGGTGTTCGAGAGCTGGGTCTCGGATGAACTGAAGACCACCATCTACTCCAAGCGCACCGACCCGCGCTTCGGTGATTCCAGCAACCGCACGACGAACGTCCGCCGTGGCGAACAGCCGCGCAGCCTGTTTGAAGTGCCCGGCGACTACAAGCTGGAAGAGTCCCCCGCCGGTGCGAACATCCGGCTGATCGAGCGCAAGGTGGGTACGGCTCCGGAGCTGTTCTAGATCTTTCGAGCCAGGAAACAGGGGCGTTCGGGCCTATGCGCGGTCCGGGCGCCCTTTTCCATTTCCGGCTGATTCACCGGGTCCGCTAAACTGACTTCTGATGAAAGCGTCTGACATAGCGCAGCGGGTGGAGCGGTTTGTGGATGACGGTGATGAAGCCGCCATGAAGAGCAAGGAACTGGTGCTGATGCTGCTGCAATGCGCGCCCACACCGTTCTCCCGCGATCATTTCACGCCCGGCCACATTACGGGCACGGCGGTGGTGCTGAACCCTTCCAAACAGAAGATCCTGCTGGTTCATCACCGGCGGCTGGACCGGTGGCTGCTGCCTGGCGGTCATGTCGAAAGCAGCGATCTCGATGTCGCCGCGACGGCCCGGCGCGAGGCGGTGGAGGAGACCGGCGTTGATCTGGTGCCCGCCGAGTCGCAGTTGGTGGGCATTGACGTCCACGGTATTCCGCCCAAGGGCCGGGAGCCGTATCACCTGCATCACGATCTGGTCTTCAGCTTCATGGCCCGGTCGGAGAAGCTGCAAGGCTCAGAGGAGACGCGGGATGTTGCCTGGTGCCCGATCACGGCGTTTGGCGACTACGATCTCCCCAGCAGCATCCGCCGCAGTGCCTTGCGGGCGCTGTGGGGCTGGTGACGCCGGGGGAAACTGACGCCGGCGTCTCACTGACGGTGGGCGAACGGGCCCGGTCGTTTGGCTTTGGTCTGGCCACCGGTGCGGGTCTCTCACTGCTGGCGGCTGGGCTGGGACATCTGCTGCTGGGTTGGCAGTGGACCGAAGCTGAGCTGCGGCCGGCCTCGGTGTTGTGGCGGAGCATGGTCCAGTTGAGCTGGCTGATCGCCTTGGAAGAGCTCGCCTTCCGTGGGCCCCTGTTCGGCTGGATGGAGAAGCGCTGGGGGACCGCGATGGCGGAGGTGAGCACTTCGTTGGCATTTGCGGCCTATGCGGTGGTGACGGGTTGGTCCATTGGCGCGGCGATGACGGGTCCGCTGGTGGGTGGCTGGATTCTGGCCAAGCTCCGCTCCGGCTCCGGGACGGTCTGGTGCTCCTTCGCGGCGCATCTGGCCTGGAGCTGGATCCAGGACAACGGTCCGGTGTGGGCGGTTTTGCTGTTTGGCCGAGCTTAAGGGTCCAGCGCTGCGGTACGATCTCTCACAGCTCCCTTATGAAACGCTTTCTCGCTTGGTTCTCCCCGCTGCCCGTCCTGGTGCTGGTCAGTCTGAACGCTGCCAGTGATCCCGTGCCCGCTTTCCGTGACCTGTTCAATGGCCGGGACCTCTCCGGTTGGGTGAACGTCAACACGGACGCCGATACGTGGCGGGTGGAGAACGGTGAATTGATCTGCACCGGCCACCCGATCGGCGTCATGCGGAGTGACCGGCAGTATGAGAACTTCGTGCTCCATATCGAATGGATGCACACCGAACCCGGCGGCAACTCCGGCGTGTTTGTGTGGAGCGATGCCCGTCCCGGTGAGAAGAACCGGCTACCCAATGGCGTCGAAGTGCAAATGCTGGAGCTGGACTGGCCCAAACTGCACATCAAGGACGGCGTGCTGCCGCCCATCGCCTACGTGCATGGCGAACTGTTTGGTGTGGGCGGCGTGAAGACCATTCCGGACCTGGCCCGCGGGGAGCGCAGCATGTCGGCTGAAAACCGCTGCAAAGGCCGCGGCGAATGGAATATCTATGATGTCGTGGCGGTGGATGGCGTGATTAAACTTTCCGTCAACGGCAAGTTTGTCAACGGGATTAGCCGTTCGACGCAGAAGAAGGGGTATCTATGCCTGGAATCCGAGGGAGCCAAGATCCACTTCCGCAATATCAAGATCATGGAGTTCCCGGCGGGTATCACTAATGCTGACCAAGTAGCTCCGGTATTGAATTGAGGAGTTATCTTGTCCGCTATGGAGCAGCTGCAAATACTTTCTTGAAATACTGGAACCGCTCGGAAAAAGGGAGTATATTCTAATTGCGCGTGGAGGGCGCAACGGAATGAAGCGGTACCTTCCAGTAGTCATTCTTACCTGTACACTCGGCTTCGCGGCCGACCCACCGGAGCAAGCAAAGCGGGGCGAAGCACTGTTCGCCTTGAAGAGCACCTCCGGTTACTCCTGCACGACGTGCCATCAGTTGGGTGGCAAGGGAACGGCCGTGGGGCCGGATCTGAATACGATCTCCAGGCTCCATCCACGGGCTGTGGTGATGGCAATTCTAGCGACTCGCACGCAGGCGGTGGTGGAGATCACGCCCGTGAAGAGTAAGTCGTTCCCCGCGATGAAAGCGGGCCAGGACGAGTACTTTGATTTGAGCGTCAATCCTCCGGCCAAGCGCACCCTAACGGCGGCGGAGATTCGCAAGACGCAGGACAACGGCGACTGGAAGCACCCTCCGGAATCTCGCGGCTTGACGAGGGACCAGTTGGCGGACCTGATCGCCTATATGCGGTTTGCCACGTTTGGCGACACCAAGGGTGTCGATCCCGCTGACATTCCCAGCCGTTGATGGCATCGCCGCCGCGAGCCTGAAACAATAGCGGGGACGTGGTTTCGACGGCTAGCCTTCATCAACCCGGACACCGGACCGGTCGCTTTGCTCCATCGCCGACCGGTCCGCTGCATTTGGGCTCACTGGTGGCAGCCGTGGCCAGCTTTGTTGATGTCCGGTCTCAGGGCGGCCGATGGCTGGTGCGGATCGAGGATGTGGATACGCCGCGCACTGTGCCCGGGGCCGCTGATGCGATCTTGAGCACGCTCGAAGCCTACGGGCTCCACTGGGATGGTGAAGTGGTTTACCAAAGCCAGCGGACGGTGCTCTATCAGGAGGCCTTGTCCCAATTGGGTGAGGCCGCTTTCGGCTGCGCGTGCACGCGCCAGGATTCCGTTTGCCACTGTGCCAGCGGATTGCCGGTCGGTCGGGCGGCGCGCTGTGTGAAGGTGCGCTGGCAGGACGGTGAGCCGTTTGTGGTGAAGCGGGCGGATGGCTTGTTTGCCTATCAGTTGGCCGTGGTGGTGGACGATGCGGCCCAGGGCGTCACCGATGTTGTCCGGGGTGCCGATCTCCTGGACTCGACGCCCCGCCAGATGCACCTGCAGCGGCTGCTCGGGTTTCCGGCACCGCGCTACCTGCATGTACCGGTGGTCACCGATGAGCGGGGCGACAAACTCTCCAAGCAGACCCGTGCTCCGGCCATCGTGCCCGGTGATGAAGCGACCCTGCGGCGGGCCTTGAGCCTGCTGGGGCACCCGCCACCGCCGGAAGCCAGCCCGCTGGAATGGGCGGTCTCGCATTGGGACACGCGCCGGATTGAGGGGGCGGTGGCCGGCCCCGGTTGAGCGTATGCGGTGGCTTATCATGAGGGAATGCTTCGCCTTGCGCTCGCACTTTGCTGGATCACCGGGCTGTCCGCACAACAGCCGCCTATCGCGTCTGGCGCGAAGCCCGCAGTAGCCGCAGCCAGCTCCGTTACGTCATCTGGCAAGCCGGAGCCTGACCCGGTCTCAACGCGACACTCCATCGTCGCCGGGGGGAAGACGCTCAACTACACCGTCACCACTGGCCGGTTGCCGATTGTCAATGAGCAGACCGATGCGGTGGAAGCGCACATGTTCTTTGTCGCCCATACCTTGAATTCGGACCAGGCCAAGGGCAAGCGCCCGCTGCTGATCTCCTTCAACGGCGGCCCCGGTTCTTCCAGTGTCTGGATGCATCTGGGTATGATCGGCCCCAAGCGGGTCCGCATGATGGATGATGGGGCCTATCCACCTCCGCCGTTTGTCCTGGAAGACAATCCTCACACCTTCCTGCAGTATGCCGACCTGGTCTTTATTGACCCGGTCGGCACAGGCTACAGCCGCGCCGCCACCGCTGAACTGGGCCGGAAGTTCTTTGGCGTCCAGGGCGACATTGCGAGCGTGGGCGAGTTTATCCGCCTCTACCTGACCCGTTATGATCGCTGGGCTTCGCCGCTCTACATGATCGGCGAAAGCTACGGCACCTTCCGCGCGGCGGGCATTGCCGGCTATCTGGTGGAGCGCGGCGTCGCCTTCAATGGCGTGATGTTGATCTCGACCATCCTCAACTTCCAGACGGCCCGCTTCAACAAGGGCAATGACCTGCCGAACCAACTGTTTCTGCCGACCTACACGGCCATCGCCTGGTATCACAAGAAGCTGCCGCCGGAGTTGCAGAAGGCCGACTTGCGGAAGGCGTTGAAGGAATCAGAGGAGTACGCGCAGAACGAGTATCCGGCGGTGCTGGCCAAGGGTGACCGGCTGACGGAGGCTGAACGCAAGGCGGCCATCGATAAGCTGCACCGGCTGACTGGCCTGGACCGCGCTTACATCGACCAGAACGACCTGCGGATCGAGATCCAGCGCTTCACCAAGGAGCTCCGCCGCTCGGACGGCCACACTGTCGGGCGTCTCGATGGACGGCTGGACGGCGTCGAAGGCTTGAACGGTGCGGAAACGCCGCAGTTTGATCCGTCGATGACCGCGATCCGGGCGCCCTACACGGCGCTGTTTGTCGATTATGTCCGCACCGCGTTGAACTACAAGTCCGACTTGCAGTACTACATTCTGGGCGGCGGCATTGGACCCTGGGATTATGGCGCCGGCGGCCAGAATCAGTATGCCGACACAAGCGACGCGCTACGCCAGGCGTTCGCCAAGAACCCCTACATGAAGCTCTACGTCGGCTTTGGCTACTACGATTTGGCCACTCCCTACTTCGCCGCCGAATACACGCTGTCGCACATGGGCCTGCCCAAGACCTACCAGAACTCCATCACGCGGAGCTACTTTGAGAGCGGGCACATGTTCTACATCCACAAGCCGTCGCTGGAGCGGGTGTCGCGCGAGATCGGCGAGTTTATCTCGAAGTCGCTGCCGAAGTAGCCGTCAGCATTCGACGCGACTGACGGCCAGGACGGCCAAGCCCGCCAGTGACGTCTCTTTGTACTTGGACTGCATGTCGAGGCCGGTCTGGTACATGGTCTTGATCACTTGATCGAGCGAGACCTTGTGGCCACCCGTCTCCTGCAGTGACATGCGGGCTGCGTTGATCGCCTTCACCGCGCCGATGGCGTTGCGCTCAATGCAGGGGATCTGCACCAGGCCGCCGATCGGGTCGCAGGTCATGCCCAGGTTGTGCTCCATGCCGATTTCCGCTGCATGCTCCACCTGCTCCGCTGTGCCGTCGAGCGCCCCCACTAACCCTGCCGCCGCCATGGAGCAGGCCACGCCCACTTCGCCCTGGCAGCCCACCTCCGCGCCCGAAATCGAGGCGTTCTCTTTGTAGAGCACGCCGATGGCGGCCGCCGTGAGGAAGTAGCGCAGGATGCCTTCGGAATCGCCCGACATGTACTCCAGGTAGTAGTGCGCCACTGCCGGAATCACTCCCGCTGCGCCGTTGGTCGGAGCCGTCACCACGCGCCCACCCGCCGCGTTCTCTTCATTGACGGCCATGGCGTAGACGTTCACCCAATCCATCACCGCCAGCGGATCCTTTGACCCGCCGTGCACCAGCTTCTCGTAGAGGCGTGGCGCTCGGCGGCGCACGTTTAAGCCACCCGGAAGAATGCCCTCCGTGTGCAGCCCGCGCCACGTGCACTCCTTCATTACCGTCCAGAAGCGCAACACTCCGGCCCGCACTTCGGCCTCACTGCGCCAGGTCATCTCATTGCGGAACATCAACTGCCAGATCGGCAATCCCGCCGATTGCGCGCGGTCGAGCAGTTCCGCACCGCTCGAAAAAGGATGCGGCACGATGCCTGCTGTGGTCGGCGCGACTTCCTCGCCGTCTTCCCGGATAAAGCCGCCGCCGATGGAATAGTAGACCCTCGCGCCCAGCGTCGCGCCCGCTTGATCGAGCGCGGTGAAGCGCATGCCGTTGGGATGGGCGGGCAGCGTCTGGTCCCGGTGAAACACCACCGAGAAGCGCCCCTCCTGCTCAATCCGGTGGAGCATCGCCTCCATGGCCGCCGGGTCCACCGTATCCGGCATCTCACCAGCCAGCCCCAGCAACACCGCCCGATCGGTGGCGTGGCCCACGCCGGTCAGCGCCAGCGACCCGTAAAGCTCCCCCACCATGTGGTCAGCCTGCGGATAAAGCTGCGCAAACCGCGCCGCCGCCCGCATCGGCCCCACGGTGTGGCTGCTGGAGGGTCCAACGCCGATCTTGAACAGGTCAAAGGTGCTGGTGCGCATGAGAGGGGTCGCCCGAGAGTGTGGGCTGCCCGTAGTCTATCGGGTTCCCTCCCGGGCCGTGGCGATCGCCGGCGCTACTGCGACCCGCCCACCGCCGACAGCCGCTCCAACTCTTCCTTTACTGCCAGATTCTCCGGGTACTCGCGCGCCAGGGCGGCCAAGTGGCGGCGGGAATCAACCGGGCGTTTTTCGCGGGTGTAGAACATGGCGAGCATCATCTGCGCGAATGGCTTTAGGTACTTGCCGTCGCGGGCGGCGATCTCCAGTTTCTCCAGGCCCACCTGTTTGCTGCCGGCGACTTGATCGATTTTCACGAACGGGCGCAGGAAGAACGGCACGGAGCCGACCAGGTACTCGTTAAAGCCAAACGTGAAGTAGGCGTCCTTGGCGGTGGGGTCGGCGGCGATCAGGCGCTGGGCGTAGCTTTGAGATTCGCGGGCCAGTTCGATGCTGGCGCGGAAACGCTTTTCGACCAGGGCGGCGTAGTCGCGCTCCAGACCCGTGACGATGGTCATGGTCAGCAGTGACCGCACATCGCTGCGCCCAGCGGCGAGCTGACGCGCATCCGCCACGGCGCGGAGAAACTCCTGCCGTGCCTGCTCCTTGGGCATCGCGCGCGGCTTGTTCTTGACGTTGTCGTCGTTGGTCATGAACTCCTTGCCCAGCAGCTTCATCCGGTGCAGTTCGCTGAACAGGCAGGCCGCGCCGCGGGTGGCGGGGCCTAGCGGATCCTGCGGGTTGGCTTCAGAGTACTGGCTGGCCAGTTCGCGGCTACCGGAAAAATCGAAGTTGTAGAGGCGCCGGTAAGCGTCGTCAATGGAGAGGGCCTGAAGGGCGGGGGACAGTGTGAGGGCTAGGCCCAGGATGCTTGTCAGTCTCATCAGAAGAAAAATCAGTTCCGGAGGGCCGAAACTTTCACCAATTCCTTTCGCAACAGCGGATTGTCCGGAAAATCGCGGACCAGCTCTTTTAGCAGACGTTCGCATTCGGTCTTGCGTTTCTCCCGCAAGTGGATGATGCACAACAGTATTTTCGCAAACGGCCCCAGGTAGCGTCCATTCTTAACCACCAGCTCCAGATTTCTCACCGCTTTCTTCTTATCGCCTTCGGCTTCGTCAAACTTCAGGAACCAGCGCACGAAGAAAGGAACGCTGCCCAGCAGGTATTCCGTGAGCCCGGTGGTCATGTAGGCGTCGGTGAACATCGGGTCCAGCTTCAGCAACTGGATGGCGTACATGTGGGACTCCTTGGCGTACTGCAGGCTGCCCAACTGTTTGCGCTCAATCAGACCCACGTAGTCGGTGACTAGTCCGGCCGAAATGCTGAGACCGAACAGGCTGTCCAGGTCCTCGGGCTTGGCCGCCAAGCGCGTTTGGGCGCGGCGGCGGCCCATTTCGATGAACTGAAAGAACTGGCGGCGGGCTTCCGGGTCAGCTTGCAACTTCTTCTTCTCGATGATGCGTTTGTCGTCGGAGAAGAACTCGCCTTCCAGAATCATCAGCCGGTCCAATTCCCGGAACAGAATGGAGGCGGCGCGGAAGCAATAGCCGAGAGAGTCTTCCGGCTGGTCGCGGATTTGGGTGTCGAGAATGCGGTCGGCCGCGGCGAAATCGCAGTTGTACATGCGGGCCAGCGCGGCCTGGATCATGGGATTGGCACCGCCCGCCGCCGGAGCCCCCCGGGCCAGGTGCCCACCGGCCAGCAGCGCGCCGATAAAGGCGCGTCTATTGAAATACGCGGTCAAAGTACTCCCTCGTCTGGCCCTGAATCTCTCCCAACTCTACCGCGAGCGCCAGATTGGGCCGCGGGGCCGGGGCCCAGCGGCGGACAATCTCCGTGAGCGGCACCAGTTGCGATGGCGCCGTGGGCAAGGACCCGCCGGAATGGCCGGTCAGCAGGCGCAGGCCGTGGTCAACAGAGCGGTAGAACGTCGCCGCCCGCTGGAGAAAAGACGCATCGGAGGCTGAGGCCAACCCCATTTGCTGGACAACCCGGATGCGCGCCGGGGTGTTCAGGGCCGGGTAGAAATGGACTGCACCCTTCAGACGCAGAAACATCAAGGCAAAGTCGATATCGTAGTAGCCGCCAACGCCCGCCTTCAGCATGTTAGTGGAGCCTTGTTCACGCTCAATGCGGCGCCGCATGTCGCCCAGTTCTTCCTGAGACCGGCCGCTTTGGCCGTAGCGCCGCCAGTCGATCTGCTGCAGGTCATAGAGAAATCGGGTGGCTTGCAGACGGTCGCCCCCGGCGGCGCGGGCCTTCATGTAGGCGATGCCCTCCCAGGCTTCGGCGCGCTCTTCAAAATACTGCTTCACTGTCTGCTCCGTCTGGACCAGCGCGCCATCGCGTCCGCCGGGGCGGAGCCTGGTATCCACGGCAAACATGGTGCCATCGCCGGTGTAGGCGGTCAGCAGATCGATGATCTTCTCGGCGGCCTTGGTCCACTGTTCCATGCGGACCGCCTCTGAGTCCGGGATCACAAAGATCAGGTCGGCATCGGAGGCCAGGTCGAATTCCAGCATGCCCAAACGGCCCAACGCGATCACCATCATGCCGCCATGCCCGGGCAGAATCTCGGCGGTGGCCATGCGGTAGGCGGCGTCGATCACCGAATCCGCCAGCAGAGACGCGGATTGCAAGGTCTCGAAAATCGGCGCATGCAGGCAGAGGCTGGCGGCGAGCAACCGGAACATCTCGTGCGAGAACTTTTGCCGCACGGCCCGCATGCCGGCCTCGACCGTGCGGTCAGGGATCACCGGATCCTGCCGCAACTGGCGGAGGCAGTCGAGATAGTCTGACGACCGGTTCAACTGTTCCGCCAGCCACGGGCTGTAGTTGAAGGCCTCGATCAGATGCGCGCACAACATCGGACTTTCATCCAGACCAACCAGACGTTGTGGCTCCTGGTGCAGGCCGTCAAGGAAACGCTCAAAGGCGGTCCGGTTGCGGGCCAAGGGGCGGCGGGCGAGCGCGGCGGATAGCTGCGGTGCGGCCCATTCCAGCAGCCGTCGCAGGTTGGGTGCCAGTGGCTGGCCTTCTTCACCGGGTGCGGGCGGCCACGCCAGACCCTCCGCGGTGCTGCGTGCGGGGTCAGCCGGCTTGGTGCCATCTTCTGGAGCCTGGGCGTGGATCACGCGTTGGTAGAGGTGCTCCACGCGGCGCCGGTGATGATCCAATTGCCGCATCAGGCCATCGCCCTCCACCGCAATGCCCAGCGTGCGGGCTGAGACGCGCCGGGCCAACAGTTCCAACTCCGCCGGATCGGTGGGCAGGGAGTGCGTTTGTCGGTCGTCCACCACCTGCAGCCGGTGTTCCACCTGCCGGAAAAACGTGTAGGCACTGGCCAGGTCGGAATACTCCAGATCCGACAGCAGTGCCTTGTCGTGCAGGCGCGTCAATGCCAGCAGCGTGCCGCCGTGGCGCACCCAGGGCTCGCGCCCGCCGTGCAGGCGTTGGAGACACTGCACCAGAAACTCGATGTCGCGGATGCCGCCGGGCATCAGCTTGACGTCGGCCGTGGCGCTGGCTTTCTTGCGGGCATGCAACTTTTCGTGGATGCGGAGACGGCTTTCGCTGACGGCTTCAATGGCCGAGAAATCAAGCGAGGTGGAGTAGATAAGCGGCTCCGCCAAGGCGATCAACTGGCGGCCCGGCAGGGGGTCGCCGGCGGCTACGCGGGCCTTGATCAACATTTGAAGTTCCCAGTCGCGCGCCCGTTTCCGGTAGTATTGCTGCGCCGCTTCCAGCGACAACGCGGCTTCTCCCAGACGGCCTTCGGGACGCAGGCGGAGATCGACGCGGTAGCCTTGCCCGCCCGTCGCGGAAGCGCCCAACAAGGCCGTGAATCGGACGGCCGCTTTGTGGAAAAATTCCTTGTTCGACAGGCGGGCATCGCCTGTGGCGGGGGCCGTCTGGCCGTTGCGATGGTAGATGTACATCAGGTCGATGTCGGAGGAGTAGTTCAGCTCCTCACCACCCAGTTTGCCCAGGGCGATCACCGAAAACCCGCCGCCTTCCGGCGTTCCCCACTGCGCTGACATCTCCGTCATCACCTGCTGGTAGACAAACTCGAGAGCGGCGTCGGCCAAGTGAGAGAGTTCCGCGGTGGTCTCCGCCAATGCCGCGATGCCCAGTACATCGCGCAACAGAATGCGCAGCAGGGCCTGGCGGCGAAACCCGGCGACACCAGCCGCATCCACGCGATAGCGGCGCATCTGGGCCAGGTAGTCGGAGGTGTCGAACTGGCGGTAGAGATCGCCGGCGGAGAACAGCGCCTCCAGCGGTTGCAGATCCCGCAATAAGTCGCTGGTCAGGAAGGCGCTATGGCTGAAGACGGTGACGGCGGCCTTTAGGCGGGGTGCGGCCCGGCACAGTTGATGGAACGCCTGCGGCTGGACCGTGCGCAATTGGCCCAGCGCCCGCAGAGCTCCGTCGGGATCGGCACAGGTGGCCAGAGCGCGCTGCAGGTGCTCCAGGACAGTACGCGGCAGCAGATCACGGAAGGTCCCCCATTCGCGGGAGGCGCGGGGGCGGTCTCGAAAGGCGATCTCGGCGCGGAGAGGCATCGGCGGACGGCTAAGCCAACTGGTCCAGCAACTGAATCGGGTCGCCGGTCCGGACGGTGCCGGTCTGGACCACGCGGGCGTAAAAGCCTGACAAGCCCCACAGCGGGGACGTGTGGTCATTGGTCTTGCAGCGCTCGTCGAAGATGGCTTTCTGGATGCCGTGGCCGTAGGGGCTGAGTGTTTGGCAGGGTTGCCGGACCTTGCTGATCTCAATGATCGCTTCGCCCACGCGATAGCGCTGTCCCATGCGGACCTGCCGGAAGTCGATGCCTTGGGTCGTCAGGTTCTCCCCCAGCGCGCCGGGGTAAAGCGGCCAGCGATCCTCGCGGAGTTGTTCCAATAGTTCACTGGAGACCAGCAGCAGCGCCTGCTTGGGGCCGCCGTGGAACTGGGGATGCAGATGATGGTCACCTTCCAGGCCCAGCGGGGAGCAGAACGCCTCGTCCACCGGATAGTTGGGTACACCGCCGGGACCTAGGCTGACTTGCGTGACGCGGCCAATCATCCTTCAATCTTATCGTTGTGTTGCTGGCAGCCTCGCAATTGCTGCGCGCCGTGACACAATGAGCGAGTGCGACCAATCCTGCTGATTGCTTGTTTATTCGCCATGACCACCCTCGCTGCTGACCTGGACTCTCGCGTTTCGCACGGCTATGCTGAGTCAAAAAATGCTGACGGATCCACCGCCAAGATCCACTTTGCCGCGCTGGGACCGGAAAGCGGGCAGCTGGTGGTGTTTATCCATGGATTCCCCGATTTCTGGTATTCCTGGCGTCACCAGATGGAAGCGCTGGCCGGGGTGGGGTATCGCGCGGTCGCGCTCGACCTGCGGGGCTATAACCTGTCCGACAAACCTTCGGGCATTGAGAACTACGACATGCGCCTGCTGGTGGGCGATGTGGCGGCGGTGATCGCGGCCAACAAGCGGCCCAAGGCGATTGTGGTGGCGCATGATTGGGGCGGCATGGTGGCCTGGAATCTGGCCTTCTACGTGCCTCAGGTGGTGGAAAAGTTAGTGATCATCAATCTGCCGCACCCTAAGGGCCTGTCGCGCGAACTGGCCAACAATCCGGCGCAGCAGAAGAACAGCCAGTACGCCCGCAACTTCCAGCAGCCCGATTCGCATACCAGGCTCACTGCGGCGGGTCTGGCCCAATGGGTGACCGATGCCGACGCCAAAAAGAAGTACGTGGAGGCGTTTGAGCGCTCCGATTTCAACGCCATGATGAACTACTACCGGCGCAACTATCCCAAGGAGCCGTACGTCGAATCAACCAGCCCCGTGATCAAACCGCAGTGCCCGGTGCTGCAGATCCATGGCTTGAAGGATTGGGCGCTGCTGCCGGGGGCGTTGAGCGGTACCTGGGAATGGGTGGATGACTGGACGCTGGTGACCATTCCCGAGAGCGGCCACTTTGCCCAGGCCGAAGCGCCCGAGAAGGTCTCGAAGTCGATTCTGATGTGGTTGAGGAGGTAAGCCAATGCGGTCTTTCGCAATTCTGGTGATCACTGCGTGTCTCGTGTGGGCGGACAAGAAGCCGATCACACCGGGGCGTTCGGCGAACGACAACATGCAGGTGGAAGCCTCCGCGCTGTTGACCAAGGAAGAGGTTGCCAAGGCCGTCAGTCCTGAACTGCCGCCGAACATTGTGGTGGTGGAGGTGACGTTGACGCCGCGCAACGGGCAGACCGTCAAGATTGACCGCGATGACTTTCTGCTGATGTCCTTCAGCAGCGGCCAGCGCTCCCAGCCATTCTCTCCGGCGCAGATCGCGGGGTCTTCGACGATGGTGGTCACCTCCCAGTCCTCTCGCAGCGTGATGGGCCAGCAGCGGCAGCGACCTTGGGGCGGCTTGGGTGGGGGCATGGGCGGACCGATGGGCGGGCCAATGGGTGGACCCATGGGCGGCCCCATGAGCGGCGGCGGTATCGGCAATGGCACCGCGCAAGTGGAGCAGGCCCGCGCGCAAACCGTCGATGGTGACGGCAAGGAAACGCCTCTGCTGAAGATGCTGAAGGAGAAGATCCTGCCCGAAAAAGAGATCGCCGAACCGATCACCGGGCAGCTGTATTTCTTGATCGAAGGCAAGCAGAAGTTGAAAGACCTGGAGCTCTTCTATCGCGGCTCCGGCGGCAAGCTCAGCTTGAAGTTTGTCCGCTAGCCCATAGCCCCATGCGTTAGCTTGGGGCTTGCACTGGAATACGACAATAGCCCCAAGCTTATGCATGGGGCTGGTACTGGAATTCGCATGACTATTCACGACCTCGACACCCCCGCCATTGTGGTGGACCTCGACATCATGGAACGCAACCTGCGCCAGATGTCTGACTACGCGGCTGCCCATCGATTGCGCCTCCGGCCGCATACCAAGACACATAAGATCCCCGCTCTGGGCCGCCGTCAGATTGCGCTCGGTGCCGCCGGACTATCTGTGGCCAAGCCCGGTGAGGCGGAGGTGATGATGGCCGCGGAGCCGGCCGAGATCCTGGTGGCCTACCCCACCATCGGCGCCCGCAAGCTGGAGCGGCTGGCAAAGCTGGCCCACGGAACGCGGATCTCGATTGCCATCGATTCGCTGGAATGCGCGCACCAAATCTCAGCGGCCGCCCAAGCCGAGGGCGTTACGCTGGGTGTGCTGGTCGAGTTCGATGCAGGCCTCCATCGCGTCGGCGTGCGCCCGGGCGCGGAACTGCAGGGCCTTGTACAAGCGGTTGCCCAACTCCCCGGCATCGACTGGGAGGGCATCTCCTTCTATCCCGGCCACATCAAGAGCCTGGATGAAACAGGCCTCGCAGCCATTCGCGCCGCCGGTGCGTTGCTCGAAGAGACTGTGTCCGACCTGAAGTCGCACGGCCTAATCCCCCGGATCGTCAGCGGCGGTTCGACCCCCACTTGGGCGCACTCGCACACGCTCACCGCGATGAATGAGATCCGCCCCGGCACCTACATCTTCAACGACAAGAACTCCGTGGGTATCGGCAGCTGCGCCTGGTCCGACTGCGCGGCCTCGATTCTCACCACCGTCGTTTCCACCGCTGTCAGCAGTCAGGCGATCATCGACGGTGGCTCAAAAACCTTCTCGTCGGACCGCCTGGTCTGGTCCAGCGAAGTCAGCTTCGGCGAAGTGGTCGGCTATCCCACCGCCGTGTTCCACAAGATGATGGAAGAACACGGCTTCTTGGACATCACCCGCACCGGCCACACCTTCCACCTAGGCGACCGCGTGCGCATCATCCCTAACCACATCTGCGTCGCCGTGAATCTGCACGAGCGGCTCTATGGCGTGCGCGGGGAGCAGGTAGAGGAGATCTGGGAAGTGGCGGGGCGGGGCAAGCTGCAGTAGGGCGGACACCACTCAGTCGAGCAGCCGCAGTCCTGGCAGGTCGGTGAAGTCGGCCCGATTGAATGTCCACAGCAGGCAATCATGGGTCATGGAGGTAGCGGCAATGGCGATATCCGCTGACCGTGCCCGTGCTCGCGCAGCCGTCTTGAAGAGTTGGGCGGCAACAATCGCTTCCCGCTCGGTAAATGGCAGGATTCTTTCCGGTGGAAATAGCCGCTGTTCCATAGTGAGTTTGGATGGCTTTCTGGGGCCACGCCGCCACTCGTAGAGCGTTTGAGCGGGCAAAAGTAGCCGGTGGCCGGACGCGACAATATCCATCAGCCTCGGGAGCTGCAACCCGCACAGGCTCTCGATCAATGCGGAGCTATCGAGTGCGATCTTCATACCCGATCCAACCGATCTGCCGGCTTTCACGAATCTCGGCGAGTTCGGCGGCTACGGCGGCGGGGTCTGGCTGGTGGGTCGCCGCGTACTCTTTCAGGAGCGCAATGTTTTCGGCGATCTCACTGGGCGATGGACGGTCTGCGCGCTCAGCGAAGTCGATGATGGCGTCCCGTACCACTTCGCTCTTCGGCTTGCCGAGAAGTCGGGAGGTCGCCTCCAGGCACTGGATGGCTTGGTCATCGAGCGTCATGGTTACCTTCGTCATTCCCATATGTATGGCCATACTACCATACTGAGCCGTGGGTTCAGCCGCGCTCAAAAGCGCAAAAAAGGGCGAGCCTTCGAGGCTCGCCCTTTCTTTCAAAACCCGGCAATTCCGGATCCAGGAAAAACTACATCTTCACGGAGTCAACGGTCACGGTGTCGCCTTCCAGCTTGCCCGTGATGGAAACCTTGTGACCCAGGTGCTCCATGACCTTGTCGGCGTTCTTGATCTTCAGAACTTTGTCGCCGACGACGAACACGGGGGCCACACCGCCCTTAACGCAGCCTTTGACGCAGCCCATCGACTTCTCGGAGGCATCGGCGTGGGCCTTGCCGCACTTGGCGTCGGAAATCGTGCCGGACCAGGTCTCAGCGAAGGCGCCGAGGGAAAACAGGGTGGCGGAAGCCAACAAGCTCATTGCAATTTTCATAAAATTCTCCTTCTCACTGTGAAGGGTAGGGGCGACCCGTTTGGAACCACCCGCCCATAAACAATCTACAGGAATAGATACGAGAAGGCAATCCCGGACAGATTTCTTTTTGCGCACATCCTCCGCCGCGCCCCGCGGCTGCCATATAATCGGCGCATGAACAAGTTTTTCCTGATCCTGACGGCGGGCGCGGCGCTGGCGGCTGCGGAAACCTGGAATGGCACCGTGGTGGACGTGATGTGCAAGGGCCGCGACCTGGCCAGCCACACTCGTGACTGCGCTGTCCGCTGCGCCAAGGGCGGTTACGGGCTGGTGCTGCCGGATGGCAAGTTCGTCAAGTTTGATGAGATGGGCAACGCCAAAACCCTGGCCGCGCTGAAGGCCTCCACCAAGGAGAAGGACCTGAAGGCCAAAGTCACCGGCACGCTGAATGGCGAGCTGGTGAAGGTGGAAGCGATCGAGCTGCAATAGCGGCTACGCCGTGGGCTGCAGCTTCACCCGGCGCAGTTGCAGCCAATCCCGGAACAGTGGCCGGTTCTCCAGCCACACGGTCATCCACAACAGCTTCTCCTCGCGCTCCGGCGTGGGCGAGCGGCGCTGCGCCATGCGGGCGTGGTCGCGGGCCTCGATCACCAGCCGCCGAGCTTCTGGTTCGTCCAGCAGTGCCAGCAGCGTGCGCTCCAGTTGGTCCAGCGTATCCTGCCGCACACCCTCCACCAGCGGCGCTAGCGGAGCACCGCTCTCACGCAGCAGCCTGCGGAAATGTGAGCTGGAGACCGGTTGCAAAGCCGCCAGCAGTTCCGCCGCTTCCGCCACACTAATCGGCGTTGTTACGTTTGCCGGACGGGCTTTGAGGAGTTGAGCGAGTTGTTGGCGTTTGTTGGCCACGGCGATAGTCGGTGACAGCGCGGTTGTGCTCGGCGATAGTTTTGGAGAAGACGTGCCGCCCGGATCCATCGGGCCGCGCCACAAAGAAAAGATACTCCGTTGCGGCGGGCTTCAGGGCGGCCCGCAGGGAAGCCACCCCTGGATTGGCGATCGGCCCCGGCGGCAGACCCTTCAGGCGGTAGGTGTTGTAGGGGTGCTCACGGTCGAGATCGGAGCGGTAGATGGTGCCCCGGTACTTGCCTTCCAGCAGCGCCGCGTAGATCACCGTGGGGTCGCAATCCAGCTTGATGCCCTTGGCCAGGCGGTTGAGGTAGACGCTGGCGATCACCGGCCGCTCCTCCGCCACGCGGGCTTCCTTTTCCACCAGCGACGCCAGCGTGACAATGTCGGGCTTCACCTGCTCGGCTCCGGCGGCCTGACGCCAGGCTTGCTTGAAGCGCGTTTCCATCTGGCCCAGCAACTGGGCGGTGGTGGTGCCCTTGGCGTAGCGATAGGTGGCGGGGAACAGATAGCCTTCCGGGGCCTTCATCAGCAACGCTTCAGGGTCGCGAAAGCCGGCCGACGATAGGATCCGCACCAGATCAAAACGGTTGGAGCCCTCCGGAATCACCACCTCGCGCAGGTGGACATCGCCTCGCACGAATCGCCGGACCAGGTCCATGGGCGACGCCGCCTGACGGAACTCGTACTCGCCCGCCTGGATGCGGGCCGGGCGGGTGCGGCCCGCGATCAGGGAGGCGGCCACAAACCATTCCGGGCGCGACACGACGCCTGCGGCCGCCAACTGCCGGGCGACGCTCCAGGTAGAACTGCCGCGCTCGATTTCCAGCAGCAACGGTTCGGCAAATGTCCCGTGAACGGACGACGTCTGGTAGATCACCGCGCCACCGGCGGCGGCCAGCATCAACAGTGCCACGATGCGCTTCATGAAGCGGGCACCTCATCTTCACTTTCTGGGGCATCGCCTAGCCGTTGCTGCTGCTCGCGGTAAGCCAGATCGTCCATCGCATCCAGGTAGCTGCGCAACAGAACGGCGGCGGCGATGCGATCGACGGCACCCTTGCGGTCCTGCCCGCGGACGCCGGCCTGGTTGAGCACTTCGTGGGCGGCGACACTGGTCAGCCGCTCGTCCCAGTAGGTGACCGGAATACCGGTGGCTTCCTCCAGGCGCGCACCGAAGGCGCGCACTTTCTCGCTGCCGCGTCCGGCCTCGCCGTTGAGGTGGCGTGGATCGCCCATCAAAAACATCGCCACTTCACGCTCCTGGGCAAGCCGGGCCAGCTGCGCCAAATCATCACGGACACGCTGTCTTTCCAGGGTCGGCAAGCCCTGTGCGGTCAAGCCCAGCCCATCGGTGACGGCCAAGCCGATCCGTTTTTTTCCGAAGTCCAACGCCAAGACGGTTCCCACTCTGATTCAATTGTAGGTAACCCTTTTCGCTCGCGGGGAAACTCACCGGATGGCCACCCTTTTGCCCAATCTGCCACCCACCATGGCGACCAACCGTCCCGTGGCCCGCATCATCTCGCTTGGGGTGCTGATTGCGCTGCTCTATTACGGCAAGCTGTTCTTCATCACGATGTCGACGGCCATTGTCATTGCGCTGATTCTGGAGCCGTTCGTCGCTCTGTTCATGCGCTTTCGCGTGCCGCGTGGTTTTGCCAGCTTCCTGGTGTGCTCCATTGCGTTGGGCTTTATGTATTTTGTGACGCTGGGCATTTACACCCAGGCGTTGGGCCTTTGGGAGGATATCCCGACCTACACCAACCGGGCCGTCGAGATCGGCGAATCGATCAATGCGCGCCTGGAGGGGTTTGAGAAGACCTTAAGCGGGCTGATCCCCAAGCGCATGAAGGAGCGCGCCATCACGCCCGACGCCGCCGCCCTGAAGAGCGTGCCCCGGAAGCGCAAAGGCGTCGATCCCACGCCCGCGCCCACCGTGCAGGAGGTCCGTATTCAGCAGGACCGGCCCGGCGTGCTGCAGTGGCTTTACGAACGCTTGAGCCAGATCTACGACATCATCTTCCTGGCCTCGTTTGTGCCGTTCCTGGTCTACTTCATGCTGAGCTGGCGAGACCATGCGCGCCGGTCATTTCTGCACCTGTTCCATGGCGATGACCGGGCGGAGGTAAGCCGCAGCTTGCGCGGCGTGGCGGACCTGACGCGCGCCTACATTGCGGGCAACTTTGTCCTGGGCATCATGTTGTCGGTGATCACGACGATCCTGTTCGTCTTTTTGCGGCTGCCGTATTCGCTGCTGGTGGGGCCGCTGTCCGGGTTCCTCAGCCTGATCCCCTACGTCGGCTTGCCCTTGGCCTTGATCCCGCCGCTGCTGGCTGCGCTGCCGGTGTTTTCGACGCTGTCGCAGTATCTGGTGGTGGCGACGGCGGTGGCATTTTTGCACCTGCTGGCGCTGAACCTGCTCTACCCCAAGGTAGTTGGCGGACGGGTGCACCTGAACCCGTTGGCGGTGACGATTTCGTTGATGTTCTGGGGCTTGATCTGGGGCGGCGCGGGACTGGTGCTGGCCATCCCGATCATGGCGGGAATTAAAGCGGTGTGTGATAACGTAAGCGGCCTGGAACCTTACGGGAAAATTTTGGGAGATTGATCAAAGAAGTGATGAAGCCTATCAACCGGCGGACGTTTCTAGCGGCCAGTGCCGCACCGTTGCTGCCCACCCCCTTGCTGACCAGCGCCTTCGCCGCTGCGGCACCTTTCTCGATGTCACGGATCAGCTTCATCACCGATGAAGCCTCCATTTCGCCCGCCGATGCCGTGGCCTTCGCCCAGAAGCATCGCCTGCAATGGGTGGAGTTACGCGACGTTCCAGGTGCGGGCAAAAGCTACTCTGACGCCTCCGAAGCTGATCTGAAGGAGACGGCCAAGGCGCTGAAAGAGGCTGGTCTGCGGGTCTCGTTTTTCAACTCGCGTGGTACGAAGTATTTCCTGCCCGGCACGGAAGCTCCCGCCTGGGCGACTCGTCCGCCGGAGGATCGCCAGAAGCGCATCGCCGCCGCGGAAGCTGAGTACAAGAAGCGCATGGAACTGCTCCAGCGCCAGATTGTGGCCGGGCAGATTCTGGGTGTGAAGACTTTGCGCGTTTTCGCCTTTGGCCGGGTGGCGGAGCCGGAAAAGATCATGGACCGCGTGGCCAACGAACTGGGCGCGATGGGCGAGGTGGCGCGCAAGGAAGGCATGCAGCTGCTGCTCGAAAATGAGCCGTCCTGCAACGTGGGCAGCTGCGTCGAGATGGCGGACCTGATCAAGCGCCTGCCGTCCTCCAGCTTCGGCCTGAACTGGGACGCCAACAACGGCCAGTCGATGAAGGAAAGGCCGTTCCCGGACGGCTACGCCGCATTGCCCAAGAACCGAATCGTCAACGTCCACATGCATGGCCGCACGCTGCTGGACCCCGAGAAGAAGCTGGATTGGCCGGTGATCTTCGCCGCGCTGGTGAAGGACGGCTACAAAGGCTGCGCGGGCCTGGAAACGCACTACTTTGACGGCACAAAGGTGGAGAAATCCCACCTGTGCATGGAAGAGCTGGCGCGTCTGCTCGGGAAGGCGTGATGATCAAGCATTGGGCGAGCACCATGCTGCTTTTGGCCGCCGTCATGCTGGCGGGTTGCACGCGCGTGGTGCTGGACGGCACGGTGCAGAAGGTGCGGGTTTATGGCGTGGATGCCACTTCCACGGTGGTGCTCATCGATTTCCGGACGGTGCCCCGGTCGCTGTTCATGATCGGCGATACGGCGGTGGAAATCGAAACCAAGGATGGGAAGATTGTCGAAGGGGTCATTGCCGCGGAAGTGGATATTGACCGGTTCCTCGAATCGAACCCGCTCCAAGGCCGCCGCTACAATCCGACACTTCACCGCAGTGAGAAGTTGGCCAAGGATCAACCCGCTGACCGCATGATTGCGGCCAACTTCCCCCTCCCGCTGGCCGACGTCGAGAACCGCAAGGCGCTGCGGATCAAGGTGACGGAAGTGGACGGGCCGGTTTCGGTGATCGAAAGTAAGTAACCGCTAAGGCTGAACGCCTGCCCGCTTCTTGAAGCCCGCCCAACTCCACAGGCTCAGTGGCAGCAACGCGGCAAGGCCGGTGCCGATGCAGACTGCTTGTAGGGAGACGCCGCCATCAATCGCCGTGCCCGCGATCATGCTGGTGATCGACAGGGTCAGCGTCATGAACATGTAGTCAGCGGAAAAGACGCGGCCGCGGAACTTGTCTTCAGTCATGAAGTGCAGCATCGACGACGAGAAGACCCACACCATTGATCCGCCCGAGTGCGCCAACGCGACGGCCGGAACGGCCAGCCAGATCGTGTTCGCAAAGCCGAGCGAGGTGTAGCCCGCCAGGATCAGCAGGAACCCCAGGGCCACGCCCAGCCGCATGCGGGCGACATCCTTGCCTGCCCACGACCCGCCAGTGAGCGGACCGATCAGTGCGCCCAACCCGCGTGCACCCAACAACGCGCTCATGCCCAACATGCCGGCCTTATGCGAATCGATCCCGAAGACCTGCAGCGGAAACGTACGTTCGCCCAGGATCGGCAGGATCACCCAGTTGGTCCCCATCAGGGCAACACCGGCTTTGAGGAAGATCACGGGACGGATCTCAGCATGGTCGCGCACGTAGCGCAGGCCCGCCACCACGGGCTTGAAGTCGAACAGGTCCCGCCAGCGGAAGGGTGGCTGGCCTTCCAGGTGCGGTTCGTGAAACACCATGGAGCGCACCAGTAGTGCCGAGACGATGAAGGAAGCCGAGTTGATCAGGAACACCGTCTCCCGGCCAAATGCCGCTGCCGCCACGCCGCCGACGGCTGCTCCGAAGAAGAAGTTGAAGGCCCAGGTGGTGGAACTGAGTCCATTGGCCGTCACGGTCTCGGCGTCGCTGTGCGTGATGTTGGGAATGATGGCGCTGCGGGCCGGTTCAAACAGGGCCCAGCCCACGGTTTCGCACAGCAGCAGGAAGTAAAGAAACGGCAGCATCTCCCGCGTCCGGAAGAACACCATCAGCAGCACGATGAGGGCGCGGGCGCAATCGGAAAAGATCATCACCGCGCGGCGGCTCAACCGGTCGTTGATCGCACCGGCGATGGGGCCAAAGAAAAACTGCGGCAGCACTTGGAACATCAGGGCCGTCGACAAGCTGCGAGCGCTACCGGTCAGATCGTACAGCAGGGCATAGAGCGCGACGGTGTAGAACCAGTCCCCAATCTCGCTGATGATTTGCGCCAGCCACAGCTTCCGGAAGTTCCGGTTGTCGCGCAGCAAGCGCCAGTAAGCCGGCAGCGAGACGGGAGCGCCTTCCATGGTGTTCCCTTTCGCGCGATTACCGCGTGTACAAACCCATGCGCGTCTTGGTCAATTCGACGGTTGACTGGGCGATGGGCGCGATGCGTTCGTAGCTGGATTGCAGGATGCCGTCGAGGTACGCCGGGTCCGCGGTGATCTCCGCGTAGCGCTGCTGGATGGGCTTCAGCGACTCCACCACCATATCCGCCACCTTCTTCTTCAGGTCGCCGTAGCGGAGGCCTTCGAACTCCTGCCGGGCGGTCGCTTCATCCACTTCGCCAAAGGCGCGGTAGATCGAGATCAGGTTCTCGACGCCGGGTGCCAGGGTGTCCCAGACGATGGCCGGTTGCGAATCGGTGGTGGCGCGCATGATCTTCTTGCGGGCCACATCGATCGGGTCCAGCATGCCGACGGCATGGTTGGCCCCGGTCGCCGACTTCGACATCTTCTTGTCCGGCTCATCGAGACCCATCACCCGGGCGCCCACCAGGGGCAGTTTCGTGGCGGGTACGACAAACGTCTCACCGTAGAGCGAGTTGAAGCGCTGGGCGATGTCGCGGGTCAGTTCCAGATGCTGGGCCTGATCGTCACCCACCGGCACGATGCCAGCCTGATAAAGCAGGATGTCCGCCGCCATCAGCACCGGGTACTGCAGAATGCCGTCGCCGATGGTTTCCTGCGCCTGACTCTTGGCCTTGAACTGCGTCATCCGCTCCAGCCAGCCCAGCGGCGTAACGCAGGTGAGCATCCAGGCCAGTTCCGCGTGGCCGGTTACTTGCGACTGGACGATCACGGAGGAATGCGCCGGGTCGATGCCGCAGGCCAGGAACAGCCCGGCGGTCTCGCGGATCTTCCGCTTCAGTTCCGCCGGATCCTGGTAGACCGTGATGGCGTGCAGATCGACGATGCAGAAGATGCTCTCGTAATCGCGCTGGATGGCTACCCAGTTCTTCAGGGCGCCGAGATAATTGCCGATGTGGAGGTTGCCGGATGGCTGAACTCCAGAAAATACTCGAACTCTCATGTCTGTTTTATGAATAAAGCGGCTCTTGATGCAGCCGCCAGGGAACCTTCATGGTAGCCTACGCGCACGGGCCTTCATTCATGAAGGTGCGAAGAAATTCATGCCCTTGATCGAAAAACTAGTTTATGGCGGCGACGGTTTGGCGCGCGTCAACGGAGAAGTGAAGTTTGTTCCCTATTCGCTTCCGGGCGAAGAATGGGAAGACGGAAAGCTCCAGATTGCTTCGCGGGACCGGATTGTTGCGCCGTGCCCGGTCTATACCAAGTGTGGCGGCTGCCACTACCAGCACATGGGTTACGACCGGCAGTTGACCGAAAAGGTCGGCATCCTCGCCGAGACGTTGGGCCGGATTGGCAAGATCACTGCCCCCGAGATTGGCACGCTTGCTGGTGAGCCGTGGGGATACCGCAACCGTATCCAGTTACATTACGACCAGGGCAAGCCCGGCTTCCACGCGGCGGGATCGCGCAAGTTGGTGCCGATCGATGGCTGCCCGTTGGGGTCCCCAGCGCTGGAGAAGGGCATCCAGGTGATGAAGGAGATGCGGCGGGATCCGCACTTTCCGCGGTTCCTGGAAGAAGTGGAGCTGTTCTCGAACGAGACGCACACGCTGGTAAACGTATTGAAGACGGCGCGCCCGGTCAGCCGCAGTTTCTTTGATTGGTGCGCGCGCCTGATCCCGGGTGCGACGATGAGTGCGCTGAAGTATCCGGTGGCGGGCGACGAGTTTCAGGTCAGTCACAAGTCGTTTTTCCAGGTGAATCGGTTTCTGGTGGACCCGCTTCGCCAGTTGGCCTTGGCCGGTGCCGAAGGCCGCACCGCGCTTGACCTCTATGCCGGCGTGGGTTTGTTCTCACTGCCGCTGACGCGCACCTTTGAGCAGGTGACGGCGGTGGAAGTGGTCCGCAGCGCGGTGACCGACCTGGCGGTGAACGCGCCGCAGGCCAAGGCCGTGCAGTTGACCACCGAAGACTACCTGGCGCCGTTGGAAGAGGCGCCGGACTTCATTCTGGCCGACCCGCCGCGTGCGGGGCTGGGCAAGCGGGCGGTGGAGCATCTGGTGCGGCTGAAGGCCCCGCAGATCACCATCGTCTCCTGTGACCCGGCGACACTGGCTCGTGATCTGGCGGCACTAGGCGCGATCTATGCGATCGACAAGATGACCATGGTGGATCTGTTCCCGCAGACGTACCACATCGAAACCGTGACGCGGCTGACCTTGCGGTAAAGCGACGCCCTGAACTAGGTTCTGCGGCCAAGGGATACCTTCCATCGCTCCCTTGCGGTCACGGTTCGGTAAGTACACCACGGACGCCGATTCCTAGCCGCCATGCGCGAGCATGCGGTTTGTTGCCTCCGGCGGTGTTGCTAAGGCACTTGCAGCAGCGCGATGCCGACGGCGCGGCGCTGGGCGTTCCAGGCCGTGGCGGCAATGGTGCCGGCGCGCGGGTTGGACCGGAGCGTCACCGCCTGCTGGACCTGGCCGGGCCCTGGTTGGCCGCCGCCGGGGGCGCCACCGCCTCCCTGACCTGGTGCCGCGGCCGGCAACGGGCCCACAAAGGCCACGCCTTCCGGATTGGGGATGATGCTGGCGTCTCCGGTGACCAGGTCATAGACGATGAACTGGCTGCCTGCGTTCTGCTCCTTCACGCCGCGGCCTACCACCTTGCGGGTGGTGCCAAAGATGCCGGCAATCTGCACCGCCGCGAAGCCGTCGGGAGCGGGCAGCAGCTTGGCCGTCGCGGTTTCCAGGTCGAACAGCACCAGCCCGCCATCACCCTGAATGCGGTTGGTGGCCGGAGCAATCAGTGCTCCGATGGCCGGGATGGCGCTGAGGTTGCCAAAGCCAGTGACGCCGGAGGGTAAGTCCAACCGGTTGACGCCCCCGCTGACACCATCCAGCACGTAAAGGGTATCGGAGACGTTGTTGCGGCCGGGGTCGGTGTTGGTGCCGAACATGTAGTCGTTCATCTCGTTGGCCCCGGCGTTGGCGTTCAGTTGTCCGGTACCGGGAAGTTGGACGGAGGTAGCAGTTTGGTTGGTCAGATCGACCACCAGAAAGCCATCGGCCGGACAAGGGTTGGCAAAGGCGGTGGCCACTGTCTTCGATCCCAGCAGCCCCAAGCGCCGCGACAGGTCCAGGGATTGGAAGGGTATCTGAGCGGCGCAGCCGGTGGCGAACCAGCCGTCGGGAAAGGCGACAGTCTTTACTTCGCTGGGGTCCAGTGGAAATGTGACGACGCCATGCTTCACATTGTCACCCTGGCGTGCGAGCACGTAAAACAGGCGTGTTGGCGGGTCCAGAAAAACACTAACCAGCGGCCGCGCCAACTGCACGCCGGGCGGTAGGTTCACGCCCGGCGGCAACTGGACCTGTTGTGGCTGCGCGGCCAACGGCAGCCAGCCTTCGGGAAAGTCACGGGTGGCGACGACGGCGTTCTGTGGATCCAGGAAAGCCAGTTTGGCCTTCTTCGCGGCACGATCATGGTCGGCCACCACCACCACGCGGCGGTTGTTGCCGACGCCGACGGGGTTGGAGACGACCACATTGATACCATCTCCCAAATCGACGGAGATGGCGATGATCCCGCCCGGTCCGCCGCCCCCGGGTGGCCCGGCTCCACCCGCGGCTGGGACTGCTCCTTCAGTGACTTCGGCGGTCACTGGATCGATCCCATAGACCTTCGCCGGAGGGCCGGGAGCAATGGCCACAAAGCCATTGGCATTGGCCGTCAGCAGCGATGCGGCCGAGGGTAGCGTAACCGTCGCCGAAGCTCCTCCCGGGGCCACGGTCATCAACTTAGGACTGACCACGTCAGCCGATTCCGGCGGACCGACCAGGGCACCCAGCACAGCCGTGTCATTGGCGGCGACGATCGGTGTGGCGGCGTTGCGGTTGGCGGTCGTCAGGCATTCCGGCAGGCGAGTAGCGGCGCTCAGAGTAAAGTCAAACAGGAACCCCGGATAGCAGCCCTTGTCGTCACGGGCTCCGGTGGCAATCAGGAATTCGCCGCGCAGGTCGCTGCCATTGAGATCCCGCAAGTCGGGAGTGCCTTCCGGCAGACGCAGATACTTCAGATTGGCCGTGCGTTTGCCCCAGGTGCCCTGGTTGGCGACACGATTGCCGCTCAGTAGCGTGACCATGTCCCCGGGAGCGGCGTCGGCAGGAATGGTGATCGTCACGTCAAACTCGCCGGGCCTGGCGGCGGCGGTGGCCTGGACCGTGGTGCGTAGCCCGCCCACGTAAGCCTGCAAGTCCTGGATTCCCGGGGCCCCAAAGCCGGAGGCGGCCAGCACTACGTCCGGCCCGGAACCAGTAGTGGCCAGTTCGCCAAAGCCCTTGTCGTCCTTAGTGCGGAGTGACGGGAAAGCGGCCAGTACGGAAATGCGGGCGGGACGGCTTTGCTGCTCGCCGCGGCGCACGATGACGTTGACGAGCCCGTTGGGTGTCTCCGCCGGCACCACAGCCACAATCCGCCCAGGCTCAGCCGAGATCACACCTGCTGCCCGGTTGTTGATCAGTACCTCGACATCACCCAGCTTCGTCGGGGCAGGATTCCCGGTAGCCTTGATGCCTTCCGGAGGCCCAAGGTTCAGGCCAGAAATCCAGATGATGCCGCCGGGTGCCACTTGCGAGGGTGCGGGCCGTTGCGTGAAGCCGTTGATGACGCCACGCGGTGTCACCACGGGGGCCGTCTGCGCGCGCGACAAAGCAAGCGCCAGCAAGGCAGTACCCAAAACAAGCGGGAGACGCATATGCTCAATAACACCATATGGTGAAAAAAGTTGTTTTTTGTCTCGTTTCGATGACGGCCTGGGGCGGCTCACTGGCTGAGGTTCGCCGGGGGATGGAGAAAGCGATGGGCGACTTCCCGCTGCCAGCTCGCCGCCAGCCTCCTGAAGTCCGCCTCCTTGAAGAACGGAAGATGGGCGGAGTCACTTACCGGCGCCTGGATTACCTGGCGGAAGCGGCGGATTGGGTGCCCGCGTGGCTCTTGCTGCCAACCGGAGTCGGCCGCCACCCGGCGATGCTAGCGCTGCACCAAACCACCAAGTTCGGCAAAGATGAGCCCACCGGCCTGGCGGGGAAATCGAATTTGCACTACGCCAAGGAACTGGCCGAACGCGGCTTTGTGGTGCTGGTGCCTGACTACCCCAGCCTGGGCGACAACAAGTCTGACCCCTACCAGATGGGCTACGCCTCCACTTCGATGAAAGCCATTGTGAACCATGTCCGCGGGCTGGACCTGCTGGCCTCGCTGCCTGAGGTGGACCCCAAGCGCATGGGTGCCATTGGACATTCGCTCGGCGGTCACAATTCGCTGTTTCTGGCGGTGTTTGATCCGCGGGTGAAGGTAGTTGTCACCAGTTGCGGCTTTACCGCCGCCCACCGCTACAAGGGCGGTGACTTGACGGGCTGGAATGGCTGGCGCTACATGCCCCGCATCGGGACGGTTTATCACAACTCCCCTGCCGAGGTGCCCTTTGATTTTCCGGATCTGGTGGAGGCGTTAAGCAACCGCGGGCTGTTCGTGAACGCGCCGCTCAATGACGACAACTTCGACGTCGAAGGCGTCCGGGAGTGTATGCGGCGGGCGGGGAAGAAGGCCGTGGCCGTCTATCCGGCCGCCGGTCATGATTTCCCCCCGGCGGAGCGTGAAAAAGCGTATCGCTATGTCGAGCAGATCTTGAAGCGTTAGCGGCTTAGCTGGCAGCTACCCGAGTTGGACCAGCGGCGCGGCTGCCAGCAGTTCGTCATGGAACGCGTCGCAGCCGATGCACAGATTGCGGTAGCTGCGCCCGTCCGGCAGGGTGGTGGTGGACTTCTTGTAGAACTGCTCGACGCTCCAGCCCTGGGCGATGCCCATGCGTTCCGGGTGGCCCATCGAGATTGCTTCATAGACCGGGTTGCCGCGCAGGCGGTCCAGCAAGGCGAGCAACGGCTCTTCGATCACGTTGCCCACCGCCTTCTTGGTCTTGATGCAGCATGGGAAGACGTTGCCCTCGGGGTCAATGGAGACTTCGCTGCCGGAATGGGCGTAATCCAGAAAGTTGAGCCCACCGCTCCAGACGTTACAGAAGTTGTCGGTGATGGTGGCTCGGGTGAGGTTGTTCTGCCAAGCGCGGCCACGCGGCCAGAGTTTGCCGATCCACATATCGGGGGTGGCCCCAAAGAAGTGGAAGTAGCTCCCCCGGTCTTCTGCCTTGCGAGAATCGGCGGCCACCAGCGGCAGGTGCTCCCGGCCGGCGCTCTCGAACATCGCGGTTAGCTTGGCCTTGAGGGTCTCCTGCGCGGCCACTTCCTCCAGTCCGGCGTGGAAGGCATCGATACCTGAAACCGAAATCAGCCAGACTCCGTACTGATTTAATTCATGGACAATCTTGGGAGTCAGCAGGTCGCCCGTCGTCTGAACGATCAGCTTGACGCCACCCACGGGCGCGTACTTTTGCCGCAGCAGGGCGAGCGCGGGGTAGAGCACCGATTCGCGCACTGGTTCCAACAGAATCTCGCCACCGGCCAGGATGATGCTGCCGGTCTTGCGTTGGAAGCCGTCGGCGACATCCAGATACTGCATGTCCGGCGGAAGATTGGCGATAACGCGGGTGAAGTTGTCCCGGCTTTGCCTGACCACCCGGTCAAGATCGGTACCATGGTAGGGATGGAAACGGTCTTCATAGCAATGGGGGCAGGTGCGGTGGCAGAGCCACGTCATGACGTAGTAGATAGACTCCATCGGCGTTCCCATCATAGCGGTCCAGGCCTGGGTTGGTTGCTGCGCGGCGCGGTGCTGATGCTGCTGGCGGCGGCTTCTGTTTCAGCCATGACGGAGTTCCGGGGCGTGTGGATTGCACGGGATTCACTGGGGTCCCGGGAGCAGATCCGGGAGAGCTTCCGCAATCTGGCTTCGGCTAACTTTAACGCCGTATTCGTCAACTGCTGGTCCCGGGGTTATCCGCTGTGGCCCAGCGACGTGTTCGAGCGTGAGACCGGTCTTCGGATCGACCCCGCCTTTGCCGGCCGGGATGTGTTGGCGGAGGCGATAGAAGAAGCCAAGCCGTTCGGTCTGGCCGTGTTTCCCTGGTTCGAGTATGGCTTTGTGGGTGGCTGGGCGGGCTACTTTGCCGGGGAGGGGAAGCGGGGAATCATTTTCGACAGGCACCCCGACTGGCTGGCCCAGGCCCGGTCTGGCGAAACTAAGTTTCCTGGTGACTTCTTTTGGATGGTCCACACTCATCCCGACGTTCAGCGATTCTTGATTGATCTGGTGCGGGAAGTACTGGAACGCTATCAAGTACCAGGCGTGGAGTTTGACCGGGCCCGTTATCCGCAGTTGGATTGCGGTTATGATAACTTCACCAAGACGCTATATGCCGAGGAGCATGAGGGGGCAGCCGTCCCGGAGTTACCTAATGATCCGGAATGGACCCGCTGGCGCGCGCGGAAGTTGACCGATTTTGCGGTTTTGCTGGCGCGACAGGTGAAGGCGCAGGACTGGCGGGCGCTGATCAACAACGCCCCGGTGGTCTACCCCTTTGGGGCGGTGAACTTCCTGCAGGACTATCCGGCCTGGACGCGGGAGGGCGCTCTGGATTTTGTGACGCCCCAGGTCTACCGGGCCGATGCCGCGAGCTTTGCGCGGGACTTGGCCACTCAAGCGGTGGCTGTTGGCAGCAGTACGAGGCTGGTGCCGGGCATCGACATCACCAACTCCAAGAGTGCGGCGGTGCTAGCTCGGATGATCGGGATCGTCCGGGAGCGGCAGTTGCCAGGGTTTGTGGTCTGGTACTACGGCGGGCTGAATCGTCCCGAGATTTGGGACGCGTTACGCCAAGGCGTTCTGTCCGAGCCCGCGAAGCTGCCCTTCCAGTTGGCAGCGGCGGAGCCGCGCTGAGCCGGATCGTAGCGATCCAGGCCCCTACCAGTTGGCGGAGAACTGGCGTGAATCTCCCGTAATACTGCACTTCACAAAACCGCTCACAAGGTTTTATACTGTATAGAACTAACGGACTGGCTGCGTACTGGGTAAAGAGTTTGGTTTTTTTGGCGAGGAGCATTGTATGGAGCAGTTGATCGACGCGCTGATGGCGGGAGCACCGCCGGCCCCGAGTGCACCGGAGAAGCGGGAAATCACTTTAGTGATTGCCGACGATCACCCAATTGTCCGCGACGGGCTGCGTAACTTGTTGTCCCAGCAGCAAGATATCCGAATCGTGGGCGAAGCAGCCGATGGCCGGGAGGCACTGGACCGGGTCCGTAGCCTTCAGCCGGACGTGTTGTTGCTGGATTTGCGGATGCCCAATTTTGACGGCTTGTCGGTACTACGACAGTTACAGGGTACTGGATCCAAGACGCGAGCGATCATCTTTACTGCCAGCGACGACAAGAACGAGTACGTGCAGGCCATGAAGCTGGGTGCGTGTGGCATCGTGCTCAAGTTGACCAACTCCGACCTGATCGCCAAGAGCATCCGGAAGGTCAATGGCGGCGAGATCTGGCTGGATTCGCACACCACGGCCGCCGTCATGCGTCAGTTTGCGACCAATGCCCCCGAGCCTCAAGCCTCCGGCCCGTTCGGGTTACCCGCCCCGGGTGGTGGGGGCAAAGGTAGTCGGGAGCGCAGCCCGCTTTCCACGCGCGAGCGGGAAATTGTCGGCTTGGTGGCGCAAGGCTATAAAAACAAAGAGATGGCCGAGAAGATGTTCATCAGTGAGCAAACCGTCAAGAATCACCTGCACAACATCTTTGACAAGCTGGGTGTCTCGGACCGCCTGGAACTGGCGCTCTACGCCATCCACAAGGGTCTGCACACGCCGGCCTAGCGATTTGGTGGCGATTGGTACTGCCACCCCTTCTACTTGGCGGCGGGTGTCGCAGGTTTCAGTCGCTCCGCCGCGCGGCGGACCACCGGGTCACGGGCTAGTTCGATTTCGTCGCCTTTTTCGACTCCCTGCGTGAGGTTTAGCACTTCCTGTTGCAGTCGGCTCCGCAGCCATTCACCGTTGGCGGACCAATCGCTGACGCTGGGTTGGATCTGCCGCTCCGACAGCCAAATGCGGAAATCATCATAGACGGTCGAGGGCAGTGGGCCATTCGGCAATCCCTTCCGCACCAGCTCCGTGGCAAACGCCGTGAAGGACCCGGACATGTCGAGCACCGCCCGCAACCGGTTCTGCGAGTCCGGGAAAACGGTCTCGTCCGGGGCAATGCCGCCCGGGCTATCAGGAGTTTCGATCTGGACATTCTTCAGTGGCCGCTGCAGGTTCGCACCAGCGGGTGAATAGTAGTAGGCCACCGTCAGGGCAATGCCGGAACCGCCCGACAGGGGGTAAACGCTCTGCACCAGTCCCTTGCCAAAGCTGCGGTTGCCGAGCAGAATCGCCCGCTTGTGATCCCGCAAGGCGGATCCGAGAATCTCGGCGGCACTGGCCGTCTTCTCATTGATCAGCACCGTCAGCGGAAACTCATAAGGGGTGCCGCCGTCGGGTGCATGGACCTCTTCTTCCTTCTTCGAACGGCCCCGGATGCTCAGCAACTTGGTGCCGGGCTTCAGGAATAATGAGCAGGCCTCCAGCGCCGTCTCCACGGAGCCGCCGGGGTTGTTGCGCAGGTCCAACACCAGGCCCGGCAGGGCCGCACCGCCTAGTTTCTCAATGGCGGCTTTCAGCTCCTGGCCGGTCTTCGAATCAAAGTTGGCGACGCGGATGTAGCCGGGACCGGCCGGGAGCAGAAACGCTCGGTCTACACTGGGCGCGGCCAGATTCTCGGGGACCAGTTGAAACGACAGCAGCCGGGGGGTATTCAAGCGGCGGACGTAGATTTGGGCTTCGCGCCGCCGGGTTTCCGAAAGCAGCTGGATCAACTGCTCGGGCTCCAGGCCCATGAGGGAGATATTGTTGACGGCGACAATCTCGTCACCGGGCGACAGGCCGCTTTTGGCCGAAGGCGTGCCGGGCAGCGTTTGCAGCACGAAAACCCGGCCCGGAAGAATGCTGACAACTGAGCCGAACCCCTTACGCTCCGAACTGTTCATTTCCTTCAACTGCTGCATCTGGTCCGGGTCCAGGAAGACCGAATGCGGGTCCAGTCCGCGCAGCATGCCGGGTAAGGCGCCGCCGTAAATGGAGGGGTTGGGGTCCACCGGTTCGGCGGCTTCGTCACTGAGCGCAGCGTAGACCGCGACAAACTTGCGGATCGCCTCCACCTGATCCTTGATGTCGGGTAGGGCGGCGGGTGGCGCGGCCTGGGCCGCGAACAGGAGTGCCAGCGTGGGCAACATTAGTGCGTCATCACTTCTCGAACCGCGTGGCGCGCTTGCGTTCATGCCGCCGGAGGGCGAGCGCGATCAAATGGTCCAGCAGTTCGGCGAAGGGAATCCCGGCATGCTCCCACATTTTGGGGAACATCGAAATGCTGGTGAAGCCGGGGATGGTGTTGGGTTCGTTCAGGAATAATTCACCGGTGGCCGAATCCATCAGGAAATCGCAGCGCGTCATCCCTTCCAGTTCGAGAGCAGCGCAGGCGGCGACGGCCAGCCGCTGCATTTCGGCGATCTTGTCGGGTGGCAGGTTGGCGGGCAGGTCGATCTCGGTGGAGTCCTCAATGTACTTGGCTTCATAGTCGTAGAACTCGCGCTTGGGGCGGATCTCGCAGGGGAACGACGCGCGCCGGTCTTCCTGGTTGCCCAGCACGGCGATCTCAAATTCACGGCCCACAATGCCGCGTTCGATGATCACTTTGGTGTCGTACTGCGCGGCATTCTCGAGCGCGGGGCCCAGTTGTTCGCGCGTCTTCACCTTGGTGATGCCCACGCTCGACCCCAGGTTGGCGGGCTTCACGAATAGGGGGAACGGCAGCGTGATCGCGTCCGGATTCAACGCTCCGCGGTACTGCACCACGTAGTCTGTCACGGGCACGCCGGACTGCTTCAGCAGCCGTTTGGTGACTTCCTTATCCATGGCCACCGCCGAACCCAGCACGCCGGGGCCGACATACGGCAGGTCGGCCAACTCGAACAGCCCCTGCATCGTGCCGTCTTCGCCAAAGGTGCCGTGGAGGGCGGGGAACACGACGTCGATCTCACGATTGGCGCCCGGCTCCGGCGCGATCGGCTTGGGCCGCCAGCGGCCATCCTTCGCAATGAAGTAGTGGATGACGTGATAACGTTCCGGGTCCAGCCCTTCGATGATCGATTTGGCCGAGCGGAGTGAGATCTCATGCTCACCGCTGCGGCCGCCGTACACTACTGCGACACGCGTTTTCATTGCTTGAATTACAGAATCTTCTTTCCCAGCGCCGACAATATCAGTTCGACGGCCAAGTCCGCCGTCCGGTTGCTGACATCCAGCACCGGGTTCACTTCCACCACTTCCAGCGATTCGAGCTTACCGGAATCGTGCGCCATCTCCATGATGAGGTGCGCTTCGCGATAGGACAAGCCTCCTGGGACGGGAGTGCCGACGCCCGGGGCGGTAGCCGGGTCAATCGCGTCCATGTCGAAGCTGAGATGGAAGCCCGCCGTGCCTTTGGTGGCAATGCGGATCGCCTCTTCCATGATGCTGCGCATGCCGCGCTCATCGACATCGCGCATGGTGTAGCCATGGACGCCCCATTGCGCTATGTGCACCTTCTCGCCGGGGTCGACATCGCGCAGGCCCACCAGCGCGACGTTAGCCGGATTCAGCGGTGCACTGCTGAGTAGCGGCTTGGGCTCATGGCCCAACAGCGCCGCCAGCGGCATGCCGTGGACGTTGCCGGAAGGTGTCGTGTCCGGCGTATTGATGTCGCCGTGCGCGTCAATCCAGATGACGCCCAACTTCCGCTTCTTGGTGACACCGGAGATGGTGCCGGTCGCAATCGAATGGTCCCCACCCAGCACTACCGGGAACCGGCCCTGGGCCACGATCTTGGCCACCTGGGTGGCCAGGCGCTTGCAGGTGAGCGCGATTGGTTGCAGGTACTTGGCCTTAGGATCACCTTCAGGCAAGCTTTCCTGCTGCGGTGCCTCGACATTGCCCAGGTCCACCACATCATGGCCCAGCGCGGTCAAGCGGTGGTGCAGATTCGCAACGCGGATGGCGGAGGGCCCCATGTCCACCCCGCGCCGTCCCGCGCCAAAGTCCAGGGGGGCACCGATGAGAGAGATTTTCATACCAACTCAATTCTCTCGATTCTGGATCAGCTTCAGACTACGGCCGCGTGCGGTAGAGCATACGCGGATACGCGATCGTTTCCCGGATATGTTCCGTGCCGCACATCCAGGCGGTAAACCGCTCCACGCCCATGCCGAAGCCGCCGTGGGGGACGCTGCCGTAGCGGCGGAGGTCGAGGTACCAGTTGAACGCCTCTTCGGGCAGCTGGTGATCGTGGAGGCGCTTCTTGAGTAGCTCCAGGTCATGAATGCGCTGGCCGCCGCCGATGATCTCGCCGTAGCCTTCCGGCGCGATTACGTCGACACCCAGGACGACATCTTCGCGCTCTGGCGCTGGTTGGAAATAGAAGGCTTTGAAGGAGGCGGGGAAGCGGTCCACCAGGACGGGCTTGTCCATGTCCTGGGTGAGCAGGGTTTCGTCGGCGTTGCCGAAGTCGCCGCCCCACTGGATTTCGCTGCCGCGCTCCTGCAGGATCTTCACGGAGTCGTCGTAGGTCATCCGGTTGAACGGAGCTTTGATCGATTCCAGCTTCGAGATGTCGCGCTCCAGCACCTTCAGTTCCGCGTTCCGGTTGTTCAGGACGCGGTCCACGACAAAGCAGATCAGCCCTTCGGCCAGCTTCTTGACATCTTCGAGATCGGCATAGGCCATCTCGGGCTCCACCATCCAGAACTCGGTCAAGTGGCGGCGGGTCTTTGATTTCTCGGCCCGGAACGTCGGACCAAAGCAATAGACCTTGCCCAGGGCCATCGCGTTCGCTTCGTTGTAGAGCTGGCCGGACTGCGTGAGGTAGACCTTCTCGTCTTCAAAGTAGTCCACTTCAAACAGCGTCGAGGTGCCTTCGCAGGCGGCTGGCGTGAAGATCGGCGTGTCCACCAGCGTGAAGCCGTTGCCGTCAAAGAAGTCGCGGATGCCCTTGATCACTTCGTGGCGGATTTTGGCGATGGCCGTCTGGCGGCGGCTGCGGAGCCACAGGTGCCGGTGGTCCATTAGGAACTCGATGCCGTGATCCTTGGGCGTGATCGGGTAGGGCTCGGTTTCCGGGACACGCTGCACGATCTCCAACTGCTCGACATCCATTTCGAAGCCACCCTGGGCGCGCTCCTCGGCGCGGATGCGGCCGGTGACGATGATGGAGCTTTCTTGGGTGAGGCCTTTGATGTCCTCAAACAGGGCTTCCGGCAACTGGGCCTTCACGGCCACGCACTGCATCAGCCCGGACCCGTCACGCAGGATGGGAAATGCGATCTTGCCGGACTTGCGCAGGTTGTACAGCCAGCCAGGAATGGAAACCAGTTCGCCCACATGATGCTGGGCTTGGGCGATGGTGATGCGGGGGATACTCATTTTCGGTTCTTCTTTGATCGTTCAAGTTCTTCCGGCGTGGGCGGCACTCCGGCCTCTTGCAACCGGGCGAAGGTCTGCTTGACGGCGTCCATCACGTGGGGGACGTCGGTGGGTTCGCGGAGCTCCAAAACCAGCGGCCACTGGTCGCCGCCGGAATTCAGCAAGGGCATGGTGGCCTTCCAATCGATGGTGCCCCCGGGCGATGTCAGCGGGAACAAGTGCGAATCGCTCACTCCATCGTTGTCGTGGACGTGTGTGGACCGGATACGGCTCTTCATCAGCGCGAAGGCCGGCTCTACGCCTTCCATCAGGTGCGCGTGGCCCGTGTCAAAGCAAAAGTCGAGGTTCAGATGCGTCACGGCCAGGAAGTGCAGCAGACGCTCCGCGCTGGAGAGTTTGTTCGGCGTGTTCTCCAGTAGGATTGACACCCCCCGGGCTCCCGCGAACAGCCTCAGCTCTTCCAGACAGGTAAATGCGTAGTCCAGTTTGTGATCATCAAACTCCTCGCCCGCCACGCCCAGGTGCTGTATCAGATACCGGAACGGGATGTCTTCGGCGATCTCAATGGCGCGCTTGATCTCGTCCACCATGGCGATACGCTTCCATTTGATTGGCTCAGTGAGATTGAGTAGCGAATCCGGCCCGGTGCGGCCCCAGCAATCGTCGTTGTAGATCGGCGAATGCAATGAATTCATCTTCAGCTGGGAATCGCGGAACCAGTGCCCCAATTCCCGGATCTGGGGTTTATCCCGATAGTCCAGGTGCTGGCGGGCGCAGAAGATCTCCACCAGCGGGATGCCCGCATTCCAGATCTTTTCCAGCCAGACAACGTTCAGGCGGTGATTAACAAATAAGTGCGTCGAAAGAGCGAGATCCATGAATTCCTGACTTAGTAACCAGCCGCCTTGCCGCTCTGCCGGGAACCGGAGTCGGAGCCGCCCTGCAGCCAACCATCCTGCACCAGTATGCCTTCCACGCGCGCCACGCCGCCATTGGTGATCTCAACGGTATGGCCGCGCTGGCGGAGAAGTTGGGCCGTGTCCGGCGACACCTCACCCATGATGTAGAGCTTGTCCGGCTTCCATTGATTGTGGATGCGCGGCGCGTCGATCGCCTGCTGCATATTCATCTTGAAATCGACCACGTTGAGAAATGCCTGTAGGACACCATTGGGGATTCGTGTACCACCCGGCGCGCCCAGTACCAGGTAGAGTTTGCCGTCCTTTAGCGCGATGGTGGGCGTCATCGAGGATAACGGCCGCTTGCCGGGCTGAATCGAGTTCGCCTCGCCGCCGACGGCCCCAAACATGTTCGGCACCCCGGGCTTGGCCACAAAATCGTCCATTTCATTGTTCATCAGGAAACCCAGGCCCGGCACGGTGACGCCGTTTCCATAGCTGCCATTGATGGTGTAGGTGAGCGCCACCGCATTGCCTTCGGCATCCACAATCGAAAAGTGAGTGGTCTCGGTCGGCTCCGGCGCTGGCAGTGGGCCGTTGCGCACCTGCTCGGCAGGCGTGGCGTGGTTGGGGTCAATCGAGGCCCGCAAACGGTCGATGTAGGCGCGGCTGGTCAGCGCTTGGACGGGCACTTTCACAAAGCCCGGGTCACCCAGGTACTCCGCCCGATCCGCGTAGGCGCGCTTCATCGCTTCCGCCACCCAATGATAGGTCTGCGCGGACCCGAAGCCTGACTTTTCATAACCGGACCCTGCCAGCATCCCCAGAATCTGGGTCAGCAGGATGCCGCCGGAGCTGGGCGGAGGGGGCAGGATCAGCTCGACGCCCTTGTAGGTGGTGCGCAGCGGCGTACGCTCTTGGGCCCGGTAGTTCTTCAGATCGTCGAGCGTGATCAGCCCGCCGTTTTTCGCCATCTCGGCGGCCAGGATCCTGGCCGTCTCGCCCTCATAGAAATCCTTCGAGCCCAGGCGCTGGATGCGCTTCAGCGTCCGCGCCAACTCTGGCTGCACCAGCTTCTCACCGGCCTCATAGAACTTGCCGGAGCGCAGGAAAAGGCGGTTCGATTCCGGGAACGGGCTCAGCAGCTTGGCCGCGCTCTGGAGACTGCGCGCCTCGGCATAGCTGAGCGTCACGCCGTCGCGCGCCAGTTTCACCGCTGGTGCCACCAGCCCGGCCCAGGGTTTGCGGCCATATTTCTTATGCGCCAACTCCAAGCCGCGCACCGTGCCCGGGATACCCGCTGCCCGCCAACCGACCACGGAATCCCGCGTCGGCTTGCCGTCCTTGTCGAGATACATGTCCCTGCTGGCTGCCGCGGGCGCCTTCTCGCGAAAATCGATGAACGTCACTTCGCCGGAAGCCTTACGCAGTAGCAGAAAGCCGCCGCCGCCCAAGTTGCCTGCGGAAGGGTGCGTTACCGCCAGTGCCAGGGCGACCGCTACGGCTGCATCCACAGCGTTGCCGCCCGCCTTCAATACGGCAACTCCGGTGTCAGTGGCGTGGGGCTCCTGTGCCACCACCATGGCCTTGCGGGTGCGGACGGGCTCACTGGCCAGCAGGGGTAGCCCAGCGAGAGCAAGGCAGAGAAACAAACGGCACATCACATCCAACAGTGTAGCTTTGCCGCCAAGCGAACCCGCATCAAGCGCGCGTCGACTCATCCCCAACCAACAGCTCCCTTGAACCCAGGGAATACTTGAAGGCCGTCAATGTCAACCCCAGCAGGACCGCGAGCGTCGCCAAACCCGTGGGTGCATACCACGTGCGCCAGTCCATGCCGATGATCGCGCTACCCGGCAGGTTGACAAATAAAACCACCGTCATGGCCGTCACCAACCCTAACCGCACCAGCGCAAACATCAGCAATGCGAAGATGACCAGATACATGGCGAACGTGAGAACCCAATTGGGTTCGGTCGGACGGAAACCCTGCAGGAAAGCAAACAACAGTGTTCCGGCCAGGGCCGCCAGCCAGTCCCGGCGCAATACCTGCCTCAAGCCAAAAATCACGAAGAACAATACCAGACCCGTCTGTAAGCAGTTGCCTAGGTTATCGGCATACATGGCCATCCAGGCCCGGACACCCTCCAGCACAGTTACATTTCCCGCTATGCCCAATCCGCTGCGCTCCACCACATTCAGATCCGCGGCGCTGGGGACCACCTGCACCAGCAGCGCCAGTGCCGCCCCAATCAGCACGTGCGCGCAAACTTGCGGATCTTTCCAGCGCCCACTGATCAGCCGGTTCCAAGTAACAATGGAGTGAGGCCACCGTGCCCGCAACGCCGGCTCCAGCGCGACATAGAGCATCCAGACGATGGCCCCGGCGCTGAGGCTTATTCCAAACGAAAAGAACACCAAACTCAACATCTCTACGCTCACGACGGCGTGCACTTGCCCGGCTCGCGCCAGCATCAAGAAAGCCGCCATGGCCACGCCCAGTCTCAACGCGCCGCGGCGGTCGGCCCTTCCCGCTTTCCAGTTCCGGCGGGCCAGCAGCGCCGCGAAGGCCAAGCCCGTCAGAGCCGCCACTACGCCGAGGCCCAGCCGCAGTTGGTCCGCTAGGGATTCCTGCTGTGCGATCGTCCCATCCTCCTTCATCCACGGCCAAACCAGGCGTGCATGGGTCAGGCGTCCCTTCCAGGTGCCAACTTCAAAGGTAACCTCGGTTTGCGGGAGCACCGGATGCGGCCCGTGCCAGGCCTGCAGTTGGTCCGTGGCGCTGCGCGGAGTCGTCCGCGGCGCGATTTCTGAGAACTTGCTCATGTCCAACTGCGCCGCGCGAAAGACATCCTCCACCGCAATGGGCTGTGGCAGTTCTTGACCGGCACCGTAAGGCACTGCCTGAAAGCTGCGCAGCCGCGCCTGACCGTCCAGTTCTATTTCAACCATTCCCGGCGCGATGGGAGCCGGATTGTCGCCGCTCACATTCCCGATGGGGTAGGCGACGAGGTCTTGCAGTGATTCCCGGTACCGGCCGGCCAGCGGTGACTCCCCGGCCAGCCAGGCGTCCCAGTTCTTGGGCGCCTTCAAGGCCTGCATGTATTGCAACAGGCGCTGGCGATTCAATAGCCACAGCTTCTGATCCTTGGGCTTCTGCCCATAGCCAAACTTCTCCGCCATCTCCCGAGCCTTCTGTTGCAAAACAGCCGGCGGGTATTCAATCGGAGCGTGATACAACGCCCCATCGCGTTGCTTCAATAACGGCTGGGCCAACAAGCAGCCCACGACAATGCCCAGGCACACAAAGGCCCACTTGCGCGAGAGCCCTTCATTGCTGCCCGCTGCCGCCACCATCTCGGGCGATGGTGTTTCCCCCGCCGCCAGAGCCGCCGCCAGTGGATCACCACCAGGCAAGGCCGCCGCGACGGCGAGCGGCGTAGCCGGGCGCTTGGCCGGTTGCGGGTCCAGGCAGCGGCGGATCACCTTCTCGACCGCGGGATCAATGTCCGCTGCGACTGACGACATGCTGGTTAGCTGAATGGCATCCTGCAAGTCGAGCAGCTGCGGAATTGTCTGCGCGTCATACGGCTTCTTGCCGGTGAACAGCTCATAGAGCACCAGGCCCAGCGCATAGATGTCGCTTTTGGCCGTCACCTCGACGCCACGCAGCTGCTCGGGTGACATGTAGGCCGGAGTGCCGTTGCGCGCCTCCGGGCCGGACATGGTGTCGGCGATGGCGGCCAGGCCGAAGTCCATGATCACCGGCTCACCGCGCTTGTTCAGCATGATGTTCTGGGGCTTCAGGTCGCGGTGGATGACGCCCTTGTCGTGAGCGGCGGCCAAACCCGCGCACAGCTTGCGGGCCGTCTCTAAAGCCTTGTCGGCGGGCAGGCGGCCGATCCGTTGGAGCAAACCGGACAAGTCCTCACCATCGACATACTCCATCGAGATGAACGGCAGGCCTTCTACTTCGCCGATGTCATAGACGCGGCAGACGTTGGGGTGCGAAACCTGCCGCGCCACCCGGACCTCACTTTGGAAGCGTTCAATGAAGCGCTCATTGGCCGCCAGCGCTTCGGGGAGAAACTTGAGCGCCACCGCTTGACCGAGCGTTAGATCGGTGGCGCGATAAACCTCGCCCATGCCACCCTTGCCCAGCAGACCAATGATGCGATAGCGCCCACCCAGCAGCGTGCCGGGAATGAAGCGGCCTTCGTCGACGGCGGATACCTTGGAGAGGCGCGAAAGGGACGTCAGCGGGCGCGACGTGCTGGAGATGGGCGTGGCCGCCGTGGCCATCGCCTCGGCGGGCATCGCCACCGTTTCTTCTGAAGCCAGATCCCGCTGCCGCTCGTCCATCGTTCGATTTTACAAACGACGCCAGGGCGAACGTGAACGCGAGGACGAAACCATCAAGTCGGTGGCCCGGGCAGAAGTCTGAACTTCTACGCGTCTACCATCTGGATCAGCGCCCGGATGTAGCCAAACGCGAACGCAAACGCCTGCAGACCGCCCTTGTCTCCATCGACATGCGGCACATGGTCCGGCATCAACATGCCGTCGTAGCCGGCGGCTTTGTAGGCCCTGACGCACTTGATGAAGTCCACCACGCCGTCGTCCGGGAAGGTCTCCTGGAAGTTCATGAACGAACCCTTGATGTTGCGGAAGTGGACGTTGAAGATCTTCTTGCGCTTGCCGAAGTAGTCGATGTAGTGGAAGATCTCCTTGGCCGGATCCTTCAGGCCTTCGCAGACGGTGCCTTGGCAGAAGTTGAGACCGTGGTAGGGGCTGGGGCTGATCTCAATGAACTTCTTGAAGCCTTCGCCGTCGAGCGCCGTAAAGACGCCACGCCAGCCGCGGTCCTTGGGCATCATTGGGTCCTGCGGGTGGCAGGCAATCTTCACCTTGTTTTCGGCGGCCACCGGCACGACGCGCTTCAGGAAATAGTCGATGCGCTCCCAGTACTGCTCATGGCTGACCGGACCGGCTTCCGTCAGAGGCGGGTCCTGTTTGCCGGCGGCGTAGTTGAACGTGGAAAGCTGCGCGCCGCCGCGGCCATAGGTGGGTGGCGTGCGGACCACGCCCAGGATGGACATGTTGTACTTGGCGGACGGAATGCCGGCCTTGCCAATGTTGCGGATGATCTGCTGGATCTCTTCAATGGCCTTGTCGCGGGGCATCGCGCCCGGAAGGTCCGGCGCCATGATGGACGGGTACTCGGCGCGCGTGATATGGGCCGAGCTCAGCGGGAGCGCCGTCATCTCCATGGTGAGACCGGCCTTCTCAAAGTTGTCGCGCATCCGTGAGAGGTTATCGACGGACCATTTTTCATCCAGCTTGCGGGACGGCAGTTCGCCACAAACGTGCGTGACGCCCAGCGCGGCGCAGATCTTCATGCCTTCGGGTGTCGATGCAAAGCCATGCTGCGTGCCCAGCTTCAATTTGCCGGCACGGAGGTCACGGCGCGGGGTGGGCGTCGTGTCCTGGGGCATGGCGGCCATGTGGGCCTCAGCGGCGAACGCTCCGGCGGAGCTGACTTGGAAAAATGTACGGCGGTCCATCGACGGGTAGCATTTCACGGGTCGATGCCGCAGGTCAAGAGGGCCGCCACGGAAGCTCACTCGCGCGCGTGGCTAATGGCTGGAGGCGCGCTTCATCAGCCATGCCCCGGTCAAACACACAGCTCCGCCCACCAGCGACAACGGCACCACCTTCTCATCGAGAATGGCGACGCCGAGAATCAGTGACACAACCGGAATCAGAAACGTTGTGCCGGAAGCCTTGGCCGCGCCAAAGCGGCCCGCAGCGGAGGCCATCGCAACATTCGCAATGGCCGTGCCGAACATGCCCAGCGCCAACACCGAGGCCAGTGGCACGGGCATCCACTTGATGGTCTCCAAGGCGGGAATTCCCAGCGGAGCGGTCAGCAGCAGGCCCACCGCTTGCGCCCGCCAGATGACGGGCATGGCTCCGTACTTCTGCTGTAAAGATCGCGCGATGCTGAGTGCCACGCCGTAGGAGATCATCGCTGCCATGATCATCAGCACACCTTCGGTGCTGCTGCGGCCTTCATTCAGCGCCGGCCAGCCCATCAGCACAGTGCCGCCGATGCCGATGGCCAGTCCCACTGCGACACCCGGCGAAGGTGCCTTACGCGCGATCAGCGAGGCGACCAGGGTGGCAAACAAGGGGTTGGCTCCGTTCAGCATACCCGTCAGCGCCGAAGAGACTCGCTGTTCCGCAAACGGGAACATGCTCAACGGGAAGGCAAACCACAGTAACCCCAGCCACGCCACCGACGGCCAGTCCGCCTTTGCCACCGGCTTGCGGGCCGCAGGGAAGCAACTGAGCGTGAGGAAGCCGATGGCAATCCGGAGAAACGTGATCGCGTTGGGCTCCAGTGCTCGGAGGCCTTGCGCGATGAAGAGAAACGAAGCACCCCAGATCAACCCAGGGATAACGAGGAGCAGCCAGCCGGAAGTCACTCCCGCTATCTTGGCATTGATCGGTTTCGGGCATCCAGACGTATCGGTATACTTGTAGTCTGATTGCTCCGGTAATGCTGTTTCTGTTCCAGTTCCGGCCATTCGTTCCGGGTCCGAACCAGTGCGGAATGACAGAAGGGCGTGGACGGTAATGTTCAACCGCCGCAAGTCCTTCCTCCGGGTCCGCCTGGCCCTCACCGACTCCCTTTTGACCGCGGTGGCCTTTATCGTGGCCTACCTGATCCGCCAGAGTCTGCCCGCTTTGCGCGAGTTCTATTTCGCCAAGCCCTTGTTTGTGGAACTGCTATGCGGCGTCATCGTCACGTGGCTGGCGGCGGGATTGGCGGTGGGCGCCTATCAGGCTCCGGCCTTCCACGACACCGGCCGCACGCTGAGCCGGATTTTCCGCCAGGCGCTGTGGGGTGGCACGGTGATGATCGGCCTGCTGTACCTGCTGAAGTTGGGTGACGTCAGCCGGTCGTTCATGCTGCTGTTTGTCGCCCTCAATACTTTGATGCTGCTGACCGGACGGCTGCTGGTTCCGGTGCTGGGTGGCGGGGCGGCGGGCGGCGGAACCGCTAAGCGCCACTACGTCATCGTGGGAACCGGAGACGAGGCCCTGCAGGTGGCCCGCTTGGTGAAGGCTGAAGGCGGTCCCGCGGCCGTCGTGCTGGGCTTTGTGCGGGAGAGTGCGGAGAGTCCCACGACACTCGCCGAAGCCGGGCCGGCGCGGGTTTGGGAATTGGACGAACTGAACCAACTGCTAAAGGATCACGTGGTGGATGAAGTGATCTTCGCCGTCGACTGGCAACGCCTACGGTCACTCGAACAGGTATTTGAATCCTGTGAAGACGAGGGTGTCAAGGTCCGGTTAGTGGTGAATTTCTTCCCGAACATGGTGTCTCAAGTCTCGCTGGACCGGCTGTCAGACCTGCCGCTGCTGACCTTCGTCACGACGCCTGACAACGACTATCTGCTATTCGTCAAAAGAACCTTTGACGTGGTCGTGACGTCGGCCATGGCCCTGGTGTTCGCACTGCCGTCGCTGGCGGTGATTCTGGCGATCCGGTTGAGTTCCAGTGGCCCGATTCTGTTCCGTCAGCAGCGTTGCGGGTTGAACGGACGCGTCTTCACGCTCTACAAGTTCCGTTCTATGTTTGCCGACGCGGCCCAGCGTCGGCAGGAAGTGGCGGCCTTGAATGAGATGGACGGGCCGGTATTCAAGATCGCCAACGACCCGCGCATCACCCCGGTGGGGCGGTTTCTACGAAAGTTCTCCATTGATGAGTGGCCGCAACTGATCAATGTGCTGAAGGGTGACATGTCACTGGTGGGTCCGCGTCCGCCGCTGCCCGAGGAAGTGGCGCAGTATCAACAGTGGCAACGCCGCCGTCTGCGGATGCGTCCCGGGTTGACGTGCCTATGGGTGCTGGAGGGCCAGAACCAGCTAGACTTCGTCAGTTGGATGAAGGCTGACATGCATTACATCGACCATTGGAGCCTGGCGTTGGACCTGCGGATTCTGCTCCAAACCATCCCGCATGTTTTATCCGGAAAGGGAATCTGAGCCCAAGGCCGACCGGTGCCGGCCATCAAGCGACTGTTCGCCGAGTTTCAGGTCTCTCACCGCAGGGAAGTTTCTTTGCGGCTGACGAGGACTCCGGCTGTGAGTTCAATTCACTCGCCATAGGCTGACGTTACCGGGCCCGAAGTGCCTCTCTTTTTTCGAGATTGGCCTCGATCTCCTTACGCTCCCGCCAGACCGGGTGGAGCTTCTTGGCGGCAAGGAGCGGCAGCTGGTCTTCAATGTGGGGCGAGCCCGGTTGCGAGGCATTGCCGTAGCCCAGCAGGCAGTTGGCCTTCTGGGGCGCGCCGAATTCGATGGCGCAGACAAAGGTCTCGCCATGCGTGCCGTAGAATCTGTTGCCTTTGCGCCGCCCGAACTGCATCGTCCGGAAGACGCCCATGCGCCCATGGCCGCCATTGGCGGCGACGTCCAGCTTGCCGCGCTCGTAGCGGAAGACATCGCCCCATGGGACGTCAAGCGACCCAAACAGACTGATGCAATCGGCAGCGGCTAAGCCCAATGCCGAAACCGCTGCCGCCGGGTCATTCAAGCCGTAGCCGGATTCGAGCGGCTTGGCCGGGTCGTACTTCACGCGGAGCTTCGATTCAAACGTCTCACTGGTGCCAAAGTAGCGGTCAACAAACACTTGAAACAGGACGCCGCCGCGGCTGGTTGCGTCGGTGTGCCGGTCCCAGGCGGCCAGCACTTTCGCCGCGCGGCCCACGGCGGGATCAGTGGATTTCTGGGCTGCCTGCAGCAGTTCCGGGAGAATGGCATCGGCTGCTTCCATGCGCGTCGAATGCTTGTAGGCCACCAGTTCGTCGTAGGTGATGGAATTGTCTTCCGTCAACATCCGGAGCGAACGGCGTGTCCGGTAAGTGGGCATCTTTTCGTTGCCGGGGGCCATGTAGGCGGGGTACTTCTTGGGGTCCAGTTGGGGCACGGTGGTGAGCCACGGCGGCTCATTGGCATTCTGGTTGAAACCGATCTTGGGGTCGATGGACTTGGGTAGCTCGTCAAAGGAGTGGTAACCCGTCCACATCGTTTTGGAGGTGTCGCCCGGCACCACCTTGGCCCAGAAGGCTTGATCGCCCATCGGGCGTTTGGCCACCAGGCCATTGAAGACCAGCATGATGTGGCCCTGGTCGTCGGCGTAGTTGGCGTTCCACATCGGAATCGATTCCATGCGGAGAGCGGTCTTGAACTCTTCCAGATTCTTCGCGCCACCCATGCGGAACCACTGTTCCAGCATCTTCGGCCGATCAATACCCGCTACCCGCATGGCCACCGTGACGCCCTGTTCGTCAAACACGACGGGGCCGTGGATGCTGCGGCGGACGGCAATGCTTTCGGTGGTCAAGGCGCCGCCGGGTTGCAGGACCTTAAAGCTCTTTACTTCGGTCTCAAAGTCCTTGAGCGCTCCATCGTACTCGTACTTGCCGTTCTTGATGGTGAGCCGGTAAAAGTCCACCGTGTCGATCGTGTTCACGGTGCGTCCCCAGCCGGTGTGGCGGTTGAAGCCGATGACCGGTACCGGAAAACCGATCTGCGGGGCACCGTAGAGGTCATAGCCGGGCGCCGTGAGGTGCACTTCCATGTAGCTGTAGAAGTCCTCCCACAGCAGGTGCGGGTTGATCACCAACATCGCCTTGCCGCTCGTGGACCGCGAGGGGCCTACGGTCCAGGTATTCGACCCGGCATCGGCTATAGGTTCCTGGAGCAGGCCGCGAGCTTCCGCGGTGCGGCGTGCAGGCAGCAGCGGAGCCACCTCGCTCCGCATTCGCTGCTGGGAGCCCATGTACATGTAGTGGACCGCCCGCAGCGTATGCCCCACCACGTCGACGCCCGAAACCGGCAGCACGACGCGATACTGACTGCTCGCGTGCGCCGGATGAGCTTCGGCGTAGGCGTTGATGCCGGCGGCGAAGGCATCGAGATACCGCCGGAACTCCGGTGTCTGGGCCTGATACCACTGCTGGGCCCGTTGGGGCACGCCGTTCAAGTGGACCCACCGGTCCGCCGCAACGTTCGAGGGGCCCCAATACTCAGACGCCCGCCCCCGGCTTTCGCCATAGAGCTTCAACAGCAGGTCCGCCTGATTGTGCATCTGCGCCCAGCCGTGCGCATAGAACATGCTCTCGAGATTCGGCGCAAAGATGTGGGGGACACCGAACTTGTCCCACAAGACTTCAGTACCACCCGCGGCGAAGGTGGTGGGGGCCGTGAGGGCGGCCAGGACGAATCCGGCAATGAGTGACTTGCGCATGAATCGAACCATTATGAACGGTCGCGGCGACCGGCGGAAAGCGCTGCTTCACCACCATTGGTTCTTCCAGTTCCTTCTTGGGGTGGACAACCCCGCGCAAGCCCGTGCGGCCAGCATCCAGCGGGACAAAACCTCTCGCCTCAAACTCTCTTGGCTTCCTTGTTGGTTGGATGAAGAGCGCACTTAGCGGTTCTGGGGCCGGTGTGCGTCACAAGGAATTGGCCTCAGCCCTAAACTAACCCTTGAACGGGCCTTCGATTTCCGCCGTGATCCAGCCGCCATAGAAACTCCCGGTTTGCGGAGTCACCCGCTCCTCATCGACGAAGCATTCATCCAAGCGGCTTGCGTAGAAGGCCAGGTGCCCGGTGATCGCCTCAAAGGCGCGGTCGGGTTTCGCGTAGCTCCAAGCCGCATCGAGCGCCTCACGGCCTTCGGCGCGCACCGTCCAGTAAGAAGCCGTGCCTTTGAATTCGCAGAACGTGCGCCGTGCCGTCGCTTCCAGTAAGTCCATCCGGATATCCGCCGGAGGAATGTAGTAAACGGGTGGGTGACTGGTTTCCAGCACCCGCAGCGCCCGCGTGGAATCCGCGATCAGCACCCCGGCAAAGTAGACGCGGATGCGGCGGCTGGTGGGCTCAACACGAGGCGGGCGAGGGTAGTCCCAGACGGATTCTTTGTTCATTTGAAGTGGTGATGCCGGCCGACGCCGCGCGGCGCTAGATTTCCGTATCCGGGGCGCCACCGGCTTGGGCCCAGGTGCTTGTTGCCCACCCCAACTGGCCGCTACAGTCAAAGAGTGGAGTTCCATCAACTGCGATACTTTCTGGCCGTCGTGAAGGCCGGCAGCTTTGTGGCGGCGGCGGAACAGGAAGGGGTGGCTCAACCTTCGCTGTCGCAGCAGATCAAGAAACTGGAAAGCTCGCTGGGGGTGCCGCTGTTTGATCGCCTCGGCCGCTCCGTAAAGCTGACCGCCTATGGTCAAGCACTGTTGCCGGAGGCGGAAGCGGTGCTGCGGCAGGTCCACCGCGCCCGGCGGTCGATTGATGCACTGCACCCGGAGGACTGCGGATCGTTGACCGTGGGCGTGATCCCCACCGTGCTGCCGTACGCGATGGCTCCCCCGTTGGCGGCGTTTCGCTTGGCCAACCCGGGTGTAACGCTCGCGTTGCGGGAGTTGACCACCGATGTCCTGGTGGGCGCGCTGCGGAGCGGCGAAGTGGATGTGGCCGTGCTGGCCTTGCCCATCCGGCATCCGGAGATCGTCTGTGCGGAGCTTTACCGCGAGCCGCTGATGGTGGCCCTGAGCAAGGCTCATCCCTTGGCGGGAGAAGAGCAGTTGGAGTTGGCCCGCCTGGAAAAGGAGCCGATGCTGTTGCTGCGGGAAGGGCATTGTCTGCGCGATGACGTTTTGAGTGCGTGCAGCCGCGCCCGGGCACGGTTTGACAACGTGCAGGAGAGCGATAACCTGGCCAGCATCTTCTCCATGGTGGCGCATGGCTTTGGCATCTCGCTGGTACCGGAGCGCACGGCCCCACATGCGCACGGTTGCAAATTGATTCCCATCAAGCCCCGCAACTTCCGCCGGATCGGGTACGCCCAAGCTGCCGGTCACGCCGCCCTGCCGGTGCAAAAGCACCTCATTCGCTTTCTGAAGGCCTGGGCTTGGGCGTAATGGCGCTCCGGCTGCGTCAGAATACGCAGCCTCGGGGCTGATTGCGGCTTTCGGCGGGGCCGACACCGCCAGGCCTGACGGCAAACGCGAGACTTAGTGTCCCGCCCCATTGGCATTTGGATTGCAAGTTATTTGGTTGACCGAAGGCGATGGCGCGGTGTCATCGGCGGGGCGTCCTCCGACGTTTCGCCGCCAGCCCCAGCCGTTCGTTCGATAAAGGAGAGGCAGCCATATGATTCCGTTTCGTCGCATCTTATTCCCGGTTGATTTCTCGGCGGCGTGTGTCTCGGTGGTTCCCCATGTCCGGGAACTGGTTCGCCTGAACCAGGCCGAATTGACCTTGATCCACGTGGCGGACCCGTCGATCCTGCTCTTTGGTGTTGACGGCACCGCAGCCGTAAAGGATATGCCGCAGTGGGAAGAATTAGTTGCCCACGAACAGCTTCGCCTGGAGAGCTTCGCCGACCATCATTTCGGCGGGATGAAGGTCCAGTTGGTGCTGAAAGAGGGGGATCCAGGCACCTTGATCGCCCGCTATGTGGCGGAAACCGGCACGGATTTGCTGATGCTTCCCACGCGAGGCTATGGGTTGTTCCGGCGCTTGCTGATTGGATCGGTGGCGGCCAAGCTGCTCCACGATGTCTCCTGTGCCGTCTGGACCGGCGTGCATGGCCTGGAGGCGGATCAGCCGTCAGCGACGCTTCAGTCGATCATCTGTGCCGTCAACCTGGATGATGAGGCGCCGGCGGTGGTGCGCGCCGCGGGAGCGTTGGCCAAAGCCGCCGGTGCCCGCCTAACCCTGGTGCATGTGGTGGAGTTTCCGCCGATGTCGTTTGAGATCGACGTGGCCCCTTTCCGCAAGACCTTGCTTGACGGGGCGGACCTCGCGCTGCGGAAGCTGTTATCAGATAACGGGTTGACCGCCGAGGTGCGGGCCGTCGATGGTCCGGTGGCCGAGGCCATCGGTGCAGTAGCCGTCAAGGCGGAAGCGGACCTGGTGGTTCTGGGGCGTGGTGGCAGCCAGGGGATGCTGGGCCAGTGGTGGTCTCACCTTTACCCGGTGATCGCTGCCGCACCGTGCCCGGTCCTGAGCATTTAGAGGCCACCCATGAGTCCCGGACTGAGGATGTTGGACTTGTTTGGTTCAGTAAAAGGAGGTTTTGTATGAGTCAACGCATTGAGATTGCCACGCGGACCGATCCGAAGCACGGCCCGCTGTTCGAATTCTTTGATGGGGCCTTGAGTCGCATTCGTGACCGGGCGCACCAACTGTTTGAGCACCGGGGCGGGGAGCACGACCAGGACTGGGGCGACTGGTTCCAGGCGCAGCACGACTTGTTCCACGTTCCGGCCGGTGAGTTGGTGGAAACCGAAACCGACTACACCATGAAGGTGGCCGTCCCCGGCTTTTCTGCCACGCAATTGAACGTTGCCGTGGACACGAACATGCTGACAGTTCATGGTGAGGCAGAGACCAATACACGTGAGCCCGAAGGCGATGAACGCGAGCTCTATTCGGAGTTCGACCACCGCGAACTGTTCCGCCAAGTCGAACTGCCCACGGCGGTAGCACCGGACGACGTACGGGCCTATCTGCAGGATGGTCTGCTGGTGGTTCACTTGCCCAAGGCCAAGGCAGTCACGGCGGAAGTCCCGGTGGAGGGCGATAAGGCCGCGCAGGATATTGTGCCGGAGGCCCGGGATGAGCCAGAGAAGAAGAAGGCGACGGCCAAAGCGGCGGCAGCCGCCAATTAGCCGAAGTTTCCAGGTGAGCGGCTGGCTCTCGTGAGGGCCACCCATCAAGGGCGCGGGCGGCGGGTCCACTGGGGGCTCTGCGCCCGCGCCTTACCCGTCTCGAACACGACCGTGGGGCCTCGATCAGCCCCGCATGTCCAGACGCACCGCAGGCAGCGTTCGGCTTGCGGTGCGCGGTCACGTAGCTGTACGCTTCAATCTAGGATCGCGCTTGCCCCCAATACCCTCACCGGCACAATCACCCTGCCCGCTCTGCTTGCAAACAGAGGCCACCTTGGTCTCCACCTCCGATCGGCACGGCCGTCCTCTCCGGACAGTGGCCTGTGCGGTTTGCGGGCTCTTCCGGACCGACCCGCTGCCCTCTGATGACGACCTCCGTCAATTCCACCAGCAGGACTACCGGGAAGCTTACAAAGGTTCTCGGGCTCCCAAGCGCAAGAACACTCTGCGCTCGGGGCGGCTTGCTCTCGAACGTCTGCGGACGCTGGCCCCGCTGGCTCCGGCAGCGCGAATCTTGGACGCTGGGTCGGGGTCCGGCGAATGGCTCTTTCTGCTCCAGTCGCTCGGCCACTCGGTGACCGGGATTGAAGCGGATACTGCGTATGGTGAGTACGCGCGGGTGACCTACGGAGTGCCGGTGCTCAGCACCGGTCTGTTTGAAGCCGATCTCCCGCCATCTTCTTTCGACCTGATCACGGCCTTCCATGTCCTGGAACATCTTCCCAATCCGGCTGGAGCTCTGCGGCGTCTGCTGGGCTGGCTAGTTCCGGGGGGGCGGCTGCTGGTGGAAGTCCCCAACATCAATTCTCCCCACCAGAATCCCGCGGGCCGGTTCCACTACGCCCACGTCCTGGGCTTCACCCCGGAAAGCTTGGCCTACGCCGCCACGTTGGCGGGCTTCCAGATTGAAAGCTGCTCGGTTGACCGTTTTGCCCGCAATCTGTCGATCCGTCTGGTCCGCCCACTGCCGGCCGAGTTGCCGCCGGGGCCAGCCCCAGTCCAGACCGTGCCGACCGCCGCGCTTTCGGGGCCGCTGGTGACCAGCCCGATCACCATTGCACATTACTATCTCCGGCCCTCCACCTACCTGCGCTGGGCGCTTCGGATGGTGCAGTTTGGCGGGGAAGTGCGCGCACTGTGGGCCGGTGCTAACGCGCGGGACACGATCCGCTCCTTTAGCCGTCTTTCGGTATTGCTGTAGGGAACTGGGGAAGCGCGTGTGGGGAGCTACTGCAGCGCCCGCACGCGCTTGGCCAGCGATGCTTCCCAGGAGGCGCGTGGCACCGAGAGAAGCTTGCGGAAGTCGCCAGAACGGATCTCTTTGCGCGACGTGCCGGGCAGCCCGTCGATCAACCGTTCAAACTGCGACGGGTCGGCATTCATCATGCCGGCCAGGGCGCGGTAGTAACCCTGCTGGCCGGGCAGCTTGCGGCAACCTTCCACCAGAGCATCCACCAGATCACGGCGATCATCGAAGCTGAGCAGAGGCGTGGTGGCCATGGTGGCCCCCCAGTCCTCCACCAGTGGCGGCTGCGGATAGAGCAGTTCAGGTGCCTGCCGCAAGCCCTTCACGCCGCGCAGCGGGTAGTTCCGATGACCTTCGGGCGATAGGATCGAACGGTAGAGCCGCATCGGCTTCGCAAAGCGCCCGGCATCCTCATGCCCCAGCCGCAGGAACCGCGCCCGGGAGGCCGCGGTGATTTCACCCTTCCGCCAGAAGCTGATGCCCTGGTTCAGGTCGCCCAGGTTGTGCGCGATCGACGCGGCCAGCTTCAGGACAGTGAATGGGTCTTTGGCCCGCGCGAAGGTGTCGATCTCGCGCTGAAGTTCTTCCTCCAGCGTCACCGCCATCTTCTCGGCATACTCAGTGTCGGCGATCTCCAGAAACCGGCCATGCGCGCCCGCAATGATGCTCATGCGCTCGCCGTCGTGGCCGGAGACATTGCCCAACCCCAAGTTGACGCAGCGGCGCGAGACAAACGACAGATCCCAGTGCATCGCGCGTAAGGCAAGGTCGGCCATGGCCCGCAGTACCTCGCGATCTCTGGTTTCGCGCCACAGCAGGCCGCGGATCTTGGCATCGACATCGGTGGGAACAAACGTGGCCACGGTGGAATGGTGGGCGGCCACGCAGAGCGCGAAGTACCCCAGCGTGTCGCCCTCTTGCGGCATCGGCCCGCGGAGGATGTCGAGGAACTCGTGTTGGCCCCAAGCCCGGTCAAACAGAAACGGCGCGGTATTGCGTACCAGGCCCAGCAGATTATCGGCGGCGATCACTCTATTGCTTGTCCATCTAGCGGAGATTCTCCCCGGCGCGGAGCCACCATGCGGAAGGGTGCGCGGTCATGCCGATGCGCGGATAGTATTCGACGGCCTTGGGCGCGGAAAGCAGGATGACGCTGGCCTGCCCACCCGCCTCTTGCGTCAAGCGGATCAGTTCCTTGCCGATGCCCCGGCGCTGATAGGTTTCGTCAACGGCTAGGTCGGACAAATACGTCGCGTAGCAGAAGTCGCTCAACGATCGCGCGATGCCCACCATCTTCGCGCCGTCCCAGGCGGTAATGACGAGGTTGGCCTTTTCGAGCATCTGATGCATGCGGGTACGATCATCGACGGGGCGGCGTTCGCCCAGCGTCGAGGAGCGGTAGAGGGCGATCACCTGGTCGAGGTCCAGATCATTGCCCGTCCGGTAAGAGATCATATTCTCTATGATGCAACTTGGATTCGTCAGCGCGATTCTGCCTGACCTTTCGCTTCCTGAAGTGATGCGCTTCGCGCAGCAGACGGGCTTTGATTGCGTGGAGCTGATGTGCTGGCCCAAAGGCAAGGCCGAGCGCCGCTACGCGGGCATCACCCACGTTGACGTGGCCAATCTCTCTGACGCCGATGTCGAGGAGATCAAGGCGCTGGTGGCCGAGACCGGCGTCTCCATCAGTGGCCTGGGCTACTACCCGAACCCGCTCACTCCCGACGAGGCCGAAGCGGCGGTCTACGTCGAGCACATCAAGAAAGTCATCGTGGCAGCACCGCGCCTGGGCGTGGGTGTCATCAATACCTTCGTGGGTCGCGACTGGACCAAGTCCGTCGACGACAACTGGCCCCGCTTCCTCGCCACCTGGAAGCCGCTCATCGCCTTTGCCGACGACCATGGCGTGAAGGTGGGCATCGAGAACTGCCCCATGTCCTTCACCAAAGACGAATGGCCCGGCGGCAAGAACCTGGCCAGCGCCCCGGCCATCTGGCGCCGCATGTTTAACGACATCCCCAGCAAAAACTTCGGCCTCAACTACGACCCGTCCCACATGATCCTGCAGCGCATGGACTATCTGCCCCCGATGCGCGAGTTCAAAGACCGCCTGCACCACATGCACGCCAAAGACGTCCGCTTCGACTACGACAAGCTGAACGAAGTGGGGCAGTTCGCGTATCCGAACCAGTACCACACGCCCAAACTGCCGGGCTTGGGCGATGTCGATTGGGGCAAGTTCTACTCCGTGCTCAGCGAGGTTTACCAGGGCCCGGTGTGTATTGAAGTGGAAGACCGGGCCTATGAAGGCTCGCTCGAACTGCGCCAAGCGGCGCTGAAGCAGAGCGGGCGGTACCTCCGGGGCTTTCAGCCTTAGGTGAGTGTTGGTCCGAGGGACCGCTTACTGACGTGCGCGGCTCAGTAGAATCATGTTACTGAGCCGCGACGGTGACGGAGCGGTCCTCAACGCAGACAATTGAAGCATAATGGAGAAAAGCTTCATGACTCCCACTCGTCAGCCCGGCGCTTGACTCTCCGGGTGCGTTCCGAGGTGCTACAGGATGCGCGTGTCATCCATGCGGTACGAGGCAACGTAACTCCATTTCTGACTATAATTCTCTATGCCGCTACGAGCCTTTGATCGGCAGTTGCCCGACCCGGATCCCGACGCACCTCTTTGGCGTTTCATGAAATTGACGCACTTCCAAGATTTGATGGCCAATGAGGAGCTTTACTTCCATCGCGACGACCTCTACGTAAGTCAAGATCCGCAAGATGGTATCCCTTCCGACGACTATGCGCGTTCTCGTCTCGGGCTGCGTCGATACGACGTTATGGATGAGGTGACACTGATTGACCAACAGGGCGAGAATCGCTCGCGGACCGCAATGTTCTACCTGAGCTGCTGGAGTCTTCGCCCGGCAGGGTATGAAATGCGAATGTGGTCACGCGACCCTAGGCCGGATGTTGCGGTTATTACAACGTTCGGACGGTTGCGGTCCGCCGTGGACGCGTTTCTGGATGAGATGCACATGGGCGTTGTGCGCTATGGCCATGAGGAGATGACTGGCTATAACGCCCTGCAGTTTCTCTTTACTAAGGGCACAAGGTTCAGTTGGGAGAGTGAAGTTCGTATTGCAATCCGGCATCCGCGAGGTCTTGCGGGGGATTCGTGGGTACACGAGTACAAGCGACGACGGCTGCGGCTGGATGATGTCCTAACGGGTATTCAGATCTCGCCGTGGGCGTCTCCGGAGATAGCTTCGCTGATAAGGGAATGGGCCCGTCTCGATGGTCGAGATGTACCTGTCTATGACTGCGCGAGCTCATTGATCCCTAGCCCCGAGGAGTTTGCAAGGCATTTATCGGACTAATGCACTCGCCGAGACGGTGCCTTAATCCTCAGGTCCACCGCCATCCCCGAGTCGTTGAACATGTTGACCAGACGGCTAGTCTTGCCGCGCGTGAGATCGGAGATGCGGGGCTGGCTGACATTGAGGCTTCGGGGCGTTGGCTTGGGTCCAGCCTTCGCTTTCGAAGAACTTCCACAGGGCGGTCATCAGCTGCGTCCGCATCTGCCGATTGCGGGATTCGGCTGGGGAGAAGCCGAGCGCTGCAAAGACGTTGCCACCAGCGTGCTTGGGAGGCTTCAACACTGACACGCCAGAATATAGATTCATTGATATGCAGGCGTGAAATGCTCGCTACTATAGTCACCTGACCATGGTCAAATGGTCAACTGCTATCCTGAAGCCGTGGAACAGATCGCCATATCCAAGTTCAAAGCCACCTGTCTGGCAGTGATTGACCAAGTGAACAAGACGGGCGAGTCCGTCCAGATCACCAAACGGGGCGTGCCGGTGGCCACCATCTCTCCGTCTGCTCCCGTGAAAAAGGAGAAACGGAAGTTGGGGTGGATGGGGGACAGCATCACTTTCATTGGCGACGTCATCTCGCCCGTCATCGATCTCGATGACATCGAGGCAATGCGCAAGTGAGGCTGTTGCTCGACACCCATGTGTGGCTGTGGGCCGGAACTCCCAATTCTCGATTGCCCGCCCAGGTGCGGTCCGTCCTTGAGGATCCCTCCAATGAACTCTGGCTCTCAGCCATATCTATCTGGGAGTTGGTACTTCTCCACGAGAGTGGCCGGTTTGGCGAAAATGATCCCGCTTGGCTTGCCCGGATGCTGCAAGGAGGGGACTTCTTCGAAGCGCCGCTGACTTTCGCCGTGGCGCGAGAGGTGGGTGCGCTGGGTTGGGCCCACAAAGACCCCGCCGACCGCTTCCTCGTCGCCACCGCGCGGGTACTCGGTCTGGTGCTGGTGACCGCCGATGAACGCATCATCGATTCCCGCCTCGTCCCGGTGATGGACGCGCGCTAGTACACATTCCGCATATTGCTATACTGCCAAGGAGTCGAGGGGCACTCACCCATTAGCTGAGGTGCCTCCGGCATTTTTGAGCGTCAATTTGCCCGCAGTTCTGGGGCGACTAATCAACTGTTGGGAGAGACCTATCACATGGACGTGAACAACATCATCAAGATCGTCGAGACGACCGTTACCGGCATCGGCCTGCAAGTTGTCGGGGCCATTGTTCTGTACATCATTGGCCGCTGGCTGATCAGCTTTGCGGTCGGGTTGATCCAGAAGGGGCTCGCGCAACAGAAACTGGAGCCGACCCTGTTGCGGTTTATCGGGAACACCGTGGCCGTGGTGTTGAACATCACGCTGGTGATCGCGATCCTGGGCTACTTTGGCGTGCAGACCACCAGCTTTGCAGCGCTTCTGGCGGGCGCGGGCTTGGCGATTGGCACAGCCTGGGGCGGTCTGCTGTCGAACTTCGCCGCGGGCATCTTCCTGGTGGTTCTGCGGCCGTTTAAGGTGGGTGACTTCATCTCCGCCGGCGGCACCACGGGCACGGTGGAGGAAGTGGGGCTCTTCGTCACCACCATCGACACGCCCGACAACATCCGGACCTTTGTGGGCAACAACAAGCTGTTCTCGGACAACATCCAGAACTTCTCCACCAACCCCTATCGCCGCGTCGATTTGTCGGCGCAGATTTCCGGCGCGGCGGACCCCAATGCCGTCGTGGCGGCCTTGAAAGAGCGCATCGCCAAGATTCCGAACGTCGCCGCCAAGCCGGAGCCGGACGTGGTCATCGCCTCGTTCACGCCCGTGGGCCCGGTGCTGGCCGTGCGGCCGTACACCAACAACGCCCACTACTGGCAGGTCTATTTCGACACCAACATGGCGATTCGTGAAGTACTGGGCAGCGGCACGTTCCCGGCACCGATGCCGGTGTTTGGTGTCGAGCACCTGAACTAGCAGGTCGATTCAGGATCAATCCCAGGGCAGGGGACCGGCGAACAGCTCCGGTCCCTGATGCGCCATCAGCCCCGCGAGTTCGGGGCAAGTCAGCAGATAGCCGTGCTGGTTGCGCTGGGGGTTGCGGGAGTCGCGCTTGGAGCGCAGGTCGGCTCCGGCGCTGTAAGGGTCGGCGTGATAAAAGGTCAGCGTGCGCTGTTCGGCCACAATCGAATCCGCCACTTGCGGCGGATCGTTCCGCCCCAAGTAGGAGTACCGCTCCCGGGGCCAGCGGATGAGGGAGCGGAAGTAGTCGAACCGCTTCTCCTTGAACGCCCAGCTGACCAGAGTGAGATGCTGCGGGTAATGCCCGGTGAACTCCTTGAAGCGGGCGAGCGAGAACAGGAGATTCTCGAAGCTATCGCGGGCGCGCTCTTCGGTCAGCGTTCGTGTGCGCATTTCCGGATGCCCGAACCAGTCCTGCTGTTCAGCCAGCATGGCGTAACCCTGGGCCTCGCTCAAAGGACCAGCCTCGGCGCGAGATTGGCCGCCGGAGAAGATCAGCACCGTGCCCGGTTCGGCCGCCGCCCGTTCAACACCCGCGCGGATGTGGGCCAGATAACAGGCGCCTTCGCCGTGTTGGTAGGGAAGTAGAAACCAGGAAGAGTCCAAGTGAGGAAGGGCCGGATTGCGCAAAACCGCATGTCCGGCCACAATCACCAATCGATCCAGAAGGGGCATCAGCGAAAAACGAGGTGCTAGTTCTCGGCGGAATGCGAGTTGAGGCAAAGCGACAAGCAGCCTTCAATCGCCTCTCGAAGATTGGAGCGTAATTCGTCCATCGTGTCGCCCTGCGTCGCGCAGCCGGGGATACTGGGGACTTCCGCCCAGTATCCGCCTTCTTCCGCCTTGTGGACAACGGCGTGAAATGCCATATGGAATGGTGGAGGCGGGGGGAGTCGAACCCCCGTCCGAAAAAGTTTGCCCTGAAGAGCCTACGTGTGTAGCAGAGTTCGGTATTTTCGGTGGAGGCCTAAGAACCTGCGAGAAAACTACCACCTAGTCCGATTGATTGTCGGCTTGGGGCTCCGGACCGAAACCTTACGCTTATCCCGAATTATGACGCCGTCCCCCAGCCATCGGGCTGACCGGGTTAGGCGGCTACTTAATAATTAAGCAGCGTATGCAAACTGCGTGTTGGCAGTTAATTGTTTTCCGATCGTTTAACGGGAGCTCGGAACCCGACACGCCTCTCCAAAACAGCACGATTCCGTCGAAACCGTGGCGCCCCCTTTCCTTCTCTATTGTAGCGCGCCCATTCCGGACCGGCGTAAATCATTCGTCCTGAGCCCCCCGGCCGATACGGCCCACCGAAGGCGTAATATGATGATCCAGGAATGATCCGTCCGTCCACGCTCCGGCTTTTGGTGTCCGTCGCGATGCGCACGTTCGCCAGACCGGCGTTGATTTTTGCGATCACACTCCCGGCTTCGGCGGCTCCGCGGCCGTTGCTGCTCAACCAGGCTTGTGTGCCGTGTCACAATCCCAAATCCCCATCCGGCGGGCTAGACCTGACTGGGTTGCCGTTTGAGTTGAAGGACCGCGCCACCCGCGAGCGGTGGACCCGGATCCACGACCGGATTGAGAAGCGCGAAATGCCACCACCCGGCACCACGCTCCCGGACCCGCAGCGGGCGGCCTTGGTGAAGGAATTGAGCGCCGCGATCCGTGCGGCCGACGCGGCTGAGGTAGCGGCGCAAGGGCGCGGTCTGATGCGTCGGCTGAACCGGGACGAGTTTGAGCAGAACCTCCGGGATGTCCTGCAGTTGCCCTACCTGGACCTCAGGGAGATGCTGCCGGAAGACCGGCTTTCCCACCACTTCCACAAGACGGCCGAGACACTGGACATCTCGCGGGTCCAGCTGACGGCGTACCTGGATGCCACCGAGTTCGCCTTGCGAGAAGCGCTGGCCAAACAGGCGCAACCACCCGCCGTGACGACGTTTCGTGCCCTCGGCACGCGCCTGTTTCCCGGGTCGCGCAGCACCGGCAATCGCGAGTCAATGTTCTTTGTAAAGGATAACCGGGGCTTGAATGTCGAAAAGGAGCATCCGCGTCCGCTGCCGAAGGAGTGGGAGGAGGATCCGGCCATCGAGATGGCGCTGTTCCGTTCGCCTGGTTGGCCTTATGCCGCCCATCCGCGCGGGTTCTCGGCACCCTATTCGGGCGAGTACCGGGTCCGCTTTTCCGCCCGCGCGGTGCTGCAGAACGAAGGCTACGTCATTGCGCCAGCCCGGCAGCCGGTGCCCATGATGCTCCGGGCCCGCAAGCCCAGCAACCACGATATTGCCGAACCCGTCCGTGCCACCGGTGGCACGTTCGACATCGAGCCGCAGCCCGCTGTCTACAAAACGACCGTCCGCCTCGATCAAGGCCAGAGCATCGAGTACGGTCTGTTGGGCCTGCCCGCGCCGCAGATCGACGCCATTCGCGGCATGCCGGGCACCTACCGCTTCCCGCCATTCCCGCCAGGCGGCCAACCGGGTGTGGCGTTCCAGTGGGTTGAGATTGAAGGGCCGATCCTGCCGTCGATGTGGCCGCCGCCGTCACACCGGGTGCTGCTGGATGAACTGGGCATTGCACCCGCTCCCCAAAACCCGCCAGCTGAGGCGAGCCGTTTGCTGCGACGCTTCATACTGGCGGCGGCTCGTGGACCGGTACCGGAGGAGGCCACCGCCAAGTTCGACCGTCTGGTACAGGCGCGGTTGTCGAGAGGGGAACCATTTCTCGACGCACTGCTGGCTGGATACCAGGCCTTTCTCTGCTCGGACCTGTTTCTCTATCTGCCGGAGCCGCGTGGCCGCCAGCAGCAGTTCGCCATCGCCTCCCGGTTCTCGCACCTGTTCGCAAATTCGCGGCCCGATGCTGAGCTGCTGGATGCTGCCCGCCATCAGCGGCTGACGGATTCCGCAACGGTGCGCCAGCATGCGCTTCGCCTCATGGCGGGCGAAGGCTTTGAGCGGTTCGTCAACAGCTTCACCGATGACTGGCTGAACCTCCGCTTTCTCCGCCGCGACGACCCAGACAACCGGCTCTACCCGGAGTACCGCCTGGACGAGTATCTGACTGAATCGATGGAGCGTGAGACGCGCTTGTTCTTCGCCACGCTGTTCCGCGAGAATCTGCCAGTTCGCACGCTACTGCAGTCGGACTTCATTTTCGCTAACGAACGCCTGGCGAAGCATTACCAATTGCCGCCCATCACCGGCACGGCATTACGCAAAATCACGCTGCCTCTTGGGAGTCCGCTGGGTGGCTTGCTCACCCAAGCCGCCATCATGAAGGTGACCGCCAACGGCACCTCCACTTCTCCCGTCATCCGCGGCGCCTGGATCATGGATCGATTGCTGGGGGAACCACCTCCGCCCCCGCCTCCGGGTGTGCCCGCTGTAGAGCCCGATATTCGGGGGGCCAGAACCATTCGCGATCTGTTGGCACTCCACACCAAGTCCAGCACCTGCGCCGCCTGCCACGCCAAGTTCGACCCCGTGGGCCTGGCGCTTGAAAGCTTTGACGTTATGGGTGGTTGGCGGGACCGCTATCGTGGCCTGGAGCAAGGTGAGAAGGTCAGCGGCATCGACCGCGCCGGGCACGACTACGACTACACCCTAGCCAACCCAGTGGACCCCAGCGGTAAGCTGGCCGATGGGCGGACCTTCAAAGACATTCGTGAATTGAAGGCCCTGTTCGCGGCTCAGCCGCGTCAGTTGGCGCGGAACTTGCTGCGCCAGTGGGTGGTCTATTCCACCGGGACTCCGGTGCGGTTTTCGGACCGGGCGGAGCTGGAAGCGATGCTGGATGCCTGCGCTCCGGGTGGTTATCGGGTGCGGGATCTGATGCTGGAGTTAGTATCGAGTAAATTGTTTTTAGGACCGGCGGGAGGCCGGTAGTCACTATGCGTATGCCCCAGGTATCCACCGGCCGCCCGCCCATCTCGCGGCGCACGCTGCTGCGCGGCGCGGGTGTGGGATTGGCGTTGCCAGCGCTCGAATGCATGACGCCCGCCTTCGCCCGCGCAGCATCGCCACCACCGCAGCGCATGCTAATCATCGCCAACAATTTGGGCGTACTGCCAAAGCTCTTCTTCCCGCAGGGCACCGGCCGGGACTATCAGGCGTCGCCCTATCTCAGCATGCTCGCGCCGTTTCGGAATGACTTGACGGTCTTCAGCGGCCTCTCGCACCCGGGCGTGAATGGTGGCCATAGCGCTGACAACTGCTTCCTCACGGCCGCCCGCGGAGCGTTCAAGAGCGGCTTCCGCAACCAGATCTCGCTCGACCAGTTCGCCGCCGAAAAGCTGGGGCAGGTGACGCGGTTCCCCACCTTGAACCTGGGCGTCAACATCGACAAAGGCAACCGGAGCCTCTCCTGGACCCGGGACGGCGTTCTGTTACCGGCAGAAGATAGCCCCGCCAAGCTCTATCAGCGGATGTTTGTCCAAGGCGATCAGGAAGCCGTGGCGCGCCAGTTACGGAAGTTAGACGAGCGGGGCAGCATCTTGGACACCTTGGTGGACGAAACCCGCCGCTTCAGCCGCAATCTGGCCAGCGGCGACAAGGCGCGCCTCGATCAGTATTTGACGTCGGTTCGCGAGGTGGAGGGGCGCCTCCAAACCGCCCGCGAATGGGAGCAGCGGCCCAAACCCACGCCGAGCAAACCAGCCCCGGCGGACATCGAAGACCGGAAGCTGTTCTTTGAAAAGTGCGACCTGATGCTGTCCATGGCGCAACTGGCCTTCGAATCGGATTCGACCCGCGTCGTCACCGTCATGGCCGACGCTTTCTTCACGCCCGTCTTCCGGCTGGGCGACGGGCAGCCATCCAGCGAGGTCTACCATAACCTCACCCACCACGGCCAATCCGCCGACAAACTACGGCAGTTAGAGTCCGCCGACCGCCGTCAAATGGCTCTGCTTGCGACGCTACTGGGTAACTTGGCGGGAACCAAAGAAGAAGGCCAGCGCTTACTGGACCGCACGATGGTGCTCTACGGCAGCAGCCTGGGAGACGCCAACGTCCACGACAACACCAACCTGCCCATCCTCCTAGCCGGCGGCGGCTTCCGACACGGCCAGCATGTCGCCTTCAAGCGCGACAACAATGCCCCCCTAAGCAACCTCTTCGTGAGTATGCTGCAGCGCATGGGCATCGAGAGCGACACGTTCGCCAGCAGCACCGGCCGGGTAAACGGTTTGGAAGTGGCGTAGCCCTCGCTACAGGCGGCGCAGGTTGTCAGGCCAAGGACTCGTTTCGCTTCCCCTCGCCCCAAGGCGGAATGAACTCCGCCCGCGCCACCAGATAACCGCTGGAATTGCTGCTGAACTACGCTAGATCAGCTTAGATAGCTTGGAGCCTGGAACAACGATAGTCTCATTGCGCTCCGGACCCGTCGAGATGCAGCCTACTTCAACGCCGGTTGCTTCTTCCAGAAAACGAAGATAGTCACGAGCCGCCGCAGGCAGTTTCGTCACATCGGTGATGCCCCGCGTTGGTTCAGACCAGCCAGGCAGCGACTGGTAGACCGGTTCCACGGCCTCCAAATCTGCATTGATCGCTGGCATGCCCTCAACGATCTCGCCGCGCAGTTTGTAGTCCACGCAGACCTTCACTTCGGCCAAGCCATCCATCACGTCCAGTTTCGTGATCACCAATGAATCAAAGCCATTGATGGCCGCCGTGTACTTCAGCAGCGGAATATCGAACCAGCCGCAACGGCGCGGCCGTCCGGTGACGGAGCCAAACTCATTGCCCCGCTGGCGGATCAGTTCGCCCTGCTCATCGTGAAGTTCGGTGGGGAAAGGTCCGGCACCGACGCGCGTGATGTATGCCTTGGAGATGCCCAGCACACCATTGATCGCCGTGGGCGGAACGCCCGTACCCGTGCACGCGCCGCCAGCCGTCGCGCTGGACGACGTGACAAACGGATAGGTGCCGTGATCAACGTCCAGCATCGTACCCTGGGCCCCTTCAAACATGATGCGCTTGCCGCGGCGTACGGCGGTGCTCAGCAGGTGCACCGTGTCACACACCATCGGCTTCAGGCGCCCCGCCAGTTCCTTGTACTCGGCCAGGATGGCATCCACGTCGAGATCATTCGCAATCTCGAAGGCCTTGGCCAGCGTGGCCTTATCCTCCGCCAGATCCCGGTAGAGCGCATCAAAATTGCCCGCCACCAGATCCGCCATGCGGATTCCCCGGCGGCCGATCTTGTCCTCATAGCAAGGTCCGATACCGCGGGAAGTGGTGCCGATGGCCACGCGGTCCGCGCGACCCTCGGAGACCTTCTCCACCATGCGGTGAAAGGGAAAGATCACGTGGGCCCGGCTGGAGATCGCTAGTTGGCCCGTGACGTTGATCCCGGCTGCTTCCAGCGTCTTGATCTCACTCAGCAGTGCGGCGGGGTCGATGACCACGCCGTTGCCGATGACGGCCTTGACGCCCGGGCGCAAAATCCCGCTGGGGATCAGCTTCAGGACGAATTTCTTTTCGCCAATGTAGACGGTATGGCCGGCGTTGTGGCCGCCCTGATAACGAGCGACGATATCAAACCGTTCCGAGAACAGGTCAACCAGCTTGCCTTTGCCCTCGTCGCCCCATTGCGCGCCGAGAACGATCAAATTACTCATGAAATTGGGTTTATTTCCTACCGTTAATGATTCTAGCGCACCGCGCGCGGATGGGCAGCAATCTCCCTTCAGGAAGGGATTCCCCCCGCTCGATGACTTCCCAACCAGCTGATGCCGGGCCGGTGCGGCTAGAAGTAGAACTTCAGGCCAAACTGAAATTGGCGCGGGTTCTGGGCGCTGGTATAGGCCAACGGAAAGCTGGCCGGGCGCCGGTTGCCGACAATCGGGCTGCCCAGCGTCTGGTACGGCACGTCGCCCACAATGTTGTTGATCGACCGGAAGTTCGTCCGGTTCATCAGGTTGAAGCCTTCGGCAATAAACTCCAGCGTGCCCCGTTCGCCCACCTGGAAGCGCCGCGAGATCCGCATATCCACCGCCACAAAATCCGGCCCCTGACCCATATTGCGGCCCAGGTGCGCCGGACGCTTATTCGTCGTATACGTATCGCCTTGCGCATCGACGCCCGTCAGCAGGTTGAACGGCCGCCAGGAGTTGTACTGGATAATCGGAGCCATGCTCCAGCGGCCCAAGACCGAGTTCTTCAGTTGCGACTCATACACTGCGCTGAGGACGAAGCGGTGCTTCTGGTGGAATGGAGACAGGCTGCGGTCAGCCCGGGCATTCAGTTGGTCCTGCGGCGAATAGTCCGAATTGAAGTCGGTTGATTCGTCCATCGCCTTGGACAGCGTGTAGCTGGTGTTCAGCGAGAAGCCGCGCGTAAACCGGCGGGTCACCTGCAGCATGCCGGCGTGATAGAAACTGTTGGCGTCGGAGGTGAAAATGTTGTTCTGCAGCAGCGCCGGGTTGATGCGGGCAAAGGTGGGACGTCCGTCCGGCAGCCGCTGGCCGGTGTAGCGGACATTGCGGCCCGTGATCCGGGCCAGGTGCGCCGCGCGGTTGAAGTTGTAGCCCACCGAAATGGCCCACGGCCCCAAACCCTTCTCGATCTCAAAGCTGGCCTGATGGGCCCACGGATTCACGAATCCTGGGTCCATGCCAAACACCACCGATCCCGGTAGACCGGGCCGGATATTGATGCCCAGATTCGCCAGATCCTGCGTGGTCGGCGTGCGGTTGCCCAGGATGCCGCGGCCCAGTAGCGCCTGGTAGATCCCGAACGAACTCCAGGTGGTTCCGGCGGGTGCGCCAGGCTGCTGGAACACACTGCCCTGCGCGGTGGCCAACACTTGGTTGATGTACCGGCCGGAGAGCGGATCAGCCACGCCCGCAATCTGTGAGTTCACCTGCGAATAGAACAGTCCATAGCCGCCGCGAATGGCCAGCTTGCCATCCTTCGCCGGAGACCAGGCAAAGCCAAAGCGGGGGGCGAAATTGTTGTTGTCGCGCGGCACGATCGGGTTGTGGCGCTCAATCTCATAGCGCACGCCGTAGTTCAGCGTCAGGTTGCGGTTCACCTTCCAGGTGTCCTGCAGGAAGCCCGAATAGCGGCCAGTCCGGATCACATAGTTGGAGTCGCCAAAACCTTGCTGGTAAAGCACGGGCAGGCCCAGTGCGTACGATTGCAGGGCCGTGATGGGGGCGCTCAAGGACGGAATCAGATCCGTACGGCCGGAACCACCCAGCAACTGGCCCAACTGCGCGGGCAGCGTGGGGTCGCCTGACGCCACTTGCAGCACCAGCGCCAACGGCAGGGCTTCACTAAAGGTGAACCGTCCGCCAAAGAAGGTCTCCGACTGGTTGTTGTTGCGGACCGGGTTGATGTCGTAGCCGAACTTCACCGTATGGCTACCCTTGGTGACGGTAAAGTTCTGCATCGCCTGGTAGTGCCGCTCGATCCCGTCAAAGGGCAGAAAGATCTGGCGTCCAAAGAAGCCCGCGCCATTGATATTGATCTCCGGGCCGAACTTGTCAGTGGGGATCACATCCAGTTGGTTGTAGTTGAACATCAGCCGCGACTCAATGATGAAGCGCGGGCTAATTACCATCGTGTCGCCGATCACGGCCGTGGAATCCGCGATATCCAGCGAACGGCCGCGGTTGAAGCCATCCAGCGCGCCAAAGGCCGAATTCTGCTGGAAGTTCCAGGTGGAATTGCTGCGGAAGAAGACGTTGTGGTTATCGCTGAACCGGTGGTCGAGGCGCAAAGAGAACGTGTTCAGATTCTCCTTGAATGGAAATGTGCCGCTGTTGGAGTTGAATAACTGCAATACCCTCGGATTGTTGGCGGGCGTCAACTGGGCCCGGCCCAGCCGCGAAAGTCCCACCAGGGCGGGATTGCCCGTCGTATCGAGAAAACGGAACAACGCATTCTGCGAGGGGGTAAGGGAGTCGAACACAGACCGGTCCTGCAGCAGGGGTACGAAATTGGTCTCCTGGCGGCCCAGCCCTTCATAGGCGAGGAAGAAGAAGGTCGTATCCTTCTTCAGCGCTCCACCCAGCGTGCCCCCGGCCTGAGTGCGGGTGAAGGCCGACTTGCCGGGGTCGAAGTAGTTGCGGGCCTGGATGCTGCGGTGGCGGAGAAACCCGAAGAGGTTGCCGTGCAGAGCGTTGGAGCCGTTCTTGGTGATGATGTTGATCACGCCGCCGGACGCATTGCCGAACTCCGACGAAAAGCTGTTGCGGTTGATCTGGAACTCCTGCGCGGCCTCCTGCGAAACGCTGGGCCGGACGCCGCCGGAGGTCTGATAGTTCTCCACACCATCAATAAAAAAGCCATTGCCGCGTCCGTTCGACCCGCCAAAACTCAGGCCCGATTGCGGAGTCTGAATCGGCCGGAACGACGTATCGTCCACCAGCGACGTCGTCTCCACCACTCCCGGCACCAGCAGCGCAAAGTCGAGATAGTTGCGGCGGTTGATCGGCAGTCCATTAATCCGCTTCTGTTCAATGGTGCTCGATTGCTGCGTGCGTTCCACCTCGACCGTCTGAATGTCCGCCGCCACCACCAGTTCAGTGGAGACCGAGGAGACACTCATCTGGATCAACTGCGACACCACATCACCGACGCGCACTTCCAGTCCCTCAATCACTTTCGTGGTGAAGCCCGGCACTTCGACGCGCAATTTGAAGAGGCCCGGTGGTACCGTAGCTAGGATGAACGCGCCGTCCGCATTGCTCTCCACCGCGCGATTGATTCCGCGGGCGTCATCAGTCAACGTGACGCGAGCCTTGGCAATAGCGCTACCACTGGGGTCTACCACGGTGCCGCGGATATCGCCTCCCGTGGAGGTGGCCTGGGAGGAAGCCGGCACAGCGATGAGTATCGCCGCCAGCGCACTACGGAGTGACGGTGCGAGGAAATTCATTTGGGAGAACTCTGTGAAGCCCTTAGTCTATAACAGAAAGATGATGATGTTGAGGTGTTTTGCGCTGCTGCTTGCGCTACTGTTGCCGGCATCGGCCGCGGATTGGAAGATCGGAGTGGCACGCATGAAGATCACGCCCGGCGGCCCCATCTGGATGTCCGGTTATGGCAACCGGAACAAGCCCTCCGAAGGTGTGGTGCACGATCTGTGGGCCAAGGCCATCGCGATGGAAGACAAGCGCGGCCAGCGCGCGGTGATCGTCACCACCGACATCATCGGCCTCCCGCGCGCGATCTCGGAGCAGATTGGTGCCGAGTGCCAGAAACGATGGGGGCTGGACCGGTCCCGGCTGATGCTGAACTCCTCGCACACCCACACCGGTCCGATGGTGCGCGAGAACCTCAACACCATGTTTGATTTCTCCCCCGAAGAGTCCCAGCGGGTGCGCGATTACGCCCAAATGCTCACCAAGACGCTGATTGACACCATCGGTGCGGCCATTGGTGACCTGCAACCGGGCGACATCGCCTACGGTGAAGGCAAGGCACCCTTTGCGGTGAACCGGCGGCAGTTCAATGCGAATGGCAAGGTCACCATTGGGGTCAATCCTCAAGGTGCCGTTGACCACAGCGTTCCCGTGCTGGCGCTCAAAGGTGCGGATGGCAAGCTGCGGGCGGCGTTGTTCGGCTATGCCTGCCACAACACCACGCTCACCGGGGAGTTCTACAAGTTGAGCGGCGATTATGCCGGTTTCGCCCAGATCGAGTTTGAGAAGATGCATCCCGGCGCGGCGGGCATGTTTATGCTGCTGGCGGGCGGCGATCAGAACCCTAACCCGCGCAGCAAGGATGAACTCGCCATCCAGCACGGCCGGACATTGGCCACGGCGGTGGATGCGGTCCTGAAAGGGCAAATGAAGCCCGTCCGCGGACCGTTGCGGGCCGCCTTCCAGTTAACCGAGCTTCAATTTGCGCCCCACACCCGCGAAGACTTCGAGAAAGAACTCAGTTCCAAAACGCCCGCCGCCGTGCGCCGCGCCAAAGAGATGCTGAAGGCCTATGACGAGCGTCGCCCGGTGACCAAAGTGGCGTACCCGGTGCAGGCGATTCGCCTGGGCAAAGATGTCACCTATGTCGCCCTGGGCGGTGAACTCGTCGTCGGCTATGGCTTGCGCACCAAGAAGGAGTTCCCCGGCGAAAACACCGTCGTGGCCGGCTATTCCAACGATGTCATGTGCTACATCCCCACCGCGCAGATCCTGAAGGAGGGCGGTTATGAGGCAGTGGACAGCATGATCTACTACGGCCAGCCCGGACCATTTGCCCCCGATGTCGAGGAGCGGGTGATGGGCGGTGTCAAGAACGTCATGAAGCGCGTGGGCCGGGCCAAGTAAGATGGGCACCGCTCTGGTTGGTGCCATCGAAGCGGGTGGCACCAAGTTCATCTGCGCGGTGGGCACCGGGCCGGCCGACCTGGAAGTCTCGCCGCCCATCCCGACGCGCTCCCCGGAAGAGACCCTCCGCGATGTCATCGCCTTCTTTGCCGGACGGGGCGTGAAGAAGATCGGCATCGGCTGTTTTGGCCCGGTGGATCTGGAACGCGCCGCCATCACCAAGACCACACCCAAGCTCGACTGGCGCGGCGTCCCCATCGGCACTATCATTCAGCGGGCGCTTGATGTGAAGGTCGCCATCGACACCGACGTCAACGCGGCCGCCCTCGGCGAACACCGCTGGGGCGCGGTGCAAGGCATTGATGATTTTGTCTACCTCACCGTCGGCACCGGGATCGGCGGCGGTGCCATGGTGAATGGCCGGCTCGCGCGTGGCCTGGCTCATCCGGAAATGGGCCACCTCCGCCTCCCGCGAGTCAAAGGTGACCGTTTCAAGGGCGTCTGCCCCCTGCATGGCGATTGCCTGGAGGGCATGGCTAGTGGCCCCGCCGTGGCCGCCTCTGGTGGCGCCTACGAAGCCGACTATCTGGCCTGGGCGTTGATGAACATCACCTGCACGCTGTCACCCAAGATGATCGTGATGGGTGGCGGCGTGATGAAGACCAAGGGCCTGATCGAAGCCGTGCGCGTCAAGCTGAAGCAGGAACTGCGCGGCTACGTACCCGCACCCAAACTGGTCCGGCCCAAGCTGGGGGATCGCGCCGGGGTGTTGGGCTCCCTCGCGCTGGTGCTGTAGGCCGGGCTACCCGCCAAACACCGCGCAGCCCGTCTCCCACAACACTCGGCGCTTGTCCTCATCGTTGACGGCCAAGCCCTCAATCTTGCCGATTTCGACATCAAGGTTCTCCGCCAGGTCGGAGCCGATCATCAGCCGGCTGCTCGGCACGCGGTGCATCACCTCCAGCACGTGGTTTGGCATCAGGCTGGATAGCTCCAGATAGATGTTGGGGCAGAAGTCCGCCGCCACAATCGCTTCGCCCACCAGCAGCCCACCGCCGCAATGGGCGAGCACAATCTTCAGGTCGGGATACCGCCGCGCCGGGTCCATCATCAAGGCGGGCAGGGAATAGGGAATACCGGAGCCGGTGTGGCAGATGATGGGCAACCGGTGTTCCAAGGCCGTCTCAAAAAAGAAGTCACTCGTGCGCCACAGCGGATTCAGCGGCTGGTACTGCGGCTGCAGCTTCAAGGCGCGGAAGCCATAGGTCTCGACAGCGCGGCGAACTTCGTCCAAAAACTCCGCCCGGGGCAGGAAGGGATTCAGGCAGACGACACCGCTGAGCCGGTCCGGATGTGCCTGCACCGCCCGTCCGATCTCATCATGTGCCGCGCGAGCGTCAGCCACTACCGGGAAGGGAATCACCAGTGACCGGTCAATACCCGCCCGGTCCATTGCGCGCAGTAGCTGATCAGCCGAATACTGGCGCCCGCTGTGCAGCGCCGTGCCGATGTGTGTATGGGTGTCAAAGACACGAAAGCGGCCTCGCATCTGGCTACGCTCCAGTCACTTGCTTCAGCAGGCCAAAGAAGGCGCGCTTGCGATCCGTCGACAAACCCCAGTTGACCGGCGGGCACTGATAACCATCGGAATAGTCGCTCGCCCCCGGATCAAAGTAGCCCCAGGAGGCATACTCGCCCACTGCGGCCATCATGTTGTTCAGCGGCTGATCGAAGTTGAAATGATCGTCTTCGTTAAACAGAATGGGCATCGGCCGGTAGCCGTCCACTTGCCGGGTCTGGCGCACCATCTCGGTGATGCGGGCCGGGTCCTTGACGCCGTTCCCGTGGAGCAGCAAATAGTCGGACGCCTTCACGACATTCGGCAATGGCACCGCTCCGCCGCCGTAGCTGGTGCCCACCAACAGGCGGCGCCCGCGACGCGTCATCTGCTTAGCCATCAGGATCAACTCATGCACCCGCTCCGGCTTTAGAATGTCGTGATCGTAGGCCTTCACGTTGCATTCGTTGTCGATCTCCAGCAGCACGTTCCGGTAGTCGTGGTCCAGCAGCCAGCCGGTCAGCAGCTCAATACTCCGTTTGACGGCGGCTTCATCCTTCACGCGTTGGTCCTGCCCAAAGTAATAGCCACCCACGATGGCCACCATGCCGAGTTCGTCAGCGCGATTCAAGATCAGCTCCAGCCGCCTCATGTACGCGGGCTTCAGCGTTCCATCAGCGGCGATGGCACCGGTTTCCCAGGGCTGTCCTTTGGAGTAGCCTTCCGGGCTGCCGCCCTGCAGGTTGATGGTGAAGCTCAATAGGCCATGGCGCTTCCATTCCGGCATCGCGGCGATAAACTCGCGGGTGTTGCGGTCCGCATCCCACCGCTTGGTGTCTGGGTACGCCCAGCGGTTCCGGGTCTCGGGATTACTGTCATCAAAGATGCCCTGCACCATCCGCGAATTCATCAGTAGCCCTTCGATCTTCAGGTCACGATAACGGCGGCCGGCATAAGTGGGCTTGCCGTTGATCCGGAAGCCGTCCTTCTCAATCGCCAAGTCAGTCTTGCGGGTGGCAGCGGCGGCGGCAGCCGCCAGCGGGAGCGAAAGTACGGTTCGGCGATTCATGAAAGTTGCCGCCCGCTGGGCGGGCGTGATCGCGATTATACCGACTTCCGGCGCTACATCCCTTCGAAGAAAGTATTGACGTCACCCTTCGACCGGGCATACGACGCGCGCGCCCGCAACACTTCATATCGATTGCGGATCTCTGCATCCTCCGCCTCCGCCAACCGCCCCTGGGCGATCACCGTGTCGATGTTGGTGGACAAGCCCGCCTCAAACCGCAACCGGGCCAGCGCCACGCTCTCCCGGGCCGCTGCGGAGGCTTTTTCGGCCAGCACCAGCGTCTCCCGCGCCGCCTGCCAGCGCAGCAATGACTGCCGGGTTTCGTCTTCCACCGCCAACCGCGTACGGCGGAACTGTTCTTTAGCCTGGTCAACCCGAGCCCGCGCGGCGGCAACGTCAGCCGAGATCCGGCCACTGGTCCAGATCGGAATGGATGCCGAGACCCCCACCGAGTAGGTGGAGAGATTCTGCGCCGGGTGTTGGCCCAAAACGCCATAGTCGCCGCTGAAGCCGACTTTGGGCAGATACTCACGCCGCGCGCGTTCCATCTCTTGGGTGGCTCGCCGGATCCCGGCTTCGTCAGACTTCAACTCGGCGCGCCCGGTCATGGCGGCCTTGGTCTCGGCATCGGCGGGCGGAAGCAGCTTCATCGGATTCGCGTCCATCCGCTCGATATCCAGCTTTTCACTATCAAGGCCAATGGCGCGGGCCAGCGCCGTCTTCAACACGCGGTAGTCCCGTTCGGCATTCACCATCACTTGCTCTTCGTTGTAGAACTCCTGTTCGGAGCGCGCGATATCCAGCTTCGATGCCGCGCCGGAGGCCTCGCGGTCCCGCGCCTGCTTCAGCACCACCCGAGCTGTCTCCAGGCGTGCCTTCGAGGCCAGTATGCGGGACTCGGCCTGCAATGCTTGCAGGTACAGGTCCAGCACGGCCTGCTGCGTGGCTTCCCGCGCCGCTTCCACGGCATAGCGGTTCTGTTCGACGGCGATGCGGGCCGCCCGGATCTGCGACACCAGCCCAGCGTCGAAGATGGTCTGCGTCAGCCGGGGCCTCGTGTCGAACACCTTAAACGGCCCCACCCGCGAGGAGACACCGGGAATGATGACGCCGATCCCTTGCAGGTTGGTGGTCTGGTAAGTCTGTCCCACCGTGGCGTTCAGTTGCGGCAGTTGCGCCGACCGGACCGAAGCGGCTTGTGCTTCCGCCTCCATCACCCGCAGCCGCGCCAGCGCGACATCGGGGTTTAGTTTGCCTGCCTGCTCCACGGCGTCGCGTAGAGACACGGCTAGCGTAAGTGCCACCAGGGCGTACATATCAGTGCTCCTAAACTCTTTCTGTAAGTATTTGTAGTGTGAAGACGAGCCTTAGCGGGTCGTGTGGATAAACGTATCCACACGCAAACCGGCCGGGATCTGTTGGCCGGAGTCCAACTCAATCAGCGTCTCCAGAATCTTCGTGTCCACGCGTTCGGTCGGTTCGTCGGTACGGATGTTTTTGCGGCCCAGAATCTGGCCAATCTTAACCACCTTGCCCGTGAACTTGCGGTCACCATAAGCGGCGGCCGTCACATGAGCGGCCTGGCCCAGCATCAACCGCGCCACGTCGCTTTCATCCACATCGGCCCGCACGCGCAAGCGTGACAGGTCACCCAGAGTTACCACCGGCGTGTCGCCTTTGCCCGAGACGCTTTCACCCGCCCGCAGCTTCTTGCGGAGCACGACACCGTCGATGGGTGAGCGGATGTAGGTCTTGGCCAGCATCGCCTGCGTTTCGCGCAGCTGCGCCTGGGCGCGCTGGATCTCAGCCTCAACCCGCTTGCGGTCCTCCGCACGGAAGCCTTCATGCACCAAACCGGAGCGTTCCTTCGCGGCGTCCAGCCGGGCGCGGGCGACGCGAAACTCGCGCTCAGCGGAATCGAACTCAAAGCGCGCAATCGCGCCCCGGTCCAGCAGGCTGCGCCGCCGGTCCAACTCGGCCTGGGTGTTGGCCAGCACCGCTTCCGCCTCGCGCACGATGGCGTCGGATTCGCGCTTCTCCTGGGCGCGGTTGCCGTTGGTCAGGCGTTCGAGATCCGCCTGCCGCTCGCGGATCGACGCTTCGGCCAGCGCCACGCGAGCCTGATAGTCCGCGTTTACCAATACGGCCAGGATCTGCCCGCGCTTCACCTGGTCCCCTTCCGCCACCGGCACTTGAGCCAGCTTGCCGTCGACTTCGCTGCCGATCTTGATCTCCTCCGAGGCGGGCTCCACGCGACCGGCGGCCACCACCATCTCACCGGAGTTCTTGCGGGGCGTGGCTGCTGGCGTCTCGGCCGGGTTGGCGGCCTTTACGCCCGGGCGTGCCCAGTAAAGCGCGGCTCCCGTCACCAGGATGGCGGCCAGGGTAATGATCAATGTGCGTTTCATGCGGTGACTCCTTCGTGTTCGATCTGGTTGGACTGTTGTACGCCGTGGGCTTGTTCTTCCAAGCGGCCATCGGCAATATGGACCATGCGTGTGCCGTAATGCAGCACGCGCGAATCATGGGTAACGATCACCACCGCCCGCCCACGGTCGCGGGCCAGGGTGGAGAGCGTCTCCATCACCAGTTGCCCGCTCTGTGAATCGAGCGCCGCGGTGGGTTCATCGGCCAGGATGATCTTCGGATCTCCCGCCAGTGCTCGGGCAATGGCCACGCGCTGCTTTTGACCGCCCGAGAGATCGGCCGGGTGGTGCTTCATGCGATCGGCCAAACCCACCTGCTCCAGCAACTCCTGGGCGCGCTTGCGGGCGGCGCTTTTCGAAAGACCCTTCAATGTCAGGGCCACCTCGACGTTCTCCAGCGCCGTCAGCGCCGGGAACAGGTTGAAGCCCTGAAAGATGAAGCCGATGTTGCTCAGCCGGATGTCGGGCAGCCGTGATTCCTTGATGCCGACAATCTCCTGGCCCAACAGCTTGACGCTGCCGGAAGTGGCGCTGAGAATCGCGCCCATGATCGACAACAGCGTCGTCTTGCCGGACCCCGAAGGTCCGCACATCAGTAGTATCTCGCCCGCCCGCACCGTCAGATCGGTGGCCCGCAGCGCGTGCACCGCAGAATCGCCGGTGCCGTAGGTCTTGGTGACGTTGCGCAATTCAATGAGTGGTTGCATATTGGTGTCCTTTCCCGGTGTTGGGGCTAGCTCTTGAAGACCATCGCCGGATCGATCGAGGTGGCCTTGCGGATGGAGATTACGCTGGCCATAATGCACATGGCGAGCGCGAGGAAGAACAGGCCCACCGCCATCTCTGGCGGCAGCAGAATCGCAGCGTTGCCTGTTTCGCTACTCTTGGCCACAAACCAGCCCGCTACCAACGCCAGGCTGTAGCCCATCGTGGCGGAGATCAGCGCCTGTTCGATGATGATGCGATAGATGTAGCTGTTCCGCGCGCCCATCGCTTTCAGCGTGCCGAACTCGCGAATGTGGTCCACCGTTGCGGAATAGATCGTTTGCGCCACCACCACGATGCCCACCAGCAGGCCCAGCACTGCGCCCATCAAGGTGGTGACGCCCGCCCCTGTGGTGAACAGCCAGTAGCTCTGCGTCAGGCTCCGCATTTCGTCATTGGTAAAGACGTCCACATCCGGAATCGCTGCCTTCAGGTCGGCCTTCAGCTTCTGCAGGTCCACGCCGGGTCTGGCCTTCACCAGCAGGAAGTAGGTCTCGTCCTCCTTCAGCAGTGTGTAGTTCTGGCTATTCTTGAAGCTGGTGTAGACGTAGGGTGAGGTGGTGAAGCTGCGGATGCCTTGAGTTAAGCCGACAATTCGTGCGCGACGCTGGTTGATCTCAATGGAATCCCCCAAGCCCTTCACGCCCAGCTTCTCCAGGTACAGCTGATCCACGATGATCGTGTCGTCGCCCCGCAACGCTTCCACGCTGCCCGCGATGATGTTCCACGGCCCACCCATGCCCCCGTCCAGATCGAAGCCCGTCACCTGGACTGATTCCTGCGATCCGGTGGGCAGCTTCCATTGGGCGAATTGCAAGGCGAACCGTTCCACGCGATCCACGCCCTCCACCGCCAGGGCCTTATACCGGCGCTTCTCCGGAAAGGCGGCCGCTCCGTTGACATGCGGAACACCCGGAGCCGTCAGCCACAGGTCAACCCCGGACCGGACCACCACATTGGCCGTTGTATCCAGAAATCCCAGAAACAAACCGAACTGCACAATGATCAGGATCAGCGCAAAAACGATTCCCGTCAGCGTGACCGCCAATCGGACTTTGTCGTAAAAAAGATTCTTCCAAGCCAGCGTTGTCATTACCACAGTCCTTTTGGTGAACAATGTTTACTAAACACTGTTCATTATGAGAACTGCAGTCGAGGAAGTCAAGAGAAAAACCCACCTAGGGACAGAAGATGGGGTGGACGATGGCATCCTTGGGTGAGACCGCCGGAAACACATGGAATGAAACGGAGTGAACCAGTTGGACCGGCAACGAGCCGGGTGGGTACTACGGGCGCAGGCCGCGCAGCAAAATGTCAAGACCGGTGGAGATGACGGCTTCTTCCGGGGCCATTGGAAAATTGGGAGTGGTCCTCAGGCAGATCAGCATCTGAGTGATCCCGTGGAGACACATCCACGTGGTCTGCGCCAAAACATCCGGATCGTCCCGCCGCACTGTACCCGCATCCATACAGCGAATCAATGCTTTACGAAGCTGCGCCAGCGCTTCCAGGCCGGCGCGGTCCGTGGGGGTCAGCTCGCCCGAGAGGTCGGGCTCCGGGTCTGGGCCGAATGTCAGCAGGTAGTGATGCGGATGTTCCAGGCCAAAAAGAATGTAGCAACGAAGGCCCGCACGCAACGCTTCACCGGGATCTGTGATCGACTTTTCCAGCGTTTGCAACTGCTCCGTCAACTGCTCAAAGACTTCGCGGACAATCGTTTCGCCAATCTCTCGCTTGTCCTTGAAGTAGAGGTAGATGGTGGCGGGGGCGTATTCGATCTTGTCGGCGATCTTCCGCATCGAAACATTCTGGTAGCCTTCCGAGACAAACAGCTCCGTCGCCGCATCCAGAATATGCTGCCGGAGTGCCTCTTTCGCCCGAGCTTTCCGTTCCGATACACCCATCGCCCTGACTCTAACAGAACAGTGTTCAGAAAGCAACCGCAGATCTCCGAGCCTCCGTTGATTAGGCGCTGAGCCCGTCGTCTGCGGCCCGCGCGGCGGGTTCGATACACTGATCGGACCGATGAATGATGCCGTGCCACTCAAGGGAACCCTGGCCGGGTGTGGATTCTTTGCCCAGTTTCAGATGGAAGCCTGGAACCGGATGTCGCCCCAAGTGGAGATCGCGGCGGTTTGTGACCTGGACCCTGACCGCGCTCAAGCCTTCGCCAACCGCTACGGCATCCCCCGCGTCTACAACGATTTCGCCGAGATGTTGACCGCTGAAAGGCCCCACTTCGTCGATGTCGTCACGCGGCCGGATCAGCACCTGCCGATGGCCCGCATCGCGTTGGCGCATGGCGTCCATGTGCTGTGCCAGAAGCCGCTCGCACCGACACTTGGGGAAGCCGAGGAACTGGTGTCACTGTTCCCGCCCGGCGCGGCAACGCGGATGATGGTGAATGAGAATTGGCGCTTCCAGGCCTGGTACCGCGAGATCAAGCGGCTGCTCGATTCAGGCGCGCTCGGCACTCCATTCAGCTTCCGGTGGGTGCACCGCGCCAATGACGGACTGCTCGAAAAGCCCTACCCCAACCAGCCGTACTTCGTCAGCTATCCGCGCTTCCTGATCTTTGAGACGCTGGTGCACTACCTGGATTCCGCGCGCTACCTGTTCGGCGACCCGCAAGCCGCCGCCTGCCTGACCGCTAAAGTGAACCCGGCGATTGCCGGCGAAGATCTGGCCATCATTACGCTACGATTCGGCGATGGCTTTGCCGGCATCATGGATGGCAACCGCTGCTCCCCGATGGATGAAGCGGCACCGGAAGGCAGCCACGGCATGGGCAATCTCCGGATCGACGCTACCGGCGGTACGCTGTGGCTAGATGCCAGTGGCCACATCACCATCGAACCGCGTGGCGGCCAGCGCTACGCGCACTCCTGGACGATCCCGGCGGTCGGCTATCGTGGCGACAGTTGCTACAACACCCAGCTCCATTTTGCCCAATGTCTCCGCTCCGGCGCGGAGTTTGAAAGCCATGGCGCGGACTATCTGCGGACATTGCAGTTGGTGGAGAGTTGTTACCGGGCCGCCAACACCGGAATCACCGTTGCTACACCCTGTGACGCCGCCGTCCTTGGCTAAAGCAGGAAGCCTACACCACCACCAACCCAGACCGGATGCCCTTCGCCACCGCCTCGGTTCGTGAGGAAGCGTTCAGTTTATCCAGCACACTGGCGACATGGAACTTCACCGTGTGCTCGGAGATGCTCAGCCGCCAGGCGATCTCCTTATTGGCGACGCCCTCGGCCAGCAGGCGGAGCACCTCGGATTCTCGCGGCGTCAGTGGCTCGGCCAACTCCATCACCGGACGCGCCTGCAGAGTGTCCAGAAACTGCGGGTGAACGGCAATCAGCCCCGCGGCCACTGCCTCCACGGCGGCGACAATCTCGTGTTCCCCCGCCTCACGGGGCAGGAGACCGCGCACACCATCCCGCAGCGTGCCTTCGTCGGAGAGCCACACCACCGGCGTGCCCTGTGCGCCCGCCGGAACGGTTTCCGTCAACAACACGTCGGCATTGTGCCGCGTGATCTCCACCACACCCGATTCGCGCATCATCGCCTCCAGCCCCGCCTGCACCACCGGCGACCGCGCCGTCACCTGCACGCGGATCGGCCGCGTCCGGGCCGGGCGCTCCGCCATGAAGTTCAACTCCTCAGGCAAGCTCATGCGGCTTGGGCCAACTTCCCCATGTGAACCACCGTTTCCCGAATCGTCCGCCGGTCACCACGCAGGAACTGCAACGGGACCCGCAGCGCCGCGTGTTCAATGGCCCAACTCAAGTCATCCCAGGTGTCGAACAAGCGGCCGTGCGCCCCCACGATCACATCGCCAATCATCAGGGAAGCCGCCGCCGCCGGCGTGCCGGGCTGCACTTCCAGCACCACCATGCCAGGGCCATCTCGCTGCTTAAACCGGACCGTCACCGGGCGCACCGCAACTCCAATCCGGGGAGCATCACCCCCGCGTGCCAGAAACTCCCGGACCGCGTTCGAGGGCACCGCCAGCCCCAAGCCCCCGCCGCGCTGAGGTGACAGCACCATGCTGTTGATCCCGATCACGCGGCCGCTTGAATCCGCCAGCGGTCCGCCGGAGTTGCCTGGGGCCAGGCGCACATCAGCCTGCACCCAATCGCGTCGCGACAGGCCCGGCACCGGGCCCACGTCGTGGATCACCCCAGTGGTCAGCGCTCCGATAAAGCCCAGCGGGTTGCCCACCGCCACCACCAGTTCGCCGGGACGCAGGCGCGATGAATCGCCGATGGCAGCAGCCGGAAGCTGGTTCGATTGAATCTGGAGCTTCGCCAGATCCCGAGCCTCGTCCCGTGCCTGCACTTCAGCCGCGAACTTGCGGCCATCCCACAAGGTCACCGTGGCCTTCGGCCCGCGCGCCACGTGGGCGTTGGTGACCACCAGGCCGGTTGAGTTCCACAACACACCGGACCCGCTGCCACCCTCGCCCCGCTCCCCGCCCACATGGACCTGGACGGTCGAGCGGCGCAACTGTTCCGCCACCTCTCCAAATCCCGGGGTCATCTAGGCCTCTTTCTCGCCGATCTCGACTTCTACTTCGATGTGTTCACCACCCCGAACGATGCGAGCTGTCAGTTTGTCGCCTGGTTGGTGCTGGTGCAGGATAGTCTGCACGTCACCCGGATCTTCCGTCGTGCCGCCGCCAAAGCCTAGCAGTACATCGCCTACCAACAACCCGGCCTTGTCGGCAGCGCTCCCAGCTTCAACCGACAGCAGGATCAAGCCGGGGCCGGATGGTAACCGGACCGGTTGCAGCCCCACGCCCAGGTACGGACGAGCGATCCGGCCCTTGGCCAGCAACTCCGCCACCACCCGATCCACCGTGGCGACGGGAATGGCCAGCGGCGATAGGCGAGACAGGCCGTCGCTCGCCACACCCACCAGGCCGCCCTCAATGTTCACCACCGCTCCGCCGACTGAGCCGGGAAACAGCGACACGTCCAGCCGCAGAAACTGATCCAGCTTACCCCCGCGCCAGGTCTTCCATTCGCCACCCGCAGCGCTCAAGATCCCCAGTGCCGCCGTTGGACCCGTGTCCGCATTGCGTCCCACCGTCAACAGCAAGTGGCCCGGCTGCACCGCCCGTGCGGCGCGCTGCCAAGGAGCGCCGCCATCGCCCTCAAACGTCAGCACCGCCAGATCAGTCGAGCCGTCGCGTCCTCTCAGTTGCGCCGCCACGCGCTCGCCGGAAGGCAGAGTGAGGTGGATCTGGTCGTCCCGGGTGACGGTGTGATCAGCTGTCACCACTACTCCCGGTGCCCACAGGACGCCGCTGGAAGTGATGCGCGGACGGGCATGAACCGTCACCACCGAAGCCGCCGTGCGATCCACCAGCGAGGCCAGTTCGGTAGAAAAGTGAGCGAGTGAAATCTCCATGACCCTAGCTTGCGCCAATGCTGGCTGGATGCGCTATCGGCAGATGGGATTGGTGGGCCTAGCCGGATGAGCGGGAGTGGCCAGCGCTAAGGCTTCCGGTCGGCTACCGCGGCTCGAATCCGGTCGATCGCTTCGCGGTGACTCAAGGACTTGCCGCCCAGGATATTCCAAGCAGTGAAAACCACCACCACATCGTCCTCCGGGATCACGATGGGCAACTGGCCCCCGAAGCCCGATCCAGCAAAGGCCAGCCGCGAGTCGCCCTTGGCGTACGGGTAGAGCCACCACTTGTAGCCATACTTGACGGCCGAGTTGGGAGATACAGCGATGGCGGGCTCGAGCGAAGCCTTCACCCAATCTTCAGCAACGATCTGCTGACCCTTCCAGGCACCCTTCTGGTGGAACAGGAGGGCGATCTTCGCGAGGTCGTGCCGCTCCAGATAGAGGCCGCCTTCGGAATCGACTAGGCCCCACGGAATGCGCTTCCAGAACCAATCCTTGATGCCCAGGGGTTGAAAAAGATGCTTGGCGCCATACTCTTCCATGTCCTGTCCGGTGGCTTGGCGGAAGATATGGGCCAGCAGCTCCGTGGCTCCGCTGTTGTAATTGAACTTAGTGCCGGGCTCGTCCGACATGGGCCGGTCGATGACATACTGCACCCAGTCCGCTGACGCTTCCAGGATGCTGCTGGAGTTAGTGGGGTCGTTGTAAGGCAGGCTCTCATTCCATTCCAGGCCCGCCGTCATGGTGAGGAGATTACGAATGGTCATGCGGCGTTTGCGGTCATCGATGCTGGCCACCTTCTTCTCGTCGAAGTACTTCAGGACCGGTGTATCTAGGGCGGGGAACTCACCGCGCTTGCTGGCCACGCCGATGATCACAGAGGCGACGGTTTTGGTGACTGACTGTAGAGTATGCAGGTTGCTGCGGCGGTAGTAGGGGTGCCACCAAGGATTGAAGTAATTGTAGGGGCCGGATGGGTCGTGGGCATTCAGAGCGCTGGCTTGGCCGGCCCGCTGGCCATAGATCGCATCATAGTCATGCGTGTAAGCGCGATCATAGACCACCCGCCCGTGGCGGATCACCAGCATGCTATCAACCGAGCCATACTTGCCACTAACAATATCCGCATCGAAGCGCGCCAAGGCATCCGGATCCATGCCTTCAGTCTTGGGGTCCGAGACCGGCCAGCCATGAGCCGCCGTGCTCTGCGCGAGGCTCAAAGACGGTGCGAGGCAACAGGCTACAGCCAGCGTGAGGGTAGAGAGCAAGCGCATGTGAGGCCAGTTTAGCAATGCGCACGCAAGGCCCCGTCGATGGTCCCTATGCCATCTATGTCCTCTGCACTCTGCTACCTTGAAGCCAATGGAGAACCCATTCGAGGACCGGCTCCGGTTTGAACGCCGTGTGCCTCCGTGTGCCATTGTCATTTTTGGCGCCAACGGTGACCTGACCCAACGAAAGCTGATTCCAGCGCTCTACCGGTTGGCCTATGAGCGGCGCTTTCCGCCCGGGATCGCCATCATCGGCAACTCCCGGACCCCGATGACCGACGACCAGTTCCGCGAGAAAATGCGCGAGGCCGTTCAGAAGTTCCTCGAAGATTCGCCCTTTGACGTGGACCTGTGGAACGACTTTGCCAAGGGCCTGTTCTACTGCTCCGGCGACATTGGCGACCCGGCCATGTATGCCGGACTCAAAGTCCGCATCGCGCAAGTGGCCGAAGAGCGCGGCACGGCGGGCAACGTGCTCTTTTACCTGTCCACGCAGCCCAGCCAATACATCCCCGTGGTCCAGAACCTGGGCGCGGTCGGCCTGAACAACAGTGCCGGCTGGACCCGCATCATCATCGAGAAGCCGTTTGGGCATGACACTGAGTCTTCGAACGTCTTGCACGACGCCGTCCGCCAGGTGTTCCGGGAATCGCAGGTCTATCGCATCGACCATTACCTGGGCAAGGAGACGGTGCAGAACGTCCTGGCCTTCCGCTTCGGCAACGGCATTTTTGAGCCGTTGTGGAACCGCCGCTACGTCAGCCATGTCCAGATCACCGCCGCCGAATCCATCGGTGTCGGCAGCCGCGGCGGCTACTACCAGGAAGCCGGCGCACTGCGCGACATGATCCAGAACCACCTGCTTCAGGTGATGGCCACCATCGCCATGGAACCGCCGGCCGTCTTTGAACCCGATGCCGTCCGCGATGAGCGCGCAAAGCTGTTGCGGTCCATCCGGACGTTAAAGCCGGAAGATGTGGCTACCCATGCCGTGGCCGGTCAGTACGGTGCTGCGCGGGTCGGCGGCGAAGATGCGCTGGGCTTCCGTCAGGAAAAGGGCGTTGACCCTGAGTCCCAAACCAATACCTACGCGGCCATGACCTTCTTTGTCGAGAACTGGCGCTGGGCCGGTGTGCCGTTCTACATCCGCACCGGCAAGCGGATGCCGAAGCGGGTTACCGACATCGCCATCCAGTTCAACGACGCGCCGCACTCCGTGTTTGTCGATGCGCCCATCATGTCGCGCAGCGGCCGGGGTCCGAACCTGCTGATCCTCCGCATTCAGCCGGAAGAAGGCATTTCGCTGCGCTTCCGGTCTAAGCAACCGGGCGCGGGCATGCGCTTGCGGCCTGTGTCGATGGACTTCAACTATGGGTCGAGCTTTGGCGAACGGTCGCCGTCAGCGTACGAGACGCTCCTGCTCGATGCCATGGCCGGCGATTCCACCCTCTACACCCGGCAGGACATGGTGGACGCCAGTTGGAAGGCTGTGCAGCCGGTGCTGGACGTCTGGTCTGAGACCAAGCACCACTTCCCGAACTACGATGCGGGCAGCTGGGGTCCACAGGCGTCAGAAGAGATGTTGCAGCGCCGCGGCCATACCTGGAGGGTGCCGTAATGCCGGCGGTTCAGGCCGAGAAGCTGCTGCAGCAGTTGGATGAGGTCTGGGTTTCGCTCGGCAAGCAGCAGGAAGAGGCGGGCGGCGTCTTGCGGGCGTGTGCCATCACGCTGATCGCCGTGGTGGATGAGGCGGCCGACATCGGTGAGACGCTGGCTGACATCATGCACGACAATCCCAGCCGGGCCATCGTGATTCGGATTTCAGACGACGGGCGTCCCTTGTCGGCCCGCGCCTTTGCCCAGTGCTGGATGCCGTTCGGACGCCGCCAACAGATCTGCTGTGAGCAAGTAGAGATGGCCGCCTCGAGTGCCAGCTTCGCCGACGTGCCCAGCGTGCTGCGCGGTTTGCTGGCTCCGGATTTGCCGGTCGTCCTCTGGGTCCGGCATCCCGATGCGCTCAAGCTGCCCGCCATGGCGGCGGTCATGGCTCTGGCCCACAAAGTGGTGGTGGAGCCGCGCGGCTACGAGGATTGGAAGTGGCTGATGGACGAAGTGGCTCGCCTCAACCGCGCCGGGATCGTGATAGCGGACCTCGCGTGGACGCGCATCACCCGCTGGCGGGACCTGACGGCGCGCTTATTCGATGCCCCGGAGCGTCGCGCCCAACTGGCGCAAGTGGACCGCCTGGTGATCGAGCACTCATCCCCGGAACCCGGCCCCGCCGTCCGCTACATGGCCGCCTGGATCGCCAACAGCCTGGGACGCCGCCTGGATACGCGCTTCCATCAGGCGGGTTCCACCAAGTACTGGCAGATTCAGAGCGTGGTCCTGAGTGGCCCCTCCGTGGAGTTTGCCCTCCGCCGCACAGAACACCAGGTCGTCCAGATGCAGGCCGCGTCGCTTGAAAGCTGCACACTGTTTCCGCAGCTGAAAGAAGCCGAGCTGCTGCGCGAGGAGTTGGCCATCCTCGGGCCCGATCCCGTCTTCCAGAAAGTGCTGGCCGCGCAATGACAACCCACATCTCTGATCAACCCGCCGTTGCTTGTGGCGAATACATTCTCCGGGCGCTGGCGGCTAAGGGGCAGGCATCGCTCGCCGTCTCCGGCGGCTCTTCGCCGCGCAAGATGTTTGAATGGATGGCCCAGCAGCCATTTGACTGGTCGCGCGTGGACCTCTACTGGGTGGACGAACGCTGCGTTGCGCCCGACCATGCCGACTCTAACTACCGCATGACGCGCGAGGCCCTCCTCGACCACGTGCAGCCAGCCAGCATCCACCGCATCCAAGGCGAACTAGAGCCCGAGACCGCCGCCTGGTTCTATGAAGCGGAGCTACCGGAACGCTTCGACGTCGTCCATCTCGGCATGGGTGCCGACGCCCATACCGCCAGCCTGTTTCCTGGCTCCGACGCCATCCTGGACCAGCACGGCAAGACCGCCGCGGTCTATGTCGAAAAGCTCGATTCACATCGCGTGACCCTGCTACCGCGCATGATCCTGGGGGCAGAGGAGTTGGTGGTGTTGGCCGCCGGCGCGGATAAGGCCGAAGCACTGCGGGCCGTTTTCAATGAGCCCGTCGACCTAAAGCTCCGTCCCATCCAACTAGTGGCGCAGCAAGCCCACTGGTTCCTAGACCCAGCCGCAGCTCTGCTGCTCTAGGCGGACAGCTCCGCCTGAATCCAGAGCAGCAGCTTCTCCAGTTCGGGCAAACCCTGTTTTACATTCTCCCGGAGTTACCGCAAATTGGTCGGCGTGCCGCTGATGTAGGCAAGACTTCCCTCATGGGCCTTAACCAGGTCCCCGACTGTGACCTTTGAGTAAGTTCCACCCGCATTGGAGATTCCGGAGATTCTACCGCCACGCTACTTCCAATACACCTGGTCGAGCGACCGGTACCCGACCGCCTCCGCCATATGCTTGGCCTGGATCGCTTCGGACCCGCCGAGGTCCGCAATCGTGCGCGCCACCTTCAGCAACCGGTCATGCGCGCGAGCCGAAAGGCCCAGTTTGCGGATCGCCATCTCCAGCGTCCGCTCCCCGGC
>CANGYQ010000012.1 GCA_947458745.1 Bryobacteraceae bacterium | reverse complement strand
CGCATCCACTACCAACTGCGGAGCATCCAGTTCGATATCGTGGCCGCTCCCCGGGGCCATCACCAGCTTGCCGCGCGTGGACAAAGCGGCGATCTCTTTTTGGGAGGCCACCCAGGCGTCGGGCTGCGGCCGGGAGATCACCAGCAACGGTAGGTCTCCAAACTTCACCTCCCGCAGCCCGCTGTAGAGCTTCCACTGCGTGTTCATCGCCAGCACCACATCATCCGCCTTGGAGGTGGAATAGACGCGCCTCATGCCCCACAGGTGCGCCTCCTGCAAAGCCGGGGACAGCTTGTCGAACGGCGGCACCACCATCGGGATACCACCCGGCGGCCGGTAGCTGGTGCGCGTGCGGGTGATCAGGTCATTCAGCTGATCCGGGGTCATCTCGGACAGTTGCGTGCGCTTGCCTTCGATCATGAAGGCGGTCCAGTTGTGATGGCTGCTGTCGATCAGCACCAGGGCCGCCACCCGCTCCGGGTGGGCCTTGGCGTAGGTCCGGGCCAGCACTCCGCCAAACGAATGGCCCGCCAGCAACAGGGGCCGGGACGGTGAGACGACACTGGCGATTTTATCCAGATCGGCCAGCATGGTCTCGACGGTATAGCCCGCCGGTGCCGCATCGCTCCAGGCGTCGCCCGCACGGTCGTAGACACAGGACTTGGTCCATTTGGCCGTCCCAGTCTGTAGCGCGGCGTAATGCAGCGAGAAGCGCGGGAGGCCATTCAAGTACAGCACCACTGGGCCTGAGCCTGAGCCGGTGCAATGCAAATGCAAGCGCCGCCCGCCACCCACATCCACCATCTGTCCCGCCGGTGCCGGCTGCGGCTGCGCTTGTGCGCCAACCGCCACAGCGCCCGCCAGAATCCAGGCAGCCGCCATCCGAAACAAATACGGACTCATAAAGCTATTGTAATTCGGACTGCACTGCCGCATTTGCCCGATGCGCTGCCCGTGTGAACGCGGGTGGCACCGCGGAGTCGCCCCGGACGCGGTGGGCGTGATAACGTTCCTTCAATGCGTCGTTCTTCCTTCTGGTTGCCCATCGTCTTGAACAGCTTGGCATTGCTCGGTTCAGCCCTCCCGGCCCGGGCCCAACAGCCGCCCGAGATGCCGCGGTTGGACAAAGTGGAGGCCTTTGGCTACCGCTGGGGCGTCGTCGCGGCGCCTGAGTGGTCGTTCGCCGGTGGTGTGCTGCGCCTGCTGAAGGACCGGCAGCCCATACCCGGCCGTCCCCGGAAGCCGCAGAACTACGCGTTGGCTGAAACTGAACCTTATAAGAAGGTAACCATTGAACTTGACATGCAGCCTGGCGGCAAGTCTCTGGTTATCATTTACGCCTGGCAGGATGAGAGCCACTTTAACTACGCCCATATCTCCTCCGATGCGGCCCGGGCAGTCAATGTCCACAACGGCATCTTTCACGTATTTGGGGGGGAGCGCGTCCGTATCTCGCCCCTGGAAGGTCCGGGCTCATTCCCCGTGCGCGCCTCTGGAAACAGTGAAGCTGCCTGGATACCGGTCAAGTTAGTCTGGGATGGCGCAACCGGCCGTGTCGCGGTAGAAGTGAACGGACGGCGTAATCCATCGCTTGAGGCCGTGGACCTCAGCCTCACCGAAGGCCGCGTCGGACTCGGATCGTTTAATGAGACCGGTGGCTTCCGATCCCTGAAGATCCTCCGTGTGCCTTAATCGCCGGGCGGGCGCCGGCCAAAGTCCCCTCCTTTTCCACCGCCCCGAGGCGGAACGACTTCCGCCTGCAGGATGACCGCCTCCGCCACCACATAACCACCAGAACTGCCGACGCACTACACTCGCAGAAGATCTGGATTGAAGAGTATGTACTAATCCTGATAAAGCGGGTACTAGTTAACTTAATAAACAGTCTGACGATTTACCTTGACAGACGCTTGTATTCGGTCCAAGCTGGTTTCGGCTCGGGTTACTACGTGTCTGCACGGAAACCCGCCGAGAATTCCCAAGGAGCACAATTAGCGAATGAAAATAACCAATATCGTGGCGGGCGCACTGCTGTTGACCAGTTGCACTTTTGCCGCCACTATCAATTACGGCGTGGGCGGGGCCAAGGTCACCTTCGGCAATGAATCCGCCGCTGTGTCAACGTTTGACGTCAACGAAAAGATCGGCAATGTCCGAAGCAGCGCCACTCTAAAGGAGAATGGTTACGAGTGGCTGATGAGCTGGAACGTCGACCCGGTTCTGTCGTGGAGCTTCTCGACCACCACCAACGGGTTCCATTCAATCGATTTCTTCGTCCCGATCGTCAACGCCAGCTACTTCAAGATCTTCAACTCGGGTGGCTACACCATCACCGGCGGAAAGGGCGGTGCGGGCGCGAGCATCACCGGCCTGACGATTGAAGCCCTTGTCCCCTATACCCCGAACACCATCCAGCCCCAGGGCTTTGTCGACGTCGCCGACACCATTGGTGTGAAGGGTTCACTGAGCAAGAGCGACGACAACACCAATAGCGGCGGCGTCGGTCCGTACGTCAATTTCGGACCCCAAGTGGCTGCCGATATGGGCGTCCGTATCTCGTTCACGGCCGCCCTCGCGCCCGGCGATCAACTGGGCCTGAACGGGACACTGGAAGTGCTCACCCCGGAACCGGCCACTTTCGGCCTGATCGGCGCCGCGCTCCTGGCCCTGGGTACCCTCGCCCGTCGCCGCGCGTAGTTTCTTCCGGACTTTGGTGATGCAGATAGGCCGGGCGGGACCCAAATCCCGCCTGGCGACGACGTCCCCGAGGTATTAGCTTTCGTCTTGGGGCCACTTGTTTACCCTCCCTGCCTTCTACCGCGATGTACTGGGAAAAAGCCCGGCAATTCCGAGAACCATCAGACTCCCCGGACGCCCGTCAAGGTCGGCTACTTCAGCGTCCGATCCAATGCCAGGCGAGACACTTGCTCCAGCCGAGATGGGCACTCAGTCTCGGAAAGGGAGGCGCGCCGAGCACTTTCTGCCTTTATGAGTGTCGGTAAATTTCTTTAATATCAACATGTTGTAGCAAGCGCGGGGCGATAGGCATCCCCCGACCCCGGTCACCACAAGCGCCCGAAGTCCTACAATAGTGGTAGTACTGGTACCGTAGGATCTATATCTTATCGGTGTTTTCACTCAGCATCCCTCTTGACACACCTTAGTACTTGCCCTAAGCTAAGTTTGGCTCGGAAGGAGTCCGTGTACACACGGAACTCAGCGAGAGATCACAAGGAGCATAATCAGCGAATGAAAATTACCAACATCCTGGCTGGCGCACTGCTGTTGACCGGCAGCGTGTTTGCGGCCACCATCAACGCCACTTCTGACATCGTCGACCAGAGTTACGGCATGGGCGGCGCCAAGGTCACCCTCGGTACCCAGGCGGCAGCGTCCGAAACTTTCAACGTTTTCAGCAAGACCGGCGACGCGAAGAGCGATGCCACCAAGGACGAGAATGGCTACGAGTGGACGATGAGCTGGAACATTGACCCCACGCTTTCGTGGAGCTTTACCACCACCACCAATGGTTTTCAGACCATCGACTTCTTCATCCCCGTCATTGGCGGTCCCTTCGACCAGATCTTCAACTCGGGCGGCTACGCCATCACCGGCACCAAGAACAGCAACGGCGCGGGCATCACCGGCTTCAAGATTGAAGCGCTGGTTGGCTATAACGCTGGCGCGGGCCCAATCCAGACCAAGGGCTTGGTCACCGTTCCCGACACCACTGGTGTGAAGGGCTCGCTGAGCAAGAGCGATGACAACACCAACGGCGGTGGTACCGGTCCGTTCGTTGCCTTCGGCCCCCAGGCGGCGACCGACATGGGCGTCCGTGTTTCGTTCACGGCCATCCTCGATCCCGGCGACCAGCTGAGCTTGAATGGCACCCTGACGATCGAGCAACAGAACGTCGTTCCCGAGCCGGCCACCTTTGGCCTGATCGGTGCGGCTCTCCTGGCCGCGGGTGCCTTCGCCCGTCGCCGCGCGTAGTTCTCATCCTCGCTGAAATAGTTCAAACCCCAAAAGGGCCCGTCCGAAAAAGGCGGGCCCTTTTTGGCATTACAGCAGCCGCCAATCCCAGTCCCGACCCGCAGGAAGCGCCTTGCCCTCAGAGCCCACCGTCGCTCCCAGGCAAGAGAACCTCCTCCCAGCCCCACAAAAGCCTCACTCTGAGCCGCGACACCATGGAGCGGAGTGCCCTCAAGATGCACCACTGCCCCCTTGCCCAGACCCAATGCGGCCCACCTCCCCGCTGGTCAGCAGCGGTGCTGACCTAGGTTCCCCTCTGCAAGTCGGGGCTCAGTCCGAACGGACCAACCCCGTGACCTATCTCGCCCCGCCGGCACGGCGCCGGGGCTTGTCCTCTAGGGCCATCTCTGTCACCTCCGACGTGGCAGGAGCGGGCGGCTTCCGCAGGGCCGCCAGGGACGACTTCAGCGCGGCCATGATATCGATCACCGGAGCCAGTTCCTGCTCCTGCGGAGCCGCCACCACTTCCTTGCCCGCAATCTTGGCCTCAATCATGCCGCGCAGTGTCGCGCGGTAGTTATCCGTGTATTTGGCATACTCAAACGGCCCCGACAACGCATCCACCAGCGTCTGGGCCATCTTCAGTTCCTTGTCGTTGATCAGGTCCTGATTAATCCGGAACTCGTCGCTGGCGCGCACCTCGTCGCGGTAGTACATCGTGTGCAGGATCATGCCGTACTTGCCCGGCCGCAGTACCACAATGTGCTCCCGGTTGTGCATGGTCAGCTTGGCGATGGCGTAGTGATTGGATCGGCGCATGGCCTCCACCAGCAGCGTGTAAGGCTTCTCACCCGCTTCGTCGGGCTGGATGTAGTAGCTCTGCTCCAGGATCACCGGGTCCACCTCATCCGTCTTGACGAACTCCAGAATCTCCATCACCTTGGCCGTCTTGGGCTGGATCTTCTTGATGTCCTCATCTTCGATGATGACGTAGCGGTCCTTCTCGTACTCAAAGCCCTTCACCAGCTCGCTGCGCGGCACCGGCTTGTCATCGGCGATCGAATAGAGCACCTGCTTGACGCGCGAGCCCGTCGGCCGGTGGAGCTGATTAAAATTCACCGTCTCCGGCCGAGCCGCCGCCACCAGCTTGACGGGAAGCGAGACCAGCCCAAAGGTGATGTGACCTTTCCAAATGGTGGAAGCCATAACGGATAGCTTATCGTCAACAACCGCTGTCCGGGCCTAGCCCCGTCGCCCGCTGCGCTGAAGCCCGAAGAATCAGCACTGCCTTACTTGTGCCGCCCGGTATGCGTTGCGCTGAAGGTGCGCATACACCTACAATGGGAGAAGTCTGGAGAAGGAGGCCTATGCAGTCCATTGATCGGCTGGCGTTTATGGGACCGCTCGGCGTGCCCGAGTTGCTCATTATTCTCGCCGTCGCCGTACTTCTATTCGGCGGCCGTAAGATCCCCGAGGTGGCCAAGGGCTTGGGCGAAGGCATCAAGAACTTTAAGAACGCCCTCAAGAGCGAAGACAAACCCGAGGAAAAGAAGCAGGCATAAGGCTTCCCGGTGCCGCCCGCAGTACCAAGTGGCAGCCCGTATTCGGTTTCAAGCAAACAAAAACCCCGCGACATTCCCTTGAAGGGAGCCGCGGGGTTTTGCTTTTCGGAGCAGATTTTCGAGCGAGCTGAGAGAGGCCCGGCACAACGTGCCAGGCCCTGTGTCAGTTAAGCCTAGGCCTTCTTGGCCGCCTTCGGCGCCTTCGGCGGCACGATGGCATCTTTCAGTGCCTTGGCGACGCGGAACTTCACCACTTTCTTGGCGGGGATCTTGATGGCTGCGCCGGTGGCCGGGTTGCGGCCCATGCGCGCCTTGGTCTCACGGCGGACCAGCTTGCCAATACCCGGAACGACGAACTCGCCGTTCTTCTTGGTTTCCTTCACCGCCAGCTCTGAGATGCTGGTCAGGAAAGCCTTCGTCTGGGCTTTCGTCATTCCGTTGGTGTCGGCCAATGCGGATACCAACTGCGCTTGTGTCATTCTTTCGGCCATATTTCTCCTTTACCCATTCTCCCGTGGACTTCATCTCGCGAAGTCCGAATTCGTCCCCATCATACAGGCCTGAACTGGCGCTGTAAAGGGCAAAAAGCCCTATAAATCGCGGTTTTGTGGGCTTTTCAGCATGAAATCCACAAAAACATTTCAAAACAGGAATGTTTTGGGCCTTTGCGCCTTCCACCCTGGTTGAAATGCGCTACCGGGGACGGCGCGCCCGCTCCGCCGCAGCCCTCACGGAGCATGCCTCCAGGTGATCATTCACCAGGCCCATCGCCTGCATAAAGGCATAGATGGTGGTGGGCCCGACACACTTCCAGCCGCGCCGCTTCAGATCCTTCGACAGTGCCACCGCCTCCGGGCAGGTAGTGATCTTGACCAGTTCCGCATGGGTGAACCGGACAGGCCGCGAGGCGGGCGATGGCTCGTACTGCCAAAAGTAGCGCGACAGGGAGCCGAACTCCCGCTGGAGTTCCACTGCCCGCGCTGCATTGTTGATGGTGGCTTCGATTTTGCCTCGATGCCGGACAATCCCTGCGTCGGCGAGTAGCCGGGCCCCGTCAGCCTCGCCAAACTGCGCCACGCGCTCAAACTCGAAATTGGCAAACGCCACCCGGAAGTTAGGCCTCTTGCGCAGAATGGTCAGCCAGCTTAAGCCCGATTGGAAACCCTCCAGGCAGATCTTCTCAAACAGCCGACGGTCATCGGTGACCGGGAAGCCCCACTCCCGGTCGTGATAATCCACATAGAGCGGTTCGGCGGCGCACCACCAGCAACGCGGTTCGCCGTCGGGCGCGACAAAGAGCTTGTCCTCCGTCATGCCGCCTGTCCCTTATCGCGCTACCCGCGCGCTTTGGAGGCTTTGGGCTCGGGTTCCTGCTCAATGTTGGGCGACATGCCGGGTGCCGGGATGCCCAGCTTCAGCCGGACCTCGGCGTCAATGGAGGCGCACATGTCCGGGTTGTCCTTCAGGAACTGCCGCACGTTCTCGCGGCCCTGGCCGATCCGGTCGCCCTTGTAGCTGAACCAGGAACCGCTCTTGTCGACGATGTTCTGCGCCACGCCCAAATCCAGCAGATCGCCTTCCTTGGAGATGCCTTCGCCGTAGAGGATGTCGAACTCAGCCTCGCGGAAGGGCGGGGCCACCTTGTTCTTGACGACCTTCAACTTCGTCCGATTGCCGCTGACCACTTCGCCTTCCTTGATGGCGGCGATGCGGCGGATGTCCACGCGGACAGACGAGTAGAACTTCAGCGCCCGGCCGCCAGAGGTAGTCTCCGGACTGCCGAACATCACGCCAATCTTCTCGCGGATCTGGTTGATGAACACGAGACACGTGTTGGACTTCGACACCGTCCCGGTCAACTTGCGCATCGCTTGTGACATCAGGCGCGCCTGGATACCCACAAAAGCATCGCCCATTTCGCCATCCAGTTCCGCCTTGGGAACCAGCGCCGCCACGGAGTCCACCACCAGAATGTCGATCGAGCCGGAGCTGATCAGTGAGTTGGTGATCTCCAGCGCCTGTTCGGCATAGTCTGGCTGCGAAACCAGCAGGTTGTCGATATCGACACCCAGCTTTTGGGCGTACCCAGGGTCCAGCGCATGTTCCACGTCGATAAACGCCGCCATGCCGCCAGCTTTTTGCGCCTGGGCCACCAACTGCAGTGCGATGGTCGTTTTGCCTGAAGATTCCGGCCCGAAGATCTCGCAGATCCTACCCCGCGGGAACCCGCCGACACCCAGGGCATAGTCCACTGAGATCGATCCCGTGGAGATGGCCGCCACTGGCTGCACCGCATCCTTGGAGCCGAGCCGGACGATCGAACCTTTGCCGTACTGCTTTTCCAGCTGTCCAAGGACGTTGGATAGATTCCGGTCTCGCTCTTTGTTGTCGTGGGTTGCCATGGCCTTTGTAGTTTCGTCTTTTCTTCGCTATTTGTCAAGATCTGAGGCGGTGGGCACCGGCTCGCATCTTCTGACAAGTTTGACCGACTCCGCCTGAAGAGCGCAAGGTGGCGGAGAGGCTACTTGAGGGCGTACCTGGCCGTCAGTGTGACCGTGGCCTTCAGGCCCGCGAAGGAAATGAACTCTTCCAGGGATTGCAGGTCACCCAGAGCCGCTGCGGTGCCCTCCACTGGCGGCATGGCGGCCACCAACGCCTGGGCCCGGGTCCGGGCCAGCCGGGCCAGTTCCGCCACCACGGCCGCCCGCTTGTCTTCATTGAGGACAGCCACGCGCGCGGTGGTGGACACAATACTGACGGCTGAATTCTGCTGGGTGCTGTTGATGCGCCCCAACCGGGTGAAGAACTCACTAAAGCCGGTGACGGGAATATCGATGTCAAAGGAGTAGTAGGGATAAACGGCCGATCCACTGGAAGCCGACTGGTAGCCCAAATCCACCAGATCGTCTTTGGTGACGGTGATCTGGTTGCTGCCCAGCACGCCAATGACATCATCAAGCGTACGGCTGACGTCCAGGTACCGGAATCGGATGCGCAGCGAATCCGCCGGTGCATTCACATCCTGCGACACATTCACCGTGACGGAGCGGCCGCTGGCCACCGCCGCGGGAACACTGGACTGGGCCACCGCCGGGCCCCCCGTCATCATCACGGCGGCAAAGCCCAGGACAATGCTGAGGGTGAATGGGAACTCCGGAAGACAGCGGCGGATAAGCTGGTGCATAGTTTGATAGTACGGCCCGGCCGGATCGCATGCCAATCCCGCCCACAAGGGACTGGAGGCACAATCAGCAGGCGGGTGTGCCCTAGTAAGCGCCCAAGAACGGACTACGGGCATTGCCCTTGCCGTTTGCTGAGTGCCTCCGCTTCCACAAAAATGGCCCCCATCCGGGCCGCTTCCGCGGCGGCGGCGCGGGCCTGGGCCCAGGCCTCGCACGCCTTGGGCCCATCGCGACGCCGCTGGGCCAGGTCGCCCTCGATCAGCGCCGCCAGGGCTTGGTCATTGGCTGGTACTTCCTTGGCCGCCAAGCGGCGCAGTTGGGCCGCTTCTTGCTCCAGTGCCGTCCAATCCTGGGCCTTCCATAAACTGGCCGCCAAGCCCCGCAACACCCCCAGGTAGGACGGACGCTGTAGTTCCCCCGCGTCCCGCGCGGCCAGGGTCCGCAGATGCTCCGCCGCCGACCGGAACAGCGCCGCCGCTGCTACATAGTCAGTGGCCTCCAAATTCAGTTCGCCGGCCGCGGCCAGATCCTGTGCCAGTTCCCGGCGAGCCCCTGAATGGGCCGGATTCGCCTCCAGACGCTTCTCCCCGTAGCTTCTGGCAGCGGTGACAGCGGCCAGCCGCGCTTCCAGCCGTGTGCCCGCCAGGCCGGCTTGAGACCGGTAGGCCAACGCCAGACTGCGCCAACTGCTCTCCCCCCCGCCGCTCAACTTCTGTTCCAACTCCCAGTAACGAATGGCGGACTTGAGATTTGACGCCCCGCCAGAGGGAAGCAGAAGGAAGCGGCAAAAGTAATACAGCCCCGCCCCGCGCAGCACCGCCCGGTCCCGCGGACTCGCTTTCAGCCAGCGGACCCAAGTGCCCTCCCACTGTCCGATAACGCCAGCGGGAACCGGTTGCCCCAGCCGCTGGCCCAACAGCCAGTGGTCCAGATGCGCTTCCGCCAGATGCCGCTCGGCGTTCGGTTTCACGCGCGTCTGTTCGATCAGCCGGGTACGCAGCGCGATCTCCTTCTGGCGCAGTGTCCAGGCTTCACGCAGTTCGCCCGGCTTGCTGCTGTCGGCACCGATCAGGCCCGCTAAGCCGGCGTAGGCGTCAGCCAACAGCTCCCCGATGCGCGGATCGGGGGCATCCGGATCTTCCCATTGCTCGATGGTGGCGACGGTTTGCCGCAGAATGCCGGCGGTGGCGGCGGTCGCACCGGGCAGATCCCGGATGGCGCGATAGGTGCCGTCAATGGTGGCATGGCTCAAGTCCAGCACTTCACCCAGGCGGGCATTGGCGGCATCGCGCTGCTGCAAAGTGGCCAAACGGCTGGCCACGGCTTGATCGCGCGCGCGCTCCGCCGCTTGACGTGCCGTCGCCTGGGCTGCCGCGGTCTGTTCCGCTTTGCGCTGGCTGGCGACGGCCGCTTCTCGCTGCCGCGTGGCTTGCATCGCCTGCCACCCTCCACCGGCGGCTACCGCCAGCAACACGGCCACCAGCGCGGCCATGCCGATCAGCCCAGACCGGTACCGCTGGGCCAAGTCTCGCCAACCAGCCGGCGCGTCGGTGGTTTGGGGCGGGGGTACGGCTTCTGATTCACCGGAAGCGAACCGCGCCAGATCTTCCGCAAACGCCGAGGCGGACTCGTAGCGCCGCACGGGGTCCGGGTGGGCCGCCCGTTCCAGCATCCGGCGCAAGTCCGATGGCAGGTCGGCATCCGGCAAAGCCCAGGTATCCGCATCGAGCAGCAGTCGCCGGTCGGGCAGTTCCGGCCACGGTCGAGCCGGCTGCCCGGTGAACAGCTCAAAGGCGAGCAGGCCCAGCGAGTAGACGTCCGAAGCCGCCGTGGCTTCCTGCTCCAGCAACTGTTCCGGGCTGGCGTATTCCAGGCTCGGGGCCGCCGTCGAGATCGCCAAGCCCTCTGGATCGGCCAAGTCCTCTGATTCCAGGCGCGCCAAACCAAACTCGAGCAACTTCGGCAGACCATCGCTGGTCACCAGCACTCGGTTCGGCTGCAGGTCCAGGTGCAGCACCATCTGGCTGTGGGCAAACTGTACAGCCCGCACCACGTCCACCATCAGATCCACGCGGCGGGTCAGCGGCTCGTCCGTCCATTCGGTGAGTGGTATGCCTTCCACCGATTCGAGAATGAAGTAAGCATTGCCCCCGGGCCCCATGCCAGCGTCAATCAGTTCGGCAATTGCGGGGTGTTGCAGGCGGGCCAGCAGCCGGATCTCCCGCGCAAACTGACGGCGCAACTCCGGGTCAACGAGAGAGACAGGGACCAACTTCACCACCACCTGCCGCGGACGGCCACCGTCGTTGCCCTCCGCCAGCCAAGCGCTCCCCATCGGCCCACCGTCCAGTTCCCGCAGCAGATGCCAATCGCCAAACGGATCACCCGGCCGCAGCTTGGCCGCCTGCCCGGAGGACGCCGCCTCCCAGCCCGAATCAGACGCGGCGGAGGCCACCACGGCCTGCTCCAAGCCCCTCAGATGGGCGTCAGCGTCCAACGATGGCGTCAAGAGCGCGGTGACAGCCGTCTCTAGCCGCTCCCACTGTTCCGGGCTCACGGGCGGTCCTGCGGCAGAATTGAGGTCAACACGAACACTTCTAGCTATCGGAGGGAAGTCGGGATGACTACAGGGTGGGGGCGCTGACCGAAGTCAGGGGTTGATGGGCGGGTAATTCGTGTGACGATCGGGGCGTGGTCGCCGAATTGGTGGAACTCGTCCCGCTGGCCATTGACCCGAATGGTGTCTACCGTGTGGGCGGCACGCGGGTGAGCTTGGACAGTATCGTGCATGCCTTCGAGAAAGGCTGCTCGGCCGAAGAGATCGTCGACATGTTTCCGAGCGTGAGCCTCCCCGATGTCTACGAGGTGATCGGCTACTACCTGCGGCACAAGGCAGACTTGGAGCTTTACCTTGCGTCCCGCAAACAGATGGAAACGGAAGCGAGTGCTGGGCTGGCCGATTCCCAGCCTGCTGGATTGCGTGCACGGTTAGAAGCGGTCAGCGCCATCCGGGCGGGAATCGAAGCAGACCAGGACGGCCGGGTACGGCCCGCCCGCGAAGCGCTACAAGAACTAAGCGATAAGCTTGGCCTTCCGCGTTGACATCACTGAGCCCGCCCTGGCGGACGCAGAAGAATATGGGGCCCGGAAGCGATTGCGGGCGGGGGATATCGGTTAATGACGGGCGCCGCGCTACCTTGTGGGCCCACGCCTCCAACCGAGTCCCGACCTGCAGGAGGGGCCTCGCCCATCTCACCCAGAATGCTGAGCAACGCAGGGGGATGGATGCGAATCGAGTTACTCCGCCAATCAGTGCTGATGTACGTTTTGAGGGCAGACCGCTCCTGCTGGTCGCGGCTCGGTCTGCACGACTAGTGAAACTAAGCCCGAAACTCGCGGACCATCTGCACGCAAGCCTTCACTGCTTCCACCGGGGTCTCCGGCAAAATGCCGTGGCCCAGGTTGAAGATGTGGCCCGGGCGGGTGCCCGTGCGTTTCAGCTGTTCGTGGACCTTGGCCTTCAATTCCGGCAGCGGGGCGAACAGGGCGGCCGGGTCCAGGTTGCCTTGGACGGCCGAGCGGTAGCTGATGTCCATCCAGGCTTGGTCGATGTTGATGCGCCAATCGACGCCCATCACATCGCCACCCGCGGCATGCAGTTCCTTGAAGAAGCCCGCGACGCCGGTGCCGAAGTGGATCACTGGGACATTGGCGGTGCGGATGCGCTCGATCAGGGCGCGGGAATACGGAGCGACGAAGCGGACGTAGTCGTCCGGACCGAGGGCGCCCACCCAGCTATCGAACACCTGGATCGCTTTGGCACCGGCCGCCACCTGCATCAGCGCGAACGGTCCCAACACGTCCACCAGCTTACCCATCAGCCGACGCCACAACGTCTCGTTGCGGTACATCATCTGCTTGGTGCGCAGGAAGGTGCGGGAGGGGCCGCCTTCGATCATGTAGCTGGCGAGCGTAAACGGCGCGCCCACAAAGCCGATCACCGGGACGCGGCCGTCAAGCGCGCGGGTCACCAGTTGGATCGACTCGCCGACATAGCCCAGGTCATCCGTGTTCGAGATGGAGAGGCTATCGATGTCGGTGGAATTCTCGATCGGGTTGTCGATCTGCGGGCCTTCGCCGGCCACAAAGCGCAGCTTCAAGCCCATCGGCTCCACCGGCAGCAGCAGGTCAGCAAAGATGATCGCTGCGTCCACGTCGAGAATCTCGACCGGTTGCAGCGTCACCTGCGCGGCCAGATCCGGGCGCTTGCAGATGTCGAGGATGCCGTTTTTCGCGCGAATGTCGCGGTACGGCTTCAGGTATCGTCCCGCCTGGCGCATAAACCACACGGGCCGCACATCAGTGGGCCGGCGGCGGCAGGCATCAAGAAAACGGCTGGTCATTGGAGCCACGCGCATGAAAGTTCCCGTTTGTCGTCACAAATGTAGGCGCGAAGGCCTGTCGGTTTATGTTGAGCCGCCCATTGGCGGCCTTGAATGAAAATCGGCTTGGTCCAGGCTTCGCTATCGAGGGCCTTGGCGGCTACCACCGATACTTGCAGCCGCCCCTGAGCCGGGTAACCGGTCCGGGGATCCATGATATGGCTGTAAACCTTGCCTTCCGCGGTAAAGAACTTCTCCTGGGAGCCGGAGGTCGACATGGACTCGTTGCGGAGAAACACTTCCTGGATCTCTTTGTTGGCCTCGCGGGGGTGGCGGATGTTGACGCGCCAGCCGCGCGGCTCACTGGGCGGGTGGCCCAGGCCGTAGAGGCTGCTGCCGGAAGCGGAGATAAACGCCGAGGTCACCTTGCTCTGCTTCAACACGTCCACCATGCGGTCCACCGCATAGCCCTTGCCGATGCCGCCCGGGTCCATTTCCAGCGTCGGCTTGGAAAAGCGAACCGTCCGCCCCGCGGCCTCCAACTGAATGTTGCTCGACCCGATCTTGTCCAACGCTTCCCGCACTTCCGCCCGGTGCGGCAGCTTGCCGGAACCCTTGTAGAAGCCCCAGACCCGCATCAGCGGACCGACGGTGATATCAAAAGTGCCTTCGCTTTGTTCGGAATAGCGTTTGCAGGCAGCCAGCAGGTCAAATAACTCGCGCGAAATCACGGTGGGGCGCTGGCGCGCTTCGCGATTCACCGTGCTCCATTCGCTGCTTTGCTTATAGTTGGACAACAATTGATCCAGGCGGACCGCCTCTTCCAAAGCGAGGGCCGCGGCTCCTTCCACTTGGGTACGGTCGGCGCCGTAGACGACCACCGTAAACGTCCCGCCCATGGCATCGCGGCTGGCCTCAAAGCGTTGAACTTCAAGGCGCGAAGCCCCGTTTGGCGTAGGAGGGGCGCATAGTCCAGTTGCCTGGACCAACCACAAAACTAGCACAAACTGTTTCATTCCGCTGGACTTTTTTGACCTGCAGGGGGCGGGGTGGCCCCATCCCGGCCGCGTCCGCGCTTGACCCGTTTCAGCAGACTTTCGATGCGGGCCGGAGGGCCCAGGTTGGAGGCTGCTTCAAACTTCAGGTCCGGCACCCGGAACAGATCCAGTCGCTCCGCCAGTTCATGCCGGATGAACGCCCCGGCGTGAATCAGCGCCGCAAGTGCCTCATCTGTTTGAGTTTGCACCCGAACTACGGCACGCCGGCCGTCCGGCGATAGTTCAATCGCGGCGATTTCGACGCTGCCGACGCGCGGATCAGAGACTTCAAAATTAACAATCTCGTATAGTTCTTCGCGCAACGCCCCAGCAAGGCGTTCGGCACGATGGGCTTCCATACCTCAATGGTCCCACTTTGGGGCGGTTTTGACTAGATTACGGCCAAAATAGTGTCGCCAAGCCGTCACCGCCAGTGGAAGCAGGCGCTTCGGGCCGGCTAGAGAGGGTCGGACAACCGCCGTTATCTTCCGGGTGAATACCCGGTCGCGCTGGCCACAGGATGACTGTTTTGATCGCCGCTGACAGAGGGCAATTCAATGAAGTGGCCCGCCAGATAGAGGGCCGTGGCCAGCAGCAGCGAAATCGGAATCGCCGGCGGAATCAGCCGCGGGCGCGTGTAATAGTGGCGTTCGTAGGACACTTCTCTGTCACCTCTAGATCGGCACCTCCATGGGCGCCCAAGGTCGAATCAGAGCGGGCACGCTTCCTGAAAGCAGAGGAAGTAACCCCGCAGTTCTCTTTTGAGAAGAGCCAGTATAGCGAAGCGGAATGACTATTTGATTTCAGAAGTCTCCAGAATTCGAGACTCGGTCGAGAATTTCCGGAAGTCTTTCCACGTCGTCTCCAGTTCCTCCCGGACCTTCTTGAATACCCCTAAACGGCCATCGATCTTCGCGGCGGCAAACTTCGGCAGCCACACCTCGCCGTTCACGCGCGCCTGCTCAAAGGAGAGCCGCGTGCCGGCCGAAATGCGCGCCAGCACCAACCCCAGCGAGAAGTTGCGGATCACATCGGCCTCCACCTTCACCAGTTGAAACTCCTCGCAATCAATCCACATGTTGCCCTGCAGGCTCTTCAGCACCGAATAAGGTGGCATCCGACGGTTGTAGTCACGGCGCGGCGTGGCGGAAATCCGGTACACCTCCCGCTGATCCTTGCTCTCCACACCCTCCAGCTTCAACTCGTACGCCTTCACGATCTCATCGATCAGCTTCCGGAACTCCTCCCGCTCCCGCGCTTGCTCCCGCGCCAGTTTGGCGCTCTCATCGCGGGACTCCCGCTCGCGCTTGGCAGCCTCTTTCCGGAATTTCTCCTCTTCCTTGGCCGCCTCAGCAGCCGAAAGCGGCTTGTCGTTCTTGGCCACCTTCCGGGCATAGTAACGCCCTTGCAGAAACGTGACTTCCTCCGTCGTCGATTCCGTCTTCTTCACCTTGCCGCGATCGTCCAACTCGCGATCCTCGGAACGGCTGATGAAGGTGTACTGGCGGGCCACTTCGCGGTTGCGCCGGTCCGCGGTGGCTAGTTTTTGCACAATCTCCACCGGATCGGTCAACCGGTCAGCCGCCAACAGCAGGAAAATAGGGACAAGCATCGCTCTCTTGGATGTCTGGAGAAGACCGTCCGGTTTCGGCAGATTTTCCCTCTCACCCCATCCGCAGCGCCACTGGTCCCATCCGGGGGAGAGAGCTGCGCCGACCGTGGCAAAGACCGCCCAGTGACGCCCGCGGCTTGAGTAGAATCATTGTCTTACAGTGCGCTGCCGTGCCTTACTGAGCCGCGCACGTCAGTAAGCGGTCTCCGGGCGCGACGACCTGGACTGTTAGAATCGAATCATGGCCTTCAAAGGGGTGGACTACCTTCTCATCGATTCCCAGTTCTCTGAGCAGGAACTGATGGTCCGGCAAACGGCGCGCCAATTCATTGACGACAAAGTGATGCCCCGCATCAAGCAGGCCTGGAACGAAGGGCAAGGCTTTCAGGATCTGGCCCGCGAAATGGGTGCGCTCGGCTTCCTGGGAGCGAACCTGGAAGGCTACGGCTGCGCCGGCATGTCGAACGTCGAATACGGCCTGCTGATGCAAGAGATCGAACGCGGCGATTCCGGCCTCCGCAGCTTCGTCAGCGTCCAAGGCGCGCTGGTGATGTACCCGATCATGACCTACGGCAGCGACGCCCAGAAAGAAAAGTGGCTGCCCAAGCTCGCTTCCGGTGAAGCAATCGGCTGCTTTGGCTTGACCGAACCGGACTTCGGCTCCAACCCCGCCGGCATGAAGACGCGCGCCGTGCTGGACGGGTCAGATTGGGTGCTGAATGGCGAAAAGACCTGGATCACCAATGGCAGTCTGGCGGACGTCGCGGTAGTGTGGGCCCGCACGCCTGACGGCATCCGCGGCTTCCTCGTCGAACGCGGCACGCCCGGCTACTCCACCTCTGATATCCACGGCAAGCTCTCCATGCGCGCCTCCGTCACCTCCAGCCTGGCCTTCTCTGATTGCCGCGTGTCGCAGGAAAACATGCTGCCCAACGGCAAAGGTCTGAAAGCACCGCTCGGCTGCCTCACCCAAGCCCGCTTCGGCATCGGCTGGGGCGTCATCGGCGCGGCCATGGACTGCTACGAGACCGCCCGGCAATACACCATCCTCCGCAAGCAGTTCGACGACAAACCAATCGCCTCGCACCAACTGGTGCAGGAGAAGCTGGCCGTCATGATCACCGAGATCACCAAAGCGCAACTGCTCGCCCTCCACTGCGGCCGCCTGAAAGACGAAGGCAAGCTGGACGCCGCGCATGTGTCGATGCTGAAGCGCAACAACGTCGCCATGGCCCTCGACTGCGCCCGCCTCTCCCGCGACCTGCTAGGCGGTAACGGTATCATGGACGACTACCCAATCATGCGCCACCTGTGCAACCTGGAAACGGTAAAAACCTACGAGGGTACCGACCACATCCACACCCTAGTAATCGGCGAACGCGTAACCGGCATCGCAGCCTACAAATAAGCCAACCGATCCGCGATCTGCAGGACGGGCCCGCGGAACCAGCCCACAATCGCCCTCAAATCGAGCCACCGCCTCACGCCGCTGTTGATAGCCCCATGCGTCAGCTTGGGGCCTGCTATGGCCGAGGGAAGAAGCCCCAAGCTGACGCATGGGGCTATCGAATGGTCCGCAGCTCGGCCGGAGGCTGCACTCCACGCCCGCCCAGCACTTGGTCCTGCGGGTGCCAGCTGTTCCGGAATAGCTGGCTCCTGCTGGCGAGCGGCTTAGAGTGCTCCGCTTACGGTGATTTAGGGTGCCGCCTTAGTGTGAGGGCTCCACCGGGACGCAGGTGCCTAAGCCAGCGCGTCTTTAGCGAACTTGATGCAAGTCGCCATCTCGGCCATCACGTTGGACTCGCCGGGGATGTTGTATTCCAGCTCAATGTTGGCGGGCCAGGAGTACTTTTCCTTCTTCATCAATTGCAGGATCTCCTTGATCGGCACTTGGCCCGTGCCCCAGGGCAGGTTGCCGCCGCCTTCGGTGCCATACTTTTTATCCTTCAAGTGCATGCTGGAGATGCGGCCGTGCATTTTCTTGATGAACGGGATGGGCGAGGCGCTGATGGCTTCGGTGAAGTGGCCAGCGTCCAGGTTGATGCTGTTGTATTTGGAGATCGCCAGCGCCGCGTCCCAGCTGGTGGGGTTCACCTGCATGTGGTTGTGGTAACCGACGAAGACCTTGTGCTTGTCCGCGAACTGGCCAATGCGCTTCAGCAGTTCCTCGGAGGTGGGCAGTTCCATGGTGATCGACTTGGCGCCCAGGGTTTTGGCCACCGTGAACACATACTCGAATTCGTCGTCGGACATGGCTTCCGTCAGCGGCAGCTTGAAGACGTCAATGCTGACCCCCGCGTTGTTGTAGAGCGAGCGCAGTTCCTTAAACTTATCCATCGAAGCAGACGTGCGCCAAGCCTTGCGGTCCGCCGCAGCTTTGCGCATCGCTTCCTGTTGCTCCGGGGAAAGCTGGCGGCGTCCACCGGGGCCGCCCGGTCCAGGACCACCGGGTCCACCGGGAGCGCCAGGAGGCCGTCCACCGGGGCCGCCAGCGGGTGGGCCGAAGCCACCAAAGCCGCCCAGCCGGACGCCGGGCATGCCCGCAAAGGCTTCCGCCGGATCCGACATCAGTTCCACCGAACTGATCCCTAGCTCCGTGCAGTACTTCAGGAGTTCGTCCGCCTTGCCTGGTAGGGTGCGGAAGCTGTAGGTGATGGTGCCGATCTGGACGCCGCCGAACTTGGAATTCGGCTTGGCGGCGAGCAGGGAGGAGGCAGGCAGGGCCGCGGCAGTGGCTTGGAGGAGATGACGGCGAGTGATCATGGGCGCTCTGATTGGCGAGTCTATCATGACCGTTCGTGAGCGGCCCCCCAAGCGTGCTCCGTAGCTCATATACTGGAGCCACTTCGGAAAAACACCACTATGTTCCGCTCTATCCTTGCTCTCCTGCTGGGCGCCACCAGCGCCGCCGTTGCCCAGACCGCCACGGCCCAGACTGCTACGGCCCGCATCAAGATCGACACCGATCGCCGCATCGGGGAAGTTCATCCCCATATGTTCGGCAACTTCGCCGAGCATCTGGGGCGCTGCATCTATGGCGGCATCTACGAGGAGGGCAGCCCGCTCTCTGATGCCGACGGCTTCCGGAAGGACGTCATGCAAGCGATCAAGGGCCTCGGGGTCAGCCTGCTGCGCTGGCCCGGCGGCAACTTTGTTTCCGGCTACGACTGGAAGGACGGCATCGGGCCGCGCAACCAACGGCCTGCGCGGCCGGAGGGCGCTTGGGGCGATATCGAATCGAACCGCTTCGGCACCGATGACTTTTTGAAGTACAGCGAGCGCTTGGGCGTCGAGCCGTACATCTGCATCAACGCGGGCCTGGGCACCATTGCCGATGCGCGCGATTGGGTGGAGTACACCAACGGCAATGCCAATACCTACTGGGCCAACCAGCGCCGCAAGAACGGCCGCGAAAAGCCGTACGGCGTCAAATACTGGGGCCTGGGGAATGAACTCGACGGCCCCTGGCAGTTGGGCCACAAGAACGCCGACGACTACACCAAGTTCGCCCTGGAAGCCGGTAAGGCGATGCGCCGCGTGGACCCGTCGATCAAGCTGATCGCCTCCGGGTCCAGCAACTATGGGGCGGACTGGATCGCCTGGAACCGCGCCGTGCTCGACCGGTTGAAGAACGAGATGGACTACATCTCGCTTCACATGTACATCGGCAACCGGGATAACAACTTTGAACGCTTCCTGGGCGCCACCTCGCAGGACTTGGACCATCGCATCGAGATCACGGCCGGGCTGATCCGCGCCGCCCAATCGGGCCAAGCCAAACCCCGGCCCATCGCCATTGCCTTTGACGAATGGAACGTCTGGTACCGCGCCCGCGGCGGTAGCGAGCATGCCACCGGAGCCACGCGCCTGGAAGAGATCTACAACTTTGAGGACGCTCTCGCCATGGGCATGTTCTTCAACAGCTTCTTCCGCCACGCCGACACGATCAAGATGGCCAACCTGGCCCAGATCGTCAACGTCATCGCGCCCATCTTTACCAACAAGGAAGGCCTGTTCCTCCAGCCGATCTACTTCCCGATCGCCGAATACGCGCGGCAAGGCGGCAACACGGCCTTGAACCTCCACGTCGCCTCCCCCACCTACAAACTGGACCGCCGCGCCCCGATCCCGTATCTCGATGCTTCGGCCACCTATGACCAGAAGTCGAAGACGGTCTATCTGAACGTGCTGAACCGCTCCGAGACCCAAGACATCTCAACCCGCATTGATAACTCCGAGGGACAGTTGGACGGACAAGCGGCGGTGTGGGAGATGAATCACTCCAACCTGAAAGAGACGCACACCTTCGGCCAAGACTCGAAAGTCCGGCCGCAGACGCGCACGTTGACGGTGCCGGGCGGAGCGGGCTTCAGCTACACCTTCCCGAAGCACTCGCTGACGATCTTGAAATTGAAGCTGAAGTAGGGGAGAGTGGCCCTGCAATATGGATCCGTACAAGATGCAACCCGAAGATCCAATGTGCCCAATTTGTAAACGCAATCAAGGGACTTCAGTCGAGGTTGTCCCAGGGCGTGACGCTTTCGAGTACAGCTGTGAGCTGTACGGCCAATACCGTATCTCACGGCTTACCATACTCAACGTCAAACATGGCGACCCGACGCTGCTAAAGCATCTTTCCGCGTATACGCGACAAAAGTGGGTCCTGGATGAAACGGTGGTAACCGTGCCTGAGTCTTGGGAAGAGGTCGCAGTGATTTCTCGGGATACCACAATGCATCAACGCGCTGAAAAGTTGCTGAAAGTGATCGCCCGGAGGAGCAATCAGCCAGGGGATGAGGTGCCTATCTATCCCGATCTCGACTATCCCTTGGTTGACGTTCGTGACGGAAGTGGCTTGAGCTACTTTCTGGCTTATTGGAGGGATTCGGGTGCCTCGAACTAAAGGCCAACTCCCGCGCTTGCTTGACGATGAAGGGTTGGGAGCGGTTGGACCCAGGCTTACACAAAGGTGGACGAGCGGACCACGTGTTTGTGGCGATGTCTTTCGATCCTGTGCTCGAATCGCTCTACTGGCGAGGAATACTGCCGGCAATTGAGCAAGACTGCAGGATGAAGGCGATCCGAGTCGACAAAGTTCACCACAATGAGAAAATCTGCGACCGGATTTTGGCTGAGATTCGAAAATGTCGAATTGTCGTCGCTGACTTTACTCACCACAAGGGGGGCGTCTACTTCGAGGCGGGATTCGCTCTCGCTCTTAACCGAACCGTGATCTGGACATGCAAGAAGGACGAGATCAAGGGTGCCCACTTTGATACACGGCAGTATGTGCACCTACTGTGGGAGAATCCGGATGACCTTCGCCAGCAACTTGCTAACCGAATTCAGGCGCTAACCGCGAGCTGATGGGCTCAAAGGAGGCCCGCGGGCGACTATCCGAAAATCGACTTTCGCTCGTCCACATCCGGGTTATTCTTCACCGCGCACGTGTTGTCGAACATCATCGTGGCTCCCGTCGCGGGCGTGAAGGTGGGCCATTTGGGGAGGCCGGGGTGGTTGGGGTCGCCTTTGCGGGCGAAGGCGATCCAGGCGTCGGCCATTTTGCCGCCTAGCGTGCGGGCTTCGGCGGTGCCGCCGGTCATGGCGGCGCAGCGGTCGGTGTTGTCGAAGACGAAGGGCAGTTCGGCGCAGTGGAAGGCGCGGGGGCGGCCGTCGAGCACGGGGGTCTGCCAGGTGAACCAGTAGAGATACGCCGGGGCCTTGGCTTGGGCGGCCTTGCGCTCCGCCTGGGTGACGGCGTTTTGGCGCGTGTTGGCGGACATGATCAGCGAGAGCAGGTCGAAGGGCTTCTCTTTGGGATGCGCCTTCTTGAAGGAGGCCAGGATGGCGGCGGTCTTGCCGGGGTAGCGCTGTTCGACGCGGCGCTCGACTTCCTCCATGCCCATCGCTTCGTACTCGGGATGGCCGATGCCGTTGGTGAACTCGTTCAACACGGTGCCGATCAGCATGGGCACGGTGGCGGAGGCCTCCGGTGCTTTCGGGTCAAAGGAGTGGTGCGGCAGATGGCGGCCATCAACGGTGGGGGTCCAGTTATAGCCTTGGCCGGTGCCGGGCATGTTGCCACCGGGGGGCGCCAGCTTGCGGACGGCTTCCGCACCGGCCGCGACAATCTTGCCGTAGGGCATTTTGCGCAGGTCATCGATGGAGCCGCGCGTGACGCCGAGGATCGAAAGCGTCTCAGCCGCCAGCTTGGCGGAATGGGCCGGTTCGGCCTGCCGGGCGCTGGAGCCGCTCTGCACGACGGCTTTGTGGAATAGCCCCTTCGCGGCGGGCATGGCCATCAGCACGCCCACTTTACCGCCGCCGCCGGATTGACCAAAGATGGTGACGTTGCCGGGATCGCCGCCGAACTGGCTGATGTTGTCGCGCACCCATTCAAGCGAAGCAACAAGATCCAGCATGCCGGCGTTGGCCGCATCGGCCCAGCCGGGACCGTACTCGCCCAGGTTCAGGTAGCCCAACGAATTCAGCCGGTGGTTGACGCTGACCACGACCACGTCGCCGCGCCGGGCCAGGTTCTCACCGTCGTACGATTTCAGCTCCTGCCCGCTACCGGCGGAATAGCCGCCGCCGTGGATCCAGAACATCACGGGTCGCTTGCGGTTGTCCTTCAACCCCGGCGTCCAGACGTTGACACGCAGGCAGTCCTCGTTCTGGATGCCGTCGTCCCATTCAAACATGAAGGCGTTTTCGTCCACCGCCCAGCCCATGCGCGGCGCCTGAGGGGCCACCCAGCCGTAAGCCAGCGAACTGCGAATTCCTGCCCAGGGTGTGGCTTTCGTCGGCGCGGCAAAGCGGGCGGCCCCGGCGGTGGAACCGGCATAAGGGATGCCTTTGAAGGTGTAGATGCCATTGCGAGCATAGCCGCGGACCTTGCCGGCGGCGGTTTCCGTCACCGCGCCCGAGTCACTGGCGAGAATCAGCGGCTTGCCGGTGGAGGCGGCTGGGGCAGCGATCAAGGCGTCGCCCGTCGTGCTCGCCGCGGCCAGAGCAGCGGCACTCTTGAGCCAGCTACGCCGGTTGCTGGATGTGGATGGGAGGGACATGATCTCGAATACCTCGCTCATGGAGTTGGTCCACCGGCGCGGAGCGGTGGAGCCAGGACTCTGATATTCGTATCACAGACCGTGGCGGTACGGCAGTGTCAGCGCGAGAAGCGCTTCACCAGCCACACACCAAGGAAGATCACCACCATGGCGGCGGCTTCGCGCGGACCGAACGGTTCGCGATAGACCAGCCAACCGAGCGTCACGGCGACGATAGGGTTGATGTAGGTGTAGACGGAGACGATGGCCACCGGCAGGCGGTCCAGCGCGATCAGATAGGCGCTGTAGGCGACGATGGAGCCGAACATCGCCAGATAGAGCATCGCCCCGATGCTCCGGGCGCTGGGGTGTTCTGGCGCGGCTTGCAGGGCGAGGGCCACCACGGCCCAAACGAGTCCGGCGGCCAGCTGTTGAAAGGCTCCGCTGACCACCGGATTGATGCCCCGCGGGATCCGCTTCTGCAGGATCGACCCGAAGGACCAGCCGGCATTGCCCACTTGCAGCAGCGCGAAGCCCCAGAGTGAATTCATGTTGGCGTGGTCGCCAAAGCTATCGGGCCCCACCAGCAGAGCGACTCCGGACAGGCCCACGGCCATCCCGGCGAGGGTCGGGGCGTGGAGCTTCTCGCCGCCGGGCACCAGCGCCTCGGCACCGGTCAGCCAGAAGGGCGATGTCGTCACAAACAGTGCCGCCAAGCCGCTGGGGATCAGCTGTTCGGCATAGGTGAGGCAGCCGTTGGCGACGCCCAGGATGAGCACGCCATTGAGGGCCGTCCGCCACAGCACTGCTCCCTGGGGGAACTTCTCGCCGCGCCACTTGGCCCAGATCAGCAGGATGACGCTGGAGATCAGAAATCGAACCGCCACCAGAAAGGAGGGCGGGAACGTCTCCAGCGCCACGCGAATGGCCAGGTAGGTGGTGCCCCAGAAAAAACAGACGGCTGCCAGAGCGGCATAAGCTCCGAACAGCGGATGAGAACGCATCTCCTACGGTAGCATTCAGTACCACATCCGTGACCAGTGCGCTTTCTGTCTGGTAAACAGTTCTGGTTAGAATTGGTGAATTGATTCTCACACTCACTGTTAATCCGGCCATTGACCGCAGCGTCAGTGCGGACCGGCTGGTCTTTGAAGACCGGGCGTACATTCTCGATACTTCTGAAGGTCCCGGCGGACGCGGGATCAATGCGTCGCTGGTGATCCATTCGTTTGGCGGCAAAACGCTGGCGATCGCGACGGCGGGCGGCACGGCGGGCGAATGTCTGATGGAGTTCATGCTGGACAAGGGCTTCCCGGTGCAATGGGTGCCGATTTCGAACAACATCCGCACCAACCTGACGATCACGGATCAGCATGGGCTGACCGTGAAGTTGAATGAGATGGGGCCTCAGGTGACGGCCGAGGAATGCGCGCAGATTGCGGCGGCGGTGCGCAAGCGGCTGCCTAAAGTGAAGTGGTTGATGCTGTGCGGCAGCCTGGCTCCGGGCATGCCCAACGATTTTTATGCCGGGTTGGTGGAGGATGCGCGCAATGCGGGCGTACAGACACTGCTGGACACGGATGGTGAAGCTCTGCGCGAGGGTCTGGAAGCCAATCCAACAGTGGTGACGCCCAACCAGCAGGAGGCGGAACGGCTGCTGAACCGGGTGCTGCTGACCCGGAGCCACTACATCGACGCCGTCGAACGGATCCAGCAAATGGGCGCGCAGCAGGTGTTGCTATCGCTGGGCAGCCGGGGCGCGCTGGGGATGATGGGCGAACGGATCTGGGAATCGGTGCCGCCGCGGATTGATGCGGTGTGTCCAATCGGGGCCGGTGATGCGATGGCGGCCGCCTTTGTCTGGGCGCGCCACAAGAACAAAGAGTTCTGGGAATCGCTCCGGTGGGGCGTGGCGGCTGGGACGGCGTCGGCGCGTTTGCCGGGAGTGGTATTCGCCAGCCTGGATGAGACCAAGCAGATCTACAAGAAAGTGGAAGTGCGGCCCATCCGATAGTGTCCTGCGTTAGAAATGCCGGGGGTCAGGTGGTGGCGCAGGCTGTCAGCCTGCAGGCGGAATTCATTCCGCCTCGGGGCCAGTGGAAGTGGAGAAGGCTTGAGTCTGAGGCATCCCTGGTGAACCGGTGGGACTGAAGGTCCCGGTGCAGGCTGACAGCCTGCGCCACACCGGGCCGCGCCGAGCAGGCGCTATCCCAGCGGCCCTCCCATGATCGTCACTCGGTGTGACGCACGATACTAGTCGTACTTTTCGACGATGATCTGCTTGCGGTCGAAGCCCAGTTCCTTCATGCGGTTCCGGATGTCTTCGGTCATTTCCTTCATGCCGCAGGCGTAGACCTCGAGTTCGCGTTGATCGCCGATCGCCTCCATCACCAGGGGCTGCACCCGGCCCGTCTGGCCCGTCCACGTCTCGTCGGGGCGGGTGACGGTGGGGATGAAGGTGAAGCGGGGATGCACGGTGGCCAGCATCCGGAACTCGTCGCCGTAGAGCTGGCCTTGGGGGTAGCGGGAGCCGAAGATCAAGGTGATGGGCCGCGCGTTGGGCTGCGACAGTTCGTCGTAGATCATGCCCCGGAAGGGGGCGATGCCGGTGCCGGTGGCCACCAGAATGGCGGGGCGTTCGCGGTTGCGCCAGGTGAAGGTGCCGATGGGGCCCTTCATGTTGATGGTGTCACCGGGCGTCATGTCGAACAGGTGCGGCGACATGTGGCCATCGGCCACGCGGTTCAGGCAGAGCGAAAAACGGTTGCCTTCTGGCGTGCTGGAAATCGAGTAAGCGCGCGTGATCGTCTTCTCGCGGATCAGGTGCGAGAAAGAGACGAACTGGCCCGGTTGGAACTTCACTTCGGCCAACTCCGGCACGTCAAAAACAAAGTGGCGGACATCGGGTGCCAGCTCGCGCGATTCGATCATGCGGGCGATCATGCGGCCACCTCCACTTCAATGGCGGAAGCGGCGCGGGCGGCAAGGATCTCGGCCAGGGCCGGGTGCCCGTCCAGCGGGTCCGTCACCACGACATCGGTCAGGTGGGGATGCGTCTCTCGGAGTTGGGTGATCAGGGCGGGGAGGTCGCGCTTGAGGTGCAGGCCGACGGTCAGAAAGTACGGCACCACGACAATGCGCGTCGCGCCACCCGCCATCAATCGTTCGACGCCACCTTGCAGGCTGGGTTGTCCGCCTTCGAGGAAGGTGGCTTCGATCAACTGGCCTTCGGGCATCTTCCGCGCCATCTCGCGCACCACGATGCGCACGGCTTCATTGGCCGATTCGACGCTTGAACCATGAGCAAACACAGCGATACCAGTCATGACTTCCTTTGATTAACCAGCGACCAGTTGGGATGCAGGCGGAGGCGGTGGTGGCGGCGCAAAACCGCTGAGCATGTGCAGAAAAGCCCGTCCGCGGCGGCGGCCATTGTTCTGTTGCATCTCCATGCGTTGCAGGAAGCAGAGCATGCCCAGGATGGAGGCATCGCGGATGACGTTCATGCCGGCGCGTTGCGTCATGGCGTCGCGGTAGGCGTTTAACTGCTGGTCGAGCAGTTGCTGGATGGCCCCCGCCAGTGGATTGGAGGGGCGCGATTCGTAGATCAGGCCGCTTTGCTGCGTGCGATGGGTTTTGATCATCGCCTCCAGCGCCTCGCGGACGTCATAGTCGATGACGCCGGGCACTTGCGCGGCAGCTTCAAACAGGGCTCGGGAGGCCACCATCAGCAGTGGTTCGTTTTCGGCGAGAAAGCTTTCGGTGACGCGGATATCGGCGTTGGGGATGGTGGTAGGGTCCAGCTCCGGCCGTTTCTCGTGACGGCGGCCTTCCGCCAGAAACTCACAATCGAAGGGGCAATCGACGGTCACTTCGCGTTCCTGGCCGCAGCAGGGCGAACAGATATCGGCGCCCACGCCCAGGCAAAAGCGGCGCGGGCGGCGGGTATCGCAGATGCGGCAAGCGGGAGCAGTTGGATCAGCCACGAACACTCAGGGTACCATCGGAAGTTCGCATGGCACTATTGCAGATCTACCTGAAAGTGGTGATTGACACCGATGAAAACGAAGACAGGCCCGAGAAGCTGGGCGCGGAACTGGTGCGCCAGGCGGAAAAGGTGTACGGCGTCCGCACGGCCGAAGTGACCAGTATTGTGGAGGAGCACTAGTCATCAGAGGGAGTCCCCACGATTGATTCCGGCCCCCGCGCCATCGCCTGACCCGCGACCGACACGTCGCCGTCAGCTCTACTGGCGGGCGGCGGTGGTGTGGCTGGGGATCGTGGTGGCGGAGGTCCTGCATGGCGTGTTGCGCACCATCTTCCTGGTGCCATATGTCGGCCTGCACCGTTCCAACCAGATCGGCGTCTTTAGCGCCTCCCTGATCATCCTGGTGATCGTCCGGTTTTCGATTGGTTGGCTGCTCAAAGTGGAACCGGAGGCGCGTCCGGGTAGGCTACTGGGGGTGGGAGCGGCGTGGACGGTGCTGATGCTGGTGTTTGAATGGTCAGCCGGCCACTACATGTTTGGGCGCACCTGGGACGAACTGGCGCAGGATTACCGCTTGGCCCAGGGCGGGTTGCTGCCGCTGGGAATGCTGGTGCTGTGGCTCTCGCCGCTGATTGCGGCTCGGCGATGGCGATTGGCGCGAACGCAAGCTTAGCTCAACCACTCGACGGTAGCCGCTTCCAGAAACGGGCCCAGGAAGTTCCCGGCGTCGGCTTCCACTTGGTCTAGCAACCCGGTGGCATACTCGCGGCTCGAGGAGACGCAGACGACGCAGATGGTGGAGCGGGTCCAGATGTCGTGGTCTTCGGTTTCCGCCACCGAGACGTTAAAGCGGTGCCGGATGCGGTCCCGTAGGCCTTTGACGTAGTGGCGCTTATCCTTGAGCGAGCGGGACTCGGTCAAGTGCAGTTCCAGCGTCAATAGGCCCACGGCGGGCATAGATTGCTTATTGCGTCAGCGAGGGAGCCAGTCGCTCCATGATGAACGCTTCGATGATGTCGCCTTGGCGAATATCGTTGTAGTTGACGATGGAGATACCGCACTCCAGGCCCGACTTCACTTCGCTGGCGTCGTTCTTGAAGCGCTTCAGCGCATCCACCTTGCCCGTGTGTACCACGACGTTGTCGCGGAGCAGGCGGACTTGGCTTTGGCGGGTGACCTGACCTTCGGCCACATAGCAGCCAGCGACTGTACCCACCTTGGAAATGCGGAAGACTTCCTTCACTTCGATGCGGCCCTGGAAGATCTCCTTGAAGACCGGTTCCAGCAAGCCAATCATGGCGCGCTTCATTTCGTCCACCAACTCGTAGATGATCGAGTGGAGGCGGATTTCGATGTTCTCGCGATCGGCCAGTTCGTTGGCCTTCTTCTCGGGCCGGACGTTGAAGCCGATGATGATCGCCTGCGAGGCGGTGGCCAGGAGCACGTCCGATTCCGTGATGGCACCGACGCCCGTGCGGAGCACGATGACGCGGACCTTTTCGGTGGACAGCTTCTCGAGCGTGTCGGCTAGCACTTCCGCGCTGCCACCCACGTCGGCCTTGATGATGACGTTGAGGTCCTTGCCTTCGCCATCCTTCAGCGCCTGGGCAAAGACGTCCAGGCCCACGCGGGAGCCCTTGGCCATCTGCACGTCGCGCGCGGCCTGTTCGCGATATTCCACAATCTGGCGAGCTTTCGCCGTATCGGTGGTCACCTGGAACTGATCGCCGATGTCGGGGACCGAGTCCATGCCCAACACTTCGACGGGGGTTGACGGCTCAGCTTCCCGGATCTGGCTGCCGCGGTCGTTGTACATGGCGCGAACCTTGCCAAAGACCGAACCGCAGATGAAGTAGTCGCCCACTTTCAGCGTGCCGTTGCGCACTAGTACGGTGGCTACGGGGCCGCGGCCCTTGTCGAGTTCGGCTTCGAGCACGTTGCCGATGGCGGGACGGGCCGGGTTGGCTCTCAGGTTGAGGATTTCGGCCGACAGCAGGATCATTTCCAGCAGCAGGTCGAGGTTAGTGCCGGCCTTGGCGGATACGGGCACCATGACGGTGTCACCGGCCCAATCTTCCGCCACCAGGCCCCGGTCCGCTAATTGCCGCTTGATGCGGTCAATATCGGCGTCCGGTTTGTCGATCTTGTTGATCGCCACGATGATGGGCACTTTGGCGGCGCGGGCGTGGTCAATCGCTTCCAATGTCTGGGGCATGACGCCGTCGTCGGCGCTGACCACCAGGACGACAATATCGGTCACCTTAGCGCCGCGGGCACGCATGCGGGTGAACGCTTCGTGGCCCGGAGTGTCGATGAAGACGATCTTCTGGCCGTTCTTGGTCACCTGATAGGCGCCAATATGCTGCGTGATGCCGCCAGCTTCGCCCCGGGCCACATTGGCCGAGCGAATCGCGTCCAGCAGTGAAGTCTTACCGTGATCGACGTGGCCCATGATGGTGACCACCGGGGCGCGTGTGACCTGGTCTTCAGTCGTTTCCGCCAGTTCGACATCCCAGCTGGCTTCCTCTTCGTAGCTCATGCGGCTGGCGACGGCACCGAAATCGGCGCAGAGGTCTTCAGCCAGCTTTAGATCGAGGTGCTGGTTGATGGTGGCAAAGATTTTCTTGTCTACCAGGCGCTTCACCACCAGGTTGGACTTGATGCCGAGCTTTTCGGCCAGTTCCTTGACGGTGATGCCTTCGGAGATGGTGATCTCGCGGTTAGCGGCCACCACCTGCTCTTCGCGGCGATGCCGCTGGAGCAGCTTGCCTTCCTGTTCCTCACGCTTCCGCTCGGCGGCCGACTTGGGCTTGGTCGCGTGACGGCGGCCGGCCTCAGTGGGCGCGACAACGGAGGTTTCCGGACGCAGCGGCGACGTCGGGTGCATCGGGCGGCCACGGCCAGCCGGACCACCAGGACCGGGAGGGCCACCGGGACGCCAGCCACCACCCGGACCGGGAGCACCCGGGCGCGGGCCAATGGGCTGTCCGGGCCGGATCGGACCCCGGAATTCGGGGCGGCCGGGCATCGGAGCAGCGGGCGGAGCGGGACGAATCGGCGCACCGGGGCGCGGCGGAGCTCCGGGAGCCACCGGCGCACGGCCTTGCTGGGTTTGAGCCGCCAGCCGGGCGGCTAACTGCGGATTCGGTGGAACGACGGGACGTTGACTGGGCTGTCCGGCCAAACCTTGTGGGCGTGGGCCACCCGGCGCAGCGCTGCCAGGGAAACCGCCACCGGGCGAACCACCAGGCAACCCACCGGGGCGCGGTGCACCCGGCGGCGGACCCGCAGGACGAGGAAGACTGGGAGCCGGACCCGGAGGCCGGGTGGGGGCCGAAGGAGCACCCGGAGACATCAACGCCGGAGGCGGCATAATCGGCCGAGCCGGTTGCGGCGGCCGGGGCGTGGCTGCCCCGGGCATAGGAGAACTGGGTCCTGTGGCGATGGTGGGCCGAGCCGGAAGCGGTAAGCGCGCCGTGGGCGCTGGAGGCGGCGCGGGGCTGCGCAACGGTTCAGAGGGCAACGGCTGACGGGGGCCGGAAAGTACCTGCCCGGGCCGGGATCCACCGACGGGCACGGGCGGCACAACGGGCCGAATGGGGCCGGCACCGGGCCGTCCCAAGGGCGGAATCACGGGTGAAGATGGCGCGGAGGCGGCTGGTGCTGCCGGAGAAGGCGCAGCCGGAGAGGCCACCGCCGGAGGCGGCAGTGATGGAGCAGACGGTGCCGAGGTGGCCGCCGGTGCTGAAGGCGGCAGAGGGAGCGAAGGCGCCGCGGAAGGCAGAGGCGGCGCTACCGGGGCTACCCGCGGCGGTGCCGCGGCGGCCACCGGCGGTTGAATCGGGCCACCGGCCAGAGGCGGACGGATGGGCAGCATCGGACGCACTGCCGGTATGTCATCGGCGGCCGAGTCGTGCTTAGTCCCGGAGGCTGCGGGCGCGGTTTCGCTGGGCGCTGGTGCTTCCGCACGGATCGCCAAGCCAGTAGCCGGAGCAGCGGTACTTTCGCTGGGGGCTGAGGACGAGCGTGGGCCAGCCGGTGAATCCGACTTTCCCAGCCGACGCTTCACAAGCTCCGCTAAGTCATCTTCGAGGGAGCTGGAGTGGGTCTTCTTGTCGACAATCCCGAGCTCTGGTAGGAGGTCGATGACCGCTTTGTTCGGTACCTCAAGCTCCCGGGCCAGTTCGTTAATACGAATCATGCGTTCGCTGGTGCGCAACTCAAGCGTAATCACTACGCTCGATGAGCTGCGCGTCAAAACCTCTCTTTAATCAATCAGTCAGTCCCTGGGGGCCACCTAGCCGACCGCTTTCCATCGTAACAGATTCAGCCGGCAACTCTGCCGATTCAATTGGAGCAGTGGCGGGCTCATCCGCTGGGGTATCTTCCGCCACGGCTTCAGCGGCGGTTTCCGGTTCCGTGGATTCAGCCGCCACGTCCTCCGCGACGGGTGGCTCAGCGTCTGATGCCAGGGCCTCCGGCGTCACGGGTTCAGCGGTCTCATACTGGCCGTAATACGCGTTGATCGCGTTGACGACCCGTTGCACGTTGTCTTCCCCAATGCCTTCGAGCGCCGCCAGTTGCTCCGGCGTCATGCTGCCCAACTTCTCCACCGTATTGACTTCACCGGCCAGCAGCGCGTCGAGGATGGCATCGTCCACGCCATGGTCGGCCAGAACAGCAATCGGAGCACCGGAGATCTGGAGCGCAGACATCTGCGTTTCCACCTCCTGGCGCTTCTCTTCCTCGCTCTTGATGTCGATCTTCCAGCCCAGCAGCTTGGCGGCCAAGCGGACGTTCTGACCCTTCTTGCCGATGGCGAGTGACAACTGCGAGTCGTCGACGATCACTTCCATGTGACGGTCCAACGGATCGATGATGGCCACGCGGCTGATTTTCGCCGGCGACAGCGCATGCGTCGCAAAGGCCGACGGTTCGTCGGAAAACTCAATGATGTCAATCTTTTCGTTGCGGAGTTCGCGGATGATGGACTGCACGCGCATGCCCTTCATGCCGACGCAGGCACCCACGCAATCGACGTCCCGGTCGCGGGACCAGACGGCAATCTTGGTGCGCTCACCGGCTTCGCGGGCGCAGGCCTTGATGACGACCGTGTTGTCGTAGATCTCCGGCACTTCCTGCTCAAACAAGCGCATCACCAGCTCCGGAGCGGCGCGTGAAACGATGACGCCGGAGTTCTTGCCACCCTTTTCGACGCCTCGGATGGTGGCCTTGATGCGGTCCCCCACCTGGAAGCTGTCCAGGCGGCTTTGTTCACGCTTGGGCAGACGGACTTCCAGCTTTTCGCGGTCGATCTCCAGCACTAGGTCCATGCCTTCGACGCGTTTCACCGTGCACTGCACCATGTCGCCTTCACGGCCGGCGAAGGCCTTGAAAACGGTGTCGCGTTCGGCTTCGCGGACCTTTTGCAGAATGACCTGCTTGGCGGTCTGCGCGGCAATGCGGCCCAGGACATCGGTCGGCAGCGGCTTGCGGATCTCGCCATCCAGCTGGACGGTGGGGTCGATCTTTTGGGCCTGCTCCAGCGTCAACTGGTTCACCGGATCTTCGACCGTCTCCACCACCTTTTTGACAATGGCGATGTGCAACATGCCTTTGGCGTCAAAGGTGGCGTCCATGTCTTCGGTGGAACGGAAATGCTTCCGCGCGGCCACAATCATGGCGTCCTTCACCGCGTCCACGATGATCTGGGAATCGATTCCCTTTTCCTTGCTCAGGATCTCAATAACTTGATAAATGCTAGCCACGCGTCACCACTCAAACTTTAGGTTCGCTTTGTCGATCCGGTCCAGTGCGATAGACACTGTTCCGCCCTGCTCCAACTCCAACTTCACTGCGCCGTCTTCCAGACCTGCCAGCGTGCCATCCATCCGCTTGGAACCGTTCACCGGCTCCTTGAGGATCAGCTTGGCCTTCTGGCCGGCAAACCGCTCAAAATCGCGCGGCTTGGTCAACTTCCGTTCGACTCCGGGGGAGCTGACTTCCAGCGTGTAACGGTCGCCGGGGACCACATCCTCGACGTCAAAAATCGTACCCACCTGATGCGACAGGTTTTCGCAGTCGCCATGACTGACGCCGCCTTCCTTGTCGATATAAATCCGGACCAGCCGGTTACCGCCGCCGCCCAGAACTTCTATTTCCACCACTTCCAGGTTTTCGCGTGCGGCTACCCGCTCCACAATCTCTGTTACTTTGGCGAGAATCGCACCCTTCATGACATCCCGGACCCACCAGAAAACTCGTTGCGACCAATAAAAAAGTGGGCTCTCGCCCACTCAGGTGTCGATCACTAACTATTCCTAGTATACACATCCGCGGGCAATGCTGGCGAGTTTGGTGCTGGGTGGGGGAAACGGCATCGCCATTTCCCGGCGGGTGGGCCGTGATTTCAAACTCCGGCGGGTGGCAGCTTGCTGGCGGGCCGGCAGGATTTTGGCAGTTGAGCGGAGAGAATTCGCCGCGGTTGCCCACTACCTTTCGTGAGATTGTCCGCCGCCGCGCTGGTCCTCGCCTTCGTCCCTCCGGGCGTGCAGGCCCTGACGGCGTTCGACCAATCGGCGCTCGATCAGGCCTATGCCGCGCTCCGGGTGGCGGAACTGGAGCAGGCGGCCCGGTTATTCCGGCAAGGGCTTGACGTCTTCCCGACACACCTGAACGCTCGCAAGGACTATGCGTACACCTTGCTGCGGCTGGGGGAGACGGAGCTGGCGCGGGACCAGTTTGCCGAAGTGATCCGGCAGAACCCGGACGACTACACCGCGTCACTGGAATACGCCTTTTTGTGCCACGAGACCCGACGCGTGGCCGAGGCGCGCCGGATGTTCGACTGGGTGCGCCAACGGGCTTCCGGCATGGAGCAACAGACGGCCGCGCAAGCCTTTGAACGGATTGACCGCGCGATGGCGGCGGACATCGAACGTTGGCAACGGGCGGCCGCGCAGCGGCCGGAGTCTGATTCCGTGCATGAAGAACTGGCCCGGGCGGCGGAAAGCCGGGGCGACGCGGCGCTGGCGGAACAGCATTTTCAGGCGGCCTGGTGGCTGAAACCAATGAAGCGGCATTTTCTGATCGACCTGGGCCGGGTGAGGGCGTTGCAGGGCAAAAGCACCGCCGCCCGGATGGCCTTTACGGCGGCCTACCGGAGTAGCGAGACACGGCTGGCGGAATCGGCACTGGAGCACTTGGGAGGCCAGCCGCCGAGGGTGGACGAACCGGCGGAGATGCTGCCCGAGATTCCGGTTGCGCCGGAACCGCGAAAGATTTCTCCGCTGACGATCGCCGAGAGGAGCTTCCGGCTGGCCTATCTTAAGGACGCCGAGCGATACTACCGGCAATCGCTGGCCACGGAGCCGGACCAGACGACCGCGCAATTGGGTTTGGCGCGGACGCTGAATCTGCTGGGCCGGAATTCCGAGGCCTACCGCTACTTTGGGCAGGCGCGCCGCCAATCAGCCGAAGCGCGGCAGGCGTGGCGGAATCTGCGGCCCCAGTATGCGCTGTGGCGGCCGACGGTGTGGGCGATGCCGATGTTCTCCAGCCGGTGGCGCGGGGCGTTTGCTTATGCCCAGGCCAAGATCGAGTTCCGTGGTCCCGCCCGCACATCCACCTGGTTGCGGCCTTATATCAGCCTGCGTGCGGTGGGCGATTCCGGTCGACGATATGCCCCGGCACCGCTGTCGGAGCGGAGCTTGGCGCCCGCACTGGGGCTGGCCACGCGATCCTGGCAGGGTGTTACGGCTTGGGCGGAGTTCGGCGGGTTTCGCGGGTTTGGAGAAGGCCAACTGCGGAGCGACACGCGCGGTGGCGTCTTCCAGACTCGGCAGTGGGGTGCGAACCTGGGGGCGGAGCGGGGTGGCTGGTTTACGGCCATCACCAACGAAGTCAACTTTGCCAGCCGGTTTGATCACACGTGGCTGTTCCGGTCAGAAAACCGGCTGGGCTGGACTTGGGGCTTGTTTCAACTGGGTGGCGTGGCGACCGCGCACACCGGGACCAAGGGCCAGTATTGGTACAACTTTGTCGAAGCCGGACCCAGTTTGCGGACCCGGTTGCCGGGAATGGTCACGTTGACCGTGGACGCAGTGCGCGGCCACCACACGCTGCAGACGGGAAATCCGGGCGGTGCCGGGTATTTTGACCTGCGGATTGGGCTTTGGTATGCGCTCACCCATTAGGCTCGGCCTCGCGCTGTTGTGGTGGACGCTGCGGGCGGCGGAGCCGGAAACGGTGCTCCGGAGTCCGAGTGCCACGGCCTGGACGCGGGTGCTGGATAGCGTCAACCTGACACCCGCGGAGGCGACCTGGCTGACGGGGGCGGTTGCTGGGGTCAGCGCCGGCGGGGAAGCGATCACGGTACGCCGCATTGTGGATGCGCGGCGGCCACAGCTGGACATTTACTGGGAGACGCCGGCCGTGGTTCCCCGGTACGAACTGCCCAACGACGCGCGTGTCTTTGCGCGGGAACGCTGGAGCGGCGCGCCGGTGCTGGCGGGCTGGGTGCGCGACGGGCATCCGTTTCTGTGGACCGCCACGGCGCTAGGGGAACGGGGCTATGAGCGATACCCCTATCTGGTGCAGGCGCTGGCGGACTTGGGCGTGCGCGCGCCGGCTCAGTCGCGCCGTCTGTGGGCGTTCTTCGATTCGTCCTATCGCCTGCGGGCCGATCTCCCGTTGCTGGCCCGCCGCTGGCGGAGCGCCGGCATCGCCGCGATCCATGTGGCCGCCTGGCACTATCATGAGCCCGATGCTGCGCGCGATGAGTGGCTGCGGCGGCTGATCGCGGTGAGTCACCAGCATGCCATCCAGGTGTACGCGTGGCTGGAACTGCCACATGTCAGCGAACAGTTCTGGCAGGACAATCCCGGCTGCCGGGAGAAAACAGCCCTACTGGCCGATGCCCACCTGGACTGGCGCAAGTTGGTCAACCTGCGCAATTCTGCGTGTTCGGCCAAAGTCGCGGAGGGTGTACGGGGGTTGCTGGGCCGGTTTGACTGGGATGGCGTCAATCTGGGCGAGCTTTATTTCGAATCTCTAGAAGGGGCGGCGGGGCCGGCCCGGTTTACGCCCATGAATGACGATGTGCGGCGCGAGTTTCAAGCGCTATCCGGCACGGACCCGCGCTCGCTGTTCACCTCCTCGCAGCCCGATGCCAAGCTGCTGCGGCGGTTTCTCGACTACCGGGCAGGGTTGACGCACCAGATGCAGGCCCACTGGCTTGCGATCGTCAGAGAGAGGCCGGAACTGGATGTCGTGCTGACCCATGTCGACGACCGGTTTGACACCTCCATGCGCGACGCACTGGGGGCCGATGTCGCGGCGACGCTGCCGTTACTAGGCCAGCAGGACTTCACCTTTCTCATCGAAGATCCCGCGACGGTGTGGCACCTGGGCCCACAGCGGTATCCGGAGATCGCCCGGCGCTATGAAGCGTTAGCGGAGCAGTTGCAGCCGGGCGGGGCTCCGCCGTGGAAGAACCGGTTGGGCGTCGACATCAATATCGTTGAACGCTATCAGGACGTCTACCCCACCAAGCAGCAAACCGGTGGGGAATTGTTCCAACTGGTGCACCTGGCCTCACGGGCCTTCGCGCGGGTGGCGCTCTATTTTGAGAACTCGATTCTGGCGCCAGATCTGCCATGGCTGGCGGCGGCGTCCGGGGCGCTGGATTACCGCCAGCAGAACGGCGCGAAGTTGACGGTGGAGACGGCGCGGGAGACCTGGGTGCGCTTTAGCGGTCCGGTGAAGTTGGACGGAGAGGCGTGGCCGGTTACTGATGGAGAGTTCGTCCTGGTGCCTGCCGGGCGGCACCAATTGGAACCTGGGGAGGAACTGCCCCTCCGCGTGGTAGATCTAAACGCCACCCTGGAGAGAGTTTCGATGAAGGACGGGAGAATCACCTTAACCTATACGTCGCGGGCGCGGGGTACGGTCCAGCTAAGCGACGGACGGGTGGTGCGGCTGGCACCGGGACACCACACGGTCTCTTTTGGAGCGCCCAGTTCGTAGCGACTACTTGGTGACGACCGCGGCCACTTCGTAGTTCAACGCCACTTCGTCGCCGCTCTTGAGACCGCTGGCGACGGCACCGGTAATCTCATTGCGGCTGGCTAACTTCACTTCGCGCCGGACAAATTCCTGGCCCTGCTTGACGTAGGCCACCTGCTTGCCGTCTTCAGTGCGCAGGGCACCCAGCGGCACCAGCGTGGCGTCGTCTACCTGGTCCACCAACACGTTCGCACCGGCCGACAGATCGGGGATCAGGCGCGGATCACTGCCTTCAATCGCCACGCGGACCGGGATGCTCCGCAGAAACGCCGTTTGCCGGAAACCGGCTACGGCGATCGCGCCGATGGAGTAGACCTTGCCCTTCAGCGTTAAGCCCGGGAAGGCGTCCAGGGTGATGTTGGCCGTCTGGCCCAACCGGAACTGGCCGCTTTCGGCCTGGTTGATGGTGGCTTCCACCTGCATGCTCTTGGGGTTGACCACCTTCACAATCAACTGGCCGGGGGTGACGGTGTCACCGTCGCCAATCTGTTGAAACTCGCCGCCTCGCCAGACGGTTTGCACCACGGCCAAGCCGTCCATGGAGGCGCGGATGGTAAACCGTTCCAGGTCCTTCTTGTGGCGATCGCGGTGGCGGGTGTGGCGCTCCCGGGTGTAATCGAGAATCTTCATCTCGGAAGCCTGGGATTGCTGCTTCAGCTTCAGTTCACTTTGCAGTTCGTTGTAAGCAGCTTCGTTTTCTTCCACTTGCAGTTTCAGAAGTTCCTGGTCGATGCCGGTGCGCACTTCCGCCGCCTTGGCGTCGGCCCGGCTCTTGTCTAATTGCGCCTTGGCCAGACGGACGCTTTGGAGAAGATTTTCCCATTCCACTTCCTGCTCTGCTTTGCGCTTGCGAATGTCTGCTTCCGACTGCAGGACCGTGGAGGTGACGTCATCAATGTGATCGGCCATGGACTGTCCATCAATTTGCACCAGGATGTCGCCTTTTTTCACCATCACGCCGGAGGGCGTCAGCTTTTGCAGAATCATCGGCCGGTTGCCTTCCGGGCTGTTCAGGCGCGGCACGGTGATGTTGACGTATTCGCGGGAGGACGTCTGGCCCGAGATGCGAACCACCGTCTCCAGGTTGCCAGCCGTCACCTGAGTAGTCTTTACTGGAACAACCGACGCTTTTTCTTGCGTTGCCGAAGAGTTGGACCACCAAGCAGCGGCCGCCAACCCGACGATGACCAATGACAGCACTGCCCACAACCAAGTACGCTGGGGCTTCTCGGGAGCGGGAACGGCGGCCGGTTTGGCCTCGGGAGCGGGTGGTATGGGGTTGAGTATCGCCGACATGCTAAGCCTTCCTGTCAGAATACAAGACGGTTATCCAAAGGGAAAGGCGCATTTTTGCTCATGAAAGTTACCAACCACGCTGAAACAGCCGCCGCACCCTGGTTTCACGACCTGGGCCGGCTTTACCGCGAGCAGAAATGGCTGGCTTTGTGGGCGGCATTTTTTGGTTATCTGCTTGATGCCATGGATGTTCTGCTGTACGTCTTTGCCATTCAAACACTAAAAGCCGAGTTTGGCCTGTCAAACGCCGAGGCGGGCTTTGTCAGCTCCGCCACCTTGATCGCCTCCGCCTTTGGCGGCATCGCCTCCGGCCTCCTGTGTGATCGCATCGGCCGGCGGCGCACTTTGATTTACTGCATTCTCGTTTATTCGCTCGCTTCCGGCGGCACGGCCTTCTCGCACGGGCTGTGGGACTTGATCTTCTGGCGGGCGCTGGTGGGGGTGGGACTGGGTGGCGAATGGTCAGCCGGGGCGGTGATGGTGGCGGAAAGTTGGCCGGCGCACCAGCGGGCGCGGGCGGTCAGCTTTATGCAATCCGGCTGGGCGATCGGTTACATGTCGGCGGCCGCCGTGGCGGCTACGGTGATGCCGGCCTTTGGCTGGCGGACGATGTTTCTGGTGGGCGTGTTGCCCGCCCTGCTGACCATTGTGATCCGCAGCAAGGTGCAGGAAACCGAGATCTACCGGACGTCCACGCGGCCCACGGGCAGCTTGAAGGACATTTTCTCGGGCGTGTTGCGGCGACGGACCATTGTGGCCACCGCCGTGGCGACGGCGGTTTTGTTTGCCTACTGGGGCTTGTTCACCTGGCTGCCGGGGTTCCTGTCGGCACCCGTCTCGGCAGGCGGAGCTGGTTTCAACATCGTCAAGACGTCGGGTTGGATCTTCGCCATGCAGGCCGGGGCGTTCTGCGGCTACCTCAATTTTGGCTGGCTGGCGGACCGGTTCGGCCGGCGGCCGATCTTTGCCGGATATGTGCTGGTGGCGGCGTTGCTGACGCCGATCTACGGCACGCTGCCGAAGTGGGGCGGGGAATGGACCAATACCGGGCTGCTGCTGCTGGGTCCACTGGTGGGCTTTTTCGGCACCGGCTTCTTTTCTCTGTTCGGGACGATGCTGGCCGAACTCTACCCGACGCATGTCCGGGGCGCGGGGCAGGGGTTTGTCTACAACTTTGGCCGGGGCTTAAGCGCCCTGGCACCACTGGCCGTGGGCACGGTGGCGGACCACAGCGGCCTGGGCTTGGCGCTGATCATGAACTCGGCCTTCTTCCTGCTGGGCGGCGTGCTGGTGTTCCTGCTGCCGGAAACTCGCAACACTGACTTGAGAGCCACCCAATGACGCTACCCCGACGCGCCGTCGCGCTGACCATCGCCGGGTCTGACCCTTCGGGCGGTGCCGGCTTGCAGGCGGACCTGAAGACGTTCCACCAGTTCGGCGTCTATGGCGAAGCGGTGGTAACGCTGATCACGGTCCAGAACACGCGCAGCGTGGACGCGGTGCGGCTGCTGGACCCGGACCTGGTGGGCGCGCAACTGGACGCGGTGCTGCTGGACATTCCGCCGGATGCCGTCAAGACCGGCGCGTTGGGCGATGCGCGGCTGATCGAGTGCGTGGCGTACCGGGCGCTGCCAAATCTGGTGGTGGATCCGGTGATGATCTCCAAACACGGTGCTCCGCTGATGGCTCCGGAGGCGCGGGAGATGCTGCTGAAGGTGCTGCTGCCCAAGGCTCGCGTGGTGACGCCGAATGCTCACGAAGCCGAAGCGCTCACCGGGACCAGCGATGCCTGGGAGGCCGCGCGGCGGTTGGCGGGGATGGGCGCGCGGGCGGTGGTGATCAAGGGCGGCCACCGGACCGATGCGGAGGAGTATCTCTCCACTGACCTGTTGCTGGAGGACGGCATCTTCCACGAATTCGCCGCGCCGCGCATTCCTACCGTGCATACCCATGGCACGGGGTGTACGTTCGCGGCGGCGATTACGGCTCTGCTGGCGCAAGGAGTCGCATTGCCGGAAGCGGTGGTCGAGGCCAAGCAGTGGATTACGGAAGCGATTCGCACGAACCCGGGTCTGGGCGGCGGGTCAGGTCCGGTAAACCACTTCGCAGCCAGACCCGGCCATTGACTCCAGCCTCGCGCCGGTGGGGCGCATCGCCGGGGGCGAGCGTCGCCGGCAGCAGGAAATCGATCTCGGGGTGGGCCAGTACCAGGGCCGCGACCTCTTGCGGGTTCCGGTAAAGGATCGCGGTGGCCACGGGCAGCGGTTGGCGGGTGAACTCCTCCGGGCGCACCAGAATCTTGCGGGCCTGAAAATCGAGCGGAGCCCGGTCCGCCGCCTGGCCGGCATCAAAGAACGCGTATCTCACCAGCGGCAACGGCAACAGCGTTGCGTAGAACTGATCGTCTGGATCGACAATGATCAGCTCGGCCCCCGGTTGATGGCAGTAGGCCCGCAGTTGGGCCGCGGTGGGAACGGCCTCGGGCGCGAAGTTGCTTTGGGTGATCCAGGCCGCGCTGGCGGCGCAGAGGGCGATGGCTGCTGCCTTCAGCCAGACATTCCGCTCCCAGGGAATCGCCGCGGCGGCGAGCGCCAGGGCGGGCACCAGGGGCACCCAATAGGCGATGTTGTGATATTGGAACACGAGCACGGCGGCCACCAGCGTCCCTACCCACCAGAGCAGCCAACGTTCTCGCCAGGCAAATCCGAGGCCCACCACTCCCACCAGGGTCACCACCGGGTCCAGCTGAAACAGGCGCGCGGGGTAGAAGACCCACGCCGGGTCGCCTGAGGTCTGCACCGGCGAGGCGAGGCCCCAGTGCAGCACTTCGGTCAACACAAATTCCTGCCAGAACCATTCGGTGTTGATCGCCAGTTGCGCCAGAAACCAGGGCGCGGCCACCACTGCTGCGATTCCGATAGCCCACGCGGAACGCAGCATGATCAGCGGCAGCAGCCCGGCGATGCCTTTGGTGAGGATGGCCAGTCCGGCCATCACGCCCGGCCATGTCCGGGCCAGGGCGGGCTGCTGAGCACAATAGATCGCCGCCGCCATGGCGAGCGTCAACACCATGTCCATTGTGGCCACGCGGGCGAGGTTGTGTAGCAGTTGGCTGCTCAGCAGCAGAGACAACGCCACGCCTGCCGCCCAGAGGCCGCGCCATCGCCACGCCCACGTCGTTATCAGCAAGACCAGGAACGCTGCTGCCGCGAGCGATGGCAGCCGCAATGCGGCGGCGCTGACGCCGAATGTCTGGATGCTGGCGGCCATCAGCCAGTAGGCGAGGGGCGGCTTGTAGAGCGCGTTACGCTCCATGAACTTCGGTGTCAGCCAGTCGCCGGTCGAAACCATCCGCAGCGCCGTGTGCGAGTAGACCACCTCGTCTTGCGCCATCACCTGTCCAACGGGGTCCAGCAGGCGCGCACCGAGGCCGGAGTGCTGGATGTTCCAGGAGAAGCGGACCGCGGCCAGGATGAAAATCACGACAAGAACCCAGCGGGGAGGCACAGTCTTTCAGTGTAAAGCCAAGTTCGCCGCCTACCCTCGCCGTGCTACTGGGTTACCGGACGGGCGTAGACAATCTCGGCGTCGCGGGAGTCTGAAAAGTTGACGGAGATGCCCTGTTCCATCAATTGCTGGCCGCTCATCGTCAGGACGCGCGGATCATCGGCGAAGCTAACGGTGTATAGCTGCGCCTCATCCAAGCCCCGCAGTCGCAGGACAAACCGTGGCGAGGAGGAGAGATCGCGCGTCACGATCGCCACCGCCTCACCCTCTTCCAGCGTCTGCATGGCATCCACAACACCTTCGTCGGGCCGGGCGGTGAGATGGAAGATCTTGCCGTCGCGGACTTCATCCCGCAGGCCTTTGAAGCGCCCGATCTCGGACTGGGCGAAGCGCAGATCCTCATACGACATCTCCGGCAGGCGGTTCATGAAGATCCACGGCCCACCAAACATAAAGCTGCGGGTGACATAGGAGTTGAGCTTGCTGTCGGGCATGTAGCGGTCGGCATAGCGTGGCGGGAACGGGTAGGTGGCTCCAAACATGCCCTGGCGCGCTCCCAGGCTGCCGGAGGCGTCGTTGGTGATGGAGGTGACATAGTTGCGCAGCATTTTGAAGGTCATCATGCTGCCGCCGTTGGCGCAGTTCTCCCATACGGTGTTTGGCCGCAGCCGGCGGGCTTCCGCCACGATCCAATCGATGCCGTCCACCGAATTGGAATAGTTGGAATCATCGGCGGCATGGGTGTGGTCCTTGCGGTTGCAGAACTTCACTAGCGTCTGGCCGTCCTGCAGAATCCAATCGACGTCATAGTTGTCGATGATCTTCAGCACTTGCTTCAGCACCCATTCGCGGACCGGCTTGTGGCCTGGGCACAGGGAGACGGCACCGTGATAGTGATAGGTCTCCGAGCTGGTCCAGTCGGGATGCTCGCGCAAGACGGACGATTCTGGAGCGGCTTCAGTGGGCACAAAATGAAGCCCGAACTTCATGCCGAGAGAGTGCACATAATCCGACAACGCCCGGAGGCCGCTAGGGAATTTCTGGGGGTCCTCCACCCAGTCACCCATCTGCGGGGCCCAGCCCAGATCCACCACAAACAACTCAATGCCGGCCTGCGCGGCCAGTTCGGCATTGCGCCGCAGCACCACCTCGTCGATCTGTTTTTCGTAGCCCCAGGAATCCCAGACGGCGTAAGGAAACCGGACGCCGCCAGGCGCGGTGGCCGCAATGGCGGTTTCGGCAAAGCGCTGCGTGCGGTAACCCGCTTCATCCCAGTCGCCACGGAAGACGCCAATGAATGAAGCCGGCACCTCAAACGGCTCCCCTGCCGCCACCGGGTGGTTCAAGTCAGTGATCGTGCTGGTGACCGTCAGATGGTCACGCTTGACGTCGTGCCGGATCGCCACCTCCGCCCGGCCGTCAAACTCCCAGCCCCAGAACAGGCCGCGGTCCTGCCGGTCCCGCAAGGCCAGCCACGCACACTGCGTGGCCCCGGAACCTGAACTGACGGTCTGCGGCGTACCGGCCGGGGAGAGCCGCGTTTCGATCGGCTCAAAATTCACCGGCTGCGGAATGATGGCCCACTGGTTTACCTGAAACGTCCGGTAGGGGCCGTCGGTGACGGAAAACTGCCACGGCATAAAGTCCGCCGCCCGGATGACGACGGCCTGGGCCAGCGGCACGACCTGGAGGGACTGCCGAACAGCGGGGTGCTGCGGCCACACTTCCAGGTCTAGCGTGAATTGAAACTGCTCGGCTGTATCCCGGAGGATAATCCGCGTCCGCGTGCCACCCTGCGGCAACGACTCCAAGCGGGATTCGCGCAGCATCATCGGCGTCCGGCCATCCACAATGCCGGCGTCCGTGGCGAAGTTGATGGGCGATACCGCAGCGTCGGCGGGGGCGGCCCAGGTGTCGCCCGTGGCGGCGTTAACGATGGAGTCCAGACGGAACCGCTGGTTGGCCGCCACCAGCCGGTAGTTGGCGGTGATACTGCCGTTAGAAATCGCCCAACGGCGGTCCTGTGTTTGCTCCTGAGCGGCCAGTGAGAATGCCGCCATCAAGGACAAAACTACACTCTTGCTGAAACTCATTTTCTCCATTGCTGAATTCTCGCCCTCACTATCCTCGTGTCATGACAAGCGGATTTATTACGAAGTCCTGATTAATGAACTCGAAAAAACCGGGAAACGCGGCGTACCCGGGCCGAGGCGCGCAAGCGTTATCATTTCAGGAAGCGTATTTGCATATGTATAAGTGCCATGCTTCCTCGAAAGTCGCGGCCAGAAGCGGCTTGTTTTTTGCCTTAGCGGCATTGCTGGTGGTTCCTGCCCCGCTGGCTAAGGCCCAGAAGGCGGTTTTCTCAGGTGTTGACCGGATTGTGGCCGTGGGCGACGTGCACGGAGACCTGGCCGCCTTCATGGAAGTGCTGCGCGCGGCCAAGGTGGTGGACTCCAGTGGCAAGTGGATTGGTGGCAAGACGAACCTGGTCCAGATTGGTGACTTGCCGGACCGCGGGCCAGATACCCGCAAGGTGATTGAACTGCTCCAGAATCTGGAGAAACAAGCTAAAAAAGCCGGCGGTGCCATCCACGTTCTAATCGGCAATCACGATGCGATGAATATGTATGGCGACCTCCGCTACACCACAGCGGCGGAGTTTGCCGAGTTCAAAAGTGATAAGTCGGCTGAGTTGCGCGATGCGTTCTACCAGCAGTTACTGGAGCAGAAGAAGCCGGCTGATCCGGCCGCCTTCAAAGCCAAGTTCGACAAGGAAACGCCGCTGGGCTGGGTGGAGCATCGGCAGGCCTGGGAGCCTAAGGGTCCGATCGGCCGATGGACCGCTAGCCATCCGGCGGTTCTGAAGATCAACGACACGCTGTTTGTCCATGCCGGCCTGAGTCCGCGCATGGCCGCGCTGACGATTGAGGAGATCAACAAAAGCGTGCGCACGGAGTTACTGGAACCCGCGAAGCTGCAAGGCGGGCTGGCCATGGCCGAAGATGGCCCGCTGTGGTGGCGCGGGATCGCGCAGGGGCCGGAGGAGCCGATGAGTGCCCACGTCGATACGCTGCTGAAAAACTTTGGCGTGGCCCGGATCGTGATTGGCCACACGCCCACCAAAGCGGCCATCAAACCTCGCTTTGGCGGACGGGTGGTCGATATCGACGTTGGCCTGAGCCAGTCCTACAGCGGACCCAAAGACTGCCTGATCATCGAAGGCAGCCAAGTATCGACGTTGCTGGGCATGAGGTAGGCTGGGGGCTACAACACGTACCCTGAAAAAGCCCCAAGCTGACGCATGGGGCTAGGCACGACCGCCAGGAATCATGCGGGCGGGGTGCTAGTCGGTCTGCGCACCCCAGTAGACCTTAGGGGTCTGGGGGCGGGGGTGGTCGTAGAGCACGGCATCGCCGCCCTTTTCGAAGAACTGCACAATCAGGTCGCGCCGGCCGATCACGCCGCGCACCTCTTCGCGCGTCAGGTAGCCTTTGGTGCGCTCAAACAGCTGGTTCTCGTCAAGCGCCTTCATCTTGGCCAGCAGGCCGCGTTCGCATTTGACCAGGTTCTTGGGGTTCTGCAGCTGCTTCATCAGCCGGAATGCCCGGGTGTGGTCGATCATGACGATGCGCCAGTCATTGGTGATCAACATGTTGCCCAGATTGCGGTCCGTGTTGTAGATCAGCTGATCAAACACGCGCAGGATGAACATCTGGTTGTTCCAGTCCGGTAGATCCGGCGGATTGACCTTGTCCTTAACACGCTTGCCTTCGTCAAACTTGACGTTGTCACACCACCAGGTGACCGCACCGGTGGACCCGCCGACGGTGCGGTCCACCGAAAGGGGCACCATGTAGTCCAGGTCCAGCATTTCGGCCAGGCGGTAGGCCGCTACGTTGTACTTCCAGGTATCGCGGAAATTCAGCTCGGTGCCACGGTTGCCTTGGAAGCTGGTCATCGCCTGATCAATGGTTTGCAAGTGCGCGTCATGGGTCAGGGTGCCGTCGGTGAGTGTCAGGCGGCGGGAATTGGTGACCCCATTGGCAACGTCTTTGGTCCGGGTAATCTTGCCGGAACGAAGGAAGTCCGCCATGGCGGCCTTGCTCAGCGGTGGCACGGCTTGGGCCGATACCAAAGCAGGAAGAATCAAGGCCAGGACAACAGTTAGACGCATTAGTAAATTTTCCTCACCAATCAATGGTGAGGATTATGCCACAGCCGTTGCTCTCCCGGCAGGAAGAAAGACGCTAGCGAAACGCTTTACGGTTTGGGCGCGCCCGGCGAAGATTCCTTGGCCTGCCGAACCTTGGCCGTATCCACTTTCTTCTGTACCTTGGCGATCTCGACCGGGTCCTGTTCATTGGGGCCGGTGGCTTTCCATTCGCTCAGGGAGCGTTCCCACTGCCCGATGGCATCCTTGGTGCGGCCTTGCTTTGAATAGACGTCGCCCAGGTGATCATGCACGGTGGGGTCATGCGGAGCTTTGTCGATCGCGCGGAGCAGAGCAGATTCCGCTTCCTTCAGGCGGTCCAGCCGGTAGAAGGCCCAGCCCAGGCTATCGAGATAGGCGCCGTTGTCGGGATCGCGGGAGAGCGCCTTCTGGATCATCTCCAGAGCCTCCGGCACGCGGACGTTGCGGTCCACCAGCATGTAGCCCAGGTAGTTCAGCGCTGAGGGGTTCTCCGGATTCGCTGCCAGCACTTTGCGGAACTCCGCTTCCGCCGCGTCGAACTTCTTTTGCTTTTCCAACATCGCACCGCGCATGAAGTAGAGGTTCTCTTTGTCCTCGGCCGAATCGGTCAGCTTTTCGGCTTCATCAATGGCCTTGCCCATCTCGGCGTAGTTCTTGCTCTTCTCGAAGATCTGGGCCAGGCTCAAGTAGACTTCGCGGTCGGCTTTTCCATCCAGCAGGGTCCGGACTTCCTTGGCGGCTTCGTCGCCGCGACCGGTTTCCGCCAATAGGTTGGCGCGGATCAGCTTGATCATCCGGTCCTGCGGAAACTTCTGGCGGGCACTATCGGCTTCTGTCAAGGCGGCCTTAAATTCACGTGCGCCGCGGTAGGTCTCAATCACTTGCGCCCAGGCCCGCGAGGAGGTGTCCGGCTCCAGTTCCATCATCTGCCGGAACGTCTCCACCGCTTCCTTGGTCTGTTCGTTCTGCCGGTAGAGCAGCCCCAGCCGTTCGAGCAGAACAAGGCGATTGGTCTTGTCCGCGGCGGTGTAGTTGCGCTTGGCGGTGGCCGTCACCAGATCCTTCAGCGTGGCAATGGCGTCGCCGCGCTTGCCTTCCGCTTCCAGCAGGCTGACGTCGTTGTACTTGATTTCCAGATTGTTGGGTTCCAGCGCGCGGGCCTTGTCGCCCGTTTCGCGGGCCTGGTCAAACTTGCGCTGTTGGCGGTAGACCTGCGAGAGACGCAGCCAGGACTGCGTGTCCTTGGGCTCTTCTTCCACCACTTCCAGATAAGCCTTTACTGCTTCATCCAACTGATCGCTAAACAGGAGGTTCTGCGCATAGGCGCGCTTGATGTCCATGTTGCCGGGGGCCAGATCAGCGGCGCGGCGCAGCGTTTCCGCCGCCAGCTTATAGTCGCGCATCTGCTCGTAACTGGAGGCCAGCGTGGTGAGCGTGCGGAGGTTCGGATTCTTGCGGGTCGCCTTTTCGAGCAGCGCCGCCGCCGTCTTGTTGTCGCCCAGGTCGGCATAGACCATGGCCAGGCCAACACTGGCATCTTCGTTGTCCGGATCCAGTTCCAGCGCTTTCTTGTAAGCCTTTTCCGACTCGGGCGAGTTCTGCGAAACCTTGTGCAGGCGGCCCAGCATCAGCCAAGTGTCGACATCCTTGGGTGCTTTCTCGGCGATCTTCTCGTACTGCTCAATCGCCTTCTTCACCATCGTCTCGTTGATCCGGTTGTTTTCCCGGTCGCCGATCATCCGCGAATAGATCCGGCCCAGCACGCGGCGTGAATTCAGATCGTCGGGATTGGCCTTCAGCGCGTCTTCAGCTTCGGTGACGGCGGAGCGGATCTGGCCGGTCTGGATATAGAGATCCGACAACTCTTCGGCCAGGAAGGTAGCACCGGGGTCCGCTTTGATGGCGGAGCGGTAATGCTCGATGGCTGTGTTTAAGTAGTCGCCCTTATTGCCGTAGGCTTGCGCCAATTCGGAATACAGGTGGGCCATCGCATAGTTGTAGTAGGCCGAAGCCTTGTCCACTTTCGGCGCAGGCTTGCTTTGCGCCATCGCTGAAGCGGCCATCAAGGCCGACGCGAGGCAAGGTTTCCAAAGACGCTGATAGTTCATGATGAGCCGGGCTCCCGCCGCCTTCAGTCTACACTCGAAGACGATATGGTTTCAGACGCCACCAGGCGCCCCTTGGTTGCAATAGCTGGGCCCACCGCCAGTGGAAAGACCACGTTGGCCTTAAAAGTTGCGGCGGAGTTTGGCGGCGAGGTGGTCAATTGCGACTCCCAACAGGTCTACCGGGGCTTTGACATCGGCACCGCCAAGCTCCCGCTGGCGGAACGCGGCGGCATCCCACACCATCTTCTCGACATCCAGGAACCGACCGTGGCCTTTTCCGCCGGGGATTTCTCACGCCTGGCCCGGGCGTCCATCAATGAGATATCCGGGCGCGGACGCCTGCCCGTTCTGGCGGGCGGCACAGGCTTCTATTTGAAGACGCTGCTGGAGGGCATCTTTGAGGGCCCGCGCCGTGACCCGGAGTTGCGGCATCGTTTACGGAAACGGCCGCCCGGGTCCTTGCATCGCATCCTGACGCGCCTGGACCCTGCGGCAGCCGCGCGCATTCATGCCCACGACGAGCAAAAGCTGGTCCGTGCACTGGAGGTGATCATCCAGGCCCGGCAGCCATTGACCCATCAGTTGGCCGCTCCGCGCGACGGTCTGCAAGGCTATGCGCCGCTGATCCTGTTTCTGGCGCCTCCCCGGGAGGAGTTGTACGAACGCATCAATCGCCGCACAAGACAGTTGTACGACGACGGCTGGCTGGATGAGGTGGCCGCTCTCCGGGCGGCGGGCGTGCCGGGCGATGCGCCGGCGTTTACGGCGCACGGCTACCGGGAAACACTGGCGGTTCTGGAAGGCCGGATGACGCTGGCCGCGGCGATCGCCCATATTCAGCAGATCACCCGCAACTATGCCAAGCGGCAGTTCACCTGGTTCCGGAATCAGCAGCCGGAGGCGATCCATTTGGCAGGCTTTGGGGACGAACCGCGAATCCAAGGGGCGGCCTCCGCACTGGTGGGCGAGTTGCTGAAAAACCGGGGCGAGTCATCGCAACTCACACGGAACAATTTCTAAGCCCGCGCGTATCTTTGGTTGTGAACGGCAAGTGCAGTGAAAGAGATCACTCACTAAGCCGGATGACTGAGAAACATTCAGGAGCTAAGAAAATGAAGATGAATTTGATGATCGCTTTCACGACGGTGGCGCTGGCTTCGATGAGCGCGGCGGAATCCTACCGGGTGACGCTGTTCCAGCCCTCCGTGGTGAATGGCACCACGTTGAAGCCGGGCGACTACAAAGTTGAAGTGAAGGACAACCGGGCCACCATCAAGGGCGGCAAGGAATCAGTGGAGACCGAAGTGAAGGTGGAGAACACCGAAAACAAGTTCGGTACCACGTCTGTCCGCTACGCCAACGAAGGCGGCAAGTTCCGCGTGGACGAGATCCGCGTGGGCGGCACCAAGACCAAGCTGGTGTTCGGCAGCACCGAAGGCCGCCCGGCTGGCCTCTAAAATCGAACACCGGATGTGCTCCTCTCCAATGGGCGGCGCCAGGCTGATGGGCCGCCGCCCGGTGATTCGGTAAAATAGGGCCGGTGACAAAGCTCCCGGCCCTTCTCGCTTCTCTGCTACTTAGTGCTCCCCTTGGCCTAGGCCAAACTTACTTAGTTCTTCCCTTTTTCAATCAAACTGGTTTTGAGACTCTGGACTGGGTGGGCGAAAGTGTGGCTGAGGCCTTGTCTGGCGCGCTGGCTCAGGAAGGCTGCCTGGTGGCCGACCGCACCGGGCGTGACACCGTGCTGCGCCAACTGGCGATTAAGCGTTACGCTCGGCTGACGCGAGCCTCAGTGATCAAGGCCGCGGTCTCGCTGGACGCGGCGTTGGTGGTCTCCGGCAGGCTGGAGAAGTCCGGTGACTTGCTGCGCGTGACGGCTTCGATGTTGGATGTAAAGCGGATGACTCCGGCGGTGGAGTTCTCCGACATGGGGACGCTCGACAACCTTTCGGCGCTGCAAAACAGGTTGTCCTGGCAGATGCTGAAGCATCTGGCGCCGGGCAGTACGCCGGAGGAGGATGCTTATCTGCTGCGTTCGCATCTGGTGACCACCGACGCCCTGGAAAGCTATGCCCGGGGCCTGGTGTTGCCCCAGCCCGAGAATCGGATCGCGCAGTTCGGCAAGGCAGCGCGGCTGGACCCCAACTTCACCCCGCCGGTGTTTGAGCTGGGTAAGCTCTATTTTCAACGCAAGCAATGGGCAGAGGCCAGCAGTTGGCTGGCTCGCGTTCCGGCCACTGCCCCGACAGCTTCCGATGCTCTGTTTCACCTGGGGCTGGCGCGTTTCCAGTTGAATGAGTTTGAAGCGGCGGAGAAGGCCTTTGACCTGGTGGCCCAGACGGTGCCTTTGAACGAGGTATTCAATAACCTGGCCGCTGCCCAAAGCCGCCGTGACCGGCCGGAGGCGCTGGCCAACTTCCAGAAGGCCCTGGATGGCGACCCGGCGGATCCGGTCTATCACTTCAACGTGGGTTACGCTCTGCTGAAGCAAGGCAAGTATGCCGTGGCGGCGGAACGGTTCCGGGCGGTGCTGGATCGGGCGCCGGGCGATACTGAGGCGATTCAACTCCTCGGTCGGTGCTTGAAGCCGCCGACCGGCCGCCCCGCCGTAACCGTGGGTGCCGAGCGCATCAAGACCACCTATCAAGAGGCGGCCTATCTGCAATTGAAGGCTCTGCTGAAGGGCGCCAAGCAGCCCTGACCTGATCTGCTACCGCAGGTAGTTGTACGCCACCACCACCAGACCGATCACGCTGGCCAGGATCACGGAATGCCGCAGTGTGAAGCGGAAGAGCTTGGATTCATCCTCCGGCTTCATGCCCGTCGCGGCGGCGGCCACGGCGATCGATTGCAGGCTGATCATCTTGCCCATCACGCCGCCCGCCGAATTGGAGGCGGCCATCAGCACCGGGTCCAGGCCCAGCTTGTTGGCCGTCACCACTTGCAGGTTGCCGAACAGAGCATTGGCGGACGTGTCGCTGCCGGTCAGGAAGACGCCCAGCCAGCCGAGGATGGCCGAGAAGAACGGGAACAGCACGCCGGTCGCAGCCAGGGCCAGGCCCATCGTACCGGTGGCGCCGCAGTAGTTCAGCAGGAAGGCCAAGCCCAGAACACTGGCGATGGTCAACATGGAGAGGGCCAGTTGTTTGCACGCGGTGGCGAACACGCCCGCCATCTGGCTGGGGGAAACGCGCAGCACGATGGCCGACAGGAAAGCTGCAAACATGCAGGCTGTGCCGGAGGCGGAAAAGAAGTTGAAGGTGAACACCGCCGCGTAAGGCGAGGCCTTGCCGGTGACTGGCGGCACGCGCTCCACCAAATTGTGCAGACCGGGCCAGTTGATCATCATGGTGGCTTGGTTGAGGATCTTTTTCACCTCCGCCTCGCCCCACAGCAACACAAACATCACCAGGAAGGCATAGGGTGACCAGGCCAGCAGCACCTCGCCGATCGGATGCTTCTTCAAGGCCACGCGCACGCCGCTTTCGCCTTCCAGGTGAAAGGTGTCCTTGGGCTTCCAGAGGATCGACAGCAGCAGCATCGTGCCAATTGCTGACAGTGAGCTGACGATGTCGACCAACTGCGGGCCGAGGTAGTTGGAGACGTAGAATTGTGCGCCCGCAAAAGCCAGGCCGCAGCCGAGAACTGCCGGCAGGACGCCTCGGACGGCCTTCCAACCGCCCATCACCATAATCAGATAGGTGGGCACAAAGAACGAGACCGGGGCGCAGATGCGGCCCACCCAGGTGCTCAAGTCCTGCAACGGCAGTTGGGTGATGCCGGCCAGGGTGATCACGGGAATGCCGATGGAGCCAAAGGCCACTGGAGCGGTGTTGGCCAGCAGGCAGATGCCGGCCGCATAGAAGGGCGAAAAGCCGAGGCCCGCCAGCATGGCGGCGGCCACCGCGACAGGCGTGCCGAACCCGGCGGCGCCTTCGATGAAAGCGCCAAAGGCGAAGGCGATCAGCAGTGCCTGGAGGCGGCGGTCGTCTGTTAAGGAGCCGATCGAGTCCTTCAAGATCTCAAAGCGCCCCGTCACCAGCGTGATGCGGTAAAGGATGATCGCCCAGAAGACAATCCAGCCGATGGGGAACATGCCGAACGCCGCGCCGTAAGCCACTGACGACAGGGCCAAGCCCACCGGCATCTGATAGAAGAACAGCGCCAGCGCGAGGCCAGTGGCCAAACCCGCCAGCGCGGCCATCCAGGCCGGTTTGCGCGCGACGCCCAATAAATAAAGCAGGACCAGGATCGGCGCGGAGGCGACGATGGCTGCCAGCGCCAGGCCGGAATCATTCGGGGTATATGCTTGTTGCCACATGGAGGATCAATCTGTGATATCACAGGTCAGCCTGGGGCTTCGCGCCTCCGAAATCTTCCATGCATCTTGCTCCCATTGATTACGCCATTCTCGGCCTCTATTTCCTGTTCGTCATCTTCATTGGCTGGTACCTGAAAAAGCGGGTCACCTCGAGTGAGGACTTCCTCACGGGCGGCCATTCGGTGCCCACCTGGGTGGCCTCGCTCGCTTTTCTTGCCGCCAACCTCGGCGCACAGGAAGTGATCGGCATGTGCGCCTCGGGTGCCAAGTACGGCATCATGACCGCGCACTTCTATTGGGTGGGCGCGGTGCCCGCCATGCTATTCGTCGGCGTCTTTATGATGCCGTTCTACTACGGCAGCCGCGCGCGCAGCGTGCCGGAGTACTTGAAGCTGCGCTTTGATGAGAAGACGCGGGCACTGAACGCGCTGACGTTTGCCGCCATGACGGTGTTCAGCTCCGGCATCTCGATGTACGCCTTGGGTCTACTGCTGCAGGCGATGCTGGGCTGGAGCTTTACGCTCAGTGTCATCGTGTCGGCCGCCATCGTGCTGGCCTACACCTGGACCGGTGGTTTGAAGAGCGCGATCTACAACGAGGTGTTGCAGTTCTTCCTGATCGTGGCCGGATTTGCGCCGCTGGCCTATATGGCGGTGACGCAGGCGGGCGGCTGGCAAGGCATGGCGGCGCGGGTGCCGGAGGTGATGACGCACTCCTGGAAGTACACGAGTTCAGCCGCGCAGAACCCGATGGGCATTGAGATTTTTGGGTTGTTGGCGGGCCTGGGCTTTGTGTTGAGCTTCGGGTACTGGTGCACGGACTTTCTGGTGGTGCAGCGGGCCATGGCCGCGCGGTCGATGTCGGCGGCGCGCCGGACGCCGGTGCTGGCCGCCATCCCCAAGATGCTGATGCCGTTCATCGTGATCGTGCCTGGCATCGCGGCGCTGGCCTTGTCCCAGATGGGCGGCGACTATGTGTTGCCCGTGAAGGGATCCAGTTACGACTATGACCAGGCGATGACGACGCTGATGGCCAAGTTCTATGGCCCGGGGTTGATGGGCTTGGGTGTAACGGCTCTGTTTGCCAGCTTTATGTCGGGCATGGCGGGCAACGTGACGGCGTTCAACACGGTGTTCACCTATGACCTCTACCAGAGCTACATGCGGCCCAACGCGCCCGATTCGCACTACCTGAAGGTGGGCCGCTTCACCACCATCTGGGGCATCGGATTGTCGATTGCCACCGCCTATCTGGCGCAGCAGTTCAACAACATCATGGACTTTCTGCAGCTGGTGTTTGGCTTCGTCAACGCTCCCTTGTTCGCCACCTTCCTGCTGGGCATGTTCTGGAAGCGGGCTACGGGTCATGGAGCGTTCACGGGCTTGCTGGCGGGGACGACCGCCGCGGCGTTGACGCATGGCTTGACGCTCGCTGAAGGCAAGGGTGCCTGGCTGGGGCAACTGCAAAGCTTCCCTTCCACGATGGCGCAGAATTTCTGGATCGCCATCTTTGCCTGGACCACCTGTTTTGTGGTGACCATTGGCGTCAGCCTGGCCACGACACCCAAGACCGAAGCCGAACTGGCGGGCCTGGTCCGTGGGCTTACCGTGATGCCCGATGAGAGCGGCTGGAAGTGGTATCAACGCCCGGGTCCGCTGGCGTTGGTGGTGCTGGCCGCCGTGGCCGCGCTGAATGTCCTGTTCTGGTAGCGTACGCTGCATAAGTAGATGAGCCACCGCTTCCGCGCCCCGGGCCGTGTCAACCTGATCGGCGAGCACACCGACTACAACCAGGGCTTCGTGCTGCCCATTGCCATTGATCTCGCCTGCACGGTCTCCATCGAACCAGCCGCTGAATGGACCGCCACGTCGCTTCAGTTCGGCGAGACCCACGTGTTGGGCTCGGCCAAGCGAGGCGACTGGACCGACTATGTACTGGGCATTGTCGAGGAGTTTGGCCGCGGGCGCGCGCCACTGCATTTGACAGTGGATTCTGCCGTTCCGCTGGGCAGCGGCCTGAGTTCGTCGGCTTCGCTGGAAGTCTCACTGGCGCTGGCGTGCCTGGAGGGCCAGCCGATCCCGCCCATGGAACTGGTCCGGCGGGTGCATCGCGTCGAGACGGAGTTTATCGGCCTGCCGTGCGGCATCATGGACCAGTACATTTCCGTGTTCGGCCGGGCGGGGCGCGCGGTGTTGATCGATTGCCGCACCCAGCGGTCCCATCTGGTGCCGTTGCCGGCTGGCGTTGAGTATGTGGTGGTGAACACGATGGTGAAGCATGCGCTGGCCAACTCGGCGTATGCCACCCGGGTAGCCGAATGCGCGGTGGATGCGCAAGCACTGGGCGTCGGCTCACTGCGCGATGCCGTGATCAGCGGCGGACGGCCGCGGGCGCGGCACATCATCTCAGAGAACGCTCGTGTGCTGGAATTCGTCGCCGCTTGCGAGCGGGGCGATCTGAAGGCGATGGGTCAGCTGATGTTTGCTTCGCACCTGAGCCTGCGCGAGGACTATGAAGTCTCCTGCCCGGAGCTCGACTTTCTGGTCGATCAAGCCAGCCAGTTTCCCGGGGTCTACGGCGCTCGCATGACCGGCGGCGGCTTTGGCGGCTGTGCCATTGCGCTGGTGGATGCCGGGGATGCCACGGCGTTTGAGCATACGGTTACGGATGCCTATCAGGGCCGCTTCGGTCGGACGCCCGCTGTGTACCGTGTCACCCCTTCTGACGGCGCGGCCTAGTGGCCTGACCCAGAAGAGCGTTGAACAGCGCCGGGACTGGAGGGGAAGCTCTTGGGAAAGAGAGCAGATCGCTCCTGCGGGTCGCGGCTCGGTACGGCCGCGGCTTTGGTTTGCAGTACTTGTGATCTTTATGGGCGCTCTGCTGGTTTAACTCCATCGCGCCATAAAGAATTCATCCCTACCCGCCGTAAACTAGGGAGTACACATCCTATGCGCTGCTTTATTGGCCTGATCTTTCTGTGGTGGATGAGCGCCCTCTGGGCCGGGCAGTTGAGGCCCGATCCGGTGCGCGCCAAACGATTGGCGGAGCAGGGGCAACGTCTGGAAACGGCGGGACAGTTGGACCAGGCGTTGAAGGCCTACTCGGAAGCCCTGACGGCGGACCCGGGCTACTTTGATGCGCTGAAGAGCCGCGCCAAGATCCGGTTTCTGGCTGGGGATGTGAATGAGTCCTTGGCGGATTTCGACCGCGCGCTGATGATCAAACCCGAAGATGCCGAGACGTGGAGCTTGCGGGGCGATGTCAATGCGGAGCTGGGCAACCTGGACCGGTCGATGCGGGACTATTCGCGAGCCATTTCCGGTGGGCTGGAACGGTCAACGCTCTATCATGCCCGGGGTGTGGTGTACGTACGGCTGGGGGAGCCAGGCAAGGCAATTGAGGATTTCTCCCGGGCCATCCGGCTGAAGCTGGACAACCCGGCACCCTACAAGGATCGCGGCGTGGCGCAGGCGCTAAAGGGCGACTGGCAGAAGGCGCTGGATGACTATGACCGCGCCATTCAACTGCGGCCTGACTACGCCGAGGCGTTGATGGAGCGGGGCTACGCTTACGGGCAGTTGGGCCAGTTTGACCGCGCGATGCCGGATTTCAATAAGGCGCTGCAACTGCGCCCGGAGAGCCCCAAGGGCTACGCGGTGCGGGGTGCCACCTATTCGCTGATGGGCGAACATCAGGCGGCGGTGACTGACTATACGCAGGCATTGCGCCGCACGCCCAATGACCCGGCGCTCTACATGGCGCGCGGCGCGGCCTTTGCCGCCCTGAAGGAGCTGCCGGAGGCCCTGGCTGACCGGGACAAGGCGGTCCAGCTTGCTCCCAAGATGCCGCAAGTGTACGTCGCGCGGGGCTCCAGTTACCATCTGCTGGGCCAGCACGAGAAGGGTATGGCGGATCGCAACAAAGCGATTGAACTGGACCCCGAGTTCGCGGAAGCCTGGCTGGCGCGCGGCAGTGCGCACTTCCTGATGGAACAATACAGGCCGGCTGTGGCCGATTTGGAGCAGGCGCTGAAGTTACGCCCCGATCTGGAAGAGGCCAAGGATGTGCTGGCCAAGGCCCGGGCGAAACTGCCGCCGCCACCTCCGCTGGCCAAGCCGCCGGCGGCCACCTTATTTCCGGAGAGCAACCCTGCTCCGCCTTCGAGAACCCTGGCTGTCAACACGGCCGCGGCCCGCCCGGCGAACGTTACCTCGACGATGCCGGTGAAGTCGATTTCGCCGCCTCTGGCGCCGCCAGCCACGACCGCACCTGCCACGACCGTCCCCGCCCCTGCCGCACCCGTTGCGCCACCGTCGGCCGCCCCAGCCAACGCAGCGTCGAACGCTGGGCTACACACGGCCCAGGGGGCGACGCCTGCCGCCCTGCCGGGCCCTGAAGCTGTCCGCCTCGCCACGCCCGCCCCCCCCGCAAGTCCCAAGCACGGAGCCGCGCCTGTGCGGTCTGCGCGGCAACTGGAGCGAGAAGCGCGCGCCTTGCTGAAAGCTGGGCAACCCAAGGATGCCTTGCCGTTGCTGGATGAAGCGCTGGCGGCGGACCGCAAGTTGGCGTCGGCCTGGAATGCGCGCGGGTTTGCCCACTTTGTTCTGCGCAACCTGGACCAGGCCGCCTCGGACTTTGATGAGGCGATCCGATTGAAACCTAACTACGCCAACGCTTATCACAACCGCGCCAATGTCCGAAAACTGACGGGCGATTCCACCGGGGCCATCGCCGACTTCACCAAGTCCCGCGAGTTGTTGGCCGCAAGATAATCTGGGTCCGTGGGCGGTGCCGGGTCCTGGCCGGGGCCCCGGATGTGGGACAGTGTGGGGCAGATCGCCATGCTGAACCGTCGCCATTTCCTTCTGGGCACTGCCGCGCTTTCTCACTCTCTGCGGGCCGCTCCGGCACCCGTCAGGGCCATTACCAAGGGGCCGAAGTTCCATTGGTTCGGCTACTACGACAAGCTGGAATTTGACCCTACGGGACGCTACGTTCTGTCCAACCAGGTGGACTTCGAACACCGTAGCCCCACGGCCAACGATGTGATCCAGGTAGGCATGATCGATCTGCGGGACGGTGATCGCTGGACCCAGTTGGGTGAAAGCCGCGCATGGAACTGGCAGCAGGGCTGCATGCTGCAATGGCTGCCCGGTTCGCGTGATGAAGTGATCTGGAATGATCGCGTGGAGGGGCAGTTTGTCTGTCACATCCGCAATATCCATTCCGGCAAACAGAGGACGTTGCCGGGGCCAGTCTATAGCGTTAGCCCGGATTCGAAGTGGGCCGTCTCCCCGGACTTCCGCCGCTTGAACCAAACCCGTCCCGGATATGGCTATGCGGGTGTGCCGGACCCATTTGAGAGTGACCTTGCTCCCGAGCAGGCGGGCATCTGGCGCATTGATTTGAAGACTGGGCAACGGCGGTTGTTGATCTCCTTTGCCGACGCCACCCGAGTCCCCAACTTGCACTCCCCCTGGGAGCCCACGGCCAAGCATTGGTTTAACCATCTGCTGCATTCGCCCGACGGCCAGCGGTTTATCTTCCTGCACCGGTGGCGTGGGCCCAGGCAAGGCCCGGGCTTTGGCACCCGCATGTTCACGGCCAATGGAGAGGGCAAGGACCTCTTCGTGCTGGATCCGCACGGTGGCACGTCGCACTTTGTCTGGCGTGACCAGCAGAGCGTGCTGGCTTGGGCCAAACACCCCTCGCACGGAGACAAGTTCTATCTCTACCGGGACCAGACCGATCAGGTGGAAGTGGTGGGCAAAGACGTGATGACCGTCAACGGCCATTGCACATACCTGCCGAGTAAGCGCTGGATCTTGAACGACACGTATCCGATCGAAAACCTCCACTACCTCTACCTCTACGAAGTGGCCACTGGGCGTAAGGTGCCGCTGGGCGAATTTTCCTCGCAGCCTCCCTACCGCGGCGAGTACCGTTGCGACCTTCACCCGCGCAGCAGTCCGGACGGCAAGACGGTGGCCATCGACTCTTCACATGGTGGCAACGGGCGGCAGATCTATCTGGTGGACGTTTCCGGCGTCGCCTAGTGGCTGCTTATCTGAGGCGGAGCTCTGCGTCCTATACTGAGAGGCTTAAGGAAGGGGACCCCGCTGCGCATGATTCGACGAGTATTGCTGACCCTGCTGACGGCCGCGGCGCTGCCGCTGGCCGCGCAAAAGCTCACCTCGCCCAAGGAACACTTTGGGTTTAGTATTGGTGACGACTACCACCTCACCACCTACAAACAGACCGAAGCCTACTTCAAGAAGCTCGCCTCCGAATCGAACCGCCTGAAGCTGGTCGATATTGGCAAAACTGAAGAAGGCCGCACGCAGTACATGATGATCGCGTCGGCCCCGGAGAACATCGTCAAGCTGGCCCGGTATAAAGAGATCGCTCAGAAGTTGGCGCGCGCCGAAGGGCTGACGGAAGATCAGGCTCGGGCGCTGGCCGCTGAGGGCAAGGCGGTGATCTGGATTGATGGCGGGTTGCACTCAACCGAGACGGTCGGCACGCACCAGTTGATCGAATCCATCTGGCAGTTCGCCAGCCGCAATGACGCGGAAACCTTGCGCATCTTGAAGGACTGCATCATCCTGCTGGTCCACGCCAACCCCGATGGGCATGACCTGGTGAGCGAGTGGTACATGCGCGAGCCGGTGCCGGAAAAGCGCACCATGGACGCGCCGCCGCGCCTTTATGAGAAGTACGCCGGGCATGACAACAACCGCGACTTCTACATGTCGAACTTGAAGGAATCCACCAATCTGAACAAGCAGTTGTTCATCGAGTGGTTCCCGCAAATCATGTACAACCACCACCAGACTGGACCTCCCGGCATGGTGATCTTTGCGCCCCCGTTCCGCGATCCGTTCAACTACGTGTTTGACCCGCTGATCGTGACGCAGATTGATGCCGTGGGCGCGGCCATGCATTCGCGTTTTATCGAAGAAGGCAAGCCCGGCTCCACCATGCGCCGCGGAGCGAGCTATTCCACCTGGTACAACGGCGGACTGCGCACCACTACCTACTTCCACAACATGATCGGCCTGTTGACCGAAATCATCGGCAGCCCGACGCCCATGGAGATCCCCTTCGTGCCGGGGCGGCTGCTGCCCTCTGGCGACCAGCCTTTCCCGGTCGGGCCGCGGCAGTGGCATTACCGTGAGTCGATCGACTATTCGGTGACGGCCAATCGGGCCGTGCTCGACTATGCCTCGCGCTACCGCGAGACCGTGCTGATGAACATCTGGCGCATGGGCCGCAACTCGATTGAGCGCGGCAACAAGGACACCTGGACCATGCTGCCCAGCCGCATCGACGCGGTGAAGGCCGCCATCGCCAAGGAGCGGGGCGGCGGCAGTGTGGGTGGCAACCCGGATCGTCTGCCGGAGTACTTCGCCGCCACCGCGCCAGTGAAGTTTTTTGAAGGCATGAAGAAGCCCGAATTGCGGGACCCGCGTGGGTTCATCATCCCGGCCGATCAACCGGATTTTCCGACGGCGGTGAAGTTCTTGAACACCCTCGTCAAGACGGGCATCACCATCCACAAGGCATCGGCCGCATTCACGGTGAACGGCAAGAACTACCCGGCGGGCTCCTATGTGGTCAAGGCCAACCAAGCCTTCCGCCCTCACATCATCGACTTGTTTGAACCGCAGGATCACCCCAACGACTTCCAGTACGAAGGTGGTCCGCCGGTGGCTCCGTATGATTCCACGGGCTGGACGCTGGCGTTCCAGATGGCGGTGAAGTTTGACCGCGTGCTGGACGATTTCTCGGGTCCGTTTGAGAAGCTGCCGTTCGGCGAGCTGATCAAGCCGCCTTCGGGCAAGGTGGTGGGTGTCGGCGGCGGCTTCCTGATCAGCCACATGGTGAACGACAGCTTCACGCTGACCAACCGGCTGCTGAAGGCAGGCGCGGAGGTCTACTGGCTGAAGAACGGCGTGTCGGGCGAACCCCACATGGGCCCCGGCACTATCTACACCACGGGCGCTTCGGCCAAGGCGATTGTCGAGAAGGCGGCGGCGGAGTTTGGCTTTAGCGCCAAGGCTGTGGCCGAAAAGCCGGCGGGCGAATCGATGAAGCTGGCCCCGACGCGGATCGCGCTGTGGGACCGGTTTGGCGGCTCCATGCCGTCCGGCTGGACGCGGTTCCTGTTTGAGCAGTTCGAGTTCCCCTTTGAGGTGGTCTACCCGGAGAAACTGGACGCGGGTGATCTGCGGGCGAAGTACGACGTCATTGTCTTTGTGACGGGGGCCATTCCGCGGCCCAAGTCGATGGGTCCGGAGACAACTCGCAGTTTCGCCCAGCAGGAAGCCCGGCGCGATCGGGTGCCGGCCGAGTTCCAGTCCTGGCTGGGCAGCGTCACCGAAGAAAAGACCATTCCGCAGCTTAAGAAGTTTATGGAATCGGGCGGAACGGTGATCACCGTGGGCAGCAGCACGCAACTCGCCAATTACCTGGGTCTGCCGGTGAAGAGCGCGCTGACTGAGATGACCCGCGACGGGCGGGAGCGGCCGCTGCCCCGGGATAAATACTACATTCCCGGCAGCGTGCTGCAAGTCTCAGTTGACCCGACACATCCGGCGGCCTACGGCATGGAGAGCAAAGCCGACGTGTTCTTCGACAACTCGCCGGTGTTTAAGCTGGGTCCGGATGCGGCGGCCAAGGGTCTCAAACCCGTGGCCTGGTTCTCATCACCCAAACCGCTGCGCAGCGGCTGGGCCTGGGGCCAGCAGTATCTGGAAGGCGGCGTGGCGATTGCCGAAGCTCCGGTGGGAGAAGGGAAGCTGCTGCTGATGGGCAGTGAGATCACCTTCCGGGCGCAGCCGCACGGCACGTTCAAGCTGCTGTTCAACTCGCTCTACCTGGGTACGGCGAAGGCTGAGAAGTAAGCTTCTGGCCAACAACCGCGCAAAGCAAAAAAGAGCCGCTCCATCACTGGGGCGGCTCTTTTGTTTGGCGGGGGAGTTGGTTTACGCGCGGGCGGCTGAGGTCTGGGCGTCTTCCATGTCGGCCATGGCGGCGATCAGGGCACCCTTGGCGGTGGTGGTGAGCGGTGCGGCGGCCATGCGGATCTCCGACAGGCGCACCGGGAATTCTACCTCCATCAGCGCCTTCTCGAAGCGGTCGCGGAAGCCGCGCGGCATGGCTGTACCACCGGAGAGCACCAGCGGGATCGGGCGGCTGAGCTTGGGCAGGTTGCGCGTGTTGGTGAACGCTTCGCGCAGGCCATTGACCAGCGTCTTGATGACGTCGTCGTAGTAGACGGCCAGCACTTGGTGCAGTTTGTTCGAATAGACACCGCTGAGGTGAAAATCTTCTTCCTTGGCCAAGCGGACGCGGGTGGCGAGGTCGCCGGTGACGGCAGCGGTGCTGGAATCGATGTAGTCGCCGGCCTTGGCGGTCGAGAAGCTGAACACGGGCATGGACAAGTAGGCCAGGCAAACGTTCACCAAGCCGCCGCCCAGGGAGACGCCGATGCCGGAGTAGTTGGTGTTTTCCATCTCGCCGTAGACCACGGCCAGGCCTTCATTGATTGGCGTGGCGTGGAAGCCCAGTTCTTCCAGCAACTGGCCGGTGGTGGCGGCATGGTAAGTGACGCCCTGATCTTCACCCAGCGGGGCGGCCGGGACGGTGAAGAAGATGCGCTGACCGGGAGTGCGGCCGGCGAGCAGGCTCTTCAGCATTTCCTTCAAGCGGGCGCCGCTTTCGGGTTCGGACGGGTTGAGCACGCCACGGTCCATCGGACGGCGGGTCTCCATCTGCAACAGGTCGGCGAAACGGGCCGCCTCATTGCCGTGGACCAGGATCTGGCCGTTGTCCAGCGAATACGGGACGCCCTCATTGCGCAGGGCGCGCTCTGTCATCTTCGCGTACGGGATGGTGACAAAGGCATTCAGTTGCCGGGAGTAAGTAAAAGCATCGCCATCCTTGGCGGCCAAAACCAGCCGGCTGGTGCCGACGTCGAGTCCGAGTGCGTTGTTCATCTAGTGAGTCTCCTTATGAGCGGTCTCAGGTTGGTTCGGCGCGGGTACATCCTGTGCCCGCGTATGTTGTTGATAGACCTTCCGCAGCTCAGCTCTCAGCTGGGCTACAGAGATCTGCCGGCGCGAGGCTTCCGCTCGCAACCGGTCTTCTGCCGCCACGACGCCCCGCCACATGCGGGCTCCGGTCGCGGCAAAAAATGCAGGGTCATAGCCGAAGCCGTAGCGTTCCACGGCGGCCAGCGGCAGCTGGTAGTTATCCGGCAACCCAATCTCTTCAAACGGGAAGTTTCCCGCCCAATCGGTGTGCCACCCAACCCGGAAGTTGGACGGATTCACCGACACTTGCGCGTGCGTCACACAGTTGCGGGCGGCGAGGCCAAACCGGTAGCGGAGCATCTCCACCAGCAGCCGCAGCGCCAACTTCTGCGCCGGAGTGATCTCCGGATTCTCATCGCCGGTCCGTGTGGCCGATTCCAGCGACACGGCCAAAAAGTCGTCATTCAATCCGGTCCAGGTGTGCTTCTCATCACCCCACACCGAATTTCCGGCGTGGTAGGCGATGTCCTCTTCGGCCACAATCCGGAAGGCCCGGCCGAAGCGGTCGATCACATAGTGATAACCCTTCTCTTCGCGCACATAGTTCAATAGTCCCCGCGCCAGCATCTTCAGCCGCTGCGCCTTTTCCGGCTCAAACGTATCCATCTGGCTTTCGGTGGTGTGGAACACAATCCCCGTTGGTGCCGCCTTCCGCTTCTTGTTCGAAACGGTCAACGACGTATCCACCTGCAGCCCGTTGGACCAGCTTTCCAGTGTCCCCCGGGTCTCCACCAGCCAGACCTTCGTGTGTGGGGCGGCCGCATGCACCGTGCCGGAAGCCACGGGCACCGACACGGCCGGCACCGCTGCCGCCGACTCAACTGACTTCTCCCGCTTCGCCGGGCGCCGCATCACGGTACCGCCCAGAACAAGGGAAGCCACCACCACCACCACCGCCGCCACGGGTAACCGCGCGCGACGCCACCGCGAAACCTCCGGCACCGCTTCATCGTCTCCGCGCACATTGCGCAGATAACGGAGCTTGGCCACCGGATCCGGAATCCGATTCGCCAGCGGATCGGCCCAGCTGCGATTTACCTTTGGTGTGGGGCCTGCCATCCTGTCTATGGCTGGATGATCGGCGGAATTTTGGCGGGGCTGTAGGGTGGAAACCTTATCCAGATGGATGGTTTTTTGCGGGCCTTGAGCGACGCCCCACCATGGGTGGTTACCCGGCGGGGCGGGGGACTAGCGATCTGCCTGAGGTGCCGCTTCTTGCACCGATGGCAGCAACTCTCCAGACACTTCGGCAATCCGCATGCTGGCGCATGCGCATGGCGGCTCGGAAGTCGCGTTCTGCGACCACCGCTACTGATGGAGCCGTGATCGCAAGGGAGCGGGCGGGAGATGCCAACCCTTACGGCGTAAAGCAGCTAGCGGACGACGATCTTGGCGGTGGCCTGGTTATCGAACTCGTCCGTCACGCGGACGGCGATCGTCAATTCACCGGGCTGCGGGCGGTCGAGCAGGAGTTCGTAGGCCAGCTCACGGGAATCGGAGAGCTTGTTGGCTGGCTCGAGGGCGAGCCACTCGACGCCATTGATCGAATACTCCGCTTTCGAGATCCAGTTCAAGGCGTCCTTGGCCTTGAAGCGCAGCTGAACGCGGCCGCCCGCGGGCTGGGCCGACAGGTCTTCGATCACGGGCGGCGTATTGTCGATCAGGAAGCTGGGGCTTTGGGCCAGCGCTTCCAGCGCTTGGGCGGGCGGGTTGTCTGGCTGGTCATTGGCGGTGACGCGAATGATGTACTCGCCGTCGGGGTGGGCCGTCAGGTCGAAGTTGATCTGCTTTTCCCGGACGCGGTCCTTGATCAGCTTCCAGGTGCTTTCGGTAACACCTTTGATCTCCACCTTGAAATTGAGGGCATCCCCATTGTCGTCGGTGGCCAGCCAGCGGGCTCCGCCGGTGCCCTTGGCATAGCTCATCGACGATGAGCTACCCGTATCAAGGCTCAGCGAGGGTGCGCTGGACCGGCGCGATTTGCCCAGCGGGGCGAGTGTAATGCTGGGCGTCAGGTTCAGCGTGATGGAGTTCTGCGGGAAGCGGTAATTCGCTGGTGTGGCCTCCACTTGCTCCACGCGTGGCGCCAAATTCTTGGCCATCCAGGCAATGTCCACTCCGCCCAATTCCGGTGCCGCGCCACCGTCGGCCGTACCCGGCGTAAAGGTGGCCTTCCATTGCAGGAAGCGGGCTGGCGGTGAGGTGAGCCGTCCGTCCTTCAAGGGGGCCCAAGCGCTCCAGTTTTTCTGGGGCCGGTCCAGATTGCCGCTGCGGGTCTCAAAGCGGATCGCGCCACCGCTCAGTGTGGCATCGTCGTTCAAACGGCCCCAATAGGAAAACGTACCCGCGTCGAAGACGTCGCTCTCGATGGTGCCCTGCTTTTCCAGGCCAGGCCCCACGGCAAATACCTTGCCGACATTGCCGGTGGCCGCAAACAGGCCATCGCTGCCGCCACCCGCAAAGCCGGTTACCTGAGTAGCGGGTGTGGTCGCCAGCAGCGTGCTGAGCACGGGCGAATCCAGGCGATAGATGCTGCCCTTGTTGCCGGCTCCCAGAATGACCTTTCCCTGGGGATCGATAGCCAGGGCATAGACCACTTCCTGCGGATGGATCCACAGCTTGCGTGGGGCACCGTCCGCATCCAGTTCAATCACCTCCGAGCCGCCCTGCACTTGCGAGGCCGGTGGGCCTAACGGCAAAGGAGCGGGCGCGGCCGGACGCGGTGCCTGTCCCGCGGCTTGGCCTGAGGGCGGCGGTGGCGCTGGTGGCAATGCCATCACCATCGGTGCTTGGATCGCGCCCTTGTTGCCCACTGCCGCGGCGATGACGCGTCCATCCGGGGTGGCCATCAGGGCGGTGACTTCCCGCTTGGCGGTCTGATAGAGAACAAAGCCGGCGCCGGTGGGGGCTACGCGCAGAATCACTCCGCCGGGTTCCGTGCCGACCACCAGATGGCCCTTGTGATCGAAGGCCATCGCCCGGGCGTGGGCCTCATCCAGCTTAAAGAACACAGTGCCTTGGCCATCGGGCCGGACGCGGTGGATCTCACCCTGATCGCCGGTGGCCACAAACAGATCGCCCTGCGCATTGAATGTAAGCGCCCAGATGTAGCGGGCCTTGGGATCGTAAAAAACGGCGGGCTTGGCATCAGCCCCGATACGCCACACTTTGCCGTCGGGCAAAGTGGCGGCATAGAGACGGTCCTGCTTGTCGATCGCCAGGGCGTGGATCTCCAGGCCTTCCAGTTCCGCCCAGGGCGTACCTTTGCGGTCGGCACCGGCGCGGAAAATCTTCACCGTACTGCCGCCCGTGCCACCACCGGCGGCGTAGAGCGTGCCTTTGGAATCCCGCACAATGGCCCACAGATAGGGCGTAGCGGCATCGAAGAGTTCCGTCACGGCCGGAGCCAGCGCCAGCCGTCCATCGCTGCGCAGGGAGACGCCTTTCAAAATGGCCTTCTCGTAGTCCGCCTGCTCATTCTGAGACCAGGTCCGAGTCTCTACCGCCCAAGCGGTGGCAAGGCTAAGCGCGGCGGCAACCGCGAAGGGGAAAAGTCGTTGATTCATGCGTTGCGGGCCTAGCGGACGGAAATTCTGACGGAGGCGCTGCCGGAGATGACTTGGTCGAAGTCGAGCGCCATCTGCTCCGTGGCGGTTTCAGCGGAGCTGATCAGCGGCCGGCTGGGGCTGCGGGAGCCGCTCATCACGCTCATCACCGAAGCGGGCAGATTAGGCATCGCCTTGTCCTCGGAATAGAGTGTGGGGCGGGCTTGCACCAAGGAGACGTAAACGCGGGTGTTGGTTCTCTCCTGTTTGATCAGGGAGACGATCTGCGGCACGTCCAGATAGCGGTTCACCATGCCCGCCGCCGACTGGAGGCGGTTGAGCGTGTCGGCGTCGGAGAGCAGCAAGCGATGATCGCCCTTGGCCAGGTTGGCGGGCACCTTCAGCTTGAAGGTCCGCTCCTGCCGCACGCCGCGGTAAGGCCGCAGATAGGCCTTGACGCTGATCTCGTCGCCGGGCTGCACTTCGGTAGCGGAGGTCCAGGCGCTCTCGATGGCGGCTACCTGCCGGTCTGGAATCACATCTACGGTGAGGTTGACGCTCTTCAGCTTTGGTGGTTCGATCGAGTTCGCGAAGAGCCGGTTGAACTTGTCGGCCCACCAGCCGGCCAGCACCATTGGCGCGGGCATCGGCATCTCGCCGGAGGACTGCATGGTCTTCAAATCGATTTTGCCCAAGCCTTCCAGCTCAATGGAGCCAGAGAACCGGTAGGTAGCCTCGTCGGCAAACTCGTTTACTTGCTGGATGGAGTTGAACAGAGTCAACATCATCAGGAAGGGCGTCCATTTTTGCTGGATGAAGATGTTGAAGCGGAAGTCCTTCTGGTTGACGACCGTCTTGGAGTCAGAGAGATTGCGGATCTTCATCGACACCGGGATCATGGGGGCTTGGTCGCCCAGCACGCCCATGATGCCGGAGTGGCGATCCTGCTTGAGGGCGCCGACAATCTCGGTGGCGTTGCCGATCTTGTTCGGTTGAAACGCGCTGCCCAGCACCATCAAAATCTCGCCGCGCGACATGGGCATTTCCACTGGGCCCAGGCCGAAGAACGGGTGTCCAAAAGCCAGCACACGGCGGCCATCGTTGTAGGAGACGGTGCCCAGTCCAGTGACGCTCATGTCGCCCGAAACCAGTACGCCGGTGACGGTTTGGCCGGGGCGCAGGGCGGTCTTCCAATCTGGCGCGGGCTTCACTTCGTAGGCCGTGCCACCTCCGCCGCCCATGACCGCCTTGACGCCCCACTGCGAAAAGAAGGGCGAAAACTGCCGCATCGTCTCTTCTTGGACGCCCGACAGCGTCAGCGGCGCTTCAATGGGGATCATCATTGGCTGGGCGGCGACGGGCTGGCCGGCTAAATTCTGGCCCGCGACATTGAGCCCGGGTACGTACTCGCCGGGCAGCGGAAGGCCGGCCAGCGTGCGGGATTCAGCGGTGCGAGACTTGTCGAATTCGTTGATTTCAAGCATCAGCTCGATGGGTGTGATGCCGCAGATGGCGTCGGGCGAAAACACGCTCAGCCGGAGCGCGACGGCGCCCACCAGCTTGCCGTCAATATAGACAGGCGAGCCCGACATGCCGCCGGCGACGTTGGTGCGGGCCGCCCTGCCGCCCATCTTGCCCAGGATGATGTCCTGCTTAGGGCCCCAGGCGTTCTTCATCAAGCCGATGATCTCGATGGGGACGGCCTCGGGTTCCGTACCTTCAAAGACAGTCCAGGCAATAGCCTTCTGTCCGGCCTTCACCTCGCCGATCTTCATGATGGCGACTGGCCCGGCTTTCGGCGGGGCCATGGTTTGGGCGTTCATTCCGCCCAGGGTGAGTCCAACAATGAACCAACGAAGCATGGTCATCTGTCTTTCATTATGCGGCACGGACCCCCCGGTGGCCGGTCGTGCCGGATGTCGGGGATGGCGGTCTTCCGCCGGGCCTCCAACCTTACCCGTTTGGATGACGCCCCGCCCCTGGCCGGCGTTGAATCTTTGCGCGCTGGCGGAGTGGGCCGTGGCGGAGGCCGTCCCGAGATCCGCACTCTTTTGATATGATTTGAAACGGAATCTTTACGCAGGAGTCACATGTGAACCGAATCTTTGGCGTTTCTTTTCTTATTGCAGCCGGGGCCTTGGCCGCCTATGGCCAAGTAACCACGGGCACCATCCTCGGGACCGTGACGGATACGACGGGGGCCGGCGTGCCCGGTGCCAACGTCACGATCGTCGAAATCAACAAGAACACCGCCAACCGCACCAAGACCGATGAAGACGGCGTGTTCAACGTTCCGTTCCTGGTGCCGGGCGTCTACACGGTGACTGTGGAGAAGGAGGGCTTCAAAAAGGGCATCCAGCAGAACCTAGCTCTCGAAGTGGACCAGAAGGCGCGCGCCGATTTTCAATTGGCGGTGGGCAACGTGACGGAAACCATTGAGGTGACGGCCGCGGCGTCGCTGGTGCGCACGGAGTCGGCGGAGCTGGGCGAAGTGATCGGTACTCGTGCTGTACGTGAGCTGCCGCTGAATGGACGCAATTTTGCTCAGCTGGTTTATCTCAATCCTGGTGTGACGCCGGGCCAAGCGGGAGAGAACCTTTCCGGTGCCTCGACCTTTAACCCGCGCGGACCTTCTAACTTCAACGCTCTGGGTAGCCGCGCCAACACCAACGCCTGGCTGATTGACGGTATTGACAACAACGAATACACGTTCAACACGGTCATCGTTGCGCCATCAGTGGAGTCAGTCCGCGAGTTCAAAACCTTGACCGGCGTTTTTTCGGCGGAGTTCGGGCGCGGCGCGGGGGTGGTTTCCGTCTCCACTCAGTCCGGTTCCAATGACCTGCACGGCAACGTGTTCGAGTTTCATCGTAACCACGTGCTGGATGCGCGGAACGTGTTTGCTCCCGCCGGACAGCGCAAGCCGGTGTTCCGCCAGAACCAGTTTGGTGTGGCCGTGGGCGGTCCGGTGATGATTCCGAAGCTCTATAACGGCAAGAACCGGACGTTCTTCTTCTTCGACTACGCAGGCTTGCGGTCCGGCCGCGGGATCGCCACGGTGAACACGGTGCCGACCGTGCCGATGCGGAATGGCGACTTCAGCCAGTTGATCGCCTCTGGTGGCCCCAACCTGATGATTTATGACCCGCGCAGCACGCGGACGGTGGCCGGATCCACCGCGCCCGTCCGGGATCCCTTTCCGGGCAACGTGATGCCCGCCTCGGCGATCAATCCGGTGGGCCGCAATGTCCTGAGCATCTACCCGGTGCCCAATAGCCCCGGCCGTGTGAATGGTCTGTTTGATAACTTCACTTCGGTTCCCAACCGCCTGGTGAGAGACAACGTCTACACAGGCCGCTTCGATCACGTGGCCAGCACCAAGGACAACCTGTTTTTCCGCTACACCTACAACAACTACAACCTGAATGCGCCGCAGGGCCAGTCCAATTGCTGTCTGCCGACACCGGCGGACGCGGCATCCCGCTTTACGCTGGGACCGTACGTGGCTGGTTTGCAGGACACCATCCTCACCACCCAGGGCTCGGCCTTCAACTGGACCCATATCTTCAAGCCCAACCTGCTGCACGAGTTCCGGGCAGGCTTCGCTCGCACGAATCCGATCACCACGCAGCAGGATATCGGCATCAACGCGGCCAGCTCACTGGGTATCCGCAACATCAACCTGAATCGCCAATCGTCGGGTATCCCAACCATCAATATCGCCGACATCACCGGCCTTTCCGGCGGCCCGGCGTTCTTGCCCGTGAATCCGTTGCAGACGCACTATCAGTTGGACAGCGCCTGGAATTGGACCATTGGCAAGCACACGCTGAAGTTTGGCTGGCACATTGTGCGCCGCGACGCCCAGCCCTTTGTCAATGAAGCCGTGCGCGGCAACATGAACTTCAACCGCGCCTTCACGGCGGACCCCTCCCGCCCGGCGGCTTCGGGCTTCGGCCCGGCCACGCTGTTGACCGGATTCATGAATAGCGGCAACCGCTCCGGTGTGTTTGAGCCGTTCTATCTGCGCATCTGGGAGAACTCGTTCTACCTGCAGGACGACATCAAGCTGAGCCGCCGGTTGACCCTCAACCTGGGCGTCCGGCACGAAGCGTTCCTGCCGGAAACCGAAAAATATGGCCGTTTGCCGAACTTCGATCTGGGATCGCTGCGCATGATCTATGCGGGCGAAAACGGTGTCTCCGCCTCGGCCAACAAGCAAACCAACTGGCGCAACTTTGGCCCCCGCGTGGGCTTGGCCTACGACCTGACGGGCAACGGCAAGACGATCATGCGCGCCGGCTATAGCTTGGTCTACTTCCCTGATCCAGTTACGGCCAACGGGCAGATCGGGTTGAATGTCCCGGTGTTCTTCACCCAGTCCCTGGCTTTCCCCGATTTCCCGGTGGGTATGCAGTCCGTCGCCTCCATCGACAATCCGTTCCCGCTGCCGCAGGCGGTAAAGCCGCGCACCACGGCAGAGCTGAACGCGTTGTCGCCGGCTCCGCGCATCAACGGGCACTCCTTCCTAAACCGGACCCCGTACATGCAGACCTGGACCGCCAACTTGCAGCGCCAGGTCAGCCAGTCGCTGATGGTGGAGTTGGACTATGCCGGTTCCACCGGCATGAACTTGGCCCAGGCCTATAACCCCAATGAAGTGCAGCCGGGCCCCGGTGCGCTGGCTCCCCGCCGCCTACTGCAGCCTCTGAACAACATCGTCAACATGTTTTTCGTGGAATGGCGCGCTCGCAGTTCCTTCCACAGCATGCAGATGAAGGCCACCAAGCGTTACTCCAACGGGTTGCAGTTCCTGGCGGCTTACACCTGGGGCAAGTCGCTGGACTACACCGGCTCCGTGGGTAGCGGCGGCGGTGCATCGGGTGGTCCGCAGACCGTTACGTGTTTGGACTGCAATCGGGGCCCTTCTGGTTTTGACGTACGCCACCGGGCGGTCTTCAGCTACGTCTACGACCTACCGTTCGGCAAGGGCAAGCGGTTCGATGCCCGGAACAAGTTCGCCAACGGGGTAGTTGGTGGCTGGCAGATGAGCGGGATCACCACCCTCACGACGGGCCGTCCCTTCACGCCCAGCTTGGCGGCGGGCGTCAACAATGGCGCGCCCAGCTGGCCGAATCGCACCAGCTGTTCGGGCCGGTTGGATAATCCGGTTCCGGATCGCTGGTTCGACCCCAGCTGCTTTGCCGCACCGGCGGCCTTCACCTACGGCAACGTCGGCCGTGGCATTCTCTATTCGCCGGGGAACAACAACTTCGACGTTTCCTTTGTGAAGAACAACCGCTTTGGCCCGGCTGAGCGCATGAACGTGCAGTTCCGGTTTGAGGCGTACAATCTCTTCAATACGCCGTACTTCGGCTTCCCCAATGCCGCCATCGGCTCACCGACGGCAGGCCGCATCACGTCCACGGTGGGCGAGAACCGCAGCCTTCAGTTGGCACTGAAGTTCGAATTCTAGTGTCTAGAGTGGAGCCGCAGGACTCCCCCCGGGCCCATGAGACTATCGCAACCGCGCCTTCCCGTTCCGATGGGCAGGCGCGGTTTCTTTTTTCTACGCCAAAGGGTGGCATTCATCCGCCCCGGTTTGACTGAGTGCGACTTTTCATCCCCCAAGATCGTTAATGCCAACCACGCTCAAAATTAATGATATTGTTTTAGTGCGTCCTGCTCCGTAGCGGACCTTAAACTGCTTTAGTGGGGTAAACCTCGATGAAGAGGATTTCGTTTGTAATCTGTTTGTTAGCATCCCTCGGCCTGCCCCTGTTGTCGCAGACCCTGGGTGAAATCACCGGTGAGGTGCGCGACACCACCGGGGCTAGTGTCCCCGGCGTTACCGTCAACATCACCAACACCGCCACCAACGCCAAGCGTAGCTCCATTACCAACGACGCTGGCATCTATAGTTTTCCTTCTCTGCCTCCCGGTGCTTATAGCTTGAAGGCCGAAAAACAGGGTTTCAAGTCAGCCACCGCGGCTAACGTGGAAGTTCAGGTGCAGCAGACGGTTCGTCTGGATCTGGACATGACAGTTGGTTCGGTCAGCGAGAGTATCGAAGTCAGTGCGCAAGCCAGCGCGCTCACCACTGAGAATTCAACGCTCGGCACCGTCGTCGAAAACAAGCGCATCGTTGAGCTGCCGCTGAACGGCCGCAACTACCTGCAGCTGGTTTCCCTGTCGCCCAATACTTCGACGGGCTTCCCGTCGGCCGGTCAGGCGCGCAGCCGCCAGGGCGGCTTCCGCTCGGAGAATTCGATCGCCGTCGGTGGCCAGCGCAGTTCGTTCAACCACTACTCCCTGGACGGTGTCGAGAACACTGACCCCAACTTCAACACCTTCGTCATCCAGCCGTCGATCGACGCGTTGCAGGAGTTCAAGGTGCAGACGGGCGTCTATCCGGCCGAGTTTGGCCGCGCCACGGCGCAGATCAACGTGCTGACCAAGTCCGGCGGCAACCAGTTCCATGGCACCGCATTCGAGTTTCTGCGCAACGACAAGCTGGATGCGAAGAACTACGCCTTCAACGTCAACCGGCCGCCGAAGGATCCGTTTAAGTGGAACCAGTATGGCGGTACGTTTTCAGGTCCAGTGATCATTCCGAAATTGCTGAATGGCCGCGACAAGCTCTTCTTCATGGGTAACTATGAGGCGTTTCGCCAGCGCCGCCAGACGCAGGCCATCTACAGTCTGCCCAGCGCCGCGATGCGCGACGGCAACTTCAGCGAAATCTCCGGCGGCATCTTTGACCCCCGCACGCGCACCGTAAACGGTACGGTGGTGGATTCGCTGCCGTTTCCCAATGCCACCATTCCGGCGAACCGGATCGAGCCGATTTCCAAGCGGCTGATGGAGTTCTACCCAGCCCCCAACACCGTCACCGCCGTACCACGCGTGCGGAACTTCCAGCAGGCGCAGGGCGCGCCGATCAACCGTGATCAGTTCATTCTGCGCATGGATTGGAATGAATCGTCCCGGTCCCAGTGGTCCGGCCGCTATAGCTGGGGTGATGAAGTGCAGTTCAACCAGGGGTTGAAACTGAACGGCTCCCAGATTCTCACCAACGTGGAACAGTACATGGGTTCCAACACCCGGACGCTGACGCCCAATATCGTCAATGAGACCCGCTTCGGGTATACCCGGTTCTACAACTCGACGGCCCGCGAACTGGCCGGCGTGCGCAACGCGGTGGACGAAATCGCCATCCCTGGACTGAAGGGCGGCGCGCCGATCACCTACGGTATTCCGTCGATCGGCCTGACCAACTACTCGGGCTTCGGCGATGACTCCGAGGGTCCGTACGAAAACAAGAACCGCTCCATGCAGTTCTTGAACAACACCAGTTGGGTGAAGGGCAAGCACACCATCCGCTTTGGCGGAGAGTACCGCAATGACCACTTCAACCAGGACGGCAACCAGTTTGCTCGCGGTTCGTTCGGCTTTGAGATCAATGCCAGCCGCCGCGCACCGACCGGTACCAACCTGGGCGGCGATGCCTTTGCCGACTTCCTGTTGGGCGAAGTCCGCCGCGCCGAGACTGCCGTGGCCATCGGCAGCGCCCGCTTCCGCGCCACCAGCTGGGCCTTCTATGTGGATGACACCTGGAAGTTGACCAGCAAGCTGACTCTGTCGCTGGGCTTGCGCTACGAGAACACGCCGCCCTGGGAAGATTCCAGCGGCCGCTTGTTCACCGCCTTCATGCCCTACATGGATTCGACGCCCGGCATTACCGATCGCAGCCGCTACCCGGTGTTCCTGCGTCAGGGTAACGGCAGCAACCCCTACGACGGCATCGCCATCCGCTGGCCCAATATCGACGTGGCCCAGGATGGCCGCTTGGGTAACCGCCTGGTGCAACGCGACAACAACGATTTCGCGCCGCGCATCGGCATCAGCTGGAACCCGACGTCCAAGTGGGTGATCCGCACCGGCGCCGGTATGTTCTACACCCAGGATACCGGCAACCCGCGCTTTGACATGGCCCGCAACACGGCGGGCCGCTTCCGCAAGGAATCCGACAGCACGCGGCCTGACACTCAGTGGGCCAATGGCTTTGCGTCGATCACCGGCGCCCTGCCGCAGATTGCCAACCCCTACACCTTTGCCAACCTCTATGAGCGCCGCACGCCGTACGTTATGCAGTACCTGTTCAACGTGCAGCGTGAGTTCTCACAGAACCTGGTATTGGAAGCGGGTTACCTCGGTTCGATCAGCCGCAAGCTGGAATCATTGCGCGCGGTGAATGAAGCGATCCCGGGCACCACCGGTTCGGTGATTTCACGGTCGCCCTATCCGTTTTTCGGCCGCATCCAGTTGGTGGACAACGGTGGCCGCGGCAACTACAACTCGCTGGGTGTGAAGTTGACCAAGCGCTACGCCAATGGGCTTTCGGCGCTGGTGTCCTACACCTACGCCAAGTCGATCGACGAGACGTCCGGCATCCGCGTCAACGACGGCGATACCCTGTTCCCCCAGAACAGCTACTGCATGCGTTGCGAGCGCGGCCTTTCGACCTTCGACACGCGTCACCGCGCCGTCACGTCGATCCTGTATGATCTACCGGTGGGCAAGGGCAAGGCTTGGGACATCTCCAACCGCTTCGCCAATGCCGTGCTGGGCGGCTGGCAGCTGGGCTCGATCATCACCATGTCGACGGGTTTCCCGCTGACGGTGGTTTCCGGCCGCGACCAGTCCAACACGGGCGCGGGCTTTGACCGTCCGATCTACAATGCGGGCACCAACCCCAACCTGAGCAACCCGGACCCCACCCGCTGGTTCAATCCGGAAGCCTATGTGCTGCAGCCTTTCGGCACTTTCGGCAACGTCGGCCGGAACACGCTAATCAGCCCGTCGATCTTTGGCATGGATTTCTCCACGCTGAAGAACTTCAACATGCCGGTGGAAGGCCACACGCTGCAGTTCCGTTTTGAAGCGTTCAACCTGCCGAACCACCCCAACTGGGGCAACCCGGACACCAACGCCGGCCAGATCGTCCGCAACTCCGCGGGCCAGATCACCAATGCCGGTAACTTCGGTGTCCTCACCGGCACGCGCACCAACATGCGTCAGCTGCAGTTCGCGCTGAAGTACATCTTCTAAAGCGTCAGAACACAAGCAAGCAAGTGAAAAGGCCCCGGGCTTCGGCTCGGGGCCTTTTTCTTTCCTTCGCCGCCGTAATCCCAGGTGCCACTCGCAGTAGTATCGAGGAGGACAAACCGCATGAAACCAATCCCGCTGCTCTTGATGATGGCTGTGACCGTTTGGGGACAGACGGCCGCAGACGCTGTCCGCCTGGTGGAAGGCAAGCAGACGCCGGACCGGCGGGGGATGGATGGCTTCACCATCGAAGAGTTGATGGAGAAGTTCCGGGTGCCGGGCGTGAGCGTGGCGGTGATCAAGGATTTCCAAGTGCATTGGGCCAAAGGCTGGGGCTATGCCGATGCGGAGGCGAAGACTCCGGTGGTGGCCGAGACGATGTTCCAGGCTGCGTCGATGAGCAAGCCGGTGGCAGCGCTGGGAAGTTTGAAGGCGGTAGAACGCGGCCTGTTCACGCTGGACCAGGATGTCAATACGATCCTAAAGACATGGAAGGTGCCCGGCAACCCGTTCGTCGCGGGCCGCCCGGTGACGCCCCGCGGACTGATGAGCCACACCTCTGGCACTGGTGATGGCTTCGGCTATCCGGGCTATGAACCTGGCACGAAGCTTCCTACAATGGTCGAGCTGATGGAGGGCAAGCCGCCATCCAACACGGGACCTGTCCGGTTGGTGCGGCCGCCCTTTGATGCGGCGCAGTATTCGGGCGGTGCCGTCACCATTCAGCAGCTGGCTTTGAGTGACGCAGCCGGGAAAGAGTTCGCCCCGCTGATGCAGGAGTGGGTACTTGGCCCGATCGGGATGACCAACAGCACCTATCAACAGCCGCTCCCTCCGGAGCGCGAGAAACAGGCCGCGCGAGCCCATAATGGGGCGGGCAAAGGCAGCGCCGCCCGCTGGCATGTCTATCCGGAGATGGCTGCGGCCGGGCTCTGGACCACGGCGACCGATCTGGCCAAGTTCTTGATCGAAGTACAGCTGACGCTGCAAGGCAAGAGCGGCAAAGTGGTGAACCAGAGGACGATGCAGGAGATGGTGACTCCCGTGGGCGTGGGGCCGTTTGCCGTCGGCTTCCAGATCGGCAAATCAGGCGAGGGCTGATATTTCGAGCACGGCGGGGCCAACTTCGGCTTCCGCAGTGACATGGTGGCGCACCGGGTGAAGGGCTATGGTGTGGTGATTCTCACCAATGGCGACGCCGGAGGTATTCTAACGCGTGAGATCCGGGAGCGGGTGGCGCGGGCCTATGGCTGGGATACGCTCGACAAACCCGTGTTGCGCTAACGCTGAAAGAACCCTTCCACCGCAACCGAGAATCCCGGCAGGAGTGGCGTTTCGAGTAGCTGAGCGCCTTCCACATCTTGGACCACGCCTGGCCGCCGGATGCGGATGAAACGCTCGCGCGGATAGATTTGCCACACCTCTGACGTGCCACCTCCAAAGTACTCGGCGACCTTGCGCTCGGCATCGATCGCGGATTCGGAGACAGAGATCACCTCCACCGCCAGATCGGGCGTAAAGGGGATGGGGACGTCTTCATCGGGAAGTTGGAGATAGTGCGCTCGCGAAATCACCGCGACATCGGGCTGCCGGGAGGTCTCCTCGGCCAGCGTGAAGCTGCACTCCGGCAGAACCTCCATTGATCCGGTCGCCAGCGCGTAAACCGTTAGCAGTTCAGCAGCCCTTGGCTTGATCAACTCATGGCGCGCGCCAGGATGGTTTACTGGGATCAACTTTCCGGCACTGAGTTCAAAGTGGGCGACGCCCGGTGCGCGCTCAAGCGTGGCCAAGTCCGAGACACGGTAGCGCGTCAAGACCGCCATGCCCTCACTTTACAGCGGAATGTTGCCGTGCTTCTTCTTCGGCATCGTGTCCACTTTGTTTTCGAGCATCCGCAGACCCCGGATCAGGTGCGGCCGTGTTTCGTGCGGTTCGATCACGTCATCAATGAAGCCGCGTTCGGCGGAGACGTAGGGGCTGGCGAAACGGTCTTTGAACTCCTGGACCTTTTCGGCGCGGGTCGCTTCCGGATCAGCGGAGGCGGCGATCTCGCGGCGGTAGACGATGTTCACGGCACCTTCGGCCCCCATCACGGCGATCTCGGCCATGGGCCAGGCGTAGTTCAGGTCGGTCCGCAGGTGCTTGGAACCCATCACGCAGTACGCGCCGCCATAGGCCTTGCGGGTGATCACCGTGATCTTGGGCACCGTCGCTTCGGCATAGGCGTAGAGCAGTTTGGCCCCGTGGCGGATGATGCCGTTCCATTCCTGGTCGGTGCCGGGCAGGAAGCCGGGGACATCCTCGAAGGTGATGATCGGGATGTTGAAGGCGTCACAAAACCGCACAAAGCGCGCGCCCTTCACCGAGGAGTTCAGGTCGAGGCAGCCGGCCAGAAACGCGGGTTGATTGGCGCAAATGCCCACCGTTCGGCCATCCAGGCGGGCGAAGCCGACGACAATGTTCCGGGCGTAGTGCTCATGCACTTCCATGAAGTCGCCGTCATCGACGATGCGGCTGATCACGTCCTTGATGTCGTAGGGTTGGTTCGATTCCTCGGGCACCAGGGTGTCGAGCGATTGGTCCATGCGGTCGATGGGGTCGCTGGAAGGTTTGCGGGGCGGCTCGTCGCGGTTGTTCGACGGCAAAAATGAGAGCAGCCGCCGGATCTGGCGCAGGCAGGCGGCATCGTCGGGGGCCATGAAGTGCGCGACACCACTGCGGGTGTTGTGGGTCTCCGCGCCGCCCAGGTCCTCTTTATCCACCTCTTCGTTGGTGACGGTCTTGATGACGTCGGGCCCGGTGACGAACATGTGGCTGGTGCCTTCTACCATCAACACAAAGTCGGTCAGCGCCGGTGAGTAGACCGCACCACCCGCACAGGGGCCCATAATGGCCGAGATTTGGGGCACTACGCCGCTGGCCAGCGTATTGCGGAGAAAGATGTCGGCATAGCCGCCCAGCGACACCACGCCTTCCTGGATGCGCGCGCCGCCGGAATCGTTCAAGCCAATCACGGGCGCGCCGTTCTTCATCGCCAGGTCCATGATCTTGACGATCTTCTGGGCGTTGGTCTCCGACAGTGACCCGCCCAGCACGGTGAAGTCCTGGGCGAAGACGTAGACGAGGCGTCCATGCACCAGGCCGAAGCCGGTGACGAAGCCGTCGCCATCGACGATGTTTTCTTCCATGCCGAAATCGCGGCAACGGTGGCGGACCAGCTTATCCAGTTCTTCAAAGCTGCCCTCGTCGAGCAGCAGCCGGACCCGCTCCCGGGCGGATAGCTTGCCTTCCTTGTGCTGTCGTTCGGTGCGCGCGGGGCCGCCTCCGGCTTCCGCGGCGGCGCGGCGGCGCTCCAGTTCCTGCTGTCGTGTAGCTCTACTCATCGGAAACCGTAATCGTAGCTTCTTTGCCCTACTCAGCGGTGTAGTAGCCAGCGCGTGTGCGGATGCGGGCCCCGGGATAGCGTCGGCGGGCGGCGGCGGAAAGCTCCACCTTGATGGACCGGTAGACGCCGGCGGGGGCGGCGGGCGGGCGATAGATGACGGTGTAGCGGCTCCGCAGCCGCTCTATGATCTGGGGAAAGGCACGGTCGGCCCGTTCCACGCGATAGGCCTCGCCGCCGGTTTCATCCACCAGTTTGAAGATGTCGGTGGGCATGAAGTCGGGGTTGCGATAGGCACCCGGGCGCGCCAGCTTGGGCCGCTCGGCGGAGTCCGTCACCAACGCGTTCAGCACGGCGTCGGCTCCCCAAAGCTCGCGCAGAACCTGGGCCTCGGTGATCTGATAGTTGAGACTGGCGTTGTCGGTCAGGATCAGCACGGCGCGGCGGCTGGCCAGGTTCTTCTCTTTGTCGGTGGCTAGCAAACGGCTGGCCTCAAGAACGGAGTTGTAGATGGCGGTCCCACTGGGCAGGTGGTGCTGCTCGACGCCCACTTCGATCTCGCGGGCCACTTCCTCCAGGCTGCTGGAAAACTCACTGAGCAGCTCCGTGCCGCGGGAGAAGACCATCACGCTGACGCGATCCTGCGGCTTTAAGTGCTGTAGCGCGGACTGGGCGGTGGAGGCCAGCTGGCGGGCGTACTTTTTCATGCTGCCGGAGACATCGATCAGGATCATCAGCGCCACAGGTTCGGCTTCTTCGCCGAACCGGAGCAGCGTCTGCGGTTCACCTTCGTCGGTGATCTGGAAATCCGCCGGGCCCAGGCCCGTGATGATCTTCTTGCCGTCCAGAACCTGCACGTCGACGCGCACTTCCGAGACATCGGCCCGGAAGGTGGCCTTCGGCGCTGCCGTCTGCTGCTTGGGTGCCACTGGCGGTGGCGGGGGGGCCGGCTGCTGCGGTGCTGGCCGGTCCGCACCATGCAAGGATGGTGCGGGCCAAGCCGATACCGCGCAGAATAGAATCAGCAGCCGTAGCATCATTGACATTATGCGGCGTGGCGGCCAGAGCGTTGGCGGCAGCGGCCCGGAGGGCAGGGAATCATCGAAGTCAAGAACATCATCGTCGGCACGGCGGGGCACATCGATCATGGCAAGACGGCCTTGGTGCGCGCACTTACCGGCATTGAAACCGACCGGCTGAAGGAAGAAAAGGCGCGCGGCATCTCCATCGATCTGGGCTTTGCGCACCTGGACCTGCCGGGCCCGCTCCGGGCGGGTTTTGTTGACGTCCCGGGGCATGAACGGTTTGTCAAGAACATGCTGGCGGGCGTCACCGGCATCGACATTGTGCTGTTTGTCGTGTCGGCGGATGAATCCATCAAGCCCCAGACGCGGGAGCATTTTGACATCTGCCGGCTGCTGGGTTTGAAGTGCGGCATCATTGCGTTGACCAAAGCCGACCTGGTGGATGCGGACATGCTGGAGTTGGTGCGGATGGAGGTGGAGGAGATGGTGGCGGGGTCATTTCTGGAGTCCGCCCCGGTCCATGCCGTTAGCGCGGTGACGGGTGCTGGTCTGCCGGAACTCCGCGCTGAAATTGCTCGCCTGGGTAAGTTGTCCAGTGGTGCGTCCAAGCAGGCCATGGGAGCTTCGACGAAAGGCAGCGACTTCCCGTTTCGACTTCCGGTGGACCGCGCGTTTGCCATGCGCGGCTTTGGGGCCGTGGTTACCGGTACGGTGGCCGCCGGGCGGGTCCGGCTGGAAGATGAGCTGGAGCTTTACCCGGATGGGCACCGGGTCCGGGTACGCGGCATCCAGGCGCATGGCGCGCCCGCCAAGTCGGCCGGAGTGGGGCAACGGGCGGCCATTAACCTCGCAGGCGTGGAGGTGGGGCAACTGCGCCGCGGGCAGACGTTGGCCCCAGTGGGACTATTCCGAGCCACGGGCGAGGTCGGTGTCCGGCTGGAGATGCTGGCGGGCGCCCCGCCCTTGAAAGCTCGGACACCGGTGCATTTTCATGCCGGCACGGCGGAAGTGGAAGCGGAGCTCCGGCTGCTGGACGCAGTGGCGCCTTACGCTCGGTTGGTGTTAGCCGAACCACTTCTGCTGCTGCCGGGGGACCGGTTTATTCTGCGCCGCTTCTCCCCGGTCGAGACCATTGGTGGCGGTTGGATTGTCGATCCCTACCCTCCATCCCTGCGGCGTGGGCCGCTGGTCAAGCGACTTCAGCAGCTCGATTCAGCGGACCGGGCGGGACAGATCCGGTTGCTGGTAGAGGAAGCGCCCTATGGCTTGCTGCCGGCTGAGCTGTTGGCGCGCGGCTTCACCAGTGCGGAAGCGGGTACCGTGCCGCTGATTGATCCGGCCCGGGTCCGGGCCTTGCGGCAACGGTTGGTGGAAGTCGTGGCGGCGTTTCACCGCGAACAGCCGCTGGCTCCGGGCATCTTGAAGGAAGAGCTGCGTAGCCGGGAGCTGGCCGGTGCGCCCGCTGCTTTACTGGACAGTCTGCTGGGCGATGAACTGGTGGCGGAGGCGGAGGTGGTGCGGCTGAAGTCTCACCGGCTTCATTTGAAGCAGGATGAGGACGCGGCCCTGGCCAAGATTGAGAACGCTTTTGCGGTGGCCGGGCTGGTAGTTCCCGCGGCCGACGATGTCCTGGCTGGTTGCGGAGTGGAGGCCGGGCGCGCCAAGTCGCTGCTGAGCCTGCTGCTGCGGGACGGCCGCCTGGTGCGGATCGGGGCCGGGCTGATCTATCATCGCGACGCGGTGGGCCAGCTGAAACAAGTGCTGGCCGCACGCCGGGGGCAGCGTTTTCAAGTGGGAGAGTTCAAGGAATGGACCGGTGTTTCCCGCAAGTTTGCCATTCCTTTGCTTGAGTTTCTGGACCGCGAACGCATCACCCGGCGCGATGGAGACGCCCGGCTGATCCCGTGAACGATTCGTTTGGTAAAGCCCTCTCTACCCGTGTTTACGGGGCGGCCTAAGCGTTCTTTGGCACGCCAGTAGGTGATCAGTTCCAGGGCACCCGAGCAAATGGTTGAATTGACGTGCTCTGAGTGGCCCGGTAGACTAAGAAATGGTGCGTTTCCGGTTGCAGTTTCTCCATCCCTCCGCCGTCCGCGGAGAATGATCAAGCGCCAAAGTCGGGGACAGATCGCATTGTGTTCAGGAGGAAGTTAACGCCCGTGGCAGAATCACAGCGTTTCATTTTTTCGTCCGAGTCGGTGACGGAAGGTCACCCGGATAAGATCTCCGACCAAGTGTCGGATGCCATTCTCGACGCGATCCTCGCGAAGGACCCGATGGGCCGGGTCGCCTGCGAGACGCTGGTGACCACCGGTACGGTGGTGGTTGCGGGCGAGATCACGACGAAGAATATTCAGTTCTTCAAGGACATCCCGGACCTGGTCCGTGGCGTCATTAAGGACATTGGGTTCACCAGTTCTGAGTACGGCTTCGACTACAAGTCCTGCTCGGTGATGAACCTGATCCACGGCCAGTCTCCGCACATCGCGATGGGCGTGGATACGGGCGGCGCGGGCGACCAGGGCCTGATGTTCGGCTATGCCTGCAACGAGACCCCGGAATTGATGCCGCTGCCGATCATGATGGCCCACAAGCTGGTGCAGCGCCTCTCTGACGTCCGCCGCACGGGCGAAGTGCCCCACCTGCGTCCGGATGGCAAGAGCCAGGTTTCGGTGGAATATGTCGATGGCAAGCCCACCCGCATTGAAGCTGTAGTGCTGTCCACGCAGCACGATCCGCACCCCACCAAGCCCAACACCATGCCCGCCGGCCTGGTGGACAACATCCGCAAGAAGATCATCGACGTGGTGGTCCCCAAGGAACTGGTGGACAAAAACACCAAGTACCACATCAACCCGACGGGTTGCTTTGAAGTGGGTGGGCCGCATGGCGACACCGGTCTGACCGGCCGCAAGATCATCGTCGACACCTACGGCGGCATGGGCCGTCACGGTGGCGGCGCCTTCTCCGGCAAGGATCCGACGAAGGTGGACCGTTCGGCCTGCTACATGGCGCGCTACGTGGCCAAGAACATCGTCGCGGCTGGCTTGGCCGACCGTTGCGAAGTCCAGCTGGCCTACGCTATCGGCGTGGCGGAGCCGGTTTCGGTGATGGTGAACACTTTTGGCACCGGCAAGGTGGAAGAGAGCAAGTTGACCGCGATTGTTCGCGCCAACTTTGACCTCACGCCCAAGGGTATCATCAAGACCCTGAATCTGCGCCGTCCGATCTATCGTGAAACCGCGGCGTTCGGCCACTTCGGCCGTGACGGCAAGAACTTCACGTGGGAAAAGACCGACAAGGCTTCGGCCCTCAAGAAGGCTGCCAAGTAGCTTTCCGGTAGTCACCGTTCCAAACAGAAGAAGGGGAGCGATGAACTCGCTCCCCTTCTTCTGTTTTCAGTTCTAGCCCCATGCGTGAGCTTGGGGCTGCGAACGCCTTAGGCCAAGTTCAGCGCGCGCGTCATGGAGCCACGCTCCTGGGCGATCTTCTGCTGCAGCAGCGTGATGGCATAGATCAGCTGTTCCGGCCGCGGCGGGCAGCCAGGTACGTAGATGTCCACTGGGACTACCTGGTTCACCGGGATCAGCGCGTAGTTGGAGAACACGCCCATCGACGTGGCGCAGGCACCCATCGAGATCACCCAGCGCGGTTCCGGCATCTGCTGGTACAGCTGACGGACCACAGGGGCCATCTTGTTGGAGACGCGGCCGGCGATGATCATCAGATCGGCCTGGCGCGGCGAACCGCGGAACACTTCGGCTCCGAAGCGTGAGATGTCGAACCGGGAACCGGTCATCGACATCATCTCGATGGCGCAGCAGGCCAAGCCAAAGGCCATCGGCCAGATGGAGTTGGCGCGGCCCCAGTTCAGCACGCTGTCGAGCGTGGTGAGGAGAATGCCGTCTCCGAGTCCGCCGCCGTTGCCTTCGTCGTCGATCCGCTCAAAAAAGTCTTGCGGGATAGGTCCCAGGTCGATGCGATTTTCGAGTTCCATGACTTCCTGCTTCGAGTATCCCATAGAATCAAGATTGGACCTGAAAAGTGTTGCACTCAGTCGCGGAATTCAGCCTACGTACTACGATGTGTTCGGCCGCTGCCATGAGGCTAGCGACGCCGTGTTGCAAAGTATTCTGGCCGCACTGGGCCCCGCGCCGGAAGTTCCTGCCGAGTCAACTGAAGGCCGTGCGGCGGCTGGCCAGCCCCTGGCGGCGCGCGTGTGGCAGCCACCGATGCGAAGGAAAAGTGCCGGGCTGGCGGTTAGCCTTTACGGACTTCGGTCGGAACGCAACTGGGGCTGTGGGGATCTGGGGGATCTGCGCCGGTTAATCGACTGGGCTGTGCCGGCCTTGGAGGCATCCTTTATTGCCTTGAACCCGCTGCATGCGATCCACAATCGTCAGCCGTACAATACCTCGCCTTACCTGCCGCTGTGCTCGTATTACCGTAACTTCCTTTATCTGGACGTGGCGGCGGTGCCCGGTACAGGGCCATTCCTGCCCCCGGAGGAAGTTCTGGCGGGCTTGCGGGCGACTGAGTTTGTCGAGTACGAGCGCGTCGCGGAACTGAAGCTGGGCGTGCTCAAGAAGACCTTTGCCGAGTTCGCGCCGGACCCTGCCTTTGAGGCGTTCAAGAGCCAGCAAGGTACATTGCTGGGAGACTTCGCATTGTTCTGTGCCTTGGATGAGCACTTTCGCCTCACCCGGCCCGGTACCTGGCTGTGGACCGACTGGCCAGCCGATTGCCAGCATCCGCATGCGGAAGGCAGCCGCAGCTACCTGCGTCAGAATGCCCGGGCCGTCGAGTTTTGGATGTGGCTCCAGTGGCAGTTAGACCAGCAGTTGGCCGCTGTCCAGCAGCACGCGCGTGATGCGGGGATGCCGCTGGGTCTTTACCATGATCTAGCGTTGGCCACTGATCGCTATGGGTGCGACCTATGGGCCAACCCGGACCACTTTGCGCGCGGCTGCCGCGTGGGTGCGCCGCCGGATGACTTTTCACCCGAAGGGCAGGACTGGGCGTTTCCGCCGCCTAACTCCTCGCAGCATCTCCGGGATGGATACCAGTTGTTTACCGCCTCCATCCGGAACAATGCCCGGCACGGCGGGGCGCTCCGCCTGGATCACGTGATGCGGCTGTTCCGGTTGTTCTGGATTCCGGAAGGCTTCACGGCCAAGGAAGGCACTTACGTGGAAGAACGCTGGGCCGACCTGCTGGCGGTGTTGGCGCGGGAAAGCTCGGACTTAGGTGTACGGATTATTGGCGAGGATCTGGGTACCATCACGGACGAGATGCGCCAGGCGCTGAATCAGTCGGGCATTCTCGGTTATCGCGTGCTCTACTTTGAGCGCGAACACGACGGCCGGTTCAAGCATCCATCTCAGTATTCGGCCCAGGCTGTCGCGACCGTGACGACCCATGATTTACCCACGCTGGCGGGCTTCTGGTCGGGGGCCGATATTGAGGCTCGCTTCGCGGCGGGGTTAGCGGATGACGAAGTTTGTCTGCGGCACCGTGCCGAGCGGACACGCGACCGGCAGAGCCTGCTTAATTGTTTACACGAGTGGAAGTTGGTACCCGCGGGCACGCCTCAGTTGGCGGCGGATATTCCGAAGTTAGGGCCGGAACTGGTGGCGGGCGTGATTGAACTGCTGGCTCAGACCAATTGTGAGCTTCTGGTGGTGAACCAGGAAGAGCTAACTGGCGAGGTCTTCCAGCAGAATCTGCCTGGTTCCACCGCCCAGTACCCCAACTGGCGGCGCAAAATGGCGCTCAGCCTGGACGAGTTGGCGCAGCGGGCGGACATGGTGGCGATGACGAACCGGATACGTAACATTATTGTCCGGTGTGGGCGTGGTCTCGCGCAATGATCGCGTTGGTGCAGCGAGTGACGTCAGCCCGGGTGACCGTCGAGGATGCCGTGACCGGCGAGATTGGCACTGGACTGCTGATACTGCTGGGAGTAGCCCGCGGCGATGAAGCTAGTGATGCCGCCTATCTGGCCCGCAAGGTGGCCGCTCTCCGGATCTTTCCAGATGAAAATGGCCGAATGAATCGATCTATTGGTGAAGTTGGTGGCTCGGTGCTGGCTGTCTCTCAGTTCACTTTGATTGCCAACTGTGCCAAAGGTAACCGGCCCAGCTTTGATCAGGCGGCCCCGGCGGAGGAAGCTCGCGGGCTGTATGAGTACTTTGTCGAACAGATCCGCGCGGCCGGGATACAGGTGGAAACGGGGCGATTTCAGGCCGACATGCGGGTTGAACTCACCAATCAAGGCCCCATCACGCTGATTATCGAGTCAACCAAAAAAGATCGAAAAGATAATTGACATGAGTTGTTCACAACTTCATACTGTAAGAAGCGAGTTTTTCGGAGAATCAACATAATGTCTATTTCTGACCCGGCCTTGTTAAACGCCGCACTTGAAGGCCTGCTGATGCAGCAGGCGCGTTTGGAACAACAGATTGCCAGTGTCCGCGCTGCCCTGGGTGGCGGTGCCGCGGTGGCCCGTCCTCGTAAGTCGTCGGCGGCGGCCAGCAAGCCCGCGGCCTCCGGCAAGAAGCGTATGCTGAGCCCGGAAGCCCGCAAGCGCATTGCGGCCGCGCAGAAGAAGCGCTGGGCGGAGTATCGCAAGAAGCAGGGCGGCGAAACCGCTTAGTCTCGGCTTCGTCACTTTCAGTGCTTGCCGCTTAGGCGGTGCCTCGGATTGCTTGGCTGGGGTCCCAACCGAATTGGTTCATCACTTCGGTGACGGTCCCCATACCCCTAATCGTCCCCTTCTCAAAGAACACCGCGCGCGTGCCTATTGCTTGCGCCAGCACTACGTCGTGCGTCACGACAATCTTCGGTTGGGGTAGCTCCCGTAGTAGCCCTATCAGCGTCCGTTGACCGGGCGGGTCCAAATAGACAGTCGGTTCATCCAGTATCAGTAAGTCCGGGCTCATTGCCAGAATCCCCGCGATAGCCACGCGTTTTTTTTCTCCCGCGCTTAGATGATAGGGCACCTTGTGTTCCGCATCGGGCAACCCCACTCGGTTCAACATCTTCCGTGCCAGATCAAAAGCTTCCTGGGGTGCCATCCCCAAATTCTGCGGCCCAAAAGCAACATCGTCGAGAACGCTAGTCATAAACAGTTGCTCGTCCGAGTTCTGGAAGACGATGCCGACTCGCCGGCGGACCTCCGAGAGCGTTTGTTTATTGACGCTGACACCGGCCACGAGTACCTGGCCTTGACCCAGCAACAGGCCATTTAGGTGGAGAACGAACGTCGTCTTCCCGGAGCCGTTGGCCCCCAGTAACACCACGGTTTCACCGGCAGACATTTCGAAGTTGATGTTGTCCAGCGCCCTGGTGCCGTCAGGGTAGGTGTAGGAGAGTTGGCGGACTTGGACTAGGGGGGCGGAGAGAGGCTGCATTCCGGAACTCTTCAATTGTATGCTCCAGTGTACGATCAAGAGGGTAGCGGCAGATTTTATGATTGTGGGTATCGGAACAGACTTGGCCGAGGTAAGCCGTCTCCGGCAGGCGATTGAACGCTACGGTGACCGTTTTGTCCAGCGCATATTTACTCCTGCTGAAATTAGCTATGTCGAGCGTAAGGCCAATAAGTATGAGCGGTACGCCGCCCGGTTTGCGGCCAAAGAAGCGGGCATGAAGGCCATTGGCACGGGCTGGAGCCACGGCGTCCGGTGGCAGGATTTCGAGGTGGCCAACAAACCTTCTGGTGAGCCCACGCTCCGCTTCCATGGTGTGGCTGCGGAGATCGCGGAGCGGCGTGGAGCGGTGAATGTGGTGCTATCGCTGACGCACACCACCGAGATGGCGATGGCAGTGGTGATCCTGGAAGGTAAAGAGAAAGAGCCCGGTGCCTAAGACGTTGGCCTCCTGATTCCTTTGTAGGGTTCGAAACACAGGCTCGCCCCGCCCCATTCGTCAGCTGGGGGCCATTGCTGAACCCAGAGAAAGCCCCCAGCTCGCGCATGGGGCTGATGCCAACAACTCATCTGGTTAGGAACTAGTTGGCGGTGCTTTTGGAGAGGGCTGGGCGCAACTGCGCATCTTCCAGGCGGCGGGTATCCTGCCACGTGAACAACATGCGATGGATCACCGTCAGGTTACCCAGAATCGCGATCACCCACAGCACCGGGGCCATGCGGTCAAACAACGCCCCGATAATCAACAACACCACCCGTTCGGGACGTTCCAGGAAGCCCACTTTGCAGGTGGGGATTGTGTTTTCCGCCCGCGCCCGGGTGTAGCTGGTCATGACCGAGGCGGTCATCACCACGGCCGTGAGGACGACATAGAAGTTCCGGTTGATGGAGGCATAGTAGACCAGCAGCCCCATCAGCAAAGCCAAATCCGAGTAGCGGTCGATCACCGAATCGAAGAAGCCGCCGAAGCTGGTCACCTGGTTGGTCTCGCGGGCCACGCGGCCATCCACCATGTCAAAGATGCCCGCACCAATGATCACCGCGCCCGCCCAGCGGAAGCTGCCGCCAGCCAACAGGACCGCCGCCCAGATATTGATCAACAGCCCGATGAAGGTCAGGGCGTTGGGGTGAATGCGGGCGAGCGCCAAGCCGCGCACGATCAGGCGGATGATCGCGTTGCAGCCTTCGCCAATGGCTTTGGTCAACGTCATGTAATCAGTTGGGAGACACGGAGAAAGCTCCCCGCTGACGAGTCTAGCTCACCTCGTGGATGGTTGTCAGCCTTAGTACTTCCATGTTTCGGCTACCGCCCGGGATCACGATGCGGACTTCGTCGCCCACCTGCTTACCCAACAGGCCTTTGCCGATGGGCGAGGTGGTGGAAATCCGGCCCGCCGCTGCGTCGGCGTCTTCGCTGGTGACCAGATAATAGGTGACTTCCATCTCCTTCTGGGAGTCATAGACGACGACGGTGCTTCCCAGGCCCACCCGGTCGGTGGCGATCTTTGAGACATCGACCATGGACAGATCCTTCAGCCGCTGATGGAATTGGGCCAGGCGCGCACTGACGTAGGATTGCCGCTCCTTGGCGGCGTGATACTCCGCGTTCTCGCTCAGGTCCCCGTGTTCGCGGGCCTTCAGGATCTCTTTGGGCAGTTCATTGCGCAGCTCATATTCCAGAGCCGCGATCTCAGCTTGCAGTTTCTTCTTAAGCTCAATCACGTCAGTGCTTCTAGCGATGATTATACGCTTCAGTTGCCGCCGGTAGCACGCACAGAAAGTTCCCCGCGGTAGTTGCCCAGCTCCAGCGTGAAGCTGTTGGTTGCTCCAACGTCGGCCAACTTGACCCGCACCAGGTAGGTGCCAGGGACTTGGCGGTCCAGATTCACAGGCTCTTCCGCCGTTGTACCAGCTGAAACGGGGCGAACGGTGAACTGGTCGCTCAACACCGGCAGACCGGTCGTGTCAAACACGCGGATGATCAGTTGCACTTGTTGTCCCAATCGTGGCGAACTGGGCGACTGGTTGAGCACGGTATAAGACGTGGCTTCCTGGCTGGGGACGGCGAACCAATAGGGGATCCGCAGTATCGAACCTGTCGTGCTGGTCAACTGCACGACCCCCTGATAAATGCCGGTGGGTACTCCCGCCGCTTGCAGGCTGACGGCCAGCGTTCCGGCTTCACCCGGGGCGATGGTCAAGGAGGAGGCAGAGACGGCTGGCGACAGGGAGCCTTCCCGGGGAAGCACTTCCACCTTTACCTGGTCCGTGTCGGTGCCGAGATTAGCGATGCTGAGCTCCCGGGCGACGGCGAAGGTTCCGCTGGGGACGCTCCCCAGCTCCAGCGCTACCACCGAGGAAGCCAACGGGGAGCGCAAGGCATTCTGCAAATCCATCAGGCCCGCCCCGGCCGCGATCACCGGGAATGCTTGGGTGCTGCTGGAGGGCGTAAACAGGCTGGCTCCGTTGATAATCAGCGAGCGGTACTGCGCCGCTGTCAGTCCCGGGCGCGCGCCGCGTAGCGTGGCCACGGCACCGGCCACGATCGGGGAAGAGAAACTGGTGCCGTTAGACAAGATGTAGCCGCTGGCATTGTAGGAGCGGCTGGTACTGTCCGCCGTGCCGGCCGCGGTGTAGACCGCTTGTCCGACGGCGATCACTTCCGGCTTGATGGTCAGATACTGGCTGGGGCCGCGCGACGAGAACGACGCCACTTGCCGGGATTCGGTATCGACCGGCTCGCCATTGAAGGCCAAGCGGGCCGCTTGCGTCCCCAAAGCCAATGAAGCTTTGATCGACACACCTTCCGAGTTGCCAATCATGATCGCTGGCAGCTTGGCCGCCTGGATGGTGAACGACGCCGGACGGGGAGAGGCGGGCGTCGTGTAGATCAGTGCTGCCCTGGCTCCGGCGGCGGCCGCATTGTTCACTTTGTCCTCAAAGAAGCAGCTGCCGCGCAAGATGAAGGCGATTTGACCCTTCAGCGAATCGGCGGGGAAAGGGCGGCAGGCCAAGCCGTCACCATCCAGCTTCTGCACATCCACCAATGTCCCCGAGATCGCCTCAGTGGCATTGGGGCCATCGCTGAGCACGCCGTAGGCAGTAATCGCGCCCACCGAGACGGGGAAGCGGAAGGTGCGGTCATTCACGCTGGCCGCGACCGAGATGATGTCGGGAGCCGTGGCCGGGGCGCCGGCCGTCATCGGGCCCGGCCCTTCGTTGCCGGCCGCGGCCACAATCACGATTCCGGCCGCGGAGGCCCGCCGGGCCGCATCCTGATAGAGCCTGTCCACGTCCCGCGAGGACAGCAAACTGCCCAGGCTGAGGTTGATGACATCCATGCCATCCTTGATCGCATCTTCCAGCGCCATGATCACCACGTCATCCGTGGCCCGGCCGCCCTCATAAGGGAAGACGCGGTAGGCACCCAGAAATGCCTTCGGGGCCATTCCCGACATGGACGCGAAGTTGGCCTTGACCGGCGCTCCGGCGGCGGACATCGCCACCCCGGTGCCGTGGCCGTCCCGGTCACGGGCGGAGGTGGCGGCGGTGACGTCGTAGAGGTCGTCATAGCTGCGTGCGGCGATGATCTTGCCGTTGATCACGTCTTTGTCGGACTCGCGCCGCGTTTTGGGGAAGCCTTCGGGCATGGTGAGCGTGGGGTCCTTCATGCCCGGATGGTCCGGATCGATGCCGGTATCGATGATGCCGATCTTGATGCCCGCCCCGGCCTTGTCGGCGCCGCCCAGCGCTTGCCAGACCTGGGACACGCGGTGAATCTGTGCCGCGCGGTCGAGCAGCGCGTGGCGCTCGTAAACCGCGACGACGCGCTTGATGCCGGGCTGCCCTTCCAGGCGGAGTGCCTCGGCCTCGCTCATCCGGACACTCAACGCGTTGGTGAGTGTGTCCATCTGGCCGAGCACGGCCACCCCGGAAGCCTCCAGCGTCCGCCGGAACTGAGCCTGCTGGCGCTGGATGGTCAAGCGTTGGCTTGATGCCGCGCGGCTGCCCAGAATGTTCCGCGTGCCGCGTGAGGTGTTTGCGCTGGCGGGTTCGGCGATGGATGCCGCTTCCAGCACGGAAGGCGTATCCAGCTCCACCAGATACCGTCCCGGCACCAGTTGGGCGCTCAAGGGCAGCAAAGCAAAGATGAGCGAGGCAAAAACCTTCATCACGGCGATCTCCTCCACCGGACTGCACCCGGTAGGGGCATCCGCGTCTTATCGGACAAATAGTTGCGAAGTCTGGGAGTCTAGGCCCCCTATGTTCAGCTTAACTGGCTGGACACCGGTTGGCGCATCCTCCGGCACAATCACATTCACCTGGTACAACCCCACGCTACCTGGGGTGAGCCCGGCAAAACTGACAGACGCGGTCCGACCGCCGATGGTGACGGTGGGCTTTGTTAAAGTTTCTGACAACGGCGGAGCGTTCGCTGGCTCTCCGGTGGCGGGCGGATTGGTGACGCGGCCCAGGCCATTCATGTAGAGCTGGATGGTTTTGCCCCGCTGGGCGGGATTGGCTCCATTCAGCAGGACGAAGTCTCCATCCAGCGCGGCCGCGAGGCGCCGGCCAGAGGTCGAGTCGTCAAATTCAAAGAAACCCGGCGCGAACTCGGCCAGCGGAATGTCGATGACCGCGGTCCGGATGCCGTTGTTGACCACCTTCATGCGCGCCACGGTCTGGTTGGAGAACTCCCAGGGCACCTGGACGTTGATCTGGCCTTGGCTGACGAAATGCAGGCGGCCCGCTTCGCTGATCCGCCGGTCCGGCGAATCAAACGTCACGCTGACCCGGGAGAGCGAAACGGGCAGGGCCGTCGTCGAGTAGACGCGCGTGAGTTCACTCAGGCCCGCGCCCTTGATAGTGATGTAGGACCCTGGTGCGACGGGACGCCCGACAGCGAACGCCGCGGCGTCGGTGACGCCGTTGGTACTGATCACGGGTATCGCGATGGTGCGGCCGTCGAAATACTGCGTCAGTCCCCCGGCGGTCACCTGGAAGGACTGCTCACCCAGCGACGGGCCCAGGCTGACGTACCCCTCGCTGATGCCGTAGTCATCCGTGAGGGAGCGGGTGCTGACCGTTTCAACGCGCCCTCCACCGGACAAGGCGCTCCAAACCACCGGTTGGTTCTCCACCGGGACGCCAAACTTGTCCAGCACCTTCAGCGCCATGCGGGGCTGCCGGGCCTGATCGTTCAGGCCTTGGTTGGGTGTGCCAAAGAAGGGATTGCCCACCAGTGAATAGATGTTGAACGGCACGCCGTCGCCCACCAGATAGAGATACGGGATGCGGAGCGTGGTGCCGGCGCCCGAGATGGAGACGATGCCTTCGTAGTTGCCCGCTGGTGGACGGGCTCCGCTGAGCACAACGCTCAGCTGCGTGGTCTGGCCCGGGGCCATGGAGAAGTTGGAAGGCGTGATGGTGAGGCGGGCACTCGAATCCGGGTCGCGCGCCTGGATCTGCGCCGATATCGTGGCCGCTGTCGTGGAATTATTGGTCAGCCGTAAGCCGATCGACTTGGACGTACCACGGTAGACGCCCAAGCTGAGTGTCGCCGGGTCCGCCGTCAGGCTGACGCCCAAGGCCGCCGCGACGTCCAGTTTGCCCGCACCGGTGGAATTCACGCGGGCCCGGATGCGGCGGTTGTTGCCGTCAAAGTCATCGATGCTGGGGTTGGCGGAATTCACCACTGCGCTCTTCAACTGCAGCGGGGTCCAGTTGGGGTTGCGTTGCTTCACCAGGGCCACCGCCCCGGCCACCAGCGGCACCGCGAAACTGGTTCCTTGAACGGCCCGGTAACGGTCCGCCGAGAAGAGCCCGGCGTTGGGGTCGAAGTTCTGGGTGGCCAGGTATAAGTCCGTGCCGACCGCGGTCAGTTCCGGTTTGATGGTGAAGTCGCCAATGGCCGGGCCCTGTGACGAAAAGGTGGCGATCTCATCGGCGGGCGCGTTCACCTGCACGACGGCCGGGTCCAGCGTCACCCGGGCACCAGAGTTCTGGAGCAGATAGCTCCGCAATGCACGACCGTCAGTGGAGCCTACCAGTACGGCCGGAATGCCTGTGGCCTGCAGCCCTCGCATCGGAAAAACGCTGTTGGTCCCATCCAGTTGGACCAGCACCACGCCGACGGCCCCGGCCCGCTGGGCGTGATTGACCTTCGATTCCCGCGAGCAGTCGCCACCGCGATCGATCAGGGCGATGGCTCCGGTGAGTGAGCCATTGCCGAGCGGGCGGCAGGCCTTGCCGTCGTCGCCCAACTGCGCCACGTCGCGAAGGGGTGCCGTCACCGCCTGGTCCGGCACCGGACCGTCGCCAAAGCGGGCATTCAGCCGCTGCAGGGCGGGCGGGACCGCACCACCGGAAACTCTGACGCTCTGGAAATAGATGTGGGCGTTGGTGATGGCCCCCACGGTGATGGCCGCCGGAGCCGTACCGGGTGACTCAATGGAGCCCAGCGTCGGCAGATTGAAGCCATTCTCGCCACTGTTGCCGGCCGCCGCCACCACGGCCACGTTCAGCCGCGCGGCATTCTCGATGGCCGAGGCCAGAGCGTCGCACGGGCGACGGTTGTTGGCCGGGCCGCAGGTGTCGAGAGCGCCAAATTCCGCCGAGTAGCCGAGGCTGAGCGTCACCACGTCCATGCCGTCGCGGACGGCGTCCTGCAATGCCGCAATAACCGCTTCATCGCTGGCGGAATCATTCAAGCCTGGTGAACCAAATACCTTGTAGCTGCCAATAAAGGCTTTGGGTGCGACGCCCACCACGGTGGCCCCCGGTGCCGTGACGCGACGTCCGGCGGCCAGCATGGCAATTGCTGTGCCGTGGCCATCGCGGTCGCGCGCGGATCGGTCGTCCGGCCGGGAGAAGAGCGGGTCGGTGGAGCTCAACAGGTCCACATAGCCGCGGGCCACGATCACTTTGGAAGACGTAAAGGGACGGTCCGATTCACGGCTGACGCGCGGGAAGCCGACGGGCGGCGTCAGCGAGGGGTCCTGCAGCGCAGGATGTGTCGCATCGACGCCCGAGTCAATGACCCCAATGCGCCGGCCAGCCCCGGCATTCCCTTCGCCGCCCAACAGTTGCCAACCGGCGGGCGTATTGACAATTTGAGTCGCCCGGTCGTCGGCCAGCTTATGGAAATACCGGACGCGGACCACGCCTTCGACATCAGGATGAGTCCGCAGACTCTCCGCGCTGGCCTGGTCACCACTGATGTAGAGCGCGTTGAGCAGCAGATCGCTTGCCCCGGTGACACGCAAGCCTCGGCCTTCGATCATCCGTCGCAGGCCTTGTTGCTCCCGCGCAATCGCTGATTTGGCCGTCTCGGCCATGATTAGCGGCAAGGCGGCGGGCGCGGTCATCTGCTCGGCGATGGAAGGCGAGCGCAGAATCACGATCCAGCGCGGTTCGCGAGATAGCTGCTCCGTCTGGCCGTAGGACGCGGTGATCAGTGCCAGGGGCAGGAGGGTGCCCAGCAAGATAACTTTACAAATCAGTCGAGCCACGCCTTGTCCGACGCAAATTCGGTCGGCAGGGTTGCGGCGAAGCAGGCTGTTTGCAATCCTGCTATCATTAAAGTGAGGTAATTTCATGGCAGCAAAGCCCTTATTCGCCACGGGTGCCCGTGTCGAGCATGCGAAGTTCGGTGTTGGCTCGGTGAGTGTATGCACGGAAGACCGCATCGCAATTAAGTTTGATGAGCACGGCGAAAAGAAGTTCGTGTTGGACATGGCTCGTGAAAGCCTGAAAAAGAGCGATACGGCTGCCCCGGACGCCAAGAAGCGCGCGCCGCGCAAGAAGGCCACGCCGGCCGCTGCTGCCAAGTAGTCCGCATTTCCGGACTAACAAGTCGGCATTACCAATCGAGTACCGCGCCGTCCTGCGCTCGGACTGTGGTGGCATGAATCACTTCCTGCTTGAACGGATGCCGGGCGGCGGCGGTCTCGTTCACCTCGATGCCCAGCCCGGGCGCTTCGGTGGGCAACCAGTAGCCATCTTTGGTGGTGAGGGCATGCTGCACCACTTCCCAGCGCCAGGGGACATCGGTGAGCATATCTTCCTGGATTAAGAAGTTCGGCGTCGAGAGCGCAAAGTGGAGCGCCGCTCCATTGGCCACCGGACCCAGCGGATTATGCGGGGCCACGCCCATGGCGTAGACCTCCGCCATCGCCGCGATCTTCTTGGCTTCCCACAAGCCGCCGCAATGGCACAGATCCGGCTGGATGACCGCGCAGGCGTTCTTCTCAAACAGCTCCCGGAACTGATGCCGAGTGACCAGCCGCTCTCCGGTGGCAATCGGCACGGGCGACGCCCGGCGGACCTCGGCCATCAGGTCGGCATTCTCGGGCGGCACGGGCTCCTCAATGAAGTAGGGACGGTACGGCGCCAGCACGCGGCAGAACTCGATGGCATTGGCCACTGAATGGCGGCCGTGGCAATCGATCATGATGTCCACGTCATCTCCCACGGCCAGCCGCATCGCTTCCATCACGCGGGCGGCATACTTGTAGTCCGCGATCGAATTCAGCGCCTCGGTGGGCGGCGTGATCAGCACCTTCACCGCGGTGTAGCCCTTGGCCACTACTTCCAGCGCCCGGTCAACGAACAGTTGCGCATCTTGAGCGCCGGCGGTTTCATAAACGGCTCGCATATCGCCACCCCCGAGATGTGTGTACATTCGTACGCGGCTCCGCACGGCTCCGCCCAGGAGCTTGTAGACCGGCTGATTGAGCACCTTGCCCCGGATGTCCCACAATGCTTGCTCAATACCCGAGATGGCCGACATGCCGATGACGCCGACGCGCCAGAAGCTTTGCCGGTACATTTTTTGGTAGAGGTGCTCTATGCGATCGACTTCCTCGCCGATCAACATCGGCGCGAAGTCCTCCACACAGCCCACCACGGCGCGCGTCTTCCATTCCAGCGACGCCTCACCCCAACCATAAAGCCCCGCCTGGTCCGTCTCCACCTTGACGAACACCCAGTTGCGCATTTCCGCGTTGACGACGACGGTTTTGATGTTGGTGATTTTCATGGTGAAGTTCGGTGGAGACTGCCTCAAGCAATCAGCCCCATGCGTAAGCTTGGGGCTCTTACCGGAAACGTGAAGAAGCCCCAAGCTTACGCATGGGGCTATTCACAAGCGCAACGCCTCCGCGGATGTGTCGGAGATCAGGATCCTACGGCAGGCGCGTCGTCTGGTGGGCCACCATCTGCCAGGTGCCGCCCTTTTTCACCCAAACATGGATCAGCCGGAACATGGCTTTCTGGTTGACGCCTTTGGTGGTCGTGTCCATCTTGAGGCCGGTGGTGAGCACGGCGGTGGAGCCATGTACCTGCACCTTGGGTTCAACATGATCGACCTGGTTGTACTTCTGGGCACCGGTCTTCAGGTTGTCGATGTACTGGCGCTTGCTGTCGATCAGGCCGCTGGAGTGCGTGTAGACCAACTCGTCGGCCAGCATCTTTTCCAGGGCCGGGTAGTCCATCTTCTGGATCGCCGTCGCCCAGCCCTTGTCGGCCGCCAGAACATCGGCCGCCGAATCGGCCATTGCCGCCGCTGCCGTCAGGAATAATACTGCCGTCATCCGGTATGTGTTGCTCATATGTCTCCGCAGTTTATCGCGAATGAGCCTGCTATAGTGAAGGCTCAAATGCCTGAGCCTCCTTCATTTGACGAAGCGCCGTTGGTGTTGCGGGCGAAAGCGGGTGACGACACCGCTTTTGCTGACCTGGTAAAACACTACGAACGGCGAATCTTCCGGCTGGCCAAGAACATCACACAAAACGACGAAGACGCCGAAGATGTACTGCAGGAAAGCTTCATGAAGTCGTACGAGAATCTGGACCGGTTCCAGGGCAACTCGAAATTTTATACCTGGCTGGTCCGTATTGCCGTCAACGAAGCGTTGATGAAGCTGCGTAAGCGGAAGTCGGACAAGAGCGTTTCCCTCGACGAGCAACTCGACACGGGCGAAGACACGTTGGTGCGGGAGATCGCTGTCTGGGACGACGATCCGGAACAAAAGTATTCGCAAGACGAACTGCGGTCCATTCTGGACAATGCCGTGTCTTCGCTGGAGCCGATTTATTCCACCGTCTTCCAGTTGCGCGACGTGGAGGAAATGTCCACTGAGGAAACGGCGGAAGCGTTGGGCATCTCCGTGCCTGCCGTCAAAAGCCGTCTGTTGCGCGCCCGCCTGCAGTTGCGCGAAAAGCTGACTCGCTTCTTCCAGCGAAAGGGGGACGACGTGCTTGCTTACCTGTAAGGACTTCCTCCGCGAGTTGAACGAATTCCTGGACCCGTCGTCGACCGACCCCAGCGCCCGTCAGGAACTCGAAAAGCACGTCAACGAATGCCCCAACTGTTGGGTGGTGGTGGACACCACCAAGAAGACCCTGAAGGTCTTCAAGGGCATGCAGGCCAGCGAAGTCCCGACCCGCGTCAAGGACCGCCTGATGGCGGCGCTGGAACGCAAGATGGCCGCCCGCAAACCCGGTGGCTGTGGCGAAACGCACGCCAGCGAATAGCTTCAAGCTGCGTTCCCGTTAGTACGGCATTTCGCGCTTGGTGAATTTGCGGCCTTTGGTCGCGGCTTCTTCGCCGCCCGAGCCTACCATCACACCCTCTTTGATCATCTCCTCCACATCGCCCGGACGGACCGTGTTCAGGAACGCCACTTTGTTCTTCTTGCATGCCGCCAGCACGGTTGACCGTGCGTCCCGCATCTTGGGGTGTAGTGTTTCGTTGGCACCGTGACCATCCGGCAGTTGCAGCGAAAGTCCCATGTCGCCTGGGCCCCATTCGGCGAACGCGATGCCCGGCACACCGGTCACCTTCTCGGCATTGGCCAGGGCGTACTTGTCTTCCACCTTCAGGCCGAGCATGAACTCGCCGTCCGGGTTCAACGGCCATGGGTCGGCCTTCTTCATGTACTCCTGCGGCGTCAGGCCCCAGATCTTGGAGGCATGGGCCTGGCTGCCGTTGCCCATCATGCCTTCCGGTATTCCGGCCACCGGCTTTGAGTTTACGTAACGGCACGCCGCCACGAACATGCGGATCGCTTGGGGATCGCGCGCATGGCACAGCAGGATGCCGTGAATGCCCGAGAGCAGCGCCTGCTGCACCACCCAGAAGTTGGCGTTCATGTGTGCTTCGTTGATGCCCAACACTGGCAACGTGGCGATCACGGCCGGTGTGCGGTGGCCGGTCTTGGTGGGGCCGCCATCCAACAGACCCTGCATGAACGCTCGGAGAGCGGAGAAGTCCAGGGCTCCGTGCTCCATTTCGTAGGTGATGTAATCAGCCCAGGTCTGGGCCATCTTCTTGCCTTCGGCGTAGCCCGCGCCACCGGCCACGGTGGTGTAGTAGATCGGCTGCCCGGCGGCCAGCAGTTCGATGGCGCGATTGATGCGCTTGGGCGTGTAAGCAGCGGCCGCCGGTCCGGCGGCAACTGCGGCAAGGGAGCTTCCGGCGAGTAGGGTGCGTCTGGTCATGGCCCGGATCATATCGCAACCCGGCTGCGGTGGGAAGCCGCCGCTAGATCTCGATGAGTACTTTCATGGCGGGCCCGCCGCTGGTGAGATCGGCGAACACTTCCTGGATGCGGTCCATGGGTTCGATGGCGGTAATGACCTCCGCCAGCGGCAGCTTGCCGGAGGCGGCCAGGTCGATGGCGCGCTCAAAGTCTTGTGGGCCATACAGGCGCACACCGATCAGGCTGAGCTCGCGCGCAAAGAAGCGGTAGAGGTTAACGGCGGGTTTCATCGCATACACCGACACGATCACGATGCGGCCCTTGGGGCGAACTACTTCGGTCATGATCTCGGCACCGGGTGCCGTGCCGGAGACTTCAAAGGCCACGTCCGCGCCTTCGCCGCCCGTCCAGTCGTTCACGAACTCCAGCACGTTGGTCTCGCGCGGGTTCACCACTTTCAGGCCCAGCCGCTGCATCAGCGCGACGCGGAACGGGTTCACTTCCGTCACCACTACGTCGGCGCCGTCATGCTGCGCCACCAGCGCCACCAGCACGCCGATGGGTCCGCCGCCGATCACCAGGGCCTTCTCGCCCGGCTTCACTTGCGCCAGGGCGACATCATGGCAGGCGACGGCTAAAGGCTCAATCAACGCGCCATGTTGGAGCGAGAGTTCATTGGGCAGGCGGAACAATTTGGAAGACGGGACGGTCCAGCTTTTCTGCATACCGCCCGGGGCATCGACGCCCAGCACTTTCAGTTGGGGGCAGACATGCGGATGACCGGCGCGACAGGTGGGGCAGACGCCACACGACAAAACGGGCAACACGGTTACCCGGTCGCCCGCTTTCCACGCCGTCACGCCGGCGCCCACTTCTTCGATCACACCCGCTGTCTCATGCCCAATGATCTGCGGCGGCTTGGTGCGATGGTCCAAGTCTCCCAGGAAGATATGCAAATCGGTCCCGCAGATCCCGCAATGAGAAACGTTGATGCGGACTTCACCCGCCTGGGGGACCAGCGGAGTGGAGACGCCTACTTGGAGCGTCTGGCAGTGATCGTAGACAGCGGCTTTCATCGGTACTCGTATTGTCTCCAAATCACTGCCAGCCTTGCGTGGGTGCCTAGAACTGGATCCGGAGCGCCACCTGGCCGGTCCGGTTGCCCGAGTTCTCGCTGGACTGCACCTGCCGCAACGACCCGAAGGTGGTGGGCGTGGTGATGTTGCTGGCCGGTTCCCGGAAGTTGGGGTGGTTCGGCAGATTGGTGAAGGTGGACTCCAGGCGGATGCGGACGCGCTCCGTGATCTGGAAGTTCTTGGCCAGACCCGCCGCCACCGCCACCGTGGCTGGTCCGACCAGCGTGCCGACACCGGCCGTTCCGAAGCGGCCGACACCGGCGGCTGGCACCGCAAAGGCGCCGATGTCCCAAATGGAGCCCGGCGTGGCGAGATTGCCGTCGCGCAAGCCATCGGGGCGGACGTTGACGGCGCGACCGACGACGTTGGTATTGGACCGGTCGGAACCGCGCGACATGGTGGGGGTCATGTAGGGGCCGGTTTGCATCATGGCGATGGTGCTCAGTTCCCAGCCGCCCACCACCAGGTCCGCCGCTTTGTTCATGCCACTGCCGAACTTGCGGCCCTTGCCCACGGGCAGGGCATAGATGGAGGAGATCAGCCCGCGATGGCGTCGCGTGAAGGCGACGTTGCCACGGTCAGCACCTACGCCAAAGCGATTGTTCACCGTGGCGCCGGATTCTCCGGGGAAGCCCGTGGGCACGGGGCCGCCGTTGTTCGATAGATTCTTCGCCCAGACATAGCTGGTTTGGATAAACCAGCCATTGGCCATCCGTCGGTTGCCTTCCATCTGCAAGGCCTGATAGTTGGCGAACCCGATATTGTCGCGGCTGAGGATGCGCTGCCAGTTCCGGAAGGGGCGCATGGCCGGATTGTAAGAGGTGGTCGAGGGTGCCACTTGGTTCAAGTCCACCGTGTTGTGCAAGCGGTAGGAGTTGGACCCGATGTAGCTGACGCGCAAGGAGAGGTCCTTGGGCAGTTCACGTTCCAACGTCACGTTCCACTGGGCCGTCTGCGGGTCGCGGTAGTCGATGTTGGTGGCAACGATAAACTCGCCCGTGCCGGGAGGTGCGGATGCGAAGGTGCTGGCAATCGCCTGGGGGAACTGATAGGCCGGACGGCCGCCAGCGAACGAGTTCAGGGCGGTGCGAGAGTCGGCGCTGTGGATGCCGGTGAGCGCATAGGCCAGCGGGCCGACGACGGTTTGCGTAAACAGGCCGATGCCGCCGCGGATCACAGTCTTGTTGTTCCCGAACGGCCGATAGGCAAAGCCCAGGCGCGGCGCGTAGTTTCCTTTGTAGGTTTGGCGCAGGCCCGCGCTCAACCCCATCGAGCCGGCCGAGACAAGCTTGGTGCAAGGCACGGCTGCGTTGGTGCCGGGGCAGGCGTTGATGGAGGTGAGGAAGCCCGGCGCGGCCTTCAGCGTCGTGTCCGGGATGACCACGTTGCCGGTGGTCCGGTCAAAGTTGGTGATGTTGCCAAAGTTCTCAGTGAAGGGCGGGTGAAGCTGCCAACGCAAGCCGTAGCTGAGCGTGAAGCGGTTGGTGACCTTCCATTCATCCTGCGCGTAGAACCGGTAGTGGCCCACGGGGCTGTTCAGATCGGGCCCGGTGATGGAGAAAAACGTGTTGGTGGGCACGCCCAGCAGCAAATCAGAGAACGCATTGCCGGTGTAGGCGCCGCGGTTGAAAGTGAATGAGCCAAAGTCGTCCGCGCCGCCAAACGTTTGCACGTCGATGTAGGACATCTTGCGGATGTCGACACCGAACTTGAACGTGTGCGCGCCTTTGATCCAACTGAGGTTGTCGGTAAACTGCCAGCTGCGGCTCTGCCGGGCCCCGTCTTTACCGCGGCCGATGGGGGTGAAGCCGGGTCCATCGCTGAAGTCGAAACGCGGGAAGGCGCCCGATTCCGGGTGATTGCTGACATCCAGGCCCGTGATGCCCAGTTCACTCAATGCTTTGGCCCCATTGATGGGGAACTTTACCTGGCGGCTCCACAGTGAGAAGCCAAAGCGGAACTCGTTGATCAAGGTCGGCTTGATGGAAGCGTTGTAGGAGACCACCAGATTCTTGTTCAACTCGGTGATCGTATCGGTGGGCAGCATTTCGTTGTCGCCGACACTGGGCAGTTCACGCCACGTGAAGCGGCCATACAACTGCTGGCGGCTGCCGATGTTCTGGTCGACCCGGATGTCGTAGCTGGTCAGCGAAGCCGGGGTCGGCAACAGCGCCAGAGAGTTCGACACCAGATCACCCCCCGCGACGTTCGTCTTGGGGTAGTAGTTGTTCAGCAACCGCTGTGAGACCGGGCTCAAGCGGCTGGAGGGGATGATGTTGTTCGGGAATGGCGCGCCCGTGGCCGGGTCCAGCGTCGCCCCGCCGGGCAGACCATTCAGATTACCGGCCCGCATCGCGTCGGTGGGAACGTTAAACTGCTTGGCTGTCGACCCGGGCTTGCGGCTGCCTTCATAGGCGAAGAAGAAAAACGTCTTGTCCTTGCCGGTGTAAAGTTTGGGCAGAACCACCGCGCCGCCCAAGGTGGCTCCGAACGTATTCCACACCTTAGCCTGCTTTACCCGCGAGCCATAGGTGGTGGCGTCGAGCGCGCGGTTCTGGTGATAGTCGTACGCTGAGCCGTGGTAGACGTTGGTGCCGGACTTGGTGGTGATGGTGACGTCACCCACCTGCGCGAACTCAGCATTGTTGTTCACCGCCGTCACCTTGAACTCCTGGATCAGTTCCGAAGAGGGGAACATCTGCCCCAAGGCACCGCTGGACCGGACGTTCACCGTCGAGATGCCATCGGCGGTGAACTCAATCATCGAAGGCAATCCGCCGCCGATCGAGTAGTTGCCGGCCGCGTCCTGCTGTACCCCCGGCACGGTGAGGATCGCCGTCAACGGACTGGCACCGGAGCCGCGATAGTTCAAGGGCAGGGTCGTTACCTGCTGGAAGTTTTTGGAATCGCCGATGGTGCCGTTTTCGGTGTTGATGGTGCTGGCGGCGTCATTCACCACCATCACCTGGCCAACGCTGGCGATCTCCAGCGTGACATCGACGCGCATTTGCTGGCGGGCTTCCAGCGCCACCTGCGGAATCTTCAGCACGCCGAAACCGGGTTTCTCCGCGGTGATCTCGTAGCTGCCGGCGCGTAGGTTGAGTAGTGTGAATAGACCCTGATCGCTGCTCACAGCGGAACGGAGTGAATTGTCATCCAGGTTTCGCACCTTGATGATGGCGTCGGGCACAACGGCCCCGGATTTGTCCGTGGCGGTGCCGGTAATCGAACCGAATGTGGACTGCCCATACAGGCTGCCCGCAAACACCACGAGCGTCAGGACACACAGAGAACGTGTGAGCATGTTTCCCCTTGCAAGCTTGAATTGTTGAAAATGTGCGAACGACGGGGTGGAATGCCTCAGGTCTGAGAGGCGGACTGGAAACAGGAGGGCTGGCGCAAACTTTGCGGTTAGCTTGGAGGATAAACTCCAATGGTGTCCAGGTCAATACAAAAATTTTCAGTGGGCGATGTTGCGGGATATTTGATAGCGCGTTATCATTCTGGAGTGGCAGTGTTTCCCAAGTTCGGAACCAAGTTTGGTGAGCGCGCGGTGCTGGACCGGGTGGGCATGTTCGTTTCGACGGCCTGCGCCGTTCATTGCGCGGCGCTCCCAGTACTGCTGACGGTGGCTGGCTTGGGCTGGCTGGGTGATGAGCGTTTTGAATGGAGCATCATCCTGTTTTCGTTTGCCGTGGCTTCCTTCCGCCTTTTCCATAGCTTCTTTGAGCAGCACCGCCGCCGGGATGCGCTGTTTCTGTTTTTGTTTGGGGCGGCCTTCATCTTGACGGCCAAGTCGGAGCTTTTGGAATTCGACAACGCCGAAGCGGTGCTGATGACGATTGGCGGCTGCTCGATCGCCTTTGCTCACTGGCGCAATCACCAGATGTGCGCCACCGGTGGCGTGTCCGGCCACAATGGCCAGTCCTCCTGCGGCCATTCTCACTAGGGGCCGCCGGCCGGGCGACGCGGCCTGGGCCGGACCACTAGAATAAGGGTTGGCCATGCCCTTTATCCACGACGATTTTCTGCTTTCGACGGCTGCCGCCCGGCGCCTTTATCATGACTACGCGGCGGCTGAGCCGATTCTCGACTATCACAACCATCTCCCGCCGAAAGACATTGCGGAGAACCGCCAGTTCGCCAACCTGTTTGAGATCTGGCTGGAAGGCGACCACTACAAGTGGCGGGCCATGCGCGCCAACGGCATCACGGAGCCATTCTGCACGGGCGACGCCAGCCCGTATGAGAAGTTTTTGGCCTACGCCCGGACGGTTCCCCAGACGCTACGCAACCCGCTTTATCACTGGACCCACCTGGAGCTGGCGCGCTACTTCGGCATCACCGATCTTTTGAACGAAGCCAGTGCCCCCGCTATCTGGGAGCAAGCCAACGCGCAATTGCCGGGTCTACGGGCGCAGGATACGCTGACCAAGTTCCAGGTGCGGGCGCTGTGCACCACCGATGATCCGGCCGACGACCTGAACTGGCATCGCGATATTGCAGCCTCCACGCTGGCTGTGAAAGTGTTCCCCGCCTACCGGCCCGACAAAGCGCTCCGCGTCGATGATCCCACCGCACTGAAGGCTTGGATGGAGCGGTTGGCCATCACGGCCAACACCGAGATCTCCAGCTATCGCACCTTCCTCGATGCACTCGCCAAGCGTCATCAGGATTTTCATGACCTGGGCTGCCGCGTCTCGGACCACGGCTTGGCCACCTGCTTCGACACTCCCGCCGACGACGCCAAGTCGGCGACAATCTTTGATCGCGCCCGGGCCAACATCGCAGCCACGCCAGCTGAGCATGCTCTGTTTGCCTCCACCCTGATGCTCCACTTTGGCCGCTGGGATGCGGAGAAGGGCTGGACCAAGCAGCTCCATTTGGGTGCGCGCCGCAACAACAACACCCGGATGTTCAAGCAACTGGGTCCGGACACGGGCTTTGATTCAATGGGCGACTACCGGCAGGCTGACGCTCTGTGCAACTACCTGGATGCGCTGGACCGGGAGAACACCTTGCCGCGCACGATCGTCTACAACAACAACCCGGTGGACAACTACGCCTTTGCCACCGCCATCGGCAATTTCCAGGATGGCAGCGTCGCGGGCAAGGTCCAGTTTGGCAGCGGGTGGTGGTTCCTGGATCAAAAGGAAGGCATGGAGTTGCAGCTGAATGCTCTCTCCAACTGCGGCCTGCTGGCGCGCTTTGTGGGCATGTTGACGGACTCCCGCAGCTTCATGAGCTTCCCGCGCCACGAGTACTTCCGCCGAACGTTGTGCAACCTGCTGGGCCGCGACATGGAGAACGGCGAGCTGCCGGTGGACTACGGCATGGTGGGCGGCATGGTGAAGAACATCTGCTACGGCAACGCCCGGGAATACCTGCGGCTGCCGGGCGTCGAGTAGTCGGGCGCGCCAACACAAAGATCAAAAAATGTTTGATGCCGTGAGAGGATTCCCGGCCTTAAGGCACTACCATTACAAATCAACTCTTGGGTTGTCCTCCAATGTAGGGCGTCTCCTCCTCCGAGTACGCCCTGCAGAAACGATATTTGCCTCCGGCAACTGCGTGCAAAAATAGCCGTCCGAGCGGCTATTTTTGTTTTGGAGCGTCCTTTTTTGCCGGCCACGCCACTTCCGCGTACATCCCTGGGGCCAGCCGTCCTCGTCCATTGGCGACATCCAGTTCCACCGGCATCGTGCGCGTCTTCACGTCCATCACGCGAGCCACGCGGGCCACGGATCCCGTGAACGTCTCGCCCGGAAAGGCGCCGACGGTAAAGGCGATCTTGGCCCCCAGCGGGATCAACGCTGCTTGTGATTCCGGCACGGCCACCACCAGGCGCAAGCGCGACAACTGCTCCAACCGAAGCAGCCAGCCAGCTGACGGGCCTGCCAGTGCCCCGGGATGCGCCTTGCGCTCCACCACCACGCCATCAAAGGGAGCGGTGATCGTCAGGAAGCGCTCCAGTTCGGCGATGGTGGCCACTTGGGCTTCCGCCGCGGCGACCGCCTTGTTGATGGCCGCAATCTGCGCCGCCACTGCGTCCACTGACTTTGCGGCCAGCACCACTTCATGCGCGGCAATGGCTCCGGGAGTGGCCGCGGCATCCTTCAACCGCTCGAGCGTGCTTTGCGTGGCCACCAGCCGGGCTTCCGCTTCTGCCCGTTGAGCACGGATCGATTCCACCTTGGCTTGAGCCTCAGCCCGCTGCCCCTGCAGTTCCGGCGCGCTCAGCTTGATCAGCACCGCGCCCTGCTTCACCGCACTGCCCCGGTCCACGTGGACGGACTCGACAAAGCTGTTGACGCGCGCGACCATCTCGACGGACTCAAACGGCAACAGCTCGCCGGGTAACTTCAGCAAGGCGGGACCAGCGGGTTTGGGTGCACTGGGGCCCGGCTGGGCGAGCAGCGCCACGCTTCCCAAGGCCAGCAACGAGACACTAAGCCGCTTCATAGAACCTACTCTCCGGATCGTTGGGGTCAAGTGACGGTGAGGGGCTTCCCTGGCCGCTCAGCAGGGCGTAGAGCGCCGGGAGGATCGCCAGCGTGGCCACCGTGCCCGCCAGCAGGCCGCCAATCACCGCCCGGCCTAGCGGAGCCGTCTGCGCCTGTCCTAGCGCCAAGGGGACCATGCCGGCCACCATGGCCAGGGCGGTCATCAGGATCGCCCGCAGCCGCCCCGTGGCACCCTCGACTGCAGCCGCGGCGGGCGTCGAACTTGCGCGAGCGCGCTCGGCGAAAGTCACCAGCAGGATCGCATTGGCCACCGCGATCCCGGTGGACATGATGGCGCCCATAAAGCTTTGGATGTTCAGGGTCGTGCCCGTGGCCAGCAGCATCCCGACGACGCCCAGCAGCACCGCCGGTAGCGTCAAGACGATCGCCAGCGCCAAGCCTACCGATTGAAAGTTGGCAGCCAGCAGCAACACCAGGGCGGCGATCGCCAGCGCCAAGCCCAGCCGCAGTCCGGATACAGTTTCATCCAGCGGCGGCACTTGCCCGCGTACGTTCACCGTGATGCCCTTCGGTACTTCGCCCGCCCGCTTAATGGCGGCGCGCACATCTTCGGCGGCGGTCCCTAGCGGCATCTCATGGAGGTTGGCCGTCAGGCTGACCACGCGCTGGCCGTTGAAGCGGTCCGTTTGCCCGGGCGCCGTGCCGAACTTCAGCTTCGCCACATCTTCCAGCAGCGGCCGGGCTTCGCCATTGCGCATCACCGGAATGCGCGCCACGTCTTCCATCGAAGCCATGCGCTGATACGGGATCTCCACCTGAATCTGGAAGCCGTTGCCGGACACTGGGTCCCGCCAATAGTTGGCATCAATGAAGCGTGACGAGAAGGTTCCGGCCACCACGCTGCGGGCGACGCTCGCCATGGTCAACCCGAACTGGCCCGCCCGTTCGCGGTCAATAGTGATGTCGAGCGTCGGGTAATCAAGCGGCTGGGCATAGGCCAAATCACGTAGGTAGGGCAGCTTCTTCAGCTCCGCTTCCACCTTGCCGGCGAACGTGCGGTTGGCGGCCAGCGACGGGCCCTGCACCGCCACCTCCAGCGGCGTCGGGCTGCCAAAGGACATCACCTGGCTGACAATCTCGCCTGCCTCGAATGACACCCGCACGTCGGGCATTGCCTGGCTGAACTTCTGCCGCAGCCGCTCTCGCAGCGGCTCACCGCGCAGGGCTGCCTCTGGCTTCAGCGCTACTAGCAACACCGCCTCATGCGGACCGCTGGTCCACAGGAACAGCGTGTTGATCGGGTAGCTGGGCGGCTGCACGCCGACAAACGTGGAGGTGATGGCCACGTTGTCCGCGCCCACTTCCTGCTTGATCACGTCCAGCGCTTTCAGCGCGACTTGCTCGGTCTTCTCGATCCTGGTGCCGGTGGCGGCGCGCAGGCGCACCTGAAACTGGGATTCAAATGTCTGCGGGAAAAGCTCCACGCCCAACTTGGGGGCTAGCAGCCACAGGCCCAAGCCGGTAACGGCCAGATAACCCACGGCCAGCGGCCAGCGCCACTCGACCGCGCTGGCGACGCAGCGTTGGTAGAAGGCCGGAGCAAAGGCGCGGTGGCCACCTTCGCGCATCCACCAGGTGGAGAGAACCGGGACCAGTGTGGAGGAGAGAACGTAGCTGGAAACCATGGCAAATGCCACCGCCAGCGACAGGGGCACAAACAACTGGCGGGCCACGCCGGTCATGAAGAAGCTGGGCACAAAGGCGGCCAGGATGGCGCACATCGACAGGAAGCGCGCGGTCGCCGTGCGGGAGCAAGCCTCCATCACGGCATGGGCCCGGGTCCGCTGCCCGCCCGCAGCCAAGCGGCTGTGGATGTTCTCGATCTCCACTGTTGCTTCGTCCACCAGCACGCCCACCGCCAGCGCCAGCCCGCCCAGCGTCATGATGTTGATCGATTGCCCGGTCAGCCACAGGCAAACCGCGGCCGCCAGCAGCGCGGCCGGAATGGTGGCCATCACGATGACGGCACCGCGCCAGTCCCGCAGAAACAGCAGCACCATCAGCCCGGTCAGCAGCGCGCCCAACGCGCCCTCCGTGGCCAGGGCGCGCAACGCTTCCAGTACCACCACCGACTGGTCGAACTCCAGGCGCACATCGACGTCGTCGGGCACCACGGCCTTGAACCGTGCAATGTTCGCGCGCACGGCCTGGATCACCGCCAGCGTGGACGCGTCGCTGCGTTTGGTCACCTGCATGTAGACCGTACGCTTGCCATTCACCAGCGCGTAGGCCGTGACGATATCGGTGCCGTTCTCCACTTTGCCGACATCGCGGATGAACACGGTGGGTCCGGAGCCCAGGCGGATGGGCGCGTTGTTCAGCTCATCAAAGTTGCCACCGATCACCGAATTGGTGGTGGCGTAGCGCGCCAGATCGCCCGTGCGCACCAAGCCCGAAGGCATCACCGTGGTGGACTTGTTGACCGCCTCAATCACCTCCTCGGGCGACATGCGGTACTGGCGCAGTTTGTCCGGGTCCAGACGGACGACGATGGTCCGCTGGTTGCCGCCGAAGGGAGGCGGGGCGGAGACACCTGGCAGTGTAGCGAACAAGGGCCGCACGCTATTCAGCGCAAAGTTCTGCAACTCGCCGGGCTCGCGTTTGGCGCTCGAAAAGATCAGCTGCCCCACCGGCACGCTGCCCGCGTCGAAGCGCGTCACAAAGGGCGGTACCGCGCCGGGAGGCATGAAGGCGCGCGCGCGATTGACGTAGCTAATGGTCTGCGCCATCGCCTGATTCATGTCGGTGCCGGGATAGAAGACCAGCTTCATCAGCGCCGCGCCCTGGATGGATTTTGACTCGACGCGCTCAATGCCGGTGATGTAGAGGAAGTGGTACTCGTAGTAGTACGTCATGAACCCCTCCATCTGGAGTGGGTCCATGCCACCGTAAGGCTGCGCCACGTAGATGGCTGGCGCGCCCACTTGCGGGAAGATGTCCACGGGCATCCGCTGCACCGCCAGGCCCGCGCCCAGCATCACCGCCAGCACTGCAACCACAATGGTCACCGGCCGGCGCATCGCCCAACGTACCAGCCACATCTAGTTGTCTCTCCCAGGCCGGGCATCGGTCTCGGCGAGGAAGGGCCGCAGATCGCCTTGGGCTGTCGCCACCTGCAGGAGCCCGCGCCAAATCGCCAGGCGTGACAGGGCCAGGTCAGCCTGTCCTTGGGACACCAGCCGCTGTGCTTCGGCCACTTCAGTGACTAGGCCAAGCCCCGCGCGATAGCGGGCCGTGGCTTGATTTAAGGCCACCTGCGCCGCTTCCAATTGCACTGGCAACTGCGCGGCCGTGAGCCGCGCGCCATTGAGACGCGCCTGGGCCCGGCTGAGCTGCGCGGCGAGGTCCTGTTGCAGTTGCTTCAGGCGAGCGGCCTCCGCGCGCTCCTTCGCCGCCTGCGCTGCTAGCTCGGCGCGGATCGCCGGTTGGGCCATGGCCGGAAACGTGACGGTTAATCCCACGGCATAGTTCATGATGTTGGGGCCCAGTCCATTGGCTCCACCCAGCGTCGTGCCATCGGCCACCGCGCCCGTGCCGCGTGCGTAAGTGGATCCCTGGACCGCAAAGCGGGGTGCATAGCTCTTGTCGAGCGCTTTCTCTTTTGCCTTCACTTCATCAATCGCCGCTGTCTGTTCGGCGAGCGCGGGGTGGGCTTCGCCCGCGGCCACGAGACCGGGCGGTTCGCCCAATCTGCGTGCTGCCGCCGTGCTGCCGGTAAACTGCGACAGGTTGGCTTGCGCCACCGCGACGGCCTGCTGCGCCTGGATCAGCTGCGTTTCGGCAACACTGCGTTCCGCCCGGGCGCGGGAGGCATCGGCCCCGGGACGCAGATCCGCCTTGGCCAGCGCTTCGGCTACTTGCTCCAATGACGACGCACGGGTGACGGCGGCCTTTGCTGCCACCACCGTTTCTTCCGCGGCCAACAGCGTCAGGTAAGCATCTGCGGCCATCGCCGCCACTTCATAGCGGGTGCGCTTCAGAGCCGCTTCCGTGCGCCGCTTTGCCGCCTCTGCCGTAGCCACGGTGGCTTGGCGCAAGCCGAAATCGAAAGGCTCCCAGGTGACGGTCAGTCCGACGGCGCTGCCCCAGACACTAGCCAGGTCGTTCTCTGGGCGCGGTGGGCCGGAGATGGACGGCAGCGTCGCTTGCGGCAGCATCAGGCCGAAAACATTGTTGCGGGTGCCACGGTTCACTTGGCCGAAGACATCCGCTCGCGGCAGATAGCTGGTGCGCGCCAGATCAATAGCGGCCGCGGCGGCGCGGACCTGTTCATCGCTGACGTTGACGGCGGCATAGTGGTCCAACGCCCTCGTCACGGCCTCGGTCATCGACACCGGCTGTTGGGCCACCAGCAGTAGCAGTAGCGTGGTCATTCGCGGGTAATGCCCCGTGCGCTGGATTGAATGAAGCTCACCAGATGCCGCGTGGCCTCCGACGGTACCTGCGTCACGATCGCGGTGCAAGCCTCTTCCAGCTTCAGCCCGGCGCGATAGAGCAGCCGGTAGGCGGTCTTCAAGTTCGAGATCTCCTCGCGCGAAATGCCGGCCCTTCTCAGGCCCACGATGTTCAAGCCTACCGGAGTGGCGTTGAATTCGGAATACAAAAAATACGGCGGCAGGTCCAGGTTCACCCGGCTGTTGCCGCCCACCATCACCAAGCGCCCGATCTTTGAATACTGGTGCACCACAACGCCACCGGAAATAAAGGCGCGGTCCTCGATCGTCACGTAGCCGGCAATCAGCGCGGAGCTGCAGATGACGTTGTTGTCGCCGATTACGCAATCGTGCGCGATGTGGCCGCTGGTCATGATGTAGTTGCCGTGGCCGATGACGGTGGTGGCCTCGGGTTTGGTGCCGCGCGAGATGGTGAAGTGCTCGCGGACCTTGTTGTCATGGCCCAGCGTCAGGTAGCTGCGCTCGCCTTTGAAGTTCTTGTCCAGCGGATCGGAGCCCAGCACGGTGCCGGCGGAGATCTCATTGCGGTCGCCCAAGGTGGTCCAGCGCTTGATGAAGACGTAGGGTTCAATCTTGCAGGCTTCGCCCAGCACGACATCCTGTTCGATCACGACGAACTCGCCAATGTGGCAACCCGGTCCAATTTGCGAGTCCGGATGGATGCGGGCCGTGGGGGCGATAGTCGCCGATGGGTGGCACGGCATAGACTCTGATCATATGCGAGCAATCGAACTGGCGGCATCACTGGGCTGCACTCTGGAAGGCGAAGACGTGGAACTGACCGCCGCAGCACCGCTGGAAACCGCGAGTACGGCGGAACTGTCGTTTGTCGCAAACGCCAAGGCGTCGGCCGCAGCGGCGGACTCCGGTGCCGGATGCCTGATTGTGCCGCTGGAGTTTTCCGCGGGCCGCACCGTCATCCGGTCAACGAATCCGCGCGCCAGCTTTGCTCAAGCCCTGACACTGCTCTACCCCGCGCCGCCCCGATCGGGCATTCACCCCACGGCCATCATTGACGAGACCGCCGAAGTTGCGCCGGGGGTTGAGATCGGTGCTTACACGGTGGTGGGGGCGCGGTGCCGGATCGGGGAAGGGGCCACGCTGCATTCCCGGGTGACTCTCTATGCCGACGTCTCGGTGGGCCCGCGCACGATCATCCACTCCGGCGCTGTGCTGGGCGCGGATGGCTTTGGCTTCCAGTGGACCGGCGAGCAGTACCAGAAGTTTCCGCAGGTGGGCCGGGTCGAGATCGGCAGCGATGTCGAGATCGGTGCCAACTGCACCGTTGACCGGGCGGCGCTGGGCGTCACGCGCATTGGTGATGGCACCAAGCTGGACAACATGGTTCACATCGCGCACAACTGCCAGCTCGGCCGTCACGTGGTGATCGCCGCCCAGACCGGAATGGCGGGGGGCTGCGCGGTGGGCGACCGCGCCGTGATCGGCGGCCAAGTTGGGTTTGGCGAGAAGGTGAGAGTGGAACCCGGGGCGATCATCGGCTCCGGGGCCGGCATTCTGTCCAACAAGATTGTCCGTGCGGGAGAGCCGGTCTGGGGTACGCCGGCCCGCCCCTTGCGGCGCTACCTGCGCGATCTGGGCGAAGTGAGCCGGTTGAGCAGCCTCCGCCAGCAGGTGGCAGCGCTGAAGCGCCCGGAGCCGCGCCCATGATCGTTGTCGTAGGCGGTAATACGCGAAACATCGGCAAAACGACACTGGTCTGCGACATTATCCAGGCATTGCCCGAGATGAACTGGACGGCGGTGAAGATCACCCAGTACGGGCACAGCGCGTGTGCGCACGAGGGCGGTGACTGCGGTTGTGCTCCGGCAAACCCCAGCTGTCCCTACGCCTTGGATGAACAAGCGGGCGCGGACTCCACCGACACGGGCCGCTATCTGGAGGCCGGGGCGCGGCACTCCTATTGGCTGCGGACGCGCTCGGGACAACTAGCCGAAGGGTTGCCCGCCTTGCGCGAAGTGATGTCGCGGGCGGCGAATGTGGTGATCGAATCCAACAGCGTGATGCAGTTCATCCAGCCGGATCTTTATCTGGCCGTGGTTGACCGATCCAGTGGAGACTTTAAGCTGTCCGCTCAAAAGGCGTTGACGCTCGCTGATCTGCTGGTGGCGCCTCCGCAGTTGGCGCAAGCCGTAGCGAGGGTGAAGGAACTGGCTGCTCAGCAGGCGGCCGGAAAGCTGACCGAGACGACAATCCGGTCATCCGGACCCGAGTAGATCTCCAGTTCACCGCCGTGCTCATCCACGATCCGCCGCACGCTGGCCAGAGACAAGCCTTCGCCCGAGGGTGCGGCATTGTCAAAGGGCTGGAAGCGGGCATGCAGCCGTTCCACGGTGACGGTCTCGGAGACGCCAGATAAGCGCAATTGCACGCGTTCCATACGCCGCTCCGTCGCGATCGAGAACGGCGCATCACGGCGGACCATTTGCCGGTACAGATCCAGCAGGTGTTGGGTCATGTGCTGGGCCTGCACCAGATCCAGGTGCGCAATGCAGGGCTCAGCGGAGAGGTCTAAATGAACGTTCCACCGCTCCCGGCTGTTCTCCGCCAGCGTCCGCGTCACCAGTTGGTTCAATGAAACGTTCACCGGATGGGCGGGCGACGCCTGTACATAGTGGACGGCATCGTCCATGATCGACCCAGCCTGCGCCACCAGACGCCGTATCTTCTCCACCTGATCCTGGGCGCGGGCATCGTTCGGCGGCAGAATGATGGCCAAATAGTAGGCCAACGAATCGAGCGTGCTTAAGGGTTGCCGGATCTCGTGCGCCAGATGGCGTACCAAATGGGCAGCATCCAGTTCCACCGTTTTCGCTTCTTGTTCGGGGATAACCAGCGGGGCGGGGATCGTCATGCGGACATCCGGATTATAGCCCCTCGTCCGCACAAATCAAGAGCCAATCGCGATACTGTTGAGCTATGGCCAACACCCGGCGAGACTTCTTTTTTTTATGGGCCCAGGCGGCGTTGGCGGCCCACGAGCATTCCGCCAACAAGGTGCCCTCCAGCCCGTATGAATTCAAGTTGTTTTCTCCTGCTGAGCGTGAGGCATTACGCCGGGCGGCGGCCGCTATTGTGCCCGCCGATGAGCGCTCCGGCGGGGCGGCGGCGGCGCGGGTGGAAGAGTACATCGACTTTATCGCCTCTCACGGCTCGGAACCGCTGAAACAGGCCTGGCGAGCGGGTTTGGCGAAGGTCGCCCGGTCCAAAGATGTAAACGCAACGCTACTCAAATGGTGTCGTAACGAGTTCCGGGCTCGCACCGAAGACGAGCGCTTCTTCGTGCTGCTGAAGGGGGCGGTGACCGAAGCGTTTTACACGTCTGAAGAAGGCATCTCGAAGGAACTGGGCTACCAGGGCATGGGCTTTCTGATGGAGTTCCCCGATTTCTCGCGCGACAAAACAGAACGTCCCGCCAATTACCGGCCGCGTTTACAAGCACACAGTTAGAACGGGTATCTGAACCAATGAAAACTTACGACGTAGCGATTATCGGATCGGGTGCCGCGGGCGGTATGACGGCGCATGTGTTGACGCAAGCGGGTTTGGATTGCGTGATGTTGGAGGCGGGGCCGATGCGATCTCCCGCGGAGTTCCCCGTGCACCGGATGCGCCGCTGGGATCTACCCTATCGTGGCCTGCGGGGCGACTACTTCCAGGAGTGGTTGACGATGACCAACTTCCTGGCTGACGACAAGAAGGAGCCCTATTCCGTGGCCCCCGGCGGCCAGCCGTTTGAATGGTGGCGTGTCCGTGCGGTGGGCGGCAAGAGCCTGTTCTGGGCGGGCGTGACGCCTCGTTTCGGCCCCAATGAATTCCAACCGAAAGACGATTTCGACACGCGCTGGCCGCTCAAGTACGAAGACGTCGCGCCGTATTACGACAAGGTGGAATCGCTGATTGGCGTCTCCAGCACGGTGGAGGCCGTCGGTGGCTTTCCACTGAACAAAGGCTTGAAGCCGATGCGGCCCAAGCTGGCGGAGATCATCTTTAAGCAGGCCGCCGAAAGCCTGGGCAAGGGCTTGAAGATGATTCCCATCCCCAAGGCTATTCTCACGGAGAACCACCGCGGCCGCCCGGCATGCCATCACTGTGGGCCCTGCTGGCAGGGGTGCGATTCCGGGTCCAAGTTCGATTCGCTGCGCGTGTTCGTGCAGGGAGCGCGCCGCACGGGCAAGCTGGAACTGCTGACCGGGGCGCGTGTGCGGTCAATCGAAGTGAAGGACGGCCAGGCCTCCGCTGTTCACTATTGGGATGTGGCGGACAAGACCTACCGCAGCGTGCAGGCCAAGACCTACGTGCTGGCGGCGGGCTGTATTGAGAGCGCCCAGATCCTGCTGAATTCGAAGATCGCCAATTCCAGCGGCCTAATTGGCCGGTATCTCTCCGAACACCTGTATGCCAGCGTCGGCGGTTACCTGCCGCAGTTGATGGGGCGCAAAGTGGTGAACGAAGATGGCAACGGCGCTCACGCCTTCATCCCGGACCTGACTGAAAACTGGCGCGGCAACAAGTACATTCGCGGCTATCAGATCTTCCCCACCGGTGGCACCGGGGAGTTCACCTTTGCGGGCAAGAATCTACCTGGGTTTGGCCAGCAGTGGAAGAAGTCGATCCGCGACTACTACACGGCCAGCGCCGGCGTCACGTTCCAGGGTGAAGTGCTGCCTTATCGCGACAACCGGGTCGAGATCGACGAGAACGTGAAGGATGATGCGGGCATCCCCGGCTTGCGCTTCCACTATCAGTGGCGCGACAACGAGACGGCCATGTTCAAGGACATGATGGAGGTGGGCCAGGAGATGATGCACAAGGCCGGTGCGGAGATGCTGCCCGTGAAGAATCCCAAGCCACTTGAATACGGCCACTCGATTCATTACGTGGGCACGGCGCGCATGGGGCAGGATGCAAAGTCGAGCGTGGTGAACCCCTGGAATCAGGCGCACGATGTGCCAAACCTGTTCATCAACGATGCGGCGACGTTTGTCACGGCCGGCAACCAGAACCCCACCATCACCATTCTGGCGCTGGCCATGCGGTCCAGCGAACGCATCGTGGACCTGATGCGGCGGGGCGTCTGGGCCTAGAGCCCTTTCCGGCATGAGCATCACGCCCCGGGGTTTGGAGATCGATTTTGAGCGCGTGGAGCGCAACTGGCGCGGCACTGTGCCCAAGATCATACCCACGCTCCGTTACTGGATGGAAGTGGAGGTACACGTCTACGGCTTCTCCATTGCCGCCAACGTGCTGCTCAGCTTCTTCCCGTTTCTGATTGTGCTGGTGTCGTTGTGCCGCTATGTCTTTCATTGGGAGGCAGCGGAGCAGGCGATCTTTATTGCCTTGCACGACTATTTCCCGGGCGACACGGGCGATTTTCTGGTACGCAATTTGACGGCCACGGTCAGCAAGCGGGGGCCGTTTCAAGTGGGCTCGATTCTGCTGCTGCTGTTCACCGCCAACGGCATCTTTGAACCTTTGGAAGTCGCTCTCAACCGCGCCTGGGGCATCCACAAGACGCGGAGCTTCTGGCGCAATCAGTTGGTGAGCATGGGGCTGATTCTGGCCTGCGGCGCGCTGGCGGTTACGTCCACGGTGCTGACCGCGATGCAGGTGACGTGGCTGAAGCCATTGGTCGGCTCCGGTGGGTTGGCCACGGTGGTGGGAGTGGTGTTGTTCAAGGTGGCCGCATTGCCGGCCACGGCCTTGGGGCTGTTCCTGGTCTACTGGCTGCTGCCGTTCGGCCCAGTGCCGTGGCGGCGCGCCTTCAACGTGTCTTTGTGGGTGGCGGCGGCCCTGGAAGTGATGAAGTATCTCAACCTGCTGCTGTGGCCGGTGATGCGCCGCAAGCTGGAAGACGAGTATGGGCCGTTTGTGAACTCAGCGACGATCCTGGTGCTCAGCTTCCTGGCGTCGATGATTGTGATGGCGGGGGCGGAATGGACTGCTCGCCAGCCGTTGCAGGGCGGTTCAGCGGAGTCACTCGACAGCCCGGACGGCCCAGCGGTGCCTTAGACGACGTCGCTATCGCGGTTCAGGAACTTTGCGCCAAAGGCTCCGCCCAAGCTGGCGGCTACGCAATAGGTGAGAAACGACACAAACATCGCCACCAGCAGTGCCGCGCCCAAGGCCTGCGAATCTTTCGCGAATTCGGGCATCGTGGTCTGCACTTCATGGCGGAGCGCTTCGATCACCTGATCAAAGCCCACCGTCACGATCAACGTGGTGAACAGCACCATCAGGATCAGTGACGCAAAGACGCCTGTAATCCAGCCCAAGCGCGCGCCGTTCTTGATCGACAGTGACTGCCCGGTACGGCGCATATAAAGCCACACGGCAAAGAAGCCCGACCCCCCGGAGAGCACCAGCGTCATGATCGCTTGCAAGGGCTTGGGCAGCAGCGCCGGAGCCAGGTTGATGACAAAGATGCCCAGGCCGGCCACCATCAGGCCCACCCGGACAGCCACGGAGTTATGGAAGTTGATGTCGCCGCTGGCTGCCGCTGGTGCTGCCGCCGCGGCGCTGATCTCTACGGCATCGACCGGTGGGGCCTGCTCGACGCGCAACGCCTCAATGGCGGGCTCCTCATAGAGAGGCCTCCCACACTTGTGACAGAAGCGAGCTCCGTCCACCATCTGCGCGCCGCACGTGCAATATTCCGATACCACGCTTCCAGTTTAGCGCCGCGCTGCTGCAGCCACAGACGGCTCAGGCTACGATAGTGATTTCATGCGAGTCCTTGTTCTTGCCCGCCCCGACGCCCCACAGTTGAGCGTTCTGAAACAGCTTCCCCCGGATGTGGAAGTATTTGCCGCTCCGACGGCGGAGGAGTTGATGCATGTCGTGGGCGGTGCCGATGTCATCGTCAACGGCAATCACCATGCCGGAGCGTTGGAAGCTTTGTGGCCGCATGCGAAGTCCCTGCGGTGGGTGCATTCGCTGTCGGCGGGGGTGGAGAGCATCGTCTTTCCAGCGCTGAAGGCCAGCCCCATCCCGCTGACCAACGCGCGTGGTGTCTACAAACGGTCACTGGCGGAGTTCGCCATTTTCGGGATGCTCTGGTTTGCCAAGAATGCCCGGCGGCTGGTGGATCAACAGGCGGCATCGAACTGGGAGCAGTGGGACTGCGAAGAGCTCACCGGCAAGACCTGCGCCATCTTAAGCTACGGCGCCATGGGGCAGGAAACGGCCCGCCGCGCCCATGCGATGGGCATGAAGATTATCGCCACGCGCCGCCGGGTGGATGCTCCGATTGACGACTTTGTCTCGAAGGTGCTGCCTCCCTCTCAGACCGGAGACGCGATGGCGGAGGCGGACTATGTGGTCTGCTGCTCCCCGCTGACGCCTGAGACACACCACATGATCGGTGCGGCGGAGCTTGCCCGCATGAAGGCGCGCGGAGTGTTCTTGAACATCGGCCGCGGTGCGGTGGTGGACGAAGCAGCTCTGGTCGACGTGCTGCAGCGGCGGGCCATCAAGGGTGCCGCGCTCGATGTGTTTGAAGTGGAGCCGTTGCCGAAGGAGAGCCCGCTCTGGTTGCTCGACAACGTGCTGCTCTCACCGCACTGCACGGACCACACCGACACCTGGCAGTTTGAGACCGTCCAGTTCTTTGTCGACAACTTCCACCGCTTCGTCAAAGGCGAGCCGCTGGAGAACGTAGTCGACAAGGAAGCGGGCTACTAATGCCCGTCACCGCAGAGGCCATCCGCGCGGCGGCCGAACGCATCCGGCCCGTCGCCAAAGTGACGCCCGTGATGACCTCGCGCTCCTTTGACCGCGCGGCGGGTGTGTCGGCCTACTTCAAGTGCGAGAACTTCCAAACCGGCGGGGCCTTCAAAATCCGCGGTGCGATGAACTTTGTCTTCTCCTTGACCGCGGAGCAGCGAGCCAAGGGCGTGGTGGCTTTCTCTTCCGGTAATCATGCGCAAGCAGTAGCCATAGCGGCGCGGGAGGCGGGCATTCAGGCGACGCTGGTGATGCCGCTCGATGCGCCGCAAGCGAAGCTGGAATCGACGCGTGACGCGGGTGGCCGCATTGTCACCTACGACCGCTACCGCGAGAATCGCGAAGTGATCGGCAAGGCGATTGCGGACGAGACCGGCGCGACGCTGATTCCGCCGTTTGATCACGAATGGATCGCCACGGGGCAGGGCACAGCGGGTCTGGAGTTGATGGAACAAGTGCCGGATCTCGACACGCTGGTGGTCTGCCTGGGCGGTGGCGGGCTGACGGCCGGTTGCGCGGTGATCGCCAAGTCGATCAACCCCAAGATCCGCGTCTTTGGTGTCGAGCCCGAGGCGGGCAACGACTATTGGCTATCCCGCCAAAAAGGCGAACCGGTGGAGATCCCGGTGCCGCAAACCATCGCCGATGGTCTGATGACCACCAAGCCGGGCCGCGTGACGTTCCCGATCATCCAGGAACTGGTGGAAGACATTCTGCTGGTGACCGATGCCGAACTGCTGGCCACGATGAAGCTGATGCTGGCCCGCATGAAGATGCTGGCCGAGCCTTCCGGTGCGGCTGCGGCTGCCGCCGTGCTCCATGGCAAGCTGCCCCCAGGATGCCAGCGCGTGGGCGTGCTGGTCTCGGGCGGCAATGTCGATCTGGCCATGCTCAGCCGCCTGGCCTGATTCCTTTATCGCAGCGTGGCCGAATATCGGACGGTCACTGCGGTCTTGGCCGGAATCCAGCGATAGCCGGGCACGCCGAACAGTTCCTTGCGGTCAATCATGGCGCGGCGCGATTCGGGGAAGGGCGAGGCGCCAAATTCCAGGCCTCGCGTAATGGTCCGGCCGTTCCAAGGCGGTGCCGTGCGGGCGTGGCATTCGTCCCAGATGCCCAACCACGGAAAGTCGCTCCGCTTCCAGCGGTAGGTCAACGTTAAGCCCTGGGCGGAGGCGTGGAAGTAGGCCTCTTCGCGGTGCGGGTCCATCAGGACGGTCGCAAAGCCCGCGGCTACTTCGTCGCGCCAGTAGGTGGTCAGGTCGTGGGTCTTGCCGTCAACGCCCGGCATGTTGGGCCAATCGAAATCCTTGCCGATGGCCATCTTGCCCTTGCCGTCGGTGAAGTCCGATTCAAACGTGCGGCAGCGGGTGCCCGGCATTTCGAACTTGGTGACACCGCGTTCGATGAAGGGCGGACCCAGCGTGACGTGCTGCGTCCAGGCCACCGGCCGATCCGAAGGCGCCAGGTTAGTGACCGTCTCTTCGAAGCTCAGCGTGTCGCCATTGAGCGTCAGCCGCCGCGAAAAATCCAGCTGCGCACCCGGCATCCGGCAGCTTGCGGTCATGCCGCTGGCCGTCTCTCCAAACGTGTGCCGCACGACGTTGGCTTCTCCGTGCACGCTGATGCCGGCGGCGGCCTCTTCCAGGGACGGAGCACCAAAGAGGTCCAGACACAGGTTGTGGCCCATGATGCCGGTCAGCAGCTTGCTTTCGGAATTGCCGCCATACTCGGGATGCTTGGCCGGGTCGTAGGTGGACGGCTCGATGGAGGGCCACGGTGGCGTCCACAACGGATTGACGCCCGAGGCCAGATGGGTAATCGCGGCGATGTGCCCGCCTTCCTGCATCACGGTGACGCGCAAGCGGTCGTTTTCAATGGTGGCGGCCTGGCGGCCCCGGTAGGTCGAGAGTTTCACGCGCCTTTGAGCATACCTCCTGTGCACCGGGTCCTGTCAGCCTGGCCCTGCTAGCCTAAGACTGTGATCTGGCTATTGCTGCTGGCGCTTGATCCTTTCTGGGTCACCAAGCCAGTGAAGGATTGGACCGACGTCCAAATCGCCAGCCTTCTCTCGAATTCCCCCTGGGGCACCCTGGCCGAAGACACCGTGGGCGGCACCATGGGGGCGATCCCGGTCTATCTGGCCTCCGCCAAACCCATCCGGCTTGCCGAGCAGGAGTTGCGCCGCCGCAAGAGCATGGAACTCGACCCTGAGCTCGAAGATCTGCTGAGTCAGAAGGTACTGATCGTCGCCATTCCCATCCAGAATCTCGCGGCATTCGCCGACAGTGGCGAGAGCAAGAGCATGGAGGAACAAAGCTTCATGGTACTGGGCCGGAAGAAGGTGAAGGCCGCCGGGCATCTGCCCCCCACGCCTACCGATCCCACACTGCGCCTGGTATTTCCGCGGCCTGACTTAGTCGGCCAAAAAGAACTCCGCTTCGAGCTCTACCTGCCCGGCGTCACCGGCAACTACCGCAACGCCCGGCTGGACCCCAGGAAGATGTTGTTCGAAGGCGAGTTGACGTACTAGCAGCGGTCTCGCTTGACCATTGACACCGCCCCCTGCCGCGCGCATGATGGCCCTAGGCGAGGTTCCACGATGGATTGGATCTTCGTGGCCCCGCCGGAAAGCAGGTGCTCCATGAAGAGCACAACGATTTTGGGCAGCTTTCTCCTGGCTGCCGTCCCCTTGTTCGGGGCTCCGATCTACACCAGCACTCCGTACTATCCGGTCTTCTCCGCTCCCGGTGGTTCGGCGTTTCCAGGCCTGAGTGTGCAGTTGCTTCGTCCCAACATGGCTGCCGAATGTGTGGATCCGACGCCTTACTGTGTTGAAGTGGACAGTGGTTCGGTGATGATCGGCGGTTGGCCGGGCCCTCGCGACGTGATCGACGTTGTGCGCATCACCCACGACCGGCAATTCGATGGTGGCTCGGGTGATCTTCTCCGCGATTTTGTCTTGATCGAGATTGGGTGGCTCCGCAGCTACGACCCGGATGATCCCAATTATGGGAACATGCTGGAATTGATGCCCGCCGGCGGTTGGATGACCGTGGATCGGGTGGGGCTAAACCTCTACCGCGTTGAAGGCGAACTAGGTGTCAGTCCGTTCCGGCCCAATCCATGGGGCGGGCAAACGTATGACGCGGTCACGCTATACACGGGCATTCCGGAGCCAACGGGCACCTGGCTGCTGGGAATTGGGCTGGTGGGGGTTGCGGCGCTCCGTCGCCTCACCCGCTAGAGGAACTCCGCTCGCACCTGCGCTGAGATCTCGGCCAATGGGCGAAGTTGGCTGCCCGATTCCAAGTGCAAATGAAAAGGCCGCCACGCTCCGAATGGAACAGGCGGCCTTCCCTTAAACTTGGCTTCGCTAGGCCTTCTTCTTGGCTGCCGGAGCCGCTTCGCCCTTGCCCATCTTGTCGATCTCGTTGAAGTAGACGCGGCGGCCTTCGTCCATGGCCAGGTTGGCCAGGATGACGGCGCTTGAATCCGCCAGGCCGGTTTCGAGATCGGCCTTCGGCTTGGACCCGCGCTTGCAATCGTTCAAGAAGCTTTCCATCGCGACATCCACTGGGTTCCGGTCTTCTTCCGGAAGCGAGACGCCCTTCTTGTAGAGCCACAGCTTGGCGAACTTCAGTTCCTTTTCGAGGAAGCTTTCGTTGCCCTTCATGGCGTCCCGATCGAGGAGAATCGGCAGGGCGGTCTGGCCCTTGCCGGTGGAGGCGAGCGACGCGGTGGCCGGGGCGCCTTCCTTCTTTTCGCCGCTGCGCTTGGGCGGGTTGGCTTCGACAAACCACAAGCCCAGGGCCGGTTCCTTATCGGTGCCGACGGTGATGTGGATCGTGCCGGCGGTGCCCATGATCATTTCGCCGAACTGAGTGCGCTGGCCGCCGAACAGGGGGCAATGCTCATTGGTGGAGTTCGAGCTGTAGACCAGCTTCTGGCCCTTGGGGTACTTGAAGATCAGCTGGATGTTGTCGTACACATCGCGGCCGTCCTTCATCGTGTCCAGGCCGCCAACGCCGACGACGAATTCGGGGTTAGCCCCGAACATGCGGTCCGCCACGTCGATTTGGTGCGAAGCGAGTTCCGCTACTAGCCCGCCGGAGTACTTCCGGAAGAGTCGCCAGTTGGCGATCTCCCACATCTCCTTGGACTGACCGGCTGCCTGCGGTTTCATGCGCCAGGCACCCATCGGGCCGCGGTGCCACTGCGCGTACACATGCTGCACATCGCCGATCATGCCCTTGTCGATCATCTGGCGGGCGGCGTCGTAAAACTTTGAATAGCGGCGCTGGAGGCCGACCTGCAGCACTTGCTTGGGCTTGGAATTCGCCAGCGCGCGCAGGGCGTGCACTTCCTGCGCCGTGAACACCAGCGACTTTTCGCAGAACACGTGCTTGCCGGCATCGAGCGCGTCCTTGGTGACTGGGAAGTGCGTAAACAGCGGCGTGGCGATGCAGACGGCGTCAATGTTCTTGTCCGCCAGCATCTCGCGGTAGTCCTTGTATAGCTTGGGGTCACTGCCGATGGCGGTGGCACCCTTGCGGGCATTCTCCTCCACGATGTCGGCAATGGCCACACAGCGGCCATTGTCGAGGCCCTTCATATGGCCCAGCAGGTACTGGCCACGGCCACCCGATCCGATGAAGCCGTAGTTGACGATGTCGTTGGCGGCTTTCACTTTCGAAATGAATGGCGCGGCCAAAGCGGCGGCGGCGACGGCCTTGGTGGCGGTGCGCCGCGTGGGGTTGGATTCAGGGTTGGGCGTGGAAGAGTTCGACACGGAAATACCTCGTGATGGATTTTAACCCATCAGTCTATCAACTCAGACGGCTTGGCAGGGGCTTTGCGGCAGCTTTGCGGCGGGTTTGGGTTACCCCTTCAAGCCGCGCAAGTACTGGACACTCTTGCGGACGCTCGCCAGCGGATCGCCGGGGGTGGCATCCTGCTCGATGAAATAGTGCTCCACGCCCGCAGCTTTGGCTGCCGCAAGGATGCTCTTCCAGTCCAGCGTCCCGGACCCCACTTCGGCAAAAGAGGTGGGCGGCATCGAAAACTCCTGCACTTTGCGCGGGGCGGTGGTGGAGACGTCCTTCAGGTGGACTGAGCCGACGCGGCCCTTCCATTGCTTCAGCATCGCCGCCGGGTCAGCGCCGCCGATGGCCACCCAGAAGACGTCCATTTCCAGCTTGGCGCGCTTGTCCAGATCCTTGTACAGCCGATCAATGAAGCGGGCACCGGGCTCACCTTCGAACTCAAAGGCATGGTTGTGATAGTAGAAGCCGATACCTGCGGCGGAGCAGGCCGCCGCGGCGCGGTTCAGTTTATCGATCGAGCCCTCACGCTCCTCCGGCAGCAGAAAGCTGAGGCCGATCCGCTCGACACCGTGCTGCTTGGCCAGCGTGATCATCTCCTCCAGCGTCGGCTTAGGCGCGTCCGGGTTGGGCGGAGCCATCTTCATCCGCTTGGCCATGCGGGCGGACAGTTCCCGCCACGGCTCCCAGGTGCCTGTAACGATGGGGGATTCGATAAACAGATGCTTGGGCTTCAGTCCGGCGGCTTTGATCATCTCCGCGTGATTCCGCAGATTGTCCGGTCGTACTTCCAGTTCGGTGATGCCGAGTGCAGCTAATGCCTTGTACGTTTCGGCGGGCTTGGTGGCCAAGGGATCACGCACAGTGTAAAGGTTCAGGCCCAGAATGCGGGGGCCTGCGGCGGCGGCAGTGAGGCTGGCCGCGGTGGCCGCGAGAAAGTGTCGGCGGAGCATGGAATGATTATCTGCCATGTGGAGACGCGCCCCACTAGTAATTGCAATCCCAAGGCTCGTGCGCTGCTAGCCAAGAGCCCATGAAGTTGGCTACCTCTGATGCTGGGGGAGGCGTCGACAGGGGGGTGCAGAGCTTGGATGATGTCGGTGCTCTGTTCCAGGGAGGTTGGTTCCAGCGTCACCACCCAGTCCGGGAAACGGGTTGTGAGGGCGTCGAAGTATTGCCGCTGGGGTTCCACTAGAGGGGCGTAGCGCGCGGCTTTCTGCTGGGCGCGTTCTTCGCCGAAGCCTCGGGCGCGCTCCCGCTCGAGCAACCGTTGACGACGCAGAGGCTCCGGCAAGGTGAAGAAGACGTAGCGATCGGGAAACGCGAGTCGTCCATCGAGGATGCGCTGGCGATAGAACTGAAGCGCGTCATGCGACCTTACCCAGGGGCCCTCCCGGAAAATCCAGCCGAACCACAATGGCTGAAAAGGATCGCCGTCCAGAATGGCCAACCGTCCGTGCCGTGCCTGCAGCGCGGCCATCTCCCAGCGAGCGTTCTGGCGGTCCAGATACCAGTCAACTGGTTCCGGCGTGGGCCGGGCGAAAAGCAGGTTTACTTCCGGGACGACGACAGCGCCCGACGCTGACAACGCTGCCGCCGTGGTCGATTTGCCCACCCCGGGCGCGCCTTCGAAGGCGACGATCACAACGCCCGCCAGACTAGGGGATGCCCAACCACTTGCGCACCGCCCCTTCCACGCCTGCGCTGCAACCGATGGCGTGGCCGGCGTCGATGGCCGAGCCGCCGTCCAGCGTCAGGAACTTCGCTCCGGCTTCTTCCAGTATGATCTTGTGCGCGGCCAAGTCCCAGGGGGCTACCTTGGGTTCCAGCCAAACTTCGGCCTCGCCGGACGCCACCATGCAGGCGTCGATGCTACCGCCCAGGGAGCGGACCGCCCAGAACTTCGTAAAGTTGTGCACCAGCGTGGAGGCGATGCGCTCGCCCATTTGCGATCCCTCGATGAACGAGCAGCCATTTACCATCAGTACGCTTTCGTCAAAGCGCGTCTTGATCGAGGCCTGAATGCGCTCGCCATCACGCCACGCGCCTTCGCCAATGGCGGCCGAATACATGCGGCCCAGGCCCGGGAAGTGGGCGACGCCCACTACCACTTCGCCATGGTCTTCGAGGCCAATCAGAACGCCCCACAGCGGGTTGCCGCGGACGAAGTCGCGGGTGCCGTCGATGGGGTCGATGATCCAGCGGCGGCCGCTCTTGGACTCCCGCGCCGCGCCTTCTTCTCCCAGTAAGCCATCGTCAGCAAACTGGACTGAGAGCAGGGAACTGATCAGGTGTTCGCTCTCTTTGTCGGCCTTGGTGACGGGGGAGTTATCGGACTTTGTCTCGGGGTCCACCTTGCCTTGATAGTGGAGCGCCAACGCGCCGGCTTCACGGGCGGCTGCGCGGGCCACCGCCAGCTCTGATTGATAGGGCATACAGCTATCGTAAACTTGCGAGAGCATGTCTCATTCCACCGTCTTCTCTGTCTTGGAACATACGGCTGCCGCGCAGGGTAAAGCCGCCGCGCTCCACCAGCCGATCGCCGGCACCAAACCCACCCAGTACAACGTCTGGAGCTGGGTGGAATACAAGCAAGCTGTGATGGAAGTGGCCTGCGGACTTCGCCAGTTGGGCGTGCAACCGGGTGAGATGGTGGCTCTCTATTCGGAAACGCGCGCCGAGTTCTACTTTGCCGATCTGGGCGTGATGACCAACGGCTCTATCTCCGCGGCGCTCTACACGTCGAATCCGGTGGCGGAGAACATCCGCAATCTGCGGGCGTGTGGCGCGAAGGTTTTGTTTGTCGAAGACCCCAAGACCAAGCGCATGTTGACCGAAGGCATGCGGGAGAATCCGGTGGAGGTCACCTGGGTGCTTCTGACCGGCGAAGAGCCCCATGTGCTATCTCTCGATCAATTGCGGGAGCAAGGGCGGCAGGCGATTGCGGCCGATCCTGGTTTCTTTGCCCGGGTACAAGCCGATGTGACGCCCGCCTCACAAGCGATTCTCTACCTCACCAGCGGCGCGACGGGTGAGCCCAAGATGGGCCTGGTGACGCATTCCGCGCTGGTCAAGAACATCGAGATGGGCCCGGGTGCCGTCCCGCTGACGCCGCAGGATTGCACCATCGCTTTTTTGCCCTCGGCCCACATTGCGCAGCGCGTGGTGGGAGAACTGCTGCCGATCATCTACGGCATGCCGGTCTGGTTCTCGGAAAGCCTGATGCGGCTGCCACAAGAGATGCAGTCGATCAAGCCGACGATGTTGCTGGCACCACCGCGGGTTTGGGAGCGGGTCTATTCATCGGTCTGCACAGAGATCAAGAAGAAGCCGCCGGTGGTGCAGAAGCTCTTCTATGGAGCGGTGGGCTTGGGGGCCCGGGCCGCCGAGTTGAAGCGTGCCGGGCAAAGCGTGCCACCGTGGATCTCAGCGCCACTGGGCTTGGCGGATGCGGTGCTGTTTGCCAAAGTCCGCGCGCGGTTGGGCGGGCGGCTGAAGTTCGCAGTTTCGGGCTCGGCGCCCTTGGGTAAGGATCTGGCGCTGTTTTATGAGGCGATTGGGATGTCGCTGATTGAAGGCTACGGGCTCACCGAAGGCGGCGTCACTCACATGAACCCCATCAACGCCATCCAGCCGGGCTCCATTGGCAAGCTGCTGTCCAGCTACATCGAACACAAGCTGGCCGATGACGGCGAACTGCTGCTGAAAGGGCCCACCATCTTCTCCGGCTATTACAACGACCCGGCGGCGACCGCGCAAGTGCTGCGCGACGGCTGGCTCTACACGGGTGATATCGCCGAGATTGCACCGGATGGCTATGTCAAAATCACCGGCCGCAAGAAGGAACTGCTGGTGGCCTCGAACGGCAAGAAGATCTACCCGGGCCGCGTCGAGTCGCTGTTCAAGGGCGATCCGCTGATCAGCAACGTGTTGCTGGTGGGGGACAAGCTGCCCTTCATCACGGCCTTGATCACGTTGAATCCGGACGCCAAGAAAGGCATGGCCGAAGCCGCGGCCCAGGATGCCGTGAAGGCGGCCGTCAAGAAGGCCAACGCGCAGCTGGCTTCGTTTGAGCAGATCCGCAAGTTCAAAGTGCTAGAAGCCGACTTCTCCATCGCCACTGGCGAACTGACGCCCACCATGAAGGTCAGGCGGACGAAGGTGCTGGAGAAGTACAAGTCACTCGTCGAGGAGATGTATGCGGGGAAAGAGGAGTCGCACTAATCTTCACCCGCCACAGCGGCACACCGTAGAGCTTTTCAAAACGCTCTCCCCACTCAATCAGCACCAGCGCCTTGCGGTCGAAGAGTTCTTCCAGGCCCAGGCCCCAGACTTCGGCGTCGGTTTCCAGGCGGTAGAGGTCGATGTGGTAGACCTGCGGGGGGTCGCCATATTCGTGAATGAGGGAGAAAGTGGGGCTCGATACTTCGTCGGGGTCGAGACCGGTGCGTTCGGCGGTGATGCCTTTGGAGAGTGTGGTCTTGCCCGCGCCCAGGTCGCCCGTCAGGATGACGGCGGCGCGCGCGGGGAGCAGGCGGGCCAACTGGCGGCCCACCTCGATCATCTCGTCTTCCGTGCGCGCGTCAAACGTGTGGGTCATGTGGCGCTGCGGATGGCTTGCGGGAGAAACGTCAACAGGTCGGTGGCGAGCAGGCAGCGGTCGGTCCAGTGGGCAGCGCCGAGTTCGCCACAGCGGCCGTGGAGCCAGACGGCGGCGTGCATGGATTCCGGGCTGGCCTGTTGGGCATAGAAGCCAGCAATCAGACCGGTGAGGATGTCACCGCTGCCGGCCTTGGCCATCGCGGGAGATCCCGTGGGGTTGATGTGTACTTGGCCGTCCGGGTGCGCGATCAGCGTGCGGAAACCTTTCAGCACCAGTGTCACCTGATGGCTCTGGGCGAACTCGCGGGCGTGATCGACGCGGGCTTCGCCATCTAGTGCCGCACCGGGCCTCAAGCGGCGGAACTCGCCGGGGTGGGGCGTTAGGATGCGCGGGGCGGGCGGCTCTGGCAGGGCCCATCCGGCCAGAGAGTTCAGGCCATCGGCATCGATCACCATCGGCAGCGGCGAGGTGGCGTAGAGGTGACGGACCAGTTCTGTGTGCTCCAGGCCGAGGCCTGGGCCGACCGCGAGGATTGTCTTGCCCTCGACCGGCAAGGGCTCAGCCAAGGGGCACGTCATCAGCTCCGGGACGGCCGTGAGTGAGCAGGTGACTGTCACCAATCCCGCGCCCGCGCGCAGCGCTGCCAGCCCGGTCATCTGGGCGGCACCGGTTTTGCCGGGTGCTCCGCCCACCACCAGAACATGGCCGAAGTCGCCTTTGTGGGAGTTTCGGGCCCGGGGCGGAAGGACCGGGGGATCGAGCAAGTGCAGGTCACTGGAGCAAGGCAGTGTGCCGATGTCGGCGACGATGACTTCGCCACACGCTTCGCACCAGGGCGGCAGGACGTGCACGGGCTTCAGCGCCGCGAAGGTGACGGTGCAGTCCGCCTCGACATGCTCGCCGCCCGAACCTAATCCGGACGGCACATCGACGGCCACTACTTTGGCCCCGGCCTGGCGCGCGCGGTTGATCCAGCGGATCTGCTCCAATGGTTCTCCACGCGCGGGGCCCTTCAGGCCGATGCCCAATACGGCGTCCACCACGATGGTTGGTTGGGCGGCTTCAGGCCACAGGCTGGTGGCGACCCCGGCCTGCTTCAGCAAGCGCGCCACGATCAGGCCATCGCCCCCGTTGTTCCCCTTGCCGCACACGACGGCGACACGCTCCTGGGTCAAGGCTGGAAAGCGGGCCGTGATTTGGTCCACTACGCCTTGGGCCGCCCGTGCCATCAGGACCTCGCTGGGCGTGCCTTGGGCGATGGTGCGCTGATCGATCTCGCGCATCGCCTCATGGGACAGGACGATCACGGCTGCGGGGCGTCCACGGGCCCGGTGAGCAGCTTCTCCAGGCGGCGCAACGCTTCCGGGTCACCCATGACGATTAAGTGGTCGCCGACGCTGATCGGCTGGTTGGGGTCCGGATTTACGATCATCTGGCCCGAGGCCCGCCGGATGGCCAGTACGCTGACGCCCAGGTCCTGCCGCAGTTGCTTGAGTTCGCGCAAGGATTTAGAGACAAACTCGCTTCCGCGGCCCACCAGCACCTGTTCGATGATGACGTTCATGTCGCCGCCGCGCGTGGTGAAGTCCAGGAACTGCCGGACGTGAGGTTTCATCACAAACTGGGCCAGCCGCGCCCCGGTGGCGTAGTAGGGCGCAAAGGCCATGTCGGCGCCCGCGCGGCGCATCTTCTGTTCGGACTCTTCCTCGTTGACGCGCGTCGAGACCAGCATGTTGGGGTTGAGCTGCTTGGCCGACAAGGTCAAAAACAGGTTGTCGGAATCGGAGGCCAGCGCGCAGATCAGGCCCCGGGCGCGTTCGATTCCCACGCTGCGCAGCGTTTCGTCGCGCGTGGCATCGGCGTGGACGGCGATCATGCCGTCATGCATAGCCCATTCGGTGCGGTCCTCATGCGAATCCACCACGATGAAGGGGACCCCCAGTTTCTGCATCTCCCGCGCCGCGCCGCGGCCCACGCGGCCGAAGCCGCAAATGATCACGTGATCTTTGAGTGAGTCGATCATTTTCCTGATCCGCCGTTTGCGGAATACCTCATCCAGTTGCAGCTCAAACGCCGTCGAGGTCATCACGCCGACGGCAAACAGCAATGAGCCGGAGCCCAGCAGCATGTAGCCGATATTGAAGACCCGGGCCGCCGGGCTCAACGGTTCGGGCTCACCATAGCCAATCGTGGTGATGGTCATGATGGCCAGATAGAACGCATCGAGCAGCGAATATCCGGCGAGCACCATGTAACCGGTGACGCCAAATCCCACCACCGCCAGCACCAGTCCGCCCAGAATGGCCACCCGCCGCCAGACCAGGCCGAACGGAGCTTCCCGCTTGATGGAATCCGCCAACCGGGCCAGCGTTTCGCTCCGGGCGGTAGTGATAGACCGGCCTTCCATTAGAGGCAGCGCGCCACCAGCAGCGTCATATCGTCTTGCAGTTCCCCGGAGCCGGTCCAGCGCTCGACCGCGTCAATGATCATGTCCAGAATCTCCTGGTCAGACTTGCCGGCGTTCTTCAGCAATAGCTCCGTCAGCCGGTCTTCGCCGTACATCTCACCATACTCATTCTCCGGCTCTGAGATGCCGTCGGTGAAGAACACCAGCAGGTCACCGGGCTCCATGGCGATTTGGCTTTCGCCATAGCGGGCGAAGGGGAAGGCGCCAATCACCATGCCATCGACCTCCAGCCGGATAGCCTCCCCGCGCCGGATCAAAATCGGTTGCAGGTGCCCGGCATTGGTGTAGTGGAGTATGTTCGTCGTTTCGTCGAAGTAACCAAACACGAAGGTCGCGAACTTTTCCGGCGGCGTGTTGGTGTAGAGATGCTGGTTCAGCAATGACGTCAGCTGAGACGTCGACAGATTGCAGACCGGCACGCTGCCCGTGGCTTTGGCCGCTGCCGCGGCTTGTTCCATGCAGGTCTTGATCTGGGTCCGGAAGCTGGATTGGATGGTGGCCATCAACAACGCCGCGGAGATCCCTTTGCCGGCGACGTCGCCCAAGGCCAGTACCAACTGATCCGAGGCCAGGCGCTGGTAGTCGTAGTAGTCGCCGGATACCATGCGCGCGGGCTTGTATAGGGCCGTCAGCTTCAGTTTGGGCGAAGCCGGCACCTGCCGGGGGTAGAGCTGCTTCTGGATCTCGCGGGCAATTTCCAGTTCCGCTTCGTAGCGTTCCTTCTCCTTAGCCACTTGCAGCAGCTGCTCCACGCGCTCCGTCATGCCGTTGAAGCTGGCTCCCAACTGGGCCAACTGGTCGCGGCCCTTCAGCCGGATGCGATGCGAGAAGTCACCTTCCTTGACGCGTTCCGTCCCTTCGTATAGGTCGTGCACGGTGTTGGTGATGGAGCGGGTAAGCGAAACACCCACAATCAGCGCCACGATCTCAATCACCAGGAACAAGACGCCAAAGGCATAGATCAGGATCAGCGCCCAATTGGAATCCCAATCGGCCTTCTGCGACAGCAGCACGCGGCCCACGGCGGAAATGCGGGTCCGGACCGAAAATAGCGCGGGCATCTGAGATCCCGGGCTAGCGAAGTCAGAAATCTGCGTCGGCGAGGCCCACAACACCTCCAGGTCCCAGCCGCTGACCGCGGGCGGCACTTGGCCCACGGGAACCTGCACCGGCGCTCCATTGGCAACCAGCGACGCGCTCCGCTTCTTCGGCGTGATGGCCTTGACGCCTTCCTGCGGGAAGGTCACTACCGAAACGCTACCCAACTGCGGCACCAGTGACGAGAGGAAGTCCCGGGTCATCGGGACGGCGATCATGATGCGGCCCCGGTCGCTGGAGACATTGATCCAGCCATGGATCTCGCCGTTGATGGAAACCAGTCCCGTGGCATCTTTCCAGCTTTCGGTGGGCAACTGGGCGGTGGTCGTCTCCGGGTAGGTATGGCGCTGCGGGTCGGCCAGGACAATCTTGAGGTCCGGGAAGTTCTCCGAAAGGAAGGCGCCGATCTGCTTCACCCGCTCGACACGGCGGCCGGGCGGCTCCCGCAGGACAAACTGCGCCGTGCCCCGGAGTGACTCCATCCGGCGGTTAAACTCGCTGGTGATCAGGTAGACCGCCACCTGGCCCGACATCGCCCACAGCGCCAGCAGCGTCAACGTGGCGATCAGCAGAATCGGCACCAGGCCGATGAACAGATAGGTGACGATCAGCCGGTTGCGCAGGCGCCAGATCGAATGGCGGATGACTTTCACGATCAGCTTGGCCGCCACCACCAGCCCCGCGGCCGTAGCAATGAACCCCGCGACGTTGCGCAACCATTCCGGCCCGCCGAAGTTAAACAACAGACTGTTGATCAACAGAGCCACGAACAGCACTTGACCCCAGCGGCCCAGCCACTGCCACAAGCGCTGAATGTCTTTGATGAACTTCATCGTTCCCGGGCCATCCTTAGGAGCGCGACCGCGCGATGGAGGGCGTCAACCTTTCCTCATCCGGGAGATCCTTTTCCGGCTTCAGGCAAAGCTCGGTCAAGCCGTCGCGCAGCAGGTTGAAGGCGGTCTCGGTATCATCGGCAAACTGGAACAGCTTGAGGTCCGCCGGACTGATCAGGCCGTGCCGGCTGAGGGCCTCAAAATTGATCACTTCGTTCCAGAAACTGGAGCCATACAGGATGATGATGAGCTGCTTTTCCAGTTTCCGGGTCTGGGCCAGCGTCACCAGTTCAAACAGTTCGTCAAAGGTGCCAAAGCCACCCGGAAACACAACGAGCGCCTTGGCCATGTAGGCAAACCAGAACTTACGCATGAAGAAGTAGTTGAACTCAAAGCTCAACTCGGGGGTTAGATAGGGGTTGGGGTACTGCTCAAACGGCAGCGCGATGTTCAGCCCCATCGTCTTGCCGCCGGCATCAGCGGCGCCGCGATTGGCGGCCTCCATTATGCCCGGGCCGCCACCGGTGGTGACGACGAAGCGGCGCGTGGTGTTGGCCAACCCGTCAGACCACACCGTCATCAGCCGGGCCAACTCCCGCGCCTCATCGTAATAGCGCGCCAGCGGATGGGGTGAGCCGTCGGGCAACTTACTGTCGTCCTGGATGCGGGCTGAGCCAAAAAACACGATCGTGTCGTGGATTTTCTCCCGCCGGAACTGGCTGAGCGGGTAGGTGTACTCGGAGAGAATACGCACCGAGCGAGCCTCGGACGTAGCGAGAAACTTCTCGTTCTTGTAAGCCAGTGGGTGGCGCGGACCATGTTCCGGTGTCATGTGTTCGGTTTGTCCCTCAAGCTGAAGACTTATCCTCAGCCGGTAAACGTTTTTCCAATTCTCGCACTCGCCTCACCAATTCACCCAGCTTCTGAAATGCCGTGGCGGCACGTAACCATTCCCGGACATCAAAAGCCGGTGAACCGGAAACAATGGCTCCGGCGGGCACCTCATGGCCGATGCCTGATTGGGCGTAGACGATGGCGTTGTCGTTGATGGTGACGTGTCCGGCCACGCCCACTTGGCCCGCCAGCAGGACATTCTTCTTCAAGATGGTGGACCCGGCCAAGCCGACTTGTCCGCACAAAATGTTGTCCTCGCCCACTTCGCACGCATGGCCAATCTGCACCAGCGAATCGATGCGCGCCCCGCGGCGGATGCGCGTTTCCCCCATCGTGGCCCGATCTACCGAGGTGAGCGATTGGATCTCCACGTCGTCTTCAATGACCACAATGCCCGATTGCACGATCTTCTGGTGCCGGCCCTGGCTGTCCTTGGCAAAGCCAAAGCCGTCGCCGCCGATTACGACTCCGTTTTGCAGTACCACGCGGTGGCCGATCTGGCAGAACTCGCGGATGGAGACGTTGGAGTGGCACAGGAAATCGTCGCCCACCGTGACGCCCTCATAGAGCGTGACGTGCGGATGGATCTGGGCATTGGCCCCGATGCGGCATCGCTCCCCGATCGAGACAAAGGGGCCAATGGAAGCGCCCTCGCCCACGGTGGCCGACGGGGCGATGTAGGCCAGCGGGTGGATGCCGGTGGCCGGGCGGGGCGGTTGATAGAAGAGCGCCAGCGCGCGCGAGAAGTCCAGGTATGGGTTGGATGAAAGCAGGCAGGCGATGCCGTCAATCGGGTCCTTGGCGATGATGGCCGAGGCGCGCGTCGATTTCACCTTATGGGCGTACTTGGGGTTGGCGAGAAACGTCAGTTGGCCGGGGCCGGCTTGTTCCATGCCGGACAGTGAGCGGATTTCGATGGTGGGGTCGCCCGCGACACTACACCCCAGTTGGGCGGCAATGTCGGCGAGCGATAGGCTGGCAGGCGTCACAGTACCGATTGTCGAACAAAGTGGAGGCCAGACGGGCGGCTACCCGTGCCACTGCCTTAACCCGCCCACTGCCTTAACCCCGCCACTGGGCCGCGCACGCATCTGAGCAGATAAAGGCGTCCATGCCCTTCACCTTCGGCGCGGACTGCACCGGGGCGTAGGTGCCGCAAACGGCGCACTTTTTCAGTTCCTTGCTTTTGCCGCCAGGGGGAGATGTGCCGGCCCCGGTGGCCGTCGTGCTGGTGGCGGACTCCTGGGTGGCTTCCTGGAACATCCGTCCCATCGTGCTCAAGATCAGCTTGACCACCGAGATAACGAAGATGCTGGCCAACATTATGAGAGCGGCTCTGATCATAGTGGCGCGCAAACTGGCGCTGACTTCATTATGCGGCTTGGCTACCCCTTTGCGGCATGCGGGTTCACAAAAGCAAAGGCGCCTCCCGGTGAAGGGAAGCGCCTTTCGCTTAGTTTCGGCTGATGAGGGAAACTACTGCTTCTTCTTGGTCGTGGCCGGAGCGCTCTTCTTGGGCGGGGTCTTCGGCGCATCCGGGTTGACGTAGGTGGTGTCCACCTTGCCGCCCATGGTGGACAACATGCCCTTGGCCGACTCCGCCATCGGGCCGTCGGGCTTCAGCGAGATGTATTTTTCAAACGACTCACGCGTGCCGGGGGGGAACGTCATGGAGCCGTCGGCGTTCACCTTGGCTTGTCCGGTGAGGAAGATTCCGTACTGGTAGTGCGCATCGGCATAGTTGGGGTCCAGTTCAATGGCCTTCTTGAAGGCCGAACCGGCGGGTTCATTCTGGCCGGTGTTCACCAGGATGGCGCCCAGGTTGTAGTAATACTTGCCCGCGCCCGCGGCGTCCAGAGCGGCCGCCTTGCCCAGATTATCTTCGGCTTCCTTGAACTTCTTGGTGCGCGCCAGCGACAACGCATAGTTGTTGTAGTAGGCGGCATCATCCGGCTTCAGTTCGATCGCCTTGGCGAAAATCTCCTGCGCCTTGCCTTCAGCTTCGTCCTTCTCGGCACCCGTCTTGCTCTTGGCCAAACCGACGTAGGCATCGGCCAGTTGGGCCCAGATGACGTGCTGCTTGGGGTCCATTTCACCGGCCTTGGTGAAGCTTTCCACCGCGCCAGCCCAATTCTGTGACTTCAGGGCTTCCATTCCGCCGTTGAAAGCGTCGTTCAGCGCTTTGTTCTTGGCCATGGCCGCGGAGCGCTCTTTCATCTGTTTTTCGAGCGCGGCCTTGGCTTCCGGCGACATGTCGCGCTTCATCTCTTCGGTCATCTGACCGGTGGACGCCGCGGCCTGCATCGCCTTCTGCTTGGCGGCCATTTGCTGCAAATCGAAGTTGATCGCCGTCGGGTCACCCAAACGGGTGCGGACGCCGGAGACCTGGTCCACGATCTTGCCGCCGATTTCGCACTTAATGATGTAGGTGCCCAGCGGCAGGCCGGCATGGAACCAGTGGCCCTTCTTGTCGCTCTTGGTCTTGTAGTTGCCCTTAATGTCGGTGCGCTCAATGAGAACGATGGCGTCCTTTAAGGGCTTGCCGTCTTCTCCCTTCACATCTCCTTCAAGAGAAGACGTCTGTGCCCACGCGCCCAAAGCGCCGAACATCAACAACACGGTGGAGTATCCGAGTCTCCGGAACATGAACAACCTCCCAAAATCGGTCATAGCAATCGCCAATTCCTTCTCAAGGTACTACATCTGGCCGGTGATCTCCACCGGGAAGGCTCTGCTGAAGAGAGGACGTTCCGCCGGGCGCGAAGGTTTCCCGGCCTCCGCGCACGCCCTCCGGCTACCCCGCCAACTTCCGGCCTTGGACCTTGAACACGTGCCCGTATGCCTCCGATGCCGGGCCAACGGGGCAACTTGTTGAACCCAAGCGTCCGGATGCCCCGTCTCTTATACTGAAGAAAGGTTGAGAACATTGGTCCGGTTGCTGGTAAGTACGATATTTTGCTTCTCGTTAGCGTTCGCGGCGGACACGCCGGAATTGGCCCGCGCCCGAAAGTTGTATCTGACGGCCGATTACGAGGGCGTGATCAATCAGTTGAGCCCCGTAGCCACCAAGACGGCAGCGGACTGGCTCTTGATCGGGCAAAGCTGGTTCGGGCGAACCGAGTTCAAGAAAGCTTCCGATGCCCTGGAAAAAGCGGCGGCGGCTGATCCCGGCAACGCTACCGTCTGGCTATGGTTGGGCCGTGCCTATGGGCGGAGGGCGGAAACTTCGTCGATGCTTAGTGCCCCCGGTCTCGCCAGCAAGTGCCGCCAAGCCTTTGAAAAGTCAGTAGAGCTGAACCCTCGCTACCGCGAGGCACTGAACGATCTGTTTGACTACTACATTCAGGCGCCCGGCTTTTTGGGGGGTGGCGAAGCCAAGGCCCAGGCGCTGATCGACAAGATTGCCGCCCTTGATCCGGCCGAGCGGCACTTCGCCGAGGCTCGCCTGGCGGAAAGCCGTAAGGAGTATTCCCGGGCCGAATCCCAGTTGCGCCGGGCGATGGAGTTGGCCCCGACACAAATTGGCCGGGCTATTGACCTAGCCAAGTTCCTGGCGCGCCGGGGCCGTATCGCGGAAAGCGAAGCGGCCTTTACCCAGGCGGAAAAGCTGAACCCGAACGACCCGACGCTGTTGTTTGAGCGAGCTGCCACCTATATTGATGGCAAGCGCAATCTGCCCGCAGCGAAGGCGCTACTGGAGCGCTACGTGAACAGTCCACTCACTCCCGACAATCCATCTCGTGAGGAAGCCCGGCGTCTGATGGGTAAGGTGGGCGGCTAAAGCTGCCATGGGGATAGAAACTGGCCCGTGAATATCAGAGAGACTCTCCGCTCCAGTTTTTTCGCCCTCCGGGCTAATCGCGTCCGCACGCTGCTCACCGGCCTGGGTTTGGTGATCGGCAATGCCAGCGTGATCCTGGTGGTGACGATCTCGCTGACCTCCACCGACTACATCCTGGCGCAGATCCGCGGCCTGGGCTCTAACGTCATCTGGGGCTACTACGAAGTGGGCACGCGAGACGCCGATGTAGCGGATGCGGACTTTGTCAAGCTGGCCGACATCGAGGCGCTGCGCCGGCAATTGGGGGACCGCATTGTCGCGGCCACGGCGGTGATGAACACGGGCGACCGCATGCTGATTGGGGGCCGGGAGGAAGACGTCCAGATCCTGGGTGCCGATGAAGACTATCCAAAAGTCCGCAACCTGGTAGTGCTCGCGGGCCGCATGCTCGATCAAAACGAAGTGCTGCTCCGGCAGAAGGTGGCCATGCTGACGCACAAGTTGGCGTTGCGTCTTTACGGCAGCCAGGCCGGTGCCATCGGCCAGACGATCAAGGTGAAGGGGATTGAGTTTACCGTTATCGGAACGTTCCGCGAGAAAGCGGAAACCTTCGGCCAGTCGGAACTGAATGAGCGCACCGTAGTGATCCCGGTGAGCGTGGTGAAGTACTTCGTTCGCAACGAACGGATCGATCCTTTCTACATCCAGGCCAAGCGGGCTGAAGACGTGCCACCGCTGACCGGGATTGTGCGCGCGATCATTGAGAGCCGGCATCGTCCCGGCGCGCGCTACTACGTTGACAACCTGGGTGGCATCTTGGAAGCGGCGGAGAACATTGGCGTGATCCTAACCATAGTGCTGATCCTGGTCAGCGCCATTGCTCTGGTGATTTCCGGCATTGGCATCATGAACATCATGCTGGTGACGGTAACCGAACGCACCAAGGAGATTGGCCTGCGCATGGCCGTCGGGGCTTCCAAGCGCGAAGTGATGGCGCAGTTTCTGGCCGAAGCCGTGCTGATCTCAATTGGCGGCGGGCTGATAGGAATTGTGTGCGGGCTGGCGGTGCCGCTGGGCGCACGCATCGCGCTGGATGGCGCGCTGGATATCCGGATCTCGGGCTGGAGTGTGGGGGTGGCCTTTGCGGTGTCGCTGCTGGTGGGCCTGGTCTTCGGGCTATTGCCCGCCCAACGCGCGGCGCAGTTAGCCCCCACCGAAGCGCTACGCTACGAGTAGTCCGACCGATCCAATCCGATGCCAGCCACCTCGCTTTCCACCGATCAAGTGATTGATGAAATCTTCAACCTGCTCCAACGCTCCGGCGGTGAGGAGTACTTTGGCGAAGCGGTCTCCAAGCTCCAACATGCTGAACAGTGCGCTTACCAGGCGCAGAAGGCCGGAGGCGACGAGGAGTTGATCCTCGCTTCTCTGTTGCACGACATCGGCCATCTGCTGGATGTCGAGGGCACCATTCGCGACGAACGGGTGGGTGTCGTCAACCACGATGAAATCGGCCAGCAGTGGCTGGAGGCGCACGGGTTTTCCAAGCGCTTGGCCGCGCTGGTGGGGGGCCACGTGGATGCCAAGCGCTATCTCACCGCGGTCAACCCCAACTACTTTGCCCGGCTCTCACCAGCCAGCGTGGAGACCCTGCGGCTGCAAGGCGGGCCGATGGATGCGGAGACGGCGGCGCACTTTGCTGCAGTACCGGAACTGCGTGACATCCTGCGCCTGCGGAGTTGGGATGAGATGGCCAAGGACCCTGACTGGCAGGGGCCCGGCCTTGAATCCTACCGCGACATGCTGGCCCGGCACCTGATGGCGCAGGCGGCGGCTTAAGCTAGGCGCGTCCGCCGAATTCGCGGGTCTCGGTGGAGACTCGGACCTTTTCGCCCACCTTGATAAACAGCGGTACGCGAATTTCGAGGCCTGTTTGCAGGGTCACTGGCTTGGTGACGCTGCCGCTGGAGGAATCACCGCGCACCGCGGGTTCCGCCTCCGTTACTTCCAGTTCCACCACGGGCGGCAGTTCCAGGCCGATCGGGTTGCCGTTGAACTTCAGCATCTCCACCATCGTGCCTTCCACCAGCAGTTCGACGGTGTTGCCGATGACGGATTCGGTCAGCGTCAACGTCTCAAAGCTCTCCTGATCGAGGAAGTGTGAGCCGTCGCCGTCGGAGTACATGTAGGAGGCGGGGATCTTCTGCAAGTCCGGTTCCTTGAACTTGTCGCCCGCCTTGAAGGTCTTCTCGAAGACCGCGTTGGTCAGCAGGTTGCGGACCTTCAGCCGCACCAGCGTCTGGCCGCCGCGCGCGGTGGGTGTGCTCACCTCGGCATCCATGCAGTAGAAGGGCGTGTCGTCCAGTTCAAACAACCCCCGGCGCTTAATGTTGATTGCGTCAATTAATGCCATAGCGGACCAATTCCTTCAGTATAGTGTCCGCTCCCGGTGAGGCCGCTGAAGGACGCAACGCCGGAGGGGGAGGGGCCGTCCTGGATACAGTGAGAGTTCGAGTCTGGGCCTGCCGATTTGAAGGAGCCATTGCATGAACAAGAGATTCGTTTGCCTGGTGGCGCTCAGCCTGACCAGCCTGTGGAGCCAGCGCATTACGGACCGGCGTTCGGCTGAGATTCGCGGGGGTGGCGGCGAAGGCAAATGCACCATTGAAGTGGAAGTAGACGACGTCGCTGAGGTGGAGATCATGGGCCCCAACGCCACGATCCGCACCCTCAACGGTTCCCCCTCCACCTTCCGCCGCTTCCAGTGCAATCAGCAGATGCCCAATCGTCCGGAGCAGTTCCGCTTTAAGGGCATCGACGGCCGTGGCCGGCAGGAACTGATCCGCTCGGCTGACGATGGGGGACGGGCCATCATCCGGATTGAAGACAGCAAGGGCGGCCGCGAAGGCTATACGTTTGATATCTTCTGGCGCGGCGGCAGCGGCTACGGCGGCGGTGATCGAGGTGGCGGCCACGAGCGTGGCAATCGTGGAGGCAATCGCGGGGGCTCACGGGGCGGCTATGAAGACGATGGCTGGAACGACGGCTGGGGCGATGGCAACGGCTGGATCGTGAACGGCGACTTCCGGTTTGACGGCGGACGGCGGGATAGCGGCAGCTATCGCGACCGCAACGGGGAGCGGCGGCGTCTGGATGGTGTGCGCGTCTTCATTGCCGACGGCGGTTTGGTGACGGTGACGTTTCAAGCTGAGGGCGGCCGAATCGAATTTACCGGCCGGGTGGAACGGCGCCAAGGCCGGCGCGTCTTTGCCCAGGTCCGCGGCGGCGGCATGTTTGGTCTGATGGAGATCGAGATGAGCTCCCGCTCCACGGTGGGCCGTATCTCGCTTCCGGCCGTCGGTCTGAACTGGTCCAACTAGCGGCGGCACCAGACTTGCTGCCGGCAAAGGCAGGCTTCGTCACAGGTAAGAGAGCAGCCCATAGCGCCGGGTGCCACGCACTCGGCCATACCAATGGCACAGCGGCAGCAGGAGCGCGGTGATACCGAGGGCCAACAGCGGAGTGAGCCACAGCGGAAACCCAAAGCCCAGCGGGATGCCGCCGAACCGGTGGGCGAAATCAAAGCTCGACGTGGGGAAACCGAGAAACCACGCGCCAATCAGCGCTGCCGCGTGGAGCGCATAGAGATGCGCCGTATAGAAAAACAATGGGACTTGCCCCAGGGTTCGCAGCGGTGCCCACTGGCGAATGCTGCCGGTCCCACTTCCGAGCGCCCACAAAGCCGGCCCCAGCGTCATCAAGGCAAACTGCAGCGAGATAGGGTACTTGGTGACGTTTAGGAACGACATAGCCGACTGGACCAACCCGCCCTGGGGCTGAAATGGGAATGGGTCGCCGTAGAGATTGCTGGTCCGGAGCAGCACAAACAGTGCTGTCAACCCCGCCCCCAACCAGCGCAGCCGCCGCCCGGATTCTTCACCAAATAGCCATCCGGCTACGCCAAAACCACACAGCGCGATACCGATCACAGGCAGTACCGGATATGTTGTCCGTACTTCAAACCCCGCGCCGAGCGGCAGCACGTTCTTCTGCAGCAGGAAGGACCAAAAGTAGTGTGCCACCGTGCCGGCCGGGAAATGGACCGGGCTCAACAGGTTGTGGGCTGCGATGATGACCACGCCGGATACCAGGGCCACCCGGCGCGGAAACCAAACCGCCAGGGCCAGGACGACCTGAGCCACCCCTAAAGCGGCGATCACCTGGAAGAACTTTCGCGGCCACGCCGGGTAGAAGTTCCACGACCAGTCGATGATGGTGAACTCGAGCAAGATCAGCAGTAAGCCCCGCAGCGCGAAGTGACGGGACGCCTCGGCCTTGGGCCTTGGCCCGGCGCTCCAATGCGCCGAAACGCCCATCAGAAAGGCAAACACCGGGGCGCAAAAGTGGCTGCACCAGCGCAGGACAAACAGCAGAGGCGAGGTGACCGCCAGGTCCATCGGGTCGCTCACTAGCCCGGGACCGGCCGAATACTCCCGCGCATGGTCTACCACCATCAAGACCATCACCAGCCCTCGTAGCAGATCAACCGCGGCCAGCCGCTCCCGCATCTACTTGGACGGCGTCCGGAAGTGTAACGACACGGTGGCCGTACGCGGTGCGCCGGGCCAGTTGCCAGCGCGAGCGGCAAACAACGAGGCGGTGGCGTAGGTCCGGTCAAAGGCGTTGTCCAGCTGGAACCGCAACTCCAGGCGCTGGCCCAGGCGTTGGAACAAGCCGAAATCCCAGATGCGGTAGCCGGCCGCGGCAATGGCAGCGTAGGGCTCCACACGCCGCCCGCGCGATTCATTGCCGATGCTGATGGCCGTGCCGGTGCGCGGAATTTCATATCGGGCGAACAGGCCAAAGGCATGCCGCGCGGCGTTCGGCATCGGTTGCCCCACAGCGGCGGGCACGAAGCGGTCCTGCCGGATCGTGCTGTCCAGGTAGGCGTAGTTCACCACCACGCTAAAGTCCCGCGTCACGCGGCCCGTCGCATCGAACTCCAATCCCTGGCTGCGTACTTCGCCCACCGGCAGCACGGCGGCAAAGTTGGCCCCGGTGGGGCCAAAGACCGGGTCCGGCCGGAGGACGTTCTTCTTGTCGATCCGAAAGGCCGAAGCCGTCAGTAGAACGCGGCCGCGGCTGAGTTCTGATTTGGCTCCGCCTTCGATCTGCAGGCCCGTTTCCGGCTGATGGGGCCCGTTGGCGGATGGGGTCTGGGCCAAAGCGGGTGGCCGGATGAAGCTGTTGGACAGACTGCCGAACAATGACAGGCGCGGCAACGCGCGGTAGACCGTTCCCAGGCGTCCGGTCCAGGCGGTGGTGCGGAATGATACCGGCGACGGCGCTACACCATCGTCGGCAAATCGTTCCACGCGACCGCCCAGCAACACCTGCCAGCGCGGCAGGATCTCGATCTGATCCTGGACAAACACTCCGGTGCGGCCCGATTGAATGGTCTGTATCGACAACACGGGTGTCGGGTAGCGGTCGCCGTTCGCACGGCCATAGATGGGAGCGAACAGGTCAATCCCAGGCACCGGACCGCCGCGCTCGGCTTCCCGGTTCGTGCCGTAGCGGCCCAGCCAGTCCTGCCGCACCGCTTCAAAGCCAAACACCAGGTTGTGAGTCCCTAGTCCTTTGTGGGACCAGCGCTGGTAGGCATTCTGCGTCAAGGACCAATCCTGGTTGGCCCGATACTGGTTGCGGAACTCCCGGCGCATGGTGCGGCCATCCGCATTCAGTCCGCGCGGTTCGTGGTATCGCTCCGGCCGGTCGAAGTTCAGGAAGCGGAAGGTGGCGTCGGTGCGGAAGGTGGAAGTAAAGGAGTGATCCAGGCGGGCCTGGAACACCCGGGCCTGCAATGCCGAGAAGTCAGTCGGCTCCGCCGCGCTCCATTCCCGGTTCGTCAGATTGATGCCCGCACTGTTCACCGGGATGCCGCGCAACCGGTGGCCGGGCAGGTTCTGGTCAATGTACTCGTACTCAAACCCGAGCGAGGTCGCCTCGCGAAACTTCCACGATAGACCGCTCGCGAAGTGGCTGTTCTCATTGCCGGCGTTGTAGCGGAAGACACGGCGGTCTTCTTGAAACCAGGCGGCCCGGTAGAACAGATTCTTAGCGCGCCACAGCGGTCCAGTGACATCCACGTGGCCCGCGCGTTGGCGGAAGCTGCCCAGCCGGAAGGAGGCCTCCGCCGATGGATTCTGGCGCGGCTTCTTGGTGACGAAGTTCACCACGCCACCGGGCTCTCCCGCGCCAAACAGCACCGCCGCAGGCCCCTTCAGTACTTCAACAAACTCAATGTTCGACAGACGGCCCTGGGAAGTGGAGAAGCCCGCATCATTGATATCGTTTTCCAGACTGCCATACGGATTGCCCCGAACGCCGTTGAACAACACCTCACGCTGCGTGAAGCCCCGCATGGTCATGCCGGAGTAGGGCGAATCGGTGACGCCGCTGATGTTGCGGTAAAGATCCTTGATGTCCTGAATGGCCCGGCTGTCCAGCAGGGCTTTGGGTATCACCTGAACCGCATACGGCAGGTCGATCAGGTTCTGGGGCGACTTCGTGACGCTCACCGAAGTGGTGGCGAGAAAGTCATCGACGGCGGCCCGGACCTCCACGGCAGTTTGCACCGTATTGAGCTGGATGGCGACCCTAGTGGTCCCTTCCACCTGGATCGTCTCCTGCCAGGGAACAAACCCACGCCCCGTCGCCGTCAACAGGTACGCGCCGGCCTTCAGCCCCCGGATCTCATACTCTCCTTGACTGTTGGACCGGGCGGATTGCTGGCCAGGTTGCAGGACCACCTCAATTCCACTCTGCGGGATACGGCCAGAATCAACCACAACGCCCCGAACGACAGCGTCTTGCGCGGCTACGACGCCCACGACTGCGAAGAAGAAGGGAATAAGCCTCATCAGTATAATGCTAATGATAACTCAGTAGCATTATATATTTCACTGCTTTACGCTTTCCTTTTGTGTCGTCTGGCCGCTTTGGGGCACGCATCGCTGACCCGCCACCGCTGTCTCGCCGTCTTGAAACGGAACAGCTCAAAACAGTACAGGGCACCGCCCGCGTTCCACCCATCGCCTGGGTGCGAATGTATCCCATTGAAAATATGAGCCTATTAGCTCTTCTTCCGACGGCCACCCAGTTGCAACCTGGAATACTGTGTTTGTGCGCACTGATTTGGCGAGTCTGATTCATCCGGTGGATGACGACGAGAACCTGCGCGTGGTGGTTGAGCGGTGGCTACGCAAGGACGGGTGCGACGTCACCTGTCTGGCCAGTGGCGAAGAGTGTTTGGCCGCGCTGGCGGAAGAGGAGCCAGAGGCGATCTGCCTGGACATCAACATGCCGGGCCTGAGCGGCATTGAGACCCTGGAGCGGATTCGGGATCGCTACCCGGCGTTGCCGGTGGTGGTGCTGACGGCCGACGCCGGAAGAACTGCCGGATCGTCTGCACCTTAGCTCCGCTAACTCAACGCCGGGCACCTCGGCGGCGGAATCGGACCCCACCGGAGGAACGCTGGAAGAAGCATCCAGAAAGCTATTGCTGGGGGCTCTTGAAAAGCACGAAGGAAATGCATCAGCGGCGATGCGCGAATTGAAAGGTGGGCCGCACCCGGTTTTATCGCATGTTGAAGAAGTTTGGGCTGGAAGAGAAGATTGGGGAGATTCGCCAATTGGGCGCAACGTAAGGGGCAGGCAAGGATGTACGGAATGGTGAACCGGGCCATCGAAGAGATGGTCACTTCAAGCCACGGTGAAGAAGTCTGGGATCAGATTAAGCAGCAGGCGGGCGTCGACATCGATGTCTTCATCAGTTCGGAAGGGTACTCGGACTCCATCACCTACGGGCTGGTGGGGGCCACCAGCGACGCACTCGGCATGCCGCCCGGCCAGGTAATGGAGGCATTTGGCGAGTACTGGATTCTGGAAACAACCAAGCGCGGCTACAGCGACTTGATGGCGTCCGGCGGCAGTTCGCTGAGGGAGTTTCTGCTCAACCTGCCCAACTTCCACGCCCGGCTCAGCATGATTTTTCCGCACCTGGCGCCACCGGATTTTCTGGTGAGTGACGTGGGTGACCGCTCGCTCCGTTTGCACTACCTCTCGGATCGGGCTTCTTTAACCCCTTTCGTGAAGGGTCTCGTCCAAGGCTTGGGTAAGATGTTGGCGACGCCGGTCCAGGTGGAGCTTAGTGTCGCCAAGGACGCGGGTGCCGACCATGACGAGTTCCTCGTCCAGTGGTAACGGCCGAAATAGAGTGATGTGACGACTGTTTCTGCGGCTCCCGTACTCAACGAGGCGCAGCTGCATTCTCTGTTCCCGTTTCACCTTTCGTTTGACCGGAACTTGACGGCCACCAGCGTGGGCTCCTCACTGCGCAAGATCTGCTCCCGCCTGGCCACCGGCCAACCCATCGCCGGCGCTATCGAGATCGAACGGCCGAAGCTGAAGCTGGACTTCGACAGCATTGCGCAAAGCACGGGACTGCTTTTTCTGATCCGCGTGGGTGATAACGCCCTGATGTTGTGAGGCCAAATGATGAGGCTGCCCGACCAGGACCAGCTCATCTACCTCTGCTCACCCTGGCTGCCCCAGCCCCGCACCCCGGTCCCGGCCGCCGGTGGGCGCTGCTGTCCTGCTGGTGGAAGACAACTGGGGCGGACAGAACTATGCCCGGCGCGTGCTGGAAAACAGGGTCATCGGGTGAGCGTCGCCAGCACTGGCCAGGAAGCTCTGGCGCTGGCCGGTAAACAGTCCTTCGACGTCATTCTGATGGAGTTGATGCTGCCCGACCTGACGGGCCTGGAAGCCACCCAGCAGCTCCGCCAACAGGAGCAAGCCACCGGCTGGCGCCGGACACCCATCCTCGCCTTAACCGCGCATGCCCTGGAGGCCTATCGCCAGGAAGCACTGGCCGCTGGCATGGACGACTCCCTCACCAAACCTGGTCCGGCCCCAGACTCTGCTCGACGTCATTGCCCAATGGGGCCCCCGGCGCTGCCCGCCCCCACCGCCAGCACGACGCCCGCCGCCTGCATTGAGGTCGATCCGGATTTGGCCGATCTGGTGCCGCTATTCCTCGAACAGGTGCGGCAGCAGGCCGCCGCTCTCACTGAGTTGGCCGCCCTAAAGAACTTCGCCGAAATCGCCAAACTGGCCCATAACTGGAAGGGCACGGGCAGTCTCTACGGCTTTCATCCGCTTTCCCAACTGGGCAAGAAGCTCGAAGAAGCCGCCCACGCCCCGGACTTGCCCGCCATCAACCAACTGGCGGAACAACTACTGTCGTGGCTCTACAATCTGCAGTGGCAGGCCCGACGCTAGCCTGAACTAGCTGAGAGGGGGCTTGGAGCCCAAGGCAGTTGATCGTTGCGGCTCCCGCGGTCAGCCCGCCTGATTCGAGCCGTGAGCCGCCGCATGTAACGAGAACTCCGGCGGTAACGCTGCCTCCAGTTCGATTCGCTCCCCGGTAAGAGGGTGATGGAAGTTCAAGAAGTGAGCGTGCAGAAGGTACCCCCCGTCGCCCGGTAGGCCAGGCAGGTCTTCAAGAGGCTGGCCGCCCGGGCCATACAGCGGATCACCCACCAGAGGATGGCCGATGCTGGACAGGTGGATTCTGATCTGGTGGGGGCGGCCCGAATTCAGACTGACCTCAAATGTGGTGGTGCTGGCGGTCCGCGAGATCACCAGGGCCACCGATTTCGACGCCTTGCCACCCGGCTTGGCGGCCCACACGGAACCAATCAGTGGATGCGGTACCAGGCCGATCGGTGTGAGGATCTCGTAGTCGTCCTGCCGGGCCACGTTTTGCGCCAGCGCCCGATAGATTTTCTGCACTCTGGATGTGTTCCAGTGGGCAAACAGATGAGAAGCCGCCTGCGGAGTCTTGGCGAACAGGACGATGCCCGTAGTGGCCCGGCCCAACCGGTGGACCGGATTGGCGCTGGGGGTTCGGCTTTGCACCAGGCGCAGCAGAGTGTTTTCCATAAAGCCGCCCCCCGGCAAAGTGGCCAACCCGCTGGGTTTATTGACGGCCAAAAGATGAGGGTCTTCAAACAAAACCTCGAACTGCTGCGGCGCGCTGGGCTCGATCCAAGGCGGCCGGTTCCAGACCAGCGTCTGCCCCGACGTGACCACTTCGCTTCCCGTGGCGGTATTGCCGTCGAGGGTAACCTCGCCGTTGTCCAGCTTCTCAAGCCACGCCTGCCGGCTGGAGTGGGGATATAGGCTAGCCAAATGAGACACGAGGCTCTGTCCCTGGTACTTGCTACTGATGATCGAGGTGTAAGCATAGCCCCGGTTGAGCATGTCACTTCAGTGTAGGGGAGATGATCTGCGGCGCAACGAAAGGCCTTCCTGCTGTCTCGCCAGGCTGGCTATCTGACTGATTATATGGAGCGGGAGACCGGGTTCGAACCGGCGACGTCCAGCTTGGGAAGCTGGCATTCTACCACTGAATTACTCCCGCTCACGGGTGGTTGGCGGCGGCGTTGTCATGGCCAACCCCTTAAAAGTATCACAAACACTTGTGTCCCGGGTGATGTCCCAAGCACGGTTCGGCCCAATTGGAAGTCGCGGCTGACACTCTGCCTTGATCCGTACGAAGCCGGGGATGGACATGGGGCCGCCAGGCGCAACCGGGGCGCATTGCGCAAGTTCCCTGTTACCGAGACCCCCTGCTAAACTACTGAGGCGGTGAGGCTTTCCGGCTGTCCCCATCGTTGGGCGCGGAGCCTCAGGCCTTCGTCATCAGCCTGCCCCGAACACCCAGTCCCGGGTGAAGTTGACAAGACCGTCACAGGCCCGCTATTCTATGAGGGTTTGGGAGTCGATCTCTGCTCCCGCGCTACCACCGCTTGTGGAACTGATTCAGGCTTGGCTTGAATCAGTAGCCTGAAAAGGCAAAGGCGGTCCGGCCGGGTGCCCGCCCCGAGGTTCCTTCGGTCTTCACCGTGTGGAGCATGGGCGGAGTCCGAAGTCACTGCCCGCTTGGTGCTGCCTCCGCAGCAAAATGTCAGACAGGCTGATTTTCAGCCCCTTGTTTTGGAGCCGCTTGCGGTTTTCACGATGAGAGTCATGGTCAGCGCATATTCTTGCGCTGTCGTCCTTGGGAATAGTTTTTAACTTAACCTGAGGTTGCCGATCCTGGGCTTACGGCCGTGGAAGCTCCCCGCTTCCGAGGGCTGGCCCGAACGACTTTAGTGAGCGAAGAGGGTATTTCGTGCCGACGTTTAATCAACTCGTGCGCAAAGGTCGCAAGCCGACCAACTATAAGACGGCGAGTCCCGCCTTGCAGGCCTGTCCCCAGCGCCGCGGTGTGTGTACTCGTGTCTACACGACGACGCCGAAGAAGCCGAATTCGGCTCTCCGTAAAGTTGCCCGTGTGCGCCTGACCAATGGAATCGAAGTGACCACCTACATCCCGGGCGTGGGCCACAACCTGCAGGAGCACTCCATTGTGCTGATCCGCGGGGGCCGCGTGAAGGATCTGCCCGGTGTGCGCTACCACATTGTTCGTGGCACGCTTGATACCGCTGGTGTCGCCAATCGCCGCCAGAGCCGTTCCAAGTACGGGGCCAAGCGTCCGAAGGGCGGCGCTGCTGCCGCGCCGGCCGCCAAGGGAGGCAAGAAGAAGTAATCTATGTCGCGACGCAGAAGAGCTGAAACCCGCGAAGTCGCCCCGGATCCAGTTTTCGGGTCCACGCTGGCTGAGAAATTTGTCAATTCCATGATGTGGGACGGCAAGAAAACCGTCTCCCAGAAAATCTTCTACACGGCCCTGGAGACCCTCCGTACGCGGGCCAACGATGAGCCCCTGAAGGTGTTCAAGAAGGCCGTCGAGAACTGCAAGCCCTTGCTCGAAGTGAAGACCCGCCGCGTTGGTGGTGCCAACTACCAAGTGCCGGTGGAAGTTCCGAACAATCGCCGTACAAGCCTCGCCATTCGCTGGATCCTGACCAATGCCCGCAGCCGCCCCGAAAAGGGCATGGCTGACAAACTGGCCAACGAATTGAATGACGCCGCGAACCTGCGCGGTGGCGCGATCAAGAAGAAAGACGATGTTCACCGTATGGCGGAAGCTAACAAGGCCTTCGCCCACTACCGGTGGTAAGTGAAATTAGATCCTACTAGGACCCAATAAACCATGCCACGCACCACCCCGCTCCTCAAAATGAGAAACATCGGCATCATGGCCCACATCGATGCCGGCAAAACAACGACCACGGAGCGCATTCTCTACTACACCGGCCGTACGCACAAGATTGGCGAAGTGCATGAAGGTACGGCCACCATGGACTGGATGGCCCAAGAGCAGGAGCGTGGTATCACCATTACCTCCGCCGCAACCACTTGCCAGTGGCGTGACATACAGATCAACATCATTGACACTCCCGGCCACGTCGACTTTACGGCTGAGGTGGAGCGTTCGCTCCGTGTGCTCGATGGTGCGGTAGCGGTGTTCGATGCGGTGGCTGGTGTGCAGCCTCAGTCGGAAACAGTTTGGCGCCAGGCTGATAAGTATTCGGTCCCGCGCGTTTGCTTCATCAATAAGATGGACCGCATCGGTGCTGACTTCTATCACTCGGTGCAGACGATTGTGGAGCGCTTGGGTGCCCGTCCGGTGCCCATTCAGATTCCGGTCGGTGCGGAAGATCAGTTTAAGGGTGTGGTCGATCTGGTGAAGATGACCGCCCGCATCTGGCGCGACGAGACGTTGGGTGCCAAGTACGACGACGTCGAGATTCCGGCTGACCTTCTCGATAAGGCGAAAGAGTACCGCGAAGCGCTGGTCGAAGCCATTTCTGAGTCTGACGACGCGCTGTTTGAGAAGTTTGTGAATGGGGAGGCGATCTCGGAAGCCGAGATTCAGGCGGGTATCCGCAAGGCTACCATTGCGCAGAAGATCTTCCCGGTCATTTGTGGTTCGTCGTTCAAGAATAAAGGTGTCCAGAATATGCTGGACGCGGTCTGCGACTATCTGCCCTCGCCGCTCGAAGTGCCTGCGATGATGGGTACCTCGGTTGACGACAAGAATGTACAGATGGAGCGCAAGGCGGACGACAATGATCCGTTTTCGGCCTTGGTGTTCAAGATCATGACCGACCCGTTCGTGGGTCAGTTAGCCTTTATTCGGGTTTACTCGGGTAAGGTGAATGCGGGCGAGAGCATCTTTAACGTTGCGAAGGGCCGCAAGGAGCGTATCGGGCGCCTGGTGAAGATGCACGCCAACAAGCGTGAGGACATCACGGATATTCTGGCGGGCGACATCTGTGCGGTCGTGGGTTTGAAGTCGGTCATCACCGGCGATACGATCTGCGACGAAGCGAATCCGATCATCCTGGAAGCCATTGACTTCCCTGAGCCGGTGATCCAGTTGGCCATTGAGCCGAAAACGAAGGCCGATCAGGAAAAGCTGGGCATGGCGATTGCCAAGTTGGTGCAGGAAGATCCGACCTTGCGCGTGTCGACCGACGCCGAGACGGGCCAAACCATCCTGGCCGGTATGGGCGAGCTCCATTTGGAGATCATCGTGGACCGCATGAAGCGCGAATTCAACGTGGAAGCCAATGTGGGCAAACCGCAGGTGGCCTACCGCGAAACTATCCGCAACATGTCGGAGTACGAGTACACGCATAAGAAGCAGACCGGTGGCAGTGGTCAGTACGCCAAAGTGTTGCTTCGTGTCGAACCCAAGGAAGGCGACTTCGAGTTTGTCAACGACGTTCGCGGCGGAACGATTCCGAAGGAATTTATTCCGGCTGTGCAGAAGGGTGTGGTGGAAACGCTCGAATCTGGCGTTATGGCTGGCTACCCCATGGCGGGCGTCCGCGTGACGGTTATCGAAGGTGCCTACCACGAAGTTGACTCTTCGGAAATGGCGTTCAAGATTTGCGCTTCTATCTGTGCCAAGGAAGCGTTCCGTAAGGCAAAGCCGGTTCTGCTGGAGCCCGTGATGCGGGTGGAGGTGGTGGTTCCGGATGACTACCAGGGTACGGTGAACGGCGATTTGATTTCCCGCCGTGGCCGCCTGGAGGGCACGGAGTTGCGTGGGAATACGACGCTGATCAAGTCGATGGTGCCGCTGAGCGAAATGTTCGGCTATGCCACCGATATCCGGTCCCGCACGCAGGGTCGCGGTAGCTTCACGATGCACTTCGGGCAGTACGAAGAAGTGCCGCGTAACATCGCGGACGAGATCGTGGCGAAGGTCCAAGGTAAGGTAGCGCGCTAAGGCGCATCGAGTTTAAGGGCGAATTTCTTTAGGGAGATATAAGTTCCATGGCGAAGGAAAAATTTGATCGATCGAAGCCGCACTGCAATGTGGGCACGATTGGACATATCGATCACGGGAAGACGACGTTGACGGCGGCGATCACCAAGACGCTGGCCAAGCACAATCCGAAGGTGTCGTTCCGGAGCTTTGACTCGATCGACAATGCGCCGGAAGAAAAGGCTCGTGGCATCACGATTGCCGCGTCGCACGTGGAGTATGAGACGGCGAACCGTCACTACGCGCACGTCGATTGCCCCGGCCACGCCGACTACATCAAGAACATGATCACCGGTGCGGCGCAGATGGACGGCGCGATCCTGGTGGTGGCGGCAACTGACGGCCCGATGCCTCAGACCCGCGAGCACATTCTGCTGGCCCGCCAAGTGGGCGTGCCTTACATTGTGGTCGCCTTGAACAAGGTGGACATGGTGGAAGACGCCGAGCTGCTGGAGTTGGTGGAGCTGGAAGTGCGCGAGCTGCTGTCGAGCTATCAGTTCCCGGGCGACGATCTGCCGGTGATGAAGGTATCGGCGCTGGGCGCGTTGAATGGCGAACCGCAGTGGGAAAAGTCGATTGACGACCTGATGGACGCCGTCGACAAGTACATCCCGCAACCGGAGCGCGTGACGGACAAGCCGTTCCTGATGCCGATCGAAGACATCTTCTCGATCCAGGGCCGTGGCACGGTGGTGACGGGCCGCATCGAGCAGGGGATCTGCAAGGTGGGCGAGGAAATGGAAATCGTCGGCTTCACGGACACCAAGAAGACGGTGGTCACGGGCGTCGAAATGTTCAAGAAGTTGCTGGACGAAGGCCGCGCCGGGGACAACGTCGGGTTGCTGCTGCGCGGTATCGAAAAGGATGCCGTGGAGCGTGGCCAGGTGCTGGCCAAGCCGGGTTCGATCAAGCCGCACAAGAAGTTTAAGGGTGAAGTGTACGTGCTGAGCAAAGAAGAAGGCGGCCGTCACACGCCGTTCTTTAACGGCTACCGCCCGCAGTTCTACTTCCGGACGACGGACGTGACCGGTGTGGCGCACCTGCCGGCCGGGACGGAAATGGTGATGCCGGGCGACAACGTGCAGATGGAAATCGAGCTGATTACGCCGGTGGCCATGGACAAGGGTCTGCGCTTCGCCATCCGCGAAGGCGGCCGTACGGTGGGCGCGGGCACGGTGTCGGAGATTGTGAACTAGGGCTG
>CANGYQ010000011.1 GCA_947458745.1 Bryobacteraceae bacterium | reverse complement strand
GCCATGATGTGCTGATCCGGGCGATCGCCCAGTTGCCCAAGCCAGCGCTGCTGACGATTGTTGGTGCGGGCTGTATGAAGCCTGAACTGCAAGCCCTGGCGCGCCGGGAGGGAGTCCAGTTGCAGTTTGCGGGCGAACTGGCCGGAGCGGAGGCGGTCCGCCAAGTGGTGGCCCAAGCGGACCTGTTTGTCCTGGCTTCTCGTAGCGAAGGCATGCCTCGGGCGCTGATTGAGGCAATGGCGCTGGGTGTGCCGGTCGTGGCCACACGAGTGGGCGGCATTCCGGAACTGCTCCCGGCCTCACAGCTGGTGGAGCGAGAGTGTGCCACCGATCTGGCGGAGACCATCGAGGTCACCCTAAATGATCGGGCGCGCTATGCCGATCTTTCTGATCGGGGTATTCGCCTGGCCCGGCGCTACGCCGGCCCGCTCGAACGGGACCGGCGCCAGCAGTTCCTGGCGGCGGTCCGAGGTGGTTCAAAGGAGTTGGCCCATGCCCACGGCTGAAAGTTTCTATCAGGCAGCAAGCGGCTACCACGCCACGCAGTTGGAAGTACCGGAGGTGGCTTATGCCCTGATGGCTGCTGAGCGGGCCCGCAAGATTCAACCCGCGATTGAGCCGCGTTGGCGCGTGCTGGAATACGGCGTGGGCACTGGCTTGAATCTGGCGGCGGTGAAGTGCCAGTCGCGCTGGGGCTTTGACATTGCGGCTCACTTGGGGCCGGCGCTGGCGGGCCGGGGGATCCAATTCTTTCCCGCGATGGCGCAAGTGCCGGGCGAGTCAGTGGAGGCGGTGCTGTGCCACCATGCGCTGGAACATGTGCCTTCACCCGTAGCGGCGTTGACGGAGATGCACCGCGTACTGGCGCCCCAAGGGCTGCTGCTGCTCTACGTGCCCTACGAACGCGAGGCCCGCTACCGCAGCTTCCGCCCGGATGAGCCGAATCATCATCTCTATTCGTGGAACCCCCAGACGCTCGGCAATCTGGTGGAGACCGCGGGCTTTGCCGTGGAACAGGCGCATTGCGGACCCACGGGCTACGAACGCTTCGCGGCCGTGAAAGCGGCGCAATGGGGCTGGCCGCCGGTGGCTCACCGGGCTCTGCTGTCCGCCCTGCGCCTCATCCAGCCCGTTGAAGAAGTACGTGTCGTGGCACGCAAGCGATGAGCACCCGGGTGTTGCGCATCCTCACGCGGCTGGGGGCGGGCGGTCCGCCGCTGCACTGCCTGATCGCCAATCGTGCACTGGCGGCGCGGGGCTATGAGACTCGTCTGGCCGTTGGCGAGCGTGGCCAAGACGACCTGCCCATGGACTATCTGTTGCAACCTCAGGATGCCCTCATCCGCATTCCGGCAATGACTCCGGCGCTGGTCCATCATTCCGATGTCACAGCAGTGGTGCAACTCTACCGCCTGATGCGCCAGTGGTCACCGCACATCGTGCATACCCACACGGCCAAGGCGGGCTTGCTGGGTCGCGTCGCCGCCGTCCTGGCCGGAGTGCCGCACATCGTCCACACCTTCCACGGCAATGTGCTCCGCGGCTACTTCAACCCTGCCATTAATCTGCTGATCCGTGCGGTGGAGAAGGTACTGGCGCTGGGCACGGATGCGGTGTGCGTGCTGTCGGCGCAGCAACGCGGCGAGATCGTTCATCAGTTCGGCATTGCCCCAGCGCGAAAGACGTTTATCGTTCCGCTCGGCATGGACCTGCCGGAACTCCCCGGCGCGCCGGGTGAGTTCACGGTGGGCTGGTTGGGGCGGTTCGTGCCGGTCAAGAACTTAATGCTGCTGGCGGACGTGGTGCGCCGAACACCGCTGCACTTCCTGATCGCCGGGGATGGGCCGGACCGGGACACAGTGCGTGCCCTAACCGAAGCTTTCCCGGGCCGTGTCGAATGGGTGGGCTGGCAGCAGGATATTCTGCCCGTTCTCGCGCGCTGCCATGTGCTAGTCCAGACTTCGCGCAACGAAGGCACACCGGTGGCGCTGATCCAAGGCATGGGTGCCGGGCGGCCATTCGTCGCCACGGGTGTGGGTGGTGTGCCCGATGTGGCGGGAACGCATTCGCTTGTGACGCCCGAGGATGCCCAGGCCTTAAGCGAGGCGCTGCTGCGCCTCTCGCAGGCTTCGGACGAATGCCGTTCGCGAGGCGCTGAGGCGCGCCGGTTCGCTCTCGAGCACTACGGCAAGCAGCGGATGGTGGATCAACTGGATCGGCTCTACCAGGGGCTGATGACGGGGCAGCCAATTGTGGACACTCTCCGCGCCGAGGCCCCAGGCCTTTATGTGACCGGAGGCAAGGCGTAGCATATGTGCGGGATCGCGGGCATCTGGCAATGGGGCGGGGCGCAGCAGGATTGGCTGACCCGGAACGTCTCCCGCATGGCCCGCACGCTGGTGCACCGGGGTCCGGATGGCGGCGGGGTCTGGGTGAATGCCACCGCCGGAGTGGCGTTGGGCCATCGGCGTCTTGCCGTGATCGATGTTACCGAAGCCGGGCATCAGCCGATGGTCTCCGCCACCGGGCGGTATGTGGTCACCTTCAATGGCGAGATCTACAACTTCCCGGAACTGCGGCGGGCGATCCGGAACTATCCCTACCGGTCAATTTCTGATACCGAGGTGATGCTGGCCGCGTTTGAGCGTTGGGGCATTGAAGCGGCGATTCCGGCCTTTGATGGGATGTTCGCGTTTGCCGTCTGGGACCGGCGGGACCAGAACCTGACGCTGTGCCGGGACCGGTTTGGTGAAAAGCCGCTCTACTACCGCCAGGAGGGCCACACCTTTTGGTTCGCCTCTGAACTGAAAGCGCTGCCGCCGGGTGACATCGATGGGCAAGCCCAAGCCGAGTTTCTCGACCGGGGCTACATTGGCGCGCCCCGCACCATCTACCAGGGCACCTACAAACTGCGCGCCGCGCACTGGCTCCGGGTGGGTGAGACGCCCCGGCGGTACTGGGAACTGCCGCTGCAATCGCGCTTCTCCGGGTCGCGCGAGGAGGCGGCCGATCAACTGGATGCGCTGCTGAAGGACGCTGTCCGGTCGCGCCTGGTGGCCGATGTGCCCGTGGGGGCCTTCCTGTCGGGGGGCGTGGACTCCAGTTCCGTCGTCGCGATGGCGGGCGGGGTGCGGACCTTCACCATTGGCTTTGAAGAAGCCAGCCATGACGAATCCGCCGCCGCCCGTGCCATCGCGCAGACCTTGGGGACCCAACATACGGATCTGCTGGTGACGGCCCGTGAGGCTCTGGCCGTCATTCCAGACCTGCCGTCGATCTACGACGAGCCGTTCGCTGATTCATCGCAGATCCCCACCGTCCTGGTCTCGCGTTTGGCCCGCGCTCAAGTGACCGTGGCCCTGGCCGGTGATGGCGGCGATGAGCTGTTTGCCGGCTATCCGCGGTACCACCAGATTGAAGCGCTGGCCAGTGTCCCATGGTTGCTCCGGCAAGTGGCCACTCCACTGGTGAGCCGGTGGGCCAAAGGGGAGAAGGCGGAGCTACTGGCGGGGGCGATGAGCGCCCGTAGCCTGGGCTCGCTGTATGCGGGCGTCATGGGGGGATCAAGCGAAGGCCAGGGCCGCGACGCTTTCGACTGGATGGCCCGGCACGACCTGAAGCACTACTTCTCCGATGACCTGCTGGTAAAGTTGGACCGGGCGTCCATGGAAGCATCGCTCGAAGTAAGGCTGCCGTTTCTGGAGCCTCGTCTGGTGGCCTTTGCACTGTCGCTACCGGGTTCGATCAAGTCCGAAAAGCGCGTACTGCGCGACGTGCTGGCCAAGTATCTGCCGCGCCCACTGTTTGAGCGGCCCAAGCAGGGATTCTCCGTGCCGCTGGCCCAATGGCTCTGCGGAGGACCCCTGCGGGACTGGGCCGAGGATCTCCTGCCCGGCGCCACAACTGACCTGGAACCGGGTGACCGCTGCGTCAAGCTGTGGAGCCGGCTGATGCTCCAAGCTTGGCTGCGCGCTAGGCCGCTTTCTGGACCGGGAGCTCATCCCCCGGAATCAACTGCTGTTCCGGATTGATCCGCGTGAATAGAAAAGCGCTGAGCATCAGTGACGCCGAGAACGGGATCAGCGGCAGGTTGTAGTCGCCCCACGCCCCCACCAGATAGCCAAAAGCGATGGATGACATGAACGAGCCCAGCTGTCCGGCCATGTTCATGGAGCCGGAAACCGCCCCCGCGTACTTGCGGCCCACATCCTGGCAGACGGCCCAAGCCACCGGCAGCATGCAGTCCATCGAGAAGTAGCCCAGGCTCAGCAGGATGATGCCTGAGACCTTGCCATCCAGCACCAACGGTCCCCAGGCGATTCCGTTGGGGTTCAGCGCGCAGGTCAGCATGAAGACGCCCGACATCGCCAAGCCTGCACAACCCACAATGCGCCGGCCCTGCTTCAAGCCGAGGCGCAAAACCAGCCGGTCGCTTACGGTGCCACCGAAAATATTTCCGATCATGCCCGCCACAAAGGGCAGCCACGACAGGTTCTTCATTTCACCCTCGTTCATCCCGCGGCCCTTCACCAGGAAGGTGTGCAGCCAGGACAGATAGAAGTACGAGCCCCAGCAGTACGTGTGATACATCGCCAGGATGATCCAGAAGTTGCGCTGCTTGAAGACCTGGGCCCAGGGCAGGGCCACGTGCCCTTCGTTGGCGGGATTCCCAATCTCGCGAATCTCTTCCGGTGTGACGCTGGCCTTCAGCTCCGGGCGGTCCCGATACCACCAATACCAGACAGCGCACCAGATCAAGCCCACGACGCCGAACACGTAGAACGACATCCGCCAGCCGTAGCTTTGCTGAATAGGAACAACCAGCAACGGCGAGATGGCGCCGCCCAGGCGGCTAGCCATCCAGACCGTCGCCATGGCTCGCGCCCGCTGCGCGGAGGGGAACCACCGGGCCACGGCAGAAGCGGAACAAGGATAGGCTCCCGCTTCTCCCGCTCCAAAGGCAAAGCGGACCGCGAGCAAGGTCCAGAAGTTGGAAACAACTCCGGTCAGCGAAGTGAACAGTGACCACCAGCCGACGATCCGGGTGAGTACCCGCCGTCCGCCGATGCGGTCCGCCATGGCGCCGGAAGGGACTTCAAACAGGGCGTAGGAGAGCGTAAACGCGCCCACCACCCAGCCCCACTGCTCCGGCCCCAGGCCCAGTTCGTTCTGCATCCGCGGACCGGCGACCGAGATACACACCCGGTCCACGTAGGTGATGATCGAAAGCAGGAATAGCAGCGTGAGAACAATATGGCGTTGGCGCATGAACTGGAAATTATGTCACACGCCCGCCCTCTGAAGTTTGGTCCGCCGGGGTTGGCTAGATCAGGCTGATCAACTGCAACCCGGCATCGGTGATCTTGGCCCGGTCCAGGAACAGGCGGCCATCCAGAATGATGGGCGTCCGCATCAAGGTCTTGAGCCGCGCCCAGTCGAGATCCCGGTATTGATCCCATTCCGTCACCAGAACGAGAGCGTCCGTTCCTTGGGCCAACTGCTCTTCGGTGTCGCACCATTGAACGCCCAGCGTGGGGTACTGTTGCTGAGCGTTGGCCATGGCCACCGGATCATGAGCTCGCACGCGAGCGCCCCGCTCGATCAGACGGCGGGCGATATCGATCGCCGGAGCGTCGCGCAGATCGTCGGTGTCCGGTTTGAAGGCCAAGCCCAACAAGCCGATGGTGCGGCCCTTCAGGATTTTCAGTGCTCCCAGCAATTGCTCCACGACATGGTCGCGCTGCCGGTAGTTGGTTTCGCGGCCCGCCTGCACGATGGGCATCGTCAGGCCGTATTCCTGGGCGCTGGAAATCAGCGCGGAGGTGTCCTTGCCAAAGCAGGACCCGCCCCAGCCGATCCCGGCATTCAAGAAGCGGGGCCCAATGCGCTTGTCCAGGCCAATGCCCCGGGCCACATGTTGGATATTGGCACCCACCTTACCGGCCAGGTTGCCGATCTCATTGATGTAGCTGATCTTCAGCGCCAGAAAGGCGTTGGCGGCATACTTGATCAGCTCCGCCGAAGCCAGGTCGGTGGTGACCAGTGGCGCTGAGTTGCAATCGCCAGGGCGGGGAAGAAACGACGGTGCTGTAAAGCTCTGGTCCAGGATCGGGCGGTAGAGCTGATAGAGCACATCCAGTCCGCGCGGGTTGTCCGAGCCGATCACAATGCGGTCCGGGTAGAGGCTGTCACCCAGGGCGGAACCTTCGCGCAGAAATTCGGGATTGGAGGCGATGCAGAAATCACCCGCCGGACAGGCGTCGCGGACGATGGAATCCACCCAGTTTCCACTGCCGACGGGAACGGTGGACTTGTTGACGATGACCGTAAAGCGGTCGCCCATCAGGCTCCCCAGGGTGCGCGCCGCGCTGGAAAGATAGGTCAGGTCCGGGCTGCCCGAAGGGAGCGGCGGCGTTCCCACCGCCAGGAAAACTACATCGCTACCGGGAACGGCTTCCTCGTATTTCGTCGTGAAGTTCAGCCGCGCCTTGGCGGCTTCCATCACTGCTTCCAGATGCGGCTCGAAGATTGGAGTCTTGCCCGCCCGGAGAGCCTCGATCTTGGCCTCGTCCGTGTCGACGCAGTAGACATCATGTCCGATAAATGCCAAGCAAACACCGGTGCTGAGCCCAACATACCCGGTGCCAATAATTGTGACTTTCATTCGCACTCACTAGTTTAACTATCCGAGAGGACCCGCTTCAAAAACGGTAAACCCTGAACGCCGTGAAAGCTGTGCTCCCCGCCAAAAACCTCATGTCCCACCCGGTCGGGCGCACCCAAGGCCGTGTAGACCGCCTTCACCCGGGCCACCGCTTCGCGGCTGGCCTCTACCGGAAAAATGTTGTCCCTGTCGCCGGATTCGACAAACAGCGCTCGGGGGGCGATCAGACCCGCTACATCGTACATCTCGGCCCAGTTCAGAATTCCAGGAACATAATTGTCGATGCAGTGAGAGATGCTGAGGATCGAATCGCGAAATGTGTTCAGGTAACCCGATACAAAGGCCGCCTTAATGCGCGGTTCCAGCGCCGTCGTGAACAGCGTCACCGTGCCGCCGCCGGAAATGCCCATGCAGCCGATGCGCTTGGCGTCCAGGTCCTTGCGCGTTTCGATGTAATCGATGGTGCGGATCACGTCGTAAGCGCGCCAGCCGATCATGGTCTCGCCCAACAGCAGCGCCGCGCCCGCATTGGGCTGGCAGGAACTGGTGCCCAGTCCGCGACGGCGCGTCTTCTCGTCGCGGCGGCAACCAAACCCCATGGGTTCAATGGCGATGGCCGCCATCCCCTGCTCCACGGCCTGCAACGCGAAGTCGTGCTGATAGCCCGCCTTGTCGGTGCGGTCCCGGCCATCGTCGGCCACGCCTACAATGTCATCCACGCCACGCCCGTGGCCAGGCACGCAGATGACGGTGGGTAGGGGAGCCGTGGCGCCCAGGGGCGTCAACACATAGGCCAGCATGGCCACCCCAGGCCGGGTCTCAATCACCAACTTCTCCCGGCGGTAACCGGGAAAGGTGCGCGTCTCCAATAACTGGGTCTTCAGCGGCGGGCGCGCGGCCGGGATACCGCCCACCAACTCCGCGATTTTCAGCCGTAGCTTGCGCTGCCACGCCTGGGTCTCACGGGCCGGGGCGGGCTTATAGGTCAGTTGCAGAGGCGCTGTCTTCCAGCGCTCCCGGGTCCAGGCCGTGGGGTCAAAGGTGGTGGTGTTCACCTTGGCCTCAAAGCCATCCAGTGCACCGGTATACTTCGTGTCTGCTGCGCTGGCGGAAGCAGCCGTCAAAGCCGCCATGCCAAGTTCGCGCCGGGAGATGCGTGCCATATCCAGGGAGGGTACCACTGTAATCGGCCCCGCTGTCACTGGGGTGGATCAGGATGGATGGGATGCAATCGGCCACACTCTCCGACACAATGCACGCATGAAAATCACCGATGGCCTTCACTACCTCACCCAGGAGCAGGGCGGATATGTTGGCGCATTCCTGCTGGACACGGGCGACGGGCTTACCCTGATCGACAGCTTGTTTGACACCGACGGAAAGAAAGTACTGGGTGCCATTGCGAAGATGGGCCGCCAGCCATCGGAATGGAAGCGCATCATCCACTCGCACGCGCACCGCTCCCACATCGGGTCGACATCGGTGCTCAAGGCGGCCACCGGGGCGACGGTATTGACGCATGAATGGGAAGCGGGCATCGTTGATGGCAGCCGCAAGGCCACTCGCGTCTCCCTGTGGCCCAAACCGCCGCGTGAGGCCTACAAGCTGCAGATCGGCCTAGCGCTGGGGCTGGGCAAGCATCCGCTCTGCAAGGTGGACGGCACGATCAAAGAAGGCGACCGCATTGGGCCGCTGATCGCGGTCTCGACGCCCGGGCACACGCCGGGTTGTCTGTCTTATTGGTGGCCGGAAAAGAAGGCCCTGTTTGTCGGCGATGTGGTGGTGAGTTGGCCCAAGGTGGAGGCCGGGTGGGCCGGGCTGACGCTGGACATGGCCGAGAATGTGCGGTCGGTCGGCAAACTAAATGAGTTTGCCGGCGTCGAGTACCTCTGCGTCGGTCACGGCCCACCAGTCACCAAGGACGCCGCCGCAGTACTGGCCCAGCTGAAAAAGCAACCGCGCGGATAGAGCATTTCTCGCAATGCGTCGGCCATTGCCACAGCGAAGAATCTCCCCCGCGCCGAGTAACCTGCGAAGGTCAGCTTACTAGCAGTCCAAGCGGCCCAAGACTCCTTGTTCGCGAGACCGGGCCAAGGGGCGAAACTTCCAAGAGGTTCTTTGCGTCTTGGCGGCTTTGCGGGAGACTAAGCGGCCGGTCCCATAATCACCGGACGCGTCTTTGCCGCTAAGCCGAGGTCGGCGAGCCAGATCTCACCGGGCTGGGTCTTCATCCAGGAGATCCAACACTTCCTGTTCGCGCGACCGGGAGCGCATCACGTCCAGTAGATCATCATCCGCCAAACTGATCACTTCGGACACGCGATCACGAACCTGTGCAGCCGTTTCCGGCGTCCATGTGCGCAGCTTGATGTCGAGTTCTTCCGCTAGTGCGTCCATTAGCGTCTCCATTTCGAAGTCTATCAGGCTTTGTGGCGGTGGTGAGGCTGGTCAGACAGTGAAACGATGAGCGTCGAACTGATCCGCGGGGACGGCCAGATTGTCAGCTTCCAGGGCGGCGATGTAGGCGGTGATGGCTTCCTTGATGTTTTCGAGTGCTATTTGCTGATCAGGCCTTGGCGAAACATATCCCGGAAGGCTCTAGGGCATTCGGCCACCCAGGAGCCGTCTTCGCCACGATGGAGGAGGACTTGGCGCATATCGATATTGTCGCGAGTCTCTTCGATGCCCATGTCGAAAACGATTCTTGCGAATGCGCAAAGCCGCCAAGAGAAACTTTGCACATCGGCGGCTTTGCGGGAGAACGATGATCTATTTCCACGGTGACTGCTCGATCTCATGCCCTCCATCCACAAACTTCTTGGAATGCCGACCAATGAAGGACGGCTGGAGTCACCAAGCGAAATGTTGTTCGGAAGCTCCTTGGAGCGAAGGACTGAGGAGCCTTGCGGCTGGTAAACTCAACAGAAACTCATGGAAGCCACGCCGACACTCGTTATCAACTATTACAGCGGGTTCAAGCAGAATGTAGTGCCTTTATTCCAGCGCCCCTACACGTGGTCTGAAAAGCAGTGGCGGACCCTATGGGAAGACGTTATGGTCTTTTACGACTCGAACGAGGCCGACGACAAGGCCACCCACTTCATGGGCGCGGTGGTGACCATGCCTGCCCGGAGTGTCCCAGTTGGCGTTTCCAAATTCCTGATCATAGACGGTCAGCAACGCCTGACGACGATTTCCATCCTTATGTGCGCAGTGCGCGACCTCCTTGGCGCAGAGCAGCAGGTGGCGTACCGCCGGATTCAGCATTTCTATTTAACCAACGATGGATGCGAAGGCACGGAGTTCTTCAAGATCCTTCCCACTCAGGGCGACCGGGCCGCCTATGCGGGGCTCGTCCATGATTCCGGCGGTCCCATATCGGATTCTCAGTTCAAGAAAGCCTACGACTATTTCAGACGCCGGTTGCGCGGGGACAGTTACGAAGGCGAGAAGATCGAGCCCAAACGCATCCTGGACATCATTGAGAAACGGCTGATGGTTGTGATGATCAACCTCAGCGACACCGATGATCCCTACCTGATTTTTGAGAGCCTTAACTTCAAGGGTTCCCCGCTCGAGCAGTCGGACCTGGTGCGCAACTATTTCCTGATGCGTTTTCCGGTCTCCGACCAACAGGCGGTGTATGACGGTCTGTGGCTACCAATGCAAACCCGTCTCGGCGTAGGATTGACGGAATTCATGCGGCACTTCCTCGGCGCAGAAGGCGAGGAAGTGCGCAAGGGAGATGTGTATACCGCCGTGAGGCGGCTGGTGACCGATTCCGACACTGATTCCGTGCGTATCCTGATGACCCGCATGGAACGGTTGTCAACCCTGTACGCCCGGATTTTGGGACTTGTTTCGGAACCACAAGTGGAACTCAGGCAGTATTTCGACCGCTTCAGACGGCTTGATTTCGGTAGCGTGTACCCTTTCCTCCTATCAATTTACGAGGACTACGCTGACGGGCAGTTTGCTCTTGCTGAGTTTCTCGCGGCCTTAGGGATACTTTTCTCCTTTATCGTTCGGCGAAATGTTGTGGGGGTTCCCTCAAATTCATTGTCCGGCGTATTTATTGCCTTGTGCAAATCCAAGCCGGTGACGGAAACTCCGGCCGCATGGCTATCCATGGCGCTTGCGCGGGAGAGCAAGAACCGGCGCTGGCCGACGGACGCCGAATTCGCCGAGCGATGGCTCCGCTCTCCCGTGTACGGTAGCCGCGTGTGTCAGGTCATCCTTGAATGCCTAGAACTGTCGTACGGCCACCACGAGGTCGTCAGCTTCGCGGAATCGAGTATCGAACACGTCATGCCGCAGACCCTCACCCCGGAATGGAGTGAAATGCTAGGCCTGGAGGCAGCGGATACTCACGCGGAGTGGCTGCACACCATTGGTAACCTGACCCTGACGGGTTACAACCCTGAGCTCAGTAATCGGCCCTACGCCGAGAAGAAGGCACTCTTCTCCAGCAGTCATTTCGAGCTAAACCGCCACTTTGGCGAGTCTGCGCTGTGGGGCGCGACGCAAATTGAGGATCGCGCGAAGTCCCTATTCGCAATTGCCATCCAGCTCTGGGCGCGTCCAGAAACCTCCATCGCGGAAACGCCAGACGTCACAGGCAAAGGTGCTCCGGCATCCTTCCATAGTGATTGCATCAAGCTTGCCCAGGCGCATCTGGGTATACACCTTTCAAAGGTATCCCAAACTCGTTACGAATCCGGCGATGGGCATATCCGCTTGATGTGTGCCGTTTCAGCAACACACAAAGAGTCTGGCGACGTGCCTTACTTCTGGTTCGCACTTCATCGCTCGCAGGTTGAATTTCTCAATACCGCTCAATCCCCCTACGCATGCTTCGGATGCGCTTCGGCTGAAAACACACTCCTTTTTCCCTTGGCAGCCATCCGGGCAATCCTCGATTTCATAAGTGTCACGAAGACCGAAGATCGAGATTACTGGCACATCGTCATCCAGAAGCGATCGGGCAGGTTCATTGTCCGCCTTCTCGGCGGGAAGGACGGCCCTGACCTCAGTGAATACAATATCGGTTTCGCCGCAAGGGCGCCGGTAACTCAGTAGGTCAGCCATGAATCGCAAATTGCTCCCGATCTTCCATGTCAAGCGCGGACCGATCCGCCTCGAGTGATTCCTTAATCGCGGGCAACTCGCGATCAAAGCATCCGAAAACAGAATCAAGGGGCCACTGAAGCACGTTGCTTCGACAAGCCGCTCGAGATCACAGCCTGACGCCGCTCTCGGGGACCCCTCTCAGCGCTACCATAGAAATAACCCATGCCCAGTTTGAATTCCTTTGGCTCGGCCGCGACGTTGAATGTTGGCGGTGCGGTGCATCAGATTTATCGCCTGGCGGCTCTTGAGCAGGCGGGCTTTTCGCTTTCGCGGATTCCTTATTCCATCCGCGTACTGCTGGAGAACTTGTTGCGGTCCGAAGACGGGATCACCGTGCGCAAGTCCGACATTGAGTACGTGGCCCGGTGGGACCGCAGTGCCGTGGCGCAGGAGATTAATTTCCGGCCGGCGCGCGTGATCCTCCAGGACTTTACCGGTGTGCCTTGCGTGGCCGACATTGCCGCGATGCGCGATGCGCTGGTGAAAATGGGCGCGGACCCGAAGTTGGCCAATCCGCTGATCCCGGTTGATCTGGTCATCGATCACTCGGTGCAGGTGGACAACTACGGCACGGCGGATGCCTTCGATTTGAATGTGCTGCTCGAATTCCAGCGCAACCATGAGCGCTATGCGCTGCTGCGCTGGGCGCAGGCGAATTTCTCGAACTTCCGCGCGGTGCCTCCCGGCACGGGCATTGTGCACCAGGTGAACCTGGAGTACTTGGCCTCCGTGACTTTTTCGCGCGATGGCGTGGCGTACCCGGACTCCGTGGTGGGCACCGATTCGCACACGACGATGATCAACGGCCTGGGTGTAGTGGGCTGGGGTGTGGGCGGCATTGAGGCCGAGGCCTGCATGCTGGGTCAGCCGATTTCGATGCTGCTGCCGCAGGTGATCGGCTTTAAGCTGACCGGCAAGCTGGCCGCGGGCGCGACGGCCACCGACCTGGTGTTGACCGTCACGCAGATGCTGCGCAAGCGCGGTGTGGTGGGCAAGTTTGTCGAGTTCTACGGTCCGGGCGTGCTGAACCTGCCGCTGGCCGATCGCGCGACGATCGCCAATATGGCTCCCGAGTACGGCGCGACCATCGGCTTCTTCCCGATTGATGAGCAGGCGCTGGCCTACATGCGCTTGTCGAACCGCCCGGCGGATACCATTGCGCTGACCGAGGCGTACGCCAAGGAGCAGGGGCTGTTCCTGACGGCCGATTCGCCGGATCCGGAATACACGGACACCCTGAGCCTGGATCTGAACACCGTGGTTCCGTCACTGGCTGGTCCGAAGCGTCCGCAGGACCGGATTGAGCTGCCGAACGTGAAGGCGAACTTTGTGGAAGTGCTGGGCGGGGCGGTGAAGTCGGCTCCGATTGTGATGGATGGCGTGGAGACGCAGGTGAGCGACGGCAGTGTGGTGATCGCCGCGATTACGTCCTGCACGAATACGTCGAACCCCAGTGTGATGATCGGCGCGGGCTTGGTCGCCAAGAAGGCCGTCGAGAAGGGGCTGATGACGAAGCCGTGGGTGAAGAGCTCACTGGCGCCGGGTTCGAAGGTGGTGACGGACTATCTCACCGATTCGGGCTTGCAGCAGTACCTGGATGCACTGAAGTTCAACCTGGTGGGCTATGGCTGCACGACGTGCATCGGCAATTCGGGTCCGCTCCCTGAAGCGGTGTCTAAGGCGGTGGCGGATGAGAAGCTGACCGTGGCGGCGGTGCTGTCGGGCAACCGGAACTTTGAAGGCCGCGTGAATGCTCAGGTGAAGGCGAACTATCTGGCGTCGCCGCCGCTGGTGGTGGCGTATGCGCTGGCCGGTCGCGTCGATATCGACCTGACGACGGAGCCGCTGGGGACGGGCACGGATGGCGCTCCGGTGTATCTGAAGGATATCTGGCCGACGCACGAAGAGATCGCCGAAGCGGTGGGTAAGTTCGTGACGCAGGAGATCTTCCGCAAGGAGTACGCGGAGGTGTTCGAGGGCACGGAGCAGTGGCGGAACATGAAGACGCCGAAGGGCGACATGTTCGACTGGGATCCGGAATCGACCTACATCCGGCGGCCTCCGTACTTTGACGCGATGGCGGACCCGAAGGCTCCGCTGCCCACGTTCGAGAATCTGCGGGCGTTGGCGGTGTTGGGCGATTCGATCACGACGGACCACATTTCTCCGGCGGGATCGTTCAAGAAGGACGTGCCGGCGGGCCAGTATTTGACGTCGTTGGGCGTGGCTCCGCAGGACTATAACGGGTACGGCGCGCGTCGCGGCAACCATGAAGTAATGGTGCGCGGGACGTTCGCCAATATCCGGCTGAAGAACCAGTTGGTGCCCGGTGTCGAAGGCGGCTTCACGCGGCACTTGCCGGATGGCGCGCAGATGTCGATCTACGATGCCTCGATGAAGTATCAGCAGGATGGCGTGGGTCTGGTGATTTTGGCGGGCAAGGAGTATGGCTCCGGTTCGTCGCGCGATTGGGCGGCGAAGGGCGCGATGCTGTTGGGCGTAAAGGTTGTCATCGCCGAGAGCTTCGAGCGCATCCACCGGTCGAATCTGGTGGGCATGGGCGTGCTGCCGTGCGAGTTTGCTGATGGCCAGAGCAGGGAATCGCTGGGCCTGACCGGCGAGGAGACGTTCTCGCTGACGGGTCTTGCTGACGCGCTGGCGGGCGACAAGCGGACGACGGTGACAGCCACGGCCGCCGACGGGTCAGTGAAGTCGTTTGCGGTGAAGGTGCGGATCGACACTCCGGTGGAAATCGACTACTACCGCAACGGCGGCATTCTGCCGTTCGTGCTGCGGCAGGTGGCGGCTGCGGCTGCCGTGAAGGCGTAGTCTTCGAGCCAGAGGGTAGGGAATCAGAGGGGCGGCGCTCGCAAGAGTGGCCGCCCTTTTTTGTCTCGTGTTCGTGGCGGCGAGCCGGGATTGTTGGGGAGAACTGGGTAGTTGTCGGTTAGTTGCGCCGGGCGGTGCGCGCGGTGATGCCTGCGAACAGCCATTGAGGTCCGGCCCACAGGAACTCGGCTAGCAGGGCCGGGTAGCGCTTAAGGTCTTCCCAGAAGGGGCGGGCTTCGGCGCCGACCAGGAAAGCTCCGCGCTGCATGGCGAACCAGCTGAATAGGGACGAGAACGCCGCGACGGCGGTGGAGACGGCGACACCGCGCCAGAGATTTGGCGTTCCGGCGGCCCAGTGGACGGCCAGTTCGAGGGCTTGAATCAGGATCGGCAGGATAACCATCACCACGGTCGCCGCCTGCCAGCGGGGCTGGGCATGGCGGAGGGACTGGGCGGCCACTCCGTAGAACCCGGAGGCGATGATGCGGTAGAGGGCCTCCAAGGTGAGGGCGGCTAACGCTGCCCGGAGCCCGGCCGTGAACGTGGTGGCAAAGAAGATAATGGCGCGCAGCAGGCCACTAACGGCGGCGGATTTCCAGTTCCATTCGCCGAGAAAGTGCCGGGCTGGTTGCCGGGCGAATTGCTGGAGGACTTGGGCCACCGTGGGGGTGGCCCCGGCCGGCGGAATCATGGACGTGGGGCAATGGTGGCGGGCATGAAGTTGCCGTCGATCCGGCTGACCGGCAGAGCACGGCGGACGCGGGACCAGGGGAGCACGATCAGGGTATCGGCGGCCTGATGGGGCGCGGGGTAGAAATTCAGGTCTACGGTTTGCATACCGTTATTGAACATCTCGGCTTCTTGGGGGGTGACGTAGCCCAGCAGGTGGATGGAAGAATCCTTTAACTTATGCACTTCAAATGTCAGAAAAATCTGTTTGCTGTAGAGACCGCCGTCGGGTTCGCCCGGCGCTCCCGTGAAGCCGTAGGTGCCTGCCGGCAGTCGATTGCGGGAATGGCCTTCTTGGGCGGCGGAGACCAGAGTGACACCATGCTGGGTGCGGATGGCTTGGGGATCGAGAGCGGTGGATTGAGGCATCGTCTATAGCATTTCAGATGGTGTGAGGGGGGTGCAAGTTTCAGGGTTGAGGGGATGTGGACCAACGAGGGGTTCGGGATCGGCGGATCGAGTAGTGCTGCTAACACGCATTATGTTGCGTGGCGAGAATGTTCGTCCTTCTCGCCACGCTGCCTGTAGTTCAGTTGCCCCGACGGCCGCCGCCGCCACGTTCACCGCTGCCCCCACGCTCGCCGCCACCCCCACCACGCTCATTCCCACCACCGTAACCGCTGCGGCCGCCACCGGAGCGATCTCCGCCGCCCGACGGTCCACTGCGGGGCATTTCCATCCGCGGTGAGTCCATCCGTGGCATCTCCATCCGTGGCATCTCCATTCTGGGTGAGCTCATGCGCGGGCTGGAATCGCCGCGAGAGTACCCTTCGTTACCCGACCGGCCACGGCCAAAATCGACACCCCGGTCTCCGCCGCGCTCACGCACCATCGGCGGATTCACTTGGACCGGGTCGGCCCTCCGGCCTCCGTCGCCGAACCCCCCGAATCCACCGAACCCTCCAAAGCCCGAGCTCTCCCGCGAGCCTCGGCCTTCAGAACGATCCGAACGCCCCGGCTCCGGCTGATTAGCTGGACCGGAATAATCCCGAAAACCGCCGCGCTCGGAGAGGCCGGAATTGCCGCTCCGGTCCCGGTCGATGGAACCCGAGCGGCCGCCTCGGTCCCCGTAGACATTGTCTGGCTCAGACATCCGCGCGCCGGAGCCGCGGTAGTCATTGTTGCCCAAGTCGCGCTCACCACGGCCGGAACGTCCACCACGACCCAGGGAGTCGCCACGACCTTGCGCATCCAAGGCGTCGCTCGAACGGCCATCGTTGCGGGGTTCACCAAAGCGACGCCAGCCGGAACCATCGCTCCCGCTGGACCCTCCCCGCATCTCATCGCGGCCCCGGACCACGGAGCCCGCACCGTCGGTCCCGGCACCGACCCGATGCCAGCCCTCGCCTACCTCACCCACGCGACGGGTCTCGGCATCTCTCCCTCGCCCGATCGCCCCATCGCCACGATTCGTGTTGCCATCCACGCCGGACCCGCGCGACTGATCGCCGAGGCCAGCGATGGCACCTCGGTCCACCATGACGCCACGGTCGGAGGGCCCCGTGCGATCACCAAACGTATCCCGGGCCATGCGCTCCATACCGCGTTGCTGATCGGTGAACGAGATGCGCTCCACGGGCCGCGATTCACGCCGTGAGTAGAACCGCTCACCGCCGCGACCGGCGTCTACGTCCGCCACCCGCGACGGTTGGTCGCTAAACCGGGTGGTATTGCGGTCCGGCACCACCGGTAGGGGACCTCGGGCGGCCGAGGCACGCTCCAGATCAAGGCCATTGTGACCCAGGTTGCGAACTGCGCCCCCGCGCCCGAAGTTGTCGGCTTCAACTACGGTCAGGCCATTGTTGACGCGGGCGTTCCGGTAGATGTTCGTGATGTTGACGTTGTTGATAATGGTGGTGTTGTTTCCACCCCGGCCATACCAACGGGAGCCATACCAGGGATGGAAGGTCTCATAGGGTGCCAGCGGAATCCAGCTGACACGGCCCCAGCCGCCGCCGAAACCGATCCCCAGGTTTACGCCAAAGCCTCCGCCACCCCAGCCGACCCAGCTCACCAGGGCCGGACGCCAGAAGTGACGTGAGCCGATGCCGCCAGGCCACCAGCACCAACGGTTGGCATTCCAGAACCAGCGGCCATAGTGGTAAGGGGCCCAGCCCCAGGGATCGTGACTAACCCAGGTCCAGCCATACCAATCCACCCAGCTCCAGCGGCCATGCCGGTACGGAGCCCAATCCACCGCCACTCGCGGCTGCCATACCCAGCCGTACGGCGAGGAGTAGACCCAGTTGCCGTAACCATCCAGTTCGTCCGCACCGGCAACGTCGCGGCTGACGTAATCGTACGCCGTTGATTTCAAAAGCTCACGATTGCGCCGCTCGTTCCAGCGGTCCCAATCGTCTTCCAGTTGCGCGGCCACTAGCTGGAACTCCGGATCGCGATAGTCGCCCCGGGCCAGCAGGGTGCGCCCCGGGCGAAGGCGCTGGGTTCCCCGGGGAGAGAAGACTTCCACTTCCCCGCTCCGGACCGTGACTTCCGTCACCGGACCCGAGTCGGTCTCGCGGACGGCCACCCGGTAGAGGCCGCGCCGCAACGGCCGCACGGCCACGCTGGGCGTGCTGATCTCACCATCGAGACTGGAATCGCGAATGGTCGCGACGGTGACCGTCCCTCGAGCCAATTGCACCTGATAGCGTTCCCGCTCTACCTCGGTAAGGCGGAGTTCAGTGTTCGCGGAAAGCCGCATCAGGTTGGCCCAATCAAACTGGACCTCTGCCCGCGAGGCAGCGCCGGAGAGAACCCGGTCACCGGCCAGCAAGGGGCCATTGGCCGCTCCGGCGACCCACTCGTTGGTGTCGCCCCGGCGGACGGAGACGTCGCCGGAAAGCAAACTGAGGCGGGCGACGCCTCGTCCCGGTGCGTCATCCTGCCCGAAGGCCGCCAGGCCACCGGCGATCCACATCGAAACGCTCAACATCAGGGGTGTGCGCAACATGTCCATTCTCCCTGCCCGCCATGGTTTGGTGGGCCATCATACTGTAGTGTTAGCATTTGGGCCGCCAATCGAAAACTCGCTTTGGTGCAACAACTTTCGCTATCATCGAGTTTCCGCACCCTGGCTGAAATGCACCACATTGGTCCCAAGCGAGCAGCGCTCGTACTGTTTCTGATCACCGTGGCCTTCTATTGGAAACTGGTGCTCACCAACCAGTATTCCTGGATGGAGTCGCCAGACATAGCCCATCAAGTACTACCGTGGTTCCAGTTCCAGGCGGGCGAGATCCAGGCCGGCCGGCTGCCTTTGTGGGCACCATTTGAATGGGGAGGTCAGCCGTTGGTGGGGCAGGCCCAGCCTGGGGCGGCGTATCCGCCCAACTGGCTGATGTTTCTGATGCCGCTGAAGCGGGGCTGGCTCCGGGTGGGCGTCCTTCACTGGTACTACGTACTGATCCACTTCTTTGCGGCTTGGTTCATGTACCTGCTGTGCAGGGACCGGAAGGCCGGCGTGCTGGGTTCGCTGACCGGCGCGATGATTTTCTCTTTCGGTGGCTACGTCGGCAATATTGACTGGCCGCAGATGGTGAATGGAGCGATCTGGGCTCCTTTAATTTTCATGTTCCATCTGCGTGCAGTAGAAGGAAAAAACGCCTGGAACAGCGCCGCCTTGAGTGGCTTCTTTTTGGGGATGGCTTGGCTGTCTGGGCACCATCAAATTCCTATTTTTGTTTCACTTGCCGTTGGAATCTCATGGCTTTATTTTACTTGGCGGCAATGGTCACAGTTAAAGTACCTGTTGCTGTTTGGCATGATAGTCGCTCTGGTGGCAGGACTTCAGCTGGTTCCGGCGATTGAGTATGGCCGGCTGGCGAAGCGCTGGGTGGGGCTGGCGGAGCCGGTTGACTGGAAGCAGGTAGTGCCCTACTTTATCCATCAGCAATACGGCTTCCAACCGCTTTCGCTTCTTGGACTTATCATTCCAGGCCTCAACTTCAACACGAGCAGCTTTGTGGGGCTGGCGGCACTATTGCTGGCGGCCGCGGCTTGGCGCAAGCACACGTATTTTGCGGTGCTGGCCTGTGCCGGTCTGGTCTATTCGTTGGCGCAGTTTGGTGGTATCGAGGGACTCCTCTACAGCCTGGTCCCGATGGTGGAGAAGGCCCGGTCACCCTCGATGGCAGTGGTCATCTTTAGCCTCGGCTTGGCCCCGCTGGCCGCGTTGGGCATTTCTGATCTGCCGCGCATGGCCACTCCGCTGTGGCGGTGGCTGGTGGCGGGTGGAGCGGCCATGGTGTTGCTGTTCTACGCCGGCTGGGCGGTTACCCACGGCGTGAGCGCGGTGCCTGACCAGCGCCCCATCATGACGGCCTTGCTGATGCTGGTGATGGCCGCCTCACGTTTTTCACCTGGTGCCATGGCAGCGGTTTGTTTTCTTGAATTATCATTGATGGCCCCCTACTACTGGCCCAACCGTTACGATCCGGCGCCGACCCCCTATTTGAAGAACCTAGCGCTGCATCAGGAAGTGGTGGACTATTTGCGCCAGCAGCCGCAGCCGGTGCGCATCATGCTGGATGACGCCGTCGCCAAACACAATCTGGGTGACTGGATGGGAGTCGATGTTTATGGCGGATACCTAGCGAGCTTGACGGCGAATATTCTCGACGCCGGGCTGCACGACCCGTATGTGCGCCGCGTGGTGGGGGTGACGCACTGGGTGGGTAAGGCTCCGCTGGACCCGAAGCAAACGGCCGTGTTCCAAGGGGTGCACGGGCTGAACGTCTATCCTATGGAGGGCGGCCTGCCGCGCGTTTGGACGGTGCATCAGACGTTTCGGGCCACCACGGCGACCGACCGGGGCCGGCTGCTGCGGGACAGCTCCTTTGACCTGAGCCAGGGTGCCGTAATGGATCGGGAACTGCCGCTGGAGAGTTGCCGTGGTGATCGTACGGCGTTGCTGCGGCAGTATTCGGGTGAGGTTGTGATCGCGGCGGACATGAAGTGCCGCGGACTGCTGGTGTTGGGCGATGTGGCGTATCCAGGCTGGAAAGCCCGGGTGGATGGGCAAGCGCAGGAAGTCTTGACGGTGGACGGCATCGTGCGCGGCGTTGTACTCGAACGCGGATTTCACCACATCGAACTGCGATATTCACCCAATTCGGTGCTCGTTGGCGGAATTATGACGTTCGCGGGAGCTTTGCTTACCGTGGGGACTCTTATAATGGGGCGTAGGCGGTTGGCACGTGACCGGCAAGCGGCGGTTCTGGATGTGCCACGCCCGTGAAGGATTTTATGAAGCGACGTGACTTCCTGGCATCAGTGGTTCCGGCAGCGGCCTTGACCGCGCCCACAATCGGCTTGGCCCAGGACAAACCCGGTGCCCGGCCCAAAGTGCAGAGTGACGCGTTGGCGGCGAGTGTCAGCGAGGTGATCGTGCCGGTGACGGTGACCGACGACAAGGGCCGGTTTGTGGGCGACTTGGAGCAAGCCGATTTCGAGGTTTACGACGAGAACAAGCTGCAGAACATCCGGTACTTTTCGCGGGAACGCAATCAGCCGGTGGTGGTTGGTTTTCTGGTTGACCAATCGAACGCCAACCGCTTGCAGTGGAAGAAGTTTCAGGAGGCGGTGGAGGAGCTGATCTTCACGCTGCTGCCGGGCCAGCCCAAGTATGCCGGCTACCTGATCGGCTACTCCAGCGACGCGGAACTGCTGGCCAACACCACCACCGACGCGGAGAAGGTGCTGGAGAAGGTCCGTAAGATGAAACCCGGTGGCGGGGCGGCGATGTACGACGCCGTCTACATCGCCTGCACCAGCCGCACGCTGGTGAAGGGTGAGCCGGTGGAACCGCGGCGCATCATTGTGATTGTCGGCGATGGTCATGACAATGCCAGCAAGAAGTCGCTCGATGAAGTGCTCGAACTGGCCCAGCGGAATCTGGTGACCATTTACGGCGTCTCCACCACCGCCTTCGGCTTCGGTTCGGATGGCGAGAAGAATCTGGTGAAGCTGGCGGAGGAGACGGGCGGCCGTGTCGAATACCCCCTTCAGAACGTCTACAAGGACGTTTCGGGGTATTTGTCCACCCCCTCTGATGAGGGTAACTACGCGCTCAAAGTGGGGACCGGCGGCTACGCTTCGGCGATCGCGCAAGGCCTGTTTAAGGCTGTCGCGAACGTCACCGGTGAGATCACCACCCAGTACATCATGCGGTACACGCCGGACAGTACCGACGTCAAACCGAAGATCTTCCGCAAGATCCGCGTCGAAGTTCCCCGCTTCCCCACGGCAAAGGTCCGTGCACGAACGGGATATTACCCTTATAATCCATAGGGCAGGTTATTTGCGCGACGCAGGAGTGCAAGAAGGCGTCGCGGTAGCCGATCTGTCACATGAGAGATGGCTTCCCTATCGACGCCAAGTGCGGGTAAATTCGCTCTAGTAGAACTACACCTCCCCGGGGAACCAGGGGTAGCTTGTGGTGTTCTCGTATGGACCGAAGATGACGCGCGTCTGCGTCTGCGCCGGGATTGGGAACAGTTCACCCCGGATGATGAAACGATCGATCTCCATGCCATGGCGCGCGACCTCAACCAGAAGTTGCAGGAAATGGGCTTAGGATCTTTTCTGCATTGGGTTTATTCGTCGTTATCGAACACCTTTCGGCTTTCCGATCCCGATGTGATCCTGGTGGATTCGCTGGACCGCGCCGTGGGCCGCGCCTATGACCGGCATATCGCGGCGACGGTACAGAGATACACCACGCACTTGCCGGTGGTAGCGCTGGCGGCGGCGGCGGGGTCCTGGGGGGCAGCGATGACGCCGGAGGCTTTTGCTGCGGATGCCGAACGCTGGCTGGAAGTGCCGGAGGATCAGCGGATCGACAGCCAGATGTTTGTGGCGCGGGTCGATGGCCGGTCCATGGAACCCGAGATTCCCGATGGCAGCCTGTGCATCTTCCGCTACCAACCGGCTGGTTCGCGGGATGGCCGCAAAGTCCTGGTGGAGAATTTCTCCGATGCCGAGCAGCGTTACACCGTGAAGCGCTACCGCTCGGTGAAACAGTACGACGCGGAGGGAGCGGTGCAGCAGCGGCGGGTGATTCTGGAGCCGCTGAATCCCGAGTTTCAAGCCTGGGAACTGGTGGAAGGCGAAGAGTGCCGCGTGCTGGCGGAACTGATCTCGGTACTCTAGTTGTGCTGCCTCCGAAGTTCGGAGCTTTCAAGAATCCCGCCAAGGTGCCAAGCCGTCAAGAACTCGTTCGCTGTTTTGCTCCTGAGCGCTGGTCAGGAGGCGGCGGTGAGGGTCACTTCCTGTGGTCGCAAGGCTTCGTAGGAATCATAGACGGCATCGAAGACTTTGTCCCAGGAAAACGACAGGGCCTGGAGATAGGCTGCCTGCGACAATTTGGCCCGGAGAGCAGCGTCGTCGATCAGCCGCTCCACAGAGCCGGTAAACACCGCTGGAGTCTTCGCGGTGAAGCCAGTTTCACCGTCACGGACGGCGACGCAGGGGCCGGAACGGTGGAAGGTGACGACCGGGACGGCGCTGGCCATGGCCTCCAGGATGACCAGCCCGAACGTGTCGGAGAGCGACGGGAAGAGGAACACGTCCATCTCCGCGTAGGCGGCCGCCAAGTCCGCGCCTCGCAGGATGCCTCGGAACTCGGCTTGGGGGATGGCATTTTCCAGCCACTCCCTTTCCGACCCATCACCCACAATCAGGAAGCGAAACGATTCCGGTTTCAGCTGGGCGGCTACCTCGGCCAGGAAGCGGACGTTCTTTTCCGGCGTCAAGCGGCCCACGTAGCCCAGCACCACGGGACCACCGTGCGCGCGCTCCGGATTGGGCTTGAAACGGATGGTGTCGACACCGTGTGGCATCACGAAGCCCGGCTTGCCGGTGCGGTGGCATAGATCTTCCAGCACTTCTGTATTGGGTGCCAAGTTGACGCGCGCCAGCTGATAGAAGCGAGCTGCGGCGCGGAAGGCTTCGCGCTCGATGAAGCCGCCGATGGCCTTGTCGGCCAGGCGCGGCAGCCAGCCGGAACAGCGAAGTCTTGCGTATTGGTGCAGGTTGGTGTGCCAGGAAGCGACCAGCGGCGTCTTCTTCAAGCCGGTGGCGGTGGGCAGGCGGTGCGATATCTTGGCCGCCAGCATGCCGATGTCTCCGGGGCCAGTAACGTGGATGACATCCGCCCGAAACTGGATGAACTGTTCGGCCAGCCACGGAGCATGGCGCCACTGGAAAAGATCGAACTGTAAGCCCACATCGAGCGGCAGGCAGAACCGGCTCTTGGCCAACTCCACCACCTCCACCGGACCCTCAGTGAAGCGGCGGGTGATAGGACCCGGCCGGACGATCATCCACGGAATGTTGTGGCGTTGGGCGTATGCCTGGAACTGCTGGCTGACTGTCGCGACGCCGTTGATCTCACCGAAAGTGTCGGTGCAAAAGGCTATGCGGAGACGAGAATGTTGATTGCCCATGCGCCCAAGAGGCTCTCATTGTGTCACAGGGCAGCGAATCAATGGAAATACAAGTTAAGTTTCCTGCCCGGTGGTAGGCATGCTGATGCGGAGGGCACTACCTGAGTGCTCCGCGCACCAGCTCCGCCACATCACGGGCGTCGGCGATGCGGACGACATCGAAGCCTGCGGCTTGGCCGCTCGCAATCCCGGCTTCAGAGTCTTCCACCACCAGAGCTCGGGTGATGCCCAACAGGCTGGCCGCGCGGAGGTAGGGGTCTGGGGCGGGCTTCAAGCGTTCCACGTCGCCGCCATAGACCGTGGTGTCCAGGTGAGGCAGCAATCCCAACTTTTCCAGGATCGGCTCCACTTCACTACGGCCGCTGGAGGTGACGACGGCGCGCTTGTAGTGGCCGAGGGAGCGGACCAGTTCGATGGTCGGCTCATAGACGGCGGGCTTCTCTAGCATCCGTTCGCGAAAGAGCGCCTTCTTGCGAGGATACTGCGCGTAGATCTCTTCAAACTCTACCGGGACTTCGGCTAACGGAACGAGGGTCGCGATCATGGCGCGGTCGGAGACGCCGATGCAGTTCTGCTCGTAGTAATCCCATTCCAGCGTGATGCGATAGGGCGATAGGATCTCCTGCCAGCAGCCGAAGTGCACGGGCTCAGAATCCACCAGCACTCCGTCAAAATCGAAAAGAACGGCTTCGTAGTTTTTCAATAGGTCCTCGGGTGGGCTCGGTATTGGGGGCTACTGGTTCAGGCGGATGGATTCCAGCATCCGTTGAAACACCGGCTGGGTCTGCGGGACTTCGCTTTCCGGTGCGATGAACACGACGTAGACCAAGCGGTTGCCCGACAGGGTGGTCACCACCGTGTCGCGCTCCGCTCCACCGAACGGCGATTTGTTGGCAATCGCTACGGCGAGGCCCGGACGGCCATCGACGGTGATCGAACGGGCACGGCCGACGCGCATCGATGGATTCTGCTGGCGCAGGGAAGCGATCAGAGCGGAGGTGGATTGCCGCAGGTCGCCCTGGACCGGGCCATAAGCCATCATCAGGCCCAGCCCAATCTGCGAATCGCGGACGCCGTTGGCTGGTGCGAGCGTGGCCATGTCCGGATCACTGCGATCCCCCATCAGCTGCCAACCGTTGGGATAGCTGATGGCGGTGTTCCGTCCGCGGTAGTTTTGGAAACGGCTGCCATCGGGTGCCGGAGGAAGGGGGCTGGCATTCGGTGGCGCACCCGTGGCCGGGTTGGCGGCGGGGCTGGCGGGACCCGATCCTCGTCCGGCAGGGGCCTTCAAGGCGGCCACCGTGGTCTTCACGCGCCGGAACTCGGGTTCGCGGGCGGCATCATATTTCTGTTGGGGCAGCACCTGAATCTCCGCCTCGACATTCTTGATCCGGTCACCGGGGTTGGGATGGTCAGAAAAGAAAGCAGGTCCGCGGGAGCCGCCATCGGATTCCAGCTTCTCGAAGAACCGGGCCATCTCAAGGGGGTTGTAGCCGGAGGCGTTCATCAGGCGCGCACCCAACAGATCGGCGTCGCGCTCGGCGTCGCGCGAGTTCTTCAGCATGTAGCTTTGGGCGGCCAGACCCAGGCCCAGTTGGGCCAACTGCCCGCCGGCTCCATTGCCGAGCACGATACTAGCCAACGCTCCCGCAATGCCGGCACCCATCTGCGCCCGCTGGGCGCGCAACATGCCGGCCATGCCGTGGCGTAAGGCGACGTGCGAGATCTCATGGGCCAGGACGCCGGCCACCTGCTCCTCATTGTCGGCTTGGCTCAAGAGGCCGTGGTGGATGTACATCGCTCCGCCAGGATAGGCGAACGCATTGATGGAGGGGTCGTAGACCAGCTTGATCGAGTAGGGGTAGTTCCCTGCCTCGGGCTGTGAAGAGATGCGCTTGACGATGCGGTCGATAAAGGGCTGTACGACCGGATCCCGCAGGACAGCGTACTTGCGGTCGGCCTCCGCACTCACCTGCTGGGCGATCTCGACATCTTTGGAGGTGGGCACCTGCTTCTCCGACACGGCGGGCTTCAATTCCCGAAGCTTTTGGGCCATCAAAAGCGACGCGAAGAGGACCACTGTCAGCAGTGGCGCATGTTTGATCAGGCGCAAGGACAAGTCTCCACGATATAATTCTCCCATGTTAAAGCCCACCGAGAAGATTTGGCGCAACGGCGAGTTCATTCGCTGGGATGAGGCCACAATCCACGTACTTTCGCACGTCGTCAGCTACGGCTCCTCGGTATTTGAAGGCATTCGCTGCTATGCGACCCAGAACGGCCCGGCCATTTTCCGTTTGCAGGAACACATGCGCCGGCTGATCGATTCGGCCTACATCTATCGAATGAAACTGCCGTATACCCCGGCCCAACTGGCCCAGGCCATGGTTGAGCTAGTCCAGGTAAACAACATGCAGTCCTGCTATATCCGGCCAATCGTCCTTCGCGGCTATTCTGAACTAGGCGTCTACGGGATGAAGAACCCGACTGACATCTACGCAGCCTGCTGGGAATGGGGCAAGTATCTGGGTGAGGCGGCGATGGCGGATGGCGTCGATGTTTGCGTCTCCAGCTGGTCCCGCCTCGCGCCCAATACCCTGCCCTCAATGGCGAAGGCCGGCGCCAACTATATGAACTCGCAGTTGATCAAGATGGAAGCGGTCGCCAATGGCTATTCCGAAGGCATTGCGCTGGACACCAGCGGTTATGTCAGCGAAGGCTCGGGTGAAAACATCTTCCTGGTCCGCGATGGCAAGATCATCACGCCGCCGCTGGGCGCAAGCGTACTGCCCGGCATCACGCGCGACACTGTGTTGAAGTTGGCGGCGCGGCTGAGCATCCCGGTGGTGGAATCACTGGTTCCGCGCGAGATGCTCTACATTGCCGATGAAGTCTTCTTCTCCGGTACGGCGGCGGAAATTACGCCCATCCGTTCGGTGGACAAGATTCAGATTGGCATTGGCCGACGGGGTCCGATTGCCGAGGCGCTGCAGCGCGAGTTCTTTGCCGTGGTGGAAGGCCGCGCGGCTGATGAGTTCGGCTGGTTGACGCCCGTTCCAGTAGCGGCGCACGTCGGCTAGGCTTGCCAGTCAGGCAGCAGCAGCCGGATGGTGTTGTCAAATTGACGGGGAGAGTGCCCGGAAGTGGGGTGGAAGCGGCAGGAAAGCCAGAGCAGTCCTTGGCGCGAGCGCAGCTACCAAAACGGCCACCTCCCCCGAGATCATCCGTCTCAATCGCCGCACCGCGCGCCCAGGAACAGTCACGAATGTAGCAGTGGATGCCGGTGCGGCAAAGGTCTTTTTCGTGTTCCCGGGTAAGCTTTCAACAGTATCTTTCTTGCTTGCCAACATCGGGTTACGGACGCTGGAATGTGGGAATAGTGTGAATAAAACGGAGTGTCCATGAAATGTTTTGGCCGCAACGCCGTCTCCGGCGAAATGATCATGGTGGAAGGTCAGCAGGGCTTCACGGCGGTGGACCCGCTGCTGGGGGCCAATGCCCGGGAAGAGCTGCCTTGGCTAGCCCCAGGATTCATTGATTTACAGGTGAATGGCTTTGCCGGGGTCGATTATTGCGCCCCCACCTCTCCCATTGAGGAGATCGGCCGTTCCATCCGGGCGCAGTATGCAACGGGCGTCACCAGGCTATTGCCGACCGTGATTACGGGTAGCCATGAGGTGATGGCGGGAGCACTGCGGCGTTTGGCGGAAGCCAAGGAGCAGTTGCTGGAAGGCGAGTCGATGGTGGGGTTCCACGTCGAGGGGCCACACATTTCCGCCGAGGACGGTCCGCGTGGTGCACACCCCTTGGCGGCGGTTCGGCCACCGGATATTGAAGAGTTTGAGCGCCTGAACGAAGCCGCGCGTGGGGACATCAAGCTCATCACCATTTCGCCCGAATGGCCCGGCACGCCACGCTACATCGAGCACATTGTCCGGGCGGGCATTGTCGCCTCCATCGGCCACACCAAAGCCGACAGCCAGCAGATTGCGGACGCCGTCTCAGCTGGTGCCACCATGTCCACCCATCTGGGCAACGGAGCACATGCCATGATGGCGCGCCATCCCAACTACATCTGGGATCAGTTGGCGGACGATCGCTTGACGGCCAGCTTTATTGCCGACGGCATTCACCTGGGCCGGGCCTTTCTGAAGGCCGCTCTTCGTGCCAAAGGCCTGGAGCGCAGCGTCCTGGTGACCGATGCCGTGATGCCCGCTCTTTGCCCGGCAGGTGACTACCGGCTGGGTGAAGTAGACGTGACGCTCCACACTTCGCCTGATGGTGATGTGGACCGCGTCACCCTGCGCGGAGGCACGCGCCTGGCCGGATCGGCTTTGCGGATGGACCGCGGCATCGAGAAGTTGATGCAGTTGGCCAATCTGTCCTTGGCCCAGGCCGTCACGCTGGCTACGTCCAATGCCGCGCGGGCCGGCCGCATTGCCGGCCGGCTGCGGGGGATCTCTCCGGGAGAGAAGGCGGACATGGTGGAGTTTAGTCATGACGCCCAGCGGCAAACGATCCGTGTGCAGCGCACGTGGGTGGCGGGGCGATTGGTGTTTGGGTCCACTGAAAGCGCCGTCTAGATGAGCCTGGAATTGATCTTCGCGGCGGCCAATGCGATTGTGCTTCCGGCTTGGGTTCTGCTGTTGGCGGCACCGGGGTGGCGTTGGACTCGCCGCGTGGCGGCGGTGGTGACACCCAGTCTGCTCTCAATGGTCTACGTCTATTTTTTCCTCCTGCAATTCCGTGTCCTCGGCGGATCGTTTACAACGCTGGCTCAAGTGAGCCGGTTGTTTTCGGTGCCGACGGTGGTGTTGGCGGGATGGATCCACTATCTGGCTTTTGACTTGTTCGTCGGTAGCTGGATGGCACGTGATGGTCTTGAGCGCCAGATCCCCCGGCTGGTGATGATTCCTTGTCTACTGCTGACGTTGATGCTAGGCCCGCTGGGCTTGCTGGTTTACCGGGCGATCCGATGGTCGAGGACCGGTGAGGTCTGGGAGGCGGAATGATGTTCCGCTGGCTCCGGGCGGCCAGCCCGCCGCTCTTCTGGACACTGTGGTTCCAAATGGCGCTGCTGGCGATCTCACTGCTGGGACTGATGGCCGACAGCCGGCAGGTGATGGGCATCAATGCCTGGATCAAGCCGCTGAAGTTTTGCCTGTCCGTGATGATCTACCTGCTGACGGTGGCTTGGCTGCTGAAGGACTTGAAGCTGGGCTGGCCCGGGGCGGTGATTGGTTGGGGCATCGCCGCGGCGATGGTGGTGGAGAACGGCCTGATCGTGGTGCAGGCTTATCGGGGCGTCACTTCACACTTCAATACCTCGAACGCGCTGGATGGGGCCATTTTCGGCGTGATGGGCGTCTTTATCGCCTTCAATACTCTGTTGATGGCGTGGCTGCTAGTGTTGGCTTGGCTGCCTCATGCGGACCTGAGCCCCGGTTATTTGGCGGGCGTCCGGTGGGGATTGCTGCTTTTTTTTGCCGGGAGTTTACAGGCCGGGCTGATGTTACGGATCATGGCCCATACGGTGGGGATGCGCGACGGCGGCCCGGGGCTGCCGCTGTTGAACTGGTCCACCAAAGCCGGTGATTTACGGATCGGGCATTTCATCGCGCTACACGCGCTACAGGTTTTGCCCCTCGCCGGTTGGCTGCTGGATCGGGCAGGGGTGGCGGCGGCACCGGTGGCGGTGCTGGTGCTGGCGGCGGGAATGGCGGCCGCCTTCGTTGTGGTGACGCTGCAGGCCTTGGCGGGCAAACCACTGTTCTTCTAGCTGGCTGGCCCAGGAGACCGAGTGGAATGGAAAACAGTGTTTCAAATGGTACACTAAGGGAGTTTCATGAAGCGTTTTCTGCTTTGGGATTATCCGCGCGCCGTCTGGCAGTATGACCTGATGGTGGCCCTGATTCTCGCCTTTATCTTCCTGACGCCCCGCGAATTGTTCCGTGATCAACCGCGCGCCATGAGCATTGTGCGGCTGCCGTCGGAGCATGGTTCCCAGGTGTTTTGGATGGAGCCCGATCTGCTGGTGCCATTGCCAGAAGCGGCCCGGCTCTCCAAGGCCTCTGAACTTTTGAAGAACAAGCCTGTTTTCCGCCTGGAACCGATTTTCGATACCGAGCAGGAGATTAAGGGCTTCATGGCGTATACCAAGCCTTGAAACGTCTTTCGCTTTTCATTCTTCTCTTCACCGCCGCCCTGCCTGCGGCCACCGTTGATTCGGTTTTGGCGCGCATGGATGAGGCCGGCACGGCTTTCCGCGGCATGACCGCTAAAATGCGGAAACTCTCCTACACGGCGATCATTAAGGAGACGCTGGAAGAAAGCGGCAAGATTACGCTCCGTTGTCCCAAGCCCCGTCAGGTGCAAGCGCTGATCGACTTCGACAAGCCTGATCTGAAGTCATTCCTGTTTCGTGACAAGAAGGTCCAAATCTTCATGCCGAAGCTGAACACCGTGCAGGAATGGGACTTGGGCAAGTTCGATTCGCTGCTGACGCAAGGGCTGCTGATCGGGTTTGCAACACCGTCCAAGGAGATCCGCAAGAACTACAGCATCCTGCTGGTGGGCGAGGAAACCGTCGTCGGCCGGAAGACTTTCAAACTGGAACTGGTGCCGACGGTCGAGTCCATCCGGCAGCACTTTACAAAAATTGACCTTTGGATCGCCATTTCTGACGGATTACCGGTGCAACAGCGCCTGATTCAAGCATCCGGGGACTATACCCAGATCATCTATTCCGATATGCAACTACAGGCGGTGCCATCGGACCAGCAAGTGAGCTTGAAGTTGCCCCCGAACGTCAAACGGGAGTATCCCCAAAAGAAGTAATGCCGCCTTCCGCCCCACGCCCACATTCCTCCGCTCCGCGCCTTGGATTTCTGGATTGGGCTCGCGGCGTGGCCGCCATCATCATGCTGCAAGGGCATGTCTTTGATTCGTTTACCCAGGGCGACCAGCGTCAACAGTCCGTTTTCGTTCTTTCGCAGTTCATTGGGGGCATGCCGCCCGCCATCTTCCTGTTTCTGACGGGCGTCACGCTGAGCTTCCTAATGGATTCGCAGGAGCGCCGCGAACTGGGTGCCTGGGAGAAACTTAAGGGCATCGCGTTCCGGTCGCGCTACCTTTTGCTGCTGGCGGTGCTTTTCCGGGTTCAGCTTTGGCTTTTCGCCTATCCCAACGCACCTTGGACGGACATGCTGAAGGTGGACATTCTGAACTGCATGGGCCTATCGGTGCTGCTATTGAGTCCTTTGGGTTTGCTGGGCCGTGTCGGCCGGATGAAGTGGTCACTGATGATGGGAGCGGTGTTGGCCTTGGCTTCTCCGCTGATCGCCCATGCTGATTGGACGGGCGTGCCCGATCTGGTGCGGAATCATCTGGTGCCCAGCACTACAGCCTTCCCGCTGTTCCCCTGGGCCGCCTTTCTGGCCTTTGGTGTCGGCACCGGAACGATGATCAGACTCGTGTCAACCCGCGACATGGGGCGTTTGGCGCAGTGGTGGGCGTTGGCTGGGATTGTGTTGGTATTCGGCAGTCAGTATTTGTCCAGCCTGCCGTATTCGTTGTATCCGAAGTCAGAGTTTTGGCTGGATAGTCCGTGGCTGGTGCTGATCAAGTTGGGCTTGGCGTTGCTGCTGTTGGCGATTGCTTATCTTTGGAACGCGCATGTGTCTGCTGGCTGGAGTTGGGTGCGCCAACTGGGGACCACGTCGCTGCTGATCTATTGGGTGCACACCGAGCTGGTTTATGGCCGCTGGCTGTACGAACTCCGGGGCCATCTCAACATGGCTCAAACGGCCATGTTGGCCTTTACCGTGATTCTGTCGATGTTGGGCCTTTCGGCGCTGGTGACCAACTGGGCCACCATCCGCGTCTGGATCGCTGAGAGGGGTGTTGAATTTTCTCCTACCCCGACCGAAGGCGACTAGCCCGAGACGCCGTCGGGCTCTTCTTCAAGAGGTGTCCAATGATAGACGGGGCGCTCCGCACCACTGCGGCGCATGTAGGGTCCGCGTGAGCCATTGGGCAGGATCGTGGTTTCATCCGTCAGCGCCCGTCCCAACTGGGTTTGCGTGAGATCCCGTGCGCCTTCCAGGTCCGCCTTGCGGAAATCAACATTGCTTAAGTCCGCGCCGAGAAAATGGGCCCCTCTCAGAACTGCTCCATAGAAGTCGCACAACTGGATGGCGGCGTTGCGGAAATCGGCGTTGATGAGGTTGGTGTTGGTGAAGTGGGCGTAGCGCAGCTTCATGCTGCCGAACCGGGCTTCTTCCAGGTTGGCCCGCCCGAACTCGCAGTTCTGCAAGCGGCTGCCGCTAAATCGAACGCGCGGCATCGCGGAGCGTTCAAAGCGGCAGAACTGGGCATGGGCCCCATGAAAGTTGGCGTCGCTCAGGTCGGTGTCGCTGAAGTGGCACTCCGTCATCCGGCACTGATGAAAGGCGGCGTCGGTGAGCGTCGCCGCGGCAAAGCTAGTGCGGGTTAGGGTGGCCCCCTGGAAGCGGACTCCGTGCGCTTGTACGGTGCGAAGGGAGGTATCGGTGATCGAGGAATCACTAAACACCGCCCCGGCCAGATCGGCACCGTCAAACACGATCCGATCCAGAATCGCTTCGGTATAGTCGGTGCCCGCCAGTAATGCACCCTCCAAATTCAGACGCTCCAGTAGTCTCCTTGTCATCAACTGCTTTCACTCCGCTATTTCTCCATATCGGTCAAGCAGTTAGAGAACTGCACCCTGAAGATGCTTGACGAATGATCGCAGAGTGATATCATATTGATAAAGGAGAGCACTCTGATGATGAAAGAATACCTGCGAACGACATATTCCGGCTTGGTGTCGCTACTGGTGATGCTGGTGGTGGCCGGTGGGGCGGTCGGACTGATCATCTATAGCATCCGCGAACTGGAGCGCCCGGAACGAGGCCTGATGATCGGAGTAGCGGCGCTGGTCCTGGTGGCTGATTTGATTGCGTTGTGTGGTCTGTTCTCGGTGAGCCCGAATGAGGCGATGGTGGTCCAGTTATTCGGAAACTATACCGGCACCGTGCGGGCCCCGGGCCTCCATTGGGCCAATCCGTTCTACAGCAAGCAAAAGATTTCGATGCGCGTGCGCAATTTTGAAACGCAGCACTTGAAGGTGAATGACCACGACGGCAACCCGATCGAGATCGCGGCCGTGGTGGTGTGGAAGGTGTACGACTCCGCGGAAGCCACCTTTGAGGTGGACAACTACGAGAACTACGTCCACGTGCAGAGCGAAGCCGCGCTGCGCAATCTTGCCACTGCGTATGCCTACGACGCCCACGAGGAAGACAAGATGTCTTTGCGGGGCAACACCGAACACGTGGCGGGCCAGTTAAAGACCGAAATTGATGACCGCCTGAAAAAGGCGGGCGTTGAGGTGCTGGAAGCGCGCATCTCGCACCTGGCCTATTCACCGGAGATCGCCCAGGCGATGCTGCAACGCCAGCAGGCTTCCGCCATCATTGCCGCCCGGCAGAAGATCGTCGAAGGTGCGGTGGGCATGGTGGAGATGGCGCTGGAGATGCTCTCACGCAAGAAGCTGGTGGAGTTGGATGAGGAGCGCAAGGCGGCAATGGTCTCCAACCTGCTGGTGGTTCTGTGTGGCGAGCGGGCCACGCAGCCGGTGATCAACACCGGCACGATCTATCAGTAGAGGTATATGGCGGAACGCAAGTCATTTCTGCTCCGCGTGGATGGACAACTGCTGGACCATTTGAAGCAGTGGGCCGACGATGACTTGCGTTCGCTGAACGGCCAGATCGAGTTCTTATTGCGACGGGCGCTACGGGATTCCGGACGGGCGAAGGAGACAACTAACCCGCCCACGCCGGATGTTTCCAATCCGGAGCACAAAGAGTAAAGGCCCGTTCTCAAAGCGCCCGCTAGTTAAATCCAAGCGAGCGCATCAGCGCATCAGTGGTGGGCGTACGGCCCCGGAACTTCTTATACAGCTCCATCGGATCCTCGGTGCCGCCGGCGGAGTAGATGTAGGTATAGAGCCGCTTGGCCGTCTCCGGGTCAAACGGGTCACCTTTCTCCGTGAACGCCTCAAAGCCATCGTTGTCCAGCACCGCCGACCAGCGATAGCTGTAATAACCGGCCGCATAGCCAGTCGGGCTGCCGAAGATGTGCGAGAAGTGCGGCGAACGGTGGCGCATGATGATCTCGCGGGGCATGCCGTACTTCTTCAACCATGCCGCTTCCATCTCGCGCACGTCGATCGTCTGGGCCTTGTCGATCTGGTGCCATTCCAGGTCCACCAGCGCTGAGGCCAGATACTCCACCATTGAGAAACCCTGGTTGAAGTTGCGTGCTTCCTTCAGCTTGGCCAGCATCTCCTTCGGGATCACTTCGCCGGTCTTGTAATGCCGGGCAAACTTTTCCAACACCTGATTTTCGGCCATCCAGTGCTCATAAAGCTGGGACGGCATCTCGACAAAGTCACGCGGTACCGCTGTTCCCGCCAGCGACGGATAGGTGGCGTTTGACAGCAGGCCATGCAAGCCATGGCCAAATTCGTGGAACAGCGTGGTGGCGTCATCGTAGGAGAGCAACGCTGGCTGCCCGGCGGGCGGCTTGTTGAAGTTGAGATTGTTGACGCCGACAGGGGCGATGTTGCCGATCAGGCGCTGCTGGCGGCGGAAGGAACTGGCCCAGGCGCCGCTGGCCTTGGTCGGGCGCGCGTAGTAGTCGCCGTAGAAGATCCCCACATGGCTGCCGTCCGCGCGCTTCACCTCCCACGTGCGGACATCCGGGTGATACTTAGGCAGATCCGTGCGCTCGGTGAAGTTGAGGCCGAACAACTTACCGGCCACCCAGAAGGACGCCTCAATCATCCGGTCTAGCGGGAAGTAGGGTTTCAGCTGCTCTTCGTCCAAGTTGTATTTCGCCAGCCGGACCTTTTCGGAGTAGAACCGCCAGTCCCAGGCTTCCAGTTTGCCGGGCTGTTTGTCGGCGGTCATGGCCGCTTGTAGTTCCGCAGTTTCGCGCTGGGCTGTGCTGATGGCCGGCTTCCAGAGCTGTTCCATCAAGCCTTTGGCCGCAGCCGGCGTCTTGGCCATCGTGTCGTCCAGCGAGTATTGCGCAAACGTCTGGTGGCCTAGCAACTGCGCCTTCTCCAGCCGCAGCAGCACGATCTCGCGGATCAATGCCTTGTTGTCGTACTGATTTTCGTTGTCGCCGCGGGCGGCCCAAGCCTTAAATGCCTTCTCGCGCAAGTCGCGGCGGGTGCTCAATTGCAGGAAGGGCTCGATGCTGCTGCGTTGCAGGGTAAAGACCCACTTGCCCGGTTTGCCGCGCTGCTTCCCGGTTTCCGCGGCGGTAGTGCGGACCGATTCCGGCAGACCGGCCAGATCTTCCTCTTTTTCGAGCACCAGTTCATACGCCGCCGTATCAGCCAACAGATTCTGGGCGAACTGCGTGGTGCGGGAGGCCATCGTCTGGTCGATTTCCGCCAGGCGCGCCTTCTTGGCCGCATCCAACTGGGCTCCCGCGCGGACGAACTGTTTGTAGTAGCGCTCCACCAGGCGGAGTTGTTCCGCGTTCAGGCCGGATTCGGCCCGCTTGGCATGAACGGCCTCCACCCGCTTGAACAGGCCCGGGTTAAGGTAGATGGCGCTGCGATGCTTGGCCAGCAAGGGTGCGGTTTGGCGCGCGACGGCCTGCAGTTCCGGATTGGTATTGGACTGGTTGAGGTTCGAGAACACCGCGCTGACCCGCTGCATGGTGGCGCCGGACTTCTCCAGTGCCGCGATGGTGTTGTCGAAACTGGGCTGGGAACCGGCGGCGGCGATCGCCCCCACTTCGGCCAGTTCTTCCTGTATGGCCTTCTGGTAGGCGGGCAGGAAGTGCTCCGGCTTGATGCGGTCAAAGGGCGGCAACTCAAAGGGTGTCGTCCATTTTTCGAGAAGTGGGTTGGTCGTTTGGCCCTCCACGGGCAGCGTGACTGTGCCGGTTGCGGCGGCGGCGGATAGGTTTACGAATGTTCGTCGGTGCACGTGATCTTTTGCCCTCTTCGCCATTGTAAGCGGAGGCCGATTGCATCCGACACACGGCACCAGACGTTGGCAACGACGAACGGCCGCACCGGGGTTACCGGAGCGGCCGCATTTCCGACAGAATTCGGATGGAGCGAAAGGCTTAGTGGCCCTTCTTTTCCTTGTGGTCGCCCTTCTTGTCCTTGTGGTCTTCCTTCTTGTCCTTCTTGTGGTCGTCGGCGAGGGTCACAGTGGCCGAGCCAACCAGCAGCGTGGTGGCAACAATGGCGGTCCAGAAAGCTTTCATGATTTGCGTGTCTCCTTGAGATGAGTCTGGGGCACGCAAGCGCAACCCCATCTGCGGACTTTATCGGCGGATCGGGCGCGGGGCTTGAGGCGACAATTTTATTAAACTTCCTTCGCCTATGCTGAAGGGATGCAGCCCCCGGTGCAGGCGAAAGGTATCCGTCAGAGCTATGACATGGTAGCCGTCCGCAGCCGGTCTGAATGGCGGCAGTGGCTGACCGACAACCACCAGCGCCCTACCAGTATCTGGCTGGTGACCTTCAAGAAGGGCGGCGGCCAGTCCAGTTTGCCGTACGCCGACATTGTGGAGGAGGCCCTTTGCTTCGGTTGGGTGGACAGCCGGCCGGCCAAGCTGGATCAGCACCGGTCGATGCTGCTGATTTCGCCACGGCGTCGAGGAAGTGGCTGGTCTCGGGTCAATAAAGCCCGCATCACCCGGTTGCTTGCTTCCGGATTAGTGATGCCGCCGGGTCTGGCAAAAATCGAAGCGGCCCAAGCTGACGGCTCCTGGAACGCGCTGGATGAAGTGGAGCAAATGGTAATCCCACCCGATCTGGCGGCGGCGCTCGCCGCGACCCCAGCAGCAGCGGGCTACTTCTGGCAGTTCAGCGGGTCCTCCATTCGCGGAATTCTCCAGTGGATCGCCAGCGCCAAGCGTCCTGAGACTCGCGCCAAGCGAATTGAGGAGACCGTACGGCTGGCGGCCGAAAACATCACGGCCAACCAGCCTCGCCCCAAGGCCTAGCTAAAGCGCCAGTTCGCCTTCGTAGACCATCTCTTTCAGCCGGAACTTGCGGCGGAACTCCAGGGGGCCCAGCTTGGTCACAAACTCAATTTCTTTATCGTCCAGCGTGATGGGAATCTCGCGCGAGAACAAGAACACCACGGCGCCGTTGGTGAGCTTCACTTCAGCGGGCATCATCGGACTTTTGCCCTTGCGGATGATCGAAGTGGAGGCTTGAAGGCGTTCGGCGAACTGGGCCGGATCGGCACCACGCCCGCCGGGGCCGCGGGCCCCCTCCGGCGCCGCTTCGCCCGCCGGCCGGGGAGGCCGAGCGCCCGGTAAACCCAGCACGGCAACCGTGTAGTGCTCAAGCTTCTCGGCCATGATCTGCTTGGCTTGTTCCGCGGTATCCCACTCCTTCCCAAAGCGCTTTCTCAGGACCGCGATGCGGACGGGCTTGGCGCTCATCCAGCGGATCTGCGCGGTCAGGGACGGCATGCCGCCGCCACCCGCCGGTCCGGCCATCGGGCCGCCAGAGCCCATGCCGCCGCCACCGGGGCCACCCATCCCACCACCGCCCATTCCGCCACCACCGGGACCGCCCATGCCGCCGCCCATGGCACCACCACCCATGCCACCGCCGCTGCTGGCATCCATGCCGCCGCCCCCACCGCCGCGTCCGCCACGGCGGCGACCGCCGCCGGACATGCTCTCGATGTTGAATGAGGACGTAACCGGCTTGGCCCACGGCGAATCGGCGAGCAACTTATCCAGGTCACGCTCCTCCCACTCCCCGGGCTTCTTGTCGATCCAGAAATCAGCGGCCGTGAGCGAACCGGTAGTAACCACGATGCCAGCAGGCAGAGTACGGAGCAGCGAGCGTCGAGAGAGCATACTGGATTGATTATCACCGCCCCCGGCACGGTGCAGTTAGCCGGTGCGGTTAAGAATTGTGAACCGCACCGCCAACCGAGGCGGGGCGATCCCCTAGAATGTGAAGAAATCGATGGATCAACTGCCCATGCCAAGCCCGACGTCAAAGCGCCCTTTACGCGGGTCATCCGCGGTAGTGGTGGTCTCCGCGCTGGCCATCATCGCGGCGGGGGCCTACGTCGTGGTGCCGCCGTGGCTGCGCCCGCATGATCCGTGGCATTGGCCGAGTACCGTTCCCGCCGAGCGCGCGGCGATGGTGCGCGAGGGCGAACGCCTGTTCAACGAGACGGCATTACACCTGGGGCCCCAGACCGCGAAGGCCATATCCGGCAATGGCATGGCCTGCCGCAACTGTCACTTGAGCGGCGGCACCGTCCGCCATGCCATCGGCCTGGTGGGCATCACACGCCGGTTTCCGCAGTTCAACGCACGGGCGGGCAAGAAGATTCTGCTCGAAGACCGCATCAATGGCTGCTTCGAGCGCAGCCTGAATGGCCGCAGCTTGCCGAATGACAGTCCGGAGATGAAGGCCATGGTGGCCTATATGGGCTGGCTGAGCGAGGAAGTTCCGGCAGAGATGAAGAAGATGCCCGGGCAGGGCGTGATGAAGCTGCCGGACCCGCCGCGGGCAGCCAATCCGGATCTGGGCGCCGATGTCTTCCAGCGCAAGTGTGTCAGTTGCCACGGCGCGCAGGGCCAGGGGTCACGGAATGCGGATGGCACGTATCTCTATCCGCCGCTGTGGGGTCCGGATAGTTTCAACAACGGGGCGGGCATGCACCGGGTGCGCACCGCCGCCGGCTTTATCTACCGCAACATGCCCTTGGGCGACCCGCTGTTGAACGTGAACGATGCCTACGATGTTGCGGCCTTCATCAATTCGCAATCGCGCCCGCAGCGGGCCGGCGTGGAGCGTGACTATCCAGACCGCAAGCTGAAGCCGTTTGATAGCCCATACGCGCCCTGGGCCGACAACGAAGACCCTCTGCGCCATAAGTACGGGCCGTTCCCGCGCGCGGTAGGCTCCCAATAGCGGTGCCGGAAGGTTCACAATAGGATTAACGCTATGAACACTCCATTCACCTCGCGCCTGATGACCGGCTTTCTGGCCTTGGGCCTGGTCGCTTCCCTGCCCGCCGTGGCGGCTGATGACAAGCCCAAGGATGGTAAGGCCTACCATGCCGTGTTTGAAGTTTCCAACGGTGACGTCGCCCGCTTGCAGGGCGTGATCCGGAATGTGGACAATCTGCGCCGCGCACTGGGCCCGGACGCGGTGAGCGTAGAAGTAGTGGTTCACGGTGGCGCGATCCTGTCGTTGACCAAGGAGAAGTCCGGCGAGATGGCGGCGGACTACGAGCGTCTCAGCAAGGCCGGCGTGGTGTGGGCGGCCTGCAACAATTCGCTGATCAATCGTAAGATCGACAAGAGCGCTCTGCTGCCATTTGTCACCGTAGTTCCGTCGGGTGTGGCAGAGCTGGTTAAGAAGCAAGCCGAAGGCTGGCAGTACTTGCGCAACAGCGACTAACGGCTGCTTCGCGCCGTTTCGTTTGACCGGCGGGTAGACCCGTGCGTTTTCGTTTGTTGATTGCGGTGGGCCTGTTCCAGGCGGTGGCAGAGGCTCAAAGCTCTGATGGAGCGACAGCCCTGTTGAGGCAATGCCGGATAACGGACGTGTTGATGGAGGCCCGGCAGGGCCGAGTCAAACCCGTGCCTCCGGACGATCATGATGTGGCCGCCCGTTTGTGCGGGCAATTGCGGGAAGCGGCGGGAACGAAAGATTCCGGCCGGGTTGAGAAGCTGTCGGGCGAGTTGATTCAGGTGTACGCCCGGCTGGATTCACCGCCGGCCACGTTTATGCAACGGCTGGCTGCACAGGAGGCGAAGGCCGCGAACGCTACTGGGATCGATCGGTTTGTGTTGCTGGCGACGTTGGCCAAAGCCGCCTTGAACGCCGGTGAGTCCGGCAAGGCAAAAGCGTATGCGGATGAGTTACTGGAAAGCGCGGGCCAGTTCTCCGGCAATTGGAACTATGGCAATGCGGTCTATTACGGGCACTTTGTCCTGGGCCGGATTGCGTTGCGCGAAGGGCAACTCCCGCGGGCCAGCGAGCACTTGTTGAAGTCCGCCCAAACGCCGGGCTCGCCTCAACTGAAGACGTTCGGCCCGAATATGAGTTTGGCCAAGGAACTGCTGGAGAAGGGCCAAACGGCTCCGGTGCTGGAGTTCTTTTCGCTGTGCGGAAAGTTCTGGAAGATGGATCGCGGTGCACTGGCGGAGTGGTCGGCGACCGTGCGGGCCGGTGGGATCCCACGGTTCGCCCAGAACCTAAGTTATTGATTCTGCGTTCGTAGCGGACGTTGTCACCATCCCGCAACTTTAGAATCTCTTCATCATCCATAATGATATAGAGATTTATGACATCATTACGTAGCTCCTCTGCCGCACTTCTGGCACTTTTTCTGGCATCCTCCATCGCCTGGGGACAAGCCTCCGCCATCAATGGTCAGATCACCGGCACCGTGACGGACCCGACCGGAGCCGCTGTGGCCGGGGCTTCGGTGAAGGTCGCCAACCTCCAGACCGGCTTCACGCAAACCGCTGAAACGGCCGCCAACGGACTGTACCGCTTCAACATCCTTCCCCTCGGCAACTATGAAGTGACCACGACGGCCACGGGCTTTGGTGGCGTCAAGCGCACAGGGATCACGTTGAACGCGGGTAGCACGGTGACCGTGGATGTCGCACTTTCGGTGCAGAACGTCTCCACCGAGATTCTGGTGAGCGCCGCCGCCCCCGCCGTGGACCCCAGCCGCACCGACACCGGCAGCACGCTCAGTTACAACGCCATCAGCAACCTGCCGCTGCTTTCGCGCAACCCCTTTAACTTCATCCTGCAGCAGCCCAATGTCAGTGGGCGGGGCAACACTGAGTTCGGCGTACCGCGCAAGTTAAACGCGAACGGCTTCAATGGCCGCATCAACTATCAATTGGATGGCAGTAACAACGTACAGAGCGACCGCGCGGGCATCCGGCTGATGCCGGTTTCGAATACCTGGGTGCAGGAGGTGCAGCAGGTCAGCAACGGGTTTGCGCCCGAGTTCGGCAACACGGTGGGTACGGTGTTCAACACCATCACCAAGTCCGGCGCGAATGAACTGCATGGCGACGGCGGCTATATCTTTCGCCGAACCCCCTACAGTGCCCGCCCGGCGCTGCTGGCCCCTGACCGCCCGACGCCCCAAGTGAACGTCAACGCGTTCAACGTGGGAGCCGGGGGGCGCATCGTAAAGGACAAACTTTTCTACTACGGCGCCTATGAACGCGTGAAGCGTGACCTGCCGTCCATCGTCTCGGTCTCGTCCGCCAACGTGGCGGCGCTGGGGCTGCCGGCCGGGTTCGCGAACGCGATCCCGTTCCGGCAGGAGGTGACCTTCTTCATGGCCAAGATGGATTGGCAGTTGAGCCAGGCCCACCGGTTGTCGGTGCGCTACAACGGCCACCGGAACAATTCGCCGTTCAACGCCGGCGGCGGGCTGGTGTTGATCTCGCAGACCTACAACTTCGTCGACCGCTCCCATGCGGGCGCCGTGCAGTTGGTGAGTTTGCTCTCGCCTCGCTCAGTGAATGAACTCCGCTTCCAGATTCCCAATCGCAGCCAGGCGCAGAACCGCTTTGAAGCCACCGGCACCGGACCTTCGATCGCGGTGACTGGCGTCGCCAGCTTCGGCAATTCGCCCAACGTGGGCTTCCTCTATGAAGAGCGGACGCCGGAGGTGACCGACAACTTCAGCTACAACCTTTCCAGCCACGCACTGAAGGCGGGCTTTGCCATCCGTAGCATCCGCGACGTGCAGACGCAGGCCACGGCAGCCATCTACACTTTCCCCAATGTGGCCGCCTATCTGGCGGCCAAGAACGGCACCGCACCCCGCGGCTACAACACCTTTGCGCAGACCGTTGGTGAGCCCTCGATCCAGTACAACTCCTTGTTCACCAGCATGTATGGCCAGGACACCTGGAAGCCCCGCTCCAATGTCACCATCACCTACGGGTTGCGCTATGACATCTACCGCCCCCCGAGTGCCAATGCCAACTCACCGTTCGAGTACTCGCGGAGTTTCCGGACGGACAAGAACAACTTTGCGCCCCGCCTGGGAGCGGCCGTAGGTTTGGGTAAGTGGGTGGTGCGCGCCAGCGGCGGCTTCTTCTTTGACCCATTCCAAACCGACACCTACCGCCGAAGCATCTTGAACAACGGTACGCCGATTTTCTTCAACATCAGCGTGCCGCCCACTTCCGCCTTTGCGCCAAGTTTCCCCAGCGTCTTCACGGGTATCCCCACGGGCTTCGCGCTGCCGCCGCAGGACATCACCACAGTGTCGCCGGACTTTGCCTCGCTCTACTCGGCCAATGCCAATGTGTCGATCAGCCGCGAACTGGCCCGGAATCTCGGCCTCTCCGCCACCTATCTGTTCACGCGCGGCAACCGCTTGCCCATCTGGCGCAACATCAATATCGTGCCCGGCCCCAACCGGTTGGCCGATGGCCGGCCGATCTTTGCCGGAGCGCGCGTGAATCCCGCCTTCACCAACATTCTGACGGCTGAATCAGTGGGCCAGTCCAGCTATAACGGCTTGAACATCACGCTGACCAAGCGCTACTCGGCGGGCTTTGAGGTGTTCGGCAGCTATACCTGGTCCCACGCGATTGACGACGCGCCGGAGCAGAATAATATCGATTCCGGGGCGTTCCTGCTTTCTGACCCCACCAACCGGCGGCGGGACCGGGGCAATTCGCTCACCGACCGGCGGCATGCCTTCAACGGCAATGCCGTCTGGAGCCCGACCGTCGCCAGCACCAACCGGGCCGTGCAGTACCTGGCCAACAACAACCGCCTAGCCCTGAGCGTCACCGCCCAGAGTGGCGAGGTGTTCAACATTGGCGGTAACCGCATCCTGAACGGCGATGCCTCCACCGGCGCCGCCTTCCAACGGCCGCTCTACGTCGGACGCAACACGATAAATGCTCCTTCGACGTTCCAGTTGGACATGCGCTATGGCCGCATCTTCCCCATCGGCGAACGCTGGAAGCCGGAGTTCTTCGCGGAGAGCACCAACGTCTTCAATCGCACCAACGTCACCAACCTGAATAGCACCGCCACGGTAGACACGGCCGGCAACATCACCACGCCGCCCAGTTTTGCCTGGAATGGAGCGCTTGATCAGCGCCTGGTGCAGTTCGGGCTGAAGCTGGTTTTCTAATGCGTTGAGGCGGCCGCAAGCTGGTAGCATCATCGCTAGGATGCAGCGCCGCAGCTTTTTGACGACACCCGCTCTGGCCGGACTGGCCGCGGCGGCCACAACTATACCCGAGGATCAGCGAGTGGTGGCCTGGGGGGATGGCGTTCCGTTGTCGCCTTCGGCCTACGCGCAGCTACTGGAACGGCTTTCAGGAACGCTGGAAGTGGATGATTATTCGAACGGTGGCGTAATCGCCCAGCTGGAAGCCAAGGTGGCGGCGGATTTGGGGAAGGAGCGGGCGGTCTGGCTGCCCACGGGTACTTTGGCCAATCATCTGGCGATGCGCATGCTCGCTGGTGACCGCCGCCGCGTGCTGGTCCAGCAAGAATGCCACCTGCACAACGATTGCGGTGATTGCTGCGAGACGCTGAGCGGTCTTCATATGATCGGCCTGGCTCCCGGTAGCGCCACCTTCACGCTGGAAGAAGCGCAGCGGATGGCGGAGCGTGGGGCTTCGGGCCGCGTGGCGGTGCCTATCGGCGCGCTGCAGATCGAAACGCCGGTACGCCGCAAGACAGGCGAGGCGTTTGACCTGGGCGAGATGCGCAAGATCAGCCAGTGGGCGGCGTCCGAGAAGGTCGGACGTCATCTCGATGGCGCGCGGCTCTATTTGGCGGCGGCCTACAGCGGCATCGCCGTCAAGGATTACGCGGCGCTGTTCGACACCGTCTATGTGTCGATGTACAAGTACTTCAACGCGGCCAGCGGTGCGGTGCTGGCCGGGCCGAAGGCGCTGCTCGACAACTTGTTCCACACGCGCCGGATGTTCGGCGGCGGCCAGCACCAGGCGTGGCCCTTTGCCGCCATCGCCCTGCATCACTTCGACGGCTTCCCCGCCCGCTACGCGAAGGCTGTGGCCGCGTCCGAGCAAGTGTTCGCCGGTCTGCAAGCCGACAAGCGCTTCGAGATCCGCCGCGTGCCCAACGGCACCAACATCTTATTTCTGCGGCTGCCGGAAGCCGAGGCCGCCGCGTTCCGGCAGCGGGCGAATCGGGCGGGCGTGGAGTTTAGCGCGCCGCGGAACGGGCAGTTCACGGTACAGGTAAATGAAACCTGGAACCGCCTGCCGCCGGCTGAGATCCTGAAGCGGCTCCAGCAGGCGCGCGGGTAGCGACAGCACCGCTTCAGGCAAGACGTACGCTGTTGTACGCTATAGCCGAGGAACCATTAGGCGCTATGTTGACCAGTGTTTTCACCCTCCTGCTGATGGCCGATCCGGCTGCTTTGGTGGACGCGGCGAAGCGCTCCGGCACCGATGGGCTGGTGCTGATCCGCAATGGCCAGAAGGTGGCGGAACTGACGCCCACCAAGCGAGTGCATGTCCAGTCGGTCTCGAAGGTGATGCTGAGTCTGGCGGCGGGCTGCTTGAGAACCGATGGCAAGCTGACTTCGCTCGAGATCACCCTGGGTGAGCTTTTTCCGCAGCTCAAGAATGATCCCAAGGCACCGGTCACGCTCCGCCAGCTGATGGGCCATGTATCGGGAGTCCAGCACCCCCGAAATGCCAATGGCGGCAACGCCGAATCGTTCAAGAAGCTGCGCGACACCAGGTCCTTCGCACTCGGGCAACCCCTGGAAGATCCTCCCGGAACCAAGCGCCTCTACAACAACACCGGCATGATCCTCACAGCCGCAATGGTAGAGCGCATCGCCGGCGAACCCTTGCCCAAGTATTTGCAGCGTCGCCTTTTCGGCCCGATGGGTATCCAATCAGCCGACTGGATTAAGGACCGTGCGGGAAACGTCCACGGCTATTTGGGCCTCGTCATCAGTGCGCAGGATTTAGCCAAGCTGGGGCAGCTGGTGCTGGATGAGGGGCAATGGGAAGGGCGTACGCTGATCGACGCCCAATGGATGCGTGAGTCCACGCGGCAACCCGCCTTCCCCAGTTTGAGCGAGAGGCAAGGTCTCATTTGGATGTTTCAAGGCGGGGAGCCCGGCGCACCAGCGCTGATCCAACATAGCGGCGATGGCGGCAACTGGGTGCTGATCTTTCCTCAACTGCGGGCCGTAGCGACCCGGGTGCGGGATTCCGCGTCGCCCGACTCCATGGATTTCCCCGAGATGGCGGTTGCCTTGCTGCGGCAACCCTAAAGTGGGTGGCCTACTGCCCCAGGTGCTTCAACAGGTAGTCCAAGATCACCTGCCGCTCATTGGCCTTCACGGCGGCTCCGCGCGAGACCATCGTGTCGATCATCGCGGCCCAGGACACCTGGTCGCGCCGCGTGCCGACGACTACTTCCAGCGCATGGCAGGTGGACCCGCAGGCTCGGCGGAGGGTGGTCTTGGGAGCGCCGTCGGGCAATGCGGCCACTGTCGCGGCGGCGTGGGGGAGTGGCTCGGGGATCTTGCCTTTGGAGATGGTGGGTAGCGCCGGAGCTTTGCCTTCGCCCAGTGCGAAAGCGACTACGGCATCCGATGGCGTGCCGCCAAAGTAGCCACCGCCGCCCCCGGCCATAATGGCGACATACTGCTTGCCGTCCTGGCCCTGATAGGTGATGGGGATGGTGTGGCCATTGGCATCGATGGGCTGTTCCCAGACGAGGCGGCCAGTCTTCGATTCAAAGGCGCGGAAGCGGCTGTCGTTGGTGGCGGCGATGAAGACCAAGCCACCTGCAGTGGCGATGCTGCCGCCCAGGCTGGGCGCGCCAGTGTTCTTGATGCCCTTCTCTTCCAGCGCCGGAATGGTGCCCAGCGGCGTGCGCCAGGCGATGTCGCCGGTGCGAGTGTCAACGGCCACCAGTTCGCCGAACGGTGGATTGGTGCAAGGGATGCGCGTCTCACGATTCCAGAAGCGCGCGTAGGGGCCGTATTCTGACGTCCGGATGTAGGTGGTCTCGCCGGTCTTGGGATCGGTCTTCTTTTCCATGTGGCCCCACTGGCCCAGGTTGTTCACGTTGGTGAACAGGTAGCCCAGTTCCGGGTCCACCGATACCCCGCCCCAGCCGCCCCCGCCCAGCGTGCTAGGGAACATGAGCACATTGCCTTCAAGCGGCATCGGCGCATAGAGCGGGCCGATGGTCATCTTGTTGCGCTCAAACAGGTCCTTGCAGAAGGCCGCGTGTTCGGGCGTCAGGTTGTACATCTCCTCCTTCGAGAACGTGACGCGTGACAGCGGCGGGGGCTTCAGTGGGAACGGCTGCGTGGCGGCGGTCTTTTCGCCGGGCACGATGCTTTGGGGCACGGGACGTTCTTCCATGCCATAGAGCGGCTCGCCGGTGATGCGATTGAAGGAAAACAGAATGCCCATCTTGGTGATCTGGGCGACGGCGGGTACGGTCCGGCCATTGCGCACGGCTTCAAACAGCACCGGCGCGGCGGCGGGGTCGAAATCCCACAGGTCATGATGGACCATTTGCTGATACCACTTCAGCTTTCCGGTGGCCACATCGAGCGCGACCAGGCAGTTGCCGTACAGCCCGTCGCCATGGCGGTCCGCGCCATAGAAATCGCTCGTTGGTGAGCCCAGCGGCACGTACAACAGTCCGCGCTCCTGGTCGAGCGACAGGAAGCCCCAGGCGTTGGTGCCCGCGCGATTCTTCCAGGCGTCTTTGGGCCAGGTCTCATGGCCGGGTTCGCCCGGGCGCGGGACGGTGTGGAAGGTCCAGCGGAGCTTGCCGGTCTTGGCATCCCAGGCGCGGATGTCGCCATAGGCGCCTTTGGTGGGCTGGCCTTCGCCATTGGCGCTGCCGGTGATCAGTAGGTCTTTGTAGACGGTCGGCGGTGACTGGAGCGACAGGCGCGCTTCGGTCAGGTCGCCCATCACCCCTTCGCGAAAATCGAGCAGTCCTTCGTTGCCGAAACTGGGCGCGGGCTTGCCGGTGGTCACATCCAGCGCGACCACGCCGCCCTTGACGCCCGCATAGACTCGTCCGTGCGTTTGAGCATCACCCGGCCAGAACGCGAGCCCGCGCAGTGCCACGCCGGTGGCCGGGTAGTGCCACACCTTCTCGCCCGTCTCGGGTCGCAAGGCGAAGATGCCGTTGGCCGCAGTGACGTACATCACGCCGCCGACGACTACCGGAATGCCTTCTGAGCCCGGCTGCCCGGTGTGGAAGGTCCAGGCGCGCTGGAGGCGGTCGACGTTGGCGGTGTTGATCTGCTTGAGCGGCGAAAAGCGGCGGGCACCGGGGTCGTGGCCGAACATTGGCCAGTCGGTCTGTGCTTGCAGACCGAGTGTGATCAGCAGTGCGGAGAGAGGTTTCAAAACGGCAGGCATGGGCAAAGGCCAGTATATTCGCCTGGCCCTTCAGAATGCGTAGAGGCGTTCGGGATTGTCGGCCAGGATCTGCTTCCGGACGCGTGCATCGGGGGCCCACAGTGGCAGCTGATTCAGAATGGCACCGTCATCGACCGTGTTGAAGGGCGCGACGTCGGTGGCCTGCCGTCCGGGGCGAGGCGCGGAGTCCGGGTGTGGCCAGTCCGTGCCCCAGAGGATGCGTTGCGGGTTGGCCGCGATCAATGCCTCCGCTAACGGCTTGGCATCGCGAGCCAGGGCGGTGTTGGCTCCGGCCAGCGAGATCTTCACATACGCCCGGCCACTCTGGAGCAGCGAGGCCAGTACATCAAACCCGGCCTGGCTGGTGCCCGCGGTCAGTTGCGCACCACCAAAATGGTCAAACACGATGGGCACCGCCGAAGCTCGCACCACATCCGCAAGGCCCGAGATCACGGCGAGATTCGTAAACATCTGGATGTGCCAGCCACGTGGGGCCACTCGGGCAATGGCACCTTCCAAGCGCTTGCGACCTTGCGCGGGATCGTTCTGGCCGGAGTTGGCCAGGTTGAGGCGAATGCCGCGGAAGCCCGCGCGATGGAGGCGATCCAGTTCATCTTCGGTGGTCTTGTCGTCGATCACGGCAATGCCCCGCCCGGTCTGGCCACGTGCCTTCAGCCCGGCTAGCGTGGCGGAGTTGTCGGTGCCGTAGACGCTGGGGGTGACAATCACCACGCGCTCAATCCGCAACGTCCGATGCAGTGCGGCCATCTCCGCGGGCGTGGCCACCTCCGGCGTATAGGAGCGGCCGGGCCACAGAGGATACTGCACGGGATCGCCATAGATGTGGGTGTGGCAATCGCAAGCATGGGCGGGCACAACAAAGTTGGGCTTCGTGGTTGGCTGAGAGGCTTTGCCGGAGGCGGCTTGGGTGAGGTAAGCCGCGCCGATGGCGCCTTGGATCAACTGCCGCCGCGTGGTCATGGTTGCGGTTGAGTATATCGTCTGGCGCTGTGGGCGGGTTCAACTATTCGGTGACGAAATCGAGCAGGATGGTCTTCGCCGTCTCGCCCACTTCGTCCGGAACGACAGAGACCGGATAATCGCCATCACCAAAGCCCGCACTGAAGGCAATCAGGTTGGCGTGATTATCGGCTGGAAGGTCCGCCACAAACCAGGTGGAGGCACTGTCGGTGTCGGTGGCTTCGAGCAAACGGGTCTGCAATTCGGTCGGCTCATCCTCGCCATCGAGCAAACGGACGACGGTTTCGTCGAAGAAGCCCGCCGCACCGGAATCCACTTCAATGGCCGAATCCTCGTCCTGTTCGGCATAGCGGAACAGTTCGCTATCGTTCGTGATGGGCGCACCGACACGAGCGAAAGCGACGCGTTCCTCGCCGGTGTCGGTGAAGCGCAGGATACTCAGGACCACTTCATACTCGCCCGGCTCGACGGGCACGGCTAGCGCTTCTTGTGGCCCACCCAACGGATCGCCCACCATGATGCGGCCCGAAGGAACCCGCAATTTGCCCGCTGGGCGCAGCGTGAAGACAAACTCGCGCTCCATCCCGGCAAAGGCTTCATCTTCCGAGGTGGCGCCTTCCGTGAAGGCCCGCGTAATCAGCTGGTGATAATTCACCTGACCAGTCTAGCGAGATCTACTGGCTGAAGCCGATGCTCTGGATGATGACGCCCAACTCGCGCGTATCGCCCGGTGCCTTGACGGGACGGTCCACTTGCAGCGTGATGACGGTGCTGGCGCTGGTGGGCGTAAAGGCGGGTGTCGCCAGCGTCTGGAGGCCTTGCTTCAGCGTAAAGCGTTGGAGTTCGCGCCCATCCGCGGAGACGGTGAACTCGCGCTCCTCGGTCGCAAAGACGGTCAGTGTGATCGGCGCCGGCTTCGAGACCAGCACCACTCGCGCCATGGGCCCCATCCAGCGGTAGCGGTTCTCTTCCAGCGGATAGAAGCCGCTGAGCAGATGCCGTTCGGCTTCCGGGTGGTTCATGGGCAATTGGCTCAGCGTGGGTGGGCGGTCGACGACCGCAGCCAGAACCAGCCGGTCCACCGGCTGCAGGGACACATCAAATGGCCGAACCCCAAACGCTACCGTGGACCAGCCAGCCTGTCCGCCGATCAAGCGCAAGGGCAGCGAGGGGCGGATGTCTTCGGTGACCACCGGCTGAAGGGTGCCGGCAGGCGGTGCCTGCCCGTAACGGCTAACCAGCACCTGCTCCCCGGCTTGCAGGATCTGGCCTTGCTTTAAGGGCAGCGCGCCAACCTGTTCCGCGTAATAGCGCAAGCCCCATTCGCCCGCTACCCACACGCGTTTGCTCTGCGCGGTGAGCGGTGCGACATGGGTATCGACAAAGTCTTTGTAGGCTTGCCAGTGCTGGTAGTTGGCCAGCGTCAGCACTCCGGCCAAGGCCATCTGGGCACCAATGGCGTAGGTCAGCCGTTCCTCGTTCAGGCGTTTGGCGGCCCAAAGGCAGACGGCGGGAGCGAGGGGCAGCAAGTAACGGGCGGAACCGGCGAAAAACAAAACAAGCGCGGCCGCGAAGAACAGGCGGATCCACCAGCCCAGGAAGCCATCCACTTTGACCAGCACCACCACCCCGATCGCAAAGGAGATCCAGAAGAGCGGGTTCCAGTCCAGCCCCGCCGCTGGCAGCGCCGACGCCAGCGCCCAGTGCGGCTGGAACAGCGCCATCGGCCCGGCGGTCCAGGCCAGGTGGCCGGTCATGGCCGCCGCGTTGAGCACCTTGGCCAAAGGCCGCTGCAGCCCGTATTCACTGAAGTAGTTGGCCGTCGCCAGCACGGGCCAAACGCCGGAGGTCGCACGTTCGAAGAGCTGATAGGCGATCAACCCCAACGCGGGAGTGACGGCCAACGCATGCCGCCGGTACACCCAAAGGATGGGGATCAAGGCCACCGCCTGATAAGCAGCCAGTCCCGAGAGCACCAGCGGAATGGCCGCCAGCCAGATGCGACCATGCACCCACAACGCGATGCCGGCCAGCCAGCAAGCCAGAAAGGGCAGATCACTTTCCAGCGAGTTGCCGCTCACCCAAAACGTGGGCGTAGCCAGAAAGAGCAGGCTGGCCAATAGGGGTTCATCCGGAACGAACTTTCGGGCCAGCGCATACATTGCCATCGCACAGCCCACCGACAACGCCAAATAGCCCAAGTGGAAGACGCTTTCGTCAATGTCACCGCGTAACGCCAGCAAGCCGGCCAAAATCCAGGCATTCAGCGGTGGATGGGGATGGCCTTGCATGGAGACTTCGCGGCCCTGGAACACGTAGCGCGCGTGGTGCGGGTGCAGCGGGTCGATCTGGGCGTGCTGCGCTCCGTATAGGTAGTAGAGATCATCGCCCTGGATGGGATGGGCCAGAAAGGGCAGGTGGGTGAAGATCACGAACGCCGCCAGAATCTGGAGTTCGCGCCGCGTGCCAAGGTTCGTCAATTAGACAGTGTACCGTCTGGCGGCTGTCGCTACTGCTGGAGACAACCGCAAAGTCGGCGGGCACCGGGAGAGCCACGGTCACCCCATCCGATATACATCTGTGGACCGTGATATGCTGACTCCACTTTAGTGTACGGGTGGTCTATGCGCTCATCGATTGTTCCCCGATTTGGGGTGCCAGCCGATGCAGCATCATTTTCTTCCCAACGAGCCGATATCGCGCTTAGATTCTCTGTTGAATAGGGGTTTTCATGAAATTTTTGGTGAAGTTTGGGGCTGCCATTGCGCTGGCGGCCGTGGCTTATGGCCAGGGGCTGACCGGATCAATCTCCGGCACGATCAGCGATCCCTCCGGCAGTCCGCTGCCGGGTGCGGAGTTGACCATTACCAACATCCAAACGTCGCAGGCACGCCAGACCACCACTGACGCCAGCGGCGATTTTGTCTTTACGCAGTTGCTGCCCGGCACCTTCAAGCTGGCCGTATCGGCCAAGGGCTTTAAGCGCTACGAGCAGAACGACATCATCCTGACGGCCACCGAGCGCGTGGTGTTGAAACGCGTTGAGCTGCAACTGGGCGACCTGACGCAGACCGTCGAAGTGCAGGCCGAGACGGCCCGCTTGCAGACGCAGTCAGCTGAGCGCAGCGGCTTGATCTCGCTGGACCAGACGCAGAACGTCCCGCTGAAGGGCCGCGACTACCTGGGCTTGGTGAAGTTGCTGCCCGGTGTCATCGACACGGCCAACCGCAACGCACCGGGATGGAACAACCTGGGCGGCATCACCATCAACGGCAACCGCCAGGGAACGATCAACCTGACGCTGGACGGTATTTCGTCGCTCGACACAGGCTCCATGGGCGGACCCTATCTGGCTCCCTCCGTCGATGCCGTGGCCGAAGTGAAGGTGTTGCTGACCAATTATCAGGCTGAGTACGGCCGGTCCTCGGGTGGCACCATCAACACGATTATCAAGAGCGGCACCAAGGAATTCCATGGCGGCGCATATTACTTTCTGCGCAACGAAGCGCTGAACGCGAACGAGTTCTTCCGCAACCGCGACGGCTTGCGGCGGCCGCAGTACCGGTTTAACTATCCCGGCTACTTCATTGGCGGTCCGGTGACGGCCGGCAAGTTCAATAAGAACCGCGACAAGCTATTCTTCTTCTGGTCGCAAGAGTTTCTGCCGCGCCGGTACCCGACGTCTCTCCAGCGCCGCACCTTCCCGACGGCGGGCGAGCGGCAGGGCGACTACTCCGATACGCGCGATCAGAATGGCGCATTGATCCCCATCTGGGACCCGACCAACAACCGCATTCCGTTCCCCGGAAATCGCATCCCCGCAAATCGGATCGACCGCAACGGCCAGGCGCTGCTGAACATCTTCCCATTGCCGAACGCCACGGACCCAACGCGGAACTTCAACGCGCTGATCCAGGCCACGGTCGAACAGCCCCGCCGCGATTCGATTTTGCGCATCGACTACAACATCGGCAACAAGACCCAGTTCTACTGGCGCGGTATCAACGACTATGAAGCCTACAAGGGCGAATTCGACTTCGTGCTGGCTTCCTCCAGCTGGCCGCAGTTGCCGATCAACTACCAGATCCGGTCGGCGGGTATGGTGTCGACGTTGATCCACACGTTCTCACCGACGCTGGTGAATGAGTTCACCTTTGGCGTCAACCGTGCCAAACAGACCGTGGACCCGCTCACCGAGGCGGGCTTGCAGCGCAACGTGCGCGCCAATGTCGCGCCCAATCTGCCCCAGTTCTTTCCGCAGGCCAATGCGCGTAACCTGATCCCGCAAGCCAACTTTGGCGGCGTGCCCAATGCCGGCGTATTGAACATTGAGCAGCGCTTCCCCTTCTTCGGCACCAACAACATCTGGAACTGGTCCAACAACCTGTCGAAGATCTGGAACTCGCACAACATCAAGACTGGTATCTACGTCGAACGAACCACGCGCAACGCCGCGCGCGGTTCGGCCTTCAATGGCACGTTCAACTTCAACCGGGATATCAACAACCCGTTTGATACGAACTTCGCCTACTCCAACGCCTTGCTGGGCAGCGTGCAGAGCTATACGGAAGCCAACAACAAGCCCGATGGCCATGCCCGTTACCTGAACGTCGAGTGGTTTGTGCAGGACACCTGGAAGGTCACCCGGCGCTTCACCATCGACGCTGGCGTGCGTTTCTACAAGATTCAGCCCACCTGGAGCGCCAACGATCAGTTGGCCGCGTTTGACCTGGGCGGCTATGACCGTAACCGGCAGCCGGCCCTGATTCAGCCGTTCCGCAACGCTGCCGGTGCCCGCGTGGGCCGCGACCCCGTGACGGGTGTCGAATACTCGCCGGCCTCGATTGGCCAGTTTGCTGCCGGCGTCGCTCCCTTCCAGGGCATGCGCGTCTATGACCAGCATTTGCAGAACGCACCACCCATCCAGGTGGCTCCGCGCCTGGGTTTCGCCTGGGACGTTTTCGGCAACTCCAAGACAGCTGTTCGTGGTGGTGTCGGCGTTTTCTATGACCGCTTTAACGACGATCAGGTGCTGATCCACCGCGAAGCGCCGCCGCTGACGGTCACCCGCCAGGCGTTCAACACGACCATTGCGGACCTGCTTTCGAGCCCCTTCCGCATCAGCCCGGCAAATGTGACCTCCATCCAGCGCGACTTCCGTCCGCCCACGGTCTATAACTGGAGCTTCGGCATCCAGCAGAACCTGGGCTACGGCACCGTGCTGGATGTCGCCTATGTGGGCAACGTCGGCCGCCGTCTGATGCAGCGCCGCAGTTTGAATGCTCTGCCCTACGGTACGCGCTTCCAGAGTACATCTGCCGACCCCACGACGGGGAACCCGCTGCCGGATAACTTCCTGCGCCCCAATCCGGGCTACGGCGATATCCAGTACATCGAACTGGCGGGCAGCTCTAACTACCATTCGCTGCAAACCCAGGTGAACAAGCGCTTCTCCAAGGGTCTGCAGTTTGGCGTGGCGTGGACCTGGTCCAAGGCCATGACCATCGTCAACGGCAACGGCGACGCGGTGAACCCCTACCTGAACTACCGGGCCCGCAACTACGGCAAAGCCAGCTTTGACCGTACCCACAACTTCGTCCTCAACTACCTGTACGACTTCCCCAAGCTGTCCAATGTCTGGAAGACGGGTGTCTCCAAGTGGGTGTTCGACAACTGGCAACTCTCCGGGCTGACCACCTTCACCAGCGGCCAGCCGCTGGGCATCGGCTATAGCCTGGTCAGCGGAGCCGACTTGCTCGGTGCGTCCGGTGCCGGTATCGACACCCGCGTCAACCTCACCGGCAATCCGAATTTGCCAAAGAGTGAGCGGACCGAACTCCGTCACTTCAACACCAGCGTCGTGCTGCCTCCGACGCGCGCCGAGTTCGGCATTGGAACCGCGGCCAAGGATCTGATCCGCGGGCCCGGCATCAACGTTTTTGACGTCTCGATGTTCAAGAACATCCCGATGGATCCCGAGGGCAAGCGGAAGTTGCAACTGCGGTTTGAGTTCTACAACTTCTTCAATCACGCCAGCTTTGTTGGTGTTGACACGACGGGCCGCTTTGACGCGCAGAACCGTCAGGTCAGCGGCACCTTCGGCCAATACACCTCGACGCTGGATGCCCGGCGCATCGTCCTTGGCGCGAAGTTCTACTTCTAAACGCCAGGCAGTGAATCAAGCCGGGTCCCAGCTTCGGCCGGGCCCGGCTTTTTTTGTTGTGCAAATCCCCCAGGAACACGCGGGGCTGCCGGGTGCGCCGCAAGCTCCTTGCTACAATTGAGGTTTCCCATGAGTGACTCTGCTGCCCTTCGTGTGACACCCCTCAACGCCGTCCACCGCGCTTCCGGCGCGAAGATGGTTGATTTTGGCGGCTGGGATATGCCGGTGCAGTATTCAGGCATTATTGACGAGCACAACACCGTGCGCACAGCCGTGGGGCTGTTTGACGTCAGCCACATGGGCGAAATCGAGATCCGCGGGCCCCAGGCGCTGAATCTGGTGGACCACATCTCCTCCAATTGGGCGGCGAAGCTCAAGATCGGGCAAGCCCACTATTCCGGCCTGCTCTACGAGCACGGCGGCTTTGTGGATGACATCCTGGTGCACAAGGTGGCTGACGACCACTTCTTTATTTGCGTCAATGCGTCGAATCAGGACAAGGACTACGACCACATCGTGGCCCAGCACGCCGCAACCGGCTTTGACTGCACGGTGGAGAATGCCGGCCCCAAGTACGCGCAGTTGGCGATCCAGGGCCCCAAGGGTCCCGCGACGCTGCAAAAGCTGACGGCGGTAGATCTCGCGCCGATCAAGTACTACCATTTCACCGACGGCATCGTGTGCGGCATCCCGGCCCGGATCGCCCGCACTGGCTACACTGGCGAAGACGGGTTTGAGATTTACGTGGCCCCGGAAGAAGCGCCGCGCGTGTGGGGCGAAGTGCTTGCAGCCGGTGCGGAGTTCGGCATCAAGCCGATCGGGTTGGGTGCGCGCAATACGCTGCGGCTGGAATGCAAGATGGCGCTTTATGGCCACGAGATCGACGCGACTCTGACGCCGCTGGAAGCCGACTTGGCCTGGATCGTCAAGTTTGACAAGCCCGCGTTTGTGGGCCGTGAAGCATTGCTGAAACAGAAGGAAGCCGGCATCACGCGCAAGCTGGTCGGTTTTGAGATGGTGGGCCGCGGGATTGGCCGGGATGGCTACGAAGTGCGTCTGAATGGTGAACCGGCCGGTTGGGTCACCTCCGGTGGTCCGGCACCCACGCTGGGCAAGAATATCGGGTTATGCTACCTACCGGTGGCGGCAGCGGAGCCGGGTCAGTCGATTGAGATCATGGTGCGAAACCAGCCCGTGGAAGCCCGCACCATTCCGACGCCCTTCTACAAGCGGGCGAAGTAGATTTTTCTTTAAGCGAGCCGAGACAAATGTATCCAGAGACTTTTCGCTATACCAAGGAACACGAGTGGGTGCTGGTGGAAGGCGACACCGGCACGGTGGGCATAACCGACCACGCGCAGAAGGAGCTGGGCGACATTGTCTATGTCGACCTGCCCAAGCTGGGCATCGCGCTGGCCAAAGGTGCCACCTTCGGCTCCGTTGAATCGGTGAAAGCGGTATCCGACATCTACGCGCCGATTTCGGGCGAAGTGTTGGAAACGAATTCTCTTTTGGCCGCCGCGCCCGAAAAGCTAAATGAGGATCCTCATGGGGCGGCCTGGCTCGTGAAGATCAAATTGACCGACCCATCGGAAATAGAGCAACTGATGACGGTTGCCGAGTATCAAACCTACATCGGGGCCTAGCAGTTTAAGTCTTTGAGGACCAGCGCGCGCGTACCCGCCCCTTGCGGGCTAGACTTCGCGTCTCTGCCTTGATCGGAGCTAATCTTGCGTTATCTACCTAAATCAGACGCTGAGCGGCAACAGATGCTCAGCGCGATTGGCGTCAATCATCTTGATGACCTGATCGCCCATATCCCGGCGGAGGCGCGCCTGAATCGGCCGTTGAATATCCCGCCGGGCAAGTCGGAGTTCGACATTGTCGACTATTTCCGCGAACGCGGTGACCGTGGCGGAAACGGCTTCGCTTCCTTCCTGGGCGCGGGCGTCTACCGGCACTTCCGCCCGGTGGTGGCCGATGTGATCGTGCAACGCAGTGAGTTCCTCACTTCGTACACGCCCTATCAGGCAGAGATTTCGCAGGGCACTCTGACGCAGATCTTTGAATTTCAGACCATGGTCTGCCAGTTGACCGGCATGGAAGTGGCCAACGCCTCCATGTACGACGGCTCAACGGCCGTGCCGGAAGCGGCCATGATGGCTGTGCGCATCACCGGTCGAAACAAGACGCTGGTGGCCCGCACAGTACACCCGGAATATCGCGAGGTGTTGGACACCTACACCAAGCACCAGGGCATGCCGGTGGCTGAGTTTGGGTACAACGCGGAGACGGGCCAATTGGACATGGCGGACTTGGCCGCGAAGATTGATGGCGACACGGCGTGTGTCATCATCCAGTCCCCCAATTTTTTCGGGACCGTGGAAGAACTGGATGCGCTGGCGGAACTCGTCCATAGCAAGGGTGCGCTGCTGGTCTACGTGTTCACGGAAGCGATCTCACTGGGCCTGCTGCAACCCCCGTCGCAAGCCGACATCGTCGTGGGCGAACTACAAAGCTTCTGTATCTCGCCGGTGTATGGTGGTCCGTTTGCGGGTATCATCGCCACGAAGGAAAAGTTTATCCGGCAGATCCCCGGGCGTCTGGTGGGCGAGACGAAAGACACGGAGGGCCGCCGCGCCTTCTGTCTGACCCTTTCGACGCGTGAGCAGCATATCCGCCGCGAAAAGGCGACGTCGAACATTTGCACCAATCAGGCCCTGATCGCGCTGATGGGCACGGTTTACTTGAGCCTGTTCGGCAAGGAGGGTCTGCGGGAATTGGCCGTGCAGAACCTCTCTAAGGCACACTACCTGGGTAGCCAGCTTCAACCGCGCTTCTCGGGTGCGTACTTCAATGAGTTTGTCACCCGTGTGGGCGATCCGGAAGCCTTGAACGCCCAACTGCTGGAAGAGAAGATCATCGGCGGCCTGCCGCTGGGCAAGCATTATCCGGAGCTGGCCGATTCCATGTTGGTGTGCGCAACGGAGATGACCAGAAAGCCGGAGATGGATAAGTTGGTGGCCGTAGCCGGGAGGAGCAAGTAATGGTGAAGAAGGTCCGTTCGCACATTTCGCAGAACGAGCAACTGCTCTTTGAGATGTCCTCGCCCGGCAAGAAGGGCTATCAACTGCCCGACCTGGACGTGCCGGCGATCGACCCGGCCGCCGCCCTGGGTGGCAGTGCTGTCCGCTCGGAGATCGCAGGCTTTCCAGAAGTCAGCGAAGTGGAAGTGATCCGTCACTTCACGCGCCTGTCCACCTGGAACTATGCCATTGATCTGGGTATGTATCCGCTGGGCAGTTGCACCATGAAGTACAACCCGCGTGTGAATGAGCAGGTGGCTCGCACCGAGGGTCTAGCTTGGGCTCACCCCTATCAGCCGGAGTCGCTGGCGCAGGGCATGATGGAAGTGATCGCGGCGCTGGAGTGCGCGCTGGCGGAGATCACGGGCATGGATGCGGTGACGCTGCAGCCGGCGGCCGGCGCCCATGGTGAGATGACCGGCATTCTGCTGATCCGTGCGGCCCTGGAAAAGCAGGGCAACCCGCGCAAGAAGGTGCTTTGCCCGGACTCCGCCCACGGCACCAATCCGGCCACCGCCCAGATGGTGGGTTATGACGTAGTCAACATCAAGTCCAACGACTTGGGCATGGTCGACGTCGCCGAACTGGTGAAGGCCGTTGATGGCGATACGGCGGCCTTGATGGTGACCAACCCCAACACGGTGGGCGTCTTTGAAGAGCACATTGTGCAAGTGGCGGAAGTCCTTCACTCCAAGGGCGGCATGGTCTACATGGACGGCGCCAACATGAATGCGCTGGTGGGCGTCGCCCGGCCCGGAGACTTTGGCGTGGACGTAATGCACTTGAACCTGCACAAAACGTTCTCCACCCCCCATGGCGGTGGTGGTCCCGGTGCGGGAGCAGTGGCCATGAAGGCTCATTTGGAGCCGTTTGCCCCCACGCCGCGTCTGAAGTTCGACAACGGCGTCTATAGCTGGGACTACAACCGTCCGGACACCATTGGCCGCGTCCGGGCCTTCTACGGAAACTTCGGCGTGCTGGTCCGCGCACTGGCCTACATCATGGCTCACGGCGGCCCTGGCCTCCGGAATGCGACCATGGATGCGATCCTGAATGCCAACTACATCCGCAAGGGTCTGGAGGCATTCTTTGACCTGCCCTACCAGTCGCCCTGCATGCACGAGGTGGTCTTCTCCGATGATCGCCAGACCAACAAGGGCGTCAAGACCGGCGACATCGCCAAGCGGCTGATCGATTACGGCTTCCACCCGTACACCGTCAGCTTTCCGCTGATTGTCCATGGCGCTTTGATGATCGAGCCCACTGAGACCGAATCGAAGGCGGAAATCGACCTGTTCATCGACGCCATGCAGTCCATCGCGCGCGAGATCGACGAAGATCCGCAGATGGTGCTGAAGGCCCCCTACACCACCCGCACGTCGCGCGTGGATGAAACCACCGCGGCCCGCAAGCCGATCGTCCGCTGGAAGCCGGCCAGCTAAGCCCGGTTTGCAACAGGGGGGGCGGGTACTCCGCGACGCCCCCTTTCTGCTTTGGAGCTTCTGCCAGCGGCGCATCACATTCTTTTGTCCCTACCGTCTTGCCCTGCTAAGTTAGCCGCTACTCACCCACTCTGGTATAAATCGTTCTTAGATAGGACTACCCATCTAAGGTAAGCTCCTTAGGTCGATCTATTCTGTTCTCCCGCTACCGTTCTCGCCGCCAGGTGAACCGTACCTTTTTTGTTATTGCTGACAAATCGAGCACCGATGAGAGAACCATGCGCCCGCACCGCAGATGATGAGCGGGTGAAAGGACACTCTATGTTTAAAATTCGACTGTTTCGGCTCCTTCCCGTTCTGTTCGCGCTGATTGCCTGCTCATCAGGTATCATGGCGGCTGACCTTACCGTCACCGCGGCCACGGTAACCTTGACTTGTACCAAGGGCTCAGCGTGTACTTCGACGGCAACTTCTAACCTTGCGATCAGTTCGGGCACGGCTTACTATGCTGTGACCGCCCCATCCGTTCCCTGGGTTCAGTTAACCCCGATGACGGGCTTGGCCACCACGACGGCCAGCGCGAACGTAATCACGTTTTCTCCGAGTCCGGCTTGGACCACGCTGGGTTCCGGCCTCTACTCCACCGTGGTGACGTTTACGGCAACTGGTCATACGTCCGTGACGGTCACGGTCCGGCTCCAAGTGAACGACGCCGCGACGGCGCTTCAGGTGCGCGGTGGGCTGAATGTGCTGAACCCGGTGCCTTACACGGTGGGCGCGGCCGCTCCGTCCATGGCGTTTACCTTGATCTCCAGCAGCAGCTTGCCGATCTCCTTCCGGGCAACCGTCGCCAGTTCCCAGACTCCGACCGGCGTACCGGCGGGATGGTTGACGCTGGTTGGTGCCGCGGGTGGCACGTTGAACGGTATCGCGTATAGCTGGGGCACCACCTTGACGGTGACTCCATCAGCGGCGGCCCTCAGCCAGGCGCTACCGGGCGATCTTTTGAATGCTTCGGTCACCATCAATCTGGCCAGCGGGTCCAACATCATCGTTCCCATCAGCATTTCGGTGAATTCGGGCACCGCCACGGTTATGTCCGTGACGCCCCCCGTCGTTCCGCTGTTGAGCGCCGGGGTGCCGCCCGGTGCCGTCACCATGGTGTTGCGCGGTACAAACTTCGTGGCCACCAATACCCAGAAGACCAGAGTCTTCCTGGGCACCAGCGCGATTGCCCCGGAAAACGTTACCGTCCTCAGCCCGACGTTCCTGACGGTTTCGATTCCCTATGACAACACGGGCGGCGCCTTCAAAACGGCTGGCGCCACGGCGCTGTCGTTTACCGTAACCAACAACCAGAGCATCACAACTGCGCCGACCACGGGCGCGGTCACCGCCGGCGTCAGTGGTGCTCCCATCATCACCACCGTCACCAGCAGCTCGGCCTACGTAGCCGCAGCCTCGGGCAGCAACCCGAAGATCTCTCCCTATGACATTATTAGCATCTTCGGGTTCAACTTCTGCGCTCTGTGCACGGGCTCAAACAGCGTCCTGGTAGGTGCGCCGGATGCCACCTATGCCCGTTACCCAACACTGCTGACGCCCAACCCGACCGCCACCACCACCAACAAGATCACGGTGACGTTCTCCAAGCCGGGCACTCCCGCCACCACCTTGCCGGGGTACCTGCTGTTTGCCACCAATAACCAGATCAACGTGATTGTGCCGGGCAACGTAACTTCGCTGCATACATCCAACGTGGTGAACGTGCAGGTGGGATATGACACCGCCGCCACCGCCACCGCGGCCAACTCGTCAGCCGTCTTCCCGCTGGATTTCGTCGCTCGCACCCCGGGCATCTTCACTATCGGCTCCAATGGACAAGGCGATGGCGCGATCACGGATTCCACGACGTTTGCCCTGAATACGGAGCTCGCGGCGGCAACCGGTTTAGCAAGCGGTGGAGGTACACCCACTGACACAGTCGCCATCTTTATGACGGGTCTCGGTATCCCGGACAGCTCGGGCACCAACGCGGCCCCTGGCGGTAGCGTCACCGTTCCTACCCACTGCTTGGCTCCCCTGGGAACGGCCGGAACCAACGGTGCGGCCCCCGGCGGCTATCTGGGTACGATTCTGACTCCGGCCAGCGTTACCACGGGCCCCTATGTCCCCGGTGCCAGCTACGTGGTTCCCAGCCCGGCCTGGACCTCGATTGATGGTGCCGTGATTCGCACGTCGATCATGCAGGGCAACTTGCCTCCGTGCTTCACCAATAGCACCCGTCCGACGGTCACTATCGGCGGCGTCGCGGCCACCGTCTCCTACTCGGGCTTCGTCGGGGATGCGATCGCCGGACTTTATCAAGTCAACGTGGCCGTCCCCGAGTGCGGTGGCAGTGGAATTGCGGGTTGCACATCCACCCCGGCCCGCTTCCCCGTTGTCGTCACAATGGGCGGTGTTACCAGCCAATCCGGCGTCACGATGTGGGTTAAGCAGTAGCCACCATTCAACACTCAACCTAAAACGAACGGCGGCGAGGGGGAAACCCTTCGCCGCCGTTCTGCAATTAGGGTACCTTTAAAACTCCCCCGGCACTTCCCACCGCCCCGATTCCGCCGCCGCAAACGTCGCATCAATCACCTGCATATTGGCCAGCGAATCTTCCAGCGGCACCGCTACTTCGCGTTCTCCGCGAATGGCCCGTGCCAGCTCATCGGCCTGAATCGTGTACTGGTCACAAGCCGGGATCTCTTCCGTCCGAATGCCCGACCGGTCCAGCGCGCCGCCCACGTCAATGTGCAGCCGCATCGGCCGGTCCGGCAATGAGTTCACCGGGATCTCCACCTCAATGCGTCCCTTAGTCCCGACGATCTGCGTGCGTTGAAACGGGTTGATCTGGGTCGAGACCGTGAAGTTGGCTTGGCCGGGTGCGAAGTCGAGGATGGCCGACGACAGGCGGTCCGTGCCAAAGGCCGGGTCCCGCTCAATGGTGCAGGCGACGCGCTGCGGCTCGCGCTCAAAGGCCCAGCGAGCGGTGGTGATGCAGTAACAGCCAATGTCGTAGATCGCCCCGCCGCCGATATCGGCCTTGTTGCGCACGTTGTTCGGGTCCACGTTGGTGTAGCTGAAGGCGGCCACGAACGCCCGTACTTCCCCGATCTCCCCGGACCGGATGATCTCGCGGACCCGCAGCCACTGCGGGTGGGTCCGCACCATGAACGCTTCCATGATCACCTTGCCGGTACGATCCCGGGCCGCAATCAGCTCTCGCACCTGGGTGGCATTTAGACCCAGCGGTTTCTCACACAGGACATGCTTGCCGGCTTCTGCCGCCTTGATGGCCCAGGGCACGTGCAGATGGTTGGGGAGCGGGTTGTAGATGACGTCGATGTCCTGGTCCGCGAGCAGCTCTTCGTAGCTGCCATACGCCTTCCCCGCCCCCAGTTGCGCGGCCGCCTCGGTGGCGCGGCCCAAGTCGCGGGAAGCGATGGCGGTGATCTCATTCGCGCTGCTTTTCAGGGTGGAGGGCAGCAGCTTGGTCATGGCGAATTTCGACACGCTCAGAACGCCCCAGCGCAGCTTCGGGTGGTGTTGGCTCATGCGGGCTAGTTTCTCACGGACGGCCGCCGCCATTCGAAATTCTTCGCTGGCCTCGGCGTGCCGGCCTTTCGATTCGAGCAGAAGGCCCATCATCTCGTGCGGCTCCGGATCAGCCGGATCAATGCGGAGAGCCTCATGGCACCAGTTGATGAAAGCCCGAATTTCATTGATCTTCAGCGACAGCCGAGCGCACTGCTTGGCCACCTCCGCGCTCTCCGGCTCCAACTGGAGCGTCGCTTCCAGCACTTCCAGTGCTTCGCCAATGCGATCCTGGCGCTCGAGAATCAATGCAGCTTCCACCGCCTCGGCGATCAACGCCGAACCCGGAGAATTGCGATTTGGTGAATCAAACACTTTGCGATTAGGCACCCAAACCGAATATACTGAAAGTTCGCCCTCGACCGCGCCACCCGGCCGGTCAGACAACAAGGGCGCGTAGCTCAGCTGGTTAGAGCGCCTGCTTCACACGCAGGAGGTCCGGGGTTCGAGTCCCTGCGCGCCCACCATTAGAATCAACAGTTTACGGTGCTCCACAGATGAGATTTGTGGAGCATCTGCTTTTCGGCCAGGGGATCTGGGATTAGGCCATTTTAGACCATTCCGTAAGTCCTTCATTTTCTTGTACTTCAGAAGAGTCTTTCATTGAAGTGCACACTCACAAACTGCCGAACGTATCAGAACCGTATCAATACAGAGCTTTGGACACGATCTCCGGTGATGGTTGCTCTCGCACATACATTTGAGGTGATTGGATCAGAGTCCCACTAAAGCCAGAGCTTTCGGTTCCTGTCGATACAACTTTTACGTTGACATCGCTCTGAGGTGGGTTGCATTTTTCTACAAAACCGCCCGCTCAGCCGTACCCAGCTCAACGTCATAATCGTTCCTTTGTGGAACTAAATTAGCAATCCAAGCACGCCCGGATAGTCTGCGGGTGTGCCGCTCACTCCTTTTGACGAATTGGTCGCCCTTGCCGAGGAACACGATTGACTGTTCACCTCGGCGAAGGCCGGGATTCGGAATTCACTGAGTCCGTTTTGTAGACTTGCGCAACGCGGTCGGATCGAGCGTACCGCGAGAGGCGTGTACCATATACCGTACGTTCCCATCAAGCGGTTCTCGCAATACCGCGAGGCCATGCTTTGAGCATAGGCCCACCGCGGACCGCACATGGCACTTTGGCGTCTGTTTGTCGCAGGAGATGCGTCATCCGACGTCTAAATCCTCCAATTCCTCAAGTCGATGAAAACACGGATCTCGTGACGGTCAAATGACAGTAAAGCACTGTCCCGGGCCGACTGGCGGGTGTTACCCATGCGCTCATGAACGTTTCGTGTCAAAAGATCTTTATCGCCTTTGCGGTCCTGCTGATGGTCGCCCCCAAGCTTCCTGCCCAACTGTCTACGGCGACGGTGAGCGGCAGCGTTCGGGACGCTTCAGGCGCCTCGATTCCAGGCGCATCAATCGAACTGACCAACACGGGAACCGGTATCGCCAGGTGGACGGCCAGTAATGATTCGGGGATCTACACGTTTCTTGGCATCCAGCCCGGCAGCTACACGCTGCAAGCATCGGCCACCGGCATGGCGCCTCAACGCTTGAGTGCCTTCACGCTGCAAGTGAACCAGACGGCCACGCTCGATTTCGATCTGAAGCCTGGAGACGTCACCCAGTCGGTTACCGTATCTGGATCGGCTGCAGAAGTTCAGAGTTCGACAGCCGAACTCGGAACGGTGGTCTCACAGAAGGCCGTGGCGGATCTCCCGCTGAATGGCCGCAACTTTTCCCAACTCCTTGCCCTGACGCCGGGCGTCTCTCCGGTGAGCGTTAGCCAGAACGCGACCGGGCCGCTCCGCTCGGTGGGCACGGTAGTGATGCCATCGGTGAATGGGCAAACTGGGCGCAGCAATATCTTCCTGCTCGACGGAGTCGTTAACTTCGGAGCCAATCAGAACTACTACATCGTCACGCCGATCGTCGAGACGATTCAGGAGTTCAAGGTGCAGGCGCACAATGATCTGGCCGAGTTCGGTGGCGGACTCGGAGGAGTAGTGAATGTTGTGACAAAAGCAGGCACGAACGAGTTGCACGGTAGCGGCTGGTGGTTCGTTCGCAACGATGCCTTTGATGCCCGCAGCTTCTTTCAGCCCGCCGTGACACCTTTCCGATGGAATCAGTATGGCGGCAGTGTTGGTGGCCCGGTCACCATTCCAAAGCTCTATTCCGGGAAAAATAAGACATTCTTCCTACTGGGCTACCAGGGGTACAAACTGCGCCGCCCCAACCAATCCTTCTTCCGTGTACCGACCTCGGCAAACCTCAATGGCGACCTGAGTGACTGGCCGCGCCAGATTTTCAATCCGCTGACGACGCGGCAGGATCCGGCCCGGCCGGGCACGTTTCTCCGCGATCCGTTCCCGGGGAACCGGATTCCGGCCAACTTGCTGGATGCCGGCGCTCTGCTCTATGCCCGGTCGACGCTGCCCGCTCCCATCGTGACAGGAGTCGGCGACCGAAACGCCCAGGATGACACACCCTTCTCGCAGAATCAGGAGGAGTACCACGCGCGCGTCGACCACACCTTCAGTGAACGGGATCTGGCCTGGTTCCGGTGGAGTGGGCGCTTGTCGAGCGTCAGCACGTCCGCTGGGCGTCCCACGCTGCCCACCACCAATCCCACCTCGAGCCGCAATATTGGCGCTGCCTGGATCCATACGTTGAATGCCGCCACCGTGCTGCAACTCCAGTTCGGGCACAGCCGGCAGTTCGACGAAACCCTTACACGCTTTCGAGGCCTGCCCGATAACTTCGTGGCCAACGCGGGCTTCTCTGATGCTCTGGCACGGAACTACGAACTCACGCGGGAACTCGTGCCAGGGCTCAATGTCGCCGACTTCTTCGGTGGCGGCGAGAATTTACAACCAAGTGACTCATGGAACCACCAATACCGTGGCGACATGTCTCGCAACGTGGGGCGTCACAGCCTGAAGTTCGGCGTCGATTGGGTACGTTCAGGAGTTCGCATCATTCCCAACACGGCTACGGTCAGCTTCATCGCGACGCAGACTTCGAACCCGGCCGCAGCCGCCACTACCGGCAGCGCGCTTGCCTCTTTTCTCCTGGGGTTCCCGGACAACGCCAATCGCCGCAACACGATCATCAGCCGTTCGGCTCGCAATCTCTTCGGACTCTACGTCCAGGATCAGTGGCGCGCCACCAACAAGCTGACCGTGAATATCGGCCTGCGCTATGACCGCGCGGCTTGGCCCCGCTTTGGCCGGCCGGAGGACCGGAACCAGGAGGTCGGGCTCATGGACTTCAATCGCGGGGTGTACCTGCTGCAGCAATCCGTGCCGTCGTGCGCAGAACGCGGCCGGGCACCCTGCATTCCCACTACCGGCGGCACACTGCCGGCCAACGTGGTTGTGGTGCCAGATGGCCAACTGCGTAAGAATAACAACCTCAACCTGCAGCCGCGTTTCGGTTTAGCCTACCGCCTGCGGCCTTCCACTTCGCTGCGCGCGTCGTTCGGCGTCTCCTTCGATAGCTGGGCGGGCATCGAGCAGATCTCGACCAACGTACAGGGCTCCTGGCCGTCGTTGGCCCAACAGCTGGTAGCCAATTTAAATCGCAGCGATGCCCCGCCAACGGTAACGTTCAAGAATCCGTTCGCCGGTGCCGCCAGTGGATTAACTCCAGAAGCCAAGCCGTTCACCCGCAATCAGTTCTGGGCGGATCCGCTATGGAAGAACCCCTACTCGCTGCAATGGACCCTCGGCATGCAGCATCAGTTGGTGGATGGCACGGTGCTTTCGCTGCACTACGTCGGTTCTGGCTCGAAGCGATTGGACATCGGCGGGCTCTACAACGTCGCGATGACACCGGGACCCGGGAACCCACGGGACCGCTCACCGTTTCCCTACATCAATGCGATGAACTACGACCGCAGCAACGGGCGCGGCACCTATCACGGATTGCAAGTGGGCTTGAACCGGCGCGCGAGCCGCGGGCTCACCTACCTGGTGTCGTACACGTGGTCCAAGTCAATCGACACAGGTTGTTCGGGCTGGTTCGGCGTCGAAGGATGCTCGGTGCAGAATCCGTATGACTTGAACGCGGATCGCAGTGTGTCGGCCACCGACCTGACGCACAACTTCACGTCGAGCTGGGTGTATGAGTTGCCCTTCGGAAAGGGGCGGCTTTCCACGCACAACCGCGCACTGGACCTGTTGGCCTCGGGCTGGCAACTGAACGGGATATTGAGCTTGCGCTCGGGGCGAGTGTACACGCCGACGGCCAGCGGGGATATCGCGAACACCGGCAACAACGAATATATGCGGTTGAACGTCGTGGGGAACCATAAGCTCGACAATCCGCGGCCGGAAGCGTGGTTCAACCGCTCCGCCTTTGCGGCCCCGGCCCCGTTCACGTTCGGCAACGCCGGCCGCCATTCCTTGCGGTCGGATGGACTGGAGAATCTCGACGCCTCGATTTTCCGGCAGTTCCGTGTGAGGGAGTCTCTTTCAATGGAACTGCGCGGCGAGGCATTCAATCTGCTGAACCACACTGTGTTCGGCCTCCCAAATGGCAACATCACCAGCCCGAACTTCGGCCGGGTGCTGACGCTGGGCAATTCACCGCGCCAGTTGCAGCTTGGCCTGCGGCTCATTTTCTAGCTGACAATCCTACATCTGAACTAAGACGCCGAGGGAGACACCATGAACGCAACCAAACAAAACAGGAACCACAAGGCTCGACCGGGTTCACCGAATTTCATTACCCGCCGGCACTTTGTGCAAACCGCCGCCGCTCTCAGCAGCTTGGCTGGAGCGTCCGCCAGTGCAGTGGCGGCTGAGCCGGGCAACGGCAAAATCCGGACTGCCCTGAACCAGCCGCTCGGCCAGGACTATGTGGTGGTGACGCAGGTACCGGATAAGAACCATTTCATCCACGACCCGGCCATGACCATCTTGCCGAATGGTCGCCTGATTGTGGCCGCGCCGGTCTGGGGGCGGGGGCCACGGAATCCAGCAGTTTCGGACGACAAATGGCGTTCGATCCTGGTGTCGCGCAGTAAGGACGGAGGGAAGACGTGGACCAAGGTCTGCGAGAAGCCGTGGTCAGAAGCCACGCTCTTCGTCCATGAAGGCCGACTCTACATGTTCACCCAGATCAAGACCTTTAGCGGCGTGTGGGTCAGCGCGAGCGATGACGAGGGCGCGAGTTGGACCGAACCGGTGGAGGTGATCAAGGCAGATCCTGTCCGCAAGCACTGGAACATTCAGACTGGCATGGTGATTCAGGATGGGTGGCTCTACTGGGCCAATGGCCGCGCCTTCGAGGATATGGGAGTGGTGGCCTGTGAACTGAAGAAAGGGCTGCTCAGTCCCGAGGCGTGGGTGGCGTCCGAGGCGGTCGTGATGCCGATACCACATGAGATCATGTCGGGTACCTTTAGTGATGGTTCGCCCATGCGCTGCCTCGAAGGTAATGTTGTCAACTCGGGTGGCCGGCTACTCGTCATCGCCCGTGCGGTCATCAATCGTTACGGTACGGCCAACATGGCCGCTGTGTTTGATCTGACGCGGGAGGGTCGAACGCTCGGGCTCACGTTCAGGCAGCTTTACCCGGTGCCCGGGGGGCAATGCAAGTTCCACATCCTCTGGGATGAACGGTCAAGGCTGTTCTGGATGGCCTCGAACTTCCCTACCAACTCGTTGGGCCTCTATCAGGATCCTGAACTCAAGCTACCTCCGAACAAGCCCGCCTGGCAGTCCCTGCGCGAAGATCGACGGCTGCTGATGCTTTCCTATAGCCTCGATGCGTTGAACTGGTTGCCCGCCTGCAGCATCGCGAAGGCTCCGAAGATGACGCAGTCCTTCATGTACCCTTCGATGGTGATCGACGGCGACGACATCGCCTTGCTCTCGCGCACGGGCCGCGATTCGGGCGACTACCACGATGCCGACCTGGCGACCTTTCACCGCGTCCGCAATTTCCGGTCGCTGGCGATGGACATCGCTCCGAAGCTGTGAGGCGCACTATGACCAAGCTCTCACGACGAGGCCTCCTCGCGGCGGCGCCGGCGCTCAGCCAGGCGCAGCGCCTGAGTTTGCCGGAACCACACCTGAAGATGGCGACAGCCCCGCAACGAATCTTCTTCCAGCACGACTCGGCCAACTTCGAGCCGCCAGACATGTATGGGATTGAGATCGGTAAGTGGCTGCGCCAACGTTTTGGATTCATGGATGAGCCAGGGAACCAGATCGACACCTATTGCCTGGACATCTCCAACGAAGGCATTCTGCCCTACGCAAGTCGCATCCTGCCGCGCTGGGAGCAGCCAGGCCTTCAGAAATGGTGGGACCAGGGTATCGATTTCATTGAACGCATCGTGACCGGCTGCCATCAGCGTAAGATCCGATGTTTCTGGAACCATCGGATGAGCGAGGTGGAACGCGGCGTGGGCGGGTTCCGCATCGGCGGCGGCGTGGATCTGGAGAACTTGAACCCGCTCAAGCGGGCGCATCCCGATTGGGTGATTCCTACCTGGTGGTGGCAGGGCCACTGGAACCTTGCTGCGCCGGGTCTGCGGGAATTCAAGCTGTCGATACTGGAGGAACTGACGCGCCGTTACGATCTTGACGGACTTCAGTTAGATTTCGCGCGGCACGTTCCCGTACTGCCGCCCGGGAGCCAATGGGAGCGCCGCGATGAGGCCACGGAATTCGTCGCCATGGTGCGCCGGATGTTGTTGCGTCGAGGCGAGGAGAGAGGTCGGCCGTTTCTTTTTGGTGTAAGAGTTCCGCAGAACCTGAAAGGCTGCCGGATCGACGGGTTTGACGTCCAGCAATGGGTAGATCGGGGATTGATCGACATCCTGGCGCTCGGCTCACGGTCGGTGGATGTAGACATCGCGTCTTTTCGTGACCTGACCCGCCGCTCGCATGTGCGCCTTCAGCCGAGCCTGGATGACTGGCACGCGACGGACGGCTACCGCAATCCGCCGATCGAGTTTTTCCGCGGGGTGTTCGGAAACTGGTGGCACCAGGGCGCGCACAGTGTGGCGACGATGAACTGGGCGAGTGCGTCTCCGGAGATGTCGAAAGAAGCGGGAGCGTTGGCGAGTCCTGTATCGCACGGCGAGGCCAATCATGAGATTGGCAGCCTGGAGACGATAAAGGGCAGCCGATTCTATGTAGTGGAGCGGCGTGGTGGCTATCCGTTCGCCGAAGGATACTTCAACCGGAACGACGATGCACCGTTGCCGGCGGCGTTGGCCAATAGCGGCGGCGCCGCAATCGTGCGCCTTCCGGTTTGGGAGGACTTGCGACGTTGGCCGCGCGATCTCGTACTCCGCGTAGTGTTCCACCAACTGGGGCCTAACGATGCGGTGGAAGTATCGTGGAACGGCGTTCCTCTGGTCGAGCGGCGCCGCGATCGGGATTGGCGTGACGGGCAGATTCTCTCACCGGAACCGCAGCCGGTTTCCGGCGGGCACAACTTTCTTCGCAAAGCCGGCAAACAAGAGTTGACCATGGTGGAGTTCGCCGTCGCTTCGCGCGGCATGCGTGTGGGCGACAATACCGCGTCCCTCCGCGTGGCAAAGCGGGGACCGTTTCGGCCCACCGAGGCGATCCGGGTGGAGAAAGTAGAGCTGCATGTCGATGAAACGGCGTAGGCCATCTACAGTGGCCGGAACCGGCAGAGGCGTTGAAGCGGGGCGCGAACGAAATCGTTGTGTCTGTCCGCCGGCCAGGAGCCTTTCCCCCGCCAAAGATCGAACTACATTTGCAATGAGAGTCGTACTACTAGACGGTGACACCAGGATGCGTCGCAATGCATGAAAACAATCGACATAGAAACCACAAGCCAAGGCCGGCCTCATCGCAGCTCATAGGCCGCCGCTATTTTGTTCAAACTGCAGCTGCCCTCAGTAGTTTCGGCGCACTAAGCGCGGCCGAGTTCAAACTCACGCCCGAGCATCAAGCCGCGGTAAACCGGCAGCGGCGCATCTTTTTCCAATATGATCCTGCGGCCGACATCCAGCTCACGGGCGGCTTCGGCACGGACATGGAGGCGTTGATGGGGTACGTCTTCGATTTCGCCGTCATGCCCGGCAGCCAGCTCGATGCGATCTGCCTCGATGTCTCGAATGAAGGTGTCGCCCATTATCGCAGCAAGATTCTGCGCCCCATTGAGCATCCGGGCCTGATGAAGTGGCGCGAGCAGGGGCTTGACTACTTCGAGGAACTGATCAAGCACGGCCACAAGCGGGGCAAGGAAATCTGGTGGGGCCTGCGCATGAACGAGGTCGAGCGTGGTGACCTCGCCGCGTATGAAACAATCGGCGGGGCGCCGAAGATCGCGAAGGACGTACAGAATCCGGTGAAGGCCGCGCATCCCGACTGGCTCATCCGCTCCTGGTGGTGGCAGGGCTTTTGGAACTACGCGGTGAAGGAGGTCCGGGACTATCGCCTATCCGTCGTGCGCGAGGTAGTGGAGCACTATGACTTCGACGGCGTGCATCTCGACTTTCTCCGGCACACACCCTTCCTGCCGCCGGGCAAGCAGTGGGAAAACCGCGAGCACCTCACCAGTTTCCTGCGCGACGTGCGCAAGATGCTGCAGGAACGCGCTGCCAAACGCGGCCGTCCCTTCCTGCTGGCCGCGCGGGTGCCGGATTCGGTCGAGGGCTGTCACACCGATGGTTTCGACATCAAGACCTGGGCCTCGCAGGGCCTCGTGGATGTGCTCGTGCTCGGCACGCGGACGATCAACGTGGATGTGGCCTCATTCCGCAAGGTGATGGACAGTGCACCGGTGAAGCTCATCCCAAGCTTCGACTGTTACCATGCCACTGACGGCTACCACGGCGATCAGTCGCTCGATCTGCTGAGCGGAGTCTTTGGCAACTACCTGCACCAGGGCGCGGACGGCGTTGGCATCTTCAATAACCCGGCCGGGTCTGCCGAACATGCGAGACGACTCGGGTTGCGCCAACAGGCGAAGTACAATCCGGAAATCCTCACCACGATTGGCAGTCTCGCCACCATTGCCGGTAAGCCGCGCTACTACGCGCTGGACCGACGAGGAGGCTACGCTCATGTGGAGGGCCACGGTTCGTCCAACGCCGGCGCCGCGCTGCCGGTCGCGCTCAGGTTCGACGGCACGCCTTTCACGCTCAGCCTGCCAGTATGGGAGCCGGTGAAGCCCGGCACCGGCGCAAGGCTGCGGCTCGTGGTGTTTAACCACGTCGAAGGCGACGCAGTCGCCGTGCAACTCAACGGCGCCATGCTCAAGCGAGAACTCGTGGACCCGCAGTGGAAGGATACTCGGATTTTCTCTCCGCTGCCACAACCGGAGACCGTGACGCCTAGAGCACTCGTGAAGAACCTCGAAGCCCAGCACCTCACCCGTATTGAGTTCCTCGTTCCTACCGCGATCCTCAAACAAGGCGAAAACAGCATTGCCATTGCAGTCGAGCGAAAAGGCCCGTTCACGCCCTCTAAGGGTGTGAAGGTTGAAAAGGTCGAACTACATCTGAAATGAGAGACGTACTACTAGAAGGTGACACCAGGAGGCGTCGCGATGCATGAAAACCATAAGCCCAAACAGGGTTCATCGGAACTCATTGGCCGCCGTCATTTTGTTCAAACGGCCGCTGCACTCAGTAGTTTCGGTGCACTGTACGCGGCCGGGTTCAAATTCACGCCCGAGCATCAAGCCGCGGTAAACCGGCAGCGGCGCATCTTTTTCCAATATGATCCGGCTGCGGACATTCAGAAGAAGGGCGGGTTTGGCGCGGACATGGATGCGGTGATGCGGTACGTGTTCGATTTTGCCGACCTGCCCGGCAGTCAGCTTGATGCAATCTGCATCGATGTCTCAAATGAAGGGGTCGCGCATTATCGGAGTAAGATTCTGCGCCCAATCCAGCATCCGGGCCTGGTGAAGTGGCGCGAGCAGGGCCTCGATTACTTCGACGAACTGATCAAGCAGGGCCACCGGCGCGGCAAAGAAGTCTGGTGGGGCCTGCGGATCAACGAGGTTGAGCGCGGTGACCTCATCTATTACGAAAAGGGCGGCGCAGGATCTATCTCTGACGAGCGCAATCCCGTGAAGGCGGCGCATCCCGAGTGGCTGATCCGTTCCTGGTGGTGGCAGGGTTTCTACAATTACGCGGTCAAGGAAGTGCGCGCGTACCGCCTCTCCATCATCCAGGAAGTCGCCGAGCAGTATGACTTTGATGGTGTGCATCTCGACTTCCTCCGGCACACACCCTTCCTGCCTCCAGGCAAGCAATGGGAGAATCGCGAGCACCTCACCCACTTCCTGCGCGACGTGCGCCAAATGTTGCAGGAGCGCGCCGCCAAACGCGGCCGGCCCTTCCTACTGGCCTGCCGGGTGCCGGATTCGCTCGAGGGATGTCACACAGACGGGATCGATCTTGCCAAGTGGGCGGCCGAGAGGCTCGTCGACGTACTCATCATCGGAACTCGCACCATCAACGTTGATGTGGCGTCTTTCCGCAAAGCCGTGGCCGGAGCACCGGTAAAGCTCATCCCGAGCTTCGATTGTTACCACGCTACCGACGGCTACCACGGCGATCAGTCACTTGATCTGCTAAGCGGCGTCTTTGGCAACTACCTCCACCAGGGCGCAGACGGTGTCGGTATCTTCAACAACCCGGCCGGGTCTGCCGAACATGCGAGTCAACTCGGGTTGGGCCAACAGGCGAACTACGCTCCCGAAATCCTCACCACCATCGGCAGCCTCGCCACCATCAACGGCAAGCCCCGCTACTACCCCGTCGACCGGCGCGGCGGCTACTCCGCCGTGGAGGGTCATGGGTCATCGAACGGCAACGCTCCGCTGCCAGTCACACTTCGGTACGACGGTGCGCCCTCCGTGCTCACCCTGTCCGTGTGGGAACCCGTGAAGCCCGGCACCGCGGCCACACTGCGCATCGTCCTGTTTAATCACGTCGAAGGCGATGAAGTTAGCGTTCATCTGAATGGAGCCGCCTTGAAGCGCGACCTCACTGACCCACGGTGGAAGGATATTCGCATCTTCTCGCCACTCCCCCAGCCGGGGATCACGCCCGGCGCTGTTTTGAAGAATCTTGATCAGCAAAAGCTCGCGCGGATTGAGTTCGGAGTTCCCATCGAGCGTTTGAAACGGGGCCCCAACACCCTAGCCATCTCCGTGAACCGCACTGGCTCGTTTCCGCCCGCCAAGCCTGTGCAGCTTGAGAAGATCGAGCTGCATTTGAAATAGCAGCCAGGAACTCAGCGCTTGAAACGGCTACCGGCCCGCCGCAGCCCAGTTCAGGCGGATCGTGATCGGCGAGCCGGGCTGATCCACAAAACGATTCACCAGGAACCGGCCGTCCGGGAAGATGCTGTAAGGGTAGCGAACTGCTGAGTAGGAAAAGGCCTTGGCCTCGAACAGCGGTACGGGCTTGGCTGCCTTTAGGCCTTGTTCGCCGACCTCCAAGCGGACGCTCATCATCATCCCGTTCGGCGCAAGATAGGACAGTTCGTAACCGTTTCGCGACTGCCAAAGGGGGAAGGCTCCCCCATCGATGGAAACCGTCCAGCGCCAGTCAGAAACACGTTCGCCGTCCCAAGCCTTGACATAAATCTCGTCGCGCCCGGAATCGTCCGAGGTGTAAGCGATGAGCTTCTCGTCGCCCGAAAGCCGCGCCTGGCGTTGGTTACCCGGCTCGACAGCAATCGGAACGCGCTGTTGACTGGCGAGTTCCAACATCCAGACATCGAAGCCGTCACTTTCACCCCCACGCAATGTGAGCAGGTGCTTTTCGTCTCTGGTGATCTGCTGCGGGAAGTCGCCGCTTCGGCTGCTCAGAATGAACTCGCCCGCTCTCCCGTTGCGGAGGTCGAAGGTCCGCATGCCTGGACGCGATTTCTCGGCGATGGAGAAAATCAACCGGCCGCTGTCCGGAAACCAGGCTGGGTTCAAGTTGTTTGCCGGCTCGCTAGAGACCCGAACCACGGCTTGACGCTCCAGGTCGTGCAAAAAGATATCGCTCGTGCCGAGCGTTGGATCCCGGCGCTCGAATGCGAAATAGCGTCCATCGGGCGAGAGTTGGAGGTCGCCGAAGTCACCCGGGCCGACCGGGTTCGCAAGCACGCGGCCATCGCGAGCAAGCACCACCGGCGACGTCTGGTTTGCCACGCCTTTGAAAAACACGAGAGCCCGATCGCTCACGGCATGAAATGGACTTCCGGTGGAAGAAGGGAACGGCAGTCCCGAAGCGAGTTCCGCCGGTTTCCCGGTGATGTTACCGGACGACAAATCGAACGACTGGGCGAATAGCGCCCCACGCGAGATGTAGAGCAGTCGCGCGTTCCTGCCCGAATCATCGAGGGCGAGAGATGGGCTGGAGATCGCATCGGTACCCGCAAGCTGCTGCGGCGGTCCGGCGTCGAGGTTGCGGAGCCAAATCCCGGATGCGCCGGGCTGCTCCGCTCCGGAGTAGTAGAGGAAGCGGTACCCATCCGGAAGGAAGGTCGGCCAACGATGGACGAATTCTCGACGTCCCGTGTCCAGGCTGCCCACGGGACGAACCTCACCGCCTTCGGCGGTGACGCGCAGCAGTGGTCCGGAGGTATTGGCGGCGAACAGGATGATATTCTGTGATCCCCAGGAGCCGCCACGGGCGAGCGGAGCATCGCAGATCACCTGGACATTCCCGTCCGACACGCGGATTCGCTTGAGCCGCCGTTGGGAAAAGAAAGCGATCTGCCGGCCGTCCGGCGACCAGAACGGGAAGCTCGCATCCTCGGTCCCGGGCAGCGCACGCAACACCGAGGAATCGAGCACTCGAAGCCATAAACGGCGGACGCCCTGCCTATCCGCCGCCGGAATAACAATCGAACGCGAATCCGGCGCCAGAGTTCCAATACCGGCATCAAGATCCAAGCGCAAGGTATCCGGAAGGGCGATGGCGAGTTCCAGAGGCTCCACCGGCATTACGCTGGTGCTGCGGCTCAGCCAGAGTGTGGCTGCGAACAGCAGTGCCCCACTCAGGACCCACACCGCCCTCTTTGGCCAGTTGGGTGATTCCACTGCCGGTCTTGATTCCTCCACGGCTTCCGGGGTGCGGAACCGAGGCACATACGAGCCTCGCACAATCTCGATCCGCACGGGGTCTTGTTGCCCTTCGCCCGCATAGTAGGCTGCTAGCGATACGCGCAGGCGATGGGCCTGGGAGCGGACGATGTTGTCGATACGAGGATCGAAGTTGCTGCCGCGCTCGAAGACCTCGACACCGATGTTGTACTCCTTAATGGCGTCATCGTTGCCGTCGAGCGTGTGCCTGGCAACGTAGCGGAGAAAACCGCTGAGCTTCGGTGACCTCCGGAACGATGGAGAGTCGAGAACCTTCTCCAGTTCTGCCTGCGCAAGATCTAGTGGGACAGTCGGCAACATGGTCGGCTTCTCAATTATATTCTCCGGTCCCGCACCCCGTAAGTATTCTCGTCCGCCAGAGCGTCATCCAAGGACCATAACTACAGCGCAAGCCCACCGGATGCTTGGGTTGGATTCCCGATGGAAAGCTGAAGAACTCTTGCCGAGAAACACGATGGACTCTTCACCTCAGTGCAGGCCCAACGCGATTACCTTTCTAGTCGGAAAATCACCGTGATCGAAAGGTTACTCGTCACATCCATAGCGAGAACCATTAATGACCTCTTGCACTCGAGCGGGCGGCTCGATCTCATCAGCCAGACAAACACCGATGCGAGAAGCGACGGCTAAATATCAGCCGCCGAAACCCAGCGAATTCAAAGAGCGCTCAAACGTAACGTGGAAGGGTTGCGGACATCATGACGCCAAAACCACAACGGGTCGTGTGGTTTTGCAAGTCCATTCCAGCGTTACACTAATTGAAGGAAACCTGTGATGCATATTGCCATCGATATTCCAGACGACATCGGAAACATTCTCGCCGCGCAAGCAGGCGGCGTTTCTCGTGCGGTCTTGGAAGCGGTCGCCATCGAAGCATACCGCTCTGGTGCCATCACTCCATTACAAGTTCAGCAGATGCTCGGGCTACACTCCAGGTGGGAGACTGAAGCTTTTCTGAAGGGTGCGGATGCTTTCCACGACTATTCGATGGATGATCTGGAAAAGGATATCGCTGCGATTCGCGACTCCTCGCGCAAATGATTGCGGTCTTGGATGCGTCGCCCCTTTGTTACCTTGTCCTGATCGGGGAGATAGATCTTCTCCCGCAACTATTCAGCCGAGTCGTGGTTCCGCAAGCTGTCATTCTTGAACTGCGGCACGAAGATGCTCCAGCAGTAGTTAGGAATTGGGCGTCAAACCTTCCCATTTGGATTTTTGTCGACGAGACTCCAGACACGTTTTCTGCAGACATGGAAAAGCTTCAGGATGACGAGCGCGCGGCAATTTTGCTCGCTGAGTTGATCCAGGCAGATATCATCATCATCGACGAAAAGGCTGCCCGCCTTATTGCCGGGCGACGAGGTCTCTCCGTTACCGGCGTTCTGGGCGTGATCGGGGAGGCGGCAACACTAGGACTGGTGGATTTGACGCTAGCAATCGACCGGCTCCGAAGAACCAGTTTCCGCTGTTCTCCCGTTTTGTTCAAAGCGACTTTGGAGCGATACGGCGGGCAGTCGAAGTGAATGGAGCCAACCGTATCAAAACCGTATCAAAACTCCATGTGAAGCAAACAATAGGCTTAAGGAATCGGCTCGAAGCAGGTGGCCTAACTTGTTGGAAAACATGAAAAAGGGGTGGAGCCGTTGGAACAAATTGACCCAAAACCCGTTTTCCGTACCAGATGAAACTAGGGATATCGTAGGCGGTTGAGGACCTCGGGAATTACGACGAGGAGAATCGACATGCCGAAAAAGGGTCACACGGAAGAACAGATTATTGCCGCGCTGAGGCAGTACGAGAGCGGGGAGAAGGCAGCCGACATTTGCCGCAAACTGGCCATCAGCCAGGCCACGTTTTACCTGTGGAAGAAGCAGTATGCAGGGCTGGGGGTTCAGGAGTTGCGCGAACTTCGCCAGTTGCGCAAGGAGAACGGACGGCTGAAGAGGCTGGTGGCGGATTTGTCGTTGGACCGGCAGATCCTGCAGGAGATCGTGTCAAAAAAGCTGTAAAGCCTCGCCAGCGATGCCGGCTGGCGAGGTGGGCGCAGGAGGCATACCGGATTGGGATGCGGCGGGCGGCGCGGCTGGTGAACGTCGCGTGGAGCACGCTGCAGTACAAGAGCCGGAAGGAGAAACAGGAGCCGCTACGGCAGCGTTTGCGCGAAATCGCCGCGACGCACGTCCGCTACGGCTATCGCCGTCTGACCGTGCTTCTGCGACGCGAGGGCTGGAAGGTCAATGCCAAACGTGTGTACCGGCTCTACGACGAGGAGAATCTGAAAGTCCGCAGTGTGGAGAGAAAGAAGATCGCGCGGCGACAGCGAATTCCTCAGGCTCAGGCAACAGGGCCGAACCACTGTTGGTCGGCCGATTTCGTTAGCGATAAGCTCTCCGATGGCCGAAGCATTCGCATTCTGACGGTGATCGATCAGTTCACGCGCGAATGCGTGTGGCTGGAAGCGGACCGGTCGATGAACGGGCTAAAGGTCGTGGCCGGACTGACGCGGGCGATCGCCGAACGGAGAGCGGCGCCGCGCAGCATCACGCTCGACAACGGCAGTGAGTTCGCCGGCCGGGCGATGGAAGCATGGGCGATGCAAAGCGGTGTGCAGCTCTGCTTCATCCGGCCGGGACGGCCTGTAGAGAACGGATACATCGAGAGCTTCAACGGCCGGCTGCGCGACGAGTGCCTCAACGTGGAATGGTTTCCCACGCTGGCAGAAGCACGACGAAAGCTCGCGGTCTGGCGCGCGTATTACAACAACGAGCGGCCTCACAGCGCGCTCGATGACCGGCCGCCGCGCGTCTTCGCGGCGCAGTTTCAGCCCAGGCCAACGCGCTCCGCCCTGTCTGACCGGAGTAAGCCAAACGGCAAACCGCGTCAAGGGTTCGCTGCGCCGGCTAAAGCCGCCCTTGACCCGGTCCGCCGTTTGGCTGAAGATACTGGATATCAGGGCGAAGCGCTCAAACGCATCGCTCGAACCAGAGACTCTCTGCTGAGTCTCTGGAGCGACTTTCAGGCCCACGAAACGGGCTCGGGAGGCCCCTGACCGCTGAGATTTCCAGTTTCGGCTGGTACAGAAAAGGGTAGCGGGTCACTATGCTGCGCTAACCCACCCTACGACGCTGTCCCGCACCCTTTTTCAGGCATGACTTCCCAATTGTCCTTATGGGTCAATAGCAATTTCGCTTCAGACCCTTCGATCGGGGGCTCGGTGGCTTGGCAAGCTTCTCGCGACAGCGTCGACGACTAGTAACGACTCAGGTTGTCCAGGACTGCGGCTCGAAATTTCCCCTAAATCCTTGCGGGCGGAGACCGATATGAGCGACATCCTTGAAGGTGCTTGATACGCATTCCCCCCGGATTGACTCCAACGGATGTGTGTCCGTGTTTAAAAATGAAGCATTGTATTCTGATCGCTCTGTTGTTTGAGGTGGCCCACGGTAGTGCTGCGGCACAGCCTCGGCCTCTCAATCCAGTGGTTAAAGTGAATTTCTCGACTAGCCAACCCGGCCGGACGTCTATTGGCGTCGTGGCGGGATTGGGTGACGTCAATCCATTGTCAGAACACATTCAGGCACTAAATCCAGACTTTTGGCGCGTAACGAGCGCCCCCGGGGCACTTGAAAGAGCCCGCCACTATGCGCCAATTACCCAGTTGGTGCTAAGCGATTACATTGGCTATCCAGTCACTCAGTGGCAGCCTGGCGGTGGAAAGCCTCCTTATGCCGACTGGGATCATTTTGAGAACCGTCTTCGATTCGTTTTGAGATCACTTGCTAGCAAACCTACCATTATTGATGTCTGGAATGAACCGGACCATCCCCGTTTCTGGCACGGAACCCAGTCTCAGTTCTTTGAGACTTATCTGCGAGCATACCGTATCGTGCGCGAAGTACTCGGGCCGCATGTACTGGTGGGTGGTCCCAGTTCTTTTCGGCCCTACAACAAGCCGTTCCTCACGGCATTTCTGGAATACTGTCTTTTGAATGGATGCGAAGTGAATTCTCTTTCCTGGCACGAACTGGATGACTCTGATGCGGGCATTACAGCGATCGCTGACCACATTAAAGATGCCAGATCGTCATTTGTGAACAACACGCGTTATGCGCCACTAAAAATTCAACGCATCGATTTGAATGAATTTGGCGGGCCTTTTTATACCAACAAGCCGGGGCCCAACCTGATGTACCTGGATCAGTTGGAGCGCGGTGGCGCGGACGCAGCCGCCCGAACCTGCTGGAACGACTCACGGGGCGCGTCCGAGTGCTTCAATGACACGTTGGCAGGATTGCTTGATTCTGGAAGTCAGCTTCCGCGGCCGAACTGGTGGCTCTACCGGTACTTTTCTGCCGGAAGGGCTTCGCGGGTGCGCACGACATCGAGCGATTTTCGGATTGTTGGCGTCGCAAGTGCTGGTATTCCGCCGACGCGCAGTGCAGAAGTGCTTATTGGCTATGTGAACAGTGCAACAGTCTTCTCATCGTATCCGGCCGCCGTTCCGTTGACCGTTTATCTGGATGGAATCCAGGTTCTCAGCTTTTTGAATCGAAACTCGCGGGTTGCCTACAGCGTAGAACAAATTCCCGATCTGGGCGAAGGCACGCTCGCGGCTCCGAAAACGATCTATGCCGGCGAAGCTGAGATCAAGGATGGGAAGGCAAGGATCGAACTCCCGGTGATCATCGCGGCAGAAGCCTACCGCATAGTCCTGTCAGCCCCCCGTTAGCGTGCGGCCAGCGGCGCCACTTGCCGCTCATGGTGCATTCCAGCATAATGAAGTACTGTCATGCGTCTACACCGGCAGGGCCCAACTTCGCTTGATCCGGATTCGTTCGACGTTAAGGGTTCGATCGACAATCTCTCGCGAGCCGTTCGCCGCTACTGGCTCACTGTGGTGGTGACTACGGGGGTCACCCTCGCATTGGTGGCTCTGTACATACGCTTGTATCCCGAAGTTTACATCGGAAGCGTCGCGATCATGGCGGAACGCGACCACGATGCCTCGCGCGATCAGTTCTATGTGGATTGGAACATCTTCCGCAAGGATGACCTTCGCACTGAGATTGAGCTGATGAAATCCGGCCCAGTAGCCCGCGAGGTGGTGCAGCGGGAAAAGCTTACCTACAACGACGTTTATCACCCCTTCCTCTCCCACACCATCTATCTTTGGGAGACATCCGTCATCGGACGTGCGTATCGTTCTGTCAAGAAAGCGCTTCTTGGGGATGATACGCATGGTTTGTCGCCGGAATCGTTGGAGTTCGCCAAGACGGTTGGTGATTTCGCGAAGGGAATCTCAGTGGATCCAGTGGGCGAATCGAATGTGGGCATCGTGAGTGTTAAAGGGCCCACCCGCAACGTGGCTAAGGTGACCAATACGCTGGTGGAAATTTACCTGGCGCAACGTTCCCAGCGGCATACTGATGAAGCCACGCGATCCGTAGAAGCGCTCCGTCAGCAAGCAGACTTGGCTCGAAACCTGCTCACTGAAGTGGAGGCCGAGCGATTGGCCTTCACCAGTGCGAACACGTTAGCGTTCGATTTCCAGAAGGAGACGGTGGAGGTGACCAAGCTGGCGGAATTGGAGGCAGCGATCGCCACCAACCAATCGAGACTGGCCTCGTTAGAGTCCAGCATCCGTCAAATCGATGGCCAACTTGTAGGTATGCCCGCGATGGTGACAACCGCTACGATATCGCAGTTGAATGGATTGCGCGAAAACTTGAAGCTACGACGGGTGGATTTGCAGACCAGCCTGATATCGATTCGCGAGCGATATCAGGAAGATGCGCCTGAGGTGGCCGAAATCAAGCGTAGCCTCCAGAACATCGACGAACTTTTGAGCCGAGAGATGGAACGTGTGGACCAGTCAGAGACTCGTGGCCAAAATAGGCTTACGGATGAGTTCCAATCCAAACGCAATGCCTTCATGACGGAGTTGGTAGGGATTCGCGCCGGCCTTCAGGTGATGGAGAGTACCGCTAACCAATTGCGCTCCCGCCTCGCACAGGTGCCAGCGCTGATGGCGCGTTTAAAGGAACTGGACCGCCGTGTGGCCATTGCCGGTGAGCGCTTCCAGGTGTTGAATGCCAAACGGACCCAAGCAGAAGTCTCGGTGGCAACGTCACGAGCGGCGGTTTCAAGCCTGCGGGTGGTGGATTGGGCTTCACCGCCGGTGCAGGCGGAATGGCCGAAATCAAAGATCCTGTATTTGGCGGCTTTGGCGGTGGGACTGTTGCTGGGTGTGTCGCTAGCACTGATGAGGATTTCTCTGGCCACCCACGTCGTCAGGGAAGACCTGGAACTGAGCAGTTCCGGCCTGTTGCCACTTTATGGGGTTATCGAATTGCCGCCGGCTACCAGTGCGCTGCGAGTGAGGAGATCGGCTAACGGCACCGGCAACGGCACGGGATCTGAGCAAACTCCCGCACGACAGAACGGCAAGCGCGTGGACCGGAAGAGTTGATCGGTCTTGGGACACGGAGCGGTTCTTCTGTGCACATTTCGTTGGTGATTCCCACGTTTAATCGCGAGCGGTTGCTGCCGCGGACGATTCCAGCGTTATTGGCGCAGCGAACTGAAGGGTTCACGTACGAGATCATCTTTGTCATTAACGGTTCTACGGATTCCTCAGAGCAGATTCTTGCCGACGCCGCAGAACGCAATCCGAGCCGGTTGCGCTATTTCAAGTTGCCCCCCACCGGAGGCCCATCGGCACCTCGAAACCGGGGAATTCAAGAAGCAAAGGGAGAGATCGTCATCGTCCTGGATGACGATGTTCTGCCGGATCCGGAATTGCTTCTGGGCCATGCCCGTTTCCACGCCCGCAACCCAGACCTGAACTTTGCCGCCATTGGCGAACTTTACGTTCCACCCGAGTGTAAAGACGATCCGATGTCGCTGTTTCACGACTTTCCGTACCAGGAGTTTCGTGACGTTGAGCGGCTCGAGTACTTCTATTTCTGGACTTGCAACGTCTCCGTCAAGCGAGCCTTCATGATGCAACATGGCATGTTCGACGAACGTTTCCTTGGCTATGAGGATATGATCTGCGGGTACAAGTTGCGTCAGGCCGGGATGGAATTGCGCTTTGTGCCAGAAGCGCGAGGCCAACACCTCCATCAGTTGCGGGCCGACGGCGTTGCTGCAAAGGGAATCTGGTATGGCCGTTGGCTCTGCGCGCTGATTGATCACCTGCCGCAGCCAGAGTTGATGGCGCGATTTGGTATCTTGTCGCCCCAAATCGGGTGGCTCTTGCTGGCCAAGCGACTGATCAAGCGGCTTGGATTCCACTTGATTAACAATCCGCTCACCCGCGCGGCGTTGGTTCTGGCGGGTGCGACGGCGGGCCGCCGGACGAAGTTATCAGATCTCTACTATTACCTGATCTTCCGCGGGCACCTTTTGAAAGGTTACTCTCAGGCAAGCGAGGACGCCCGTACATTGGGCAAGAATGCCTTATTGCACTTTCCCGGCAGCCACGCGGGGCAAGGTGATATGATCAACCCCTCCGGGCCGTCGTAGCCGTTATCTCGACAACAGTTCGATCAGCCGGAAGTTGACGTACGTGCCAATGATCGAGTTGAGCGTCCCCAGTGGGCGATTGACAAAATCGTCGAGAAAGCGGGCGTATTGGCTTCGGGCATTTTCCGGCACAAAGATCACGTCATCGGCCTGGACGGGGACCGCGCCGAAGGCCAACAGCGGGTCCGGCTGGCCTTTGCCCTTCACGTCGATGTCGCTAACGGCTAAGAAGCCATCTGCGGTCAAACGAATCAAAGCGACCCGATGGGCTGACGCGGATCGCTTCATTCCACCGGCCAGTGAAATTGCCTGCAAGATTGTGGGCGCATGACTAAGTGGCACGGCGGCGGGCGTGTTCACCTCACCCGTCACATATACTACCTGTTGGCGCACATTGATGGTGATCACAGTTACCTCCGGCGACACGAGTCTGCCCGCCAGAGCCTTCTCAATCTCGACGGCCAGCTCTTTGGGGGCCAATCCGGCAGCCCGAATGTCCTTGATAATCGGCAAGGTGATGAACCCATCCGGTCGCACCACAACGGTACGTGAAATTTCTGGCGAGCGGCGAACCACTACCTCGACCTGATCACCTGCTAACAAAACGTATTCTTTTTGGAACCGTGCATTCGCCTTAACAATGCGCGCCTCGACCGGAACCTTGCGTTGAGTAGATACCGCGCGGACACAGCCGCCAAGCGTCACCATCAAAAGAAGGCAGAAAACCAACCCCCAGCGAAGACGGCTGATGGTTCCGAGACGGAACGGGCGCAAGCCGCATGCCACTATGCATTCCCTCATTGTTCCATTGTCTCCTACCAACCCTTCCCGCGGAGGAGAACTGGGACCGTTTGAATGATCAGCCGCAAGTCCAGCCAAAGAGACCATTTATCGATGTATTGGAGGTCGAGGTTGACCCAGTCGCGGAACCGCATCGCGTGGTCCCGCTGAAGCTGCCACAAACAGGTCATTCCGGGGGGCATCGTCAGCCTACGCCGCTGCCACCACTCATTTCCGGCCGCTTCATCCGGCGGAAGCGGACGCGGTCCAACCAAACTCATGTCCCCCACTAGGACATTCCACAACTGGGGCAATTCATCGATGTGGAACTTCCGGAGCCATCGACCGATGGTCGTAATCCGGGGGTCGTTCTTCATCTTGAAGGCGATACCGTCGCTGACGTTGTGGGCCTGCAAGTCGGCTTTGCGGCTTTCTGCGTCTACTACCATGCTCCGGAATTTCAAGATCTGGAACCGCCGCCCGTGCAGCCCCACACGCTCCTGCCGAAACAGAACTGGCCCGCGCGAGCCCAACCTGACGGCAATGGCGGAGACCAGCAACACAGGCGACAAAATAATAAGCCCGAGCAGAGAGCCCACCACGTCCAGCGCCCGCTTCAAAATCAGCAACCGGTAGTTGGATGGTCCGGTGAAGTGCGTCAGAAAAGGGATTGCTCCAACCTCCGACAAATGATAGGAATGGCCCGGCTGTTCTAACAATTGGGGCGTCACTTTCACCGAGATTCCGGCTTCGCCGCAGATCGAAACCAGCGCCTGGATCTGGTCGTAGCGAGTCCGATGCGGCAGCATGACAACCACTTCGTCGATGACGCGAGTGGAGACGATTTCGCGGATGTCCTCTACGTCTCTTACGGTTCGGAATGGATAGGGTATGCTTCCACTCTTGATTGGTGCTGTGGCCGCTTCACCAGCGGCGATCGTGTCCGGGGGCAGATCAATGATCTCTTCGATGCGGATGCCAAAATGCGGATGAGCGTAAACTCCTTTCACAAGCTCGCTAACGCGGGCGTTCCAGCCGATGACCAACCACACTCGGTAGTCTTCTCCACGGCGGCGATACACGCGGATGACCACGCGCATAACCCATCGCGTCACGAGTCCCACTAGCAGGCTGGAACCCAGCGCCAGGGAGTAATACTGATGAGGAAGCCCAGCGGTAGCCATCTGGGTGGCCGCCGCCGCCAAGGCAAACGCCGCGACGATCACCTCCATCAGACTGATCAATTCGGTGTAGATGTGCTCCGTGCGCCGGGGCCGGTAGGCGCCCAGCCGAACGGCCACCAAAACGAACGCAACGAAGGAGATTGAGGTGCAAAAGGTAGCGGGGATCCGCGTGGATGCATCCCACGCACCCTGATTGGCTCCCCAAAGCCACACCCCCACCATCGTGGCGGCGAAACCAGCGGCATCAACGATTCGCAGCGCCGAGCCCATTACTCGAACGTTGTGATAAAGCACGCTTGATTGCCTCCGCAAAAACCAAACTACGATCGAGTCCGCGCGCTCAAAAGCCGCACAACTTTGGCTTTCAGTCTCTGCTCGCTCTATTTGTTGCCTTGACGAAATGATAGCGCAGCAGACGACCGATAGCGCGGCACACATCAGCCGCGTCGCCGATTTCCATGGAAGCTGTCAGCGGCAGCGAAAGGGTACGCTCGCCGACAAACTTGGCGTGAGGGAAGTCGGAAGGCCGAAATCCAAACTGACAGCGGTAATACCGCAGCATGTGCACCGGCACATAATGTACTCCGCTTCCGATGCCTTCTGCCCGCAGTCCTTGCATTAATTCAGCGCGGCCTATCCGGAGCTGCTCCAATTGCAACAGGACCGAGTATAGGTGAAAGGCGTGGCGTGTACCCTCTTCAACCGCGGGAGGCAGCACCAGTGGAAGTCCTTCCAGGTTCCTTTGATAGAAGTCCCACAATTGGGCGCGTCGAACCGCCCTTTCCTCCACGTACTGCAACTGCACCAACCCGAGCGAGGCCTCTAAATCGGTCATATTGCACTTATAGCCGGGGTACAGAACGTCGTAGCCGGCTCGAGGCGCCGTTGTGCGATGCCAAGCGTCACTAGTCATCCCGTGAAGCGACAGAAGTTTGATCCGTTTGGCCCACCGGCGACTTGAGGTAATGACCATGCCTCCATCGCCGGTGGTGACGTTTTTGGTGGCGTAAAAGCTAAAGCAACCCGCATCACCCCAACGTCCGGCAGGGATACCCTGATACCGGCTCTCGATGGCGTGGGCACAATCTTCAATGACGCGTAGGTTGTGCTTCCGTGCCAACTCCATAATCCGATCCATCGCACAGCAGCGACCGCACATATGGACGACAACCAAAGCCTTCGTGCGAGGCGTGATTCGGGCCTCAATTTGGTCGGGGTCAATCAGAAACGTACGAGGGTCGCAATCCACCAGCACAGGCTGGGCTCCGGTATGCACGATACTGTTCACCGTCGAGCAGAAGGTCATTGTGGGCACCAGTACTTCATCGCCTGGGCCGACTCCGAAGGCCAGAAGTGCGAGGTTTAGCGCTGCGGTAGCGCTGTTGACGGCCACCGCATACGGCGCCCCGGTGTATCGGGCAAATTTCTGTTCGAATTCCAATACCCGTTGCCCCTGGCCGATCCAGCGGCTGCGCAGGCATGCCAGTACGGCCGTCTCTTCGGCTTCGCCTAGTACTGGTGCGCCGAAGACAAGGAAATTGTCTTGCGCACGAACAGGCGTTCCTCCGGCGATCGCTGGCTGGTCCGATGGATGTTCGTCAATCGTCAACTTTGGTTTCCGCCCTACTTCTTCTCAACTCATTACCGGCGCGATTCGGATGCGCCTTCCCTATCATGCCTTGTCACGGCACCACCGCTCTCTGAGAACCCGCAGCAAGAACACCGGATTGCCCAGTACATACCGGCCGAACATTCGCCGCGGTTCCAAGCCAAGCCGGAACAACCACTCCAGGTGCAGTCTCGCCATCCATCGCGGTACAACAGGGACATCGCCGGCGGCGTAATCAATCGCCGCACCGCCAGTGAGAAAAACATGCACCGGCAGATCAGAGGCAAACCGGGCAAGCCATTCTTCCTGTCGGGGCATGCCCAGGCAGATGAGCAACAGGTCTGGTCGGCATTGACGGACATCGTTCAGCAATGCGTCAAGTTGGGAGCCGCTCCACTCAAAAAAACCGTGATGAAGACCCGCCAGCTTGAGTCCGGGTACCCGTTTCATCATACGGTCTGCGGCTCGCTCAGCCACTCCAGGCCGCCCGCCCAACAGATAAAGTGTCCGTCCCTCATCACTGCACCACTGCGCCAAGTCCCATAGCCAAACGTTGTAGGTAACTTTCGGAGGGGCAGTCTGGCCAAGCAACTCCAGGCCCCAACGAATACCGTCACCGTCGCAAATCACAAATTGACTTCGTTCAAAATACGTCTTCAACCAGGGCAATCGGTGAGCCAGGTTGACTGCGTGAACATTGAGGTACAGTATCACCGCCTGTCGGCCGGAGGTGACGACGTCGTGCATGAACGCTTTGATGGCGGCTGCGCCTCCACCATGCACCGGCAGACCCAGGACGGGCAGTGAACCGGGAGCAACCGGTGCAGGGGGATACACTGAGGCGTTCAAGTTCATGGTTGCAACTCGTGATAAACCTGTAGCAGGTGCTTCATGTGGGAGGCCTCGCTCCACTCGGCCGCAGCCTTTTGCCGTGCCGATGCCCCTAGCCGGCGCGCCAGTTCCGGATCATTCCATAACCGCATTATCCGCTCCGCCAGATCCACTTCATTGTCTCGCTCAAATAGCAGCCCGTTAACGCCATCGTCGACTAGCGATTCCAGCGCTCCCAGGCGCGAGGCAACCACCGGAACACCATGGGCCATTGCTTCCGCCCCCACCAGGCCAAAGGTCTCGTACCAAATGCTGGGAAAGACCAACATTTTCGCACCCCGATAAAAGGCATCCAGCTCCGCTCGGGATTTCGTCACGACGACTTGCATCGAGTCAGGAATCGGGACCGTGGCGAAGGCCGCCGCGTCCCGCGAGAGCCAAAATGGAACAGGGCAGCGGCGGGCGGCGCGGATCAGGACGTCCAGCCCCTTCTCGGGAGTTAGGCGGCCGGCAAATGCAACGTAACCGCCCTGGGCCGGATCGGAGGGCCTTTCCGGAATGTCGACAATCGGACAAATCGTCGTGACCCGGTCCGCCGACAACCCGCCTTTCGCGATCAGCCAGCGGCGGGTGAACTCTGAGGGCGCCAAGAAACGGTCGACATAGCCTGTGAATAGGCCCAGTTGGCGTGACATCGCGTTGTAGATTGTGACGGTGATGCTCTCCGTGATGTTCTTACGGCAATTCCGCAATAGGGCCCAGTGTTCATTGCCTCCGGTGCACTTGGAGCAGAGTTCGCCCTGGTAAAGATGCGTGACGATTGGGCAGGTCAACCGGTAATCGACACACGTCATCACAACCGGCACGCCGCGCTTGCGGCATTCCGGCAGAATCCATGGCGTTACTAGTGGGAAGACTTCGTGTAAGTGTACGACGTCGGGCCGGAATCGGTCCAGCCGGGCTCGGAACTCTCTCACGGAGCGGGAAGAGTAGATCGCACTCGTGCCGGCCTCCAAGCGCCCTGCGAGGGTGCGGGGCAGGTCCTCACTGCTTCGCGTGTAGACGTCCACTTCAATCCCCAGGCGCCTGGTGGCCTCGATGGTTGCACGTGCAGCATTGTCAGCGCCACCGCCACCACGGTGCTGGTTGTATGCGTGCAGCACTCGCTGGGGCCTGCGGAGGCCCAGGGAAGGTTGGAGGATCATGCGGCCAGATTCCGATGTACGAGAGTTCGGAATGAGAGCCGGATATACTCCGCCAGAGTTTGCTGCCGCGCCTCTTCCATGCGCGTCAAACGGAGGGAAGCGGCGCAAAAGACGATCAAATAGCGTAGTAGGAAGCCGCCCAGCGCCACCACGTCATAGGCCAACAAAGCGGCCGGGCCATGGTCTACCGAAAATGCCTTTCGCAAGCCCAGCAGCTTAGAGGCTTGGAACTCCAGGGGCATACTAGCCAAGCTCTTGCCTTCGTGATGCATGATCGAAATCGCTGGGCAGTAAAGGATCTTCCAGCCACCGGACCCGATACGCCGGCACAAGTCCAGATCCTCACCGTAGAGGAAAAATCGCTCGTCGAACAAGTGGCCGCCGAGCGCTTCGCGCCGCAACATCAGGCAAGCTCCGCTCACCCAGCCCACTTCGCAATTGGTGACCGGTTTATGCTCCAAATAAATCGGCGACGGCAGTAGTTGTCGCGGTAACAGCCGGTATAGCAACATGAAATTGCAAAAAACGTTCCCCAATCCAGGCAAGGCACCGCCCGTCCAACGCTGGAATGATCTGTCGGAGTTCAACAACTGACAACCGGCTGCACCCCAGTCTGGATTCTGTTCGAGCTGCTCAAGCAGGCGCGTGACGGCTCCGTCCAGCACCACCGTGTCAGGATTCAGCAGTAGCACGGCACGGCCGCGGCACATGGCGAAAGCCTGATTGTTCGCACGGGCAAATCCCCGGTTGTCGGCATTGGCCACGACCCGGACTTGCGGAAACTCTTCTTTGACCATCTCAACACTGCCGTCGCCGGAGAAGTTGTCCACGACAAACACTTCCCAGTCATCCGCGGGTAGGGCAGTTTGTGCCAGAAGAGATTTCAAACACTGGCGTAATAACTCCGGAACCTTCCAACTGACCACAATCACCGAGAGCCTCATCCGGCCAGCCTCCCACGCGGCGCAAGGTGCCGCCGGATGGTGCGATAGCTGAGGGCCACCGCGCGGGAGCATAGATAGGTGAGGGACCCCTCTCGCCAAAGGTAAGCGAACCCGCTGCCGGACAACCCCGGCTGGGCCATCAAGCCAACCGCCAATACCGTCGCGTGCACGCGGCGGCGATGGTCGAGCAATTCCGGATCAAGATCGCCAGCCCAGTCGTCCAGCAGCTTCAGCGCCTCTTCGTGCATACGGACGCGGTTTGCGGGACTCATGTTACCGGAATGCACACGATATCGGCAAATGACATCCTGCACCGCCCGTGCCTTTCCATGACGCGCTACAGCCGTGAAGAGAAAATAGTCGCAAATCACCTGATACCGATCAGGGATGGGGCCTACACGCTCTAGGGCTGTGCGGCGAATCATGGCGGAACTCATCGCAATGAAGCAGGAATCCCGAAAGAGGGCCTCGAAAATGTCGCCCTCCGGCAGCAAACTATCTCCGTGGCGATGGTCATATTCCCACTGCCGCCCTTTTTCATCGAAGGTGATCGTCCGGCCAAAGATTAGGTCTACGCCAGTTTCAGCCAGCGCTAATTGTTGTTCCAGCTTGCCCGGCAGCCAGACGTCATCCTGGTCCAGGAATGCAATCCAATCGCCGTGAGCGCAGGCCAGAGCGTGATTGCGGGAGGTGCCCAACGAACCATGTTCCGCCGCCGCGAAATACCGGATCCGGGGATCCTGAAAACTCCTGACAATCTCTGCACCGGAATCAGTGGAGGCATCATCCCATACCACGATCTCCCAATCGGTCAAGGTTTGAGCCAAAGCGCTATCGATGGCCTCGCGCAAAGTCGCGGCACCGTTCCAGACATTGATCACGATGCTTACGAGAGGCATGGGTCTGCAGATGCGCGGGCCGTCGGTCCACGCTTGCCAAGTATACCGAATGGTCTTGGGGTAGGTACTCGCGGAACAGTGCGCTGATGGATTGACCCGGCCCGTGGCACGATGAAAGGACACCTCATGCTGAAACTGTTGGTTCGTCGCCGCTGGAACGTCCGGCTTGCCGCTGCGGGCGGGCTGGCTATTGCCGGATTGGCCGCCTTATGGCTGGCGCCCACGGTTTCTTCGCAGGACGAGAGCCCGCGGCAGGAACTGGTGAAGAACCGCAGTTTTGAGGACTGGAATGGCGGCGTTCCCCGCGAGTGGATCCGCGATACGAAGCGCACGGGCCGGAAAGGTGAGGTGGGGCAGGATTCGGCCGCAGCCACCGGGGCTACCTCGTTGGTGATGCACCCCAACTCTCAGAATGGCGGCAGTTTTCCGCTGGCCATTGCCCAGGTAATCCCGGCAGCGGCTTTCCGTGGGAAGAAGGTTCATTTCTCCGCCCAAGTGCGCGCCGAAGGCGGCGCCAAAGCAGTCCTCGGTATGTTGAACTTTACGCGAGGCCGGGGTTCTTCTCTGGTGACGGTGCACGGGTCCTCTGCGACCGGCTCCTGGGAAAAGATCGGCCAGGGTTACGACGTACCCGATGACGGCAGTGTGCAACTGGTCATCACTTGCATTGCGGAAGGTGGCTCAGGGGCGACCTGGTTTGATGATGTCTCAGTCACCGTCGCTGCCGAAGATCGGCCAGGTTCTGCCGACTCTTCCCCTTCGGCGACGCGGCGCGCTCCGTCGGAAGGCCCAGCACTTACAGCTACCGTCTCAGTGGATGCTGGCCAGATTGTGCGTCAGATTCCCCGCGAGCTATTCGGGAGCAATATCGAGTGGATCTGGAATGGAAATCTGGCTTGGCAGGAAAAGCAACAGCGGCTAGATCCGGACCTCGAACGGCTGACGCGCGAGATGGGAGTGTCGCTGCTGCGCTATCCGGGGGGCCTTTTTTCTGATTTCTATCATTGGCGCAATGGCGTCGGCCCCCAGGGTTTGCGGCCGGAGATGCTGCATCAAGCCGGCAAGGGTGACAAGAGCCGCGCACTATTTGGCACAGATGAGGCACTGGCGTTTGCCGAGCGAACAGGCGGGGAACTGATGATCACGGTGAATGCCGGAACCGGTACTCCGGAAGAGGCGGCGGAATGGGTGCGTTACGTCGCCGGCAAAAAGGCAAAGGTTCGGTTTTGGGAAGTCGGCAACGAACTCTATATGAACGATGGCACTCCCCACCAGAAGGCTGTCGTGATTGAGCCCGGTCAATATGCCCGCCGGTTTCTCGAATTTGCGGCACGGATGAGGAAGGCGGATCCGTCGATCAAGATTGGCGCGATTGGCGGCGAGAACGAAGGAAAGTATGCCAACGTCACCTATCCCAACTGGAATCGTATTCTGTTGGAGACGGCCGGTTCGCAGATTGATTTTCTGGCCATCCACAATGCCTATGCCCCAATTGTAATGGGGTCCAGTGATGAGAAAGCAGATGTCCGGACGGTCTATGGTGCCATGCTGGGTGCACCACAGCGCATTGCCAGAAACCTCGCACGCGTGTCCGAACAGATTCAAAAGTATGCGCCCCGCGACGCCTCGCGAATCCGGCTGGCCGTCACCGAGTGGGGGCCGGCGTTTCAGTTTGATTTCCGCAGCCGGTATGTCAGTCACGGAAAGACGCTGGGCTCGGCGCTGTTTGTAGGAAGCACCCTGAAGGCTTTTATCGAGTCTCCGCAGACTGACATCGCGAACTTCTTCCTATTGAATGACCTCAGCGTTATGGGCTGGATCGGTTCCCGCAGTGGGAGATTCCCGCCAGAGCCGGATTGGACTCCCACTGCCCGCTACTATGCGCTCCAGATGTTCACCAAGCACTTTGGCCAACAGTTGGTTGCCTCGCGCACCGAGGGTCCGCATTTCAATACGCAGACCATCGGGTTCTCCGATGCAGAAAAAAATGTACCGGTGCTCGACATCGTGAGTAGCCTGAGCCGGGATGGCCAGACACTTTATGTCATCGGGGTCAACAAGGATTTTGACCGTCCGATCGACGCCAACATTTCACTCCGGGGGTTCCGCCCGCTTCCGCACGGTGAAGTTTGGACTCTGAACGGGCGCGGTATCGATGCTCACTCCGGCACGGTGATGCTGGGGGTCCCCGGCCTGAGGCTAGCCAGGCAGGCCGAAGACAGCCGGTTCCGGCAAGGGGGGCCCGGCGAAATTGTGATGGAGTCCTCCAGCCTGGAGGGGGTCGGGCCGGGTTTCAAGTACCGTTTTCCCGCCCATTCGATCACGTCGCTGATCTTGAAGAAGGGATCAGGCGGTGCCCGCTAGGCGCTCCGCCCGTCGGCCGATACAATCGTGACCATCCGATCCATGGACGGGCAACTTCCTCCGGGCCCGCCCAAACTCTTTCCCGGACAAATGCTGTTCCGGTTGCGGCATGGACCAATTCCTTTCCTGATGGGCCTTGCCCGCGAATACGGCGATATTGCCTACTACAAGTCCGGCGGCAAAGAAATGCTGCTCCTCAGCCACCCGGACTTGGTGAAAGAAGTTCTGGCTAACCATGCCGCCGATGTGGTGAAGGGCTATGGCCTGGAGAAAGCGAAGAAGCTATTTGGTGAAGGCCTCCTGACCAGCGAGGGCACCTTGCACGACCGGCAGCGGCGTCTGATTCAGCCAGCGTTTAACCGCGTCCGCGTAGCCCCCTACGGAGCGTTAATGGCCGCCACCGCTGACCGGATGACCGCCCGCTGGCGCGAAGGTGAACTTCTGGACGCCCATGCGGAAATGATCCAACTCACCATGTCGATCGCCGGCTTTACTCTGTTTGATGCTGACCTGGAGAAAGAAGCGGCTGAGATCGGGCAGGCCTTTGTGACGGCAACGGAGTTGTTTGACACCGTCATGAGCCCACTGGCGTGGCTGTGGGAGATGTTGCCATTCGGACACCGTCGCCGGTTTCAGGATGCCCGGGCCCGTTTGGACGATACAATCCTCAGGATTATCCGGGAGCGTCGGGCCGCCGGAACCGACCGGGGTGACCTGCTTTCCCGAATGCTGACGTCAACGGACGGGGGGCAGGGCGAGGCAGTAATGTCGGACGAGCAGTTGCGCGACGAGTGCATGACCTTGTTCCTGGCGGGCCATGAGACGCTGGCCACTGCGATGACCTGGACCTGGTATCTGCTGGCCAGAAATCCCGCCGCCGCTGCCCGCTTGCATGCCGAGGTCGATCAACTCAAGGATGAGAGAACGCTGACCGCAGAGCATCTTCCTCGATTGCGGTATGCCGAGATGGTGCTGGCCGAAGCGATGCGCCTCTATCCCCCTGTCTGGATGTTGGACCGTCGCGTGGTGAAGCCTTTTGCGATCGGCGGCTATCTCCTTCCTGCCGGGACCATTACAGTAATGTGTCCCTACGTGGTCCAGCGCGATGAACGATTCTTCCCGGACCCCGAGTCCTTCCAGCCCGAGCGCTGGACGGCAGAGGGACGGTCTTCCCGGCCCCGGTTCTCGTACTTCCCCTTTGGAGCCGGCCCGAGGCAGTGTCTGGGGGAGGCGTTTGCGTGGATGGAAGCAACGCTTCTGTTGGGCTCCATCGCCCGGCAATGGCATCTGGAGCTGAAGCCCGGCCATGTCGCGGGACTCTCGCCATCCGTGACGCTGCGACCCCAAGGACCGCTACCGATGATCCCGCGGCGGCGAAGAAACTAAAAGGCCGCCCGAACCGCGTTGTCGCGCGCTTCGATAATGAACTGCGAACGGGAGATGCGGAAGATCATGATGCGGTTAAGCCAGGAGAGCGGGAACGGAAGAGGCCGGACGAAATCGACAAACAGTACCGCGCGGAGCGAGTCGGTGTCATTCCAGGCTTCGTGCTCGAAACTGTCGTCGAAAATCAGGCTCCGGCCCTGAACCCACGCCCTGGTCTCATCTTCAATCCGTATTCGACATTGGCCCGGTTCGCCCGGGATCAGCAGACCTAAGTGATAGCGAAGGACGCCCTTATAGGGGCCCCGATGGGCTGGTATGTGCTTACCAGGCATCAGGATGGAGATCATCGCAGTTTGCATGTTGGGGATGCGTTGCACGTGGCGAGCCATCACCGGACACCGGGCGCAGTTGGCCTCCACCTTATGCCCATATCCGAACAGGAAAAATGTCTTCCACTGTTCACCTTCGGTCAATGCCTTTTGATCTTCGGAGATGTCCTGGAAATTGGGGATCCGGGCGCGATGGGTTAGCAGTTCGTCGAGCTCGGCCTTCATTTCCGGCCAAGCGTTTTCCAATTCCCGCACCCATGGAAAGTCAGACGTCTCAAAAAACCTTCGCTGGCCATTTCGCGTATACCGTTCTATCGCCTGTTCTAACCAGTACCGAATCAAGAACTGCACTCCTTTGTAGCGTGGAGAGTCATGCGCTGGCGACTTCGGCCGCAGACCGCCAGCGTACCACTTGGCACGTCGCTCCGAATGTGGACCGCGAAAACTTTCGCATCATCGCCAACGCGCACCGGGCCCAATAGAACGGCGCGCCCGCCGATGACGACACGATCCCCCAGCCAGGCACCCGAATGTTCACGTCCGCCTTCGGCTGCCGCACAGGCTACCGCCAAGTGGTACAGCGTTAGGCCCTCCCCGGCGGATGCGCAAAAGAAAACGCCGACCGGATGCGGAATAAAGCAACCGGCCCCGAGGCAGGTTTCCGGAGGCAGTGACACTTTGTGAATGTAGTAGTTCAGGCGGCTCAGCAGGAGCGCGGACCATCGGTGACCGCGCAAATACAGCAGATGCGAGAGACGGTACAAGACCATGCATTGTAGCTGATTGGTCAACAGTGCGCTGGTAACAGACTTGAAGGTTACCCCCGCCGCCACGTTCTCGGGAGATTTCGTGAGATAACGCATCGTGTCTGTCTTTAGGCAACGAAAGATGGATCGCCATCGCCCATGCCCGTCGTCCCGGCAGCGGATGGATGAATCGTCACTCATACAGGTCCCACCGCTTGATCCACTTCGGCTGCGGTCCTTCGACAATCGTATCGTCCGGGACATCGCGTGTGACCGCCGAAGTAGCACCTACCCGGACCCGGTGGCCCACGCGCACGGGCCCCAGGACTCCACAGTTAGGCTCCAGGATGACATCGTCGCCCAGCCAGGGAAATCCTGGACCGGCCCCGACATCCTTCAGCCGTCCCAATTCGCCTCCCAGCCCAGCAAGCGGCATCACGGTCAAATTGCGGCCAGCTCGGCCCGTGATGGCGGTTCCCGCAGGGCTCACGATCACCAGTCCGGGGCCCAGATCAGAAATCGCGCTTATGTCGGCTCCCGTAATCCAGACATTCAGCTGCCAGAAGAGCCGGGAGCGCCATTTCTGCCCACGACAATGACACAGATGTGAAATACGGTACAGCCAAACGCACACATAGGAGGGATGGCACCAAAGTGCCAATGGCTCCCCTCCAGCCAGCAGACGCGCACATTCGCGGAGGCGATCACGGTCGGCATCCAGGCGGCTTCGGGTTTCTTCCCAACTGATGATGTGGCCGGACACGAAGCCTCAATCTGATGATTGCGAAAAGCGGCGTAGATGCCCAGCCAGGCTTCGCCGGCACGCCAGGAAGTTTGGGCCGATGAAGTCTTCATCTTCCAATTGGTAAGGGCGGAAGTCAACGTAGTTTGGGTAGATCTTGCCCACCACAAAGCCGCGTTCCTCAAAGAACTCGTAGAAATGCCGCAGCAGGAATCCAGTCAGGATGCTTACCCGCCCATACTCAAACTGGACCACATCAATCGCCTGGCGGTCGAACAGGTCGGAAAATCCCAACAAGACCTGTTCTTCCATTCCCTCCACATCAATCTTCAGCAAGTTGATGGAATCAATACCATGGGATTGCGCGAATTCGTCTCCCCGGATCACGGGCGCCGTCACCTCGCGATAAGGCAGGGGATGCGGGTAGGCTGTCGCCGTTGTCAAGACGGGCAGATCATCGTAGTGGCGGATCTGTACGGAGCCGGAATGATCTGAAAGGCCCCGATTGACGCATTCCACTTTCGGCCACGCGCTCGTTCGCTTCTTGAGTTGTTGAAATGTCGGCTCGGAGATCTCAAACGAGAAGACCCTCGCGTTCTGGCAATGGCGGGTGGCCAACTCCGTCCAATCCCCCACATTGGCTCCGGCATCAAAAATAATGTCCGGCTCAACGCCGGCCAGTTGGCTCAGGACGAATCCTTCGCCATTGGACTCCGGATCATAGTTCAGGTTGTGAAACGCGTCGAGATAGCGCCGGCAGAGATTGGCCACCTTTCGCGTGAATCCGCCCCGCCGGCGAAGAGCAATGGCAGAAACCAAGTTCATGTGGACTGTCCTTCCATCGCCGCCACCCGGCGATAAAGATCAATGTAATCGGGCGCGACCACTCGCCAGTCAAATCTGCGGGCCGTGGCCGCTGATCCTCGTTCGCCGATCTCCCGCAAAGACTCGGGATCCAGCGCCCGCGCCTTCTCCACTAGCTTCGCCATCCGGCCGGGTTCGCGCATGTCTCCCAGCCAGTCCCGGCTCCCGGTGAGCCAGTCAAAATGTGGTGAATCGTGGGCAATTACGGGTAGGCCACTACAAAGCGCTTCCACCACCGCCAAGCCGAAGGCCTCGTCCAAGCTGGCATGAACCAGCACATCAGCGGTTTGATAGATCTCGTGCACGTCGGAAGAGGGGACGTGCGTGATGCGGCACCGCTCGCCCAGCTTTCCCTTCGCCAGATCAAACAGCGTCCGGTCCTCGGGGTTGCCATCGATCCAAAGCAATACGTCGCCGGGGACCTGGCTTAGCTCCTCGATGATGTAATCGACCCGCTTAAAAGTTCGCTGGACGGCGCTCACCGCCAACGCGACGAAAGTGGTCTCAGCTATCCCATACTTGCGCCGCAATTCAGTCCGATTGAGCCGCTCGGTGAATCGCGCGGAATGCATCCCGCACGGAATATGCGTCAGGAACGACGGCGGCACCCCGTGTTCGATAGCCACCTGCAAAGGCACGGCCGCCACTTGATGGATGTGTGTGACTGCGGGATAGAATGCGGGCGGTGTCGCACAGCCCTCGGTGAATAGTAATCGCGACCGGAAGCCAGTGATTTTTCGTAACCGCAACAAAACACTTGCCAGCGGCGGGTCGATGCAGTGCACAATGTCGAACCGCTCATGCAGGATCGTCGGCAACAGCCCCAGTCCCATTGCGGCGCAGTCGGACTTATACTGGGGCCCACCAACATGGTCCCCCAGGGGCAGCAGCTTCACGGCGGCTTGCGCCAACCCCAGCCAAGGTGGAACCTGTTCGCGGGGCCCGGACTCGCCGGCGCTCTTGTACAGCGTGATGTCTACCTGACCTTTTAGTTCGTTGAACAGTTCGCTGAAGTACCGCTCAAAGCCTCGCCGGATTCGGCCTAGCCCTACTGATACCAGGGCCACTCGAGGGCTGCTCACGCCTGTTCCACTCACGCCTTCCGCTCCTTGATCAAGGCTGCCAGTTCGGCCGGCCGAAACGTCCCAGTCAGAATGGCAAGTGCGCCGTACATCAGTAGAGCTACTCCTCCGGCCATCCAACTTCCGGGCGGTAAAATCAGCCTCGGCACCGAACCCGCGACTGCCATGATCGCGAAAATCTTGGCTGGACACAACCAGTGGACACGGTATCCGGCATACTTACGCACCATCACCGCCGTGGGAATTACTCCGGCAAGCACCTCCACCACCAGTGCTCCGATTGCCACGCCCATATAGCCGTATGCCGGCGCCAAAACCACCATTAGACTCGCCTTCGCCAGGACCGCGCAAACGATAAACCGGAGTGCCTGGTTCTGAGCCTGCACCGCGTAAAGCACTGGCCCCAGCGTGGATGTAATCGACTTCAGAAAGCACAATACCGACAACAGACGTAGCGCGGCGGCGCCGCCGACCAGATCGGGTCCCAGCAGGCCCATCATGAACTCGGCAGAGGCCAAAGCTACTGCCGAGGCTGCTCCTGCCAGCAGGAGGATGGTCTCCAGCGCCCGCTGGCATAAGCCGTCGAAGTCGGGGCGGCGGTTCACCCAGAAGGAGGCGTATACCGGATAGAAAGTTCCCGCCACCGATCCCAGCACCATCAGCACCGGCCAAATCAAACGCTGTGCGGCTGAGTAGTATGCGAGGTCGGTGAGTGAGGCAAGTTTGGACAGAACCACGACGTCAATCGTCTCGTGCCCGCCGATCAAGAAGCCGATCACGCCAATGACTGCGGAAGACTGCAGCGCCTGCCTGACGTCAGCTCTTCCGGCGTCCTTTGTCGACAGTGAAAACCGGCTTCGCCCAAACCACCAGCAAACCGTGAAATAGATCACTCGCGACACGACATGGCAAAGCAATAACGCAACCAGTCCGCCATGCCAGCGAACTGTCAGCGCCACCATTGGCAGCATCGAGAGCACTGAGACCAACTCGGCGATTGATTCGTGTTCAATCGTAAGTTCCGCCCGGAAGATCACCCGGTAGATCAATACACCGCCAAAGAAAATCAGATTCAGGCTGCCGGTCAAGATAGCCAGCAAAACGTGCGGTGGATAACGGAGTGCGGCGCCCACGCCAATCAGAACCAATGCCGCCGCGGGGATCTGGATGCAGCGCGTGAGCGTCAATATGCGGAGCAGGCGCCGCCCATCCGCTGGCTGGCGGGAGTACTCGCGTACAAAGACATCGGTAGTGCCGAAATCCACCAGCCAGTCTGCCACCGTCAGCAGCCCCATCACCAGCGAATACTCGCCGAATGATTCCTTGCCGTAGGCCCGGACCAGGATTCCGGCGATCACCAAGCGAACCAGCGCCACCAGCAAACGGCCAACCGCTTGGGCGGCGGAATTCGTGAAAAGCTGCCAGCGCAACTTCTTTCCACCTGCGGAAGGATGGCCGGGTCCGGACATAGTTTGGCCTACCTGGGGAGAATCTTCTGGCGGGGCCGAGCCGGAGGTTATCTCCATCGCGAACTCGACGCCGTGTTTTCTGCGGCGTCTGAAACCGGAGGCGCAGTAATGGGCTCTGCCCCGATCAAGCCTGCTATCTCGCGCAGCCGCCAATAACGAATGGCCGCCATCATCGCCGTCATCACCCAGAACACGCGGAGAATGCTATTGAATCGCAACGAGAAGCTGAAGAATCCGTCTACCATAAATGCCGCCATCCCGGCCAGGCATGCCGCATTGAGGGTGTAGAGATACGGGTCCCGGATCTTAAGATTCCGCAGCCCGATGAACACGCAACCGGCCAGCCACCACAAGTGTAGAATCAGGCCCACAATGCCCAGCTCTGACCACCACAGGTAGTAGATGTGGTGTACCGGCGGGATCCAGCCTTTATAGTGCAGCACGGCGCCCATGGCTCCGTACTTGGTAAATGGCGGCACTGCCATCACGTAGGAGTTGAGACCCCATCCTAGGAATGGCCGAGCCTCGATCATGCCCCAGGCGTCTCTCTTGTACTCGTCGCGCCCTCGCATGGCGTCGCCGCGGCTGTCGAAAATCCTCTTGATAATTGGGCCTGACAATGCGATGAGAGTGATGCCTCCCACCAAGGCTGCGGCGGAAATTGCCACCACCACGCGGCGCCGTAATCCGTGGTGGCGATACATCAACACCACCAACAACAGCGCGCCAGCCGCAAAGCTAACCCAACCCGAACGCGACAACGTGAAGATCAGCGACGAAAGCCCCAAGGCAAAGCTTGCCAGGAAAAACAGCCGCTGCCCCCAACTCTCGCAAAGCAGTATGCCCCCCACCACCATCGGTAACAGGGCGCCGAGGAACGCACCAAAAACATTGGGGTGACTGAGTAGACCGCTAACGCGAAAAACCTGCAATCCCTCAACCGAGTTCGCTGCTAGCACATCCATGCCAATCTCACCCATCTCGCCCAGCATAGATAGCCCCAGGTGCTTCTTGGTGTAGTACTGCACGCCTCCCACGACGCCTTGAAGTGCCACTCCTAATGCCATGGCGGTAATCGCGTGAACAAATCGTTGCCGTGTGCGAAGCTCATTCGTGATCACCAGAAACATGAGGCTCAGTTTGAGCATCCGGACCACTTCTTGCGCTGCAGTGATCCGGAAATCGCCCCAGATGGCCCAGCACGCTCCCAGCAAGATCAGGATGATCCATCGATAGAGGATTGGGGGAATCCAAAATCGAGCGATCCGATCGCGCGAAATGTCCCAAATCTGGTAGCCCAGCAGAATCACCCAAAAGACGTCACTGATCTCCGCACGGAAGGAGCTTTCGCCTCCCATCTTGAGAATCTGAGGGCCGAAGCGCTTGCTCAGGTCGAGTGGCAGGGTAGCCATGACTCCCCACAGTGCAAACAGCCGGAGATTTCCGGCAAGGTAGATGGCGGCTAAGCCCGCGACGCTGGCGACGGCCGTGGCCAGTACCTTCTTGCTGCCAATCAAGCTGAGGTAGAGAATAGCGACGCTGGCAATCGACGCCACGGCGACGGCCAGCACCATGAACGTGGCCAATTCGGCATTCCGGCCTCGTTGACGAGACATCAGTGAAGCCAGCATGGCGGGTCCCTACGCACCCATTCTGGCGGCGCGCCACATCATCTTGTGGCCTCCGATGCCGTTAAAACCAACCCAACCCGCTCCGCACCCGAGAAACGGAGCATTTGTTGAGCCTTTTCAATTTCCTTCTTGCGTGTTTGGTGATCGACTGCGAACACCAGGACCAGTCCGGTGAGCGGGGCCAGCGCGAGATTGACCGGATTGTCTTGGATTGCGCCACCGTAGAAGACGACGCAAGGAAACGTAGCCAAGGCCCGTTCAAGGAAGCGGGAAAGTGCCTGCATCGGAACGCCGCCGGTCTCCCGGCCAGCCGGCAGAAACGACACGTTTTCTCCGCTGGTTGGCATCACTGCGGACTCAACGGCCAGATTTTCGTCAAGGAGCAGATCGCTAAAACCAAGGCAACCGTCGCAACCCAACAACCCGGTTAACTCTGGGTTCAGCGGAGCGATGTCCACCAGCAGAACCGTCTGCTTCAGATCTTCACCGAGACTCTTCACCAGCGCCATTACCGAGAGCAGGCAACCGTCTTGTCCGGAGGATGGAGTAACCAGCAGGACCGACCGGGATCGTCCGGGTACGTCCAAATCCTGATGCAACTGCACCGCCATTCTACGAACTTGCATTTCGAAACTATGCTCAGGAGCGCCCATTTTGGTTTCTTTTACGCTATCGGAAAGGGCGCGAGCCCCTCGGGTGCAGTGTGCTGCTGAAGACCCAACTGAAGCCTAGATTGAACCGACTTTCTCGGTGCTTTGATGGTACCATACGGATTCGGGAAGGTCTGGCTGCCGACGAGCGGACCGAAGCTGATGGCTCAACACAAGATCTACCGGGCGGTTTCCTCCAACTCCTCTGCTGAAACTTATGGGCAATGCTGGGCCGGCGAGTCAATTGCCGACAATTTGCGGCTTTGTAAAGTGCAGAGCATCCAGCCGCTTTTAGTCCAACATTTGCCAAAAGATGGCCCGATTCTGGAATCCGGATGCGGGCTGGGCAGATGGGTGTTTCATCTGCGTGAGCAGGGGTACGACGTATTAGGTATCGACCTGGCCACGGAAGCGCTGCAGGCGGCGAAACAATACGATCCGACCATCCCCATCGAGGCTCGCGATGTCCTGAAAACCGGCCTCGCGGACGAGAGCTTCGCCGGTGTCATCTCTCTTGGGGTTGTCGAGCATTTTGAAGACGGCCCCCAGGAGGCGCTACGCGAGTTGCGGCGGGTACTGCGGCCGGGCGGGATTCTTTGCATTTCAGTACCCGTGATCAATCCAGTCAGGCGCTTGCTGTACCATCCTTTGAACGCGCTCAGCCGCATGGTTCGCCAATTGAGGGGTGTTCGATTTGAATTCGAAGAATATCGGTATGATCGACGGCATTTTGAGAGGCTCCTGAGGGAGTCTGGCTTTGAAGTGATTGATTGCGCGGCCGATGACTTTCTTCCGCCGAAAAACCTCGGCTTGTACGCGGATTGGCGCTGGCTTCGAAGCCCGAAAGCAAAGTGGGAGCTTACTCCCATTGGCAATTGTATTGCAAACTGTTTGCGCAACATTTCTCCGTGGAATATTTGTGCCGGAGCGTTCTGGATTTGCCGTAAGATTTAGGTAGGTACAGATTGTATGGGCTTGTGTTAGACTCTGGGCGCAGTCGGTTTCCCGGGGCATAGGGTCCCTTCAGATGTTTGGCCGTGCGCGAAAGGCTAGCATTGCCGGACGGTGTCGGTGGGGCTGATCAGTGGCGATAAGGTGGCGAACTCGTGTGGTATAGTTTGCTAAGCGGGTGATCTTTGATTTTGGGCCGCGGTCAACGGTCTTAGGGTCGTCCGTTCGATTAGAGTGAAAGAGAATAAGTTCCGAAGGGGGAGCAAGATTTATGGGCGTTTTCAGGCTGATTTGCCGCTGGTCCGGCACTGCCTTCCTGCTGGCTATGCTTTCCATTGCCAATCCGTCTACGGCTGCCGTTTTGGTGACGCCGGCGGCGGGCGAGCTTGTCGTTACCGGCATAACTAACGGCACTTCGTTTATTGGATTTGACATTCGAGGTCTGGCACTGCTCGGCGTGTCAGACGTGGTCAACTCCATCCCGCTGGGTGGGGTCTTGTTGGGTGACTACACGGGCGGAACGGACGCGGCGGCCTCAACGATCCCATTCGGGAACCAGTACCTCGTCGGGAGCAATGGCACGCCAGGTGTGGCAATCATCGGGTTTGCGGATTTTGCCAACCTCAGCTTCGCGGGGCCTGTTCTGAATGTTCCGATGTATTTTGGCCCCTTGGCGGGTGTTGTGCCGTCTGGTTCGACTCTTTCCGCGCTCGTGGGCGCTTCGCCCATACCCTTCTCCTTCAAGCTCAAGCAAGTGGTCAACTTTGGACAGGGGAGCGTGGCGCAGTGGAGTTATCAGTCCACTGCCGTTCCTGAGCCTTCATTTGCAGGCCTGTGTTTGGTGTTGATCGCGACGGGAATTGGGTTAGCTAAGCGCACCAACGTGATTTAGGAACGTACGTTTCTGGTCTCGCGCTGAGTTGTTTTGTGCCCCCCCCGACTTTACTGCACTTCTGATGCTTTGGTTCGGGGCGTTACCTTTTTGGAGGAGATGGTGGACGTCGTTATTTTGTGTGGTGGAAAGGGCACCAGGTCCTATCCGTTTACCGAGTACTTCCCGAAAGTGATGATGCCGGTGAACGGCACACCGATCCTTGTGCACCTGATGCGCATATATGCCGAACAGGGATTTCGCCGGTTTGTGCTGGCTGCCGGGCATCGCAAGGAAATGCTGTTCGACTATTTTTCCGGGCGCTTCTCTGAATGGGACATCCAGATCGTTGACACCGGCGAAGACGCAGATACGGCGGACCGGGTCCAGCGGTGCACCCGCTACGTCGGCAGCACGTTTTTTGCCACGTACGGTGACGGCCTCGGTGATATCGACCTCCATGGCTTGGCGCGGTTTCATCAGGCTTCGGGTGGCGCTGCGACGCTGACCAGCGTTCCGCTACGGTCTCAGTATGGGTTGGTAGTGTTTGATTCTGCCTCCCAGGTCCAGCGCTTCGAAGAAAAGCCGATGATCCGGGATTCATGGATCAACGCGGGCTTCTTCGTCTTCGAGAAATCGGCGTTTCAAGACTGGCAGGGGCACAACCTGGAGCGTGACCTGCTTCCAGCCTTGGCGGCCAAGGGCGAGCTTTATGCTTACCAGCACACGGGCTTTTGGAAGTCGATGGATACAAGCAAAGACCAGCAAGAGCTGGAGGCTCTTTGCACGGGGGGCGTGGGCCCATGGACCATTGCCAGCGCGCCAGTTGAGAGTCGCTGAGAAACTAGATGAGTGAGCAGAAATCGTTCTGGACTGGCCGGTCAGTATTTGTTACGGGCGCGACAGGGCTTCTGGGTAGCGCACTAGTTCCCATGCTAGTGCGGCAGGGAGCCAACGTTGTAGCACTGGTTCGCGATTCGGCACCCCGCAGTCTTTTGGTTAGCGAGGGATGGCTGAGCCGCATCGCCTCCGTTCATGGGTCCCTAACCGATGAGCGCCTGATGCGCCGGGTTCTGGCTGAGTACGAAGTGGAAACTGTGTTTCACCTCGGCGCGCAAACCCTGGTCGGCGTGGCCAAAGTTGATCCCGTCAGTACGCTTGAAGCCAATATCCGAGGCACTTGGCTACTACTGGAGGGTGCCCGGCTGTCCGGTGTGAAGCAGGTTGTTGTTGCCTCATCAGACAAAGCCTACGGGCCGTCGGCTGCGTTGCCCTATCACGAAGACTACCCGCTGCAGGGCATCTACCCTTACGACGTCTCGAAGAGTTGCACTGACCTGATCACCACGATGTATCACCGTACCTATGGTCTTCCAGCAGCAATCGTGCGCTGCGGAAACCTTTTTGGCGGTGGAGATCTGAACTACAGCCGATTGGTCCCTGGCGTAATTGCGGCCACGCTCCGCAATGAACCGTTTCTCATCCGGAGCGATGGCAAATTTGTTCGTGACTTCCTCTATGTTGAGGATGCGGCGGAGGCTTATATGCTGCTGGCTGAGCAGATGGCAGCCAACCCGGCGCTACTGGGCGAGGCGTTTAACTTCGGTCTCGGGCTGAAGATCACCATGATCGAGTTGGTTGAGTCCATTTTGGCGATGATGAACCGTTCAGACCTGCGACCGATCGTTCAAAACATCGCTAGCGCGGAAATTCGCGAACAATATCTGGATGCCGGCAAGGCGGCCAAGTTGCTGAATTGGGCGCCACGGTACGGCATGGAGGGTGGGCTGCGGCGTACGATTGAATGGTATACGCGGGCTTTTGAGCAGTTGGCGCGGGAAGCGGCCGCCGCTGCAAGCAAGAGTGTAGCTAAGTCCTGATCAGAAAGACGACATAAATTATGGCTATCAAGGTATTTCTCGGAGATCTTCGCTACAACTACTCTGGCGTGCTGGCCAACGACTGCATGCCACTTGGTGTCGCGTACATGAAGGCCGTCATGGATCGCGATGACATAGACCGTCAGATTGATTCGCGTCTGTTTGTGTATCCCGGGAAATTGCTGGAGGAGATGAAGGCCAACCCGCCGGATGTGCTGATGCTGAGCAACTATGTCTGGAACGAAGCTTTGAGCCATCAGTTTTTCCAGATTGCCAAGCAGCTCAATCCCAAAGTTCTCACCATTATGGGTGGGCCGAATATTTCGCTTGAAGAAGAACGTCAGGCCAAATATCTCGAGCGGCACCCGTATTTGGACATCTACGCATTGGGTGAGGGCGATTTTCTGGCCCACCATATTCTCCAGCGGTATCTGGACGCAGGTTGCGATATCACGCGACTGGGCGCGGCCGGGCTGCCCTCATCCGCCTTCCGCAATCCGGAGGGCCAAGCCGTGGTGGACCGCACCAAGCCTCGCCTCAAGGACGTGGAAGAGATTCCGTCTCCGTGGCTCACCGGAATCCAGGATGAGTTCTTTGATGGCAAGTTGGCCCCGATGATCGAGACCAACCGCGGCTGTCCGTTCACGTGTACGTTTTGCGTGCAGGGCACCGGCTTCTATACCAAGGTCCACAATTTCACCGTGGAGCGAATGAAGGAAGAGATTCACTACATCGCCAAGCGGATCAGACAGTTCAGCCCCAATATGGGCACTTTGCGCATCGCTGACTCCAACTACGGCATGTTCGAGCGCGATATTGAGATCTCGGGCTACATCGGCCAGATGCAGCGAGACTACGCTTGGCCCACGTTTATCGATGCCACCACCGGAAAGAACCGGCCGGACCGCATTATCAAGAGCGTGGAGCAGGTTGGCGGAGCTCTGGTGCTGTACCAGGCCGTGCAATCGCTGGATGAAGATGTTCTGCGCAATGTCAAACGACAGACCATCAAGCTCGAAGCCTACAAGGCCCTTGAAGTTCACATGCGGGGGCGTGGCCTCCGTTCCGTCTCTGACTTGATTCTCGGCCTTCCGGGTGAGTCCTTGACCACCCATTTGCGTGGCCTGCATCACCTGCTTGATACCAACATCCACCAGATGCATAACTTCCAGGCCATGATGCTGAAGGGCGCGGAACTAGAGACACTTGAATCACGGGAATTGTTCAAGTTTGATACTCGCTTCCGAGTGCTGCCGAAGAACTTCGGCGTCTACGATGCCCAAAAGGTATTCGATGTGGAAGAGATCATTGTTGCCACCGACACGCTGCCTTTTGACGATTACCTTACGGCCCGCAAGTGGCATTTAGTAAGCAGCGTCTTCTGGAATGACGGCTGGTTTGAGTCCGTTGCGCGATATGTCCGTCACCTGGGTATCAAGAACTCAGAGTGGTGGTCGGCCATGTTGCCCGCCATGGAGCAGGGCGGGCCCGAGATTAAGGAGTTTCTCGACGGGTTTATTGGTGAGACTGTTGGCGAACTATTCCCGACCCGCGAGAGCTGCGTCGAGTTCTACTCACGGGACGAGAACTTCCAAAAGCTTCAGAATGGCGAGATCGGCGACAACCTGATGTATCGCTATCGTGCGATTGCCTCCTTCCACATCTGGGATGCTGTATGTGACGCGGCGATGAACGCCACCCGGCGCCTGCTGGAAGAGCGAGGCCTGACCAGTCAGATCGCGAACTTTGATCAGTTCTGGTCTGATTTCCATACCCACATCCGGCTGTTGCACGCCTCCGGTAGGGACGTGGCAAGCGTCATTGCTCCTCGCAAGGCAGTATTGCGGTACGACATTGGCGCTTGGCTCAATGATCACGAATTGCGCGATCCGAACGATTACCGCCTGGCGAAGCCCACCGCTTTCGATTACCGTTTGTCTGAAGAAGGCCGGCACGAGTTGGAGAGTGCTTTCAGTGTGTGGTCAACGCACGTCAAGGGCCTTTCAAAGTTGGTGACGCGCATCAATATTGCGTGGCAGATTCGGGAGAGCCATCGCGAGCAAGCCGATTCGCCCGTGACCCCGCTCACGACGTTTACGTCGATTCAGGCGAACTAGTAAGTCGTACCAGCTTTGCCGCCCCAGGGTGGGCTCAATGCTGGCGTGGCGTATGCCTTAAGCGACGATGACGTGGAAGACGTGTTCGTCGACGTTAGCCAGCCCAAAATCCCGACCGCAATAGCGGTCGGTGAGCTTGGCTGCGATGACCCAGGATGCAATTCACACGCAGGAGGTCCGGGGTTCGAGTCCCTGCGCGCCCACCATTCAAACGTCAATTCTCCGATTCGTCCTTGTTCCCTTCGCCGTCCCATGGGGATGGTTGCTGGCGCTTGGCGTAGTACTTAGCGGCGGCGGGATCCCCGCGTTGGGGGGTAGCACTCGAAAAAACGAGTTTCTGGTTTTGTTCGCCCCGGCGGGCCTGTGGGGCCTATTTCGCTGGGCGGGTGCGGCGGGGCTTGGGGCTGGCGGGGGCAGGTGCGGTGGATTGCAGGCGGGCCAGCAGGTCCGTGGCGGATTCGTAGGGGTGGCCGGACTCGCGGGAGAGGGCGGCTTCGGTGGGGACCAGTTCGCCGCGGAAGGCTTTGGCTAGGATGGCTTGCGTGAGTGAGTCCACTTGCCGCCGGGCCTGGGTGAGGCGGGCTTCCAGACGGTCCGCCAACGCGAAGAGCTCCCGGACGCGGCGGACGATCTCGTGCTGCTCGGCGAGGGGCGGGAGGGGGATCTCCCACGACTTGATGATTCCAAGGTTCAGGTTGGGCTGATTCCCACCGAACGATTCGGCTCGAAGGCGCTGGTACTGACCAAGCAGAAACAAGTAGACGAACTCCCGAGTTCCGTCCTCCATCTTCTCGTTGATTAGTGCCGCGCAGGCTTGGTTGGTCGCGGCGCGGATACGAAGCCAGCCGACTTGCCCGCGAGTTCGACCTTCGCCATACATGGCAACGAGGAGTGTATTTGGCGGAAATGGCTTCGCATTACTCGATGCAATAGCCTCTTCCGTAATGTGTTCTTCCGTGGCCGTAATGTCGCCGTTCTGAACCTCGCTGGTCTTGACCCACGGGATCGTCCCATTGGCGAAGTACCGGGATTCCTTTCTGCTCGGAGTTCCGCCCGTTCGAATGTCAAAGAGTTGGTCCAGTGTGGTTGACGGCCAATCACCCGTAAAGGCGGCGGCGAGGACGGATTGGCGGAAGCGGGTGAGGAGTTTGGGGAGGCGGTGGAGGCGCTGGCGGCACGCCTCCACTTTGGCCAGCAGCGCCTCCACCTTCTCCACAATCCTCCGCTGCTCGGCCAGCGGGGGCACCAAGATCGGGTGTTGCCGCAAGATCTCCTGGCTGATGTTTGGCTGAGCTCCCCCCTGGCCCATTTCGACGAGAGCTTTTCGTTGGGAGAGCAGGAAGTAGAACGCGAACCGTCGATCAATCAACCCATGGCTCACGTCAAGACATGCGCATGCCTGATTGGTTGCTGCGGGAAACGTCAAAATTCCCAGCCGTCCGATTGTCGCCCCGTAAAGAGCGATGGCGATCGTTCCGGCTGGCAAGAGTTTGGCCGCTGAATTGGCCACCCCGGCACTGGTTAAACTTTCGCTGACATGGACGATTGGCCCATCAGGTAGGTCCCCGCTCTTAACCCACGGAATCGGCCCACCAAAGTACTCTGGCTTCTGGCGGGACGGGGTCCCACCGCTTGCCCACTTTCCGATGTCACCCAGCGGTGCCTCCGCCCACCCCTCCGGCAGTTCGCTCACGCTTCCCGCTCCAGCAGCGCCACCATCTCGCGCAAATCCGCCATGACGGCTTCCAGTTCCCCCAGGGTCTCGGCCGCCAGGTCGAGCGGTTCCGGCAGGTCGTCGGCATCTTCCAGCGAATCATCCTTGAGCCATGTCACATCCAGCTTGTAGTCCCGCTGCTCGATGGCTTTGCGGGGGAACTGGCGGAAGCGGCCTTCCTCGCCCAGTTCTTTGCGCTTGGCCCGGCCATTGGGGTCCGCGCCGTAGGCCTTTTCAAAGTCCGTAAAGTGGGCGGCGGTGAGGGGCCGTTCCTTCTTGGTGATGCCGGGCACGTTGGAGCGGGCGTCAAAGATCCAGGTCTCTTCCGTTGGCCGGCCTTTCTCCAAAAAGATGACGTTGGCCTTCACGCCCTGGCTGTAGGGCGTAAAGGTGCCACGCGGCAGGCGGAGCACGGTGTGGAGCGCGCAATCTTCCATCACGATGCGGAACACTTCGCCCGCCTTGTCCTCAAACAGGCAGTTATCCGGCAACACAATGGCCGCCCGCCCGCCGGGCTTCAACACATTGACGACGTGCTGCACGAAGTTGAGCTGCTTGTTGGAGGTCTCAATGGTGAAGTCGTCCCGGTCCGGTGCCTGGTTGGCGCCCTTGGTGCCAAAGGGCGGATTGGTGAGCACGACGTCGTAGCGTTCCCCGCGGTCCGGCTCATAGACGGTGTCGCCCAGGTAGATCTGCGGCTCCACGCCGTGCAGGTAGAGGTTCATCAGCGCCAACCGGCGCGGGCGCGGGACCAGATCCTGCCCAAAGTAGGTGCGCTGGCGGATGCGCTTGGCATCGGCGCGGTCAAAGACGCCGCCCTGGGATGCAGCCACCAGCCATTCATAGGCGCAGACCAGAAAGCCGCCGGTGCCGCAGGCGGGGTCCGCGATTTTGAAGTCTGATTTGCCCCGCGGGTCCGGCTGCATGACCTGGCAGATGGACTGGATCAACGGCCGGGGCGTAAAGTACTGCCCGGCGCCTTTCTTGCCTTCGCTCGCGGCGCGTTCCAGCAACCCTTCAAAGGCCGCGCCTTTCACATCGACATCGAGCGCGGTCCATTCCACTTCGTCTATCAGGCCCACCAGCTTGCGCAGGTTCACCGGGTTGTTGAAGCGCGGCATGGCCTGGGCAAAGATATCGCCCAGCAGCCCGGGGGCGGAGCGCAGTTTGCGCAGGATCTCGGTGTAGTGATCGAGCAACTGGCCGCCGGAACGAGCGGTGAGCGTGGGCCAGCCGCAATCGGTGGGCACGTCGACGCCGCGTTCGTCGGACATCTTGAGGAACAGCAGATAGGTGAGCTGCTCAATGTAGTCCCCATAGTCGATGCCGTCGTGGCGGAGGACGTGGCAGAAGCCCCAGAGCTTATTGACGATGTCAGACATGGTGGTTTAGGCGGCGATGGCCGAATTGATCTCTTTCAGCAGGCCCGGCAACTGGCCGTCGAAAACTTTGGCCGCCTTGCCCCAGCCGCCGGAGAGCGTGAAGACGGGCATCGATTCGAAGTCGTCGTGGTCGATGGAGAGGTTGGTGATCAAGTGCTGGCGGATACGGTCTAACCATTGTTGCTGATCGGGCGTGAAGGTGCGTCCGGCGGTGATGGAGTTGATGGCTTGGGCGGTCCGTTCAGCCGGACTGAGCAGGGGATGCTGGGCGTCGGCGGCGTGCTTCACCATGGAGATGATATCCACCAGGTCTTTCTGGTAGTGGCGTTTGTGGGCCTGCTCCAGATGTTCCTTGCTGAAGCGGAGGGGGGCGGCGGCCAGCTTCTGGGAGAGCTGATTCAGCGCGGCCGGGCTCCACTGCTGGGGCCGCTCCAGCAGGATGCCGATGGCGTCGATTTGCGCCGGGTTCAAGCGGACGTATTCGGAGAAGGCCTTCAGGTAGTCCGCCGGCTTGTACTGCTTGCCATCGGGCCCCTTGACGGCCCATTCGGAGGAAACCTCATCCTGGTTCTCATGCGCGATGAGATATTGCCGCGCCTTGCGCTTGTAGTTGGTCAGCAGATCCTGAAACGCGGCGTTGCGCAGCGTGGTCATGGTGGGGACGAATTGCTGGGTGAGCGCCGCGGGTAGTGCGGCGGCGAAGGCCGCCACATCGCCATCCGGGATGAAGGCCGCAAATTCGGCCAGGGCGTCGCCGTGCATTTCCTTGGCAATGCGCTGGAGGCGTTTGGAGAGGCACTTGATGTTGTAGCCGCGATCTTTGTTGGCCCAGATGGCATCGATGATTTCGGTGATGGTGCGCGAGGAGCGGGTGACATCGGTGAGCTCCATTTGCGAGGCGTTCTTGAAGTAGGCCAGCAGCGTGCCGTCAAAGCAGTCGAACACCACAAAGTGGGACTTGTCGGTGAACTTTTCGCCTTTGCGCGTGCCGCGCCCGAGCATCTGCTCAAACAGGATGCGCGACTTGACCGGGCGGAGGAAGACGATGAATTCGAGATCCGGGATATCAACGCCGGTGGAGAGCATGTCCACGGTGACGACAATGCCCGGCTGAGGGCGGTTGCGGAATTCGCGGATGCGCTGCAAGGGCCGGTCCACGGTGGGGCTGCCGGTGATCTTCTGGACGAACGCTTCGCCTTGCCCGGCGATCTCGCGGGCCATGTTCACGAGTTGGTCAGCGTGGGAGAAGTGGGCGAGATCGTTGGCGGCGAAGATGAGGATCTTGGGATAGCGGCCAGTCGATTGCTGATGTTCGAGCGCGTATTGGTGGACTTCCGTGAGGATCTTGCGGTTGGAGTCCGGCGAGGTGATTTCGCGTTCGATGGCGGAGGAGTCAAACTCGCGCTGGTCTTCGAGGGCGTCCATCTTCTCCGCCCCGGTGAGCGGGTCCACCACGCCCACCTGCTCGCCTTCGCGGAGGAAGAGGCCATTCATGCGGACATTGGACTTGATGTTGACGACGTCGTAATCGACCAGGTGGCCTTGGGCCACGGCCTCTTCGTAGGTGTAGCGGAAGGGGATGTCGTGGAAGTAGGCGGTGGTGTGCGCGGCGGGCGTGGCCGTGAGGCCGATTTTGAGGGCGTCGAAGTGGTCCAGCGTTTTGCGCCAGATGTTGAGGTCAGACGAGGTGTAGCCGCGGTGGCATTCGTCGGCCACGATGAGATCGAAGGCGTGGATGGGCAACGGCTCGCGCTCCGCGTCGTCATCGGCTTCACCTTCGGCGCCCTCAAGCATCTCTTCCCGGCCAAACAGGTTGATGGTCATGCGCTGGATGGTGGAGACATAGACGAAGGCGTGGCCGGGCTTGGGATTTTGCAGGTAGCCGGGAGGAAGTTCCGTGGGGTCGAACTTTTCGTCCTTTTTGTCGTCTTCGTCCAGATCACCCGGCTTGAAGCGCTCACTGTAGACCTCATAGACTTTGTTGAACTTGAGGCCCGGCTCCGCGTCGAAGGAGGCAAAGGCTTTTACGGCTTGGGCGGCGAGCGCCCGCCGGTCCACGAGAAACAGGACGCGCTTGGCGACGCCGGATTTCATGAGGCGGTAGATCTGGTTGACGGTGGTGAAGGTTTTGCCGGTGCCGGTGGCCATGGCGACGAGCATGCGGTGCTTGCGGTCCGCGATGGCTTGCTCGACGGCGGCGTTCGCTGCTCGCTGGTAGGGGCGGAGGCGGGGGCCGTCGTTGGGGAGGGCGTTCAAGGCTGCGATTTCCGCATCAAAGTGGCGGCCTAGGCGCTCATGGAGGGCGCTGGGGGTGTGGAAGCCCGAGATCTGGCGGGAGCGGTTGGCCGCGTGGCGGATGTCGTGGTGCCAGATGACTTCGCCGTTGGTGGAGTAGAGGAACGGTACGCCAAAGGGTCCCCAGCCGAGTTCCGCTTGGATGAGGCCTTTCGCGTACCGCTGCGCCTGCAAGAGAACGTTCTGGGGGCCGATGGAGAGCTTCTTGGCTTCGACGACGGCCAGGATGAGGCCCTGGTCGATCAAGGCATAGTCGGCGGGTCCGGTGGCGGTGGGGTACTCTTCGACGGCGGCCCGCTGATAGCTGGCGAGCGGCTGGCCCTCTTGGTAAGGCACAATTTTCCAGCCCGCCTCACGCAGTTTGCCGTCGATGATCTGCTTGCGGGTGAGCCATTCGGAGTTGGCGGGGGAGGCAGACATAGCGTGAAAGTGGCTCAGGAGGTCAACTTTGATTATGGCCTACCTATGTTGGCTACGCTGGCCGCAGTTAGGGCCGGGCGTTAACTGCCGGCTACCGGGGTTCGTGGCAGGTGTTGCAGTCGTTGGGGGCTTTCTTTTGCTGGTGGCAGGTCATGCAGCCGCCCATGGAGATGTCGCCTTCTTTGGCCAGGACTTCGCGCTGGGCGACGTCGCCGTGGCAGTTTTGGCAGGTGGCTCCGGCTTCCGCGTGGATGCGGTGGGAGAAGAAGACGTAGCTGGGGATCTGGTAGACGCGCTTCCATTTGATTTCGCGCTTTTCGGCGGCGGCTTTGGCCAGTTCCTGGATGTGCGGCGAATCCGTTTTGATCGCCCGGTGGCAGGCGAGGCAGGTGGCCACTTTGGGAATGCCCATGGATTCGCCGGGGTCGGCGTTGGTGTGGCAGGTCTTGCATTGCAGACCCTTGGAGATATGCAGTTGGTGCGAGTAAGGGAGCGGCTGCTGGATGGGGTCCGCGGCCAGTACGAGGAGCAATAGCCAGCTAAAGGTCACCACGTTTCATCCTTTCCACAATGTATTCGCTGGACCGCAGCGCCAGCGACAGGATCGTCAATGTCGGGTTCTGGGCTCCGCCCGTCACAAAGGCCGAGCCGTCAAAGACGAACAGATTCTTGATTTCGTGTGATTGGTTCCATTGGTTCAGCATGGACTTCTTGGGGTCCGCGCCCATGCGGCAGGTGCCCAATTCGTGGATGGATTCGCCGGGCGGCACCATTTGGGCGTGCGCTTCCAGGATCTCAAAGCCGGCGGCGCGGCAAAGCTCGGAGGCGACTTCCATGGAGTCCTTCGCCATGGCGTGTTCGTTCGGCGTATAGCGATGCTCAATATGCAGCGACGGGATGCCCCAATTGTCTTTCAATGTCGGGTGGATGCGGACGTGGTTCTCAAAGCGGGGCAGGACTTCGCCCATGGTGGTGAGCGAGAAGCTGGCATTAGCCAGGTCGGCCACTTCCCTCAGCAGCGGTTCGCCGTACTTGGGGATGTACTTGGGGTTGATGCCGCCGCCGGAACCAAAATCATAGGTGTAGCCGCGCAGGAAGCCGTTTTCCTGCTGCCCGGGCTTCAGGTTGCGGAAGCGGACAATATAGCCCGCGCCTCCGGTGACGCCGCGGGCCGCCCGGCTGATCCGGGCCTCTGGCACCAGCGCCTGGACGACATTCTTGACATAGATCTGGTCGAAGAGGTAGCGGCCCAGCGTGCCGCTGGAGTTACCTAAGCCGTTGGGCCAGCGGGTTGACTTGGAGTTCAGCAGAAGCCGCGTGGACTCCAGCGTGGCCGCACCGAGAATGACATTCTGGCCACCGATAAAGTAGTCGCGCTTGGAGCGGCGGTCGACAAAGTGGACCCCGTTCACCAGACCGGTCTTCGGATCAAACGAGACTTCGCGGGCGATGGCGTTGGGGACAATGGTCAACTTACCGGTCGCGAGCGCTTCGGGGAGCAACAGGTTCAAGCTGGAGGCGAGGGTTCCCGTGGCGCGGCGGGGCTTGGTGATCGGGATGCCGCGCTTTTTGGCGGCGTCGATGAAGCGCTGATTGGCGGGTGATTCTGGCGAGCCATCCAGTAGCAGCCTGCCATCGGGCAACTGCGGTAGGCCCTCATTGCGGCCTTGGACCTTGAAGATCGGCTCGACGCGATCGTAGTAAGGGGCCAGGTCGGCATAGCTGAGGGGCCAGTTTTCGCCGAAGCCGTCGTGGTCGGCGGCTTTGAACTCCAGGTCGCTGAGCCGCCAGGAGGCGCGGCCCCAGCGGTTCATCTTGCCGCCGCCCATGCGGATGCGGACCCAATAATAGGGGTCCTTTTCCGGGTGCGAATAGGGATTCTGCTTCTCGTCGAGCCAGGCGTTTTCGTTAGCTTCTGAAGCCTGGGTGACGTGCGGGAAGCGGCCCGGAGTGCCGAAGCCGCGGAACGGAAGGTCGTAGATGGGGCGCAGTTCGCTTTGCTTCTCCAGGTCGAGCATGGGCCCGGCCTCCAGCATCACGCACTCAATTCCGGCCTTGGTCAGCGCCCAGGCGGCCATGCCGCCCGAAGCACCAGAGCCGACAATCACCACTGGATATGTTTTCGCCATGGGTGCCGACTCCTACTCCGCCGCCTTGAAGTAACTCACCACGCCCGCACCGCGCCGTCCGGCGGCCCACTCGCGAGAGTTGGCCGTCGCCCGGAAAAGATCATCCTTGAGCCGCTTTAGAAAGCGCTCCTGCGGGTCGGCCGGTTCGGCGTAGGTCCACGGTCTTTCAAGCAGTGCCAGATTGCCCGGCTTGGCGAGACCTGCGCGGTACGCCTGCTGATCCTTGGGGAGTGACTTCGACAACAGAAAATCCAGAAACCGCGGTGCACCGGCTTCAATTGCTCCCGCACGACCGCCGACGCTGGGAATGATCTGGGAGGCCAGCTTCTCCAGTGCCGCAAATTCGGCGGGCGAGAAGAACTTCAGGGTGGTCTCCGCCACCGTTTCCGGGTGCACGGTGGCGATGTCTTGCGACCACAACGAGGGGGTCGCCAGCAGCGCGCTTAAGGCATGGCGTCTCAGCATGAAGTTTCACGTTATCACGGGTGGCGGAAGAAAGGCCTAAACTCACCGCCGAAGGGCTGTTTCGCTATGCTCTGGCCGGGGAGTTCGCCTTGCACACGGATCTTGTCCGAGCCATTCGCATTCCCAGTGACTGGGGGCTGGCGGTGGGCGTCATGGCCGAGGTCTACCGCAATGTTTCACCGTTGCGCGTCTGCCAGGTTGACATCGCCAACAACTACGAACACAAGCATCAGGAGCTTGCGGCCAAAGATCCTGAAAAAGGCCTTCGGCGGATGGCCCGCGACATCGCCACCAGCCTCTTCCGTTCGATTGCCCAGGAACGGCATGTCCTTAGCGGCGACCACTTCCGGTCCATGCTGATTTACTACATCCGGTTTGCCGAAGATACCGTCCGCCGATATCACGCTGATGCCGTCGTCAACGGCCTGGACTTTGACCGGCATTCTGAAGATGCGGCGGTGCACAGTTTTGCCGAGAGCCTTCGCGAGGCGGGCCGCAGCTTTATGGAGGATCCGCTCGGCGCCCCACCGATCCCGACCTGGAATAGAGTGGCCGCCGCAATCCCGGATATCTATCCGAGGTTGCGCGAAATCATGGCGGACATGGAGGTCAATGACTAACGGTCCAGCCAACTGTTCACTGCGTGATTCCAGCCTACGTGTCCCAGTCCCTGCGCCACCAAGGCGCGTGGCAAGACTCGCCGCATCGTAGGCAGATGTGCAGAAGATACGATCACCGGATCCTCGACTACCTGTAGCATCTCCAGGTCGCTTGGAGCGTCTCCGAGACCCAAACTGCGGGCATCGGGGTAGTGTTGCAGTAGCCTGGAGATGGCTGGGCCTTTCCCGCCTTGTTCGAACAGATGGTGAAACCTACCGCCGCGGGTCCATCTCAATCCGAGCTTATCAATCGCTGCCAGCAGCCTCTCCGCCCCATCTGATGCGGTGATGAGAAATGGCTCTGCGTGTTGCCGGCGCCGCGCCAAGCGGGCAATCTCGAGGGGTAAGCCCGAAGCAGCCGCGACATCCTCGTCAGTCATTTGATGAAAGCCGCGCACCTGGACCCCGGCCTGGCGGCTGGCCTGGATCAATGCGTCGCACAGAGCGGGAGAGCTGCTGGAGCGGGCACCATTCTCGGTGATGTCAACGCCGCCGACGCCCATGCCCCGGCGCAATCCAGCCACTTCCGCCGCCGTCTTGCTGGTCACGATCACCAAGGGCACACCCAGTTCGTTCAGCCGCCGCAGAGCCGGTCTCGCTGCCTCATAAGAATAGGTATCGTGGTCAAGTAGGGTTCCATCGAGGTCCGTGATCACTATGCGCTTTATTCTCATTCTCGGCACTCTCGCGGGCGGGTGGGCGGCAGACGTCCAACTCCACCATGTCCACTTGAATACCATTAACCAGAAGGCGGCGGAAGAGTATTTCGCCAAGCGCTTTGAGCCGGGCCCGCTCCGCTTCAACGAGGTGAAGCAACTGCCTCCGTCGGCGCTCACGTCCGCCATCTGGCACATCGGCTGGGGCTCGCCGGACCCAAAGGGGGAATACCAGTATCAGGTCGCGCTCGGCACCAAGTACGCCACCCTGCCGACCAATCTGCCGGAGGCCGGTCCGGACTTCTTCTTCAGCTATGTGGAGACGCCGGAGAAGGCGCTGGTGGAGATCAACAACGCCCCAGATAACAAATTCCGGCACGTGCACCTGTTCTCGGATGATCCCATCGCCGCCGCCGAGTGGTACATGAAGTATCTGGGCCTGAAAACTTCCGGCGGTCGGCCCTTGTCGCGCAAGCTGGTGCGTCTGTTGAACACTGACATCGGAGCCACGGCCAACCTCACGGTGCCCTCCGCGGAAGGTGTGCCGGTCTCCCTGGGCATCTTCCCGATTTCCTGGGCGCGGACGGAGTACAAGGAGGACTGGAAGGGCGTCAGCAAGCCCGTGCCTTCTGCTGGTCGCGTGGTGGACCATCTCGCGTTTGCGGTGGCGGATCTGGATGGCACGCTCGCTCGTATGAAGGCTGATGGGGTCAAGCTGCTGGACCTGCCGAGGCGCCAGGGCGACTCCGGCGTCTATATCGAGGGGCCGGACCAGATCTTGATTGAGTTGGTGAAGAAGTAACTAACCTAATCCACGATGTCGCTGGCACCCCAGCGGCGTAGGCTCTCTGTTGACCGGCAGGCCGAGTTCGTTACGCCCGGGTAGCACGACAGTTGGGGCAGCTTTCGCGCGCTGGGAGAAGCGGGGCTGGCGCCCGTCTGCTGGTTGACAGCCGCCAGGCACATCGCACGGCCAACTATTTGCGGTCGATCGAAGCGTCTCGTGTTAGTCGCTCTTCTCTTCGAACGCACTACACTAACCTTTGCGGTGGATCACCAGGCGATCCAACTGTATCACCGCGCCCCTTTGCCCGGTCGTCAGGGGCTGAAAGTGGACCACCGGGCAACCCAGGAGCTCGCCGAACACTTTGGTGGCAAAGCGGGCATCGTTGTGGATCAGCAGCCCACCTGATGCCAGCGATTGGACCAACCCGGCCATGGCTGCTAGCAGGGGTGCCTCCTCAAAGTAGAGCAGCAGGTTGGTGGCGATGGCGACGCCGTACTGTCCAGGAGTGGCCGTGCACTGCGTCGTGATATCCAACGGCAGCGCGCACAGCGGACGGGTCGACAGATGGGCCATCACTTCCGGACGCACGTCGGCACAATCGATCCCGGCGCCAGCGATTCGGGGCGCGGCCAGCAGCCGGTCGAGTTGATAGGCCGTGAGCGGTATGGCGTCCGAGAAGCCTTCCCTGCGAGTCAGGTCAAGGCCGGGCCCGACCAGCAAGGTACGTCCTCCGGCGGTGCGGGACTGCTCCATCCAGCGGAGCGCTTCATCCAACCCTCGTGTCTGCTCAGGAGCCGTGTCCGAACTGAGGCCTCTTTGTTGATAGAGCTGATCGAGCACCTCCCGGCGATCCGGCCGCTGCGCCGCTTGCGGGCCTTTGCGAGCTAGAAACTGCATCGTATGGCGGAAGCACGCCTCGGGCGTCCACGCTTCCGGCAGCGAGAGAAAGAGCCGTCGAACGAGACGGCAGCGTTCGTCCGGAACGGTGGCCGAGTGCGCCTGAAAGTCAGCAAAGCGGGCGCGCACGGGCTCGGGAAATTCAGTGGCACGTTGGGCGGCCAGGCGGACGGGGTCAATCGGTTCGAGCCCGGTGAAGCGGCGGGACTGGAGGACGTAGTAGGTGACGTGCTCGGCCGAGCCCTCGATGATGCGCTCGGCGAGCCGCCGGCGCTGGGTAGCGACGTAGTTGGGAAAAGAAGTGGCGGTGAGGCCCAGCTGTGCCGCCACTTCCTGCACTTGGGCGGGCAGATCGGAGAAAGAGAGATCCCGCACTGCGGACGCGGGGCAACGCTGACCCGGACTGGTTTGCGCGAGGGCCGTTTGGGAAAAGCAAGGTTCTGCAAAAATGGCCGCCCATTGTGCCAGCCAGCTTCGACGGGTGAGCGACGAAGCTGGCCTGGGCATCAATGGTGCGGCCATGCGCAAAAGAAACAGCAGTTACGGCTTGGCGCTGACGATTTCCAGCAGCTCGATCTCAAAGACCAGCGCCGCGCCACCGGGGATGCCGGGGCGGCCGCCGTCGCCATAAGCGAGATCGGAGGGGCAGACCAGTTGGGCTTTGCCGCCCACCTTCATCTTCTGCACGCCTTCGGTCCAGCACGGAACCACGCCGTTCAGCGGGAACTGTGCCGGTTCGTTGCGCTTGTAGGAGCTGTCAAACTCGGAGCCGTCCACCAGCGTGCCGCGATAGTGCACCTTCACGGTGTCCGTGGCCTTGGGCGAGGCGCCGGTGCCAGGGGTGATGTCGCGATAGACCAAGCCCGTGGCTGACTTCTCAGCACCCGGAGCCGTGGCGGCTTTGGCCAGATAAGCGGCCGAATCGCCCTTTTGCTTTTCGGCGATGCGCTTGCCGCGGCCTTCGGCCAGGCCCTGGATCTTGGGTCCCCATTCGTTGATCTCCACCGCGGGAGTCTTGGCGGCAGCGTCCGACAGTGCGCGTTTCACGATGTCGAGCTCAGCCGGGGAAAGGTCAAACTGGCCGAGCGAACGATAGATCGAAAGGCCGAGGGAGTAGATGATTTTCTCTTCGTCAGTGGTCATAGGAGCGGGAGCGGCAGGTTTCGCAGCAGCAGGCTTAGCAGCGGCCACCGGCTTCGCCGCAGCGGCAGGCTTCGCGCCAGCCACCGCGGGCTTGGCAGCCGCAGCCGGTTTGGCCGGAGCAGCAGCCGCGGGCTTCGCCGCAGCGGCCTTCGGAGCAGCCGTCGCCGCCTTCGGCGCGGGAGCCTGCGCTAGGAAAAGCGCCATCAGTGCAGGGGTTAGAATCACTCTCCTAGGCTAGCATTGGTGGCTAGATTTCCCAATAGACGCGACCTCTCTGCCGCGAGTGAGGGCCGACGTTTTGCGGGACGACCGGATCATCTATGCGGCATGATGACCTTTACAGCGTCGAGTTCGGGACTTCGGAGCCCGCCGACAGGCTGTCAGTCTCCGCCACCACAGAACCTGCGGAATTCCTGGAGGCTGACCAACGGGGCATAGGAACTGTTACTTCTTGGTGGCCGGCATGCCCGAGGTGACGGACTTGGCGAGGTAGTTTTCCACTTTGGCTTCGTTGCGCGCAACTTCGTAGTAAGCGGCCTTGTAGAGCTGGTCCTTGCGGGTCATCAGCTGTTCGCGGATCGTTTGCTGGACGGTGGGGTCGCTCAATTCGCGTTGGCCGGCGGGCTCGCGGGAGATCAACTTGAACAACCGGAAGCCTTCCGGAGTGCGCACGACGGGCGAAACCTGGCCGGGCTTCATGGAAGTGACCAGACGGCGCAATTCGATCGATGCTTTCTCGAGCGCGGAATCCTGGATGAAGCCGAGGTCGCCGCCGTTGGGGGCGGTGTTGGGGTCTTCCGAATAGTTCTGCGCCAGCATGGCGAAATCTGCCCCTTGCCGGATCTGGGCTTCCAGCATCTTCACCTTCTCGGCGGCCTCACGTTCGTTTTGCGCTTTGGAGTTTTTCAGATTGCGGACGTTGGTGTCGGGCACGGGCGTCACGACAATGGTGGCGATGTGCATTTGCGGCTCCGGCAGGTTGAAGCTGGCGCGGTTCTGGTTGTAGAACTCCTGAAGGTCGCCATCGGAGATGTTGATATGGCCGGTGATCTCTTTGTTGATCAGCTTCTGGATGGAAAGCTCACGGCGGAGTTGAGCTTTGAGGTCCTCCACCGTCATGCGGCGGGTCTGGAGTTGCTTGTCGAACTCTTCCTTCGTGTACGGCGCCTTCATCTCGGTGAACTTGGCCTCGACATCGGCGTCCACGGCGGTGAGGCCCAGCTTCTCGGCCTTCTGCAGCATAATCTCGGCGTCGATCAGGCTCCGCAGCAGTTCCAGGCGCTGGGTCTGGCGGAAGTCGTCGCCGGGGCGGTCAGCTTTGCCTTCGGTGCCGTTGCCAAACTGGAACTGGTACTGCTTATCGAGTTCGGCAAACGTAATCGTGCGGCCGTTCACCACCGCCGCGGCATCGGCCGGGGCGGACTTCTGGCAACCCGCAAGACCAAACAGGCAACCCAGGGCCAGGGCGGCCGGAAACAGATGAGAACGCTGGAGCATCAAGACCATTATTGTAGTGGATATGAGAACTCAACTCGCACTGGTCATTTTGCTGGGTACGGGAACCGTGGGCGCGGCGGAGGGTCCGGAGGCGAGTTTCTGGCGGCAATGGGGCGATGGGCAGGCCGAGATTGCCTCTTATGACCTGACGATTCCCCGCTACGCCAAGCCCCGCAGTGGCACCGCCGTCGCCATATTCGTCACTGAACCGTTTTCCACCACCCGCCGCGTGAAGGCGGATCTTCCCGGAGCGGACGTGGTGCCGGTGATCAAGCTGAATCTGGTGAAAGACTACCAGACCGGCATCTACGACTACAACGAAATGACCAGCGCCTTTGTGTCGCTGAAGAGTTTTGAGCCGCTCAAGGTCTCGTTTTCACGCCAGGAATGGTGCGGGCACGTCTTCCGTCAGCTGCTGTTTGACCCCGGTTTCCTGCGGGCCGACTATCACAGCTATTTTGAGGGCGAAGGCGACGAGCAGAAGCAGATGTTGAGGCCGGAAAACACATTGAGCGAAGATACGCTGCTGCTGTGGGCGCGTGGGATGGTTTCGCCACGGCTGAAGGAGGGCGAAGCGGCTCCCGTCGCTTTTCTGACCAGCCTGGCCGGACGGGCCGCCTACGTCCCCGCCACGGCCGAGCGCAAAGGGGACCGCCGAACTGTGACCGTCGGTGCGGCCTACAAGGTCACGCTGACGGTGGAGCCGTCGGGCGAAGGCCGGGTGCTGGGGTGGGAGGTATCCAATGGTGAAAAGGCGGTGCTGATCAAGTCCGCGCGGATGAAGTACTGGCAACTGAACTCGCCCGAAGGACTCTCGGAATTGACCCGGCTGGGGCTGAAGGTGCGCCCGCCGCGCACGATGTAGGCGAACCGGTAGACGAGCGCGGCTCATCGGTTGGTATTCTCAACGAGGGGCCGTGGCAGAAGCCGCAGCCCCACAGGAAGAACAACAACCTCTATGAACGGCGCAGAATTCAAACAACAACTGCGGGACGGCCACCCGAAGATCGGCCTCTTTCTCAATACGCACAGCCCGACGGTGGCGGAGCAACTGGCCCATTCCGGCTATGACTGGCTGCTGGTGGACACCCAGCACGGTCCGATGGACCGGCAGAACCTGTCGGCGATGCTGTGTGCCATCGCCAGTGGCGGCGCCAAGTCGATGGTGCGCGTCGGCGGCTATGACGACCGAGCGGGCATCCAGCAGGCGCTCGACTGTGGCGCTGATGGCGTCCTGGTGCCGTACATCAATACCGCGGAAGAAGCTCGGCAGGCGATCAGCTGCACCAGGTACCCGATGGACGGGACGCGGTCAGTCTACTTCCCGCAGCGCAGCATGAACAAGGAAGGTTTGCTCGGCTATGCCGGGGCGGCCAACAAGAACGTGATTGTGGCGCTTCAGGTGGAAACCGCAGCCTGCATCGAGAACATCGCCGAGATCGCCGCCGTGCCCGGTGTGGACATTCTGTTCCTGGGCCAGAACGACCTCTGCATGTCGATGGGCCTCTATGTGAAGTACGAGTTTCCGCACATGTACACGTCGCCTGAATTGACCGAAGCGACGCAGAAGCTGGTGGCTGAAGCCCGGAAAAACAACGTCATCCTGGGCCTGTTCCTGTTCGGCACCTCGCGCGTGGCGGAGTTCCTGGACAAGGGCTTCCCCTTCATCAGCCTGGGGAACGATCTACACCACGTGCTCACCCAGGCTGGCGCCTACATGAAGGACGTCAAGGCGATTGCCGCCGACAAGGGTAAGGACTGGGCACCACGGCCCAGCGCTTTGATTTAGCTGCACAACCCTGAACCGGGGCGGACACTCGTCCCGGTTCAGGACTTCAGGTAGGTATTCTCCTGGAAGTAGTCCGGAAACTTCGTTTGCAGTTCGCTGAAGTCGTGGTAGGTGACTGACTGCTTCAGGGCGTCGGTACCAATCAGGGCTTTGCTGCGTTTGCAGTGGAACCTATTCCCGCTGAAGTGATTGCCTCCGGGGAAGGGTGGCTTGTCGGTGGAATGGTACGTCTCGAAGTAGACATACACCGGCGGCTCAATGTTCAACGCATTGTTTTCCACCACATTGCCCTCAATGTGGTTATTTGCCGCCCGGCAGGCCCGGCGCGCCGTGATGAAGAAGGTAATCCCGCCATTGTTCCGGCAGGTGTTATTGCGGATCACGTTATTCTCGCAGTGCTGCTCGTAGCCGCCAAACGGGAACGCGCTTAGTTCGAAGGCGTAGTTCTTGCGCCCCAACTCTTCAATCGTGTTGCCATCGATCACGTTGTGGGAGGCCGATATTTGAACGGCTGCCTTGTTGTATTCCATCTCGACGCCCGTCCGGCGGATCTCATTGCCCTTCACGACGCAGTGATGGGACCCCAACAACAGCCCCACGCCACCACCCCAGTACTGATCGATCACGTTGTTCTCAATGGTGATCCCTTCGCTGCGCAACTCCTTGTCATTGGCCACGGTGATCGCATAATGCCCGCAGCGGTGAAACCGGCACCGGGTGATCCGGCCCGCCGTGCCGCCACCTACATAGATGCCGTCGCCCGCTCCGTACTTTTCTGGCGTCCCCACGGAGGAGAATGAAGTGCCTTCCACCAGGAAGTTGCGGCACTTGTTGAAGATCAGGCCCGCACGGCAGCGGATAAACTTGCAGTTGCGGACGCGGACGCCGTCGGAGTGATAGATGCGGACCGAGTATTCCGGGCAATCGGCAAAGGTCAAGCGCTCCAGCACCAGGCCGTGAGCGTCGCCCGGTTGGAGCAGCATCGAAGTGGACGCGCGAAGCGTCACGCGGTCCCCCTGACCGATCAACTTCATGCCGGAACCGGAGCTGAGGGCGGTGATGCGGTAATCGCCATCGGCAATCCGGATCTCGGCATCGGAGCGGTAGGCCCGCAAGGCGCGCGTCAGCGAAGTAGGCGCGGCCGGGTTGGTGCCAAGCGAACCCTCGCTGCCTTCGGGTGATACGTAGACAACAGTCATAGATGATGGGTGCCAAGCACCTAAGAACAGTAAAACACCCGCGCGCCTGGCTGTGGCTGGCTACGGGCGCTGCATGTCAAAACGGTCCGTGACGCGGACATAGCTGGAGCCGCTGAGCCGCCCCACGGGCTGGAGGACATCCAGGTTGACGTTCAGCCCGGCGTCGATCACGTCATCGCGAAAGTGGAAGCGGACCACTTCGCCCAGCATCAGGGAGCCTCCCAGCGGCTTGTCACTGACGCGAACAATCTGTATCAGGCGGCATTCCATCTGGACTCGTGCCTCCGCGACCCGGGCCGGGGTGACACATTCGCTGGCCACCGGCGTCAGGCCAGAGACCACGAACTCATCCACTTCGGGGCCATACTCACCCGCCGTCAGGTTCATGGCGGCGGCGTAATCCGCACTGACGATGTTCACCACGAATTCGCCGGTTGCCTCCACGTTGCCAATGGTGTCCTTGCGCGTGCGGTTGCCGCGCACTGAATTCTGCACCACCAGCACCGGCGGATCGGCACTGGCAATCGTGAAGAAACTAAACGGCGCCAGGTTCGGCGTGCCGTCCGCCGCCATGCTGGAGACCAGCGCGATCGGCCGGGGTAGAACGCTACCCGCCAGCAACTTGTACATCTGCGGGCCGGTGAGCAAAGCAGGGTCAAAAGAGGGCATCACTCATGATGGTAACCGTGGTGGAATCCGCAGATTTCCCGTTGGCGCGCGTGCCGGATTGTCGATAAGCTAAAGACGGTTGTTAGACCGCGCCGCGGGTTCCGTTCCCCGCCCGCGGACGAAGGAACCATTGACGAGCCATCCATGACCAGATCTTTCCGCCGCCCATCGCCTTGCTTCCGGCCGTCCGCCGCCGCGAGGTGCATTTGAGTTCCGCTGCCGACGCCGGTCCGCTGAAAGCGCGGGTGTTGTTTGTTTGCCTGGGCAACGCTGTCCGCAGCCAGATGGCGGAAGGTTTCGCCCGGGTTTATGGACGTGATGTGGTGGTGGCGGCCAGCGCGGGACTGACCCCGGCGGTCAGCACCGACCCTTCAGCCATTCGCATCATGGCCGACATCGGCATCAACATTAGCGAGTCTTTCCCGAAGCTGTTTGGCCCCATGCTGAAGATGGACTTCGACCTGATCGTCAACATCAGCGGCCGCTCACTGCCCGGCAAGATTACCGCTCCGGTGATCGAGTGGCCGGTGGTGGACCCGGTGGGTGGGCCGGAAGAAGAGTACCGCAAGACGCGCGACCTGATCCAGCGGCTGACTTTGCACTTGGTGGATGAGGTACGGGCGCAGATTGACGCGGCGGCGCTGAACGCCGCGAAGGCTCCTGCTGCGCCGGCTCCGATGGAAGTGCCCGCGACACCCGGCGTGGCAGGCAGTGCGCCGGCTTCGCCGGTCCCCAGCGAAACCGGGCTAGGCGGTAGGCCGATGTTGGACCACCGGCGGCGGATCAAGCGCGGCTAGCGTAGTTGGTCAGACGGAAGAGCGATCAGCATGGCAGGCGCTTTGATCGACCGCAAATCGTTGGCGGCCCGGTGTGGCGCAGGCTGTCACCTGCAGCGGGACTTTCAGTCCCGCCGATTCACCGCGGACACCTGATGCCAGAACTTATTCCAGCTTCCTGAAGGCCCGAGGCGGAATGAATTCCGCCTGCAGACTGACAGCCTGCGCCACCATGGAGGCGATGGAGTTGTTGACCCACCGGACTAGCGTCATGTCCGTGCTCTGCGGGAGAACCCGCCCGCCAACATGGAGTTCATTCGGGGCGTATGATAAGCGCGATGAACTTTCGCCGAACTTGTTCACTTCTAGCGTTCGCCACGGGCCTATGCGCCGCCCAGGACTTTGTCTGGGCTCCCAAGAAAGCCGCCGATCCCTATACTGGCCCCCACCGGCCGCATACGAAGCTGGCCGATCTGAAGGCCCGGCATGCCAATCAAGCGGAGTGGCATGAGGTGATCGTGGATGACGACCTGCTGAAGAGCGTCTATCTCCAGCACAAGCCCGGTTTCAAGTCGCGCCCAGCTCTGCACCCGGACACGCGGGCGTGGTGGGTGGTGGTGGAGGGCGAGGTGCGGTTCAACGTCGAAGGGACGGCTCCGTTTGTGGCGCGTATGGGCTCCATGGTGCAGGTGCCGATGACGACGATCTTCTCGTATGAGGCGGTGGGCGACAAGCCGGTGCTGCTGTTTGAGACCAACATAGCCAAGGCGACGACGGTGTTCCTGGCCGATCAGGCGGCGCCCAAGATGGCGGGCGTCGACATGATGAAGATGAAGATCGCGCGGCGGCCCGGGGACTACTTGCGGAACAACAAGGTCCACACGACGTTTGAGGAACTGTCGGCGAAGCTGGAGGCGGGAACGCTGAAGGGCACCCAGAAAGTGGTGGAGGATGACCGGGGCGCGGCCAACTTCATCTACGGCTATGAGAAGAACCTGGGTAAGCTGAACCTGGCCGATCGCGGGCACTTCCACACGGAGACCGCTGAATACTGGCTGATCATGAGCGGGCAGATCCGCTACCGCATCGAGGGACAGGAAGTCTTCATTGCCGAACCGGGCGACGTGGTCTACGTGCCGCGCAACCGCTGGCATTTGGCGCGCTGGTTTGGCGCAGGGCCATCGACGCGGCTGGCCATGAATGGCTACCCCAATCTGATGCATTTCTACGATCCGGAAATGACGGTGCCGGGCAACAAGTAGCCCGACCGGCATTGCGCGACTGGTTACAATCAAGGGCTTGAACATTCATTGCCTTGGTGGACGCATTCTGGAGCCGGAGTTGTTGGACGAGGCTCCGCCGGAGCCCACCCGACAGAACCTTCGAGAGCTCGTCACCATCAACCGGCTGCTGGGCGGCCACCGGATCCTGCTGGACCGGTTGGGGGAACTGGTACCGCCGGACGAGCGCTTCACGTTTCTCGACATTGGCGCGGCCTCGGGCGATATGGCGGCGGTCGCTGGTCGGCGATTTGCGGGTATGGTTCCAATCAACCTGGACCGGCGGGCGCTGCACCTGGAGCAGGCCGTGACGGCGGTGTGTGGTGATGCGTTCCGGTTGCCGTTTGCGGACCGGGCCGTGGATGTGACGCATTGTTCACTGTTTCTGCACCACTTCACCAACGATCAGGTGGTGGCCCTGTTGAAGGAGATGCACCGTGTTGCCCGGCGAGCCGCGATCGTGCAGGATCTGGAGCGCAATCCCCTGCCCTACTACTTTCTGCCCGCGACGCGGTGGTTGTTCGGGTGGAGCGAGCTGGTTCTGCACGATGGGCCGATCTCGGTGGAGGCGGCGTTTAAGGCGTCTGAACTCAAGGCGCTGGCGCGTCAGGCGGGACTGGGGGAAGTTAATGTTCGCACCCACCGGCCCGCGTTCCGTCTCTCGTTTCTCGCGCGCCGGAGCTGAAGCGCCGCGGGTTTGCGTTCCGGGGCACCCATAATGGGCTTGCTATAATCAAGAGGTTGCCGTCCAAGTGCTAGAACGTGGCATCCGCACGTCCACCTCTGACCCATCCGCCTCGTCGGCCTCTCAATATATTTTTCCGTCGTCAGGTCCGTTCATCCGGCGCTGGCTCTGGAGCTTGGATGCCAGTACGCCTGGAGGCCCACTTCGAATGCTCCGTCTGATGACACGCGCGCTGGCGGCGATTGGTCTGCTCTGGGTGATCATCACCGCGACGCCGCTGGTCCGTTGGTGGGGCGGCTGGCTCACCGGTCGCTGGGAGGCGCCGAGCGGCGACACGTTGCTGTTGCTCACTGGCGGTGAGTTAACGCCCGGCGTTCTTGGCCTCAGTTCCTATCTGCGAGCCGCTTACGGCGTCATGACTTGGCGTGAGGCCCACGGGCAGTTCCGACAGATCGTGATCGCCGGCAAGGGGGTCTCCGTGGACATGCGGAATTATCTGGTAGGCCACGGCGTACCGGCGGCGGTGATCCAGGTGGAGAACGAATCGCTCACCACGCACGAAAGCGCAATGTTTTTCGCACGGCAGTATGCGGCCTCGGCTGGTACGGTGGTTCTGCTCACCAGCGATTACCATACCCGTCGTGCCGCCGCCGCCTTCGCCAGAGCGGGCGTGCCCGTGCGCACCGTTCCCCTGGCCGACGCCGCCAAGCGCGTCAACAATCCGCTGAACCGCTGGAGTTTGGCGATCGATCTGGCCACCGAAACGATCAAGTTCGGCTATTATTACGTGAAGGGCTGGCTATAAGTAACTCTTTTAGGTAAATTTCCTTTCCCAACACCGGCCCCGAGCGCAAGCCAGTGTGCCGGGGGAAGCCTGAACCGGGCCGGCGGCCCTGTCGACGCGGGCACGCAGCACCCGGTGGGAGCGCCAACAGTATCATCTGGCCTGGTGCCATACCCTTGCGGAGGTTACCTTAATGGCCGCCAGTACTTTTCTTGCCGCCGTACCACCGACCCCATGCTATGCTTACGGGCAGATGGTCCAGATCCTCACTGAGTATCCCGATCCAGAGACCGAAATTGCTTGGCGCGAGTTCCTCGCCGGCGCGCGTTATGCGTTTCACTACACCGCCCCTGAGTACTTCAAGGAGCCTTTCATCGGTTCCGCGAAACCCTTCGCCGTGTTATCGCGCCAAGGTCAAGGTGGGCGTGTACAGGGCGTCCTCACTGGATTGCATGAATCATCCCGAATCATCTGCGGATTAGCCGAATCGCCGCGACTTATACTCCATCCCGATGCGGATGGAGCGGCTGCGGCGGACATCGCGGAGGGGCTCTGCACCTTAGGTGGAGAATTGATCACGCTTTATACTTGGGAGCAATCGCCAGGGTTACGTGCCCAAGGATATCAAGAGATAGAACAAGCCGGAGTCGTCCTCATCGATTTGACCAAGGGGCCGGAAGCGCTGTTTGCCGAACTTGAGACGCCACGCGCGATTCGGACGGCGACGCGGGCTGGTTTCGACATTCGCGAATCTAGGCCGGAAGATCTGCCAGACTACCACCGGATGCGGGCGGCTTGGAGCAAGGCTAAGGGCTTACCTTGCGAAGACCTGGATCAGCTTCAGCGCCTTTTTGCCCTCCGCGAGAACCGGTTGTTGCTCGTGGCGACCCACGAGGGTAAGTTGGCGGCGGGTAGCGTTTTACGTTTTACGGAGGGGGGCGTCGTGGAATATGCCGCTAATACTTCCTGGCCCGAATACCGCAACAGTCGACCGAACGATCTGTTGATGTGGAAGGGTATCGAATGGGCCAGCCAGAATGGCTTCCCCGTTTATAGCATGGGTGGTTGCCATCAGTTCCTGCGCAAGTTTGGCGGCAGTATCATCCCGACGTTTCGCTACCGGTTGGACCGGACCTTCCTGCGCCGGCACGACCTGAAAGCGGCCGCCACCGAGAAATCCCGGGCATTGTTTCGGTCGCTGCCAGGGACCTGGCAGGAGAAGATCAAGCGCGTTGTCCGCCCGCAGCCGGGCTCCTGATTGGCTGGCCGGCAGGGTGGCGGCGAGCTCGGATTGTGGTGTAGCGACGTAACTGCGATCATGACAGGGTGAAGATATTTCTTGGGGTCGCGCTACTGGGTGGCGTGGTGGGTTTCAGCTGGTGGTATGCACCGGCGCGATTGAGGCTGCTGGTGTTGGCGGGTCAGGCGCAGGGTTGCCCCATGGACCGGGCGGTCCGCATTCCGGAACACTTCAAGGAGCAGACGCGGATCAAGGACGAGTTGCTCGCTGCCAGCAAGCTGATCGAGACGGATCCGGCGGGCTACAAGCTCTACGACACGCCGATGGGCCGTTACTGGATTCCCAAGGGCAGTGAGTTTGTGCTGCCGTTTAACCTGGCGGAAGAGCGCATGGAGATCTACTTCTCCGGTGCCCATGACATCAAGCCGGGCGATGTGGTTCTGGATTGCGGCGCGAACGTCGGCGTCTTTACGCGGCAGGCACTGGCGCGGGGCGCGGCGAAGGTAGTGGCCATTGAACCCGGACCGGAGAATTTGGAATGCCTGCGGCGCAACTTTAAGGCGGAGATCGAGCAAGGCCGGGTGATCGTTTACGCGAAGGGTGTCTGGGACAAGGACGACATCCTGGAACTTCGCGTCGACCCCGACAATTCCGCCGCGGATAGCTTTGTGATCAAGCGCGAAGGCGCGAAAGTGGTGGCGCAGGTGCCACTGACCACGATCGACAAGATGACGGCCGAACTGAACCTGGCGAAGGTGGACTTCATTAAGATGGACATTGAAGGCGCGGAACCGAACGCGATTGATGGGGCGCGGGAAGTGATCAAGAAGTACAAGCCCCGCCTGTCGCTATCGGCGTACCACGCGGCGGACCACCCGGTGCTGGTGCCAGCCAAGGTGAACGCCATCCGGTCCGATTACCAGATCACCTGCGGCCCCTGCAATGAAATGTCGTTCGGCATTCGCCCTGATATCCTCTACTTCAACTGAGTCCACTCAAATGAAATTTACCGTTGCTGCTCTCACCACCTTCGCCGCCCTCAGTCTTTTGGCGGCGGACACCAAAACCCAGACGGAAAAGAATCACGACCACTGCTCCGTACCTGCGGGTGCGGCGGCACCGGCGCTACCCGCCAAGCTGATGGAGGGGATGGGACGGGTGGATTTCAAGATCACCACCAAGTCGCCCGAGGCGCAGAAGTTCTTCAACCAAGGGATCGCCCAGATGCACAGCTTCTGGACGAAGGAAGCCGAGCGGAGCTTTCTGCAGGCGGCCCAACTGGACCCGGAAGCACCGATGCCCTGGTTCGGCGTCGCCATGGTGGCCGGTGGGCAGTATCAGCCGCGCTTCCAGGTGGACAACTGGGAAGAGATGATGGGACCGCAGGCGCGCACCACGAAGCGGGCCTGGGACGCCGCCCAGAAGGCGCTCGATCTGGCCAAGGTACCGGGCAAGGCGACCGAACTGGAGCAGCTCTACATCGCAGCGGTAGCCGCCCGGCGGATTCCGGTAGCGAAGCAGAACTCCGATGACGCCTACATCGCTGCGTGGAAGGCGCTGCTGGCCAAGTATCCCGATGAGGTGGAGGCCAAGACGTTCCTATCGCTCCACCTGATGCGGGGCTTTGATCTGCCTTCTCACCAGCCCAAGCTGACCTCGATGGAAGCCATTGAGCTGCTGCGGCCGTTGATCGCCAAGCACCCGGATCATCCGGGCGTCCACCACTACGTGATCCATGGCTGGGAAGGGTCGGCCTTTGCGAAGGAGGCCTGGACGTCCAGCGCGATCTACCTGAAACTCGCTCCGGGCATTCCGCACGCGCTCCACATGCCGGGCCACATCTATTCGCAGACCGGCAAGTGGGATGCGGCGATCGAATCCTTCACTCTGGCGAAGGCCAAGGAACTGGAATACATGGCGGCGGACAAAACCTACGGCAATGGCCATCATGGGCACAACGTGCACTACCTGTCGACGGTGTATTCGTTCAAGGGTGACTACGACAGCGCCGTGCGCGAGGCGCAGCATCTGCTTTCGATCAAAGAGACGGAGGCGCAACAGAAGTCGGCCGATCTGTTCACCGATGCTTATGCACAAGGCTTTATCGCGATGCTCCGCGCGCTGACGCAGCACCAGAAGTGGGAGGCGATCCTGGAGGGCAAGATGCTTCCCGAAATCTCGCGCCCGCGGCAGGAAGCGTGGACCGCCTGGGCGCGGGGCATTGCGTGGGCAAACACCGGCAAGCCGGCTCAGGCTCGCACGGAACTGAAGCGGTTGGAGACGGCGCTGGCCCGCTTCCAATCGCGCGTGAAGAATCCGCTGCCGCGGGAGCTGACGGTGGCTCGCGAGGAGTTGATGGCGCAGATCCTGCTGGCGTCCGGCAAGAAGGACAAGGGGTTGAAGGCCCTGGAGTTGGCCGCGCAGCACGAACGTCAACTGCGTTACACGGAGCCCCCCTACTACGCCCGCCCGGCTTATGAAGCGCTGGGGCATTGGGCCGTCAAGCTGGGCCAGCCGGCGCTGGCACGCCGCGCCTACGAGCAGGCCGTGGATCAGTTTCCGGGTGATGTCGTCGCTCTGCGGGCCCTGCAAGGATTGGCGCCCAATGCCCAGCAACCCAGCGGTGGACTCCAGTAAGCCGCTCATCATCGTGGGCGGCGGGCCCGCCGGCTCTGCCGCCGCGATCACCGCGCGCCTGGCGGGGCAACCGGTGCTGTTGGTGGAGAAAACCCGCTTCCCCCGGCAGAAAGTCTGTGGCGAATTTCTTTCGCCCGAGGCCCAGCCCTTGCTCGCGCGCATGGGCGTCTTCTTTCCGGAAGCGGCGGCCATCCGGCGCGTTTCGCTGCACCTGCGCCGCGCGGAAAAGCGATTCTCCTTGGCCGAACCCGCGCTCGGGATTTCCCGCTACGCCATGGATCACCGCATGCTGGAGCGGGCTGTGGCCTTGGGGACACTGGTTCAGCCGGAAACAGATCTTCCAGCGGCCATTGTCGCCACTGGCCGGCGCGCCTCTCAACCGAAAGGTCAGCGCCTGTTTGGCTTCAAGGCCCACTTTGCCGGTCCAGCGAATGACGCGGTGGAGCTGTATTTTTTCGGCGGCGGCTATGTGGGTGTCAATCCGGTGGAGGGCGGCCGGACGAACGTCTGTGGTCTGCTCCCCGAATCACTCCTGTCACCGTTAGGGTTTGAGATCGACGCCGCTGTCGATCAGTTTCAGCCCTTACGAGAGCGGCTGGCTCCTCTGTCGCGGGTTTTCGATTGGTTGAAGGTAGGCCCACTGGTCTTTGGGCCGCAAACGGCGACGTCCACTGCACGGCGGGCTGGAGATGCCCTCCAGTTCGTGGATCCCTTCACCGGTTCCGGGATGCTGGCCGCCATCGAAACGGGCGTGCTGGCGGCGGAAGCCCCCGAAGCCGAGTACCTAAAGCGGGTCCGCGCAATCCTAACGCAACCGTATTACGTCGCTAGTCTGATGCGCTCCGCACTTAGCGCAACCTGGGTAGATCGGCTGCTCCCCCTAGTACCAGGCAAACTAATGTACCAGCTAACTCGTCCAAAAAAAATCCGGTGAGCGCTCGGAGGAAGATGCTCACCGGACGGATGCCTCAAACCAGTTTGGAGGAGCTGGGCACCTAAGTACCTCTAGTGTACCAGTGCTGATTTCGTGTTCAAAGTGTAATAGTGACTTTTTAGAACAAAATTTAATGAACATGTTCTGAACTACCGCTAGCTACGAACCGAGATAAAAGAGGCTCAGGCGGCGAAGCCCTTTTTTTTCAAGCAGACGGCGATCCAGGAACTGACGCTCAACCAGCGCCAACTGCTCGGCGGTCATCTTGCCGCGATACGGTCGAAGCTGGCGGTCCAGCTCCTGCCGAGCCGCCAACTGTGCTTCGTCTGTCATTTGTAGCCGCGCGAGGGCCAATAGTTTCTCCTCAAGCCCCGTCAACCGCTGCTCCAAAGCCTCGAGATCCGCAAAGTGAAACTCCACTTCGCGGGCTAGTTCGACTAGTACTTCCGATACAGCGGAGTAGGCCGGGCCCGCTCCGGCAATCGCTCGGGCGTTTGTTTCCAAATACTCGCGGAGTGATTCCAACGGAAACGGGGGCGCCACGGCACCACCCGCACCAGTTTCCCCGCGAGCCAGATCTTCCGCGGCTTTCAGCACGGCCTGCGAGCAGTACGCCAAGGAATTGACCGCCTGCGTTCGCTGCTTCCGTGATCGCCATTTCTCAAAGGCGGCATCAATGCCCCGCAAAACCGCTTCCAGCGGAATGCCCGACTTCTGCCAGGTCTCGATCAACGCCCAATCGAGTGGTGAGAGCAGGAATAAGCCCGTACCGCGGGCCTGACGGAACTGCTCCTCCGTTTCGGTGAAGTAGTTGAAATAGTTCAGGGGCCAATCCACATCCGGGCCGGATGGGTCCGGCGCGGCTATCGGTTCTTCTGCCAAGTGAGCAAGAGTCCTTTGAGAGTCAGGTCAGGGTCGGCGGTGTTGATGTACTTTGACCCCTCCACAATCAGCGAAGCCTGCCCACCAGTGGCCACGATTCTGGTTTCGGGGCCCAGTTCGGCCAGCAAGCGTTCCAGGATGCCATCGATCGCGCCCAATACGGAGTGGTAGAGACCGCTCTGGATGCAGTCGACGGTGTTGCGACCAATGAGGCTGCGCGGAGCCCGGAAGTCGACCAGCGGGAGGCGGGCGGTCTTCTGATAGAGCCCGGTAGTAGCCATGCCGATGCCCGGGCAGATGATGCCTCCGATGAACTTGCGATCCGCCGAGACGACATCGAAATTGATGGCCGTGCCCAGGTCCACCACGACGCAGGGGCAGCCGTAGAACTCGGCGGCGGCGGCGGCGTTGGCCAACCGGTCCGCGCCGGCCTCACGGGGGTGGTCGATGTCGATACCCAGGCCCAGGTCGAGATCGACGGAGAGGAACATGGGGTTGGTGCCGAAATAGCGCTGGCACATCTCGGTGAGCGGCTGATCCACCGGCGGCACGACGCTGGAGATCACCATGCCGCGGAAGGCCTCCAACTGATACCCGGCCAAGGCCAGCAGTTGGCGCAGCTTAATGCCCCATTCGTCGGCGGTCTGTTCGCGGTCAGTCCTGAGCCGCCAGGCGGTGACCAGCGTATTGCCGCCAAAGACACCGATGGTGACGTTGGTGTTTCCGACATCGAGCGCAAGAATCATCGAGTTTGATCTCCGGCGGGCCGCACACCACCAGCATAGATGGTCACCCGTTCACCCGAATCCTTTTGTAGCAGCAGGAACCCGGCCGGATCCAGCCCGGCGGTGATACCCAAACCGTGTCCTTCCACGTGCACGCGCCGGCCCAGGGCGTAGCTGGAGTATTGCGTAAACAGCCGAAGAATGGAGGCCGGGTCCAAGTTCAGGAAGTCGGGCAGCGCCCGGCGAAGGGAGACCAGCAATGCATCGCGGGAGACACCGGTTAACCAGGCGGCCTCGGGGTGGCCCGGATCACTCAGGTTGACGCCAATACCGGCCAGCACTGCGCCGTTCTGGAGCGTGCAGAGGATTCCCGCCAGTTTGCGATCTCCCACCATCAGGTCATTGGGCCAGCGGAGATCGCAGGGTACCGCGACGGCTTCGCGCACGGCCAGGCCGATGGCCAGGGTCAACATCGGGATCGTGGCTGAAGGGCGAAGGACGAAGGTGACGTAGAGTCCCCCGTGTGGCGACAACCAGCTGTGCCCGTGCCTTCCCTGCCCGGCCGTTTGCTGATCGGCCACCACGCAGGACAGATGCGGTGCGCCCTGGTCGGCCAAACGCGCGGCGTCCGCCATGGTGGAGGTGGTGGAGGATAGCCGGACGATCAGCGGTTCACTCACGGCAGCAGGGTCAGGCGGAAGTTGAGGTCCACGGCGGTGGCGGAATGCGTGAGTGCGCCCACGGACACAAAATCAGCTCCCGCTTCGGCATAGGCGCGGATGGTGGCGAGGGTAACACCGCCCGAGATCTCACAGGAGGCGCGGCCAGCGATGTATTCGATCCAGCGCCGGGCTTCGGCAGGCGTCAGATTGTCGAGCAGCAAACGCGTGGCCCCGGCATCGAGGGCTTCATTCAGCTCATCCCAGGTGCGGACTTCGATCTCGACAATCGGGTGCTGGCCCAGTGCGCCTTTCAGCGCATTGGTCACCGATCCGGCAGCGGAGATGTGGTTGTTCTTGATCAGCACGGCATCGTAGAGACCCATGCGATGGTTGGTAGCACCGCCCGCCTTGGTGGCCATCTTTTCGAGCGCGCGCAGTCCCGGCGTGGTCTTACGCGTATCAAGCAAGCGGCAGCTGGTGCCGGCCATGGCGTCGACGTACTGGCGAGTCAACGTGGCGATGCCCGAGAGGCGCTGCAGCAGATTCAGCGCGGTCCGTTCGAGCGTCAGCAGCCGCCGAGCTTTGCCACGGACATGGGCGATCGGCGTACCGTCGGTGACGCGAGTGCCGTCCTCCACCAGCAGCTCGATTGAGTCGTATAACTCCGGCAGCAGCGACATCCCGGCGATCACGCAATCTTGGCGGGCGAAGAACGTGCCCGACGCCTCCAGCGATTCCGGCACCGTCAATTGGCTGGTGATGTCGCCCGTGCCGATGTCTTCGGCCAGGGCGCGGTCCAGCAGTTCGCGAATCGCCGGACTAACCACGGAGCTTGTCCAACTGCGCTTCGTAATCGGCCAGCTTGGCGCGGAGGCCATCGACAATGTGCGCCGGGGCACGGCCCGTGAACTTTTCGTCGCCCAATTGGCGCTTGGAGTTGGCGATCACCTTCTCCAGCTGCTCGACTTCTTTGGCGATACGCACTTTCTGGTCTTCGCTGATGACGATGCCGGTGAAGGCCAATGCTTCGCCCGGTTTTTCGACGTAACTCAGTTCGACGCCGCTCAACCGGCGCACGGCTTCGGCGTTGTCGCGGGCGGTGACCACGAAGGCCGTGTCACCTTCCAGCGTCAACGTCTTGGTCTGCCGCTGGTTGGCCTTGATGTCGCGGACCTTGGTAATGATCTCCTGCAGCCGCTCCATCTCCTTCTCAGCGGCAGGATCATCGAGCGCAGCGTCCGGTTGCGGAAAGACGGCCAGGGTGATGGAACGTCCCTCGTCCGGGTTCAGGCGCTGCCACAGCTCTTCCGTGATAAACGGCATCGACGGATGCAGCAGGCGCAGGGCGCTTTCGAAAACGTTCAGAATGTTGCGCCAGTGATGGTCGAGGCCGGAGCCTTCGACAAAGCGCATCTTCTTCAGCTCGATGTACCAGTCGCAGAAATCGCTCCAGAAGAAGTGCCAGATGGTCTGGGCGGCTTCGTGGTATCGGTACTGCTCGATGGCGGAGTTCATGGCCATGGCCGCAGCGTTCAGGCGGGACCAGATCCAGCGGTCTTCGAGCGTCGTGCGTTCGCCAGCTTCAGGAATGCACGGCTCCACGCCAGCCTTCTCCATATTGAGGAAAAGGAAGCGAGAGGCGTTCCAGATCTTGTTGGCGAAGTTGCGCGAGGCGGGCAGCTTGTCTTCGGTCCAGACAATGTCGGCACCGGGGGCGGCGGCGGTCAGCAGGGCCATACGCACGGCGTCGGTGCCGTACTTGGCGGTGATGTCCAGTGGGTCTACCGTGTTGCCGCGCGTCTTCGACATCTTGCGCTTTTCGGCGTCACGCACGATGCCATGGATGTAGACCTTCCGGAAAGGTACATCGCCCATAAACTCGAGACCCAGCATCGCCATGCGGCTGCACCACAGGAACAGAATCTCGTAGCCCATGATCATCAGCGACGTGGGGTAGAACGTCTTCAGATCGGGCGTCTGGTCCGGGAAGCCCAGCGTGGACATGGGCCATAGGCCGCTCGAAAACCAGGTGTCGAGCACGTCGGAATCCTGCTTCAAATCGCTGCTGCCGCACTTCAAACAGACCGTGGGAGCTTCGCGCGCCACCATGATCTCCGCGCAGCTTTTGCAGTGCCAGGCCGGGATCTGGTGGCCCCACCAAAGCTGGCGCGACACGCACCAATCGTGGATGTTGTCCAGCCACGCCAGCAGCGTGCGGCTCCAGTTCTCGGGCTGCACCTCGATGCGACCATCGCGCACGGCCTGCGCGGCCTTGTCGGCCAGCGGCTTCATTTTGACGAACCACTGCGTCGACAGCATCGGTTCGATCACGGTGGCGCAACGGTCGCACTTGCCGACGCTCATGGCGTGGGGTTCGGTCTTCACGAGATACCCGCCCGCTTCGAGATCGTCTAGGACGCGCTTGCGGGCGCCAAAGCGGTCGAGGCCCTCGTAGGCACCCGCGGCGGCGGTCATCTTGGCTTGTTCGTTGATCACCTTGATGCGCGGCAGGTCATGGCGCTTGCCAGCTTCAAAGTCGTTTGGATCGTGCGCGGGCGTCACCTTCACCACGCCGGTGCCGAACTTGGGGTCGGCAAAGTCGTCGCAGATGATGGGGATCTCGCGGTTGAGCAGCGGCAACGTGACGGTCTTGCCGTGCAGGTGGGTGTAGCGCTCATCCTTGGGATTGATGGCGACCGCGGTGTCGCCCAGCATCGTCTCGGGGCGCGTGGTGGCCACCGTCAGCCATTCATCCGTCCCGGTGACCTGATAGCGGATGTGCCACAGGGAGCCTTCGTGATCGTCGTGCTTTACTTCGAGATCCGAGAGAGCGGTTTCGCAACGCGGGCACCAGTTCACCAGGTATTCGCCGCGATAGACGAGGCCACGTTCATGGAGGCCACAGAAGACCTCACGGACGGCGCGCGACAGGCCATCGTCCAGCGTGAAGCGGCTGCGGGTCCAATCGACGCTGGCACCTACCTGCTTCATTTGGTTCAAGATGGCGCCGCCGGATTCGGCCTTCCACTTCCAGACGCGCTTCAAGAACTCCTCACGGCCCAGTTCGTGCTTGCGGAGGCCTTCTTCTTTCAGCAGCTTCCGTTCCACCACCATTTGGGTGGCGATGCCGGCGTGGTCCATGCCGGGCAGCCAAAGGGTGTTGTAGCCGCACATGCGACGCCAGCGAATTGCCACGTCGATCAGCGTGTGCTCCAGCATGTGGCCCATGTGGAGCGATCCGGTGACGTTGGGGGGCGGGATGGTGAGCGAAAACATCGGCTTCTCGCTGGCGGCGTCGGCCGTAAAGAAGCCCTGATCCACCCACCACTGAGCCCAACGCTGTTCGAAAAGTTGGGGCTCGTAAACTTTCTCAATTTGCATGGTGGAAACTTCCAGGATACTAGGCACCGCAACCTTCACCAAACTTCCGGTGTTCAGGACGAGCAGGAGATGTCGAACCAATGATCAAATTTCTGACAATTTCGCTTCTGGCCGCGGGCCTCATGTTTGCGCAACAGGGTGACCGCCGCGGGGCCCAACCGGGCCGCTTGGCCCGCCAGCTCAACTTGACGGACGCCCAGAAAGAGCAGTTGAAGCCGATCATGAAGGAGCAGGCCGAGAAGATGCGCGCCTTGCGCGACCAGAACCAGTCGCAGCGCGAGGAGATGAAGAAGCTCCGTGATGAAACCGACGCCAAGGTGCGCGCGATTCTGACGCCGGAGCAGGCGGCGAAGTTCGATGAACTGAAGAAGCAGGGACGGGGCGGACGTCGGGGCGGTCGCGGCCCGCGGGCGTAGGAGCAGCGAGGTCAGCCCCGGGCGTGTGCGCGGGGCTTGGACGGATACGAGAGACAAGCCCCACGCTCACGCGTGGGGCTGATCGGACTAGCTCGCCTGTTTGACCGCTTCCCACTGGCGGCTGGCGGCGGATTTGAGGACGGCGTCGCAGACGTAGTCGGTGGCGAGGCCGTCGCGGAAGGTGGGCGCGGCGGGGACACCGGATTCGAGGCCGGCGATGAAATCGGCTACCTGGTGAACGAAGGAGTGCTCATACCCGATCTGCAGGCCGGGGACCCACCAGTTCTTCATGTAGGGCTGATCGCCATCGGTAACGTGGATGGAGCGCCAGCCGCGGACGATGCCCTGGTCGCTGTGATCGAAGTACTGCAGACGGTGCAGGTCGTGCAGATCCCAGGCGACGCTCGCCTTTTCGCCATTCAGTTCCAGCGTGTAGAGCGCCTTGTGGCCACGAGCGTAGCGGGTGGCTTCAAAGGTGGCGAGGGACCCGTTGGCGAAGCGCGCGAGGAAGAGGCTGGCGTCGTCGATACCGACCTTTTCCACTTTGCCGGTGAGGTTGTGCGAACGCTCCTTGATGAACGTCTCGGTGACCGCCGAGACTTCCACCATCGGGCCGTTGAGCCACATGGCGGTGTCGATGCAGTGGGCCAGTAGATCACCGGTGACACCGCTGCCGGCGACGTTGACGTCGAGACGCCACAAGCCGGCACCGCCTTGCGGCAGATCCGCCGAGATGGTCCAGTCCTGCAGGAACTTGGCGCGGTAGTGGAAGATCTTGCCGAAGCGGCCTTCGTCGACCAACTGCTTGGCCAGCGTGACGGCGGGGACACGGCGGTAGTTGTACCAGACCATGTTCGCGACGCCCGCTTTCTCAATCGCGGCCACCATCTCTTCGCTTTCGGCCGGGTTGCGGCCGAGCGGCTTCTCACACAGCACCATCTTGCCCGCCGCCGCCGCCGCAATGGCGATGTCGCGGTGGGTGTCGTTGGGGCTGCAGATGTCGATGACATCGATATCGGGCCGTTCGACCAGCTTGCGCCAGTCGGTCTCGGTCGATTCGTAGCCCCAGGTGTCGGCGAAGGCTTGCGCCTTGCCCGCGTCGCGCGCACAGGCCGCCTTCAGCACCACTTGGTGTTCAGCGGGAAAGAAGTTGCCGACTTTACGGAAAGCATTCGAGTGAGCGCGGCCCATAAAGCCGTAGCCCACCATGCCGAGGTTAAGAGTTTTCTTGCTCATTTGAGTTAGTTCGAAGTTAGTTCCACCCATGGGCCTGGCGCACGGAGATCATGGCCGACAGAATTGAGTTCCAGGTTTCGGGCTGCATCATCGTTTCGTTCGAGAACATGCAGCCGTCCCAGCAGATGTGTTGGACGGCCTTGGTGGGCTCGCCATCCTGGCCGCGCAGCCAGTAGCCCGCATCGCGGGCGATCTTCAGCTTGCCGTTGGGGTCGTTGGGCAAGCAGTGGCGGCCGGTCTTGTCATGGCTGCCGGAGCCCTTCACGGTGGCGTCGTTTTGCGCGACGTGGAAGTCGATGGTCCAGGGCCGCAGAGCGGCAGTGACCGTTTTGAGGGCTTCGTCCAGGGCGTCGTCATCGTCCCAGGTGTAGCCATCGGGTAGGAGGCGGTCTTCCGGCGCGTTGTAGCCCATGGTGTAGAGCAAGGTGTGGGCCATGTCGGCCTGGAAGCCGATCAATTTGGGACGGTCCACCAGTTCGAGCAGCTCTACCATGTGACGCCAGCTGTGCATGCCACCCCAGCAGATCTCGCCTTCAGCGGCCAGGCGTTCGCCATAGCCGGCGGCGATGTCGCACGCCTCACGGAAGGTTTTCGCGATCTTCTGCTGATTACCTGCGGGGTCCAGCGCCCAATCGGCAGGTGAAGAGGCGGAATCGATACGAATCACACCGTAGTCGCGGATGCCTTGCTTGCGCAGTTCGCCGCCAATGATGCAGGCCTTCTTCACCTGGGTGAGGAAGTTGGCGCGGTCGGCATCGCTGCCCATGGCCGATCCGCCACCTGTAGGCGGCCACACGGGTGCCACCAGCGAGCCGACCTTGAAGCCGTAGCCCGCAATCTTGGCCGCCAGCGCCTTGACGCCGTCAGCCGTAGAATCGATCGATACGTGCGGGTCGAACAGGAAAAGATCGACCCCCTCAAAACGTTGCCCATCGACCTCGGCGGCTGCGGTGAGGCGCAGCATGGTGTCGAGATCGATGGGCGCTTCGGAGTCAGGGCCCTTGCCGACCAGGCCGGGCCACATTGCGTTGTGCAGTTTCGGAAATTGGTTCGCCATGCTCAGTAGGGAAGCGTATCAAACCCGCTACCCTCTTGGAATCACCGGCCAACCAATCGCTGCCGCGAGGCGGTTTAGACTGCGGCGGCGGCTTCTTCTTCGCTCTGCCCGTAGTTCACTTCGACGTACCGGAGCACGCCACGCGCCACGGCGTTCAGCGGATCCCGCGCCTGTCGCACTTCGGAAATCGGGAACGGCCAGTCCATCTTGCGGATCTCGCGTTCAAACAACTTCTTGAAGCCGGCAGGCATGGTGGTGCCGCCGCCGATCACCAGCGGAATCGGCCGGTCGAGGCGTGGCACGTCGGAGGAAGAAACAAGTACCGAGGCCAGTGAAGCAATCGTGTGCTGGATCAGTTCTTCGTAGAAGACCTTGATCGTGCGTGACATCTGGTCGTCCGCGGTGCCCAGCAGGTCGAAGTTGTTTTCCTTGTGCAAGCGGACGCGGGCGGCCTTCTCACCCAACACTTCCGCCGCCGCCGAATCGACATCGTCGCCGCCGCGGTTGATGCTGAAATCCAGCACCGGGACGGACAAATACGTCATCGCGACGTTGGTCAGCCCGGCGCCGAAACTGATCGCGACACCGGAATAGCCGCTATCTTCCAGCTCCGAGTAAACCAGCGCTTCGCCTTCATTGACCGCGTACGGAGTGTAGCCCAGGTTGCGGAACATCACTTCCAGCGCAGACCGGTGGTTGGTCAAGCTGGCTTTGGAGACGCCTTCGGCGTGCAGGCCGGCGCTGGGCATCGAGAATCCGATCACCGCGGGTTTGGCGGCGGCTTCGCCCACCAGTTCCGCCACGATCCGGCTCATCACCAGCGTCGAGGCCGGCTCCTGCAAGTTCATGCAACCGCTCCGCATGGGGCGGCGCAATTCGGCGTGGAACAATTCAGCGAACACCGTCGCTGCCTGGCCATAGGCGAGCAGAACGCCGCCATGGCGCACAAACCGGATTCCCTGGCGCTTCAGGCTATTCACCGTGGCCGGCATATCCGGTACCTCGATGAAGGCATTCAGCGTCATGTCCAGCTGCAACCCCCCGTTGGGGTTGCGCGCGGCCACCAGCCGGCTGGTACCAATATCTACGCCCGTGAAAGAGCGGGTCTTGTCGATTTTCAAAGCGATTCTCCTGTCAACGTCGCGCCGGGCAACCGCGCGGCAATCAAACCCATGGAGCCGGCCTCACTAGGCTTTCGCCGCATCAAACATCGACGCCGCACCCCAGTTCTGGATTGTTCTCCACAGAGCAAGCATCTCAAACTTCGAGCCACTGTCTTGAGCGGGCTTGGCGGCACGCAGGCAGCCCGACACTCGCTCCACCCTCGGCTTCTCAAAACCAGCCTCCCGCAGCATCCGCTCCACGTGCTGGCGGCGGAAACTGAAGACCTGGCCGGGCAGACGCAAACCACTCCAGCGCGCCCCAAACATCAGCGACCGGAGCGACAGCGGATCAAACGACGCCACCAGCAACCGGCCCCCAGGCACCAGCATATCGTGCACGGACCGCAGCAGTTCCACCGGCTCCCGGCTTTGCTCCAGGGCGAACGGCAGCACGCACATGCCGAAGGAGCCAAAGATGTGAGGGCGGCCATCGACGCGCATTTCCGCCAACTGCTCGGGAGTCAGGCTGAGCTCGGCCAGATCGCCGGTGGAGACGTGCGAAGCATTCATCACCGCCAGCACCCGCTCCCGCGATTCGCGGCGGTAGGCTTCGACACGGCGCAACAGCACCAGATCCTGCGTCTCCATCGGCTGCACGATCTCGGCCCCGGGGTCGAGACGCAGCACCGAACAACGCGGGCAACGTTCCAGCGTGGGCGAAACCGTCATCCACGCAGCTCCGCCACACACCGGGCAGGGCGCACCGCGTTCGGTGCGATGGGCGGAGGTATAGGGCTTGTGCTGACGCTTGCCGCGCGTGGGCCCCGATGAGGGGGCAATGGAAACGACCGTTGCAACGGCGGCTTCGGTACCGGACGTCGCGGCTTCGGCCACACTCCTTCCACCAGCAACGGCCGACGCCGCCTTCCCGGGCGTGCTTTCGAGCACGACCGCAGGGGCCGGGGGCACGTCGGCTTCGATGGCTTCTTCGGCCGCGGGTGATGCCTCATTGATCGCCCAGCCTAAGGCTGCCACCGTGATCCCGGACTCAACCGGACTGGCACCAGCAGGTGCATCCGGGACTTCCTCGGATTCCGGTGTCGCGGCTACGGCAATCGCGGGTTGCACTTCAGCCTCGGAGCAGTCAGGCTCAGCGGCAATCGGGTCTTGATCGACTGCGATCAGAGGTTCGGGATCGGTCGCAGGGACCTCGACTCCAGCGGCATTCCCAATTTCACCGGCAGCAGCCGCCTCGATGGGCGTCGCGTCCGCTGGAGATTCCTCCACCGCCGCAACTTCTGATGCCTCCTCCGGTGCCACCGAAGTTTCCTCAATTAGATCGGAACCTGCCAGCGATGAGGGGGCCGCGGCTCCAGCAACCGTTTCCTCGGCGGTGGCTACTGGCCTTTCTTCTGTTGGCTCCGGGGTGGCTACGGCTTCCGGTGCGGGGACGTCTTCGGCGTCAGGCGAGATGGCCACAACTTCGATCTCATCGATGGGATCGGCCACGCTATCCGACGCTGCGTCCGGCTCCGCCTGCGCTTCTGGGGCCGGTGAGGCGGGTGCGATCACAGCGAGCGGCTCCAGCGAGTCGGTTTCCGGCTCGCGGACTAATGCTGTGGAGCGCGGGGGTGCTAGATCGACGACTGCGGCCGGAAGATCTTCCAGCGCGTCGATCGCCGGAGGCCCTTCCGCCACTGGCTCGGCTACGGCTGGGTCCAGAGTGGGGATGATCTGGGGAGGCTCCGCGACCGGAGCCGCTACTGCTTCCCGGACCGTCCGATCAACAAATGGGATGAAAACCCGCGAGTCCGCGACCGCCGGCACTGGGGGGCCGGCCACGGAAAGGTTGGGCGGAGCAAGAGCCACCGCCAGAACCCCGGGCTCCTCGGGCTTCTGCAACAAGGTTTCACTCTCAGTGGTTGTGGCCTTCGGCTCCCACTCGACCGGTTCCTCCTCCGGTTGGGCTGGGCGAAAGCGTCGCCAGTCGGATCGGACGGAGGACAACCCTCCACCTATCCGGTTTGGTCCATTCTGCCTACCTATACTCACTGCCGCTACCTTAAGTCAAAAGCGACCACACAGCAGGGGTGACAGCCTGCCATGTTCCGATTGTCTTTCTTTATAGAATAGGCTCCCTTACGGAGAACCGTTCTTCAAACGGTACCAGAGCTTCCCGGTGATCGGGACATTGTTTTTATGAAAACTTTCGTAAGCTCGAACGTGGCGCTAAGTATAGCGAACTAGGCAAAGCGTATGCAAACGGGAAAACCGATGTCTACCGTCTGACCGGTGGGGGTGATTTTGCCCGTCGCCGGATCCAACTTGAAGACCACCACGTTGGAGCTGTCCTGGTTGGCGGCCAGTAGCCATTTGCCGCTGGAATGGATGCGGAAGTTGCGCGGGGTCTTGCCTAAAGTGCTTGCATAATCAACCACTTTCAGCGACCCCTGGGGCATGTTGGCCTCGAAAATGGCGAGGCTGTTGTGCCCGCGGTTGGAGGCGTAGACGAACCGGCCATTGGGATGGACCAGGACTTCAGCACAATTGTTTTCGCCCGCGAAATCCTTGGGCAACGTGCTCACCGTGGTCACTTCTTCCAGCTTGCCCTGATCCTCACTCCACCTAAAGGCGGTGACGGAAGACCCCATTTCATTCACGCCAAAAGCGTACTGATAGCTAGGGTGGAACGAGAAATGGCGGGGTCCGGAGCCGCCTTTCACCTTAGCGGCGCTATGCCGGGTGATCTTGCCATTCTTGGCATCCAGGGCGTAAACGATGTATTCATCTGTACCCAGGTCGGCCACCACGGCCCACTTGTTGTTCTTTGAAAGATTCACTGAGTGGGCGTGCGGACCGGTTTGACGCCGGGCATTGGGGCCGGTGCCGGCGTGCTTCACCACGCTGGAGGCCTCACCCAGCCCGCCGTCGGCCTTGATTGGAAAGACGCTGCTGACGCCATCGCCATAGTTGACCACCAGCAGATTCCGTTTGGTGGCGTCCACCACCAGGTGGCAGGGAGAGGAGCCCTGGCTTTCCACCGAGTTGATTGCCTTCAGCAGACCGGTGGAGGCATCGCGGGAGTAGGCGGTGACAATGCCCTTACCTGCCTCACCCACCGAGTAGAGAAACTTGCCGTCCGGGTGCAAGGTGAGAAACGACGGATTCGCCGCCTCAGCTGCCAATTGCGGCAGCGACAGCTTGCCGGTGCCGGCATCAAAACGCGCCACATAGATGCCCTTGCTCGCACCCCGGCTGTAGGTGCCAAAGTAGACCAACTGGCCCGCATCAGCGGCGCGAACAGTGAGTGCAGCCGGCAGAGCAGCCAACAGGGTGCGGCGGGAAAGATGCAAAGGGGTAGCAGACATGGAGAAGCCTCGGGGGATCCAGTTGATCCGAATTGAGCGTATCAAAGTTGCGTACAGTACTGACCGCTCAGTTGACGCTCCCCTGGCAGGACTACCCGGGTGTTAGCCCCATCGCCCCGGTTAGGTCTTGGATGGGTACAGGAGGTGCTTCGGAATGAGTCGCCTCACACTTGGTCGCGCCGAACCTAGGCAGGTGAACATCCAGCGGGACCGGAACCTAGCGAGTTCTGGCTGGAACCACTTTCCCTTTCGATCAATGACGGGTTCCCACCCCGGGAACTGAACCAGATTAGAAGTCTCATGCACTCTCAGTGCGGTTCTCAGGCATTGATATCCTAAGGCTGGAGCAACGCTGCCAAGTAATGGGAAACCTCCTGCGCCGAATCTCAGTAGACCCACAAGTCTGTGGCGGGAAGCCCTGCGTTCGGGGCACACGCATTTGGGTCTCGCTACTGCTCGATTTTCTGGCCTCCGGCTCCTCCATGGAAGAAGTGATCGAACAGTACCCGCAGTTGCAGCGGGAGGATCTGCTGGCCGCCATCGCGTACGGTTCGGAGATGAGCCGCGAACGGTTTGTCGACTTGCCAGGCAGCACCGCTGCATGAAGTGGAAGCTGGATGAGAATTTCGGCTCTCGGGCGGCCCACCTTCTTCGTGCCGCTGGCCATGAAGCCGAGACAGTTCTGCAGGAGTCACTCAGCGGAGCCAGTGACGAGACTCTATTCACGGTCTGCGTCCGCGAGGATCGCTGCTTGCTGACGCTGGACATCGACTTTGCCGACGTATTTCGTTTTCGGCCGCACCGTGGCGCTGGAGTTGCCGTATTGCGGTTGCCCAAACAGCCATCACTCCAGTCGATTGAGGCCGCGGTGGGAAATCTACTGCGCTTTTTGACGATCGAACCGATCCACGGGCGTCTGTCGATTATCGAGCCGGGCCGTGTGAGAGTGCACGAAGATACCGGACCCTCTCTCAAATAGCGCCGCGCTCGTCATTCCAATGTCATCGTTTCGCGATAGGCTTTACGGTGACCATGGTTAACCTTCTTCTTGCCGCAACTCTTCTAGCCCAGGCGCATCAGCCGGGCAGCCAACCGCCAAAGGCGCTCCCGAATGGCTATGCTCTTCCGAACGGCTGGCGGATCACGCCGCTGGGCAAGCCGGTGCCGACTGAAGATCTGCTGCTAAATGTCAGCTTGGCCCCGGATGGCAAGGCGCTGGTAGCGACGCATGGCGGGTTTAATCCGCATGGCCTGGTGGTGATGGACCCGGCGAAGGAAGAGGCGGTCCAGCGGATTCCGCTGCGGTCCGCGTGGCTGGGGCTGGCGTGGTCGAACGACGGCAAGAAGCTTTATGTCAGCGGCGGCAATGCTTCGCATGCGCGGGATAAGCAGATCGCCCCGGTCTACGTGTTTGACTATGCGAATGGCCGCCTGAGTGAGAAGCCGGTGGCGCAGTGGAAGGACACCGTCCCGGCCGAGAAAACCTACTGGTCCGGCATGGCGCATCATCCGTCGAAGCCGCTGCTCTATGCCGCCAATCGCGGCAACGATCCGCTGGCCGGCTACATTGCGGTGTTCGATACGGCGACGGGCAAGATCCTGCACAAGATCATGGTGGATGCCTCGCCCTACGACGTGCTGCTGACGCCCGATGGTGCGACGATGTACGTCTCCAACTGGTCTGGCAACTCGATTTCGGTGATTGATACGGCGTCGAACAAAGTGGTGTCGCGCATCATGGCAGGCAACAACCCGAACGACATGGAACTGGCCGACGATGGGCGGCTGTTTGTTTCGAATGGCAATCTGAACACCGTTTCGGTGATCGACACCAAGAAGCGGATGGTGGTGGAGACGGTGAATGTGGCGCTCTATCCCAGCGCACCTCCCGGCTCGACGCCCAACGCCCTGGCGCTGGACCGTAAGGCGAATCTGCTGTTTGTAGCCAATGCCGACAACAACGCGGTGGCGGTGCTGAGCACAGCCAAAGTGAACGGCACTGAGATCCTGGGCTTTATGCCTTCTGGCTGGTATCCGTCCTCGCTGGCGCTGCTGCCCGGTGGGCGCATTGCGGTCGGCAACAGCAAGGGCATGGGCTCCTATTCCAACGTCACCGGCCCGACGAGTCCGCTGGCGGTAAAGGGCAAGGAAGATTCCGTGCGGTCGCTTCAAAAGGGCAGCGTGAACTTTGTGACGCTGAAGAACCTGAAGGCGGAGCTGAAGTCGTGGACCAAGCAGGTGTACGACAATGTGCCCTACAACGACGCGCTGCTACAGCAAGCGCGAGAGCCGAAAGAACCCACGATCGTGCCGCGGCAGGTGGGCGTGGGTTCGCCGATCAAGCATGTGATCTACGTGCTGAAGGAGAACCGCACTTACGACCAGGTGTTCGGCGACATGAAGAAGGGCAATGGCGACCCGCGCCTGGCTATCTTTGGCGAAAAGGTGACGCCCAACCACCGCGCGATCGCGAACCAGTGGGTGCTGCTGGACAATCTGTTCTGTGATGGCGAAGTGAGCGTGGACGGACACTCATGGTCCAACTCCGCCATTGCCACCGACTACAACGAAAAGATGTGGCCGGCCCAGTATGGCGGACATTCGGCGAGCGTCACCGCCCCGGCTTATGTACCTTCCGGCGGCCACCTGTGGGATCTCGCCCGCCGGGCCGGCCTCACCTATCGCAGCTACGGCGAGTACGCCACGCGGTCCAGTGATGGCACGACCATGGACGCCTCTCCGGGTGTCGGCGGACTAGTGGGCCACGTCGCACCGAAGTTCAAGCTTCCTGGCATGCGCGACACGGACAACGTTCGCGAGTTCATCCGCGAGTTCGACCAGTATGAAGCCAACTACGACTCGCCGGACCCGAATAAGCGGCTGCCCAACTTCATGGTGATGAGCCTACCGGAAGATCACACCGCCGGCACGCGCCCTGGTGGCCTGACGCCACGCGCCATGGTGGCCAATGCAGATCATGCGGTGGGCCAGTTGGTGGAGCGGGTCAGCCACAGCAAGTACTGGAAGGAGACGGCGATCTTCATGATCGAGGACGACGCCCAGAATGGCCCCGATCACGTGGACGCTCGGCGGACCGTGGGTCTCGTGATCAGCCCCTACACGAAGCGCAATGTGGTGGATTCGACGCTCTACACCACGTCTTCGATGATCCGCACGATTGAGTTGCTGCTGGGCCTGCCGCCGATGACGCAATACGACGCGGCTGCTTCGCCCATGTACAGCTCGTTCTCTGACAAAGCGGATCTGACGCCCTACAAGGCTCTGGCACCCACTTGGGAAGTGAACGAGAAGAATGGCCAAACTGCCTGGGGCGGCAAGGCGTCGATGGAGATGGATCTGGATGAAGTGGACCGCGCCCCGATGCATGAGCTGAACGTGATCTTGTGGAAGAGCGTGATGGGCGCCAAGAGCGAAATGCCGGCTCCGGTGCACCGGTTCTGGTTCACGGGACGCGAACGCTAAGCCCGGTTTTCTCCGCCCCAGGCGAGCCTCCAAGAAGCGATCAAAGTCTGATCGGGATCGCTTGACCTGGGGCTCGCTTTTTGGTTAACTAATAGTTTGGCGCGTTGCTCCTCGGTAGCTCAACGGTAGAGCATTCGGCTGTTAACCGAAGGGTTGTAGGTTCGAATCCTACCCGAGGAGCCAAATTTCTTCGCTCCCAACCGCCCCCGTTAATGCTTGATTGGGGGGTTCGTGCGCAGGCATCCTTCTCACCCGATGTCTAACGCTTGACCCTGCCACTATCCCGATAGCGTGGCTCTTCAAGAACTTCGATTGGTCCCTCTCCAGCACTGTGGGCCTCGGCTCCGGCGGACTGAAGCTTGGCACCCTTGACCGTCGCCGAGTAGCCGTTACGTTTACTTCCGGAAACCAGGCAGTGCGGGGCTGAGCGACTGAACGCCGGGTGCGATTCGTATCGGGTGCCAGCGTTTGTGCATCACCCGTTTCCCCTTTGCGCGAGCCGTCCCTGTGCCCGAAGTAGGCTGCCACTTGCGTGCTCCACTCGAAATGAAATAATGCGCGGCAAGGTCTGCGCTCTTCCTTAATCGGCTGCCCTTTGGGGTGCTGGGACGTACCAAAGTTCTAGCACTTTCTTCTCTTGCGATGAGAGACCTTATCGATGACCATGAGCGGGAGTAGTTCACACCCGTAGTCCAAAGGAAATTCATGATTTCGACATTATCCGTGCGCTTGGCCGTGCTTGTGCCCTTAACACTGTTTGGCGCAGCTTCGGCCTTTGGAACACCTCTGATCCTCGATGCCAGTTTTGAGCGTCAAGCCGAACTGCAACAGGCGCGCGGCTGGTACCCGAATGGGACATCTGTCCTGTATGGGGCTTCGTGGAACAACTGGGGCTGGAGCTCCTGGACGGGCATCAATGGTTCCGGTGCTTGGAAGGGCGGTGCTATCGCTCGCACTGAGGAGTTTGCCGCGGGTTGGAAACGCGCTCACACCGGGGGCGTATTCGGCATCATCAAGGATCGCCAGACGATGTCCCAAACATTCACCGCGATCGAGGATGCGATCGGCACGCTTTCGTGGTTTGACGCCAATCGCCCTGCATGGCGCAACATCGATTGGTACGGTCGCCCTAACGACTACAGCGTGACCCTGACCGACGTGATCGGGAACCTTCAGGTCATCGGCAACTACACGAGCCAAGTCGCTTTCGACGACGGCGGCTGGTGGACCGAAGCCGCTAAAGCCCGCTGGTACGAACGCATAGGTAAGGATATTGTTCTGAAGGCGGGGATGACCTACACGCTGAGCTTCAACAGTTTGAGCCCTTATTGGTATGACCAGAATGGTGGTAGACATGTTGATGATCGAACCACCTTTTTGGACGATATCACCCTGACCACACGCGCCACGGGTGTGGCGACTCCGGAGCCGTCTTCGCTTGTGCTGGTGGGTATCGGAGTCCTAGTTGTTGCGGTAGCCCGTCGCCGCTAAACATCCAGGCGGGGGTGCGTCTACGAATCACGCGAGCAACACTTTTATCGCAACCGCACAGTTGAGGCGAGTGTCCAAAGCGCCGTAGACCTCGCCCCCATAGCTCCTGCACCCAACGGCGCCACGACCTGATAGGGCCAAGGCAATCGCCGGCTTGCAGGGCCATCTAATCGGTGAGCGGGATGGGCGCGCGACAGGTGGCTCAGCGAATGACCACTGAGCCGCGATACATCCCCATGCCGCAGGTGAAACGCAGTTCTCAGGCGGGCTGCGGCGGGAGGTTGATGGTGACGGTGGCACCGGGCGCCAGGTCTTGCGAGATGCCCAGATCGGGGAAGACGACACGGCTCCCGCAGTTCTGCGCGTCGGTCCGGCGGATCTGCAGTTGTACCGGCTCTCCGGCGGGCAACTCCAGACGAGCGGGTTGATAGCCGGCCTGGCTTACGAAAATGGGGCTCGTTTTGCCAGGCTCCGGGGCCGGCGGCAAGCTGTTGGTTTCGCTGGGGGCGACTTCAACGTCAAAGGGCAGCGTCACCGCTTGGGCAGCACATTGGACTTGCAGCCAGAGGCGGTAACGGCCAGGTTGGCGGAAGCCGGTGATGGTGGCGATGTGGGAGGGGCTGGGGCCGAGGGTGGCGTGGGAATGTTGCCAGGGGTCGGACAGTGCTGGCGTGCTTTCTTCGATGGGGTGGGCGTGGATGAACTCTTCGCCATCGCGACGGACGAGCAGGATGTGGGCCCAGGCGCCCAGGTAGGGGTCAAGATCTGTCACAGGAGCACCGCTCGGGTCGGTGAGGTCGAACGCAACTTGCAGATCGCGACCGCCTTGCGGGGGCTCGTTCCAGCGTAGTTGGGCGGTGATTCCGGAGGCCGTCGCTTCGGTTGCAGAGACCAGTTCCCTGCTCTGACTGGCTTCCTTTCCCGCGACGGTGAACTGGAATCTGGCGATGGTCTGGGGCTGGCCGGGTGGGGTGTGGTCGACGAAGATTCCGTAGCGGCCGGGGCGGGTGAAGCGGTGGGCAACCTGATAGGTGCCGTTGGGTTGGCGCAGCGGGTGGATGTGAGCCAGCAACTCGTAGAGAATGACGCCCAGGCTGTAGACATCGGCCGAAGTGGTGATGCGCTCGCCACGGACTACTCGACCTGGCTAGGCGCCGGCAGCACGGCTTGCAATGCGTGGAGCCGGCGCCGAGGGCCTACCGTTGGGCAAACTTGCGCCGGAGAAGCAGCACCGTACCCGTCGCCAGGAGAAGAATCGAAGACGGCTCCGGAATCTGGGTGAGGTTGGTGCTGATGAAACTATCGGCGGTGAAGTAAAATGCCGGATTGTTGTAGGTGCGGGACGTGACGCCCGGATCGGCGTATGAATTCAATTTGCCCACATAGCGAAGGCCGGAAAAACTCACAGATGTAGGCAATCCGATGAAATCGGATTTGATGAAACTCTGGCCGAAGTGCGCAAATCCCTCATCGGTCGTTTTGGAAACAGAAGCATACAGAACCGTTCCGCTGCCGTCGAGCAGCGACAAGGTGCCGGTTCCATTGACGACCGACGAGCCACCGAAGGCGTATGAAAATGCCCAGATGAAGCTGAGGTTATTGATGGTTAACTGCTCCCCGGGCAGGAAGTTGATGGTGAGGTCGAAGTCGTCTCCCGCGGCCAGGTCGCCGCTGAAAGCGCTGAACGGCGGAACATTCCGCGCTCCCCCGGTGAAATCATCGAGGCCAGGGACGATGTCGGCCACACTGACGGTGGTGGTTACCGTGAGTGCGGCGGCTGAGGCCGGGACGGACACTATGGTTGTCAACACACACGCCGCCACCCCGAAAGCGGCAAGTCGAGCATTGATAAGCATTTCCTTCTCCTCCAATAGTGCGATCCTCGGAAGGGGCCGGGCAGGCCGAAGCTCCTCGAGGACTATATGCCGGGACTTCCAATTTAGCTCCCAGTTTGCGAAATCATACCAAAGTGGACGCCGCGCTGCTGGGTTTCTCCAAACGCTCGTTCGGAACAGGGTTCCACTTGGGCAGATAAGCAGCGCGCGGCACCAGTGATCTCCGGGCTTGTGTCAAGATATTGGTTCCCGCGGGCGCACCCGCGATTGTGAAGGAGACCATCCCGTGACCCGTCGCAGTTTTGCCATCACCGCCGCCAGCGCGGCTTCCGCCCAACGAGTTTTCGGAGCTAACGATCGCATCCGCATTGGCTTGATTGGAGCCGGTGGCCGGGGCTCTTATGTCACCACCGTCGCCTCGCGGTTGGAAGGCACGACGATTGCGGCGGTGAACGATGTCAACCCGTCGCAGATCGACAAGGCGCGCAGCACCTTTGCCAAGGATGCCGAATCCGTGAAGGACTTCAATGTCTTGCTGGCAAAGACGGACATCGACGCCGTCATAATCGGCAGCCCGGACCACTGGCATGTCCCGATGGTGATCGCGGCCGTGAAGGCGGGCAAGGACGTCTATTGCGAGAAGCCTCTGACCAAGACGGTGGAGGAAGGCGAGCGGGTGATCAAGGCGGTGGCTGATTCCAACCGCATCGTGCAAGTGGGCTATCAACAGCGCAGCACGCCGCACTATTCCGTGGTGAAGCAACTGGTGGCGGAAGGCCGCCTGGGCACGGTGAATCTTGCGGAGACCTACTGGTATCAGGATTACGTGCGGTCTGAATGGACACGCGTGGTGCCGCCAAGTGATGGCATCGACTGGAAGGCTTGGCAGGGTAACGCACCGAATATGGACTTCGACAAGGTCCGCCTGAGCCGCTGGCGCTGGTTCTGGGAATACGGCGGCGGCCACTTGACCGACCTGTTCTCGCACTGGGTGGATAGCGTGCACTGGATCATGGATGACGACCGGTTGCAGGAGACCAACGCGACGGGGTCCAAGATGCACTTCAAGCACTTCGATTGCCCGGACACGATCTCGCTGACCAGCCGGTATGAGAAGGGCCACTTTGTTACTTACCAGGGCTCATTGTTGTCGGGCCGGGAAGATGGTGGGATTGTGTTGCGGGGCTCAGAAGGCGTGCTGCGGCTGAAGCGCGGCGGGTTTGAGATGTACCGCAATGATCAGCCGGATTCAGCGCCGCCGGTGATGACAATGCGGCCGAACCGGGAAGGCACCATCGATCACGTGCAGAACTGGCTGGATTGCATCAAGAGCCGGAAGCAGCCCAACAGCACCGTGGCGACGGCGGTGGTGTCGGCCAATGCCGCGCATTCGGGCAACCGTTCGTATCGCGAAGGCCGGCGGTTGAACGCGGCTGATCTGGAATGGACGGCGCGGGTTTAATCACACTGCGCCACTTGGCCAGGCAATGCAATAGAATATGCGCGTGAACCGCCGATCATTTCTCGCTGCCTCAGGGGCCAGCGCCACAGCTGCCGCGTGGCCCGATGCCTTGCAAGCTGCCGCCATGCCCATCATCGATACCCACATCCACTTGTTCGATACGACGCGCAAGGAAGGCGTGCCGTGGCCGGAGAAAACGAACAAGACGCTTTTCCAGCCCGCCATGCCGGACCGGTACCGCAAGATCACGGGGCCGCTGGGCGTGGTGGGTGCGATCAAGGTGGAGGCCAGCCCTTGGGTGTCAGACAACCAATGGGTGCTGGACGTGGCCGCCAAGGACAAGATCATCGTGGGTGTGATCGGCAACCTGGACCCAGGCAAACCGGAGTTCGCCAAGCAACTGGAAGGCCTGCACAAGAACCCGCTCTACTTGGGCATCCGCTACGGCAACCTCTGGGGCCGTAATCTGGCCGATGAACTGGACAAGCCGGAGTTCCGCGCAGGCATCAAGCTGCTGGAGCAGGCCAACCTGACGCTGGACAGCGCCAATCCGACGCCCAGCTTGATCCACGCGCTGCTGCGCCTTTCCGACATTGCCCCGAAGCTGCGCATCGTGATTGACCATCTGCCGCAGATGCCAACGCCTACCGACGCGGCGGTGCTGAAGAGTTACCAGGGGCACTTGCAGGAGTTTGCGAAGCGGCCGCAAGTGTTCGTTAAGTTGTCTGAGGTGTTCCGCAAGGTGAATGGCGAGATCCCGCGCGATATCGGCACGTATCGGGCCACGCTCGACAGCCTGTATGGGGTGTTTGGGGAAGATCGAGTGCTTTATGGCAGCGATTGGCCCAACAGCGACAACTGGCTTCCCTACCCCGAGGTGCTAGGGCTGGTGCAAAAGTACTTCCAGTCGAAGACTCCGGCGCAGGCCGAAAAGTATTTCTGGAAGAACTCGGTGAAGGCTTACCGCTGGGTGAAGCGGGACGCGTCACAACCAGGGGCTTAGCGGGAGGCAGGATTCCAAAATCCTTTTCTATTGGGTCCAACCCCAAGCTGTGATGCCTGGGGCTGCGCGCAAGCCATTCAGCGTTTAGTGAATTACAGCCACTTTAGGAACGTCGAGACGATCAGGTAGCCGTCCATGAACTTGAACGGCGTTTCACCCACCGTGTAGTGGCCGCAGGGCAACACGCTCAGGCGATGGTCAATGCCGTGGTCCCGGACACACTGGACGATCTCTTTGGAGAGTTCCGGCAGAAATGTGGTGTCGTACTTGGCATAAATGAAGTGCGACTTCTTCTTGCCCCCGCGCGAGAGTTTCGCGAAGCGCGCCATATAGTTCACCGGCGAAATTGCCTGCCACATGTTGCGCAGACGCTCCCGGTTCAGATGGTGCTGTACGGTTTCCTTGATGTGCAGCGTCGACAGTCCCGTCCACACCACATCGCCAAAGTTGGACGAGCAGTGGTTGAAGACGTTCACCTTAATCCGCGGGTCGTGCGCGCTGGCCAGAAACGCATAGCAGGAGCCTAAGCTGGTGCCCACAACGCCGATCTCGGAATAGCCCTGTTGTATCAGCCAATCGACACAGCAGCGTAGGTCGATCACCGCTTGGCGCGTGGCTTCCAGCGTCCGCCCCAAATTGGAACTGACCGCGTAGTCGGCCCGCGTCAACTCGGGCGGCATCCGGTAGTCGTGATAGGGCAGGCTCAACCGCAGCGAAGGGATACCGAACTTCTGGATTCCGCGGCACAGGCCACCATGTTGATCCAGCGAGGCATTCCAGTGCGGCAGCACGATCACCGCCCGGTCATTACGTTTGCCTTCGCGGCGCGGCACCGGATACCACTGGCCATGGACGGTGTTGTTGGCGGGGTGCGGCGAGAGTGCGGGCGAGGTGAAGCGCAGCAGCCCATCGGCGAGGCTGAAGTCGGTGGGCGTCTGGTAGCCGAACAGTTCTTCGCTCTGGGCGATCGCTGCCTGATTGATGGCGTGCAGCCACTGCTCATCATTGTGGCCGTTGCGCCGTAAGCGACCCTCCACCCAATGCTCCACCGCATCCAGGCCCCATTCAAAGGGCCGCACGACGCGGTCGGTGGAGCGAAAGCAGAGGTGGTTCTCCCAGTTGCTGATCCAGTTGTCGTAGAGCTTCCAAGCCATAGCGGAGACGGAAGCACCCAGTGTAGCGGTCCGCGCCACGAGAAGTCACCCGCGGAGGGGCGAACGGCGACACAACGAGGTTGCGGTGGCCGATCTGTCAACTGAACTGCGTCCGGGTGCGACGGCGCGGCTCCCGGGGGTCAAGACCGAACAGGCAGAACTGGTCGTAAGCCCACAGGTTGATAACAGAAATCCCCAACCCCTTGGCCAGCAAATATTCCCGTTCCCAAGGCGCCGCGGCGCGGAAAACCGGCACCAGATACCGGACAGAAGCCCTCGGCCATTCCAGCGTAAACGGAAAGGAAATCGCCGTCGCACAAAGGTCCAGGTCGCGCGACCAGGCCCCGAAATCCAGCGCCTCCATCTTCAGCCGGTCCAGGCCGCTGGTCGCCTTGCTTTCCCACTCAATTGGCAGATTGACGAAGCGGTTCAGGCGTCCGCCCAGTTGGTTGGTCCCGGCCGGGACCGGGTGGTTGACGTCGTAGGGAAAGAGCAGCTCGAATTGAGCTCCGGGGTGGCTGGAGCGGACATGCGTCATGATGGCCGCCGCGTAGTCGCGCAATCGGTTCCGGAGGAACCGGGCATCCGCGCCGCCGTTCACTTCAGGGTCATCGATGGGGGTGCGGAACACGTGCAGCGGTCGGCCCAGGGCGGACTGCGCCTGGGCCATCGTTTCGGCATCATAGAAGGCCATGCCGCCGTTGGGCTGGCTGGCGCTTTGGTTCGAAAAGAACCACCAGACAAACTCACCCAACTGAAGCGACGGCGTGAGGCCCGCTTCCGCCATCAACGTGGCCACTTCAAGAAACAGTTTCTTGTGATACTCCCGCATCCCGCTCGAAAAGGCGCAGTGGGTGGACTTCAGGTTGCCGAAGCCGATCGCCGTCTCCGCCACCGCCCCATCCGGGAAAAGCCCCGCAAACGCCGCGGGCGGATTAACCAGTTCCATCGACGACGCCACCGTCACCTCGCGGGACCGGGTGGCACACTCCATGAACAGGTCCCGGTGCCACTCCCGCGCGCCGCGATTCAGCGTCACCGGCGCGGCCGGATCAATCTCCCAGGTTCCGGGGATGCCGCCGGAAAGCGAACCGGTCCAACTGACGGCACCGGTCAAGGCACCATTGACCGCCGCCGTCGCACTGAAAGTGAATGAAAAGGCTGGCTGCGGCGAACGGCTGGTAATGATGAGTACGGCACCGGTGGCACTGGCATAGACGCCCACCGAACCCGCATTGATGGCTGCCGCGAAGTGGCGTGCGAACACATCCAGGCTTTCATTGGCGAACACGCTCTTGCCAAACGTCTGAGAGCCGATGGTGACAAAGATGGCATCGCCGGGTAGGTAGCTGCCGCTGAAGGTCACCGTCGCCGACGGGATCACCGCACCCATTCGCCGCCGCTGGTTCCACCAGAAGACGCCGATGTACTCATTCAGCGGTGCGGCAAAGCCCAGTTGATCAAAGCTCCACATCAGGCGCGCAGGAGGCATCTTGTAGGTGTGGTCGGTCGAATAATCGAGCGCCGGCGACATGGTAGTGTTCGCGGGCATGGGGTCCGGCACATCACCGGACACAGCGGCTTCCAGAAAGTCGAAGAAGACCGGCGCACTGTTCAAGCTGCGGAGCACCACCACGTGTTCCCCCGGCGGCACGCCGGACCGCACGCGGCGTCGCGTGTTCACCGGTTCGTCCGTCACGAGTGCACAGTTGAGCGTGGTTTCCGTGTCATCATCCAGGCGCACGCCAAACTGGCCGTACCCGGTGAAGAGCGATGTCCCCACCCAGACGTCATGCACGGAGCCGCAGTGGTACCGGATGGTGACGGTGCTGTCTGCCGTCTCAGTCCGCGCGGCATAGCCTTTCGAGAAGAAGCCGTCCTCCGTGCTCCACTGGCCCGAGAAGCTGCACCAGGAGTCATCTTCTTCCACCCGAACACTATCCGGCCCAGCCACGGCCAACCGCCGGGTAGCGACAGGACCAGTGACGGTCCAGTTGGCGAAATCGGCTTCCCAGTCGGTCCCAGAAATCGCGGCCCCGTAGGCCAACGGTGGGGCCAGCGTCAGCCACATGCGGCGGACTTCACTCAGGCCGAGCGCGGCAAAGTCCAGCGTCACCCGCCACGAGGCCTCAGAAGAGCCACCGGTAAACGACGCATACTCCGCCGTCGTTCGCAGGCGCGAGTTTTTGGATGTGGCGTACATCCCCAGATAGTTGCCATCCACGCCGGGACGCGCGGCGGTCACGGTCAAGGTGGCCCCGGCGGCGCTGGCCGAAAGGGGAATGTTCCCGATGCCAAAATTCGACTGATTGATCTGCCACGCCAGATTGGCGGCGATGCTGTTCGGACCCACGCCGTAGATCGTGAATGAATTGCCGCTGGTGGAGGCGACGACGTAGCCCAAACCGTCGTCACGTCCGTTGGTGACATCGATCTGGTTGCCCGCCACCTGGGCCGCGGTGACATCCGGGCAACTGCTGACTGCCGCGAGAATGCGGGACGTCAGCGCCGTGTTGCTCTCGTTCGGCACCTCCGTCACGACATAGTCGATGCCGCGCACGGTCAGTCCGTGGGTGGTTCCCGGGATGCCGGTGGCGGAAAAGGTGAACGAGCATTCCACTGCCGGTGCGATGTAGTCGAACGCGTAATTCAGATACCACAGCGTCACGCGGTCAAACGCCTTCGGGTTGTTCGCTTCAATGGTGAAAGACGCGCTGGCTGCAGAGTAGGTGCCGCCCACCTGCTGGGCATAGTCGAACAGGCGGACCTGGATCGGCGTGCCATCCGGGCGCAACGCACTGAGATAAGGCCAATCGATGGTCGGGAACTTGGGCGAATCGATCGGCATCAGGCCGGTGTAGCGGAGGTCGAACTGCAGTGTCAGGCCACTGAAGTTGAAGTCCGGCAGGTAGCGTAGGCGCGGGTGCTCAAAGAAGTTGTCGGCATCGTAGAGCACCACGACCGCAAAGTCCGCCGCATCGCGGAAGGTCCCGCTGGCTTTGAAGCCCGTAGCAGTGGCCGAATGGAGAGCGGCAGACGCGCCAAGTCCGTCAAAGCCTCGCAAGTGCACCGTGCGGCGCGGATCAAGCTTGTAGATGGTTTCCGGCATAGGCCGATCCCACCATCGGCAAACCGGCGTTGGCCGCACCCGGAACGGCAGCGCAAGTCAGCAGAACCATGGACGATATTTCGACACCACGCTGGTGACCGCGATATGATCGGCTTCATGATGAAGCGATTGCTCTCTGTTGCCGCGCTGATGACTGCGTTCACCGCGCTTAGCGCCCAAGCGGCGGTTTACGAACTCCGCACCTACACGACCCACGAAGGAAAGCTGCCCAACCTGCTGGCCCGATTCAAGGACCACACCACCGCGCTGTTTGAAAAGCACGGCATGGTGAACATTGGCTACTGGGTTCCCCAGGATGAACCGGCCAAGAAAAACACTTTGATCTACGTCTTGAAGCACGAAAGCAAGGCCGCCGCCGACAAGTCCTGGGCCGACTTCGGCAAGGACCCGGTTTGGGTGAAGGCTCGCACCGAATCCGAGAAGGACGGCAAGATCGTGCTGAAAGTAGATCGGGTCTACATGGACGCGACCGACTTCTCAAAGCTGAAATAATCTAAACATGAGGGTACTGCTTTTCGTCGGACTCAGCGCTGGTTTAGCCGCGCAGACCACCGAGGTGCGGGCACTGCTGCAGAAGCGGTGCCTGGCCTGTCACGGCCCATCTCAACAGATGAGCGGCCTGCGTCTGGACGACCGGGAGGCGGGATTGAAGGGCGGCTATTCCGGCCCCGCCATCCTGCCCGGCAAGTCTGGCGAAAGCAGGTTGATCGAACGCGTGTTGAGCACCAAGGAGGGCTTCTCCATGCCGCCCTCCGGTGCCCGGCTAACGGCGGCCGAGGTGGAGACGCTGAAGCAGTGG
>CANGYQ010000010.1 GCA_947458745.1 Bryobacteraceae bacterium | reverse complement strand
GCCAGGAATCATGGAAGAAGAAGAAGGCCTGCGTTAACCGGTTGGTGGGGGTGACGGTCTGGAACGTGCGATACGTCAGATCGGGGGCGCCCAACAGAAACGCGGCGAAAGAGTTGCCTAGTGTCCCAAACGGGCCAAGGGCTTGCCCGGGAATCGCCGTGGTACCCGGGTTGTAATCAAACCGGCCGCGCGGGCCAAAGTTCAGGCCCTGCGGCTGAAAACGGTCCGCACGAATTCGCCGGAGGTCCGCGCCCCATTTCACGGTGTGCTTTCCAGCAATCTTGGTCCAGTTGTTGACAAAGTTGAAGAGGTTGTCGGAATTGATCAAGGGATAGACAACGGGCGGCCCCATGGCGGGCATTCCACTGATCTGGAAGCGGGGCGCTCCGCGGGTGGAGATCGCGTCCGGATTCGGGTTGCGGATGGGCAACTCTTTCGCCAGCGGGTCGTCGATGTTGTTGCCGTTCACATCGGCAAAGTAGCGGTTATAGCCCGCGCGGGCTTCCATCAGCAACGATGGTGACCACTGGCGGTTGTAGTTGAGGGAGACCGTGTGCGTGCGCACCTGCGAAATGACGCCATCGCCCACCTTGGCCCCCAGCAGCGCCCCTTGCGCCACTTCGTAGGGGGAGTAGTTGTACTTGACGAAGACCGAGTTGCGCTCGTTGAAGGTATGGTCGACGCGGCCATCGAAGTTATAGCCATCCTGCGTGAAGGGCACGTTGCCGACGATGTTGTTGTTCAGGCCCGCTACGTTAGTGGCCGGGATCAACGGCGTCAGAATACGGGCTACCGGATGAAGGCGGTTCGCAGGTAGGCTGTTGTTGGCGAACGGTGTCCGGCCGGTGCCATCAGGATTGCCACTGGCGGGATCGTAGAGGGTCAAACCCGGAACACCCGCGAAGTTTCCACTTCGCCAGTCGCTAACGGGAATCGTGTTGAGCTGCGTGGTCGCCTGCCGTTGGTTGACGCCTTGGAACGATCCGAAGAAGAACGTCTTGTTCTTGCGGATGGGCCCGCCCAGGGTAGCGCCGTATTGGTTGCGCGCCAGGGCGGGCTTGGCTTGCGGCACGAAATTGAAGAAGTTCCGGGCCCTCAGTTCGCGATTCCGCAGGAAGTTGAAGAAGGCACCGTGGAGTTGGTTGCTGCCGCCGCGCGTCACGACGTTGACCACCGCACCTCCGGCACGACCAAATTCAGCGGTGTAGTTCGAGGTGGAGATATTGACTTCCTGCACCGCTTCCGCCGGAGGAATGTAGATGGTGAGGCCCAGGGTGGGGTTGTTGTTGTCTACTCCATCCACCTGGACATTGTTAGCGCTGTTTCCCTGGCCATTGGACTGATAGAACGTGGTCCGCTGCGGATCCTCCAAAGCGGTGAAGTTGGCCACCGGAACGGAGACGCCTGGCAACAAGCCCACCAGCGCTTGAAAGCTCCGGTTCGGCACCGGCAACTCGCGAACCGCTTGTCCGGTCACCGACCGGCTGACATCCGCCCGGTCTGTTTGAAGCAGTGAGGCCTCGGCGGTGACATTGACGACGTCGGTGACTTGTCCCGGCTCCAAGGTGGCGTCAATGCGCACCGTGCTCGCGACATTGAGCTCAACCTTGTCGCGGCTGAACTTCTTAAAGCCTTGATGCTCGATTTCCACCCGATAGAGGCCCGGTGGCAAATAGGGCTGGCTGTACTGGCCAACCTCATTGGTGGACACTTTGCGAGCGAGTCCCGTATTGACTTCGAGAATCGAAATCGTTGCCTGGGGAACCACACCGCCGCTGGAATCGGTTACAGTTCCGACCAGGTTAGCGGTGACGGCCTGAGACCAGGCGACCGAACAGACCAGCAATACGAGAACGAAAAGCCGTGCGTGCATAAACAATCCTCCTGTGAAGACATTTATATATCACGCCTTGAAGACACCGGCAAACGAACGGGCACGAACAGACCGGTATCCCTCCTCGGTGGAACTTCAGAAGTTGTTTCGGGGCCAAGTTGGCTTGATAAAATCGAAATCGGCTCGACCCGCTTAATGTCGGCCCTGGATGCCGCCCATCTCGGGTGGCGCCATTAGATAGGAGAGTAGCCATGAACATCCTGGCGCTGATGATGCTGATGGTGCCGCCGCTGGCAGCCGAGGAGTCTGTGTTTCGAAGCATCATCCAGCCTGTCCTGCAAAAGGACTGCGAAGGCTGCCATGGTCCGGCGCAGGCTCTTTCGAAACTTGACCTCAGTTCGCGCGAAGGGCTGTTGCGGGGTGGGCAGCGGGGGCCGGCGCTGGTGCCAGGCAAGGCCGAAGCCAGCCTGCTCTACCGGGCCATCGCCGCCGACGGCGACCTGAAGATGCCGCCAGGTGGTACCTCCAACCGTCTACCGCCCGAGACCGTGGCCGCGTTCAAGCGCTGGATCGAAGCCGGAGCCGTGTGGGATCAAACGGCCAAGCTGGACGTTTGGGGCAACTACAAGCAGGTAGATCTCTGGGCGTTCCGGCCGCTGAAGAAGATCTTCGCGCACTTGAGCGTTGACGGCTTTATCAACGCCAAGCTGGCCGAGAAGAAGCTCTCCCCTGCTCCGGCGGCCGAACGGCGTTTATTGATTCGCCGCGCCACGCTTGACCTGACCGGACTGCCGCCGTCGCCAGCCGAGGTGGAAGCCTTCGCCGCTGATCGCTCCAAGGAAGCCTATGCCAAACTGATCGACCGTCTCCTGGCTTCCCGCGGGTACGGCGAGCGTTGGGGACGGCACTGGCTGGATGTGGTCCGGTACGCCGATACGGGCGGTTACTCCAATGACTTCGAACGCCCCAATGCGTGGCGTTACCGCGACTATGTGATCCGCGCATTTCAAAACGACAAACCGTACGACCAGTTCATCCGGGAGCAAGTGGCCGGCGATGAGCTCTACCCGGGTAACGGAGAGGCGTTAATCGCCACCGGCTTTCTGCGCGCGGGCCCCTGGGAGCACACCGGCATGTCGGTGGAGGCAGTCACGCGGCAGATGTTTCTCGATGACGTGACGCACAGCGTCAGCGCCACTTTTCTGGGATTGACGGCCGGTTGCGCCCGCTGCCATGACCATAAGTTCGACCCCATCCCGACCAAAGACTATTACCGGATGCAGGCAATCTTCGCGACCACCGAGTTCGTGCGGCCTTCCGCGCCGTTTCTCCCTGGTGAGCACACCCACAACTTCGACGCGGGGCGAGCCAACCTGAAGGCCAAACTGGACCGGACCAAGCAACAGATGGACGAGTTCGACCGTACGGCCCTGGAGCGGACCATGAAGCAGCATGGAGTCACCCGCACTGAAGATCTGCCGGCGGGAGTGGCCGAAAAGGCCAAGCGATCAAAGGCGGCCCTGAACGGTTCTGAGATGGAGGAGTTCAAGCTTTTCCAGAAGCACATGCAGCTATACCGTGAATCAATGGACCGGTTTGAGCCCAAGGCCTTTGCGGTTTCCAGCGGCCCCCTGGATGGGGCCACCGACGGCGGACCGAATCTGAAGTATCCCCTGAGATCCGCCTATCAGGCGCAGGATGTGGCGATTCTGCCCGGCGGTAATCTCCAGTCGCCCGGCGAGAAGGTGACGCCCGGATTGTTTCACTTGGTCCATCGCTACAGCGGCTATGGGGAGCCGGAAATCCCCACAACGGTCGGGAACCGGCGGGCAGTGCTGGCGCAATGGATGGCACATCCGGACAATCCGTTGACCGCGCGGGTGATGGTGAACCGCATCTGGCAGTATCACTTTGGCAAAGGCATCGCCACCGATAGCAACAACTTTGGCAAGATGGGCCGCAAGCCCAGCCATCCGGAACTGCTGGACTGGCTGGCGGCGAAGTTTATCCAGCAGGGCTGGAGCGTCAAGGCACTGCACCGCGAGATCATGCTGTCGGCGGCCTATCAACGGTCGAGCGCGGCGCTAGACCCCAAGCAGGTGGAGCGGATCGATCCCACCAATGATCTGCTCAGCTACTTTCCACCGCATCGCGTCGAATCGGAAGTGATCCGGGACAGCATCCTGGCGGTGGCGGGAGAATTAAGCCCCGATGCGGGAGGTCCAGGCACGTTCCCGCAGATCAATAAGGACGTGGCGAAACAGCCGCAGCACCGCATGGGCTCATTGGCGCCCGTGTACCGGCCTTCGGCGTTGAAACGGGAACGGAACCGCCGCAGCATTTATTCGTTCCAGCAACGGAGCCTGGTGGACCCGATGATTGAGGTCTTTAACGGTGCCAGTATGGATTTTTCCTGCGAGCGCCGTGAGACGTCCGTGGTGCCGACACAAGCGTTCTCGCTGTTAAACGGGCAGTTTGTCCAGGACATGGCCCTGGCGGCGGCGGCCCGCATTGAGCGGGAGGCGACGACGGCGGAAAGCCGGATCAGCCGGGCATTTTCGCTGGCGTTTGGGCGCGCACCCACCGGACCGGAGCTGACGCTCTCCCTGCGCCACTACGAGCAATCGAAGGCGCATCACAAGGGCCATCCCGCTCCGGCACGGGTACCTCCTCAGCCGGTGGTCCACATGATCACCAGTGAACTGACCGGCGAACAGCACCGGTTCGTGCAGCAGGAAGATCCAGCCACCTTTGAAGAGAATCTTCACCCCAGCCAAGTAGGGCCCGGCACGCGAGCCTTGGCCGGGATTCTACTGGCGCTGTTCAACTCCAATGAGTTTGTCTATGTCTACTAAGTCCCGTTTGTTAACCGCCATGCCCACCCGCCGTGACCTGCTTTACAGAGCGGGCATGGGGCTGGGCAGCGTGGCGCTGAAGGCGTTGCTTGCAAGCCAGGAGGCGCAGGCCGCCGATGGTGTGCTGGCACCCAAGCCGCCGCACCATGCCACCAAGGCGAAGCGGTGCATCTTCCTGCTGATGGAAGGCGGGCCCAGCCACATCGACACGTTTGACCCCAAGCCCAAGCTCAGTTCGTTGCACATGACGAAGTTCCAGAAGGAACGGAACAAGTTTGAAGCCAACATGAACACAGGCGAGCGCTACTTTGTGCGCAGCCCATTTGAGTTCCGCCGGGCCGGTCAGATGGGCATTGAGATCAACAGCCTGTTCGAGAAGTTTGCGGGTGTCGTGGACGATGTTTGCTTCTATCGAGGCCTGCGGGCGGAAAGCGTCAACCACCCTACCGCGCTCTATCACCTGAACACGGGTACGCAGTTCGGAGGCGACCCGGCGGTGGGTTCTTGGGTGTCGTATGGGCTGGGAACGTTCAACCAGAACCTGCCCTCCTTTGTCGTCCTGCCGGACTTGGCCTACCCGCAAGGTGGAGCCGCTAACTGGTCTGCTGGCTTCTTGCCCGCCCATTACCAAGGCACGCCCCTGCGGCCGGCGGGATCCCCGGTGCTGGATATGGCTCCGCCGCCGGGCACCTCGATGGAGCAGCAGAAAGCGGATCTCGCTTATCTCAGCGAACTGAACAAGCTGCACCATCAGCGGCATCCGGAACACTCAGAATTGCTGGCCCGGATGGAGAGCTATGAGCTGGCGTTCCGGATGCAAGCGGAGATGCCGGGCGTGGTGGACTTGTCTAAAGAATCGGCGGCGACGCTCTCCATGTACGGCATCGGCGGACCGGACAAGGATGCGGATGCATTTGGGCGCCGCTGTTTGCTGGCCCGGAAGTTGATCACCTCCGGCGTCCGGTTTGTCCAAGTGATGGCCAGCGGCTGGGATTCTCATGACTACATCGAGAAGGCCCACGGCGCACGGATTCGGGCGGTCGATCAAGGGATCGCCGGCCTGCTGAAGGATCTCAAACGGATGGGGCTACTCGATGAAACGCTGGTGGTTTGGGCCGGTGAATTTGGCCGCAGCCCTGACAACGGCATCCGGCAAGGTGGACAGGCCTGGGGCCGGGATCACAATGCCACCGCCATGCCCATCTGGCTGGCGGGAGGCGGAGTTCACGCGGGGCGCATCGTGGGAGCTACTGATGAAGTAGGGCTGGCCAGCGCCGAAACTGTGCATCCGATCAAGGACTTCCATGTGACGCTGCTGCATCTGCTGGGTCTCGACGACAGCAAGCTCCGTTACCTGCATGCGGGACGCGAAAAGCAGCTCAGCCAGACCGGCGGCCAGGTGATCCGCGAACTGTTCGCCTGACGCGCCTGGCCGCGACTAGACCTAGGCCAGCTTCAAGACGGCTTCCGACTTGGCCTTGATCTCTTTGGCCAATGTGAACGGATCTGCTTGCTGGAACTTGGGGAGGAATAGCTCCACCGAGATGGGTCCGGCATAGCCTTTGTCTACTAGCTTGCGGAGGATGCGGGCCAGCGGCGCGACGCCGTCTCCGGCGATGACGCGGGATTGTTGGTCCAGCAGTTCGCGCGGCAAGTCCTGCGTGTCGTTCAAGTGGGCGTGCACGATCTCGCCGGGCCGGATCTGGTCCAGGTCCTCGAACTTACTGGGGCCGGACCAGAAGTGGTAGCAGTCGAACAGGACGCCAAAGCTGGGGTGCGCGGCGGCCCGGCACAGCCGCAGGGCGGTCGGCAGCGAGGCCATGAAGGTTGAATTCCGCACGAACTCGGCCCCCACCTTCAACCCGAACTGTCGCGCCACCTCCGCCACTTGCCGGATGTTGTCGACGCCGCGGGCGTAGTCGTCCACGGTGAATTTGGCGGTAGTGGCGCAGGGTGAATAGACAACGGGCGCGCCCAGTTCGACAAATTGCGCACAGCGCTTCTTAAAGGCTTCGAGGTTCTCGGCGAACTTGGGGTTGGGCTCCCACAAGCCGGTGGTGCCGATGGCACCAGAGACGACGGTGAGTCCGTTGTCGGTCAGCACCCGTTTGGCGCTGGCCATCGATTCGGTTTTCAGATACTCGTCCAGTAGATTGGCGGCAGGCTCGACGAAGCGGATGCCCGCCTTGGCCCAACCTTCCAGGGATCGCTGATAGCCCGCGCCAGCGGACGTGTATTGGTGGAGACTTAGATTCATTTTGTCCGTTGCTGCCGTTGCGCCGCCCACGGCCACCGCCACAGGGGTGAACAAGGCGGCGCGGCGGGTCAGCATGAGTTCTACAATACCCTGCCCGGGCCACACCCGCCGGACTTAGAGCCGATCTTCAGCGGGTGCCGCGCCCAAGGTCAGTTTGAGCGAAACGTTGCGCCCACCGCGGGAGAGGGTCACTTCCAACTGATCGCCCGCCCTCTTCTTGGACAACGTCCGGCTGATGGCGTCCAAACGGTCCACCGGTTTGCCGTCCAAGGCCACGATCAGGTCGCCACCGACGCCGATTTCAGCATTGCCGATGATGGCCAGCTCACGCGGTCCCCGGATGCCCGCCGCTTCCGCCGCCGAGCCGCGCGTCACGCCCTGCACCAACAGGCCTCCCTGCTGCGGCAAACCCAGCGCCTCCGCCAGTTCGCCCACCACATAGACCACACTGACGCCCAGGCGCGGCGGCGAATACTTTCGGCCCGCCTGATAGTCGTCCAGCATCGTCTTGGCTTTGTTGATAGGCATCGCAAAGCCAATGCCCGTGGTGCCCATGCCCTGCGGACCCGCCAGAATCGCCGTGTTGACGCCAATGACGCTACCCTGGCTATCCAGCAACGGCCCACCTGAGTTGCCTTGGTTGATCGAGGCGTCGGTCTGCAGCAGGCCTTCCAGTTCGCGGCCGCGCTCGTCCTGAATCGTACGGCCCATACTGGAGATGACGCCCGTCGTCAGCGTGCCGTCGAGACCAAACGGATTGCCGATGGCCAGCACTTTCTGGCCCACCTGGATGGCGTCGGAATCGCCCATTTTGAGGTAGGTAAACTTGCCGCGCGGTTCGATCTTGATCAAGGCCAAATCGTTCAGCGGGTCCAGGCCCAGCACGGAGGCGGTGTAGGTGCTCTTGTCCGCCAAAGTCACCGTCAACTTCTTGCCCACGCCCTGACCACCTCCGGTGATCACGTGGTTGTTGGTGAGGATGTGGCCTTTGTCGTCGATGAAGAAGCCGGACCCTGTGCCAGTGCGCGGCACCAGTTCCATGAACCAGTTGCGCTGGTAGACGGTGCTAGTGATGTTTACCGTGGCCGGGTGGGCCCGCTTGTAGATGTCGATGCTGTTGACTTCATCGGAGCTCAAGCCCGCCGAGCGGGCCACTTCCGGGGCACTCCAGATCGGCAATCCGGTGCTGGTGCGCGAAGCGAAGAACGCCCGCCAATCTCCCCGGGCCACTGACGTGGCGTAGTAGAAGCCGCCGGCCAACAGCGCCGCGATGATGAAAATTCTAGCCTTCATGCCAGACTCCGCAATTTTTGGTAGACCGCCCGGGTCTGTTCAATGGTCGATTCCGGGCTGCCTGAGGTCTCAATAATATGGTCGGCAAACCGCCGCTTCTGTGCAAGCGGCAGTTGCCGGGCCAGACGCGCCCGCACTTCCGGCTCACTCTGGCCGCTGCGGGCCATGGCTCGCGCAATCTGGACGGGTTCGTCACAGGTGGTGAGGATGATCTGCTGGAAGCGGCGGTAGGATCCGGATTCGATGAGAATGGCGGCTTCGACCACCGCAATGGCATCGGGGCGCAACTGAGCCATCCAATCCTCCTCTTGTTGAAAGACGAGTGGATGGACGATTCCGTTCAATTCCGCCAGCTTCGCCGCATCGCTGAATACAATGGCGGCCAGGGCGGAGCGGTCAATGCCGCCCTCGGCATTCTGCACTTGGGGTCCAAACGCCTTGACGACCGCCAGCACCGCTGCGCCCCCCGCTTGCAGCAATCGATGGCCCACTTGATCGGCCTGGAGGACATCGCAACCCAACCGCTGCAATTCGGCGGCGACAAAGCTTTTGCCGGTGGCCATGCCGCCGGTGAGACCCACGCGCAGCACGGCTAGGCCAGCCGTCGCGCGGCCGCGGAAACGGTGTTCGACATCAGCATGGCGATGGTGAGGGGCCCGACGCCGCCGGGGACGGGTGTGTAAGCGGACGCCAGTTCCGCCGCCGCCTCGGCCTGCACATCGCCCAGTACTTTGCCGTCCACCCGGTTGATGCCCACATCGATCACCACCGCGCCCGGCTTGATGTGCGCCGCCCCCAGGATGGCGGGCCGGCCGAGAGCGGCCACTAGAATATCCGCGCGCTGGCATTCTTCGGCCAAGTTAGACGTTTGGGAGTGGCAAATAGTCACGGTGGCATTTGCATGAAGCAGCATCAGGGCCATGGGCTTGCCCACGATGTCGGATCGCCCGACCACGACGGCGCGTTTGCCCGCCACCGGCAACTCATACCGCCGCAGAATCTCCATCACGCCAGCTGGGGTGCAGGCACGGGCACCGGGCTGGTTTTCCACCAGTTTGCCGACGTTCATCGGGTGGAACCCATCGACATCCTTGGCGTGATCGACGGCGTGCAACAGGGCGCGGGTGTCGACCTGCGGGGGCAGCGGCATCTGCACCAGGATCCCGTCGATTTCCGGACGGGTGTTCAAGCTCTCGACTAACGCAATCAGCTCGGCGGTGGTGCTGGAGGCCGGGGGAGTATGTTTCTCGCTATAAATGCCCAGCTGGGCGCAGGCTTTCTCCTTGCTGCGCACATAAAGCTCGGAGGCCGGGTCGTGCCCTACCAGCACCACCGCCAAGCCCGGAGCCCGTCCCCGCAGGGCCAGTGCCTCGACCCGGGGCCGCAACTCGGCCAGAATTTCATCCCGGATCAATTTGCCGTCGAGTAGTTTAGCTGCCATGGGGTTGCTCGCTTTCGCGCCTAGTCTCCCGCCGCCATGGCCGTCTGAGCCGGGCGGTAGCGGGAATGGAATACCAGCGCTCCCACCACCATCAAAGCGGTGGCGGAGAACGAAACCACCGGCGAGTAGATGAAGCCGTAAATCGTCATCCAGGTCCCGGCCAGGATGAACACTACCGGCATCAGCGGCCAGGCAAAGTTGACCACGCCGGTCCGCTTCCAGCCGTCACGCCGGCGGAACATGAACAGTGAAGCCACCGCCATCACCGCAAAGAAGTTCAGCGTCATGCCGATGAACTGGATCAACGAGGGGAAGGGCGTAAAGGTCATCAGAATCGAGATCCCACCTTGTAGTAGAATCGCCGCCATCGGCGTCCGGCGCTTGGGATCCACATAGGCGGCCAGCGACAGGAACGCCCCGTTGCGGGCCATCGCGTAATAGACCCGCGGCCCGATGGTGACCATGGCGTTGACGGTCGGCACCAGCGAGAGCGCCATTGCTCCGCTGAAGACACCGGCCACACCCGCACCGAACAGCTTGGACGCGGCAAACGAACCCACCGCGAAAACGCCCCGCATTTCACTCAACGGCGCGGCATAAACGAACACCAAATTCATCCCCAGAAAGATCGCCGCCACCATGCCGGTGCCGATCATCAGCGCCAGGGGCAGCGTCCGCGCCGGAGCCTTCAATTCTTCGGCAATGTAGGTGGCTGCGTTCCAGCCGGAATAGCTCATGTAAACGAAACATAGGCTGATGCCGAACTGGGCGAACAGGGGCGTGGTGGAAGTGCGCTCGGTCATCTGGGACAGGTTGGACCAGTTGCCGTTGCCCATGGCCAGGCCCATGAAAACGAAAGTCAACAGAACGGTGATCTTCAAGCCGGTCATCACGTTCTGGAAGCGCGCGGCCCGCAACGTGCCCAACGTGTTGACAATCGTCAACGTCGCGATGAGCAGCACCGCCAACACTTGCAAGCCCCCAATCCGAACTTCAAACCAGGACGGGCCGAGGGTCAACAGATTCTGCTTGAGTGCGGGAAAGAAATAGGCGAGATACCCGGCAAAGGCCAGCGCGGCCGCCGCAATGGGCGCGGAGAAGCCGGCAAACAGCGAACTCCAGCCGGTCAGAAAGCCCCAGACCGGCCCATAGGCTTGCGTGAGGTAAACGTACTCGCCACCGGAGCTGGGGTAGTTGATGCCCAGTTCGCTGTAGCAGAACGCGCCGGCCAGGCTGACAACAGCTCCGACAATCCAGATGGCGAAGAACAGCGTCGGGTCAGCCAGGTCCCCGGCGAGAAAACCGCTGGAGGTGAAGATCCCGGTGCCCACCATATTGGAGACCACCAGCGCCACGGCACTGACTACTCCCAATTGCCGCAGCAATTCTGTGGGTGCTTTGCGCACCGGTTCGGAACTCATGAAGGTATTGTAAGGGATTGGTTTCGCGTGCGAGCGACGAGATAGAAGAACGCAGAGCCCAAAAAGGAACGCGGGGGCGGATTGTTCGGCCACCCCCGCGCTGAAACGAAACTAGCGAAAAACCGCTACCGGCGGGAGCGGGCCACGAATGCGGCGATCAGGCCCAGGCCGACGAAGGCGATCGTGCCTGGTTCCGGTACTACGACGCTCGCTCCCTCAAACCGAAGCGTGTCATACCCGATGTTGGAGTCAGGATTGTCATTGTTGCGGTCCGACTCGTTGAACTCGATCCGGGAGATGGTGGTTCCGAGTGTCCCCTGGATACCCCAGAACACCGTCGCAGGCGGCGAACCGGCCCCGCCAGCTCCGGCCACCGGACCACCCGAATACACCTGCGAGTTGTTCTGGTCAAAGGCCGTGATGGAAACAAACGGCCCGAAATCATAGGACTGGAACAGAATGTCCAAGCCGAAAGCGGTCACCGGCGTCGCGAAAGTCAGAATCAGCCCATCTTCCTGAGCAGTCGCGGGGCCGGGCACCAACTCCTTGCCGCCGGGCGACAGGACCATCGCCCCACTGGTCGCCAGTAAAGTGTTATTCAACAAGACCGCATCGGAATAGCCTGGGAACGCACCGCCAAGGGTGGTAAACGTGTCCGCGGCAGCGACCACGTTCAGACTGTTGCCACCAGCAGCGGCAAACGACACTCCAGCGACGGTCGCAGGCAGTACCGAGTTCGCCGCAAAGCCATCAAAACTAATCGCGACCGGCGGCGTGCCCGTGGCCGCATTGAAAGCGGCCAGGTCCGAATATGAAATCACGCCAGCAGAAGCCGCAGTAGCGAACATCGTGCCGGCGATCACGCAAAACAAGTGCTTAGTCATCATCTTCCTCCAATTCAGATTAATAATCCGGAACCGATCTCAAGCTGAATGATCGGGCCCATCCCACGAAATCAGCTGGCCATTCATTCAGGGCAGCTTCGAGACGTTCTGTTTAGCGGACAACAAGAAAGCGATAAATTGAGTGAAGTTCACCTCATGAAGACAACCGTCATGGAAACGCGGCAATTTTGGGTCTCCGGACGTGTCCAAGGCGTCGGCTTCCGGGGCTTCGTCCGGCAGCACGCCCTACCGCTGGGTTTGACCGGTTACGCCAAGAATCTGGCCGATGGCCGTGTGGAAGTACTGGCCACCGGGTCGCCGGAGGCGGTGGATACGCTGCGTGGTCATCTCCACGTGGGGCCCCGGTTATCAGACGTGCGGCAGGTGGAGGAGATGGAGGCCGCGCCCACTAAACAGTCCGGTTTCGAGATTCTCTAAGAGCGCATCTATTCGACCCGGAAGTCCCACACTTGCGGGTCGCCTTTGCCTTCGACGAAGGTCACCACGGCGTATTCACCGGGCTCCAGATCTTTGGTGGGCCATAGCTTGTAGAGGCCTTCAGCAAACTGGCGGCGAAAGGTTTCCACCACTTCGCGCTCTTCCACCATCTCCTTCACCACCGGAACAATCGAGACCTTCTCGACAATGCGGGAGCCCTTCTTGGACGGCTCCAGCTTGACGATCACCAGCGCCACATCATCCTTCAGCCGCACCCAGAAATCCGGCCGCCGGCCGCGGACCGTTTGGGCGGAATGTTCGTTGGCCACTTCGATGGTGGCCTTGCCGTTGAGCGGGATCTGGGTGATGGTTTTCAGGAAGCTACGTTTCTTGTCGCTGACCAGCTTGACGTCGGCCTGGGGCATGGGCTTCAGCAGTTCCTCATCCACCAGATACACGCCGGGCTCACGCGGAACGCGGCGGATCTCTTTGGCGAACTCGCGCTCCGCCTTCTCTTCGGCTTCCTCTTCCAGCGCAGCCTTCTTGACGCTCTCATCGATACGGACGCGTTCCGATTCAGTCTTCTTCAGGTCCACCAGTTCCACCGGCAGTTCTTCCCAATCGCCACGTTCGGTGGAGAAGTACTTCACCCGGTCGCCTTCCACCTGATATTCCCGGATGGTGTGGTGCGTGCCGTCCTTCAAGTAGAGCCGCAGCGTCGCGGCCCACGATGGGGCCGCCATCGTCACCAGGCAGACCAGCAGAACTAGCAGGCGCGGCATCTTCTTAGAGTGTGTCACGGCTCTGCGCCGCCGTCAGGTCGATTCCCGGCCTTCAGTTCGACCCGGGATTTGCCATGCTGAGAAGGTGAACTATCGCACACTGGGACGGACCGGACTGAAGGTGAGTGAGATTGGCTATGGTGCCTGGGGCATCGGCGGCAATCAATGGCGCGGAGGAGCGGACGATGATTCGTTGACCTCGCTGCGCCGGGCCATGGAGTTAGGGTTAAACTTCATCGACACGGCCTTGGCCTACAACGAAGGCCACAGCGAACGCCTCATTGCGCAGGTGGTGGCCAACGCGCCGCACCCGATGATGGTCGCCACCAAGATCCCGCCGAAGAATCGCGTCTGGCCAGCTCAGCCCGGGGTCGCCATCGACGATGTTTTCCCCTATGACTATCTGATCGAGTGCACCGAAACCAGCCTCCGCAACCTGAACGTGGAGACGATCGACCTGCAACAACTGCACGTCTGGAACCCGGAGTTTCTGGAGCGCGACGAATGGCGGCGCGGCATTGAAGACCTGAAGTCCTCCGGCAAGGTTCGCTACTTCGGCATCTCGATCAACGACCACCAACCCGATTCCGCGCTCTCGATCATCGAGACCGGCCTGATCGACACCGTGCAGGTGATTTATAACGTCTTCGACCAGTCGCCCGAAAAGAACCTCTTCCCCGCCTGCCAGAAAAACAACATCGGCGTGCTGGCGCGGGTGCCGCTGGACGAGGGTGCACTGACGGGCAAAATGACGCTCGACAGCGCGTTCGAGGAAGGCGACTTCCGCGCCTGGTACTTCCGCGATGGCCGCATCGCGCAGGTGGTGGAGCGGGTGGCCGCGTTGCAAAAGGATCTGGGTGAGATGAAGCAATCCCTGGCGGAAGTGGCACTGCAATTCTGCCTGGGCGCGGAAGCGGTGTCCACCGTCATCCCGGGCATGCGCTCTTTGCGGAACGTTGAGTCCAATTGCCGCGTCTCTGAGTTAGGATCACTGTCTTCGAACCAATGGGAGGTACTGAGGAAACATGCCTGGAACAAGAATTTTTATCAATAGCCTGCGCCGAGTCGCAGGAGGCTGGGCTTTGTTGCTTTGCGCCACCGCCTTACCGGTGGCCGCGCAGAATTACTGGCCGCTCGACCCCGGTAATCTGTGGGTTTACCGGACCACGGACCGGGGCTTTGTGCGGCTGCAAGTAGCCCGTGCGGAGACCGTCGCGGGCAATACCTACGCCGTACTGACGGGGCTTCCGACGGGCGAAGCTTGGCTGCGCACGAATGAGGATGGCGTGGTGTTCAACCTGGACCCCACCACCCGCCGGGAAGGGGTCTGGTACAACTTTGGCGCCGGTGCGGGCGAGACCTACGACACCACGCTACCCAATGCCAATGGCCGGGCGCAGTTGCGCACGCGCAATGAATCTTTCCGGGGCCGGATCGGGCAGTTCTCGAATGCGCTGGCCATTCAGTACTTGAACTCAAACTCTGCTCCGGGCTTGGCACGCGAGCTATTTCTGCCCCATGTCGGCCCCGTCCAACGGAGCTTCATCGGGGGCATTCAGGCTTCAGAGTGGGAACTGGTCTATGCCAGCCTGGGCGGCGTCACGTTTATCTCGCAGCCGGAAACGTCGTTTGGCATCGGCGTAGAAGGGAGTTCCGTGCGCCTGACACTACGGCACACCGGACCTCAGCCGTTGACGCTGACTTTCCCCACTCTGCAGCTCTACGACATCACGGTTTATGACGACCGTGGCCAAGCGATTTGGAATTGGGCGGCCACGCGCGTGTTCGCCCAGGCGCAAACAGTCGAACGCATACAAGGGGAACGGACCTGGATGGAGGAACTGCCAAACTTGCGGCCCGGCAGCTACTCGGTGGATGCCTACCTGACCACGTTTGGCGGCCCGGTCTTCCGGGCGACGGCACCGCTTACCATTGACCCGCCGCCGCGCCCTTAGCCGGGCCGGATTACGAGTAGATGCCCGGCGCTTCGTGACCCAACGCTTGCACGTACTCAACGTAGCTGCCGGGGTAGAGGCGCGGGCTCTTGTCCGTGCCGGTTTCGCCGCCTAACTCCAGCACCCGTGAGCCGAGGCCGCGCAGGAAGACGCGGTCGTGCGAAACGAAGATCATCGTGCCTTCAAAGTCCTTCAACGCTTCCACCAGCATCTCTTTGGTAGCCAGATCGAGGTGGTTGGTGGGCTCGTCGAGCACCAGGAAGTTCGGCGGATCGTAGAGCATACGGGCCATCGCCAAACGCGACTTCTCGCCGCCCGACAGCATCGAGATCTTCTTCTCGACGTCGTCACCGGAAAACTGGAACGCCCCGGCCAAGCTGCGCAGGCTGCCCAGTCCGTCGCGCGGGAAGTCCTTCTGCAGTTGGTCGATGACGGTGAGGTCGGAATCCAGGATGTCGAGCGATTGCTGGGCAAAGTAGCCCATCCGCAGGCTGGCCCCTAGCCGGATGCCGCCCGCGTCGGGCGTTAAAGTACCGGCAATCATTTTCAGCAGGGTGCTCTTCCCCGCCCCGTTTTTGCCCATCACCGCCCAGCGCTCGCCCCGGCGGATGGTCATTGAGAAGTCGTCGTAGATCGACCGTTCACCGTAGCTCTTGGAGACGCCTTCCACCATCGCCACCTGATCGCCGGACCGGGCCGGGACGCGGAACTCGAACTTCACCACTTGCCGCTTCTTGGGCAGTTCGATCTTCTCGATCTTGTCGAGCGACTTGATGCGGCTCTGCACTTGCGCGGCCTTGGCGGCGTGGGTCTTGAAGCGTTCAATAAACCGCTGCTCCTTCGCCAGCATCGCCTGCTGGCGCGCAAAGGCAGCCTGCTGGTTGGCCTCGCGGATGGCCCGCTCCCGCTCGTAGAAGTCGTAGTTGCCGGAATAGGCGATGATCTCGCCGCCGTCGATCTCGACGATCTTGTTGACGATGCGGTTCATGAACTCGCGGTCGTGCGAGGTCATCAGCAGCGTGCTTTGCAGCGACTTGAGGAACTGCTCCAGCCAGATGATCGATTCCAGGTCGAGGTGGTTGGTCGGTTCGTCCATCAGCAGCACATCGGGCCGCCCCAGAAGCACGCGGGCCAAGGCCACACGCATCTTCCAGCCGCCGGAAAGCGCGCCGACATCGCCATCAATCTGCACGTCCGGGAAGCCCAGTCCGTGCAGCACTTCACGAGCTTGAGCTTCCAGCGTGTAGCCGCCCAGATGCTCGTACTCCTGCTGCACTTCGCCAAACCGCGCCAGTGTCTCGTCCATCTGGTCGGCCTTGTCGGGGTCTTCCATGTCCCGCAGCAGGCTTTCGAGCTCATGGTGGAGATCACCCACGCGGCCGCTGCCGGCGATGGCTTCATCCAGCACCGAGCGGCCCTGCATTTCTTCGACATCCTGCCGGAAGTAGCCGATGGTCAGCTTCTTGGGCACGGTGACGTCGCCGTCGTCGGCGGACTCCTCACCTGTGATCAGACGGAACAGCGTGGTCTTGCCCGCGCCGTTGGGGCCCACCAGCCCCACCTTCTCGCCCGGGTTCAACTGGAACGAGGCTTCGACAAAGATCAGCTGCTTGCCGTATTGTTTATTGATATTGGAGAACGCAATCATCCGGTGCTCCCAAGCTAGCAGACGGGCCTGGAGCGCGGCCGGAAGATGGACAGGCAAAGGGTTATCCGTGTACGCGGAGCCCGGACCGATCAACAAGGGTGAAGAAGTTTGAGGATAGGCCATACCTCGACCATTTGGTATACTCTCAAGATTAGAAAGAAGTTCCGGCATTCAACTTGACGGGGGACGAATGGGACGGATGAAACGGGTGCTGATGGCCAGTCTGGCGGCCACAGGAATTTGGGCGCAAGACACGCCGGGCGTCAATTGTAGTTTCCGCGATGAGCCGGAACGGTTCCTGAATGTGCAAGCGCGCGCCGTGGCCTTGGTGCAGGAACGGTTGGACCGCTACGGGCGCTCCGCGGTGGCCAAGGATGTCACTCTTCGCGGTGCTTCCGTGGGGACCCCTGCGGCCAACGTTGGCCCCACGGTGGATGCCAACGAGATCCCGCAGCGCAACTTCATCGACGTCCACATCCTGGGCCGCATGAGCGCCGAGGGGGCGCGCTCCGCCCGCTTGAGCGACGACTATGAGTTTGTCCGCCGCATCTATCTGGACCTGACCGGCCGCATCCCCACGCCGGACCAGATCCGCGGCTTTGCCGCCGATGCCAATCCGCGTAAACGGGATGATCTGATCGATTCGCTGCTGTATTCACCGGAGTTCTCCTATAAGTGGCAGCACTGGCTGGGCGACCTGATGCAGAACGCGTCCAGCAACTCGTTCCGGAACCTGAACATCAATGGACGCAATGAGTATCACGCCTGGCTGCTGCGTTCGCTGAACGACCCCAGCGTCAACCTGCGCGACATCATCTTTCAGGCCTTGACCGCGAAAGGCAACAATTACGTCAGCAGCTCCGCCCCAGCGAATTGGAGCGTCCGCTCCAGCACCGGCGGCGGACCGGCGCAGGACACCTACGACACCGCGTTCAGCCGCGCGGCCACGCAGTTTTTGGGCATGGGCCACTATGACTGCATCCTCTGCCACGATGGCCGCGGGCACCTGGACCTGCTGAGTGTCTGGGGCCGGACGGCGCGCCGCACGGAAGCCCAACGGATGTCGGCCTATTTTGCCCGGCTGCGCTTTGTCGGCAACAACGACGCCACCAGCTACTTTTTCCAGAGCACGGAAGTAAATGATGCGACGGCGGGCACCTATGACCTGAACACCAACTTCGGCAACCGGCCGGACCGTGTACCGGTGGGGTCAACACGCAACCTCACTCCGGAGTACCGACTGGGCGGCTCGCCAGCCAACGCCGACTGGCGCGGCCACTTTGCCGACAACCTGCTGAAGGATCCGATGCTTACCCGCAATCTGGCAAACCGGATCTGGAAGCAGCTCTTCAACCTGGGCTTGGTGGAGCCGGTCGATCAGCTTGATCCGGCGCGCCTGGACCCGAAGAATCCTCCGCCCGCGCCCTGGACCCTGCAAGCCACCCACCCGGCACTGCTGGAGGAGTTGGCGCAGGGCCTGAACAGCACCAACTTCAGCCTGCGGGAGTTCGTCCGGGCATTGGTGTCGAGCAGCAGCTACCAGCTGAGTTCGCGCTATGACGACACCTGGAAGATCGACTACGTGCCTTTGTTTGCGCGCCACTACCCGCGCCGCATGGAGGGCGAGGAAGTACATGATGCCATCCAGATGGCCACGGGCGTCCTGGGCACCTATACCGTGGGTGGATGGACGGAGCCGGTGCGATGGGCGATGCATTTTCCAGAACCCGTGGAGCCTCGCTCCAACGGCGGAGTGGCCGCTTTCATGAACTCGTTTTTCCGGGGCAATCGGGATGGCGTGGATAGGTTGCAATTGGGCTCAATTCTGCAGCAGCTGAACCTGATGAACGACACTTTTATCACCAACCGGGTGAGGCTCGGCAATTCGGCCAACCTCCGGCGTATCGCCGGGTTGCCGAACGCCACCGCGATTCCGGAGCTGTACCTGACTTTCCTGTCTCGGCTGCCCAGCGCCGCGGAGCAAGCCAAGACCGTCCGGTATCTGGACAGCCGCGGCGCGGCCAATCGCAATGCCTCATTTGAGGACCTGGCTTGGGTGCTAACCAATCGCACCGAGTTCATCTTCAGTTACTAGCCTCCGGAGAAACCCATGAGCAAGCAAGCCACTCCACCTTCAACCAAAGGCTGTTTCTTCTGGCGGGCACCGCATCTTTCGCGGCGGGTGATGTTCCGGCATATGGCCTCCGCGCTGGGTGGGTATTTTCTGCTGCCCGCGCCAAAGCTGGAAGCGGCTGCTTCAGGCGGAACACCCATCGGCACCGCCAAGAAGGTGATCTTTGTGCTGATGTCGGGTGGGCCCAGCCATGCCGACACGTTCGACTTCAAGATGTTTCCCGGCGCCACGCCGGCGGCCTTTACGCCCGAGACCTATGGGAGCATTGTCTGGCCCCGGGGCATCATGCCGCGGCTGGCGGAGCAGTTGGATTCAGTCACCCTGCTGCGCTCCGTCCGGAGCTGGGCAGCGGTGCATGAACTGGCGCGGAACTGGGTGCAGATTGGCCGCAACCCCACCAGCGGCTTGTCGCGCATTGCGCCGCATATCGGCTCGGTTGTGTCGCTGGAGCTATCGCAGAAGGATGCCGTGTTGCCCGCCTTTATGTCGCTGAATGCGGGGGCCCAGCCGGGACAAGGCTATCTGGCCAGCGATCACGCCCCGTTTTTCGTCAACCCCGGCGGTGGCGGCCTAGCCAACACCCGCAATCCCGAGGGCGAGGCGAATTTCCAGCGGCGCTACAACCTACTGCGTGACCTGGCGTCGGAAGAAGTGCTGGTGAACGATCTCGGAGCCAGCCCGGCGGAGATCGGCGCCTATAACCTGAGTGCGCGGCGCATGATGTACAACACGGACGTCGACCGGGCCTTCACCTTCACCACCGACGAGCGGGCGCGGTACGGCAACACCGGGTTCGGCAATGCCTGCCTGGCGGCGCGCAATCTGGTGCGGTCGAATCTGGGAACGCGCTTTGTGCAGATCACTGTGGGCGGTTGGGACAATCATGCCGGCATTTACACGGGTGCTTTCAATCCCGCCAATGCCAACTCCACCATCCGCCAGTTCGATTTAGGTCTCGGCATGCTGTTGAGCGACCTGCGGGCCTCCGGTGAGCTGAATGACACGCTGGTGATCGCCATGGGCGAATTCGGACGCACCGTGCGCCATGGCGGGGGCACGGCGCTGAACGCCCAAGCGGGGCGGGATCACCACTTGCAGCAGGCCGTGTTGGTGGCCGGGGCCAAGGTGAAGGGCCGCAGCGTCATCGGCACCACCGACGCCCAAGCCTTCGAAACCCGGGACCACGGCTGGAGCGCCGGCCGTGACATCCGGCCGGAGGACATCGAGGCGACCATCTACAGCGCCTTGGGCATCGACTGGACCACCATCCGCCGCGATGATCCGTTCGGCCGGGGCTTTGAGTATGTTCCGGTGGACGCCCGCTATCAGTTCCGCCCGGTTCACGAGCTTTGGTAGCATCTCAGTCTGGCCTGTCCAGTGCCGTGGCCGCCGGATGGCCGGCGCGGCGGATGGCTGCTTTGCTCGCCCCCGCGTTGACCTGGGACGCGGCCCAGACCAGTGCGCAAACGAGACCGTCTTGACCAAGATTCGTGGTGAGTTCCAGGTACGGCTGAAGCCCGGGGCCGTGGACGAAGGGGGTGAACCGGCGATCGGCCGGATGTTGATCGACAAACAGTTCCACGGCGATCTTGAAGCCGCCAGTCAGGGGCAGATGTTGGCCTTCCGTACCGCCATCGAAGGGTCCGCCGGCTATGTCGCGATGGAGAAGGTAAACGGAACCCTGGGTGGGCGAAAAGGAACGTTCGTCCTGCAGCACAGTGGCACCATGAACCGCGGTGTCGCGGGTTTGGTGCTGACCGTCGTGCCGGATTCAGGCACCGAGGGACTAGTGGGGCTGGCGGGCCAGATGAACATTGAAATCACCGGCGGCAAGCACCTTTACATCTTCGAATACACCCTGCCGAAGCAGGACTAGAACGGCGCCCTGGCCGTCCCGATTAGCTGAGCGTGATGTCGAACGGGTAGTCACGATGGTCGCCGTCCGTTGAGACCAGCGTCAACAGATTGAACCCCGGATCCATCTCCCGGGCCGATACCATCACGGTCACCAAACCAGCAGCCAGTTGTTCTTCCGGGACCGCCATGGTAAAGCGGGCCGTGCCCGCGGCCGTCGCCAGACTGACATGCCGGGCGCCCCAACCCGAAGGAACGGGGATCGAGAAAACCAGGCTGAGAGCAGAACTGGGCACCGAAATGGGGATGCGTACGTCCTGCTGGAGCGGGACAACCGTCACAAACTGAGCCTCAGTTTCCCGGACCTTTTTGCCCACTACCTGCTTGGCGTTGGCTTCGAACAGAGAGATCCAGCGCACTTCTTCGGCACATTCCAGGCAGCCAAAGAAGTGCGCTTCAAACAGTTCGGCCTCATCGGGCGGCATCTGCCCCATGGAGTAGCGCTCCGCCGCGCGGCTTTGAATGGCTTCGTTATGCTCCACTGACACCCACCTTCCGTTGAATCACCATCGCCGCCGGGGCCCGCTTGACGAACTCGGCCCGGAAACGGGACTTGGCGCGGTGCACCAGCACCCGCAAATAATCACCATCCACATTGAACAGACGGCAAACCTGCTCTTTGGGCACTTCTTCTAAGAAGATCATCCGGAGCAGGCGGCAATCCTTCTCGGGTAGCGTTTCGAGAATGGAGGCCACTTGCGCCTTCAGCTCTTCATTCAACAAGGGACCATCCATGTCCACCCGCTCATCGCGCGGCTCGGGTGCGTCATCGGACATGGGCAGGGTCCGGCCCTCCTTGCGGAGTTCCTCGAACATCACGTTATTGGAAACCGTGTTCACAAACCCGCCCAACCGCTCCGGATGTTCGATCCCTTTGTTTCGCACCACTTTCAGCACCCGCATGAGGGTCTCTTGCCGAATGTCTTCAATCAGTTGCACATTCCGGATGCGGTGGCGCAGCTTCAGGAAGAGCAGTTCGCCAAAGTATTTGGTGAAATGAGCTTCTGTTTCCGTATCACCTTCGGAAAGGTTTTTCACGTAGGCGGCATCAAACTCGATGAAGGTCATGCGGCCAGCTCCGTGCCCGAGCGGGCATGGTGAACCATACCGCTCCACCGCACTACAGTCGTCTGCGCCATGCAAGCCATCAACAGTACTCTACACTTCCACACGGTCCATACGCAGAAACTCCTGCACATGAGGATGTTGACACGCGTCGAGCTCGGCGACGGGACCAAAGTAGACCACGCCCCCTTCATAAAGGAACACCACGCGATCGGCCACTTTTCGCATCAGATCCAGGTCATGGGTTACCACCACGCTGGTCAACTGCAGTTGCTGCTTCAGCCGTAGCATCAGGTCGCCTACCTGGGCGCACATGATGGGATCCACCATGGTGGTCGGTTCGTCGTAAAGGATGCATTCCGGCTGCGCCGCCAGTGCCCGGGCGATGGCCACGGCCCGTTTGTGTCCCACCGAAAGATCCGTGGGGGAGGAATCCGCAAAATCGACAAGATCCACCAGCTCCAGCAGGCCGTGGACCACCGCCATTTTGTTCTCGCGGTCGTAGTCCTCACGTGTTTCCAGTGAGAATTCAATATTTTCAGCCACCGTCAGCGAATCAAACAGGGCTCCGTTCTGGAACACCATGGTGACTTTCTTGCGGATGCGACGCATCTCGGCTTCGCCGAAATCGGTAATATCTTCATGCGCCACAATCACTTGCCCTGAATCGGGCCGCAGGAAACCCATGATGTTCAGCAGGCTGACCGACTTGCCGACGCCGCTCCGGCCGATGATGGCCACGGTCTCACCACTGCGGACATGAAAGTTGACGTCAACTAAAACTGGCCGGTCGAACGTCTTATAGACGTGGCGGAATTCCAGGTAGTAGGGGAAACGGTCAGGCATGGCGTTCACCGGGTTGGCTCAACCAGCCAGCGCGGCCCACTCCTCCGGCGTATTGGCGTTAGAAAGATGGCCGACGGCCACTACCTGAACCGCAACCTCAGTCAAGGCGGCGCGCACGCGGAATTCTTGACGATCCAGGGCCGCCCGAACGTTGGGCAGCAAACTTTGATCCCAAACGGCGCACAGAGGATGCCAGCGGCCATCGGGAGTTTGGGGGACGACGCAATCCGCATGGCCCCCGAACAACTCCTCCAGCAGAGCCGGGTTCAGGTGAGGCATGTCGCAAGCCAGGATCAGGTTGCGGCGGGCGCGCCCGGATTCAAGCGCGGCCTCGATGCCCGCCAGTGGACCACAGTCCGGGCGGCGGTCAGGAATCACGTCAAAACCCAAGCCCTGATACTTGTCCGGCGAGCCCACGATGGTGACCGAAGCAGCCACGGTGGCGGCGCACCGGGCAATCTGTTCGATCAGCGGGCGGCCCGCCAGAGGCAGCAAAGCCTTGTCGCGGCCCATGCGGCGGCTGGCTCCACCGGCCAGCACAAAGGCAGCGCGCTCTGCGGACATGAGGGAAGGATATCAGATTGAAGGATATAATCGTTTGAGGAAGTACCAGTTGTGGAGTAGACTAATTTCGACGGGATTTTTGCGCTTTGTTTCAAACATAGTCATGCGAGTTTGTTTGATTACCGCCGTTTCCGCCTTCAGCCTCTGGGCCGCGCCTCCGTCCGGCCGTTCAGCGGAATCGAAGGTGGCCCCGGCCTCGGGTTCGGTGCGCCGCAGCGCGGTGCGCGTTGATCCCCGAAGCGGCCGTCTGGTCCGGACGGTGATGGTGGAACCACGAACGCTGGAAGCGCAACCCGTTGAGGCCACGGTAGTCCAGCCGCGCGAGATCCGGCCGCTGGAAGTGACGCTCACTCCGGCCGCTGTGGCCAGCAGCCCCAAGCAGAATGTCCGGGCGCTGATCGCGGATGCGGCCCGTAAGCACGACGTCGACCCGATGCTGGTGGAATCGATGGTGCAGGTGGAGAGCAACTACGACCCGCGGGCGGTCTCCCATAAAGGGGCCATGGGCTTGATGCAGTTAATTCCGGCCACCGCCCGGCGCTTTGGGGTCGTCAATCCGTTTGACGCTCAACAGAACATCGAAGGCGGCGTGCGCTACCTGAGATATCTCCAGCAACTGTATCGGGATGACCGGCTGGCATTGGCGGCCTACAATGCCGGTGAAGGCGCGGTGGCCAAGTATGGAGCGATCCCGCCCTATGCCGAGACCCAGAACTACGTCTACGAGGTGGGGCGGCGCTATGGCCAGGCCCGGCGGGCACAGCGTAGCCTTCAGGCCACGGATTTGACCACCGGACCCGCCGCCGTGCCGGCACCCAAGATCGAGACTTTCACCGATGAGCAGGGGCGTATCCACTACCGGATGCCTTAACCGCATGCGATTTCTTGCCGCAGTGCCGCTTTTCACCGTCGCCTTGGGGGCGGCTGGATGGGCTGCACCCGCAGGGCTGACGGGACTGACTTCGATCCGGGTCGCCGCGGCTCCCTTTGAAGTGGTGATTGAATCGACGGCATCGCTCACTTTCCGCCAAGGCCGCCTGTCAAACCCCAGCCGGGCCTATTTCGACTTTGCCGACACGGAATTGCGCCTGTCCGGGAAGCGCTATTTTTCCGTGGACGGCGACGGCACGCAAGTGACCCGGGTGCGGGTGGCGGAGACGACGCCGGGAACGGTTCGCGTGGTGTTTGATTTAGCCGGAGATGGCGTCCGGCTGTCGGTGAGCGCTCAGGAGCAGCCCGCGCGATTGGTGATCACGGTGAAGCCAGGGGGGCCGGCCACGCCTCCTCCACCCCAGATTTCGCTAGACCAGATGCGCTCCGGTGCCCGCGAGGCCGCCACCACCGGTCGGATCCCGACCCCTCCGGCAGCAGTTCCCGAAGTGGCTTCTCCGGCAGCGGGAAAGCTACGCGAAGCGGACAGAAAGACAGGCCAGAGTGCCTCTGAAAAGTTGGCGGTAAACCGTAAGGCGGCCGCCGCCCCCGGCAGTCGCACCGAACCGGCCAGCACCACTCTCCCGCAGCTAGCCGAAACCAAGTCCACCGGCTTGAAATCACCCAGTAAGGCAGTGGAAGCCCCAGCGGACTCCAAGGCAGCTTCGGACAAGCCGCGTTTGGTGGCGCGCAGTTCGCCACCGGCAAGCCGGGCGGAGGAGGATCTGCTGCCGGGCACCGCTCGACCGGCTCCGGAATCGGACGGGCCCTCAACGCCGGGCGCCGAGCCGTCAGCGGGAAACGGTGCAGCACCAGCAATACCTGCCGTCGGCTCAGTGCCGCCCGCCACGCCATTGAGTTCCCTGCCCGGCGCCAGCCCGACTCCGGCCCGCCGGGGATCCCGATCCTTGACCCGAGCCCTGGGACTTAAGCTGGGCCGGATTGTTTTGGATCCTGGACACGGTGGAAATGATTATGGAACCTCCAGTGCCACCGGGCTTCACGAAAAGGAACTGGTGCTGGATGTTGCCAAACGCCTGGGACAACTGCTGGAAGAGCAGTTGGGGTCAGAAGTCATCTATACCCGCGACGACGACCGGTTTGTCTCGCTGGAACGCCGCACCGAATTTGCCAACGAGCAGAGAGCGGATCTGTTCGTTTCGATCCATGCCAATTCTTCGCCCTTCAAACAGGCGGCTGGACCGGAGACCTACTTCCTCAACTTCACGTCCACCCGGGAGGCCCTGGAAGTGGCTTCACGCGAGAACGCCTCGTCGGGGAAAACTATCTTCGAATTGAAGGATCTCCTGCAGAAGATCGCACTCAACGAGAAGCTCACCGAATCGCGGGACTTTGCGGCGAAGGTGCAGTCCTCGATGATCGCCATGACCAAGGGCTCGGCACCGCAACGGGACCGGGGCGTGAAACGCGCGCCTTTTGTGGTGCTGATCGGGGCTCAGATGCCTTCCATTCTAAGCGAGATTGGCTTTGTCTCCAACGCCCGCGAAGAAGCACTCTTGAAGCGCGGTGATTACCGCCAAAAGATCGCCGAGGCGTTGGCAAAAGGGATTGGGCAGTACGCGACCTCACTCAGCCGGTTCCAGGTAGCGCACGCCTCCCGCGCCGCCCAATAGATCCAGCCAGAGCAGTTGCTAGCGGGAGACCGGCTGGGCGTCGCAGTTATATTGGAACTCAGCGGGAGCGGTCTGATCCTGCCGGGTGACGACGCGGTTGCGGCCCAGGCGCTTAGCTTCATACAGCGCTTCATCGGCCAGCTTAATGAGGCCTTCCACCGTGATCGGTGACCCGGGGTAGTATGTTGTCGCCCCAAAGCTGGCGCTGACGGCCAGCATCAGTTCGGGGCTTCCTGGATCACCGCCACCCAGTTTCAGCGGCTCCCGGGAAACGGACAGGCGCAAGCGCTCCGCCTGTTGCGCGGCACATCCCAGATCGCAGCCCGGCATCAAGACCAGGAACTCTTCCCCACCATAACGGCCAATCGCATCGTAGGACCGGATGGAAGATTGCATCCGCAGCGCCGTCTGTTGGAGAGTGACGTCACCGGCATCGTGGCCAAAGGTGTCATTGACCAGCTTAAACCGGTCAATGTCGGCCAATACCACTCCCACGGGCGTCTGCTCACGGGCCGCGCGCGCCAGTTCAGACCGCAGAATCTCCAGAATGCGGGACCGGTTGAACAAGCCCGTCAGTTCATCGTAGGTGGCCTGCTTGAAAAGCTTTTTCTGGGCATCCAGCAAGGCTTCGTGCAGTTGCAGAATGCGCTTGCCAGCCTCCAGCCGCACCTGTAACTCCTGCTGATCAAAAGGCTTGATGATGTAATCATCGGCCCCGGAGTTCATGCCAGCAATCAAATCTTCTTTCAGATTCTTGCCGGTCAGCAGCAGAATGTAGGTGTACTGCTCCCGAGCCAGACTCCTCAGGCGGGTGCAGACCTCAGGGCCCGTCATCACGGGCATCACCCAATCCAGGATCACCATGCTGGGAGCGTCATCGCGCTCCAAGGCCGCCCACGCCTCCGCGCCGTCACAGGCAACGGAAACCTCATAGCCCCAGCGTCGAAGCGTGGCTTCGAGCAAATGCCGGGACACGATGCTATCGTCGGCGATCAGTACACGTTGAATGCCGGTCATGAGATGAGCCAACGCCATGCCAGGCGCCTGGTGCTTACCCTCCTGAAGGATTATCGGCCACGAACTTGTACAATTTAGTACAACTTACCGTGCTGTGCCCTAGACCGCGGCACACCACAGTCTTAATACTACCTAAACATGAGGGACTACTAATGAAGCCGCTCCCGCTCCACCCTCAAACACCGGGCGGAATTGGGGAGCAACACTCGTTAGAATCTCATAATTGCCACCCAGTTGTTACAACCTGCCCGGAAGAACAGGTGGCCTAATCGTTTTACCTGAGCGCCACTGGGACCACAGCCACGCTATCCTAATATCAGGAGGCTGGATGCCAGCAGATCGTAAGCTTTACGGGGAGACGCCGACACCCCACAATATGCCGACACCGCACAACATGTTGGTTCCCATGGTGGTGGAACAAAGTTCGCGGGGCGAACGGGCGTTTGATATTTATTCACGCCTACTGAAAGAGAACATCATCTTCCTGGGGACGCCGATCGACGATCAGGTGGCCAACCTGATCATTGCCCAGATTCTTTTTCTTGCAGCTGAAGATCCGGAGCGTGATATTTCGCTCTACATCAATTCTCCAGGTGGTTCGATTACGGCCGGCCTGGCGATTTTAGACACAATGAACCTGGTGGAGCCCGACATCGTCACCTATTGCGTGGGCCAAGCCGCGTCTATGGGCGCGGTGTTGCTGGCGGCGGGGACAAAGGGCAAGCGCTTTACCCTGCCCCATTCGCGCATCCTGATCCACCAGCCGTCGATGAGCGGTTTAGCTGGACAGGCCACCGACATCGATATCTATGCCCGCGAGATCCTCCGCATGCGCGAGATCCTGAACGGGATCCTGGCCAATGCCACGGGTCAACCGGTGGACAAGATCGCCCGCGATGTCGAGCGCGACTACATCATGGAAGCCGATGCCGCCGTGCAATATGGCATTGTCGACCGCGTGATCTCCTCGCAGCGCGAAGTGGCACCGAAGCTCCCCTAACCCACCGGTTTGGGGACTGGTGCATAGCGAACACCTCAGTCCCGGAAACGGACACCACCGAACGGCTGGCTTCTGAGAATCCTCAGGGCCAGCCGTTTTTTCATGCCGGACAGCAGGCTTGAGGCGCACCCAAGGCTGGCATTCCAAGTGCATCGTGAGCGCGCATGGACCGGTTGAGCTCGAACTTGCGTGTCGCGTGGCGGCGGATTCTGAAGAGCCCAGGGTTTACCGCAGTGGCCGTGCTGACGCTTGGCCTGGGCATCGGGGCCAACATTGTCGTCTTCACCCTGATGGACTCACTGTTCCTGGGCGCCCTGCCGGTGGACAAGCCACAGCAATTGGTCTCGGTCGGCAGTTCAAGTACGGTCTTCTCCACCCACTCCTATCCCAACTTCCAGGACCTCCGGGATCAGAACCAAAGCTTCAGCGGCCTGCTCGGCTACCGGTTTATCGCGGCGGCGCTGAACGCCCAAGGCCAGCAGGCCAGAATCTGGGGCTATCTGGCCACGGGCAACTACTTTTCGCTGCTGGGCGTTCAACCGGTGCTGGGCCGCCTGCTGACGCCGGAAGACGATCAACGGGTGGGAGCACACCCGGTGGTGGTGCTTAGCTACGGCCTCTGGCAGCGACGCTTCGGGGGCCGGGCGGACGCAGTGGGTGAACGGGTTAAGTTGAACGGCTTGGACTACACGATCATCGGCGTAGCTCCCGCCGGATTCCGCGGACTGGAGCGGCTGTATGGAGCCGACTTCTGGGCGCCGCTGATGATGCAGCCGCAGTTGGAACCGGGCAATCTCTGGCTCAAAAACCGCGCCACCAATAATCTGTTTGTGGCAGGGCGACTGAAGCCGGGCGTAAGCCGGCCGCAGGCGCTGGCTGACCTCAGTCGGATCGCCCAGGACTTGGGCCGGACCTACCCCAAAGTGAATGAATGCCTGCGCCTGGATCTGGCGGAGCCGGGTCTGGTGGGGAGTTTCCTGCGGCAGCCGGTCATCGGCTTTACCAGCGTAATGTTTCTGATCACGGGCCTGGTGCTGCTGATCGTGTGTACCAATCTGGCCAGCCTCTTGCTCGCCCGCGCCTCCGACCGCAAACGCGAGGTTGCGGTGCGCCTGGCATTGGGCGCCAGCACGCGCCACTTGCTGCTGGAGGTCATCACCGAAAGCCTGGTGCTCTCCCTGCTGGGAGCCGTCGCCGGACTGCTGGCGGCTCAGTGGCTGGTGAGCGGCCTGGTCGCGATGCGATTGCCCATCGATGTGCCGCTCACGCTGGAGTTGAGCTGGAATCTCCGGACCCTGCTGTTCGCTCTGGGTGCCGCCCTGGCGGCGACAATGTTGTTCGGGCTGGGGCCAGCCGTTTCCTCAGCCAAGACCCGGCTGTTGCCCGCGCTGAAGAATGACGCCAACTGGGGACGGATGCACCGCTGGCCAGTGCGGGACCTGCTGGTGGGCGCACAGGTGGCGCTTTCGGTGGTGTTACTGGCGGGGTCCGTACTTGTGATCCGGAGCTTGCAGCAGGCCATGGAGGTGCCACTCGGCTTCCGGCCGGAGGGCCTAGTTGCTGCCTCGGTTGACCTGTCGCTGGAGGGTTACTCCGAGGACCGGGCGAGGGCCTTTGAACGGGCTCTGCTGCGCGAGCTTAAAACAGAGCCCCGGCTGGAATCAGCAGCCTTCACCAGTTCCCTCCAACTGAGCCTGAACACTTCGGCGGAATCGATCTTCCTGGAGGGGAAACCTCAGCCTAAGGCCGCCGAGGCTCCGAATGCGTATACCTATCAGGTTTCGCCCAGCTACTTCGCCACCATGGGGACACGCCTCAGGCAAGGGCGCTCTTTTGATGATCGCGACTTGCGGGACACGGCGTCGGTGGTGGTGGTCAATGAAACGTTTGCCCGCCGGATGTTCCCCGGTGAGGAGGCGATAGGCAAGCGGCTTTCTTTCGGCGCCGATGGTCCGAAGCATCAGATTGTGGGCGTGGTCGAGGATGGTAAGTACTTCTCATTGTCCGAATCCCCGGCCCTGGCCGTCTACCGCCCGGCGGAGCAGTGGCTGCCGACCGGAATTTCGATTATCGCCCGCACCACCTTGCCGCCATCGGACGCCCTGCAGTTACTGGCGGGCGCAATTCACCGGCTAGATAGCGGCCTGACGCTGTATGACCAGCGTAGCCTCTATGAGCATCTGGAGCTCCCGCTATTTCCGGCAAAGATGGCCGCTCGCGTCCTGACGGCGTTCGGTGCTCTGGCGGCCCTCCTGGCAGCGGTCGGCATCTATGGAGCCGTAGCCTATTCCGTCGCCCGCCGCCGCAAGGAGATCGGCATTCGCATCGCCATCGGGGCCAGTGCTCCCAAAGTGTTGGCCGCCGTCCTGCACCGTACCGCGGTGATCACCGGGGCGGGCATTTTGGCCGGGATGCTGCTGATCCTCCCGTTGGGCCGGTTGATGGGTGCCATCCTGTTTGGCGTCAACCCGCATGATCCGCTGCTGCTGGGCTTGGCGGCCCTACTGCTGGGAGCCATCGCTGTCGCCTCCGCCTGGTGGCCGGCCAGCCGGGCATTGAAGGTGGACCCCCTGGTGGCTCTGCGGACAGAGTAACGGCGTTTGGTCCGCCAGTGTTCAGCGCCAACAGCCGAAAAAATTATCCGAGCCCGGTGTCCCCCAGTAGTGAGACTTTGCGCTTCCCGGTGTAATAGCCAGATCCTCTGTCTGATCGGGCAAGGAAACTTATGCCTGACACCTCCGCCAAGTCCGATATCGTCGTACGGGTCGATCGAGCCCATTATCCGGCGCGGGTGAAACGAGTAACTCGCGCCCGGTGCCATGCTACACTCCGCGGAGCCAAGGTTCGCATGGACTCCGCCATTACCAGCCCCCCATTACTGAACTATTAGTGCGAGCCCGGAACGGAAGCGCCGAGGCTGAGGATGCCCTGTTCCGCGCCGTCTACGGACAACTCCGTCAGAACGCCGCTCGCCATCTCCGGGGTGAAGCCAAAGGTGTAGGGATCGAACCCTCCGAATTGGTGAATGAAGCCTATTTGAACCTGTTCGGCGGTAGCGCCCGCGAGTTCGAAAATCGAGGCCATTTCATGGCGGTGGCCGCGCGGGCGATGCGCTTCATCCTGGTTGACCTGGCCGTCCATTTCGCCCGTGCCGTGAAGCACTCGCTGGCGGGTGACTCAGTGGCAGCATTGGCGGCCATCGAGCGGGCCTCCGCCTCTTGGCCGGACACGGCCAATGCCTGGGCGTGGGGTGAGATTTTGCTGGATTTGGGCCGCCCGGCAGAGGCTTCTGAACAATTCCTGCTAGCCGCCGGCAACCGGCCCATGGGCATTCGTTTCGATTCCCCGGCCTTATGGGTGTTGTGCCACGCTCGCGCCGCCGCTGCCCTGGAAGCGGCCGGAAAAGATGCGGCGGCCCGCATGCAGTGGATGGCGTTTGGCCAAATCTGGGGCTCTCCCCGGCAATATCAACTCACCCGCCGCGGCCCGGGGCACACGTAACTTCAAACCGTCGGAAGGAAGACTCAAGCGAGCAGGCCCCTGCGGCTACTTCGCGTCGAGAATAAACGTCGCGGCCAAGCCGGCCGTGGAGGAGAAGCCTGTCGCGGAGGTCAGGTGCGTGGAGCAGCCATGGACCTTGCCCAGGAAGAAGTGGGGCTGTACGTCCACGTTCATCTCGCGATAGTCGAGCGAGCCCCAGTTGTAGACTGGGAAAGTTGATGGAGTTTCAGCCACTCGCTCCTGAACGACGTACGGCGTGCGAGTGGCCGCCTTCAGCGCCTTCTCCCACCCGGAATCATCGACTTCCCAGCCGCGGACGCTGGGCGAATCGGTGTTTTCGTCGTTGGGCTTCAGCACCAGCTTCTCGCGATTCTTCAGGATGTAGGCGGGCAGATCCACCGTGTCGTTGCCATGGGTAGTCTTGGCGTTGGTCACCACGCGGGTCCAAGGCAGGTACTCGCGGATCACCTTGCGCTCCGCCGCCGGGAAGTTGGCGGTGACGGCATCGTCGGTCAGCAGATCGAAAATCGCCTTCTTGCGCGCCAGCTCCGTCCGGAAGCTGTTCACGACACACACCTTGCCCTCACGGTAGGCGCGCACCAGGGGGTGCGAGAGGTCGTAGCGGATCAGGAACTCCTGCAAGGCGACGCGGCGGTAGACCAGGTCGATCGCAAAGTCACCGCGACGCAGGACACCGTTGCGATACTCCATCTGATCTGGCGTGACAATCTCGGTGGCATAGCCCAAGCGCCGGAACTGTTCCGCCATCAGCGCAAATTCAGCAGACTCGGCCGTCTGGAAGGGCTGCTTAAACTCCACGATGGCGATGTTGGGCTGCTTCTTACCACCGAACTCTTTAAAGGATTTCAGCAATGCCTGCAGAAAGTACTTCGAACCGCCGATCTTGACCAGTGGGTTCTTCTTGCGGAACTCCTTCACGGGAGCCGCATCATAGAGCGCGTCACTCAGCAATTCGCCATACGCTACACCGGAGGGGCTTTCGGCGTTATACTCCGTTACCTGGATCGAGCCATTCTGAATATGGGTACCCAGCAACGACGTGACCGCCAGAAACGAGTAGCCGGGGTCGATCTGCGCCAGCATCTTCTCAGCGGGCAGCAGGCCCATACGCGTCTGCAACACCGGATCCGCCAGCGTCATCCGCTTGACGCGATCGATGGCGGCATGCAGCGCCTCCGAGGCGGTGACCAGATGCTCGTACTGTTTGCGAGTGAGGAAGTGCGGGCGGAGGAAGGGCGAAATCGGCCGGCCGGAGGAGGTCAGGCGCAGAGATTCCATCTTCTCGCGCAGAGCCTCGGCCCAGCCCAGATCACGATAGGCATCGGACTCGAGAATTTTGTGGTACCGGGTGATCGCCTCACCCAACTGCCTGACACTCATGGATAGTTCTGAGATCAGTATGGCACATGAAATGCAATAATGAAAATGTCACAACCAAAGCGTCGGCCACTAAACGCCTGTATATCAATGACTTAAGGAATTTCATGCGGTTTTGTCATTTTCGCCTTTTTATCGCCTTCGCAGGGATCGCCGCCGTCATCCAGAACGCTTCTGCGGATGAAGGACTGTGGCTTTTCAATCAGTTCCCGGCTGAGGTCGTCAAAAAGAAGTACGGCTTTGACGTGACCCCGGAGTTTCTCGCCCGCCTTCAATCTTCATCCGTTCGGTTCAACAGCGGCGGCTCCGGTTCTTTCGTTTCGGCCACCGGCCTGGTGTTTACCAACCACCATGTGGCGGCCGACTGCATCCAGAAGATCAGCTCCAAAGAGCACGACTATCTGAAGGAAGGATTTAGCGCCAAGAGCCTGGAAGAAGAGAAGGCCTGCCCCGATCTGGAGCTGAACCTCCTGCTGAAGTTGACCGAGGTGACGCCCCGGGTGCTCCAAGGTATCGCCCCAGCCGACACTCCGGCGGAGGCCAACCGGAAGCGCAAGGCCAACATTGCTGAGATCGAGAAATCCTGCGGCTCGGAAACGGGAAATCGTTGCGACGTCGTGTCGCTCTATTCCGGCGGCCGGTACGACCTCTACCAGTACAAGAAGTACACCGACGTCCGCCTGGTTTTCGCGCCCGAGTTCGCCATCGCGTTCTTTGGGGGCGATCCGGACAACTTCACCTACCCGCGCTTCGACCTGGACATCACTTTTTTCCGGGTCTGGGAGAACGGTAAACCGGTAGCTACGCCCAACTTTCTTCCGTGGAGCAAGCTGGGCGTCCGCGAAGGGGAGCTGACCTTTGTGGCCGGCAATCCCGGCACCACGCAACGGTTGGCGACGGTGGCGCAACTGGAGTTCATGCGCGACATCAGCATGCCACTGACGCTGAAGCGGCTGGAGACGCTGATTGCGGCGCTGGAAAGCTATGGCCGCCGGGGCCCGGAACAGCGGCGGCAGATCAACGACCTCTACTTTGGCGCTCAGAATAGCCAGAAGGCGAGCCTGGGCTTCTACGGCGGCTTGCGTGACCCCGCACTGATCGACAAGAAGCGGCAGGATGAGGCGACTTTGCGGGACAAGGTGCTGTCGGATGCGGCCAAGAACCAGAAATATGGGTCCGCCTGGGGCAATCTCGCGGCGGCCTACCGCGACATCCGCCCCCACTTCCCGCGCTATTACGGCTACGAGATGATCTCGACCGCCGGGAGTGAACTGCTTTGGGTGGCCCGCACGCTAGAGCGCCTGGCCGTGGAGGACGCCAAACCCAACGGCGAGCGACTGCCGGAATACACCGACAGCGCGCGCCCGTCGCTGGAATCCAGCTTGTTTTCCACCGCCCCGGTGTACCCGGAACTGGAAGCCGCGGTGATCGAGGAGAACCTCCGCTTTCTGTCGGCGGAGCTGGGCGCGGACGACCCGGTGGTGAAAGCGCTGCTGGACGGCCAGACGCCACAGCAAGTGGCGCAGCAGGCGGTGGCCAGTACCAAACTGATGGATGTGGCGGAACGCAAGCGCCTGGCCGCTGACCCGGCGGCGCTGAAGGCCATCATCGGCGACGGCGCGTTGCGCTATGTCCGCCTTTTGGAATCCGCCGCGCGGGAGTACCGCAAGAAATACGAAGACGGCGTGAAGGCCGTGCTGGACAACGACCTGGGCAAGATCGCGCAGGCCCGCTACGAAGTCTTTGGAGCTTCGGAGTACCCTGATGCCACCTTCACGCCCCGTGTCACGTTTGGCCCGGCCAAGGGTTATCGCAACGCCAAAGGGGAAGCCGTGCCCTGGACCACCACCATTGGCGGCACCTTCAAGCATGCGACCGGCAAGGAGCCCTACGCGCTGCCCAAATCATGGCTGACGGCCCGGAAGGCACTGAACCTAAACCGGCCTTTCAACTTTGTCACCACCGCCGATATCCACGGTGGCAATTCCGGGTCGCCCACGGTGAACACCCGCGGCGAGGTGATCGGGATCGTTTTCGATGGCAACCTGGAAGGCCTGCCCAACCGGTACGTCTTCGAAGACCAACGGGCGCGGAGCGTCCATGTGGCCAGCCAGGGGATTATTGAAGCGCTGCAGAAGGTCTACCGGGCAGAACGGCTCCTGAAGGAACTGGGCTTCTAGCCCTCGCTTCTCTCGCCACCGGTCAGCCTAAACGGCTGGGGCAAAGACCATGTGCGTCGGATCAGTGCCATGCGCGGCGCAATGTTCCAGGTAGAGCCGGCCATAGCTGGCGGTGAGGTAGTCGTTTTCGGTGAAGCCCAGTTTGCGGGCGGTGGAATCAATCCAGGAGGCCGGGCCTTCAATCTCGATGTAGTCGCCAATGGGCGTTTCATCCAGTACCACGACACCCGGGTCTCCCAGGCGCGTGTACTCAGTGCGGTATTTCTCGTAGCGGAAGCGGGCGCGGTAACCCAGCCGCTCAAAGATAAACAGTGCGGCCGGAAGGCTTTCCATGCCTACCTCGACTTCCACGCGGCTCTTGTGGCGGTCCACCGTGGCGGGACCCTTGTAAGTAAGAATTACCTGATTGTTGGCTTGGCGCAGCCGCAGGATCTCCCCTTGCGACCGCAGGTGATTTTCCGGACTATCGAGAATCAGATTCGCCTCAAAGTGCCGGGGCGTGCGGATGGCGAAACCCTTGTTGGTCAGAAGGGCGCCCGCATATTTGGCGGAGTGGACGCGAACCTTAACTTCGGTTTCGGTCGGTGTGGCCGTCATGGTCTTCAGATAGTAACGCGCCTGACATGCTCCATGGTGCCGTGCTCAAAATAAAGGCTCCCACAGACCGGGAGAAGTCCGCGAGAGCCGGGAGGGGACAGCTAGGGGGATGCTGCTCAGGGCTGGCAGGATTCAGTCAACGTATGAGCCCGGGTACCATCGTTGCCGATCCCGCGCAGTAACTCGTCAAACGTCTGCAGAGGCACGGCGTTGCCACCTTTGCCAGAGGCTGGAATCAGCGCCCAGCGGTCCAGCGCGCTCATGCTGGTGACGGGAGAAGAATCATCCAGAGCGGGAACACCTGGTTCTGTTTCAACGTGACCCACCGGAATGCAAAGTGCGGGGTGGTCAAACGGAGCCCGCTCATACTTCACCCGGTCGTCGGTGAGCGCCATGAGGAAAGCCACCACCTGCGTCCGCTCCGCGGCATTCAGGCGGATATTGCCGATGCCGGGGCCCAGGTTAGCTCCACCGAAGTCGCCCTGGCGGCTGTAGAAATCCATCACCTGTTCCAGGGTGGCCTGGCCACCATTGTGGAAGTAGGGGCCGGTCAGCTCGACATTGCGCAAGCCCGGCGTCTTAAAGGTGCCATCCGCGGCGCCGGGGCGGTTCGGGAGCAGCAGGGGCGCGTTGAATCCATCCTGCCCGCCCAGCCCCAAGTCCTCGCTGATCGGGCTGACCCCGATCCGGAAAAAGCCCAGGTCGTTCGGGTCGCCGGGGTTGACGTTGGGGGCCGCAGCCCGGGTGTAAGAAGCCGTCGTCAGCTCCGGCCCGGCATGGCAAACCGTGCATTGCGAACCCCCTCCCCCGAATTCGGCCAAGCCCTGCTGCTCCAGCGCCGTCAGCGCCTGGGTATTGCCCTCCAGAAACTGGTCCAGACGCGTCTGGTCGGAGATCAACGTCGATTCATAGGCCTGGATGGCCAGACCAAAGAACAGGGCAAAGTTGTATTCGATCTGCCGGAACTCATTTGAGTTGCTCGCGGCCGCCGCGGCCTTCAGGATGGAACCGCTGGCGTCAACAATCTGGCCACCACCCCAATACTCCGGCTGGAATGCCTGCTCGATCAACTGCTGATAGCCATACTCGCCGCGCAGGCCGTTGCCTTCGGGGTTGGCCATCTCGCCCAACACGCTGTCGTCGGTGGCCACTTTTTGGCGGCCCAGCGGCCGTAGCGACAGCATCTTCCGTCCCAGTTTGGGCCATTTGCGGCCGTTGTAGGACATCTCAATGGCATTCAGGGCCGGGCCCACGGCTTGGGAAGCGAGGCTGGCATTGTCCATGCGCACCCGCTCGGGTTGCAGCCCGTTGGCTGAGTTGACCAGGACGGTCAGGCCGGTGTCAGAGTCGCCAAACGGCGTGCTGCCAGAAAAGATACGGCTGGCCCGGCCATCCCAGAAGTTGCGAACGTTGAAGACGGCGTTAATCACCGATGGTGAGTTGCGGTTGGTCACTTGCCGCAGTTCCAAGCCAGCCAGGCTGGTGGGCGCGGCCGAACTGACGGTGGCACCATCATCGGTGTGCAGGCCCGCGTTGACGTCAAAAAACGTCCGGTGGACCACACCGGCTGACCCAGCCACCAGCCGCGTATCGCGGATCACCGCCGAATTGTTGTTGTTCGGGTTGGCCAGCCGCCGGAACGGAAAATCGTCGGCCTTCATCGTCCGGTTTCCGGTGAGGGCGGTGGTGACACCCGCCGGGCTGGCCAGTTGGTTCTGCAGGCGATGGTCCGCACCGGCATGGAAGTGACAGGTGGCGCAGGCGGTCTGCCCATCGCTGCCCACTTGCGCATCCCAGAATAAAGCCTTCCCCAGTGCCACCAGTGCCGTTTCATTACGCACATACTGGGCCAGGTTGGTGGGCTTGGGCAACAGAGCGGTCTTCAGCGACGCGATGTTGCCGGGCGGCGGACCGCCTGCCCGGGGTTGTGCCACAGCGACAGCGCCGGTCAGGACAACAATGGCCAGCAACTGGGCTGGCCCGGTCAATTTATGGCAATTCATGGTAATTGCTCCTTCATCCCCGAACATCTACTGGGGCTGCCACCTGCCGTGATTCCGGGTTAGGAGTTCGGAGGGGAGCAGCACTGGCTATAGAGACGCGGCGGAGCGGCCTGCGGTGTCGTCAGGCTTGGTAAAGCTTTGGCCCAGCGCCAGAAGTTTGAAAAAAATGTAAAGAGTTGAAAACAAGCCTTCAGCCGCCCAGGCTTCCGCCACCCCCACCGCTCCCGGCTTGATGTTCTTAATCTTCTTAACGCCACCCGCCCCAGCGCCGGGCAAAGAGGCCGGAAAGTGGCTCTGTTGTGAGGGACTTAGCGCGGTTCCGCCGTGAACCGGTAACCGGTGCCACGGACCGTGAGGATGTGCTTCGGAAACTGGACATTCTCTTCTAGCTTTTGCCGTAGCCAGGCAATATGAACGTCCACCGTGCGTGTCGAAACGTTTGGTTGGTACTCCCAGACATGCTGCAGTATCTCCTCTCGGCTCAGCACGCGGCCCCGGTGGTCGATCAGGTGCCGCAGCAGTTGCAGTTCCTTGCCGGTTACGGGCACGGGTTGCCCGTCGCGGAGCACCTCGGCTTTGTCGAAGTCCACCTCCACCTTGCCGAACTTGAAGCGGAGGACCGGCGTGAGATTCTCCTTGTGCACCCGCCGCAGCAGAGCCTCCACGCGGGCCAGCAGCTCAGATGGGTCAAAGGGCTTGGCCACATAATCGTCGGCACCCAGCTTGAGGCCTACCACCCGGTCCACCACCTGCGCGCGGGCGGTCAACATGAGAATGGCCACATCGGACCCCAACTGGCGCAACTCCCGGCAGACGTCATAGCCATTCTTGCCCGGCAGCATCACGTCCAGCACAATCAGATCGAAGGAGTCGCTGGTGGCTTTCGCCAAGCCAGCTGGGCCGTCATGGGTGACGGTCACCGTGTGCCCCTCCGCGGACAGCAGGTCCGCCAAGGTCAACGCCAAGTCCCGTTCGTCTTCAACCAGCAGAATTCGCGAACTCATCCATTCCCTCAGTTACGGCCGGCAATCGTATGGCAAACTCCGCCCCAGTGGCCGCATTCACCGGAGGGCTGTGCAGCGTGATGGTGCCAGCGTGCGCTTCCACAATCCGCTTCACCAGACTCAAACCCAAGCCCGTGCCATGGATCTGATCTTCTAACGCCAACCGGCCACGGTAGAAGGGCTCAAAAATCTGCTTCGCTTCCGCCGGACTGACGCCCGGACCCCGGTCCGCCACGCGTATCTCGATCATCTCACTGCCTGCCGGCCCCACCATTTCCGCCGCCAGCCCAATCCAGCCCCCACTGGAGCCATACTTGGCCGCATTCGTCAGCAGATTCACCAGCGCATGCTCCAGCGACACATAGTCACCCCGGATCCAGGCCAGTTCGGCGGCAGGTGAGATGGCGGTCTCAAGCCGGCATTCCGCCGCCGTTATCGCACTGGCAGCGGACTCGGCTGCGGCCGACAGCAACCCTTCCACTGGGAACGGCTCCATTCGGCCCACACTGCGTCCGGCCTCGGAGTTGGCGAACCGCAGCACCTGCTCCACCATCTCGACCAGCTTGCCGGTCTGGTTCTGGATAATCTGGCCATAGCGTTCGGCCTGGGCCGTATTGCCGTGCCGGACGACGCCGGTGACCAGATTGTGCGCCGCCGTGCGAATCACGGTCAGCGGCGTGCGCAACTCGTGCGAGATGCTGGCTACAAACTCCATCTGCATCGCGGCCAACTGCTGCGCCCGGCGGGTAAACCACACCAGCGCACCCACGGTGGTCAGCATCAACAGCAGCAAGGTGCTGATGAGCACGATGTTGCGAATCCGCGACTGGCGAATCAACTCTTCAATAGATCCGGCCTGGTGACGCGCCGCCAGCACCCATAGCGCCCGGCCTTCTTCGGCCGGACGGCGGGGGCCGGAACGCTCGTCGTCACGGGCCGGAGGTGGGGGGGCGGCATCCGGTGGCCGGTCGCGCCGGGGCGGCCGTCCGCCTCGACGGAACGAAAACGGCGAGATGTCCAGCAAGCCCACAGTGGCATCGGCGCTGGCTCCGATCGGCTGCGTGCGGCTGGGGTCAGAGCGGAAGATGGCCACCTCCGGCGCATCCCGCAACACCACATCCACCGAGTACGGCAGACCGTCGCTATCGCCCAGGTGGCGACGCAACAACTCCGGCAGGGTGGTCGACCGGATGACGGCCAGATCCAACTCAAAGATCAGCCATTCAAGTTCGCGCGGCCGGCTACCGTCCGGCTCCGGGCCAAAGCAGGGTAACTCGAGCAACCCCGGACTTTGGCGCATGGGCCGCGGCCGGCCCTCCGCTTTGCCCGAAACCCGGGCCTCCAGTTGCCTTCGCAGCTCTTCCCATTCGGTGGGCCAGTTGATGGTGCGGTAGGAGGCGGAGCCCGGGTCCAACTCGCGCAACTCCAGCGTGCCGCCGGAACGAATGGCCCGCGCCACCCGGGCAAACGGCCATTCGCCGCCGCCTGAATCCCGCCAAGCCAGGTAACGCCGCAAATATTCGGCCTCGCGTTCCGCGGCCGTGGGCGCGGGTTGATCGCGCGGGGGCTCGGGTAGTCCTAATGCTCGGGTCGCCCGCTCGATCGGGTCGGTGAAGTCACGGCTAACCCGATCCAAGCCGACGCGTAACTGACGACGCACGCGTTCACCTTCCGCTTGGCTAACCCGGAGGATCGAGCGGAACTCAAGCACGGCCAAGGCCACCGACGATAGCACCAGCACGGACACAAAGGTCCAAGCAAGAAGCGTCTGTCGGCGCGTGCGGCTCACCCTTCAAAAGGTAACGCGCCCGCATCGGATCGTGCACTAAAGCTTTGTTAACGGCCGGTGAAGTCTGTTAAGGCGATGCATTCCGGCGGGGCCCTGTTGCCATTCTGAAACCAACAAATCATGGAACATTATTCGTCCCCCGGCCGGGCACTACATCACAGTAGAAGTGCGTATTCATCCGTTTTCATCTCAGGTCCGCTGGTCAGCGGTTTTGGTTTTCTTGCTGGGCGGTGCTGATGCCGTCTGGGCGCAGAGTCAGGCGATCGACGGCAACATTGAAGGCGTCGTGCGGGGGCAAGACGGAGTCGCTCTGGCCGGGGCGGCCATCAAGGTGGCCAATCTCGGCACCGGCTTGACGCGGGAAGCGGCCACCCTGGACAAAGGCCAGTTTCGCGTCGCCCTGGTGCCACCGGGCATCTACTCGGTCACCGCCAGCAAGTTAGGATTTTCGAGCGAAGTGCGTAATCAGGTGCGACTAGGCACCGGGCAATCGCTAACGTTGAACTTCTCTTTGCCAGTAGGCGAAGTAGCCACCACGGTGGAAGTGAAGGAAGAGCTGCCGGCCGTCGAGGTAGGCCAGACGAGCGCGGTCTCAAACCTCTACACGGAGCGTGAAGCGCGCAACTTGCCCACCGCCGGCCGCAGTTTGCTGGACTTCTTTGTGCTGAACCCAGCCGTGAATGCGCCGCCGCTTTCCACCGGTGGTTCCGGCACCGGGACGCCCAGCATCTCTTTCGGCGGCCTGGGATTCCGCCAGATCAACGTCGATGGCGTGTCGAACAACATTCAGGGTGGGGCGCGTAATCTGGTGATCAGCCAGGAATCGATCGGTTCGTTTCAGTTGGCCAACAACTATCCGGCGGAGTTTGGCCGCCAGGCGGCCGTTTTGATGAACTCGTTCACGCAATCGGGCAGCAATCAACTGCATGGGTCCGGCTTCCTGTTCACGCGGAACAAGGTACTGTCCGCGGTCCCGTTTCTGTTGGCCCCGGGTGCCAAAGCGCCAGAGTTCTTTCGCTACAACTTCGGCGGCACCGTATCCGGGGCCATCATCAAGAACAAAGCGTTCTTCTTTGCCACTTATGAACGTTGGACGCAGGATCTGCCCGTGATCTCCACGTTTGGTGGCGCGCAACAGGCGCAGATTGGCCAGCAGTTGGGGATCGCGGCGGAGAACCTTGGCACCTTCACCACCACCTTCCGGGCGCACACCACCACCGGCAAGGTGGACTGGGAACTGAACCGTCGCAACCGGCTCTCGGCACGCTACAACTTCTACTTCGACCGTGAATCACCGCTCCAGGGCGGGCAGCAATCGCGCGAAGTGTCGACGCGCTTTGACGAGGCGCCGCATTCGTTCACGACACAGTTGGTGACCACCGCATCGCCCACGCTGTTGAATGAGGCTCGCTTCCTGTTCGCCACCCGCGGTATCGAGAATGGCGTCTTGAAGCCGCTGAGTCCGCAGGTGACCATTCAAGGGATTGGCAGCTTCAACGGCAACGCCGACGGCGTGTTCTCCTCGCGCGAGCAAGGTTTCCAGTTCATCGACAACGTCAGCTGGAACAAGGGTTCACATGCCCTTAAGGCGGGACTGGACATCCTGCCAGTTCAGTTCCGGGAGCGGACGCGCAATTTGAATGGGTCGTTCACCTTTGCCGGCCTGCCCGCCGTGGCCGGTAGCCGGGCCGCCCTCACTCCTCTGCAGCACTATCTGGCCACCGTGGCCCGCACCGTCGATCCGGTCACCAACGCGCCCTACAGCTATAGCCAGTTCACCCGCGCCGTGGGGCAGGAGTTCTACACGGCCCGCGTGATCAACCAGGGGTACTTTGTGCAGGATGACTGGCGCGTGACCCCCACGCTGAAGATCAACCTGGGGTTGCGGTACGAGCTATTCTGGCGGCCCGAAGGCATTGCCAACCCGGACTATCCCGCCACCGGCAGAATCCCGCAGGACAAGAACAACTGGGCCCCCCGCATTTCAGCGGCCTGGGATCCGTTCGGCAAGGGTAAGTCCGTCATCCGCGCTGGCTATGGACTCTACTACAACACCACCGTCGCCCAGACCTTCAATACCTTCCTGCGTGGCAACGGCCGGGAAGTCCGCAATGTCACCATCACCGGAACCCAAGCCGGAGCCCCCGCCTTTACTCTGGGCGCGGTGCCCGGCTTTACTGGTGGCACGCCGCAGATCTCAAACCTGAATGTCTTCGCGGACAAGTTTTCTGATCCGATGGTCCACAGCTACTTTGCCGGGTTCGACCAGGAGTTCGCCGCCGGACACGCGATTTCAGTGCAGTATCTCGGCAACCGGGCGCGGAATCTGCCGCTGGCGCTGCTGAGCAACCTGCGGACCACTGGCCAACTGCCCGATGGCCGCACGCTCTACGGCGGCACCGCTAATCGCCCCGATGCCCGTTTTGGCAATATCTTCACCACCGCCTCACAGGGCTACCAGAACTTCAATGGCCTGCTCGTCACGGTCACCCGCCGTCTGCGGAACGGCCTCAGCTTCCAGGCCGGTTATCTCTATCAGGATGTGCAGGGCGTGGCCTACGTCAATGGAGCCGGAGCCTTCACGAACTTCGGTGCCACGTCCGTGTCGGCGGCTCCGGAAAACGCTGCGTTTGACCGAGGGCCGGGCGACTTCAACCAGCCGCACCGTTTCACGCTAACCGGGGTCTGGGAGCCTCGCCTGGCTCGCCTGCAAGGCTTGGCCGGGCAGTTGGTGAATGGCTGGCAGCTCTCCACTCGAACCGTGGCGCAATCGGGCTTGCCCTTCTCTCCCGTCACCGGGCAAGACAACAATGGCGACACGCAGTTCACTGATCGTCCCGTGGGCCTGGGCTACAACTCCGCCCGCCTTCCCACCTACGCCACGGTGGACCTCCGCCTCACCCGTAACTTCAAGGTCCGCGAATCGAGCCGCATGGAATTCGTGGCGGAGGTCTTCAACGTTTCCAGCCGGTTGAATGTGACCAACGTCAATCGGACCTTTGGTCCCAACGCCACACCCAACGCTAACTTCAACGCCCCCACCGCGGCGGAAACGGCACGCCAGTTCCAGTTGGCCGTCCGGTACTCTTTCTGACGTTCGCGCTCAGGCCAGCGGCTTGCCGATCAAGTTCGCTTCCAGGTACGACGAATCCGGCCGGATGCGGAAGCGGCCGTAGCAGAGCAGGCGCAGAATCGGCGTCGGCCGCAGGTACCAGCTGGCCCAGCTGAGCGGGGTGTCGCCGGCGCTGTCTCGGGCGTCCACCTTGGCTCCGGCATTCAGCAGACGCTGGATGGTCTCTTCGTCACCAAACGCCGCCGCGCGATGCAGCGGCGTTTCGCTTTTGGTGCGGCAATCCCGCATGAAGCCACCGGTTTCGACGCCGGGTTTGGTGGCCACGTTCGGGTCCGCGCCATGCGCCAGCAGCACCTCGACGACCCGGTTGTAGACCACCGGCTGTGTCTTGCACAAAGCCGCGTGCAAGGGAGTCTCGCCTGTATCCGGAAGCGGGACGTTGGGGTCGGCACCTTGTTCCAGCAGGAACTGCGCCAGCCGCCAGTGGCCATGGTAGCAAGAGCCGTTCAGGTCCAGGTTCTCACCCAACGTTTCAATCTGCTCGCCTTCGGCCAGCAGATAGCGGATGGCGCTGACGTCGCCGTAGTAGGCGCACCACTGCAGCAGCGACGTCCCTTCGACATCGGTGGCGGTGGCTTCACCACCTTCGGCCAAGTAGTCGAACACCAGGTCCGTGCGGCCCTCGGTGATCCGGTCCATCAGCAACATGGCGGTACTCCCTTCAGCGGCTATTTGTAGGCGATCGCGGCGCTGGACGGCCCGGCGAGATGGATCACTTCAAATCGAGTGAACCCTACCTCGGTGCACCAGCCGCGGAAGTCGGCACCGCTGTAGTCGAAGGCCCCGCCGAACTCAATCAGCATGTTCAACGACATCAGCAGCCCGCCCAGATTCGTGCGGCGCGCATCATCGATCAAAGCTTCAATCACCACGAATGCACCACCCACCGGCAAAGCGTCGTAGGCCGCGCGGATCAGATGCATCTTCTTTTCCAGGTCCCAATCATGCAGGATCATGCCCATCGTGATCAGGTCCGCCTTGGGCAGCGGCTGGTTGAAGAAGTCCACTTGGCCCGTGGCGACGCGATCGGAAAGCCCGGCGCGGGCGATGGCCGCCTGGGCAATCGGCTCCACCGGCGGCAGGTCGTAGGACGTGCACTGGATATGCGCGTGCCGCTTGGCCACTTCGACGCTCAACAGACCTGTGGCGCCGCCGATGTCGCACATAGTCTTGAACGGCGAGAAGTCAAACTTCTCGGCGAATGCCTCAAAGTTCATCCGCGACAGGCCGGTCATGGCTCCCATGAACTGCTCCAGGCGAGCCGGTTCCTCGTAGAGGGTCTCAAAGACACCCTTCTGCCCGTGCTTGGTCTCATTCTGCGGCTTGCCGGTCCGCAGCGCCTCCGGCAAGTCGTGCCAGAACTTAAACAGGCGTGCATTCAACATCTCCAAAGCGCCGCCGATGTAGCGCGGGCTCTCCTGGCGGAGATACAGCGAGCTGAGCGGCGAGTTGGCGTAGAGCGCCTCTTCCCCATCGCCGTCGCGCTCCAGGATGTTCATCGCCACCAGCGAATCGAAGAAGTCGCTGATGCCGCGCGGGTGGAGCCCAATTTCGGCCCCCAGTTCTTTTCCAGTGATCCGGCGCTCAGCGAGTTGAGTGAAAACTCCAAATTCGACGGCGGTCAGCAGTACCTTCGAAGACCAGAAGGCGAGGGCCGTTTGCAGAATCGGAGCCGGGTCAAGAGTAGCCATTGCTCCAGAGAGTTTAGCAGCGTCGTCTTTCCCGCTTAGAGTTCCGGGTGGGGGGCGCGGAAAGAAAATAGTGGGGCTGCCGGCGAACCTTTTGGCTCTCAGGACGTTATGCTCTCAAGAGAGTATGTCCAGCCTACGCTTCCCCACCATCCTGGCTCTCGCCACCGGCTGCCTTTGGGCCGCTGAAGGCGATGGCCCCGCGCTCTATCGCAACCCCACCATCAACAAGACCCACGTAGTTTTTGAGTACGCCAACGACCTCTGGATTGCGGCCCGCACGGGCGGTGCCGCGACGCGCCTTACCACCGGACCCGGTGCCGAGACCAACCCGATGTTCTCGCCTGACGGCACCACCGTCGCCTTTACGGGCCGCTATGACGGCAGCGTGGATGTGTTTGTTGTCCCCGCCAGCGGCGGTGTGCCCAAGCGCCTGACGTGGCACCCGGGTGCCGATGTGGTGGCGGGCTGGACGCCGGACAACAAGCGCGTTCTGTTCTCCTCCAACCGCGCCTCCGTCTCGCCACGTTACCAGGAGCTGTACTCCGTCCCGGTAGACGGCGGGCCGGAAGAGAAGCTGCCGGTGCCGGTGGGCTATGAGGCGGCGTTCGCGCCCGATAGCAAGCGGATGGCCTATGTGCCGATGGGCCGCGCGTTTGACGCTTGGAAGCGCTACCGCGGAGGCATGACGACGCCGGTCTGGATTGCTGATCTGGCCACTTCCAAAGTAGAGAAGATTCCGCGCGACAACTCCAACGACTACTGCCCGATGTGGGCCGGCGGCAAGGTCTGGTTCCTGTCAGACCGCGAAGGTAAAGTGTCGCTGTTCAGCTACGACCTGGGATCGAAGAAGGTGACCCGAGCGTTCGAGAACAAAGGCATGGACTTTAAGTCCGCCTCCGCTGGCCCGGACGCGCTGGTGATCGAAGAGTTTGGCGCGCTGCACCTTTATGACTGGAAGACCTCCAAGTTGGCACCCCTCAACGTGAAGGTCTCCGGCGACTTGGCCGAAGTGCGCGAACGGTTCATCCCGGTTGGTAGCCGGTTGAGCAATGGCGCTATCTCGCCCTCCGGCGCTCGCGCTGTGTTTGAAGCGCGCGGCGAGATCATGACCGTGCCCGCCGACAAAGGAGACGCCCGCAACCTGACTAACACCACCGGCGTGATGGAGCGGGACCCGGAATGGTCGCCCGACGGCAAAAACATTGCCTACTTCTCCGATGCTTCTGGCGAATATGAGCTGTTCATCGCACCCCAGGATGGCAAGGCGGAACCGAAGAAAATCCGGATCGAGGATAAGCCGTCGTTCTACTACGCGCTGCGCTGGTCGCCCGACAGCAAGAAGATCGCCGTGGTGGACGCCCACCTGACGCTGTGGTGGGTAGATGTGGAATCCGGCAAAGCCACCAAAGTAGACAAGGAACGTTTGTGGGGACGCACGGGTAATCTGGTGCCGCACTGGTCTCCGGATTCCAAATGGCTAGCCTACTCGAAAACTCTGATGAACTACCTGGGCGCGGTCCATGTCTATTCGCTGGCCGATGCCAAGGCGACGCAGGTGACCGACGGGATGAGCGACGCCCGGATGCCCGCCTGGGATCGCGACGGCAAGTATCTGTACTTCACCGCCTCCACTGATGCGGGCCCCACCATTCAACCGGATCTCTCCTCTTCGCAGCGGCCAACATCGCGCAGCATTTATCTGGTGGTGCTCAGCAAGAGCGATCCGTCGCCGTTCGGACCGGAAAGCGACGAAGAGAAGGTGGCGGAGGAGAAGCCTGCCGACGCTCCGAAACCGGAGGGCGTCAAGCCGGAACCGCCCAAGCCCGGCGCGGCCAAACCCGCGGCCAAGGTGGCCGAAGTGAAGATCGATTTTGAGAACATCCTGCAGCGCGTGCTGGTATTGCCGATGCCGCCACGCCGCTATGTGGATCTACAGCCCGGCAAGGCCGGCACGCTGCTGGCGCTGGAAGCCAGTGCTCCGGCCCCGGGCATGCCGCCGGGCACCACGGTGCACCGGTTCGACCTGAAGGAACGGCGCGCCGATGTGGCCTTTGGCGGTGTCAGCCAGTTCCGCTTGTCGCACAACGGTGAGAAGGCGCTCTACCGGCAGGGTCCTGGTTGGTTTATCGGCACGCTGCGCCCGCTGTCCCCGCGCAATGCTCCTCCCGCTCCGCCCGCGGGTCCGGGTGGAGCCCAGGCGCTGAAGACGGCTGATCTGGAAGTGAAGATCAACCCCCGGCAGGAGTGGAACCAGATCTACCGGGAAGCCTGGCGCGTGCAGCGCGAGATGTTCTATGACGCCAAACTCCACGGCGCCAATGTGGCGGATTTCCAGGCCAAATACGGCAAGTATCTGGGCAGCATCGGCTCCCGGCGAGAGCTGACGTATCTGCTGCAGGACATGATGGGCGAAGTCACTGCCGGACACCTGTTTGTGGCTGGCGGAGAGCAGCCCGACGTCAAGACGGTGCAGACCGGTCTGCTGGGCGCGGACTACGAAGTGGCCAACGGCCGCTACCGCTTCGCCCGCATCTTTAACGGCGAAAACTGGAACCCCAACCTCACCGCGCCGCTGACGCAGCCGGGGGTGAACGTCGCAGTCGGCGACTACTTGCTGGCCGTCAATGGTCGCGACGTCACGCCGCAGGAAAACGTCTACAGCTTCTTTGAAGGCAAGTCCGGCAAGCAGGTCCGGATCAAGGTGGGACCGAACGCCAATGGCGATGGCTCCCGCGACGTGACCGTGGTGCCGGTGCCCAACGAGATGGGCTTGCGCAACCTCGCGTGGATCGAAGGCAACCGCCGCAAGGTGGACCAGATGACCAACGGTCGCGTGGCCTACATCTACATGCCGGATACCTCGTTTGGCGGCTTGACCAGCTTCAACCGCTACTTCTACGCCCAGGTGGGCAAGGAAGCGGCGATTGTGGACGAGCGCTTCAACGGTGGCGGCCAACTGGCCACCGACATTGTGGAGATGCTGAACCGCAAGCCCCTCAGCCGCGTGGCTACGCGCGATGGCGATGATGAGCTGCAACCGCAGGGCGCCATCTATGGGCCCAAAGTGATGATCATCAATGAATGGGCCGGGTCCGGCGGTGACGCGATGCCCTGGTACTTCCGGCGCGCGGGCGCGGGCCAACTGGTGGGCAAGCGGACCTGGGGTGGCTTGATCGGCCGTGCCGCTGCACCGCAGTTGATGGATGGCGGCATCGTCAGCGCGCCGAGTTCTGCCGTTTGGGACCCGGCTAGCTCCAAGTGGATTGCTGAGAACGTGGGCGTGGAACCGGACGTGGAAGTGGAGAATGAACCGGACCTGGTGCGCCAGGGCCGCGACCCGCAACTGGAAAAGGCGGTGCAGTTGGTGATGGCGGAACTGGCCAAACGGCCCGCCACTAAGCCCCCGCGCCCGGCATTCCCGGACTATCAGAAGCTACCGGGTGCCCCGGGTCCTGGGACGGCCAACGCCACCAAGCGTTAGGGCAACTTGGGGAAGTTGGCCCGCGAGTACCGGACACAAAAGGAATGCGCCCCGCCCTGTGCACCGTGTCCTGCGTCCGCCCGGTATCCGCAGACTTAGCGCCGGTCGCATTTCCAGCGCGCGAGTTTGTCCAGATCCGGAGCGTGCGTTAAGCCAAAGTCGCTGGCGAGGTTTACGGCCGTCGACGCCGAGCCATAACGGCAAAGAAAGCGATGGCCGCCCCGAGAGTGGCAGACGTCGCCGGCTCCGGCACCGCCGCGGCTGAGGGGACTCCGATGGGACCGGTGAACCCGTCCGGGTACCGATACTCGAGCTCCTGCGGATCCGCAAACAGTATCCGCAACCCTTGGTTGTTGAAGAATCGTCCGGACACGGTAAGGGCCGCGCCATAGCTCAGTTGAAACGGCCCCTTGACGTCGTAGCTGGGGCCCACCAGAAACTGCGGATCGAACCACACCCCCCCCCGCCCCTGCTGATCGCGGACCAAATAGCCTTGGAGCGGCTCGCATGGACGGTCGGGAAACGTGATGTGGTATTTGCAAGTGTTCTCGACGACCTCGAAGCCTCCCGCCGAAAGCCTTACGGTGAGGTTGGCGGTCATCAGCCGCGTTGGCACCAGGCCTTCCGCGCTGTCCTGGAAGAACGACCAAGTTGCGAATCCCTCGCCCGGCTGCAGGACAAGGCTAGTCTGTGGAATGCCACACGCCTTCCCCCGGCAGACGGGCCCCAGAAAGGTCAGATCCTCATCGTCTCCGGCCAGGATCGCCAGTTCCGGGATGAAGTTAATGGCGCGCACCTCCGTTCTTATGGGGAACGGGATTGGGCCCGGCGTCACCGTTGGTGCCTGGTAGTTCTGATACGCGCGAACGATGGCGGTCGCCGACTGAAGCACCCCATACTGACCACGAGCGTAGGCGCGGGCCCAAGTCGTCGCATTCGCTGGGTCGCCCCCCGCGGCCGCGCCGGATTCTCCACCGTAACCCCAGTAGAGATAATCCGTCTGGGAAACCGCAATCGGTCGTGTTGAACTCTGGTCCGAGAATTGGACCTTCCCGAACGGCCACTCCGTGGAGCGCACCTCGACGGACGCTTCGAGATACGCTGCGCCGGCGGCCGGCGACATCAGAGTGGCCAAGGCGATGACCAGTAGGAAGTGCTTACCCATGAGAAGACCGTACCTGAGTAACGCCACTGCGAGCAATTCCCTCCGAAGTAATGGCCGGGTTCCCCGGTGCGGATCGTCTGCGGCAAAACTGAAAGGATGATCCCCGCCAGGCGTCGATTTGATCCGACCGTAACACCGCCGCCGGCACCACCTATATCCGCGGTTGGCCTTCTGGCTGTTCTGCGCTCCGAAGCAGAGATCATTGATCTGGCGCCGCTGCTCGGTCCCCCGGCCTCTGGGATCCGGCCAGCTCCAAGTGAATCGCCGAAAACGCCGGCGTCGAGCCGGATGTGGAAGTGGAGAACGAATCCGCGCAAGTCCGCCAAAGCAAGGACCCGCAACTGGAGAAAGCGGTGGATCCGGTGATGGCCGAATTGGCCAAAAAAGCCCGCAGCCAAGCCAGGACGGCCAGCCTTCCCGGACTATCAGCAACTACCAGGAGTACCCACCGCCGGCACGGCCAACGCGACGAAGCGCTAGAGTGAGATCAGCCCCGTGCATCAGCGCGGGGCTTTTTCAGATACCCGGCGGAGCTTAAAGCGTACGCGTGGACTACTCCCAGCCGACCTCATCGACAAAGCACCACATCCAGTGCTCGCCCGGCTCGATGGATTGCATCATGGGGTGTTTGGTTGCGTGATAGTGCTTGGTGGCGTGCTGGTTAGGCGATGAATCACAGCAGCCGACGTGGCCGCAGGTCTTACACACGCGCCGATGCAGCCAACGGCTGCCTGTTTTCAGGCACTCTTCGCAGCCTTTGGTACACCGAGGCTCAGCGCACGAAGTTGCTGGGCATCGAAGCCGAGCTCTATTCGGCTTGACGTTGTGGATCTGGTCCAGGTGGGAACACGAAGGCGCGCGCTGGGACATGCTAGCGCCGGTCGTGCCGGATCGATTCGATGCGGAGCTCATTCAGAACATCGTGCAGTGTCTTGGCGGCGCGCTCGGCGGCGGCAGCCGGGTTGTTCAGTTCATGCGCCAGACCCGCCGAAAGCTTGCCCAGCGCGGCCAGCTTCTCCTGCTGGCCCGAGTGCGCCTCCACTTCCCGGGAGCGTAACGACATCGCGCTCAACACCACCTTGGCCAGCGGATCGTCACTGCCGGCCCACTTGCGAAACGATGCATTCTCGATCCGGACCGCTTGCGTCGGACCGACGGCCGTGGCGGTGGCGATCGCCGGAGCACTGGTCAGCATGGGGATCTCGCCCACAAAGTGCCCGCGCCAATGAAGATGAACAGCGCGCGGGCGGGAACGGTTTCCTGCTCACCGGTCTGGCGGTTCGAGATGGTCACCTGCTCCAGTTGCGATTCGCCCAGCAATTCACTTACCTCGCTGTGCGTGCGCACAGAGATGTGGGCGTCGCGGCGATCTGGTCAATCAGGTACTGCGACATCATGGCCGCCAGGGATTCCCCGCGCACCAGCATCGTGACGTGCCGGGCGAACTTCGAGAAGTGCATCGCGCCTTGCCCGGCCGAGTTTGCGCCACCGATCACGAACACTTCTTCATCCCGGCAGGAGAGCGCCTCGGTCATCGTGGCCCCGTAGTAGAGGGGAAATGGGTTCAGCGGTGACGGTCACCACCAGTAGGGAGAGGGAGCCGAGGGCGAGCAAGCGCATATCGCTATCGTAGCCGGAGCCAGACCCGCAAGCTCCGGGTTCGACCGCACCGCCCCTCCGACTTCTCGCTGCACGGGCTATTCTTTTTATTATCATTACCTTGGGGATTCTCCGGGCCCACTCCATAGCGTCGGCGGACCTTCCCGGGAAGGCCTAGGGCTTTTTTCCGGGACGTTTTCAGGGGGACCACTCAGCAAATCGAAACACGCCTGTTAGAATGTCAGGGTGTCAGCCGATTCAGTGCTCGATCTCGCCGTCACACGGCTCAATCAGGTTCGCAGCGAAATTGCCAAGGTTATCGTCGGGCAGACGGAGGTAGTTGATGGCGTCATCATCTGCCTGCTCGCCGGAGGTCACGTCCTGCTAGAGGGCGTACCGGGCCTGGGCAAGACGACGCTGCTGCGGACCTTGTCCCGTGTGCTCCACCTGAGGTATTCCCGCATCCAGTTCACCCCGGATCTGATGCCCGCCGACATCGTCGGCAGCATGATCATGGAAACCGATGACCGGGGCGGCAAGTCACTCCGCTTCCAGGCGGGGCCGATTTTCTCGAACCTCGTGCTGGCTGACGAGATCAACCGCGCCACTCCCAAGACGCAGTCCGCGCTGCTGGAAGCGATGCAGGAACGAACGGTCACCAGCGGCGTCACGACGCATCACCTGGAAAGCCCGTTCCTCGTCATGGCGACGCAGAACCCGATCGAGATGGAAGGCACTTACCCGCTGCCCGAAGCACAGCTCGACCGGTTCCTGATGAAGATCCTGGTGCAATACCCCAACCGGGCCGACCTGGACCGCATTGTCGAATACACCATCCAGCGCGAAGAGCAGAACCTGGAAACCCAGATCGACCGCGATGGCATCCTCGAACTCCGCAAGGTTTGCCGCGATGTCCTGGTGGCGCCGCATGTCCGCTCCTATGCAGTGGACCTGGTGATGGCCACGCAGCCCGGTACTCCCACGGCGCATGCGGCGACGACCAAGTATGTGCGCTACGGCAGCAGCCCGCGCGGGGCGCAGGCGTTGATCGAATGCGGCCGCGTGCTGGCACTAATGCGTGGACGCTTCCAACTGTCCACCGATGAGGTGCGCGATGTCGCCAAGGGTGTTTTGCGTCACCGCATCATCTTGAACTTCGATGCTCACGCCGACGGCCAGACACCGGAGACCGTGCTCGACCAGATCATCGCCAGCATTTCGACGGCGAAGTAAAGCGACATGGCCGCCGGTCGCGCAGCTTCGCCACTCATTGACCGGGCCTTTTTGGAACGGTTGGAACGGCTGACCATTCACTGGGCCAAGTCGTTTCCCGGACTCGTGGGCGGCCACAACGCCTCGCGTTTTTCCGGCCCCGGCCAGGAGTTTCTAGACCATCGCAACTTCCACCAGGGCGACGACCTGCGGGCCGTCAACTGGCGGGCCTACATGCGCCTAGAAAAGATGTTCCTGAAGATGTTCCAGATTGAGCCGCGCGTCCCGGTGCGGTTGATGCTGGATGTGAGCGACTCGATGACGCTGGGCCAGGACGGCTTGTCGAAATTTGACTATGCCCGCCGCCTCACCGCGGCGCTGGCCTATGTCGGCCTGGTCCGGCTGGACACGATCCAGATCCAACCTTTCAGCGACCGTCTGCTGGAATCCTCCACCTCCGGCGGTGGAAGGCACCGGTTTTCTCCCGTGGTCGATTATCTGACTGCCCTGCCCGCCGGTGGGCCGACCAACCTGATGAAGGTCTGCCGGTCCTTTATCGGCGAGTATTCGCAGCGGGGCTTGGTGATTGTCGTCTCGGATTTTCTGGATGATGCCGACGTCGAAAAGCCGCTTCAGTACCTGGCGGATTTTGGGCATGAATTGTCGTTGATCCAGATCTGGTCTGAAGAAGACCGCACGCCCCCCTGGGATGGCGAGCTTGATTTGGTGGACGCGGAATCCGGCGGCCACCTGCAGATCTCTTTTGATGAAGAGGCCCGGGAGCGCTACACGCGCTCGTTTGACGGGTATTCGGAGAAGCTGCGGCTGCTGGCGCTGCGCAATAGTGGCCGTTACGTAGGCCTCTCAACCTCGATGCCGGTGGAAGACGCAGTATTTGGGCCGATGGTGAGATCGCGAGGCGTCGCCTAGATGTTCCTGTTCAACTTGTCGCTGGTCGAGTTTATGGCGCTGTTTGCGGGCGTCTCGGGCGTGGTGGCTGCGCTTTACCTGCTGGACCGGACGCGGCACAAACATCGCGTCGCCACGCTGCGCTTCTGGACTCACTCCGATGCGCCCAGTGAGATGCAGCACCGGCGCAAGATCCAGCAGCCGTGGTCGTTGTTGCTGCAGATCTTGAGCCTGCTGTGCCTGCTGCTGGCACTGGCGCAACTACGCTGGGGTTCGCCGTTTCAGCGCACGCGGGATCACGTGTTGATCCTCGATACCTCGGCGATCATGAACGCTCGCGTACCGCAGGGCCGCCTAATGGATCAATCGCGAGTGGCAGCCAAGGCGTGGCTGAAGGCGGTGCCCAAGGGTGATCGCGTGATGCTGGTGCGGGCCGATACGTTGTCCACCGCCGCCACGGCCTTTGAGTCGAACTTGGCTGTGGTGGATGAAGCGATCTCGCTGACCCAACCAGCGGCCGGTTCCTTGCGCCTGGGCGACGCCTTGCGCTTCGCCAAACAAGCGCAGCAAGTGCAGGATCACCGCGCGGGTGAAATTGTCTATGCGGGCGCGGGCCGTGTCAGCGATGAAGATGATGGCTTCGCCAACTCCGTCACCAACCTCCGGGTGCTGCCCGTGAAGGGCACGGTGGAGAATGTCGGCCTCCGCAAGATCGGTCTGCGGCGTTCACCCAATGACGAGAAGGTGTGGGAAGTCTACGGCACGGTCCGCAATGATGGCGCACGGCTGCGGCTGGTGCCGGTGGCCGTGTTGTTCGGCGGCGGGCTGGCCGGGCAGCGCCAGTTGACCATCGCACCCAACAGTGAGCAGAGCTTTACGCTGGACCTGCGGACGCAGGCCGCCGGGTTACTGGAAACCCGCATCCAGGTGAACGACAATTTCCCGGATGATGACCGCGCCGTCATCGAGATTCCGACCCAGAATGCGGTGAAGGTGACGGTCTATTCGAATGAGCCGGACTTGCTGAAGCCAGTATTTTCAGGCCATCCCCGCTTTGACACCAGCTACCGGCCCACGGCGGAGTATTCGCCTTCCACCGATGCCGCCGTAGTGGTGCTGGACCGTTTTGCGGCTGCTCCGCCCACCAAGGCCGCGGCTATTTGGATCAGTCCGCCCCGCAGTGGAACGCCGGTGGCCGTCGCTTCCACCAAACAAGGTGCCACGCTCACCCGCTGGCGCAACGACAACGCGATCGGCGCGGGCCTGCACACCCGCGATATCAAGCTGGATGAAGTTTCTCTGTTCACGACCAAGCCGGGCGATCTGGTGATTGCGGAAGTGGCGGGCGGGGCTGCCGCCCTGGCCCGGCCCTCGGCGCGTCTGGTGGCGCTGGGTTTCCATCCGATGCGGTCGCCTTTGAAGTTTGAGCTGGCCACGCCGTTGCTTTTTGCCAACATCCTCCACTGGCTGTCGCCCGAAGTCTTCCTGCGCTGGGAGTTGAACGCGGGGTCGGCCGGAGGCCAAACGCTGACGCTCGACGAGGAGCCCGCGCCCGGCAGTGTCAAGGTGACGATGGATGGCGGCCGAGCGGTGCCGTTTACGATTGAAGGCCAGACGCTGCGGTTCTTCAGCGGATCACCCGGGGTGGTGCGCGTCAACGACGGCAAGCAGGAGCACGTGTATTCGCTCACCCTGCCGGACATCGCGTCCGGCACCTGGAAAGCCCCACCCAAGGCGGTCAGCGGCGTACCGGCAGCCCTGGAATCCTCTCCGGTGGCGCGGGACCTTTGGCAATGGTTGGCTTTGCTGGGCGGTGCCGGCCTGATTGCCGAGTGGATCATGTTTGGCCGCGCCCGGCGCTTGTTCCGCGCGGGAACCCGTCCGGTGGAACCGGTATTGAGGAAGGCTTCATGACCTTTGAACGCCCCTGGCTGTTACTGCTGTCTTTGGTCCCGCTGGCGTGGGGCTGGTGGACGTGGCGGCGCACGGCGCTTGATGCCAAGCAGACGATTGGCTTGGCGCTGAAGGCACTTTCGCTGATGGCCATCGTGCTGGCGCTATCGGAACCCCGGATGAGTGTTTCGGAAACCAAATCCGCCGTGGCGGTGCTGGTGGACACTTCGGCCAGCGTCTCCGCCGCGGATCTGAAGAAGGCCTCCGAGATCGCCGACAAGCTGGAAAGTGCCCGGGGCCGCCACTGGATGCGCATCGTGCCGTTTGCGCGCGCCACGCGCCCGGCGGTCAATGCCGAACGCCCAGGCACATGGAAGCTCCAGTACACGGCGGGCGAACAGGGCCAAGGCACGGATCTGGAATCAGCCATCCGCGAGGCCAGCGCCACGCTGCCGGAATCGATGATTCCGCGCATTGTGCTGATGTCGGATGGCCACGAGAATCAAGGCAGCGTGACGCGCGCGGCGTGGCAGGCCAAGGAATTGGGCATCCCGGTGGACGTCTACCCGCTCAGCGGCCGGACGCGCCCGTCGTTGCGCCTGGAAGCTGTCAACATACCCGCTATTGCGTTTGCGGGTGAGCGCTTTGCGATTGAGCTGCGCGTGATGAGCCCGCGCAAGGCCACGGGCGAACTCGAAATCACGGCGGAAGGGCAGCGCCTGGCAACATCGAATGTGTCGCTGGAAGCCGGTGAGAACTTCGTGCGCGCGCAAGCGGCCATGTCCGTCGCCGGAGCGATCATGATGGGCGGCAAGCTGCGCGCCGGTGATCTGGGCGAGGTGGAGTTTGCCCGCGCCATCACGCTGCGCCGGCCCAAGCTGCTGTATGTTTCGCAGGACCCGGAAGGCACTGACGTCCACTTGATGCGGACCATTGAGGCCGGCCAGTTCGACGTCACCAAGTCTGCTCAGTTCAATGAGGCGATGCTGGCCAACACGCAGATGCTGGTGCTGAACAACCAGGACCTGGAAGCCATGCAACCCGTCACCAAGCAGGCGGTGGAGAACTACGTCAAGCAGGGCGGCGGCATGGTGGTGATCGGCGGCGAACGCAACGTCTACGTCGAAAAGAAGCCCGGCACGCCGGAAGATCCGCTGGAGCGTGCGCTGCCCGCCAAACTGGCCCCGCCTAAGACGCCAGAAGGCACTTGCGTGGTGCTGATCATCGACAAGTCATCGTCGATGGAAGGCCGCAAGATGGAACTGGCGCGCCTGGCCGCCATCGGCGTGATCGAGAATCTGCGCCCGGTGGACCTGGTAGGCGTACTGATCTTCGACAACAGCTTCCAGTGGGCCGTCCCGATCCGCAAGGCGGAAGACCGCACGCTGATCAAGCGCCTGGTGGCGGGCATTACGCCGGACGGCGGCACCCAGATCGCCCCGGCACTGAGCGAAGCCTTCCGCAAGGCCGTTCCGGCCAAGGCGACCTTCAAGCACATCGTGTTGCTGACCGACGGTATCTCCGAAGAAGGCGACTCGATCTCGGTGGCGCGCGAGGCGCAGCAACAGAAAATCACGATCTCCACCGTAGGCCTGGGCCAGGACGTCAACCGCGCCTATCTGGAGCGCATTGCCACGCTGTCGAAAGGCAAGCCGTACTTCCTGAACGACCCGTCGGGCCTGGAACAGATCCTGCTGCGCGACGTGATGGAGCACACCGGCTCCACCGCGATTGAGAAAGCGATCACACCGCTGATCGCCAAGCAGGTGGAGATTCTCGATGGCGTCGATCTGGCCAAAGCGCCCGCGCTGCGCGGCTATGTGAAGTTCGCCTCCAAGCCTACCGCCGAAACCATCTTGAACGTCCCCGGGCAGCAGCCGGAACAGAAAGATCCGCTGCTGGTCCGCTGGCAGTTTGGACTGGGCCGCTCGGCCATCTTCACCTCTGATGCGAAAGCGCGTTGGGCGGAAGCGTGGGTGGGCTGGCCGGGGTTTGACCGCTTCTGGGCGAACATCCTGCGCGACCTGCTGCCGCACGCCGGCGCGGGCGAAGTGGCCGTCCAGTATGACCCCGCTACCCGCGATCTGGTGGTGGATTATCGCCTGGGCCGGCACGTTCCTGAACCCACGGCCATTCCCGGCATATACGCCTTCGGGCCCGGCGGGTTCCAGCAGCCTGTACCCGTGCAGAAAGTGGCCGCCGGCGCCTATCGGGGCCGGGTCCACATTGACGCCCGGCAAGGATTATTCCGCATCCGTCCGCTGGTGGAAACCGCCGCCTTTCCGGAAACGGGCTTCTACCGCGAAGAACGGGAGCTCACCGAGTACGGCGCCAATGAAGCGCTGCTGAAGCAGATCGCCAGCTACACCGGCGGCCGCTTCAACCCGGAGCCCGGCACAGTCTTCAACTCCGGTGGCCGCAGTGTGTTGAGTACGCTGCAGCTCTGGCCGGGGCTGATCATCGCCGCGATTCTGTTCAATGTGGTGGAATTGATCCTCCGCAAGTGGTCCGGCCTACCCTGGGGCCAGCAGACCTAGGCCCTCCGCTGTTCCGCCCGGCCACCAGCACAGGAAAGATTGATATTCTTTGTTCATGTCAAATCGACGCAACTTCTTGAAGGGTGCCGCTGCGGTAGGTGCCCTGGCTCCGGCTTCCGCCCGTGCCGCCAAGTCTCTTCCCACCCGTGACTATTTCAAGGAGCTGGGCGTCAAGCCCTTCATCAATGCCGCTGGCACCTACACCACCTTGACCGCATCGCTGATGCTGCCGGAAGTAGTGGCGGCCTACGAGTATGCTTCGAAGACCTTCGTCCGTCTGAACGAACTGCACGACGCCTGCGGCAAGAAGATCGCCGAGATGCTGGGCGCTGAAGCTTGCATGATCACCAGCGGCGCGGCCGCCGCCCTCACCGTCGGCACCGCGGCGTGCCTGACCGGCTTGGATAACAAGAAGGTGCAGCAGCTGCCCGACATCACCGGCATGAAGACCGAAGTGATCGTGCAGAAGAGCCACCGCTACGGCTACGACCATGCCGTCCGCAACTGCGGCATCAAGATGGTGGAAGTGGAAACGGTGGCCGAACTGGAGCGCGCCGTCAACCCCAACACCGCGATGATGCTGTTCTTCAACGCCAACAACAACGTCGGCCAGATCAAGGACGAACAGTTTGTCGCGCTGGGCAAAAAGCACAAGGTCCCGACGTTCAACGATGCCTCGGCCGACGTGCCGCCGGTGGGCAACTTGACCAAGTGGGTGAAGATGGGCTTCGACCTGGTGACGTTCTCTGGCGGTAAGGGCATGCGCGGACCGCAGTCCGCCGGCATCCTGCTGGGCTCCAAGGACCTGATCGCCGCCGCCCGCTTGAACGGCTGGCCCAACTCCGACGCCATCGGCCGCGGCATGAAGGTCAATAAGGAAGAGCTGCTCTCGATGATGGTGACCATTGAGAGCTACCTCAAGCGCGACCACGCCGCCGACTGGAAAGAGTGGGAAAAGCGCGTCAAGCTGATTGGTGATTCGGTGGGCAGCATTCCCACCGTTTCCACCGAGCAGATCCAGTTTGAGATCGCCAACGCCGTGCCGCACGCCCGCATCAAGTGGGATCAAAGCAAGGTGAAGATCTCGGTAGCTGACGTGGTGAAGAAGCTGAAGGAAGGCGAGCCGTCGATTGAAGTGAACCCTTCGTCGAACAAGGAACAGCTGGTGATTGGCGTCTGGATGCTGGAGCCGGGCGAAGCGCAGATTGTGGCCAAGCGGCTGCGGGAGATCCTGAAGGCCGCCTAGCCGATCCACCGCTCAGTCCCCGGGCGACATACCGAACATGAAAAAGGGCTGCCTTCCAGGGCAGCCCTTTGGTTTTTTAAGAGTTGCGGTGAGCGGCTACTGCCAAAGCTCGACTACTTCTTCGCCATCCTTCAACTGCACTTCCTCTTCGCTCTGGAAGTACATCGCATCCAGCTTGGCCAGGTAGTAGAGCGGCAGCCCCTCAAACTTGGGCGTCAGTGGCGTCGGCTGATAGACCATCACAGCGATGCCCATCACTTGCGCCCGATACTGTTCCAGCAGTCCCAGCATCTTCTGGATCTTGGTGCCGGAACGGAGGATGTCGTCGACAATGAGAATCTTCTCGCCGGGCTCCGGGTGGATGAACTGCCGGAACCTTTGCGGCTTATGCTCTATGTCTTCTTCGGCCCAATAGACCTGGTTGGCACCCAAGGCCTCGACGATGCCGTAGGCGATGGCCAAACCGCCAGTGGCCGGTGAGACCACCGACAACTGCGGGATGATCGCCCGGATTTCCTTGTTCTGACGCAGCTTCCGGCTGAGGGCGACACTTAAGCGCTTGGCTGTCTTGTAGTGCCGCATGGCGTGCGCCACCTGCAGGTAGAGGTTTGAATAGAGCCCGTTAGGGTAACGGAAGTGCCCGTACCGCAAGGCCCCCGTTTCTTCCAGGATCCTCCGTACTTCCTCTTCCGAGGGAATCAGTTCAGGCAGCGAGGCCGACGTAGCGCTCATACTTCATTATTGTCTGTCACTTTTATTGTCCCGTCATCACAGGTGGATACACACGCAGCGCGCAACGGCGGAAACCGCTGGCAAAGAGCGCGAACATAAGCCGGATGAGGCAAGAAAAACAGCTGGAGGGAAATGGCGGAGAGGGCGGGATTCGAACCCGCGGTACCGCTTTAAGGCAGTACGACGGTTTAGCAAACCGCTCCTTTCGACCACTCAGGCACCTCTCCGCAGACGCGGTCAACCATTTTTCACCAGCTTTGGCACCACCAGTCCAACAACTCAGGAAAACGCACCACACAGGCGAGTGATCGATAAAGGCCCGCGCCGCGCACCATCCGATGGACTAACGAACTCCGGCTGACGGTCCAGCCCGAAGGGAACTGAACGATCCACCACTCCATCAGGATAGCATCAGTTGCCGCCCGGGCCAACGAGCACCGCTCGAGGTGACACAAGCGACGCTCGAGTTGTGGCCGTTGGCAACCGGGCACCGACAAGGTTGCCGCCCACCGCAGACAGGGGCGGCCCGGGGGCCTTTGACAGGCCGCTGTTCCATCCCGGGACAAGGCCCACCACGGCCATGGTGGAAGTTGGCGCGGAAGGGAACAGCCCCCAGCGTCAAACAGAGAGATAAACAACTCTTCTCAAGAGACTTACAGGCTGGCGGCCCGCGTGCATCCTAACTAGCCATCATGAAAGCGATCTTCTTGCTGGCGGTCTTCCCCTTCATCTCATTTGCCGCCAGTATTCTTCTTGAAGAAGATTTTCGGGGGACCAAGGCGCCGGACTGGACGCTTACCAACAGTGCGCAACTTACTGCCGCCACGGGTCTCGATGCGGCCGGAAGTGGTTTTCTGAGGCTCACCTCAGCCCAGAACAACGAGGTCGGCTTTGCCTTGAACAACACCGCTGTGCCGTTTGGCTATGGGCTGAACATCCAGTTCCGCTAGGCCATCTGGGGAGACGGGTGCTGATGGCATCGCCCTGGTCCTGTTTGATGGTGCCACGACCCCCACCAAGGGTGGTGCGTATGGAGGTTCACTGGGTTACGCCCAGCGGACCGGAGTGGCCGGACTGGCGGGCGGCATCCTGGGGATCGGGCTGGATAAGTTCGGGAACTTCGTCAATCCCGCCGAGGGCCGTCAAGGAGGCCTGGGATTCATCAAGAACACCATCACCATACGGGGTCCTGGAGATGGCACGGCCAACGCCAAGAATATTTTCGACCAGTTCAATTACGCCTATCTGACCTCATCCGGGCGGTTGCCTGACGCTAACCTGATGACCTCCTCGCGTACGCGGTTGGAGTTGACGGGTCCGGATGCGGCCACGCTGGGCAAGCTGGACAGCGGGGAATTGGAACTGCTGCGCCGGGCTGAACGAATCGAAGCCTTGCTGGAAGAGTGGTCCTCTAAGGAACTGTCGGAAGACGAGCGTGAGAAGCGCGCGAAGGCCGACCAACTGCGGCAGGGCAAGAGCGGCAAGGAACTAGCCGAACTCCGCGAAAAGTATGAAGATCTCTTCGATCAAGTGGACCACGCGCGTGAAAAGAGCTGCAGTTCCGGCAAAGAGAAACTGTCCGAGGCAGATCGAGAGGTCATCGCCAAGGCGAGCGATTTACGTGAAAAGTTTGGCTTGACCTCCACGTCCACAAGCAAGTTGACCTACACAGACGTCAACTAAGGCGAGGCCCAGATTCTGGTGTACGTCACAAATACCACTGGGCCGTCTGCCAGTGACCGTGATCCTGAAGATCGGACAAGGCGGGACCGGCAAAACCGTCATCAACAACTTTGATGCGTACAAGCCCGTGCTGGCCTACTACGGCAATGATCCGGCCCGCATTCCGCGCACCCACGAAGCGCTCAGGCCGCCGCCTGGTTAAAGGAGTTTCGTGATGGCGGCTTCCAACACCTTCAAATCGGTCTCGCCGATGAAGCTCTGGGCCTTCTTGCCAGTCTTGTCGTAGAGGAAAAGCGCGGGCAATGCGCCGGACCATTTGCCTTCAATGGAACTGATGAACTTTTCGTCGTTGGCCGCCTGCTTCAAATACGAAGGTACGGTGACGCCGGCCTTCTTGAGAAACTCCTGGGCCGTGGCATCGTCTTCCGGTTCGTCGGCGGAGATTGTGACCAGCAGCAGGCCTTTGGCCTTCAGCTTCGCCTCCAGCTTCGCCAGCGCCGGCATCTCCTGGCGGCACGGGACGCACCAGGTAGCCCAAAAGTTAACCAGCAGCACCTTACCCTTGGCCCCGGCCAGCAGCTTCGTGTAGCCCGCCTCGTTCATCAACGGCAGCTTCTTGGTCTGCGCCGTCAGCCCAGCAGCAGCAAAGCCCGCCAGAGCGGCCATCGACTTGCGTCTCGTCATCAGGAACTCCTCCGCACGCGCTTGATCGTGCAGCCAAAGGCTTTCGTCTCAGCTTGAGGAACGGGCTTGCCGTTTAACACCGCTTCCAAAGCATTGTGCAGACCTTTGGCCGTCACCCGGGCCGGATTGCGGGCATTGTCGATGGCGCCATGGTAGAGCACCACGCCCGCCTGGTTCATCACGAAAGTTTCAGGAGTCACGGTGGCCCCAAACTTGTCGGCGGCGACATTACCCTCGTCCTTGTAAACCGGAAAGCTGAAACCCGCCGACTTGGCATGCGTGGCCACCTCAGCCGCGGGCTCACTGACGTTGGCGTTGACGAAAACGAACTTGACGCCCTTGGCGGAATAGTCGCGGTAGAGAGCCTCCATGCGTTCGTTGTAGTCGTTGGAGATCGGGCACTGCACCGAAATGAAGGCGACCACCGTCACCTGCCCCTTGAGCGAAGCATAGCTGACTGGCTGGCCCGTCAGCGATCGCAGTGGGAAATCGGCGACCATGCTACCCATCTTGAAATCCTGGGCGGAAGCCTCCACAGCCAGAAGCGCGAAGGCGCTGCGCAGAAGAAATCGATTCACGGCGTTCTCCCGGGTCCGGACGCCAAGGCTACTTCTTGTCGGCGTCTTTTTTCTCGGAGTCCTTGCTGGGGGGCTCCAGTTTCAGGTTGATGATGGCCTGCTTGCGGCTATCAAAAATACTCAGAATCTTGGGGGCGCCCACCAAGCCGCGCAAATCCGCCTTCAGTTCGTAGTCCACATCCTTGCGCAGGCTGGAGAACTTGTACTTGCCATCGGCCTTGGTGATAAAGCTGCGGACATTCAACGACTTCATGTCCTTCAACTTGACGATCGCCCCTTCTACCGGCTCATCGTCGTCGTTCTTGACGGTGCCTTCGACGGTGCGCCCATTGGGATCGGTGTCCTTGCGTTCGCCCTTGAACAATGGGGGTGCGGTGCTATTGGGCGGCGTCTGGGGTGCTTGCGCCCAGCCGGCCTGCGTCAAGCAAGTGACCCCTAGGATTCCCACCAGAATAATCCGGTTCATGTTCACTTTTCAGACTCCATCAGAAAGGAAAGGTCCACCCGTTCATCGGCTTGAACTTCGACCGGTTTGCTTTCGCTCCGGTGACCCGCCGCCTTCACACTGACAGTATACCGCCCAGCCTTCGGAGGCACGCGGAATGTAAACTCTCCCCGGGGTGACGACCGGGTTTTTTGCACCTTGCCTTGTTCCGGCTGAAGCGTCACTTCTACGCCGGGGAAGGCGTGGCCGGAAGCGCGGAAAACAGTACCGGCGATCAACGCGTACTCCTCCGCCCCCATCATCGGCCGGGCGAGCAGCAGCAAGGCCACCAAGCCTGGCAGCAGGACGGCCCAGCCCAGACGGCCCATCGGGCGACGATCAGTAACGGTCGTCGTCCCCTTCGCCATCCTCGTCAAACTCCTCGTCCTCGTCGTCCTCGTCTTCGTCGTCCTCATCATCGTCGTCGTCGTCCTCGTCGTCCTCGTCGTCCTCGTCGTCGTCCTCTTCGGCCGACTCGAGTTCCAGCGGACCCAGGCTGACAACGCGGACATTCTCACCGCACTCGTCGCAAGTGAACTCATCACCGACGTCGAGTTCATCTTCGTCGTAGTCTTCCAGTTCAGCTTTGCATTCGGGGCAGATAACCATTTAGCAAACCTCCCAATTCCGCATGATCCATTTCTACAAGAAACACAGGGTCTAAGGCAAACGGTAAAAGCTCAGCGAATTATCCCCTTGCCGCAAGAGCCGCTTGCGCGTCAACGGGCCGTGCGCTTCGCCGGGGTCCAGCTTCGGCGGATGTTGCACGATCACGAGTGGCGCGGGCTTCCTGGCCAGCACGCCCAGCGCCAATTCGTACTCTTCGGGAATCGTATACGGTGGGCTCAAAAAAACAATATCGGCCGTCTGGTGCTCCAACACCTGAGCAACTTTCCCTGCAAAGACGCGCGCCCGCGCCTCGACCCCCAGCGACCGGAGATTGTCCCGCAGCACCTCCATCGCCGTCCGGCTCAACTCGATGAAGATCGCACTTGCCGCACCCCGGGAGAGTGCTTCGATGCCCACGGCACCCGACCCGGCATAGGCATCCATGAAGACTCTGCCCTCCAGTTCCGGCTGGAGAATCGAAAACAGCGACTCGCGCAACCGGTCTGGTGTCGGCCGGGTCTCCATGCCCGGCGGCGCATTGATCCGGCGTGAACGAAACTCGCCCGCAATCACTCGCATCTATCCCGCCTCCACCAAGCCATAGCGCTTCTGCCAATTCTCCCGCACCCAGGCCGCCGCCCGGACCAACTCATCGGCGGGCGGCCCGCCGGCAACCGAGGCCTCATCCACCAGCCGCTGCGCCTCCGTGCGGGCCTGCTCCAGGAATTCCTGGTCCCGCAAGAGATTGGCAAATCGCAGCCCAGGCATGCCGGATTGGCGCGTTCCGAAAAACTCCCCCGGCCCGCGCAGCTTCAAATCCATCTCGGCGATCTTGAAGCCATCATGAGAATCCACCAGGGTCCGGATCCGTTCCCGGCCAATCTCGTTCAACTTCTCGGTCACCAGGATGCAATAGCTTTGCGCCGCCCCGCGCCCCACGCGGCCGCGCAACTGGTGCAACTGCGCCAGGCCAAACCGCTCCGCCTGCTCCACCACCATGACGGTGGCGTTGGGCACATCGACACCCACTTCAATGACGGTAGTGGAGACAAGAATGTTCAATTCTCCGGCCTTGAATTGTCGCATGACGCCTTCCTTGTCATCGGCGGACATCTTGCCGTGCAGCAGACCCACGCGCAGGTCCGGGAAGACGATTTTTGACAGATGCTCATGCATCTTGGAGGCGGCCTTCATCGAGGCCGTTTCGCTTTCGTCAATCAGCGGATAGACCACATAGGCCTGCCGCCCCGAGTCCACTTCGCGGCGCAGGAAACTGTAGGCCTGCTCCACCTGCGAGTCCGGCAGATGCTTGGTGATGATGGGCCGCCGGCCCGGTGGCAGTTCATCAATCACTGAGGTATCCAGGTCGCCGTAGAGCGTCAGGGCCAAGGTGCGCGGAATCGGCGTGGCGGTCATCACCAGGATGTCGGGCGCGGCACCCTTCCGCCGCAGGCTCAGCCGCTGGAGGACGCCGAAGCGGTGCTGCTCATCGACAATTGCCAGGCCCAGTTTGGCGAAATCGACATCCTCTTCCAGCAGTGCGTGCGTGCCCACCACCAGCGGCAGATAGTTGCCCGCGATCAGCTTTTTCATCTGCGCCTTCTCGCGCGCCGTCATGGAGCCGGTCAGTTGCCCAATCTGATAGCCCAGCGGCGTGAACAGGTTCTTGAAGTAGAGAAAATGCTGCGCCGCCAGAATTTCGGTGGGCGCCAGCAAGGCTACCTGGTAACCATTCTCGATGGCGATCACCGCCGCTTGCGCCGCCACCAACGTTTTGCCGCTGCCCACATCGCCCTGGAGCAAGCGCTGCATGGGGTAAGGCTGGGCCATGTCCTGCGCGATCTCGCCCAGGGACCGCTTCTGCGCGCCGGTGGGCTTAAACGGCAGCATGGTCTTGATCCGCTCCCGGACGCGATCATTCAGCTCAAAGGCGATGCCGTCGGACTTCCGCGCCTCTGCCCGCCGCAGCAGCAGCCCCAGTTCCAGCCAGAAAAACTCTTCAAAAATCAGCCGTGTCTGGGCCGGAGCGCGGAAGGCATTCAACAACCGGACATCGGCGTCGCCCCCAGCAATGTGCAAGCCCGCCACGGCTTCGCCGCGCGATGGCAGTTCCAGGCGGTGCAGGATCGAGGCGGGCAGGAAGTCGGTGAGAGCGGGAGTCTCCGGCAACAGCCGGTGCAACAGCGTGCGGAACATCCGCGTGTTGACACGTCCGGCCGCTTCATAGATGGCCACGACGCCGCCCGTGTGGATGGTCGAGTCGCCCTCGTCCTCGTCACCCGACAGAATCTCGTACTCCGGGTGGAGCATCGAGAGTTCACCCGAGTAGCTATCGAACTCCACCTTGCCATAGAGCGCCACCCGCTGACCGGGCGAGAACACGCTTTCCAGATATGCACCGTGGAACCACTTGCACAGCAGCCGCGAACGCGAATCGTCGCTGGCCACCATCTCAAACAAGCCCAGGTTTTTCTTGCGGAACCCCGCCGCGCGGGCGGTGCGGACCTCAGCGATCACGGTAGCCATTTCACCCGGCGCAAGCTGTGAAATCGACTTCAGGTTGCGCCGGTCTTCATAGCGGAACGGCGGATAGAGCAGCAGATCTTCAACCGTGAAGATGCCTTTCGTCTCCAGCTGCGCGGCCCGCGCCGGGCCGACGCCTTTCAGGTACTTGATGGGGGTAGAGAGATCCAACTACTTTTCAGCGTACAATCTTGCGCATGCTCGCTAGTTTTTTTGTTATGGCCGCCATGGCCGCCGACCTGCGCCTGGGAATCGTCGGAACCGACACCTCGCACGTCATCGCCTTCACCAAGATCCTGAATGACCCCGCGAATCCGGAACACATACCGGGGGCCAAGGTGGTCGCCCTCTACAAGGGCGGTTCGCCCGATATCGAAAGCAGCGCTTCGCGCGTCGAAGGCTATGCCAAGGAGCTGGCCGAGAAGTGGCACATCGAAGTGCTGCCCGAAATCTCCGCCATGTGTGGCAAGGTGGACGCCGTGTTTTTGGAAAGCGTGGATGGCCGCAAGCACCTGCCCCAGTTCCGCGAACTGGTGAAGTGCGGCAAGCCGGTCTTCATCGACAAACCATTGGCCTCGACGCTGGCGGACGCACGTGAGATCGACCGTTTGGCGAAGCAGGCGAAGGTCCCGTGGTTTTCTTCCTCCAGCCTGCGCTACGCCACCTACGTCACCGAACTGGCAGCGACGAAGCCGCAGGGCGCGATCACCTGGGGTCCTGGCCCGCTGGAAGAGCATCACCAGCTGGACCTCTCCTGGTACGCCGTGCACCCCATCGAAGCGCTCTACACCATCCTTGGCCCCGGCTGCGAGGAAGTGACGCGCCGCGTGGGTGCCAATGCCGATGAGATCACCTGCCGCTGGAAGGATGGCCGCATGGGCACGGTCCGCGCACTGCGGCCCTATGGCGATTACGGTGCTGTCGTGTTCCTCGAAAAGACCGTCAAGCAAAGTCCGCCCGCGCCCAAGTTCAGCTACCTTTCGCTGCTCAAGGAAGTGATCCCCTTCTTCCAGACCGGCAAGCCCCCGGTGCCCAACGAAGTGACGCTTGAAATGTTCGCCTTCATGGACGCCGCGCAACGTTCCAAGGCCGCCGGCGGCGCTCCTATGAAGCTGCGGTAGTTGGCGGCATGGGTCTCGAAGCGGTCTGCATCGCGCGGCACGCCGGACGAGAGGCGGAAGGCAAGCTTTTGCTCGAAAAGGGGCGAACTCTTGTTCCGCGGCCCTTTCCGCTTGAAGTTACCACTGGCCGGCGCGAAGGTGACCGTGGAACGTGGCGAGCTGGTGGTCTTGAGCGCCGAAGGTGAGGCGCGGTTCGCCCTGGGCGCTGAGGCCACCAAGTGGCAGCTGAAGATCCGCTACCCCAAACCCCGCTCCGGCAAGTTGGGGATCAAGGCCGGACTACGCGTGGCGATCGTCAACCTGGACGATGAGCTGCTGCCGGTCGAGGTCGCTGAGGCGGGCGCGGAGTTGTTGGCCAGGCCGAAGCAGTGTGACCTGATCTTCCTGGGCGTGCACGAAGCGCCCGATCTCGCCGCGCTGGCCCGCGTGGAGGCGCAGATGGTGCGTAACGGCGCGGCCTGGGTGGTCTACCCCAAGGGCGTGAAGCACATCACCGAGGCGATGGTGCGGCAGGCGATGCTCGATGCGGCATTGGTGGATGTGAAGGTGTGCGCGTTCTCGGAGAAGTTGACCGCACTGAAGGCCGTCATCCCAGTGGCGCGGCGGCAGGCATTGGCACTAGACACTTTCAGTGACTAGTCACGTTTATTGACTACAATTAGGCGTGACACACATCAGCGCTTCGAAGTTCAAAGAGCAGTGCCTTTACTTGCTTGATCACCTGGAGCCGGACGGCATCGTCGTGACGAAACACGGCAAACCGGTAGCCCGAATCTTGCCTGCCCACTCTGACTGCGCCTCGCTCATTGGGAGCATGAAGGGCAAGGTGAAGGTGTCGGGCGATGTCTTCTCGACCGGAGCCGTCTGGAATGCTGAATCTTGACACGCACATTCTGCTGTTCGCCTTGGATGGCACGCTTAAGCCAACCGAGCGGGCGCTGCTGGCGGCAGAGCAGTGGAGCGTATCGGCCATAGTCCTGTGGGAGTTATCGAAGCTGGCCCAAATGGGCCGCATCGCGATCGATGTCCGGTCTCCTGAGTTCACCAAACTCTTCAGCCGGATTCAGGTCTGGCCGCTCGATCTGGCGATCTGTCAAAAGTCGACGGAACTAGACTTTTCGAGTGACCCGGCTGACGAACTCATCGCCGCCACCAGCGTCGTCCACCGAATTCCGCTGGTGACGCGGGATAGCAGGATCCGGAAGTCCAAGTTGGTTCCGCTGGCTCCTCTTTGAGTTATCTGCGCTCAAGCCGTCCACGTGCCCGCGTGCACGCTGCAGCCCTGGCTCGCTAAGATGGGACTTCATGTCTGCTTTACTCGACGGGAAATCGGCGCTGGTCACTGGCGTCGCCAACAAGTGGTCCATTGCCTATGCCATCGCGGCGGCCTTTCAACGTGAAGGGGCCAAGGTTTACCTGACCTATCAGGGAGAGCGGCAGCAGCGGACAGTGGAAGACATCGCCGCAGATCTCGGCGTGGCGGGCATACTGCAATGCGATGTCGCCTCCGACGCGGCGATTGATGAGATGGTGGCGAGGCTGCCGTTTGAGCGGCTGGACGCGTTGGTCCACTCGATTGCTTTCGCCAATCGCGAAGATCTCTCGAATCCCTTTTCGCAGACCTCCCGCGAAGGCTTCGCCACGGCCCACGACATCAGCGCCTACTCGCTGGTGGCGCTGTCGCGCGCGCTCGGCCCGAAGATGACGGCTGGTGGCTCCATCACCACGCTCAGCTACCTGGGCGCGGTCCGCGTGATCCCCAACTACAACGTGATGGGCGTGGCGAAGGCGGCCCTTGAGGCGTGCGTGCGGTACCTGGCCAGTGATCTGGGTGCGTCGGGCATTCGCGTGAACGCGATCTCGGCCGGGCCGATCAAGACTGCCTCGGCGCGGGGCATCAAGGATTTCTCGAAGGTGCTGGATGGCGTGGCCGCGGTGTCTCCGCTGAAGCGCACCACGGACCCGGCCGAGGTGGCCGATAGCGCCGTGTTCCTGGCCAGCGACCTGGGCCGCGGCGTGACGGGTAACATCCTGTACGTCGATGCCGGCTTCCAGGTGATGGGCCTGCAGAAGCCCGAATAGGGCTGGCTACCTGATGAAGCGCTCGAAACCGGCGGGCAAAGAGAAGACCACTCGCGATTCGGTGGATCTGCCGCGCGTGCTGGAGGAGCCGGACGATGCGGCGGCACTGTTCGACAGCCCTTCCATTGAGCTGGAAGAGTTGGCGATTCGGGGCGTCCGCCGGGAGGATTGCAGCTTCCGCCGGCTGGAGGCAACCTCGGTATCGCTCGAGTCAGTCTCGCTGGCGCGCACTAGTATTCAGCTGGCCGAGTGGCGCGATGTGCGCTTCACTCGCTGCGACTTGGCCAATGTGTCCATCCGCGCCGTCAGCGGCATTCGTGTCGAGTTGGTGGAATGCCGGATGACGGGCGTCAATTGGGCGGAGCTCGATTTGCAGAGCCTGCTCGTCTCGGGTGGCGATCAACGCTTTGCGCAGTTCCGCCTCGGCAAGTTCCACCGCTGCGAGTTCGACAACTGTGATTTTGAGGATGCCGACTTTTACAACGCCGACCTGCGCGGCTGCGTCTTCCGCCGCTGCAATCTGAAGAACGCCGAGATGAACGGTGCCAAGCTGACCGGCACCGACCTGCGCGGATCGATCCTGGATGGCTTGAAGCTGACCGCCGCCGATGTGTCAGGCGCGATTGTCGACGCCGCTCAAGCACTGTCATTCGTGCCCCTGCTGGGCGTCCGGATCGAGTAGGCGGAGAAGCGAAGGCGCTCCCCCGCCCTGTGGGCTGGGCGGCCTAGAACGTCACCCTTAGCACCAGTTCCGTTTGACGGCTCAGGTTTGCCTGCGCCGTGATGCGGCCAAATTGGCCGAGCGCGCCGAAGGTGGTGTTGGGACCGGCGAAGACCGGGTGATTCATCAGGTTGAACGACGAGGCCCGAAGGTTGGCCTTGAAGCGCTCCGTGATGGCGAACTGCTTGGTCAACGTCAGGTTGTAGTTGTTCATACCCGGATTGCGCAGCCAGTGCACCCGGGGACCAACATTGCCGAAAGTGAAATCAGCCGGCTGGGCGAAGGCCGCAGTATTGAAATAGGCCCCCAAGCGGCTGTTGACGCTGCCCGAGATGCCCGATTGCGGATCGCCGGGCACGTTGGGCCGCTGGGCACCAGCACCCGTGAGAAATAGCGTGTTCTGGTTGACACCAAAGCTTAGCGGGAAGCCCGATTGGAAGGTGCTGAACGTGGACATGTTCCACTGGCCAATCAACAGATCCACCACTCGCGAAGAGCTCCCCAGAAACTTCCGGCCGCGGCCGACCGGCATATCCCAGGAGGCCGTGATCGTCAACCGTTGGGGCACGTCAAAGGAGGTCACGGCCCTTTCCACGCGGCGGTTGTAGTTGTTCTGGTACGGGCCGATATCGCCCATGTTCCGCGACCAGGTGTGGGAGATGATGGTGGTCAAGCCACGCCACAGGCGCTGTTCGAACTTGGTTTGCAGCGAATGGTAGACCGTGTTGCCGAAGGTGGGTAGGTTGCGCGTCACGTTCAGGAATTGCGGAAAGGGCCGCAGCAACTGTTGGCGCTGCACCGTCGCCCCGGCCAACTGGCCGACGCGGACAAGCCCAAAGAAGGGATTGGGCACCGAATCGAGCAGGGACCGTCCCAACGACAAGGCCTCGGCGGGAACCTGATTGATGTTCTCGCTGATGCCGGTCTGAGGATCGCTGGTGATGTTGATGCCGCGGCTACCGACATAGCCGATCTGCAGCAGCGACTTTGAGAAGACCTCGCGCTGGATGTTCATGTTCCAGGTATGCAGCAGCGGTGAGACATCACTGGGGTCTACGAATGAGACATTCTGCCCCAGCAGCGTGCCCAGGCCCAGCGAATTGCCGGTCCGTTGCGCCAAGCCGGCGGGAAACGGATTGCTCAACCGGTCCTGCGGTGTGAAGCCGTCAATGGAGGTCACCATGGCGGTGGTGGTGGAGTAACCCACCGGGTCCACTGACCCGACCACGGGAATGTAGTGGATCGCGTAGCCACCGCGGACCACGGTCTTGGGCGTCAGCGTGTAGGCAAAGCCGAAACGCGGGGCAATGTTGTTGCGGTCCGGATTGTAGATACCTCGATCCACGCCGTTGACACCCGCATAAAGCAGGCCACCCCGGTAGGTCTGCCCAAAAGGCCGCAGCGGGCTGACGGCGTTGACGTCAAATCCGCGCGTGGCGCGGTCATAGCGCTCCGTGCGCGGGGTCTCATACTCGTAGCGCAGGCCCATGTTCAGCGTCAGCCGGGAACTTACGCGGAAATCATCCTGCAGGAAGAACCCGTAGTATTTGTTGATGATCGAAACGCCCGTGTTGTTGTCCAGGCTGCCGCTGCCTAGGCCCAACAGGAAAGACGCCATCGGGAAGCCGGTATTGCCGGCGGGCGTCAACGCGTTGGGGCCGTTGGACCATGCGTTGGTATACGAGAACGTCCCGCTAGGGTTGGTATTGCGGAAAAAGTTGCCATAGAGCAGCCGGAGATCGGCGCCCGCCTTGATGGTGTGGCGGCCGCGCTGCTGGGAGACGTTGCTCTGCATCACATAAGTGTGGCCCACGTCGGCAATCAGCGGGCTGTTGGCCAAGCCGGTAAAGCCGGTGACGCCGATGGTGGGAAATGCCTGCCGCTGTGTGAGTCCCACAAACTGCCTGGAAAACCCAAGCGAGGACAGATCAAAGCCATTGGACCAGGGCACGTTGTCTTCCTTCCCGTAGGCGTATCCCAGGCGGAGATCAAACGTGGTGCGGCTGTTCAGCAGGACCGTATTGCCCCAGGAAGCGCCCAGGTTGGGGCGATTCACCACATTGCGGCCTTGGGTGGCAATGCCATCAAAGTCATTCGGAAACACCAGCAGGCCATTGCCCTTGTTCACCCGGAAGAAGGTGTTCCAGGAATCGCTGAAACGGTGGTCGAACTTGGCGACGAACATGTCGTAGTTCCGCGGCCATTTGCCGGAAAAGCCATAGTTGGTCACCCAGGGCTGGGTGGCATTGGGCGACGGGCGATTGGGCGTCGGCCAAAAGCCCATGATCTTTTGCGAAACCGGGTCCTGGCGGTTGGCCGGAATGATGTTGCCCGCAAACGGGAGGCGGGTGGCGCCGCCCGCTGACACTGAGTAAGGGTCATAGATAGCCTGGGTCACTTCCGAGAAGTCACCCGTGCGCATCCGGGCTGTCGGTACGGTGAGCACGTTGTCCAGGCCGTTGCCTTCGCGCGCGCCCTCAAAGTTGGTGAACCAGAACGTGCGGTTCTTGCCGTTGTAGACCCCCGGGATCAGCACCGGTCCGCCAAGAGAGAAGCCGTACGTGTTGGCCCCAAACGCCGCCAGCTTTCGACCCTGTCCACGGGCGAAGAAACCATTGGCATCCAGCGCCGAGTTCCGGAAGAAGTGGTAGGCGGTGCCGCGCAGAGAGTTGGTGCCGCTCTTGATCACCATGTTGGTGACGCTGCCGCCGCTGCGGCCGAACTCGGCAGAAAGACTGCCCATCTCCAGCTTGAATTCGGCGATGGCGTCCACGCTGGGCACCCATTGCGAAATGTTGACGCCGCGGTTGACGTTCACCGTATTTGAAGCGCCATCGACAAAGATATCCGTCGCCGCCACCGGGGCACCATTGGCGGAAAAGAAGATGTTGGTGATGGTGTCATTGGGGCGCGTGTCTTCGCCGTAACGGTTGTTCACCACACCGGGCGTCAGCGTGAACATGAACAGCGAGCTGCGGCCTTTCAGCGGCAGGTTGTCGCGGATCTCGGTGCGGATGGCGGTACCAAGCGAGGTCGATTCAGTTTCCAGCACAGCCACACCGGCCACCACATTCACCGTATCCGCCGTGTCGCCCAACTGGAGCGCCACGTCCTTGCGCAGCGTCTGCGTCATGGCCAGCGTGACGCCTTTCTCGACGGCCGTCCGGAAGCCCGGGGCCTTGACGGTCAAATCGTAGTTACCAGGCGGCAGGAACTGGAAGATATAGAAACCATCCGGATCGGTGGTGGTGGAACGGTCCTGCCCGGTATCCACATTACGGAGGGAAACAGACGCTCCGGCGACCGAGGCCGCGCTGGGATCCGCGATCGTCCCTTGCAGCGTGGAGCGGAAGTCCTGCGCCGCGATGGTCAAACAAAAGGCGAGCCACACCACCACGTGCCATGCCCGCGTGAAAGCCCGCGCCACACAGACTACTTCTGTCAAGCGGAGTCTGCCATAAGTCATCACCAAGTCCCCTTTGCACTCATCAACTTTTTGGGCGAGACCAAGCGCGGAGCAGAATCCGCGCCATTGGTTCGCTTCGGGTCCAAATCATATCGCAAATGGAAGGCGCGTGGGTTGGATTGTTTCACTCGACGCCGCACTCGACGCCCGCGCGGCGTCAAGGCGATTGACATCAGTTTCCGCGCGACTTTATCATTGAGGGCGAAAGAAGTTCGTTACCCACGGGCTGCTCCGTGCGTCCGTTTAGCGGTAGACGAGTCACTTCACCACCCGAGAATAAATATGATTAAAGTAGACGGACTGTCGAAGCGATACGCACGCACCGTCGCGGTGGACAACATTTCGTTCGAGGTCCAGAAGGGCCAGATCGTCGGTTTTCTAGGCCCCAACGGTGCCGGAAAAACCACCACCATGCGCGTGCTGACCTGTTTTATGCCGGCTACGTCGGGGACGGCCTCCGTGGCCGGATTCGACGTCCAGGAACACCCGATGGAGGTAAAGCGGAGGATCGGCTATCTGCCGGAAACTCCACCGCTGTACCCCGACATGGAGGTGCGCGAGTACCTGCACTTTGTCGGCCAGCTGAAGGGCATCCCCAAGGCCGATCTGGCGCGCCGCGTGGCTGAAGTCTCTGAGCGCTGCTCCGTGGCTGACGTCTCCAGCAAGCTGATCGCGAAACTGTCCAAGGGCTACAAACAGCGCGTTGGGCTGGCGCAGGCGATCATCCACAACCCGGATGTGCTGATCCTGGACGAGCCCACGTCGGGTCTCGACCCCAAGCAGCGCGTCGAAACGCTGGAGTTGATCAAGTCGCTGAAGGGCGACCACACCATCATCCTTTCGACCCACGTGTTAAGCGAGATTGAAGCCACCTGCCAGGACGTGATCATCATTTCCAAGGGCAAAGTCGTAGCCACCGACACCATGGACAACCTGACGCACCGGCTGAAAGGCTCGGAAGCGGTGGCCGTGGAAGTGGAAGGCCGCAATGGCCTGGAGCTTGCCACCGCCGACGTTCAGCGCAAGCTCGAACAGGTTTCCGGTGTCAGCCGTGTCATCAACAAGGTGGAAGGTGCCCGGTTGCGGTTTGAGGTGGAAAGCCTGCAGGGCCGCGTGGTCCGCGCCGAGGTGGCGCGCGCCGTCGTGGAGAGCGGCTGGAATCTAACCGAACTGGCACCGGTTTCAGTGAGCTTGGAAGAAGTCTTCTTGCAATTGACGGAGAGCAAAAAGTAATGGGCAACGTGATCGTAATTTGCCAAAAAGAGATGAAGAGCTACTTCTCTTCACCGGTCGCTTATCTGTTGATGACGATGTTTGCCGTGATCTTCGGCTTCTTCTTCTGGAACGTCGTCGGCTATTTCGTGTTTATGGGCATGCAGCAGCAGATGGGCGGGCGGAGCTTCCCGATGAACCTGAATGAACAGGTAATCCGGCCGCTGCTGTCCAACGTCAGCGTGATCGGTCTCTTCCTGATTCCGCTGATCACCATGCGACTGTTCGCGGAAGAGAAGCGGTCCGGCACCATCGAGTTGCTGTTGACGTCACCCATCTCGGACGTCCAGATTCTGCTCGGCAAGTGGCTGGCGGCCATTCTGATGTACGGCGCGATGCTGCTGGTAGCGGGTTTGAACTTTGTCTTCCTGTTCGCCTACGGGCAGCCGGATTGGCGGCCGATGCTGGTCGCGTTTCTGGGGTTGATGCTGCAGGCCGCGGGCTTGCTGGCTATCGGCACGTTTATCTCGACGCTGACCAAGAACCAGATCATCGCCGGGGCGACAACGTTTGGCGTCTGCCTCCTGCTGTGGATCATGGAATGGGTTTCGGGCTATGAGACGGCCACGTGGGCCAAGGTGCTGGCGTATCTGTCGATCGTCAGCCACTTTGAGAGCTTCGCCAAAGGCGTGCTGGATTCCAAGGACATTATTTTCTACCTCTCAGTGATCTTCTTTGGGCTGTTCCTGACCGCCCGGTCACTGGAGAGCCTGCGGTGGAGGGCGTAACGACATGGCGAACCGTCAAACCAAATTTACGGCCTACGCCAGCGCTTACCTGCTGGTGATTCTGGCCATCCTGGTGGGGGCCAATTATTTGGCCAACCGCTACAACAAGAGCTACGACACCACGTCGAACAAGCGCTACAGCCTCTCGGATCAGACCGAGAAGGTGGTGAAGAACCTGAAGCAAGAAGTGAAGATCACCTACTTCGACAAGGCTGATCGCTTCCCACCCGCCAAGGACCTGCTGGACCGCTACAGCACCATGTCCACCAAGCTCCGAGTGGAGTTTGTTGACCCGTATAAGAAGCCGACCATCGCCAAAGCGGCCGGCATCAAGACCGAGGGCACGACGCTGGTGGAACTGGGAACCAAGCGCGAAGAAGCCAAATCGGTGACCGAAGAAGAGATCACCGGCGCGATCATCCGCGTGCTGAAGGGCGGCGACCGGACGGTCTGCTTTGTGGCCGGGTCCGGTGAGCATTCGCTGGAAGACACGCGTGGTCCGGGCTATTCGCAGTTGAAGGAAGCCATCGAGAAGGCCAACTACAAGACCCGCCAGATCTCGCTGCTGGGTGCGGACCGCGCCGCTGACGCCAAGGCTCCCGAGAAGGTGAACATCAGTGGCGATGCCGCCGCGGGTGCCGCTTCCAGCGCCAAAGTAGAGATCCCCAAGGACTGTACCGTAACTGTGGTGGCCGGGCCGAAGTTTGACTACGTGCAGCCGGTCGTCGACACGCTGAAGGCGCACGTCGAAGGCGGCGGCCATGTGTTGTTCATGCTGGACCCGCCGCTGAAGCTGGGCCGTGATGAGACCGCCGAGAACGCCGCGCTCACCGCGATGCTGGCCGGTTGGGGCGTGACGCTCGACAAAAATTTGGTGATTGACCTGTCGGGCATCGGTCAAATTTTTGGCCTGAGCGAAGTGGTCCCGCTGGTGACCAGCTATGAGCAGCACCCCATCGTGCGCGAGATGAAGGAAGTGGCCGTGGGCATGCCGTTGACGCGGTCAGTAACCGGCAAGAGCGCCGACAAGACGCAGGTGGAGAAGCTGTTCTCGAGTTCAAAGTCCAGCTTTGCCACCACCAATCTTTCGGCGGCTGAGGTCCGGCCTTCGGAAAAGGACCAGAAGGGTCCGCTGCCGCTGGCCGTGGCTGGAACTTATTCCGGTGCCAGCGGCCAGGGCCGCTTTGTGGTGGCCGGAAGCTCGGGCTTCGGCGCGAACAACATTCTGCGCTTCAACGGCAACAAGGATCTGTTCCTGAACATGATCAACTGGCTCTCGGCGGATGAAGACCTGATCTCGATCCGGCCCAAGGATCCGGAGGATCGGCGCTTGTCATTGACCCGCGCGCAGATGACCATGGTCCGCAGTGTCAGCCAGTTCCTCATCCCGCTGATGGTGATTCTGGCGGGCATCGCCGTGTGGTGGAAGCGCCGCTAGTGGAGAAGTTGGGGAAGCGCAAATGAACAGCCGAGGACTTATCATCGCGGGGGTGGTGGCCGCCGCGCTGGGCGGTGGCATCTGGTACTCCGAGAAGCTGGAAAAGGAAAAGGCAGGCAAACCGCCGGCTGATTCCGCGCCCAAGCTCATCGAGTTGGCGGATGACCAGTTCAAGAAGCTGGAGATCACTAAACGGGGCGGTGAGGCGCTGGTGCTGGAACGCGGCACCGACGGCAAGTGGAAGATGCTGGCACCGCAGTCGCTGCCGGTGGATGCGGATGCCACGACGGCACTGGTGACCACGCTGGCAACCTTCTCCGCCGAATCGCTGGTGGAGGAAAAGGCGTCGGACTTGGCGCAGTTCGGTTTGGCCGCGCCCTCGCTGAAGGTGTCAATTACCACCAAGGACGCAAGAACCCGGAGCATCCTGGTAGGCGACGAAACGGTGTCCGGTGGGGGCTTTTACGCCAAGCTGGAAGGCGACCCGCGCGTCTTCACCATCTTCAACTACAACCGCGCCGCCATCGACAAATCGCCCAACGACTTGCGCGACAAGCGGCTGCTGACATTTGATCAGCAAAAGGTGACCCGCGTGGAACTGGCGACGGCCAAGACCGCGACGGAGTTCGGCAAGAACACCGCCGGTGAGTGGCAGATCCTGAAACCGGGCCCCTACCGCGCCGACAACCTCCAAGTGGAAGAGATCGTCCGCAAGCTGAAGGACGCCAAGATGGACTTGGCGATCCCGGAGGATGAGATCAAGAAGGCCGGAGCGCAGTTTGCCACCGGAACGGCGGTCGCCACCGCCAAAGTGACCGACGCCGGCGGCACCCAGATCCTGGAAGTCCGCAAGAACAAGGACGACTTCTTCGCCAAGTCCAACGCCGTCGACGGCATCTGGAAAGTGGCCAAGGAGTTGGGTGAGGGGCTCAACAAGCCGCTCGATGAACTACGCAACAAGAAGGTTTTCGACTTTGGCTTCGTCGACCCCACCAAAGTGGAGTTCCGCCTCGGCGACTCCGCTACCGCGTTGACCAAATCCGGCGAGGAGTGGACCCGCGGCGGAAAGAAGATGGATTCGGCCCAGGTGCTGACCTTGATCGATAAGCTCCGCGACCTCACCGCCATTACCTTCATGACCACCGGTTTCACCACGGCCTCGATCGAGATCACGGTTACCTCCAAGCAAAGCGAGAAAGTGCAGATCGCCAATGCCGGCGGACGCTTCATCGCCAAGCGCGATGGGGAGCCATCGCTGTACGAACTGGATGGCAAGAATGTCCAGGAGATCGAGCGGGCCGTGAAGGAACTGAAGGAAGCTTCAGCGGCTCCGGCCAAAAAGTAGGACCAGTCTTGAACGCGCTGCTAACGGACTTCTACCAGCTGACGATGGCGGCGGGCTATTTCGAGGCCGGCAAGCAGCACGATCATGCCACCTTCGAACTGTTCGCGCGACGCCTGCCGTCCGTCCGGCAGCATCTGGTGGTGGCCGGGTTGCAGCAGGCGGTGGAGTATCTGGAGGGCCTTCGCTTTCGGGCGGAGGAGATTGCCTGGCTCCGTTCCCTGCCCCAGTTTGCCAAGGTCCGCGAAGAGTTCTGGGCCTACCTGCGCGATTTCCGGTTCACGGGTGCGGTGTTTGCCATGCCCGAAGGCACGCTGGCCTACGCCAATGAGCCGCTGCTGTCGGTGCGTGCTCCGTTGATCGAGGCGCAGTTGGTGGAAACGTTTCTGCTGGCCACCATCGGCTTTCAGACCATGATCGCCTCGGCTGCCGCGCGCATTGTGGAAGCAGCAAACGGCCGCAGCGTGGTGGAGTTCGGCACGCGGCGCGCGCATTCGCCCCAGGCGGGACTCTATGCCGCGCGCGCGGCCTACATTGGCGGCTGCATCGGAACCAGCAACACGCTAGCCGGGTTCCAGTTCGGCATCCCGGTGTTTGGCACGGCGGCCCATTCCTGGGTCCTTTCTTTCGCTGATGAGCGTGAGGCGTTCGCGCGCCTACAACGACTGCTGGGTGACCGGTGCGTCTACCTGATTGATACGCACGACACATTGGCTGGGGCGCGGCAGGCAGCGGCGCTGGGGCGGCCCTTGTGGGGCGTGCGCCTGGATTCCGGCGACTTGGTGACGCTCTCGCGCGAGGTCCGGCAGATTCTCGATCAGGCCGGGCTGACGGACGCCAAAATCATGGCCACCAATGAACTGGATGAGGCCAAGATCCACGCGGTGGTGGCGGCCGGGGCGCCGATTGATTCGTTTGGCGTGGGCACGGCGCTGGCCACCTCGTCGGACGCGCCGTCGCTGGGCATGGTCTACAAGCTGGTGGAGATCTCAACCGGCGGGCAGCGTCGCGATGTCGCCAAACACAGCCCGGAAAAGCAGACCGTTCCCGGCGCCAAGCAAGTGTTCCGCTACGATGGCCTGGACGTGATCGCCCGCGCCGATGAGTGCAAGCCTCTGCCCGGTGAGTGCCAGGCGCTGCTGCAGCCGGTGATGATGAATGGCGAGCGGTTGGGCGACCTTCCCATGCGCCGCATGGACCGTTTCCCGCTGCCGCAGCCCCAGTGGACCCGGTTGAGCGATAGCCTGGAAGCACTGGGCCAATAGCGGCTCCTGAGCGAACATGCGCACCGTCTTTTTCGACGTCGATACCCAGATTGATTTCATGCTGCCCGCCGGCGCGCTCTACGTGCCGGGAGCGGAGAAACTGGTGCCCACCATTGCCCGGCTAAACGCCCGCGCCTTGTCGAGCGGCATGCCCCTGATCTCCACCATGGACGCTCATCGCGAGAACGACGTGGAGTTCTTGAGTTGGCCACCGCACTGCGTTACCAGCTGTCTGGGCCAGCGCAAAGCGACGCCGATCGCTGCTGGCGCGGTGACGGTCAGCCTGGACGCTCCGTGCCCCGATGTGCGCCAAGCCGGGCACATCATCGTCGAGAAGGTCACGGTAGACTGCTTCACCAACCCGCATCTGGCCGAGGTGCTGGCGCAGCTGGCGGCGGACCGTTACGTCGTCTACGGCGTGGTGACCGAGATCTGTGTTCAGAACGCGTTGTTTGGTTTGCTCAAAACGGGCAAGCCGGTGACGATGCTGTCGAACGCAGTAAAGGAATTGAATTCCGCCGCGGCGGAAGCGATGCTCGCGAAATTCACCGCGCAGGGCGGCGAGGTCGCTTCGGCTTAATTGTTCGACCAGCCTCAAAACCAACCTAACGTCATTCGCTGCGCGGGCTAATTGACAGACTCGGGTTCCGGGGCCGGTGGAATCTCCACCACCTTCGCCATGCGCCACAACCGCTCCAGGTCATAGAACGCCCGCGCCTCCGCCGACATGACGTGGATCACGATGTCGCCGTAGTCCAGCAGCACCCATTCCGCCGTCTGGTAGCCTTCGCTGGAATTGGCGCGCTCGCCAATCTCGGCCAGATCTTTCTCAATGCCATCAGCAATGGCCTGGTTTTGGCGCGTGTTGCTGCCGGAGCAAATCACGAAGTAGTCGGCGAAAGAGGTGACCTCGCGTAAATCCAATACGCGAATGTCGAGGGCCTTTTTCGATTCAGCAGCCCGAACGGCCGCGAGCCAGGTAGGAATAACAGTCTCGATACCCGAAGAATACTACAATTAAAGAATGCGTTGGTTCCTAGCCGCATTCTTTTTCGCGGCTCCGCTCCTGGCTCAAGCCCCATCCGCCCCCTCGATGGCCGACCTCGACAAGGCGCGGATGGACATCTCACGCCTGGAGGAACTGGTGCGCGAAGGGGCGGTGGCCAAGACACGCCTGGATCAGGCGAAGGCATCGCTGGCCGATGCGGAAGATGAAGCGGTGCTGAAGCGCACCTTGTTCGGGCATCTTTCCGTGCAGGATCTGACCGACGGCCAGACCTCGGAAATGGTGGCGGCGGCGCGGCGGCGCTTGGAGCGGATCCAGCCGAAGCTGGAGACGATCGAGAAGCTGGTGGCGGATGGCGTGATGGCGCGGACGGAGCTGGCTCCCGTGCTGGACGAACTCGACATCCGGCGCCGAACGCTGGAACTGGCCGAATCGCGGGCACGGACGTTCAAGGAACTGCTGGACATGGTGGAGTCGGAGCAGGAAGCGGCGGCTCGTGCCGCCGATGACCGCGCGGCCACTCCGCAGTGGCGGGCAGCCGAAAAATTCGAAGGCAGCGGCATCTTCCGCATTGCCATGCTGCGTGGCATCGAGGATGCTTACAAGCGCAAGTTTGAGCGCGAACTGCCAATCAGCGCCATGGGCATGACGGAACTGCACCGCAGTCTAGGATTCGACCACCGGGACCGCGTCGATGTGGCGCTGGCTCCGGATACCTCCGAGGGCCTGTGGCTACGCCGTTTCCTGGAGCTGAACCGCATCCCCTATTTCGCCTTCCGCAGCTTTGTCCGCGGACAGGCCACCTCACCGCACATCCATATCGGCCCACCCAGCCTGCGTCTGCCGCGCTTTTCGTCGGTGGCTGGCGCACCGTAGTACCTCCGCTAGCCGGTTTAGCGGGCCGTGCATCGTACAATAGCCGTACCGATGGCGACTACCCTCAGTGTCCTGATTTCAGCGGAAGAGATTCAGAAGCGCGTGGCCGAGTTGGGCGCGCAGATTGTGCGCGACTACCCGGAAGGGCCGCTGCACCTGGTGTGTATCCTCAAGGGCTCCTTTATCTTTATGGCGGACCTGGTTCGTGCGATTGACCGTCCGGTGAAGATGGACTTCATCTCGGTGTCGAGCTACGGCAAAGAGAAAACCAGCTCCGGTGAAGTGCGGCTGAACAAGGATCTGGACATGTCGATCGAAGGCGGCAACGTGCTGGTGATCGAAGACATTGTCGACACCGGCGTCACGCTGACCTACCTGATGCATGTGCTGAGCCAGCGGCGGCCGCGGACCATCCGTATTGCGGCATTGCTCGACAAGCCGTCGCGCCGCATGCGGCCAGTGAAGGTGGACTACCGAGGCTTTGAGATCGCCGACGAGTTTGTGGTGGGCTATGGCCTTGACTACGCCGAAGACTACCGCCAGTTGAAGGACATTTGCATTCTGGGAGGTGTCGAATGAGTGACGCATTCCTGACCACACGCCGCGATGCGCTGGTGATCCTAGCGGGAGCCGCGGCGCTGCCCGCCCAGGCCGCACCGCCCAAGTTCTTCACGGAAGCCGAGCTGGCGCACTTGGCCAAGCTAGTGGATGTCATCCTGCCGCGTACCGACACGCCCGGTGCTTCCGACGCGCAGGTGCACGTGATCCTCGATGAGCGGTGCGGTGCCAATGCGGCGCTGGGCGCGCGGTGGCGAGAGCTGTTGGGCCGGATGTCAGGCGACCCAGAAGCTGCCGTAAAGGCCGCAGTGGACACACCGGATTTCAAGCTACTGAAGGATTCGACGATCGACGTGTATTACGCTACCCGCGAAGGCTTGCGGCAGGAGTTGGGCTGGAACGCCAACACCTATCTGCCGGAATGGAAGGGGTGCACGCATGATGAACACCGCTAACCAGGCCGCGCCCAACGTCCAGCGGAGCACCGAAGTTCACGAAGTCATCGTTGTCGGCAGCGGCGCGGCGGGCGGCATGGCGGCGTGGAACCTGACGCGGCAGGGCGTCAACGTGCTGATGCTCGATGCCGGGACTCGCTTCCGGCGCACCCAGTTCTGGAGCCATGTCAAGCCCTGGGAGGCTCGTGAGAAGGCGGCGCTGGGCCAGAAACCGCCGCAGTTCTACGTCGACACCAAAGAACAACCCTACCTGACCGACGAGAAGAACCCCTTTGAACTGGTTCGCGTGTGGGGCCGCGGTGGCAAGACCAACGTCTGGGGCCGCGTCTCGCTGCGCTACTCCGATGTCGATTTTGAAGGTCCGGCAAAGGATGGCTGGGAGATTCCGTGGCCCATCCGCTACAAGGACATTGCTCCGTACTATGACCGCGTTGAGCAGTTGGTTGGCGTCTGTGGTGGCGATGACGATCAGGATTCGCTTCCTGGTTCCAAGTTCCACTTGCCCGCGCCCGCCCCGCGTTGCGGTGAGCGGATGATCATGCGCGCGGCCAAGCAAGCGGGCATCAGCGTGGTGGCCGGACGGCGGGCCGTGTTGACCAAGGAACACAACGGCCGCCCCAAGTGCCACTTCTGCGGTGCCTGCGGTAAGGGTTGCGACATTGGGGCGTTCTTTAATTCGTCCGACTACCTGATCGAGCCGGCCTTCAAGACGGGCCGACTGAAGGTGCTGGACAATGCCGTAGTGGCGCGGGTGCTGGTGGGTGATGATGGGCTGGCCAATGGCGTCCAGTACTTTGATCGCACCACCCGCGAGGAGCGCCGCGTCTATGCCAAGCGCGTGATCGTCGCCGCCAGTTGCATTGATTCGACCCGCATCCTGCTGAACTCAAAATCCGCCCGCTACCCCAACGGCATCGGCAATTCGAGCGATGTGATCGGCCACTACTTGACCGAGCAGGTGCGCTTCCACATGTACGGTTTCGCGCCGGAGCTAGTCGGCACCAAGGCGCAGAACGATGACGGCATCGGCGGCGAACACATCTACCTGCCGCGCTACAACCACCGCGGGGCCAAGCGTGATTACCTGCGGGGCTTCGGGTCACAGTTCTGGAACACCGGAGCGCAGCCGGGTCTGTTCTGGGCCAAGCAAATGCCGGGCTACGGAGCGGACTTCAAGAAGCGCGTCAAGGACCGCTTCCCCGCCCTGATGGCCATGCACCCGTATGGCGAGGTGCTGCCCTACCGGCACAACCGCGTTCGCGTGGATGGCACGCCGAACGATCAGTATGGTGTGCCGATTGCGAAGCTGGAGTACCGCACGGGCGAGAACGAGCAACGCATGCTGAAAGAGATGTACGACATGGCGGAATCGATTTTCCGGGCGGCCAAGGCGGAGATGCTGCCATTTACGCGGGGAGCGATCGATAGCTACGGCTCAGCCATTCATGAGCACGGCACCTGCCGCATGGGAGACGACCCGAAGCGCTCCGCGTTGAACAAGTTCAACCAGATGCACGACGTCAAAAACGTCTTTGTGATGGACGGCTCCTCGTTCACCACCGCCAGCGAAAAGAACCCCACGCTGACGATTCTCGCGCTGGCCTGGCGGGCGTCAGACTACTTGGCGGCGGAGATGAAGCGCGGTAACGTCTAGGTATGAGCCTACCGGCCCACTTCATTACGCCTGAGCGTTACCTCGAGTTCGAGCGCGAAAGTGCGTCTAAGCACGAGTATCTCTGGGGTCAGATGATCCTTATGGCGGGGGGCACCGCCCGGCACTCGCGAGTGACCACCAACTCGACGGCCATGCTTCACGTCCGATTGCGCGGTTCTGGCTGTCAGGTCTTCAATAGCGATCTTCGCGTTTCGGTCCGGTGGGACGGCCTGATTACTTACCCCGACGCTTTTGTGATTTGTGGCGAGCCTGAGTACGTGGACGAAAAACGCGACACCCTTATCAATCCGCGGTTGGTGGTGGAAGTTCTTTCGCCCTCAACCGAGCGGCATGACCGGGGCGAGAAGTTGCGGCTCTATAAGGCGTGCGAGACGCTAATGGAGTATCTGCTGATTGACCCCAACCCCGTCGAAATCGAACACGGTTGGCGCGACGAGCATGGCTCTTGGACGGCGGAAACGATCCGGGCGCGTGAGGCCGTGTTGAAGCTGCAAACGGTCCCGGCTGAACTGCCCGTCAGCGAGATTTACGAGGGCGCCGAAGCCGTGCGGGGTTAGGCTCCTCATCCGGCCGTTGGCCCAGGGCTGCCGCCACCATGCTTTCCCGGCCAATGGCCCGCAGGACCACCGTGCCTTCCACCGTTGCCAGCAGTAACGACGCGGTGGACAGGCGGTCGGCTTCGTGCGAGACCTCCAGGCGGGCGGCGGTCCAGGCGAGAAAGCCATCACCCAGTTGGCCGGCGATCGTCAGGTACGGCTCCTGCTGCCGGGAGGCGAGCGCGGCCAGTTCCAGCCAGAGTTGCAGATATGGCTTCATCGGTGCCGCCGCCATCAACCGGCAGATCCGGGGCAACAAGGCGGCATAGGGCGCGATTCCGGGCAGGGCAGCATCCAGCAGTTGCGTCAACCGCGCAGCGACGGCGCCCAGGGTGGCCGACAGCAGCTCATTCTTGTCGGCGAAGTAGTAGAGCAGCATCCGGTCACTGGTGCCGCAGGCAGCCGCCAGCGGGCGCAGACTGGCTCCGGGCAAGCCCACGCTCAACACGTGATCGGCCATTTGCTCCACCAACGCCTGCCGCCGGGCGTCACGCCCCTTCATCGCATGGATCTCCCCACTAGTATTTTCTCTTGCCATTTTGCGTAGCGAATGCTACAGCGCTTATGTAGCGACTGCTACATATCATCGATCATTCTGGAGGTTACCATGAATTCCGCAACCCAACGCTCGGCCACGCCACCGGCTGCACCCGCCATCAGGGCCGGCCTACGATTGAGCCTGTCTCAGTCCGTCACCTCGGCTCTGGTGGGCCTGGCTCTCTGGTTCGCTGGCACCCAGTTGGTGTTGTGGGGTGGACGGCTGGGCTGGCTGGCGGAGAACACCCTGTAGATCACGTATGTGTTGACCATCCCCTCCGCCTGGGTGACGGTTTGGCTGGTGAAGGCGGCGGCGGGCTTGCGGCCCGCGCAGGTGCTGGCGGCGGTGGCAGTGGGCAGTGCCGCGGCGACGCTGGCCGATGGCTTGGCCCTGTCATGGGCCCGCAGCCTCTACGGACCCACGCCGGAGCTGATGCTTCCGGGCGCGGCTTTGATTCTGTGGGGTGCGGGCTGGGTTTTTGTCGCGGCCTATCTCGAGTTGCTGCGTACCGCCAGATAGGGCTGCCGCGACTATGCCGGGCGGCTCCGCCCGTCCGCCTGATAGCGCGTGAGCAGTGCCGTCAGTCGCGCCACCACGGTGGGCTGGGCGGCGTAGAGATTCCGCTGCTCCGCCGGGTCATCTTTCAGGTTATACAGTTCGCCAGGCGACTCACCCGGCTGGGGAGTAACTTCCACTGGCGGTGTGAAGCCACCGGAGCCGAGCCCCAGGTGCAGCTTCCAATCACCATCCCGAATGACGAAATGGCCGTTCGCTGAATGGTGCACGATCGCCGTCCGGGTTCCGGCCTTTCCTTCCATCGCCGGTAGCATCGAGAAGCTATCTTCACCGGCAGAGCCCGGTACAACTGCGCCGGTGATGTCGGCGGCGGTGGCCATGAAATCGGTCAAGCAGGTCAGGGCATTGGACGTGGTGCCGGGCTTGATCCGCCCGGGCCAGCGAGCGATGAAGGGGATGCGGTGGCCGCCATCATAAACATCGGCCTTCTGCCCCCGGAGCGCACCGTTGGAACGGTGGCCCCATTCCGCAATCTCGTCTGGCAACCAGTGCGCGCCGTTATCGCTGGTGACCAACACCAGCGTATTCTCCGCCAGCTTCTTGTCGTCCAGCGCCCCCAGCACCTGCCCGATCGCGTCATCCACCATGGCGGCGAAATCGCCATAGGGTCCGGCACCGGAGCGGCCCTTGAACTTCTCCGATGGCAGCCACGGCGTATGCGGTCCGGTGAGCGGCAGGTAGAGGAAGAACGGCTGGGGTGCGGGTTGCCGGATAAACTCCACCGCTTTGCGCGTCAGGGTCGGCAGCACGTCGGCATGCTTAAAGCTAGGTGCCATGCGCCCTTCACGCCAGAAGATGCCGCGCTTCTCGCGGATGCCGGCCACCTGCCCGGTGGGTGCCTCGACGGCGCGGGTGTTCTCAAAGTAGAGATACGGCTCCATGTCAAGCGACGCAGGGATGCCGAAGAAAGAGTCGAACCCAAAGTCGAGCGGTGAGGGCTTCAGCGGTTGGTTGTAGTTGGTCTCGGCGTCGGTACCCAGACCCAGGTGCCACTTCCCTACCCCGGCGGTGCGGTAGCCTTGCGCCTTCAGCATCGAAGCCACCGTCATCCGGCCCGGCTCGATCAAGCTGGGCGACTTGCCGTCCAGCACGCCCTTCTTCAACCGGGACCGCCAGCAGTAGCGGCCCGTCATGATGCCGTAGCGGGTGGGCGTACAGACCGACGAGGGCGAATGCGCATCGGTAAAGCGGACTCCTTGCGCGGCAAAGCGGTCTACGTGGGGAGTGGGGATCTTTGATTCCGGGTTGTAGCAGCGCAGATCGCCATAGCCTAGATCGTCACACAGGATGTAGACGATGTTCGGCTTGACAGGCGCGGCAGTGGCGACCAGCGGGGCGGTGGCGGAAGCCAGAAACGAGCGGCGCGAGAGAGCAGGCATTGCTCAACATCGTATCTTGCCAAGCCCGGCAGCGGAAGCGCCCGCGCGCGCGGCTGAGATGTCATCACCCGATGCCGCGGCTACCATCTTGGCCGCCGAAGGTAACCAAGGGCAACCAAGTACGCGAATGATGAGAGGTCTGAAGGTTGGAAGCGTGAACGAAGAGGGGTGGTGGCCAGAGAGGGACTTGAACCCCCGACACGCGGATTTTCAGTCCGCTGCTCTACCAACTGAGCTACCTGGCCTTGCTTTTGAGTTTACCAGAATGAGAGCCATCTGCAAACCGATCAGCATTCGAAACCCCGCCCCGCGAGAAATCGTCGTACTATGCAATCGTGATTCTCTGGCGCACATTGCCGACACCCCGGCGCAACTGGCTTGTTTGGACTTGGGCGGCGGCGGCCGTGGGTTGGGGCGTGGTGGCAATGGCGCAGAATCCACCCAAGCCTGATCCGGATGACCCGGGCCCACCGGTGTTGAAACGGGGCGGCAATGCCCCACGGAAAGCGCCACCTCCGGGTCCGGACATCAAGTCAATGAAGATCCCGCCGCGGCCCGTGGAGGATGAGGAGACCAAGGGAGCACCTTCATCTCCCCCTCCAGCCGCCCGGGCAAGTGATACACCGGCTGAGGCCGAAGCCGTCACCAATGAACCTGAGAAGTAGGTCATTCGCTTCCGCCCATCCGGCGACGAACTGATCGACCGCATGCGCGAAGCCTCGCTCGATTTCGACGAGGGCCTGCCCAACTTCATTTGCGATCAAGGGACCGTGCGTTATGAGAGCAAGACCGGCTCCGCCCCCGTATGGAAGAAGCAGGACCGCATCGACGTGGAACTGCTCTACATCGACCGCAAAGAGGAATACCGCAACGTCCGCATCAACGGCAAGGCCACCAAGAAGGACCCCGAGCAGACCGGCCAGTGGTCGCGCGGCGACTTCGGCACCACGTTGATGGACATCATGAGCCCGGCGACGAACGCCAAGTTCAAGAAGCGGCCGGAGCACGAAAAGATCGAGGGGCTGGACGCGGTGATCTACAACTACACCGTGGCTCAACCAAACTCCCATTGGCGCATCCAGTTCGATGGCGAATTGAAGCCCGCCTATAAGGGCAGTCTCTGGGTGGACCCGGTTTCAGCACGCGTGCTCCGCATTGAGATGCAGGCCATGAACGTCCCGGAGGGCTATGCCGTCGACACTGTCGAAGTGATGCTGGAGTACGGCTGGGTCACCATTGGCCAGCAGAAGTATCTGCTCCCCACCCGCAGCGACAATTTAAGCTGCCAGCGCGGCACGCCATTCTGCGCCAAAAACGAGATCACCTTCAAGAACTACCGGCGCTTCTCGGCTGAATCTACCATCTCCACCACCGATTCGTCGGTCAGTTTTGATGGCGAAGAGAAGCCCGGTGCCGATGGCAAGCCCGCGGCAGCGCCGGCTGGGACCGCCAAGCCAAAGAAGAAAAAGTAGCCGCGCAGGCCGGCGCACCGCGCCTCCTTCCAACGGAAGTACACTTTCCTCATGGACGGTTTGTGGGCGGCCCTGCGCGGGCTTACGTCACATCACCCGATTTGGGAGCGAGATCGCAGCTATCTCGGCTTGCCCGCCCGGCCCCTAGTGATCGGCCATCGCGGCTGGGGTGGACGGTATCCCGAAAACACGCTGCTATCGCTGACCGAGGCGGCGCGGGTGGGCGTTGATGCGATTGAGATCGACGTGATGCCCACGCTTGATGGCGAACTGGTGCTAAGCCATGAAGAGTTTCTCGATCACCAGACCAACGGCCGGGGCCGGGTGCGGGACCATTCGCTCCGCGAGTTGCGCCAGTTGGACGCGGGCTACCGCTTCACCTCCGACGGCGGGCGGACGTTTCTCTACCGGGGCGCGGGCTTGAAGATGGTGTCGCTGGAAGAGGCGATCACGACTTTGCCGGATTCGGTTCTCTATCTCGATCTCAAGAGCGACGAGCCGCGCTTTATCCGGGCTGTGCTGCGCGTCATCCGGGAGTTCCGTTGCGAACGGCGGGTGCTGCTTTGTTCGTTCTATCCGCGAGCGATCGCCCAAGTGCGGCGCCTGCGGCCGGACCTCGCCACCGCCGCCGACCCCTCGGAGATCCAGCGGCTTTTTGCCCTGTCGAAGCTGGGCATTGATTCACTGCTGGGCCGCCGGACCAGTTGCGCCCTGCACGTGCCGGAGCGCCGGCATGGGCTGCAGGTATTGAACGACAAGCTGCTGCGAACCGCAAAATCAGTCGGCCTGGGCGTAATCGCCTGGACCATCAACGATCCGGCAGACATTGAACGGCTGCTCGACTTTGGAGTCGATGGCATGATGAGCGACCACCCGGACCGCGTGCTCGATGTCTTCTCACAGCGGGGCCTGACGACGCCAGCGGCAACGCCGACTCCTGGAGGGGGCCAGCGATAACCAGCGACAAATCCCGCCGGACTAAGGGCGCGGATCGTCCAACAGACGTCGTACCGCCACACCGATCAGCTTGGCCTGGGCCGTGAGATCAGCGAAGTCCATGCGAGACAGGTCATCGGTGACGTAGTGGTAGTCGGCGTAGGTCATGCAGCCGATCGCCGTTACGGCCGGGACGGGCGTGTCGCGGAAAATGCTGGCGTCCACCCGGTTGCGGAAGGCCTCGCTGTAGCGTTCTGACAAGAAGAGTTTGGCTCCGAACTCCGTGGCCGATGCTTGAAAAACTGCCGTCAACGGGCTCTTCTCAAACCCAATCAACCCCACGCTGCCGCGTGCCGTGTCTTCCAGGCAATCCGGACGCCCCAACATCTCTAGATTGACGTTGGCGCGGATCTTGTCGAGCGGCACCGGCGGGTGGTCTTTGAAGTAGCGCGCTCCAAGAAAGCCCACCTCTTCGCCGGTGAAGGCCGCCAGGATCAAGCTGCGTTTGCCGGGCTTCACTTTCCACGCTTCCGCCAGCGCCAGCATGACGGCGATGGCGCTGATGTCGTCACTGGCTCCGTTGAAGACCTTGTCACCTGAGGTGTGATTGGAGAGGCCCAAATGATCGAAATGGCCGGAGAGAACTACCGCCTCCGCCCGCAGCGTGGGGTCGGTGCCTTCCAGAACTCCCACGACATTGCGGATCATCGCGGTGGAGCGGCGGCCGGCGGGGACATCCAGGCTCACCCGCCCTTCGCGAACCGCTTGCAGCCGTGGGTCGCGCACGCGCAGGATGGCTGGGCCTTCGGCTGGTGGGTCGGCGTATCGCTGGTAGCGGCGGCCAGTGGGGTCAAGATAAATGATCGCGGCGGGCTTCAGTTCGCCCAAGCGCCGGGCAAAGGCAATGCGGGGAGCAAACGGGTCAAAGTCGGATTCCAGCATCACCACCTTGCCCTCTACGTCGGCGACCTTCAGTTGGGCCAACTGACTAGGCGCGGGCCGGATGAGGGCGGCGTCTTTGAAACGAACTGCATTTCCGGGCACCAGCGAGACCTGGTCCGCCGGGATCTCCAGGCCATTCACCACCAGGCGAAAACCCTGCCATTCCGCCTCCACCAGCTTGGTGGAGAAGTCCTGGTAGTAGCTGCCACCATAAGGCTTCAGGCCAATGGCCCGCATCTGCGCGGCGATGTATTCAGCCGCAATATCGAGGCCGCGCGAGGGTACCGCCCGCCCTTCCAGCAGATCGGAGGACAGAAACTCAGTGTGCGCCCGCAGGGCAGCGGGGTCTTGCCCGCGGAGGCTGGATACCAGCGCGAGAGCGGTGAACAATGGCCTAATGTTGATTCGCATGACGGATGGCTGCCGACCATCATAGCGGGCGGCCAGCATCGCTTGCGATCAACCAAACGCCCGTTAGGCTTCGCCGCCAGCAGATGGGCTATCGTCGGCCACAACAACCTTCGCCGCGGTCTTCTTCTTGCGTGACGATGCTTTGGCGGCCACTTTCTTCACCGGCCGGGTGGCGGGTGGGGTGGGTTTGGTGGTCTTCACTACGGAGCGCGATTTCGGAAACAGCTTGGCGATGCCCCGCTTGAGCTCCACAAAAATCGCGTCGGGTGATTGCGTGGCATCGATGGCGACAAAGTCGTACTGACGAGCCATCCGGTCCAGCACTTTGATCAGGCGGGCCTGATAGCGGACGAAGCTATCGTACATGTCCGGGCCAAAGCGCATGTCCATGCCGCTTTCCCAGAAGTCGAACCGGCCCCGGCCCCGGACGACACGTGGCACGAGATCCTGCACTTCGGCGCGCAGATAGTAGACCGCATGCGGCACCAGAGCAAAGCCGGCCAGCTTCTCCAGCCACACGCGGTCTTCACCACGCGCGATGGCACGGGCCATCAGGCTGAAGATGTAGCGGTCCGTCAACACGACAAAGCCGGCGCGGAGGGCGGGAATGATCTCATTTTCCAGGCGGTCGGCAAAGTCGGTGGCGTAGAACAAGGTCATCGTCACCGGACCCAGGGTATTGCCTTCTTTGGCCTTCTGGATGCCCGTTCCAGCCAGCGCCGAGCGCGCCATGCCGGTGTCGAGTACGGCGTGGCCTTGCTGTTCGAGCCAACTGCGCAGCCGGGCTACCTGGGTGGAGCGGCCAACGGCATCGGGGCCTTCGACGACGATCAACTTGCCCTGGAGTTCAGCCAGGTCGATCCCCGGCAACGGCTCGCTGTAGAAGCTAAGCGGTGGTTTCGGCATCAAGGCCATATGCTGCACCTTTCTGCGTCATCCGCAATACGTTCTTGCGCAGGCTGTCGCCGATCTCATCCATGACGATCTGCCGCATCTGCTGCTGCTGGGCTTCGATGCTTTGCGTCGCATCAATGACGTGGAAACCCATTTCAGCGGCCATCTGGTCGTACTCTTCCAGGATGCGGCCCTGGAAGATGCGGAAGCTCTCTTCGATGTTGCGGCTGAGGCCGAGATCCATGCCCGCCTCGTAATACTTCAGCGCGTCACGCCCACCCAAAATGCGGCCCAAGGCGATGTCGAGCGGCACCTTGAAGTAGAAGCGTAAGTTGGGCCGGATGGCGAAGCGGTAGAGATTGCGGACCCAGACCCGGCTGACGCCGCGCACGACGTCGCGCGCATAGGCGGTGTAGGCATAGCGGTCCGCGCAAACGACGGCACCGGCCTTCAACAGCGGGGTGATGTAGCCTTCCAGGCGGTCGGCAAAGTCGGTGGCATGAATCAGGCTGAAGCTGGTCGGCGTGAACATCTCCTTTTTCTTGCCGCGCTTGGTGGTTTCACGCACCAGCGGGGAGGAGTTCCATTCACTAAAGGCGACGGCAAATCCTTCGGAGCGAAGCCATTGGCTCAACAAAGAAAGCTGCGTCGACTTGCCGGATCCATCAATACCTTCCACCACGATCAACTTGCCGCGATAACGGTTGGTTCGGAAATAGGGCATGAAGTTTTGGGCAGTTCCTTATTATACGGCGGTTCCCTATGATAGCTGTAATGCCCCAATACGCTGCTGTCGACCTCGGCAGCAACTCTATCCGCTTGCTTGTGGCCGATGTAGCACCGGGAGACCCGCAGCCCAAGCTCACCCGGCTGGCTGAAGACCGTCAGGTCACCCGCCTAGGGGCCAGCGTTTTCCATGATGGCCGCGTCAGCCCGGAAGCGATGGCGGAGGTTTGCCAGGTATTGGAGCGGATGCGTGCCACCTGGCAGCGGTTCGATGTCATCGGCGTCCGGGCCGTCGCCACCAGCGCCACCCGGGATGCCAGCAACCAGGCGGAATTCATTGAGCGCGCCTCCGCCGCCATCGGCGCTCCAATTGAGATCATCTCCGGCCAGGAAGAAGCGCGCTTGATCCATCTGGGCGTCGAATGCGTTTGGCCGCACCCGGAGGAACGGGTGCTGATGATTGACGTTGGCGGCGGCAGCGCGGAGTTGATCGTGGCGGAGTTTGGCAGGCTGACGGCCGCGTGGTCACGGCCGCTGGGCGCGGTGCGTCTGCAGGAGTCGTTTCTGCATTCCGACCCGCCCACCAAGGTCGAGTTGCACCGGCTGCGCGAGTTTATTGAAGAGAAGCTGGCCGTCGCGATGCCGCGCTTAAAGGGCCGCCAGTTCAATCGGGTGGTGGCCACTTCCGCGTCGGCCTCCGCGCTGCTAAGCGCCGTGCACCGCATCACGCGAGCCAAGCGCGATCAGGCCGACAAGCTACGCGCGACCACGGCACAAGTGCGACGCGTGTTCAAGGACATCACGCAAAAGACTTTGGAGGAACGGCGCAGGGTGACCGGCATCGGGCCCCGCCGGGCCGAGATCATCGTACCGGGCGTCTCAGTGTTCCTCACCATTCTGGAACTGTTGAACCTGCCGGCCATCCATTACTGCGCCGCGGGGTTGCGGGATGGCTTGGTGGCGGATCTGGCCCAGCGCCGCGTGGGCCGTGAACTGGCGCGGATGAGCCGGGAACAACGGGCCGTGGTGGAGACACTCGGGCGCCGGTTTGGGGCAGATTTGCGCCACGCGCGCAAGCTGGCAGAGTTCGGACGCGGCTTGTTCGCTTCACTTGAACCACTTCATCGTTTGCCGCCCTACTACGGGAAACTGCTGGAGGCCGCCTGTTATCTCTATGACATCGGCCACTACATCTCCGACATCAGCCATCACAAGCATTCGCAGTACATCATTGCGAACGCTGACCTAGCGGGCTTTACTGATTCCGAGCGGCAATTGATCGGGCAGCTGTGCCGGTATCACCGCAAGGCGATGCCGAATCAGCGGCACACCGATTTTCAGTCATTGGGCCTTGACAACCGGCGGGCGCTGCTGCTGCTGATCCCGCTGTTGCGATTGGTGGATGGTCTGGACCGCAGCCGCGAACAGCGGGTGGAATCCGTCACCTGTGATCTATCCGGCCCCGATGTCTTGTTGCGACTCCGTTCCAACATGGACACCGACCTGGAGCAGTGGGCCGTGGAGCGCGTCGCCGAGCCTTTCCGGCAGGTCTATCAACGGGGTTTGGCCGTCACCGTCTCTAAGGAGAGCCGGTAGCCATGGCCAAGTCACGGCCCGCTGGACCGCCGCGCCGGGCCCGCGGCACACCGGCATCGCCCAGCACACCGGCATCGCCCAGCACGTTGGCATCTCCTAGCACGCCACGATCGCCCGCTCCGCCACTGGCCAAAGCATCACCCCTGGCCGGATCCATGAGGAAGCCCTACACGCAGATCCCGGTGATGCGCTTCGCCCAACGGCAAATGGAAGACCGCCTGCGGCGGGTGGTGGCGCAGGTGGAGGAAACACTCAAGCTGCCGGATGAAGAGGCGGTCCACCAGGTACGCGTGGCCACCCGTCGCTTCCGGGCGGCGCTTGATGTCTTCCGTGACTATTTCCCCCGAGGCGAGCGCGCGCGCGTGAAGCAGGAGATTCGTGAGTTGTTCGCGCTGGCCGGAGAGGTTCGCAACCGGGACATCGCCTCCGGTTTGCTGGCCGAGGGAGCGCCCGAAACGGCCGCCTACCTGCATCAGGAACGACTGCAATGGTCGATGCGGCTCACCGAACATCTGCGTGGCTGGATCCAGCGTGACTTTGCGGCCCAGTGGCGGACTGCGCTCACATCCGGCCAAGCGGAAAAGAAGTTGAAGGGCCGCCTGCCACCGGGAGCGCTGCTGCCGGAAGCGGCCTCGCGGTGGCTGCCACGGTTGGCCCGCCAGTTCTTCCGCACCGGACGCGAGGCTTTCTCAACGGGCGACGCCGAGCACCTGCACGAATTCCGCATTGCCGCCAAACGCTTCCGCTATGGGTTGGAGCTTTTCGCACCCCTCTATGGGCCGCGCTTTGTCGAAAGTCTCCGGCGTCTGAAGAAGCTACAGGATTCGCTGGGCCTGCTGAACGATCTGGTCACGGCCCGGGCCCTGGTGCCGGTACCTGAGGTCACCACGCTGCTGGCAGCTCGGGAAACTTCGGTTCGGTTGGCGCTCACCAGTTGCTGGGAGAAGGATTTCAGTTCCGGAGCGGACTCCGCCGTCTGGGTCCACTACCTGCGCCATTACGCCGGCCGCACCAAAGCTGCTCAATCACTCCGCCCGCCCAAATCACCTCCCAATACGCCGCGGGCTTGATCGCGCCGCCTGAATTGGCAAAACGTCGACCGTGATAGTACACTAGTGAATGATCTTGCCTTGCTGGGAGATCGTCTAACGGTAAGACTGCGGTCTCTGGAGCCGCGTATCGGGGTTCGAATCCCTGTCTCCCAGCCACTTCCCCCTTTCCCATTCAGCTTGACCTTCCCTTGATTGCCTAGGGGCCAAAGTTGTGCCGCGTGGGGCTCAAACGGCATGCCAAACGCAACAAGGGCCGCGTGCACCCGAAGGCGTACCCGGCCCTTGCCGCAGACTTCAGGCGCCGAAGCTGGGAAGAGGCATTGAGTGGTGTCGCAGGAACCATCGCCGACACTGGCCGGAGATCCGCCTGAATCCGATCTACGGCATTGATCCGCGCCAACACCCACCCCCACTCAACGCCGCTGCCGCTAAGTGCCCGGCAGGAAGCCCACGGTCTTCTTGGTGAAGTTCGCCAGATTGGGGAACACCAGACCTAGATCCAGCGGATTGACGCCGAACCATTGGGCCATGGTGGCACCGTACTGGTCGAGTGACATGGTGGGGATCCAATTACCGCGGTCGCCGGAATCGCTGGGGCCTTGCAGGGCTTGCGTCGGGAAGGAACCATACATGTCGCCGCCCAGCACTCCTCCGCCTAGCACAAGCGTGTGCGTTCCCCAGGCATGGTCCGACCCGACATTGCCGTTGGGCTGGAATGTCCGGTTGAATTCACTTTCGGTAAACGTAACCACCTTGTCGGCAATGCCCATCTCGGCGGTGGCGTTATAAAAGGCCAGCATCGCCTGGCTGAGCTCCGTCATCAGCCCGGCATGCATCCCCAACTGGGCACTGTGCGTATCAAAGCCGCCTTGGGAGACAAAAAAGATCTGCCGCTTCATCCCCAATGCCTGCCGCACCTGGATGATGCGGGCCACCTGGGCCAGTTGCCGCCCCAGACCAGTGCCGGGAAAGGCGGTGGTGAGCGCCGCGGCACCCCGTGTGGCGTCCTCCACCTGTTTCGAGACGGCGACGGCATCACTCAAGATCCGGTTGGCGGTCTGGAAAAGCACGACGCCGGAATCGAACTTCAGCATCTCCTGCAGCGATGCCTGCCGGGCATCTGAGATCACGGTGTGGTCGTTACCCGCGATGCCGAAATCTTCGCCGCCGATGGTGGTGGGCCGCGTCTCCTGGCCGATCAACTGAAGACTGTTCCCGTTGACGGCCACCGCCGGAGGAAAGTTGGACGGCGCATTAAAGCCCTGCACCCGGTCAGCCACCCGTCCCGCCCAACCGGTGGTGGCAGGCGTCAGCGGGGATGCGTTCTGCCATTGCTGCTGTTGGTCGGAATGCGAGAAGAGATTGTTCGGCGCGGGGATGGCTCCGCTCCGGTACTGTTCGCGCGTCAGCGGCTTCACCAGCATGCCGACATTGGCAATCAAGGCCAGTTTCTTGCCGGCGTACAGCGGATGAATGGGGGCCAGGCTGGCATGCAGACCAAAGGCCTCACCCTTGGACGTGGGTGTCGAAAGCAAACTGGCTTCCGGCAGCGCCAAACTGCCCCTGATCCGCTGATACGCCGCATAGTTGGGGCCCATCGGCACGATCATGTTATTGGCATCATTGCCGCCAAAATTGAAGATGCAGATGATGGCCTTATAGTCATCACCACTTTGCGCCAGGGCGTTGACGGCTCCAAACGGCGCCAGCGTCGCAGCGGCGCCAATGGTGGAAACCAGGCGGCCGCTCTTCAGCAGGAACTCGCGCCGGGATTGAGCAAAATCAATTCGATTCTTCTTCATGTGATCCTCCGGGTTACTGCTGCACCTGGAAACGCGACTGCGTAGCCGTTAAATAGATGGCATTGCGGACCCGCCACTTCAGGTCTCCCGTCACCGAGACGGCCTTGATGATTTCGGCCTTCATGTCGGCCTTCATCGTGCCTCGCATCAACGCCCGGTTGACGGCCTCCACCAGCAGCGATGGTGAGGCGGCCAGTGATTCAAAGTGCTCGACGGGAATGTCGATGCCCCCGCCCAGCTGATTCTTGGAGGCGCTGAAGACGAAATTGATCCGGGCCAGCGCGGTGGTGGGGTTGAGGATCTGGAACTCCGGTGCCGGCACACCCGAAGAGGGCAGGCGGTAGAGCGGCGAAAAGTAGTTGAACACGCTGGGCGCAAAGAAAAGCTTCTGGCCCATTAACTCGGTCTGGGAGGCCAGGCCGGGTTCGCTGCCGACCGTGGCGTCGAGTGACCTCAGAAGTGTCGTCGCAAACAGCACCGGCTCCCGGAGATGACCCTGTGTCGAACTCAGTATCGCGCCAGGTCCGGTGCCCGCTTCCGGGTCCAACAGGATGGCGGTGATCACTCGCTTGAGATCCCCTCTCGGGCTGGCATTAAAAGCGCTGGTGACGCGCCCAATGTACTCCGCGGAAGGGTTCGAAGTGACAAACTTCTGAATCAACCGCAGCGATACGAACGGGCCGACATTGGGATGCTGGAAGACAATGTCCAAGGCCTGGTCGAGATCCGCCTGGGCCGACCGGCCACCGGGCAGAAACTGACCCAGTAGTGTCTTGTTGCTGATGTCGTGGCGGTCCTGAAACGCCACCATCTGGCCGTAGTAATAGCGCTTATTGGTCCACTTGGAAGCGAACCCGGGTTCAGGCGGATAAGTCCAGCCCGTGAGCGCCAGCGCCAACTGTCTGACGTCTTCCTCGGTGTACGGTGCTCCCGGCAGACGGGCACCCGTAGGGCTGAGATTGCTCAGGCCCAGGGTAAACAGTTGCAGTGTCTCGCGCCCATAGTTCTCGTTGGGCACATAGCCTTTGGCCGGGTTGGGCTTGTCATTGTTCACCATGTCGAGATAGTCGCCCATGGTGGGAGAGAGTGTGACATCCTGCATCAGGTTGCGGTAGTTACCAAACGCCTGAGCCAGGAACACACGCTGCAGCGGGACCATCTGCCAGTACTGGGGCAACTCAACGCCCGAGACAACGAAGATCTGACCAAGGGCGAAGGCCATCCGCTGCCGCAGTTGATCTGGACCGGTGAGGGCATTGCGGAAGAAGGCCTTCTGCAGCGAGTTGAGCGACTGGCCCATGTCCACCGGGTCAGGATAGGCGGCCGGTGCCGCGGCGAACTGTTCCGCCAGCCAGCCTTCGCGCCCTATCTCCAGCAGGCGATTCAGGCTTCCGGGCGTGGGCCCCCAACTGGCCTGTTCCAGGAACCGGCTGGCGGCTTCGACGGTCATCACCGCCTTGGCGGGATTGACCGGGATCGGATAGAAGGCGGAGTTGGCCGGACCAGGGGCGGGATTAAGCACCCGCAGCGTCCCGTAGCCGCCCAGAGGAGGCTTAATTGAACCCGACACCGTCATCCGGGTTGAGTTCACCCAGACCGCTGAAAGAGGCTGACCATTGAACTGCAAAGTAGCTGTCTTGGCAAACCCCGTACCGGTGATCGCAAACGAGTTGGGCCCGGTCTTCAATGCCGGTGGCGCGGCGGTGATCACTGGGATGGCGTGGAGCAAAGTGACCGTCGTGGTGTCGGCTTTGCTGGGGTCATGAACGCTGACCGCTTTGATCTGAACAGTTGGCGACGGGAGAACCGCCGGGGCGGTATAGAGTCCGGCATCGTCGATGGTGCCGATCGTCGCGTTCCCACCCTTGACTCCATTGACAGACCAAGTCACCACCCGGTTGCTCGTGTTCTCCACCCGGGCACCAAAGTCCTGCTTGGCGGAAAGCCGAACATTCACTGTGGCCGGCGTGACGGTCACGACCACCGGAGGGAGCACCACCATCTCCTTGATGTTGGAGTCGGCGGACTCGGGGTCCGGGTTGCGGACCAGCACCTTCACCCGCGTACCGGGCGCAAGCGCGGTAGTCAGACTGGCGCGCAGTTCCGTGCCCGAGACGAACGTGGTCGCCAGCGGCACTCGATCAGCGTAGATCTTGGCTCCTGCGGCGAACAGCGACCCCTTGACCACAATCTCGGTGCGGAGGCTCTGATTGATATCGTCGGGTGAAACGTCCGTCACCTTGGCAATCGGATTCCACAGAGAAATTCCGCGGACGACGAACTTGGTGGGGTCCGCGACACTCTTCACCTGGATCAACACGCGTGGCGTATAGACTTGCGGGGGTGCCTGATAAAGGCCCGAAGTGCTGATCGTGCCCAGCGTGGGGGTGCCCCCTTCCACATTGTTGACCAGCCACTTCACGGCCTTATTGCTGGTATTGGCAACGGTGGCATTGAAGTCGTACTTCATGCTGGCCCGGACACCCGACGGCGAGGGCTCCAAAGTAATCTTGACGGGTGTGGTCTGGCCCGATGCGATGCTGAACGAAACCAGCAGCGCCGGCAAGAGCCGGGACAGAACAAAAAAACGAGGGCGATGGCGCATCCGCACTTCCTCCGAAGACAGGGTTTTCAATAAAACCGGCTGCGGGGCGGCAAGCTAGGCATCACTAGATTACTGATCCGTGCGAGCTAGATCAACACTTGTAACAAGAAAGTTATGAACTTTTAGAAAAAATGGCCAGCGGCGTCACGGCCGGAGTAACTTTTTGCCGAAACGCCGCTCGGGTGAGATAAGTGAGGGGCGGGAACACGCTAATGTACGGTCAACTCGGCTAGGCTTCCAGCGTGGGCGGCGGCGATCAACTCCTCCGGGTTGGTTCCCACGCCCTGCTCAAAGCGTGTGGTAAACGAATACTGCGTATGCTCCAGAACACCACTTTGGGTGGAGATGTTGCCGTGGCCGGACTTGAGGTCGCCATTCCAAACAGCGGATGCGGTGCGTTTAATGGCTGAGTTCCTTGGGATCAGTGGGGTCGAGTCGACGCACAGCGATGGGCTCTGCGTCACGCAAGAGATGACTGGGCAACCGGAATGGTTCCGTGAATTTGGCGTGAAGACGGCCTACGCCGTCTCGCGGTCCCGCACACCCAGCAGATAGAGGATGCCATCCAGGCCCAGCGTAGAGATGGCCTGGCGGGCACTGCGGCGGACAATCGGTTTGGCGTGGAAGGCAATTCCCAGCCCTGCCAGCCGCAGCATCGGCAGATCGTTCGCACCGTCGCCCACCGCAATCACCTGATCCATGCTCAAGCCTTCCGCTTTAGCGATTTGCTCCAACAGCGCGGCTTTGCGGGCACCGTCGACAATCTGGCACTTCACTTCGCCGGTCACTACGCCATCCACAATGTCTAGTTCGTTGGCATGCAGATAATCGATCCCCAGCCGCTCCTGCAGCACGCGGCCCACAAAGGTGAAGCCACCGGACAGGATGGCCGTCTTGTAGCCCAGACGCTTCAGCGTGCTGGTGAGCCGTTCAGCACCATCCATCAATGGGATATTGTCGGCGACGTTCTGCAAGGCGGCCTCCGGCAGCCCCTTCAGCAACGAGACCCGCTTGCGGAAGCTCTGCTGGAAGTCGAGCTCACCGCGCATGGCGGACTCGGTAATGGCGGCCACCTGATCACCGACGCCCGCCAGCTTCGCCAGTTCGTCGATCACCTCGGCTTGGATCAAAGTCGAATCCATGTCGAACGCCACCAAACGCCGATTCCGGCGGAACACGCAATCCTGCTGGAAGGCAATGTCGATGCCGTGCTCGCCAGCCAGTTCTAACAATGCCGCGCGCACTTGATCTTCATCAATGCCCGTACCGGAGGCCGCCAGCTCTAAACAGACCCGTGTGGAGGGACCAGCCGCATCCAGCGGCAACCGGCCGGAGAGCCGGTCCACCGCATCGATATTCAGGCCTGACTGCGCCAGCGCGCCACTCACTGCCGCCAGATGTGAGGCCAGCAGCGCGCGGCCCAGCAGCGTCACCAGAAAGCGCTGCTTTCGCTGGCTGTCCACCCATTCCTGATATTCGTCTCCGGTGATGGCGCGAAAGCGGATCTGGACGCCCAGTTCGTGGGCTTTCAGCACCAGTTCGGTCATCAACGTCGAAGCCTTCATCTCCGGCGTCAGTTCCACCAGTAATCCCAGCGCGAGCGCGTCATGGATCACCGCTTGTCCGATGTCGAGGATGCGGGCACCAGATTCGCCCAGCAACTGGGTTACCGCATGGGCCAAGCCCGTCCGGTCAGGACCGGTGATGTCGATATGGAGAACGCGGGAGTCAGCAAGCGAAGGCATCCAGCTACCAGTTTAGCGGCAGCGCCTGGAGCAACAGGCGATTTACACTGAAGCGAAAGGACAACACCAAGCCGATGTGCCGCAGTATCAAAGTGCTGAGAGGGGCCGACCCGCCCGTAACCGAGGCCGAAATTGAGGCCGCCGCTCTGCAGTTTATCCGCAAAGTCAGCGGCTTCCGCGCGCCGTCCAAGGCCAACCACGATGCCTTTCAGGCCGCTGTGGCCGAAGTGACCGCCACCACCAGCAAGCTGCTCGATGGTCTAGCCAAACCAAGGGCGAAGAAAGCGTCCTAGAAGACGATCCAGCCCTACTTGCCACGCAGGCGGAACGTGATCCCGACCACAGCGGTGAACGGATACGCGGGCGTCGCGTGAATCCGGCTGAGCGCTTCAGCTTCCGGCCGCACGCGCGATTCAAAGTAGTTCTGCGTTTCGTAGAAGTCGCGATTGGTGAGGTTGTCGAAGCTTACGTTGAAGTCCAGGTTGCGGCGCAGGCGGCGTGACAGGCCGAAGTCGAAGACCGTGTGGCCGGAGGCGACAATGGATGGGTCCTCGCCATCCAGGCGGTAGTGGTTGATCGCCCGCATGCGCAACGATCCGCTCCAACCGCGCCAGGCGGCCATCGTGAGCGCGGCGTTCGCGACAAAGTGCGGAGCGCTATCGACGTAGATGCGCGCTGCCCCGCCCCGGTAGAACGCGTTGGCGATCTTGGTGACGCCACCGTTCAGTGACAAATGCCGCGTCAAGGCCACGGAGCTCTTCACCTCAAACCCATAGGCGCGGCTGGGGCCTTTAAACTCGAACGTGCCGTCATCCGGGATGTAGACCTGTTCGTTCGAATGATCGATCAGGAAGAGGCTGGTCGACACCGACGCCCGGCCGAACTTCGACGACGTGCCCGCCTGGTAGAAGTCCGTCGTGGCCAGCCGCGGAGCCTCCGGCCGCAGCACCACGCCGCGCGCATCGGAGCTATTGATGCCGCGGCCGTAGTTCAGGTGGAGAGTCAACGGAAGATGGTGCGAAGGGGTGAACGCGAGATTGCCCTTCCCTTGCCAGCGGCCTGCGCCTTGCGCGCCGCCCTGCTCGGGCGTCACGCGGTCCAGCACGGCGTAACGGAAGCCGTCGTAACGCAAGCCACCGCCCAACAACAGGCGATTGTGAAAGAGGCTGACGCTCTCCTGCAGATAGCCCGCCCCGCTGGTGACGTCCGCATTGGCCCGCGTGGTCACGCCCGTGGGCGTGCGCCCTTCACGCGGATAAAGCCCGACGTTGATCTGGTTGGCGTGGAAGTTGCCGCCCGCCACCAGGGACGCCTGCGCGGACCCCAGGCGGTGCAGGTGCGTGTACTGCGTGTTCGCACCTTGCTGCAGGCGCGAATCATGCTGCTGGATAGCGTCGCCGTTCACCGGGTCATTCAAGAAGTAAGTGAAGTTGGAGTAGAGGTCAAACAGTGACCGGGAGACAAACCCATCGGCCTTAAACGTGCCGCCATTGCGCAAAGTCTTACTGTAGTAGGTGGATGCATTGGCCAGCTTCACCTGGCCTCCATGCGTGGGGTCCAGGAAGCTAAACCGGTCGAGTTCGCCTGCGTTCACCAGATCGAGCGGCAGTTGGCCGGAGGAGTAAAAGCTGTTGCGCCCATAGAGCAGCCGGAAGCCCACCTTTTCGCCTTCTCGCAGAGTGTGCGTGTAGTTGCCGTTAACGTTGTCGCGCCGGTAGCGGCCGGGGTTCACAAATGGACCATCGGTATAGGACCCCTCATAAGCCAGATACGCGTCCGTCCGCTGCGCATCGGGGCTGCAGGCGACAAAGCCGCGCCCGGTATCGAAGTTGCCGCCCTGCAAGCGCACCGTGATCTGGTCCGGCAGTGATTCACGCTGGTGAATGTGAACCACGCCCAAGCCGCTGAAGTCGCCATACTCCGCGTTGAACGGCCCGTTGGTGAGCACGACATCGCCGATCAGTTCCGGGCTTAGCGCCTTCAGCGAACCCAGGTAGCCCTGCCCATGCCCCTGCGTCCCTTGATTCTGCTGGACGCCGTCCACCATCACCTTCAAGCCACCGTTAACGCCGCCGTGGTCGAGATTGAAGCCAAACCGGCGGATCTCCAGCGACTTGCCGCCGCCTTCGTGCTGCCCGGCGTTGATGCCGGCGTTCAACTGTTGCAGCACCTGATCGTCGCGGGTGAACAGTGTCCGGTTGAACACTTCGGCATTGCGCAGGTCGATCCCTGGTTCCACCACGGTTGCGGAGATGACAATGCTGTCACGCTGGGTGGCGAACTGCGCCAGTGTGATGTCCTGAACGAAAAGCTGGCCGACCAACATCACCCTCCGCGCGGCCGCCATGAAACCCGGCGTGCTGGCGGTGAGGCGATAGTCGCCATCAGGCAGATGATCCAGCTTGTAGCGGCCCTGCGCGTCAGAAGCAGTGGTCATAGCGAAGCCCGCGCCATTGCTCAGTTGGACAGCCGCCCCCTGTACCAGTCGACCCTGGGGATCCAGCACACGCCCGGCGATCCCGCTTTCGGCCCAGGCAGCAGTCACCACAGAGACCAGGGCCAGGAAGCGGAACGCGATGCTGATGGTCATAGGCTCTAGAGGTAGCACGTTTTTATCTTTCGTAGCACGTTCGGTATCATCAATTTCAACTTCGTACTACGGAGTACGCTGTCGGCGGCAAACTGGATTGCTCTACCGCAGAAATTGAGGGAGTGGCGTTGGAGACGGCCGGGATGATCCAATAGTCGGCGGAGGTTGCGGATGCGAACACTGCTTGGATTGGCCCTGGGGGCCTTGCTGTCCGGACACGCTGTCAGCCAGGCACCGGCTACGAAGGAAGCGGCGCGCCCGGCAGCCACCCCTCCCGCCAAGCCCGCTCCCAAACCCAAGCTCTGGTCGCTGCAGCCCGTCGTCGCACCGGCGCTCCCCGGCCCGGCGCGTAATCCGATTGATGCCTTCGTCATGGCCAAGCACCGGGAACTTGGCCTGCGCGCCAGCGGTCCGGCGGACAAGCTGACCCTGCTGCGCCGGGTCCATTTTGACCTCACCGGGCTGCCACCATCACCGACCGATCAAGACGCTTTTCTGGCGGACGCCGCTCCGGACGCCTACGAGAAGCTGGTGGACCGCCTGCTGGCCGACAAGCAGCACGGAGTCCGCTGGGCGCGGCACTGGCTGGATGTACTGCGCTATGCCGATCTCGATGGCCTAGACGGCTCCGTGATGCCCGCTGGACCGGGAATCTTTCACTGGCGAGACTGGGTGATCAATGCCCTGAACGACGACATGCCGTATGACCAGTTCGTGCGCGCGCAGATCACCGGCAACCGTTACGGCAGCCACAGCCTGATCAGCGACACCGGCCAGCGGAGCCGCCCTGGAGCCAACCCGGAAGACCAGTTCGCGCTCGGCTTCCTGGCGCGCTCCGCCTTGACCCGGGTGGACAAGGACCAGGACATCGCCATCGGCGCGGTGGAGACCATCTCCACCGCCTTCATGGGCATGACGGTGGGCTGCGCCAAGTGCCACGACCATCGCTTTGACCCGATCTCTCAGGCCAGCTACTACCAGATGAAGGCGCTGTTTGACCCGCTGGTGCTGCGCCGGGTCTCGCTCGCTTCGGCCGAAGATGTCCGCTTGAATGGTGTGGCGCTGGAAAAGTTCCGGCGTGAAAAGGAACCCGTCGATGAGGCCATCGAAAAGCTGATCGGCCCTTTCCGGGACAAGCTCTACAACGAGCGGGTTTCGATGCTGCCGCCCGACGTCCAGGAGATTATCCGCAAGCCCGAACGCAAACGCTCCATCGCCGAACAGAAGATCGCTGACGACTACTTCCCGGTGCTGCGCATTGACCCTCCGAAGATCAAAGAGATCATGAACACGGAGGAGATCGCGCAGTACGACGCACTGATGGCCAAGCAGCGCGCAATTAAGGGCCCCGGTGAATTGCCCGGCCACTGGATTGTCGAAGAAGATCCCGCTCGCCTGACCGCCAAGAGTTACATCCTCACTTCCGGCGACCCGGCGCGCCCGGAGAAAGACAAGCCGGTCGAGCCCGGCTTCCCCTTCAAGCCCGAAGACATCGACTTCCGCGAAGGCCGCCGCGAGGGCTTCGTCGATTGGTTGACCGCGCCCGAAAATCCGCTGTTCGCGCGAGTGGCGGTCAACCGCATCTGGCAGTGGCATTTCGGCGAAGGCCTGCAAAAGAACACCAGCGACTTCGGCCTGCTGGGCGGACGGCCGAGCAATCAGAAGTTACTCGACTATCTGGCGAGTGAGTTTATCGCCCACGACTACAGCATGAAATGGCTGCACCGGCTGATCCTCACCTCCGACGCCTACCAGCGCTCTTCCCTGCCCGAACCGCGCTTTGTGGCAGCTAACACCAAGATCGACGCGCCCAACGCCCACCTGTGGCACTTCCGCCTGAAGCGCCTGGAAGCGGAGCCGCTATGGGATTCGATTCTATCGAGCGCCAGCGATCTCGACACCACCGTCGGCGGCAAGTCGTTCCAGGTGGTGATCCCGGACTCCAAGCAAAGCATCTTCCTGCCCAAAGCCGGGACGTTCACGGCACACACCAACCGCCGCGGCCTCTACATCACGCGCGGCTACATCCCCAGCACCAACGTGATGTCCAACTTCCTGCTGACCTTCGACGTCGACGACGGCCGCACGCCCTGTCCGCAGCGCGCCCAGACAGTGACCGCTCCGCAGGCGTTGTTCAGCATGAATTCGGGCCTGGTGGAAGATGCCTCCAACAAGATGGCCCAAGCGTTGCTGAAGGAGACCGGCGGCGATGTACCTTCGGCCGTGACGCTCGCCTTCCGCAAGGCCATCGGCCGCGCCCCTTCGGCGAAGGAATTGGACCAGGCACTCAGCTATGTTTCAAACGACCCGGCCCGCCTGAAGGAGCTCGGCTGGCTGCTCTACAACCTGGATGAGTTTTTGTTTGTGAAGTAAGTGGAATGAAGATGCCCGGATTTCGTGATCTCTACCCTTGTGGTCAAGTTGATGGCGGCACTGCTCAGATCGAGGCCGGCGCTGCTCAGATCGAGGCCGGCACAGGCCGGCGGCGGTTCTTGTGGCAGATGGCCAATGGCTTTCTGGGAACGGCCATCGGCTCTCTCTGGGCTGCCGACGGCCGGATGCCGGAGGCCAAACTCGTCGGGGAGCCGCGCGCCAAGTCAGTAATTTACATCTTCCTTTGTGGCGGCATGAGCCACATCGATACGTTTGATCCCAAGGACAACAAGCACGCGGGCAAGCTGATGGATGCCATCGGTTTCGGCGACAACAACGCCGAGATGAAGCGCCCGGTGATCCCGATCCTGCGGACCTTCAAAAACTACGGCCAGAGCGGCATTCCGGTCTCGGACTGGTTCCCGCACATCGGTGAAGTGATCGACGAGTTCGCCGTGGTCCGGTCGATGTACTGCCACCAGACCAACCACTTCCCAGCCGTCATTGAGCATACCACCGGCAAGCCGATCCGCCAGTTTGAGCACCCCAGCCTGGGCAGTTGGGTGACCTACGCGCTCGGCACCGCCAACAAGGATCTACCGGCGTTCGTCAACATCGGGCGCCCGTCGTCACCAGTGCAGTTGATGGGCGGCTACCTGGGCGCGGCCTATTCCGCCACGCCGTTTCAGCCGGGCGATGTGCCGATTCCCGATCTGCTGCCTCCATCGAGTTCCAATCGCGCCGAACGCGACCGCCAGATGCAGCTGCTCTCCGAACTCAACCAGCAGTTCCGGCAGGATTACGCACTGGAAACCGCCGTCGCCGCGCGAGTCCGCGCTTATGAACTAGCGGCCACGATGATGCTGAAGGCTCCAGCGATTGTCGACTTCAAGCAGGAGCCGGAGCACGTCAAGGAGCTGTATGGCATCGGCGCCCCCGAGACGGACGACTTCGGCCGTCAGCTGCTGCTGGCCCGGCGCCTAGTGGAGAACGGAGTCCGCTACATCCAGCTGTGCCACGCCGGCGGCGGCAACGGCAGCTGGGACGCGCACGGCGACATGAAGACGCACGAGCCCCTTTGCCGCTCGATCGACAAGCCAGTTTCCGGCTTAATCCGCGACTTGAAGCAGCGCGGCCTGCTGGACCAGACGCTGGTCGTGCTCACCAGCGAATTCGGCCGCACGCCGTGGTCACAAAACACCACCGGCCGCGATCACAACGGCAAAGGCTTCTCCACACTCCTCGCCGGCGGCGGCGTGAAGGGTGGAGTGATCGAAGGCGCCACCGACGAAGTCGGCTACAAAGCCGTCGAAAGTCCCCACTACATCAGCGACCTGCAATCGACTGTGTTGAAGCAGATGGGCCTCAACTACAAGAAGATGGACTTCACCCTGAACGGCCGGGCATTCCACTTGATCGAGGAAGGCACAGGGCCAATCGAGAAGATCCTGCGGTAGGGCTAGGAGTCAAACAGGCTGACCATCTTAACCAGCGTGGTGCGATGGATGGCCCGTTCCGGTCTTTCGGTCGTGATGAATTCATCAGCGCTGGCGAGAAAAGCGGCAGCAACATGGAGCGCGTCCATCGCGCTCAGCCCCGTGCGCAGAGCTTCCGCTCGGGCGACAGCTTCGATGTTTTCGACACTCGCGAAAGATTCAGCGGTCTCGAAGAATCGCTGATAGAAGGCAATATCGAGAAACCGTTTGAAGTGTGTTGCCTTTGGTACTACTTCCAAATAGACAAAGGGACTGGTTAGAAACACTCGCCCCGGTTCTTCGAGAAGCGCTAACGCGCGCTCGCGTTCCCGTCCTGCTGATCGCATGGCAGCAATCAGTACCCCGGAGTCGATAAAGGTCCGGACCGTTGCCTCAGAATCTACCGGCGCGCAGATCGGCAATCTCTCGCTCGAGCTCCTCACGCGTAAGCATGTGCTCCCCGGAGGCCTTAATCTGATCGCTGATCCGCCGCAAATCCCGGCCCAGTTTGGAAACTGCGGGCTTTGCCTTGCGGGGCTTCGCCACTGTAGGTTTGTCCGCTACTTTCGCCATCACCTCATTGTAGATCCACCAGCAGCGCCGAGTGCGTTGCCTGCAGCGGGCTCATGCCATCGCGACCAAGCTGGGCGTTGGCTACCAGACAGTCTTGAAGCAAGCTATTCGCGCGGGTCTGAAGTAGGCCACGAGCGGGCCGTCCCCAATTACCTACGGCGTGGCCGGCCTGACGGGCTCAGCCTTTTTCTCTTCCACCTTCTGAGCAGGCGGGCGGAAGCGAGGCGCGCGAGGGACGGGCTTGGCGCTGACGAGCGTCGTATACGCCTCCAGCACCCGGGCTTGTTGCGACGCGTCGGCGAGCAGCTGGCGGTGGGGGCCGTTGGCAGTGGCCGCGAAGGTCAGCTTGCCGTCGGCGGAGAGCGAGGCGGTTCCGGGTTCGGAGAGCTTGAAGTAGCCTTCCTTCGCGCGGACCGCATACAGAACGGCGGCCAGAGACCAACTGGGCGCGTCGTAGGGCATGGGTTTGTAGGCGCGGTAGGCGTCGACTACCGGGTGGGCGGTCGACCAGGCGAAATCTTTCTCGATGCTCGCGGCCGGGTAGGGGGTGGAGGCGCTGGCGGCGTCGGGGACAATGACGACCGGACCGGGCCAGGTGGCTAGCACGGCGCGGGCGGCGGGGATGTCGGTGGCCAGGCCGTGTTCAGTCATCACCAATTGCCGGACCTTCTGCGCCGCCCAGGGCTTGAAGCCGGGCAAGGCCAGGGCCGCGGCGATGTTGGTGGCGCGCCCGGCGCAGACGATCACCGCGTTCTCGTCGAACTGGGCGGTCAGGGCGTTGCGGATAACGGCTCGCGGCTCGGCGGTGTCGAGCATCCGCTGCACGTTGTGGAAGTGCACCAGCGTCCCGTCCGGCTTCTTCAGGCTGAGCGGACCCAGCAGCATCGGCGACTTGATCGCCGGACCCTCGGTGGCCAAGGCGACTGGAAGTTGGCGACCGACTGCCGCAAAAGCGGCGCTGACCGCCCCGGCATAGAAGCGACCCACCGCGTCCATGTACTGCGCTGATTCGAGCGCCGGGTTGCTGGACGTGAGGGCGGCCACGCGGCACTCATTCTTGCCATCCAACCCATAGAGCAGCGCCAACGCCAGCGCCTGGTCGATTCCGGCGCCCGTGTCGGCATCAAAGATCACGCCCACGGGGGGCTTGCCAGCACCGGGAAACTGCATGGCTCTCTTAGGCCAGGTCCAGGCCCGGCAGCGGACCCGTGGCGTCGCCGAAGTGCTCCACCGGCACGCCCATGCGGTCCATCATGGTCATGAACATGTTCGACATCGGCGTTTCGCGGCGGTAGACGATGCGGCGGCCGGACTTGATGTAGTTGCCACCCCGACCCGCGATCAGCGTGGGGAGATCTTCGTGCGTGTGGCGGTTACCGTCGGAAAGACCAGCGCCATAGACGATCATGGAGTTGTCCAGCAGGTTGCCGTCGCCTTCCTTGATCGACTTCAGCTTCTCCATCCAGCCCGCGAACTGCTGTACGTGGTAGGTGTTGATCTGCGTCACCTTCTCGATCATCGCCGGATTGTTCATGTGGTGCGTCAGCGGGTGGTGGCCGTCGGGAATGCCGATCTCGCGATAGGCGCGCGAAGTGCCCTCACGCGTCACCAGGAACGTCAACACGCGCGTCATGTCGGACTGGAAGGCGACGGTGATCATGTCCGTCATCAGCTTGAAGTGCTCGGCGAAATCGGCCGGGACACCGTAGGGCTTGGGCATGCCGGGGTTGATCTGCGCGTTGTCTTTTTCGGCGCGTTCCAGCTGCCGCTCAATCTCGCGGATCGACGACAAGTACTCGTCCAGCTTGCGCTGGTCCGTCGGGCCCAGCGTTGATTGCAGCTTCTTGGTGTCGCCGGTGACGAAATCGAGGATGCTGCGGCGGAACTTGCCTTCGCGGACCCGCGCTTCCGGGCTCAGCTCCGCACCTTTGCCGAACAGGCGCTCAAACAGCGCGCGGGGGTCGAGCACGGGCGGCAGCGGCTGCGTTTCGCTGCGCCAGGCGAGGTTGTTCGTGTACGCGCAGGAGTAACCCGAATCGCAATCGCCGGCTTGGCGCGCGTCTTCGAGACCGACTTCGAGCGAGGGAAACCGAGTCTTGCTGGCGAGCTGGTTGGCCACGATCTGATCGCAGGAGATGCCGGCCTTGATGTCGACATAGCTCTTGCGGGGCTGCACGCCCGTCAGATAGGCACCGCAGCAGCGGCCATGGTCGCCCGCACCATCCAGCAGCGCCCGGCCGTTGTTGTGCGTCAGATTGCTCAACACCGTGATGTCCTGCTTGAACGGCTCCAGCGGCTTCAGGATGCGCGGCAGCTCAGCGGTGAGCGGACCTTCTTCCTGCGGCGTCCAATTTCGCATGTCGATGCCGTTGGGCACGTAGACGAAGGCCATGCGCACGGGCCCGGTGGCTTTGCTGGTGGCGGCCATGGCGGGCGTCATCGCGTCCAGGAACGGCAGCGCGACGGCGGCCCCCATGCCGCGCAACAGGGTGCGGCGGGGCAACGATTTGCCGGTGAGCAGTTTTCCAGTGGTCATCGGGCAGCGATCTCCTTGGCTTTGGGAGTGGTGGACGTACGCGGTTGTTCGCCCCGCCGGGATTGGAAGGGCAGGCTTTGGACGATCTCGAAAACGAGGTCGCGGAACGGATAATTATTGGCGGAAAGCTTCTTCACCAGGTCACGCACGGCTCCACGATCATATCGCTCCATGCCGCGCCCTAGCGCATAGGTCATCATTTTTTCCGTGAGGCAGCGGGCAAACTCGGGCAGTTCGCCGGTCAATGCCTGCGACATTTCGGCCGGCGTCGCGAAGCTCTTGCCATTGGGCATCGTGCCCCCGGCGTCGATCTTGAACTTGCCATCCATGGCGCGCCACTGGCCAATGCCGTCATAATTCTCAAGCCCAAAGCCGAGCACGTCCATGCGGTTGTGGCACGAGGCGCACATTGCGCTGGACCGGTGCTTTTCCAGGCGATCCCGCAGCGAACCGGCCACGCCCACTTCCTCTTCATTCAGCACCGGCACATCGGGCGGCGGGGGCGGCGGCGGAGCACCCAGGATGTTCTGCAGGACGTACTTGCCGCGGATGACGGGCGACGTGCGCGTGGGGTAGCTGGAGACGGTGAGCACGCTCGCGTGGCTGAGGAGGCCGCCGCGCTGGTCGGTGGAAAGCTCGACCCGCCGGAAGTCTGGGCCAACAACGCTCGGGATACCGTAGTGCTTGGCCAAACGCTCATTCAGGAAGGTGTGGCGGGCGGACAGAAATTCTGCGAGCGGCCGGTTTTCCGTCAACATCGACTGGAAGAACAACCGCGTCTCCATCTTCATCGCGTCCCGCAGTTCCGGGCCCCATTCGGGGAACTTCTGCGGATCAGGCTTGACGCTATCCAGATTCCGGATCTCCAGCCACTGCCCAGCAAAGTTGTCGGCCAGTGCCGCGGCCTTGGGGTCCGCCAACATGCGGGTGACCTGCGCTGTCAGCACGCCGGGGGCACGCAGCTTGTTTTGCTCGGCCAGAGCCAGCAACTCTTCATCGGGCGTCGAGCTCCACAGAAAATAGCTGAGCCGGGAGGCGAGTTCGAGGTTCGAAACCAGGTGGACCTTCTGCGGGTCCAGCGGGTCCGCATCGCGTTCAATGCGAAACAGGAAATGCGGCGAAACCAGGATAGCCCGCAGCGCCAGCTGAATGCCCTGCTCCGTCGACAAGCCTTCGCTCTGGGCCAGGCCCACAAACTTGCTCAACTGCGCAACTTCGGCCTTGGCCACCGGGCGGCGGTAGGCGCGGCGAGCAACGGTGGCGAGGATTCGATCGACACATGCCTGGCGCACGGCAGCCGTGCCCGTTTGCGGATCGCACAACAGGATCTTCTTGCGGCTGATCTTTTCCACCTTGGCCGGGAACGGTCCCACGAACTTGATCATGTTCAGGAACTTGTTCTTCTTGTCGGAGTAAGCGTCGCCGGCGGGCAGCGTCTTGATGAACGGGTCGTCGATGAAACCAGCGCGGAAGACATGGTCTCCTTCGGGTAGGATCAGGCGGAACTCTTCCTCGGAATAAGGATTGAAGTAGACCAGCTTGGACGGCTTGGTTTCTACCGGCATCGTGTGCAGCAGCTTCCCGTCCATCCAGAACCCCAGCGTCACCGGCTTGGCATCCTCGGCGCGCTGGCCCGGAAGGCCGATACGGATGATGTATTCGCCGTCCCAACCCACACGGTGTGTTGCTTCAATGTTTGATGGGTCCAGGCGGCGGATCGTCTTGTCCTTGGTGTGGTACTCAGCTTCCAGCGGCTTGGCGGGCAGCGGATCCGCACCCAACGCGCGAGCCGCGATGCGTTCGGCGGCATCCAGATACTTGTCCATCAGCACCGGCGAGATGGTCAGCACGTCGCCGATATTGTCAAAGCCGTAGCCGGAATCATCGGTGGGGAAATCCTTATTGGCGCGGAAGTCGACAGCCAGCAGATCCCGAATCGTGTTCGAATACTCGTTCCGGTTTAAACGCCGGGCAGTGACGCGGCCCGGGTCCGGTTTGAGGCTGCGGTCGGCGCGCTCAAACTCGCTCTCGACGAACGAGGTCATCGCCTCCAGCACCGCTTGGCTGGGACGCGGAAAGCCCTTGGGCGGCATCTCACCGGAGCGGACCTTCTGGACAATCCGCTCCCAGCCATCACGGGCATGGGTTAACGAGGCAGGCAGTTGAAAAGAATCAAGATTCAGGCCGCCGGAGGCGTTGCGGTCATTGTGGCAGGGCGCGCAACTCCGGGCGAGGACGGGTTTGACGGATTGCTCAAACGCGGGTGGCGGGGGGGTCTGGCCAAAGGCCTCCATCGCGAAAATCAGCGCGCTGATGGACGCGACACTGGACTGAAGTTGCCGGCAAGTGCCCATGGGGTTTTCATTGACTTGACGGTCAATGCTTTCACAATGTTACAGGATTCTCAGAATCGTTGCCAGCGGCGAGTTCGCATTCACGGGGCTGGCGACTCGGGGAACAACGACCATGCCCATCACCCCTTGCCGGTCCGGGCTTCTGTTGGGCCAAGCCGCCATGCGCCAGCATGCGGTTCAGCTAATTCTTTGGGATCTCAAAGGCGGGCTCGACACGCTCCAGCGCCCGGAAGGCTTTCCGGACCGCCACCGCTTCCTTGTGGGGCCATACTTCACCGTTGGCCTGACGGTACTTTTCGGAAAAGGTATTCATCGCCGCCACCAGCTTTTGATAGCGGCGCTCAAACTCGGCTTTGCGCGTGGCGGCAATCGTCGTCGGGTTCATCGGCAGGTCGGCGATGACTTTTGAACTGTAGCTAGCTCCAGCGAGACGAGCGTCCGGAGTGGAGACGAATTGGCTTAGCACGAGAATGATTAGAGTGTTCATTTTGCGCCACTTGAATGAAAGATTAACGCGATCGCGTCATGATTGCAACAATTCTGTAACATTCAAAATCATCCTCGTACTAGGCGAGATCGGCCGCTCCCCGGAAAAACTTGATAGCGCTTTCTAAATCCCTTGAATTGAAGATGTTAAGCACGACCGCACGTCGCTTGCTAACCTGAAGGCAGTGCTCCCTTTCCGAGAAGACTCCCCCGTGGTGCTGATCTCCGGTGCCGCAAAGCGCGTTGGCCGCTCCATCGCGCTGCACCTTAGCCAGAACGGCTATCGGGTCTTGATCCATTACAACGGTTCACGCACGGACGCCGAACGGACAGCGGCGGAGTGTGGTGGGGCTGAGCTCTTTCAGGCCAACCTGGAGAGCGTCGCGGAGATTAGTGGGCTGTTCGCCGAGGTCCGGGAGCGCATTGGCCGGCTGGATGCCTTTGTCGCCAACGCCGCGCGGTTCACCAAGTTCGACATGCTGGACATCACGGAGGCGGACTGGGACTTTATCCATGACGTCAACCTGAAGGCCACCTTCTTTTGCTGTCAGCAGGCGGCCAAACTGATCCTGGAGACGGCGGGAACAGGCCGGATCATCACCATCAGCTCGGGCGGCGGAATCCGGCCCTGGCCTCAACATGTCCACTACTGTGCCTCGAAAGCGGGCGTCATCCACATGACCCGGGCTATGGCATTAGCGCTGGCACCGCAGATCAGCGTGAACTCCGTCGCGCCCGGGGTGATCCCGTTCGGCGAAGAGAATGACCCGCCCGTGGCGGCGCTGATCGCCCGGACGCCGGCCGGACGCGCGGGGTTGGGGGTCGAGATTGGCGAGGCGGTGCTGTCGTTTCTGCGCGCTTCGACCTTTACGACGGGGCAGGTGCTGTCGGTGGATGGTGGGCTCTCGCTGAAGTAGCCAGTACGGATGCAGCCCGCTGCGCTAGGCCGCTGCCCGGCCGAGGATCAGCTCGCTCACTCGACCGACAGCCTGGCTGGCATTACCCGAAACCGCATTCAGCTGGGCACCGGAGGCCGCCGTCTGTTCGGCGGTGGCAGCCAGCCGTTGGGTGACCACGTCGATCTGGCTGAAGGCGGAGGTAATCTGGTCGATCGCCCGGGCCTGATCCTTGCTGCTGGCAGTGACGTCCTGGGTGAGCGTTTGGACGGAGGCGGCCTTGGCGGCGCTCTCATCAATCGCTTCCTTCACCAAGTCCAGCCGCGATTTTCCGGTGCGAGTGGCGGTGAGCGACTCCTCAATCAGTTCCGCCGTATCCTTCGCCGCCTGCGAGGAGCGCTGGGCCAGGAGCCTTACTTCTTCGGCCACCACCGCAAACCCTAAGCCCGCCTCACCGGCACGCGCCGCCTCCACAGCCGAGTTCAGCGCCAGCAGGTTGGTTTGGAAGGCGATCCCTTCAATCACCTTGATGATGTTCGAGATCTTACGCGAAGCACCCACCATGCTGTCCATGGAGTCCAACATGTCCGCCGCATACCGGGTGGCCTGCGCCATGGACGCGCTGACTTCCGCCGTGCGGGAACTGGCCGATTCCACACTTTCCAGGTTGCGCCGCGTCATCGACTGAATCTGGCGCGTGGAGGCGGAAGCCTCTTCCAGCGACGCTGCCAGCTCACTAGCCACCTGTGCTACCTGGTCGCCAGCCGCCGAGATCTGAAAGGCGGACTGCCTCACTTCATCGCTCTTGGCCGACAGCGTCTCCATTTGGGACGCCAACTGCCGCATGGACTGACGCACGGTCCAGATAGAGCTGCCACCGATCCCGAGCAAGAAGGCGAAGACGGTGATGATCAGCCACAGTGACGCCTTCTGCACGGACTCTTCCGCCTGAATACGCTGCTGGTGTTGGATCTGCAAGAGCTTCTCGGTCAGAAGGTTTAGGCGATCCACCAGCGGCACAATCTGCACCACCAGTTCTGGAATCTCCGCCAGCCGGCCGGCCTTCGCGCGGGTCATAAACTCGCTCACCAGAGGCATCCAGGCATGCAGCGCCGCCTCTACTTCCGCTAGGGCCGCTTGCTCGTCGCTGTCGGAGACCCGCGCCCGCAACGCTCCAATGTCGGCGCGCAAGCGAGTAAACGACTTCCGGCAGTTCTCGTCAAACTTCACGCGCATGTCCTCGCGGCCTAGTGACGCGGCCAGGAACGTACCACGCTTGTGGGTTTCACCCTCCCACACCGACGACCGCAGGTCTCCCGCAAGCTCCGCCTTTTCGGCCAGAAGCCTCAACTCACGCTCGAAACGGCTGGATAAAACTCTTTGAGTGATGTTGGTAGCCAGTGCCAACACAATTAACGCGGCAAAACCACAGTAGAGCTTACTGGACAGCTTCACAAATGAAATCCCCGTCTGAAGATCAGGTTGTAAATAACCTCAAAAAGAGTATCGACATTAACCAGACGGAAAAGATCGGAATTCTGGGCTTAAGCCCCTTTTCCCGCGCCTCGCTTTAGGCTGTCTGAAATGAAGCGGTTCTTCTTTCGGAGAAGAGCGCGATGAGCACCGAACCACTTTCGGCCGGGCCGAAACAAAGCCCGCTCTAGGGTTGGGGCGCGGTGCGAAGCTTCACCACAAAGCCCGCCGGGAGCGGGGCAGAGTTGGTTTGGCGGCTGCCATCGGTGACCGGCAGATCAACGGATGTGGTGTAACCCGCCACGACCAGATTGCCATCCGGCGACGGGGCGACCGCGGAGGCCACATCGAGGAAAGTGCCACCCAGGTAGGTGGCATACTCCAGCGTACCCGTGGCACCGCCGACCGCGACGAACGCGTCCGCAAACCCTGAAGCCGGCGAGTTCCGCAGCGGCCCACCGGCCACCGGCAGACCACCAAACATGGTGTAGCCGACCAACGCAAAGCGGCCCCCGGGCAGCAGCGCGAAATTCTGGGCCACTTCGAAGCCGGGTCCGCCAAAGTAGGTGGCATATTCCACGGTATGCGGAATGGCGGCGTTGAGCCGCATCGCAAAGCCATCCACGTTGCCGCCAAAACTCCGCTGCACGGAGGTGGAAGAGGTGGGCAGGTTCACCGAAGTGGTGTGTCCGGCCAACCAGATGGAGCCATCCGCGGCCAGACGCATCGTCGTCGGCAGATCAGAACCGCTGGCGCCCAGGTAGGTGCCATAGCGCAGCGCGTCGAGGCCGCTGCGGCGCAGGTCAATCTCGACCAGAAAGCCATCAAACGCACCGTTCAGAAAAGTCTGGCTGCCGTCGGTGGTGGCCGGAAAGTCGTCGGAGGCGGTGTAGCCGGACATCAGGATGACGCCCGACGGCAGAACCGCCAAACCGGTGGCGACGTCGGTCTTGTTGCCGCCCAGGTAGGTGGCGTAAGCATCGGAGTTGTCCGGGTTCAACCGGACCAGGAAGGTATCCCACCCGCCGCGTGAATTGCCCTGCAAGCCACTGGTGGCTTTCGGGAAGTCCTCTGATGTGGTGTAGCCGGCCACGACAATCTGGCGATCCGGCGCAACGGCAATGGCGTTCGGCACATCCACGGCGGCACCACCGTAGTAGGTGCTGTAGAGCATGGCGAACTCGCCCACGACGTTGCTATCGATCACGGAGACGAAAATGTCGTTGGTACCGCCGTTATTAGAAGTCTGGGCCGGGGTTGCGGCCAGCGGGTAATCCGAGGAAGTGGTCGTACCGGTGAGATAGATCCGGCCCCGGTTGTCGATCGTCATCGCCCGCAATTCGTCATCGCCGGAGCCGCCGATCCAGGTCCAATACAGCAGCCTCGTCGTCCCGTCCGCCTGCGGCTGATACTTGGCCAGGAAGATCTCCCGGCCACCCTTCGGGCTGACCTGAAAAGCCGTATCGGGCAGTGGCGAATCATTGCCGGAAGAGCTGGTTCCACCCACCCAGATGGTGCCGTCCGCGTTCGGGATCACGGCCGTAGCCGCATCAAAACGGCCGCCGCTTACATAGCTGGACCACATCAGACGGTTAGCGGATTGGGCAAACCCCAGCGCCGTCAACAGGACAACCATAGCCCACACACGACCCGCGGTAAAAAACAAAGATGACATAGATTCAGCTCAGAGACGGAGACCAAGCGCCACCGGTTCCTCCCATTGTAGCGGAGTGTGGGACACACTAGATCGCCGTCTCCCCATCGGGAAAGGATCACGGCCGGGCATGGAGGGTCTGATAGGCCTAGAGAGCAACACCGAAAGGGGTACGTACATCTCAGTCCGCTTGGCTGGTGCTGAACACCTCAGTCGACCGAACGTCGCGGGCAACATCGCGTTGAGAAATTCACGCCGTTCGGCGGCGAGATTCAAGCAATCGTGAAGACGATAGGGCTGTGGTCGCTGTAGCCCAGCACCACTTGATCCAGTGTCGTTACCTCGGCCGTGAGGGGCAGATTGATATTGGCGCTGGCAGGGCACCAGCCATCGTCACTGGATACGACATTGGTCGTGCCGTAGATCGCCTTCGCCGCCTTGGAGTTGATGTTGAGGTCACCTAGCAGGATCGTGTTACCCGGGAACGCCCCTTCCGCCCCCAGATGCTTGGCGAACAGGATATTGGCCGCCACCGCCAGTTCACCGCCGCAGCCATCCTTCGCTACGTCCGAATGATTACCCGAAAAGCCAACTTCCGAAAGCTTGGTCTCACTCCCCAGGCGAGCGTGCCAGTAAAAAAATGCGGAGCGTCCGCGCAGTGAGATCAATGGCCTTAGGCCGGCGGTGACCCAGCATGTTCATACGCCGCTGCACCGGATTCAGTATTTCCTCCACCAGAGCAGCCCGGTAATTGGATTCCCCGGAACCTTCCACCGAGCCCCGCCGGACCGAAACCTTCTTGCCATTGATGCGCCTGCCGCTGGCGGCTGCTTGTGCCGGCACCAGGATCCAGTCCTTGATCGCTGGGTTGGCCAGGTAATCGCAGCACGCCGAATCCGCGACGTCGGCACACTGATCAGCGTCGGCGATGATGTTGTAGTAAGCCGCCCGGTTCACGCCGCCGGTTGGCCCAAGTCCGATCTCGCTGTAACTCAGGGCCGCCACGATCTCGATGGCCGTTGAAGACCGGTCGAAGAACATCAGGCCAAACGCGACTCAGCCCTCCGACTTGGCGTTGTCGAAACCGGCATCGCCTCCTGCAGGAAGATAAAGTCTATCTGGTTGTTCAGCTTGTAGACAGTCAGCAAATCCCGCTTGGGACCGCTCATACAAGAACTGTTCCAAGTCATGATCCGCCTGGAGGGATGGTAACATCCGGCCGGAATGTGAGGCCGCGCTGCTAGCGGTTCTGTTGCAGTTCCGCCGCCGTCTTCTCCGCACCGCGCATGACGCGTAACAGATTGCCGCCGTAGATTTTCTGGATCTCGGCCGCCGAATAGCCCGCTTCCAACAGCTTGCGGGTCAGCACGGGGTACTTGGACACGTCGTCCAGGCCCGCCGGGACGCAGCCGACGCCGTCGTAGTCGCTCCCGATACCCACCGCGTCGATTCCAGCCAGTTGGACCACTTTGTTGATGTGTGCGACCACGTCATCCGCCGTCGCCCGGGCAGTCTTCAAGCCGGACTGCTCCATCATCTTGCGAGCCGCCGCTTGGCGCGCCAGCGGGTCCTTGATGTCGGTCAGCGTCTTCATGACGGCTTGCATCTTCTCGCGTAGGGCGGGGTTCTGCATCGGGCTGCTCTTGGCGGATTCAGGGTTCAAGAACTCACAGCCGAAGTTGATTTGGACGACGCCGCCCTTTTTGCCGAGCGCGGTGATCATCGGATCGGTCATGTTGCGCGGAATCGGTGAAATGGAGCGGCAGGAAGAATGCGAGGCAAAGATCGGTGCCTTGGAGACTTCCAAGGCGTCCCAGAACGTCTTGTCGCTGACGTGCGAGATGTCCACCATCATGCCCAGACGGTTCATTTCGCCCACCACTTCCTTGCCGAACTTTGAGAGGCCGTTGTTGGGCTTTTCGATGTCGCCCGAGGAATCGGCCCAGTTGTTGGAATTGGAATGCGTCAGCGTCATGTAGCGGATGCCGAGCGCGTAGAAGTCCCGCAGCAGGCGCAGCGAGTCCTCAATGGCGTGTCCGCCTTCAATACCCATCAGCGCGGCGAACTTGCCTTTCTTGTGGGCCGCCACGATGCCATCGGCGGTGGTGACGAACTCAAAGTCGTTGGGGTACTTGCCAATGATGTCGTGCCGGACGGTGTCGATCATCTGCAGCGTGCGATTGGCCGCCTTGCCCTCCCGGGCGTAGTTGCCGGCCACATAAACCGCAAAAAAGGTCGCGCCCACGCCGCCTTCCTTGAAGCGCGGCAGGTCACTATGGCCATCAGCGCGGCGCTTGCCGATGTCGAGGCCGTCGACGGTGTTGGAGGTGACGTCGTTGTGCGTGTCAATCAACAGGGCGGACTTGTGCACCTTCGCCACTTCGGCATCGGTGACATTGGTCCGCTTGGGCCCGGACTGGGCAAAACCGGTGGACGCCAGTACCAGCCAGGCAGCCAAGATTCCCGCCGGCGGAAGCCCCCGAGAAATGGAAAAAGGGCCTGCCAGAGGCAGGCCCTTCGAGTGCGTGAACATGGGCTGATCTTACCAGATCAGCTTGAGAGCCAGCTGCGCGTTGCGCGGTTCGCCGAACCCGATGCCGGGAGCGTTGGCCCCGTTACGAGTGGCGGTGATCAGGCCCAATGCAGAGGCGCTGTTCACGTTGGTGCCCGGGTTGGCCAAGTTCGCACGATCGAGAATATTGAAGATCTCAACGCGGAACTGAGCCTTGATGCGCTCGGTGATGGGCGTGTCCTTGAAGATAGAGAAGTCCACCGCACCAAAGCCGGGGCCGTAGAAAGAATTACGGCCGATGTTGCCGAAGGTACCCGACGCCGCCGGACGGAAGGCCGCCGGGTTGAAGTACGGGATGGCGCCGAACGGCGTCGCCCGGTTGGCCACACCGCTAAACGGATCGCCCACCAAGTCTGCGCGATCGCGGTTGTCCAGCGTCAAGCTACGGTTCGTGCCCGACAAAACATCCAGCGGTTCACCCGTGTGGAACGTCATCAGCGAGTTCAACTGCCAGCCCTTACCCAGGCGCGGGAACTTCGGTGCCCAGTTCGGGACATCGTAGCTAACGAAGCCGGTGAAGATGTGGCGAATGTCGAAGTTGGCCGGGCCGTATTCACGGCGCAGGTTAAAGCTGTTGGCGGGTAGCGCGTTGCGCACGTTTGAGCCATTGTCCAGAGCCTTCGCCCAGGTGTAGTTGGCCGTCATCGTAAAGCGCTTGACGCGGGTGACGCGCAACTGCGTCTGGAAGGAGTTGTAGTTGGAGTTGGCGATCGATTCGAGAATGTTCACACCACCCAACGTCGGGAACTGGTCAGCCAGCAACCGGCGGCCACCGACCACCGGGTTGATCGAGCGCAGCAAGGAAAGCTTGGTGCCCCGGGAACCCACGTAGCCCATCTGCAAAATCACGTTGGAGCTAAACTGCTGCTGGATATTGAGGTTGAAGTTCTGCACATAGGGCGTGCGGAAGTCCGGGCTGACGCCGAAGGCGCCCACGTTGGTCGGGGTGACGTTGGTGGGGAAGATCAGTTCGCCCGGAGTGATGTTGATGCCGTTGCGGGTCTGGGTAAACACGGGGTCCGGACCGGCGGGGTTGGCATGGACGCCAGCGGAGCCGCCATTGGGCATACCAGTGTTGGCGATGATGAAGTTCATCGGAGGCACGTCGTAGAAGAATCCGTAGCTGCCGCGGATCACGGTCTTGGGCCGCATGTTGTAGGCAAAGCCGAAACGCGGCGCAAAATTGTTGAGGTCCTTCTTCCAGGTGTCCTCACCGCCGGAACCGACATTGCGGAAGCCGACGCCCGGACGGAAGGCCGTGATGGACTTGTCGATGTCGTACAGAGGTCCGACGTAGCTCCAGCGGACACCAAAGTTGACGTTCAGCTTCGAGGTGAGTTGCACGTTGTCATGCACCCACCAATCGATGTTGTTCATGCGATAGTCGCGCTGCAGTTGGCCACGGACGATGGTGGCGCCATTATTGCCGGTGAGGTAGCCCGCCATGAAGTCCGCCAGGGAGCGCAGAGGGGCGGAAACGGCCGGGTCGGCGGCCCACGGGCCCCGCGTGCCGTCGAAGTTGAAGGTGCCGCGCTTGTTGGTGTCATAGAACACGTCGAAGTGCGCCCGGCGGTATTCGCCGCCGATCTTCAGCTGGTGCTTACCAACGGTCCAGCTCAGGTTGTTCGTGATGTGGCCCGTGGTGTCGATACGGCCCAGGGGCTGGGTGGCGGAGGCACCGGTGAAGTTGGTGATGCGCAGTGAGGGGGAGCCCTTCAGCGTGCCATCCTGCGGGACGCCAGTGTTGAGACCGGCGGCGATGGGGTTCTGGCTGGTATCCGCGTCGTTGAACACCTGCAGGAAGTAGTTGGTGCCCAGCAGCAACTGATTCACCAGGCGCGGCGACAGCGTGGACGTCAGGTTGACCGCCACGTTGTGCATGCGGCTGGGAGCCACCTGGAAGTACTCACGGTAAGGCACGCCCGCTTCCGCCGTCTGCTTGCCGGTGCCGCCAAAGTAGCGGACCGACAGGTTGTGGTTGGACGCGATGGCGTAGTCGATCTTGCCGATGCCGTTGTAGCTGTCGTAATCGTTCCGGTCGCCCGCCACCAAGTTGTTGATGGTGTTCGGCAGGGCGTTGTAGCGCGAGGGCCAGAAGCTGAGCAAGTTATTGGAAACTGAGCTGACCGGCACGTTGTAACGGGCCAGCAGCGTCCGGGCATCATTCACCCAGGCCGTGGAGGGGTGCGTGGCCCGGAGGCTCAAGTTGGCGATCGCCTTCTGGCCTTCAAATGTCGTGAAGTAGAACAACTTGTTCTTCACGATCGGACCACCCACCGAGAAACCCCACTGGTCATTGCGCATGACGCGCTTTTTGTCCGTGGCGGGGTTCTGGAAGGGCGAGAAGCCGGCAAAGTATTCGTTGCGATTGAAGTAATACGCCGAACCATGGAACTGGTTGGTGCCGGACTTGATCACCAGGTTGACGTTGGAGCCGCCGTTGCGGCCTTGTTCCGCGCTGGCGTTGGTGGCAACGGCGAACTGGTCAATCGCTTCCACCGGAAGCAGCGTACCGGCAATGCCGGAAACGCCGCCCTGGTTCACGGCGGAGGTGTTGTGGAAAGCGTCGTTGTTGTCCGCGCCATCGATCTGATAGTTGTTGCCGGAGGTGCGCATGCCGTTGACGGAGCTGGAGGTGGGCGACACGCCCGGGGCCAGCTTCAACATCTGACGGAAATCGCGACCGTTCATCGGCAGATCCTGCACCATTTGCGGACCGACAACGCCGGCCAGGGTAGAGGACGTGGTGTCAAGCGTAACGGCCGTGGCGGAAACTTCCACCAACGTGGCCTGCTGAGCGACGCCCAGCTTCACACTGATGTTGGTAACACGCGATACGGCCACTTCAACGTCTTTGACGCTGGTGGACTGGAAACCATTCTTGGTGATGGTGAGGACGTACATGCCCAACGCCAAATCCGGGACGACGAACTCGCCCGCCGACGTGCTGACGGTTTCACGCGTCAGCCCCGTGGCGACGTTCTGCGCCTTGACGGCGGCATCAGGAATGGCGGCCCCGGAAGTGTCCACGACACTGCCCGAGATGCTGCCACGGAAGCTTTGGGCAAAAAGGCCCGCTGCGGCCAAACCAGTGAGAAAAACGGTTCGGAGGAAACTGCTCATTGAGACTCCTTTGAAAATACGAGCTTTAGAGGTACGACAGAGACCCGCTGATGATGAAATCTTAACACAGGAGCATCAAGATTGACACGGTTTTGGCGGTGAGCAATCCCAGGAATCGTGGGGTGAGCGGGTCGGAAGAGGGGCGAAGGAGTGGGCGAGTACGGACAAAAAAGCGGGCCGGCTAGACATCACCGGCCCGTAAAGTAAAGGAGAAACGAACCCTATCGCCTTGCTTGGTGGTTGTGAATGGCGGCCGCGCCAAGCAAGCCCGCAGCGCCAAAGTTGGTCCAGGCGGCGGCTTTTTCAGCCTGCGGCGCCTTGCGAAGAAGTAGATACTGCGTCAGCAATCCCCCGCCCGCGATGCCGGCTTTCAGTCCAAAGCTGCGAGCGTCAAAGCGACCAGCGTTGCCCCGCACCAGCGGGTTCAATTCCGGGCGGCCCCAGGAGGAAGCCGAGTCGGCGGCCAAGGCTCCGGCCAAGGCCAGGGCCGAGAACTTCCAGAGCTTGGAGCGCTTCACCGGCGCATCGGCCCGTAGTTGATCCACCTGCTGCCGGAGGTTCTGATAGTGCTGCGGATCCAACACCTGCTGCGCCGGGGCGATGGTGGGCAAGGCCAGCGAGACCATCACCATTCCGCTCCAGATTTGCGCCGCACGGCTGTTCCGCATGACTTGAGTATTGGGCGCGGACAGCGACAAACAGCTGAGAAGAAAAGGGTGGAGGTACCAGGGCTAGCCCTGTCCTCGGCCTAGTACGCGGGCGCATGGCCAGAAGAGCTTCAAGCCTAGCGATTGCCCCAGTCCATCATCCAACCCGCCGCCGGGACAATGGGGAACAGGCGCAGCAAGGAGACGTTGGCTTGGCCGGTGCGCACGTTGTAGCCGTTGTAGGAATCGAAGGTGCGGTTGTCTGTATTGAACAGATTCATCACCTCCAGGAACAAGACTCCGCGCCACTTCTTGCGCTCAAACTGCTTGTTCACGCGGAAGTCGGCGCGGCTGTACTGGGGCAGGCGGACGGCATTGCGTTGGGTGGACAAAAAGTACTGGCCATTGCGGAGCGAGAAGAAGCCGGGGACCGGGAAATTGGAGCCGTAGCTGTAACGTGCGCTCAGGTTGACGCTCGCGCTCCAGCGGTAACTGGCGTAGCCATTCACCGTATGCCGCTGATCGGTGTCGGCATCGTAGTGGGCGCCCGTGATGCCATCCCGCATCCGGGCCCGGGACCAGCCGTAGGAGACCCAGCCATTCCAGCGATTGGCGCTCCGCTTCTGGAGGAAGATCTCGACGCCACGCGCAACGCCGCGCAGCGAGTTTTCGAAACGCGCCGCCGCCGGGGGAAACAACACCTGACCATTGGGCAGTTGCCGGATGTCGGCCAGTGGTTGCGCGGGCAAGTCACGATCGGCGCGGTAGTAGGCTTCGACCCGCAAGCGCGTGGTCGGGTTCAGCGCCTGCTCAATGCCGGTGACGGCGTGGATGGCCCGGGAAGGAAGCAGGGCGCTGTTGCCCAGGTTGGCGATGGTCAGGGCACTCAGCGGCGTGTACTGCGCGGCCTGGCTCCAACTGCCGATCCATTGGGTGGAGTTGCCCAACCGCATCCGGACACCGGCATGGGGAGACAGGGTGCGCGGTTGCCGCGCCGTGGTGCCATCGATGCGGGTCCCGAGGGTACCCGATAGCCGCCGCCAGGCAAAGCCCTGCTCGACGTAGCCACCCGCCCGCAACGCGGACGCATTCCAGGGGTCCCGCCGCCGGATGGACACGGGGTTGAAGACATAGCGGGCTTCGAACCCATCGTCGAGGATTTGGCGAAATGACGAACCGGCCCGCAGCAGTTTCCATTCCAACCCGGAATTGGCGATCCATTCGCGATAGCCGGCGCGGGTCAAGGGCGGTTGCAGCACATTGACGTTCTCACTCCGCTCGCGCAACCAGGACAGCTTGTTGGTCACCAGAATCCGCTCGCCCGGTGTCCAGCGATGCCCCAACTGCACGTTGGTCATGTGATAGGTCCCATTGAGGATGGCATTGGCGCCCAACGTGGCGCCAGCGTTGGAGCGGTCCAGGTCTGACACGCCGTCAAACAAAGCGAGCGTGACATGCTGTCGCCGCGTGGGGTTGTAGCCCAACTTGGCTTGCGTATCGAAGAAGCCGAAAGCTAGCGTGTCAATGGCTCGCGCTTTCTGCAGCAGGTATTGGAGGTAGCTTTTGCGGACGCTGACCAACCAGGTACCCTTGCGCCACGGACCTTCAGCTAGCGCGCTGGCCCCGGCCACGCCGGCATTGACCCGCCAAGCCAGGCCTCTGTCGGTGCCTTCCCGGATGGTCATTTCGAGCGCCGCCGCGTTGCGGTCCATGTAGGAAACCGGCGGTGCGGCGGCATGCAGGGTGACCGTCTCCACGACATCCGTATTCAGCATGGAGAGGCTGCCGCTGGCTTGCTGGCCTTGGGTGGAATGAAGCGGATTGTTCATCAGGACGCCGTCGAGGTAAATGCCCACGCGACGGAAGTCCGCGCCGCGGATCGACATGCTGGCGGTGAAATCGTTGGAGGAGGCCACACCGGGGAGACTCTGGACCGCCCGCAGAGGGTCATTGGCAATCACCCCCGTCAGGTTTCTCAGCTCGGCCGAACTGAGTGTCCGCTCCGAGGGGCTGGATGAGTAGCGCGTATCAAATGGACCTTCCTTGACGTCGACGCTATCGGTCTGCGAAAGGCCATCGGGCGTCAGAACCAGTTCCAGTTCGCGCGCAGTGTCGCTGACGACGACGCGAAGCGTCCGGTAGCCTACCAGGGAAACTCGAAGCTCATCGCCGGTGGTGGCAGTGATCGAAAAACGCCCTTGCGCGTCGCTGGCGACCGACTGGTCGCGCGCCGTCACCCGAGCTTTGCTGAGCGCTTCGCCGGTCCGGCCGTCCTGGATCAAGCCGCGCACCTGGGCTTGAAGCGCCGTGGCGAACAGCAGTGGCAGCAGGAGAAGCTTGCAAAGCTGCTGAAGGGCGTGAGGCATAGCTGCCTCACCATTCTTACCTACCCGGGTGCGTGACCGGTTAGTAGCGAACCACGGCGCCGGCGGTGCCATCGGGGCGCAGCCAGCGGGAGGAGAGGAAGTCGCCGCGGCGTTCGACGTTCTGCACGTCGATACGGTCGAAGTATTCGACGAAGCCCAGGATTGAGGCCGTCACCTTGCTGTCGCGCAGCAGCAGGCCGTCCAGCAAGCGGGCGGTCACCGTGCCTTGAATGGTGCTGCGGCCGATTTCCACGCCCGTGTAGACCGCACCGGCACCGTCGGGCGAGGAGGAGGAGAACTGGATGGCGATCGGGTTGCCCGCCACCGGCTCAGCACCGGCGTCGAGCGTCGATTCCAGAATCACCAGATTCGACTTGGCGCGGAAGCCGGTGACCTTCGGGCCGGACTGCGAGTAAGCGTAGAAGGCGCGGGTGAAGTTGGCGGTGGAATTCAGGTTGACGAAGTAGATGCTGTCGAAGGAGCCGCCCGCCGCGTCGTGGTCGTTTTCGGTCCAGACGCCGGTGCCGAAGCAGGCGTTGTCGACATGGGCGCAGTAGTTGCCCTGGGTGGGGGTGGCGGCCGGGTCCAGCTTGCGGCCGTTGAAGCGGGTTTCGACATTGATGAAGTAGAGGTTGTGGCCGCCCTCAAAGGCGATGCCCACGCGGCGGTTGCTGTTAAAGACCGCATCGCGGACCACGACGTTCTGCACCGCCAGTGCTTCCGGAGCGTCGGACAGGGTGGCATGATGGCCACCCAGCTGCAAACCGTCGCTGCCGCAGAAGGAACCGTTGACGTTCAGCAGGGCGATGGTGTTCAGTTGGCCGACGAAGCGGAAGCAGTGGCGACCGCCATCTTCAGCCGACGGCGTGATCAGGTTGGTTTCGAACTGGCGATTGCCGGCCACCTGGACGTTCTCGACGATCACATCGGTCTTGGCCTCGGTGCGGCCATCGAGGGTGACGGGCGAGGTCATGTTCTCGGTGCCGGCAAACTTGCTGAGGCGGAAGTTACGGAGGCGCATCCGGGATTTCAGGTTCAATACCGAGACCAGATAGGTACGGCCCTCACCGTCGAGCGTGGCGTACTCAGGTAAGGTGTTGATGCAGCGCTGTAGGGCCTGGGTGTCGTCCGAATTTCCGTCGGCCACCGTGCCGCAGGTCGAAGCGTTCAAAACAAAGGGTTGAAACTTCGCTTCCAGGTTTTCCACCAGCCCAGCGGCGCGGCTGCGGACCTCAGTTGCTTCCATCGCCAGAGTGAGTGCCAGTGCCAGGGTTCCCATGTGTTCGCCTGAGACCAGTTTGCGGTTCAGGGGTGGGAAAACTCTGAGGAGATGGTACGGGGTGGTACCAGGGCAAAGTGGCACTTCGTACTATGCCGGACACTGTAGTCCGTAGGGGGTAAGGTGGAGCTAAGGGTAGGGGGAGGCAGCTGGCGGCGACGGGAAGTAGTGGCTTCCGGAACGGCGAGCCGGCACGATGCCCGCCTGATCGGCACGGCATTGATCTGCTTGATTCAGAGGGTTTTATCTACCGACGGCAGCATCACCTAGCCAACGCCTAGCCCCATGCATCAGCTTGGGGCTAACTCCTGTACCGGAAAAAGCCCCAAGCTGACGCATGGGGCTAGGCGGAGGGCTAATTGCTAGTACCGGCAGGCGCTATCCGCGCCAGCGGACGCCCAGGTTCAGCGTTTTGCGGCAGTAATCCAAGCTCCGCGTCATGTGTTCCAGCTGCTGATACTTAAGGGCCTCTACATACGCCTCAGGCCGACCGGGGTAGTCTTCCACCACCATCGGTTTGTCGTACGGACGCCCCCGCTTGGCCAGCGCGATGAACTGGGCCAGTTCGCTGGCGCGGGCGCGGGGGAACAAGTCCCACCATTCGCGAGCGTCTTTGCCGGTGGTGGTCACCGGCAGGACCACCGGAGGCCGCGCCGTGATCGGCTTGCAGTAGATGTGCACACCGGCCGGCATCAGTTCGCGGGCGCGCGCCACCAGCTTCTTGAAGTCCGACGTTCCCTCCCCCAGCGGCACCCATTGCACGGCAATGCCTTCGGGGTGCTCGTAAACCACCGAATCGCGCAGGTGGAAGGTGACGGCCAGCGGGGCTAGATGCTCAATCGTGGTGGCTGGGTCTTCAAAGACGAAGACGGGGTTGCCGGTATCGAGGTAGCTGCCGACAAACTCCTTGCCCGCCGTCTCGATCACCTGGCGCGTCTCCCAGGCTTGCAGCTCCTTGTGGTTTTCCAGGCCGATCTTGACGCCGGCATCCATCACCTGGCTGCGGACTTCGCGCAGCACCTTCACTGTGGTCTCGATGTGCTTTTCCACTGGACCGGGCGGCATGGCGCGCCGGTCCGAGGCTAGCAGCGCACGCACGATCGGCGAACCGGTGGCCGCCGCCCGTTCAATGTTCTTGCGCAGCGTCGCGACGTTGGACGCATAGGCGTCGGGGGTCTTGGGCAGGATGGTGCCACCGCCGGTTTCGACGCGGAGCTTCGCTTCCTGGGTCCATTGCCGGACCTCGGCCCAATGCTTGGGGTCCATCACACCGGGGTCCAGCGAATCCTGCAGGAAGATGGCGTCCAGCTTCTGCTCGATACACCAGTCGATCAGCTTCCGGTCGTTCCAGCGTTGGAAGCGCAGGCAATAGGTATTGATCCCCAACGGCCACGGGTCAGCCGGAGGCGCGGCGGCCACGGTCGAAGCGGCCAGCGCGGAAGAGAAGAAGGTGCGACGGGTCATGAATGCTCCTGGGGTATCGGCCGCGGGTGGGGCTTATGGTTTGCTCAACAGCTCTTTCACGGCCTGCGTGATCACGGGCGCGGCTTCCGGGCCTATCGAGTTCACTTCGCCGTAGGGGCGCTTAGGCGCGTTGTCCAGCCACGGTGCCTGATTGTCCCATTCGGCCTTGGGGATGATGTAGCCGATTTCGTCGTTGGTGAGGCCCAGCACCATGCGATACGGGGCTTTCATCATCGTCTTGACGCCCGGCTCGATGGCCGCGTCGGGGAAATCCGCGCCCGGATAGCGGACGACACCGCCCAAGCTAAGCTCCGGGTAGAGCTCACCCGGAATGGCCGCCGCTTCCAGCAGTGGCTTGCCCCGGTGCATGATCCGCAACAGACCAACGGGCGTGGTGCTTATCTTGTCCGGACCAAATGCCTTCCGGCCCTTGTAAAGATTGGCCGCCGCAGCTTGGACGAACCCTGGATTCGCCACCGGGATCTTCACCAGCGTCTCCTGATAGGTGACTTTGCTCGACCCGGAAGGCCGCGTGTTGAGAATTGTCTCCACGACGACATTGGCCACACCGTTGCCGATCACTTCGGCCAAACGGAATGAATCGGGGGGCGCAATCTCGTTGTAGCGCGGGTCACGCACCTTGACGCCTAACGGTGTCATCAGGCCGCCCAGTGCTCCGTTGATAAAGATGGTGACGCCGCCCAGGCGGGACTCCGTGTCGCGGGCTAGGGCCCACGGGAAATCAGCCGTCAGCAAAGTATTCTTTGACCCCAGCGCCTCGGGATGGTTGGCCCAGTTGATCAGGGTGGCGATGCCGCGGCCGTTGCCACGGGTCAGGCGCAGGATCACCAGTTCGTCGTCGAGCAACACCGGCGGGCGGCTGTCACGGATGTAGTTGGCCAGATCCGGCGGACGCGTTTTGGTGACGGTCAGCTTTGCGCCCCGCATCGCTTTCAGTGCCGCCTGCGCCGCTTCGATGGTCCGCCGGACCACCAACGCGTTGTACTCCTCATTGATTCCGCTGACGCCAGGCGACGGCCCCCACAAGCCCAGTGTGTCGGGCGTCTCATGGCTATGCGTCGCGGCCACGATCACCTGCGCTTGTGGAACGCCCGCGCGGATCTTCTGCACGTCATCAAAGAACAGACCAATCGAATCGACTGAGCACAGTACCACCGGCGGACCGCCGGACCGCATTGCCAGACACCGGGCGTAGAGCTCATCATGGACGCCGGTGGCCACGCGATTGTTGCCGAAGCCCGCGATGTAAACCGGTTTCGCGGGGTCCATGGCCGGGGTGATGCTCCGCACGGCGGCTCCGGCCTGGATGCCGCCCCAGGCAGGCAACGCACACAGCAGCGGCAGCAAGGCCACAATTGGGAAAGTGAATAGCCGGTTCAACCTGGAACTATAACATTGCTGACGCATTGAGCCCAAGCGGCGGGCGAGGATGGCGGGTACTACGCGCGCGGGTAGCGCAGGCTGGTGGCAAGATTCTGGAGCCCGTCCACCAGCCGGTCCACTGCGTCCGCACCCTGGCCGGCCTGTTCATCAAGCCGGGCTTCAATACGGGCCAGCGCTTCTTCGATGGCGGTTAACCGGCGGTCCATCATGCCGCCCGATCCGCCCAGGGGAGGGGTGGTGCGGATCGGGGCAGCGGCTAGTTTGCCAGCGGACGGCACCCCAGGGGGAGGAGGGGGAACCGGGGGCGTCCGCTTGCTCATGTAGTCTTCGAGCAATGACTGGACTTCGTCGCGACGCAGCGCCGCTTCCTTCGCAAAATCGGGCGGTTCAGCCGCAGCTGGAGCTTTCTCCGGGCGAACACGCGCCGGAGCTGCTGCCGCCGCTGCACCATTGCCCGTGGATTTCTTCCAAGTCATCGCCAGGAGTTTCCTTACCTGGAGACAATCGTCGGTCGGGCAGAAGAACTATAGGACTTGGGCCAAACTATTGTTTGGTCCGCGCTGCCGCGGCACTGGCCGGTGCCAGCTTGTCCTTGGCCCGGGCGTCCGCCACAATCTTGCGGACATCGGCCGCCAGAGTGGGGACGTGATAGGTGATGCCGTCCTTGATGGTCCATTCAATGCCGGACTGGCCGGGCTTGGTACCGGCGTTGCCGTTAGTTCCTGGCTGGTACAAGCTCTTAAAGTCCTCCAGCGGGTTGCCATTGACGACCAGCAGATCCGCCGCGTACCCCACCCGGACCCGGCCCAGCTTGCCGGCCTGACCCAGAATCTGCGCTCCATTGGCGGTGGCATGCTGGATCACCTTCAGCGGGTGGAACCCCGCCTCCTGGTGCAGTTCCAGATTCCGCAGCAGGCCGAAGCCGTAGATCTGATAAATGAACCCGGCATCGTCACCGGTGCCAATCAGGCCGCCCTTGCGTTCAAACTCCCGCAGCGCCTTGAACCAGATCTGATAGTTCTCTTTCCAGTACGCCTCGTCGGTGGAAGACCAATTCACGTAAAAAGACCCGTGGTTGGCCAGATTAGGCGCGAAGAACTCTTCGAGCGCGGGGTGCAGGTAGTCCTTGAAGGCGGGCTGCGACTGCGCGCGCTGCAAGTCGCGGCCGGCTTCATAGATGTCGAGCGTTGGGTCCCAGGCCACGCCCTTGGCCACCATGCCGTCGAGAACTTTGTCGAGAATCGCCCAGTCCGCTTCGCGCCAGATGCGGCCGGCGTAGCGGAACCTGTCCGCTTCATTGCCATAGTTGTAGCCGGAGGGGAAGCTCTGCGTCTTGTCCTTGAACGCCGCGTCGGGAATGCCGTACCAGTGCTCAATGGAGGCGGAGCCATGGGCGCTGAAGTTGATGTCATCCCACGCCGTCGTCTCTTCAACGCCGATGTGGTGCGCCGTCCGCAGGCCCAACTTCGATGCCTCATCCAGGGCCGCTTTCAACACGTCGCGGTAAGTGCCCAGGAACTTGACGCCGTCCGCGCCTTGTTCCTTGATCTGGCGGATACGGTCGCGGGCCTCCTGCTCGTTTTTGGCGCGGCCAAACATCGGGTAGACAAAAATGCGAGGCGCGGCCAACTCACCCTTGCGGCTGGCTTCCCGATACGACAGCGTCTTGGCCGTCACGGAGCCGACGTCGCGGACGGTGGTGATGCCCGACATCAGCCACAGCTTCAACACATAGTCGCGTGCCATGGGAACGAAGGACCGTTCTTCCTGCAGGTGCGCGTGCAGGTTGATCAGGCCGGGCAGAACATAGCGCCCGTTGCCCTCGATGATGACGTCACCATCCGGACGCTGCGGACCACGCGCCAAACCGGTGGGGCCGGCACCAGCCGACACCGGATCAAACGGGACGATCTGCGTAATGACGCCGCCCTCGATGACAATGTCTTTCGGACCCGCCGCAGGCGTGCCGTTGCCTTCCACCACCAGAACGTTGCGCACCACCATCTTGGCGGGGCGCTGCCCGTGCACCGGCGCTTTGGACTGCGCCTCTACCCCCGTGGTCAACAGGCCCAAGGCCCAAATCGCAACTGCCCAACGTGTCCGCTGCATAGCGGGAATTCTAGCAACTCAGCGGGCCGGGTCCACGCAAGACATCTGCAGGCCCAGCGCCCAGCGCTTCTGGAAGCCCTTCCAGTACTTCTCGGAGGCGCCTTCGCCCGTGCCAAACTCCGGACCGCGCGCTTCGCCCGGACCACCGGGCCACACCGCTTCGCTGGACCTCTTGACGGGCACGCGGAGGTAAGCACGGCGGCTCTGGTCGCCCTTCAAGTGCAGGTCAAGAAACGCCGTCACGAAGTGCTGGTTGATGGCCGTAATGCGATCCTTGCGCCAGACGGGTTCTTCAAAGCTCTGCCGAGCCGCAAACGGGAGCGCAACATCGGGAGGTGGCGGATTGCCGCCGGTGTTGTGGCGGGCGTTCTCGTAGACCAGCAGGCAGCGCTCGGAGTTGACGGCCCAATCGTAGGCGCGCTTGACGCCCTGCTCATAGCCGGAGACATCGTCCTGGTCGCCCACGATAAACAGCGATGGGATCTTGATACCCGCCATGCCCTCAGCATCCCAACTGTTGACCGGCGGCTGAGCGCCCCACGGCGCGATGGCCACAACCGCTTTCAAACCAGCCGGGCGGTGCGCGCCAAACTGCGGGTGCCCGGCGGTCCAGGGCTCCATCGCTTTGCCGGGCACCATGGTAGCGGCCGCGCTCTTCTTGCTGTAAGGGGCACCGGAGCTGGCCAGCGCGCCGTAGCCGCCCATCGAATAACCAATGATCGCCACGCGCGTCTCGTCCACCAAGCCGCTCAAGACATCACCCGCACGCTTCCCCCGAGCGGAAAGTTCTTCAATCGTGAACAACTGGTCCGCTGAGCGGTTCAGCAGTGTGCTGGGGAAACCACGGACTTCGCCAAAAACGGAATCCGTATGATCGATGGCCGCCACCACATAACCCTTGGAGGCGATGTTCTCGCCCAGATAAGTCATAAAAGTGCGCGAGCCGGGATAGCCGTGCGAGACGATGACCAGCGGGAACTTCTGCCCGGCCACGGGCGCGGCATCGCGCGTGGCCAGTCCAGCGATTTTGAACGTCGCGGGTGACCCCGGAGCCGGGGCGCGGCCGACCATCGCGCTTTCATACACAGTCCCAGCCTTTTGCCCCGCAGCGAGCGTGGCCGGATACCACAGCTCGATTTTGAGCGGCCGGTCGTAGGTAGGAATGCCCTTCTCAGCGCTATAGTTCAGCACGTCGGGCTGGCCCCGGTGCACCAGGTCCAGTGTGCGCACGCCAACTGCGAACTTGCCCACGGCGGCCAATTCCGGCGCATCATTCGGAGGCACCGAAAACGGCTGCGCCGCCGGCCCTTGCGCGAACGTGGCGACTCCGCACCAGCCAATCAACAGAGAAAGACGCATGACGCTATGGTGCCACGCCAGCGGCTCCGTGCGATGGCCGTTCGCCCCGGCGTTTACTTGTTTTCCCGCACCAACTGCCAGGGTGCGGGCGTAATCTTCAAGGCCGCCGCCAGCGGGCCGCGGTGAGCGCCCTTCACCATCAGGTCCCGCCCGGCCTGCGTCCAGGAGAGCTTACCGGGTTGGCCCAGCATCGACACTTCGGTGCCTTCACCGGCGAAGATGTTCGGCACGCGGATGGTGCCGCTGGTTGCGGGCTTCAGCAGGAACGCATAGACGGTGTCGCTCTTACGCGTAAACCGGACTTCAGCATCCGCCTCCCGGGCCACGGCGCGGACCCAGGGCTTGGTGCCGAAGATCCCTTCGCCATGTACCTCCAACCATTTGCCCAGTGTGCGCAGGCGGTCCTGCTGGATCTCGCTGATGCTGCCATCGGGCCGGGGGCCGACGTTCAGCAGTAAGTTCCCATTCTTGCTGACGATATCCACCAGTAATTCGATTAGCTTGTCCGCGGCCAGCACGTGTTCCGGCCCTTCCACCTGGTTATAGCCGAAGCTGAAGCCCAAGCCTCGGCACGTCTCCCACTTCTTCTCGACGATGGTGTCGTAGCGGGAATACTCCGGCGTGGTGAAGTCGAAGTGGTCCACACCGAAGCGGTTGTTCACCAGGCCTTGAGGATCGCGGTTATAGAAGTCGCTGAAAATCTTTTCCAGCTTCCCCACCTTGGGATAGCCGATGTCATTCCAAAGGATGGCCGGCTGGTAGCGGTCCATCAATTCGTACCAGTGAGCGTCGGCGTAGGCGGCATACTCGGGTTCCTGCACCACGGTGGCGGCCACGTCGGCCATGGTGGCCACGGGCTTCGAAGAGAACGTCCAGTCGAGACCGCCCGAATAGTAGAGGCCCATCCTTAGGCCCTGGGCGCGGACGGCCTGCGTCAGGTCGCCAACGATGTCTCGCTGCACGAGAGGCAGGTCCGGGCGGCGGGGGTTCTTCACCTTGGAAGGCCACAGAGTGAAGCCATCGTGATGCTTGGTGGTCAACACGACATAGCGCGCACCCACCGACTTAAACAGCGAGGCCCACTCATCGGGGCGCCACTTCTGGCTGTCCCGGCTGAAGGTTTCGGCAAAGCGATAGTAGTCGTAACCGGCACCATACTTCGCCACGTGGTGGGCATAGGTTTTCGATTCTTTCAACCGGATGGAGTTGAGATACCACTCCGCGTAGGGGTTCTGGTAGAACCACTTATTCCAGTCCACCTTGCCCAATTCACCGGTGGGTGGTGCCCAGGCCGGTACCGAATAGAGACCCCAATGCACAAAGATGCCGAACTTGGCGTCTGCATACCAGTCCGGCAACGGATGACGCCGCAGGGTCGCCCAACTGGCGTCATACTTCGACGGCGGCCCAGGCGGGCCGAATTGAGCGGTCAACTGCTGGGCTGCGGCACCAGCGGCCAAGGTCTGGCCAAAATGACGTCGAGTAAGGATGGGCATTTCCCACGGTTGTATCACAAAGCGGTAGCGAGGCAGGAGTCAGTGATGAGGAAATCAGGAATCGATGTGGGGATGGCACTTCACGAGACTCACCATCCCCCATCAAGGGAGGGCTACGGAGTGGGCGTCGCCTTCTTGATCTCGTCCACAATGATCTTCGTGAACGCCTCGACAAAAGGCTGGCCGGCGGTGACCAGATTCTCGCGGGTCATGTAGTCGAGTTCGATATCGGGCCTGACGCCGACATTCTCGATATAGGGCGACGCGGGGAAGCCCGCGATGTTGCGCGACTCCGGGCGCACCATCAGGGATTCGGTGACGCGGGTGTTGGTTTCGCTGTACCAGCCACCCGGCACGTTGATGACACTGCCGCCCGCGCCATTGGTGCGCACGCCCACGATCGGGCCGCGCTTGTTGTCCTGCATTAGGGCCGGGAAGTAGTCGCCGGTGGAGGTGGAGAAATCGTCCACCAACACGATCAGCGGCTTGCGATAAGCAGTTGGCAGGCTGGTGATGGTGTAGCCCCAATCGCAGATCGGCGCCGGGCCGGGCATGCCCCGGTTGGCGTTGTACGCTTCGGCGAGCTGGTTCCGGATGAAGGTATGAAGTTCGATTGTCCAGGGCGGTGCGTTGAGACCCCGCAACTGGGTGATCGAGTTGTCGTAGGCGAGAATGCGCGAGATAGTGGGCCGGAAGGCCAATCCCGCATGGACGTGATTGCCGGGCACGATACGTGCCGCAATGTCGGAGGCGCTGCAGATGCTGCCGCCCGTGTTGCGCATCACATCCACCACCAGCCCGTCCGTGTTGGCGTTGAAGAACGCTACCTCGGCTTCCAGTTGAGCCAATTGCGCGTTGGAGTAGACAGGGAAACTGCCGATCCGCAAGTAGCCGATCCGCTGCCCTTCGTTCTGGTAGACGCCCGTGTAGAAGACATCCGAGGGCAGCCTTCCCAGCCGGGTGGTGAAGCCCGTGGGCAGGTTCCAGACCATGAAGCGCGAGCCGTAGTTCAGCACGCCCCGGGGCGATAGTTCATTCCCGGTTTCCGGGTTGACCACTACCGGGTTCTCCCGCCGCAGTTCCGGCAGGTCAGCGGAAGCGATGTGCATTTCATAAAACACCTTGCGCCATGCCGGCAGGTCCGGCGTCTCTGCCGGAGCGTCCGTAGCCGAGCCTGACGCAGTGGCCGAAAAGATCGGTGAAGGCACTTGGCCGAAGGTCCGTACCGGGAACCCGGACTTGCGCCACGGCAAGCGGTAGGTCTGCAACTCACCCGAGGCGCGGCGAATCTCGACGACGGCCTCGTCTCCCACATCAACGGCGCGCGGCACGGCCGACTGGGCCCTTGAAGTGATACGCTGGACGCCCAAACGCAAGCCCGCCCGCGGATTGCCCGCGCCGCTCAACCGCGCCAGTTCCTGGCCCACTTCCATGGCCGGGCGGCCGTCAATGGTCACCAGTTCATCACCTTCGGTGAAGGGAAAGTCGCGAACGGGAAGTGCGTTGCGATCCACCAGATCGATCAACACCTTTCCGTCGTAGATATCCGCAAAGAAGCCGAGCGACGCCACAAAGTTCGCGGTCATGCCGAGGCTGACGTGGGTATCCTGGAAGCTACCCGTGTATTCCATCAATACTTCGGCGTACTCCAAGTCATTCCTGGCGGCCCGGGCGCGCTGAATCCACGGCACCAGATCCAGCACATTGACGCCCAAAGCGGCCACTTTCCAATTGGCCGGGGCGTAGCGCTTGGCGTACATGCCGGCTAGAGTTTGCAGGTCCTGGACCCGCTGGTCCGGGGTGAGCTGCGCCAGCAAACTGGAAGCCGCGGCGCAAGACAACAAAATCGCAGTAACGATCTTCAAGAAAGAACACTCCTTTAAGGCCATCCTGAAATCGGACCGCCTACATCATTGTTAGCAAAACACTACAGATTTATTCGGGGGCTCACCCCACCGGGCAGCAGATTGGCCCCAAATTCGGATTGATTTACTGCGCAAAAGCAGGATCAGACTTGGCATCCGGCCGCGGCTTCCATTCGAGCGAATAGTACTGCCCGCGGTCCCGCGCCCAGGGGTCAAACGCGTTGATCACGTGGCTCAGTTCCCCCGCTAGCTCTGGCGTGTTCCGCAGCAGAATCCGCTTCATCGGTGACACGGGATACTTGTGGCCGTTGACGAGCTGCGGTTCAAACTGTGGTCCGGTGGGCCCGTTATCGTTCACCCATTTCACGCCGAGCGTGGTGTAGAATTCCGGCCGGAAGCCGGACGTGAGGAAACGGTCGCTAAACAGGCGGCGCGAAGCATTGAGGATGAACACGACAAATTGAGTCTCGGAGATCGCGTAGCCATGCGGCCGCACCGGCTCCGCATGCCAGCCGACGACCGTGTCGACGTCTTCGATATTGTCGATCACGGTACCGTTCGGCTTGCCCAGGCAATCATCCACATACTTCCCGTTGATCCGCTGCGCCGTGCTGATGATCTTGCTGGCATCGCAGGTGTGCTGGCCGTAGATCTCACGCATCGCGGTGACCATCTTCTGCTGCTGCGCCTTGGCGGCGGGGGCGGCGTTGGGGTCTACGAAGTCATCAAAGCTGGTCAGCGTGCGGAGGCCGTACTGGCGGCGAAATTCATTCAAGCGGGGCACGCCGTGCTGCCGGTCCCGCATGATGTCGAGTGCGAGTACATCCAGTTGTTTGGTGCCGCTCTGCAAGCGCTCGACGCGCAGGTTCTGAAGGAACTGCGGCGCATTGCCCAGAGTCAGCAGACCCAGCCGCTGGCGGCCCATCGTCAAGCCCCAATTCGCCAGCCCGGCTTCGCGGACCGCGGGCGTCGCCTTGGCGCGGAATGTCTCCACCACCGGCACCTTCTTGGCGATCCGGTTGGGTTGATCAAACGTGCGGTACTCCAGCAGGTCCGGCACCAGGCTGTGTAAACGGTAGACGGTGACGAACTCTTCCGGGAAGTTGAAGGCCGACCCAAAGTGATTGACGCCCTGGTTGAGATTTTCCGGGTCGTTCAAGTTGTAGTTGCGCTGGGTGCTCCCCAGGCCGAAGATGCCCGGCCCGGACGCGAAGACGCTGTACCACTCATTTGCGTGGCGGGGGTCGGCGGACTTGCCCTTATGCACCACGATGTCCCGCAGGATCTTGGTCAGCAGCTGGTGGTCACCACCAAACAGTCCATTCCAGTTGCCGTTCATGCCGACATAGAGCGGCTCGTTGTAGAGCAACTGCGGAGTCCACTCGATGGTGTGGACCTTGGCGATCTCGGCGGACACCACCAGCCGGGCCGCCTGGAACAGCTCTTCCGGAGTCACCTCGGCGTAAGTAATCTTGCGGCTAGGGTTGGCCGGGTTGCGAAGTCCACTGTCGGCTCCCGGAGTGGCGGCGGCTTGTTTGCGGAAGGCATCGACGAAGGAATTGTGTTCGCGCGCAAACAGGTTCGAATAGAAGCTGGTCCCGACCGTGTAGTTATCGGGGAATCCCGTGGCTTCCTGCCCGGCCCAATCCGGCAACATCGGATCGGTTGCCGCCAGCAACGGCAGAAACTTCTCCGCTGTGCCCGGCGCGGCCACCAACTGTAGCTTGGCGGCGGTGGACCATAGATTGCCCTCCCAATCGGCGATCCAGTGTCGCATATTTGTGATACGGATCGGGCTATCACGGGAAGAGCGAAAATCAAAGGCTTTCGGGAATGTCCATCCCCGGCAGACTTTCCGGGGATCTACGCGGTCCAGCGCTTGAAGATCAGCGAGCCGTTGGTACCGCCAAAGCCAAATGAATTGGACAAGGCGTATTCGATCTTCATGGGGCGGGCGACATTGGGCACGTAATCCAGGTCGCAGCCTTCACCGGGCTCACCATGGTTGATGGTGGGCGGAGCCGTTTGATCCCGCAGGGCCATCACCGTGATGCCGGCTTCCAAACCGCCCGCGCCACCCAGCAGGTGGCCGGTCATCGACTTGGTGGAGGACACGGCTACCTTGGAGGCGTGTTCGCCAAAAGCCCACTTGATCGCTTTCGTCTCCATCACATCGCCCAGAGGCGTCGACGTGCCGTGGGCGTTGATGTAGTCAATCGCTTCGGGAGCCAGCTTGGCGTCCTTTAATGCATTGCGCATCACGCGGTATGGGCCATCGCCATCTTCCGAAGGGGCCGTAATATGGAAGGCGTCGCCCGACATGCCGTAGCCGACAATTTCGGCATAGATCGGAGCGTTTCGGGCCAGCGCATGCTCCAGGTCTTCCAACATCAGCACACCCGCGCCCTCGCCCATCACGAAACCGTCGCGATCTTTGTCCCATGGACGGCTGGCCAGCTTGGGTTCGTCGTTCCGCGTCGACAAGGCCCGCATGGCGGCAAAACCGCCCACGCTCATGGGCGTGATGGCGGCTTCCGCACCACCGCAGATCATGGCGTCGGCATAGCCGTGCTGGATCAACCGGAAACTGTCGCCAATCGCATGAGCGCCCGTGGTGCAGGCGGTGGCGGTGGCGGAGTTGGGGCCCTTGGCACCGGTCCGGATGGAAACGTGGCCCGAAGCCAGATTGACGATGGTGGCAGGAATAAAGAACGGCGAGATGCGGCTGGGGCCGCCCTTGAGGTACTTCTCGTGCTCCCGCTCAATGACCTCGAAGCCACCGATGCCGGAGCCAATGTAGACCCCCACCTGCTCGCAGTTCTCCGGCGTTATCTCTAAGCCGGAAGACTTCACCGCTTCATCCGCTGCCGCAACGGCAAACATCATGAAACGGGCGAGCTTCTTGATTTCTTTCTTTTCAAACCATTGGAGCGGATCGAAATCCTTCACTTCGCAAGCGATTTTGCAATCAAATGCGGTGGGATCGAACTGGGTGATGACACCCACTCCAGATTGAGAGGCCAAAAGAGACTTCCAAGTCTCCTCGGCCGTGTGGCCGACGCCGGACATCAGTCCAACGCCGGTCACCACGACTCTGCGCGGCACGGATTTTCTCCCTGAGGCCTAAAGTCTACTTCTTGCCTTGGTTCTTGTTGATGTAGTCGATGGCATCACCCACCGTCTTCATCTTCTCGGCGTCTTCGTCGGGCACTTCCATGCCAAACGCTTCTTCAAACGCCATCACCAGCTCGACGATGTCGAGGGAGTCGGCACCGAGGTCGTCCACGAACGACGCGGTCTTGTCGACCTGGCCTTCGTCCACACCCAGCTGCTCGACGATAATCTGCTTAACCTTTTGCTCGACCTGCTCAACGGTCACTAGTAGCCTCCCAAAGAATCTGAGTTTAGCAGCAAAGCTGCCTGCAACAAAACTTCACAAACGGGCCGTAACCCTGGGGTCACCGGCCGCGCCTCTATAGTCAATCCCCGTTACACCGGCGGGCATCAACACCCCAATCACGATGCCCGCCACCCCTTAACTTCAACGCTTCCAGATTCCGGTAGCCTCTCTTTAGAAGCACCAAGCCTCCGGTACGCTTCACCAATCTACGCTTCCTCAAACATTCCTTCAAACAGAATGCTCGACAGGTAGCGCTCGCCGGCATCGGGCAGAACCACCACGATCGTCTTGCCCGCCATCTCCGGCAAGTGGGCCAGCCGGACAGCGGCCGCCGCGGCGGCACCGCAGGAGATCCCACACAGGATACCCTCTTCCCGCGCCAACCGGCGGGCCATCTCCACGGACTCTTCGTTGGTGACGTGCTCCACCCGGTCCACCATCGTGATGTCCAGCGTGTCCGGCACAAAGCCCGCGCCGATGCCCTGGATCTTGTGCGGCCCCGGCACCACCGGCTCACCCTTCAAGGTCTGGCTGATCACCGGTGAGTTGGCCGGCTCCACCGCCACCGACAACAGGGGCTGATTCCGCACCTGCTTGAAGTAACGGGAGATTCCGGAGATCGTGCCGCCAGTGCCCACTCCCGACACCAGCACGTCCACGGCCCCACCGGTGTCATCCCAAATCTCGGGACCCGTCGTCTCCACATGCACGGCCGGGTTAGCCGGGTTCTTGAACTGCTGCAGCAGGAGGTAACGAGCGGGATCCGCCGCCGCCATATTCTCGGCTTCGTGGATTGCCGTGCGCATGCCACCGGCTCCGGGCGTCAACACTAGCTTGGCACCCAGCACCTTCAGCACCTTGCGCCGCTCAATCGACATCGTTTCCGGCATGGTCAGCGTGATGGGGTAACCGCGAGCAGCCGCGACAAAGGCCAGCGCAATGCCCGTGTTGCCACTGGTGGGCTCAATCAGTTCGACACCCGGCTTCAACAGACCGCGCTTTTCCGCGTCCCAGATCATGTTGGCGCCAATACGGCACTTTACCGAATAGGCGGGATTGCGGCCTTCGATTTTGGCCAGTACGGTGGCCGGTGCCCCGCCCGTGACACGGTTCAACCGGACCAGCGGCGTCCGGCCAATGGAAAGCGAGTTGTCGTTGTAGTAAGCCACTAGATGTCCCAATTCGGCACGTAGCGGTTCTGCCGCTCCTGCCACGCGCGCACCAGATCGTCGACCGTCGTCCGGTCAATCACTTGAGAAACAGCCGCATCCACCCGGTCCCACAAATCAGTAAACGGAGTCTCCTTGCGTTTGCGCCCGGGCCGGTTGCCACCAATAAAGCGCAACACGTCACCGGCGGAGATGGTGGAGGCCGGACGCGCCAGCAGATAGCCGCCTTCAGCCCCGCGTTTGGATTCGACAAAACCGCCCTGCTTCAGCCCGGCCAGAATCAACTCCAGGAACTTCTGTGGAATCTTCTGCCGTTTGGAGATGTCCGCAATTTTCACCGGACCCAGGCCAGTGTGGGCCGCCAAGTCGAACAAAGCGGCCAGCGCGTACTCTCCCTTAAGTGAAATATTCATTCACGTCGAACCACTGTGAGATTACTGGAATTGGCCCCCGAAGGTCAATCAAGCGAGGGAAATCCTTGCGCATCCGCCTGGAGTAAACTATAGTTAACTTTCAATCGTAACCGATGGATTCCACACTCCCAGGCTCGATTCATGTCGAGACCCTCCGCGGCTGGCGGCGATTTCTCGCCTTCTCCGGGCCGGCCTACCTGGTCAGCGTCGGCTACATGGACCCGGGCAACTGGGCGGCCGATCTGGAAGGCGGCTCGCGGTTTGGCTACCAGTTGCTGTGGGTGTTGGTGGTCTGCAACCTGATCGCCCTGTTGCTACAGACATTGTCAGCGCGGCTGGGCATCGCTAGCGGGCGGGACTTGGCGCAGTGCTGCCGGGAACAGTATCCTCGGCCCGTAGTGTTGGCGCTTTGGGCGCTTTGCGAAATCGCCATTGCCGCCTGCGATCTGGCGGAGGTGCTGGGTACGGCCATAGGACTGAAGCTACTGTTCGGGCTGCCCTTGCTGGCGGGCGTACTGCTAACCACGGCGTCCACCCTGGGCATCCTGACCCTGTCTCGATCCGGCATCCGGATGCTGGAACGGCTGGTGCTGGGGTTGGTGGCGGTGGTGGGGGCCTGTGTGGCCACTGAACTGGTTCTGGCCCGGCCCGATTGGGCGGAAGTGGCCTTGGGAATGAGGCCCTCTCTGACACCGGAAATGCTACTGGCCGCCGCCAGCTTGCTAGGCGCGACGGTGATGCCGCACAACCTTTACCTGCACTCGTCGCTGGTGCAGACCAGGGCCATTGACGATACGCGCGGATCGCGCAACCGGGCCGCCTGGTACAACCTGCTGGATTCCGTGCTGGCCTTGAACGGCGCCTTCCTCGTCAACGCCGGACTGCTGGTGCTGGCGGCGACCGTCTTTTTCAAGAATCACATCGTGGTCACGCGGATTGAGCAGGCGCATGAGCTGCTGGCCCCGCTGATGGGCGCGGGCCTGGCTTCCGGCGTGTTTGCGATCGCGCTGATTGCCAGCGGCCAATCGTCCACCGTGACGGGCACGCTGGCGGGGCAAATCGTCATGGAAGGCTTCTTGCAGCTCCGGATGCGTCCCTGGCTCCGCAGCCTGCTTACGCGGTTGGCGGCGGTGATCCCGGCGGTGCTCGTCATCTTTTTGCTGGGCGAAGCCGCCAGCTATCGGCTGCTGCTGCTCAGCCAGGTGATCCTCAGCCTCCAACTGCCTTTCGCCGTCATTCCACTGATCCACTTCACCAGCGATGGCGAACGGATGCGGGAAATGAAGAACCACATCGTCCTACGGATCGGAGCCTGGGCAGCCGCGCTGATGATCGTGTCGCTCAATTTATGGCTGGTAGCGCAAATGGTGCCGGCTGAATGGGCCATTCCGCTCGGCTTGCCGTTGCTGGGGTTGTTGGGTTACGTCGCCTTCGCCCACCGGCGCAAAGCCGTGGCACCGGTGCTACCGGAAGCGCCGGTGACGGTTCCATTTGCCGCGCCGCAGTACCAGCGGATCCTGGTGCCACTGGACCATTCCAGCCTGGACCGCGCCGCCCTGACGCACGCCGCCGCCATGGCCAAGCTGTACCGCGCCAAACTCCTCCTGCTGCACGTCGAAGAGGGTGTAGTGAGCCAAGTCTACGGCGACCAGGCCCGGACCGCCGAGGAGACCGAAGGCGCGGAGTATCTCCGCCACATCGAAGATTCGCTGCGCCGCCAGGAAATCGATGTCGAAAGCTTCACGGCCTACTCCACAGACCCTCGCGCCGAAATCATCCGCTTCGCCCGCCAGCATCAGCCGGACTTGGTGGTGATGGGCAGCCACGGTCACCAAGGCATCAAAGACATCATCTTCGGTTCCACCATCAACGCCGTACGGCACCAGTTGAAGGTGCCCGTCCTGGCGGTCCGGGAGGATCGGTCGTAGATAGTTAGTTGTGTTGTTCTTGCTTTGGTAAACCTGCGCAAAGAATCAGCGCCCGAGTACAAATGGACTCGCCCAGATAGATCATCCGCGTGAGGGTCTGTAATCGACTCTTGCTGACTGTATGGAACGGTGTAGTATTAGGCGATGTCGATTCTTTTAGTCGGGGCAATGGTGGCTCAAGTTCTAACTTCGATTCCCCCTCGTCAACTCCCGGATGCGCCGATGCAGACGCAGCCAGTGGTGAAGGATTCGCGGAACGTTCCTTCGGGCTCGACTCCAGTTCCGAAGATCGATGACCGTCTGCGGCAAGCCGCACTCGATCGCGATCGGGTGCCGGTGCTGATCTTATTGAAGGAGCAACCGCAGAAGGAACTCTACCTGCGGGCGCAGTCAGAGCGGCGAATCCAGTTGGAGACGGCAGAAGCGGCCCTGACAGCTTCGATAGCCAGCGGTGAACGCCAACCGCAGCTAATGGCGCAGAAGACCTTGGATGAACTCACGATGGAGACACGTCGAGAGACAGCCTTCGCCATGGAGCGCCAAGTTGGCCACCTCCAGCAGGCCTTGATGGACCGGCTGACAGCCGCAGGCGCGACCAACCTCTTCAAGTTCCGGCTCATCAACATGGTGCGCGCCGAGATCCCATCCCGGCTCCTGGCGACACTGGAATCGGATGATCTGGTCGCTCAAATAGGGCTGGTGGAGCGCGAGCAGATCCAGATGGATCTCAACGCCATTTGGACGGGCGCCTCTGCGTTTTGGACCGCCGGGTTCACCGGCAGCGGCGAAACAGTGGCCGTCTTGGATAGTGGCGTAGATGCTTCGCACCCGGCATTGATCGGTCGGGTTCAGGGCCGCAACTTCGTGGCCAACAACCCCGCGTGCAGTCCGGCGGATCGGGCCACCAGCAGCGACCTGAATGGCCATGGCACTCATGTCGCGGGAACGATCGCTGGTTTCTCCAACGCTCTCGCCCCTTTCGGTCGTGGAGTCGCCTATGGCGTTAGTTCGATCTACAACGGCAAGATTGGCTGCAACGACGGCTCCGTGTGGGTTGACGCTCGCTTGTCCGCACTGGTGGACGCATTATTGAACTCTCCAGCGCGCATCATCAATAACAGCAGCAACTTCATCGCGGCGGCACCGGAAGACGACTTGGGCGCGCGACAGATCGATGCCCTCATCGACGTATTCGATCTGGTTTGGGTGAACTCTGCGGGAAACTGGGGCCCCGGTGCACGAACCCTTGGCTCTCCGGCCCAAGCCTACAACATCATCAGCGTGGCGAACATCGATACACGCCAATCACTGAACCGCGAACTGGCCGTCGTCGCGCCGTCCAGCAGCCGCGGGCCTACCGCCGGGGGCCGGGCCAAGCCGGACATCGCGGCCCCGGGGACCAACATCATCTCTGCCCTGGCAGGCACGGGCCTGTTCACGATCAAGACAGGAACGAGCATGGCCGCCCCGCACGTGGCGGGCGCAGCGGCGCTTCTCCGGCAAGCCGGGGTGAGGGACCGATTGCAGATCAAGGCTCTGCTGCTGAACACCACCGACACGCAGAGCTGGGACTCGAGCCGCGGCTGGGGCTATATGAATCTACAAAGGGCCTTTGAACAGCGGCAGTGGATCACTTCGGCGGAACTGGCGCCCATCGCCGGTGCCTCTCAACTTTGGCGAGTAACGATACCGGCCGGAAAGTCATTCTTTGCGACAGCGGTCTGGAATCGCTACTTGAATGCCGAGGCAACCGCCATGTCTCTCCGCGATGTCGATCTCTACATATTTGGACGTAGCTCGGGTGCGCTGCTCGCCCGGTCGGACGGGTTCCTGAATAACGTGGAACAGATCGGGTACCGCAACTCGACCGCCTCGCCCGTGGATGTAGTCGTCCGCCTTCAAGCGGCCAACGACGGCCTCAGCCGACTAGCAGGTTCGGGTGAGCCATTTGCACTGGCGGTCTCCGAACCCGCAGTGGTTCCAATCAGGGGCCCAACATTCTCCGGTGGCTGCAACCCGCCGGCTACCGTGAACTTGGGGCTGGTGACGTTCTCCTGCACGATCACCAATACCGGTGACTTGGCGTCCGTTGGTGGAAGCGCGCATTTATCAGATGGGATGCGAGAGGTGGTTCGGAACACGATTGGTCCCATTGCGCCGCAGGGTTCACTGACGACCACGTTCTCGTTCGTCGCCACCAGTGCCGGTAGCGTGAGCCTTCGCTTTGGACTTTCGGATACGGGCTTTCTGGCTGCGCCCGTCTTCTCTGCCCCCTTCAGTATCGTTATTTCTGCGCCGCTGACAGCCCCAGCGATTACCGAAGTGGTCCACGGAGCCTCTTTTGCTCCCGAGATTGCCGCCGCGACCTGGGTGACGATTCGCGGGCGGGACTTGGCCCCCACAACCCGGATCTGGGTGGCCTCAGACTTCGTCGGGAACCAACTACCCACATCACTGGATGGCGTGAGCGTGCGGATCAACGGGCGACCGGCTCTGGTCTACTATGTGAGCCCCACGCAGCTGAACGTGCTCGCGCCAGATGATGCCCAGACCGGGTCCGTAGCAGTTCAAGTGACAACACGCGCTGGAGCCAGCAACCAGTTCATAGCAAGAAAGATAGCTCTCTCACCATCACCATTTTCTTTCACCGCCGCTGGTACCGTTTTCGCCGCTGCGGTTCATGTCGATGGTGCCTACGTAGCACCAGCCGGAGCCTTCGGAACCGGTGCTGCCAGTCGACCGGCTAGACCGGGTGACGTGATCTCGATCTACGGCACGGGGTGTGGTCCTGGCATTCCATTCACGCCAGCCGGGCAGATCGTCAGCACAGCCGGCCCGCTGACCCTACCGTCCAGCGCGTCGATCGGCGGTGTGGACGCTCGAATCGAGTATGCGGGCGTGGCTGGGTCGGGACTGTGCCAGTTCAATGTCATCGTACCCAACCTCGTACCAGGGAACTGGCCATTCCTACTCACTGTGGGTGGCATCACTAGTACGTTTCGTCCACCGGTCCCAGTGAGTCGCTGACGTTGTCGGGGCCCGCTGACCATCGAAATCAGTGGCGTGCACCGAGCGGCTCGTCGCTTGCTTGATAGTCTAGATCTCGATGACTAACGCTGAGCGGTCCGAGAAGATCTCAATCGCCGCCTTGGGTGGCCTGCGGGTGCTGGATTTTTCGCACGCTTTGGCGGGGCCGTACTGCACCATGCTGCTGTCTACCTATGGGGCGGAGATCTGCAAGGTGGAGTCCCGGCAGGGTGGCGATATGGGGCGGGGGTGGGGGCCGCCATTCCAAGGCGGCGAGTCCAGCTTCTTTCTGGGGTTGAACCGGGGCAAGCTGGGCGTTTCGATTGATCTGAAGCAGCCGGAAGGCATCGAACTCTGCCTCCGGCTGTGCGAACAGGCCGATGTATTACTTGAGAATTTTCGCCCTGGAACCATGGAAAGACTGGGGTTAGGCTACGCCGCTGTCAGCGCCAGAAATCCCCGGGTCATCTACTGCGCGATTTCCGGCTACGGGCAGGACGGGCCATCCCGGGACGAGGCGGCGATGGACGTGATCGTGCAGAGTTCCTCGGGGCTGATCAGCGTCACCGGCACGGCGGATGGACAACAGGTGCGCTGCGGCTATGGAATCTCTGACATTACCGCCGGGATGTTCTCCGTCATCGGCATTTTGTTGGCACTGCGGGCGCGGGAACGGACGGGCCGGGGTCAGTTCGTCGATGTCTCAATGCTGGATGGCATGATCTCCGCCATGAGTTCAAACTTCTCCACCTTCCTCGGTTCTGGCGAGCTACCGTTCCCGATGGGGACGGCTTTCCCCACCGTGGTGCCTTATCAGGTGCTCCCCGCCGCCGATCGGGGAGTGGCCATCGCTGTGGGTAGTGAAAAGCTTTGGGCGGCCTTCACGGTGGCCATCGGAAGGCCGGATCTCACGGAACATCAGGACTTTGCCTCGAATGCCGACCGGATTCGGAATCGTGTTGCGCTGGACCGGGCGCTGGAGGAGGCATTCGCTCAACACACCGGCGAAGAATGGATCCCGCGACTGCGCGCCGCAGGCATTCCCTGCTCCCTGGTGCGCCGATTTGACGAAGTCGTGGCCGACCCGCAGACGGCGGTCCGGCAAATGTTCCCGGAACTCACCCATCCCACCGCCGGGCCGCATCGGGTCACCGGCGCGCCGGTCAAGCTATCGGCAACGCCTCCTTCGATTGAGCGCCCGGCACCTTGCCTGGGAGAACACACTCGCACCGCACTAGAGGGCTGGCTGGGGCTGAGTGCCGCTACACTCGAGGATCTGGAGCGGCGCGGCGTCGTCTATACGGCGGGCCGGGCGGATGCCGAATGAAAACCGTATCACTTTTATTTTTTATGCTTTAGATCCAATTTCATAAAGCATTAGATCCGCGGCATAGACCTCCCGCCAAAGCACGGACAACTCAGGACACAGCTGTGTCATCAAGACACGACGCGAGCATGGCCGGTAAAGGCAAACTCTTTGTTTCCCGTATGCCTCGGTTGGCATGAAACGTGCATCCGACGAGGTGGGATGAAGATCGTTCAGATCACCGCCGTCTTGCTCAGCGCCATGTTTGCCGCACAGGCGACGACGCTGCAGCGCCTCTCGGTGGCCGAAATGACCGATCAGGCGACCGAGATCGTTCGTGCGAAAGTGATCGGCTGTTCTTCGGCATTCCGCGGCTCATTGATTTACACCAATTGCAACTTGAGCGTGATTGAACGCTGGAAGGGTGCGGCGCAGAGTACCGTTTCCATCTCCATCCCGGGTGGTACCGTGGGCACGCGTCGCCAGACTTTCTCGGGGACTCCCACGCTGAACCCCGGTGACGAACAGATCTTCTTTTTGTGGACGGGACGGTCAGGTATCACGCAGGTGATGGGACTATCACAGGGTTTGTTGACCTTGGAGAAGGCCGCCAACGGAACGGTGTACGCCACACGCACACCGACTTCGGAGCGGATGCTGGATGGGGCGGGCCGGCCAGTGGCCGATGAAGGCGTTGATCTACCGCTAGAGGAAATCAAGTTTAGCGTGATGAATCGAATCGGGTTAAAAGGCAAGCAATGAACCTTCGCCGCGCAGCCGTGGTACTCGTGTCTGTCCTGGCGTTCAGCCCGGTGGCCGATGCGTACTACCATTTCCTGCGTTACCAGAATCGGGCCGGGCAGTTGGTGGCGTTGCCGCAAAAGTTTGATCTTTCGGTGCTGCCCAACAAGACGGTCAGTTTTTTCATCACCTCTGAGTTGCCGCAGTCGATGGCCACGGGCGACTCCATGGCGCGGTTGACCAGCCAGATCCGGCTGGCCGCCAAACAGTGGAGTGATGTGGAAACCTCCGATCTGCGGCTGCAGTTTGGGGGAACGGTTCCCGCATCGTTGGTGCCGCAAGCGACGCCTGGAATCGACGTTGTGTTTGATGAAGTCCCCCCGGGGCTGTTGGCCCTGGGCGGTCCGACGTCCGTGGTGGAACCGGTGCCGGGTTCCACATTTGTGCCCATCCAACGCTCCACGATTATTCTGCCGCGCAACCTGAGCGATCAACCCAGCTGGACGGATGCGGCGTTCATGACGCTAGTGCATGAGTTTGGCCACACCTTGGGATTGCAGCATTCCCTGGTTTCTTCGACGATGGCCACGCAGTTGACCCGGGCCACCACTCGCGGACGGGCATTGGCGGCGGATGACATCGCCGGCGTTTCCCTGCTCTATCCGACCCGCGCTTTCCAGTCCAGCTTAGGAGCGATTGCGGGACGGGTGACGCAGGGCGGCGCGGGACAGGCGCTGGCCAGCGTGGTGGCAATTGCGCCCGGTGGTGCGGCCGTCGGGACGTTGACCGGTCCGGATGGCAGTTACCGGATTGAAGGTTTGGCGCCGGGTTCCTACTACGTCTACGTGCACCCTTTGCCACCGGCGCAAACAGGCGAAACGACTCCGGCCAACATCCGTTATCCGCAGGATGGCGACCGCAACATGATTGCTCCGGGCGGCCTGTTCGATCTGCTCTTTTATCCCGGTGTGCGTGACGCCAATACGGCGGGGGCCTTGCCGGTGTCGGCGGGAGCGGTGCTGGATGGCGTGAATTTCACGGTCACCCCGCGGCGGACGCCGCTTTCGTTGTTCAACGTGCAGACCTTCTCGTTCCCCGGCCAAGTGGCGATTCGCCCGGCGGTGGTCAATGTGAATGGTTCACGCAACTTTATGGTGGCGACGGGGAATGGCTTGCTCACCAATAACAGCCCGGTGGCCGGTCTGCGAGCCTCGGTGCTGGGTGGAGCGACACAGATTTCCGCCATCCGGTCTTATTCCGCCGGCTACCTGGCCTTCGATTTTGGATTTTCGCCGCAATCGGGCGAAGGCGCCCGGCATATCGTTTTCTCACAGAACACTGACGTCTACGTGCAGCCTGCGGCCGTGACGTTGACGGCAAAGCAGCCGCCCCAGATCTCTGCGGTTTCGCTGCTGGACGCCGGTGCGCGTACGGTGCAGATTTCAGGCACGGGCCTGGCCGCTGATGCCCAAGTGTTCTTCGATGGCGTGCCCGCCCCGGTCCGGTCTTTCGATGAGTCGGCCGGCCGCTTGGTGGTCACGGCGCCGTCGTCGTCCAATGGTCATCGCGCGGGTGTCGTGGTGGTGGCCAACGATGGCCAGAGTTCCACCTTCTTCCAAAGCGAACCAACGGCGATCGTACTCGACGGCAATGATGCGGCCAGTGTGAGCCTGGGAACGACGACCGTGGCCGTGGGCGCGGAGACGGTGTTGGAGTTGAACGGCTCCGGTACATCGTTTGCCGATGGCGCGGTTTCACTGGGGTTCGGGTCCAGCGATCTATTGGTGAAGAGACTTTGGGTTCTTTCGCCCACCCGGTTGCTGGCGCAGGTGCAGGTAGCTGCGCAGGCGGTGCCGGGCCCGGTAACGGTCAACCTGGTGAGTGGCTTGCAGTCGTTCTCGGTGGGCGGTCTGTTGATCGTGCCGCCGCCGGCTAGAGGTCTGATGGTCTCGCCCGCTTCGGTGAATTCCTTAACCGGCATTGTGTCCGCGCCGCCGGGGAATTTAATCCCGTTGTTGACCACGGGCCTGGGTAGTAGCGCGACGGCTACCGTCGGGGACCGTCCGGCGGTGGCGACCGTGGCTGGCCCATCCATCCTGCTGCTGGAAATTCCGGCCGGCTTACCGGTGGGCCCGGCGATTGTGCGGATCCAGTCCGGCGGTGATCAGGCACTTCCCTTTGCCGTGCAGGTAGAACCGGCGGCGCTGTCGATTCCGGCACCAACCGGCGCAGACTCCGTTCGCGGAGGCCGGGCCGGTGAGGTGATCACGCTGCCGGTAAATGGCTTGACCGACCTGACGATTCCCTTCAATAGGCCGCGGGTAACGGTGACGCTGAACGGAGTGGAGCACCTGGCGACCGCCAGCGGCAACAACGTCGCCTTTACGGTGTTGCCCGCGGTTACGCCCGGCAACCGGACACTCACCGTCAACGTGGACGGCCGGACGTCCGGGGCGATCACTTTCGTGGTTCGCCCGTAGCGCAGTATCCATCGAACGGAACAACCGGATGGTGATGTTGACCGCTCCCTGGTGGACGGTCATGGCCCTCTCTCCACGTGGCGACCTCCATTCGGGCGTGTCCACACGATCATGGGCAAAGGCAGCTAGGCCGAGTGACGCAAGGGACGCCGCACGCCGATCCGCGACAGGATTTGAGCGGACATATCGACCATTCAGGAATGCGGGCTTCCCCGGGCCACTGGGGGCTAGGTACGCACTGGTGACAGGAAGGCCGACCAGCCATCCGCAATTAAGACACCGACCTCAATCACGGCACCACTCCGGGGCTGGAGGTCGCCGAGGCGCGGGGCCGAACCAACAGAGTCACCAACTTCTGCCGCAACCGCCAGCCATCCGGTCTGGAAGTGCCCATTGAGCGGAAGGCCGCCTGGGCTGCCGCTACGGTTGCGCCTTCGCGCGGCCCAGCTTGCGGTAGTATTCGGCAACCGCATTGGAGTATCCGGCCGGAATCCGATCGGTTGATCCAGCACGCGGAGCCCCGGCGGATTCCTCCAACTGCCGGCGTAGCTGCAATTCGAGCGATTCCAGCGACGGCAGAATCTGCGTCCGCATCCGCTCAATCAACGCCGGGTTGCCCGCAAACCGCGTCGGGTCAATCCGCTGCATTTCGCGGATCAGCCGGTCAATGTCGTCGCGGGATTCCGGGTTGTCGGCAAACTGCTGGCGCAATTGCTGCAGGTCTCGCATGCTCTGCGAGTAAGCGCCCATCATGGCGCGGGTGCTGGCCTGATCGGGAGCGCCGCCCAGCCCGCCACCATACTGGTTATCGCCGCGATTCATGGCCGAATAGTCGCGCTGTCCACCGTTGGCTCCGCCACCGGACTGATTACCACCGGGCTGCATCTGTCCGGCGCCGCTCTGGCCACCTTGGCCTTGCTGCCCCTGTTGACCTTGCTGCCCCTGTTGACCTTGCTGCTGGCCCTGCCCCTGTTGACCCTGCTGGCCTTGACCTTGTTGACCTTGCTGGCCCGGCTGCTGGCCTTGACCTTGCTGCCCCTGTTGACCGGGCTGTTGACCTTGGCCTTGCTGGCCGCGCTGTCCCGGTTGACCGTTGCGGGCCATGGTGTCCATCTGCCGGCGGAGCTGCTCCAACTGCGACAACGCCTTTTCACGGCCACCGGCCTCAGCCGCCTTGTCACCTTCCTTGCCAGCTTGGCCGGCGGCTTCCTTCACCCGCTCCGACAGTTTGTCGAGCGCGTTGGTGACCGTCTGCTCACGGTTCCAAGCATAGGCTCCAAGGCCGCGCCGGAGCCATTCCGACATGTACTTCATCTTCAGGCCTAGCTCTTCCTGCTGCAGCTCGCCCAGGGCGGACTTCAGCTTGTTGGAGGCCCCCCGCTGCGCCCCTTGCATGGCGCGCGAGGCACCCTGCAGGTCCTTTTCGAGGTTCTGGAAATCCTGCATCAGCTTCTGCTTCTCACTGGCCAGGCGTTCGTTCTGCTCGCGCGTGGTGCCCATGGCGGCGCGCTCCATCTGCTCACGGCTTTGGGCCTGCCCAAACTGCTTCTTCAACTGCTCCTGGAAGGCGCGCTGCTCAGCGGCCAGCTTATCCGCCCGCCGGGCGAGCTCACTCATCTGGCCGGAGGTCTCTTCCTTCCGCGCACCCGACATCATGCTGCGCGCCTCTTCCAGCCGGTCCGCCGCGCGCTTCGATTCAGCGCCATCGCGCTCACCCGCCTGATTGGCCCGGCGCATGTCTTCCGTCGCCCGCTGTAGCTGCTCGATGGCCCGCTGCATGCGCGGGTCGCCACCCTGTTGGCTGCCCCGGTTGCCCGCCATGGATTGCAGCCGCTGCTGCGTGGCCGACTGCTGCCCCTGCTGCTGACCGGCCTTGCCCTGCTGCCCTTGCTGGGCACTCTGTTGTCCCTGCTGCCCGGACTGTCCTTGTTGGCCTTGTTGGCCAGACTGTCCTTGCTGCCCGGACTGGCCCTGTTGACCTTGCTGTCCTTGCTGACCTTGCTGTTGCGCCTGCTGCTGCATGCGCTCCATCTGCTTTTTCAGCTCTTCCGCTTCACGCCGCAGCATCTCCTGTTGCCAGCGCTGTTCCGGTGTCTGGTTGCGATTGTTCTGTTGAGCCTGCGCCAGCTCCTGCTGCCGCCGGGCTAGCTGCTCCAGCTTTTGCAGAGCCTCATCCACTTCCTTCTGTTTGTCGCCAGCAGCGGAGGCAGATTGCTGCCCGGTCTCATACTGATTCTTCTCTGTGTCGAGCTCGAGATCGAACAGCGATTCCAGATCACGCTGGCTGCCGCCACCACCGCCCCCGCCACCACCACCGCCAAAGGCCACCTGGATCTCGCGGAACCGCGCCTCAGCCCGCAGCAGGTGCTGCAGCGCCTGTTGTTCATAAGGCATGGCGTCCTTCCACTTCAGCGCCTTCAGCGCGTCGGCCGCGGGCCCCATGGCCTTGGACGCCGCTTCCATGTCCTTGGCGAAAGCCTCGAACGATTCCGCCGCGCCTGAAAGCTGCCGTGCCCGCATGCGTTGCGCCAGCGTCAGGGCCTGGGCCTGCAGCTTGGCCTGCACTTCATTCAAGAACTTCGCGTCTTCCAGGGCCTTCCGCTTGTCGCCGGATTTGTCGCGGATCTCATTCCAGGTGGCCGCGATGATCTCTTTTTGGCGCTGGGCAATCTGGTTCTGGTCATTCTCCCCACCGCCACCACCACCACCGCCGCCCTGCTGGGACTGCGAATACTCGCGCTCAAACGGCTGGGCTTCGATGAAGTACATGTCCGTCCGCGCTGTGGTGCGGGCATCGCGCGCGGTGGCGTAAACACTCACCACGTCACCGGGGATCAGCTTGAACTGCTCCAGTTCCAGCAGCCTGCGTCCGGACGAGGACTTGGCGCCGCGTTGCGCTAGCACCGGTAAGGTCTTCTCTTCGCCGCCGTTGACGGCGTAGTGCAGCGTCACTTCCTGCAGACCAAAGTCGTCATCGGCCGCCACTTCCAGCGTCACTTCCTCAATCGGGCTGGCCTTCAGATCACGGCCCGGACGCGTCAACTTGACGGTGGGTTCGGACTCTTTCAGCGCTTCGATGAAATAGTCATCGGTCAGGCGAACCTGTTCCGAACGCTCCACCGCCGCCAGATGGTAGAGCCCTTCCTTCTTGATCGGAACCCGCGCCACGGCGCGATTGCCCTCACCCGTCGAGAGACTGGTGGTGACCCCATCAATCGAAATCAGCCCATTGCTCAGCGGCCGGTCGAACTCAATCTCCAGCTGTGCTTCGGACCCTTCGACAGCGCGCAAGTCGCCGCCCGGATCTTCCACCGTCGGCTTTTGCCCCGTCCAGGCCGGATAGTTGTAGGTGACCTTGATCTTCTTCACCGCCGGAAGATCAACGACGCTCAGCTTGAACTGCTTCGATTTCAGCGCACCGGCCTCGACGTAGTAATCCACCTCGTCGGCCAGTGAAGAAAACAGAAACTCAAAGCCCCCGGTCTGCGACGGCAGCATCGGGACTTCTTCCCACTTGGAGGTACCGCGGTAACGGGCCTTCAACTTGGCCGTGGCCGACTGGAACCCGATCAGATTGGCCTGCACCATCTGGTTGCCCTTGCGGCGCACCAGCTTGTCGCCCGGCGTCACCTGGATGTCGTAAAAGGCGGCCGCGCCATTCTTGGGCGTGCCCCCCCACAACAGGGCCGCACCATGCCCCAGAAATCCTGGACCCGCCAGGATCAGCCACATCAACACACCTAGCGCCGCCAGCGACGACAGGCTAAAGCCCGCCAGCCAACTGGTGGGGACAACCCGTGATGGCTCCACTTGCCGCGCGACGGTCAGCGTCTTGCGGGCCAGCAGATCGACAAAGGGCGACGGTTCGCTTTCGACACAAGTCAGCAACTGCTGGTCGAACTCAGGCGCGGCTTGCTCAGTCCGCTGCGCTGCGCGCCGCCGGTTGAGCGCCATCAGCGGAATCACGACACCGAACGAGACCGCCAGGCCGACCGCCAGAAACAGCGCCAGCCGGCTACCCGTCATGCTGCCTTCAGAGAACGCGAACCGGTCCGCCACCAGCACCAATGCGACGGTCGCGACCAGAGCACCAACGGCCACCACGGCCGCGCCGCGCAGCAGCGAAGACAGCATCAGCCGCTTCTCAATGCGGGCCAGATAGGCATTTAGTTCATCGAGAGGGCGCATGGGTTCCTTTCATCGGGCTGATGAGGCAGTTGGTCACACGGCCTCCTGAGGTTCAAGATAACGGCTGGCCACAAACGACTCCACCAGCGCCGTCAATAACAACAGCAACGCCAAGTACCACCAGAAGCTCTGCGGCTTCTGCTCAATGGTGGAGGCCCCATCACCAGCTACGCCAGCTTCACCCGTCCTCTTCCAGAGATCGGCGGAGTCCGCGGGCATCGGAGTCAAGTTTGATTCGCCCCGGTCGGCATTGACGGCAATCAATTGGCGTTGCCCGTTCTGCCGGGCCACTTCCCAATAGCCCTCATCGGTTAAGCGCAGTGTTTCCGCGGTTGATGAGGCCCTGAGATCCAGCGCCCGCTCCCCCTTGGGGTTCAGTACATCCACTGCCGCGCCCAACTTCGATCCCGCCTGCCGCAGTTCCAGGAACGAGCCCGCCTGCACCGTCGCCTGCCGGGCGTCGATGCCCGCCAGATACCGCGCCGATTGTTCGACGAAGGGGACAAAGGTGGGGTGCAGCGGAAAGTCGTTGGCCACGTTGTCAAAGGCCGAGGCGAAGAAGAGAATACGCCCTTCACCGGAACGCACTTCAGTCAGCAGCGGCGTATCGTCGCTCAGCTTCGCCAGCACGCGAGCCTTGGCCGCATCCACCTTGATCGCTTGATAGAACCGGACACCTTCCCACTTGTTCGCTTTGGCGACGGCCGGATGCGTGAGGTCAAACCCACCGGGAGTAAAGAAGCGTTCCTCGCCTCGCCCGGCATAGCGCGACTCGATCACCTTCGCCCCCGTCAGCGGCACCGTTCCGCGCGAGGCCATCGTGGCCCCCGCCGCGATCCAGACACCACCGCCAGCCGCGATGTACTTCTTCAGCGCATCTTCCAACTGCGCCGGGAGACTGGCCACATCGCTCAGCACCACCAGCGAGTAGCGGGAAGGCGCGACATTGGCCGCTTCATTGACCGCCATCGGTTCCAGCGCAAACAGACTCTCCGCCCCCGCTTCCAGCGCCGCGCGGAAATAGACCGCGGCCCGCGTGCGCCCCGGCTCATGCAGAAAGAGCACCTTGCGTGGATCGGCTCTTTCGAAGGCAAACCGGAACGTGTCGTCAGCAGCCAATGAATCGCCGCCATCAATCCGCACCTCGCCGCGATTCCAGCCGTAGGAGGCATCGAGACCGATAAACTCAACCGAAGCCCGGCCACCCGCCGCCAGCTTCACCGGCTTGGTTTGAAGCGTCTTGCCGTTCACGACCAGCGAGACCGTCTGGTCCGCCGCGGGAGTGCCGAACCCGGCCACCGTCGCCAGCAATCGCGCCTTCGCCGGCTCACTAACGGTGGTGGGAGCCGCAACGGTCTCGACCGTGAAATTGGCCGTGGCCGCCGGAGCCGCCGCCGGGATCATAAGCGTCGTGTTCGGCGGCAATCGCAGTTCGGCAAACGAGGTCGGCATGGAAGACTGCTGCAGGTCAGAGAAGAACTGCACCTCCACCGGCACCTTCAGCGTCTCACCAGCGGTCTTGGCCGCACGGGCAATTTCGGTAAAGGCGCTACGCCCATCCGCCTGGCGAATAGCCGCCACTGCTGCCTTCAGTTCCGCCTTGTCCTTGCTGGGCTGCGTCAGCACCGACATACCGCCTGAGAGCGACAGCACCTGGGCCGAGTTGGCCGTGCTCAAGCTATCGATGGCCGAACTCGCTTGCCGCTTGGCCCGTTCCAAGCCATCACCGGAGCGCATCGAAAATGAATTGTCCACCACGAACAAAACGTGCCGCGCGCCACCCGTGGCCGCCATGTCGCGCCTCAGAAATGGCTGGGCAAACAGCAGGGCCAGCAACACAAGCATCAACGCCCGCAACGCAAACAGCAGCAGATACTTCAGCCGCCGGTGCTTGACGGAGCTTTGCGTCCGGCGTTCAAAGAACTGGAGCGACGGGAAACGCAGCGGGTCCATTTTGTGCTGCTGCAGCAAGTGCAGCCACACCGGCAACCCCACCGCCAGCAAACCGGCCAGCCACCAGGGCGAGAGAAGACCCATTACATCCTCCCCTGCCGCACGGCCAGATACTCGCGCAACGCCGCATCCAGCGGCCGCGAGGTGTCGATCAACATGTAGTCCAGACCCGCGCCCTGCGCCTTGCTCTTCAGCAGCGCAATGTGAGCGTCGATCTTTTCGCGATACTCGCCCTTGGCATATTCGGGCGTCACTTCCATTTCGTCGTGCGTCTCCATGTCCACCAGCACCACGGGGGCGTTGATCTTGGGCGCAATCTCCTGCGGGTCCAGCAAGTGGAACAACACCACTTCACTGCCCTGCCCGCGCAGGGGCATGATCGACTTCACCACCATCTCCGGATCGGCATAAAAGTCCGAAATCACCACCACCATGCCGCGCCGCTTCAGGAATTGCTGGAAGTGCAGAAACGGCTTGGCGAAGTCCGTGCGGGCATGGGGCTCGGCAAGGTTGATGGCATGGAGCAACCGGTGCAGTTGCCCGATGCGCGCCGAAGCCGGGACGAACTGGCGGACGTCGTCATCAAAGACGATGATGCCCGAGGCATCGCGCTGCTGGACCGATAAGTAGATGATGGAGGCCGCGAGAAAACGCGCATAGTCAATCTTGCGGGTCTGCCCTGGCGACGCATAGCCCATCGATGTCGACGAATCGAGCAGGACGGTCAACTGGGTGTTCGTCTCACCCCGGTAGCGCTTCAAATACATGCGCTCCGTGCGGGCAAAGACGTTCCAATCGACGTGCCGCAGATCGTCACCCGCGGAATACATCCGGTATTCGGCAAACTCCTGCGAGAAGCCAAAATCAGGGGAACGGTGCAGCCCCGCGATGAAGCCGTCCACCACCGTCTTGGCCACCAGGTCAAGACTGGAGATGGACGACAGCACCGCGGGATCGAGGAAGCGCTGCAGCACGTGGTTTAGGCCTTGGGTTGAGGAATCGATTCCAAAATCTTCTTCAGCACGTCGTCGGTGGTCAACCGGTCCGATTCCGCCTGGAAGTTCAGCAGCACGCGATGCCGCAGGACCGGCTTGGCCAGCGCGGCGATGTCTTCATAGGTGACGTGGTAGCGGCGTTTCATCAGCGCCCGAGCCTTGGCGGCCAATACCAGGAACTGCGCGCCGCGCACCGAAGCGCCGAAGTTCACATACTTCTTCACGAACTCAATCGCGTTCGGGTCGCTCGACCGGGTGGCGCGGACAATATCGACGGCATAGCGGGCTACAGATTCTGCGATCGGCACCATGCGGACCAGCTTCTGGAAGTCGACAATCTCTTCGGCGGTGGTGACGGGCTCCGGCGTTTCGTTCGCCGTCGTTGTCGTCATGCCGATCACCTTCAGTTCGTCTTCGACCGGCAGGTAGTCCAGCAGCGTGTTGAAGATGAAGCGGTCCAACTGCGCTTCGGGCAGCGGGTAGGTGCCTTCCAGCTCAATCGGGTTCTGGGTGGCCAGCACAAAGAACGGCGCGGGCAGCGTGTAGTTGTTGCCGCGGACGGTGCAGGACTTTTCCTGCATTGCTTCGAGCAACGCTGACTGCGTCTTCGGCGGCGTACGGTTGATCTCATCAGCCAACAGGACATTGGCGAAGATTGGGCCCTGCACAAACGTCCAGTTGCGGCGTCCGGTGGTTTGATCTTCCTCGATGATGTCGGTGCCGGTGATGTCGGACGGCATCAGGTCGGGCGTGAACTGGATGCGCTTGTAGATCAGGCCCAGGGTCTGCGCCATGGTCCGCACCAGCAGGGTCTTGGCCGTGCCGGGCAGTCCGGTGATCAGGCAGTGGCCGCCGACAAACAGGGCGATCTGCACCTGTTCCAGCACCTCCTCCTGGCCCACAATCACGCGGCGGACTTGCTGGACGATACGCTCCTGGACTTCATAGAAGCGGTTGACACGCTGCTCCAGGCCGGCGGAGTCGAGTTGACTGGGATTGGTGCTCAATCTAGTTATTCCTTCTCGGATGAAGTCAATTCCAACAGCATCTTTTGGGCCGGGCGGTAACCCGGTGCGGCTTCCAGAGCCGCGAACAATGCATCCTTGGCATTGTCAATCTGATGGGCGGCGCGGTAGGCCCGCGCCAACGCAAACTGGGCAGAAGCTAAGTCTACTGGCTTTGAGGCTACTGCTGCTCGAAACTCACGCACGGCGCCCAGGTTGTCCTGCTCATCCAGCAGCAGGTTTCCCAACCGGCGGTGCAATTCTTCGTCCTGCGCCGGCGCGATGTAGAGCAGCCGCTTCAATGTCGCCGCCGCCGCGCGCTTGTCGCCAGACTCTTCTTCCATCCGCGCCAGTTCCTTCAGCAGCTTCGGATCACGCCCGGCGGCCTTCGAATAGCGCTTCAACTCCGCCATCGCACCGGCTTGATCTTTCTTGGCCAGATGCATCTCGTAGAGCATCTCGTAGGGGTTGGCGGCTTCGACGTACTCCGGGTAGATGTCACGCAGCGCGGGCGCGTCGGCCTGCACGATTTCCCAATTCTTGGCCCGATAGGCGGTCACCACTGTTTTCAGCCGCTCCTGCCAGTCCTTAAACCCCTTGACGATCTTCGAGTTCTGTTGCTCCAGCCAGGGCAGGAAGCGTTTATCGAACTCTTCGGTGGAGATTCCCAAGCGCGCCTGGAACACTTCCGGCGTCTTCTTGGACTGCCCGTAGTCCCGCAAAATCTCGATCAGCTTCGGGTAGCCCCAGTTCTGCGCGATGTACTGGCAAATGCGGCCGGCCTGGAAATAGCTGACGGTGACTTGCGCCGGATAGCTGGGGCGGATGAAACCGCGGTCAAGCTCCGCCACAGGCAGCAGCTTCTTGTCGCGGATGGCGATGATGGTGGGCGGGTCCAGGCGATCACCCCAATCGGGCGAAGCGGCCGTCTCTTCATAAACGGCCAGGCCCTCCGTGAACCAGCGGGGCACGCGGTAGTTGGTGATGGAGAGCGCATAGACATGGCTCATTTCATGCCAGAGCGTGGACGCCCAATGGAACGAGCCCGGCTTGCGGCCGCTCGGCGAATCCATGGCCACGATCGGCCCAAAGCTGACGCCCAACGCTCCCAGTCCCGGCATGCCCATCGTGCGGACGGCGAAATCTTCGTGATCCGGGTAGACTTCCACTTGCACCGGAACGCCGACGGGCCCACCATACTTGCGGTCATAGGCGGCCATGATGCGTTCCATCTCGCTGCTGAAGTAGGGCTCCAGCACGCTGGCTTCCTTCTTGTGCAGGCGGACAATCGCGCGGCTGTTTCGGAACGTCTGGAAGTTCTTGTAGCTGTCCATCAGCCGCAGCGTGTTGACCACGGGAAAGGACTTGTAGCCCGCTTCATAGGTGGCCGAGAGTTCCTTGTACGCTTCTTCTTCCTTGCCGAGCCGCATCAGGTTGATGCCCAGGCGGGCCCGGGCTTCCCACAAGCCGGGCCGGGTGGCGATGGCTTTGCGGAACAACTCAATCCCTTCGTTGTAGCGGCGGTTGAGGATCAGCAGTTCGCCGCCAATGTTGTAGGCTTCCCCATAGGCCGGGTTGATCTTGAGCGCACGCTCAAACCAGGTGGTGTTGGGCTTCTCCTGCAGCAGGTCGATAGCGCCCAGCACGGCCATCGCATCCACCGATTGCGGCGATATCGCGAGTGCTTTCTCAGCATGCTCCGTGGCCAGCTTGAAGTTTGATTCTTCGGCCGACAAACGTGCCAGCAGCTCATGCGCGGTAGCCAGCTGGGGATTGATCTCCAGCGCCTGCTTCACCATCTCAACGGCCTTGCGGTCGTAGTTCTCACCGGCAACGCGCGCCATCTCAAGGAGTGCGTCGGTGTTCTTTTCGTCCAGTTCCAGCGCCTCGCCTAACAGCTCGCCCGCATCCTTGGGCTGATAACGCTGGCGGAACAGGGTGCCAAGCCGAATGCGCGGCGTGATGTCGGTGGGCCGGGCCTTGACGGCGGCCTGGAACTGGTAGACGGCATCCTGGTAGCGCTCCAGCCCCCACAGCGCTTCGGCACGCGCCATCGGGTCAGCGGCGTCTTGCAACTTCGTGAAGCAAGTGACGGCCTCCGCCGTCCGGCCATACAGCTTGTGTTGCCAGCAAGCCGCCGCTGGGTTGGCGGAGACGGTGACCGCTACCTTCTCCTTGGGCTTGAGCTTACTTAACTCCACTGTCTGCGCGCACGCCCATTGAGTGGCCAACCACAGGCCCACCAGGACGGGACGCAACTGCCGGAGTGGGGCCACTACTTATCGATTGCCCCCTGAACGCGCGCCAACTCAAGCAACAAGGCTTGCATCGTGCGGCGGTACTCTTCGGCCGGCATCGCGGCTTTCTGGTACTTCAGCTTGTCGATCGAGATCTCCAGCTCTTCCTTCTTCTTGAGCAACAGCTGCTTCTCCGGGCTCAGCGAGGCTTTCTGCGCCGCGCCCAACCTCACCAGGGGGAAACGCGCCGCCAGCTGGCCTTTGCCGTTCTCCGGGCTCGGCGCCCGCGCGCCATCGCCAGAACCAGCATCTTCGAGCAATGCATGCTCGGTCGCCAGGCGCTTCTGGGTTTCGTAGTAGGCCACCGTTTTCTGGTCGGCATAGCGGTAGGCTTCGAGTGCGGTGACGGTGTCGTTCTTGTCCGAATCGGCACCGGGGTCGCGCATCGCCTCCACCCAGTAGCGGGCGAAGACCGGGGCGTTCTTCTCCATGCCGGACTTTGTGGCCGTGATCACCGTCCGGTTGGGCCGTTGCAGCAGCATCAGCGAAGCACCGGAGGCGCTGGTGGTATTGACGATTAACTGCTTGCCGGCGGCAATGCGATCGAGCAACGGCGCCAGTTCGGCGGCGGTGATGTCCGGACCGGGCAGGTTTAGCTTGTAGTCGGTGTTGTCGAACGTGCCGTGACCAATCAATATCAGCGCGAATGCATCATCCGGCTTGGCCTCCCGGCCCACTTGCTGGAGCGCATTGATCACCGCCGCTCGATTGGCTCCAGCACCACTCAAAGTAATCACTTTGGTGCCGGAATCAGACTTCAGTAGCTTCTCGATCTCGGCGGCGTGGGCCGCAAAGCGCTGCTCGTAGTCAGGCTCGCCGCCGAGCCCCGCCACGGTCACCACATGCGAGACCGCCAGCGAGAGCGAAGCCAATAGTGCCGTCATACCGCACCCCAATTCCGGCGGAGGAACCACTCCGCGCTGCGAAGCAGCAGGATCAGCAGGAACACAATGGGCATGTTCCACAGATCACGCGTTTCCCGCACCGTAATGCCCGCCTCAGAGAATGTAATCTCTTCGATCAGCTTGTTGATTTCAGCCGGCTTGTAGTAATGGCCACCGGTTTCCGACGAGAGCTTTTCCAGTAACTCGCGGTTCTGTTCCAAGCCAAAGTTTTCCGCGACGCCGTCCTCGCGCCGGAAGTTCACCAGGTCTTTGCCTAGATCCTCATCGCCGCGGCGGGCGCTCACTTCGGCCAGGTAGGAACCAGGCTTGTCAGCGGTCCAATTGGCGTTGTAGACACCTTCATTCAAGGGGTCCGGCTCCATTGGCACGGTGATGGTGATGCCGTCCGGCCCGGTCATACGGGCTTCCACCAGCGCATCGCTGACGGGCAGATAAGTTTTGTCCCGCAGTTCAGCCCGAAGCGGGGCCTGGGATTCATCGCTCAGCACCGTCTTGGGCGTCGAAACACTCAACCGCGACGGAGTATCGAGCACCAGCCACCGCAGCATCTGCTGCCAGAAGGTGGCGTGCTTGGTGTCCGCATGATCGTTCAACATGCGCCAGCGCCAAGTCCCCGCCGTCGCCAGCACCGCCACGCGACCCCGGCCAAAGTTCTGGGTCACCAGCAGGGGCAAGCGGCCTTTGCTAGTGGGCAGAGCCTCCGCCAGCACCACCGCTCCGGGCTTGGGCGTGCCCAGCTCCTGGAAGTTGGCCAGATAGGGCAACTTCTTCCAGATCTCGGCATTCTTTTCTGGTGAATCATCGAGACGCGTAATGAGGTTGTCCCGACCGGCGGGCGTCAATTCCGTGTTGGCCGGGTCCCGATGGAAGGTGTTCTTGCGGTCCGGCAGCGCGACGGGCAAGATCTCGGTGAACTGTGAGGCGTTGTAGCCGCCATCAGCCAGGCCCGCGCGTCCGCCCAGGAACAGAACGCCGCCACCGCGCCGGTCAACAAACATCTTGATCGCTTCCTGCTGGGTGGGCGTAAAGTAACTTGCTTCCACGCCGCCGATGATCAAACCCTGAAATGCGAGCAACTCTTCGGCCTTGGCCGGGAAGCCGTCCTCGAGCTCAGTGGGATTGGCCACACCCTGCCGGTAGACTTTGTTCGGCGTGGTACGAAGTAGGCTGACTAACTCAACCGACTTATCTTCTTCAAACGCCCGCCGGATAAACTTGTAGTCCCAACGCGGCTCGCCTTCAAAATAGAGCACTCGAGGCTTGTTGGTCTCCACCGTC
>CANGYQ010000009.1 GCA_947458745.1 Bryobacteraceae bacterium | reverse complement strand
TTATTGGTGCGGATGAGAGGACTTGAACCTCCACTCCCTTGCGAGAACTAGAACCTGAATCTAGCGCGTCTGCCAATTCCGCCACATCCGCATGTGTCAGGGTCCCGAGTGGGGCCGCTGGTGGCAAACTCCTAGTATCGCTGATTCGGGTTGCGAATGCAACAGCAATGCCGGCGTAGGGGCGGGGCTGGTTAACGGGGGGCGAGGCTTAGGAGGGGTTGGGTGGCGGGGGCGCTGCGGTGGTTGAATTCCAGGTCGCGGCGGTCGGCGGAGTCTTGCTTTACTTTCACTACGTTGACCTGGTCGGCCAATTCCGCCAGCAGGATGCGGTTGGTGAGTTGGAGGTCGGCGATGCCTTCCGCCCAGGGGATCTCAAGGTAGGCGGCGACGAAGTGGGTGCGGACTTCCAGGCCGACCCAGTGGTGCGGCAGAAGTTTCCCTTGGGGGGTGCGGAGTTCGAAGTGAGTTTTCAGGTAGTCCTGCACGAGGCGTTCGGCTTCCTTTGGCTTGTCTAGCGTCGTGGCCGGGCCGTGCCGGTCCTTGAGCAGGCGCTCCAGGTCATCGGCGTGGATCCAGATGATGACCTCGAACTTTTTCTTGGCCGTGATGTAGTCGAGTTGGGCGATGGAGGAGTGGAAGGTGTGAGCCGCTGCGGGGCTGGTGGAGAGCGGTAGGCAGAGCGCCGCCAGCGCCATGATCGTGATGGCCTGTTGGGCTACGCTACGCGCGCAGCTGCGGAGCCGAAAGAGGGCAGGGCGGGCCTGCTGATTGCGGCTGGCGACAGACCGCTCCGTTGCCGTCGCGGCTCGGTATGGGGCAGCGGTTGATTGACGCATTCGCGCTTCTTCAGCAGGCCATTTTCGGTTTGGCTCCCTATTGTTGGGGGGCACCGGTGGATGGGGCGGCTGGCTTGGGGGCGGCATCCTGCATCGGGTTCTTGGGGCGTGACTGTTTGAAGAGCTCAAACTGGCGCTTCACGGGGCGGCGCGGGAAGTAGTTGTTGGCTAGATCCGTGTCGGCGGTTTCCAGGTGAGGGTCGAGCACGATCTGCTTGATCTCCTTGGGAGTGATGACCAGTTTGGCGACGGCGGCGTTGTTGCGGCGCCAGATTTCGGCGGGGATGCGCATTTCGTCTTTGGTGCCGTCGGTGTACTCAAAGGAGAGGATGACGGGCATGACCAGTCCACCGAGATTTTTGAGGTCGAGGAGGTAGAAGTTGTCGCCGTTTTCGAGCAGCTTCTTTTCGGTGTCATCGAGACCGGCCAGGAACTTCTTGTAGTCTTCCTTGTCCTTGTCGGTGACGGCCGATTCGTCGTAGGAGTTGTAGAAGTCCTTCAAGGCCGGGTTGGCGTCCAGCAACTTAGGCAGAAACTTGTTGCGCTGGGCGGAGAGCGTCTCCGGCACTTCGTCCTTTAGCCGCTTGCTGACCGGCTTTTCGATTTCGGGATTCTTGGTGCCCATCCGGTACATCCGGACGTTGTCGATGGAGATGTCGGTACGGTCAGTGGAATAGAACCAGCCACGCCAGAACCAATCGAGATCGACGCCGGTGGCGTCCTCCATGGTGCGGAAGAAGTCGGCGGGCGTGGGGCGCTTGAACTTCCAGCGGCGGCTGAACTCGCGGAAGGCGAAATCGAACTGCTCGCGGCCGAGGATGGTTTCACGCATGATGTTCAGGCCGGTGGCGGTCTTCTGGTAGGCGTTGGCGAACAGGTTTTGCACAGACTCGGAGTTGGTCATGATGGAGTCGTGCATGGGGCCGGTCATGTAGCCGACGATGTCCTTGGGTTCGGCGTCCTGGGAGGGATAGTTGGCCTCCCACTCCTGCTCGGACAGGTACTGGAGGAAGGTGTTCATGCCCTCATCCATCCAGGTCCACTGTCGTTCGTCGGAGTTGACGATCATAGGGAAGAAGTTGTGGCCGACTTCGTGGATGATGACGGTGATGAGGCCGTACTTGGTGCGGGCCGCGTAGGTGCCGTCTTCGAGGGGACGGGGTCCGTTGAAGCAGATCATGGGGTATTCCATGCCGCCATTGACGACGCCGTTGACGGAGATGGCGGTGGGGTAGGGGTAGGCGAACGAGTACTTGCCGTAGACGTTGAGGGTGTGGATGATGGCGGCAGTGGAGTACTTCTCCCAGAGGGGATTGCCTTCCTTGGGGTAGAGCGACATGGCCATGACGCGCTTGCCTTCCACCATGTGGCCTTGCGCGTCCCAGATGAACTTGCGGGAGGAGGCGAAGCCGAAGTCGCGGACGTTTTCGGCGTGGTAGATCCAGATCTTCTTGCCTTTGGGCTTGGATGATTCAGCCGCTTTGGCCTCGTCGGGCGACACGATCATGACCGGGGATTTTGCCGTCTCGGCTTGCTTCAGGCGGGCGATCTGGGTGGCGGAGAGAACGTCCTTGGGGTTCTGCAGGACGCCGGTGGCGAGGAGCACGTGGTCATCGGGCGTGGTGATGCGGACTTTGTAGTCGCCGAATTCGAGGGTGAATTCGCCGGCACCGAGGTACTGTTTGTGCTGCCAGCCTTGGGCGTCATAGTAGGCAGCCAGGCGCGGGAACCATTGGGCGATGCAGTAGATCCAGTTGCCGTCCTTTTCGAAGAACTCGGCACCGCTGCGGCCGCCCAGCTTCTTGGAGGGGTTGATGTTGTACTCCCAGTCGATGCCAAATTCGACGGTGCCGCCGGGTGGCAGGTCACGCGGCAGATCGACGCGCATCATGGTGTTCTGGATGGTGTACTTCATGCCGTCGCCGCCGGCATTCTTGACGGCTTTGATCTTGTAGCCGCCATCGAAGGTGGGGGCGAACTTGAGCTGTTCGAGCATCCGGTAGGGGAGATTGGTCAGGTCCGACATGGTCTGGGTGGACCGGGTGATGGAATCAGGCGAGAAGAGGTTTTGGTCTAGCTGGAGCCACAGATAGCTCAAGGTGTCGGGCGAGTTGTTCTTGTAGGTAATCTTTTCGGTGCCGATGATCCGCTGCTTTTCGTCGTCGAGCTCGACCGAGATGACGTAGTCGACCTTTTGCTGCCAGTAGCGGTGGCCGGGCGCGCCGGAGGCGGTGCGGTATTCGTTCGGGGTGGGCAACATGGTGCCCAGTTGGCCAAATTTGTCGGATGAGCCCTTCTGGGTTTGGGCCAGACACGGGAGCAAAGTGAGAACGGCAAGGCCGAGCGCGCGAAACATTTTTTCAGGGTAGCGAATCCGAGGCGGTGTTGGCAGCGGGCGGGGGCGGATGGGAAACCAAAACATTCCGGTTGTGATTTGTCTGAGGAAGGATTGTGGAAAACGGTCGCCAGGTGATCCAGTGGCGAGACTTTGCTGCGGCTGGCGGTGACGGGTGGTTCCCCACAGATAAAGGCTGCTCCTACTTGCGGTAGCCGGACTGTGACCGTAACGTAAGAAACGATGATGAATGCGTCGGCGACCGGTTATGAGCGTGGCCTTCCAGCCAACCTGGATGCGGAGCGGCTGGTCTTGGGGTCGATTCTGCTGGAGCCGGAGAGCTACGTCTCGGTGGCCGGGCAATTGCAGGAAGGGGACTTTTCGCTCGAATCCAACCGCCGGGTTTATCTGGCGATGGGCGAGATCTTTGAGCGGGGCGACCGGGTGGACCGGGTGACGCTGGCGGAGGAGCTGAACAAAAAGGGACAGCTGGAATCCGTTGGCGGGCTGAGCTACCTGGTCTCGTTGGACGAGGGGTTGCCGCAGATCTATGATCTGGAATCCTACGTCCGGATTGTCTTGCAGAAGGCGCTGCTGCGAAAGATCATCTTCACCTCGCAACAGGCGATGGATCGCTGCTTCCTGCAGCAGGAAGACCCGGAGCAGATTCTGGGGGACACCGAAGATGCGTTGCTGCGTATCTCCGGGGCGTCGTCGCGGGATACGCTGGTGCGTCCGGGGCAGATCATCGAGGAGTTTGAGGGCGGGTTGGACTCGTTGCTGGATCCGGGAACGCGATTAAAAGGCGTCTCGACGGGGCTGATCAAGTTTGATGAGATGACGGGCGGGCTGCGCGGCGGAGAACTGATTATTCTTGCCGCCCGCCCGGCGATGGGCAAGACGGCGCTGGCCTTGAATATTGGTCAGCACATTGCCACGAACAAGAAGAACCCGCAAGCGGTGGCGGTGTTTTCCCTCGAAATGTCGAAGGAGAGCCTGCTGACGCGTATGATCTGCTCGTCCGGACGGGTGGATCAATCGAAGTTTCGCGCTGGGTTTCTGGGCGTCGAGGAGCGGCGGCGGCTGATGTCGGCGGCCACCGATCTGGTGGAGGCGCCGTTGTTCATCGATGATTCGGCGGGGGCCAACATCATGGACATGCATGCCAAGTTGCGGCGTTTGCAGGCGGAGCACGGGCTGGGATTGGTGATTGTCGACTATCTGCAACTGATGACGGCGCGGGGGCGGCATGAGAACCGGAACCAGGAAGTGAGCTCGCTGTCGCGCGGATTTAAGCTGCTGTCGAAGGAACTGAATGTGCCGATGCTGGTGCTGAGCCAGTTGAGCCGTGCGACCGAATCGCGGCCGGGGGACCATCGTCCGCAATTGAGCGATCTGCGCGAATCAGGCTCCATTGAGCAGGATGCCGACATTGTCTGTTTTGTGTTCCGCGAGGAGTACTACAAGCAGGATCGGGAAGACCTGAAGGGGCAAGCGGAGCTGATCATCGCCAAGCAGCGTAACGGTCCAGTGGGCAAGGTGCCGTTGCTGTTTATGCATCAGTTCACTAAGTTTGAGAACCCGATTGACGCGTTTGGCGAAGGGGATGGGAACTAGGGCGGTTTCCAACGCCAAACGTGGCGGCTAAAGGGTGTTGTCAAGAAAACCGAAGGCTGCGGAAGACGTTGGCAGTCCGCTCCCTCGCGGTCGCGGCTCGGTAGTGTCCTGACCCTCCGCCTTTTGCCATGGACTTTCGGGCCAGGGCACTAGCTGGGGATGGGGACTTGCTCGATGATTTCGATGCCGAAGCCTTCCAGGCCGACGACCTTGCGGGGGTGGTTGGTCAGGAGGCGGATGCGGCGGAGGCCGAGGTCTACCAGGATTTGCGCTCCGATGCCTGCCTCATGTTGCAGAGGGCGGGGGAGTGAGGGCTGGCGGGTCTGGAGGAAGATGAGCGCTCCGGCGCCGGCTGCTGCGATTTGGCTGAGTGCGCCGCGGACGGTGGGGTCGGCGGAGAGGGCGTTGAGCAGATCGCCGTCACTGCGATGGACGCGGACGAGGGCGTTGTCCCGGGCGGCGGGGTGATCGAGCACTAGTGCAGTGTGGGTCCGCTGATCGACGGAGCTGAGATAAGAGACGGCTCGGAACTCGCCAAACTCGTTTCGGAGCGTGGATTCGCCGGTTTGTCGGATCAGGCTTTCGTGGGAGAGCCGGTATCTGATGAGATCGGCGACGGAGACGATTTTCAGACCGTGCTGGACGGCGAACTCGCGGAGTTGCGGCAGGCGGGCCATGGTGCCGTCCGGGTTCATGATTTCGCAAATGACGCCGCCGGGGCGGAGTCCGGACAGGCGGGCGAGGTCCACTGCAGCTTCGGTTTGGCCGGAACGGACGAGGACGCCGCCTTCTCGCGCGCGGAGGGGGAACATGTGGCCGGGGCGTGCCAGGTCATCGGCGGTCGCTTCGGGCTTCATGGCCGTGAGGATGGTGTGGGCGCGATCTGAGGCGGAGATGCCGGTGCTGATGCCGAAGCGCGCGTCAACGGAAACGGTGAAGTTGGTGCCGAAGTTGGAGGTGTTGCGCTGGGTGACCAGGGGGAGGTCCAGCCGGTCGCAGAGGGCGGGGTCGAGGGCGAGGCAAATGAGTCCACGGCCGTGGGTGGCCATGAAGTTGATGGCTTCAGGGGTGGTCAGTTCGGCGGCGAGGGTGAGATCACCTTCATTTTCGCGGTCTTCGTCATCGACGACGATGAGCATCTGGCCTTGGCGGAAGAGCTCGACCGCTTCCGGGATGGAAGCAAGGGGCATGGGGTACTATTCGAGTTTATCGGATGGGGGGACACGTGAGATTACGGTTGCTGCTGTTGGCGCTAGGCATGGTGGCCTTTGGGTATCAAGGGTTGCTGTCGTGGAACCTGATCCAGGATGAGTTTGGTGACGGGCCAGCGTTGCGGCAGCCATTCCGGATGACGGGCGGGACGAATGTGGTGTCACGGGTGCAGCCGGAGGCGGCGGAGGTGGGGCTGAAGATCGGCGACCGGGTGGTCGAGGTGGCTGGGACTGCTTATCGCGGGTGGCACGACCTGGATCGCGCGTATGCCGGAATGAGCCCTGGCGGATCGTTGGCCTTGCGGTGGGAGGGCGAGGCGGGCCCGCGAGAGGGCGCAGTGCAGGTGGTGTTTGAGCCGCGGGCACCGGTGGCGGCGGGCACAGTGCTGATTGTGGTCTCCGGCATCCTGACGCCGGTGTTCTGCCTACTGACCGGATTTCTGGTGGCGGCGATCCGGCCGGGTGACCGCAATGCGTGGACCTTGCTGGTGATGATGTGGACGTTTGCGATGTTGAGCTCAGTCGGTGATTCGCCGGTGGGGCTGGTGCCGGGTTGGATGGGTGGCTTTATCGCGGTGTACCCCATGATGATCTCGTCGTTTTGGGGTGCGGCGATGGCGTTGTTTGCCTGGTACTTTCCGGGGCCCGTTCCGGTGGAACGGACACGCCCGTGGATCAAGTGGCTGTTGCTGGGTCCGATTCTGTTTCATACAGTCGTGGCCGGATTGCTGGCCTACCGCAATGCGGAGGATTTGAGTTTTGTGGGGGACTTGGCGTCGATCTATGGGCGGCGGGTGAATTGGGGGTTCTGGCTCTCGTCCATTGGGGTGGGTACGTTTTTTGCCGTGATGGGGTTCCGGAATGGGACGGAGAAAAACCCGGACGCGCGACGCCGGCTAAAGCTATTGCGCTGGGGTATGTATGTGGCGCTGCTGCCGGTGTTCGCCACGATTGTGACGGGGCAGATCTTGAACCGCAATCCGTTTGCTAGTGCGACGGCATTTCCGCTGTGGGTGATTGCTCCCGCACTGGCGTTGATGTTTCTGTTCCCCGCGACGATGGCGTACGTGATTGTGGTGGAGAAGGCGCTGGATGTCCGGGTAGTCGTGCGGCAAGGGTTGCAGTACGCGCTGGCGCGGCGCGGGCTGATCGTGCTGCAGGTGCTGATCATGTTGCTGGCGATCTGGTTGGCGGGCGATGTGATTCTGGATCCCGCGGCAAATCGGCCCAAGAGGTTGCAGGCGCTGGCACTGGCGATGGGTGTGGTGGCGTGGTCTAGGGTGGCGCTGGACAAGTTGCGGGTGTGGATTGACCGGCGGTTCTTCCGGGAAGCGGTGGACGCGGAGCGGGTTTTGACGGAACTGGGCGAGAGTGTGTCGAGCTACGTCGAAGCCAAGCCCTTGGTGAAGCGGGTGGCGGACGTGGTGCGGGAGACGCTGCATGTGGACCACGTGACGATGATGCTGGCAGGGCCCGGTGGGTTGGAGATGGCTTATGAGACCGGTGCCCCGGGTGCCTCCGAACTGAAGGTTCCGTTGAAGGGCAAGGCTTCTACGTTTGGCGAGATGATCTTGGGTCCGAAGCGGAATGAGGAGCCTTATAGTCCATCGGACAGGAGGCTGCTGGATAGCGTTGCCGGGCAAACAGCGCTGGCCCTGGAGCATAGCCAACTAACCCAAGCGGTGGCCGCCGAGGTGGCCAAGAGAGAGCGGATCAACCGGGAGCTGGAGATTGCGCGGGAAGTGCAGGAGCGGCTGTTTCCGCAGGTCCGGCCAAAGGTCGGAGGCATTGTGTATGCGGGGAAGTGCCGCCCGGCGTTGAGTGTGGGCGGCGATTACTACGACTTCCTGGAACTGCCGGGCGTGGGTGTGGGATTGGCGATTGGCGATGTTTCCGGCAAGGGCGTGGCGTCGGCGCTGCTGATGGCGAGTTTGCAGGCGTGCTTGCGCGGTCAAGTGTTGGGTGGCGAACAAGACCTGGCGAAGGTGATGGCGAACATCAACCAGATGATCTTTGACGTCTCGCCGGTGAACAAGTACGCGACGTTCTTCTATGGCCAGTATGAGGCGGCGACGCGCACGCTGCGCTATGTGAACGGGGGGCACAATCCGCCGGTGGTGCTGCGCGGGGGCGAAGTGATTCGGCTGGAGGATGGTGGTCCGGTAGTGGGGCTGTTCCGGCCGGCGCGGTACGTGTCGGGGTCGGTGGTGCTGGAGGCGGGGGACTTGCTGGTCGGGTTTACGGATGGGGTGAGCGAGGCGATGAATCCGGCTGATGAAGAGTGGGGCGAGGACGCCTTGGTGGCGACGGCTGGGGCAGTGCGCGACCAGAGCCCGGAAGCGATCATTGAGGCGCTGATTGCGGGAGCGGACCGCTTTGCGGCTGGGGCTCCGCAGCACGATGACATGACTCTGCTGGTGATGAAGGTGGCTTAGGCAGGCTGAGGAGAATGACGTGTCGCGCCCTGTTTGGGCGACACCCCGGCAACCTCGAAAAAGACCGCCTGATGGCGCACGGTTGCGCCTGTGACGGCAATTGGTAATTTCTTTCTCTTTTTCTATCAACACGCTACGGCGTATTTCCTGATGGCCTGCTGGGTGCCCCCGCTACTTTCGATGCGGGCATGGCACTTGAGAGCGGGAACAAATCGAAAAAGACAAGCAAAGCAAACGCTCCTGGTGCGGCCGGGGTGGAGGGAGTGCGGGCAAAGGTTCCGGCTCCTCCCAGTGACCAACCAAAACCGAGACCGGTGAGGAACCGGCGGGCGGGACAGGGGGCGGGGGCCAAGGGTGCGGCCCCCGCAGATGTCTCCAAAGATCCCGGTTTGGGTGGGACTGGTGGCGGAGGAGGCGGGAGTGACGTCCCGCCGCAGGCAGAAGCTTGCTCCACACCCGAGGGCCCCGATGCAGAAGCCGGCGGCAAGATCGGCAGTGCGGAGGAAGTGTTGGGGTTGGTGACGAGGATGCGGGCGCGGTTGTTTGAGAAGGAGGAAGTGAAGCCGAGTGTGGCTGACTTTATCCGGCTCTTGCAGCTTTACCGCGAGATGGCGGGCGAGGGGCCGAAGGAGATCACGATCCGATGGATCGACAAAGAATCTCCCGGGAGATAGGCTACTCGCCTTTGCCGAGCCAGCGGCGGTTCCACGATTCGGAGGCGCGGTTTAAGGGCTTTTCCGGTCCGATCGGGAGCGGGAAAAGCCAGGCGCTGTGTCAGGAAACGATCCGTCTGGCGTATCTGAATGCGGGCCGTTCCGGGCTGATCGGCGCTCCGACTTATCCGATGTTGCGCGACGCGACGCAGGCGTCGTTGTTGCAGGCTTTGGGCGAGAACGGGATTCCGTTTGAGCTGAATAAGGCTGAGCAAGTACTGACGTTTACGGACACCGGTTCCAGAGTTCTGTTCCGCGCAGTGGAGGAGTTTGACCGGCTGCGCGGGACTAACCTGGCCTGGTTTGGGATTGATGAGCTGACTTACTGCCCGGAGGGTGCGTGGTTGCAGCTGGAGGCGCGGCTACGGGATCCGCTGGCAGGCCGGTTGTGTGGCTTTGCGGTGTGGACTCCGAAGGGCCGGGATTGGGTTTGGCGGCGTTGGATTGAAAGAAAGGTGGATGGATATGAAGTTATCTTGGCGCGAGCTTTTGAGAATCGCTTTGTCCTGGATCGCATCCCGGACTTCTACGAAAGGCTGAAGTCGAGTTACGACGAGAAGTTTTTTGCCCAAGAGGTGCTGGGTGAGTATGTGCATCAGACGGAGGGCTTGGTTTACCACGCCTTTGACCGGGTGGCGCACGTAAGAGACGTTGAGGTGGAGGCCGGGCGTCCACTGCTGTGGGCGCTCGACTTCAACGTCACGCCGATGTCGAGTGTGGTGGCGCAGAGGATTGGGGATCGGGTGCGGGTGATCGATGAGATTGTGCTGCGCCGCGCCACGACGGTGGAGGCCTGCGAGGAGTTTCTGAACCGCTACGGCGATCATCACGGCGGGGTGGTGATCTATGGCGATGCGTCGGGGAACCGGATGCAGACGACGGGATCGAGCGACTACCAGATGGTCCGCGAGACGTTTGCGCGGTCCGGTGTTTCCTTTACGTACCGGGTTCCGAAGGCGAATCCAGCGGTGCGGGAGCGGACGAGTCTGATGAACGTGATGTTGCGGGATGGGGCCCTAGAGATCAGCGCCCGCGCGAAGGAACTGCTGTTGGACTTCGAGGAAGTGGAGTACAAGGCGGACAGCACGGTGATGGACAAGGAGCGAGATCCGAAGCGGACGCACATGTCTGATGCGCTGGGCTACCTGGTTTGGCAGGAGTTCCATGGACGCGAAGGTGCGGGAGAGCGGCCGGGGCGCCTGGTTTAGCGGGGCTTGGCAACGGTTGATCTAGACCGCTTGCCGAGGCGCGCGGCTCAGTGCGGGCGTTCAGGCGAAGTCCGCTGACGTAAGAGCGTATTCAGTTGGGCGAGGCAGTTGGGGTTTGACGGAAACAGAGGAGAGACGAATGTTCGCAGAACATCCGGAGTACATCGAGCAAAGGCCGGTATGGGAGAAGTACCGCGACCTCTATACGGGCGGCGAGCAGATGAAGCAGAACGCGTCTCACTATTTGCTGCGCCGTCAGAAGGAGCCGACTGAGGTTTATGGCGAGCGGCTGGAGCGCGTGTTCTATGAGAACTACATCGGGTCGATCATCGACTGGTATGCGGCGACTCTGTTCCGGCGGGAACCTCAGGTGGGCTTGGAAGGCGGCAGCGGCGCGGGCCGCGACTTCTTCAACGAACTGCAGGATGACTGCGACCTGCGGGGGACAAACCTGACGGACTACCTGCGTGAGCAGATCACGCATGCGCTGGTGTTCGGCGCGGCTTACACGCTGGTGGACTTTCCGAAGCAGAATGAGCCGGCTCGGAACCGGGCGGAAGAGGATGCTTTGGGCGCGTCGAGGGCGTACTTGAAGAGTTACTCACCGCTTGATCTGGTCAATTGGAGCTACGACTCCAAAGGTCACTTGGAGTGGGCGGTGCTGCGCACGGAACGGCTGTGTCAGGAGCATCCGGAGCAAGAGGAGTGGGTGCGGGAGCAGACTTGGACGTACTACGACCGGACCCGGTTCAAGACCTACTGCTTGCGGGGTGATGGACAAGGTGACCCGGAGCTGGTGGACGAGGGACTGCATGGGTTGGCCAAGCTGAACCGGGTCCCGCTGTTCGAGCTGCGACTGAGTGAAGGCCTGTGGATGATGCGCAAGGCGGCGCTGGTGCAGGTGGAGCACTTCAATAAGTCCAATGCCTTGGGTTGGGCGTTGACGATGGGGCTGTTTGCGATGCCGGTGGTCTATAGCGACCGCGAGTTCAAACAAATGATCGGCGAGAGCTACTACATCCAACTGGGACCGGAGGACAAGTTTGGGTGGACCGAGCCGCAGGGGACGGTGTTCCAACTGGCGGCCGACAACCTGTCGAGACTGCAGCGTGAGATCTACCGGATCTGCTACTTGCTGAGCCAGGCGGGCGGCGCGTTCGCGAATGGCCAGAGCCAGTCGGGGCTGAGCAAGCAGCGGGACTATGCGATCACGCAGGAGGTGCTGCGGGCGCTGGGCGATCGAGTGAAGGACGTGGCGAAGTCGATTCTGCGGTCGATTGAAGCGGTGCGGGAGGACGGGCTCGTGATTGATGTCGCGGGCCTGGATGAGTTTGACATTGGTGAGTTTGGATCGATGCTGGACGACGCGGAGCGGCTGCTGAAGATCGGAATCGATTCGCCGACGCTGCGGGAGCAGGTACAGAAGCGGCTGGCGTTTAAGTTCCTGTCCGATATCCGGTCTGACCTGAAAGACAGGATCTCCCGTGAGATCGATGCTTCCGTGGTGGGGAACGAATGATGAACGACGAGACGGCGGCGGAGGAGTTCACGGGCGGGGAGCGTGAGGGGGAGGCGGTGGAGCTTGACCGGATGCCAACGCCGGCCACCCCTGGTGGACCGGAGGATGCGGAGCTCGATGCCCGGGAGACCATTCGGGCAGAACTGGCAGAGGAGCGTCGTCGGCGCGAGGAGTTGGAGGCGCGGCTGAATGGGCTGGTGGAAGAAACCCGCCAGGCTCAAGCTCGCGCTGAAGTGGCGGAGCGGCATGCAGCACTGCGGACCGAGATTCAGCGGTGCGGGGTGGCCAAAGTGGACCTTGCATTCCGGGCCATCAAAGACGACATTACGCGCGGTGAGGACGGGCGGTTGGTTGCCCGTACCGTCTCAGGGGAGATGGCGCTGGGGGATTATCTGAAGCGATTTGTGGAAGAGAACCCCGAGCTGCTGCCAGCGCGGATGACTGGCGGGTCTGGCGCGAGCCCGGCGGGACGAACCGTGGCGGGAAGTTCGCGCGTGGATCTGGACCGGATCAAACCAGGGATGAGTGCGGAGGAGTTGGAGCGAGTGCGGCAAGAGATAGCACGCGTTGCGGCTCAGTCTTTAAGGGGCCTGTAGCAGCCTGTGGAAGAAGTCTCAAGAAGCCGCTTGCTTGCGCGCGCGGCTCGGTAGCGGAAGTGCGTTACGGAGCCGATCGTGGCCAGCCGGTGGGTTTTGTCGTGGGCTGTTAGGGCTTCTGGGGGGCCGGTAGTGGGAAGGGCGGAGTAAGCCGCCCGGGCTGGTCTTATCGGTGAAGGCAGAGAGTTAACTAAGGAGAACAAGAGTAGATGCCAAACATTACTTCAGCCAACGTCGCTCAGGCGATTGTGAAGCTGGTGGCGGCCGAGGCGCTGCCGGCTTTGATGGGGAACCTGGTGATGGGGAACCTGGTGAACCGTGATTTCGAGCCGCGCATGGCGAATGCGGGTGACACGATCAATGTTCCGGTGGTGCCGTCGCTGACGGCCAACAACATCGGCGAGACGGGTACCGTTTCGACCCAGAATCCGAACCTGACCAATGCTCAGATTGTGCTGAATACGCACCTGGAAGCATCGTTCCAGGTGCCGGATGTAACCAAGGTGCTGGCCTATCCTGACCTGCTGCGGACTTACCTGCAGCCGGCCGTGATTGCGCTGGCCGAGAAGGTGGAGACGGACCTGTTGGGCTTGGCGGCGAGTTTTACGGCTAATAGCCCGGTGGGTACGGCGGGGTCGGCGCTGACGGAAGCTTCGATTGAAGCGGCCGAAACGGCGCTGTTCAATGCGAAGGTTCCGTTGAGCCAGCCGCGCTATCTGGTGGTGGATGGCAGCGCTTACTCCAACCTGCGGCAGATTTCGCGGTTCAGCGAGTTTCAGACGGCCGGTGAGGCCGGGTTGAAGACGCTGATCGATGGCGAAGTGGGCAAGCTGAAGAATTTCTACGTCTTCCGTTCGCAGTTCGTCAACAAGACGGGTTCGGCGCCGGTGACGACGTGGAACCTGGGCTTCGCGAAGAATGCGCTGGGTCTGGTGATCCGCCGGTTGCCTCAGCCCCTGCCGGGCACGGGCGCGGTGGCTGAGTATGCCGAGTTGGGCAACTTTGGCATGCGCGTGGTGATGAGCTATCAGCCGAACACGCTGGCTCAGCAGTTCACCGTGGACATTCTGTACGGCACGGGAGTGCTGCGGAACAACCACGGCATCGTCGTGCGGAGCTAGTTCATTTGACCGGATGATTTGTTGGCTTTAGCCCCAAGCTGACGCATGGGGCTGGGTTCTGCAATAGCCCCAAGCTGACGCATGGGGCTGGGCGTGCACCTAGCAGACGAATCAGGCGGTCAACCTACTGGGTCAACTTAGCGTGGGCCGGGCATCCGGCCCGGGCGGATCCGCTGAGAGGCGGATCGTGAGGAGAGGCGGCGAGTGCTACCGGGGGCGGGGCACTGGCCGCCTTTTCTTTTGAGTCGTGCGGGTGTTGGGGGCAAGCGGGGCGAAGGCCGGGAAAGGAATGGCATGGACGTCAAGGCATATTTCCAGAAGGTTCGGGGAGTGGAGAAGAGTCTCGGCGCGGGCACCGCGGTGGTGGTGAGCCTCGAAACGCCGGATGGGGGGCGTGCCGGCCGAGTGATGGAGTTGCCGGTGGAACTAGCGGCGCGAATGATGGTGGACCGCCGGGCGCGGTTGGCCGAAGCCGGGGAGGCCGAGCGGCACCGGGAGCAGGCGGCATTGGAGCGGATGCAACGCGAAGCGCGGCAGATTGAGCCGCAGGACCATTTTCTGGCCGAGATCGCTGATGCCCGCAAGAAGGGACGCCGGTAGGTGACCTATGGCTCTGTTTAACGATCAAGTGATCTCCACGATGGAGGATCTCCGCGCGTATGAAAGCTCAGTGCTGGAGATGGCGAGTTCAGAGGGTGTAGACCTGACGGTGAAGCTGTCGGTGGCGCAGCGGGAAATGGCGGTAGAGATCGAACGCTTCCTGGTGGAGCAGTCTGCGATTGACAATCAGCCGCCGTCGGTGACCTTGGATCAGGTGGTGGTGAGCGAGGCGCTGCGGCAGTGGCACACGTTGCTGACCTTGATGCTGAGCTACCGGGATGCGTTCCACAACCAGTTGAACGACCGGTATGAAAGTAAGTGGAAAGAGTACCAGCGCCAGGCCGGCTTGAAATCGACACAGCTGTTCGCGTTGGGCTTGGGCATTCTGAACAACCCATTGGCCGGGGCGGATATGCCGCTGGTGGAGTCAGCGCCGGGAGCGCTGGCCACCGGCATTTATGCGATCCGGGTGGCGTGGCAGAACACTGCCGGTCAACAGGGGAAGCCGAGCGAGGCCGTGCCGTTTGGAACCACGGACGGGTCTGTGCCCGTGGTGACGCCGCCGCCGGTGGTGCCGAACGCTACCGCGTGGAACGTGTATGCCGGTCCGCTTGATGGAGTGCTGACCCGTCAGAACGAGCTACCGCTGACGGCAGGTGAGAAGTGGACGATGCCGGCGGCTGGTCTGGTGGTGGGGACGCCATTGGTGGAGAGCCAGCGGCCGGACTTGTACTTGCGGCAAAACCGGGCATTCCGGCGGGGCTAAGGAAGGAAACCATGGCACAGGTGGCAAATACGGTGGCGCGAGCGGTGGGAGGAATCCTGAAGGCGGAGACGGGCATCCCCTTCGCGGTGGGGTTGCTGGTGGCACGGGAGCGGCTGCTGCCGGAGAGTCTGCCGGTGGCGCGCATTGTTGAGCGCTACATCGCCTCCGACACCCTGGAGAAGCAGGTGGGGGCCATGTACCCGAGCATGCATGTCTACTGCGAAGCATTGGAGAACCAGTTGACGGAGCGGTTCCGGACCTTCTCCGGGACGGCGAAGATGGCGATCGATGTGCGGGTGACCGGGGATCACCTGGAGTCCATTGAGAGCCAGATCCGGCACTACGTCGACGCCGCGACGCAAGTGCTGGACATGAACCGCGGCGACTGGGGCAATGGGATGTTCTACTCGGGCGGCTACACGGTGACGTTTGCCCCGATCCGGTCTGGCGGGCGCAATTACCTGCAGACGGCCAAAGTGACTTTCAACGTGAACGTTAGTGCGAACTAGGGGCGCAAAATAGAATGCCAAGTTATATCTCATCCAATTCCCAACGCTTGTATGTGGCGCTGGAGCCCGAGTTTGGGCAGACGGCAGCGCTAACGGGCGCGCACCGGATACCGGCAGTGAAGTTTGGAGCGCGGCAGCGTTCCGAAGCTCTGGCCCGGCGTGACAAGACCGGAACCCGGACGTTCCGCGGGGTGCCAGCCAGCGGTCGCAAGAAGACCAATTTCAGTTTGAAGACCTACATGGCCGGGTGGGGTGCGCAGGCCGCGCCACCGGCTTATGGGGCTCTGTTTCAAGGAGCCTTGGGTGCTGCTCCACAGCTATATGCCGGTGCCGTGACGGGATTGGGATCGACGGCCAAGAACATTGTGTTTGCCGGGCCGCACGGACTGAGTGTGGGGCAGGCGATCACGTTTGGCGGCGAGATCCGGTTTGTGGCGGCGCTTGCTGATCCTTTGACGGTGGTGCTGAACCAGGGCTTCAGCACGATACCGGCGGCGGGTTCACCGGTGGGGGCGACGGCGAGCTACCGGCCCGGGAACTTGTTGCCCAGCATGAACGTGTTTGAGTATCGCAGTCCGGAGACGGCGCTAAAGCGATTCGTCTCCGGCGGCGTGGTGGACCAGATGACGGTGACGATTAATGGTGACTTCCACGAATTTCAGTTTGAGGGCGTGGCGCAGGACCTGGTCGATAGCGCGAGCTTCTCGGCGGGGATCGCGGGGCTGACCAACTTTCCAGAAGAGCCCGCGCATGCCGACTTTGACTATGCCGTGGTGCCGGGAAACCTGGGACAGGCGTGGTTGGGCAACGCGATGTCAAAGTTCTGCACGATCACGAACGCGCAACTGACGGTGCAGAACAATGTGGAGGTTCGCGACACCGAGTTCGGGTGCGACTGCGCGCTGGCCGCGGTACCCGGTGAACGGCTGGTCTCGCTTACGTTCAGTTTGTTCGAGCAGGACGACGCTGCCACCCAGGCGCTGTATCAAGCGGCGCGGCAGCGGACGCCGGTGAGCGTGATGTTCCAGTTGGGGCAGCAGGCGGGGCAGTTGTTTGGGGTGTGGGTGACGGGAATGGTGCCGGACATCCCTGACTTTGACGACAGCGATACGCGGGTGATCTGGCGATTTGATGGCGCACGGGCACAGGGGACGGTGGATGACGAAATCTACATTGCGTTTGGATGAGTCTTCGGCCGCCGCCAGCTACGAGAGCGGCGTGAACCGAGCGTCAGTGCAGTTTCCGGGCGTTGCGTTCCGGGTGCGGCGTATGTCATTTGGACGGCGCTTGGAGCTGATGCGGCGGGTAAGGGAACTGGCTCAGCGGATGGAGTTTGCCGAAGCGGGCGAGGGCTTTGCGGACAAGGTGGAAGCGTCCTTGCTAGCGCTGGAGGTGGAACGCCTGTATCTGGAGTGGGGGCTTGAGTCGGTAAGCGGCCTTGATCTGGATGGCGTGGCCGCGACGCCAGAGAGCTTGGCCGAGCGGGGGCCGGAAGAACTTTGCCGCGAAATGATCCAGGCCATCAAGGCCGAGTGCGGCTTGAGCGAGGAAGAACGAAAAAATTAGCGGTCGCCTTTCATTTCCAGTTCTCGGATCCAGCCGCGTGGAAGTGCGACTCATGCCGGAGAAGCGGCCTGGATGTAACCCGGAGATGTGCGTTTCTGCCGGCCTCAAGCGTTGGTCCGCGCCGTGTTGTTTGGGCTCGCGGACCGGTGGCGACGGAGGTTTGCCCCAAGTCGATGATTACGGCCGAAAGCTGGACTTATCTGGAACAGTTTGGGGTGTGGAAGACGTTGGGGTTGGGGCCGACCAGTGCACTACCAGCGAAGCAGTTGGATGCCCTGAGAGTTCTTGATCAGGAATGGATGACGGAGACACAGAATGCCGAACGTTGATTTGCAAGGCGAGCTACTGATGATCGCCGGGGCCGGCGTACCGGAGAACCTAGGCCTGATCCGGCTGCAATTGGAGCAACTGGCCGCGCTGAACGCCCAGCAGTTGTTGTCGTTGCGAGACAACACGGATGCTCTGGGGAAGAACACTGACTCCAAGGGAGCGTCGGGCGCGGCCAACACGGCGAGAACGGTCGCCTCGACGTTTGGTGCTGGACTCTTCTTGAGTCCATTGATCTCCGGGCTGGCGAGGTTGGTGGGGCGCGGCGGCGGTGCGGCGGATCCGGAACTACCGGTGTACGCGCGCCCGATGAAGTTGAACCTGCAAGCGGCGGTGGGGCCCGGCCCGGGTGGACAGTTGAGCCGGTATGACTATGACCAGTCCGGAATGCCGAGGCGCGAAGTAAGTGCGACGCCCGCAGGGCCTTCGGGGCTCACACAGAACGTGACCATCCAGATCCAAGCACTGGACAGCCGGTCCATCATGGACCGGCGAGACGACATTGCCAATGCCGTGAAGGAAGCGATGTTGCAGTCACATCCAATCAATGACGTCGTGGCGGAGTACTAGCCATGGACACTTTTCCCAAGCTACGCACGGAGGCAGTGACGCAGTACCCGTTTGAGCGCACCCATCGCTACTCCACAGAGGTGTTGCGATTCGTTGATGGAAGCGAGCAGCGGTTTCGCCAACGGGGGCGGCCGATTCAGGAGTGGACTGTTGAGCTGCAGTTACTCGATGAGGGTGAGATTCATCAGCTGAGGGAGTTCTGGGTGGCGATGGCGGGCAAGGTGGGGATCTTCACGTTTCATGATCCCTGGGATGGAACTGACTATCCGAACTGTCAGTTTGCGAGCGATGCGGCGGCGTTTCAATTAGACGCGGAGATGCGGGGGATGACGACGTTGAGAATCCGGCGGTTGGTGTCATGAAGTTCTATCCGCAACTAGTGACGGGGGCGACGGTGCAGTTTCCCGTCGTGTCAACGAGCGTAGCCCGGACGGTAGAGAACGAGATGGGTGACGGACGGCGGGTCCAGTGGAGTGATGACTCCGAGCGGTTGGCTCGCTGGGTGTGTACGTATCAGGAACTGCTTCCGTCTGAGTGGGCGGCCCTCCGGCAGTTGTTCGACGAATGTGAAGGTCGGCTGGGAGAGTTTGTGTTCCCCGACCCGGCGAGTAACCTGTTGGCGTGGAGCGAGGATTTCTCGCGGCCGGATTGGCTGAAGGCAGGCGTTACTTTACAGGGTGGTGGAGTGGGTCCACTGCAGGGAACCAGTGGTACACGGCTAGTGGCGCCTAATGCGGTGGCGGGCGAACTGATCCAGACCGTCCAGTTGCCGGGTTGGTATTACACGGTTTTCAGCGTCTGGGTTCGGAGTGCGACGGCCGGCACGATCGACCTGGTTCGGCGCTGCGGTTCCGTTAGCAGAGCGTTGGTCATGGCGACTAGTAGCAACTGGAAACGAGTGGTGGTTTCGGGGACGACGGCGAGTGGTCCAGAGACAACTCAGTTCGGAGTCGCCATTCCGGCGGGCGGCGCGGTGGAGATCTTTGGGGCGCAGTTAGAGGCGCAGCCAGCCGAGTCCGGCTACAAGAGAACGTCCGCGACGAGCGGGTTGTACCTCACTGCCCGGTTTGACACCGATGAATTGAGGCCCATGATGACGGCATTGGACCGCGTACGGGTGGTTGTGCCGATGGTGGCGCGGCGAGGCGTCTAAATGAGTATCTACACGATTAAAGAACAGGCAGCGCCTGACACACCGATCCTACTGTTCGAGTGCCGCTTGGCCAGCGGCTCCGTGGAACGCTGGGCAACGCACCGCGTGAGGGTTGGTGGCAGGGACCACGATGCTCTGGTGCTGGGCCACAACCTGTTTGAGGTGGGCGGCGGCGAGGACGGCGCAGAGGGGTTCTCCAGGATTGCTTTGACATTGGCCAATGCGGACTCTCATTTCTCGCAGATTGAGCGCAATGGAGGCATCAAGGGGGCCCGGCTGACCGTCAGTTTTGTCTTTTACGACTTGAAGGCGGATGTTGCGACAACCTCACCGATGGTTCTCTTCCGAGGTACGGCGAATCCTCCTGAAGAGTGCAGCGAAGCGCGATTCCGGGTGTCGTTCACCAGCAGACTGAACCTGAGCCGGATGCTGTTGCCGTCGGTCCGCATTCAACGTCGATGCCCGTGGATGTTTCCGCGCACGGCGGCAGAGCGCCAGGAAGCCGTCAGTGGACTCGACCGGGGTGCGTACTCTCCTTTCTTCCGCTGCGGGTATTCTCCGGATCAACCCGGCGGCAGCGGAACGATGGTGGGGAACACACCGTTCACTAGCTGCGACTACACGCGCACGCAGTGTGAGGAACGTGGCATGTTCCGGCAGGACAATCAAGGGCGGATCACGCGACGGTTTGGCGGGCAGGAGTTTGTTCCGGCCAGCACACTGGTGCGGAGCCATGGCGAGAGTGGACGGCATATCTCGGTCCCGGCAGAGAATCAAGGCCGCTACAACGACTTCGTGCCGATGGTCTATGGGACGGCGTTCTATCAGCCACCGGTGGTGTTTGCCTCCAATGATGGCAATTTGACGCGGATGGAAGTGCTGCTGGGAATGGGTGAGATTGCGGACGTACTGAAGGTGGTGGTGAACGGGTTTGAGATCCCAGCGGGCCAGGCCGGCGCGAACATGACCGGCACGGGGTGGTTCAACCTGGTGAGCAAAGGCAACCGCACCGGGGTGTTCAATGCCGACTATGCAACCGATTCGGGCCAGCCGCTGGGCGACCCCTATGGTTCGATGGCGTACTTGTCGGTGGTGGTGCCGAATCGCATCAATGATGGCCGATCACTGCCCAAGGTGGAAGTCCTGCTGCGAGGCTTGATAGTTTCTACTTTTGATACAGCCGGGAACTATGCCGGCGAGGCGTTCTCGAGTAATCCGGCATGGGTCTTGCTGGACATACTTCGCCGGTGTGGTTGGGAGCATGACGAGCTTGATCTGGCCAGCTTCGGCCGGGCGGCGGCTTACTGCGATGAAGCGCTGGTATCGACAGACCTGAACGGCAATCCTCAGAACATCAAGCGCTATGAATGCAATCTGGTGCTTCGACGGCGCCGCAGTGCGGCTGATGTGGTGCGTGGCATCCGGGCGTCCTCCGCACTGTATTTGACCTACGGTGCGGAAGGGAAGCTGCATCTCCGAGTCGAAGCGGGTCTTGCTAAGCAGCAGCCACTGGCTCCGCTGGGCACGAACGCCACCGGTCCGATGGGCAGCGGCTGGCCAGCCTACGAATTTGGCGATGGCAGCTATGGCCTTTCGGGGATTCTTCGCCGGGATAATGGCGACCCGGCAATTCACCTCTACTCGCGCAGCACGGCGGACTCGCCCAACAGGATCAGCATCGAGTTTCAAGATGCCTTCAACGACTATCAGCAGGACAGTGTCTCGTTGATCGATCCGGACGATGTTATCCGGGCTGGCCAGGAAGTGGCGGCGACATTGAGCGCAGAAGGGATCCCGAACATCAACCAGGCGCTACGAATCGCCCGGCTGCAATTGAACCGGTCCACCAACGGCAACACGTATGTCCAGTTTGAAACCAGCATGCGGGGCTTGAGCCTCCGTCCGGGTGACCTGATCACGTTGACCTACCTGAAAGAAGGCTTGGACCGGCAGCTTTTCCGCGTGCAGCGAATTGCGCCAGGGCTGAACTTTGCCCGGGCAACGATCACCGCGCAGATCCATGATGAAGCCTGGTATTCGGCATCTGCTTCCAGTACGTTGGGCCGCAGGCGTCGCCGGGCCGCCACCACGGGCGTTCCTCGTCCAGTGGTGGGAAAGCTGGTCGACAGTATTGGCCGATCTCAGTTCAGCATTGCAGAATCTGCCAACGCTGGGACTGACGGATCTGCGGCAGTCACGCTGACGGTGGGGTTTGCTCCTCCGGCGGCGGTGCTGTCCGGCCGTGCGTCGATTCCGATCATTAGCTTGACGACGCTGGTGGATGAGACCGGCGGGCAGTGGGCGGGGCCGCAATCGCTCTACTATGCGGTGGCGGGAGTGGATGCGGATGGCCGCGAAAGCGATCTATCGTTTGTGGTCCATGCAAGCATACCAGCCAACTCCAGCACGGCCAGCGTTACGCTGAAGGGCTTGAGCTTCGACCCGCAGACTACGAGTTTTCATGTGTATCGGGGGCCGAGTCCGCAGCAGTTGCAGCGGATCGCCGCCGGGGTACCGCCGGCAGCGCAGTTCGTCGATCCAGGTCTGGCTACACAGTTGCTTCCGGCTCCTGACGAAAGCTATGACCACGCCAACTTCTACTGGCGGCTGGAACTGGTGCCTGAAACACAAGTGACGGTGGCTACGCCCACGACGGCCGGCAATGCGGCACTCGCGCTGCTGACGAATGAGTTCCGCGGTGCCGTCGTGCGCATTAGCGATGGGAAGGGAGCGGGTCAGGAGCGCGTGGTGATCGCCAATGATGGCACGACCTTCGCGGTCAACCTGCCCTGGACCATCGTTCCGGATGCGACCAGCAAGATGACGGTGGCGGAAGCCGCTTGGCGGTTCGGCGCAACGACGCGCTCTGACCGGGCGGTGTTCGATGTGCCAAACCGGCAGCACGCCACCGTAGAGATCACGGGCCGTTCGGCGAACGTCCGGGATGAGGAGAGCGAGCCTGCGCTGGCTCCGTTGACGCGTTGGTTGATTGGAGGCAGCGCCGGTAATGGGCAGGATCTCGAGGTGGCACCGGAGCCTTTCTTTGGCCTCTCCACGATGGGCACGGGCAGTGTTGACGTGCTGAGTGTGGGGTTCGCTGACCTGACCAACACTCGCTCGGTGACGGCGGCTACGCTGACGCTTCACTTTTGGGATGAGTTGGCTAGCCCCAGCCTCTTCGCACTGGGTGCCGGAATGACTGGGGGAAGCAATCAGGTTCCACTGAACCGCCCGGGCGTTGCGGCCCCGGGGTCGTTGATCCAGGTGGATGGTGAAGTGATGCGGGTGGAGGAACTGTTGAGCAACGCTTATCGCGTCACTCGCGCGGTTTCACAAACCACCGCCGCGCCCCATTCTTCCGCGGCGGCTGTGTATCACCTGAAGCGGCACGTCGTCGTAATCCCATTTGGCCGGGACTTCTTCGGCAGTCCGGCCAGTGGGAGTTTCTCGTACTCGATCTACCTGCCGAACGCGCGAATCGCCGCGGCCGACATGGTGGTTACGAACTCACGCGGGGACAGCCCAGTCTCCCGCCGAGGATTCACGTTCAATGTGGACCAAGGACTCCGGACCCTAACCGGGGGCCAGTTAGCTCTGCAGGTGGATGGCTACTTGGCCGTCCAGTCTTCCGCGGTAACGCCCGTTGTCGTCAGTGAAGGCCGAGCCGTCAGGGACATCTTCGCGGTCGTGCGGGAGGCGCCGATGGGACAACCGGCGGTTGTGCGCTTGCGGCGCAACGGCCAAACGCTGTGTGACCTCACCATCCCGGCGGGGGCCAAGATCTCCAATGTCGTGGATGGCTTCAGTTTGCCACCGCTGGCCGAGATGACGCAGTTGGGGCTCGATATCATCTCGGTGCCGCCATCCGGCAGCGGATCGCCGGGCCGCGACCTGACCGTTACCCTCCGGCTCTAATTCCCCCTGACTCGCGCGCAGCCACGCGGGAGCGATACAGTCGTTCTTGCGTGGTTGCTCTCGATCAGGTCTCGAAAACCTTTCCCCTCTACCGCCGTCCCTCGGACCGGTTGCTGGAATCGTTCCCGTTTTCTCCCAACCTCCACCAAGACTTTCAGGCTCTCCGTGATATCACGCTCCAGATTGAACCCGGCCAAACGTTTGCGCTAATTGGGCCCAACGGGTCCGGCAAAAGCACGTTGTTGCAGATCATCGCCGGTATTCTCGAACCCACCTCCGGAACGATCCGACGCGAAGGCCGCGTGGCCGCGCTGCTTGAGCTAGGGGCGGGCTTCAGCCCTGAATTTACGGGCCGTGAAAATGTCTATCTCACCAGTGAGTTGATGGGCTTTTCGCGCCGTGAGACCGACCAGCGGCTGCCCGAGATCGCCGCCTTTGCCGACATCGGCTCATTTCTCGACCGGCCGGTGAAGGAATACTCCAGCGGCATGTACGTCCGCCTCGCCTTTGCCTCTGCCGTCCATGTGGACCCGGATATTCTGATCGTCGATGAGGCCTTGGCGGTGGGTGATGTGCGTTTTGCCAACCGCTGTATGCGCAAGTTTGAAGAGTTCAAGCAGCGCGGCAAGACGATCTTTTTCGTCTCTCACGATCTGGGGCTGGTGAAGCGTCTGGCGGATCAGGCGGCGTTGTTGATTGAGGGTTCGGTCGACATGCTGGGCTCACCTCACGACGTTGTCAACCGTTACGTGGGCTTGGCGCTGGCCGGCGATCACCGGCAAGATAGCCAGGGGTCGCGCCATGGCGATGGGGTCAGTCTGATTGAGCAGGTTCGGCTATTGGACCAGGCCGGAAACGAGACCGCCCTTGCCCGCACCGGGGATCCGCTGGTGATGGAGATCACCGTCCGAGTCCAACGCGCTTGCGACAGTTTGGTGGCCGGTCTGCTGATTCGGAACCGCCTGGGCATGGATGTCTACGGCACCAACTCGAAAGTGGAGGGTATGCCGATCGGGCCCGTGGAAGCCGGTGATCGCTTGACGATCCGGTTCGCCTTTGCCTGCGCGCTGACACGCCAGGAATACAGCGTCACGGTAGCCACCCAGCATCCCGATGGACTCAGCCAGGATTGGCGAGACGATATCCTGTCATTCTCGGTGATCGATGCCCGTGATCTCGCGGGAGTCGCTAATCTGGAAGCGAAGGTGGCATGGAACAAACTGTAAGATTGAAGGCGATGCAGGCTGCGCTCCGCGAACAGGGGCTGGACGGCTGGCTTTTTTTTGATCATCACCAGCGGGACCCGCTAGCCTACCGGGTACTCCGTTTTCAGCCCACGCAAAATGTGACGCGCCGCTGGTACTACTACATCCCAGCTGAAGGTGAGCCCGTTCGCATTGTGCACCGCATTGAGTCACATGTCCTGGACCCGCTTCCCGGCCGTCTGGTGGCCTACGCCGGCTGGCCGGCGCAACGGGCCGCCTTGGTGGATTGCCTCGGCGGAGCCAAGCGCGTCGCCATGCAGTATTCGCCGCAATGTGCGGTGCCGTATGTGGCCATGGTCGATGCCGGCACGGTGGAACTGATCCGTTCGCTGGGAGTGGACGTGGCAAGCTCGGCGGATCTGGTGCAGGTGTTCGAAGCAACCTGGACCCCAGATCAATACCGCCAGCATCGCGACGCCCAGGTGCGGGTGGATGCTGTGCGCAAAGCGGCCTTTGCCTTCGCGGGCGAGAAGCTGAAACAGCGCCAGCCCGTGGGCGAGATTGATGTCCAGCGCTTCATCCTCGAATCATTTGACCGCGAGGGACTGTTCACCGATCACGGCCCCATCGTGGCCGTTAACGACCACGCCTCCGATCCTCACTATGAGCCTTCGCCGGAGCAGTCGCGGCTGATTCAACCCGGCGACCTGCTGCTCATCGATCTTTGGGCCAAGCTAAAGCAGCCCGGCGCTGTTTATTACGACATCACCTGGACGGGCTACTGCGGCACCACGCCACCGGATCGCATGCGAGAAGTGTTCGGCGTCGTCACCGGAGCGCGGGATGCGGCCATTCAGCGCGTGCAGCAGACAATCAAGGCAGGGACGCCGCTGTTTGGGTTTGAAGTGGACGACGCGGCTCGCGGCTTCATTCGGACGGCGGGTCTGGAGGCGTATTTCTTCCATCGCACCGGCCACTCGATTGGTGAAGACGTTCACGGCACCGGCGCCAACATGGACAATCTGGAGACCCACGATGACCGGCGCGTGATTCCCCATACCTGCTTCTCCATCGAACCTGGCATCTACTTGCCCGAGTTCGGCGCCCGTTCCGAGATCAACATGTACATCGGTGCTGGCGAGGCCCTGGTCACCGGCGAGATCCAACGTGATCTGGTCCTTGTTGGCGGATGACCAGGCCGCTGTTGATCGTCGCGGCGGCCTGCTGTTGTCAGGCGCCGCTGTTTGCTGCTGACGTCTCCGCCGTCGAACGCGATGGGGACGCTTTTCGCTTCAAGCTGAGTGATGGACATGCGGCCATCGACTGGATTTCCCCGCTCAGTTTTCGGTTCCGCCGGGACTGGCTGGCCACACCGGTCGTCCGGCCCTCGGCCGCTGTCGCTCCCGTGCCACTGCGGGTGACCGAAACCAGCGAGTCGGTGGAGATCAAGTCCGCTTCTCTCACCGTGTCGCTGTCCAAGCGGCCTTTCCGGCTGTCCGTCACCTCCGCCAAAGGTGTTCCTCTATTGCGCCAGAACGCGGACGAACTGCGGGACGCTACCTCCACCCGCTTCCCCTTCCAGGCCAGCGCCAGTGAGCGGTTCTTCGGACTGGGCCCGCGCGCGGATGCTGAATTGAATGCCCGCGGCCAAGTGATCGAGACGGACCGCCCATTCCTGCTTTCCAGCCTGTCCTATGGCCTCTGCTTTCCCCGTTCGGGCCGCTACCGGTTCGACTTTTCCAGTGCCTCCGGGGCCTTTGGGGTCACCGCCCAGGATTCGCGCCGCATCGACTTCTACTTCCATGCGGGCAACAACCTGAAAGAAGTGCTCGATCAATACAGCCTGGTTGAGCCGCCATCGGGCGAACTGCTCCGCGAACATGCCGGCTTTCTCTCTCCCGACCGGCGTCCGGTAGCCGCCGTCCCGCTACCGCAGAGCTTGCCGGAAGCTTTGCGGGTGGCTCTGCACCTTAGCCTGTCAGGCCTCCCGCTACCCGCCTTCGACCTCACAGAGTTCTCCGCCACCGAGGGACTTCCCCGCCAGCGTGCGGAAATGCTGGCCGCCGTCATGCCGATCGCCCTGCGGCCCCCATTCATGAAGCTTCAGCCCGCCGCGCTTGCCCTGCGGACCTCGCTGGAACCCCATCTGGTGACCTACTTCCAGGAGATGAACGACCGTGGCTATCCCGTGCTTCATCCCTTGCCTCTGCAGTTCCCCTTTGACCCGGAGTCGGCAGCGCATCCCGATCAATTCATGCTGGGTGACGAACTGCTAATTGCACCCCTAACCGGCAATCAGACCCGCCGCCGCGTCTACCTGCCGCCCGGCCAGTGGACAGACCTGGATAGCGGCCGGATGTACCGTGGACGAACCAGCCTTGAAATCACCGCCGCTGCGCATCAGCTTCCGCGGTTTGCCAAAAACGGAACCATCCTCCCCTTGCAGCGCGGCCCCATCATGGAACTTCACTACTTCCCTCAGTTGGGAGCGGAGTACTTTCTCTGGGAGCCGGAACTGCAAGGGATCACCCAGATCCATGCCGCGCCCGTGGCGGATGACCTGCGGCTAGAGATCGAAGAACGCGTTGGGCGCGTCTATCAGTTTGTGTCCCACCACACCATCGCGCCCCAGCGGGTGGTCGCGGGAGCCAAGGAGCTCAATCGGGTGGCTTCGCTGGATCAACTGGCGGCTGGTTCCTGGTTTCACGATGCCGCCCGTTCTGAACTGCATGTCCGGCTGCGAACCGCGCCGGGTGATGACCTGATCGTGAATGCCTCCTTTCCCATTCAGCCCTGGTTCGCGCCGCGGTAAAGGGCGCGCCGGTCGTGCTAGTCTTTGATTCGAGGAGGGTTTATGACTCGACGTATTATCCTCGCCACTGCCGCTACGGCCGCGATGGCGATGGCTCAAGCACCCGCCGTCAAGCCGAGCGTCAAAATTGGCGACATGGCTCCCGATTTTGAACTATCGGGCACCGATGGCAAGAAGCACAAGCTGAGCGCCTACCGCGGCAAAACCGTGGTCCTGGCATTCTTCCCGGCCGCCTTTACCGGTGGTTGAACGAAGGAAATGACGGCGTACCAGGCTGGTATCGCCAAATTTCAGGAAGCTGGCGCGGCAGTATTTGGCATCTCAACAGACTCGCTCCCCAGTTTGGGCCATTGGGCCAAGGAGCATATCAATGCCACATTCCCCATGTTGTCCGATTTCAGCACTCGAGAAACCGTAAAGGCCTACGGGATCATGCTGCCCAACGGCATGTCGGCCCGCTTTACGTTCGTCGTCGATGCCGATGGCAAGGTGCAGCACATTGATGAGGCGGCTGCGGCCATCGATGTCACGGGTGCCGTCACGGCCTGTAGCCGGTTGAAGCATTAGCAGAATCCCAATACTATGGTAATCGTCGGCGGCCAGGGCAACCTGTGCCGCCGATGGCTTTTGCCCCGCTTCTCGCCTGGTGCCGCGCTCCGCCCAGCGGCAGCCTGGGTACCTCACGCAGTGGAGCATAAGACGCCATGAATAAACCTATTTCCGCTTGGTTGAAAAGATTCCAATATGACGCTATGGCGGAAACACATTTTGCAGAAATGACACACTTGCCGGACGGCCCACCTTTCGCGAGAGGCTTCCAAGTATAAAAAGAAAAAGCACATAATGAGACGTGCGCGTTTCTTGAGGCCGAATAATGTGCAATGATCCAGATAAAAAGTTTCAATTGACCTATCGGCTTACAGCCGTTAGCTTTAAACATGGCTCCACTTGGCATTTCGTCTGATACCCCTCCTTCTCAAGTCGCCCTTCTGCATCGGATCTCTAGCATTGTCAGTTCAGAGCTCTCTATCGACGAGATGCTGGGCGAGATCGTCGGTCTCACTGTGCAAGTCACCGAGTGCGATGCCTGCCTCATCTACCTGATCGAAAAAGACTCGGACGAGATCGTCCTGCGTGCCTCTCAGGTGCCCCATAAAGAAGACCTCAGCATGCTCCGTATGCGAGTAGGCGAAGGCGTCACCGGCTGGGTGGCCGAACACAAGTCAGTCGTCGCACTGGCCGAGAATGCTTCTTCCGATCGTCGTTTCAAGCGCTTCCAGGCGCTGGTGGAAGACACCTACGAGGCCTTCCTGTCGGTGCCGCTGTTGACCGGTGGCGATGTCATCGGCGTCGTCAACGTCCACCACCGCAAGCCGCACGCTCACCGTCCGGAAGAGATTGCTCTGGTGACCTTCATCGGGGAGCAGATGGGCGGAGCCATCTCCAAGGCCTTCCTGGCTCAACACAATGCCCGCCTGCTTGAAGAAACCCAGGAGATGAAGCGGCAGCTGGAAACCCGTAAATTGGTGGAACGCGCCAAGGGTATCCTTCAGCACCGCTACCAACTCACCGAAGAAGAGGCTTACCTCCGTCTCCGCAACGAGAGCCGCCGCCTCCGCCGGCCCATGAAGGATCTCGCCGAGGCCATCATCCTGGCCGAAGACCTCAGCCGCACGTCTTCTTCGCCGGAAGAGTAGGCAGACGCGCCGCCGCAGACGCTATACTGCTGCTAGAGCGGCAGCCTTCCAACTTGAGCCTTGTCTGGAAGCTGTCGCTCCACCGATTTCCGTGCGCACCTTCCAGCCGTTCTTCCGCAACCGCCATCTTGCCACCATCGCCGGAAACTTCTGGCCTCGCGACTTTTCCCATCGCCCCTTTCCAGAAACCCCACGTCTTTTTGAAACGGAGCCCGGCATCCGAGTGCTCGGGATTGAGCAGTCCCCTCTGATCCCCGCACCCCAGGGTGATTTCATCCTGCTGCACGGTCTCGAAGGCTCGCATGACTCCGGTTACATGGTCTCCATGGCTCAGGCTGCCTTGGAAGCCGGATTCCGCACCTTGCGCCTCAACATGCGAACCTGTGGGGGCACGGAGCACCACTGCCCCACGCTCTATCACGCCGGCCTCACCTCCGATCTGGCCGCCATCATCCGTCAGTACGCCCAGCAAGGCCGAGGACCCGTCTACTTAGCCGGCTTTTCGCTGGGAGGCAATGTTGTGCTCAAGCTCACGGGCGAACTCGGCGCGGACGCATCGCTCCTGGCGGGAACCGTCGCCATCTCCACGCCCATCGATCTCGACGCCTGCTGCCGCCAGATGATGCGCTGGGAGAATCGCATCTATGAGCGCCGCTTCGTCGGCCGCCTCAAAGCCCGGTACCTCCGCCGCTGTGCCCAACACCCGGACCGGTACTCGCCCGATGCGCTCCAGGGAGTCGAATCGGTGATCGCCTTTGACGACCGCGTCACCGCCCAGCACTTTGGCTTCGGCTCGGCGGAAAACTACTACCGCACCCAGTCGGCCCAGAACTTCCTGGCTCCCATCGCGACGCCCACCCTGGTGGTCCAGGCCGAGGACGACCCCCTCATCCCGTTTCGTGTCTACGGGCATCCCGCCTTCCAGACCAACCCGCATCTGCAACTGGTCACCACCCGCCACGGAGGCCACGTCGGCTTTGTCTCGCGCACCAAGCCACGCTTCTGGGTGGACGAACTTGTTACCGGCTGGTTGCAGCAGCAGGCCCCCGCCTCCACGGGCCGGTAACAACAAACGGTTCTCCAACGGTCGAGCTGAATACCCCATCTTGGCGGTAACTCGCCCCAGCATTCCGGGCCCGGCCGTCACCCTAAGGGAACAAACGTGAGCCGTTTATCGTCTGGCTTGAACAGTGACCGGTAATTCCAATATCCGTGAAGCCTTTTCCGTCGCCGTGGGTTCGCTCCGGGGCTCCCTGCTGCGCAGTTTCTTGACTCTGCTGGGCATCATCCTGGCCACCACCACCTTGATTGCCGTCATGTCCATCATCCATGGCATGGACCTCTACATCGCCCAAAATGTCTCCGACATGGGTGCCGATGGCTTCCGCGTCCTTCGCATGGCGTTCGTCGGCAATTGGGACCCCAAAAAGTACCTCGAGTATCTCCGCAAGAACCCCGAACTGACCCGTGAGGAGTTCGCCTTCATCCGCCAGCAATCAAAGTTGGTCAAAGAGATCGGCATGCAGACCTTCCGCCGCACGGATGTGACCATCTCCGGCGACCGTCTGGATGGCGTGGCCCTCCAGGGCGTTTCGCCCAACATGGCCTCCATCACCAACACCCAGATCGTCTCGGGCCGCTTCTTCGCGGAAACCGATAACGCCCGCCATCTATTGGTTGCTTTCATCGGGGCTGACATCAAGGACCGGTTCTTCCCCAACGTCGACGCCGTCGGCAAGTCCATCTCCCTCGGCGGCCGCCCGCATCAGATCGTTGGCGTGGCCAAAGCCCAGGGCAGTGTCTTCGGCCAGTCGCGCGACAACTTCGTGATGATCCCCATCGAGACCTACTTCAAGTCCTATGGTGCCCGGAAAGGCATCGGCTATATGGCCACGGCCATTGAGCATAGCTATCTCGCCCAGGCCCAGGACGAGGTCCGCATGCTCATCCGGGCGCACCGCCATCTGCGGCCCCAACAGGACGACACCTTCGCCATTCTCTCCTCCGATTCCCTATCCCAAGCCTGGGATCAGATGACCGGCGCCATCGCTGCCACGGCGTTGGCCGTCGTCAGTGTCTTCATGATCGTCGGCGGTGTCGTCATCATGAACATCATGCTGGCCGTAGTCACCGAACGCACGCATGAAATTGGTATCCGTAAATCGGTCGGGGCCCGGCGCTCTGACATTCTGTGGCAGTTCCTGATTGAGTCCTCGGTTTTGTCCGGCACCGGCGGCCTCGTCGGCGTCGCGATCGCCTGGCTGATCGCGGTCATCGTCAGTTCCTCTACACCCGTGCCCATGGCGATGCCCATCTCCTCCGTCGTGATCTCGGTGACCCTCTCTTCCGCCGTCGGTCTTTTCTTCGGCATCTACCCGGCCCGCCAAGCCGCCAAACTGGACCCCATTGAAGCCCTCCGCGTCGACAAGTAGCCCTTCATTTTCCATGACCAACTCCAGCAGCCTCGCCTCCGTCCGCCTCGCGTTTGACACGCTGCGTGCCTACAAGCTGCGCGCTTTCCTCACCGTCCTGGGCGTCATCATCGGCACCGGCACCATCATCGGTGTCGGGTCTATCCTGACGGGCTTTGATGGTGCTGTCTCGGGCGTCCTGCAGTCGTTCGGCACCAACACGCTGCTGGTTTTCAAGTTCCGCATCGGGGTCGTCTTTGGCAATAGGACACCCGAGGAGCGCATGCGTCGCCCCATCTCCTATGAGCAGTTCCGCGCCGTCGCTGAGGCTTGCAGTGAATGTAAGCGCGTCAGTCCCGTTCTGTTTGGTGCCTGGCGGACCATCCCCAAAGCCAAGTACGGTTCCAATGAGTTCTACAATCTCGACTTCACCGGCACCGACGACGGCTACGGCGATTCCGGCCAAGCCGAACTATTGATGGGCCGCTTCTTCACTGATGCCGAGAACATCCGGCATCTGCCCGTGGCCGTCATCAGTGAGGATGTCTTCAAGGCCCTCTTCTCCACCGCCGACCCGCTCGGCAAATGGATCGATATCGATGGTCACAAATATGAGGTGATCGGCGTGCTGAAGCGCGGGGCGGAATCCGCCCTGGGCGGACAGGATAGCCGCGTCGTCATCCCCTACTGGACCATGCGCAAAATGTCCCCGGCGGCGGAGGAGCATCTGATCGTCGCCATGGCCAAACCCGGCCGCATCTCGCAAGCCGAGGATCAAGTCCGGACTTCCTTGCGCCAAGCCCGCCGCGTCGGCCACGACAAGCCCGACACCTTCTTCATCTCCACCGCCGAACAGATGATCGAGAATTTCCGCAGCGTCACCGCCATGACGGCACTCGTCATGGTGGTCCTCAGCTCCATCGGCCTGCTGGTGGGCGGTATTGGTGTCATGAACATCATGCTCGTCTCCGTCACCGAACGCACGCGCGAAATCGGCATCCGCAAAGCGCTCGGTGCCAAACGCTCTGACATCGTCACGCAGTTCCTCACGGAAGCCGTCGTACTCACCTTCATTGGCGGTCTGCTGGGCATGGGCTTCGGCTGGTTGATCTCCGCCGGGGCCGGTCTGGCGTTCCCCAATTTGCCGGTCTCCGTGCCCCTGTGGGCGGCTGCCGCCGGTGTGCTGGTCTCCGTGGGTGTCGGCCTCTTCTTCGGCATCTGGCCCGCCAACAAGGCCGCCCGGCTCGACCCCGTCGTGGCCCTGCGCTACGAATAGTCCCCGCTCCCGGAGACCCCGGGGCGTTCACACCGGTGGCCGGGCCAGCCGGGTCACGCGGCGACATCCGACCGTTTCCTCTGTAATTTCAAGCACCTGCCACTCCCACCCGGCCCAACCACCCGGCCCGGACCCCATACTCATTCCGTGACGGTGGCAGTGAAATGTCTCACTTTGTCTCACCATGTCCCGGATTCGCGAAAAAAACGAGATCCGCCGATTCGGACCCGCCCCGCGCCGCGCCCGTATGTTGAATCCTTGGCCGGAATCACCTGATCGTAACCTGATGTACGGCATGTAGATATAGTTCTTGACGTACCACTACATATTGGGGCATGATTACGAACGGGTGCGATCGGGGTCTAGGGATCCCCTTGCGCCTTTTCAGGCAAATAATAAGAGGTTTTCAGCATCATGGGCCAGCTTGGCGTCGCTTTAAGTTCCAAAATTCGAGACTCGCGCCGTTCTTTGCGAAAGAACGAACGCACCGGGGTTGCTTTTCCTCGCTATTTCACCGCTCGGCAGGAGCCGAACCGGACACCTTACGACGAAGTCCGCTGGGAGCGCCGTTCGGCCACCATTGGAAACGACAAAGGTGCCGTCATTTTTGAGCAGCGCGACGTTGAAGTGCCCGTCGATTGGTCCCAGACGGCCACCAATATTGTGGTCTCCAAATACTTCCACGGCAAGATGGGAACGCCCGACCGCGAAACCAGTGTGGCCCAACTTATTCATCGCGTCGTCGACACCATCGCCGAGTGGGGCAAGGAGGGCCGCTACTTCAAGACCGACCGCGATGCCGAAAACTTCCGCGACGAACTGGCGCACCTGATGCTGCACCAAAAGGCCTGCTTCAACTCACCCGTTTGGTTCAACGTCGGCGTCAAGAGCGAAAAGCGCGGCTACGGCTACTATTACGACGAAATCTCGGACACCATCCAGCAACTGGACCCGTCCGATCCGCGTCCGCAATGCTCGGCCTGCTTCATCAACTCGGCCAGCGATTCGCTGGAATCCATTCTCACCCTCGCCAAAACCGAAGGCATGCTATTCAAGTGGGGCTCCGGCACCGGCACCAACCTGTCGAACCTCCGCGAAGAGAACGCTATCCTCTCCGGTGGCGGCCGCGCTTCCGGTCCCTTGAGCTTCATGAAGGGCTTCGACGCCTTCGCCGGCGTCATCAAGAGCGGCGGCAAGACGCGCCGCGCCGCCAAGATGGTGGTGCTCAATGTCGATCACCCCGACGTCCAGTCCTTCATCTGGTGCAAAGCCAAGGAAGAAAAGAAGGCCCACACCCTCATCGATGCCGGCTACGATAGCTCGCTCGACGGCGACGCCTATTCGTCCATCTTCTTCCAGAACGCCAACAACTCCGTCCGTGTCACGGATGACTTCATGCAGGCTGTCGAAGCCGACGGCGACTGGTGGACCAAGAGCCGCGTCAACGGCCAGCCCGTCAACCGTCACAAGGCCAAGGAACTGATGCGCGACATCGCCCAGGCCACCTGGCAGTGCGGCGACCCCGGCATGCAGTACGACACCACCATCAACAAGTGGCACACCAGCAAGGCCACGGCGCGCATCAACGCCTCCAACCCTTGCTCGGAGTACATGTTCCTGGACGATTCGGCCTGCAACCTCTCCAGCTTGAACCTGATGAAGTTCAAGACCCTGAGCGGTGATTTCGACGTCGAAGCCTTCCGCCACGCCGTCGACACCATGACCATGGCGCAGGAGATCATCGTCGATTCCGCCAGCTACCCCACCGAGATGATCGCGCGCAACTCGCACGACTTCCGCCCTCTGGGCCTGGGCTACGCCAACCTGGGCGCGCTGCTGATGTCCATGGGCCGCGCCTATGATTCCGACGAGGGCCGCGACATGGCCGCCGCTATCACGGCGGTGATGTGCGGACAAGCCTATCTCACCAGCGCCCGCATGGCCGAGGCCGTGGGTCCGTTCCCCGGCTACGGCATCAACGAGGAAAGCTTCCTCGAAGTCATCCGCATGCACCGCGATTCCACCGCCCGCATCAGCCCCCGCAATATCCAGGCGGACCTTTACGATGCGGCGAAGGATTGCTGGAACCTGGCCTACGAGAGCGGCCGCTCCAGCGGCTACCGCAACGCCCAGGTCACCGTTATCGCCCCCACCGGCACCATCGGCTTCATGATGGATTGCGACACTACCGGCATTGAGCCCGATCTGTCGCTGGTGAAGTACAAGAAGCTGGTCGGCGGCGGCGTCATCAAGATCGTCAATGGCACCGTTCCCGAGGCGCTGATCAAGCTGGGCTACTCGGCCGAACAGACCGACAAGATCGTCCAGCACATCGATTCCACCGGCACTATCGAAGGCGCGCCCCACATCAAGCCGGAGCACCTGGCCATCTTCGATTGCAGCTTCAAGCCGATGAACGGCCAGCGGTTCATCCACCACATGGGCCACGTCAAGATGATGGCCGCCACGCAGCCCTTCATCTCGGGCGCCATCTCCAAGACCATCAACATGCCGGAAGAGTGCACCGTCGACGACATCGCCGATGCCTACATGGAATCCTGGCGCCTGGGCCTGAAGGCCGTCGCCATCTATCGCGATAACTCCAAGCGCGTCCAGCCCATGTCCAGCGGCAACGCCAAGGGAGCCAAAGCCGGTTCCGGTCCCGCCGTTGCGACCGAGAAGGTGGTCGAAAAGATTGTCTACCGCCCCACCCGCCGCCGCCTGTCCGATGAGCGGACCTCGATCACGCACAAGTTTTCCATCGCCGGTCATGAAGGCTACATCACCGTGGGCCTCTATGACGACGGCCAGCCCGGTGAGCTCTTCATTCGTATGTCGAAGGAAGGCTCCACCATCGCCGGCCTGATGGACAGCTTCGCCACCTCCGTCAGCTTCGGCTTACAGTATGGCGTGCCGCTGAAGTTCTATGTCGATAAGTTCAGCCACGTAAGATTCGAACCCTCCGGCTGGACCGGGAACCAACAGATTCCCTACGCCAAGTCCATCATGGATTACATCTTCCGGTGGCTGTCGAATAAGTTCATCGGCGAAGAAGTGCTGCCCCCGGTGGAAGCCGGTGACGTGCCCAAGCTCAGCAAAACCGAAGAAGAGCCCCAGCAGTCACTGAAGTTCGATCTGGCCTCCGCCGACGCCCCCGTCTGCGCCGAATGCGGTGGCATCATGACCCGCAACGGCTCCTGCTACAAATGCGGCAACTGCGGCTCCACTAGCGGCTGCTCCTAACCCAAGTAACCCCACCGGCCGGCCCCCCTCCACCCGGCCGGTGGAGCCTTCAGAATCGACTGTTTGTGTGGGATAACCTGCCCGGCAAGCGCCAGCTTAGCCGGGCGATTTTTTGATAGCGATCCCCAAAGCTTGGTCTGTTGAAGGTAATCGATGAGCACTCCTGATTGTGGACAAGAGCAGCCTTTCAGTAGTCGCGTAATGGACGATAAACTTGCACGAGTTTACTCCGAACGCTCCAAGAAATTATCAGCCCGCCGGACCCGGCGGAGCCGTCGACCTACTGCACCAACTCGACGCCGGACCTATGGCCATCCGCTCAAGACTGAACCGACTTCTGGTCACCATTACGTCGGGAACCCGGAAGCGGTCCGGTCTGACCTGGAGCCGTAGTTCCGCCACCACCCAAATGCCCAACCGCTGTTCCAGATCACCCAACAGGCGAATCAGACGTGTCTGAAATCTCGCGTGATTCTTCTCTCCCACATTTCGCTCCAGCAACTCGCCGTCGACATAGTCGCAGTCGGGATGGTACGTGGTGGACAAGTACTCTTCAAGCGGAATCTGAACCGCAGCCATAGTCACGATTGTAGGCCCAACCTGCACCCCGCAAGCGCCCGCTTCAAGCCGCATTGGCCGTGGTGTTCAACTGGGGCTGCATCATCTACGGCCTTTTCAGGCGCACCGCGTTGCTCAGGCGGTCGCCGATGCGCAGTTGGATGGTGGCGTCGATGGGAATGGAGACCGGCAGGCGGATGTCCGTCAGGCCGACATAGGTGAATGACGCAGTGGCCCGGATGCCACGCAGCGGGATGCCGTCTACCAGCACTTCCAGCCGTGCGGCCGGTTGCGTGTAGGTCACGGGAGGAAACCCTTCCATTGGTGGAATTTCATACGGGCCTAAGCCGGTGGCGGTTAAGACCATCTCGCTGGGGCCAAAGTAACGGACGGTGTCGAACAGGCCCGGGGCATAGGTCTCCACCAGGAGCGTGGCAGTGACGCTGGGTTGCCGGGGCTGGCGTACCAGCAGGGTATGCTCCCCTTCCGGCATGTCCCAAGGCAGGACGGCCACGATCCGCTCCGGGGAGACCGCGATGAGAGCCAGCATCCGGTCCTGCCACATCACCACCACACCGGCCAGTGTCTGGGGTGCGGGTGAGTGAGTGGTGGCCACTTCCGCCCGCGGTGCCAGGTTGAGACCGGTGATCTCGATCTGCCCGCCCGGTGCCGCCGTCTGCGGACCGGCCGCGTTTCGCGCTCCGGCGATCCAGGGTGTTCTCTCAAACACGGCCCGTACGGCCCGGGGCGCGGCCATCACCACGGGATGGTCACCCTCCCAGCGGACATGCCGGTAGCCGGGTTCGGCCACCGCGCGGACCGTTACCACTGCCGCTTCCGGAAGGAAGCCGCTGGCCAGTGCGGGTAATACCTCAATCGTCCCTGCCTCAGCTGGCGTGACGGAAGTGGAAAGCCGGTGGGACCGGGTATAGGTGAACCGCACCCGCTGGTCGCTGGACAGCGTCACGGACTGGTCACCACCGCCCGTCAGTTCCAGGCGGCTATCCGCTGTCAGGTTGATCACCGGCGGTGCAGCCACCCATAGCGTGGTGCCCGAATCGCGATCAATCTGGCAGGGTGTGCGGCACGGCTTGCCATCCACTTCCATCGTCAAGCCGGCGGGTACTGTTTCTACCGTCAGGCGCGGCTGCCGCTCATAGACGGCCTTCCAACGCAGATTGCCCTTGACGGTGATGCTCTGCGTAGCGTCGCCACCATGCTCCCAGCGAGCAAAGCGCCAACGCCGGCCGGCCGCGTCCGTCTGCTCGGGCGGCGCCGCGACGGTCTTGACGCTGTCCACAGCCCAGGTGAACAAGTAGTTGGGCCAGTTCTCGCGGCCATCGATATTCAGCCGCAAGCCGTTGGGTGAAGTCTCAAAGATGGCTTGAAAGCCTGCCTTGAACCGGCCCGTCACGCCAAAGTTGCCCGCTTCGGTGACGGTATAGGTTTGCGTCTGGGGTCCACCGGAACTCCAGGAATCGAACACCCACCACTGGCCTGTCTGGTCCTGTTGGGCGTTGGGCGCGCTCAATGGGTACTGGCCGCCAAAGGCCCAGTCGCGAGTGGTCGGCGTGGTGCTCAGGGTGCGATCGATAAAGAGGTTTAGCCCGGCGGGCACTGTGGCAAAGGAGACCACGCGCGCCCGGCCAAACCACGGACGCAATGTCATCGGCGCGTCCACCCTGGCGCGGACCTGGCTGGGTTGCGGGTTGAGGCCAAAGGGCAGTGACTCCGGCCCCCAAGTCACAAACAACCACCCGGGCTGGGGGATGGCCTGCAGCAGTAGTTCGGTGCCCTGCGCGAAGTACTGCACCGCTTGAGTCAGGTCCGCCGTGTTTAACCGGATTAGGCCGATCGCCATATCCGGAATCTCGATCTCGACCCGGTAGGAGGCCGTATACGAAACGGTGTACTGGGTGACCGTAGGGCTGGCCGTGACCATCACCGTGGGAGATTGGGCCGACCACAAACCACTCGATTCCGCCCAGCTGATGAAGGCGTACTCGACCGGAAACTGCGGGGGTGAGGAGAGCCCGACCGCCGCCAAGGTGTGCCGCGATCCAATCACCCAGGGCAGGTTGACCGCGTCCACATACCGGACACCGTCCACCCAGAAAGGCGCGCCCGCCGGTGAGCTCTGGATGCGCACGGTGGAGACGCCATTCTGCGCTATCGCCGGAACCTGCAGGCAGGTGAGCGCCCAAATCGGAACCACGAACTGGAGAAACCCCCGCATCTCAACGCTTATCGGTTTCCGGGCGGTTGCTTTGCCAGCGGTTCGAGAAGAGGAAAGCCCTAGGCCGCCCGGGATTTTGCCGGATCGTTGACGCAATTCGGCGGCGCCGTCCCGTCCAGCAGCTTCCGCATGCGAGACAAGCCGCGGCGGATCCGGGTCTTGACGGTCCCCAGGGGTAAGCCCAGCCGGAGGGCAATGTCGGCGTGTGTTAGTTCTTCGTCATAGGCCAGTTCCAGCAGGTGGCGTTCGTCGCGCGGCAGTTGCGAAAGAGCGGTGCGGACATACCGGTTCTGGGTCCGCCGGACTTGGTTTTGCTCCGGGGTGAAGTCCCGGCAACGCTCGCGATGCTGCGGAGAAAGCTCCACCTCCCATCGCGACCGCGAATTCCGCCGCCGCGCCAGGTCCAGCGCCCGGGAACGAACCAGCAGCACGATCCAGTTGGACACACCGCCTTTGGTCGAATCATAGTGACCGGCATTTCGCCACAACTGGGCGTAGGCGTCGGTCAGCACCTCTTCGGCGTCTTCCGGGCAGTGGAGGATCCGCCGCGACATCCACGACGAGATGCGGCGGCTCTCTTCAAACAGCGCCGCCATGGCCGCCTCGTCACCCTTGGCGATGCGGTCCAGGTCGCCACGCCAGCGCTGGTCGCGGCCTTCGCGCTCGCCGCCCAGTTTCCCGGTGCCGGGCGGGTGCTGGCGGCTGCTGTCGGCGGAGAAGGGAAGGTCCTCACTGGGCATCCGCCTTCTTGGCTGCTGATGGTTCCGGCTCGGGTGTTTCTGGTTCGTTCTGCCCCGGTTCAGGCGCATCCGCTGGATGGACCGCCGAGAGAGCCAGGCGGCTCTGCGACCGCACCCATTCGCCGATCTGGGCCCAGTCGTTGGACCGGAAGCTGTCCCCACTTTGGACATGCTGGGCGATGAAGATATCCGCCCGTTCCCCATCTCGCCAGCAGCGGATCAGAAATGAATTCAAGTGCATGCAATCCTCAAGGCCGAGGATGCGGGAGGGCTCTTCCGCCCAAGGGGACACCGGTGTTCCGGGTCTCTTCCAAATCACTTCCAGTACGGAAGCGTTTGATATTAAGGGGAAACTAGTTTAGTCCGATTTTGCGCAACACCACGGCGAACCGAGGGTCTAAGCGGATCAGCCGGTAGCGAGGGTCCACCTTCAGGTAGACCAGCGGAGCCGCGCGCTGCTCCAGTGCCCGATCCAGCCAATGGAAGGCCTGGTCGGCGTCGCCCAGACGAGCCGACAGCTCGGCGATCACCATGGGAGCCACGTACTGCGTTCGTGCTTCACTGATCCGGTGCTCCCGGAGCAGCTTTAGTTTGGCCAGATAGCCGGGTGCAGCCTCGAACTGCCCGGCTAGGCCCGCCTCATTCGACAGCCGCAAAGCGATGGCGATCTCACGGGCAGCCTCGGCCGGACGGCCCGTCTGTTCGTAAAGCAAAGCGATATCTTCGTGGGCCACCACAAACCCTGGATCGAGATCCAGCGCCCGCCGGTAAAGGCGTTCTGCGGCGGCGTAGTCGCCATTGAAGTGCGCGGGGTAGGCGGCATTCACGTTGATGATCCGCGAAAGTGGATCCAGCTCCAAAGCCCGGTTCAGTTCCGTCTCCGCTTCCCGTCGCCGGCCTTGGCCGTTCAGGTGGACCCCCAGCCAGTGGTGGGCGGTGGCCGCGCCCGGATTCAGTTCGATCGCGCGCCGGAACTCGGCCTCGGCACCGGACCAATCCCAGTCATACAATGCTTTCACCATCGCCAGTGAAGTGTGCGCCTCCGGCAGGTTTGGGTCCAGTTGCAGCGCCCTAGTGGCCATGGCGCGGGCTTGCGTCATGTTTTCCCGGGGGAGTCCGTGTCGAAACCGAGCAGACCGTAACAATCCGCCAGTCCGGCATAGGCTTTGGCAAATGACGGGTCCAGCCGGACTGCTTGGTCAAACTGCTGGATCGCGTTGCGGAATCCATCGGCGGTCCGCTGATTCCAGAAGAACCTGCCCAGCAAGTAGTTGCGGTAGGCTGCCGGACTCCGTGTGTCCTGTTCCGCCAGACGCCGCTGCGCTTCTGGTTGCAGTTGCAGCGCCAGCGCGGCGGCCAGATCAGAGGCAATGGCCGACTGAGCCGAAGTCAGCTGTCCCGCCTCCAGCCGGTACTGGCGTCCCCAAAGCTGCGCCCCATCGTCGGCCGCCACCAGCTCCGCGCTGACCACCAGCGTCGGCCCTTGCTGGACCACGCGCCCGGTCACCAAGGCGCGGACACCCGTTGCCTGGGCGGCATCACGCGGGTCCGTGGCGCGGCCCTTGTAGCGAAACACAGTGCTCCGCGCCATCACCCGCAGACCGGGCAGTCGGGATAGGCTGTTGATCAAGCCTTCAGTGAGACCGTCGGCCAGAAACTCCAGCGTCTCGTCGCTGGCAAATGGCAACACCGCCAGTGAGTTGATGGCCCGTGAGCCTTGCCACTGCCGCCAAGCCTCCCAACCACTCACCCCCACCAGACCCAGGGTGGCACCGATGGCCCAGCGCAACCGCAGGCGAGCAGACATGCCGGCCTTTGCGGGTTCGGGCGGCGCGCCGGGCAGGGGACTGGTCGAGATCGGCGAGGACTTCGGGAGTCCATGGAGGCCTGACGCCCCAACCGCAGCCGCCGCCACTGCCTGAACGGGAAAGCTGCCGCCGAGTATCCGCTCATACAGCGCCGTGGTGGTGGCCTCGGGTTCTGTCTCCAACTGCCGCCGTAGCTCTTCGACACAGGCACGATATTGGCTGATCGCTAAATGCCGCCGTCCGCTGGCGGCGTAAGCCAGCATCAGGCCCCGGTGGGCGGTCTCATTACAAGGGTCGGCCGGAACTGCCTTCTGCCATACTTCGATGGCGGCGGGGTGATCTTCAGCAGTTTCGTGCAGGCGGCCCAGCCGGTCCAGCAGTTCGCCATAGCGCTGGGTCAGGCGTTCCCGGGAGGAGGCCGCCCAGTCTTCGTAACGATCCTCCGGTAGCAATTCGCCCCGGTGAAGATGAAGCGCCGCGTTCAGCGTGGCGATCGAAGGCTCTGCCAGGGCCATCGCGGCGGCCTGCTCAAAATCGATCGCATCGACCTGGAGTTCCGCGGGTGCCCGGAGGGCAAGGCGTTGTTCCAGCGTGATCAGAAAGCGGGAGGGAGCTCCCGGCTCCAACTGCGGCTCCAGCGCCCGGCGGGCCGCGTGCAGGGTCTTATGGAGATTGTTCTGGCCGAGCGAGGGCTCCAGTTCAGGCCACAGCCGCTCCACCAGCTGGTCACGGTGCAGCTCGCGCGCTGACTCCAGGGCGAGGATCTTGACGAGCGTCTTGGCCTTGCGGCGTGTCCACCGCTCCTCGGGGACCAACTCACCGTTGACGGACACCGCAAATCCGCCCAGCAGTCTGATGTAGAGGGTTCCAGTGATGGGGATACTGGCCTCCTGCCGCCCCTTGAGAATAGCACCGCACCTCCGGCGGGGTGCTATTATTTAGGATTGAGCCGTTCCCGGTTCAATCCCCCTGAATGGAAGACGCTGGCGGTAGCATTGGTGCCCGGTTTGAAGAGTTGGTGCAGATCATGGCCCGGCTCCGAGGCCCCGACGGCTGTCCGTGGGATCTGAAGCAGTCTTTCGATTCGATTAAGCCCTACACGCTGGAAGAAGTGTATGAGGTGTTCGACGCCATTGACCGGCGCGACATGCCGGGTTTGTCAGAGGAGTTAGGTGACTATCTGTTGCAGGCGGTGTTCTACGCGCAGATGGCGGCCGAGCAGGGGCATTTCACGATTGGCGATTCACTGCAATCCATCAACGAGAAACTAATTCGGCGCCACCCCCACATCTTTGGCTCAGGTGTCGCGCACACGGCCGAAGATGTGAAGCAGCGCTGGGATGAGATCAAGCTGGCGGAGAAGGCAGCCAAAGGTGACCCGAAGCCGGAGCCGCTGCTGGCGGGCGTCTTAAAAAGCCAGCCAGCGCTGGCCGAAGCTCAGCAGTTGACGCGCAAGGCCGCCGAAGTCGGCTTTGACTGGGCGAATAGCCAGCAAGTACTCGCCAAGCTGACCGAAGAACTGAACGAACTGGCCACCGCGCCCGACCCCGCCGCCGTTGCGGCCGAAATGGGCGATGTTCTGTTTGTGGTCGTCAATCTGGCCCGCAAGCTGGGCGTGGATGCAGAACAAGCGTTGCGCTTGAGCAATGCCAAGTTCCGGTCGCGTTTCGGGTATATCGAGACCCGCCTGAACCAGACCGGCCGCAAATGGGATGAATCTTCGCTGGAGGAGATGGACGCCATCTGGAATGAGGCCAAGCAAGCCGAGAAACTCGCGGCTGCTGCCCAACAAGGAACTAAACCGCAATGAGTGAAACAGCTGCTCGCCGCCAAGAGATCACGGTCCGTCAACTGACCCAGAATGCCGAGTTTGTCGAAGCCGTCAAGATCCAAAAGACCATCTGGGGCTTTGAGGATATCGACCTGCTGCCGGTGCGTCTGTTCGTGGTGGCGTCCAAAGTGGGCGGCCACGTCTTTGGCGCCTACGATGGCGACAAGATGGTGGCGTTCTGCCTGGCCATCCCGGGCTTGAAGGCGGGCCGCAAGTACTACCTCCACAGCCACATGCTGGGTGTCCTGGATGGCTACCGCGACCTGGGCTTGGGCCGCCGTTTGAAGCTCGCGCAGCGTGATGAAGCGATGACCCGCGACATCGACCTGATCGAGTGGACCTTTGACCCGCTGGAATTGAAGAACGCCTTCTTCAACATCGAGCGTCTGGGCGCCGTCATTCGACGCTTTGTCTTCAATCAGTACGGCACCACATCCAGCTCTCTGCACGCCGGGCTGCCGACGGACCGTTGCATTCCGGAGTGGTACATCAACAGTTCGCGCGTCCGCAATCTGCTGGCCGGTCAGCCGGAACCGCGGCCCGAGATCGTAGCCCGCATTGATGTGCCGTCAAACATTGGCGACCTTAAACGTAGTGACCCGGCGCGCGCCCGCGAAATTCAGAAATCGGTGAGCGAACAGTTTGACTGCTACCTCTCACAAGGCTTGGCCGTGGTCGCTTTTGACCGTGGCGAAACCACCGGCAGCTACCTGTTTGCACCCTGGGAGAACAAGTAAATGGCTTTCAAGATTGATCGTATTGTCCTGCGGCACGTCAAGATGCCGCTGGTCCACTTTTTCCAGACCAGCTTTGGCCGCACCTATGAGCGCGACATCATCCTGGTGGAAGTGGTCGCCGATGGCGTCTCCGGCTGGGGTGAAGTGACGGCGGGCGAGAATCCTTTCTACAACGAAGAATGGACCGGCTCCATCTGGCCGCTGCTGAAGGAATACATTGCCCCGCGCATCCTGGGGTATGAGTTTGCGGGTCCGGCTGACGTGGCCGCCCGCACCAGCCATATCCGTGGCCATAAGATGACCCGTGGCGGCCTGGAAGCGGCCTGCTGGGATCTGCAGGCGCGTCTCAACAACGAACCGCTCTACAAGACCATCGGCGGTGGCGCGATCAAGGAGATCGCCTGCGGCGTCTCGATCGGCATCCAGGATTCGGTGGATCAACTGCTGCAGAAGATCGACACGGAAGTCTCCGCGGGCTATCAGCGGATCAAGATGAAGATCTCACCCGAATGGGATGTGGACGTGGTGCGCGAAGTGCGCAAGCGCTTCCCGCAGATCAAGTTGATGGCCGATGCGAATTCGGCCTACACCCTGGCCGATGCCGGCCGGTTGAAGGCGCTGGATGAGTTCTACCTGATGATGATCGAACAGCCCCTGGCGCACGACGAAATCATCGACCATGCCGAACTACAGCGTCAGCTGCAAACGCCGATCTGTTTGGATGAGTGTATCCGTTCCGCTCACCAGGCGGAGCAAGCGATCAAGATGGGCGCAGCGAAGATCATCAACATCAAACTGGGCCGCGTGGGCGGCTTTGCGGAAGCCAAGAAGGTGCATGATGTCTGCGCCAAGGCGGGCGTGCCGGTCTGGTGCGGCGGCATGCTGGAATCGGGCATTGGGCGCGCGCACAACATCGCGCTTTCGACGCTGCCCAACTTTGTGCTGCCGGGTGATGTCTCGGCGTCCAAGCGCTATTGGAAGAAAGACATCATCGAACCGGAAGTCTCGGTTTCCGGGCGCGGCACCATCACCGTGACGGAGCTGCCGGGCTTTGGCTATGAGATCGACCACGCGGCGCTGAAGAGCGTCACGGCGCAGGAAGAGGTTCTTGTTTGAGTGATTCCGCAAGTAGTCCGGCCTCCCGCAGCAACGGCGGAGAGGCCACTGAAGCCCGTCTGATTGGGCTGGCGCTGCTGGTGCAATTGATCTGGGCGATCAATAACGCGTTGTCCAAGTTTGCGCTGGCGGAGATCCCTTCGCTGCTGCTGGGGTCGATCCGGATGTCGCTGTGCGCCCTCATCCTGCTGCCGCTTTATTTTGCCCTTCGGAAGCCGGATGCCGTGATGCCCACTCGAGCGCAGTGGGTGAAGTTGATCTTGCTGGGTGCGCTAGGCGTGGGCGCTAACCAGTTGTTGTTTGTGGTCGGCATTGCGCGCACCAGCGTTTCGCATGGTGCATTGATCCTGCCGCTGACGCCGCTGATGACGCTGTTGCTTTCCGCCATGCTGGGTCTCGAAAAGATCACGCCGCGCAAGCTGCTGGGGATGGGCATTGCGTTTTCCGGCGTTTTGGTCCTGCAACTGAGCAAGACTCCCAGCCCGGGCGCTTCGCTGCTGGGCGACTTCATTCTCTTTATCGGCGTCATGGCCTTTGCCAGCTACATTGTGCTGGGCAAGCGGGCGTCCGCCAACTTTGATGGCCTTTTCGTCAACACGGTGGGCTTCTGCGCCAGCGCGGCCATGCTGCTGCCGGTGACGGTATGGGGTGTTTTTAGTTTTGACTTCACCCAGGTCACTTTGCGCGCCTGGACGAGTTTGGCCTACATGGCCGTGTTCTCCTCGATTGTCGGCTACATGATCTACTACCACGTGCTGACGCACATGGCACCGTCGAGGCTTTCGGCGTTCAGCTACCTGCAGCCCGTGATGACCACCTCAGCCGCTGCTTTGCTGCTGGGGGAACCGATCACCTCTTCGCTGATTACCGCGGGGGCGTTGGTGCTGGTGGGGGTTTGGGTGACGGAACGGTCACGCCGCGCGGGTGATGAAGTGGAGACAATGAGTGCGCCGGAGCCGGGCGATCTGGCGACGGCGGAGAAGCTGGTCTCAACGGGAGATCGCTTGCGGTGAATCTGCCCGCTCTCCTGGGCCGCAACCGGAATTACCGCTACACTTGGCTGGGCCAGGTGGTCAGCGAGGTTGGCGACCACTTCAACAACATTGCCGTCTTTGCGCTGGCGATGCGGTATCCCGAAGGCGGCCTGATTGTCGCGGGTGTGCTGAGTTCGCGTGCCGTGCCCATGTTGTTCATGGGGCCGCTGGCCGGAGTGATTCTCGATCGCCTGGACCGCAAGCGCGTCATGATCGCCAGCGATCTGATCCGTTTCGCGATCGCTCTGCTGTTTATCCCGGCCTCGCAATCGAATCTCACCTGGCCGCTCTATATCCTGAGCGCCGTGCTGATGGCCGCCTCGCCGTTCTTCACGGCTGGCCGGTCTTCCATTCTGCCCTCGATCACGACAGAGGAAGAGCTCCATTCGGCGAACTCGCTGACGCAGACCACTGGCTGGGCCACCACCGCCATTGGTGCGTTTTTGGGTGGAGCCTCGGTGGCGGCCCTGGGCTATGACACGGCCTTCTTTTTGAACGCGATGTCGTTCCTGTTTTCCGCCTGGTGCATCTCGATGCTGCGGGGCAACTTTAAGCCCGCGGAGAATAGTGCCCGCAAACTGGACCAGCCGCACCCGTGGCAGGATTTTCTCGAAGGGCAGCGCTACCTGCGCCGCAATCCGCTGCTATTCGGCATTTCATTGATTGGTATTGGCTGGGCCACCGGCGGCGGCGCGGCGCAGATCCTGTTTAGCATTTTCGGAGAGCAAGTATTCCACCGCGGCCCCGCGGGCATCGGCGAAATCTGGGCGGCAGCGGGCATCGGGCTGGTCTTTGGCGGCTTTTTTGCGCACTGGCTGGGCCCCCGGTTGAGCTTTGCGGGCTACAAGCGCTCGGTCTCGATCGCCTATGTCATTCACGGCGGCAGCTACGTGGCCTTCTCGCTGATGCCCCATTACGGCGCGGCGCTGGGCTTGATTGGACTCTCGCGCGCTGCGGTGGCCGTCTCCAGCGTGCTGAACATGTCGATGCTGCTGCGCTATGCCGAGCCTCGCTTCCGGGGCCGTGTCTTTACGACCATTGAGACGCTCACCTGGTCCACCATGATGGTGTCGATGATGGTGGCGGGCATCGCCTCCACCCAAACCAGCCCAAGGTTGATCGGCGTCGTCGCCGGTTGCCTCAGCTCTACGACGGCCATCTTCTGGGCGTGGGCGAATGTCGCGGGCCGCCTGCCGGAACCGGCGGACCGCGCGCCGGAAATCATTTCAACCGATAACCAGTTGGACGGCACACTGGATCGAGATCAGGAAATTTCAAATCATGGAACCCGTTAACGTTGGCATTATTGGCCTGGGCAATGTGGGCCTGGGTACGCTGGAGATCTTGTGGGAGAACTGGGAGCAGAACACGCAGAAGCTGGGCTTCCCCCTGTGGCTCCGGGCCATCTGCTCCCGGACGCTGGAAGGCAAAGCGTTGCCTGCCGGAATGGAGCGCGTCATCCGCACCACGGACTGGCGCGAAGTGGTCACCAATCCGGAAATCGACATCGTCTGTGAACTCGTCGGCGGCACCGGTGTGGCGCGCGAGATCATTGAAGCCGCCATTGCCAACGGCAAAAGCGTCGTCACCGCCAACAAAGAATTGATGGCGCTGCACGGGCCTGAAATCTGGCGCAAAGCAGCACAGGCCAACGTCAATTTGGCCATGGAAGCCAGCGTCGCGGGCGGCATCCCCATCCACACCGTGCTGCGTGAAGGAATCTCCGGTGACCGGTTGTCGGCGCTGTTCGGTATCTTGAACGGCACCTCCAACTTCATCCTCACCGAGATCGAAAAGCGGGGCGCGGACTTTGGCGAAGTGCTGGCCGAGGCGCAACGGCTGGGCTACGCTGAAGCGGACCCCACGGCCGATATCGACGGCTTCGATGCCCGCTCCAAGTTGGCCATTCTGGTTGCACTGATGTTCGGCAAAAGCGTCGCGCCCTCGGAGATCTACACCGAAGGCATCCGCCGCATCACGCCGTTTGATTTTGAGTATGCCCGCCAGTTGGGCTACACCATCCGCCTGCTGTGCGGTGCCCGGCGCACTCCGGAGGGCTTGCTGTTGAGCGTCCGCCCGGCGTTGCTGCCTCGCTCGACCATCCTGGCTGGTGTTTCAGGCGCCTACAACGCCATCTGGGTGCTGGGCGACTATGGCCAGGACACGTTCTACTATGGCCGTGGCGCGGGCCCCAAGCCCACTGGCGTTGCCGTGGTCAGCGACCTGATGCGGGTGGCCCGCGAGATCCGCGCCGGTTCTCATGAACGCGTTTCGCCCTTCGCTCACGCTGCGCTGGAACCCACCCATCCACTGCCGCTCGATTCGATGAAGACGGCCTACTACCTGCGCTTCCGCGTCAAGGACCGCCCCGGCATCATCGCCTCTCTCTCGCGAGTGCTCGCCGACAAGGGCATCAGCCTGGATGCCGTGCTGCAAGTGCCCTGCGATACCAAGGACAATCTGCCCTTTGTGATCACGGTGGAGCCCAGCGAAGAATCGGCCATCCGGGAAGCGATGGCGGCCATGGCGACGCTGGAGTTCATGGTGGAGCCGCCGCTGGCGCTGCCGATGGAAAAGGGGCTGTAGCGCACCGCACTACCGGGTCGAACTACTTTGCCGGAGCGGCTTTCAGCTTAGCTGCAATCGCCTTCACATCGGCGGGGGGTACGAAGCGGCTGGCCGGGATCTCTTTGTTGAACTCCATGGTGGAGATGGTCACGGAAAGTTCCTGTCCGGCCATTTTCGTACTGACCTTGCTGGGGGCCTTGAAGCCGCCGAAATCCTTGTACTCGCCGAGCGTCGATTCCACCGGCAGGTCGCCCATCTGCGTTGACATCACCATGGAGATGCGCTTGCGGAAGCCCGTGGCTTTCTCGAAGTATTGCGTCTCCGTGCGGGTGCCTTCCTTGGGTGTCAGCACCAGCTTGAAGCAGACGACGCCATCGATGGTTTCATCACCGGACAACTCCGCCTTACTGTAGACATCGCGCCACCGGGCATCCCGCGCCAGGATCGCTTCGCGCATGTAGAAGGCCTTTTCTTCGCCGGTCTTCACGCGCGGGCCACCCATGGCCGACTTCTCCCAGGCGATCCCTTCGTGGAAGCCTTCCTCGATCTTGCCGACGCCATCAATCTCCACCACGTTGTAGCTGAAGTTTTGCGCGTTCCGGAAGCCGCTCATCTTGCCTTTGATGCCCTGCGCCTTCATCTCCATGATGCCGGTGGTCATCTCGGTCTTCAGGCCTTCGTAGGCCGCTTTGCCGCCCGTCACTTCCACATAGCGATCCAGGATCGCCTCTGCGGTGGGTGTATCAGCGGCAAGAAGAGTGGCCGGGGTAACGGCCAGAAGGAGACTAAGGGCGAGGTTGCGCACCAATCCAGTTTATCGCGGCTTCCAAAACCGGATCCTGGCCCGCCAGCAAAGCCGCGCGGCTCACCCCAACTTCCTGATCCGGAATCACGCCGCGCCCCTCCAGCGTCTGCCCGCCTTCAGAGATATAGTTCGCCACAGCGTACTGGAACAGGTCGCCGTTGGGCAGCCGCTCGACGTTTGAGGGCAGGGCAGCGCCCGCCGTGCGTGAGCCGAAGATGCGCGCGCGTTTCAGGTCCTGCAAGCCGCCCGCCATAATCTCGGAAGTGGACACCGAAGCGCCGTCCACCAGCACCGCCAGCGGGCCGGAGAAGGTGTCGACGCGCGGGTTCACCACCAGCTTCAGGGTTACCTCGCGCTGGTAGAGCGTGCCCAGCTTGGTGTCTGGCTGGTCGATGAAGAAGCCCGCCATGCCGGAAGCCAGAATGGCTAGGCCGCCGGGGTTGCCGCGCAGGTCGATGATGAAGCCGCGGCAGCTTTTGCCGCCGGTGCAGGTCTTTACCGCGTCTTCAAATTTGCCCATCAGGCCGGGTGGGTCCAGAAAGATGTTGAAGCGGACATACTGGATGTCCGGCCGGGGCCGCGCGACACGAAACGTCAGCGGCGTGGGCGGCATAAAGCCAAACCGGACGCGCGTGCCCGGTGGGTCTTTCAAGGGCACTTGCTTGATCACCTTCTGCCCGGCGCCATCGACAAACTCGACTCTTACGGTAGTGCCCGAAGGTCCGCTCAATCGGCCCAGCACGCCCCATCGCAGCAGCAGATTGCGTTGCTTCACCGAAGGGTCCTTTTCGAGCAGCCGCTGGGCCAGCGCGGGTACATCGGTCCCGCCAATACGAAGGATCTCCCAGCCTGGCTTCACCAGCGCCTGCGCCGCGCCGCTCTGCGGCTCAACCCTCATCACCAGCACGGCGGACCCCACCAGCACCGGCTCAATGCCCGCGGTGCCGTCGCCAAACGATGACGGGGCCAGGTCGTCCTCCAACTGGCCGGAGATGATGGCGAAGTGCGATTGCCCGAGCAGGCCCAGCATCTCGCTCATCAACCGCCGCGCTTCGGAGTTGTCGGCGGCGTGCTCCACCTTAGCCCGGTACGCATCGTGGATCTGCCGCCAACTTTGGCCGTTGGCGAGGCGGTCCAAATGGGTGGGTTGCCAGTAACGGCTCTGGACGGTCTGCCAAACCTTCTCAAACGAGTCGAGCGTATCGCGGTCCGGCTGGGCCCGTAGAGAGGGCGAAAACAAGAATGAGGCCAACCCGAGCCCCAGAAGCAAGCGCATGACTTTAGGTTAGGGTATGCTAGCGGTTCATGCTGCTGCTTGATGTCACTACATCCGCGCTGGATAACGGCGCCACGGTTGTTTCCCTGAAAGGCAAGCTGGCCCTGGGCCGCGACAGCCAACAGGTGGAGACCACCATTCAGAAGCTGCTCGAGAGCGGCAGCAAAAACATCATCCTGGACATGTCCGGGATCAACTACATCGACTCCACCGGCGTCGGGATCGTCTCCTTCTGCTTTGGCAAAATCAAGGCCGGCGGTGGCACACTGAAGGTGGCCGGTGCCACCGGTACCGTGCGCGAAGTCTTCCGGATCACGATGCTCGATACGCTGGTCCCGTTTGTGGCGAGTGTTGAAGATGCTGCCGCTTGAAATCGCGCCCGCTGCCGTGAAAGAGATGCTGGATGCCGGCGACGACATCCGCCTCATCGACTGCCGGGAAGCGCATGAGTATGCTCTGAGCCGCATTGAAGGCGCGGAGTTGATGCCGATGAACACCATCCCGTCCCGGCTGACGACCCTGGATGCCATGGCAGATCACGCGTTGGTGGTGGTCCATTGTCACCACGGCGTCCGCAGCATGAATGTCGTGGCTTGGCTGCGGCAACAGGGGGTCGATAACTGCCAAAGTATGGCGGGCGGCATCGACCTATGGAGCGCGACGGTAGACCCCAACGTTCCGCGCTATTAGGCATGGGCTGCGCGTCTACGCGGAGAGCAGCGTCAGCTTAAGGTTCAGGAAGCGCTGAAATCCCGCGTCGAACGTGACAAAGTCCAGTTGCCCCGTCTGGGCCAGTGCGGCGAGGTAAGTGTCTGTCCAATCGGACCCACCGCGGCGGTTGACGAGCAGTTGTTCCCAAAGCGGTTCCAGCCCGGTCTGGTCCGGCAGAAAACTGATTTTGGGATCCGCCAGTAATTCGCGATAGAGAGCCCAAGCCTCGCTGGCTGTGAGCGGCTGCCCTTCCACCACCCTGGGGTTGGTGAGCAAACGCAACATCGCCATCTGGGTGACCCGGCAAAAGTAGACTCTACCTCGCAGTGCCTCGAACCATGCTGCAGCAATGCCATGGTGGCGATGTCCTTCCGCAGCCAGTGCCAACCAGAAGTTAACGTCCGCTAAGTAGCTCTTCATCCAGCAGTTCGTCGATCTCGGAGTTGGTCCAGACGCGGTCAATGGTCAGGCGCCCTTTGGGGATCAACGGTAGCGTCGGCGGCGACCCTCTTCCCTTGCGAGAGTGCCCGTCGGCCAGCTTCTCGCGCACCGCCTCCGTCACAAATTCCTTCAAGGAAATACCTTCGCGCGCGGTTTCGGTCTTTAGCTCCCGGAACAATGCGTCTGGCAAGTCAATCGTCGTCCGCATAAACGCATATTCGCACATCGACCGCCCAACAGAAAAGGGCGGAGCCGAAGCCCCGCCCTTGTTTACTAGAAACCGACCGGTCTGGTTAGAGAACCTGCTCGGACCAGCCTTCGAGCACTGCCTTCACCTTCTGGCAGAACTGGTCGGCCAGCGCGCCGTCGACCAGGCGGTGGTCGAAGGTGAGCGCCAGATACATCATGGACCGGATGGCGATCACGTCGCCTTCCAGCACCACAGCTTCTTTGTTGACCGCGCCGCAGCCGAGGATGGCGATCTGCGGCTGGTTGATGACCGGGGTGGCGAACAGGCTGCCGAAGCTGCCGAAATTGGTGATGGAGAACGTACCGCCGTTCACCTCATCGGGCTTCAACTGCTTGGAGCGGGCACGCGCGGCCAGATCAGCGATGGAGCGCTGCAGGCCGGTGACGTTCTTTTCGTCGGCGTTCTTGATGACCGGCACAATCAGGCCGCCGTCAAGGGCCACCGCGATGCCGATGTTGATGTCGCCGTGATACTGCACGTTGGTCCCGATGATCGACGAATTCAAGATCGGGAAGGTGCGCAGGGCTTCCGCCGTGGCACGGGCGATGAACGGCAGGAAGGTCAACGAGAAGCCGTAATGGGCCTTGAAGTCGTCCTTGGACCGGTCACGCAGCTTGGCGATCTTGGTCATGTCCACCTTGTGCACGGTGGTGACATGGGCGGAGGTACGCTTGGAGTTCACCATGTGCTCGGCGATGCGCTGACGCATCATCGACATGGGCTCCAGACGCTCCTTGGGCGCTTCGCTGCGGGCAATCGGGGCCACCGGCTCCGGGGCCTTGGCTGCGGCCACAGGGGCAGCCACGGGCGCAGCGGCGGGGGCTGCCATGGTGCGGGCACCCTGGGCGGCCATGTAGGCTTCCACATCGTTCTTGGTGATGCGGCCACCAACGCCGGTGCCACGCACCTGCGCCAGGTCAATGTTGTACTCGCGCGCCATCTTGCGCACCAGCGGCGACAGCGGACCGGTGGGATCTTCTGATTCCGGTACCGAGGCCTCTACCACCGGGGCGGGAGCGGGCGGAGGCGGCGGGGGCGGGGGAGCCACAGGAGCGGGGGCGGGGGCGACAGGAGCCACCGGAACCGGGGCGGGCGGAGGCGGCGCGGGAGCCGCTGCGGCGGGAGCGGGAGCAGCCGCTTCGCCACCTTCGCTAATCCGGGCGACGATCGTCTTGATGGCCACTGTCTGGCCTTCCGGCACCAGCACTTCGGCCAGTACACCAGCGGCGGGCGACGGAATTTCGGTATCGACCTTGTCGGTCGAGATTTCAAAGAGCGGCTCGTCGCGCTCCACCTTGTCGCCGGGCTTCTTCAGCCAGCGGGTCAGCGTACCTTCGACAATGCTTTCGCCCATCTGGGGCATGACTACTTCGATCATGGTGCGGTCTCCAAGAGTGCGGTGTTCCCGGCGAAGCTTGCCGCCGCCGGGTTGTTGAATTCAAATACTTGGCCAAAGTGAAACACAATGGCATCGATCACCTGCGCGCGCGACGGCAGCTGCCGGCCCGCCAAGTGTTGTTCCAGTGACGTGACCGGCGCCCGAAGGCCGCAAGGCACGATGTAGCCAAAATAACGAAGATCGGTGGAATGGTTCAGCGCAAAACCATGCGAGGTCACCCAGCGGCTGATGTGCACGCCGATGGCGCAGATCTTGGCCAAGCCTTCCGCACCCGCCACCCAGACACCGGAATTGAGGGCTGAGCGTTCGCCCGTCACGCCGAATTCCCGGAGCGCCCGGATGATCACTTCTTCAATCGCGCGGACGTAGGCATGGACGTCGCGTTTCCAATCGTTCAACTGCAGAATGGGGTAGCCCACAATCTGGCCGGGCCCGTGATAGGTAACGTCGCCGCCGCGATTGGTTTCTTCCAGGTCAATGCCCTTGCTGGCCAGCAAGGCCGCCGGTGCCAGGATGTTCTCTTCCTTGGCATTGCGGCCCAGCGTCACCACGTGCGGGTGCTCCACCAGCAGCAACTGGTCCACGATCTCACCGCGCTGGCGCTGACCGACAAGCGCGTGTTGGCGCTGGTAGGCGGCAGCCCAGTTCATCCGGCCGAGATCGTGAACTTCAAAAGAACGCATCGTACTTTTAGGCGTTAATGGCCAATCCGTAGACGGCATTGAACGCTTCGCCCAACGCTTCATACTGCGTCGGGTGGGCGTGGATGGTGGCCATCATCGATTCCACCGTGGCTTCCGCTTCCATCGCGGTCACCGCTTCGGCAATCAGTTCATAGCCGTGGTGGCCAATGATGTGGACCCCGAGAATCTCGCCAAACTTGGCGTCGGCAACAATCTTCACGAAGCCCTCGTGGTGGCCGACAATTGAGGCCTTGCTGTTGGCGGCAAACGGGAACTTGCCCACCTTGACGTCAAAGCCCTGCGCCTTGGCCTGCGCCTCGGTGAGGCCGACGCTGCCGATGCCGGGATCGGTATAGGTGGCGCCTGGGATGCGGTTGCGGTTGATCGGGTGAGCGGGCTTGCCGGCGATGTGCGCCACGGCAATCATCCCTTCGGCGGTGGCGACGTGCGCCAACTGCGGCGTACCGGCCACCACGTCACCAATGGCGTAGATGCCGGGGACGTTGGTCTGCTGCATGCCGTTTACTTTGATGAAGCCGCGGTCGAGTTCGACGCCCACCGCCTCAAGACCCACCTTGTCGGTGTTGGGCTTGCGGCCGACGGCAATCAGCAGCTTCTCGTACTCAAGTTCTTCCACCTTGCCGGAGGCCAGCGTGACGCGGAACTTCACGCCGTTCTCGGTACGTTCAATGGAATCGGCCTTGGCGCCGGTTTCGACGCGGATGCCGATCTTCTTGAAGTGGCGCTCCAGTTCCTTGGAGACTTCTTCGTCCTCCACCGGCACCAGTCGCGGCAACATTTCCATTACCAGCACTTCGGAGCCGAAGCGGCGGAAAATGGACGCAAACTCGACGCCTACTGCACCCGCGCCAATGATGGCGATGGTCTTGGGCACCTTCTGCAGGTTCAGGATCTCGATGTTGGTGAGAATCTTTTCCGGATCAGGCGTCAGGCCGGGCAGCATGCGCGCTTCCGAACCGGTGGCGACGATGATGTTTTTGGCCTCGACGATCTGGTCGCCGGACGCGGAGGTGACCTTGATGCGGCCGGGTGCTTCGATGACGCCGTAGCCCTTGATGACGTCCACCTTGTTCTTCTTCATCAGGAACTCGACGCCCTTGGCGTGTTTGTCCACGATGCCCTGTTTGCGTTGCACCACAAACGGGTAATCCAGCGTCGGATTCTGGCAGGAAATGCCTTCCTTTTCTGAGTGCAGGAAGTATTCCCAGATGCCCGCTGAGTGCAGCAGCGCCTTGGTGGGTACGCAGCCCACATGCAGGCAGCAGCCGCCCAATTTGGGATCCTTTTCGATCACCGCCGTCTTCAAGCCGAACTGTCCAGCGCGAATAGCGGCGGAATATCCGCCGGGCCCGCTACCAATGACAACTACGTCGTATGCCATAAAATTTCAGTCTAGCATTGAGGCGTCCGATACCCGGCTGGGGCGACGGATTACGGAGTTGATTTAGCTGCCGGGCAGGCGGCGGAAGCCACAGTCTTTCCGGGGACATTCGATGCGGGCGCCGGACTTTAGCGTGCGTTCCACCAGATAGGCATTGCCGCACGCGGGACACGGGCCGGTGACGGGTTTGCGGGTGGACGTAAAGCGGCAGCCGGGAAACCGGGTACAACCGTAGAACAAGCGGTCCTGCTCACCACGCCGCTCCACCAATTGGCCGCGGAGGCATTGTGGGCAGTGGACGCCGGTGGCGGCCTCCAGGACAAAGCTGCAACTCGGATACCCGGCGCAGCCCGTAAAGGAACTCTGCGTGCCTTGGCGGGCCACCAGCGGCTTGCCGCAGCGGGGACAGACCGCTGCGCCAGCCGCGCCGGCGGTGGACAACGGCGTCACCACCGCGTCGCCTAACTGATCGCTGAAGTCACGGATGACGCTGCGGGCATCGGCCCGACCCGCCGCTACCCGGGCGCTGGCCTCCATCGCCAACCGGCGGTAGTGGCTGAAAGCGGTGGCATCCAGGCTGCGTGAGCGTTCCTGCAACATCGCCTCCAGCACGCGCCCGGTTTGGTGGGCGCGGGCCAAACCCAGATCCACCAGTGCGGCTGCGGCCAGCAGGGCCGGCGTGGCGATAGCACCAGCTTCCAGCGCTACCCGTAGGATCTGCGCCGGCCGGTTGTTTCGCGGCCGTCCGCTGCGGATCAGTTTCTGGACCACGGCCGCCAGTGCCTCTCCCGCGCCACCAGCTGGGAACGCCAGATAGACCAAAGACGCCTCCCGGGTGAGCGCCCGGAGCTGCGACTGCACGCTGTTGACCGCTGCCGGCCGCCGGTCGGGTTCAAAATAATCCGAGTAGAACTCCGTTGCCGGTGGGAGATAGTCCCCGGCCTCTCCGGGCAAGGCCAGCACTGAGATCTCTGAACCCACCGCCTTTTGGCTGGGCTTCAACCGCTTCCGGGTTTCGAGAATGAGGATGGCGCTCATCAGGGCTAGCCGAAGGGAAACGCTGGGGGGTCACGAATCAACCAGGGCGAAGTTGAGATTCGCCCCGGCTGTTGCCGATGCTCTGGGGGTTGACGTGGCCGGTGTCCGTCAGGCGGAGACGGTCTTGCGCGTCTTCTTGGCGGCGGACTTCTCGGTGGCTTTCTTTGGCCCGCCGCGCTTGGCCCCCTTGGGTGCTGGACCACCGTTTTCGGCAATGGCTGCCGCACGAGCCGCCAGCAGTTCGTAGGCCTGCTCCGGCGTCAACTGCATCGGATCCTGCCCGCGCACCACCGTGGCGTTGACTTCGCCATCGGTCACGTAGGGGCCGTAGCGGCCGCTGAGCAGCTTCACCGCTTTGCCCGAGGCCGGGTTCACCCCGAAATCCTTCAGCGATGTTTGCCGGGCCGGTGCACCTGCCCGGCGTCGCGGCTGCCGGAGGATGTCGATGGCCTGATCTAGCGTGACATCGAGCGGCGAAATGCCGGAGGGCAGGGAACGAGTTTCCGTGCCAGCCTGGATGTAGGGCCCAAACCGCCCGTTCGAGGCCTTGATCGGTTCGCTGTTATCCGGGAAAGTCCCCACCACCCGCGGCAGAGCCAGCAGACGCACCGCATGATCCAGGTCGACCGATTGGAGGTCTGTGCCCGGGACTAGCGACGCCATCTTGGGCTTATTGCCCTCACGGGCGTCACCCAACTGGACGTACGGCCCAAAGCGGCCCACTTTCAGGTAGACCGGTTCACCGGTTTGGGGGTGAAGACCCACCGACTCCGGCTCCTTGGAAGAGTTATCCAGCAGGTCCAGCGCCTTGGCGGCAGTCAATTCATCCGGCGGCAGATCTTCCGGCACGCTGCCACGACGTTCGCCATCGGAGACAAACGGGCCGTAGCGGCCGATGCGGATCTCCAGCTTACCCTCGGCTTCCGGCCGCAGCGACATGCCATTGATGACGCGCGGATCGATGTCGCGCTCGCCTTGCTCCAGCAGCATGCGCAAGCCGTGGCCGTCGGTGCCGAAATAGAACTTGCGCAGATAATCCGGGCTGTCGGATTCACCGCGCGAGATCGCATCCAGATCATCTTCCAGCCGGGCCGTATAGGTGTAATCGAGGTAGTTGGCAAAACTGCCTTCCAGCAGATTCACCACGCCCATCGCCGTCCAGGTGGGCACCAGCGCGCTGCCCTTCTTGAAGGCATAGGAGCGGTTGAGCACGACGTCCACAATTGAGGCCCACGTGCTGGGGCGGCCAATACCCAGCCGTTCCAGTTCCTTGATCAGCGAACCTTCGGTAAAGCGGGCCGGGGGCTGCGTCTGCTTCTCGGAGGGTTCGGCCTTCTCGCACTTCAGGCCGTCGCCTGAAGCCATCGGCGGCAGGATGCGCTCCTGCTCGGAACCGGCGTCGTCATCGCCGGAATCTTCGACGTAGGCTTTGAGAAAGCCCGGGAACGCGATGGTCTTGCCACTGGCCCGCAGCACCGCGTCACCCGCTTCCACGGCAACGTTGGTGAACGTTCCGCGGGCATCGGACATCTGGCAGGCCACGGTGCGCTTGTAGATCAGGTCGTACAAGCGGAAGGATTCGTCACCCAGTTTGGCGCGCACCGTATCCGGCGTGGCGAACTTGTCGCCGGCCGGACGGATGGCTTCGTGTGCTTCCTGCGCGTTCTTGACCTTGGTTTCATAGAGGCGCGGTGCTGCCGGGAGGTAGGCGTCACCATACTCACGCTTGATCAACCCGCGTGCGGCGCGGATCGCTTCATCCGACAGCGTCGTCGAATCGGTACGCATGTAAGTGATGAAACCGTTCTCGTAGAGCTGTTGGGCCACCTGCATCGTCCGCCGGGCGGAGTAACGCAGCTTCGAATTGGCCTCAATCTGCATGCTGCTGGTGACAAACGGCGCCGCCGGCTTCTGCACGAAGGGCTTTTCTTCGACGCTCTTGACAATCACCGGGCCGTCCACCAATAGCTTGGCTACCCGTTCGGCGTCCGTCTGCCCCAACAGCAACACGGCACCGGCGTCCTGCAACAGGCCCGTGTCGGGGTCAAAGTCACGACCGGTGGCGACGCGCTTGCCACCCAACTGGACCAGTTCCGCGTCAAAGGCCGGTTGAGCACCCGGCTTGTTCAGCCGTGCCTTCAAACCCCAAAACTTACCGGATCGGAACCGGATGCGGGCGCGTTCGCGCTCCACCAGCAGCCGGACCGCTACGCTCTGGACGCGGCCCGCGCTTAAGCCCGGGGCCATCTTCTTCCACAGCAGCGGGCTGACTTCGTAACCGAACAGCCGGTCGACGATGCGGCGCGTTTCCTGGGCGCGGACCAGATCGAAATCAATCTCCCGCGGCTTGGCCAGTGCCTGCTGGATTGCCTCTTTGGTGATTTCGTGGAACACCAGGCGCTTCACCGGAATCTTCGGCTTCAATACTTCATGCAGGTGCCAGCTGATCGACTCACCCTCGCGGTCTTCGTCAGTCGCCAGGTACAGGGTGGAGGCCTTCTTCAGGTCGTCCTGAAGATCCTTCATGTGCTCGCGCTTGTTTTTGAGAACGACGTAGATGGGCTCAAAGTCGCTATCGACATTGACGCCCAGCCGGGACCAGGATTCCTTCTTATACTTGGCGGGAATGTCGGAGGCACTCTCCGGCAGATCCCGGACGTGGCCATTGGACGCCCGGACGATGAAGTCCGGCCCAAGAAACTTGGTGATCGTTTTGGCTTTGGTCGGCGACTCAACAATGACTAGTGATTTTCCAGCCATGGCTAGCGTCTCCCGCCGCGGGAACGCGAACGCGTCCCGGCGTGAATCTGACTTCGCACCGAAGCGCCTTCCACAGGGGAGAGGCGGCGGACCAATAAGAACGGAACCGACATGAGTTTTTCTAGTCTACCCAGACTTTAATGAAGTTTCTGCCCGGAAGCTGCCTTACCATTCCGAGAAGCTCCAGCTCAAACAGCGTCGCAATCACCTCGGAGGAGGATGTGCCTTCCAGCACTTCCATTAGATGATCGAGATGCGCCGCTTTGTCAAATTCCAGTTTTCCCAACAGTTGCTGTTGCAGTGGGCCGGTGGGCAAGGGCGGGCTCTCAACTGGCATGGTGCCAGATGGTTGCGCCGGGTCCAGCACCAGCAATTGCTGACGCTGGCGGCTGGCCAAGCGGCGGCGGTCTTCGCTGGACAATTCCGCCACCACATCGTTCCATTCCTGCACCAGCTTAGCCCCCTGCTTGATGAGCAGATTCGGTGCCCAGCTCATCTTGGAGGTAATGTTGCCCGGCACCGCGAAGACTTCGCGGCCTTGATCGGAGGCGAGTTTGGCGGTGATGGCCGACCCGGAATACTGCGCGCCCTCCACCACAATCACTCCGGCGCTGATGCCGCTGACGATGCGGTTGCGGATGGGGAAGTTCTGCGGGTAACCGGGCGAACCCATGGCGAACTCGCTCACCAGCAGACCGCGCGCGGCAATCTGCTCGGCGAGCCGCCGGTTCTCGGCCGGATAGATAACATCGACGCCGCAACCGAACACGGCGATGGTGTGGCCTTGCGCATCCAGCGCCGCCTGGTGGGCCTGTGTATCGATGCCCCGCGCCATGCCGCTGACGACGGTGAGCCCGGCTTCAGCCAGCTCCCGTGAGAGCCGCTCCGAGGCGGCCAATCCGTAGCTGCTGGCTCTTCTGGTGCCCACCATGGCGACGCAAACTGAATTGAGCAATGCTACCTGGCCACGCAGGAACAAGGCCACCGGAGGGTCAAAGATGTCGCGCAGCCGGGCCGGATAATCGGCTGACCCGAACGTCACCAGCCGTGCCCCGGCGTCCAACATCCGTTGCTGCTGAATGGCCGCATCCTCAAAGCCGCAACCACTGGAGATGGTCTGCGCGACGCTGCCCGAGAGCCCCCAGTGTTCCAGTTCAGTTCGCGAGGCCCGGAAGATGGCTTGCGGCGTGCGGAACTGCGCCAGCAGTTGTTGAGCCTTGCGCGGGCCCAGGCCGGGAGACAGATGGAGCGCGATCCAATAGAGCTCTTCTTCGCGCGTCAAGGCCGGGCTCGCAGAAGCCATGAAGAGAGAGTAGGCACTCCGGGGCGGTTCTCTCAAGAAAATCTCGTGGTCCGGAGTATTTGATCCAGGGTGCGGCGGCACTGTACCCTCAAAGGACATGGCAATTGCGACCTACGATGATGCAAACCTCCTTCTCCGCCTTTACGACTTGCGGCGGGAAGAGAAAATGCGGGCGGCCCGTGACTGGTTTGTGAAAAATGCCCGCTTTGAGAGCATGGAAGACATGTTGCGGATCTGCCCCCCGGGCAGCCCGGAGAATGCCTTCTACCGGCAGGTAGTCTCTTATTGGGACATGGTGGCCAGCTTTGTCACCAGCGGTGTGTTGAACGCAGAGCTGTTCTTTCAGTCGAACCGCGAGCTGGTGCTGGTGTGGGTGCGGGTCCACAAAATGGTGCCCCAACTGCGCGAGACCTACAAGGATCCGTCGGCTTTGCGCAACCTGGAGCATGTCGCCAAGCTCTACATCGATTGGATGAATGCCCAGGGGCCCGATGTCTACAGTGGCTTCGTTTCCCGCATCAAGTAAGAACGGCTGAACCTGCTCATGAGACAACCTGCGGAGTTTTTCGGTGATCAGGAAATGGACCTCGTCTATATCGCCCGGAAACTTCGCGAGGCCCAGCAGATTGAAGGCCTGCTGGATGCCGCCGGATTGGATTACGCCGTGGAAGTGGACAAGTATCTGGGCGGCGTCCTGTTTAAGCGGGAATTGGACGGCGCTTTTTTCTACGTGCTGCCTACCGTGCTGGAGTCCGCGCGGACGGCCTTGACCGCGGCGGGCCTGAAGCCAGCTGAACCGATGTCCTAAGGCACTCCTGGCACCAAGCAGCGTCCGAAAGCCCCAAGCTTACGCATGGGGCTGCGGGGCTAGGGCCGGCTAGCAGAGCCCGCTTAGTCCTTGAGGTTCTTCAGCGGAATGGTGACGATGTTCGACACCTGGAAGCTTTGGGCGATGGTCAGCTGCGTCGTGTCGTTGGTGGGCAGGTCGCTGTTCAGCTCTAGCACCACTTCATAGATGCCGATCATGCCCGGCTTGAGGCGGGCGAACAGGACGTTGGCGGTCTTTGCCCCGGCCAGCGAGGAGACAAACTCCACTGGCTCGTTATCGGCGGGCCCATTATAGACCTGCCCGGTGCGAACCAGTTGCTGGGCCTCTTCCGGCTTGATCTTGCCCAGGCCAGTCGCATAAACGATCAGCGTTTCACCCGGGACCGCCGGATTCTGGGCGTTCACCGGGGCACCTTCCGTATTGGCGCAGCACAGCGATGAATTGGTGGCCGTCAAGATGGCGCTGCCGGCGTCGCTGACCTTGGCCGAGATCGGCAAGCCATTGAGATCGGGGCCGGGACGACGCGCTTGCAGGCGGATACGAGTAAAGACGCCCGCCGGATAGGCCACAACGTCCGGATCGCCGCCGTTGGCGTTGATGATCCGGATAAGGTTGTCGCGGATCTTGGCCAGCTTCAGCTGGTTGTCGCTGAGACCGCCATTGGTGACCGTGTCCTCTTCCACCTTATAGCTGTAGGCCCGATCGCCGATGGTGATCGTGACCACATCATCTTTCTTGGAGGTACCGTCCACCGAGACCGTACCGGTGGCAAAGCTTGACCCGTGGAAGACGACACCCGGACGCGGGTCCGGACCATCCGCGGCGTAGATGCCAGGATTCTGAGCGATCAAGGGAACGGCGATGGCGGAACTGACCGTCACGCCATTGGCACCGACCGTGCGGACCACTGCATTGGAGCTCTGCGCGCCGTCTACTTCCCACGGCAACTGGGCGTTGATCTGCGTGGGGGAAACCATCAGCAACGGCACCTGAATGCCATCAATGAACACCTTTACCCCACCCAACTCCCGCGGAAGAACCTGCGCCCCTTCCGGAGCGGAAACCGTGCGCTCCGCCAACCGCTCACCAACAATTGAGACCACGGTGCCAGGAGCCAGCCGTGCGGCATCCTGGCCGCCGGTAAGCGAGGCGCCCGTTGTCGTGGCCGTCAAGGTGGCCCCTGCGGAAAGCGTCACTTCCAGCGTCACCGCATTGCCCGCCTCACCGGCCGTGCGCGCCGACAGGATCACCTGGCTGATCGACTGGTTCGGCAGCGCCAGCACGTCCTTGTCCCCTGCGCCGGCATTGATGAGATTCACCAGGGCCTGCATGACGATCTTGAAGGTGTCATCCTTCAAAACCTTGTACTTATACTGGCGGCTGTTGATCTTCAGCGTGACTTCGTCGTCCGCCTTGATGGTGCCACCAATCGTGACGCCGCCCACCGCGAAAACTTCCCGCGAGGCGGAGTTGCGGACGCCGGTATAGGGCACCTTGGGGTCACCGGGCGTGAAGACCAGCACGCGCCGGTTGAATGTGTCACTCACATAGAGGTTGGTGCCATCAAAGGCCAAACCAGAGGGGCCCCGCAATACATCCGCGGCCGCCACTTTATCCGGCAGCGCGCTGTCGGATGTATTGTTGAGGGTGGCGGAAACTTGGCCTAGCACGACATCAGCCGGTTGGCCGCTGCGGGTGGGGAAGTTCTTCCAGATCAGCACCCGGTCGTTGCCGCCGTCGACCACAAACAGACGCCGGCCGTCGGAGAGCACGCCCCGGGGATACTCAAGCGTAGCCGCGCAGCGGAACGGATACGTCGCCTCATTCTTGTCGTTCTTGCCGTCGGAGTCGCAGAGCTTGGTGGAGTTGTTGGGTGTGGCCGAGGTGAAGTCCGGCTGCCCGATCACCAGATCGGCGGCCTGCTGGTTCGACGTCGGCAGGGAGTTCCAGATCAGAACACGCTGGTGACCCAGATCGCTGACAATCAGTCGCACGCCATCGGAGGCGACCGAAAAGGGGTTCAGCATGGTGTTGGCCTGGGCGTTCAGCGAGGCCTTGGTCAGGTCCGGTTGCGGTGCAACGCCAAAGTTCGGCTGGCCGAGCACAACGTCCGCCGGAGCATCGTTGGTGGTGGGAATGCGATTCCAGATCAGTACCCGGTGGTTCATCGTGTCGGCGACGAAGAGACGACCATTCTGGATCCAGATGCCTTGCGGTCCGCGCAGAGACTTGTTGTCAATGCTGATCTGCCGGATGGAAGTGAAATTACTCTGGCCCAACACGACATCCGCGGGTTGGCCATTGGTGGTGGGTATACGGTTCCAGATCAGTACCCGATTGAAGTCGGTATCGGCCACCGCCAGTATGGTGCCGTCGGAGGCCACCGCCGTCGCGTTCCGCAGGCCCCACGGCTGAAGGTTAAAGTCGCCACCCTTGAAGTCCCGCTGTCCGACTACTACGTCGGGTTGGCCCACGCAAGCGGGGCAGCGCTCATTGTTCTGAGGGAAATCGGCGGTCGGAGCCGGAATAAAAGACGACACATTGCGGTAGATCAGCACGCGATGGTTGTCCGGCGCCGCGCCCACGCGGCTGGAGTCCGCCACGAACAGCATGTTGTTCGCTAAGGCCAAACCGCTCGCCGCACCAAGGACGAGATTGGACGGGGGGCCGGGTTCCTGCTGCGTAAACGTCGGTTGACCAATCAACAGCCGGGCGGCTTGACCGGTCAAAAACTCCTGCGCCACGCCCAAGGGGCTGAGGAGCAAGCAAAGGGCCAATATGGTGACAAAAGACTTCATGGTCGGGAGATAGAAACCGTAATTATAGCAGGGTCACCGGTGGTGACACCTCACGTATAGATCACGGACGCGGAGCGTTGACAACTGGTTGCATGATCTCGCCCCGGACCACCTGGTAGGCTTCCACTTCGTCTTCCAGGTTAAGGCCAGCGCGGACGAAAACGCGTTCATTAATCAACAGGTTAGCGAGGCTGGCCGGGGCCCCGGCGTCCACAAAGCGAGTGTCCGGACGAAGTTTGATGGACTGCTCCGTGCGGTCCCGCAGCCGCAAAACGAGTACCTTTGCGTCCCGCCGGATCACCAGACCCGAATAGTGCAGGTTGCCCCGTGGCGCAAAATGGTCGGTGGCCCGGATGGACCGCCGGGTGAGATCGGCCACGGTTTCTCCCGTCACCACCTTCACGCGCCGCGCAAAACAGAGCCCGTTCTGCGTCGTCCGGTCCGACATCACCTCCAGCCGGTCCCCCGGCCGCAGGCGCCCAATCGGAATGCGGCGTCCTTCCCGCTCAAAGAACGTCCGGCCGTCAAAGCGGCAGGGGTAGTCCGATGCAGAATCTAGTGCCAGAATCAGTTCGCCCGCTTCCCAGGTGCCTTCCCACCGCGTGAGGGAGGCATTCAACAAACCGACCGGCAGGCGAGTCTGCGTCCAGGCAACCGGTACTGTCGTTGCCAACAGTACTAAAGCGAAGGTGACTAGAACCATGGGTAGGCGCACGGCACTCTCAGTATACGGGCCTTCCTGCTAGAATCGGGTTTTGCTCGTGCCTCAAACTGCCATAGCGCCTGCGCGCGCCACTGCCACCGAATGGTTCCGCTCTTCCGGCGTGCAAGATGCTTCCGGCGGCGTCACCCGCTACTACCGTGGTGACACGCGGCTGCCCAATTCGGTGGAGATCACCGCCTACGCCGTCCAAGGCATGCTGCAAATGGGGTTGAAAGAGCAAGCCATTCAGGCCGGCCACTTCATTCTCCGCGCCTGGAACCCGGGCCTGCGTGCCTTCCCTTTTGAACTGGAAGGCCAGCAGTTGAGCTATTTTTTCGACTCGGGCATTGTGGCCCGGGCGTTGATTGCGCTGTGGCGTGAAACGGGCGAGGACAGTTGGTTGAACGCCGCCACGCTGGCGGGCGATTCGATGATTGAATGCTTTGCGGCAGCGGAAGGCTATCACCCCATTATTTCGCTACCGGGCAAGCAAGCCCTGCCGTACGAAGTCTGGTGGTCCCGCAACCCCGGGTGCTTCCAACTGAAGGCCGCCATGGCATGGCGGGAACTGGCGGAGTTGACGGGCGAGAACCGGTTCGAGCACCACTACCGGCGGCAACTGGAGTTTTCGCTGGACACGGCGGCGGCCTTGATCGAAGTGGAAACTGATCCGGTCCGCGTGATGGATCGCCTGCACCCGTACTGCTATTTCCTGGAAGGCCTGCTGCCGGTGGCCGACGAAGCGGGCCCGATGCTAGAGCATGGCATTGCGCTAGTCGGCGAGCGGTGGCGGGAATTGGCGCCGCAGTTTCTGCGCTCCGACGTGTTGGCTCAGTTGTTGCGGGTGCGGCTGATTAGCGGTGTGCCACTGGACGAGTCCGCGGCACGCGAAGAAGCGGAGCTGCTGGAGACATTTGCCACGCACAAAGGGGCGTTTCTGTTTGGCCGCCGGGCAGGGGAGCCGATTCCACACCGCAATCCCGTATCCACCGTCTTCGGCTTTCAGGCACTGGACTGGTACCGGACCGGCCGCGGCGTTTCGTGGCGGGAACTGATCTAGTCCCCATGGCCGCCGGGGTGGTGGTGGCGGTGGCCAGCGGCCGTCCGGAACTGGCTGCCCGCTTCATTGCTGAGGCCGCCCATCTGGCGGGCGACTGTCCTTTCTTTGTGGTCTCGGAGTTTCCGCCCTCCTGTGGCACCTGGATTCCGTACCGCCTCCATTGGCCGGAGGCGCTGAATTGGGAGCGAGCGCAGGCGGATCTGGCGGGGCAACCCATTCATCTGGTCTGCGTTCTGCTGGAACCCAAGACACCCATCCTGAAGCCGATGCGGCGGCTGGCTTTCCGGCTGGCCCCGGCCCGGGGCGTCTATTTCAATGAGCATCTCAACCACTTCATGCTGCGCCCCCGGTCTTTGGGGACGATCGCCCGGCACCTGAAGTGGCGGCTGAAGAGCTGGTTGAAGTTCGAGTTCAATCCGGGAGGCCGGGTCTACACCTGGGCTTGGCGGCTGACGCACCCACGCGCGCTGGAGCGGCCTTGGCTTTACTGGCAACTGAAGCGCCGCCGCCCGCTGCCGTTTGTCCGGCCGCTGCTGCGGGATGCGGTGGGCGGCAAGCCCGGCATTAGCGTCATCATTCCCAGCCGGAACGGGCAAGCCTTGCTCCAGCGATGTCTGCCGCTGCTGCTGGCGGAGAGCCCAGCCCAAGTGATCATTGTGGACAATGGCTCCGATGACGGCACGCTGGAATGGCTGGCGTCGGAGTATTCCTCGTTGGAGGTGGTGTTTTCCGCCGAGCCGCTGAGTTTCTCGGCGGCAATCAATCGCGGCCTCATCCGTGTCCGCTATAGCCACGTCTGCCTGCTGAATAACGACATGGAGGTGGAGCCCGGCTTTCTTGAAGCCCTGGCCCAACCGTTCGAGCAGCGCCCGGATCTCTTCGCTTCCACGGCGCAGATCTTCTTCCCGGAAGGCCAGCGGCGCGAAGAGACGGGCAAGGCTGTTTTGCCCACAAACCGGGATGCGTTTCAGTTCCCGCTGCGGTGCGATGATCCGTTGCCTGGTGAAGATGGATCCCCGGTGCTTTACGGCAGCGGCGGGTGCACGCTGTTTTCCACCCTGAAGCTGCGGCAACTGGGCGGCCTGGACGAGAGTTTCACCCCCGCCTATGTGGAGGACTTCGACCTGGGCGTCCGGGCGTGGCAGCAAGGGTGGCCCACGGTCTTTACCGCGGCGGCGCGCGTGCTGCACCGGCACCGGTCGACTACCGCGCGTTACTTCACTCCCGAAGAAATTCAACTAGCCGTGGAGCGCAACTATCTGCGATCGGTGGCGAACAACGGCCTCGACGGCTTGTGGCGGGAAGCGATTGAACGGTTGAACCGGCAACAGAACCTGCCCGCTCTCCGGTTTGCGATGACGCTACAGCCCACGGTCGGGGAGCAGGAGATTGCCGCTGGCTCCGGTGACATTGTGCGGTTTCCCGGCCGGGGCCGCCAAGATGGCCCACGCATCCGGATCGCCAGCTGCTATGCCCCGTACCCGCTTTCGCATGGTGGTGCGGTGCGCATGTACAACCTGATGCGCCGCGCCGCGCCGGAGTTCTCGCAGACACTACTCTACTTTGCGGACCAAGTGTCTCCACCTGCGCCAGAGTTGCTGGACATCTGCGCGGAGGTGATCGTGGTCCGCCGCCATGGCACGCACGTCTATCCGGATCTGAACTTGCCGGACCCGGTGCAGGAGTTTGCTTCACCGGCCTTCCGGGCCGCGCTGGCGATGGCCGCTCCCGCCACGCTGACGCAACTGGAGTTCACGCAGATGGCGCAATATGCCTCTGGCCCGGGCGCCATTCTGGTGGAGCACGACGTCACCATTGACCTTTACCAGCAACTGGCCAGCCACGCTGTGGCGGGCACGCGCTGGGAACTGGACCGTCAGTTACGACTGTGGCGGCAGTTTGAAACCGCCGCCTGGCAGCGTTGCGCGCGCGTGGTGGTGATGTCGGACCGGGATCGGGCCACCGTTGGGGCCCAGGTGCAACCCGGTGCCGCGGTGGTGCTTCCCAACGGCGTTGACATCGACCGGTACCAACCCGCGGAGGAATCACCTGCACCGGGGCGTCTGCTGTTCATCGGCTCCTTGGCGCATCTGCCGAATCTGATGGCTCTCCAATGGTTTGTGGAACAGGTGTGGTCTCAGTTGGAAGACACGACTCTCCACGTCATCGCAGGCGCGCGGCCGGAATACTACCGCGCCTTCTACCGCGACCGGGCGGCCGTCAATCTGGAGCAGCCTGGCATCGAGCTAGAAGGCTTTGTCAGCGACGTGCGTCTGGCCTACCGCCGAGCGGAAATTGTGATCGCACCCCTGCTGGCCAGTGCCGGCACCAACATCAAGATCCTGGAAGCGATGGCGATGGGCAAGGCGATTGTCTCCACCCCGGCGGGTATCCACGGCCTGGATCTGCGGCCCGGGCATGATGTTGTTGTAGTGGAAACGGCCGCGGAAATGGCCGATGCGATCAAGGCCTTACGGGCCGATCCGCAGCGGGTGGCGCAAATGGGGCAGACCGCCCGGGCCACCGTCACCGAGCGGTACAGTTGGGATCGCATCGCGGACTTGCAGCGCCAGATGTATCAGCGTTTGATCGCCGAGATGGAATAATCCATCCCGCCAAAGAACTGGTCGCGCACCGGACCGGGCAGAGCTTCGAGCGTCGGGAAAGCCTCCGCCGCGAAGCTGAACCGCTCAATCTCGATCGATTGAAAACCGGCATCCAGCAAGTAGAACGCCATCAACTTTGGTGGCACCGGGTGCTGGTGCGTCGGGTCCAGGTAGAAGTGCGTGGCAAAGATCGCCAGGCATTCCGGATTGGGTGTCTCAAACACAATCGGAGCCCCGGGGCGCAGTTTCGCCGCGCACAAGGCGATCAAGGTCGGCAGCTGGAGGCGGGGCACATGCTCAACCATCTGGCCACAGAAGATGCCGCCCAGTGATTCATCCGGCAGCGCGGCCAGGTAGGTGAACGCGTCCGCCACTTCCGCGTTCAAGTTCTGTTCGCGGCACAGCGCCACGCAATCCGGGTTGAGGTCAATGCCGCGCGCGGCGGGCACCAGCGCCAAAAACTCACCCCGTCCGCAGCCGATATCGAGAATATCTTTGTGGCGCGAAAACGTCCCCACGTGACGGCTGAAGGTGCGGCTGACCACTTCTTCCGGACCCCGGAAGCGCAAGGCATGCATCATCCAATCGATGCCGGAATCGACCGGCGTGGGCGGTGCGACTTCGGCGGCCTTGGCCGACTTGGCCGCCTTCTTGGGTGCCGTCGGGGCGGCTGACGAAGCCGTTAGTTCGCGCCTCAGAGTGCGGAACATCCGCAGCTCGTCATGGACCTGGGCATTGCTGTTGATCTGGATGGCTTCCATGTCCTTCCAGACCCGCTTCTGGATTTCTTCGCCGCGACGCGCCAGCTCGACATGGAAGTCCTTGTTCTGCGCGTTCAGCATCTCGCGGTAGTTGGACTCCATCAACGTGGCGCGATGCGAGAAGGCCAGTTGCAGATCAGCCAGGCTGCGCAGAAACTGGGTCTCGTTGAGAGAAAGCTTGCGCTCCCACTCCGGTCGCCAGGCCGCCCAGTGGGTGCGGACGTCCTTCATGTGGGACGTTTCCGCCTCGACGTCGGAACGGAGTTGCTGCATCTGCAGGTCCCAGTCGGAACCCATGGCGTCCATCTTGGCTTGCAGGGCATCCAGGCGTTGTGTGGTGTTGTCGATCCGGCTGCCGATCTCCACCAGTGCCCGGTTGTTCTCGGTCATGGCTTCCAGCAGCGCTTCCACCGTGCGGATGGTGCCGCGGTTGAAATCGATCTGGTCGCGCACGTGCCAATCGAGGGCGCGAGCCACCAGCTTCTTCATCGTCTGGATGATCTGATTCAAGGTGCCGCCCGGACGCGGATTGACGCGGCCAATGGCGGCTACTTTTGATTCAGCCTGATCGCGCGCATGCACGACAGGCATCAGATTGGGCAGGCGCAGACCTGGTTGGTCACCCTGGGGATATTGTTGCCGGACCCGCTCACGGATCCGTCTCACCATTTCGGCGAGTTCTTGTTGATTAGTGTTTGCGTCCACGGACATAACGGGCGGTAATGGTGGAGTAAACTCCGCCGCGCGGTGTGAATTCACCAATAATGGTGGCTTCGAGCGGCTTTGCGTATTGGACCACATCCGCGAGCATCCGGTTCACAGCATTCTCTTGAAAGATGCCCAGGTTGCGGTAGGCCAGCCAGTACATCTTCAACGATTTCAACTCCAGGCACGCTTTATCAGGCACGTAACGGATGATGATGGTGCCATGATCGGGCAAGCCGGTCTTGGGACAAACGGAGGTGAACTCCGGGGTCTTGATCTCGATCGTGTAGCCGGTCGAGAACTGATTGGGCCAAGTCTCGATCTCCGGCAGCGGTGCGGCGACGCCGGAACTGGCGTGGTCGTCGGAGTATTCGCGCTTGAGCGGTTTGGGTGATTTAGGCATGAGGTTCCTCCGTCAATTGACGCGCCAGCTGATCCAAAAACAGGCCGACATCGGTGACTACGCCCAATGTCTGTGACGAGCCGCGGTCGCTCAACTTGGTGACCACCGCCGGGTTGATGTCGACGCAGACCAGTTTCACCCAGCCGGGCAGCATGTTGCCGGTGGCGATGGAATGCAGCATCGAACTCAAGCACAGGACCAGCCCCGCGCCCTTCAGATGGTGCGCATAGGCGTCCTGCGCCTCGTTCATGTCGGTGATGGTATCGGGCAGGGGACCGTCGTCGCGCAAGCTGCCCGCCAGCACAAACGGCACGCCGGCTTTGACGCATTCATACATGACGCCCTGCGTCAGCACGCCCTTGGCCACGGCCTCCGGAATTGACCCGGCATGATAGATCGCGTTGATGGCCCGCATGTGGTTGCGGTGGCCATGCTCGGCCTGGCGGCCGTCGGCTTGCCGGATGCCGAGCGAGGTGCCCAGCAGCGCCGCCTCAATGTCGTGCACGCCCAGCGCATTGCCCGCCAGTAAGGCATCGACAAAGCCCGCCCGCAGCAGCTTGGCCAAGGGCGATACACCACCGGTATGCACCGTCACCGGACCAGCGACGATGATCACCTTCAGGCCCGCTTCACGCGTCTGCCGGATCAGGGCGGCGGTTTGACGGACAGCGGTCTCCACCTGGCGTTCGCTGGAGATGTCGTTCGACATGAAGGCGAACGACTGGCGGTCACGGTCCTTTGATTCCGGCACCACGCGGATGCCGCGCATTCCTACAACGACGTGGTCACCAGCCTTGACATCGCGCAAGCGGCGGCAGGTGGCCGTGCCATCCTTGATCACGATCGCCGCGTCCATGCGCTGGTTGGCGGCGTCAACCCACTCAGCGTTCAGCCGGACTTGCGTGCGGTGGTTGGTGGTGGAGTAGAAATCCTCCGGGGCGCAGCAGTCGCGGTCGACCAGCTTGGTTTCGGCATCGGTGGAATCGGCCGGGGCGCAACCCAGGTCCATCAGTTGCAGCAGCAGCTGCGTCATCGCCTCGAGCGTGGGTGTTTCCACCTTCAAGCGCAGATGTGAGGGCTCGCTATTGGTGCGGCCAATGTGGAACTTCTCCACCTCGAAGCGGCCTTCAAATTCGACCACGGTGTCGAAGATGCGCTCCATGATGTGGGAGTCGATTAGATGGCCCTGCGCTTCAACAGTTTCCTGGAAGCGGGTAACCTTAGTGGTACGGGAACTCATGCGGGGAACACTTTCCATCGTAGCAACTTGCCTTATGATAGGCCTTCCAGCGGCCGCTGATGAGCGCGGGATGGAAGTGCTCCGCCAGGCCATTGAAGTCTCCAAAGCCAACGCCAAGCGCGCCGAGGCGTGGGTCTACGCCGAGCATGTCACCCACTGGACCATTAGCCCGGAGGGCCACCGCAAACGCGGCAACCGGATGGATTACGAAGTGATGGCGCTGGAAGGCAAGCCTTACTTCAAGCTGGTCCGGCTGAATGGCAAGGCGCTGAAGGGCAAGGATCGGGAGGCTGAAGAGCGCCGGATGGAGCGGGCCGCGCGCGAGCGTCGCGAGAAACTTGCTCCCAACGCTGAGCGTCGCCGCTTAGGCATCCCGTTTGCGGAACTCGCTGACCGCCACGACGCCACCTGGGACGGCACCACGCTCCGCACCCAACCTCGCGAGCGGGGTTTGAAGAACGTCGCCGACCTGATCACCACCGAACAGCGCCTCAACCCCGAAACCTGGCAGCGCATCCGGGCGCAAGCCGACTTTCTGGATGGCGACGGCACCAGCCCCAAGGGCACACAGACCATTTTTGAGTTTGAGCCGGTAGAGGAGGGAACTGTTTTGCCCAAGCGGATTCTCTACCGCCGCCCGTATCGCGGCGGCTGGCAGGAGACGGAGCAGATCTACGACAACTTCCGCAAGTTCGCGGCGATTTCGGTGCTGAAGCCGTAGCTCAGCCGCTCGCGCCATCTGTTCTGCTGGGACGGACTTACCCTGTCACCATCTGCCGCAGAAACGTGTTCAGCATGATCTCGTGCAGTGTGCCATTGAACTTGCGCAGCAGGCAATCCTTCAAGTCAATGTAGTTCTGAGTGCCGGCGAATAGATCCTGCATGAGTGACAGGAACCGCGGGCTGCGGCGCATGAATTGGACCATGCGTTGGGGAGCGCTCTTGAACAGGAACGTGCCCGTGTAGACTCGTTTGGCCAAGGCGGCACCAAATTCAAGATCCGCAATGAAGTCCTCGCGCAGGACGCTGGCGTAAGTGGCTTCTTTGCGATCGAGCAATAGCTCCGCGGCCAAATCGCCGGACCGGATGGCGTAGTAGATGCCTTCGCCGGTGATCGGGTCCACCAAGCCGCCGGCATCACCCACGGCGGCCCATCCTTCGCCTTGCAGCCGGTTGGCTTTCCAGTTCGGCTTCTCCAGTGACGGCAGCATGTGGCCGTAGAACGTTGCATCCTTGACGGGGATGCCCTTCTCCGCCATGTAGCGCTCCAGCATCTTGCGTAGGGTTTGCGCGTTGAAGCCTTTGCCGCAGATGCCCACCGAAAGATGGCCGCAACGCGGGAAGACCCAGATGTAGCCTTCGAGATCCGGCAGAAACTGGATGTCGATGTGGGCTTGGTCGGTGGGGACAAAGTAACCCAGTGCGGTCATTGAATCTTCAGCGGTGAACTGGGTGCCGACGTTGCGCAGCGGGTTGCGGGCGCCGGTGGCGACCACGCAGAAATCGACGTCCAACTGGGATTTTGCTGTCCGCAAGCGCCAACGGGAACCTTCGCGGTCGATCCCCAGAACTCGGGCCTGCTCGATATTCGCCCCGGCGTGGGAGGCCCGGTCCAACAGCATCTGGTTCAGGTCGCGGCGCGCATAGACCAGCAGGGGCTTGGTCAATTGCAAACTGGCGCTGCCGGTTTCCGGGGCGGCAATCATCGTCTCGGTGACGACGCGCTTGGGCGTGTCGTTGTTGATCAGAAACGGGTACTTGTCATACGCCTTGAAGGTAATCCCGCCGCCACAGGGCTTTTCCCAAGCCAGTTTTTCATCAAAGACGACCGTCTCCACCCCAGCCGCCGCCAAACGCGCCGCCGCCACAGCCCCGGCCGGACCCCCACCAAGGACTGCAACGCGCTTCATCTACTTCTTTTCCCCGCTGGGAGGCACAGCGCCGTGAAAGCCATCTTTGGGAGGTGCTCCGGTAGCCCCACCACCATGCACACTATCCGCTGGGGGAGTTGCTCCCGGCGCGGTGGCGCCATGGCCATCAGCGGCACTGGAACGGCGGCCCTTCACCACCCATTCATTGCCCTTCTGCTCCAGCGTGTAGGCAATCGACATGGACCCGCCAGGGTCCGAGGTTCCTTTGGCTTTGAAGATCACCGTGGCATCGGCCTCGCCCTTGCGGAACGACACGTTGGTCACTTCCACATCCATCGAACTGATGTTGAGGTCGCTTCGAGTTTTCAGATGGGCCAGGACGCCCGCCTGGACGGCTTCTTTGTTCTGCAGGTTGGGCCCGCAGGCGGTGAACGTGCACAAGCTCAACAGCACGGCCGCGGCGGCAAATCGGGAGGTTCTCACTAGGCGATTATAGACAATCCCAACCACACTACGGTGGATGCGCCAGCCAGCCATCGGGGCTAAAGATATTCGCGCTTAGGTGGCTAGGGCAGCCCCGGCAATTTCAACTGACGGTCAGCCTGGTCCCAGCGGAGGGCATCGGGTGAGTCTTTCCAGACGACCGGCAGATCATGCCGGCGGCTGAGCAGATGGACGGCCCCTTCCGGCCCCCACCGGTTCATGGAAGCCGGAGTGCCCGACAGGGTAATGGAATCAAGCGCCGCGCGCGCCTTCAGGTACCGGGCCAGGGTCTCTACGTAGCGCTGCCTTTCAACCGCCCCGGCCAGTTCCTCGCGACGGAATTCGCGCAGACGGCGGTGGTCCTGATAGCCAACCAGAGCTAGAAACGCGAGCACCACCGGCCATCGTTGCGCGCTCGCTGCTTGCCCGATCAGCACGGCCGCCAGAATCGACGGCACATAGAGGTAGACCGCGAACAGCCTGCCAGGCAGGATCAGCAGCGGGATCATCAGCAACAAAAAGCCACCCAGCGCCCACCACGTCCGCCGCGAGAGGCCGGCCAACATGGCGACACCGGTCAGCACGCCCAGCGCGGGGCCGTAGAAGCGCAGGCACGTCCACAGGGCGTCGAAGCTCACCCGCAGCGTGTAAGGCGTCTCCGGTCCGCGTGGGGCCAGCAGGGCCTGCAATCCGAAGCTGGCTGAGATGGCTAGGAGGGGAAGCAGGGGCTTCCACTGCTTTCGCCCCACGGTGAACTCGTAGAGTGCGATGGCGGCGGGCAGAAAGATAGCGATCTCCTTGGCCTTGTAGGCGCACCAGAATGTCAACACCGCCACCACCCATCGCTCGCGCAGCCACGCGTGCAGTGTCAACAGGGAGAACGTGCCGCACACCAGATCGAACACGTACATCGGCTTCCAATGGGCCATGGTGAGCGCCGGGTGGAAGGCCCACAGGGCGGCGGCGGCCAGGGCAGGCCATGCCGGCAGGTCCAGTTTGCGCAACAGGCCCCACACCAGGGCACCGTTGGCCAGATGTAGCGCCAGGATCACCGCGACGTACCAAGCAAAGTCGAGACCCGCGGCGCGGACCAGGACCCAATAGAAGATATGCCCGGCGGGCCGGAAGTTGTGGGGCGACAGCAGGACATCGCGGATGCCGCGGCCGTATTCGTCGATGCCGACAAAGGAGTTCCAGCCCAGGTTGTCCAGGTCGTCGTCGGAGAAGTAGCCGTCAAAGGCACCCAGGTTCGCCACCACGAACAGGGCCGCCAACAGCAGCGCGGCTACGGCAGGCGTTCTAAAAAGTCGAAGTCGCATCCTAAGTGTGCTTGCGTGACGTGTTCGAGGAAGAGGCGGCCATAGCCGCGGGTGTAGTGGGGCGGCGGCGGGACGAACTCGGCTAGCCGGGCGGCGATCTCATCGTCGGTCAGCACGACATCAATCCGGCGCGCTTCGACATCGAGCATGATCTCATCACCGGTCCGGACAATGGCCAGCGGCCCGCCGATGGCTGATTCCGGGCTGACATGCAGCACCACGGTCCCAAAACTGGTGCCGCTCATCCGGGCGTCGGAGACGCGGACCATGTCGTTGATGCCTTGCGCCAGCAGCTTCTTGGGCATCGGGATCTGCCCCCATTCGGGGAAACCGGGGCCGCCCTTGGGGCCCGCGTTCTTCATCACCAGCACCGTGTCCTGGTCGACGGGCAGGTCGTCGCGGTCAATTTCGGCCATCATCTGATCACGGGTTTCAAACACGTAGGCCCGGCCGCGATGTTTCAGCAAGTGCGGCGAGGCGGCGGTGGGCTTGATGACGGCGCTGGACGGCGCGATGTTGCCATAGAGAATCGCCGTGCCACCTTCGTCCGCCATGGGCTTGATCACTTCCGGCAGATAGCATTCCGCGGAGGCGATGTTCTCTCCGATGGGTCGGCCATTGGCCGTCAGAGCACCGGCGTGGATGCGGTCTCCCAGTTGCTTCATCACCACCGGGACGCCGCCCGCGGCAAAGAAGTCCTCCATCAGGTACTCACCCGACGGCTTCACATTGACGATCCAGGGCGTGCGGCGGGAGATGCGGTCGAAGTCGTCCACGGTCAACGCGACGCCCGCCCGCTGGGCCATCGCGAGCAAATGCACCACCGCGTTGGTGGAGCCGCCGATGGCCATGTCCACTGTGACGGCATTTTCGAAGGCCTCGCGCGTCAGGATCTTCGATGGCTTCAGGTCTTCCTTCACCATCTCCACCATCCGGCGCCCGGAGGCTTCCGCGATCTGCATGCGGCGCGAATCCACCGCTGGAATCGCCGCGCTGCCGGGTAGTGTCAACCCCAGCGCCTCGGCAATGATCGCCATGGTGGAGGCCGTGCCCATCACGGTGCAGTGCCCGGGGGAGCGGGCCAGGCCACCTTCGATCTCGCAGAGCTCCTGGTCGGTGATCTTGCCTTGGCGATAAAGGTCAAACAACTTGCGGCCATCGGTGCCGGACCCGAGTTTCCGGTCCCGCCATTGACCCGCCAGCATCGGCCCGCCGGTGACGACGATGGCCGGAATGTCGGCACTGGTGGCGCCCATGATCTGGGCCGGAGTGGTCTTGTCGCAGCCACCCAGCAAGACGACGCCGTCAATCGGATTGCCGCGGATCGATTCTTCGACATCCATCGCCATCAGGTTGCGCCACAGCATGGCCGTCGGCTTCATGTAGATTTCGCCCAGCGAAATGGTGGGGAACTCCAGCGGCACGCCGCCCGCCGCCCACACGCCGCGCTTCACCGCCTCGGCCACGGTGCGCAGGTGGGAGTTGCAGTTGTTCAGCTCACTCCAGGAGTTGGCGATGCCGATGATCGGCCGGCCGTCAAAAATGTCGTGGCCAAACCCCTCACTCCGCAACCACGCGCGGCGGGCAAAGGCATAGTATTCGGGGCCGGAGAACCAAGCTTGGGAGCGGAGTTTCACCACCCTACGTCACCACAGCGCGGGGGCCTGTCGCAAGCAGGATGGGTGATTGCGTAGACACATGAACGCGTGCAGCACATGTCTGTGTGTTAGCGTAGGGCTATGGCAAGACGCAACCTCACGCTGTCACTCGAAGACGACTTGATCAGGCGCGCTCGCATTATGGCCGCACAACGCGATACGTCGATCACCGCGATCGTGACCAAGGCGCTTGACAGGGAACTGCGCGAGGGCGACGAGCGGGAAACCTATGAGCAGGCGATGGACGGCCTGTTGGCGGACATGCGGCGGGGCTGGGATGTGCCCTTGACTGATCACGCGCCAGTTCCCTGGACTCGCGACGAGGCGCATGAGCGTTAAGTCCATGCCCGGGCCCAGGCGCCTTGTTCGGGTTCCTGTAGCCGGCGTTCTGACGATGCCCGCTGGTGAGCGGGAGTTTGTCGATTCAAACGTTTTCCTGTATGCCTTCAGCGCTCAAGCTCCGCAGAAGGGCGAGGCCGCTCGGCTGCTGCTGACTCGATTGGCGAAGAGCAAGGCCGGGTGCATCAGTGTCCAAGTCCTCCAGGAGTTCTACGCCAATGCGACTCGGAAACTCCGCGTTGATCCAGCAGAGGCTTTGCGCCAACTCAAACGCTTGGATCGATGGCGGACCGACGTGCCCCAGGTGGAACACGTGATTGAAGCCGCCGAGAACAGCCAGCTCTGGCAGATTTCCTTCTGGGACGCCCTGATCGTCGGCAGCGCCCAGCGGCAGAACTGCCACACGCTCTGGACCGAGGACCTCAACGAAGGTCAGCAGTTCGGATCCGTCACTGTCCGCAATCCCTTCCGCAGCAAATAGGCCTGCCAGTAGGCAATAATCAACGGATGGAGCGGCGTAACTTTCTGGCGGGCATGGCGGCATTGGAACTGACAGCGGCGGCATCGCCAGGGGCGGCGGCGGAGGCGGATTCGGTCTACATTCCGGATAGCCAAAAGGTCACTGATCTGAAGGCGCTCCAGGATGTGATGGAGGAGTTCTCCTTTGCGGACCTGATCACCAGCTCCGGCGGCATCCGTGTCACTCATCTGCCGGTGTTGCTGGATCGCACGGGCAAGTTCGGCAAGCTGACTGCCCACGTCGCCAAGAACAATCCGCAGCAGGCGTTGCTCGATGGCACGCATGAGGCCGTGATCGTTTTCCATGGTCCTCACCACTACATCTCGCCCTCCTGGTATGTGCCCGGCACCAATGCCGTTCCTACGTGGAACTTTGCCGTTGTGCATGCCACGGGTAAGCCGAAGGCGCTGAATGATGACGCCCGGACGGCTGCGTTCCTGGAACGGCTGGTGGGCCATTTTGAAGCCTACGAGAACTCGACCTATGACTTCTCGAAGTTGCCCGAGAGCTACAAGAAGGGTATGCGCCAGGGCATTGTCGCCTTTGAGCTGGAGATCGAGAATCTGGAAGGCAAGTTCAAGCTGGGCCTGGATCGCGCGGCCAACGTTCCTGGCATGCTGAAGGGCTTACGGGCTTCCAAAGGCGAGCGGTCACTGGTGGAGTTCACCGAAGCGGAGCTGAAGCGGCGGGGCTAAGTGGGCCGGCCGCCGGAGCCGCGGCGCGTCTCGCCCAGGATCTCCAGAATGGCCACGGCGCAGGACAGAATCGCGGGTCCGGCAAAAAGTCCGAGCATCCCGAACGCTTGAAAGCTGCCTAGCAGCACAAAGAAGATCACCAGTCCGTTGACGCCCATCTTGTCCTGCACCATCAGCGGGCGGACGAAGTTGTCTGACAGGCCCACCACCAATACTCCCCACCCCACCAGAAAGATGGCTTGCCACAGCGCGCCAGTGGAGAACAGGTAAAGCGACACCGGCACCCAGATAATGGCTGGGCCCAACACCGGGATAAAGCTACACAGTGTCCCGCTGAGCGCCCAAAACACTGCGGAGGATGAGCCCGTGATGGCGAGGCCGATGCCCAGCAGCACGCCCTGCACGGCCGCCACCGCGCCGGTGCCGTAGACGTTGGCGATGATGGCGTTGGAGATGGCATCCAGCAGCCGGTGCAGAATCGCGGGTTCGACGGGCGACCATTCGTCTACCACCCGCCGGATGTTGGATGAATAGCGGAAGAGGCCATAGAGCACCACAAAGCTGAACGTCGTGTCGGCGATGAACCCGGCAATATTGGAGATCGTGTCCTGCAGCAAGGCGAGCAAGGAAGATGAGACGCCGCCCAGCCGCGCCATCACGGCGGCGCGAAGATCAGGGACGGGCGTGCCGGTGCGGGCCGCGATCCATGCCAGCGGCTGTTCGGTCCAACTGGTCAGCCACTTCACCCAACCGCCGCCCTTGGCGCTTTCATCCGCCGCCAGCCGGTAAAGGTGCGCGCCCTGCTGCACCCACATCACCGTGATCCAGGTAAGCGGAACCACCACCAATAGAATCACGGCCAGCGTGGCCAGCAGCGCCGCCCGGTCTTCATTTGGCACCCGCGTTCTAAGCCAGGTGTAGAAGGGGGCGAACAACACCGCCATGATCAAGCCCACCAGGATCGGCTGCGCGAAGGGAAGGATAGTGAAGCCGAGGACTCCGGCCGAAACCGCCAGCAGGCTCCACAGCCAGTACTCTGAACGGGTGGTGGGATGGGGGCGGGGAGGCAGTTGCGCCATAGGTGTGACGGTTACGACTACCGTATCAGAGTCGCTACTGAGAACGGCAGGGGTTAGCCGCCCAATGAGTCCCGTACCGTCAACCGCTTGATCGCCGTTGCCCTGCCGGTGGCGGGGTCCACTGCAATCACCACGGCACGCAGTTCCACCATGCCCTTGGCCGCTTCCATCTTGGAGCCGATGGAGGTCTTGAACTTGCGGAGCACGGTTTCTTTCTCGACGCCGATGACGGAATCGTAGGGTCCGGTCATGCCGCAATCGGTGAGATAGGCAGTGCCGCCGGGCAGGATGCGCTCGTCGGCCGTAGGGATGTGCGTGTGCGTTCCGATAACGGCGGAAACGCGACCGTCCAGATGCCAGCCCATGGCTACCTTTTCACTGGTGGCTTCGGCGTGGAAATCGAGGAAGCGGACTTTGATGGACGGGTCAAGGCTCGCCAGCAGTTCGTCCGTTTTGCGCCACGGATCGTCGACCGCCGACATGTTGACGCGGCCCTGGACGTTCATCACCGCTACGGGGACGCCGGAGACGGTCTGGATGGTCACCAGGCCCTTGCCGGGGAGCTCCGGGATGTAGTTGGCGGGGCGCAGCAGCCGGGGCTGCTTGGCGAAGTAGTCGTAGATCTCTTTCTTGTCCCAGATGTGGTTGCCAGTGGTCATCACGTGGATGCCCAGGCCAAAGAGCTCTTCGGCGATCATCGGCGTAATGCCAAAGCCACCGGCGGAGTTCTCGGAGTTGGCGATGGTGAGGTCGATCTGCTCTTCCGCCACAATCCGCTTCAGGTTGCGCGAGACAATGCCGCGGCCGGGTGCGGCAAAGATGTCGCCGATAAAAAGAATGTTCATCTGCAGCGGGTTTGGGGGCCAGGTAATGAAGCGCGCCCTTGGGCATAGGCTGTCCCCGTCATTGACCCCTAAGGAGCAAGGGGGGGATCCTCCGCACGCCATTAGGCTTCTCCATGCCAGTTTCCCAGCGGAGCCTGCACACCGGCGCGTAAACCGAGCCGGATCCCATGACATTGACTATCGGATCAATTTTTGAGGGACAACCAAACCGCACCCGCAGGCGCGCTTCTCTTTCAGGATAGCGTGGAATCTGAAAAATCCGCACCCTGAAGTCTCCGTACCGTGAAGTGTTCGAGGCGCGCCTAATAGCCCTTCTGCTTATCCACCACGTTGATCAACGGCAGACCTTCGGCGAACCGGCGGATGTTTTCTTTCACCGTGCCACGCATGCGGCCCTGGTCCTGGTCGGAGCGGCCGGCGATGTGGGGGGTGATGATGGCGTTGTCGAACTTCCACAGGGCACTGTCTTCCGGCAACGGCTCCGGATCCGTGACGTCGACACCCGCGCCGGCCAGTTTACGCTCGTCGAGCGCCTTGATCAGGCCCGGCATATCGTAAACGCCGCCACGGCTGACGGCCACGAAGTAGCTGCCTTTTTTGAGCAGCTCAAACTGCTTGGGACCCATCATCTTGTGGCTCTTGGGCGTGTGCGGCGCGGAGATGAACACGACGTCGGTGTCGGGCAGGACGTCGTTCAAGCGATCCGGCTTCACGGTCTGCACGATGAAGGGCGAGAACGGGATGTCTTCCGGGTCGACACAGGTGATCTTCATGCCGTGCGCCCAGGCTCGCAGGGCGATCTGCGTGCCAATGCCGCCGCAGCCGATGACGACGCCCTTTTTGCCGTTCAGCTCGATACCGGTGAACCGCTCGCGCCGCCAGTTGGTCTTGAGGCGGTCGCTGAAATAGAGCGGCAGGTTGCGCGACAGCGCCAGCAGCATGGCCATGGCATGGTCGGCGATCTCCGGCCCCTGGACAATCTGGTTGTTGGTGAGGATGATGTCGCTGTCGCGGAGGTCACTGCCGCCGGACAAGTGCAGCACCCGCTCCACGCCGGCGGAGGCGGTCTGCACCCACTTCAGCTTTTTGGCCGCGCGGACCATTTCGGGTGTCGGCTCACCAATGAAGGCGTCCACATCGGCGATCTCCTGCATCAGGTTGCCACGTGACGCGAAGACCGTCACTTTGTCGGAGGCGGTCTGCCAGTCGCGGATCACCTCCGGCGGTTGGCCGACGACCAGGATCTTCTTGGTTTGGGCGACGGCCGGCAGCGCGCATACCATCGCGATTGCGGTGAACTGGCGAATAGTCATTTCGCACGTGATTCTATCGCGCTGCGCTGGGGCGCCGCTGGACTGCGTGAGGCAACAAAAAAACGGCCGGACATTGCCCGGCCGTTTCAGATGATCAAATGCTGTGCCGGACTATGCCGCCAGCGTGTTCAGCGTGCTGGCGCGGCCCGCTTCGTAGGCCTTGATCGCCTCATCCTGCTGGAGGATGTAGCCCAGTTCGTCAACGCCTTCCAGCAACAGGTACTTGGAGAACGCATCAACGGGGAACGTGACCACCGTGCCATCGGGCAGCCTCAGCGTCTGGGCCGCCAAATCGAGAGCCACTTTCGCGTCTCGCGGCAGCGCCATCAACTTCTGGTGCGTGGCTGAATCCACCACCACCGGGACGAGCGAGTTCTTCAGGGCGTTGCTCTTGAAGATGTCGGCAAACGACGTTGAGACCACGGCGCGGAAGCCGTACTGGGTGAGCGCCCACGGGGCGTGCTCACGGGAGCTGCCGCAGCCGAAGTTATCGCCCGCCACCAGTACTTGGCACTGCTTGGCCCAATCCTGGTTCAGGATGAAATCCGGCTTGGGCGTGCCGGCGGCGTCGTACCGCCAGTCGCAGAACAGTTGGTCGCCCAGGCCATCTTTGGAGATGGTCTTCAGGAACCGCGCCGGGATGATCTGGTCCGTGTCGATGTTGTCGATCGACATCGGCACAACGTGGCTTTCAAAGGGAGTGAACTTGATCATGGTAGTGTCCTTTGCTCGCAAGAGGGGCCTTAGCCCAGCAGCGTCCTCACATCAGTCACTTGACCCATAATGGCGCTGGCGGCCGCCGTTTGCGGGCTGGCCAGGAAAGTCCGTCCACCCTTGCCCTGGCGGCCTTCGAAGTTGCGGTTCGAGGTCGAAACGCTGTACTGCCCCGGCGTCAATTGATCGCCGTTCATGGCGATGCACATGGAGCAACCGGCCTCGCGCCACTCAGCACCGGCGTCGCGGAAGATGCGGTCCAGGCCTTCGGCTTCCGCCTGACGCTTGATCGGTTGTGAGCCCGGCACCACCATCATGCGGACCTTGGAGTTTACCTTGCGGCCCTTCAGCACGCTGGCCGCGGCTCGCAGGTCGGAGATGCGGGAGTTGGTGCAGCTGCCGACAAACACGACGTCAATCGCTTGTCCGGCCAACGGCTTGCCGGGGGTGAGCGCCATGTACTGCAGCGCCTTCCGTAGCGATTCGCGCTCGATCGGGTCGGCCACATTTGCCGGGTCCGGCACGGCGCCCGAGATCGCCATGCCCATGCCCGGATTGGTGCCGAAGGTGATCATCGGCTCCAGCGTCGAAGCATCGATCGTGACGGATTGATCGTAGGTGGCGCCATCATCGGTGGGCAGCGTCTTCCAACGCGCCACCGCGGCATCCCAGTCCGCGCCCTCCGGCGAGTACTTGCGCCCGGCCAGATACTCAAACGTCGCATCGTCGGGCGCTACGAGACCTGCGCGAGCACCGGCTTCGATCGACATATTGCAGACCGTCATGCGCTCCTCCATCGACAGCGCGCTGATGGCCGAACCGCGATACTCAAACACACTGCCCGTGCCGCCGCCGATGCCCACCTTGGCGCACAGTGCCAGGATGATGTCCTTGGCCGCGACACCGGGGCGTAGCGTGCCATCCACGCGGACTTCAAAGGTCTTTGATTTACGCTGCGGCAGGCACTGGGTGGCCAGCACCATCTCGACTTCCGAAGTGCCGATGCCGAATGCCAATGCTCCAAAGGCGCCGTGCGTGGCGGTGTGGCTGTCGCCGCAGACCACGGTCATACCCGGTTGGGTGAGGCCGTTTTCCGGTCCAATGACGTGCACGATGCCCTGTTTGTCCGAATGGAAGCCGTAGAGCGGAATGCCGAACTCAGCCGCATTGGTCTCCATCTGCTTTACCTGAGCGGCGGCGATGGGGTCAATGATCGGCAGATTCTTGGGCGTGGTGGGCGTCGAGTGGTCGGTCGTGGCAAACGTCAGATCCGGCCGCCGGACCTTCAGGCCGCGTGCGCGCAAACCGGCAAATGCCTGCGGGGAAGTGACTTCATGAACCAGATGCAGGTCAATGTAAATCAGCGCCGGAGCGCCTTCCTTCTCGCTGACGACGTGGGCATCCCACAGCTTCTCAATGATGGTTTTGGGCATCGATTTCTTTCTGGACCTTGCAACTACTACAGCACGGCAGCTGGACAAGCCCCATGCGTCGGCCTGGGGCTAATTGGGGTCGCCGTGCAAGCCCCAAGCTAACGCATGGGGCTGATGAACTATCCGGCGCGAGGCGCTAGATGGCTTCGAGCACGGCCGTGCCGACGTCGGAGGTGGAGGCCTTGCCGCCCAAATCCGCTGTCACGCGGCCTGCGTTCAGCACATCTTCCATGGCGCGATTGACCGCTGCGGCTTCATTCTTGAGGCCGAAGCTGTATTCCAACATCGCGGCCACACTGCCGATGGCACCCAGAGGATTGGCTTTGTCCTGGCCCGCGATATCGGGCGCCGAACCGTGCACCGGCTCATAGAGGCCCACCCAAGCGCCCGAAGGCAGCTTGTCGCCAATCGAGGCCGAAGGCAGCATGCCGATGGAACCGGCCAGCACCGCGCCCTCATCCGACAAAATGTCGCCGAAGGTGTTCTCCATCAGCACGACGTCGAACCGCTTGGGGTTCAGCACCAGCTGCATCGCGCAGTTGTCCACCAACAAGTGGTCGAGTTCGATGTCCGGATACTCCGTGGCGACATCGGTGACCACCATGCGCCACAGCTGCGAGACTTCCAGCACGTTCGACTTGTCGACGCTGGTGACCTTCTTGCGGCGGCCCCGGGCCAGTTCAAACGACATCCGGGTGACGCGCTCAATTTCAGCGCGCGTGTAGGTCATCGTGTTGGTGCCGCGCTGCTCCGGACCGCTGCCGGTGATACCGCGTGGGGTGCCGTAGTAGAGGCCGCCCAGCAGCTCTCGAACGATTACCATGTCGGTGCCGTCAATGCGATCGTTCTTCAACGGCGACTTATCCAGCAGCGCCTTGTAGCTGCGCACCGGGCGCAAGTTGGCATAGACACCCAGCGCATTGCGAATGCCCAGCAAACCGCGTTCCGGCCGCTTCTCGGGCGGCCAGTTGTCGAACTCCGGCAAGCCCACCGCGCCCATCAGCGTGGCATCTGCCGCCGTGGCCTTGGCCCGAGTTTCTTCCGGGAACGGGGTTCCGGTCTCATGAATCGCGATACCGCCCAGGAGCGCTTCGCTTGTTTCCAGATCATGCCCAAATTTCCGGACCACGTGTTCCAGAACGCGGACGGCTTCTCGGGTTACTTCAATCCCGATGCCGTCACCGGGGCAAAGACAAATTTTCAGCTTCATAATTCCTAACTAGCGAATGGTGGCGCTTTCCGCCAACGCATTCTTGACACTTTCGATCAGGCCCCCGATCTCGTCATTCCGGACACCCTTCTTGGTGTCGGCGAGAGTGGTGAATCGCTTGTACAGCTCGTCCAGTTCTTCTTTGGACAGCGTATAGCCCAGCGTCTCCGCGCGCTGACCCAGGGCGTGGCGCCCGGAGTGTTTGCCCAACACCAGGCGGCCTTCCGGCACGCCCACCGAATGCGGGTCAATGATCTCGTAGGTGGACTTATTCTTCAGGTAGCCGTCCTGGTGGATGCCGGCTTCATGCGCGAACGCATTCTCGCCCACAATCGCCTTGTTCGGTTGCGGCCCGAAGGTGATGATCTGGCTCAGCAACTGGCTGGCCGGGTAGAGGTGCTCCGTGACGATCTTGGTCTTGTACGGCAACCGGTCCGGGCGGGTCTTGAACGCCATCACCACTTCTTCCAGTGAGCAGTTGCCGGCACGTTCGCCAATGCCGTTCATCGTGCACTCGATTTGCCGCGCGCCTGCTTGCACCGCCGCGATGGAGTTGGCGACGGCCAGCCCCAGGTCATCGTGGCAGTGCACGCTGACAATGGCCGTATCGCCCAGCGCTTTCACCATCCGGGCGATCAGTTCGCCATACTCGGTGGGGACTGAATAGCCGACCGTGTCCGGCAGATTCACCGTGCGCGCCCCGGCGCCCACCACGGCCTTGGATATCTCTTCCAGGTAGTCCCAATCCGTGCGAGTGGCGTCTTCGGCTGAAAATTCGACGTCATCGGCGTACTGGCGCGCTTGCACCACCGCGGCACAAGCCTCGTCCAGCACCTGCTGGCGCGATTTCTTCAGTTTGTACTGCAGGTGGATATCGCTGGTGGCCAAAAAAGTATGGATGCGCGGGCGCTTGGCATGCTTCAACGCGTTGGCCGCCCGTTCCACGTCATTCTTGGTGGAGCGGGCCAGCGCCGCCACTTGCACCCAGGGGTACTCTCGGGAGACGGCATCCACCGCCTCAAAGTCACCCTGGGAAGCAATGGGGAAGCCTGCTTCCAATATGTCGACGCCCAAGTCTACGAGCTTGGCCGCCATTCTTACCTTTTCGGGTACCGTCATCGAGCAGCCGGGCGACTGTTCACCGTCCCGGAGCGTTGTATCGAAGATGTAGACGCGGTTCACGCTTTCACCTCTAGGACTCCCATTATGTGATCGCTACTGGAATTTAGCAAATTTATAATATTCTAGTAAAGTATAAACTTGAATCATTCAATAAGCGATGCTAATCTGAAGTCAGTTTCGTATGCTCCTCCATTCACTCAAGGTTTTCCTAGCGGTCGCCAACGAAAAGAGCTTTTCCCGCGCAGCGGAGAAGCTTTTGCGCACCCAGCCGGCGGTTTCGCTGGCGGTTCAGCGCTTAGAAACAGAATTGAACGAAAAGCTGATTGACCGATCCGCGAAGGATCTGCTGTTGACTGATGCAGGACGGATCGTGCTGGAGTACGCGCGGCGTTTCCAGAATCTGGAAAGTGACCTCCAGAATGGGCTGGCCGAACTGCGTGATAATTCTTCGGGTCGGCTGATCGTGGGTGCGAATGAATCCACTTCGCTTTACCTGCTGCAGCACATCTCGAAGTACCGCCGTCTTTACCCCAAAGTACGGGTTCAGGTCCGCCGCAGCCTGTCCAGCCGCATCCCGGCCCAGTTGATCGACGGCGATCTGGAGTTGGGCGTCATCAGCTACGATCCGGAAGACGAGCGTCTGCTGTCACACATCATCTATACGGACCACCTGTCCTTCGTGGTCTCCCCCCAGCACCGCTTTGCCGGGCGCGAGGAGGTGTCGATCAGCGAACTGGACATGGAGACGTTTGTCGCGCACAACGTGATGTCGCCCTATCGCGACACGGTGCTGCGCGAGTTCCAGCGTTCGCGCGTGCCGTTGAACATGGACGTCGAAATGCCGACGGTGGAAACCATCCGCAAGATGGTGCAGCGCAACGAAGGCGTCGCGTTTCTGCCGAAGATGTGCGTGGAGCAGGAAGTGGAGCAAGGCACGCTGCGCGAAGTTCGCGTGAAGGAACTGCATGTCGAACGCAACATCCGCCTGGTCTATCCGGCCCGGCGCGCATTGAGCCATGCGGCCAAGGCGTTTCTGGAAGTTGTCCAGAGCGCGTAGCGAACAGCGGCGTTCGCGTTAGAGCACCGCCGTCTCGTGAATCGCCCGGCCCTCCGCGAACCGGCGAACATTGAGCACCTCGGCATCGATCAGATCAGTGGTGCCGCGCGTGATCAGATCAGCCAGGACTTTGCCGGTGGCGGGGGAGTGCATCACCCCGTGGCCGCTAAAGCCGGTGGCGTAATGCAGCCAGTCATGCTCCGCTGAGGCACCCAGGATGGCGTGATGGTCGGGCGAAACCTCGTAAAGGCCCGCCCAGGCGCGCTTGGAGTTTACTTCCAGCGTTTCAAACACCGGAACGCGATCCACTGCCCGGATCAGGATTTTTTCGATGAAGGCGGGGTCGAAGGCGGTTTTGAAGCCCGGCGTCTCGTCCGGGTCGTTCCAGGCCATTAAGAGCCCGCGGCCTTCGGGGCGGAAGTGGAAGCCGGTCGACATGTCGATGGTCATCGGGCAGCGTTCCGGGATGGCGTCGCAAGGTTCCGTGGGGACCAGCATGCGGCGCAGCGGGGTGACGGGTAGTTGCGCACCGGCTAATGCTGCGACCCCGGCCGACCAGGCTCCGCTGGCGATGACGATGTGCGGCGCCGAAAAAGTTCCTTGTGTGGTCGAGACGCGGCCTTTCTCGATCGCCGTCACCTCACACTGGCGGACAATCCGAGCTCCACGGGCCAGCGCGGCTTCGGTGAATCCGCACATCACAGCGTGCGGGTCCACAAAGCCGTCGGTGGGGCAGTAGGTGCCGCCCAACACATCATCGACGCGCCAGGGCGGCACCATGCGGCTGATGTCGGCAGCGGTCACTTCTTCCGCACCTTGAAGACCGAGCGCGCGTTGCCGGGCCAGATTGGTGCGCAGATAGTCGAGATGGCGCTGCTGGGTGGCGCAGAACAGGTAGCCATGCGGCTTGTAGCCCGAATACTGCCCTAGCCGCTCCTCAAACTGCGCAAAGAAGGGGATGGCGTAAAGCGACATCCGGATGTTCACTTCGGTCGCAAACTGGGCGCGCACGCCACCCATGCTTTTGCCGGTGGAGCCTTTGCCTTGGCTAGACTCCCGTTCCAGCAGCAGCACGTCTGCGCAGCCTGCTTCAGTCAAGTGCCAGGCGATCGAAGCGCCCGCAATTCCGGCGCCGATGATGATTACCTCGGCAGTGGCGTTATCCTGGTAGTTCACCGCTTGCTTTTCCACGTATGAAGATTATTGTCGCTATCAAACAGGTCCCGGCGCGAGACTCCCAATTGAAGATTCAATCGGGCGCCCAGTGGATCGAAGAAGACGATCTCACCTTTGAGATTAATGAACCGGACGCCTACGCGCTGGAAGAGGCTTTGCAACTGAAGGAGAAGCACGGGGGCGAAGTGGTTGCTCTGTGTCTGGGGCCCGCCCGCGCGGCCTCCACTATCCGGGAAGCCTTGGCCAAGGGCGCGGACCGCGCCATCCACATCTCGGAAGAAAGCATCAACGGCTTGGACACGCTGGCCGTGGCGAAGCTGCTGGCCGGGGCGATCAAGAGCGAGGCTCCGGATCTGGTGCTGACCGGCTTGCAGTCTGACGACCTGGGCTACGGCCAGGCGGGCGTCGTGCTGGCGGAGCTGCTGGGTGTGCCGCACGCCACCATCATCATGCAGGTTTCAATTGAAGGCGGCACGCTGCGTGTGAAGCGCGAGCTGGAAGACGGCTGGTTCCAATTCGTCACCATGCCCCTGCCGGCGGTGCTGACCATCCAGAGCGGCATCAACAAGCTACGGTACGCCACGCTGATGGGTATCAAGAAGGCCAAGACCAAGGAGATCAAGGTACTGAGTGCCGCCGATGCCGGTGGTGCAGGTACGGCCGTTTCGACGCTGGACCGCGTCTACGTGCCGCTGCGCACCAAGGTCTCAACAATCTTTGAAGGCGACGCCAAGTCCACCGCGGCGCAGTTGGTCGAGAAGCTGAAGTTTGAAGTGAGGGTGCTCTAGAGCCATGAGTCTCGTATTGGTGGTATTGGAACAAGGTGCCGGCAAGTGGCACAAGATGTCCTGGGAAGCCGTGGCGGCCGGACAGCAGATTGCCCAACAGGCCGGGATGTCGATGGCCTCCGTGGTGATCGGCCAGGGCGTGGCGGGGATGGCGGCGGAAGTGCCGGGCAAGGTGTTTGCCATTGAGCATGCGCTGCTGGAACACTACACTGCTGATGGTTACACCGCCGCGCTGGCGGAGTTGATCAAGGCGGAGCAGCCGGCGCTGGTGATTTTTCCGCACACCTATCAGGTGCGCGACTTCGCGCCGAAGCTGGCCACGCGGTTTGGCCGAGTGCTGATCTCAGACGTGACGCAGGTGAAGGCGGCCCCGGGCACGGTGTCGTTTGTGCGCCAGTTGTTCCAAGGCAAGCTGAATGCCGATGTCAGCGGCCAGGGCGGCGTGACGTTTATCTCGGTGCAGGCCGGTTCATACCGCGCTGATCAGATGGTGGCCGCTCCGGCTGAGGTGCAGGTGGTGACACCGGCGCTGGACGCGAGCGCGATCCGCCAGAAGCCCGAGGCTCCGTTCCGCGAATCGACGCGCGCCGTGGACCTGACCGCCGCCGACATCATCGTTTCGGTGGGCCGCGGCATCAAGGAGAAGGACAACATTCACCTGGTGGAGGAGCTGGCGGCAGCGATGGGGGCCGAACTGGCCGCCTCCCGCCCCATCTGCGACAACGGCTGGCTGCCGATGGAGCGTCAGGTGGGCAGCTCCGGGCAGACGGTTTCGCCCAAGGTCTACATGGCCATCGGCATCTCGGGCGCCATCCAGCACCTGGTGGGCATGAAGGGTGCCAAGACCATCGTCGCCATCAACAAGGACCCGAATGCGCCGATCTTCGAAGTGGCGGATTACGGCATCTGTGGCGATCTGTTTGAAGTGGTACCGGCGCTGATCGAAGAAGTGAAAAAAGCCCGCGGCTAGAGCCTACCGGCGCCACAGTCGCTTAACCCTGTGGCGGCCTCGGCGTGTGGCGGCCCTGGTGGTTTCAGGCAGTTGCGAGTTCTCGGGCAAGCAATTCCGCCGGGAACTTGCGACTCGTTCGTGGACGAGCGATTGTAAGCTGGCGCTAGTACGCCGGCACCTTGAACACACCCAGAGCCGCTCCCGTCATCAGCACCCCAACGCCCACAATGACTGCCGCCGAAAGCACCGGCACCACTTGGAAGGCCCGGCTGCTGGTGATCGAGGGCATGGCCGGCAGCAGGGACTTGGCATAAAGGACTGCCCCGCCAATGGCCATCAGCACCAAAGCCAATCCCAAGCTGAAAGAGACCAGCAGCGTCAGTCCGTAAGCTGCCCGGCCCATGGCGATCGCGCTTAGCAAAAGCACCAGCGCCGTCGGGCAGGGAACGAGGCCGCCGGAGACACCCAGTGCCGTCAAGCTGCCCAGCGTGATCTTTTCCGGCAGGTCGTGATGATGATGGGCGCCGCTGCCGTGGTCATGGGTGTGGCCGTGGTCTTGCCCGTCATCGTGGCGGTGGTCATGTCCGTGAGAATCGCCGCCGCCGCCGGTCAGCTTGGCCAACCGCTTCTGGAACAGGTTCATGCCCACCATCACGATGGCGAGGCCGGAGATCGCCCCCATCCAGGGCACGATCCGCTCCGGCAGAATGTACTGCGATAGAAACAGCGTCACCAACCCCAGCGCAAACACGCTGATCGTATGGGTGAAGGTCACCATCGCCCCCAGAAAAACCGCATGCTTCAGCGTTCCACGAGCACCCACCAGATAGGCCGCCACAATCGTCTTGCCATGCCCTGGCGACATCGCATGCAGCGCCCCGGCCACAAACGCGGCCCCCAGACCCAGCAAGGCCAGCTCAAACGGCAGTTCCTTGCGGCTGAGCAGCGTCGACAGATAGTCCCCCCTCACCATCGTGCCCGCGCTGGCGCCCTGGGGGCCGCCGGCCACCGTGGATGCCACGGCGGAGCGGACGGGCGGCGCAGCTTCTGGTGCCGCTGGCTTGGCCGTTTCCGGTTGCTGGCGTTGCCCTAGGTCCGTGGGCCGCTGGCCACTCGGCAGCGGTTGGGCCGTGTTGCTCGAAAGCAGTGCCCCTGGCGGAACCGTCACCTGCGCCCGCAACTGCTGTGGCGGGGGCCCGCTGGTCTCTGGCGGATATTCGCCCAAGGCCCGGCTCCGATCCGGAGCATCGCCCGTCACCACTTCCTTCCACCCGGTCCGCCCGGCAAAGTTGGGGTCCTCGTAGCTCACCACGCCGCCGCCCGGCACCGCCACGCGCACTTCCGCCGTCACCCGCATCACCGGCATCGCCCCGGCTCCCTCGGCCACCAGGACGCTTGTGCGCCCCACCTCGGCGGTCAAGCGCTGGCCGTCCAAGGTGAACTGCAGCGCCCGCACCCATTCCGCCATCTTCGCCGGAGCCAGCTTTTTCAGTGCGTCCGGCTCACTGGAGCTCGATAGCTCAAACGTGGGGATCTCGGCCAGATCAATCGCGTACGTCACCCGTAAGACGCCCGGCGCGGGCCGTAGGCGCGCATAGTGGCTCACACTGAAATTCCCCATCGGGTGCGCCCCAATGGTCACGGCCAGGGCAGTGAGAAGAAATAGCGAAGACCGCAGCGGTTTCATCAATCCTTTGGTACGCATGACAACCGGATTCGGATTGCGCGCCATGCTAATTTAGTATCTCCTGGCTGGCAATTCGGTTCATGATCCAATCCTTAATTGACCACACTATCCTGAAGCCCGGCGCAACGCGCGACGATGTGCGGCGATTGTGCGCGGAAGCCCGTGAACATGGGTTTTTCAGCGTTTGCCTTAATCCCTACTGGGTGGGCTTGGCCGCCAATGAGCTGTCCGGATCAGCCGTCAAAGTGTGCACCGTGGCGGGTTTCCCGCTGGGGGCATCGACGGCGTTTATCAAGAACGCCGAAGCCGATGAAGCGCTCCGGCACGGGGCGGTCGAGATCGACATGGTGATCAATGTTGGCGCTCTGCGCGCGGGCGACACGGCGACTGTGCTCGAAGAGATCGGCCAGTTGGCCCACACCTGCCACCGCTCGTCAGCGCTGCTGAAAGTGATCATCGAGACGGCTCTCCTCACGGACGATCAGAAGCGGGTGGCCTGTGAACTTTCCGTTCGCGCGGGCGCGGATTTTGTGAAGACTTCCACGGGCTTTGCGGCTCACGGGGCCACCGTGGAAGATGTGGCCTTAATGCGAGCCGTGGTTGGGCCCAAGGTTGGCGTCAAGGCTTCCGGCGGCATCCGGACGCTGGCCGATCTGCGGCGGATGGTGGAAGCTGGTGCCAACCGCATCGGTGCGTCTTCCGGAGTAGACATCATGCGGGAGCTGGCCGCCAGCTCATGAGGCGCCGTCGCCAGCCACCCGGAATGGGTGTCCCATCACCAGCCCCGGAACAGCCGGTCCAGCCGGTGGCTACCCAGCCGCCAACGGCCCGTTTTCAGCAGCGCGAAGAGCTGCTGGACTTCCTGCTGGAAGTGGTCGGTCTCGCTTCCGAGACGCTCAATCTGGACCAGCTGCTGGAAAGCGTCGGCAAGCTGGTAGTGCGCGCCATCCCCTCGGAACTGCTGGCGATCCTGCTCTATAGTGAGCGCCGCAAGAGCCTCCGCATTCGCCACGCCATGGGCCACCGCGAAGAACTGGTGCGCCACCTCGAGGTCCGCCTGGGTGAAGGCTTGGTCGGCCAAGCGGCGATGACCCGCAAGGCCGTGCGCCTGGACGATGTCCGCACCGATCCCCGTTACTTGAGCGCCCTGGACGCCGTCCGGAGCGAACTTGCGGTGCCCATCCTGGTGCGTGGCCGCCTGATCGGCGTCATCGACATCCAGGCCACCGCGCTGGCCGCCTTCACGCGCGAGGATGAGGCGCTGCTCACCCTGATCGCCCTGCGCATTGGGAGTGTCATCGATAACGCCCGGCTGCACCGGCGCCTAGAACGCAACCATCGCACCCTGCGCGCTCTGTCGGAAATGGCGCGCGAGTTCAGCTCGATTCTCGACCTCGATGAATTGCTCGATCGCATTGCCCGTGCCGTCCGTTCATTGTTTGATTTCGATGCCTTCAGCATTCTCCTGATTGAGGGTGACCATCTGCGCCACCGCTTCAGCCAGCGCTATGACGAACGCGTGGAAGTGGACAACATCCCCCTCAGCCATGGCCTCACCGGCCATGCCGCCTCCCACCGGGAGCCCGTACTCGTGCGTGACACCACGGCCGACCCGCGCTACATCCCAGCGCATCCGGACATCTTGAGCGAGGTGGCCGTGCCGTTAATCGTGAAAGATCGCGTGATCGGCGTCATTGATGTCGAGAGCGAACGGATGGGCTTCTTCACTGAAGATCACGTCCGGACGTTGATGCTGCTGGCTCCGCAGGTGGCCACGGCCATCGAAAACGCCCGGCTCTATGAAGAAGTCGAAACGCGCAAGCGGGAGATGGAAGGGGATCTGGCCGCAGCCCGGCGCTTGCAGCATGTCCTGATGCCGCGCGAAGCTCCGCAGATCCAGGGCCTCGAGATCGCGATCGGTGCCCGCCCCGCCCGGGAAGTGTCGGGTGACATCTACGACTTCTTTGAGCACGGCTACGACTATGCTCTGATCGCGTTCGGCGACTCCAGCGGCAAGGGCGCGGCCGCCGCCATCTATGGCGCGCTGGTCAGCGGCATGCTTCGTTCCATGGGCCCCCGGCGCCGTGGTCCGGCGGCCCTACTACGGGTGCTCAATGAGGTGCTGGTGGAACGGCGCGTTCACGCCCAATACGTCACCCTGCTGAGTATCCTCTGGGACCAGAGCAAGCGCGAGATGACCATCGCCAATGCCGGCGCCGTTCCGCCGCTGATCGTCCGCGGCCAGCAGTTGATCCAGCCCCAAGTGGAAGGCGTCCCGTTGGGCCTGCTGGATGAACGGGACTACGATGAGATCAAGATCACCCTGGAGCCTCACGATGTCGTCGTGCTTTACTCTGACGGCTTCCAGGACCAGACCAACCCGGAAGGCCAGCCGTTCGGCGACGCAGAGCTCAACCGGCTGCTGCTGGCCCAGTCCCAGCACCCGGCGCGGGTGATCGCCGACGCTCTTTTTGCCGCACTCGATGACTACCGCGGCCCCGTCGGCTTGGCTGACGACCAGACGTTGATTGTGATGAAAGTGAATTAGCAACCCCAAGGCGCATTTGACGTGAAGCAACCTTTTTCATACTCGGATGGAAGACTCTTTTGTGACCAGGTGGCGCTGGATGAAATCGCCGCCGCCTGCGGGACGCCCTGCTATGTCTACTCCGCCCGCGGCATCCTGAATCGCTATCAGGCTTATGACGAAGCCTTCGGCCGCACGCCACATCTGGTCTGCTACGCCGTCAAGGCCAACTCCAACCTATCACTGCTGCGCTTGTTGGCACATGCCGGTGCGGGCTTCGACATCGTCTCCGGAGGCGAGCTGTTCCGTGTCCTCCAAGCCGGCGGAACCCCGTCGAAGATCGTCTTCTCCGGTGTCGGCAAGACGTCGGATGAAATCGAGTACGCGCTCAACTGCCGCATCCACAGCTTCAATTGCGAATCAGAGCCGGAGCTTGCGCTCATCAACGAACTGGCGCTCAAGCGGGGGCTGCGGGCGCGCGTCGCCTTGCGCGTCAATCCCGATGTCGATGCCGCCACACACCCCTACATCTCCACCGGCCTGCGTGACAACAAGTTTGGCGTCGATATCGCCGACGCCGAACGAGTTTACGAATACGCGCAGTCTCTGCCGGGACTGGCTCCGGAAAGTGTCAGTTGCCATATCGGTTCCCAACTGCTGGACGCGGCGCCTTTGATGGAAGCCGTGGATCGCATGGTGGCTCTGGCTGGCCGGTTGCAAAAGCGCGGCTTGCCCATCCGTAACCTGGACCTGGGCGGCGGCCTCGGGATCGCCTATCAGCCCGGCCAAAGCACCCCCTTGATTGCGGCCTTCATCGAGGAAATGAAGCAGCGGGTGTCGGAACTGGGGCTCACCATCATGATCGAGCCCGGCCGTAGCTTGGTTGGTGAATGCGGTGTGCTGCTCTCCCGCGTCATCCACCGCAAGAAGAACTCGGTGAAGGAGTTCGTGGTGCTGGATGCGGCTATGAATGATCTGCTGCGCCCCGCGCTCTATCAGGCCCACCACGAGATTCTGCCGGTCACGCAGTCCAGCCGTCCGCTGATGACCGCTGATATCGTTGGCCCCGTCTGCGAGACCGGAGATTTTCTGGCCAAAGGCCGAACGGTGCCGGAGTTGGAAGCGGGCGAACTGGTGGCCGTCATGAGTGCCGGAGCCTACGGCTTTGTTATGTCGTCCAACTACAACTCCCGGCCCCGCGTGGCGGAAGTGCTGGTGGAAGACAACCGCTGGCGCATCGTCCGCCAGCGCGAAAAATTCGAAGACCTCGTCCGTGGCGAATAGCTATACCTAAGCGGAAAAGCCCCATCCTCGCGCATGGGGCTCCGGCTCGGATTGGAACTAAGCGGAAACCACGCGGGCCACGTCGATGTCGCGCGGCATCACGATCCAGGCGACGATGTAGGCCAGAGAGCCGACACCCCAGGCCAGAACCGAGACCAGCCACACAAACCTCACCAGCGTCGAATCGACGCCAAAGAACTGCGCCACGCCACCGCAGACGCCAGCGATCTTCTTGTCGCCCATGGTCCGCATCAGGCGTTTGGCCGCGCCGGACGGCGGCGGGGGAGCCTGCCAGCCGGTGGAAGCCGGGCCCATACCGGGCACGGTGGCCTGGCCGCAGCTGGAACAAAAACGGTCATTATCTTTCAATTGTGTGCCGCAAGCGGTGCAAAACATGATGGCATCTCCCGGAGGGCGTTTCTCGGCCGGAGGAAATCTTCTCTCGAAGCGTCCGACCTGAGTGGAAAACCCTCTGATTTCACAAACGATACCACGGGCTGGAAAGTTCCGCTCGGACTCAACACTTCCTCAGACTGAGGCGTATTGTCTAGTGAGTGAGCTTGGTGAACACCCCCGGAGCGGAGCTGGACAACCCGGAGTTGGAGCGGTTGGTGCTTCGCACAGCCTATCGGCTGCTGGGACGGTGGGAAGAGGCGCAGGATGTAGCGCAGGATGCCTTTCTGCGGGCACATCAGACCGCGGATCTGGATGCTGAGCGGCTGCGCCCCTGGCTCTACCGGGTGACCGTGAACTTGTGCCGGGACCGGCACCGGCGGGGGCGCTTTCTGGTGCCGTGGCTGGAGACGGCTCCGGAGCCTTTCGACCACGGGCTCGACCCAGAGGCGGCGGCCGGTCTCGAGCAACAGCGGCGTATCCTGCACGGGGCACTGAAACTACTGCCGCCCCGGGAGCAGGCTGCCCTTCAGTTGCACTACGTGGATGGCTTGGCGGCCCTGGACGGGAATGAGACCATGTTCGCCGTGCTGGTGCCGAAGATTGTGGAGTAGTGAAGAAGGGGAGTGGTGTGATCAGCACCACTCCTGCACCAGACCGTCGTCCCACTTGCTCTCTGGCGGCTGGGGGCAAGATCGCCTGTGGTGCCGTAACCTTCGTGGGTGCACCCTAGCGTGGCCCAGTGGACATCCCCGGAGCTTCCGGCGCGGTCACTTCGCCATTCACCATGCGCGGCTGGGGGCCGCCGGTCTCCATGTAGATCGCATTGGGGATGGCGCACAGCATGTTCATGTTGGCGTCGCCGCCGCCGTGGCTGGCTAGCGATAAGCCGGCAGCGTCGGCAATGGCCGCGATCTCCAGCCATTCCGTGACCCCTCCCGCGCGGCGGTTGTCGGGCTGCACAATGTCGGCCCCATGGCGCTGGATCAGGTCATTGAACTGGTGCTTGGTGTAGAGGTTCTCGCCGGTGGCCATCCGGATGTCGAGTTCCCTGGCCAGTTCCGCATAGCCATCCATGTCGTGTGGCGGCAGGGGTTCTTCATACCAGTAGACGCCCATCTGCTGGTAGAGGCGGCCCCGGCGCAGAGCCTCATTGCGGGAGAACACCTGATTGGCGTCCACCATCACGCGACGCTCCGGGCCCGCCAAGTCGAGCGCCATGCGGATGCGCCGTTCGTCATCGGCCATCGAGTACTTGCCTACCTTGATCTTGATGGCCCGGTAGCCCTCGCTCAGACCTTTCTCCATTTGCGCCCGGTACTGCTTCAGATCCTGGTCATCGTCGTAATACCAGCCGCACATCGAATAGACCGGCATCCGGTCCCGGTAAGCGCCCAGCATCCGCCACACCGGCAATCCGGCATGCTTGCCGAGAATGTCCCAGATGGCGATGTCAGTGGCCGCAATCGCAAACTGGGTAATACCCGTCAAACCTTGATACTGCAAGCCGCGATGGAGGTCGGCGCGGATCTTTTTGGGGAACGCCGGGTCCTGGTTCAGGATCAGCGGCTTGATCTCTTCCTCCAGGATGGCCCGCACCACCTTGGGCCCACCTTCCACGGCACCAAAGTTCGAGGTCGCCCAGCCGGTGATGCCGCCATCGGTCTTGATCCGCAAGGTCACCGTGCCGGCGTGGACGCCCAGCGCCTGCAACGCATCGTAGTTCGGTTTGCGGGGCGGGGAAATGGTGAGATCCGTTTCCAGACTTGTGATCTTCAGCGCCTTGCGCTGCTGGGCCACCACGGCAAACGGAGCCAAGGAAGCGGACAGAAAGGCGCGGCGCGGTAGACGGGATGGAGAGAGCATCTCGGGCGATTCTATCGTGTCCGCGCTGGCCTAAGGCACTTCCGGCACGGCGGGCTCCCGCGCGGGCCAGATGGGCTTGGTGGGGTTGACGGCCAGCCAGCACAACGCGCCACCCAGATAAAGCGCACCCACAATGTAGGCTCCCACCGTCATGCTGCCCAACGCCCGCATCGAATACGGGATCACCAACGGACTGAGGAAAGCGCCCACTTGTCCGGCGGTGTTCATCACCGCGCTGACCACTCCCGCATGGTTGCCGCCAATGTCGAGGCAGGTGGCCCAGGCCGCGCCCAACAGGAAGGCACCCATCGCGCCGGAGAGTCCGATGAGGACGGCGCACAGGTAGTTGTTGTCCACCCAGACGCCCGAGATCAGGAAGATGCCCGCCAGCAGCAGCGACCCAAAGCCCACCATCACCCGGCCCTGACGCACTCCGAAGCGTTGCGACAGCTTGTCCGCCGTGATGCCTCCAAATAGATCCGCAGCGACGCTGAAGATCAGGGGAAGTCCAGACAACCAGGGCAGAGCCTGCGCATCCTGGAACCCGCGGGCTGTCCGCAGATACTCGGGCAGCCAGTAGATGTAGAAAGCAAAGCCATAGGACTGCGTGAGGTACATGCCGCACAAGCCCAAGACGCTCGGGTTGCGAAGCACGGCTTTCCAGCGGCTCCAGGTGAGGTCGTGCTTGGCTTGCAGCAAGCGGCCCTGTTCAATCTCGGCCAGTTCGGCCGGGGAAACCCCGCTATGTTCCGACGGCTCATCCCGCACCCAGATAAACCACGCCGCGGCCCAGACGAATCCGATGCTGCCGAAGACCAGGAACAAGGTGCGCCAATCCAGAAACTGGAGCATCCAGGTCACCAACAAGGGCGTCAAGCCTCCGGCCAAGTGCGCTCCCATGAAAAAGATCCCCTGTGCGGTCGCCCGTTCCCGCAAGGGGAACCAACGCGAGAAGGTCCGGGCCACGTTGGGCCACGCCCCGGCCTCGCCGATGCCGAACAGAAACCGGATGGCCAGCAAGGATGGATAGTTGAAGGCCGCGGCGGTCACCATCGTAAAGCCGCTCCACCAGACGACGATTCGCGCCAGGACGCGGCGGGTACCGATCTTGTCGCCCCAATGTCCGGTGGGGATCTCAAAGACGCCGTAGGCAAACTGAAAGGCTGCAAAGACCCAACCCATCTGCACGGCCGACAACCCCAGGTCCTCGCGAATGCGCGGGGCGGCGATGGAAATGCAAATGCGGTCCAGATACGTGATGCCCGCCAGTAGCACGCACAATGCCAGCACCTTGTAGCGGGTCCGCGTCACCATCGTCCAGGAAGGATATCACTTGTGGCCCAAGGGCCGGACTGCCCGGGGCGTGGCTCAGCCTCGCGGATGATCCGGCGGGACGCCCGGTGCTGGTGGCCAGGTTCAAATGGCGCTCGAAATGCGGAGCCTCGCCCCGGCTGGTTCGGCCCCACCCGGGAGTCTGGGCGAGCTATCCTAGCGGATTGTTCCCGCGCCGGTCCCCTTGTCTGGAGCCTCCGGGTAACCTTCTGGTCCTACGAGGTCATCATTAGAGTGAACATGCCATTTGGCCGTCCGTTGCCCGTCCGCTCCCTGCTGGCCGTTAGCCTGCTTGCGGTTGCGATTCTTTCTACTTCCTGCAAGCAGGGTGAACCCGCGGCCGGACCTCCGGCGAAGGGTGGGCCGGGCGGCAAGAAGGGGGGAGGCGAAGTGCCGGTGATGGTGGCCAAAGCGGTGGACCGCGAGGTGCCGCTGGAGATTGAAGTGATCGGCAACGTCGAAGCTTCTTCCACCGTGATGATCAAGCCCCAGGTGAGCGGCGAACTGGTGAAGGTGCTGTTCAAGGAAGGCGACTTTGTCGCCGCCGGAGCGCCGCTGTTTGAAATTGACCACCGCGCACTGGATGCCCAGTTGGCCCAGGCGCAGGCCAATCTGCAGCGCGCCGAAGCGCTTAGCCGCCAGGCCACCGCCAATGCGGGCAAGAGCCGCGCGACGCTGCAATATCTAAAGGATCAGTCCGCCCGGTACGCGCGATTGAACGCGGAAGGCGTGGTCTCAAAAGAGCAGAACGAGCAGGTCCAATCCAACGCCAAGGTTCAGCAGGAGGCCGTCTCGGCGGATACGTCGATGATTGAAAGCTCCAAGGCCGAAATCCAGGCCCAGCGCGCCCTCATCGATAACCTGAAGGTGCAGTTGAGCTTTACCCAGATCAAGTCGCCCATCGCGGGGCGCACCGGGACGTTGCTGGTGAAGGCGGGCAATATCGTCTCGGCCAACTCCTCGGAACTGGTGCAGATCAACCAACTGCAACCAGTCTTCGTTTCGTTTGCGATTCCGGAAGCACAGTTGAGCGTGGTCGGGGCCCGGTTTGGAACATCCAAGATTCCCGTACTCGCTTTGCCGCCGGAAGGAACGTCCGGTCCGCCCACTGTTGGAGTGCTGACGTTTTACGAAAATACGGTGGACCCCTCCACCGGCACCATCCGCCTGCGGGCTAGCTTCCCCAACCCGGAGCGCAAACTATGGCCCGGATCATTTCTGCGGGTCCGGATGCAGCTGGGCACGATTCCCAATGCCGTCGTCGTCCCCAATCAAGCCGTGCAGACCGGGCAGGATGGGCAGTTCGTGTTTGTGGTGAAGGAAGACCGCAGCGTCGAGATGCGCACTGTCACCACCGCCACTCGCTCCAGCCAGGACATGGTGATCTCCAAGGGACTGGCCCCCGGCGAGACGGTGGTGACCGAAGGGCAGATGCGCTTGGCTCCCGGAATGAAGGTGGTGATCCGCGACGGCCGCCCGGGTGGCAAAGGGGCGAAAGGCGGGGTCGGCAAGGGTCCGGGTGGTGAGGCGGGTGGCCCCGCGCCGGAGGCTTCGCCCGGTGAAAAGGGCACCGGAGAAAAAGGCCCCGGCGGGAAAGGTGGCCGCGGCGAGGGCGGGTCTCGCGACGGGATGCCGAAGGGAGCGCCGCCTGCGGCGAAGTCGTGACCAACCCGTGAACTTCTCTGAGATCTTCATTCGCCGGCCCATCGCCACCATCCTGATGATGGCGGGCATCGCGATGTTCGGCATACTGGCCTATTGGGCTCTGCCGGTCAGCGATTTGCCCACGGTGGACTTCCCAACCCTCACCGTTTCGGCCAGCCTGCCGGGTGCCGACCCGCAGACGATGTCTTCTTCAGTCGCGACGCCACTGGAACGGCAGTTCACCACCATTGCCGGCATTGATTCGATGACGTCCACGTCCAGCCTGGGCTCGACGTCCATCACGATTCAGTTTGACCTGGACCGCAAGATTGATGGCGCGGCGGTGGACGTGCAGACGGCCATCTCCGCCGCCATGCCCCTGCTGCCGCCGGGCATGCCCAATCCGCCCTCGTTCCGCAAGATGAATCCGTCGGATTCGCCGATCATGATGTTCGCGCTTACATCGCCCACCGCACCGCTGTGGGAAGTAAACGAATACGCTGACCGCACCTTGGGCCAGCGCATCTCCATGATCAATGGCGTGGCGCAGGTGAACGTGATGGGGGCGCAGAAGTACGCCGTCCGCATCCAGGTGGATCCGGAAAAGCTGGCCGCGCGCAAGATCGGCCTAAACGAGATTGCGGCGGCGGTCCGCAACTGGAACGTCAATGTGCCCACCGGCACCCTATGGGGTGAGCACCAGGCCTTCAACGTCACTTCCAACGGGCAACTCCCGCGGGCGAAGGATTATCAGGATCTGGTGGTGACGTGGCGCAACGGCGCGCCCATCCGGTTGGCTGATCTGGCCACCGTTCGTGACGGCAGTGAGGATGAGCGCACCTCCGCTTGGACCTACGGTTCGCTGGGCCTGGGCAAGGCACTCAACCTGATGGTGATGCGCCAGCCGGGCAGCAACGTCATCGAAGTGAACGACACCATCCGCGAGGTGATGCCGCAGCTGCAGAAGCAGATGCCGCCCAACATGAAGCTGGAGATCCGCAGCGACCGGTCCAAGAACATCCGCGAAGCGTTCACCGACGTCAAGCTGACGCTACTGTTGACGCTGGCCCTGGTGATCATGGTGATCGCCATCTTCCTGCGGCGGGCTTCCGCCACGCTGATCCCGTCGCTGGCCCTGCCGTTCTCACTGGTGGGTACGTTTGCGGTGATGTGGCTGCTGAACTATTCGCTGGACAACTTGTCGATGATGGCCATCATCTTGTGCGTCGGCTTTGTGGTGGACGACGCCATCGTGATGCTCGAGAACATTGTGCGCCACATGGAGAAAGGCGAAGGGCCCATGGAGGCGGCGCTGAAGGGCTCCAAGGAGATTTGGTCCACCATCGTTTCGATGACCATCTCGCTGGCGGCGGTGTTCATCCCGATTCTGTTCATGGGCGGCATCCTGGGGCGGCTGTTCCGCGAATTCGCAGTCACCATCTGCGTCGCCGTCCTGATCTCCGGCTTTGTTTCCGTCACGCTGACGCCGATGTTGTGCAGCCGCCTGCTGAAGCCGCTGCCAGTTGGCCACCGGCCCAATCCGCTGTCCCGGCTGATCGAGTGGTTCCTGAATGGCTTCACTCGCTGGTATGAGGTTTCGTTGGGCTGGGTGTTGAACCGTCGCCCGGTGATGCTGCTGGTCTTCGTCGGCGTCATCGGTTCCACGGTGTACTTGTACGACCTGGTGCCCAAGGGCTTTATTCCGGAATCCGACACCGATTCGCTGATGGGCGGCACGGAGATGCAGGTCGGCACTTCCTATGAGGCGATGCGGCTGCAACAGCAGCGCGTGATCAGCGTTGTCCGCACGGACCCTGATATCGAAGGCTTCATGACGTCGGTCGGCGGCAACATGATGGGCGGTACCTCCAACACGGGCCGTTTTTTCATCCAACTGAAGCCCCGGCGGAATCGGGACGCCTCGGCGCAGGAGATCGTGGCCCGGCTGCGCCCCAAACTGGGGGCGATTCCTGGTGTCCGCACGACGCTCAGCGTACCGCCGGCGATCCGCATCGGAGGCCGCGGCTCGCGCAGTTCCTATGAACTGACGCTACAAAGCTCCGACACGGCGGCGCTGTACCGCGAAGCCTCCCGGTTTGAACGCGAAGTGGCCAAGCTGCCGTCGATTCTCGACGTCAACAGTGACGCCCAGGCGCGCACGCCACGCATCCGGATTGATGTGGATCGCGACAAGGCGGCCGTCTTCGGCATCAACGCCCAGGACATTGAGCAGAACCTCTACAACGGTTTTGGCTCCAGTTTTGTCTCCACCATCTACGCGCCCACCAATCAGTACCGCGTGATGCTGGAGGTGCTGCCGCGCTTCCAGAACTTCTCCGACAACTTGTCAAAGATCTATCTGAAAGGCTCTGGCGACCAGATGGTGCCGCTCGAAGCCGTCACCAAGCGCGTCGAGGACGTGGGTCCGCAGTCGATCGCCCATACGGGGCAGTTGCCGTCGGTCACGATTTCGTTCAACCTGAAGCCGGGCGTTGCGCTCAGCCAGGCCGTCGAAGAGGTCTCGGAACTGGCGGTGGAGAAGCTGCCTTCCACAATCAATACGGTCTTCACCGGCACGGCCAAAGTGTTCCAGGATTCACTGAAGAACCTGGGCCTGCTGCTGTTGATCGCCATCCTGGTCGTGTACATCGTGTTGGGTGTGCTGTATGAAAGTTTCATTCACCCCATCACCATCCTGTCGGGTCTGCCGGCGGCGGCCTTTGGCGCGCTGCTGACGTTGCAGATCTTTGGCATGGAGCTGAATATCTATGGCTTTGTCGGCCTGATCCTGCTGATCGGTCTGGTCAAGAAGAACGCCATCATGCAGATCGACTTTGCGCTGGACCGTCAGCGCCACGGCCTGTCGGCCAAGGATGCCATCCATGAAGGTTGTCTGGCCCGCTTCCGGCCCATCATGATGACCACCATGGCCGCGCTGCTGGGCACGCTGCCCATCGCTTCCGGCTACGGCGCGGGCGGGGAAGCCCGCAAGCCGCTCGGCCTGTGTGTGGTGGGCGGACTGCTGTTCTCCCAGGCCATCACTCTCTACCTGACCCCCGTGATCTATACCTACTTTGATGGTCTCGTCAGCCGCAAGCGCGGCAAACTGGCCTTGCCGGTGGCGCCTGCTCCGGAACTGACGCCGATTGAGGGTCGCGGATGAACGTCTCGAAAGCCTTTATTGAGCGGCCCATCGCCACCACGCTGTTGATGTTGGCCATCGCGCTGTTTGGCTCGATTGCTTACCAACAGCTGCCGGTCAGCGATCTGCCCAACGTTGATCTGCCCACGTTGCTGGTCACCGCGCAACTGCCTGGGGCCAGCCCGGAGACGATGGCCTCGGCGGTTGCCACGCCGCTGGAAAACAACTTCGCGGCCATCGCCGGCCTGGCGTCCATGACGTCAGTGAACACTCTGGGTTCCACCCAAGTGACGCTGGAATTCGACTTGAGCCGCAACCTGGATGGCGCGGCCGTGGACGTGCAAGCGGCCATTACACAAGCCTCGCGTCTATTGCCGCCGGGCATGCCGACACCGCCGACGTTTGCCAAGGTGAACCCGGCCGATCAACCGATTCTGTTTCTGGCGCTGAGTTCCACCACCCTGCCGCTTTACACCTTGAACGAGTACGCGGAAACGCGCGTGGCTCAACGCATCTCGCAAGTCTCGGGTGTCGCGCAAGTACAGATCCTGGGGGCCCAGCGCTATGCCGTGCACGCGCAGATGGACCCCTACGCGATGGCCTCCCGCGGGGTGGGCATCAACGAGGTAGAGCAATCGCTGCGCAACTGGAACGTCAACCTCCCCACCGGCACCATCAACGGACCCAACCGCGCTTTCACCCTGCAAGCCAGCGGACAGTTGATGAATGCGGCTGCCTACCGGTCGATCATTGTGGCCTACCGCAAGGGCTCGCCCGTGCGGATGGAAGAGATTGGCCGCGTTGTCGATAGCGTTGAAGATGAGCGCACGGCCAGCTGGTTCTGCAAAGACCAGGGTTGCAAGCGCGCCATTGTACTTGGCATCCAGCGCCAGCCGGGCACCAACACCATGGCCGTGGCCGATGGTGTGAAGAAGCTGCTGCCAGTCTTCAAGACGGACCTGCCGCCGTCGGTGGAGATGCAGGTCTTCTACGACCGCTCCGACACCATCCGAGAATCCTTCCATGACGTCAAGTTCACGATGGTGTTGACGCTATTCCTGATTGTCGGCGTTATCTTCTTCTTCCTGCGAAACTTTTCGGCTACGCTGATCCCGTCGCTGGCCCTGCCGTTCTCCATCATTGGCACCTTTGCGGTGATGTACCTGTGCAACTATGCGCTGGACAACTTGTCGATGATGGCTTTGATTCTGGCCATTGGCTTTGTGGTCGATGACGCCATCGTCATGCTCGAAAACATCGTGCGGCACCTGGAAATGGGCAAGCCGCCGATGCAGGCAGCTCTGGAAGGCGCACGCGAAATCGGCTTCACCATTGTCTCGATGACCATCTCGCTGGCGGCGGTGTTCATCCCGGTTCTATTCATGGGCGGGGTGCTGGGACGGCTGTTTAACGAGTTCGCCGTCACCATCTGCGTGGCCATTCTGATCTCGGGTGTCGTGTCGGTCACCCTGACGCCGATGCTTTGCAGCCGCTTTCTGAAGTCCTCGCATGAGAAGGCGAAGCACTCGAAGTTCTTCCTGGTGACGGAGCGGTTCTTTGACGGCCTCCTGGCGGCTTACGATGGCAGTTTGCAGTGGGTGCTCCGTTATCGCGCGGCCACCATGGTCTTCTCCCTGGCTATCCTTGGTGCCACCGCTTACCTGTTCACCATCGTGCCCAAGGGCTTTATCCCGGATCAGGATACCGACCAGATGGTGATCAACACCGAAGCGGCCGAGGGCACTTCGTTCCGCCAGATGGTCACCTACCAGGAGCAGATTGCCAACGTGGTGCGTCAGGACCCGGCCGTCGATTCGCTGGTGTCCAGCGTCGGCGGTGCCACGGCCACCACGCTGGGTGGCACCAACGTTGGCCAACTGGTGGTCCACCTGAAGCCCCGTGATCAGCGTGCGGACCTGGTGGATGGCGTTATCGCCCGACTCCGCCCGCAACTGAGTAACTTTCCAGGGATGAAGATCTACCCGCAAAATCCGCCGGTGGTGCGCATCGGGGGACTGGTGTCGAAAAGCCAGTACCAGTACACGCTCTATTCGCCGGACAAGGTGGCGCTTTATGAGGCTGCCGTCAAGTTGCGCCGGGAACTGGGTGAGCATCCGGCGCTGACCGACATCGCCAGCGACTTGCAGATCAAGAGCCCGCAAGTGCAGGTGAAGGTGGACCGGGACCGCGTCGCGTCCATGCAGCTGAACGTCAACCAGATTGAGAACGCGCTATTTGACGCTTATGGTCCCCGCTGGGCCTCCACCATCTATTCGCCCATCAACCAATACAAAGTGCTGCTGGAACTGCTGCCGCAGTATCAGGAAGATCCCAAGTTCTTGTCCATGCTCTACTTCAAGGGGGCGGGTGGCGCGTTGATTCCGTTGGATGCGCTGGCCAAGGTCAGCCTCGATACAGGCCCGCTCTCCATCAGCCACTTTGGCCAGTTGCCGGCGGTCACCTTGTCCTTCAACATCGTGCCCGGCTTCTCGTTGGGCGAGGCACTGGACCAGGCGCAGGCGGCGGCGGACGTGTCCGTTCCCTCCGACGTCAGCGCGACCTTCCAGGGCTCGGCCCGCGCCTTCAGCGGGTCGCTCTCGAATCTGTGGCTGTTGCTGGTGATCGCGATTGCCGTCGTCTACATCGTGCTGGGAATCTTGTATGAGAGCTTTATCCACCCCATCACGATCTTGAGTGGCTTGCCGTCGGCCGGCTTCGGGGCGCTGGCGACGCTGTGGCTCTTCAAGATGGACCTAAGCATCTACGCCTTTGTCGGCCTGATCATGCTGATCGGTATCGTCAAGAAGAACGCCATCATGCAGATCGATTTCGCGCTGCAGGCCGAAGGGGAAGGTTTGTCGCCGCACCAGGCGATCTACCAGGGCTGTCTGGTCCGGTTCCGGCCCATCATGATGACCACCATGGCGGCATTGCTGGGTGCGGTGCCGATTGCGGTGGGCTATGGAGCGGGTGGCGAAGCGCGGCAACCGCTGGGCTTGGTGGTGGTGGGCGGCTTGGTGTTCAGCCAACTGGTGACGCTCTACTTGACCCCCTGCTACTACACGTACCTCTCGCAGCTCCAGAACTGGTGGCATGGACGGAGCGGCAAATCCGCATCTTCTCCGGCACCGCATCCGGTGGCCGGGGACTAGTAGTCCAGGCCTTTCTTTACCAGGAACCGAACCGCAGCACCACGCCGGCCCCAATCTGGAGGCCCGTACCTGCCTGCGGTGCCAGCGGATCGTTCAGCCAGGTCTGGACATAGTCGATTCCCGCCAGCTTCAGCGCCACAGCCTCGTTCACCTTAAAGTGAACACCTCCGCCGGCCTTGAGGGCGAAGCTAGCCAAGTCATCGCGGCGGGCGTAGCGGTCATACCATTCACTGGGCAGCCGGGAAACGCCGAGCTGCTCGCGCAGCGCCGCCTGCCGGGCCAAGTCAATGGTCTCGGTGGTGATCTTTGTTCCGCCGGCCAGAAACTGCAGATAGGGCTGCCAGCGGCCGGTGGTGGGGGTCCAACGGGGACCGATCAGAACACTGATCGAGTCACCGCTTTGGCCCCAGTCAAACCCCAGCCGCGTGCTCCCGCTTACTTCCGCCAGCAGTTGCCACTGCGGCCCTATTCGGAAGGCCATCTCCGCCCCGCCGCCCACGCTGGCCTGACCCGACTGGTCTCCTCCCGCCGGCCGGCCCTGAGCCATCAGGCCAAACTCAAATGGGGCCACGCCCGGCGGCGGACCCGCCCGATGCTCAATGGCGGCGCCGCTTAGTTCCCGGCGATGGCGCTCAAACTGAACGGCGTCATACGCCAGAACACCGGGGCGGGTATCCCGATGCCAGGGGACCTTTCCCGCCATCATGTTGGCGAAACTGCGGCTGGGATTGAGTCCGCCCCGCACCAGCAGCCGGACCCAGCGCTGCGTCGTTGCCGTCTCAATCTTCTTGATCAGTGCCTTGTCCAACCAATCCTCCGCCACCGTCCAGCCCAACCCCAAGGCCGGGGTGATGACGTGATCGACAAAGCCCTGCTGCGGGTAGCGGCGCTGGATCTGGCCGATGGAGGCTTCACTGATCAGCCCCAGCTCAAACTGCGAACTGTAAATGGCCGAGAAACCAGTGGCCCGCATCAGCCCTCGCCAGTATTCGCGGCTTCGTCCAAATTCCACTGTCCGGTATCGCGGGTCGTTCTGCCGCCAGATGTAGGTCGCTACCGCGCCTTGGATCGGATGGCCGATGTAGTTCACCAGGAAGCCATCGCCGTCGGACCAGCCATGCATATTGGCTACTGAACTCACGTAGCCGCGGAAGTAGCTCCCTTGCAGACCTTCCCGTGTGCCAGGCTCCGTCGCGACGCGCACTCCGTGCTGGATCGCCAGAAAGTGGCCTGACTGGCGTAGCAGTGCCCCCCAGTCCACTCGGTCCACACTCACCGGGGCTGGCGGAGCGGCCGGTGGATTCTTTTTGGCTGGATCGAGCGTGGGGGCGATGGGGTCATCTTCTATCCCAAGGGCCATCCAGGGCAAAGTCAGCAGGAAAAGGTACTTGAAAACGGGGAGAAATTTCCTCAACGGGTTGAGCATCGAAGCGGCATCACCTGGCTCGAGCCCCTGTTGGGCTCGACGCGTCCTGATCACAGAGACGCTTTACAATTCAGTGAAGTTTCACCGGAAAATATCCGGTTGTGACCACCGCGTTCACCTTACCCGGGAACCGGTGGCTAGATCTCGCGCGGCTTCAATTCCACCAACTGGATGTGGTGCTTGCCGTTGGAGAAGCCCAGTGCATGCTCAAAGGCGAACTGATCGATGAGCTTCTGCTTGGCTTCCCGATGGGCCACCACATCGCTGTAGACTCCGCCGTCAAAGTAAACCTGACGCCCACTGCGCAGCAGCGTGTCGATCTCCAGGCTCAGTTCCTCAATACGGTTCGGATCGGCCTTGCGCCAGGTGGTGTCCATGTTGAAGTACTTTATCCACCAGTTGTCACAGTGGAACTCGGCAAAGTAGACGACGGCACCGGCGGGCAACACCGTGCGAGCCTGGAGTGCCACCTGCAGCGGTGGCGACGCCTCCACTCGGGCGTAAGGTCCGATGTACATCGTGAAATTCGCTGCCGCCATCAGCACCACGAATGCCGGCAACGGATGGGTGAACTGCCAACGGTCGATCCGGGCGTTCCGCAGCAACACCCCCAGCAACAGGATGAATGCCGGCAGACAGAAGAGCCGGTAATACTGATACTCGGTCAGCCAAACCGCCAAAAAGAGCAGGAAGCTCCCCAGCCAAACGATGGGAAACCAGGCTTCCCGAGCCAAGGTCCATCGCGGCCTCTGCCAGGTCCGGTGAACTAAGGCACGGATGATCAGGGCCACGCAAATCAGGATCAGCGCACCCATCACGATCAACATGGGCCGGTCCAGGAAATTGATAGCGAGCGAAAGCTTCCCTCCGAAGAACACTCTTAGATTGGCCACCAGCATGTCACTCAAGCGGACCAGGGCGGGCTTGCGGGCCAGTACGTCGGAACCATTGAAAGTGACCCAACCCAGGAACGCCGCCGGATCAATCGGCCTAGACAGCACTTGCCGCCAGACGATCAGGTACGCTGCGGCCACTGATGCTCCGGCAGTCACCGAATAGAGCAGCGAGGCGCGCACTCGGGCCGCGCGGTCTGGCCAAGCATGGTGGGTCCAGATGGCCACCAGCATCGCCGGATAGAAGCAGATCGCAATCTGGTGCAGCAGCATCGCCAGGGCATGAACCAAGCCGATGGACACCACGGCCGGAGCCCTTCTCCGAAGAGCCAATACCGCGCACAACACCAGTGCCGCGGTCCCGGGGACGTAGGCGTTGGCGTCGGTGGAGAACTTCCACCACGTGGCGGAAAACCCGAACAGCAGCGTCAGCCAAATGCTGACCGTTAACTGGCCGGTCAGGCGCAGCAGCAGGTGGAACAGCATCCCCGCCGTGGCGACGCTGGCCACGATGCTCCACCCCACCAACACGTCCAGCGCCCGGGCGGTGGGCAGGATAACTCTTGTCGCCAGATAAAGCGCCCGCCCGAAAGCGTTGTAGAGCAGGTGATTGGGGTTGTAGTAAACGTCACCCGCCGGAGGTTCATGCGGCTGATGCCCAACCTCGTCCTGGGAGACCCCCTCAATGTTGAGCGCAAAACCAACGCCATCCCAGTAATGATTGCGCGTTGGCGCAATCGCATAGATGGCAAACACGAAAATCACAAGCGCAGACGCGGCTATGGCCACGCCGCGGCGGAACGGCATTCGACCAAACAAACTTTGAAATCCTCGTTACAGGAAACAGGCCCTATGGGTACTGTTAAGATTATCTGAGAGCATACTGAAAACTCAGGCCGTTGTCCAGAGGCTTGATGAGTCGTGTCAGAATGCACCGCAATACAGTCACCGGACAGGTGGTAATAGAGGGCCAAATTTCGGCACCAGCACTTCCTGCGTGTACCGGTCATGCTGATGAAGCGCTGCCATCGCCTCATTCATTTGCATTTGTTTGACGATCGCCCGTAGCTGTGCCGTGCCCTCCACCCCCCAGGCGCTTCTTTCCGCCACGGTTGCGGGCAGAACTTCAGTGCCGCCATGCGCCATCACGTCTCCCACCCAGGAGCCCAAGCTGAGGCTGCCGGAAAAGCCCAATTTGCCCAGCGTCGCCAGTCCCACATTCTCGGGCACCGGAGCCGCCGGGCCAGATTCCGCCGCGCCATAGTCACCCTGTAATGGCAGATCCTCCAGGCGTCCGGTGATGGCGTGCGCCCCATAGAGCAACCTTGACCGTTCCTGCGGCTTCAACTGGAGGCGCGGCAGATAAGTGTCCATGTTGATGTAGAGGATCGGCACCCGCGTCTCTTCAAAGAACTCGCGCGCCAGCGTGCCCACGGTGAGCGGTGCCGGGCCATGGCTGGATGAGAGATAGACCTGCCGCCGGAAGCCTTGTCGAAGCAGCGAATGGGCCAGGCCCTTCAGAAATGCCATTCCGGCGCTGGGTGTGGTGTAGATCGTCGATGGAGCGATCACGGTGGTGCCCGGGTAGGACCAGATCAGGCCCTGCGTGTATAGGCCGCCGGTCTCTTCCGCCATCGCCATCGCGTAAGCCAACGGCCAGACGTAGTCGCGCCCGCTGGGCTGGATGCCGTTGGTTTCGACCGCACCCACGGGAATGAAGATGACATCGCTCCTTTTCAGTTGCTCCGCCACCTGCACCTGGCTGAGCCGCGTAAAGTCGCGGGTGTGCAGTGGGCGCACTTGCGCCGTCATTGGAAGGGCCGCCCACAGCGCGGCCAGCAGGAATCGGTTCATCGGAAAACCCCCATCGTTGTCGCCCAGCGCTCAGTATGATATGAAAGATCGAGTAGCGTGATTTGCCGATGAATGATCCCTTGATGCGTGCGGGCTTTTTGCGGGTGGCGCTGGTCCTGGCCATGGGCCTGCTTCCGCTTGCCGCTCAGCGCGCGCCGCTGTTCAAGGACGAAGTTCTCCCAGTGCTGGAAAAGAGCTGCACCAAGTGCCACAGCCCCCAGCAGAAGATGGGCGGCCTGGACCTAAGCACGTTTGCCGGTCTGATGTCCGGTGGTGCCAGCGGACCGGTGATTGCACCCGGCAAGCCCTCCCGCAGCCTTTTGTGGGTGATGATCGAGAGCGGCAAGATGCCGTTGGGTGGCGCGCTGAACAATGCCCAGAAGCAGCTGATCCGTACCTACATTGAGCAAGGCCGCTTTCCGGCCGCGGAACTGGACGCCGTGACGGCGGCACGGGAAGCCGCCCGTATCACACCGGCCGCCCGGCAATGGTGGTCCTTCCAGCGCCCTCGCAAGTCGGCCCCGCCAGCCGTGCGCCACCAGGACCAGGTCCGGACGCCCATCGATGCGTTTGTTCTGGCGAAGTTGGAAGAGCGTGGCTGGCGGATGCAGCCGGAAGCGGACCGCGTGACGCTGCTGCGCCGCGTCTATTTGGGGCTGACCGGGCTGCCGCCCACGCCGGCTCAAGCCAAGGCATTTTTGAGCGATCCATCGCCTGCGGCCTACGAGAAGCTGGTGGATCGATTGTTGGCCTCCGAGGCCTATGGCGAGCATTGGGGCCGCCACTGGCTCGACATCGCGGGCTATTCCGATTCCCGGGGCGATGCCGGTGATGTCGAGCGCGAAGCATCCTGGAAGTACCGGGATTACGTCATCAAGGCGTTCAACTCGAACAAGCCCATCAACCGGTTCTTGCTCGAACAGATCGCCGGCGACCAGCTGGTAAATTACAAGCACAACGCCACGCCGACGCGGGAGCAAATTGAGCCGCTCACCGCGACCGGCTTTCTGCGCACCACCGCGGACATCACTGACAACCAGACGATTTACGAAGTCGACAAGTACTTCGACGCGCTCCAGAAGGCCACCGAAACCAGCCTGTCGGCGGTGCTGGGCCTTTCGATCGGCTGTGCGCGTTGCCACGATCACAAGTTCGACCCGATCCTGCAGAAGGACTACTACAAGTTGACGGCCGCCTACCAAGCCGTCTGGGATCCGGAGAACTGGCTGGCGGCCAACTTGAACTTTGGCCCTTGGCCCAGCCGCATGGTGCTCGACATGCCCGGCCCGGAGCGCGACGCCTGGATCAAGGACGTAACCAGCAACGACGCCAAAACGCTGCGCCGCCTGGATGATCTTCTGGAAGCCACCTACCAGCGCTTCCGCAGCGAACTGCGCCTGGGCCGCGAATTGACGGCGGAGCGCCGCCAGGCCATTCGTGCCCAGATTGAAGCCGACCCCGACCTGGAAGTGGACCGCACCCTACCAAAAGACGGCCCCACCGATCAGGAGTTCGAGAAGCAGTTTCCGGAAGCGGCCAAGTGGCGCGAGGAGATCACCGCCAAGCAGGCCGCTCGCCGCAAGAAGCAGTCCACCGTGGAGCCAAACTTTATCGAAGCGGCCTGGGATGTGTCGAAGACACCTTCGCCCACCTACATCCTCCAGCGCGGCAACTATCTGGCTCCGGGGGCGGAAGTGAAGCCCGGAATTCCGGCGGTGCTGGATGATCCGGCGCGGCCGTTTGAATTTCCTGACCCGCAGGCACACCCGGATTGGAATCACACCGGCCGCCGTCTGACGCTGGCCCAGTGGATGGTGGCGCCGGAAAATCCGCTGGTGGCACGCGTGTTTGTGAACCGTGTCTGGCAGTTCCATTTTGGTGAAGGCCTGGTGCGGTCGGTGGATGATTTCGGTGTCCAGGGCGACAAGCCCACGCATCCGGAACTGCTCGACACGCTGGCGGTGGAGTTTCAGGAAAGTGGTTGGGACCTGAAGCGTCTGACCAAACAGATTGTGATGTCGCAGGCCTACCGCCAAGCTTCGACCGAGGTGCCGGAGTATCTGGCGGCCGACCCTTCAGCCAAGCTGCTGTGGCGCAAGCCGCCGCTGCGCCTGGAAGCAGAAGCCATCCGGGATTCGATGCTGCTGGTGAGCGGACTGTTGAGTGACAAGCGACTGGGCCGCCAGGAGCCGATCAAGCGCGGCGCTGATGGCCAATGGGTGGAAGATGCTGCGAAGGGCAACCCGAACCGCCGCAGCATCTACGTCGCCCAGATGCGGACCCGGCCCGTGGCGTTTCTGCATGCTTTTGATGCGCCGACGATGACGGCGGACAATCAAACGCAGCGCTTCCGCTCGGCCCTGCCGTCGCAGTCCTTGGCGTTCATGAATGGCCCGCTCACCCAGCGCACGACGAAAGCCTTCGCCGACCAAGTGTGGGAGCAGAGCCAGGGCGATGCGGAGGCGGCCATCCGGCGCGCCTTTGAGGCCGCCTACACGCGCCCCCCCAGTGAACGCGAGCTGGCCATTGCGAAGCGGTCGATCTCGGCTGCGGCCGAACCCAAGGAAGGCCTCCGGCTCTTCCTGCAGGCGATGCTGGGTGCCAACGATTTTCTCTATAGCTACTAGAAGGAACTGCGCCGCTATGAACCACAAACTCTCCCGCCGTGAAGCGCTGAAGGAAACGGCGCTAGGCTTCGGCGGCTTGGCCTTCAGCGCGATGCTGGCCCAGGCGGCGGAAACCAAGTTTCACAGCCTGGCCCCGCGCCAGCCGCACTTTGCCGCCCGGGCCAAAAACGTCATCTTTCTGTACGTCGGCGGTGGCCCGAGCACCATCGACATGTTCGACCCCAAGCCATTGCTGCGCAAGTATGACGGCAAGCCCGCGCCGTTTGAGATCAAGGGCCGCGCGCTGAACGGCTCCCAGCAGATCATGGCCAGCCCCTGGGAGTTTACGCGGAGTGGCCAGTCCGGCCGCGAGATCTCCAACCTACTGCCGCATTTTCAGAAGGTAGTGGACAAGGTCAGCTTTGTCCGCTCCATGCAGACTGACCGGATTGACCATTCAACCGCCCAGTTCACCTTCGTCACCGGCCGCGGCTTCACCGGCTTTCCGACCCTGGGCAGTTGGGTGAACTACGCGCTGGGCACGGAGAATCAAAATCTGCCTGGCTTTGTCGCGCTGGGTGAAGGAGCCAGCATTGGCGCTCGCGCGCACTCTTCAGCCTGGCTGCCGCCCGTCTTTAGCGGCACCTCCATGCGGGCCGATGCGCAAGCGCCGATCTATGACCTGAAGCGTCCGGACAACATCACTGCCGAACAGCAAGCGCGGCTGCTGGACATGGTGAAGGAGCTGAACCGCGAGCAGAAGGCCAAATATCCGCTGGACCAGGATCTGGAAGCTCGGATCGCCAACTATGAACTGGCCGCGCGCATGCAGTTGGAAGCGTTGCGGGTGGCCGATCTCTCCCACGAATCGGAGGCGACGCGCAAGATGTACGGCGTCGATGAAAAGGTCTCCGGCCAGTACGGCAAGCTTTGTCTGATGGCTCGGCGACTGGTGGAAAGCGGTGTCCGGTTCGTGCAGATCTACGCGGGCGGCGGCGGCAACTGGGATACGCACAGCAACATTGCCGGACAACTGCCGGGCCTCTGCCAGTACGTTGATCAAGGCACCGCTGCGTTGCTGGCGGATCTGGACCAGCGCGGCATGCTGAAGGACACGCTGGTGGTCTGGTCCGGCGAATTTGGCCGTCTGCCCACCATTGAAGCGGCTACTGCTGCTCCGGGGCGCGATCACAATCCCTACGGCTTCAATATGTGGATGGCGGGCGCGGGCGTCAAGCGCGGCTTCGACTTTGGCCAGACCGATGAGTTGGGTTACGCGGCCGTGCCGGAACATCGTGTGGGCCACGCCGATATCCATGCCACGATCCAGCATCTGCTGGGCATCGACTATCAGAAGAATACGTTCTTCCACGAAGGCCGTGATGAATCGCTGGTGGGCGTCACGCCCGCACGAGTCTTGAAAGATGTGTTGCTCTAAATGTCCACTCTCAACCGCCGTCATCTGCTGTCCGCTGCGCTAGTTTCTCCTGTGGCCGCAGCGCTGGGTGCTCCTATGGCCGCTCTGGCGGCCAACCCGCCCGGCAGCTTGAACCGGGCCGTGCAGCGCCAGTCCGGCACGCATCTCCGCATCGGCCTGAATGCGTATTCGTTCAACAAGGCGTTGATGTCCGGGCAGATGACGGTACACGACGTGCTTGATTACTGCGCGGCGCAAGCGATCGACGGCGTTGACCTGACCGGCTACTACTTTCCCGGCTATCCGAATGTGCCGAAGGACGACTACCTTTATGGCGTGAAGCGCCACGCATTCCTGAATGGCGTCACCATCAGCGGCACCGGTGTCCGCAATGACTTTGCCCTGACTGACGCATCCAGCCGCCGCGGCCACATCCAGTTGGTGAAGGACTGGGTGGACGCCGCCGCCAAGATGGGCGGGTCCATGGTGCGGGTCTTTTCCGGACGTGAACTGCCCAAGGGCTACACGCCGGACCAGGTGCTGAAGTGGATGATCCCGGCTTTTGAAGAGTGTGCCGATTATGGCCGCCAACACGGCGTGCTGATTGGCCTGCAACACCACGACGACTTCCTGAAAACGGCGGACGAGACCATCCGTGTGGTCCGCGCCGTCAACTCCGATTGGTTCAGCGTCATTCTCGACGTCGGCAGCCTGCGCCAAGGCGACCCCTATGCGGAGATCGAGAAGCTGCTGCCCTTTGCCAGCAACTGGCAGATCAAGGAGCACGTCTGGTACGGCACCCGCAAGGAAGAGATCGATTTGCCGCGTCTGCGCCAGATTATCGACCGCGTGGGCTACCGCGGCTTCACGCCGATTGAGGCGTTGGGTGAAGGTGACCCGAAACAGGTAGTGACGGCATTCCTCAAAAAGGTGCGCCAAGCCTTCGCCTAGCGCTGCCACTCAGGCCGTCAAGCTGGCAGAATAGAGGGCGTGAACGCGCCACTCCTTTCCCAACCCCTAAGCACTCGACGCGTCGGCCGCACTGCGCTTGAAGTAACGCGGCTAGGCATGGGTTGCGCCCCGCTGGGCGACTTGTTTGAGGTGCTGCCCGACGCCCAGGCCATCGCCGCCATCGACGCGGCCTACGCGGGAGGCATTCGCTTCTTCGATACCGCCCCCTGGTACGGCACCGGCAAGAGCGAGCTACGCGCAGGTTTTGGACTCCGGGGCAAAGTCGATGCGGTCGTTGCAACCAAAGTGGGCCGTGTGTTGCAGCGCGGTGGCTCGCTAGCCCCATCGCAGCGGTGGCTGGGCGGCCTGCCGTTCGGTGTCAACTTCGACTACACCTACGCGGGCATCATGCGCTCCTTTGAGGACAGCCTGCAGCGGTTGGGTATGCCGAAGGTGCACGCGCTGGCGATCCATGATCTCGACCTGCTCTACCACGAGACCTGGGAAGCGGTCTATGCGCGTTTGGATGAGCTGGACCACGGCGGCGGCTACCGGGCGTTGCGGGAACTGGCCGCGGCCGGGGACACGGTGGCGATTGGCGCTGGCATCAACCGCACCGGGCTGATCCCGAAGTTCCTGGAGCGGTTTGAGCTGGACTATTTCATCGTCGCCATGCCCTACACACTGCTCAGCCAGGAAGGTCTGGCGGAACTGGAATTGTGCCACCAGCGTGGCGTCTCGGTCATCATCGGTGCGCCGTTTGCCTCCGGGCTGCTGGTGTCCGGTTCGTCCCGGCCCGCTACCTATGACTACGCCGCTGCGCCGCCCGAGATGGTAGAGAAGACCGCCCGGTTGGAAGCCGTCTGCGCGGTCCATCAGGTTCCTCTTCCCGCCGCCGCTCTGCAGTTCGTTCTGGCGCATCCGGCCGTCGCCTCCGTCATCCCGGGCTACAACTCGCCAGGCCAAGCTGAAGGCTGCCTCCGTTGGCTAACGACGCCTATCGCGCCGGAGTTTTGGCAGAGCCTGCGAGAGGCGGGTCTGATCGTAACGGATGCCCCGACGCCCGCCTAGCGGTGGAATTGCGACGTCTTCGCAATGTCACAGCGTCGCAATGTCACAGCGTCGCAATGTCACAATAGAAAGGTGACCGTGCGCGTCCTTTTCTTTGGTCTCCTGCGAGACATTGTCGGCTGTGCCGAAGACACTGTGCAGATGGAGGACGGCACGCTGCGTACGCTGTTTGACCAGTACGCTGCTCGCTTCCCCAAATTGACCGGCTTGGCCAGCTCCATTGTTTTGGCCCGCAATCAGAGCTTTGCTCCGCTGGAGACCCGGCTGGAACATGGCGACGAAGTGGCGTTTCTGCCACCCGTCTCTGGTGGCACCGGCGATTCGCCGTACACGCACATGATTGAAGACGAGAAGGGCAACTTCTTTGCGCTGACGCGCGTCCCCATTGACGTGCAGTCTGTCAATCGCCGCTTACTGGCTGGCACCGATGGCGCGATTTGTGCTTTTGAAGGTGTCGTGCGCAACAACACCAAAGGCCGCGCCACGCAGTTTCTGGACTACGAATGCTATGAAGCGATGGCCGTCAAAATGATGGCCGAGCTGGGCCGCGAGATCGCCGGCCAACACGCCATCGGCCGCATCGCCATGGTCCACCGCCTGGGCCGGATGGAGATTGGTGAGGCCTCCGTTTTGATCAGCGTCACCGCTCCGCACCGCCGTCCGTCGTTTGACGCTGCTCTCGAAGGGATCAACCGCTTGAAGAAGCTGGTGCCGATCTGGAAGAAGGAACACTTTGTCGATGGCGAAGTGTGGGTGGACGGTGAATGGGATGACGCCGTCGTGCGTGCCTCGGGTACCGCTACGCCGTCGTGAAGCCGTTCGTTCTGGCCGCGCTGCTGGCCGTCTCACCGCTGGCCTCGCAGATCCGGGTCGATGTCCGGCTGGTCCGTTTGCTGGCCAGCGTCAAGGACGAAGCCGGAGCCCTGGTGGGTGGGCTGGAGCAAAAGCAGTTCCGCATTTTCGATTCGGGCGTTGAACAGGAGATCGCGGTCTTTGAACGCTCTACTGCTCTGCCGTTGTCGGTGTCGCTGCTGATTGACGCCAGCGGCTCCACGGCGGTCAGTCTGACGCAGGAAGTGGTATCCGTGAAGACGTTTCTGCGATCTCTGCTGCGGGATGGAAACGCGGACGATGCGGCCGCATTGTATTCGTTCAACTACGAGACCACGCAATTGGCGGCCTTCACCCGCCGTCAGGACCGGTTGGACAATGGCCTGAAGCGGCTGAAGGGTGAAGCAGGCACCTCGGTCTACGACGCCATTCATTTCGCGGCCCACGACCTGCGGACGCGCGACGGCCGCAAGGTCATTGTGATCGTCACGGATGGCGGCGATACCACCTCCAGCTATACTTTCCGGGACGCCCTGCAGGCCGCGCACCGGGAGGAAGCGGTGATCTATCCGATTGTGGTGAAGCCCATTTCTGGCGACGCCGGGCGCAACGTGGGTGGCGAGAATGCGCTTGCCTCACTCGCCCAAGGCACCGGCGGACGCGTGCTGGAAGCGGCTTTGGGGGAAGGTCTGGACCAGGCGTTCTCGGCGATCCTGGCTGAATTGCGCACGCAGTATCTGCTGGCCTACTACCCCCGTGATTTGCCCGCCGGCGGGCCTGCTTTCCATCCGGTCCGCCTGCAGGTGGACGCCTTACCGCGCAAATTGCAGGTGTACACCCGCAGTGGCTACTATGGAGAGGCACGCTAGGCGCGCATCATGGGCAAGTCCAAAACCCGAGCACCCGAACAAACTTTTGCCGAAGTCGCCTACTTGCGCCAGTTGGTGGAGTCCCAGGTGCCAGTCTCCATCCGGCTGGCCTCCAATGAAGTACTCCAGGGGCAGGTTGAGTTTTTCGACGATACCTTTCTCCGGCTAACCCGGACGGGCCAACCCAACCTGTTTGTCTTCAAACACGACATCAAATATCTATACGAAACGGGCGAAAAGTAATTCGTGGCTTCTTACGTTGAGACGGCAATTGAGATCGCGCGGGAAGCCGGCGCAATGGTCCAGGATTTCGCGGCCCGCAAAGTCGGCTTTGAGCTGAAAGGTGATTTTGATCTGGTCACCGCCGCCGACCGCGCCTCGGAAGCCCTCATCGTCGAGCGCCTGCTGCAACACTTTCCCGATCATTCTGTAGTGGGTGAAGAAGGCGGCGGCCAAAGCGTCTCCGGGGACTACCGCTGGTACGTCGACCCGGTCGATGGCACCACCAATTTCGCGCATGGCTTCCCGGTCTATAACGTCACCCTGGCGCTGGAGTACAAGGGCGAGATCATTGCGGGCGTCGTGCTGGACCCTACCCGCAACGAGGTATTCTCAGCGGAGAAGGGCGGCGGGGCTTGGCTGAATGGCACGCGGCTGGCGGTGTCCAAGGCTTCCCGGATTGAAGATTGCCTGGTTGCCACCGGCTTCCCCAGCCGCCGGCGGCACCAAAACGTCAACGTACATTTCTACTACCAGCTGGCGATGTTGAGCCACGGCGTCCGCCGGGCCGGTGCGGCGGCGATCGATTTGGCGTACGTGGCCTCCGGGCGCCTGGATGCGTTTTGGGAGTTTGGTCTCAACCCGTGGGACATGGCCGCTGGGATCTTGTTGATTCGCGAGGCTGGCGGGCAGGTGACCGGTATGAAGGGCGAAGACCATCACCTCCGCCTGCCCACTTTGCTGGCCACCAATGCTCTCGTGCACCAGCCGGTGCTCGATTTGTTTTCTGACATCTTTCAGGGCCGATGGGCGTACCCCATGCCCGATGTTCGCAGCGTCTAACTTAAAGAAGCGCTCGCAACGGGCGATCTGTCGAGCATGGACTCGACTGCCCGTTGCATGCTATCTGTAAAGCAAGCGCACCTCCGCGTCCGTGCGAGGCATAAACTCATGCAAAAAATTAAGATAGTCTCTTTCTGCGTCCTGGCAGCCAGTACGATTGCCCCGGTTTGGGCTCAGGCCAATTTGAACGGGAGCCCCTCCCGGGTGCTGGGAGGTCTGAGGCCAAGCAACACCAGTGCCGCTCCCAACCTGGTGGAAGGACGCGAGTTTAGCAGCCCCAACGGAGTCGCCCTGGACACCTCCGCCAGTCCGCCCATCCTGTATGTGGCCGATACCGGCAATCACCGGGTGCTGGTTTGGCGTGACGCGAGCAATGGCCGCAATGGGACGAGAGCCGACCTGGTGATCGGGCAGCGTGACTTTACCTCCACCACCGCCCAGGGCCCCGGCACGGCGTTATCATCCGGATTTTCCTTTCCGACGGGCTTGACGGTGGACCGCAACGGCAACCTCTGGGTACTGGATTCTGGCAACAACCGCCTGATGCGCTTCCCTCGGCCGCTTAGCCAACCCGAGGGGGAACCGGCGCTGCCGGACGCAGTAATTGGGCAAGTAAACCTTACTTCGCGTCTGGCCAATGGCGGACAGCCCACGCCCAATGATGCGGGCGTGTCCTTTACTTCAGGCGGGTCGTTTTTCCGGGCCTCGGTGGTGCTTGATTTCCAGCAGAATGTCTGGGTTGCCGACCCCGGCAACAATCGGGTCCTCCGGTTTCCCAACGCCGCGATCACCTCCAAGCCCTTTGGCCCTTCGGCCGACACCGTATTGGGACAAGCCGACTTTACCGCACGCGCCGCGTTGGCGATCAACGGTACCAATCGCATTGTGAAGACCGGGCTGAATGCCCCCTCTGGCCTCGCGACAGACCTTAACGGGCGGATCTACGTCTGCGATTCGTTGGCGCGCGTGGTGGTGTATGCCCCGGGGATCGCCAGTGGTGCACCGGCTACCCGGATCATGGGCGTCGTCGTCACGGGCGGCGGTCAGCCTGCGCCTCCGGCCACAGCCGTCAACAACATCAGCATTGGTGTTACTTCCACCGGTGGAATCTCCTCGGCGGAAGGCATTGCCATTGCCGGCGGCAATGTCTATGTAGCAGACACTTCCAACCATCGGATTCTCCGCTTCTCGCCCTTTGAGCAATGGCCACTCGAGGCCAGTCAGTTCTCGCCCGCCGCGACGTCGGTTTTTGGGCAGACCGAGTTCTCCGGTTCGCGGGCCGACGGTGGCCAGCCGGAAGCCAGCGGCCTGACCTTCAATTCGCCCATCGGGTTGGCCCTCAACTCCACCGGCGACGAGCTCTTCGTGGCCGATTCTGGCAATAATCGCGTTTTACGGATTGGTGGCGGCCCGTCCTTCCGCAACCCCCTGCAGGTTTGGGGACAGGCGGCCTTCAACTACGACAGCGTCAATCTGATCGAGGGACGCGAGTTCTTCTTTCACGCTGGATTCTCAACGATCAGCGGGGTCGGCGCGCAGTTCAGCACCGGCGCCGGGCTGGCGTTTGATGGCAACCGGCTGTACGTGGCCGATCCTCTGAATAATCGTGTCCTGGGCTTCCGCGATGCGAGGGCGTTCAAGAATGGGGACACCGCCGATATCGTCATTGGCCAGATCGGCTTCCTCCGGTCGCTGATCAACCAGCCCGCCAATGATAGCAACGTCGTCAGCGACCAAGGCTTATCCCGGCCGGCCGGGGTGGCCGTGGATACGGATGGCAATCTTTGGGTGGCGGACACGGGCAATGGCCGCATTCTGCGTTTCGCCAAACCGTTTGACAACATTCCCGCCGCAAACGCAGCTTATCGCGCGAACTTGGTGCTGGGCCAGCAGAACTTTGGCATCAAGATCACCGATGCCAGTTCCCGCAACATGGCGGCCCCGTTTGGTCTGGCCTTTACGGGAGACGGCTCGCTGGTAGTCTCCGATGCCAGCCATAACCGCGTGCTGCTGTTCCGCAAACCGGCTGGAGCCGATTTCGTCAATGGCCAGGCGGCCGGCATCGTGTTCGGGCAGCCTGACTTTATCACCACCAGCAGCTCGGTTGATAACAATTCGCGCTTTATCAGTCCGCGCGGCCTAGCGGTGGATTCCGACGACCGGCTCTACGTAGCCGATACCGGTAAGGGGCGCATCGTAGTCTTCGACCGTGCTCCGGCCGCTTTCAATGACGCCACGCCAGCCCTTTCCCTGACCGGACTGGGGAGCCCTCACGGAGTGTTTGTCAGCTTGATCACCGGCGAGATCTGGGCCACCGATACCACCGGAAACCGGGCCCTCCGCTATCCCCGATTCAATACCCTGATCGTCAATCCGATACCGGATGCGGCCATTGGCTCTCGCGCCCCCCTGGGCGTGGCACTGGACCGTTTTGGAAACCTGTTCCTGGCCGAAGCCGCCAACCGCGTGGCCATCTACTTCCCCGGCCTTCGCTTTGAGAGTTCCGCCAGCAACCTGCCCACCACCTTCCGGCCATCGGCCCCCAACACTTGGGCGCAGTTGAAGCCGGCTGGCGACACGCAGTTCAGCGACAGGACGGTGATCTACACCGAATTGCCCAACACGAATCCGTTACCGACCACGCTAAACGACCTGCAAGTGTTGCTCAACGACACCCCGGCGTCGCTCTTCTTTGTGTCTTCGGGCCAGATCAATTTCTATATCCCCAACAATGCCCCCACCAGTGGAACGATGGATGTGATCGTGCAACGGCCGTCCACCGGGCAGGTGATCGCCGCCGGATCGTTGGCTGTAGCGGGCGTTTCCCCGGGACTGTTCACCAATGCGGGCACGGGCACCGGCCAATTGGCTGCGCTGAATGAAGATTTTTCCCGGAATGGCCCTGACAATCCGGTTCAGCGTGGAAAGGTGATTTCTCTGTACGGCTCGGGCTTTGGCTTCCTCTCGAACTCCCCACCCGACGGAACGCCCGCGCCATCCGATACGCTCATCCGTACGGATCGCCCCGATGTCATCCTGCCCCAAGGCTTGGTTCCAGTGGCTAACATTGAGTTCTTCGGATTGGCCCCCGGCCTCGTCGGTGTCTGGCAGATCAACGTCCGCATCCCGGAGAATACTGCCCCGGGCAACGCCGTCCAGTTGTCCATCGTGCTGCGTAGCGTTCCCAATAACGAATCGCGGGCCCCTTATGGCCAGCGAACCACGATCGCCGTCCGGCAGTAGTCACTGCCTGCGAAGGGGCGGTGCTCAGCCGACCGGCTGATGCTGCTTCTTTCGGAAGAACTTTCCACGCCAGTTCGACGATCACGGGAACAACTGCGTGGTCCGGAACGTTCTGTTTGGTGTGAGCGGGCCATGATGCCCCGTTGTACTCTAAAACCAATCACTATGCCTTTCTGCACCCAATGCGGTTATCAGGTCACCCCTGAAGCGAAGTTCTGTCCCCAGCATGGCGGCGCCATTGGCAACGCGCCGTGCGCCTATACGGAAGTGATCCCCGGTGGACCCGTGCCGGTGAATGATCCGGTGGCGCCCTTGGACTACACCATCCAGGGCGACAACCTGCAGATCGCCCGCATCAAACTGAAGCCGGGCCAGGAGCTGTTTGCCGAAGCCGGCAAGATGGTCTTTAAGACTCCGTCGGTGGAATGGGACACCCGCATGTCGGGTGAATCAATCGGCGACAAGATCTGGGGTGCCATCAAGCGCAAGCTGGCCGGGGAGTCTCTGTTCCTCACTTACTTCAAGTCCTACTCCAGCGGCGAAGTGGGGTTCGCGGGTAGCTATCCGGGCCGCATCATGGCCTTTGACCTGCGCCCCGGGCAAAGCCTGATGTGCCAGCGCGATGGGTTTCTGTTTGCGCAGAGCAGTGTCACCTTTACGGTTGCCCTGGTGAAGAAACTCGGCTCCGGGTTTTTTGGCGGAGAAGGTTTCATTCTCGAAAAGTTCACCGGGCCCGGCTTGGTCTTCATCCACGGCGGTGGTGACTTTGTTGAGTTTGACCTGAAGGACGGCGAAATGCTGCAAGTGGAGACCGGCTCCATCGTCGCCTTTGAAGAATCAGTGGACTACGACATCCAGTTCGTGGGCGGCATCAAGACCGCACTATTCGGTGGCGAAGGCCTCTTCATGGCCACCTTGCGCGGCCCCGGCCGGGCCGTGATTCAGTCCATGACGCTCGCCAAGATGCGGCGCGAACTGGCTCCGTTCCAAGGGGGCGGAGACCGGCAGGGTCCGCTGGAATCCATCGGCGGCCTGTTCAATAGCAACGACTAGCAGCTGCTTCAGGTGACGGCGTGATATCTTCGGTAACAAATGATCTCACGCCGCTCATTTCTCGCTGCGCCCACGGCATTGGCGCTCCCGGTTCTGTCGCTTCCCGCCCTGGCCGCCAAGAAGATTCCCGTGGGACTGGAGCTGTTTTCGGTCCGTGATCAACTGAAGCAGGATCTGATGGGCACCGTCACCGCTGTGGCCAAGATGGGCTACGACGGCGTCGAGTTCTTCTCGCCTTACTATGACTGGACTCCGGCGCAGGCGAAAGACATGCGCAAGTTGCTGGACGACCTGGGCATCAAGGCCCTCTCAACGCACAACTCCGCCAAAAACTTCGCGCCTGAGAATCTGGCGAAGGCCATTGAGCTGAACCAGGTCATCGGCTCCAAGCTGGTGGTGATGGCCAGCGCCGGTCGCGTGGAAGGTCTCGACGGCTGGAAGCAAGTGGCGGAGCGGCTGACCTCCGCGTCGGAGAAGCTGAAAGCTGCTGGCATGCGGGCCGGCTTCCACAATCACCAGTTGGAATTCAAGCCCCTCGACGGCACCAAGCCGATTGAACTGCTCGCCAAGAACACGCCCAAAGACGTGGTGTTGCAACTCGACATCGGCACGTGTCTGGAGACGGGAAACGACCCTATCGCGTGGATCACCTCGAACCCGGGCCGCATCCGCTCCCTGCACTGCAAGGACTGGTCCTCGGACCCCGGCAAGGGCTACAAAGCACTGTTCGGCGAAGGATCCGCGCCCTGGAAGAAGATCTTTGAAGCGGCGGAGAAGACAGGTGGTGTCGAGTCCTACCTGGTCGAACAAGAAGGCAGCGACTTCACACCCTTCGAGACCGCCCAGCGTTGTCTCGCCAACTTCAAGAAGCTAAGGAGCTAGTGGCGCACTTCCGTTCGTTCGGCCCCACGCGCCAGCTTGGGGCTTTCTCAAGGTCGGTGTTGGGTCTCGCAATAGCCCCAAGCTGACGCATGGGGCTAAACGAAAGGCAAAGCCCCCAACTTGCGCTTCGGACCGATGCGAATCTCCGTCTGCGGTGCTCGCTACCGATTGCCCTGCTTGATCCAATCGACGTTCAGTTTGGCGTGCTTGATCGTCTTGCCCGCTTCTTTGAACAAACTATAGGTCACGTGGATGGCACCGTCGGCGCCCTGAATGACGGACGGGTAGTGGAAGCGCTCGCCGGCCTTCTTTTCGATGTGGCGGGACCATTTCCAGGTGGCACCTTCGTCGTCCGATAGCGCTATGCGCAACGAATCGCGATCCTTCTCGGTGTCGTTGTAGACGATCACCCATTCGCCGGACTTCAGCGAAATGGCCTCCAGGCTGGAGCCTGGGTTCAGGATGTCAGTATCCATACCCAATGACCAGGTGACGCCGTTGTCCTTTGATTCCGACTTCATGGCGCGCTTGGGCGGCGGGCCGTTGTCGCGCATGTAGGCGACCAGCGTGCCGTCTTTCTTGCGCACCACGCTCGGCTGAATGCACCCGGCGCAGACCAGCGGCTCACTGCCGAACCAGGTTTGCCCATGGTCGTCCGACAGCGCCATGATGCCGTAGGAATAGCCGTCGGAATACATGGGCACAATTAGGCGGCCCGTGGGCAACTCAATCGGATGGGTCCGCGTGAACCAGCCCAGGCGCGAGAAGTACTTGTCGTTAGCCCGCTCATTCTGCTTGTCGCGCGCCGGAAACGCCTCCTTTGTCTTGGCGCCGATGTTCTTGGGGATCACGATCACGTTGCCGGACCAGTTCCAGTTCGGAGGCTGGTTGGGGTTGCGGTAGTCCGTGGCCACCTTGTAGCGCGTGAGCGCGGTGTGCCATTCGTTGGCCAGGATCTGCGCCCAAAAGAGCCACAGCCGCTTCTGCGAATCGAGGTAGAGCACCGGATTAGTATCCGGAAAGCCCGGCTCATCCGCCATCGGCATCGGCGCAGTCCATGCCTTCTTCGCCTTCACCCAGCGCGACCCCAGCACCACCACGTCATCGGCGGTGCGTTCGCCGGAGCCGTGGAACCAGACCGTCATCAGGTCGCCATTGGGCAGTTCAACGATCGAAGACGAGTGGTTGTGCCACTTTTCGGGCGGAAACAGTTCCTGCGTCTCAAACACCGGCCCGGCGGCCAGGACGGTTGCCAGAATAAGAAGGTTCATGGGTGGTTGCTTTGCATTCTACCCGTTCGGGCTGGTGCCGGGATGATAAACTCTGTGCATCCACTCCATGCGAATGCTGATCGCCATGATTCCGTTGACGCTGGCCTGGGCCGCGGACCCGGCGGAGTTTTTCGAGATGAAGGTCCGGCCTGTGCTGGTGGGCAAGTGCTACGCCTGCCATTCGAACTCGCGCATGGGTGGACTGGATCTCACTTCTCGTGAAGCCGCTCTGAAAGGCGGCAATTCCGGCGCCGCCTTGATGCCGGGTAAGCCGGGTGAAAGCCTGTTGATCGCCGCCGTCAGCCATTCACACGCCAAGCTGAAGATGCCACCCGCGGGCAAGCTGCCTGACTCGGAAGTAGCGGATTTGAAGGCCTGGGTGGAGGCTGGCGCGGTCTGGCCCGATCGCGCCTCCAAAGACCTGCCGCCGCCCGCCGAATACCGCATCTCGGCCGAACAGCGCGCCTACTGGGCATTTCAACCGGTCAAGCGGACGCCCGGTGGTTCGATTGATTCCCTGTGGCTGGGCCTCCTGAAAGCGAAGGGCCTGAAGCCCAACCCGAGTGCTGATCGCCGCACGCTCATCCGCCGGGCCACGATCGACCTGCTGGGATTGCCTCCGAACCCGGCCGACGTGGAGGCCTTTGTGGCCGATAAATCGCCGGATGCCTGGCCGAAGCTAATCGACAAGCTGCTCGCTTCTCCGCAGTATGGCGAACGATGGGGCCGCTACTGGCTGGATGTGGCGCGCTATTCCGATGATCAACTGGCGTCGCAGTTTGAGATTCCGCACCCCAGCGCGTTCCGGTATCGCGATTGGGTGATCGATGCCTTCAACCGCGACATGCCCTATGACACGTTCGTGAAGGCGCAGTTTGCGGGCGACCTGATTAAAGGGCAGGAGAAGAATCTGGCCGCCGGGACCGGCTTCTTTGCGTTGTCGCCCGAACAGCAGGATGATCGAGTGGACGCCGCCACCCGAGGCTTTCTGGGGTTGACCGTGGCGTGTGCGCAGTGCCACGACCACAAGTTCGACCCCATCCCGACCACTGACTACTACTCCCTGCTGGGCATCTTTTCTTCAACCGAAAAAGACGAGTTTCCTCTGGCTGATCCGGTCATCGTACAGGCGTTCAAGGATCACGAAAAGCGGCTCGCCGACAAGCGCAAGGAATTGCTTGACGTGCAGAATGCGCATGCCAAAGAGCTGGCGAAGATCTTTGCGCATGACACCGCGCGCTACCTTCGCGCGATCGATGGCACAACGCCGGTGGGTGATCTCGATACCGGCGTGTTGGAACGGTGGCGCGCCTACCTGAAGCAGAAGACGCATGAGCATCCGTACTTAAAGAGCCACAATCCGGATCAGTTGCAGACGCTGGTGCTGGAAGTGCTGGTGGAGAAGGAGAAGGTGGATGACGAGAACCACATCCGCCTGGGCTCCAATCCCAACCGGCGTGATCTCTCCTCGGCGGATCTGCTTTCACTTCCTCGCGACAAGCATTACCTGTGGCGTGATCTGTTCCAGGAGAAGCGGGCGTCGGTGCTTCATTTCAAGGATCGTGACCTGGACCGCTTCCTGAGTGCGCCCGTGCGGGCGCGCGTCGAGACTTTGCGGCAGCAGGTGAAGAATCTGGAAGATTCGCTCCCGGAACGTTACCCCTTCCTGCAAACCCTGTCCGACGTGAAGGATCCCAAAGACATCCGCGTCCGCATCCGCGGCAGTGCGGACAACCTGGGACAAGTCGCCACGCGGCGCATGCTGGCCATTCTCGCCAAGCCCGAGGCGGGCCGGTTTACCCAGGGCAGTGGGCGTTTGGAGCTGGCTGAGCAGATCGCCAGCAAAGACAACCCGCTCACCGCCCGCGTGATGGCCAACCGCATCTGGCAGGGCCATTTTGGGCGCGGCCTGGTGGGTACGTCGTCGAACTTCGGCAAGCTGGGCGAGACGCCCAGCAATCCGCAACTGCTGGACTATCTCGCTGGCCAGTTGATGGATCAGGGCTGGTCCATGAAGAAGCTGCACCGCGAGATCATGCTCTCGCAGGCTTATCAGGTTTCGTCCACGCAGACCGCGGCCAGCGCCGGGATCGATGGCGATAACCGGTACCAGTGGCGCTTCAACCGCCGCCGCCTGGACATCGAGACGCTGCGCGATTCGCTGCTGTGGGCCACGGGCGAATTGAACCTGGAGGCGGGCGGCCAACCGCGCCGGCTTTCCGATGAATCGAACAAGCGCCGCACGGTCTACGGCTTCGTCAGCCGCCGCGATCTGGACCCCACGCTCTCGCTTTTCGACTTTGCCAACCCCAACTCCACCAGCGAGCGGCGCATCGAGACGTCAACTCCACTGCAACGTCTGTACCTGCTGAACAGCTCGTTCCTGGAGCGGCGCGCGGACGAACTTTCGTGCCGCCTGGAGAAAGTCGGTGCCGACCCGGCTCGCATTGCCGCCGCTTACCGGCAGCTGTATCAGCGTGCTCCCACCAAGGCGGAGGTGCAGGCCGGTCTTGATTACTTAAAGTCTGGCGGCACGTGGCTGCAGTATGCCCAGGTATTGCTGGCCGCCAACGAGTTCGTTTACTGGAATTAGGAGCCCCATGCGCACACGCCGAGACATCTTAACGACCATGGGCAGCGGCTTTGGCATGCTGGGCCTGGCTACGCAGGCAGCCCAGGCGGCAGAGCAGGCCAAGTCCGCCATGAGCGTCCGCGCGCCGCATTTTCCGGCCAAAGCCACCAACGTCATCTACCTGTTCCTGAACGGTGGCCCCTCCCAGGTGGACACCTTTGACCCGAAGCCGATGCTGACCAAGTATCACGGGCAGAAGGCGCCGACGCCGAACTTGAAGACCGAGCGCAAGACCGGCACACTGCTAAAGTCTCCGTTCCAGTTCAACCGCTATGGCCAGAGCGGCCTTGAGATTAGCGAGATTTTTTCCAACCTGGGAAAGCATGCCGATGACCTGTGCGTCATCCGCTCCATGCACACGGAGCGGCCCAACCATGAGCCGTCGCTGACCATGCTCAATTGCGGCCACGTGCTGGTGGGCCATCCTTCCATGGGCGCCTGGCTGACCTACGGCCTGGGCACGGTGAACCAGAATCTTCCGGGGTTCGTTGTCCTGTGCGCGGGCTATCCCGTGATCGGGCCGCAGCTGTGGTCCTCAGCCTACTTGCCGGGCATCTACCAGGGCACCTACGTCCGCAACAAGTCAGACGACCCGGAAGAACTGATCCGCGACGTCCGCAACCGCAGCTTGACGAGCGATCAGCAGCGCCAACAAGTGGAACTGCTCACCAAGCTGAACCGCATGCAACTGGCGCGTGAAGGCGCGGACCCGTCGCTGGAAGCATCGATCGCCTCCTTTGAGATGGCCTACCGCATGCAAGCCGAGGCGATGGATGCCTTTGACGTGCGCAAGGAATCGGTGAAGACCCGCGAGAGCTACGGGGAAGGGGACTTCGCCCGGGGTTGCCTGCTCGCGCGCCGTCTGGTGGAGCGGGGAGTGCGGATGGTGCAGGTCTACTACGGCGACGATCAGCCCTGGGACAACCACGACGACATCACCAAGCACGCCCGCCTGGCCTCCACCGCCGATAAGCCGATGGCCGCGTTGCTGCAGGACTTGAAGGATCGCGACCTGCTGAAATCAACGATCGTCATCATCGGTGGCGAGTTTGGCCGCACGCCCGCCGTCGAAGTATCCGGCCTGGTGGACGTGCAGAACGGGCGCGATCACAACAATCACGGCTTCTCGACGGTCGTGGCCGGAGGCGGCTTCAAGGGCGGCTATGCCCACGGCGCCACCGACGATTTCGGCTTCCGCGCCGTGGAAAAGCCGGTTCACCCGCATGATCTGCACGGAACGATCCTGCACCAGCTGGGCCTGGATCACACCAAACTCACCTACCGCTACTCCGGCCGCGACTTCCGGCTGACCGACGTGGCGGGTAGCGTGGTGCGCGATCTGATCGCCTGAAGACGACTCGAGACGGAATGACTAGGCTAGATGGTTAACCTAGCCTGGAGCGCTGCGCGCGAATCTCTGCGAGTTCGTCAGAAAGTGCTTGACAGTGCTCAATTAATCCGTACCATCTATGGTAGGAGGTAATTGATGTCTAATTCTCTCTCTGTCGTACTCCCCCCCGTACGGCGAACCTTCTCTCATCCAATAGATTCCGGTTGCCGCTTCTTCCTGATTGTGTCGCTATTGGGAACTGTCGGTTGTTCTTCGGGATCTGTAAGCTATCCCATAATTAACGAGTTTGGTCAATCCATACCCAACGTCTACAGCGGCGCAGGCAAGGTTCGACCGGAGTTAGTCACGGCAGTGATGAACGTCGAACGCAGTTCACGCGGCAAGCGCGACGCGAGTTCAGCCATCAACATAGTCAACAGGTTAGAAGCGCTCGCCGGCGTGGCCACCGTGAAGGCAATGGCCTGCGAGAATTGCACTCCGACAGGATGCTACGGAACACATTATGTTCAAGAGACCCGGGACTGTGCTCCCGCCTGTGAGGGGCTCTTCTGGTATTTCTCGTTTTCGAACCCGCCGACTGGGCCCATCAATCGAGGCTGGAAGTATAGTGGTGGTTGGCATTGCGGGTCGAACTGCTGTGTATGCGCTGAAGAGCTTTGTGATTATTGATGGAAAGGAGTAGGACAATGTCATATTCTGTCGCGCAGGTATTTGTGTGTTTGTTCATGGCGTCGGTGGTGGAGGCGCAGATCCTGCTTTCCACCGACGGTCAGGCGAGAGTTAGAGCAAGGTATGGCTATGGGTTTACTGTTAGCTGGACGCCGGAGTTTCGGGATATCCAGTTGCTAGGACCGGATGGTACCAAGCGGTGGGTGAAGAACGTTACCATTCCGGAAGTAGATCGAGTGACGATCATTGATGCGGCCATTTGTCCAGATGGGTCTGTCACCTTGGCCACGTCGCTACTGTCCTCGGTCAAGGGGATTGTCGCTGCGAACTTGCATTTGACAGCCGATGGAAAAGTGGAGCGAGTGGTCCGCACGAGTCCGTTTGCAGCAATGCGTCTGGCGTGCACTGTGTCAGGCAAGCTATGGTTAGTGGGTCGCGAATCCGTAGGTGAGGATTTCACCGAGGCAGCAGATTATGATGTGATCCGTCGTTATGACCACATGGGCAAATTGGAGGCCAGTGGCGTTAGGCGGTCCGCGTTTGGCTCGGCAAACGTCCATCCTGGCGCTGATGCTTTCATGGTAGCGGACGGAGAAGATGTGATGCTAATTAGCCCTGCTATTGGTCGAATCGTATCGCTCTCCGCAAAGACATTGGTGATCAGTTCGGGGATCGTTTCGAAACCAGAGGGCTGCAGCTTCATCTCTGGGGCGGCGCAAGTTGGCCCAAGAATTGTGCTCAGTTGCGAACGTATGCGGTCCGAGGATCAGCAGACGAGGGGCAAAGGGCTGCTTGCAGTCTTGGACCGAGCAACCGGCCAGTTGCTGAGGACCGTAGACTGGCCCGAGCCGGTTGCTGTGTTTGGATCCGACGCTTCGCAAGCGGTGCTTTACCAGAAGAATCCCGTGCGCCTGGTCCGCGCTCAGGTCGATTAAGGCTCAGCTAGATCAAGATCAGCATGGCATTGGGGCCGGGCAGAAGGGCGGATGGCCTGAGTGCCTAGCCTTGGCTTGCACCTAACATGCTAAATTAGAAGGACATGCGGTTAAGTGAGGTTTATCTCGGACTCGGGGAGCAGACCCTGGGCGATCTGTTGCGCGTTGTGTCGATTGGGCGCCTGAAGAGCTTCCAGCTCTATGAGCGACTGAAGGTCCGCTTCCACTTGAACAAGCTGAATTCGGAGACGCTGCGCAAGTCAGCGCCCAAGTTCTGGCAGCGACTGCAGGATGGCGATGAGGAGTTGGCGTCGGAGCTGGCGCAGGCGATTCTGGTCTCGCATCTCGACATGATTGTCGCGATCCTGAACTATCTGGGCGTGCCGCACAGCGAAGGCTTCTTCGAGAAGGATCTGAATGCCAGCCAGTACCTCACCGGCGACTGGCAGCAGTGCGCCTTCGACGAGTTCCGCGGGAAGTTTCCGGAGAAGGCTGTCCTGTTCTACCTGAACCACCTGGGCTGGGAGATGGTGCAGGCGCCGATCTTCCTGCCGGCGGAGACCGCGGCCTAGCCCCGCTTCTGCCATGGAACAACTTTTCGCTGCCCTGGAAGGCGGTCTGGAGCGGCTGAACTCCGCCCCCACCACCGAAGCGCTGGAAGCTGTGCGCGTGGAACTGATCGGCCGCAAGGGGCTGATAGCGGAGCTCTCGAAAGGCATGGGCAAGCTGTCGCCCGAAGAACGCGTGGCCACCGGCAAGAAGCTGAACGAAGCCAAGCAGACGCTGGAAGCCGCCTACGAAGCGCGTCAGGCAGCCTTCAAGAGTGCGGCGCTGATGCAGCGGCTGGAAGCGGAATGGCTGGACCTGACGGTGCCGCCACCGGGTGTGGCTCCCGGCGTGATCCACCCCATCACGCAGATCCAGACCGAGATTGAAGAGTTGTTTGTTTCGATGGGCTTCGCCGTGCTGGATGGGCCCGAGGTGGAAACCGAGTGGCACAACTTTGATGCACTCAACATCCCGCCCACGCACCCGGCGCGCGACATGCAGGATACGTTCTGGGTGGAAGGCGGGCATCTGCTGCGCACCCACACGTCGCCCGTCCAGGTCCGCGGCATGCAGACCTTTAAGCCGCCCTTCCGCATGATCGCCCCAGGGCGCGTCTTCCGCAACGAAGAAGTGGACGCCAGCCACGAACATACGTTCACGCAACTGGAAGGCATGATGGTGGACCGCGATGTTTCCATTGCCAACCTCACCTACTTCATGAAGACGCTGCTGGCCAAGATTTTTGGCCGCGAGGACGTGACGGTGCGGTTGCGGCCGGGCTACTTCCCGTTCGTCGAACCGGGCTTTGAGCTGGACATCCAGTGCATGGTCTGCGAAGGCTCCGGCTGCCCGGTGTGCAAGCACTCCGGCTGGGTGGAACTGTTGCCGTGTGGTCTGGTGCATCCGCAAGTGTTGAAGCTGGGCGGACTCGATCCAGCCGAGTGGGGCGGATTTGCGTTTGGCCTGGGCCTGACGCGGCTGGTGATGATGCGTTACGCGATTGATGATATTCGTTGGATCAACTCGGGCGACCTGCGGTTCTTGAACCAGTTCGGAGGGCCGCGCGCATGAAGTTTTCCCGCAACTGGCTGGCGGACTATGTCCCCGGTCTCACCGCTGATGGCGCAGAATTGGGCCGCCAGATCACCATGCGCACTGCCGAATGCGAAGGCGTTGAGGAGCACGCCCCGCAGCTGAAAGATGTTTGCGTGGCGCGCGTTGAATCAGTTGAGCCCATCCCTGGCAGCCCCAACGTGAAGGCCGTGGTCGAGACCGGTCGCTATGGCCGCAAGACACTGGTCTGTGGCGCGCCTAACTGCCGCGCCGGACTGCTGACCGCCTACTGGCCCCTGGGCATCAAGAAAATCGCCGGCGTGGAGAGCGATGGCATGCTCTGCGCGGGCGACGAACTGGGCATCAATCGCGACCACAACCTGATCGTGGAACTGAGCGGCGTCCAGGTTGGTGATCCGTTGCCGGACCTCGTGCCCGATGCCGTGATCGACATCGACAACAAGTCCCTCACGCACCGCCCGGACCTGTGGGGGCATTTCGGCATGGCCCGTGAAGTGGCCGCCACCTTCAGCCTTCCGTTGAAGGATCCGGTGGACCTATCGCTGGTGCCTTCCGGTGAGCCGCAGGTAAATGTTCAGGTTGAGGATTTCACGCTGTGCCCCCGGTTTAGCGCCGTCGTGTTTGAGAATGTCAAGGTCGCGCCTTCGCCCTTGTGGTTTCAATACCGGCTGCAGGCCGTGGGCTTGAATCCGATCAACAACATCGTCGACATCACCAACTACGTCATGGCGGAACTTCCGCAGCCGATGCACGCCTTTGACGCCGACAAAGTGCCGGGGCAAACACTGATCGCGCGGGCCGCCAAAGGCAACGAGCGGTTGGAAGCGCTGAACGGCGAAGCCTATGACCTGGATCCGTCGATGATCGTCGTCGGCGGCTTGGACGGCCCCTTGGCGATCGCCGGAATCATTGGCGGCGATCCCAGCGCCATCGGTGATTCGACCACGCGGATCATCTTTGAAGCGGCTAACTGGAACCCGGTGGCGGTGCGCAAGGCGACGGTGAAGTTGAAGCTGCGTACCGATGCTTCGATGCGCTTTGAGAAGTCGCTGGACCCGGAGAATACGCTGCGGGGCATCGCCCGGGCGATCGCGCTGATGAAGCTGGTGTGTCCGGAAGCGCGCTTGGCCGGTGGTGTGGCCGACGTGCGCGGCCCGGCCGTGGCTCCGGCTCCGATCCGGATTAGCATGCCATGGATGGCCAAGAAGTTGGGCCGGACCATCGGGCAAAACGAAGTGGTCAGCATTCTGGAGGCGCTCGGGTTTGGCGTCACGTCGGCCAATGGCGAACTGGAGGTGACCGTGCCGTCCTGGCGCGCCACCAAAGACATCTCGATGGATGCCGATCTGGTGGAAGAGGTGGGCCGCATCATCGGCTACGCTTCCATCACGCCCACCGCGCCGCGCATGGACGTGGTGCCGCCCAAGATCAACCGCGAACGCGCGTTCCACAATGGCCTCCGCCGGCGCCTGACGCACGTGGGCTTCACGGAAGTCCATAACTATTCGTTTGTTGCTGACGCGGAAGCGCGGAAGTTCGGGTTTGACCCTGCGGATCACCTCCGCGTGCTAAACCCGATTGCCGAAGATCAGGCGCTGCTCCGCATTTCGCTGCTGCCGAAGATCTGGAAGAACATCGACGACAACCGCAAGCACTTTGAGCAGTTCCGGCTGTTTGAGATCGGTCGCGAGATCCACAAACGGCCCGAAGGTCTGCCCGATGAGGTGCCGCACCTGGCGGTGGTGGTCTACGCGAAGGATGACGGCGTTGCCGGATTGAACCAGCTGAAGCGCGTGGCGCTGGACCTGTTGCCTGAGGCCAGCTTCCGGCCGGTCGCTGAGGTCCGCACTTTTGAACATCCGGCCCGCACCGCGGCCGTAACGGCCGGGGATAGCTCCGTGGGGCGTCTGTTTGAGTTCCACCCTAACTTTGTTGAAGTGGGCCGAGCGGCGGTGCTGGAGCTGAATCTCCGGACCATGGAGAAGCTGGCCACCGGTCGAACCACCGCATACGCCGCCGTCAACAAGTTCCCGTCCAGCTCATTTGACCTGGCCGTGGTGGTGGATGCTCGGGCGCTGGCGGGTGATGTCGCCCAGCACATGCCGGGCGCGGTGTTTATCGAAGACTACCGGCTGCCCGACGGCCGCCGTAGCCTGCTCTACCGGTTGACCATCTCCCGGCCCGATCGCACGTTAACGGGCGAAGAGGTGTCGGCGGCGCGCAATACTTTGATCGCGCGGCTACGGGCACTGGGGTTTGAACTGCGCGCCTAGTGAACGCCTTTTGCGGTTGTGCCATTCTCCCGGCACCTGACGGAGCGTTACGTCAAATTTAATTGACCTATTTCGGCGACTGTATTTACGTTTAGTCTGGGAAAAGTTGACACATGTGTATACTTGCTCTTCTCGCTGGATTGTGTCATCTGATGCAAGGCGGAATTCTGGTTCCGGTGGCGATTGACGCTCGGCCTCCCGCAGTCAAGCCTAATCGGGGCCCTTTGACCAATCTGGTGTTTTCCAACTCGGATGGCACCATCGGCCGGTGGTCGTTTAGCGGATTGCAAGGGCGATTGGAAGAGGCTACGTATCCGGTGAAACCGATCACCCTGGTTGGGCCCCCACCGATTGTCATTCCAGTTACCGGCCCCGTGGCCGGTGCGGGCGATCCAAGGGCTATTCTGGTGTTCGGCGGACCGAGGACCCCCACCCATCGGCATTCTTTTCGGTACCACGCAGCGCATCGGTGGCCCGGGCCCGGCGCCCGATGGCGTCATTCCGGACCGGTTGCCCCCATCGGTTTCGGTGGTCGATTCACGTTGACGCTCTTCTCGATGAGGGCCGGCGCCGGTCAGCCAGAGGATGGTGGCCGCCCCGAAATCAAAAGCTGGCCCGACGGCCAGGGCGGGCCGTTCGGGAAGGCACCATAAGGGTCGTGCACTAGCCGGGAGGGGAAGTGGCGCACCTGAAACTCGATCGGCCGCCGGTGGTGCCAAGCATCGGCATCCTGAAACTGGACCACGCCTAAGCCATACACTGCCTGGAAGGGGTAGGCAAAGTGAATCGAAAAGGCCAGCGCCACCATGCCGCCCAGCAAAACCCAACTCCGCGCTGAGGCAATCATCCGCGTCCGCTATCGTAGCGTACCGAGCGTGCTCCCCACGCCAGTTGAGCTGGGTAGCATCCGGAAGAGCCGCCCCGAGCGCGGGGCTACCATCTGTGCGCTTCAGGCTCACCCGCACCGGATTTCGCTCGAACGGCTAAACTCAAGAACGTGTCCCGCCCCTGGCGTATTGCCACCACCTTCCTTCTAGGCGCCTTCTATCTCTCCGGCTTGACAGCCATTGGTCTGGTGGGTCCGGATGAACCGCGCTACGCGATGGTGGCCCGGGAGATGGCGCAGTCCGGCGACTGGCTGACGCCACGCCTGGAAGGCACCGGATGGTTTGAGAAGCCGGCGCTGGAGTATTGGGGACAGGCGCTGGCGTTCAAGCTAGGGCTGGGCGACGACCTGTCGCCGCGGCTGTTCAATGCGCTGGCCGGTGCCGGATTCCTGGCCTTCTTTTGGCGGCTGTTGCGCCGCCGGTTCTCCGAAGACCTGGCCTGGACCGCGTCGCTGATTCTGGCCACCACCGTGGGTTGGATCGCCGAAAGCCGCATTGCCGTGATGGATCTGCCCTTGGCGGCCGCCCTGGGCGCAGCGATGCTGCTGGCGATGGATGGGGCGATTGTCGTGGCTGGGGCGATGTTGGGTATGGCGGTGTTGGCCAAGGGGCTGGTGCCGCTGGTGCTGGTGGTGCCCGCGCTTTGGTTCTGCCGCGCGCAGTGGCGGCAGTACGGCTATGCGGCAGCGGCGCTGGTGGCGGTCGCCGGACCCTGGTACGTCCTGATGACGCTCCGCCACGGCCTCGTGTTTATTGATGAGTTCTTCATCAAGCATCACTTTTCCCGATTTACTGAAACCGCCTTGCAGCATGTGCAGCCAGCCTGGTTCTACCTGCCGGTGCTGTTGGGGATGATGTTTCCCTGGACGCCGCTGGTAGCGATGCTCCGGCGTCCCAGGACTGACCAGGAGAAGTTTCTCTGGGGCTGGCTGTTGTGGGGCCTGCTGTTTTTCTCCGTGTCACGCAACAAGTTGCCGGGCTACATTCTGCCGCTGTTGCCGCCACTGGCCGTGCTGTGTGCGTTGGCCTTGGCTGAATCGAAGCGGAGCTGGGCGTGGCTGGCCGCTTGTGGCGCGCTGCTGGGGTTGACGCCCGCGCTGATCACCGTGCTGCCGGAGGCGCTAGCGAGCGGGCTTTCCCGGGCCTCCTGGCAGCTGCCGGTGGCTCCCATGGTGATGCTCGCCATTGGAGCGGCGGGCGTCGCGGCTTGGCGCGGAACCGCGGCCGTCGCGTTGACCTGCCTGATGTGCCTGGGTTTGGTGATGTTCCGTGTGGCACCCGCCGTCGATGAGCGCGCCAGTGCTCGGGTGTTGTCGCAGATCGTGGCCGGTCACGCGGGGGAAGTCTGCGTCGATAGCCTCCATCGCGCCTGGCGCTACCAATTGGACTACTACCTTCATCTCACCCTCCCGGACTGCACGAAGCAGCCCCGCCGGTTGCGGCTCTCCCAACGGGGCAGTGAACCGCCCGCGCTCACTGTCGGCCAGGCACAGGAGTAGATTCAGTCATCCTTCACCGCAGACGACGTCTTCGGGCCAGCCGACTGACAGGCAGATACTAAGCGGCGAACTCCGCCGGCAGGTCGAAGAGCGTATTGCGGCCCAGCAACCAGTCCGGGTCCAGGCGGCGCTTCACTTCGTGCATGGAGGCGATCTGCTCCGGCGTGAACTGGTATTTCAGATACTGCTTCTTCTTCTTGCCCAGGCCGTGCTCCGCCGCTACCGTGCCACCCATTTCGACGGCCTTACGCGCAAACTCGTCGAACAGGCGCCAACCGATCTCGGCCTCCTCCTTGTTGGCGGGCAGCATGTTGATGTGATGGTGAGCGTCGCCCACGTGGCCGAAGATGCAATACCGGCCGGGGTAATCGGCGGAGATGCGCTCCCGGTAATAGCGCAGGATGTCGCGGCCGCGATCAACAGGCACTGCAAAATCGGAGCCCAGCTTGGTCAAACCATTCGACTCGACCGTCTTCAGCACGGTTTCCGGCAGCGCGTGCCGGAACTGGCGGAAGCGCTCACGGTCGGCATCGGTGGACCCAAACCACGAGATATCAGCCAGTGCCTTGAACTCATCCAGCCGGTCGCTCCAGGCGTCGATGTCGGCATCGGTGACGTCACCCTGCTCCACAATCAGCGCGGCGCGGGCGGCGGCGGGCAGTTCGGTATACTTCGTCCGGATTAGGTCCAGCGCATCGCCGTCGACGTACTCCAGCATCCGTAAGCCATCGATCGGCCGCCACGCATCCAGCGCATCGAGGGCATCGTCCTCACCCGTAAAGAACACAATGCCCGCCAGGATGCTCTTGGGGGCGGGCAGCAGCTTCAGCGTCGCCTCCAGCACAATGCCCAGCGTACCCTCGGAGCCGCAGATCAGGTCGATCCAGTCCATGCCCGGCTTCAGTCGGTAGCCAGCCGAGTGCTTGCGGGCCCGCGGCAGCGGGATCTCGGGCACGTCAAAATCGATGGCGTCGCCACGCTTCACGTCGAGCACGCGGCCCGTGGTTAGCACCACTCGCAGCCGCTCCACCCAACGCCGCGTGGCCCCGAACTTAAAGCTCCGCGAGCCGGAGGCGTTGCAGTTGATGGTGCCGCCGATCGCCGCCAGCGTCTCAGTCGGGTCCGGCGGGTAGAACTGCCCGGCGCTGCGGGCGGCGGCGTGCAGGTCCATCAGATGGACGCCCGCGCCACAGATCGCGTAGCCGTCATGGATCTCAATCTTCTTGAACTTCTCCATCGAGATCAGCCAGCCGCCATCCGGGCAGCGGCCACCGGTCAACCCGGACCCCGCGCCCGCAATGGTCAGCGGCGTCTTCGTGGAAGCGGCGCGCGCGACGATCTCCAGCAGCTCAGCTTCGTCTTTTGGTACCAGCACCTCGTCGGCATGGCCGCGGTAGCCGGAAGCGTCTTCAAGATATGCCCAGGACATGTTCTACTACTACGGTAACTCCTCTATGAGCATCGTGCGCGCGCCATCTTCCAAAATCGCTCTGATTGCCGGGTCCACGGGCCTGATCGGAGGCCACTGTTTGCAGCTGCTGTTGGAGCATCCGGCCTACGCCCAGGTGATCGCGCTGGTGCGCAAACCGCAGAGGGTGACGCATCCGCGGTACCGCGAGATCGTCACCAGCTTTGCCGATCTGGGTAGCATCCCTCCTATCGCCGCCGACGATGCCTTCTGTGCGTTGGGCACCACGATCAAGAAGGCCGGCTCCAAGGAAGCCTTCCGGCATGTCGATCACGACGCCGTCGCCAACTTCGCCTATTGGGCCCGGGCGGGGGAGACACAATGCTTCTGTGTCGTCTCATCCATTGGGGCAGACAGCAACAGCGGGACGTTCTACTTGGCGGTGAAGGGCGAGATGGAAGAAGGCATCGCCGAACAACGCTTCCCCCGCTCCCACATCTTCCGGCCCAGCGTACTGCTGGGCGATCGGAATGAAAGCCGTCCTGGCGAGGCGTTGATGGCCGGGATTCTGCGTCTGACAGCGCCATTGCTGATTGGCCCCTTGCGGGAGTACCGGGCGATTGAGGCCGCCTCAGTTGCCCAAGCCATGGTCGCCGTGGCTCAACAGGATGAGCCGGGGCGGTTCGTCCACACTTATGGGGAAATCCGCCAGTTGGCGGCGAAAATCACGTCTAAGCGATAATCTTGTGCGCCACTTGGCCCGCCACATCCGTCAACCGGAAGTTGCGGCCGGCGAAGCGGTAGGTTAGCTGTTCGTGGTTGAACCCGAGCAGGTGCAGCATGGTCGCGTGCAGGTCGTGCAGGTGCATGCGGTCTTCCACCGCGTAATAGCCGAACTCGTCGGTGGCACCGTAGACAAACCCGGGCTTCACGCCGCCGCCAGCCATCCACATCGTGTAGCCGTACGGGTTGTGGTCGCGACCGTCGCCGCCTTCGGCCACGGGTGTGCGACCGAACTCCGCGCCCCACAAGACCAGCGTGTCCTTGAGTAGATCGCGCGATTTTAGGTCCTTCAGCAGGCCCGCAATGGGAAGGTCTACTTCGCGCGCATTGCGCGTGTGCAGCTTCACCAGCTCAGAGTGTTGATCCCACTTGTAGCTGTGGCTGCACTGCACAAAACGCACACCGCGCTCCACCAGGCGGCGAGCCATGATGCACTGCCAGGCGAAATCCTTGGTCTCCGGCTTGTCGTAGCCGTAGAGTTTGCGGGTTGCTTCCGTTTCCTTCTCGATCTCGAACGCTTCCGGCGCTTCGGTCTGCATGCGGGCGGCGAGTTCAAAGGCGTTGATGCGGCCTTCCAGCTCCGGGTCGAACTCGCGCTCAAACTGGTGCGCGCGGTTCATCTTCTGCAGCATGTCCAGCTCGTAGCGCTGCTGCTCCGGCGTGTAGCCCTTGTTCGACAAGTACTCGATCGGCTCCGCCAGCTCTTCGATCTTGATGCCCGCGTTGCCGATCGCCGTGCCCTGATATGCCGCCGGCAGGAAGCCCGACGCCCAGTTCTTGGCCCCACCATGGGCCAGCGAGGGCTTGATGGTGATGTAGCCCGGCAGGTTCTGATTCTCACTGCCTAGTCCATAGACCACCCAGCTGCCCATGCTGGGCCGGGTGAAGGTGTTGGAGCCGGTGTGCAGCTGCAGCGACGCGCCGCCATGCGCCACGCTATCGCCAACTACGCTGCGCACCACGCAGAGATCATCGACGCAGCTGGCGACGTTGGGGAACAGGTCGCTGACTTCAATGCCGCTCTGGCCGTACTTCTTGAAGTTCCAAGGGGACTTCATCAGGCCGCCCATCTTGCCCTCCGCAAACGTCAACGGACGCTTGAAGGGCAGCGGCTTGCCGTCGAGTTCGGCCAGCTTGGGCTTGGGATCAAACGTGTCGATCGACGACGGGCCGCCGTGCATGAACAGGAAGATCACGCGCTTGGCCTTGGGGGCAAAGTGCGGGGCACGGACCGTCAACGGATTCCCCGTCGATGCTGCAGCGGCTGCTTGCTGGGCCACCATGCTGGTGAGGCCCAGCGTCCCAAAACCACAAGCCGTCTGCCGCAGCAGGGCGCGGCGGGTCAGAAACTGTTGCGCATGCTGAAAGGCGTTAGTCGACATAGATGAACTCGTTGGAACCAAGCAGAATCCGGAACATACTGCGGCGGGCGGCAAACTCACTGTCGCCCGGGAACTTCTTCATAAACTCCACCATCGCCGTCACTTCGTTCTCTTTGGCGGCGCGGTTGAGGACGCGGACAAAGCCTTCGCGGACCACGCGGTCCAGTGGCATCTGCCGGGTCTGCTCCGCCAGCACCCCGGCGCGAGCATTGACGAACGGTGAGTTCATCGCAAACAGCGCTTGCGGCGCAACGTTGGTGCGGGAGCGCCCTTCGTTGGTGGTGGTGGCGTCGCCGAAATCAAACAGATTCAGCAACGACGGCAGGTTGGAGCGGCGCAGCGGAATGTAGACCGTACGGCGCTTAGACGTCGCCGGGTCAATCGACATACGCTTCGAGGAGTTCTCGCCATCGGTGCCCGTGCCTTCCTGCAACGTGCCGCCCATGGTCAGGTCAATGGTGCCATCCACCGCCAGCATCGAATCGCGGATCTCTTCCACCGCCAAACGGCGTCGTGGGAAGTGCGAGAGGAGACGATTTTCCGGGTCCTTCACGGAGGCGTCTTTGGTGATCACGCTCTGCTGCTGATATGCAGCCGTCAGCATGATCGTCTTATGCATCTTCTTCACTGACCAGCCGTCGGCCACGAACTTGTTGGCCAGCCAATCCAGCATTTCCGGATGCGAAGGCTTCTCGCCCAATAGGCCGAAGTTCGACGGCGTGCGCACCAGGCCTTCGCCAAAATGCCACTGCCAGATACGGTTGGCCATTACGCGCGGCACCAGCGCATGGTCCGGGTTTGTCATCCACTGGGCCATCTCCAGACGGCCGGAACCCTTCACGATCGGTGCTTGATTTTCGCCCGCCAGGATCACGGGGAACTGCTTGGCGACTATCTCGCCTTCGTTGGCCACATCACCCCGGATGAACAGATGCTGCGTCACTGGGTCGCCTTCGCTGACACCCGTAGCTAACTCCGGTTCGGGCGGGGACGCCTTCTTCAGGGCTTCCAGTTCCACTGACAGGGCCGCGCGCCTGGCCTGAACATCAGCCGGATACGTCTTCTCAATGTCCTTGCTGGGAGATGCAAACGGACCATTCTTATCAAGGAAGATGTCCTCAAAAAACCGGTGGCTGGAGTTGTCGAAGTTGGGCTTGTCCGGACCGGGCAAGCCTTCTTTGCGGGCACTCTCCACCGCCTTGCGCCACTTGTCGACGGCCGCCATGTAGGCGTTGGCGCTGGCCGCAAACTCCTTCTGATAGCTTTCGGCGACGGCACGGCGGGCAGCAGCATCAGCCTTGGCCGCGGCTTCCCAACGGGCCAGATAGGGCCGGACGTCATCGTTCTTGCCGAGATACTTGGCCCACGTAGCGGCGACTTGAGGGTCCAGACCCGGCTTGCCCGTCATGAAGTCGGCGACTTGTGAAGACAAGCGGTTCATGCGAAGGGTTGCCTGCTCCTGATCGATCATCTCGATCTCGCTCTTCTTGGCTTTCACCTTATTCTGCGCCGTCTCCCACTTGCCGAACTCTTCCTTCGACACCAGCGCCGGGCGGTACATCACGCTGACGTGGGCTTTCCAGTCAGTAAACGCCTTGGTCGAGGCAAAGATGGACGCCATCGAGTAGTAGTCTTTCTGCAGCAGCGGATCGAACTTGTGGTCGTGGCAGCGCGCGCAATCAAGCGTCAGACCCAGAAATGCGCGCGACGTGGTGGCGATCTGTTCATCGACAAAGTCGTAGAACATCTTCTTCTTGTCCTGCTCCGCAATCAGACGCGGGCCGACTGCCAGGAAACCGGTGGCCACAATGCCACGGCGATTAACGCCAATCTTCACGTCTTCGCCTTCGGGCGGCAGCAGATCACCCGCTATCTGCTCCTGGACAAACTTGTTGTAGGGCACGTCGCGGTTGAACGAATCGATCACGTAGTCGCGATACTTCCAGGCGTCCGGATAGCGGTGGTCTTCATCGGCACCGGTTGAATCAGCGTAGCGGGCCACATCCAGCCAGTGGCGGCCCCAGCGTTCGCCATAGCGTGGCGAAGCCAGCAGCCGGTCGATCACCTTCTCGAAGGCGTTGGGTGACCCATCCTTCATGAAGATGTCAATCTCTTCAATGGTGGGGGGCAGACCGGTCAGGTCATAGGTGGCGCGACGCAACAGTGTCAGCTTGTCGGCGGGCTTGGCCAGGCCCAGTTGCTTCTCGTTCAGCTTGGCCAGAATGAAGGCGTCCACCGGAGTGGTCGCCCCGGGCACCTCTGGCGCCGAAACCGCTTTGCGCGGCTGGAAGGCCCAGAAGCGGCGTTGGGCTTCCGTAATGCCCTTTTTCTTGGCGGCGGCGGCGAATTCCACTTTCTCTGAGCCCCACTTGGCGCCCGAGATCACCCAAGCCTTGAAGTCGTCCAACTGCGCCGCGGGCAACTTGCCCGTGGGCGGCATCTTGACCTTTTCCTGATAGCCCAGGTAGCGCAGAATGCGGCTTTCATCCAACTTCTGGATATCAACAATGGGACCGGATTCGCCACCCTTGCCCAAGCCCGCCGGTGTCGTCAAATCCAACCCGGCCGTCTTCGCCTTGGGGTTGTGGCAACCCTGGCAGCGCTCCACCAGCACGGGGCGGATTCGCGATTCAAAGAAGTCAGGAGATGAAGGTGCGATCTCCTGGCCGACGGCCGAAGCCACCAGTGTCGTGAAGATCAGCAGCGTCTTCATCGTGCACCGCCTGCTTCCTGCGCTTCGCGGCGCGTGCGTATCTCGCGAACGGCATAAATCCGCCGTCCCTGGCTCTCAAAGTAAGTGCGCATCATCATTTCACCCAATAGTCCCGTGGAGAACATCATCATGCCGCCCAGCAACAGTAGAGCGCCGGCAATCATCAGCGGGCCGTGGTCTTGCACCAGTTCGCCGCCCATCAGCTTGAAGACGGCCAGGTAGGCCATAATCACGCCGCCAATTCCCACGCCAGCCAAGCCCAGTTTTCCGAAAAAGTGCATTGGCCGCGTGAAGTACTTCAACAAGAATTTGATCGTGAGAATGTCGAACAGCACCCGGAAGGTTCGTCCGATTCCGTAATGCGACTGTCCGGCCGGACGGTTGATGTTGGCGATCGGCACCTCAATCACGCGCGCGCCGTAGAAGCTGGCCAGGGCTGGAATGAAGCGGTGCAACTCTCCGTAGAGATTGACGTCCTTCAACACCTCGGAACGGTAAGCCTTAAAGGTGGTGCCAAAGTCGTGCAGGTCCACACCAGAAGCCTGGCGCATCATGTAATTGGCGATGCGGGAAGGGATCTTTCGCAGCCAGAGGTTATCCACCCGGTTCTTGCGCCAGCCGCTGGCAATATCATAGCCTTCGTTCATCCGTTCCAGCAGGAGCGGAATGTCCTCCGGAGCATGCTGCAGGTCGCCATCCATCGAGATGATAATCTCGCCCTGGGCTTCGTCGAATCCCGCTGACAGGGCCGCGGTCTGGCCGAAATTACGGCGTAATCGGATCACCTTCAGCCGGGAATCGATTTCTACGAGATTAGCCAGTAAATCGAAGCTCCGGTCATTGCTGGCATCGTCGATAAAGATCAGCTCGTAAGGCTTCTGGACCTTCTCCATGACCGCCGTCAACCGGTCGTATAGCGGGAGGATCGAGGGCTCCTCATTGTGGATAGGAATAACGACGGAAATCATGCTGTTGACCTTCAGTTTATGCCATCGCCGCCAGGTTGGCTACGCCGATTCCCAGGCCGATGGCCACCAAGAGTACTGCCAGCGCGCGCTTCAGGTGGTCCACCTGCATTCGTGGAGCCAGCACCAATCCGCCCTCCAAGCCCGCCACCGCAAACACCAGGATGCTGGCCGCGGCGGTCCAGTCGAGCGAAATGAACCGCAACTGCCCGGCGAGGCCGACAAAGGAGTTCAAACTGATCAGCGCCAGCGATGTGCCAGCGGCGGCGCGCGCTTGCAGTCCGGCAAAGCGCATCAGCGCCGGCACCAGCAGAAACCCGCCGCCCACGCCCAGCAGTCCGGTCAACAGCCCGATCGAGAACGCAATCGTAAAGCAGCGCGGCGGCAGGCAGGGCTGGCTGCACGTCAAGGCATTGCGCCGGGTCAACATCAAGGTGCCCACCACCAGCAACACGCCCGCAAAGATCAGCATCAGGATCCGCGCCGGCACCAAATGGGTGAAGTGCGTACCTGTGAACGCACCCGCCATCCCGCCCAACCCGAACACCACCGCCAGACGCAACGAGACATCGCCACGCCGCAAGTACCCGAGCGCCCCCACCAGACTGGTCACCGACATGACGGCCATCGACATCGGAACCGCCTGCGGTGGCGCTATACCCGCCACGTAAACCAGCACCGGCAGCAGCAGGATCGCTCCACCCGCGCCCAGCACCCCCAGGGAGAGGCCGATCAACAGCGTCAGGAGGTAGGCCGCCAGAGGAAAGATCACCGCGCCACACTCTTGCTACGGCAAGTTCCGGCCGGGATTGCCCAGTGGTTGTTCATGGCGAGACTCAAGAAGCCGAGGTCCGGGACACCGGCGTCCGGCGCGCTGACTTGGCGGCCACCAGGCGCTTCAGTCTCTCCTGCGCTTGCTGGCGGGCGTTGCGACATACCAGATCACACAGCGTGAAGATCATCGGGTCGCCCACCCGGTAAAACACTGTCGTGCCCTCCCGGCGCCGTGCCACCAAGCCGCAGTCAAGCAAGGCTTGGAGATGCCGGGAAATGTTCGATTGCCCCGCCTGCAGCGCTTCCGCCAAATCGTTCACTGACCGTTCGCCAGATTCCAGACGCGAGAGGATGCGCAGCCTAACTGGCTCGGCCAGTGCCCGGAAGCGCCGGGCCACTTCGTCCATCAGTTCTTCCGGTAGTGGGGCCGGTTGCGCCTTCATGCCTTCAGAATAGAGCAGTGCGCCGCATAAGGCAATAGTATTTCTTGACAATATGCGTATAGACGCATACGATCACGATATGAGCTCCCACGCTGCCGTGTTCGCCTTCCGCGCCGCCGCTTCGATGCTGTCCCTGGGATCCCTCCTGGCGCAGGAGCCTTTGTCTCTGTCCCAGGCCGTCGGCCGCTCACTGGCCACCCATCCCGCCGTCGCTGCCGGACAGGCCGCGGTCCGCGCGGCGCAGCAAGGCGCGTTGGAGGCCCGGGCCGGACGCTGGGCCCGCGTGGACTACACCGAAAGCTTCAACCGCAGCAATAATCCTGTCTTTGTCTTCTCCAGTTTGCTGACGCAGCGCCAGTTTGCGGCCTCCAACTTCGCGCTAGGTCCGCTGAATCGTCCGGACTTCGTCAACAACTTCCAATCGCTGGTGATGGCCGTGCAGCCGCTCTACGATGGCGGCCGGGCGCGGGCGGCAATGGCGCAGGCGGAAGGTGGACGAGCAGCCGCGGAAGCGGATGAGCAGGGCCTACGGCTGCTGCTGGCCCGGCAGACGGCCACGGCCTACCTGAACGCGGTATTGGCCCGCGAGGGTGTACGGGTGGCGGTGGCGGCTCTGGAGTCGGCCACCGCCAATTTGAAGACCGCCGAAAACATTCGCGACGCCGGGCGCTCCACGGAGCTGGACGTGCTGGCCGTCAAGGTCCACCGGGCCGCCATGGCGGAACAGTTGATCCGGCGCGAGTCAGAGCAGCGCCAAGCTCAGGCTGCTCTCAATGAAGCCATGGGGGTCTCGTTGTCTGAGTCCCACCGGCTGACCAGCGTCCTGACGAGTTCCGGAGTTGCTACTGCTGCCCCGCGGCCCGATCGCCCGGAGCAACACGCCGCTGCTGCCCAACTGCGGCAAGCAGAAGCGCAGCGTCTGGCCGCCCGCGCGGCGATGCTCCCGCAGGTGAGCGCTCAGGGTGCCTTTGAGGCGGATCGCCAGCGGTTCGTCAATCGCGGCGGGGCCAACTGGCTGGCGGGCGTCACGCTGAAGTGGACCCCCTTTCAAGCTGGTGCGGACCGGGCCCGCGTCCGCGCGGCCACCGAACGGATCGCCGGGGTGAAGGCGAATCAGCGCGCCCTCGATTCGCGCATCGCTCTCGAAGTGATGCAGGGCGGGGAAGCGGTCCAGTCGGCGCAGGCCCGGGTCGCGGCCAGTTCCGCGGCGGTGGAGATGGCGGCTGAATCTCTCCGGATAACCAAGAACCGTTATGAAGCCGGTCTGGCCACCGTCACTGAACTGCTGCGGGCGGAAACCGCCCAGGCCGAGGCCAGCCTCCGCCTGCTCGCTGCGCAACATGATGTCCGGGTTTCTGAGGTCGCGCTCGAGGCGGCCCGGGGCACCTTGACGGCAGATTCTCCGGTACTCCAATGAAGCCCTTCCGAACCATCTCAGTGAGGTCCACTATGCGAACCTATTCAATCAGTCAAGCGTTGCTGGCGGCGGCCGCCCTGATGTTGGGGGCCTGCACCAAGCCGGCTGCACCGGTTGCCGTATCTGAGCCACCGCCCCAGTCCGTCCGCGTCTCCCCGGCTCAGTTGACCGACGTGGCAGAGATCTATCAGGCCACCGGCACCGTGCGCGCCGTCACGCGTTCCACGCTGGCCGCCCAGGTGATGGGCACGGTGCGGCGCGTGGGCGTCGCCGTAGGTGACCGGGTGGCGGCCGGCCAAGTGCTGGTCACCTTGGAGGCGCCGCAACTGGCCTCAGCGCAGGCCCAAGCGCAAGCGGCTGTGGCCGAAGCCGAGAGCGCGGTGCCGGAGGCCGCTGCTGCCATCAACGCCGCACGCTCGCAAGTGGCGCTGGCCACGGCCACCCACCAGCGCATGGCCACGCTATTCGGCAAGGCCTCAATCTCGCGGCAGGAGATGGATGAAGCCGAAGCTCGCCTGAAGCAGGCGCAGACCGCTGTCGAAATGGCGGAAGCCCGCCGCCAACAGGTGGAAGCCCGGGGCAACCAATCACGACAAGCGCTGGATTCCGCGCGGACCATCAGCAGCTACCTCACCCTCCGCGCACCGTTTGCCGGGGTCGTCACCGAAAAGATCGCCCAACCGGGCCAGGTGGCTTCCCCCGGCGCGCCCCTGCTCACCATCGAGCAAGCGGGCACTTATGAGCTGGAAGTGGCGGTTGACGAAGCCCGCGCCGCCGCCATGAAGCCGGGCCTGGACATGCAGGCCACCTTCGCGGACCTGCCCCAACCGGTTACCGTTCGCGTCACCTCCATCGTTCCGGCGATTGACCCGGCCTCCCGCACGTTGGTGGTTCGCGCTCTGTTACCGGCCGGATCGGTGTGGCGCAGCGGGCAGTTCGCCCAGGCAGAGTTCCGCTTGGGTTCGCGGCGAGCGTTGACTGTGCCGGCGTCGGCGGTGGTCACCCAAGGGCAGCTGCAGTTCGTCTACACCACGGACGCGGGACGCGCCGCCAGCCGTATGGTGACGACGGCCGCCGCCGGAGCGGGGAGCGTCGAAGTTCTCAGCGGGTTGACGCCGGGTGAGACGGTCGTGAACCCCGTACCGGCCGGGCTGCAGGATGGCCGAAGGGTGGTCACCCAATGAGCACCCCACTGGGTCCCGCTGGGCGTTTGGCGCAAGCCTTCGTCCACTCGCGTTTGACACCCTTGTTCATGGCCGCCTCAATCGCGCTGGGCGTGATGGCCGTGGTGAAACTGCCGCGCGAGGAAGAGCCGCAGATCAAGGTGCCCATGGTCGACGTCTTCGTCGCCATGCCCGGATCATCGGCCAAAGAAGTGGAGCAGCGGGTGACCAAGCCCATGGAAAAGCTGCTGTGGGAGATCCCGGGAGTGGAGTATCTCTACTCCACCACCAGCCCCGGCCAAGCACTGGTGATCGTCCGCTTCCAGGTGGGTGAGGACGAAGAGCGCAGCTTGGTGAAGCTGAACCAGAAGCTGCAAGCGAACTTCGACATCATCCCGCCGGGGGCATCGTTGCCGCTGGTGAAGCCCCGGTCGATTGATGACGTGCCGGTGCTCGGGTTGACCCTCCATAGCCAGCGCTACGGCGCGTTTGAGCTACGGCGCATCGCCGCGCAACTTCAGGACGAGATTGCCCAGGTGCCGGGCGTGTCGCAGGTGGCCCTGATCGGTGGCCAGCGCCGCGAGATCCGGGTGACCCTGGACCCGGTACGGATGGACGGCCATGGCCTGGCGCCGCTTGAAGTCTGGCGGGCCTTGGGCGAAAGCAACCAACGCCTGCCCGCCGGAACGTCCACCCGTGGGGGTAGGGAGTCGATCATTGAAAGCGGCGACTTTTTGCGCTCTGCGGAAGATGTGCGCTCTGTGGTGGTCGCCGCGCGCGGGGGGCGACCGGTATTTGTGCGCGGTGTGGCGGAAGTCACCGATCAAGGTGCTGAGCCCGCCGACTACGTCAGCTTCCACACGCGCGAGGGAGCGCAGGCGGCGGTCACTATTGCCGTCTCCAAGCGCAAATCGCTGAATGCGATTGAGGTGGCCGACAACGTCCTGCACCGCGTGGAGGGCGCCCGCTCCAGGATGCTGCCCAGTGGCGTGGAGTTGACCATCACGCGCCACTACGGCGAAACGGCGGCTGAAAAGAGCAACGAACTGCTGCTGCATATGGCCTTGGCCGTCGTCTCGGTGTCGCTGCTGGTGGCGCTGGTGCTTGGTTTTCGTGAATCGCTGGTGGTGTTCGCCGCCATACCGGTGACACTGGCGTTGACGCTGACCATGTTCTACTTGAGCGGCTACACGCTGAATCGCATCACGCTGTTCGCGCTGATCTTCTCGATTGGCATTCTGGTGGACGACGCCATCGTCGTCGTAGAGAACATCGTGCGCCATGCCCGCCTGGTGGCCAACCGCGGGCGAGCGCTGGCGGAGGTGGCGGTGGAGGCCGTCAATGAGGTAGGCAATCCCACCATCCTGGCGACGCTGGCCGTCGTCGCGGCCATCCTGCCGATGGCTTTTGTGGGCGGCATGATGGGGCCCTACATGCGACCCATTCCCTTCGGAGCCGCGGCGGCCATGGTGTTCTCGTTGCTGGTTGCCTTCATCGTCACCCCTTGGGCCGCCGTACGGCTGCTCGCCAACCAGCCGCACGGTGAGGGGCACGAGGCCGAGGACCGGCTGACCCAGTTCTACCGGCGCTTCATGGCGGGCGTGCTTTCGCACCCGGTCCGCATTGCCGTCTTTCTTTCAGGCGTCGTCGTCCTGCTGGTGGGGGCGATGGTGCTGGTGCCCGTGGGCTTCGTCAAGGTGAAGATGCTGCCGTTTGATAACAAGAACGAGTTTCAGGTGATCATCGACATGCCGGAAGGCACGCCCCTGGAGGAGACACGCCGCGTGGCGGTGGAACTGGCTCGCGCGGCCATGGCGCAACCCGAAGTGGTAAACGCCCAGACCTACGCCGGCATCTCCTCGCCCTACAACTTCAATGGACTGGTCCGGCACTACTACCTCCGCCAAGGCTCAAATGTGGCGGACATCCAGCTCAACCTGCTCGGCAAAGGAGAACGCGATCAGCAAAGCCACCAGATCGCCAAGCAGGTGCGGGAGCGCCTGTTGCCGCTGGCGCGCCGCCTGGGGGCCAACATCAAGGTGGCGGAAGTGCCACCCGGGCCGCCAGTGCTGCAAACGCTGGTGGCGGAGATCTATGGGCCCACCGGGGACGGGCAGCGTCGCGTGGCCGCTGAGGTGCGCCGCATTCTGGAGGCCACGCCCGGCGTCGTCGACACGGACTGGTACGTCGAGGACCCGCAGCCGAAGCTGGACCTGCAAGTGGATCACGAGAAAGCGGCGTTGCACGGTGTCACCGCCGCCGCCGTCGCCCGGACGTTGCGCCTGGCCACCTCTGGTGAAGTGGCGGGTAGCCTCCACGCCGAACTGGAACAGGAGACCGTCCCCATCACCGTGCGCCTGGACCGCGCCGCCCGGGCTGACCTGACCCGGCTGCGGAGCCTGAAAGTGGCGGGCACCGATGGACGGCTGGTGGCGCTGTCTGAGATCACGCGCGTCGTCGAAACCACCGAAGCGCCTTTCATCTATCACAAGAATCTGATGCCGGTCACCTACGTCACCGCTGACGTGGCGGGTGAGATCGAAAGCCCCGTGTACGCCATCTTGAAGATCGGCCCAGAGATCGAAAAGTACCGTCCCGAGGGCTACGAGATCGCGCAGTATGTGGCCCGCCAGCCCGTTGACGATGCCCGGTACGCCTTGAAGTGGGATGGCGAATGGCACATCACCTATGAAGTGTTTCGTGACCTGGGGCTGGCCTTCGCCGCCGTGCTGCTGCTGATCTACGTGCTGGTGGTGGGCTGGTTTGAGTCGTTCGTGACGCCGCTGGTGATCATGGTCGCGATTCCGTTTTCGCTGGTTGGCATCCTACCCGCCCACGGGTTGTTGAACGCCTTCTTCACCGCCACCTCCATGATCGGCTTCATTGCCGGTGCCGGCATCGTGGTCCGCAACTCCATCATCCTGGTGGACTTTATTGAGCTACGCCTGAAAGAAGGCATGCCGCTGCAGGAAGCGGTGGTGGACGCCGGAGCGGTCCGCTTCCGGCCCATGCTGTTGACCGCCGCAGCGGTGGCGGTAGGTGCTGCGGTCATCCTGTTCGATCCGATCTTCCAGGGACTGGCTATCTCCCTGATGGCGGGCGAAATCGCCTCGCTCGCCCTCTCGCGGCTCACCGTCCCAATCTTGTACTACGTAGTGGCGAATAGAAGGAGCTAGTCATGAATGTTGAGCGAACACTGAGATTGATCGCGGGCACGATGGTCCTGTTGAGCCTCTCGCTGGGCCATTTTGTCGACGCGAACTGGTACTGGTTAACCGCCTTTGTCGGCTTGAACCTCTTCCAGTCCGGTCTCACCAACTGGTGCCCGATGATGACGTTTCTGCGCAAAGCGGGTCTACGGGGTTAGCTGGAGCGGGTTGCATTCCCCGCGAGAATTGGCTGCGCGCTATCCGGGTAGCACTCTGCACTGCAAGCCCACTTGGGTGAAGTGGGCATCGCCGGTCAGCACGCAGGGAATCTGCTTCTCCTCGATCACGACGAAACTCGTCAGGTCGGTGAAGGAGATGCGCGGCTTGTCCCATAGCTTGCGTCGCCGCTCCCAGGCTTCGCTGAACCGGGCGGGTGAGATGGTTTCGACCACCACGAAGCCTTGATCCCGGGTTTGAAAGAGCTTTTCCAGGAAGCGGCTGGCAAGCTGGAACGGCTGGCGGGAGTAGAGGCGGGTGATGGTTTCATTCAGCACATAGTCGGTGGTGATGATGCCGCCGGGTCGGCGAAAGGGGTCGAGGGACTTGCGCACCAAATCGTGCTCCGGGGTCGCCTTATCGGCCAAGCAGAGCCAGGCCCAGGTATCGACAAACACTCGCTCAGATGCCATAGAGTTCGTCGTCCAGGTTCTGCGTCAGCGTGCCATCGTTAATGATGCCGAACACATCGTCGAGAGGCATCCGGCCTGCTTCGGCACCGGGCGCGCCCGGTGCTTTCCTGGCGACTGTCACCCGCTGCCGGACGATTTCCGAGATGCTGCAGTGGGCATCAAAGGCGGCGCGCCGCACCTCTTCATAGACGTCATCCGGCAAAACGACCGTGGTGCGTTTCATAACTGCACTATAGCAAAAGTATGAACTGCAGAAGTGGCCATTCTGGCCCATAACGCGGTACACTTGTAGTTTGGCCGACGAAACACCCAACAACCAGCTTCCCTTGGGCGATACGCCCAAGAACTTGATTCCGATCAATATTGAAGACGAGATGCGGCGTTCGTATCTCGACTACGCGATGTCGGTGATCATCGGCCGCGCGTTGCCGGATATCCGCGACGGCTTAAAGCCTGTCCATCGCCGCATCCTTTACATGATGAGCGAGATGGGCCTGTCGCATAACCGGCCCACCCGCAAAAGCGCCCGCATCGTGGGCGACGTGGTCGGTAAGCTGCACCCGCACTCGCCGGAAGCGATCTATGACGCGTTGGTGCGTTTGGCGCAGCCGTTTTCCTTGCGCTACCCGCTGATTGAGGGGCAGGGAAACTTTGGTTCGGTGGACGGTGATCCGCCAGCGGCCATGCGGTACACCGAGGCCCGTTTGTCGAAGATCTCGGCCGCCTTGCTGGATGACATCGACAAGGAAACGGTCGATTTCAAGCCGAACTATGACGACTCCGAAGTGGAGCCGGAAGTTCTGCCCACCAAGATTCCAAACCTGCTGATCAACGGCTCCAACGGCATCGCCGTCGGCATGGCCACTAACATGCCGCCGCATAACCTGTCGGAAGTGATCCAGGCCTGCATCGCCATGGTGCAGAACCCGGCCATCACGCTGCCGGAAGTGATGCAGATGGTCCCCGGACCGGACTTCCCCACGGGTGGCTACATCCTGGGCCGCGCCGGTATTCTTGACGCCTACACCCGTGGTCGTGGCTCCATCAAGATGCGCGCCCGCGCTGCCGTCGAGCCCATGGGCAAGGACCGCGAGCAGATCATCATCACCGAGATCCCCTATCAGGTGAACAAGGCGAAGCTGATCATCGACATCGCCGCCCTGGTGAACGAAAAGCGCCTGGAAGGCATTTCGGACGTGCGCGACGAAAGCGACCGTGACGGCATGCGCGTCGTGATCGAACTGAAGCGCGGCGAACAGCCGGAGGTGATCCTCAACAACCTCTACAAGCTGACGCAGATGCAGACCAACTTCGGCGTCATCAACCTAGCCATCGTCAACGGCCAGCCGCGCGAACTGGGCCTGCTGCAGTGCATCCGCCTGTTCATTGAGCACCGCATTGAAGTGGTCCGGCGCCGCACGGAATACCTGCTGCGCAAGGCGCGTGAACGCGAGCATATCTTGCTCGGCTTCCAGCGTGCGCTGAACAACATTGATGAAGTCATCCAGCTGATCCGCGATTCGAAGACGCCGCGCGAAGCGCGCGAGCGTTTGCTGAACTTCGATTCGCCGTCGGAGCTCGAATCCTATAAGGGCCTAGTGGGCGTGGAGCTGGACGAACTTCGTCTGTCCAATCGCTTCTCTGAGCGCCAGGCGCAAGCCATCATCGAACTGCAACTCCAACGCCTCACCGGCATGGAGCAGCAGAAGATTCTCGATGAGTTGGCCGAGATCCAGCTCCGCATCGCCGAGTACCTGGACATTCTTGGTTCAGAGACGGTGCTGCGCGCTTTGATTGTCAAAGAGTTGAAGGACGTCGACACGGCCTACGGTGACAAGCGCCGTACCGAGATCATCGAAGACGTGGGCGACTTCCGGTTGGAAGACCTGGTGCAGATGGAAGACGTGGCGGTAACTGTTACTCGCTCCGGTTACCTGAAGCGCACGGCCGTGGATACCTATCGCCGCCAAACGCGCGGTGGCAAGGGCCGCATCGGCATGGGCACGCGCGCCGAGGATGTGGTGGACCATCTGGTGGTTGCCTCCACGCATGCTTATCTGTTGATCTTTACTTCCAAGGGCCGCCTCTACTGGTTGAAGATCTATGAGATCCCGGACGCTGCCACCGCCGCCAAGGGTAAGAACATCTCGGGCCTGATTGCCCTGCAGCCGGATGAAACGGTGAAGGCGTTCCTACCGGTGAAAGAGTTTGTCCCGGATAAGTTCATCGTGATGGTGACTAAGTCGGGCACGATCAAGAAGTGCGAACTCACCGAGTTCGACAATCCGCTGGCCCGCGGCATCATCGCCATTGGCCTGGATGATGGTGATGAACTGATTTCGGCCCGCATGACCACGGGCTCCGAACAGATCCTGATCGCGACGCGCGAAGGCATTGCCATCCGCTTCAACGAAACTGATGTCCGCGCCATGGGCCGCCCGGCTTATGGTGTCCGCGGCATCAACCTGCAGGAAGATGACTACGTGATCGGCGCCGAGGTGGTCCAACCCGACAGCCTGATCCTGTCCATCTCCGACCACGGCTACGGCAAGCGGACCCCCGTCAAGGACTACCGCGAGCAGACCCGCGGCGGCAAGGGCGTCATCAACATGAAGGTGACCAAGAAGACCGGCGAAGTGGTTTCGATCCTTTCCGTGAAGGACGAATCCGAGGTGATCGTCATCACCAAGGACGGCAAGCTGATCCGCACCGACACGGGCGAGATCCGCAAGTCCGGCCGCTCGTCACAGGGCGTCCGCGTCGTCCGCATGGAAGAAGGCGACGTCGTCGCCGCCGCTTCGGTGGTGCCGGATAGTGAAGTCGTCGAGGGCGAAGAAAGCGGCCAAGGCGAACTGCCGCTGCAGTAGGGGCGTCGATCCTCAAGTTCGTCTCCGGCTCTCCGGGATTGCCATGGGCGCTGAGGTCCGGAGACGCTATCATCATAGTTGGGGTTTGAAATGACCAGCGTCGAACTTGTCACTGTGAGTTTGCCCGATGACTTAGTGCGGGATATCGACCGTCTCGAGATCAACCGGAGCCGATTCGTTGCCGAGGCGGTCCGGCGCGAAATTGACCGCCTTCGGCGAACTGAACTCCACCGCTCGTTGATGAATCCCCATTCCGAAGGCGCACTGCTGGCTGAACAAGGGATCGAAGAATGGGCTGACGGATTGCCTGCGGAAGATGCTGAGGCACTTGTCGACAGCTCTGCTGGCAGGGCCGTCCGTTGGGCTCCCGGGGAAGGTTGGGTCGAGGAAGAGGCGTGAGGCTGGGGCGCGGCACGGTGGTGGTCGTCGAGCTTGACCCCACACTCGGACACGAGCAACGTGGCGTTAGACCCTGCATCGTGGTCAGTAGTCCGGAGATCGTCGCCGATCAACGATTCCCGCTCATCTGCGTAGTGCCGATCACCGGTACTCCAGGCGAGGGTTTACTCTATCCGACACTGATGCCTGGAAAGAGCGGTCTGACGAAGAAGTCATTTGCCCTCATCGATCACCTTCGATCCATCGACAAGCGGAGGGTCCGCCGTGTTTTCGGCGCGCTTACAACCGAGGAGATCGGCGCGCTCAATGAGGGGTTGGCAACATTCCTTGGCCTTGACGGGCGGCCGCCTGGATCCGAGATGCCGCTCAGCGAGTAATCCCTAATGCCGGCTGGTCAGATGCGCCGCGCGCCGGAAGACCGCTGAGTCAGGGCTCTAGCCAAGCTCAGGCCCACCACCTCGCCCGCAATCCACACCGCCGGAGCTTCGGCTTCCACCATGCCTTCCGCTACATCCGCCAGCGTCGCGTAGACGCGGCGTTCGTTGGGAGTGGAGGCGCGTTCGATGAACGCAGTGGGTTGCTTTGCGTCACGGCCTGCGGCGATCAGGCGGGTGGCGATCTCGGCGCGGTGCTTCACGCCCATCAGGATGATCAGGGTATCGATGCGGGCGTAAGCGGTCCAGTCTTGCAGCAGGCCGTCGCGGCCGTGGCCGGTGACGATGGCGAAGCTACGGGCTACTTCGCGGTAGGTAAGCGGAATGCCCGCCAATTCCGGGGCGGCCAAGGCGGAACTGATGCCGGGGATCACTTCCACGTCGCAACCGGCCTCCAGCAGATCCGCCAGTTCTTCGCCACCGCGCGCGAACACCATCGGGTCGCCGGATTTCAGGCGTACGACGGTTTCATGCTGGGTGCCGTAGTGCAGCAGCAGGGGGACGATCTGGCGCTGCTTCTCGCATTGTTGGCCTTCTTCCTTGCCGACATCGATCAGAATCGCCCGAGGGTTGATGCAGGCCAGGATTTCAGCCGAGATCAGCCTGTCAAACAGGACGACCTCTGCCCGTTCGAGCACACGCACCGCCTTCACCGTCAGCAGGTCTGGGTCGCCGGGCCCCGCGCCGACCAGATAGATCATCGTCGCGTCACCGTCTTACAGGCCCAGGCCCTTCCACAGGAGTTGTCCGCCGAGAAACACTAGAAAGCAGGTTAACCCATAGCGGAGGGTGCGTGACGGCATCAGCGTGGCCGCCCACGATCCCACCAATGCGCCGACGATACCGCCCGCCAGCAACTTGCCCACCACTAGCATGTTCACTTCACCAAACGCCAGATGTACCCCGCCACCGACCATGGCCACGGACCAGCCAAACATCATATCCGTGCCGACAATGGTCGCTGCGGCGAGACTGGTGGAATGCATCAACACCAGGCTGCCCAGTGCGCCAGCCCCAGCGGATGAGAAACCCACTTCCAGCCCAATCGGAAACGTTAGCAACGGCAGCAAACGCGGCCGGTCGACACCCGTCGCTCCGGAGGCGCTGCGCAACATCTTCACCAGCGTTACCAGCGCGATCACCAGAATCGTCCCGCCCACCAGCGTCAGCACGATTGGCTCCAGGTGCTTCTTGGACAACCGCGAGATCAGCAGTGAACCCAGCACCACCCCCGGCAAGCCACCCGCCAGCAAGCGGAACAGGATCTTCCAGTTCACCTGGCGCCGGAAGATGTACATCGGTGCCGCGGCCAACTTGGTGACAGTGACAAAGATCAACGAGGTGCCCACGGCTTCAGCGGCGGGCATTCCCGCGAAGAGAATCAAAACGGGGGCCGCCAGGACGCCACCGCCCATGCCCGTCATGCCGACGGCCACTGCAATCAGAAATCCGATGAGAGCTTCCACCACTAGACCTCCTGTCCTGGTGTGACTGCGGGCGGGGCAGCTTCAATGTGAATGCCGCACTCCAGCTTCTTGCCACCCCAACGCCCGGAGCGTAAGTTGTCCGATTCAGGAACCGCTGTGCAGGGTTCGCAGCCAATCGAGGTGTAGCCGCGATCGTAGAGCGGCAGGTGCGGGATCTCCTCAATCGCCATGTATGCCCAGACATCCTTCCAGGTCCAGTCATAGAGCGGGCTGACCTTGCTCAAGACCTTGCCCGTCGGCAGACGGTGCGTGCCAAACGGCTCCAGACCAGCGCGCGTCGGCGACTGTTCCCGGCGCAGGCCGGTGAACCAGACTTCGTAATCGTTCAGTGACCGGAACAACGGCTCCACTTTGCGGATGCCGCAGCACTGGTTCGGATCAGTGGTGTAGAGCTTGCCGTGCTGCGCTTCCTGGTCTGCCAGGGTGACCAACGGCTCCACATTGATCAGGTTCAAGCCCCACAGCTTGGCCATCTGGTCACGGTAGGCGTAGGTCTCCGCGAAGTGATAGCCGGTCTCGAGGAATAGCACCGGAACATCCGGCAGCTGGCGGCGGATCTGGTGAAGCACCACCATGTCTTCGGCCTGAAAGCTGCACGTAAAGGCGGCCGGCGCGCCAGCGGCTAACGCTTCGCGGATCACTACCTGGGGATCACTCATATGCCTGCTCCATCAGAGAACTGTTCCAGCTTGTCGGCGGCCTTGCGCAACCAGGCCGCGGCCTGCCGGGCGGCACTCACGCGGCGGGGGGCACGCGCGGCGCGATCAATCATGCCGGCACCGACGGTGTTGTTCGAAAGGCGGTCGATCAGCACAAACGCGCCGGTCGAGCGATTGAAGGTGTACGGATCAAAGTAGAGCGGCTTGGTGATCTCCAGCTCCACTTCACCGATCCCGTTCATCGGCAATGAGCCCTTGATCAAGCGGGCCGGAACTACCTGCGCCGTGTGCCGCAACAGGTATTCGCGGCCTTCCACCAGGCCTTCATGCTGCATCGCGACCGCTTGCGCGTGAATGCGCCGGGCCGATTCCGGCTTGTCACCGGAGACGATCATCGCGCCGCGGCTCAAGTCGATTTCGCGGTCCAGGACCAGCGTCACCGACATCGGCGCCACGGCCTCCGCCAAGTCGCCATCGTAGGTGACAATCCGCGTCACCTGTGCTTCACGGCCAGACGGCAGCGCCGTCACCATATCGCCCACCCGGACGCGTCCACCCGCGATCTGGCCGGCAAAGCCGCGGAATCGGGCATCCGGACGGATCACCAACTGGACTGGCAGCCGGAACGCAGTTTGCGCCTCCTGCCCCACGGGCAAGGTCTCCAGCAGATCAAGCAATGCCGGGCCGCGATACCAGGGCATGTGGGCCGACTGCGCCACCACGTTGTCGCCTTCCAGCGCGCTGATCGGCACATGGTAGGCGCCCTCAAAAGCGTTCACCACTTTGCGGAACGCCGTCTCGCTCCAGCCCACCAAGTCCATCTTGTTCACCGCCACAATCACGTGGCGGATGCCGAGCAGGCGGGCAATGCGGGCATGGCGGCGGGATTGATCAGTGGGGCCATGGCGGACATCCACCAACACCACGGCGGCCTCGCAAGTGGAGGCTCCGGTGGCCATGTTACGGGTGTATTCTTCATGGCCGGGCGTGTCGGCAATGATGAACTTACGGCGCGGGGTGGCAAAGTACCGGTAGGCGACATCGATCGTGATGCCTTGCTCCCGCTCCGCCTTCAACCCGTCGGTGAGCAGCGAGAAATCGACCTTGCCTTCGCCCGCCCGGTTGATCTTGGAGGCCTTCACCGCGGCAATCTGATCTTCAAACGCGCCGCCCGCGTCGTGCAGCAGGCGGCCGATCAGCGTGGACTTGCCGTCATCCACTGACCCGGCGGTAGAGAAGCGCAGCAGGTCCCGATCACCCTGCTGGGCCAGAAAACTATGCAGCGGCAGCACGGTGGGAACATTCAACACGGCAGCCATGATTTAGAAGTACCCCTCGCGCTTCTTCAACTCCATGGACCCGTCCTGGTCATGGTCGATCACGCGATTCTCGCGCTCACTCCGCTTAAACTCTTTCAGCTCGTCGATGATCGTCAATACCGAATCTGCCTGGCTCCGGATCGCCCCGGTGCAAGGCGTGCAACCCAGTGACCGCATGCGGCAAACCTGCGTCTCGGAGACTTCGCCGGGCAGAAACTTGACGTTCGGCTGCACGGGAATCAGCGAGCCTTCACGGACCACCACTTCCCGGGGTTCGGCAAAGTATAGCGGAACCAGGGGGATTGAATCCTCGTGGATGTATTGCCACACATCGAACTCCGTCCAGTTCGACAATGGGAAGACGCGGACGCTCTCGCCTTTGTTGATGTGGCCGTTGTAGAGGCTCCACAATTCGGGCCGCTGGTTTTTGGGGTCCCACTGGCCGTGGGCGTCGCGGAGCGAGAAAACGCGTTCCTTGGCTCGTGATTTTTCCTCGTCGCGCCGCGCGCCGCCGAGTGCGGCATCAAAGCCATAGTGCTTCAAGCCGTCCACCAGCGCCCGCGTACGAAGCTGGTGGCAACACTTGGAAGTACCTAGATCATAAGGGTTTGCACCAGCAGCCACGGCTTCCTGATTGGTGTAGACCAGCAGTTCCGCGCCAATCTCGCGCGTGTACCGGTCACGGAACTCAATCATTTCCGGGTACTCGTACGTCGTGTCGATGTGGAGCAATGGGAAAGGAATCTTCCCGGGGTAGAAGGCCTTCTGGGCCAGCCGCAGCAGGACCGAGGAGTCCTTGCCAATCGAGTACAAAAGACACGGGCGCTGGAACTGGGCCACCACCTCACGAATGATGTGGATCGATTCCGCTTCCAGCGCCCGGAGATGAGAAAGAGTCGCCAATACCCTATTGTTGATGGAGATTCAGCAGTTGTCAAATCAGATGCCGAATCCGAGCCGCGAACAGCAGGAGCTGGCGCTCCTTAGGGCTCCCGCGCCGCCCGAAAGCCCACCATGCGGAAGGCCTGGAACGATGGCCAAGCGCCGGACCGCGCATACGTTCGCAGATCCTGCCCTTCGAAAAAGAACGACCCGCCCCGCAGCACGCGATACGCGCCCTTCTCTGGTCCCTTGGGGTTCTTCTTGGGTGAAACGGAGTAATAGTCGCGCTGATACCAGTCCTGACACCACTCCATCACGTTACCGGCCATGTCCATCGCGCCGTAGGGTGACGCACCATTGTGGGTTTGGAAGTCGCCACGCTTGGAGCCGTCGTAGTACCCCACCACTTGGCCGGTATCAAACCTTTGGGCACCGGTGAAGTTGGCGTAGGAGTGATCTATCGTGTTGCCCCAGGGGAAGCGGCGCTGATCGGTGCCGCGGGCCCCCTTCTCCCATTCGGCTTCCGTGGGCAGGCGGTACTTCTTGCCGGTCTTCGCGCTCAGCCAATTGCAATAGGCGGTCGCCGCATCCCAGTTCACACCGAGCACGGGATAGTTGTCGCTGCCGGGCGTCGCGCCACCATGATTATTCGCCTGCGTCCAGTAAGGACTTTGATCCTTGGGCACCACTCGTCCATTAGGCCAGAACTTGGTGTCGTCATAACCGGGGTCAGCCTGGAACTTCTTCCAGTCCCCGTTGGTCACCTCGAACTTGGCGATGTAGAACGCATCCAAGTCCACCAGATGGACCGGGCGTTCGCGTGATTCACCATCACCAAAGTTATCGCCCATCTTGAATGGCCCTGCGGGCACCAGCAGAAAGTCGCCATAGCCGTCGTTGACCGTCTTCGGCAGGTCAGCCGCCGCCACGCTGAGCGCGGCACAAACCATGAACATCCCGCGCATCGCTATCTCGCCGCTCCAAAGAAGTGATTCAGGTTCAGAAAGTGCTTCAGCGAATCCATCCAGGGCGAAAACTCCGGACTGGTGTAGGCTGATCCAAACCCGTGGCGCCCGCGTTGGAACAGGTGCAGTTCCGCCACGCCGCCCGCCTTATTCATATCGAGAAACAACTGTGCGGAGCCATTCGCCGCACCGGTGTCCGCTGCGGCCGCCAGCAGGTAGGTGGGCGGAAACTCCTTCAGTTTCTCCCCCGGCGTCGCCCGCCCGGCTGAATAGACCATCAGCAGCGTATGCGGTTTCGAGTTCAGCCGGTCCACTGGATCGGGTGCATTCGGGTCACCCGGCCCAGCGGCCGCCGCCACCGATCGCGCCATGGCTGAACCGGCCGAAAAACCGGCGAACAGGATCCGGTTGGGGTCTAACTTCCACTCACTGGCCCGGGACTTGATCAGCCGCATCGCGCGGTTGCCATCGAGTACCCGGGCCTCCTCGCCGTAGCGCGGGTTCAGGCGGTAGGTGAGCACAAAGGCCGCCGTGCCCCAGTCATTGAAACGTTCCGCCACCTCAATGCCTTCCACGCCATACATCAACATGATGTTGGAACCACCGGGAGCAATGATTACGGCGGACCCGTTGCGCTTGTTTGCGGGGGGCATGAAGACCGTCAGAAACGGCGCATCCAGCGGTCCATCGCCCTTGGCTAAGGGAACGCTCCCGGGTTCCCAAAGGGAAATGTTGTAGTTGGGCAGCGTCGAGGAATTGTCCGCGCCCCAAAGCGCGGAGGTCAACAGGGCCGCCAGCGCGGTGCGTGCGAGAGAAAAAGAGTTCGCCATCGCGGCCAGTGTATCGAACCTTCGCGTTCACGTCAGGTGAATCACTACTCGTGATAATTTGTTAATGAAGTGTTGTCCCTCCTTGTTCGACTGTGCATTGCGAGTTTGTTGGGTGCGGCCGCGATCTGCGCGGCTGACGCTCCGGCCGTTTTCTCCTTCGCCAAGAAAAATTGTTACGGCTGCCACAACTCCACGGTCACGTCCGGCGATGTCAATCTCACCGCGATGCGGACCGTAGCTTCTTTTGATGAGGAGCGGGACCGCTGGGAGCGCGTTGTCGCCAAAATGAAGACCGGCGAGATGCCGCCTCCCTCTGCCGCCAAGCCCCCGGCGGCAGAAGTGCAAGCCGTCGTGAAGTTTCTCGAAGCTGAGTTCGCGCGGCAGGACCGCATGGCCAAGCCAGACCCGGGCCGCGTCACGGCGCGCCGCTTGAATCGCGCGGAATACAACAACACCATTCGCGATCTGCTGGCGGTGGACATTCGCCCCGCCGATGATTTCCCGAATGACGAAAGCGCCTTCGGCTTCGACAACATCTCCGATGCCTTGACGCTGTCGCCGGTGCTGTTGGAAAAGTACCTCTATGCCGCTGAACGCGCGGTCCGTGCCGCCATCTATGGGCCGGAGAAGCTGAAGCCGGCGATGATCCACTACCCGACGCCGGTGCGCATCAACGACGTTGTGGAGAAGCCATCGCTGCCCAAAGATCTTTTCAACTACGACCTCACCGGCCTCAGCACCCGCCACTCTGCGCACATCATCCACCGCTTTCCCGTCGATGGCGAGTACAGCTTCCGCATCGTGCTGAATGGCCACCGTCCCAACCAGTCGGAACCGGCACACCCGGCATTCTGGATTGATGGGCAAATGATCAAGTCCTGGGAATACGACGCCACCGATCTCGAAGGCCAGATCGTCGAAGTCCGCGCCCAAGTGAAGGCGGGCGAGCACCTGCTGTCGGCGTCCTACTTGAAGAATTACCATGGCCTGCCCCCCAGTTACAAAGGCCCGGAACCCTCGAAGCGCCCGCCTGAGGCGTTGATCTCTACCCGCGGCAAGCTGAGCGAAAAGGACATTGAGACGCTGCGCAAGTACGGCACCAAGATCAAGACTGATCGCCTGGAGACGCGCGTCGACAACCGCTTCGAATCGATCGACGTCGGTGGCCCGTTCACGCAGCCCACCGGACCCAGTCCGGCTAGCACGGCGCGGGTGTTTGTCTGTAAGTTGGAAACGGACGCCTGCGCACAAACCATCATCGGAAGCTTTACCCGGCGGGCCTTCCGGCGCCCGGTGACTCCGGCGGAAACCGCGCCATTCGTCAAGCTCTATCAGTTGGCACGCCAGCAGGGCGACAGTTTCAAGGAAGGCATTGTGACGGCACTGGAAGGTGTCCTGGTGTCGCCTCATTTCCTGTTCCGCATCGAACAGGACCATCCCCCTGCCACCAAAGCCGCCAGCGCCAAACCATTTGCGCCGGTCAGCCAATACGAGCTAGCGTCCCGCCTGTCGTACTTCCTGTGGAGCAGCATGCCGGACGCCGAACTGCTGGCCGTCGCCGCCCAGCAACGTTTGCGCCAACCGGCCGTGCTGACCGCCCAGGTCCAGCGTATGTTGCGTGACCCCAAGTCCCGTGCCCTGGTCGAAAACTTCGCGGGCCAATGGCTTCAGTTCAAGAACATCGACGTCATGAAGCCGGACTTCCGCAACTTTCCGGATTTTGAAGACAGCCTGCGCCTGGCCATGCGCCGCGAAACGGAGCTTTTCATCGAAAGTCTGATTCGCGAAGATGGCAGCGTGCTGGACATTCTGGACGCCAAGCACTCGTACTTGAATGAGCGCCTGGCCCGCTTCTACGGTGTCCCGGGCGTCACTGGACCGGAGTTCCGCCGCGTCGACATGAGCCAGACCGCCCGCGGTGGCGGAGTACTGGCGCATGGCAGCATTCTCACCATCTCGTCTTACTCAACGCGTACCTCGCCCGTCTTGCGTGGCAAGTGGATTCTCGAGAATCTACTGAACGCGCCGCCGCCACCTCCTCCGCCCGCCGTGCCAACGCTGGATGAGACGAAGGTAGGCCAAACGGCCTCCTTGCGGCAGCAGATGGAAGCGCACCGGGCGAATGCGACATGTGCGTCCTGCCACTCGCGCATGGACCCGCTGGGCTTTGGTCTCGAGAATCTGGACGCCGTCGGTGCCTGGCGTGACCTGGATGGCAAGTTCCCGGTGGATGCCTCCGGTGAGCTGCCCGGTGGCCATAAGTTCAAGGGGCCGGTGGAACTGAAAACCTTGTTGAAGCAGGATCGTGAAGCGTTCGTCAAAGGCCTCACTGATAAACTGCTCACCTACGCCCTGGGCCGCGGCCTGGAGCGCGCCGACCGGCCCGTGGTGTCGGCCATTGCGGGCAAGTTGCCGGAACGTAACTATCGTTTCTCGGCGCTCGTCCTGGAGATAGTGAATAGTCTGCCGTTCCAACAGCGCCGCGCGGCAGAACCTGCAGGAGCCCATTCGGAATGAACGTCCTCACCCAAAAGCATCTTTCGCGCCGCACCTTGCTGCGGGGCGCTGGCGTAGCGCTCGGTCTGCCGCTGCTCGACGCCATGCACCCGGCGTTGGCCGCGCCGGCGAAGACGGCCAAGTCCGCCAGCCGGTTGGGCGTCGTCTATGTGCCCAACGGCGTCACCATGAACGAGTGGGTGCCGGCTAAAGTGGGCTCGGATTTCGAGTTCACCCGCATCCTGAAGCCCCTGGAGCGCTTCCGTTCCGACATCACGTTGATCTCGGGCTTGGAGAATCATGCCGCCACCAAGGCCAAGGGCGGCGCTCACGCCAAAGCCTCCGGCAGCTTCCTTTCGGGGTCTATTCCGAAATACACGGCCGGTGCCGATGTCCGCGCCGGCGTCACGTTTGACCAGATCGCGGCCCAACACTTTGCCGCCGAATCCCGCGTGCCATCCCTGCAGCTGGGTTGTGAAGATTCGCGCATGGTCGGCAATTGCGATACCGGCTCCAGTTGCGCCTACACCAATAGCCTGTCGTGGAAGAATCCCGAGACTCCGCTAGCCGTTGAAGTAAACCCGCGTTCGGTGTTTGAGCGGTTGTTCGGCACCGTTGACCCCAGTCTTGACCCCGCTACCCGCGCCCGCCGCGCGCTCTATCGCAAGAGTATTCTCGATCTCACCCGTCAGAATACGCAGACGTTGACGACCACGCTCGGTGCCTCCGACAAGCGCAAGTTGGACGAGTACCTTACCGCCATACGAGAAGTAGAAACCCGAATCGCCAAGGCCGAAAAGGACCCGGAAGTGCCGATGGGTGAGAAGCCGTCCGGCATTCCGTTCGCCTTTGACGAGTACGTGAAGTTGATGTTCGACCTGCAGGTGATCGCCTTCCAGGCCGACCTCACCCGCGTTTCGACCATGATGATCGGCCGCGAAGGCAGTGTGCGCACCTACCCCGAGATCGGCGTGCCCGACCCGCACCACCCGCTCACGCATCACCGCAACCACCCGGACTTCATCGAGAAAGTCACCAAGATCAACAGCTTCCACGTGCACCTGTTCAGCTACTTCGTGGAGCGGTTGAAGTCCACACCCGACGGCGATGGCAGCCTGCTGGATCATTCCAGCATCCTCTACGGCGGTGCTTTAAGCGACGGCAACCAGCACTCCAACCAGAACCTGCCGCTGCTGGTGGCGGGCCACGCGGGCGGTCTGCGTGGTGGACGCCACGTCCGGGCCGCCGCCGGGACGCCCGTCACCAACCTGTTCGTCAACATGATGGACCGCGCTGGAGTGCCAGCCGAAAACTTCGGCGACAGCACGGGCAAGCTCGACCTAACCGCCTAAACCGGGTCTGGTCCTTCCTGCGTTCGCGGCCGAGGCAGCCCGGCACGCGCCCTAGTTAGGCTTCAAGCGCGGCACTGCTCCGGTGGCGGTTGGTGCCACCTGCCGCGCCCTTGTGGCCGCCCAAGCTTGCTGCACCTCTTGCGGGAAGGTGGCCAACATCCCATCCAGCCGGGCCAGCATGTCTTTCACCACTTGCGGATTCTCCGCAGCCACGTCAAAGCTCTCGTCGACATCCGTGCTCAGGTCGTACAGTTCCGGCGCAGGCAGCGGCAGGTTGAGGCGGCCGCCCGCCGGTGCCGGACTGTAGGTGACGTTGTTGTAGCGCGCCACGTGCAGCTTCCACTTGCCCAGGCGGGCACACTGGACGTTCCACTCATCGAAGTA
>CANGYQ010000008.1 GCA_947458745.1 Bryobacteraceae bacterium | reverse complement strand
GGCCCGCCGCCGTCCGCGTGTCCAGTGAATCCGCCACGCTCACCAGACACACGCCGCGCCGCTCGAAACGCTTCAGGAGTTCGGCAAGGTCCGCCACGCTACGAGTCAGCCGGTCCAGCTTCGCAATGATGACCGTATCCACCGCGCGGGATTCCACCAGCGCCATAAGCCGCGCCATGCCCGGACGGTTCAGGGATTTTGCGGATTCGCCCGCGTCCACAATCACGTCCACCAGTTCCGCGCCTTGCACCACGGCCATAGCGCGGACCTTCTCCGCTTGCGCTTCCAGCGAAACGCCAAAATCCGCCTGTTTCTCAGTGCTCACTCTGACGTAGCCGATTGCCTTCATATTCAGATTATACCTAAGACCCCCTGCTAGGTAAAGAGAATCTTGCTCCCAGCTAAGACCGGGTTTAAGATTGAGTCATGGCGAAGAAAAAGCTCCCACCGGAAGTACTGGAGTTCTTCCGAATGCAAGGTGCAAAGGGCGGAAAGATCGGCGGAAGCGAAGGCGGAAAGAAAGCCGCCGCCAGCATGACACCAGAGCAGCGCACGGCCCGCGCAAAGAATGCGTCAGCCGCCGCCACCGCCGCGCGCAAGGCGAAGAAGAAGCCCGCCGCAAAGTAGCCGCCGCCCGCCCGCCTGTCATGTAACCGTCCCGTTGCATGACAAGAAACGATTATCGGCGCGGGATCACTGGCCGTCAGGCCCGGTTTGGCCCGGCTTCAAACAGGATTGACTTCCTACTGAGGACCGCTGGTCTTTGGCAACTGCGTTTCAACTGCTTTCAGTGTGTCCATTTCCAGTCGGTAGTTGCTTGGGAAGACATGCCAGCCTTCGGTAGTGACAAGCCCCTGTTGTAACCATGCCTGCATCTCGGCGCGCAAATCAACCCGGCAGCCGCCACCGGATGGACCCACGACGGCGGTAAGCCCAGCGAAACGAAACCACTTGGGCGTGGGTCCAAACAGGCCGCCCGGTGCGGTGGTGTATGAGGCGAGCATCGCTTGCGCGTTCGGGTTTGAGCGGTACTGCGATACATCACCGTTTCTGTACTTGAACTTCATGAAGCCAGCCGCGCGGTCTGAGGCGTCCGGGTCGAAACCCTTATCCAAGAGCGTCTGAATGAGGATCGGCCAAACCTCTTCGCACTTCTGAGGGAAAATCGCGAGATTGGGCGGGTTGTCAAAGGCGCGTGAAATCGTCACTTGAGCCGCCTCGCCTGACGCAGCCTTAGTTCTGCCGTCTAGCGCCCAGCGAACTTCGGCACTCGGTTCTAGGCTATTGGACCAAAGCTTGAATGTACAGACTTCATCGCCGGGGAGCGTCACGCAAAACTCCACATAGTGAATCCGCTTCGCAGTAAGGTTCTTCGCCGTTGCTTGAATTCGCGCCTTTCCCTTTTTGACGGAAACGGTATGGTCAAAGGCGACATCGCCGCCCCATGGCAACGGAACGGCGGCAGCCAATACGGTTGAGGCCAAGACTCCAAATATCATTGCGCTCCCTTTCGGTAGAAGGTTATCCATGAACCGCTTCAAGTGCAAGGGTCCGACTCCTCACTGAGCGCCGCCGCTAGCTTGGCGATCAACGCTTCGGAGTCTGGCGGTTCTGCGCGCTCGATTTTCGCAACGGCATCAAGGCCCAACAGCTTTGCCCGGCGGGTCATGATCGCTAGTATCCGGTCCGTGGCCGATGCACAACCCTGCAATGCCTTCTCCCAATGAGCGGCTTGCAGTTGGTCCAACCGCTGAAGCTCGAAATCACGAAGGTGTGCAGCCTCTTCGCGTGTGGCTTGGTTCAGCGCCGCTAGTTCGCGCCGCCCGTGCCGGTAGGCTGTCTGTCGGCACACGCCCAACCGTTGGCCGATTTGCGCCCAGGATAGGCCGCCGACTCGCAAGGACAGCGCCGCTTGCGCGTCCACGCGCGCCTTCAACAGATGTGGTGAAAGCTTAGTCGCCATACGTCCCCCAGGGTAGCGCCGATGGCCGTTTGTTGCGTCTCATATGTAGTTGCTCCTGCCCCTTGCAAAACTCCCGATTTTGACCGCGCGTGTAAGTGATTGCCGTGCGGTCCTGCCTTCCGTCTGGTGGCATCCAGACATCCCCCCCGCCCCACATGCTGGACAGCAGGCCGCGCACCAGATGCCGGTATGTTCCGGCCCGCCCAGGTGCGCCACGGGATCACGGCCATGCGCACCCACGAGGGCGGCCCGGCAGGTCTGGCAAAGTCCCGTGATGCGCCATGTGCGGATGCACTTCGAGCGCGTTCGCCGGTGCCCGCCAGCCCCGCTGGTGTACGAAATAGACGAATTAAACGAATTAAGCCCCTCCATCTGGCCCCCTTTCTTCGTTAAATTCGTTTCTTTCGTACCCGTCGCAGGTATAGAACCACCGCTCTACCGGGCGTCCTTCGGTGGTTTCCGCTTGGGCATCAGCGAGACGGGCGTTCTTGAGCACCGCTAAGGCACGGCCAATTTCGGGCGCTGATTTGTTCCGCCCAAAGGCGTCGCTCAACTCGGTACGGGTCATGCCGCTTGGCGCTGCCTTCAGGCGAGCCAACAGTGCGTCAGCCGTTGGGTCTCCCAGTGCATCCCCGAAAATCCACCGCGCCGTGTCAGAGCAGTATTGCCACGCCGCCAGCGCCGCCCGTAGGTGCCGGATGGTGATGACCGGCGATTCATCAAGCACGGCGTACAGCAACGCGAGCCGGACCACTTGAGCCTCAGCCCGGCCCGTGATCGCGCCAAACGTGCCCGGCTTTCCAGCGGAGAGCGGCCCGTAGACTTCATGCCACAGCTCAGCCGCTTCTGGCGTGCGCTGAATGCGCCCAGCGGTGCGGGCAAACGCTACAGCCCGCCGCAGTGCATTCACGCATTGGTCCAGGTCATCATCATTCAGTGCTCCACCATCGGGAAGCAGGCGAGCGCGTTCGGTGGCGACAAAGAGGAAGCGGTTGGCGAATCCGTTGGTACGCGCCGAATCCGAGAGGCAGCGCCGTAGCTCATCCGCTGTGATGTGGCCGATGATGCCGATGTGGGGAAGGGTTGCCGTTGCGGCTGACTTCTTCGTGAGAATCCGCAACGTGCGCCCGTCCCAACAATCCCGAATCACCGCCGATAGCGTGTTGCTCTCACGTTCCGTTGCCGCAAGCACGCGAGCTAGCTCGGATTCCACCGCCAGGAGCCGCTTGTCTGAAATACCCGCATCCGTTTCAACTTCGGCGTAGCCGGTCACTACCCCCTTTTCCCGGATAGGTTGCCGTTCGATGATCGGATCACGGCAAGCCCAAATGAGACCTTCGCCGGACGAGAGTCCGCTCAATTCGCGCTGGTCAGCGAAATCAGGATCAACCATTCTGCCCAGCCGCCGGACGTGTCCCAGGGATGTACCCTTGCGCCCCTTGGACGTTTGGCCCACCGGCACCACAAACAGATTGGCGTGATGCGGTTCCGCCTCAACTTGAAAGTAAGCGCCGCGCCCGATCAGCACGCCCAGGTACGCGAGCAACTGAAACAGTAGCGCCGCGTCTGAGGCTTCCGTATGTGGCCGGATCGCCCTGACGATCTCGCCCACGATGCCGTCAAGCGCCTCATCGCGAAGCGTTGGAAACTCCGCTTGCTTCGGTACGAAAGAAACGAATTTAACGAAAGAAGTTGGTTCGGCTGGTCCCGGCATTGCGGGTAGCGCACCCCGGACCACTTCCTCCGGTGGCCCGTCGTCACCGCGCGCCGCCAGCTTTGCGAGAGTGCTCATGCTGCCACTCCCATCAGCCCGCCGGTCCGCCGGATGCCTTCGAGCACCAGCCGGTCCAGTTGGTCCCACCGCCGTTCATCAGCGATGGCCTCAGCGATCAGCGCCGCGACGCCTGCCGGATCAGCCGTTCGCGCCGCAACATAAGCTGCCACCAGTTGAGCCGGTTCAATGGCTTCATGCAGGAACAAAGCGCGTGCATGGACCGCCAGCGCTGCATAGGCCGCGCTCTTGTCCGCCGCCGCCTTCAGTGCCCCAAGCTGCCAGCGCCGCGCCTGCCACCAGCGCCACGCCTGTTGAGATTGATCCTCCGCCACCGCCCGCCGTTGCGCGAATGCCCGCCGGTCCACTACCGAGAGCCGCCGGGGTTCGATAAAGCCGTTTGCCTCAAGCCACGCCAGTGCATCGGCCCGCGAGCAACTCAGCGCCGTTTCCACCAGGGCGAGACACCCGCCGCCGGTGCCGCTTACGTGGTCACGCCAGCGCCCCCGTTCCAGGTCGATTGATACCGCCGTGGGGTTGTCACCGTTGCGCCAGAACGCGGCCCCCCGGCCGCGCCGGATGGGTCCGCCACCAAGAGCGGCCCACAGTTGGCCAATGTGGATGGACTCGAAGCCGCCGCCGCGATACGCTGGGAATGTCCGTTCCCCAGCCCGATCTAAGTTCACCCCGGCAGTTGGCGCTGCCGGGGTTTCGTTTGCGGGCATCAGGCGGCCGCCTTCCCGCCGCCCTTGGGCAATTTATCGATGTACTCTTCGATGTCTTTGCGCCGATACCTCACGGAACGGCCCAACTTGATGAAGGGGAAACCTTGATTGAAAAGCCTGTCTCGCCTCAGGCTTGGAACACTCCGCCGGTATTCAAGAGCAGCTTCGCGCTCCGTCAGAAGGTTAGTGGTAGATGCTTCGGTTTGCAATGTGTGATCCTTTCGTGATGGCCTTGTGGCCGTCAGTTCGGATCATCGCAACCGAAAATTTCGTCTCGTAGTTCGGAGTGCTAACTCATTGATGCGAATGAGCGCTACCGGGTATTGAGCGCTTGGAGAAAATTAGAGAAAATTTCCCAAAGTTTCAGGCTGTCCGCTTTCGGTCATTCCTTAGCCCTCCTAAGCCGGTATTCGATGACCTTTACCCAAACCCCTCGGTCATCGCAATCGTCCCACGTGCGCCAGTTCTTATCCTTCCAGGTCGAAGGAACAGGTATCTCCGCTTCGTCGAGCGCCTCCGATACAACGGCCTGCGATTTGCGCCAATTCTCACCCATTGGAGTCGCCTCAGCAACAACCTGAGCAACCAGCCGGTACTCTTCCAGCCTTGGCTTTGGGCCGCGCTTTTTCGACTCTTGCTGTAAGCGTGCCTTGTCCGCCGGTCCATCTTGGCGGCCAACTTTCGGTTGCTCCGGTTGCGATGTGGACTCCAGAGTTTCTGGGGCAATGTTCAGCTTGTCCGCCGCCACGTCATCCGCGTGCACGACCACGGCACCACCAAGCACTGCGAGCACTACCAACTCCGAAAGCTCCACTATCCGGAAAAGAAGAGTCTGTGCTTCCTTCGTCTTTAGGATGGTTTCGTGCCCGTCCGCAATCGTTCGCCCGGAAACCGCTCCCTTGGGTATCATCTTCATGTGAGCGTCCGCAACAACATGGTGCCACCTCAAGATGAAATCCAGCCACGCCGCCGTTGGTCCAGATAGCTCCCAGTGGTAGGTGAAGCGTGGGGCGACGCCCAAGAATGTTCCGGCCTCGTGGGCCACGTCTTGAAACTGAAGGCGCGTCGCAGTGGGTACCCTACCTTGTAGCGGCAACCAAGAGGGAGACAACGTTTTCGTACACGCGAAAAGATCAGTTGCGCCCGGAAGGGCGGCCACATCCCGGAATCGGCTTGCAAACTCCCTCCATGCCGACTTGGTTGCTGAATCTAGCATCCTCACCCCACGTCACCCCGAAAGTAGACGGCCGCCCCGCGCGGGGTGAGTAGCGCTCAGTTCCGGGGATCAGCCGGAACCGGGCGGCCTGCTCAAATTCTACCGCCGCGCGCCACGCTGAAACATTTCCGCCCGCCCGCGTCGTGGGAAATGTTGGTCAACATGTTTGCTCACCCGACTTCAAAAGCACGATGCGTCATTAGTTCTCGTGAGCGGAGCACCCACCAAACAGAAGCGCGGGAGACCCAATAAAATCAGGCTTCCCGCGCGATTGTGATCCTTCAATGAGTGGTCTTTATTGGTAGCTGAAAAGTGGCTTCAGGCCGTTTGACACGCAGGAGGTCAGAGATTCGAGTTCTCTTAGGCCCACCATTTTCCTTTTCCGTGCAATGGGTGGCTACTCGAACTGATGATCGGCGCTGGTGCCCTCTTCCTCCCCATCTGATCTCGAACCTCGAGTGGAATGTCTGCCGCGATATACTTGACTATCATGTTTGTTCGCGCTCAATTCTTTCGGGTTCTCACCCTTGTTTGTCTGCCCGCGGTCCTGCTCGGCCAAGGTACGACGTCACGCATGACCGGTACGATTCTTGACTCAAGCGGAGCCGCGCTGGTTGGGGCGAAGGTGGTGCTGACCAATGAAGGCACCAACCAGAGTTTTTCGGTGTCAACCAGTGAAGCCGGGGGCTACGCTTTTGAGGCCTTGCAGTCCGGTTCCTATGGTCTTCAAGTCGAGGCCGCCGGCTTCAAGAAGTTTCTGAGCAAGAACAACATCGTTGCCATCGGCCAGCCGACGACGTTGAACGTTCGCCTGGAAGTGGGGGACAACCTGCAAACCATTGAGGTGTCGGGCTCCTCGGAACTGGTGCAAACCTCCACCTCCGGCAACATTGGCAACGTTTTCAGTGACCGGGTGATCCGGGACTTGCCGATCGTTGGAACCCGGGGCCGCAATCCGCTGGATCTGGTCACCCGTCAGCCGGGCGTCGTCTCCGGTTCCAACACCGGTGGCGGTGTGCACGTCAACGGGGCCCGGGATCGGGCGTGGAACTTCACGGTCGACGGCATCGACGCGAACGAGACCTCGGCGGGAGGTGGCAACTTCGCACCGATCCGCGCCAACCCCGATTCGTTGGCGGAGTTCAAAGTTCTCACCAGCAACGCCACGGCCGAATATGGGCGTAACTCCGGTGGCCAAGTGGCGATGGTCACCCGGTCGGGTTCCAATGAGTTTCACGGGTCGGGCTTCTGGTTTTACCGGACGCCGCGTCTCAATGCCAACGAGTGGGAATTTAACATCGACAATCTCCAGAAGCGCCAGTTCGTGCAGAACATTTATGGCGGCTCAATTGGCGGCCGCATCATCCGGGACAGGACCTTCTTTTTCGCCAACATGCAGCGGTTGACGGCCCGGGAGTCAGCGATCGTAGACCGGACGGTGTTTACCCAAACGGCTCGCCAAGGCATCTGGCGTTACAACCGTGGTGGAAGAAACCTGCCGTTCGGCGTGGCGGGCGGTGTCGTCGATCGGGATGGCAACGTCGTGCCCGGCGCGAACATCGGCACCTACAACATCTTCCAAAATGACCCCGACCGTCTCGGCGCCAATCCCCGGGTGCGCGACCTGATCGCCTCGACACCGCTGCCGAACTTCTTCGATGGCGGCGATGGCCTGAATACGGCCATTTATCGCTTTGCCGCGCTGCAGAACGAATCGCAGAAGGACTTTACCGTGAAGGTCGACCACATCATCAATTCCAGCAACACGGTGTTTGCCCGCGTTTCCTGGGGTGATCAAAATACTCTCTGTGACCGGGCCAACGGTGGGGCTCCTTTCTTTCCGGGGCAGGAGTGTATTGTCAATACGCTGCGGAATCCGCGTAACATGGCTTTTAATTGGCGGACCACTCCTACTTCCCGCTTGACCAATGAGTTGGTGGTGGGGCGTAACTTTTTTGCCTTCGACTTTCAAATCCCCCAGAAAGACTTAGCCGGAATTTCGTTGCTCTCTCCGTCGGTTACCCTGCCGTTCACCGCGGACTTTGGCAACAAGCGGGAGCTGAATACCTGGCAGATGGTGAACACCACCTCGTACTTCCGCGGCAACCACACGTTCCGCTGGGGCACCAACATCCGGTTGGCGTCGCATACCGATGTGCGGGGCTCGATTGGCGGCTCCAATTCCACCACCCAGGTTGACTTCAACCGGCTGATCAACACCGTGGCTCCGGACCGCTTTAACCTGCCGGCCGACATCAACCAAGCGTTTGACCGCAATCCGCTGGAGTCCAATATCAATCTGCTGCTCGGCCGCGTCGGGACCATCTCCCGGGGGTTTGTGGCCGACGGAAGCCGTTTCGTACCCGGCGTCTACAACTTCAAGGCCCACTTCAATGAATTCGACTTCTTCTTCCAGGACACTTGGAAGGTTCGCCGGAACGTGACGGTTGACTTGGGTGTCCGTTGGGAAGCAAAGATGGCCCCCACTTCTTCACCGGACGGCCGCCTGCGCCGCCCCAACCAGTTGGCCACCGCGGGTGCCGCCCCGTCCACTGCACTGCGCTGGGAACAGGGTTCTCTCTACAAGAACGACATGAACAACTTTGCTCCGTCGGTGGGCATCGCCTGGGATCCCTTCGGCGACGGCAAGACCTCTGTGCGCAGCAATTACCGGATGGCGTTTGACCGGATCAACACGTTCGTCTTGTCTAGCTCCATCTTCCAGAACCTGCCGGGTATCGTCCAGGGCCGCACCGAGCAGGCCTTTGGACAGAATGGCGGCCGCCTCCAAACCGTCCGGCCGCTGGAGCCACCCACCAGTGATCCCGCTACCTTCGCCCAGCCGCCTGCCTTTTCCCTCAACAACATCACCGTGGCCGACCCGGCCTTTGAAACGCCCCAGACTCACCAGTGGAGCCTCGGCATCCAGCGTCAGGTGGCCAAGAACACTGTTGTCGAGGTGAATTACATTGGCCGCCGCGCCCACAATCTCTTCGGTGCCTACAACTCCAACCAGGTGCAAACCACGCGCAACGGCTTCCTCGATGCTGTCCGGACCGTGCAGGGCGGCGGGCAGTCTCCCTTGATCAATCAGATCATGGGTCCGGATGCGCGCCGCAACGCGACCGAAACGGGCTCCGATGCCATGCGCCGCCTGTATGCCGCTGACTTGCGCAACAACGCGGCCGGCACCATCGCCAACGATTTGGGCCGCCGCACGGTAGCGGGTGGCCGCACGCAGATTGAGGCGGCGGGCCTGCCCGCCAGCTTTTTCTTCCCTTTCCCACAGTTTGCCGGGGGCTTGTTTGTACTAGACTCCAATGACTTCTCCACCTACCACGGGCTCCAGATGCAGCTCGATCGCCGCTTTTCGAATGGCCTGACGTTCCAGGTGGCCTACACGTTTTCAAAGTCGCTCGATACCCGCAGCTTTGACCCTGCCTTTACAGTGGCCGCGTCCGGCAATGCCCAGTCCGCTGCTTCTTCGCCATTTGACATCAATAACCGGCGGTACAACTATGCCCCCAGCGACTTTGATCGCCGGCACGCGCTGCAGTCTTACTGGGTGTATGAGTTGCCGTTCGGCAAAGGAAAGCGGTTCGGGGCGGGCTCCGGTGCGGTGATGGACCGTTTGCTCGGTGGATGGCAAGTGGCTGGCCTCTTCACAGCTCAGAGCGGCCGTCCCTTTACGGTGTTTTCTGGCTTCAACTCCGTGTTCAATACGGTCCAGTCTACCGGCGATTGCCCCAGTTGCCGCCGGGATTTTGGCGGAACCCGCGATGAGAACGGGTTGAAGTGGTTCTTCAGTCCGGAAGAACGGGCGGCCTTTACGTCCGTGGCCGCGTTGGGGACGACCGGGTCAACCGGCCGCAATTTCTTCCGTGGGCCGATGGCTTTCAACATGGATATGTCCTTCAGTAAGCGCATTCGGGTAACCGAGAAGACCAACTTCGAGATTCGCGCGGACATGACCAACTTCACGAACACGCCGACGTTCGGCTTCCCCACCGCCACGGTCTCCTCCGCCGTCTTCGGCCGGATCCGCAACTCGGTCATCAGCGGCAGCCGTAAGGTTCAACTGGGGGCCAAGTTCAATTTCTGACCGGCTTCGAGACGGGGCCATTCAGAGCGTAGCTGCCAGGCGGTTGGTGACAACCGGCCGCCACAAGGCAGCGACGGCGGTCCGAATGCAATATCATCAGAGTCTTCCATGCACCTTCTCCGCCTCACAATTTACTCCGTCCTCTTCTCCCTGGTCGCCTTCAGCCAGACCGCCATCACGCCTGCTCGCAAGACGGCCCTCTTCAACGGCAAGAACCTGAACGGCTGGTATCCCTGGATCAAAGGGGAGGGGCGGACCGACACGAGCAAGGTCTTCACCGTCAGCAAGGGCATCATCCACATCTCGGGCGAAAAGTGGGGTGGCATCGCCACCAATCAGGAGTTCAAGGATTATCACTTGGTGGTCGAGTGGCGCTGGGGGACCAAGACCTGGGGCGATCGTGAAAAGCGGACGCGCGACAGCGGCATCCTGATCCATGCGGTGGGCGAAGACGGCATGGCCAGCAATGGCACGTGGCTGGAATCGCTGGAGTCCCAGATCATTGAGGGCGGCACGGGCGACGTCCTGTTTGTGGCGGGAAAGAATAAGCCCACCGGGTCCGCGAAGATTCGCGAGCTCGGCAAAGAGATCTACTGGGACCCCAGCGGCACGCCCACCGACAACATCACCAAGCGGCTCGATTGGTGGGGCCGGTCGCCCAATTGGAAGGACGAACTGGGGTTCCGTGGCCCGGATGACGTCGAGAAGCCAGTCGGCGAATGGAACCGCCAGGAGATCTATGCCGACGGAGACAAGCTGGCCTATGTGCTGAACGGCCGCCTGGTGAACCAGGCCTACAACCTGTCGCACCGCCAAGGCAAGATCCAGATCCAGTCGGAAGGCGCGGAGATCTTCGTTCGGAAGGTAGAGCTTCAACCACTCAAGTCCGCGCCGCCCATTCCTGCGTTCCGCCGTTAAATCCGGGTGGCGCAGGCTGTCAGCCTGCAGCGGGACTTTTAGTCCCGCCCGCTGTAGTGCTGCCGTGGAGCAAAACCTTCTACCTTTCCTCCGCCTCCAGGGGCGGGATGAATTCCGCCTGCAAGGCTGAGAAGCTGTGCCACCTTTGGGATTCCCCATGAGTGGTCATGCGCCCCGCTGTATCATCGTTGGGTAGGCGCTCCCGCAGGCCGGATCGTGCTGTGGCAGCGGCTTCCCGATCACTTCTATGCGTCATAAGAATCTTCGATTCAGGTTCCCGATCATCGGCCTGGCGGCCGTTGGGTTGCTGGTGCTGGCCTGGCCTGACCGCCCCTCGGCAGCGCAGGCGAACCAGGCCAGCCCCGCCGTGCCCAATGCGGCCTTTGATCAGCACATCAAGCCGTTCCTTAATCAGCATTGCCAAAAGTGCCACAACGCTGATTCGGCGACGGCTGGCGTGCGCGTGGACCACCTGGATGCATCGCTGGACGACAAGCACATTCGCCTGTGGGAAGGCATTCGCCACCGCGTCCAGGACGGCACCATGCCGCCCAAAGGGCTGCCGCAGCCAGACGCCGCGGAGCGTCAGCGGATGGTGGCCTGGATTGATGCCAATCTGGAAACCGCGCGTCTGCGCCCGGCCCCGAAGAACGGTCTGGTCCGCCGGCTGACGGTGGCGCAGTACCGCAATACCTTGCGCGAACTGCTGAACCTGGAAGACGACCTCACTGAGATCCTGCCGCCGGACGCGCTCTCGCGCGAAGGCTTCTTGAACCACAAGGACTCGCTGCAGCTTTCGCCGTTGCTGATGGAGACCTATCTGGAGATCGCCGAAGAAGCGCTCAACCGCTCCATTGTGGACCCCAAGGTTCCGCCCAAGGTCCAGAACTTCCGGGTCGATATGGGTTCCGGCGTCAACCCGGCTCCGCGGCATGAGGAGCTGATCCTGGGTGCCAATAGCCACCTGCTCGAAAACAAGGACGTGCTGGTGACTCAGTTGAAGCCCACCAAGCCGTTCCCCTTTGAGCCGTTCTACATGCAGACCAAGTACCGCTTCATCGAGGGCTATCAGGGTAACGACACCGTCCGCGGCTGGCGCGAGTACGACAGCATCTACCATTCGGTCTTCGCCTGCATGCGCGGCAGCATGGGCTATCCCAAGGGCCGCGCGTACTCCACCGTGCCGGAAGGGCTGTTGCTGCGGCCGGCCATTCCCAATGAAGAGATGTTTGATGGCGACGGCACCTATGGCCCGAAGGCCAACTTCAAGATCTCCCTCCGCGAACTGCCGGACAACGGCCGGTTCCGTGTCACCGTCACCGCCGCCCGCTACAACGACGGCCTGCTGCTTGATACCGGGGCTGCCGCGCTCGACCGTCCGGAATCGATCACGGCGCGCGATCTCACTGCCCCGCGCACCTTCACTGTGCCGAAGGCCGGTCTCTATCAGGTGGACCTCCATCCCACCGCCCGCCCCGCTCTGCCGTCGCCCGATGCCTCGCGGTTGAATGAGGCGCTGGCCGCTTCGTGGCTGGTGGGTGGCCCGAACAACCTGGACGGCAAGCTGAAGGGCAAGGCCCAGATTGCTCAGTCGCCTTTGGGCCCGGCGCTCTCACTCACTGAAGACAACGACGCGGCCGTGATCCCGCGCGACAGCGCGGTCAGCGTCGGCACGGGCGACTTTACGGTGGCCGCCTGGATCAACCCCAAGCAACTGCGCCGCGCCGGCATCGTCAGTTCCGGTGGCTATGGCTATGTCCAGGGCTGGACCTTTGCCATGGCCGGCAACAACGGAGCCTTGCGCCTGGAAACACTGGGCCCCGATTACCTGACCAACGGCATCATCACCTCACAAGCGGGCGTGCTGCGTGAGAACTCCTGGCAGCATGTCGCCGCCGTGATTCGTCGCGGGCAGAAGGAAGCCTGGCTCTACGTGGATGGCTACCCGGTGGCCAAAGGAGAAGTGCGCGGCGAGAATCTGGATAACCCCAAGCTGAATCTGCACCTGGGCCAGGTGAGCAATGGAGCCTCATTCCGCGGCGATCTGGGCCAAGTCCGGCTCTATCGCCGGGCTCTCGGTGAGGCGGAGATCCAAGCTCTGGTGGAACCGGGCCGCCGCTTTGCGCAGGCCCCGCCGCCCGAAAAGCCGCAGTCGCTGGTGCTCACCTTGGGCCAGCGTGAATTCTCGGGCACTCTACAGCAGCCAGCGTTTGTCGCGCTGCGTTTGCCCGCTGGTCCGCTGGCGATTAGTGCCCAGTATGGCGGCGTTACGCCGCTGGATCGCGTGGTGCTGACCCCGCTTGATCCGGCCGGCGATACGGCGCGCCGGCTGTTGGCCCTGGAGAAGCGGGCCCCCAAGTTAGGCGTGCAACTCGGCCTGCGCCGCGATTGCGGCAGTACGTTTTCCCCGGTGGGCGCACCCCAAACGGTGTCCGCCGACAAGCTGACGCGCTACGTCTTTGAAGGAGCCATCCGCAACTTCCCCAGTCCGGATGTCGAGAAAGATAATGTCAACTATCTGGCCGGATTCCGGGAGATCGCGGTCCGCAGTGAGTACACCGATGGCCGCGATATGCCGCGGATGCTGGTCCGGTCCGTCGAGTTTGAGGGGCCGTTCTATCAGGCCTGGCCACCGCCGGCGCACAAGAGCATCTTCATCGAATCCACGCAGAAGCCGGGTTCGCCCGCCTATGCCCGCGAGATTCTCCGCTCGTTCGCGACGCGCGCCTACCGTCGCCCCGTGACGGCAATGGAAGAAGTGGCGCTGATGTCGATCTTTGAAAAGTCATTCGCGGCAAAAGCCGACTTCCGCGGCGCCATCAAGGATGCGCTGCAAGTGGTGCTGACGTCGCCGCAGTTTCTGCTGCTGGTGGAATCAAGCAAGACGCCCGCGCCGGAGCCGGTCAGCGATTTCGAGCTGGCCTCCAAGCTCTCCTACTTCCTGTGGAACGGCCCGCCGGATCGCGCGACGTTGCGCCTGGCCGCCGCCGGCACGTTGCGGACGCAGCTGGACGCCGAGGTCACCCGCCTGATGGCCGACCCGCGCTTCTCCCGCTTTGTCCAGGAGTTCGCCTCGCAGTGGCTCTCGACCGACAAGTTCCAGGTGCTGGAGCCAGACCGCAAGCAGTTCCCCAAGCTCACCCGGTACGCCAAGACGCAGCTCCGCCAGGAACCGGTCGAGTTTGTGCGCTACCTGATGAAGCAGAACCTGCCGGTGCGCAACCTGATCGACTCAGACTTTGTGGTTGCCAACGAAACCGTGGCCAACTACTACGACTTGGGCGCGAAAACCGAAAGCGGACTCGACTTCGTAGCCATTCCCCGTGGTCGTCCCGAACTGGGTGGCGTGTTGACGCAGGCGGCGATCATGGCCGGCCTTTCCGATGGCCGCGAATCCAACCCCGTTAAGCGCGGAGCCTGGCTGGCCCGGAAGATCATCGCGGAGCCTCCGCCGGATCCGCCACCCAACGTCCCGGCCTTGAAGGAAAGCGCCGGCCTCACCCTGCGCCAGCGCATTGAGCAGCACCGCGATAATGCCGGCTGCCGCCAGTGTCACGCCAAGATCGACCCCTGGGGTATCGCCTTCGAAGAGTTTGACGCCGGTGGCCGGATGAAGACCAAGAAGGTTGACGCCCGCTCGACGCTGCCCGACAAAACCGAGGTGGCCGGCATTGACGACCTGAAGCGCTACCTGGGCCAGGACCGGATTGACCAAGTGGCCTTCAGCGTCTTGAAGCATTTGGCCACCTACGCGAACGGCCGCAGCCTCACCTACCAGGAGTCCAGCTTCTTGAAGCAGGACAGCCAGAAGCTGCGCGCCCAAGGCTACCGGATGCAGGACCTGATCCGATATGTTGTCCAGAGCAAATCGTTCCTGGAAAAATAGCGGTCGAGAAAATAGTAAGCTACTAGCAACACCCGGAGATATCAGATGAGCACCTTCCGCACCCTTGACCGCCGCGCCTTCCTGAAAGGAATGGGCGGCGTCTCGCTCGCTTTGCCAGTGCTTGACGCCATGGGCGCCGAAGTCACCGGTCTGGCCCCCCGCCGCTTCTGCGCGCTGTATACGGCCAACGGCATGTCGCTGCCGCGCGCGGAGAACAACATTCCGGAATGGAGCTGGTTCCCGTCGTTTGAAGCGGAAGGCAAGTTCGTCTTCGGCCAGTCCACGCAGCCGCTGAGCCCGTTCCGTGAAAAGCTCAGCTTCCTGGGCGGACTCCAGCACCCCAGCGGGCCCAAAGCCGATCCGCACCTGTGCTCCGATATGTGGCTGACGGGCGCTCCGCTGCACAATCCCAAGCCGGGCACGTTCAACTCGGCCGGTCTCGATCAGGTGATCGCGCTGCATACGAAGAAGTACTGCCGGCAGCCGTCCCTGGTGCTCTCCATCGACGCCGGAACCGGCTTCCTGTCGCGCACCGGCACTATCTCTTACAACCTGGAAGGCCGTCCCATCCCAGCCGAGAACAGCCCGCGCCGGGTATTTGACCGCCTCTTCCGCGGCGACCGGGGCTCGCTGCAGGCAGAACATGAAAAGCTGCAACGGCGCATCAAGCTGGTGGACGCGGTGGCGAAGAATGCCCGGTCCTTAGACCAGCAGCTCGGCAAGTCCGATCGCGAGCGGATGGATCAATACCTCACCTCGCTGAACGAGATGGAATCCCGGCTAGTCGCTTCTGAAAAGTGGATCGACATCCCGCTGAAGAAGCAGGACTATTCGCACTTGAATCTCGATGCGTCGAGCGAAGGCGATCCGGCCGAGTACTACCGCAACATGTTGGACCTGATCGCGCTGGCCTTTGACGCCGACATCACCCGCTCGGTCACCTTCATGCTGAACCGTGAAGACGGCATGGGCATCAGCGACACGTTCCCGCTGAAGCTGGGCTTGTCGAAGACGCACCACAACCTCTCACACGCCACCGACAAGGAAGGCCAGCTGCAGTTCGCCAAGTACGACCTGTTCTTGAGCCAGCAGATCGCCCACTTCCTCAACCGCCTGAACAGCTATCAGGACCGTCAGGGCAGCGTGCTGGACAACACTATCGTGCTCTACGGCAGCGGTGCCAGCACCACCCACACGTCCACCAACCTGCCGACGCTGGTCGCCGGTGGGGCAAACATGGGCCTGAAGCACGGCCACTACTGGCGCTCCGGTGAAGGCCGGATGTCAAATGTCTACCTGAGCATTCTGCATTCGATGGGCATTGGCGTGGAATCCTTCTCCGACAGCACCGGCACGGTCAACAGCCCCGTTTTCAGCCGCGCTTAGGCGTACCTTCAAAATCCGCTCCCTTGCGGTCGCGGCTCGGTAACGCTCGGCTCTACCGAGCCGCGCGCGCCGGCAAGCGGTATTCCAGCGGCTTCGCCAAAGGCCGCTATCGCCGAAAGCAGAATCCTTTGCTGGTCTTGAGCCTCGGGCGGGTTACGGGCTAGGCCGCTCCGCCGCTCATCAGCGTAGTCGCGAACAGCAGCCCCATGGCACCGCCGCGCGGATCGATGCCGCGGATGGCGCGGCGGCGTAAGTAGTCGTCGAGCGTCGGCTGCTTGCCGGTCGATTCGCACACGTCCACCAGGTCACCCGCGGCTGAAGTGCGCCCCTCAATCGCGTCCCAGGCTTTGGCGATCAGCGGGCGATAAGTGCGCGCGGGCAAAAAGCCGTGCTGCACGCCAAGCTGCCAAGCAGTGCCGATCATCGCCGTCGCGGAGTATTCGAGATACGCCGTCGGATGGTCCACCACTTGGCGCCACAGGCCGCTCGAATCCTGCTGGCGGGCCAGTGCTCTCGACAAGTTCAAGAAAGCGGTTCCCAGGATTGCATGGCTGGGCTGAGCCGGAGGTGTCGCCATCAACGCCCAGGCCAGGCCCAGCGCTGGGAACGCATTGCCTCGACCCCAGGCCGCCTCGCACAACGGCGAATGCCGGTAGAGCCCATCGGGCCGCAAGCAGAGCTTCTCCATGAACTGGAAGTGCCGCAGCAGCATGTCAAAGTAGCGCTGCTCGCCCGTCAACTGCCCCGCCTTGGCCAGCAGCGGGCAGGCCATAAAGACGGCATCGCTCATCTCGTTATGCAGCGGCATGGCGGGCAGGGGTGATCCATCGGCATTGAAGCCCAAGTCCGCCGCTGCCCGCACGCGGGCCAGATACCGCGCGTCGCGGGTCCGCTCGTAGAGGTCGGCGAACAGCAGGTGCCCGGCCAAGTGGCTGCCGGTGGCCTTGGCCAAGCTGTCCTTGGTGCCATCCACCCACGGCTCAGCGATCCGCCGCACATCATCGAGCGCTCCCAGATGCAGGCGGCCCATCAGGGCCACGGCCGGGATGTAGACGGCTTCGTCGAGCGAGTGGCCATAGGCCACCGCCAACTGCTCCGCCAGCGCGCGCGGCGTCCGGCGGCGAGGCGCAAATATGGCTTGGATTAAGGTACGTCGCAACATCGCGCCGACGAGTGTACCGCGATGGGCCCTTCAACCGCTAAGATCAAAAAACATGTTGAAGCTTTGGTTGTTCGCGTTGCCCTTGGTGGCCCTGGCTGCCAACCCCCCGGAATGGAGCCGCCCGTTCCCGCCGCACCGCATCGCCGGGCATATCTACTACGTCGGCACCGAGGATCTGGGCTGTTACCTCATCACCGGCAAGTCCGGCCACATCCTATTGAACACAGGTCTGGAAGACTCGCCCGCCATGATCGCAGCCAGCATCGAGAAGCTGGGCTTCAAGCTGACTGACGTGAAGATCTTGCTCACCAACCAAGCCCACTTTGACCATGTTGCCGGACTGGCCGACATGCAAAAGATGACGGGCGCAAAGGTCTTTGCCACACCGCCGGATGCCCCGCTGATCGAGTCCGGTGGCAAGGCGGACCCATCCGGCTTCACCAACTACAAGCCCACCAAAGTGGACCGCATCCTTAAAGATGGCGACCTCATCCAACTGGGCGAAATCACCCTCAAGACCATCCACCACTTCGGCCATACGCCGGGCAGTTCCAGCTACGAGACAACGATCACCGAGAACGGCAAGAAGCTCAATTTCCTGATGGTCAACATGGGCTCCGTGGTGATGCCGCTCACCTCGCCCGGCTATCCCAACATCGTGAAGGACTTCCGCGCCACCTTTGCTCACCAGAAGACGCTCCGCCCCGATATTTGGGTGGCCACGCATGGCTCCCAATACGATCTGAAGGAGAAGTTCCGCACCAAGAACTTCCTGAACGGTGCCAGCTACCAGGAAGCCGTAGCCGACTATGACAAGAGGTTTGAACGCCAAGTGAAGATCGAACTCGGCCAGTAGCAGGAATAACCTGACTCGCAACCGAGTCTTGGGCGCGGGCGTGTATCCTCAATTACCTTCAGCCACTTTGGGACAGGTGGCCGCTGTGAACGCTCCTCGTGGAGTGCAACTGTCGCTGCGGATCCGCTTCTGAGCGGGGTGATCGTACCCGGTTGCGGGTGAGCGGGCGTATCCTGAAAAGGGACGCGGCATCCGCAGAGAATGGCCGTCCTGTTGAAGGAGCATCTGTGGTGAATCGGTTGCATCTTGTGCGCGTGGCTTGGGCGGTGGCGGTACTCTCGACCAGTGGTTGGGCGCAGGTGGAGTTTGCCCGCGACGTCCAGCCCATTCTGCGTAAGAATTGCCTGGGCTGCCATGGCCCCGGCATGCAGCAAAGTGGCTTCCGGTTGGACGACGGCACCGCGGCGCTGAAGGGCGGGTACGGCGGAGCGGCGATCATTCCGGGGAACGCAAAAGGCAGCCCGCTGATGCGTCGGGTCCGGGGTGACCAGGGGTTGCCCGCCATGCCTCCAGGTGAGAAGCGGCTGAAGCCGGAAGAGATGGCGACGCTGGAACGCTGGATTGCGAGCGGTGCCTCCTTCCCGGCCAAGGCGCCGGTGCTGACAACGGCGGCGCCGAGCATTACGTCAAAGCATTGGGCATTCCAGCCGGTGGTGCGGTCCGCCGTGCCGGAGATCGGCGGGGGCCGCAATGCGATTGACCGCTTCGTGCTGGCGCGCTTGGCGAAAGAGAAGATCGCGGCATCGCCCGAAGCCGACCGCCGCGTGCTGCTGCGCCGCGTCAGCTTTGACCTGACGGGTCTGCCGCCGACCGCTGCCGAGACTGATGAGTTTCTGCGCGACACGCGTCCCGACGCCTATGAGCGGCAAGTGGACCGCCTGCTGGCCTCACCGCACTTCGGCGAGAAGTGGGCGCGGCACTGGCTGGATCAAGCCCGCTATGCCGATTCGGATGGCTACGAGAAGGATTGGTCCCGCCCGTGGGCCTGGCGGTGGCGTAACTGGGTGATCGATTCCATCAACACCGACATGCCGTTTGATCGCTTCACGGCGGAGCAGATCGCCGGCGACCTGCTGCCGAACGCCAAGATCGAGCAGCACGTTGCCACGGGCTTTCATCGCAACACGCTAACCAATCGTGAAGGTGGCATCGACGACCGGCAGTTCCGCTTTGAGGCTACACTCGACCGCGCGAGCACCGTCAGTTCGGTGTGGCTGGGCTTGACGATGGGCTGCGCGCAATGCCACGACCACAAGTACGACCCGATCTCGCAGAAGGACTTCTACTCGCTGTTTGCCTTCTTTGACAATGCCGAAGAAGTGAACATCGACGCTCCGCTGCCCGGTGAGCTTGGCCCCTGGATCCGCGGCCGTGATGAGTATCAGCGCAAGCGCGACGCGCTGCTGGCCGAGTACAACGTGGCCGCTCTGCAAGCGGATTGGGAAAAGAACATTCTCTACACCATCGCCCATCTGGGTGAGCGGACCGATTGGGACCTGGCTTGGGATTGCGTCAACAAGCTGACCGAAGATGGCGACGGCGGCAAGATCGTGCAGATGCCCGCCGTCCAGCGCACACCGCGCGAGCGCGACATCTTGACCGATCACTTTGTGGCCAACTACCACTTCGCCATCGGCAACAAGAAGTGGAAAGAACTGAAGCTGGATGAGCTGAACAAGAAGCTGCGCGAATTGAAGACGCAGTATCCGCAGTTGAGCCAGGCATCGGTGATCAGCGAAGTGGCTTCGCCCAAGCCGAGCCACTTGCGGGTCCGTGGCGACTACAAGACCAACGGCATTGAAGTGCAGCCCGAGACGCCCGGCGTACTGCCGGCACTGAAAGCAAACGGCCGGGCGACCCGGGTGGACTTGGCGCGCTGGCTGATGGCACCCGAGAATCCGCTGACGGCCCGCGTGGCCGTGAATCGCATTTGGCAGGAACTCTTCGGGGCGGGCCTGGCACCGACATCGGATGACTTTGGCACGCGCAGCGAAGCGCCCACGCATCCGGAGTTGCTGGACTGGCTGGCGGCAGAGTTCCGCGAGAATGGCTGGAGCCGCAAGGCATTGCTCCGCACCATCGTCACTTCGGCCACCTACCGGCAGAGCTCGCAAGCCCGGCCGGAGTTGACTGAGAAGGACCCGAACAACACACTGCTGGCGCGGCAAACGCGGCTGCGTCTGCCGGGCGAAATGATCCGCGACAATGCGCTGCGTGTAAGCGGCCTGCTGACGCCCACCATCGGCGGCCCCAGCTTCAACCCGCCCATCCCGCCCGGCGTGATGGAACTGAGCTATGGCTCGCGCGGTTGGGGCACAGGCTGGAAGGAAGCGACGGGGCCGGAACGCTACCGGCGCGGTCTCTACATCCAGTTCCTGCGGACGACGCCGTATCCGCTGCTGGCCAACTTCGATGTGCCGAAGTCGACCGTGGCGGCGTGCCGGCGGGACCGCTCGAATACGCCGCTGCAGGCGTTGAATCTGCTGAACGATCCGGTCTTTCTGGAAGCGGCGCAGGCGCTTGCGGTGAAGGTGCTGATGGGTGCGCCGGCCAGCTTTGAAGGTCGCGTGGAAGCGGCTTATCAGGCCGCGCTGAGCCGCAAGCCAACGGTGGCCGAGCAGACCCGGTTGCGGACCTACTTTGGAGAGCAGCAGCGGTTGCTGGCCGATGATACGAAGGCGATCGACCAACTGGTGCCAGTGACCTTGCATACGGCGACGCGCCTGGAAACGGCCGTATGGGCGGCGCTGTCGAGCGTGATCTTGAATTTGGATGAGTTCATCACCCGGGAATAGTTGAAGCCATGAACGAACGCCAATTATTTGAAACTCATCTGCGGCGGGACTTCCTGCGCCGGTCGCTGGCCGGGATAGGGACGCTGGCCCTGTCGGAATTGATGCAGGGCGCCACCACGCCCACTACCGATCCGCTGGCTCCGCGTGCGCCGCACTTTGCGCCGAAGGCGAAGAACGTGATCTTCCTGTTCCAGGAAGGCGCGCCTTCGCAGATGGACTTGTTTGATCCGAAGCCCGGTCTCGAAAAGTGGCATGGCCAATCGCTGCCGCCGGAGATGACCAAGGACATGAAGCTGGCCTTCATCAAGCCGACGGCTAAGGTGCTGGCTTCGCCGCGCAAGTTTGCGCGTTACGGGCAGTGCGGCATGGAACTGTCGGACCTGCTGCCTTATACGTCGAAGCACGCGGATGACATCTGCTTGATCCGGTCGATGCGCTCGGATGCGTTTAACCATCACCCGGGCCAGTTGCTGCTGTTCTCGGGCCACATGACGGGTGGGCGGCCTTCGATGGGGGCTTGGGCAACTTACGGGTTGGGCTCGGAGTCGAAGAACCTGCCGGCGTTTGTCGCGCTGCAATCGGGGCCGGGCACCAGTGCCGGATCGGACTTGTGGACCAATGGCTTTTTGCCGTCGATGTACCAGGGCACGGTGCTGCGCTCCTCTGGCGACCCGATTCTCTACTTGTCGAATCCGGCGGGCTTGTCGGCGGCCTCGCAGCGGGCGCGCCTGGATGCACTGCGGGACCTGAATACGCAGCATCTGGAGCAGACGGGCGATGCCGAGATTGCCTCGCGCATTCATTCCTATGAGCTAGCCTACCGGATGCAATCGGCGGGGCCGGAGTTGACGGACTTAACGAAGGAATCGCCTGAGACGCTGTCTAGCTACGGCATCGACGACAAGGATTCGAAGCAATACGGCACCAACCTGCTGCTCGCGCGGCGGTTGGTGGAGCGGGGCGTGCGGTTTGTACTGGTCATGCACTCCGGGTGGGATCACCATTCGGCCATCAACTCCGGCTTGCCGAAGACTTGCAAGCAGACCGATAAGCCGACGGCGGCCCTACTGGCTGATTTGAAGCAGCGCGGTTTGCTGAAGGACACGCTGGTGGTGTGGGGCGGCGAGTTTGGGCGAACCGCCCTGTCCGAGATCCGGCGGCCGGACGAGGCCGACAATGCGGGCCGCGATCATCATCCCAACGGCTATTCGATCTGGCTGGCCGGGGGCGGCGTGAAAGCGGGGCAGGTGATCGGCAAGACGGATGAGCTGGCGCTGAACATCACCGAAGATCCGATTGACGTGCATGACTTGCAAGCTACGATTCTGCATTTGATGGGTCTGGACCACTTGAAGCTGACCTACCGCCACATGGGGCGCGATTTCCGCCTCACCGACGTGCACGGCAACGTCGTCAAGAAGATCTGCGCCTGATTTTTTCGATCCTGATGCCGCACGAGGGCACCCGGACGGCGCTTGTCTGCTTGTTGCTGTACACTTTGTGCAGCCAACGGCCGGACCGGCCTAAGGCCGGTAAACTTTTATGCTCATTTTGTGGTTCGTGGTTGATACGTTTGCGGTGTGGCGCGTCACGCATCTGATATACGCCGAGGACGGTCCATGGAACCTATTTGTCCGGTTACGCAGCTTTCGAGTTTCACACCGCTTGTTCGGCTGCTTTTACTGCCTCAGCCTGTGGATGGCGATCCCGTTTGCGCTGATTCAGGCGCAGAACTGGCCGGAAGGTCTCCGCCTCTGGCTGGGACTTTCCGGTGGCGCTATCCTGCTCCACCGCGCCACGGAGAGCCGGCACGCTCCGCTTCCCCATTGGACCGAAGAACCCAACGCGGTTTCACCAGACAACGCACAGGAGTAACCCCTCATGAGTTGCTGTAATCAACGCTCCGCGGGATCGCACGCCTACCAAGCGCATCCCGCCACATCTTCCAACGCACCGGCCACAGGGTTGCCCCAGGACCCTGTGTTCGAGTACATCGGTGGCAGTTCCCTTTCCGTCACGGGACCAATCACCGGTCGGCCGTATCGATTCGCGGCCAGTGGTGCCCGCCAGACCATTTCGCGCCACGATGCTGCCTCAATGCTCTATATACCTAACCTCAGGCAAGTCGCCTTGCGCCGAGGCTAAACCTAAAACTAACCCCCAAACATTCTAAGGAGGAAGTGTCATGGCAACTTTGATTGTCGCCCTAGACGCGCGTCAGATCGCGGTCACGGAACGCAAACAGCAGAAGATTAAGGTGGCTTTGCAAGGGCCCGACGGCAAGGTGCTGTCAAAGGTGGTTTCGGTCACCGAGGACAAGGTCCAGGTGAGCTTCGATGTCGACCAGAAGGTTCCGTTCACGGCCGCCATCGGCCCCGCGGACTCGACCGACGACGAGATATTCAAGCTTCAGACGCTGACCGCGAACATCGCGCCGGCACTTTGGCGCGACCAGAAGTTGGCCGTGCCGATCATCATTGACCCCTTCTATTGGAAGTTCTGGCTCACCTGGTGCCGGCAGATCACTATCTCGGGCCGCGTCATTTGTCCGGATGGCCGGCCGGTGCCGGGCGCACAAGTGAGTGCCTTTGACGTGGACTTCTTCTGGTGGTGGTCGTCCCAGCAAAAGGTGGGCATGACGGCCGTCACCGACGCCAACGGCATCTTCAAGATCTCGTTCCGCTGGTGCTGCGGGTGGCTGCCCATCTGGTGGTGGAAACTCCGCTATTGGGCGCTGGAGCCATTGCTGGCCAGCCACATTCTGCCCATCCTCCGGTTGGACGAGAAGCTCCCCAAACCTCCGCGGCCCGATCCGGTACCGGATTTTCGCGTGTTCCAGCCGCTGCTAGAAGCAACGACCCGCCTGCCCAGCGCCAAATCTGCCTTCGATCCGGCGGCCATTCCGGCCATCCGAGGCAGCCTACTCAAGCGCCTCCCGATCGTTCCGGAACTGCAGCGCCTCCGCATTTGGCCGTGGCATCCGTGGACCCCTTGGCTTGATTGCAGCCCGGACATTATCTTCCGGGTCACCCAGAACTGCGGCGACGGCGAGAAGGTGATTGTCAAAGAGACGATCTTCGACACGCGTTGGGACATCCCGAACAACCTCACCGTTTCGCTGCTGGCCAACCAGGAGGCCTGCTGCGGCCCCACGCCTCCTCCCCATGGCGACTGCGTGGTGCTCACCAAGGCTTGCGAGACGCTGATCACTGATATCGAGCAGAGCCCGGCCAGTCCGTTGGTCGGCCTAGTGAATGCCAACGACCCGATCAACGATTCCGACATTCCGTTTGCCGGGGTCGTGACCCTGCGCGGGCAGTTCGGCACGCTCAGCAATGTGGACTACTACGAAGTCGAGTTCACGGCCACGCCCGCCAATCCGGCTTCATGGGCACCCATTCCTCCAGCGGCCGCGGGCGGTTTCTCCCGGGTGTATCTGGACATCGCGCCGGGGCCAGTGGTGACCGCACAACCGTTCAGCATCAACTTCGCTGTCATCGACGGCAAGAATGTGGCCCAATCACTACATCACTTCGAGGTGGCTCATCCGGCACCCCCGGGCGTACTGCGTGTTCCGGTGGGCGGACAGGACGTCCTCGTGAATCTGGCGACCGCGGATAACTTCGGCGATGGCGTCTACTACTTCCGCGTCAAGGGCTACAAGGTTTCCGGTACGCAGCTGATCAATCCGCGCGTATTGCCGCTGTGTAACACCAAGACTGATAACTCCATCGCGCTACGCCTGGACAACCGGTTTGTGGACAACACATCGCCGTTCACTCCACCGTTCACTTCGCCCACGCAGCCGTGCGGCGCGGGAACAGTGCACACCTGCACCACCGAACCGGACACGCGCATCATTTCGGTCCGCTACAACGGCGTGGAGGTTCCGCCTTGCGGCGTGGTCGATACCAGCAAGGGTGGTCCGCTCGAGATCGATTTCTTCGTCTACGATCCCGATGGGTTCCTCTCGTCGTATTCACTGGTAGCCAACTACGGCAGTAACTTCCAGATCAACTTACTGGGGTTGCCGGGGGTTTCGCTGGCTCCCGTGAACCTGATCGGACCGCCGCCCGCCGCAGATTCGGTGGGCCCCACCTATATTCAGGCGCTGGCACAGAGCTCCAGCCGCCCCTCCTGGATTGGCGGAGAAATTCGCCTGACAATTCCGAATGTCGCCACGGCATTCCCCACGACGTGTGCTTACCTGCTTCAACTGGACGGGTATAAGCGCAACATTGCGGATTGCGGCTACAACAAGCCGTATCGCAACCGCAGCCACTACAGCCTGACGGTGATCGTCTAGGCTAGGCCGCTGACGCCCGGCTCCTCCTGTACCGGGGGCCGGGCGTTCTATTAGGTGCCGCTGGCTGAGCAACAGCGCAGGATATCATAGCGGCTATGGTGCGACTGTGCGCGGCATTGTTATGCGTGATCGGCATGCTCTCCGGTGGGCTTGGGGCACTGCGGGCGGCCGATACCCCGGCTGGTGGTGCTGAGTTCTTTGAACGCTCGGTCCGCCCCGTACTGCTCAAGAACTGCCTCGCCTGTCATGGGCCATCTCAACAGGCTTCCTCACTGCGCGTCGATTCCCGCGAGAGTTTGCTGAAGGGCGGCAACAGGGGGGCGGCGGTGATTCCGGGTGATGCGGCGTTGAGTCCGCTGCTGCGGGCGGTTCGGCATGATGGCTTGAAGATGCCGGTGGGCGGCAAGCTTAAGCCGGAAGAGATTGCAGCACTGGAGAAGTGGGTGGCAGCGGGCGCACCGTGGCCCGCGGGCGCGGTGACGGCGAAAGGGCCGGGCTCACCGGGCTACTACGAGGGGATCAAGAAAGAACATTGGGCATTCCAGCCCGTGCGGCGCGCCGAGATTCCGGCGGGCGATCCCGCTTGGTCTTCGCACCCGGTAGACCGGTATCTGGCCGAGGCGATCAAGAAGGCGCAGTTGAAGCCTGCACCTGTAGCCGATCGGGCCACGCTGCTGCGGCGGCTGAGCCTGGTGCTGACTGGGCTGCCACCGACACCGCTGGAAGTCGATCTGTTTGTGCGCGACACCGCGCCGGGGGCTTATGAGCGGCAGGTGGACCGGCTGTTGAAGTCGCCGCATGTGGGTGAGCAGTGGGCGCGTCACTGGATGGATGTGATGCGTTTTGCCGAGACGTTTGGCAACGACTGGAACTACGAGATCAATGGCGCGTGGCATTACCGCGACTACCTGATCCGCGCCTTTAATGACGATGTCCCGTATGACCAACTGGTCCGCGAGCATCTGGCCGGGGATCTGCTGGAAAAGCCGCGCATCAACCTGAAGAGCGGCATCAATGAATCGCTGATTGGCACCACTTCTTACCGGCTGGGCGAGCTGGGGCACGATGACTGCATCCGCTTCCGGCAGATCCGGACCGATGTGGTGGACAACCAGATCGATACCGTGGGCAAGGCCTTTCTGGGCCTGACGATTGCTTGCGCACGCTGCCACGACCACAAGCTGGACCCGATTCCGACGGCTGACTATTACGCGCTCTACGGCGTGCTGTCGAGTTCGCGCATGGTGATGCGGACGGCGGATGTGCCGCAGGCGCAGGACCGAATCAAGCAGCAGTTGGCCGCGCTGAAGGCACCGATCCGGCGTGAGATCGCCAAGGCGTGGCGACTGGAGCTGGAGACGCTGCCGCGTTATCTGATGGCGGCCTATCGCGCCTGGTCCGGTGGATCTCCGGTGGCGGCGGATGTGGCGGAGTTGCCGGTGGAACGGGTGCAGGCGTGGGTGTCGCAGTTCGAGAAACCCAAGGCGGGCATGGAAGAGCCCCTCTCGGTGCTGGCTCGCTTGGGCAATGGTGAGCTGGCTGCTGAGTGGGCGGCTGCCGCCAAGGCGTACGCGCAAGAGAGCACTTCGCGCGCGGCCTACAACCGGGAGAACTTTCAACCGTTCGGTGATCTGGCCAAGGATGGCTTTGGCGGCTGGCAGGCCGATGGTATGGGGCTGACTGGAGCGCTGGCGGGGGCATCGCGGGCGGGTGAGTTTGCGGTGGCCAATCGCGGCTCGGTGGCCATCTCCGGCATCTTCCCGGCGGGCATCTATACGCACGCGTTGTCGGAGCGGTTGAATGGCGGGTTGCGTTCGCCGCTGGTGCCGAAGAACAAGAAGTTCGTCAGCCTGGAGGTGATGGGCGGGGAGTTGGGGGCTCGGCGGACGATTCTCGACAACTGCATGTTGAGCGAGGATTACCAACTGATCGAGAACGCGCGTCCGGCGTGGGTGAGGGTGCCCAATCGCGACGATCAGAAGGCTCTGCCCTTCTACATTGAGCTGGTGACGAAGCAGGACAACCCGCGCATTCCGGACCGTCCGGGGCGGCTGAAGACGACGCCGGAACAGGTGGCTTCGCCTTACTCGTACTTCGGCGTGACGCGGGCGGTGTTGCACGATGTCGATGCCAGCCCGAAGCCCGAGTTGTCGCACATGGAGCGGCTGTTTGCAGGTCCGGCTCCGAAGACGATGGACGACGTGGCGGCTCGCTACGCGCAAGTGACCTGGCAGGCGCTGGCGGCCTGGGAGGCGGGTACGTCGACCGATGATGACGCGCGTTGGCTGGGCTGGTTGCTCGATGCCAAGCTGCTGTCGAACAGCACCGCGATGACGCCGGAACTTTCAGCGTTGGTGAGTGAGTACCGCGCGATCGATGCGCGGATCACTGCTCCGACGACGGTGCAGGCGTTGGCGGACATGGAGCAGGGCTACGATGTCTCCGTGATGGTGGGCGGCGATGCGGAGCGGCCGGGTAGGCTTGCCTCGCGCGGGTTCTTGTCGCTGCTGGCGAAGCCGGGCGCGGTGTTCAACCCGATGGGCAGCGGGCGGCGCGAGGTCGCGGAGTTGATTGCTGACCCGGCGAATCCGCTGACGGCGCGGGTGATGGCGAATCGGATCTGGCAGCAAGTGTTCGGGCGTGGCATTGTGGCGACGGCGGACAACTTTGGCACCTATGGCGAGAAGCCGACACACCCGGAGTTGCTCGACTATCTGGCGTCGCAGTTCACGGAGGGTGGTTGGTCCGTGAAGAAGCAGATCCGGCTGCTGGTGACTTCACAGGCGTTTCAGCAGGCGGGGACGGCCAGTGCGGAGGCGGTGCGCATTGATCCGCGCAATGCGTGGCTGTCGCATTACCCGATCCGGCGGATGGGGGCGGAGTCGATCCGGGATTCGGTTTTGGCCATCTCGGGACGGCTGGATCGCACGATGTATGGGCCCAGCATTCAGCCGCATCGCGAGGAGCCGAAGGATTACCGGAAGCTGCACCAGGGGCCGCTCGATGGCGAGGGGCGGCGGAGCATCTATGTGAAGGTGACGCGGCATGAGGGGTCGCGCTTTCTGGAGACCTTCGATTTTCCGAACCCCAACGTGGCGCGAGGGACTCGCGACACCACCAACGTGCCGCCGCAAGCGCTGGCGCTCATGAATGATCCGTTTGTGGTGGCGCAGGCGGGCGTGTGGGCGGAGCTACTGATTGCGCAGCAGGCACCCACCGTGGAGGCTCGCATTACGGCGATGTTCCGGACGGCCTTGGGGCGTGCGCCGGAGGCCGCCGAGACGGAGCGGTTTGTGGGGTTGACCAAGGAGTTGGCCAGCTTGCAAAAGGTGCCGGCCGACAAGCTGATGGGGAGCCGCGAGTTGTGGAAAGACGTCGCGCATGCGGTGTTCAATCTGAAAGAGTTCGTGTATGTCCGTTAGCGGCGCGACGGCGCGGCGTATCGGCCAGCCCCATGCGTCAGCTTGGGGCTATAGCGGGGAGGAACGATGAGTCATCCGAAGGATTGCCAAGGGTCACAACAAGCGCCGCTGAAGCGCCGGGATGTGTTGCGTCAGGCCTCCACCGGGTTTGGCTTGACGGCTCTCGCATCATTGATGGCGGACAAGGCTTATGCGGGCTTGGCGGGCGGGGGCACGCACTTTGCACCGAAGGCGAAGAACGTCATCTTCTGCTTTATGCCGGGCGGGATGTCGCATGTGGATACGTTTGACCCGAAGCCCAAGCTGGCGGCGTTGAACGGCAAGAAGTTCGATGGGTTCTATCAGGTAGGGGCCAAGGCGGAGACGAACCGGCAGTGGCTCGCGAGCCCGTGGCAGTTTAAGCAGCATGGCCAAGCGGGTGTGTGGGTGAGTGAGCTGTTTCCACATCTTGCGAAGTGTGTGGATGAAATGGTGATTGTCCGGTCCATGGTGTCCGGCTTTCCGCTGCACCCGCGCGGCAATCTGTTGATGCACACGGGTCGCAATACGGGCGGGTTTCCCAGCCTGGGTTCCTGGGTGAACTATGCGCTGGGCAGTGAGAACAAGAATCTGCCGGGCTATGTGTTGTTGCATGCGGGCGCGGTGCCGCCGGGCGGACTCGAGAATTTCTCGAACGGCTTTCTGCCCGCCACGCATCAGGCGACCGCCATGCATGCCGAAGGCAAGCCGGTGATCAACATTGACGCTGCCGACAAGGACCCCAAGATCCAACGCGCCAAGCTGGACACGCTGCTGCAGCAGGACCGGCAGTTTCTGGCGTCGATCGGGCAGGACGATGGCATCGACGCGGCGATCAAGAACTACGAGATGGCCTACACGATGCAGTCGGTGGTGCCGGATGTGTTGAATCTGGATAAGGAGTCCGAGGCGACCAAGAAGCTGTATGGCGTGGACGGCCCGGAACGGCACCAGCGGAACTATTCGCGGCAGTGCCTGCGGGCGCGGCGGCTGGTGGAGGCCGGTGTGCGGTTTGTCGAGATCACCTGCCCGGAGGTGTTTGGCGGCGACAACGGGACGTGGGATCAGCACTCGGACTTGAAGAAGGGTCACGAAGGCAATGCGCTGATCACTGATCAAGGCGTGGCGGCGCTGATCCAGGATTTGAAGTCGCGCGGGATGCTGGGGGAGACGCTGGTGGTGTGGGCGACGGAGTTTGGGCGTACGCCGCACGGGCCCAAGCCGGACGCGCGGGATCATCACGAGACGGCGTTTACGGTGTGGATGGCGGGCGGCGGGATGAAGGGCGGCACGGTGTACGGCGCGACCGATGAGGTGGGCATGCGGGCGGTGGAGAACGTGACGGAAGTGCATGATCTCCATGCGACGATCCTGCACGCCTTAGGTCTGGACCACAAGAAGCTGACCTACCGTTTCGGCGGACGCGATGTCAGCTTGACGGACGTGCATGGGCACGTGGTGCGGGAGTTGCTGGCTTAGGGGCAGGATGGCCGGGACGGGCTGTCCGCTCCGGTTGGCGACGGCTTTTCTATCGGTTGAGTGTGGTCGCAGCAGGCTTTGAAGTAAAGGTATTGATGCAGTGCTGCCTTCGAATCATAATTAAGCATCCTTTCGATTAAAGAGCTGGGATACGCTTTCGGATTGGAAACGTGTTTTCCCAGCTCGGGCGAGATTGTGAATGAAGGTGGCCATGACGCATCTATTTCTTGAGAACGCGGCGGCGCTGGAGGCGTTTGTTGGTGATTGGCGCTCCGGGCGGTTGCCGAAGGCGGCGTGGACGCATGCGGCCCATGTCGCTGCGTGCGCCTATCATGCGGTGGGGCAGGATTGGGAGGCTACGTTTGCCGTCATGAAAAGGGGAATCCTGGAGTTCAATGTGGCGGTGGGGACGGCGAACACGCAGTCGAGCGGGTATCACGAGACTCTGACGCGGCTTTGGGCGGCGGTGATTGTGGACCACGTGGCGGCGACCGGGTGCGCCACGCGGTTTGAGGCGGTCTGTTCGGCGGTGGAGCGGTTTGGCGAAGATCGCGCGCTCCACCGGCGCTACTACAGCTTTGATGTGGCCAAGGATGAGCGGGCGCGGGCGGAATGGGTGGCTCCGGATGTGGCTGGAGCCGGTTGATGCTGCGACTGAGTGGGCGACATTTCTGAGCGCGCGTCGGGCCGAGCGCCGACCTGCAGGAGGGGCCTTTTCTCCCGCAGCCAAGACACTCCAAGCGGACGTTCGTTACCACACCGGTAGTGCATCGCTCGGGCAGACCGCTCCTGCTGGTCGCGGCTCGGTTACGAACCACGACCCCGGTGGAGCGTGACTACCCGTTCAGGGTCCAGTTGGGGCGGTACTGGCGCTTCAGGTAGTCGTTGGCTTCGTTTGAGTTGGTGACACGGCCGGTGGCGGCATCGTAGGTTAGCTTCTTGCCGGCGCGGTGGGCCACCAGGCCGAGCAGCATCTGTTCGATCATGGAGCCGGAATAGTCGAAGTCGCAGTGCGTTTTGCTGGACGTGCCGTGGGTGACGCCGTTGTACTTACCCTTGCAGGCGTCGATCCATTCCTGCTGGAAGACGTCGGTGCCGGGTGCGGGGGCGCGGCCTTCGCGGATGGCTTGGGCGACGGGGGCGATCTGCGGGTTGGGCAGGCCCAGGGCGGCGGGGAGGCCGTTTTCCAGGAACTCAACTTTGGCGAAGCCGTTGGCGCTGGGGGCGGCGCTGGGCATGGCGTTGAAGCCTTTGGGCAGCGCGGAGGGCGGGCTGGCCGGGCGTGGCGGGACCGGGCGAGTGGCTTGCGTGATCTGCCCGGTGCCGCCGATCAAGGGCAGCGTCTTGTCGGCCGTGCGGCGCTGGTAGTAGGTGAAGTCGCCATCGTCGTTGTTGGGGATGATGACGCGCGTCGTGAAGTCGGCGAAGATGGCGCCTTTGGTGCCTTCAAAGATGGCTCCGTTGCCGACGCGTGAGAGGTCGAGGTAGGGCTTGGGGGCGCTGGGCTTCAGGCCGCCTTGATACCAATGGACCGTCAAGGGTCCGCGCCAGCTGTTGGCCGGGTGCTCAAAGGCCACCTTCAGTTTTACCGGGCAGATGTCGGCGTTGTACTTGTCGGTGACGTCCTGATCCACCTCAATGCTGGACGGGGCACCGGCGTCGATGGCGTTCCAGAGCAGGTCCATGGTGTGCGCGCCCATGTCGCCCATCTGGCCAACGCCGAAATCGCGATACATGTTCCAGAAGAGGCAGTTGAGGCCGTTGGAGCCGCCGAAGTATTGCGGGCTATAGGGGTGGTAGGGCGACGGGCCGATCCACTGTTCATAGTGCAGCGAGGCGGGCGGGTTGCCTTCACCGGCGGGGTAGCCGGGGCGGGGGAGTTCGCGGGCGTCCCAGGCGTGGACGGTCTTCAGCTCGCCGATGGCGCCATCGAGGATCAGTTCGCGGAGCCGCTCAAAGTTGGGGTAGGCGTGGCGCTGGGTGCCGTGCTGGGTGGCCAGCTTGGTGCGGTTCTTCAGGTAGGTGGCGCGGACGGTGCGAGCTTCTTCCACCGAGATGCCGAGCGGCTTTTCGCAGAAGACGTGCATGCCGCGGTTCATGGCCCAGTTGGCGATGAAGGCGTGGTGATGGTCCGCCGTGCAGATGATGACGGCTTCGACGTCTTTCTGGTCCAGCAGCTTGCGCCAGTCGTAGTAGGTTTTGGCCTTGGGGAAGATCTCGAGCGCCTCTTTGGTGCGGGTGTCGTTGACATCGCACAGTGCCACGACGTTCTCGTTGCGCATCACGTTGTAGTGCGCGGTGCCGCGGCCCCAGACGCCGATCAGGGCGACGTTGAGCTTGTTCGAGGGGGCGTTCTGGCCGCGGAGGGTGCCGCTTTTGAGGATGGTTAAACCGGCGGCGGAGACGGTGGATTTCAGCAGGTCGCGTCGTTGCATGGAGGGCCTCTTTCGACGACTATCGTATCCAAACTGCGCGCCCGCCAGTGGGCCAGGCGCCGGGCGGCCAGAAGGGTGGAAAAAGCGAAGGGCCGGAAGATCCTTTTGGCGATCTTCCGGCCCTTTGAATGATGGAGCGCAGTGAGGTTACTTCCGCAGGCGGAAAGCAGCCAGGCAAAGTGCGGCAGCGGCCAAACCCAGCGTGGCGGGTTCAGGTACGGGCGGAGCAGCGTTGAACTCGAAGTTCGGGTTGAGGTAGGTAAGGCCGCCAAACGTGGGAAAAGCGAGCGAGCCACCGTAGACATACCGAATCACGGAACCGAGCGTGATCCCCGGAGCGCCGGTTGCCGTGCCAGTAATGGTGATGGGGTCACTGCTTTTACTGTAGCCGCCGATCACGTAGGAGCCCGCACCCAGGGCATAGGGCGTGATCGAGATGAAACGCCAATCAGCGTTCAACGTGCCTGCCACACCGTTGGGAACCGTGGCCGAGACCAGCAGGTTGCCAAGGGAATCAAAGATGCCGACGTCGTGCGCGTCGAGCAAACCATCTTTGCCGGAGTCATAGTAGCCTAGGGCGGTTACCGTGACCCCGGTTGTGGTGAAGGCCCAACCGGTGGTGTAGCCGCTGGTGTCGGTGATGTCGGTAATTGAGCTGCCTGTCATGGCCAGCGTGCCGGCGAATGAAGTGGCCACGCCCAATAGGGCGAGCGGTAGAAGAGAGAAACGCATTTTTTTGATCCTCGAGTTGTGCTTGGTCTCACGCCAATCGGTACTTTCTTTGAAGGTACCCAAATCACGCTTTTGGATTTTGCCACGTTCGCATCGTTCGGGTCAACCTTAAGTACTACTAGTTCTTCGCGTCTCTGGGCGGCGGGATCTTTGCCGGGTTTAAAAAAGAAAGGCGGAGCACTCAAGCCACCAGATGGTGGCCGGAGCACTCCGCCGGAAAGGAACGGAGCTAAACCGCGCTGAGCTTAGAAGCTCAGCCGGAGGCCCATGGTGATGGCGCGAGCGCCTACCTGGGGTCCGGTGGGGCGGCCGAAGTTGGCGTTGCCCACCGTGCCGTTGACGCCGCCGAAGCGGGTGCGGTTAAACAGGTTGAACGCGTCGGCGCGGTACTGCAGCACCACCGGGTTCTTTTCGTTGTTCCAGAGCGTGGTCCGCTTCGAGATGCCGACGTTTTCGAAGGCGATCATCGGTTGGCGGAAGTCGTTCTGGTAGAGCGCCGCACTGCCGAGAGTGAACGGAGCCGCCGCGCTGAAGACGCCGGGGTTAAACCAGCGGCTGGCGGGGTTGTTGGGGTCGAGCGTATCGTAGCTCTGGCCCGTCTGGATCGCGCCACCGCCGTAGTTGGCCTTGGTGGTGGTCGAGAAGATGGTGGCCCCCAGCGGGTTGCCCGGGGTGACCAACTGGATCAGGTTACCCGAGTAGTAGCGCTGCGCGCCGGAGATGGTCCAGCCACTGACCGCCGCGTTGACGAAGTGGTTGGAGGCACCCAGGAACTTCTTGCCCTTGCCGAACGGCACGTCATAGGCCCAGACCAGGTTCAAGACATGCGGCTGATCGAACGGATTGAAGGACTTCATGTCCCGCAAGTTGTTCGCGTCCTGCGCGCCGATATTGAACTGCTGGCTGAAGATCTGACGCCAGTGGGCGTTGGCCAGCGACTTGGACCAGGTATAGGCGGCCAACAACTGGAAGCCACCGAAGCGGCGTTCGACCTTGGTCTGCAAGGAGTCGTACCAGGTTTGGCCGTCGCCGGAGTTCCGGCTCAGCACGTCCAGGTACTGCGGGAAGGGCCGCAGGGACTGGGCGACGGAGCGGTTGGTGGGGAAGTTGGCGTAGGGCAACCGGGCACCCGCCGCGCCCACGGTCTGCGTCAGCAAACTGCCTTTGGACAGTTCGCTGGTGGGCAACTGGTTGAGCGTGATGGTGGAATTCAGGCCGCTGCCCCGATTACCGATGTAGGCCACATCGAGCAGGAAGCCCTTGATCTCATGCTGGATGTTGAAGCTCCAGTTATAGACGCGGGGCGCTCTGCCGTACTTGGGGCCAAAGAAGTCGATGTTCTGGAAGTTGGACAACGTCGGATCCAGCAGCGGCGGCGGACGGAAGGTGGGGCTGACCGGGATGCCGGTGTCCCAGCTCTGGATGATGGGGTTGACGCCATCGCTCAGGACCGAATCGGTATTGGCGAAACCCTGACGGCAACCGCAGCCGCCATTGCCGAGCGTCTGGTAGAAGATGCCCCAGCCGCCACGGATGACAGTCTTGGAGCTGGCTTGGTAGGCGAAGCCCAGGCGCGGTCCGATATTCGAGAAATCGGTGGGGTAGGGACGGGTCTGGCCGTTGCGGCCGGGGCCGCTGCCGAAGAAGGTCAGTGCGCCGGCGATGCCATTGGCACCCGGGTTGGGCGTCGTCAGGCTGATACCCGAGTAGTTGCCGTTCTGGATGTGCCACCCGATCGGCACCTCATAGCGGAGCCCCAGGTTCAACGTCAGCCGCTTCGTAACGCGGAAGTTATCGTTGAAGTAGCCGGAGGTATAGCGGTAGGTGATCTGGTCCAGCAGAATGGGCGTCCGGGTGATACCGGCCTGGTTCACGGTGCCGAGCAACAGGCTGGCGAACTCGTGGCCGCTGCCGGAGGTGCTGTTGGGGATGGCGGTTTGGGCACGGCTGAAGAAGTACTGGCCGTTGGAGCCCGCCAAGTCAAAGCCGAAGGTGGTCAACTTGCGCGAGTCCCAGCCGAACTTCAGTTCGTGCTTGCCCTTCACCCAGGTGTAGCCCTGCGTGATCATCAGCGTATCGTTGTCCTGTCCGCCGCGGGCGACCTTGCCATCCTGCACGCCGTAGGGCGACAGGCCGGCCAGGCCCTGGAAGTTGATGCGGGGCATGGCGTCTGCCTCACCCGTCAGGCCGGGCAGGCCCAGCTTGCTGCCGAAACCGGCTTGAGCGGGGTTGTCCCAGGTCTGCCGTGTGGCGGAATAGCCAAATGTGGTGTGCATCAGGAAGGTGGGCGAGAAGGTGTAGTCGTGGTTAACACGAATGTTGTAGGGAAGCTGACCTTGCACGCCCAAGCCGTTGCCGATGGGGCCGGGGAAGTTGGTGGTGGAGGCGGTGTTGCCGCTTTCCTTGCTGAGGAAGAAGGAAAGGCGGTTGCGCTCAGAGAAGTTGTGGTCCGCCTTGATGCTCCAGATATTCTGCTCAATGACGTCGGTATTGACGAAGTCAAAGTTCTGCAGCAGGGCCGGACGGGTCGGATTGGGGATCAGCGGCACCAGGTTCCGGGAGACGTTACTGAACCGGCCCGCCGGGATGACATTGTTGGGGAACGGCTGGCGCACGTTACCGGCGGTGGTGGCCGGGTCAAAGATCAGCTGATTGCCCAACTCGCCAAAGTCGCCACCCTTCATGCGGGCCGTTGGAACCGTGGTTAACGGGAAGCCGATGTTGGCGGGCAGCAGGCGCTGCGTGTAGGTGTAGTAGAAGAAGCTCTTGTTGCGGCCGTCGTAGACCTTGGGGATGTAGACCGGGCCGCCGCCGGCGCCGCCCACTTCGTTCTGCCGCTCTTTGGGGCGGAAGTTGGTGGCGGGGTTGGTGCTGGCGTTGCGGGCCCAGGCATTGGAGTTCCAGATGTCGCGGCGCATGTTCAGGAACGCCGTGCCGTGGTACCAGTTGCTACCGCTCTTGGTCACGTAGGTTTCGACGCCACCGCCGAAGCGGCCATACTCAGCCGAGTAGCCACCGGTGATCAGCTTGAACTCCTGGAACATTTCCGCCGAGGGCATGTTGAACACAGTGCCGCCCGATTCCGGGATGATCAGCGACGCGCCATCAATCTGTACTTCCTGCGCACGGCCGCCGGAGCCAGAGATGCTGACTTCCGCGCCGGCATTGACGCCCGGCATGTAGCTGATGAAGGCGCGCGGGTTGCGGATGGCGCCGGTGAACAGCGGTACATCATTCATAAACTTGGGCGAGAAGTTGGTGCCCTTGTCACTGGAGGTGGTTTCCAGCAGCGGCGCTTCCGAGGTGACCTCGACGGTCTGCTGCACATCACCGACTTCCAGCTTGACGTCGAGGTCGACGCGCTGGGCGATGCGGACTTCCAGGTTGGGGCGGTTTACCTTCTTGAAGCCGGCCTTTTCGACGGTCATGGAATAGCCGGCGGCGGGCACGGAAGCGAAGATGTAAACGCCCGCTTCATTGGTGACGGTCTCCTGCTTACTGCCGGTGGAGGTGCCGGTAATCACTACCTTGGCACCGGGTACGCTGGCACCATTAGAATCCGTCACCGTTCCGCCTAAGGCACCGGACGCGATCTGGCCGAACGCCAACGCTCCGCTGCAAAGTAGACCGATGACCCACGTGGTCAACTTGTTTTGTCTCATTTCACCTCTGATTTTTGGAAGCCAACTATATGATTTTTCATACGGTTGGCGTACTCTGTAAACGATCTTCAGAAATCTTATAACAACCGCCGACGGATTGGTACACCTTTTTGAAACATCACCGGCGAGTGCTGATGGTGAATCGGACTGGGACCGGCAGAACATTACACCCTAGACCAGGGCGACGGTATACACTGCTGATAATATGCAACGACTTATGAGCTCTGGAGTGCGGGCAGTGGTGTCTGGGGTGCTGATTTTGTCCGGTGGCGTGACTTGGTGTCAGGCGCAGCCGGCGGTGGCCGCGCGTCCGCCGGCGCCGAACTATGACGAGGCCCAGATGCCCGCCTACACCCTGCCTCCGGCGTTGGGGGCGGCGAAGAAGGCCGCTGACTGGCCGGGGCGGCGGGCGGAGCTTTACGCGTTGCTGGAGCGGGAGATGTTTGGGCGGATGGGCGGGAAGCTGGCCACGACGGTGTATGAGCCCACCTCCGGTCCGGTACCGGCGCTGGGCGGGACGGCGATCCGCAAAGAGGTCTCCATTTTGTTTACGGGCAAGAAGGATGGGCCACGGATGAATCTGCTGATCTATCTGCCGCCAAATGTAAAAGGGCCGGTGCCGGTGTTTCTGGGGTTGAACTTCCAAGGCAATCACACCGTCTCGCAGGATCCGGCGGTGAAGGCCGTGACTGCGAAGGCGCGCGGGGCGCAAGAGTCGCGCTGGGTGGTGGAGCATGTGCTGAAGCGGGGCTATGCGACCATCACCGCCCATTACGAGGATCTGGACCCGGATTTCGACGATGGCTTCCAGAATGGCGTGCAACCGTTGTTCTACAAGCCGGGCCAGACTCGCCCGGCGGCGGATGAGTGGGGCGCGATTGGTGCCTGGGCGTGGGGCTTGTCACGGGCGATGGACTACATCGAGACCGACAAGACGCTCGACGCCAAGCGCGTGGTGCTGCATGGGCATTCGCGGATCGGGAAGGCGGCACTGTGGGCGGGGGCGAGCGATCCGCGGTTTGCAATTGTGATCTCGAATGATTCCGGAGCCGGGGGCGCGGCGCTGTCCAAACGCATCTATGGCGAGACGGTGGCTGACCTCAATACACGGTTTCCCCACTGGTTCGCCAAGAACTATGCGCAGTACAACGGCCAGGAAGAGCGGATGCCGTTTGATCAACATATGCTGATTGCGCTGGTGGCTCCGCGGCCGCTGTATGCGTGTAGTGCTCAGGAGGACCAGTGGGCGGACCCGAAGGGCGAGTTTCTCTCGCTAGTGGCGGCGGACCCGGTCTACAAGCTGCTAGGAAAGCCGGGGTTGCCGTCGCACGAATTTCCGCCGCTGCATACACCGATCATGGGCACCTTGGGCTATCACATCCGGGCGGGGAAGCACGATGTGACGGAGTACGACTGGCAGCGGTGGATGGACTTTGCGGACAAGCACTTTGGGCCGAAGTAGGGCGGCGCCTACTTACCCTTCCGCACGTAGATCCGGCCGTTCATGGTTTGGAGGCGAATTTCCGTGCCGCCGCCGCCCACTTGGGCCACGGTGGTGGATTCGGACTTCCAGCGGCCCTTGCCATTCTGTGAGTTGTTCGGCTCGGTTTTGACGAGTGACTCAAAGTCGGTGAAGATGTCGCCGTTGTCGGCGCGCATGCGCAGAGTGGCCTTCAGGTCTGCCGGGAAGGTGACATCGACGTTGCCATTGAGCGAGGTGAAGGCCATCGGTTTACCGGCCGTGACCTTGTTGAGGGTGACTTCGACTTTGCCGTTGCTGCTGTTGGCCACGACGGCTCCGGAGACGTCGATCAGGCGGATGGAGCCGTTGACGTTCTGGACCTCGATTTCGCCTTCGACATTTTCAACGCGCACGGTGCCACCATTGACGGTTTTCAAGATCAACGAGGTCTTGAAGGGCACCTGCAGGGAGACGTCCTGGCCACCGGCCCAAGAGTCGCTATCGATGCGGATGACGTTGCCTTCTTCGCGGGCGTTCAGGTTGGCTCCGCCGCCGCCAATGCGGCGCATGCCGCCGGCTGCTTCTTCGCGTTGGCGCGTGGCGCGCCCCTTGCCGTCGAGGATGACACTGTTGCCCGCCGTGCCGGTGACATGGATGCTGCCTTGCTTGAGTTCCACGCGGACCGTGCCGGGGCGGCTGGGGTCGGAGAAGGCCAGCGTCATGGGCTGGGCAAATGCGGCGGTGGTCAGGGTGATGAGGGCAATGATCTTCATGATGGTTCTCTCGTGCCGGGTGGGTTGTATCTATGGGGTTAGTCTTCGCGCTTTTCTAAACGCTCCAGTGCCAGCCGGGCGCGCTGTTTGACGACGGTCTCGCCCTGCTTGGCCAGGGCCACAGTCCGGAAGGCGTTGGCGGCTTGCTGGTCACGGGCGACGGCGGGGTTGTCCATCAGCGCATCGATCAGGGCGATCTGCACCAGCGGCGAATCGCTGGCCACCAGGGACTCAGCAAAACCGCGGCGGACGTTCTGGTCACCAGACATGCGCTTCAAGGCATCCACTGCGGAAAGCCGCACGTTGACGTTCGGGTCGTGACGCAGGGTTTCGATCAACACGGCGGTGACTTCCGGGTCCGGCCGGTCGAGCGTCGTGGAAGTCAGCACGCCCTTCAACCGTTCCGAAGCGGAGGTCTGCCGCAGCATCGAGATAACGACGGCCTCCCGTAGATCACGAACCTCACCCCGGAGAGAAGCTACTTCGTCGGGGGGCTTGGCCATGGTGGGCAACTGCGTGAAACGTCCGCCCAGGAAGCCCACTGCCATCAGAGTTGCCGCCATCGCCCAGCGCCAGATGGGGTGGGCCATGGGTTTGGGCTTCACAAAGCGCGTGGACGGCGCGTCCATGTTGGCCCACAGCATGTCCTGGAACCGGGCGCGCAGTTCGACGCTGGGCCGCTCTGGCGTCAGCCCGGCCATCTTGTCCCACACCGCCACGGCGCTGCGGCAATCGGCGCAGGCGGCCAGGTGCTGGTCCACTTGACGGCGGGCGGTGGCGTTGAGGGTGCCGCCCAGGTAGTCGGCCAACTGGTCTTCAATCGCTTCGCAATGAAGCTTCGCTTCGCCGTGGAGGTTGTCGTGTTTCATTTCATACTCCGTGTGCGGGCCGGGGGGCCGGCGGCGCACTAAGTTCCAGATAGATATCCCGCAGCAGCTTGACGGCGCGGTGGACCCGCGTTTTCACTGTCCCCACTTCGATCTCGAGCAGTGCGGCGATCTCCGTATAGGGCAGTTGCTGAAAGCGGGCCAGCACCAGCAGCTCGCGCTGCTCCACCGGCAGCCGGAGCAGGGCCTGGCGCAGCAGTTGGAGGTCCTGCTCCTGCTCCAGGTTGTTTTCGGGCATCACCGGGCTGTCCATAGTGTCATCCTTCTGTACTTCCCACCGGCGTTTCCGTGTGTGATCGACAAACGTATTCCGCGCAATCCGGAACATCCAGGTGGTGAACAGATGGCCATCGCGAAACGTGTCGCGGTAACGGAGGATGCGGCAGAAGATCTCCTGCACCAGATCCTCGCTCCATTCGCGGTTGCCGGTCATCCGCATGGAGTAGCGGAACAGGCTGCCGTGGTGGCGGTCAAACAGCTGTGCGAGTTGGCGCACGTCGCCCGAGCGCACGTCCACCATCAGCTTCTCGTCCGTCACTCCGGCGTCGCCCCGCGCTGCGATGTGCAATCTCACCTCTCACAAGATGATTACTGGTTTGGTGCGGGAAGGTTACAGACGATACCCGCAGAAATTGCAGAGGTTCCGGGCAGGGCAGGAACGGCAGAACTCCGAGTCGAGTGTGTATAATTCAGTCGAGGGTTACACATCGTGCGGACCAATATCGTGATCGATGACAAACTGATGCGGGACGCTCTTCAAGCCAGCGGACTAAAGACGAAGCGCGAGGCCGTGGAAGAAGGTCTTCGGACGCTTGTGCGTCTCAAGCAGCAGGAGGACATCCGCAGGTTCCGCGGCAAACTGGAATGGAAGGGCGATCTCGACGACATTAGGATAGATCGTTGATCCTGGTTGACTCCAGTGTTTGGGTCGATTACTTCCGCGGCACTATGACTGCCCAAACGGACAAACTCGATCTGCTGCTTGGCCGCGAGCCCCTCGCTATCGGCGACCTGATCCTGACCGAGGTGCTGCAGGGCTTCGATAGTGATCACAATTTCCGGGCCGCTCAAGATCTTCTCACCTCCCTGTTTGTGATTGAGATCGGCGGTGAAGAAGTTGCCATTCAGGCGGCCCGGAACGATCGATTCCTTCGCCGAAAAGGCGTTACGAGTCGGAAGACGATCGACGCGATTATCGCTACTCGCTGCATCACGAGCGGTTACGATCTCCTCCACAGCGACCGGGATTTCGATCCTTTTGCGATGTACCTCGGCCTCGGAGTAGTGTCCTGCTGACACTGGCCGCGTTCGAGCGTCGTGAGGCGGCACTTCACGGCAAGGGCTGAACTGGCGAGTGGCGCACTACTCATAGCGCAGCGCGATCAGCGGATCGATCGAGCTGGCGCGACGGGCGGGGATCAGGCCGGCCAAGGCGGCTACCGTCACCAGAATCAACATGGTCACCCCGGCCACGCCCGGGTCTCGGGCTTGGACGCCGTAGAGCTGTTTGGCGATGAACTGCCCGGCACCCAATGCCGCCGGGAGGCCGACGGCGAGGCCAATACCCAGCAGCACGATTACCTCTTTCATCACCAGCCAGATGACGCTGTTGGGCGGTGCACCCAAGGCGATCCGGACGCCGATTTCTTTGGTGCGGCGCGCGACCACGAAGGCCATGACGCCATAGAGGCCGATGGCCGCCAGCAAGGTGGCGAGGCCGCCGAAGCCGGCTGACAGCAGGGCGATTAGGCGCTCCGTTAGCAGCGTCTGGTCCAGTTGGTTGGCCAGGGTCTTCAAGCCATAGACGGGTAACGCCGCGTCCAGCTTTCGTACGTCGCCGCGCACGATGGAGGAGAGAGCGGCGGAATCCCGCGCCGCCCGGACATAGACAGACGCGCTGGCTTTGCCGAAATGCGAGACAAAGACCTGGCGGTGGACACCTTCGCGCGGGCCTTCGTAGAGCGAGTCTTCGACGACGCCGATGATCTCCATGTTGAGTTTGGTCTTGGGTCCGCCGCCCCAGCCCAGCATGCGGCCGACGGCGCTTTTGCCGGGGAAAAAATGGTCGGCGAACTTGCGGTTGACGATGCAGACCTGGCGTTGTTCGGTGAAGCTGCCCCGGTCCCGGCCATCGCCGTCGCGATAGTCAAAGTCACGGCCCTCTTGCAACGCGATGCCCATGGCTGAAAAGTAGCCGGGTGACAGGGAATTCATGAAGGCTTGCATGTCTTCGCCATCCTTGGCGGTGTGTCCCTCTACCTTGATGGTGGAATCCCATTCGTCGCCAGACAGGACGCCAACGCCGGAGAGTCCGGCGGCCTTCACCCCGGGCGATGACCGGATGTTGGCCAGCAAGTCCCGGTAAAGCTGTTCCGCCCGTGCATCCGTGTAGCCATTGAGAGCTGGTGACAGCTGGAAAGTTACCAGGTTGTCGATGTCGTTAAAGCCGGTTTCGGTGCCCTTCAGGTTTTGGAGGCTCCGCACGAAAAGTCCGGCGCCGAATAACAGCAGAAAACTGAGGGCTACTTGAGCCGACACCAGGCCCTTGCGCAGCAGGACGGAGCCGCCCGCACCGGCGATGGAGCCGACGGCGTCCTTGAGCGTGCTCCACAGATCCGGGTTGCTGGCCTTGAGTGCCGGGACGAGGCCGAACAGTAGGCCGGTGACGAAGGTCAGCGCCAGCGTGAAGGCCAGCACTCGAAGATCAGGGGTGGCGCTCAGCAGCAGCGGGCTGCCTTCAACGGGGATCAGCGAGAGCAGACCTTGCGTCATCCACACCGACAGCACGACTCCGCAGACGGCACCCACGAATGACATCAGCAGGCTTTCGATCAACAATTGCCGGACCAGTTGCCAGCGGGAAGCGCCCACCGACAGGCGCACGGCGATCTCCTTTTGCCGGGCCACGGCGCGGGCGATCAGTAGATTGGCTACGTTGGCGCAGGCGATCAACAGCACCAGCCCCACCATGCACATCAACACGATGAGGGCGGTGGAGAAGCTGTTGCGGAGTTGCGAATCGCCGGTGGCGGCTTGTTCGACGTGGATGGTGCCGCGCATGAACTCGTCACGCGAATACGGGGTCCAATCTTTGGCGGCGGGCAGGGCCATTTCGTCGCGCCGGATCTGGGTGAACAGCACTTGCAGCGGAGCCTGCGCGGATGCGGGCGTGTAGCCCGGTTTCAAGCGCGCAAATACCTGTACCCAGCGGCTGCGCCGGTCGCTCATCTCAATCCACGCCTGCTCTGGCATTAGCTGCGCCTTCATCAGGATGGGCACGCGGATCTGGGGTGCTTGGGCGGGGTCGAGTCCGGCGAAGCCCGCGGCGGAGACGCCGACGATGGTCATGGGGTAGTTGTTGACCAGGATCTTTTTGCCGACGGCTTTGGGGTCGCGGTTAAAGCGGGTGACCCAGTAGTCGTAGCCGATGACGACGGAGGGATGGCCGCCGTAGACCTGGTCATCTTCCTGCGAACTGAAGACGCGGCCAGCGGCCGGCTTGACTCCCAGTACGGAGAAGAAGTTGCCGGAGACCAGTTCCGCCGACACGCGCTCAGTCTGGTTGTCGATGCTGACCGAGGTGGGCACCTGGCGGCGGCAGAGGACTTCGGCCAGGGGGGCGGCCTTCTTCTGGAAGTCCTGATAGATGGGGTAGGAGTGCATCCGCCGGCCCATGTTGCTGCCATTGTGCGAGCCCTTCTGGTAGAGCATGACGAGCGTTTCCGGGTCCTTCACCGGCAGCAGACGCAGCATCAACTGGTCCATTACCGTGAAGATGGCGGTGTTGGCACCGATGCCCAGCGCCAGCGACAACACCGCGATCAAGGTGAACAACAGACTGCGGCGCAGGGTGCGGGCGGCGAACTTCAGGTCAGCGAGGATGTAATCCATGGCACTGATTACGACTGAGACCAGTCCCGGTTCCCGATTTCGCCCCACTAATTCGGCGTTTGGCCATCGCTTGGTTTGGCCGGCGTATTTCGCAAGAATAGTTCGCCATAATGGGACTGTATGGAACTCGCCTGCGGTTTGACCGTTCCCGCTGAGCCGATTGCCGCACTCTGCCGCCGCTACGGCGTGAAAGAGATGTCTCTGTTCGGGTCAGCCGCGCGGGGTTAGATGTCGGCCGGTTCGGATGTTGACATTTTGGTGGACTTCCTTCCCGACACCCAGATTGGGCTTGAGTTCTTTACCTTTGAGCAGGAACTGGCCCAACTGTTTGGCCGGAAGGTGGACTTGGTCTCCCGGAACGGTGTAAAGCCGCGGGTATGGCGTCACATCGAACGAGACCTCCAGCCGATCTATGTGGCGTGATGACGCCTTTCTCCATGATGTGATCGAGGCGGCGGACCGGATCCGCGATGGCCTTCGCGCGATAGAAGCACCCGAGTTCGCCCGCAGCCCGGTATTGCAGGATGCTGTGCCCTACCGGCTACTGGTGATCGGTGAGGCGCTAAATCGGGTATCACCGGAGATCAAGGAGAAGTATTCGGATCTCCCCTGGAGCCAGATCGTCGGTTTGCGCCATCGCCTGGCTCATGACTACGGCGGAATTGATCGGGATTTGATTTGGCGGATCGCCACGGCCCATGTGCCGCCTCTCCGGGATCGGGTGGCGGAGATCATCGAAGCCGAGTTTCCCGACGATTCAGCTTCCCCGCCGTAGGATACTGGAGGGACGGATGTCTTTTCTTGAAAACCGGTTTGAACAGAACATTGTCACGACCACCGTGGACAGTGTGTTCAATTGGGCCCGCAAAAGTTCGCTGTGGCCGATGTCGTTTGGACTGGCTTGTTGTGCGATTGAGATGATCGCTTCGACGACGGCACGTTTCGATATAGCCCGTTTCGGTAGCGAGGTGTTCCGTCCCAGCCCGCGGCAAAGTGACCTCATGATTGTGGCCGGGACAGTGACGTTGAAGATGGCGCCCGTCTTGAAGCGGCTTTATGACCAGATGCCGGAACCCAAGTGGGTGATCTCGATGGGTGCCTGCTCCAGTGTCGGGGGGCCGTTTAACACCTACGCGACACTGCAGGGCGTGGACAAGATTGTGCCCGTCGATGTCTACGTCACAGGCTGTCCGCCGCGGCCCGAAAATCTTTTCTACGCGCTGATGAAGCTGCAGGATAAGATCGACGCGACGCCCAACCTGGTCAAGCGGCCCACGGAGGTGCACCTGGAAGAGGCGATGCTGGAGGAGTTTAAGCGCAGCGTCATGATTGCGCAGACCCAGAACCCGGCGGCGGAGCCGTCCGGCCCGATCTCATCTGGTTTGGTGACTCTGGAGCCGCGCCGCGGATGAGCCGGGTTCCGCCCCACGGGGCACCCGCTCCCGAACAGCCGGAGTTGCTGCAGATCCTGCCCTGGTCGCACCCCTGGCTGATCCATGGCTTTGGCACCCGCCAAAGCGAGAAATGGACCCATCGCGTGGGCCGCACGTGGGTGCATCAGATTCATTCCGGGACGGTGCACCGGGCGACGGAAGCCGGCTATGTGGCCGATGGGGATGCATTGATTTCCGACGTGCCCGGACTGCTGCTGGAGATCCGGACGGCGGACTGTCTGCCGGTGCTGTTGATGGATCCGGTCCGGCGGGTAGTGGCGGCCGCCCATGCCGGCTGGCGGGGCACCGTGGCGGGCATCGCGGCGCGGACGGCGGCGCAGATGGTGACGGAGTTCGGTTGCCGCTGGGGCGATCTCCAGGCGGCATTGGGTCCCAGTATTGGCCCCTGCTGTTTTGAGGTGGGGCCGGAGGTGGCGGCTCAGTTCGACGAGGCGTGTGTGGTCCAGGCGGCCGGTGATAGTACCAATAGTACCCAGCAGCGTGTCAAGGTGGACCTGCACCGCGCCAACAGGACCCAACTGGTGGACGCGGGACTCTCCGGTGACGCTGTTTTCCAGGTAGCTTCCTGCACGCTGTGTCATCCGGGCCAGTTTCACTCTTTCCGCCGTGATCGGGAACAGTCCGGGCGGTTGGTGTCTGGAATCGGGATTCTGGCCCCGGCAGCCTGAGCCGATTGGCCAGTGGCAAAACGAAATCGGGGCCCCTATCCGAAAGTAGGAGCCCCGATTGAACTACTCGACCTTGTCGAACGGTCTTGCCGAACGATCTTGCCGAACTGTGTGGCCGAAGAATTCGGTGGAGAAGTCAGACTGCAACGCCCTTTAGGCGACCAGCATGTCCTCAACCATCTCTTCGCCGACTTCCACCTGATTGCGATCAGCCATCTCCTGGCAGGAGATGCAGTACGGGGCCCACGGCACCGCGTTCAAACGCTTGGGTGAAATGTCTTCTTCGCAATGCACGCAAACGCCATAGGAGCCATCTGCCACCCGGCGCAGCGCCAGGCGGACATTACGGAGCAACTGCGATTCGCGGTCGAGGTTGCGGATGGCGAGCTCGCGCTCTGCGGCATGCTGCACTTCGTCCAGGGCATCAGGACTCTTTTCGATCGCGATCCCTTCACGATTGCGGACAACTGCGGACAACTCCGTCTGTTTGGTCTCCAAAATCTGCCGGTATTTGTTTAATTCTTGTTTCGTCATGGTGACTTCTCCTTCTAACTTACCTACGTTCGTGCTTTGGGCTCGGATCTTTTCTCAAGTCGATTAGACGACAGAACTCGTCAAAAGTTTCAACGAAATGTAGAATGTGAGCCCGAAACACTAAAATATCCTACGGTCAACGCTGTAGGGTTGATGCCTCCGGGAATTCGGACTTTTCCGTCCGTCATCCCCACGTTTCGGCTAGCGTGTAGCATACCATACCTGTCAAGCAATTCCATGGCCATTTCCTTGGCTGACTGCCCGGCTTTGTTCCCTGCGTCGCACACTCCGAAACGTATCGGCGTTCTGTTCAACAAACTGTACTCCGTAATGACGAAGTTTGCGGGGCAAAGTTTCAAGAATTCTAAAGATCTGCCACCCTGGACCCAATAGCGCAACCTGGCAGTGAGGCAGCGCACTGGAATGTCGGAAATCCGTACCTTTTTTCTAGCGGACGCCGATTTTCCCGAAGACGACGCTGAGCTGGCGTTGATCCTGGGCGGGGGTGAAGGTGCGGCTGGCCTGAATGGCCAGCTCAACGGCCGCGCGGCCTTTGGCGCTGGGGGGCAGGGGATAGGTGAGAGTGAACTGCTGATCGGCTCCGGTGAGGTTTTGCTGCCCGGCCTCCACGCCGTCGGCGAAGACAGTGAGTTGTATGGTGCCCAAAGCTTGGGGGGCGTAGCCTTGCAGTTCGATGAGGCCGGCGGGGGCCACCTGCGCGTTCACCTGCACCGTGGCGCGGGTACTCATCCAGCGCATGCCATTTTCTGGCGCATACCAGCCGGTGCCGACCTGCTGGCTGAACTTGGGGTCCGCCACATCGACGAAGGCCGCCAGGGAGTCGCTCAACCGTTCGGCCTGGAGGCGGAAGGAGGCGGTGACGTTGCGCAGGCTGTCGCCCGAGGGTTGGTAGACGGCGACGCGTTCCTGTTCGAATAGTTCCTTCACCTGGGCGGGCCCAAGGAGCCATTGGGAGATGCCGCCCCATTCGGGATGGGCATCGATCTGCTTTTCGGCACCGGGTGCCAGGTAGATCTCCTTGAGCCCCAGCAGGCGGAAGGGGTTGTCGAACACGCCGTCCCAGAAAAGCTCATTGGAGATGCCGGTGAGCAGAATCACGCGGTCCGGGTGTTGCTGGCGGGCTGCTTGTACGCCTCGCACCAACTGCTGCACCGCTCGGGCCTTTTCTTTCTGCCAGTAGAACGCGCGCCGGGCGGGAATCCAGGATCCAGCCACCAGGCCCACGGCGACCAGGGCCATCAGCGGCCGGGGCAGGCAGACGCAGAGCAGGCCCGCCAGAAAGCCCAGCGCCATCAGCGGCACGGCCAGATAGTAGTGAAGTGTGTGGTCCCGCAAAGGCAACACCGGAGCCAGGAGCGCGAGGAACCAGAGGACACCAAACAAGGCCGGGCGATTGCGCAACCAGACGAACGCCAACCCCGCGACGGCGGACAGTGGGAACGCCCAAACGAGGTACGTGCCGAGTGTTGCCACGAGGCTGCGCGGATCGAGGTGCAGAAAATAGGCCGGGTCCGTGGCGGCCTTGGGGATGACGGCGAAATGCAGCACCAGAAACCCGAGTGACGGCACCGTCAGCGCCGCTGCCTGCCGCCAGCGGGCCCGGTCATAGAGCAGTGCCCAGGCCAGCGCCAATGCCGGAAAGACCACCATGGATTCGAGCGTCCCCAAGCCCAAGAGAAAGACCACCCAGCAGGCGATCATCCGGCGGTCCAGGAATAGCCACAAGGCACCCAGAAGGGCGGCGGCGCAAAAGATCTGGTTGCCGGAACTCATCCAGCCCATGGCGGCCGACAAGCCGACCGAGACCGTCCAGAACAGTGCGGCCAGGACTCCGGCGACCTTCGAGCCAGTGAGCTTGCGGGTGACCAGTGCCAGCAGGACGCAGCTGATGCACTGCGCGCCGACGATGACGATGCGAAAAGGCAGCGCTTCCAGGCCGAACAGCGATTCCAGGGTGAGGAAGAAGGCCCGTTCGCTCAAGAATCGGACGGTGCCCTGGGCCATGGGCGCAAACAGCACCGTCCACACGTCAGACGGCTGATGCACCGAGAGCCGCAGGCCCAGCCAGGCGAAGTCGTCCGCGCGGAACCAGGTGCCCAGGGTCCGCCAGTAGAAAGCGAGGCTGGCCAGAAACGGCACCGCCCACCAGTAGCGCAGCCAGAGGCGCTGAAGTTGTTGTTGGAGGGGGCTGTCGCCGGACAAAGGAGATTCCACTACTTGGGTATCATAGAGGGTTGCAGGTTTCTACTACCAGCGAATATACCGTTGCTGACCAGCAGCGCATGTCGAAAGCCGTCCGCTACTTTGAGTGGCAGTCGCGTATTTCAGCCGAAGCGCTGGGGCGGCGCGTGCTGGAAGTAGGTTGCGGACTGGGCAACTTCACCCAGGCACTGGTGGACCGTGAACTGGTGGTGGGCATTGACATTGACGCCGCCTGTATCGGGCTGCACCAGCAACGCTTTAGTGACCGGCCGAACGTGCAATCCCGGGTGCTGGATGCGCTGGACCCGGAGTTCCTGGAGCTGAAGCAGCATCGGCCGGATTCGATTGCGTGTTTGAACGTGCTGGAGCACATCTCGGACGACTTAGCGACGCTGAAGCGTTTTGCGGACGTGCTGCCCACGGGCGGGCGGGTGGTGCTGCTGGTGCCGGCCTTTAAGGCGCTCTACGGCCCGATCGATGCCAACCTGGGCCACTACCGGCGCTACACCAAGGCGTCGCTGCGGGCGACGGCGGAGCAGGCCGGGTTGCGGGCGCATACGCTGAAGTTCATGAACCTAGTGGGCTTTTTCGGCTGGTGGGTGAACGCCAAGGTGCTGAAGCGCGAAGAGCAGAGCGAAGGCCAGATTGCACTGTTTGACGGCGTGATTGTGCCGGTGATGTCGACGCTGGAAGGCTGGGTGGAGCCGCCGGTGGGCCAATCAATTTTTGCGATTCTCGAAAAAGTGTAAGCCGATGAAGGTCTCCATCATCATTCCGGTGTACAACGAGATCAACGTGCTCGATCAGGTGATGGAGCGCGTCTTGCAGGCGCCGCTGCCGGAGGGGATGGAGCGCGAGATCATTGTCGTCGACGATGGCTCCACGGACGGCACGACGGAGCTGTTGAAACAGTATCACGGGACGCCGCTGGTTGTTGTGCACCACTGCCAGGTGAATTTCGGCAAAGGCGCCGCCCTGCGGATCGGCATTGCCAACGCGACGGGCGACCTGATCCTGGTGCAGGATGGCGACCTGGAGTACGATCCCAACGACTGGGTGCGGGTGTTGACGCCGCTGGCCATTGGCGCGGCGTCGGTGGTCTATGGGTCGCGCTTCCAGGGCCGCCCGAAGGGTATGAAGTTCGCCAACTGGCTGGCCAACAAGATCCTGACCGGAACCGCCAACCTGCTCTATGGTGCCCAGATCACCGATGAAGCCACGGCCTACAAAGCGTTCCGCGCGGATGTGCTGGCCAGCATGCGCCTGCGGTGCATCCGGTTTGAGTTCTGCCCGGAAGTGACCGCCAAGGTGCGCCGCTTGGGCCATGTGATCCATGAAGTGCCGATCAGCTACAACGCGCGCGGCGTGCTGGAAGGCAAGAAGATCCGGTGGCAGGATGGCGTTGAAGCTCTTTGGACACTGCTGCGTTACCGCTGGGGCGCGATGGAGCGCCCGAATCCGGTGCGCCCGGCGACTGTCGCCAATGCCCGTGCGGCGCGGAGCGTCTAGACCGCCGTGTTTCCGGATTGGTGGCTGGACGGTTGGCTCCAGCTTCGAGACACACTACCGCCTGAATCTCCGTTGCTGTTGATCCGCTGGCTTTGCCAGGGTTTGACTCTGGCGTTGCTGGTTGCTTTGGCGGATCTGCTAGCGGGTGCGGCTGTGCTCAAGGCGGCACGGGTGAGACTGCCGGCACGGTTGCGTGGGGCGGCTATGCTCGCCATTGGCATGGGGCTATCCGGGACGGCCCTGTTCTTCTATCCGCGTGGCTGGGTGGGGCTGCTGCCGGGGCTGCTGGGGCTGCCGCTGCTCCGCTCAAGCGCTGGGCGGTGGTACGTCTTTGGCTGGCTGAACGCATTGCGCCCGCGGGGCTGGGTGGCCTGGGCTTTGGTCCCGGTGGTGTTGGTGTCGCTGCCGGATTTGTTTCTGCCGATCGTCGAGTACGACGCGACGATGTACCACATGGTGGCGGCGCGGCAGTATCAGGAGGCTGGGCGGGTGTCGTTCGATCCGGGCGTCCGCTTCAATTCGCATCCGCAACTGGGGGTGTTGCTGTATGCGCGGCAGCAGATGCTGGGGGGCGAAGATTCGCTGACCAAGCTGGTGAACCTGGAATGGGTGGCCATGATCCTGCTGGCCGTGCTGCAAATGGCCCGGCGGGCGCGTGGCGACAACCGGACGCGATCGGCCTTGGCTTGCTTGCTATTGGCCGGGTCACCTTTGTTCTGGCATCTCGCCAAGATTGAGTACGCCGATCTGGCGTTGACGGCGTGGTTGGCGGTGGCGGTGGCGTTGCTTGAATGGCGGGGTGTGCCGCCGTGGGTGGCGGGGCTGGCGCTGGGGTTTACCGCTGCCTCGAAGATGCAGGGGTTGCTGATGGCGGGCGTGGTGGGGCTGATCTACCTGCTGCTGCGGCGGAACTGGCGGGCTGGGTTGCAGATCGCGGCAGCGGCGGCGGTGGTGAATCTGGGCTGGTGGGTCCGCTCCTCGATGGCGACGGGAAGCCCGGTTTATCCGTTCCTGAGTGCGGACGGCCGCAGCGAGTCGGGCTACTTGTTTGAGGTGAGCGCCCGTTACGGCGTCGGGCATGACTGGGTGCACTTCCTCCGGCTGCCATGGGATCTGCTGGTCCATTCGCCATTCGTCTTTACCGATGCCTTTGTCTTTGGACCCGCGCTGCTGCTGGTGCCGCTGCTGGTGCTGGTGGGGTGGCCCCGGTGGCTGCCGCTGCTGACGTCAGCGGTCTATCTGGTGTTTTGGTACATGACCGGCCAGGTGGGGCGTTATCTGGTGCCCGTGTTGCCGCTGCTGGCCATGGGGCTGGGGGCGGCACCCGGAGGGCTGGCCGGACGGGTGGTGCCCGTGTTGCTGGCGGCGTGGGCCGCCTTTGCCGGACTCAGTACGTTGGCCACGGTTCGCTTTCACGCGCTGCCGCCGGTGACGTTTGGCCAGAAGACGGAGTACCTGCGGCAGACTCTGCCGTATGCCAGCGCGGTGATCGAGATCAACCGGGTGGCCCGGCCGTCGGAGTTGACTTACCTGTGGTTTGCCGAAGATGCCCGGTATTATGTGCGGACGCGTGCGGAAGGCGACTGGTTTGGCGCCCATAGCTTTGGTGACGCCACCTCACTTGACCGGCTGCGGGAGTGGGGTGTGCGCTATATCCTGATGGATCGCGAGCGGGCCGCCTACAATGGCCGGATCTACGGCGAGCAGTTCGGCACAACCGCCTTGGTGAAGCGTTTCGGGCCGGTTCCGGCGGGGCTCACGCTGATTTACGATGATGAGCGATACTCGGTATTCCGTTTTGACTAAACCACTTCTTACGAAAGCATTACTGGCCTTGATCGCGCTGAGCCTGGCGGCCTGCGTGGGTTCGCGCGAACGGTCCCGGTTGCCCGCGGAGCCGCATCTGGATCAGGTGCTGCCGACGCGCGTGGGGGCGGGCTTGACGTTTCAGGTGCAGCCGGACGGACGCTCCGCGTTGATTGTGCGGGGTGCCAACCTGTCACCCAAGTCACGCATCCGGCTGAATGGCCACGTGCTGGAGACCAGTGGCGGCGACGGTACGCAGTTAAGTGCTTTTGTGCCGGAGGAGTTGCTCAAGGAGCCGGGGCAGTTTCCCGTGTCAGTGGAGACGCCGGAGGGGCAGCTTTCGAATAGCTTGCCGTTCTGGGTGCTGTCCAACACCGGCCCGGCACCGGAGATCGGGAAGCTGTATCCGGCGGAGTATGCCGCTGGGCAGGCGTTCAACAAGCAGCCCAATGGGGCGTCGGCGCTGGGGATCACGGGACAGAATTTTCTGCCGGATCCGGTGGTGGAGATCAATGGCGAACCGGTGGTGACGGCCTTTGGCGGCTCCGAGCAGTTGAGCGCGTTGGTACCGGACAAGTTTATCCAGAAGCCGGGCCGGCTGAAGATCACCGTCCGCAATCGCGACGGCAAGGTCTCGGCACCGGCGGAGTTGATCCTGAAGTGAGGGATTTGCGCCGCGGCGAATGGCTCTTTTTGTTGGTGGCGTGCCTGCTGATGGCGGCCGCGTGCCTGCCCTGGATCTCGAACCTGGGCATGGAGTACGACGAGGCCCACTTTCTGGAGTCCGCGACGCGCATTGCCGCGACGCACCCGGAACGGCTGAAGGTGCCGGACGGCGTCTACATCGCCAACCGGCCGTTTCCGTTCATGACGATGGTCTACGTTGGGGCGCTGGATGGCTGGCTGATGGCGCCGATTCTGGCCGTCTTTGGGTTCTCGCCGGTGGTGCCGCGGGTGACGTACTTGCTGGTGGGCTGCGTTGTTCTGCTACTGGCGTATGGCCTGGCCCGGCGGCTGGGGGGCATGTGGGCGGGCGTGGTGGCGGTCAGCTTTCTGGTGGTGGACCTGGAGTGGCTGTTGCATGTGCCCACCCATTTTGGCCCCTTCTTCCTGCAGATCATCGCGGCGACGGTGGCTTATTGGCGGCTGGACCGGTGGTTGGCGGACCGGCGTCCGCGCGACTTCTACGTGGCGTGCTTTGTGGCGGGTCTGGCGTTTCAGGAGAAGCTGACGTTTGTCTGGGTGTTGGCGGTGTTGATCCTGGCGTTGTTGCTATTCCGTGGCCGGGAGGTGCTGCGGACGTTGAGGCCGCTCCAGTTCGGCCTGGGGTTCCTGCTGTTCCTGGCGGGAACGGCTCCGGTGCTGTGGTACGTGATCGTGCACCGGGATGTCGTGTTCGGCTATGGCGGGCAGAGCACGGCGCTGCCCACGGCGGAGATTCTCGAAAAGCGGTGGTACCAGTGGCAGGACCTGCTGGGGGGCCAGCGCTTCATGATCCAACAACTGGGCGATCCGATCGGCGTGGTGCGGTATTCGGCGCTGGAGTGGATCTTCTGGGGTAGCTTAGCGGCCTGCGCGGCGCTGCGGGTGTGGGCGGCGGCTCCGCTGCTGTTTTTTACGGTGGGCCTGGTGGCCTTGAATACGCTGTTCCCCGAAGGTGGCCGGGCGCACCATCTGATGCTGGTTTATCCGTTGATGCAGTGCGGCATTGGCGTGGTGGCGGCCCGTTCCCGCTGGCTGCTGATTCCGGTCCTGATTTTGCTGGCGTTGACTGGTCTCTCCACGGCCCAGAATCTGCGTTGGTACTCGCAGGAGGTGGCCCGAACGGGCGGACGCGGGCACTGGTCCAGTGCCATCAATGAGGTGGCGGATTGGATCCAGACGCAGCCGGAAAAGCACTACGCGGCGGCCAGTTGGGGTTTCTACCGGCAGCTGTACTTTGCCACCGCCGGCCGGATCTCGCTCCATGACCGCTACTTTGATCTGCTGCCGGATCCGTTGCCGCAGGACAATCGGGACCAGATCACTTCGCTGGTGCAACGGCAGGATACGATCTGGCTGACGTCCAGCTTTGCGCCGCAGTATGTCACCAACCAGAAGCGGCTGTTTGGGGTGGCGCAGGAGTTGGGGCTGGCGCCGCACCGGCTGAAGACGTTCTACCGGAAGACAGGCGAGCCGATCTATGAGGCGTACACGTTTTTGCCCTTCAACACCACACCCTGGCGTCCGCTGCCGATGTCCGCGTCCGGTGCGCGAAGCGCCGAGTTTGTGGTTCCGCCGGGAACGCGGGAAGTGGCGTTCCGTGCGGCCGGCCGCCAGTGGCCTCACGCGAATGCCATCACGGTCGAACTGCTTGACGCCAGCGGCGGCCGTTTGCGAGCCTGGTGGCGGACGACGGAAGCCTATGCCATCACGCCCCTGGAAGAGCGGATGAGCTTTGGCCCGGATCGCTATCCCGATTACTTCGTCCCCTTGCCCGGTGCTCGCGACGGTGAAGTGGCGCGAGTGCGCATCAATGCCGAGACAGGAAAGCCCGTTGATCTGGCGATCAGCGAAATCCGGGTGAGGTGACGGCCTAAGCCGCCTGACGTTCCTGCTCTGGCTGGTCTGATCCGACGCGGGCCAGCACATAGGGGCCTTCGGGAATCACGGCCACGCGCGCGCCCGGCGCCAAGCCATCGAGCAGCGCTAAAATCGCCGCCTGCGGAGAGGAAAACCGGGGGCCCCACAGCGTGGCGTCAAAGTCGGCGGACAGGCCGGGCGTGTAGAACAGCACCTGTTTCTGCGCAGTCACCAGCGCCAGCTTTTCCAGTTGCCACTGGTCCACTGTCACCGGCGCTCCGCCGATGTAGTCCATAAACGATTTGTCGGACGCGAAACGCTTCATCATCTCTTGAAACTCCGGTGCGCCCGCGCCTTCGGCGCATTCGGAGAAGACCAGAATGCGGCCGCCAGGCTTGACGATGTGCTGCGCGGCGGTGATGCCTTTTACGGTCTGGTAGAACGTCAAGTCCAGCGGGTAACCCGCCGATGTAGTGATCACTGCGTCCACCGGATGTTCAATCAACTCGAGCATCGTTTTCGACACAAACTCGACACCCTTCGAGTGGGCCTGCTCGGCGTGTCCGGCAAAGACACCCGCGACACGACGGTCCCGCGTCAGCGACACATCGATCATGAAATGGTGCCCGGCCATCCGGGCGATCTCCTGCAACTCGCGGTGCAGCGGATTGTCCGCAATGGAGCCTTCAATCGCGCGCGCATCGCGCATGAACTTGGGGCTGTGGATCACCTTGATGGTCTCCTGCGCCGCCAGGCCGGGAGCGATCAACTTGCGGCCGCCCGAGTAGCCCAGCATCAGGTGCGGCTCAATGAAGCCGAGCGTGATGTGCAGGTCGGCGGCCATGAAACGCTCATCGATGTAGACCGGAATGCCGGAGGCGGTGGAGCCCAACGCGCGATGCTCGCTCAGCACCTTGGCGTGATGGTTTTCGACGCGCAGTTTGCCGTAGAGTTCCGGCCCCACGATTTCGCGCATTTCGGCTTCGGTGGCGGGGCGGTGCAGGCCGGTGGCGATCAACACCAGCACCTGGTCGATCTCAATGCCGCCGGCGGCGAGTTCGCGCAGGACGTGCGGCAGCACCAGCCGGTTGGGCACTGGGCGCGTGATGTCGCACACCGAGATGGCCGCCGTCTTCTTGCCGCGCGCCAACTCCCGCAAGGGCAGCGTTCCGATGGGGTTGTTCAGCGCCGCTTCCAGCGCCGCATCCGCATCCGGCAGCGCCTGCGCCGACTTTGCTTCCAGCAGTTGATAGTTGTATCCAGCGGGCAGCTCAACGCCCAAGCCAGTCTTGCCAAAGGCCAATTCCACGTGCATTCTCTGAACCTAACACGGCACTGGCACATGGGGCATGGGCACCCTTGGTGCTGGCACCTGGTGCATGGGCACACCCGGTCGCATTCCGCACTCAGGCAAAACCGCAGAGTGCCGGAGCGCGTAAACAAGGGTTGGGTAGGGGAAGACGCCTTAAGGAACTTGATTTGTCCTGCCAGATGAAATGCGCTTCATGGATGAAACCGTTTCGTCGATACGCGCATTCAAACCAGTGGAGACCATCATGCTGATTGCCGGATTAATTGCTGGATTGATGATCCTGAGCTTGTTCTTTTCGATGCTCGCGCATTCGCCGCGGGAAGAGGAAGAAGAGCCGGTGGTGGTGGAGTCGAAGCAGGTTTAGGGCCGGCGCGTTACGCCGAAGTGAGGTCGGTGGCCTTGAAGTCATCGCCTTTGTAGAGCAGCGGAACGCCCTTGGTCTTCGCCAGTGCGTAGGCGAAGCAATCTCCCAGGTTGAGCTTGGCTGGGCGGTCGCGGTATTTGGTGAGAGCCACGAAGGCAATGCTGGCCTGATCCTTCGTTATCGGTTCTATTTGGATACCGAGCCCTTCCAGCCACGTCGTAGCTTCCGCCGTTCCTTCGTCACCTTGCAACCGAATGATCCGGGCTTGAACTTCAAACCAGTTGACCGGTGAAAGCCAGATGACTTCTGCCTGATCCAGCTTTGCCCGGTACCAATCAGCATCCGGCTCCCTGAGCAGTACCGCGAGCAGGGCGGAAGCATCCGCCACAAAAGTCATTTCGGGAGGCCGTCTTCGTCATAGAAGTCGTCATCGGTCAGCAGCGGACCGATTCTGGGCAACGCCCAAAGCCGTTGGAGGGCCTCGTGCGCCTTCGCTAGACGCGCGGCCTTTTCGGATTGCTGCGCCGCCTTGTGCGTCTGCAGCCGGACCTGTATGGCCTCGGAAATGGCGTCCGTGATGGAAACGCCGCGCAGGGCCGCCAACTCCCTCGCGGCTGCCGCCACATCGGGTCGCCGGATTTGAATCGGGCTGCTCATGATCTTGAGGTTATCATGAGCAGCCCAACTTTCATGATCCCGGATCGGGCCGCTAAAACTCTTTCCCGTTGTACATCCCGGCCACGTACTTCTCATAGCCGTTGTATTGCAGAGTCTTCTGACGCTCGCCGGTGGGGATCAGCCGCTCATTAGCTTGTGACCACCGGGGGTGGGGCTTGCCGGGTTCGACATTGGAATAGAAGCCGTATTCGCTGGATTGCAGCTTGTTCCAGAATGTCGGCGGCTCCTTTTCGGTGAACTCGATTTTGACGATCGCCTTGATGCTCTTGTAGCCGTACTTCCAGGGCGTCACGACTCGGAGGGGCGCGCCGTTCTGCTTGGGTAGCGGCTTGCCGTAGATCCCGGTCACAAACATCGCCAGCGGATTCATCGCTTCGTCCATCCGCAGACCCTCGTGGTAGGGCCACGGATAGAACGGCGCCATCTTCATCCCCGGAAACTGGTCCGGCCGGTTGGCGGTCACAAAGCGGAGATACTTGGCGTTGGGTTTGGGTTCCACTTCCTTGATCAGTTGCGAGATCGGGAAACCGGTCCACGGCACCACCATGGCCCAGGTTTCGACGCAGCGGAACCGGTAGATGCGCTCTTCCATTGGCATCCGCTTGCGGATGTCGTCCAGGTCGTACTTCTTGGGCTTGTTGACGAGGCCCGAGACTTCAAACGACCAAGGCTCCGTGATGAACTTGTCACCCAGGTCCTTGGCCTTTTCCTTGTCGGTGGGGTGCAGTTCGTAGAAGTTGTTGTAGCCGGTGGCGGCGAATTCCGGCGTCAACTTGGTGGCGTCGGCAAATTCCGGGTTCCGCTTGGCGGTGTCGGCCATCAGGCCCTCCACTCCCAGGAATCCGGCAGCCGCCAACAGCTGGCGGCGGTTCAAATAGAACTTCTCCGGGGTCACCGCGCTTTCCGGCAATTCCCAACCAGGACGAGTACGAATCAGCATAGGCCTCCAATTCTATTAGAAGATACGATCCATGACCCTGGATGTGTGTCCTTCATTGGTAGATCGAAAAAAGATCGCGCACCCCGGCCAGTTGGTGGTGCGGCAGGCCGATGATGGAGATGCGGAGGGTCATGGGAGTTCTGGGATTGAATGCCGTCTGCCGCGCAAAACATTCCCGGCACGCCGGGGCTGGCTCCAGACGGCTGATGCCCGTGGAAACAATCAAACTGTTTGGTGCCGGATGGCGTCTAAACGGTCAGGCCGCATCGCGGCGGCAAAGTTGCTCATGGGAGCATTTGCGTGTGGCGTTATACTCACGATGAAGAGAAACAGCTCTATGGTCCGATTCCCCATGTCTTTCAGCTTGACCATTCTCCTGGTACCGGCCCTGGTTCCTGGGGTGGCTGGGCAGTCTGGCCCTAAACCCACCATTGAGCCGCGCAAAAGCACCGCTGCGCCCAAGGTGGAGGAGTCCCGGGGATCGAATATTCGTGTCGACACGAGTCTGGTGCTGATCCCGGTCACCGTCACTGATCCGCTGAATCGCTTCGTCACCGGCTTGGAGCGGGAGCACTTTAAGCTGCTGGAAGACAAGATCGAGCAGGAGATCAAGCAGTTCGCCAGCGAAGACGCGCCCTTGTCGGTGGGGCTGGTGTTTGACGCTTCGGGCTCCATGGGCGCCAAGTTGAATAAGTCACGCCAGGCGGCCGCCCAGTTCTTCAAGACGGCCAATCCGGAGGATGAGTTCTTTCTGGTGCAGTTCAATGACCGGCCGGAACTCGTCGTTCCCTTTACGCACAACACCGAAGAGATTCAGAACCGCCTGGCCTTTACCAATGCCCGGGGCCGGACGGCGCTGCTGGATGGCGTCTATCTCGCCATGAACCAGATGAAGAAGGCCAAGAACACCCGCAAGGCGGTCCTGATTCTGTCCGATGGCGGCGACAATTCCAGCCGCTACACCGAAAGCGAAATCAAGAACGCGGTTCGTGAGGCCGACGTGCAGATCTACGCCATCGGCATCTTTGAGCCCATCCACGCCCGGGGCCGCTCCGCGGAAGAGCTTTCCGGGCCCGGTCTGCTTAACGAAATGGCGGAGCAGACCGGTGGCCGACACTTCGCCGTTGAGAATTTGAACGAACTGCCGGACATCGCCGCAAAAATCGGAATCGAACTGCGCAACCAATACGTTATTGGTTATAGTCCCTCGAATCAGATGCGGGACGGCAAATATCGCCGAGTCCAGGTAAAATTAAATCAGCCGCGCGGCCTTCCTCCGTTGAGGCCATTTTGGCGGCAAGGTTACTATGCACCAGCCCAATAGGGCCCCACAATCCCAACTCCGGCGCTTGCTACTGCTGCTGCCTCTCTCTTTGCTCTCTTTCTCTGCGCTGGCTCAGGATCAGGACGCCACCTTCCGCTCCGATACGCGGCTGGTAGTGCTGCACGCCTCAGTGGTGGACAGCAAGGGTAAGCTGGTCACCAATCTGCCGAAGGAAGCGTTCAAGGTCACCGAAAACGGTCAACCGCAGCAGATTCGCATTTTCCGCCGCGAAGATGTCCCGGTTTCGCTCGGCCTCATCGTCGACAACTCCGGGTCCATGCGGAACAATCGCCAAAAGGTGGAAGCGGCGGCGCTGGCGATGGTGAAGGAGTCGAACCCGCGTGACGAAGTGATGGTGGTCAACTACAACGACGAAGCCTACGAGGACGTGCCGCTCACCTCTGACATCAAGAAGATGGAAGAGGGCCTCCAGCGTATCGACGCTCGGGGTGGTACGGCCATGTACGACGCCGTCGCCATGACCATGGACCGGCTGAAGCAAAAAGGCAAGCGCGAGAAAAAGGTGATCATGCTGATCACCGACGGCAACGACAACGCCAGCCTCACCAAACTGGAACAACTGCTCCGCAAAGTGTCCAGCGAAGAGATCGTGATTCACTGCATCGGCCTGCTGGAAGCCGAGGAGCGCACCGCCGCCCGCAAGGCCAAGCGCGCCGTCGAGGCGATGTCCACCGCCACGGGCGGCCTGTTCTTCTTCCCCAAGGACCTGGCCGAAGTGGAGCGTATTTCGCTCGAAGTGGCGCATGACATCCGCAACCAGTACGTGCTGGCCTATTCGCCCACCAACCAGACGCTGGATGGCAGCTTCCGGACGATTAAGGTGACGGCCAACGGCCCGAATAAGCCCACCGTCCGCACCCGCACGGGCTACTACGCCAGTGCCGAGAAGAAGAAGTAATGCTGGCCGTCCTGTGGCGCCTCTCGCGCGGCTACCGTCTGACGCCCTGGCGCAGCCCCTACCTGAAGTGGCGCATCGAAACCTACGCCGGCATTCCGGCGGATGAGATCGACGCCGCTACATTTTGGAGGTTCACCTGGAGCCACCGCAAGGATCTGGCGCGGTTTCTGCACTGGGCGGAGATAATGCGGTAACCAGCTAGATATTCTGCGTCACTTTTGACAACGCCCGCGGCTGGTCCGGATTGAGACCCTTCTCCGCCGCCAAGTGCGCGGCAAACAGCTGCGCGGGGATGATGTAGGGGATCGGCGTGTAGAGCTCGTTCAGCTTCATCGGTAACTGCAAGTCCGGCTTGCTGACCTCCTTGTTGCTCTTGTCGCTGATCACGAACGTCTCGGCGTGCAGCGATTGCAGCTTGGTCAGCGTCTCGCTTACCGCCTTCCATGTGACGCCTGAGGGGGCGAACAGGAAGGCGGGGAAGGTGCGTTCCACCATCGCGATCGGCCCGTGCAGCAGGTCAGCTGAAGAGAAGCGTTCGGCGACCACGTAGCAGGTCTCCATCAGCTTCAAGGCCATCTCAAAGGCGTTGGCGTAGTTCAGGCCGCGGCCCACCACCACGGCGCGCTCCATGTAGTGATACCGGACGCATCGCTCCGCCACCTGCTTTTCGAGCCTCAGGGCTTGGGCGGCAAGATCCGGCAGCTTCTCCAGATCCTTCAGCTTCAGGTCCGCGCCCAAGGCCCAGGCGATCAGATACATGGCCAGCAACTGGCCGGTGTAGGTCTTGGTGGCGGCCACGCTTTTCTCTTTGCCCGCGCGGACCTGGATGGTCTGATCCGCCAACCGGGCCAGTGTTGATTCGCTTTCGTTGGTGACGCCGATGGTGAAGGCGCCCTGTTCCTTGGCGCGTTCCAGCACAAAGTTAACGTCCGTCGATTCGCCTGATTGCGACACGCCGATCACCAGCGTATCGGCCATGTTCACCGGCGCCCGGTAGAGCGTATGCACGCTGGGCGCGGCCAGCGACACGGGAATTCCGGTCGAGATCTCGATCAGATAACGTCCGAACTGCGCGGCGTTATCTGAGGTGCCGCGAGCGGCCAATACCACCAGGCGGGGCCGGTGCGTTTCCAAATACTTGCGCAGCTTGACGATGGCCGCGAGTTCAGATTTCAAAGTCCGGGCCAGCGCGACGGGCTGTTCACGGATCTCCTGGAGCATCAAGGACACAACTCCATTATGCGGGGTCGCGCGATGGCTATGGTTGGTATCCGTCCAGACCGCTCTAAGGTATTTCCCTCAGTAGAGATTTTCGGCCAGATGGTGCGACACTTGAGGCTGTACAACCGTGATTCAATTCGAACTCGATACCGACCGCCAGCTGTTTGAGAACACCTGGACCTTTGCCAAATCGCAAGTGAAGCGCCTTGTCGAAACCCACCCGGACTTCTACCCGATGTACACCGAAGACGGCCAGTGGAAGCATGGCAAACCGGCCTGGACCCATTGGTGCGATGGCTTCTTCCCCGGCATGATGTGGCTATTTGAAAAGCGCTCCGAAGGCAGCGAAGCCGCCTACTGGATGCAACAGGCGATCCGCTATTCGGAGCCGCTGGAGCACCGCAAGCTGGACCGCGATGTGCACGACCTGGGCTTCATCTTCTTCTCAACGTACTATCGCTGGTTCCGCAAGACCAAGGATCAGGCGCTGAACGAGGTGCTGATCGAAGCGGGCAAGACCATGTCGCTGCGCTTCAAGGAGAAGGGCCAGTATCTGCGCAGCTTTGTGGCCGACAATTCGTTGTTCATCGACATCATGATGAACGTCGGCATCATTTTCTACGCCGCGCGCGAAACCGGTGACCCCAAGCTGCGCCAGGTGGCGATGCGCCACGCCTTGACCACGCGTAAGTATCTCGTCCGTGGTGATGGCTCGACGTCGCACGAAGGTCTGTTTGATACCGAGACGGGCGAGTTCCTGAAGCAGACCACGCACCAGGGTTTCCGCGGGGATTCCTGCTGGTCTCGCGGCTTGGCCTGGGCGCTGTATGGGTTCGGCACTTGCTACGAGTATTCGCGCGACCCCCGGTTCCTGGAAACCGCCGAAGCCTGCGCCGACTACTACATCACCTTCACGCCCGCCGACGGCGTGCCGCCGTGGGACTACAACCCTCCGGCCGACTACAAGGGCCACAACGGCGTGGATGCCAGCCGCAAGCAGGTGGACACCTCTGCTGCTGCGATCACGGCTGCGGGCCTGCTGCGTTTGTCCCGCTTGATCCAGGATCCGGTGAAGGGCCACTTCTACTGGACCACCGCCGTCCGCATCCTGCGCAGCCTGTGTGAGAAGCACGTTCCGCACACCAATCCCAAGTGGGAAGGCGTGTTGGGCGGTGGTGTGTATCACATCCACAAGGGCCTGGGCGTCAACGAAAGCGTGATGTGGGGCGAGTACTTCTTTATTGAAGCCCTGGAGCACGTGCTGCGTCCGCTGGCCTAGGCCAGCTAAGTTCCGATCCATCAGCCCCGTGCCCAAAAGCATGGGGCTTTTGCTTTTTGCGCTATCCATTCCGCCGTCGGCCCAGCCCCATCCGTGAGCTTGGGGCTATCGCAGGGTAGCCCGCCGTCGTGCGCGCGTCGTAGAATAGAAATGCTGTGACCCGCCCGGTACTGCCACTTCCCGAAATCGACGATGAAGAGCTGCATGAGCACGCGAAGCTGTTCCATGTCGTGCTGCTGGATGACGACGAGCATACCTATGATTACGTTGTCGACATGCTGCAAAAGCTGTTCTTCATGTCCGCCGATCAGGCCTTTACGCACGCCGTCGAAGTGGATGCGCAAAAGCGGACGATCGTGATGACGTGCGAGCTGGAGCCCGCCGAGTTTGCCCGCCAGCAGATCCATGCCTATGGCGCTGATTGGCGGATGGTGCAATCAAAGGGTTCCATGAGCGCCATCATTGAGCCCGCGCAGAACTAGTCCCCAAAGGAGCAATCCCATGTCGCGAGTGGCCCTGGTTACCGGCGGATCCCGTGGCATTGGTCGCGCCATTGCCGAGCGGCTGCAAGCCGACGGCTATCGCGTCGCCATCAGCTACAAGCAGACCCGGGGTACCCTCGATGTGCCGCTGGCCGTGCAGGCGGATATTGCGGATCGCGAGCAGGTGAAGCAACTGGTCGCAAAGGTGGAAGCGGACCTGGGGCCCGTGGAGGTTCTTATCAACAACGCCGGGGTGTTGAACCGGGGCGACCTGTTCGACATGAACACGGCCGAGTTTGAGGCGATGCGTCAGGTGAACGTCGATGGGTTAGTGGCGATGACGCGCGCGGTCGCCCCCGGCATGATGGAACGCCGCTTCGGCCGCATCGTGAACATGAGCTCGATTGCCGCACACGGTACGGCCTTTGCGGGTACGACGTTCTACGCCGCCACCAAAGCCGCCGTCATCACGCTCACACGGCGTTTCGCCTTCGACCTGGGCCCCCACGGCATCACCGTCAACGCCATCGCCCCGGGCTTCATCATGACGGACATGGTTACCCAAGGGAAGACAGAAGCTGAGGTGCAAGCGGTAGTGGCGCGTATGTCCGATCGAGCGATGACGCGGCGCATCGGCACTCCGGAAGACATCGCCAACGGCGTGGCCTTTCTGGTGAGCGATGCCGCCGGATTTGTCACCGCGCAGACCTTGACCATTGACGGCGGGCGGATGGACTACATCTCGCACCCGTAGGCCACGTGGTTTCCGGTGGTGCCTTATCCCGGAGGGAATATGTCCAATCTGGTGTTTGAAGTGGTGCAGGAACCCGATGGCGGCTATTGCGCGGAGTGCCTGACGGAGAACATTTTCACGCAGGCCGACACCTGGGATGAACTGCGCGCCAACGTCAAGGAGGCGGTAGCGGCCTACTTCTTTGATCAACCCTTGCCCACGTCGGTTCGCCTTCACTTGGTGCGTGACGAGGTGCTGCAAGTCGCGTGAAGATTCCGCGCGATCTATCGGGCCCTGAGTTGGTCCAGGTGCTGTGCGCTCATTGGAACTATCGGCGGGTCCATCAAGTGGGGAGCCACATCATTCTGGGACGGAACAGCACACCCATCAACGCTTGGCCATCCCGGCCCATCATCCATTGCGGATCGGAACGCTGAACTCTTTGTTGCGGGCCGTGTCGGCGCACAAGGGAGTTACGCGCGAGGCTATCCTTAACTCACTTTAGGCGACCCTACGCCTTCGCCCGCGCTGCCTTCCAACCCGCCGCCATCACTTGCCGCATTTGAGCCAGTGTGGCAGAGTGGACCGGGTTGCGGCTGAGGTTGGTGAACTCGTGCGGGTCGGTCTGGTGGTCGTAGAGTTCTTCGCGATCCTCTGACCCCGGCTCTTTGGCCGTCGCTGGAGCCTCGCCGGTCCACTGGATGTAGCGGTATCGCTGAGTCACCACGGCTCGGCCCACGATGTTGGGTGGCTGATAGACCTGGGTGAAGGCCGCCGTCTTCCAGGGGCGTTGCGGGCGGTCGAGGAGTGGCACGAAGCTTTGGCCCTCGAGGTGCGCCGGGGGTGTGAGTCCAGCGAGTTCGGCCACCGTGGGGTAGACGTCCACCAGTTCCACTAGTGCTCGGCTGGTGGCTCCGCGAGCCTTTCTGCCGGGCGCGGCGACGATCAGCGGGACGCGGGAGGATTCTTCGAACAGGCTCCGCTTCTGCCAGCGGAAATGTTCGCCTAGATGGTAGCCGTGGTCGCTCCAGAATACGACGGCGGTGCGGGTCAATTCGCCCTTCTTTTCGACCGCTTGCAGCACCTGGCCCACCAGCGAATCCATGTAGCTGACCGAGGCATAGTAAGCGCGCAGCACTTCACGCTTGTCCCGCTCATTCATCTTCATGTCGCCGCCGCGGCGGGTGATGGTGATCTCGCTGAGTTGCGGGATGTCTTCCACGTCACCCGCGGGGTTGGTGCGGAGGTCCACTTTGTCGAGCGGGTAGAGGTCAAAAAACTTCGACGGCGCCACCAGCGGCACATGGGGCCGGAGCAGGCCCAGGCCCAGGAAATAGGGCTGCTGGCGCGGCCCACGGATCAGTTCGACCGCTTGGTCGGCGGCGCGTTGATCGGCCTGATCGCGGCCATCGCCGGCAAAGGAGATCCAGTGAAAGGCATTGCCCGAAGGAAAACCAGGAGTGGGGTTGCGGCCTTCGCCGATGGTCTTGTTCTCGGGGCCATCGAGACTCAGGGCGCGATTCCAGGACGGCGGATCGTCCCAATTGTTGGTGCCGATCGATTCCGGCACGTCCATGTGGTACATCTTGCCCAGGCGCGTTGATTCCCAGCCGCTTTGCCGGAACAACTGGGGCAGGGTAATGGCCTCGGGCATGCGGTCCCGCACGGCGAGCTGGTTCTCCCAGATCTTGGTGGTATCCGGCCGCACGCCCGATAGCATCGACGTGCGGCTGGGTCCGCAGAGCGGGAAGTTACAGTAGGCGCGATCAAACCGGACGCCGCGTGCGGCCAAGGCGTCCAGATGCGGGGTCTTTACCAGCGGGTGGCCGTAGCAGCCCAGCGTGGCCCGGCAGTCATCGGACCCAATGAAGAGGACGTTGATGCGCTCCGCCGCCGTCTTGCGAGGCAGCGCCAGCATCGGCGCGGCCAGGGCTGTACTGGCGAGCAGGCGGCGGCGCGAGATCATTTGCCCTTGCGCTTCTTTTCGTAGGCGGCAAAGCGGTCGCCGAACTCTTTGAAGCCCTTGCGGCCCATCAGCGCGAAGGTGAACTTCTTGCCCAGCTCAACGCCTTCCTGGTCAAACGCGTTGATGTTCAGCAGTTCGCCCATGAAGGCCGTCTGGAACTCCAGCAGTTGCAGGAATGCGCCCAGATGCTCTTCATCCAACTTCGAGAGCGTGTAGTTGCAGTTGGGGCGCTGCTCTTCCGTGAGTGCGGCGGCGGTGGCCTTCTGCTCGGCGTCGATCAGCTTGGCCAGCGATTGCCCGGCCAAATAGTCGAAGCCTTCCAGGCCCAGCTTGCCCTTCGGGATCTTGCCGGAGGTGGCAAACTTGTCCACGGTCCAGAAGCTGAACACCTTGTCGTTGGGGCCCTCCATGTAGAGCTGCACCTGGCTGTGCTGATCGGTGGTGCCGAGGGCGGCAATCGGCGTCTGGCCCACGTGCACCACTTCGCCCGCGCGGTTCTTCTTCTTGCCCAGTGACTCCGCCCACAACTGCCGGAACCAGAACGCGCTGCCCCACAGGCGGTTGACGTAGGGGAAAGCCACTTGCAGCGTCTTGCCCTTCTTGGTCCACACCAGATGATGGAACTGCGCCGCGCGGAGGGCGACGTTCTTATCGAGATCCTTCGTCCAGCACAGCTTCGTCATTTCGGCTGCGCCCTTGCAGATCTTCTTGATGTCGAAGCCCGCCAGCGCCGCTGGCACCAGGCCAACGGCCGAGAGCACGCTGAAGCGTCCACCGACGTTATCGGGCAGGTGGAATGTGGTGTAGCCCTGCTGCGTGGCCAGCACCTTCAGGTCGCCCCGGCCTTCACTGGTGACGACGGTGATCCGCGCCGCGGCCTTCTTGCCCAGTGCCGCTTCCAGCCAATCCTTGACGATCATGAAGGTGGCCACGGTCTCGGCGGTGGCGCCGGATTTGGCGATCACGACGACGTGCGTCTTCTTGGGCGTCATCGAGGCCAGTGCGCTTTCGACAAACTGGGGGTCGACGTTGTCCAGGATCGCCAGGCGCGGGTTCTTTGCTGAGAAGGCCGCCTGCAGCGGGTGCTGGCCGCGCAATCCGCAATCGAGCGCCCAGGCGCCCAGCGCGGAGCCACCGATGCCCACCACGCACACCGTGTCGTAGGTGCCCGCCAGCTTCGACGCGTAGTCCGCAATGGAGGCGATCAGCTCCTTTTGGAACGGGAGCAAGGGAAAACCATAAGTCCCCTGTTCGGCGGACTGCTTGAATGCGGCCAGAGCAGCGTAGGCGGCGTTGTCGGAACCCTTCAAGTCAGCCGGAGTGAGGCCGTGTTCGGGGCCGATCAGGCTCGAAAGAAGGTTGGAGGAATCAAAACTGATGCGCACATTTGTCAGCTTATCAGGCCATGCGCCTGCTGAGCCCATGCCACGACAAGCTTCACGGCCGTTCGGGCAATACACGATGGCGGGACGCGCGCCAGCACGCGACCGAGTAGAAAGCAGCGCAGCACCATGGTCCGGTGACCAGAAGTCCAGTCAATCCCTCGCTCTTACCGCCGGTGCAGAACATGAAGTTGAGCTGAGTTGGACTTATACCGAACACGCGCAGAGCCCAAAGAGTCGGAATCACCCACACCCAGTAGGACAGCAAATTGTTGTAGCGGCCCAGAATTACTGACGCAGAGTGTCCCAGCAGGTATCCCGCGAGCATCGGCGCAATTGCTGTTGTCGCAACCCCCCTGACACCGCAATGGCCGGAATGGAGTCGGAACAACATCGCCTCGCCAACAAAGCGCGCAACCAGGGAAACAATAACGACTGCGACGGTTTGCAACAGAAATAGAACAAGATGGATCGCAATCGAGCCAGCTCGACGCAAGAATGGGACCGGATGGGTCACGTCAATCGTTCCGTCAGGACGTTGATCGAAGCGATCATAGGGCTAGTTTGCCGCAGATCGAGCCGCGCCGCTGGCTGAGGGCGAGGTTCTCGCCCGGCCTACCCCTTGGCGGCGGTTGCCTTCGGCGGCATTTTGCGGGCGATGTAGTTCGTGTCGATCCGGGCGGCTCGAAAATCTTCGTCGGCCAGGATGCGCTTTTGGAGCGGGATGGAGGTGTAGATGCCTTCCACCACAAACATGTCGAGTGCGCGCAGCGACCGGTCAATGGCTTCTTCGCGCGTGGCGCCGTGGCAGATCAGTTTCGCCACTAGCGAGTCATAGTAGGGCGGAATGACACCGTCGGTATAGACTGCCGTGTCGACGCGGACGCCAATGCCGCCAGGCAGGTTCAAGCCGGTGATGCGCCCTGGTGAGGGTGCGAACGTTTCCGGGTGCTCGGCGTTAATGCGGCATTCGATGGCGTGGCCGTTTAGCTGGATGGGGCGGATCAGGAAGTCAGACAACCTGGCCCCGGCGGCGATCAGGATCTGACTCTTCACCAGGTCGACGCCCGTGATGGCTTCCGTTACCGGGTGCTCCACCTGGATGCGGGCGTTCACTTCGATGAAGAAGAGGTTGCCCTCGGGGTCCATCAGAAACTCGACGGTGCCCGCGTTGGTGTAGCCAATCTTCTTGAAGGCCACCTTCAGCCGCTCACACATTTCGGCGCGCAGCTCCGGCGTCACCACGGGTGAGGGAGCTTCTTCGATCAGCTTCTGGTGACGGCGCTGGATGGAGCATTCACGCTCAAACAACACTTCGACATCGCCGTGCTCGTCGGCCAGCAACTGGAACTCGATGTGGCGCGGGTTGGGGATGTACTTTTCGACGTAGATGTCCGGCACCGAGAATGCCGCACCGGCTTCGGTCTGCGCCTGCAGCAGCTGCGTGGGCAGCTCTTCCGCCGAATGGACCACCCGCATGCCGCGTCCACCACCACCGGCGGCGGCTTTTAGGATCACCGGGTAGCCGATCTCATTGGCGATCTCCAGCGCCTCTTCCGCGGAATGGAGCACGTCGATGGAACCGGGCAGCGTGGGTACGCCCGCTTCCTTCATGGCCGCGCGAGCCTTTTGCTTGAGGCCCATCATGCGGGTGACGTTCGGGCTAGGGCCGATGAATTTGACGCCGTGTGCAGCGCAGACTTCGGCGAAGTCGGCGTTCTCGCTTAAGAAGCCGTAGCCCGGGTGGATGGCATTGACGTTGGTGATCTCGGCGGCGCTCATCACTGACGGGATGTCCAGGTAGCTACGGGCGCTTTTGGCCGGGCCGATGCAGACGGCTTCGTCGGCGAACCGGACGTGGAGGCTGTTGCGGTCGGCTTCTGAGTAGACGGCCACCGTCTTGATGCCCAGGTCCTTACAGGCGCAAATGATGCGGAGGGCGATTTCGCCGCGGTTGGCGATCAGAATCTTCTGGAACATGGGTACAGCTATGCGGGGCGCACCGCAAACATCGCTTCACCGTATTCTACCGGGTGGCCGTTCTCGACCAGCTTGGCGACGATGGTGCCGGCGTATTCGGACTCAATCTCGTTCATCAGCTTCATCGATTCGATGATGCACAGCACCTTGCCCACGGAGACCGAATCGCCCACTTTCACGAAGGGCGCTGAGGTGGGTGAGGAGGCTTCATAGAAAGTGCCGACAATGGGGGACTTGATCAGCACCACATTAGGGTCACTCAGCGGGTCCGATGAGGCCGGCGGGGCGGAGATCGCTCCCACCGTGGCGGCCGGAGCCGGGGCGACGGCGGCGGGAACCGGGAAATAGTCATTGGAGCCGGCCAGTTTGACGCGGATGCGGTTTTCGCCGCGTTGTACTTCCAACTCCGCCACGCCGGTTTCTTGTGCCAGGGCGATCAGCTGTTTGATTTCTTCGTTCGTCATTTCAGATGGACATCAATTCTTTGGGTGTTGGCGTCAGTACTTCAGGCCCCGTAGCGGTGACCAGCACGGTATCTTCAATCCGGACTCCGCCGACGCCTTCGCGGTAAACGCCCGGTTCTATCGTGATCACCATGCCCGCTTCCAACTTGCGCTTCTCACTCTTGCCGAGGCGCGGGCCCTCGTGAATTTCTAAACCTAGTCCATGGCCGGTGGAATGCACAAACTCCTTGTCCAGGCCATGACCCTTCAACACATCACGGGCTGCACGGTCAATCTGCCCGGCACTCACTCCCGGCTTGATCCGGTCAATGGCCGCCAGTTGAGCCTCCAGAACCGCCGCATACATCTTTTTTAGCGTCCCCGAAACCCGGCCGACCGCCAGCGTGCGCGTCATGTCGGACGCATATCCGTCCACCATCGCGCCCATGTCTATTAATAATAACTGATTGGGCTGAATCGGTTTAGCCACCGGATGCGCGTGGGGCAGGGCGGTGCGCTCGCCGCTGGCGACGATGGTGTCAAAGGCCGGGCCGTCCGCACCCAACCGGCGCACCTGGTAATCGATTTCGGCTGCCAGCGCCGCCTCGGTCATGGCCGGCTTGAAGCGCTGGAGCGCGCGCAGGTAGGCCTGAGAATTCAGGTTCACGGAATGGCGGATCTTGGCGATCTCGGCCGGGGTCTTCACCATCCGGCGGGTCTCGATCACGTCATCCAATGGCACCAGTTCGGCCTTTTTGTCGAGCGCTGCCGTCAACGCCGCATGTGCGGCAAAGCTGAGCCGGTTCTTCTCGAACCCCACCTTGCGCAGCCTCCGGCGGGTAATCAGTTTGGCGGCGGCCAGCGGCAAGCCACCTCGCTTGATCACGTCCACTGGGCCTGAGTATTCGGCCGAGGCCTGGATGGTGTAGCGGGGATCGGTGAACAGCGTCATCCGCCCACCCTCCATCAACACCAGTCCATTGGAGCCGGTGAAGCCGGTGAGATAACGGACGTTGGACGGTTCCGCCGTCAGAAACGCTTCGACGCCTAATGCGGCCAGATCCAGCGTGTTCGGGTCGAAGCTCATTGGCTGACCGTCAGGACCAGCTTGCCCGCGGTCTTGCGGCCTTCCAGATCCAGGTGTGCCTGAGCGGCATCGGCCAGCGGGTAGCTGCGGTCCAGGGCAAAGGCGAGCTTGCTCGCCGCGCGCCACTCGAAGATCTCCTTGGCGCGCCATTCCAACTCCTCGCGCGTGGCGACGTAATGGCCCAGGCTGGGGCGGGACAGGAACAGTGAACCCTTCTGGTTCAGCACCTGGATGTCAAACGGCGGCACCGGGCCGGAAGATTGGCCGAACAGCACCATCATGCCGCGCGACCGCAGGCAGTTGAGGCTGCCGTCGAACGTCGTGGCTCCGACGCCGTCGTAGACCACATCGACGCCGCGTCCATTGGTGATGCGCTTCACTTCCGCGACAAAATCCTGCGTCTGGTAAAGGATCACGTCATCGGCGCCAGCGGCCTTGGCCTGTTCGGCCTTGGTTTCGTTGCCGGCCGTACCGATCACACGGGCACCGACGATCTTGGCGATCTGGCACAGCAGCCGCCCCGTTCCGCCAGCCGCCGCGTGCACCAGGCAGGTATCGCCGGGCTTCAGGGCAAACGTGGACCGGGTGAGATAGTGGGCCGTCATGCCCTGCAACATCATCTGCGCCGCTTCCGCCACCGGAACGCCCGTGGGCACTGGCACCAGCTTGTCCGCCGCCACGACGCAGTATTCGGCATAGGCGCCGCGCGTCATCGCAAATGCTACCGGGTCGCCCACCGCAAACGAGGTCACGCCTTCGCCCAGTGTCTCCACGTAGCCTGACCCTTCCATCCCTAAGCGCATGGGCCGCTCCGGGGCGGGGTACATGCCGCGCCGGAAATAGGTGTCGATGTAGTTCACCCCGGCGGCCACGATCCGGACCAGCACTTCGCCCCTTCCAGGCTCCGGCCGCGCGATCTCTTCGTAACGCAGGTTCTCCGCGCCACCTGGCTCATGGACAACAATCGCTTTCATGAAAACACCTTTCGACGGGTATGGACCATCAGTGCGTACAGCAACAGATAGGTTAACGTGAACGGAAAAGCCAACAGGCGCAACGGCTGCAATAGCGCGCCGGAACCGGACAGGCCGCTACGGAAGGCGACAAACTTGCGGACGATATCCCAGTTGCCGCGGTCGAGCCAAAACCAGTCGCCATTCTCGTTGATGATCACCACTTTGCACTTCAGCTTCAGCGCCGTGTACCACTTCCACTTGGTCATCACCGGCTCGTCGGCACAGATGATGGCAACAACGTCGTAGTGGTTGGCTAGAAACTCCGTCATTAGCGCCTGCCGGGCGGCGTCGGTCCGGTAGTCGTTGGTGGAGAACACCGCTCCGCGTGCGCCATCGTAATGCTGGGGCTCGCCGTCGTAGCAGGTCAGCAGATCCACTGAGGCTTGCGGATGCTCTTTGTTCAGCCAACCCAGCCAGCCTTCCGCAATGGAGCGCGAGCCGGATTCAACCAGCAGAATGCGGCGGAACGGGGCGGTGCGCCGGGATAGGAAGCGGTTCAATGAAGTGGATCCTATTGGTAGGCCCGGCAGGACTCGAACCTGCTACCCCCGACTTAGAAGGTCGGTGCTCTATCCAGATGAGCTACGGGCCCGCCCCTCCATTGTACGAATCTCGCCCCGGTTCCGCCTTCACCCAAGAGTTTTGCAACTTGCCGGGTGCCGGAAGCGTTTATCGTGGTGTAAGGAGTCCACTGATGTTTATCGCCACCATCGCCCTAGCCTGGCTTGCTCAAGACGCCCCGGCGGCAGCCCCGCAACCGGCCCCGGCGGTACGTGTCGAGACTGGCACGCGCATTCCGCTTAGTCTGTTGAACTCGGTGAGCACCAAGAACGCCGCCGAAGGTGACCGGGTCTATCTGGAAACGGTGTTCCCCATCATCGTGGCTAGCCGCGTGGTGATCCCGGTGGGGTCGAGCGTCGCCGGAACCGTCACCACAGTCAAGCGCGCCGGCCGCGTGAAGGGTCGCGCGGAACTGTTTGTGCGCTTCGATACATTGATTCTGCCCAACGGCATCATCCGGGACTTCCGCTCCCGGATGTCGAACGTGGATGGCACCAACCCGGGTCGGCTGGACCGCGAAGAGGGCAAGATCCAGGGCGACGGCAACAAGTCCGGTGACGCCAAAGGCATCGGCGAAGCGGCCACCACCGGCACCATTGTCGGAGCCATTGCTGGTTCCGCTGCCGGCCGTGCGGGCATGGGCGCGGGCATTGGTGCCGCCGCCGGAGCTGCTGCCGCGATGATCGGCGTGCTGGCCACCCGCGGACCCGATGCGGTGCTGGGCAAAGGGACTACTGTCGAAATGATTCTCGACCGGCCGATCACCTTTGATGATGCGGAGATCGATTTCTCGCGTGCCCTGCCGGTGACGCGCCGCAGCACGCCCGGTGACACTACTGCTCCGGCGCGCCAGAGTGAGCGTCCCGGCTGGAAGCGCGCCGCGGGTATCCCTTAAGCCCGGCGCAGACGCAGCGAGTTGGCCACTACACTGACGCTGGACAGCGCCATGGCGGCGGCGGCGAACATGGGCGATAGTTCCAGGCCCGTCCAAGGCCGCAGTGCTCCGGCAGCCAGTGGGATGCCCACCACGTTGTAGGCGAACGCCCAGAATAGGTTCTGCTGGATGGCCGACAAGGTGCGCCGCGCGAGGCGCAAGGCTTGCGGCACCTTTCGCAAATCAACCAAGCCGCCGGTCGAGATCAGCGTCACATGCGCGGCCTCCATGGCGATCTCCGTGCCGGTGCCGATGGCGATGCCCACGTTGGCCATGGCCAGCGCTGGCGCGTCGTTGATGCCATCGCCCACCATTGCCACCTTGGCCCCTTGCTTTTGCAGCCGCTTGACGCGGTCCGCCTTTTGGTGAGGCAGCACCGGCGCCAGCACATGAGCGATTCCCAGTTCGGTTGCTACCTTTTCGGCGACCGCCTTGCGATCTCCCGACAGCAGCCACGGCTCAATGCTGAGAGCCCGCAGTTGCGCCACCGTCTCCGCGGCTTCGGTCCGCAGCATGTCGGCCAAGGCGATCCGGCCTACCTCCACGGCGTCGCGGCGGACGAGCAGCCAGGTGGCTTCTGGACGGCTTTCATCGGTGATCACTTCCACCAGCGCGCCATCCACCTGCGCTCGGGCGCCCACGCCCGGTAGCGCTTCAAAGGCGGTGGACTCTCCCGCGGTGCCCGCGCGGGCTAGGATCGCTTGGGCCAGCGGATGTTCGCTCCAACGCTCCACTGCCGCCGCCAAGGCCAGCGTCTCCGGCGCACCTTCGATTTGCGAAACCTCCGGGCGACCACGCGTCAGCGTGCCGGTCTTGTCAAAGATCACCGTATCGATGCGGGCCGCCGCCTCCAGTGCTTCGCCGCCCTTGAAGAGAATGCCCAGTTGCGCGGCCCGGCCACTGGCCACCAGGATCGCGGCCGGGGTCGCCAAGCCCAACGCGCAAGGGCAAGCCACAATCAGCACCGCCACAAAGTGCAGCATCGCCTGCTCCGGTGTACCTGCCACCAGCCAGACCGCCAGCGTCACCAGGGCGACAATGATCACCGCGGGAGTGAACCAGCCGCTGACTTCATCGGCCAGCCGCGCGATCGGAGCGCGGGAGCCTTGTGCCTGCTCCACCATGGCGGCAATCTGCGACAGCATCGTCTCGCGGCCCACGCCCTTGGCTTCGACGCGGAAGGCAGACGTAGTGTTTACCGTGCCCGCATAGACGCAATCGCCTTTGCCTTTTGAAACCGGGATCGGCTCACCGGTGAGCGAGGATTCATCGATCGACGCCGTGCCCTGCTGGATGACGCCATCCACCGGCAAGCGCTGCCCGGGGCGCACCATCAGGATGTCGCCCACCTTCACCTGCTCCAGCGGCACGCGGAACGGAAAGCCACCTCGCAGCACCTCCGCTTCACGCGGCATCAGTTCGGCCAAGCCCTGGATCGCCTTGGAGGCTTGCGCCCGCGCCCGCGCCTCCAGCATGCGTCCGGCCAGGATGAAGGTGATGATGACGGCGGCCGATTCAAAGTAGACCTCGCGGTGCGAGCCTTGGAGGAGTGTCACCGCCGAGTAGACATACGCCGTGCCCGTGCCGGTGGCGATCAGCGTGTTCATGTCGGTGGTGAAAGGCATGCCGTTCGCCCAGGCCCACGCACCTTTGGCGGCGGCGCGGAAGAAGGGGAAGCCGCACCAAGCCACCACGGGTGTCGCCAGCAACCACTGCACCCAGCGCGTCTCGTGCATCCACGGGCCCATGGCCAACGCCATCAGCGGCACCGTGAACGCCGCCGCCACGGCCAACCGTTGCATCAACTGCCTGGATTCATCGTGTTCCTCGGCCACGCCGTATCCGGCTTCCCGGATGGCCGCCGACAGCTTTTCGCGATTCGATTGCTGCGGGTCGAACTCGATGCTGGCGCGGCGGGTGGCGAAGTTGACGCTGGCGGTGGCCACGCCGGGAGTCCGCTGCAGAGCATCGGTGACCGTCTTGACGCAGCCCGCGCACGTCATGCCGCTGACGGGCAAGTCCAGGCGAACAGTGGCGGCCATCGTCTCGCTCCCCGCGCTACTTCAGCAGCGCTTCGATCTGCTCCAGCTCTTTGCCGGCTTCGCCAAACTTGCCTTGCGACATCAGCTCGCGATAACGGCGCATGCGGCCGCGCAGTTCATCCATCCGCCGGTCGGGTTGCACTCCCACGGGTGGCGCCGTCCCCACCGACTTTGAGATCTCGGCCGCAGCCGCGGAGGCAGCGGCGGGCATTTGCGAATTCGAGATCTGCGCTAGCGCCTGCTCATACGTGTCTGCGTACACCAGTTGATTGCCCAAAGCCAGCGCCACTTTCTTCAGCTGCGGCATCGGTGCTTGCGAGGCTTGCAGGTAGATCGGCTCCACGTAGAGGAACGTCTTGTCGATCGGCAGCACCAGCATCTGGCCGCGGATCACTTTGGAGCCTTGTTGGTTCCACAGCGTCAAGTCCTTCGAGATGGTCTGGTCCTGGTTGATGCGCGCCTTGATCTGCATGGGGCCGAAGATCAGCTCCTGCTTGGATAGCTCCAAGATCACGATCTCGCCCAGCTTGTCGCCATCGCAGCGCGCCACCATCATGCCGATCAGGTTGTCCTTGTTGCGTGGCGTGAATGGGATCATCAGCAGGAACTCGGGCACATCCGAATCCGGCAGCGTGGCCACCAGATAGGTGGGTGTTGAGGGCGCCGCCTCACCGTCCTGGCTGCTGGTGGTGCGGGCAATGTCCCACAAGTCTTCCTTGTTGTAGAACGCCTCCGGATCATGCATGTGGAAGGTGCGGAACAGTTCGGCCTGGATACGGAAAATGGTCTCCGGATACCGGGCATGCTCCCGCAGGTCGGCGGGCATCTCGCTGGCCGGCTTGAACAGGGTGGGGAAGAGGCTGGCATAGGCCTGCACGATCGGATCAGCGGGATCGAAGATGTAGAGGCTCACCGTGCCGTCATAGGCGTCGATGGTGGCCTTGACGGAATTGCGGATGTAGTTCAGTGGGCCGAACCGCGCGGTGTTGACCAGGCGCGCGTAGGGATGCGCGTTCGACGTCGTAAAGCCATCCACCATCCATACCAGGCGGCCATCCTTGGCGATCACCAGATAGGGATCGGTATCCCACTTCATGAAGCCGGCCAGATTTTCGAGGCGATCCAGCACCTTGCGCCGGATCATCATGCGGCTTTCGGGCGTCAGGTAGCTGGTGAGAACAATGTTCCAATCGCCCTCGGCCAGGGCCGCCGCGACACGCATGGGGAAGCTGGAAACCGGGAAGCCGCCCTTGCCTTCATAACGAGTGTGGACGTTGTCGGAACCGGAGGGGTAATCAAATTCCGGCTGTCCCGTGCGGACAAAGACGGGCTCATGCACGGCTTCGCCGTAGTAGATCTGCGGACGGGACACCTTCAGGCCGCCCGCGCGCGTGGTCAGCGGCGCATCCTTGATCATTAGTTCCGGCAGGCCATCGGACGTAATGCGGTTGGCTTCGGCCATGACCACGCCATAGCCGTGGGTGTAGATGAAATGCGGATTGATCCAGCGGCTCTTGACGTCCGGCAGTTGGCGCACGTCTAGCTCACGCGGAGTGACCAGCACTTGCCGGATCTGGGCCGGACCGCCGCCATCGCTCAACTGGTAGCGATCGACATCGGAATCCGGGAACACATAGTAGGGCCGCAGCGCCTGAATCTGCGTGATGGTGTCATGAAAGGCGCGCCAATCCCACAGCCGCACGTTATCGAGCAGTGGCTTGTGCTTGGTGGCATCAATCTGGCCCGTGATCTTGGCGCCAAACTCCACTTCCCGCAGCCGCTTGTCCAGGCCATAGGCCGCGCGCGTGGTGGCGATGTGCCGCTCAATGTACGGCCGCTGGATCGAAATTTCATTCGGGCGGACGTAGGCCCAGTTCACGGCCTTCGCCACCGCACCGGGCACCAGTACGGCTGCCGCCACCGCCAGCAGGGCGGGCCGGAAGCGGCCCATCGAAATCAGACCTGCGGCGATCACACAAGCGCCAATGGCGGCCCAATTCAGCGGCAGCGAGATCGTCTCGGCCACGTAATCGACCCCCACCATAAAGCCGTGGTCGGCGGTTAGCAGCGAAAAGCGGTCCAGGTAAAAGCTACCCGCCAGCGACAACAGAAAAATCACGCCCGCGCCGCGCACCAGCAGCGAATCGAGCAGCCGCGTCAGCCCCAGATCGCCCAAGTTGATCGGCGTCCCCGGCGGCAGGTTCCGCAAATCGAGCAGCTTGCGCAGATGGCTGGCCACCCAATAGACCACCAGCGTCGCCATGCTGGCCACCAGCATCAGGCGCAGCACCATCTCATAGAACGGCAGTTCGAACAGATAGAACGGCAGCAGTTGGCCGAACACCGGGTCACGCCAGGCTTGCGGGTCCACCGCCGCGGCGCGGGCACCGAAGAAGCGGACGGCGGTCCAGGAGTCGATGAACATCAGGCTCAGCAAGGCGGATACGCCCATCAGCGCCAAGGTCGCCATCCCTAAGCCTCCGGGCTTGGCACCGACATAGTAGGCGGTCCACAGCGCCAGGAAGACGATGACCCCCGCCACGATGCGTGGCACAAAGCCGTACGAGATCATCTCAAACCAGGTGGAGACTTGGCCCATCTCCTGCCACCAGGCGTACTCGATGGCGAAGCTGGCCACCCAGCGGGCGGTCAACAACAACAGCAGCCCCAGGCCGATCAAGACGCCCAGTCCCAGCCGTGGCCCTTGCGGGGAACGGTTCTGCTTGATGTCGTCGTAATCGATAATGATGGGGCCGCTCATACCCCTACTGTATAGCTTGCACGGGTGGAGCGTACGGTGAACTGCTTAGTTAGCTGGCGCGCCAGACAACCTTGCCGCTGACGATCGTGTGCGTGGGGCCGCCCTGGAACTGCCAGCCATCAAAGGGCGAGTTACGGCTCTTGGAGGCTGATTTGGCTAGTTCGTAATGCCATGTGCGGCGAGGGTCCAGAATCGTGACATCGCCCGGCGAACCCGCCTGCAGCGTTCCGCGGTTCAGCTTCAAGATGTTGGCCGGACCGGTGGTGTACAGCTCAATCATCCGCTTCAGCGGGATCAGGCCGTTGTTCACCAAGCGCGCGAACGAAAGGCCGATCGCGGTCTCCAGGCCCAGGATGCCGAATGGGCACTTTTCAAACTCTTGCATCTTCTCGCTGCCGGCATGCGGTGCGTGGTCCGTGGCCAGCGCATCCACGGTGCCATCGATAATGCCTTCCAGGCAGGCATCGACATCGTGCGTGCAGCGGATGGGCGGCCGCATCTTGAAGTTCGAATCGTAGGGCACGATCTCGCTGTCGCACAGCGTGAAATGGTGCGGCGACACTTCGCAGGTCACCGGCAAACCGCGCTGCTTGGCCTGCTTCACCATGTCTACCGCGCCGCGTGTGGACAAATGCGCCACGTGGAAGCGAGCCCCGGTCACTTCCGCCAGAATGATGTCGCGGGCCACCATCACGTCTTCTGAACAGGATGGAATGCCGCGCAGCCCCAGTTCGACGCAGCGCAACGCTTCATGCATGTCGCCACCGGCGGAGAGGTTTAGGTCTTCGCAATGGTCAATCACCGGCAGGTCGAGTGCGGCGGCGGTTTCCATCGCCCGGCGCATCACGCGCGAATTCATCACCGGGCGGCCATCGTCCGAGATCGCCACAATGCCCGCGCGCTTCATGCCGCCAATCGAGGCCAGTTCTTCGCCTTGGCTGCCTTTGGTGATCGCTCCAATGGGGAACACGTTCACTACTGCATCGCGCTGGGCGCGCTCAATGATGTAGCGGGTCACCAGCGCCGAATCATTTACGGGCGAGGTGTTCGGCATGCAGCAGATGGTGGTAAAGCCACCCGCCGCCGCGGCCCGAGCTCCGGTCTCAATTGTCTCCGCATGCACAAAGCCCGGCTCCCGCAGGTGGACGTGCATGTCGATAAATCCCGGAGCCACCACCAGACCGGTCGCATCGATGGTCTCGGCTTCGGGCGCATGCTGGTTGTCGCCCACTTTGCGCACGATCGAGTTGGCGATCAGCACATCGGTCACCCGGTCCAGGCCGGAGGCCGGATCGATCACGCGGCCGCCTTTGATCAGCAGTTTGGCCATTAGGCTGCGCCTCCCGCCGTCACGCGTTCCAGCACGGCCATGCGCACCGCAATCCCGTTTTCCACTTGGTTCAAAATCACCGACTGTTTGGAATCCGCCACTTCGGACGCAATCTCGTGGCCACGGTTGATGGGGCCGGGATGCATCACCAGGACGTCATTCTTGGCCAGCGGGATGTGCTCCGCGCGCAGGCCGAAGAAGCCAAAATACTCACTGTGCGCGATGGGCGCTTCATGCTGCCGCTCCAGTTGCACGCGCAACATCATCACTACATCGGCACCCGCAATCGCCTCGCGGATGTCGTGCGTCAGCGTGACGCCGGGAGCTAGCTGCGCCATCTCCTTGGGCAGCAGCGTCGGCGGGCCGCAGAGCACGATCGAGGCTCCGAACTTGGACAGCAAGTGAATGTTCGACCGCGCGACGCGCGAATGCGCCAAGTCCCCGATGATGGCTACGCGCAGACCTTCGAGCGTCGGCCGATGATCCAGAATGGTGCGAGCGTCGAGCAGCGCCTGCGTGGGATGCTCATGCGTGCCGTCGCCCGCGTTGATGATCGGGATATCCAGGTGTCGCGCCAGAAAGTGCGGCGCGCCGGAAGCCGCATGCCGCATCACAATCGCGTCCGGCCGCATGGCCGCCAGCGTCGCCAGCGTATCGACCAGCGATTCGCCTTTCGAGACGCTCGACCCCGAAGCTGTGATCGAAATCGCATCCGCGCCCAATCGGCGCGCGGCAATCTCAAAGCTGACCCGGGTCCGCGTCGAGGCCTCAAAGAAGAGGTTGACGATCATGCGCCCGGTGAGCGCCGTGCCGCGTTGTTGCGGCGTTTGGAAAAACTTCGCCCGTTCGAGGATCGCCTCGATCTCCGTCCGAGGAAGGTCTTGGATGCCCAGCAGGCCGCGCACGCTACCCGTCTTTCCCACTAGCTGATCTTTTCGACCAGTAGTACTTTCTCCAGGCCATCAATTTCCTGGAACTTCACTTCAATGATCTCGCTGGCCGTGGTTTGCACTTCGCGGCCCACATAGCGGGCGGAAATCGGCAATTCGCGGTGGCCGCGATCGATCAGGCACAGCAGTTGGACGCGGGCCGGGCGGCCGTGGTCGAACAGCGCATCAAGCGCTGCCCGCACAGTGCGCCCGGTGTAGAGCACGTCGTCGGTCAAGACAATATCCTTGCCGGTGACATCAAACGGAATGTCCGTGGAGTTCAGCACCGGCGCTGCGCCCACCGTCGTCAAGTCGTCGCGGTAGAGATTGATGTCGAGAATGCCCACCGGCACTTCCCGGTTTTCGAGCGCGGCAATTTTGGCCGCCAACCGCGTCGCCAGCGGCACGCCCCGGCGACGGATACCGATAAAGGCGAGCGCCGAAAGATCTTCGGTCTTCTCCAGAATCTCGTGAGCCAACCGGACCAGTGTCCGGTCAATCTCCGAGGCCGACATCAATTGAGCTTTCTCGCGGGTAGCCGACATGCGTTAAGGCCTAACGTAGCACAACGTCAATCCGCACTGACGCGGAAGGATTGGCCCTCCGGACAGCTGTGTTTCAGCTCACGAGGTTCGCCTACGTGCAGCAGCACCGCCAGATCGGCTATCTGGGCGGGGTAGGGAAAGCATTCCACTGCTACCGGGCCCTTGCGGTACCTCACTACTTCCACCAACCGTTCGGTGGGATTGGCCCGTTCCTCAAACTGTTGGTGCTTCCGCGTCCAGAGGTACCCGCACTTGATGGCGAGTACACCGGCCACGATTGCCACCAACGGGCGTAGCGGGAGATGTTCGCGCAGAATCGTAAACCCGACCGCCGCCACCATCGCCAGCCCCACCCCGGCCAAGTAAGCGTGACGGCTGGGTACCACCGGCATGTACGTCAAAAAGCCGTACGGCAGCAGCGCGAGGGCCATCCACGCTAAGCCGAAACCGGCGGGTCTCCAGAGGAAGGCTGGACGTTTCCAGGCCAGTAAGCCCAGCGAAAGCCAACCCGTCACCCAAAGTGCCCGCGCCATGCTGCGGCCGATCACCAATGGAAACGGCGCGGATAGGGAGAAGGTGCCGTCGTTGAAATGCAGGTGATCACCGCGCGCCACGAAGCTGGCCGCGAAATAAAGGACCGCCACCAGGGCCATCGGGGCCGTTTGACGCAGCACCCGCCGCCACGGCTGGCCGTCCGCCAGCATCACCAATCCCAGCAATCCCACCAACGCGACGCCTGATTCCTTGGAGAGCAAGGCCAGCGCGTAAAAGCACCAAATCAATACCGGGCGCCCATGGACCCAAGCCAGAACGGCCGCCAAGGTGAAGGCGAGGGCCAATTGGTCCGGCATGGCCGAATACCAGATCACTGCCTCCTGGTGCCCGTGGTGGGTGGCAAAGAAAATGGCTGCCGGTATCGCCAATCGGCGGCCGATCACTTTCCAGCTTCCCAAGGCCAGCACCAGCAGGCAGTTGGCGACATGGACTACTAGGCTGACTAAGTTGTAGGGAAAGGCGTCGACCCCAAACCATCGATCCATGAAGTGGGTGAACACCATGAACGTGGCCCGGCACCGGTACAGAGCATCGCCGGCAAGTCCAGCCCAGCCGCCGGGTTCGCCATAGGACCGGGCCAGCCACAAAACCAGATAGTCGTCCGAAATCAACGGCAGCGTCATCGCGCGCCAATAGACGACGACGCTGGCAAGCGACACCACCAGCGCCCAGAGCCAATACTGCTCAGCCCAACGTTCCCGATGCAAAGATGTATCCCCATCACCCGGCGGAAAACGCCACCCCTGACGCCTGCCACCCGTTACCGATCACTGGAGCGATGACTGGAAATCATCGCAGATGACCATAGAGTTTGGCATATCGTGGAGTAGCAATGGAAGATCCCAGGGACACGCGAAAGTACTAGTCCGCGCCAAGACGGCACCACGCTGTGAGTGGCCCTCTTAGGCCGAGCACCCACCAAACCGGCATCCGGGGCGCCAGCCGAGCATCGAGTTTAGGCTTCGGGCAGCCACCGCAGTGACACAAAGCGCGGACCGCGCGTTTTGCCTGCCACATCCAAAATCGCCTCCAAACGCGCCGGACCGGCGGGTAACTCGATGCTTGCGATCCTTGCCGTGACGAGTTCTCCCGTCACCGGCAGCACTCGCTCAACACTACCCAGCCGGAAGGTTAGTTTGGCGGGCGCGCCTTGGGGCGGCATCAGGAAGCTGACTTCATACTTACCGGCTTGCGCGACCTCTACTTCCCAGTGCCCCAGTGCATCAGGTCCCCAGGAGGCTCGCGGACCCCGCCAGTCCTGCTGGCTCAGCATCACGGGGTTCTCTTGTGCGGTGCCGATGGGGATGCGGATCGGATCGAAGCCCTTCTCGCCCACCTCCGCGAACCAGGCGCGATAGGCGCCGTCGAGCTGTGCCACTACTTCGGGATTCTTCGCCGCCACGTTGGTCGATTCAGCCGGGTCGGCTTCGAGATCGAACAGTTCTTTGTTTTCCACCAGCTTCCAGCGCTGCGTTCGCGCGCAGGCTTGCCGCCACAGTTCCGGCGCATCGCCGCGGTGCCATTGGAAGAAGAGCGTCCGGTTGGGCTCAGCGGGCTTGAGCAGGTCGCGGCCATCGATCTTCGCCTCGGGCAACGGGAGACCGCAAGCCCCGGCGAGCGTCGGCAGTAGATCGATGTGGGCTGCCACCCGGTTGTCCTTCGTGCCTGCCGCAATCCGGCCCGGCCAGCGCAGGAAGCACGGCACGCGGATGCCGCCTTCGTAGACACTGCCCTTCAGCCCGCGCATTCCGGCGTTGTAGCGCGGCTGCTGCGGGCCGTTGTCGGTCATGAAGACGACGATGGTGTCCTGCTCCAGGCGCAGCTTCTTCAACTGATCGAGCAAGCGCCCGGTGTTCTGGTCGAGGTTGCGGACCATGCCGTAGATGCGGGCGGTGGTTTCATCCAGGCCCTTCTGACGGTAGGGCGCGGCCAGTTCATCCACTACTTCCAGCGGCGTATGCGGCGCGTTGGTGGCGATGTAGGTAAAGAACGGGCGCGCTCGGTTGGTCTCGATAAACCGCATCGCCTCATCAAAGAAGATGTCAGTGCAGTAGCCGCGGAAGCGCTCCGGCACGCCGTTGCGTTGGAGCAGCGGGTCAAAGTAGCGCTCGCCGCCGGGAGGGTCGGATGGTTGGCCGATGCCGCCGCCGAAGTGGCTGACGGTGGTCTCAAAGCCGCGGTCGTTGGGCCGCAGCGGGTAATGATCCCCCAAGTGCCATTTGCCGAACAGCCCGGTCCGGTAGCCTCCCTGGCGGAAGACCTCGGCCATGGTCACCTCACCGGGCCGCATCATCGATCGGCCAATGTAGGTGTCGACCACGCCAGTGCGGTAGTTGTAGCGGCCCGTCATCAAGCTGGCGCGGGTGGGGGAGCAGACGGGGCTGGAATGGAACTGCGTAAACTGCACGCCATCCTTGCCGATCGAATCGAGGCGTGGTGTTTCGAGATGCGGATTGCCGTGCAGCGACAGGTCACCATAGCCCTGGTCATCCGAGATGATCAGCACCACGTTGGGCCGCCGCGCGGCTGCGCTGCCCACCAGTGGTGCCGCCAACCCCAGCGCACTGGCCCCCAACAGATCCCGTCGTCGTAAGTGTCCCACTAAGCCCTCGCCTTCCGCATCCGCAAAAACCCGATGATCTTCCGGATCGACCATACCACTGCCACGACAAACGTCACCACCAGCCCCAACACCACCAGCGGATAGTGGAACGTCACCCACATGCCCAACGGTAGAAACAGGTCCTCAACGGCACTGACAAAGATGTTCGACAACGGCTCCGGCGAATGGTTGACGGCGACGCGGGTGGCGGATTTTGCCGCGTGGCTGGAGAGCGCCACCGCGCCCATCAGCAGCGCCAGCGCTGTCCGCAGGCCCGGGTCAATCGAACTAACCGAGGTCACCGCGAGAACGACGGCACCGATGGGCCGGATGAACGTGTGCACGCTGTCCCAGATGGAATCAAGCCAGGCGATCTTGTCCGACACGAACTCCAGACACGCCAGCACGAAGGCCGTGATCAGCACAGGCAGTGAAGCCAGGTGCAGCATCGGCTCAAACTGGTCGGTCAGCTGGATCACCTGGAAGCGGATCAGCAGGCCCAACACGAAAACCGTGGCGTACAACCGGATGCCCGCCAAAAAGCCAATGCCCGCCGCGGTGCCGATGATCTCGGGGAGACTCATGAGTCCTCCAGGATATCGCTGCTGAGCTTGGGCTTCATATCTGTCGCCATTCTGCGCGGATAGGCTCCGATGCCCAGCGGCTACAGTCTGCGCAGTTGGATAAACGACGCTGCTACGGCGGCTGCCAGAGCCGCCAGGTACCCGAGCGTACTCCATGCGATACGCTGATTTTCCGGGACGTCCGGGGCCAACCAGATCAGCCCGGCTCCGAGTGCCAGAGACATCATGCTTGCCACAAGGAGGTACCGGCCGGAAGTGGCATTCGCCTCGTACCAGATGCGTTGGTCAGACAGAGTCTTTGACGTCCGGAAGCCGTACCAGATGTTGGGCGGCACCCCCCGCAGGATCAGCGGGATCGCTAAGACGGCAGTCAGTAGCGGCGTGAAAACTCCAATCAGATAGAGCTTCATAAATTCATCGTCGCAGATCGGGGCTGTTTGACGTCACCCCGCATCGCCTGGCCGCTCGACCCGGAAGCCGGGCGGGCGATAGTTGGGAGGTAGATAACTGCCGGGAATCGTGGTGTGATTACCGTCGCGCAGTTGGTTGTACATGGGCGACAGGATTTCGATGCCGCCTTCGTTGAAGGTGTCTTGCAGGTGCTGGTGAAGGTCGGAGTAAAGACGCGCCATCTCGTGCGGCCGGTCGGTGTAGGCGTTGATCTGGTAGCTGACGTTGTAGTCGTTCAGCGCGGTCTGGAAGACAAACGGCGGCGGATCGGCCAGTACGCCTTCGGTGCGGCGCGCGGCTTCGATCATGATCTGGTGCACCTGCCGCCAGGGGGCGTCGTAGCCGATGGTGACCGTGGTGTGGATGATCAGCCCGCCCTGGTATTTGCCTTCGGTGTAGTTGATCACCGCCGCGCCGATGACGGTGGAGTTCGGGATGACGATGTCCTCGTTCTTAATGGTGCGCAGGCGCGTCACCCACAGGGACTTTTCCACGATATCGCCCACATGGTCACCAATCTTCACCCGGTCGCCCGCCCGGAATGCCCGTGTGTAGGTGAGGATGATGCCCGCGATGATGTTGCTGATGGCGGAACTGGACCCCAGCGACAGCAGCACACCAATAAAAATCGACACTCCTTGAAACGCCGGCGACCCCCGGCCCGGCAGATAGGGGAACGCTACCACCAGCCCGAACGCCGCCATCAGAAACGCCGCGATCCGGTAGGTTGGCTCCGCCCACTCGGCATGAAAACTCGGGATGGTGATGATGCCTTCGCCCACCCAGCGTGACGCGACTTTCAGCAGCCGGATAGCGTAGGCCACAATGACGGTCCACACCACCAAAAAGCCCAGGCTGGGCAGGTAGTCCACCACGGACTTCGTGAGCAATTCTAGTGGCTCTCGGAACCAGTTCAGCCAGGTGGCGGAAAGCTCTTCCGTTGACGCGAACTGCTGCAGCGTTAAGGTCAGAGCGGCTGTTGCCCCTGCCAGCAGCGTCACTCCCATGAGCAGCCGGAAAACCAGCGTTTCGGCCGTCATCAACCTTCTCACCAGGTTGCCCCGCAGCACCAGACTGCGAGCCTCCGCGTTCCGGTAAGTCTGCCGCCAGTGATGAAGCCGCTGGCTGGCCGCCCGGTGCAGCCCACTCAACACCCACAACAGACCGGCCAACATCAGCCACGCGCCGCCGATCTTAAGCAGGCGATTCGCTAACGGCGGCCGTTCGCGGGCCTTCCGGTACTCGATGACGGCGGCGCGGATCGCGGTGGTCCGGATTTCGCCCAACTGCAGTGGGGTCTGGCCCAGTTGCGCCGCTTCCTCCGGCGTGGCGGTGGCCAGCATCTGGCCTCCGCCGGTAATCACTGCGACGCCACCCAGGTCGGAAACAGCGATGCTCTCAATCGGCACTGTCGTGTCGTTGGCCAGCCGCAGCAGCCGCCCCTCAACGTCCCGGGCCCGCGCCTCCGCCGTCAGCCCGCCGAGCCCCCGCTGCAACTCATAGACTGTGCTGCCGCCCAAATGGACGGCGGCGGGCGGAGACGCTACTGGCTGGGCCCATCCCAGAATCGGGAACGCCGACAGAATGATGGCCCCAGCCAGGATCTGCCGCCAGTTGCGTCTCCCTGGGTGCAGGCGCAAGCGCCGTCCTGGGCTCTCGCTGAGGCGAGGCATGGATCTATCCTGAGCCGCGTGGGACATTCCTAATTGGGATAACACACACGGCTTTGGACCCGGCCGCGGCCGTGGCTACTCGTCGTCGTCGTCCACCCCCGTGCGGGCCGCCCGCGCGGTGGTGATAATCTTCTCGGCCTGGAGTTGCGGCACGTAGTCGTAGTGGTCAAACTCCATCGTGAAGTGGGCTCGGCCTTGGGTCATCGACGTCAAGTCGCTCTGGTAGGTCAACATTTCGGCCATCGGCACCTGGGCGCGGATCACCTGCGTGGCCCCCTTGGTCTCCATGCCAGCAATGCGCCCGCGCCGACCATTCAGGTCGCCCATCAGGTCCCCGGCAAACTCCACCGGAGCCTGCACCGTGACATTCATCACGGGTTCCAGCAGCACGGGCTTGGCCAGCGCCATGGCGGCCTTGAACGCTTTGCGCGCCGCCATCTTGAACGACATTTCTGAGCTATCGACATCGTGATAGCTGCCGTCATAGAGCGTCACCCGGAAGTCCACCATCGGGTAGCCGGCCAAATAGCCGTTAGCCGCTGTTTCGATGAGGCCCTTTTCCACTGCCGGCACAAAGTTGCGCGGCACGGAGCCGCCAAAGGTGGCATTGACGAACTCGAACTTGGCCCCGCGCGGCAGCGGCTCCACCTTTATCCACACGTCACCGAACTGGCCGTGGCCGCCGGTCTGCTTCTTGTGGCGGCCCTGCACGTCAGCAAACCCACGAATGGTTTCGCGATACGGAATCTTGGGGGCCTTCAACGTCACATCCACGCCATACTTGCGGCGCAGTCGGTTCACTGCAATCTCGACATGCTGCTGCCCGGCACCGGCCACCAGAAACTCCTGCGTCTGGGGGTCGCGGTAGAAACGCAGCGCGAGATCTTCCTCCAGTACCTTGTGCACCGCCGTCGCCATGCGGTCTTCGTCCTGGCGGCTCTTGGCCTGGATGGCGTAGGCGATGGAGGGCTCCTCGACATGGAGCGGGGCCAGCGCCACTTGGTTCGATTTGTCGGCCAGCGTATCGCCGGTGAGGGTGTCTTTCAGCTTGGCCACCACCCCGATGTCGCCCGCATGAAGCTCGATCACGGGTTGTAGTGTTTTGCCGAAGGGAATGCCGATATGGGCCAGCCGCTCCTCCGCGTGGGTGCGTGAATTCACCAAGTGCGCATCATTGCGCACCACTCCGGAAAGAACCTTGAAGTACGTGACACGGCCCTGGAAGGCATCCGCGGCAGTTTTGAAGACAAAGGCCGCTGGCGCTTGCGCGTCGGATACATCGCGGTCAATCTCCGTTTCTCCCTGGCGCAAGTGGATCACCGGATGCTCGGTGGCGGCCGGGAAGAAGATGCGGCAGAACTGGAGTAGTTGGCAGGTGCCGATATTGTGCAATGCGCTGCCGCACAGCACGGGCACAATGGCGTTGTACTTCATCTCATCGTGGATGCCCTGGATGACATGCTCCGCTGAGAGTGTGCCGGTCTCAAAGTACTCGGCCATCAAGGCGTCTTCCCCTTCGGCTACCGCCTCCACCAGGACGCCGTGCGCCTTCTGCGCCGCCTCGGCATACTCGGCGGGAATCTCCACTTCTTTGCCGATCCCGTTGCCATCGGACTCATAGAGGAAGGCCTTCATCGTCACCAGGTCGATGACGCCCCGGAAGCCACGCTCGCTGCCGATGGGCAGCTGGATTGGCACGCAAGTTCTTCCAAACACTTGGTGAATGTTCTCCAGCGTCCGTTCAAAGCTGGACCGTTCACGATCCAGCTTGTTGATGAAGATCGCCCGGGGCAGCTTGAACTCTTCGGCAAAGCTCCAGACCCGCTCCGTCTGCACCTCCACTCCGGCCACGCCATCCACCACCACCAAGGCGGCGTCGGCCGCATGCAGCGCGGCTCGCGTGTCGTTCATAAAGCAGTTGAAGCCGGGCGTATCCAGCAGGTTCACCTTGACGCCGCGCCATTCCGCGGCAGCGACGGAACTGAAGATCGAAATCTTCCGCGAAACCGCTTCTTCATCGAAGTCGGTGACGGTGTTCCCTTCATCTACCCGGGTTAACCGGTTGGTGGCACCACAGCTGTGCAGCGATGCTGCCGTTAGCTGAGTCTTGCCTGCATGGCCGTGCCCGGCCAGCGCAATGTTGCGGATGTCTTTGCCTTCGTAGACTTTCATAATGTTTCGGTCCTATGACGACGGGCGGAATCGTATCACAACTACACTGAAGATGAATCTGCATGTTGATGGCCAACCCTACGTCTGCTCAAACGCGCTTCCGGGCGGAACTGGGGCCACTCATGAAGCTGGCGTTGCCGGTGGTGCTGGCGGAGTTGGGCTGGATGGCGATGGGCGTCATCGACACGATGATGGTGGGCAACCTGGGCGCGGAGGCAATCGGTGCCGTGGCCATGGGCAACGTGATCTTCAATACCATCGGCATTCTGGTGATCGGGTTTCTGCTGGGCCTCGATACGCTGATCGCCCAGGCGTTCGGCGCGGGGGACCGGGCCGACTGCGACCATTCGCTGCGCCAGGGGTTGTGGCTGGCGGCTCTGGTGGCCCCGGTCCTGCTGGCGGTGATGGAGCTATTTGCCTTGACCCTGCCCTGGTGGGGCATCGACCCGGTCGTCAGCCGTCTGGCGCAGCCTTTCTCCGCCGCCCTGGCCTGGAGCGTGCTGCCGCTGGGCGTCTATGCGGTCTTCCGCCGCTACCTGCAATCGATGAGCGTGGTCCGGCCGGTGATGATCGCGCTGGTCAGCGCCAACCTGATCAACTTCGCTGGCAACTGGCTTTTGATCGAAGGCCATTGGGGAGCGCCGAAAATGGGTGTCACTGGCTCCGCCGTGGCGACCATCGCCGCCCGCATCTACATGGCGGCGGTGTTGCTGTTTGCAATCCCCCGTCAGGCGCTCCGTTGGGAAGGGCCGGACTGCACCCGGATCAAGATGCTGTTCCTGTTGGGTGTTCCGGCGGCCGGTCATATCTTTCTTGAGATCGCCGGCTTTGGGTTGGCCACCGCGCTGGCCGGTCAGTTTCCCGCCTTTGCCCTGGCTGCCCATGAGATTGTGCTGAACAATGCCGCGTTGACCTATATGGTGCCGCTGGGGATCAGCTCCGCGGCGGCGGTCCGCGTGGGACAGGCCATGGGACGGGGAGACCGGCGGGCGGCCCAGGTGGCGGGTTGGACGGCGATTGCGCTGGGTGCGGGCTTTATGGCCTGTTCCGGTGTGGTGATGATGTTGGCCCCGCGCCAGATACTGGGCTTGTATACGCTGGACCCCGCCGTGCTGGGCGTCGCGATCCCTCTGCTGGGGGCGGCGGCCGCGTTTCAGCTTTTTGATGGAGTGCAGGTGGTGGCCACCGGCGCTCTGCGTGGGTTGGGGGATACCAAGGTGGCATTTGTGGCGAACGTAGCCGGGTACCTGGTGGTGGGATTGCCGGTTGGGGCTGTCGTCTGTTTCGTTCTTCGCTGGCAGGTGTTGGGGCTTTGGGTGGGCTTGACGCTGGGCCTGATGATGGCCGCCGGCGTCCTGATGACGGCCTGGGTTCGCCGTTCGTCGTTAAAGCAGGACTGAAAAAAGGACACAAAACCGAATGGCCCCCCAGGTTTTTACCCGGGAGGCCATTCTTGCTAGAAAATATTTTTTGAGGGTTGCAGACTACCAGCGCTGTTCGCGCCGGCCACCACCACCGCCGCTGCCGCCACGGTTGCCGCCACGGCCACCGCCGCCGCCGAACCGGTTGCCACCGCCGCCGCCACCGCGCTCTTCACGGGGACGAGCTTCGTTCACGTTGATTGCACGGCCGTTCAGTTCACGCCCATTCAGGCTGGCGATCGCGTTCTGCGCCTCGTTGCCATTGGTCATTTCAACAAATGCGAAACCGCGCGGCTGCCCGGTGTCGCGATCCCGGACAATGCTCACCCGCTCCACCGCCCCGTACTGCGCAAATGCGGCTTCCAAATCGGCCTCGCCGGTCTGATAGGAAAGGTTTCCTACGAAAATATTGGTCATCTCACTACTCCTTGGACATGGGTGAGTGGTCACCCATCAATTACGAGCTGCCTTCCGGGCAGCCGGACACACTGCGAGCTGGGCTAGGCCGAACACAATAACGCGGGCGAAGTTTAACACGGCAGAGCCGCCACGATTCCGTGACGTATTTCCAGAGTAGCATGCTAAGGCAAGCGATCTTTGCTATGCTCGCAAACGGCGATCAAACATTAAGGCCGCAGTTGGCATCCTTGCAGAATTGACGCCTAAGACGGTTGCGTCCAAGGAGATGTTTAGTGCGAGTTCACCTCATTAATCCTAGCGATTTGGCTTTTGGGATCGGGGTCATTACGCCCCGGTGGTTGTTCGTGTTGGCCGGTGCCACGCCGGCCCGCTTTGGCGATCCGGTGATTGTTGACGAAACGCTGGAAGCGCTTGACGTCAACACGATCAAGGCCGGAGACGTGGTGGGTATCGGTATTCATACCGGCAATGCCCTGCGCGGCTTTGCCGTGGGCCGGGCGGCCCGCGAACGTGGTGCCTGGGTAGTGTTCGGTGGCATTCATGCCACCCTGTTCCCCGAGGAAGCTTTTGAATTGGGCCAGGCCCATGCCGTTGTGGATGGCGATGGTGACCAGGTGTGGGGCCAGGTCATTGATGACTGTGTGGCCGGCAAGCCCGAAAAGAACTATGCCGGCGGTCGCGTCGGAGCCTCCAAATTTGCGTCCGCTCGCTGGGATCTGCTGCCCGCTGGCCGCTACATGTGGGCGTCGGTCCAGACCGTTCGCGGCTGCCCGAAGCATTGCTCCTTCTGCTCGGTCTGGCGGACCGACGGCCAGGAACCGCGCCAACGCGCCACCCATCCGGTGATCGCCGAGATCGTGGAACTGCGCCGTCTGGGCTACCGCTTCATCGCGCTGGCTGATGACAACTTCTATCCCGTCACGCTGACCGACTTGGCGAATGCCGAGCGGCAGAAGAACTTTGCCCGCCTGGCTGAGCTGACCGCCATTCGCAATGAGCGGTTTGAGCTGATGGCCGCGCTGGCAGAGCTGCCCAAGGACATGGTGCTATTCACGCAGATCACCATGGAAGCCTCCGAGGACCAGGCGTTTTTGGAAGCCATGAACAAGGCCCGCATCAAGGGCGCGCTGGTGGGCGTGGAGTCGGTCACCGACGAAGGCTTGAAGGCCGTCTACAAGGGCTTCAACTCTTCGGGCGCGGAACTGGCGGAACGTTTGCGCCGCTTCCGTGCGGCGGGCGTCCATGTGCTCGGCTCATTCATTTTCGGTCTCCCCAGCGATCGCGAAGATACCTTCAATGCCACCCTGGAGCTGGCCAAACAGGCCGACATCACCTTCGCGCAGTTTGTGATGCTGACGCCGTTCCCTGGCACGGTTGATTTCGAGAAGTGGGAAAAGAAACAGGGTGAAGGTGTACAGCGCGTTGACGGCATCCCGGTGACGCGTCACTGGCTGATCCCTGCCGAAAAGCGGCCCAAGATGTTTGTGGAACACCCCACCATGACCACCGACGAAATCCGGGACCGTACGCAGAAGGTCTGGGACCAGTTCTACAGCCTTGGGGCCATCTGGAAGCGTTCCAGCTGCGTGCCGAATCTGAAGGGCCGGATTGCGTTCCTGTTCATCTCGCGCCTGTACCGGCAGATGTACGCCAACACCGGCATCTCCACCGATAGCGCGCGCCGCAGCCGTGCGAACCGTTGGGCTCGCTTGCTGGCCATCCCCAGCCGCCGTCTGTTTACCGCCAAGCCGATGCCGGATCTCGAGATGCCCGCTTCGATGGCGGCGGCGGCTTCGGTCTCAGGACTCGTCAAGCTGTCAGCCTAACGAAGCAAGAAGCGAAGGGCCCGGTGGAGCATCACTCCGCCGGGCCCTTTCTGTTTCGGTGGTCTTGTTTTGCCGGTTTAGCTCATCGAGACGCGCGTGCCGCCGTCATACAACGCCTGCTGGTCGGTGGCCGGAGCGTAGCGGAGGATGCGGCCGCAGCTCTCGCAGTTCATCACTTTGGTGGAGCGCTTCAAGTCCTCAAAATACTGGGGCCGCAACTTCATGTGGCAGGCCGAGCATTGCCCCTTGGTGGCATCGGTGACAATGGGGCCCTTGGGGAACTTCTTGCGCAAGCGCTCAAAGTTGGCCAGCAACTGTGGGGGCAACGTGGCGGCCAATTCGGCCCGCTGCGCCTTGGCTGTGGCCATCGCCTGCTGGTCCGCGCTGGACCGCTCCCGCGCCGCGGCCTTCTCGGCTTCCACCTGCTTCTTCTCATCGGCCAACGCCACTTCCGCGGCCTTTACGGCGGCGGTGAGGGGCTCGGAGGCCGTCATTAGCTCCAGGGTCCGATCGTCGGCCTTGCGAATCTCACCTTCGCAGAACTCGATCTCATGCTGGAAGGCCTTGTACTGCTCGTTGGTCTTGGCCGACATCATCTGATCGCGCAACTTAGAAATCTTCTGGTTGGCCGCCAGGACATCCAGTTCTTTCTGTTTGCGCTCCCGCTGATTGGCCCCAAGCGCCGCTTTGTCGGCCTCTAACTTCTTCAAATGGCCGATCAACTGCTGCTCGATTCGCGTGATGTGCTTAGGAAGCTCCGCGATTTCCTGCGTCAGGCTGATCAGCCGACGGTCAACTTCTTCCAACCGGACTGCCTGTTCAACTTCCTCTATCATCTAGTCGAAATCGTAGCACGCCGCCAGGGATTGAACCTGTCAAGCGAACGTGTGACGGGTTCCAACTCCGGGACATCCAACATCCGGCACACGGCCCAAAACACGGCCGCACCCCCCGGAATGGCCGCCGCCAGCGCCGCCAGATAGGACAACTTCCCCGGTCCCAACGCGGCCAGGATGCGGTCATTGAGGAAGTAAACCACCAGTCCCATCGCCGTCGCCGCCACCACAATCCGCGCAAAGCTGGAGGCCAGCTCACGGCCATTGATCCCACCCAAGCGCCCCCGCAAGATCCAGAAAAGAACCAGGAAGCCAAACACCGCCACCGCCGAAGTGGTCATCGCCAAGCCTTCATGGCCCAGGCCCACCAGCCGGATCAGTGCGGTGGCGGTAAAGAAATTCACACCAACGCTCAGCAGGCTCACCACCATCGGCGTTCGCGAATCCTGCAAGGCGTAAAAAGCTGGGGTCAACACCTTCATCGCCGCGTAGCCCACCAGTCCGAACGCAAAACCATTCAAGGCCAGCGCCGTCTGCGCCGTGTCGTATGCGTTGAAGGAGCCGCCTTCATAAATCGCCCCAATCATGGAGCGTCCCAGGATAATCAAACCGGCCGACGACGGCACGGTGAGCAGAAACACCATGCCCAACGAACGCGACAGGGTCCGGCGGAACTCTTCCGTGTTGCCCGCCGCCGCACTGCGCGAAACCGCCGGCAGCGTCGCCGACGCAATGGCCACGCCGAACAATCCCAGCGGCAACTGCATAAAGCGGAAGGCGTAGCCCAGCCAGCTCACCGGACCGTCGTGGCCTCGCAGGGGGTCCAGCACGTCTGCCGCAAACGAGGTGTTCACCATCACGTTGATCTGCACCGCGGCATTGCCCAGAATCGCCGGGCCCATCAGCGCCAGGATGTGGCGCAACCCCGGGTCCTGCCAGTTGATCAGGAAACGGAAGCGGAAGCCTTGCTTTGCGAGCGCCGGAATCTGCACCAGCATCTGCAGTGCGCCGCCGCCCACCACGCCCCAGGCCATGCCCTCAATGGGCTGCACGCCCATCTGCGGCCCCAATACCAAACCCAGGATCAACCCAAACACCACCGATCCCAGATTGAAGAACGTGGACGAGATCGCCGGGATGCCAAACTGCCCGCAGGCATTCAAGATGCCCATCGCCTGCGCCGCCAGCGCCACCAACAGCAAAAACGGGAACATGACGCGCGTCAGCGACACTGCCAGCTCAAACTTGCCGGGCACTTGATGGAAGCCTGGCGCCAGCAGACCCACCAGCCAGGGACTGGCGGCCATCCCCAGCAAACAGAATCCGCCCACCAGCATGATCAGCGCCGTCGCCACTAGATTTGCCAGTTGCGCCGCCTCTTCACGGCTGCGGTGATTCAGGTACTCGGTGAACTTGGGGACAAACGCGCTTGACAGCGCCCCTTCGGCAAACAGATCCCGCGTCAGGTTGGGGATGCGGAAAGCCAGCAGGAACGCGTCATAGGCCAAGCTCGCGCCAAACAGGCGCGCCATCACCATCTCACGCACCAAGCCACTCACTCGGCTGAGCGCCACGGCCGCCGAGACTATGCTGGCGGAGCGGAAGACGCTCACCGGTGTGGCGGAAGGTTCAGTGGGCCGAGGTTCAGCGATTTCCGTACTCTTCAAGGAAGTGTGCCACCGTAGCGATGCCCAGGTAATAGTTCGACAGCCGGAACTTCTCGTTCGGCGAGTGCAATCCGTCGTCCGGCAGGCCAAAGCCCATCAACACCGTGGGAATGCCCAGATGCTGCGCAAAGTCACCCACGATCGGGATGGAGCCTCCGGATCGCGTAAACACCGTGGGCCGCCCCAGCGCCTCGCCAAACACCTTAGCGGCGGCCGCCATGGCGGGATGATCGGGATTGACCACCAAGCCCGGCCCACCACTCAAAACCCGGACCTCCGTCACAATACCCAACGGCGTATTCGCCGCGACAAAATCCCTAAGCGCCGCGACAATCTTTTCGGGCTGCTGATCGGGTACCAGGCGCAAGCTTACCTTCGCGGTGGCCTTGGACGGGATCACGGTCTTGGCTCCGGCGGCGGTAAAGCCTCCGGCGATGCCGTGCACCTCCAGCGTCGGGCGAGACCAGATGCGCTCCAGCACGCGCCGGTCCGGCTCACCGGTCAGGCTGGTGGCGCCAACTTCGTTCTGGCGCATGGATTCGGCGCTAAAGGGCAGGCTGTCCCAACTGGCCAGCTCCGCCGCGGCCGGCTCCAGGACATCGTCGTAGATGCCAGGGATCTGGATGCGTCCTTCCGCATCCTTCATCTTGGCCAGCAGTTCCACCAGGCCAAACACCGCATTGGGTGCCGCGCCGCCAAACAGGCCGGAATGCAGATCCCGCGCCGGACCCGTCGCTTCAATCTCGGTATAGATCAGCCCGCGCAGACCAACGCACAGGGTCGGGATGCCATCGGCATACAACGCCGTGTCGGACACCAGCGCCACATCGGCCTTCAGCTTCTCCTGCTGAGCCGGCACGTACTTGGCGATCGCCTTGCCGCCGATCTCCTCTTCGCCCTCCACAAGGAACTTCACGTTCACCGGCAACTGCCCGTCATGCAGCTTCATCAACGCCTCGACGGCCTTGATGTGCGTGTACATCTGCCCCTTGTCGTCAGCCGAACCGCGGGCATAGATGTTGCCGTCGCGGATCGTCGGCTCAAACGGCGGCGTGTGCCACAGTTCCAGCGGGTCCGGCGGCTGCACATCGTAGTGCCCGTAGCAGAGCACGGTGGGCTTGCCGGGCGCATGCAGCCAATCACCATAGACCAGCGGATGCCCGTCCGTCGGAATGATCTCGACATGCTCCAGACCAGCCGTGCGCAAGGCATCGGCGACAAATTCGGCCGCCCGGGCGACGTCACCCTGGTGTTCGGGCAACGTCGAAATGGAGGGGATGCGGAGAAACGTTAGCAGTTCGTCCAGCAGCCGCTGTTCGTGAGCGTGAATGTATTCCTGAAGCATGGTCTAAGGGCGACAAAGCCAGTCTTGATTATCGCGCGTGCGGGCCACGGCCAGCGAAGACCGCCGTTGCCGGGCCTCGTGCTAGCGTGACTGATGTGAAGATCTCGCGACGCCAGTTTGCTTCTCTTGCCTCAACCGCCATGGTGTTTCCTCGCGCGGCGTTGGCTGCCAAGTCACTGAATGCTGACGTAGCCATCATTGGTGGCGGAACCGGTGGCTGTGCCGCGGCCGTGGCCGCACTACGCAATGGGTTGCGCGTCGTGATGACGGAAGAGACCGATTGGGTGGGCGGCCAACTGACCTCACAATGCGTCCCGCCCGATGAGCATCCCTGGATTGAGAACTTCGGCGGCACCCGCCTTTATCGCGACTACCGTCGCGCCGTCCGCCAGTACTATCGCGACCATTTCGCCTTGAAGGCCAGCCTCCGCCAACAGAGCGTCTTCAATCCCGGCGGCGGTAGCGTCTCCGCCTTGACGCATGAGCCGCCCGTCTCCCTCGCCGTTATCGAAGCCATGCTCTCGCCGTGGCTCTCCAGTGGCCAACTGACCCTGCTGCTCCGCCACCGGCCGGCGGCGGCGGCCACCAGCGGCGACCGCATCACCGCCGTCAGCGTGAAGGACCTGGAATCCGGTGCCACCCGCGTGATCGAAGCGCCCTACTTCATCGACGCCACCGAGCAAGGCGATCTGCTGCCGCTGGCCAAAGTGGAATACGTCACCGGCTTTGAATCGCGCAAAGAGACCGGCGAACCCTCGGCACCGGAAGCGGCGCAACCGGCCAACATCCAGGCCTTCACTATTTGTTTCTCCGTCAGCTACCACCCTGGCGAGGACCACACCATCGACAAGCCGGACAACTACCAGTTCTGGCGCGACTATGTGCCCAACCTGAAGCCTAAAAACTGGCCCGGCAAACTGCTGAGCTGGTCGATGTCGAACCCCATTACGCTGGAGCCGCGCGCCGTCAAGTTCGACCCGACAGAATCGACCGGCGTCGCGGGACCGCTGAACCTCTGGCTCTACCGCCGCATTCGGTCCAAGAGTCATTTTGAAGGTGACGCGGGTGCCGATATCTCGCTAATTAACTGGCCCCAGAACGACTACTGGCTGGGCAACCTGCATGAAGTGAGCGACGCCGAAGCGGCGCGGCATCTCAAGGGTGGCCGGGATCTCTCGCTCAGCTTGTTGTACTGGATGCAGACCGAGGCTCCGGCCGCCACCGGCGCGGGCTGGAAGGGCCTGAAGCTGCGCGGCGACCAGTCTGGCACCGCGGATGGCTTGGCCAAGTATCCCTACATCCGCGAGTCACGCCGCATCAAGGCGGAGGTCACCGTCGTTGAACAGCATGTCGGCACCGAAGCGCGCATGAAGGCCACCGGCCAGTCTCGCGAGCAGGTGACCGCCGAAGCGTTTGCCGATTCGGTGGGCATCGGCAGCTACCGGATCGACCTGCACCCCTCCTCGGGCGGCGACAACTACATCGACGTCAGCTCACTGCCGTTCCAGATCCCCATGGGTGCCCTGATCCCGCGCCGTGTCGAGAATCTGTTGGCCGCCTCCAAGAACCTGGGCGTCACCCACATCACCAACGGCTGCTACCGCCTGCACCCGGTGGAATGGAACATCGGCGAATCAGCCGGAGCCCTGGCCTCCCACGCCGTCAAGACCCGCCAGTCCCCCCGCGCCATCCGCAACAACGACGCGCGCCGCAAGGAGTTTCAGGCTTCGCTCGTGGCGCAGGGCGTGGAACTGGCCTGGCCGCGGATTTCGCCGCGTTAGCCGCTTTGCTTTCCCGATGCCCGCTTGCTTGCGCGCGCGGCTCGGTAGCATTCGCCCGCTACCGAGCCGCGACCGCCAGGGAGCGGTCTTCGAAAATTGCAAACTAGCTGCTACGCAGCGGAGAAGATCTCCTTCATGCGCGCTGCAGCCAGCTTCTCATCGCCCGCGTCGTTCATGAAGACCACAAACACCAGGCCATCCTTCTCGCGCAACGTGGCGATGCGTGGCGTGCCGTCCAGTAGGCGCTTCTCGACCGCGGCCACGCTCAGCCCGGTCCTTTGTTGATCCCAACGGGCCACCACGCGATGGACCCGCCTTGTGCGGTCGTGTGGGGCGAAGCTGACCTGCATCGTGGAGATCTTGCCCAGTTCGCTGGCTAGAAACTTCGCTTGCCGCTCACACTCGCGGTCCAGCGCGACAAAGTCCAGCTTTGCGTACTTCTCCACCGCCAGCCACAACCCCACCATCTCTTCGCGGCCCACCTTGAAGGGCCGCCCGTTGGAATCAGAGTGCGGGCTGGCATTGAGCGCCGCCGCGGCAATCAAGTCCCTGCGCCCCGCCAGAATGCCGGAGCTTTGCGGGCCGCGCAGGTGCTTGCCGCCGCTGATGGCGATCAGGTCCGTCCCCAGCGCCGCCAGCTTCGGAATATTGCCCCAGGGCGGCAGCATGTTGGCCGCGTCCACCAGCACCGGGAACCCGGCTTTGCGGCCGATGGCGAGGCATTCGGCTAACGGGATGGGCGTTTCCATGTTCCAGTCGCCACTCTGGCCGCCCAGAAAGTACATCAGCGCCGTCCGGGAACTCGCGGCGTTCATCAGTTGCTCGCGCGTCTCCACTTCGACAATCCTGACGCCCGCACTGCGCACGGCATGGTCGTAGCCATTGCGGTGGACCTTCTGGATGATCGCTTCACTCTTCATGCCGGTCAGGTCCGGCACCTGCCGGATGCGGCGCTCGTCCGTACCCGCCAGGCAGGCATACGTGCCCAAGGCGATCGCACCCGCGGCCCCGGAGGTCACCAGTGCCGCCTCACACCCGATCAGCCGGGACAGCCGCTGCCCGATCTTTTCCTGCAGTTCTTCCAGCACCACGTAGTGGCGCGCCAGTTCCGCCATGGCGGGCTGCAGCTCCGGCCACGGCTTGGAGGCGCCGATCACGGTGTGCGTGCCGCGAAAGTTCACCACCGGGCGGATGCCTAACTGACCCAATACGGTCAGTTCTCCGGTTTGAGCGGGCGCGGCACCCGTGGCGGTGGCCAGGGATGCCACACCCGCCGATTGCAACATTTGGCGGCGAGTACGGCCTTTCATGCCCCCGATTATGTCGAATTCCCATGGCCATTGGTAACGGCCTGCTGATTGCGTGCGAAACGCTTTTCAACTCGCCATCACTTTACGAATGTAGGAGGCCACCGCCATGGCCATGATTGAATGGGAAGACCGTACCCCCAGTTGCCGTGCCAAAATGTTGGCGCATGTAAGACATCAACCCGTGCCGCGCCACTCGCCGTGGACCGCCATTGCGGTCTCCAGTGGCACCGTAGCTCAATTTGTCGGGATCTGGTGGATATTGTTCCGCTAAGGATGCAGTGACAAATTGTGCGCTGAATGTAAATTCGCGAAAGCCAAAGATACCTGATGGATGCTATTCGTAATTGTCTGGCTACGGCGCGGACAAAACGAAGTGCAGCGCCTGACTGAAGAAGAGATACCAAATCAGGCCCGCCGCTTGCGCAGCCGTCAGCAAGCTGGCGATTACGGCCGGCACCAGGGACGCGCGTTTCGGGGATTTTTCCCCGCGTAAGTGATGGAGAAACCGCCGCCGGCATTCCGGCGTGCGGTCCTCCCAGTCGATCATGGCCAAGGGCGGTTGGCTCCTAACGAAAGGTAGGTGTAAGAGGTCTAAGTATTGTTACCTAGTTCCGCCCTGATTGCCAGATTGCGAACGAAATTGAACGTACCGAAAGTAGTAGCCGGGCTATCTTTCAAATGGTTTGTACGGCACATGTTGTACAAACTTGCGGTTAAAGTGAGTTTGCTGTAGATCTGCCGGAAAGCGAACGTCTTACGGGGCGCGGAGAGCGCTCTGGAGCGCCGGAAAAAGCGCCTGATATACACCGTGGCCCTTCCGATAGAGGGCCTCGTTCTCATCGGGGGGGCAGGTGGCCGTCACCGCGATGGTTGCCCGGCAGGCCTGGGGAACCGATGTGAACTGGCCCGTACCCACCATGGCCAGCAGGGCCGCGCCATAGGCGGAGCCTTCCTGGGTGGCCAGTGTCATCACCGGCTTGGCGAGGATACTCGCCAAAATCTGCCGCCAGACAGGGGACTTGGCACCCCCGCCGGAGGCCCGGACCGCGGCGACCTTGACGCCCAACTGCTCCACCAGATCCAGGCAATCCTTCTGCGAGTAGGAGACGCCTTCGATGATGGCGCGGACTAAATCGGACCGCCGGTGACGCGCCGTCAGGCCCATCCATCCGCCGCGAGCCTCCGGGTCCAGGTGTGGCGTCCGTTCGCCCATCAGGTAAGGCAGCCAGTAGAGGCCCTGCGATCCAGCCGGTGCCGTTGCCGCCTCTTCCATCAGCATGTCGTACTCGACTCCCGGGGCCAACTGGTTGCGGAACCATTGCAGGCTCAACCCTGCGCCTTGAGTGACGCCCATCACGTGCCACTTGCCGGGCACGGCGTGGCAGAACGTGTGGACGCGGCCCTGCGGGTCATACGCCACCTGCTCCATGTGGCCAAACACCACGCCCGAGGTGCCCAGCGTGCAGGAGACGATGCCTGGTTCGACAATGCCGTTGCCCACCGCACTGGCCGCCTGATCGCCCGCGCCCGCCACCAGCGGCGTGCCGGCCTTCAGCCCGGTCAGCGCCGCGGCCTCCGCCGAAACCTTGCCGCAGACGGCGCTTGATTCGTAAACCGGCGGCAGAATCGCCGGATCAATGCCCATCGCCGCGCACATCTCAGTGGACCAACGCCGCTCCACGACGTCGAACAGTGCCGTCCCGGAGGCGTCGGAAACATCCGCGCCCAGTTCGCCGCAAAGCTTAAAGCGGACGTAGTCCTTGGGCAGCATCAAGTGGCGAACCTGCTGATAGAGCTCCGGCTGGTGGTCGCGCACCCAGAGAAACTTGGGCAGCGTAAAGCCGGTCAGCACGGGGTTGGCCGTCCAGCGAAGGATATTCTCGGCACCCGCGGTTTGCGTGGCCCAATCCACCTGCGCCTGGCTGCGCTGGTCACACCAGATCAACGCCGGGCGCACCACCTCCCGAGCCGCATTCAGCATCGTCACGCCATGCATCTGGCCCGAAAAGCCGATGCCTTGCACGGAATCGCCCGTCGCGCCCGCAGCGCTGAGCACGCCCCGGATCGCCTCTTGCGCCGCGCGCCACCAATCGTCCGGGTGCTGCTCCGCCCACAACGGCTGGGCCATCGTCATCTCTTCGTGGGCGGCGGTGAAGCCATGGGCCACGCGCCCGCCCTCTTCCACCAGCAGCGCTCGAGTCCCACCCGTGCCGACGTCAATGCCCATCCAGTAGCCCGGCATCTAGCGGCTCCCCAACTCCTGGCTCAAAAATGGCAGATACGCGGCACCGTATAGCCCGGCCAAGTCGCCCAAGGCCGCTTTCTCGATCCGGGTGTCGGTGTGCCGGAACGTATAGGAGCGGCGCTTCACCTCTTCAAACATGTAGGGCGCGAAGAACTCCCAAGCCGGTAGCGGACCGCCACTGAGCAGGTGGAGCGGGAAGTTGAAGATGTTCACCAGGTTCGCAATGGCGATGCCAAGCGAGCGGCCCATGTGCTCAAAGATCATGTGCGCGCGGTCGTTGCCCGCCACCGCCAGTTCATAGACTCCTTTGGCGGTAATGTTCTCGCCGAGGCCATGCAGCCGGCCCATTGCCGCGATCGCCGTGGCGGAGGCGTGCTTTTCGACGCAGCCGACATTGCCGCAGCCACAGGGCAGACCATTGGGGACCACCGTGATGTGCCCCAGTTCCGCCGCCATGCCGATCTCGCCATGCAGCACGCGCCCGTGATGGATGATGCCGCCGCCGATGCCCGTGCCGAGCGTCAGCAGGATGAAGTGGCGGACGTCCCGCCCCGCGCCCATCCACTTCTCGCCCAGTGCCGCCGCGTTGGCGTCGTTCTCAAGAATCACCGGCGCGCCCAGACGCTTCTCGATCTCGTCGCGCAGGGGGAAGTTTTCGAGCGGCACCAGATTATTCGAGTTGAAGATGTAGCCCTTCTCCAGATGGATGAAGCCCGGCACCCCAATGCCAACCCCGGCGAAGCGCCCGGTCTGCCGGTCCCGCAGTGTGCGGATGGCGCCCACCATGGCGTCAATCACCGCATCGCGGCCCTGGCTGATACTGGTCAACGCGGTGTGCCGGTCCAGAATCTGACCCTCGCGGCTCACCACCGCCGCACGCAGATTGGTGCCTCCTAAATCGATGCCAATCGAAAATTCACTCATCGAACGGTAGGGTACCAAACCAGCGGATTGGAACTTGCCATGGGGGTACGCACGTCCCTATAATCGAGCAAATCTAACGTTGGCACTCCGTTGCTGTCGATAAGGCTGGACATGTGAGGCTGCAATGAAGATTGTTGGTGGTCGGCGGTTCATAGAGATCCCCGGAAGCTTTACCCATGAGCTTCCGCCCTTACTGGTGCGGTCCGCACCAAAGAAGCGCCTGGACAAAGTTATGGACATGGCGCAGGACATCGTTGAGTCAGAGGACTTGATTGATGACCTGGCGCTGGGCGACATCTCGCTGGCCACCGCGCCGCAGGAGCATGAACGGCGCAAATTGGACTTGGCGCTGAATCTGGTGGACCAGTACTTCGCCATGGTGGCCCACTGGCAGTGGGGCGATTCGATCCTGGAATGGATTCGCCAGTGCGAAACCACCTTTGAGCTGTCTCAAAACCTGCGCCCTCTGCTGCGCGCCGATGTTTGGCCGCACGCCGGGCGCTCCAGCTTCGTCACGCTGCTGGCGGACAAGGCCATAAATATGGATGGCGTTGCGTTGCAGCAGGCCGTCGGCATGCGGTTGACCTTCCGGCAGCCGCCGCCCATCAACTGCTTTTCCAACCAGTTTCTGTTCTACCTGAACCATTCGGTATCGGCCAAGGCCTATGAAACCTGGGCCGCGATGTCGCCGGACCCGGTCTCGGCCTTGCCGCCGGAGCGGTTCACGTTTCAAGTAGTGACCATGTAAGGCTTTACGCATCAGGCACTGGAGTAACGTGAGGCCGCCCAGACGGCGCCGCTCACCCCCGTGCGCAGTATCAACCCGGAGCCTCCGCGACCGGACGGACAGGCCAGCGGAGCAAATGCGGCAGGGTGATCCCCCGTCGTTCAGTGATAACCTAAGCCTTCCATGAGAATTGCGGTCTGCGGCCTGGGCTTCATGGGGGCCACTCACATCAAAGCCATCACGGCGTCACCAGCAGTCACGCTGGCGGCGGTCGTTTCCAGTGATCCGAAGAAGCTGGCGGGAGACTTTTCGGGCGTCGGTGGCAACCTCGACACCACCTCCGATGCCATCGATCTGTCGTCGGTGAAGAAGTACTCCACCATCGAACAGACGTTGGCCGATCCCGAGATCGATGCCGTCGATCTCTGCTTGCCCACTTACCTGCACGCACCCCAAGCGATCGCCGCATTAGCGGCCGGCAAGCACGTGCTGATCGAAAAGCCGATGGCCCTGAATGGTGCCGATTGCGACGCCATCATCGCCGCCGCCAAGGCGGCCAACCGCATGGTGATGTGCGCCCAGGTGCTGCGCTTCTTCCCGATGTACTCGGTGCTGCCCAAAGACAAGCCACGGGCGGCGCGCTTCCGGCGGCGCTGTGCGGCTCCCGGCTGGGGCGCTTGGCTGAAAGACAAGTCCCGTTCGGGCGGCGGCGTGTTTGATCTTTTGATCCACGACGTCGATCTGATGATCCACCTCTATGGATCGCCCCGGGCCGTCACCGCTACCGGGTATGAAGACCTGGCGGCGGGCGTCGATTTGATCGACGCGCAGTTCCAATATGACGGTTTCACCGTCAGCGTCTCCGGCGGCTGGCATCCAGGTGCCTACCCGTTCTCGATGGAATACACCATCGTCACCGCCGCGGGCACCTACGATTACTCGTTCCCGGCAGGCGACCCGGTCTTTTATGCGCCCGGCGCGGAGCCTCAAATGTTGACGCCCGCGGAGCCTGTAGACGGCTACCGGGCACAGATCGAATACTTTGTCCAGTGTGCCAGCCAGAACCAGTTACCGGCCGATTGTCTGCCGGAAACCTCGGCGGAGGCGGTACGCTGGACCATTCTGATGGAGGAAGCACGATGGAAGTAGGAGTGATGTTTTGGGCCGCGCCCGATGCTCGGGCGACGGTGCAGGGCGTGAAGGCCTTGGGCGTGAGCTGTGGCCAGTTGGGCGTGACGGGCGACTTCCCGCTCACCGGCGCCGCCCCGGCCTGGAAGGCGGCTTTGGAAGCCGAAAGCTTCCGCTTGGTGACCGTCTTTGCCGCCTACAATGGCGAGGACTACGCTGACATCCCCACCGTTGAGCGGACCGTCGGCTTCATCCCGGCGGCGACGCGCGAAGAGCGCGAGGCCCGGACGCTGGAGCTGTCAGACTTTGCGGCGGCCCTGGGCGTCCCCTCCATCGCCTGTCACATCGGCTTTGTACCGCACGACAAGAACCATCCGGACTACGTCGCCGTGCGCGACATGGTGCGGCGTGTGTGTGACCATGCGGCGAAGAACGGCCAGACCTTTGCGCTCGAAACCGGGCAGGAGCCCGCGCACACGCTGCTCGACTTCTTCAAAGACGTCGACCGTGCCAACCTGGGTATCAATTTCGACCCGGCCAACTTGATCCTCTACGGCACCGATGAGCCGTTGCCCGCCCTGGGCGTGCTGGGCAAGCATGTCATCAGCGTCCACGCCAAGGACGGCATCAACCCGGCGGCTCCTGGCGCGCTGGGCAGCGAGAAGCCGCTGGGGCAGGGCAGTGTCAACATCCCCGCCTTCGTCGCCAAGCTGAAAGAGATCGGCTATTCGGGTGCCGTCAACATCGAACGCGAAGGCCAATCGCCCGAGCAGTGGCGCGCCGACGTGTCGATGGCTGTCGGTCTGTTGAACAGCCTGATCTAGGTTCTGCCCATGCGACGCCGCGAACTGCTGGCCTTGCCCGGAGTGGCCGCGCTGCCGGCGGCGGCGCAATCGAGCCTGCCGCTAGCCGACAAGCAGCCCGGCGCGGGCTTTGCGGAGCGGGACATCACGCCCGCGATCGGGTCCGAGCAGCCGGGCAACTACTACAAGCGCTACAACGAGTCGGTCCACGACCCCTGCAAGGTGCGCGCGGCCGTCTTTACCGATGGCGCGGCCACGGCGGCGCTGGTCAGCGTGGATGCGCTGATCGTGCCGCGGGCTATGGTGCTGGCCGCCCGGCAGCGGATTGCCAAGATGACCAGCATCGCTGCTGATGCGGTGCTGATCGGGGCGACCCACACGCACTCCGGCGGACCGGTGGGCATGGTGCAGCCAGGCGAGTTTGACGGGGCACCGCCGCACGTCCAGCAGTTGGCGAAGCTCTCCACTGAAGCGGACCCCAAGTACCTTACTCGCGTGGAAGATGCCATCGTCGATGCTGTCGCCGAAGCCTTCCGTTCACGCAAAGCCTATCAGTGCGGGGTCGCCTCCGGTATCGAAGAGAAGTCGGCCTTCAACCGCCGGTTCCATATGAAGAACGGGCAGACGTGGACTCACCCGCAGGCTGGAAATCCGGACATGCTGGACGCGGCAGGGCCGGTCGATCCGGAAGTGGGCGTCATCGGTGCCTTTGATGGCGGGCGGTTGGTGGGGTGCGTGGTGACCTTCGCCTGCCACGCGACGACCAATCCCGCTGGCATCTCGGCCAACTGGATCTACTACCTCGAAAAGACCATTCGCGCCGTGCATGGCCCGGAGGTGGTGGTGGTCTTTCTGCCCGGAGCCACGGGCGATGTCACCCAAGTGGACAACCACAGCCGGTTCAAGCAACCCACGGGTGAGCAGTGGGCAAAGCTGGTGGGCGGACGTGTGGGGGCGGAGGCGCTGAAGTGTCTGGTGTCGATGACGCCTGGTGCGCTGACTCCGGTTAGGGTGGCATCCCGGACACTGGACGTGGCGCGGCGCAAGCCATCGAAGGCTCGCGTGGCGAAGGCGGCGGCGCTCGCGACACCGGCCGTGCAGACCACGGCGCAGTGGGTGTTCGCCAAAGAAACGGTGATGCTGGATTGGCTGATCTCCCGCTACCCGACGGCGCCGGTGGAAGTGCAGGCCTTGCAGATTGGCCCGGTGGTCTTTGCCGCGAATCCATCAGAGTACTTCTGCCAGTTGGGCTTGGACATCAAGAAGGGCAGCCGCTTTGCGTTCACCTGGCCGGTGATGCTGGCCAACGGCTGTGTTGGCTACGTGCCCACGGAAGAGGCGATGGGGCCGGGCGGTGGCGGATATGAAACGCGGCTGACTACCTACTCCAACCTGCGGGTGACCGCGGGTACCGAGATCAAGCAAGCATCGCTTGAATTGATTGCCACGCTGACACCGGGGCCGACTCCCCTCCCGCCGGCGCATCCGCCGTTCAAGGCACCCTGGGATTACGGCAGCGTGCCGCCGGAGACTGAGTGAGGGGCGAGCGAGCAGAATAGAAATATGAGGCAACACTATTGGGTGGGCCTGGCTTGGGTTAGTTTGGCGCCTTTGGTCGCCCAAACGTCCATCCTCCCGGCTGACCCTCTGGGTGCCTTCCGCCTGTCCTGCACTTCGGGCGGTAAGCTGGAGCGCGTACCGGCCGAAGGCAGCATGGGCGAGGCGCTGCGGATCACGACGCCTGCGACCATCTCCACCGGCAATGATCGCGAATGGAGTTGCCGCATCCGGCATACGCTGGCTGTTCCAGTGGCCTCCGGTGACTGGCTGGTGGCGGCCTTCTGGGTGCGCAGCGTGGCCACGGGCGAATCCGGCGAAGCCTACGTGCGGCTGAACTTTGAGCGCAACGCACCGGACTACCGCAAGTCAGTGGCGGCGGGCACTTTGGTGACGCCCTACTGGCGGCGGATCCAGATCCCGTTCCGGATGGTGGAGGCGTACGCTCCCGGCGGCGCGATGCTCGACTTCTGGGTGGGCTACGACCCGCAAACGATCGAGATCGGCGGCATCGCCATCGACAATCATGGCCCCTCCGCCAACCCGCCGGTGGCCACCGAAGGCTACACCTACCCTGGCCGCGAAGCCGATGCTCCATGGCGCGTGACGGCGCAGGAGCGGATCGACAAGCACCGCAAGGCAGACTTGAAGTTGGTTGTGACCAACGCCCAAGGACAGCTCCAGGAAGGCGTCGCGGTAAAGGTCCGGATGAAGCGTCATGCGTTTGGCTTTGGCAGCGCCGTGGCGGCGGACAACTTGCTGGGCACGCGGCCTGATGATGAGATTTACCGTCAGAAGGTAAAGGAGCTGTTCAACAAGGTGGTCCTTGAGAACGACCTGAAGTGGCCGCAGTGGATCCAGAACCGCAATCGAGCCTTGAACGGCATCCGCTGGCTGCGGGACAACGGTATCACTGACATTCGCGGCCACACCATGGTCTGGCCCGGCTGGCAGTACCTGCCCAGCGATCTTCGTCCGCTGGCCTCAAACCCGGAGGCATTGCGCAAGCGCATCGACGACCACATCGCCGACGTGGGTACGGCCACCGCTGGCCTGGTTAAGGATTGGGACGTCATCAATGAGCCGATCCCCAATCGCGATCTCCAGAACATCCTGGGTGACGCCGAAATGGCCCGCTGGATGAGCCTGGCCCGCGCGGCGGACCCCAACGTGCGCCTCTTCATCAACGAGTACGACATCGAGACCGGCGGCGGGCGCAACGTGCGCAAGCAGGACCAGTTCTTCCAACTGCTGAAGTCCATGCTGGAGGCGGGGGCACCGCTAAACGGCATTGGCATCCAGGGTCACTTCGGATCGGACGTCACGCACCCGCAGAAGGTCTATGACATCCTGGACCGCTTTGCCGCTCTCGGACTGCCGCTGCAGATCACCGAGTTCGACATCAACACCCTCGACGAGCAGTTGCAGGCCGACTATCTGCGCGACTACCTGACCATCGTCTTCAGCCACCCGGCCATCGATGCCTTTCTGCAATGGGGCTTTTGGGAAGGCCGCCACTGGCTGCCTGCCGCCGCGCTCTACCGGCGCGACTGGTCAGAGAAGCCGCACGGCAAAGCGTACCGGGATCTGGTGTTCAACCAGTGGTGGACCCATGCCGAAGGCACGACGGCCGCCGACGGCACCTACACCGTACGCGGCTTTCTGGGCGACTACGAGATCGAAACTCCGGCCGGGGTGATGCCCGTGAAGCTGCAGCGGGAGACTCCGGCGGTGGCGGTGGTATTGCCCTAAGGGGCGCCTGTTTTTTTCGCGAAAACGGGACATTGTGAGACATTTTGAGACACCTAATTCAACCGTATCCAGCAGTACGGTGATTTCCACGCTACCCGCCGGACAAGGTGCGCCCATTGCAGTAGCCGCGCAAGTGGTTGAGAGCGTGGGTGATGACGGTCTGTAGCATCGCGTGATTGCTTTCCTGGCGGCCACCACGCGGATCACCGTCTATACTTTGCCGTATGGCCGCTTGTGACCGATTTCTGACTTTTCTCCATTGGGGCCTCCGCCCGACCGCTGTCATCTGCCTGGTGGCCATCGTGAGTTTCGCCCAAGCTCCACTGGTGCTCGTAAATGGCAAAGTGTGGACCGGTGCAGTGGCGAAGCCCTATGTCTCCGCGGTGGCCATGCGTGAGGGCCGCATCGTCGCGGCAGGCACTGATGCGCAAGCGCGCGCGGCGGCTCCCGGAGCGCGCGTGATCGATCTGAAGGGCGCATTTGCCATGCCCGGCTTCAATGATGCGCACGTGCACTTCCTGGGCGGATCACAGGGGTTGACCAAGGTGGAACTCACCGGCGTCTGCACGCTCGATGACATTCAGCGGGCCGTGCTCCGCTGGGCGCGGCTGAATCCGGAAGCGCCTTGGGTGACGGGCGGCGGCTGGGAGTACACCTGTTTCCCGGACGGCCGTCTGCCGACGCGGCAGGATCTGGATGCCGTGGTGCCGGACCGGCCGGTCTTTTTGAGCGCCTATGACGGGCATACGGCGTGGGTGAACTCCAAAGCGCTGGCGATGGCGGGGGTCACCAAGGAGACGAAGTTCTCGGGCTTTGGCGAAGTGAAGCGCGATGCCGCGGGTGAGCCGACGGGGGCGTTGCTTGAAGGCGCGCAGGGGCTGGTGCGGCGGATTGTCCCGCGCGACACTGCCGAGCAGCGGCGGAAGGCGCTGGAGGAGGGGCTGAAACTGGCCGCCTCACTGGGCATCACCAGCTTGCAGAATGCCAGCGGCAACCAGGAAGAAGTGGAGCTCTACGAGGAGTTCAGGCGGGCGGGCAAGCTGACGGCCCGGATCTACTTTGCGTTGTCGGCCGGGCAAATGGACGACCGGCTGGAGGAGATTGCGAAGTTGCGGGCGGCTTACCCGGGTCCGGTGATCAAGTTGGGGGCGGTGAAGTTCATGCTGGACGGCGTCATCGAGTCCCACACAGCGGGCATGCTGGAACCTTACAGTGACTCGGCCAATGGCGACCGCGGCAAGCTGGCCTGGGAGCCGGAGGCGTACCGGCGGGCGGTGCAGAAGGCCGACCAGCTGGGCTTGCAGATCTTCACCCATGCCATCGGAGACCGCGCCGTGCGGCTGGCGCTGGATGCTTATGAGCAAGCCGGCAAGGCCAACGGCGGGCGCGATGCGCGCTTCCGGATCGAGCATATTGAGACCGTGCACCCCACCGACGTCCCGCGCTTCGGCAAGCTGGGCGTGATCGCTTCCATGGAGCCGATCCACTGTGACCCGGACACCGTGGCCGTGTGGAGCAAGGCCGTCGGACCGGAGCGTTTGAAGCTGGCGTTCGCCTGGCGGGCACTCGAAAAGGCGGGCGCGAAGCTGGTGTTTTCGAGCGACTGGCCGGCCTCAATTGCTCTCGACCCCGTTCGTGGCCTGCACAACGCCGTCAATCGCCGCACCACCAGCGGAAAGCCCGAAGGCGGCTGGATCCCCGAGCACCGCGTCTCCGTCGAGACCGCCTTGCGCGCCTACACGTCGACGGCGGCGTATGCGAGCTTCGATGACGGCCTAAAGGGGACCATCGAGCCGGGCAAGCTGGCCGATGTGGTGGTGCTGTCACAGGATCCTTTGGCGGTGCCACCGATGGAGTTGCACAAGACAAAGGTGAAGCTGACGGTGTTTGATGGGCGCGTGGTGTTTGAGGCGAAGTAGCAGGCTGATCTGGCGTTCGCCCATGTCTCAGGTTTGGACCTCTTGCGCACCGCTCCCTTGCGGTCGCGGCTCGGTACGGCGTCGCAGGTAGTTGGAAGCAGTGCGATTCTTTAGGGCAGTGAGTTGGGCCGGAAGCAAGGCTTATCCAATAGGCTTCTACAGCCGGTAGAGCTTTTGGGCGGTGAGTCCTCGGATTTTCGCTTTGTCGGATTCTGAGGCGAAGCTGAAGGCGGCATCGAAGACCGCTGTCGCTTTGTCAAATTGCGCCATGTTCATGCCGAGGCCGCCCCAGATCATGCGGTCGGCACCGAAGGCGGCGTGCAGCTTTTTCACCGTCGGCGCGATGTCCGTGTGCGGGTGCGGGGTCTTGGTGAGATAGCTCCAGCCGGAGAATTTCATCACTGTGTTGGGTAGCTTGGCCAGGGCGAGCACTTGTTCGAACTCCGATCCAGTGCCTTCACCGGCGCGGCCCATGTGGTCCAGCACAACGGGCATTTGCGGGAACTCCGCCGCCAGCTTGGCGATCGAGGCGGCGTGGCGGGGGATGAAGTGCATCTGGATGGCGAGCCTCAAGTCAGCGGCGGCTTTCCAGGTGCGGCGCATCTCAGCGGAACCCATGTCTCGTTCGCGGATGGGGCGAGTCGCGTCCCAGGGGGCTTCACCCGCTTTGCGATTCTCATGCACGCGGAGGGCGACGATGCGGTTGGGCCACTTTTTGGTGAGCGCGGCCATGCGCGCGGGCGTGTCGGGTTTGAGCGGGTCGAAAAGGCAGGTGCCTTTGAAGAAGCCTTTGCGGGGCTCGTGTTCGAAGCAGTATTCGAGATAACGGTGGTCGTCCTGGTAGGGTTCCGGGTGGACGATGATGGCGTGGTCGATCTTGGCCGCGGTGACGAATTGGGCATACTCGTCCAGGCGTTCGGGCGGCGGTTGATAGGTGGCGGCGGGGTGATAGGGGAAGCGGGCCGGGTCGAACAGATGGATGTGGGTGTCGATCAGCAGGCCTGACGGCCGGGCTGCCTGAGCGGTCCAGGCTGCCATGCCGGTGAGAACTTCGCGTCGCGTAAGGAGTGACATCCCGAACATCGTACCTCTCCGGGCGGCTACTGCGCCCTGTCTTGACCGTCAATGGTACGCCAGTCCTAGAGAAGGCCTTCACCCTAAGTGCGGCGCTGACGTTGGGGGGTGAGCCGCCGACGCAAAAGGGGGTGAGCGTGACGAAATCGGTACAAAAGTTCTATTGTCGCGGTGACTACTCAGTAAATATTCTAGAGCTGTTCCTAGGAAACTTGGGAGAGTACTGAGACCATGAAAACAAAATTCAACAATCAATCAGCCCACCATTTCCTGATCGCTCTGGTGGTTTTGGCTGCGCCGGGGTGGGCGCACCCGAAAATTGCCAGCGGTCTGGAGAAAATCAGCCCTACCGCACAGGCCGACGTCATCGTCCAATTTGACCGCCTTCCCGATGAGGCACTCCACAAAAAAATCAAAAAACTGGGCGGTAAACTGCGCCTGACCCTGGATGTGATTCATGCCGGCGCCTATACGATCCCGGCCAATCGCCTCGAACAATTGGCCAATGACGTCTCGGTGGTCCGCATCAGCCCCGACTTCCAGGTGAAGTCCGCCATGGAAAACGCCGTCGCGGCGGTAAACGCCACTGCGGCTTGGACGGCGGATTTGACGGGCAGCGGGATTGGTATTGCGATCATTGACAGTGGAGTTTCCGCCCACTTCGACCTTGCTGACGATAAGGGAAATCCGCACGATCAACGCATTGTTTACCAGGAGAATTTTGTTCCTGGGGAAACGACTACGGCTGATCTGCTGGGCCACGGCACCCACGTCGCCGGTATCGCCGGGGGCACTGGAAGGTTCTCGAAAAAGGATGAATACCGGGGCATCGCTCCCGGCGTCAATCTGATCAACCTGCGGGTTCTGGACAGGAACGGCGCGGGTACCGATTCTGCCGTGATCGCCGCCATTAATCGGGCGATCGCGTTAAGGACCACTTACAACATTCGCGTCATCAACTTGTCGCTGGGCCGGCCAGTGGTGCAAAGCTACAAAACTGATCCGCTCTGCCTGGCGGTGGAGGCGGCCTGGAAGGCGGGTATGGTGGTGGTGGCGTCGGCGGGCAACGAAGGCCGCAACAACACGAAGGCAACCTATGGTTACGGTACGATAACGGCCCCCGGCAACGATCCCTTTGTCATCACGGTGGGCGCTATGAAGACGGCGAATACCCCAGTGCGCACCGACGACCGGGTGGCCAGTTACAGTTCCAAGGGGCCGACCATGGTCGACCGGATCATAAAGCCGGATCTGGTGGCTCCGGGCAACCAAATCATCTCGATCGCCAGCGGCAATACTCTCCTCTTCGATGGCTACCCCGCCAATCAGAAGGATGGCGCGAACGGCCAAAAAGGGTACTTCGTCTCTAGTGGCACCAGTATGGCTGCCCCGATGGTGAGTGCGGCCGCGGCGATTCTGCTGGGCAGGACGCCCTCCCTCACTCCCGATCAGGTGAAAGGGATCCTGATGCGGACAGCGTATAAGACGTTCCCGACGACCAGCTTCACCACGGACACGGCTACCGGCGAGATTTTCACCAGCTACTACGACGCCTTCACGATTGGTGCGGGTTACCTGGACATTGCCGCGGCGCTGGCCAATACCGTCCCCTTCACGGGAACGGCGTTGTCTCCGATGGCGGCGTATGACCCGGTTTCCAGGCGAATCCTGCCGCAGTGTGTGGCGGGTACGGTTTGCGGCAGCGGTTCGCTGTGGGATTCGGGTTCGCTGTGGGATAGCGGCTCCCTGTGGGACTCGGGTTCGCGTTGGGACTCGGGTTCGCGTTGGGACTCGGGTTCGCGTTGGGACTCGGGTTCGCTGTGGGATTCGGCTGCCCCTACGGTGGGTAAAGTGACGACGTTGGTGAACGGCGAACCCTAAAGCTTCGGCTTAGATATGATTAAAGCGGTCCGGGTCTTCCACCCGGACCGCTTCGCTTTTGGGGAGAGCACATGCGGGTCTTGGTGGAAGCGAAGGCTGTTTGCCGTAAAACCTATCATTCCCCGGCGGGGGTCGCCGATGAGAGGAGATGTGCCGAGAATGTTCCTGCCACGCCATTGGAGTGGACGAGTAGGACGGGAATGCGTCCTGCTGACTCTCTGCCTATCGGCCATCGCGGGGACCTCAGCCAGCCCGGACACTCGCTCCCCAAGTCGCCCCCTCACCTCTCGCGTCTGGCAGACCGGGAACGGCCTGGCGCACAACAATGTATCGGCGATCCTGCAAACGCGGGATGGCTACGTCTGGTTGGGCACCGAAGGTGGGTTGAGCCGCTTTAACGGCGTCGACTTCTTTACGTATTCCACCGACAGTACGCCCGCCATGAAGAGTGGCGATGTGTCGGCCTTGGCCGAGACCCGAGACGGCAGTCTGTGGTTGGGTACGCGTGGCGGCGGGTTGGCGCGCCGCTGGAACGGCGAGTGGACGACCTATACGACGAAGGATGGCCTGGCCAGCAATTCAGTGACCAGTTTGCTCGAAGACCGCCAGGGCAGTTTGTGGATTGGCACCGACGGTGGGGGCGTCAGCCGGCTCACAAATGGGCTATTTCAGTCGTTTACGCCGCGCGACGGCCTGGCTTCGCTGATGGTATTTACCATCGTTCAGGATGCCAACGGTGGCGTATGGTTGGGTACGGATGTCGGGGTCAGCCACTGGGAGGGCAACCGCTTCCGCAGCTACGCTCGCCAGGAAGGTTGGCCCAAGGCGGACATTCGCGCACTGTTATGGGACCGGGCGGGGCGGCTTTGGGCGGGCACCAATGGCGCTGGTTTGATTCGCGCCGAACTGGGGCCTGGTGGTGCTCTCCAGCTAGCGAAAATCGGCCCCAGCAGTGGGCTGCCCAGCAACTCTATTTCCTCCTTGCGGGAGGATTCCGAGGGAACGATTTGGGTAGGAATGTTGAGAGCTGGGGTGAGCCGGCTGAAGGACGGTGTGTTCACCAGCTTCGCCAAGGCTGATGGCCTGTCGAGCGACGATGTTTGGTCCCTGTGGGAGGACCGCGAAGGGAATATGTGGGCCGGGACGAATGGTGGTGGTCTGAACCGGCTGAGCGAACCAAAGGTATTGGTATTGGGGGAGGCGGCTGGTTTGGCCAAGCCAGCGGTGCTAGGGCTATTTCAGGATCGCGAGGGCGCTTTCTGGTTTGGCAGTAACGGCGGTGGAGTCACCCGATTCCAGAACGGAGTCCTCACCAACATCTCAACCGCCCAGGGTTTGCCCAATGCCTTGGTGTTCTCCATCGCCCAGGACCGCAGCGGTGACATTTGGCTGGGGACGCGGCGGGGCCTCAGCCAGTTGCGCGATGGCCGTGTCGTGCGCAACTACACCACGCGGGAAGGATTGCCCAGTGACTCGGTTCGCGTGGTCTATGCAGACCGCCAGGGGCAGATCTGGATTGGCACGCGCGATGGCTTGGCGCAGTGGAAAGACGGCCGTTTCATTGTCTACACCAAGAAGGATGGATTGCCGGCGGACTTCGTAATCTCCATCGAAGAGGGCAAGGAGGGCCGTCTGTGGGTGGGTACCAGTGGTGGCGGGCTGGCTTGTCTGCGGCAGGGCAAGTTTACGCGCTACGGAATCGAGCAGGGGCTCAGCAATGGTGTGGTGTTTGCCATGCACGAGGATGCCTCCGGCGATTTGTGGGTGGCGACCAATGGGGGTGGCCTCAATCGCTTACACAATGGCCACTTTGATGTGTTCCGGGCGCGTGACGGCCTTCTGGATGATGCGATCTTCTCGATTCTGGAGGACTCGGCCGGCCGATTCTGGATGAGCTCCAACCGCGGCATCTTCCGGGTGGATCGGCAGATGCTGCAAGACTTTGCCGCCGGCCGCTTACGGTTCATTCCCACCATATCGTTCGCTGAAAACGAGGGGATGGCGAGCCGGGAGTGTAACGGTGGATTCCAACCGGCTGGCTGGATCGCACGCGACGGGGAGCTTTGGTTTCCCACGATGCGTGGGGCAGCTCACATCGACCCAGCCCGTTTGAGCCGCCGTTCCGTGGAGCCTCCCGTGTTGGTGGAAAGGGCGCTGATTGATGGCCAGTTGGGCGGGGCAGGCTACACCCTGGAAGTGGCACCAGGACCAGGGCGGCTGGAGTTTCACTATGCAGCGCTGACCTACCGGGCACCGGAGAAGGTCCGCTACCGCTATCGATTGGAAGGCTTTGAAGAGGACTGGGTGGAGGCCGGCCCGCGCCGGGCGGCGTTTTACACCAATATTGCTCCCGGCTATTACCGCTTCCGGGTGTCAGCAGCGAACGAGGAAGGTCTGTGGAACTCGACTGAGGCGAGTGTTCCCTTCCGAATACAGCCGCACTTCTATCAGACACCTTGGTTCTTCGGCCTGTCTGCGCTGCTGATGGTGGGCATCAGTTGGAGCCTCCAGTGGCATTTCCGCCGACGTTGGCAGGTGCGGGAGTTGGAGCGTGCCGTTGCCGAACGAACGTTGTTCTTGAACTCCCTGACTGACAACAGTCCACTGGCAATCGCCGTATCGGACCGCGACGGAGTGATCCAGGAATGCAATCCGGCTTACGAACTCTTGTTCGACTGCAAGCGGTCCGAGGTCCGAGGCACGCCGCTGGAACAGCATATCCTGACGGCGGAACTGGAATCGGAAGCCGAGGCATTGCGCAACCAAGTGCGGGCAGGCAATCTGGTGCGGGCGATCTCGCAACGGCAGCGCAAGGACGGGTCGATGGTGGATGTAGAGCTGTACCACGTCCCACTCCGGATTGGCGGCGATACCGTCGGTGTATATGCGTTGTATCTCGACATTACCGCGCGCAAGCGGGCCGAAACCGCACTGGTGAAAGCCAAGGAAACCGCTGAATCGGCCAACCGCGCCAAAAGTGATTTCCTGGCCAACATGAGTCACGAAATCCGGACGCCACTGAACGGTATTCTGGGGGTGTCGGAACTGCTGGGCCGCACGGAGATGACGGACGAGCAGGTTGATTACCTTGAGATGATCCACGCCTCGGCGGACTCGCTGTTGACGATTATCAATGACATTCTGGATTTCTCCAAAATCGAGGCCGGAAAACTGGACATTCAAGCCGTTCCCTTCAAGTTGCAGGAATGCTTGGAGCGGCCGCTGAAACTTCTATCGGTTAACGCGGCCGAAAGGGGCCTGGAACTGAACTGCCGACTCGTGGATGGGCTGCCGGACACCGTTGTGGGCGACTCGATGCGCCTGCACCAAGTGCTGCTCAATCTGGTGGGCAATGCCATTAAGTTCACCGCCCAGGGAGAGGTAAGCGTTACGGCCCAACTCATCTCCCGCGCCGGGGACCAGCAGGTCATCCAGTTCACCGTCGCCGATACCGGCATTGGTATTCCGCCCGAGAATCAGGCTAGGATTTTCGAGGCGTTCACGCAAGTCGATGGATCGACAGCGCGACGTTTTGGTGGGACCGGTTTGGGTCTGACGATCTGCCGCAAGCTGGTGGAACTCCACGGTGGCCGCATCTGGCTGGAAAGTACCGTGGGGCAGGGCAGCCGCTTCCATTTCCAGATGCGCTTTGGGGTGGCCGTGGAAAGCCCGGTGCCTGCCGCCTCCAGCCAAGATCTGCGCGACCTGGCGGTGTTGATTGTCGACGACAATGCAACCAGCCGTCAGGTGTTGACCGAGTTGGTCCAGCGATGGGACATGAAGCCCACGGCCGTAGCCAGCGCCGCAGCCGCGCTGCAGGAAATGGAGCGGGTGGGGGCATTCCCGCTTCTGTTGGTGGATGCACGTATGCCGGAGATGGATGGAGTCCAGTTAGTGGAGCGGCTTCGCCAGATCCCTGCCTATGCCGACAGCAAGGTCATCATGGTCAGCGCCGCGGGCCAATCCTTGGAGTCGGACCGGCAGCGGAGTTTGGGCATCAGCCGCCAACTGACCAAGCCCACCGGGCGGGAGGAACTCCATGAAGCAATCCGCGAGGTGTTGGGCCAACGCAGCCTCAGAGCATCGGCCAGCACACGGATCCCCGCGCCGGCAGTGACCAAAGCAGGCCGAAGCTTGCGCGTTCTACTGGCCGAAGACAACAAAGTGAATCAGTTGGTCGCCCGGCGTCTGCTGGAGAGGGCCGGGCACCATATCGAGTTAGCGGAAAATGGCCTCGAGGCACTTGCTTGGTTTAAGAAGCAAAACTTCGACATCATTCTGATGGATATTCAGATGCCAGAGATGGATGGCTTTGAGGCCACGCATTCGATTCGCCAAATCGAGCAGGGAAGCGGATTTGGTTCCCACACGCCGATCGTGGCGCTCACCGCCCATGCCGTCCTGGGTTACGAAGACCGCTGCCTCGCCGCCGGGATGAACGGCTTTGTGACCAAGCCGATTCAATCTCAACGCTTGTTTGAAGTGATCGAAAGCTTGACCCCGGCCAACGAAGTCCCGGACAACTCCCTTGTGGAGAGGTAGCATCCTGTTTCCATCAGCAGCTAATCCGGAGCCTAAAGCGACGGCGACGAGGGGCAACTGCGATGAGGGTATGGGGGATGGTAGCGCCAAGGGGAATCGAACCCCTATTTAAGCCTTGAGAGGGCTCTGTCCTAACCGTTAGACGATGGCGCCGCGGCTACATCTGGAAGGATAACACTCCGGGTCCGGGCGAAACAACCGCCGTCATTCCGCGCGGCCGCCGCGCACTTTCCACAGGATCTGCCGCAGCATGCCTTGCCAGACGGTGACGTCGTGGGGTGCGAGGTCCAGGCGGCGGATCAGGCGGCGGACTTTCTCTTCCGTGGAGGGCGTGCGGGCGTAGCCCGATTCTTCCAGCACCGTCAGCAGTCGCTCTTCGAACAGCGTGAGTTGCTCCTGCGTGGCCCGCGGTTGCTCCTGCGGGGCGATGGGGGCGTCGTTGCGGATCAGTTCGTAGAGCGTGACCGCGACCGCTTGGCCCAGGTTCATCGAGTCATGCTCGGCTCGGGTGGGGATGTGGACCAGCAGGTCGCAGTAGCTCAAGTGGTCGTTGCCCAGGCCGTGCTTTTCGCTGCCGAACAGTAGGGCGACGGGTCCGGAGTGGGCCCGGATCTCCGGCGCGGCCTGCTCCAGCCGGAGCATCCGGTGTTGCAGTACGCGAGGCCCCAGGCTGTGAGTGCCCACGACCAGCGTCGCGTCGGCGATGGCTTCGGCGAGCGAGGGAAACTCACGCGCTTGGGCGATGACGCTGGAGGCTCCGACGGCGCTGCGGGCCTCTTCGAGCGAGGGCCGGTAGGCTTCAAACAGGCGCAGATCGAAGAAGCCGAAGTTCGACATGGCCCGCGCCGCCGCGCCGATGTTCAGCGGGTTGCGCGGGGATACCAGCACCACCGATACGGGTGGCCGGCCCGGGGTTTGGTTGTCTAACGGAACGGTTGAATCGCTGGAGGCCAAGTCTCCAGATTACCGTTCGTGCACGTCTTCGAGGTAGGTATAGCCGTGCAGACCTTCCTCGTAGTAACGGCGCAAGCGGCCGGATTCTTCGAGACCAATGCGGCCTTCGCGAACCGCGGTCTCTACATCCTGCCGGAACTGCTCGGTCAGCGTCTTGGTGGAGAACTGGACGTAGTCCAGCACTTCGCGCACCGTGTCGCCCGGAATGACGGCGTCAAGCACCACTTCGCCGGCGGCGTTCAACGAGACGTGCACGGCGTTGGTATCGCCGAACAGGTTGTGGAGGTCGCCCAGAATCTCCTGATACGCGCCAACCAGGAACGCGCCCAAATAGTAAGACTCGTTATTGAACGGATGCAGCGGCAACGTCTTCTTTACGTCGCGCCGGTCGATAAACATGTCCACTTTGCCGTCGGAATCGCAGGAAATGTCGCCCAGTACGGCGGCGCGCGTGGGCCGCTCGTTCAGCCGGTGGATGGGCATGATGGGGAACAGCTGCTTCACCGCCCAGCTATCGGGCATCGACTGGAACAACGAGAAGTTACAGAAGTAAGTATCGGACAGCATGCTGTCCAAGCCTTCCAGTTCCTCCGGGAAGACATCCACTTCCTTGGCCATCTTCAGCACCTTGCGGCAGATGGCCCAATAGAGCGTCTCGGCCGCGCTGCGCTGGGCGAGCGACATGTAGCCCAGGGAGAACAGGTTGAGCGAGGAATCGAGCGCCTGCTGGGCGTCGTGGAACGATTCCAGCATGTTGCGTTTGGTGAGTGACTTGTAGGTGTCGTTTAAGTCGATCAGCGGTTGCTCGGCGTCATCGGCCAGGCTCTCCTGGCTGGGCTCATCGCCGAAGCCACTGACACCAAGAACGTTGAAGATCAGCATCGAATGGTAGGCGGCGACGGCGCGGCCGCTCTCGGTGATGATGGTGGGGTGCGGGACCTCGGCTTCGTCGCAGATGTTCTGGATGTGGAAGACGATGTCGTTGGCGTATTCTTCCAGCGTGTAGTTGACGCTGGATTCAAAGTCGGTCTGGCTGCCGTCGTAATCGATGCCCAAACCACCGCCGACGTCCATGAACTCCAGGCCAGCTCCGGCCTTGTGTAGTTCCGTGTAGACGCGCGCGGCTTCTGTTACCGCACCCTTGATCTGGCGGATGTTGGTGATCTGGCTGCCCAGGTGGAAGTGGAGCAGCTTCAGACAGTCGGACATGCCCAGTTCTTTCAAGCGCGCCAGCACGGCCAGGGCTTCGCTGACGGTCAGGCCAAACTTAGACCGGTAGCCACCAGAAGACTTCCAGCGGCCGCTGCCGCGGCTGGCCAGCTTGATGCGGACGCCGATCTTGGGCTTGACGCCGACGCGTTCGGCATACTTCAGGATGAGATCGAGCTCCGTAAACTTTTCGATGATCGGCGTGATGTCGCGGCCGATTTTGCGGGCCAGCATCAACATCTCGATGTATTCGTCGTCTTTGAAGCCGTTGCAGACGATGGGCGTTTCGTTGTCGGCGATGCCCAGCACGGCCAGCAGTTCCGGCTTCGAGCCCGCTTCCAGGCCAAAGTGGTACGGGCGGCCGTACTGGTAAACCTCTTCGACGACGTGGCGTTGCTGGTTCACCTTGATGGGGAACACGCAGCGGTAGCCGCCTTTGTAGCCGTGATCGCGGATGGCCAAATCGAAGGCACCATGGATTTCCGAGAGGCGTTGCTTGATGATCTCGCCGAAGCGGAGCAGTATGGGCGGCTGGATGCCGCGGGCGACCAGCGAATCAATCAGGTCTTTCAGATCGATCTGGCGAGCCGGGTCTTTACCGGGATGGACATAGAGGTGGCCGTTTTCGCCGACGGAGAAGTAGCCTTTGCCCCACCGCGTGACGTCGTACATCTCAGAGGCATCGGTGGTGGTCCAGCGGTCCGCTGGCTCCCAGGAAACGCTTGTCGCTTCAACCTTCAGGCTCAATTCAGGCACACTCCTCGTATCGTCAAATTTGGTCGCTGAACCTACAGTGTCGAATGAATTGCCCGTGGGGGCAAGCGGAAATTGGTTACAGCGCCTGAAGGACGGTAAGGCAATTATTTTCTGCCGGGAAGCGCGGCTTGGGCATCGATCGGTTACAGTACAAGTAGAACGGCTTGCAGACCCTCACGAGCATCGTCGCGTTGGTGGTTTTGGCGCTTGGATTTCTCCAGGCACCTTTTTCGCACATGCACGCCGGTGGGCACTCTCACCCGGTGGATTCATTCTTCCATTTGCATGCCAGCGGGTCTGAATCGGCTAGCCTAACCGCGCCGCAGGACGAACCGGCGATCTACCTGGATTGGGGCGCGACTCCGCAAACGCAGTTGCAGTTTGCGATGCCGATGCTGGCGGCCGATTCGGTGGCTCCGCAGGCGAATGCGGCGGGCGGCGTTTTTGTTCCCGCAGCGGAGCAGTTTCACGGACCACCACGGTTGCGTGAGCTACCCCCGCGTGCCCCTCCCGTCTAGTTTTCCCATCCCCTCTTTCGCGCACCGCGCGGCTAATGGATCAATTTTCGTTTCAGGAAGCAGGAGACCTCATGCGATGGTTTCTTTGTCTGTGCGGGTTTGGTATTTCAGCCCTGGCACAGGATGTGAGCGCACCGGAATGGACGGAGGCGCGCGTGCTGGAGACGTTCTCGCGCAGTTCGCTAGGTGCGTCGCTGGACGCGCGGATGGCGGCCATTGAGGCGCAAGGGCGGGGGCGAGCACTGGTCGCCAATCCGTCGATCAACTGGAGCCGGGAAGGCGCGGGCTATACCGAGTTCCTCCAACTGGAGCAGGCCTTGCCGATCACGGGCCGCTTGCGGCTGCTGCGGGAAGCGGGCCGCGCGGCCACCGAAGTGGCGGGCGCGGGCCGGGAGTTGGCGCTGTGGGATGCGCGCTCGACGTTGCGCCTGGCGTTCTATCAGCTGCTGGCCGGTCAGCAGCGGCAGGCTAGTATTGCGCTGACCATCCAGACGCTGGAAGACGTGGCCAAGATTCTCCGCGTGCGCGAGAAAGAAGGCGAAGGCAGCCGCTATGACCGGCTCCGCGCCGATCGCGAGATGGTGCAGTTGCACGCGGATCTGCGGTTGGCCGAAGCGCAGGTGGCGCAGTTGCGGGCGCAGGTGAATGCATTTCTCCCCACGCCGCTGGTGGGTCGCGCGGCGGGCAAGCTGGAAGATGCGACGGCCAAACTGGACGCGGAGGCGGTGGCGGCTCAGGCGATGATGGCGCGCGCCGAGTTGCGGGTGCTCGATCGCACGGTGGCGGCGTTCAAGCTGGAGGAGCAGGCGGCCTACAAGCTGCGGCTGCCCGAGCCGACGCTGAGCGCGGGGATGAAGCGGGCCAATGTGGGGACTGCGCCCGCTACGTACCTGGGTACACTCCCGAATCAGCCGAACTTCAGGAACATCAACGACACCAGCTTCGTGGTTGGCTTAAACGTTGCGCTGCCCACCTTCAACAAAGGCCAGTTTGAGGTGGCCCGATTCACGGCCGAACAGCGGGCCGCGATCTCGCAGCGGCAGTTGGTGTCGCAGCGGATCAGGGCGGAGGTGGCGGGTGCGGTGGAATCCTGGCAGATCCGGCGCGCGGCGCTGGACGCTTACCGGGCGGAGCAGCAGCAGGCCGGGGGCGAGCTGTTGCGGATTGCGCGCGTGGCGTATCAGGAAGGCGAGTTGGGGATTCTGGAGCTGCTCGACGCCATTCGCGTGGAGCGGCAGGCGTTGCTGCGGCTGGTGGATCTGGAAGCCGCGGTCAAGGAAGCTCGGATTGAGATTGATCGCGTCGTGGGCGCGGAGGTGCAGCCGTGAGAAAAGTTCTGATCTGTGGATTGATGCTAGCGGGCGTGGCGTGTCAGAAGCCTGCCCCCGAGGCCGGTGCCGCGCATGATCATGACCATGAGCATTCCGATACGCATGCCTGGACCGTGTGGAAGGGCGACTACGAGCTCTACGCGGAACAGAGCGAGAACCGCTGGGCGCTGCATCTGAGCCGGACCAGCAAGTTCCGGCCGATTGCCGACGCCGAGTGCGTCCTGATCATCGGCGAAAAGCAATTGCCCGCCAAGCCCGGCAACCCGGGCATCTACACGGTGGATTCGCCGGAAGGCAAGGCGGTGCGTTGCACGATCGACAAGCAGCCAGTGGTGTTTCTGCTGTCCGGTGATGGTCAAACCGATAAGGCCGGCATCCGGCTGACCAAGGAACAGCAGTGGGTGCTGGACATGACCACCGGGTCCGCGGAGCAACACAACATTCAGCAGGAGCTGCGCGTTCCGGCGGAGATCCGGGTGCGGCAGGGAGGCGTGGCAGAGGTGACGGCTCCGCTGGCAGGGCGGCTGGTGTTCCAGAGCGTACCGGCGATTGGCACGCTGGTGGCACGCGATACGCCGCTGGCGGGCGTACTGCCGCCCGCCAATACGGTGGCGGACTTGCCGTCGCTGGAGCTGGCGGAGGCGGAGGCCAAGACGGCGTTGAGCTACGCGCGGCGGGATCGCGAACGGGCGGAGCGGTTGGTGGAAGCAGGTGCCGCTCCGGCGCGGCGGTTGGAAGAGGCGCGCACGGTGGAGACCAATGCTGCCGCCCGCTTGCGGACGGCCGAGCTTCGTTTGAAGCAGTTGGAGGCTTCGCGGGAAGCGGCGGGGGCGGAAGTGGGGTTGAAGCGTTTCCTGGTGCGGGCCCCGATTGAAGGGTTGCTGACCGAGATCACGGTGCCGAGCGGATCAAATGTAGATGCGGGGGCGACACTGTTCCGGTTGATGGATGTCACGACGGTTTATGCCGTGGCCCAGGTGCCGGAGTCGGCGCTGGCGAAGCTGAAGAGCTTGGGCGTGGCCAGTTTAGAGATGGGCGAGGGGCGCACTATCCGCCCGGGGCGCCTGGTGTCGATTGGCCGGATGGTGGACCCGGCGACGCGGACGATTCCGGTGATCTGGGAAGTGGCCAATCCGGACCGACAGCTGGCGATCAACCAGTTGCTGTCGATGCGGATTGCGCTGCCCGGCTCCACCGGTGCGGTGGCGCTGCCGGAGGCGGCGGTGGTGGAAGAAGGCGCGACGCAGGCCGTCTATCTGCAGAAGTCGGGCGAGCTGTTTGAGCGGCGAGTGGTCACGACGGGCCTGCGTGGCGGCGGCTTGGTGGAGATCCGGCAAGGGCTGGCGGACGGGGAACGCGTGGTGGTGCGCGGGGCGTATCTGGTGCGCCTGGCCAGCTTGGGCGGCGGCATTCCGGAAGAAGGGCACGTCCACTAAGATGCTTGACCGTCTGATCCGCTTCTCGCTTGAGTACCGGCCGGTGGTGATTGCGCTGGCCATTGCGTTTCTGGTGTGGGGCGTGGCCTCCATTCCGGATGTTCCGCTGGATGTGCTGCCGGACATCACGGCTCCGACGGTCACCGTCATTTGCGAGGCGCGCGGCATGTCGCCGACGGAGCTGGAAAGCCAGGTGACCTTTCCGATTGAGGCCAGCGTCAACGGAGCCCCGGGCGTGCGCCGCGTGCGCTCAGTGACAGCCGTGGGCTTTGCGGTGATCTACGTCGAGTTTGAGTGGGGCGAAGATGTCTTCCGCGCCCGGCAGACGGTGACGGAAAAGCTGGCGCTGGTGACGGCCAGCTTCCCCCCGAACGTCTCGCGGCCCTTGCTGGCACCGGTTTCTTCGGTGATGGGCGAGATCCAGTTCATCAGCCTGCAGTCGAGCGCGCATTCGCCGGTGGATCTGCGGAGCTTTGCCGACAACCTGCTGCGGCGGCGGTTGCTTTCGGTTACCGGTGTTTCGCAGGTGATCACCATGGGCGGCGGGCGGAAGCAGTATGAGGTCCGCGTGGACCCGCGCAAGCTGGGCCGCTATGGGTTGACGATGGATCAAGTGGAGCGCACGCTGGCGGAGGCCAGCCGCAATGCCTCGGCGGGATTTCGCGTGGAAGGCAGCACTGAGTATCTGATCCAGACCTGGGGCCGGGCTTCCACGATGGAAGAGATCGAGAGCATTTCGCTGGGGGCCAGTGGCACCGCTCCCATCCGCGTGCGCGATGTGGCGACGGTGGCGATTGGCGAGGCGCTGAAGCGCGGTGATGCGTCGCATTCGGGCGAACCGGCGATCCTGATCGGCATCTTGAAGCAGCCGGGGGCGAACACGCTGCGGCTGACCGATAGTGTGGCGACGGTGCTGGATGACCTGGAACGCACGTTGCCGAAGGGCATGAAGATCGACCGGAACATCTTCCGGCAGGCTGATTTTATTGAGCGATCGCTTGAAAACCTGCGCAACGCCCTGCGTGATGGCAGCGTGCTGGTGGTGCTGGTGGTGCTGGTGTTTCTGATGAATGGCCGCGCGGTGGCGATCACGCTGCTGGCCCTGCCGCTGTCGGTGGTGGCGGCGGTGCTGGCCATGAAGTTTACCGGCCAGACGATCAATTCGATGAGCCTGGGCGGGTTGGCCATTGCGATTGGGGAACTGGTGGACGACGCGATCATCGACGTTGAAAATGTCGTGCGGCGTCTGCGGGAGAACGCGCTGCGGCCCGAAGGGGAGAGGATGGCGGTGCTGGAGCTGGTCTACCGGGCGTCCAGCGAGATCCGCGGTTCGGTGGTGTTTGCCACTATGATCGTGGGTGTTGTCTTCATCCCGCTGTTTGCTCTGGATAGTGTGGAAGGCCGGTTGTTGCGGCCGCTGGCGTTTGCATATCTGATCGCGCTAGCCGCTTCGCTGGTAGTGGCGCTGACGGTGACGCCGGCCTTGTGTTCGATTCTGCTGCCCAAGGCCAAGAGCATCCTGAGCGGACATGAGCCCTGGCTGGTGCGGCACATCAAGCGGGCTTACCGGCCGCTGGTGAACTGGTCGATCAACCATCCGCGCGTGATCGCGGTGATGGTGGTGCTGATTGTCGGCGTGGCGGGCAGCTCGTTCACGCGCATGGGCCGGGCGTTTCTGCCGGAGTTCAATGAAGGCGCTCTTACGGTGGGTTCGGTGACGTTGCCCGGCACCAGCCTGGAAGAGGCAAACCACTTGGGCAATTCGATTGAGCGGATGCTGCTATCTGTGCCGGAGGTGGTTTCCACAGGACGCCGGAGCGGCCGCGCGGAACTGGACGAACACGGGGCCGGGGTGGAGGCTTCTGAGATCGACGTGCGGCTGGCGTTGAAGGAGCGGCCCAAGGAAGAGGTGCTGGAAGAAGTGCGGCGCAAGCTGAAGCTGATACCGGGCACCAATTTTGACGTGGGCCAGCCGATCTCGCACCGCATTGACCACATGCTGTCGGGTACGCGGTCCAATGTCGCGGTGAAGATCTTTGGCGATGACCTGGTGGAGTTGCGCGAGCTCGCGCGGCAGATTGAGGCCACGATGCGCAACGTGGAGGGCGTGGTGGATTTGGGGACCGAGCAGCAGATGGACGTGCCGTCACTGCTGATCCGCCCACGGCCCGACGTTGCAGCCCGCTTTGGGCTGGCCCCCGGCCACATCGCGGCCACGGTGGAGACCGCCCTGCTGGGCAGCGAAGTGTCGCGTGTCTATGAAGGCCAGGTGAGCTTTCCGCTGGTCTTGCGATATGAGAAGGACGGATCGCTGAGTGACCTGGAACGGGTGCGCCAGACGTTGATTGAGACCTCGGGCGGATCCCGGGTGGCCTTGAGCACGTTGGCGGATATCCGGGATGATCTGGGGCCCAACTTCATCTCGCGCGAGGGTGTACAGCGGCGCATTGTTGTGCATTGCAATATTGCCGGCCGCGACATGCGCTCGACGGTGGATGAGGTGCGGGCGCGCGTGCTGGAGACCGTGAAGCTTCCGGAGGGTTACCGGGTCGAATATGGCGGGCAATTCGAGAGCGAAGAGCGGGCTTCGCGCCGGTTGCTGCTGATGGGCGGGGGCGTGATCATCGGCATTCTGATCATCCTGGGCGTGGCCTTCGGGTCGTATGCGGAGGCGCTGCTGATCATGATCAACCTGCCGCTGGCGCTGGTGGGTGGCGTGATCGGTGTGTTTGTTTCGGGCGGAGTCCTGTCGCTGGCCTCGATTGTGGGTTTTATCACCCTGCTGGGAATTGCCACCCGCAACGGCATCATGATGGTGGCCCACATCCGGCATCTACGGGAACAGGATGGCGTCACTGATCTGCGGACGGCGGTGGAGCGCGGAGCGCTCGAACGGGTTTCGCCCATCCTGATGACCGCGCTGGCGGCGGGTTTGGCGTTGATCCCGATCGCGCTGGGAGTCGGCAAGCCGGGCAGTGAGATCCAGGCGCCAATGGCGATGGTGATTCTGTTCGGGCTGGCCACTTCCACCGCCCTGAACATGGTGGTGGTGCCGTCGTTCTACTTCTGGTTTGAGCAGCGTAAGGCGGCGCGGGAGGCGGGGCAGGGGACGCCGGAAGTTTTGCTGAGTGAGGTCTAGCGACCGCGGCGGGCGGGGACGAAGAGTCCTGGAAAAAGCAAAAACCGCCCGGCGCAAAGGTTGAAGGGGTCCTTTGCGCCCAGGCGGCTTTGCGGGTCTACCGAGATCAGAAGCTCAGCTTCAAGGCAAACTGAATCACGCGCCAGCTTTCACCGTTCTGGTTGGTGGTGGAGCTGGAGGCGGTGGAGAGCGAGACGCAGCAGGCCTGGCCAAACACCGTGGAGGTGATGGCGGGGGAGCCTACGGAGGCGTCGCGGGGGTTGCGGAAGTTGGCGTGGTTCAAGGCGTTGAACATCTCGGTGCGGAAGACCATCCGGACGCGCTCCGAGATCGCGAAGCCTTTCGAGATACCCAGGTCCAGGTTCCAGTAAGTCGGGCCCTGGAAGATGTTGCGGCCGATGCCCAGTTCACCCGGGTTGGGGAAGGCGAACTGCGACGCATCCCGGAAGAACACCGGGCCGACGACGTTGGCCGATTCCTGCAATTGGGCTTGTGGGAGTTGCGTGACGCCAGGAGCCAGCGCGGCGCGGGACTGGGCGCTGAAGTTGTGCGTCAACACACCGGAGCGGACCGTGAACGGCTCGCCCGACTGGAAGGTGTAGATGCCGTTGACGCTCCAGCCACCCACCACCGTGTTGAGGAAGGGGTTGGCGTTGCCCAGCAACTTCTTGCCTTTGCCGAACGGCATTTCGTAGATGCCGGTCATGTTGAAGACGTGGCGCTGGTCAAAGTCGGACCGGGCGCGCTCGTTCTGGTAGTTGCGGCCGTCGGCGGGCGTGCGGGCGGCGGTGGTGGTCAAGCCGCCACCAGCGGTGGCCGCGACCGGGTCAACCGAAAGGTTGTCGATGGACTTGCCCAGCGTGTAGGCCCCGTTCAGCAGCAGGCCGGCCGAATCAAAGCGCTTGCGGAAGCTGACCTGGGCGGAGTGATAGACCGAATCCGCACCGTTGTCCAGGTAGAGAATCTGGGCGAACTGACGGTTGGGCCGGAGCCGGGCGGTGGTGGCATTGGCGCCCAGAATGGCCGGGGCGACGCTTTGTTCCAGGCGGCCGGCCATATTGCCGGCGGCGTTCTGCTGCAAGTCCGTCACGGACACGGTGGAGTTGGCGAAGGCGGGGGTGATGACGCCCTGCTGGATCAGCGGCACATCGACGGCACCGGGGCAGGGTTGGCCGTTGGCCAGGATGCCGCTGGCCTGACAGCCGCCGCCTAAGCCGCGGTTGCGCTGCATGGCCAGGAAGGAGGGCAGGATGGGTGCGGCGTCGATCTGGTTCATGTCCCAGGTGCGATAGAGGCGGGTGCCGCGACGACCGACGTAGCCCACCGACACAACGTAGCCGCCCGGGAGTTCACGCTGCAGGGTCAGGTTCCACATGTGGACCGTGGGCAGCTTCAGGCCCTGATCGAAGACGCGGGCTGGGGGCGCGTTGTTCTGCGTCTGCTGGGGCAGCGTGAGGAAGCTGGAAGGCTTCACCGTGGGCGGAGCCGTTTCGTTGGGGAAGCTCTGGCCCAGCCGGAGGTTGGGCACGGCGGCGCAACCGGGGGTGGTGGTGACGCCCGTGGCGGTGAGCGTATTGACGCAACGGAAGGTCTGGCCCGGCACCGCCGAGGCGATGGACGTGACTTGGAAGGTGGAGATGGGATCGAAGGCGATGCCATAGCCCGCGCGGATCACCATCTTGGTGGAGTTGCCGGGTGCCCAGGTGAGGCCCAGGCGGGGGGCCAAGGCGGTGCGATTCCAGTTTTGATACCAGCGCTCCGCCTGAGTGAAGGTAACCGCACCCTGGCTGCCGTCGATGATCCGGTTGGGCACATAAACGCGGTTGCCGGCTTCGGTGGGCGGACCGTTCAACTCCCAGCGGACGCCGTAGCTGATGGTCATGTTGCGGCGGAACTTCCATTCGTCCTGCAGGAAGAAGTTGTATTGCTTAGTCCGCTGGCCCTGCGCCCAGAGCGTGACGCTCTTGTCGCCCGACTTGAAGGGCGAAAACGTATCGGCCCGCAGGTCACCTTGGAAAACCTGGGTGAGCGACGCGGGGATGCCCAACAAGTCGTTGGCCATGCCTTGGAGGCGGTTCAAGTCGTTGGCGGAGATTCCGGGCGAGGTGGCGGTGGCCGCCGCCGGGAAGTTGATACCCGTGGGCGGGCGCACGGTGCGCGACAGCGAGATGGACGGCGTCAGCGAAGTGCCGCCGACGTCACCGCGCTGGTCGTTGTGCTGGTACATGCGGATGTTGAAGCCGAACTTCACCACATGGGAGCCGGTGACGTAGGTGGTGTTGTTGATGATCTGCGGCGTGTTGACTGCGCGGAAGGTGCGCGGGTTGGCCGTGTAATCCACATCGGAATTGTTGAACGTGAAGCGCGGCGTGTTGGGGAACAACGGGTTGGCTTCACCCTGGGTGAACAGGAACTGGAAGCGCGAATACCCCAGCGTCAGTTCGTTCACCAAGCGGGGCGACAGCACGCTGCGCAGGCCGAAGGCATGGTTTTGCGCGGGGCGGAACACTTCACCGCGCGCCGGGTATCCAGGCAGGACCTGCGGGCGGCCATTCAGCGGATCGCCGCCGAGCGTGTTCTGCTCCGCGCCAAGATAGCGGTAGAAGACCGAGTGCTTGTCGTTGATGGTGTGGTCGATACGGGCCATGTACTGGGGTCCGCGAATCTGGAACGGGGTGGTCCACACGTAGGCCCCGGTGTTCAAGCCATCGCCCGCGGAAAAGGCATTGGGGGCGGGGTAGCCGCCGAGCACGCTTCTGACTGCGGGGTCAAGGCCGCGGCCTTGCGGGTCGTTGGCGAACAGGTTGAAAGTGGCCAGACAGTTGGTCTCGCTGGCGGTGCCGCAGTTGCGGACGCCGGGGACGGGCTGGCCGGTCCGCTGATCGACGAGGGCGGCGGTGTTCTGGTTGATGACGCGGCCATTCAGGGTGAAGGGATTGCGCGGGTCCACCACGAAGTACCGGAAGTTCCCGGCGAGGGCCGAGGGGGTGTAGAGGTCCACGGATTCGCCAAACGCCTTGTCGACGGGGTCCTTGAAGTTCACCTTCTGGCCCTGCCAGCTGCCGAAAAAGAAGGTCTTGTTTTTCTTGATGGGCCCACCCGCTTCAAAGCCATACTGGTTCAGCTTGATCTCGGGCTTGGGCGCGCCCTGGGCGTTGCCGTAAAACTCCTGCGAGTTCAGCGCGGTATTGCGGAAGAACTCAAACAAGGTGCCATGGATCTCGTTGGTGCCGGACCGGGTAGCCACCGATACGTTGGCGCCGGAGTTGCGGCCTTCTTCGGGCGACGGGTTGGAGGTGGTGACTTTGAACTCCTGGACGTTGTCCGGGTTCAAGCGAAAGATGTTGTTGGTGGGGTTCGGGTTGGTGGACTCATTGGCCTCAATGCCGTCAATGGTGACGTTGACCGCCGTCGAGCGGGCACCATTGACGTTGACCGTGCCACCGGAGCGCTGCACGACGCCGGGCTCATAGATCAGCAGGTTGAGCGGGTTGCGCCCATTCAGCGGCAGGTTGACGATCGCCTTCTGCTCGACCACGTTGCCGATAACGGCGTTAGAGGTTTGCACGCCTTCAGCGGCGGCGGAGACCTGGACGGTCTCGGTGGCACCACCCACTTCCAGCACGACATCCACCTGCAGCGGCGTATTCACCTGGACCGTATTGCCCGTGCGGGAGTAGATCTTGAAGCCTGCGCCTTCCACCTTGACGGTATAAGTACCGACGGCGATCGAAGGAAATGCGTAAAGACCCGCTTCCGTGGTGCTCTGCCGCTGGGTGACGCCCGTGGCTTCGTTGGTCAGGGTGACGTTAGCACCGGGCACCGACGCGCCGGAACTGTCGCGGACCGTGCCGCTTAACTGAGACGTTGAGGTTTGGGCAACCAGAAGGGCTGCGGATAGAAACACTACGCCAAAGGCGGCGGCGAAATGCCTGAAATTCATGTAAAGACTCCTGAGCCGGCGATTATCCTGATTATAACGGGATGTTCGCGCGGCCGGCCAGGATTCGCGTCCGGTACGCTTTTTCGTCCCGCTACAGCGGCGCTTTGCCCCACGGCTATTGGCGGTTCGCCAGCCGGAGCTTAACGATGGCCAGGGCCGCCACCGCGCAACTGATCGCCAGCCAGAAGGCGGCCTGGACACCAAACCGGGCAGCCAGTGCTCCGGCCAGCACTGCGCTGACGGCCACAAACAGATCGTAGAAGCCGGTGAGGGTGCCCAAGGCGGTGGCCCGCTCCGCTGCGGGGGCCTGGTCAGTTACGATGATGGCCAGCGACGGCCAGGGGAATGAATACCCTAACCCCAGCAGGCACGCGGCGGTGAGCACCAGGCCCGGTGAGTGCGCCAGCAACATGACGGTGCTGCCGGCGATCAGCAGGATCAGCCCGGTGTAGAGCATCTTGATGGGGCCCAGGCGGTCCGGGAGCGACCCGAAGATGGTCCGCCCGCAGACCACCATCGCCGCGAACGCCACAAACGCTCCGGCGCTGGGCAGGCCGCGCTCCTTCAGCAACAGCGGAACGAAGCCCGCCATCGCCGCATAGCTGACATTGGAGAGACCCAGCAATGTACCCGGCAGCAAGGCGATGCGCGAAATCAGTGGTCCGCGGTGTCCGGCGTGCGGCGTCGAAACCTCCGGTGTCCAGTAAATGGCGGCCAGGGCGGGCAGAACGGAGCCCGCCACAAACCAGCCTACGTTCGGCAACCCGCCGATCCATTCGCCCACAATCGGTCCCGCGGAAAGGCCACCCCAAACGCCCGAGGCGAGAAAGCCCAGAATCTGTGAGCGGCGGTCCATTGGGGCCAGGTCCACCGTCCAGGCCACGGCGGCGGTCAACAGGAAGCCTTCGCCCAGGCCATGCAGGATACGGGCGACGAGCAGAGTGGGTAGTCCAAACCAGGGCAGATAGAAAATACCGGCTGCCGCGCAGAAACCCAGACCGGCCGCCACCACGACGCGGCGCCCTTGCGTGTCCGCCATACGCCCAGCGATCAGGCGTCCCCCCAAGGCCGCGGCGGACGCGATGCCGACCACGAAGCCGGTCATCGCGGTGGAGGCACCAAAGTCGTGGCGAAGATAGAGGGGCAGGGAAGGGATCACGGAGCCGAAGCCCAGGGTGCAGACGAAAGCAGCAAAGACCACGGGGGCCAAGCGGACGGCGTAGGCGGTCATGCGGAGACCCAGTGGGCCAAGCACCGGCCACGCCTGCAAACGCGGTCCGCCCGATGAATCCGCGTTGCGTGCGCCATCCTTACAGGCTAACCCTCTGGCGGGGCCGTACAATATCGAGATGATTCCTGCGCTGATCCTTTTGCTGGCGGCTGACTTTGATGTGCTCATCGTCAATGGACGCCTGATCGACGGCACCAATAACCCCTGGCGGTGGGCTGATGTGGGGATCAAGGGCGATTCGATTGCGGCGGTCGGCAAGTTGAAGGGGAAGACGGCAGACCGGGTGATCGATGCGCAGGGATTGGTGGTGGCGCCCGGGTTTATCGATATCCACAATCATGGCCGCTCGGGCATCATGCAGGTGCCGACGGCGGAGAACTTTCTGCGGCAAGGCGTCACGACGCTGCTTGAAGGCAACGACGGATCGTCGCCGCTGCCGCTGGCGCCCTATATGGAGAAGCTGGAGGCGCGCAAGATCTCAGTGAACATGGGCTTCTTTGTGGGCCACGGCAGCGTGCGGCAGGAGGTGCTGGACCTGGCCAAGCGCAACGTGACGCCGGAGGAACTGACCCGCATGAAGGGGCTGGTGGAGCAGGCGATGCGCGAGGGGGCGTTTGGGATCTCTACGGGACTGTTCTATGTGCCCGGTAACTTTGCGCCCACCGAAGAGGTGATCGAGTTGGCGAAGGTGGTCGGCAAGTACGGCGGCATGCACATCTCGCATATGCGCGATGAGGCGGCAGACATTTTGAAGTCGGTGGCGGAGACGATCCGCATTGGCGAAGAAGCCGGGATTCCGACGCAGGTTTCGCACCACAAGGTGATCGGGTCCGGCAACTGGGGGCTGGCGGACAAGACGGTGGCGATGGTGGAGCAGGCGCGGGCGCGCGGCGTGGACACGACGATTGACCAGTATCCCTATACGGCCTCTTCTACGGGTCTGGCGGCGCTGTTTCCGCAATGGGCACTGGAAGGCGGGCGGAAGGCGACGGCGGAACGGTTGGCGGCACCCGAGACGCGGGCCCGGATCAAGCTGGTGATCAGCGACAAGATCAAGAACGACCGCGGTGGTGGCGATCCCAAGAACGTGGTGATGCGCAGTTGCGGCTTTGATCCAACGCTGGCCGGTAAGTCACTGGCCGACATCACCCGGCAGCGCGGGCGGGAGGTGACAATCGAAAACGCGGCGGAGACGGCCATGGAGATGCAGGTGCAGGGTAGCTGCTCCTGTATCTATCACGCGATTTCAGAACCCGACATTGCGCGGATCATGACTTCGCCCTACACGATGATCGCTTCTGATGGGGCCATCACGGCGTCCGAAAAAGACTTTCCGCATCCGCGCGAGTTCGGGACGTTTGCGCGCGTCTTGGGCCGTTATGTGCGGGAGCGGAAGACGCTGACGCTGGAGCAAGCCGTTTGGAAGATGAGCGGCCTGCCGGCGCAGCGGCTGAACTTGCGGGATCGGGGCGTGGTGGCGGAAGGCTTCAAGGCCGACATCGGCATTTTTGATCCCGCGACCGTGGCCGACAAGGCCGATTTTGAGAACCCCCGGCAGATGGCCGTGGGCTTCAAGCATGTGGTGGTGAACGGCCAACCGGCAATCTCCGAAGGCCAGGTGACGGCGGCGCGGCCGGGCAAGGTTTTGCGTTACCGGGCGCAGTAGTTGCGGCGTTTCGTGCAAGGTGAAGGCTTTTTGAGGTTAAGGTCCGTTCATAATATTCCGCCGCACGATTGTTTGCGGTAAAATCGCCCGCATGACCAAGAAACTAATCCTGTGTTTTTCCGCGGCCCTGGGCCTGGCTTTGATGGCCGACGAGCTGCATGAGCCGATGGAGAAGGTGGGCAAGGCGAATGGCGCAATGCGCAAGGGCGCGGGCGCGGGCGACATGAAGGTTGTCAGCGAGAATGCCGCCATTCTGGCGGAAGTATTCCCCACGACCATTGCGGCCTGGGAAAAGCGCAAGATGGCCGATGCCGTCCAGGGCACCAAGGACGCCACGGCGGCGGCACTGGCGGTGAAGAAGGCGGCGGACGCCAATGACGCCGATGGTCTGCGCGCGGCGCTGGGCACCCTCGGTGGCACCTGCAAGTCCTGCCACACGGCTCATCGCGAAGACCTGGGCGACAAGAAGTACAAGATCAAGTAACTGGCTATTTCGCGATTCATTCGCGAATCCGAAAAAACGGCGCGCTTGGAGGGCTCCGCCCCCCCACAGCGCGCCGTTTGTGTGTTTGGTGCACGCCAACCATGGAGGCACCCGGGCCAATAGCATCAATCCGGGAAGTAGCCTTCGCGGGCGCGGACTTTGTAGTTTTTGGCCTGCAGGATCTCCACCTGGATCTTGCGCCAGCTTTTCTCCGCCGCCTCCGGGGCCGGGTAGGCCAGCAGGTAGGTGTGTTTCATGTCGCTGGAGATGTCGCTGAAGATCTTCTCGACATCGTCGCGTTTCTTGGCTTCGTAGCTTTTGCCGCCGGTGGCTTTGGAGATCTCCTCCAGTTGGTCCATCAGCGCTTTGTCGGCCAGGGCTTCGCTTTGGCCCACGGTGTAGACGGGCACGCCGGCCTTCTTGGCCCGCTGGATGGCGGCGTGGGCGCTTAAGACGCTGGCGTTATCTTTGCCGTCGGTGAACACCACCAGGGCCTTGCGCCCTTGTTTCGACAGCAGCTCCCGGGCGGCCTGCGAGATAGCGTCGAACAACGCGGTCGCCCCAAAGGCGCGGGTGCGCAGGATGGCATTCTTGGCCGCCTTTTTGTCCTGCGTGAAGGGCTGCAGCGTGTCCAGGCGCCGGGAGAAGCCGAAGATCCCAATCTGGTCGGATTCACCCAGTTCATCCACCAGCTTGAGGATGGCGTTCTTCACCGCCGGTAGCTCCTTTTGCATGCTGCCCGTGGTGTCCAGCAGCACCGCGCAGGTGAGCCCGGAACCACTGCCTTCAAACGTGCTAACGGTGACCGGGCTATTGTTTTCCGAGATGCGAAAACGGTCCCGGTTCAGGCCATCGACATACTTGCCGTGGTTGTCATACACGGTGGCGTAGACTTCGATGAGCCGCACGCTGGTGCGGAAGACCAGATCCTGGTCCGGGGCCGCCTGCTGGCCCCGAACGGCCAGTGCGGCCGGCGTCAGACAGAATAGCCGGCGCGAGATCGGTTGACTCACGGTTTGCGGTGCTCCAATTCTTCCCAAATTTCAGCTTCGGTCAAGGCGGCATAGCCGGCCAGGGCGGAGGCCCAATCGCGCGGGTCGGCGAACTTCATTTTCTGAAAGCTCAGCCGGGCCAGCGGCTCGGCTACCTCCGCCAAGGCGGGCGCCGGAAGGCCCAGGCTGTCGGCGGCGTAGGCCAGATAGAACTTGAATTCGGCACTCCGCTGGGCCACCGGCTGGGTCATCAACTGGCGGGCGAGCGCCTCATACGGCGCGGCCGGCGCCAGGACGGGTTGGGAACAGTCGCACAACGCGGGTGCCATCAGGCCCAGCCACCTGATCCGCTCGGGCCGGGCGGCCGCGAGAGCTTGCTTCCAAGAGGCGGCCAGGGGAGAGGCCCATGGCAGGCCGCTATGTCGAGCCGCCAACCGGGGCGCCAGGTGGAACAGCTCACTCAAGGTGATGGAGCGCCAGGCGCGAGGCCAGTCGCGGGCACTAATCGCCTTGATCAAGTCCGCGCGCCGCGTTAGCGACAGCAGACCCAAGGTATCGGTTTCGATTTCATCCAGGCGCGCCGGATCGCTGGCTGCCTGGACGATCCATTCCCGGGCCAGCCGGATCTGCTGTCCGGCCAGGCGTAGTTCTTCATCGCGCAGCCAGCTCCACTGCGTTGCCCGGAGACTGGCCAACTGCGCCGCCATCATCGCCTCGCCATCGCCACCCGCTTTGGCCGCTCCGGCGATGGCCACACCCACGGCCTGTGCGAAGGTGCCGAATGAGCCCTTGAAATAGCTGCCGGCCTTGGTGCTGTCGATCTGAAACTCAGAGCTGCCGAACACGTTGTCCACGCCGACGGTGGACATGAGCGAAACATACTCGTGTTTGCGGACCAACAGCGGGTCTTCGCTGATGGCCATGTCGTCCGGGCCCAGATAGAGCGCATAGACCCGGCCGGTCAGCGCCGTACCCGTCAGCGGTGCGATCTCGTCCAGCAGTTCCGCGGCAGTCTTCTGAATGTCTTTCAGATTGGCCTTCTTGCGGGCGGTGCGCTGCCGTAGTTCGGTCACTAATTCCTGCACCCGCTTGGGCCGGTAGCTGAGGAGGTTCTCTTTCACCTTGCCAGAGACCTGCAGCGTTTTGGGCACTTCGACGACGGGCAATTGGGGGAGGGCGGCCTCGATCACTTTCAAGTGCGGGGCGGCGTCGCCTTTGCCTGCCCCGATGTCGCGGGCGGCTTGGTCGATCGCGAGCAGGCTTTGGAGGGTGGGCAACCGCTGGAGCTCAAGCACCTTCTGGTAGGCGGCCCGCTGCGTTGCACCAGCATCCCGGCTGACCTGGTGCCCGGCGGCCTCCAGCGTCACCGGCCGGTGCGATTCCAGCAGGAGACTGATGAGCGCCTCGTCCGGGTTGGGGGCGCTGGAACGGGGCCGCGCGAGTGCAGCCCGAAGCACATCCAGCGCGGCGGAGCTCCACTGTCCAGGCAGAAGGTTCCGCGCCATGGCGTCGCACATTCCCCGCAGCAGCTTGGCCGCTTCGGCGGGGGGCAGGGAGCCGGTTGACTCCATGCGGGCCAGCATTTCCAGCATCGGCGCAAAGATCGATAACAGCCGGTTCTGGTCCAGCCGGTCCTTGCCCTTCAGCGTGGCCGCGACGGTGAAGACGGCTTGGTAGTCGCCTTGATTTAGGGCCGTCAGCAGGGAGAAGTGCGGGAATATGGCCTCAAATTCGGCGAACTGCTGCGCCAGCAGGAGGGCGGTGCTTTCATCCATCGGCTCCTGGCGAAAGCGGTCGATGTTGGAGACGGCGATGAAGTTGTCCAGTTCGCTACGCCGGGCGGCACCGGTCTTGTACTTGGTGCCGCTTAACCGGATCAGGATCTCATCTTCGACATCGGGCGCTGCCGTGCGGTTCAGCTTCTTGGTCAACTTGGCGGCGCTGGACTGCCCTTTGGCCACCATCCAGACTTCCGGGCTGCCCGGGAAATCGACCTTGCCGTCGGAGTTGAGCGGCACATTACGCATGAAGTCTAGAAAAGGGCTGTCGGAGGAGAGGCGGCCGACGCGGGCCCGCAGTTCCGGCATGTTGGAGAACAGCTCGTAGAAACGGCTGACGCGTTGCGGCGTTTTGGTGAAGAACTCCTGGTGAGCGCGGTCCAATTGCGACAGGGAGGCGAAGTAGGACAATACCCGGCCCTCGTCCTTGTCCAACAGAGCGCGGAAGAACTGCGAGGCGTTGGTGGGGCTGGCGCCAGCCAGCCGGGTCCAGATGGCGACGGCGGACTTGCCACCCGGCACGACAGCCTGCCCTTGATGAACACCCAGCGCCGGGGCAAAAGCGAAGGTAAGATCCGCATACTTTTCCACCAGTGTCTTCAGCGGCACGGCTTTCAGCAACTCGCGGGCGGCCTCCTCTTCCATGCCGTTTAGTCCGGCGAATACTTTGGCGGCGCGCGCGTCGGTGGATAGCACCTCCGCCAGCCCGCCGGGCGGAGTCTCCCTGGCGTAGAGAGCGGCTTTCCATTGGGCTTCATCCGGGAAGGTGCGCACCCATTCGCGTGGAATTTCGATTTGGAAGGGCTTGCCCTTTTCCAGAGCTTCCTTCATGCCCACTTCATCCAGCGCCAAGGCGGCGGTGGTGGCGTGGCGCTTGGCCTTGTCGCCTTTCTCGGCGGCCTCCAACAGCACGCCCTGCTTGCCGGACTTCATCTTCCAGCCCAGTAGGCTCAAGACCCGCTCGGTGGCTTTGCGGCTCTCTTTGCCGTCTACCTTGAGCGTGATCACGGTGCCGTCCGGGCCCTTCTGGCCCATATTCGAGAGCGCCAGGACGCGCTCAAAGTGAGCGTGAATCTCTTCGGTGAATAGCTCGCCAACCTTTTTGTCGGAGGCCATCAGGATGTTGGCGGTGCTACGGGCATAGCCTTCCATGAAGTCGTCCGGCTGGAGGCTGATGGAGGCGTGGGCGATTTCCGCCAGTGCCGCCGCGCCCCCCACCAAGCGAATGCCGCCGGCCTCGCGCCGCTCTGGTGTTTCCTGGGCGGGAGAATATTGGGCCGTGAACTGCTTGTCACCGGCGGTGGTGAGGGCGGTGCGGAAGTACTTGGCGGCCGCGGTGTCGTTGTCCCGCAGGGCGACGATCAGCCCCCGGCGGAGGGTGGCCTTGTGTTCCGCCGAGGCGGGCGCGGTCTTATTGAGGTGTTCGGCCAGCCGCTGGTAAGCGCCGCTGGCTTGTTGCGAGTAGGCATCGGCGCGCTCCGCGGCGCGCGTCAACAGGGCGGCGTCCTTGCTGCGTTCGGCGGCCTCGTTGAGCCGGTGGCGGGCGGTATAGAGTTGCCCCAAGCCTTCCAGCGCATCGTTGCGCGCCAGATGCAGACGGTCCGATCCGGCCGCTACCTTCAGGCCCGCCACGGCGGCGGCCAGCCCCTCCGCATGCTTCTGGCCATCCAGATACAAGCGCGCCACCCGGAAGTGGGCCAATTCCCGAGCCGGATCTGCTTCGAGCGTCCGCTGCCAGAGTTCCAGCGCCCGCGCGGGCCGCTCCAGCCGTTCATAGAAGGTGGCGAGCTGTTCGCGAATGGCGGCTTCCTTGGGCAGTTCGCCGGACAGGCGATCGACGTGGACCAGGGCTTTCTCGGGTTGCTTGCGTTGCAGATACTGTTCCGTGAGGCCCAGGCGTCGCTCCACAAAGAGGCCGCCCAAGGCAAAAGCACGTTCCAGCGCCAGGGCCTTCTGATCGAGATCTTTGATCCGCTCCGCCGCGTCGGCGCGTTCCAGCCACAGCGGCTGGTTCTTGGGCTCCCCTTCCAGGCTTTCCGCCATCAACGGCAGCGCGCCGGTGTCGTCCTTTTTCATCAGGCGGATCCGGGCCAACTGTTCCGCATTGCGGGCGCTTTTGACGTTGAGTTCCCGTGCGCGGCGCAGCGCCGCTTCGGCGGCGTCGAACTGCTGGCGGCGGTATTGCGTCTCGCCCAGTTCATTGAAGAGCGGGCCGTTTTCGGGGTCGAGACCAGTGAGCGCAACCAGCAACGGCGCGGCCTGGTTAAACCGTCCCGCGCGTCCGTAGAGGTCGGCGCCCAGGCGCAGGGCCCGCGGATCACCGGGGTTGATGCTGAGCGCCAGTTCGATGTTCTGCGCGGCCTGCTCAAAGCGCTCGCTGGCGGGCTTGGCTTCGCCCGCGATGGGCCGGGCATCGGCGATCGCCTTTTCCAGGCGCACCACCATCTCAGGCTCCGGCATCTCCGCACCGGGGGACGTGGCGATCAGGGGGAGGGTGAGGCTCACCTCCGGCCCCAGGGTGAGGGCGGCCTGGTAAAGGACAAACCCGGCTTTCGGTGCCGCGGGCGATGTCCAGGTGAGTTCCGCCGCCGCGATCGTCTCGACCGCCTCGGCCGTTTTCTTGGGGGCAGGCTTGGGAGCTTCCGCCTTCAGGGCCGCCAGAAAATCCTTGCCCTCGTCCAGCATGTTGCTGCCCGCAGTGGCCAGACGGACCGGCTCCAACCAGTCCACCGATTCCGCCGCCAGTGGCCACCAGCCCACCCGGACCCGAGCCGAGGCGAAGGCTTGGACGCTGAAGGCCACCAGGTACGGGCGAACTTCCGGTGGCACTTCCGGCAGACTGCCGGCCACCAGGACATGCTGCCAGCCGCCCCCCAGTTGCGCGGCACTCTTGGCCGCGACGGTGTAGAGACGAACAGGGTTGACGGTGAGGGCCTGATCGGGCACCAGAGAGGCCATCTCCGCCAGCGCGGGTTGCAACTGGGCGCGCGTCTTGTACGGGCCGGCTTTACGGATGTCCTGGCCGCCCAGCACCGCCAGCGTGATCTCCGTTCCGCGCGGCAGCCCGGCCTGCAGGTTCAGCAGCGACTTACGGAACAGCTCAAACGATTCGGGCGTCAGCGTATCGGAGAGCACCAGGATGGTCAGCCCCGCTCCGGGCGTAACCGCCGTTAGAGTGGCGGGCAACTCCGCTGACTTGGCCCCGCTGCCGGGGGGGGCGGTTACCCGGACCTGCGGCGTCTCACCCATTGGCGGTAAGGTCAGCAGTACCGGAAAGCCGCTGGCCGGTGTGGAAGCCGAGTTAGGCGGGGTCACCACCTGACCCCAGATGGTGACGACAAATACTACGAAAGGAAATGCCCGGAGTATCATGACGGCGGTTCGCGGATGCATTAGTTTAGCCTACCCAAGAGAGTGAAAGCTGAGCGCCGAGTGTTTCAGTAACTGCCGGTTAAAGTGGTGCGGACGCTCCGCCGGACGACCGCCACCGTGCGCGCCAGCCCCCTAGACTCTCCAAGCGTCGAAAAGTGCCGTTTCGGGTCAGGAAAACTGCACAAAACTGGCCGGAGCGGCCTAGGCGTTGATCCGGTACGATAGGAGTATCCGGCTCTTGCCCGCTTGCGCCCTTGTTGCGCCGGGGCCATCCTCGCTGGCAACGGTCGCGAATTGCTGTCCATGGAACCCAATCAAGTCGATTTGAAGAAGACGGTCCATCTGCCGAAGACCGACTTCGCGATGAAGGCCAATCTGCCCGTGCGTGAGCCGGAGATGTTGAAGCGGTGGGAGGAGCGGGGTCTGTACGAACAGATCCGCGCCAGCCGTCAAGGCCGCCCGCGTTACGTGCTGCACGACGGGCCGCCCTACGCCAATGGCAACATCCACCTGGGCCACGCTTTCAATAAGATCCTGAAGGACTTCATCGTCAAGACCAAGACGATGGCGGGCTTTGATTCGCCCTACATCCCGGGCTGGGATTGCCACGGGCTGCCCATTGAGATCAAGGTGGACGGCGAACTCGGCAAGAAGAAGGCCGGCATGACGACGGCCGAGATCCGCGCCGCCTGCCGCAAGTACGCGCAGAAGTATGTCGATCTGCAGGCCGCCGACTTCAAGCGCCTGGGCGTTTTCGGACGCTGGAACGATCCGTATTTGACCATGACGGCAGGTTATGAGGCCGTGATCGCGCAGGCGTTTGTCGATTTTGTCGACCAGGGCTACGTCTACAAAGGCTTGAAGCCCGTCAACTGGTGCCTGAGCTGCCGCACCTCGCTGGCTGAGGCCGAGGTGGAGTATGAGAACCATACCAGCCCGTCGATCTGGGTCCGGTTTGCGCTGACCTCCGATGCCGGGGCGATCGACGAGCGGCTGAAGGGCTGGCGGACTTACGGCATGATTTGGACTACGACCCCGTGGACCATGCCCGCCAATTTGGCCATCAGCTTCCACCCCAAGTTCGAATACTCAGCAGTAGCGGTGTCACCGGAAGCTCGTCCAGCCAGCGAGGCCAAAGACGTCTATATCATCGCCACCGATCTGGTGAAGCAGACCGCGGAAGCGGCCGGTTGGCCCGAGTACCGCGTCGTCGCCACCTTCCCGGGCGAAAAGCTGGAAGGCGCAGTGTTTAAGCATCCGTTTCTGAACCGCGATTCCGTAGGCCTGGTGGGTGACCACGTCACGCTGGAACAGGGCACGGGTGCGGTTCATACGGCACCGGGCCATGGTCACGAGGATTATGTGATCGGCCTAAAGTACGGCCTGCCGGTCTATTGTCCGGTGGATGGCGCGGGGCGGATGTATCAGGTGGGCGGCGTACCGGGTGATCTGCCGGAATCGCTGCTGGGCTTGACGGTGTGGGAAGCGAACCCGGCCGTGATCGCGCTGCTGCGGGAATACGGCGCGCTGGTGGCGCAAAAGGATCTGCATCACAGCTATCCGCACTGCTGGCGCTGCCACAAGCCGACTATCTTCCGTGGCACGGAGCAGTGGTTTATCTCGATGGAGGCGCACGATCTGCGCACGCGGACGCTTGAAGCCATCAAGGGCGTCAAATGGCACCCGGCTTGGGGTGAGGACCGCATCAGCAACATGATCGCGACGCGGCCCGATTGGAACATCTCGCGCCAGCGCGTCTGGGGTGTGCCGATCACGGCGTTCTACTGCGAATCCTGCAGTGAGCCATTTACCGAAAAGAAGTTCCTGGACCGCGTGGTGGAGCGTTTCCGCACGGAGACGGCCGATGCCTGGTACATTCACTCGTCCGAGGTCCTGCTGGGCGAAGGTGCCGTTTGCAAAAAGTGTAGCGGCATGTCGTTCCGCAAAGAGATGGACATTTTGGATGTCTGGTTCGATTCCGGGGCGTCGCACCTGGCGGTGCTGGAACCGAACGGATTGAGCTGGCCCGCGAACATGTATCTGGAAGGTGGCGACCAGTACCGCGGCTGGTTCCACTCGTCGATCCTGATCGGCGTTGGCCTCAAGGGTGGGTCCCCTTACCGCGAGATCGTCACCAGCGGCTGGACTCTCGACGAGCACGGCCGGGCGATGTCCAAGTCGTTGGGCAATACGATTGAGCCAGAGAAGGTGATCAAGCAGTATGGCGCGGATGTGCTGCGCCTGTGGGTGGCGTCGGTGGAGTACAACGACGACGTTCGCCTCTCCGACACCATCCTGCAGCGCCTCGCGGAAGCGTACCGCAAGATCCGGAACACGCTGCGCTATTTGCTGGGTGCGATTGGAGACTTTGATCCGGCCGCCCACGCGGACGTGCCGATGCTCGAAATCGATCAATGGATCCTGACGCGCACGCAGGCGCTGGCCGAACGGACGCGCACCAACTATGAGGCGTACCGCTTCCACTGGGCGTATCAGGACCTTTACACGTTCTGCAGCAACGAACTGAGCGCGGTCTACTTTGACGTGTCGAAGGACCGGCTCTACACCGCCGCCACCAATTCGCCGGAGCGGCGCAGTGCGCAGAAGGCGATGTATCAAGTGACGCAGGCGCTGGTGCGGCTGCTGGCTCCGATTCTGTCGTTCACGACGGACGAAGCCTGGACGTTCCTGCGGCGCGAAGGCGAGCCGGAAAGCGTCCACGTGCTGGAGTTTCCAGAACCGGCCACGCTGGCCGGGTTGACGCCGGAGTTGGCCGCCAAGTGGGACCAGTTGCTGGCTGTGCGCGAGCAGGTGACCAAGTCGCTGGAAGTTGCTCGTCAAGAGAAGCTGATCGGCGCGCCGCTGGAGGCCCGGGTGCACCTGAAGGCGGGACCGGAGTTGCTGCCGCTGCTGGAAGCCTATGCGGCGGATTTGGCCGGGCTGTTTATTGTCAGTGAGGTAACGCTGGAAGGCCGCTCGGAGGCCGATCTGGCGGTGCATGTCGACCGCGCGACCGGCGCGAAGTGCGACCGGTGCTGGAAGTATAAGAATGATCTGGGCTCCGATGAGCGGTTCCCGACGATCTGCGGTTCCTGCACGCAAACCGTGGCGGCGATGCTGGCGGCGGGCGAGATCGTGGCGGCATGATGCCGGGCGGTTCAACGGCTGGTCGGGTGTGGGTGCCTTTTGTGGGGGCGGGTGTGATTGTGGCGCTCGACCGGGTGACGAAGGTGCTGATCGAGCAGAAGGTCGCGTTGTGGGATACCATTCCGGTCATTCCCGGCATCCTGAATATCGTCTACACCCGCAACCGGGGCGCGGCGTTTGGCCTGCTGAATGATGCGCCGGAACTGCTGCGGAAGGTGCTGCTGATCGGCGTCTCGCTGGTGATCCTGGCCTACATCGTACGAATGCTGTGGACGCAATCGGAGAGCCGGGTGGCGCTGACGCTGGTGTTGGGTGGCGCGGTGGGTAATCTTTATGACCGGATCGCTTATGGCAGCGTGACGGACTTTATCCAGGTCTTTCTCGGCAGTTACGAATGGCCCAGCTTCAACGTGGCCGATAGCGCGATTTGTATTGGAGCAGGCTTGTTGGCGCTGGAGATCTTCCGGCCGCGAGCGCTGACGCCGGACGTAGGGAAGACCAAGGGGGAGAATGTTTCCGAAGCTCATTGAGATTGGCGGGCTCTATCTGCCCACCTACGGAGCGTTGGTGGCCTTGGGATTTCTGGCGGGCCTGGAATCGAGCAAGCGGCTGGCGCGGCGTGTCGGCCTGGACCCGGAGAACATCATCAACCTCGCGGTGTACTGCGCCCTGGCGGGCCTGGTGGGCGCCAAGCTAATGATGTTCATCTTCGATTGGGAGATCTACGCGAAGAATCCTTCCGAGCTGTTCTCGATTGAGACGCTGCAATCGGCGGGCGTCTTTCAGGGCGGCTTCCTGCTGGCGCTGGTAGTGGGCGTCTGGTTGATGAAGCGCTACCGGTTGCGGGTACTGTTCACGATGGATTGCCTGGCCCCGGGCGTCGCGATTGGCCATGCCATTGGGCGGTTGGGCTGCTTTGCGGCGGGCTGTTGCTGGGGCGTCCGGTGTGACCGGGCCTGGGGCGTCACCTTCACCAGCGTCGATGCCGGACGCATGACCGGTGTCCCGCTGGGCGTCCCGTTGCACCCGACGCAGATTTACGAATCAGCCGCCGAGTTTGTCCTGTTCGGGTTTCTTTATCACTTGGCCACGCGCACCCCGAGGCCGGGGACGGTCATCGGGCTCTATCTGATCTCGTATTCGGCGGTGCGCTTCTTTGTTGAGCTTTTCCGCTTCCACCAGCAGCCGCTGATCGGCGCGTTTTCAAACACGCAGTGGATCTCAGCTGCACTGGCCGTGTTGGGCGTGGCGCTGCTGGCCTATCCGCGCTATCTGGCCGCGCAGCCAGTGCGGCGGGGGTAGCGGACGCTGGCCTCTGCCTCACCGCCTAGCCGCGCGTTGTGAGCGATGAACCCTGTGTTCCGGTTGTGATACCTTCGTGGGCTATCCGCTGTTGAGGCGGGAAAGCTGGAGGACGATCAATGGCAGGGGATCCAGGAGCAGGCGTCACATGGGCTGAGCGAGTGGAATCGGGCGCAGAACGCCTGCTGACACTGCTGAACGGTTATGCGAAGGTGGCGGGCTTTGTTCTGCTGGTGGCCTTCATCGTGGCTTCCTGGGCCGATCTGCGGGCGCTGCTAGCCACTCAAGGTGATTCGCTTCGGCTATGGCCTGCAACTCCTCGATACGCCATCCCGCTGGGCTTTAGCGCACTTTCTAGAAAGTCTTGTCAGCGGCCGGCGCCACCGAATGAGACCGCATTCGGTGCCATAGTTGCGCGGCGCGACAAGTGGAGAGCGGTTGGGCGTCTAAGGCGATCAGTCCGCCAGTTGGCGGCCGGGCGAGCTAGTCTTGCCGAGAATAGTAGTAGCTGTGGTAGTAGGTGTACTTTGAGTACAACTCGCCCCGGCGCGCGCCGTTGACGATGATGCCCAGCATGTTGTTCTCGCACAGCGAGTTCATGGCGCGTGTCACCGAATCGATGGTGGTGCGGCCAATGCGGACCACCAGGATGGTGCCGTCGCACATCGTACCCAGCAACGAGGCGTCGGCGGCAAACAGCAGCGGCGGTGAATCGAGAATCACCCAGTTGAACAGCTTCGGCATGGCCGTCAGCAGTTCCTTGACGCGGGGTAAATTAAGCAGTTCCAGCGGATTGATTACCGCTTCACCGGCGGGCATAACACACAGGCTAGTGCCGGAGATCTTCCGGATACAGTCTTCGATCTTCGCCTTGCCCAATAAGAAATCGGTGATGCCGGGTGAGCGATCCAGCTGGAACATCTGGTGCACGATCGGGCGGCGGAAGTCGAAATCAGCCAGCAGGGTCAGATTGCCGGAAAGCTGAGATTCGGCCAGCGCCAGATTGACCGCGCCCATCGATTTGCCTTCCGCCGGTGACGGGCTGGTGATCACGATCGAATGGATCGGTTGCAGGCTTTGCAGGTGGTTCAGGCGCGTGCGGAGCGTGCGGAACTCTTCCGTGGGGGCTTCATGGGGGCGCGACGCATCAATCAGGTGAGCGTCGGGCGCGGGTGTAAATGGCACTTCCAGAATGCGGTCCAGCAGCCCGTCAATGTTGATCGAGGGGGAGCCTTCCACAATGGCGAAGGTGGAGGTGCGGATGGCCGGAGCCCCGTTGAACGGGCCGGAGTGCGTGGGGGCAGCGGAAGCTGGCGATGGATAGTCCGGCGGCGCCGAGCGGTCACCAAATGAAAGCCGCGGTAGGACCTGCTCCGCTGGTGTCACCACGGTGGCTGGCGGCTCCGCCAGCGCGACGCCAATGGCTTCAGCGATGGCGGCCCGGGAACTGGATGGAGCCGGGTCCGGGGCTACCGTGCGCGCTTCCATCACCACCGGCTGAGAGGTGAGCGGCGGCGCGGTGACGGCCGCCGGTGTTTCGATGCTGGGCTTTGACTCCACGATGGGTGCTGCCGTGGCGGCCAGGTTCTCCGCGCCCGGGCGCACGTCGGAAGATGTCCGCTGGTCCGCGGGTGGTGCAGCGGAAGCCGCGTCAGTGGGCTGGGCCAACTGCTGGGCTTTGCGAAGGGCGTCGTGAACTCGGCTCATATCTTCATTCCTGGACGGTCAATTGTGGCGTATCTTGTCGGGGCAATGGGCTGCGCGGATGGACTCAGGTCTTGTTGGAGTAGTAGAAAAACACCGATCCGGCCATGACCGCCACGCCCGCCAGGCAGGCGGTGGACCAGGCCAGCCAAGCCAGCCGGCGTCGGCGGCGCACCACCAGGTCGTTCTCCAGCAGCGGCACGCTGCCCAGAATCATGAGCTGCGTATAGGCCCGGACGTCTTTCAAGTTCTTCAGGGTGGTGTCCTTCAGTTCCCGGACGGCGGCTACCACAAAGCCCATAATCAGGCCCATGAACGCTGAAGCCCCCACAATGAGGGGCCGCTTGGGTTGGGTCGGCGTCATCGGGAGACTGGCCGGGTCCAACAGTTCAAGGGTCTCGCCCTGGTTGCGGCGTTCCAAGTCCGTGCCGGCCTGTGACTGGATCATCTTCAGCTGCATTTCTTCATAACGCAGCGCCGCGGTGTTGCGCTCCCGAAGCAGTTCTTCATATTGCCCGGTGCCCATCGGGACCGCTTCCAGACGGCCCTGGTAGGACCGCATGTTGCGTTCCACGCCGACAATCTCTTTCCGCGCTCCTTCGGCTTCCAGATTCCGGGCTTCAATCAGGCTTTGGATGGACGCAATCTCCGCTTCCATCGCTCGGGCTTCTTTCGGCAGATTGTTGTTCTTACGCGCCGTGGTTTCCGGAGCAGTGGCCGACTTTTCCGAGGCCGCCTTCTTGGCCTCTTCTTCCTTTTGGAGGTTGGCCCGGGTCCGCTTCAGCACGTCGATGTTGTTCTTCATGCGCCGCACATCCGGATGCGTCTCTTTGTAATTCTGCTTGACGGCTTCCAGGTTGGTTTCCATGGTCAGAATTTCACGTTCCAACTGGGCGAGGCGCTCATTTTTGGCCATCTCTACCTGTTGCGCAGCTTCCGGGACGGACAGACGGCTGAATTGATCCTTCAGCGTGCTCAGCCGCGACTCCAGCAGCAGCTTGTCCTGGCTGGCCCGTGAAATCTGGGCATTGAGGGCGTTCATACGCTGGTCCAGCGCATTGATGGCCGCCATATTGCTCTGGCGCTCCTCCGGCATCCGGCCCTGGTTCTCCTGCCGGAACTTGGTGAGCTTTTCTTCGGCCGCGTCCAGTTCCCGCTTGTTCTGCTCGAAGCGTTCGCGCAAGAACTCCGTGGTCTGGGAGGACTGGGCCGCGCGGGTCCGGATGTTCTCATCGATGAACCGCGAGACCAACTCCTGCACAATCTTCTGGGCGATCAGGCGGTTTTCATACGAATAGGCGATCTCAAAGGCCTGGACGCGGCCTCGGGCGTCGCCACCGGTCAAGTTGAGCCGGATGTCCTTCTTCATCTGTTCGATCACATCTTCCATCGGCAACCGCTTCCGGTCGCGCGGGTAGAGCTGATAGACGTTGATGATGTTGGTGAGTGTCTGGCGGCTGGTGATCGACTGGTACATCGAGTTGATGCGCTGGCTGATCTCGGAGTTGACGTTGCTCGGCACAAACCGCTCCGGAATCTGCGGCGGAATCACGCGCACAACAGCGGAGGATACATAGGTATCCGGCCACAGGAAAGCCGTCACCGTACCCACCACCAGGCACAGCAGCATGGGCCCCATAATCCAGGCGCGATGACGCCGGACAACGTCGATGTAGTCCTCAATATCCAGCGTCCGGCGCTGAATATTCATCGGATCAGGCGTGGCGGGCTGCATCGAAAAAACTCTCCTCCATATCAATTCCAAGCTCCCTGGCCTGGTTTCACCAACTACAACTACTTTTCGGATCGGGTGGGCTTTCTAAGAGCCCTATCATCTACTTACGCGGATGAGCCGGGGATCTGGTTCGCATTAAGGAACAATAATGTGATCACCGGGCTTCAGCTGGATGTTCTGCTCCATCTTCTTGCCCTTCAGCACTTCAGCATAGTTAAATTTTATGCGCTCATCACCGCGCATGATGACGATTTTCTTCCTGTTCGCAAAATCTTTGAGACCGCCGGCCAGCGACAGGGCTTCCAGCATCGTGACCGGAGTCACCAGCGGGTAGGGGCCAGCGCGGCCGACTTCGCCGGAAATGTAATACCTTTTGCTGTTGACCTGCCGGATCTCCACCATCACTTCCGGCTTGTTCATAAACTCCGACAGTGCCGCAATTACCCGTTCCTTCAAAACTTCGGGGGTGACGCCGGCGGCCTCAATGTCCCCGCCCAGCGCCATGCTCAGCTTGCCATCCGGCCGGACCACGTAGAGCCGTGATAGTTCCGGCTCACGCCAGACGCTGATGGAGACCACATCCTCGGCCCCAATGACGTAACTGCGGGGGTCCACGGCGGCGGCCACCGAGGTCTCGGCCTTCACTTCACCGGGCTTGGGCGCATCGCCGGTGGGCTTTGCTTCGCCCGCCAGGGGCTTGGGTTCCTGCGGTTGCGTAGCCTCCGCGGCGCCCGCTGGTTTGGCTGGGTTAGCCGAGGGTGGTTGCTGGCCCCATGACCCGGCAGGGTACAGCAGCCCGACCGCGCAGATCAGCTGGGGAACAATTGTTTTCATGACGATTTGCTTCACCACGGTTCGCTTCATACGTCTCGAGAGTCTCCGTAAACCTGAGTAGCCCGACCGGGAATACAAGCGCTGAGGGTACACTTCTGTAGGAGCGATTGGGCTTGCCGCTGAGGGATGACAATGCTAACAACGTGTCGCATGCCGGTCTCTTGAGATCCTTAACGGGCCTCTGGAGTGTGTGCTCTTTACCGAAGTATACTACAGCCTATCTGGCCACCCACTGAGACTTATCGGCTTTGAGTTGAAATTTCATAGAGTTGGAACGAATCAGCAATGAACTTTTTCCTAGCAAAAACTGAGGCTGCGGCCTACTCGATTGACGATTTGGCGCGGGAAGGGCGGACGGCGTGGAGCGGGGTCCGCAACGCGCAGGCGGTCCGTGCCCTGAACCAGATGCAGCCCGGCGACATCGTTTTGATCTATCACTCCACCGGTGAATCGTCCGTGGTCGGGGTGGCAAAGGTGGTTTCCCCACCACGGCCCGACCCGGAGGATCCGAAATCGGCGATCGTCGATTTCGAGTTCGTCAGCCGCCTCAGCGAACCCGTGACGCTGCAAACGATTAAGCAATCCGGTCTATTCGCCGATTTTGCACTGGTTCGCCAAAGCCGGTTGTCCACGATGCCCGTGCCCGAAAACTTCATCGCCTGGCTGCGGGAGCAGCGGCCGGAACTCAAAAAGCTGAAGCCGCTGAAGTAAGCGCGGGCCGCAGCCCTGCTACGCCTCGATCAGGCGCCGCCAATGGTGGTAGAACAGCGTCACCGGCAGGCCCATCACGTTGAAATAACAACCATTAATCCGCTCCACAAACTTGGAGGCCAGGCCTTGGATGCCGTAGCCGCCAGCCTTGTCAAACGGCTCGCCCGAGGCGATATAGGTGTCGATCTCGACCGCGGTCAGGGTGGCAAAGGTCACCTCCGTGGTGGCGACATCCAGCACCGTTTCCTCGGCGCTTGCCAAGCAGATCCCGGTGTGGACCTGGTGGACGCGGCCCGACAGGCGGCGCAGCATCCGGGCGGCATCGGCGGCGTCAGTGGGTTTTTCCAGGATGTCGCCATCCAACTCCACCGTGGTGTCGGCACCCAGGACGATATCGCGAGCCGAAGCCTCAATCGCCATCGCCTTCTCATGGGCCAGGCGGCGGACGTAGTCGATGCCCGCCTCACCGGGGCTGCGCGTCTCATCCACTCCGGCGGTCACCACGCGAAAGGTGAACCCGGCCGCCTGGAGAATCTCGCGTCGCCGGGGCGAACCGGAAGCAAGGATCAACTGGTACATGGGGTCATGCTACACTCATCGCTGCCCCCCCCCCCTCTGCCGCACGCGGAAATCCGCGTGTTGCTGTCACTGAATTGAGCTTCTATGGAACGCGCTGCCCGGTCGCTAGCCAAATTGAAATCAAAGCACTTGCCCTTGAGCGATCTGGCTTGTGCGGCTTGGGACCAGGCGGTGGGCCCTCGGTTGGCGCGGCATACCCGGGCGGTGGAGATGGTCCGCGGGACGGTGATTGTCGAAGTGGAAGACCGTCTGTGGCAGAAAAATCTGTTCGGGCTGCGCCACCAGATTCTAGTCAACCTGAATCGTTTGATCGGTCCGGTCGCCACGGACGTCGAGTTCCGGATTGGCATTCCCCGGCGTCCGCCGCAGCGGGAAATCTCCGTGGGTGCGCCAACCGGTCTGTTGCCGGTGGATGAGGCGGATCGTATTGCGGACCCGGTTTTGCGCCACCTTTATGTGCGGAGCCGCCGCACGGCGCTGGGGTAACCGGAAACCCGGCTGACGCCGCGACGCCCGCTCCGGTTAGACTGGAAGCCAGATGCGAATCACCGAAGAGCAGGTGCGATACGTCGCCGACCTGGCCAATCTGAGTCTTTCGCCTGACGAGTTGACCCGCATGACGCGCGACCTCGAAGGCATTCTGGATGTGATGGACCGGCTGAAGGATATCGACACCACCGGCGTCGAGCCGATGGCGCAGGTCTTGTTTGACGCTGAGGACACAGCCGCTCTGCGCGCCGATGTGGACCATCCCGAGCGGCGCTTCCCGATTGCGACGGTGCTCGAAAACGCCGCCGTCTCGGGCTCCGGCTACTTTAAGGTGCCGAAGGTGATCGAACGATGAACCTCGCACAGCTGACCATCCCTCAGATTCAGCAAGGGCTGAAGGACAAGCAGTTTTCGGCGGTGGAACTGGCCACTGAAGCCGCCCAGTTTGCGGCGGCCGAGAATCCCAAGACCAACGCCTACATCACTCTGTCGCCCGACCGCGCGCTAGCCACGGCGCGTCTGGTGGATGAGAAGATCGCCCGGGGTGAAGACGCCGGTGCGTTGGCCGGTGTGCCGGTAGCCGTCAAGGATGTCATTGTCACCAAAGGCGTGCGGACCACCTGCGGCTCAAAGATCCTGGCCAACTACATCCCGCCCTATGACGCCACTGCGGTGGAGCGTCTGGAGCAGGCTGGTGGTCTAGTGGTTGGAAAAGCCAATTGCGACGAGTTCGCGATGGGTTCGTCGAACGAAAATTCAGCCTTTGGCCCGGTGCGCAATCCCGTCGCGCTGGACCGGGTGCCCGGCGGATCCTCCGGTGGCTCGGCGGCGGTGGTGGCGCAGGGCACGGCGGTGGTTTCGCTGGGTTCTGATACGGGTGGTTCGATCCGTCAGCCGGCCTCGTTCTGTGGCGTGGTGGGCGTGACGCCGACCTATGGCCGCGTCTCGCGCTACGGCTTGAGCGCCTATGCCAGTTCGCTGGATCACATTGGTCCGTTTGGACGGACGGTGGAAGATGCGGCGGCGCTGTTGGGCGTGATCGCGGGCCGCGATGAATGGGATTCCACGTCCGCGGCGGCCCCGGTCGAGGACTATGTCGCCGCCTGCCGTCAGGATGTGCGCGGCATGAAGATCGGCCTGCCGAAGGAGTACTTCGCGGGTCTGGCGGCGGAAACGGGCGACATCATTGCCGCGGCGGTGGAGACGCTGAAGTCGCTGGGCGTCGAGGTGGTGGATGTCAGCCTGCCCGCCACCGACTATGCTGTCGCCTGCTACTACATCATCGCCACGGCGGAAGCCAGCTCCAACTTGGCCCGCTATGACGGGGTGCGCTACACGCACCGGTCCGATTCCAGCCGCACGCTGGCTGAGATGTACCGCAACTCGCGCGGCGAAGGCTTTGGCGCGGAGTGCAAGCGGCGCATCATGCTGGGTACCTATGTGCTGAGCCATGGCTACTACGACGCCTACTACCTGAAGGCGCAGAAGGTCCGGGCGTTGATCGCTCAGGATTTCGCGCGAGCGTTTGAGCAGGTGGACGCCATCGTCACCCCGGTGTCCCCCTTCCCGGCCTGGAAGCTGGGCGAAAAGGTGGATGATCCGGTGGCGATGTATCTGTCTGACATCTACACCATCACCTGCGACCTGGCCGGCATCCCGGGCATGAGCGTCCCGTGCGGCGCGACGCCGGAAGGGCTGCCCGTGGGGATGCAGATCCTCACCAAACACTTCGACGAATCCGGCATGTTCCGGCTGGCTGGGGCGTTTGAGCGGGCGCGGGCGTAAAGCGTTGCGCTGAGCCAAGCGCTCCGGACCGCTATCATCGTATTTCGGGCTTGCCGAATCCAGCCCGGCTTTCGAACCATCGAAACCACGAAGGAGAATTTAACCACCAATGCCATTTGAACTACCCGCACTCCCCTACGCCCATGACGCGCTGGAGCCGGCGATTGACAAGCTGACCATGGAGATCCACCATGGCCGCCACCACAACGCTTATGTCACCAACCTGAACAAGGCCCTGGAAGCAGCACCCGAGTTGGCCGGCAAGAGCCTGGAAGAACTGCTGGCCGGCAATCTGGCCATTGTGCCCGATGCCATCAAGGGCGCGGTCCGCAATAACGGCGGCGGCCACTGGAACCACTCACTGTTCTGGACGCTGATGCGCCCGGCGACGGAAGGCAATGCTCCGGAAGGCAACGTGGCGCAGGCCATCGATGCCGCTTTTGGCAGCTTCGCGGCCTTCAAGGAGAAGTTTGCGGCGGCAGGTGTCGGCCGGTTCGGCTCCGGCTGGGCTTGGCTGGTCAAGACCGGCTCGGGCGTCGAGATCACCTCTACCCCCAACCAGGACACCCCGCTGATGGAAGGCAAGACCGCCATCCTGGGCCTGGACGTCTGGGAGCACGCCTACTACCTGAAGTATCAGAACAAGCGTCCGGACTACATCGCCGCTTTTTGGAGCGTGGTGAACTGGGCGGAAGTTGAGAAACTGTTTAACGCGTAGCTTCCTGCAAGCACGCAAAATGAGAAAAGGGAGCCTTCACCGGGCTCCCTTTCTTCTTTCTGCGTTGGTCGCGGTTATCCCCGGGCGTCTTCGAGATCGCTGATGCGGCGCTGGTGAGACTCGACCACCGTCATCAGCATGGAGACGCTCTCATTGGTCTGCTGCACCGCTACCACCAACTGCTCCACCATGGAGCCGACGCGGGCCAAGCCGGCATTCGTAGATTGAAAATTCGCCTCAGTCGATGCGGCCAGTTCGTCGAGCCGACTCTCTAATGTTTCCACCATATTGCCCACCCGCGCCAACCCGGCGTTGGTGGACTGAAAATTCTCTCGCGTGGACGCGACGAATAACTCTACGCTCTCCGCCAGCGCCTGATGCCGCTCCGTCAGCCGTTCGAGTCTTTCGTCGATGGTCATCGAGAGATCCTTAGCCCATTATCCCCAACGGCGGCGGCCTACGCCTCCGCCCCACCCAGTTGCGGCTGCCGCGCGCCCACCGTTTCGGCCGGTGACGAGTCGAGCGGCGTGACGGAATCGAGGAACATCCAGCAAATGGCCGCCACCACGTAGATGCCGGCGGAGATGTAGAAGGTCAAGTCCCAGTTGGAGCCCGAGATGTTGGTCAGCCAGCCGATGAAGACGGGTGCGACGGCCCCGGCCAGGTTGCCCATCATATTCATGGAGCCTGACAGCGTACCGGCGAACTTGCCGCCCACGTCCATCGCTGCGCCCCAAGCCGGGGGCATCACCAGGTCATTGAAGAAGCTGGCCATCGAGATCGCCAGCAGGGCCATGTTGGGGTCGGCGATCTTGGTGGAATAGATCAGCATTGCTGAAGCACCCAGGGTGCCGCAGATCGCCAGCGCTCGGCGGCCGCCACGCTCAGAACCCAGGCGGCGGCTCACCCACGGCGTGATGAAGCCGCTCAACAGGCAGCCCCAGCCCCCCAGAAACAGCGGCAGCCCCGAAGCGATAAAGCTCTTCTGCATCGACATCCCGCGAACGTCGGCCAGATATGTCGGCAGCCAGGTGATGTAGAAATACCAGCCATAGGAGACGCAGAAGTATGCGATCCACATCAGCCACACCGAACCCGAGCCGGCAAAGCGCGCCCAGGGCACGTTGTGATCGCCGGTCATGCGGCTGTTGTCGCCGATGACCGCCAGTTCCGCCTGGTTCACGCTGGGGTGATCCTTGGGCTGGTCCCGGTACCAGCGGTAGAAGAAGAGTGACCAGGCCAGTCCCAGGGCGCCAAACAGCATGAAGGCCTGCCGCCAGGTGAGAAACCACATCACCATCACGACGATGCTGCCGGTGAAGGCCCCACCCCAACGGGCGGCCATCCAGAGAATGCCCTGGGCACGCACCCGTTCGTTGGGCGGCAGCCAGATGGTGAAGATCTTGGTGATGTTGGGGAACGCACCCGCTTCGCCGATCCCGAACAGGAAGCGCGTGATGATCAGCGAGGTGCGGTTGAAGACAAAGCCCGTCGCCGCCGTAAACAGGCTCCACCAGACGACGATACGCGTGATGGTGGTGCGGGTGCCGTAGATGTCGCCCAGCCAGCCGGTGGGAATTTCAAATAGTGCATAGCTTAAGGCAAAGGCGCTGAAAACCACCCCCATCTCGGCGTTGTTCAACCCCAGATCCTTCGCAATGAAGGGCCGGAAATTGGAGATACAGACGCGGTCAATGTAGGTGATCACCACCAGCACGATGGCGAACATCACCACCTGGTAGCGGACGAACGAGGGCTTCATCGGATTATTCGGCATGAGAGAGATCGGTTTCCTTATCCAGCCAGTCTAGGTACCCAGGGCTGCCATCCACCACCGGCAAAGCAATGATTTCCGGGAGTTCGTAGGGGTGCAGCCGCTCCAGCGCAGCGCGCAGGGCGGGGAAGTGTTCGCGGCGCGTTTTGATGATCAGCATCAGTTCCGGGCTCTTCTCCAAGGCACCTTGCCAGCGGTAGACACTTAAGACGCCGCTCACGATATTGACACACGCAGCCAGGCGTTGCTCCACCAGGGCCGAGGCCAGCCGCTGGGCCTCTTCCGCCGTCGGGCACGTGCAATAAACGACGATTTTGTCCGTCATCGGATCCGCTTCATTTTGAGGTGGTTGCCTTCGGATAGCAAAGAGGATTATAAACAAGAGACGGACCATTGTTTTGAAGCTCCCAGTTCGCCCCTTGCTTTATTCCGTGATTGCCCTGGCCGCCAGCGCCTACGCTGTAGCGGAACTGGCTGGGCCCAAAGGGGTTTCCGCGCTGATGTCCAATTGGGAACAGATCCGGCAGTTGGAGCAGGAAAACAACGACATCCGCAACCGCATCGCCGAAAAGCGCAAGCGAATTCTGATGCTGGAAGAGCAGCATGACGCCATCGACATTGAAGTACGGCGTGAATTGCAGCAAGTGCGGAAGCACGAGAAGGTGCTGATCCTGGAAGGCCAGCCCAAGTCACCCGCCCCGACCGATCCCAGTACGCCCCCCTCCCCGTAGCGCGGTCAAGCCCGTCAAATTCTGACCAGAAAGTCCGTATTGGCGGTTTCGTCAACATTTGTTCACACAGTCTTGACCTAAATGAAGGAACCGAATGGTACTTTTTCAAGGTAGGACTTATGAAGCAACTCTATTCTTGTTTGGGTTCCCTGTTCATTTTTTCCCTCAGTGCCTGGGCGCAGTTTGATTCGGCCGCCGTGCTGGGCACCATTCGCGACGCCAAGGGCGGCACCATTGCGGGTGCCTCGGTGACGCTGAAGAACAACGACACCGGCATCACCGCCAAGGCCACCACCGATTCCAATGGTGACTATCTGTTCCCCACCGCCAAGATCGGTAGCTACCGCGTCAGCGCTGAAAGCGCCGGCTTCTCCACCGCCGTAGCCGACAAAGTGACCTTGACCGTTAACGCCCGCCAGCGCGTCGATCTGGTGCTGCAAGTGGGTACGGTCTCCGAGATTGTCAATGTCACCGAGACCACTCCGCTGCTGGAAAGTGAAAGCTCCTCCAAGGGGCAGGTGATCGGGCAGAAGCAGCTGGTGAACCTGCCGCTGCTGGGCCGCTCCTACGCCAACCTGGCGCTGCTGGTGCCGGGCGTGCGTCAATCCCAGGTGGGCAACCAGGGCGACATCGCGTTCCGGCGCGAAGGCTCCTACAACGTAAACGGCCTCCGCAGCGTGTTCAACAACTTCCTGCTGGATGGTGTGGACAACAACTTCTACGGCACCACCAACCAGGGCTTCTCGAACCAGGCCATTCAGCCGTCGCCCGATTCAGTGGCGGAGTTCCGGATGTCCATCAATGCTTATTCGGCCGAGTATGGCCGCACCGGCGGCGCGGTGATGAACGTGGCCTCGCGCTCCGGCACCAATGAGTTTCATGGCGGAGTCTGGAACTTCCTGCAGAACACGCAGATGAATGCCTACGGCTTCTTCCGTCCGCGCGATGCGGTCGGCCGGGAGTTCCCCAAGCCGCAGGTGAACCGTAACCAGTTCGGGTTCGTCTTCGGCGGCCCGATCATCAAGAACAAGACTTTCTTTTTTGCCGACTACGAAGGCAGCCGCTGGATCCAGTCGCCGTTTGGACAAGCGACCATTCCCACCGTGGCGCAGCGTGACGGCGTGCTGACCACCACCACCCGAATCCCATACAACTACGTCGATGCCGATGGCCGTCAGATTGCCGCAGGCGCTATTTTCAACCCCGGTGAGCGCGTGCCTCAGACCTCCTTTGCTCGCCGCGTCCTGCGTGAACTGCCCGCTCCGAATCTACCCGGTGCGGCCAACATCTACGCGGGCCCGGTCCGCAATCAGTTGGACGAGGACAAGGGGGCCATCAAGGTGGACCACACGATCTCTGAAAAATTGCAAACCTTCTTCCGCTATTCACAACGCCGCCAGAACATCGTGCAGCCGGGCTTGATCACCGGTTTCTCCGGCGGCAATGCCATCGGGACACTGGATGTCTTTAACCAGCAGGGTATCTTTGGCGCAACGTGGGCCAAGTCTCCCAGCGAGGTTCTGGAGTACCGCTTTGCCGTGACGCGGTTGGGCATGGACCGCCTGCCGGCTTTGGTCGGAGGACCGTCCATGCGCGAGTTGTTCGGCATCACCGGACTGCCGGAAGGTCCGCGCATCCAGGGCGGCATCACGCCGCAGGACATCGCCGGCTTCGCCCGCATTGGGCGCCAATCCACCAACCCGCAGGCACAGTTCCCCACCACCATCAACAGCCGTCTCAACATGACCAAGCTGGCCGGAGCCCATTCGATGAAGTTCGGCTACGAACTGCTGTGGCTGGGCATCTTGGTGGACGACACCAATCCGCTCTACGGCATCGATGCTTATGGCGGCAACTTTACCGGCTCCGCACTGGGTGACTTCTACATCGGCGCGCGCTCCAGCTATCAGTTGGCCACCCAGATCCAGGCCCGCACCCGGCAGCAGGCGCACTGGTGGTACTTCCAGGACGACTGGAAAGTGAACAGCAAGCTCACCCTGAACATGGGCCTCCGTTACGAACTGACCAGCCCCATGTACACCGCCGACAATCGCCAGTCCAACTTCGACCCCGCCACGCGTCAACTGGTATTGGCCAAGGACGGCGGCATCACCGATCGCTCCCTGCGCGATCTGGACAAGAACAACTTCGCCCCGCGCATCGGCGCGGCCTATCAGCTGGGCAAAAGGATCGTGCTCCGCGGCGGCTACGGCCTGGGCTACAACTACTGGAACCGCATGGCGTCGGCCGAAGTGTTGGGCACCAATGCGCCGTTTGTCACCCGGTTCTCCCAACAGCAGGGCGCCAATGCTCTGGGCAACGTCTGTGTGGGCAACACCTTTGCTAACTGCTTCCGCCGGACGCAGGATGGTTATCCCACCGGCCTACCCAGCAACGTGATCCTTTACATGCAGCGCAACATGCCGTTTGGCTACATCCAGAACTGGCACTTCACCATGCAGTACAGCCTGACCAGCAAGACACTGCTCGATGTCGCTTACGTGGGCAACAAGGGCAGCCTGCTGCCGCTACTGGGTGACTTCAACCAGGCCCGCCCGATCACGGCCGCCGAACTGGCCGCGGGCCAGACACCGCTGGGTACACTGAATGCGCGCCGTCCCTATCAGGGCTTCGGCAACATCACTGGCGTGGTGCCGACCGGCTTCTCAAACTACAACGGCCTGCAGGTTAAGTTTGAGCACCGCGGCCGCGACCTGGTCTTCCTGAACTCCTTCACCTACGCCAAGGCCATCGACAACGTAGGCCAAGTGCTGGAGACCACCAACGGCGGTTCGCCCAACCCGCAGGACATCAACAACCCCAACAACGACAAAGGCCCGTCGAGCTTTGACCAACGCTTCAACAACACCTCCAGCCTGGTGTGGACCATGCCGTTCGGTCGCGGTCAGCGCTTCGGCAAGAACATCAACCCGGTGCTCGATGCCCTGATCGGTGGCTGGCAGGCCTCTTCGACCATTTCGCTGAATAGTGGCCAGCCGCTGAACATCCGCTATGGCGATACGCAGGCCTTCCTGTCGGATGGCCAGGCGGACTTCCTGGGCAACGTGGCGCTGCGTCCCAACTACGTCGGTGGTGACCTGGTGCTGCCGTCCAGTGACCCGCGCCGCCAGAACCTGCAGCAGTATCTCAACCCCGATGCCGTGGCCATCGCCACCGCCGCGTCCCCCTTCGGCAATCTAGGCCGCAACCGGGTCTATGGCTTCCCGCTCTATCAGACGGACTTGTCCATCCAGAAGAACTTCAAGCTCCCCATGAATGAAGTGTCGCGCTTGAACTTCCGGGCGGAGTTTTTCAATCTGTTCAACAAGACCAACTTCAACGCACCGCAAGTGGACCGCCGCAACGGTGCCTTTGGACGGGTGACGTCGACGTTTGACCCGCGGCTGATCCAACTGGCGTTGAAGTTTACCTTCTGATCGCCATCGCTGTTTAGCCAGAGGGCCGCCCACCCGGGTGGCCCTTATTTTTTGCCGCCCACGCCGCGGTTGCCCGGCGGGCCGGCGAAGGCAATCCGCCGTCTTTAAGATAGAGAAGCTCCTTATGCTACGCCCACTAGTTTTCCTCGCCCTTACCGGGGGGCTTTCGGCACTGCCGGCCCTGAGCCAGATCGTCCCGCCCGGCAAAGTCCAGGTGCCGGATGATGAGAAGCCCTCGAAGCCATTCGTCTGGTCGGAGCGGCGGCTGCTGACTGCGCCGGAACTCTTCGATGCGCCGGACGAATGGGTGGACCGGTCTCTCCAGTGGGTGGATTTCATCCTGGCCAACTATCACCCCTCCATCCCCGAGCATCCGCTCCGCCGCGCCGCGCTGATTCGGCTGGACGACATTCTCCATCTGGAATCCGCGCCCCGTAACCAGCTGGTCCAGAAGTTTTATGTGAACCGCATGCGCCGGGCGATCGAAGAAATTGAGCAGACCAAGGTGGTCAGCGGCATGCGGATCTGGAAGCTCTACAACTGCGGCTTCCTGGTGCGTACGCCCACCGTTTCCTATGTGTTCGACATCGTGCCCGGCTTGTCCATTCCCGGCTTCGCGGTACCGCCGGAGCTGATGGAGCGCCTGGTGAAGCAGGCCGACGCCCACTTCATCAGCCACTTCCATAACGACCATGCCAACCAAAGCGTCGTGCGCCTGTTCCTGGCCCAGGACAAGCCCGTGATCGCCGCCGAAGGCCTCTGGAAGAACCTGCCGGAGTTTGCCGGCAAGTTGATCTACCCTCAACGCAGCACCGACATCGTCCACAGCGTGCCCGTCCGCGGCGGCAGCCAGACGCTGAAGTTCGTCGCCTATCCGGGACACCAGGGCGCGCCCGTGCTGAACAACCTGCATCTGGTGATCTCGCCCGAAGGCTTCTCCGTCCTGCAAACCGGGGATCAGTGGAATGACGAAGACAAGCCCGGCAGCGATTTTGACTGGATCGCCCAAATCGGCCGCCAGCACAAAGTGGACGTGCTGCTACCCAACGCCTGGAGCCGCGAAGTGGGCCGGATCGTGCGCGGTGTCAACCCACAGTTGGTGATCACCAGCCACGAAAACGAGATGTCGCACACGGTCGACCATCGCGAAGACTACACCCAGACCTACACCCGCTTCTGGGCCGTGCCCTATCCATTGGCCGTCATGACCTGGGGCGAGAGCTATCACTTCCACCGTGTGGAAGCGCCGAAGCTCGGCTTGCGCTAAGCCTGCCGGGCTTACTGCTTGGCCTTCAGCTTAGGCTCATTGAAGGAACGCTCCACCATGTCGTTGGGGTCATCCGATACCGGATGGTCGCGCCAGATCCAACGCATCATCTCGGGCATGATCGGGCCGCCCATCTTCTGGCCGTGCTCGTTGATGCCCCAGGTGTAGTTCAGGTCATAACCCTTGGCCGTCAGCGCCTTCATCATGCGAATGTTCTGGTAGAACCAATCGCGATCCTGCGAGTAGACGCCGGTGCGGCCCAGGCCGCGGTTGTCGTTGCGGCCGTCCTGCATAAAGATGCGGATCGGCTTCTTTTCTGACTTCAGGATGAGTTCCGGAAAGATGTGCCCGCCCCGCAGGTTGACGAAGCTGCCCACGACGCTGATCACCTTGCGGAACTGGTCCGGCCGGTCCCAGGCCACCATCCAGGCGGCAATAGCCCCGGAACTGGCTCCGCCGATGCAGCGCCGTTCGGGGTCGTCCGAGATGTTGTACTCCTTCTTCAACGCGGGCAGCAGCTCATCGACGATCACCTTGGTGTACTTGCCGTCGGGCGTGTTGTATTCGGCCGGGCGGTTGGTGGTGCGGTCACCCCATTCGCTCATGGTCGGCTCCGGCTGATCCGGGCGGCGGCCGGGGTTGATGAAGACACCGATCATCACCGGAATCTCGCGCCGGTAGATCAGGTTGTCCATCACATTCTGCAAGCGCACATCACCCTGAGGATGCATCATTGCCTGGCCATCGTTGAAGATGGTCAAGCTGGCCGGTTCCGCCGGATCGTACTGCGCGGGCACGTAGACGTAGTAGGTGTGCTGCATGCCGGGGTAGACTTCACTGGGCAGCGTGAACGGTCCCTTGATGGTGCCCTTCGGGACGCCTTCCTGTTCGAGCGAGTCCGGCCCCAGGCGGTAATGGATGTTGTGGTTCGGCTTGGGGGCCGCGGGTGTGGGCGGTGTTGCTGAGGGTGCTGCAGCCGGTGTCTGGGCCGATAGCAATGTGGCGCCAGCGATGGTGGCAAAAAGGGCGCTGATGCGCAGTAGGGAACAGTTCATGAAGGGCTCCGGAAATGCCAAGTATATGGCACCGGGCCCCGCTTGAGCTGCCCCTAGCGCGAGGCCAAGTACGCGCGCCACCCGCCGAAGTTCGAGATGTCGCGCGCGCCCGCAAGTCCAGCCGGTTCGCAGATAAACCCCTTCACCGTGCTGCCGTCATCGAGCACCAGCGATCCGATCCCCAGCGGTGCCGGGATCATTGCGACAAAGCTGCCGAAGCGGGCCACGGGCATCGCCCAGATCTCCACCTCAATGCCCGTGCCTTGAAAGCCCGCTTCGCGAACCAAGCCCGGCTTGGGCGGCGTCGTGTTGGCCAGTGCGTAGAGCCGGTAGTCTGAGGTGGTCTTGCAAGTCTTGATGAGGCGAGCCCCGCGTTCGGTCAGCTGTTTGTTCAGTGGCTGGCCGCTCAGGTGCGCGCCCACCACGGCCACCTGCACCTCTTCCAGGCGCGCGGCCAAGCTGAGCAGCGAACGGTCAGACTGGGCCGGACCAATCAGCGTCACGCCAAACGGCAGACCATTCGGGCGGAACCCCGCCGGGATCGCCAATGCGGCCAGATCCAGCAGGTTGACGAAGTTGGTGTAGTAGCCCAGGTTCGAGTTCAACCGCACCGGATCAGCCTCCACCTGCGCAATGGTGTAGGTGGTGCCGGTGGTCGGCAGCAGAAGAACGTCCATCTGCTTCCAAGCAGCCAGCGTCTTCAGCCGGAGATCCTCCAGCTTGTACATCGCCCGGAACGTATCGATGGCGGAATGTTTTTTCGCTCCCAGGATAATGTCGCGCACCACCGGGTGGGCCGCTTCGCCATGCGCTTCCAGAAAATCGCCCACGGCGGCATAGCGCTCCGCCACCCAGGGCCCGGAATAGAGCAGTTGTGCCACTTCGAGAAACGGCTGATAGTCAATCACCACCGGCGAGCCACCGGCAGCGATCAGCCGGTGCATGGAGGCCGCAAATAGCTTCTCCGCTTCGGTGTCGCCAAAGAACTCCAGTTGCTCCGGACGCGGCACGCCAAACCGGAACCCGGCTTGTGACCATGCCGCCGGCGCACCCGGCGTCCCCACCGCATCACAGACCCGCTGCGCCGTTGCGACATCGCGCGTAAAGACCGACACGCAATCGAGAGTCCGGCACGCCGGTACCACGCCGTCATTTGAGATCACGCCGCGCGTCGGTTTCCAGCCAATCAAGTTGTTGAACGCAGCGGGCACTCGTCCGGAACCCGCCGTATCCGTGCCCAGCGCGAAATCCACTTGACCCGTGGCCACCGCCACCGCCGAACCAGAGCTGGACCCGCCTGAGATGTAGGCCGGGTTAAACACGCTGGAGCAAGCTCCATAAGGCGACCGCACACCCACCAGCCCCGTCGCAAACTGGTCCAGATTGGTCTTACCCAGCACCACCGCCCCGGCACCTTCCAGCACTCCCACAATCGGCGCGGAATGCTCCGGCGTGTAGGCATAAGCTGGACACCCTGCTGTCGTCGGCACCCCGGCGTAGTCGATGTTGTCTTTGATGGCGAACGTCAGGCCTTGCAGCGGACCCACGCGAGCGGGCTTGGCCGGGATCGAGGAAATCCAGACCGGCCGGTCCCCGATCATCGCACCACCGCCAGCACTTGCCCCGGCTGCACCATCGCGCCCGGCACGCAGCGCAGCTCAATCAATTCGCCGGCACAAGGAGCCGTCACCAGTACTTCCATCTTCATCGCCTCCAACACCACGATGCGATCCCCGGCCTTTACCTGCTGGCCGGGCTCGACCGCAATGCTCCACACGCTGGCCGTGATCGGAGATCGGACCGCGCTGGCGCCTTCCGGCAGCGCATCTTCGCTCGGCGGCGGCACGTCGTCCAGCGCCGGAGCAATGTATTCGCCCCACCGGTCGCGCTCCTCGCGGAACGCCTGGTCGCGTTTCGATTGGAAGGCCGCCGCCGAAGGAGCAATCGAATCAAGAAACGCGTTGTGCGTATCGAGATTGAAAACGCCTTCTTCAATCCGGGGCCGGAAGCGCCGGTCGGCGCGCAACTCCAGCAACTCCTGGGCGCTCACCGGGTAGAACTGCAGCCGGTCAAAGAAGTCCAGCAGCCAGGGACGCTCCCCGCCATAGGTGTTCCACATCTGCGTTGTGCGGCCCACAAACTGATAGCCGCCCGGACCTTCCATGCCGTAAACGCACAGATAAGCGCCACCAATGCCGACGGCGTTCTCGGGCGTCCAGGTGCGGGCCGGGTTGTACTTGGTGGTGACGAGGCGATGGCGCGGGTCCAGCGGCGTCGCCACCGGAGCACCCAGGTAAACATCACCCAGCGCCAGTGTCAACCAACTGGCCTCAAACACGGTGCGATAGACGTCGTCCACGGATTCGAGGCCATTAATGCGGCGGATGAATTCGATGTTCCACGGGCACCACGGCGCATCGGCGCGCACGCCTTGCATGTAGCGCTGGATGGCGTCGCGCGTTGACGGGTCATCCCAGCTCAACGGCAGATGCACCGTCCGCGACGGCACTTCGCGAATCGAGTGCGACTGCGCTTCCTCGATCAGCTCAAATAGTTCCTGACGCGGCAATCGCGCTGGGTTGTAGTGCACTTGCAGAGACCGGATGCCCGGCGTCAAGTCCACAATGCCCGGATGCCGCAGCTGACGGCGCAGTGAGTGCGCCTTCATCGAAAGCTCAAAGTCCAGCTTGTTGGCGCCGAACTCCACCAGCAGATACTCGTCGCCATCGGCGCGCACCACCACGCCCGGCGCTTGGCGCAGGATGGCGGGCTCCTCATTGACGCGCACAAAGCGGACCGTGTTGCCCGCCTTCAACTGGCCCATCTTCCAGCGCTCGCTCGCGACGATGGTGGCGGGACAGACAAAGCCGCCGCAGCTGGGGCCATCGGGGCCCAGGATGATCGGCATGTCGCCGGTGAAGTCCACCGTGCCCACCGCGTAGGCGTTGTCGTGGATGTTCGAAGGATGCAGCCCCGCTTCGCCGCCATCGGTGCGAGCCCACTCAGGCTTCGGGCCGATCAGGCGGACACCGGTACGATCGGAGTTGTAGTGCACTCTCCAATCGGTTGCGAAGAACATCTCGATGTCGCCCGGCGTAAAGAACTCCGGCGCACCATGCGGGCCGTAGGTGACGCCGATGGTCCAGTGATTCTCGAACACGGGCGGCACGGCCAGCGGAGCGGGCTCCGCCACCGCGGCAGCGCCAAAGCGCAGCAGGTCACCGGTGCGCAGTTGCCGTCCGCCGAACTTGCCCAGGATAAACGTGGAGCGGCTACCAAGATAGGGCGGCAGATCGATGCCTCCGCGCACCGCCAGATAAGCCCGCGCGCCCGCACCCGCAACAGCACCCAACCGGAGCGTCTCACCCGCCTTCACGGAGATGGGGACCCAGCGTGGCAGGCCCATGTCCGCGCCCGTCAGCGCGACGGTGGCATCGGAATGGAACTTCAGCACGGGCCCAATCAGCGTGAACTCAAAACCAGCCGCATCCGGCGCATTGCCTACAATCTCATTGGCCTGCCGGAATGCCAGGTCGTCCATCGGGCCGGAGGGCGGCACGCCGATGTCCCAATAGCCCAAGCGGCCGGGCCAATCCTGCACCGTCGATTGCGTGCCAGGCTCGATCACTTCAATGGCGCGCGTGGCGTAATCGAACGTCTTCAGGAATCCCGTCGTGATGGTGCCCGCATGGAATTCCGGGCTGCGCGCGATGGCACTCAGATAGTCGAGATTGGTCTCGATACCGGCCAGTGTTGTTGCGGCCAGCGCCTGCTCGAGCGCCGCCACTGCTTCTGCACGGTTACTGCCACGCACGATCAGCTTGGCCACTAGCGGGTCATAATAGGGCGGCACCGTGGTGCCAGATTCCACCCAGGTTTCGACACGCGCATCGGCGGGCCACGCCACGTGGCTCAGTTCACCGGAGCTGGGCTGGAACTCCTTCAATGGCGACTCAGCATAAAGGCGAACTTGAATGGATGCGCCGCACGGAGCTACCTCGCGGATCGGACTCTCCCCCGCCGCCTGCCGCACCATCCACGCCACCAGATCAACGCCCGTCACCTCTTCGGTGACGCCATGCTCCACCTGCAAGCGCGTGTTCACTTCCAGGAAGTAGAACTCGCTACGGTCGGCATCGTAGATAAACTCCACCGTGCCCGCGTTGCGGTAGTTCACTGCCTGGCCCAATCGCACAGCGGCGGCGAACAGTTGCTGGCGCGTGCTCTCCGAGATGCCCGGCGCCGGAGTCTCTTCGATCACCTTCTGATTGCGCCGTTGCGTCGAACAGTCGCGCTCGCCCAGCGCCACCACACGGCCTTGGCCATCGCCAAAGATCTGCACTTCGATGTGGCGCGCGTGTTCGACGAAGCGCTCGGCAAAGATGCCGGAATCGGCAAAGCTGGCGCGGCTCAACCGCTCCACTGCCGCAAAAGCTTCTTCCAATTCGCCCGCATCGCGGCACAAGCGCATGCCGATACCGCCACCGCCGGCGGTCGATTTCAGCATCAACGGAAACCCGATCGCTTCCGCATCCTGCCATTGCGCCAACAGTCCGGTGCCCGGCAGCAGCGGCACGTTTTGCGAAGCCGCAATCTCCTTGGACCGGTGCTTCAACCCGAACTCGCGCATCTGCTCAGGTGTCGGCCCGATAAAGGCCAGGCCCGCCGCTTCGCACGCTTCGGCAAAGGCAGCGTTCTCGCTCAGGAAGCCATAGCCCGGATGGATGGCTTCGGCACCGCTGGCTTTGGCCGCGGCCAGCACGGCCTCCACATCGAGATAGCTCCGGACGCCGCCCAGTGCGACGGCCTCCGTTGCTTGCTGGACGTGGGCCGAATGCGCATCGGCGTCCGAATACACGGCGACGCTCGCAATGCCCATCCGGTGCAGGGTACGAATGATGCGGCAGGCGATGGTGCCGCGATTGGCGATCAGGACTTTCTTAAACACTGCTAGCTACGGCTTCCAGATCAGCAAGCGCACGGGTGTCGGGTTGTACGCATTGCAAGGATTGTTGAGTTGCGGGCAATTCGAGATCACGACCAGCGTGTCCATCCGGGCTTCCAGCTCGACATACTTGCCGGATTCCGAGATGCCGTCTTCAAACGTCAGCTTGCCTTCTGGCGTCACTGGCACGTTCATGAAGAAGTTGACGTTGTGCGTGATGTCGCGCTTTTCCAGCCCTTCCTGCTTGCCATAGCGCAGAAACGTCTGGCGGCAGGCGTGCATGTGGCGCTTGCCGATGTCGTAGCGGACCATGTTCGACTCCTGTGAACAAGCCCCGCCTAGCGTGTCATGCCGGCCGCAGGTGTCGTCCACAATCGTCATCAGCACGTTGCCGTTCTGGGTGACCAGATTGGTGCCCTTGGTCAGATAGATATTGCGCTGCGCGCAGATGGTCTCGACAGCCGAGTAGCTGTCCTCATAGTCGTCGGCATTGTAGAACAGCGTGTCGACGGCCTGATTGCCTTCCAGGTCAATGATGCGGAAACGCTGGCCCGCCTTAACGACGCCACTAAAGCCATCACCGGCAGGAAGGACGACGTCGAGAGAGATGTTGGTCGGGGTGCTCATTGTGCGTAGCGCTCCGTCAGGATGAAACCACGGCCATTCTCAGGCCGGGACACGCGGCAAGGGTCATCGGCGGCCGGCGCGGCGACACGTTTCACCGTCAGCTGCACCGGCTTCGGCGCATAAACGCTGCCCGGCTCCATCGGATGATGATTGGCCGCCAGCACCACCAGCACATCCATCTCCGCCCGCAGTTCCACCGTGTCGCCGGCCTTGGAATTGCCCGGGATGTAGTGCATGCCACCGGCTTCATCTACTTGCACCTTGCTGAACAAATTCAGCGTGGGCGTGATGTCACGCGGCCCCATCGAATACTTGGCCAGCTCCAGCAGCAGCCCTTCACGGGCGCTCTGGGTCCAGCCATTGCGATGCTCCTGGTAGCTCTTTTCGCCGTACTTGGCCTTCACCTGTGCGGCCGACAGCGTGCCGCCGATCGGGTCATGCCAGCCCACTGTGTCCTGCGTCACCGAACACAGGATGCGGCCCATGTCGGAATAGAGCACAAAGCCTTCCGTCAGCCGCGCGATGTGTTGCGCCTTCAGTGTGTCGGGCATGTTGTAGCGCTCGTCGGTTTGCTTCGAGTTGTAGAACAGAGCGCTGACATTCGCGCCGCCTTCAACATCGGTCAGCCGTAACGCCTGGCCCCGTTCCAGCACATGCGACCAGGTCTGGCCGCCGTGCACAGTTTCTTCCCACAGAATCTGGTCTGACATTATTGAGTAATTTTCGCAGGATCCAGGCGCCACACGTTTTGCTGGCGCAGGTTGGAAAGCCAAACGGAGCCATGCGCGTAAAGAATCGCGTCACCGCCCGGCCCAGCGTACTGATGGGTCACCTTGTCGGTCTTGGCGTCAATGCGTGAGATCGGGATCTGGAACACGGTGATCCAAACAGAGCCGCCCGCCGCTGAAATCTCACCGCCGCCGCCCGGCACCCCCACGGTAATCGTTGCCACCACCTTGCGTGTCTTCGGGTCCACTTTGGAGACCGTGCCGTCGCCCTGGTTCAGCGTCCACACGTAACCCTCACCGACGGTCAGGAACCGCGGCCCGGGGCCCACTTCGATCTGGTCGGTCACTTTGGCGGTCTTGGGGTCAATCCGAGTCAGCAGCTTGCCTTTGCTCTGCGTCACCCACACCGCGCCTTCGCCGTAATCCACCGTGTGTGAACCAGCCGGCACCGGCACTTCCGCCGTCACGGTGTTGGTCTTGGGATCAATGCGTGCCACCTTGTCGCCTTCCGCACCGGTGGCCATCCACACCGCTTCGGGCGAGGCCGTGATGCCGCCTTCGGAATCCGCCGGGCCTACCGGGATGGTGGCGATCACCTTGGCTTCTTTGTCATCGACGCGGGACACCGTCTTGTCGCCACAATTGGGAGCCCAGACACTGCCAAAGCCGTAGGCCAAGCCGCTGCAGGGCTTCTCGCCGACGGTCACGGTGGCCGTGACGGTATTGGTCTTGATGTCCAGCTTCGAGATCGAATTCTTGGGCTTGTTCGACACCCACACCGCATCCGGCGTATCGATCAGCCAATCCGGTACTCCGGGCACGGAGAAGACCGCTTCCGGTGTCACTAACGACATCGGCTTCTGCACTTCTTTCACTCCCGGCAGCGGCGGACGCTGCGGGCGCTGTTTGGGCGGGGCGGGCGGAGGGACCGCAGCCGGTGGCGCCTCCTGTGCCAAGGCCAGGCCAACGCCCAACATCCAGGCCATCCAGCTTGATCGCATCATCCTTCCATCGCCTCCACCAACAAAGATTCGGTCCGCAATTCGGTGCTGGGTTCGGTCAGCAGGCTCACCGTGACAAACGCAATCGCGCTCACCACCGGCGGCAGCAACGTATCGAGGCCAGCCCACACAGCTGGTACCGCAAAGTAACAAATCAGACGCGCCAGAGTCCCCATTACGATGCTCGCAATAGCACCCGCTTGGGTCGCCCGCTTCCAGTAGACCCCAAAGAAGAGCGGGATCACGCAACCCGCAAACACAATGTCAAACGCCACCACTAGCAAGATGCCCGGATCTGGCCGAACGTAGGCGATCCAGGCGGCCGCGATCGCCGTCGGTAGCGCTAGCGCTCGGGACAGAAACAGCATCAGGCTATCGGAGACGGGCTTGGTGTTCCAGCGCTGCCACACATTGCGCGCCATCACCACGGCGATCACCAGCATTGCTCCGTTGGCCGTTGACATCGACGCCCCCAGCACGCCCAGGAACACCAGCACGCCCACCCAGTAAGGCAAGTGGCCGCTGGCGAACGCTGGCAGCACCATGCGCGGGTCACCCACATTGCCCACCGCCGAAATGGCGGCCAGGCCGATCAAAGAGGCGCAGGAGCCAATCACCAGCGTCCAGACACCCGCGTAGTAGCAAGCGCGCCGCGCCGTATCCGGGCTTTTGGCGGAGAATACGCGCTCCATAAAGTCCAGCGCCATGGCGTTGCCAAAAGCCAGCGAGATCATGTTGGCCCAGTTCGGCAGCCCGCCACCGGCCATGGTGGTCAATTGATCCAGGCTCAGCGTCGCCGCCGGCAGCGCCGCAGCGATGTTGTTCCAACCGCGCGTAAACAAGATGTACCCCGCCGCGGCCAGAAAGCCGACGATGGCCACATGGATCTGCAGGAAATCCGTCCAAATGGCTGCATACAAGCCGCCGGCGATCGTATAGAGGAAGATCACCGTCGTGCCGAAAATCAGACACTGGCCGTAGGACCAGCCCGTCACCACCGAAAGAATCCACGCCACCGCCGACAGATTACCCGCGACCAGCACAATGAAACAAACGATCGTCAGCAGCGAAGCCAGCAACTCCGCCACCCGTCCGTAGCGCCGGTAAAAGAACTCGGGTAGCGTCAGCAAGTTCATCTGGTTCAGCGGGGCTGCAAGAAATCGTCCCACGATAAACAAACTCGCCGCCAAGCCAATCGGAATCGCCAATCCGCTCCACAGACCTTGTCCAAAAGTAATCGAAGTATTGCCCAACGTGGCATTACCATCAATGGCCTGGGCCGCCAGTGCGGTACCCACCACGATAAACGGCATCGCCTTGCCGCAGACGGTGTAGTTCTTGCTGGAACCCCGTACCTGCGTGTATGTGTACAGGCCGATGGCGAGCGAAATCGCCATAAAAATCAACACCGGCCACAACATGGGCGTTGCGTTCACGAAAGCGTACTCCGATCGGGAAGAATGCGGCGCAAACAGGGGCCGAAGGGCGGTTGGACGGGGTGTTCCGCTGACGGAGCGGGCTGAATAAGGATTATAGCCTCTTTCTATTTGACGCCCCCAATCGATTTCTTTTATGCTTCCTCTAAGCCGTTGCTTCGCGTCGAAGCGCGGTCTTCCGTATAACGCCCCGCATCGCGTTCCTCATCGTTTGAGCCCTTTTCGCCCATTGTCTGGGCGAAGCATCTACTTCAGGGGGCTTCGTTGTGAAAAAGATAATCATTGGACTGATGTGCGCCATCCTGCCATTGGCTGCGCAATCCAGTTCGCTTCAAGGCACCATCACGGACGGCCAAAAGGCCGCCATCGCTGAAAGCATCGTCAGCATCACCAATACCGACACCGCCGCCGCCCGCAAAGCGTTGGCCAGTGCCACGGGTGCGTACTCGTTTGTTCAGCTGCCACCGGGCAACTACAAGCTGGAAGTGCAGAAGCCTGGCTTCCGTACCTACACCTCGCAGGTGCGGCTGCAGATCAACGTTCCCTTGACCCTGGACATCCAGTTGGAAGTGGGCCAAGTGTCGGAAACCATCAACGTCACCGAGGAAGCGGCCAGCGTCAACACCACCAACGCCACCATCGGCAACGCCTTCACGGAAGTCCAGGTACGCCAACTGCCGCTGCAGACCCGCAACATCGTGGAACTGCTCAGCCTGCAGCCGGGCGTCGCTTCCACCGGCGAAGTGCTGGGCGCCAAGCGTGACCAGAACAACGTCACGCTGGACGGCGTGGACGTCAACGACAACCAGTCCGCCGGCATGACGGCGACCACCTCGGCGGGCCTCAATGCCGCGCTGCCTGTGCCGCTCGATAGCGTGCAGGAGTTCCGGGTGACCATCGCCGGCCAGGGCGCTGACCAGGGCCGTTCGGCCGGGGGCCAGGTGTCGCTGGTTACCAAGAGCGGCTCCAACCAGTTCCATGGATCGCTGTATGAGTTCCACCGCAACGTCAAGACGGCGGCCAACGACTGGTTCTCCAACCGCTCCGGCCTGAAGCGCGAAAACCTGATCCGCAATCAGTTCGGTGCCTCTCTAGGTGGCCGCATCATCAAGGACCGCATCTTCTTCTTCGCCAACTGGGAAGAGCGCAAGGACCGTTCCGCCAGTGCCGTCTCCCGCAACGTCCCCACGGATGAGCTCAAGCAGGGGATCGTGCGGTTCCGGCTGAATAACGGCCAGATCGGTTCGTTGACGCCTGACGAGGTGAAGTCACTTGATCCGCTGGGGATTGGCTACAGCCCCGCGATGCAGGGCATCTTGAGGCAATATCCATCTCCCAATGACTTGCAGTCCGGCTCCGACCGCGGCTTGAACTTTGGCGTCTTCCGCTTCAATGCGCCGCTGACGCGCAACGACAAGGCCTATGTGGCCAAAATGGATTTCAACCTGGACCGCTCCGCCAAGCACACCCTGATGCTGCGCGGCACACTGGGCAACAATGTTCGCGACGAGGTTCTGGCGCAGTTTCCCGGCCAGGACGCGGCGGCCAAGAATCTGGATAACTCCAAGGGTCTGGCGGCGCGCTATACGGCGGTGATTTCGCCGTCGCTGGTGAATGTGTTCAGCTACGGCTTTACGCGGCTAGGCATTGCTCAATCCGGCACGTCCGGCGCTTCGCTCACCTTTGATGGCTTGTCGACGCTGCAAAACTTCACCCGTGGTTTTGGCCGCATCATTCCCACCACCAACCTGGTGAACGACCTCACCTGGACCAAGGGCACTCACACGGTGCAGGGGGGTATCAATTTCCGCCTGGTACAGAATGATCGCAACTCCTTCGCCAATTCCTATCCCGCCTACTCCTTCGGCCGCAACACCCTGCGGGGCTTGGGCGCGGACATCACCGACGCCTTGAACGCCTATGTGAAACAGCGTTCCGGTAACCCCGCCTTGGCGCTTTCCGAAATTCAACCGGCGCAGCGTGCCCTGGGTGGGCTCTACGGCCTGCTGAACAGCTATTCGGCCACCTACAACTTTGGCCGTGACGGCAAGGCGGTTCCATTTGGTGAGCCGCTGGCCCGCAGTTTCGGCACGCGCGAGTATGAGTTCTACATCCAGGACACCTGGAAGATGCGCCGCGATCTGACGCTGACCTATGGCCTGCGCTACGGCAGCTATCAGGTCCCCTACGAGCGGGGTGGTGTGCAGGTGGTGCCCACAACGGGCCTGGACGTCTATTTCGCCGAACGCGTTGGCGCCTCCAATGCCGGCATCTCCGGTGCCCGGATGCCCAACGCCGCTCTCACCTATGTGCTGGGCGGTCCGGTCAACAATGGCCAAGGCTGGTACCAGCGCGACAACAACAATTTCGCGCCGCGCTTCAACTTTGCCTACGCGCCGGTCAGCGATAGCACTTTCGGCAAAATGTTCGGCAAGGGTAGCGTCATCCGCGGCGGAGCGTCGATGCTCTATGACCGCTACGGCAGCGACATGGTGCTGAACTTCGACCGCGCCGGTTCCCCCGGTCTGGCCAGCCCGGTCACCCAGCCCCGCAACACCAACTTCACCGATTCGGCCCGCTACAACGGCACCACGTTCCCGACGCTGCCGACGGCCCCGGCCGCTGCTTTCCCCTTCACGCCTCCCACGATTCTGGGCGGCTTCGGCTCCTTCTCGGGCGTCTTCCCCAACCTGGTGGCCCCGTACTCGATGCTGCTGAACGTCAGCTACGCCCGGCAGTTGCCCAGCAAGCTGACCATCGAAGTGGGCTACGTCGGCCGCCTGGCTCGCAAGAGCCTGGTGCAGGTAGACGTGTTCCAGCCGCTGACGCAGTTTAAGGATCCGCGGTCGGGCCAGACCTGGGCGCAGGCGGCCGGTGTCTTGCGTGACGCCTTCGAGAAGGGCTTGACCCCGGCTCAAGTTCGTGCCAACCCCGGCCTGCTGCCCAACGTGCCGTTCATCGAGAACGTCTTTGGCAAGGCCGCCAACCGCACCTTCCCGGGCAGCGCCACGGCCAACTACTTCCACACCACCTACGGCACCTACGGCGGCAGCGATCTGGATGCGTTGAACGACATGGATCGTGAACGTCTGCCCGATGGCAGCTGCATCAGCGCCTTTGGTTGCAATACCTTCTTTGCATTGCAAAACGCGGGCAATGTGGCTTGGTCCAACGCGGGACGCAGTTCGTTCCACGGTGGCCAGTTGGTGCTGCGCCGCGCGGTCAGCAATGGTTGGGGCTTTGACTTCAACTACACGCTGTCGCACTCCATCGACATCGCCTCCACCGCGGAATCAGCCTCGGGCACCGGTGGCGGCGTCATCCAGGATTCGTTCAACCCCAACGCCTTCCGCGGTTCGTCGGACTTTGACCAGCGCCACAACATCACGGCCAACACTGTGGTGGAACTGCCGTTCGGCAAAGGCAAGACCTTCCTGCACAACGCCCCTGGCTGGCTGAACCAAATTGTCGGCGGTTGGCAGACTTCCATGCTGTGGCGGTACCGCTCCGGCCTGCCCACAGTGATCACCAACGGCGGCATCTATCCCACCAACTACCTCAACTCCGCCATCGCCATGCTGCGGCCCGGCACGACGATGCCGGAAAACGGCGTCGGGTACAATCAAGCAGGGAACCCCAGTCTGTTCCGGGCAACCAATGGGGTGGCCAACGCCTTCATGGGTCAATACCCGGGCTCGACCGGAACCCGCGCGATCCTGCGTATGGCACCCATGTCAAACTTCGACCTTTCATTGGGCAAATACTTCAAGCTGCCTTTTGAGGGGCACCGCGTGCAAGTCCGTGCCGAAGCGTTCAACGCTTTCAACAACGTCAACTTCACCACGGCCAGTCTGTCGCTGACCAATCCCACCACGTTCGGCCAGTTCACCGGCGTGATGGCTCCACGGGTCATGCAGTTCGCATTGCGTTACGAGTTCTAAAGATCTGGAATGCAGTTGCTTTCTCCATTTTGTGAATCATTCGTGGCGGCGCGGGGCCTTTGGGCTTTCCGTGCCGCCGCTTTCGTTGCCCTTGCCGCAGTGATGGCGTCTCCTCCTCCGGTTGCCGCCGCTCCGCCCAAGGACCCCAAACGTCCCGTGGCGGCGGTCAAGCCCGGCAGCAAGGCGATTGGGATCAAGACCCCCGGCATTCAGATTCCGATGGCCAGCCTGAAGCCGGAAGCGGAGTTCAAGCTGGAAGGCGCGGCCGCGGCGCTCGTCTTTTTGCCCGGCCCCGCCTCTGGTGCTTGGGTGGCCAACCGGACGCTCGGCACCCTGCTGCGGATTGATGGCAAAACCAACAAAGCCGCTGATCCGGTGAAGGAGTTCAAGCAGCCCTGCGGGTTGGTGAACGCCTTTGGCAGTTTATGGGTCAGCCAGTGTGGCGACATGGCGGTGGCTCGCGTCGAAGCCAAGTCCAGCAAGGTCACCGCGACGCTGCCCTATGGCGTCGGCGGTGCATTGCCCGCGATGGCGGCGACCGATGACAGCATCTGGCTCCTGTCCGACGAAAAGACCACGTTGAGCCGGATCGACCCGCAAGACAACGCCGTGGTCTCGGAACTCCGCCTCCCCAAGGGCTGCCGGTCGTTGCTGTCGGCTGCGGGCTCCTTGTGGGTCACCAGCCCCACCGACAACAAGCTGCTGCGGATCAACCCCCGCACCAATCTGGTGGAGCAACGGATTGAGGTGTTGGGCCAACCCACCGCCGCGGTCTTTGGTGAGAACTCCATCTGGGTACTGGCGTCCGCCGAAGGCAAGGTCCTCCGCATCGATCCGAAGACCAACAAATCCACCGCCACCATTGACCTGGGCCTCCCGGACGCCGAAGGCAGCCTGGCGTTTGGCGAAGGCGCGGTCTGGGTCAGCGCGGCGGGCTTCCCGATCACGCAAATTGATCCGCAAACCGACAAGGTCGTTAAGCAGTTGGTGGGCGATGGGGGCGGCATGATCCAGACCGGGCTTGGTTCGCTATGGTTGGCGAATCTGCCCGGGCAAACACTGTGGCGCATTGATCCCAAACGGCTGGCGGCCACGCTGCCGGAATAACGGATCATCGAAAGATAGATAGATTGGCAGCGGCCCTGAATAAGGCCATGACGGAGCGAATGATGGCGACTCAGCGCAAGTTGGTGAATTGTTTGAAAGGCGCAGTGCATACCCTGCGGGCACCGGGCCGCGCGTTGGCCATGCCCTTGCTCGCCGCCTCGTCGGCCCTGTGGGCGCAGGCACCCGCCACCACTCCTGAATTCTTCGAAACCAAAGTGCGGCCCGTCTTGGCGCAGAACTGCTTCGGCTGCCATACCAACTCGGCCATGGGCGGGTTGCGCCTGGATAGCGCGGAGGCGCTGGCCAAGGGCGGCAAACGTGGCGCGGCCCTGGTCGCAGGCGACCCCGCGAAAAGTCTCCTCATCACCGCCATCAACCACGCCGACCCCAACTTGAAGATGCCCATGGGCAACAAGCTGAAGGACGCGGAGATCGCCGACCTCACCGCCTGGGTCAAGGGTGGAGCCGTCTGGCCCAAGTCCGCTGCCGCTCCCGTGACCGCCAAAGTGGAAGCGGGCAGGTACGTGATTCCGCCTGAACTGCGCCAGTTCTGGTCCTACGTGCCCCTGAAGAACCCCGCCCCGCCCGTCGTGAAAGACGAGAAGTGGGCCCGCTCCGCGATTGACCGGTTCGTGCTGGCGCGCCTGGAAAAAGAAGGGCTCAAGCCGGTGCGCCCCGCCACCAAGCGTGACCTGCTGCGCCGTGCCTCGCTGGACCTCACCGGTCTGCCGCCGACCTTTGAAGAGATCGCCGCCTTTGAGAAGGACGCTTCACCGGACGCCTTTGCCAAGGTAGTGGACCGGCTGCTCGCCTCGCCGCAGTATGGCGAGCGCTGGGGTCGCATCTGGCTGGACGTCGCGCGCTACGGCGAAGACGACTACCGCAGCCTCGATCCGATGCGCCGCGGCCACAACCCCTATCCCAACGCCCACGTCTACCGCGATTGGGTCATCCAGGCCTTCAACGACGACATGCCCTTTGACCAGTTCGTCAAGGCGCAACTGGCTGGTGATCTGATGGACCCCAAGGTCCGCCACCGCATGCTGCCCGGTACAGGCTTTCTGGGCTTGGGCCCCTGGTATTACGACAACGGCTCCACCGAAGTGACGCGCGCCGATGAACGGCATGACCGCGTCGACGTGGTGACGCGCGGCTTTCTGGGCTTAACCGTCGCCTGTGCCCGCTGCCACGACCACAAGTACGATCCGTTCCCCACCAAGGACTACTACGCCCTGGCCGGCGTCTTCGCCAACACCATCTATGAGGAGTACCCGCTGGCTCCGAAGTCAGTCGTGGCCGAGGCAGAAAAGATCGAAGCCCAGATCGACCTGAAGCAGAAGCTGATGTTCGAGATGCAGATGAACTTCGGCAACCAGTTGGGGCAGTCACTGGCCTTGCTCACTTCGAACTACCTGCAAGGCGTGTGGGAGGTGGCGGGTCCGCAAAAGAAGGACATCGCGGATGTCGTGGAAGCCCGCAAGCTGGATTTCGAGCTGCTCAGCCGGTGGATCAAGTACATGGAGAAGACCACCGACAAGTACGGCTACAAGAAGCCGTGGCAAGCGATGATGGCCAAGCCCTCCAGCACCGCCGCCGAGGCCAAGAAGCTGGCCGAAAAGTTCCAGGAAGACGTGGTGGCGGTGATGCTGCTGCGCAATGATATCCAGGAAGAGAACAAAGTGATCGCGGCTAAGGCTTTGGATGGCACCAAGCCTAAGAAGCGCACCAATAAGCCCAGCAACTTCGTCACTAACGAAGATTTCTGCCCCGGCTGTGCGCTCCAACTGAAGAGCCTCAGCGAAGAGCAAACCAACTTCCACACCGAGATCTTCCAGCGCATGCTCACCGACAGCGAAGACCCGGTGGCCATGATGATGATGGGCAACCGTATGGGCAAGCCCGGCGTGCTGGCCTTCCGTGGCTGGGGCCTGGAATCCCGCATTGGTGCCGCCGGTCAAGCGCAGTTGGCGGCAGTCCGCAAAGATATCGAAGAAGCCCGCAAGAAGATCGAGCCCGGCTACCCCTACCTGCACGGTGTCAAGGACGCCGATAAGCCCGTCAATCTGCCCCAGGCTTTGCGCGGTGACCCGTTCAATCTGGGCGAGGAGGTGCCGCGTCACTTCCTGACCGTGCTCTCCAAGAGCGAACCGCAACCATTCTCCAAAGGCAGCGGGCGGCTGGAGTTGGCGGACATGATCCTGGCGCAGCCCATCACCATGCGTGTGGCGGTGAACCGGATGTGGAAAGCCCACTTCGGCACCGGCCTGGTCGATACGCCCAGCAACTTCGGCATGACCGGCGAACGGCCCACCAATCCGGAGCTGCTGGAATACTTGGCCTCCAATTTCGTCAAGAACGGAATGTCGCCCAAGAAGCTCCACCGTGAGATCATGCTCAGCTCGGTCTATCAGCTTTCGACGGCAGATGACCCCATTGCATCGGCCAAGGATTCCGGCAACCGCCTCTACTGGCGTGCCGACCGCAAGCGCATGGACGCGGAGCAAATCCGCGACTCCGTCCTGATGGTCTCCGGCAAGCTGGACCCGGCCCTGGGCGGGCCTTCGGTGGACCTGACGCCAGCCGTCTCCCGCCGCACCGTCTACGGCAAGGTCAGCCGCTACAAGACCGACGAATACCTGTTGCTGTTCGACTTCCCCAGCCCCAGCATCAGCGCCGAACGCCGCTTCATCACCACGGTGCCGCTGCAGCGGCTCTTCCTGATGAATTCGGACTTCATGCAAGTGCAGTCGGAAGAGCTGGCCAAGCGCGTCGCCGCCGAAGCGAACAACCGCGAACGCATCAAGAAAGTCCACCGCATCGTCTATGGCCGCGACGCTTCCGAACAGGAGATCGCGCTCGGTCTCGAGTATCTGAAGGCGGAACCATTGCGCGAATACGAAGAGCGCAAAAAGAAGGCCGCCGAAGAAGCTCCTGCCGGTGGTGGCCGCCGAGGCCGCGAGGGTGGCAAAGGCCCCGGCGGTCCGCCGCCCGCGACAGTCTCCGGTGTCACCGAAAAGCCCGCCGCCGATGCTCCGGCCACCACGGCCAACGCGAGCCCCGGCGGGGCAGCCGCCGCGGCGGAAGAAGGCAATCCCGGAGGCGCTGGTGCCGATGCCGCTCCTCCGCCGATGGGCATGGGCCAGGGCATGATGATGGGAATGGGCGGACGCCGTCCGGGTGGTCCGGCCGTACCGGAAGTGAAGTATGAGCCGACGGTCTGGGGCCGGTACGTCAAGGTACTGCTCAGCGCCAGTGAGTTCTTGTTCGTCAACTAGGAAAAGATCATGGATCCGCATAAATCCTCCAATCCCTTTACCCGCCGCGCGGCGCTCCGCCGCATCGGCAATGGCTTCGGCATGATGGCCTTCGCCAATATGGTGCAGGAATCCGTGGCGCGCGCCGGTGGCTTGGCCAGCCCTGACGGGGGCGTGCTGAACGCCACACTGCATCACCCGGCCAAAGTGAAGCGGATCATCTTCCTGTTCATGAACGGCGGCTGCTCGACGATCGACAGCTTTGATCCGAAGCCCGCGCTCGAAAAATACGACGGCCAGCCTCTGCCCGGCGGCGATATCAAGACCGAACGCAAGACCGGCGCGCTGATGAAGTCCCCATTCCAGTTCAAAAAGTACGGCCAGTCCGGCATGGACATCAGTGAGCTGTGGCCCAATCTGGGCGGCGTCGCCGACGACATCTGCTGGATCCGTTCGGTCCACACCGAGATCCCCAACCATGAACCGTCCTGCCTGATGATGAACACCGGCGCCAATCAGGCCGGGCGTCCGTCGTTGGGCGCGTGGCTCACCTACGGCCTGGGCACTGAGAATCAAAACCTGCCGGGCTACGTGGTGCTTTGCCCCGACGTGCCCACCACCGTCGGCCCTCCCCTGTGGAGCAATGGCTTCCTGCCCGCCATCAACCAGGGCAGCTTCATCGCCAACAAAATCCAAACCGGCGCGGAAGGCGAACTCCCCGAGGAGACGCCCAAGGCCGACGACAAGGATGGCAAGAAGGACAAAGACAAGGTCGTCATCGAAAAAAGCTTCGACCCCAAGAAGTTGATCAGCTACGTCAACAACCCCAAGTTTGAGCTGGCCGAACAGCGCCGCGAACTGGACCTGTTGGGCAAGCTGGAGGGCCTCCGCCGCGAACGCGAAGGCGCGGACCCGCAAGTGGAAAGCGTCATCAAGAGCATGGAAGTGGCCTACCGGATGCAGACCGAAGCTCCGGCCGTCTTCGATATCCGCAAGGAAAGCGAAGCCACCCAAAAGCTCTACGGCCCCGGCAGCACTGCACGCGGCTGCCTGATGGCCGTGCGCCTGGCGGAGAAGGGCGTCCGCATGGTGCAGGTCTACTACGCCAAGGGCGACCCCTGGGATGCCCACGGCGACATCATGGCGCACAAGGTGAACGCCAAGAACTCCGATCAGCCGTTCGCCGCGGTCGTGAAAGACCTCAAGTCCCGCGGCCTGTGGAAGGACACGCTGGTCGTCTGCGGTTCCGAATTCGGCCGTACCCCGGTGCGCGAAGTCGGCGGCGGTGGCGGGCAGCTGAAGAAAGGCCGCGACCACAATCCCTTCGGGTTCACGATGTGGCTTGCTGGCGGTGCGGTGAAGGGCGGCACCATCTACGGCGCCACCGACGAGTTCGGCTTCAAGGCCGTCGAAAAGCCCGTCCACGTGCACGACATCCACGCCACCATCCTGCACCTGATGGGCATCGACCACACCAAGCTCACCTACCGCTACAGCGGCCGCGACTTCCGGTTGACGGACGTGGACGGCCACGTGCTGCACGACATCATCGCGTAGGGCGGCCGTGGGTTAGGCCACGTTCAGCATCTTACTGGCGTAATCCCGCCCGCTGTTCGGCCGAGGCAGCGGCTTCCCGTCGCGGCGATAGAGTTCGATCGCTTCGTCGACGGCAACACACAACTGCTCGAAAACGGTCACCTCATCGTCGCCGTGGCAACCGCCGTATAGTAATCCGGGACAGCTGCCGACAAAGCAGCCATCTTCTTGGGACCACTCGACGATCTTCAGGTACCGCGCGCTTTTCCTCAAATTAACGGACTGACGTATACTATACGATGAACAAAAATAAGAATGCCGGCCGAGTACATTAAGTCATTAACTGGGGTGCGCTTCTTCGCGGCGTTCTGGGTAGTCCTGTTTCATTTTCAGGGGGATCTCTATCGGCTCATCCCACCGCTGGAAACTCTTAGACCGGTATTTGAAAAGGGACATTATTCAGTCCCTCTCTTTTTCATTTTAAGCGGGTTTATTCTGAGTCATACTTATTTTGACAAGTATGCACTCAGTAGCCACGCGAAATTTGTCTGGTTGCGTTTCGCTCGAATCTGGCCTACTCACCTTGCCGTTGTGCTTTGCTTTCTCGGCTACTACTTTCTAGTTTATCTCCTAAAGATACGGATTGGAGGAGCCCCCCCGAGCTACGGGGTCCTTTTACAGGAATTAGTGATGACGCGAGCCTGGACGACAAGAGAACTGGCTTGGAACTATCCCGCATGGTCCATCCAAGCGGAATGGTTTGCTTACCTCTTCCTCTTTCCTGTTTGCTTTCTTTGGTTCAAAGCTATCCATGGTAAAGTGACGATTTTTGCACTTTCTGTGATCCTGCTATGCATTCATGGAGTACAGCCTTTTGCGGATACCCCAACCCGAATTACGGATATCGCACTTCTTTTTATGGCCGGTTCTGCTCTTTATCGGCTGAGGTCACTTGTAAACTTAAGCAGATTTGCATCTATCGGCGTATTAACTGGCATCGCGACAGCGGGAACAGCTATGGCTATTTCCCTTCCTGTTTCTAAAGCGCTAATATATTTATCTTTCGGCCTGTTGGTTCTCTCCCTTTCATACGACAAGGGATTAGTAGCAAGGGCATTAAGGAGTGATCTAGTTGTTTACGGTGGGACGATATCTTACTCGCTTTACATGACACATGCTTTGGTTCAACTGGTATACTGGACAATTGGAGGTAAGCTGCCGCATTCGGGTACGGTGGCAGGCCCGGTTGTCGGCGTCTGTCTACTAGCATCGACTCTGGCGTGCGCTTCGCTGTTTTACCACTGGGTAGAGGCTCCAGGGAACCTGAAGCTAAGGCGTATATATGAAACAAAGTCCAGCAAGCCCCGGTGACAATGGGATGAAAAAGTGCAGCATGATCCCGGCACCGGCGAGTACCAGGATTCCGCCGAGGCCGGCGTTGCCAAGCGAGACAAATGGCTCCGCCATTCCCGCGTGCCGCTTCCAGACCCGCCCGAAACCCAATCCGTAGCCGACGCAGCCCGCTGCAAGCCAAACGAAAGCCGATCCAGTTAACATCCAAGGATTAGTTCAACGCGCCGGGCCGAATCCCCCCGCCTTTCTAGGCGGGCTGCTTTCAGCCACATTGCTGCTGAAGCCGGAGTTGGCCGAGTTAGAACCGACGTGCAGTGAGCGGCTACGTTGGGGAGTCCGGGTTCTCGGGCGCACCGCGCCGGTCTAAGTTCAGTCGCGATCCAACCCCACCGGCTTGAGCTGGTGGTCGTTTAGCTCAGCCCACCCCAGTGGCAAATGGGGAACCAATACGAAGGGTGTCTAGGAATCAACCGGGTAAAGACTGAGATTGATTCCCGGCTGGCTACACTGATCCCGCCGCGATGCAGGAGGAAGCCATCGATCCCGGAACGGATCTTCATCGTTTCGGGATTGAAGGGCCTGTCCTAGCAAAGCGTGTTGGACCGGCAGCGGTCATCAACCTCGCTGATTCGATCGGAAGGGGGACCGATGCGGATAGAGTCCAGCACCGTAAACGCATTTGCGAACATCCGTGCGGACCACTGCTGGCTGCTTGATGACCAATACCCCAATGGCTCGCGCCTCTGGGTGAAAGAATATGCCGATATGGTTTCCGACGCGACACCGATGGGAATCAATCGATCCGGCAAAGCAACCGGGGCTACCAGCGGTGACAACTGTCAGAATGGCACCAATTCTGGACCCGATACTGCACAATGCGCATCTGCTCGATGTGGAAGTGGGTTCTAATCGAAGGCAAACCCGAAAAGGGGCGGGGTGTTATCCAGGTACATCGACACCCCGCGAGCCCCAAGAATGATATCGTTTGTGCATTGATCGCCCGTAGTTGACTGAACAATCCCAGGAGGCCCCATGCCTTGCCCATCAAGACGCCAATTCCTATTCACCGCCGCTGGTGCAGCACTCACTGCGGCGAAACCGGCCTTTGCGGCCAAACGTTCGCATTCTGACCTGGTGTCCCTGGGCAACTCGGGCGTCAAGGTCAGCCGGTTGGCCTTGGGCACCGGCACCTTCTCGGGCCGCGTGCAGCGTGAACTCGGCCAGCCCGCCTTCACCCGCCTTGTCCGTCACGCCTATGACCAGGGCGTCCGCTTCTTTGAAACCGCTGATGCCTATAACGGCATGCCTATCATGCTGGGCGAAGCGCTGAAGGGTCTACCGCGCGACAGCTACAAGCTGATGACCAAGTACCGCCTCCGCGATACTGACGACCCCAAGACCACCATCGACCGTTTCCGCCGCGAGCTGCAAACCGACTACTTCGACATTCTGCTGCTCCACTGCGTCCGCAGCCCCAAGTGGCCGGAAGACACGCTGAAGCTACAGGACACCTTCTCGGAAGCCAAGCAGAAGAAGGTCGTACTCTCACACGGTGCCTCTGTGCATGGCCTGCAAGGCCTGCGCCAGTTCCCGGCTAACAAGTGGCTGGACGTGGCCCTGTTCCGCACCAACCACGCCGGGATCAAGATGGATTCGATGGCGCTCACCGATACCGAGGATATCGGAAGTGTCGATGAAGTGTTCTCCACCGCCAAAGCTGTCCACAGCCGCGGCGTCGGCGTGCTGGGCATGAAGCTGATCGGCGAAGGCCGCTTCACGACGCCCGAAGATCGCGAGAAGGCGATGCAGAAAGTCTTCAAGAGCGGTGTGGTCGACGCCGTCACCATCGGCTTCAAGAGCACCGCCGAAGTGGACGAAGCTATCGAGCGGATGAACCGCGCGCTGAATAGCTAGCAACCTGACATTTGGGGTTCCCGCAAAGGCGCAAAGCCGCAAAGTAAGAAATAGTTCTCTTTGCGCCTTGGCGTCTTTGCGGGCGGTCTGCTCTCGTTAGTACTTCTTCAAGTACACGTTCTTGAACTCCACCTTCATCGGCGGGCCCACGTGCAGCTGCAAGCCGATCAGGCCTTCCAGAGACCGCTTCTCCACATCGTCATCGATCATCGCCGCCGTCACGTGGCCGTTCAGCACGTGTGTCACCAGGTTGCCCCGAGCGATCACGTGGAACTGGTTCCAGCCGTTGATCTTGATGTAGCCCTTCAGCTCATCGCCGTCCTGCAATTGCCCGATCACCCGTGAATTCTGCCCCGGCGCGGCATACGTCAACTGCCCGCGCAGCGCCATGATGCCGCGGCCGCGCTCTTCGTAGAGCATGCCGGTAAAGGTGTTCACGAAGTCCATGTCGGCCTGATAGCCCTTCAGTACCCACTTGCCCACTTCGGGCATCTCGACGCTGCGGTACTGGACGCCGGAATTGGTGTTGTTCATCCGGAATTCCAGCTTCAGCTCAAAGTCCTTGGGCTTGTCGCCGCGATAGATCAGAAACGTATTCAGCTTGAGCGGATTCTCTTTGGTTGCTTCGCCAACGATCGTGTTGTCCTCGGCGCGCCAGTAGGCCGGGTCGCCATCCCAGTTCTTCAGCGTGCCGTCGAAGATCGAAACAAACCCCGTATGATCATCGGCCACCAGCGGATCGGGCATCTTCATCCCACGCGGCGCAGGACGCGCCCCCGGGGCCGGAGCAGGCTGCGCCATCATCAACATCGGAAGCGCGGCCATCATCACGCAGGCAGCGCGCACAAAGGAGGTCGGAAGCATGCCCATATCTTATAGCAGCCCGCCCGCACTCTTTGCTGCCGCGCTAGCCCGTGATGCCCTTCAGTACTCGCCCACCCACATCCGTCAGCCGGAAATCGCGGCCCTGGCTGCGGAACGTCAGCTTCAGGTGGTCCAGGCCCAACTGGTTCAAGATCGTCGCCTGCACGTCGTGCAGCTTGATCTCTTCTCCGGCCGGCGAAAAGCCCAGGTCATCACTGGCCCCGTAAGCCACACCGGGCTTCAGGCCCCCCCCGGCCATGAACAGGCTGAACGAATCGATGTGATGGTTGCGCCCGATCTTGCCCTTCTCGCGGACCTCGCCCATTGGCGTGCGCCCGAACTCACCGGACCAGACCACTAGCGTCCGGTCCAGCAGCCCGCGCTGCTTCAAGTCCTTGATCAGCGCCGCCGCCGGCTGGTCCACTTCCTTGGCTACGGCATCGAGCGGCTTGGTGATGTCATCATGATGGTCCCAATCGGTGTGATAGAGCTGCACAAAGCGCACACCGCGTTCCACCAGCCGCCGCGCCAGCAGGCAGTTATTGGCAAACGATGGCTTGCCCGGGTCGGCCCCGTACATGGCCAGTGTTTCCTTGCTCTCCGCCGCCATGTTGATCAGGTCCGGTCCGCTGGACTGCATGCGGAACGCCATCTCGTACTGCGCGATGCGCGTCGCGACTTCACCGTCGCCCGTTTCATCGAGCGTCATCTGGTTCAAGTCCCGCACGACGTCGAGCGTCTGCTTCTGCTCCGCGGTTGAGACGCCGGGCGGGTTCGACAGGTTGAGAATTGGGTCACCCGCCGAACGCAGCGGCACTCCTTGATAAGACGTCGGCAGAAAGCCACTGCCCCACAGCTGCGCACCGCCGCGCGGTCCACGCGGGCCCGATTGCAGCACCACAAACCCCGGCAGATCCCGCGACTCACTGCCGATGCCGTAAGTGATCCACGCCCCCATCGAGGGGCGTCCGGGCCGGAATGAGCCGGTATTGGTGAACAGCTTCGCCGGGCCGTGATTGAAGTTCTCCGTCGAAACGCCGTGCAGCACCGTCAGGTCATCCGCAATCGACCCAATGTGCGGCACCAGATCCGAAAACCACTGCCCGCTCTGGCCATACTGCTTAAACGTCCGCCGCGTGCCGAGCAGCTTGGGCGTCTCCTTCGAAAACGTATCCATGAAGGCGAACCGCTTTCCCTTCAGGATCTCCATGGGCGTCGGCTGGCCATCGTGCTTCACCAGCGCGGGCTTGTAATCCAGTAGTTCCAGGTGGCTGGGGCCGCCTGCCATGAACAGAAAGATCACCCGGTCTGCCTTGGGGGCAAAGTGCGGGCTCTTTTGGCCGAACATTGATTCCGCCATCAGCGACGCCAGCGCCGTCTTGGCCAGGCCTACCCCGCAATCACGGAACAAGTGCCGCCGCGTCCGTCCGGCCAAGCGTAGTTGTTGTATCTCGTCTGGTGTCATCTTGCTTACTCCCGCGTCATGAATTCATCCAGGTTCAACAGCGCGCGCGCCACCGACGTCCACAGGGACAGCTCGCTAATGGTGGGCTCAGAATCCCGGCGCTGCGCGACGAAGCGGAGAAAGCGTTCGCTCTCCGCGGCCCGCGGCGCCCGCTGCAACGTCAGCAGATATCCGTGGGCCAAACGCCCGGTGTCACTCGGCGCCGCCGCTTCGTTCACGATCCGCCGCGCCAGTGACGTGGCAAACTCATACGAAGCTTCATCATTCATCAAGGTCAAGGCCTGCAGCGGAGTATTGGACCGCACCCGCCGGGTGCACGTAACGCTCGCATCCGGCGAATCAAATACCGTCAACCCCGGGTGCGGCGCGGAGCGTTGGATAAACGTGTAGAGGCCGCGGCGATAACGATCCTCGCCCGGGCTTACTTTCCATTCGCGCTGCACCTGCGTATTGCTGTTAGCGCCCGGCGGCAGCGGTGGGTAGACGCTAGCCCCACCCACTTTGCGCGACAGCAGGCCGCTTGAAAGCAGCGAAGCATCCCGCACGATCTCGGCATCCAGGCGCAACCGGTTCTGCCGCGCCAGTAGACGGTTGTCCGGGTCCATCGCTGTGGCATCAGCCCGATTACGCGATGCCTGCTGGTAAGTGGCCGAAGTGACGATGGTGCGCAACAGCGCCTTCTGGCTCCATCCACGCTCCATAAATTCCACCGCCAGCCAATCCAGCAACTCCGCGTGCGTGGGCTTATCACCCTGCAAACCGAAGTCGTTTTCGGTTTCCACAAACCCTTTGCCGAACAGCTTCTGCCAAGTGCGGTTCACCGTGACGCGGGCCGTCAGCGGATTGTCCCGGTCCACCAGCCATTGAGCAAAGTCGAGCCGGTTGGGCTTGCGGCCCTGGATCTTCAAGGCCGGCAGCACGGCGGGCACGCCTGGTTCCACGCGGCTGCCGTGGCGCGTGAAATCACCGCCCAGGTGGATGTAGCTCTCGCGCGGCTGGGGCAACTCCTGCATCACCATCGTGCGCGGCAGCTTGGGCTTCTTGCGGCGCAGTTGATCGAGTTCCTTGGCGATCGCCTTGGCCCCCTCATCCATATCCGGATTGCCCACCACGGATTCCAGATACTTGCGCTGGCGCGTCTCCCCAACAATCACCGCCTGCTGCCATTCGGCGAAGGCCTTCTTCTCGGCATCGTTGCCGATCTCCAGGAATGGCTTGTTGAAGAACTTCCGGTCCGCTTCCTTGTCTACCTCGTCCACGTTGTTCAGAAAGGCGAAGATCTGATAGAACTCACGTTGCGTGACGGGGTCGTACTTATGGTCATGGCAGCGCGCGCAGCCCAGCGTCAAGCCCAGAAAGGCGGCCCCGGTGGTCTGCACGCGGTCGGCCACGGCTTCCACGCGATACTGCTCAAAATCGATGCCGCCTTCGTAGTTGCTGGGCGTATTGCGATGGAAGCCAGTGGCGATCAATTGATCGTTGGTGGGGTTGGGCAGCAGGTCGCCCGCCGTTTGTTCCACCACAAACTGGTTGAACGGCATGTCGCGATTCAGCGCATTGATCACCCAATCCCGGTACATCCAGATGTCACGCGGAGCGTCAATCGTATAGCCGTCGGAATCGGCGTAGCGGGCAATATCCAGCCAGTGCCGCGCCCAGCGTTCCCCATAGTGCGGGGAAGCCAGCAGCTTGTCCACCAGACGCTGATAAGCGTCGGGACGGGTATCGGCCAGAAACTCCCGCAACTCGAGCGGTGTCGGCGGCAGCCCCGTCAAATCCAGGCTCACCCGCCGCATCAGCACCGCCCGATCCGCCGGAGCGGAAGGCACCAGCTTCTTCTCTTCCAGCTTGGCGAGGATAAACGTGTCCACCGGATTCCGCGCCCAATCCGTTTTGGCCACCGTGGGTGCCGCCGGACGGCGCACGGGCTGGAACGCCCAGTGGTTGCTCTGGCGGCGCTTGGCCTTGGCAAACGTCTCTGGCACCGGCAGTCCTTGCGTCACCCACTGTTCGAGAATGGCGATCTGCTCCGGCTTTAGCTTGCGCCCCGGCGGCATGGCCAGGCCATCCTCGTGGCGCGCGGCCTTTAGGATGAGGCTCTGCAGATCGCCGGGCTTGGCTCCGGGCCCGCGATTGCCCCCCGACAGCAGCGACTCCTTGGAATCGAGTGCGAGGCCGCTGTTCATAGTCGCCACCGAGTGGCACGCTAGACAGTTGCTCCGCAGCACGGGCCGCACCTGAGACTCGAAGAACGCCGCGCCGTCGGTGGCCGGCGGCGCACTGGCCGGCTGCGCTTGAATCGCTGGTAGCAGCGCCGTAACCGCCACCGCGAACATGGGCCAAGCCTGTCGGCGCATCGCTTGCTGTACGGATTGCATGAAACTATACTATTCCAGCAGTTCGCCGGATGCTAGCCCCTGGGGCCGCCGCAGAGTTGCTGGCGGGCGGATAGAATGCAGCATATGCTGCCTCAACTTCGGCTCGCGCTAGTCCTGATGAGTGCTCCGCTGCTGGCCCAGCCCGTGAAGACCCTAGTGGTCACCGGCGGCCACGATCACCACCCGGCCTTCTACACGGCTTTCGACGACCCCCGCCTGGCCCCCAACGTCGACCCCCATCCGGTGGCTTTCCGCAAGGATGTCTCCAAGCGCTACGACGTCGCCGTGCTCTATGACATGGTGCCAGAGATGGACGACGCGCGCCGGGCCAACTTGAAGGCGTTTGCGGATGCGGGCAAAGGAATCGTCGTGCTGCACCATGCCATCTGCAGCCACAGCCAGTGGCCCTGGTATTCGGAAGAGTTGGTGGGCGGCCGCTACCGCTTCGCGCCGGAAACGCCGCTGTCTACCTACAAGCACGACGAGCAAGTGAAGGTGTCGGTCGTCAAGAAGCATCCGGTCACCGAAGGCGTGGACGACTTTATCATCCATGACGAGACCTACAAGAATATGTGGATCTCGCCCAAAGTCCAAGTGTTGCTCCGCACCGACAATCCCACCGCCGATGGCCCCATTGCCTGGATCGGCCTGCATCCCAAGGCGCGCATCGTTTATCTGCAACTGGGCCACGACGAAAACGCCCACCGCAACCCCAACTTCCAGCGCCTGGTCCGCAATGCCATTCTGTGGGCGGCGGGGCGAAACTAGCTTCTTCCGCGCGGCGCGATACACTATTCAACCATGATCACCCGCCGCCAGTTGCTGCCTGCTTTGGCGGCTGCCCTACAAAAAGACCGCCTGGCTGAAGCAGAAAAGCTGATCGCTTCAAGCGGCGTTGAATCCGCGGCGCTCCTGGTCCGGCAAGACCAATCAGAGCACGTGTTCGCTCACGGTAAGGCCAAAGTGGAGACGCCGTTCCTGATCGCCTCCATCACCAAGCCGATGACCGTGGCCGCCGTGCTGGAGGTGCCGGGCCTCAAGCTCGACGCACCCGTGAAGCAGTACATTCCGGAACTGGTGCACGACAAGATCCTGGTGCGGCATCTGCTGACGCACACCTCAGGGCTCCCGGACATGGTGCCGGACAACACGGCCCTCCGCCAACGCCACGCGCCGCTAGCCGACTTTGTCGCGGGTGCGTGCAAGGCGAAGCTACTGTTTGAGCCGGGCACGCGCGTCAGCTACCAGAGTATGGGCATCCTGCTGGCCTCCGAGATCGCGCAGCGGGTAACGAAGATGCCATTCCGGGACTGGCTGCGGCAGCGCGTCTTTGAACCGCTGGCCATGAAAGATACCTCGCTCGGGCTCGGCGGCCGCCCGGTCAGTGCGATGGCCCGCTGCGAAGTGCCGGAGGTGACGAGCTTTGACTGGAACACCCCCTACTGGCGAGACCTTGGTGCCCCTTGGGGCGGCGCGCACTCCACCGTCCGCGACATCGCCCGCTTTGTCGAAAGCTTCCGCACGCAACGGCGTGAAATGGTGACGTTCAAGACCGCCGGTTTGAATGAAGCCTGGGGACTGGGCTGGGCGCTAAACTCGCAACCCAACGCAGCCTCCCGCTTCGGCCAGACCTGCTCGGCTCAGACCTGGGGCCACTTCGGCTCCACCGGCACCGTCACCTGGCACGACCCCGCCAAACGCCTCACCTGCGTCCTACTCACCTCGCGGCCAGCGGACACATCAAGGGCGCAACTGCTGGGCCCGGTCTCGGATTTGGTGGCGCGGGCGGGGTAGGAGCCGACTCGCCTCCGGAGCGGATTCAGATCATCCGCAGCAGTTCGCTACGGCTGAGCCGGGATGCCTCACCTAGCCCAAACCAAATTCACATTACATCGCTCGGAAAAAACGCCGGGGCTGACGCCTCGAAGGTCTAATCGGGAACGTCTTTCCCATAGTGAGCGGGCGAGGCCAGCCATTCGATCGTTATAAAGAATCATGAACGTGATGGTTAGTTCGGTTTTCTGATCCCAAACAACAACAAGCGGCCAGATTTCGTGGCATCCGTTTACTGGCGCGATGACAAATTCCTGTGCCCCATCACTGGGTTGCTCACTTAATGTCGTCGTGGCATAGGTTCGGTCTGTGCTCCCGTCGCGTAGCTGTGCCGGCTGAATCTGCGTCTCCGGTTGCCCGGAGTCGGCACACTCCGTTTCCCGGTAGGTCCAGTTGTGGATCAACGGGAAATTAATTCCTCCTAGTCGCCCACGAAACTCGCGAACCGCCATCCCCTCAAAGCGATAAAGTTGGGTGACCCAGTGGCCCGAGCAGAGTGGACCAACCTTTGGGTCCGAAGGATTCTCATCATAGGTGCTGACAGCGAGCTCCGCCCGGCCGTCATTGTCCAGGTCAACCACGTTCGGGACACCCGCCGCTTCCGGCGGGTCGTACATGGGCGCCAAGAAGGGAACAGGCATTCTCTCTTGGTCCATCAGCAAAATGGAGATCGAAAAGACTGGTGTCCGGCTACCATTCATCAGCGGTCCGTTGGAATACAGAACGTAATCGGTTTGACCATTGCCGTCCAGATCGCCCTTCCAAATGTGGCTTATATAACGGAGATAGACCACCCAAGTCCTCCCGGTGGTCCCGCGGCCTGACAAGCGTACTTCGTTCGTCTCTCGAAGGTCCGTGGCGGTTATCCCATCAAAGGTGAAGGTCTCTTCGTGCTCGATGTCGGCAGCCCTGACCTTCTCAAGCGGAAAGTGCCGGAGCTTGGTGAGGTCAATTCCCCGGGGCGTATCAGCCCAACTGCCCAGGATGATGCCCGATAGGCCAAGAAACAGTAAGGCAAGCCGCCAAGCCGACGTCGCCATGAGGCAGAACATCTTCGCAACCGACCTTCCTGCGCCTTGCGCCCCCGCTACCCCAGCTTCAACCGCCGCACATCGATCTTCTTCAGATCCCACTCGCCCAATCCCAGCGCGCCCGCCATCTCCACATGCTCCGGCTGCTTGCGCACAAACGTCGAGAACTTGTCCGGCAGTTCATCAGCCAGCTTCAGGCGGCCGACCGCCAGGCGCTTCTCATCCAACTCCTGCCAGCCGATGTGATCGAGCGCCACCGGATCGGACGCGAAGAACATCGTCTTGTGCTCCCACACGAACTGGGGGCGAGCTCCCGGGCCGCCGTGGTAGAGCGCCTTGATGCCGTCCATGATGTGCAGCACGGCCTTGTTGCGGATGGTGGGAATGGAGACCACCGCCGGGATGAAGGCACCGCAGGCGTTGAGCGATGCGGTGGAGTGGCTGCGGCTGACGTTGTTCACCAGGCCGTGCGACAGGTTCTTCAGCGCCAGCGTGACGCCCGCCGATTGGTGATCTTTCAGCAGCGGCAGGTTGATCAGCTTGTTCACTTCCTTGGTGATGAACTTCGCGGCAAAGCTGCGGCGGGCGCCGGGGTGGTTCAGGTCGACATCGGGCCGGGTGAGCGCCATTTCCATGTAGTGGTCCGGATCGTAGCCGGTCACGTTCGGCGTATTGGCGTACATGCCCAGTTGGATGTTGTCGTACGTCGGGGCGGCGTTCAGGATGCGGACGCCTTCGGGTAGCCACTTGTCGAAACCGGCTTGGAAGAACTGGTCGCGGTACCGGTCATACGCCACGATGTCGCGGCGCTTCACGCCCGCTGCTTCCAGACCGGCGATCACTTCGCGCACCACCGTCGCATCGGAGATCACATGCGGTTGACCCACCGGATTCAGCTTGATGCCCACCACGTCGCCGGGCTGGACAAACACCTTCCAGGCGGACTGCCAATCCGGAGCGCCGGTCAGCTCCATCATGCCGCGGCGCATCATCTGCTGCACGGGTTCAGCCTGATACTGGCCGGAGATGATCGACCCGCCATGGTTCACGCGGACCACGCGGCCACGATAGGGGCCGGGCATGGCCAGCTTCGACGGCGCCTGCTTGGCCGCCACCTGGGCACCTTCCATCAACTCGCGCACAGTGAGCGCGCCGACTAAACTTTGCAGTACCTGACGTCGGTTGGTGAGCATGAAACGAGTATAATCCGCCTATGGCCAACGGTATTCCCACTCGTGTTTTGGGGCGCACCGGCGTCTCTGTTTCCGCCCTCTGTCTGGGGGGCTGGCATATCGGCGCGGTAAAGGAGGAGCCGGAGGCGATCCGCATCATGCATGCCGCGATCGACGGCGGCATGACATTCTTCGATAACGCCTGGGACTACCATGACGGCCACTCCGAAGAAGTGATGGGCAAGGCGCTGTCCGTCGACGGCAAGCGCAAGCAGGTCTTTCTGATGACCAAGAACTGCGAGCGCGACTACGCCGGGTCGATGAAGTGCCTCGACGATTCGCTCCGCCGCTTGAAGACCGATCACCTGGACCTGTGGCAGTTCCACGAATGCGTCTACGACAACGATCCCGACTGGATCTTCGAAAAAGGTGGCATGAAGGCCGCGCTCGAAGCCAAGAAGGCGGGCAAGGTCCGCTTCATCGGCTTCACCGGCCACAAGGACCCGCGCATCCACCTGAAGATGCTGTCTAAGCCCTTCGATTGGGACAGCGCGCAAATGCCCAACAACGTGCTCGACGCCTTCTACCGCAGCTTCCAGAAGGAAGTGATGCCCAAGTGTCTCGAACGCCACGTCGGCATCATCGGCATGAAAGGCTTGGCCGGCGGACACCCCGAAGGCCGTTTGATTTCTCACCTGGGCTTGAATGCCGAGCAGTGTTATCGCTACTGCCTCAGTCAGCCTGTCACTACCCAAGTGGTCGGCGTCACTTCCATGGCGCAGCTCAATGCCGACCTGAAGTTGGCGCGTGAATTCAAGCCGATGACCACGGCGGAACTGCGCGCCTTCGAAGCCAAAGTGAAAGACGAGGCGGGAGACGGCCGACACGAACTTTTTAAGTCGACCAAGGCGTTCGACGGACCCCACCACCGCCGTCAACATGGATTTGCCGAGGGAGACTAACATGCTGAACCGAATTGTTGCCGCCGCGCTGCTCAGTGCCTTTACACTGCTGGGCGCCGCCGCACTGGCCCAAACCACCTACCAGAAGCCGCCCCAAGCGATTCTCGATGTCTTGAATGCCCCGCGACTGCCGCAGGTGTCGTTTAGCCCGGCCAAGACGCATATACTCTTGCTCGATACCGTGGCCAACCCGTCAATCGCCGACCTGTCGCGCCCCATGCTGCGCCTGGCCGGATTGCGCATCGACCCCGGCTCGAATGGCCCGCACCTGACGGCCTACACCACTGGCGTCTCCGTGCAGTCTCTTTCCGGCGGCGCGGCCACCCGCGTGGCGGTGCCCGCCAATGCGCGCCTCCACGCGCTCACCTGGTCGCCCGATGGCAAGATGGCCGCAGTGGCCAACGCCACCGAGTCCGCCACTGAGCTCTGGGTACTGGACATCGCCACCGCCAAGGCTCGCAAGATCGCGGGCGTCGCCCTGAATGGCGTCCTGGACCCCATCAGCTGGATGCCGGACAACAAGACTCTGCTGGTGGCCACCGTGCCCGCCGGGCGCGGCAAAGCCCCCGTCGCCCCCGCCACCCCGCTCGGACCCAAGATCCAGGAAAGCACCGGCAAGGCCGGCCCCACCCGTACCTACCAGGACATGCTCTCCAGCAGCTACGATGAGCAGTTGTTCGACTTCTACGCCACCGCGCAACTGGCGTTGGTCGATGTCGCCACCGGCAAGGTGACGCCCGTCGGCAAGCCGGGCATCTACAGCACCATCTCGCCCTCGCCCGGCGGCCAGCACTTCCTGCTCACCCGGCACTACAAGCCGTATTCTTATCTGCTCCCCGTTCAGTTGTTCACGCGCGACGTCGAAGTGTGGGACTTGAAAGGAACGCTGGCTCATACGGTGGCCAAGCTACCATTGGCGGAACGGGTGCCGATTGAAGGCGTACCCACCGGGCCGCGTAATGTGAACTGGCAGCCTTCCCAGCCCGACACCCTCGTCTGGGTGGAAGCGCTCGACGGCGGCAACCCCAAGGAGAAGGTGCCGCATCGCGACCGCCTGCTCTCCTACAGCCTCTCCACCAAAGCCGCACCGGCTGAAGTCACCAAGACCGAGAACCGCCTCCAGGGCGGCTTCTTCGGCGGTGGCGGCATCATGTGGCTGGAGGATGGCCGGCTGCTCGTCTCCGATTACGACCCCCGCAAGCGCTGGACCCGCACCATGCTCGTCGAAAAAGGCGGCGCCACCAAGACCGTCTTCAGCCGCAACGTCCAGGACCGCTACAAGGACCCTGGCCAAATCCAGATGAAGATGCTGGCCAGCGGCAGCCGTGTCGTCGATGTCACCGACGGACAGGTTCTGCTGAAAGGCGACGGAGCTTCCTCTGAGGGTGACCGGCCTTTTGTCGATCGCATGTCACTGGCGACGCTGAAGACGGAGCGTCTCTTCCAGTCCGCCCCGGACAAGTATCAGGAACTGATCGGCGCGCTCGACAAGGAAGGCAAGCGACTGCTAATCCGCAGCGAAAGCCCCACGGAGCCACCCAACTACTTCATCCGCGATGCCGCCGGCAAACTCACCGCCGTTACCAATTTCGCTGACCCGGTCCCGCAGCTCCGCAGCATCAAGAAGCAGTTGGTCACCTACAAGCGGCCCGATGGCGTGCCGCTGTCGTTCACGCTCTACTTGCCGCCCAACTATCAGCCCGGCAAGCCGCTACCGACGGTGGTGTGGGCCTACCCGCGCGAATTCAACGATGCCGACACCGCGGGCCAGGTCTCCGGTTCCCGCCAGCGCTTCTCAACGCTCACGGGCTACTCGCACCTGTTCTTCCTGCTGGATGGCTACGCCGTGCTGGATGAAACCGCCATGCCCGTTGTGGGCGACCCGGAAACCGTCAACAACACTTACATCGACCAGATCGTGGCCAGCGCCAAAGCGGCCATCGACAAGGCAGTAGAGATGGGTGTCACGGACCGCAACCGCGTCGGTGTCGGTGGCCACAGCTACGGCGCCTTCATGACCGCCAACCTGCTGGCTCATTCCGATCTGTTCCGCGCCGGCATTGCCCGCAGCGGCGCCTACAACCGCACGCTCACTCCCTTCGGCTTCCAAAGCGAGCGCCGGACTTTGTGGGAAGCTTCCGACATCTACCTGAAAATGTCGCCCTTCATGTTTGCCGACAAAATCAAAGAGCCCATGCTGATGATCCACGGCGAAGCCGACAACAACCAGGGCACCTTCCCCATCCAGTCCGACCGCATGTACCAGGCCGTCCGCGGCAATGGCGGCACGGTGCGGCTGGTATTTCTGCCCTTTGAATCGCACGGCTATTCGGCCCGCGAAACCATTGAGCATGTGCTGGCGGAACAGATCGGCTGGTTCGACAAGCACGTCAAGCGCGCCGCCGCCCTCACGTCTCAGGCTGAAGGCCAGTAAGCCCGGCGAGCCTCACGTGAGTGTCCGCCCCGGCTGTCCCGGGGCGGACCAACTGACTCACGCGCTACCATCCACCGCGCGTTTCTTGCCGTCCGCAGGCACCCGCTTACGGATGGACGAACACGTTCTCCGGCACCACTACCTGCTCGACGACAAACAGATTCGGGTTGGCTGGCTCCACGCGGACTTTCAACCAGTGTGCGTCCAGATCGCTAAAGTTCTGTACACGCGTGAAGTTCTCCAACCGGCGGTTGGACCGGAGTCCACGCAGCGGCTTGTCAATTCTCAGATAGTGGGTATCGCCATTCGTCAGCAGGACCGGCTTCTTGAAGGCCTGCACTTCCTGCGAAAGGACGACGATCGTGTCGTTAAAGCCTAGCCGCTCATACGCCGTGGCCGCCAGATCCCATTCCATATCCGCCTGCATCACCAGAAACACGCCATCAAAGTTGCCGTCCCGGGCCAAGGCAAACGCCGTCCGGATCCAGTACAGGTTCGCCAGATTGCGGGCCGTGTATTCGGCATCCTGTTCCGCATTGCGGCCCCAGTTGTTGTTGCTGCCGATGACGTGCACGGAGGCGAACACCACGTTACCCACCGCCCAGATCGCATTCTCACGATAGAGGCTGAAACGCGGATCATCGCTTTGCCGCACCACCTCAATCTTGCGCTTGCCCAGCGTAAAGTTGTTGGG
>CANGYQ010000007.1 GCA_947458745.1 Bryobacteraceae bacterium | reverse complement strand
CTCCCACCGCCCTTGGAAATCGCTCCGCGATTCCCACATTCCCACCGGCTCGACGATGGGTGTACCTTGAGAACACAGAAGGCCGCTCCACCCAAAAGTGTCACCTATGTCGCCGGGCCAAAGTGTTACCTATGTCGCCGAACGGACAGTGGCGGCGACACCTTCCGCGGTTGGGAGAGCCGCTAATTCTGCCGGCGCGCCAAATCCCGCAAAGCCTCCCGCGTCACCAGGCTCTGCGGCATCTTGCTCAGCCACCGCCCCAGCACCTGCTTGCGGCCCTCTGCCGTGGCCTCCTGTGCCGCACGCAAGTGATAGGCCGTCTCCCGCAGCGGGTCCAAATCAATGGCCTTCTCTAGTGCCTCCACCGCACGCGCCTTGTCTCCGGCCGCATTCAGGACCACCGCCAACTTCTCTCTCAGACCCGCGTCCCCAGGCCGTGCCGTCACCGCCGCCTGCAATAGCTTCACCGCATCGCCATGCTGATCTTTCAAAAACAGCACCATGCCCAGGCCGGCCAGCACGTCGGGGTCACGCGGGAACTTGGCATAGACTGCCGCCAGCCGCCGGTAGCCATCGTTGATCAACCGCGCTTCGCCGTTCCGCTCCCCCACCATAATTGAGGCTAAGCCCCGGTTTCGCTCAGTGAGCGCGGCATCCGCGGGTTCCCGCCACGCGCGGATCGCGGGCGCCTCCGCCCCGGTCGGCAAAGTAAACGGCGCCGCCGCCACGCGTTGGATGCGATGGTCCGTAAACGCCGTGTGGCCGCCATCCGCCGCGCCCCGCTGCGGCATGTGGCATCCGGCGCAGTTTTCCTGTTTCGGGTGGGCTGCGGACTGTGGCGCGCTGTGGCAACTGCGGCACTGGGCATCCACGTTGATCTTGGCCCCGTGCGGCTGGTGGCAACTGCCGCACCATAGCTTGCCCGCCGACGCCTTCGCGCAGGAACTCAGCGCCAGTTGCTCCGCATGGCTGACGACACGCAGGTCCCCCCGCGGCCGGTCATACACAAAAACCTGCCAGCGATCCTCCAGGGTCTCCCCCGGCCGGAACCGGATCAGGTCCTGCCCCGGATTGGCCACCCGAGCCTCGCCATTCAGATGGCACTGCTCACACACACTGTCGCGCTGGGCAGCGGGCAAACGGCTGGGGTTCACGATGGTCGCCCGCCCTGGTGCAGCCAGATGCGCCTCCGCCGGCCCGTGGCAACGGTCACACGTGATCGCGGTCAGCGCCTCGATGGTCGTGCTGGCATTCCCCGCAGCCTTGGAAGCACCACCAATGGAACCACCACCACTGGCATGGCAAGCCAGACACTCTGGCGTGGCCCGCCGGTTAAAGTCCGGCCTCTCCATCCGCTCATACCCCGGCGCGACATCAAACTTCGCCGCGCGCCGGTAGTAGGAGATCGGTGATTGGAACAACTGCTCACCCAAGCGGACCAGAAAGCCCTTGGCATGCTCACCGGACCCGATCACATACTCCACCGGATACTCCGCCCGCAGCCCCTGCCGTTCCGCCCCCTGCCACAGCACCCCGCCCTCGCTTCGCGCCGTAAATGTCGTCCCGGAAGCCCCATGCGTAAACCGCCCCGCCTCACCCCCCACCGGCCGCGAAAGCGCCCGCCCCATCGGCGTCTCCTCGTAGGCCGCCGTCTCCGCCGGATGGCACCGCGCACACGGATGCTCTGCTGACACCGCCAGCAGAGCGTAGAGCGACACTGCCCCCAAAGCCATCACGCCCCTCATTCCACCACACCCCAGCCCTCGGAAGCGGACGGGCCCGGGAGTCGCATAAACTAGAAGAGAGTGCCGGTGTAGCTCAGTTGGTAGAGCATCTGACTTGTAATCTGCTATCCCGCATATCGGCACTCTTTACCCCTACCGTCCCGATTCACCCCTAACTGACACTATATCAGCCGCTTGCGGGTAGTCTCGCGCGATGCCGTGGGGGTCACCGGGAACCATCGGTTATGCATGGGGTACCCCTAGAAGTCCCCATAGTCTTGGCCCGTCGATGGCCACTTAGCGGCAATTAGTGTTCGCGAAGCGTGCGGCGAACATTTCCACCGTGGTACGTTTTGGACTGGGGCCGCCCTAGCTCGACGGGGCGAAAACCGGGAACCCTACCCGGCGGGCGGCTACACCTTCGATAGGGGATCGCTGAGGGAGCGATGGGGCAGAACAGCACCAAACAGAGCAGTGCATCGGGCACCGATCCGGCGCAAGGGACTGAGGGGCCGCGTACCCTCATTGGACGAATCAGCCGGCACACCTTCGCGCGCATGGAAGCGGAAACGGCGCGGTTTAACGCCGATTACTTCCCCAAACTTGAACGGGAGGCGAACAAGGACGTTTGCACCGATGCTGCTCTTCTCAAAGACATAGCACTGCACTACTTCAACCAGACCGCGAGGGAAGTTCTCGGTGTCTCCAAGTCCCTGGATGAGTTTCAGGCGGCTCTCATCGATGAAATCCCGCGATTCGTCCTCTACATTCTGGAAAGCATCCCTTTCCTGGCCGGGCCAATGCAGGAGGAGATATCTCAAGGCTTCACGTTCTACTGCCTTCGCGTGAATCCCTGGATTCAGGTACCGGATGAGGAGCGCGAAACGGTTTGGCACGTGGGGGCAATCACTGGGCAAGCCCTAGCTCATGCAGCGCTGCACTGGCGGGCGAAGGCCTGGGAGTTGGTGGCAGAGGGGAAGCTGCCGGAGCAGACGGCCCAAGGGCAGGAAACGGCGCGCTCTCCAACGCAAGCGGACCGCTTGCGACTAGTTCTGAAGTGCCGGGACCTGGGTATTCCCGATCAGCACATCTGGGAAGAGGCGAAGTACAGGGATAAGACTATCTTCTATGCGTGGCTCCGAGACGACACCAGCAAAGCAACATTGGGCACCGATCGCAAGATTCGAAACGCAATAGCTACGCTACTGAAAGAACCCAAGAGAAAGTAGTTCCACCTCCTCCACCTCTTTCCACCTTCCCTCCACCTGGGTGGAGGGGTTGATCCTCAAGTTGCGATGACACACCGCAACACTCCTGAATCAACCACGGAGCGCTTTTTAAGGCGCACCGAAGCAGCAAACAGACTCGGAATCTCACCGAAAACGCTCGCCAATTGGGCCTTGCTTGGCCGGGGGCCGAAGGGCCGCAAACTGTCCGCAAAGCTGGTTGTCTATTCCCTGGCGGATGTAGACGCCTACGTCAGTGCTCAACCGGCGATCGGCGGGAAGGTGGCCGCCTAGGATGCCCGCAAACGAAACCCCGGCAGGGCTAGCGGGCTCTGCCGGGGTAGTAACTCTTCAGGCTGGGGAACGTACAACCCCAGCGTATCGCGGCGGCGGCTTCGAGTCCATCAACATTGGCGACGTGTGGCGCGCGCTCGGTGGTGGACCTATCCGGCACGGCCGGGCGCGGGCATTCTGGCGGGACGGTGACAACGCCACGGCGGTATCAATCGACCTGGAGCGGGGGCGATGGTTTGACCACGTAAGCGCCACCGGCGGCGGGTGTCTCGCCCTGGTGGAAACGGCGCTGGGTTGCGGGCGGGCCGATGTATTGACCTGGCTTGAGGCGAACGGCTTCATCGAACCCCGGCGGCTCTCGATGGCGGACCGGCGGCAAGCGGCGCAACGGCGGGCGGTTGCTGAGGATCAAGCGCGCGACGGCTGGCGCTGGTGGCGGGCGCGGCGCTGGCAGCTTGAACGGCTGAAGGCGGCGGCGGACAAGAGCGGGGCCCATGCAGCGCTGGCGGTCTATGCGCGCGCGCTGTTCCGCCATGAAGCCATCGAACCGGCTCAACTGGCGGCGGCCTTTGAAGCGGCACGGGCGGCCGAACCGGGCGCGGTGGCGGCGCTGATCGCTCAGGCCATCGCCGATGAACGGCGGTGGGCGCAACTGGATGCGGCGGTACGGGAAGGCATCCGGCGGGCCTTCGAGCGGCGCGGGGTGGCAGCATGAGCACGTCACTCGCGAAGCTGGCGGCGCGTGGTGACGACGGGCCACCGGCGGAGGTGGTACGTGGTGCTCTGCAAGGTGATGGCGGCTGGTCCAAGCCCTTACCGCTGGGTGATGAGCTTCCGGCCGTCGAATCGCTGGAACTGGCGATGCTGCCTGAAGCCTTCCGGCCGCTGGTGGCGGATGTCGCGGAACGCATGCAGGTCTGCCCGGATTTTGTGGCGGCTCCCCTGTTGTGCGGGCTGGCGGGTGCCACCGGACGGCGCGCGCTGATCCAGCCGAAGGCGCTCGACACCAGTTGGACCGAGTACGGCAACCTGTGGGGCGGCATCGTCGGAACACCCGGCGCGATGAAGACACCCACCATCCAAGCGGCGCTGGCGCCGTTGCACGGCATCCAAGCGCGCTGGATCGATGAAGACCTGGAAGCGATGGCCGATTACCAACGCGAGCAGGAGACGTTTGACCTTCGGGTGAACGGCTGGAAGCAAGAGGCCACTAAAGCGGGAAAGCAAAACAAGCCAGCACCGGCACGGCCTGACGGTGAACCAATGCCACCACCGGCGCGGCGGTTGATCGTGAATGATGCGACGGCACCGGCCATTCATCAAGTGCTGATCGCTAATCCGGCGGGCGTTTTGATATTCCGCGATGAGCTTTCCGGCTGGCTGTCAGCGATGGAGCAGGAAGGCCGGGCGGATGAGCGGGGGTTCTTCCTGGAAGCCTGGAGCGGGCATGGTGCTTTCACCATGGAGCGGATCGGCCGCGGCTCGCTGCATGCCAAGGCGCTTTGCGTGTCGCTGCTCGGTGGCATTCAGCCGGACCGCTTGCGCGGCTACCTGGCCGAATCGATGGAAGGCGGGCCGAAGAATGACGGCCTGATGCAACGCTTCCAGTTATTCGTCTGGCCTGATCCATCGGCACGATGGCGCAATGTGGACCGATTGCCGAACCACTCCGCAATTCAGCGTGTAACCGGCATCTTCGAGTCCATCACCCGCATTGATCCCGATCACCCTTTGCGGTTCAAGCTCTCGGAGGATGGGCAAGAACTATTCAACGCGTGGCTTTCCGAACTGGAGCACCGGCTCCGGGCCGGCATCGAAAGCCCAATCATGGAATCGCACCTGGCCAAGTATCGCGGACTAATGCCTAAGCTCGCCATGCTGTTCTCGCTGGCGGATGATCCCACCGGCGGCGCGGGCGTGATCGGGCTTGCGCATACGCGACAGTCGGCCGCCTGGTGTCAGTACTTGGAGTCCCACGCGCGGCGCGTCTATTCATCGGTGCTCTCGCCCGAACTACGAGCGGCGCGGACGCTGGCGGACAAGCTCAGGCGCGGTGAGATCGGCGCGGACGGGGTGCTCCGAGTGCGTGAGGTGTACCGGAAGGGCTGGTCCGGCTTGAGCAATCGACGGGCGGCACTCGCAGCGCTGGAGGTTCTGAGCGATCACCACCACGTGCGGCCAATCCTATCGGCGCTGGATACGCCATCACTGGGGCGGCCATCGGAAGAGTTCGAGGTAAACCCGGAGGTTCGCAATGGGCGCTAGCCGCTGGCTCAACTGGACACCGGAGCGGGCCGAAATATTGGAAGCGGGGCCGGGGGCGAACCGACAAAACCGACAAAACCCACCTGAAGCGACTTTTGACAGTTTTGTCAGTGCTGAGGGCGGCTCTTCTCCAATATTCTCGGCGTCGGCTGATCCTTCGGAAACCTGCAACGCGGCGGGCGTCCGCATCCTGCGAACCCCGGCGGGCGGCTACATCATCGCCCTTCCGGCCGCATCGGACGGGCCGGAGGTGCGGCGCGCGCTCGAAGTGCTGGGCATGGGCGGCCTGCCCGTTTGGGTGGTGGTGTCATGATCCCGAAGCCGCGGCGCGGCACGGTCCGCCCACCGAAGCCCAAGGCACCACCGAAGCCGCTAATCGAGATGCCCATCCGCAAGGCCATGCGGCTCAAGTGGGACGCGGGGCGGCTTGTGTACGGGGGCGCGGGCTTCATCGGTGACCCGGTTGAAGAGTTGTACGCCGAACTGATCGATGCCTTGAACTACTGCGACGAAGCGCAGCGGCAAGGGCACGACCTGGTGAGCGTCCGGCGGCAACTCCAAGCAATGGCGGTAGACGTTCAGGCGATCGGGATTGAATGCCGGTTGCAGAAACAACGAATCGACGACAGAAGGAAGAAACGACTATGGTTTTGAACATCATTGACCGCTTTGCCGGTGACCAGCGCAGCAGCGCGGACCGGACATGCTCGAAGATTCTCACCCTTGAGGCGAAACGCGCGGACGTGGACCGGCGCATTTCTTCGGCCACCACCGAAGCGGAACAGACACGCCAAGCGGCGGCGGATGCCGTGGACTCGACCGGCTTTGAGGCGACACTCGAAGCGGTGGCCAAAGCATCCGCCCGGGTGGATGCTCTCGAAGGGGCGCGCGCGAAGCTGGAAGCCGAACGGGCCGGGCTCATGGTGGAACTGGCCGCGGCGCGCGCTCGCGACATCGAAGGGGAGATTGCCGGATTGCGGGCGCAGATCGATGAGCGGCACGCGAAGGCGCGGCCACTGCTCGACAAGCTCTCCAAGATCATGGGCACCCCGGCGCCGTACTCATTGCTCGCGCTGTACCGGGACACCATCATTCCGGCAGACGTGCCGAACTTGGACCCGTTCGCGCCGTGCATCTGGGCCGCACCCAACACACCGGAGACTCACACGATGCACCAGCACGCGACCATCACGCACGCGAGTGAGGTTTCCAGCCTGCGGACCAATCCAACGGTGGGCGCTCGCGAGTACCTGGAAGCCTACCGGCGGCGGATGGCCACACCGGAGGCGGCCTAGTGACGGCAGCGGAATTCGCGGTGGTTGTTTGCGGCGGACCAGCGTCTAGCCACCTGTTCCGATATTCGCCACTGCAGCGCTACCCAACCGGGCAGGGGCCGGCGCGAGATTTCGACCGGCGCGCCGTGGCGGTTCACGAGTCGGCGCATATCGTGCTTGCTCGATTCTTCGGGCTTCCGATCTACTCCGCAACGATCAAGCCGGAGCCGGGCATGTTGGGCCACGTCGCACTGGTGCCGAATCCATCGCCGAAGCCGGGGCCGGTAGTCTCTGACCGGCGAAAGGCGCTCCAGTTGTTGTGGTCCGCTTCGCCTCAAGCCGATTGGAAAACCCTTCGGCGGCTGTACAAAGAGGTGTACGCGTTGGCGCTGAAACTGTTGCTGCAAGAGATCGAGCAAGTCTGGCACTTTGCGGACGAACTGGAAGCGCACGGAACACTCACGTTCGAACCGTGAGACGGGCGGCCGGGAGAATCTTCGGGTCCTTCCGGCCGACTTCCCAGCGAGGGTTAAATCTCTGCACCACCGCGCTAGTCACTGGCGTTTTTTCGACTTGACAACGTAGCACTCAGAAGGAGATTCAAGATGGGACCTTTGATGACACAGGCGGCCTTTGCCCGCGAGATCGGCGTCTCTCGGCAACGGGTGGGCCAGTTGGTAAAGCAAGGGCTTCCTGTGGGGGCTGATGGCCAGCTTGACGCGGCGAAGGCGAGAGCCTGGCTTGCTGAGAACTGGCTACCCGATCCATCGGTACAAGTCCGGCGCGAACGGCGGGAAGAGCGAAGGGCGGAGGATACCCAGACCCGGCGGCGCATCACCAGCAAGCGCGGCGCGGATTGGGGCAAGCTGACTGACTACGGGCGCGGCTTGGTTGACGGGCTCAATCTCATACGGCATCCGCTCTACCTTCAGGTCTTCGAGGATGTTGTGGTTGCGGTGGCCGGTTGCGGACGTGAGACAGCCGGGTGCGTGGCGGTGGCGCTTGATGGGTACCTTGCGGAGCAGATTCGGAGATACGCGGCGAAGAATCTTAAAGAGGCTGAGGCGCGCGTGGTGATGTCTTGGGACTAGGCCGGGCGCTACGCCTTCGGCTTCTTTGCGGGGGCCTTCTTTGCGGCCTTCGCAGCATCGGCGGCGGCCTGGGCTATCGCGGCGCGCTTCTGGGCGGCCTTTGCACGGCGCACCACGGTAGCGGCTTGGCTGGCCTTCAGGGCGCGCTCGCGGCGCTGCTCGGGTGTCATGTTGGCGGCGGCGATCTTGCCACCAATAGGGCCGCCGATCTTGCCACCGATGCTACCGCCGATGCGGCCACCAATCCGGCCTTGCTCGCGCAGGTACTCCATCAATTCGGGTGAGTACAGGTCTTTCACTAGCTTCTTGTCTGGCACCGCAAGGCGATTCTATCGAGCCGTGCCACAAGGCGAATTATCAAAAACAGGGCCTCTTTAAGGTGATAACATTCCCACATCGGGAACAATCCCGATCAACCACGAACAAAGGAGACACTTCAATGACACAGAACACCCCCGCCGATACCGTCCTGGTGACGGCGCTACTGGCAAGGGCGGCCGGACAGCCTTACCCGGAGACCACGACACCGGGCGCGGCGCTGCTGCTGAATGAGGCGCTAGAGAACTTCACGAACCGTTCGGACGGCTCCGCTCTGGGCTTGATTGCGGCCTTCAAGAACACCATCGCTGAATTCGATCTTGAACCGCTGGCGGCGGAGTTGAAGCCGAACGACCTGGAAGCGAGCGAGCAGGATCAAAAGGCCAGTGAGCGGCTGGTGCTCCACCTGGCGGCGGCGCGGGCGATCTACCGCGAGAACCGGGGATGCTGCACACCGGCGGAGCAATTCGCGCTTGACGTGCTGAGCTACTGGCAGCCGGACTCGCCACCGCTAACCCCAGACGCGGCGGAATCGCTACTGACTGAATTCCGGCGCGACTTTGACGAAATGCGCGACGATGCCCGGCGGTTCCTTGCCCGGTATCCCGAACCCGCGGGGGTGGCCTAGCATGGCGGTGTTCAAGCAACCCGGCTCCAACAACTGGAGCTATGAATTCAACTTCAACGGGCATCGCGTCCGCAAGAGCACCAAACAGACCAATCGGCGTGTGGCGGAACAGATGGAAGCCGCTCACAAGACGCAACTGGCCAAAGGCGAGGTAGGCATCGAAACACGGGAACCGGTCCCTAGACTCCGGGAGTTTCGGGAACGGTTCCTGGAAGCCATCAAGGTTGAGAAGGGCGCGGCCACGGCGGAGTGGTACACCCAACTGATGACCATCATTCTCCGGGATGAGAAGCTGAGCGGCCTGAAGCTGGACCAGATCGATGAGGCGGCCGTGGGCCGGTACGCGGAAACCCGAAGCCGTCAGCGGACACGGCACAAGAAGGTAAAGCGGCGCGTGAGTCCGGCCACGGTCAACCGGGAGTTGGCGTGCTTGCGGCGTCTGTTGCGGTTGGCCCATGAATGGAAGCTGATCCAGCGTATCCCGCGTATCCGTCTGCTCGCGGGCGAACGTCAGCGGGAATTCATCATCAACCGCAAGGACGAACCCAACTATCTCGCGGCTTGCCCTGGACCACTGGCGGACGTGGCGGCTTTCCTGATTGACACGGGCTTTCGCGTGGGCGAGGCTTGCTCGCTTGAATGGGCGCAAGTCCAGCTAGACCCGGCTGACGGCTCACAGTGCGGTTTCGTGACCGTGCTGGGCAGCAAGGCCAAGAGCAAGCGCGCCCGCAGCGTACCGCTGACAGCGCGCGCGGCGGGCATCCTGAAGCGGCTGAAGCCACCGAAGGCCACCGGGTATGTGTTCCGCGATGCCGACGGCGCCGGGCTTGTGGAGACCAGTCTCGCGCACACTCACAAGCGGGTGCGGGAACTGCTCAAGATGCCGACGGAATTCGTGTTGCACACGCTCCGGCACTCCTTTGGTACGCGGCTGGGTGAGGGCGGGGCCGATGCTTTCACCATCATGCGGCTGATGGGCCATTCATCGGTGACCACATCGCAGCGCTACGTTCACCCCACTCCCGAGACTTTGGAGCGGGCCATGCGTAAAATGGAGATGTTCGGTGTTGAAGTGTCAGGGGTACCCCTAAAAGTCCCCATAGTGGCGGATCACCAAAATCCGCGAGTGCAGTAAAGGCGTTTGTTTTCAGCGAGTGCCGGTGTAGCTCAGTTGGTAGAGCATCTGACTTGTAATCAGAAGGTCTTCGGTTCGATCCCGAACACCGGCTCCAGTTAACTCGATCGGGAGGAGGCGGGCTGCTCAACTCGGTTCACCCAACCCGATCTCCGGTACTGCTTTCCGTTTTTCCCGCTCTAGGGGGCCGCTCGCGCACGAGGAGCCGATGCCGCAGGCCAGAAGCTGCTCTTTAGACCCAGAACTTTACGTAAGGCGGAGCGCCGGGTTGAGCGGCGGCGGCGCGATCGGCTTCTTCGGAATCTGCACAGTCGGGCCCGTCGGGATAACGGTATCGCGCCACAAAGTCCTCTTCCATCTCCAGGCCCCAGCCCGGAGCTTGAGGAAGCACCCAATGTCCATTGCGCACCACTAGTGGGTGTTTGAAGACCCCCGCCTGCAGAAACTCCAGATACTCCAACCACCGCCCCTCGCTGCCAAACCAAGCCTGATCGAAGATGGACATCGCCCCCACTAGTTGGCCCAGGCCGATCCCTCCGCTGTGCGGGCAGACCGGCACATTGAACTTCGCCGCCATCGCCACGATGGCAAACAGTTCGTTCACTCCGCCAACCCTCGCTCCGTCGATCTGGCAATGCGTCAATCCACCGCCGGCCAGCAGCTGTTTGAAGGTAACCGCATCCGGTGCCTGCTCGCCGCCCGCCACGCCGATCCCGGTCGGGGCCAGCGCCTCCCGCAACTTCGCATAGCCCAGCACATCGTTGTAGGCGATCGCCTCTTCAATAAACAACGGCTGGTACTCGGCCAACTCCATCATGTAACTCGCAGCGTTTCTCCAATCGCCTAAGTTCTGATTCGCGTCGGTCAGCAACAGAGCGTCCGGCCCCGTCGCCGACCGCATCGTGTCCAGCATGCGCCGATCCTCATCCAGCGCCCGGCCGCGGTCGTACTGCTGCCCGCGCCCTACCTTCGCCTTAAAGGCCCGCGTGCCCTTTTGGTAGAGGCCGCTGCAGAGATCGCGCACCTCAGCCAGCGGCCGGCCGGACCAACCGGCGGTGCTGTAGATACGCACGCCTTCCTGCTCCAACCGCGCCAGATTCGCCGCCTTGGCTCCGGCACGCTCATGCAATAGACCCAGTAACTCATCCTCGGTCAACGCGTCCCGCAAATGGTGAAAGTCGATACACTCGACAATCTTCTCCGGTGTCAGGCTCGTCAACAGGCGCCACATGGGAACGCCTTCGCTTTTCGCCCATAGATCCCAAAGAGCGTTGACGATCCCACCCACCGCCATGCGGTATGCCCCCAGCGCCAGCCAGCGTAGTTGATGGTGCTCGGCCAACGCTTGCGCGAAGAGCCCTGGCTCCGCCATAAACTCTTCCAGCGAGCGGCCCACAACAAAGCGCCGCAATGCCCCCACCGCCGCCGCCTGGATCTGCGTGCCGTCTCCAATCGTGAAGATCAGTGACCGCCCCTCCAGCCCTCCATCGGTCCGCAAGATGGGGACCACACAGGAGTAGTTGGGTGCCAGATGGCGGGGATCACTACCGGCCATCCCCAGCCGCACGGTGGGGTAGCGAATATCCAGGACATCGAGGGAGATAATCTTTTGCATGAGCGTCTAGAAGCCCCAGTATACTGAGGGCGCGCCGGGTCAGCGGTCACCTGCCGGTGACGCCACGCTTAGGCTTCAACGCTCGCCCGCGCGTGGGGCACACTGCTCGCAGGATGGGCGGGTTAAGTGTCTCGCAATGGCTCACTCTGGCCCGGATTCCGGAAAAAAACAGAACGGCTATCCCCGGACGATGCGGAAGATGCCGCCCGAGGTGGGCGTCTCAATTAGCTTCGGGTTCGGGTGCTGCATCCCGGCATCGCAGTAGATCACGGAGCCTTGGTGGAAGTCCGCTCCGTGCGGGTCCGGGTCTTTCGCTTTGTCGAGCTGGATCTCGTCGAGGACTTTGCCGTCCTTGAGCGACAGCTTCTGGATCAGGTAGTCCGTCGAGAAGACACACCAGATGGCGTCGCCATCGATGCCCAGGCCATGGGCGCGGCCGTAGTTCACCGGAATCTGGTGGAGCACCTTGAAGGTCTTGGGGTCCACTTGGGCGAGTGCCTTCCACTTGAAGCAGGTCAGCCACAGGGTGTCCTTGTGGTAGACCAAGCCATGCACGCCGCCGCCGTCGGGGATCGGGAAACGTTCCACCGTCTTGCCGGTCTTGGGGTCGCACTTGATCACTTCGCCGCCATCTTTGTCGGTGGGTTTCAACGGGCGGAACAGGCTCTTGCCGTTGGCGCCCATCCACAAGAAGCCGCCGCCGTAGGCCATCCCGGAGGTGTTGTGCGATTCGGTTTCCAGCTTGCGCTTCGGCTTGCCGGTCTTCCAATCGAGCAGGTAGGCGTTGTCTGATTGCTGCTCGGCGATCCACAGGCCCTCGGGCGTCGCCTCCATCGCATTGGGGTGCCCTTCGGGCGTCTTGAACAGCTTCTCGATGCGGTAGGGCTTCGGTGTAGTCGCGGCGGAAGCAGTTCCCGCGGCGGCCAGGGCTCCCATGAAATGACGGCGATTCATCAGAAAGATCCTCCTCGGATACGGACCAAACTCTTGTCAATAGCGGCCACATTCGGGACTCCTGCGAGCCCCATGTCCAGCGCCAATTCCGTGCGCATCAACTCAATAACGCGCTCCACCCCGCGCTGGCCGAACGCGGCCAGGCCATACAAATACGGCCGGGCGACGCAGACGGCAGTCGCGCCCAGGGCAAGCGCCTTCAGCACATCCGTGCCCCGCCGCAGGCCACCATCGATCAGTACCGGAATCCGTCCGCGCGACGCGGCGACGCATTCGGGCAGTGCCTCAATGGTGCCGCCCACTTCATCCAGTTGCCGCGCGCCGTGATTGGAGACGATGATGCCCTTAGCCCCAGCCTTGACGCACAACTCGGTATCCTCAGCGGTGAGAATGCCCTTCACCACCACGGGCAGCTTGGTCAGCGAACAGAGCTCCGCCAGGTTCTCCCACGTGGGCGACGGCGTGCGGCGCGAAGGGTAGAGGGCGACGGTTTCTGGATTCAACGCCCGCGGCAGCTTGCCTTGCGCATCGCGCGGCGGGATACCGACTTCACACCAGTTCCGCTCAAACCGGTTGCGGATATTCCGGTCGCGGTGGGAGACGTACATGATGTCGATGGTGAGGCAGATCGCACCGCAGCCTTCATCTTCGAGCGGCTTGACAAAGTCCTTGATCATCTGCGTGCTCTCGATGGCCCCGCCGGTGTTCAGTTGCCACCACTGGGGTCTCTGCGCGACGGGCATCTTGTGGACGCCGCCGTTGGTGATGTGTAGCGTCTTGGAAGCCTTGGCGGCACGCGCCACGACCATCTCGCCGTCGGGGAAAAAGCAGTTTTTGCCGCCGGCCGGATCGAACAGAATGGGAAAGTCCAGCTTCTGGCCGAATAGTTCAAGCGACGTGTCGACGCGGTGTACGTCCACTAGGGCCTTGGGCCGCAGGATCAGTTTCTGAAAGCCCGCCCGGTTGTCGCGCAGGGAGGATTCATCTTCCGAGCCCTGCTCCAGATAGTCCCAGGCAATCGGGTCCAGCTTGGCCTTGGCCTTCTCGGCAAAGTCCATCACCCGGACGCACTCATAGAGGGGGTCGTCGTAGTAGTTGGCGGGCAGGCGAGGACGCCGCGTTGAGTCCTGGCCTCGCACTAAAGGTGACGCGGCAAAGAATCCAGTGAGGGCGTGTAAAGCTTGGCGGCGGTCGACGGTGCTTGGCACGGCGCTCATTGTATCAGGGAGTAGTGCCCAAGTGAAAGGCTAGGATTGCCCTTTGCAACTGCGCGTCGTAGCGGATGTTCTCCACTTGGATCTCCGCGTTCACCACCGTGAGCTGCACCTGGCTGAAATCAACAAACGAGGACAAGCCCAGGTCATAGCGTAGCTGCGCCAGTTCCAGCGCTTGCCGCGCACGGGCTAGCAACTCCTGGGCCAGGGCCAACCGCTCCGCAGCGTTGTCGATGGCCAGCAAGGCTACGGCGATGTTGCGGGCCACCCGGGATTCAGCTTCTTCCAGCGTGCGTTTGGCCGCTTGCGCCCGCAGGTTGGCTTCCGTGCGTCGGGACTCGATCAGCTTGCCGTTCAGCATGGGCAGCGTGATGTTGACCCCGGCCGCTGCATAGGTGTCGCGCGTGAAGCGTTCGGCATGGGCGGGCACAACGCCCGCGGCCGCGACGGCGGAGACCGCCGGCAGACGCGCCTTGCGCTCCGCTTCCGCCATCCGCAGCGCCGCTTCCAGCAGATGCCGCCGTTGGGCCACCTCGGGGTTGTCCTGGGCCGCCGCCTTGATCAATTCTTCCAGCGTCAGCAAGGCCGGCGCATTGGCAGCCGGTGCCGAGAGGACAAAGTGCTGGGGCACGGCTAGGCCCATAGCCGTGGACAGCTCCGCATCCGCCGCCTGGCGGTCATTGCTGGCGGCCGACAGCAGCAGCTTGGCTTCCGATACGCCCACTTGCGCGATCCGGACGTCGAGTTCGGACTTCAACTGGTTGGCCGCCAGGGCCGAAATCTGGTCCAGAGTGGATTGACGCGTGGCCACCGTCTGTTCCGCGACGCGTACGGTGGCTTGGGCCCGCAGGCCCGCCAGATAGGCTTGCTGCACCTGCAGGACGACGGCCCCGCGCATGCTGCGGGTGACGTCCTGTTCCGCCAGCGTGCGGGCTGAGGCGGCCTGCGCCAGTTGGCCGGTGCGGCCAAAGTCGGTGATCAGTTGATTGACGGCCAAGCCCATCCCCACCCGGCTGAACACGATCGGATTATTCAGCCCGCCCGCGCCAAGGCGTACATCGTCGGGAGCCGCCGCAGCTGAGCCCAGCGCGGACACGGTGGGCGAGTAGGCTGAGCGGATCTGCCGCACGGTTTCGCCCGTGGCCAGTGCCGACAAGCGTGCCGCGTCAACTCGCGGGTTGTTGGCCACCGCCTTGGCAATCGCTTCCTCCAGCGTCAACGGTTGCGCGCCCGGAGGCTGTTGGGCCAGCAGCAGCAGGGCCAGCCAGTTCATGCGGACTTTCTCCCATGCACCAACACAAAGCCGGACGGAACCAGAAAGAGGGTGAACAGGAGCGAGACCAGCAAGCCGCCCAGGATGGCCCGTGCCAGCGGCGCATAGCTTTCGCTGCCTTCGCCCAGCTTCAGGGCCATGGGCAGCAGGCCGAAGATGGTGGCCAGCGATGTCATCAGTACGGGCCGCAGCCGGATGCGGGCGGCCATGGCGACTGCGGTCAAGGCGTCCAAGGAAGACTCTTCGCGCAGCCGGTGCGCGAACTCGACGATCAGGATGCTATTGGATACCACAATGCCCGTCATCATGATCACTCCCATCAGCGACATGATGTTGAGCGAGGTGCCGGAAGCGGCCAGCGTGACCACCACTCCCGCCAATCCTGGCGGCACGGCCAACAAGATCAGCATTGGGTCCACGAAGCTACGGAACTGGGCGACCAGGATCAAGTAGAGCAAGACCAGCGACAGGATCAACCCATAGCCAAAGCTTTCAAAGGAGGTCCGCATCGATTGCACCATGCCCCGCAGCGAGATCTGCACGCCGCGCGGCAGCTTCAGCGGGCCGGTGATTTGCTCAATTTCACTGGCGACGCGGCCCTGGTCCTCACCATCCAAAGCGACATGCACATCGACAACGCGGCGCAGTTGATAGCGCGCGATTTCAGTGGGCATCACGTCACGGCTGATGGTGGCCACGGCCCCCAGGCGCGTGGGTTCCGTGCGGTTGCTGCCATGCAGCGGAAGGTTCTCCAGATCGCCCAGGCTGTTGACCGTGTTCTCCGGGAACTGCACCGTCAGCAGGTAGTCGTAGCCGGTCTTGCGATCGATCCAATAGCCGGGCGTGATCTGCTGGTTGGAGTTGAGTCCGGTGATGACGTTGGAGGCTACTTCACGCTGGGTGAGACCCAGCAGCCCCCCGCGGGCGCGGTCTACGGAGAGCTTCAGCAGCGGCGAGTCGATGTCCTGCGGGATGAAGACCTGGGCCACGCCGGGGATGTTGCGGATCTTGGCCGCTAGGCTTTCGGCCAGTTCATGGATCGCCCGTAGATTGGAGCCGCTTACCTGCAGGTCAATGGGAGTGGGCTGCCCTTGGCTCAAGATAGCGTCCACCAGTCCGCCTTGCAGCAGGAAGACGTTCAGCTCCGGCAGTTCGGCAGCGATGCGGCGGCGCAGGCGTGGCAGCAGGTTGTCGGTGGGCGTGGCGTGGCCATCCTTCAGGCTGACTTGCAGGAAGCCGGAATCCTGGCCGGAGTTGGTGGTGTAGAGGGCGGAGAAGTCCTGGTTGACGCCCAGATTGGAGACCACGGCGTCAATCTCCTGCGCTGGGATCTCACTGCGGATCAACTGTTCCAGCCGTGCCGTTGCTTCCTCCATCGCTTCCAATCGCGTGCCCGGCGGCGCTTTGATGTTGGCCAGGATTTGCCCCGAATCTATCCGCGGGAAGAAGGCGAACTGCAGCCATGGCCACGCCAGCAAGCCCACGCCCGGCAGCAGCAGACAAAGCACCGCCGTGCGCCAGGGGCTGAGCAGTGCCTGATGAACGCGGCGGCCATAGAAGTTGGTGAATGCCGTAAAGCCGCGATCAAAGGCCTTCAGCAAGCCGCCCTGGTGCGCCCCGCCTTCCGGCGTGTGGGCCTTCAGAAAGCGGGCGGCGAACAAGGGCACCACCGTCATCGCCACCACATAGGAGGCCAACAATGACAGGACCACCGCCAGCGCCAGTGCACTAAATAAGTACTTGCTGACGCCAACCAGGAAAGTGACGGGGAAAAAGACGACGGCTGTCGTGAGCGTGGCGGCCAACACGGGCAACGCGACCTCGCGTCCCCCCTCGATGGCGGCCAACTCCGGCAGTTCGCCCATCTCCAGGTGCCGGACAATGTTCTCAAGCACCACGACGGAGTTGTCGATCAGCCGGGAAAAGGCCAGCGCCAGGCCGCCCAGGATCATGGTGTTCACGGACGATCCACTGGCCGCCAGCACGACAAAGGTGGCCAAGGCCGAAAGTGGAATCGATAGCAGGACCGCCGTGGTGGCCCGCAGGCTGCCCAGGAAGATCAGGATCATCGCCGCTGTCAGGACGAGGCCCAGGCCACCTTCCTGCAGTAGGTTACGAATGGCCTTCTTGACGAACTCCGATTGATCGAAGACCACCTTGGCTTCCAGCGACGGCGGGATGTCGACCAAGTGCGACGCCGCGGCGCGCGTGCCATCGACGACGGCGATGGTGTTGGAGTCACCGCCCTGTTTGAGGACCGGCAGGTAGACCGATCGCTGACCGTCGATGCGGACCACATTCATCTGGATGGCCTGAGCGTCTCGCGCCCGGCCCACATCACGGACATGCACGGTGGCTCCGGCGGCGGTCTTCAATGGCAGATCATCCACCTCGGTGATGGCGTCGGCCAGGTTGTTGATGCCCAGGCTATAGTTCCGTGCACCCAAGCGCAGTTCGCCGGACGGGAGCACGACGTTGCTCTCGTTGACGGCGCGGACCACGTCCATGGGGCTCATCTGATAGGCCGCCAGTTTGGCCGGATCGACGTAGACCATGATCTGCCGCGTCTTCCCGCCGAACGGCTGCGGGGCGGAGGCTCCTGGTACAGTGGCAATCTGGTTGCGAATGTTATAGAGCGCCAGATCGCGGAGAGCGGTCTCGTCCAGCCCTTCACCCTTCAATGTGACCAGGCAGACGGGCAGACTGGAGGCGTCAAACTTCAACACAATCGGCGGCAGCGTGCCCGGTGGCAGGCGGCGCAGGTTGGCCATGGCCAGGCTGGAGATGGCCGAGACGGCGGCATCGGCGTTGGTGCCAGGCCGGAAGTGAATCTTGATCAGGCTTGCACCCGTAAGCGAACGGGATTCGATGTGGTCGATGTTGGAGGCCAGCGTAAAGAAGCGTTCATAGCGGGCGGTGATCGACGTCTCAACTTCCCCAGGGGGCATGCCGCTGTAGAAGGTGGCCACGACGACGACGGGGATGTCGATCTGGGGGAACAGGTCCACCGGCATCCGCACCAGTGACACCGCACCGACGACGGCGATGATGAGGCAGGCGACGACGATGAAGTAAGGGTTGCGGACCGAGAACCGCGACATGCGCTTACTGCGCCCCCGGTGGCCTGGGTAACTGAGCGGTAACGGTCTGGCCAGGCTTTACGGGAGTGGCCATGGCCGTGATGACGATCTCCCCTTCGCGGAGGCCTTCGAGCAGCTGTACGCGTTGGGCGTTTTCCAGGCCGGGCCGGACGGCGCGCTCTTCCACCACACCTTGAGCATTCACCACTAGCACTGATGACTTGCCCTCCCGTTCCCGGACGGCCTGCACCGGCACCGTGATGGCATGCGGTGCCTGGGCGGTTGGGAGTTTCACCTCCGCCACCATCCCGGGCTTCAACAACCGTCCCGGGTTGGGCAGATCGATGTGCGTCTCCATCGATCGGGAAGCCGAGTTGATGGTGCCCGTAAAGCGGGCTACCCGGCCCGTGACGCTTTGTCCGGCGGCCGCGATGGTGCAGGTTAACTGAGTGCCGACGTAAATTGTACCCACCAGTGTTTCCGGCACCGGGACCACCAGGCGAAGCCGGTCAATTTCCGCCAGCCGGACGACAGGGCGGGCCTGGCTTTGAGAAGCCGTTCCGGCCTGGATCATTGCGCCCTGATCGGCGAAGCGTTGCGAGATGACACCGGCGAAGGGCGCGGTGATGGTGAGGTAAGCGCCCATGGCCTCCACCCGGGCCAGGGCGGAATGGGCGATGGCCACCTGCTGTTCCACGGCGGCCAGATTGCCCTTCAGCGCGGCCGCTTGCGCTTGCGCCTCGTCGAGAAAGGCGCGGGCGTCGTCTATCTCTTGCTTGGCGATCAGGTTGGGCCTGGCGCGGGCGACGTTGTCCAAGCGCTGGAAGCGGCCTTCGCGCAAACGGACGGTGGCTTGGGCGCGTGCGAGATCACCTTTGGCCCGTTCAATATCAAGCAATGCCCGCTTCTCAGAAGCGGCGGCTTGGGCCCGCTCCTGCTCCTGTTCCGGTGCCTCCAGCCGGGCGATCACTTGCCCTGCTTGCACTGTGTCGCCAATGTCCACCAGGACGGCACTTAGGTAGCCTGCGACCTTGGCGTGCAGGTCCACTTCACGATAGGCGCGGAGTTCGCCCGCTACCTGGATGGAGTTCGACAGATCTACCACTTCTGCCCGCGCCGCCTGCACCACTAGCAGACCAGCAGGCGCTGTGGGCACGGCTTCGCGGCGGCAGGCAGCCAATCCCAACGCCGCGATGCAAACCAAGCTTCGACAGAGCAAACCACAGCTTACTCTAGTCGTCACGCCAGCACACTAGCGGCGCTCGCGTTGCCGGATGGAACGGGCAAGACCCTACAATGAAGCTATGCATAGCCCGCTCAATATTGCCGGACGCGAGTTCCGGTCCCGCCTGATGATTGGCACCGGCAAGTACCGCAGTTTTCCGGAAATGGCCCGTTGCCATGCCGCCAGCGGCGCGGAAGTGGTGACGGTGGCCGTGCGGCGCGTGAACCTTGATGACAAGTCGAAGGAGTCGCTGCTCGACTACATTGACCGCTCAAAGTACTTCATCCTGCCCAATACGGCCGCCTGCTATACGGCTGAAGAGGCGATTCGCACGGCGCGGTTGGCGCGGGAGGCGCTGGATACGGACTGGGTGAAGCTGGAAGTGATTGGCGACCAGCAGACGCTCTACCCCGACAACGAAGGCCTCATCGAGGCCACGCGCGTGCTGGCCAAGGAAGGCTTTATTGTTCTGCCCTATACGTCCGATGATCTGATCGTGGCGCGTAAGCTGATCGATGCCGGGGCGGCGGCGGTGATGCCGATGGGCGCTCCCATTGGGAGCGGCCTGGGCATCCAGAATACGGCCAACCTGCGCATCATCCGGGAGTTGATCACTTCGGTGCCGCTGATCGTCGATGCGGGCGTGGGCACGGCGTCAGACGCGGCGATTGCCATGGAACTGGGCTACGACGGTGTGTTGTTGAACACGGCGGTGGCCGAAGCAGAGGATTCCGAAGCGATGGCGCGGGCCATGGGTCTGGCAGTGGAAGCCGGAAGGCTGGCCTATCAGGCCGGACGGATGCCGCGGCGGCTGTACGCTTCGGCGTCGAGCCCGATGACGGGTGTGGTGCGGTAGCCCTCAGCCCTGATTGCATCTTCCAGCCACGACAAAACAGCGCCGCTCAAGGGGCGGCGCTCCGGTAACTGCGTTGGAGGTGTAGCGAGCTTACTTGGTGGCCTTCGACGTCGCCTCGATGTCGAGGGTCACGGCTACTTCGTCCGACACCACCACGCCGCCGCCGTCCATTGACTTGCTCCAGTTGACGCCGAAGTCCTTGCGGTTGATCTTGGTCGTGATCTGCGCACCGATCCGGCTGGAGCCGTTGGGGCCCGCCAGCGGCGTGGAGATTTCCGCGTCCAGCACCACGGGCTTGGTGACGCCGCGCAGGGTCAGGTTGCCGGCCACCTTCACTTTGTCGCCTTCCTTCCACCACTTGGTGCTTTCAAAGGTCAGCTTGGGGAACTTTTCCACATCGAAAAAGTCGGGGCTCTTCAGGTGGCCGTCGCGCTTGGGTTGGCCGGTGTTGATGGCGGCGACGTCCACTGTCGCGTTCACCTTGCTGGCGGCCAGGTTCTTCGGGTCAAACACCGCCGTGCCGGACACTTGGCCCAGCGAACCGCGGACCTTGGAAACCATCATGTGGGTGACGGAAAACTGGGCCGCTGAATGCGCACCATCAATGTCATAGCTGGTCTGACCGAGAGCGGCCAAGGCCGCGAGGGGGAAAAAGAGTAGCTTCTTCATCGGGTATCTCCTATTTGTAGACGTAGATTGGGGTGATTAGGTTAGCAGGGCGGTAGAAAATCCGCTCCCTGGCGGTGACGGCTCGGTAACCTACTGATGCTAAAGAGCCGCGCGCGCCAGCAAGCGGTCTTCCGAGACGTCGTTAGCCCTTCGAGTAGTAAAAACGCTCGTGGTAGATCTGTCCGTCTTTCCAACGGCGCACGGCCACCTGGGTCATCGTGACGCGGGGGCCGCCCTTGAAGGTGACTTCCATTTCCACTTCGGTGAACGACACGTTGTCGCCCGCGCCGGTGGACAGCACCTGGGCGCCGTGGAACTGCTCGATCGAGGAGAAGAAGGCGATTTCCCGCTCCCGATTGGCCGCCTTGCCGACGGTGGGCGGCGCGGTGTTCTCCTGCATCACCAGATCTTCGGTGTAGAACTTCTCAAAGGCTTCCATGGCTTGGCCGGACAGCACCATGCGGTCCAGTTCAGCATTCAGTTCAGCGATATTGCTAATTTTGTTTATCCTTCATGGCAATGTTTAACATGTCAACTAATTGATGCGCGAAGGCTACGTCAGCGATTCGCGAATGTTCTGCAAAATTTTCAGCAACTGCTCCAGCTCAACTTCCGGTAGCTGGATGGTTTGGCTGTCCAGGCCGATGACGGCGGAATCCATCTCGGTCAACAGCGCCAGCGCCGCCGGGGTGATCCGGCAGAAGACCTGGCGGCGGTCCGTGGGGCAGCGTTCCCGGTCGACAAAACCCTTTTGTTCCAGCTTGTCCATCAGCCGGGTAATGGCGGGGGTCCGTTCAATCATGCGGGCGGCTACTTCCAGCGTCGGAAGTCCGGCGGTTCCCGCGCCACGCAAGATCCGGAGGATGTTGTACTGCTCCAGCGACAACCCCCGGCTCTCCACCGGCCCCGCAATCCGGCGGCGCAAGTCATCGGCGGTCTTCAAGATGGCCAGAACTGCCTCCTGTTCGCGAGAGGCAAACGGTTTGGTTTGTTTGATCTCTTGGAGGAGGCCCACGGAGATAGACTACCTGACAATGATTGACATGTCAAATAAATATTCTCGCCTATCTAGCGCTACGGTCACCCAAACTCCGGACCCTCAATCGCGTGCGGGATCTCCGCCTCATCGGGCGGGGCGGGGCGCCACATGCGGATAAGGCGGCGGCGTTCTTGAAAGCCGATGCCACGCAACGAGTCCAGCCAGTCGGTGTGGACCACCGGGACATCCAGGAAGACGCGCTGGCCGCTGGGGACGGAGCGGAGCATGGTCCAGGCGGTTTCGTCATCGGGCGCGATCACCGGGCCGATGTGCTGGGCCAGGTACCCGGAGCGCATCGGCGGAAGTTCACCCGTGGCGCCACCGGGGGTGATGCCTTCCAGGCGGCGAATTTCGAAGTCGTCGACGAAGCCGTGCTTCAAGTAGACGCGGCGGCCTTCGGGCGTGGCGTCCAGGCCGACCACTCGACCGCTGGCCGAAAGAGCATGAGAGAGCAACAGCGTGCCCACGCCTCGGCCTCGGGCGTCCGGGGAGACCAGCAGCATCGCCACCCAATCCCATTGCGGGTAATGCAGCACGGCGACGCTGCCGATGACGATGCCATCTTGCTCGGCCACCGTTGCGTCACCCTGTTGGAGAATGCGCCGCCAGTCCGCCTCCAACTGATTCCACCCGGCGGCGCGGCACAAGGCCAGCCCCGCCGGAATGTCGGCTTCCCTCATGGGACGCAGTACGGACTCAGTGGGCATGGGCGGATGCTCCCGCGCGGCGGGACTGAAGTCCCGCTGCAGGCTGACAGCCTGCGCCACCTGACGGCCTGCGCCACAACTGCACTTTAGGCTTCAGTGATCGTGACCTTCTTCAACGTGTCGCCCTGCTGGGTGGCGTTGACGACATCCTGGCCGGCGGTGACCTGGCCGAACACGGTGTGCTTGCCGTTCAGCCAATCGGTGGCGATGTGGGTGATGAAGAACTGGCTGCCGTTGGTGTCAGGGCCGGCATTGGCCATCGACAGTGAGCCGACTTGATGCTTCTTGGTGCCGGGCAGGCGGCACTCGTCGGCGAACTTGTAGCCCGGGCCGCCGCGGCCGGAGGCGGTGGGGTCGCCGCCCTGGATCATGAAGTCCGCGATGACGCGGTGGAAGGTGGTGCCGTCGTAAAAGCCGTCCTGGGCCAGGAACACAAAGTTGTTGACGGTGTTCGGGGCAGCCTCGGCAAAGAGCTCGCAAACGATGGTGCCGCGGGTCAATTCAAGGGTCGCGGTGTACTTTTTGCTGACATCGATCGACATGGCCGGGGCGGCCGGGTACTGTTTGGTCATACCTCCAGTGTAGGCTGGCGGCTGGCGGTACTCTAGTAGCTGATGACTGCCGTACTGTCGATTCTGCTGCTGGCCCAGGCGGCCAAGTACACGGGCCCGGTTCCGCCCAAGGCGGACGTTCCTTATCTGCTCCACGCCAACAAGCTGGTGGAAATGGACTCCAGCACGGCGTCGGAAGAGAAGAAAAAGGACGACACGCTCTACGCGGTGAGCGGTGCGACGGCCCAGGCGAAGACTCCGCTGGCCGAGCCGATCATGCTGTTGAAGGCCGACAAGATCGACCCGGACCGCATCGCGCTCTACAAGTTCGACGCCCGCGGCGGACGCCGTGAGGTGCTGATCCCGCGCGTGGTCAAACGCAACTCGTTGCGCCCCATCCGCATCAGTGTGGTGAAGCTGAGCGAGCGGCTGTTCAAGCTGGAGGCGCAGGAGTTTTGCGACATCGGCGAGTATTGCCTCAGCCCGGAAGGCAGCAATCAGGTCTTCTGTTTTTCGGTCTTTTAAAAAGTTGCCGTCAGCACGACGGCCACTCGCCCGGGGCCCTGCTACACTCGGGTTAGACCCATGTTTCAAGGAATTGAACACACCGCCATCGCTTCTCCGGACCCGGAAAAGCTGGCCCACTGGTACGTTGACCACCTGGGCTTCCACATCAACTTCACCTACGCCGGCAACTTCTTTGTGAAGGCCGCCAACGGTTCCATGCTGGAGATCATTCCCTCTGACGGGGGCGACCGCCCGGTGAATGAGATGAAGACGGCGGGCATCCGCCATCTGGCTATCATTCCCGATGACTTCGATGCGGCGTACGCGCAGTTGCAGGGGCAGAAGGTGAACTTTCTGGGTGAACCGTTCACCAACCAGGGCAATCGCCTCGTGTTCTTCACGGACTGCGACGGCAATATCTGCCACCTGATCCATCGGGAGAAGCCGCTGCCTTAGGTGGCGGCCAGGATTGCAAGCGGGCTGGAGCATCGTTGATCGAGCTGCCAGAAAAGCCCGCTGCCGATCCTGTCTTTTTTGACTCTCTCGATGTTCAAACGCACCTTTAAGGCCTTCGAGTCTCGCGAGTTCTTGCTGATGTGGGCCGGTGCGTGCACGTCCTCCATAGGGACGCTGATGCAGTCGACCGCGCAGAACTGGCTGGTGCTGGAGATCTCCGGCTCGCCGTTCTACTTGGGCCTGGATGCGTTTCTGGGGCAGATCCCGATCTTCCTGCTCTCCCTGGTGGGGGGCGTCATCGCAGATCGCTATGATCGCCGGCTGCTGCTGATCGGTTCACAAATTGTCCAGTTGCTGTGCGCCTTTACGCTGGCGGCGCTATTTGCGTTCAAGCTGGTGCTGATCTGGCACATTCTGACGCTGTCGTTCATTGTGGGCGTGGCGCAGGCGTTTGGCGGACCGGCGTATCAGGCGCTGGTGCCTTCGCTGGTGGCGCGCGAAGACCTTCCCAACGCGATTGCGTTGAACTCCATCCAGTTCAATCTGGCCCGGGTGATCGGCCCGGTACTGGCGGGGCTTACCCTGCATTCGCTGGGCGCGCAATGGTGTTTCACGCTGAACGGCTTTTCCTATATCGCCGTTATCATTTCCTTGTGGTTTGTGAAACCGCGCTTCACGCCAACCAGCAGTGGCGGCACGATTCTGGAAGGGATCAAGTCCGGTCTCAACTTTGTCCGTCAGCAGAGCGCGATGACGGCGTTGATCGTGATTGCTTTCCTGATGACGATGCTGTCGATTCCGCTGGTGATCTTCCTCCCGGTGGTGACCAAGGAAGTGCTGCATGGCAACTCTGATACGTTCTCGATGCTGCTGAGTATTTCGGGCGTGGGCTCGATTTGCGGAGCTCTGCTGGTGGCCTCTACGAGCCAGATGCCGAAGAAGGGCCGGGCGGCGTTGACGATCATGACCCTGCTGGGTTTGATCATTTTGGGCTTCTCGTTTTCCACCAACCTTTGGGTGACGGCGGCTTTGGTATTTGTGGCGGGGGCGGCGCTGATTATGTGCTTTGCGTTGATCAGTTCGCTGGTGCAGTTGATCACGCCGGACAATATTCGCGGCCGAGTGATGAGCATTTACAATATGGCTTTCCGTGGTGGCATGCCGATGGGCTCGCTGGCGACCGGGTCGTTGATTCCTTATATGACCGCTCCGGTGGCCCTGGGGCTAAACGGAGCGGTGCTGGTCTGCGTCGGGCTGTGGTTCCTGCTGGGGCATCGCAAGGTTGCGACGCTTTAGAGCGGCGCGTTTACACTAGACAGAGAGATGAAGAGGAAAATCTGATGCGCGTCTTCATGCCACTTCTGGCCGCCACCGCGCTGGCCGCGTCTGGGGACCTGGAAAAAGCTCGCGACGCCCAGAACCGGGCGGCGATTGAAAAACTGATCCCCTCCCTGGCCGCGGCGGCCACTCGGGGCTCCAACGATGCCGGTGCTCAATATGCGCTGGCGGTGGCGGAGTCGTATCTCTCGGAAGTGGCGCTGGAGCTTCGGGACAAGGACGGGGCCGCGCGGGCCGCCGAATCCGGCATCAAGGCCGCCGAGCGCGCTGCGCAACTGGACCCCAAGAAAGCCGAGTATCATCGCATCCTAGGAGCGCTGTGCGGCCAAGTGATTCCCGCGAACGTTCTGGCCGGCATCAAGTACGGCAAGTGTGCGCTGGAAGCGGTGAACAAGGCACTGGAACTGGACCCCAAGTCGGCGGAAGCCTGGATGAGCCATGGCGTTGGCAACTATTACCTGCCAGCCCAGTTTGGCGGCGGTGCGGACAAGGCGCTGGCGGATCTAGAGAAGGCCCTCAAGCTGAATCCCAAGTCGGCCGAAATCCACCTGTGGTTGGGCGTGGTGTTGCGTAAGTTGAACCGTCATGCCGACGCCCGCAAAGCCTTCCAACGCTCGCTGGAGCTAAACCCTCACCGCCTGTGGGCCAAGCAGCAGTTGGAAAAGACGCCCGTCCAATAGAATCGTCGCTTCCCGGATGACCCTGCGCTATCTGGTGATTTCGGCGGCCATCGCCGCCCTCACTCTGCTGCAATTCTTCTTCGTACCAGGGCACACGTATCTGCAGTCGGATACGCAGATCTACGTCCCGGTTTTTGAACACCTTTACGATCCCGCGGCGTTGGCTCAGGATTTGCTCACCACCGGTGCTCACCTGACGTTCACCATCTACGACGAAGTCTCGCTGGGTTTGAAGCGGCTGACTGGGGCTGATTTTGAGTGGATTCTCCACGGGCAGCAGTTGCTGTTCCGCGCCCTGGGGCTGCTGGGAGTCTTCCTGATGGCGCGGGCGGCAAAGTTGCCCGATTGGGCGGCGCTGTTGGTGGCGGCGATCTCCGGTGCCGGAGCGACGATCATGGGGCCGGCTGTGCTGGCCGTTGAATATGAGCCGGTGCCGCGCGGCTATGCCATTGGCCTACTGTTGTTCTCCATGGGGCTGGCAGCGCAGGGGCGCTGGCTGGCGGCAGGCGCAATGGGCGGACTGGCGGTGCTCTATCACGCGCCGGCGGTGTGGCCGTTCTGGCTGGCCGCGCTGGTGTTTGCGCGACGGCTGAAGCTCTGGCTGCCGCTGGTGGCCGCCGGGGGGTTGCTGGTCCTGCTCGCCTCTCAACAGGTGGGGATCCAGGAGCACCAGAATCTGTTCAGCCGGTTGGCGGAGGATCATGCGCAGCTGCAGATGATGCGGGCCAGCTACAACTGGGTCTCGGCGTGGGGTGCCCAGTATGCGTGGCACTATCCGGTGGCCTTGCTGGTTTGTCTCACGGCGCTGTGGCGGATCGGTCCGGAGTTCCCACTGCGGCGGCTGATGGGCCTGATGGTGGCGATTGGTGTGTTGACGATTCCCGCCTCCTACGTGCTTCTGGAGAAACTTCGCTGGGCGCTGATGCCGCAACTGCAACCGATGCGGGCGTTGCTCTACTGCATTTTGTTCGGCGTGATTCTGGCGGGCATCGCGGCGTACCGTACCCGCGGTTGGGAGCGGGTGGTCTGGTTGGCGATTGCGCTCTATCCGGCCTGCGTCCAGAAGCTGCCCGCGCCGATCGAGACGCCCGCCTTACGCGAACTGACGCAATGGGCCCGCCAATCGACCCCTTCCGAGGCCGTGTTCCTGTTTCCGGAAGAGGGCCGCCGCTTGGCCCCGGGTGTCTTTCGGGCTCGCGCGCTGCGGGCGCTCTATGTCGATTGGAAAGCGGGCGGGCAGGTGAACTACTTCCCGGTCTATTCACGCGAATGGTGGCGACGTTGGAATGAGATGCTGGTGCCTGCCTTCACTCCGGACCGGGTGCCGCTGATGGCCCAGCGGGGCATCGACTATCTGGTTCTGTCGAAAGCGAAGCTGCCCGGCCAGACAGCCGTGTGGCGCAATTCGGTCTACTCCGTCTACCGCATCCGCTAGCCACGCGGTCCCCTTATTTGGCTCCAGCGGAAGTGGAGAATAAGTGAACCTTCCCCCTCCTGGAACGTAGTTTGTCGCAGCGGGTGGCCCATTGAGCGCGGCCCTCCCGGAGGCCCGTTTGCGATCTATCCTTGGTCCTTTACTGCCCACGCTGCGGCGCTTGGCGCGGTCGCCGATGTTTACGGCCGTTTCCCTGCTGACGCTGGCCATCGGCATTGGGGCCAATACGGCGATCTTCAGCATTGTCGAAGGCGTCTTGTTTAAGCCGTTGCCCTATGCGCCGCCGGAGCAGTTGGTGGCGCTTTGGCACACGGCCCCCGGGGTCAACATCGCCGAGCTGAACATGGGGCCTTCGCTCTACTTCACCTATCGCGAAGAGGGGGCGCGTGTTTGAGGATCTGGCGATGTGGGGCGAGAGCAGCTACAGCGTCACCGGGTTGGCGGAGCCGGAAGAGGTGCTCTCGCTTTCAGCCACGCATCGGTTGCTGCCTGCCTTGAAGGTTCAGCCGGCGCTGGGGCGGGCCTTTACTGAGGCGGACGACCAGCCCAAGTGGGTCCGCACCGCGATGCTGACCGATGGCTACTGGCGGTCCCGCTTTGGTGGCGACCCGGCCGTTCTGGGCCGCCGCATCATAGCCGATGGTGACGCCTATGAGGTGGTGGGTGTGCTGCCCAAGGGATTTCAGTTCATGGACCGCAAGTTCTCGCTGCTGTTCCCGATGCGCTTCAATCGGGCCGAAGTCCAGTTAGGGAACTTCAGTTATCAAGGCGTCGCGCGGCTGAAGCCCGGTGTGACGCTGGAGCAAGCCAATGCCGAAGTGGCCCGTCTGATGCAACGGTCGATGCAGCTGTTTCCGCCGCCGCCGGGATTTAGTACCCAGATGTTTGAAGATGCCCGCATGGGACCCAATCTTCGGAGCTTGAAGCAGGATCTGCTGGGCGACGCGGGCAAGACGTTGTGGCTGCTGATGGCCACCGTGGGTCTGGTGCTGCTGATCACCTGTGCCAACATCTCGAATCTGCTGCTGGTGCGGGCCGAGGGGCGGCAGGATGAGCTTGCGATTCGCGCCGCACTGGGTGCGGGCTGGGGACGCATTGCGCGGGAGCTATCGCTCGAAAGCCTGCTGTTGGGCTTGGCCGGTGGCGCACTGGGGCTGCTGGTGGCCTATGCGGTTATCACTGCCTTCACGACATCAGGCTTTTCACAACTATTCCGCCCGCAGTGCAATCATCGGGTCCACTTGGCTGGCCTGGCGGGCGGGCAGGTACGCGACGCCCAAGGCTAATCTCTTGGTATGGCCACACCCAGCAATAGCCAGCTGCACTACGCAATCCTGCGCCGCATCGTGGATGAGGGCTTCGCACCATCATGCGCCACGCTGGCGGAAGAGTTCGCGGTGGACCTGACTTCGATGGCGGAAGCTCTTCGCGGGCTGGCTGATTACCACGGCGTCGTCCTCCATCCGCACCAGCCGGAGGTCTGGGTGATCCATCCCTTTGCCACATCCGCGACACCCTTCGTGGTCCGGCAGCGTGACCGGTTGTGGTGGGGCAATTGCGCCTGGTGTTCGCTGGGGGTGGCGGCCCTGCTGGGTGGGGATCAGGTGACGATTGCGACGACGCTGGGCGCTGAGGGGCAACCGGTGACCATCCACGTTGACCAGCAACGCGTGCGCGAAGAGCTTTGGGTGCACTTCCCGGTGCCCATGGCGCGCGCCTGGGACAACGTGATCTATACCTGCGCCAACATGCTGGTGTTCGATTCTGAGGCAGCCATTGATGCTTGGTGCAAACGCCACGCCATCCCGCGCGGCAGTGCCCAGCCCATTCAGCGGGTCTACGAGTTTGCCGCCGTGTGGTACGGCCGTCACCTGGACCCCGACTGGCGCAAATGGACCGTCGATGAAGCGCGGGCTCTGTTCGCCCAATTCGGGTTTGAAGGGCCAATCTGGCAGCTCCCCCGTGCGAGCGGCCGTTTCTAATCCGCCATGTTTTCAGTAATCACCAAGCGGCTGAGACCAGTTTGCTAAATTAGGCTCTACCCGAGGTGGCGGCGCTCTGTCTGGCACCGCAACTGCCCCCGACTGGCAGACTTGGATGTTTCCAATTCTTGTTCGACAAGGGGTGCCATGGATCGGCGACAGTTTTTGGGCAGTACGGCGCTGGCGGGCTTGACGGGTTGCGCGCGTCAGGTGAAGACTGTGGCGACGCCCCCGGCCCCCGCTGCCGGAGCCTTACCCACTTTCGATCCCGTGCCCAAGCTCGCGCCCATCCGGGCCCATACGGACCGCATTTTTCGGGTTACGGTCTGCGTTCGCCCCTTCCGAGCGGCCGGTCCGCGCCTGGATGTGGAGCGTGTGGGCGACAAGACCGTCGTCCACAACTATGGCCACGGCGGTAGTGGCTGGTCACTCTCCTGGGGCTCCGGAGCCCTGGCGGTCGAGAAGGCAATGGCCACGGGCGAGCGCGAAGTGGGCGTCATCGGCTGCGGCGCACTGGGGCTGACCGCCGCCATTCTGCTGCAGCGGGCCGGTGCCAAGGTGACCATCTATGCCAAGGAGCGTCCGCCGGAGGTGCGTTCCGCGCGCGCCACCGGCTCCTGGACGCCCGATTCGCGGGTGGCACTCGCCAGCGCCGTCTCGCCCGATTTCCCGGCGCTGTGGGAGAAGATGTGCCGCTACTCGTTCCACACCTATGAGAGCTTCCTGGGCATGTCCGGCAATCCGATTGAATGGACCGATCGCTACATGCTTTCCGACGACAGCCCGTCAGGCGGCGGTTTTGGCCGGGCGCGTGGTGGAGCACAACCCGGTGAGCTCGACTTTGCGCACTACCAGGACCGCGTGGCCGACCTGACCCCACGCCCGCAAGTGCTGCCTCCCGGCAGCCACCCGTTCCCCACCCGCTACGCCCGCCGCGACACCGGGCTGACGTTCAACGTGGCCGGATACTCGCGACAGCTGGTGAACGACTTTCTGGTGGAGGGCGGCAAGCTGGAAATGCGGGAGTTGCACTCGCCCTCCGAGCTGAGCGCGCTGCCTCAAAAAGTGCTGATCAACTGCACCGGCTACGGCGCGCGGGCACTGTGGAAGGACGAATCCATCGTCCCGGTCCGCGGCCAGATCGCGTGGCTGATCCCGCAGCCGGGGGTGAACTACGGCGTGTTCTACAAAGGCGTCTTCATGCTAGCCCGCCGCGACGGCATCGTCATTCAGGACGGAGGCACGAAGGGCGAGATGGAAGGCTACAACGACTCCAGCGAACAGCCCGACCGGCCAGCAGCGGAAGCAGCCGTGAAGGTGGCGGAGGAGTTGTTCGGGCGGATGGCGCGGTAGTGCGGCACACTTTATCGGTACTTCGCAGAGCGATGCTCGCGATGGTCGTCCAGGATACCCGCGAGGTACCAGCCCCCATTAGCCCGTCTTGCGCAGTCCACGATGGATGATCTGCTTCAGCCAGGTTTGGTAGGGTACCCCGTTTTCGGCGGCCTGCTGGCGGGCCAGGGCGATATCAGCTTGGGGCAATCGGATGGAGATCGGTTTGGCGGGGAGCGTCTCTGCGCCCACTAGCGCCGTAGCAGTCCGTTTGAGCGTGCCCGCCTGCGCGTCTTCCCGGAACTTGCGTAGGATGTAGTCTTGGTTCTGTTCCCACCAAGCGGCCTCTTCCGCCTCATTGGAGCACTCCGCCCAATGGCTCTTCTTATCTACTGTCTTGCTGGGCTTTTCGCTCTTCGACATACCATTTCCTCACTTGTCTGTTGGCCGGGAAGGCGGTAACCGGCCGGATGGCCCCTTCTCTTTCAACGTACACAACAACCAAAACTCTTCCCGCTGCCGTCTCGCCAACCGCCCGGAATCTCGTCTCCCCACCTCGATCATCTGAGCCTGCCTGGACCCGGACGCCCTGCAGTACTTCCTCAACCTCGCCGGGCGCGATCCCGTGTCTTGCCACATGGCCTTGATTGGAAGCATCCCAACTGAATACTGTATTTACAATGTATGCCGCCCTACCTCCCGAGTCAACTTCGGCCAACCCCCCGTCACCGCCTTTTGACACAACCCTCCAACGTCCCCTATACTAGGGTTTGCGGTACTTCCCGCCCGAGGATTTTCTATGCCCAAACGTACATTTCAGCCCAATAATCGCAAGCGGGCAAAGAAACATGGCTTCCGTCACCGGATGAGCACTGTCGACGGCCGGAACGTGCTGGCTCGTCGCCGCGCCCGTGGCCGTTGGAAGCTGACGGTTAGTGATGAGCGCGCTGTTCGCGCGTCGCACTAGATCCGGCTTGCGGTTTCATAGCCACGCCTGACATCGCCATCACCGAAAACGCGACGACGCCGAACTCTTTTTCTTACCCTAAGCGTGTACGCCTTCTCCGACCTGCCGATTTTCGTTTGGTCTACGACCGGGGATGGCGTCTTTCCACTGGTTTGTTTACCGCGTTCTGTCTGGAGCGTGACCCGGCTGACGGGCCGCGCTTCGGGTTTACACTGCCGCGTGCCGTCGGCAAGTCTGTCCATCGGAACCGCATCCGGCGACGGCTGCGTGAGCTTATCCGGCTGGAGCGGCACCGGTTTCCGGCTAAGTGCTGGATTGTCTTTAACCCCCGGCGCGTGGCTGAAGACGCACCCCTGGACCGGCTCCGCGCCGATGTCGAGAAGCTGATTGCGCGATGTTCCCGATGATTGGCTCCTGGCTGATTGGCGCGCTGGCACTTTACAAGCGATGGCTTTCGCCGCTGCTGCCTTCGGCCTGCCGCTTTCGCCCCACTTGCTCTGAGTACATGGCCCAAGCCATTGCCCATCATGGCCCCGTGCGTGGGGTCTGGTTGGGTTTGCGGCGTTTGGGCCGCTGCCATCCGTTTCATTCCGGCGGTTTCGATCCCGTTCCGCCACGCTGCTAATTCTTTTGAACCACACATAAACTGATGTCTGACTTCCAGCCCATACCGAACCCGCAAAAAGGCAAAGAGATGCCCATGGAGATCCGCCTGGTGATCGCCATGGTGTTAATGCTGGCCGTCCTTTTTGTTACGCCCTACTTCTATAAGCCGACGCCTGAAGCACCACCGAAGAAGCAGGAGGCCGCCAAGACGCAGCCCGCGGCGCCGGCACCCGCTCCCGCGGCGGCGGCTCCGGCCGCACCCACGGCTCCCGCGGGGGCGACGGCGGCAGCGAAGGAAGAAGTGTCGGTGGTGGAGAACGATCTATTCAAGATCGAGGTGACCAACCGGGGCGCGCTGGTGAAGAGTTGGGTGCTGAAGAATTACAAGGACTCCAACGGCAAGCCGCTGGATTTAGTCAGCGCGGCGGCAGTCAAGAAGAACGGTTACCCGTTTTCGGTGATGATCAAGGGCCGTGAGGGCTGGGCCCCGGTGAATGATGTGCTGTTTGTGGCCACCGCTGTTGATGGTGGCTATGAGTTTGCCTATTCTGATGGGCGCCTGTCGGCCAAGAAGTCGATCCGGCTGAAGAAGGGTTCCTATCTGGCCCAAGTCGGTTCGGAGCTGTTTGAAGGCAGCGTGGCGGTACCCCATTTGCTGGCCTGGCGCGGCGGGTTTGGTGATGCCTCGGTGATCAATTTGGCCGCCAGCAAACACAGCCTGTCGTTTGATGTGGTGGAGAACAAGCTGGTCACCAATGATGCCAAACATGCCGAGGACGGTCCGAAGTCCAAGGCGGGCAACTTCGCCTTCGCGGGCCTGGAGGATGCCTATTTCGCGCTGGTGGCACTGCCGCCGGCCGGAACCAGCCTGGAGTTGATGACCATCAACGACATGATCCCGGACAAGGATGGCAAGGACGAGGCCATTGTGGGCGGGGCGATTGGCGGCTCCGGTCGCAATCAGATGTCATTGTTTGTTGGCCCTAAGGATTACGACCTGCTCAAGAGCATCGACCCGAAGCTGGAAGGGTTGATCGACTTCGGCTGGACGTCGATCATGGCCAAGTACCTGTTTCTGGCGTTGCACTATGTCAACGACAACTGGGTAAAGAACTGGGGCTGGTCGATCATCCTGGTCACCATCGTCATCAACATACTGCTGCTGCCGTTGAAGGTCTCCTCGCTGCAATCAATGCGCAAGATGGCGCTGGTGCAGCCGGAGATGAACGCCATCAACGAGCGCTACAAGGGCCTTTCGATGAAAGACCCCAAGATGGCGAACAAGAATGAAGAGATCATGGCGCTGTATAAGAAGCACGGCGTCAATCCGGCGGGCGGGTGTTTGCCGCTGGTGCTCCAGTTTCCGTTCCTGTTTGCTTTCTATGCGGTGCTGTCGGTCTCGATTGAATTGCGCCAGGCCAGTTGGCTCTGGGTAAGCGATCTTTCGCAGCCGGAGACGATTGCCATCCGGATTCTGCCGCTGGTGATGATCGGTACGCAGTTCTGGCTGCAGAAGATGACGCCCGCCACCGGCGGCGACCCGGCGCAACAGAAAATGATGATGTTTATGCCGCTGGTGTTCGGCTTCATGTTCTACGGGGCGTCCAGTGGCCTGGTGTTATACTGGCTCACTGGTAACTTGGTTGGTATCGTCCAGCAATTGGCGTTTAACAAGATGATGCCTGCTCCGGCTGCGGCCACGGTGGTGAAAGCCCCGGCACCGAAGAAAAAGTCGAAGTAAGCGCAAAATTAAGCGAGCACGGGTATCGAATGAGCACTGTAAAGTATGGGCTGGCGGAAACCGGGCCCCGCATTGAAGCGTTTCTGGCCCCGGTGATCGCCAAAGCCGGATTCCAATTGACCGTGAAGGTGGCCAGCGGAGCGGGTGTACACCCGGACTTTGAAACGCCGGACCTGATGGTCCGCTTGTCGGGTCCAGACGTCGATCTGGTTCTTGAGAATAAGGCTGAACTGTTGCTGGCGCTGGAGCATTTGACGCTGGAAGCGCTCCGTCTGCCGGCGGAAGACCATTCCCGGATCTGTTTTGACGCCAACGATTACCGCGTGCTGCGCGTGCAGGAACTGCGCATGTCGGCGCAAAGTGCGGCTGAACGGGTGAAGAAGACCGGTCAGGCGTACTTCTTCAATCCCATGACCTCCCGCGAGCGGCGCATTCTGCACTTGGCTTTGCGCGAGGAAAAGGAACTGCGCAGCGAAAGCGTCGGTGGCGGTCCGTTCCGCCAGGTTTGCGTGTTGCTGCTGGATGCTCCGATGCCGCCGGCACCTCCTCCGCCGGTGCGTCAGCCGGACTTTGTGTCCCGCAATAAGTTCGGCGGACCGGGTGGCGGCCGCGGTGGTGACCGGGATCGTGGCCCGCGCCGCGATGGTGACCGCGGGCGTGGACCCCGCCGTGACAGCCGCTCCTAACTCCGCGACAATTGCCGCGATTTCCACGCCCATGGGCCGTGGCGGCATTGGCCTCATCCGGTTATCCGGACCTGCGGCGCTCACAATTTCCGGTGGTCTGCTGCAGCACGTTCCGGACTGGCAGCCGCGCCACGCCCATCGCGTGATCGTCGTCGGCGAGGACGGCGCCAAGCTGGATGATGGGCTGGCGACGTGGTTTCAAGCCCCACATTCTTATACGGGCGAAGACGTGGTGGAGTTGTCGCTTCATGGTTCACCCGTCGTGCTGCGGGCCGTGCTGGAGCGGGCTACGTCATTGGGCGCGCGTCTGGCGGAGCCAGGCGAGTTTACCCTGCGGGCCTTTATCCACGGCCATCTGGACCTTCCACAAGCCGAAGCCGTTCGGGATCTGATTGACGCCACCACGCTTTATCAGGCCCGTGTGGCGGCGCAGCAAGTCTCGGGCTCCGTTTCCCGCCGGCTGGCACCGCTGAAGGCCGAACTGATCGAGCTGATCTCGCTGCTCGAAGCCGGCATCGATTTCGCCGACAACGACATCGACGTGGCACCGGACGCCGAACTGCTGCGGCGGCTCAGTCTGATCGAACCGCAACTGGTCCGGCTGATCGATAGCTTTGCGTACGGCAAGCTGGTGCATGACGGTCTGACGCTGGCCATCCTCGGCCGTCCCAACGTGGGCAAGAGCAGTCTGTTCAACCGGCTGGTGGGGCAGGATCGCGCCATCGTCACCGACATTCCCGGCACCACCCGCGACGTGGTCAGCGAGACCGCCTCCATTGCCGGAATTCCGGTGAAGTTTGTTGATACGGCGGGGGTCCGCGAATCAGTGGATGTGGTGGAGACCCTGGGAATTGAGCGCAGCTGGCAGGCGCTGGCCGATGCCGACCTGACGCTGGTGGTGCTGGACCTGTCGCAGCCGCTGGAACCCGGCGATCACCAGTTGATCGAGCGCGCCCAGCAGGCAGGGCGGATGTTGATCGTGGCCAACAAGGCGGACCTGGCACCTCGGGCGCAAATCCTCAGCGAGGCCATCCCCGTGTCGGCCCTGACCGGCGAAGGCGTCGAGGCTCTGCGCGAAGCAATCCTGGCGACGCTGAACCCCGACGGCATTCCGTCGCAGGAAGATGGCTTCATCACCTCGATGCGCCATGAGCGGTTGCTCCGTGACAGCTGGGACTTCCTGGACCGCGCGCGGCTGACGATAGAGGACCGCATTCCACACGAGATGCTGCTGCTGGACCTTTACTCGGCGCTGCGTCCGATCGACGCCATCACCGGTGCCACCACCGCCGACGACATCCTGAACAACATCTTCGGCAAGTTCTGTATTGGCAAGTAGTTCCGTCTACTTGACGGCCGCCATGCCATCCCACTGCTTCGCCGCCCGGTCCAGCACTTCTAGCAAGTCTTCTTCCAGCAGATAGCGCTGCTTCACCAGTTCACGACCCGCCGCTAGCGTCTTGGCCAAGTACTCATCCTTGTCCTTGTACAGCTGAGCCACCTTGGCGGCAGGGAAGGGAAACGTCGAACCCACCATGTCGAAAAACTCGCCTGCCGCGCCGATCTGCTTGGTGCGGTAGTTCCAGCCGGTGTAAGTGGCCAGCGGCACGGAGATCTGCGGCAGGCGGATGCCGGCGATCTCATTTCCGGTTGCGTCCACTTGCGGCACCATCACCGGGAAGGATCCCGTAATGGCGGGCGGCTCTTTCGTCACAATGCCCGAGGCCTCAAACTCTGGTCCGAAGTCGAGCCGGAAGACCTTGTGCGGACGCGCGGGCGTTTTCACGCCGGCCAGCGGCAGCTTGATCTTGTCATAGGCCACCAGTTCGCCCTTGCTCAACAGCGGGTAGGCGGACGCGGGCGGCTCCTTGGCGCTGGTAATCCAGGTGTTCAGCCCCACTAGCAGTGCGCGCATGGCAAAGCGATAGTCGTTTGAATTGGCCGCATACTCCGTGTTGGCATTGTGCGGGGGAGGGAACTGCCCGGCCCCGTGCTGCGTGCCCGTCAAGTAGTAGCGGCGCGAATTTGCTGTCAACCCGGTATCAGCGGAGGCATCCTCTTTCAGGTGCGTCAGCGCGGCACCGCGGCCCCAATACTCGTACGACCCATCGGTGTAGAAGATCTTCGGCTCAACGCCCGCCGCCTTGGCCTTGGCGCGAATCACCTCGTCGGTAAAGGGCGGGAGGTCGCTGGGATAGAGGAAGTTCATCATCGGGTGCCCGTCGCGGGAAGCCTGGGCAAAGCGGTGGTTAAAGCTGCCCCGGCCCGCCCCGGCCACGTGCGCCCACACGGCATCAAACACGATCCGGCCCTGCTCGTCGGCATTGAAGCCGTCGTAGAGATACTTGCGCAGGAAACGGCCGCTCTGGGACGTGCCCATGCCGATGGTCCGCTTAATGAACCGGCTTTCGGCGTTCAACAACAGGCCTTTGCCGCCCGGGTAACGGAAGAAGCTCACGAGATCGCGAATGCTGGCCGAGCCCAACCCCGCGATGCGCGGATTCTCGGCCGTGTAGACCAGGTCGTAAATGCGGCCCGGCTCAAACCCGGCGGCCATCTCGATGGCTTGGCCGTTCTCAATCACCTTGAAGGCGGAGGCGGGGATGGGCTGGCGCTCGCCATCACCTGTGCTGCGGACGGTCAACTGCGGGTTGGCCACAATGGGATAAGGCACGTGATTCCGGTCGCCCAGCCACATCCGGGTCTCCCGTTTGTTGGGCACAAACTCGGCGCGGACCGGACCACGGATGGCTTTGCCGTTGTCTGTGGCGATGGGTGAATACATCCGTAGGCCATCTTTCGCCGAAGTGGGGATATCCCACTGCCAGCCGCACCATAGCAGGGAAAAGCCTTGCTGCAAAAGGAACTCGTCGCCGCGCTGGAACTGATTCAGCAGGCCGCGCCCACCGCGATTGGAGACCTCGTAGAGCAGCGTGCCGTTGCCTTTGGAGGTGTCACGCGGTTTGATGACGTACACATCGGTGGACCATTCCACCTTGCCGCGTTCATTGCGCGGCGCTAAGTGCAGGTCGACAATCAGCTTGTTGGCCGACGTCGTCGGGTCCGCTTCAAAGTAGGCGCGGGCCCTCACCACTTCGTAGGGGCCCGCCGGGCCGAAGGCTTGGCCATTGGCGTAATCGGTCCGCTCCACCAGTTCCAGGCGGATCACTTCCGCCGTCGCGGACCAAGCCAGCATTCCCAGCAACAAAGCACGAATCATGGGAGTGATTATGGCAGATCGATTCACGGGCTGGCAGGATTCGGCCGGCTGGCCACCGAAATACGGAACGCGGTTCCTCGTCATTCCGTAGTAGTGAAAGGAGTGCTAATCTCAAACCGCACCCACAAATATATGACCAGTACCGAAACTCCCACGATTACTCAAGTTTCCGAACTTCTGGCCCATCACGGCTACGACGCTGCCGCGGCGGGCGATTGCTTGCACGTTCGCGACGTCGAGACCGGTATTGCCTTTGAGGTGGTTCTGCAGGGCAACATCCTCTACATGACGGTGAACCTGACGACGCTGCCGGACACCGTCCTGACGTCCGAGATGATGCGCCAGATGCTGGATGCCCATAACGGCATCTCTACTTCGGCGTTCCAGCTCTATCACGTGGCCCCGGGCATGAGCGCGATCACGCTGAACAACTTCTGCACGCTGCAGGACATGGGACCGGAAGATCAGGACGACATCCTCAGCTTGGCCGGCTATCTGATGGCCGACCTGCTGGTGGCCCGTGATCTGCTGGAGCCAGTCACGGCCAGCTAAAATAACTGCAGATACGGACTAGAAGCGAGCATACATATGGGATTTTTTTCCGACATTTTTAATCGCGGCGGACGCGTCGTCCGGGGCCAGGTAAACTCCGGCCTGGACGTGGTGGAAGACGCCACCTTTGAAGCCACCGTCAAGCAGACCGTGCGCGACATGAAAGAGGAACTGGGCAAGACCATCAATGCCTCCGCCTCCGCCATGAGCAACCACAACCGCCTGGAAGCGGAGTATCAGAAGTACGTCACGCAGAGCCAGGAATGGTTTGCGCGCGCCGGGCAGGCGCTGGATGCGGGCAATGAGGAACTGGCCAAGAAGGCGCTGGCGCGCAAGAACGAAGCCGACCAGCAGGTGAACGCCATGAAGGCGGGCGTGGAAGCCGCCCGCGCGGCCAGCGAGACGCTGAAGCAGAAGGTGGGCGAGATCAAGCGCAAGATCGACGAGGCGGAACGCAGCGCGACCACCTTGATTGCCCGCCGCAACGCTGCCACGGCTCAGCGCAAAGTCGCCGAGGCGCTTTCGGGCGTCGGCCAGGCGGACAATGCCTTTGCCGCGCTGCGGAGCTTTGAAGAGAACGTGGCCAAGGAAGAAGCCAAGGCCAAGGCGTTTGAGCAGTTGTCCATCACCGGCACTGACGCTGGTCTGGAAGCGGAGTTTAAGGCGCTGGAAGGCGGCTCGATCGACAACGATCTGGCGGCCCTCAAGGCCGCCCGGGCCGACCGCGTGCTCAGCGTTTCGATGCCGAAGCAGATCACGGGAGCCTAGCATTCGCGGGCGCCGGTGACCAAGGTTCCGGCGCCCTTTTATTCACATGGTCACCACTATTTTGTTGTCAGTCCTGGGCTTGGTGCTGGCATTTGTCTTGTTCCAGATGTTCAAGCCAACGCCCAAACCGGCGATTTCCGCGGCTGCCCCGCAGGCCCTGGCCGATTCGTCGGTCAACCTGGCTCAAGCCCGGAAGGGCGACGCGATCTCGATTGTGGGCGCGGCGGCCGATTTTTCCGATCTCGACTTTACGGTGGACCGGCGCAGCGCCTATGAAGCCAACCGCCGCCGCTGGACCGACCTGAGCGGCGACTTTCGTGGCAACCGGGTTTATCTGGAAGTCCAGAGCAATCCGCAGTTGGAGCTGATGGGGCTGTTCGATCCGCGCCGGTTGTCGCTTCCCGACGTGGGTTTGAGTGAGGACCGCCTGGCGGAGTTGGACGAGCGGCAGGACCAGGCCGAAATGATCGAGTTCGAAGGCCAGCGCTTCAACTACCACTCCAGCCGCGAAGTGGGGTTCTTTGAGAATGAGACGGGCGAAGGCGAAGGCCTGTATCGTTGGCTGTTCCGTGACCCCAAGAGCGCCCGTCTGATCTGTGTTGAGAAATGGGAAGGCCAGCCGTTTGATGTCCGGCTGGCGGTCCGCGTGAATCCCACCGACGTCACTGTCTACCGCGCCGCTTAAGGAGCGGCCCGCTATGTCTGCGTTTGACCAATCGAATATTCCGCTTGCGCCGCGTGACCGCCCGAAGGGCTATCAGCCACCGGCCGTTGATCCGCTGATCCGTGCGGCCGCTCGCAAGAAGACCCTGGGAGTGCTGGCGATCATCCTCATCCTGGTGATGGGCATCATCGCCACCGCCGGTCTCGACAATCTGCCGAGTGAACTGCGGGATTCGGTCCAGGCCGCTTCCGGTAAGATCAGCAACGATAAGTCAACTTTTGAGGGCCATCGCGCCTACCTCGACCGCGCGGTGCGGGAAGAGCCGGAGCTGTTTGCCGGGAAGGCCGCGGATTGGACCAATCGTCTGAAGGCCGACCAAGCAAAGCTGGCCGCGGCGGAGCAGAGTCTTTCGGCGCTGGTGGCATTGGCTGCCGCCAACAAGCGGAGCGACACCGACCAGGTGGAGCGCGGCCTGCGCGAGTTGGACGCCAACCGCACCGCGGCTGTGAACGATGCTGATCAACTGCGCCAGGAAGCGCAACGCTGGATCGGATATAAGAAGGAGCTGCCTTTGCGGCTGACCGCGATGCAGCGGGCGCATGACGCCATCGCCGCGTTTGATGTGGCGCCGGCGGCGCGCAAGGCCCTCGCCGATTGGCCCGCCAAGAAGAGCGATCTGGAAGTCCGCGTGGCGGCACTGGTGGCCACCAAGGCCGCGGCCGAAGCCACCTGGACCGGGTCTGCCGCCGTGCGTGCTCTCGCGGCTCAGCCCAGCCCCAAGGGCCTGGATTACGGTGCGCTGTTCCAGGCTGCCGACCGTCTCGACCAAACCCAGGCGCAGCTGACCACCGACAGCAAGGCTGTTGACACACTGGCCGGTCAGCTCTACACCAACTGGGACAAGCTGCTGCTGGAAGTGGATGGCGGCCGCGAGAAGGTGAAGATTGTCCGCACGAAGTTTCCGGATGCGACGCTGGCCAACGGCGTTGTGTCGCAGGAGGAAATGTGGGAACCACTGGATGCCCGGCTGCGCCGCGACCGGGACCAGCATGCGGGCATGGTGGTGGAACGCAAGCCGGCCGGCAAGTATGATTCCGAAGCGGAACGCGTCGTGCAGGCCCCGGCCTATGCCTATATCGCGCCGCCCGGCCAAGCGAATGCCTATGGCTCCTGGAACAACGGTGTGTGGAGTTGGCTGCCGCAATACCTGATCATGCGGGAACTGTTGCAGCCGCGCATGACCACGCCCATCACCATCGGCGACTACAACGCTTACGACAGCGCGCGCCGCCGGGGCGACACCTGGTACGGGCCGCGGGATTCGTTCCGGACCAACCGTCCGACGCTCAATTCCGGCAACCGCTCCTACACGGGCAATTCCGGCGGTGGCTTCTACCGCGAACGTGAGAAGCCGTCGTTTGGCAACAAAAGCTATTCCGATTCCCGGTACCAGTCGCGCGGGTCGTATTCCAGCTCGCGCTATCAATCGCGTGGTACGTTCAGCTCGCGTCCCTCGGGCCGCTCATTTGGCGGAGGCCGGGGACGGCGCTAAGCGTCTCCCGGCCGGAAAAGACAACTCATGCCGATTTCACTTGAACCACTGCCGCTGATGCTCGGGTTGGCGCATGTCGCCCTGGGCGTGGTGGTGCTGATTGCTGCTAAGTTTGCCAAGGACTTTTTGTCGCCCTATTCGATGGATCAGGAGTTGACGGCGAAGGACAACCCCGCCTTCGGATTGGCCGTGGCGGGCTACTATGCCGGGATCGTCATCGTGTTTCTGGGGGCCTCCCGCGCCGAAGGGTTGCCCGCCGACGCCGGGTCCGACGCCGTGCTGCGCGCACTGGGCGTGGATCTGGCTTGGTCACTGGCGGGGATCGCCGCGTTGGCTCTCGCGCACTGGCTGTTGGAGCGTCTGTTGATCCCCGGCGTGCGCACGTCCACAGAGATCATCGAGCGCCGCAATCTCGCTGCGGGTGTGGTGGAATGCGGCCTCTATGTTTCGACGGCGCTGGCCTTTGCCGGAGCGCTTAGCCAGACGGGTGGCACTGTCATCACGTCGGCGGTTTTTCTGGTGCTGGCGTTGATCGTGCTGCTGATCTTTGGCCGGGCCTACCAGATGCTGGCCGGCTTTAGTGTCGGCCAACAAGTCCAGCAAGGCAATTTTGCAGCGGGGATCCCGCTGGGCCTAATGCTGGTGGCGCTGTCGTTACTGCTGATGAAGGCCACCAGCGGCGACTTTGTCGATTGGCCTACCAACCTGAGCTATTTCGCCTTTGACGCCGCCGCCGGCTTTGTCCTGCTGATGGCCATGCGCTGGGTGGTGGACCTGGCCTTGCTGCCTAATGCCCGCATTTCGGAAGAAATCGTCCGGGACCGCAATGTCAATGTCGGGTTGGTGGAAGGCGTGCTGGCCATTGCGGTGGCTGCCATCGTGCTGTTCCGGTTCTAGCCGCGATTGCCACAACCGCCGCTGGCGCCGCGGAGTGACCGTCATCGTGCGGATAATAGCTTGGCGGGATGTCCCGTTTCTCGCCTGCTTTGCGCTTAACTCATCGCGATCGATTCTTGCTCTGCTAAGATCGCATACACACGTATGCTTACGCGTATTGTCTTACTCACCATGGTGGCTGCCGCCTCGGCTCTTAGCGCGGATTGGAAACCAGTCACGCCGGAGATGCTATCTCTGGCTAAGCCCAAGCTTGATCCCAATGCGGATGCGGAAGCGATGTTTTGGGAGGCCTGGGTGAGTGACGCCCTGGAGGGTGGCCAGAGCCTGACTCATCGCGTGGTCAACTACAAGCGGATCAAACTCTACAATGAGCGTGGCGTCAAGCAATGGGGCGAGGTGTCGATTCCGTATTCTCCATCGGCCGGTTGGACGATCTTTGATATCCAGGCGCGCACGATCCTGCCCGATGGCTCCATCGTTAACATTCCCGGGTCGGCGGTCTTCGATTCCACGGCGGTGAAGAAGGGCCGCCTGGATCTGAAGGAGAAAAAGTTCACCTTTCCGCGGCTGACGGCGGGGGCGATCATTGAGTACCAATACACCGAGACCTTCACGAACCACTTGCCCCGGTACACCAAGCTGGAGGCGCAGTTGGAGATCCCGGCCTGGGAGATTACCTACTATGTGAAGCCGATGTCGAGCCAGTATGTGGCCTTTAATATGCGCTCCTTTAACTTCAACTGCCGCCATTCGCCCTGGGCTCCGGCCAAGGCCAGTGGCTTGCGGGAAGGGTACATGTTTGCGACGTTGACGGATATGCCCGCCTTTGTCGAGGAGCCCTTGATGCCGGATGAAGAGGATGCCAAGGCTTGGATATTGGTCTACTATTCGGCGGCGTTGCCGGAGACGGGCCCCGCCTACTGGCGGGTGTTGGGGCAGAAGATCCACGAACAGTTCCGCCGCGATATCCGCGTGAATGGCGAGATCAAGGCGCTGGCGGCCGAGTTGACCGCCGCGGCCCAAACAGTGGAGCAGAAGGCGACGGCACTGGCCACCTTCTGCCAGAATTCGATCGGCAACGTAGATTACAACGCCGGCACCATGACCAGCGAACAGCGCGAACGCTACGTGAAGAAACTGTCCAAGGCGGACTATAGTTCGGCGGACACATTGAAGCATAAGCTGGGCAACAGCGAGGACATCATCGGCCTGTTCTACGCCCTGGCGCAGGCCGCCGGCCTGAACCCGGCTTACGTGCGATCCAGCACCGCCCGGGGCGGCGTACTGCGACCCGAGTTTCTGGACCCATTCTTGCTGAAGCGTTCACAGGTGGCCGTGAAGGACGGGGCGAATATTCTCTACTACAACCCGGGAAATCCGTATCTGGCACCCGGCATGCTCGATTGGCGGGAGCAAGGCCAGCCCGCACTATTGATGGATAAGGAGCCGCACCTGGTGGTGCTGCCGGTGACTCCCAGCGCGGCCTCTCATCTGCGCCGCGAGATGCGCCTGAAACTCAGCCCGGAAGGCGCGATCTCCGGTACGGTGACCATGCATTATTCCGGCCACACTGCCGTCAAGGCGAAGATCGCGCTGGAGGATCAGTCAGCCGGCTCACGGGAAGAGACGAAGAAGAAGGAGATGGAGGCGCGATTCCCCGGGGCCAAGGTAACTGACTTGACCATCGAGAATGCCACCTCGACGCGGGATGCGCTGAAGGTGCAGTTCAACATCAGCATGGAGGGCTACGCCCAACGCACCGGCAAGCGGCTGTTCGTTCAACCGTCGCTGTTCCACCATGGCCGGCCGGCCCTATTCAGCCAGGCCTCGCGGCTGCACCCCATCTTCTTCCCGAACGCCTACCAGGAATCTGACGACATCGTGATTGAGTTGCCGGAAGGTTTTGCGCTGGAAAGCCCAGACGTGCCCGGGTCCTTCAAATTGGGCCAGGCGGGCAGCTATCAGATGACGGCCTCCATTACTCAACCCAAGCGCGAGCTGAAGGTGACGCGGCGGTTTGTCTGGGGCGACGGCGGGCAGATCCGCTTCAATGCGGACGCCTACCCGGCGCTGAAGTCCGCGTTTAATCGCATCCATGACTCGGATACGCATAGCTTCACGTTGAGGGCTCAATGAGCCGCGCGGGGCTTGCCCTTCTCTGCTGGGCGTTGGCGGCCACGTCATTCGCCGCTGACGTTCCCGCTTGGCTGCGCGAAGCCGCCGCCCAGCCCCATCCGGCTTACCCGCCGCAAACCAAAGCGGTCGTGTTGCTGAATGAGGAGAAGGTGCTGGTGGAGGCATCCGGCAAGCAGACCACCACCACCCGTGTGGTCATCAAGGTGCTGACGTTGGAGGGCAAGGCCGCTGCCCGGGCGGGCAACACGTTTGACTCGAAAGATTCGAAAGTCCGGGAGATGAAAGCCTGGCTGATCCAACCGACGGGTAAGACGCGCGAGTACGGCAAGAAGGACATCGTTGAACAGTCGCTGAACTCTGATGAGCTTTACTCTTCTTTTCGCTACGCGGGTGCGGGTGCCACGAGCGAGATCGACCCGGGCGGCGTGTTCGGCTTTGAATCCGTGCTGGAAGAAAAGACAGTGTTCTCGCAGTACGCCTTCTCGTTCCAGGACTTGCAGCCCCATCTGTTCAGCCGGTTTCAGGTAACGGTGCCCTCGGGCTGGAAGGCGGAGGCGAAAGGATATGCGAATGCTCCGGCCCAGCCCCGGGTGAGCGGCGAGACCTTCACCTGGGAGATGCGGGAACTGGCCCCGATCGAACGGGAGCCCGGTGCGCCTCCCATCGGTTCACTGGTGCCCCGCATCCGGGTTAGCTTGGTGCCGCCAGCCGGAGAAACCAGTTCGGCCTTGGCGACATTCGCGGCGTGGCCGGATCTTTCGCAATGGCTGAGCCGTCTGGGAGAGACGGCCGCGGAAGTGACCCCGGCCGTGGAGGCGCAAGCCAAGGCTCTGTTGTCGGGCAAGACAACGGTCTGGGAGCGAGTTCGTGCGGTGGCGGAGTTTGCCCAGGGCATCCGCTATGTCGCCATCTCCACCAATCTTTCCAAGGGTGGCGGCTATGTCCCCCACTCGGCGGACCAGGTGCTGGCCAAGCGCTACGGCGACTGTAAGGACAAGGCCAATTTGATGAAGGCCCTGTTGCGCGTGGCGGGCATCGAATCCTGGCTGGTGACCATCTACTCCGGTGACCCTTACTTTACGCAACCGGACTGGCCCTCACCCCAGCAGTTCAACCACGCCATTCTGGCCATTGCCATGCCCGATGCTCCGGTGTTGCCCGCAACTGTGGTGCATCCCCAGTTGGGGCGGTTGGTCTTGTTTGACCCTACCGATGAAGTGGTGCCACTGGGGTATCTGCCGGTGCATGAACAAGGTGCGTATGCGCTGGTGCTGGCCGGTGCACGGGGTGACTTACTGAAGATGCCGCAAGCGGCACCGGAGCAGAGTCACACGGAGCGCCGTTGGGACATCACGCTGGAGGCGGATGGATCAATTGCCGGCACCCTGGAGGAAATCTCCACCGGACAGGATGCGTTTGATGCGGGTGCCTTGGACCGGGAGTTGGCTCAAGGAAAGAACCAGCAGTTAACGCAATCCCGCTTGAATCGTGTCATGCCGGGCGTCGAACTGCGCGATGTCGCCCGCAACTATGACGCCACCAGCCGCCGCCACCGGCTGACGCTGGGCTTTCGCGCCCCGGGCTATGCCCGAGTGATGAAGGGTAAGTTGTGGATGGTGAAGAGCGTGCCCATGACCTACGACAGCATGCCCAACGTCAACCAGCCGCAACGGGTCCAGCCGCTGGTGGTGCACCCCACTAGCTTCAGCGAATCCATCGAATGGCATCTCCCGGAGCGGCTCACCGTGGATGAATTGCCGGATTCGGTCTCGGGTGAAACCGAATGGGGTAGCTTCCGTACGGAGTGGAAGCAGGCCGCGCGCCAGATCGCGGTACGTCGAAGCTTGGTGCTGCGGCCTGGAATCGTGCCCTCCGCCGGCTACCAGCCCGCGCGCCAATTCCTGATGCGGTTCAATAGCGCGGAGGTAGCGCCGTTCGTGTTGTTGGCGCCCTAGCCGCTAACTTGCTGTTACCGGAGCCTCCAGGACTTGCTAGTGAGCAGATTTCAAAAACGTGCCCTGCTGCAACTCCGCAAAGGCTTGCCGCAGCTCTTCCTGCGTGTTCATCACAATCGGTCCGCGCCACGCCACCGGCTGACCCAACGGCTTGCCGGAGACCAGCAGGAAGCGCACGCCCTGCTCACCGGCCTCCACCACTACCTCGTCGCCACGGCCAAACAGCACCAGGGACCGGTTCTCGGCCAATAGACTCAGCGGTTCCTCGCCGGGGACCAGTTCCGTCATTACGGGTTGAGGATCAGAGGCATCGGCGAACTTGCCCGTGCCGTCGAACACATAGGCGAAGGCGTGGCGCGTTGTTTCCACCGGCAGCCGCCGCCGCTTGCCCGCAGGGATGGTGACGTCGAGATAGATCGGCTCGGCCGCCACCCCTTCCACGGGACCCTTCACGCCCCAGAAATCGCCACACACCACCCGGACGCGCGTACCGTCATCTTCGATCACTTCCGGGATGTGGCCGGAGGCAACCTCCTGGTAGCGCGGGGCGGACATCTTCTGGTCCGCCGGGAGATTGGCCCACAGCTGGAAGCCATGCATGCGGCCCGCCGGGTCACCTTGCGGGATCTCCTGGTGGATGATGCCACTGCCGGCGGTCATCCACTGGACGTCGCCCGCGCCAATGGCCCCTTGGTTGCCCAGGCTGTCACTGTGTTCGACGGTGCCCGCCAGCACGTAGGTGATCGTCTCGATGCCGCGATGCGGGTGCCAGGGGAACCCGGCGCGGTACTGGGCGGGATGGTCATTGCGGAAGTCGTCGAACAGAAGGAACGGGTCGGTCTCCGCCGTATCGCCGAAACCGAAGGCGCGCCGCAAATGCACGCCTGCTCCTTCTAGTGTGGGCTTCGACTGCTCAAGACGCTTCACCGGGCGGATGGACATGTGTTCAGGTTGGCATAGAGTGGGCATCAGGGGGCAACCTATCCGCCAGACGGTGGCGAGACCCCAAGCTCGCCCGATGGCACCGCTTCTCCGACCTGTCGCTACAAGCCCGCCCGGAATGCGGCCAGTGCTTCGGAGGTGCGCAGGATGCGATCGTAGATCCTGAGCCGCTTGACTGCCTGATTGTTGATCAACAGATCCGGTGAGCCCTGGGCCGAACGGATGGTGGGGCTGAAGCGGCCCCAGCCAAACTGGCGCGCTTCACCGCCATCATTCAAGACGCCATCGGTGATAAAGGTGATTACCTTGGGCCCGCCGTCCACTACCACGGCGACATGCTGGGTTGTGCCCGGGCGGATGGTGCCGGGGTCCGACGCCCAGCGGCTCTCGCTGCGGCCATCGTTCAGAATCAGCTCAAACGCGTCCCCGACCGCAGTGACCAGCGCAAAGCCCTTGCCATCCGCCGTCCGGTTGTCCAGCAGGACTTGCCCCGGCGCGGCGGAAGCCAACTGCGCCCACACGTCCAGCGCAAAGCCGGTTCGGAGATCTTCTTTCCCATGATCAGCCCGCTGGGAGCGGCGGTAGAACAGGGGCACCCCTGGTGCCCTCACCGAACCGGGGATGGTGCCGGAAAGATCCAGTTGGAGCCCCGCGCGGGCCACCGTTCCGCCGCCCTCCAACTGACTCCAGAGCCCTTGCAACAGTGCTGGGTCGAGCTCATGGACACGCGCCACATCTTTCTGGGTTTCGGTGAGGTAGTACTTGCCGCCATCCTCGATCAGGTCGGGGTAGGACATGCGGACGATGGGGTCGTCATCGTACAGGGCAATCTCCGGCTGCGACCAGCGGACCACCTTGCCGCGCGGCGAGTCCGCTTCCACGCCGCCCACCAGCCACACCGGATTGCGCTCTTCGTAGGCGATGGTGCGGCGGTTGGGATGCTCCCGGATGAAGCGTCCGCCGTGGTTGTGGAACCAGTACAGGAACTTGCCGTTCTCGCAGCGCCAGGCAAAGTTGGCGGCTCGCGGATGCTTCATCAAGCGGCCATTGGCGTAGCGCATGTATTGAGACGGTTCCCAGGTGTGTCCGCCGTCGCGGCTGTAGGTATAGGCTGCGTGGCCATCGATGGTCCGGAAGACGCAAAAGATGGAGCCATCGCTCAAGATCGAAAAAGACTGCTCTTCGGCGATCGGTCCACCGCCCGAGGGCGCGCGGATGCCGATGTCGCCTTTGGGCAGCGTTTCCCACCGGATCTTTGCTGGGTCGCGCTCCGTGAGGATGTTCGCGCTGCGCAGCAGCACGCCTTCACTGGAAGTAAAGAAGCCCTCGCCGAAGCCGCCGACTTTGTGCAGCGGGACGTAGCCTGCGCCCTGGTGGGCAAATGCTTTGCCGACGGTCCAGAAGAACTTCAGCTTGCCCTGATACGGGTTCTGGCGGTCAATCGCAAAATCACGCTGCGGAATCTCGTAGCGTTGGGCGGACCAAGTGCGGCCGTGGTCGTCGGAGTATTTATAGACAAAGTGGCCCAAGCTATCGACCCGCCGGTTCAGTCCATCCTTGTAAGCCGGTTTGTCCGCGATGACTGAGCGGACATTGTCGGTGTTGTGGTTATAGAAGACATATACGCGGCCGGAAGGCACCTTCAGCACCACGGCGTACGAGGCCTCCGGGCCTTTGGCGGGCTCGACGTCCACCGGCTTTTCCCAGGTCTGCCCGCGGTCCACGCTGCGGAGGCTGATGACATGCTGCCCACCGGCGCCTTCCACGCCGACGCCGGTGGTGATCACGCAGAGCCAGGCACCATCATTGGTCTTGACGACATAGGGCTGGTCGGCATACACCTCATCCGGGATGATGGACCCCTGGACGATATGGCGGGGGTCCGGCGACTGCGCCCACGCCGAGCAGCAAACCATGGTGGCTAGCAAACAATTTCGCATTCGCTCCAGCATGCCAGTTTTGCGCTCCACGTTGGGGCACCCGTTGCGGCTGCTGCGCGCGGATGGTGGGCTCCTGATTGGAAAGGCAGGCCTTTCTGCTCAACTCCTTCGTGACTGGAAATCCTGTTACCTTGCGCCCGCGGGCAAATGGTCCGTCAGGTAGCGGGCGATCAAGCTGTAGATGTGAAGCGTCGTGCCACGGCCTTCCGAGATGGAGTGCGTGCGGTTGGGATAGGCCATCGAATCGAATGGCTTGCCCAGTTCGATCAGGCGATTCACCAGCTTCTCCGTGCCCTGATAGTGGACGTTGTCATCGCCGGAGCCATGGACGATCAGCAGTTTGCCGCGCAGGCCCTCGGCGAAGTTGATCGGCGAACCACTGCGATAGCCATCTTCATTGGTGGACGGCAAGCCCATGTACCGCTCCTGATAGATCGTGTCGTAGAGCCGCTGATCCGGCACCGGTGCCACCGAGACACCCACCCGGAACAGGTCCGGTGAGCGGAACATCAGGTTCAGCGTGTTGGAGCCGCCTCCGCTCCAGCCCCAGACCCCCACGCGGGAAACATCCACGTAAGGCCGCATGCGCGCCAGCGCCGTCACGGCCTCCGCTTGCTCCTGTGCGGACAGTACTCCGACGGCCCCGTAGATCACCTTGCGCCACGCGCGGCCCTTGGGTGCGGGGGTGCCGCGATTGTCGAAGCTCGCCACCAAGTACCCATCTTCGGCCAGGGCACGATGAAACAGGCCCGAAGTGCCGGCCCAAGAATCCACCACTGTTACGCTGGCCGGTTCGCCGTACACGTATACGATCAGCGGATACTTCTTCGCCGGGTCAAACGTGCGCGGCTTCAGCAGCCAACCATCGAGCGTGGTGCCATTGCCCAGCTTCAGTTGCAGAAACTCAGCCGGAGGGTCCAGTGAGGCCGCGGTGTTGGCACGCAACAGGGCGTTGTCTTCCAGCACCCGATCTGACTTGTGATCGGGCAAGCTCACCAAGTCGATCACCGGCGGTTGATCAAACCGGGAATAGGTATGAAACGCCCATTGGCCGTTGGGCGAGATGTTGTAGAGATGCGTCCCCGGTTGATCCGCTGGGCTAAGACGCACCGCCGGCCCGGGCCGGTCGATGGCAGAGCGGTAAAGATAGCGCTGCGTGGCGTTCCCAGGTGATGCCGTGTAGTAAATCCATTTGCTCTCCGGGTCCACGGCCTGCAGTGATAACACATCGCCCGCGCCGGGTGTCACCAGCACGGGCGCTCCGCCGTCACGCGGCACGGAGTAGGCATGGCTCCAGCCATCGCGCTCGCTCAGCCAGAGAAGGTTCTTGCCTTGATTCAGCCAGTCGAAGCCATCCAGTTCATTGCCGCGATGGTGCACGTCCACCCAGGCGGCGTCCTGATCCTGAAATATCGTCTTGGCTACGCCCGTGCGCGGGTCGGCCAGGAAGACGGTCGCCTTATTCTGTAGCCGGTTCAACTGGCCGATGGCCAGGGCCGGTTCGCGTTCCAGCCACTCCACGCGGAAGATGTAATGCTCGCGCGGATCGCCCGGAATCTGCATCCAGCGTGGCTCACCGCCCCCCACGCCAATCACGCCGACGCGAACGGCAGAATTCTTCGTGCCCGTCTTGGGGTAAGGAATGTTGGTGATCTTGGGATACAAAGCGCTGGTGTTATCAATCAGCGCGAACTGCTCTACGCCGGTGACGTCGAACTGCCAGAAGGCCAGGCTTTGGCCATCCGGGGCCCAGCGGAAGCCGTCGCGGACGTTCAGCTCTTCCTCATACACCCAATCGGAAGCGCCGTTGACCAGGGCGGTGGACCCATCAGTGGTCAGTGCCCGGATGGTTCCGCTGGCCAGGTCTTCCACGTAGAGGTTGTTCGCGCGGACATAGGCGGCGCGGGTGCCGTCGGGCGAGAACTTGGCGAAGCTCAACGATGACGCGGTCGCATCGCCGCCCAGTTTCTTCAGCGTGCCGGCCGTGCGGTCCAGCACCCAGTAGTCGCCGCGCGAATTCGTCCGCCACACCTTGCGGGACTCCGTGTAGATCAGCAGCCGCTTGGCGTCCGTGCTCCAGTGGTAATCATCCACCGTGAGGGGCTTGGCGGCCTTGGACGGTATCAATTGTTGGTGGGAGACCAGGATGGACCGTTTGCCGGTAGCTGTGTCGTATTCGACAATATCGTGCCCGCCTTCGCTGCCCGGAGCCGTCTCCAGAGTGGTGAAGGCTGCACCGCCCTTGATCCAGCGGGCAGGGCCAAATCGCTTGGCTCTAAATGCGGGCGAATCGTAGATCCGTTTCAGGCGCTGATTCAACTCCTCCGAGCCGGCCAGCAGGTATGGGAACGTGCCGAGAAAGATAATGGCTACTGCGAGAGAGGTACGCCGGAACATGGAGGCATGATAGCGTCCATTGAACGAGAGCGTCCATCGAGCGTGGCCACCGCGGACTACGCCCAGGAACGCACTTCCCCGGCATCGGGGTGGAGGACGGCGGCATCAAGACCGCGTGACCCGGAATCAGTTTGGCGCGCAGGCCCGCCACGCCTTTTGGAGATACTCGCCGCGCGTGGACGCGTTTACACCCGCGGCGCAGTTCGGCAGGCGCTGGCGCCACTTCGCGAGCAGACCCGGGTCCAGGGTCTTTTCCGGCTCCACCGCGTGCAAGGGATGGGCGAAGGAATACTGGGTGCCATAGCGGAACTTCAGCGGCGTCAGCACGGCTGTCTGGTAATCCACCACGTCGCTGAGCAGGCCGCGCAGGCCAGCCCACTGCACTGCCGGAAAATAGGGCGACTCGCGTGGAATATCCGACGTATAGATTGTTGCCTGTTTCTGCTGGTGCAACAGCCGCTGCAACGCGGGCAAATCGACTGCCCGCGTCTTGCCGCCAGTGTTGAAGGCCAAGTGCGCCGCGAGGCCGGCCGCGTGGCCCAACGCGGCCCACGTGGGTTCCAGGCGCAACGCGGAGTAGCCGACGTGTGACGCCGACATCGCGACGGGCACCAGCAGGTTCGAGATTCCGCGGGGCAACATTACTCCGTAGGGAATCATGAACGGCGTGGTGGAGAAGCCGAAATCGCCCTCAAACAGCGTGGGGTACAGGGGCCCGGCAGGCTGATGCCCGTGGGAGTTGAGCGAGTAATCTCCCATGGCAATGGCATCGGCCCGGACCTGCGCGCGGACGCTGCGTGACGCGGGCATCGTGTCGTGCTCGGTGAAGACGTAGTCGCCCAGAATGCGGCGGCCTTCGCGCACGTACAGCGCTGGCGGGAGATGCCCATTGGACACGAACTCATCCTTGGCCAAGCCCCACTCATTGGCCTTGTCGCGGATGGGTTGCGGCACTTCGGGATCGTTCTGCAGGAAGTAGAGCAGCCCGATGTTGTGTGCGACATGGCGGTCGTAGATCCGTTGGCGTGTCGCCTCGTCGCCATCCGACCAGCCGTTGTTCTCGCCTGGCAGCGACAGCCGGATCGGAGCCTGCTTGATGTCGTTCATGTCGCTTTTGCCATTTGGGATGTGCGTCAGGCGAAGGATGCCGGAGTGGTCGGTGGTGTAGACCTCCTTGATTCGTCCGCTGCGCAGCATCGGCAGGAAACGCGCAAACTCGGCGCGGTCATAGCCGGGTGGGCGCGGTGCCGCAATCCGGTTGGAGGGCCGGTTGGTCATGATGATGCGGAAGTTGGCGCATTGCTCATTCTGGTCGGCTTCGCCGGTGGAACCCGGCAGGATGCGGCCTTGATCGAAGAAGAGAACGCCGGCGAAACGCTCGCCATACTCACGTGTGGATTCGCGCCCAATTCGATACGGCGCTTTGGCCGCCGCCGCCAGGTCGCCCTCATAGGTGGCGTCGATCCAGACGCGAGCGTTGAGGGTGACCCCTCCGGCGGGTGAGCGGAAGCGGGCCGCTGTGATCGTGTCTCCGTTGCGCGTTGCGGCTTCCAAGCGATGGCGCATCAGCAATTGCAACTTCGGCTGCTCCGCCATCATGGCGCGCAATACGCGGTCCGACACATGTGGTTCGGCGTGCGCACCAAAGAAGCACTCTTCGGCCTGTTTGGAATCCTGGCCGTAGCGCTGGATGTAGTCGGCGTGGACGCGATCCATGTATTCGCGATAGAAGCCTGTCACTGCCTCCAGCGTGCGGAAGTCGGTATTGGAGAGACCGCCGGTGAGGAGTCCGCCAAAGTGGCTGGTTGGTTCCAGCAGGGCGACGCGGTGGCCTTGGCGCGCCGCCACCACGGCGCTGGCGATGCCGGCTGGCGTCGAACCATAGACGGCAATATCGTAATCGGCGGCGAAGGCCGGCAGCGCAACAAGCAGGAAGCGGACAAGCAAGCGCATCTTAGAAGTTCACTCTTACAGATAGCTTAATTCCGCCGCCAGCCCGCGCGGGATCCTGCGTCCGCTGCGATCCCGCGTCGACTGGATGGAACTGACGCTCTGGGGGGGACGCAGGGGCCTTGCTCGTGTCGGTTCGGCGACGAGTTTCGCGCTTATCAGTCGGCAAGTGGCGATGGCCTCTACTTCGCCGCCTGGAGCCGCTGGGTGGTGAAAGTCGCTCGGGAAGGAGGACTCTTCTTGCCAGATTGTCGTGAGTTGGCGGGTACAAGGCAGATTGGCCCAAACTGGACCGCACGCTTGAACGGCTCTTTATGAGCGCAAAACGGTTGGCTCCCCGACATGGATTCGAACCACGATTCACGGCTCCAAAGGCCGCTGTCCTACCGTTAGACGATCGGGGAATTGCTTTTATTGTAGCGAAGTTCGCGCGAGGCTTCAGCAAGGCGCACAATCCCGCCCGAAGCACCTTCGCCTCGTACCAGTGGCGAGATCATTAGTCTCCGAACAACGTGCCTTGCTCCGCGGGCGGTGTGGTGCGGGGACGCCTCCCCGGCGTTCGCTTCCGGCTGCCATGGCGTTGGGCGACACTACGGGCTTCGGTGCGGCTGGAGTCGAGGCGGCGGATTTCGCCCAAACGCTTTCGAGCATAGGCGACGGCCGCCACGTGATCGACCGTCGGACGGCGCGGTTGATGTACCTCCGGTTCACCCGCTAACTCCGGAACCCAGCGGCGGATGAAGCTACCGTCGGGATCTTGATCAATCCCCTGCTTGGTCGGGTTGTACATGCGCAGAGTGTTGATGCCGGTGGTCCCGGATTGCATCTGGAACTGACTGTAGTGGATGCCCGGTTCGTAGTCGCGAAACAGTTGCGCCAAATACAGCGCCGGCTCACGCCAGTGTAGCCACAGATCGTACGACGCGAAGGAGACCAGCATGGCCCGCATCCGGAAATTGATCCAGCCGTTGGCGACTAAGTAGCGCATGCAGGCGTCAATGAACGGAAAGCCGGTGCGGCCTTGCTTCCAAGCTTCGAACCGTTCGCGGCAAAACTCGCCTTCCCGCAGGCCGTCGTAGGCGCGCACCATATTCTCAAACTCGATCCGTGGCTCATCTTCCAGCTTTTGCATGAAATGGCAGTGCCAGTGGAGCCGCGCGTCAAAGGAGCGCAGAGATTGACGCCAGAGTTTCGCCTCCGGCGCGGCTTCGGACGCCAACCGGGCGGCCCGGTGCCGCGTCTGCTGCACCACCTCACGCATCGAGCAGAGTCCCCAGGCCAGGTACTCGCTCAGCCGAGAACAGGACATCTCCGCCGAAACCGGGCTAGACATTTCGCGGGTGTATCGGAGGCCACGCCCGGCGAGGAACGATTCCAGTGTCTCCTGTGCGTCGCGGCGGGTCGCCCGCGCGGCTGCGGCTGGCTCGAGCGCTACAGTCGCAAGCCCATGCGGCGGTAGATATACGGGTGTGGGCGTCACGCCTTCCGCCATGCGCTTCTCCCAAAGCTGAGACCAGCCGTCGCGCGACTTCAGGCGGCGAACCACTCCGTTCTGCGGGAATTCGGTAAACGGCACGCCTGAATCACGGGCCCAACGCCGCACGCGCCGGTCGCGGGCATAGGTGATGCCGTTCCCGGTTTCCTCATGCGCCCATAGATGCGCGATGCCATGGTCACGCCGAATCTCTTCCAGCACCGCGACGGCTTCGCCCTGCCGGATGATCAGGGGTGCGCCCAGTGCCCGCAATTGGCGGTCAAGGTCGTGCAGCGCCGCGCGCTGGAAATCCCAATGCAAGGCGCTGGAATCGGGTGCCTGGAGGATCTCCTCCTCCACGATGAACAGTGGCACCACCGGCCCGTCCCGAAGCGCTGCTTCAAACAGCGGCCGGTGATCGCTGATACGAAGGTCGCGCTTAAACCAAACCACCTGCATTATGACAGCGGCTCCAGGAGCAGACTCCTCATCCCTAGTGGATGACGGCGAAGAGACTCGGCGCGCATTTTTTGCCGGCTCCGGCTCTGAACCACGTCCGGCGGGTCCAACGGCCCGCCGTCTTACCGCCAGAAGAATTTCGGCAAGCCCCGCCTACGCGAGGGTCGTGCGCGGTTTCAGTAAGTGCGCGGCTGGCGCTAAGCCCGATTCACGCCGTGCGCCACATCGATCACCTGGCGCAGTCGCTTCCAATCGGTGTCGCCCGCCACGGTGCAATCGGCGGCCAGGATGAACTGCTTGGGGGCGCCCTTCAGCACCTTCTTCACCTCCGCCTCCACCTGCTGCGGCGTGCCCTTGGCGATGACGCCGTGGCGGTCCAGGCCGCCCATGAAGGGGCGCTTGAACAGGCGGGCGATCTCCTGGGCGGACATCTCTTTTTCGGTCAGCTTGATGTTGCTGTTGATGACGTGGCCGGGGTAGTCGTAGACGGCGTCGAAGTTCGCGTAGGGCGCCACGTAATCACAGACGTGCAGGATGTTGAACGCGCAGGCCTTCTGGATCTCCTTCATCGACACCAGATCGTAGGGCTTCAGGTAATCGAGGAAGATCTTGGGGCTGGAAAAGCGCTTCGCCTCGGAGCCTTGCGTCGACATATAGAAGCCGTCCACACCCTCCTTGATGCAAGCGCGCACAAACAGCATCTGGCTTTCGGTCAAGATCTCCAGGCCCTTTTTCACTGCTTCCGGATTCTCCTCCAGGTGCTGCTTCAGCAAGGGTGAGGTGGCGCAGTGTCCGGCGCACATAAACGGCGAATAGAGCGTCATCAGGATCAGCGAATCCTTCTTGGACGTCTTCACGAGCTCGCGTACGGTCTGCAGCAACGGCTCATAGAAGTCGAGCTTGCGCAGTGTGAGCTTCGACCAGTCGGCGGGCTTCTGGAGAAACGCCTGCCGCTCATAGGTCTGCTCAAACTGGATCTTCAGAAAATCCATGTCGGTCTGGCGAAAGAACTCCAAGTGCCGCTGCGCCGCCGCGGAGCCTGCCTTATAGGGATCGCCGAAGTGAAGAAAGAAGGCCGCGGGCGTGTAGCTGGGGTCGGTCTTGCCCGCAAGCCACTGCATCATCCGCTCCCGCTTGTTGGCCGGACCGGCAGCCGATTTGGCGGAGCGAGCCGCAAACAACGTGCCTGCTGCTGGAGAGACTTTCAGGAATGAGCGCCGATTCATGTTTAGAGCATACGCCAGGTCGTCAGGCCACTGTCGGCTAGACTGGCGAACAGGGCAGAAATTCAGGAGACCAATGTAAGTGGGCCGATACGATTGGTACCGAAACCGAGACTGGAGTGTCGAGATCGAGGCGCAGTTTCTCGCACAGTTGAAGCGGGCACGAAAGAAAGCCCAGTACCTGAGAATACAGGCCGGCATTCTGGCAAGGTCGCATCCACAGACGGCGCTCCGGCTTCTGGATCAATACTTTTCGACGAGTGACGAGTTTGATCGCTCGCAAGCCTACTATGACCAGGGCACGGCATTCTATGCTCTTGGCGATATGGAACAGGCCGTTGCCGCGTTCGAGCGCGCAGTGGATCGAGAGATCGAATACCCCGGCGTCTATTCCGAGGCGTGCATTGAGCTTCCCTTTTTGCTCGCGACGACCGGTCAAACCGAAAAGTACCCGCGGGCGCTTGAGATCCTTAGCCACAGACAGAATCGATTGTTGTTCTCGACCCATGCTTTCAAATGGCACGCCGCGAGTTCGCTGATATCCGCTTCCATCGGCGAGATCGACGCAGCCCGGCTGCACGCGAAGGCGGCGCTTGAGTTCGCGAGCTTGGAACATTCGGGCTTACCGTACCATCCGTCGCTCGGCCTAGTTGGGCCCCGGTTTGAAGAGCTCCGGCAACACTTGGCTGGGCTGGCCCGAGGTGGCGGGCCGGGCCGCGATGGACGGTGCTAGGGTAAGGCGATATCTTTCAAGCATGAAGGCCGTTGACCCACCCAAGTCAAAAGTGTCCTGGGTCGATAGCACCAGAACACAGGTCGAACATCGCAGGGCCGTCACCACCGGTCACCCCAAACTCCACCACTTTCCGAGAGCGAAGAGCCCTCCCGCGATGAACAACGTGCCAAAGATGGTCTTGTTGTGTCGGGCCAACCACAGAGGCAAATAGATGTCGAAGTTGTCGCGGCGATCGTCCGTGTAGCGGCCCGCCAGATCGGTCAGCGGACACCGTCGGTGGTTTACCGCCAGCACGGCGCACTCCAACAAAACCAGACCGGTCAGGATAGCCGCCCAGCGGAAATCATCCCGGGCAGCGGCAATAGGAATCGCTACGATGCAGATGGCGAAGAAGGCCCAGACCACCGTGTGCAACAGCTTGATTGCTACGAAAGCGCCATCGAGGTAACGGCGGTGCATGGCTTCCTCCTCAAGCCCCAACTACCCTAGCCGTTGAATATCGTGGATCCGCGTTAGATCCACCTCAAGCGGTGATTGGGGGTTGTTCAAGGGGGCGAACTTGGCGTTCCACACCACTTCCTGGCCGTGGTAAGACATGCGAGTGTGGACCACTTGCGAGAACGTCTCGTCCATCGCCGTCACCAAAATCAGAATCTCCGGCTCAGATTCGGCCAATTCTGCCTCCGTGACACCATAGAGCGGGCTCTTCTCATCAATCGGGTGGACCACTACCCAATGCCAGGGCAGGAACGAGATCTTATCCCGCTCCAGTGGGAGCTGGTTGAAGCGGCGTTGCTTGCGGTCCCCCGTCCACTCCCACCGCACCAGGACCACCGTGGCGGTTACTTCACTCAACTCGTTGCTCCGCTGATTGGCCAGCCGGAACATCAGACCCAGCTTGCCCTGATACGGTCCGATCACGGCGCACTTGCTGAAGACCATCTTCGCCATCGGCCGGGAGAAGCGGGCAAACAACAACCCGGTAACGAAGGCAAAGCCCAGTAAACCCGCCAGTGCGGCAAAGGCCACGAGAAAGTTGGCAGCCGGGGAGTGGGGGACGATCTTGCCGTAGCCAATGGTGGCCACCGTCTGGATGCTGAAGAAGAAGCAATCCTGGAAGCGGGCTGAAAACGGTTCCAGCCGCGCACCTTCCAGCGCGCCGGGCCCGCAGGCCAGAAACATCAGGGCGAAAAACAGATTCACCACAAAGTAGCCGCCCACCGCCAACCCAAAAAACTGGGGCCAGGAGAGCGTCAGCAGCGTGTGATAGAGGTTGATCGGGTTCCAGGGATCGGTGCCCGATCGCCGGACGTTGAAGCGGCCGTTCTGATTGAGGACCCGGCCGCCTCCCACCCGTTCCGCCAGCTTGTCGCCCAGACCGAGATCACGGTTCTTGTCGGCGGTGTCATCCACCGCGTCGACCAGAAGCGGAGTAGGCTGGTAGGCCTCCTCCGTCGCGCGTAATGGCTCTGAGGGCTGGCGCACGCGAACCTAAACTTCCAACTGCGGGCGACCGGGCTCCGGCCAATCCAGGTGGAAGAACTTGCCGCGCGGTTGATCGACGCGCTCATAGGTGTGCGCGCCAAAGAAGTCGCGCTGCGATTGCAGCAGGTTGGCCGGCAGGCGGGCGCTGCGGTAGCCATCGTAATACGACAGCGCCGAGTAGAACGTGGGTGCCGGCACGCCATGCGTGGCCGCCAGCGCGATCACATTGCGCCAGTTGGTCTGTGCGCGGTCGATTTCGCTCTTAAAGTACGGGTCCAGCAGCAGGTTGGTCAGCGTTGCGTTGTTCTGATACGCCTCCGTGATCTTCTGCAGGAAGCGAGCCCGGATGATGCAGCCTCCACGGAAGATGCGGGCGATCTCGCCAAACGGCAGTGTCCAGTGGTATTCCGCCTGCGCGGCGCGCATCAACTGGAAGCCCTGGGCATAGGCGCAAATCTTGGAGCAGTAGAGCGCATCATGCACCGCAGCAATGAACTCCGCCCGGTCGCCGGTGAATGGCAGGCTGGGGCCGGTCAAGATATTGGCGGCGGCCACGCGCTCTTCCTTCACCGCGCTTAAGAAGCGGGCGAACACGGCTTCTGCGACGGTGGGCGCCGGCACGCCCATGTCGAGCGCGTTGGTGGAGGTCCACTTGCCGGTGCCCTTCTGCCCGGCCGTATCCAGCACGATGTCGACAAACGGAGCGCCGGTGGTCGGGTCAGTCTGGTGGAGAATATCGGCCGTGATCTCGATCAGGAACGAATCCAGCAAGCCGGTGTTCCATTCGGCAAACACATCGCCCGCTTCTTTGGGCGTCAGGCCCGCCAGCCGCAGCAGCGAATAGGCTTCGCAGATCATCTGCATGTCGCCATACTCGATGCCGTTGTGGACCATCTTCACGTAGTGGCCGGCGCCGTTGGGCCCAATGTAGGTGGAGCAGGGGACACCGCCCTCGATCGGGTGACCCGGCATGGCCCCCATCAGCGGTTTGCCCGTCTGGTCGTCCACTTTGGCGGCGATGGCATTCCAGATGGGCTCGATTTCGAGATACGCGGCATGCTCGCCGCCGGGCATCAGGGACGGGCCGAAGCGCGCACCTTCTTCACCGCCCGAAACGCCGGAGCCGATGAAGCGGAGATTCTTGGCGGCCAGCGCCTTCTCGCGACGGATGGTATCGGTCCACAGGGCGTTGCCACCGTCGATGATGATGTCGCCGGGTTCGAGCAGCGGAATCAGGCCATCAATCACGGCATCGGTGGGGCCACCGGCCTTCACCAGGATGATCACCTTCCGGGGGCGCTTGAGCGATGCCACAAATCCTTCCAGCGTGACTTCACCGTGCACCCCACCGGGCGTGGACGGGTTCTCGGCGACGAACTTCTCCATCGTCTCCTTGGTCCGGTTGTAGACCGAAATGCGGAAGCCGTGGTCCGCGATATTCAGGGCGAGGTTCTGGCCCATCACGGCTAGGCCGACGAGGCCGATATCCGACAAGGTTTCAGGCATGAACCCTCATTCTATCCCCTACCGTTGTGGCGCGGGGCGGGCTTTGCCGCCAGGCGAAGGCGCGGCCTCATGGTATGTTGGCTTTGGTGGAACCGATTGCTGTAAGCCCTCCTGTGCCTGCACGCCCGTCGCACGCATCTGAAAGCCGAATTCCCGAACTGGATGGATTTCGCGCCATTGCCGCGCTTGCAGTATTGGTGACGCATGCTCTGTTTGCCTATGGCAGCATTGAAGGGGCGCTGGATGGAGTGCCCGGCTTCATCAGGGCGGTTCTCGGCAAGGGATGGCTGGGGGTTGACCTCTTCTTTGTCCTCTCCGGCTTGCTGATTTCGGGCATCTTGATCGATTCGCGCCTGAAGCCGCATTACTTCCGTAATTTTTACCTGCGGCGCGTCTTGCGCATCATGCCGCTCTACTTTGTGACTTTGGTGGTGAGCTGGTACTTCTACGGTGCTACCTATTCCAGCTTCTTTCTAGTCACGTTGTTCTTCATGGCCAACTTTGCGTCGGCCTTTGGCGCGGCCGTGCCGCACGGGCCCGGCGTCTACTGGTCGCTGGCGGTGGAGGAGCATTTCTACCTGATCTGGCCGCTGGGGGCGCGCTTTCTCTCCCGGAATGCTTTGGCGGTTTCGGCCTTGGCGATTTGGGTGGGCACTCCCATACTGCGGGGGTTGGCGGCGGCCAACCAATGGGTAAAAATTGACCAGATCTACGAGTTCTCGCAGTTTCGCTTTGACGGCCTGGCGCTGGGGGCACTGCTGGCCATCTGGTGGCGCTCCGCTGCCCAGACGCGGCAAAGGTCGCTGCAGTTGGCGGCGGCGATGGTTGCCCTTTCGCTTCTCATCACTGCCCTCGGAGTGCCCTACGGCATCCTTGGGACCAAGACGGTGGCAGCAGTAGCACTTCGCTACAGTCAGGTCCAACTCGTGTTCGGAGCGGCGATCCTGGCCGCGCTCACGCTGCGCGGATCAGCCGTGACGGCGGTGTTGCGGAGCGGCTTTTTGCGGATCACCAGTGATTACAGCTATTGCATCTACATGGTGCACCTCAGCTTGGGTGATGCTTACGTGACGCTGCTGAAAAGAGCCGGTATCGATACGGTGGCGCAGTTTGGCCCCCGGATGGCGCTGGCAATGCAGGTGGCGGTGATTATTGGGTCCGCCTACCTGGTGGCTGCGCTTTCCAAGCGGTTCCTGGAAGACCCTTTCCTACGGTTGAAGCACCGCTACGCTTAGCCCTTCACCCTCTCGCAGTTGGTCTACAGGGGGCAGCGTGGGCGAAGTGCGATCCACGCTTGAACGAAAAGATACCGCGCGGTGTCTACATTCTCCGTTGTAGACCGTTCCTAACGGTGTATGGAACCTACTGAGATGATCTCGATGATCAGTGTCATGGGCACTGTCGGTTACACCGCCGCGGCGCTTGCCAAAATGACGCTGTCCCACATCCGTTACCAGAAGCTGGCCAATCTGCAATCAGCCACCATGTCGAAGATTGTCGACAAACTGGGCACCAGCCCGGAGCTGCTGGCCTGGCTGCAGACCGGGGACCTGAAGAAGTTTCTGGATGTCGAGCGGCTGCCCTCGGCTGTCGTTCAGAGCCCCTATTCGCGCATCCTGAACGCGATGCAAGCCGGTGCGGTGTTGACCGCGGGAGGCTTGGGCCTGCTGGCGGTGCCGCGCACGGAATCCAATTGGGAGACGCTGGGCTTTTTGTCGCCGGTGGTGCTGGCCGTGGGCGTCGGATTTCTGGCAGCGGCCGCCGCGTCGTATCTGTTGTCGGCGAAACTGGGATTTGTGCCCTCCGCGGAACGTGAGTAGCTTCGAAGACAGCATCGTGATCTCCTCCATCGCCAGTGGCGAGAAGCCATTGCTGGCTATTCCGCGAGAGGAGTTCGCGCGCTTCCACGAAGCCACCGTGCGCTCCCTGCGCGGCTACTTAGTGCGCGTCACCGGCAGCCAGAACCTGGCCGAAGATCTCGCCCAGGAGGCATACTTGCGGTTGCTTCGCTCCGGCCTCACCCCGGATGCGACGCATGAGCACCGGCGCGGCTACCTGTTTCGCATCGCCACCAATCTCACCACCGACCATTTTCGCTCGGGGCCAATGGATGAGGAGCTGCCCAGTGAGTTACCCGGCGGGACGGCGAACGATAATCTAGACCGGCAAGAGGATGTGCAGCGCGCTCTGCGGGAGGTGTCGCACCATGACCGCGCCCTGCTGTGGCTGGCTTATGTGGAACAACTCTCGCACCGCGAGATCGCCGAGGTGGTGAGCGTCAAGGAATCCAGCGTCCGCGGCCTCCTGCTGCGCGCCCGGCACCGTTTAGGTGCGATCCTCAAAAAGAAAGGACTCCAGCCATGAACGACGAACAGTTGCTGCAGGCACTCGAAGCCGATTTGGGTGAGCCGCAAGGCCCTCCGCCTGAGATTCTCTACTGGCGGGCCGAGTTGCAGGCGCAGCGGGAGCGCCAGCAGCGTGTCATGCAGCCCTTGGCCTGGGCGGAGCGCCTGGGTTGGCTGGGAATTGCCGCGGCTGTTGGCTCGACACTACCTCTGATTGCGCGCCTGGTCCGCTAACGGGCGATAGTGGCCGGCCGCCCGACGAGACGTCACAGAACCAACTGAAGTGTTCCGGAGAGCGCGTCGCGCGCGTGCAGCGGTGGGTTCTCTTTCCCCGCAGCTTGCCAGGGCCTCAATCCAGTACCGTAGATCTCCGTCCCACAGCCTGCTAAGCTTCAATCGCCGCCAGCGCCTCGCTGATACCTTCCAGTCGCCCTTTGAGGCGGCGGTTTTCATCAGCCAGATGAAGGCAGGCCAGCAGAGCGACGCGGGCGGTGTCGCCGACGCCCGTGCGTGAGGCCAGGGTGGAGAGCAAGCCGCTGATCTCGCCCGCCAGCGCTTCAAGATCGCGCGGGTTGCCGTCGGTCAGAACGGTAAACGTCTGCCCGTAGATGGTGACGCGGACTGGAACCTTGTCGGCCGCGGCGAGTCTCCCTTACGCTTCGGAGGATAGCAGATCAATCTGCGACATCAGTTTGGAAACGCGGGTGCGCACCTGCGTGCGCTCGCTTTCCAGGCGCGCCACTTCGGCGGCCAGTCGCGCTGCTTCCGCCACGGCCTGATCCCGGTCCAACTGCAGACGGGCCCCGGCGGACGAGGTGTCCTGGATATCAGCCTGGGCACGCGCCAATTGGGCCGTCAGATCCGCGATGTGCCCCCGCGCCTCACGTACGTCGTCGGCCAAGGCGGCGCAGTTCTGATTGGCCTGTTCCAGGCTCTGATTGGCCTGTTCCAAGGCAACCCGGGCGGTGTCTCGATCAGAGCGCAGTTGCGCCACCAGTTCCACTGTCTTCGCGACACGTGTTTCCAGGGCGGCGATGGGATCTTGTTCCGGGACAGGGCTCATGGTTGAAACGTTATTCTCTCATTCGGCGAGCGGGAAGGGAAGCCGCCGACGTCGTAGATCCCACACCGGCGGCTTATCAAGACACACTTCGAGCTTATGAACCTTTCAGATTCAGCGGAAAGGCCCGATTTAGGCGAGTGCGGCTTTGGCTTTGTCCACTAGCGACGCGAACGCCGGGGCGTCCTGCGCTGCGATGTCAGCCAGCATTTTGCGGTTCAGATCGATGCCGGCTTTCTTCAAGCCGCCGATGAACTGCGAATAGCTCATACCGGAAGCGCGGGTGCCGGCGTTGATGCGTTGGATCCACAAGCTGCGGAATTCGCGCTTCTTGTGCTTGCGGCCGACATAGCCGTACTTCAGCGCCTTCTCAACCGCTTCTTGCGCGGCGCGATACAGCTTGCTCTTGGTGAGGAAGAAGCCCTTGGCCAGGGCGAGGGTCTTTTTACGGCTGGCGCGGCGATGTGTACCGCGTTTGACTCTAGGCACGTTTGTTCTCCTTAAGTTCTAACAATTTACCGGCGGATCGGGCACGTGTCAGGGCACCGTCCACACGAGTGATTTAGCGGGTGGGCTGACCTCGGTTTAGAGGTAAGGAATCATCCGCTTCAGCTCCGGCTGGTTGGTCTCGTCAGCGATGACGGACTTGGCCAGACGGCGCTTGCGCGCGGGCGACTTGGACGTCAAGATGTGGCGGGCTCCGGACTGGTGGCGAACCACCTTGCCGGTCCCGGTCTTCTTGAAACGCTTGGACGCACCTTTATGGGTCTTCAGCTTGGGCATTGAGATGTCCTTGGGGAGGTAACGAGATAGAACCAGAATTCGCCGCGAACGGCACATCCAGGAAAGTTACAACCTTCTGTGAGTATAGCAGCGCCTCCGCCGCAGGGCAATTCGCCCCGGAGAGGCGAAACGCCAGTGAGAGCTATGGCAAAATTGAGACCGAGGCTTTACCGTCCATCTCCCCGATCCACCCCACTGGCCGTATTGATCATGGTCGCCGCGTTGGTCCAGGCGCAGCCTCAGGGCGGTGCCAATCAGCCCGAGTTCATCCGCACGGGCCAGCAACTGATGCGGGCAGGGAAGTTGGAGGAGGCGCTGACGCTCTACCGTACCGAGATCGAGAAATCGCCTCAATCAGTACCGGCGCAGAATGGCGCCGGCACGGCGCTGGACTTGATGGGCCGCACCACGGACGCCCGCGTGCACTTCGCCAGAGCGATTGAAATTGCCGCGACGCCGCAAGCCAAAACAGCCGCTCGGCGGGCGATGGCGATGTCCTACGCCTTCGACAGCGACTGCTCCAATACCTGGAAGTATCTCGAACAGGTTTTCGACTACTGGGTGGGCATAGGCGACTTCTACCAGCAAGACGAAATGCGGAACGAAGCGGCGCGGGTCTGCATTGAGGTGGGCACTTACGATCAAGCCGAAAAGCTCTACCGCCGCGGCACCGAACTGGGTATCAAGGAACCGAACATCAGGCCGGATCGCGTCTCGCTCTGGAAGTTCCGTCTGGAGCACGCCCTGGCGCGTCTCGCCGCCCGGCGCGGACAGAAAGCCGAAGCCGCCCAACATGTCGCGGCCGCCAAGAAGATCCTCGTTAGCGACCCGGAGATGGCCAAGGCCCAGACCATCTACTTCCCCTACTTGAGCGGCTACGTGGCGCTCTACACGGGCAACTACGCCACCGCACTCACTGACCTGGCCAAAGCCAACCAGAACGACGCCTTCATCCAATGCCTGATCGGCATGGCCCACGAAAAGTCCGGCGACAAGGCCAAGGCGGCCGAGTACTTCCGGAAGGCCGCGGGCGTTGTAGGGCACGATCCGCCGGCGGCTTATGCCCGCTGGTATACGCGGAACCGGCTGTTCTAGGGCCCGGCCGCGGGACTGGAGAAAGAAATGTGATGAGTTATCTGGTCGTTTACCAGAAGGCCCCACCTCGTGGGGCGCGTATTTTCCTGACCTCCCGGGCGTTTGCAGCGTCGGGGACACTCGCGCTGAGGTAGAGCAGTTGATCCAAGAGGCTATCGAGTTCCATCTGGACGGACTGCGCGAAGAAGGACTCAACATTCCGCCCCCCTCCAGCTTCGCCGGCGTAGTCAAAACTGGCTCTGCCGCTTAGCGCAGCGCGAACACTTGCCGCGGCTTCAGGAAGAAGGGCGCCACCAGTCCGCACATATCGCCCAAGGGCAGTAGATCATCGCTGATCGCAATGCCCAGCGTCTCTCGCAGGAAGCGCTGGCGGGTCTGGCAGCGGGCCAGCACGGCCGGGTTCAGTTGGGCGCGCAGCGAAGCGTCCGCCAGCACGTAGCCATCTTCCATGCGCGTCGAGAAATAGCGCGGCATGCCGGGGATGATGTCGCTTTGGATCACCATGCCGGATTCCAGGCGCACGTCGGAACCGCGATAAAACGGGGCCGAGAGCCACTCTTCCAGGTGGATCAGGTGGCCGGGGTTCAGGAAGATGCCGAACTTCTCAAACGGTAGCCGCGAGTGGATGAACTCATAGAGGTCACCGCACCGGGCACCGATCTCAAGCTTGGTCAGCCACTCCGCGCAAGCCGCAAAATAGGGCGCGGCAAAGTCGTTCAGATAACCTTGCGCTTCGGCGGGCAGGTCCGCTTCATCCTCCGCCACCCACCCGGCACGGCAGACGTTGCTGCCCCAGTAGCAGATGTTGAAGCTGAAGCCGCCACCCCGGCGGATGGTTTCCCCGCGAGCGCTGGCCAGGCTCACGCGATGATCGCCGGACTTCATCGTCCAGTGGCAACCCAGCGGTTCGCCATTGTATTGGGAGAGCTTCATCAGCTCATGGTCTTCGATGCCATCGCGCAGGCCAAAGATGATGCGGCGCGCCCCGGCGGCGGCCAGTCCATTGGTGTACTCGAAATGGTTGATCTCCGCAGGCGAAGCGATCTCGCGCAATGAAATCAGCATGTCGGTGGCCGTGACCACGGAACGTGACGTGGCCTGGAGCGCTTCCACCACCCAGTGCGGCGCACCGATGCGGCCCTTCTTGAAGTCCACGATGCCGACCTCGCCCAGCTGCTCAGCGGCCAGAATCTCTTCGAGCGTGCGGCTGGAATCGTTTGGCTGATCGGGCAGCGAGAATGGCTGATACCGCTCATGCCGCAAGCGCCCGGCTCGATAGGGCGGGCTGATTTTCAGGTAGCTCTCGCACTCATTGCCCACCAGGATCAACGGATCGCCGTCGAGGGCGATGATCATCAGCGCCTCTTCAAAGCGCGGATCAAAGCCCGTCAGCCAGCACAGCGGCGCGAAATGCTCGCGGTCCGCATAGATCACCAGATGCGTCAGATTCCGGGACCGCATGGAGTTGCGGGTACACTCCCAGCGCTGCGCAAATTCTTCCGTCGAAGCACCAGCTGGACGGGGGGCGGGGCCGCTATCGGGCCAATCGATATCGATCAATCTGGTTTGCACGAAGATCATGATCGCACTTGCCTGTGGGGGCGACCAAGCAGAAACGCCAGAAGTGCGGCAGACGGTCTCGGCTACTGGTTGTCCTGCCACTCTTCGTGCCAGAACGTCCAGATCGCCTCCAGCTTCGCTTCATTCGACTTCTGCGGATCGTCGCTGAAACCATCCAGCTCCGTGATCCACTTGTGCATGTCGGTGAAGCGGACTCCTTTGGGGTCGACATCGGGGAACTTGTCGTAGAGTGCGAGGCCGATATCTTCTGCGTCTGCCCAGGTCATCGTATTGGCTCCTTGTAGTGAGTTTCAAGTACTTACCGGGATGGCCCGGATGGCTAATCCGATTGGATCATGCTGCCAGGGGACTAGTCGATCTTGGTGCCGCGCAGGGCGCCCTGGACGGCGGTGTTCATCATGTTTTCCGCCAGCGACATGGTGGCCTGGTTCAGCTTTTCGATGTGCGCCAGGATCAGGTGATGGTCGTCGGAATGGTAGACCATCAGCAGTTCATTCAACGCCCGCGTGGCCTCGTCTCGCTCGGCCTCCGGCAGGGTAAACCAGGCTTCGTTCTGCTTGGCCTTCTCGATGGCCAGCAACATGTTGTCGGCTTCGACGCGGGCTTCACGAACTTGGCGCTCGCGGAAGTCGTCTTCGGCGTGCGTGATCGATTCCATGATCATCGCTTCCACCTGCTCGTCCGTCAGGCCGTAGCTGGGCTTTACCTCGACGGTGGTCTCTTGGCCGGAGCGGGCATCGCGGGCGGTGACCTGCAAAATGCCATTGGCGTCGATCATGAACTTCACTTCGATGCGCGCCAGGCCGGCCGGCAGTGGCGGCAGATCCTTCAGCTCAAACCGCGCCAGGGACCGGCAGTCCTTCACCAACTCGCGCTCGCCTTGCAGCACGTGGATCAGCACGTTGCGCTGGCCGTCGATGGAGGTGGTGAACTGTTCCGTCACCGAAGCCGGAATGGTGGAGTTGCGATGGATCAGCTTCGCCACCACGCCGCCCATCGTCTCAATGCCCAGTGACAGCGGCGTCACATCCAGCAGTAGCGTGTCAGCGACGTCGCCCGCCAGCACACCCGCTTGCACGGCGGCGCCCAGTGCGACCACTTCGTCCGGGTTCAGTTCCGTGTGCGGCTCCGCTTTGAAGAGATTGCGCACCGCGTGGCGCACCAGCGGAATGCGGGTGGAGCCACCCACCAACACCACTTCGTCAATTTGCTCCACCGTCAACCCGGCGTCCTTCAGACAGGCGCGGCACGGGCCCAGCGTGCGATCAACAATCGGAGTGATCAGTTTCTCCAGCAGTTCGCGCGTCAGTTCGCGCTTGTACTGGCGGCCCTGGTAGTCCAGCTCAATGGTGGTCAGCGGGGCGAACGACAACTGCTCTTTGGCGGCGATGACGTTGCGGCGCAACAACTGCACCGCTTCCTGATTTCCGGCGATGTCCTGGCCCCATTCGCTGGCAATGTCTTCGAGTGCAATCCGGATCAACAGATTGTCGATGTCGTCGCCGCCCAGATGGGTGTCGCCATTGGTGGCCAGCACTTCAAAGATGCCGTCGTGCAGCTTCAGGATGGAGACGTCAAACGTGCCGCCGCCCAGGTCATAGACGGCGATGGTGCCTTCGTTGCGCTTGTCCAGGCCATAGGCCAAAGCAGCGGCGGTCGGTTCATTCACCAGGCGCAACACGTCCAGGCCCGCAATGCGGCCCGAATCCTTGGTGGCTTGCCGCTGCGCATCGTTGAAATAAGCAGGGACCGTGACTACGGCCTGGGAGACCGTCTCGCCCAGTTCGGCCTCGGCTTGCTCTTTCAACTTGCGGAGCACCTGCGCGCCCACCTCGGGCGGCGTCATGGTCTTTTCGCCCACCTGCAGCCGGATCACGGATTCAGTGCCACCGCTGACATGGAACGGGAATAGCTTCAGCTCTTCCTGAATGTCCTCGACACCGCGGCCCATCAAGCGCTTGGCGGAATAGACTGCGCGGTCCGGGGCCGTCAGCAGAAGGGCACGGGCTTCTTCGCCCACGGCAAAAGTGCCATCGGCACGCACGGCGACAACGCTCGGCACAATCGGACCCAAAACACGCGGACCGGTCAAGTCCATGTAGGCCACCAGCGAATTGGTGGTGCCCAGATCGATGCCAACAACCTTCGACGGCGCACCGCCGAAGTCAATTTGAAAGGTGGACATTGACGTCTCTCAGTAGGTTTTCAATGTAGCGGCGGCGATTGAGCAGCCCGCGAATCTGGGCCAGCGTGCCGGTTTCAGCGGCTTGATCCCATTGGCCGAACCGGGTGGCTAACTCCTGGTCAATTTCCGCGCGGAGCTTATCAAACCGCACCCCCGCGGCTTCGATCTGCGGCTGGTCGGCTTCTTCCAGCGCCATGTTCAGCTCAAAAACTTCTTCCAGTAACTCAGGCGGAACGTCCTTGGAGCGTTGCTCGCCGATATCGAAGCCGGAGTTCTTCAGCACATACTCAGCGCGCGCAATCGGTTCCCGCAGCGTCCGGTAGGCATCGTTCAGAAGGGCACTCAATTCCAGTGCCCGCTGCTGTTCAGCATGCGGTGCGCGGACGAAGCGGTCCGGATGCAGTTCACGCGACTTCGCGTAGAAACGCTTTTCCAGATCCTTCAGATCCAGCGCCAGCCGCGGCGCCAGGCCCAACACGTCAAAGTATTGCATCAGGCCGAAAAGGACGTGCCGCAGCCGCAGTTCTTTTCCGCATGCGGGTTGTCAAACACGAAGCCGGACTGGATCAGCGAATCCTTCCAATCAAGCGTCATGCCCGACAGGTAGATCATACTCTTGGGGTCGACGTAAACCTGGATGTCGTCAAAAGTGAAGACATGGTCGGTAGCGCGAGGCTTGGCGTCGTACTTGAACTGATAGCTCAAGCCGCTGCAGCCGCCGCCCAATACACCCAACCGCAGACCGCCGCCTGACACGCCCTGCTTGGCAAATGCCACGCGGATCTTGCCGACGGCCTTCGGGGTGACGTGGACCACCTTTTCAAGGACCGGTTCCCTCAGTGGCACCGGAGTTGCCGCCGGCGCCGCCATTAGTTCTGCCATGGTTTGCTAACCGCCTTCACCAAATCTGCTTAGGCCGTGACGGCCGTCTCGACCGTGCTCTTGGCCTTGTAGTCGCTGATGGCCGCCTTGATGGCGTCCTCGGCCAGCACCGAGCAGTGAATCTTCACCGGCGGCAAGGCCAGTTCATTCACGATGTCGGTGTTCTTGATGTCGAGAGCTTCATCCACCGTCTTGCCCTTCAGCCATTCAGTGGCCAGGGAGGAAGAAGCAATGGCGGAGCCGCAGCCGAACGTCTTGAACTTGGCGTCTTCAATGATGTGCGTGGCCGGGTTTACCTTGATCTGCAGCTTCATGACGTCACCACATTCGGGGGCACCCACCATGCCGGTGCCGACGTTGGGGTCGGCCTTGTCCATTGAGCCCACGTTGCGCGGGTTGTTGTAGTGATCTACGACTTTATCTGAGTAAGCCATGGTTTAATCTCCTGAAAATCTCTTCTTGAACGCTTTGCTGGAACGCGGGCCCTAGTGGGCCGTCCACTGCACTTTGGACAGATCAACGCCGTCCTTGAACATCTCCCACAGCGGCGACAGCTCACGCAGCTTGTTCACCACCTGGATCATCTTTTCCGCCGTATAGTCGATTTCTTCTTCGGTGTTGAAGCGGCCGATGCCAAACCGGATCGACGTGTGAGCCAGGTCATCACCCAGACCCATTGCCTTCAGCACGTAGCTGGGCTCCAGCGTAGCCGACGTGCAAGCGGAACCGGAGCTGACCGCGATGTCATTGATGCCCATCAGGAGTGATTCGCCTTCCACATACGCGAAGCTCATGTTGAGATTGTGCGGCAGCCGGTGTTCGAGTGAGCCATTGATGTAGGTCTCCTCCAGGTTCGCTTCCAGCTTGGCCCGCAAACGGTCGCGCAAGGCCGAAGCGCGCGCGATCTCTTGCGGCATTTCCTTCTGGGCGATCTCGCATGCCGCGCCCAGGCCCACGATGCCCGGGACGTTCAGCGTGCCGGAGCGCATGCCCCGCTCATGACCACCGCCATCCATCTGCGCGGTCAACTGTACGCGCGGGTTGCGGCGCCGCACATACAGCGCGCCCACGCCCTTGGGGCCGTACAACTTGTGCGCCGTGATCGACATGATGTCGATACCGTCAGTAATCACGTTCACCGGGATCTTGCCCACGGCCTGCACGGCGTCGCAATGGAACAGGATGCCCCTCTCCTTGCAGATCTTGCCGATCTCAGCCACCGGTTGGATGACGCCCATTTCATTGTTGGCGTACATGATGGAGACCAGGATGGTCTTGTCCGTAATCGCTTCACGCAGCATGTCCAGGTCGATGCGGCCATCGCCCATCACAGGCAAATACGTGATGCGGATACCCTCTTTTTCCAGGTGCTTGCACGTGTCCAGTACGGCCTTGTGCTCCGTCGCCGCCGTGATGATGTGGTTGCCCTTTTCGGCATACATCTGCGCGACGCCCTTGATGGCCAAATTGTTTGATTCCGTGGCCCCGCTGGTGAAGATGATCTCTTTCGAGTTGGCCCCAATCAGCGACGCAATCTGCTTGCGGGCTTTCTCCACCGCTTCTTCAGCGGCCCAGCCAAAAGCGTGGTTGCGGCTGGCGGCGTTGCCGAAATGCTCGGTGAGATACGGCATCATCGCATCCAGTACACGAGGGTCGAGCGGCGTAGTGGCGTGATTGTCGAGGTAGATGGGCAGTTTCATGGATGATTCTCTTAATTGGTGTAGGCCGGAAGAATGGAAGCCGCGGTCAGCAAACCGCCCGGGTCACCAGGGGTGGCCGGTTCGTCTCGCGACAGATCCTCTACGCTGATGCTTTGGAGCAGCTGAAGGATTCCTTCATGTACTTTTCTGAGTGGTTCCTTTACCGTGCAATGCTCGGCCTGGCCGCAATCGCCATGGTTGGTAAAGCAGGAGGTTAGGATGATGGGGCCATCAATGGCCCGGATCACTTCCAAAGTGTTGATCTCACTGGCACAACGGGCCAAGCGATAGCCTCCGTGCGTGCCATGTTCAGAGCGGACAAATCCACTCTTCCCCATTTTCTGCAGCACCTTGGCCAGAAGAGGGAGGGGAATGTGATAGCAATCCGCAATTTCTTTGGCGCTGGCCGCTGAACCCTTCACTGCCAGGTGTTTTAGAGCGATAAGCCCATAGTCGGCCTTCTTGGTGAGTTTCAGCATGATTAACCGTGCCTTTTCAGACAGCTTCAGTCGGTGATCTGCGACCGAATCAGTCTTGATTTCGAGGATAGCCGACCTTTTCCGTCGCGTCAAGCCCCACTGGGGATGGAGAAGTGGGGTTTTTCCCCCCTCTGTGCACGCTGATGAGACGGAGCGGCTCAGAATCGTGGTGAAACAGGCCCATGCTAAACTTTGGGGATTCCGGTACCGTGAGACAACTGAATTCACTCTCTGTTTGCGCGCCATAGCCACCCAAAAACTGAACAATGCTTAGACTGTTTAACGTCTACATCCCGACCAGCGTAGTTGCGCTACTGGTTTCCGAAGTGGTGCTCATCTTCACCTGCTTCCTGCTGGCTAACGCCTTGATGCTGAATGTCGATCTGGGCGTTCTCTATCTGTATGACGGCGCGTTTGGACGCCAGTCGCTGGTGATTCTTAGCATCGTCGTGGGTATGTATTTCCAGGATATGTACACGCAATTCCGGGTACGTTCCCGGTTGATCCTGGTGCAGCAGATCTGCCTGGCCATCGGCATGGCTTTTCTATTTCAAGCGGTCTTGAACTACGTGGCCCCGCAGCTGCTGGTGTCGCGATGGGTGATGCTGGTCGGCAGTTTGCTGTCCTTGGCCGTGATGCCGGTCTGGCGCGTGGTCTATTCCAACGAGGTGACTAAGGCCGTCGCCGCGCAGCGGATTCTGTTCATTGGGGCCAACCCGGTCATCATGGAAATCGCAGCCGAGATTGACCGCAGCCCGGAGCTCGGGTTGCGGTATGCCGGTTTCCTGTCGGATGATCCGATCCCGGAACTGCAAACACTGGCTCCCGGAGCGTCCATCCTGGGCAGCGTATCGGAAGTGAAAAGCGTCGTTGACAAAGTTAAACCCGAACGGATCGTGGTGGGCCTGACCGAACGCCGGATGCGCCTGCCGGTGAGCGACTTATTGGACCTGCGCTTTAGCGGCGTCCATATTGAACAGGCCGGCGTTCTTTATGAAGCCACTTTTGGCCGAGTCTCCACCCGCGAACTGCGCCCCTCGGAGCTTATCTTTTCTGCTGAACTCGGCCCCCGCCCGTCCAGCGTTCAGTTTCAGCTGGTTTATTCGTTCCTGGCCGGACTGATTCTTTTGATTCTGGCCGCGCCGGTCATGGTGCTGGTGGCCATTCTGGTGAAGCTAACTTCCCCGGGGCCGGTGTTTTATAAGCAGACTCGCATGGGCGTGGACGATGTGCCGTTCACCGTCATGAAGTTCCGCTCCATGCGGACTGATGCCGAGGCCAAAACGGGTGCCGTGTGGGCCACCCGGAATGACCCGCGCGTTACGCCGCTGGGCAAGTGGCTGCGCAAGCTGCGTCTGGATGAGCTGCCGCAGCTGTTCAACGTCTTGAAGGGTGACATGTCGATGGTGGGTCCGCGGCCGGAGCGGCCTGAGTTTACCCGCCTGCTGGAAGAAAAGATTCCGTTTTATCGCCAGCGCACTTGCGTCAAGCCGGGGCTGACCGGTTGGGCCCAGATCAACCACAAGTACGGCGACACCATCGAGGACACCATCGCCAAGCTGGAATATGACCTGTACTACATCAAGAACCTGTCGTTTGCGCTCGACATGTACATCATCTTCAGCACCGTCAAGATCGTTGTACTGGGCCGCGGCGCGCAATAGGCGCGTTTTCCGCTTTCGCCTCACACTCCCGCTGCCGTCATCGATAAGTATTCTCGAGAGCCGCCCCGTGGCTTTCCTGGGTCACGATGAGCCGCTTTTTGGACAACGCGCAGCAGATTCTCGACACCGCCGAACTGGTGGACGGCAGCCCGGTGACGATCCTGATGCGGGAGGGCCGTCCGATGGGTCTGTCGATGGTGAACGACTGGTCACTGGAGCGGATGCGCGCCGAACGTGGCGCCGATGAGGCCTACCGCGTCAGCCGCCGCCATGGCAAGTTGGTTATCGAAGGCCGCTCCGCCACCCAAGCCTGTCTGGTGGCCTCACAAACGCCCGGACAGATCGCCCGGGCCTTGCTGGCCGGACCCGTTCCCGCCCACTAGGCCTAACGGACCGGAGGCTTCGCGGTAGGGTTCACGGCCGGGTTTGTGGCGGTATTGGCCTTCAAATCCCGGTGGATGGCGTCCAAAACACCGTTGACAAACGAAACGCTCTCATCACCGGCGAAGCGGCGCGTCAACTCTAGTGCTTCGTCAATGATGACGGCCGGTGGCAACTGCCGCTCCGTCATTTCAAAAGCCGCCAACCGCAGAATGTTGCGGTCCACGCCGGGCATGCGCTCCACTTTCCAGTGGGCCGCATGGGCGCCGATCAACTGGTCCAGGTGGGCCACTTGCTTGGAGGTGCCCTTTACCAGTTGTTCCATGAACTGGTCCCGGTCCAGCCGCTCCGGCGTATCTTCTTCTGAGTGCAGGGTCTCATAGAAATCATCAATAGCGCGCCAGATATCGGTTTCCGACTGGTCGGCGGCGCGGCGCAGATCCCAATCGAATAGCACTTGCAGCGCGCGCTCTCGAGACCGGCGGCGAGACGCCATCTAGTTGCCCGACTCCAGCCGGCTCAGCAACAAGGCCATCTCAATCGCCGTCATCGCCGCATCGCGCCCCTTGTGGCCGTGCGCGCCACCCACGCGTTCCAGGGCCTGTTGCATGTTGTCGGTGGTGAGCACGCCAAACACCACCGGACAGCCCGCTTCCACCTGCACCTGCTGCAATCCGCGGGCGCATTCGCCGGCGACGTAGTCAAAGTGAGGGGTATCGCCGCGGATCACCGCGCCCAGGCAGATCACGGCATCAAACGACTCACCCAGCGCGAACACACGCGCCAGCAACGGCAGTTCCCACGCTCCGGGCACATGCTCCACCCGAATGTTGTCTTCCTCCACGCCGGCCTGGCGCAACCCTTCCAGAGCCCCTTCCAGGAGCTTTTCCGTAATGCTGCTGTTGAACCGGGAAACCGCAATGGCGAACCGCAACCCGGTGGCGTCAAGCGCTTCATCAAACGTATTGGACTGCATGAGAGACTATCTTTCGAGTGTAGCAACGCCCCACGGCGCGCCGCCTCCTTCGGCGGTCTCCCGGCGTGCTATCGGGTTCTGTCACGCGCCTTTTCGGGTTTGCGTAACTTCGTGGAGGGGCGGAACCTTTTGGCCTGACCCTACCTACGCCAGCCCCGCCCGCCTCATCGCGTAAGCCACGGCATCGCCCGGCACCTTGAACTCGCTCATGCCTTTGTTGCCTTGATACCCCAACTCAGCCGTGCCCACAGCGGAGGTGTAGTAGGCGTCCACCACCATGCGGCGGGCGAGGTCAAAAAAGCGGATGCCGGCGGCCAGTGCGGGGCTATCGTTTTTGCGGAAGGCGATCTGGTCCAGCAGTGCCGTCTGCTCCGCTGCCGTGGCCTGATGGAATGGTTTTCCTAAGCGCACGGCCATCCAAGCCAAGCCGCCGGTCCAGGTGGCGGCCAGCGTCGGGTTGGCGCTGCAGATCAGGTCGATGAACTCTTTGGCGCCGCCCTTGGAGGCCCCCGGCATCACCACCTCGGCGAACGCCTCCACAGACTTCCACTCCAACTCCTTGAAGAGCTTGGGCGCGTAGACCCCGCCCTTTTTGTCGGAGGCGGCCATCTGGTGGACGTGCTGGGCGGCCAAGGGTTCCAGGCCACCCAATGAGGCCGCCAAGGCGACATTGCGCAGCAGGTCGCGGCGGGAAACTTCTTCAGCGGTCGCCGCTTCAGTGGGGTTCAGTTCCGGTTGGTTAGACATTGCCCTTCCTCAATTCCTCGGCCAGATAGTCAGCGGTGCGCCACGCCAGGGCGCAGATGGTCAGTGTCGGGTTCTTGTCGGGGTTCGACACGAACGGAGCGGCGTCGGCCACAAATAGATTCTTCACTTCGTGCGCCTGGCAGTACTTGTTCAGCACGGACTTCTTCGGGTCATCGCCCATGCGGACCGTGCCCAGTTCGTGAATGATCGAGCCGCCCGCCGAAATGCCGGAGCCTTCGCGTTCCGGATTGCGCAGGCCCATGACGCGCCCGCCCATGCCCTCGATGATGTTGGTGAAGGTGTCGTGCATGTGCTTCACCTGCTTATATTCGTACTCGCTCCAGCGGAAGTGGAAGCGCGGGACGGGGATGCCGAAACGGTCGACGACGTTGGGATCGACTTCCATGAACGTCTGCTCATTGGGCACCATTTCGCCGCGGCCGGAAAGGCCGACAAAGGCCCCGTACTCGCGTGCGATGTTCTGCTTCAGCGAGGCACCGTAGCCTTCATGACGGCGGCACTGGTTGTGGAAGCTGCCCACTTGCGGCATGCCGAACCCGCCGCCGATCTCGACGTGATAGCCGCGCGGGAAATCCTTGTTCTTCTTGGCCCACTCCCACCACGGGATGTAGAGATGCATGCCGCCGATCCCGTCGGAGTCGTGCTTTTGCAGGCCTTCGAGCGCGGGTATGTAGCCCGACAGGCCATAGCCCACGGAGTCCGTCAAATAGCGGCCCACCACGCCCGAGCCGTTGGCCAAGCCATTGGAGTGCCGTGGCGACTTCGAGTTCAGCAGCAGCCGAGCCGATTCGCAGGCGCTGGCCGCCAGCACCACGCTGCGGCACTTGATCTGCTTCTCCTGGCGCGTCACTTTGTCGATGTAGCTGACGGCCACCACCTTGCCGGTGGAATCGGTGATCAGTTCGCGCACCATGGCGTTGTTGATCAGGTTGACGCGGCCGGTCTTCATGGCGGGGAAGATCTGCACCTGGCTCGACGAATAGTTGGACGCCGTCACGCAGCCGCGGCCGCACTGGCCGCAATAGTGGCAGGCCGCGCGGCCGTTGTGGTTCTTGGTGATGATGGCCATGCGCGACGGAATGCAGGGGATCTTCAACCGGTCGCAGGAGGCTTTCACCAGATGCTCATGGACGCGGGGCGGGGGAGGCGTCTGGAAGATGCCATCCGGGGCGGACCGAATGTTCTCCTTGGTGCCGGTGACGCCGATGAACGATTCGGCCTTGTCGTAGTAAGGCGCGATGTCCTCGTAGGTGATGGGCCAGTCGTCACCTAAACCGTCGGTGGAGTACGGTTTGAAGTCGTAGTCCGCAAAGCGCAGCGAGATGCGACCGTAGTGATTGGTGCGGCCGCCCAGAATGCGGCTGCGGAACCAGCGGAACGTGGTGCCCGGGGCGGTGGTGTAGGGCTCGCCCTCAATCTCCCAATAGCCATTGGGTGCCAGGAAGTAGCCGAAAGCGAACTCTTCTTGGCCCTGGTAGTTCTTGCCCGTCCCGGCACCTCGGTGGTCCACCTGGTGGGGCCACATGTGCTCCTTGTAGTCCTTGGCGGGGTTCAGCCCCGGACCGGCCTCCAGCAGCGTCACGTTGACGCCCTTGTTGGCCAGCACGTGGGTCATGGTGCCACCCCCGGCACCGGAGCCGATCACCAGAACGTCAGCCACTTCCTGCCTGCGCTGAATTTGCAACATCGAAGAAGCATATCGCAGTTGGCACCCGCATGAGGGGGTGCCAGAACAGAGTTAGAGCATTTTGTTTTATACTGAAATCTCCACGCTGATTTTTCCACCCTGTCGTAACACAAACAACAAGAGGACAAACTATGCCCACGAAGCGAACAATCAAAGCGGAAGCAGTCTCTCAGCCGGAGGTCGTTGCTCCGTTGACAGTCAAGGCCGTCAAAGCCAACAAGGCCGTGAAGGCCACCGATACCCAAGTGCCCGCGAAGGCCTCCAAAGCCGTCGTGGCCGCAACCCCCAAGAAAGCGCCGGGCAAAGTGGCCGCCAGCAAGGCCGCACCGGTGAAGACCAAGGTCTCCGTGACAGCGGCCAAAGCCGTGAAGGCCGAACCGAAGGCCGTCGAAAGCGCGTCGCCGTTGGCTGGTGTGGCCACTCCGGCCGCCACCACCGCAGCGGAGCCGATCATCGCCACGCAGTCCGTGCCCACCGAGATGGTCAGCCTGACGGCGCTCAGCGATGAGATCTCGCGGGTCGCCTACCAGCTCTGGATGGAAGGCGGCTGTCAGCACGGCCGCGCCCTGGATGACTGGGCCCGGGCGGAAGACTTGGTTAAGTCCCGCTACGGACTATAGCCGGCTCGTCGCTAGATTTCCGGCACCACGCCGGAGAGTTGCACCAGCTAATCGTGAAATGGGCGGTGGATCGAAGCCCCCACCTCCATCCGCCGCCCATTTCGTTCACGGCCTAGCGGCCGCCTGCTGCAATCTCCCGGCCTAGCGCCCGTATTTGCGCAGCACCGCCAGCAGCTTACCTTGGATTTCCAGTTGATCCATCGGCACCAGAATCGGGCCCATGGTCGAGTTGGCCGGTTGAAGCCGTGCGCGTCCATCCGGTTCGCGATAAAACCGCTTCAGCGTTGATTCCGTGCCTCCCACCAGCGCCACCACAATATCGCCATCCCGGACTTCCCGGGTCCGCTTAATCAGCACAAAGTCGCCGGACATGATGTGATCGTCGATCATCGAATCGCCGCGTACTTCCAGGGCATAGGTTTCGGTGTTGGCCGCGAAGTCACCAAACTCCAGGGTCGCGTTACCGGCCACGGCCTCCACCGGAGCACCGGCCGCAATCCGGCCCAGCAGCGGCACGGACGGCATCACCGCCACCGGCCGCATCATGGCCGGGGCGCGTTCGGCAAACTGCTTTTGCTCCTGGAAATACTTCTCCGCTAGCTCAATGGAGCGGGACTGGTTGAAGCCACGCTTCAAGTACCGCTTGGTCTCCAGTGCCTGGATATGTTTGTGGACCGTCGCGAGCGACGCCAGGTCCAACCCCGTGGCAATCTCTTCGTAGCTGGGGCTGTATTGATTGTCTTGGACGAAGTGCGCAATGAAGTCCAGCACTTCTTTCTGCCGGCGGGTTAATGCCATGGTCCAAGTGTAGGCGAACAAAAGGGGAAATACAAGTGGATAGTGAGTGCCACTCAATAGTCCCGAATCTCTTTCCGGGGTGGCCACTTCAAGATCACCAAAGTCATTCCGATATGCCTTCTGGTGGGACGCCGAGCAGTATTTCAATCCTCCGTATTCGCTGCTGGTGTGGTGCTGCCCTCCATCCTGATTGCTTCCCTGGGCGCTTCCCATGTGCCTTTTCAGACACCGCCGATTGGGTCTCGCGCGGCGTCTGGCAATGGCCAGTGGCTGATGATCCACGTACTGGCTGAGGGCTGCGCCTGTTCCAACCGGGTGCGCGCGTATCTGAAGCAGCGGCCCGGAATGGACGCTGTCCGGGAGCGGATGGTGCCGGTGGAGGGCGCTGGCCATTTGCGCTTGGCCAACCTGAACATGGAGATCTCGGCGGCGCCGCTGCTGATTGTGGTGGCACCCGATGGACGGGTCCGTTATGCGGGTGGGTATTCCAAGCGCCGGGACGCGCAGGATGGTTTCCACGATCAGGAGATCCTTGCCAAGCTGTCGCAGGGAGCGGCCGTCGAGACATTGCCGGTCTATGGGTGTGCGACGTCGCGGCAGATGCGGGCACGGCTGGACCCGTTTGGTTTGAAGGCTCTATTAGAACGTTGAGGCGCATCGCACTCGCGCCGGAAGGCTGCTTAAACACTCTTTATGAACGCTGCTGAAAACTCTTTTGCCCAGAACTACCTTCGCCGGGCCAACAAGATCTTCTTCCTGGTGATCGCCGCCCATCTGCCGTTGTCCGTGGTGGCGGCCTTGGCGTTCAACCATTCCTGGCTGGCCGGTCTAGGGATCGCCTTCGCCATCACTCTGGGCCCCGCGCTGATGTTGATGACCGCTCCGGCGTCCCGCATCACCTCCATCGCGTTGGCGGTGGCGGGCATCAGCATGAGCGGCCTCATGATCCATCTCGGCAACGGCATGATCGAGATGCACTTCCATGTGTTTGTGACGCTGGCGATGGTGGCGATGTTTGCGGAAGCGCTGCCGGTGCTGGCGGCAGCGGGTGCGGCGGCGGTGCACCATGTCGTCTTCTGGCTGTGGCTGCCGCAGAGTGTGTTTAACTACGATGCCGGGTTTGGGATTGTGGTGCTCCACGCCGTGTTTGTGATCCTGGAGACAATACCGGTCTGCTGGATCGCGCTGCAACTGCGCCGCTCCGTGGATGCGCAAAGCCTCACTACGCAACAACTGCCTTCGGTGGTGACGGAGTTGTCGGAGGCGATGGCCCAGTTTTCAACGCTCAGCCAGAACCTCGCGGTGGGTGCTTCGGAGCAGGAGCAGGCTCTGGCCTCCACCGATTCGGCGAGTTCCCAGATTGAGGCCGCCACCAAGGCCAACCGCCAGCACAATGAACAGATGATGGCCGCCATGGACGCCGTGAATACTGGATTTGCGGCAGCCAGCAAGGAACTGGGTGCTCTAGTCAACGATGTCGGCAACATCCAAGCCACCAGCCGCAAGATCGCTGGAATTGTCCGGTTGATCGATGAGATCGCTTTGCAGACGAAGTTGTTGTCACTGAATGCTTCGGTGGAGGCAGCCCGCGCCGGTGCCTTCGGGGGTGGCTTTTCAGTCGTGGCCGATGAGGTTCGGACGCTGGCCGGACGCTGTACGGAAGCCGCGCGCGAGACAACCACACTGGTGGAAGAGTGCGCCCGGATGTCGATGGCCGGTTCACGCCGGGCGGGTAACGTAGCTGAGTTGGTCAGCAAGGTGGGCGGCGATATTGATTCGGTCTCCAATCTGGCGGGCAAGGTTAGCGAAGCCAACCGCCAGCAGGTGGAAAGCATTGAGCAAGTGTTTGGCTCCTTCCGGGAGATCAGGAGCCTGACTTCCCGCAACTCACAGAACGCCGCTGAAGGTGCGCAGGCCGTCCGGTTACTGGAAGACCAAACGGCGCTGATGGGCCAGATCTCGGGTGAACTGAAGGCGCTCAGCGCCTAGGGCGCGTCCACATGATCGCAGGTCCAAAGTGGGCCGGGCCGAGTCAAGCAAGTGACGCCTCACGCCGAGCGGCGACCGCAAGGAACGGAGCGTTTTGACCATTCGATGAGTTCGCGGGACCGCGCCCGCATTTTCTCCCCTGCCGCTGGCGGTGCGGAACCGGGGCTGATGTTGGTGGCATTTGTCGGCGTTTAGCAAGCAGCGGGGTTGTTCAGGTTCTCCACGTTGGCGGGCGGGCGGAGCTTTCGCGTGAGCGAGGAGAACGACACGGCTGGGCCGATCACGATCCGGCGTAAGGTTTTTCAGTCTATTTTTCAATGGGTTGGCATTTTCGTGGGAAAGGCCCCGGCGCGAGTTCGATGGAAACTCATGCCCGGAGGATTTCGGAATGCCCGCAAATTGGCGCTTACGGCTGGCTTGGTTGACCCTGGCGGCTGCGATCGGCGCATCCCGGCTGGCTGCGCAGCCGCCGCTGACCACGATTCAAGACACTTTGTATAAGGCGGACGGCTCGCGTTTTGACGGCTTCGCCTTCGTCGAATGGAAATCGTTTGATGCTTCAAACGGCTCGTCCATTCTTACCCAATCCATTGTTGTGCGAGTGGCGGGAGGCAACCTGCGCGTGCAGCTGGCACCCACCACCAACGTTGATGGAGCTTACTATCTGGTGAAGTTCAACTCGGACGGGCGGATTCAGTTCACTGAGTATTGGTCGGTAGCGCCCAGTACCGGTCCACTCCGGTTGAAAGACGTTCGGCTGGCGGCACCGCCCAGTGCACTGACCGGCGGGCTGACGTCGGCTCTGACGACCGTCACCATCCCGGAAGTGACGGGACTCCAAACGGAGCTGGACAACCGGCCGGTGAGAGGCACGCCGTACACGAATGGCCGCACCGCGGTGATCAGCAGCACGGGTGCCATCGCCAGTGCCAGCGGCAATTCCACCGACTGTGTGCGCGTCGATGGTTCCACCGTCGCCTGCACGCCGGGTGGCGGACCCGGGTTTGTCGATAATGAGGCTCCGGCCGGGGCCATCAATGGCGCTAACCGGGTCTTCATCCTGGCCAGCACGCCGCAGCCCGCATCCAGTCTGACGCTTTACCGCAATGGTGTTCTGCAAAGAAACCCCACCGACTACAGTGTCAGCGGCACGACCATCACTTTCGCCACGGCCGCGACGCCGCAAACGGGCGATTCGATTCTCGCTTCTTACCGCTTGACGGTGGACCCCACACCCTTGGGCACCGCCGGCGGCATGTTGACGGGAACATATCCCAACCCGGGCATCGCCGGGAACGTCATCACCAACTTCAACGTGTCGTCCACGGCGGGCATCACGGAATCGAAGTTGTCGCTGAACTTTCCCACCCACTCCAGCGCCAACGACCCGACCACCGCCGAAAAAGGCGCTCTGCTGGGCACTTCCGGCGTACCATCCTCCACCAACCGCTTCGTCACCGATAGTGACGCCCGGTTGACGGTTGGCGGTGGCGGCTCCGGTCACGGTTTGCTGAGCACGCTGCACTCCGACACAACGCCCGGCACGGTGGCCCGTGGTGACGTGATTGTCGGCACTGGCACCACGGCTCGTTGGGCGCGGCTGCCGCTGGGATTGGCCAATCGCTGCCTCACCTCGAACGGCACCGACGCGGTCTGGAACACTTGCCTGTTTACCGGCTTCCCGACGGGGTCCATTCCGTATGTGGACTCCAGCGGCAACATGGCCAACTCATCGGCGGCCCTGTCGTGGGATCCGGCCAACCGGCGCATCAGCATCGGCAACAATCAATCGCTGAGCACCGCATACTTCTGGGATAGCAACGCGGCTGGTTCCACCACCGTCGCCGTCCGGGGAGGCCCGGCGCAAGGCACCAACACGCTGATGCGCTGGCTGGCCACTAACGGTACCGAACTGGCCAACGTCAGCTCCACCGGCGTGTTCCAGGTGCGCGGCCTTCAGACCCAAACCACCTCCACCCAAGCCGCCATCCGCGACTTTGGGTCACCCACGGACCCGGATGTCCGCTTCAATGGCGACTTCTGGTACAACACCGCCCAGCAAACCCGCAAGACTATGGACGCGGGTCAACGGCATACACTGTCGCAGATCGTTTGCAACTCCACCGGCGCTAGCACAACCACCAGTGCCCGGCTGGGATCCTGCTTCATCCCAGAATTCTACCTGGATGCCGGCGACCGCATCGAGGTTCACTTCAACTACCTCCACACCGGCACCAACTCGGACTGGAATATCGGCATCGCCTACGGGCCCGGCCTGCTGATCGCCACCAACGTCAACAAGGCGGAGCGTCTGGTGGTGGGCAAATCCGATGTGGCCATCTATGGCGGCGGATTCCACTGGGGCACGCAGAGCTGGGGATCCGGTGTCTACAACTTCACCGTCTCTTCCAACACGGCCAACGCTACCCCTACGCAGGCGGCGCTGATCGAGTTCTACGGCACCATGCTGACGCCGGGAACTGATAGCGTGCAACTGACTGGCTTCACCGTCATCCGTCATCCGGCGAACGCCAACCCGTACTAAGCTGGACTGCCGGCAGAAGGGGGCGTGATCGTCCCCTTCTGGCCTTTTCACCTTCCGCCTGCCGCTGCCCCCTCTCCTCTCCTGCTGAAGCTATTCCAGTGTCTGTGTCTTCCATCCCCCGAACGCTGAGCCGATGATCAGCGTCTCCCCCTGTGAACCTTCAAAATGCGGGACTCCGGCGCGCACGATGAAGTACTGCCCTGTCTGGATCGCCTTGGTCGCCTAACGGTCCATCTTCTTTCCAAACCCCAACAACAGCATTCCCTTCACCACCGCCACATGGGCCTGCTGCGTGTGCGTGTGCGCCTTCACCTAAACTCCGTCCGGCATCCAGAACGCGTAGGTGAATGGCTGGCCGGGACGCTCCCGGTCACCATCGATGACGGCGTACTTGGTGCCGTCGGCATCCGTGCGATCCCAACGGATCGATTCGGGTGACCAGATCAAGGACTCGGGCCGCTCCTGGGCGGCGAGCGGCCGGTTCAACAGCACGGCCCCGGGTGCGGCTAACGTAGCGGGCCATAGTTGGCGGCGAGAAATCTTAAAAGACATGCCCCACTGTAGGGCGGCCTACCGGTGGAAGACTTTCCGCCGATTGCGGTGATTGTCTTTTTTCCTGCAACCGGGTGGGCCGCCCGGGGCTCACGTTCTCCGCGCCCCGGCCGTGCGGCAAAATGGATTTTCACCGACCACTCACCGGAGAACATCGATGAACGCATCAGAATCAAGTGGGCGGAGATTGGCCGTTTATGGGACGCTGGCTCCCGGTCAGCCGAACCACCACCAACTCGCTGAACTTAAGGGCGAATGGACGGCCGGGAAAGTTCGGGGCCGGCTATTGTCCGAGGGGTGGGGGGCCGCGATGGGATATCCGGGGCTGATCCTGGATGCCAAGGGAGATGAGGTGAATGTGCAGGTGTTTGAGTCGGCCGACCTTCCCCAGCATTGGGCGCGTCTCGATGCGTTTGAAGGGGATGGGTATCGCCGGGAAACGGTGTGGGTCAGCACCATCAAGGGCGAGATCGACGCCTGCATCTATGTTCTGGCCTAGCTTCGCGCATTTCGGCCGCCGCCGATAGCCGCCCCGGCGTGGTTCCTTCGCGCTGCATCCTTGGTCCGGCTTAACCCCTTGCGATCCGCGGCCCAGCGTTGATAATAGACCCATGTATCCTGTCGCCCTGCTATTGCTGGCCTCCACTTCGATCTTTGCCGCGGCGCTGCCTTCGCCGGCGCTGATCGTGCTGAACAAGGAGGAAGCGACGCTGGTGATTGTGGAACCCAAGACGGGCAAAGTCACTGGTCGCGTCGGTACCGGCGATGGTCCGCATGAGGTGGAGGTTTCCGCCGACGGCCGCTTTGCCTATGTCACCAACTATGGCACCAAGTCCCCTGGCAATTCGCTTTCGGTAATCGACCTGGTGGCCCAGAAAGAACTGCGCCGCTTTGAAGTGACGCCCATGGCGCGGCCGCACGGCATTGCGGTCTCCGATGGCAAGGTCTGGTTTACGGCGGAGGCCAACAAGGTCGTCGGCCGCTATGACCCGCAGGCCAACCGCATCGACTATCTGCTGGGCACTGGGCAAAACTCGACGCACATGGTGATGTTGAACAAGGATGCCAGCCGCTTGTTCACCGCCAACATTGGCTCCGATAGCATTTCGATCTTTTCGCCCACGCCCGATGGTGCTAACTGGAATCAAACGGTCGTGCCGGTGGGCAAGGGGCCCGAGGGCATGGATCTGTCGGCCGACGGCAGCCAGTTGTGGACCGCGCATTCGCGCGATGGCGGCGTTTCGGTGATCGATGTGGCGGCCAAGAAAGTGATCGCCACCATGGACGTGGCCACCAAACGCTCCAACCGGATCAAGCTGACGCTGGACGGCAAGTATGCGTTGATCTCCGACTTGGCGGGCGGGGAACTGGTGATCCTTGAGGTGGCTTCACGCCGGGTCGTGAAACGGATGCCGTTGGGCAAGATGCCCGAAGGCATTCTGCTGGACCCCAACGGCACCCGCGCCTTTATTGCCGTGGCGGGCGATAACCGCATCGATATTCTCGACCTGAAAACGCTCACGATCACGGGGCACATCGAACCGGGCGCAGGCCCCGATGGCATGGCCTGGGTCGCGGGCAAGTAGCGCATGGCCGGCCCGGCTCCGAAGTTTGCGCACGGCGAGGAGCATCTGGCTCGCGTCCGCCGCCTCGCGCTCGCGCTGCCCGGCACCAGCGAAAAGATCTCCCACGGCGAGCCCACTTTCTTTGTCGCCAAGAAGGTGTTTGTGATGTTCGCCAACAACCACCATAACGATGGGCGCATTGCCGTCTGGCTGGCCGCCGCACCGGGCGAGCAGGCGGCACTGGTCGGCAGCGAACCGGCCAAGTTCTTCAAGCCGCCCTATGTCGGTGTGAAGGGCTGGCTGGGCATCCAGCTGGAGGCTGTTAATGATGACGAACTGGGCCTCTACATCACCCAAGCTTGGCGTCTTGTTGCGCCGAAGAAGTTAGTCGGGCCAGCCTTCGCCTAGCCCCATGCGTGAGCTTGGGGCTTCTTCCTCGCGTCACCGAACAAGCCCCAAGCTGACGCATGGGGCTACACGAAGCTACCGCGAATACTCCGTGAGATGCTGCTTCGTCGTGCCGCGCCAGTCACTCAAGGGTGGCGCGCCGATCTTGGTAAACCAGCGCCGTAGGTCGGCGCGCAAGGGCTCAATCGTTGCCTGCGAGGCCGGCTGGTCCATGAGATTCTGCTTCTCTCCGGGATCACGGGCCAGGTCGTAGAACTCGCCCGGCCACTCCGCGGTGCGCTCAATCAACTTCGCGGTAGGTGTTCGCACGCCGCGCACCATCGAGTATTCGAAATAGAGCTTGTTGTCCCACTTGGGGTTCACCCCCCGCAGAAACGGCGCATAGCTCCGCCCCGGCCGGGCCGCATCGGTGGGCGCTGGAACGCCCGCCCAATCGAGCATGGTGGGGAAGAAGTCATACGACGACACCATGGCATCCACTGTCTTCGATTCCGGGATGCGGCCCGGATGGCTCCAGATCATCGGCACGCGGATGGACTCGTCATACATGTTGAAAGGCCAGGTCCCATTACCCTTGCCCCACACGCCATGATGCCCCGCGTTCCAGCCTTGATCAGCTGTGAATACCACGGTCGTTGAGCTACGCAACCCGGCCCGGTCCAGGTGGTCCAGCACGCGGCCCACATTGCGGTCCGCGCCTGAGATCAGTGCTGAATAGGCCCGCATCGATGCTTCTTCCAGATGATGCTGCCGCAGTTCCTTGTTGTGCCACGGGTGCCGCGGCTCTCGCGGGAAGCAGGCGAACTTCGAGTTTGCATAATGCGCCCGGTCGACCTCTGGCTGATAGTTGTACGGCGTGTGCGGCGCGTAGAACGGCACCAGCAAGAAGAACGGCTGCCGGCTCGGCGCGCTCAGGAATTCGAGCGCACAGTCGCCAATGAAGTCCTCCTTAAAGCCCGGCACCTTCACCCGCTGCCCGTTCTTGACGAACTCGACATCCTTAAACGGCCCGCCCCCGCCCGGCACCGTTGCCCAATAGCTGAACCCCTCCTGCACATGCTCGTCATCGCCCATGTGCCACTTGCCCACCATGCCCGTGCGATAGCCCGCCTCGGAAAGCAGCCGCGCATAGGTGGTGTGCCCCGCCAGCCAACGCCGTGTGTCTTTGCCAAAGCTGTCTTCCGGCCGCAGCCAATCCTGCACGCCATGCTGCGACGGCATCTTGCCGGTCATGTAGCTCAAGCGGCTGGGTGAACAAACGGGCGTCGCCGCATAGGCTTGCGTAAACCGCGTCCCCGTCCGCGCTAGGCGGTCGATGTTGGGCGTGAACATCTCCGAGCAGCCATAAGCGCCGGTGGCCCACGCGCCATGGTCGTCAGTCATGAAGACGATGATGTTCGGGCGCGCCGGGGCCGCCAGTGCCAGAGGAGCAGCCAGCAGGCTGCGGCGGGTGAGCATGGAGGTGATTGTACTGCGATGAGATGTTGTTGAATGTGGTGCGTGGCACCGGGTGTGAAATGGCGCTAACAAAAATCATGCGACCGCCCGGCGGCTACCGGAGCCGCCTCCATGGCCCGCACATCGCTCGCCTTCACCGACGCCACGCCGCGTTGGTTTTGGAGGATGCCGTCTATTATTAGCGCCGGGTGGCCCAGGACGGTGAGTTTGTGGCGGGCGTATAAGTCGGGTTGGAAGATGACGTTGACGATGCCGGTTTCGTCTTCCAGGCTCAGGAAGACGAAGCCTTTGGCCGTCGAGGGTTGCTGACGGCAGATGACGGCTCCCGCGACGCGGATGGGTTTGTGGTCCGGGAGATACCGGACTTGCGCGGCCGTCACGACGTTCAGGTGGGCCAGGGTTTCACGGTGTAGGCGCATCGGGTGCGCGCCAATGGTCAAGCCGGAGCGGCGGAAGTCGGAGCTGAGGCGTTCTTCCAGCGTCATGGGCGCGAGTGGCGAAGGCTGGGGGTTTGAGTCCAGTTGCTCGAACAGCTCGCCTGCGGGCCGCAGGGCCAGTTCCGATTGCCAGAGCGCTCCGCGACGGTGCTGAGTGGTGCCGGGCGTTTCGCGGCCAATGTGATTCAGAGCACCCAGCTCCGCTAGCGACTTCAGTTCCTCGCGGGAGATGGCGGTGCGCTGGATGAGGTTGTCGATGCTCGAGAATTGGCGCTGCGCGCGGGCGTGGGTGATGTTGCTGGCGGTCAGGTGGCGGAAGCCCTTCACGTAGTTGAAGCCCAGGCGCACGTGCCAAACACCGGCATGTTGTTCGAGCGTGCACAGCCAATCCGACTGCGTCACGTCCACCGGCTGAAAGCGCAGCCCGTGCCGCTGGGCGTCTTTGATGAGCGTGAAGGAGTTGTAAAAGCCCATCGGTTGATTGTTCAGGATCGCCGCCGTGAAGGCCGCCAGATAATGGCACTTTAAGTACGCGCTGGCATAGGCGATCAAGGCGAAGCTGATGGCGTGCGATTCGGGAAAGCCGTACAGGGCGAACGACGTGATGGAGAGCACAATGGCGTCCTGCGCGGCCTGATCGATACCTTTGCGTGTCATGCCTTCGCGCAAGCGCACGTCGATCTCCGCCATGCGTTGCTGGCTGCGTTTGAAGCCCATGGCCCGGCGCAATTCCTCCGCCTCGCTGCCAGTGAAGTCCGCCGCGATCATGGCCATGCGCAATAGCTGTTCCTGGAACAGCGGCACGCCCAGCGTCCGCTTCAGCACTTCATCCAGCGACGGATGCAGCGACGTCGCGGGCTCCATGCCCTGGCGGCGGCGGAGATAAGGATGCAGCATCTTGCCCACGATCGGGCCGGGGCGGATGATGGCCACCTGCACCACGATGTCGTAAAAATGCTGCGGCTTCATCTGCGGCAGAAAGGAGATTTGGGCGCGGCTTTCCACCTGGAACATGCCCACCGTGTCGGCCTGCTGCAAGGCTTGATAGACCTTGGGGTCCGTCTTCGGGATCTGAGCCAGGTCCACTTCTTCGCGGTAATGGTCGCGGATCAGGTTGACGGAATCGCGCAGTACGGCCATCATGCCCAGGCCCAGCAGGTCCACCTTGATGATGCCCATGTCGGCGCAATCTTCCTTGTCCCATTGCACGATCACGCGGCCGGGCATGGTGGCCGGTTGCAGCGGGACGATCGCATCCAGTTGGCCTTGGCAGATCACCATGCCGCCGGAGTGTTGGCCCAGGTGGCGCGGCAGGTCTTGGATCTGGCTGGAGAGCGCGACCAGCTTGCTCACCAGCGGATGCTGGCGGTCTAGACCAGCGGCGCGCAGTTGCTGTTCCAGCTTGCCGGCCTGCTCTTCTGCTGGCGTTTCTTGCGCATGCTCCCAGCCGCCGCGTGAGGAGAGCTTGGATAACCGGCCCAACACCTCTTCGTTGAAGCCCAGCGCTTTGCCGACATCGCGCACGGCGGAGCGGCCCTGGTAGGTGATGACGTTGGCCGTCATGGCCGCGCCCAGTTGGCCGTAGCGGCGGTAGACGTATTGGATCACTTGCTCACGGTCGTCGCCGCTGGGCAGGTCGACATCGATGTCGGGCCACTCGCCGCGGTTCTCCGACAGGAAGCGCTCAAACAGCAGGTCCATGGCGATGGGGTCGACAGCCGTGATGCCCAGCGCGTAGCAGACCGCGCTATTAGCGGCCGAGCCGCGCCCCTGCACCATGATTCCCTGGCGGCGGCAGAACTGGACGATGTCCCAGACGATCAGGAAGTAGCCGGCCAGGTCGAGCTTTTCGATCAAAGCCAGTTCGCGCTCCATCTGGCGGCGGGCCCGTTCATGATACGGCCGGAAGCGGTCGTGCGCGCCTTCATCGACGCGCTGGCGCAGGAAGGAGTTCATGGTCTCGCCCGGCCCCACGGGATAGCGGGGGAACTCATAGCCCAGTTTGGCCAGCGAGTAGGTGACGCGCTGCGCCAGTTCGAGCGAGTTGCTGATGGCCTCCGGCCGGTCGGCGAACAGGCGCTGCATTTCAGCGGCGGGTTTCAGGTGCCGCTCGGCATTGCGGGCCAGCAGTTTTCCGGCGCGCTGGATCGTGGTGCGGTGGCGGATGGCGGTGAGCGTGTCGGCCAGTTGGCGTTCGGGCGGCGTGGCGTGATTGATGCCATTGGTGGCCAGCAGGGGTAGCTTCCAGCGGCGCGCCGCTTCCACGTCGGCGCGGTTCAGCGCTTCTTCCTCGCGGTGGAGATGGCGTTGCAGTTCGACGTAGACGTTTGAGCGGCCAAAGGTGTCCACCAGTTGTTCGAGAGGCCGGTGGACCCCGCGCGTCAGGCAGATCAGGCCTTCAGCGTGCTGCTCAATGTCTGCTCGCGTGGCACCGGGTTGGCCGTTCAGTTTGATCGTGCTCAGCAGGCGGCACAGGTTCTGGTAGCCACGCCGGGTTTCGGCGATCAGCGGGTAGCGGAAGCCTTCCACCGCTGTCACTTCGGCGCCGATGATGGCGCGCAGCCCGGCCTTCACCGCGGCCTTATGGAAGCGGACCGCGCCGGAGAGATTGTCGCGGTCCAGCATCGCTACGGCCGGCATTTCCAGGCGCGCCGCTTCCGCCACCAGATCTTCTGGCAGCGTTACGCCTTCCAGAAAGCTGAAGGCGGAGCGGGCGTGCAGTTCGGCATACATCAGTCGTAGCTGCCATCGAGGAACCAGTTCGCCCGTTGCGGCGCATGCACGCAATAGAGCCGGTAGAGGCCGCCCGAATCAAGCGCGATATCCCATTCATCGCGGCTCCAGGCAGTGGAGGCCCACCATTCGCCCGAGGTCCGCCACGGGCCCGCGGTCTGGCAGACCACCCCGGCCACCTTCTGTGACCGGACGCGGCGGGGTGTGCCATGCTGCAACTCCACGGCGGCTTCGAGCGGCGGGCGGAAGTAGCGGAAGGCCAGCTGCAGGTTGGGCTTGGTTAACGTGCCGGGTTCTTTTACCACCATGCCCGGCAAAGGTTCAAAGGCGCAGGGCCGCAACTGATAGGCATCCGGCCGATGCGTGTCCAGCAGAGCGGGCGTGCCGACCTGCTCGGGCCCCACCAGCGCACCTAGCCGCGCGATCAGCAGTTGCAGCTTTTCGGGCTCCGGTGCGGTGGGGACGAACAGCCCATCCTGGCGTGACCGTGTCTCGGCCGGATGCAGCATCACCTCCAAAGCTTGGATCACCGCCTTCACTGGGTGGGCTTCGAGATCCAGCTGCACTTGCTTCAGCAAGACCATCGGGTCCCGTAAGGCGACCGGGAATTCGAGCGACCTTGTCCGTTGCTCCCCCTTGGCCAGCGTGAACTTCAGCGTGATGCGGTTAGTGGAGAGCGACTGCCGCGCCAGGCGAGCGGTGAGGTCCCGCACCAGCGCGGAGACGACGAATAGCAGTGGCTCCAGCAGTTCCACCGGATGCTCCAACTCCTGCCGGGCGGTGTAGTCTTCGGGGGGCGCCGCCACTTGCAGCGGTCGGGAAAGTTGCCCGCAGGCCAGCAGGCGCAGCCGTGTTCCCGCTTCGCCCAGCCGCTCCGCTATCCCCATCGCGGGTAGCGCGGCAAATTCGCCAAAAGTGCGGATACCCCAACTGAGCAGGGTGTCGATCAGCACCGGGTCCGCTGGCAGATGGTGGATGGCGATGCGCCCCAACACCGCCGCTTCATCACCGGGCGCGATGATGGTGACGCCCCGCAGATGTCGTGCCGCGACGACGGCGGCGTCCGGGTTGCGAGCGATAGCCAGATTGGCTTGAATGCCCATCGTCTGCCCGCGACGCGACACTTCAGAGGCCAACTGGTGCGTATCGCCGAACAGGCGTGCCAAGCCAGCCAGCGAGAAGACTACCGTATCGGGGGCGGTCAGCTCCAGCAAGGGCGAGAACTGCCCGGCCAGTTCGGCCAGCAGGGGCGACGATCCAAACAAGCAGGCGAACATGGCGGCTTACGCTCCCAGGGTGGCGGGCAGGCGGGCTTCCAGCGTCAGCTTCTGCGTCAGAACCGGCTTGCGCAGACCAGCCTCCAGCTCCAGGCCTTCCAGCAGCGCGAACGGCGTCCGGCCTTGCCACACCGGGCTCTGCGGGGTCAGTTCGATCTGCCGCGCGGCACAGGCGCGAGCGAGCGACTGGGTGCCCAGTACGATCAACACTGTGGGCGTATGCTCCACTGCCCGCTGGAACCGGTACCAGTGCGAGGTGGGGATGCGCTGGGTGGCCGCCACCGGAGCATCGGCCAGGTCCAGCACCACCAGGCCAAAGCCGCCCGCATGCAGAATCATGTCCGCCGCCCGCATGGCCTTGTCTACCTGGTGCGCGCACTGCACCCACAGCAACTTCCCCAGATCGGCCTCCGCCAACCGAGCGGACTGCGGGTCAAAAGCGACATGCGTATCGACGACGGCGCACACCTCGCCGCCGCGGGTCGCCGTCGCGAGCATGGACTGCATCACCGCCGTCCGCCCGGACGAGGCTGCCCCCACGATCTCCGTGATCGCCCCCCGCGGCAGCCCCGGCAGCAGCGGGTCCAGGCTGCGGTAGGGGAGCAGATCGGATGCGGTTTGCCGGAGGGGCAGGGGACGGGGGAGGTCGAGTTTTGCGTTCGCTGGTTTCGCCATTTGTTCGCCTATAGAGATTGTAGCGTGCCGCAGGCCAAACTGGGGTCAGTTTTTCCAAGCGCATCTGGCAACTCCAGGCCGGTCCGGGCGAAGTCACAGATGTTGTTGGTGATCACCGCCGGATACCGGTCTGCGAACTGTTTCATGATGGTGGCCTTTATGTTGCCATTCAAGTTGTGATATCTTCTTCGCCAGATTGCTTTACCAGAGGAGTTTTATGAAGTCACGTTTGCTTCTGCTGGCCGCTACGGCCTGCACGCTGCTGAATGCCCAACAGGACCGCGGCCTGATTACGGGTGTCGTTAAGGATTCAAGCGGCGCGATTATCCCCGATGCGTCCATCACAGCGACGCGTACTGAAACCAGTGCCATCACCAGGGTGACCTCCGCTTCATCGGGTGACTACACGCTGCCGTCGCTCGAGATCGGCACCTATACAGTGCGGGTGGAGAAGCAGGGCTTTAAGGCTGCCGTCGCCAAGGACATCATTGTCTCGGCGTCCGGTACGGCCCGTCTCGATATCACGCTGGAAGTGGGCACGACGCAACAGGCCATCGAAGTGGCTGCTACCGGGGTGCAGGTGCAAACCGAGAATGCCCGCATTCAGACCGCCGTGGCCAACCGGCTGGTGGACCAGTTGCCGCTGGTTGTCGGCGGCCAGCTCCGTTCGCCCTTTGACCTTGCCCTGCTGGCACCGGAAGTGAAGGCCCCAAATGACGGCAATAACAACTTCTCGATTGGCGGCGGTCAGGCGGCCACCTACGGCGTTTCGCTGGACGGCGTTTCCTCGAACACCGGGCGCGCTCTGCAAACGCAATGGGCGGCCATGAATACGCCCTCGCTGGATGCCATCAGCGAGTTCACCGTGGATTCCAATGGCTTCAAGGCCGAGTACGGCCGTGCCCAAGGCGGCCAGATGAGCTTCGTCTCTAAATCTGGCACCAATGAGTTCCACGGCAATCTTTTTGAGTTTTTGCGCAATGACGCGCTGGACGCTGGCTTCTACAACAAGGCCACTCGCAAGCCCGTCTACAAGCAGCATGATTTCGGCGGCACCTTTGGCGGCCCCATCTGGATCCCGAAGATTTACAACGGCAAGAATAAGTCGTTCTTCTTTGTCTCCTATGAAGGATTCCGCAACCGCGAGGGTGCCAACCCCAGCTTCCTGTCGGTGGCTCCCCGGGAGTTCTACGACGGCAACTTCAATAACTGGGTGGATAACAACAACAACCGGATTACCATTTTCGATCCCACCACGGGTGCATCGGGCAGCCGCTCACCGTTCCCGAACAACCAGATTCCGGCGGCGCGGTTTGACAGCATCTTCCGGGCGATGAGCCCCATTGGGCAGACGGCGTTACCGAATGTGGCCGGCATCACTCCGGGCACTTCCGCCTATGTGCGCAACAACTACATCCAGACGGGCACCCAGGTGGCACCGTGGGATAAGTTCAGCATCCGCGGCGATCACAACTTTAACGAGAAGCACCGCATGAGCTTCTACTACTCCGACAATAAGCGTTCCAGCGCCCCAGGTGCAGCCGGTCCGATTGGGTTGCCCGGGTTCCTGAATGGCAACAACTACAACAACACCACCAGCAAACAGTACCGCATCAGCTGGGATTGGACGATTAGCTCCAACAAGATCAACCGCTTCTTTGCTGGTGGCAATGACTGGCGCGAAATCAACCGGGCGTTGGCCGTGGGTGCGCGGCCCTGGAAAGATACCGTCTGTTTGGGCAACGTTCCGGACTGCAACAACAACCTGCTAAACGTCTCGCTGGCCGACTTTAACAGCTGGGGCGGCCCTTCCGACAATGGCTCTGACAACGCCGTCTATTCGTTCAATGACGACTTTAGCTGGATCAAAGGCAAGCACAGCTTCAAGATGGGCGGCCTGTATGAAATGGTGAACTACAGCGGCTTTGGCCAGCAGAACATCATGGGGCAGGCATCCTTCAACCGGCGCGTGACCGGGCAGTTGGGTGACTTGGCGAACCTGACCGGATCCGGCTTTGCCAGCTTCATGCTGGGCGGGGCGGTGACCGGCAACATCCACACGCCGCGCTATGTCGCGCAACGGTTCCCGTATTATGGCGGCTACTTCCAGGATGACTGGCGGATCAACCAGAAGTTGACCATCAATTATGGCATTCGTTATGACGTGAACATTTCGCCCTATTCGGCCAACGATCAGTTCAGTGACTTCAACCCCACGCGCCCCAATCCGGGTGCCAATGGCCGCCCGGGGGCGCTGGTGTTTGCGGGCACGGGTGAAGGCCGCGAGGGGCGGCGGCGGCTGGTGGATACCTGGTATGGCGGCTGGGGTCCGCGTTTGTCGCTGGCCTATAGCTTGAATGACAAGACCGTGATTCGCGCCGGAGCCGCGCGTACCTTTGGTGCAGTGCGCGCCGTTGGTGGCTCCACGCACTTCCAGGGATTTGTGCAGATCTACGACACCCCGCAGGTGGACCCGCAGGGCTTTGTGCCCACCTTCCAACTGCAGAACGGCTTCCCGGCCTGGCCGAAGCCGCCGTTCCTGGTGCCGGATTTCAACAACTACAACTCACAGCCCTGGTGGCAAGGCAATGAAGTCAGCCGCGCGCCGGAGAACCTGACTTACACCTTCAATCTCCAGCGTCAGATCAACAAAGACACGGTGCTGGAAGTCGGCTACAACTACGTGCGCGGCACGCACCTGCAGGCCGGCTTGTTGAATTACAACCAGCTGAACCTGGCGTCGCTGCCGGCGAATTTAAGCCCCTTCACCGCGGCAGGCCGGACGTTGTTGAACTCGCCGATCAGCTCGGCGGCGGCCCAGGCGGCGGGGCTCACCAAGCCCTTTGCCAGCTTCCGTGACAACTTGAGTGTGGCGTGGTCGAGGCGGCCGTTCCCGCAATACAGCACTATCGACACGGCGGGCGGCAATGGCGACCGCAGCGGATCGAGCAAGTATCATGCCTTCGTGCTGAAGCTGGAAAAGCGTTATTCGAGCGGACTGACCTTCCTGACCAGCTATGTGTTCTCGAAGATCCTCACCGATGCGGATTCGGCCTGGGTGGGTGGCGCGGCCATGGACCAGAACAACCGCTCGCTGGAATACTCGATCGGCCAGCTGGACCAAACGCACAACCTGAAGTTCAGCTACGTCTATGAGCTGCCGTTCGGCAAGGGACGCAAGTACATGAATGCCGGGGGATTGGGCAACGTCGTCCTGGGCGGTTGGCGCCTGGGTGGCGTGCAGGTGTATAGCTCCGGCACGCCCGTTGGCATCGGCACCACGGTCAGCTTCCCCTACTTTGGCGGAGCCAACCGGCCCACCGTTTCCAGCTACGAAGGTTGGCGGACCAAGCCGGCCGGTGATCGCTTTGATCCCTTCAAGGAGACCTACATCAGCCGCGCCGCGTTCCCTGATCAGCCAACGGACCGGTTGGGCAACATGACGCGCTTTAACCCGAACTTCCGGTTCCTGCCGAACTTGAGCGAGAACTTCTCCATCGCCAAGGACTTCAACTTCACCGAGAAGATCCGCTTCAACCTCCGCGGCGAAGCTTTCAACGCCTTCAACCGCGTATTGTGGGGCGGCGTCGGTGGGGCCCAGACGTTGCAGGACCCCAACTTCGGCGTTTGGCGCAACCAGATCAACCAGCCGCGCCGCTTGCAGATTGCTTTGAAGCTCTACTTCTAAGTGCCGCAACTTTGGGTCGTGGGCCAGGGCTTCTTCCTTCGGGAAGAGGCTCTTTGGCTTTCTGGGCGGTGCCCTTTCTCATACACGCGACGCGGGAGAGATTGACCGGGAGGAGTTATAGGGGCGTTCGTGATGCTATCGGGAGCTAGGCTGAGCGGGTTGAGGGCGTTACCGTCATGGCAGAATCATAACGCTGAGGGGATGGCCACTCCATGAACCCCAAGCTCACTCAACAACGAAAGCAACAGGCACACGGTATGATTGAGCGCCTCGCTCCAGAGAAGCTGTCTGCCGTTGTCGGGCTATTGGAAGTGATGCTCGATCCTTTCGACCGCGCCCTGGCGATCGCCAGCATCGACGATGAACCAGTCACCGAGGAAGATCGCCGTGATATCCAAGCCTCCCGCGAGTGGTTCAAGCACAACCCCGGTACTCCTTTTGAGCAAGCCGCGGCCGAACTAGGCCTCAGCATGGAGGCGGCGTTGATCGATGGCGGCGGTGCAGATCTTTGAGTGAGACTCAAAATTCAATCGACGCCAGCAGATCGCTGGGCTTCTTCTCAAACGCCCGGGAGATGGCCAGTAGGCTTTCGATGGAGGGCAGGTTTGTCCCCCGCTCGATCGAGCTGATTTGGGAGACCGACAGGCGGGTGGAGTTGGCCAGGTCTTTTAAGGACCAATCCCGTTCGACGCGCATCATCTTGATGCGGTGGCCGAGCTTTTCGCGTAACCGGTCCTGCGGCGTGCGGCCCAGGCCAAAGGCTTCCAGCGCATTCTTCAGGGTCTGCCGCAGCTGCGCGATGGTGAACGGCTTGGCCAGATAGTCAAACGCCTTCTGCTTGAAGGTGGAGCGCATGTCTTCCAGCGACGGATATCCGGTGACAACAATGACGCAGAGTTGTGGCCAGCGAGTGAGCAGTTGCTCCAGCACCCGGTCGCCCCGCACTTCGCCCATTTTCATGTCCAGCAGGACGATATCGGGTGCCTTCTCAGCTTCCAGCAGCAGGTCGGCCTGGGCGTAGGTACGGACCGCGTAGGGGCCCTCGTCGCGGAGGATGTCTTCCACGTAGGTGCGGAAGTCGAGGTCGTCATCGAGCACGGCGACATCCACTGGCGGCAGTGATGAGATTTCGATGAGCTCAGGATTGATTTCGGTATTAGCCATCAACTCCTCCAGTTCGTGCGGTGGGAAGCCGCGTCCGCTATCCCTTTCATCATGCGGCCGGCAGCCGCGCTCGCCATTTCCAGTCATGCGGCCGGCAGCCGCACGACTAGGGCCGCGCCGCCGCCGGGACGGTTGGATGCGGCGATGGTGCCGCCGTGCTGGGAGATGATCCCTTCGGCCACCGTCAACCCCAATCCCGTGCCGCGAGCGTCCAGTCGGGTGGTCACAAACGCCTCAAAAATCTCGGGCAGTACTTCGGGTGGTATTCCTGGCCCATTATCTTCCACTCTAATCGATACTTCCCGATGGCCGAGGTTGGCGGATGTTGAGGCCATGGTCTCAATCAACCCGCCGGAGCTGACGGCATTCAAGGAATTGCGCAGCAGGTTCACAAATACCTGGATCAACCGGTCGGCGTTGCCCACCACCCGGACGTCCAACCCCACGCGGTTGTGAAAGTGAACTTCAGCGGATTTCTCGTCGATCGAAACCAGTTGCCAGGCTTCCTCAATGAGCGGATGCAGCGAAACCGGCTCCATTTCCTGTTTGCGGACCCGGGCAAAATCCACCAGGCTTTCCGAGATCTTCTTCAAGCGTTGGGCCACGCGTTTCATCCGGGCCAACCGGTCCTGCACCGCGGCCCGCTTTTCGGTTTCTTCCAGTTTCTCGATCGACCCCAGCAGCACGGCCAGGGGCGTATTCATCTCGTGGGCCACCGAGGCTGACAGCAGGCCTAGGCTGGCCAGCCGGTCCTGCTCTTCCAGCGATCGCCGGGCGGTTTCCAGGGCCTCTTCCTGGGCCCGCAAATTAGCCACGGCCGCGTTGCGGCTCTTCATGATGCGGCCGATTTCGTCGCCCATGATCATTTTGTCGGGGATCAGTTCGTCTTCGCGCCGCCCGGCCTGCACCGCCGCGTCGGCATCCAGGAAATGCTGAATGGGTCCATAGACATAGCGGGGCATGATCACCAGCTCCAGCACGGCGATGGCCAGCGTATAGAGAATTCCCAGCACCAGGAAAATGGTGATCTTGGCCCGCTCGACGACGCCGTCATAGAACACGTTCGGTACACTGACCCGGCGAAAAAGACCGGAAGCGGGCATCAACCGGAATAGCGCATCCTGCGCGTCGTCGTTGTACACCTGGCCGGGGTGTAACTCCAGCCAATTGATAATTTTCGGAGGAATCCCTAACGCCAGGGGCGAACCCTCCCGATAATCGTATAGCTCCATCCCGGAGACCTGGAAGACAACGCGGTCCTGGAGGAAGAGCTTCGTGAGAAGAGAAACCTCGCGAGCCTTGGCCGTCGCGACCCGCTGTTCAAACAGCGGAATCAGGGACAAATAGACGCTCGCTCCCAGGAGCAGAAAGAATAAGTTGTGCAAAATCATCAACTTAGGGCGAACCTTCAAATCGCCGAACAAGCGCCCCAACGGGCCCGGGCGTTCGGTGGGTGGCTTGGGCAGGCTCCAACGGACTCGCGGAGCCGTGAGGAAGCGGTAGGCCGTAGCGGAATTGCGGTCAGACAAGAAAAATTTCTCCTATTGCGGAAATTCTACGGCCATGGTAGAAAAATAGACAGTCGTCCGACCACTCTTCCAGGTTTCTGAGTCGACGAAAGTGCGTGCTTCGAATCAATGCCCCTCTTTACACGGCAACATGACCTGATCGCGCGGGCTGCCACTGCGCTACTTGCTGTAGGCGTCTTGTCTGGCGCCGCGGCTTATGCCTATTTTTCCCATCCATTGGTGATCGATGTCGGTTACCAGCCTCACCAGCCTGTCCCGTACAGCCACAAGCTGCACGCGGGCAATCTGGGCATGGATTGCTACTACTGTCACAATACAGTGGAAAAGGCGGCCCATGCGGCGGTGCCTCCCACCGAGACTTGCATGAACTGCCATGTCCGGGTGAAGCCCGAAAGTCCGCTGTTGGCTCCGGTCCGCGCCAGCTACAAGACCGGCCAGCCGGTGGAATGGGTGAAGATCCACAAGGTTCCGGACTATGTGTTCTTTAACCACTCGGCGCACGTGAATGCCGGCGTCAGCTGCGTCTCCTGCCATGGCCGCGTGGACCAGATGATTGAAGTGAAGCAGGTGCAACCCCTGTCGATGGGCTGGTGCGTGGACTGCCACCGCAACCCGGCGGCCAAGATTCGACCCACCGAACTGGTGACGAATCTGGCGTGGACACCGGATCGTGATCCGGCAGAGATTGGCCGCGAACTGATCGCCCAGAAAAAGATTGCTCCTCCCGTCAATTGCTCGGGGTGTCACCGATGAGTTTGGTTAACATTACCAAGATGGCTCCTAAATCGGGGCCCCAATACTGGCGTAGCCTGCAGGAATTATCGGGCACTTCGCAGTTCCGTGACTGGGTCTCGCAAGAGTTCCCGGGTGGCTCGGAATTGTTTGAAGGCGAAAGCCGCCGCAATGTCCTGAAACTGATGGCGGCCTCTTTCGGCTTGGCCGGCCTGTCGGCCTGCCGGCGCCCGGAAGACAAGATTCTGCCGCTGGCCAAGGGCGTCGAGGACCTGGTCCCCGGCAAGCCGTTCCTGTACAATACAGCCTACACGCTGGGTGGTCAGGTGATGGGCTTGACGGTGGAGGCGCACGACGGCCGTCCGACCAAGATTGAAGGGCACGCCGCCCACCCGCAATCGCTGGGTGCGGTGGGTGCGTTTGCGCAAGCCTCCGTGCTGGGGTTGTATGATCCGGACCGGTCGCAGCAAGTGCTGCGCGACGGCAAGCCGGCCAAGTGGTCTGATTGGGATGCTTTTGCGGCCACCCAGTTCACGGCCGACAAGCTGGGCCAGGGTGAAGGTCTGCGGATTGTCAGCGAGAAAGTGGTTTCTCCGGCGCTGGCTGATCGCGGCGCTGCTTTGGCCGCCAAGTTCCCCAAGTCGGTTTGGGTGAGCTACGACCCGATCAACGACGACAACGCCTACGAAGGCTCAGCCGTGGTGTTTGGTAAGGCGCACAATGTGCACTACCACTACGACAAGGCCGATGTGGTGGTTTCCCTGGACGCTGATTTCCTGGGTGGCGATTCAAAGACGCCCCTGGCGATCAAGCAGTTTTCCAAGAAGCGCCGCGTGAGCAAGGAATCCGATTCGATGAATCGGCTGTACGTGGTGGAAAGCCAGTTCTCGCTGACCGGCGCGATGGCGGATCACCGGGTCCGGACCCGCTCAGCGGACGTGGATGCCTTTGCGGGTGCGCTCGCTCGCGAACTGGGCGTGGTGGCGGATCTGTCTGTGCTGGGTGGTGCGGCGGACAAGGCGCAGAAGACGCTGATGGCGATGGTGCGGGACCTGAAGGCGAACGGTGGCAAGTCGATCGTCGTGGCGGGCCCTCGGCAACCGGCGCGGGTTCATGCACTGGCGCTGATGATCAATGTGGCGTTGGGCAATGTGGGCCAGACGGTAACCCTGACAGCCAGCAACTGGACCTCCCAGACGGCCGCCTTGAAGGCGCTGGCGGCGGACCTGAGTGCGGGCAAGGTGACTACGCTGGTCGTGCTCGGCAATGCCAACCCGGTATTCACGGCCCCGGCTGACCTTGATTTCGCGGCTGCGATGAAGAAGGTGCCGGTCTCGGTGCACCTGGGTCTCGAGGTGGATGAGACGGCGGTGGCCGCCAAGTGGCATCTGCCGGAAGCGCATTATCTGGAAGCCTGGGGTGACGCGGTTTCAGCCGACGGCACGGCCTCGGTTCAGCAGCCTTTGATCGCACCCCTCTACGGTGGCCGGTCGGCTCTGGAATTGACGGCTCAACTGGCGGGCGACAAAGCTCCCAAGGGATACGAGATTGTCCGAGCTGCTTGGCTAAAGCAGTTTGCTGGCGACAAGGAAGCGGCCTGGCGCAAGGCGCTGCATGATGGCGTGATTGCTGCCGCCGCTAAGCCGGTTGAAGTGAAGCCGGCGGTGGACGTGAAGAAGGTTCAACTTCCGGCGGCGGCCCCCAAGGTTGCCGGTGTGGAGGTGGTGTTCGTGCCGGATGCCTCGATCTACGACGGCCGGTTTGCGAACAACGCCTGGCTACAGGAAGCGCCGGATCCGATGACCAAGCTGGTCTGGGATAACGCGGCGATGATGTCAGTGGCGACGGCCAAGCAGTTGGGCGTCGTGGATGGCGACCTGATCAAGCTCACGAGCGCTGGTAAGACGATCGAGATCGCCGCCATGACGCAGCCGGGCCAAGCTGATAACTCCATCAGTATTGCGCTGGGTTATGGCCGGACTGAAGTGGGCCGTGTCGGCAAGGGCGCGGGCTTTAATGCCTATCCTCTCCGTTCCACTGCCAAGCTGGGTTTTGGCGAAGTGACGGTGGCCAAGGGTAGTGGCACCTACAAGCTGATCACGACCCAGGAACACCATTCGATGGTGGAGCCGCTGACGGGGCACAAACGTCCCATCGTTCTGGAAGGCACGCTGGAGTTCTGGCGTCGCGAGCCGCACTTTGCGCCGGAAACGGTGGAAGCGCCGGACGAATCGATCTACGGTGTTCATGACTACTCCAAGGGCTACCAGTGGGGCATGTCGATCGATCTCGCCACCTGCATCGGCTGCAATGCCTGCGTGGTGGCTTGTGTTGCGGAAAACAACATTCCGGTGGTGGGCAAGGTGCAGGTGGGCAATGGCCGCGAGATGCACTGGATCCGCATGGACCGGTACTACACGGGCTCCGAAGATGACCCGCAAGCGGTGATGCAGCCGCTGAACTGCCAGCAGTGCGAAGCGGCGCCGTGCGAATCGGTCTGCCCGGTGGCGGCGACGGTACATTCGCCGGAAGGGTTAAACGACATGGCGTACAACCGCTGTGTCGGCACCCGTTACTGCGCGAACAACTGCCCCTATAAGGTCCGCCGGTTCAACTTCTTGAACTACCACAAGACGATGACCGAAGTGGAAAAGTTGGCTTCCAACCCGGACGTCACCGTCCGCATGCGCGGCGTCATGGAGAAGTGCACCTACTGCGTGCAGCGCATCCAGGAGAAGCGCATCCAGGCCAAGCTGGAAGGCCGCCGTCCGATTCGGGATGGTGAGGTTGTCACCGCCTGCCAGCAGGCCTGCCCGGCCGAGGCGATCGTGTTTGGTAACGTCAACGATCCGGAATCGAAAGTCTCTCTTTTGAAGAAGCAGAGCCGCAACTACGCTCTGCTTCCCGACCTGAATACGCGGCCCCGGACCACTTTCCTGGCAAAGCTGCGCAATCCCAATCCGGAGCTTTCCGGCGAAACCGCTGGTGCACCGAAGGAACATCATGGCTGATCTGGCAATTAAATCTCCCGAAATGCTGGACGAGGTGACTCCGCGCCTGGTCCAGGGTAACTCAACCTATCGCTCGCTGACGGAAGACATCAGCCGGATCGTCGAAAAGGGCACGCCCATCCAGTGGTGGATGGCTTTTCTGCCCTCGGTGGCCATCGCGGGCATGATGTTTGCCATGTTGGGCTACCTGGTGATCACCGGTATCGGTGTCTGGGGCAACAACTCACCGATCGGCTGGGCTTGGGACATCACGAACTTTGTCTGGTGGATCGGTATCGGCCACGCCGGTACCTTGATCTCGGCTATTTTGTTTTTGTTCCGCCAGAAGTGGCGCACCTCGATCAACCGCGCCGCCGAAGCGATGACTTTGTTCGCTGTGGCTTGTGCGGCCCAGTACCCGCTGTTCCACACCGGTCGCCCGTGGCGTGCCATCTACTGGCTGTTCCCGCTACCCAACACCGATCTCAATATGTGGCAGAACTTCCGTTCGCCGCTGGAGTGGGACGTGTTCGCCGTGTCCACTTACGGGACGGTGTCGGCGCTGTTCTGGTTTGTCGGGCTTGTTCCGGATTTGGCCACGTTGCGTGACCGGGCGACCGGAGTGCGCGCCTACGTGCTGGGCTTCGCTTCGCTGGGCTGGCGCGGGTCGGCCCGCCACTGGCGCCACTATGAAATGGCTTACCTCATTTTGGCTGGCCTCTCGACCCCGCTGGTACTCTCGGTCCATACTATCGTGTCGTTCGACTTTGCGGTGTCGCTGATCCCGGGTTGGCACACGACGATCTTCCCTCCGTACTTCGTCGCGGGCGCCATCTTCTCCGGCTTTGCGATGGTGGTGACGCTGATGACGGTGGCCCGCTGGTCGCTCCAGTTGCAGCACCTGATTACGACCAAGCATTTGGAGAACATGTGCAAGGTCATGTTGGCGACCAGCATGATTGTCGGCTATGCCTACGGAACGGAGTTGTTCATCGCCTGGTACTCCGGTAATCCGTACGAGCAGTTCGCCTTCGCCAATCGCGCATTGGGACCGTATTGGTGGTCCTATTGGGCGATGGTCAGCTGCAACGTGATTACGCCGCAAATCTTCTGGTTCAAGAAGTGCCGGACGAGTGTGCCGATCATGTTTGTCGCCTCCATCTTCATCAACATCGGCATGTGGTTTGAGCGCTTCGTGATCATTGTGACTTCGCTGCATCGAGACTTCCTCCCCTCCAGCTGGGGTTACTTCCGTCCAACCTATGTGGACATCCTGACGTTCATCGGGACGATGGGCTTGTTCATGACGCTGTTCCTGTTGTTTATCCGCTTCCTGCCGGTGATCGCCATCAGTGAAGTGAAGGGTGTGCTGGCCCAAGAGGACCATGTCACCAAGCACGGCCACGGGGCCCATCATTAATCCGAGGAGCATGGAGCGAATGGAAAACTCATCCTTGCCCGCCGCATTGGAACTGAAGGAGCTGCATGGTGTCGCCGCGGCTTTCGAGAGTCCCGACAAACTGCTAAAGGCGGCGAAAGCCGTCCGCAAGAGCGGGTTCACGAAAGTGGAGGCGTACACGCCGTTCCCGATTCACGGGATTGACGATGTTCTGGGTATCCCGCATTCTCATCTGGGCCGCATCGTGATCTGCTGCGGCGCGCTTGGGGCGACGGCGGCACTGACCTTGATTGCCTGGACCGGCTCTGGCGATCCGCTGCTGTTCCCCTACTGGACGGGCCTGGGCGCCTATCCGTTAGTGATCGGTGGCAAGCCACTGTTCTCTTTCGAGCCGTCGATCCCGATCACCTTCGAGTTGACGGTGCTGCTGTCGGCCTTCGGGGCCGTATTTGGGATGTTCGCCCTGAACGGACTCCCGCAGCTATACCACCCGATCTTCAATTTCCGTCATGCGGACCGCATCACCGACGACCAGTTCGTCTTGGTGATCGAGAAAGCTGACCCCAAGTTTGATGCCACCGAGTGCACGCGGCTGCTCCAGGAATTAGATCCCGTAACGGTGGAGATGGTGGAAGAATGAGCCTCACACGCTTCACGCCGCAAGCGGCACTCCTGATGGCGGCGGTCCTGTTGGCTGGCTGTTCCGGCCCGCAGCGCGTGCCCCCTATTGAAGTCTGGCCGGACATGGACCGCCAGGAAAAGTTTAAGGCGCAGTCCGGTACCTCGCTTTTTGCGGACGGTCGTTCCAATCGGCCGCCGGTTGCGGGCACCGTCGCGGTGGGCCACCTGAAGGAAGACGCCATCTTCTCTACGGGCCTGGAGAACGGGCAGTACACGGGCAAGAATCCGGTGGAGGTGACGCCCGAGCTTTTGAAGCAAGGCCAGCGCCGCTTCAATACTTACTGCGCGCCGTGCCATGACCGGACGGGTCAGGGCGGGGGGATTGTCCCCAAGAAGGCGGCCGGTTGGATTCCGACCAATTTGATGGATCCGCGAATTCTGGGAAGCAATGACGGTGAACTGTATAACGTGATCTCCCATGGCCGCCGGTCGATGCCGGGTTACCGCTTCCAGATCGTGGAGCGGGATCGCTGGGCGATTGTGGCCTACGTCCGGGCATTGCAGCGGTCGACGCTGGGTACGGTTGAGGATGTGCCGACTGAATTGCGGAGCGAACTTCGATGATTGAATACGCCACTATAGAGCACACGCGGGAATCCTGGCGTCTGGATGAGGCTGTGTGGACCCGGGTCCGCAATGTCATCGCCTTCCTGATGTTGCTGGGTTGGGCGGGTTGCGCGGCGGGTTTTTTCCAGGATTCCGAGCGGTTCTTCCGGTCTTATCTGGTGGGTTTTTTGGATGTCACACTGATTGCCCTGGGATGCCTGTTCTTTGTCATGGTGATGTACCTGACGGGCTCCGCCTGGAGCGTTACGGTGCGCCGAATATTTGAGACCATCATGGTCACGATCCCCTTGGCCGCGGTATTGGTACTGCCGATTCTGGGCGGAATTCATCACCTGTATGAGTGGTCCCACAGTGAGCATGTGGCTCACGACAAGATCCTGTTGGGCAAGGCGGGGTGGTTAAATCCGGAAGCGTTTGTCATCCGGGCGTTCGTCTATGTTCTGATCTGGTCGGTGATGGCCATTCGGATCTACACGAACTCAACCGCCCAGGACAAGACGAAGTCTGTCAAGCATATGGACAGCACTTCCGCGTGGTCCGCACCTGGTTTGCTGCTTGTTTTCCTGAGCGTCTCCACGGCGGCTTTTGACTGGATCATGTCGTTGAATCCGCACTGGTATTCGACTATCTTCGGGATCTACGTTTATGCCGGCGGTGGCTTGGCCTGTATTGCCACGGTGACGGTGATCTGCCTCTGGCTTCGTCGGCACGGCATTCTAGCGCAATCGATTCACCTGGAACACTACCATGATCTCGGTAAGTGGATGTTCGCGCTGACCGTGTTCTGGGCCTACATTGCTTTCTCGCAGTACATGCTGATCTGGTATGCCAATCTGGCGGAAGAGACCGTCTTCTACACCAAGCGTTTGGTGGGGAGCTGGAAGTTTGTGAGCGGCTTGCTGCTGTTTGGGCACTTCATTGTGCCGTTCTTCTTCCTGATCCAGCGTCGCGTCAAGCGGAACCTGGGCGCATTGCTGGCGGCCGCCCTGTGGATCCTGGTGATCTGCTACATCGACCTGTATTGGATGGTCATGCCGAACTTCGATAAGGAGGGCGTCCGGCCGCACTGGCTGGATGCGGTGGCTTGGCTGGCGGTGGCCTCCACGTATGCCTTTGCCTTCTGGTGGCAGCTTAAGAAACATTCGCTCGTCCCCGAGGGCGATGCGCGACTGGAACAATCGTTGGCTCACGTGAACATCTAGGGAGCAAGTGCCATGTCTGAAACAAAATCCTTAACTCCCGAACAGATTGCCGCTCTTGAAAAAGAGGGCTTCGACCGGAATGATCCCAGTGGCCCCTGGGTGCTGGCGTTTGCTGCGGGCATCGTCTTCACGCTGGTCCTGGTGGTGTTCGCGGTGGACTATCTGTTCCAAGCCACTCTAGACCAGAACGTCAACGACAGCGTCCTGACGCAGGATAGTCCGGAATTGCAGGAGATCCGGACCAAGGAAGCCGAGCAGCTGAATCACTACCGTTATGCGGATGCCGAAAAGAAATCGGTCCGCTTGCCGATCGACCGGGCGATGGATCTTTTCGCCGCGGAAGCGAAGGCCGGTAAGTTGTTCTATCCCATCAAGCCGACTCCGGTGAAGGTACCCGAGGCTGATCCCGCTGCGGCAGGTGCCGCGCCGGCTGGCGCCGCTGCGGCTGCACCCGCCCCTGCTGCTGGAGCCGCACCCCACAAATGACCAGAATTCTCCCAACTGCGGTGGCGATGGGGATGCTCCTGGGGAGCGTCTGCGCCCCCGTTTGGGCGAAAGACCCCGAGAAGCCGCGGGAGCTCGAAGGAGTGGGGGTCGATGAGCAGTTGGGCAAGACGATCGACCTGAACCTTGAGTTCATGGGTCTGGATGGCTATCCCAAGGCGTTGAAGCAGTACTTCCGCCAGGGCCGGCCGGTGATTTTGAATTTGGTCTATTACACGTGCCCGATGTTGTGCAATCTGGTGCTGAATGGTGAGACCAACGTCCTGCGCGAGATTCCTTGGACCCCAGGCAAAGAATACGACGTCATTACGATTTCCATTGACCCGACCGAAACCTGGAATCTGGCGGCCAATAAACGGCAGACGGTGCTGGCAAGTTTCGATCGGCCGGCTCCGGGCTGGCATTTTTTTGCCGACTACCAAGGCAACGTGAAGAAGCTGGCGGAGCAGGTGGGTTGGCGGTACAAGTTTGATGCCAAGACGCAGCAGTATGCGCATTCGTCGGCAATCATGATTTTGACCCCCGAAGGAAAGGTCTCGCGGTACCTTTACGGCATCAGATATAAGCCGCAGGATGTGCGGTTGGCATTGGCTGAGGCGAGCGAAGAAAAGATCGGTCCGTTGACGGTGGACAAGCTGCTGTTGTGGTGTTTTCACTACGATCCGAAGGCCGGTGCCTACGTGGTTGCGGCGACCAATGTCATGAAGGTGGGCGGAGTTCTGACCATGCTAGCGATTGGATTATTTCTACTGAAAATGTTTCGGGGCGAGCGTAAGCGCGTGCCCCTATTGGCGGTGAATCAATGAGCTGGTTTCGTGATTTCTTTTTGCCCATGCAAGGAACGTCGCATGCGGCGGCGGTGGACAATCTCTTCATGTTCATCGTGTTTCTGAACATCGGGTTCTTCCTGTTGATCGCGGGTTTGATCGGGTACTTCGTCCTGCGCTACCGGCGCAAATCAGCCCATGACCGGGTCGGGAAGGTGACGCACCATTTGGGCCTGGAACTGACCTGGTCCATCATCCCGTTGCTGCTGTGCCTGGTGGTGTTTTTCTGGGGTTTCAAGGACTACATGACGGCAACCGTCGCCCCAGGTGATGCACTGGAAATCAACCTGACCGGTGAGAAATGGATTTGGACATTTGAGTATCCGGATGGAATGCGTTCGCTCGGCGAACTCTACGTCCCGGCGGGCAAGCCGGTGAAGTTGATCATGCAGTCGAAAGACGTCCTGCACAGCTTCTTTATTCCAAATTTCCGCATCAAGATGGACGTGCTGCCGAACCGTTATACGGAGCAGTGGTTCCAGTCGAACATTCCGGGTGAGTACCAAGTGCAATGTACTGAGTATTGCGGCAAGGGTCACTCGGGGATGAACGCCAAAATCGTTGTGATGTCGCCGACCCAGTACGAAGACTATTTGCAGAACGGTCCGCCCAATCTGCGGTCGATGCCGCTGGCGGAACTGGGCGCGCTGCTCTATGAGTCCCGCGGTTGCGCCACTTGCCACTCGATCAATGGCACCAAGGGGCAAGGGCCCACCTGGACCGGATCATTTGGCAATATGCGCAAGATGACCGACGGCCGCGAAATGATGATGGATGAGAACTACATCCGCACTTCCATCCTGCAGCCTCAAGCGATGGTGGTGAGCGGCTATGAGGGCATCATGCCCACCTATCAAGGTTTGTTGCGTGATCGTGAGATCCTCGCATTGATCGAATTCATCAAGAAGCAGAAGTAGATTAGAGGAACAGGCGAAGAACTGTATGGCTACCACAAGTACTCCGGTAACGCATCACGGCGGGCAGCATGCCCCCCACGCCAGCTATTTGGAAGACCCGCAGTATCGCGGACTGATGAGCTGGCTCACCACGGTCGATCACAAACGCATTGGCTTGATGTACCTCTGGTCAGTGTTGACGGCGTTTCTCCTGGGCGGGTTGTTCGCCTTGGCGTTGCGCTTGGAATTGCTGACGCCGAAGGAAGACTTCATGACGGCGGAGACCTACAACAAAGTCTTCACGCTGCATGGTGCGGTGATGGTGTTTCTGTTCATCATCCCGGCCATTCCCGCAGCCCTGGGCAATTTTGTGCTGCCGCTAATGTTGGGCGCCAAGGACGTGGCGTTTCCGCGGTTGAATTTGGCGAGCTACTACGTGTACATGACCGGCGCGATCATGGCGCTAACGGCGATTCTGACCGGCGGCATTGACACTGGCTGGACGTTCTACACGCCCTACTCCACAACGACTGGTGGCGCGGTGACGTTGATGACATTCTCGGTTTTCGTCCTGGGCTTCTCGTCGATCTTCACGGGAATCAACTTTGTGGCCACCGTGCACAAGCTGCGTGCGCCAGGCATGGGCTGGTTTGATTTGCCTCTATTTGTGTGGGGCACCTACGCCACAGCGATCATTCAGGTTTTGGCGACCCCGGTCCTGGCCATCACCCTTCTGTTGTTGGCTTTTGAGCGTATGTTCCAGATCGGTATCTTTGACGCGAAATTGGGTGGCGACCCGGTGCTGTTCCAGCACTTCTTCTGGTTCTATTCGCACCCAGCCGTGTACATCATGATTCTGCCCGGCATGGCGATCATTTCCGAGATCATTCCGCCCTTCTCGAAGAAGCATATCTTTGGTTACCGCGCGATTGCGTTTTCCTCAGTGGCTATCGCGCTGATTAGCTTTATCGTGTGGGGCCACCACATGTTCACCTCTGGCCAGTCTCAGTTGGCGGCGGTGATCTTCTCGTTCCTCACCTTCCTGGTGGCCATCCCGTCCGGCATCAAGGTGTTTAACTGGGTGGCGACGATGTACCGGGGTTCGATTTCACTCGATACGCCCATGCTTTATGCCATCTCCTTCCTGCTGCTGTTCACCATCGGTGGCCTGACCGGTATCTTCCTGGGAGCCTTGAGCGTGGACATCCACCTGCACGACACGTACTTCATCGTGGCTCACTTCCACTACGTGATGATGGGCGGTACGGTGATCGCCTTCCTGGCCGGTGTGCACTATTGGTGGCCCAAGATGTTTGGCCGCATGTACAACGAGACCTGGGCCCGGATCGGCTGCATTTTGGTTTTCTTCGGCTTCAACATCACCTTCCTGAACCAGTTCGCCATGGGTGCTAAGGGGATGCCTCGGCGGTACTACAGCTATCTGGATCAGTTCCAGGGCAACCACATTGGGTCCACGGTGGGCAGCTGGGTGTTGGCGCTCGGTTTGTTCATCGCCGCTGGGGTGCTGTTGGCCTCGCTGCGCAAGAAATACGATGCCCCCGACAATCCCTGGGGTGCCCGGACGATGGAGTGGGAGACGCAGTCCCCGCCCATCACCCACAATTTCCCGAATAATCCTGTGATGCAGCACGGCCCGTACGACTTCGATGCGCCGGCCGTGCGGCGGGAATCCTAACTCAGGAGCGAAACGCAACTATGTCTTCTCACACGCTACCGGCTCCGGGTGATACCCACGGCCACGATGCACACGGTCATCACGACCCGAACCTGCAGCACCACTTCGTCGAAATGGCGCAGCAGTTCGACACTGCCAAGTTGGGTATGTGGCTGTTTCTGGCAACAGAAATCCTAATGTTCGGCGGTCTGTTTGTGGGCTTCGGCCTCCAACAGGCCAAGTTCCCGGAGGCTTTCAAGGCGGCCCACCATCACCTGGACCGCAACATGGGCGCGCTGAACACGGTAGTCCTGCTGATTTCCAGCTTCACGATGGTGCTGGCGGTTTGGGCCGCCCAGACTGGCCGGCGGAAGGTTTTGATCACCAATTTGATCTTGACCCTAGCCTGCGCCGGGACGTTCTTGGTGGTGAAGTACTTCGAATACAGCCACAAGATTCACGATGGCCTGCTGCCCGGCAAGTTCTTCCACTATGCCCAAGGCCAGCCGAACGAATACATCTTCTTCAGCTTTTACTTCATGATGACGGGTCTGCATGGATCCCACGTGGTTCTGGGCATGGGCGCGATCACGTGGCTGCTGATCCGGGCGATCAAGGGTGATTTTGGTCCTGGCTACTACACGCCGGTCGATCTGGTGGGCTTGTTTTGGCACTTGGTCGACTTGATTTGGATCTACCTGTTCCCGCTGCTGTACCTGATTGGATAGACGAATGAGCCAACACGCACCATCTATGACTTCGGGCGCACACGCCGCCGGTCATTACGACCACGCCAATGATTGGAAGCTCTATTTAGGGATTCTGATCGCACTTTTGATTCTGACGGTGGTTACGGTTTCGGCGGCCAGCTTTGATTTCGGTTCGGCCAACGTGATCATTGCGGTGTTGATCGCTACTTGCAAGGCTACTCTGGTGGCGCTGTTTTTCATGCATTTGCGCCATGACAGTGCTGTCAATGCGATCATCTTCTTGTCGTCACTACTGTTTCTGTCGTTTCTTTTGATCCTGTGTCTCATCGATATTGGCAGCCGCATCGAACCGAAACCCGCCAACTGGAAAGGTCCGTCCCCGGGTGTGATCTATCCGGCGGATTTGGACAAGCCGGTGGCGCCCGCGACGGGCGCTGCTCCCGCGTCGGGTACAACTCCGGCTACTCCGGCCGCTGCCCCGGCCGCCAAGCATTAGCGCTGTTGCTGAGTTTGGTGGCGTGCGGCCCTCCGCGCGCCACCACCCCTCTTCCTTTAGTCAACACTGAAACCTTCCTCCCTTCGATCCGCCGGGCCATTCAGGCGGCCCAGTACGATGCCCAAGCCAAACCCCACGACCCGGCCCTGGTGGGGCGCTTGGGGATGGTTCTTCACGCGCATGAACAGTTGGCCGGCGCGGTGGCCTGTTACCAGCGCGCCCGTGAGCTTGAGCCGCAGCGCTTTGATTGGCCCTATCTGTTGGCACGCGCGGCGGCGGCATCTGGAGACGCCCCGCGCGCCGCGGAGATGTTCGCCCAGTCCCTGAAGGTGCAGCCGGACTCGACACCGGCTCTACTGGGGCTAGGTGACGCGGAACTGACGCAAGGACGAAATGCCGAGGCCGCCCGCGCCTTTCAAACCGTGCTCGGCCGGGATCCGAAGCAACCACAGGCCCTCTTCGGACTGGGGCGTGCGGCCAATCAGCCCGAAAACTACGAGAAGGCCCTGGCGATCTATCCCGCCTACGGTGCGGCCCTGTTTGCCTGGGCCCAGCATTTGCAAAGAACCGGACAAGCCGAGCGGGCTCAGGTCTACATGGCACAGTATCCGAAATTGAAGACCAGTGCTCCGCCGCTGGAGGATCGATTGATGGATTCGGTCCGGGAGTTTAATGCGGGGCCGTCACGACTGCTGCGGCAGGCCCAGTCCGCTGAAGCCCAGGGGCAGTTGCCGGCCGCGGTCGAGTTGCAGCTTCAAGCCCTGCAACTGGACCCCAAGCTGGCTCAAGCCCACGTGAATCTAATCTCGTTGTACGCGCGCTTGAACCAACCGGACAAGGCGCAACAGGCGTACCGGGCAGCGATCGCGCTGGAGCCGAATTCCGCCGACGCTTACTACAACTATGGAGTGCTGGCGGGCATGAGCAATCAGCCAACGGAAGCACGGCGAGCGTTCGAGCGGAGCCTGCAGATCGACCCCGGCAACGCGGACGCGCACCACAATCTGGGAGCCCTTCTGCAGGAGAGCGGGCAACTGGCGGCGGCGGGGCGTGCATTTGAACAGGCGATTGCTCTCAATCCAGCGGCCGCCAATTCGCACTTCCAATTGGGGCGGCTGCTGGCGAACCAGAAGCAGTATGCGGTGGCGATCTCCCACTTGCAGAAGGCGGCCCAAAGCGACGATCAGGCAACGCCGACGTATCTTTATGCCTTGGGTGCGACCCAGGCGCGGGCGGGACAGCGTGACGCGGCGCGGGCGAGTCTGCAAGCGGCTTTCCAGCAGGCGAACCGGTGGGGGCAAGGCCAACTCGCTTCCGCCATTGGCCAGGATCTGGCACGCTTAAGGTGATGTTCCTTTCTCGTTCTCAATGTCTGGCCGGCGTCACCGCGGTGGCGGTCATCGTCCTGGCGGGATGTTCTGCGCCCAAAAATGATGCGGCCACGCCCGCCGGAGCTCCGGCACTGTTTCGTGAGGTGGCTGCCGATACGGGACTAGTGTTTAGCCATCAGACCGGGGCCAAGGGCGATTTCGCGATGCCCGAGATTATGGGTGCCGGGGTCGCCTTGCTGGACATGGATGGTGATGGCGACCTGGATGTCTATCTGGTGCAGAGCGTGGGGCCGGGGAAGCTGTTTCGCAACGATCTGGTGCCCGGTGGCAAATTGGCGTTTACCGATGTAACGGCTGCATCCGGTATCACCTACAACGGCTACGGCATTGGCGCGGCCACCGGTGACATCGACCAGGATGGGGATCTGGACCTGCTGATCACCGGCTATGGCAGCCGGGCGCTCTACCGTAACGACGGGGCAGGGAAGTTTACGGAGCAGCCATTGCCCCCGACTCCGGTGCCGCATCAATGGAGCAGTTCGGCGTCATTTTTCGACTATGACCGCGATGGCCGTCTGGACCTGGTGATCCTGAGCTACGTGAACTTCACGCGGGAGGGCAACAAGAAGTGCCAGGCGCCGACGGGTGAGCCGGACTATTGCACTCCCCGGGCCTATGCTTCGGTGTCGGCGCGCCTGTATCACAACGAGGGTGGGCGGTTCACTGATGTCACCACCAAGTCCGGGCTGGACCAGGCGTTGGGACCCGGTCTGGGAGTTGCCGCCGCGGACCTGAATGGTGACGGCTGGCCGGACCTGTTTGTGGCCAACGACACCGCCGCAAACCATGTCTGGATCAACCAGCGCGATGGAACTTTCAAGCAGCTGGGCATCGAATCTGGCGCCGCCTATTCAGAGGACGGTTTGGCCAAGGCCGGCATGGGCGTGGCCGTGGGCGACTACGACCAGGATGGCGATGATGACCTGTTTGTTGTGAACCTGATGCGTGAGGGGTCCACTCTGTACCGCAATGAAGGAGCCTCACCCAATGGTTGGCCCACTTTTCTTGATGTGACGCGGGCCACGGGCCTGTACCCTATCACCTTCGCCTTCACTGGCTTTGGCACGGATTGGTTTGACTACGACAATGATGGCGCATTGGACCTGTTTATTGCCAATGGGGCGGTGACGTTGCGGGAGGAGCAGCGCGGCCAGGCGCGGCCATTCCGTGAGAAAAACCTGCTGATCCGTGGTGATGGCCGGGGCAAGTTTACCGATCAGTCCGCGGCCGCGGGGCCCGCCTTTGCCGTGGATGAGATTTCGCGGGGCGCTGCTTTTGGGGATCTGGACAATGATGGCGATACCGACATCGTGGTGACCAGCAATGGCGGCCCGGCGCGGCTGTTGCTGAACGAGTCCGCGCGCCAGAACTATCTGCAGGTCAAGCTGGAGGCTCCAGTCACGGCCGGCGCTCTCGTGACGGTTTACCGCGAGGACTTGCGCCCGTTGTTGCGCCGGATGCACACCGATTCCAGCTACGCTTCGGCCAGTGATGCCCGGCTCCACTTTGGGTTGGGCGATAAGCCAGTCATTTCCCGGATTGAAGTGCAGTGGCCCAATGGGGCGCGACAGACGTTTCCCGCGCCAGCGGCGGTCAACCGGGTGGTGACGCTTCAGTCAGCGGGACCGGCCAGAAAATAGGCTGGAAATCTTGCATAAAGCGTCTCCAGTATCGTGCTAAGTAGCGAAATTTAGATACTTTCAACGCAGCGGTGCGTACGCGATCCGCAAAGCACTCCATCATGCCATCCCCAACTTTTCAGCAGCATACGCATCAGATCACGGTGCGCACTTCGGGGCCGGGTCTTTATGAGTTTACGTCGCAGGTAGAACAGTGGGTGTCCGCGGCCGGAATTGAGACGGGCTTGTTGACGTTATTCATCCGGCATACCAGCGCCTCGCTCACCATCCAAGAAAATGCTGATCCTGATGTCTTGTTCGATTTAAATCAATATTTTACGAGCCTTGCGCCGCCCGATGCCCGGCTCTACCGGCACACGGCGGAAGGCCCGGACGATATGCCGGCGCATATCCGGGCGGCCTTGACGGCGACCCAGTTGAGCATCCCCGTGCTGCGGGGCCAACTGGTGCTGGGGACCTGGCAGGGCATCTACGTCTTTGAACATCGCACCCATCCTCATCGTCGGCAGGTTGTACTTCACCTATTTGGTGAATAGTTGGTTTAGCCTCTTTCCAGGAACAGACAAATGAAATACACTAAAATGCAGAGGAAATTCTGCATGCATAAACTAATGATTGTTTCTCTGCTCTTGGCCGTTCCGGCCGTTGCAGTGGATATCCCCGCTTCTTCCACGCCGGTCCCGCTATTGCCGGGCCTGGGATTGTATGGCCAGATCTGGCAGGCGGTGGACGGCAATGGCGACCCCGCGGCGATGAACTGGACCAGCTTTGCCCAGGTGAAGACCGACTTGAATGTGGATGGGCGTTCGCCAGATGCCACTTTCATTGGCGGCTTGATCGACTATGGCAATGGCTCAGGCGATCTGGTGGGTGACTGGTTGGGGGCCGATGCGGCATCGCTCAGCCCCAACGGCTTTGCCAGCCGCCCGTTGCGCGGTGTGTATATCCGCCTCCAGGGTTTGCTGGCGATCCCGGAGATGTACAACGGAACTCCCCTGCCCAACCAGAGCCTGGTGTTCGCCATCACGTCCGATGACGGGATGCGGCTGACGATCGGCAATCAAGTGGTGGCCGAGTATGACGCTTCGCGCGGCGCGGACACCGACACGACGCTGGTGGTGTTTGGTGGTCCCGGGCTCTACCCGATTACGCTCGAATACTTCAATGGTCTGGACGACGGTGCGACGTTGAAGTTGGGTTGGGACATTCTGCAGGATCAGAATTATGTTGCGGTCCCTTCTTCCCTGCTGTATCCGGCACCGGAACCGGCCAACTGGACTCTGATGCTGGCTGGCGTTGGCTTACTGGCCATCGGTTACCGCCGGCGCTAAACGACCCTTCCTATACTGGCGAGGATGTCCCGGTCCCACCGGCGCTATCCTCGCCGACTTTTTTGCGGGGGCCATTTTTCTACTCTTGCAATCGATATACGATAAAAAACATGCTCTCTCGCCGCACTTTCCTGGCTGCTTCGGCCTCTGCACCCCTTCTTGATTCGCAGGCCCTGGCGGCAGCACCGATGCCCATGAGGACACTGGGCCGGACTGGCCAACAGGTGTCGTGCCTAGCTTTCGGCGGCGGCAGCCGCTTCCTGATGTACAAGACCGAAGAAGAAGCAGCGGCGGTTCTGAACCGGGCGCTGGAGCTGGGTATCACCTATTTCGACAATGCTTTTGGCTACGGCGACGGCAAGAGCGAAACGCGTTACGGCAATATCCTGAAGCCCCACCGGCAGAAGATTTTCATGGTCACCAAGACCAACGACCGCACCTACGACGGCACCATGCGTCTGGTGGAAGGCAGCCTGAAGCGCATGCAGACCGACCATGTCGACCTGCTGCACATCCATGCCTTGAGTGGTGCCGATGATTTGGCCAAGATCGAGTCGCCGGATGGCGTGCTGAAGGCGGTCTATAAGCTGCGCGAGCAGAAGATGACGCGCTTTGTGGGCATCTCCTGCCACAACGACCCGGAGATCTTGAAGCAGGCGCTGGAGCGGCATGACTTTGACGTTACGCAGATGGCGCTGAATGCGGCGCGGATTGGCGCCGCTGGTGAACGGCCCACGTCGTTTGAGAATCTGGCGTTGCCGGTGGCTATTCGCAAGAAGATGGGCGTGATCGCGATGAAGATCTACGGCCAGGAGAAGCTGAACGGCAAGGCGACGCCGGCGGAACTGATCAGCTATTCGCTATCGCTGCCGGTGACCGCCGTGGTGATCGGCATGCCGAAGCCGGAGCATTTGGAAGTGAATGTGGCGGCCGTTAAAGGCTTCCAGCCCATGTCCCGGCCTGATCGCGATGCGCTTTACGGCAAGCTGGCGCCTTATAAGTTGGCCATGGATCGGTACTTTGCCGATCACGTGGACGCCTAAGCGCTCGGGTACCTTGCACCGGGCCTGAGTCTTCTGCCCGGTTTGGTTCATCACAGCTTTACACCGATGCCGCATCCGCAGACTCCCGAAGAACCCCCACCATTTCTTGGTACGTGGCCGCGAGTGTACGCGGCGGTGGTGGTCTATCTGGTGACGGTGATTTCTCTGTTTGCCTGGTTCGGAAAGGCGTTTTCGCGATGAGGCCCATTGACTGGGCGGTGATGATCGCCACCCTGGCCTTCATCATCCTCTACGGACTGTGGCGCTCACGCGGCACGGGCACCACTTCGGGCTACTTGCTGGCTGGCCGGGCGATGCCCTGGTATGCGATGGCGTTGTCGATCATGGCGACGCAGGCTTCGGCGATCACGTTTATTTCCACCACCGGCCAATCCTATGTCGATGGCATGCGGTTTGTGCAGTTCTACTTTGGCCTGCCGCTGGCAATGATCCTGATCTCGGTGACTGCGGTGCCGATCTTCCACCGGGCCGGGGTCTTTACGGCCTACGAGTATCTGGAGCGCCGCTTCGACATGAAGACGCGGTTGCTGGTGAGCATCATCTTCCTGCTGCAGCGTGGACTGGCGGTGGGCGTCTCCTTGTCGGCACCCGCGATTGTGTTGACCGTTATCTTTGGCTGGCCTGATCAGGTAACCACGATGATCATGGGCACCATCGTCGTCACCTATACGGTGTTGGGTGGCATCAAGGCCATCACCTGGACGGATGTGCAGCAGATGATCATCATGTTCCTGGGCATTGCCACGGCGCTGGTGCTGGCGGTGAATATGTTACCCGCGGATCTCTCGTTTGTCGATGCCATCCGCATTGCCGGAGCGGCGGGGCGCATCAATCCGGTGACCACCACATTTGATTGGAATGACCGCTACAACCTGTTCAGCGGCCTCATTGGCGGCATGTTCCTGGCGCTGGCTTACTTCGGCACGGACCAGAGCCAGGTGCAGCGTTACCTGACTGGCAAAAGCATCGCCCAAAGCCGGCTGAGCTTGTTGTTCAACGCCATTGCTAAGATCCCGATGCAGTTCTTCATCCTGTTCGTCGGGGCCATCATCTTCACGTTCTATACGTTTGAGAAGCCGCCGGTGCTGTTCCAATCGAAGGAAGCGCCGAAGTTTGCTGCCCTGCAGCCGCAGTTCGACGCGGCGTTTGAAAAGCGGAAAGCCGCTGCCCGGCCCATGCTGGCCGGTGATGAGAAGGCGCGTGCCGAGTTCCAGAGCGCCACGCGCGAAATGGAGTCGCTGCGCAAGTCCACCGGCGTTAATGACACCAACTACATCTTTCTGAGCTTCGTCTCGAAGTACATGCCCGCCGGCATGGTGGGCCTGTTGATCGCCGTCATTCTTGCCGCCGCGATGACGGCGATTTCGGGCGAGGTGAATTCACTGGCTACGGTGAGTGTGATCGACATCTACAAGCGGCATTGGCGGCAGGACGCGACCGACCACCACTACTTCCGCGTCTCGCAGATCGCCACCGCTTTTTGGGGCGTCTATGCGGTGATCACGGCGCAGTATTCGCGGAACTTGGGCTCGTTGATTGAGGCCGTGAATATGGTGGGGTCACTCTTCTATGGGGGCCTGCTGGGGATCTTTGTGCTGGGATTCTATTTTCCCAGAGTGGGGGCGAATGCCGCGTTCATCGGAGTATTGGCCGGGGAAGCGGCGATTTTTTCGACTCGCGCTTTCTCGAACATTAGCTTCCTCTGGTACAACGTGATCGGCTGTGCGGTAGTGATCGCCACGGGGGTGGCGGTGCAGGCGCTCTCAAAGCCAGTAGAGCCGCGCTCCTAAGCCCGCTGCAATTCCAGCCACAGCGCCCGGTACCAGCGCAGGAAGCGTTCGGGTTCTTTTGATTCCTGGCACTCGCACAGGGTGTAGCGCTCATACTTGGCTTCGCGCAGTAGCGTGAAGAGTTCGCGGTAGGGGTAGGGGCCGGCGAGTTCGTTGATGTGGACGTTCTTGATGTAGGGCTTCAGCATCTCAAAGGCGGGCTTGATGCTGCCGTTGATCAGGTCCGTGGGATTGGAGTTCCAGCAAGCGCCCACTTGCGGGTGCTTGGCGGCCTTCATGATGGCGGTGGAGGTTTGAGGTAGTTGGGTGTCGCGGCCGTGTACCTCCATCCAGATCTCGACGCCGAGGCCGGCGCCATAGTCGCCCAGTTCACGCAACGCCGCGCCGATGTTGGCAAAGGTCTGCTCCGGGGTGAGGCCGGGCGTGAGGCCGTTAGGACGCACCTTTACCGCCCAAGCGCCCGTGTCGTGCGCCAGGTCGATCCACTGCTTGGCCAGTTCCACGTTCTTGCGGCGCACGGCGGCATCGGGCGAGTGAAACTCACAGGTGGAGCCATAGCTCAACAGGCGCACCTTGCTTTTGGCAAAGCGAGCGGCCACTCGCTTGCGCGCCGCCGCATCGAGCGTCACCTCGACGCCGTGCTTGTGTTCAGTGCGAAGCTCCACCGCTTCGAACTTCGCTTCTTCCAGCTTCGCGATCAGGGTCTCGAGATCCCAATCCTTACAGATGTTGTAGGTGACAGCGCCCAGGAGCATGGGGTCAGCGTATCAGACACAGCGAAGCCCCGTGTCGCCCGTGGGTGCACCGCCCGTTTGAGCCGCTTCTAATCCGGTCTTGACAGACCCCTGATTTAAGGAGATAATTAGGGCGTTCGCTAATTAGACTAACAACTAAATATCGTGAGCCTGAACGAGACATTCCGCGCCTTGTCGGACCCGACGCGCCGCCAGATCCTGGACCTGCTGCGGCGGGGCGAGATGACGGCCGGGGCATTGGCGGACAGGTTTGACATGACGAAGCCTTCCATGTCACACCACTTCGCGGTCTTGAAGGAGGCTGACCTAGTGACCAGCCGCCGCGAGGGGCAACAGATCTGGTACGCGCTGAACACCACGGTGGTGGAAGACGTGCTCGCCTGGGCCGTTCAGTTGGCGGCTGACGGCCGCGACAGGGGAGGGAAGTCAGAATGACTCGCAAGTATCTCTTCGCAATTGCCATGACCGTGGCGACTCTGATCGCCACCGCGATTGCCTATCCGCATCTACCGGCAACCGTCACGACACATTGGGATATCAACGGCCGGCCGAACGGCTTCAGCGCGAAATGGATGCTCTTTCTGGTGCCCGGCCTAATGGCGGGGCTCATCACCCTGACGTGGCGGCTGCCCTGGCTTTCGCCGAAGCAGTTCGAGGTGGATGATTTCCGGCTGACTTCCGGGTACCTGATGGTCATCACGGTGGGGCTGCTGGCTTACGTGGACGCCTTGATTCTCTGGAACGGTCTGGGTCATGAATTTGGCATCTCCCGCGCGGCGATGGTGGGTGCTGCCGTGTTTCTGATGCTGCTGGGTAATGTGATGGGCAAGGTACGCCGCAACTTCTACATTGGGGTCCGGACGCCTTGGGCTCTGGCCAATGAGCGGGTCTGGAATGCCACGCAGCGTGTGGCGGCGAAAGCGTTTGTCGTAGCCGGTTTCGTGGGCGTCGTGTTGACGCTGCTCGGCCTCCAACTGTGGTTCCTCGCTGCGATCGCCGTGGGTGCTCTGATCCCGGTGGGCTATTCGCTCTACTTCTACAAGCTGCTCGAGCGGCGGGGCGAGCTGTAGGGCCAGCCCGCGAACTCCCCGCTCGGCGGATTGGTACGCGGCGCCCTGAGCGCTTGTCTCCGCGGCCTTCATTTACCCATTTAGTTCTCAGGCAGCTTCGAGATCGAAACGCACCCGGCACCCGAGCGCTGTGGCGATGTTTACCAGCGCGTCCAGTGAGAAGCGGGAGATACGGCCGCGGAGCACGATTCGTAGTTTATCGAATTGGATATAGGGCCGAGAATGAACACCACGGGCGTCGATTGTGCCTCTAGCAGGCTGCCGAAAAAGGCCGGAGACCGCTTGCTGACGCGCGCGGCTCAGTAGGTTAAAACATTTATTTGCAATAGTGTAATGAGGCACGGCCGTGAGGGAGTGGTCCTGCCAGCCTTTTGCGCAGCTTGCTAAATGGGCAGATTGCTTGACCGGCATACCCAGACATCTATATACTAAGCTTTCTGATGATGCCCAAGCCCGATTCCCTGCAAGGCTCGCTCGATCTGCTGGTCCTGAAGATTCTCTCGCGCCGTCCGCGGCTGCATGGGTACGCGCTGATGACGGCCATTCAGGAGATCTCGGAAGATGTGTTGAGGGTGGAGGAGGGGTCGCTTTACCCGGCGCTCCACCGCATGGAAGAGGCGGGTTGGGTGCAGGCGGATTGGGTGATCAAGGAGAATGGCCGCCGCGCGCGGATCTATGAACTGACGGCAGAGGGGCGCCAACGCCTGGCCGTCGAGCAGTCGCGCTGGGAGGCGGTGAGCGGGGCGGTGAATCGTGTGTTGAGGATGGCTTGAGATGTCGCTACGGACCCGGTTGGGCAATGTTTTCCGCCGCCAACAGGTGGCCGATGAGATCGACGAAGAGTTGCAGTCGCACCTCGACCAGGCGATTGAAGCCGGACGCGATCCGTTAGAAGCCAAGCGGGCCCTGGGCTCTGCACTGCGGCTGCGGGAGGAAAGCCTGGATACCAAGCTGGCGTCGTGGCTGGATTCGCTCCGCTCGGATGCCGCGTTCGGGCTGCGGTTGCTCCGGAAGAACCGGGTGGCCTCCGCTGCGGCGATCCTCTCGCTGGCGCTGACGATCGGCACCTCAACGGCGGCCTTCCGGTTGATCGATGCCATCCTGCTGCGGCCGCTTCCGGTGGCGCATCCGGAGCGGCTGCATCTGCTCACCTATCAGTTCACGGACCAGAACGGCAAGAAGCGGGCGGGCGATTCATTCGACTACCCGCTTTTCCGCCAGTTGCGCTCCGCCGTGGCTGGCCAAGCCGATCTGTTCGCCATCTCGAACGCGGGCCGCGTCGATCTCACCTACGGCTCCGACCAAGAGATGGAGCCGGCTTTCCGCCAGTATGTTTCCGGTTGGACGTTTTCCGCTCTCGGGCTACAGCCCTCGTTGGGGCGCTTGCTGACGGCCGAGGATGATCGCCAGCCGGGAGCGCATCCGGTGGCCGTGCTCTCACACGACTACTGGACCCGCCGCCTGGGTGGAGATCCAAAAGTGATTGGCCGCACCTTCCGGCAGGGCAACAATCTCTACGAGATTGTGGGCGTAGGTCCTGCCGGGTTCACCGGCACGCAGCCGGGAACGATTACCGACATTTTCGTCCCCACGATGATGAACGCCGGGTTTATTGGCAACTCCAACTGGGGTTGGATTCGTGTGTGGGTCCAGTTGCGGCCCGAAGCCTCGGCCGAGACGGTCCGGCAGCAATTGGCGGCCGGCGTGAAACAGCAGCGCCTGGAAAAGGTGAAGACGTGGGCCGGGACATCGCCGAAGGAGATCGACGACTATCTCAATGCCAACGTGGAACTGCCCGCGGCGGCTTCCGGAGCTTCAGGCATCGAACGTGAGTACCGGAAGGCTCTGTTGATCTTGGGTGCTCTGGCCGCCCTGCTGCTGTTAATCGCTTGCGCCAACGTGGCCAACCTGATGCTGGCCCAAGCGGCTGCCCGGGCGCAGGAGATGGCGCTACGGGTCTCTATTGGCGCGGGGCGGGTGCGACTGGTGCAGTTGGTGCTGATGGAAAGCGCGTTGATGGCGCTGGCGGCGACGGTGCTGGGGGCTCTGTTCGCTTGGTGGTCGGCCCCATTTGTCGTCAGTCTGCTGAACCCGCCGGATAACCCGGTGCGGCTGCTGCTGCCCACGGATTGGCGGTTCCTGGCATTTGAGTTGGTGTTGACGGCGGCGGTGGTTTTCCTGTTCGGTTTGGTGCCAGCGCTGCGGGCCTCGGGCGTGCAACCAATCGACGCGATGCGCGGCGGGGGCGATCCGCACGGGCGCCGCCTGATGAACGGGCTGGTGCTGGCCCAGGTGGCGTTCTGCTTTCTCATCCATTTTGTGGCGGGCCTGTTTGTCACCACCTTCGATCGCCTCTCGCATCAGCCGTTGGGCTTTTCGGCGGAGCGGCTGCTGGCACTGGAAGTGGTGAGCAAGGGCAAGCCGCCGGCAGCGGTCTGGGCGGAGCTGGCGGATCGGATGCGCTCAGTGCCCGGGGTCCAGCGGGTTAGCCCAAGCGAGTGGGCGCTGATGGGCGGCAATGCCTGGGTGATAGACGTCCGAATGCCGGGCCTAACCACCTCCGATGGGTGGCGCGTCTATTTGCTGAGTGTCGCGCCGGGGTGGCTGGAAACCATGGGCATCGCGCTGCGCAGCGGACGCGACCTCCGGTCCACGGACAACCCGGAGACGACGGCCCTGGTGAACGAAGCCTTTGCGAAGCGCTACTTCGCGCAGGAGAGCCCAGTGGGGAAAACGTTTGAGCGGCAAGTCAACAAGGGCAAGATGGTGCAGATCACGGTGGCGGGTGTCGTGGCTGATGCCCTTTACGAAGACCCGCGTGTCGGCATCCGGCCCACTATCTACATGCCATTTGAAACGGCAGACGGGCCAGAGGGTGCCCGCGACCGCGCTACCTTCATGGTGAAAACCGCCAGCCCCGACCCGCTCGCCTTGGCCGGTGCGCTGCGCCACCAGGTCCAGCAGACCGGCTTTGGCCTGCGGGTCTCCAGCATCGATACTCAGCAGCAGATCGTCGACGACTGCACGACGCGGGAGCGGTTTCTGGCCTTGTTGTCCCGCTTCTTTGCCGGTGTCGCCTTGCTGCTGGCTGGGGTGGGACTCTATGGCGTCTTGAACTATTCCGTCCTCCAGCGCCGCCGCGAGATCGGCATTCGCATGGCGCTGGGCGCGCAACCCGCCCACGTCGCCTGGAAGGTCACTGCTGAGGTGGCGGCGATGCTGGTGGTGGGCTCTGGCGTTGGCCTCGCCGCGGGCATTGGCTCAGAGCGGTATCTCGAAACACTGCTCTACGCCGTGAAGGCGACCGACTGGGCAATCATCGCGACGCCGGTGGCTACCTTGCTGGTGGCGGCGATACTGGCGGCACTGCCCCCGCTGTGGCACGCCATCCGCGTGGACCCGGCGCGGGTGCTGCGGGCGGAGTAGATTTACGGCGAGCGATTCTTATGCTGCCTGCAGGATCAGGCTCGAGATGCGGTCGATCACTCGGAAGTGGCTGTCATAGGTGAGAAGAGTGGCGGACTTCTGGACGCAGACGGCGGCAATCCACAAATCGTTGGTGGGGATCGGCCTGCCTCGTGATCGCAGTAGACTCACCAGTTCGCCGAAGATCAAGGCGGTTTCGTGATCGACCGGGCACTCGGCGACCACTGAGTTTGCCAGAAACTCTGTCAGCACGGCGAAGTTCTGCCGTGCTCTCGATCCCGCCCGGAACCCGGCCGCTAATTCGCCGATCACGATCGATGGAACAATAATCGTCTCGGCGGCTTCGATCAGATCCACCACGGCTGGATCGCCCTTCTGAAAGTATGAATATGCACTGGTGTCCAGGCAGTAGCGGCTCACTTCCAGAGCTCCGGATCCAGCTCGCTGAATGACGCGGTGTTCTTGTTGAACTCCTCAAACTCCGCCTCTGACCAGCCCCCCGCCAAGTGGGCCAGTCCGTTACGCCGCTTGCCCTTAACGCCCAGTGCTTGGGTGAGTAAATCCACCACCGTCTGATTCAACGATTTGCCCCGGCGTTGGCGTTCGCAATCGAGTGCCACGGCCAAGTCCTCTGGAACATTGCGAACCGTGAGATGGCGTGCATTCATAGTCACCAGTCTATGACTGCGTTCCCCGCCGGTCAACTGATGGCATTACTGGCAGCGGTCGCCAAAGCACAAGTTCTTGCCGAAAAACGGCAATACGTGATTCTGGAAGCGGTCTGCAACTGCGCTCGTATGGTCTCCAGGGTAAATCTCGAACGTGTTGGCCACTCGATATTGGTCCAGGATCTGGTGTAACTTCTCCGATCCGGCCTTGAGGCCATCCTTGTCGCCGACGTCGATGGAAATCCCTTTGTAGCGCCCCAGATTGCCGATGTATTGATCGACAAAAACCAGTGGCGCGTTGGCGGTCCATTTCGCCATTACGTCCGGCTGGGGGACTCCATCCTTGAAGGGGAGATCGAGGTAGAGGGGCGGGTTGTTGGGGTTGGGTGACCAAGCCGCCGCGGACGCCAGTTGGGCGCGGGCACCGAAGGGCAGCTTGGCCGAATCAGCCAGCGTTTTCACGTCTTCCAACGCCTTCACAAAGGCCGGATTGACCGGCCGGCCACCGCCACCCATGGGGGCCAGGCAGCAGGGGCTCATGATGTAGAGGCTGCCGAACACATCGGCATGCTTCATCCCGATTCGGGTGGCACCATAGCCGCCCATCGAATGGCCCACCAGGCCGCGGCTGGAGCGTCGAGGAATCGTCCGGTAATGGGCATCGATGTAGGCGACGGTGTCATGGGCGATAAAGCGCTCAAAATCTCCGGTCGTAACCGAACTGGAGTACATGGACCCGTTGTGTACGGTCTTTGAATCGGGCAGTACCACGATCACTTCCTTGGCACCCAAGGCGAAAGCACCTTCAATGGTTTGTGGAACGTGGATCTCCTTGCTCCACTGGTCCGCTCCGATGGAATAGCCGTGCAGCGCGTAGATCACCGGATAGCGGCGTTTTTTCTGGCTGGTGTAGCTGGGCGGCAGGTAGACGATGACGTCGCGATCCACTGCATCGCCTTCGAGGTTGCCTTCGAGCGCCGGCGAATGGATCTTGATCCGCTCCACGGTGACGGGCTTGGCACCCGCAACGGGAGCCGGAACTTCAGTCTTTACTTGCGCCAGTAGCACTGGCATGACGGCAATCGCCACCAGCATGGAAACACGCATGATTCAGTTCCTCAACAGGATTGTATCTCCCTGAGCCCGTAAGACTCGCGGGCGTTTAGGCAGGGTTTACGGCAGCGCGGCAATCACCGCGTCCATCTCATCCAACCGCTGATAGAAGTGCGGCGACATGCGCACCCAGCCTTGCCGGGGGGCGGCGTGGATCTGGTGCTGCTTCAACTGGCTGACCACCATCCGGCTGTCGATGTCGGCGCGGCGGAAGGTGACGATGCCGGATTCGGGCTGGGTCAGCAGCAGTTGGTAGCCCTTGGCCGCTGCTCCTTCTGCGAGCCGCTGCGAAAGGGCGAGCACCTGTGGGCCGATGGCGTCGACGCCGACTTCGAGAATGAACTCGATGGCGGCTTTCAGTCCGTAGACGCCGATGGTGTTCAGCGTGCCGCATTCGTAACGGCCGGCGTCGGAACGGAGCGTCATGTCGCGGGAGGCGTAGTCGTTGTAGCCGGCCACGGTGGTCCAGCCAAACTCGACCGGGAAAACTTCGTCCTGGCGCGATTGACGGACGTAGAGCACGCCGCAGCCTTCCGGTCCCATCAGCCACTTGTGGCCGTCGGCCGCGAGCGCGTCAATGTGCATCGCCTCGACATCAATGGGGAAGACGCCCAGGCCCTGGATGGCATCCACCAGGTAGAAGCAGCCATGGCGGTGGCAGATTTCGCCAATCGCGGCCAGGTCCACGCGGCGGCCGCTTAAGTAGTTGACATAGCTGATAGCCAGCAGCCGGGCGCCGCGCGCGGCCTGGTCAATCACTTCCAGCGGATCGTCGATGGAGAGCCACTCGACCTGCACGCCACGTTCCTCCAGGCGCTTCCAGGGGTAGTAGTTGGCCGGGAATTCTTCCTTGAAGGCCACCACCTTGTCGCCGGGCCGCCAATCTAGCCCCAGTTGCACCGTGGCGATGCCTTCGGAAGTATTCTTCACGATCGCAATCTCGCGCGGGGAACTGCCGATAAGGCGGGCAGAGGCGACGCGGAAGGCTTCGTAGGCGTCCATCCATTGCTGGTAGTGGACGCTGGCAAACTGCAGCGCGTCGTCAGCCAGTGCTTTCATGGCCTCCGCCGCCGGGCGGCACAGGGGAGAAACGCCGGCGTGATGCAACCAAATGAGTTGATCCGCGACGGGGAATTGAGCTCGAACTTTTTCCGCAACCACTAAGGATGAGATTACGTTAATAGGGATGTCGGCTGCTTGAGGCCATCGGGTTGGCAATTGCGCGGGTCTATACTGAAATTGAGGCGGAGTGTCATGATTCAACGCTTGTTGGTGTTCGCGATCGCCGCGTCCCTGGCTTTTGCCGGGGCGGACGAAGATAAGTCCAAGCCTGCTCCGAAAGTGAAGCAGCCCAGCGAGAGGAACAAAAAGAAGAACCCCGACGAGATCGGCAACCGCGATGTCGACGGCAAGATGAACTTCTACTCCATCGAGAAGGAAATCGCGATGGGCAAGGGCATGGCGCAGGAAGTGGAGCGCCAATCGAAGATTGTCACTGACCCGGTGATCGCCGAATACGTCAACCGCCTGGGCCAGAACCTGGTGCGCAACTCCGACGCCAAGGTGCCGTTCACGATCAAGGTAGTGGATGCCGAAGAAGTGAACGCCTTCGCGCTCCCCGGCGGCTTCTTCTTCGTCAACTCCGGCTTGATCATGACCGCTGACAACGAAGCGGAACTGGCCGGCGTGATGGCGCATGAGATCGCCCACATCGCCGCCCGCCACGGCACTCGCCAAGCGACGCGCGGCCAGTTGGTGAACTACGGTACGCTGCCGTTGATCTTCCTGGGTGGCTGGGCCGGCTATGGCATCCGCCAGGGCGCCAGCGTGCTGATCCCGTTGGGCTTCATGCAGTTCTCGCAGGCTTTTGAGCGCGACGCGGATTACCTGGGCTTGCAGTACCTCTACAAGTCCGGCTATGACCCGACCTCGTTTGTGGACTTCTTTGAAAAGCTGCAATCGAAAGAGAAGCGCAAGCCCGGCACAATGGCCAAGATTTTCGGCTCCCACCCGCCGACCGGTGAGCGCATTGAGAACGCCCAGAAGAACATTCAGGAGATCCTGAAGGCCAAGCCCGAGTACGTGTTGACCACTAGCGAGTTCGACAACGTGAAGTCGCGCTTGGTGGCCCTGCACAACCGCCGCAAGGTGGACCCGGCCTCCGACGACGCCAACCGTCCCCGCCTACGCCGCGCCCCCGGCGGCGGCACGGTGCCGGTGGATGATGAGACGGGCGAAGAGAAGAAGCCCAAGGCCGACCAGGATGAGCGCCCGACGCTGAAGCGCCGTCCGAGTTCGAACTAGCTCCGCGTTCAATCGCAGAGCGAGGCCCGAGTCCCAATGGCTCTGGCCTTTTCAGCTTTCCGGGTGCCACCGGATACGCCGCCAATTGTCAGATAGAATCCTGACTTGTGATCCGCTCCTCAATCTTCCTCCTCAGCCTCGGCCTCGCGGCACAGTCCCTCCCGGCTGGCCTCCAATTCTCCAGCGGACCCGTCAATACTCTTCGTCTACCCGGCAACGTGGTGATCTATGGCGACTCACGCGGAGCACCGCGCGAAGTCTGGGTGACGCACGTGCGGCGCGATGTGCTGTGGGCGGCGGAGGCGAATGTGGCGGCGGGTGCCGCGCTGACGCTGCCGGAGGCGGAGGCTCGGCAGGTAACGGATGCGGGCAAGTTCTGGTCACTGTTCCGGCAGACGCGATTTCATGACTACGCGCAACGCTCCACCAAGCTGCCGGTGGACTCGCTTGCTGTGGCGCGGATGGTGAAGGGTGGTGACCGCCTGACGGCGGGCGAGGCCAGCGTCGAGGTGATAGATACGCCGGGTTACTCGGCGGGCGCGGTCTCTTATCTGATCTCGAGTGGTGGCAAGCGCATCGCCGCCACCGGCGACCTAATCTATTCCGGCGGCCGGTTGCTGGAAATCTATTCGCTGCAGGATGCGATCCCGGAAACCAAGACGCGCGGCTATCACGGCTATGCGGCACGCGCGGGGCAGTTGATCGCGAGCCTCAAGAAGGTGCAGGCATGGCGGCCGGATGTGATCGTGCCCGCGCGGGGCCCGATGATTGCTGAACCCTCACGCGAGATCGATCTGTTGATCAGGCGGCTGCAATCGCTGCTCGATTCGCACTTCTCGACTGATGCGTTGCGGTGGTATTGGGGCGAGGAGAGCTGGAAGACGCGGGCGTCGCTCGCCATGGGCAAGCAGCCGGGCGCGCCGATGCTGATGGCGCCGGAGCGGGATCTGCCCGCTTGGGTGATCGCCATCGAAAACTCCCGGCTGATCGTGTCGTCCACGGGGCATGCCTTTCTGCTCGATGCCGGGCACCCGAAGGTTTTCGAGAAGCTGGAAGAGCTACACGCGGCGGGGCGGTTCCAATCGATCGAAGGGATTTGGATCACGCACTACCACGACGACCACACCGACTATGTGGGCAAGGTGGCCGCACGATGGAAAGCGCCGGTCCATTACTCAGACCGTATCCGCGACATCATTGAGCGCCCGGCCAGTTACCGCATGCCCGCCTTGACGCACGTTCCCGCCACCGGCAAAGCCCATGGTGACGGCGAGCGCTGGAAGTGGCGCGAGTACACGCTCACCAGCTACGACTTTCCCGGCCAGACGCTCTATCACGGCGGCTTGACGGTGGACAGCAGCGCCGCGCCGGAGAAGCTGTTCTTTGTGGGGGACTCGTTTACTCCGTCGGGTCTCGATGACTACTGCCTGCTGAACCGTAACTTCGTGGGCGAGAATGAAGGCTACCTCTACTGTCTGCGCTTGATCGAGAAACTGGGCGGCGAGCATTGGCTGATCAACCAGCATGTCGCGCCCATGTTCCGGTATGACCCGGAGCGGCTGGCTCGCATGCGCGCCGAACTGCGTAAGCGGGCGGAGCTGCTGGCGGCGATCACCCCGCTCCCCGGTGCGAACTTCGCGGTGGATGAAGGCTGGGCGCGGGTCTATCCCTATAGCGTCAAGCCGGAAGCTGGTGCGGTGACGGAGCTAATGGTAGAGATCACCAACCATGCTGCCAAGCGCACCAGATACGACGTGCAGTGGAACGTGCCGAAGGGCTGGCAGTTGGTTGAGTCGCAGGGGGCGGTGACGCTCGAGCCACGCGCCACCGGCCGCCTGAAGGCGCGCATCCGCCGCACTGGCGAAGCCGCTTTTGGTGTGCTGACCGCTGATGTCAACGTCGGTGGCCTCACGCTGAACCGCTGGGTGGAAGCGTTGTTGGAGGTGGAATAGCATGGCCGCTGCTGCTTCCGTGGAGCGGTTTGAACAGGGCGGCGTCCGGGGTTATCTGCACCGCGTGCCCGGCGCGGTGGATGGACTGGTGATCACCCATGGCGCGGGCGGCGATTGTGAGATGGTGCTGCTAAAGGTGGTGGCCGAAGCGTTCGTGGCGCGCGGCGTCACCGTGCTCCGGTGCGACCTGGCCTTCCGCCAGAAGGGCAAGATGCCGTCGCCCGCCACGGGACCCGCTGACCGGGCTAGTTTGCTGGAAGCCGTTGAGGCGATGCGGGAGCTAGTGCCAGGCCGCGTGTTTCTGGGGGGCCAATCCTATGGCGGCCGTCAGGCGAGTATACTGGCCGCCGAGGACTCGGAGCTCGCCGCGGGCCTGTTGCTGCTCTCCTACCCGCTCCACCCGCCAGGTAAGCCTGAGCAACTCCGCACCGCGCACTTCCCGCAACTCGCCATCCCTTCCGTGTTCGTCCACGGCAAAACCGACCCGTTTGCGACCTCCGAAGAGCTGAGCGCCGCCATCGCCCTGATCCCGGCCCCGGTGGAGCTGATCGATCTCGATGGCGCAGGCCACGACTTGAAGCGGGGCAAGATTCCGCTCGACGGCGTCATTCAGGGGCTGATCAGCCGTTGATCGTTGTTGGAAGTCCGCTCCCTCGCGGTCGCGGCTCGGTAACGCCGTGAAGACCCCTCCGCTCGGGGGCGCGGCTCGGTAACGGGCGAATGCTACCGAGCCGCGCGCGCTAGCAAGCGGACTCCACGTATATACCACCGGTGTATACTTAAATCGTCATGATCACGCGCGTCTTCAAAAGCGGCAACTCCCGGGCGGTCCGGATTCCGAAGGAGTTTGAGTTGGAGTTGGGCGAAGTGATCATTGAGCAGCGGGGAAGGGAAGTGGTCATCCGGCCCAAGCCCAAGACCATGGAATCGGCCTTTCATCTGCTGGCCAGCCTGGGGCCTGACTTCATGAAGGATGGCCGGGAACAGTTGCCGCTCCAGGAGCGGCCGGAGCTCGATTTCGATGCGTTATCTGCTGGACACCAACATCTGCGTGTACATCATGAACTACCGCCCGCCACTAGTGCTGGCCAAGTTCCAGCAACTCCCAAGCGGCGAGTGCGGGATGTCGGTAGTCACCTACGCTGAACTGATGTTCGGCGTGTTCAAGAGCCAGCACGTTGAACGCAATTTGACGATTGTCCAGGGCATCGCGCAGGAGATCCCGGTTGCTCCCTTGCCGTCCGAAGCGGCCCTCGAATACGGGCGCCTGCGGGCCCATCTCCAAAAGAAAGGCCAACTGATCGGCGGCAACGATCTGCTGATTGCCGCCCATGCCCTTTGCCTGGGTCTGCCGCTGGTGACCAACAATACTCGCGAGTTCAAGCGGGTGCCGGGGTTGAAGGTGGAGAATTGGTTGACGTGACTAGAGCGACGATGGCTACCACCGAGGCCTTTGACGCCCACTGGACTGCTTTCGCGATCCTGAAGTAGCGGCAGCCGGTTGCCAAGTGACTGTCGCGAAACGCGCACCTTCGGTTGGTACTGGTATTCCTAACCACCATTTCCGCCAAGAAAATGCTTGGTGGCCGAGCCGATGCGTTGTAAGCTCATTGGCAAAGGTGAACCATGCGATATTTCTCTAACATTCTCTCGCCGGTGATTTTGCTTTCCGTTGCGACCACGCTGTCCGCCGGCGTCATTGTCAGCAACGGCCCCACTACCGCTTCCTCGTACCGGATCGGCGGCCCGAACAGCCAAGTTGAGGCGGTGTTTTGGTTTCAGAGCGCTCTAACCGGCGCCTCCATCACCGCGTTGATTGGTAGTGTCGACGGCAGTTCGCGTACCGTGGATGTCTACCTTGAGCAAACCTTTCCTGGATACGTGATTCAGAGCACGACGGTGACGGTTGGCGCTTTTGCCAGTTCCGCGGACTTCACTCCGACCCTTATCTTCAGCGGGCTGTCTCTGGCAAGTGGAGGATATCGCCTCACGCTATTCAACACGGACACCACGGGTACCGTGAATGTTCGCTGGGCGGTGGGTGGGGCCACCACCAACACCGCCTACGGTTTTTTCGTCGCATCGGTGTATTCCAACGGTCCCGACACGAACGTCGCGAATCCATACCTCTCGAATTTCACGACTTCCACTGAGCCTCTGGGTTTCACCGTCGACGGCACCAGCCCCGTCCCGGAGCCGGGCACGTTCCTGACGTCGCTGGTCATCTTCGGAGCGGTCGGTCTGCTCCGCCGCCGCGCTTAATCTGGGTAGCGCCGCGGGATTCAGTGGATCGTGCGGCTTCGCCTTTTGAAGTTCGGTTTCAAAACTCCCGCCAAGGCGCCAAGAATTCCCTCTGCGGCTTGGCGGGAGAACATCAGCAACCTCGCGGCACGGTCTCAATAGACCATCTGCGCTTCGGCTCCGATTCATCCCTCGCTAAGCTCTCCGACCGTACAGTTTCATAACCTACATGAGCTCGATGCGCAAATCACGCCCGACCGCCTGGGCTGCTCGCGAGAGGGTTTGCAGCGTCACCGAGACATTGTGCGGATCAAGCAAGCGGTCAAGCGCCGCGCGGCTGGTGTTCATTCGCCGCGCCATCTCTACTTTACTGATTTTGTTCATCTCCATTGCTTGCTGAACTTGCCAAGCCAGCGTCTCTTTCAACGCCACCGCACGAGTTTCTTCGAGGATGCCTTCCTCCTTCAGGAAGGCATCTAGTGATAAGCCAATATGCTTATTGCTCTTCTTCATTGCGTCACTTCCTTCATTCTTCGCTTCGCCAAGTCAAGGTCGCCCGAAGGCGTTTTTTGCGTCTTCTTAACAAAGCCGTGCAGTACGACCAGCATGTTTTCGTGAAAGCACAGGATCAGCCGGGCAATCCTCTGGCTCGGAAGCGTCGAGCGAACTTCCCAAAGACCTTCCTTGAGACTTCCTACCAGTGGCCTTCCAATCGGCCAACCAAACTGCACCCGCATCAGATCTAGGCCAATCGCGCGCCGGTCATCCTTGTCGAGGTCGCGCAACCACTCCAGCACCGGGGATTGCCCCGCGGCCGTGCAATAAAACCGGACCGGAATCTCTGTGATCTGGCCAGATCGCCCCACTCTTGGAATGTACCATAAACGGTACATTCTCGGGATTTTGGTTCGTACCCGCCGCGCCTATCGGTGAGGAAAGACTTGTCTGGTCCGTCCTACCCACACTGAGTGGTCTAGGTTGCCCAACCACTTTTTAGCGCACAAAAGGCGAAAGTAGGACTCTCACCCTCCTAAAGCCTATTGCAACCGCGCCCGATTCCTCTCTAGAATCAGTTGTGGTCCATTTGGGGTCCATTTTGGGTCTAGTATGCCTGAGGAAGTCGGTCACAACCCGGAAACTGCTCGCGTCGCGGCGCCGAAGGGGATTTTCCCGGCTCGCGTGGACGAGCGTGGCCGTCTGAAACTTCCGGCTGCCTTCAAGGCGTACCTGGAGCAGTTGGGAGAGAAGGACCTTTTCGTGACCAGCTTTGACGGACGCATAGCTCGAATTTACACCCCCGGGGTGTGGGAGTCCAACGAAAAGCATTTAACCGCGCCGGGTGAGAACCGTGAGCGGCGGAAGCGGATCTATTTGAAATCGATGGCGTTTGGCGAAAATTCGCGGTTGGACGACCAGGGCCGGGTCCTGGTGAATACCGATTTGCGCCGCGCCATGAATGTGGAAAACCAGCCCGTCCGGTTGATGAACTACGACGGCGTGATTCAGTTCTGGAGCGAGGCGGTCCACGCCGAGATGATGGCCGATGCCGACCAGTTGACCTCCACCGACCTGCAGAGCGAAGAAGAGCTGGGGCTGAAGTAATGCATGCACTATTCCGTCATGCTGGCCGAATCCTTGGAGCATTTGAAGCTCCAGCCGGAGCGCGTCTATCTGGATGCGACCTGCGGATTGGGCGGGCATACGGGGGCGATCGCGCGGCAGTTGACCTCGGGACGGCTGTTTTCGAACGACCGGGATGCGGAGTCAATGGCCATGGCGCGGACCGCGACGGCGGATTGCGCGGAGCGGATTCTGTTCTCGCAGGGGCCGTTCTCGACGATTGCGGCGCGGTGGCGGGAGTCGGGATCGCCGCGGGTGGCCGGACTGCTGGCGGACCTGGGTGTCAGCCGGTATCAGTTGACGGACGCGGAGCGCGGATTCAGTTTTCAGACCGATGGGCCGCTGGATATGCGGATGGATCGCTCGAGCGGCGAACCGGCGTCGGACTTGGTGAATTTTACAGCAGAGAAAGAACTCGCCGACCTGATCTATCAGTTGGGCGAGGAAAGGAGTTCGCGGCAAATAGCCAGGGCAATCGTTCGGGCACGGCCAATCCGTACCACTCTGCACCTTGCCGGGGTCATAGAGCGGGTCGTGCCTCGAACGGGAAAAATTCATCCAGCCACGCAGACCTTTATGGCGCTGCGGTTGGCTGTGAACGGGGAGCTCGACGAGCTGCAGGCGCTGCTGGCAGATATGCCCGCCCTGCTGGAACCGGGTGCCCGGGTGGTCTTTTTGACGTTCATGTCCACCGAGGACCGCATCGTCAAGCAACATTTTCAGGCCTTGGCCCGCGAGGGCCGCGCCACCATTTTGACCAAGCACGTAATTCGGCCGTCCGAGGCCGAGATCAGCAACAATCCAGCGTCCCGCAGCGCCAAGCTGCGGGCGATTGAGTGGAAATAAGCCATGGCGACGCTCGCACAGATTTTTACACCACGTATTTCGCGAGATGACCGGGAGAGCCTTTTGAACGAGGGCCGCAGCCGGGCGCAGGGACCAGCCGTTTCCGAGGCGGCTGGGCACGTCGAAGTTGACGTTTACCAAATGCGCCCGTTGCCCTATGAGGACTTTCTCTACATCAAGAGTGATTTCAATAACCAGCGCGTTGTCCGGCAGGCGGACCCCACGGCGGGCCGTTCGGCCTGGAAGGCCATCGGTTCGTCCTCGATCGCCGCCGCGCTGCTGATTGGTTTGTTGTTGCCGCACGCCTACCGTCTGCTGGCGGGCTATCAGATTTCGCGTCTGAAGCTGGAGCATGAGCAGTTTTCTAATGTCCTCCGGACGCTCGACTCCCAGGAAGCCAGCCTGGTGAAGATGGAGCGTCTGTATGAGGTGGCGCGGACCAAGGGCTATGCCCCTCCCACCCGCGATCAAGTTCAGTATTCGCAACCCAAGGACGCCGTTGCGCGCTTGGACAAGAGCCCGGCGGGCACGCCGGGTGAGAACAAATAAACCCACCTCCCCCGTGGTTTTTTGAAGATCGGCGGCTGGTGCCCGAGGCCGGCGCCGCGTTCGACGTCCGAAGAGGAAGAAGCTGATGGAAGCGTACGCTGATCATCCGGCGCGCCACCGGGTCCGGTGGCTGGCCCGGTTTGCGCTGCTTTGGGCAGTGGGCATTGGCGCGCGCCTGCTCTTTCTCCAAGCGTTCAGTCACGAAGAGTTTCGCGATCTGGCCCGCCAGCAACAGACCAAACTGCGCCAACTGGCCGCTCCCCGGGGCAGCATTTTTGACCGCGCCGGGCGCATCCTGGCCCTCAGTGTCCCGGTGGAGACGGTGATCGTCAACCCACTCCAGTTACCGGACCGCCCACTGGCGGCACAACTGCTGGCCCGGACACTGGAGATTGACGAAGCCAAGCTGCGGGACCGGCTGGAGACCTACGCCAATGCCCGTAAGGGTTACATGGTGGTGGACAAGGGTGTCTCGGTCGAGAAAGCAGATCGGCTCCGGCAATTGGGCGTGGACTGGATTGGCTTTGAATCGAATGGCGTCCGGCGTTACCCGGATGGCGCGCTGGCGGCGCACGTCCTGGGTGGGGTCGATCACCAGGCCCGGGGTAACGCGGGGATCGAGCGTCACTTTGAGGACGACCTAGGTGGCTACCCCGGATATGAATGGGTGGTCAGCGATGTCCAACGCCGCAGCTTTGACTCTTCCATCGAGAAAGCTCCGCAAGCCGGCCGCGATGTGGTGCTGACGATCGACCGGCGGATCCAGTATGCCGCCGACGAGGCGATTCGCGAGGCCGTGGCCAGCAGCATGGCCGACAGCGGCACCGCTGTCGCATTGGACCCGAACACGGGCGAGATCCTGGCCCTGTCCAACTACCCGACCTACGACCCGAATGAAGTACCCAAGTCCACGGCTGACTATGTGGCCCGCAAGAATCTGGCGGCCACCGATCCCTTTGAGCCGGGCAGCATCTTCAAGGTGTTTGGCTTGGCGGCGGCGCTAGAGACCACCGACATCCGTCCCGACACCGTGCTGCATTGCGGCAACGGCACCATCAACGTAGGAGGCCATATCATCGGCGAAGCCCATGGTGGCTTTGCCTACCTGACGGTGGAGGAGATCATCGCCAAATCATCTAACGTTGGTGCGGTGAAAATTGCGCTCAAGACGGGCGACAAGAACCTGCACGACTACTTGCTGCGCTTTGGCTTTAACCAGACCACCGGGGTTGAGATGCCGTCGGAAAGCCAAGGCCTGATCTTTCGATTGAAGCGCTGGCAGCCGGGGTCGATTGGGTCGGTCGCGATTGGCCACGAAGTGTTGACCACGTCGCTACAATTGGCGCGCGGCTTGGCCGCCATTGCCAACAATGGCTTCCTGATCCGGCCGCACCTGACACGGGCGCGCCCCCTGGGCGAAGTCACGCTGCGCAACGTGGTCTATCAGCCCGAGCAGAATGAGCAGCCCCGCCGCATTCTGCGTCCGGAAACGGCCATGACATTGCGCAAGGTGATGGAGTCCGTGGTGCTGACCGGCACCGGCAAGGGCATTCGCCTCGATGGCTATAGCTGCGGCGGCAAGACGGGCACGGCCAAGTTGTTCGACAAGACGATTGGTAAGTACGTCAGCCGCTACAACGCCTCCTTCATGGGCTTCGCGCCCGTTACCAACCCCGCCGTGGTGGTGGTGGTCACCTTGAATGGAACCCGACAGTATGGTGCCACCGCTGCCGGCCCGGCCTTTAAGCAGATCACCCAGACCGCTCTGCGCGTTCTGAACGTGCCGCAGGATCTCACCGATCCGGCACCGGCCGCTGAGCCAGTGCCGGAGCGGATCGTGGCCGATGTAGCGGTCACCAGCACTCCGCTGAAGACGCCGGAAGCCATGCAGCAGGAGATGGAAGCCGAACAGGGTCCAGCCACCGCCATCGCTGTGGGGCCGAAGCTGCCCAACTTCGTCGGCAAGACGGCCCGCGCCGTATTGGATGAAGCGATGCAGGCCGGTATCCGCGTGGATATTGAGGGTTCTGGCATTGCGCGCGTGCAGGATCCGCCGGCGGGCGGGCGGCTGGCCTCGGGACAGCATGTGAAAGTGCGGTTCCAACCATGACGCTCGGCGAACTGTTGCAGGGTTCCGTCGCCGTCAGTGACTTGCCGGAGGAGATCGCTGGCCTCCCGGTGGCCGGCCTCGATTTCGATTCGCGCCGTATCCAACCGGGTTACGTCTTCTTTGCCTGGCGCGGTGCCAAGGCCGACGGCAACCTGTTTGCCACGCAAGCCATCGCCCGGGGTGCGTGTGCGATTGTCAGCGAGGATCTGCCGCCCGAGGAACTAGTCGAATCAAGCAGCGTGCCGTGGATCCAGATTGACCGTGGCCGTCACGCCCTGGCGCTGGCCGCGCGGCAGTTCTATCCCCGGACCCACTCTCTTCAGCTGACCGGCATCACCGGCACTAACGGGAAAACCACCACCAGCTATCTGGTGGACAGCGTACTGCGGTGCGCCGGGTTCACCACCGGCTTGGTGGGCACGATCGAATATCACGTCGCGGGCGAAGTCCGCCCGGCCGTCAACACGACGCCGGAGTCACTGGAACTCTACCGGTTGTTTGATGATCTGGTGGAACGGGGTGGGTCGAAGGCGGTGATGGAGGTCTCCTCGCATGCGCTGGCCCAGGGCCGGGTCTTTGGCCTGCCCTTCCATTCGGCGATCTTCACCAACTTGACGCAGGATCACCTGGACTTCCATGGCGACATGGAAAGCTACTTCCAAGCCAAGCATCAACTGTTCCGCGGTCAGGGCGTTCCGGCACCGGATCACGCCATCTTGAACTACGACGACAGCTATGGCCGGTCGATCGAAGTGGCCGCCCGGACGCGGTCCTGGTGGTATGGGCGCAGTGTCGGCGCGGCCATCCGGCCCGACAACATTGAGCAGTCTTTTGCCGGCTTGAAGTTTGATGTCCGCTATGATGGCGGCCTGTTGAAGATCGATTCGGCACTGACGGGCGACTTCAATGTGCTGAACATTCTGGCGGCCTGCGGTGCGGGGCTGGCCTATGGTTTGGAACCTGGCGTGATTGAGCAGGGCATCGCCAACTGTCGCGCGATTCCGGGCCGCTTTGAACGTGTCGAATCGTCGCAGCCGTTCCTGGTGATTGTGGACTACGCCCACTCTCCGGACGCACTCCGCAATGTCATTCAGGTGGCCCGCTCCTTGAACCCGAAGCGCGTGCTGACCCTGTTTGGCTGTGGTGGCGATCGGGACCGTTCCAAGCGTCCACTGATGGGGGCAGCCGCCGCGGAGTTGAGCGACTATGTCGTGCTGACGTCCGACAACCCGCGCTCAGAGGATCCGCTGGCGATCATCAATGATGCTCTGGTCGGCCTGCGCCGCTTTGACACGCCGCATCACATTGAGCCGGACCGCGCACTCGCCATCCGCCATGCCCTGCTGCGGGCTGAAGCGGGCGATATCGTCATCCTGGCGGGCAAGGGCCACGAGAACTATCAAGTGCTGGCTGACCGCACCATCCATTTTGATGACCGTGAAGTAGCCCACCAGATTTTGGGGGGCTTCGGCGCATGAAGTTTTCGCTGTCGCAAGTGGCCCAATGGCTGGACGTGCCGGCTCCGGCTCCAGATGCCATAGTCTCCGGGTGGAGCATCGACACGCGCACGATTGAGCCGGGTGATCTCTTCTTTGCCCTCCGTGGACCTCACCACGATGGGCATGACCACGTAGCGGCTGCGTTCGCGGCGGGTGCGGTGGCGGCTATCGTGGAGCGTCCCAGCGCGGGCTGCACTCTTCAGGTGGCGGATACACAGTTGGCCCTGGAGCGTCTGGCCGCCATTGCCCGCCAGCATTGGGGTGCCAGTGTCCCGGAGCGGACCGCGATTGGTGTCACCGGCAGTGCGGGCAAGACTTCCACCAAGGAGGTGATCAGCACGCTGCTCGCGGCCCACTTTGAGACGTCCAAGACCACCGGCAACTTCAACAACCACATTGGCCTGCCCTTATCGGTGCTGCGGATCTCCGATACGGCGCGCGCGGCGGTGCTGGAGATGGGGATGAACCACGCGGGGGAGATCCGGCGTCTGGCCCAGATTGCGGCTCCGCAGATCGGCGTCGTCACCAACGTGGGCACTGCCCACATTGAGAACTTCGCCGATGGCGTTGACGGGATCGCCGCTGCTAAACGCGAGCTGGTGGAAGCGCTACCCGCCACCGGCACGGCCATCCTGAATGCGGACGACGAGCGGGTGGCGGGATTCCGCAACGCCTTTGCGGGCCGCACCCTGACGTTCGGTTTGGGCGAAGCCGCCGAGGTCCGCGCCACCAACGTGGAACTCACGCTGGACCAGGCGCACTTCAACGTTGGATCGGCGCGCTTCACCACGGCGCTCGCCGGACGCCATGGCGTTCGCAACGTGCTGGCCGGCATCGCAGTAGGAAAAGTCCTGGGAATTTCGCCCGAACAGATGGTGGAAGCGGCCGAGACACTGCGCCCCGCGGCCATGCGCGGTGAACGCTTCTGGCATGACGGCGCTTTGATTTTTAACGATTGCTACAACTCCAACCCGGATGCGGCGCGAGCGATGCTCGACGTGCTCCGGGATTCGCCCGCGGAGCGCCGCATTGCGGTGTTGGGCGAAATGCTCGAACTCGGAAGTTGGACCGAGCCCTTGCATCGCGACGTAGGTACCTACGTCGCGGCGCAAGGGATTCCTGTGCTCATCGGGATTCGCGGTGCGGCCCGGCAGATGGTGGAAGCCGCTAAGCTCGCTGGTCTGTCAGACCGTACCGCTCTCTTTTTCGAGAGTCCCGAAGAAGCCGGAGACTTTGTCCGCTCCATTGTGAAACCTGGTGACGCCGTGCTCTTCAAGGGCTCCCGCGGCACACGCGTTGAACGCGCCCTGGAGCGCGTTGTCGGCGTGGCGGCCGGAGGCGCTCACTAATGCTCTACTGGCTGCTCTATGAAAAGCTGCTGCCGTACTTCGGGCCGTTTCGCCTGTTCGGCGCGGTGACGTTCCGCACCGCCTTTGCGGCGCTGACGGCGCTGCTGGTGTCGTTGGTGCTGGGTCCGTGGCTCATTCGGAAGCTGCGCGAATGGTCGTTTGGCCAGTTCATCCGCGAGGAAGGCCCCAAGAGCCATCAATCCAAGGCCGGCACACCCACCATGGGCGGTCTGCTGATCATCATCTCGATCGTGGTGCCCACGCTGCTGTGGGCCAATCTGCGCAACGTCTACGTCTGGGTGGCGATGTTGGGGTTGCTCTCGTTTGCCGCCATCGGCTTTGAAGATGACTACACCAAGGTAAAGAAGCGCCGTAACCTGGGCCTGACATCGCGGCAAAAGTTTGGGCTGCAAGTTCTGGCCACCATGCTGATCGGCGCGGTATTGCTGGTGCTCCATGCGCGGGGCCAATACGACACGCAGATCAACGTGCCCTTCTTCAAGCAGTTCCACCCGGACCTGCTGATCAGTTCATGGCTCTCAAATCCGTGGACATACGTCGCCGCATTCGTGCCGTTCTACTTCTTCATGATCTTGGTGATCGTCGGCTCCTCGAACGCCGTGAATCTCACCGATGGCCTGGACGGTTTGGCGACGGGCCTGATGATCATCGCAGCGGGTGCGATGACGGTGCTGGCCTATACGTCCGGCCACCGCGAATTCGCGCAGTATCTCGATCTGGTCCGTTTGCCCGGTGCCAGTGAGCTGACCATCTTCTGCGCCGCCATGACGGGTGCTTCGCTGGGGTTCCTGTGGTTCAACGCGCATCCGGCCGAGGTCTTCATGGGCGACGTGGGTGCGCTGGGCTTGGGTGGAGCGATGGGTACGGTGGCCGTGCTGATCAAGCAGGAAGTGCTGCTGCTGTTCATCGGCGGGGTTTACGTCATTGAGTTGATGAGCGTCGTCCTGCAGGTAGCCAGCTTCAAGCTGCGCGGCAAGCGCATCTTCCTGATGGCTCCGCTGCACCACCACTTTGAGCAGTTGGGTTGGCGTGAATCGAAAGTGATCGTACGGTTTTGGATTGCGGGTCTGGTGATGGCGCTGTTTTCGCTGGCCACCTTGAAGTTGAGATAGCGGCATGAAGGTACTGGTGGTGGGCTTGGGGAAATCCGGATTGGCGGCCTGTGAGCTGTTGCTCTCGCGCGGCGACACGGTTGTTGCCACCGATTCCAAGCCCACGCCCGAATCGCTGGCCGCGCTTGATCGGATGGGCGTGCCTTTCTCGCCGGAGTTTGTGGCTAGCGACCTCACCGTCATCTCTCCCGGGGTTCCGGCGGACTTGCCGCAGTTGGCCGGGCGCGAAGTGATTGGCGAATTGGAGCTCGCTTTTACGTATCTCGCCGGCCCCATTCTGGGCATCACCGGATCGAACGGCAAGACCACCACCACCGCCCTGTGCGGACACATCTTGCAGCATGCCGGCATCGCCTGTCAGGTGGGTGGCAACATCGGCGTCGCCCCCGCGGCGATGGCCGCCACTTCCAAGCCGGGCCAGTGGAACGTGCTGGAGCTGTCCAGCTTTCAACTCGAGACCACGCGCACTTTCCGGCCCCAGATCGGCGTCTGCCTAAACGTTACGCCGAATCACCTGGACCGCCACTATACGCTCGAAAACTACGCCGCCGCCAAGGGCCGGATGTTCACGCAACAGACTGATCAGGATGCCAAGGTGCTGAACTTCGCTGATCCCATTTGCCGCGGCTATGAGCTGTTGGGCCATGGGGCGATCCACTGGTTCAACCAGACCTCTCGTCACTATGAGGCGCAGTTGCCGGGCGAGCATAACCAGCAAAACATCGACGCCGCCATCACGGCTTGCCGGATCGCCGGAGCTGATGAGCAGGCCATGCTGGAAGCCGTCCAGACGTTTCCCGGAGTGGAGCATCGCCTGGAATTCGTCCGCGAGATCCAGGGCATCCGCTTCTATAACGACTCGAAGGCCACCAGCGTGGATGCGACGTTGAAGGCGATTGCAGCGCTGGATGGCCCGCTGTGGATCATCCTGGGCGGCAAAGATAAAGGCAGTGACTATCGCCCGCTGATCGCCCCGCTGGCGGGTCGCGCACAGGGCGTCATGTTGATCGGCGCGGCGGCGGACAAGATCAAAGCCCACTTGGGTGATGCGCTGCCGTTGCACCAGTCCCAGACACTGGACGCAGCCACGCGTGCCGCATTTCAGGCCGCGCAACCGGGCGACACGATTCTGCTGGCTCCGGCCTGCGCCAGCTTTGACCAGTTCAACAGCTTTGAACATCGCGGCGAGGTCTTCAAACAACTGGTCCACGAAATGGAGGCTCGCTAACCCATGGCGCAACGCCTAAAGACTGACTGGTTCCTCTTCTGGACCGTGATCTCGCTGGCCTTCTTCGGCCTGGTGATCATCTTCTCGGCGTCGCTCCCCAAAACGGAGCTGATGCACATATCGCAGTTCTACTTCATGGCCAAGCAAGCCGCGCTGATCGGCGTGGGGGTGGTGTGTCTGATGGGGTTGAAGCGGTTGGACTACCGCAAGCTGAACCGTCCGGAATGGGCGTTTGGCTTGATGGGTGTGATGTTGACCATGCTGGTGGCGGTCTATTTTCTCGATTCTCATCACCACCGCTGGATCCGCGTCCCGGGCTTCCAGTTGCAACCGTCGGAGCTGGCCAAGCCGGCACTGGCGATCTTTCTGGCGTGGTTTGTCACCCGCCGCATTTCGGCCATCAACAGCCGCTACACCCTGGGTCCGGCGGCCCTGGTGATCGGCGTGCTCGCCGTGCTGGTGTTGGCCGGTGACATGGGCACGATGGCCGTACTGATGATCACAGTCGCGGCGGTCTTCTACGTGGCGGGCATCTCTCCCCGGTATGCCGCGATGGCGCTGGCGGCCCTGATGGTGATTGGCGTCGTCGGCATTGCGGCCAAACCGTACCGGTTGCGCCGGGTGGTGCATTTTGTCGACCCCAGCTATGAACTGCTGGATAAAGCTGACGCCTCCGGCCGCGTGAAGGCGTGGCTGGAGAATTCGATGTCTACGCGCGACCCCAATTATCAGGCGCGTCAATCGGTGATTGCGGTCGGCTCGGGCGGTCTGTTTGGTTTGGGGCTGATGCATGGCAAGCAGAAGATGCTCTACGTGCCCGAGGCGCACACGGATTTTATCTATTCAGTGATCGGCGAAGAGCTGGGCCTTTTCGGATGCGCCGGGGTGCTGACGGCGTTCATGGTGATCCTGTGGCGTGGGCTGCGCCTATTCTGGATGGCCCCGGATGACTTCGGCAAATACCTGGCGTTGGCGGTGACGGTCTGCTTCACCGTCCAAGCTTTGATCAACATCAGCGTGGTGTTGGACCTGGGGCCCACCAAGGGCATTCCATTGCCTTTGATCAGCTATGGCGGTACCTCGATGTTGAGCAGCCTGGTTTCGCTCGGCCTGTTGCTGAGTGTCAGCGAACGGGCGGGCTAAGGCGTGAACTTTGTGATGACCGGCGGTGGCACGGGCGGCCATGTCGTCCCCGCGTTGGCCGTGGCGGATGAATTGAAGAGGCGCGGACATGTGTGTAGCTTTATTGGCACGCGTGAGGGGTTTGAGGCGCGCCTGGTTCCCGCGGCGGGATTTGAGATCGACTACATCCAGGTGGCCGGGCTGAACCGGGTGGGCCGAGCAGCGCAGTTGCGCACGCTGGCGCAGTTGCCCTTCAGTGTGGCGGCCGCTTGGTCGATTCTTGACCGGCGGCGTCCGGCGGCGATGTTTAGCATGGGCGGCTATGTTGCGGGTCCGCCGATGCTGGCCGCGAAATTGCAGCGGTTGCCGCAAGTGCTGATGGAGCCCAACGCGATGCCGGGCCTGGTCAGCCGGTGGACCTCCGGGTGGGTTGCCAAGGCTCTGGTGAGCTTTGACGAAGCGATGCCATTCTTTCCGCCCGGCGTGGCGGAAGTGACCGGGGTCCCGGTCCGGGAGCGTTTTTTTTCGGTGCCACCCAAAGTGGCCGACGGCCGGCTGACTGTGCTGGTGACCGGTGGCAGCCGCGGGTCCCAGCGGTTGAACAACGCCATCCGAGAGGCTTGGGCCTTGTTTGCCCAAGCAACGGTGCCGGTCCGGTTGATCCAGCAGACCGGCAGTGCCATGCAGGCGGAAATGGAGCGGGAGTTTCGCCAGACGGGGCTGGATGGTTTGGTGACTGCGTTTGTGGAAGATATGCCCGCGGCATTTGTGGAGGCAGACCTGGTGATCTGCCGGTCCGGTGCTGGGGCGGTGGCGGAACTGGCTGCCGCGGGACGGCCGGCCATCCTGGTCCCGTTCCCCTTTGCGGCCGATGATCATCAGCGGCGCAATGCGGAAGCGCTGGAGCGGGCCGGTGCGGCACGCGTGGTGCTGGATCACGAGTTGACCGGGAAACGTTTGTTTGAAGAAGTGATGGCCTTGAGTGCCGTGCTGACGCCGATGGCGGCGGCCGCTCACTCTTTGGCCAAACCGGAGGCGGCCCGAAGGGCGGCCACGGTGTTGGAACAGATAGCGAGAGTGCAATGACTACCATGATTGAAAACCAGTTGAATGTCCGCCCGCTGGCGCCATCGCGCCTGACGCGGGTGGATGGCCAGATGATCGCCCGCATTCTGGGTATGAGTTGGGAAGAGGTCCAGACCGGGGCGGGAGTTTTGTCTCCCGCCGCGCCGTCCTCGATTGACATCGGCTCCCAAAGCCGAAACAATAACAGCTAAAAATGTTTTTCAAGAAGCAACGCTTCCACTTCGTCGGCGCGGGCGGGATCGGCATGAGCGGTATTGCCGAAGTGTTGCTGAATTTGGGTTACGAGATCACCGGGTCGGACTCCAAACTGTCTCCGACGACGGAGCGTCTGGTGGCCCAGGGAGCCCACATTTCTGAAGGCCACCGGGCCGAGAACGTCACCGGAGCCAAAGCTGTCGTCGTGTCTTCGGCCATTGACCCGCGCAACCCGGAGTTGTTGGAAGCCCGGCGGCTGCAGATTCCCGTGATCCCTCGCGGTGAACTGCTGGCGGAGTTGATGCGGTTGAAGTTCGGTATCGCCATTGCCGGCAGTCACGGCAAAACCACGACCACGTCGATGGCGGCCACGATTCTCAGCCACGCCGGCCTGGACCCGACGGTTGTCGTGGGCGGGCGCGTGGGTACGATGGGTGGCTCCAATGCGCGCGTGGGGCAGAGTGACTTTCTGGTGGTGGAATCCGATGAAAGCGATGGCAGCTTTCTCAAACTGGCACCGATCCTGGCCGTGGTCACCAATATCGACCGCGAGCATTTGGATCACTACGCCAACATCGAAGTGATCCGGGCTGCCTTCACCGACTTTGTCAACAAGGTGCCGTTTTACGGTGCCGCGATTCTGTGCCTGGATGATGAGAACGTCCAGCAGATTCTGCCCGGCATCAAGCGCCGCACGATCAGCTACGGCCACAGTACACAGGCCGATCTGCGCGTGATGTCGGTGTCGGTGACGCCGTTTCTAAGCGAGTTCGCGCTCGAATTCCGCGGCCGGGATCTGGGCCGATTCGCGCTGCATGTTCCTGGTGCGCATAACGTCCTGAATGCCACGGCCTCCATCGCGGTGGCCTTGGAACTGGAAGTTCCGGTGGAGAAGATCCGGGAAGGGCTGGCCCTGTTTTCAGGCGTGGACCGCAGATTCCAGAAGCGTGGCGAAGCGGCGGGTGTGGTGGTGATTGATGACTACGGCCACCATCCGACGGAAGTGCGGGCGACGCTGGAGGCCGCGCGTACGTGCGGTTTCCGCAAAGTGCACGTGCTGTTTCAACCGCACCGGTATACGCGCACTGCTCACCTAATGGATGACTTTGCCCGCAGCTTCAACGCGGTGGATACGGTGCTGGTGACCGACATTTATGCGGCCAGCGAAGCGCCCATTGAGGGTGTAACGGGAGAGGCCTTGGCGCAGCGGATCACCGGGTTTGGCCATCGCGGTGCGGCTTACGCGGGCAGTATGGCGGATGGAGTGGCGAAGTTGGCGGCTTTGGCGCAGCCCGGCGACGCGGTGATTACTTTGGGGGCAGGCAGCATCTGGCAGGCGGGTGAGGCTCTGCTGGCGGTATTGCGGGGGGCGGTATGAAGTGGCGCTACGCGTTGTGGACTTCGGCGGTGGTGCTGGGCGCGGCAGCCTGCATCCTCGGCTGGCAGCAACTGGATCGTTTTCTCATCCGGGACCCGCGCTTTGCCTTGGCCTCCCCGATTGAGGAAGAAGGCGGCAGCTTGATGCTGGCCGGAGCCAAGCATGCTTCCATGGACAATATCTACCGCGTCTTCTCCACGGACGCCGGGCGCAGTGTCTACTTGCTGCCTTTGGCGGAGCGGCGGCGGCAGTTGCTGGCGGTGGAATGGGTGCAGAATGCCACCATCACGCGCATCTGGCCTAATCGTTTAGCCGTCCGGGTGGAAGAACGCAAGCCGGTCGCCTTTGTGCAGTTGGCTGGGGGCGAGACGGGCCTGGTGGATTCCGATGGCGTGCTGCTGCCGCCGGTGACGGCCGGGCAGTTCAAGCTGCCGGTGGTGACGGGACTGCGGCGGGAGATGAGTGAGGCGACCCGCCGGGAGCGTGTGCGCCGCATGCTGAAGCTACAGGCTGAGTTTGGGGCCGAGATGTCCCGGGTGTCCGAGATCGATTTGGCCGACATGGAGAACTTGAAGGTGGTGGTAGCCCGCGGAGATCGCGCGCTGACACTCTATTTGGGGCAAGCGCGCTTTGGCATCCGGCTGCGGCTGTTTCTCGAAAATCTGACGGAGGTGGATCAAAAGCTGCCCCACGCCCGGATTCTCGACCTGCGCCTGGAGGACCGGATTGTCTCCGTCCAGCCGGACCCTGAAGAAGGAGCGCCCAGTGCCGAATAAGCCCCTCATCGCCGCTGGCATCGATTGCGGTGCCGACCATACGCGCGTGGTGTTTCTGCGTCTGGAAGAGGGCCGGGTTTATTATGCCGGCCATGCCTCCGGCGAGTCTCGCGGCTGGCAGCGCGGGCGGATGGCGGACCACCGGGCCGTGGCGGAGAGCATCCGGCAGACGGTGGAAGCGGCGGAGCAGTGCTCCGGTTTGGGCGCCGAAGGCGCGGTGGCTGGATTGGGCGGTGGCGGCATTGACGGAGCCTCCACCCGTGGACTCTATGAGTTTGGAAGACGCCGCACGATTACCCGTGATGACCTGGTGTACGCCATTGAGCGCGCCAGCAATCTGCGCCTGGATAACGACCGGCTCATCCTGATGGTCATGCCGCAGGACTTCACCGTGGATGGCCGCGCGGGGCTGATCAATCCCAGCGGCGCGCAAGCTTCGCGCGTGGAGGCCAACGTCCAGGTGATCACGGCCAGCCTGCAGGAACACGAGATTCTGGTGGCCGCGATTCATGAGTCGCACTTGGCAGTGGAGGAAACGGTCTTTGAAGCCGTGGCTTCCGCGTACGCCGCGATTCTGCCGGAGGAGCGAGAACGTGGTGTGGTACTGGTGGATATCGGTGCGCAGACCACTGAGGTGGCTGTCTATTCCAGCGATGCCCTGATGGCCAGTGTCAGCCTTCCGTTGGGTGGCGAACACTTTACGCGAGATCTGGCGTACTGCCTGAAGATTTCATTTGAAGACGCCCAGGCATTGAAGGAAGAATACGGCTGCGCGCGTATGGGCTATGTCGATGACACCAACCTCATCGAGGTTCCTCCGCACGAGGGGCGCCCGCCGCGGGAAGTGACGCGTGGCCAGTTGAATGAGATTTTGGAAGCTCGCGCGGAAGAGCTTTTCCAGTATGTCCAACGCGAAGTGGAAAACGCCGGCATGACGCGCGAACTGCTGGAGGGGGCCATCCTGACCGGCGGCGGGGCGATGTTGGCGGGGATGCTGGATGTGGCGGAGCGGGTGCTGGAATGCCCAGCGCGCAATGGCCTGGCGGTGGGCATTGTAGGCTTGCCGGACGAGTTGATGACGCCGGCCTGGACCACGGCGGCGGGTCTGGCCATGTATTCGGCGCGGCTGAAGGCCTATCGGGATGGGCGTTCGCGTCCGCCCGGCTTTTTGAACATGATTTTGCGGTAGTTGGCGGATCAGGCGGTAAGGAGTCACACGATGCTCGACCATCTCAAGTTTGAGATTCAAGACGATGGCGCACCCACGACGCGGATCAAAGTGGTGGGCGTCGGCGGCGGCGGAGCCAATGCCGTGGCTCGCATGATCAAAAGCGGCTTGACGGGCGTGGAATTCTACGTCCTGAATACCGATCAGCAGGCCCTGAATGCTTCGCCTGTTCCGAATAAGTTGACCATCGGCGCCAAGATGACGCGCGGCCTGGGGGCCGGTGCTGATCCGGAGATCGGCCGGGAAGCGGCGCTCGAAGACACGACGCGCATTTGCGAGATTCTGGAAGGCGCTGACATGGTGTTTGTCACCGCCGGCATGGGCGGCGGCACGGGCACCGGCGCGGCTCCGGTGGTGGCGTCGCTCGCTAAGGAGATGGGCGCGCTGACGGTAGCGGTGGTCACTAAGCCGTTTGAGTTTGAAGGCCCGCGCCGCCGGCGGCAAGCCGAGAAAGGCCTGGCCGAACTGGCTGCGGCGGTGGATACGGTGATCCCGCTGCCCAATGACCGGTTGCTGTCACTGGTCCCGCCGGGCACCAGCTTTATGGAAGCCTTCCGCTATGCGGATGACGTGCTGCGGCAGGCCGTACAAGGTATCTCCGACATCATCACCACGCCGGGCCTGATCAACCGCGATTTCTCGGATATCCGCGCCATCATGCTAGGCATGGGCTTTGCCATGATGGGCACGGCCAGCGCCCACGGAGAGCGGGCCGCCGTGCAGGCTGCTCAGGCCGCCATCGAATCACCGCTGCTGGAAGAAGGCGGCGTTGAAGGGGCCAAGGGCATCCTGATCAACATCATCGGCTCCAGCCAGTTGAGCCTGCATGATGTCAACGAGGCTTGCCTGCTGATCCGCCGCGCGGCGAACAATGAAGATGCGCAGATCAACTTCGGCGTGGTGCTGGATGAATCACTCGGCGACGAAGTGAAGCTGACGGTGATCGCCACGGGCTTTGAGCGCGCCTCCCTGCCCACCATTGAGCGGCCGGCGGCAGCCGGATCGAGCGCGGATCGTGGCCAGAACTTCCCTTTCGACGAGCCGGTCAAGGCACCCGCTCCCGCCGCGGTTCCAGTCGCAGTCGCACCTCCCGCTCCGGCAGCACCGCCGGAACCCGAGCCGAGCGACATCGAAGTCCCGACCTTCTTGCGGCGGCGCCGCGCGTTTAACTAGAGGGCGCTGCGCCATCCAAGCCCGCTAAGCTAGCAGGATGGACGTCCGCTCGTACGAACCTCGTGACCTTGATGCCTTGAGGGCGATCTTTGCCTCGAATGTCCCCACGTTCTTTGGCGCTGTCGAAGAACCGTCGTTTGAAGCGTTCATGGCGGCGCTTCCGGGGCCGTACTTTGTGGTGGAACACGAGGGGCAAGTGATTGGCTCCGGTGGCTATGCCGACGCGCGGCTGACGTGGCTGATGTTTCATCGCCAATGGCATGGCCAGGGCCTGGGCCGCTTTATGCTGTTCTACCTGATGAAGCAGATCGGCTCGCAATCGATCACCCTGGGCACGACACCCAACGTGGTGGCGTTCTATGAGAAGTTTGGCTTCCGCGTGGTCAGCCGGACACCTGATGGTTTCGCGCCCGGCTACGACCGGATCGAAATGATCAAGAAGATGGATGTGTGCCCCTAACACGGTGCGCGTAAACTGAGAAGGTGATCCGCTGCGTACTCTTTCTCACCTGTCTCACCTCCGCGTTGTTTGCCCAAAAGAATCTGTCGGGCACGGCGGAGATCAAGAAATCGCTCGACAAGTTGAACACGCTGGGTAGCGTGCTGATGATCGCCGCTCACCCCGACGACGAGAACACCTCGCTGATCACCTATTTTGCCCGCGGCCGCAATCTGCGGACCGGCTACCTGGCGCTGACGCGTGGCGAAGGTGGGCAGAACCTGATCGGCAGCGAGCAGGGCGACAAGATCGGCATCATCCGCACGCACGAACTGCTGGCCGCCCGGCGCGTTGATGGCGGCGAGCAGTTCTTCAGCCGCATGATCGACTTTGGCTTCTCGAAGAACGCCCAGGAGACCATTGGCAACTGGGGCCGCGATGAAGTGCTGCGCGACATTGTCTGGACCATCCGCAAGTTTCAGCCCGATGTGATCGTGCTCCGCTTTTCCGGCACGCCGCGCGATGGCCACGGCCATCACCAGACCTCCGCGTTGCTGGGCAAGGAAGCGTTCGCCCTGGCGGCGGACCCCACCAAATATGCCGACCAGCTAAAGTTTGTGCAGCCCTGGCAGGCCAAGCGGCTCTACTTCAACCTGTTCAACTTCATGCCGGGCATGGATGCCGAGAACGAAAAGGTGCCGGATACGCTGGTGGTCGACACGGGCGACTTTGACCCGGTGCTGGGCTACAGCTACAACGAGATCGCGGGCATGTCCCGCAGCCAGCATCGCAGCCAGGGCATGGGCTCACCGGAGCGCAAGGGCAGCTCCCGCAACCACCTGCTGCTGATCGCGGGCGAGAAGGCGTCGAAGGACATGTTCGATGGTGTGGAGATGACCTGGGCTCGCGTCCCCGGCGGCGCGGCCATCGGGACGTTGCTGGACCGCGCGCGCCGCGAGTTTAAGGCGGAAGATCCGTCCACCATCGTGCCGGTGCTGCTGGAAGCACGCGGTCTGCTGGCTTCGAAGACAGACGCCTGGTCCAAGCTGAAGCTGAACGAACTGGATGAGACGATTGGCTTGGCCGCCGGTCTCTGGATCGATGCCTCGGCGGAGAAGCCCGAAGTGGTGCCGGGCACGACGGTGAAAGTGACCGTTAGCGCCATCGTGCGTTCCAAGGTGCCGGTGACGCTGAAGTCCTCCAAGTTTGCGACGGCGAAGCTGGAGAGCAACAAGGTCTCCTCGTTGATCTACGATTGGGCGATCCCACAGGATCAGCCATTGTCGCAACCCTACTGGCTGCGCGAAGCCAAGGACTGGCCGCGTTACCGCATCCCCAAGTCCGAACTGCTGGGCCAGCCCCAGAACGCCGCGGATGAGATCGTGGAGATCGACGCGGAAGTGGCGGGCAAGCCGATCCACTTGACGCGCCCGGTCCACAACCGCTACGTCGATCGTGCGGATGGTGAACTGGTGCGCCCGGTGGTGGTGGTTCCCGCCGTGGCGGTGGAGCTCAGCCAGCGCGTTCTGCTCTTCCCCACCGCCGCGCCACGCACGATTGAAGTTACACTAACGGGCAAGATCGCGAAGGCTTCGGGCGATGTCGTCCTGCGGACCCCGGCGGGCTGGAAGGCCGAACCGGCTAGTGTGCCCTTTACTCTCGGCGACGCCAATGAGCAGTTGACGGTGAAGTTCACATTGACGCCCGCTGCCGGCGCGCAGCGCGGCGAACTGAAGGCGATTGCTCGTGTCGGTGGCCGGGAGCTGGCCAATGGGATCGATGTTATCCGGTACCCGCACATCCCGCCGCAGACGCTGTTTCCGCCCGCCACGGCTGAGGTGACACCGCTCGACGTCAAGATCCTGTCGAAGAAGGTGGGCTACGTGATGGGCGCGGGTGATGAAGTGCCGGATTCGTTGCGCCAGCTGGGCTGCGAGGTGACACTGCTTTCCACTGACGACATCGCGCGCGGCGATCTCGCCAAGTACGACGCCATCGTTACCGGTGTGCGCGCCTACAACACGCGTCCTGAACTGCGGGCCAACCAGCAGCGCTTGATGCAGTTTGTGGAGCAGGGCGGCACCATGATTGTGCAGTACAACGTGGCTGACAACCGCTTCTGGTCGGGTAATCAATCGCTGGGCAGCAAGCTGGGACCGTACTCGATTGAGACCGGCGGCGGCCGTGTCACCGATGAGAATGCGGCGGTCGAAGCGCTTTTTGATTCGCCGCTGCTGAAGTCGCCCAACGCGATTTCCGGCGACGACTGGAAGGGTTGGGTGCAGGAACGCGGCCTCTACTTCGCCTCCAAGTGGGACCCCAAGTATCAAGCGCTGTTCCGCATGAAAGACCCCGGCGAAGCACCGCAAGACGGCTCCACGCTGGTGGCCAACTACGGCAAAGGCACTTACATCTTCTCGACGCTGGCGTGGTTTCGGCAGTTGCCCGCGGGCGTGCCGGGCGCTTACCGGATCTTCGCGAACTTCCTGAGTGCCTCGAAGGTGGCCCGGTAGCCCTATCATTCGGCCGTCTCTGGGCCGATGAGCCTACTGAATGCGGGTAACGAGTGTATTGGCGAAGCTGGGCACTCTCACCCGTTTGCGCTGGGTACTGCTGGCGGCGCTGAGCGTCATGACGCTGGGTGCCGCTGATGGCCCCGGCCGGGTGATTGATCCCGAGTACCATGGCTGGTTCAACTATTTTGGGGATCACCCGCTGGGCAAGTCGCGCTGGGGGCTCCACCTGGAAGGCCAGTGGCGCCGGAGCAATGTCGTCACCCAGTGGCAGCAGTTGCTGTTGCGCCCCGGCGTGAACTATCAAATTCATCCGCGCGTGATGCTGACCGCGGGCTACGCGTTCATTGACACGTTCCGGTATGGCGACTTCCCGGTGCGGGCACGCTTTCCCGAGCACCGCCTGTGGCAGCAGGCGCAGATCCGCTCCAATACCGGAAAAGTGGTCTGGACGACGCGGCTGCGTTTTGAGAACCGTTTTCTGGGGGTTATCGAGAATGGCTCCGTGGCCCGCTACCGCTACGAGAACCGCTTTCGGGCTTTGCAGCGAGTCACCGTGCCGGTGAAAGGGCGGCTGTTCTTTACGGCCTACGACGAGATATTCGCCTACGTGGCTCCCTATCAGTCGGCCTCGGTGATCGATCAGAACCGGGCTTACGGGGCCCTGGGCTGGAAGTTGAAGCCGGGCTGGAATTTCGAAGCCGGTTACATGATGCAGACGCTGCTGCAGCGCAACGGGCGTATTGCCGAAGCCAACAACACGATGATGATCTCGGTGGTCAGCACCGCGCCCTTCCGGCGGAAGTGACGGAAGGCCTCTACTGGCCGCTGGCACCTTCCGGCTTCTTCACCCGCCACTTCTCAAACCAGGCCTGCAAATAGAGCTGTTGCGCCAACTGGTGCGAGGGGCGCCGCCAGCCGTGGAACTCTTCCGGCATCCGCACCAGCAGCGTGTCCTTCTTCAGCAGCTTCAAGGCGCGGTAGAACTCCTCGCTCTGGGCGATGGGCGTGCGCAGGTCGGCTTCGCCGGTCATCACCATGGTGGGCGTGGTGACGTTGGCCACATAGTGCAAGGGCGACCTGACGGCGTACTCCATCGGATCTTCCCAGGGCCGCTTCTGGAACTGGTCGTACCAGGAAGGGCCATCGGTGTTGCCGACAAACGAGTGCCAGTTGATCACCGGCCGCATCGACACCGCGGCGCGGAAGCGGTTGGTGTGACCGACGATCCAGGCCGTCAGCACGCCGCCGCCGGAGCCGCCGCAGACAAACAGGTTCTGCTCGTCAATGTAGCCCTTGGCCAGCGCCGCATCGACGCCCGCCATCAGGTCGTCGTAATCCTTGCCGGGATAGGAGTACTGGATGCCGTTCACGAAATCTTGTCCGTACCCAGTAGAGCCGCGCGGATTAACGTAGAGCACGGCGTAGCCCTGGGCGGCAAAGTTCTGCCACGCCCAGTTGAAGGCGACGTTGTACATGCTCCAGGGGCCGCCGTGGATAAACAGCAGCATCGGGTACTTCTTCTTCGCGTCAAAGTTTACCGGCTTCACCAGCCAGCCCTGCACCTTCAGTCCGTCCTTGGAAGCGAATGACAGCTCCTCGACATCGCCCAGTTTGCGGCCTTGCAGAACGTCAGTGTTGACGTCCACCAGCTTCGCCAGCGACGCACCGGGCCGCTTCACATCGAAGGTCACCAGCACGGTGGGCTCATGGTAGGTGGAGCGGATAGCGGCGGTCTGGCCGTTGGCCGCCATAGAGAACGACCGCAACATGTGCACGCCATCGGTCACCTGGCGCGGCTTGCCGTCGAGCGCCACGAAGTAAAGGTTCTCCGTGCCGCGCTCCTCCATCGAGTAGTAGACGCCGCTGTTATCCGGTGCCCAAGTGACGTCGGCGGGGCGGCTGGGTAGACCCCCTGCCCACACCTTCTTGCTGTTGCCCGCGGCGTCCATCACGTAAAGGCTGCCGACGTGGTTGGTGAACTTCTGGTCGTCGTAGCCGGTGTAGGCGATCCAGCGGCCGTTTGGGGAAGGCTGCGGGTCAGTATCGGGGCCCTTGCGATCGGTTAACGCCTTGATGGTGCCGCTGGCCAGGTCCACCGAGTAGATCTCGCTATCGTTGCGCAGGTACTCGGCGTCGGGCTTGCGGATGCCGGAAAGATAGATCGTCTTGCCATCGGGAGCCCATTCGAACTGGCTGTGGTTGAACTTGCCATTGGTCAACTGCCGAGGCGTCCCGCCGGTGATGGCGTCGATCAGAAAGACATGAGTGAAGCCACGCTCCGTGGGCCCGATGCCGTCGCTGCGCCAACTGAGGCGGTCCACCAGCACGGCGGGCTTGGCCCACTGCGCGCCTTCTGGACGCTTGGGTAGCTTGATGGGCAGGATGGGGTCTTCATCCGGTACGCGCGCCGTGTAGGCCAATTGCTTCCCATCGGGCGACCACTTGACGTTGCCCGGGGCGCGTTCCAGATGCGTCAGCTGCGCTACTTCGCGCGTGTCGATCCACATCACGTGCAACTGGGTGGTGCCGTCGCGATCCGACAGGAAGGCGATGCGCTTGCCATCGGGCGACCAGACCGGCGCGGAATCCCGCCAGTTGCCGGGGGTCAGGTGGCGTATCCGCTGCCCGGCTTTGTCCACCAGCCACAGGTTGCTCCGTTGCTGGTCCTTCATCTTGTCCGCCCAGCTGCGGGAGAAAACGATCAAGCCGCCATCAGGCGAGATGGCGGGGCTGGCGACGGTTTCCATATCGAAAAACGTGTCGTGGTCCAGGCCTTTGGGCGGGCTACCGGCAGGCTGGGCGACGGCCAGCAGTGAGGCCAAGGCGGAGCAAATGAGGATGCGCATGGGGGTCTCCTTGATGAGCTTCATGATAGAGGAATGGCGGGACTGGAGTGTCTCGATTTGTCAAAATCGATCTCTCAGCCAAGTGGCCGGTACTTCGCATAGACTAAGGCGGATGGCTGCAACTTCCCAGATCCCCGCCGCGGCGTCAGCTCCGGTAAACCGAGTGCCCTATGCGGTGGCGGCCGTATTCATGCAGGTGCTGTTGGGCATCATTTATGCCTGGAGCGTCTTCCGCGGCCCGCTGGCCACGCTGCATGGCTGGTCCAAGGCACAGACTATCGCGCCTTACCGCTACTCCCTGTTGGCCTTCGCCGCCGGCATGATTGTGGCCGGCTTCTGGCAGGACCGGCGCGGTCCGCGCATTGTCGCTTCGGTGGGTGGCCTGTTGCTGGCGGCGGGTTGCGCGCTGGCCGGCCTGATCGGGCACACGCTGGAGGGGTTGATTTTGGCCTATGGCGTGGTGGCGGGTGTGGGCGTCGGGTTTGCTTACGTGACGCCGATCGCCACTTGTGTGAAGTGGTTTCCGGACAAGCGCGGCTTCATCGTGGGCTTGGCCGTAATGGGCTTTGGCGTGGGCCCGCTCATGTTCGGGCCCTTGCTGGAAGCGTTGATTGGCAAGGATCCCGCACGGTTGGGTGAGACGATCCCCCGCACGTTTTTCATCCTGGCGGGCATCTTCCTGATCGGTGTTGTCGGCGCGGCCCAGTTCTTCCGCGTGCCCCCGGCGGGCTACCGGCCAGCGGGCTGGATACCCAAGGCGGCAGCAGCTGGCGACGCTGCTTTCTCGACTGGCCAAATGCTGCGGCAATGGCAGTTTTACGCGTTGTGGGTGATCTACTTTCTCGGGACGTCTGTCGGATTGACTGCGATCGGTGAAGCCTCACCGCTGCTGCAGGAAATGGCCAAGACTTCGGCCATCATGTCCGCCGGTGTGGCGCTGGGAGTCATGAGCATCTTCAATGGCGTGGGGCGCCTGGCTTGGGGTAGCTTCTCGGATCGCTTTGGCCGCCGGCCCGCCGTGCTGGCGATGGCGGCTGTTTCGGCGACGGCGTGTCTGGGCTTCCTGCGTCAGGCTGATGGCTTTGTAATGCTGCTCGCTGGGCTGTGCCTGGGTGCATTTGCCTATGGGGGTTATCTGGCGCTGATGCCGTCGTTTACGGCGGACTTCTTTGGATCTAAGTTTGTCGGGGCCAACTATGGACTTCTGTTTTCGGCCTGGGGTTTGTGCGGCTTCCTGGTGCCGGGCTACTTTGCCGGCATCATGGACAAGGCGCGGGCCGCAGGCAACCTGGCCGGGGGCTACCAAGAGGTTTACACCACTCTCGCGATCCTAGCGGCCGTGGGGGCCGGTGTGGCTGCGTTCTTGCGGCCTCCGGTCAGACCGGCGGCGTAGGCCAGCCGAGAGGCTACTGGGGCGGGGCGGCCACGGCTTCGGTCTTGCGATATTGGCGCAGCACGCGGTCCACGTAGGTTTGCGTTTCCGCATACGGCGGTACACCGTTGTACTTTTTCACCGCACCTGGTCCGGCATTGTAGGCGGCCAAGGCCCGCCGCACTTGATCGGGGTGATCCTGGTACTGGATCAACAGATCCCGCAGCAGCCTGGCGCCCGCTTCCGCGTTTTCCTTGGCGTCGTGCGGGTTGGCTCCCAGTGCCTTGGCGGTGGCGGGCATCAGTTGCATCAAGCCGATGGCCCCCTTTGGCGACAGCGCCGCCGGGTCAAAAGCAGATTCGGCCCGGGCCACCGATTCGACAAATGCGGCCGGCAGTCCATGCAGTTCCGCCGCCGCCCGTACGAGCTCACGCGGCGATTTCGGTGGTGGGGGTGGTTCTACCGGAGCCAACGCCCCTGGCGCCACCACGGGCGGCGCGGGAGCCGGTGCGTCGTCGGGCAACGCTTCAAAAGCAACCACGGCGGACTTGGGGAGCACCGTTTGGCCATTGGCCGAATGGAGGATCACTTGATCACCGCGCATCTCGTGCCGGTCGATCCGGAGCGTGAAGCCGCTGGACAACACCGCGATCTCCGCGGCAAACCAGGTAGCGAATTGGCATAGTGTCAGCGACAAGTGGGCCTGAAAGAGTTGACGCTGCCGGCTGCCGGAACGTGCAACCGCCTCTAGCAGTAGCTTACGCCAACTCATTCAGTGCCAGAAAAACATGACAACGGCGTGTTTATTGTGGCCTCCAATGGCGGTGGCCGAATCCGCTACACTCATGGCCAAGCCGCAGCGTCTGCGGCAGTTCCATTCAACAGGACCTGGTGCGTCCTCTGCGAGGATACTTCCGCCCATGCAAACTTCCGCGATCCGGTATCGCGTTGCAGATTTTCTAAAGCAACACCCTCCGTTTGACACGGTGGAGATGCCGGACCTGCTGCGGCTGGCGGAACGGGGCCGGGTGAAGTTTCATGAGTCCGAAGAGTTCATTTTCTGGCAAGGTGGTGCTCATCGGGACCACATTTTCGTGGTTCAGCAAGGGACGGTATGCCTGGTGGAGCAGGCCGACGCACAGGAACGCCGCCGGGACATCCTGGGAGCGGGTGAGATTCTCGGGCTTGAACGATTCCTGGACGCCCCGGTCTACCGGTATTCCGCAAAAACAGCCAGCGACGTGGTGCTGTATGCCCTGCCGGCGGATGACTTCGCGCCCCTGCTGGATCGCTATCCCAGCTTGCAGCAGTACCTGGCGACACACGCTTCGGTGAACGCGCACGGCTCCGCAGGCGGGGATCTACCGCCGGTGGCCAGCCAGCCCCTAAGCGAGCGCTTGGAGCCATCGGGGCCCCTGGTGATCGGGCCGGATGCCCTGATCTCCCAAGCGGCGGCCCAACTGCTCCGCCATAACGCCCAGGCGCTGCTGGTGGCCGATGGCGAAGGGGGCCTGCGCGGGACGCTGTCCCGCGATCAACTGCTGCGGGCATTGGCTGAGCCCAATCGCGAAGTAGCCACCGCAACGGTGGCGCAATGGATGAGCGCTGATCCGCCCGTGATGGCCCCGCAGTGCACAGTGAGTGAGGCATTGCTGGCGCTGACCGGCGAGGCAAGCGCCCTGGCGGTGACCAGCGACGGTACACGGGCGGGCGCGTGGCGCGGCGCGCTGGCCAGCGGTGATGCCGCCCTCATGCTGGCGGACGATCCGGTGGATATTCTGCGGGCCATTGACGCCTCGGCCGGCGTCGCGCAGTTGGCGCGCCTGCGGGCGCGGGCCGAAGTGCTGGTGCTCAGCCAGTTGGTGAATGCCCGGTCGGTGGAGTGGCTGGCGCGGTTCTCGCACCGGGTACACCAAAGGATTCTGCGGCGGCTGATCGCGCAGGATCCGCCTGCGGCCGCCGAGATTTGCTGGTGCTTTCTGGGTGCGGCGGGCCGGGCGGAACTGGTGACGCCCATGGCTCCGGTGCTGGCCGCGGTGACGCGCGACCGGGCCGCTCTTCCCGCGGCCATTGAGGCATTGGGCCGCATTCTGCCGGCCTTAGCCGAGTGTGGCTACCGGCAGCCCGAGGAAACACTTGACCCCGTGCTCTGCTGCGCCACGCTGGACGATTGGACGTCGCGCTTTGAGACTTGGATTGGCGATCCGGTGCTCTCCGGTATCTCGCTGGCGCGACCATTCTTTGATGCTGCTCCACTGGACCCCCGGCATCCGGTGTGGCCCCAGTTGCACGCGCGAGTGGCGGCGGAAGTGCGCGCCCGGCCGGCCTTTACCGCCCTGATGGCCAACGATTGCTTGGAGCATCTACCGCCGATGACCTTCTTTGAAGACGGCGTCGTCGAGGATACGGGTCAAAAATCGAACGTCTTCCATTTGCAGCGCACCGCGATTGGCCCACTGGCCGATGCCGGTCGCGTATTGGGAATCGCCGCGGGCATGGTGATGGGAGCATCCACCCTGGAGCGGCTGCGGGCCGCGCGGCAACTATTGCCCCAGCACGAAAGCCTGCTGCGCGACGCGGAGCAGACGCTGCTGGTGGTGCTCTACCATCAGGCCCGCACGGGCATTCGCGAAGGCAGTGATGGGGCCACTATTCCGCCCGCCGCCCTCAGCCGTCCGGAACGCCAAGTGCTGAAGACGGCCTTCCGGTCATTGACGCAACTGCTGGAAGTGACGGCGGAATGGGGCTGGCAGAAGCAGTCATGAGCGAGCCCGACTTTCAAGCGGCCTATCAGGATTGCTTCACCGAAACCTGGCCCGGCGATGTGCCGGCGGCGCTGGTGCGCTTTGTCGTGCTCGACTCTGAGACCACAGGCCTGGATCCGCGCAAGGACCGGTTGATCACCATCGGAGCCGTAGCGGTGGAAGGTGGCGAGATTCTGCTCGAAGACAGCTTCGAGGCGATGCTGAAGGTGAGCCACAACACCAGTTCGGTCACGGTCCATGGCATCACGCGCGAGCAAAGCCGCCAAGGTCTGGACGAGCCGGACGCACTGCGGCGGTTTCTCCCCTATCTGCGCGATGGCGTCATCGTGGGCCATCACATCGGGCACGACGTGCACATGCTGAATGCGGGCTATCAACGGCACTTTGGGTTCAGCCTGCAGAACCTTTCGCTGGACACCATGGACCTGACACTACACCTGGAACAGGACGGTGCCTTTGCGGGCCGGGAGCGAATCCGCAGCTTCACGCTGGATGCATTATGCGATCTGTTTCAGGTCACCCCGCATGACCGGCACACCGCGCCCGGCGATGCGTTTCTAACCGCGCAAGTCTTTCTGCGGCTGCTGCGTTTGGCGCAGACGTACGGCCGCCAGACGCTGGCGCAACTCGCGCAGCCTTTCGTGCCGCCGCAATAGATTGAGGGTGACCAGAAATCTGAGGTGAAGACCGCTCCCTGGCGGTCGCGGCTCGGTAACGCTGGATGCGGCGCGGCAACGCTGGATGCTACCGAGCCGCGCGCGCCAGCAAGCGATGCTTCCCTGAGGGGCTGCTAGGCCAGCCCCTGGCGCTCCAGCAGCGCGCTTAAGTCCGGGTCTCGACCCATGAAGCTGCGGTAGAGCTCCGCCGGGTCTTCGCTATCGCCGCGGGAGAGGATCTTGGCCACGTACTCGTGGCCCACTTTCTCGTTGAAAATGCCTTCGGCCTTGAAGCGCGAGAACGCGTCAGCGTCCAGCACCTCGGCCCACTTGTAGCTGTAGTAGCCGGCGCCGTAGCCGACCGCATCGCCGAACAGATGCGTGAAGGCCGCGGCCATGGCGTGCTCCGGTGGCAGCGGTGCCACCGAGAAGCCGTTCAGGATGGCGCGCGAATAGGCCACCACGTCGCCGTCGCGGGCGGGGTCGTACGCCATGTGCAGCTTCAGATCCATGATGCCGAAGCTCAACTGGCGCATCTGCGCCATGGCGGCCTGGAAGGTCTTGGCCCGCTTCATTTTGTCGAATAGTTCTTGCGGAATGGCCTCGCCGATTTGATAGTGCCGCGCGAACTGGTCCAGCGCCTCGCGCTCCCAGCACCAGTTCTCCATGATCTGGCTGGGCAGTTCCACAAAGTCCCACGGCACATGCGTTCCGGCCAGTGACCGCACCTCGACGGTGGACATCAACTGGTGCATCAAGTGGCCGAACTCATGGAAGATCGTCTCGACATCGCGATGCGTCAGCAATGCCGGCTGGCCGTCCAGCGGCGGCGTCAGGTTACCGCCAATAAAGCCCAGGTGCGGATCAAAGCCGCCATCGGGGCGCGGGCCGCCGCCGATCAGCGCGTCCATCCATGCTCCGGGCCGCTTGTTCTCGCGCGGATACCAGTCGGTGTAGAAACGCCCGCAAACCCGGCCACCGCTCGTGACAGCTTCAAAGCACTCGACGGCCGGATCCCAGATGGAGACGTCCGCGACACGGCGGAATTCGACGCCAAACAGCTTGCCGAAGATGGAGAACATCCCCTCCATCACCCGGTCCAGCGGGAAGTAAGGCCGCAGCGCCTCTTCGTCAAAGTCGTAGAGCTTCACGCGCAGCTTTTCGGCCCAGTAGGCGACATCCCAGGGCTCCAGCTTCTGCCCGGCGAATGCTTCCAGCTCTTGCCGCTCTTCGGCGAAGCGCTTCTCGCTCTTGGCGCGAAGATTTTCGAGGAACTCAATCGCTCGGGCACCGGACTTGGCCATGCGCTCCTGCAGCACCAGGTCGGCGAAGTTGGCAAAACCCAACAGCCGGGCTTTTTCGGCGCGCAACGCCAGGATGCGCGGGATCAGCGGCCGGTTGTCCCGGCCTTCCTCGGTGGCGCGCGTGCAACTGGCACGGTACATGGTTTCCCGCAACGTGCGGTCGTCCAGGTAGGTCAATACCGCGTTGTAGCTGGGCGCTTGCAGGGTGAAGCGCCAACCTTCTTTCCCCTTAGACTGGGCGCTCATCCGCGCGGCGGAGCGGGCCGATTCCGGCAGCCCGGCCAGTTGCGCTTCGTCGGTCACCAGCCATTCGCGGGCCGAAGTGGAATCGAGCACGTGGTCAGAAAAGGTCTTCGTGATCGTGGCCAGCTCCACGTCAATCTCGCTGAGCCGCCTCTTCTGGTCGGCTGGCAGGTCAGCGCCGGAGCGCTTGAAGGCGTCCACCGTCTTGCGCCAGTAGCGGGTGTGAACGCCGGCCGGTGCTCCGGGCACGGCCTTCACCACGGCCCACAGCTTCTCGTCTAGCCAGATGGAGGAATGGAACTCGGCGACTTGCGGCTGCACATCGTTGTAGGCTTCGCGCAGCTCCGGCGTGGTGGCCACCATTTCCAGGTGACCAGCCACGGACATGGCGCGGCCCAGGCTCTCACCGGCGCGGTCAAAGGCGGACAGCACGCTTTCGTACGTGGGCTCCGTGACGGCGCTGATTTGGGCGATCTCCTGGCGGGCTTCGGCCAGCAGCTCCGAGATCGCGGGCTTCACATGCGTACCGCGGACTTGGTCAAAGGCGGGCTCCTGCCCAATGTTGAGTAATGGGTTCATGACGGGGATCTCTACAGCAACGACTCTCGAGTGGCCGCCAGCGCGATCTCACAATCGGCGCGGCTGACATCGTGGTGGGTGACAAAGCGGACACGGGTTCCGCCGGCTCCTCCGGCCAGCACGCCGCGCGTCTTCAAACGCTCCAGCAGCTGGGGGACGGGCATCCGTTGGCCTAAATCGAAAATGACAATGTTGGTTTGGACCCGGCCGCAATCGTAGCCCAGGTCCGCCATGCCTTGCGCCAAAAACGCGGCATTGGCGTGATCTTCCACCAGGCGCGCGGGCATCTCGCTCAGCGCCAGCAAGCCTGCGGCCGCCAGCACGCCCACCTGCCGCATGCCGCCGCCCAGTTGTTTGCGGTAGCGCCGGGCGCGGTCGATATTGGCTTTCGTGCTCACCACCATGGAGCCCACCGGGGCACAGAGGCCTTTCGACAAGCAGAACATCACCGTGTCGACATCCCGCACCAGTCGCGCCACGGGCAGGTTCTGCGCCGCGGCGGCGTTGAAGACGCGGGCACCATCCATGTGGACCTTGATGCCCAGTTGATGGGCGCGCGCGGTGACGTCATCGATCACGTCCACGGGGTAGGGAACTCCGCCCGCCATGTTGTGGGTGTTCTCAATCTCGATGCAGGCCGTGGGCGAATTGTGCGGCGAGATGTGCCGGATGTAGGGCGACAAACGGTCCCAGGTGAGAATGCCGTCGGGCGTGGGCACGGTGCGGACTAGGCAGCCGGAGAACCAGGCCGTCATCGAAAGCTCCCAATCAATCACGTGGCCGCGCGCGTCGCAGATCACTTCGTCGCCATGCTGGGTGTTCAGCTTGATGCCGATGGTGTTGCCCATGCAGCCGGTGGGCACAAAGATGGCTGCTTCCTTGCCCAGCAGTTCCGCTGCCCGAGCTTCCAGCTCATTGGTGGTGGGGTCCTCCCCATAGATGTCGTCGCCCACTTCGGCGGTGGACATGGCGGCGCGCATGGCGGGCGTGGGTTTGGTGACAGTGTCGCTGCGTAGATCGATATAGGTCATGCGAGAAATTCCTGGAACACTTCGTTTGAGACTAGTACACCGCGCCGGGTCAGCCGTAGGCGGCCGCCCACGCGTTCGAGCAACCCGGAATCCTCCATCGGGTGATGCGGTACGCCGCGGGCCTCGATGCCTTCACTCAGGCGTAGCCCGAGGAAAAAATGCTCCTCGCCCGCGATGGCCGTGCTGCGCTCCACGATGGGGTTGTCCAGCGTCACGAAATCGTTGATGGAATCCGTGTTGGCCCAACGCTCGATCCCGTCAAAGGAGTGCGCGTCGGCACCGAAGCCGATGTAAGGCTCACGACGCCAGTACTTCAGATTGTGCCGGGATTCATGGCCGGGGCGCGCGAAGTTTGAGATCTCATAGCGCGGGAGACCGGCGGCGGCCAGCACGTCCACCGCGGTCTCGTAGAACTCGACGATCAGGTCGTCGGAGGGCACCACCGCCGCGCCATACCGGACCCCGCCCAGCGTCAGTTCGCGGCCTAACCGAGAATCTTCATCCACTTCCAGCATGTAGACCGAAGCATGGTCCGGTTGCAGCGCCAGCAGCGCGTCCAGTGACTGGCGCCACGATTCTCGCGTCTGCCCGGCCAAGCCGGCAATCAGGTCCAGGTTGATCTTTAGGATTCCCGCCTCGCGCAGCATCGCCACATCCTGCTCGACGATGGCCCGTGTGTGCTTGCGGCCGGTCTGCCGGATTTCGGGTTCGACAAAGCTCTGCACGCCTAGGCTGACGCGGTCAATGCCTGCTTGCCGCCACGCTCGCGCGCGCTCCGGTGTGATCGTACCGGGCGAAGCCTCCAGCGTCGCTTCCACCCAAGGCGCTCCCGGGATCGCTTGCATGACGGAGGCAAAGGCCTCCAGGTCCATCAGGCTGGGCGTGCCACCGCCCCAGTAGACCGTTTCCGGTTTCCAGGCAAACTGGTGCTGCACGACGTGACGGCGCAGCGCGGCGTTGTAGAGCGGCTCCAGTTCACGCGGAAAGACCCCGGAGGCAAAGTTGCAGTAGGTGCACTTCTGCGCGCAAAACGGATACGAGATGTAGACGCCGGGCACTGCGGGGGCTTTGATCCTTGCTGCTGCCTGATCCTGGAGAAGGCCGCGAGGGCTAGAGGGTCACCGTTTCGCCCAGGTGCTCCGAGACATGCTGAGCCATCACTTCCAGCAGCGTCCGCTTGGTGCCGGGTAGCACGAAGGCCTCAATTTCCGGGTCCCAGTCCAGCTTGAAGCTCCGGGAATGGGCCGAGATCCAGATCTGCCGCACCGGGGCATTGGGGCTGACGACAAACTTGGCCGGGGGCGCCTCGAACTCCACCGTCAAGGCCCCGGCATTCAAGTCGGTATCGAACTCGAATTCTTCACCGGCGCGCATCAGTGCGCGGGAGAGGAAATCCAGCTCGCGGTCGCAGTAGAGTTTGAACTGTTGTTCGTCCAACATGGTCTTGGCGTGAGTCCTTTGCTTTTGGCGAACCCGGTAGGGCCCTTTTCCAAGCTAACATTAGAAAGATCGAAACCCCGCTGGAATTCCCTCATCTGCTACTCTGAGGAAACCCCTGCCCCCCATGGAATCAGCTTGCGTCCGACATACCGACATGCCAGGAACGTCGAAGCTGTATTCCGATTTTCTCTATCATCCTGAACGGGTTACGGCGTTCTATCCATCCCCGCCCGCCCTTCTCAGCCAGCGCGTAACGGTGGATTTTCCGGCTGGCCGGCGTCAGGCGATTGTGGCCGCGCTGGCCGAAATAAACCCTGGTTCACCGTTGCTGGACCAATTGGCGCAGCCTGGAACGGTCGCCGTAGTCACCGGACAGCAGGTGGGATTGTTCGGCGGGCCGCTCTATACGGTCTTCAAGGCGTTGACCGCTGTGCATCTGGCGCGGCAGTTGACGGCCCAAGGAACGCCCGCGGTGCCAGTGTTCTGGGTGGCCACCGAAGACCACGACTTCGAAGAGATTGACCACACCTGGACGCTGGATGCCGGCCGGATGCCGGTAAAGCTGACGGCAAAAGGCGACCATCAGCCGCAACAGCCGGTGGGCCCGGTGCGGATCACGGAATTGCCGGCCGTGGACGACGAGGTGGTGCGCCGCCACTATCGGGTGGGGGCCACCTTTGGCGAGGCGTTCATCGGCTTGGTTCGCGAACTGCTAGGTGACCACGAAGTACTGTTTCTCGATCCGCTGCGGCCCTCGATTCGCCAGATTGCGGCACCGTTTTTGGCAGCCGCCGCGGCCCGGTCTAATGAATTGAATGATCGGGTGATCGAGCGTAGCAAAGCGTTGACCGCCGCGGGCTATCACGCCCAGGTTCTGTTTGACGGCAAGGGTTCGTCACTGTTCTTCGTGTTGGAAGGCGGGCGGCGTAAGCCGCTGAAGGTCGCCGACGTGGCAGCCTTTTCCGGCGCGCCGGAGCAACTGTCGCCCAACGCGCTGCTGCGTCCGGTGATGCAGGACTTCCTGCTGCCCACGGTGGCGATGATCGGCGGACCGGCCGAGATCGCTTATCTGGCGCAGTCGGCTGTGCTTTATGAGGCACTGCTGGGCCGTCAGCCGGTGGCCCTGCCGCGGGCGGGCTTTACGCTGTTGGATGCGCGGGCCGCCAAGTTGATGGACCGCTACCGTTTGCGGCTGCCGGATCTGATGCGGCCGGAATCGACTGTCCGGGAGCAGATCGCGGCTCGCTTGGCCCCTGCGGGTCTTCAACAGACCTTTACTGACGCCACGGCAGAGTTGAAAATTACGCTCGATCGGGTGGAGCAGGCTCTGACTGGTTTTGATCGCACGCTGGTGGATGCCTTCGCCAGCAGCCGCCGCAAGATCGCCCACCAGTTGGCCAAATCACAAGCCAAAGCGGCGCGGGAACTGATGCGGCGCAGTGAGCGGGAACAGGCTGATTCCACCTATCTGATCAACGAGATCTTCCCGCATCGCCACTTGCAGGAGCGGTTCTATTCGATCCTGCCCTTTCTGGACCAGCACGGGCCGGACCTGGTGGGGCGCGTCTACGACAACATCCACGTAGACTGCTTCGACCACCACGTGCTGCCGCTCTAGCGCCCGGCCAATAGCCCCATGCGTCACGCATGGGGCCTGCTCACCTACCCAAAGAAGCCCAAACTCTCACGCCTGGGGCTGGACACCACGTACCCGGAGAAGCCCCAAACTCTCCCGCCTGAGGCTATGCCAAAACTACTTCGCCGCAATCGTGCGGTCGCCTGCTGAGGGGCGGATGCCCTTTTCTGCCCACTCCCGCAACTCATCGAAGCCCTTGGCCGTCTCGGCCGGTGAGATGCTGCAATGGCCGTCGCGCTTGACGTACTGCTGCACGAACTTGCTGGTGGTGCCCGCCTGCTCCACGGTCAACTGGTACATGTTGGGCATCCAGACGGCCACCAGCGGGTCATAGTCGGTGTGGATAGCCAGCATGGGCTGAGCGATCTTGCCGGTGGGCGTGTAGTAGGTGCGCAGATAGGCGGCAGCTTGGGGGTCCGCTTTGTAGCGCTTGACGCCCGCATTCAACGCCCGGTCGTCATCGGAGCCCGAATAAATCGTATTGCGGTTGTCGAACGGATTGCCGCCGGTGCGTTTAGTTAGTTCGGTCAGGATGCCGAAGGCGAAGGCGATCACTCCGGCCGCGTCGCGGTTGGTCTTGAAGCCGTTCATGCGGCGGATGGCCGCGGCTTTCGCTGGGTCGGCCTCCAGCGCTTTCAGGATGGCGGGCGTTACCTGCGCGCTGGCCAGGTCCGCGGTCACCACGCCGGGGAACAGATATTCGAACACCACTTTGCCATCAAAGGCGCCACGCCCCATAAACCAGCTGGGCGCCGCCAACGGTCCGCAGAGCGGCAAGCCGCCCTTGTAGACCGTGGGGTTGGTTTCCATCAGCATCATCGTCAGAAAGCCGCCCATCGAATGTCCGGTGATCCAGGTGTCTACCGGAGCCTTGTACTTGGTGGTGAAGTACCGGCGCAGCGATTCCGTGTCCACTGCGGCCTCCTGAATGGCCCAGCCGCCCGCAGCGTAGCCGGACTGCGCAATGGCGAAGCCCCGGTCTAGGAAGACCTTCATCAATGGGTTCGGCGGGGTCTCCTTGAAGGTGCCGGGGACGGGGCTGTAGCCGTGGCAATAAATCACCAGTGACCCGTTCCAGTTGTCGGGCACGTCGATGCGGAACTGGGCTCCATTGATGCTACCGAGTTCGACACCGGCGAAGGAAACGGCGCTACAGATCAAGGCAGAAAGGGCGGCAAGAACAGGACGCATAATCGTCAGTCTAGTCGGTTCCAGGCGGCGGCCAGGGGCTAGTGGAATTTGCCAGCGGCTAGCCGCCGCACAAAATCGGTGTCGCCATCCAGGAAATCCATCCGCGTCATCTGGGCGGCGGTCACCCAGCGGATCTGCTCAAAAGCATGCGATTGCGGCTCGCCGGTGTAGGCACCGACACGGATGAAGATCAGTTCAATCGGTGGCTTGCCGCGGTAAGAATACTCATAGCGGATCACCTCCGCGCCGATCTCGGCCTCGATGCCCAACTCTTCCCGCAGTTCTCGCCGGAGGGCATCACGCGGCGTTTCTCCCACTTCGATCTTGCCGCCCGGAAACTCCCATTTATAGGGATGCGTGTCATTCCGCCGGCGCTGTCCGGCGAGAAAGTACCCGTCACGCTCCACCAGGCCGGCCACGACGCGGATCATGCTCGCCCCCCGGCCGGGATCTCCAGACAGCCGATAAAGGTGAACGCAAAGAACTCCATGCCGGTGGTACGGCAACTGAGTTCCAGCAGCCCTTGCTGGAAATGGTCTCCGCTAAACAGGTTGTACATGCGCGGCGCATCCACTGTCAAGGCTTTCAACGGCTGCCCGTCCAGCGTCACGCTCACGGTCCCGGGCTTCTCCGGGTAAATGACCACGTTCACTTCTGCGGCGGAAAAACGCAACCGCAGCCGGGAGCCGCGGGGGTCGTGGATGGAAGCTGCCACCACCACCGACTCCGGCGTCGTCGCCCACCACCCGTCCAGCTCGATCGAATCGTCAGGCGGCGGCGTGGCGGCATAGTGGAACTCCAGCATCTTGTCGGGCTCAAATGCGGGCTCGGCATTCGCGATGCGCCCGCGCCCAGTGCCGCAATAGAGCTCCGGCGTCGGGCGCCGGCACAGTTGCAACGCACCCGGTTCATCCAGTGCCCGGATCGGCGTCATCAGTGGCGGCATCTTCACACCCGGCCGGGCATCTAGCAGCAGTTCCTGGATCGCTTCTTCGACATCTTGGTAATGGCCCTCACCCAGCGTGAAGAATCGGATGTAGCCATCCTTGTCGATCACGTACTTTGCGGGCCAGGCCTTGTTGGCGAACGCCTGCCAGATGGCGTAGTCGTTGTCGAGCACCACCGGGTACTCCAGCCCGTGCTCAGTGATCGCCCGTTCAATGTGGGCGCGGTCCTTCGAGAAGCTGAACTCGGGTGCGTGGACGCCGATGATCTGCAGCCCATGGGCTGCGTAACGCCGGTGCCACTCCTTCAAGTAAGGCAGCGTGCGGAGGCAGTTGACGCACGTGTAGTCCCAAAAATCGATCAGCACCACCTGGCCACGCAACTGCTTCAGCGACAGCGGCGGCGAGTTCAGCCAGACCTGCCCGATCTCGGGCGCATGGACGGTTTTCGGAATCAGCTCCAAGCTAATGAGAATAGCAGTGGCCGACAATAACAAGGTGCACTCACCGCAACTGCTGGATCATTTTGAGAACCCCCGACACGCTGGCGAACTGGACGCTCCGGCGGTGAAGGTGGATGTGATGAATCCCGTCTGCGGCGACATGCTGCGTCTGTCAGCGGAGTGTGAGGCGGGTGTGATCACGCGGGCCGCGTTCAAGGCCAAGGGCTGCACGGCATGCCTGGCTATGGGCTCCGCGCTGGCCGAGATGCTCACCGGGCGCACGCGGGCTGAACTGCGGCAGTTCCGCGCGGCGGAGATCGATCAGGCGCTGGGCGGGCTGATCAACGAATCGAAGCACGTGGCGCAGTTGGCGCTGGATGCTGTGAAAGCTCTTGACGCAAAGCTTGGGCCATCGGGTCCGGCTTAAAGCCGAATGGCCCGGGCTTGGACTTAAACTTCACGCGGCCATCGGTGCCGATCACATACAGGCGGTCCGGCCAGCCGGTGTAGGCGCGTTCGGTGGCGTTGTCGATGGTGTCGAGCAGCGCCGGAAGCTCGATCTTCAGGTTGCGCATGCAGGCCTCGGCGACATGCGCACGGTCGTCGTCGGACTTGGGGTCGGCAAACAAGACGTTCTGCGCGACGTTGGAATCCATCTGCCAGCCGTCGGTGGCATGAGCTTCCTGGATGTAGACGATGTAGAACGCGGCTCGGTCTTTGAACTCACGGTAAAGCTTGTTGAGGGCGGGAACCTCCCGCCGGAAGGGCGGTCAAGTGTAGCTGCCGAACACCAACACCACGGGCTGCACGCCGCGGTTCTGGGAGAGGTGCACGGTGGCCGAACGGTCAAACGTGGAGAGGTTGAAATCCGGTGCCTGATCGCCAAGCTGTAGCGTGCCCCCGCGGGCGCTGTTCCACAACACCGGAAACGGCGACAGCATCATCATGGGCTGCGGCAAGCGGGCGACGCCTTGGGCAAACTGCTCCGGCGGGCGCGTCATCAGCCAGTACAGGAAGACGTTGAACACCGCCAGAAAGGCGACTAGGGCTAATGCGGCGCGGATCAACCACTGTTTCACTATTTGAGTCTATCGCCGATCTTTCTTGCGCTTGCCCTTCTGCTTGCCGCCGCCCTTGCCATATTTGGCGGGCCGCTGATCCGGTTCAGGTGCCTCGCCACTGGTTGCGCGCTTGGCGGGCGGGCCGCCGCGTTTCAATGTTTCATCGAGCAGCATGAAGTAGAGCCGCCGCTCCACGGCATCCACGCGGACCAGCACCACCTGCACCTTGTCGCCGATCTTGAACTGGCGTTTCGTCCGCTGTCCCATCAGCGTGCGGGTGTTCTCCTGATAGGTGAACCGGTCACCGGGGATCATGTCGGCCAGCACCAGGCCTTCGATGAAGAGCGAATCGAGTTCGACGAAGAAGCCGGATTTCACGACCGAGATGATGACGCCGGGGAAGTCCTCGCCCACGCGGTCGATCATGAACTGGGCCTTCTTCCACTCCACCAGTTCACGTTCCGCTTCGGCGGCGCGGCGTTCGGTGAAGCTGCAATCGTCGCCCAACTGCCGCAACTCTTCCTCAGCGGGCCGATCGCGGCCAGTCAGGATGCGGTGGACGATCAGGTCCGGGTAACGCCGGATGGGCGAGGTGAAGTGCAGGTAGCTGGGCGCGGCCAAGGCAAAGTGGCCCACGTTGTCGGCGGCGTAACGCGCCTGCTTCAGCGAGCGCAGCATCAAGTAGCTGAGCACGCGTTCTTCGGCCTTGCCCGCGATCTTGGCGATCAGTTTCTGGTAGTGCTTCGACGTCACCAGCGGTCCTGAATTGTGGGCCAGGATGACGTCCTTGCGGATCTTGCGGCCATCACGCGTGCGCTGCACCATGTAGTTGCGGCGCACCGCGATGGGGCCCATGCCCAAGGTGGCACCAAAGCGGGCGGCGGTGTCTTCAAACTCCATCACGCGCTTCGGGTCCGGCACTTCATGGATGCGGAAGAGCGTGGGGATGCCTTTCGATTCCAGATGTGTCGCCACGGCCTCATTCGCGGCGAGCATGAACTCCTCGATCAACCGGTGCGCGATGTTGCGCGGCGCGCGCGACACACCCACCATGCTGCCCTGGTCGTCAAACTCGATGAAGGCTTCCGGCAAGTCGAAATCAATCGACCCGCGGCGGTCGCGCTTCTTTTGCAGGATTAGAGCCAGGTCCCGCATCGGGGCGAACTTTTCGTAGTCGGCCCCGGCCGGCTCGCCTTCCAGAATCTCGTGCACGCGGGTGTAGGTCATGCGCGCGGAGGAACGAATTACGCTCGGTGTAAAGCGTGCGGCCACGGTCTCGCCCTGATGATCGATTTCGAGCAGCGCGGAAACGGTCAGCCGGTCCACGTTGGGCCGCAGTGAGCAGATGTCAGTGGAGAGCTCCACTGGCAGCATGGGAATCGCCCGATCCGGGAAGTAGACGCTGGTACCGCGGTGCTGCGCTTCGATGTCGATCACCGAGCCCGGCGTGACGTAATGGCTGACGTCGGCAATGTGGACATGGAGTTGCCAGTGGCCGTTCTCTGCGCGGCCCACCCAGACGGCGTCGTCAAAGTCCCGCGCGGTTTCGCCATCGATGGTGACGCAAGTCTGCTCGCGGAAATCTTCGCGGCCAGTCAGGTCGATGTCGAGCGTGATCAGCCGCGCCGCATCCAGCACCTCTGGCGGAAAGTGGTGCGGCAGATGATGCTTGCGGATGGTGATCTCGACGTCCACGCCGAAGTCACCGGGCGCGCCCAGGATCTCCACGACGCGGCCCACGGCATTGTCCGATTCTCGGGTAGGGAATTCCAGGATCTGGACATTGACGATCAGGCCTTCCAACTGCTCCACCGAATCGTAGACCTTGGGCGCGACGCCGACGCGGTCTGCTTGCGCATCGGGCGGCGGGAACTCCATGCCCTCGGGAATCTCGATCCACTGCTTCAGGCGGCTGTCATGCGGCTTGACGAAGCACTGCTTGCGGCGGACCAGCATTTCGCCCACCACCGTCTCATTGCCGCGCTCCACCACCTTGACGATCTCGCCATCCGCTTTGTGGCCGTAACGATTGATGCGGACCAGCACGCGGTCACCATGCATCGCCTTGGCGGCTTCCGGCGGGGGAATGAAGATGTCTCCCTCAATGCCGGTCAGTTCCACCTCCGGCTTGACGAAGCCATAGCCGTCGCGATGCATACGCAATTCGCCGCGGGCATATTTGTTGGAGTCGCGTTTTTCTTTGGGTCGCATCGGGGCGTCTTTCGTGATGTCTACCGGCGCTGTATCTTCAAAGTACGCATATGGAACTGAAAGCAGTGAGATTGGAAATCCCCGAAGGCGTCAACCTGATCCTGGGGCAGAGCCACTTTATTAAAACGGTGGAAGACATCTACGAAGCCATTGTGAACACAAACCCGGCCGCGAAGTTTGGCGTCGCCTTCAATGAAGCCTCCGGCGCCTGCCTGACGCGTGTGGAAGGCAACGATGAATCACTGAAAGATTTGGCCGCCTACAACGCCGGTCAAGTGGCAGCGGGGCACATGTTTGTGGTGGTACTGCGCAATGGCTTCCCCATCAATGTGCTGGGCCGGATCAAGGATGTGCCGGAGGTGGTGAACATCTTCTGCGCCACGGCGAACCCGGTGGAAGTGATCGTGGCCGAAACGGAACAAGGGCGCGGTGTGCTGGGTGTCATTGACGGTTCTTCGCCCAAGGGTGTTGAGGGACCGGATGGCGTTGAGTGGCGGCATAGCTTCCTGCGCAAGATCGGCTACAAGCGATGATCCGCACGGTTGCTGAGATGGAAGAAGAGCTGTCGCGGCCTTCAGACCTGGACCGCGAAGCGATGGCCCCGCTGGAGGGCGACTTGCTGATCCTGGGCGCGGGCGGCAAGATGGGGCCGACGCTGGCCATGCTGGCCAAGCGCGCCGCACCGGATAAGCGAGTGATCGCGGTGTCGCGCTTTTCCAATCCCGCCGCGGCGGAGGCGCTCCAAGCGGCGGGCGTCGAAGTGATCGCCTCCGACCTGATGGATGAGCGCGATATCCGTGAACTGCCGGACGCTACCAACATCATCTTCATGGCCGGGCATAAGTTCGGCACCGCGGGCAATCCCGGAGCCACCTGGGCCCGCAATGTCCTTCTACCCGCCCGTTGTTGCGAACGCTACCCCGGGGCGAAGTGGGTGGTGTTCTCCAGCGGCAACATCTATCCGCTGACGCGTTTCGGCGCGACGGAGCAGACCGAGACCGTGCCTGTGGGCGAGTACGCGCAGACCGTATTGGGCCGCGAACGGGTGTTTGAGTTCTACGAAGCGCAGGCCGTCTACTTCCGCTTGAACTATGCGGTGGAGTACCGCTACGGAGTCCTGTTGGACATCGGCCTAGCGGTGTTTGAGCGGCGGCCGGTGGATCTCTCCATGGGGCGGCTGAACTGCATCTGGCAGCGCGATGCCAATTCAATTGCCCTGCGCAGCCTGGGCATGACGGGCAAGCTGAACGTCACCGGTCCGGAGACCTTGGCCGTGCGTGCCGTGGCGGAGCAGTTCGGGCGCATCTGGGGCGTCGCGCCGCAGTTTGTGGGCGTGGAAGGCGAACTGGCTTTGCTGAACGATGCTTCTAAGTGCACCCGCCTGTTCGGCTACCCGCAGGTGACCGCCGCCGAAGCGATTGAACGCACCGCGCAATGGATCGGGATGGGCGGCGCGACGCTGGGCAAGCCGACGCACTTTGAGGTGACCGATGGACGCTTCTAAGACCTTGACGCCGGTGGAGCGTTTGCAAAAGGGCGGTGCCATTCCGGCGCATCCGCTGGCGTTGACTGCGGAACGAAAGCTGGACGAGCGGCGGCAGCGGGCCTTGACGCGCTACTACATCGCCGCCGGGTCGTTGGGCGTTGCCGTGGGCGTGCACACGACGCAGTTCGCCATTCGCGAGCGAGGCTTACTGCGGCCGGTGCTGGAGTTAGCGATAGACGAGATACCGGAGGACCGTGTGGCCGTGGCGGGCGTGCTTTCGCTTGCGGACGCGGAGTTGGCCAAGAGCCTGGGTTATGACGTCGCGCTGGTGCGATCCACCAGCCTTGATTTCGTGCGCGAAGTGGCGGCCATCCTGCCCGTCATGGGCTTTTACCTGCAACCAGCCGTGGGCGGCGCGGTGCTGCCCTATGAGTGGTGGGCGCAACTGGCGGAGATTGAGAATGTCGTCGCCATCAAGATCGCGCCTTTCAACCGCTACCAGACGCTCGACGTCATCCGGGCCGCGCGTGGACGGGGCATCGCGCTCTACACCGGCAATGATGACGCTATCGTCTGGGATCTGCGCAGTGATTGGTGTGTCGGCGGCCTACTGGGTCATTTTGCCTGCTGGACCCAGAGGGCGGTGGAGATGGTGGCCGCGCCGGATAAGTTCGACCCCTGGGCCGTCACTGACTCGAATGCCGCCCTCTTTGATGCCGCCCACCACTTCCGGGGCTGCATCGCCGGGATCCATGAGGTGCTGCGGAGGCAGGGCTTGCTGGCCGGGACGTGGTGCCTGGACGAGGACGAGGAGTTGTCGGTTGGTCAGGCGACGGAGATCGATCGTGTCTACGCCGCGTACCCGGAGCTGAACGATGATGCTTTCGTCGCACAGCATTTGGATGCTTGGATGCGATAGATTGACGGGTTATGGCTGACGAACGCAAATACGGGTTCAACACGCGCGCGCTGCATGACGGCTACGCGCCGGATACGGCAACCAAGGCTCGCGCGGTACCGATCTACCAGACGACCTCTTTCACCTTTGACGACTCCACGGACGCAGCGGAGCTGTTCGCGCTCCAGAAGTTCGGCAACATCTACACGCGCATCATGAACCCGACCACCGGCGTGCTGGAACAGCGCGTGGCGTCGCTGGAGAATGGCATTGGCGCGCTGGCGGTCTCCTCCGGCCAGTCCGCTCAGTTCATCGCCATCTCGTCGCTGATGCAGGCGGGCGACCACATGGTGGCTTCGGCGACCCTCTATGGGGGCACTTACACGCAGTTCGACGTCAGCTTCCGGCGGCTGGGTTTTGATGTCACCTTTGTGGAGCCGGATGACCCGGAAAACTTCCGCAAAGCGATCAAGCCCAACACCAAGCTGATCTACGGCGAAACCATCTCCAACCCCCGCGGCAACGTTCTGGACATCGCCGCGGTGGCCGCAGTGGCGCAAGAGGCGGGCCTGCCGCTGGTGATCGACAACACGTTCGCGACGCCCTACGTCTGCCGGCCCATTGACCATGGCGCTGACATCGTGGTGCATTCGCTCACCAAGTTCATGGGCGGCCATGGCACCTCCATTGGCGGCATCATCGTCGATGGTGGCAAGTTCAACTGGATGAACGGCAAGTTCCCCATGTTGAGCGAACCGTCGCCCTCCTATCACGGAATGGTGATTGGCGAGGTGTTTGGTCCGATGGCGTTCATCATCAAGTGCCGTGTGGAAGGCCTGCGCGACATGGGCTCCTGCTTGAGCCCCTTCAACGCGTTCCTGTTCCTGCAGGGTATTGAGACCCTCGGCATGCGCATGGATCGACACTTGGGCAACGCGCTGGCCGTGGCAACGTGGCTGGAAAAGCATCCGAAAGTGAAGTGGGTAAAGTACCCCTCATTGCCCTCGTCTCCTTACTTTGAACCGGCGCAGAAGTACTGCCCCAAGGGCGCGGGCGCCGTCTTTAGTTTCGCCGTCGAAGGTGGCCTGGAAGCCGGCCGGAAGCTGGTGGACAGCCTGAAGCTGTTCTCGCACTTGGCCAACGTGGGCGATGCCCGCAGCCTGGTGATCCAACCCGCTGCCACGACGCACCAGCAGTTGTCGCCGGAGCAGCAAATCGGCGCGGGCGTGTCACCGGACATGATCCGTATCTCGGTGGGCATTGAGGATCTCGAAGATATCCTGTGGGATCTGGAGCAGGCGCTGGAAGGCGTCTAGACCGTTCGCTGTATCGCTCCGGCGGATGGTTACCGCCCGCCGGAGCGGTACCACTTCTTTACGACTTCCATCGCCGGCTTGCCCCAGGGCGTATGGCTGCCATCGGTGGGCCCGCCGTACCCGTTTGTCCCAACCTTCCACCAGTACATCCCCATAAACCAGGGCTGCTTGTAAAAGGCCTGGAAGATCGCCTCATAGCAGCGTGACTGATCTTCCAGCGAGACCTTGCGGGGCGTCTCATCCCAGGGGGCTTTGTGTGGCGCCTCCAGGCTGGCGTAGCCGGCTTCGGTCAGCACCACCGGCTTGCGGTACTTCTTCTGCACCGCCGCCACCTTGGCCACAACGCCTGACGCGTCCAGCGTGTCCGGCAGCGGGTAGTAGTTGTTGAGGCCGATGTAGTCCAGCGCATCCCAGAAGGCCAGCGTTTCGAACTCTGGCCCCTGCGTCGCGGCGTAAGTGAGCGGTGCCGAGGTCTTTTGGCGGGCGCGGGCGATCAGGCTGCGCCATTGCTTCTCGTGCGCCGACAGCTTCACGAACTCCGTGCCGACACAGTACAGGTCCGCCTTCATGCGGGTGGCGAGAGCCGCGTAATGGTCGACGAACATGGCGTAGCTGGCGAACCACGCCTCACGATCGGCCGCCACCGGAAAATCAAGCGACCCCGGGAAAGAACCTGCACCGCCACCCACCCAGATCTGCGGCTTCAGCAGCACGAACATGTCCAGTTCATGCGCCCGCTGGCCGAGTTCGATCAAGCCTTCGTCGCGTTCCCAACTGCCCGGGCCGGGCAAGCGAACCATTGGCGTTCCGGCGCGCGTGAACCCATACGGCACCAGTGAAATTGCGTTGATGCCGTAGCCGGGCAGCCGCTCCAGTTGTTTGATGGCTCCGGGTGTTCCGTAAACATCAGGCCGCTCTGCCGTGAAGTTGACGCCTCGCTGGAAGACCGGTTTGGTAGACATTACGTCCCTCAATACGGGCTAATCGAATGCATGGCGGGCGCTTCCACCTCGCGGCCCAGGATCTTCTTGAGCTCTTGCCGCAGCGGTCCGGTGGCTTTCGAGTAAATCATTTTGTACGCCGAGCAGAAGTAGTCCAGATCTTCAAACCGCTGCTGCGGGCCGTGGCGGAACTTGGGGCAGCCGCCGTGGCAGATCGACTGGTATTCGCAGACCTGGCATTCCGGATGGGCCAGGGTCTTCTTTTGCGCAAAGCCATAGCGGCGGCTGCGGCGGGCGATGTCGGTCCAGCTATCGACCTCGATGTTGCCCAGCTTCCAGCCACCTTCCACGAAAAAGTCGCAGGGGTAGATGTCGCCGTTGTACTCGACGACGCAGTAGCTGTCGCAAGTCTCATGCATCGTGCAACTGCCGGGCTTCTGGCCGGCCAAGGCTTCGGCGATGTTGTCGAAAAAGCGGATGCGGACTTTCTTGCGGTCCGGCCACCACAGGTCAAACGTCTCGCAGAGGAAGCGGCCATACTGTTCCGGCGTGATGGTGAACGGCATGCGGCTGCCGTCGGGGTTGAACTCAGCCAGCGGAATGTATTGGATGTTGTCGATGCCGATCGACTTGTAGAACTGGTAGATCTCCCGCGGCCGTTCGACGTTGGCGGCGTTCAACACGCACAGGATGTTGAAGTCCACGCCATTCTTCTTCAGGCATTCAATCGACTGCATCACCCGTTTCCAGGTGCCATGCCCGGCGCGGTTGTAGCGGTAGAGATCGTTGATCTCCTCCGGACCGTCCAGTGACACGCCCAACAGCCAGTTGTACTGGCGGAAGAATTGCGCCCAGTTATCGTCGAGCAGTACGGCATTGGTCTGCAGGGCGTTTGAGACGGACTGTCCGTTGCGGCCGTACTGCTGCTGGAAGCGGATCAGCTTTTCAAAAAACGGCAGCCCGGCCAGCGTCGGCTCACCACCCTGGAACGCGAAGGTCGATTGCGGATGGCTGTAGAACAGGTAGGTGTCCACCAGTCGCTCCAGCGTGTCGTCGGTCATGCGGCGGGCGGGCAGATCCTTGTAGGGGTCGGCGTCGCGATCGAGATAGAAGCAGTAGGAACAGTCGAGATTGCAGACCGCGGAGGCGGGCTTGATCAGCAAGGAGCTGATGCGCGGCGTCGAGCCTAACCAGGTGGGCCCACCCGTCATCGGCATTTGGCCCATCATGGGGAACAAGCTGCTGCTGCTACTCATGGTGTTGGCTCCGCCCAATGGTCATGGACCCGAGTTTATCAGCCTGCGGGTAGCGGGCTGCGACTGGCGGCTTAGCCTTCCAGCCACCGGCGAGCGAAGGCCGCCGGGTCACCTTGAAGGTCCAGCATCTCAGTCGCGGTCTGCTCTCCGGCCACGAAGAATACTGCTTGGATACCTTCTGGCACGGGCTGCAATTCCAACTTCTTGTCCTTGGCTTCCAGACGCAGCGTGTTCTCCAGCCACGTAAAGCGGACCAACATCCGCAGCCCATGGCCGACAGTGCGGCAAGCGGTCAAAAACTGGCTGGTGAACTCGCCATTGCGTAGCGCTTCAGCATGCGGCGCGATGCGCAGTGCGAGCGACCGCTCTGATTCGCGAGCCGCGGCGTCGCGCCGGAGCTGTTCGGGATCTTTCTCCTCGATGCGCTCCAGCGCGTTCAGGTTGTTCTCAAGACTATCGAGGTAACTCATGGGTGCACCTAACCTTTCCATCTTCCCAGCTTTCTCGCCCCACACCTGGACCACGCTGTGCCCGCCGACCGGTCTCTTGATAGCAAGTGTCCGCACTTGCTGTCTGCGAAATGCATTTCAATCTCGCCGCGCGCAGGCCGATATGGGTTTGGATGGCCGCACAGCCGGAAACTGGCCATCGAAGCGATGCCTCGATTTGCCTCACCAATCCGTTGGCTGTTGCCAGTGGCGATGCTCGTCACGGCCTGCCAGTCCTCGCGGGTAGTGAAGCAGGAGCGCCCGGTAGCGCCGGGCAAATCCGGTGTGGAGCAGTCATCTCGGCCCGTCTACCGGCATTCGGTGCTGCCCGGCGGCGCGCAGTCCGGCGCGGAAGTGAAGCAGAAACTGGCCCAGGATGCTCCCGCGGCTGCTCACTATCGGAGCATCAATCCAGACAAGCTGAAGGCCGTTCACCTCAAGCAGGACCGGCGCGCGTACGTCTCCTATCGCGTCGGCCAGAAGATCTATTGGACACGAAAGCCGCAGCTGCTGAAAGCTGGCGAGCTGGTGCTGACTGATGGCGAACAGACGGTCCGGGCCCGGTGTGGCAACCGGCTGGAGGACGAGCCTCAAGAGGAGGTGCAGTCTGCGGATGAATCACCCGCCGATGAGGAGTTTGAGCAGATTGCTGAACCCGATGGCCACTGGCCCGCCACGGGCATTCCCAATGATCGCGCCGGGCGGCAGTTGACCGCCATCATGGAACCGCTGTTTGGGTGGGACCCTGGTGGTGCCGCCCTGCCGGGCGGTAGCGGGCCCGCTGGCCAACCGTCCACACCCGGCAAGACGTCCAATCCAGAGGGAGCCCGCGCGCTATTTCCGGACCCCCTTGGTTTTGCGGGAGGCGGAATCGGTTTTGCCGGAGGCGGGTCTGGGTCCGAACCGTCGGGGCCGCCCCCTGAAGGCGAGTCGCCTTTTGAACCACCCGTGGATCCGGGGCCCGGTCCATTGCCGGGCCCGCCCCGGATCCCAATTCTGCCGCCGGTGGTGATCCCGCCCGGAGGTGATGACCCCGAGCCGCCGGAGTTGCCAGAACCGGAGCCCGGCCCCGAATTGCCAGGCCCCAAGCTACCGCCGCTGCCCCCGGTCTATGGGCCGCCAGTGCCGCCACCACCCACTTCGCCGCCGCGCGACTCGCCGCCGCGCACGCCGCCTAACCCGGGCGGCCCCACACCGAAGGGGCCGCCGCCCACATCCGAGCCGCCAGACGATGAACCCGGCCCCAAGCCGCCTCGCGTGCCACCCAAGCCTTCGCCAGAACGGCCTCGGGGGCCTACTGACTTTCCAGGTCCACCCGAGTCTCCGCCGGAGATTCCCGAGCCCGGTACGGCGTTGCTGTTGATGGGGGGCTTCGGAGCGTTGCTCTGGTCGGCCTACCGCACCCGCCGCAAACGCTAAGTGCCCGGCGAACGGCGCATCGAAACGAGCTACTTCGCCGCGGGCAGGGCAAACGCGACGTACGCGCCGGCGATCTTGCCTTGCGTGGCGGAGGTTAGTCCCACTTGAGCCGCCGCACAGAAGACGACAAACTGACGGCCGTTGATCTCATAGACGGCTGGAATACCCTCCAGCGCCGCGTCTACTTCGGCCTCCCACAGTGCTTGGCCGGTGTCGGCGTCCAGCGCCCGTACCTTCCGGTCGCGAGTGCCGGTGAAGATCAGGCCGCCCGCGGTCACCACTGGGCCCACCTTGGGATAGTGTGAGCCCGTGTTCTTGATGCCTTGCGCCGCCAGTTCCGGAACGTCGCCCAGCGGGATCTGCCACAGGATGCTGCCCTGGTTCAAGTCATAGGCCGTCAGCGTGGACCACGGCGGCTTGATCGGCGACAGCCCGTTGCTGGCGATCATGAAGCCAAAGCCGGTATAGAAGCGGTCGGTCTCATCCAGCGATGTCGGCCCGATGGGCGTGGGTGGATTGCCACCGGCGGGTGTCGCAAAGCGGGCGCGCGTCGGGTTGTAGAGATAGGCCACGACGGCCTCCAATTCCTCACCCGACAGCTTCGCAAAGCCCGGCATCTTGCCGCGACCCTGGCGGATGGTCCCCGCGGCTTCGGCGCGCGGCAGGCGGCCCCCCAAGTCAGCCAATGCCGGAATCTCCGGCGGCTTGCCTTCGCGGCTGGATCGATGGCAGCCCTGACAGTTGGCTTGAAATACCGCCAGGCCCCGTTGCTCGATGGGGTCCTCGGGCCCGGCCTTCACTTGACCGCCCCGCTCCAGGCGCAGCATGGCGGGCAAGTCTTTTGAGACGACATACAGCCGAGCCCGCGTGGGTTCCACGGCCGCCCCACCCCAGTTAGCGCCGCCATTGTTGCCGGGCATCTGGACGGTGTTGCGCGTGGTAGGCGGCGTAAACAGGCCTTCATTGCGCGCGCTCAATAGATCGTCGCGGAACTTGGCGCGGTCCTCGGGTGAAAGGTAGGGGCTCAGGTCATCCACCGTGAACTTCTGGCGCGAGAACGGCGGCGGCTTGGTGGGGAAAGGCTGCGTGGGGGCCAGCTTCTCACCGGGCATGCCGTTCTGCGGCACCGGGCGTTCTTCAATGGGCCACACCGGTTCACCCGTCACCCGGTTGAAGACCCACACAAAGCCCTGCTTGCTCACCTGGGCCACCGCATCGATAGTCTTGCCGCCGGTGCGGAGCGTCACCAGTTTGGGAGCAGTCGCATCGTCGTAATCCCAGATATCGTGGTGGACCATCTGGAAGTGCCAGATGCGTTTGCCGGTGCGGGCGTCCAGGGCCAGGATGGAATCGCTAAACAGATTGTCGCCCGTCCGGTCTACGCCATAGAAGTTGTACTTGGCGCTGGCCGTGGGCGCATACAGGATGCCGCGCTTTTCGTCGACCGACATTTCGCCCCAGACGTTCGCGCCACCCACGGTCTTCCAGGCATCCTTGGGCCAGCTCTCGTAGCCGAACTCGCCGGGATGCGGAATCGTATGGAAGGACCAGACCTGCTTGCCGGTCCGGACATCAAAAGCGCGAATGTCGCCGGGTGCGGAGCCGTAGCCCTGGTTGGTGGCGGAGCCGAGAATGATCAGGTCTTCAAACACCCGGCCGGGTGTGATCGATTGCACCAGCGCGATCTTCTTCGGGTCCCGGCCCAGGCCCTCCTTCAAATCGACGCTTCCCTGAACGCCGAAGCTGGGGATGGTCTTGCCGGTGCGGGCATCGATGGCGCGCAGCGTGTGGTTCACGCAGTAGAGCAGGCGGCGGTCCTTGCGGTCCTTGCTCTCCCAATAGTTGATGCCGCGATTGGTGATCACCTTCAGGTTCGGCTCCGGTGCGGAGGACCACAGTTCCTTGCCTGTCGCCGCGTCCAGCGCGACGATGGAGCTGTTCTTGGCCATCACATAGAGCAACCCGTCCACCATGATGGGGTTGAAGAAGTACTTGTTCGAATCTCCCGTGGGGTAAAGCCAGGCGCGTTCCAGGCGCGTGACGTTGGACCGGTTGATCTGCGCGAGCGATGAGTATTGCGCCGCGTCGGAGGCACCGCCATAGTCGCGCCAACTGGCATGGTCCTGCGCCGTGGCAGGTGGGGTGAGCAGCCAAGCCCCGGTGAACAGCAGTCCCGGCCAGCGGCGGGTTCCCTGGTGAAGCAAGCGATGAAGCAACACGAATCTCCTTGACTGCGGTCGAGCGCCGGCAGCGGGCCGGTTTCACGATGGTATCCAGATGGCCCCGCCACTGTCGAATTGGGGGCGGATGCGCGCTCTCTGGGGACGATTTGCGAAACTAGAAAGACACTGTCATGAGCACCGCCCTCCCGTTCACTTATCTTGACGTCGCCAAGATGATTGACCATTCGCTGCTCAATCCCACCTTGACTTCTGATGCGCTGGCCGACGGCATAGAGCTGGCGCTGCGCTATGACGTAGCCAGCATCTGCATTCTGCCGTACGCGCTGAAGGCTTGTGCTGAGAAGACCAAGGGGTCGAACGTGCGCGCCAGCACCACCATCGGCTTCCCCCACGGCGGCCACCGCATGTCGATCAAGCTGGCAGAGACACGCCAGGCGCTGGCCGATGGTGGCGAGGAACTGGACATGGTGGTGAACATCAGCCAGGTGTTGAGCGGCCACTGGGATTACGTCCGCGATGAGATCTACGCCATCACCACGGAAACCCACGCCGCTGGGGCCAAGGTGAAGGTGATTTTCGAGAACGCCTACCTGCAGGACGAACACAAGATCCGCCTGTGCGAAATCTGCTCAGAGGTAGGTGCCGACTGGGTGAAGACCTCCACCGGCTATGCGCCCACCGGGGCCACGGATGAAGATCTGATCCTGATGCGCAAGCACTCGGCTCCCCACGTTCAGGTAAAGGCGGCCGGGGGCGTGCGTGATCTTGATGCGTTGCTGCGTGTGCGGGCGCTGGGTGTCACCCGGGCCGGGGCGACGCGCACGGCCCAGATGCTGGACGACGCGCGGGTACGGTTGGGTCTGGACCCGATCGGCGGACGTGCCGTCAACACTCCCGGCGGCTATTAGTCGGCGCTACTTTTCCGTGAGGGCCGCGGCCGTGCAAGCTGCGGCTTGGCGGACCGGATTGCAGCGCGCGTTGCCTTTTCCGAAGCTCACCGAATAGCCGGATGATGTTTTGTAGTCGAACGGGTAGTCCGTGCTCAACAGCTGGGCACCGCTGGCTAGGGCGGCATCGCGACGGGTCGAGTTGCCTTCGCGAACGGCGCGCGCTCCGCCGTCGGTCATGGTGCGGACCAGATAGCCTTTCGCCACCACTTCCCTGATCTTTGGATCGGTGGGGTTGTTCATCTTCACAAAGCCGGCGTCGGGCGTGCCGGGTGTTGAGTTGGTGAACATCACGCGGCCTTCAAGCGTTGGGTGGCCGACGGTGTAGAGCGGCGTGGCCCGCTCCTGATCGAGCAGGAAGATTACTTTGCCGCGCGCTGCTTCCAGCGTGGGCCAGCCCGTGGTCAAGATCGCTTCCTCCAGCGTCTTGTGCGCACCCCGCACGTTGTCCGGCGTGATCAATTTCTCTGCTGGGAACACGCCGCGGATCTCGGCGTCCAAGGCCTCCATCGTGGCGGCGGTCAGCATGCCCGGGCGAGGTGCGGCACCGGGCGCGGGGCTGCGATCTTTGTTCTCCACTAGGATGAAGATGGGCAGATGCCTGGGATGCGCATCGGACCACTTGCGCACCACCGATAGGCAGTCGGTGAAGGGCTGGCAGTTGCTGCGGTAATCGATGTCCTGTACATGGACCACCTTGAAGCCGGGCCTTTTCATGACGCCCGCCGGGTCAAACGGCGGGTCCGGCGGCAGCTTGGCTTGCGACACCAGCGACGGCCCTTTGGGTTCAGCAAAGCGGTCCCCTTCGGGATCCTGGTAGACGTCGAACTCGAACTGGCGCACGCCCTGGTTCAACTGGACCTCGAGCGGCGGGTGCCGGTAATCAAGCGACTCGGCGGCTTGCGGGTCGGCCTGCTTCAGGCGCGCGGACTCACTGGGCGCCAAGCCCAAGTGGTAGCTGTTGTGCGTGCCGATCAACTGAATGTCCGTCAGCCGTAGCGGCTGCTGGGCCAGCGCGGGAAGAGCGAGTAGGGCAAGTGCGTAAAAGAGCATCTCTACGAGAGTAGAGGACCGATGTTGGAGGTTGATGAATTTCTGCAAAATCACGCCACCGATTGTCGGGTTAGACCGCGCCCAAGCCCGGCCCACGCAGTGACGCCGTCCGCATCGCGCCGTCGGTCACCTTGAAGATGCCCGGGAACTTTGCCTCCCACGGGCGGTTGGCCACTGGCACATACTGGCGGGCGTTCGCCTCAATGCCGGTGACGCCGGGTACATGTGCTGCCAAGCCCACGGAATGGATCAGCGCGGCACCGGGGCACGTCAAGTCCTGCACGCAAGTGAACATCTGGTACTTCTTCGCCGCCGCCGCCATCAGCATGGCTTGCGTCTGTCCCTTGCAAGCCTTCAGCGCCACGCCCGTGTAGCCCATGTCACGCGCCAGCAGCAGTGTCTCAAGATCCACCAGCGATTCATCGATCACCACCGGGCGCAGCTTGGCGGCTTCATGCATGACGTTTGCGCGATCGGCCTTCAGGTCGCGGCGCGTGGGCTGTTCCACGTATTGCACCTTGTCGAACAGCTTCGGCGCACGTTCCTTGATCTGGCGCAGGAAGTCCAGGAAGTAGGCGATGTTGGGGCAGTTCTCGTTGAAGTCCAGGCAATAGGTCTTGTTGCCCGCGACGCGGTCAATGCGGACCACCCGTTCGACGTCGGCGGCCAGGTTGCTGCCGTTGAGCTTGATCTTCAGGTGCGTCAGGCCGTTGTAAGCAATCCAATCGGGCAGCGTCTCGGGCAGGCCGTCGTTGAGCCGGGTCTTGAGATCGGCGGCTTCAATCGCATCACCGGCGCCGACCGAATGGTACAGCGACACTTGCGGCTTGGGCTTCAGCAGAATGGCCTCATGCAAGCGCTGGCCTTTGAAGTCCGCACCGAGGTAGGCCGACAGGTCACGCGGGAGGCAGTCCGGGCCGTAGCACTGGTAGATGCTGCGCCCCAGCAGCTTGCCGTAGGCATCATGGACCGCGGCGTCGAAGGGGCTTAACGTCACCAGCACCGCCAGTTTTGGCATCTGCAGTGCGGCTTTCATGCAGGCTGGCTCCACCTGCACGCCCAGGTCGATGGGGTGGCCGTATTCGCGATGGCCTTCATAGACGGTCTTGATGGCCGCTGCCAGCGTCCGCATCTCACCCAGCGTGACGTCGTAGGGTTTGCCGGGGTATGCCCAGACGTTGCCCATCGACATGGACCCGAAGCCCTTCTGCCGCTTGCCCTCGCGTGTGCGGACCGTCACTTCGACGTTCAGCATCGTCACCCGGTCCACCGTCTTGCCGCCGAACTGGTAGGGCGCGCGGTAGAGGAAGTCCTCAAACTTCATCTCCACCGCCTCAATGGCAACCTCCACCGGCTTGGGAGCCGCTTGGATGAAGGGGGCCGCCAGCGGTGCGGCAAGCAGAGTTCGGCGAGTTATGAGCACTAGAAGAGCTTATCGCGCGTTCAGCTCCTCGCCACGGTCGGCCAGCCTGACCAGCAGCGAAAGGAGCGCCGCCAAGCCCACGGCAAAGCCTGACAAGTGCCATACATGAGCCTTCAGCCAAGCCCCGGCATTGTGCCCCAGCTGCAAGCCCAGCCACGCCAGCGCCAGATAGTGGGGCAGTCGCGCCGCGGCAATCACCGCCAGAAACTTTCCGCGCGAGACACCAAAAACTGCCGTGCAAAACACCGGGATCTTCATCGGAAGCGGAATCGGCAGCAGCGCGGGGATGAACACCGTTACCAAGCCGTAGCGCATAAACCACCGGCGCCAGACCAACCCGCGACCGTCGCGCGTGTGCTTGTCCAGATAGGCCTCGCCCCCTTTGCGCGCCAGCGAAAACAAAATGGCATTGCCCACAAACGATCCGACAAAGGCGGCTCCAGCCGCCCACCAGGCCGTCTCTGGCCGCAGGACCGCCATCAACAGCAGCGTCGCATCCACGCCGCCCGGCAGCGGCAAGCCCGCCGAATCGATCAAAGCCATTACCAGTAATCCCAGCGGCCCCAACGCCACCAGGAAGTCCACTAACTTACGCATTCCTATCCTTCGTTCCGGCGTTGCCGGAGATATCCGTCCCGGCATCGCGGGAGCCGTCTACACTGGCATCGCCCCCGGCGTTCAGCATCGCCAGCAGTGCCGCTTCGTCCAGCACGGTGACGCCCAGCTCCCGCGCTTTGTCGAGCTTTGAGCCTGCCTCCTCACCGGCCACCACCAGATGAGTTTTCTTGCTGACAGAGCCGGAGACTTTGCCGCCGGCATTCTCGATCAGTTCCTTAGCTTGCTCCCTGGAGAGCGTCGGCAGCGTGCCGGTCAGCACGACGGTCTTACCCGTGAAGGGGCCGACGGTGACCGTCCGTGCCTCTTCAGTGAAGCGTAGCCCGGCTGCGCGTAGCCGCTCGATCAACTCCTGATTGCGTGGTTCATCAAAGAAGCGACGGAGCGATTGCGCCACCTTGGGCCCCACCTCTTCGGCAGTCTGCAGCGCGGCCACGTCGGCCTTGGCGATCTCATCCAGTGACCCGAACGTGCGCGCCAGAATCTGCCCCGTCCGCTCACCCACAAAGGCGATGCCCAGGCCGTTGATCAACCGCGCGAGCGGCTGCTGGCGCGTTCCCGCGATGTTGTTGATGATACGTGCGGCGCTCTTTTCGCCCATGCGGTCGAGGGTCAGCAGTTGTTCCATCGTTAACTGATACAGGTCTGCGAGACTGCGGACCAGACCCTGTGTCACCAACTGCTCCACCAAGGCTTCGCCCATCCCATCAATGTCCATCACGCTGCGGCTGGCGAAGTGCAGAATCGATTCCTTCAGCCGCGCCGGACAGCTAGAATTCAGGCACCGGTGCGCCACCTCGCCTTCGGCGCGCGCCACGTGGCTGCCGCAAACCGGGCACAGCGCTGGCATCACAAATTCGCGGCGCGATGCCCCGGGTGTCTTCACGCGGACCACCTTGGGTATCACATCACCGGAGCGTTCAATCACGATCGTGTCACCAATCTGCAAACCCAGCCGCGCGATCTCATCTTCGTTGTGCAGCGTCGCGCGAGACACCACCACGCCGCTGACATTGACGGGCACCAGAGCCGCCACGGGAGTCAGGACGCCGGTGCGGCCCACCTGCACCAGAATGTCTTCCAGCACGGTCTCCGCCTGCCGGGGCGGGTACTTGAACGCGATCGCCCAACGCGGAGCCTTTGCCGTCCAGCCCAGCCGCTGCTGCTGGTCCACCGAGTTCACCTTGGCCACCACGCCATCGATCTCAAAGGGCAGGGAGTCACGGCCCGCATCCCACCGGCGGATGAACTCCAGCAACGCCTCGACATCCGCGCACCGTGCCCGGTTGGGGTTCACCTTAAAGCCCAACTGCGCCAGAGTCTCTAGTGACTCCCAATGTGAGGGGCAGCCAAACTGGCCGTTGATCAGGTAGAAGTACGCGTAGTAGTCCAATTGCCGGGCGGCGGTGATGGTGGGGTCCAGCACGCGGAGTGATCCGGCGGCCGAATTGCGCGGGTTGGCATAGCGTGGCAATGCCGCCTCGTCACGCTCCTGGTTCAAGCGATCAAAGGCGGCATTGGGCATTACCACTTCGCCGCGGGCCTCAAAGGCCGGGAGTGTGGTGTTTGCGCGCAGGGGGATCGAGCGGATAGTGCGCGCGTTCTCGGTGACTTCCTCGCCCTCCTCGCCATCGCCGCGCGTGACCGCCTGCGCCAGTTGACCATCGCGATAGTGCACGGCCATCGACAAGCCGTCCAGCTTCAGTTCTGCCACGTACTCAAACGGCTCGCCCGCCAGCAGTTCGCGGACCCGCCGGTCGAAGTCGCGCAGTTCGCCCTCGTTCAGGGCATTGTCCAGTGACAGCATTGCCGTCGAATGCCGCACCTTTGTGAACCCTTCGCGCGGCTTGCCGCCGACGCGCTGCGAGGGGGAATCGGCCGTGATCAGCTCCGGATGCGCTTCTTCCAGCGACTTCAAGTTCCGCATCAACGCGTCGTACTCAGCGTCGGAGACTTCCGGCTGGTCCAGTACGTAATACAAATGCTCGTGCCGCCGCAATTGCTGGCGTAGCTCTTCGACCTGGGCGCGGATGGAGGGGGTGGACAAGAGTGGTACCGGACGAACTAAGGTAGTAAGAGACATTGTACCCAGCCGCCCTGATCTACAACCCTTTCGCTGGCCGTTTGCGCCGAGACCCCTGGCTATTGGAGGCCGTTCTCCGCCGGTTGGGCGATGGCGTGCGCGCCTTGCCGACCACCGGACCCAATATGGCGGGAGACCTCGCGCGTGAGGCCATCGCCAATGGTGCGCAACGGATTTACGCTTTTGGTGGCGACGGTACGGTCAATGAAGTGGCCAACGGCATGATCGGCTCCCACGTGGCGCTCGGTGTATTGCCGGGTGGCACAGCGAACGTGCTGGCCGTTGAACTGGGCATCGGTACCCGCGTCCGGAGGGCGGCGGACCGGATGTCGCACTTAAAGCCCCGCCGCATTCCGCTGGGCAAGTACACGGACGGCCAGGGCCAGTCACGCCACTTCCTGCTGATGGCGGGCCTGGGCCTGGACGCCCAGATTGTCCACACCATTAATCCTGCGGTGAAAAAGCAGCTGGGTAAAGTGGCCTACTGGTTGGGCGGCTTTGGCGCGGTCTGGCGGCGCTTGCCGGAATTTGATGTGCGCCTGGATGGCCAGCCCCCCAAGCGGGCCTCATTTGCGCTGATCGCCAAGGTCCGCAACTACGGTGGCGATCTGGAGATTGCCCGCACGGTGCGGATCGATCAGGAAGAGTTTGAAGTGCTGCTGTTTGAAGGCGAATGGGCCTATCGTTATCTGCGCTACTTCTCCGGCGTCCTGCTAAACTGCCTGCCCGGCATGACTGGTGTGACGGTGGCGCGCACCCGCCGACTCGAATTGGGCCCAGGCGCCCCGGCGCAGATTGACGGCGAAGCCTGGGGCCATCTGCCGGCCACCATCGAGACGGTGCCCGATGCACTCAGCCTGCTGATCCCTGATACTTACCGGTAGATGCCTTTTCTTCCGCTGCCCGACCCCTGGCTGGTAATCATTGCGCTGATCTGTGCCGTTGCGCCGTTGCTATCGCTGCTGGTGGGCAGCGAAATGGGGGCACCACGACGATCCACTGGGCGCAGTGCCGCCATCACGGCCTTGGTACTGATGGCCTTGTGGGCGGGCGGGCGTTATCTGGCCTACTCGCGCGCCCTGGCCGTGCTGGATTCACGCATGTATGACCGCCAAACACCCAAGCGTGTCGCCGCCATCCCTAACCGTTGGAATCCGCTGGCTTGGCGGGGCCTGGTGGAGACTGAAAAGTTCACGCGCGAAGTCCCCGTGGAGCTGTGGCGGGAATTTGATCCGGACGCGGGGCGCACGCACTATCGGCCTGATGATCTGGAGGCGGTCCAGTCACTGGAAGCCAGTGAAGCCTACATCCGCGCCCGGGGCCGCATGCAATGGCCCGTCACGCAAGTGATCCCCGGGGAGCAGATGCGTGAGATCACGCGCTATGACCTGGCCACCGGTGTCGAAGTGCGGTTGCTGGTGCCCAATCGCCCCGGTGCTCCGGCTGTGGTGCCGGCGGTGCCGGTACCTGATGCGGCGAAGTGACGACAACTGTCATCAAAACATCCCGTACTTGTAGATACAATCCGTCCCATGCATGAGGACTTCGGTACACCCAATACGCAAGAAGAAAAAGTAGAGAGCCTGCTTCATCTCTACATTGACGGCGGATTGCCCCGCCGGGAGATGATCCAGCGCCTGACGCGGCTGGTGGGTGGCTCCGCCGCCGCCATGGCCACTCTGGAGACGGCCGGGTTAGCGCAAGTCAATCCCGGTGCCTGCCCGGCCGGCATTCAGGTGGCGGAGAACGATCCCGCCATCCAGTGGCAGGACGTCACCTTTCCTGGCGATGCCGGGGCCGTTCGTGGTCTGCTGGCCCGGCCGCGCAACCAGACGGTGGCTCAGCCCGGCGTCATCGTGATCCACGAGAACCGCGGCTTGGTGGAACATATCCGTGACGTCACGCGCCGCTTCGCCAAGGCCGGTTTTGTGGCCCTGGGAATCGATCTGCTATCGCGTCAGGGTGGCACGGCCGCCTTTGCCGACGACACCGCCCGCATCGCCGCCTATGGCCGCACGCTGGCCCCGGATCGCTATAACGACATCTATTCTGCGATCGACTACTTGAAAGTGCAGCCGATGGTGGTGTGGGACCGCATTGGCGCCATCGGCTTCTGCGCGGGGGGCGGCAACGTCTATTACGGCGCCTTCTGGAAGATGCCGCTGCAAGCGGGCATCTCTTTCTACGGCAGCCCGCCCAACCCCCTGCCGCCCGCGGAGAATCTCTCATTCCCGCTGCTGAACGTCTTCTCCGAGACCGACCGCAACCAGGCCGCGCGTATCCCGGAACTGGTGACTGCCATGGTCGCCGCACGCATCAACTTCGGGCTGCATCTCTACAAGGGCACCGGCCATGGCTTCCACAACGACACCAGCCCCATCTACAATCCGGCGGCGGCGTGCGATGTCTGGGCCAAGTCCCTTGAGTTCTTGAACACCCACCTGCGTGCTCCGCGTCCGGCGGCTTGAGCGGTCAGGGACTAGTGCGAACCCGGCGGATTGCCGCCGTGTTGCTCACCCACGTTGCCGGGCGAGTCGAATTCAAACGTCTCGCCCGCGACGCGCACCGTGAGCGTGCCGGGCCCGAGCGGCTTGCCGTCATTTGCGTAAAAAATCGCCCCGTCCGTCGATTTGCCGGGGGCCAGTTTGGTGCGAACAAAGATCACCGCGGAAGCCGCGGCGGCAGCCTTCAGGCGTGGCGAAGTCAGTTCCGTCAGGGCCTGCTGGCGCCGCTGCTCATAGCCGGTGGCGGCCTTCAGCCGATTCATGCCATAGATCCCGGCCTCATAGTTGGTCACCAGGCGGATGGCGTCGTTGCGTCCGGCGCGGTCCAATAAACCTTCCACGACGCGCCCCGGCATACTGGCCTCAATCGGCGCACCATCCTTGCGGCGGTACAGAAAGTCTTCCGGCTTCACCGTCCAGCTCAATGAGGAGCCGTTGGAGATGACGACCTGCAGCACGGAATATTCGCGGACAGCGCCCGGCAGGTGCGTGAACATCACCGTCACCCCCGCGCGCGTCAAGGTCTGAAACTTCAGGCCGTTCGATTCGAATTCGATCGCCTGTCCGTAGGCCCGCGCAGGCACACTCAATGCGGCCAGCGCACAAAGGGCCCACGCGTTCGACATAATCCCATCATATGCTCACTTCGCCCCAGTAGCGCACTCCGTTGCAATTGTGCTAACCTGACAGGGACGAAAAAGTTAGATTGAGGAAAGACGAGGAGTATCCATTCTCGAATGGCACTGGCGACTGACGTTAAGAAGCAAATCGTAAAGCAGCATGCACGTGTGAAGAACGACACGGGCTCGCCAGAGGTGCAGGTGGCGCTCTTGAGTGTGCGGATCAAGCAACTCACGGAGCACTTCAGGACCCATAAGAAGGATCATAGTTCCCGTCGCGGACTGCTTCTGATGGTGGCACAGCGCCGCCGTCTTTTGAAGTACTTGAAGGGCAGCAGTCCGGAACGCTACAAGGCTTTGATTGTAAGCCTGGATCTCCGCCGCTAGGTGCGATCCGCGGCGGTTCCACCGCCACCCCACGTTCCCTGGTTTCTCCTTGGTCGGGCTTTCGCCTCTGCACCAGGCTCGGTAGCCTGTTGGCGTAGGCATTCGCTCAATCGCGCACCTGCGGGCTGATGAATGGCTTCGCGGTAAGGAGAGTTAAATGCACACTGTTGAAATCGATCTTCATGGTAAGAAGATCTCCATCGAAACCGGCAAAATGGCCAAGCAGGCTAACGGTGCGGTGGTCGTTCGCTGCGGCGATTCCGTAGTCCTGGTATCGGCTTGCGGAAACCCCAAGCCCAAGCCCGGCCAATCCTTTTTCCCGCTCACGGTGGATTACCGCGAGTACACCTACGCTGCCGGGCGCTATCCGGGTGGGTTCATCAAGCGCGAAGGCCGTCCGCAGGAAAAGGAAATCCTCACCTGCCGGATGATTGATCGTCCGATCCGCCCGCTGTTCCCGGAAGGGTACATGTGTGAGACGCAGATCATCGCGCTGGTCATTTCGGCTGATGCGGAAACCGATCCCGACACGCTGGCCATGACCGGCGCGGCCGCCGCCCTGGCGATCTCTGACATTCCCTTCCATTACGTGCTGTCTAGTGTTCGCGTAGGCATGATCGATGGCAAATACATCGCCAACCCCACCTGGGCCGAAATCAAGGCCGGCAAGCTGAACATTATCGTCTCCGGCACCAAAGACGGCATCGTTATGGTGGAGGCCGGTGCCCATGAAGCGACAGAAGAAGAAGTGCTCGGGGCCATCGAGTTTGGCCACGACTGTGCCCGCAAACTGATCGCCGGTATCGAAGAGCTGCAGAAGTTGGCCGGGAAGACCAAGCGCGCCTACGCGCCGCCCACCATCAATGAAGCGTTGCTCGCTGAGATCGACAAGGCCTTCCGCGTCGAACTCACCGATGCGATGGACACCAAGAAGTACTCGAAGATCGACAGCTACGCCAAGATCGACGCCCTGCACGCCGCCGCAGAAGAGAAGTTCGGTGGTGCTGACGGTGCGCAGAAGGCGGAAGCGGGCGATCTGTTCGACCGCCTAAAGGAACGCATCTTCCGTGATGAGATCTTGAAGAGCCGACGCCGCCCCGATGGCCGCAAGTTCGACGAGATCCGCCAGATCACGATTGAATCCTCCGTTCTGCCCCGCACGCACGGCTCCAGCCTGTTCACGCGCGGCGAAACGCAGGCCCTGGTCACGGTCACCCTTGGCACCAAGGACGACGAGCAACGCATTGAACTGCTCGACAAAGAAGTCACCTCCAAGCGCTTCATGCTGCACTACAACTTCCCGCCGTTCTCGGTGGGCGAATGTGGCCGCAGCGGTTCGCCGGGCCGCCGCGAAATCGGTCACGGCGCATTGGCGGAGCGTTCACTCGCCGCTATGCTGCCTTCGGAAGCCGACTTCCCCTACACCATCCGCATCGTGTCCGACATTCTGGAATCGAACGGCTCCAGCTCCATGGCCTCGGTTTGCGGTGGTTCCATCGCGTTGATGGACGCGGGTGTGCCTGTGAAGGCTCCGGTGGCGGGCGTGGCCATGGGCTTGGTGATTGAGGGCAAGGATTACGGTGTTCTCACGGACATCGCCGGCGCCGAAGATCACTACGGCGACATGGACTTCAAGGTCTCCGGCACCCGCAAGGGCATCACCGGCCTGCAGATGGACATCAAGGTGACCAACGTCACCATCGACATCATGCGGGAAGCCTTGAAGCAGGCGCATGCTGGCCGCTTGTTCATCCTGGGCAAGATGGAAGAGACCTTGTCGGCTCCGCGTGGCGAACTGTCCAAGTATGCTCCGCGCATCTACTCGATGTCGATCCCGGTGGACAAGATCCGCGAACTGATCGGCCCCGGCGGCAAGATGATCCGCAGCATCACCGACACGACCGGCGTCAAGATTGACGTGGACGATGACGGCAGCGTGAAGGTCTACGCCTCCGACGGTATTTCGGCGCAGAAGGCGATTCAGATGATCACTGACATCTGTGCCGTGGCCGAAGTGGGCAAGACGTATCTGGGCAAGGTGGTGCGGATCGCCGAATTCGGCGCGTTCGTCGAAATCTTCCCGGGCACCGATGGCCTGCTGCACATCTCCGAGATCTCGGAATCCCGCGTCAAGCAAGTCCGTGACGAGCTGAACGAAGGCGACCAGATCATGGTGAAGGTGCTGGCTCTCGAAGGCAACAAGATCAAGCTGAGCCGCAAGGCGATCTTGAAGGAACAGCGCGAAAAGATGAAGGCGGAAAAGGGCGGGGAATAAGCCTCCCCTCCTTCTTCACTCACTTCTAAAGTGGCAATCGCCGGCTGCCCAACAGCCGGCGATTTGCTTTTGGGTGGCTCGGTTCTCGGCCACTTTCCGCTACCATACGAGCATGGCGTTCTTGATCGACGAAGCATTCCTGCCCGCTACGCTCACCGCGCCTCCGATGACTGACCAGCAGTTCGCCGACTTTTGCGCGGACCACCCGGACCTTTCATTTGAAACCACTGCCACCGGCGAGATCATCGTCATGCCCCCCAGCTTTTCGAAGACCGGCGCACGGAACCTGGACCTCTGTATGCAATTGGGGATCTGGGCGCGCCAGGATGGCCGGGGCGTGGCGAGTGATTTCTCCACCGGTTACCTGCTGCCAAACGGGGCGCGACGTTCTCCCGACGCGTCATGGACGAGTAAAGAGGCGATCCGCCAATTGTCCGAGAGCAGCCGCGAAGGTTACTGGCACCTCTGCCCCGCCTTCGTCGTCGAACTCCGCTCACCGTCCGACCGCCTGCCCGTCCTGCGGGCCAAGATGCGCGAGTACATCGACAATGGAGCCCTGCTCGGTTGGTTGATCGACCCCGAAGCCCGCACCGTGGAAGTCTACCGCCCGGATGGGGACGCCATGTTGCTTGAGGGCGTCGATACTATCTCGGGCGAGGGACCGCTGGCAGGGTTTTGCTTGGACCTGCGGACAATCTGGGAACCGCTGGCCTGAAGGTCAGCTCAGCCCTTCGAAGATCGACTCCACCGGGCAACTCCAGTTCGGAAACAACTCCGGCAACGTCAGCGCCTGCCCAGCATCAAGCCGCTGCGCGCTTCCATCCCGCCGGTAGAGCCGGATGGAGCGCGTCGACGGATAGACCACCAAGACGGCCACCGATCCGCCATTGAGATAAAGCCCCACCTTGCGCTCCAGTTGGGCGGCAGTTTCCGAGGAGACCACTTCGACGGCCAAAACGGGGAAATCGGGGTACCCACTGGCTTCCACGTTGGCTGACCGGGACAGTAGTGACACGTCGGGAATCAAGTCCGATTCCCCGGCCATCCGGTACATCGTCTCGGAATACACACGGAAGCCTGCGGGACGCGCGGTGGTGGTCAGGATCTCCGCGATGTTTGCCTTCACAAACTCGTGAGCGAATCGTCCATTCCCCATCTCGACTAGCTCCCCTTCCCAACGCTCCCGCTTCACCCCGGGTACTTCGGGCAGGGCCAGAAATTCTTCGAAGCTGAGCAGCGTTGCGGCGGTGGCCATGGCTTGATTTTACCCCTTCATGCCCGCCAGCACGCCCCGCATATAGGAGAAGCTCTTGGCCATGCCCAGGAACGGATCATCGCCTTCGATCTCGTATTCCAGCATCACCGCGCCCTGGTAGTTCATCTTGATCAGCTGTTTGAAGATGGCCGGGATGTCGAAGCTGCCGTCGCCGACCGGCACCTGCGTCTTGCCGTCGCGGATGTCCTTCAGGTCCTTGATGTGCATGTCGATCAGGCGGGAGCCGGCGCCCTCAATCTCGGCCATCAGGTCGCCACCGGACCGCGTTGTGTGGCCGATGTCGATGCAGACGCCGACGCGCGGGTCCATGTTCTTGATCAGCTTGAGGGCGTCGGAGGGCTTGGGGTAGTACTTATCTTCCGGGCCGTGATTGTGCAGGGCCACCTTGATGTCGTACTGCTTCACGTACTTCTCAATGCGCGCCAGGTTCTTGTCCGTGGAGCCGATCACCATCATCGGCATGCCGCACTGCTTGGCGTACTCAAAGTAGTACTTCAGGTCTTCTTCATCGTCCTTAAGCAAGTAAATCGTCCCGCCACCGGTGATGGTCAGGCCCGCCGCTTCAAACTGCTTGCGGCCCTTCTCGCGATCCTCGGGCGTGGCCCGGTAAGGCAGGTGGAACTCCTTGATGTTGATGTAGGAGACCCCCAGCTTCTTGGTCATCCTGATGGCCAGGTTGCGGCCGAATTCGCGGAACGAATAGCTGGCGATACCCAGCTTCAATTGCGGAGCGGCCCCAGCCAGGGGAGCAGGGGAGGCCAGCGCGGAGGCAGCCAAGGCAGACCCGGCCAGCGGAGCCGCAGCAGAGGCGGCGAGAAAATCACGGCGAGAAGGCATGCCGTTATTGTATGTTCAAGCCATGCTGGTTGGCACCATCCTCTCCCTCATGACCCTGGCTGAAGTCCATCAACACCCTGGCGGCAAAGAGCTGCCGCACTCGAAGTACATCCGCGTGGTGAGTGAGGCGGAGTCGCCAGTGATGAAGACCTGGATCAAGTCCAAGGACGGGCTCTATGTCGCCGCGGCGATGCGGAAGCCCAAGGGGGACGGGCCGTTTCCGGTGTTGCTCTACTTTCACGGCGCCCCCGGCGGGCGGGGCATGGAGAAGCTGGTGGAGTGGTCCAGCGGGTCCACCGGCGGGCCCTTGTGGGAGCGGTTCTTGCAGGAGGGCTTCGTGGTGGTGGTGGCTGACTATCGGCATCCGGTGGGGGCTGATCTGGGCACGCCGTTGAATGAAAAGCAGGCCACCTATGCTGACGATGCCGTGGCCGTCTATGAGCATGTTTCGGCCCTGCCCTACGTGAACAAAGACCGCATCACCGTCTATGGCGTCTCATTGGGCGGCAGTGTCACGATGCACTTGCTGTCGCGTGCGAAGCCGTGGCGGGCGGTGCTGGGTGCGGGCGCTCCGATGGCCTACTTCGGCATGTCGCGCGATGGCAAGACGGTGGATGCCGACCTGACGGCGCGGCATTTGGCTACCGTCTCAACGCCTCTGCTGCTGCTGGTGGGGACGGCCGATTCGTTGATGGTTGTCGCGCAGAGGACGCATGAGGAGATGGCCAAGGCGCAGAAGCGCGTGCGGCTGGACATTTTTGAGAATGGCTATCACGACTTCGTGGCCGGCCCGCAAGGCCATGCCGGTCGGAATGAGCCGCTGCTGGATATCACGCTGGATGCTCTGGAGTTGGCGCTGAAGTGGTCGCGGGGGCAGGTGGAGTAGCGGGCTCGATGAAGGTTCGGGCCTCAGTATTGGCATGATCAGCCTACGTCAATTGCGGTGCGCTTCACGCTTTGTTAATCTGGAGTTCTAGCGGCGGTACGCCGTGCCCGTCTCTCAAGGTCCTTCCGGATGTGAAATCCCTCTGGTCCAGTACGAGCCGGAGGATTGCGTACTAAAAAACCTGGACAGGTGGCCGAGTGGTTAATGGCAGCAGACTGTAAATCTGCCCGTCCTTGCGACGTACGAAGGTTCGAATCCTTCCCTGTCCACCATCTTCTTCGTTGATCTTCTGGGGCCTTTCGGACCGATTCCGCTCCGCACTACATCACTTCAAACGATTCCGGGCCACAGATCCGCTCAATCTCCTGCCGGAACTCGCGATCGGGCCGGATGCGGGCGCTGATGTCCATGGTGACGGTGAAGTCACGCGGCTTTTCCAGTTTCAAGCGCACCTGGGCATCGCCCGGCTTGCGGGCGAACAGGCTCTGCAACTCCGCTGCTTTATCGATGCCGTTCTTGCCCATGCGGACCTTCACTGCAATCAGGCTGGCCAGGTTGACGCGAGCATTTTCCAGCGGGACGATATCTTGCACAGAAACCTTGGGCGGCCCGCTTTCTTCCGGCAGCACCAAGCCCCGGATGAGCACCGCTTTGTCTTCGATCAAGAACTGCTGTACCTGCGGGTAGATGCTGCTGAAGGTGACACCTTCCAGCGATCCTTCGTGATCCTCAATCCGCAGCGCCGCCCACGGCGTGCCGTCCTGTTTGCGCTTGCGCTGGATGCCGGTGACGATGGCGCACAGCTTCACCTCCACGCCGCGTGCCAGGCCTTCCAGCGTGGCCGTAGTGTGCGTGCGCAGGTCATAGATCCGGTCCTTGAACTGGTCCAGCGGATGGCCGGTGATGTAGTAGCCCAACACTTCCTTTTCGCCCAGCAACTTCTCATTCGGTAGCCAGTCCGGCACTTTCGGGAGCGCGGGTTCCGGATGCTCCACTTCCGCCAGCAGGCCGCCGAACAGGCCCGATTGGCCGCTGGCGCGATCGCGCTGGGCGCGGACGCCCGTCTCAATGGCGGAATCCAGCACGGCCATCAGCTGCGAGCGTGTGCCCCCCAAGCTATCCATCGCCCCGGCTTTGATCAGCGATTCCATCACGCGCCGGTTCACCTGCGACATATCTGTTTGTTCGCAGAACTTGAAGATGCTCTTGAAGGCACCATGCTCGGCCCGCGCCTTGACGATCGCCTCCACCGCTCCGCCGCCCACATTCTTCACCGCGCCCATGCCGAAGCGGATGGCGTCGCCATCGGGCGTGAAATCGTTGTCGGAATGGTTGACGTCCGGCGGCAGCACCTCAATCCCCATGCCCCGGCATTCGGCGATGTACTTCACCACCTTGGCCGTGTTGCCGGTTTCTGAGGTGAGCAGCGCACTCATAAACTCGACCGGGAAGTTGGCCTTCAAGTAGCCGGTCAAGTACGCCAGATAGCCATAGGCGGCCGAATGCGACTTGTTGAAGCCGTATTCGGCAAACTGCGCCATCAGGTCGAAAATCTTCTCGGCCTTCTTGGGCGCAAAGCCCTTCTCTTTGGCTCCCGACATGAAACGGTCGCGCTGAGCGGCCATCTCTTCGGCCTTCTTCTTACCCATGGCGCGGCGCAGCATGTCGGCTTCGCCGAGCGAATAGCCGGCCATCAGGTTGGCCACCTGCATCACCTGCTCCTGGTAGAGCATGACGCCATAGGTCTCTTCGAGAATCTGCTTCAGAATGGGCGGATCGTAGACCACCTCCGATAGCCCATGCTTGCGGTTGATGAAGTCATCGACCACCCCGCCTTTCAGCGGACCCGGCCGATAGAGCGCGTTCAGCGCGCACAAATCTTCCAAGCGCGAAGGCCGGTAGCGCCGCAGCACGTCACGCATGCCGGGCGATTCAAACTGGAACACCCCGGCCGTGAACGCGTCCGTGAACAACTGGTAGGTCTTCTCATCATCCAGCGGCAACTGGTCCAGCACGATGTCGACGCCACGGTACTTCCGGATCAACTTCTGCGCGTCGTCAATGATGGTCAGGGTGGTCAGGCCCAGAAAGTCCATCTTCAACAGGCCGAGCTTCTCCAGCCCGTTCATGTCGTACTGGGTGACGATTTCGTCCTTGTTGGTCTTGTACAGCGGGACGATGTGCTTCAGTGGCAGCGGTGAGATGACGACGCCCGCGGCGTGTACGCTGGCGTTGCGTGCCATGCCTTCCAGGCGCTGCGCGACATCCAGCACCTCCCGCACGCGCGGATCTTTCTTGGCCGCTTCCTCAAAGCCGGGTTCCTGCTTCAGCGCTTCTTCCAGCTTGATGTTCAGCACGCCCGGCACCAGCTTGGTCAGCTTGTCGGATTCGGCGAACGTTAACTCGAGTGCGCGCGCCACATCCTTGATGGCCGCTTTGGCGCCCATGGTGCCGAAGGTGATGATCTGCGCCACCTGCTCCCGGCCATACTTTTCGGTGACGTACTTGATCACGTCGCCCCGGCCGCGGGTGCAGAAGTCGATATCGATGTCGGGCATCGAAATGCGTTCCGGGTTCAGGAAGCGCTCAAACAGCAAACCGTATTGCAGCGGGTCCACGTCGGTGATGGCCATCGAGTAGCCCACTAGCGACCCGGCCGCCGAACCGCGTCCCGGGCCGACGGGAATCCTGCGGTCCTTGGCGTAGCGGATAAAGTCCCAGACGATCAGGAAGTAGCCAGAGAACTTCATCTGCTGGATCAGCTTGATCTCCAGGTTCAGCCGCTCCCGGTAGGCCTCAATCGGGTGCTTCAGCAGTCCACGATCAGCATCGAGTTGCAGGCGATGCAACCGGTTCTCAAAGCCCTGCCGCGCCACCCATTCAAAGTAGGTGTCGATGGTATGGTCGGGGGGAATCGGGAACCGGGGGAAGGGCTCCTTCACCTTCTCCAGCTTCAGCTTGCACCGCTGCGCGATCTCCCAGGTGATGTCCAGCGCTTGGGGCGTGTCCCCAAACAGCGCCTCCATCTCGGCCTTGCTGCGGATGTGGAACGCTTCGGTGTCGAAGCGCATACGGTTGACGTCCGAGATGGTCTTGCCGGTCTGGATGCACAGCATGATCTCGTGTGACCGGGCGTGGCCATGCGTCAGGTAGTGCGCATCATTGGTGGCCACCAACGGGATGCCGCTATCGAGCGACAGGCGCTTCAGTTCCGGGATCAATTGCCGGTCTTTGTCCAGGCCATGGTCCTGAATTTCGAGAAAGTAGTTCTCTTTCCCGAACATGTCCTGATACTCATAGGCCAGGCGCTTGGCTTCGTCATACTTGCCGTCGATCAACGCCTCATTGACATCGCCGCGTAGGCAGGCCGACAGACAGATCAGGCCCTTGGTGTGCTTGGCGAGCAGATCCTTGTCGATCCGCGGCTTGTAATAGAAGCCGTCCAGGTAGCCGCTGGATACCAGCTGGATCAGATTGCGGTAGCCTTCCTGGTTCTCGCACAGCAGCACCAGGTGGTTGTACCGATTGGACTCCGACCGGTCCGCCACGCCCTTCTGCGTGACATACATCTCGCAGCCGATCACCGGAAGGATGCCCTTTTCGTTGGCCTTGTTGTAGAACTCGACGCCGCCGAACAGGTTGCCGTGGTCCGTCATGGCCAGCGCCGGCATCTTCTGCTGCTCGGCCACTTTCATCAACTGAGAAATCTCGCACGCGCCGTCAAGCAGCGAATAGTCGGTATGGCAATGGAGGTGAACGAAGGGCGTATTGGACATAGCAGGCTACGCCTCGGGGGAGACTTTTATTGTACTGGCTCAGGAACAGCAGCACCAGCGGGAGCGTGAGAAGTGCGGCTTATAGCTAGCCCCTTCTTTCAGCCGGCAAGAGCCAGCACGACTGACCAGTCCAGACGACAAAGGGTCGCAGCGAAAACTTCAATTGCGGGCGGGCTATCGAGCAATCAATTTCCGCTCCGCAATTCGCTCCGGGGCGTTCAACCGCAGCACCTGAACCGTTGCCCGTCCGGGTCCACTGAGACCAACCACACGATGGGACTCCAGCAAGAAATGGTCCGTCCACAGGTCCCGGCGGGGATGGAAAAGACGAACCGGCTCCCCTGATTCAGGATCAATGGAGGCCAAGTCGGTGCCTTTGTACCGGTTGTATAGCAGGCAGGCATACGCCAAGTTGAGGGAAGCCGAGGAACCGCCATGCTTGCGGCTGATGATGTGATCCACTTGGTGGGCAAAGCCTGCCTCATGCTCATGGATGCCGCAATACTCGCAACGGTACTCGGCCCGGCGGGCCACCTCCGCACGGAGTTCGACCGTGATGTCACTAGCCACGCGAGGAAATCAGCCGGGCTTTTGCCTTCGCCATCCTGAGGATATGCTCCAGCTCCATGAAATGGTCAAGCTCGGCCTTTTCGTCCGGTGAAAGAGCGGATTCCTTCTCCCGCTCAATCAATTCTTCAACCCGATTCTGAGCATCAGACGAGGGCCGGAAGCCCACGATCATTTCCGGCGTTGTCCCAGCCGCGATGAAGTCGATGATCTCAAAATACACTGGACTGGCCGCGTTCATTCTTCTTCATCTTACACCCCGCATTCACATCGAGGGTCAGCCCAAACCAGCAACACCATCACCCTGAGAATCTGTAATACTGTGGAACATGCGCAATATCACAGTAGCGGTGGATGATGAAACCTATAAGCGGGCCCGAATTGCCGCGGCGGAGCGCGACACATCTATTTCCGCCATGGTGAAAGCATACTTGACGCAAGTGGCTGCGGGCGAAACCGACACGGAACGCCGAAAGCGCCTGGAGCGCGAGGTTAGAAGCCAGATTCAGGGCTTCAGCGCGGAACGGCGGCTGTCGCGAGACGACGTATACGACCGGTCACGATGAGTCATTTTCTCGACACGAACGTTCTGCTCTACTCGATCAGTACGGCACCCAAGGAACGCTTGAAGCGCGAGCGGGCTATCGCACTCCTGGATGACGATGCTGGTGTGTTGTCAGTTCAGGTGCTACAGGAGTTCTACGTCCAGGCGACACGCCCCAGCCGGTCCGGAGCACTCACTCATGAGCAATCCGAAGCGCTGATTGACGCATGGCTCCGATTTCGCGTCCAGAATCTGACGCTGGCGGTCCTCCAGAAAGCCCTTTCGATTCGCAAAGCGTTTGGGTTCTCATACTGGGACAGTGCCATTGTGGCGGCCGCCGTTGCCTGCGAGTGTGACATGCTTTACAGCGAAGACTTGTCCCACGGACAGCTAGTTGAAGGCGTCACGATCATCAACCCGTTCCGCGGCTAAGGCAGTCAGTTGAGTTTAGCGGGAGCCGCACGGGCGCCCGGTGGACGGGGTCTGACGCGTGGGAAATTCTTCAGGGATAGTCCAAGGCCCGGAATGATCGCGCAATCAACGCGCTCTCAAACAAAAGCCAAAAGCCCCGCACCATTGCTGGCACGGGGCTTTCAAAACAACACTGCAGCGCCTAAGCGCCGGGCGGGCCTAATTGATGACGTCGACGCCCATCGAGACACAGGCGCCACGCACCTGCTCAACGGCCGCTTCCACGGTGAAGCAATTCAGATCGGGCATCTTGATCTTGGCGATCTCTTCCATCTGCTGGTAGGTGATCTTCCCGACCTTGTTCTTGTTCGGTTCCGCCGAACCCTTCGCCAGATTGAGCGCGCGCTTGACGAGAATGGCCACCGGCGGGGTCTTGGTGATGAAGGTGAAGCTGCGGTCGGAGTAGATGGTGATCACCACGGGGATGATGAGACCTTCCTGATCCTTGGCCGAGGTCTTCGCATTGAAGGCCTTGCAGAACTCCATGATGTTGACGCCCTGCGGGCCCAGCGCCGTGCCGACGGGGGGAGCCGGCGTTGCTTTGCCAGCGGGAATTTGCAGCTTTACCTGCCCAGTTACTTTCTTTGCCATTTGCTACCTGCTCTAGAAATCTTTTTGCTGTTAAATCTTCTCGACCTGCAAGAAGTCGAGTTCCACCGGCGTCGACCGGCCAAAAATCGTCACCATCACGCGCAACGTGTTGCGCTCCGGATTGACTTCGTCCACCTTGCCCGAGAAGTTGTTGAACGGCCCATCGATGATGCGGACATTCTCGTTCTTCTCGAAGCTGACCTTCGGGCGCGGACGCTCAGCGGAGGTCGCCTGACGGTACAGAATCGAATTCACTTCATCGGCCGTCAGCGGCACGGGCTTCAACCCGCCGCCCACAAAGCCAGTCACCCGCGGCGTTTCCTTCACGTGGTGCCACATGTCCTCGTCCATGGTCATCTGCACCATGACGTAACCGGGATAGAGCATGCGCTTGGAAGTCGTCTTCTTGCCGTTCTTCAGTTCCACCACTTCTTCGGTGGGGATCAGCACCTGGCCCAGGCGGTCCGCAAAGCCGAAGGCCTGCGAACGGGTCTTCAGCGATTCGGCTACCTTGTTCTCAAAGCCCGAGTACGTATGGATGATGAACCAGTGCTGCTCCGGACCAGCCGGAACCGGGGCTGACTCAACAGCGTCGCCAGTCGCTTCGTCCAACTCCGACGCCACTTCGGCGTCAGCAACGGCGACGGCGGCCTCTTCCTGCGGGATGTCTTCAAATTCGGGCACGGACTACCTCTAGCGCGTAAACGTCGAGAAAATGCGGGCGACACCCCGCTCTACCAGAAAATCGACCACCCGGAAGTAGGCCGAAAACGCAAACACCGACACAATCACCACCGTGGTGGTGGCCCGTACCTGATTCCAACTGGGCCAAGTCACGCGGCGCATCTCCATTTGGAGTTCGCCCGAATAATCCTTGATCTGCTGCGGCCAAGCCATCACACCCGTCGCCGGGCTGGCTGAAGCGACGTCCGCACCTTTAGCTGACTGATTTTCGTTTTGCATGATTCGAATTGACAAGCGGTGGGATGGCAGGGGCAGAGGGATTCGAACCCCCAAAGGCGGTTTTGGAGACCGCAGGTTTACCGTTAGCCTATGCCCCTACTTCTTCTTACGCTCCTTCAGTGTAACTCTTTTGCGGCAGACTTTCACGCAAAGCAAGGCCGCCCGAAGGCGGCCTGCTCACAAACTTGGTACTAGCAGACTGGGTAGGAGCCGCTCCCTTACGATCGCGGCTCGCGTGCTCCGCAGCCCTAGTTCACAATCTCCGACACCGTGCCCGCGCCCACCGTACGGCCGCCTTCGCGGATGGCGAAGCGCAGACCCTTGTCCATGGCCACCGGCGTAATCAGCTCGATTTCCATCTGCACGTTGTCGCCCGGCATCACCATTTCCGT
>CANGYQ010000006.1 GCA_947458745.1 Bryobacteraceae bacterium | reverse complement strand
TCCCACCGGCTCGACGATGGGTGTACCTTGAGAACACAGAAGGCCGCTCCACCCAAAAGTGTCACCTATGTCGCCGGGCCAAAGTGTTACCTATGTCGCCGAACGGACAGCGAGGGATGCGCAGAAGCTCCAAGCTGACGCATGGGGCTAGACAGAGAGCCGACCGCCTGGAACACCGATCTAGTTTCCGGCTAGATCCTTCAGCTTCTCGGCGTTGTAGAACGCCGTCAGACCATCCACCAGCGGCTCAATGCCGCCTTCCATGATCTGGGCCAACTGATAGAGTGTGAGGCCGATGCGGTGGTCTGACACGCGGTTCTCTTTGAAGTTGTAGGTGCGGACCTTTTCGCTGCGGTCGCCGGTGCCGACCATGCTCTTACGCTGGGCTCCGAGTTCCGACATCTGCTTTTCCATCTCCACCTCATACAGTCGGCTGCGGAGGACGCGGAGGGCTTTTTCGCGGTTCTTGATCTGTGACTTCTCGTCCTGGCAGCTGACCACGGTGTTGGTGGGGATGTGCGTGATGCGGACGGCGGAGTAGGTGGTGTTGACGCTCTGGCCGCCGGGGCCGGAGGAGCAGAAGGTGTCGACGCGGATGTCCTTGGCTTCGATCTTGACTTCCACTTCGTCGGCTTCCGGCAAGACCGCCACCGTGATGGTGGAAGTGTGAATGCGCCCCTGCGTTTCCGTCGCCGGTACGCGCTGCACGCGGTGTACGCCGGATTCGTACTTCAGCTTGGAATAGACCTTCTTGCCGGAAATCAGCGCCTGCACGTCCTTGCAGCCGCCGGCTTCCGATTCGCTGATGGAAGTGATTTCCACCTTCCAGTTCTGCGTTTCCGCATAGCGGGTGTACATGCGGAAGACTTCCGCCGCAAACAGGCTGGCCTCGTCACCCCCGGCTCCGGCGCGAATTTCGAGCACGATGTCTTTGGAGTCGTTGGGGTCCTTGGGCAGCAGGTGGAGCTTCAGCCGCTCTTCCAGGCGCGTGATCTCCGGCTCCAGGCGGGCCACTTCCTCTTCTGCCATGGCACGCATGTCCGGGTCGGATTCGGTGAGCATCTGCTTGGCTTCCGCATGGTTGCGGGTGGCGGACTTCCAGTCCTGAAAGTCGGTGACCACTTCTTCCAGCTCGGAGACGCTTTTGGCCGTCTTGCGGTATTTTTCCGGGTCGGAGATGATCTCCGGGTCGGCCATCTGCGCTTGAAGCTCTTTGAACTTCGTTTCGAGAGCTTCTAATTTGTCAGCGTATTGCATTCGATTTAGTTTCTAGGAATCATCTGTACCGCCCCATGGGCGGCGCTGGCTATCAAGCGACGGGCAGCGCAGTTAGGCGATGACCAGTTCTCCGCCCTGCTGTTTTTCCAGTTCCATGGCGTGCTGAAGAGCCACAATGGCGATTTCCGCCTGTTGGTCGTCCGGCGTCTGGGTGGTGATGCGTTGCAGCCACAAGCCCGGAGCCGTCATCAGGGTCATCAAAGAACCCGGGTGCTTGGCGGCAAAGCGGATCACTTCGTAGCTGACCCCGGCAATCACCGGCAGCAGCACAATGCGCGACAGGAACTTTTCGAGGAAGCCATCAAACGGCAGCAGCATGTACACCAGCATGGAGATGATCATCACCACAATCAGGAAGCTGGTGCCGCAGCGGGGGTGCCAAGTGACGAAGCTTTGCGCATTCTCCACCGTCACCGGGCGGCCGGACTCGTAGTTGAAGACCACTTTGTGTTCCGCCCCATGATACTGAAACACGCGGTGGATATCCTTGAAGCGCGAGATCACCCACAGGAAACTCAGGAAGATCGACAACCGGATGATGCCATCCACCAGGTTGAAGAGAATCCGGTTATGGATGATCGGGAAAATCTGCTCCGCCTGGCGTGTCAGAAACAGCGGCACGAACTTATAAAGGAAGATAAAGAAGCCCAAGCTGAACACTAGGTTCAGGATCATCGCCCAGTCGGAGAAGGATTCCTTCTTGGCCGGTTTGCCGCCCGTTTCGCCTTTGGCGGCGGCCGCGGCTTGCTCCTCTTCCATGGCCACGTTGGCCGAAAACTTCAGCGCCCGCACACCCAGCCACATCGCCTGACCCAGCGTCCCGATGCCGCGCAGGAGCGGGTACTTGAAGATGGGGTATTTCTCGCTCACCTTACCCAGCGGCGCAGTCTCCGACACAATCTCACCGGAGGCTTTGCGGACAGCTACGGAATAGCTATGCGGCGCGCGCATCATCACGCCTTCCATGACGGCTTGCCCGCCCACCAGCGTCTCCTCCCCGCTTTCAAGCGCGGGGAGAAGCTGCAAATGGGCGGAGAACCGGAAGAACCGACGTAGAGACGACATGATCACCTCTTATTATATCGCCGGGCTTGGATGGCCGCCCATCGGGGCTGACCCCGGCGGGCGTGTCCGGCCCCGCGTCACCTGCCGCTGGCCCCAATCTGGTTCCGGCCGGAGCAACTTCAGCCGAGTATGAACCATGATCTGTGCTGTCATCTCGATTCTGGCCCAGCTGCATTCGGTGGACCGTTTGATCACCGAAGGCAATCGTTTGCAATCGGACCAGATGTTTCCCGAGGCGGAGAGCGTGTATGGCGAGGCGATCCGCAAGGCCGGGACGTGGGCTGGCGAAAGCCATTTCCTGGCCCTGGCGGCCAACAACCGCGGGGCGGTACGTTATCGCGCGGGCGAGTACGGTGAGGCACTGACCGACTACCAGACGGCGCACCGGATCTGGCGGCAACTGGGCCATCTGGGTGATGCCGCCAAGGCTTCCACCAACTTGGCTGATCTGTACCACGCACGGGGAGACGATGCGACGGCGCTGCGGTGGTCCGAGCAGTCCATTTCAGCGGGTGTGGCCTCGGTGGAGGCACTGACGATGTACGGCAACACCCTGCGCGGCGTGGGGCGGTTGACCGAATCGTTGAAGGTGCTGGACGAGGCGGCCACGCGCGAAGCAGGTGGGCGGGCCAAACTGCTCAGTCTGCCGCTGGCCTACGTACTGCTGGGCCGAGCCCAAACGCAACTCGCTCTGGGTCTGCTGGATGAAGCCGATCAGTCCGCCACCTGGGCCAAGGAGATTCTGGTGACATTTCGTGGACCGGACAGCCCGGCCGTGGGGCGGGTGCTTTTCCAACAGGCGCACATCGCGCGGCTCCGGGGGGATAGCAATCAGGCGGAGCGGCTGCTGCGGGATGTGCTTCGTATCCAACAGCAGAGCTTACCGGACGGCCATCCGCAGCTGGCGCCCACGATGGTGGAGTTGGCGGAGTTGCTGGCCGGCCGCAAGCGTTTTCCGGAGGCCGAGAAGCTGGCGCTGCGGGCGCTGGTGCTGGTCCGCGATGGCTTGGGGAAGTCGCACCCGGACTATGCCGGGCTGTTGCTCTCGTTGGCCGATCTCTATCGCGTCGAGAAGAGGTTCGACGATGCAGGCAGCTACTACCGGGAGGCGATCCGCTGCGCCCAGGCGGCCGGTGTTGACTCACAGGCCCGCTTTGCCGGCTATCTCAACAACTACGCCACCCTGTTGGTAGATCAAGACCGTTTCGCTGAAGCCGAGCCCCTGTTTCGTCAAGCACTGGCCCAGCGCGAACGGTTTCTGGGCCCCGCGCACTTTCAGAATGCCGAGCTGCTGTTCAATATGGCCGTGGTAGCGATGGCGGGCCAACGTTGGGGAGAGGCACTGTCGCTCGTGGAACGGTCGCTGGCACTGAAGCAGCAGGTGGTGGGTCAACAGCACCCTAGTCTGGCTCCATCGCTGAAGATCTATGGGCAACTGCTGGTGCAGACCGGCAACAAGAAGAGGGCGCAGGAAGTGGCCCGGCTCTGCGCCACCATCGAGGCCGGGCAGCCGTCAGGTCGCGCCGTGAACTGGCAGGACCTGCGCACATTCCGTTAACCCGGACAAGGTAGACGTAAAAAACCCGGCCCGGGGGTGGAGGCTCCCCGGGCCGGGCTTTCGTATCGGCAGTCTGACTTGTTCGCTGCTCCGATCAACTTGCGTGAATTTAGCGAGCGGCGCGGCGGCGCCGCAAGCCGAGGCCAACCAAAGCACCGCCCATCAAGGCGAGGGAGGCCGGTTCCGGCACCGCGCTGTTGGCGACGTTGGTGAAGACAAACTGGTGATCGTTGTAGTCGACGTCACCCAGGCCGGGCTGATCCTCAAAGCCAATATAGGTACCGGCCGGGATGACGGAAGCACCAGCGAAGGCAGTGGCGTACGTATGGTTTTTGCCGTCGGAGTTCAGGCTCGGGTTCGAGAACCACGAGGAGGCGGTGTTCTGAACATAAAGCTCGAACTCGAGGAGGTCCCCGGCGTTCACGTTACCCAGAACCAGGCTCTGGCCGTAGAAAGAGGTCTGGTTGGTGAGGCCAAAGATTCCAGTGGAGACGCCATTGACACGCAATCCGATCTGGCTCGTAAACTTGGCGCTGGTGGCAAAAAAGTAAGCGGTTACCGGGCCCGTGCCGGCGGCAACGAAGGTGTTCGCCGGCGCTTCCGTACCGCTGTTGGGATACGGAATGGTGCCGGCCATCACGGTTGACGAGAGGGCGAGTGCAAGACTTCCGATGTAGAGGATGCTGAGTTTCATTTACTTGTCCTTCGCTGTCTTAACTGGTCGTTTCGAAGCGCGGTTGCTTCGGTGCTCAAAAATCGCACCATGACACCATCCGGCAGTGGCTAATTCAAGACGAAATGGTGGTCATGATGGGCCATTCAGTACTGGTACCTGTGCTGCGCTGGGTTGGAAGCAGCTGACCGTGGCTGACCACCGAATTCCCGCCATTGGCCACAATGCCGGGGCGAACAGTGCGAAAAAAGGCCACAGTGGTTCCAGATTGGCAGGCTGTTTTGCCTTTACGGCGTTTGGGGGCCGAGAATGGGCGGAACCGGAAGGGCCAGGCCGGTCGTACTTGTAGTTACGAAGGGTCGATTGAATGGTGAGCCGGATTCAGGAACCTAGATTAGTGACGCAGGCGGGCCCATGACGCCTGGGCTCCCGCGCTGGGCAAAGATCTGGCTTCTGTGGACTCTGTTTGGATTGATTACCGCCGTCCAAACCCACTACCGCGCCTCAATGGGCGAGAATCCGTTCACGTGGTGGCAGTCGGTAACCGCCGAAGTGAGCTTCGCTTGGATTTGGGCGGTGCTGACACCCATCGTCCTCGCGCTGGCCACCCGCTTTCCATTGAACCGGCCGCACTGGTGGCGCAACGTAGCGCTGCACCTGACGGCCGCGGTCGCTTTAGGAATCTTGAGCAAAGCGCTCTGGGACGCAACCATGCTGCCACTGCTATTCCCGGCCAAGCGCCTGGAGACCCTGGACGCCGTCCTGCGCATGGCGCTGCTATCGCTGGATTATGGCGTTTTGCAGTACGGCATTGTCTTGCTTTCGCAAATCGCGCGCGACTATCTGAAGCGGGCCGAGCGGGACCGGTTGCGGGCGACGCAACTGGAAGTGGAACTGGCGCGGGCCCAACTGCAAGCGCTGAAGATGCAGTTGCATCCGCACTTTTTGTTCAACACTCTGAACACGATCAGCGAACTGGTCCATTCCGACCCGGGCACCGCGGAGCGGATGGTGATCCGGTTGAGCGAGTTCCTGCGGTTGACGCTGGACCACATGGGGATTCCGGAAGTGCCGTTGATGGTGGAGATCGACTTTCTGAAGCGGTACCTGGAGATTGAGCAGATCCGTTTTGAGGAACGCCTGCAGGTGACCTGGGAAGTGGACGCGGCGGCGCTGTACGGCCGAGTGCCCAACCTCGTGTTGCAGCCAATCGTCGAGAATGCACTGAAGCATGGGCTTTCGCAGATCTCCGGGATCGGGACGTTGCTGATCCGGGCCAAATCCGGCGGCGGGAGATTGCTGCTGAAGGTGATCGATAACGGCCCCGGGGTGCCGCAGAAGGGCACGATCCGGATTAAGGAAGGGGTGGGTCTGGCCAACACGCGGCGGCGGCTGGACCAGGTTTACGGGGCCGATCACATTCTGTCGTTCTCGAATGCGGCCAGCGGTGGATTCGAAGTGACGATTGAGCTGCCGCTGCGTCTAAGCCCCTAGCTTGGGGGCGGGGATTCTGTTTTTGGGGTGTCTATGCCGATTGAAACATTGATTGTGGATGATGAGCGGATCGCCCGCCAACGGCTGCGCCGGCTGCTGGAAACGCAGTCGGATATTGCGATTGCCGGAGAGTGCGCCAGCGGTGCGGAAGCCGCGGCGTTTCTCGAACAGCGCTCGGTCGATCTGGTGTTCCTGGATATTCAGATGCCGGAGATGGACGGCTTTGCGTTTCTGGAATCGCAGATGTCCACTAAGATGCCGATGGTGGTGTTTGTCACGGCCCACGACGTCCACGCGGTGCGGGCGTTTGAAGTAAGTGCGCTGGACTACCTGTTGAAGCCTTTTGATCAGGAGCGGCTGGACCGGTGCCTGAACCGCGTGCGCAGCCATCATGAGCTGCAGCGCACCTCCAACGGCTCAAGCCCAAGCAAAGCGCGACCCAACCGCCTGGCGGTCCGTTCGTCCGGCAAAGTCTTCTTTGTCAAAATGGAAGATATCGATTGGGTGGAGGCGGCGGATAATTATGTGGTGCTCCACTTAGGACACGAGACCCACATCCTGCGCGAAACCATGAACTCCATCCAGGAGCGTCTGAACCCGCAGAAGTTTATCCGCGTCCACCGCTCGCGGATCGTCAATGTGGAACGGATCAAGGAGTTACAGCCCTGGTTCCACGGGGAGTATCTGATCGTGCTGAATGACGGCACGCAGCTGACGCTGTCACGCAGCTACCGGGAGCGGCTGATGGAGTTTATGAGCGCGTAGTGCAGGGCGGTGCCGCTCTAACTTCCGGCTCCGGCCACCTTGGGGCGCGCGGCTGCGAGGGCGGTCTTTACATTGTTCTGATTCACCAGTTGCATGATCTTGGTATCGTAATCCGGGGCCGTGGCATACGGCGGCTGACCGTCGGCACCCTTCATGTCGGCCAGCAACTGCGGTAGGTTCTTGTGTTGCTGGTAGCGCGCGAAGCGTGGAGCAAAGTACTTACCTTTCACCAGCAGGTTGGCATAGGCGGTGAAGGCGTCGGCCAGGGTAGGAAACGCCGCGAACTGATCGACCATCATCACCTTCTGCTTGCCTCCGGTGCTGGGTTCAACGCTCCGGATCTCTTTGCCGCTGGCACGGACCCGGTCCAGCTGGGGCTGGGTGAGAAATTCAGTGGTCAATACCGGCGTTGAGGGTTGGCCCGCCCGAGCCTTGATGCCGAAAGGATTATTGCCTGGTGCTTTTTCGAGCCAAGCTGATTCCAAGATGCATTGGGCGGTGCAGAGTTCCGCCGGGACGCCGGTGGCGAGTTCCGTCGCGACGGCAGCAGCGGCGATACGGGCCAGATTGGCGTTTCTTTGTTCCGGTGTCAACGGCATGTCTGGACTATATCGCCGATTGCCCCGATTGCCAACAGTTTGTTTGACGCGCGGGCCTACAGAGTGGCTGGCCCCGGAGGCAGGCCAGCCAGATGCCGGGCCAACTCCTTCTTGCCGTCTAGGTTGGACTGTCGCGCGATCTGGATGCGTTGCGCTTGTGGGCTGCCCGCGCCGTGCATCGATTCGGTGAGATACCCCACCGCATTGCGGCCCAGCGTCATGTTCTCGATCAACCGGAACACGCGCGCACGATTCTCGGCGGAAGCCCCATCGCGGCCCTGAAGGAACTTACGCAACCGGTCGCCAGTGACGGGGTTGGCAAAGTCCTTCTCCGAGGGCAGGGTCGCCACCAGGCCGCCCGCAAGATCCTGCGCCAGCCGACCCAGCTCATACGGAAAACGTGTGACGTTCTGTTTGCAGACGTTGGCCAGCAGGTCGTTGGGCTGATAATTGCCCGCCACCGTGCGCTCTGATTCGTGTGAAGCGGCCATGCCGGTGCCGTAGATGGTCTCGTTGAGGTGAGTCATCTCCACCAGCTTGTCGCGCACATGGCTAACCGCACCTACGCCATTGAAATCCGCCGCCAACGCCGCCGCGCCAATCAGCACATCGCCCACGCCGGTCTTGCAGACATAGGAACGGCGGTGATAGGACGTGAACCGCTCCACCAGCATAGCGGCGAACTGAGTTTCGCCATCCATGAAGATCAGTTCGTTGGGCACAAACACGTCGTCGATCAAGATCATCGCTTCCTGGCCGGAATACTGCGCGTTGCCCTGGTCGATTTCGCTACCTTCCAGCGCTCGCGTGTCGCAGGATTGGCGGCCATAGATATAGGTGAGCCCCGGGTGGTCCACCGGAATCGCGGCCACCACGGCATAGTCACGGTCCACCGGGCGGAGCCGCATGGTGGGCATCACAATGAGCCAGTGCGAATTCAAGCAGCCGGTCTGGTGCATCTTCGCCCCACGGATGACGACACCATCCGGGCGGCGTTCGACGATGCGGGTAAACATGTCGGGCTCGGACTGATCCGCCGGGCCTTTGCTGCGGTCGCCTTTAGGGTCGGTCATGGCGCCGCCGATGACGTAGTTGGCTTCCTGCATGCGGATGACGAAGTTGCGGAAACGGGTGTGGTACCCGGTCCCATGGACCAGGTCCATTTCGTGCGTCACCGAAAAGAGCGAATTGATCGCGTCCATACCGACGCAGCGCTGGAAACAGGTGCCGGTGAGTTGCCCCAGGCGGCGCTGCATTCGGTTCTGATCGACCACATCGGCGACACTTTCGGTGACATGCAGGAAGCGATTGACCCGCCGCCCGGAGAGGCTGGACCAGGCGCTGGCCAGGTCCGGGTTCTCCTGGGCCAGGTCAAATGTGCGGGCCACCGCGTTGATCGAAGGGCGAATGACGGGATGGTCCACTGGCTCCGCGATCCGCTCCCCCATGAAGTAGACCTCCAGGTTGCGTCCGCGCAGGCTGGCAATGTACTCCGCGCTGCTTGAGATGGTGGTGGGCGGGGCTTCTGTCATGAATCGTCTCCTTGTCGCTGGTGGGTGAATGCGCCGATTGTACAGCCCCACTACCAACGGTTATTGGACCAGTTCGCCGGCCAGCGCAGCCGGGCCCGCACGGGTGACCATCACACGGCGATACTCACCGGCCAGTTCGCCGGGCGCGGCGAAGGTGATCGTCTTCAGTTGCGTGGTCTTGCCCAGCCAATGGTTGGTGGCCTTGTTGAAGCCTTCCACCATCACCTCTTCGGTGCGGCCCACGTGACGGGCGTTGCGGCGGATCTGGATGGCCCGCTGGTGCTCCTGCACCATCAGCAGGCGGCGGGACTTTTCTTCCTCGGTGATATGGTCTTCCAGCGCCAGCGCCGGAGTGTTGGGGCGCTTGGAGTACTTGAACGCGAAAATGGCGTCGTACTCGACTTCCGACAGCAGGCTGAGCGTATCCTGCAGGTCCTGCTCAGTTTCGCCCGGGAAGCCGACGATGATGTCGGAGGTGAGCGTGAGTTCGCGGCGGGTCGACTTCATCCAATCAATGCGGCGCAGATACTCATCTCGCGTGTACTGCCGTTGCATCGCCTTCAGCACCGCGGTGGAGCCGGACTGCACGGGCAGATGGACGTGATTGCAGAGCACGGGGTTCTCGTCGATGGCATCGACAATATCGCGCACAAAGTCCCGTGGATGGGACGTCATGAAGCGCACACGGCGGATGCCGGGGACCTGGCCGACGCGGCGGAGCAGTTCGGCGAAATCAGAACCTAGCGGCCGCGACGGGTCAGAATCCGGTGCCCGGAAGCTGTTCACGTTCTGGCCCAGCAGCTGGATCTCGGTGTAGCCTGCGGCAGACAGCTTGGCGGCTTCTTCAAGAACACTGGCAAACGTGCGGCTCCGCTCCGGGCCGCGGGTGTAGGGGACGACGCAGTAGGAGCAGTTCTTGTCGCAGCCTTCGATGATGGTGATGTAGGCCTTGTAGGGATTGTCACGACGGGTCATCGGCGTTTCGAACGTGTCCTCGGTATCGAGGCTCAACCCCGTCACGCGCTTGTCGCCGGTCTCCAGTTGCACCAGCATCTCGGGCAACTTGGAATAGCTCGCCGACCCGGCCACCAGCGACACGTGCGGCGCGCGGTCAAAGATCTTTTCGCCTTCCTGCTGCGCCACGCAGCCCAGAACGCCAAAGGTCTTGGTCTTGGAGTGCTTCTTGAACTCCTGCAACCGGGCGAACACTTTCTGTTCGGCCTTGTCGCGGATGGAGCAGGTGTTGTAGAGCACCAGCTCCGCGTCATCCGGCTCTTCCACCTGCTGATAGCCCCGTGACAGCAGCGTGCCCACTACTTTCTCGGAATCGTGGGCATTCATCTGGCAGCCGAACGTCTCAATGTAGAACGTCTTCATGGGGATAGCTCCATTGTAGCGGCGCGGCGGGAAATACGCCTGTCTGTTTCGGTCCGGCGCTTGCCATACTAGAAACAGCCGTCGACTTTCCCGTGACCTTACGCCCGCAGCATTGAAACGAGCACAGCATTGAAACGAGCACAGTGCTAAAACGAACCTGGACCAGTGCCTGGCCCTACCTGCGCCGCTACCGGCGCGGGCTGGCGTTAGGCTTTGGCGCATTGATCCTGAAGGACATTGCGGCAGCTGCCATGCCTCTACTGATCCGGGAAGGCGTCAACGCGTTGCAGCAGCGGGCTCCGTTGAGCAAAGTTTTCCTGATCGCGGGCTCCATGATCTTGCTGTCGGCCACCAAGGGCTTCTTCCAGTATTGGATGCGCATCATCCTGGTGGGCATCTCCCGCGACGTGGAATATGACCTGCGTAACGACCTGTTCTGCAAACTGACCACCTTGTCGCAGACCTTCTACGGCCGCATGCGGACGGGCGACATCATGGCGCGGGCCACCAACGACCTGAACCAGGTGCGCATGATGCTGGGTCCGGGGGCGATGTACTGGTTTGAGACGATGTTCCTGTTCCTGTGCGCCGTGGTGGTGATGGCGTCAGTGGATTGGAAGCTGACCCTGGTTTCGCTGGCACCGGCACCGCTGGTGAGCTTTGTGGTGATCTACTTTGGCCGCCTGATCCACGCCCGCTTTGAAAAGATCCAGGAGATGTTCGGCGACATCTCCAGCCGCGTGCAGGAAAATCTCTCCGCCATCCGCATCCTGCGGGCGTTCCGACAGGAGCAGGCCGAGATCACCAAATTTGAAACCCTGAACAAGGCCTATATTGCGGCGAATCTCGACCTAGCCTGGAAGACCGGTCTCTTCATGCCGCTGATGTCGGCGCTGATCGGCATGACGTTTCTGATCGTGCTGTGGGCGGGCGGGTTGCGGTTGCTGGAAGGAACGCTGTCACTCGGCAGCTTTGTGATGTTCCAGACGTACTTGAACATGCTGATCTGGCCGATGATCGCTTTTGGTTGGGTGATCAACCTGACGCAACGCGGCACGGCGTCGCTCGAACGCATTCAGAGCGTGCTGGAAGAGCAGCCGTCCATTGCCGCCCCGGCCAACCCGCAGCCGCTTCCCTCCCCCGTGCGCGGCGAAATCGAGTTCCAGGGCGTCACGCTGAAGCATGGCGACCGCGAGGTACTGCACAACATCTCGCTACGGCTTCCGGCGGGTGAAACGGTGGCGATTGTGGGCCATACGGGCAGTGGCAAGAGTTCACTGGTCTCACTGATCCCGCGGCTGTGGGACCCCACCAGCGGCGCGGTGTTGCTGGATGGCACTGATGTGCGGGAACTGGACCCGCGCGAACTGCGCGGCGTCATTGGCCTGGTGCCGCAGGAGACGTTTCTGTTCTCGGCCACGCTCGCCGAAAACATCGCTTTTGGCCGGCCCGATGCGTCGCCGGAAGAGATTGCCGAAGCGGCCCGGCTAGCGGGCCTGGAAACCGACATTTCCGCCTTCCCGGACGGGCTAAAGACAATGATTGGGGAGCGCGGCATCACCTTGTCTGGCGGACAGAAGCAGCGCACGGCCATCGCGCGCGCCCTCATCCTGCGGCCGGATATTCTGATTCTCGACGACGCTTTGTCCAGCGTCGATACGCTCACCGAAGAACGGATTCTCACGGCGCTCACCGAGGCCCGGCGTGGACGGACAACGCTGCTGATCTCCCATCGCGTCTCCACCGTACGCGACGCGCATCTGATCTATGTCATTGAGGACGGCCGGGTAGCGGAGCAAGGCACGCACGCTGCGCTGATCGCCCAAGGTGGCTACTACGCTGACCTGCACCAGAAGCAGCTCTTGGAAGACGAACTGGCCCGGGCGTAGTAGGCTGCTGGAAAAAGGTGAACTTTTCCAGCCGCTCAGCCGTAACTGAATCAGGAGTTCAGAAATGCTAACCCGTCGCCTTGCGATTTTCGCCCTCTCTGCCGCCGCCACCTTCGCGGCCGATGCCACACTGCTGAAGCTGTTGCCCCCTGACGCCCATGTGGTGATGGGGCTGGATGTGGAACAGGGCAAAAACTCGCCCTTTGGCCGCTATCTGCTTTCGCAGATGCAGTCGGATGATGACGGGATCACCAAATTGGTGAACCTCACCGGGTTTGACCCTCGCCGGGATCTCCGCGAAATCGTCTTCGCCAGCCGTGGTACCGGTGTTCAGGGCTCCAAGGACGGCCTGTTCGCCGCCCGCGGTGCATTCAACGTGGCCAAGATCATCGCCGCGGCCAATAGTGAAGGCGGTCAGGCACTGGTCTATCAGGGCTTCAACGTCGTCGCGGGCAAGAATGGTGACACCGATGGCTGGATCGCCTTCCTCGACAGCACGCTGGCCGTTGGAGGTTCGCAAGATGAAGTGAAAGCCGCGATTGCCCGCCGGACCTCCGGCACGGCGGATGCCAACATCACCACCCTCGGTCGCACCTACGACGCCTGGATGTATACTGTTGAGCCGGCTGCGCTCGGACGCGCCGTCCCCGCTGGCCAAGCCAATTCAGCTGAACTCTTTAAGGCCGTCCAGTCCGCGCAAGGCGGCGTGAAGCTGGGCAACACCATCACGGTGACCGGCGAAGCGATCGCCCGCTCCGACAAGGACGCCACCGCGCTCCATGACGTCATTAAGTTCGTTGCCGGCATGATCCAGCTGAAGAGCACCGAAGCCAACGCCACCGAAGTGGCCAGCCTGCTCGATTCCATGAAGCTCTCGACGTCCGGGACCAAGGTGAACCTGACGGTCAGCATCCCCCAGAGCCAGCTGGAACAGTTCATTGAACGCTCCCGCCGTTCGACCCGCAAGACGGCTCGCGTCCAGTAGTTGATCGGGTTCTAATCGTTCAAGTCAGGCCGCGGCTGAAGCTGAAGCTTCGCCGCGGCCTTTCTGCGTTAGGTAAGACTCGACTAGCGTCCGCGCCAGGCGGCGTCGCTGGCGCCCAAGGAAACCAGATTCGCAAAGATCCGCGCCGCCCCCGGCACCGCATACGGGACCTGCCGGTACCAGGCATAGGCGCAATAGATGTAGAGCCCTTTGCCGTGTTTCGCCACCAGCCAGCCGCCGCGTTGGGGTGATTGACCCGTGTCGTTGGAGGCGACCAGCGGCTTGTAGCGCGGGTCCCAGATGGACATGAACTTTGAGCCGCGCTGCTCCACCCAACCTTGGAAATCAGCGGCGGTGATCTTGTTGGGCGCTTGGAACACGGGGTCCGCCGGGTCGAGTATTTCTACCGGGGCGTCTTCTTCGCTGATCTCTTCGGCGCGCATGGTCATCGAATAGGGGTAAGGCCCGTAATTGCCATCAAACTCCTGCGTGTTGTACTGCACCACCAGCACGCCGCCTTGGGCTACATAGTCGAGCAGGCGCTGGTTGTAAGCCTTCAGTTCCCGCCGCGCGGCGTAGGCGCGGATGCCCAGCATCAGGGTGGAATACTTCTTCAAGTCGCCGCTGGCGATGGCCGTGGCATCCAGCAAATCATACGGCACACCCAACTGCTCCAGCCCCTGTGGCACGCTATCGCCGGTGCCCATCACGTAGCCGACGCGGAGCTTGGGCGACACCTTCACATCGACGCTGGCCACGCGGTGCATCGCCGGAGGGGCCAGGTAGACCGTCTCCGTGCCGGGCTGCCCAATCGGGACAAAGGCGGCACGGTAGTCGCGGCCCGCCACAGTGGCGACGGCGGCCACAGACTGTTCGCCCACGCCCTGCCCGACCGGAGGCACAAGTGCAAAGCTGGCATTGGCCTCTTCGCGCTCCTTCTCAAAAGCAAATGGAACAGCCACTGGCTGCACCGTCCAACCCGCCGGAACAGTCAGCTTCACGGCGCCTTTGGTTGGCCCGAAGGCGTTATTGCGGACGTTGACGCTTACCTTGTACTCACGCCGGCCCAGCGGCAAGACGCCGGCCTCACTTGAAAACTTCACCGACACGGGCGGCCCGACCACCAGCGCGCGGCGCGATTGCCCGGCCACCGGGTCCACGACGCTGGCATCAAATGGCGCGGCGATCAGGCAGTCCAAGCCACGGTACTTAAACGTCACCGCACCCAACGCCGGAGCGGCGGGGAGGGGTTGCGAGAACTGCTGCATGTCGAGAATCTGGTAGACCGAATCCCGAACGGAGTTCCGGCGCCAGTAGGCTTGCGTTAGCTTGGCATCCTCCGGCACGGTCAAGTTGAAGCGCCCGGTACGTTGACCATCAGCAGAGAAGGCCCAGCCTTCCGCCCGGATGCCATAGCGGATGTCCTCCACCGGATCGCCACCGCGCTGGTGCAACTTGACGGAGACCCTCAACTGCTGGCCCGGCGTGACGACGCTGACTGTCTCCACCGCCCGGAAAGCCGCCATCGGCCCGGTGGGCGCATTTTCGGGCTCCACCAAAGCCTCCACTTCCAAGCCGAGCGCCAACCGTAGAGCCTCGACAATCTGGGGCTCCTTCAACTGCGTATCGAAGGCATCGGGCCGCACCCGCGCGGCGACAAGCGCCTGCGCCAAGTGGGGCGCGCAATCGGTGGGCCAGCCTTTGATCGCCGCCGCAACGGGGTCGGCAATGGCGGCGACGGGCTTTAAGTCCAGGCGCTCAAAGAAGTCCTTCTCCTTGTCGGGGGTGCCCACGCGGGACTTGGTGAGCTTGTAGTAGCTGATCGCCGGTCCGGGGCGCGCCATCGACAAGGCCATTCCTTGGGAGCGGTGCCACCGGTAGCCATCGCGACCAATTTGCGCGTAGCTGCGGCCCAGCACGGGGTCGTAGACGCCAGAGTCGGAGGCGATGGTCCAGGCTTCGTTCTCGCGCCAGCCGCCGGAATAGAGCTTCTGCACCTGCCAGGGCGGGCCCAGTTCCGGGTGGAAGCTCGGGTCCGCGGCGGCGTCGAACATCAACTGCGCCATCAGGCCCGCTGCTTGATGATTGCCGTGGCCATCGCGCAGGGTGCCTTGGAATCTTGAAACGATCAGGTGGGGCTTTACTTGCCGCACGACGCGCACGCAATCCCGCAGCACTTCATCCCGCTTCCAGTTGCGGAAGGTCTCGTCCATGGTCTTTGAGAAGCCATAGTCGACAAACCGCGTGAACCGCACCTTGGCGCCATAATATTCGGCGGCCTTCAGCATCTCGCCCGTCCGCAGGGCACCGAGCCCTTCAAAAAAGTCGCCGCTGACCAGATTCGCGCCGCTCTCGCCGCGGTTGAGAATCAGCATGGTCAGGTCCGCGCCCTTACCACGCGCCAGCATGGTGAGTGTTCCGGCGTCTTCATCGTCTGGGTGCGCGGTGACGCTGAGCACTCGCGCCGTGGTGGCCAAGCGCTTCAGGGCCTGATGCAATCCGGCCGCGCCCCGATCTTCGGGCAGTGGATCTTTGGCCGACGCGAAAGCGGCTAGGAAAGTACCGGCAAGGAGACAGTGGAGGGCGATGCGCATATCTGGAGGGCTCTCTCTCTGGCCGCAGCGATGGAGCGGCTCTTGATTTCTTCATAGCCGCGAATGCCGTCCGGCAAGGCGGCCAGTTCAGCTAATCGCGGATGATCCAGGTTGTCTAGAATCAACTGGCGGTACCAATCAATGGTGGCCCGCTCCTCGCGGCGATGCCGGGCGTACCCGAACAGATCGAGCGGCGTTCCCCGCAGCCCTTTCAAGGCCGAAAGCAGTTGCAGCGCCGGGCGGAACCAGGGGCCCAGTTCCAGCTTCTGCTTCAGGCCCCAGGAACGCAGTAGGGGCGGGTGCAAATTGTACGTAACGCGGCCCTCCACGCGGCTGAGTAACCGGGCGACTTCGTACTCGTCCTTGTAGGCCATCAGCTTGTAGAGGTTCTGCGCCACGACCGCGCGAACCGCCAGCGGCACCTGCGCGACAAACTCCGCGTGCTGTTGCGCGTAGCCTAAATTCTGATAGGCGGTCAACTCCGCCGCGTAATCCAGTACCGGCGGCGGGGCCTTCTTCGATTCCGCCGGACGGCCATAGAACGACCGGCCCCAGTGGAACGCGGCAATGTTCCCTTCGGCCTCGACGCCGTTCAGCCGGATGGCCGCTTCGATCGACGCTTGCGAAATCGGGATCAACCCGGCCTGCCAGGCAAAGCCCGTCAGGAAGATGTTGACGAACAAATGGCTGGAAAGCTTCTCCTCGGCCAGCCGCGTGGCATCGACATTCAACGCGCCCGGGATGGGTGAATTCTTCACCGCCAGCCGCGCCCCTTCGGGTACGCCGCCCGGGTCAAAGGCCACCACCACATCCGGATCAAATATCCGCGCCGCCGTCTTCAAGGGCTGACGGCTGAGCGTCAGATGCGACGTCACGGCTCCACCTTTTTGTGCCAGGCCAGTCTGGTCCAGCGATGTGACATGGAGGCCATCCCGCAACGCCGCCGTGGCCAGCAGAGCGTTGATGGTCACCACACCAGTGCCGCCAATGCCCGGCATCAGGATGCGGTAGCCGTGGTCGCAGATCTCCACCATGCGGGCCGGAGCCGGAGTCTCCGGCGGAGGCAGCGGTGCCGCGCGGCGCACTACCTTGGGCTCATCGTAGACGGTCAAGAACGACGGACAGTCGCCGAAAGCGCACGTGTAGTCCTTGTTGCAGGAAGACTGGTGAATGGCCATCTTCTCGCCCTTGGACGTGGCCACACGCTGCAAGCTGGCGCAGTTGGATTGGGTCACACAATCACCGCAGCCTTCGCAGACATCGCTCTGGATGATCAGCCGCTTTGCGGGCTCGGCCATCTTGCCACGTGACCGTTGACGCCGCTTCTCCGCGGCGCACTCCTGGTCATAAATCATCACCGTGACGCCGGGCGTGGCTTCCAGTTCCCGCAGCACTTCCGGCAGTGCGATCCGGTCCCGCACTTCGGCATTGGGCGCGAACTGGGCCCGCAGCGGGGCATAGCGTTCGACATCTTCCACCAGCACGATGATCCGGCGGACCCCTTCGGCTTCCAGCTTCCGTGTGAGCTGCGGCACCGGCAGCGCGCCTTGCGCATCCTGTCCGCCGGTCATGGCGACGTGGCCGTTGTAGAGCAGCTTGAAGGTGATGTTGACCTTGGCGGCCACGCAAGCCTGAATGGAGAGCGACCCGGAATGGAAGTACGTTCCATCGCCGATGTTCTGGATCATGTGCTTGCGCTCGCTGAACGGAGCCATGCCGATCCACGGCGCACCTTCGCCACCCATATGCGTCGCGTAGCTAAAGCCACGGCCAGAAGCACCCAGCATCACCGCCATGCCGTGGCAACCCGTGCCGCCGCCCGCAATCTGGCCTTCCAGCAACAGCGTCGAGCGGTTGTGCGGGCACCCGGAACAGAAATTCGGCTTGCGCCACGGCACCTTCGCGGTGGCCGGCAACGCCTGGCCGGTCATCACGGCGGCGATCAACTCCGGCGTCAGTTCGCCATAGGCCGGAAACAGGTTCTTGCCTTCTACCTGCGGCCGCTCCGCGTCGTTGCACAGCAGCTCACGAATCTGCATTTCGAGGAAGCTGCGCTTCTCTTCGATGACGATCAGCCGCTCGACACCGCGCGCCAGTTCGCGGGTGAACTCGGGTTCAATCGGGAACGTCATGGCGTACTTGCCGATGCGGTAGCTGGCCGGGTCCACGCCCATCAGCCGGAACGCTTCCATCAGGTCGTAGTAGGTTTTGCCCGCCGTGGCGATGGCGATCTTGCCGTCACCCTCGATACGGTCCAGGCCATTGGCGCGCACGAACGCCTTTACCGCCTCCAGGCGCCGCGTGCTGGCTTCCACTTCCAGGCGATGCGTGTGCGGGATCACCAGCATCGGATCAGTGTGCTTGGCGTAGCCTTCAGGCGAGACGAAAGTCCGATGGGCCAGCGACACATCCACCGTCCCGCCGCCGTCACAAACATCGGTCACCAGCTTCAAGCCCGCCCAGGCCCCCGAATAGCGCGATAGGGCAATGGCGGCCAAGCCCAGATCCAGCACCTCTTGCGCATTGCCGGGATAGAGCACCGGGATGGCGAAGTTCATCAGGCTGAAGTCGGACTGGTGCGGAATGGTGGAGCTTTTCGACGTGTGATCATCACCGGCCAGCACAATCGCCGCGCAAGCTCCAGGTGAGCCGGCGAGATTGGCATGGCGCAGGATGTCGCCGCTGCGGTCCACACCCGGGCCTTTGCCGTACCAGATGCCGACGACGCCATCCACCTTCTTGGGGCCGGCCACGTCCAGAATCTGGCTGCCCAGAATGGACGTGGCGGCCAGGTCCTCATTGACGCCGGGTTGGGCGACGATGTTGTGTTCGCGCAGCAAACTAGAGACGCGCTGCAGCGCCAGATCGTAGCCGCCGAGCGGAGAGCCTTCGTAGCCGGAGATGAAAACGCCCGTCTTCAAACCGGCGCGCCGGTCCAGGCGCATCTGGTCGATGGGCAAGCGAACCAGGGCCTGAATGCCGGTCAGGTAGTGGATGCCCTCCAGGGCTGTGTACTTATCGTTGAGCGTCACCGTGTTCCGTGATCGTATCATTGACAGGTTGAGGCAACGAGTTCATCCGATGGAAAGGCGGCAACGACGGGCATGAGTGTGATGGTCCGTTTCGGCAACCGGAAGGCGATTCTGTGTCAGGCCCGCTGGCAGGCGGCGGACACGGCGCTGGAAACTATGCTGAATGAAGCGACGCAGCAATGGCTGGCGGAAACTGGCGGTCCGCCACTGGGTGACGCCGACCCGGACTTCACGACGGCGCTGACCGTCGGCATCGCGCACGGCGGCCGCATCCACCGCAATATCCCCAGCCGCCGGCCGATCACGCGCGAAGTCTACATGAAGGCGCGCCAGATCCCGCTGTTCTAGAAACCCGTCCCCAGCTTGATCACGTCCGCCACCTGCCGGTTCAGCACGATCTCCACCAGCGTGGTGGAGAAGGGGTAAAAGAACGCGAGGCCCGTTTTTGAGGTGGAGGTGGGCAATTCAATCTCCGCACTCCAGGACGGGCCGCCCGTTTCGATCTCTGCCTGGAAGCCGACGTACTTGGCATAATTGGTGCCGGTGTTGGCGATCAGCCGCAGCCGGATGTCGCCCTTCATGGCATCCTTCAGACGGCTCAGGTCCACGTGGATGGAGCGGTAACTGGGGTCGGCTGAATAAGGATGGATATCGAGATCCGCCTGCTTGGTGAGGCTTTTCTCTTTGCCTTTACTGTCGCGGGTGAACAGATCGAGGAAGTAGTCCTTCACGCCGTCGCCCCGTTCATCGACGACCCGAGTGACAAAGTGCTGGTAGGGCTTCACCTTGGCCTTCACCGGATCGCTGACGGCCGCGGCATCAATCACCCACTTGGCGTAGGCCACTTCATCGTTCACCGCCAGAGCGCTCAAGAACAGCTTCTGTAACTCCGGAGTGGGTTTAGAAAGAATCGTGCCGTGGTTCATCTTGCCGAGCAGCGTCACCGGCAGTTCGATCCGCGGCGGATCGGAATGGGTGCGCCGTGCTTCCTCGGCCCCACCAGGAGGGCCCGCCAGGTCCAGCGTGAACTTCACCGCGTTCAGGCCTACCTGCGACCAGCGCACACAGCCATCGGTGCCCGGATCAGAAGCGAAGCGGGCGAAGCCGTCAAAGGGCTCCGTGCCGACAAAGATGAATGGGTAGGGAGTGTTCGGGCCGGGGCCGTAGAACACTTTGCCGCCCAGCAGATCCTTGTGGGCCAGATCCCAGGTGAAGCGGCTGCCGCACTCCAGCGCGTCCAGGAACAGATCGCCGGGCTCCAGGAAGTCCGGGCCCGGTTCTTTGTTGCCCTTCACCAGCGCTCCGATGAAGCTGCGGCCTTTCGCCGCCAAGGGCGACCCGAATGTTGCCGGAGCCAACCCAATCAAATGCTTCAGCCGCCGGACATTTTTGGCGAATCGCGCCAGCCAGCTCCGCAACACCAACATGCCGGTGGAATGGACCACGGCATCAAAGTGATCGTTGGGCCCGATGCCCGCTTGGGCCAGCACCGCTTCAAGGCCTTCCGCGATATCGCTGATGTTGATCTCGTTGACCAGGGAGCGGTAACTACAGACCTTGATATCCGTCTCCGCATAGCCGTTCTGCATCAGAATGGCCTTCCAGGTGCTGAAGGAGGCGCCTTGATCGGAGTAGCCGTGCAACAAAACAATGGGACGTGGCATTGCGCCATTCTAGTCCCATTTCCGGCTGGAAATACAGAAGTATTTTCGGAGCGCTACTTTTTCGCGGGTACCGCGGCCTTCAGCAAAGGAGTCAACGTGCGCATCACGTTGGCCGCCACCAGACGGTTGCCTTCGGCGGTGGCGTGGATGCCGTCAGCCTGCATCAGTTTCGGGTTCAGCGCGACGCCTTCCAACAAGAAACGGATACGCGGCAGCTTCTGCTTGGCGGCTAGCTCCACGAAGATCTGTTCAAACTCGCGGATATAGTCCGGCCCATAGTTGGGCGGCAGAGTCATCCCCGCAATCACCACCTTGGACCCTCCATCGAGCAGTGCCTGCGTCATCTGGGACATGTTGGACCGCGTGTCCGCCAGCGGCAGCCCGCGCAATCCGTCATTGCCGCCCAATTCCAGGATGGTGATCACTGGACGCAACGCCACCGCACTTTGGATGCGCGACAGGCCACCAGACGTGGTGTCGCCGCTGATGCCGAGATTGACGACGCGGTAGGAATAGCCCTTGGCATCCAGTTCCTTTTGCAGGAAGTCCGGATAGCTGAGCCCGGTCTCGACACCGTAACCGGCTGAAAGCGAGTCACCGAAGCAGACGATCACCGGGCGATCATCGGCGGGCGTCGCGGCGGTCGGAGCGGCTGATGGTTGAACCGATGGCTCCACCGCCGCAGCGGGCGTGGGTGCCGGTTGTGGTGCCCGGGAACACGCCCCGAGCAGAGAAACAAAAACTAAAGTCCAGCGATTCACCTAATGCCAGAATAGAAGATGTAGATGCCTCCGTCACCATCCGCTGCTCCGATCATTGCTGTTCAAGGCCTTACGCGCTCGATCAATTCCGGCACTCACCTGGTTTCGATCTTAAAAGGGATCGATTTTGAAATCCCACGCGGTCAATTTGTGGCCATCATGGGCGCTTCCGGCAGCGGCAAGAGCACGTTGCTGGGGCTGCTAGCCGGGCTCGACACGCCCACCACTGGGGCGATCATCATCGACGGCACCGACATCGCCCGCATGGCGGAGGATGATCTGGCTTTGCTGCGCGGCCAGAAGATCGGCTTCGTCTTTCAGTCCTACCAGCTGATCCCCACGTTGACCGCCGAAGAGAACGTCCTGCTGCCCGTGGAATTGGCCGGCGACGGCCGCGCCGATGTCTCGCGTGCGCGGGAGCTACTCGAACTGGTGGGCTTAGGCGATCGTCTGGATCACTACCCAGTGCAGCTATCGGGCGGCGAGCAGCAACGCGTAGCCCTGGCGCGGGCATTTATTCTCAAGCCGCCGATTCTGATGGCCGATGAACCCACCGGCAACCTGGATTCCAAGACCGGCCAGCAGGTGCTGGAACTGCTGATCACACTCAATCGCCGCGAAGGGGCCACGCTGGTGCTGGTGACGCATGACCGGCAGTTGGCCAGCCATGCGGACCGGATTATCACTCTGCGAGACGGCTTGATCGTGGCCGATGAACTGGTCTCCGAGATTCCGGAGAGGGTGTAAGCGTGACCAGGCAAGATAATTTTTCGCTCGCCACTGCGGCGAAGATCGCTTGGCGCGAATCCCGCGCCTCGTCCGTCAAGTTTGGCTTCGTCATTTTGGCCGTGGCCGTGGGGGTGGGCTCGCTCACCGGGGTCCGCGGCTTTTCAAGCGCCTTCTACGCCATGCTGCTGAAAGAAGCCCGCACGCTAATGGCGGCGGACCTTTCGGCGCGGGTTTTTGTGATGGCCACGCCGGAGCAAATGGCCGTGATCGACGACCTGGGCCGCCAAGGCATCCGCTCCACGCAAGTGACGGAGACCCTGACCATGGCCGCGTCACTGAAAGACCCCTCGAAGCCCACGGCCCCGGTGCTGGTCTCGGCCAAGGCGATCGATCCGGCGCTCTATCCTTTCTACGGCGAAGTTCAGCTGACCCCCGCCGCGCGGCTGCGCGACGTGTTGAATGAGAATTCAGTGGCCGTCTCTGACGACTTGGCTCTGCGCCTGAACGTCACGACCGGCGACATGATCCGCCTGGGTGGTCAAGACTACAAAGTGATCGGGCAGGTGACCAAGGAACCCGACAAGATGTCCGGCAGCATCAACATCGGCCCGCGCCTGCTGATGACCCGGAGCGGCCTGGAGCGCGCTGGTCTGCTGAACGCCGGCAGCCGCGCGGCGCAGCGCTTCCTGTTCCAGTTGCCGATCGCCCAACCGTCTACCGCGACGCCCCCGCCCGATGTCGAGGCGGTGCGCCAGACGTTGAAGAACACCTTCCCGGAAGCGCAAGTGATCGATTTCCGCGAAACCAATCCGGCCATTACCCGGGGGCTGGAAACCTCAACCCGCTTTCTTTCGCTGGTCAGCCTGATCGCTTTGATTGTCGGCGCGCTGGGCGTGGCCACGGCCATGCATTCGCACTTGCAGCAGAAACTGGATTCCATCGCGGTGATGAAGTGCCTGGGTGCGAGATCCTCGCAGATCATCCGCATCTACCTGTTGCAAACCCTGGCCCTGGGGCTCACCGGCGGTCTGCTGGGCATTGCGGTGGGTGGTGCGGTGCAGTTGGCGTTTCCGCACTTGATCGCACGCTACTTCCAGGTGCCGCCCTCGTTTGTCTGGGATTGGGCGTCGATGGCGCAAGGGTTGCTGGTAGCCGTCTTCTCGACGCTGCTGTTTACGCTGCCGCCGCTGCTGTCGGTCCGCGAGATCCGGCCCAACCTGATCCTGCGCCGTGAAATGGGCGAGACCCGGGGCGGCTGGTTCCGCAGCCGTTCCGCCATCGCGGTTTCGGGCGGCATCCTGGTGGGGATGGGCGCTCTGGCCGCCTGGATTGCGGGCGGCAAGCTGGAGGATGCGTTGCGGCTGGGCGCTTACTTCACGGGTGGCCTAGCGGTGGCGCTGGGAGTGCTGGCGGGCGTCGCGTGGCTGTTATTGCGGGTGTTGAAGATGGTGGTTAAGATCCGCACGCTGCCCGCGAATTGGCGCCATGGCCTGGCCAACCTCTACCGGCCCGGCAACCAAGCCCGAGCGGTGCTGGTGGCGCTGGGTTTGGGGGTGATGTTCACGGTGACCATCTACCTGGTGCAGCAGTCAATTCTTTCCGAGATCGCCGCCTCGGCCCCGCCGGGCATGCCCAACGTCTTTCTGATCGACATCCAGCAGGCGCAAAAGGATGGCGTGACGGACTTGGTGAAGCGGCAGCCGGGCTTGGACAAGCCGCCGGAGCTGATCCCCTCCATTGCTGCCCGCGTCGTGAAGGTGAATGGCCAGCCCGTCGAGACGATGGAGTTGAAGGGCTTTCAACGCCGCTTCCGGCAATCCCGCAACGTCTCCTACGTTACCGAGGCACCCAAGCAGACCCAGGTGGTCAGTGGCGCCTGGTGGACCAAATCCACCGCCGGGCTGGTGGCGATTGGCGACGATGCGGCCAAGGTACTGAAAGTGTCACCCGGCACCGAGATTGAGTTTGTGTCGTCGGGCAAGACGGTGCTGGCCCGGGTGGCTGTGGTCTATCGCAATTTGGCCGTGGGCCCGGGATCCAATACCGAGTTCCTGTTCACGCCGGAAAGCGTCGCGGGGCTGCCGACCATCTACTACAGCGCGCTCCGCATGCAGCCCAGCGCCGTCGCCAGCCTCCAGCAGAGCCTTTATCAGCGCTTCCCCACCGTCAGCGTGATCAACGTTGCTGACGTCATCCAGACCGTGCAGGAAGTGGTGGACCAGATCGCGCTGGTGATCCGCTTCATCTCGACGTTTGCCATTATGGCCGGGGTGATCATCCTGGCCTCCAGCGTGGCCGGCACGCGCTTCCGCCGCATCCGGGAAGTGGTGATCTTGAAGACCCTTGGGGCAACCAGGAAGCGTGTCTCCCGGATCTTCTCGGCTGAGTTCTCCATCCTGGGGGCCACCGCCGGACTGATGGGCAGCTTGCTGGCGAGCGGCTTCGCCAACCTCGTTCTGGTGCAGTTCTTCAAGGGCGAATGGAAGTTCAACGCACCGTCAATTCTGGTGGCCGTGGTGCTGACCGCGGTGATCGCCAACATCGCCGGTTGGGCCGCTAGCGCTCGCATTTTGGGCCAGAAGCCGTTGGAAGTGTTGCGGGCGGAGTAAGCAGCCCGTCAGCTACTCCGCCAGCTTGCCCGGCATGTCGGCCAGCACGTAGGCCATCACGGCTAGCGCCGCGGTGCACTTCCTGAACTCCACTGGGTCCACTTTGTCCAGCGTGTCGGCGTGCGTGTGGTGCCAGTCAAAGTAGTGCGTGCCCACGGTCTGCAGGCCGATGCCGGGGACGCCTTCCCGCATGATGGGGCTGATGTCCGCGCCGCCGCCGCCGATGGTGATGCGGCCTGCGCCGATGCCATCCAGCAGTTTGCCGATCTGCCGCAGCAGTTCCACCTGCTTGGGATCGCCACCGCCGATGCCGAAGCCAAGCGGCCGTTCCCCGCCCCCGTCCATCTCAATGGCCGCGACATGCTTCTTCACTGCGGCGCCTACCCATTCCCGGTACGCCGTGCCGCCCGCGAGGCCATTCTCTTCATTGGTCCACAGCACCACCCGGACCGTGCGCCGCGGCTGGAGGCCTAACTTCTTCATCAACACCACCGCCTGCAGCGCCGCCATCACGCCGGTGCCATCATCGTGGGCGCCCTGGCCCACGTCCCAGCTGTCGAGATGGCCGCCCAGCACCACCACTTCATCGGGCTTTTCGCGGCCCACAATTTCTCCGATCACATTGGCCGACTCGGCGGGCGGCAGCATCTGCGCCTCCATGTGCAAGTGGACCCGCACGGTCTCGCCCGCATCGATCAGCCGCTGCATCAGCACGGCATCTTCCAGCGTCACGCTGGCGGCCGGAATCTTGGGCGCGGTGGCGGCATAGTTCAAAGCTCCGGTGTGCGGCGTTTGCAAAGTGGCTGATCCAACCGCCCGCACCAGTGACGCCACGGCACCCAGTTCCGCCGCACGCGATGCACCAGCGGCGCGATAGGTGACCGTGCGGCCATAGCCCTGGTAATCGACGTTGTAGAGCACGATCTTGCCCTTCACCCTTGCCTCGCCCAGCGCCTTCAACTCCTCGAAATTGCGCACGGCGATCACCTCGGCCGTGATGCCCTCCTTGGGGGTGCCGATACTGTTGCCCAACCCCAGCATCGTCAGCGGCCGCGCGATCGGCGACAGGATCTTGGCCGACTCCGCGCCGCGCACCCAATGCGGCACCATCACCTTGGGTGTCACGACGTTGGCCAGCCCTTCCCGCTTCATCTCCGCGGCGGACCAGCGGACGGCCTCTTCAAGAGCTTTTGACCCCCCTAGACGTGCGCCGATCCGGTCGCAGAGCCAGGTCAACTTCGCAAAGCCACCTTCGTCGGTAAGCGCCGCGCCCACCAGGCGGCCCGCTACGTCCTGATACTGGCGGTCCAGCGTCTGCGCTCCGGCCGTCGAAACCGCCAGCACGACGACCAACAGAAAAGACTTCTTCGAAGTAAGCATGGGAATCTAAGAGAGTAGCTTATGTCCGACGCCATCCTCTATGTTTCATTTGGCGGGCCCGAGGGCCCAGCCGACGTCATGCCGTTTCTTGAGAACGTCACCCGGGGGCGCGGCATCCCACCGGAGCGCCTGGCGGAGGTGGCCGAGCACTACCTGCACTTCGGCGGCAAGAGCCCGATCAACGATCAGAACCGCGCCGTCATCGCCGCGCTAAAGGATCTGCTGGCTGCTGAAGGCCCGGGATTGCCGGTCTACTGGGGCAATCGCAACTGGCATCCGCTGCTCACCGATACGCTGGCGCAGATGAAAGCCGATGGCGTGACGCGAGCCTTTGCGTTTGTCACGTCCGCTTTTTCCAGCTACTCCGGCTGCCGGCAGTATCGCGAGAACCTCTATGCGGCCAAGACGGCGGCGGGCTTTGAGGAGCTTGAGCTGGCCAAGCTCCGGGTCTACTACAACCATCCGGGCTTTGTGGAGCCGATGGCCGACAATGTCCGGGCCGCCTTGGCTGAGCTGCCCGACGCGCGGCTGGTCTTCACCGCTCACTCTATTCCGATGTCGATGGCGGACAGCTGCGACTACACCGTTCAACTGCGCGAGGCCTGCCGTCTGGTGGCGGAAGCCTGTGGCCACGCGGAGTTCGACCTGGTGTGGCAGAGCCGCAGCGGACCACCGACGCAGCCGTGGTTGGAACCGGACATCCTGGACCACCTGCGCGCGATCGCGCCTCGCAACGCCGTCCTGGCACCCATCGGCTTTGTGTCGGACCACATGGAAGTGCTCTATGACCTGGATACGGAAGCGGTGGACGTGGCCCAGGAGTTGGGCATCCAGATCCGGCGTGCTCGCACCGTCGGCGCGGACCCGCGGTTCATCGCGATGATCCGTGAGTTGGTGCTGGAACGGCAGGGGGCGGTGCCGGCCCGGGCGCTGGGTGTTCGCGGGCCCAACCATGATGTCTGCCCGGAGAACTGCTGCCCGGCCCCGGTCCGCCCGGCGCGCCCGGTTAGTACCGTCGTGCCGCCATCCGCCGTCTCATCGCGGTAGAGTGAGCTTAGGTCCGCTGTGCGGGCCAGGTTGACGGAGGGCGAGCGTGGGTATCGACGAGCATGTACGTACCCTAGGGGCGATGCTAATCATGTTCGGCGTGGCGGGAGCGCTGCTGGCGCTGGTGGGTATAGGTCTGTTTGGTAGCCCGGTTTCGTTGATCATCGACGCAGCGCAGGCCGGTACGGGCGAATCGCTGAACCTGCCACTCGTGGAAATGCTGGGCTCGGTGCTAATGCTGGTGGCGCTGGTGCTGGCGGTCCCGATGGTGATCGCGGGATTGGGATTGCGCCAGTTCCGCCCCTGGTCCCGCGATCTGACCATGGTGGTTTGTGCTCTGATGCTGGCAGAGTTTCCGATTGGAACGCTGCTGGCGGTCTACGGCTTCTGGGTGGTGTTGTCACCCGAAGTGGAGCCGCTGTTTTCGCCGCGCTAACTCCGCGCCAGATAGACGAACCGCAACAAAAACAAGGCGGCCAGCAGATAAACAAACCAGTGCACCCCCTTGCCCCGGATGGACTTGAGCAGTACGTAGCTGAGGAATCCCGCCGCCAGACCATTGGCGATCGAAAAGGTCAGCGGGATCAGGGCGATGGTGAGGAACGCGGGAATCGCTACCTCCAGGTCCTTCCAGGCGATCTCGGCGGTGTGCTTCATCATCAGGCAGCCCACGAGAATCAAGGCCGGTGCCGTGGCCCCTGCCGGGATCACGCCCGCCACTGGAACCAGGAACAACGCGAGTACGAAGAGCAGCGCCACCACAATCGCAGTGACTCCAGAGCGTCCACCGGCGGCCACGCCCGCCGCGCTTTCGATGTAGCTAACCACCGTCGAAGTGCCCAGCAACGACCCGCCCATGGTTGCCGTGGCGTCTGCCAACAGGATGCGATCGACACGCGGGATGCGGTTGGCCGCATCGAACAGACCCGCGCGCTTGCCCACCGCCACCAGCGTGCCGACGTTGTCGAACATGTCGACAAACAGAAACACGAAGACGATCTCCACCGCGCCTAAGCTGAGCGCGCGCCCAATGTCGAGCTTCAGCGCCGTCTCGCCGAGCGCAGCCAATGGCGACGCCGTGGAGGTCCAGGCCGTCTGGCCCGTGGCCAACGCCACGGCGGTGGTGATCGCTACGCCCCAAAGCATCGCGCCCCGGACGTTCCACACCATCAAGCCCGCCGTGACGAATAGACCCACAAGGGCCAGCAGCGCGGTGGGAGAAGATAGCTTGCCCAGTTCCACCAGCGTCGCGGGACTGGCGACAATCAGGCCCGCATTCCGCAGCCCGATCAGCGCAATAAAGAAGCCAATGCCCGCGGCCACGGCGGCGTAAAGGTCACTGGGAATGGCCTCTACAATCATCTGGCGCACGCCGGTTAAGGTGAGCAGCAGGAATGCCGCGCCCGAGAGAAACACCGCGCCCAGCGCCACTTCCCAGGGCACGCCCATGCCCTTCACCACGGCGTAGGTGAAGTACGCGTTCAAGCCCATGCCGGGGGCCAGAGCAATGGGATACCGCGCCACCGCGCCCATCAGAAAACTACCCAGCGCTGCGGAGAGGCAGGTGGCCGCCGTGGTGGCCGCCACGGGCATGCCGGCATCCTTCAAGATGGACGGATTGACAAAGATGATGTAGGCCATGGTGACAAACGTCGTCAGCCCGGCCAGAATCTCCGTGCGCCAGTTGGTGCCTAGTTTTTCGAGCTCAAAGTACCGCTCCAGGGACTGCTTCAAAGCGGCCTACGGCTCCCACTTTTCCAGGCGCCAGGCCATGTCCCAGAAAAGATACTCGTAGCGGACACTGGCCATAAAGTGTTCCTCAAAGCTGGAGGCGTCAAAGTAGGTTAAGCCATCCACCACGGCCAGCTCGCGCTTCACCGTCACGCCGTAGGATTCGCCGCCATATTGGTTGATCCACTGCTGGTAGTCCTTGTTCTTGGACCCGCGCTTGATCAGCTCACGCCCCACTTCGGCGTAGATCCAGTAGCACGGCGTCACCGCCGCCACGCCATCGGCGAAAGTGCCTTGATGCGCAACGGCCAGCATGTGATTGGTGTAGGCGGCACAGGTGGGAGCCATCCGGGCGGCCTTCAAGTCAGCGGCAGAAAAGTACTGCGCGTGCATTTGCCGCTCTTCCTTGATGCATCCGATGGCGCCTTCAGCAAAGAACTGGCTGATCTCTTGCGTGGGAGCCTTGGCCGCCACGACATTGAGCGCTTTGGCATAGCGGCCCAGGTAGATGGCATCCTGCAGCATGTAGTAGCGGAACTTCTCCATCGGCAACGTCCCATCGGCCAGCCCGGTGAGAAACGGATGCGCCAGCATCTTCCGGTAAAGCGGCATCGCCTGCTGCCAGAGCTTGTCCGTGTACTTGCCCGCCGCACTGGCGCGGCCCACCGCACCCCAAGCCAGCGGCAGCGCCAACAGTTCACGCCGCCTCAACCGAACACTTCCTTGATCACGTTACCCCCAAAGTCGGTCAGCTTCTCGTGGCGGCCATTGTGCAGGTACCACAGCTTATGTTGGTCCAGGCCCAAGGCGTGCAGGATGGTCGCGTGGAAGTCCCGCATGTGATATTTCGTCCCGGCGCAGTAAAGGCCAAAGTCATCGGTGGCACCGATCGTCTGGCCGCCCTTGACGCCGCCACCGGCAAACCACATGGTAAAGCCGTGCATGTTGTGGTCACGGCCATTGCCCGATTGCGACATCGGCAAACGCCCGAATTCACTGCCCCAGATCACCAGCGTGTCGTCGAGCAACCCTCGCGACTTCAAGTCCTTCAGCAGCGCCGCGATGGGCTGATCGGTCATGCCCGCCATCTTGCGATGGTTGGGAACCAGGTCCTTGTGCGCGTCCCACTGGACACTTACCGGGCCACCACCGGAATAAATCTGGACAAAGCGGACACCGCGTTCCACCATGCGGCGGGCCAGCAGGCAGCGGGTACCGAACTCGGAGGTCTCCTTGCGATCAAGACCATACAGCTTCTTGGTAGCCTCGGTCTCCTTGGTCAGGTCGACGGCTTCGGGCGCGTGCGATTGCATCTTGAAAGCCAGTTCATAGCTGGCGATGCGCGCAGCCATTTCGGAATCACCCGGTGCCGTGTCGAGATCGTTCATCTTCTGCAGCAGGTCGAGCGTCGCCTTTTGGCGTTCGGGCGTGGTGCCCGCGGGGGCCTTCAAATGAAGGATCGGCGTCGGACCCGGGCGCAGCAGCGTCCCCTGGTAGACGGCGGGCAGGAAGGCTGAACCCCAACAGGGCGTGCCACCCTCCGGAGTCCCTTCCGGTTGCGGCATGACGACATAGGCGGGCAGGTTGTCGGAGGTTGAACCCAGGCCATAGGTCACCCAGGAGCCCATGCTCGGATAGCCCATTAGAATGCGGCCCGTGTGCACCTGATACATCGCCGGGGCATGCACGACGCTTTCGGTGTAGAAGTTGCGGACGAAGCAGATGTCGTCCACGCAGTCCTTCAGATTCGGGAAAAGGTCCGAGACCCATGCGCCTGATTGGCCGTACTGCTTGAACGTAAACGGCGAAGCCAGGATCGGTGTTGAGCCATCAGTGAACTGGCTGGTGATCTTGCCGAAGCTTTCGGGCAACTTCTGCCCTTCGTACTTGGCCAGCATCGGCTTCGGGTCAAACGTATCCATCTGGCCCGGTGCCCCCACCATGAACAGGAAGATAACGTTCTTGGCCTTGCCGGGGAAGTGCTGCGGTTTGGCCGCCAGCGGGTTCGTCCTTTCGGCAAAAGCACCCTTGGCGAGCATGGCTTCGAGCGCGATCCCGCCAAAGCCATGCGCCGCCGCGCGCAACACATCACGCCGCGACGAACGCGAGCAGAGGCCTTCAGGCGGCTTAGGGAAGGTAGATGAACTCATTGCGATTTAGTAGCGCCAACGCGAAGTCCGCCACGGTTCCACCTTTCTTGAAAAACTCCTCCGCCAGCTTCCGTTCTTCCGGCCGCGGCTCGCGGGTTAAGGCCAGGGAGTAGGCATCACCCACTGGATCCTTCTTCCCCAGCCGTGCGGCAAACGCCCGCGCCGACTCGGCCATGAAGTCTGAATTCATCATCGTCAGCGCCTGCAGCGCATGGGTCGACGTGGGCCGCTGCGGGCAACTGGACATGGTGTCCGGCTGATCGAAGTTGGCCAGCATCGGCAGACGCACCGTGCGCTTATTCAGCACGTAAACCGTGCGCCGGTACATCTCGCGCCGATCCTTGGGCAGGGGCCACAGATTGTCCGGCTCCTGCTCCGTGAAGATGATGTCGTAGATCTCCTGCTCAATGGGCGTCTTCACGGGAGGGCCGTACATCTTGGCGTTCAGCTGGCCCGAGACGGCCAGGATCGAGTCACGCACTACTTCCGCATCCATCCGCCGCCGCTGCACGGCTGACTGTCGGTAGGTGCTGGACGTCAAGATCATCCGGTCCAGCTTCTTGATGTCCCAGCCGGAAGCGACAAACTCACTCGCCATCCAATCCAGCAGCTTGGGGTTGGTGGGCCGTTCGCCCAACGCCCCGAAATCATTCGGCGTCTTGACGATCCCATCACCCATGCGGAACTGCCACATGCGGTTCACGAACACTCGCGCGGTCAGCGGATGATCGGGAGTAGCCAGCCATTCGGCCAACTGCGTCCGGCGTCCTTGCGCGCCGCGGGTAACGTCGCCCAGGTCCTGCTGCCCGCGGGCGATGGCCAGCACCAGCGGCACGCCCGGCTCCACTTGACCCTGCTTCATCTTGTGGTCGCCCACCTTCAAGATGTGCGTCGCATGCGGCTTGCCGCTATTCACCGCGGCATAGGCGTGCGGCGGCGGCTCCGGCTCGATCAACTCCAGCTCATGCAGCTTCTCGCGCCAGCCTTTGCGGACCGCCAGCTCTGCGGCCGGGATCGCGGCCAGCACCTCGTCCCACGTGGAGCCAGTCTGCGATTCCGCGTTCTTGGCCAGTTCCGCTTGCTCCGGGGTGCGCTGTGCTTCCGGCACGGCCAACGCGTCGCGGAACTTGGGCTCCAACTGCGCCCTCTTTTCGGCCTTCAGCTTGGCGCGGTAGGGCTTCTCGATCGCCTTAATGGCATCGAGGATCGGTTTCACTTTCTGCTCCCACTCGTAGCGTTCCAAGCTGTAGGAGGCCCATTCCAGCGGCGTCGCAATGGCGACTTCGCGCCCTTCCGTGCCGGCAAAGATCGCGGCCAAGCGGTAATAGTCGGCCTGCAGGAAAGGGTCGAACTTGTGGTTGTGGCAGCGCGCGCATTGCACGGTCAAGCCCAGGAAGACGTTGCCGACACCGGCATTCATCTCGATCAGCACTTCCTGCCGGTTCATTTCGAGATCCTGGTTGCCGCCGACAATGTGCTCCGGTCCCGTCCGATGGAAGCCGGTGGCCACCAGGGCATCGGAGTCCGCGGGCCACAGCTCGTCGCCCGCGATCTGTTCCTTCAAGAATTGGTCGAAACGCTTGTTCGAATTGAAGCTGCGGATGACGTAGTCACGGTAACGCCACGCGTGGGTGCGTTCGGCATCCAGTTCATAGCCGTTGGTGTCGGCGTAGCGCACGACATCCAGCCAGCGCTGGCCCCAGCGCTCGCCATAGGCGGTGCCGGCCATCAGTCGGTCCACCAGCTTCTCGTAAGCATCGGGGGACTTGTCGGCGAGAAACTCCCGCATCTGGTTGGGCGTCGGCGGCAGGCCGGTGATGTCCAGCATCGCGCGGCGCATCAATGCGCGCCGGTCCAGTTCAGTGCGTGGTTCTTCCTTCTTCTCGCGCAGCTTTTCCAGCACGAACGCATCCAGCGGATTCCGCACCCACTTGGACTCGACCGCCGGCACTGGCGGCTTGCGCACCGGTTGGAAGCTCCAGAAATTCTTCCGCGCCTTGACGTTGTCCATCTCGCGCGGCTGCACCCAGTTCGGCAGCTCAGCGGCCGCCAGCAGCGCCGGAACCGCGACCATCAAAGTGAGGAGGGAGTGACGCATTAATTGCACTCTATTATACGGCGCGCGGTGGCAAAGACGGCGTGCAACATTTCCGCCGTCAGCCGTCCGGTCTGCGTATTCTGCTGGCTGGGATGGTAGCTGCAGATCAGCACCGGCTTCAGCGCATGTACCAGGCCGTGACCAAACGGGAGCACCGGCAGCCCCGCCACACCACGATATCCATCCAGCGCGATGCGGCCCAGCACCACCACCGCTTTCAGATTCTTCAGCAGCGGCAGCTCGCGGCGCAGATAGCTGGAACAAGTCGCGATCTCCTCTCGTTCGGGCTTGTTGCCGGGCGGCGCGCAATGGACCGGCGCGGAGATGAAGCAGTCGGTCAAGGTCAGCCCATCACCCCGATGGGTCGATTCCGGCTGTGAGGCGAAGCCAGTTTCGTAGAGAGCCCGGTAAAGAAAATCCCCGCTGCGGTCCCCCGTGAACATGCGGCCCGTCCGATTGGCCCCATGCGCGCCAGGTGCCAACCCCACCACCAGCAGCCTAGCGGCGGGGTCACCAAAAGAGGGCACGGGCTTGCCCCAATACTCCTGATCCCGGTACGCCCGACGCTTCACCCGCGCGATCTCTTCGCGGTGCTCCACCAAGCGTGGACAGAGGCGGCAGCGGACGATCTCGTCATTGAGTAACATCACCTCATGATCACCCGGCGCACTCTCGTCGCATCAGCTGCCCTCGCCGCCACCGTCAAGCCCGCTCTTTTGGGAGGCACTCCGGTCCGCACCAAGCGGTGGCCCACCTGGCCCGTGACCAACCAAGTGGAAGAACAAGAGATCCTGGGCGCGCTCCGCAGTGGGCGCTGGGGGCGTGGCACGGGCAAGCTGGTGGAACGGTTTGAAGAGGCCTATGCCACGCTCACCGGAACCAAGCACTGCCTGGCCGTCGCTAACGGCACCAGCGCGCTGATCACGTCGTTGAACGCCTTGGGCATTGGCGCGGGTGACGAGGTGATCGTCCCGCCTTACACCTTCATTGCCACCATCAACTCCGTCCTGCTGCAACACGCGCTGCCGGTGTTTGTCGATACTGATCGAGAGACGTTCCAGATTGATGCGTCGAAGGTGGAGGCGGCGATCACGCCGGAAACTCGGGCGCTGCTGCCCGTTCACATGGGCGGGGCCAGCTTTGATGTGGGCAAGATGCTGGAAATCAGCCGCCGCCGGAACATTCCGCTGATTGAAGATGCGGCGCAGGCGCACCTGGGCGAATGGCGCAACCGCAAGGTGGGCAGCTATGGCTTGGCGGGCTGCTTCAGCTTCCAGGCGTCCAAGAACCTGAACTCCGGCGAAGGTGGGGCCATCATTTCCAGCGATGAAGCGTTCATCGAGAAATGCTTCACGTTCCACAACAACGGCCGCAGCCGCAAGGTGATGACGGCCAGCTTCACCTATCAATCGACCGGTGCCAATCTGCGCCTGACGGAGTTCCAGGCCGCGATCCTGACGGCCCAGATGACGCGCCTGGAAGAACAATCCCGCCGGCGCGAGATGAACGCCGCCTACCTGACATCGCAGTTATCAGGCATTGCCGGCATGACGCCCCAGAAGCTCTATCCGGGCTGCACCCGCAACGCCTGGCACCTGTACATGTTCCGTTACCAGCCGGAAGCGTTTGCCGGGCTGACGCGGGAGCGGTTCATCGCCGCCATGCGCGCGGAAGGCATCCCGGTCTCCTCCGGCTACTCGCCGCTCAACCGCGAGCCGTTCCTCGAAAACGTCCTCAACTCCCGCGGCTTCCGGCGGATCTATGGCGAAAAGCGCTTGGCCCAATGGCGCGAAAAGAACCAGACGCCGCAAAACGACCAGTTGTGCCAGGAAGCCCTGTGGCTGACGCAGACGATGCTGCTGGACACCCGCGAGGGGATGGACCAGATTGTGGAAGCCGTCCGCAAAGTACAGAAGGCGGCGGGTCCGTTAACGCAGGCAGCTTGATGCGGGCTACCCGATCAGCCGGATGGAGCCGACGCCGCCGCGGATGTCCAGGCGGACCGTCACCTTGGATTTGCCGTAGAGGTCATTGAGGTACTGGTTGCCGTCTTTCCGCAGGTTGCCTTCCACCTGCAACTCGCCCAGTCCGCCCTTGGCGTCGGCAATCACTCCGACTCCCTTGGGCAGGTAGACCACTGCTTCACCCACGCCGCCGTGGATCTCGACGGTGTAGTCGCGCTTGGGTTCCGGACCGCGCAAGTCCATCCGGCATTCACCAACTCCGATGTGAACATTGACGCTGCGCAGAGCTAGCTGGCCCAGGTTCAACTGGCTTTCACCCACACCCAGGTTGACGCTTAGATCAAGCGGCACATCACGTTGGACGCGGAGGTCCCATTTGTTCTTCATGTCGCCGCCCAAACGCAGAGACTTCTCGCCGGACTGGGTGACGCTTAGGTAGCCGCGGAATCCAGCATCGTCATACCGAGCGGTGGGCTTGAGGAACGGCAGGTTGTACTCGAAATCGGCATCCAGCAGCTTGGTGGCGTTGGCGGTGTTCTCACGGAGGTTCAGTTCGCCCACGCTCATCTTTACTTCCATGCGGACCATCTCCGCCTTGCCCCGGTCGCAGGAAAACGTGCTGGTCTGGACCGGGCCCACTTCGGAGTTGCGCTCGACGACGACGCACCCGGTCAAGAGCGCGCCCAGAGCCAGCGTGGAACCCACTAGATAAATCCGCATGCTGATCAGCATACGCGCACGCGGTGACGGAAGTTCGCAAAACTTCAACCGGCGCGAAAGCCGGGCTTAGCTGGCGACGGCGCGGAACACGCGGGTATCGGCCGTGCGGGGGAACAAGTCGGTAAACAGATGGACCAGTTCCGGGTCGCGCCAGCCCATGCGGGCTTCGCGGCGCAGGATGTCCATGGCTTCCAGGTGACTGAAGGCGGGTTTGTAGGGCCGCGCCGTGGTCAAGGCGTCATAGACGTCAGCGATCTGGAGAATCCGGGCCAGCAACGGGATCGCTTCCCGCCGCAGTCCATCCGGATATCCGGTGCCATCCCACTTTTCGTGGTGTGACCGGATGATGGGCAGCACCGGGGCCAGCGTCCGCATCTGTTTGCAGATTTCCTCGCCCCGCGTGGTGTGGCTGCGCATCACCACCCACTCCTCGGCGGTGAGTGGACCGGGCTTAAACAGGATGGAGTCCGGCACAGCGATCTTGCCGATGTCGTGCAAGAAGCCGCCGCGGTAGAGCGCCTCCACATCTTCAGTGGACAAGCCCATCCGGTGGCCCATCCGGACACTCAGGTCCGCCAGCCGCTGGCAGTGGCCGCCGGTGAGCGGATCGCGTTGTTCCACGGTCTGGGCGAGAGAGAACAGGATGGTCTCAACATCTTCCCGTTCATCAGCGGCCCATTTCCGCCGGACGTGAGCCCAGACGCGGGCTTGGAGGGCCGGGGCGGAAACCGGCAGAGAGATAAACTCGTCGGCACCGGCAGCCAAAGAGTCCGCTTCATCAGCTGGCTGGTCAGAGAGACCCAGCACCATCACCGGCAGCAAGCGTGCGCGGCGTTCGCGGCGGATCTGGCGGCACAGGTCAGCGGCGGTCATATCGGAAAGCCGGTCGGCCACGATCACGATGTCAGCCTCGGCGATTTCTAGAAGGGCAAGCGTGTCCACGCCCGTGTCGGTTTCCAGAACCTGAAAGTTCTCGAAGTGGTTAACCAGCGGAGTCATAACAGCCCGCTGCCGCGCCCGCAGGCGCCCGACCCCCTTCGCAACAATCAGTAAAGAATGGCGGTGTTGAAATTGCACTACTTTGCCTCGGGGGAGAAGCTACTTCTACAAAGTCTATCGTATGCCGGGTCTCAGAACTTCACAGCAAATCTTTTGAACCACCGCAGCAATCGCCTCCCCGTGATACAAAGACTTCATGACCAAAGTTTGCCTCGCCCTCATGGCCACCTGCCTCACCGCGTTCACGCAGGAGTTGGCCCAGGGAGATCGTGACCGCACCCTCAGCCACCTGCACGGCACCCGCAAGTTGCTGCTCGATCAAGTGGCCGGGCTGACCGACGCCCAGTGGAAGTTCAAACCAGCCGACGACAAGTGGTCGCTGGCGGAAGTGGTGGAGCATCTGGTGCTCACCGAGAAGGGCCTGTTCGGGATGACCGTCAAAGTGGCCGAAGGACCCGCCGTGGCCACAGCGCCCGCCAACAAGACAACCGACGAGGCGATTCTGAAGATGGTCCCCAACCGTGACACCAAAGTGAAGGCACCCGAGATGTTTGTGCCCACGGGCCGGTTTGGGATCGGCGACCCGCTGGTGAAACAGTACAAGGATGCCCGCGCCGCCACGCTCGACTTCACCCGCACAACGAGGCTCGACCTGCGGCACCACATTTCCGATTCACCCATGGGGCCCACCGATTGCCTCCAGTGGTTGCTGTTTATCTCGGCCCACAATGAGCGCCACCTGGCCCAGATTGCTGAGATCAAGTCAGACTCGAAGTATCCACGATAAATATTTGTAAATAATGATTTTCCGATGAAACCAGAAGAGAAAAAGCCGAGCCTGGAGGCCCTGCGGGCCACGCGGACCGAACTGATCAGCCTGTTGGGCGGGTTGGCCGGTGAGCAGTGGAATTTTCGTCCGGCGGCGGAGCAGTGGTCCGTCGCAGAGATCGCCGAACACATCGTGCTAGTGGAGAAGCGCGTGATGGGGGCACTGACTCCCTCTGAGGGTGGGACTTCGCCCAAGCGGGATTCGACCGTGACCCGCGTTGTGCCGGACCGCCGCACCAAGGTCATCGCCCCAGCCCCCGTCAGCCCCACCGGACGATTCGCGACGCCTGCCGAATGGTGTGAAGCGTTTGAGCAGGTACGCGCCCAGACGATCGATTGGCTGCAAAACACGCCTGACCCGCGCGCGTTTGCGCTGAACCACTTTGTGTTTGGCCTGCTTGATGGCTACCAGTGGACTTTGTTTGCCAGTGCTCACCTGGAGCGGCATCTTCACCAACTGCTTGAGGTCATGCAAAACTCCAATTTTGTTTCTTCATGTGATTGATTTATATAGTATTTTTCAAACTGAATAGACACACACGACACATCCAATGGCAATCGACCACTGAAGTTGTAGGACGGTTCAGCCGATACCATTGGTGAATGGTGGTCTTGATTGCCGCGCTCATCCTGGCCCAGGGGGCAACCTCTCCTGGCACCTCTGCGGCAAAACCCTCGCCACCCGCTGGCAAGCCATCAGCCGGAGCGGCGGCCGCCCCGGCGTCTCCGACAGGAACTCCGTCATCAACTAAACCGTCCGCCAACTCAGCTCCGCCCAAGCCGGCCGGCAGCACGACCCCGGCGGCCCCGTCATCGGCGGCGGGTACACCGGCACCGACCCAACCGAATCCTCCAGCCCCCCCCGCCCCGGGGGTGCCTCCAAGCGCACAAGACCAACCAGTTCAACAGTTCGGAGACAAAATGCGATCGGCACTGGAACGCCAGCGCAAGTCAGTCCGCAAGCAGATGGAGGCGTTGCACGGCGTGAAGGAAGACACCGAGTCCGGCTTTTTTACGACCCCCTGGCCGGTTTGGACGCGGCCTGTAGAGGTTCTGCCGGTTTCACAACTGATGAACTGCGATCCGGTTCCAGCCCAGGTCTTGGCCCCGCTGCTGGCCCGGGCAACCACCCGGCATGGCCTGCCCGAGAATCTCCTCGATCGGGTGATCGCGCGTGAATCGGGGCGCAGGCCCTGTGCGGTGTCAGCCAAAGGGGCGTTAGGCCTGATGCAACTGATGCCGGCGACAGCGGCGGCTTTGGGCGTTAGCGATCCGTTTGACGCCAGGCAGAACGTCGAAGCCGGTAGCCGGTTCCTGCGGGAGTTGATTACGCGTTACGCGGGCGATCTGGCGCTGGCGCTGGCGGCCTACAATGCGGGACCTACGGCCGTCGACAAACATGGCGGCATCCCGCCGTTCCGCGAGACCAGAGACTACATTCGCGCCGTACTGCCGGTGGAACCACTGCAGGGCGCTCCGTAATCGCGGCTACGCGAAATCATGGTCCGGATGCGTTACAGTATTCAACGTGATGAAATTCGCCGTGGTATCCACCTTCACTCTTGTCTCTCTCCTCCCGGGCTTGTCGCTGGGTGCTGAGCCGGGCTTTCAGGATCTGTTCAATGGGAAGAATTTGGATGGATGGCAGCTGGTTCATGGACGTGGCCCAGGCTATGTCGTGGAGAACGGCACGATCGTTTGCCCGGCGGACGGTGGCGGCAATCTGTTCACGGCCAAAGAGTATGGCGATTTCGTCCTGCGCTTTTCTTTCAAGTTGAGCGTGGGCGGCAACAACGGCATCGGCATCCGGGCACCGCTGGAAGGTGATGCGGCCTACGCGGGCATGGAGATCCAGGTGCTGGACCACGATGCCGACGTTTACAAAGGCAAGCTGAAGCCATCCCAGTATCACGGGTCCATCTACGACGTCTTTCCCGCCAAGACGGGCGCGCTGAAGCCGACGGGCGAGTGGAACGATGAGGAGATCACCGCCAAGGGCCGCCGCATCACCATCAAGCTGAATGGCCAGGTGATTGTGGATGCCAACCTGGACGACGTGACGGACCCGGCCGTACTGAAAAAGCACCCCGGCCTGGCGCGCAAGTCGGGCTATATCGGTCTGCTGGGCCACGGCACCCGGGTTGAATTCCGCCAGTTCCGCATCAAGGAACTTTAGCGCTTTGGGTGGCCCAATTATCGGTCGGCGAGGGTTGATCTCGCGGTAAAATAGAGTAGTGGAAAAAGTAGTCCACATCTACCGCACCGCCCAGGAAGCCGACGAGGCTGACCGGCAGTACTACGCTTCTCTTTCACCGGAGCAGCGCATGGTAATTATGTTGGAGCTGCTCGAATATCGAGGTCCGTACGCCGATGGCCCTCCGCCAAGACTGGAAAGAGTTTATCGAATTGCTGAATTCCCACCGCGTTGAATACGTGCTGGTGGGGGCATTTGCCTTTTCCTATCACGCAGTTCCCCGAAACACGGGAGACATCGATTTCCTGATTCGGCCAACGGTTGAGAATGCTGAGCGTACGTTACTGGTGTTGAAGAAGTTCGGCTTCGGCTCGCTGCGCCTAACGGTGGAGGACTTGACCAAACCTGGACAATTCGTCCAACTGGGCTACGTGCCGGGTCGAATTGATCTTCTCAACCAAGTCAGCGGCGTAGAGACCGAAGAAATCTGGCAGAACCGGGTTCATGGCACCCTGCAGGGGCTTCCCGTCGCCTACATGGGGCGAGCCGAACTGGTCGCCAACAAGCGCGCCACGGGACGAGGCAAGGATGTCGACGACCTCAAGGCGATGGGCGAACGTCCCTAGACTAGCCTTCTAAACCAACAGCTTATAGCGCCGCACGTCACCCGGAACTTGAACCAGATCCGGGATCAGTTTCCGGCCTGCCTGGATATGCGCCGACTGGGAATGCGCCAGCAGATCTTCTTCGGAATCCCACTCCTCCAGGAACGAGAAGTCCGTCGGGTCGGCCAGGTTTTGGTGGAGCTGGTAAAACACACAGCCCTTCTCCTTTACCGTGGGCGCGACGAAGGAAGTGAGGACTTCGCGCAATTCTTCAATCTTGTCCGGCTTGGCCTTAAACAATGCAACGACACGCAGCATGCGCACGAGTATCGCCCATCAGGGGCCCGGATGCCAACCGCAACTTTGCCCGTGGCTCAAGTGGCGATAGTGAGGCAATGGATCGATAAATATTACTCATACGTATTGGGTGTTGCATTTACGAAACTACTAGGGTATTCTCAGGACGTGGAACAGCTTGCTCAACCCATCCGGAACCAGCGGAACGTAGGGCGGGTTGTCATTATCGAGGTAGTAGTAGGCGTAGGGATTACCAACCCCGCCTGACCGGCCTCGATTTCGATTAGAAAGAAAAGGGCCATCGGCGGGGAGCAAACCTCCCAGACGATGGTCTTTTTTCGTTTGGCGGCCCACTTTCGGGTGGCAGGAACAAATCAAGGCCCCGCGGCAAGCGGTGCCCGTCGAGGAACTAGAAGAGATATGAACAAGGTAACGGCAACCCAATCCAATCCGGGCGTGTTGATGAACGGCTCCAAGATGCTGCTGGAGTGTCTGGTGCAGGAAGGCGTCGAAGTGATCTTCGGCTACCCGGGCGGAGTGACGCTTCCGTTTTACGACGCGCTGTATGATCACCCGATCCGGCACGTGCTGGTCCGGCACGAGCAGAACGCCGCGTTCGCCGCCCAGGGCTACGCCCGGTCGACCGGCAAAGTGGGCGTCTGCTGCGCCACCTCTGGCCCCGGTGCCACCAATCTGGTGACTGGCCTGGTAGACGCGATGATGGATTCGATCCCGATCGTCGCCTTGACCGGCCAGGTCACTAGCAAGCTGATTGGCAGCGACGCGTTCCAGGAAGCCGACACGTTCGGCATCACCCGCTCCGCCACCAAGCACAACTTCCTCGTGAAGAACTTGAGCGACCTGCCGCAGATCATCCACGAAGCGTTCTACATCGCTGGTTCCGGCCGTCCCGGCCCCGTGCTGGTGGATATCCCCAAGGACATCTTCCAGGGCCATCACCACTACACGCCGGTGAAGTCGATCCACCTGCCGGGCTACAAGCTCTACACCGAAGGCCACGCGGGCCAGATCCGCCGTGCGGCGCAGATGATGTGGGAAGCCGAGAAGCCGATGGTTTACGCCGGCGGCGGCATCATCCACGGTGATGCGTCCAACGAATTGCGGGAAATGGTGGAGATCCTGGATGCACCCTCGGTGAACACGCTGATGGGCATCGGCGCGATGCCGGGCACGCACCCCAACTACATCTCCATGCCGGGCATGCACGGCAGCTATGCGGCCAACATGGGCATGTACGAATGCGACCTGTTGATTGCCCTGGGCGTCCGGTTTGACGACCGCGTCACCGGCCGGCTGGCCGCCTTTGCGCCACATGCCAAGGTGATCCACGTCGACATCGACCCGTCAGAGATCAGCAAGAACCGCACGGCGGACCTGCCCATCGTGGGCGACGTCAAGCGGGTCCTCGAAAAGGTCAACAAGGTCCTGATCGAGTTGAAGCCCGAGATGGCCGACCAGAAGGCCGAAGCCCGCGCTGCCTGGTGGCGTCAGATTCGCGCCTGGAAGGCGGAGCATCCGCTGGAGCCCTCCTTCTCGGTGGATGAGATTAAGCCGCAGCACCTGATTTCGGAGATCGACAAGATCTCTGGTGGCAAGGCGATCGTCTGTACCGACGTGGGCCAGCACCAGATGTGGTCCGCACAGCTGATCCGGTTCAACTCGCCACGCCTGTGGATCAACTCCGGCGGCCTGGGTTCGATGGGCTTTGGTGTACCTTCGGCCCTGGGCGCGCAATATGCCAACCCAGACCAACTGGTGTTTGCCATCTGCGGTGACGGCGGCTTCCAGATGTCCATTCCGGAGCTGGCCACCCTGGTGAACTACGGTCTGCCGGTGAAGATCATCGTCATGAACAACGGCTACCTGGGCATGGTGCGCCAGTGGCAGGAACTGTTCTACAACAACCGGTTGAGCCAGGTGACCCTGGACAACTTCCCGGACGCGAACAAACTCGCTGGAGCTTATGGCTTTAAGGGCAAGACCATCTTCCGCCCTGAAGAACTGCGCGCCGCGCTGGACGAAGCGATTGCGGAGCCGGGTCCGTACCTGCTGAACGTCATGGTGACGCCGAACGAGAACGTCTACCCGATGGTGCCCGCCGGTGGCGCAATCAACGAAATGGTGCTCGGGCCGCCGCAACCGGTGGCGGTGGGTGACTAGGCCCAAAGGAAACACATGCAACAGGTAATCTCTCTCCTTGTCGAAAACAAGACCGGTGCGTTGATGCGCATCACCGGCGTGCTGGTGGCCCGTGGCTACAACATTGAAAGCCTCACCGTGGCCAAGACGTTGGACCCGACGCAATCGCGGATGACGATCACGGTGGACGTCGATTCTAAGCAGCGCCTGCAGGTGATCAAGCAAATGAACAAGCTGATCAACGTGCTGCAGGCCACCGACGTCACCGAGACGCCCAGTGTCAGCCGTGAAATGCTGTTACTGCGCGTCCGGACGCCAATGGAAACGCGGACCGCGGTGCTGAAAGAGGCAGAAATCTTTGGCGCGCGCGTGGTGGATTCTTCCGTGGAGGGCTTTGCTCTGGAAGCCACGGGCGATCCGGAAAAGTTGGACGAGTTTATTGATGTGATGCGCAGCTACGGGGAGATTGAAGTCACCCGCTCCGGGCTGCTGGCAGTGACTTTGGAAGCGAAGAAACTACGCTTGGCGCCACCGGTTCACCGGGGCGTGGCGAATGAAGAGGAAACAATCGAAAATGGCGAAACGGTATTACGAGAAGGACGGTAGCCTGGCCGCGTTGGCTGGCAAGACCGTCGCGATTATTGGCTACGGCAGCCAGGGCCACGCGCACGCGTTGAACCTGCGCGACTCGGGCGTCAACGTTGTCGTTGGCTTGCCCGAGACCTCGCGCTCCCGCGTGAAGGCGGAAGCGGCCGGCCTGAAGGTGATGACGGTGGCCGAAGCCGCCGAGGCGGGCGACATGATGATGTTGCTGATGCCGGATCACGTGCAGGCTGACGTTTACAACAACGAGATTGCTCCGGCCATGCGCCCGGGCAAGACGTTGATGTTCGCCCACGGCTTCAACATCCACTTTGGCTTCATTACGCCGCCGCCCTCGGTGGACGTGACCATGGTGGCCCCCAAGGCCCCCGGACACCGCGTCCGTGAACTGTACACCGAAGGCGTCGGCGTCCCGGCCCTGGTGGCGATCCACCAGAATGCCTCAGGCAAAGCGCTCGAGAATTCGCTGGCCTACGCGCTGGCGCTGGGTTGCCTGAAGGCGGGCGTCATCGAGACTTCGTTCCGCGAAGAGACCGAAAGCGACCTGTTTGGCGAACAAGCCGTCCTGTGCGGTGGCGTCAGCGCCCTCATCAATGCGGGCTTTGAGACGTTGACTGAAGCCGGCTACGACCCGGAAATCGCTTACTTCGAGTGCCTACACGAATTGAAGCTGATTGTCGATCTCATCTACGAGGGCGGCCTGGAATACATGCGCTTCTCGGTCTCTGATACGGCCGAGTATGGCGACTATGTCACCGGTCCGCGCATCATCACCGATGCGACGAAGGCCGAGATGAAGAAAGTATTGGCTGAAATCCAGTCCGGTGAGTTCGCTCGCAACTGGATGAATGAGAACAAGACCGGCCGCCACAACTTCTTGCGCATGCGGGAAGCCGGCAAGGGTCTGCCGATTGAGAAGATCGGTGCGGAACTACGGTCCATGATGACGTTCCTCAAAAAGAAAAAGGAGGCGGGCGTACCGACTGCGTAGTCGGTGCGCTCCGCGCACTTCAAATGAAGATCCATACCTTCGATACCACTCTCCGCGACGGCACGCAGGGCGAAGCCGTCTCTTTATCCGTCGAGGACAAACTGGCTATTGCCATTCGGCTGGATGAACTGGGGATTGATTACATCGAAGGCGGGTGGCCGGGCTCGAATCCGAAGGACAAGGAGTTCTTCGCTCGGGCCCGCGACCTGAAATTGAAACACGCGAAGCTGACGGCGTTCGGCGCCACACGCTTCGCCAAAAACACCATCGACACTGACCCCAACGTGCGTGCCTTGCTGGAAGCGGGCACGCCGGTGGTGAGTGTCTTTGGCAAAAGCTGGAAGCTGCATGTTGAGCGTGCCCTGGGCATCAGCGAAGAAGAGAACCTGGTCCTGATCTCGGAGACCGTGCAACGGTTGAAGGATCATGGCCGCGAAGTGGTCTACGATGCCGAGCACTTCTTTGACGGCTACGAGGCATCGCGTGACTTTGCGTTGCGTACGCTGGAGGCCGCCAAGAAGGCCGGGGCGGACGTCCTGTGCCTGTGCGACACCAACGGCGGCACCATTACCGGACGCCTGGTGGAGATCGTGGCCGATGTCCGGCAGCACTTTGATGGCGTCCTGGGCATCCACGCGCACAACGATTCCGATGTCGCCGTCGCGAACTCTCTGGCGGCGGTGGAAGCCGGCGTCACGCACGTGCAAGGCTGCATCAACGGGTATGGCGAGCGCTGCGGCAACGCTAACATGGTGAGTATCATCGCCAACCTGGAACTGAAGCTGCATCACACCACGATCGGCCCGGAACGGCTACCCCAGCTGACCCAAGTGGCCCGGTTTGTCTCCGAACTGGCGAACCTGCCCATCCGCAATGATCAGCCTTATGTAGGCCCCAGCGCCTTTGCTCACAAGGGTGGAGTCCATGTTGCGGCGGTGATGAAGGATTCCGCTACCTACGAGCACATCGACCCGGCCCGCGTCGGCAATCGCCAGCGGGTGCTGCTGTCGGACCTCTCCGGCCGGGGCAACATCGTCTACAAACTGAAGGAATTGGCGGCAGCGGGCGGTAACGGTGGCGCGTCCCGGCTGTCGGAAGAGAGCCGCCGCGAACTGCTGGACCGGATCAAGCAGATGGAATATGAAGGCTACGAACTGGAAGCGGCGGAAGGTACGTTTGAGCTGCTGGTGCGCGAAGCACTCCATCCGGACATGCACTTGTTTGACGTGGTCAGCTACGAGGTGGCCACGAAGTCGACCGAGCGCGGCGTGCAGACCACGGCTTCCGTGATGTTACGCACGCAAGACGGCGTTCATTCGGCCAATGCCACCGGGCATGGTCCGATGAATGCGCTGGATGTCTGCCTGCGACAATGTCTGTCCGCACTGTACCCGGAACTGGCCCAAGTGCGCCTGACTGACTACAAGGTACGGGTGCTGGATTCGAAGAAAGGCACGGCCGCCAAGGTCCGCGTACTGGTGGAGTGGTCCGACCACCGCCGCAGTTGGACCACGGTGGGCGTTTCGGAGAACGTTATCGAAGCCAGCTGGAAAGCGCTGGTGGATGCGCTGCGCCTGGAACTGATGCGTCTATCGGAAAAAGACTCCCAGGGCAACCAGTTACTCGAAGATTACAGCTGGGGCGTCTAGCCGGTTCCAGTCCGAACCAGGACTAAAGTCCTCCCTATCTGGTGCAGAAGCCGTCTAGACTGGAATGGTTCAGTAGCGACAAAGCTCTGTCGAAGAGAATGGCGGGGGAGGACAAGCAAACATGGCTACAGGGATGGATACGCTCTACCGGCGAGCCTATCAGGGCGTTAACTACCGGTTACGTAATGTACTAGGCGGTCGGCTGGCCGATTTCACGAGGCCAACCTCCATCATCTTTCTCCTGACCGAGCTGTGCAGTGCGAAGTGCGTGCACTGCGACATCTGGAAAAATCGCGGGCGGGAAGACTCCCCTTCGGCCGACCAGTGGAAACAGGTAGTGGGCGATCTTCGCTCGTGGCTGGGCCCGGTGGGCGTTACCATCAGCGGCGGTGAGGCGCTGATGAAGCCATTTGCGATCGACGTCGTTGCCCACGCCCACCAGGTGGGCATCCCGCTGGAGATTCTGACGCACGGCTATTGGGCCGACCAGCGCAAGATTGAGGCCTTGGCGATGGCCCAGCCCAATCGCGTCACGCTGTCGCTGGACGGCATGGGCGAAACGCACAACAAGGTGCGCGGCAAGGAACGGTTCTGGGACTTCACCACGACGACGCTGGCGACTCTGAAGCGCATGCGCCAGGAGCACGGTCTGAAGTACACCATCCGTCTGAAGAACGTCATCATGTCATACAACCTCGTGGACACGGTGAAAATGGCCCACTATGCCGCTGAGAACGGTTACGAGATTTTCTATCAGCCGATTGAGCAGAACTACAACACGCCGGAAGACGAAGAGTGGTGGTTGCACACTGAGAACTGGCCCAAGGACACCAAGCTGGCCGTGGCCAATATCAAGGAATTGATCAAGCTGAAGGGTGAAGGGCTGCCCATCCGCAACAGCTTTGCCCAGTTAGAGACGATGATTCCGTACTTTGACAATGTGGCGGCTCACCGGCTTACGGTGCAGGCGCACGCGGGCCACGAGAAGGTGGCGTCCTGTAATGCCTTGACGATGCTTCAGATCCAGGCCAATGGTGACGTCACTGTCTGCACCGGCGTACCGCCGGTGGGCAATATCAAGGAAACCCCGATTCGGGAGATTTGGGCCCAGCGGCCCAAGCTGTGGCGTCAGGGATGTTGCATGGAGAAGCGGTTGACGAAGGATGAGCTCCATACCATTGAGCTTGCACCTTCGTTGACAGCAGCTAAGTCATGGAAACAGTAGTATCTCTCTACGGAGTTCAGCCACTCCGCATCGGTGGCGTTGAAACGTTTCTCCGCGAGATGACCCTCCAACTGCGGGAGCGCGGTTACCGGCATGTGGTCGTGTTTCACGCCGAACCGTCGGCCATCGCCCAACGATACTTGCAGGAGGCCGGCCTGCCCTATGAGGTCGCGCCCGAGATCCACGCCAGCGGTTGGGCGGCTGTGCGGGCCATCAGCAACATTCTGCGGCGGCACAGACCCGAAGTGCTGCACTTCAGTTTCCTGGCCCTGTTGGGCCCCATTCCGTGGGTCGCGCGGCTGCTTGGCGTCAAGCGTGTGTTCTTCACCGATCAGGCTTCGCGGTTGAGCTCTGAAGTGCAGCGCACGTCTTCTTGGAAGAGAGCTATCGCGCTCGTCCTCCAGATTCCCGTCACCGGGATCATGTGCGTCAGCAAAATGAATCGCCGGATGGGCGTGGAGAGGGGCGTCTTTCCGGAAGATCGGACGTTTGTCCTCTACAACGGAAGCGAGCTGCCCGCGGTGCAACGGGCATCTGAGTTGTCTGAGAAGTTCCGCCGGCGTTTCCAGATTGCTCCGGACGCTCAAGTGGTGGCCGTGTTGTGCTGGATGATCCCGGAAAAGGGTATCAGTGATCTGCTGGACGCCGCACCGGCGGTGCTGGCGCGAATTCCGAATGCCCATTTTGTGATCGGCGGATCCGGCCCCTCACTGGAAGACTTTAAGGCGCAGGCACGCCGGTTGGGCATCGCGGACAAGGTAACCTTTACCGGCTTGATTGAGCACCCGCAGGAAGAGGGCATCCTAGCCGCCTGCGACATCCTCTGTCAGCCCTCGCGCTGGCAGGAAGCTTTTGGCTGGGTGATCACCGAAGCCATGGGTTTTGAGCGGGCGGTCGTCGCGACCGATGTCGGCGGGATTCCGGAAGTCGTGGAGCATGGTGTCACCGGACTTCTCTGCCCTCCCTCCCAGCCGCCCGCCTTAGCGGAGACCCTAATCACCCTGCTCGCGGACCCCGCTCGCCGGAAGCAGATGGGCATCGCTGGAAGGCAGCGGGCTATTGAGAATTTTGACCTCACCCGCAAAGTAGCCGAACTGCTTGAGTATTATGGCGTCCCACCGGTTCCGGCGGGAGCCCAAGCCCCCGTCAAATCAGCCCAGGCTGTCCTCCAATAGGCTGAGCGCGCCCAACGGGCCCCTCAGAACGTGTAAGCCGTGTGCAGGTAGACATAGTGCGGGCTGGCCCCGGGCGTCTGCTTACGGATAAACTCGCCAGCGTGCCAGTAGGCGTACCCCGCCCCCAGCTGCCAGTGCCCCAGCGAGTGAGTCGAGTAGGCGGCATACTCCTGCCCGGTAAACCGGCCTGACTGCCCACGCACATCACGGCCAATCGCGGTCCCGGTGAAGCCATAGAGCGGTTGAGTGGCATCCACCAGCCAATTGGCGGTGTACATCACATTCAGTTTTGTGTGCCGTCCCAGCGTCAGTTTCCAGAGCGGCTGGATACTGTGGACGTTGCGCAGAAAGATCAGGTCAGCGTGGCCCAACCGGTTGTGGTGCGCCGGATACATCTGGTCGAAATCCGGGCTGGCGTACTTGTACTCCACTGATGCCACCGATTCATGCCAACTGAACCGGCGGCTGACACTGGAAATGGTTCCCATCGCCCGTTGCGCACTCAGGCCGCGCACTCCGGTTTGGCCCATGGTCTCCGTGCTGAGGCGCCAGACTTTGTTGACCGGAACCTGCACGCGCGTGCCGAAGTTGGTGGATCCCAGCCGCCCGGGGCCGCGAAATCCGCCAGGGATGTTCTGGTCATGACGCAGGAGATAGACGTCCAGCACACCACGCGGGATCGCCTTCGGCAGTTCATAGTAGATGCCCCAGAGCCGGTCACCCAGGCCGGGGAGATTGAAGCGCTGTGGTTGAAACTTTACGGCAGATACGAACAACAGACGCAGACGCAGGTTGGTCTGCCGGTAGTCCAGTTGGGCCACGTCATAGGTCCGGCCGGAATTGCCCCATTCGGGCACACCAATCACATGCTGGTCGCCCAGAGTGAAACGCTTCCGGCCCGCGAGCGCTCCCCAACCACGCTTCGCATCGGGGTTGATCTCGACAAAGGCCTCGTGCAGATCAGCCGGGTCCTGCGCGGTGCCCGGCCGGGTGCGCTGATAGTTTGGGGCCCGCGTATCCTGCCCCATGGCGAGGATCTTCAGCCAGCGCGTGGGACGCAGCTCGATCCCCAGCCGTTGCCGCAGCAGGACCGTGCTGATGTCGCGTTCGCGCCCGAATACGACGCCGCCCCGATTCTCCGCCCACGCCCGGGTCTCACCAAACAAACGCCACTTGGGCGGCACCGTGGCGGGCTTGGCGGCTTCCGTGGTGGCTTTGGGAATGGCGGGTGCGCGGTCTGGCGTCTGGTGCATCAGCACCACCACGATGGCGGAGAGAAAACTCATGCGTCTACTCACCTTATCGTGCCAACCCGCATCGCAGAAGTTTCCGCCGGACGGAATCGCCCACTCGGTGATAGACTGCTCAAGGAAAGGAAGTCACAGTTATGCAGACCCCCTCACGGCCTAAGGCCACCGCAGGCACGATTTCGCGCCGCGCTTTCGCTCTTTCGACCGGCCTGGCCGCCCCACTCATCCTGGGTGCCCAGAACAAGTCCGGCTCCAAGCTGCCCGTTGTCGGCACCGGCAACTACACCTATGAGGTGATCCATGACTGGGGCGAAGTACCCACCGCGATCGCCTATGGCAACACGCATTCGGTGATCGAAGATGCAAACGGCTTCATCTACGTGCAGCACACCGTTAACGCGGCCAGCACGTCGAATGACGCGGTTGTCGTGTTCGACCCTAAGGGCCGGTTCGTCAAGAGCTGGGGTGGCGAGTACAAGGGCGGCGCCCATGGTCTGCACATCCGCAAGGAAGGCAAGGAAGAGTTCCTCTATCATTGCGACACCAAGCGCGCGCTGGTGGTGAAGACAAATCTGAAGGGCGACATCGTCTGGACCATCGACTACCCCACCATGGCGGAGCCCTACCAGCCCAGCGCGGACGGCAAACGTAAGAAGTACTCCCCCACCAACGTGGCCGTGGCGGCCAACGGCGATGTCTACGTGGCCGACGGCTACGGTTCCTACTACATCAACCTCTACGACAAGGACGCCAAGTACAAAAAGACCCTCACCACGCCCGGCAAGGAGCCCGGCCAGTTGAGCAACCCGCACGGCATCATCATCGATGCGCGCAGCGGTAAGGAAAAGGTGCTTGTCGCGGACCGCGGCAACAACCGCCTGCAGTATCTCACCATGGACGGCCAGCACTTAAGCTTCGCCGGCAATGTGAAGAAGCCCTGCCACTTCCAGGAACAGAAGGGCGTCGTGCTGATCCCCGACCTGGATGCGCGCGTCACCTTGCTGGACAAGGAAGACAAGCTGATCGCCCACCTGGGTGAGGACACCTCCGGCACGCACTACGAAACCCGCAAGAAGACGCGCGATGCGTTTACGCCGGGCAAGTTCGTTTGCCCGCACGGCGCTTGCTTTGACCATTCCGGCAACATCTTCGTCGCCGAATGGGTGGAAGTGGGCCGCGTGACGAAGCTGAAGAAGGCGTAAGCAGGCCTTGTCGATCCGGTCCCGGCGCGAGTTTGCCCGCTTTCTGGCGGGCAGCCCATTGCTGGCGTCCACGCTGGCCGCCCAGCAGGACGTCGCGTCGTTTTCCAGTGCCCGGGGCGGCTCCGCCTCGGGCATTATCACGGACCCCAAGGACGCCTTGAGCGTTCTCGATTTTGAGGCGGCCGCGCGGCAAGCGTTGCCGCCCGCACATTTTGGATATCTGGCCACCGGCGTCGATGATGATGCCACCCTCCAGGCCAACCGTACCGGCTATCAACAATTCCAACTGCGCCCGCGCCGCATGGTGGATGTCTCGCAAACGGACTTGAGTGTCGACCTGTTTGGCACCCGTTGGGAGACGCCCGTCGTGATGTCACCCGTAGGCAGCCAACGGGCATTTCATCCCGACGGCGAGATCGCTGTCGCGCGCGCCGGGAAAGCGAAGCGCACGCTCCAGATCCTTTCCACCGCCACCACAGCCAGCATTGAAGAGGTGACCGCCGCAGCGGGGCAGCCGGTCTGGTATCAGCTCTATCCCACCACGAACTGGGCAGTGACCGAAAAGCTGGTGAAGCGCGCCGAGGCCGCGGGCTCGCGCGTGCTGGTGGTCACCACTGACCTTCCGGCGGGCCGCAACACGGAAACGGCGGAGCGCTTCAAGCGGCTGGACAAACGGCAATGCTCGCTGTGCCACGAAGGCTCCGCGACCACGTACTTCAAGCGCAAGCCGATGTTCGACTCCATCGACATGAGCGGCACGTCGTTCTTCACGCCCGCCATGACCTGGGACTGGGTGAAGCGCTTCCGGGACTTGACCAAAATGAAGGTGGTGCTGAAGGGCATCGTCTCCGGCGAAGATGCCGCGCTCTGCGTGAAGTATGGCGTGGATGGCTTGATCGTTTCCAACCACGGCGGCCGCGCCGAGGAGAGCAACCGTGGCACCATCGAATGTCTCCCGGAGGTCACCGCCGCCGTCAACAAGCGCATCCCGGTGCTGCTTGATGGCGGCATCCGCCGTGGGACCGACGTGTTCAAGGCGCTGGCCCTGGGCGCTCGTGCGGTCTGCATTGGCCGGCCCTATGCGTGGGGACTAGGCGCTTTTGGACAACCCGGCGTCGAACGCGTGCTCGACATCTTGCGGGGCGAACTGACGCTGGTGATGAAGCAGTGCGGAGCCCGCACGGTGGCGGAGATCACGGCCGCAGCGGTTGTGGCGCGGCGCTAGAAGTCAAAGCCCTCGATGTTCCCCTTGTTGAAGATGAACGGCGTGCCGAGGATCACTTCAGTCCCTGCAATCACCTTCAGCCCCAGCCGCCCGGCATTGATGCTGGACGCGCCGGACTGGCCCTTCACGGCTGACCAGACGGTGAGATAGCCCAGGTCCCCCGTGTTCCACAGCACGACGCTTTGCACCGCGCCAGACCGCACGTAGGGCTTGTTCAAGTTGGGCAGCGACAAGCCGATGACAAACAGGTCCTTGCGCCCGGACTGCTTCACGGCCTCGCCCGCGCCCGGCACGGCCGGAGCAGAGATGCCCATGAACAGCTTGACAGTGGGCTCGGCCTTGATCAGCGTCTGCGTCTCGGCAAAGGCGCGATCCCGGTCGTCATCACTGGGTACGATCTTGACCAGACGCAAGCCCGGATACTTCTCCAACCGCCGCTTGATCCAGACGATCCACTCATTCTGATTGGCGGCCGACAGCGCGCCGGTCACCACAGCAAAATCGCCCTTCCCGCCCAGCAGCCGCGCGGCCTCATCGGTCAGCGTTTCGCCGATCGATTGCGGAGTGGCCTGATTGACAAAGAAGTCGCGTGCCGCGGGCTTGGCGTCGGCGTCAAAGGTGACCACCTTGATGCCGCGGGCCCGCGCCTTTTCCAGCACCGGCGAGATCGACTCCCGATTCAGCACCGAGACGGCGATCGCGTCCACGCCCCGCGTGATCCAGCTTTCCGCAATCTCGCTCTGCCGGGCCGGGTCCAGGTCCGTGGGGCCGTCCCAGAGCAGTTCCACGCCCAGTTCCTTCGCCGCTTCCTCCGCCCCTTTGCGGCAACTGATGAAGTAGGGGTCGCCCTTGGCTTTGGGCATCATGGCGACGGTGAACTTGCGGGCCACCGGTTGCGGGCGGACGATCACCCAGCCCGCCAACGCCACTGCCACACCGCCCACCGCCACCCACGTCTTCCAGGACCGGCCAGCCGCCAGCGCAATGGTCAGGATCAGCAGCAAGCCCGTAGCGATGCCCGCAAACTCCGCCGGCAGAGCAGCAAGCCGCAGCCCGGTCTGGAGCACGACAATCGCCACCAGCCCCAACAACGTGCCCGCCATGGAGCCGCGACCGCCGAAAATCGAGGTACCGCCCAGCACCACGGCGGTGATCGCCGAAAGCTCATACCCAGAACCGGCATCGGACTTGGCTTGCCCAACACGGGCCGCGTAGATCACCCCTGCCAGCGCGGCCATCACCCCCGACAACACGTACACCAGCGCCAGTCGCCGAGCCACGGGAATGCGGGCGTAGCGCGCGCCTTCGGGCGAGAATCCGATGGCGGACCATGCCCGCCCGACGGACGTCCGCTCCAGCAGCAGCCAGAACAAAATCGCCGCCCCCAGCAACACCCACGCCTGCCCGCCTTGGCCAAACTGCCGGAAGCCGTCGCCGAACTGGCTGAAGCTCCGCGCTCCATTGGTGACGCCTTCCGCCAAACCCCGGTAGAGCGAATACGTGCCCAAGGTGACAATCAGCGGCAGCGCCCGCAGACGCACAATGCAAAACGCATTCAGGCCCCCAGCCAAGGCACCAAACAACAGCGCCGCCGGGATTGCCAACTGCAGTGGCCAGTGAGCATCTTCCACTAGCAGTCCCAGGCCCACCGCCGTCAGCCCCATCAGCGATCCGGCGGAAAGATCGATGCCGCCGGTCGTAATGACGCACGTCATCGCCAGCGCCACTAAGCCCACTTCTACCGCCAACCGGAGCATCTCGACGGCGTTGGCCACCGAGAAGAAGTTGTCCGCGATCAGCCCGAACACGGCCAGTTCGGCGACGATCAACCCCGCCAGCACCCAACGCGCGTTAGCGGGCATCGCGGCCTCCCCAACGGTCCAGCACCACGGCGGCCAGAATGATGGCCCCCTGGATCGCCTTTTCCCAATAGGCGCTGACACCCAGAAACGTCAAGGCCGCCCCGATCATGCCTAGCAGCACAACCCCGGTGACCGTGCCCGCCATGGTGCCCCGGCCTCCCCGGATGGACGCCCCACCCACCACCACCGCGGCGATGGCCTTCAATTCCAGGCCCGTGCCCGCGCTTGGCTGCACTTCGTTGAAGCGCAGAGCGTTCAGCCACGCCGCCATACCCACCATGGCGCCCAACGCCGCAAAGGTGCCGATCCGCACGGCGGCTACCGGCAACCCCGCGAGATGGGCCGCTTCCGCGTTGGCCCCCACCGCATAGATGTTCCGCAGCAGGCCGACATTGGCCAGCGCCCAGCCCAGCAGAGCGACGATCAGCACCGCAAAACCCAGCACCAGCCACTGCCCGGCATCCTGCCCTAAGCCCGCCCATTGGAACCCGGCCGGCAGTGTAATCCAGGCACCCTGGGTGGTCCAGCGGATGGCGTCCCGCAGAGCGACCATCGCCGCCAGCGAGACCACAATGGAGGGCAACCGCAGACCGCCACACAGCGCCCCGTTGGCCAGGCCCAGCGCCATTCCCGCCACGGGAGCGGCCCACGGTGCCACGCCGATCACCAGACCGCACACGGCGAACTGTGAGCCCACCGAGATATCGATCTCACCCAGCAGGATCACCAGCAGCAAACCCGCCGCCGTGATCAGCGTGGCGACATTGTTCAACGCCAGGTCCCGCAGATTGGCCGCCGTAAAGAATCCTGGTGCGCCCACGGCCAGCACGGCCGCTAAAGCCAACACCGCCCACCCCGCCGCCTTCATCGGGCCTCCCCTAACATCAGGTCCAGCAACTGGTGCTGATCCGCTTGGCCGCGTTCGCGAATGGCCACGATCTCGCCCCGGCGCATCACGGCGATGCGGTCACTCAACGCGAGAACCTCCGGCAATTCCGAAGAGATCACCAGGATTGCCATTCCCTGCCCCGCCAGTTCCCGGATCACGCGGTGGATCTCGGCCTTAGCCCCCACGTCCACGCCCTGAGTCGGCTCATCCAGCACCAGCGCCCGCGGCGAGGTAGCCAGCCAACGCGCCAGCGCCACCTTCTGTTGATTGCCACCCGACAGATGATCAACCAGGGCATTTACGCTGGCGGTCTTGATGCCCAACCGGGCCTGATAGTCGAGCGCCGACTTTTGTTCGGCCGGAAAATCCAGCATCAGCGAACGGAGCGAGGCCAGCGTCACATTCTCGGCCACCGTCATCGCGCCAATCACGCCATGCTGCCGCCGGTCCTCCGGCACCAGCGCGGCTTCACCACGCTCAAACAGCTCCAGCGCCAGTTCGGTGCGGCCCGCACCCACCAAGCCGGCCAGCCCGACAATCTCGCCCTTCCGGACCTTAAGCCCCCGCGCTTCCAGCACCACTTCACCGGGCACTTTGCCGGATGGTGGCTCCGGTGCCGATACCTCGCGTCCGGCCATCAGCATCACCAATTCCGTGCGGGTGACGGCCGCAATGGGCCGCTCCGCCACCGACTCGCCATCCCGCAACACGGTCACCCGGTCCGCAATTTCAAAGATCTCTTCCAGGCGATGGGAGATGTAGACGATGCCCGTGCCGCGCGCCTTCAGGTCCGCGATGATGCGGAACAGCCGCGCCGCGTCGTGTTGCGAGAGTGAGGCCGTGGGCTCGTCAAAGATCAACGTCCGCGCGTCCGTGCCCAACGCTTTGGCGATCTCCACCAACTGCTGCTCCGGCAGAGAGAGGGTGGAGGCCAGCCGCTGCGGATCGATCTCCGCTCCCGCGAGCGACAACAACTCCTTGGCTCGCGCCTCGCGCGCCCGCCAGTTGATCAGCCCTTTGACGCGACCGCGCTCGACGGCCAGCGCCAGGTTTTCGGTGACCGAGAGTTCACCAAACAGCGCCGGCTGCTGGTAGACGGCGGCGACACTGCCCGCCCGCTCCACCAAGCCTGAATCGGCTTCCAGCGCACCGGTCAGCACCTTGATCAGGGTCGATTTCCCTGCCCCGTTCTCGCCCACCAGGGCATGCACTTCACCGGCAGTGGCCTGAAAGTCCACGCCGCGCAGGGCCCGCACCGCGCCAAAGCTTTTGGTGATCCCACGGGCTTGCAACAAGATCATGCCGGTGGGGCATCCAGTTCTGCGATTTGGGCGTCCAGGTGGGCCAGGGAGGCTTCGAGAATTCCCCGGTGCCGTGGGTTGCACGCTTGCTGCAAGTCACGCAACACGCGGATGCGCGTCAGCAGCAGGCTTTCGCGGCGCTTCTGGCGGTCTAGCTCGGCGGGAGACAAAGCAAAGGCATCAGCGGAGCGTTCACGCCGCTCCTCCATTTGCGATTCGACGTCTTTCGATTCCCAGCCGCGAGCCAAGCCGTCATTATATGCGCCGCGCGACCCGAATCACACCATCATCGCCACACTTTTCTCCGCCCGCAAAGTTGGGATCATGGAAGAATCGCCGGGTAAGCCTGCTTGCCCGATCCCATTTGCTTGACCGGCCCCACCTCACTCCCGCGCATTGCTGACGTCAGCCTCCCGGTTCCGCTGGACCGCACGTTCAGCTACCTGTTGCCGGAAACACTGCGCCACCGGGTCCAGGTCGGCTCACGCGTGACCGTGCCGTTTGGCGCTCGCAAGCTGACCGGCGTGATCCTGAAACTGCACGATACCGACACCCAGCTCCGTCTCAAGCCAGTGGAGCGGCTGGTGGACGAACAGCCGGTGTTCAATGCCCATTTGATCGAACTGGCCCGTTGGATCGCGGCCTATTATTGCGCGCCGACCGGTGAAGTCCTGCGCACCATGGCTCCATTGGGTGGAGAGGTGGGCCGCCGTCGCACTTACACGCTCACCGATGCCGGCCGTGATGTGGCGCGGCAGTTGACGTTGGGCAGTGCCAATGCCGAGGACGCGACGGTGGAGATTCTGCGTCTATTGGACCAGCGGCCGTTATCGGAGGCGACGCTGGCCCAGAAGGTACCCAAAGCGGCAAATGCGCTGAAAAGCCTCTTGAAGAAGGGTTTCCTCATCCTGGAAGACGAGGCGGCCGCGCGAGATCCGCTCCGCTCTCCCTCGGACCGCTTAGAAGGCGAGTTTCTCTCGCGCGGCGATGGCGGCAAGCTGCCCAAGAAAGAGCGCGAGCTGTTGGCGTTTCTCGAACTGCACCCCGGCACCCACCGGCTGGATCAGTTGGAGACCATGCTGGCGGGTGGCGCGACGGCAGCCCGAGCGCTGGCCCGCAAGAACCTGATTCGAGTGGCACTGATTGCTCCGGCGCTCAGCTCGCAATCGGCCCGCGTCGATCATCCCCTGAACCCGCACCAGCAGGCCGCGCTGGACACCATTGCGCAAGCCCTGGCGGGCAAAACATTTCAGCCTTTCCTGTTGCAGGGCGTGACGGGTTCCGGCAAAACGGAGGTCTACCTGCGCAGCATGGACCTGGTGCTGGCGCAAGGCCGCAGCGCGCTGCTGCTGGTGCCGGAAATCGCGTTGACGCCGCAAGTGGCGGCGCAGTTCTTTGCCCGCTTCGGCAGCCGCGCGGCAATTCTGCATTCGGCCTTCAATGACACAGAGCGCGCCGCCCAATGGCGCAAGATCCATTCCGGTGAGGTGACGGTGGCCGTCGGCACTCGCTCGGCGGTCTTTGCACCGCTCCGTGACCTGGGCCTGATCATTGTCGATGAAGAACACGACAACAGCTACAAGCAGGAAGAGAACCCCCGCTATCACGGCCGTGATGTCGCCATTGTGCGCGGACGCATGACGGGCGCCACCGTGGTGCTGGGCTCCGCCACACCCAGCTTGGAGTCGCGCTACAACGTCGAGCGAGGCAAGTACGCCCTGCTCGAGTTACCGGAGCGCATCGAGAATCGCCCGATGCCCGAAGTGGAGCTGATCGACATGCGGCAGGAGTTTCTGGAGACGCGCAAGCAGCAGACCTTCTCCCGCCGCATGCTGGACGCCATCCGGGAACGGCTGGCCAATCGTGAGCAAGTGATGTTGCTGCTAAACCGCCGCGGCTTTTCGAGCTTTGTCACCTGCCGCGCCTGCGGCGAGCGCATCATGTGCGCCAACTGCTCCATCACGCTCACTTATCACCGGCGGGACCACCGGCTGCTGTGCCACTTTTGTAACTATGCCGAGAAGGTGCCAGACAAGTGCCCCAAGTGCGACAGCGAGTACTTGCAGTTTCTGGGCACTGGTTCAGAGAAGGTGGAAGAGGAGTTACACCGCGAGTTCCCCACCGCTCGCATTGCGCGCATGGACCGCGATACGATCACGGGCAAACATCAGTATGAGTCGATCCTCAACAACTTCCGCGCGGGTGAGTTTGACATCCTGGTGGGCACGCAAATGATCGCCAAGGGGCACGACATCCCCAACGTCACCTTCGCGGGCATCATCAACGCCGACATCGGCCTGGGCATGCCTGATTTCCGTGCCGCCGAGCGGACATTCCAGTTGTTGACCCAAGCCGCCGGACGCGCCGGACGCGGGCAGATCGCCGGTCAGGTACTGATCCAGACCATCAACCCGGACCACTACGCGGTCCGCTTCGCCGCCGTGCAGGACTACCGCCTTTTCTATGAGAAGGAGATCCAGTTCCGCCGCGCCATGCGCTATCCACCGTTTGCCGCGCTAGCGAACCTCGTCGTGCGGTCAGAAGAGCAGGAAGCCGCCCAGCGCATGAGCGGCGACCTGGCCCAACAGCTGACGCCGCCCCCGGAAGGCATCAAGATCCTGGGCCCCAGCGAAGCCGCCGTGCCCAAGCTGAAGCGCGAGTATCGCTATCAACTGCTGCTGAAGTCCGCCAGCCGCCCGGCGCTGGCCGCCACGCTGCACCGCTTGCGGCAGTATGCGATTGAGCAGAAGTGGCCCGCCACGGCGCTGGTGATCGATGTCGACCCGATGAGCCTGATGTAATGGACGCCACGGTTCTTCAGCAGTGGATGGCCCCGATGGCGGCCAATTTGGCGCACACCATGCGCAGCTTTGCGGACGCGGAGCCCGGCGCACACGTCCAGCAGATTCCCCACGCCACGCTGGTGGATGTAGGCCAGCATTTGGCCGCGTTCAACTCGGTGATCCTGCAGGAGCCGGTCGACGAAGAAGCGCAACTGCACCAGTCCATCGCCACCGCCAAGCAGCACTTCGGTGCCAGTGGTGCCTGGTCGTACTGGGTGGGCGAAGGCTTCTTTGACCCTTTGCTGCGGCGGCAGATCTCAAACATTTTTGGACGTTACCGTTTGCGTCGCGCCAGCACGGCGCCGGGTATGGTCGCGGACCAACTGGCACCGCCGAAGCGCGTGTTGCCGCCGCTTCAGGTCCGCCGCGTCACCGACGACGCCACGCGCCTCAGCTTCTGCCATTTGATGTCGGTGGGTTTTGAAGGGTCGGCCCATCAGCTGACCTCCATGTACAGCCGCCCGCATTTCTGGCACGGGGCCTTTCGTGGCTTTGTCGGCACCATCGACGGCCGCGACGTCACCGCGGGCGCCACGGTGGTAGCCGGGGGCGTGCTGGGCATCTATGCCGTCGCCACGCTGCCGGACGCCATGCGCCGTGGTTATGCGGAGGCCTTGATGCGGCAGGCGGTGGAGGAAGTATTTGCCGACTGCGGGGCCATGCCGCTGGTTCTGCAATCGTCGATGATGGCGCTACCGCTCTACCGGCGCATGGGCTTCGAATCGATCACCAACTTCTCACTCTATTGCACCGGCTAAACACAGTATCTACATGAGCGATCGCGTCCCCTTCCGTGTCACCGCCGCCGGTGAGCCCTACTCCGCCCTGCACCGTGTCCCGGTGAGCGTTCTGCTGGATAACGTCCGCAGCATGTACAACGTCGGGTCGTTCTTCCGCACCGCCGACGGAGCGGGCGTGGAACGGCTGTTCCTCACCGGCATCACCGCCCGGCCACCCAAGAACCAGATCTCGAAAACCGCCCTCGGAGCGGAAGACACGGTGCCGTGGGCCGAGGCCGCCGACCCGGTAGCCCTGGTGGAGCAGCTGCGCCAGAGCGGCCATCAGATCGCCGCCATCGAAACCTCTACCCGATCAGTGGATCTATTTGATTGGCAGCCAGCCTTCCCGGTCTGCCTGCTATTCGGCCACGAAGTGGAAGGCCTCAGCCCGGAGCTGCGGGAAGCTTGCGACGTTCACATCCGCATTCCCATGTTGGGCGTGAAGCATTCACTCAACGTGGCCACCGCGGGCGGCGTAGTGCTCTATGAGTTGCTGCGCAAGTACCGTGCATTGGCGCGATAATCAAACGCATGACCTTCCGTCTGGCTCTGTTGACGCTGGCTTCGGCCGCCGCGGTGCTCGCGCAGTACACGATGTTCCCAGCCGTGCGCGGCACCCGCGAGATGGTGGGCGCGGCGAACAACTTTGAAGTCGAGGCCGGCTACCGCATGTTGATGGCGGGCGGCAATGCCGTCGACGCCGGCGTGGCCAGCGTACTGGCGGCCGCCGTCACGGAGCAGGCGCGGTTTGGCCTGGGTGGCGAAATGCCGCTGATCATTAAGATGGCCGGCAAGCCCCCGATCATCATCAGCGGCGTCGGCACGGCTCCTAAGCTAGCCACAGCGGACTATTACCGTACGCGACCCGTGCGCGCCTGGGAGGACCCGCGTAGTGCCGGACGTCTGCCGTCCATTGGCATCGAAGCGGCGATTTTGCCAGGCGTCGTCGATGGCCTGCTGCTGGCGCTGGCCGAATACGGCACCAAGAGCTTCGCCGAAGTTTCGGCCCCCGCCATCGAGTACGCGCGCCAGTTCCCGATCGGCGAAGAGTTCAGCGCCTTCGTCAATGACACGGGCCGCATCCTGGACATGTGGCCCACCTCGAAGACGTTCTTCTTCCCCGGCGGCAAGGCTCCGCAACCGGGCATGCTGTATCCGCTGCCCGCCCTGGCTCGCACCATCGAACGCATGGCCGATGCCGAAAAGAAGGCTCGGGGCGACCGCAAGAAGCGTCTGGCGGCCGTGCACGACATCTTCTATAAGGGTGCCATCGCCAAGGAGATCGCCGACTTCAGCGCGAAGAACGGCGGCCTGATCCGCTATGAAGACCTCGCTGGCTACAAGGCCGAAATCGACCAGCCGGTCACCGGCACCTACCGTGGCTTTGAGATCATCAAGCCCGGCTTCTGGACCCAAGGCCCGGTGATGATCCAGGCGCTGAACATCCTGGAAGGCTACAACCTGAAGGCGATGGGCCACAACTCGCCCGACTATCTGCACACGGTAGTGGAGGCCGCCAAGCTGGCCTTTGCCGATCGCGACGCGCATTATGGCGACCCCAAGTTCTCGAAAGTTCCCGCCGCGATCCTCTTGTCGAAAGAGTATGCGGCTCAGCGGCGCAAGCTGATTGATCCGCGCAAGGCCTCGCTGGAACACCGCCCCGGCGCCCCCGGCGCGCAGTTGCCCGCCTCCAGCGCTTCGGCCGCCGAAGGCTCCGCGCAGGACACCACCTGCGTCAACGTGGTGGACCGCCAGGGCAACGTGTTCTCCGCGACGCCTTCCGGCGCGTGGCTGCCCAGCGTGATCGCCGGCGACACAGGCATTCCCTATTCCAGCCGCCTGCAGAGCTTTGTGCTCGACGACGGCCACGCCAACCAACTGGCCCCCGGCAAGCGCCCGCGCGTGACCCTGTCACCCACGCTGGTGCTCCGCGACGGCAAGCCCTACTTTGCGATGTCCACGCCCGGCGGCGACAACCAGGATCAAGCGATGCTGCAAGTGGTGCTGAACCTGCTCGACTTCCAGATGACCTCGCAAGAAGCCGTGGAAGCACCACGCTTCCAGAGCGAGCATCTCTACCCCTCCCTAGCCGGCGCCCGCTACGTCCCCGGCGGCCTATCGCTCGAAAGCCGCCTGCCCCGCCCGATCATCGAAGCCATGCAAGAGCGTGGCCACAAGGTGACGGTGAAAGGCCCGTGGTCGAACGGCTCCGCGCCGACGGTGATCAAGATGGAGGGCGGAGTGCTGGAAGGCGGCGCCGACCCGAGGCGGGGGCGCTTTATCTTTGGGCGATAACTGAAGAGACTACCCTGGAGAGATGATTGGTCTATCGACACGGGATAGAGTACAGGCACTCTGGGACGAGATGTCACAAACAGTTCCGCCGTACCCCAAAGGGGTGGTGCCAGTTCCTAAACCGATTAAGGGGACGGCCTTCTTCCCGGGCGGACTCGGCTTGTGTTTCGAGGAGTCCAGTGCAGTTGGACCAGAACACACGGCAGTTATGGTTGTTGGGCAGGATTTCAATACCGCTGCAACCTACGAACATGCGTTCGAGCGCGAAACCGAAATAGATAGCAGCCAAACATGGTGGAATATCCGAAGCGTGTTCCGAAAACTGGCCCTTCCGATTGATCAGTGCTTCTTCACAAACTTCTACATGGGGCTGCGAGAGGGCGGTTCTGAGATTGGCCCTTTTCCAGGTAGGAACGACCGTAACTTCGTTCAGCGTTGCGCACGGTTCTTTGAGCGCGAGTTAGAAGTCATGAGGCCAAGGCTGATCGTCACGCTCGGGACGGTGCCGTTGGTCGCGATCGGGAAGGAGGTTTTCAAGAGATCAATGCCACGGATATTGTCCGAATGCGTGGATGTTTATCACGATCTCCCGGCGGCGCATGGGAGCGTAGCACTGGTCGCCCTGACGCATCCTTCTCTCTATTTCGCCAACGTGGGGAGGCGTCGATTTCGCGGTCTGAAGGGCTTGGACGCGGAAAGGGCAATGGTTCAAACGGCCGCTGGAAAGATTGAAGGGTGGGCTCACGGCACTTGATCACCCGATAGCCCCGGCCTAGCGGCTAGCCCGCGATCAAGCTACTGGGCTCCCGAACGGCTTCATGCCCTTTTCCAGCACGGTCTTCGGATACTGTCCGGTGCCACACAAAATGAAGGAACCGAAGTTTTTGTACCAATCGCCATTGGGCGCAACGGGATTAGTCTTAACCCATTCCTGCAGCGCCAACAAATCCGTTACCGAGATGTGGCGTTCATCCACTCGCTGAAGAAGATGCTGCCAGAGTGGCCGCGGCAGTTTAGAGAACTGGATCTTCGGCAATCGCATCCTTCCCGAAGATCGTGCGGATCAGGTCTTTGCCCGCCTCGTTCTTGCGGGCCGGATCGTTCTCGGTTAGGAACCGGTTGTATGAGGCTTTCAGCTGTTCCTTCGCTTCCACCTCGGCACGAACCCCACGCTCGGCAAGGGCGACCAACGCGCGGCTCATCGTGACGTGCTGCTCCTTGGCCGCGCGCCGGACCTCCAAGGCGAGCGCCGCTGGGATCGTAACGCTCTGTCGAATCGATCTCGCTGAAGCCGGTTTGCGCTGTGTCGCCATAGCCGCAGAATAGCAGGAGTGCACCAGCGTGGTGCGGATCGCGGCGAACGTCGCAGCGTGGGTTCGGTCGGGAGTCGACAATACTCGACTTAGCTATCGCGGCAACTTCACCGCATTCGCACACTGCCCCGTCGCTTCAAACTCCGTGATGTTGCCGATCGTCGTCTCCGCGATGTTCTTCACCGCCTCATGCGTGAAGAACGCTTGATGCCCGGTGATCAGCACATTCGGGAAGGTGGTGAGGCGGGCGAAGATGTCGTCTTGCAGTACTTGACCGGACAAGTCTTCGAAGAAGAGTTCGGCCTCTTCCTCATAGACGTCCAAGCCCAGATACCCCACGCGGCCGGACTTGAGGCCAGCGATCACGGCGCGAGTGTCGATCAAGGCGCCGCGGCTGGTATTGATCAGCATGACGCCGTTCTTCATGCGTGATAACGCCGCATCGTCGATCAGGTGCCGGGTCATCGGTGTGAGCGGGCAATGCAACGAGATGACGTCGGATTCGGCGAACAGCTGCGCCAGCTTGACGTACTGGACGCCTGCCGCTTCGCACTCCGGGTTCACCGTCACGTCATGGGCCAGCACCTTGCAGCCGAAGCCGCGCATGATGCCCGCAAAGACGGCGCCGATCTTGCCGGTGCCGATCACGCCGACGGTGCGGCCGTGCAGGTCAAAACCCATCAGGCCATCAAGTGCGAAATTGCCTTCGCGGATGCGGTTGTGGGCGCGGTGGATGTTGCGGTTCAGCGCCAGCACCAACGCCACCGCATGTTCCGCAACGGCATAGGGCGAATAGGCCGGGACGCGGACCACGGCCATGCCCAGTTGCTCCGCCGCCGCCAGATCAACGTGATTAAAGCCAGCGGAGCGCAGGGCCAGCAGCTTGACGCCTTTCAGCCCCTCCAGCACCGGCGCGCTCAAGTTGTCGTTGACGAAGGCGCAAACGGCGTCGTGACCTGCGGCCAGCGGTGCCGTTCGCGCATTCAGGTGCGCTTCCAAAAACGTCAGTTCGTGACGCCCGCCGTTGGCCGCTGCAAGCGACGCTTCATCGTAGGGCTTCGACGAAAAGACGGCTACCTTCATGAGCTATGTTTCTCGCGCCAGGCCAGCAGTTCCTTGGTCATCCGCTCCTTCACCGTCAGGAACTGCGGATTGGCGTACTGGTTTACCCTCTCGCGCGGGTCGGCCACAATGTCAAACAGATCGCCCGGACCCTGGCCGCTATCGCGCAGCACCAGCTTGAAGCGGTTGTCGCGCATCATGTCGGTATTGCGAAAACCGCCGTACACCACATCGCGCCACGGCCGTTCCTTGGTGTACTTGGCCACCTTGCCGTAGATCTTGCCTTCCACCAGCGCACGATAGCTGCGGCCGGGCAAGTTGCGCTCCGGCACATCGACACCGGTGATGTCGCACAGGGTGGGCAGCAGGTCGTAGGTGGAGACCAGTTCCGGCCGCACGCTGGTTGGCGGCACCCGGCCCGGCCAACTCCAGATCATCGGCACCTGCATCACTTCCTCGTACATGTTGATCGGGTCGGAAGCCAGGCCCTTGCTCCACAGGCCATGGCGGCCTAGCAGGTAGCCGTTGTCTCCGGCCAGAATGATCAGCGTGTTGTCGCGCAGCTTGCGGTCATCCAGCACCTTCAACAGCGCGCCCACTTGATCGTCCAGCGCCGTTGTCGCCGCCGCGGCCTTGCGCAGATTGCCCGGGATGTCCTTCAACATCTCCTTCTCGCGGAGCGCATTGGGCGCGCCGTTCTCCCAGCCAAAGGTATCGAACAGCTTGCCCGCATACATGTCGTAGTACTTCTGCGGATGGCCGTCGTAGGGCGTATGCGGGTTCAAGTAGCCCACGGTGAGGAAGAACGGTTTGGACGCCGATTGCATGCCCAAGAAGTCGGCAGCGCGCTTGGTCATCAGCTCCGCCAGATAGCCTTTCTCCTGCACCATCTCGCCATTCAGCGACATCTCCGGATCCGTATAGGAACGCGAGCCGCCGAGCATGGTGTAGCTATACTCGTAGCCGCGCCCGGGCTTGCGGTCCTGCCCCATATGCCACTTGCCGACGTAGCCGCACCGGTAGCCGGCCTGCTGTGCTAGCAACTCGGAGAGCATCACTTCTTTGCTGAACGATTCCGGCACGTCTTTCTGACCCTGCGGCGGCTGGGCGATGGGCGAGTCGGTCAAGAAGTCGTGGATGCCATGCTGCCGCGGCATGCGGCCGGTGAAGATGGTGGCCCGGGACGCGGAGCAGATGGGCGTCGCGACAAAATGGTTCGCAAACCGTGTGCCCAAGCGTGCCAACTGGTCCATGTGCGGCGTGCGGATCTCCTTGTTGCCATAGGAGCCCAGCATCCAACTGGCCAGGTCATCCGCCAGAATGAACAGGATGTTCGGCCGCAACGGGGGAGGGCCGTTCTTCTTTTTCTCTTTCTTCTGCGCCAGTGCGGACGGAGCAAGCGCCACCGTCCCGGCCAGCAGTTCACGTCGGGTCATACCTTCAATTACAGCATGCGAGGGCGTGGGCACCTAGTGTCACGTTGCTCCCCAAATCGTCAACTCGCCGGGTAGGTATACCGCGGAGAGGCCCCTCTTGCGGGTCGGGCTCGGTCTGAGCGTCGAACCGGGGGGCGACCAGCAGGAGCAGCCTGCTCGACTGACGCCCCAGCCGGCGGCTCCCCGCGAAAGTGTTCCCTCTGTCTCCGATTGGACACTCCTGCCATCGCCGCCCCTGGCCACCACCGACTCCGAGCCGCGACTGCGACGGATCGGTCCCACCGTTGTCCACCACCACACCAGCCCATTCACAGCCCAGCCACGCCCCCAACTGATTTCAAATCAACCCGTTCCCGCCACCGCCCCCATTGCCCAGCTCCCCGTGCCCTACCCTCAGTGCCAGGACGCGCAGACGTCACGCCGAAGCTGAATGTCTCAAAATGTCTCACCCTGTCCCGTTTTGGCCGAAAAAACGAACCCCACTCGCCCCGGCTCCGCGTGTAGGAAGCTGGAAGTAGATGAATCGCATTATCTGGATTGTGCTCGATTCGGTCGGCATCGGTGCCATGTCGGACTGGCAGGCCTATGGCGACCCGGAAGGATCCGACACGCTCGGCAACATCGCCCGCCGGCGCCCGCTCTCGCTCCCCAACTTCGCAGCGCTCGGCCTGGGCAACATCAAGCCGCTCACCGGCATCCCCGCGGCCGCCGCGCCCACAGCTTCCTATGGCCGCTGTGCTCTCAAGTCCCCCGGTAAGGACACGACAACCGGCCACTGGGAGATGGTGGGCGTCATCCTCGATGAGCCCTTCCCTCTCTTCCCGCACGGCTTCCCGCCGGAATTGATGCGCCAGTTTGAGGACCGCATCCACCGCTCCTCGATCGGCAACAAAGCCGCCTCCGGCACCGAGATCATGGCGGAGCTGGGGGACGAGCACGTCCGTACCGGCTCCCCCATCGTCTACACCTCTGCCGATAGCGTCTTCCAGATCGCCGCGCATGAAGATGTCATCCCGCTCTGGGAGCTCTACCAGATCTGCGAAAAGGCCCGCGACCTGCTCCGTGGCCCCTGGGAAGTAGGCCGGGTGATCGCCCGCCCCTTCACCGGCCCCTCCGGCGCCTACACCCGCACCACCAACCGCCGCGATTACGCCGTGCCCCCGCCCAAGGGCATGCTGCTCGACCAACTGGAGGCCGCCGGCGTGACGGTCTATAGCGTCGGCAAGATCTTCGACATCTTCCTGGGGCGCGGCATCGGCCCCCACGACAAAACCAAATCCAACGCCGACGGCATGGCCAAAACGCTGACCGCCATGAAAGAAGTGGACCGCGGCCTGATCTTCACCAACCTGGTCGACTTCGACGCCCTCTATGGCCATCGCAACAATGTGGAAGGTTACGCCAGCGCCCTCGAAGAAGCCGACCGCTGGGTGCCGGATCTACTGGCCCACCGCCGCGAAGGAGACCTGATCATCTTCACCGCCGACCACGGCTGCGACCCCACCACCGCCTCCACCGACCACTCCCGCGAATACGTCCCGCTGCTGGTCCATGGTGGCCACTGTGTTGACCTGGGGACCCGCGGCTCGCTAGCTGATATCGGGCAAACGGTGGCGGAGAACTTTGGCGTGAAGTTGAAGGCTGGAGAGAGTTTCCTGAACGCAGTTACGGTCAGTTAAGCAATCGTCACACTGCGCAGACCCGAGATCAGCGATATTAATCTCGTGCGGCAACTCTTCCTCCTTCTCCCCTTGCTGGCCTCGGCTCAGACTCCCCTGGTCGTCATCTCCGTCGATGGCCTCGACCATCGCTACCTCCGCGATGCCGACAAACTAGGCCTGAAGGTTCCGCACATGCGCCGCCTGATGAAGAAAGGCGAGATGGCTTCGGGTGTCGTGGGTGTGCTCTCTACCGTCACTTGGCCTTCGCACACGTCACTCATCACCGGCAAGCGCCCCGACGAGCATGGCATTCGGGGCAACCGGCGGCCTCGTGAAGAAGGGGGCGACTATTACTGGTCCGTCTCGCTGCTCAAAACGCCGACCCTTTGGCAAGCGGCGGAGAAGGCAGGATTGAAGACGGCGGCAATCACTTGGCCCGTCACCGTCGATGCCGGCATCAGTTACAACCTGCCCGAAGCGTTTGCGAAGCGAAAGGGCGGCTGGATGGATCTAGCCACCATTCGCGACAAAGGCACGCCGGGCTTGGTGGACAAGATCACGGCCTTCGACAAGTCTTTCCAGCAGGAATGGATGGACGACCGCACCCGCGCCATCGCCACCGTCTACATGCTCAAGAAGACCGACGCCAAGCTGATCCTATTGCACTTTGTCGATCACGACGCCGTAGCGCATGACCATGGCCCCTTCACCAAGGAAGCGCTGGCCGAGTTGGAACGCACGGACACCTACATTGGCCAGATTGTCGCCGCCGCGCCCAAGTCCGCCACCATCTGCCTCACCGCCGACCACGGCTTTGAACGCATCGACCGCATGATCAACGTCGCCTCGCTGAACGTGCAATCGCTCAGCGGCATCGTCATTGCCCGCACGCCCGAAGAAGCTGCGCGGTTGAAGAATGCCCCGCCGGAGTTCGCTATCGGCCGCGAGATTCCACGCGCTGAACTCAGCCGCTTCGTGCCGTTCATCTCGGGCGCTGTCACCGCCTATGAGCCGGTGGAGCATGCGCAGTTCACCCGCGACCTTGCAAATACCGCCATCACGCTGCCCCCGCACGAGAAAGGCAATCACGGCCAATGGCCCGCCCGCCCGGACTATCGCAGCACCTTCATCCTGCGCGGCCCCGGCATTAAGGCGGGCAAGACGCCCGAGATCGACATGCTCTCCATCGCCGGCCGGTTGGCGCGAGTGTTGGGTGTCTCGCTAAACTAAAAAGTTCATGCGCAAACCCCTGCTTGCTGGCAACTGGAAGATGTACAAGACCCCGGCCGAAACCAAGGAGTTCTTCTCCGTCTTCGTGCCCCTGGTTTCTGCTTCCGCTCACGACGTGGTGATCTGCCCGCCCTTCATCGACATCGCCGCGGCCGTGGAAGCCACGGCTGGTTCCAATGTCGAGATCGGCGGCCAGAACCTCTACTGGAAGAACGAAGGCGCGTTCACCGGCGAAATCTCCGGCCCCATGCTGCTGGCCTCCGGCGCCAAGTGGGTGATCATCGGTCACAGCGAACGCCGCCAGTTCTTTGGTGAAACCGATGCCACCGTGCTCGACCGTACGAAGGCCGCTCTAGCCGCGGGTTTGAAGCCCATCGTTTGTGTGGGCGAGACGTTGGCCGAGCGTGAAGCGGGCCAAACTGAATCCGTCTTGAAGACCCAGTTCGACGGCGGCATTCTGCCCCTGGGCGATGACCTCGCCAAGATCGTGATCGCCTATGAACCCGTCTGGGCCATCGGTACCGGCAAAGTGGCCACGCCCGAAATGGCGCAAGCCGCGCATGCCTATCTGCGCTCCCTGCTGCCGGTCGATGTCCGTATCCTGTACGGCGGCAGCGTCAAGCCGGACAACGTCACGGGCCTGATGTCGCAGCCCGACATCGATGGCGCTCTGGTCGGTGGTGCCAGCCTCGACGCGGCGTCGTTCGGCAAAGTCGTCAACTTTTAAGGCACGTCAGACCGAGCCGCGACGGCAACGGAGCGGTCGCTGCCCTTTCGCCGCAACCAGCGGCTACCAGCCAAAGTCGCGGCCAGCAGCGTCACGGCCAGCGCCACCAGCAACACTAGCGGCGGGCCCTGCCCGGGTACTGCCCGGACGATGGCTCCGGTGAAGACGATGTTCTGATCTTGAAACTTCATCGAGTGGATGTGCTGTGGCAGTACCGCTTCCGGCAGGCGGCACTCGATCTCCAGCGGTTCGGTGGCGAAGAACTTGCCGCGGCACACCAGTTCATCCGGCAGATACTCGCACTGCTGGCTGATCGCCCCTTCGTTGTTGATCCGGAAGTGGCGCAGCAGGGCGCGATTGGCTTGCGCCAGATGCTCCACTTCGCTCGCCGGCAGGTGTACTTCCAGGCGCGCCAAGCCATTGCCTTCCAGCGTCAACTCGCTGCGGCTGGCGCTAAAGTTGTGGGCCAACGCTGGTAAGGCAGCCAAGGCCAAAACGATCCACGGTCTCACGTCCGCTATCCTACAGGCGAATGAGGGATCTCGTCGAGCAACTGGCTGTTCTTGAAGACCGGCTTCGCCAAGGCGGCGGCGCAGCCAAGATCGACAAGCAGCACCGCGATGGCAAGCTGACGGCACGGGAGCGCATTGCGGCGCTGATTGATCCCGGTAGTCTGTTTCTCGAAACCGGCCTGCTGATCGCCTACGACAAGTACGACTGGCAGGCTCCGGCGGCGGGTGTGGTGACAGGCGTGGCTCGTGTCGAGAACCGGCCGGTGGTGATTGTCGCCAACGATGCCACGGTGAAAGCCGGGGCGTGGTGGCCGGAGACGATCCACAAGATTCTTCGTGCGCAAGAGATCGCCATGAAGAACCGGTTGCCGATTATCTATCTGGTGGATTCAGCCGGCGTCAACCTGCCCTACCAGGACGGCATCTTCCCCGGCCAGTATGGTGCGGCCAGAATCTTCTACTACAACTCACTCATGCGCCGCCGCCTGAAGATCCCGCAGATCGCGGCCGTGATGGGCATGTGCATTGCGGGCGGGGCGTATCTGCCTGCGCTGTCGGACGTGATCATCATGGTGGAGAAGACCAGCTTTATGGGCTTGGGCGGGCCGAATCTGGTGAAGGGCGCCACCGGCCAGCAGACCGATGCCGAGTCCTTGGGTGGTGCCACCATGCATACCACCGTGAGTGGCGTGGCCCACTTCACGGCCACCGATGACCAGGATTGTTTGAAACAAATTCGCGCCCGCGTGCGAGACCTGGGTGCTCCCCGGGAGCCGCTGTATGGCGAAATGCCTGCTCTATCCGCTGAGGGCCTCTATGATGTCCTGCCCGCTGACCATCGCCTGCCCTACGACGTGGAGCAGATCACCGCGCGGCTGTTTGACGCGGATAGTTGGATGGAGTTTCAGCCGCACCATGCGCCGGAATTGCTGTGCGCCAACGCCCGCTTGCATGGCCGCCCGGTGGGCGTGATTGCGAATCGACGCGGGTTCCTGAAAGGTGCGCCGGGATCGAAGCCGCGGCTGGGCGGCATCGTCTACACGGAGTCCGCCCGCAAGGTGGCTTACTTTGTGGAGACGGCGGAACGTTTGGGTATGCCGTTGATCTACCTGCAGGATGTCTCGGGCTTTATGGTGGGTGTGGAGGCGGAACAAGGCGGCATCATTCGCGCCGGGGCGGACATGGTGGAATCGATGGCCTGCGCCACCGTGCCCAAGATCGTGCTGACGCTCAACCATGCCTCCGGCGCTGGTTACTACGCGATGGCGGGCCAGGGCTTTGACCCGAACTTCACCTTTGGCTGGCCCACCGCCCGCATCGGCGTGATGGAAGGCGACGCGGCGGTGCAGGCCGTGCATGGGCCGGAGATGGCCAAGTACAAGGCTGCAGGCCAGCCACTGCCGCCCGAGATTGAAGAGCGCATTGCCGCAACGCGGGCCAACTACGAACTGTGGCTCGATGCCAAGCATGCCGCGGCGCGCGGGCATGTGGATGCGTTGATCGATCCGCTGAAGACGCGTGACATTCTCAGTTTTGCGCTGGAGGCGTGCACCGCATGATCCGCATCGGCAATGCGCAAGGCTTTTGGGGCGACTGGCTGGAAGCGCCCGTGCGCATGGTGGAGCAAGGGCCGCTCGACTACCTGACGCTGGACTATCTGGCCGAGGTCACGATGTCGATCTTGCAGAAGCAACGCAAGGAAGACCCCGCGCTCGGATATGCGCGAGACTTTCCGCCGTTGATGGCGCGCCTGGCTGCGGAGATCGCGGGCCGCGTGAAGGTGATTGCCAACGCGGGCGGCGTCAATCCGCTGGCCTGTGCGCGTGAAGTGAAGCGACTCGCGCCGGGGTTGAAGGTGGCCGTGGTGTTGGGTGACGACCTGATGGACCGCCTGGATGACTTGGGTGACGAATTCAGCGAACAGATCGCCGCGATCCGTCCGCAGATCCTATCGGCCAATGCCTACATCGGTGCGTTCCCGGTGGCGGAAGCCTTGGCCACTGGAGCCGACGTGGTGATCGGTGGCCGCATCGCCGATGCGGCGTTGGCCCTGGCTGCCATGGTGCATGAGTTTGGCTGGGCGGAAGATGATTGGGACCGTTTGGCCTCCGGTATCGTTGGCGGCCACATCATCGAATGCGGTACGCAAGCCACCGGCGGCAATTGCAGCGCTGCCTGGGAGACGCTGCCGGACCCGGCCAACATTGGCTATCCGATCCTGGAAGCCGAGCCTGATGGAACCTTCCGCGTCACCAAGCATTCCGGCACGGGCGGCGTGATCTGCGATGCCTGCATCAAGGAGCAGTTGGTCTATGAGATCCAAGACCCGCGGCAGTACTTCACGCCCGATGTGATTGCCAACTTCACCACCATTACTCTCAAGGACGCGCATGTCTCCGGCGTCAAGGGCCAGCCACGCCCCCAGAAGCTGAAGGTCTCCATCAGCTATCACGCGGGCTGGCGGTCGATCGGCACGATTACGTTTCCTGGACCGCAGGCGCGCCGCCGCTGCGAGATTGCTGAGGCTACGGTCCGCGAGCGGATCGCCCAATTGCGGCTGCCCTTCGACGCCATGCATGCCGAGTATCTGGGCGACGATCAACTGATGCAGCTCCGCTTTGGTGTCCGTGGCAAGGACCGCAAGGCCGTGGACCGCTTTACGCGGGAGATGATTCCGCTGGTGCTGTCGGGCCCGCCCGGTGGCACGGGCTATGGCGAAGGCCGCCCGGCGGTGCGAGAGATCGTGGCCTATGCTCCGGCATATCTCGATCGCGATCAGGTGAAGACGCGGGTGGAGGTGGTGGCATGAAGATCACGCTCGAACGCATCGCCCATACGCGGTCCGGTGACAAGGGCGACTTGTCCAACATTGGCGTGATCGCTCGCGACCCGCGGTATTACCCAGTGCTGCTGCGCGAGGTGACGGCGGAGCGGGTGAAGCACTACTTCAGCGACCTGGTCCATGGTCCGGTGACGCGCTATGAGCTGCCCAATGTGGCGGCCTTGAACTTTGTGCTGGAAGAGGCGCTCGACGGTGGTGGCACTGTGTCGCTACGCCTGGATGCGCAGGGCAAGATCTTTGGATCGCAATTGCTGGGCCTCGAGATCGAAGTGACGGAGGATGAACTTGGCTAGTGGCGTTTTGAAAGTTGCTCGCGAAGGGCGGGTGCTGCATTTGACGCTTGCGCGGCCCGCGAAACGTAATGCATTGAGCGCTGAGCTCTGCGCGGCCTTGGTGGAAGCCGTCACGGTGACGGCAGTGGAGCAGCCCACGGGCGCGATTCTGCTGGATGCGGAGGGCAAGACCTTCTCAGCGGGCATGGATCTGGATGACCCTACGCCGCAGGCGACCGAGATCCACTCGACGCTGTTCACCTTGCGTCATCGTTCCACCGTGCCGATCATTGCCGCAGTGCAGGGTCCGGCATTGGGTGGTGGGCTGGGCTTGGTGGCCAACGCGCATGTCGCCATCACAGCACAGGGTGCGCAGTTTGGTTTGACCGAGATCCGCATTGGCATCTGGCCGTTTGTGATCTGGCCCGCGATGGTGGCGGCTTTGGGTGAGCGTCGCGTCATGTCGCTGGCGTTGACCGGTCGCCTGTTCGGCACGCATGAGGCTTTGCAATGGGGCTTGGTGCAGGAAGTAGTGCCGGAAGTGGAGTTGGAAGATCGCGCCTTTGCCATTGCCGAAACGATCGCCAATGCTTCGCCGGTGGCGGTGCGCGCGGGTATGGAACTGGCGCGGGATCCGGGGATGGAAGCGCTCGCCCTCCGGGCACTCGAACTGCGTGCTCCGGTGCTGTCGGGTCCGGACTTTGCCGAAGGGCTGGCCGCGTTCCGAGAGAAGCGCCGGCCGGAGTGGCCATCGCTCAAGTAGTGTCCAGCAGGCCGCTACAATAGCGTGTCATGCGGCTTACGTTTGTCTTGTTACTCGCCCTGGCGGCATCCGCCGAGACGGTGAAACTTCCGGCCTTGAAGGCCAAGGTGGAGGTGCTGCGTGACAAGTGGGGCGTGCCGCATATCTACGCGGAGAACTCGCACGACCTGTTCTTTGCGCAAGGCTACATCACCGCGCGGGACCGGCTGTTCCAGATCGACCTGTGGCGCCGTACCGGCACCGGCAAGCTGGCCGAAGTGCTGGGGCCCAAGTTTGTCGCGCGGGATCGCATTGCCCGCCTGGTGCGGTATCGCGGCAACTGGAACGACGAATGGCGCAGCTACTCTCCCGATGCGATGCCCATCGCGATGGCCTTCACGCGGGGCATCAACGCCTACATCGAATCGCTGAAGGGTAAGCGTCCGCCGGAGTTTGCGGCAGCGGGCTACGACCCCGGCCTGTGGCAGGCGGAAGACGTCACGGCGCGTATTGCGGGCCTGCAAATGCTGCGCAACGCGACGCTGGAAGTGACGCGCGCGCTGGATATCCAGCGCTTTGGCCTGGACACGGTGCAGAAAATGCTTCCGCCGGATCCGTTCGTCAAGATCACCGTGCCCCAGGGCCTTGACTTAAAGCAGATCACGGCCGAGATCGTACGGGACTATCAGGCGGCGGTGGGTGAAGTGCGGTTTGACGATGGGTCCAACAACTGGGTGGTGGATGGCACCATGACCACGACGGGCAAGCCGCTGCTGGCCAACGATCCGCACCGCACCATCTCCAACCCTTCGCTGCGCAAGACCGTGCATCTGGTGGCCCCCGGCTGGAACATCATCGGTGCCGGTGAACCGGCGCTGCCCGGCATTGCGCTGGGCCACAACGAAGAGGTGGCCTTCGGCTTCACCATCGTCGGCATTGACCAGCAGGACCTGTTCGTGGAGCAGTTGAACCCATCGAACCCCAAACAGTATCGCTACAAGGGCGAATGGCGCGAACTGGAGATTGAAGAGACACCGATCCCCGTGAAGGGTGCCGCGCCGGTGGTGGCGCAGTTGAAGTACACCGTGCACGGTCCGGTGATCTATGAAGACCAGAAGCGCAATCTCGCGGTGGCGCTGAAGTGGGTGGGGGCGGAACCGGGCGGGGCGGGCTATCTGGCTGCTTTGGGTTTGGCGCGGGCCAAAAACTGGGGCGAGTTCAAGCAGGCCACCGCGAACTTCAAGGCGCCGTCGGAGAACCTGATCTATGCAGACCGCGCGGGCAACATTGGCTGGATCGCGGCGGGCTTGGCCCCCGTGCGCAAGAGCGGAAACGGGTTGCTGCCGGTGCCGGGTGAGAGCGGCGAGTACGACTGGTCCGGCTGGCTGCCGCTTTCCGAGCACCCGCAATCCTACAATCCGGCCAACCACTTTGTGGCGACGGCCAATTCGCGCATCACGCCCGATGGCTTTAAGCATGTGTTCAGCTACGAGTGGGCGTTGCCGTTCCGTGAGCAGCGGGTGAAGGAGATGCTGGCGGAGAAGAAGAAGTTTTCGATTGAAGACTTCACCCGGATGCATTACGACGTGCTCTCGCTGCCCGCGCGCCGCTTTCAGGGCGTGTTGAAGCAGTGGACGGCTCCCGATGCCCGAGCGGAGGAGATCAAGAAGCGGCTGCTGAACTGGGATGCGCGGATGACGGTGGAATCAGCGGAGGCATTGATTTGGGAGACCTGGATGCTGCGTCTGCCCGTCGCCGTCTTTGGGCCGGAGTTGGGCCGCCGCACGAATCAGATGACGCTGCTGAAGACGCTGGAGGCAACGCCGAATCATCCGGGGCTTTCCACCGCCCTCCGCACCGCACTGGCTGAGATTGAGAAGACGCAAGGTACCGAAATGGCGCAATGGCAGTGGGGCAAGGTGCATCAGCTTTCGTTGCGCCACCCCATCAATCGACCCGAGTGGCACATCCCGCCATTCCCTACGCCGGGCGATGCGAACACTGTGCGGGCGGCCGGGTGGCCCCCGGCGCGCCCGTTCGCCATGAATCACGGCGCTTCATACAAACAAGTATTGGATCCGTCAAACTGGGATAATTCGGTGATTACGAATATTCCCGGTGAGGTGGCGGACCCCGCGTCCAAGCACTACCGGGATCTGGTGGATGGTTGGGCAAAAGGGGCGCCGCACCCGTTGCCCTATACGCGCAAGGCAGTGGAAGCGGCGCTTGGGGAACGGATTGAGCTCATACCTTAGCCTGGCGCTATTGCTGATACAGAACACGCCCGAGCCGGCGCTGGTGACCCGCCGCGACTCGATTACGGTGACGGATCGCGCGGACAAATTATCGGTGGATTCGGACCAAAATCGCGACACCATTTCGGTGGAACGCGGGCTGCTGGACAATCTACCGATGTTGGGCGGCGACCCGATTGCGGCTCTCACTCGCTTTCTGGATCCCAGCATGGGTGCCGGTGGACTTTCTTTGATTGTCGATGGCATGGAGGCCCGCAATCTGGGCGTCACCGCCTCGGCGATTCAAGAGATCAAGATCAACCAGAACCCCTACACCGCCGAGTATCCGCGCTGGAGCCGCCGCCGGATTGAGGTGATTACCAAGTCCGGCACCGACGCCTATCACGGCACACTGAATTTTCTCTTCCGGGACCAGCACCTGAACGCCCGTGACGCCTTTGCCGCGGTCCGGCCGCCCGAACAGCGCCGTACGTTTGAAGGCAGTCTGCTGGGGCCGGTGGGCAGCGGGAAGCGCACGTCGTTTCTGCTCTCCGGCCAACGAGAGAACGATGATTTCCAGGCCATCGTCTTCGCGTCCACGCCCCAGGGGTTGGTGAACACCAACGTCGAGACGCCTACCCGCAATACGTATCTGTCCGCCCGCCTTAGTCACGCCCCGAATGACCGTCACGCCTTCTTTGGCCAGATCAATTTTCAGGATCGCTGGCAGAACAACCAGGGTGTAGGCGGCGTTGTGTTGCCCGAGGCCGGTATGCAGCTGCGGTTCCGCGAAGATGAGCTCATCTTTAACCACCGGGCCGTGCTTTCGCCCAAGCTCCTGGTGCAGTGGCGGGCATTGTTTGGCCGCTATGCCGCCCCCCGCCGCAGCAACCTTGCCGCGCCGCGCGTGGTGGTGAGCGATGCGTTTACGGGCGGCGGAGCGCAGATGGATGAACTGCGCACGGAAGTGCATGGGGCACTGTTCTTCATCGTCACGCAGACCGCCAAGCGTCACAACATGAAGTACGGGCTGAACCTGCCGGACTGGTCCCGCCGCGGCCTCTCGGACCGGGCCAATCAGTTGGGCACTTACAACTACGCCAACCTGGCCGACTATCTCGCGCAGCGCCCGTTTTCCGCTGTTATCCAGCGCGGCGATCCCAAGGTGGTGTTTGTCGAAAAGACGGTGGGCTACTTCTTTCAGGACGAGTACCAGGTGCGGCGCAATTTGTCGGTGGCCTGGGGTGTCCGCTACGACTACCAGAACTACTTTACGGACGGGAATAACGTGCAGCCACGGTTGTCGATTGCCTGGGCTCCGGGGAAGCAGCGCAACTGGGTGGTGCGGACGGGCGTGGGCTCATTCTTTGAGCGGTCCGGCCCGCAGCCGATCCTGGATCTACTGCGGTTTAACGGCACGCAACTGCGGCGCTACATCCTGACCGGCAATGACTTTAACCGGCCGCTCAGTTCGCTCCCCACGAGCGTCGTGCGCCAGCAGCCCAATGTTCAGTTGCCCAACTATTGGCAGTACAACATCCTGCTGGAGCGGGCCATCTTGAAGAAGACCACGCTGACCGTGCAGTACAGCGGCGTGCGCGGCTCCCGGATGTTCCGTTCCCGGGATGCCAATGCGCCGCTGGGTCCGCTGTATCTCACCCGGCCCGACCCGGCGATAGCCCAACTCCGGCAACTGGAATCCGCTGGCCGGTGGGTGGGCGATTCGTTGGAGTTCTACCTTCGGGGCCCGATTGCGCCGAAGGTAAGCGGAATGCTGATGTACGTCCTCTACAACACGCGGACGGATGCCCAAGGCTTGAACTGGTTTCCGGCCTCCAGCGCCGCCCCTTCGGGCGAGTTTGGCCGTGCCGATACCGACCGCCGCCACATGTTCAACTTCATGGGCACGGCAGAGCTGCACCGCTGGGCGACGTTCGGCCTCTCGCTGCAGTTCATGAGCGGCATCCCCTACAACATCACTACCGGCCGCGATGACAACCGCGACGGCTTGGCGAACGACCGGCCTCTGGGTGTCGGGCGCAACACTGGCCTGGGACCGCGGCTGGATCAGGTCGATTTGCGCTGGTACCACGATTTCAAGGTGCGCCCCAAGATGAAGGAGAAGAGCCCCACGGCAACGATTTCCGTAGACGCCTTCAATCTGTTGAACCATTTGAATGCCACTGGGTACCTCGGCGCGGTGACGTCACCCTTCTTCGGGCGGGCCGTCTCCAGTTGGTCCGGGCGGCGGATTCAGTTGGGGGCGCGGTTTCAGTTCTGACGGTCTCACCCGGATCTTCCGCAGATGGCCACAAGATGTTGTGGTGAAACTGTGGATATCCCCAGGGGCAGGGGGCGGTCTGCTTGCAATCGCCCTCGATCCGGTATAATCTGAGCGTACCCCCCGAGAAGGAGCGGGACGTTGCAACGGAATGCCGTGGCAGTCGTCTGCTCCTGTACCCACCTGCATCTGTGTGAAGAGGTAGCCACAAGTGCTCAAGCTTAAGCGAGTCGAGATTCAGGGCTTTAAGTCCTTCTGCGACCGGACCGAGATGAAATTTCACGGCGAAGGGGTGGCCGCCATCGTGGGCCCCAACGGCTGTGGCAAATCGAACCTCAGCGACGCCATCAGTTGGGTGCTGGGTGAACAGTCCGCCAAGTCGTTGCGCGGCGCCCGGATGGAAGATGTGATCTTCGCCGGCACCCGGGATCGCAAGCCGCTCGGCATGGCCCAAGTGACCATGACGCTGGTAGACCCTGGCTATCATCTGGAAAAAGAAGCCAAGCCCGAGGCTCCGGCGGCTGATGGGGCGGCGGTACCGATCGATTCCGCCAAGCCGATTGAGCATTTCGGTAAAGCCAAAGAAATCACGATCACGCGCCGCCTGTTCCGCAATGGTGAGAGCGAATACCTGATCGACGGCAAGCAGGCCCGCCTGCGCGACATCCAGGATCTGTTTATGGGTACGGGCCTGGGTCCGGAAAGCTACGCCATCATTGAGCAGGGCCGCATTGGGCAGATTCTGTCGAACAAGCCAGCTGACCGCCGCAATGTGATCGAAGAAGCCGCCGGTGTGGGTCGCTTCAAGGCGCGCCGCCGGCTGGCCGAAGCCAAGCTGGAAGGGGCCAAGCAGAACCTCAACCGCGTCTTTGACATTTTGGAAGAAGTGGGCCGCCAAGCCAATTCGCTGAAGCGTCAGGCGGCCAAAGCGAAGCGGTTTGAAGAGCTGCGCGGCGAATATGTCATGCAGTTGCGGTTTGCGATTGCTGGCCGGTATCAGATTCTGGAGCGGGAGATCACCAAGACCGCGCTGGACCTGAATGTCGCTACTGAGCAATTGGGCACCGCCAATCAGGAAGTGGCGGTGGGCGAAACTCAAACGGCCAGCCTCCGCCAGCAGTGCTTTGCCACGGAAGCCGAACTGACCGAAGCTCGCCGTAAGCTTTCGGAATTGCAGTTGGAAGCGGAGCGTACGCGCGGCCGGCTGGAATCGCAGGCGCGGCAGATTGCGGCCATTGAGCAGCGTCTGCAGCAGGCTGAAACCGAGTCAGTGGACGTGGAAACCCGCCTGGGTGACCGCAAGGCCGAACACGCCTCGCACATCGCGCAGGGCGCGGATGTAGGCACGGAACTGGCCGCGGCCCGCACCACCCTGCACGCCAAGACGACGGAGCGGGATGCTCTGCAAAACGACCTCCGGCAGCGGGAACGCGAAGCCGAGAATGCCCGGCAGCAGGTGCTGCGGTTGATGGGCGAAGCGTCGACGCTCAAGAATCAGTTGGCCCAGGCTGATGGCTACATGCAGTCACTGGACCGGGATTCGGCTCGAATTACGCGGGACGAAGAGTCCGGTGTGGCGGAGATTGCGCGTCTGGAAGGGCTGAAGACCTCGCTGGCTGAACGCGCGACGGCCCGGCAGCAAGAGTTGGCCATGGTGGGCGCGGAGCGCAAGCGCGTGGACGGCGAGTTGAACGCCAAGCGCCAGCAGCAGGGTGAGGCCCGGCGTCTGGTGGATGAGCGGCGCGCCGAGCTATCCCGCACCAAGGCGCGCAAGGATTCGCTGAACGAGATTCTGTCGCACCGTGCCTACACCACCGAATCGGTGAAGCGGCTGTTCACGGCCATCGAACGTGGCCAGGGCGGCGGCTTGAAGCCGATGGGCGTGTTGGCCGACTTTGTCGAAGTGGACCGCAACTACGAAAAGGCCACCGAAGAGTTTTTGCACGAAGAGTTGGAGTACGTGCTGGTCCATGACTGGGCCGCTGCGCAACAAGGCGTTGAGCTGATGCGGAGCGATCTGGATGGCCGCGCGACTTTCCTGGTCCATCCTCCCCCCCAATCGGAGCTTCTGCGTGGTCCGGTGGCTGAGCCGCCCGTTGGCCCTGACACTGGCATCGCCGCTCGCTTGAGCGACGTGCTGCGCCTGACCAATGGCCTCACCGAAGCTCCGGCCGAACTTTTGCCGCGCCTGTCGCGCTGCTTTCTGGCGACAGACCGCAACGCCGCCCAGCGGCTGGCGCTGGAATACCCGGACGTCTACTTCCTGCTGCCCGATGGCGTCTGCTATCACGGCTACGCGGTGTCGGGTGGCAAGAAGTCATCCAGCGGTCCGCTGGCGTTGAAGCGCGAACTGCGCGAACTCACTACGCTCGAACGCACCAAGCAAGTGGCGCTGGATGAAGCGATCGCCCGGCAGGCGCAACTGGAAGCTGAGATCACCGCGTTGGCGGAGCAGCTTGAAAAGCTGCGTCAGCAGCAACAGACGCAGGAGAAGGACGCGCTGGCGATCGACCACGAGAGCCGGAAGATGTCCGAGGAGTTGCAGCGCGCCAATTCGCGCTTGAATGTGGCGCGTAACGACTTGCAGCGTCTGCAACGGGACCGGGAACGGTCGCTGGCGCAGTTGCAGCAACGGCAGCAAGCGGTGGCCGAAAAAGAGGCCGCCGGGGCAGAGGTGGAGAAGGCGCTGCTGGCCACGCGCTCCAATGTCGAAGAGCTGCAGCGTAAGGCCGCCCATCTGGGCGAGGAGCATTCCGCGCTCCGAGCGGGCCTGGCCAGTCTTGAAGAGCGGGCTCGTTCCGCACAAGCGGCCGCCCAGCGTCTGGAAGCGCAGATTCGTGAGCTTGCGCACCGCCGCCAATTCCTCTCGACCGAGATGGAGCGTCTGGGCGTGGACCGGCAGCGACTGTTGAACGACAACATGGGCCTCGATTCACGCTCCACTGAGCTGAACGATGCGATCGGCACGCTGGCCACCGCAGTGCGCGAGATGGCGACGCGGGAAGCCGAACAGAAGACAGCGCTGGCCGCGACGGATCAGCAGATGAAGACGCTCCGCATCACGGCGCAACAACTGGCTGAACGCCGCTCGCAGATCGAGATCGAACTGGTCCGGCGCCAAAGCGACCTGAAGCACCTGGAAGAGAACTGCCAGAACCAGCTCGATACCAATGCCGCTGAGGTAGCCGCGGCCGTGGATCGTACCTTTGATGAGGTGGCCTTGGCCGAAGCGGAAGACAAGGTGAAGGACTTGAACCGCCGGATTGAAGGTTTGGGCCCGGTGAACACGCAGGCGTTGGAGGAGTATGAAGAGGCGCAGCGCCGGTACGACTTCCTCAATACGCAGAGGCAGGACCTGCTCGATTCGATCCGGGATACCGAAAAGGCCATCCAGGAGATCGACGTCGAATCCAAGCGCCGCTTCAATGAAGCGTTCGAAAAGATCAACGCCTACTTCCGCGACATGTTCAAGACGCTGTTCAACGGCGGCTTGGGCGAAATGCGCCTGACTGATCAGGAAAACGTCAACGAATCGGGCATCGACCTGGTGGCCCAGCCGCCGGGCAAGAAGCTCCAGAACGTGCTGCTGCTTTCGGGCGGTGAGCGCGCCATGACCGCCATGGCGCTGCTGATGGCGATCTTCAAGTATCAGCCGTCACCGTTCTGCATCCTGGACGAAGTGGATGCGCCGCTGGATGAACCCAACATCATGCGCCTGTCCGCGCTGCTGAAGGAGATGTCGAGCCAGACGCAGTTCATCGTCATCACCCACGCTAAGCGCACGATGGAATCGGCGCAGGCGATGTATGGCGTCACCATGCAGGAGCCAGGCGTCTCGAAGCTGGTGAGCGTCCGCTTCAAGGAAGCCGCGCGGCCGGCGGCAGCGTAACCCGACCCAGGACCAGCAGGAGGGACCTGCCGAGCAGCCATCAAATGGAGATAGATCAGCCCGCATAGATCATCTCCCCAACAAGTTCCGCCCCACGAGCGGAAGGGGCCCCCGGAGTAACTTCCGGTGGGCCCCGTTCCTTTGGGGTGGCGTCTGCTGTAAGTGACGCCACAACGCCGGCAGGACAGGCCATCTCGCACTGGCGGTCATTGGGTGAATCTGGCGACCGAGAGGCCCCACGTCCATCAGCTATGCGAGATTGGAGGGCGTGGGCACCATTTCTGATCTGGCGATTGATCCGGTTGGCCTCGGCGTAGTCAGCCTGGAACGCTCGCTCCACTTCTATCAGCACGTATTGGGACTAGCGGTGCTGGAGGCTACGGCCGGCTCCGCGACGCTGGGTGTGCCAGGCCATGCGCTGCTCCACTTGGCCGAACAACCCGGCGCCCGCCCGAGCCTGCCCGCCAGCCCCGGGCGGCCTGAGTTTGCCCTTGTCTTGCCACACCGTGCCGCGCTGGCGCAGTTGGTCCGGCACCTGCTCGCGATCCGCCACCCGCTGGATGGCGTGGCGGATTACTTAGTGGGTGAGTCGCTCTACCTGACCGACCCCGATGGCCACAGCATTGAGGTCTCCGCCGGACGGACGGGTGATCAATGGAGCGGGGACCGGCCAGAATCGCCGCTGGCGGTTGATCCGCTCGATCTGGAGAACCTTCTCGCAGAGCCAGACGCACCGTGGTGTGGAATGCCGGACGGCACCACGCTGGGCCACGCCCATTGGCCGCCGACGTTTGGGCCGCCCCGCAGCAGTTCAATTCCTTAGTTGGGGGCTGATGGCCATTTGTGATATAACAGACGCCACGTTTTCAGTTGGAGGGGTATCTATGTTGAAAAGACTTCTTTTGGCCGCGGTCTTGGCGATCGCTGCAGTTTCTCCCGGCTTCTCACAAGCCGTTTACGGCACCATCGTCGGCACCGTGGTGGACCCCACGGGGGCCGCCGTTGCGGGGGCCAAGGTAACCATCACGGATACGGGCCGCGATGTGGCCACGACGACGACGACGAATGAATCCGGGAACTTCACACAGCGGTTCCTGATCGTGGGCCGTTACCGGGTCCGCGTGGAGGCGGCTGGCTTTAAGGCGTTGAATCAGGAAAACGTCGGCGTCTCCGTGGATACGGAAACGCGCATTGACTTGCTGCTGCAGGTGGGCGACGTGACGCAGACGATGGAAGTCAGCTCCGAAGCCGGCATCCTGAAAACGGAACGCAGTGACGTCAGCACGACCTGGAGCGAGAAGACGGTGACCAATCTCCCGATCCTAAGCCGCCGGTTCACGAACCTGCAGCTGATGACACCGGGTGTGGTGTCATTCCCCACCTCCATGACGGCGGCCTCTGCCGAGAACCCGCAGGGTTCGTACCGCATGCTGGTGAATGGCCAGAGCTTCGCCGGGACAAGCCACCTGCTGGACGGCACGGACAACCATGATGCGGTGCTGGGCTGGATTGTCATTAACCCCACGCTGGAATCGGTGACCGAAGCCAAGATCACAACGGCCAACTATGACGCGGAATTTGGAGTGGCGAGCGCGGGCGTGGTGAGCGCGCAGACGAAGTCCGGCACCAACCAGATCCACGGCAGCGCGTTCTGGTTCCTGCGCAATGACCACTTGCAGGCGCGCAACCCGTTCACGCAATCCCGCGTGATCCCCAACTCCAATGGCCGCCTGATCCCGCTGACGCAGTGGAACCAGTTTGGCGCTTCAATCGGTGGCCCGATCATGAAGAACAAGCTGTTCTACTTTGGCGACTTCCAGGGCACGCGACGCAACACCGGCGGCGGCGCACTGTTGCGCGTGCCGACGATGGAAGAGCGGGCGGGCGACCTGCGGGCCCTGAACCTGAATATCTTCGATCCGGCCAGCGGCGCCACCCCCGCCACGCGTACCCAGTTCCCCAACAACATCATCCCGGCCAACCGCTTGGCCGGGCAGGCCCAGGCGCTGCTGCGGCAGATTCCCGGCCCGAACATCAATGCCGTTCTCGATCAACCGAACTTTGCTTCTTCGGGCGGCGTGAAATCCGACGATGAAGCGATCAACACTCGCGTCGATCACTACACCACCGAAAAGCTCCACATCTTTGGCCGCTACAGCATGCAGCAGTTCCGGGTGCTGGCGCCGGGCTCGTTCGGCTTGGTGGCGGGAGGCCCGGGCCTGGATGCGTCCGGCTCGACCAACGCCTATGCGGGCAAGTCGGATTCGCGCAACCACTCGATTGCGGGCGGCTTTGACTACACGGTGAAGCCGACGCTGCTGACGGACTTCCGTTTTGGCTGGTTCCGGTACAAGGTGTTTGGCCAGCCCAATGGCATTGGCACGGCACCGGCCAAGGATGCCGGGATTCCGGGTTTGAACACAGATGACAACTTCAATTCCGGTATGCCCGCCTTCTTCATCAACGGCTACGGCAACAACCTGTTCCGTTTTGGCTACGCGCTGGGCGTGAACGGTTGCAACTGCCCGCTGATCCAGGATGAGAACCAGTATCAGTTCGTGAACAACTGGACCAAGATCCAAGGCAACCACACGTTCAAGTTTGGCGGCGATATCCGCCAGGCCCACAACCTGCGCGTGCCCAGTGACCGGCACCGTTCCGGCGAACTGAACTTCGACGCGGCCCGCACGCAGGGGCCGTTGGGTGGCGGGTCGGGGTTGGCGTCGTTCCTGGTGGGCGATGTGTCCCGCTTTGAGCGCTATGTTTCCAATTCGCTGAACGCGCGCGAAACCCAGAACCGCTGGTTCTTCTTCGCCCAGGATTCCTGGCGCATCACCAAGAAGTTGACGATCAACTACGGCCTGCGGTGGGAGATCTACCGGCCGCAGTTTGTGAATGAGGATGGCAATGGCGGCTTCCTGAATTCGACCACGGGCGAGATCATGGTGGCGGGCCAGAATGGCGTGGGCCGCGACCTGAACGTCACGGCACCCTGGACCAACTTTGCGCCCCGCCTGGGCATTGCCTATCAGCTGAATTCGAAGACGGTCATCCGCACCGGTTACGGGCGCGGCTACAACCTGGGCGTTTTCGGTTCGATCTTCGGCCACAACGTCACGCAGAATCTGCCGGTACTGGGCATCCAGTCCGATCAGCCGGCGCAGAACTTTGACCGCGTCTTTACGCTGGCCAATGGTCCGACGCCCCTCAACCCCACCACGATTCTGGCGGCTCAGCGCAAGGGTCCCAACGGCTTCAACATGCTGCCGAATGGCGTGACGGCCTTCATGATCACCAACCCGATCCGGTTCCCCACCGTGGATGCCTGGAACTTCACCGTCCAGCGCCAGATTGGCAGCTTCTCACTGGAAGCGGCCTATGTGGGCACTAAGGGCACGCACGTGTTTGCGGGCACGGGTGGCGATTACGACCCCAACCAGGCCGACATCAATGGCTTTGGCACGTTGACCACCAACCAGCGCAAGCCGTTCTTCCAGAAGTTTGGCTGGGCCCAGAACCTGCGCTACTACGGCAGCGATGCTTCGAACAACTATCACTCGCTTCAGATCCGTGCCGACAAGCGCTTTTCGAGCGGCCTGTCGGTGATGTCGCACTATACGTTCTCGAAGAACATCGACTACGACGGAACCTACTATCCGCGCGATGCACGCTTGGCGCGCGGCCCGTCGAGCAACAACCGGCCGAACGTGTTCTTTGTCGGGTCGCTGTATGAGATCCCGGTAGGCAAGGGCCGCAAGTTCCTGTCGAATGCCCCCAAGGCAGCCGAACTGGTGCTGGGAGGCTGGCAGATGAATGGCACCTACAACTGGATGAGCGGCCAGCCGATCACGCCCAGCTATCGCGACTGCAATGCGGATCGTGACACCGGCTGGTGCCGTCCCGACCTGATTGGCGACTACACGGTGAGCAACCCCGGCCAGTTCGGCTGGTTCAAGACGGCTTCCGCACCATTGACCGCCAATGGCCAAGTGGATGGCCCCTGGCAACGTCCGCAGCGAGCAAGGTTCGGCACGATTGGCCGCAACATGATCAGTGGCCCGTCGTTTGCGCAGATGGATCTGTCGTTCTTTAAGAGCTTCACCATCAAGGAAGGCATCCGCACGCAGTTCCGGGCGGAGTCGTTCAACTTCCTCAATCGGACCAATCTGGCCAATCCGAATGGTTGTGTGGATTGTCCCGGTGTGGCGGGCCGCATCTTTGGCGCATTTGCCAACTATGTGCCGCGGCAGTGGCAGATGGCGCTGAAGGTGGAGTTCTAAGCCACCGTCAATCTGGGTGGCTTTACCTCCGGCCCGGCGCTGCGGATTGCAAAAGATTCGGCAGCGCCGGGCCGGTTCTGTTTTGAGGCGGCACGCCGCTACCTGAGGGGGCCGGTGCGTTGGGAGGGCAGACCGCTTCCTTGCGGTCGCGGCTCGGTACGGCTTCGGTCTGCATTTGGGGGCGCTGATGATGATTGTGGGCTTGGCCTTGGTGACTGCTGATTGACCGCCACTGTTCAGGAGGCTACCCCAAAGGAGGCGCTAACTCGATATCATGTCGGACGAACCGTGAACCGCTGTCTCTTTTCATTCGCGCTATTGACTTCGCTGTCCGCCGCCGCCGCGGACTTTAACCGCGACATCCGGCCGATCTTGTCGGACCGCTGCTATGCCTGCCATGGCCCCGACGCCGCCGCACGCAAGATCAAGCTGCGGTTGGATCGTGAAGAGGATGCGCGGAAGGCGATTGAGTCCGGGGAGTTGCTGCGGCGCATCAGCTCCAACGATCCGGCGCGCCGCATGCCGCCGGTCTTTACCGGGTCCAAGCTGTCGGACCCGGAAGCGAAGCTGATTGGCGATTGGGTGAGTGAGGGAGCGAAATGGCAAAAGCATTGGGCGTTGATCCCGCCGGTGCGCCCCGCGCTGCCAGCGGAGAAGAGTGGCTGGAGGGTGCGGAATGCGATTGACCGCTTTGTGCTCCAGCGCCTGGAGCGGGAAGGGCTGACGGCATCGAAGGAGGCGGGCAAGGCGACGCTGATCCGCCGCGCGACGCTGGATTTAACGGGACTGCCGCCCACGCCCGCTGAGGTGGCGGCTTTCGAGAAGGACGGCTCGGCTGATGCGTATGAGCGCTTGCTCGACCGGTTGCTGGCCTCGCCCCGTTATGGTGAGCGAATGGCGGCGCGGTGGCTGGATGCGGCGCGGTATGCGGACACCAACGGCTATCAGACCGATGCCGAGCGGGTAATGTGGCGCTGGCGCGATTGGGTGATCGAGGCGTTTAATCGCAATCAGCCGTTTGATCAGTTCGCGACGGAGCAGATCGCGGGAGACCTGCTGCCGAACGCGACGTTGAGCCAGCGGATCGCCACCGGCTTCAATCGTAACCATCGCGGCAACTCTGAAGGCGGCATCGTCGCGGAGGAGTATCTGAACGAGTATGCGGTGGATCGCGTGGAGACCACCAGCACCGTGTTTCTGGGCCTGACGGTGGGTTGCGCGCGCTGCCACAACCACAAGTACGACCCAATTCTACAGCGCGACTTTTACCAGTTCATCGCTTACTTCAACAGCATCCCGGAAATTGGGCGGTACCTGAAGTACGGCAATTCCCCGCCCTACGTGAAGGCGCCAACGCCGGATCAAGAGCAGCAGTTGAAGTCGCTGGATGGACGGCTGAAGGCGGCAGAATCGCGGTTCCGGGCGATGTTGCCGGAGATCGAGCTGGCGCAGGCGGCGTGGCAGAAGACGCTCGATACCAAGGCTGACTGGTCAGTCCGCGAGGGGTTGGCGTTTGGGGCCGGGCTGAACGAAGCGGCGGCGGGCCGCGTGGGTGGAGCGGCGCATTTTAATGGCTCCCGCGTGGAGACGCTGGGCGAGCAGGCGGACTACGGCTTTTACGACAAGTTCACGGTGGCTTTGTGGATGCGGCCGGAAGCGCTGACCGGGGCCGTGGTGACGCGGGCGGTGGACAAGACAGACGACGAAGGCTGGAGCGTCTATCTGGAGAACGGCAAGCTCCAGGTGAACCTGATCAAGCGGCGGCTGGATGATTCGATTCGGCTGGAGACGGTGCGCGCGGTGCCCAAGGGTGAATGGCAGCATGTGGCGATCAGCTATGACGGCTCGCGGTTGGCCAGCGGAGTGAGGATCTTCATCAATGGCCGTTCGGAGCCGGTGAACATTATTCTCGACGCCATCAACCAGGACTTCCGGGCCAAGGCTCCGCTGCGGTTGGGTGGAGGCGGTTACCTGGAAGCGAAGTTCCGGGGTGATTTGGATGAGCTGCGCATTTATGGGCGCGCCATCACGGACGAAGAAGCGGCGATCCTGGCGACTCCTCGCACTTTGGGCGAGCTTGCCCGGGCGGCCACCCGTTCCAGCGCGGAGACGGCGAAGCTGCGGGCGGCGTATCTGGACACTGCCGCCAGCGCTCCGGTGCGGCAGGCGGCGAAAGAGGCGCATCAGGCGCAGCTGAACTACGCCACGTATCTGGAGAGCGTGCCGACGGTGATGGTGATGGAAGAGACCGCGGCACCGAAGCCGACGTTTGTGCTCGACCGCGGCAGCTATGACCGGCCGCGTGATCCGGTGCAGCGGGGTGTGCCCGGTGCGCTACACCCACTGCCGGCGGGAGCGCCGCCCAATCGATTGGGGCTGGCGCAGTGGATCACCAGCCGCGAGAATCCGCTGACGGCGCGAGTGACGGTGAACCGGTTCTGGCAAATGTACTTTGGCACGGGCCTGGTGAAGACGGTGGAAGATTTCGGATCGCAAGGTGAATGGCCCGCGAATCTGGATTTGCTGGATTGGCTGGCGACGGAGTTTGTCGAGAGTGGCTGGGACGTGAAGAAGCTGCAGAAGACGATTCTGCTGAGCGCCACCTACCGCCAGCAATCGAACGTTACGCCGGAGCTGGAAGGCCGCGACCCGGAGAACCGGTTGCTGGCGCGGGGGCCACGCTACCGGCTGCCGGCGGAGATGCTGCGGGATCAGGCGTTGGCCGCCGCGGGTCTGCTGGCACCGCGGATTGGCGGGCCTTCGGTGAAGCCTTATCAGCCGCTGGGCTTGTGGTCGGAGCTGGGCGACAAGGATTATGAGCGCGACAAGGGCGAAGGGCTCTACCGGCGCAGCCTCTATACGTTCTGGAAGCGGACGTCGGCACCGCCGTTCATGTCGACCTTTGATTCAGCACTGCGGGAGAGTTGCACGGTGCGCGAAAGCCGCACCAATACGCCGTTGCAGGCGCTGAACCTGATGAACGACGTCACGTTTCTGGAAGCGGCGCGGGTGCTGGCGGAGAAAGTGATGGCGGCGTCGGCGGGTGAGGCGCGGATCGATGAGCTCTACTTGCGGGTGTTGGCGCGGAAGCCCACGGAGGCTGAACGCGGGACATTGAAGAAGTCGCTGGCGTACTATCTGGACCGGTTCCAATCGGACCCGCGGCTGGCCAAGGAGCTGTTGTCGCAAGGCGACGCCCCGCGCAATGGGGCGCTGGCGGTGCAGGAGCATGCGGCGTACATGGCGGTAGCCAGCCTGGTGCTGAATCTCGATGAGGCGCTTTCCAAGGAGTAACTACGATGCTGAATCGCCGTCAGGTTCTCCAAAACACGCTTGGGCTGGCCGCGCTGAACGCGCTGGGGGCGGACACGGTGCCGCAATCCGGCCCACACTTTGCGCCGAAGGCCAAGCGGGTGATCTATCTGTTCCAGTACGGCGGGCCGTCGCAGATTGATCTGTTTGATCCAAAGCCGATGCTCGCGAAGATGCAAGGGCAGGACTTGCCCGGCTCCATCCGCATGGGGCAGCGGTTGACCGCGATGACCGCCGGGCAGACGAAGTTCCCGATTGCGCAGTCGATCTTCCCGACTTCACAGCGCGGCCAGAGTGGTGCCTGGGTGAGCGATCTGCTGCCATATACCGCCAAGGTGGCCGACAACCTCACCTTTATCCGGTCCATGCAGACCGAACAGATCAACCATGATCCGGGTGTCACCTTCTTCCAGACCGGCTTCCAGTTGGCGGGCCGGCCCTCGATTGGTTCCTGGTTGGCGTACGGCCTGGGCAGTGAGAACAAGGATCTACCGGCGTTTATCGTGATGACCTCCAAGGGCGGCACGCTGGGGGATCAACCGCTGGCCGACCGGCTGTGGGGCAGCGGATTTTTGCCGACCAAGTATCAAGGCGTGAAGTTCCGCGCCGGGGCCGACCCGGTGCTGTATCTGTCGAACCCACCGGGCCTGGATCGCGAGGCGCGGCGGCGGTTTCTGGATGACTTGAACACGCTGAACCGGGCGAAGCTGGAAGAGACCGGCGACCCCGAGATTTCGACCCGGATTGCGCAGTACGAGATGGCGTTCCGCATGCAGACCTCGGTGCCGGAGTTGACGGACTTGAGTAAGGAACCCGCGTTGACGTTTGAGCGCTACGGTCCGGATTCACGCGTGCCGGGAACCTACGCCGCCAACTGCCTTCTGGCGAGGCGGCTGGCCGAGCGTGGTGTGCGGTGCATCCAACTGTTCCATCGCGGCTGGGATCAGCATCAGCAGTTGCCGACTTATCTGCGGGCGCAGTGCCAGCAGACGGACCAGGCCTCCGCGGCGCTGGTGCAGGACTTGAAGGAACGCGGTCTGCTGGACGACACGCTGGTGGTGTGGGGCGGCGAATTCGGGCGGACGGTCTATTGTCAGGGCAAGCTGACACCGGAAGACTACGGGCGGGATCACCACCCGCGCTGCTTCACGGTCTGGATGGCGGGCGGCGGCGTGAAGCCGGGCGTGACCTACGGCACCACCGACGACTTCAGCTACAACGTCACCGAGAACCCGGTCCACGTGCACGACCTGCATGCGACGATTCTGCATAGCCTGGGGATTGACCACACCAAGCTGACCTACAAGTTCCAAGGCCGGCACTACCGGTTGACCGACGTGCACGGGCGCGTGGTGCGGGACGTGCTGGCTTGAGGGCTGGTCAACTCACGCGACGCCACTGAAGACCTCAGCGACCAAGGCAGAACCCCACGCTTACCACTGGGCCTCCTCGCGCAAGAGATAGTCGAGCCTATGCTCTTGGACAAGATCCCAAATACTGGTAGCTTCTCTTCTAATCAACATCAACGTCGATTCTTTGCGGAAGAAATTTCTGTGCGTGAATCCAGGTTGACTCATTGCTTCCTTATAGCTCGCAGTCAACGCACGGAATGCAAACTTCGAGAGACGTCGTATCACAGAACCTAACCTGGAATCCTTTTGGGCGGTCCATGTCGGATGGGATAGGCGGCAAATCTCATTCCTTAAAGATGCAGAATCGCCATACACCGCCTCAAGGAACTGGTGAAGAGCATAGTAAAACAGCCATCTTCTCTCGATCGCTGGCTCTTGGGTGCGCCGCGATTCCTCACGCCACTCAAGCCTTGCGTAGTCGCACAAGAACCATATCCCCGCATACCAGGAAAACAGATCATTGCTGAGGGCGGGCAACATATCTCCGGTCGAATCACCGAACAGTCTCGCATAACCGCCACCCTTCGTGGCATCGAAGACATGTGCCGTTCCCCCGAATACATCATCAGGTCCATACAAGAATGCGAACACCGTCTTGGTGAATTCGTCCATTGCGATTACAATGTCACCGCCCTTGGCGTTATCTGAGCGCTTATTCTTATAGGTAAACCGTCGGCCCGCTATGGCTGGCAGACTAGCGAATCTCCTCCGTAGGTCGTACTGAATTTTGTCATTGCTACGAAAGTCTGAAACTTTGATGGCGTTTTGAGTGTTGTTAAACTTTGTGAGATTATCAAGAAACTCTTGCTCTTGACTCGTCCGCTTCGTCTGAATCTCCGTTAACCGCACCAAGACATGTGCCTTGCGTGCCGCCTCCTTGTCCTCGGCATGTGCATTCTTTAATGAGCGAACCGTTTGGGCACCGTTCACGATTGAGAGATTGTGGCAGATAAGGACCCGGCTATCCTCGTTTGAAGGCACAACCCGTTCCGCCAGTGCAGAGATCCCATTGTTGAAGAAGAAAAACTCGTCTGGGTTATTGACGGCGGTCCTTTTTATTACCTTATTCGTGACCGTGTCACCGATGTAGTTTCGAATATTCAAGCTAAATAGTCGTTGACGGTATCGCCCCAATAGCTCCGCGAGATGAGCACCGCTAACCCGCCCGACGTAGCAGGCCCTTCCTTCATCTGAGGACAACTGCACATATGGAACAGAACCTTCATTCTCCGAGAACCGGAGCTCGACCGATATCTCCTCATTCCGCTCTATGCTAAGGGCATCTCGAAGCTCTAGGTTCAAGCCAGTTTCATCGAAAAACTGAAGGTCGGTTCTATCCGCGAGGTCAGGCACATCAGCAACTGGCAATGGTACCCAACTCTGTGCAGTCTGATCGCTCGTCGCCTTTCGCAGAGTGATGTAGCAAAGCTTGAACTGATCGTTTTCCCAGTCAATCTCTGCCGCCACTTCTCTCAGCGATTGATTCATCTTGAGCTCCCTGTACCGACGAAGTCGGTCCAACACGCTCCTGAAGTATTCAAAGTCAGCGGCGGATTCAGGTGTCCTGTGGCCTATCTTTTTCTGGCCGGCGTACTTGGCCTGAACAATAAGCACAACGCCCTGTTCACGGGAAATGAGATCTACCCCCTGATCGTTGGCCCCATCGACAACGCACCTCCGCAAATCATCGTCGACTGTCGGCAGGAGATTGGGATTTCTGGGCAAGACAATTCTCTCAGCGAAGAACATTGCCATCTCTTTGGACCGCTGCACTTCGGACAGGCTGTCAAACTCGCCGATAGCCTTTGATGCAACATAGTCGCGAAAATGTTCCCGAAACAGGACTTTTCTGCTTTCTTCAATCATCGCTCACAGCCTCGCACTAGATTGGGATTGCGCTACTTGCGACCGTCTAGTCGCTTTAAAGAGTTTATTATTAGAACCCTCACACTCGTGGAGCCCCGTGATGCCCCAAGCCACGATATGCTCTCCGTCGTGATCAATCGTCGCGAGTGCCTTTCCCTTACTGCCTTGACGCTCCCCGGCGTCGCCGCTTCGGCGGAGGTGCGGCGTCAAGTCTTCCTCGCCTCCCCGGGCAAGGGGACGGCGGTGATGGCGTTTGCTTATCCACTGGACCGCGAGGGGCGGCGGATGCTTTCGATTGAGCAGCGGTGGAGCCGGTCGGACACGATTGATTTGGCCTTTATCCGTACGTCCGATGATTTCGGCCAGCACTGGAGCGCGCCGCGCGAGGAGCGGACGGGGGAGCGGCGCCCGGAGGGCATGTGGCGCAAGCATCATCGCGGCGTCTGGCTGGACCCGGGGTCCGGGCGGACGCTGACGCTGTGGATTGAGGGCACGCTGCCCACCGATGATCCGCTGGAGGGCATGCGGCAGTGGCGGGTGCACTACCAGGTGCCGGGTGGGCGGCCGGAGATCGTGGTGCATGCGGGGAAAGAGTACGATGCCGCGCACCCGTTGCCGGGCGTGTGGCTGGGCAAGAATTCGGCGATGTTGGGGGACCAGACGTCTGCCCCGATCCGCTATCGGAAGGAGATCCTGATTCCCTTGTCGGTGGCTCCGTTGGGCGCGGATGGCAAACTGGCGAACCCGGGCGGCGGCTACACGTATCACGACACGGCCATCCTGCATGGACGTTGGCAGGGGGAACGGCTGGAGTGGCGGATGGGGGAGGTGATCCCGGGTGATCCCCTGAAGACCTCGCGCGGGCTTTCCGAAGGGACCATTGTGGAGCTGGACGGCGGGCGGCTGCTCTGCGTGATGCGCGGCGCCAATGATAAGCACCCGGAGTGGCCTTCGTACAAATGGTTCTCGATTTCCAGCGACGGTGGGTGGCGCTGGTCGAAGCCGGAGCCGTGGACGGACACGCAAGGGAAGAACTTCTATTCGCCGAGCGCGTGCTCTCAGCTGCTGCGCCATTCCAGCGGCCGGATCTATTGGCTGGGCAACATCAACGAGACAAACCCGCGCGGCAACCGCCCGCGGTACCCGTTTTTCCTAGCCGAGGTGGATCGCCAGAGCGGTCTGTTGAAGCGCGAGACCGTGCGCATGATCGACAACCTGCAGCCGGGCGAGGATCCGCTGCTGACGCTGTCGAACTTTCTGGCTCGGGAGGATGCGCGGACGCGGGAGATCTGCGTCCACATGACGCGCCTGCTGGCCAAGAGTGACGGCTGGGAGGGTGATGCGATGCTCTACCGGGTGGCGGTGTAGCCGCTGTGCGGCCGGTGCTCGCCTGAAATCACGAAGTTCTGGGCCTTGGGGAAACGACTTCGGGTTCGAACGCGTCGAAACGGGAGTATAGTCGGAGATAGGAGGCGAAATGCGTCTACTTGTTCTGTTTTGCGCTTTGGCGGCGTCCGCGCTGGGCCAGAGCTTGATCTCGGCCAAATCCGGCCTGATCCACTACACCGAAGGCGATGTGTTGCTGGCGGGCAAGCCGGTGGAATTGAAGACTAGTGTCTTCCAAACCATGAAGCCCGGCGAAACGCTGGCGACCGAAGAAGGCCGCGCGGAAGTGCTGCTGGGGCCGGGCGTGTTTCTGCGGATGAGCGATCACACCCAGGTGAAGATGATCAACAGCGAGATCACTGATTCACGCATCGAGTTGAAGGAAGGCTCCGTTATCATCGAAGCGGCCGATTCGGTGAAGACCAATCGCGCGCTGGTGCTGGTGGGCGGCCAGGAGATTTCGATCAACAAGGACGGCGTCTACTCGATCCAGGCGGGACCGCAGGGCAGTGTCCGGGTCTGGTCCGGTGAATTGGCCGTGGGCTCGACGCTGCTGAAGGGCGGCCGGGTGATGATGCTGGCCGACGGCAAGGTGGAGAAGTTCGACAAGGAACAGACCGATAGTCTTTACCGCTGGGCCAGCCGCCGCGCGGGCTATGTGGCGATGGCCAACATGTCCGCGGCAAGGACCGTGCAGATGGATTCGCCGCGCGGTTGGACGACGGGCGGTTGGTATTACAACACGTTCTTCAACATGTTCACCTACATTCCGGGGCACGGCGCATGGAACAGCCCGTTCGGCTACCGTTTCTGGTCCCCCGGTGCGGTGCTCGCGGTCTATCAGCCAGTGTTTTCGGGCGGTGGTGCGGGCAGCGGACCCAGCTTTGGCGGACCGGGTGCAGGCGGATGGCAGAGCTCCTATAATCCGAACCTGGGCTATTCGACGATTGGTGGCCGCACCGGCGGTGGGGTGAACGGGAGCGTTTCCGTGCCCAGTGCTCCGGTGGGTGGCAGCGCTCCCAGCGGCGGCGACGCAGGCGGTTCCATGGGCGGCGGCCGGTCCGGCGGCGGCGGGGCTAGCCATACCGGTAGCAGTGGCGGCGGCAGCAACCACTAGGTTTTGGTCCGCCTGACGGGGCGGTTGACGGTGGTTAGATGATCGGGAAGGAGCCCCATGCGTCAGCATGGGGCTTTTTCGTTAACGCAAGGAAGAAGCCCCAAGCTGACGCATGGGGCTAGGCGGCCCTTTTTCTTTTGCGCGGGCTACTGGTTTCTTCTACTGGGCGGAGCCCAGGCTGCGTTCGAGGAAGTTGGTCATCATCTCGCGCATTTGGCGGGCGGCGGGGCCGGAGACGCCGTGGGACTTCTGCGGGTAGACCATCATCTCGAACTGCTTGCCGGCCTTCTGGAGGGCATCGGCCATCTGGAAGCTGTTCTGGAACAGGACGTTGTCATCGCCAAAGTTGTGGACCAATAGCAGCTTGCCCTTGAGGTTGCCCGCGTAGGTCAACGCGGAGCTGTCCTTGTAGCCCGCTTCGTTCTCCTGGGGCAGGCCCAGGTACCGTTCGGTGTAGATGGTATCGTAGTGGCGCCAGTCCACCACGGGAGCACCGGAAATGCCCGCCGCGAAGACTTCCGGGGCGTTGAGCAACGCGTAGAGTGTCATGTAGCCGCCATAGCTCCAGCCATTGACGCCGACGCGCTTGGGGTCGACAAAGCCCATTTTCAAGAGGTGCTGGACGCCGGTCACCTGGTCTTCCAGTTCCTGCTTGCCCATGCGGCGGTAGAGCTTGGATTCCCAGGCGTGGCCACGGCCAGCGGAGCCGCGGTTGTCGATCTGCCAGATGACGAAGCCCTTGTGGGCCAGCGCCTGTTCCCAACTGAGGCCCACCCAGGAATCGCGCACGGTCTGCGCGTGAGGGCCGCCATAGACGAACACGACGGCCGGGTACTTCTTGGCCGAGTCAAAGTTGGCGGGCTTGATCAGCCGGGCGTAGAGTAGCGCGCCGTCGGCGGACGTGACCTTCACCACTTCAGTGGGCAGCAGGGCGAACTCATCGATCACTTTGCGGTCGGCCTCACGGAAGACGGCCACTTCCCCGCCATCGGCTTTGTGCAGGGTGGTGCGCGGCGGGGTCTTGAGCGAGGAGTGGGTGTCGAGGTAGAAGTCCGCCGCCGGGCTCATGGAGATGGTGTGGGTGCCACCCGCGGAGGTGAGGGCTTTCTTTTCGCCGGAGTTCAAGTCCACCACATAGAACTGCCGCTCCAGCGGGCTGGCTTCAGTGGAGGTGAAATAGACTTTGCCGGCCTTCTCATCCACCTGCAGAACATCGGAAACCTCCCATTCGCCTTTGGTCAGCCGCTTGACCTCCTGGCCTTCGTAGTTCATCAGGTAGAGGTGGCGGAAGCCGGACTTTTCGCTGGACCACAGGAACTGTTTGCGCGAGGGCAGAAAGGTGAGGTCATCGGCGACGTTAATCCACGTGGCATCCTTTTCGGTGAACAACACCTTGGAAGTGCCGGTGGCCGCATCGGCGGCGATGAGATCCAGCTTATTCTGGACCCGCGTCAGCTTTTGCACGGCCAGCGTGTTGGACTCCGGAATCCAGTTGACGCGGGCCATCAGGTGGTCCCGCATTTCGCCCAAGTCCATCCATTTGGTGGAGCCCCCGGTGGCGGCCACGACGCCCAGGCGGACATCGGAGTTTTGGGTGCCGGTCTTGGGATACTTCTGGGGTTCAGCAAAGGCGGTGACGCCCAACAGATCGGCGTGAGGGTAGACGCCAAGGCGCGTGGTGTCGAACTGCATGTACGCAATGCGCGACGAATCGGGCGACCACCACCAGGCGGTGCCCAGATCCAGCTCTTCCGGGTAGACCCAGTCGAGTTCGCCGTTGAGGATGTTCGCCGAGCCATCGGTGGTGAGCCGGGTGGTCTTCTTGGTGGCGATCTCCATCATGTAGAGGTCGTGGTCGATGCGGAAGCCGAGGCGCTTGCCATCGGGGGAAGGCTTGGGGTCCCGCTCCGCGGCGGCGGTGGCGGTGAGCTGTTCATGCTTTTTCGAATCGGTGTTGAACAGGAACAGGTCGCCTTCGATGATCAGCAGCAGGTCGCGACCATTGGGCATCCACTGGACGGTCTTTTCCGCGACGCGGCGGTTCTGCCAATCGAAGCGCCCGGCGGGAGCGGGCTTGGTGGCCAGCGCTTCCAGCTTCTTCATCTCCACCAGTTCCTTCGCCTTCTTGGAAGAGGCCTCGTAGAGCATCAACTTACCGGCTTCAGAGTAGACAAATTCCTTGCCCAGCGGGGACCAGTTGGCGCGTGGGGCAAAGCTGGGCCGCTGCGCGCCGACGGCTTCCAGGGTGACCGGTTTGCGTTGCTGCGGTTCAGCGAGGAGCGGCAGCGTGAACGGCAGAAGGAGCGGGAGAAGACGGTGTATCCGGTGGCGAAACATGCTTGTCCGATTCTAACCGCGCCGGGGCCACAGCCGCGTCCGCCAGCATCATGACGGAGGCTTTGCCGGTGTGGTGAATCAGCTTCAGCCCGGGATTGGAGAGCACCTTAGCGGCCCGGGACTTGACTTCTTCGGGCGACAGATCCAGGGCGAAGTCATCATCGGCGACCAGCGCGTAGTCCAGATGATGCAGACGCATGAACTCCGGCAGATCGGCAAAGTAACGGAGGATGGCTTCGCGCCGGTCCCCATAGAAGTACTTGGTGGGGAAGTGCATGCCGCGCGCCGGGCGGCCGGTGTAAAGCCACAGGAGAGGGTCATGCGCGGCGGCAAAGCGGGCGGTGGGGGGAGTTTCGCGGGCGATCCATTCGTAGACCGGCAGCAACTGCTCACGCCGGGCGCGCTGCTGGTGGGCAACGCGCGGCAACTCAGCGAAGACGCCTTCCAGGTTGAGATAGAGCACCGACAACACGAAGGCGGCGGCCACCGGCCGGGCCCAGGGCAGCATCTTGGGCATCTGGCGCACCTCCGCGCCCAGCCCCGCGATGAGGAAGGGTAGCACGGGCAGCAGGAACCGTTCGTGCGGGGTGAAGTTCCAGCAGATCAACATGGGCAGGAACACCAGCAGGAACGCCTGATAGTGCGAGAAGCGCAGCCGGATGAAGCTGAACAAGCCCACCAAGCCAAGCAGGGTGGCCAGATAGTTGGACCAGCCGGTGTAGCCCGCCGAGAAAGCCAGCAAACGGCCAGCGCCCATGATCAGGATGGGGATGTTGGTGAGGGCGATCGACGGCAAGTCGGCCAAAGAGTGGTTGGCCCGATAGAAGCCCAGGTAGTCTACGTAGTAGTCCGCTACGTGGGCGATGTCGCGGTGGTTCGCCGCCCACAGGGTCCAGCCCAGGAAGCAGGGCCAGGCGATGGCCAGGAAGTAGGAGCCTTGACGGAACTGGCGGCGCAAGCCAAACAGCACCGGGATGGTGAGCAGCGCGGGAAACGCGGCGGACTTGGCGAGGAAGGCCAGTCCGGCCGCCAAGCCGCTGGCCAGGCCTTGCTTACGTTCCGCCAGAGCCAGCGACAGCATCAGCAACGTGGCCATCATCAGTTCCGCCATCAGGCTGGTGGCAAAGTAGGCCGCCATGGGGTTCACCAGCACCATCGCCGACAAACCCAGGGACCAGCCGGGCGAGAAGCCAAGGTCGCGGAAAACGACGCGGGACACCATCGCGAGCGCGGGTAGCCAGATCCAGGCCAGCGGCAGAAACCAGCCGAGATTTGCCGGAAAGTTGGGGTTGGCGCGCCAGGCATTGGAGAGCCACGCCGGATAGAGCGGCGGATACTTGGTTTGATACGGCGCGGCGTCGGCGGCGGCGTTCAGGGCGGGCAGGCTGGACATCCGGTGGCCTTCGCCTTGGGCGATCGCCTTAGCGGACACCAGATAAAGCCCGTCGTCGTGGAAGTCCCCTAAGTGCGGCAGGTCATGAAATTGGACGGCCAACCACACGGAAGGAAGCAGAGCCAGTCCCCAGAGGGATGCCCAGATGACGGACCGACGCATAGTGGACCTTATCGGCCCGTGAGATGCTCGAAGTGAAGACGAGACGCGTTAGTGTTCGGGAGGGAAGAATCCATGTCGATGAAACTCACATTTTGGGGAGCGGCGCGAACCGTTACCGGGTCCATGCACCAGCTTGATTTTCAGGGTGAGACGTACCTGCTGGACTGCGGCCTATTCCAGGGCCGGCGTCAGGAGGCGTTCCAGCGCAATCGTGAGCTACCGGTCCATGCCAAGAACGTGCGCGCCGTGCTGCTGTCACACGCCCATATTGACCATTCCGGCAATCTGCCGAACCTGGTCCGCAACGGCTTTTCGGGACCGATCTTCACTTCTCCCGCCACGGCCGACTTGTCGGAGACAATGCTGCTGGATTCGGCCTTCATCCAGCAGAAGGACGCGGAGTTTATCAACCGGCGGAACAAGCGGCGGCGGTCGGTGATGGAGGAACTGGGAGACAGCCACGAGGTGGAGGCGCTGTACACGGTGGAGGATGCGGAGGCGACGGTTCCGCTGTTCCATTCAGTACTGCCGCATTGCCCGCACGAGGTGGGTCCGCACCTGACTTACGAGACGGTGAACGCCGGGCACATGCTGGGTTCGACATCCATGGTGTTGTCCGGCCGCGGGCTGCGGCTGGGCTTTTCGGGCGATATTGGCCGCGTGGGTCTGCCCATCATCGCGGACCCGGAGCCGTTGCCGCCGGTGGACTATCTGATCATGGAATCGACTTACGGGGACCGGTTTCATGAAGAGCAGGGCAACGTCAAACAGAAGTTAGCCGACGTGATCACGCGCACGGCGGCGCGCGGGGGCAAGATCATTGCGCCATCGTTTGCGGTGGGCCGGACGCAGCAACTGGTGCTGCTGATTCATGAGTTGATCCGCGAAGGCCGCATCCCGTCGATCCCGATTTTTGTCGATTCGCCGCTGGCGGTGAATGCGACGGATGTGTTCCGGCGGCACCTGTATCTTTACGACGACGAAACGCGGACATTCTTGCGCGAGGGCGTGGACCCGTTCGGGTTCAAGCGGCTGGTGTATGTGCGCGAGGTGGAGAAATCGAAGGCCTTAAATGATCTGCGGGGGCCGTTTATGGTGATCTCCGCTTCGGGCATGTGCGAAGCGGGCCGGGTGCTGCACCACTTGCGCAACAACATTGGAGACCCACGCAATACGGTGCTGATCACCGGCTTCCAAGCGGAGAACACGCTGGGCCGCAAGCTGCAGGAAGGTTGGACGGAAGTGCCCATCTGGGGTGAGCCGTATCCGCGGCGTTGTGAAGTGGAAGTGATTACCGAACTCTCTGGCCATGCGGACCAGGGAGAGCTGCTGAAGTGGCTGGAACCGGTGGCGCCGACATTGAAGAAACTGTTCCTGGTCCACGGCGAATACCCGGCGCAACAAGCACTGAAGGCCGCGATTCAGGCTCGCTATGCCATTGAAGTGGAGATTCCCACACGCGGCGAAGCGTTCACGCTGGCGTAGGTAGATGTTTGGTAAGCCCCGCGCTCACGCACGGGGCTGGACCATCAATTGAGTTTGGGCAGGGTAAAGCAGGGGGGCTCGAAATCGACGACTAGTACGGTGACGTCATCTTCGGGTGAGGTGAACTGCTTCAGCGTCTCTTTCAGCTCGGCATCTGTCGTGCCTAGCTGGTTGACGTCGAGGGCGTCGGAGAGGCCGTCGCTGTAGGCGATCAGGCGGTCGCCTTTTTCGAGGTGCACTTGCTGTTCTTCCCAGGTGGCGATCTCGATCAGGCCCACCGGCATGCCGGAAGAATCGAGGGAGGCGCGGCCGACCACCAGCGGCGCGACGTGTCCGGCGTTGATGTAGCGCAACAGGCCATCGCGCGACAGGACGCCCAAAAACATGGTGGCGTACTGTTCACCCTGCGAGCGGTCCAAGATAAAGCGGTTCAGCTTGGTGACCGCGCCCAGAATGTCACTGCCGGACATGAAGAGCGCGCCTTGAATCAGCGAGGCGAGCAGAGCGGCACCGGCACCCTTGCCGGAGACGTCGGCGATCGAGATCAGCCACTCGTCCTCGCTCAACTGGTGGACGTCGAACGAGTCGCCGCCAATCTGGCGGGAGGGGATGTTGACGCCCCAGGATCGCATCCAGCCGCAATCGGGAAAGGTGCGCGGCAGCAGGCTTTGCTGGATGGTGCGGGCCAGGGAGAGTTCATCTTCCAGCTTGCGGCGATGCTGGCGTTCTTCGATGCCGCGGGCGGACTCGATCACCGTAGTGGCTTCAAGCGCCAGTGTCTCCAGTAGTTCGCGCTTGCCGGAGGCGAGATCGGATGAGGTAATCCGGGAGTCGAGGTAGAGGACACCGTCGGCGCGTGGGAGCGGGACGAAGACGCTGCTGCGCAGGTCCAGCAGGACGACGGTTTGGCCGGGGTCAAAGCTCTGCTCGGTGTCAAAGTTCAACACGTAGGCGTCGCGCTTGGAGATGGCTTCATCGATCAAGCGGCGGGGCACACGGATGCACTCCTCGCTGAGGCATTCTCCGCCTTCGCTGCGGGCGGCGGCCATAGTGACCGCGCCAGCACGGCGCAGGAACAGGAAGCCCCGTTGGGAACTGGTGATCCGGAGTGCGGCATCGACGATGGCATCGAGAATCCGCTGGGGTGAGAAAGTGCCCTCCATCGACCGCACCACTTCCAGCACTTCGCGCAAGCGGGCGAAGGCGTCGGGGGTGGGCGTGCGCAGGGTCAGGCGGTAGGGGCCCACTTCGACAATGTCACCGGCGCGGAGTTCCTGGCGCTTGACGGCATCACCGTTCACGGTGATACCCAGCCGGCTACCGGCATCTTCAATCCACAGGCCCTCGGCTTCCCGCAAGATCCGGGCGTGAGTGCGGGAGACGCGCGAATCGGCCAGCACCAGATGGTTCTCGGGCTGGCGGCCGACAAAAAAAGGAAACTCCGCGAGTGCGGCCTGACGCTCGCCGTCGGGACCATCAATGGCTAGAAACACGGAAATAGCCTCACAGTCAGGTTCAGGGGCAGGTTCAGGTGCAGGTTCAGGGGCAGGTTCAGGGGCAGGTTCACGGTTGAGCTCACAGCGGCTTCCGGCGAACTGGCGGCAGGGCGGGCTGCTCCGCTACTTCCCGCATCTCCTGCGCGCGCAGAGCCTGGCAGTGGGCGCAATAGCCGCCGATCTCAGTGCGGGCCAGCATGATCTGGAAGCCGAAGTGGCTTTCTACTTGCCGCCGCAGCTTCTGCAATGGTTCACCAAAAAACTCTTCCACGCGGCCACAGCGCAGACAAATGATGTGGGCGTGTTCCTGCTTGAGGCGGGTTTCGTAAAAGTGCTGGTCACCGGCCTGGTGCATCAGATCCAGCTCATCCACCAGACCGCTTTCCTTCAACATCTTCAGCGTGCGGTAGACGGTGACGCGGTTGAGCTTGGGGTCTTTCAGCTTGGCCAGTTGAAACAGACGTTCGGCGTCGAGATGCTCACCGGAGTTGTCGATCAGATCGAGCAGGATCTGCCGCTGGCGCGTCAGGCGGACGCCATGGTGTTTCAACGACTCCCGGGTTTTGTTGCGCGGTTCAGCCGAAGGCGCAGCACTGGACATAACGCTAGTTTCGCACGTGCCGCCCGCCGGAAAGCGGATCGGGGAGCGCGTTACACTGTGCCTACATGTTCTCGAAGGTGCTGGTCGCCAACAGGGGTGAGATCGCCGTCCGTGTGATCCGTGCATTGCGGGAGCGCGGCATCCGGAGCGTGGCGGTCTATTCTGATGTGGACCGGCCGTCGCTGGCCGTTCGCATGGCGGATGAAGCGTATCCGCTGGAGGGAAGTGCCTCGGCCGACACGTACCTGCGAATCGACAAGATTCTCGATATCGCGCGGCGTTGCGGGGCGGAGGCGATCCACCCGGGCTATGGCTTCTTGAGCGAGAACGCCGGCTTCTCGGCGGCCTGCGCGGAGGCGGGCATCGTGTTTATTGGCCCGCCGGCCAGCGCGATCGAGAAACTGGGCTCAAAGACAGCGGCGCGGCGGCTGGCCATTGCCGCGGGGACACCGGTGCTGCCCGGCACCGAGGAAGCGATCGCGGACCCCGAACAGGCGCTGGAGATCGCGCGGCAGATCGGGTTTCCGGTGCTGCTGAAGGCGGCGGCGGGCGGTGGGGGCAAGGGAATGCGCGCGGTGCATTCCGCGGATCAGTTTATGGCGGCGTTGCGCGATGCGTCGAGCGAAGCGGAGCGGAGCTTCAAGTCCAGCGAGGTGTTCATCGAGAAGCTAGTGCTGAAGCCGCGGCACATCGAGATCCAGCTGTTTGCGGATCAGCATGGGCATTGCGTGCATTTGGGGGAGCGTGAATGTTCCATCCAACGGCGCCACCAGAAAGTGATTGAGGAGTGCCCTTCCCCGCTGGTGGCCCAGTATCCGGAGATGCGGCAGGCAATGGGTGAGGCGGCCGTGCGGGCGGCGCAGGCGGCGGGCTACGTCAATGCGGGTACGGCGGAGTTTCTGGTGGATGCGGACCGCAATTTCTACTTTCTGGAAATGAACACGCGCCTGCAAGTGGAGCATCCGGTGACGGAGCTGGTGACCGGCCTGGACCTGGTGCACCTGCAACTGGATGTCGCGGCGGGGTTGCCGCTGCCGTTCACGCAGGACGACGTGCAGCTGCGCGGCTGGGCGATGGAGTGTCGCGTGTATGCGGAAGACCCAGAGACGTTTCTGCCACAACCGGGCAAGCTGACCCGTTTTGACATGCCGTCCGGCCCGGGCATTCGCGTGGATTCCGGCGTCTACCCCGGCTGGACCGTACCGCTGGAGTATGACCCGCTGCTGGCCAAGCTCTGCGTCTACGGGGCCACGCGAGAGGCGACCGTCGCGCGATTGCGGCGCGCGCTGAGTGAGGCGTATGTGGGCGGGATTACGGCCAACCTGCCGCTGTTTCGCGCGATCCTGGATGATCCGCGATTTGTGGCGGGCGACATCAACACGGCCTTTCTGGATGGCTTCAAGCTGCCGGTGCCCATCATTCCGGCGGAGCTGGCGGCTGCGGCCCAGGCGATCCCGCGCGCGCCAGCCATCGCGCCTCCGGACGGCCGCGGGGGCAGTGCCTGGAAGCAGGAGAACCGGAGGTCTCTCTACCGATGAGTTCCATACCGAAAAGCTCAACCAAGCCGGATGTGATCGAAGTGGAGCCGGGCGTCTGGTCCGTACTGAGCGGCGGGGCGAGTTTCGAAATTCGCGCGCAGGGCGAGCAGTATGATGCGCGCGGTTTGTCGTTTTTCTTGGAGACGGAAGAGTCCGCGCAGGAGCGTCAGCGGGCGTCGCGCGGCCCGGCGAAGATCTCCACCACCATGCCCGGCAAGGTGATCCGGCTGCTGGTGGCCGATGGCGATACCGTGGCGGCGGGCCAGGGAATCCTGGTAGTGGAGGCCATGAAGATGCAGAACGAGATCAAGTCGCCCAAGGATGGGGTCGTCAAGAACTTGAAGGCGGAGCCGGGCTCCACGGTGACGGCGGGCCAGACGCTGGCGCTGATTGAGTAGTGAAGGCTGATGCGTTTTCTTCCTAACTCCGGCGGCGGGTGGGACGACCGGTGCCAAAGATGATGCGAGGTCCAGCGCGCCGCCTGCGGATGACGCTGGCTTACGACGGAACGGAGTTCCATGGGTGGCAGATCCAGCCGGGTTTGCCAACGGTGGAGGCCACTGTCTCCGCCATCCTCTCGCGGATTGAAGAAGCACCGGTCCGCATTTTCGGCTCAGGCCGCACCGATGCCGGAGTGCATGCGCTGGGCCAGGTGGCTTCGTTCGACTTGACCAACCCGATCCCGGTGGAGAATCTGCGCAAGGCGATGAACCGGCTGCTGCCCGCGAGCATTCGCATTCTGGAGGTGGCCGAGATGCCGCCGGAGTTCCATGCGCGCCTGGATGCGGTGGCCAAGACGTATGAGTACCGCATCTACCTGGGCGAATCCTGCCCGCCGTTTGAGCGCCACTACGTGTACCACCACCCCTACCCGTTGAATCACGCGGCCATGAAGCTGATGGCAGAAGTGTTCACGGGAACCCACGACATGACGGTGTTCGCCGCGGCCGACCCGCGCTACCAGGACGGGTACAACATGGTGCGGACCATCTTCTCGTCAGTGCTGGATGGGCAGCCGGAATGGCTGATCTACCGCGTGCGCGGAACGGGCTTCTTGAAGCACATGGTGCGCAACTTAGTGGGCACACTGATCGAGGCGGGCCGGGGCAACATTCAACCAGACCAGTGGCCGCCGCGCTGCGGCAATACGGTTCCGGCGCGGGGCCTGTTCCTGGTGAGCGTCGAGTACCCGCCGGCTGGTTGAAGCTAGCTGCCGGGAGCGAAGTAACCTTTGCGGGCCTGCACTTTGTGGTCTTTGTTCTTGGACCGGATTTCCAGCTTGCGGAAGGCGCCATCGCGGGCCGGGTTGGTGGAGGAGTAACTGATGGCGTACTGGCTCCGCATCTCCTGCTGGATCTGGTTGAAGATCATTTCAAGCGTATTCTTGCGGTCCACGCGGAACAGGCGCCCGCCCGTCTCTTCAGCCATTTTCTTCAATGCGGAGTCGCTGGTGCCGCCGAAGCCGTAGGCGGCCTGATCAACGTAGTAGATGCTGTAGATGAGCGAATCGGAGCGCAAGGAGGTGCGGATGGCTTCGTCAATCGAGACGCGGCTGCCCTGGTCCATGCCATCGGTGATCAGTACCATCGCCTTGCGGCCCACCTCAGTGGCCAGCTTTTCCTTGGCCCCCAGATAGACGGCGTCGAACATCAGAGTCCCGCGCGGGTTGGATTGCGGGATGGCACCCGGGTTGCCCGCGATGCCGCCGACGTAGCCAGCTCCCCCGCCGCTTTCCCGCAGTTCGCTCAACGACTTTTCCAGCAGCCGGACGGAGTTGGTGGAATCCTGCAACAGCTCCGTTTCCGTCCCGAAGCTCATCAGGAAGGCCATGTCCTTTTGCCGGATCACCTGGCGGAAGAACAGGGACGCGGCGCGGCGTTCGTCTTCGATCAGGCGGCGTTGGCTGCCGGAGACATCGACGAGCAGGCCGAGTGTGAGCGGTAGGTCGGTTTCCTTAGTGAAGCTCTTGATCTCCTGCAGCTTGCCGTCTTCGCGAATCTCCAGATCCTCGGCGGTGAGTCCGGTGACGTAGGCGTTCTGTTTGTCGCGGACGCTGAACAGGATGTTGACGCGGTCCACATCCACCCTGATCACGGCGTCCTGCTGGGCGCGGAGCAGCCCGCCGCCGGAGAGAAAAGCACCTGCCAGCAGGTGGCGGCGTGATAGTGGATACTCGATTTTGTGCAACAGGCTTTGCGTCATTTGAAGTCGTCCGATCCGATACTCAAACAGATCATCGGCCAAGTGGGCCCGTACGCGATCCAATATCGCCCGGCCGATTTTTCCACCCTGGTCCGTTCCATTGTCTACCAGCAGATTAGCGGTAAAGCGGCCGTCACCGTCATTGGCCGCATGGTGGCCACTTGCGGCAAGCTGACGCCCACCTCAATTTTACGGCTGACGCCGGAGGAGCTGCGGGCCTGCGGCCTATCGGGCCAGAAAGCTTCCTACATCCGCGATCTAGCTGAAAAGACGCGTTCCCGGCAGCTTAGGTTTCCGCCATTGGCCGCGATGGCCGATGACGAGGTGATCGGCCACCTGACGCAGGTGAAGGGCATCGGCGTCTGGACGGCGCAGATGTTTTTGATGTTCGCCCTGCAGCGCCACGACATCCTGCCCACGGCCGACCTGGGCATCCGGGCGGCGATGAAGCGGGCCTATCAACTGGAGGCGCTGCCGAAGCCGGAAGAGATGATCGAGATCGCCAAGCCGTGGCGGCCGTGGGCAACAGTGGCCAGTTGGTATCTGTGGCGCAGCCTGGATGGGTCAGCCGAGATCTAGTGGGCCACTGAACCCCGGTAGACCACCTTGCCACCCACCAGCGTCATGGCGACCGGAGTGGTCAGCAGCTTCTCCGGAGCCACCGTCAGCGGATTCACCGGCAGCACCACGATGTCGGCCAGCTTGCCCACTTCCAGCGTGCCTTTGGTCTTCTCTTCTCGCGTAAACGCGGCGGCGTAACGGGTGTAGCGGGCGATGGCGTCGGCCGTGGAGATGCGCTCCGATTCACCCCACACCTTGCCCGACATCCCCTTCCGGGTGACAGCGGCATAGAGGCCGTACATGGGCCCGATGGGGAGAATGTCGCTGGAGAAGCCGACGAAGATACCCTTCTTGATCGGCGTGGCGACGGGGTTGTTCAACTGCGCCCGGGCGTCGTCGAGATAGTCGGCGTAGCGGCCTTCCAGCGTATAGGTGAAGTTGGGCTGCTGGGCGATCCAGATCTGGTCGGCCGCCATCCGGGCGTAGGTGGCCTCAGGCGGCGTCATGCTGAAGTGGTTGAGGTAATGCCGATGATCGGCGCGGGGCGCTTCCTGGAGCACCTGGTGCAGCAGGTTGACGGCCAGCTCAATCGCTCCGTCACCGATGGTGTGCAGACCCAATTGCCAGCCCATCGCGTGCGCCTGACGGAAGGCGTTGAGCAGGGCGGCCTCGCTCATCGTCAGCTTGCCGCGATAGTCGCCCTGGTTCTTGTAGGGCGCGATGGTGTAGGCGGCAGGCCCGGTGAAGCCACCATCAACGAAGATCTTGATGGCCCCCACGCGAAGCCGCTCGTCACCATCGCCGGTCTTTTTGCCGAACCGCTTAATGTCCTCAGCCAAGCCCCAACGGATCTGCATGGCGGCGCGGGGCAGGTCGGGAGTTTCGGCGTAGACTTTCTGCCATTCGGGCCACAGGTCCATTGAGCCACCGGCATCGACAATGCTGGTGATGCCTTTGGCGAACAGGGCTTGCAGGTTCTTCTTCAGGCTGGCGCGAAGCTCCGCGGCGTCTGCGCGGGGTAGGAACTTGGTGAAGACGTCGTTGCGTTCACGGACAATGCCGGTGGGCTCGCCTTGGTCATCATGCTCGATGGTGCCGCGGTCAGGGTCCGGCGTGGCGCGGGTGATCTTGGCGGTGGAGAGCGCCAGGCTGTTGCCCACGCTGGAATGGCCACCCGCACGCGTCAGCACGACGGGATTCTCGGGAGCAGCCTGGTCGAGATCACGGCGATTGGGCTTGCGCTTTTCTTCCACCGCATCTTCTGACCAGCCGTAGCCGCTGATCCACTGGCCTTTCCCAAGCTCCTTGGCCTTGGCGGTGACCAGGGTGCGGATCTCCTGGATCGACTTCACCTCGGTCAGGTCCACGTAGTGCCGCGCCTGGCCGCGGATGTGGATGTGCGCGTCGATGAAGCCCGGCAGGGCGGTTTGGCCCTTTAGGTCGATGGTTTGCTTGGCCGTGTACTGCTTCAACAGTTCCGGACCACCCACGGCCACGATGCGGCCCTCGCGGACGGCCAAGGCTTGGGCGACCCAGAACTGTTCATTGGCGGTGAAGACGTGACCATTGTGGAGGATAAGGTCCACCGGCGCAGGCGTTTGAGCCAGAACGGTTCCGGCGCAGGCGGCCAGAGTACCAGCGAGCCACAGCGAGTGGCGAAAGCGGAGAAGCATTCCAGGATTCTCCCATCTGGCGGGGGTACGCTGGAAGCGTGACTGAGATCGACCACCAGAGGGAAAACCGCCACGGCATTCGCCGCCTGGACCTGCCTCTGCCCTGGGAGTTGGGCCAGGTGAACGCCTATCTGGTTCCGGTCGATGACGGCTGGACCTTAGTGGACTGCGGCATGACGACACCGGAGTGTCTGTCGGCGCTGGAGACACAGCTCGCGCGCGAACGCGTGGCCTGGGGCGACATCAAGCTGCTGCTGCTGACGCACATGCATCCCGACCACATGGGCCTGGCCCCGAAGGTGTTGGAGCTGAGCGGTGCCAAGCTGGCGATGCACCGGCGAGAGTTTGCTCTGCTGGAAGAGACGGTGGAGGCCATCGAACAGCGGCGCGAACCGGACGGCGCGCTCGATTTGGCGCGAACGCCGGCGGAGTTGCAGACCAAGGTGATCGCGGCCTTCACGGATGTGCGCCGCAGCTTTGTGCGGCTGAAGCCGGACCTGCTGCTGGAAGGCGGTGAACGGCTGGGGGCCGCCCAAGTGGTTTGGACGCCCGGCCATTCTCCCGGGCACGTTTGCCTTCATTTTGACGATGGCTCCCTGTTAACCGGCGACCATCTCCTGGAAAACATCACGCCGAACATTAGCTGGATGCCGGAAGAGGATGCGCTGGGGGACTTCATCGCCTCACTGGAGCGGGTGGCGGCTCTTGAGTGCGGCACCCTGTACCCGTCGCACGGCCTGCCATTTTCCGGCCACCGGGAGTGGGCGGCGCAGACGATCGCCCACCATCATGAGCGGTGCGATGAGATCATTACCGCCCTGCGCATCCATCCGCGGACAGCGCATGAGCTGGTGGGAATTCTGTGGCCCCGGCGGCTGTCCTCGTTCCACTACCGGTTCGCCGTTTATGAAGTGCTGGCCCACTTAGAATATCTGCGCGGCCTTAGCCGAACGGTACTAGAACCGAACAGTACGTGGACCAGTACGGCTGATTGATGCCCTAGTATCGGGCGGGGCTCTAACTTAGAGACATGACCGACGCCCTTAAGATTCGCCTGTGGAACTTCACCTACTTGCAGTGTCTGGACCTGCTGACGACGCTCGCGTTCGTGGCTCAGGGAGTGCAGGAGGGCAATCCGCTGGTACGGTTTGCGATGGAGTCGTTCAATCCGGTGGTCGGCCTGGCGTTTGTGAAGGCGGTGGCGATGGTGATGGCGGGGTATTGCTGGTACACGCAGCGGGAACGGACGCTGGCGCGCATCAACATGTTCTTTGCTTTCATCGTGGCCTGGAACTTGCTGGCCATGATCATGAACGCGGGCGCGAAGGCTTAACGGCTGTTGAACCGACTCCCAGGCGGTCGCGGCTGGGTCATGCATGTTTAACCCGGCACCGCACCCAGGACCGTGAAATGGGGGGAAAGGGTTTATGGGGCCAATGCCGGGTTTCTCCAGACTAAGGTGTTTTCGAGCCGACTTAATTCAGTTTGGGGTGAGTAGCGGCAGTGGTGGGTGAGGCCCGCCGGGCCACTGCACAATCGGCGAAAATCAAGAGCATGTCCCTTTCGCTGCGTCTCGCCCAGCAGTCTGACGTTCCTCTGATTCTCAACTTCATTCGTGGCTTAGCCGAGTATGAGCGGCTGGCGGACAGCGTGGTCGCCAATGAAGCGCTACTGACCGAGACCCTGTTTGGCGCACGGCCTTACGCGGAGGTGATCATCGCGGAATGGGACGGCGCACCGGCGGGCTTTGCGTTGTTCTTCCACAACTACTCAACTTTTCTGGCGCGTCCGGGGATCTATCTGGAAGATCTTTTTGTCGACCCGGCGCACCGTGGTCGCGGGGTCGGCAAGGCGTTACTAGTCCGGCTAGCCCAACTGGCGGTGGAGCGCCGCTGTGGGCGGCTGGAATGGTCCGTGCTCGATTGGAATGAGCCCGCGATCGGCTTCTACCGGAGTCTGGGCGCGACGGCCATGGATGAATGGACCACCAACCGCGTGACGGGTGAAGCGCTGGAGAAGCTGGCGGGCATCCCATAGCTTATGGTCTGAGTGGTCCCTACCCCCAATCATGTCCGGATGGATGTCCCCATTTGTGAAGCGATCCCGCTACTCAGGACATGGAACTTATGTCCGCAGTCTTTCGCCCCCTGACCCTCGTCGCCATTTCCCTCGCTGTCTTCGTCCCTGCGGTTGGGGCGGCCGACAAACTGTCGGCCATTCCAGCCAGCGTCACACTCGAAAACGCCGAGAGACAACGGATTGCCTTCAAAATCGGAACGGCGGCGCAGCCGGAAGATAAGATCAAGCTCAGTCCGCTCGACAAGGAGGTTTGCGCCGGGACTCTCACGTTGAAATGGTCGGAAGATAAGAGCTTGCTCACCGTGGCCGCGGGCAAGCTGCCCAAGGGGGTTCGGCGGCTCGACTGTGCGCTCGTGGCGGAATCTGTTGCCAACAGCGCCGCGACAGTGAAAGTCGAGATTACCGTGATGGACGAGAACGCGGGCGAATGGGAATCTCGGGCCGTGCTGGGATTCCATCAGGCCGGTGCCAGTTCCACCGATTCCAAGCAGAACTATTTTTTCGACTTCTTCATCATGCGGGGCCTTGGTAGCCACGCCAAAGTCTACGAATCCCGCTTCAATGTTTGGGGCAATGTCCGCGTCGCCAGTGCTCCCCAACAGGTGGACACCGGTGCCGCCACGTTCATCGCCAACTTCGCGACCAACTTGGGCAGCGTACCGGTAAACAAGCTCGCCCAGGGTGGTGAGTTCCTGACCGGACTTGGCGTCCGGATGAAAGCTTGGGATCAGGGCGAACGCATCCGTATGCTGGAGGGCGTCGCCTTCTGGGGGGCCAACGGTGCCTTCACCGATCCAGGTGGCGCGGAAGGGCGGCGAATCTACAAGACTCCCGCGCCGGACAGCCAGCAATACCAGAACTTCAAGTCTCAGTTTCCCGGTGTGACAGCGCCTTTCATCGGCCTGACAGCTCCTGACCGTGAGCGCTTCTACCGCCAGTGGGGTGCCGGCATCCGCGTAACCGGCTTCGAGAAGAATCGTCCCTACGCACCCCCGTCCACCTACATGATCACTCTGGGCCAAGACCAACTGATTTCAGGTGGGCTTTACAAGGGAACGGTGGCGCGAGCGGATGTCTTCTACCCGCTACCCATTGGAAAGCAGGATGGCAAGTGGCAGTTTCTCTATCTTTTCGGCACGGCGAACCTGAGGATCTCCAAACCTTCTAATGGTGTCGTACTCGCCTTGGAACCGGCGGCAGCCACGGTCAATTTATATGACTCGAACGTTGCCGTGGTATCCCGCGCCAGCGCCCGCGATACCTACCGGATCGGCCTCGGCGTCGATTTCGTTAACCTCTTCAACTCGTGGAGAGGTAAGTAGCTTTCATCGACCCGCCGGGCGGGTGCCGCACTGAGGCTTCCGCCCAGCAGTCACGATTCACCGCACCAGATACTTGTAGGCTCGCAAGAAAAAGCCTCAACCCAAATGAAAGGAAACTCACTGTAATGTCAACACCCAATCTCGACTGGTCGCAATCGGCTCATTCCTACCAGACCGCGCTTGCCCTCGCGAAGGCTTCTCGCGCCGCCTACTGCCACGACGACTACTTGCCCGATCAATGGGCGACCGAATACAACTTCAAGATGGAGGGCCGTCCTTTCGACAAGGCGGGTATGTATGGTTTCGCCGCGACCAAGGAGGACACCATCGTTTTTGCCTTCCGAGGTACCGATCGAGGGGGAGATTGGTTGGTCAATGTGGACATGGGGCACAAGGACGTGCGGGGAATTCCTGGCAAGGTGCACCAAGGCTTCTGGGATGACGGGCTCAATCCGCTGCTAGATGAACTTTTTGCAGCCCTGCAGAACAGGGACTACCGACGCATCTGGATCACTGGCCATAGTCTAGGCGGGGCCATTGCCGTCTTGTTTCAGGCCTCGCTGATTTTCCAGAAGGGCCGCATGGTAACCGGGGTCTACACGTTCGGCCAGCCGCGAGTGGGCGATGCCATCTTCCGGGATCGGCTCGACGAACATAGCGCCGGGCAGTATCACCGCTATGTGAATCACAATGATGTTGTCCCACTGGTACCGCCACACCTGAACCGCTACCGGCATGCCGGGTCGCCCGTTCGCTTTGACCGGAATGGAGATCCGCAGTTTCAGGATGGGATCACGTCCCGCATTCGCGGCGTGTTCGATCACCTTGAGGAGCGTCTGGATTCGCTGGCCCAGCGGCAGGATAGAGAGTCGTTGAACGACATGCTGGAAAGGATTCGACAGAAACCTACTGAAGGCGTGCGCGAACATGCCATCACCGAGTACATCGAAGCCATTGAGAAAGTGATCGGGCGCGCGCGCTGAAGAAAAGCCGGCGAGCGGGTGTCCTACATCCCCAACGTGCGAGCGCCCAGGTGGATCTGGCCGCCGTCACAGACCATCACCGCACCATTGATGTAGGAGGCGGCGTCGGAGGAGAGGAACAGGGCGAGGTCGGCGATATCGTCTTTGGTGCCCATGCGGCGCAGGGGGACAGTTTTGACGACCGCTTCCCGAGCCTCGGGTGTGGGGGCCAGGCGGGCCATGCCTTCGGTGCCGTCGATGGGGCCGGGGTTGATCAAGTTGGCGCGGATGCCTTCGGGGCCCCATTCGAGGGCCATCACCTGGGTGAGACGCTCCACGCCGGCCTTGGCGGCGCAGACGTGGGCTTGCATCGGATAGGGAATGCTGGCGTGGTTGGCGGAGATGGAGATGATCGACGCGCCGGGCTTGCGCAGATGCTCATAGGCCGCGCGGGCGGTGTTGTAGGTGCCCAGCAGATCGATGTCGACGACGGCCTTGAAGCCATTGGCCGACATGCCCATGAGGGGAGCCGGGAAGTTGCCGGCAGCGCCGCAGACCAGGATGTCGATGGGGCCAAACAGGTCCCGCGTCTTCTGCATGGCGGCGGCCATGGCAGCGTAGTCCCGCACATCGGCGGCCACATTGGAGGCCGTGCGGCCAGTGGAGAGGATGCCAGCGCAGGCGGCGTCGAGCTTGTCTTGATTGCGGCCGTGGAGCATGACGGCGGCGCCGGCTTCAGCAAAACGCTCAGCAATGCGAAGGCAGATGCCGCTGGAACTGCCGGTGAGGAACGCTACCTTACCTTGGAGGAGGCTGGCGCGAAACGTGGAGGACATGCTGCGATGCTAACACCTGCGGCCTCCCGATAGCAGTCCCACACCCCTTCAAACACCGCATCCCAGGTGCGCCCTTCGGCCCACGCCCGGGCGGCAGCGCGCATGGGCGGCAGGGGATGCTGCCCGGCCACGATCTCCACGGCGCGCTGGGCGAACTGAGCATCGGTGGAAGCAACGAACCCGGTCTCGCCGTCGCGCACCAGAAACTTGGGTCCACCGCTGGAGGTGACGATCGCGGGGACGCCGGAGGCCAGTGCTTCCGCGATCACATTGCCGTAAGTGTCGGTGGTGGAGGGGAACAGGAAGACGTCCATGGAGGCATAGGCGTCGGCGAGCGGGCTGCCCTTCAGTACTCCGGGAAGGTCGGCCTGACGCAGATTGTTCCGCAGCCATTCGCGCTGGCTGCCGTCGCCCACGATCAGGAACCGGTAGTTGGTCAGCCCGGCGGCGCGGAGGGCCTGCTCCACTTGGGCCAACAGCTGGACGTTCTTTTCGGGTCGCAAGCGGCCCACATAGCCCAGCACGACGGTCTCATCGGAGCGCTGGCGGCGGGTGGGCGTGAAGAGTTCAGTATCGATGCCCCGCTCCATCAATGCGGTGGGCGTCTTGGCCTGCACTTCGATCAAGGAGCGGAGCTCTTCATTGGGGGCCAGGCACCGTTCCGCAATCCGGTAGAACAGCATCAGACTTTGCCAGCAGAGGTCCTGGACCGGCCGGGCAATGGCGGGCAATGGGAAGCGGCGGGCGGCGTACTCGTGCAGGTTAGTATGCCAGGAGGCGACCACCGGGATGCCCAAACGCCAGTGCGCGATCAAGCCCAGCCAGCCCAGATCTCCGGGACCGGTGATGTGGATCACATCGGGCTGAAACTCCCGCACGGCGCGCTCCACCAGCGGCATGTGGCGGAACAGCAGCGGGTCGAAGGCCAGCCCATCGTCAAGCAGAATCCGGGCATCACTCCGTTGCAGTTCCACGGTGTCGTGGGCCCAATCGGTTTGAGGGCCGGCATGAACACTCAGCAGCGGGCGGCCGGTGCGGCGGGCAAACCCGTCTAGCTGGCGGCTCGTGTGCGCCACTCCGTTAACGTCGTGAAAGGAGTCTGTAAAGAACGCGACACGAGGGTAGTTACTCACAGGACGGCTTCGCTCCTATCCGCCAGCGCCCAACGGAGTGTGAATTGCACGTTACGGCAATCTGCAAATCGGATTAACTTAATGAACTGCCCAATGACACCGGGGGCCGGTTCATCCATTACATCAGAGAGACGGTGGACCACCCCGTCGGGGTTTCGCCAAAAGATGCGATCGGACCAGCGGCTGCCCGGCTGGTCGCGCAGCACGTCGCACATGACGCCGATGAAGCGCAGCTTGATGGGTTCCTGGTATTGCGGCATCAGCAGCACCTCGCTGCAGCCACCGCGGACTTCCGCCGCAAACTCACTGAATGTGGTGGCGCGAGTAAGGTTGAGGTTGGCATTGGGTTCGCCGCCGTGGCGATCACCACCGGAGACGGCGGGCAGGCCCAGCCGTTCCGCCAGTTCGATGACGCGGCGGTTCTCGCTCCAGGGGCGCAGGCCATTCAGCTCCAGCGCGTGGATCCAGGGGCGGACCAGGGATAGCAGATAGTCCAAACGCTCTTCGTGGACTGCCTTGCCGGCCCGGATCTCGTCCCACAGGGGATGGTTGAGGATGATGAGCGTGGCGGGATTGGCGGCCACTTGGGCAAATGCTTCACGGATGCGGTCTGGCTGGGGGTTAGCGGTCACTTGGGCCAGCATAGGCATCATCGTGGGGTCGATGTTGTGGAGCCCGACATGAAAGAACACTGGGGCGACGGGGATGGTCCACTCCACCGAGACCGGAGAATCGATGCCCTGGGCTTGCAGTTGGACGCCGGCTTCGGTGTCGTCATGGTCGGACAAGGAGACCATCGGCTTCAGGTTGAGCTGGGTCTCGATCTGGCGGCACTCCAGCTCAAAGCTGGCACGCGGTGTCAACGGCGGGGTCCACCAGACGTCGTTGTAGTTAATATCCCGGCTATGGTGCTTGCGGAAGATACCCTCCAGGCGCCGGATGCCCTGCGAAAGCACGGGTACGTCACAGGTGTGACGGGGGATGAAGGTCAGGGTCTCACGCGACAGGCTGGTGTGGCTATGCAGACTGACGGCGGAGGTGAAGTCTTGCGCAACGGCAGGGTCGGACCAGGAATAGTGAACTTTCGTCACGACTCCAAGATCGGCTTTTCACTTTACAGCCCGATGCGAGGGATGTGAAAGTTCGAATAAATCATTCAAAGCGTAAAATGTTTTACGCGTCGTGGTCGTGGTGATGGTCCCGCATATGCTCTTCCATGAAGACGGGCTCCTTGCCTTCTGACCGGAGCCGTTCGTCCAGGGCGAGGCACAGCACTTCTTCATCCTCATGGCTGAGGCCACCAGCTTCCTTTTCGACCTTCTTTTGCAGGGATCGCAGGAAGGCGATGGAGGATTTGCCGGGCGCGGCCAGCGCATAGGCGAAGATGGCATCTTCCCGCACGTCGTCGTCATGGATGGCTTTGCGGATGCGGCCCAGTTCCGCCGCGACGCGCAGCGCGCCAGCGCCGCGGAGGGCGATGCGGCGAGTTTCGATGTGGGCGTCTTCCAGATGCAGCCGGAAATAGTCGGTGAACTCCGTGTCGAGGCTGCGCCACATCGCTTCCAGCGCCTTGACGCGGGTGGAGGGCTGTTCGTAGAAGGCGATGATGGCATCGTGAACCGGCTCTTCATCGCTCTTGGTGGCCAGGGCAACCAGAATGCCGGTCCTCTCTTCGTCAGGGCGGCGGGAGTCCGCCAGGCGTTCCATCATCTCGGCGATAATGTCCGCTCGCTCGGTGCCTTCCAATGCCTCCCAGCAATGGGCCCGCACGGTGACGGAGACGTCCTGGCGGGCGGCGGCAAAGAGGCGGTCCTGCTGGCCTACGCTCATCTCCTCGCGATAGAGACTGGCCGCGGCAAACACCCGGAGCCGTTCCTGCGGCGAATCGAGCAGGCCCAACCGCTCTTCCAAGTTCAGCGCCTCGGCGACGGGCAGGCCTTCCGCTTCGCTGTCGGCAAACACGTCAAACGCTTTCGGGGTGTGGCCCTCGTTGTAGAGGCCCAGCGGGATGTCGCCATCGGGGGCCGACTTCAGGAGAGCCTCAATGCGGTCATCCTTGGTGCCGAGCGCCGCGAGTGCGAACAGAATCTCATCCTTGATCTCGTCATTGGCTTCCGGGTAGGCGGCCAGCAAGGGATCAATCGCGGCCGCGCCCAATGCGGCGAAGGCTTCAAACAGGGACTCATCGGCGCTGTCATCCAGCACCTTCATCAAGAACGGCAGCACCGTGGCATCGCGCAGATGGCGGCACAGGTCCAGCAGTTCATCGGTGATGTCAAAGATCCAGCCTTCGGGCGACACGGAGGCAATAGCCTGGGCGGTTTCCTGCGGGCGGCCGATCAGATCCCGGATCAGCACGTGGTCAAACGGTACGCGCCCGCGGGCCACTTCGGCCAGCAGAGTGGCCACCGGCGTCGTCGGATATTCAGCGGGAGTCAGGATCAAGTGAGTGGTCCTCTTGGGGTGAACGGCCAGGTCAGGGATGAATGAGGGCGGTAGCCCCCGGAATCAGCGCCAATGAAGAGGGCGGTGAAGCTTGAGGCCCACCGCCCACTGATAGTTTTGACTGAGATGCGCCGGAGCAGGCTAGTAAGTAGCCCGGCCACCGGAAGCATCATAGGTTTGACCGGTGACGAAACTGCAATCGGGCGACGCCAGGAAATGGACGACCGCTGCGATTTCTTCGGTGGTGCCGGTGCGCCGCATGGGGATCTTGGCTGTCATGTACTCCACTTGCTGCGGGGTCAATTGGTCCAGCATCTTGGTGCGAATCACGGCCGGGGACACCGCATTGACGCAGATGCCCTCGGTGGCCACTTCCTTGGCGACCGACTTGGTGAAACCGATGACAGCAGCCTTAGTGGCCGAATACGCCGTCATGTTGGGGTTGCCTTCTTTGCCGGCAATGGAGGCGATGTTAATCACACGACCATACTGGCGCTCCCGCATACCGGGCAGCACGGCGCGCGTGGTAAACACGACGCCCAGCAGATTGATATCGATCACCCGGCGCCATTCCGCATCGGTCTGTTGCCAGAGCGGTGCGGCCACGCCAGCAGTGCCAGCGTTGTTCACCAGGATGTCGATTTTGCCCACCGACTCGAACGCGGCATTGACCGCGGCCGAATCCGTGATGTCTACGGCCAGCGGGAATGCACCCGGAATCGTCTGCGCTGTCGCCGCCGCGGCATCCGCGTTGACGTCAGCGATATACACCTTCGCACCGGCGTGGGCCAGGCGCTGGGAAATTGCTTCCCCAATGCCGGCGGCCCCGCCAGTAACGATGGCCACTTGTCCCGTCAGGTCAAAGTAAGCCATGGTGTGGACTACTCCTCTTCCCGGACGACGTGGACGGTGACGTGAGCGGTGACGTCGCGATGCAGCTTGACGGCAACTTTGTGCTCGCCCAGATGACGGATGGGTTCATCCAGCACCACCTTGCGGCGCTCAATCGTGTAGCCCAGAGCCGTGAGGCCGTTGACCACATCCTGCGCCGTAACGGACCCGAACAGCTGATCGTTCTCGCCCGCCTTGGCCTTCATGGTCAGGCTGACGGCGTCCACCAGTTTGCCCAGTTCCGCAGCTTCACCGGCGGCCTTGGCTTCCTTCTTCAACCACGCCTGCCGCTCCTGCTCAACGATCTTCTTGTTGGAATCGTTGGCCGGGACAGCCAGGCGGCGCGGCAAAAGGAAGTTACGGGCGTAGCCTTCCTTCACCTTCACTACCTCGCCGCGCGTGCCGAGGTTAGCGACTTCTTCTCTCAGAATGACTTCCATTGCTTTATTCCTTGATCCTGTTTTGCCGGTTCCGGTTTGTAGCCCGAACCTAGCCGCGCGAGTTAAACGGCAGCAGGGCGATGTTGCGCGCCTGCTTGATCGCCCGCGCCAGACGCCGCTGGAACGCCGGGCTGGTACCCGTGATCCGGCGCGGCAGAATGCGGCCATTTTCGCTGATAAACTGCTTCAGCAACTGGACATCACGATAGGTGACGTCGTCGATCTTTTCCACCGAGAACTTACAAACCTTCTTGCGCCGGAAGTACTGCTTCCGGGAGCCCATGGCCTTGTCGCCACCGGTGGGCCGCATCGACGCCGCGATCGGACGTCCGCCTTTTTGTTGCTCAGCCATGGTTAGCTCTCCTTCACTTCTGCCGCCACCGGAGCAGCGGGGATGGTTTCAGCAGCAGCCGGGATAGCCTCGTCTGCAGCGGGGACGGCATCAGAGGCAGCGGGCTTGCCCGGAGCCGGACCTGCGGGAGCGGCCGGCATAGCCGGAGCACCCACCGCCGGGGCACCAGGAGCGGCGGCACCCGGGATCGCCGGCAGCAAAGCCGGGACCGGAGGCTTGCGCTTGGCACGCTCTTCGCGCTTCTTCTTGCGCTTCTCCACCCACTTCAACTTCTCGTCCAGACGCACGGTCATGAACTTGATCACCAGGTCGCTGACGCGCAACCGGCGTTCCACTTCCCGAACCGTTTCGGCCTTGGCCGAAAAAGTGACGACAACGTAGTGGCCTTCATCGAACTTGGCCACCCGGTAGGCCAGCTTGCGACGGCCCCAATCGTCTACTTTCTCGATCTTGCCCTCTTGGTCGGTGACCGTTTTGGACAACAACTCGATCACCCCGGCCGCGTCTTCTTCCGTCGCGTCCGGCTTGATGATCAATACTTCTTCGTAAAGCCTCATGCTTCCTCTTCCTCTATTGCTCGTGGGCGTGGCGGTTAACTCTTCGCGCTTGGCGGACCCTGCTGGTCCGGTTCAGCCCGGCGGTTAAACTTCGCCATGGACTTGTCGACGCCCTCAGCCACTACGGATTCAATCGCTAAAGCCGCTTGCTCCAGCACCAAATCCAATTCCTGTCTTTGCCCCCGCCGAACCGGCGAAAGCAGATAATCCTTGCCACCCGTGCGCCCTTCGCCCGGATGAACCCCAATTCTTAACCGCGGAAACTCCGGCGTCCCGATGGAACGGATCACCGAACTTACGCCGTTATGACCCGCCGCTGAACCCTGCGGCCGAAGCCGCAAATGGCCGAACGGCAAAGCCAGCTCGTCATACACCAGCAATAGCTGGCTGGCGGAAAACCCGTACTTCGCCAGCAACTGCTTCACTGCCCCGCCACTTTCGTTCATGAACGTCTGCGGCTTGGCCACCATCAACTGCTCCGTACCACCCACCAGCGCCAGACACTCTTTCCGGTGTACCCGGATCGAGTTCCGCGCCGCGAACTGATCGACGGCCAGGAACCCCGCATTATGCGGTGTCCACTCATACTCGGGGCCAGGATTGCCCAGCCCCACCACCAGCCACCGGCGCTCCGCGGAATCCGCCACTACTTGCTTGTCTCCCCGTTACCGCTCCGGTGCCGCTGGCGCGGAGTTACTTCTTCTTCTTGTCTCCACCCTCAGCGGCGGGATCTTCCTTCTTGCCCTTCTTCATCACTTCGGGCTCAGCCGCGGTGGCGGCCGCTTCCGCTTCCTTCGAGGTGCGGAGCGAGATGACGTGCGCGATCAGGTGCTCCGGCGGCGAGACCAGCTTCATCGAACCCGACAGCGGGATCTCCGAGGCGCGGATGCCCTGATTCAACATCAGGTTGGCGACGTCGATGTCAAAGCGGGCCGGAATGTCGTCCGGCAGGCATTCGATGTCTACTTCGCGGGTGATGAACTCAAACTGGCCGCCCTGGTTCTTGACGCCCTTGGGGTCGCCATGGGTGTGGACGCTGACCTTGACGCGGATCCGCTTTTCAAGGTCGATGCGCTTCATGTCCACGTGCCAGAGGCTGCCCTTCACCGGGTCATGCTGCCAGTCGATGATCATGACGGGCGTAGTTTCCTTGCCGCCGATGTCGAGATTGAAGATCGTGTTGTGGCCGGTTTCGCTCCGGAGGATCTTGTTCACCTCTTTGGGGCTGACCGTGACGGCCACCGGGTCGTGCCCCGGGCCATAAACCGTGGCCGGGCTGAGGCCGGAACGGCGCAGACGGCCGGTTTCTTCCTTACCGCGCAACGGCCGCTCTTGGGCCACAATCGTGATGTCTTTACGCATGGTGTTTCCTTACTCGAACCTAGCTTACTCTCGGTTCAACTTACTCAAATAGCACGCTGATGGAAGTTTCCCCGTGGATCGATTGGATCGCCCGCGCCAACAAAGGCGCTACGGAGAGGACAGTAATCTTGGGGCAGGCCGACACTTCCGGACGGACCGGAATCGAGTTGGTCAGCACTACTTCCTTGATGGCAGAATTCGTAATCCGCTCAACGGCGGGGCCGGACAGGACGCCGTGGGTGGCACAGGCGGTGACGCTGGCGGCACCCTTGGCCAGCAGCGCGTCAGCACCCTTCACCAGCGTTCCGGCGGTATCAATCAAATCGTCCACCATCAGGCAGTGACGGCCTTCGACGGTGCCGATGATGTTCATCACTTCGGCGACGTTGGGTTGGTCGCGCCGCTTGTCAATAATGGCCAGCGGAGCATTGAGGCGCTTGGCGAAGGCCCGGGCGCGCTCCACGCCACCAGCGTCCGGCGAAACGACGGTGAGATTTTCAGTCTTGCGGGGATTAAAGTAATCCAGCATCACCGGCGTCACAAACAAGTGGTCCACCGGGATATCAAAAAAGCCTTGGATCTGGGCGGCGTGCAGGTCGAGCGCGAGGATGCGGTCGGCACCGGCGCGTTCGAGCAATGACGCCACCACCCGGGCCGAGATGGGCACGCGCGGCTGATCCTTGCGATCCTGCCGGGCATAGCCAAAGTAAGGCAGCACCGCAGTAATGCGGTCAGCTGAGGAGCGCTTCAGCGCGTCGATGATCAGCAGCAGTTCAATGATGTGGTGGTTGACCGGCGTCGAGGTGGGCTGCACCACAAAGACGTCCGCGCCGCGCACATTCTCTTTGATCTGGATATAGCTTTCGCCGTCGGCAAAAGATTCGACGCGGGCTTCGCTTAAGTCGACGAACAGCCGTTCGCAAATCTCTCGCGCGAGCGCGGAGTTGGCGTTACCCGAGATGATCTTGAGTCGATCGAAGCGCATTCTGCGTTGTTCCAACACTTGAGAGCCATCGTCTCCAGCGGGATTGGTACGCAGTTCGGCTCAGGAAGGAAAACGGTACGGACTTCTCCGCACCCAACTTCACTATCGCCGCCTGGACCGCGGCTGCGTCGTCATAAAGACCGAACAGCGCCGCTCCGCTCCCGGTCATTAATGCCGGAGCTGCTCCCATCCGGCTCAGCTTACGCCGCAGCACTTGGAGGACGGGGTATTGGCGGAAGACGACTTCTTCGAAGTCGTTCTGGCAATCAGCCGCCCAAACCGCTTTTGGTGCACACACCTCTAGCGCCCAGGCGAGCGACTGCAACCTTTTTAGGATAGGAAAGTTGCGGTCCGATGTCAACGCACCCTCGGCGCGGCCCAGGGCTCCATAGGCATCTTTCGTCGATACATGCACTTGCGGGGTGATCAACAGGCCGTGTACGGGCTTGGGGTCGGGCAAGGGATAAAGCTCTTCGCCCTGGCCCATGCCGACGGCACAACCACCGCGCAGAAAGAACGGCACATCGCTGCCGAGGCCAACCGCGATGTCTTTCAATCGATCCGGCGCGATCGCCTTTCCGGCCAGCACCGGCAGCGCCATCAAAATGGCCGCCGCATCGGTGGAGCCGCCACCCAAGCCGCCGCCCATCGGGATGCGCTTGTCGATGTGGATCTTCACTTGTCCGTTCACCTTGACGGCTTCGAGCACCGCGCGGGCGGCTTTCTCAGCCAGGTTGGTACCCGGAATCTCGACCGAACAGCTGACAGCGACGCTCGATTTCCGCTTCCGCTCAAAGCTCAGGGTCACGCGATCAGCAAGCGAGATGGTCTGGAATACACTGCGGATCTCGTGAAACCCGTCACTGCGTTTCCCGAGTACGGCGAGCGCGAGATTGATCTTGGCGTGGGCGTTGACAGTGAGCATGGGTGATGTTCCAGCCCCATGCGTCAGCTTGGGGCTTTCGGCCGATGTCCGCGCTGGGAAGCCCCACGCTCACGCATGGGGGTGACGGCGCGATTAAGTAGAAAACTCCGTTAGTAGTGCAGTAGCGAGACGATTTCACGCTCCGGCAACTTGGCGCGACCGTTCAGGAAGTCGAGTTCGATGACAAAGCCGAGACCTAGCAGTTTGCCGCCCAAGCGTTCCACTAGTTCGGCGACCGCGGCGGCCGTGCCGCCGGTGGCCAGCACGTCGTCGACGATGATGACCGTTTCGCCCGGAGCGATCGCGTCGGAGTGGATCTCCAGTTTGTCGGTGCCGTATTCGAGCGCATACTCGACGGATTCCACCGTCGAGGGCAGCTTCTTCGGCTTCCGGACCGGTACAAAGCCTGCGCCGAGCGCATAGGCCACGGCGGGTGCGAAGAAAAAGCCCCGGGCTTCGATGCCCACCACTTTGTCGATCGGGCGGCCGCCGAACCCGTCGCGCAAACCATCGAGGGTGGCCTTCAACCCGGCAGCGTCCTTCAGCAGCGTGGTGATGTCAAAAAAATTGATGCCGGGCTTGGGAAAGTCGGGCACTTCGCGGATCAGTGATTTCAAGTCGACCATGGGAAACCTCCATGGTAGCAACCGCTTCTGGAGGCGCGCCGCGAAGGGAGATTCTCATGGTCTGCCGCGCGACCTGCACAAATCGGTACAATCGACGCCACAGACGCGTCCCATGACATCGAACTCCGACACCTCTTTCTTTGGCCACCCGCGCGGACTGGCCGCGCTGTTCTTCACCGAAATGTGGGAACGCTTCAGCTACTACGGTATCCGGGCGCTGCTGATCCTCTACATGACCGCCGCGGCCCCCAAGGGCCTGGGCCTGGACGTACCGACGGCGGGCGCGCTGTATGGCCTGTTTACCGGATGCGCCTACATTTTCGCCTTGCCGGGAGGCTGGATTGGGGACCGCTTTCTGGGCGCTCAGCGATCCGTGCTAGTGGGCGGAGTACTGATTGCGCTGGGCAACTTTGCGCTGATGACGCCGTCGTTGGCGGTGTTTCTGCCTTCGCTGCTGGTGATCGCGATGGGCACCGGACTGCTGAAGACGAACGCGACTTCGAACGTCGGCGTGCTGTACGCGGCGGGTGATGCGCGCCGCGACGCTGGGTTCTCGATCTACTACTTCGGCGTGAACTTAGGCGCGGGGATAGCGCCGCTGATTTGCGGCTACGTGGGCCAGTTGATCGACTTCCGGTATGCTTTCGGGCTGGCCGGCATCTGCATGATGGCGGGGGTGGCGCAGTTCACCTTGACCCGCAAGAGCGGACTGGGCGAGGCAGGCCTGAAACCGGTCTCTCCAGCAGGGCCCGGTGAGTGGCGGATGCTGCGGCTGGGTGCGGCGGCGCTGGTGCTGACGGTGGTGGCGGTGGCCGGGTTCGACCTGTCGATTGCGCGCATCGCCGATGGCTTCGGCGTGATCCTGATCGTGACCGTGGTGGCCGTGTTCGCGGGTTTGCTGCTCAGCCCGGGCTTTACGAAACAGGAGCGAGGCCGCATCGTGGTGGTGGGCGTGCTGTTTGTGGCTTCGTCGCTGTTCTGGTCGATTTTTGAGCAGGCGGGATCGACGCTGAATCTGTTCGCGGATCGGTCCACCGATAACAGCGTCTTCGGCTGGCAGTTTCCGTCGAGCTATTTCCAGTCCTTGAATTCGATTTTCCTGTACGCGCTGACGCCGTTCTTCGTCTGGCTTTGGGTGAAGCTGGGCGACCGCAACCCCAGCCCGGTGGTGAAGTTTGCGGTGGGTCTGTTTGGGGCGGCGGGCGGTTTTTTTGTGATGGCCTTTGCGGCGCTGGCGGCGGGCGAGGGCAAGGTGAGTCCGCTGTGGTTGACGGGCTGTTATCTTCTGCACACGATTGGCGAGTTGTGCCTGTCCCCAGTGGGACTTTCGGCTATGACGAAGCTGGCACCGCCGCGGATTGCGGGGTTTGTGATGGGTGTGTTCTTTTTGTCGATTTCCGTGGGCAACTATATGGGCGGGCGGTTGTCGGCTTTCTATGAGTCGTTCCCGCTGTCGGAGCTGTTTGGTTATGTGGGCGGGTTTGGGTTGTTGATTGGATTGGTGCTGCTGGCGGCCTCGAAGCCGATCACCCGGCAGATGGGAGGGGTGAAGTAGCGATGTTTCAGGGTGTGATTCCGATTGTGCAGACGCCGTTTGATGAGAGCGGCGCGCTGGATTTGGCTTCGTTGAAGCGGCAGATCAACTGGCTGTGCGAACTGGGCGTTGATGGTGTCGCCTATCCGGGCTTTGTCAGCGAATGGTGGAAGCTTTCCGAGACCGAAATGCTGGACGCCACGCGCGCGATCATCGAGGCGGCGCAGGGCCGCGTCCCGGTGATCGGCAATGTGACGGCGCAGGCCACGTATCTGGCGGTGGAGCAGGCCAAGGCCTTTCAGTCGATGGGCTGTGCGGGCTTGATGTGCCTGCCGCCGTTTGTCGTCCCACGGGCACCCGCGGCTTTGATCGCACATCAGCGGGCGGTGCTGGAAGCGGTGCCGTTGCCGCATATCCTGCAGTATTCCGCCTCGCTGACGGGCATTCGCCTGGAGGCTTCGCAGTTGAAGGCGCTGCGCGCGGAGTTCCCCCACTTTTCCTGCATCAAGGTGGACTTCATTCCGCCCGGGCCGGTGGTGAGCGACCTGATCGATTCGTTGGGCGAAGGCTTTACTTACCTGATTGGCTTTGCGGGTCTGCAACTGGCCGACTGCCTGAAGCGCGGCGCGCACGGGCTGATGGGCGGGGCGGGCCATACGCGCGAGGACATCGTGGTGTTCAGGGCATTGCAAAGTGACCCGGATGGCGCGGGCCGCATTGCGTTTGAGCAGCTGCTGCCGCTGATCAACCTGGAGATGCAGACCATCGACATGTCAATTGCGACGCACAAGTGGCTGCTGAAGCAGTTGGGCATCCACGCGAGCGACCACGTGCGCAAGCCGGGGCCGGTGCTGGACCGGTGGCAGCAGGAGGAACTGCGCGGGCATATGCGGCGGCTGGGCGCGGCGATATAACAGGCGAGTGGCCTCAACGCAGGGTCGAACAGACCGCTTACTGGCGCGCGGCGCGGTAACATGTGCGCCTTAATGGGCCGCTAGGGAATCAGTTCGCCGGGCAGCATCAGGCGGGCGGCGCAGCCGGGGCCATCGGTGCGATTGGCCAGCGTCAAGCTGCCGCCGTGGGCTTCGGCGATTTGGCGGCTTAACACCAGGCCGATGCCGCTGCCGCCGGGCTTTGTCGTAAAGAAAGGGACGAACAGGTTGGCCGTGCTGGCCAAGCCCTGGCCGTTGTCGAGAACGTTGATCTCAATTTGCGCCGGCCCCCGTGCCCACTCAATGCTGACCGGTCCGCCAGCATCGACGGCATTGCGGACCAGGTTGATCAATACCTGCTCAATCTGGGCAGCGTCGGCATTGACGATCACGTCGGGGCCCTCCACCGTCACCTTCGCGCGCGTCTCCAGTTCGGCCACATGTTCGATGAGGCTCCGCAGGGCGACAGGCGATTTTTGCGGGCGCGGCAGCTTCGCCAGTTGCGCGTAGGAGGCCAGAAAGCGCGACAAGCCGTCGGAGCGGTTGGCGATGATCTCGAGGCCGCGTTGCGTGTCTTCGCGCCAGTCTTCCGCCAGGGGTTCGCGCTTGACGATCTGGATCAGAGATCCGGCGATGGACTTGATGGGGGTGAGCGAATTGTTCAGCTCATGGCCCAGCACGCGGACGATGCGCTGCCAGGCTTGCAACTCTTCTTCGCGCAACGCTCGGGTGACGTCGGAGAGGACGAGCAGTTGATGCGGCAAGCCGTCTTCACGAAAGACGCTGCGGTTGATGTTCCAGCGGCCGGTGGCTCCGGGAAAGGTCAACTGGAGCGTGGCCGCGGCTCCGGCCAGCACTTCACCCAAACCTAGCGCCTTGGCATCGTGGCCCAGCATCCGCTCTGAGGGCGCGGCCAGCAGACGTTCTCCGGCGCGATTGACATAGCGCAGGCAACTGGCGCTGTCGAAGGTGAACACGGCCACATCGATCTCTTCCATCACCTTGCGCAACAGCGTCGTCGCCTCCAGCGCGCCGAGGCGTTGCGCGCGCAAGGTGGAACCGATGGCGTTCACCTGCTGCATCACTTCGCCCAGCGCATCTTCATCGTCGGCACTGCGGGCGCGGATGGAATAATCGCCTTCGCGCACCGCTTCCAGCAGATTGGCGAGCGTCCGCAAGGGATTTGCCACCCGTTCCCGCACAACCGAGGCCGCGCCCAGCCAGAACGTCAGCACCAGCAGTGTGCAGGTCCACTGGACTTTGGGGGAGTAGCCACCAAACCACAAGATACCCAGGACCAGCACCACGGCCGGGGCCCCGCCCAGCAGGGCGAGCAGTTGCATACGGCGTTCGTGAACGATGGGTGGGAGTTTCACCGGAGATCAAGTCGGTCGCTACAAACCATAGCGCTGCAAGCGCCGGTAGAGGGCGCTGCGGGACAAGCCTAATGTGGTGGCGGCGTGGCTGACATTGCCCTTGTGCCGCTCCAGCGCTTTGCGGATCAGGAACGCCTCCACGTCTTCGAGCGACATTTCATCCAGCCGCTGCGCGGTTTCGCGCCCCATGCGGAGGGCCATATCCTGCGGGCGGATCTGCGGCTCCTGGGCCATCAGCACGGCGCGTTCGATGACGTGGTTGAGTTCGCGCACATTGCCCTGCCACGGGTTGTCGAGCAGCGCTTGCAGTGCCGGGTTATCAAAGCCGATGATCTGCTTGCGATAACGCTGGGCGTGCTGACGGAGGAAGTGCGCGGCCAGCAGGGGAATGTCTTCCCGGCGCTGGCGCAGGGGCGGCAGATGAATTTCGATGGTGTTCAGGCGGAACAGCAGATCCTCACGGAACCGGCCGTTGGCCACTTCCTGCTGGAGGTTGGCGTTGGTGGCCGAAAGCACGCGGACATCCACCTTCTTGGTTTTGGATGAACCGACGCGCTCCATTTCGCCGATCTCCAGCACGCGCAGCAGCTTCGATTGCAGATTCATGGGCACGTTGGCGATTTCATCGAGAAACAATGTCCCCGTGTCGGCCAGCTCAAAGCGGCCCACGCGGTCTACCTTGGCGTCGGTGAAGGATCCTTTGACGTGGCCAAATAATTCGCTTTCAAAAATCCCTTCCGCCAGGCCGCCGGCATTGACGGTGATCATCGGCTTGTTGGCGCGCAGCGACATCGCGTGGAGCGACCGCGCCACCACTTCCTTGCCGGTGCCCGGTTCTCCGGTGACGAGGATGTTGGCGTCGGACGGACCCACACGGGCGATCAGGTCCAGCACCGGTTGCATGGCGGGGGACTGGGCGATCAGCGATGGGCCGCCATCGGATCGCAGCAGCCGGTTCTCCGCCTCCAGGCGCTGGCCTTGCTTGAGCGCATCGTTGAGTGCCAGCTGCGTCTTGACGATGGCTACCAGCCGCGCGTTTTCCCAGGGCTTGGTGATGAAGTCCCGCGCGCCGCGGCGCATGGCTTCCACGGCCAGTTCGACGCTGCCCCAGGCCGTCATCACCACCACCGGCAACGTCGGATCGACCGCCTGGATGCGGCTCAACAGATCGAGGCCTTCCTGGCCCGATGTCGTGTCGCGGGTGTAGTTCAGGTCGGCCAGCAGCAGGTCATACTCGCGGGCTTCAATGGAGGCGATCACGGCCTGCGGCGAGGTGACGGACTCAATCGCGTAGCCTTCCGCCTTTAGCAGGAAACGCAGTGCTTCGAGAACATCCGTCTGATCATCGGCCAGTAGAATGCGGCTGGTGCCGCGGCTACGCGTCTGCGGCGCACTCATTTAGACAATCCATCCATCTTCAATCTGGATCACACGGTGCCCGTATCCGGCGTTCACTTCCGAGTGGGTCACCTGGATGATGGTGGTGCCCTTCTGGTTCAGGGTCCGGAACATCTCCATGATCTCTTTGCCTTGCGAGGTGTGGAGATTGCCGGTGGGCTCATCGGCCAGCAGTACTTTGGGGCTGGCGATCATGGCCCGGACCACGGCCACCAGTTGCTGCTGGCCGCCGGAGAGCTGGCTGGGGAACAGATCCTTCTTGCCGACGATGTGGAACTGATCGAGAGCGTCGGCCACGATCGATTCCCGTTCGGACTTGCGGATGTTGCGGTAGCTGAGCGGGATCTCGAGGTTCTCGTAGACGGTGAGGTTGTCGAGCAGGTGATAGCTCTGGAAGACAAACCCGAAGTACTGCTTATAGAGTTCACCGCGCTGCTTCTTGTTGAGACGGTGCACTTCGAAATCGAGAAAGCGATACTCGCCGGACCATTCAGAATCGTACATACCGATCAGGTGGAGCAGCGTCGACTTCCCCGCCCCGGACGGCCCCATGATGGAGACGAATTCGCCTTCCTTGATGACCGCATTCACTTTGCGGAGCACGAACGACTTGGAGGGTCCGTGCTGGTAAAACTTCTCGATATTGCGCAGTTCGATCATGGAAGCGTAATCAGCCGCAAGACCAACAAAGCGGGACTGCCCGCGGCCAAGGCATCAAATGCCCGGTGCAACAGCAACGCCCCGAGAACTAAGGCTATCAGGGGCAGCACCTCTGGGTCTTGCATCAAAGGGGCGCGCGTCGGAGGTTTCATTGCGCCACCCCGGGAGTGGCCCCTTCGCTCTTTTCTTCGACGATGCGGCCGTCAAACAGGCGGACAGTGCGGTCGGCGTAGTCGGCGTAGCGGGGATCGTGGGTGACGATGCAGATGGTGGCACCGCCGCGGTGGAGTTCGCGCAGCAGGTCCATGACGGCTTCTCCGTTGGCGGAGTCCAGGTTACCGGTGGGTTCGTCGGCCAGCAGAATGCTGGGCTCACCCGCGAGGGCGCGGGCGACGGCGACACGCTGCTGTTGGCCACCGGAAAGTTGCGACGGGTAGTGCTTGACGCGGTGCGACATGCCGACGCGTTCGAGCGATTCGTGGACGCGCTTCTTGCGTTCGGCGGAGCTCATGCCGCGGTAAGTAAGTGGCAGTTCGACATTCTCGTAGACGTTGAGGTCACCAATTAGGTTGAAGGCCTGGAAGATGAAGCCGATCTCGCGATTGCGGATGCGGGCCCGCTCACTCATCTTCAGGTTCTCGACGCTGTGGCTATTCAGCGTGTAGGTTCCTCCAGAGGGAGTGTCGAGCAGGCCCAGGATGGCCAGCAGCGTGGACTTGCCGCAGCCGGAGGGGCCGGAGATCGAGACGTACTCGCCCTTCTTGATATCCAGGTGAATCCCGGCCAGGGCGTGCGTTTCCACCTCGTCGGTGAGAAACACCTTAGTGACGGCCTCAAGATGGATCAGGGATCCGTTGGTGTTGGTGCTCATGAGTTAGTACCTCTCCTCGACTTTCTCTAATGGAACCGTATTTCTTCTCGAAGGTTCGGGTTAGTTCAGCCGCAGCCGGTTCTGCGAGTCCCAGGCCGACATGTCTGACAAAATGACCTTTTCGCCCACGCGGAGGCCTTCCAGAATCTCAATCGTATTCACCGATGCCCGGCCAAACTTCACCTGGACGCGGTTGGCTTCTTTGCCATCCGGATCGATGCGGAACAGCGTCACAATGGCGTTCTGCTGGCCGAAGACCGGGCGCCCCACATAAAGCACATCCGCCAGACGTTCGAGTTCAATGGTGCCGTCAACGCTCAAGTCCGGGCGGGCTCCGGGGGGCAGCGCGCCTTCCAGGCGAACGTCCACCGTCACCGTACCGTTGATCGCATTGGGCTCAATGCGCGAGACGCGGCCCTTGACGATGCCATTGCGGGTGTCGATTTCGGCGGGTTGGTTTAAGGCCACGTCCTTCACCTGCGTTTCCGGAACCTTGATTTCGGCCTTCAGATGCGTTGGCTGGACCACCTTGGCTAAGACGGTGCCCACGGTCACTCGTTGGCCCACCTGCAAAGTTAGTTCTTGCAGGACACCATCAGTGCCGGCGCGCACAGTCAATTGATCCACCTGGCGCTTCTTCAGTTCATAGGCGGCGCGCAGGCGTTCGATGCCGACACGCTGCGCCTCCAGCTGCGCGCTAATCATGGCGTCGTAAAAGCCCAGGCGGTCCTTTTCAACCGATGACCGGTGCTTCAGTTCGGACGCGCTGGCTTCTGAGAGGCGAACATTCAGGTCCGGCGCGAGGCCGTTCTTATAGAGCTGCGCGTCACGCTCATAGGTCAACTGCGCCTTCACCTGATCGGCCTGCACCTGCGCCGACCGCGCCTGCTGCTCCAGCTTCTGCTGCTGCAGGCGGACCCGCAGATCTTCCATGTTGGCCACGGCCGCCTTCACCTGCCATTCGGCCTCCACCTTCTGGAGTTCGAGCTCAGGATTGGAGAGCACCAGCAGCACCGTCTCCGGCTTGACGGCGACACCCGCGCGCAGGGCTACCTTGTCGATGCGGCCATCGGTCTGCGCCGGGATAAACAGAATCTCTTCCGGCACCAGCGTGCCCAGGCCACGCACCTGACGCACCATGGGTCCGCGCTTTACTGTGTCGGGCCACAGCATCGACATTTCCACCGACGGTGCCGCCGGCTTCAACCGCGACAACCCCCAGGTGATCAGCGGGACGCTGACCACAATGAGAGTGATCCAGACAATCCGCTGGATAAGCTTCTTCCGACCGATACCTTTGCGCTTGACGTCCATGGGTCTTTACCTGATACGCATGAATGCACGGCGAGTTCCAGACTAGAAGTGTTTTGTTTTCAATAGAGTGCTTGGCGGTAAGGGCCGCCACTGTCCGATTTTGGGACGGGGCTGTTCATTCGTCGCACCGGAGGCTTCTTCTTTGGGGGCGACAGCAAAATGAAAACGCCGGACGGTCCCCAAAGGAACCATCCGGCGTTGACACTTGTTGCGACTGGATGCGAGCTTACGCCGCCACCATGCCATGCGGGTCGATGACGAACTTCGTGGCTGCACCCTTGTCGAAGTCCGAGTAACCCTTCGGTGCATCGTCCAGCGAGATGGTCTGAACGTTCACCGCTTTGGCGATGTGGATCTTCTCATAGAGGATCGCTTGCATCAGCTGGCGGTGGTACTTCATTACCGGGCACTGGCCGGTGTGGAAGCTGTGAGACTTGGCCCAGCCCAAACCGATGCGGATGCCCAGCATGCCGATCTTGGCATTGTCGTCGACACCGCCGGGGTCGCCGGTGACGTAGAGGCCGGGGATACCCAGGGCACCGCCGGCACGCGTGACTTCCATCAAGGCGTTCAGCACGGTGGCGGGACGCTCGACGACGGTGTCGGCGCCGTGGCCCCGGGCTTCAAAGCCGACGCAATCGACGGCGCAATCCACTTCCGGCACTCCCACGATGGCGGCGATCTGATCAGCCAGCGAGGCCGGTTGCCGCAGATCGATGGTTTCGCAGCCGAAGCTGCGGGCTTGGGCCAAGCGCTCCGGAATCATGTCGCCCACGATGACGCAGGCGGCGCCCAGCAGGTGGCAGGAGGCAGCGCTGGCCAAGCCGACCGGGCCGGCACCGGCGATGTAGACGATGGTGCCGGGTCCGACACCAGCGGTCACTGCGCCATGGAAGCCGGTGGGGAAGATGTCCGACAGCAGCGTCAGATCCTTGATCTTCGCCATGGCCTGATCCTTGTCCGGAAACTTCAGCAGGTTCCAGTCAGCATAGGGAACCATGACATATTCCGCCTGGCCGCCCACCCAGCCGCCCATGTCCACGTAGCCGTAGGCGGCACCGGGACGGGCGGGGTTAACGTTCAAGCAAATGCCGGTCTGGCCGGCCTTACAGTTGCGGCAACGGCCGCAGGCAATGTTGAAGGGAACACTGACGATGTCGCCGACGCTTAAAAACTCGACGTCGCGGCCGCATTCCACCACTTGACCGGTGATCTCGTGACCGAGAATCAGCCCGGCCGGTGCGGTGGTGCGTCCCCGGACCATGTGCTGATCACTGCCACAGATGTTGGTGGAAACGATCTTCAGGATCACGCCATGATCACAACGCCGCGATCCGATCGCCAGCTTCGGATAATCAATCGACTGCACCTCAACTTTGCCGGGTGCGATATATGCTACGCCACGATTGCTCGCCATACGGGAGAAGCCTCTCTTTTCTTTGCTCGCGCCCGGCCAGATCGTTCTCCGTGGCGCATTGTCAACCGCGGAAAGCATATCGCAGTTGGCCGGGTGGCGACAACCGGGGATCTCGTTTAGTTCGTTGTACTTATCGAGATCTCATTATCAATACGAAAACATCGTTGCCGTGAAAAGCGAAGGGCCGCCAGCCAAGCGCTGACGGCCCTTTGAAAACAACCGCAAACAGCCGGAATCTACGCCTTGACGCCCACTTCACTTTCGGCCCGCTGGGCCATGGCGCGGAGCCAGGCCATGGTGTAGGCCACCGCCACCTTGGGTCCGCCCACCATCTCCGGGAAGTGGTCGCCGATCAAGCTTCCATCAAAGCCGACCTCCACCAGCGCTTTCATCGCCCGGTACATGTCGTAGTAGCCGTTGTCGACAAAGGTCTCGACAAAGTGCGGCAACGAGGCGGACATGTTGCGGAAGTGGACCTTGAAGATCTTGCCTTGCGCTCCGAAATGCTTGATCGCCGTGACGGCATCAGCACCCATCAGCTCGCCACCTTCCAGCCAAGTGCCGACGCAGAAGCAGAGGCCGACATTGGGCGAATTCGCAATCTCCAGCGCCTTCTTGTGGCCTTCAAAGGTGCCGAAGATGCAGCGCGGGATGCCGCCCAGCATGGGCACCGGCGGATCGTCCGGGTGGCAGCCGATGAACACGTTCTCCGCCTCCGCCACCGGAGCCACTTGCTTGATGAAGTAGGCCCAGTTGTCCCAGATCTCCTGCTCGGAATAAACGCGGCCGTGGGTCAATGGCAGCTCATAGGTCTTGCCGCCCCAGTAGCCCTTGCCGCCTTTGGCCATGTTGAAGGCGCGTGCCGGTGCGGGGCCGCGCGTGGTTTCACGATCAGTGGACCAGATGCCATTAGCCATGTGCGCATAGGTGACATAGCGGATGCCCACCTTGTTCATGTTCTTCAAGTACTGCTTGTACTCTTCGATACGCTTGTCGCGGCCGGGCAGGTTGAGCGTGACCTCTTCCATGTTCCGGTTGCCCATGTGGCCGATGTTCCACACCTTCAGGCCCGCGGATTCGGCCTTGCTCTTCAGGCGCTGGAAGTTCTCGAGCGTGGCGTCTTTGGCTTCCAGGTGGAAGTTGACATACTTGAGCCCCAACTGGTGGACGAAGCGCAAGTCATCGTCGGTGGGGTTGGCACCGGCCTGGAGAGTGACCTTGATGCCCGGCCCCCAAGGCCGGTTGACCGTGGGCGCTGCGTTGGCGGCAGCGGGAGCAGCACCGGCGGCCAAGGCGGCCCCGATGAACGATTTTCCAAAATTGCGGCGTTCCATAGCACCAAGAGTATATCCCCGGCGCGACGCGACTGCCGGGAGAGGCTAAGCCACGAGATAGCGTTCGCGGAAGATTGCCTGGTGATAGAGCTCATGGCCAGCCATCATGAAGGCCAATGCCCGGGCGGACGTGGGCGCTCCGCTGGCCGTGCCTATGCGCTCCCAGGCAAACTCCGGCAGATTTTTCAGCATCGCCACCGTTGCCCGCCGCACCAGTTCGAACTCCGCCACCAGATACGCCCAGGAGCTATTGTCAAAATCAGCACCGTGGACGTATTCATCCTGGTCGAAGCTGGGCAGCGCGGCCTTTTCTCCGCGGGCGATGGCCAGCAGGCGATAGGCGAAGACCCGCTCGGTGTCGATGATGTGGCCCAGTGACTGCTTCATGCTCCACTTGCCGGGCGCGTAGCGGAAGCTGCTCTTTTCTTCAGAGACCGTATGGAGCAGGGCCATGGTGGCACCGATCTGGGTTTGCAACTGCTCGACAATGTCGCCCTCCGGCACGAGCGAAATGTAGCGGCCGAAGTAGGGGAGGTATTCTCCGGGAGCGGGCCTGGTGGTGGGGGGCATGGCACTTTTATTTTACCGGAGCGCGCCCGTTTATACTCTTCCATAAGTGCCCGCGGCCCTCCAGTTCTCATCCGTCAGCAAGCGATACGACTCCGGCTATGAAGCCATTGAAGGCATCTCGTTCACAGTGGAGCCACGCCGGTTTATCTCAATTGTCGGGCCCAGCGGCTGCGGAAAATCCACGGTATTGAATCTGGCGGCAGGTCTGTTGACGGCGAGTGCGGGCCGGGTGGAAGTATTTGGTGAGCCCCTGGCGGGCCTCAACCGGCGCGCGGCGTATCTGTTCCAGCAGGACGCACTGCTGCCCTGGAAAAGCGTGCTGGACAACGCCGCGCTGGGTTTGGAGCTGCGGGGCCGGGCGCCGGATGCGGCGCAGGACTGGCTGCGGCGCGTTGGCCTGGAAGCGTTCTCCACCCGCTATCCGCATGAGCTGTCGGGCGGCATGCGCAAGCGTGTGGCCCTGGCCCAGTGCCTGGCCGTGCAGCCTGATCTGCTGTTGATGGATGAGCCGTTCTCGGCGCTGGACATCCACACGCGCCTGCGGATGGAGCAAGAGTTGCTGGACTGGGTGGGTACGGCGGGAACCACCGTGCTGTTCATCACGCATGACCTGGAAGAAGCGATCGCGCTCTCGGACGAGGTGCTGGTGCTTTCGGCGGGTCCGCGGAGCCATCTGGTGGGGCGCTATGAGATCGACTTGCCGCGGCCTCGGCCCTTGCTGGACCTGAAGACAGAGCCGCGGTTTGCCGAGATCTACCGCGCCATCTGGCATGACCTGCGCGGCGAGGTGATCAGGGCACTAGGAGATCACCCGGGAGGCAAGGCGCATGGCTAGATCGATCCACCCGCGCGTGCTAGCCGGACGAATCGTGGTGGCCGTAGTGTTTATTGGCCTTTGGGAAGGTGGGGCCCGGTTGGGCTGGCTCGACCCGTTTTTCTTCTCTCGCCCCTCGGCCGTGATGTCGCGCGTCTGGCAGCAACTGGCTGAAGGAACGGTGTGGCCTCATTTAGGCATTACGGTAGTGGAAGCGGCGTTGTCGTTTGTGCTGGGCTCAGTGGCCGGCATCGCGGCGGGGTTCGTGTTGGGCCGGTCGCGCTTGTTGGGCGACATTTTCGGGCCCTACATTCAGATCGCCAACTCCCTGCCCCGCGTGGTGCTGGCACCGATCTTTCTCCTCTGGTTTGGGCTGGGCATCTGGTCGAAGGTGGCGTTGGGAGTGACGGTGGTCTTCTTCATCGTCTTCTTCAACACGCTGAAAGGCGTGCGCGAGGTGAACCCGGTGCTGCTGGATAACGCGCGTATGCTGGGTGCGACCGAACGGCAGTTGGTGCGGCACGTACTGCTGCCGAGCGCGCTGGCATGGATTTTTTCCAGCCTGGAAATCAGCGTCGGCATGTCGATCATCGCCGCCGTGGTGGGCGAGTATCTGGGCTCGACGCAAGGCATTGGGTATCTGATCGCCCAAGCCGAAGGCGTGTTTGACACGACGGGCGTCTTTGCGGGCATGGTGTTTCTGGCCGCGTTCGTGCTGGTGGTGGCGGCGGTGGTGGGGCGCGTGGAGCGGCGCTTGCTGCACTGGCGACCGCGGCCGGCGGAGACTCCCCAGGCTTGAAGCCAGCGGAGGGCTCCACCGGACCGGATCAGAAGTAAAACTTGAGCGCGAACTGCCAGGTGCGAGCCGGCACTTGGACGGAGTTGGCGTTCATGCGACCGAAGCCCCCGCCGAGCGACAACGCCCGCGCGGTACAGGCCGGGCTAAGAGATTGGGTCTGGTTGGCCGCGCCCAGTTCAGGCGCATTGGCGGGACAACCCACATTGCCGGGGCCCGGTCCCGGCAACTGCGCGATGGCAGTATCGGTGGCCACCCCAAGAGACCGATTGATAATGGCATCCCAGACACCCGGTGCGCGCAAATTGGCATAGCGGTTCTGCACACCCGGTACGGGCGTAAAGTTGGGGGAGGTGCCCACGAGCAGCGGGTTCTGGTTGGCACCAGACACTAGGCTGGCGATATTGGGATTGGGCTGGTACTGCTTCATGTTGAGCAGGTTGAAGGCCTCGGCCCGCAGCTCAAAGTAACGCTTGGTGTTCTCAAACGGGCGGAAGCGTTTGAAGATGCTGGCATCGAAGGTCTGCACACGCGGGTAGTAGACGTCGAGATTGCGCGGCGCATTGCCCCACTGGCCGGGCTCCGGCATGGCAAAGGCCCGCGGATTAATGTACGGCACGCCGCGCCAGGAGTTTTCGCGCGTCCAATCAGGATTGATCAGGGGTACGCCCTGAATCATGTCCGGCCGGAGCGAGCCACCCGGTACACCAATGTCGAGCGAGTTACCAATTCCGAGCGGTACTGAAACGGGGAAGCCGCTGCGGAAGCGGGCCAAACCATTCAAGTTCCAGCCCCCCACGAGGTGCTCCTTCCAGCCGCCGCCGGAGAGGAACTTCTTGCCGCGGCCAAAAGGCAGATCCCATAGGCCGGTGAGGTTCAGGATGTGGGGTGTGTTGGTGGAGGCCACCGAGCGGTCCTGCGCACGATTGTAGGGGTTCTGGTTGCGCAGAATACCCACATCGAGTCCGGAGTTGTTGAACGAGTTATTGGGGATGGGGAAGCGGATACCGCCGCTTGAGTCGTCGATGTTCTTGGAGAAGGTGTAGTTGGCCCGGAACTGGAGGCCCCGCGCGAAACGCCGCTCCAGTTCGATAACGGCGGCATGATAGGTGGCGTTGTTGGTGGTGGGGTCCAGGACAAACAATCCGGCTCCCAGACGCCCGGAGAAACCGGGATACGGTACGCGGCCCGTGAACGGATCGGTCCGGTTGAGGTTGAAGCTGGCTCCGTACTGGTGCGTGCTACGGGCGCCCTGATAGGAGATACGCAGGACAGTGCTGCCGGCGAACTCATATTCGGTCTGCAACGAATAGTTGTGCGTGGTGGGCATGCGGAAGTCCTGGTAGCCGATCACGCCTGTAGACTGGAAAAGGACGTTCTGCCGCGCGGTTCCGAGAGCAGTTACTCCAGCGCCGTCACTGGGACGAATCAGGCCCGAGGCGGGCACTTGAAACAGCGTGGTGTCCGGAGCCAGCACCGGATTGTTGTAGCCGAACTGCATGGGGAGAGCCGGGTCATTGCAGCGGGCCAGTCCGCAGGTGGGTCGATTGCTGGGCGACTGGATGTCGTTGGCCCCCAGTAGGTAGCTGATCTGACGGAAGCCGGTGGCCGTCTGTGAACCAAGGTTGGGGATGGGTTCGCGGTCGTTACCCATCAGCACACCGTGCGTCATGCCGTAGCCGCCGCGGATGACAAACCGGCGCCGCTCATTCCAGGAGAAGCCCGGGGTCCAGGCAAAACCAAAGCGTGGCTCGAAGACATCTTTTACGGAGGGCGTCAGGTAGCGCGACCGGCCACCCACGCCGGCATATTCAAATACGGGCGCGGGGAGGTTGTTGGCAAACGGATTGGGTTCCAACCGGTTCGGGTTGGATTGTCCTTGGCGATTGAACTTCTCCCAGCGGGGCGACTGAAATTGGTAGCGGAGTCCGATATTGAGCGTCAGGTTCTTGGAGACCTTCCAATCGTTCTGCACATAGCCACCGAGGTTGAGCCAGCGGTAGTAGTAAGGCACCGAGAGGTTCTCGGTTTGCACCTGCACCCCTTCCGGCATCCCCAGCAGGAAGCTGGCAAAACGGTCACCGCCGAAGACGCTGGCCGCACAGTTAGGAGCGGTGCCGCCCAGTGGGTTGGTGTTGCAGTTCTGTTCCGCCGTCTGCAGGCGATTCCAGAAAAAGCGGCCACCCGCCAGCGACCCGACGCCCAGGGCGGACTGGTTCAACTGCAAGTGAGAGGCGGCGAAGCCCACGCGCCAGGTCATTTTGCCCTTCACCCAGGAAAAGTCATCGGTGAGCGAGTAACTATGTTCCTTGTTCAGGCCCACATCCTGCGGGGAGTTGAAGCCGAGCGTGCCAATTCCCGCGCCGCTCTGCTGGCCACTCAAGCCAAACGGGGCCCCGGCATCAAAGAAGCGAGCCATGCCGTAACCCAGCAGGTTGACACTGCCAGCTCCGGCGCCGCCCGTGTTCAGGTACTTGCTGGTGAAGTCCTCGCCCAGGAGTTCACTCGGGAAACCGCGCTGGAAGCTGCCGAAGACATAGTTCAAGCGCAGTTCGTTGGTCATCGACGGGCGAGGGGCGGAGATTAGGGTGGCCAGGATTTGGCGTGACGTGTTGGCGTCGCTGATCAGGCCGTGAGAAACGGAGTCGCGTTCCTGACGGGTACCGGACTGTGGCTGGTCGGTGTAGCGGACGCTTAAACGGTTGGCATCCGTGAGGTTGTGGTCGATCTTCACCGTGAAGCGGTCATCCACGTAGTTGGTCCGGCGGAAGTAGGTGTAGTTGGCCCCCAGCAGATCGGCCACCAGACGCGGATCCGTGATGTTGGGCGTCGGGTAGAGTTCGCGCGCAATGCGTTGCGCCACCGGGTTCACCAAGCTGCGGCCCAATTCATCCACCATCACGCGCCCGCGGCGGAGCGGGTCCGGGTCATTGGGATTGAACAGAGGGAAATTGCGGAACTGGTAGATGAAGTTGCTGGCGCTGGCCGGCAGTGCCGGATTGTAGGCCGGATTAGCGCGCAAGGCCAAGGCTCCGTCGGCGCGGCGGGTGAACTGGTTGTACAGCAGGGCCCACGGCTCGGTCCGGACACTGCCGTCCGCATTGCGGAAGTAGACCTGGGACTGCGAGAAGTCGCCGCCGATCTCACGCTCCGTTGGGACGCGGATATTGGTGGGTCCACCGGGGTTGGAAGCCAGCTGCCGCGTCGGTTCATAACTGAACATGAAGAAGGTGCGGTTCTTGCCGTTGTAAATCTTGGGCAGCCACACCGGACCCGTAATCACCGCGCCCAGTTGCTGACGCCGCAGGGGAGGCCGGTTGTCAAAGTTGGTGACGGGAGTGCGCTGTGTGTCGAATGGGTTGGCCGTGAAGGCGCGCTGGCGATGGAACCAGAAGCCGGTGCCGTGCAGTTCATTGGTGCCGCTCTTGGTGGTCTGCTGAATGATGGCTCCGCCCGCCTGGGCGAATTGCGCCGAGTAGTTGGCTTGCTGAACGGTGAACTCCTGGATGGTGTCCGGTGAAAAAGAGACACTCATGCGGCCCAGAGCAATGGAGGTGACATTGGCCCCATCGGCCTGGAACTGGGTGGTGCCGACGCGACCGCCGTTGATGGCCAGTTCGCGGCCCGGAACCGGCTCATTGGTGGTGAATTCGCTGAACTCGGTTCCGGCCGAACCGGCCACGCCAGGCAAGGTCAGGGAAAGCTCCAAGGTGTTGCGGCCATTGAGCGGCAGTTCGTTAATCGTGCGCTGGTCGACGTTTTGCTGGAGTGCGCCTTGCACAGTCTGCAGCAACGGAGTTTCACCCGTCACCTCCACCGACGTGGCCACGTCGCCCGGCTTCAGCACGACATCGGCGGTGGAGACGCGCGCTGTATCTACCTTGAGCACCGTGACGACAGTCCGCTGGAAGCCCGGGCCTTCGACGGCCACCTCATAGACCACCGGAGGCAGGCCATTAGCCAGATACTGACCCTCCTGATTGGTTTCCAGGCGTAGAGTGGCGTTGGTTCCCAGGTTGCGGACAATCACGTTGGCTTTCACCACCGCGCCGCCCGATGCGTCCGTGACGCGGCCGGAGATCCCTCCCAGGTTCGACTGGCCCCAGGCCGTCAGCCCGGCCACGAGTCCCACGACGGCGATGCCAGAAAGAGCGTTTCTCATCATTTCCCTGCTATGAATCGATTTAACGCTGTCTGAAGAAAAACGTCAAGTATCCCGGCAGGTCCGCCGAAGGGATCGGACAGGCTAGGCTACAAAAACACAGACGGTCCGCGCGGGGACAAAGTACGACGCTTGTGATTTCAGTGCGAACTCGGCACCCGGTTCCGCGCAGTCGTCAGGAGAATCCAGCGAGGTATCCACCAGCCGCCGCCAGGGTCGCGAGAACTCCGGCAGTTCAAACGTCAGGCCACCCCAGTAGGCGTTGGCGACCACGAACAGTTGCTCGCCGTCATGACGCTCGCCGAGTTGTAGGGCCAAGGTGCGGGAGTCATGGCTCCAGTCCGCATTCAAGCGGCGGGTGCCGTGCCAGGTGATCATGAGCGATTCGCCATTACCGAGCCACGCAAAACGCGTGCGGCGCAGCAAGCGGCTGCGCTTGCGGAAGGCGATCAGTTGCTGAAAGAAGCGGCGCAGCCCGGCGTTGGTTTCCGCCAGCGACCAATCCACCCAGCTGGTCTCGTTGTCCTGGCAGTAGGCGTTGTTGTTGCCGTTCTGCGTGCGGCCCATCTCATCGCCCGCCAGGATCATCGGCACACCGTGCGACAGCAGCAGCAGCGTGGCGAAGTTCTTCTGCTGGCGCAGCCGGAGAGAGTTCACCTGCTCAGACTCGGTTTCGCCTTCGACACCGCAGTTCCAGCTGTGATTGTCGTTGCCACCGTCGGCGTTGTCTTCGCCATTGGCTTCGTTGTGCTTGGCCTCATAGGAGACCAGGTCCCGCAACGTGAAGCCGTCGTGGCAGGTAACGAAGTTGATGGAATGATACGGCTCGCGGGCACTAGTCTGGTAAAGGTCCGGGCTACCCAGCAGGCGGGTGGCGAGCACGGTGGTTAAGCCCGGTTCGCCGCGCATGAAGCGCCGCACATCATCGCGGAACTTGCCATTCCATTCCGCCCAACGGCCCCAGGAAGGGAACGTACCCACCTGATACAAACCCGCCGCATCCCAGGCCTCGGCGATCAGTTTGGTGTTGGCGAGAACGGGCGAGCTGGCCAGTTCTTCCAGTAGCGGCGGGTTGGCCAGCACGCTGCCATCCTGTCCCCGCCCCAGGATTGACGCCAGGTCGAACCGGAAGCCATCGACATGCATTTCCGTCACCCAATACTGGATGGCATCGACGATCATGCGGCGCACCACGGGGTGATTGCAATTCAGCGTGTTGCCGCAGCCGGAATAGTTCAGGTACTCGCCGGTGGCGGGGTTGAGGATGTAGTAAGTGGAGTTATCGATGCCCCGGAAACTGCGCGTCGGGCCGCGCAGGTCGCCTTCGCAGGTGTGGTTAAACACGACGTCCAGGATCACCTCGATGCCCGCCTGATGGAAGCGCCGCACCATCTCCTTGAACTCCGCCACCGCGCCGCCATTGGCCGAGTTAGCCGCGTAGGCGGCATTGGGAGCGAAGAAGCCGATCGGCTGATAGCCCCACAAGTTCAACAGGCGTTCACCGGTGGCCGGGTTGACACGGTCCGTATCGGACTCTTCAAACTCATTCACCGGCAGCAACTCCACCGCCGTGATGCCGAGTTCCCGAAGGTAAGGGATCTTCTCCGTCAGCCCGAGAAATGTACCCGGCGCACTCACACCCGAGGAAGGGTGCCGCGTGAAGCCGCGGACATGCATTTCGTAGATGATGGTTTCCGCCAGCGGCAGATTGAGCGGCTGATCCCACTGCCAGTCAAAATCCGTGGCCGGCACAATGCAGCGCCGGGCGGTCTGGAGTTTGTCGAGCGAACCCCACTGTTCGCCGCCCACCATCGCCAGCGCATAGGGGTCGAGCAGCAGGTAGGAAGGATCAAAGCGGTGCATCACAGAGCCGTCATCGGGCCGCCGGTCAAAGCGCCAGTTGTAGCGCACGCCGGCATCGACGCCGCGGACCAGGATGTGCCAGATGTGACCGGTGCGGTTCAGCTTGGGGTTCAGCTCCAGTTCAACGGTGGAGTCCCCGTCATTCAGCACCAACCAGGCATGGGTGGCGTGTTTCGAGAAGATGGCGAAGTTGATGCCGCCGCGGGCCAGCGACGCACCCATGGGCCGGGGTGCCCCACGGCTCGACAGTGGTTGTAGCATGAAAGCTTAATGATGACACGACGTTCTGCACTAGCTACTTCCGCCCTGGCGACGACGGCCCTGCCCCTGATGGCGCAGGGAGCGGTCCGTGGCGGCATCATCGGCTCCGGCGGCCGCGGCCGCTATCTGACGGGTGAATTCAAAGAGATCGGCGTCAACATGGCGGCGGTCTGCGATGTCTACGAGCCCAATCTGCAGGCCGGCCTGAAGGTGGCCTCCACGGGCGCGCAGGCTTACGACAATTACAAGAAGCTGCTGGACGACAAGTCGATCCAGGTGGTGGTGGTGGCGACACCGGACCACTGGCACGCGCAGATGGTGATCGATGCCGTGGAGGCGGGCAAAGATGTCTATGTCGAAAAACCCCTGGCCCACACGATTGCTGAAGGCTGGCGCATGATCGACGCCGTCAAGCGGACCAAGCGCATCGTCCAGGTAGGCATGCAGCGCCGCAGCTACGACGTGTTTCTGGAAGCCAAGCAGGCGTACGACACCGGCAACATCGGCGATGTGCGGCACGTGAATGGCTGGTGGCTGAACAATCAGGCATCGCTCAATCCGGCGCCGCTCGAAGGCAAGCTCGATTGGAAGCAGTGGCTGGGCACCGCTCCGCCTCGTGAGCTCGACGCCCAGCGCTTCCGCAACTGGTACTACTTCTGGGACTATTCCGGCGGCCTCATGATCGGCCAAGCGGCGCACATGGTCGACGCCATCCACTGGCTCCGCGGCCTCACCTATCCCTCCGCCGTCTACGCCGCCGGTGTCAACACGCTGCCCGGCGCGGAAGTGCCGGAGACGACGACGATGCTGCTCGAATATCCCGAGCAGGTGCTGGTGGCCTTCACGGTGGGCTACAAGTCCATGCGCTATTCCGGCTTCCTCGATCAGGTGGCCCAACACCATGGCACCAAGGCTCGCTTTGACGCCGGCCGTGAGCATTGGGCCCTCTATCGCGAAGACCCCAAGGCCACCGAACTAAAACCCGAAAAAGAACGCCGCTCCCCCGGCGCGTTCTCCCACGCCACGCGGCAGCACATTCGGAACTTCTTGGAGTGCGTCCAAACCCGCCAACAGCCCAATGCACCGGTAGAAGTGGCGCAGCAGACCAACGTGGTGCTCTGCATGGCGATTGAGAGCTTGCGGTCCGGCAAGCGGCTGAAGTGGGAGGCGGTGGGGAAGAAGGTGGTGGGGTAACGACGTAAAGTATTACATGCAGGCAGTACTGAGGGTATCTACGGCACTTTGACGACCGATTCGAGGATGGCAACATGGGACAGATCACTTATGGAACATTGCCGGTGGGCGATAGGCAATTGTTGGAAGCATTCCGAACCCTTTCACAGAGTTGGGGCCAAGACGGTACCATGCGTTGGGAGTATTCGGAAGGAGAGCCTCAACCGTGGCATCATCCCGTAAGCGCATTTTTTGATCTTCCTGTTGTCCAGAAAACTGCCCAAGCAGACGTTTACGCATTTCGAATGCTTGAGCTGCGATTCAGAATCGAGGGTTTCGATGAATTCTTTGTATCGTTTACCCGCCGCGAAGAACCAAGACTTCAGATAAACATCCCAGCCAGATTTCCTGAAGATCAACAACTCGAATTTGTTCTGAGCTGCCGCACCGTTTTTTCGAAGTTTGAGAGATCGAACCTACTTTCGAACCTTCATCCCGACGTTCAACTGTTCTACGACCAGCAACGCCAAGCTCTTAACGAACTAATGTTGATCAACTCCCGCATGATAAAGGAGAATGACGAGCACCGGAGGACTCAAGATGCGGAACTAGCCGAGCATCGGCAAGCCCTTCACGCCGACTTTGAGACCCAACGAAAGGAGCTCGACGAGGTCTTCAATGGGAAAATTGAAGCTCTGGCTGAGAGAGAGGCCGAACTGGCCAAGCTGAAAGCTACACTCGACGACCGAAATAATACTCACGCCCGGCGGGACATTTATCGCAATCTCAAGGAGCAAATTGAGGCCCGAAGCAAAGTCTTTAAGCTCAGCAAGGAGACGCAGGACACCAGGCGTCCCGCTTCGGTGGCGTTTTTTGCACTGATTTGGGTCACGGGCGCATCGGCAGTGTGGAGCATTTTCCAAGTTATGCAACCACAGTCAACAAGTTTGCCGGAATGGTTCCCGCTGGCGAGACTTAGCCTTTCAATAGCCGCCTTTGCTGCTTCCATTGTTTTCTTCATCAAGTGGCAGGACCGCTGGTCGTCCGCCCACTCCGACGAAGAGTTTCGCCTCAAGCGGCTGGATCTGGATGTTGACCGCGCGAGCTGGTTGGTAGAAATGATGCTCGAGTGGCAGACGGCCAAGGGCACCGACCTGCCAAAAGATCTATTGGAGCGTCTGGCCGCTGGGTTATTTGAGGCGCCATCAGCCAAGGGCTCACTTTCTCATCCGGGTGAGGACGCGATTGCTGCCCTATTGGCGGCTCCCGCGTCAGTGCACTTGAAGCTTCCCGGCGGTGAAGTGACCTTGGACAAGAAGTCCATCGAGAAGCTCAACAAAGAGAAGGAGAAGTAGGCGGCCATCCGGTGCCCCCATTTGAGTGCCGGCCTCTTTTTGCGCATTCGATTGCGACAGCCTAGAATTGGGGTGATGGCACGCAAGATTGCCCAAGAGCCCACCTTTTCCGTCTTCTTTGAGTGGTCTGCTGAAGGTGGCTATGTGGCGTCCGTTCCGGCTTTGCCTGGATGCCACACACAAGGTGAGAGCTTGGAAGAAGCAGAACAGAACGTCAAGGAAGCGATTGCCTTGTACCTGGAGAGCTTGGCCGCGCATGCCTCGGCTTGAGTCATGTTCAGTTGGAATTTGACTCAACGACGGAAGGCCCTAACAAATGCCCGCACCACATCTCGATTTCGGTTATCCCTGGTGGCTCAACTACGGCCACCTAGCCGCGTTTGCCGTGCTGGCTGCCGGGCTGCTTTGCGCCGTTCTGTTCCGGTGGGCGAAGTGGCTGGTGGTGGTCTTGGGCGTCGGCTCGGCTTGGGCGGCGGTGGTGTTTTTGATGATCCGGTTTGGGGTGGACATCAATGGGGTGGCTAGTCTGCCGACACCGAATTTCATGCAGGCGGGCACGGGACGGGTGCTCGATATTGGAGCGGGGACGGGACGGTCGGCAATCATGGTGCTGCGGGCCCGGCCGCAGGCGACACTGGTGGCTTCCGATCTGTTTGGGTCTTCGTTTGAAGAGCACTTTGGGCCGGGCGAGAGTCCTCAGGAGCGGCTGCGCCGCAACCTGGATGCAGCCGGGGTCAGCAAGCGGGCCACGATTGAGACCGCCGACATGCGCCGGTTGCCGTTTGACGATGCCACTTTCGACGCCATCGTCAGCGCCTATGCTGTCGATCACCTGAATCGCGAAGGCAGCAAGACGGCTCTGCGGGAAGCGGCGCGCGTCTTGAAGCCGGGTGGCGATTTTTTGCTGATGGTGGTGGAGAACGATTTCTGGGGCAAGCTGGCCTTTGGGCCCGCACTGACGCACGGTGGCACCCGTGGCCGGCCGTGGTGGGCCGGGGCGGCGAAGGATGCAGGGTTCACGATCCGGGAAGAAGGCAGCTTGCCGGTGACGACGTATCTGCTGCTGCGGCGTTAGCCCTGCTGACACGGCGCCCTATCGGTGCTACGGCTGCTTTCCGCCTCAAGACTCGGCAGACCGTATGCTTGCGCATGGCGGCCCGGAAAGGGCGTTCCGAGCAAGCAGCTAACACAGAGCCGTGACCGCAAGGGAGCGGTGGGAGCGGCGGCCCCTCTCAAGGCATTTGCGAGTACTCGTGGAAGCAATCCCGTCGAAAACTCGCGATGCTTTAGTCAATGGGCGACGGTGCACAGGCCCTAGTTGGGCTGGGCAGCGGCCCAATAGCCGCGGCGGGTGCGGACTTCGAGACCCGGTTTCTTCACCACTACCTGAATCGTGTGCCAGCCGCCTTCGGTGGCCGTGTTGGGGTTGTAGCTAAGCAGGTATTGGCTGTGCAGCTCTTCGCCGATTTTGACAATCGCTTCCTCCAGCCCCTTCAGGCCGGTGAAGTTCTGTTCGGTGCCGCCGGAGTACTTCGAATAGACTTCCTGCGGGTTGTCCACAAAGATCGCCTTCGCGGCGGTGAAGATCTCCTGGATGGCGGGCAGTACGCTGCCGAAGGTGCCGCCGTAGCCCATCTGCATCGCTGAATTCGGCGTTTGCGGCATGCCGGCGGGAAGTGGGCGGGCCGCGACCGGCACGGGCGACGGGCGGGGCGCTTGCGCGGGCACGTTCAGCTTGTTCAGCCAGCGCGACATGTTCACCGGATAGACGATGATGTTGCCGAACTGGATGTCCAGCAGCGCATCGCGCACGCGGCCTTCGCTGCCGCCGTCCTTGGTCTCGCTAATCAACAGAATCACCTTGCGCCGGTTGGCCGGGCGGTTCTTCAGCATGCGGGCCGCCTCAATCACGGCATCGGTCATGCGTGACGTGTAGCTGCCCGGCTTCAGCTTGCCCAGGCCATCGCGGAACTTGATGCCGTCGTTGGTGAAGTCGGTCAACTTCTGGATACGGTGGTCAAAGGCGACAATGGCCGCCTCGCCCTGTTCGCCCAGCACCAGGCCTTCCAGCATCGCGCCCATTTTCTGGATCGAAGGCAGCACCTTCTCGGTCTGCGCGCTGGACTGCACCAGCACCACCAATGAAATGGGGATGAAGCTGACATCTTCGTTGATGTCTTGCGGCTTACCGTTGTCCAACAACTGGAAGTCCCGGGGCTCCAGGCCGTTCACGTAGCCGCCGTCCTTGGTGAGGACCGTCGTGGGCGCGATGACGACGTTGACGCGCGTCCGGATCACGAGATCCTTCGGCTCGTCTTTTTTGCTTTTGGCCGGTTCTTGACCCGCCAGATTCAGCCCTGGCAAGTTCAGCACCAACAACAGGGGTAGCAGCTTGTTCATGATTTCTTCCTCGGCCGTTTGTAGTCACCGCTCTTGCCGCCGGTCTTTTCGAGCAAGTAGAGGTCAGTTATCTCAATCGACTTATCGAGCGCCTTGGTCATATCGTAGACCGTGAGCGCCGCCACGCTGGCCGCGGTCAGCGCTTCCATTTCGACACCGGTGGGTCCGGTGGTGCTGGCGGAGGCTTCAATCCGCACTCCACCCTTCTCGACTCTCGCATCCACCTGGACATGCGACAGCGGCAGCGGGTGGCACATCGGGATCAGTTCCGAGGTGCGCTTGGCCGCCATAATGCCCGCCAGCTTCGCGGTCTCCAGCGGATCGCCCTTGGGGTTGTCCGGCAGCGCCTTCAGCACGGCCTTAGACAGCTTCACGAAGGCATGGGCCTTGGCCATCCGCTTGGTGGACAGCTTGGCCGAGACATCGACCATGCGGGCCTGGCCCTGGGCGTCGTAATGCGACAAAGCAGAAGTGTTTGCGGGTTTCTTCATTTCATTAAGACGCCGATCAGGTCGCCCTCATTCCAACTGGAGCGGTCCGCGCGGGCCACCAGAAAGCAGTTGGCCCGGGCGAGAGCGGCTACATCGCTCGACCCCTGCCAGCGTACCGGAGTGATGCGGCCGCCGTCGAGGGTGGCGGGCAGGAAGCGCGTCAGGCCGGTCTTGTGGGCAAACGGCACAGAAAGCGGCGCTTCGAGGATCGGCAGCAAAGGCGCGGCTTCACCCGCCAGCAACTCCACCGCCGCGCGGGCAAATATCTCAAACGTCACCATCGTCGAGGCAGGGTTGCCGGGCAGGCCAAAGAACATCCTGCCCGCCACCTGGCCAAACACCAGCGGCTGCCCGGGCTGGATCAGCACGCGATCAAAGAAGCTTTCCGCGCCCATCTCCGCAAGCACGGTCTCCACTAGATCGTACTTGCCGGCCGAGACGCCACCCGACAGCAGCAGCAGATCAGCCGTCAGGCCCCGCTCTATCGCGGCGCGGGTGCTCTCCATCGTGTCGCGCGCGACGGGCAGAATTTCCGGGATGCCCCCGGCGCGCAGCACTTGGGCGGCGATCGAGTAGCTATTGGAGTTGCGGACCTGATTGTCACGCGGCAGCGCCGCAATCTCCACCACCTCATCGCCCGTAGCCAGAATGGCCACCCGCGGCCGGGCGTAGACGGGCACTTCCGTGACACCCACGGTGGCCAGCGCGGCAATCTCCGCAAAGCCCAGCCGGCGGCCCAGCGTCAGCATGGCTGCTCCAGCGCGAATCTCGGCACCGGCCGGGTTGATGAATTCTCCGGATACACTTGGGCGCTCGGTCACCATAAAGTCTCCGGCGCGCGACGTGTGTTCCACCATCACCACTTGATCCACCCCGGCGGGCACAGGAGCCCCCGTGAAAATTTCGACGGCTTCACCGCGAGCTACGTTTCCAGAGAAAGTCTCCCCCGCACGCACTTCACCGATCACGCGCAGACGGCCCGGCAGGTCAACGCTATGGACGGCAAAGCCGTCACGGATGCTGCGGGCAACGGGCGGGTAATCACGATCAGCGGGGATGGATGCGGCCAGAACACGGCCGGAAGCCTCAAGAATCGGCACCTGCTCCACCATGGGCGTGGGTGCCAGCTGAGCGGCTTGCGCCAGGACGAGGCGGCGGCCTTCTTCAAAAGAGACTGTCATGCTTCAAGCGGCGCTGCCAGGGGCCTACTCTGCTTTCAGTCTAGCGTGCCCTCCGCGTGCCCGGCGGCGCTTCAGCGATATGCTGAAGCCGTGAAGCTGAACCACTACACGCTGGGTGCCCAGTTGGACCTGCTGCGTTCGCGCGAGATCTCGCCGCTGGATTTGTTGGACGCGCACTTGGGCGAAATCCGCGCCCGCAACCCGGAGGTGAACGCCTTCACTCAACTCTATGCCGATGAGGCTCGGGAAACGGCCCGCCAGCAAACCGAGGCTGGGGTCACCGGAGCGTTGGCGGGGTTGACGGTGACGATCAAGGACTGCTTCGACATCGCCGGGAAACCCACCTTCTGCGGCAGCAAACTGCGGGCCGATCACCGGGCGTCACGCGATTCCGCCGCCGTGCAACGGTTAAAGGCTGCCGGGGCGATCATCGTCGGCAAAACCAGCACACCCGAGTTTCTCGCCAACTATGAATCCGATAACCATCTGATTGGCCGCACCAACAATCCGCTGGACCTTTCGCTGACGCCAGGTGGCTCTAGTGGTGGCGAAGCGGCCGCCATTGCAGCGTTTATGTCTGCGGGAGGAGTCGGCAGCGATGGCGGTGGCTCCGTGCGTTGGCCCGCCCATTGCTGCGGTCTGGCGGGCTTGAAGCCCACGCCGGGCCGCGTTTCGGCAGCTGGGCATTACCCCGCCATCGCCAACCCGGGCGGCATGATGGGCGTCGCCGGACCGATGGCGCGCACGGTGGCCGATGTCCGGATCCTGTTTGAGACGCTTGCAGGCTACGACAGCGACGATCCGTACTCGGTTCCCTTTGTGCCGGGACCACTGCCGTCCTTGACCGGCCTCCGGATCGGCGTGTGGCACCAGTTTTATCAAACGCCCATCCAGGTGGCCTGCGCGGAAAGCGTCACCCGCGCCGCGCAGCTGTTGGCAGGGCTGGACGGAATGATGGTGGACGAGTTTGCGCCCCGTGGCCTGGAACGCGCACCCAACCTGTGGTCCTTCCTGTTCACCGAACTGCCCGCCCCCTTCACCCGCGACTACATCGAAGGCCGCCGGGACCAGACGCACTGGACCGGCACCGAATTTCTCGATCAGATCGCCAGCCGCCCCGCGCCCACCGGCCGGCAGGTGGTGGAAGTGCTGGCCGCCCGCGATTCGATGCGCGCTTCCCTGCTCCGCCAAATGCAGGAGACGCCGGTGATTCTGCACCCCGCCGCCGGCATGACCGCCTTCCCCCACCGGGCGCGGCGCTACGAGACACCCACCAAGCAGATTGGTCTGTTTGAAGGCACATTTCCATTGGTCTGGGCGAACCTGCTGGGTCTGCCATCGCTAGTGGTACCAATGGGCGGCGCGGGCGTTCAGTTGATCGGACGGCCTTACTCAGAAGAATTGCTGCTGGCCGTTGGCGAGCGGTTGGAGGCGGCGCGATAGGTGAGTTAAGGCTGCCCCGGCGTCTGCCGGATGCGGACTTTCATGGGGCGGGGCTTGATGTAGTGCAGTTCCAGAATGCCGCCCAGGTCGGTGCGGGCTTCGTACATCTCTTCGTCATCCGGTTCGATGTCGAAGCGGGTATTGGGCGGTAGGCCCACCAGGAACCAGGTCTCCTCCGGCCGCTTCTCGCCTGGTTCCAGCGGTTGATCGCCCCGCTCCGCCACCGAGTAGCCGGTTTCGATCTGCATTTGGGGCGCACCCAGCACCACGGAGGCCCACCCGATGCGGATGGGCTTCTTCTGCGCCGCGATGTTCACATCGGCCCGCTTGCCCGCATCAAACACCTGCCCCTTGCCGCGGTCGTAGATAAAGAAAGTTGCGTCCTCTTCCCAGGTGGACCGCAGATACAGCCGGCCGGAGCGTCGATCGTGAAAGACATTCGGCAAATGGTGAAACGTAATGCCCGGCTGGTAGGGGTTAGCCCACAGAAACTCGTAGACGATGCCGTAGGTGCCGCGCAGCAGAAACCGGTCCAGCAACAGCCAACTTTGCAGGCTTTGGCTTTCCACCGCATTGTTGTCATAGGCCACCATGGCCAATTCCGCCGCCCGGGACCGGGCCGCCAGCTTCAAATCGGGCTCGCCATCATCGGAATAGTAAGGGATGCGGTATTCGTTCTCGGGGCCGGGATAGGCGGCTGGATAGTAGCTCAGCAGATGCAGAATCGGCAGATCGCGAAAGTAGCCCTGGACCGGATCCCGCAGGTCGAGGTTCAGGTTGTCGCGAATGACGATCAACAACTCAAACAGAGCCAGCGTGTCGGGCCGCGGGATCGAGCCGCCGTTCTTGATGAAAGGCACCATCGTGCCGCGCCACCAACGGTTGACGATGTCCTTCATCGTCGCCTCGCTCCAGGCTGCGTCGGCCTCGGCCATCGCAGCCGCCGCCATGGCGCGCGCTGCGGCGGACGGGACATCCTTGGCGGTGCTCAGACGGTCGGCCGCCTGCTTGATCCGGTCCGCCATCGCGGGGCGGGCACACCAATCAAACACGATCGCCATCTGGCGCAGATCATTCCCCACCGCCCGCTCCGCCTGGTCACAGTAGACCTTGTTGCCGGTGGTCATCGAGTAAAGGGCAAAGGCGAAAGCCGGTTCGGCCATCGGGGCCTTGCCTGAAATCAGGGTGTCAAACTGCTGCCAGCGGATCGACTGCCGCTCCCGCTCCCGCTTCAAGAGGCGCAAGCGCGCCGGCCGCAGGAACAACCGCGGAGCTTCCGTATAGACGCGAAAGTCTTCCTCCTGCCCCATCAGCAGAGCAGGCGTCAGCAATAGCCAGAATGCCCGAAGGCGGCGCAGCAGGGTCAACCCCTTCAGTCTGTCACAATCCGGGTGACGCCACCTCGGAAGCAGGGTGCGCTTACCGGGTTTCGGGGTAAACTCAACCGTATCTGCCTGCACAACATTCAGATACGGTTGGGCTTCGCCGTCAGCTCGACCGCGCGCCCGGTGTCCGGATTGGGACAGTGTGTCAGGATGCCACACAAGTTGGGCAACCGGACCCAGCGGGCAAGGCCCACTTCACAACAAGTGCCCTGGAATGAATGACCGAGGGGCGTTTGCATGGTTGGCCCTCCGCGTGCAATCCTAGAAAGCGAATTGATGGAGTTCACTCCAAACCTGCCCTCTGTTGCAACAGGCAGGCGGTGATGGGCGAACGGGGCAGTCAACGTCTCGTGCTCGTGGGAGCGGTGGCAGTTTTACAACCGTTCGTACTTAACCGCAGGCAAGTTGCAATAGAGGGGTTTTTTTGTCACTCGTCACTTCAAGGGTAGAAAAACGACCGGTGTTGGCAGACAAGGCCTTGAAACCGGACCAACGAAATTGATCTTGCCCAGGGCTGCGAGAGCGCTGGCTGACGCGAGGGATGGCTGAAGGTAGCTTGGACGCGGGCCTTCACCACAAATTGCGCGCGGTGACGTCCGGTCCTAGAGCCCTTACGCGGGCGAACCGCATCGGAGCAGGTCCTTAAAAACCCACCTATCCCTGCTCCGATGCGGTGTTTGCACCCGCCCAGTGCCTTCCCCAAAGATCCGTTACCAGGACAACGTGCCGGTACGAGGCTGCTCCTCAGGGTGAGGCAAGTAAATAGTGTGACACTTTTCACACCGGTAAAGTTCAGCCCCAAATTCCGTAGTGACCGCCACCGGTGCGGTGAACCAACGCTTCAGGTGTCCAGCACAGAGTTTGGCCTTGGCATCCATCTCTGAGCACGCCCGCATCCGGGCCGTCCGCCGCTTCACCTTCACCACCAAGGCAATGCCGGGAATCGCGCCGGCGGGCAGTTCAGCAATCAGTGGGGAGGGGTCAGACATGGGTCAAATCGATGGCCGCCAACAAGTGGTCATTGAGTGATGTTTTCGGGCGATCATGAGACCGCCCGAGTCTCCTCCACGTGCCCGAACTTATAAGGACGGTGTATTCCGCGCCGGTCAGCACGTGACCTTCTAGAAGGCTAGCATAGCCCATGATTGACGCGCTTCCGCTGAGCCACCGGCCATTGGGCCGTTTCTGGTGAGGTGAGTGCGCTACCCTGGTAGTTGGAGCCCGCCGGACGGGCAGCCGCTGAGGTGCAAGCCTTGGAGGAAAGTCCGGTCTCCATCGGGCGGCGTGCCGGCTAACGGCCGGGGGGGCGTTCTCAAAGGACGTTTTACGGACTAGTGCCACAGAAAATGTACCGCCCAGGCGCCTTCGGGGGCTTGGGTAAGGGTGAAAAGGTGCGGTAAGAGCGCACCGCGGACCCGGCAACGGGTCTGGCAGGGAAAACCCCACGCGGAGCAAGACCAAATAGGGGAGGAGCGGCGGCCCGTCGCGTTTCACTTCCGGGTAGGTTGCTAGAGCCGGACAGTAATGTCCGGTCGAGATGAATGGCTGCTGCTCGCTCACAAGGCGAGTACAGAAACCGGCTTACAGGCCGGCGGGCTCCTTTTTCAGTTCTTTCCTGCCGTCATCGGTCGCCCAAAAAACAGACGCGCCCGGTCGATCCCGGACGCGCCTGTGGCTACCTTACTGCTTCGGCCAAGCGGATCGCACTTTGGCCGCAAACTCTTTGGCGGCTGCCCGCCGTGACGCATCGTCGCCATTCAGCGGAAATGCGTGCCAAGCGATCACTTTTCTGCTCTCGACGTCCACTAGTTCCAGCCGGTGAGTCTCATTGCGCCCCAGCTTGTGCCGGTAGACGATCTCACCGTAAGCTGAATGCATCTTGGCCAAAGTGGCCTTCATCTCCGGGCGCTTCGCTTCCTCAACAAAGTCGAAGGGGAGTTCAGCCGCCTGCAGCGCTGACTCCACAAAGGGCTCCAGGCCCTCCATCCGGTCTACATAAATCGTCTTGCGGGTCTGGGCTTGGCAAATCGTGGCCAAAGTCAAACCCATGGTGATGACCAACATTGTCTTCACTTTGCGTTCTCCAATCGGTAGTCTGGTTGCTGGTCCGGGGCAAGCTCCTCATGCCCGAGCCCTTCCCGGTTAAGCAACCTTAATGGTTCTAACATAGCAGACGCTTTGGGCTGGCTAAGAGTTTCGCTTGATCTGTGGCTATGCCCCTCGGATGGCTTGATTTCTCGACAGGGCTACTATAAAGGCATGGCGAGCTTGGCGCACCCCATTGATGCGACCGTAACCATGGTCCGCCCATCGCCCTACCTGTCGGACTCGGCTTTTCTGAAGCTGTACGAGCGCTGGCCGGACTACCGCCTGGAGTACGACGCCCCAGAACAGGAGGTGGTGATGGCCCCACCCACTGAGCCCGAGACGGGCGAACGCAACAGCGAGATCACGGCTCAACTGCACGGCTGGAATCGGTCCCATCGCTGGGGACGAGTGCTCGATTCTAGTTCAGGCACACGGCTACCAAACCGCTCCATTCGAGCAGTAGACGCCTCCTGGATTGCGCGTGATCGCTTTGACCGCGCGATGGCCCAGCGCGGCGACGACACCTACCCGGTGCTCTGCCCTGACTTCGTCATTGAGCTTCGCTCGCCGTCGGACCGGCTGCCGCCACTGAAGCGCAAAATGCAGGAATCGATCGACAACGGCGCGCTGCTGGCCTGTCTGGTAGACCCAATCGACCAAACCGTCACCATCTACCGGCCGGGCACCACACCAGAGAGTCTCGCTGCACCATCATCAGTGGCGGGCGAGGGTCCAGTGGAGGGCTTCTTGCTCGACCTGACCGCGATCTGGCCGGCTAGCCGAAGCGCCACTAGCGCCCCGTCAGCAGATCCCCCACCCGCGCCATCACCAGCTCCGCCGATTGCGTCGAGCGCACCAGCTCGGCCGCAGGCACCAATGGGCCAAAGCGTACGATCAGCCGGTCTGTTTCACTGATCGCGCACGGTAGCGCAGGCAGCCCGATCTTCCCCAGGTGGGCGATTAGCCGGTCCACACCGGGCAGCGGCTTGGTCAACTGCCCCGCCGCGCCCGCCACCCCTTCCGGAAACAGGCCGATCGGCCGGGTGAGCGTGGGAGCAGCCTTCAACAGACGCCGGATCGACGTGGCCGTAAAGCCGGGGTTGTGTTTGGCAAAGCTGACCGGGAAGCAGTGCAGCGCGTGCGCCACTTTGGGCAGCAGAATGTCACCGGGCGAGGGGATGGTCCAGGGTCCAAGTTTGATGGGTGGCCAGTTGGCCGTCACCACCCAATGCACCGGCGGATTGCCCGGGCCGACCACCTGCCGGACCGCTTGCGTCACCGCGCTGGCTGAGTGAAGAATCCACAGCCCTTCGCGCTGGTAGTGGTTGGCAATCAGCAGAAAGCGGCCATCAGCGGGAATGTGTTCCAGTCCTTGGTAAGCCGGTGCGGGCAACATGCGGGCGACTGCCTGGGCGGAAAAGTCATCCACATCGCGGCGGGACTTCTGGGCGATGTGCGGCGTCAGGCCAAACACCAGATCCCACGGCACAGGGTAGCGAATCATACGAGCTCCCCATTGGACGCCAGGAATGCGGCCGCGGAGGCAGAATCCATCATGGCGGCCTAGGCCACCTGCAGCACTTTCACTTTGCGGCCCACATGCACCGTATGGTCCCCGGGTTCGAGCGCGTGCGTCGGGTTGCGGACTACTTCCTCGCCCACTTTCACGGCTCCCTGCTTGATCAAGCCATCGGCTTTGGAGACAGAAGCGGCCATGCCACCCTGGACAATCGCCCGGTTCAGCCGCCGGTCCATCACCGCCACCGTCTCCGCGAAATCAGCATCCGCATCGCCGTGGAAGTCCGCGATGATGCGCTTGATCAGCTCTTCTTTGGCCGCCCGCGGATCGGACTTGCGCGCCTCGATGGCGGGCAGTGATTCATCGGTCAGCAGTTCCCAGTAGCGCCACATCAGGTCGTCCGAGATGTTGATCAGCTTCTGCCGCATCGCGGCGGGCGCTTCAGTGATGCCGACGTAGTTGCCCTTGGACTTCGACATCTTCTCGACGCCGTCCAAGCCTTCCAGCAGCGGCGTGGTCGCGATGATCTGCGGCAGTTGGCCATAGTCGCGCTGGATCTCTCGACCTACGAGCAGGTTGAACTTCTGGTCGGACCCGCCCAGTTCCACATCACACTTCAGACACACCGAATCGTAGCCCTGCGCCAGCGGGTACAGCAGTTCGTGCACCGAGATCGGAATGCCACCCTGGAAGCGCTTGGTAAAGTCGTCCCGCTCCAGCAGCCGGGCGACGGTGTACTTGGAAGCCAGACGCACGACATCGGCAAACCCCAACTGGTCAAACCATTCGCTGTTGAAGCGGATCTCGGTCTTGGCGGGGTCCAAAATCTTGAAGACTTGCGTCTTGTACGTCTCCGCGTTCTTGTCGATGTCCTCGCGCGTCAGCGGCGGGCGCGTGGTGTTGCGGCCCGTGGGGTCGCCAATCAGGCCGGTGACGTCGCCGATCAGGAAGATGACCGTATGCCCCAAGTCCTGGAAGTGCTTCATCTTGCGCAGCAGGACCGTGTGGCCTAGATGCAGATCCGGCGCCGTAGGGTCAAAGCCAGCCTTCACCCGCAGCGGGCGCCCTTCAGCAGCCGCCAGTTCCAGACGGGCGCGCAGGTCTTCTTCGCGGATGATCTCCGCAAAGCCCTTGCGCAGGTAAGCGAGTTGTTCGTCGATCGAGAGAGCCAAGCTACCAGTTTAGCGAAGCTGGACGGCCCGGCCACTCTCCCGCGAAATCCACGTCGGGAGGCCCGGTGAGGTCTGCTGGAGAACTGGCTTTGCCACCCGACCTCCGCGACCGGGGCCGTTTGGCTGACCCGGGGGGTTAGCAACCTATCGTGCGAAAGACCGCGACCTTTTCCAGGAAATTTCCAGGCCTGCGCCCTGACGATAGAAAAAGCGTCCACTGCGTGACATCGTAATGTTCACTTAAATCCATAAGAAGGTCCATATGGCCGTCGCCGTCGAGATCGCCAGCCCAAATTAGCTGGTTATGTGGATCCAATGATTCATTGGGCCATTCAAACAAAAGTTGCTTACCCTCGTAGCGATCGAGCCACAACTGAACGGGCACGGCACCGTGATACTCCACTTGGCGGTAGATCACCCGAAACCCATAGCCGCGTACGCCGTGGCACGGGAATTCAATCTCGCTATCATCTGGGATAGTGAAGCCGTCCGGGGCGTACATACAGGTCTTGACGGGGGACTTGGGAGGGATCAAGCCCTGAACCAGGAAGAGAGGTCGACTGCCTACGACGCCTACTTCCACTCCGGTCCTCTGTCCCTCCTGATCGATGCATTCGTCTTTGACCGTTTTGGTAACGATTCGCATCGGGCGCCATTGCAGACCGTCGTCTGTTGGGGTTAATCCGAGCCAACTGCTGCCATTGGCGACCTTGGCCTCGCCCCCGTGAAACTTCCCAAGCGTGATCAGCCTGACAATTGGCTGCGCAGGCCTTAACTGGGGCGCGAGAACTGTCGCCAGGACAACCAACGCCCCCACTTTCAGCATGCCCCTCAGCCTCATTGTTACCCTTTCCGCCCTCTACTTCACATCATCAAAATGCAGCAGTGAGTTGAACAGCATCGCGAACTCGCTGTGCGTCTGCCAGCGGTAGCAAGGGTTGGTGGCGAACATGACCACCCGGCCCTTGCCGGAAGGGACGTCCATGACGGCGGGGTGGTCTTTCAGTTGACCGATGCCCTGAATGTGGCCACTGAGGATTCCCTTTTCGGTGGAGGGGAACTTCAGCAGGGACCACTTCTGGCGGTCCTGCTCCGAGGCGTAGAGCAGTGGACCGTTGGCGTAGCGGATGGCCACCGTCTTGGCCGTGTAGCCGTAGAACATGGGGTGTGAGGGCTTTTCGATTTCGGCATCGAGAATCGGCCCCGGGGCGTAGAAGGCCCCCACCGGACGGCTGGCATCGACGCGGCGGACCAGGCCGAATTCAGCGGGCAGCGCGCTGGCTCCGGCGAGCGTGATCATCACGCCGCCGCCCGAGACGAACTTCTCGAACTCGACCACGCCTTCCAGTCCCATGCCGCCGCACATCTCTTCGGTTTCGCCATACATGCCCAGGCTCTTGAAGTCAGCCGTCTTGGTGTAGGCCATGGAGCGGCCCTTGCAATCGATGTCGAACACGATGCCCTTGGCCGAGCCGCCGCGTTGGTTGGGGATCAGCACGACGTCGTAGTCACCGCGCAGATTGCCCTTCTTCACGCGCTCCTTGAAAATCAGGTCGTAGGGCACTTCAAAGCTGTCCAGCGCATGGCGGACCCAACCCACTTCCTGCGTCGAGCCCCAGGTGGAATAAACAGCCAGTCGCGGCAGGTCGACCGCGTGGCGCGGTACGTCCGGCAACTCCGGCATCACCTTCGCTACCAGGCCCAACTTCTCAATCTGCTCGCGCGCGGCGGCGGTGTTCGCCGTGACCAGGCTGCCCGCGGGCAGATCGCCCCAGGTCTTCTCGAGCGCTTCAAACTTAGTGGACTTCAGCCGCGCGCGCAGCGTGATCATCGCATGCGCGCCGTTGTGCAACACCACCAGATGCTGGCCCTGTCCCGTGACGGAGCCACGCGGGTCATAGGTGTTCACCGGCTGCGTGGGCACGTCCAGTTGGCCCTTCTCATTCACTTCCTTCACGTCCACCTGGAACTGCGTACCCATAGTCCAGCCGGTGTCGTCATAGGTGCGGAGGTTGGGGTCCGGGTAGACCTGCTTTTCCAGCAGGCTCTTCACCAGGCGCCCGTACGGCTGGTCGCGGCGGATGAGGAAGCTGCCGTCGGCCTTGGTTTTGACCTCGATGCCTTGGAGGCGCAACGTGTTGATCAACAGCGCGACGCGCGTCTGGTCGCGCTGGCCAGCCGGAATGGTCCAGCCATAGGGAGCTTCTTTCTTGCCGGCTTCAATGGCGTTGAAGGACTTGCGGTAGAAGTTGTCGAGGATCGTCTTCGAGTTTGCCGACGCCAGTTCCAGCGCCGATAGTACGCCGGTTTGCATGTAGTTGGTGTTATTGCGCAGTGACCATTCGACGTCCTTGTAGGCCGGGAAGGGGCGGTACCACTGGCGGTTGGCTGCTCCGAAGCGGTCATTCTCGCTTTGCTGCACCTTGCGCTTCATGGTGTTGGCGCCGCCGTTGCCGTAGGTCTCATACATGCGCAGCATGCCGTTGTGGTTGGAGGCCATAAAGCCCAGATAGCCCACGCTCCACATGTCGACAAAGGCGTGCGTCCAGACGCCGGGCATGCCGTAGCCGATCATCTTGGTCATTTCGTAGTTGGCGAACCAGGGGAGCTCGGCGTAGAGGATCGGGTCCAGGTTGGGGTTGTGCGGGGGCTGGCCGGAGAAGGTGTAGAGGAAGGGCACGCTTTCATGCAGGTCATGCACGATGGGCGCTTTCCACTGCAGATAGAACTTCAGCCAGTTGCGCATCACGATCTGCGAATAGTGCATGTCGCGGTTGTTGTCGTGCAGTACGTACTTGCCCCAATAGGGCGGTCCGGGCAGGGCGTCGTCTTCGGAGATGTCGTTGATCTTGTGGCGGTAATACCAGTCGGTGTAGCGCTCCTGCCCGTCGGGCTCGAGCGCGGGGACGATCGACACAATCAGGTTCTGCCGGATCTGGCTGTAGAGCGCGCCCTCTTCCGCCACCAGGCGATAGGCCAGCTCCATCAGCATTTCGGGCGCCCCGGTTTCGCTGGCATGGAGGCCGCCGGTCAGTTGATAGATCGGCTTGGCCTTGGCGATCACTGCCGCCGCATCGGTGGTCTTGCGCGGGTCCGCCAGTTGGGCCAGATAGCCGCGGTAGGTTTCAAGGCTCGCGATGGTGGCCTCATCACCCACCATGGCGGCGATCATTTCGCGGCCTTCATCCGTCTGCCCTGCGCTAAAGATCTTGATGCGCTTCGACGCTTTTTCGAGCGCCCGGAAGTACTTCACGATGTCCACATAGTGCGTCAGCTTCTTGGGCGTACCGACGTGATAGCCCAGTACGTCTTTGGGCGACGGAATGCCGGGCGCCCTGGGCAAGTGGTCGACCAGCGGACTCATGAATTCCGGTTTGGTGGTGAACTCCTTCACCGACTTCGCAAAGTCCGCATCCATCGTCTGCTGCGCCAGGGCGGGCACCAGCAGCGCTAATCCAAGCATCAGCCGCATATGGGGATGATGGTAACCCGAACCAGTGGCCTACTTCTTCATCGCCTCGCGCAGCAACATCGCCAGCATCGCCTCTGATGCATTGCCGCCGCCGGAGGCCATGACGTCGGGCGTCTGGCGGATGCCTTTCCGGTGCGGGACGCCAGGATGACCGGCCCGGTACTACTTACGCGGGACGGCTCGGACCCTCACCCCGGCGCGCACGGCGTCGGAGGGGTTGATGATCAGCATCTCATCACCCTGCAGCCCCGCCATCACTTCCACCTGGGTGCCCAGATCTCGGCCCACGTCCACCTTCTGCATGCGCACCTTGCCGCCATCAACCACGGCCACCATCGTCCCGCCAGCCGGTGTCAGCAGTGTGTCGCCGGGGATCATCACCATGGAACGGCCCTTGGGCGCGATGAACTTCACCTGCACATACATGCCGGGCAGCAGAGCGTGATCGGGGTTCATCACCCGCACTTCATACCGCTGCGTGCGGGTCTGATCGTCCAGTGCATTCGCGGAGCGCTGCACCTTGCCCGGGAACTTGCGGCCGTTCATGTCAGCGGCGAACACTTCCGCCGGTTGGCCCGGTTGGATGCTCGAGATCACTGACTGCGGTACGGCGACATAGATCCGCAGCACGTCGAAGTTGGCCATCCGGTAAAGCTCACGGCCACCATTGGCGGAACTGGGCGTGATCAGGTTGCCGGTGGCGCAGTTACGCACCGTGATGATGCCGTCGTAGGGAGCGCGGACATTCTTGAAGGACGAAAGCTCCTCCAACCGCCCGACCTCGGCCTCTTGCGCCTTGATGTTCTGTTCGGCGACGTTAATCGCGGCCAGGGCGGATTGCAATTCCGCCGAACGGACCTCAACTTGAGCTTGCACGTCGTCAGCTTGCTGGCGCGCAAACACACCTTCTTTCACCAGTTGGGTGACCCGTTTGCGGTTGATCTCGGCCAGCTTCACGTCGGCCCGGGATTTCTGTTCCACGGCCTTCGCCTGATCCACCGAAGCCTTCAACTGCTGCAGGCGGGCGCGGGCGATCCGCAGCGATTGGTCCAGTTCCGGGGTGTCCAGTTCCACCAGAATCTGGTCCTTCTTCACCACGTCGCCGATGTCGGCTTTCACCGAACGCAAGTAGCCTTCCGCACGGGCATAGATCGGCGTTTCGAGCAATGCCGCAACGGTTCCCGGCAGCACAATCTCTTTGGTGGGTGGAGCCACCAGGGCCTTGGCGACGGTCACCATCGGCACTTCCGAGGCGTCGTCAGAGGCTTCCTTGGTGATGGCGGCCACGCGCTCCCGCCGCGGCCAGAGGCCGCTGAACAGCAGCCCGGCGAAGACGATGGCAATCAAGGTCACCAGGGCGAGCAGCTTGCCCGAAAACAAGGGCGGACGGACTTCGGGCTTCTTTTCGTTCACGCTTACGTTCTCACTCACGGTTGCGGCTCCAATGTAACTTGCTCCGGCACGACATCAGTCCAACGCGGGGGCTGCCGCCGCAACAGGCGGTAGACCACCGGCACTAAAAACAGCGTGGCCACGGTGGCGAACAGCAGTCCGCCGATCACCGCGCGGCCCAGTGGCGCATTCTGCTCGCCACCTTCGCCCACACCCAGCGACATCGGCAGCATGCCGATCATCATCGCCAGCGCGGTCATGATCACGGGGCGCAGTCGCGTCACGCCCGCTTCCAGCGCGGCCTGCCGTTGGTCGGCAACAAACTGGCGCCGGTCGTTGGCAAAGGTGACCAGCAAAATCGAGTTCGCGGTGGCGACGCCGATCGACATGATCGCGCCCATCAGGCTGGGCACGCTGAAGGTCGTCTGCGTGGCGAACAGGATCCAGACAATTCCGGCCAACGCTGCGGGCAGCGCCATCAGAATGATGAACGGGTCCAGCCAGCTTTGGAAGTTCACCACCATCAGCAGATAGACCAGCAAGATCGAAAAGATCATACCCAAGCCGAGGCGTGTAAAGGAGGAATCCATCGTGGCCACCTGTCCGCGCATTTCAATGGTGACGCCCTTGGGTGCCTTGGCCTGGATCTCGGCGATGATCGCGCGGGCATCGCGCGCTACGCCGCCCAGGTCGCGTCCTTCAACGCCCGCGTAGACGTCATAGACCGGCTGCACGTTGTAGTGGCTAACGACGGCCATCGATGTACCGCGTTCCAGTGTCGCCATGCTTTGCAGCAATTGCGTGCTGGCCCCGTTGGAAGAAGTCACTGGGGTCGAGGTCAAGTCGTCCAGCGAATCCATGCGGATCGGCGGCGTCTGTGCGTTCACCTGATAGCTGACGCCGTTGCGCGGGTCCAGCCAGTAGTTCGGTGCAGTCTGCGTGCTGGAGCTGAGCGAGATCAGCAGTGAACTGGCCACCTCACGCTGTGTCACTCCCATCTGGTCGGCCAAGGTGCGATCCACATTGACGCGGACTTCCGGCACGTCCACTACTTGATGGAGGTGCACGTCCGCCGCGCCCGGCACCGCATCGAGACGCTTCTCAATCTGCTTGGCGATCTGGTAGGCCGCCTTTTCGTTACGCGAAGAGACTTGAATGTCGATGGGAGCGGGCAGGCCGAAGTTCAGGATCTGGCTGGTCATGTCGGCGGCCTGGAAGTAGACCGTCAACTCCGGGAACTCCTTGCGCAACTCCCGCCGCAGCCGGCGCACATAGTTCTCGGTGGGTCCGTGCTTTTCGCGGTTCAGCGACACCAGAATTTCGCCGTCGGACTTGCTGATGATTCCGGCATCGGAATAGGCCAGATTGATGCCGACCGGCGGCAATCCGATGTTGTCGATGATGGTGTCGAGTTCTTCCTTGGGCACCACCTCGCGGATCTTCTTTTCGACCAGCGCGAAGTAGCGCTCCGTCTCTTCAATGCGCGTCCCCGCCGGAGCACGGACGTGGACGCGGAACTGGCCTCCATCAATGCGGGGGAAGAAATCTTCGCCCACCAGAGGGACCAGGAATCCGGTGCCCACCACCAGCACGGTGAATGCCAAGATCACAGCCGCGGGATGGTAGAGGCACCAGTTGAGCATCTTCTGATAAGTGGAGCGCACGCGATAGAAACCGCGGTTGAATACCTTGTGCATCCGCCACATCGGATTGCGGCTGGTGGTGGGGCCGTATTCGTCTTCCTGGTAGAGCTTCAGGTCGCGACCTAGCAGAAAGTTGGCCATGGTGGGCACGATAGTGCGGGACAGCAGGTAGGACGCCATCATCGCAAACACCACCGCCAGCGCTAGCGGCGTAAACAGGTACTTGGCGGTGCCGGTCAAGAAGACCACGGGCACAAAGACGATGCAGATGGAAAGCGTCGAAACAAACGTGGGGACGGCGATTTGCTGCGCGCCGTCGAGAATCGCCCGCCAGAGCTGCTTGCCTTCGTGCAGGTTGCGGTGGATGTTCTCGATCTCAACCGTGGCGTCGTCCACCAGAATGCCCACGGCCAGCGCCAGGCCACCCAGCGTCATCACGTTGATGGTCATGCCCATCAGGTAGAGAATCGAAAGCGACGTCAGGATCGACAGCGGAATCGAGATGCAGACAATCACGGTCGATCGCCAGCTGCCCAGGAACAACAGGATCATCAACGCGGTTAAGGCGGCGGCGATCAGGCCTTCATGCAGCACGTTGTCGATGGCGGCGCGGACGAACAGCGATTGGTCGAACAAGCGCTTGATCTTCAGCTCGGGCGGCAGGGTCGTCTGGATCTTGGTGATCTGCTGTTGGACGCGGTTGATGATGTCGAGTGTCGATTCGCTGCCGTTCTTCAGTACCGTCAGCAGCGCTCCGCGCACGCCGTCCTGGCGCACGATGTTCTGTTGCACCGCGTAGCCGTCGCGCACGTTGGCCACGTCGCGGATGTAGACCATCTGGCCGTTCACCACTTTCACCGGTAGGTTGTTCAGCTCCGCCACCGTTTCCGGGCTGGCGTTCAGCTTGACGTTGAACTCCGTGGGGCCGGCCTTGATGGTGCCAGCGGGGATGATCAGGTTCTGGGCGTTGATGGCATTGGAGACGTCAATGGCAGAAAGACGCCGGGCATACATGGCCTTGGGGTCCAGGTCCACCATCACGGTGCGGCTGCGGCCGCCATAAGGCAGGGGAATGGATGCGCCTTGGACCGTGGCCAAGCCGGTGCGGAGGAAGTTTTGACCCAGGTCGAAGATCTGCTGCTCGCTGAGCGTATTTGAGCCCAAAGCTAACTGCAAAATTGGCACCGTGGCCGCGTTGTATCGAAGGACAAATGGCGGTGTGATGCCCGGTGGCAGAATTCGAGTAATGGAAGCGGCAATCGCCGTGATCTGGGCAATGGCCAGGTCGATCTTCACGGTGGGGTGGAAGTAGACGCGGATGATGCCGTAGCCCGGTAACGACTCGCTTTCGATGCGCTCAATATCGTTCACCGTGGTGGTCATCGCGCGTTCGGTGCTGGTGACCACGCGCTTGGCCATTTCATCCGGCGGCATCCCGTTGTAGGACCAGATCACGCTGGCCACCGGGATGTCGATGTTGGGGAAGATGTCGGTGGGCATCGAGAAGATCGCCAAACCGCCCAGCACGACGATCAGAATCGACATCACGACGAAACTGTACGGCCGGTTGAGTGCGAGCTTAACGATCCACATGGCAGGAGATTTCCCAGACTAGCAAATGCATCGGATACACTGTAGGCGAGTGAAGTATGCCCTTGCGTTACTGGCCGTTCTACCTTTAGCGGCCCAACAGGCCCAACTGGACGCCAATCAGACTCTTTTTAACGTCATGGTGGCGATCAATGCCGCCGGCTACGACGCTGACGCCGATTCTCCCAACAACAATCCGCTGCGTAAGGCGGTGCGTGAGGCGGTGGCGAAGCAGAATCTCACCACCGTCGCTGAGCTAAAGAAGTTCTTCGCCGCCCATCGCAAAAAGGACTGGACCGGCGACTTGAGCCAGTACATCTCCTTTGCCTTGGCCGTCGATGGCACGGATCAGTACAAGTGGCGTTTCAAGCTGGAAGAGATTCCGCCGGACGCATTGGCGCTGGAAGGTTTTGGCGCGCTAATGACGCGGTTCCACCAGCAGGCGCAGCTGGATGAGTTGTGGAAACAGGTGAAGCCAGTGCATGAGCAGGCGCTGGAGCGGTTCCACGACCCGATCACGAACGTGCTGCAGCAGGCTACCGGATATCTGCGCGTGCCCGCCACCGGCAACGCGGCGCGCCGCTTTTACGTCTACGTTGATTTGATGGCCGCGCCCAACAACATCCAGGCCCGCAGCTATGGGGATGATTTCTACGTCATCCTGACGTCGTCGCAGGATACGCATGCCGAGGAAGTGCGGCACTCCTACATCGGGTTTCTGGTGGACCCGCTGGCCACCCGCCACGCGGACAAGATCGAAAAGAAGCGTCCGCTGATCGATTTGGCCCAGGCCGCGCCGCTGCTGCCGGAGGCCTACAAGTCCGATTTCCTGCTGCTGACCACCAAGTGCCTGACGCGGGCCGTGGAAGCGCGCTTGGCACCGGCCTCGAAGCGTGAGGCGATGATTGCGCAGGCGCTGGCGGAAGGCTATATACTTTCCCCCTATTTCGCGGAAGCGCTGGTGCTCTATGAGAAGCAGGAGCAGGCGATGCGCTTCCACTATCCCGAGATGATCGACAACATCGATTTGAAGCGGGAAGACAAACGGTTGGCCAGTGTTCAGTTCTCGTCGCAGGCGATCGTGAAGACCGTGAAGGTGGCTCCGGCGGAGCAAGAAGCCGAGTTGACCGGCGTTCCGAAGCTGCTGGAAGAGGCGGAAGATCTCTACGCCGCGCGCAAGTTGGCGGAGGCGCGGGCGAAGTTCTTAGAGGCTGCCGAGCAGACCAAAGAGAGAGTTCTCCAGTCGAGAGCGTATTATGGATTAGCGCGGATTGCGGCGCTCGAAAAGAACCCGGAACTGGCGGTGAAGCTGTTTCAACAGACGCTGGAGCTGGAACCCGAGGCGGCCATCCGGGCGTGGGCGCACGTTTATTTGGGCCGGTTGCTTGAGTTGGGTGGTGAACCCGCGGAAGCTGCCCGTCATTTCGATGATGCGCTGAAAGTGGAAGGCGCGACACGCGCGGCACGGGATTCCGCCACCAAAGCGGCCCAAGATTTGAAGAAGAGGATGAATCCATGAGAAAGTTGGCCATTTTTCTGGCTCTGACCGTCACCGCGATGACGGCCGCCTTCGCCCAGTCGGCGGATACCAGGCAACCCAAGCCGAAGTCGCAGAAGGAAGCAGAGGCGATCAACGCCGTTTTCAGCGCGCAAGATCCGGATGCCCGCATTGCTGCCGTGGAGGCGCTGCTGACCAAGTATGCGGACACGCAGTTTAAGGGCATCGCCCTCTACGTGGCCACGGTTTCGGCGCAACAGAAGAATGACAGCGAAAAGATCATCCTGTACGGCGAGCGGACCCTGGAAGCGGACCCCAAGGGCTACGGCGCCATGCTGATCATGGGTCAGGCGCTGGCCGCCCGCACCCGCGAGTTCGATTTCGACAAAGAAGAAAAGCTGGGCAAGGCGGAGAAGCTGGCCAAGGACGCGCTGGCGCTGGTGGCCACGGCCCCCAAGCCGAATCCCGCCATGACCGACGAGCAGTGGGCGATGGCCAAGAAGGATTTCGAATCTCAGGGCCACGAAGTGCTCGGCCTGTCGGCGATGGTGCGCAAAAAGTATGACGTGGCCATCCCGGAACTGAAGGCCGCCATTGAAGCGCAGCCCCAGAAGGATCCTTCGACGATGGTTCGCTTGGCCGTCACCTACAACGATGCCGGTCAGCCCGATAACGCCATCGCGATCGTGGATCAACTGAACGCGATGCCGGACCTGCCGCCTTCGATTAAGCAGGTGGCCGCCCAGCAGAAGCTGAAGGCTGTCCAGTTGAAGTCTCAGAAGAAGTAGTGTTCGAGTAGCCGATGGATGACCAGCTGAGCGCGCTTGAGGCGTCCATCGGCTATCGTTTTCGCGACCTGGACCTGTTGCGGCGGGCGCTGACCCACAGCTCCGTCGCTTCAGAGCCAACGCGCTCTTTGGGACCCGACGGCCAGGAACTGATCTCGGTCCGCCCGGACAACGAGAAACTGGAGTTTCTGGGGGATTCAGTGCTGGGTTTCCTGGTGTCGGAGGAGCTATTCCGGCGTCACCCCGATCAACCGGAAGGCCAGCTGACGGTCATCAAGTCCCGAGTCGTCAACTCAGCGTTTCTTTACCGCGCTGCTCGTGCCCTCAATTTAGGCGGCTACCTGATTCTGGGCCGGGGTGAAGACCGTGCGGGTGGCCGCGAGAAGAAGACCGTTCTAGCCGACGCGGTGGAAGCCCTGATCGCGGCCGTCTTCCTCGATGGCGGTATCGATGCCGCCCGCAGCTTCGTTCTCCACCGTATTCTCTCCGCCGATGCCCTGGAGCCAGGTGAAGACCCCAGCGCCTCCAACCCCAAGAGCGCCCTCCAGCAAGCCGCCATGGCTCTCAAGCTACCGCTGCCGCGCTATCAGGTGCTGCAGGAGACCGGTCCAGATCACGAAAAGCTATTCACCGTGGAAGTGCGCGTCGGCAAGACGGTGGCGGCGACGGGCGAAGGGTCCTCCAAGAAGACCGCTAGCGTTCGGGCGGCGGCAGCGGCCATGAATAAGCTGGGGCGTGAGATCCAACCGGCCCAGTAGGTTCTAATCTCTGCCCACTCCCCCGGTCGCTACTGGCCCACCATCCTCCGCTTCCATTCAAACAACACCACCCCGGCCGCGACGCTGACGTTGAGCGATGGGATCTGGCCGGCCATCGGGATGTTCACCAGCACGTCGCAGTGCTTCTTCACCTGCTCGTGAAGCCCATGGCCTTCGCCGCCCAGGACGATGGCGGTGGGGGTGGCGAATTTGACGGTGACGTAGGTGTCCGTGCCGCGTTCATCCAGGCCGTAGAGCCAGAAATCGCGCGCCTTCAACTGTTCCAGGGCGCGGTTGATGTTGACCACGCGGATGACGGGCAGATGCTCCAGCGCACCGGCGGCGGCTTTCATGACGGTGTCGGTGACGCCGGCGGAGCGCCGTTCCGGGATGATAATTGCCGACGCTCCGGCGCATTCCGCCGTGCGGGCGATAGCCCCCAGATTGTGCGGGTCTTCGACGCCATCCAGCACCACCACCAGCCGGGCGTCCTCCCGCAATTCGTCCATCGACCAGTAGCGGAACGCACCGCCAATGGCGACCACGCCCTGATGCGCTGAGCCTTGGGCCAGCCGGTCAATCTGCTCCCGGGTGTCAAAGCGCAGCTGGACGCCCGCTTCCCGGGCCAAGTCCACGATCTCCTGGACCTTTTGGCCGCCCATGCCCCGCGCCACAATGACGCGCTCCAACTCGCGGCGATTTTTCAGCGCTTCGCGGACAGAATGTATTCCAGCGATGACGGTCATCCTCTCGTCATGGTATCCAATGGGAAATGCGATCTCTTTGGCTGAGTGTGGCGGCGTGTGCCCTGATGGCGGCGGAAAACCCGTTGCTGGAGATTCCGGAGCGCCGTCCGGCGGGTAGCACCTACCGGCTCCCATTTGACCAGGTGAAGCCCGAACACATCGTTCCCGCGATGGAAACCTTGCTGGCCGAAGCAGAGCAGCAGCGTCAAGCGCTGGCCACGGCCACCGGCCCCCGCACCTGGGACAACACCATGCAACGGCTGGAGAACCTGGGCGAACGTTTGTCGCACGCCTTCTCGGTGGTGTCGCTGCTGGAAGGCGTCGCCACCACGCCGGAGCATCGCAAGGCCTTCAATGCCGTACTGCCCAAGATCTCAGCGTTTGGTTCCAGCGTCCAACTGGACCTCCGGTTGGCCAAGGCGGTGAAGGAGTACTCAGAAACGGCGGAAGCCAAGGCGCTCACCGGCGTGCGGGCGCGGTATTTGACCAAAACACTGAACGACTTCCGGCGCGGCGGCGCTTATCTGGATGACGCCAAGCGCAAGCGCTTGCAGGAGATCAACGAGCAGCAGTCGGCCGTGGCCAACAAGTTCAGCCAGAATGCGCTGGATGCCCGGATTGCCTTTGAGCTGCTGGTGACGGACGAGAAGCAACTGGCCGGGTTGCCGGAATCAGCTCGCAAAGCGGCCCAGGCCAGCGCCAAGGCCAAAGGCAAGGAAGGTTGGCGCTTTACGCTGGCCGCCCCCAGCTATCAGCCAGTGCTCCAGTTTTTGGATGACGGCTCCATCCGCAAGCAGATGTGGTTGGCCTCCAACACACTGGCGTCCAGCGGCAAGTTCGACAACAGCCCGCTGATCCGGCAGATGCTGGCGCTGCGGGCTGAAGAGGCGCAATTGCTCGGGTATGCCAACTTCGCGGACCGCCAGACGGAGGAGCGGATGGCCAAGTCCGGCGCCGGTGTCCGGAAGTTCCTGGAGGATCTGGAAGCGAAATCGAAGCCCGCCTACGAGAAAGAGAATGCCGAACTGGCCGCCTTCAGGAAGTCGTTGGAAGGGCCTAACGCTCCGGCGCTGGAACCCTGGGATATCCCTTACTACTCCGAAAAGCTGCGCAAGAAGCTCTACGATTTTGACGAAGAGGCTCTGCGGCCGTACTTCCCGGCGGACAAGGTTGTGGACGGTATGTTCCAACTGGTCAATAAGTTATACGGAATATCGATCAAGCCGGTGGAGAACAAGGCGGTCTGGGCGCCGGAGGTGAAGTTCTACGAAATTCGCGACCAGGATGGGACGCTGCTGGCCAGCTTCTATGCGGATTTCTATCCTCGCGACAACAAGCGCGCCGGTGCCTGGATGAGCCCGCTGGTGATGGGTGGACCGCTGGCGAAAGGTGGCTTTGAGCCTCACATCGGCCTGATCGCCGCCAACATCACGACGGCCGAGCCCGGTAAACCCGCCCTGTTGAACCACTACGAGGTGGAGACACTGTTCCACGAATTTGGCCACCTGCTGCACATGTCGCTGAGCCGGTCGCCGATCAAGTCACTGGGTGGCACCTCCGTGGCCTGGGACTTTGTGGAGCTGCCCAGCCAGATCATGGAGAACTTCACCTGGGAGCGGCCAGTGGTGGACCTGTTCGCCAAGCACTTTGAGAGTGGCCAGCCGGTTCCCGCGCCGCTGTTTGACGCGATGAAAAAGGCCCGGACGTTTCGGGGCGGCTACACCATGATGCGGCAACTAAGCCTCGGGATGACCGATATCCTGTTCCATACGGAGTACCGCGGTGACGATTCCCAAGGCGATCCAGTCACTTACGCGCGAAAGGTGATGCAGCGCTACAGCCCGGCACCGTTGCCGGAGAATTTCTCCATGGTGACCAGCTTCTCGCACATTTTCGCCGGCGGTTATGCGGCCGGCTACTACAGCTACAAGTGGGCGGAAGTGCTGGATGCGGACGCCTTCACGCGCTTCAAGAAGGAAGGTTTGTTCAGCCCCAAGGCGGGCGACGCGTTCCGGCGCTCCGTGCTGGAGAAAGGCAATACCGAAGAGGCCGGCAAGCTCTTCCAGGACTTCATGGGCCGCAATCCGGACCCCAAGGCGCTGCTGGAGCGCAGCGGTTTGGCGGCCAAGTAGCCTAAGGCGTTGATTTACAATTGCGGACTACCACTGGACTTCAAGCAGAGCATGAAGTAAAACTAGGCTAGTGCTTGATGCGTCACTGGTGCCGACTGATCCCCCGGAGATTCCGGACAAGCTCTATTTCCGCATCGGGGAAGTAGCCCGGCTGGCCGGGGTGAATCCGTCCGTACTGCGCTATTGGGAAAGCGAATTTCCGGCGATTGATCCGAAGAAGTCCGGCAGCAACCACCGGCTCTACCGGCGTAAGGATGTTGAGCACATCCTGGAGATTAAGCGGCTGCTGTATGAGAAGCGGTTTACGATTCAGGGCGCCCGGCAGCACTTTTCAGCCAACAAAGGGAAAGCTGAGAAATCAAAGCCTAAGGCGGAATCCAAGCGCCAGCCGGCCGCCCAGGCGGCGTTGTTTTCCTCTGCCCCCAACTTACCTCTGCTCAACGAGATGCGTGCGGAACTTCAGGCGATCTTGACGCTGTTGCGGGACCGCTGAGTTTTCCTCTGTCCCAGTTCTATCGGTGAGATAAGATTCTGCCGATACCCTTCAGAGAAGTGTAGTGCCGCCCTGCGCTCACTTCCCTTAAGGCCATGATTCATCTCACCCGTATCAATCACTCTGAGATCGTCCTGAATTCAGATCTGATCGAGCTGATTGAATCTACGCCGGATACCGTCATTTCCTTGTCCAACGGACAAAAAGTGATGGTACTAGAGCAACCGGACCATATCATCGACAAAATTGTCAGCTATCGTCGTCGGATAGCGACGCCTTGGCCCGAGGGCTCCGATGGTTTGGCCAATCCGGCTGGTTGGTTACGCCCCGGGCCCCGGGCGGTGACCGGACCTCCAGGGGGTGAATAGTGGCGAAATCCCGCGTTGATCTATCCACTATCGCCGGTCTGGGCTTGGCGACGGCGGGCATTCTGGGTGGCCTGCTGCTGGAAGGTGGCGTCCTGCAGGACGTTCTCCAGAAGACGGCGGCGCTGATCGTTTTGGGTGGTACAGCGGGGGCGGTGATGGTGGCCACCCCCTGGGCGACACTGACGGCCGCGATGCGCCGCCTGTGGCACGTCCTGATGGAGCCCCAAAGCGACCCCGGGCTGGCGATTGACGAGATCATCACATTTGCCACCAAAGCCCGCCGCAGCGGCCTGGTGTCGCTGGATGGTGATATCAACCGCATCCCTGACCCGTTCATGCGCAAGGCCCTGACGCTGGCCGTGGACGGCTGCGATCTGCAGGAACTGCGCAAGATGATGGAGCTGGAAATCGACATGGCGGAGGGGCGGGCGGAGGCTGAGGCGCAGGTGTTTGAATCGGCTGGGGGCTACTCGCCCACCATCGGGATCATTGGCGCGGTGCTGGGGTTGATCCAGGTGATGAAGCGGCTGGCGGACACCGAACAGGTGGGCCACGGCATCGCGACGGCTTTTGTGGCGACAGTCTACGGCGTGGCCCTGGCCAACGTCGTCCTACTACCGGCGGCGGCCAAGATCAAGGCTCGGATGCGCCAAGAAACGGACCGGCGCGTGCTGATCCTGGAAGGCATCTGCGGCTTAGTGGAGGGCTTAAATCCCAAGTTGATCCGGCAGAAGCTGGAGGCGTTTGTGGCGGTGACGGGTCAAGCTCGTCCCCCGGCGGCCAAACCGGCTACCCGCCGCGAGGCGGCCTAACCAGTGACGGCCTCCACCGGTAGCCGGACCTCTTCGCGCCGCCGCCGCGGCGGGGAACCGGCGTCCAACCATGAGCGGTGGCTGGTCTCCTACGCCGACTTCATCACGCTCCTGTTTGCCTTTTTTGTCGTCATGTTCGCCAACTCGCAGGTGGACCGTGAGCGCGTTTCGAGAGTTTCAGAATCCGTGAAGGGGGCGCTGGAAGGCGGTGTCCTGCCGGTCTACCTGGAAGGCTATCTGGGCCGCTCGCGCGACATGAGTGCGAAAGGGCTGGGGAACCAGAAGATCAAGGGCAATGGCACGGCGGACGGACTGTCGGAACTGCTGCCGTCGCTCCAATCGTTGACCCGTCAGATGGATGATGAGATTCGCGACGGCAAGCTCCAGGTGCAACTGACACCTCGCGGACTGATGGTGAGCATGCGGGAGGCCGCGCTATTTGGCACTGGCGATGACGCGATCAGTCCCGGTGCTCACCAGATGGTGGAGAAGCTGGCCTCCACCATCAACGCGCTGCCCAACCCGGTGCGCCTGGAAGGGCATACCGATTCGACTCCCATCCGCACGTCTCGCTTCCGGTCCAACTGGGAACTGTCGGCGGCGCGCGCCATCGCGATGATGGAGCTGCTGACCACCAAGTTCAATGTGCCGAAGCAAAAGGTGGCGATTGCAGGGTATGCGGACACGATCGCCCTGGTGCCCAATACCACTCCCGAAGGCCGGGCCCGCAACCGGCGGGTGGACATCATCATCCTGAACCGATCGGGGTTGGGTGCGGAGCCGCAGGCGACGGCGGGGACCGAGGAGAAGGCGGGCGCCGACCCCGAACCGCTGATGAAGGGCGATGCGTCGGTGACGACCAAATCCCCGGCCGCATCGGTGGCGACTCCAGGGTCGGCACCCGTTGCGACTCCAGTGGCGGCTCCGCCCGACAAACCCGTTCCTGCCGTTCAAGCCGCGCCGACGCGAGCGCCGCAGCCGGCGAAGTCCCGGCCAGCAGAGCGGAAATCCGGAGCTTCCGCCGCCACCAAGAAAGCCAATCCACTGGCGGCCGAGAAGCGATCAAACGCCACGCCGGGTGGCGATGTTGCCAGAAAAGAAAAACCCTCCGCAGCGCCGTAACGACCAGCAAGGACCGGTGCAGTATCGCGCCGGTGGCCGCCGCAGTGCGATCAGCCATAGGCGGTCAGTTGCCGGCAGTTGACACGCCGCGCGCGCGGGCATAGGCTTGCTCCCATGCGCTTTCTTGCGATGTTGTGCTTGGTGCTGGCTTCAGCCGCTGCTCAGACTCCGCTGAAATCCGGACCGCCGCTGCCCATGAAGTTGGTCGAAAACTGGGCCCAGCTGCCCGCGGGCTGGAATCTGGGTGAATGCACCGGCGTCACTTGCGACCGTGACGACAATGTCTGGATCTTCAACCGCGGCCCGCACCCGGTGATTCAGCTCGACCGGAATGGAAAGTTTCTGAAGGCCTGGAGCGAGGTACCGATCAAGTCCGCACATGGCCTCCGCGTGGACCCGCAAGGCGACGTCTGGGGGATCGATGTGGCCGGGCATATGGTGATCAAGTTCTCGCTGGATGGCCGGGTGAAGATGGTGCTGGGCAGTGTCGGCAACCGCCCCGCGGAAAACAACGACGAGAAGTACGCCTTCAACCGGCCCACCTCCGTCACCTTCGACACTGAGGGCAACTTCTACGTCTCCGACGGCTATGAGAATTCGCGCGTCGTGAAGTACTCGAAAGACGGCGACTATCTCAAGCAGTGGGGCATCAAGGGTCCGGGCGACGGCCAGTTCAACCTGGTGCACGATGTCGTGTTCGATTCCGCCCAACGCCTCTATGTGGCCGACCGCGCCAACAACCGCGTCCAGATTTTTGATCGCGATGGCAAGTGGCTGGGCAAGTGGACCGGCCTGGGTCAGCCGTGGGGCTTGGCCTATTCAAAGAAGGATAACGCCATCTACATGTGCGATGGAGAGAACAACCGCATCGTGAAGGTCAATCTCGATGGCCAGTTGCTGGGCCAGATCGGCAAGTTCGGCAAGGCCCCGGGCCGTCTCGATTTCCCCCACCACATGGCGATGGATTCTCGCGGAGCCCTGTACGTGGCGGAAGTGAAGAACTGGCGCGTGCAGAAGTGGGTGCCGGAATAAGGGCCTCCGGCTGGCCAGCTTTCTGTCGCGGGCACCGCGCACCCAGCGCCCTTGTTCAGCTCGAATTCGCCGGCGACGACTAACACATTGATGTTGCGTAGGTTGGCCACACCAACCTACGCGGTCGAGACCCTATTGCGGGACCGGACGGCCCATCGACTTGTAGATGCTCTCAATCGTGTCGATGTTGGCCTTGGCCTTCTTATTCTCGCCGTCGTACTTCAGCGCGGCCCGGAACTCGCGGAGGGCGGCCGGGTACTTGCGCATCGGGGGCAGCGCCTCGTTGTACATTAGGCTATTGCCATTCGCTACGTGGGCATCCGCGAGCACCGTCTTGACGGCGGCGGATTTCGATTTCGCGTAATCCTCCTCCAGCAGCTTGATCGCTTCATCGAACTTCTTTTCCTTCATCAGCGCCTTGGCTTTGGCCGTGACGTCTTCCGCCAGCAGGGAAACGGCCAGGCAGATTGTCGAGATCAGTCGGGTGACACGCATAATAAAAGATTACATGTCTAAACGAATCGTCGTCGCCATCGATGGTCCGGCCGGTGCGGGCAAGTCCACCATCGCGCGGCGCATTGCAGAAAAACTGGGCTTTCTCTATATCGATACCGGAGCGATGTACCGCGCGGTGGCACTTTGGGCGCTCCGCAATGGCTCGCAGATGGAAGACACGGCGCAACTGGAACAGTTGGCCCTGGCCGCTGAGATCTCGCTGGCGGGCGGGGTGGTGATGCTGAATGGCGAAGATGTTACAGCCGCCATCCGGACACCTGAGGTCTCGGCGGCCGCCTCCAAAGTGGCCGCCATCAGCGGCGTGCGGCGCGCACTGGTGGAAAAGCAGCGGGCCTACAGCCAGACTACTTCCGTGGTGATGGAAGGCCGCGATATCGGCACCGTGGTCTTTCCCAACGCTTTGGTGAAGGTCTTCCTGGATGCTTCCGCCACCGAACGCGCCCGCCGTCGCGGAACAGAAACCGGGGAAGAGATCGCCGCCGTCGCCCGCCAGATTGAAGAGCGGGATGCCCGCGACATGACCCGCGCTGCTTCTCCATTGATGCAGGCCCCCGACGCGGTCTATGTCGATTCCAGCGGCAAGTCGGTGGACGATGTCGAGGAAGCAATTTTGAAGCTGGTCCGCAGCCGGGCCAGCAACGGGAAAGAAGTGACGCGTTAGTCCGGCAGGCCGCCCCCGTAACGGAGCGGCTGCGGCGACCGACAGCTCAGAAGCAAGTACGAAAGGGTATGGCATTGGATCGTTTGTTGTTGATGAAGTTTGGCGGCACCAGCATGGGCTCCGCCGACCGGATGCGGGTGGCGGGCGAGATCATCGCGCGCGAAGCGAAAGCGCGGCCGGTGGCCGTGGTGGTGTCGGCGATGTCGAAGGTCACCGACACGCTGCTCGAAACTCTGCGGCATGCCGAAGGCGGAGACCGCCCGGGCGTCGAGGCCAACCTGAAAAAGCTGGAAGACCGGCATGTAGAGACCGCCCGGGCCTTGTTGCGAGAAGCCTCCGCCGCCGCCGCGAGGGCCGAAATCATCACCATGATCGGCGAGGTCGACCGCATCGCTAAGGGTGTCGAAATGCTGGGCATCCGCCCGCCGCGGTCCGTGGATGAAGCGGTGGCGGTGGGTGAGCGATTGTCCGCCCTGCTGATGGCGGCCCATTTGAACGACATAGGTGTCTCCGCCACCGCCGTGAATGCGCGGGAAGTGATTGTCACCGATGCCGTGTTCGGCAATGCGACGCCGCTGCTGGATGCCACCCGGGTGAAGGCCGCCGAAAGGCTGAAACCGGCGCTGGAGGCCGGGACAGTGCCCATCGTCACCGGCTTCAACGGAGCCACCGCCGACGGCCGGCCCACCACGCTGGGTCGCGGTGGATCAGACTTTTCCGCCTCGATTTTGGCCGGAGCGCTGGATGCAGCGGAGCTGTGGATCTGGACCGATGTGGACGGCATCATGTCGGCCGACCCGCGTCTGGTGAAAGATGCCCGGGTGCTGGATGTGATCACCTATCGCGAAGCGGCGGAACTGGCCTACAACGGCGCCAAAGTTCTGCATCCCCGCACGCTGGCCCCCTTGATGGAGCACGGCATTCCCGTGTGGAGCAAGAACAGCTTCAACGTCGCTGCCCCAGGTACCCGGATTGTGCCGCACATCGAAGGCGCCTTGGGAGCAAAAGCCGTCACCTCGATGGCCAATGTCGCGCTGGTTTCCATTGAACCCGCCAGTGCCGAGATCAACGGCACGCTGATTATTGGCCGGGCGATGGCCGCGATTGCGCAAGCCAATGTCGAGGTGTTGACATTCTTGAGTTCCAGCTACCAGCAGAACTTCTGCTTCCTGGTCCGCAAGGACGAACTGGCCACGGCGCTGACGGCGCTGGAATCGGCGCTCTCGCTCGAGTTTGCGCATGGCTATCTGGGCGCGCCTGAAGTGGATGAGCAGGTGGGCTTGCTGGCGGTGGTCGGCGAAGGCATGAAGGGGCAGACCGGACTGGCCGGCCGCGTCTTCACGGCCATCTCCCGAGCCCAGATAAACATCATCGCCATCGCCCAGGGCGCCAGCGAACTGACGATCGGCATTGTCGTCCGGCGTGAAGGTTTGGAACTGGCCGTTCAAGCGGTCCACGCCGAATGCGGGATGGGCACGGCTTAGCTTACATCCGCGATGGGCTTTCTTTCGGGGCTATTCTGGCCGTATGCGGCGGAGAATGGCCCATAAGAGCGATCATTTATGACGTGCGCGGGCGATGTCTGGTTGCAGTCGGGGCGTTGGTCTGGTAGTTTAAGGTTTAAGCGGTTGCCGTGCCGTCCGGCCGGTTTTCCCCTCCGAACTGAATGGATCAAAAGACGCTCCAGGTCGTAGCCGATCTTCTGCTCGCGGCCGTCCCCACCACGCTTCTGGTGGTGATACTCCACTTTTATTTGAAAGCGGTGCTTTTCCGGCCGCTGGAGAAGACACTGGCTGACCGGCATGCCGCCACGCAAGGCGCGGTGGATGCGGCCAATCAGGCGTTAAAGCGGGCCGACCAGAAGGCAGCTGAATATGATGCCGCTCTGCGCCAAGCGCGGGGCGAGATCCTGCGTGAGCAGGAAGCGCAGCGGCGTCGCTTGGCGGAAGATCAGTCGGCTGCTCTGACCGCCGCCAAGGATCAAGCCGGCAGAATGATTGCCCAGGCACGCTTGCAGTTGGATGCGGAACTGGCGGCCGCTAAACAGAATCTCACCGCGGAAGCCGAGCGTTTGGCTGACGCCGTGACTGCCTCTGTCCTCCAAGGGAGCCGCAATTGAAAACTTCTTCCTCGCACTTAGCCCGGCTCTCGCAGCTTTGCTTGATTGCCGTGGCGTTGGCCACCACGCCAGTGTGGGCGCAAGAAAGCCACGCCCCCTCGACTGAAGCGCACGGCGCTCCGGCGGGTGAAGTCGGCCATAGCGACTTGACTACCTGGAAGTGGATCGATTTTGCCATTTTGGCCGCCGGCTTAACGTACCTTGTCGTGAAGACTGCCGGACCTTACTTCCGGTCGCAAAACGAAGCCATCCGGACCGGCATCGAAGATGCCCGGCGGGTGAAGGCGGAATCAGACGCGAAGGTTGCTCAGATTGAGCAGCGCCTCAAGAATCTTGACCAGGAGATCCAGGCCTTCCGCACTGAATCCACGCAGTTGGTGGCGCGGGAAACGGACCGCCTGCAGAGGGAAACGGCGCAAACAATGGCCCGCCTGGAAGCGCAGACCGCCTCCGAGATTGCATCGCTGGGCAAAGCGGCCCGGGCGCAATTGAAGGCGGAAGTGGCCGGCTTGGCCATCGCCATCGCGCGTCAGCGCCTATCGGCGGGGATTCCGGCGGAGACTCAGTCGGGCTTGATCAGCCGTTTTGTTGGTCATTTGAAGAAGGTGGCAGCGTAACATGTCACTCGCAATTGCCTCACGCTACGCCCGGGCGCTGGCCGACTTGGCGTTTGACCCCAAGAATCAGGTGGCCCCCGATGTCCTGGCCCAGGAAGTAACTTCCTTTGTGGCCGAGTATGAAGGTTCCGCGGCCCTGAGGGAGATCATGGCCACACCGGCCGTGGCTCTGGCCAAGAAACGCGCCGTCGCGGCCAAGATTGCGGACGTGCTGAAGCTGTCCGACGTCACCAAGCGTTTTTTGTACGTGGTGATTGAGCATGGCCGCATGCGCAACCTGAAGTTGATCCATGCAGCATTTCTGGATCAAGTAGATGCGCGGCGCGGTGTCGTGAAGGCGGAAGTATTTTCCGCTCAGGAGTTGGGTGAAAGTGAACGGGCACTGCTCGAAAGCGGCTTAGCCGCCCGGACGAGTTTGAGGATCCGGCCCGAGTACAAGATTGATTCCACCTTATTGGGTGGCGTGCTGGTGCGGATGGGATCGACGGTTTACGACGGTTCGGTGCGTGGCATGTTGGCAGGGTTGGCGGCACAGGCTGGCGCGCCGGTTTAGGTGCAACTCTGCACAAGAGACAAGATTTTCGGATTTAGGCTTCTAGAAGGTTAACGGGGCATGGCTCAAATTCAGGCAGATGAAATCGCGCGTCTGCTGCGCGGTGAGATTGAAAACTACGATCAGGCGGTCAACGTCTCCGAAACCGGAACGGTGATCTCCGTCGGCGACGGTATCGCTCGTGTCCACGGGCTGGAACGCGTCATGGCAGGCGAACTGATCGAGTTCCCGCACGGCGTTTCCGGCTTGGCGCTGAACCTGGAAGAAGACCAGGTGGGCGCCGTGTTGATGGGCGACTACACCGACATCAAGGAAGGCGACGAGGTCCGCCGCACGGGCCGCATTATGTCGGTGCCGGTGGGCAAGGCCATGATTGGCCGCGTCGTCAACGCTCTCGGCCAGCCGATCGACGGCAAGGGTCCGATTGAGACCACTGAGTTCAACTCGATTGAGCGCTTGGCACCCGGCGTGGTGGATCGTCAACCGGTGAAGCAGCCGATGCAGACCGGCATCAAGGCCATCGATTCGATGATCCCGATCGGCCGCGGCCAGCGCGAATTGATCATTGGCGACCGCCAGACCGGCAAAACGGCCATCGCGCTCGACACGATCATTAACCAAAAGGGCGGCGACATGATCTGCATCTACGTCGCGATCGGCCAAAAGCGGTCGACCGTGGCGCAGGTGGTGAAGACGCTGGAAGAAGCGGGCGCGATGGAATACACCATCGTCGTCGCGGCCACTGCGTCCGACCCGGCCCCGATGCAGTATCTGGCTCCGTTCTCGGGTTGCGCCATCGGTGAGTACTTCCGTGACCGCAGCGGCCACGTCCTGTGCGTCTACGACGATTTGTCGAAGCACGCCGCGGCATATCGCGAAATCTCGCTGCTGCTCCGCCGTCCTCCCGGCCGCGAAGCCTTCCCTGGCGACGTATTCTACTTGCACAGCCGTTTGCTGGAGCGTGCCGCGAAGCTCAACGATGAGTTGGGTGGCGGTTCGCTGACTGCCCTGCCCTTTATCGAGACCCAGGCGGGCGACGTTTCGGCGTATATTCCCACCAACGTGATCTCGATCACTGACGGCCAGATCTTCCTCGAAGCCGACATGTTCAACTCGAACGTCCGTCCGGCCGTGAACGTCGGCATCTCGGTCAGCCGCGTCGGTGGCAACGCCCAGATCAAGGCGATGCGTCAGGTGGCGGGTTCGCTCCGTTTGGAACTGGCCCAGTATCGCGCCTTGGCGGCGTTCGCGCAGTTTGGTAGCGATCTCGACAAAGCCTCGCAGCAACAGATTACGCGCGGCGCGCGTTTGACCGAACTGCTGAAGCAGCCCCAGTACAAGCCGCTGTCGGTGGAAAAGCAGATCATCACCATCTTTGCGGGCGTTAACGGCTTCTGCGACGATCTTCCGATTGAGCAAGTTCGGCCGTTTGAAGCGGGGCTGCAGAGCTTCATCGATGGCGCGCATTCGCAGATCTTGACCGACATCCGGACCAAGAAGGCGATTGATGACGACCTGAAAGCGCGCATGACCAAGGCGTTTACCGAATACAAGCAGCGCTTCCTCGAAGAGCGCAAGAGCGCGAAGTAAGCGGACCAGAAGGAACAACCGGCTTTAGCCCATGCCCTCCCTTATCGATATCCGCCGCCGCATCCGCTCCGTCAAGAACACGCAGCAGATCACCAAGGCCATGAAGATGGTGGCCGCGGCGAAACTGCGCCGTGCGCAGGACCGGGTGATCAACGCCCGGCCCTATTCGAAGATGCTGTTCGCCACGCTGGCGGAAGTGGTTTCGGCGGCGAAGTCGCACGAGGAAGCGGCCCAGAATCCGTTGCTGGAAGTGCGGGAAGAAAAGCGCATCGCGCTCATCGTCCTCACCTCTGATCGTGGCTTGGCGGGTGCGTTCAACTCCAACGTCCTGAAAACCGCGATGCAGTTCATGCTGGACCGTCCGGGATGTGAGTTTGTGATCGAGGCAGTGGGCCGTAAAGCCCGCGACTTTTTCACGCGCCGGGAAATGCGCCTGTCCGGCGAGCATGTCGGTATCATCGAAAAGGCCCGCTACGCCGATGCGGCCCGCATTGCGGCACCCATCGTCGAACGTTACGCCCAGGGCGAAGTGGATGCCGTTTACATTATCGGCAACGAGTTCAAGTCGGTGATCTCGCAAAAGCTCACCACCGTGAAACTGCTGCCGGTCCAGGTGCCAGAAGAAGCCGAAACGGCCAGCTTTATTTTTGAGCAGCCGCTGGCTGAACTGCTGGCCGGACTGCTGCCGCGCTATGTCGGCACCATTTTGAACCAGGCGATGCTCGAATCCGCCGCCAGCGAACACGCGGCGCGGATGACGGCCATGGAAGCGGCCTCCACCAATGCATTAGAGGTGATTGAGAAACTGACGTTGAACATGAACCGTGTCCGTCAGGCATCGATCACCCGGGAAATCATCGAAGTAGTTAGCGGCGCAGAAGCCCAGTAGAAGGAAACACGCATGTCAGATTCCAATCTTTACGTCGGAAAAGTCATTCAGGTGGCCGGGCCGGCGGTGGATATTCAGTTCGACGAAGGCTTTCTGCCCGTCATTCGCACCGCCATCCGCATCACCAGCGAGGGCTACGATGTCCCCACCCCGATCGACGTGATCTGTGAGGTGGCGCAGCACATCGGCGAGGGCCGCGTTCGTACGATCGCTCTGCAGCCCACCGAAGGCATGGTTCGCGGCATGAAGGCGGCCAGCCTGGGCGCGCCCGTGTCAGTGCCAGTCGGCAAGGAGACGCTGGGGCGCGTGCTGAACGTGATCGGTGAGCCTGTCGATGGCATGGGTCCGGTGAACGCCAAGATGCGGTACCCGATTCACCGCTCGGCCCCCACTTTTGAAGAGCAGTCCACCGAACTGAAGATGTTCGAAACGGGCATCAAAGTCATCGACTTGCTGGAGCCCTACTTGCAGGGCGGCAAGATCGGCCTGTTCGGCGGCGCCGGCGTCGGCAAGACCGTCGTCATCATGGAGTTGATCAACAACCTCGCCATGCAGCACGGCGGCGTGTCGGTATTCGCCGGCGTGGGTGAGCGCACCCGCGAAGGAAACGACTTGTGGCTGGAGTTCCAGGAATCGGGCGTTATTGATCCGCACGACTTCACCAAGAGCAAAGCAGCCTTGATCTACGGCCAGATGACTGAACCCCCCGGGGCCCGGCTCCGCGTCGGCTTGACCGGCCTCACCGTTTCGGAATACTTCCGCGACGAAGAAGGCCAGGACGTGCTGCTGTTTATTGACAACGTGTTCCGCTTCACCCAGGCCGGTTCGGAAGTATCGGCGCTGCTGGGCCGCATGCCGTCCGCCGTGGGTTATCAGCCCAACCTCGCCACTGAAATGGGCGAAATGCAGGAACGTATTACGTCCACCAAGAAGGGTTCGATCACGTCCGTGCAGGCCATCTACGTGCCCGCCGACGACTATACTGATCCGGCCCCGGCCACCGCGTTCGCCCACTTGGATGCGACGACCAACCTGTCGCGCGACATCGCGGCCCTGGGTATCTACCCGGCCGTCGATCCGCTGGCCTCTTCGTCCCGCATTCTCGACCCGCGCATCATCGGTGACGACCACTACGGCGTCGCCCAGGCCGTGAAGCAGATTCTGCAGCGCTACAAGGACCTGCAGGACATCATCGCCATTCTGGGTATCGACGAGTTGTCGGAAGACGACCGCCAGACCGTGGCCCGCGCCCGCAAACTGCAGCGCTTCCTTTCGCAGCCGTTCTTTGTGGCCGAACAGTTCACCGGCTTCAAGGGCAAGTACGTCAAGCTGGCCGACACGATCAAGGGCTTCAAGGAAATCTGCGAAGGCAAGCACGACGCGCTGCCGGAACAGGCTTTCTATATGGTGGGAACCATCGAAGAAGCCATCGAGAAGGCCGCCACGCTGGCTCAGGCATAAGCATCATGGCGACCTTCCGCCTCGAAATCGCGACACCGGAGCGGCCGATCCTGGACGAGCAGGTCTCGGACGCCCAGATTCCGGCCTCGAACGGCTATCTGGGCTTGCTGCCGCAGCACGCCCCGCTCATCGCCGACCTGTCAGCGGGCCTCCTGTCCTACACCACCGGTGGTAAGTCGGAATCGCTATTCATCACCGACGGTTGGGTGGAAGTGCTGAATGACCGGGTCCGGGTATTGGCCGATGCGGTGGAGAACCCCACCGAAATCGACGTCATCCGCGCCCAAAAGGCATTGGACCGCGCCCTGGAACGCCTCCGCATTGATGTCAGTGACATAGACAAGGCGCGAGCGGTGAAGGCCCAAAAGCGAGCCGAGGCTCGCTTGGCCGCCGCCAAGAACCGCACCTAAACTCCCCCTTGAGTTGGCTGTTACCGGGTAGCCAAGAAAACTACCCGGCTCACAGCTTCAGTGCGGTACAATAGAGTTTTACGGTTGATCGGGCCGTAGCGCAGCCTGGCTAGCGCGCTTGCTTGGGGTGCAAGAGGTCGCGAGTTCAAATCTCGCCGGCCCGACCATTTTAGTCCTTCCCTTCCTTCCCCACATTCACAGGTCTTCCCCCAAAGGCTTGCTAAAAACCGCACGCTCGTTCACTCAACGCGCAAATCTTTTCACCCTCATCTGTCTGTGATTTAGAGCAACCTGCCGCTTTGCCGTGCTTTTTCTGTGCTCTCTTGGTGCCGCATCCGGCGGAGCCCGCGGGCCGAGCCAACGTCACTGGCCGCGTCGTTTCGTCATGAAATTGAAACGCACGGCGTGAACATGGCACTACCCTGCGTCAGACCCGGGGGTAGAGAGCCTACGCCAGACGCTCTCCACCGGTTGCCGGGTGCTTGGGAGGAGACCACATTGGCTGATTTACAACTGAGTGCCACCATGGATGAGCTGTTATTGGCCGCCCTGGAACGCGGCGGCGATACGTCCCAGACGGGCCGCTACCTGATCACCTTCAAGGAAGGTGGCCTGGAGACCGGGGTGAAGAACCTGCAAGCGCGGCACAGCTTCCAAATGGCCGACGCCCGGGATTTCGCCGAACAGGCGGTGAACATGCAAGATGCGGCCGCGGTGGACGTGCTCAGCTTCCCGGAGATCGGCGTCGCGGTGATGAGCGGCGAAGCGGCGGCGACGCGGAACCTGATGACGGCGGCGGCGGCCGACGATGAAACCGTCGAATCGATTGATCCTGAGTACTTTGTCTTCTCGTCTCACGTGAATCCTCGCGACTACCTGCGCGGTGCCATGCGGGCGTTGCAGTTCGTTTATGACGACCTGCTGGAGGAGGCGGAGGAGTCCGAGCCTGACGCGATACGTAGCCCCGACGCTCCGGTCTCGGAGCCGCTGGTGGCAGGCGTCACCTGGGGCCTCAGCGCCACTCGAGCCCCGGCCAGCCGCTTCGACGGCCGGGGCATAAAGGTGGCGATCCTCGACACCGGGTTCGACCTCGGCCATCCGGACTTCGCGGGCCGGCCCATTGTGTCAGCCACCTTTGTCGGCCAGCCCGTGATGGATCTGCATGGCCATGGCACGCACACGGCGGGCACCGCCTGCGGTCCGCTGGCCCCTGCCGGACCCACTCCCCGCTACGGTATCGCCCCACGGTCTCTGCTGCACGTCGGCAAGGTATTGAACAACTCGGGCGGCGGCACGCAGGCGCAAAGCCTGGCCGGCATAAACTGGGCGATCGCCAACCGCTGCGCCGTCATCTCGATGTCCCTGGGTGCCGCCGGGTCGCCGGTGCAGCCGTCCTACACCAATGCGGGCACAGCGGCCATGGCCAATGGCTGCCTGATCATCGCCGCGGCGGGCAACTCCAGCTACCGGCCTTCGGTGATCAATGCGGCCGGGTCACCGGCCAACTCACCCACCGTGGTCTCAGTCGGGTCCGTCACCAGCGCGATGCAGGTGTCTGTGTTCTCGGACGGTCAGAAAGTTGATCTCGCCGGACCCGGATCGGGAGTATTGTCGTCCTACAAGCGTCCGGTGACGCACAGCACCCTTAGTGGCACCAGCATGGCGACGCCCCACGTCGCCGGATGCGCCGCCCTCTGGGCGCAAAGTAGCCCCGCCTTGCGCGGAGCGGCCCTGCGAGCCCGGCTGCTGGCCAGCGTTCGAGCACTTCCCTTCCCCGCAAGCGACGTCGGTGCGGGCTTGGTGCAGGCGCCGTAGCGGCGCTCATGCGTCGCGCCTGTGTCACTTCGCCGCTTCAACCGTGGCACCGGCGCGGACGCGCGGCCCTCGGGCTGAAGCCCAATCCATTCGCATTGCCAACCGCGCCGCCCGGTGCGAGAGTTGTAGAAGATAGTGAGGTCACCGGTGCCCGATCAATTCATTCAGTCTCTCGTCATCACAACGACAGGCACTCGCCCCATCGAACACGTGGCGCAGGATCTGCGTGCAGCCGGATTCGATGTCCAGCAGGTGCTGGAGTTTGTAGGGTCGATCACGGGGTCAGGTCCGGCTTCGAAAGCGGACGAGTTTCGCGGAATCGCCGGCGTTGCTGACGTCTCAGTGGATCAGCCGGTTGATATCGGCCCTCCGGGCACCGCCATCTCCTAGCCAAACGCACGCACTTCACGGCGGGATCGCGGCGCGTATAAGTTGCTCGCCCACAGCCGGGACTGCCGCTTGGATCAGTAGCGGTCGAACTCGTCGAGCCCCTGCGCAGACCAGCTCAGAGCGGCGCGGTGCCTTGCTTCAAGTGCTGGCTCAGCAGCGATTCCAAATTCGACCGATCGGTTCGATGTCTGGTTTCATTGGCGGCATGGGCGGGGAGAAATTGCCGCAGTATCTTTGAGTAATCGTCGAGGTCGAACAATGGGATGTTCTTCGCGCGGCCCGCGCGGTACTCCTCGGCGGTGGGCGGGCGGAAGTAGCGGAAGGCGGAGGTGTCTTGCGGTACCACGGCGGGACGGTGGCCGCGTTCGATGGACTTCACCAACTCAAGAAGACTGTCAATGCCCAGCCGGTACAGGTCAGGGATGTAGGATTGGACCGCCCGGCCCGGGGTCGCTGAAAGATGGGAGATCGAATAGACCGGGCCCGTGTCGATTCCCTGGTCAAGGACGTGTACCGTACAGCCCAAACGCGCCTCCCCATTCCACACCGCCCGCAACGGGGCCATCACTCCCGCGTAGCCGGGCAGGACTCCGGGATGGACGTTGTAGGCGCCGCGCCGTGCAAGAGCCAGGATGTGCGGTTTGAAGATCAAGCTAAAGCGGGCACTGAGGATCAGGTCCGGGGCCCAGGTGGTGAGCCGCAGTGTGCTCTCGCGGCCGTTGATGGCATACTCCCGCTGGATCGGTACGCCGAATGTTGCGGCGAGGGCGTTGAAGGTGAGCCATTGCCCGGTGGTCGCTTCGCGGTCGAGGGATGCAAAGAAATGGTCGAGCGGATATTCGCGTTCGAGAAATTTCTCGGCGCGCAGTTCGGGGATTGTGTCTTCGCCGCTGCGTGCTTTGTCCGACAGCAGGACCCTGATCTCGTGGCCCCGGAGCTCCGGCAGCAGATAGTTCAGGATCACGGCGCCGAATAAATCGTTCTTCGTGCAGAGCAGGAGCTTCATGGTTGGTTGGCGGGCAGTCGCGCGTGGTGGGGGGCTTTCAGGGGTGGAGGGAGAGCCTGAAGAGCCACACCGCAAATCTACCAAAACCCAATTCCTTCAACCTCGGCCTAGCAGACCCGCCGGAACCATACTTCCGTTGTTGCGCGAACTTCGGGGTCAGGACACTAGTCGAGCGCTGCCTGCTCATTCACGCGGAGCCGCGCGGCTGCCTCCGGCACCATCACCTCCACCGCAAACGGCTGCAGCACCTGAGCACACACCGCAACAGGATCAGCCACCGACCAGGCTTCCACCGTCCAGACGCCGTCAGCGGCAGCACGTGACGGGATACGCACTCGCAGTTGGTGGCAGGGGCTTGGAAGCGACCCGGTGATCAGCACCCGGCGGGCGTTCCCTGCTCCGACGGACTGCTTCACCGACTCCAGGAAGACCGGTCCCTTAACCAACCTGCTGTCGCCTGCCTGCTCTGCGTGGGGATTCGTCACGTTGGCCTCCACTGGGATCGCAGCGGTGCTACGAGCTACCGTGGGCGCCACTGTCCGGACGCCCCCGCAGCAGGTGAGCAGCAGCACGGCCGCCAGCCAGGCCGCTCCCGGGCGCGGCTTGGAGCGTACGTTGTGCCACCTTAGGTCAAATGGCTCACCAGATACCCGCAGATATTTTCCTGTCCGCCTCTATCATAGAGCAAGATACTCCGCCCTATACGACCGAGGCTCTCTATGCAATCCATCCGATCAGAATCATCCGGCGTACGGCGTGCATGCCACTACACAACCAAAGCCGCCGGCACCGCGTTGCTGCTGTTTGCACTCGCGTCAACCGCGGGCAGCGGCCCACTATGGAGTGCCCTGTCTAACTTTGACGCCTACAATGATACCGGACACCTTACGCATGGTCTTGAGAGCGAACTGGACGGCCCGACAGCGACCGACGTACGTTACACCTTTGGTGGAACGCACCACCGTTATGGCACAACTTCGGCGGTCTCTATCGTCCGCCGCCATGAATTCTACAAATGCGCGGGCGCGTACAACCCGGAGTCCCATGAGGCCCTGTGGGCTGGCGGATCAGGCTCGACGCGCTCTGGCGGTGATCGGGGCCAGCATCTTGGGGCGCAGATGGCCGCGATCAATCTGGATGCCCAAGCCGGCCCGGTACCGGAGCCAGTTAGTTTGGCGCTGATCGGCACGGGCCTGTGCGCCATAGGCCTCCTGCTCCGGCGACGCCGCTAAAGCGGACCCCGGTCAGCCAGCGGTGCAGGCATTTACGGGTGCGCTCTTCCGGGCAGGACCGCGCCGCGATAAACTCTGCGTAAGCCTCATGAGATTGCGCTGCGCCATTCCGCTTGCTGTTCTGCTTGGATGTGCTGCGCCGGTCTACGCGCAAGATCAAGGCTTCGCCCGGTCGCAGAGCTTCCTGAAGACCTATTGCCAAGCCTGCCACCAAGGCAGTTCCCCCGTCGGCGGCTTCCATCTGGACCGCGTCTCGACGCCCGCCAGCCTGAAGGCAGAGGCCGCGAAATGGGGCTCCATGGCGCGTCGCGTCCACAACGGTGAGATGCCGCCCAAGGGCGCGCCCAAGCCCACCGTGGACGAACTGGAGCAGTTCTCGCAATGGGCCACGCAAGCGTTGCGCGCAGCCGCCTGCGCCGGTGGCATCAAGCCCGGCCCGGCTCCCATTCGTCGCCTCAATCGCGATGAGTACTCAGCCACCATTCGCGACCTGCTGGACATTCACCTGGACATCGGATCCGCCTTGCCGGCTGATGGCGGTGGTGGCGAGGGGTTCGACAACGCCGCAGAGACGCTATTCCTGTCGCCCATCCATTCGGAGAAGTACATGGAGGCCGCCAAGTTCGCCACGGACTTTGCGGCCAAAGAATTCAAGTCCCGCCAGAAGCTTCTGATCGCCAAACCCGGCCCCGGCGTCAGCGAGGAGCAGGCCGCCCGCAAGATCCTGGAAGCGTTGCTGCCTCGGGCGTTCCGGCAACCCGTGCCAGCAGCCGATGTGGCACTCTACGTCGGCCTCTTCAATGCGGCCCGGAAGCAAGGGCGCGAGTATGAGGAAGCGGTGTTTTTTGCGATCCGTGGCGTGCTGGTCTCGCCCAAGTTCCTCTTCCGCGTGGAGCCGCCCAACCGGACGGCAGCCGTCCAACCTGTCGGCGACTATCAGTTGGCCTCCCGCCTGTCGTACTTCTTGTGGGGCAGCATGCCCGATGAGTTATTGCTGGACGCGGCAGCCTCCGGCAAACTGCGCGAACCCGCCGTGCTCAAGTCCCTCGTGGGCCGCATGCTCCGCAATGACCGCTCGCTCGGCTTCGCCCAACGCTTCATCGAACAATGGCTAGGCACACGGGATCTCGTCGGCACCAAGAAGCCGGACCCCAAGCTCTACCCCATGTTCGACAACGATGAGGAGCTGCGCAGTGACATTCGCCTGCAACCGGTGCTGTTCTTTCGTGAGTTGCTGACGCGGGATCTGCCCGTGCTGGACCTGATCGATTCCACGCACACCATCGGCACCAGCAATCTGGCCAAGCTCTATGAAGTGAAGCTGCCCGTGCCGCGCGACGCCTCCAAGCAACCGCGCTGGATGGAACTGCCGCCTAACAGTAATCGCGGCGGCATCCTGGGCATGCCCGCCATCATGGCCGTGTCGTCTTACCCGTACCGCACCAGCCCAGTGCTGCGCGGAGCCTGGATTCTCGATGCCATGCTGGGCACTCCCCCGCCCCCGCCGCCGCCCAATGTTCCGGCGCTGGAAGAAGCCAAGGCTGGCGCGGCCAACCGGACCATGCGCCAGCGCTTGGCCGATCATCGCGCCAACGCGGTCTGTGCCAGTTGCCACAGCCGGATGGACGGGCTGGGCTTTGCGCTCGAGAACTACGACGTCATCGGACGCTGGCGGACCGAGGACGCCGGCCAGCCCATCGACAACTCCGGCGACCTGGGCCCCGTGCACTTCAAGGGCTCCGGCGAACTGCGCAAGGTGCTGCTGGACCGCAAGGATCTGTTTGTGCGCAACCTCACCAATAAGATGCTGGGCTTCGCCCTCGGTCGCGGCCTGACGCTGGAAGATTCTTGCACCGTCGACGCCATTGTCGAAGAAGTGAGAAATAATGGTTACCGGGCACAAGCGCTGGTGGAAGCGATTGTGCTGAGTGTTCCGTTCCGGTATCAAGCACCGCTGCCCGTGGCAAAACCATCGGCGGTGCCGGTTCCAACGAAGGTGGCCGCGCTTCAGCGGCCGGGAGAGCGCAAGGAGTAATGGCCAGCATGAAGAACCGTCTCGAACTATCACGAAGGTCAGTGCTGCAGGGCGCGGGCGTTGCGCTGGGCTTGCCGTGGCTGGAAGCCATGAAGGCCGCTCCCGCCTCCGCCGCCACCGGAGCCTCAGCTAACCCGGTGCGCATGGCGATGCTCTACATGCCAAACGGCGTCAACGTCCCGGCCTGGACGCCCAAAGGCAAGGGCCGTGATTTCGAGCTCTCCCCAACGCTTCAGCCACTGGCCGCACTGAAGGATCGCGTCACGCTGTTCTCCAACCTGTGGAATGAAGGCGCAAAAAGCGGTGACGGCCACTACGTCAAAGAAGCGGCCATCCTCACCTGCACCACCATCAAGAAGACGCAAGGCGCGGACTTGGCCAACGGCATCTCAGTAGACCAGTTGGCCGCCCAACGCACCGCCGGACAAACACCGCTGCCATCGCTTGAACTAGGCGTGACGCCGGTGGCCATTGGCGTGGATGCGGTGGTGGGTTACACCCGTGTCTATGGGTCGCACATTGCGTGGGCCAATCCATCAACGCCGCTGGCGCGTGAGATCAACCCGCGTTCCGTCTATGAACGGTTGTTCCGCGCCGCTTCCGGCACACCCGTGGATGCCGCGAAGATGGACGCGCTGTTGCTGGACCGCGTGTTGGGCGACGCCAAGCAGCTGCGGGGCCAGGTGGGCACCGCGGACCGGATCCGTATCGACGAGTATCTGTCGGTCATGCGATCGCTGGAGGAGCGCGTGCAACGCGCCGGCAGCGAGCAGAAGAGCACCTGGAAGCCAAAGGCAACGCTTGACCCCAAGGCCGCCCCCGTGGAGCGTCCCAAAGATCACGCCGAGCACGTCCGTCTGATGATGGACATGATCGCGGTCGCCTTCCAGACCGACACGACGCGCGTGGCCACCTTCATGTTTGGCAACTCGGTCAGCAACATCAGCTTCCGGTTCCTGGAAGGTGTCAGCGCCGGGCACCACGATGTCTCGCACCACCAGAAGGAAGAAGACAAGCTGCGGCAGTATCACCTGATCAACCGCTGGCACGTCGCGCAGTACGCTTACCTGTTGGGACGCCTGGCCGAAATGAAGGAAGGCGAATCGACGGTGCTCGACAATTCGATGGTGATGTTCGCCTCAGCGTTGAGCGACGGCAACAGCCACAACCCGCACAACCTGCCCATCATCCTGGGCGGCCGTGGCGGCGGGCGCATCCAGAGCGGCCAGCATATCGTCTCCATTGAAGACAGCCCGCTGGCTAACCTCTACGTCTCCATGCTGGACGCCTTTGGCACGCCGGTGGAGCGGTTCGCCGATAGCACGGGCCCGTTGGCCGGGCTACTGGCCTAGGCCGGCGAGAAACACGATGCGCTCCCTGCTGCTACTGCTCATCAGTGCCGCTTCCCTTTGGGCCGACGATCTCACCGGCATCTGGACCGGGCGCATCCCGGCGCGCAATGGGGACCTGCAGGACATCGCCTTTCAGATCGTGCAGACCGGCAGCAAGATCAGCGGCAAGCTCTATGGCGACTACTTAAGCAGCCCCATCGTCCAAGGTCTGGTGGCCGACGGCCTGTTGACCTTCGTCGTCGCCAGTTCGGAACAAGCCGGCAATCAGATCAACATCGCCCGCATCCGCTTCACCGGCAAGGTAAAGGACGGCGTGATGGACCTGCTGCGCGAACGTGAAGCCTCCATCGACGCCATCAACGGGGCCAACGCTGACCAGCGGCCCACCCCCAAGGTCTCGTTCCAACTGAAACGTCTGCTGTGATTGCTCCCGCAAGCGTCTTTGCGGGGAAAGTCTTTGCAGGAAATGCGCGCGGCGCAGCCGCTAGTACGCAGGTTGCAGCACGCTGAACTCAAACTGCCCCGGGTCCAGCCCGCGAGCCCGAAGCGCTGCCGCGCATTCTTCCGGAGTAGCCCCCACCGCCTGGATCAAGCGCAGCGGCAGTGTCTGCGGCGTATAGACTTCCAGCGCAATCCAGCGGCCTGCTAAAGCGCGGCGCTGGGCAATGGAGAGCACCTCGGGCGAAAGCCCGATCACCGCCTGGCTCATTGGAACTTCTTCAACTCCACAATCAGAGCGTCCAAGCCCTTACGGCGGTAGATCTCCGCCAGCCGCTGTTCTTCCGGTGAAGCGCCACGCACGCGGCGGGCAGGAACCCACACCGTGCCGTCTTCATATTCCACTGTCGAGACGTAGCTGGAGACGCCACCCAGTTCCATAGGGAAACGCATGCTCAACAGTTCTTCCACTGCCCGCTTCTCGCCTGCGGGCAGAGCGACCGTCGAAGGTGTCGCGCCACCGCGAAACTCCCGGCCCGCCGCATCCCGCACCACCCACGCAATGTCCAAATGCCGGATCGGCTTAGACGACCGGTTGGCAATCTCCAGACGCGGATGCCGCAGTTCGCGCTCCCCTACTTCCGCTGACCCGCTGATGATCTCCACCGGCGAATCCGGAACCCGCAGCGCCGCCACTTGCATCGTCTGCGCCCCGGCCACCGCCGAACGGCCGCGCGACAATTGGACATCCAGGCGCGCGTCCGTATCCTGCCGCGTCAGCGAAGCCACCATCTCCTGGCGCAGAGCATCCGGATTGCGCCGCAGAGCATCCAGAAAATACTTCCGGTCTCGCCGCGCTTCCAGTTCCCATGCCAACATCGCCCGCCGGGAATTCAGCTTGTTGGGGCCGTAGAAGGCCAGCGAATCAAACAGGACCCCGTCCAGCATCACGCGCACCGGAGCATTCATCCCCGCCCGGGGCCGCAACAGCCGCAAATCGATGCGCAGGGGAAACGTCTCACCGGGGCCGACATCCAGGCTGGGCACCGTCACCGATGCTTTGCCGCCCGCCGTCAGTTCTTCCGCCGCCACCAGCAACGCCACCGCGCGCAGACGCTGCGTGGAGGTGTTCTTCAGGATCAGCGCGGCCTTCACATCCAGGACCAGCGCGCCGCCCATCGACGAAACGCGTGAACCCGAGGCATCCACCGACACCGGAGACAGCGGACCATCCGGCGGGAATTGCACCTGCAAGTCCGCCCACGCCGTCAGGGCCGCCAGCGTACTCAATAACCCGAATTGGAGCAGCTTCCGCATCAGTCCATCTCACTCGACAAGCTGACCTGCGTAATGGTCACTTGCCCGGTTTCCACATCCACGGCCTGCATCTTGGCGCCACGGGTGTCGATGGAGAACTGCACATGGTTGGCCCGGGGCGTCATCAGCGAAATGCCGTGCCCGTCATGCTGCAACAGGACGCCCGAAGGCGTCGCCTCGATCACCGTGCCCTGAGAAGTAAGCGAGGCAAAGGCGGGCGAAGCAAACTTGGGCGCGCTCAGATACCAGCCCGTCAGCACCACCGCCATCGCGGAACTCAGCGCCACCGCCAACCGCCAGCCCATCGGCTCCGGGCGAGCGATCACCGGTGCCACGCACTCTCCCGCTTCCAGGCCCACCCGGATGTTGCCGCGCATCTCGCGCGACAGACGCTCCCAGTTCACCCCCGCCGGCATCTGGTCAGCGGCGTCCTTCAAGACGTCACGATCGACGCGGTACTGCGTCCGCAGTGATTTGCAGCGGCCACAGACCGACAAATGATGGCGCACCCGCCAGTAGTCAAAAAAGCCCAGGTCTCCGGTGGCCAGCAAAGCGATCTGCGTATCAGTTAAGTGCTTCATCGCGATGACCTTTCCAGAAATTTGCGGAACTTGGTGCGGGCATTGGCAATGTGGGAGCGGACCGTCGCCTTGGAGCAGTTCAGCCGCTGCGCCACTTCCTCGGCGGGCAAATCCTCCACGTCGCGCATCAACAGTGCCACCCGCTCACGCCCCGTCAACGTGTCCAGCCCCCGCTCCAGAAAGGCCCGCTTCTCCGCCCGCAACACGCGCGCTTCCGGGTCTTCATAGGCCGTATCCACCAGCGGCTCCACGATGTCATCAATGTTCGAAAACGAGACGCGGCCATGCCGGCGCAGGAAGTCGATGGCGGTGTTGGAAGCTATCCGGCTCAGCCAGTGAGCGGACTTTTCCATGTCCTTCAACTGATCCTTGCGCTGCAAGGCTTTGATGAAGGTCTCTTGCGTCAAATCCTGGGCATCGCTGACGTTGCCCACCAGGCGATAGATCAGCAAAAAGACGCGCCGCAGGTTTTCCTGGACGAAGCGGTCTTGCTGTTCGCGGAGTTCGGATGCTGGAGCTGTTTCGCCCATCGCCTCGATTGCTGTCAGCCGCACTTGCATCTCATTACGGTTGACGCAGACACCCGGCCAAACGTGCAGCTATTCTGATTATATGAGACCCGTGGCCGTCACCGGAATAGGAAAAACCGCTTTTGGAGCCTTTCCGGACAAAGACTTGCGCCTTCTCTCCGTGGAAGCGATCAACCTGGCCCTGGCCGATGCCCAAATCGGGCCGGATGAGGTGCAGGCGTTTTATCTGGGCAACTTTGCCGGTCCTTCATTTGTCGGACAAAACCACCTGGCCCCCTACGTCGCCTCCGCCGCCGGGATCCACGGCGTTCCGTGCACCCGGTTTGAGGCGGCCTGTGCCTCCAGCGGCTCGGCGTTCTTCCATGCAGTCACGGCCGTTGCGGCGGGCGTCTACGATGTCGTGATCGCCGCCGGTGTCGAGGTGATGACCAAGCAGCCCACGCCGCGCGTCACCGAGATTCTGGCCGCCGCCGGAGACGTTGGCGGTGAAGTGGCCGCCGGAGCCACCTTCCCAGCCCTTTTCGCCATGATCGCCCGCCGCCACATGTACCAATACGGCACCACCCGGGAGCATCTGGCCGCCGTGGCGGTGAAGAATCACCTGAACGGCTCCAAGAACCCCCAAGCCCACCTGCGCAAGGTGATCACCCTGGAACAGGCGCTAAACGGCAAACCGATCGCGGAACCGCTCACCGTCTACGACTGCTCCTTGATCTCCGATGGCGCGGCCGCGGTGGTCATCATGGCGGCCGATCGTGCCCGCTCTGGACGCTCCGTCCGGGTTCGGGGCGTCGCGCAATCGTCGGATCATTTTGCGCTCGACCAAAAGAAAGACATCACCACCTTTGGCGCGAACCGTCGCGCCGCCGCGCAGGCCTATAAGATGGCCGGCGTCACCGCTGATGACATTGAGATCGCCGAAGTGCACGACTGCTTCACCATCGCCGAAATTGTCGCCATGGAGGACCTGGGCTTCTGCGCCAAAGGCCACGGCGGCCACTATGTCGCCTCCGGTGCCACCGGCCTAACCGGCTTGCGCCCCGTGAACACCAGCGGCGGTCTGAAGTCGAAAGGCCACCCCGTCGGAGCCACCGGCGTCGGCCAAATCTGTGACCTCGCCATCCAGCTCCGGGGAGAAGCGGGCGAGCGGCAAGTCAAGAGCGCTCAATTAGCACTGGCGCAAAACCTGGGCGGCAGCGGAGCCACCGCCGTCGTCACCATCCTGGAGGCCATCTAAATGACTGGCATCGTCTACACCGAATCCGTCGTCCACGCCGCCCCGGCACAACTGGTGGCGGAAGCTCCGTATCAGATCGCCATCATCACTCTCGATGCAGGCGGCCGCCTCACCGCCCGCATCACCGGCGACCGCGTCACCATCGGCGACGCCGTGCAGTTGGTGCGAGAAGAAGCGGGCGTAAAGTTTTTCGGCAAGGCGTGACCAATCAAGGCAGGTTCACTTGGCCTCGGCCGGGTAGTACCGGAAACGGCTTGCGGCACCGCTGGTGAACACCTCCTGCCCGAGAAGCACCTCGGCCGTCGTGATATCTCTGGAGCCATTGTTGTCGTTGAAACCGCCCAGCCGGATGTACTCCTTGGCTGGCTACTGAGCCAGGCACACAGAAGACGCGGTGACCACCGCCAAAGCGAATGTCGCCACAATTTGGCTCGGTTTCGTGTTCATTGGCCCCCCACAAAAGGTAAAGTCATTGCCTGGCCCAAAACGGTCCGCCGATTGCGGCGAATCACCAGCCCCGTCTCGGTATCCCGCTCCTTGCCCGTAAACATCTGCGTCACCCGAGCATTGGTCACCGTGCCAGAACCCGGATAACAGTCAGCAACCCCCACGGCGCACGAGGCGGAGGTGCGGCCGCTCTTGGTGGCGGGCACGAATTCGCCGAAGGGCAGGTAGTCGTAGCGGGCTTTCACGCCAGCTGTGTCGGCGTCCCACATCACCCGCGTCGAGCCCAAGTGGTCAGTGAACAGATAACACGTCGTGCACCGCGCCGCTGCCGCAGGCTCCGGGCCGTCTTCATACTCAGCCGCCAGTTGGCCCAGGGCGTCGTAGACGAAGTACGATGACGGGGCACTTGCCGCAGGGAGGCTCGGTAGCGGCCGGGGCAAGGTCCACAGCCGGGGAGTCGACGGAGCGCGGTTCGCCGTGATCGTTCGGGGCATTTCAGCCATTGTGTTCCTTCCTCAGCTGTCGAGTTTTTTCCATTCATCGGAGTCTCCTTTCCAGGCTGCAGAGTACCGCCGAAGTAGGCGCTCACCGAGAAGAAGCCCACCAGTGTATAGACAGCCGATTAGCGCAATACCGCCAGTGATTGCGATAGCCGTCCTTTGCAAGGATGTTGCACTAACAATAGAAGCATCACCCCATGTCAGTGCAGTCATCGTGATTGCCGCGAATAGAAGCGAGGCGGAGCGAACGAGCCAACGTCGAAAAGTCGGTCTCAATCTTTCAAAACGTTCGTCGCCAGTTGTGGCGCTCATTGCACAACCTCCAGCTACTACCCCCTCCGCAGCATATCTTCCGATTGGCTCCTTCTTTTGTTCCTTCTGTGACGGAGAAGGCCGCCGCCCCCGGCTCCGTCACCGAGGCGATCCGGTTCAGTTTGCCATACCCATAACTCTGCGTCACCGCCAGGCTGCCCCCATCAGAAATGGTCTGCGCCGTCAGATTACCATTGTTCGCCGTGCCGGGGTTCGCTGTGGCGTCGGCTGTCCCGGCGGGCCGGGCCGGTGGAGTAAAGCATCCTGCCTTGCGGCTTGCGCCCCTAACTCATCACCGAAAGATACTGCGCCCAGGGACCCACTTCCTCGCGGTAACGCTTGGCCATCACCCGGCCAACTTGGACCAGATGCGCCAGATCATGCGCCGTCCACGTGGCCAGCAACTGGCGGACCGTGACCGGGCCGAAGGTGGGGTGGGTGCCGGTAAGGTCCAACTGATCCGGTTGCAGGTCGAGCTCCTTCAGTCGGGCCAGCCCCTGCCGCCGCAGTACAGTGAACTCATCCAGCAACTCCGGCAGCGTTTTGCCCTGGCTGTCCGTAAACTGCGCCTCCCGGTCGAACGGGTCAAACGCGCGCGCCGGGCCGTGCTGCAGGATGATCTCCAGGCGCGGCATCCAGTCGGCACGTTCGCCGTGGACCAGGTGGCCCAGCACCACATACGGGCTCCACGTGCCCGGCCCTTCGGTGGCATGGGTCCACGCCTCCGGCAGATCCCGCAGCAGCGCATCCAGAACCGCCGGCGTCCGCGTCAGCACCGCGATTGACTGATCAAGGAACGTCACGCCCATGAAGACCATCATAGGTTCCGCGGCGGCAGCTACTACAGGCGGCCTCGAAGAGTCTCAGCTGTCCATTCAATGTCGCGCAGAACTTTGGACAAAAGGCCTGGACCAAGAACTTCCCCCGCGTGGACAGGGACCACCGTCTTGCGGCCGTCGGGATGAGCGAGAAAATGATGACTGCCACGAACCCGGAGCACGCCAAATCCGGCCTGTTCCAGGATGCTGACCAACTTCTTGCCGGTCAGCGCTGGCAACCGGCTCATGCCGCGATTGTCACCCTTTGCACGCCGACAAACTGGAGCCGGGGCAGTTCGCCGCCCTCAACTTCCATATACAGCTCGATCGCTTCACGAATGCGGTCATTCAAATCGTCCAGCGATCGCGCTTGGGTATGGCAACCCGGCAGTTGCGGTACGGAGGCGACATAGAAGCCTTCTTCATCCCGCTCGATGATGACGTCAAACTCACGGTCGGCCATGCACTTTCAAGTGTAGCGCCGCAGGTGCCCGCCGCCCGCTACAATACGGGCTTAAGATCCATGAAGCTCGCTGATCGTATTGCCCGTCTGGACCAGGAGACCGCTTTTGAGGTCCTCGTCAAAGCCCGTGCGCTGGAAGCGCAGGGCAAGCATGTCATTCATTGCGAAATCGGCCAGCCCGATTTTCCCACGCCGCGCCACATTGTCGAGGCCGGCAAGAAGGCGCTGGACGACGGGTGGACCAGCTATGGCCCCACGCAAGGCGACCCGCAACTGCGCGACGCCATCGCCGCCCACATCAATGAGACGCGCGGCCTCGCCTACACTGGCGCCAACGTCTGCGTCGTGCCCGGCGGCAAGCCGATCATGTTCTTCGCCATCCTGGGCCTGGTCAATCCCGGCGACGAGGTGATCTACCCCAACCCCGGGTTCCCGATCTACGAATCGATGATCAAGTTCGCCGAAGCCAAGCCCGTGCCCATCCCGCTGGTGGAAGAACGCGGCTTCAGCTTCGACCTGGACGTCTTCGAACGCAGCCTCACCGACCGCACGCGCATGGTGATCCTGAATTCGCCGCAGAACCCCACCGGCGGCGTCATCCCGGCCGAAGATCTCAAAAAGATCGCCGAGCTGCTCAAAGATCGCGACGTCGTCGTGCTGTCGGATGAGATCTACATCCGCATGTGCTACGGTGAGCCGCCACTGTCGATCGCTTCCCTGCCCGGCATGGCGGAAAAGACCATCATTCTCGATGGCTTCTCCAAGATCTACGCCATGACCGGTTGGCGCCTGGGTTACGGTGTCGCACCGGAGTGGATCATCGACGGCATGAACAAGCTGATGGTGAATTCGAATTCCTGCACCGCCAGCTTCACCCAGCGGGCGGGCCTGGCGGCCTTGACCGGGCCGCAGGACGACGCTCTCCGCATGATGGTGGAATTCAAGCGCCGCCGCGACGCTTTTGTGGCCGGCTTGAACACCATCCCCGGCTTCCGCTGCCCCGTGCCCGAAGGCGCATTCTATGCCTTCCCCAACATCGCAGGCACCGGCCTTAGCTCCCGCGTGCTGGCCGACAAGCTGCTCTATGAGGGCGGCGTGGCGTGCCTGTCCGGGACGGCGTTTGGCCAGTATGGCGAAGGCTATCTGCGCTTCAGCTACGCCAACTCGCTCGACAACCTGATGGAGGCCGTGGAGCGCATCCGGAGACTATTCCCCCAGTGAGACGCGCACTGCTGGGTGTTTTTGCCTTCACCCTGTCCGTCCATGGCCAACCGCTGTCCAAGGGCTTCGAACACTTCTACAACCTGGAGTATGAAGCCTCGATTGCTGAATTCGAGCGGGCCATTCGCGAACATCCGGCGGAACCGCAAGCCTACAACCATCTCGCCCAAGGCCTGATGTATCGCGAGATGTTTAAGGCCGGGGCACTGGAAAGTGAGATGGTCACCGGCGCCAACCCCTTCCTGCGCCGGGGCCGCCTGGAACCTCCGGGGGCCGTGGAGACGCAGTTTCTCGAAGCCATCGGGAAGGCCATGACCCTCGCGCAAACGGCCCTCGCGAGCAACCCCCGCGACGTCAGTGCAACCTATGCCTTGGGCGTGGCGCACGGCCTGCGTGGCAACTGGAATTTCCTGGTGCGCAAGGCCTACATGGATTCCCTGCGGGATCTGACCGCGTCGCGCAAGCTGGCGACGAAGGCCGTAGAACTGGACCCGAAGCTGATTGACGCCCGCATCATCCTCGGTCTGCATGACTATGTCGTGGGCTCCCTGCCGGGCTACATGAAGCTGCTTGGCTTCCTGGCGGGCTTTCGGGGTGACCGGGAGGCGGGCGTCCGGACCATCAAGGAAGTGGCAGCCAAAGGCACGATGAATACCGCCGATGCCAAAGTGCTGTTGGGCGTGATCTACCGCCGCGAACGCCGGTCCAAGGAGGCGATCCCGCTGCTGAACGACCTGATCCAGCGCTTCCCACGCAACTTTCTGTTTCGCTTGGAACTGGCCCAAATGTGGGCCGACGAGGGTGACAAAGCCAAGTCACTGGCCGCCATTGACGCCGTGGAGCAGTTACGCCGTTCCGGCGTCAGCGGGTATGGCACGCTCTCACCGGAAAAGATTGCCTTCGCCCGCGGCAACATCCTGTTCTGGTACGACGACTTCGACTCCGCCATCGAGAATCTCAAATCCGCCACCGGCGGCAGCGACAAACTCGACCTCCACACCGCCTCCATGGCTTGGCTGCGGCTGGGACAAACCTACGACCTGCGGCGCAATCGCCCCGCCGCTCAAGCGGCCTACCGGCAAGTGCTGCAGCTGAACGATTCCAGTGACATGGCCAAGGAAGCCAAGCGCTATCTCGGGTCACCCTATAAACGCCCACCCGTGGGCTAGCGTTCGAACTCCAGAAAGTATTGCTGGTCCAGCAACTTGTGCTCACGCTTCAGCTTCAGCCCAGCCGCAGCCATCTCCGCCACCATCTCGTCTCTTGAGATGCGATACTCCACCGGCGGACCGGCGGACGTAGCCCGCTTCTCAAAATCGATCATCACCACGCGCCCGCCGGGCTTCAGCGCACTCACGACACGCGGCCAGTACACCGCCCGGTTCCCGATATGGTGGGCCACATCACAAATGAAAACCGTATCTACGCTGGCCGCGGCCAGTCGCGGACTATCAGCGCCAGCCAGCAAGGTCTGGAGATTCTTGGGCGCCCCTTTGGCCGCCATCGCCAAAAGCTTTTCGTCGACATCAATGGCCAATACCTTCCCGGCATGACGCGCTAGGCGGCGGCTGAAATAGCCGGTGCCCGCGCCCAGATCAGCCACCACTTCCGTCGGAAGCAGTTTCAACGCCATGATCACTTCGTGCGGACGCTGCCAGGCATCGCGGCCGGGGTCCTCCAGCGTGTGGGCATAATGCTCGGCGGAATGCCCCGGGTGGTGGTCCGGTTTGGCCTGGGCGGACCCCGCCATTGGCAGTAGTAGCGAACCCAGTACTACCAGAAGAAAAGCGCACTTCATACCGCCAGCATAGCTCGCTACAATAGCGGGGTCACCCATGGATCGCCGCCGCTTCACACTCGCCTCGCTGGGTGCAGTCACCGCCTGCACGCGGAAACGAAAGGCACAGGGCCTTCAGGTCCGGTTGGCTGTCGGCGGCGCGGCCCAGCTGGTTTACCTGCCCACCACGTTGGCCCAGCAGTTGGGCTACTACCGCGACGAAGGTTTGGATGTGACGTTGCAGGATTTTCCGGGCGGCTCCAAAGCACTGCAGGCCCTGCTGGGAGGCAGTGCCGATGTGGTGAGCGGCTTTTTTGATCACACCATTCAGATGGCCGCTCTGCCTCCAGGTGAGGCCCGCAGTTTGACCGCTTTCGTCAACATGTTGCAGTACCCGGGCCTGGCACTGGTGGTCTCGGCCAAGGCGAAAAAGCCGATCCGGCGGCTGGAAGACCTGGCTTCAACGACGGTGGGAGTGACAGCTCCGGGCTCATCCACACACTTCTTCTTGAACTACCTGCTGGCCAAGGCCAGTGTCGAGACGGCGGCCGTCAGCATCACCGGCATTGGACATGGTGCATCGGCCCTGGCGGCGTTGGAAAGTGGCCGCGTCGATGCCGCCATCATGACCGACCCCGGGCTCAGCGAATTGCTGGACCGCGACCCCAAGGTGACGCGCCTGGCCGACACACGCACCGCCGCTGGAGTCCGCGAAGTGTTCGGCGTGGCCCAGTATCCGGCCAGCGTGCTCTATGCCCCGGCCGATTGGATCCGGCGCAATGTGGAAGTGGCGCGCCGGCTGGCCCGGGCCATGAAGCGGACGCTGGGCTGGATTGTCGGCCATACTGCCGAGCAGATCGCCGACAAGATGCCGGCCGCCTACCAGGGCCCCAATCCGGCTCTCTATCGCGAGGCGCTGTTTGCTTCCATGCCCATTTTCAATCCCAATGGCGCGCTGTCGCTGGAGGGTGCGGAAACAGTGAGAAAGGTTCTGGGCTACTCCATCCCCGCGGTCCGCGAGAACCCCGTCGATATCAAGCTCACTTTCACCAACGAATTTGTTGAAGCCGAGTAATTCGTCGCTCCTACCCCTTGACTTTGGTGTCCGATAAGAATAATGTTCTCCCCGAGGGGTGGACTATGTTTGACACCATTGACGAACGGATGAAACAGGATGATCCGCATAGCTGGAAGGATTGGGCGGGCCGCGGCTTAATGGCCGTGGTTGTTGTCGCCCTGCTGGCGGGCGGCATCTACTTAAGCGTTTCCGGGTCTTAACGCCGGGCGACGCACCATAACATCAACAAGGAGCGAATGCTCCAGGCGGCCGTCCGCAGCCAGTTGGTCGAAACCAGACGCTGGTGCGCGGCGGTATCGAACCCATTCGACAGGACACCGTGCTCCGGCACCTGCAGGAGCGCGGTGGATAGCCAGATGAGTCCCGCCAACCCTAAGCCGATCCAGGCGGCTGATGCTGGAATTGTCTCTGGCCGCTTGATAATCAGCGCGGCGGCGGTCAGTAACTCCACCAGCATCACCGGCCCCACTAGGGGCGTAATCATCTGGCGATGCAGGTTCTCGTAATTCACAAAACGGTCCGCACCCACTTGCGCATAGAGCGGATAGTGGATCAGCTGGACAAACCAGATCAACCCGGTCATAAACAGGGTCGCCGCCAGATTGGTCAAAAGAATCCCCATTAGACAGGCTGTGCGACCGCGCTTTCGGGCATCAATGTGGCGATCACGGCTTCACCCGCTTGACGGCCGCTGACCATGGCAAAGTTGATCGACGGCATCAGCCGGTGATCACCGGCCACAAACAGATTGCCCGCCAGCCGCGCGGGCCGCTCCTCCGGCGGCACGGGGATCACCTCCGGTTGCGCGTGGAAAATTCGGTAGGCCCGCAGATAGCGCCATTCCTTGGCCTCGCGGCCAAACCAACGTAGCAATTGCGCCATCACCGCCAATTGGATCTCTTCATCGGATTGCGTGGGCTTGCCCAACACCGTGATTGAGATCAGGGCCCGCCCGGGCGGCGCATATGCGGGAGACACTTCGCTCATCACCGCCAGATTGTTGATCGGCCACTGGTTGTTGCCATTCAGCACCAGCCACGGACCCTCGATCGGCGGAGCCGGTGCGCTAAAGTACAGGCACGTGGCGCCACGCCACCGCTGCGTCGGGATCAACTCCGGAGCCAGCCGCGATGCCTCAGGCCCCTCACAGGCCAGCACTACCGCACTGCCGGAGATCACTTCCCCGCTCTCAAGCGTCACTTCCTGGTCCCCAATCGACGCCACCCGGGCATTCAAGCGGATGGAGCCTTCCGGCAGCCGGGCCGCCAGTTGCTTCGGAATCTCGCCCATGCCCTTGGCCGGGACCGCCGTATCCCCTTCGGCCATCATCTTGAAGACGTACTCGAACATGCGGCTGGACGGCATCAGCGATGAATCCAGCATGATGCCGCCCATGAACGGGCGGAAAAAACGGTCGATCATGCGCGGGGAGAAGCCTTCCCCCTTCAGCAGAAAGCTGGTGGTGTGCTTTGTCGCCGACAGGATGTCATCTTCAGAAGCGCGGCGTAACCGGCTGCGGAGGCTGCTCATCCGGAGTTTGTCCCGGAACGTTCCAATGGGTGCGGTCAGCGTGGCGATCAGGTCGGCCCGGTTGCGGTAAGGGTCACTGAACTTATGGAAATCGCCGGATAGCCGGATCATCGCGCCCGGCATAAAGTTCTTCAACTCCAGCGCGGCATAGTCGAGAACCTCAAAACACTCCGGGTAGGCGGTCAGGAAAACCTGAAAGCCCCGGTCCAACCGAAAGCCCTCTTGCTCATCGGTCCGGACGCGGCCGCCCACACCGTCGGAAGCTTCCAGAATCCGGAACGGTATCTGCTTTTCCTGCAATTGCAGCGCGCAGGAAAGACCGGCCAATCCGGCGCCAACAATCAAAACTTCGGCTTGGGCCATCAGTAGACCATTATCGCGATTGCGCGGACCGTAACGCAAAGAACTCGGCGACATTCTCCGGCGTCAACAGACCAGCCAGGTGTTCGCCGTCCATCACCAGGGCACAAGGACCGGCGGTTTGCAGCAGTCCCAATGCTTCTTCCAGCGGCAAAGTGGTCGGCATCACCACCGGTGTCCGGTTCATTACGCTGGACACATAGGCGCCGCCGCCCTCCTCGCCTGCCATCGCGGTAATCAGCGCATCCCGGCTCAACAAGCCCAGCACCTGCTCACCCAACAGCACCGGAAAATCAGTTTGCGTGGTTTCAATCAGCAGCCGCGCGGCGTCGGCCAAGGTTGCCCCGTGGGCCAATGTGCGAAAGTCCCGAATCATCGCATCCTGGGCCGCAAATCCGGCCGAATAGTGCCGCGCCTCGGTGGAGGATCGCTCCGCCCCCGCACCATTAAAGACCATGTAGGCCACCAGCAAAAGCAGCCACTGGCTGGAATAGACCGCATAGATCGCCATCAGCACTGCCACCACCCGGCCCACCATCGCCGCGATGCGCGTCGCGCGCACTTCTGAGCCTCGGATCGCCAGTACCGCCCGTAAAAGGCGCCCGCCGTCCATGGGAAACGCCGGAATCATGTTGAACAACAGCAACCCAATATTCACATAGGCCATGTCACGCCAGCCCACGGCCCAGCACAGCGGAGCCAACACCACGTTCACCGCCGGACCCATCACCGTGATCCATAACTCTTGAACCGGGGTCGGGCGGTCCACCATCTGGGCCACGCCACCAATTGGGTACATCGTGATGGACGCAATGCGGATGCCGTAGCGCCGGGCCGTCAGTGCGTGGCCAAATTCATGCAGTAGGACGGAACCCAGCACCCCGCCAAAAAGCAGGGCTTCCCGTTGAGCGGCGCGCCCTTCGCTCCAGGCATTCAAGGCTAGCCAGCCGAACAAAAACAGCAGGGTAAAGTGCAGGCGCACCGGGATGCCCCGGAATCGGAAGATTGTAAAGGAGCCCATGGGGCGGCCTTAAACCACGGTGCCGGGCTGAGGATACGCTTCATCAGCGGCCAGCGCGAGATAGTCGGGCCGGTCAGCGGCGCTTTGGTGGCGGTAACTACGGATCACTTCGCCATGATAGACGACAAACACCCCCGGCATTTGGAACCCATCGCCCACCAGCGTGCCCACGCCGTGCCGGGCGAGCACGCCCGCCTGGAATCCGCGCCACCAAACCTTCGGTCCAAACAGCTCCAGGAAGCGCCCCCGGCCCAGGCCAAACGCCCGGTAGACCGACTGCTTCTGGTCGGAAACCCGGTCAATGTCATACATCCCGTAGTGCTTCAACATCGGTGCCACTTGCTGTTCCGTACCCATGTGCACCAGCACCACCCGCGTGCCGCCCTGTTCGATCTGACGCCGACGGGCCGCCAAGTCCGCCAGAGCCTCCCGGCAAAACGTACAACCCACATGCCGCAGGAAGACCAACATCACCGGCGACAAACGACTTAACTCATCCAGCGAGATGCCCATCTGCGTTTTCGTCCGCAGCGCAAACCGCTGCACTTCCGGACTGCTGACGCGGCGCTTGCCCAAGGCATGCTCGTGCGCGTGATGCAGGATCAGGGCGAACGGCACCCACCAGATCAAGTCGTTCGCCAAGATCGTCCAGCCCATCGACAGCGGCATCCGGCCGTTGAAGACCGCCCACGCAAACCCAATGGGACCAAAGACTTTGCCCATCAGACCTACCAGCACAATCGGCCAATGGACCAGCGGATTAAACGCGGCAATGATGTAGCCGACGCCGTAGACGCCCACAATCATGCCGATACACTGCCACAATTCCGGGTAGTTAGGCACCGTCATGCCCGCCATCTCAAAGGCGGCCAGCGGGAAGAAGATGGCAAACGCTCCCCAAGCCAGGTTATACAGGCCCGCCGCGGTGAGAACCGCGCGCATCCACCGTGCTACATCCCCGTTCATGCCTTTGTAGATGCAAGACGACATTGTTGGCATCATTTTACTTTGAGTCTGATTGAATATCGCGATTCGGGCATCTTTTTGCCGAAACTGAATTTCTGGCTGGACCCGCAAGGGCCGGTCGAGAATGCCTGGCTGTCGCACGCCCACTCCGACCACGCCCGTGGCATCCATGGCCAGGTCTGGGGAACGCCCGAAACTCTGACGCTCTATCAGATGCGCTGGCCCGGAGCCCCGGCGGGGATTCCGATGAATTTCGGCGAACCGGCGGAGTTTTCTGGGGCGCGGCTCACCGCCTATCCCGCGGGGCACATCCTGGGCGCGGCCCAGCTGTTAATCGAGTTTGAGGGCCGCCGGACCGTATACACCGGTGATTTCAAGCTCCGCCCACCCTTGTGCGGCGCCACCGCCCAGGTAGTCCCCTGCGACCATCTGATCATCGAATCCACATTCGGACTCCCCATCTACCATTTCCTGTCGCGCGAACAAGCGGCCGCCCGGATCGCCACGTTTGCGCGAGAGTGTCTGGCCGACGGGACGGTACCCGTGTTCCTGGGCTACCCGCTGGGCCGCGGCCAAGAGATCGCCCATGTCCTGTGCCAGGCCGGCATTCCCACCGCGGTGCACGGGGCCATCGCCCGCTACATCCCGGTCTATGAAACCGCCGGCTTTACCTTTCCCGGCTGGACCCCCTATGAAGCGGGCCGCATCGCCGGCCAGGCGCTGGTGGTGGTGCCGGGCATGCGGTCCATCTTTGAGGCCCTGGAATGCCGCATCGCGTACGTCTCCGGTTGGGCCGCCCTCGGCAACGCCCGCGCCCGCAGCGGAGCTGAAGAGCTGATCCCCTACTCTGACCACGCCAGCTTTGACGAACTGATCGAGACCGTTGAAGCCTCCGGCGCGCGGGAGGTGGATCTGGTGCACGGCTACACCGAAGCCCTGGCCCAGATTCTGCAAGCCCGCGGCATCGACGCCGCCGCCCGGGGCCGCGGCCGCGTGATGGAGGCGGACGCCTAAGCCATGGATGCACTGGCCGAAGTTTGCGAAAAAGTAGCCGCCACCAACAGCCGTCTGCGGAAGGTACGGGCGCTGTCAGCCTACCTCAAGGAGCTGGATGACGCCGACCTGGCGCGCGCCGTCCGGTTCCTCTGCGGCACCCCCGTCGATGGATCCTTAACGGTAGGCGGCGCGGCCTTACGCGAGGCCCTGGTGGAGGCCTCCGGCTGGCCTCTGGAACTAGTGCGTCTATGCTCCCGTGAAGTGGGTGACACCGGCGAAACGGTGGGCCACTTGATGACCCGCCGCAGCCAGCAACAGCCGTTTTCACTTGTGGCCGCCGAGGAGATTTTCCTACGGCTGGCGATGGCCAAGCGAGTCGCCCTGAAACACTCAATCCTGGTGGAGACCTTTCGCCGCTATCGCCCGCTTTCCCTGCGCTATTTCGTCAAGGCGATCAGCGGCAACCTGCGCATCGGCCTCCAGGAAAAGCTGGTGGAAGAGAGCCTGGCGAAAGCCCTCGGTGTTCCACTCGATGCCATCCGCGCGGCTCACAACAAGTTGGGCCGCTTGTGGGATGTGGCGCTGGCCGCCCGGCGGGGCACGCTCGATCAGATTGAGGCCACCCTCTTTCACCCCATGGAGTTCATGCTGGCCAAGCCGCTCGAAGCCGTACC
>CANGYQ010000005.1 GCA_947458745.1 Bryobacteraceae bacterium | reverse complement strand
TGAGGGCGGCAATCGTTTCGCCCTCCTGGTAGTCCTCGACGAGCTTCGCCCGCACGTCCATCGCCCGGCTCTCTTTCCACGGCATCCTTCCAGATTGCCGTCTGCAGAAAGACCGCCCCGCCCTCCGGGCCCCAAAAGTGTTACCTATGTCCCCGGGCTATTCTGTCACCCATGTCGCCGGTCCGGACCCCGCACAGGCCCCATGCGCCAGCTTGGGGCTAGGCGGACTCAACAAAAGGGAGAAACGATCTAGCGGCCCCCGGAAACTTGCGTCAGTAGGCGGCGGATGAAGTCGTCTTCGGGGAACAGCTCCACGTATTTTTCGAGCGTCTGCTTGGCTTCCGGGTAACGCTGCAGTTTGATCAGGCGCAGGGCCAGCGACTTGTAAAGCGAGGCCGCATAGGGCGATAGCTCGATACCTCGGCGCAGGACGGTGACGGCTTCTTCCAGGCGTCCCGCTTTGGCCAGCGCTTCGCCCAGATCTTCAAATGTGGGGGTGGCAACAGAGCCGCGTTCGATGGAGCGGGTGAGGTACTGCACGGCGTCCTCAATTTGATTGGCGCGCAGCGCGCGGCGTCCCAGCGTACCCAGCACCAGCGGATCATCAGGGTGAGCGCGGCGGGCTTCGTTCAGCAGTTGCTCGAATGACTCCAGCAGTGCGGGCTGCTGGTCGCTCAACTGGCCGTAGGCTTTCAGGCGGGTGAGCAAGGGCAATGGTTGCGCGGTTGCGTTGAAGTGCACGACCGGGGCGGTGGAGAAGGCCGCGGCGGGCAGGGGCTGCGACGGCGTGCGGACGATGCGGTGATTGGTGAGCGCGGAATGGGCGATCACCTGCACGTCGCGCTTGGGCATGTGGCAGCTGACGCAATCGCTCTCGCGGTTGGGGTGCGCGGCGGGTAGGGGCGCGGTGTGGCAGCCGAGGCAGGCTTGCCGGTAGTCCGTGGTGGCTGCGTGCGGGTTGTGGCAGCTGTTGCAGGAGAGGCGATTGGCGCGGCTTTGGGTGGCCTGGAAGCACTGGCTTAGGCGCATCGATTCGTGGTGCTCCAACAGGTCGGCGTCGGCGGGGTTGTCGCGATTGCGGGGCAGTTTGAAGATGGCGACGACGTCGTTGAGCACCATGCCGGGGCGGAAGTCGCGCTCGGTTTTGCCGGGTTGCAAGATGCGGGTGTCGCCACCCTGGTGGCAGTTCATGCAGATCTCGTCGGCGCGGTCTGGCGTCAAGCGCTTGGGGTTAACGATGGCGATGCGAGCACCTTTTTGGGCGATGTGGCGCGCGCCGGGTCCATGGCAGTTCTCGCAGCCGATCGAGAGCTCGCGGAAGGGTGGGTTCTCAAACAGGCCGCTGCGATGAGGCACCACGTTGGGCGAGCCGCTGTGGCAGTAGATGCAGCCAGCAGCGATGGGGCGATTGAAGCCATAGTCGGCGTATTCGTAGCCGGGCGAAAGCTCCCAGCGGTTGGGTTTCGAGTAGTAAGAGAGCGGCGCTTGGAAGAGGTGATCGCCACGCTGCACCACGAAGCTGAAGCCATTAACGCCGGAGCCAATGGCCCAACCGACGGGCTGCACATTCCGGAACGCCTCGCCCGCTTCGGCCTGCATCAGGCGGCCCTGGTCAACGAACGCCTCAAAGGTGCGGCGCTGCTTTTCGTTTGAGACTGTGGCCGTCGCGCTGGCCTTGGCCAGATGCTGGCTGGCGGGGCTGATGGAGCGGCCCATGGGGGAGGCTACCCAGTGGTCATAGATGGCGCGATGGCAGCCGGCGCAGGCCTTGGAGCCGGTGTAGTCCAGCGGTGCTTTCGGCGCGGATGGCGCTTTCGCGCTGGGCGTCTGGGCCAGCAGCGGGCACGCCAACCAAATAAACCAACGCCACGCGCCCATCGTCATCGCACTCTATCGCTTGCCCATCGTGGCCGTGCGCACGATGCCCGCGCCTTCCTTGATGAAGACCAGTTGATCGGCTGCCACCTTCTTGACTGTCTCCAGTTGGCCGTTGGGCCAGCGGATCTCGAGGTCAGCGATAGTGGCCTCGCCTAAGCCGAAGTGGAGGCGGAAATCGTTGACGGAATAGAAGCTGGACTGGCTCAAGACGGCTTGTGCCTGGCGTTTGCCCCCATAGATGGCGGTAACCTTGGCTCCGATGGCGGTGCGGTTGCTTTTGACGCCTTCCAGCTTCACTTTCAACCAATGGCCGGTGCCGGAGACATCGTTGCAGAGCAGCGAGGGCGGCTCATGCAGGTTGAGGATGAGAACGTCTACATCACCGTCGTTGTCGAAGTCGCCAAAGGCACAGCCGCGGCTGGAGTGGGGTTCACCCAGCGCCGGACCCGCGCCATCAAACAGCTCTTCAAACTTGCCGCCGCCCAGGTTGCGGAACAGGACGCGCGGTGTCTTGAACGGGTAGGCGGGCAGTTTGGCTTCCACTTCCGGGTAGACGTTGCCGGTGACCATGAACAGGTCCGGCAGGCCGTTGTTGTCGAGATCGGCCATGCCAGCGCCCCAGCCGATGAAGCGCGTCTCGACGCCCAAGCCGCTGCGTACGGTGACGTCGTCGAAGTTGCCGTCGCCGGAGTTGCGGTAGAGGATGCTAGAGTCATCAGCGAAGTGCGTTTTCAGGATGTCGAGGTGACCATCGAGATCGAAATCGCCAATGCCTAGGCCCATGCCGGCTTGCTCCATGCCGTCTTCGTTTAAGGCGACGCCGCGTTCGAGACCGGTTTCAGCAAACGTGCCGTCGTGATTATTGCGAAAGAAGAAGCTGGAGGTGGAATCGCAGGCGACGTAGATGTCCGGCCAGCCGTCGTTGTCAAAGTCCGCCGCGACGGCGGTCATGCCGTAGCTGCCTTTGGCTTTCGCAATGCCCGAAGCTTCACTGACATCGGTGAAGGTACCGTCACCATTGTTGCGGTAGAGCCAGTGGCGGCCCGCGGGCAGGCCCCGGGGTCCGCAATTAACGGGCACGCCCTTCCAGTTGCAGAAGGAGCTTTCGCCGGGCTTGGGCACGCGGTCGATGTCGAAATCGACGTAGTTGGACACGAACAGGTCCAGCAGGCCGTCGCGGTTGTAGTCGACAAACGTGCAGCCAGCTCCCCAGCGGCGGTCCTTGGTGGCAAGGCCGGCGGCTTGCGTGACGTCCGTGAAGGTCACTTCGCCTTTAGCGTTGGGACCGTTGTTGCGGTAGAGGACGTTCTGGCCCCAGTAGGTGATGAAGAGGTCGTCGAAGCCGTCGTTGTTGAAGTCCCCGATGCAGACCGCTGAGGCCCAGCCGGTGCGGCGGAGGCCGGCCTGATCGGTGACGTCTTTGAAGGTGCCGTCGCGATTGTTCTTGTATAGACGATTGCTGGCGGTGGAGCCTTCTAGCGTCGTGCCATTCAGCACCAGGATGTCCAGCCAGCCGTCGTGATCGTAATCAAAGAAGGCTACGCCGCAGCCGATGGTTTCGAGCAAGTAGCGTTTGGTGGCCGCGCCGCCATAGGTGCAGGGCTCAGTCAACCCGGCCTGCTTAGCGATGTCGCTCAACCGGGCGTTGAAGGGCAGACCGGAGGGCTTGCCGCGCGGCACGGGGCGGGCCACGCGCGAGGAGACACCTTGCCCGGCCATCGAGGGAGCGGTCAACAGGGGAGCGGTCAACAGGGGCCAGAACGATCTGCGCGTCAGCTTACTCACGCGACCATCTTATCGAGGTGCTGGCGGGGTGGACCGGGAGGGCGAAGCGGCTTTGGCCCAGCGGGCCTTCAATTGGTCCCGAAGCCAGGCCGCGTTCTGGGTGGGGTGGCAATCCAGGCAGGCGTTCGGACTCTCGACGGCGCCGAAGCGGAGGGTCATTTCCGCGTTGGGGCGGTCGTCAATCTGGTGCGTGCGCGCTTTGAACAGCAGGCTGTTCATGATCTTGGGCATGTGGCAGGAGACGCAGCGGCTGGCCTCTGGGGCAGTGTGTTGGGTGTGCGAACGGGCGCTGTAGCGGGCATCGTGGCACTGCGTGCACATGCGGTCCGGCTGGTCGAGGTACTTGAGCGAGGTGGGATTGCTGGCGGCGTTCGAGGGGTGGGGGTCATGGCAACTGCCGCAAGAGGCGGTGCCTTGCTGGAAGCACTGGGAGCGCTCAAAGGCCTCGACGATGAAGGTGGTTTCGCGGAAGCGGCCGTCGCGATAGAAGGCCTTGCGCGAGAACTCGGCGTAGGGGCGGCGCTGATACTGCGGGGGGAAGCCTTGCGGCGTGCGGATGGCCGACTGAGCGTGGCACTGGGCGCAAACCTGCACATAGCGGCGGTTATCGGCCTGTTGAAACTTGAAGGCGGGCGCGGCGCCGCGGGCATGCTCGGCCGACGGGCCATGGCACATCTCGCAGTTGACTCCGGCTTCCAGAAAGCCTTTGGGCTGCAATTGGCTGGTGTGGCAGGGGGCACAATTCTGCTGGTACGAGGTGACGTCACGGAGGCGGTGGAACTCACCGACATCGACGCGCTCTGAGCCGGGCGGATCGATCTTCCGCCAGTAGTTGAGCCAGGATTTCTCCAGCCGGTTGTATTGAAGTGGGATGACGTGCAGATCGCCATCGGGGGCCTTGGTGGCGTAGGCTTGCTGCCACTTGGAGCCGATGAAGTAGTCGATGGGGTAGCGGTCCCAGGTGGTCATCGCCGGGCCGGGGCGGGCGCGCTTGAGGTCAACAAACAAGCGTCCGTCCTTGGCGAAGCCCTTGGCCACCAACTGGCCAAACTCAGAGAAGGTGCCAAGCTTGGTGAAATCGGCCATGACGGCGGCGGGGTCCGCGGGCCGGAGCATTTTGGCCATTCCGGTCTGGCTCCAGGAGGCGAACAGCGCGGCGTGGCAAGGGCGGCAGGAGTCGCTGCCGGCGTAGGCGGACTTTTGGTCGGGCGGGCGGAGGGCGATTGGCGAGGAGACAGCGGTTTCACCGAGAACGCGGAGGGCGGTCGAGCGCAAGCGCTGTTGGACAGGTTGCCACTCCCGGTCCGTCATGTTGGCCGGTGGTTGAAACTTGCCCAACGCTTCCAGGGTGGCCCGGGCTTGATGCTGGGCCTCCACGGGTTCGCGACGGTTGGCGCGTACGGCGGCCACGGTGGCCAGCAGGAGCGGGTTCTCCGGATAGAGTTCCAACGACTGGCGGGCGTAGGAAAGTCCGGTGGTGGAATCACCCAGGTCGAACGAGGCCCGCGCCGCGGCTTCGGTGACTTGCGCCAGCAGCCAGGAGGTGGGGTAAAGACGGAGAAACTGGGTGGCTTTGGTGCGGCGGGCGATGGGGTCGGCTTCGCGGTAGAGGTCGAGGAAGGCCTGGCGCTCCTGGGGATTCTCGATCTGGTCCAGAATGGTCGTGCCCGGGCGGCTGCGGCCATTGAGCACCACATCCAGATCCTGAGCCAGCAAGGCCCAACTGAGCACAAACAGGAGCATCAATTTTCAGCCACTATCCTGACGCATGCTACCGCAGAAAAGAGACCCGACGGGCGGTCCGGTTTCTCTTCCAGATCATCGCTATCCCAAAGAGGGCGCGGCAGTTGACGCCTGTAAAGAATTGTTATATCGTAGCCCCACACCGTCTGCGGGCATTCACTCGAATACTGCGCGGTTAATTCGCTTTGGATGAAGGAGCTCACGGATGATGCCTCGTCGATCATTCGTTGTTGTCGCACTCGCTCTCGCGACCGCAACGTCGGCATTCTCACAAGCCTCAACGGCTGCCGTCAATGGCACGTTAAGGGATTCTACCGGCAGCGTTGTACCTGGTGCCAACCTGGTTCTGAGGAACCCGGCCACCTCAGTCGAAACGCGGACCACCAGCAATGAAGCAGGCTATTACGCGTTTTTGAACGTGCAGCCCAGCGGCTACACACTAGAAGTTTCAAAACCTGGGTTTCGCACCAATAAGCTGAACCAGTTCACGCTGGCCGTGAACCAGACCGCGACTATCGATCTGGTGATGGAGGTTGGCTCGGTGACCGAGGCGGTTACCGTGGAAGCGGTGGGCGCGGAAGTGCAGGCATCCACATCCGAGATCGGTGCCGTGGTGGCGCGGGAGCAGGTGGTGGACTTGCCGCTGAATGGCCGCAACTTCACGCAGCTGCTTTCGCTGACGCCCGGCGTGGCTCCGGTGAGCGTGTCGCAGAATACGGGTTCGGGCTTTGCCCACCCCGGTATCGGTGCGTTCATCTTCCCGGCGATCAATGGCCAGACGAATCGCTCCAATTTCTGGACGCTGGACGGCATCACCAACCAGGGCTTGATGCTCTCGACGCCGGCGGTGAACCCGATTGTCGATGCGATTGCCGAATTCAAGGTGCAATCGCACAACGACCAGGCGGAGTTTGGCGGCGCGCTGGGCGGCGTGATCAACGTGGCTACGCAGAGCGGGACGAACTCGATCCATGGGTCCGCGTGGGAATACTTGCGTAACAGCGCATTCGATGCGCGCAACACCTTCCTGCCCTTGGTGACGCCTTTCCGGCAGAACCAGTTCGGCGCGGCGGTGGGTGGCCCGGTTTGGATTCCGAAAATTCTGAACGGCAAGAACAACACCTTCTTCCATGGTTCGTACCAGGGCTGGCGGTTGCGCCGCGCGAACAACACGTTCCTGCGCGTCCCCACCGCCGCTAACCTGACGGGCGACTTGAGCGATGAGGCCCGGCAGATTTTTGATCCCTTCACGACGGTGCCGAACCCCAATGGCGCGGGCTTCATCCGGACGCCGTTTGCCGGCAACCGCATCCCGGCCAGCCGCATCAATCCGGGCTCGCTGGTTTATGCGCGGACGTTCCCGGCGGGCGGTGCGCCGATCAATGCTGATCGCAACGCCATCGACCCCTCCGGCTTGAGCCAGAACCAGGAAGAATGGTCGGTCCGCATTGACCGCGTGCTAAGCCCGAAGGACAACATGTTCTTCCGCATCAGCCAATCGCTGCTGGACCAAACCTCCTCCGGTGGCCGGCCGTCGCTGGCCAGCTTCCGTACCTTTGATGCACTGAATATCGGAACCAGCTGGGTGCATACGTTCAGCCCGTCGACGGTGTTGCAAGTGCAGTTCGGCCGGTTGACCAATGTGGACAATAGCGGCAACCGCTTCCGCAGCCTGCCGGCCAACTTCATTCGTGACGTGGGTTACGCGGCCACGTTTAGCAGCTTCCTGGATGGCCAGACGATGGCACCGGCTTTGAACATTGACGGCTGGGGCACGGGCGGTGCCGAGAGCCTGTCGCTGAACCGGCCATCTGATGTTTGGCAGTACAAGTCCGGGTTGACCAAGATCAAGGGCAACCACCAGTACAAGTTTGGCGGCGAGTGGAACAACATGGACTTCTTTGGTTCCCCGCGCAACGCCAGCGCCACCTACCGTCCGATACAGACCGCCAATCCGCTGACGCCTGGAACGACGGGCAGCCAGTTGGCCTCTTTCCTGCTGGACGTGCCGGACGCCGCCGCCTTCCGCAATCGCGCGACCACCGTGCGCCGCGGCGGCCACATGGCGTTCTACTTCCAGGATCAATGGAAGTTGAGCTCTCGGCTGACGATCAACTACGGCATACGGTATGACAAGACCTTCATCCCGGCGCTGGGCCAGGAAGGCAATGACAACATCTTCACCGGTTCTTATGACCTGCAACGTGGTGTTTATTTGATCCAGAAGTTGCCGGGCTCTTGCGAGGAATTGCGAAGGGCACCTTGCGTTCCCGGTGGCCGGCTCCCCCCCAACGTGGAAGTGGAGCCACGGGGCAAGATCTATCACAACACCGGCACCAACTGGGCACCACGCCTTGGCTTGGCGTACCGCGTCGGCCAGCGGACGGCCATCCGCGCTTCGTTCGGCATGTTCTACGACAACTATGCCGCCGTCGTGCAGACCGCCCAGAACTATTCGGCCCAGTGGCCCAGCGTGGGCGAGCAGTTGCAGGAGAACCTGAACAACCCGACCGCCACGCAGTTGACGCCTAATTTCAACGGCAAGAACCCGTTCCCTTCCGGCGCACTGCCGGAAGCGACGCCGTTTAACCAGGTGCAGTGGTACATGGACCCACGCTTCCAGAACCCGTATTCGATGCAGTGGAACTTCGGCGTCCAACACCAGGTGAGCTCCGACACGATTGTGACGGTGAACTACGTGGGTTCCGGTTCCCGCCGGTTGGACATTGGCGGCTTCTACAACGTGGCCACCACGCCCGGACCGGGCAACTTCCGGGAGCGCGCTCCGTTCCCCTACATCCGGCCCACCTACTATGACCGCAGCTGGGGCCGCGGCAACTACAACAGCTTCCAGTTCCTGCTGGACAAAAAGTTCAAGAACGACTTTGCGTACATGATCAACTACACGTACTCGAAGTCGATCGACATCGGCTGCTCTGGCTGGTATGGCGTGGAAGGCTGCTCCGTCCAGAACCCGTACAAGTTCAATAACGACCGCAGCGTCTCCGGCTTCGACCTGACTCATGTGCTGACGATGAACTTCGTTTATCACATACCATTTGGTACAGGCCGGAAGTATCAGACCAAGAGCAAGGTGGTGGATTACGTGCTGGGCAACTGGCAGACCAACGGCATCATCCGCTTGAGCTCCGGACAACCCTACAGCTTGCAGATCAATGGCGACTTGGCCAACACGGGCAACTTGAACTATCTGCGGTTGAATTTCCTCGGCAACCCGGAACTGAAGAACCCGACCACCGGCCAATGGTTCGACCGAAGCCAAGTGGCCGCGCCCGCACCGTTCACCTTCGGCAACTCCGGCCGCAACCGGCTGCGGTCCGATGGATGGGAGAACTTCGACCTCTCGCTATTCAAGACGTTCCCCATGCCCTTCCTGGGCGAAGGCAAGCGTTTTGAGTTCCGCGTGGAAGGCTTTAACATGTTCAACACGCCCGTTTACGGTGTGCCGAACAACAACTTGTCCAACGGGGTATTGTTCGGCCGCGTCACCGGTACCGCGAATCAATCACGCCAACTCCAATTGGGTGGTAGATTCGTCTTTTAATGCGTAACTGTCTTTTTCTGCTGGCCCCCGCGCTGTGCGCTCAAACCGTCTGCCAGGGGCCGGCAGAATTGGAACAGCAACTGAAGATCAAGCCCGCCGCGAGCGTCTATGGCGCCCTCGGCGGGTTTTTTGCGTCACGGCAGCAGTTGGATTGTGCTGTGCAGTCTTTCGAAAAGGCGGTGGCCCTGGAGCCCGGCGGGGCGGCCAACCACTTCAATTTGGGCTTGGCGCGCATGCAGAGGGGCGATGGCGCGGGTGCGATCCGGGCTCTGCAGCAAGCGGTGCGCCTGAACCCACGGCTGACCAATGCGCGGAACGCCTTAGGCAACCTGCTGACCGAGGCCGATCAATTGGCGGGCGCGCAGGAACAGTACCGGGCCGTGCTGACCTTCGAGCCGCGAAACGCGCTTGCCCTGCGAGGCTTGTCGCGGGCTTTGATTCTGGACCGGAAGTTCACGGCAGCGATTACGTATCTGGAGCAGGCGCTGGCGCTGGAGCCCAAGGAGCCAGGCCACTATCTGGCACTGGGGGCCGCGTTGAGCGAAAGTGGCCGAGCCAGCGAAGCGATCAAGGTCCTGGAACGCGGCCAGGCGCTTGCACCCACCGCTCCGGCCTTCCCTTTCAACCTCGGCAGCGCCTATGCGCAAGCGCAGCGCTATCTGGAATCAGCGGCGGCCTATTCGCAAGTCCTGAAACTCGACCCGAATAATGAAGACGCTCGCTTGTCTCTGGCGCGCGCCTTGGTCGCCCATCGTGACTACGAACAAGCGTTGCCGCACCTGGACCGTTACCGCCGCCCGCCGAACTTCGAGACGCACTACCTGAAAGGACTGGCGTTGCGTGGTCTGGACCGGCACGCCGAAGCAGAGCCGGAATTACGCCGGGCCGTGCAACTGGAGCCGCGGCATCCTGACGCCCAGTATCAGCTGGGCTTCGTGCTAGCCAAGCTGAACAAGTTCGCCGAAGCGCGCAGCCACCTGGAAGCGGCCAAGGCGCTGAACCCGGATGGGGCGGACGTCCGCTTCCAACTGGCCAACGTGCTGCGCCGCCTGAATGAGGATGACCAGGCGAAGGCGGAGTTTGCCGCCGTTCAGAAATCAAAGCAACAGGGCGCGTTGGGCAAGGTGGCGGAGACCCGCGTCACCCAAGCCAATGACGAACTGCTAAAGGGCGACCCGCGCCGGGCGGTGGAAGGATATTTGGAAGCTCTGAAGCTGGATTCGAGCAATGCCAAGACCCACTACAATCTCGCCTTGGCTTACGCCCGGTTGAACGACTTGGCGGCGGAGCGCCGGTCACTGGAAGCGGCGGTGAAGTTGGACCCTCAGTTTGCAGTGGCCTGGAATCAGCTGGGTGTGCTGTCGATGAACGCGGGTGAGATGGCGCGAGCGGAACGCGAGTTGCGGGCGGCCATCAGCGGCGATGGGCAGTTGGCGGAGGCTCATTCAAACCTGGGTGTCTTGTTGGGACAGCAGGGTAAGGCGGCCGAGGCGGAACGCGAGTTGCGCGCCGCAGTGGAGTTGCAGCCGGACTATGCCCAGGCTCGCTTGAACTTGGGCCTGATCCTGGCGGGGCAGCAGAAGTTTGCCCAGGCGGAGCCGGAGATTGCCGCGGCGGCGAAGTTGTTGCCGGATAACCCCCGCGCCCTGACCGCACAGGCGATGGTGACGGCGCGGCTAAAGCGCTGGCCGGAGGCGATCCCGCTGTTCCGCCGGGTGGTGCAACTGGAGCCCGCCTCGTCGGAAGCGCACCTGAACCTGGGGATTGCCCTGGCCGACCAGTTCGATTTGGCGGGCGCGCGGGTGGCCTTTGCCGAGGCGGTACGGCTGGCACCGCGGAGTGGTCCGGCGCAGTACAACCTGGGCCGCGCCTGTTTTGACTTGCGCGACTATGAGGCGGCACGGACGCATCTGGCCAACGCCGTCCAACTGGACCCGGGCTATCCGCCGGCGCTCTATTTGCTGGCGTTCACGGAAAAGAATCTGGACCACCCGCAGGAGGCCGCGGCGTTATTGAGACGGCAGCTGAAGTTACAACCTCGGGACCTGGATGCACTGTTCCTGCTGGGCCAGAGCTTGCAGGCGGGCGGCGATACTCCGGGTGCGCTGGAGGCTTGGCGTCAAGTGCTGGCCATCAATCCGGAACACACAGAGGCGCTGTACAACCTGGCGCGCGCCTTGAACGTCTCAGCCCCCGCGCAGGCCGCTGAATACCGCAAGCAGATGGTGGAGGTACAGCAATCCCGGCAGGTGGCAGAGCGGGCGGAATCATTAGGCAATTTCGCCTTGGGTGCCGCGTCAGCGCGGGATTGGCCGCGAGCCATCGCGCAGATGAAGGAGGCCCTGGAGGTGTGCGGGAACTGCCGGGCGCGCGCGGATCTGCACAAGAACCTCGGCCTGATCTATGCCCGCTCCGGCGATACCGCCAGCGCTGAAGCGGCGCTCCGCGTGGCGCGGCAGTTGAAGCCCGCCGACGCGGAAGTGGTGCAGGCACTGGAAGTGATCCGGACGCGCCGTCCTTAGCGAACTTAGCGACACACAGGCCCTACGCGTTTGTGATAAGTTCGTTGGGCTCCATCGAGAGTGTCCCAGCAGCTGTCGTCTGGGCTTTCATCTTGTGACCGGTAGCCACATTCAGCAAGTAAGGACTTCAGAGAATGACTAGAGTTGTCAGCGTCGTCACCATCAGCCTGTTGACCGCAGCTGTAGCTTACCCGCAGGCGTTTACGGCCAACTTGACGGGAATCGTGACGGATCCCAATCAGGCGGTGATCGCCGCCGCCAGCGTTAAGCTCATCAATACGGCCACGCGTGAAGCCCGGCAGACCACGACGGGCGCAACCGGGCGGTATGTGTTCTCGCAGCTGCTGCCGGGCGCATACACGATCACGGTGGAGATGGCCGGCTTTAAGACCACCACCCAGAACGACATTACGCTACGCGCCAACCAGGCGGGTGAAGTGAATGTGCAGATGACGCTGGGCCAAGTCAGCGAGTCAGTGGAAGTGGCGGCGACGGTGATCCAGCTGGATACGCAGAGTGCGAACCAGTCCTATACCCTCGATCGGGACCAGATCTTGAAGTTACCAGCATCGACGCGCAATCCCTTTGTGGCCGTGCATGCAATGGCGGGCGTGACGTCGATGAGTGTGGGCCAATCGAACAACGCCGCTGATCAGAACCAAGCCCGCTTTGCCTTCAATGGCGGGCGCGATATGAGCGGCTTGGTGCTGATTGATGGCGTCCCGGCCACGTCCGGTGACTGGGGCGCGCTGCTGGCGGCGCCATCGGTGGAGTCCGTTCAGGAAGTAGTGGTGAGCCGCAATTCTTACGACGCGGAGTTTGGCAAGTCTGGTGGCGGTGTGGTGAGTGTGGTCACCAAGGGCGGCTCCAATCAGTTCCATGGCTCTGTGTTTGAGTTTCTGCGCAACGACAATCTGGATGCCAATGCCTGGGCCAACAATCGCGTGGGGCGGCCGCGCGTGGAATTTAAGCGCAACCAGTTCGGCGGCAACCTGTCGGGCCCCATCTGGAAGGCGAAGAAGCTCTTCTTTCTCACCAGCTATGAAGCGCTGAAGGAAGGCTCTCCGGCAACTTTGCTGGCGACGGTGCCGACGGAGCTGGAGCGGGTGGGCAACTTCAGCAACACGCGCGACGCCAATGGCAGCGTGTCGCAGGTGTTCGACCCGTTCACGACACGCGCCAACCCGGCGGGCGGGTTTATTCGTGACGCTTTCCCGGGCAACATTGTTCCTCGAAGCCGGTTTGATTCGGTGGGCGCCAGGGCGGTGGAGTATTACCCCAAGCCCAACGCGCTGCCGACGAACGCGATCACTCAGGCCAACAACTTCTTTGGCGCAGGCAGTTCCATTACCGACAATCAGCGCATGGACCTGCGGGTTGATTGGGCGCGCAACGAAAAGCACACCATGTACGGGCGCATCACCAAAGCCTGGCAGACCCGCAAGACGCCACGCTTTTACGGCACGGGCGCGGATACGGGGAACGAAGGCGATCAGCCCCGGCACCATATAACGTGGGGCAACACTTTCGTGCCTAACCCCAAGTGGGTGATCAATGTCACGGCCGGCAGCGGCCGGTGGCGTGAAGAGCAGCTGCCGCTGTCGCTGCGCGATGGCGTGCTGGCCACGGCCATCGGGTTGCCGCAGTCACTGGTGTCGCAGCTGGATTCGCCGCACATGCCGCAGTTCAGCCTGTTCGGCTATTCCGGCTTGTCGAACGGCCGCGTACTGAACTTCCCGCGTCAGACGGACAACTTACAGGTGAACGCCACGCGTGAACTGGGCAAGCATTCATTGAAGTTTGGCTTTACGGGTGAGATTGTGCGGTTGAATTCCGTCGATATCCGGTCTACGGATTTCGCCTTTGACCGGGGCATGACGTCCGGCCCGACCGCCCAAGTCTCGTCCTCCACTTCCGGCAATTCGGTGGCCTCCCTGCTGCTGGGCACGGGCATTCCGACTGGTGCGGCAGGTGGTGTGACGGTGGTGAACAACACGGTGACCAATACGGTGACACCGGCCACGTCGCGCCGCTACTACGGCACCTATATCCAGGATGTATGGCGCTTCAATTCGCGCCTGACCATCAATTTGGGCCTGCGCTATGAAGTGCAACGCGCCTCCACGGAACGGTTCAATCGCTACAACTACTTCGACTTCAGTGCGGCCAATCCGTTGAGCCAGCGCACGGGCCTTGATCTGCGCGGCGGCCTGGTATTCGTCAACGATAAGAACCGCTTCCAGACGCAACCCGACAACGTCGATCTGGCACCACGCATCGGCATCTCTTACAAGATCAACAACCGCATGGTGGCCCGCATGGGCTATGGCATCTTCTATCTGATGGGCTTCGGCACGGCGACGCAGGGCGGACCGGCAGCGGGCACCGACGGCTTCTCGGTGGCGACCAACTGGGTGAACACACGGGGCGGTGATGGCATCACGCCACAGGATCCGTTGTCGAACCCCTACCCGAATGGCTTGAACCGGGCTGTGGGCAGTTCATTGGGTCTGCTCACACAGACCGGATCGGCCACAACTGCGTTCCAGCGGAGCCACCCGACGGGCTATGTGCAGAACTACTCGTTCGACCTGCAGTTTGAAGTGGGCCGCTCTGGCGTGCTGGAAGTGGGCTATTCCGGCAACGTGGGCCGCAAGCTGAACTTCGGCGCAACGCCGGATGCGAATCAGTTGCCTTCTCAGTTTTTGTCGCTGGGTAACGCGCTGAATGATCAGGTGGCCAACCCGTTCTTTGGTGTCTTCCCCACCGGCATTCTGTCCGGCCGCACGGTGCCTCGTCACCGGCTGCTGCGTCCGCATCCGCAGTTTGTTTCGGTGAACCTTTCCGGCGATACGCCGGGCGCTTCATCCAGCTTCAACGCCCTCTACATCAAGTTCAACAAGCGGTTCAGCGGCGGTTTGAATTTGATGACCAGCTATCAGTTCTCTAAGGCCATCGACAATGCGTCCGAGAATCAGGGCTGGATCGTCTCGGATACGTTCCGTGATTACGGCAACCGGTCTCTGGACCGGTCTGTTTCCGGCCACGATGTCCCGCAAAGCTTTGCGACGGCGCTGGTGTGGGAAGTGCCGGTGGGCAAGGGCCGGATGCTAGGGGCGAAAATGCACCCGGCACTGGACACATTGGTGGGAGGCTGGGAAGTGTCCGGCGTGATCCGCCTGACCAGCGGTACTCCGCTGCGGCTGGCGGCACCCAATACGCTGAGTGCCTACGGCTTTGGCATCGTCAACGCGCAAGTGGCCAATCTGAGGGATGTGAGCGTTTCCGAGCGCCGTCCGGAGCAATGGTTTAACACCACCGCCGTTCGGGCTCCGGCACCGTTTACGCTGGGTAATGCGCCGCGCTTTGCCCCGAACCTTCGCGCCGATGGCACGCATCACGCGGATGTCAATATCGCGAAGAACTTCCAGATCATGGAGAAGCTTCGCGCACAGTTCCGGGGTGAGTTGTACAACCTGACCAATACGCCGCAGTTCGGGGTGCCGGGCTTGACCGTCGGAGCCGCGGACTTTGGCCAAGTAAATGGCACTCGCTTTAACGATCGGCGCACGGTGCAACTGGGTCTGAAGTTGTTGTTCTAAGCGACCGGCAATCGATCAGGTGTAAGCGCCCGAGCGCATAGGCGGCCCAGTTTTAGTAAACTGTGGCTGTCTATGCGCTGGGGCTTTTCTTTTCTGGTCCTCGTAACAGTAACCGTGACGGTGACAGTCGCGCAGACAGTTGACTTTGGTCGCGATGTACAGCCGATCTTCGAGAAGCGATGCGCGGCCTGCCATGGGGCGAAGCTGCAGATACATGGCTATCGCCTGGACCGTCGTGGCGAGGCGTTCCGCGGCGGCGAATCAGGCGTGCCATCGATTGTGCCGGGCCGCAGCCAGCAAAGCCCGTTGTACATCTACGTCGCGGGCCTGGACCCGGAGATCAAAATGCCGCCCGGCAAGCAGCGCATTCCGGCGGCCGAAATTGAAACGATCAAGAACTGGATTGATCAAGGCGCGGTGTGGGCGGGCGGACCGGGTGAACCCACCGCTTCACCGGACAATGCCGTCCTCAAGCGTGGGCAGGGCCACTGGGCGTTCCAGCCGCCGGTGAAGGCGGCCGTTCCGGCGGTGAAGAACAGCGATTGGGTACTGAATCCAATTGATTCGTTTGTGCTGGCGAAGCTGGAGGCCAAGGGCTGGTCCCCGGCTCGACCAGCCGCTCCACCGGCGCTGCTGCGGCGTTTGTTTCTGGACCTGACGGGGCTGCCGCCCACACTGGCCGAGCAGAAGCAATGGCTGGCCGACCCGCGGCCGGAATCGTTTGATCGATTAGTGGATAATCTGCTCGCGCGGCCCACCTATGGCGAACGTTGGGCGCGGCACTGGCTGGACCTGGTCCGCTATGCCGAATCGAATGGCTATGAGCGGGACGCCGCCAAGCCGCAGGTGTGGCGCTTCCGTGACTATGTGATCCGCGCGTTCAATGACGACAAGCCGCTCAATCGCTTCCTCGTCGAGCAACTGGCGGGCGATGAACTGCCGGAAGTGACGCCAGAGACGTTGGTGGCCACCGGCTACTATCGCCTGGGGCCTTGGGATGACGAACCCGCCGATCCGGCGGAGGATCGCTTTGATCAGCTGGACGACATCGTCAGCACCACCTCGCAGGCCTTTCTGGGGCTGACGCTAGGCTGCGCGCGGTGTCACAACCACAAGTTCGAACCGCTGCTGGCAAGCGACTACTACAGCATGGTGGCCGTGTTCAATGGCCTGCAACGCCCGCGCAATGGCCGCACGGAGCTGGACCTGCCGCTGGGCAGTTGGGCGCAGATCGACAAGCTGGCGGCACGTGACCAGAAGATTGAGCCGAAGACCAAGGAGATCTTTGAACTGCGCGGCGGCAAAGCCAATGCGAAAAAGGCGGCGGCGGAGATTGATGCGACGCTCCCGCCAGCGGCGCTGAAGCGGATTGCCAATCTGAATGCTGAGATCGAGGCGCTGCGGCTGGAGACGCCGGACTTGGAGCGCGGCTATCGCATGCATGAGCTATCGAAGACCGTGCCGGCGACGCACCTGCTGATTCGCGGCAAGGCCACGCGGCCGGGACCGGAGGTGCCGCCCGCCGTGCCCACGATTCTGGCGTCCAGGCAGCCCGTGTTTCCGGCTGCGGGGGAACGGTCCAGCCACCGGCGTTTGGCGTTCGCCAACTGGCTGATCAGCCCCGAAAATCCGGTGACAGCGCGCGTGCTGGTGAACCGGATCTGGCAGGCGCACTTTGGCGAAGGCCTGGTGCGGACGCCGAGCGACTTCGGCATCATGGGCGACAAGCCGACGCATCCGGAGCTGCTCGATTGGCTGACCACGTGGTTCATCGACAACGGCTGGTCGGTGAAGAAACTGCACCGGCTAATCCTGGCGTCGAACACCTACCGCATGGGCCGCGCAGCAAACGCAACTTACATGGTGGTGGACCCGGAAAATCGCCTCTTGTGGCACCTGCCCTATAAGCGCCTCGAGGTGGAAGCGATCCTCGATTCGACGCTGGCAGTAAGCGGTCAGTTGAGCCCCACCATGTATGGCCCCAGCATGTACCCGCATGTGCCCGAAGGCGCGCTGGCCGGGTCCAGCGATCCGGACAAGATCTGGAAGCCGTTCAATGAGCAGGAGGCCTCACGGCGGACCATCTATGCCTTCGTCAAGCGGTCGCTGATTGTGCCGCTGATGGAGGTGATGGATTTTTGCGACACCGCACGCAGTTCGGCCAAGCGCATGACGACCAGCGTGGCTCCGCAGGCGCTTTCGATGTTCAACGGCGACTTCATCAACCGCCAGGCCGCGCATCTGGCGGCGCGGTTGCGGCGGGAGGCGGGCAGCGATCCGGCGGCGCAGATCGAGCGGGCGTACCGGCTGGCACTGGCCCGGCCACCGACGGCCACGGAGCGCGACAACCTGCAAACGTTCCTGAAAGACAATACGCTGGAGCAGATGTGCCGCGTGCTGTTCAACCTGAATGAGTTTGTCTACCCGGACTAGGAGAGCCCGACTAAGAGAGGCCCAAGAGACCATGTCCCGCTACATCGACAATCCGACTCCTTGCGGTCGCAGCCGCCGCGAATTTCTGTGGCAAGTAGGCGGCGGCTTTGCGGGCCTCGCGCTGGTGGATCTGCTGTCGCGCGATGGCTTCTTTGCGTCGAAAGCGGAAGCGGCGGAATTGAAGGCCGGACTGCTGGCCGCCAAGCCGTCGCACTTTCCGGCCAAGGCCAAGCATGTCGTGTTTCTGTTCATGAACGGCGGCCCCAGCCAGGTGGACACGTTTGACCCGAAGCCCGAGCTGACGAAATATCACGGTAAGTCCTACCAGGGGCCTCTCACCGTGGGCTCGAATGGACGGCCCGTGGGCTATCTAATGCAGAGCCCGTTTGAGTTTTCCAAACACGGGCAAAGTGGTCTCGAGATCAGCAACCTGTTTCCGGATACCGCCAAGTTCGCGGACGACCTGTGCGTCATCCGGTCCATGTATACCGATACGGCGGCGCATGCCTCCGGCTGCCTGCAGATGAATACCGGCAACGTCGTGCTCGGCAAGCCGTGCATGGGCAGTTGGCTGAGCTACGGCTTGGGCACGCAGAACGAGAGCCTGCCGGGCTTCGTGGTGATGACGGACCCGCGCGGCGGCCCGATTGGCAGCGCCTCCAACTGGACCGCGGGCTACATGCCGGCGGCCTATCAAGGCACCCTGTTCCGGGGCACCGGCGAGCCATTGCTTGATCTGGCGACGCCCGCTGGCGTGACGCCGCAAGCGCAGCGGAAGTCCCTGGACCTGCTGGCGCAGCTCAACCAGGAGCACTTGGCCGCGCGGCCCAATGAATCCGAGCTGGCGGCTCGCATCCATTCCTATGAGCTGGCCTACCGTATGCAGACGACGGCCGCCGACGTGGTGGACCTGAACCGCGAATCAGAAGCCACCCGCGAGATGTATGGCCTGAATAACAAGCTGACCGCCGACTTCGGGCGCAAGTGCCTGATCACTCGGCGGCTGCTGGAACAAGGCGTCCGCTTCATCCAGCTCTATTCCGGCGGCGGCCACATTGAAGATACCTGGGACGGCCACAACGACTGCATCACCAACCACAAACTACACGCCGGCGAAACTGATCAACCCATCGCGGCCTTGATCGCCGACCTGAAGCGCACCGGCCTGTGGGAAGAGACCTTGCTCGTCTGGGGCGGCGAGTTCGGCCGCACGCCCACCAGCGAAGGCGTCAACAAACCCGGCCGCGACCATGACTGGTACGGCTTCAGCATGTGGCTCGCGGGAGCAGGCGTGAAGGGCGGCCAAGCGATCGGCTCCACCGACGAGATCGGCTTCAAGGCGGTGGATGACCCCTGCCACGTCTCCGACCTGCACGCGACGATCCTGCACCTGATGGGCTTGGACCATACGAAGCTGACGTACTTCTATCAGGGCATGAACCAGCGGCTCACGGGCGTGCGTGGGAATGTGGTGCGGCAGGTGTTGGCATAGGGCAATGACTTCGTCCTACGGCTTCACCACCGCCCCATCCATCGTCCGGTCGAGCGGGTAGTGCCCACCTTGCGGCGCGGCCTGAATCGGGTACTTCGCCGCCAGCGCTTCGTTGATGTCGATCCCCAGGCCCGGCTTGCCGTTGCCGTAGAGATAGCCGCCGCGGATCTCGGCGCAGCCGGGGAGGATTTCTCGGGCTAGTTCGGGGAAGGCGTTTTCTTCCTGGATGCCGAAGGCGGGGTGGGAGATGTCGACGTGGTAGGCGGCCAGTTGATTCACCGGGTCGTTTTCACCGCCTTCCTGGAAGGCTGTGCGGACGCCGAAGGTTTCGCAGAGGGTGGCTAGCTTTTTGGCGGGTGTGATGCCGCCGATGGCGGAGACGCGGCAGCGGACGAAGTCGATGAGGCGCTCCGTGACGAGCGGAATCCATTCGAGCGGGTGGGAGAAGACTTCGCCCACCGCTTGCGGGGTGCTGCAGATTTGGCGGACCTGTTTGTACCAGGCCAACTGCTCCGGTGCGAGGACGTCTTCGATGAAGAACATCTGGTAGGGCTGCATGCGGCGGCAGAACTCGACGGCATTGATCCCGCTTAGGTGCGAATGGACGTCATGGCAGAGCTTGGGTGCGAAGCCCACCTTCGACCGCACATGCTCAAACAGCGGCGGGATCTTTTCGACGTAGACCTCTTCATCGAACGCCGGGCGCGCGGGTGCGCCTTCCGGCCGCGAGCCGACGCCCGCTGGGATGAAGCCGCCGCCACCGTAGTTGCCCATCTGGACGCGGATGTGGCGGAAGCCTTTCGCCATTGACTTCTGCACGCTGTCGATGATGGCCACCTTGTCGTTGCCGCCGCAATGGTCATAGCAGGGCACGGCGTCGCGCACCTTACCGCCCAGCAGATCGTAGACCGGCATGCCGGCGCGCTTGCCCTTGATGTCCCACAGCGCCATGTCCATGCCACTGAGCACGTTGTTGTTCACCGGGCCGTTGCGCCAGTAGGTGCGAAGGTGGCTGCTCTGCCAGAGGTCTTCGATCTGTTCGGGGCTCTTGCCGATCAGGAACGGCGCGAGATGCTTTTCAATAGCCGCGATGACGGCATAGGGCTGGAAGTGATTGCCCGCGGAGCCAATGCCATAAAGGCCCGGCTCACTGGTGATGATCTTGATAAAGATCCAGCGGTAGTTGCGGCCACCGCTGGTGGAGATCACTCTTACTTCCTTGATGGTGAGCGGCGGGAGGCCTTTGGCTGTGGGGGTCAGCAGAGGCGCGGCCCAGAAAGTACGCAGCAAGTCACGGCGGAGCATGGGGATATTATATGGGCGCGGCAGTGGGACGGCAGTGGCAGGTTAGAATTCAACCATGAAGCAGTTGATGGTGGAACTGATCCCGGACCCCGAACTCGGCGGCTACACCGCGCGCGTCCCCGACATTCCGGCGTTCGGAGAGGGCGAAACGGAGGAAGCGGCAATCGCCGATCTGCGTGAGGCTTTGGCGGGGTATATCGAAACCTTTGGACTAGATGACGCGATGTCCCGATTGAATCCCCCCAGTTCGCTCCGGCTGATGGTCCTGGAATTGGAAGATCTTGTGCGTGCCTAAACTGCCGCGGCCCACTGGACCTCAGATGGTGCGCTTCTTGGATGCCCAGGGCTTCGCCGTCGTCCGGATTCGGGGCAGCCATCACATCATGGCGCGCGGAACGGCCCGGACGACAGTGCTGGTGCACGGAAATCAGATGCTCAAGATCGGAACGCTTCGAGGAATTCTGCGTGAAATCGACCTCAGTCCGAATGAGTTCGAGCGACTGTGGATGCAAGGACAAGGGCCGCAACGTCAAGCCATGCCACTGGTTGTAAGATACCCGTATGTTCTCTCACAAGCGGCAAACTGGGAGTGCACAAGGAGCGTATATGTGTGATCAGATCCATTTCGATGACGACCAGCAGGAATTTGAAGCTAAGGGTCTGGTGACCCGGAAGCAGTTTGGCGCGATGCTGGGCGCGGGTGTGGCGATGATGCTGCCCCAGGTGGCCAATGCGGTGACGGTGGTGGAATCCGACGTCAACATCACGACACCCGATGGGATGGCGGATGCTTACTTTGTGCACCCGGCGACGGGCAGTGCCGCGGCGGTGCTGGTGTGGCCGGACATCTTTGGGCTGCGCCCGGCGTTCCGGCAGATGGGCAAGCGGCTGGCGGAATCTGGTTATTCGGTGCTGGTGGTGAATCCGTTCTACCGCACCAAGAAAGCTCCGACGGCGGAAGGCGGTGGGGCAACACCGATCCAGCAAGTGATGCCACTGGCACAGACGCTGAATGAAACCACGCACATGACCGATGCCAAGACCTTCATCGCGTGGCTGGACAAGCAGCCGTCGGTTGCGAAGAACCGCAAGGTGGGCACGCAGGGATACTGCATGGGCGGCCCGATGGCGTTCCGTACTTCAGCCGCGGTGCCGGATCGCGTGGGCGCAGTGGCCTCCTTCCACGGCGGCGGCCTGGTGCGCGCCGATGCGCCGAACAGCCCCCACTTGCAGGCGTCGAAGACGAAGGCGTCGTTCCTGGTGGCCATCGCGGCCAATGATGATGCCCGCGCGCCCGAGGACAAGAACGTGTTGAAGAAGACGTTTGAGGAGGCGAAGCTTTCCGCCGAGATCGAGGTCTACTCCGGGGCGCACGGCTGGTGCCCGCCGGATTCGCGCGTTTACAACGAAGCGGACGCCGAGAAGGCGTGGGCGCGGCTGCTGGCGCTTTACGGGAAGGCGCTGGCCTAGAACGCTCGTGTCTTCACGACCCACGCCTGGCCAGCCTCAGGGCGATTCTCCTCTGCGGGGGGAGATCGAAGTCCAGCGTCTGGGCACAGCCCAACTGGAGCAGGCGCAGGAGTTGTTCATCTTGATCGCCGATGTATTCGAAATGGATGCACAGGCGTTAAGCGACGATTACATTCACGGCCTGATGCGCCGCGACGATTTCTGGGCCTTGGCGGCGGTGCAAGATGGGCAGTTGGTGGGGGGGCTGACGGCCTATACCCTGCCCCTGGCTCGCGCCGAGATTCGGGAAGTATTTCTCTACGACATTGCGGTGCGGCCGGAGTGTCAACGGCTAGGCATTGGCCGGAAGCTGGTGGCCGCGCTGCGGGCGCAGGCGGCGGCGGAAGGCATTTCCGTGATGTTCGTCGCCGCGGACGAGGAAGATACCCATGCGCTCGATTTCTACCGGGCGATTGGTGGGTCGCCGGCGCCGGTGACGATTTTCACTTTTGGGGCTGAAGCTGGTTAATGTGGCCCGTACACCCGTATTGAGAGTATGGGAGTATGGGTACATGAGGACGACAGTCGAGATCTCAGATCCGCTGTTTGAGCAGGCGAAGGCGCTGGCCACCCAAGACGGCGTCAGTTTCCGTGTGTTAGTGGAAGAGGGACTGCGGGCAGTTGTAGCCGCCCGGACCCGCGCCGCGGCCAAGCCATTCCGGCTTCGCGACGGCAGCTTCCGCAAGGGGCATGGCTTGCAACCGGGAGTGGCGTGGCAAGACTTGACCACCCTGGCCTATCAAGAAGACAGCGGCTCACCGAAGCGATGACGGCGGTAGACACCAATATCCTGGTCTACGCGCACCGGGACGACTCACCCCATCATCAGGCGGCAGCGCGGGCCATTAAGCGCCTCGCTGAAGGGACGGCACCATGGGCGATTCCGTGGCCCTGCCTCCATGAGTTTCTGTCAGTGACCACGAATCCGCGGATTTTTAGGCCACCTAGTCCACCGGAGGTGGCAGTGAAGCAGGTAGAGATCTGGATGGAATCCCCCACGCTTGTATTGCTTGCGGAGGCGACCGGCTACTGGGACACATTACGGGCCGCATTCTTGAGCGGCAAGCTGATGGGTGCGCAAGTTCATGACGCGCGGATTCACGCGATCTGCCGCACGAACGGCGTGCGCCAATTGTGGTCGGCGGATCGGGACTTCTCTCGGTTGCGCGGCCTCGACATCGTGAATCCTTGCTTGGACTAACGTAGTTTCGGATGCTTGATCAGCCCGCAACCGCCACTTGAGCCGGGCGCGGGACTGTCGCGATGAAGGTGAGAAGCATCTCGGCCAGTTGCTCCGGCTGTTCGAATTGCACCGCGTGCCCGGTGTCGATTTCTTGGACGGCATTGCCAGGCTGGGCCAGCAGTTGGTGCAGATATGTTCGGACCTTGTTGTTGTCAACGATGCGGTCACCGGTGGCCATCAGGGCGAGCAGCGGCAGGTGAATGCCCAAGATCGATTCCCAGGAGCGCTCCTGCACTTCATCCATCACGATCACTGACTTCAAGGTGACTTCGGTGGTCTTCAGTGCATCGCGGTCAATAAAATCAAGCCCCTCCGGCGCCAGGGTGAAATCGATGGCCTGCAGCGGGATAGGCACGAAGGACTCCTCACGCTCCGGCGCCAGATTGAAGTGAGTGAGCAAGGCCTGCACCACCCGCTCCGTCATGTCGATCACGGAGCGGAAGCGGGCATTCCAGAAGAAGCCCGGCGTGATCAGTAGCAGCGACGCCAGTGACCCCTTGTTCTGCATACGCTCCGCGGCGACGGCGGCGTATTGGGCACCCTGACACCAGCCGGCCAGATGGATGCGCTCAAAGCGCTCCGCCAGAAACTCGAGATGCTCGATGACATCGTCGATGGTGCGGACGGCGCTGGCCAGGTCGCCCCGGCCGGCATTCAGGCCGCAGCCTCGCCGGTCTGGCGCGAAGACGCTCATGCCGGGTGCGCGGGCTTGGACGGCCTGGGCGAGCGGACGCTGCCAAGCGGAATGGCTCATGCCGCCATGGAGCACGACCATCACGTCAGCGCCTTGCGACGGGCCCCATTGCCGGTAGTGGATGTCGTAGCCATCGGACATGGTCTGTTGGGCCACGGTCTCTGATTCCGGCCAAGCCTTGCCGGGCGCCCTGCACTTCAGCCCCCAGCCCGACGACCAGGCCTGCGGCATGGTGAGTTGCAGACCTTCAGTAGTCACCTCGGCATAGGGACGGCGCAGATCGATGGTGCCGCCACGTCCCCAACGGAGGCTGGGCGTGGCGGGTTCACGCTCCACCAGGCGCGAGCCGAATCCGCCTTCCTGTGCCACCAGCAGATCGCCCGCAGCGTCAGCGATCAGCATCGCGGCTCGGGTAAGCACGGACGTCTCACCGACATGGGCGCCGATGATGATAGGCCACTGGCGCTGCCGCAGGGCGGCCACCAATTGCAAGCCACGCAGAACGCCGCCAACGCGTGAGACCTTGAGGTTGGCCATGTAGCGGCCAGGGGCGCCGTTGTAGCGCTCCAGGTCAGCCATCGTGCAGAGGCTCTCATCGAGGATGACGGGGCAACCGAGGCCGACGCTGATGCGGCTGTGATGATCGACGTCGCGCGGCCTGACCGGCTCCTCGATACCGAACAGTTCGAAGCCGAGCGCGCGCAGATAGTCGAGCGCCTGGTCCGGCGCATGCGCCCACAGGTTGTTGGCATCAGCGCGGAGCCGTGTATTGGGCACGTTGTGCCAGGCCGCTAGTTCCTTGACGCTTGCAAACTTCGCGCGATCAGTCTCCAGATTGCCTTCGAGCTTCACTTTGAAATCCGTGAGGCCGAGGATGAGGTACTGATCGATGAGGAAGCGAGTCTTCCAAGATTCGTCATTGCCCAGCACGGCCGAATAGACATGCGGCCCACCGGGCGCGGCCAAGCCCAGCATCGCTTCCACGCTCTGGCCGCGCTCCTGCGCCAATAGATCGAGCAGTGCGCTTTCAATGGCGCACCAAACGGAGGGGGAGGCATCGATCGCCGCTGACTGCCGCCGGACCCAATCCTGGAGCGCCTCCAGCGTGATGCACTCGCGCTGAATTTCCGGCGCCCAGGTGCCAATCCATTGCCGGCAGGAGGCGCGGGTTTCGCCCGTGACATACTCGCGCGGGCAGCCTTCACCGTAGCCCTTCAACTCCCCGCGTGAGGCCTCCACCCACAGGCTTTCGCCATGGGTCCGCGCGGCGGAAGCGTGCCGGAAGGTCATCTTCAGCGGAACGCGCAGCTCAGAGAAGCGCAATACGAGAGGTTTCATGCAGTGGCCCTTTTTCTTGCACCAAACAAAGTGACGAAGTATTCTTCCATCCGCTCCAAATGCTGGCGATGGAACGTGAAACAGGCATAGTCCTTGGAGGTTGAGAAGCCAGCAGCCAGGAAGGCTTCAACGTCTCCATCCTCAAGCGCAATACAGTGCGTATAGCCAGCCGCGGCGTAGCGAGACTTGGCCGCCTGGATCAAGGCCAGCTGTGAATTACGGTCTGGCTCAAATAGATAAACAGTGAAGGCGTTGGTGAGTTCACTAAAGTTCATCCCGCGGGAGGAGAACTCAAGCACGGCAAACCCGGTTGGCTTGCCGTCACGTTCGGCCACCAGGACTTCGCGGTGCCGGGTCAGGCCGAGGCTCTGGTGCGCGGCTGATGCGTAGTTGACGCGATCGAGGTGGTTGGCAGCCAGTTCGGCCTGGCGGCCCCGCTCTTGAAACCATCCCCTCACCATCTCGGAATCGGCATCCGTCGCGGGCCGGACATGGACGCTGGCGGACACTTCGGGAGAACCACTGTCCACCGGGGCCACCAAGTAGTGGAACACTCGCAGATCAGCTGTCGCCGGATCCTCGACGCCCCGGGCAAACCCTCCGAACACGCGCGCGGGCCAGACATTGTTGGGCCGGAAGTACATCTTGGCCCAAACGATATCGGGACGAATCCGCCCATAGTAGGAGAAGGCCAGGTTCAAGCGCGCCGTGGCATCGGCTCCGCGCCCGGTCAACGGCAGCGCCGCCAGATGCTGCACAATCCAGGTTTCGTCACACCAGCGCAGCAGGCTAATGTGCGCATCCAGGGCCTCCGGCTGGCCGATCACGACGGTGGACATCACCTCGCCATTGCAGCCCAACATGGTACGCATGGTGGAATGGATCTCCGGCAGCACGGGCTCCAGCCGCGTCACTTTCTCGGGGTAGAGGAAGCCGCTGTCAAGGAACAGCTTCCATACGTTCTCAAACGTTACGTCAAAGGCGATTTTTACGCCGGGATAAGACAACAAAACTTGTTGCGCATACTCGCGGTGCGGCGACCGCAGGCTCTGGATGCTGGAATCGTCCATGCCCCTCCCTTTCTGGCGCCGTTCACGGCGGCGCGCCGGTGCTGGGTGGCACGGCATCGCCACGCCGCGAACAGTCGGGTGATTCTATCAGTCTCTCGATCCACCGATCGGAGATGCCTGTCATAGGGTGTTCGCCGAGGCCGTTCCGTTTCAGCGCCGCCTCCAGAAGTTCACAGCCATTTGTTGCAAGGGCGGACCGCTGGACACCCCGTGGCACGCAGGCTTGGGTGCCCTGGAGCAGATTTGAGGGACACCGCGTTACAGTGTGGAAATGCCAGACCGGCGCCCACAAGACGTCGAACTCGAGCTTTGGTTGAAGGATCGACGGCGCGAGTACCGCCGGGAGTCCAGAACCGCATTGGCCTATGGGGTCTTGATGCTGGCGGTGGCCTGCCTGGCGAAATGGCCGATACTTCGCGTGATCACCGGAATACTGGCCTTGTGGAGAGCCTTCGCCGCTTATCGAATCATCCAGCATCAGCGATCTCTTGATGCGATCGCAGAAGCTGCACAGCGGACTGGGGAGGCAACGATAAGCCGGTTATTCAACCAGGAGGCGACGTTCCTTCGGTCGATGCTGTATTTGTACGCCTTGCCGCTCAGCGTTGGCTTGGCCGCGATCGGAGGGGTGATTTGGCACCACGCACGATCGGCTCCGATGTTGGTGTTGTGCTTGATCCTCGCCGTGGGAACGTTTGCTGGCGCACGCCACCTGACTTCGCGGAAGCTTGCCGAGATGGATGCACTTCGCGCTCAGATTGATCCACTCGATTCGCCAAGTCAGTAGCGGTACTGGCATTCGAGACCGCAGCGGCGAGGATCTCGCTCGCGCTCCATCCCCATCACCGCTCTACCTGCGATAGACTCAATCGCTGTCTGACGGAGGTAACTTATCACCATGCTGGCTTGGGCCCTGTTGTTCCACGCGCAAATCCTGGTCGATGTGCCGACCACGGCGAAGAATCCGCACAGTTCGCCCGCTGATGTGGAACTGGGCCGGAAGATCTATGGGGCGCGCTGTGCCGGGTGCCATGGGCCGATGGGCGATGGTGGCAAGGGGACGAATCTCGCGTCGCCCGTGCTGCCTCGCAGCCCCGATGATCTGACGCTGTGGAAGGTGATCCGCTTTGGCGTGCCGGAAACGGAGATGCCTTCGCACAACCTGACCAACAAAGAGATCTGGCAGATTGCGGCCTTCGTGCGCACATTGGGCAAGCTGGATACGGCTCCGGTGACGGGCGACAGCCAGCGCGGTGAGGCGATCGCCAAGGGCAAGGGCGGTTGCTTGGGCTGCCACATTGTGCTCGGCAAGGGTGGCGAACTAGGGCCGGCGCTGACGGACATAGGATTGCGCCGCGGGCCCGGTTATCTTCGCCGCAAGCTGACCGATCCGGATCGCGATTCAGCGGGCTTTCTGCAAGTCCATCTGACGACGAAAGAGGGCACCGCATTGAGCGGCATTCGCATGAATGAAGATACCTACTCGATCCAAGTGCGCGACCGCGGCAATCGCTTGCATTCCTTCTGGAAGGCTGATTTGAAGGAGTTGCGCCTGGAACAGAAGACACTGATGCCCTCCTATGGTCAGCAACTGACGGCCCAAGAGATCGACGATGTGGTGGCTTATCTCACCCAACTGCGAGGCATTCAATGAGCATCTCCAAGATGACGGCCCTGACGCTGGGCACCATGCTGCTGGCCTTTGGCCAACTGACACCGGAGCGGATTGCCAAGGCTTCGGCGGAGCCGCAGAACTGGCTGACCTATTCCGGCAACTATGCGGGCCATCGCTTTTCGCCGTTGAAGCAGATCAACGAATCGAACGTTGGGAAGCTGAAGGTGGAGTGGTCCTATCAAGTGAACTCGCTGCAGCGCTTCGAAGGCACGCCCATTGTCGTCGATGGCGTGATGTATGCCTCTGAGCCGCCCAGCAACCTGACCGCGATTGATGTCCGCACGGGGCGGCCGATTTGGAAGTATCGCCGCTCGATGCCCAGCGATCTGCGGGTCTGCTGCGGGCAGGTGAATCGGGGCGTGGCGGTGTCGGGCAATCTGGTGTTTCTGGGAACGCTGGATGCACACTTGTTGGCCCTGAATGCGAAGACGGGCGCGATCCTGTGGGACGTCACCGTCGCCAACTACAAGGATGGCTATTCGCTCACCGGGGCTCCGCTGATCGTGAAGGACAAGGTGATTACCGGCATGGCGGGCGGCGAGTACGGCGTGCGCGGGTTTCTTGATGCCTACGACGTGGCCACCGGCAAGCGTGCGTGGCGCTTCTGGACGATCCCCATGCCGGGGGAACCGGGCGGGCAGACATGGGCGGGCGATAGCGGTAAGACGGGCGCGGCGGCCACTTGGGTGACCGGCAGCTATGACCCGGATACCAACCTCGTCTATTGGGGCACCGGCAATCCTGGCCCCGACTGGAATGGCGATGTCCGCGCGGGGGACAATCTCTACTCCGATTGCATCTTGGCCATCGATGCCGATTCGGGCAAGCTGGAGTGGCACTTCCAGTTCACGCCGCATGACGTGCATGACTGGGATTCCACCGCCGTGCCGGTGCTGGTGAATGCCAACGTCGCGGGACAGCCGCGCAAGCTGGTGGTGTTCCCCAATCGCAATGCGTTCTTCTATGTGCTGGACCGGGTGACCGGGCAGTTCATCACCGGCAAGCCCTACGCCAAGCAGACGTGGGCGAAGGGACTGGACGACAGCGGCCGTCCGGTGCGAGTGCCGGCCACTTCGCCCAGTGTAGAAGGCACGCAGGTGTGGCCGTCGGTCTCGGGTGCGAGCAACTGGTATAGCCCCAGCTTCAGCCCGGAGACGGGGTTTCTCTATGTCGCGGTGCGCGAGTCGGGCTCACAGTACTTCAAGGGTGAGGCCGAGTACAAGGCCGGTGAGCAGTTCAACGGCGGCGGCTTCCGCAGCATCCCAGGCGAGCAAATGTGGGGAGCGATCCGCGCCTTTGATCCGGCGACGGGCAACGTCAAGTGGGAGTACAAGCTGTTCACGCCGCCTTGGTCCGGCGTGATGTCGACCGCAGGCAACCTGGTGTTCGGCAGCACAGCCGAAGGGCAGATCTTTGCCTTGTCCGCCTCCACGGGCAAGGAGCTGTGGCGCTTTGAAGCCGGCGGCCAAGCGCGGGGCAACCCGATCAGCTACGCGGTGGACGGCAAGCAGTTTGTGGCGGTGACAATGGGCAATGCGCTCTATGTGCTGAGCGTGGCGCAGTAGTACTGGGTGCGCTACCGCGAGTGGTGGCTCGGCATCGGGTGGCACCGCAAACGCAATGCTAATTGCCGTTCAGCGCCTTGTCAATCGCGGCTTGGGCCAGCGGCTCCATGATGGCGTAGCCCGCGTCGTTAGGGTGGAGGCCGTCGCCGGTGATCTCTTTGCGCAGCAGCTTGGCGTCGTCGAGCATGAAGGAGTAGTAATCGAGGTAGACCGCGCCTTGCTTGGCGGCGTATTCGGCAATCCACTTGTTCAACGCGATGATCTTCTCCGGTGGGCGGCGGGCCATCTGGGGGCGGTGGTAGTCGCAGACCGGCATGACGGAGGAGAGCACCACCTTGATGCCGTTCGCTTTGGCCAGCTGCACCATGGAAGCGATGTTGTCCTGAATCATTTCGAGCGTCATCGGGCCGGTGTTGCCCGCGATGTCGTTGGTGCCGGCCAGGATCACGACGGCGGCGGGCTTGAGTGCGATCACGTCCGGGCGGAAGCGGATCAGCATTTGTGGCGTGGTCTGGCCGCTGATGCCGCGGTTGACGTAGGGCTTGCCGGGGAAGAACGTGCCACCGCGGCGGCCCCAGGCATCGGTGATGGAATCGCCCATGAAGACGACACGCTTTTCGCCCGCGGCTGGTGCGGTGAGCTTTTCGTTGTCGGCGCGATAGCGGGCCAGGTTCGGCCAATCCTGCAGCGTGCGCTGGGCGCGCTCAAAGTCAGCCTTCAGCTTCATCGGGTCATCGGAAGCGGGAGGGGCCTGGGCAAAGGCGAACGAGCCACTGAGCAGAGCGGCAGCGAGAGTAAGGCGCATCATCGCCCCTGATTGTATCCCTGATCGCGCCTGCTACTTACGCTCGTAGACCACGCGGCCTTCCACCATCGTCATCACGGGAGCCAGTGTGCGGAGATCGGCTTCGGGGCAGTTGAGGAAGTCCTGCTCCACCACTACTAGATCGGCCAGCTTGCCTACTTCCAGCGACCCGCGCTCCTTTTCGCTGAACTGCATCCAGGCCGCGCCGGTGGTCCACATTTTTAGCGCGTCGCGCCGGTTGACGCGTTCTTCGGGGTAGAAGTCGGCGCCCTCGCGGGTCTTGCGGACGACGGACATCCAGATGTTGAAGAAGGGGTTGAAGGCGTTGACAGCGGTGTCCTTGCCCCAGCCGATCATGTGGTCGCTGCCGCCTGCCACGGGAATACCCATCTTCAGATAGCTGGCAAGGGGGAAGAAGTAGCGCATCTTGTCCAGGCCAAAAACGCGGCCCAGGGCGGGGACATCGAAGTACATCCAGCCGGGCTGAGCGTCCACGGCTACGCCCATGCGCTTCATTCGGTCCAGCGCGTCCTGGCTCATGAAGCTGCCGTGCATCACGTGGTGGCGGCGTTGCGCGATGGGCTTCTCTTTGTTCAGCCGCTCAAAGGCATCGAGCAGATTATCGATCGCCGCGCCGCCTTGGACGTGGGCGGTCAACTGCCAGCCGGAGTCGCTGGCCGTGCGGAAGATGCGGTAGAGCTTCTCCGGCTCGACAAACAGCGTGCCGCGCGCATCGGGATTGGTCTGGCCATAGAGCTGACGACCGAAAGCGCCATAGGGCATGCGCTGGTAAGCCGTGCCGACGGACTGCCCGCCGTCGAGCGTAACCTTGAACGTCGAAAACTTCAGCCACTCGTCGCCTTGTCCCGTGCGCCAGGGACGCTGCTTGATCTCTGCTTCCACTTGCTCCACCGGGCGCGAGGCGTCAATGCGCCAGGTCATGGCGACGCGGATGGGCAAGCGGCCTTGGGCCTTCAGCTTGTTGAGCAGCGTGACATCTTCTTCGGTGACGGCGCGGTCTCCCACGGCCGTTAGGCCAGCGGCAGCGTAGGTGCGGAGCATCTGCTCCATGGCGTTGAGTTTTTCTTCTTCGGTGAACGGGTCGCTCTTCTGGGCTCCTTTGAGCAACTGCGCCGCGTTGCGGAGGATGCCGTTGGGTTCACCGTCGGGGCCCTTCACCACTTCCCCGCCCGCCGGATTGGGTGTGTCGCGGGTGATGCCACTGATCTTCAGCGCCAGCGTGTTGGCGGACCAGACATAGCTGCCGTCAAAGGCGACGGGATGATCGGTATCGACATCGAGATCTTCGCGTGTGGGGAAGCGCATCTCTTTCAGGCGCGGCGGCAGCGTGCGGGGCACGATGATCCATTCGCCTTTGGGCGTGAGGGCGGCGCGCTCACGGATGTAGGCCTGAATCGCCACGACGCTATCGAGCGGCGGCAGCTTCCGGCGGTACTCGCTGAGGGCGGCGCTTAAGATATGCACGTGGGCATCGTTCAGGCCGGGCAGTACGGTCTTGCCCGCCAGATCGATGAGCTGTGTTTTCGCGCCTTTCTGCGTGCGCAACAGGTCCGCACTGGTGCCGACGGCGATCACGCGACCGGCCTTGATGGCGACGGCCTCGGCGACGGTGAACTTGGCGTCGACGGTGAGGACGCAGCCGTGGTGGAGGATTAGGTCAGCATCGGCGGCGTGGAGCGCGACCGGTAGCAGCGAGACTAGCAAGAGTGAGGGCAGGCGCATCGTGTGCTTTTCACGATACTCCAGCGGAACGTCAATGCGGCGGCGCTTGCGGTCTAGTGGTCGTACTTCAGCTCACCGGCCTCCACCGCGATGGGCAGGATGTTCTGCTTTACCGGTAGGGGGCAGGTGGTCCAGGGGTTGAAGGCGCAGGGCGGGTTGTAGGCTTTGTTGAAGTCGAGCGTGATGGTGCTACCCGTTTTGGGCACGGGCGCGTAGAGGAAACGGGCGGCGCCGTAAGTTTGCTTGTTGGCGGTCTTGTCGCGGAAGACGAAGAAGAGCTGCGTGTCGGACTTCAAGGCTTCGAGCGCTAGCTTTTCGCCGTTCAGCGTGAACTCGGCCACGCCAATCGCCTCATGGTCTTCAACGACGCCATCGAGTACGGTGGGGATGCGGCGGGCGAGGGGCTTGGCGTAGGGCTTGTAGGTGGCTTCCACTTTGTAGTTCGAATTCACGGGGAACCAGTTGCGGTGCGTGAAGTCGCGGCGGATCTTGGCGTTCTTGTCCTTGACCCGAACGCCGATGCGGTCGCCACGCTTGATGACCAGCATGGTGACGTCGCGCAGCTTGATCGCGTCGGACGGCTTGCCATCGGAATCATCCTTCACCAACGTGCCGTTCAACACCGGCATATCGCCGACGATCAGCGCGACATCGGGCATCGGGATCACTTGCACGCGGTTGCCATCGTAACGGAAGATCCCGGCCAGCGCGGGCGAGGATTCGGAAGGCAATACGATGCCGTTGGAAGAGTGCGCGCCAAAGCGGGTATCGCCCGGTTGTAGCCAATGCAGACCCGAAACGGTGAGCCAGCCATCTTCGGCTTTCAGGCGCTGTTCCATCTCTTCGCGCCACTTGGTGATCTGCGTTGTGTAATCGTCGACGGCGGCGAATGCAGCAATGCCGATCAGCAATAGGAGAAAGCCCTTCATGTGCATAAAATAGCAGATGTGACGAGCTTGCTTTTGGTTGCAGCGTTGGGAATGGCGCAGGATTTCTCCGACGTCAAGGTGGAACGCGTCTCCGCCGGGCATGTGTTCACCGAAGGACCGGTGTGGTCGCGCGATCAGTTTCTGTTGTTCAGCGATGTGCCGGCCAACAAGATCCTGAAGCTGGATGCCAAGGGCACGACGGTGTACCGCGAGAATTCGAGTGGCACCAACGGCAACACCTTCGATGCCCAGGGCCGTTTGTTGAGTTGCGAAAGCCGGACACGGCGCGTGGTCCGCACGGAGAAGAACGGCACGATCACGGTGCTGGCGGAGAAGTTTGAAGGCAAGCGCTTTAACGCGCCCAACGACATTGTGGCGCGCAAGGACGGGCACATCTACTTCACTGACCCGGCCTTCGGCAATCAGGCCGACACGCGCGATATGGACTTTTACGGGGTGTATCACCTGCTGCCCGCTAAAGGCACAGCGGCACCCGAGATCGAGTTGCTCGCAAAGCCTGCCGGACGCCCGAATGGCATTGCACTTTCGCCCAATGGCCGCATTCTCTACGTGGCCAATTCCGATGACCGAAACGTGCGGGCGTATGATCTGGACAGCAAAGGCGCGGCGACGAATGAGCGCGTGGTGGTCGAGAAGATCGAGGGCGTGCCGGACGGCATGAAGGTGGACGAGAAGGGCAATCTTTATGTCACCGCCAAGGCGCTGTATGTCTACTCGCCCAAGGGCGCGCTGCTGACGACGATTGAGATTCCGGAGACGCCGGCCAATGTGTCGTTTGGTGATGGTGACTATTCGACGCTCTACGTCACGGGCCGTACGTCGGTCTACCGGATCCGGCTGAAGGTGAAGGGTTCGGCGCAGTATCCGCTGGAACCCACCAATTGATGCCTCCGCCGTTGGACCCCGCTGCGCTTGACGTCCGCACGTATCCGCCGCGCCCCATTTTGGGGGTGGGGGCGTTGATCTTTGAGGGCGACCGGATCTTGCTGATTGAGCGCGGCAAGGAGCCGTTGAAGGGCTACTGGACGATTCCGGGTGGCGCTGTCGAGACGGGCGAGATCTTGCGCGATGCCATGAAGCGCGAGGTGAAAGAAGAGACCGGGCTCGATGTAGAGCCGCGCGAAGTGGTGGAAGTATTTGAGCGCATCACGCCCGATGCGCAAGGGCGCACGAAGTATCACTACGTGCTGATCGACTACCGCTGTGATGTGGTGGGCGGCACGCTTCAAGCGGCCAGCGATGTGGCCGATGCGCGTTGGGTATCGCTCGGCGACCTGGGACAATATCAGTTGACCTCCGGCACGCTGCCGATCATCGAAAAGGCCTACCGTGGACGCCCCAACGCCTAACCCAGACTCGCCAGACTTCTGCCCTTGGAGCAGTGATCTGTTGGAGTTCGATGACCTGCGGGCGATCCTGAAGCGCTACGTCCCCAGCCCGTTGGGGCGGGCGCGTTTGGAAGAGCTGGGGCCATCCACGGACCGGGCGGCGATTGAAGAAGTGCTCGCCGAAACGGCCGAGGCGATTGCCTACTTGCAGGCGTCGCGATCCGCCAAGATGAGCAGCCCGACGAGGTTGCGCTTTTCTGATCTGCCCGATGTTGCGGAGGCCGCGGCGCGGTTGCGGATCGAGGGCGCGGTATTGGATGGAGAGGAGCTGTTCGCAGTGGGCGTGGTGCTGGGGCGCGCGCATGAGGCGCGCCAGCAGCTGACGGCGGCGGGTGGCCGCTTGGCGGAGCGCGTAGCACCGATCCCGGATTTGAAGCCGTTGCTGCGGGAGCTCGACGGCAAGGTGATGCCTGATGGCACGCTGGCCGATGATGCCAGTGTCGCGTTGATGCGCTTGCGGCGGGATCGCCTGCGGCAACAGCAATCGATCCGGGATTCGCTGGACAAGTTCGTGAAGGCGCACCGTGACGACGGCGTGCTGCAGGAAGAGTACGTCACGGTTCGCAATGACCGCTACGTGGTGCCGGTGGTGGCGGGACGGCGCAGGCAGGCGGATGGCGTCATCCATGGCGCTTCCTCCACCGGCCAGACTCTGTTTATTGAGCCGCTGGAAACGATTGACCTGAACAACGGCCTGGTGCGGATCAGTGAAGAGGAGGCTCGCGAAATCCACCGCATTTTGCGGGAGCTGACGGCGAAGCTGCGGGCGGCGGGCGATGCGGTGCCGGTGTCGGTGCGAGTGTTGGGCGAGCTGGAGTTGCTGTTCGGCAAGGCCGATTATGCGCTCGACTTTGATTGCGTCATCCCCACCTTTGGTGACCGGTTGAAGCTGCGCGGCGCGCGCCATCCGCTGCTGGCCGATCTGCTGCGCAAGAAGAAGGGGCGCATTGTTCCGGTGACGATTGAGCTGGACCGCGAGCATCGCGTGCTGCTGATCACCGGGCCGAACACGGGCGGTAAGACGGTGGCCATGAAGAGCGCGGGCCTGCTGGCGCTGATGGCGCAGAGCGGTTTGCCGGTGCCTTGTGAAGAGGCGGAGCTGCCGATCTTTCATGAAGTGCTGGCTGACATTGGCGATAACCAGTCGATTGCAGAGTCACTGTCCAGCTTCTCGGCCCATGTGCGGCGGCTGGCGCTGATTGTCGATGGAGCAACGCCGGATTCGCTGGTGCTGCTGGATGAGTTGGGCCGGGCCACCGATCCCGAAGAGGGCGGCGCTCTGGGCGTGGCCGTGGTGGATTCGCTGAAGGGCATCGGGGCCTTTGTCATCGCCTCGACGCACTTGCTGGCGCTAAAGGTGTATGGCGCTACGGCGGCCAATGTGGTCAATGGCAGCATGGGCTTTGATGAAGAGACGCTGACCACCGCCTACATCCTGCGCACGGGCGCGCCGGGCCGCTCAGCAGGGTTGTCGATCGCCAGCCGTTTGGGGCTGCCGCCGCAGTTGATTGAGCGGGCGCGCGCCGCCATGACGTCGAATGAGCGCGACATTGCGCGGCTGATCACCGAGCTTCACGCGAAGATTGAGCAGGCCAGCCAGCGGGAGAGCGAGCTGACACAGCTGAAGGCGGCGCTCGCTGCCCGCGAGCAGACGCTGGAAGACGAGTACGCGAAGAAGAAGCGGGAGCTGGAACGCAAGATCGACGCGCTGATGGCCGAGGTGGAATCGAAGACGCGCGACGCGGTGGAGCAGGTGAAGGCGACCGCCGCCAGCCGCAAGGCCTCCGATCAAGCCCAGCTCACCGCCAGCAAGGCGCAGCGCGAGATCCGTGAGCAGATCCGTACCGTGATCGGGTCGGCCGCGCCGGTAAAGAACGAACTAAAGCTGGAAGAGGGCGTGCGGGTGCGGGTGCAGGGGGTCCGCGAGATCGCACAGGTGCGGCGTATTCTGGGCGACAACGTGGAAGTGCAAGCCGGGTTGATGAAGCTGCAAGTGCCGCGCGCCGACATCACGGAGATCCTGCCGCCGGGCCAGACGGGCGTGAAGCTGCCGAAGAATGTGTCGTTCGAGGCGGGGCCATCATGGACGCTGTCACAGCGTGAGATCAACGTGATTGGCAAGACGGCGGATGAAGCTCGCGATGAGATTGAGCGGTTCATCGACAAAGCATCAATGGCCAGCGTCGACCGCATCCGCATCGTGCACGGGCACGGCATGGGCATCTTGAAGCGGGCCGTGGCGGAGCTGCTGAGTCGCCACCCGCTGGTGGATCGCACGGAGGCGGCGACGCCGGGTGAGGGTGGGAGCGGGGCGATTATTGCTTGGCTGCGGGATTAATGGGACGGCTTAGTTCCATTGCCGCATGGATCGTAGACTGAGGACATGAGTGTTGAGGAACAGTCCCAGCAAACTCCCCAGAACGCTAAGCCACCCCTTCGTTGGGCACAACTCAATCAGGAACATTGCAAGGAGTTCCTTTCCGGGATCCTCACATGGCAGGATCCGGTATCGATACTGCTGCGAGATCTAGACCTGGACCGCGGCGTGTTTCATGCTTACTTGCCTGGTGATGACCAGGTGCCGTGTAAAAAAGGTAGCGACCTCGATTGGGAAACACCTGGAATGGTTGGCCGGATAGGCGAGTTGTCTGATTGTGCGTATAGATTCGTTCTGAGCCATCTTGGGCGGTCTCCTCGTCACTTGGCTCTTGTCAGTACGCATTACCCACCCGATCCGCGGTGGGATAAGCCGGAGGAGTTTATTGGATGGATCTATGGCCATGACGGCCCAGAGTCACAAGCGCCCGAGATCTACCTACATCTCAATCGGACCGCAACGTTAGACGAGGTTAATCGAGCGTTCCGCAGTGGGCGCGGATTCACCAACTTGGTGGTACTGGGCGAGACGGACATACCGCTGACGGACCGGGGCGTCTTGACTCTTGAGCAGGAGCAACAAATTGCCGAATCCTGCTCATCTCTGGTCTTTGATGCTTTTGATGGTTTCGGCTATATCTACTGGACTCGGTCAGGCCGCAACGAAGGTCACGGCTAATCGCCAGGGCTCTTGAAGCACGATCAGGCTCACCGAGAACATTCAAATCGACATTGCCGATTGGGCCAACTACGCCAGCGCCTTCAGCGCGGCTTCCACTTCCGCGGCATGCCCGGCGGGCTTTACCTTTTCGAAGATCTGGGCGATCTTGCCGTCGGCGCCGATGATGAAGGTGGTGCGGGCGACGCCCATGTACTTTTTGCCGTACATGCTTTTCTCCACCCAGACGCCATACGCTTCCGCGACCGCGTGCTCGACGTCGGCCAGGATGTTGAAGGGGAGTTCGAACTTGGCGCGGAACTTGGCTTGGGCCTTCACCGGGTCCGGCGAGATGCCTAGAATGACCGCGTTGCCTTTAAATCGCGGGAAGGCGTCGCGGAATTCGCAGGCTTCGGTGGTGCAGCCGGGGGTGTCGGATTTGGGGTAGAAGTACAGGACGACGTTCTGCCCTTTCAATGACGAGAGCTTCAGCTTTTCACCCGTGTCGGTTTCGAGAGTGAAGTCGGGTGCTTTTTTGCCTGCGGTGAGTTCAGCCATGATCTTTTCCTTGGTTTAGCCTGATTCTATTCGACAGCGGTGCTACTCGACCGTGACTTTGGAGCCCTTCGACTCCGGCTTGGCCAGCGATTCGAGCTGCTTGTCGATCAACGCGCGGATGCCTTTCAGGAACTCGACGCGCGCGCCGCGGAAGTGTTCGGCGGCTTCTTCGCCCGGACCTAGCTTGGTCAGGATCTGGGACAACGCCGGTCCCGCGCCCATGCACACGCACTGCTTTTGATCGCTCATACTGCCTCCTTCATATCCACGGTCAACATTCTATTCTCCAGCTTAGCCTTTGCCGGCGACAGCGCGGCCATCGACGTGGGCAGGCCGATGTGCCGACGCAACGACCCGATCTGCACAACGAGTTCATCGCCCTTCTTGAAGAGTCCCACTTCGCCCTTTACGGCGAACGGTAGCGTCAACTTCACCAGATAATGGCCGTCGGCCACTTTGTCGAAGACGTAGGGGCGATCAAGGCTGAGCGGTACGGAGGGGTCTTCATTCGGCGCGTAGGCGGCCTCCGCCAGCAGTTGCAGCCGCTCAATGCCCAGCACTTCGCGCTTGAATAAGGGCACCCGCTTGACGGCGACGGGAGCAAAATAGCTATCCATCTCGGCCAAGACTTTTTGCTGCGAGGCGCGCCATTCGGTGAAGAACGAATCTTCCACGGTCTCCGGCAACACGCGGTTAACCAGGATGGAATCGACAGTCAAGCCGTGGAGCGAAAAGTAGACAAAGGCGCGCTGGGTTTCGCGGAGCACCATCTGTTCGGCATTGGTGACCAAGCGCGCGCTGCACTGCTTGGGATCTTCCAGTACTTCGTCGATGCCTTCCAGCTTGCGGAACAGGTCCAGGATGTTGCCGAAGTAGCTATCGGGGGGCAGTTCCACGGGCGACAGCTTGTTGGCGATGGGCCGGACAGCCTTCATCACGCTGCGCTGCATGGGGAAGATGTGCTTCATGTACCAATCGAGCGTGGAGGGCATCGAGATGAAGCGGATCGATTCGGCCGTCGGCGCGCAGTCCAGCACGATAACGTCGTACTGGCCTTCGCGCCGGTACTGGTTGACGTACATCATCGCCGAGAGTTCCTCCATGCCGGGCAAGATCGCCAGTTCCTCAGCTTCGACGCCGCCAATGCCGGTGGTGCGCAGCACGCTGGTGACATAGGTGGTGATCTCGCGCCAGTGGCGCTTGATCTCGTGCTGGATGTTTACTTCGTGGATGTGCAGGCGCTCGCTCACCTGGAAGGGAGCCGAGGTGCGGCCGTGGAACAGGTCACCTTGGAGGTTGAAGGAATCGCCGAGCGAGTGGGCAGGGTCGACCGACATCACCAGGGTCCGGTGGCCCAGCCGGGCCAGTTGCAGTCCGGTGGCGGCGGCCAGACTGGTTTTGCCAACGCCGCCTTTACCCGAGAACAGAAGTATCCGCATTAATTTATACGATGCCGAGTTTTCGCAATCGCTCTAAGTCTTCCGGCACGTCGACGTCGAACCAGGAATGAGTGATGGCGGTGGTCAACCCGGCGGCGTGGCAGGCAGCGAGCGTCTGCTTCAATTCATGTCCGCTGGACCATTCGACGTGATCGAACATGCGGGGGTGAGTCTGGCGGGTGGCGATGGCGTAAAAGCCGCCATCATCCGAAGGCCCGAGCGTGACTTCGGAGGGCGAATCGAGCAGCGACTTGAGATGCATCTCCGGGATGGCGGGGGCGTCGGAGCCGACCAGCAGCGCGTGGCCGCGCTGTTCGAGCGCGCGATACATCTTGTAGCCCAGGTCACCTTCGGCCTGCACGACGCGGGGGCCACGGAATTCCGGCCAGGCCTCGGTGCGGACGTCGGTGTGAAGTTCCAGGTCACCGTAGGGTTCCAGGTGGTGCAGGGCGTGGCGGACCAGCCGGACATGCAACATGGCCGCACCCTCCGGCCCCAGGGCGGGAATCAGACGGGTCTTGACGTGGCCCACGACGGGGGCGCGGGCGAATAGGATGATGACGGGCCGCATGGACAGATAGTAAACTGAAAAGCATGATCGCTCGTGGAATTTTTGCATTGTTCGTAGCGGCGGCGTTTTTCGTCGTGGTCCCCAAGGCTCCGGCCCAGAAGGCAGGCAACGCCGAAAAGGGTAAAGAAGTGTTTGAGCAGTGTGGTGTTTGCCACAATGCCGACTCGGACGAAAAAAAAATGGGCCCCGGCCTGAAGGGGCTTTACAAGAAAGCCAAGCTGGCCAACGGCAAGAAGCCTTCCGACGAGACGGTGCGCGCCATCATCAATGCCGGCGGCAATGGCATGCCGGGCTATCAGGACCTGCTGACCGACGAAGAGCGGGACAACCTGATGGCTTATTTGAAGACTCTGTAGCCGCGCGCTCGGTTCGAGACGGCCCGCAAGGACACTGGCTGAGGCAGGGAGTTTGACGCCGCCTGCCTCGACGCCTTATCCTAAAAGAGTTCGTTAACGCGTCCCAGTCGTCTAGCCCGGCCTAGGACACCGCCCTTTCACGGCGATAACACGGGTTCGAATCCCGTCTGGGACGCCATTCAATTTTGTCTGGCGTCATCCCCTCCTCGTCCCCTCCCTCTGCTGTATCGCCCAAAGGGTGGGTTTCCTCTGGCCCTCTCAAATCGTTTGTGTCCGCTTGCAAAATGTTTTGGATGCATGACGCCTCACATGCAGAAAACCGCATAATTGGATTTATCTAGGTATTCCTCCTGTTCGGCTTGGTCAAACTGCGGCACCGAAGTAGGTGCTTCCCACAATACTCAACCTCTGCTTACGAGACGAAACTATAGATGTTGGCTGATTTCACTTTGCAGGAACAGGAGTCCAGCATGAAAAAACTATATAACTACGCTTTGCAGCTTCGCATTTGGAAGGACACCCACGGTCAGGATCTCATCGAGTACGCTTTGATGGCCGGTTTTGTGGCCGTCGCGGCTGGTGCGGTAATGCCCAATGTGGCATCCAGCATCAGCACCATCTTCAGCAAGGTCTCGACGACCATGTCAAAGGCGGCTACCACGGGCTCCTAACCCAGACTTACATTTGCACTCTGTCTGTGGCAATGCCGCCTCCCCTCCCGGCCGCATGCCACGTGTTCTCGATTGGCCGGAATGGACTCCTTCGCCTGAAAAGAGTCCATTCCGCTTCCCTTACCCCCCTCCGCTAACGCCTCCCATCGGGTCTTATCGTTGCGTTGTGCCGGCCTGAATGATCCTGGCGGACGATCGCTTCACCCTACTCCGCTTCGTCTGGCATATACTTTGCCGTGACGGTGCCCGCGCGGGTGCTGCGCAATCATGACAACCTGGATTTTGATGCTGACCCTCTCCGCTGACCTCCGTTTTTCCGAACAGACCCTGCATGGCCGCGTCGCGTGGGTCCTGGACAATGGCCGTATTCGAGTTTCCGTCCTGAAGGGCGGCGGGCACATCGCCGAGGTGCGGCAGGTGACCGGCAATGCAAAACGCGACGTCAACCCGATGCGGGTGCCGCACTACCCCACCATTGATCCGCAGACCTACGTGGATGCTCGCGACAACGCCACCTACGGCGATGATCCGCACCGCTGGCTTTCAGCGGGCTACATGGGCCATCTGTTGTGCTTTCCGGCGTATGGGCCACCGTCCTCACCGGAGGAGATCGCGGCCGGGCTGGGCAACCATGGAGAGGCGCCGATTGTCGCCTGGCAGAAGACGAGTGGCGGCGTGGAAGGCAATGCGGTGGTGCTGCGCTATGCGGCGGAGCTGCCGAAATCGCAATACCGGGTGAAGCGCACGGTTACGCTTCCGGCGAATGGCGATTGGGTGCGCATCGAAGAGTCGGTGGAGAATCTGCAGGCCTTTGACCGGCCAGTGCAGTGGATGCAGCATGCCACCTTTGGCCCGCCATTCATTGAGCCGGGCAAGTCGCTGATGCGGATCTCAGCGGTGAAGGGTGATCGCAATGGAGCCCTGCCTGCCGGGGAAAGCGTCCGGGAACGGCTGATGCCCGCGACTCGGCCCGGTGGTGCATATACGGCCCTGCTGATGGACCCCAAGCGCTCCCACCAGTTCTTCACCATGAGCCATCCGGATTTCCCGGTGACGATCGGGTACCTGTTCCCCACCGATGCTCACCCGTGGGCGGCGGACTGGCAGGAGAATCAGCGGGCGCAGCAGAAGCCCTGGAATGGGAAAGTGATCGCACGAGGGATCGAGTTTGGGTCGTCGCCTTATGCCGAGGGCTTACAGAAGTCGGTGGAGCGAGGATCGTTGTTCGATACACCGGCTTATCGCTGGATCGGCGCGCGGCAGACGCTGAGCACGGAGTTCGTGATCTTCCTAACCGAGAAGCGGGTGCAGGATGCCCGGTGGGAGAAGGGCGCGGTGGTGCTGGAGGAGTTGCCTTAGGGCGTGGCTGGGCAGAAGTCCCGTCGGACCGCCTGCTGACGTGCGCGGCTCAGTAGCATCAATGCGTTACGGTGTCCAGTGGACGCCTGTCCACTCCGTTGCGGCCGCATCGTGAATCGGAATTCCCCGCCCGGCTACTTCAGCAAGCAACTGCGTGACGGCCGGCTGCGCCGGAGTAGCTGAGGGCCACACGACCGCCCAGCTGATCTCTTCCCGTAACTCGCGGGTGGAGATGCGCCAGGTGCCTCGGATGCCGGTGCGGTCGACCGAGGCCTGGATGGTGGGGAACATCCAGAGGCGGACGAGCCGCCCGGCGGTGACCCGGTCCGGCAGTGGGCCGCGCAACAGCAAGTGATTATCCCCACAGACCAACAGACCCAGCGGCGGGCGCGCTGTCATCACGACTGGTCCTGGCGGGGCAGCCTGGGGCAGGCGTTTCGTCCGATTTCCGCCCCAACTTGTATTGACGCTGCCGGAATTGCTCGTATGATGAAAAGCATGAAACTGATTCTCGCCGTTTCCCTGTCCATCCTTGGCCTCTTCGCCCAGGATCAAATGTCCAAAGATGCCAAGATGCTGTTCGGCATGGGTGTCACCAACCTTTCCAAGTCGGCCGAGAAGGTGCCCGCGGAAGTGTTCGACTTTAAGCCGACCCCGGAAGTCCGGACGTTTGGCCAGATTATGGCGCACGTCGCTGATGCCCAGTATATGTTCTGCTCAGCCGCCAAGGCGGAACCGAACCCCAACAAGGGCAGCATTGAGAAGACCAAGCTGAAGCGCGAAGAGATCACCGCCGCCTTTAAGGAAGCCACCGCCTATTGCCAGACCGCCTACGACGCCCTGAACGACAAGAACGGCGCGGAGATGGTGAAGTTCGGCCGCGGCGAGCGCAGCCGGATGGGCGTGCTGATGTTTAACTTCATGCACAACTACGAGCACTACGGCAATCTGGTGACCTACATGCGCCTGAAGGGCATTGTGCCGCCCTCTAGCGAAGGCCGGTAGAAACTGATCGCAGCGACAAGTAAACGAAAGAGAGCACCCTTCGCGGGGTGCCCTTTCTGTTTTGGGACGGGCTACTTCTTCTTGTCGAACTTGAAGATTACGTTGTCGCTGACGCCTTCCAGGTGGCGGTACAGCCACATCTCGCGGTCGGGGTGCGACTCGATCTCGTCCGGCGGGCCGTACTTCACGTAGACCTTGCCGCGGGGCGTATCTTCGCCACCAAAGCGTTTGCGGGCTTGTTCCGTGCGGCCCTGCTTTTCGGCTTCATCCTGGACCGCCACGCGCGCGGCAGCGAGTTCGACCATGATCTTGGCGTTGGGGGGGCCACTCGGCTGCCGGAGCTTTTCGCCGAGCGCATCGATCTCGGCGTTGAGCTTGGCGAGTTCCGCAGCATGGGCGGGAGACTGGCCCAGCAGGGCGAGATTGCGCTGCTTCTGGGCGTGCAGCTTGGCCATCTGGTGGAGCCGCTCGATTTGCAGTTGCCCGGCGGCCTGTTCCTGCGTTTCCAGCGCCCGGATCTGCTCTTGCGCCACGACCCGTTCGTGCTCCGCCAGTTGTTGCTGATGCCGTTCGAGGTCCTGCTGATGGCGTGCCAGCTGCTTCTGATGGCGTTCCATGTCTTGCTGGTGACGTTCCATTTGCTGCTCGTGAAGCTTCATCTGCCGCTCGTGTTCGGCCATCTGCTTTTCGTGGGCCGCCTTGAGTTTGGCCAAGTCTTCCGGAGCCACCGTGCCGTCGTCGTTGAGCCGGATGGAATGGTAAAGCTCGGGATTGGGTTTCATGTCGGCTTTCAATCGCGCGGCCGCTTCGGGCGAAAGGGGGCCGTTCTGCCGGATGAGCTCCTGTAGCGTCATCGTTCTGGCCGGCGGAGGTGGCGGTGGAGGCGGAGGAGCCTGTGCGGGCCGGGGCGCTGATGCCGCAGGTGGTGGCGGAGCCGCCGGGGCGCTACCGATAGCCGGCGGGGGCGGAGGTGGAGGCGGGGCTTTCTTGCCCGCCAGATTCTTGGACGGCGCCGCAGCCGGAGCGGTGGCGTCCTGCATCACGGGCAAGGCAAACAAACCGCCCGCGAGCAACAACACGGCGGCGGAGGTGAGCCAGGGCGTCTGGTGGCGGGGCGAAGCAATCAGGCGTTCCACGCGTGCCCGGAGCGACCCGCCGTTGGCCGCCAGCGCCCAATCGGCCGCAGCCTGCTCTTCCAGCTTCAGCAATGCATGGGCGTAGAGGCGGCGGTCCCGGGCGACGCGAACGGCCACCTCATCGCAGCAGAACTCCCGCTCACGGCGGATGACGCTCTGGATCCAGCGGACGGCGGGGTGGAAGCCGAAGAGCACCTCGGCCAGCGCTTGGGCGGCGTTGATCCAATGGTCGCCCCGGGCGACGTGGGCCAGTTCATGGGCGATGACCGCTTCCAGTTCACCCGGCGTGAGGCCGGAGAGCGCGGAGACCGGTAGCAGCAGCACGGGACGGAACACGCCGACAATCTGCGGGACGTCCACCGCACTCGAGAAGGCCGGGATCCGGACTGAGAGCGCTTCCGATACCCGCTCCACGTGCGCCGACAAGGCGGGGGGAAGCGCCACGCGAGCCCGCGCATGGAGCATCATCCAGCCGCCCGCCAGCCGGACCGTTTGCACCGCGGCCCACCCGAGCCAAGCCGCCAGCAGCCAGGGGAACCAGTTGGGATCTGCCGGGGCAATCGCGGAATTGATCGTCAACACGATCCGGGACCCGGGCAACGCCGCGGCCTCCGCCACCGGGATGGCGGACAACAGCGCCCAGGTAACCGCCGGCAGAGCGAACAGCGTCGCCAGCGCCATTTGCGCCAGTGCACTGCGCGTATCCGGCCTCGGAGCCAATTCGAGCATCAGGCGCAGCATCAGCGCCACCAGGGCCGCCTGCCACAAGAAATGAAGTAGAACCATGCCTGCGGTTTCCATTACGCTTTGTTCTCCTTGGATTGATCAGTGGTATCGTCCATGGCCCCGGCCGGGGCCGTCAGTTCCTGCTCGTAGTTGTCGAGCATGGCCCGCAACTGGGCCAGCTCTTCCCGCGATGACCGCCGCGTCTCCAGCGCCCGCAGCGCCAGTTGTGCGGCGGACCCGCCAAAGGCCCGCTGCATGAGGTCGCCCAACAGGCTGGTCTGCACTTCATGCTCGGACGGAACGGCGCGGTAGATGTGCGCCCGGTCGGCTTCCGTGCGGGTGACTAGGCCCTTTTCAGCCATGATCTGTAGCAACTTCAGGTAAGTCGTATAGCCGCCGCCCAACTGTTCATGGACGGCGCGGACGGTGGCGGGGCCATGCCGCCAGAGCACCCGCAGAATATCCAGCTCAGAGGGAGTGGGTTTGGGGAGGGGCACGAATCGAGATTACTACGAAGCCGTTCGTAGTGTCAACGAAGATCTTCGTAGAGAGTCAACAAGTGCGCCGTTTGAAGTCTCTCGGGCCGGAAGTACGGACATTCGGCGAGCAACCCGGTCGAGACCGTGCGGGAATGAAGCACTGTGACTCTACGCCATACCATCAGGGAGGACCGTTCGTAGCCGCCAACTTCCGGGTCGCGCAACCTAGGAATTGGCCGCCCACGTCATTGCTTAACGCTTTAGCTAAGGTGAAGGGTTAGAGCCCTACGCGGTGCGATCGCCAGAGGCGCGTGTGGTCAGGATCTGGTTTAGACGCTCCTTGTCGCGCTCTCGCATGGCTCGCATGACCTCAGTTAACTCACCCATGGCAGCCAGATCGAGCTGACCAGGAATCACCGCCGAGGCGATCCCCTGGACCAGCTCTGTGGCGTGTGGATTTGTGCCGTCGTGCAAAGGCAACGCACCGGACTCCGCAGAATTGCTCATGACGGCCTGGAGTCTGAGTGCTTGCCCCCGGAGCGCTGTCGTCGCCTTGTCCATGAAGTCGAAGACCGAGTCGATCTTCTCGTCCCTTTCTCGCGCCGCCTCCAGCCGAATGTTCTCCCGTCGTAGGTTTTCGCGCGCGAGGGCCAGAAGTTCTTCAAGCTGATCGTTGGTGGCCCGGGCCGGCGTGGGCGAAGGTGCGGGATGGATCGCTTCCAGCTTTTCATTTAACTTAGGCCACCAGACGTCAAGAATCTCATTGAGTTGCTGTGCGTCGAGCATTCTGTCGCCCAGGTTCTTGTTTATCGTGCTGAGAACCTTGCCAATGCCTTCTCGGTCGACCGAATTCGCCTGAAACTGGGTGAGCGGCCCCGTAAGTTGGCCCGGAGTCATATCGAAAACCACCGGGCAGACGCATGTCTGTTCCAGGGTGCGCGAGAGTGCTCCTGCCTCGAATACAAGCCACGGGTTGTGCTGATTCTCTGGCGTAACGCAGATCAGCCCAACGTTCGTCGCGTTGAGTGTCCCAGCTACCTCGGTCAGCCAACGCGAGCCGGCGGCGATGTCCTGGTCAGACATCCACGGCTTGACAGATTGAATGACCTTCGGCAGCCAAGCGCGGATCGCTTCCGCCACTTGCCTGCTCCGTTCACCAGACCAACTTATGAAGATCTGCATAGGCGGGTCCTTGGAGTATAACTCATGTTTAGGCTGACCTGTATGGAATCTATTCGGAACTTGGCTACGAACGGCGTTCCCGAAATGGATCACGAGGTCACCGAAATCATTAAGTGCTTGCGCTCCCTGACAGCCCCGCCACAACTACGCGCTCAGCGGGAGGGCGCGCACCTTGGTGGGTCGCATTCGGCGCGCCTGCGTGGCGTGCCACAGGTCCCACTTCGCCTGCAATCGTAGCCAGATTTCCGCGTCCCATCTCGTCAGTTCCTGAAGAAGCAGAGCTGTCTCCGCACTGACGGCGCGACGGCCGTTGACAATGGCATTGAGGCGCTGGAACGGAATGTCCATCCGGATCGCGGCCTCAGACTGCGAAACCCCAAGCGGCTCGAGAAATTCCTTGAGCAGCATCTCTCCGGGATGGGTGGGGGGGCGATTGGTGGGCAACATGATCATCCTCGCAGGTTGGCCGGAACTGGTCGGACTCCGACCGTTCACTTCATCTCGGGAAGTGCGATGATGCCCGGCAAGCCCCGAAGAGCGCGATCAAACGTGAGCACTTTTCCCCCAGCTCGTTCGCGAGCCGTCACCGCAATGGCATGGTCGACAAAGCTCAGCGGGCTCAAGTAGTCGGACTGGAATTCGTTCCAATAGCCTAGAAAGTTCTCCGAGGCCGGCACAAACTCCAATTGGTGGGAGCGCCGGAGGATTCCGCCCGCCTGAATTGCTGCAACCGGATTCAGCTTCCTCTTAATGACCGAGATGGTTTCGACAAAAACATGCTCCAGGAGCAGGCCCTTGCCCCAGGTGCCGGCTGTGAACCGTTGCATCGCCTCTGAGGCGGGAACATGGAAAACATCGCTTTGCAGCTTCCAGGCGATCAGAATGCTGGAATCGATGACGATCAAGATTTCCCTCGCGCCTCCAACTCGGCATCGCGGAGGAGTCCGTGCGGGTCATCGTAGAGGATTTCATCAATCTGCTGACTTAGATAGGTGGTTTCGGTGCCGTAGGCGACAGGCTTCCAGTCCAGTAGACTGCCGGTTTTCTCGTCCGGCGCCGGACGCTGGAGATAGCTGCGGATGGCATCGGAGACAAGCTCGCCGATGGGACGGCTTTCGAGGGCGGCACGGGCCTTCAGCGCCCGATAAGCATTCTCGTCCAGGTTGCGGATCGTCGTATCCATAGTGTTCAATGTAACACAATTCACACTTTGCCCCAAGACTTCCATCGTGCAATACTCAAGAAAATCCCCTTACATTAGGAGCGCCCGCAGCCTTGAATCAAGCTATCCTCGCCCTGGAAGACGGAACGATCTTCGAGGGGCATAGTTTTGGTGCGCGTACGATCCGCACCGGTGAAGTTGTCTTCAATACCTCGCTCACGGGCTACCAGGAGATCGTCACTGACCCCTCCTATTGCGGCCAGATCGTGGTGATGACCAACCCGCAGATCGGCAACTACGGCACCAACTCCGCCGATGCGCAGTCGAAGCCCTGGGTGGAGGGGCTGATTACGCGCGAACTTTCGCCGCTGGTCTCCAACTGGCGCAGCGATCAGGATACTTCGCACTTTTTGGAGACCGCGGGAGTGCCGATCGGGTCCGGCATTGATACGCGGACGTTGGTCCGCCGGTTGCGGATGCGCGGGGTGATGCGCGGGACGCTTTCCACCCAGGGCGGTGACCCGCAGGATCTGGTGGAGCGGGCGCGGAAGGCGCCTTCGATGGCGGGCCTCGACCTCGCCACTCGCGTTTCGGTGAAGGAGCGCTACCAGTGGACCGAGGGCGTCCCCAAGTGCTCCCCTTCGGACTTGCTGAAGAATCGGCAGGCGGCCAAGTTCCACGTGGTCGCCTACGATTTTGGGATCAAGCGCGACATTTTGCGCCAGATCGCGCATCGTGGTTGCACGCTGACGGTAGTGCCTTCCGGGACCAGCGCGGAAGACGTGCTGGCGCTGAAGCCGGATGGGGTGTTTCTGTCGAACGGCCCGGGAGATCCGGAGCCGCTGGAATATCAGGCCGCGCAGGTGCGCAAGCTGATCGGCAAGATGCCGGTGTTTGGGATTTGCCTGGGTCATCAGGTGCTGGGCTTGGCGCTGGGCGGCAAGACGTACAAGCTGAAGTTCGGCCATCGTGGTGGCAATCATCCGGTGTTGAATAAGCGCACAATGCGCGTCGAGATCACGGCCCAGAACCATGGCTTTGCGGTGGACCCCGACACGTTGAACATGAATGACGTCGACCTGACGCACATCAATCTGAACGATCAGACGCTGGAGGGAATTGCCCACAGGTCACTGCCGGTGTTCAGCGTGCAGTATCACCCGGAGGCGGCGCCGGGGCCGCATGATTCGCATTACCTGTTCGATGAATTTGTGGCGATGATGACCGCCCACCAGGGAGGTGCCCGCTAATGCCGCGCCGCAATGATCTGAAGCGCATCCTGATTGTCGGCTCCGGCCCGATTGTGATCGGCCAAGCCTGCGAGTTCGACTATTCCGGCACCCAGGCCTGCAAGGCCCTGAAGGCGGACGGCTATGAGGTGATCCTGATCAACTCCAACCCGGCCACCATCATGACGGACCCGGAGTTGGCCGACCGCACTTACGTTGAGCCGCTGACCGTCGAGTTCGCCACGGAAGTGATCCGCAAGGAGCGGCCCGATGCGCTGCTTTCGACCGTCGGCGGGCAGACCGGCCTGAACCTGTCGGTGGCGCTGGCGGAAGCCGGTGTACTTGAAAAGTACGGCGTGGAGCTGATTGGCGCCAAGATCGAGTCGATCAAGAAGGCCGAAGACCGCTTGCTGTTCAAGGACGCAATGCGGAAGATCGGCCTGGTGACTCCGCAGTCGCAGTTGTGCCGGACAGTGGAGGCAGGCGAAAAGTTTGCCGCCCGTTTGGGCTACCCGCTGATCCTGCGGCCCAGCTTCACGATGGGCGGTTCCGGTGGCGGCATTGCCTACAACCACGAAGAGCTGGTGACGATTCTCGAGAACGGCATCGACTTGTCGCCAGTGGGCGAAGTGATGGTGGAGCAGAGCGTCCTGGGCTGGAAAGAGTTTGAGCTGGAGGTGATGCGCGACCAAGCCGACAACTGCATCATCGTCTGCTCGATTGAGAACTTTGACCCGATGGGCGTCCACACGGGCGACTCCATCACCGTGGCCCCGGCGCAAACGCTGACTGACCGCGAGTATCAGATGATGCGCGACGGCGCGCTCGCTTGCTTGCGCGAGATTGGCGTCGATACCGGCGGGTCGAATGTGCAGTTCGCCATCAACCCGGATACGGGCGAGATGGTGGTGGTGGAGATGAACCCGCGCGTGTCGCGCTCCTCCGCGCTGGCCTCGAAGGCGACCGGCTTCCCGATCGCCAAGATCGCCGCCAAGCTGGCCGTGGGCTACCGGTTGGACGAGATTCCGAATGACATCACGCTGAAGACGCCGGCTTGTTTTGAACCGACGATCGACTATGTGGTGGCCAAGATTCCGCGCTGGCAGTTCGAGAAGTTCCCGGGTGCGGAGCCGGTGCTGGGCACGCAGATGAAGTCTGTCGGCGAAGTGATGGCCATTGGCCGGACGTTCAAGCAGGCGCTGGGCAAGGGACTGCGGTCGCTAGAGACCGGCAAGACCGCGGCGGAAGTCTACGACGACAGCCTGATCCCGACGCGTCTGATCACGCCCAACCCGGAGCGGCTGGGCTACATCCGGCACGCCTTCCGGCTGGGTTGGACGGTGGAGCAGGTGTGGGAACTGACGCAGATTGACCGTTGGTTCCTGACCCAGGTAAAGGAGACGATCGACGGCGAACTCTCGCTGGCTGGTCGCGCCTTGGCTGACGTGTCGGCGACGGAGTTCCGCACCCACAAGCGCAACGGTCTGTCTGATGTGCACATCGGCCGGGGGACGGGCAGTGATCCGTTGGCCGTGCGCGCGCGCCGCAAGGAACTGGGCGTTGCCGCGGTGTTCAACCGGGTCGACACTTGCGCGGCGGAGTTTGAGAGCTTCACGCCGTACCTCTATTCCAGCTACGAGAGTGAATGCGAGGCGGAGCCGACCTCGAACAAGAAGGTCATGATTTTGGGCAGTGGCCCCAACCGGATCGGCCAGGGCATTGAGTTTGACTACTGCTGCTGCCATGCCGCTTATGCGCTAGACGAGTTTGGCGTCGAGTCGATCATGGTGAACTGCAACCCGGAAACGGTCTCCACCGATTACGACACCAGTGACCGGCTCTACTTTGAACCGTTGACGCTGGAAGAGGTGTTGAACATCTACGACACCGAAAAGCCGGACGGCGCGATCGTGCAGTTTGGCGGTCAGACGCCGCTGAACCTGGCGTTGCCGCTGAAGCGCAATGGCGTCCCGATTATCGGCACGGCGCCCGAGAACATCGACCTGGCCGAAGATCGCAAACTGTTCGGCAAACTGCTGGATGATCTGGGGATTCCTTCGCCCCCCAACGGCACCGCCACCAATGTGGAAGAAGCCTGCGCGGTGGCCAAGCGGCTGGGCTTCCCGGTGCTGGTGAGGCCGAGCTACGTGCTGGGCGGCCGAGCCATGGTGATCGCCTACGACGAAGACACGGTGCGGCGCTACATGCAGGAAGCGACGCTGTTTTCGCAGGAGCGTCCGGTACTGATTGACCGGTTCCTGGAAGACGCCACCGAAGTGGACGTCGATGCGCTGTCGGACACCCAGAATGTGCTGATCGCGGGCATCATGGAACACATCGAGGAAGCGGGCGTGCACTCCGGCGATAGCAGCTGCGTGCTGCCGGCGATCTCAATTGGCGAACGCGAGTTGGCGACCATCCAGGATTACACCGTGAAGCTGGCGCGGGCGCTGAACGTCATCGGGTTGATGAACGTGCAGTACGCCATCAAGGATTCGACGGTATTTGTGCTGGAAGTAAACCCGCGTGGCTCGCGCACTGTGCCTTATGTCAGCAAGGCGACTGGCGTGCCGCTACCGAAGGTGGCCGTGGGCCTGATGCTGGGCAAGACGCTGCCCGAACTGGCTTATCTCACCAAGGGTATGATTTCCGGCGTGCTGCCGGTGACAAAGTATTTTGTGAAGTCGCCGGTGTTCCCGTTCAATAAATTCCCGGGCGTCGATCCGGCACTGGGTCCGGAGATGCGCTCGACGGGCGAGGTGATGGGCGTCGGCGAGAGCTTCGGTGAAGCGTTTGCCAAGGCTCAACTGGCGGCGGGCGCACCGCTGCCGGACAAGGGAACGGTGTTTTTCAGCGTCAATGACCGGCACAAAGACGATGCCGCGGCGCTGGCCAAGCGCTTTGTGGAAATGGGCTTCTCGATTGCTGCCTCGCGCGGCACGGCGGCCTCTTTGAAGCAGGCGGGCTTGAAGGTGCAGACCGTCTTCAAGGTGAACGAAGGCCGCCCGAACGCCGTCGATCTGATGAAGGCGTCGAAGCTGCAACTGGTGATCTACACGACCGCCGGGGCCACCTCGTTTAGCGATGAGAAAGCCATTCGCCGCAACGCCATCACCAGCCGCGTGCCGTGTATCACCACGATTAGTGGCGCCAAGGCAGCGGTGCAAGCTGTAGAGTCGCGCCGCCGGGATCCGGTGCGGGTGTGGAGTTTGCAGGAGATCCACGGGATGGGCGCGGCCGAGTAGCGGCTGCGCCTGTTCCCGGAAACCACAGGCTGATGCAGGTGCATCAACACCAGATGCTACGATGATAGTATGCGGACGACAATTTCGCTTCCCGATCCGTTGCTAGAGCTCGCCAAGCAGCATGCGAGCGAGAAGGGCAAGACGCTTAGCGAGTTTGTCGAGGACGCCGTACGGCTGCTTGTGTTGCAGCCGGCTCCATCGCCCCCGCGTGAGCCGTTCCAACTATTGACAGTGGGCGGAGCGCCACTGGACCCGGCCGTCAACCTGGACCGTACGTCGGAGATCCTGCTGGACCAGGAACTGGATTTCTACCGGCCCAAGCAATGCTGATGCCCGATGTGAATGTGCTGATTTATGCGCATCGCGCGGAATCAGCCGACCATGCCCGCTATGCAAGCTGGCTGCGCGAGTTGGCAGAGTCTGAAGAGCCGTTTGCTTTGTCGGAACTGGTGATGACGGGATTCTTACGCATCGTCACCGCCCCCAGCCCGTTCAAACCGCCCTCAACCTTGAGCGAAGCGTTTGGCTTTCTGGACCGTCTGTCGAACCGCCCCCATGCAAGGATCGTTCGGCCGGGCCCACGCCACTGGTCCATCTTCAGGCAACTCTGCGAATCTACGAACGTCCGTGGCAAACTGATTGCCGATGCCGCCCATGCCGCGCTGGCCATTGAAACGGGCTGCGAGTGGGTGACGGCGGACACGGACTTTGCCCGCTTCGGCCCGCCGTTGCGCTGGCGGCATTTGTAGCCCAGCCGGCAGCGCCCGCGTTATGGCAAGATCTCTTGCTCCCGCAAAGAGTGGGACGGCCCCGTTGATGGCTACCCACTCCATCTCGCAAGGGGTGCATTAGCTCCGCACGCTCGACTCCCTCGCGGCAGTTCGTTGACTGGTCCAGAGGGGACGGGGTGTTACCATAGCGCCTACGATGAGACTGTTGACGGGCCTGCTGGTGGGGGTTTTGGGGCTGGCGCAAGGGTTCCGGCCAGAGATTCCGCGGGTTTAGGATCACGAGGCGGTGGAGAAGTTCGAAATGCCGCTGGCGCAGCGGGACAGGTCGCCGCGGCACCTGAGCGCGGAGGCGTACTACGCGCTGAAGGTGCGGCCGATTTACCGGACCTACCCGATATACGCGCCGGGGCGGGAACCGGCGGGGTATCTGGAGTGGCTGAAGCAGCGGGAGCCGGAGGTCGTTTTTGATCCGGCTAAGCTGAAGACCAAACAAGACTGGATTGAGGCGGGGAAGCTGGTGTTCGAGCATGAGCCGCTGATGGTGCCGCTGCCGGAGAAGGGGCTGTTCTTTCCGACGCCGCTGCCTCCTTCGCCAGAGGGTGTTCTGCCTCCGTTCATTCCGGGAAACCGCTACATCATCCGCAAAAAAGGGGTGCTGGAGGTGGGGATCAACTCGTGCGCCGGTTGCCATACGCGAGTCATGCCGGATGGGAGTTACCTGCCGGGGGCGCAGGGGGCGGTGGATTTCCGGAGCGATGAGGCGGCCATTCAGAGGGCACGGGAGATAACGCCGGAGCGGTTGAAGAGGCGTCTGGAGACGCGATGGATTCTGTATGGGGTGCCGTGGGTGGAGAGCAAGGAAGAGTTCTTTGCTCAGATGACGAAGGAAGAGTACGCGCGGGATGTCGCGGCGGCGCATCGGGGGACGATTGCGCGTCAGGGGACCAGCGTGAGCCATGGGCCGCATATCCCGTCGCTGATCGGACTGAAGGACGTACGGTATCTGGATTCGACCGGGTTTGCGCGGCACCGGTCGATTGGAGATCTGGCGCGATACGCAGTGACGAATCAGGGATTGGATACGCTGGCGCACTATGGCGACTTTCAACCCAGCACCGAGGAGACGCCGTTTAGCTCGGAGAAGGGGACGCGGTATAGCGACGAGCAGTTGTACGCGTTGGGGTTGTACATTTACTCGCTTACGCCGCCCAAGAATCCGAATCCGGTGGATGATCTCGCCAAGCGAGGGCAGAAGGTGTTCACACGAGAAGGGTGCGGGGGGTGCCACACGCCGCCGTTGTATACGAGCAACAAGCTGACCTTGGCGAAGGGGTTCCGGACACCAGCGGACTTGAAGAAGACGGAGGACATTCTGGAGGTCAGTGTGGGGACGGATGCGACACTGGCGCTGCGGTCGCGACGGGGCACGGGGTTCTACAAGATTCCGTCGCTGCGGGGAGTTTGGTACCGGAATGCGTTCGGGCACGGGGGGTGGGTGGATACGCTGGAGGAGTGGTTCGATCCGGCCCGGGTGAAGAACGACTATGTGCCCAAAAACTATTGGATGAAGCCGGGAGCAGTGGAAGGGCACGAGTTCGGGTTGAAGCTATCAGACGAGGAGCGGCGGGCGCTGATTGCTTTCTTGAAGACTTTGTAGGGGAATGGTGTAGTGACAATGGATGGCGGATGCGAGGCCTCAGTTCCCCGCTCTGCGGACCAGCATCTTCGCCATCAGCCCGTGCTCCGGCGGCAATCCGACGGGCCGCCGGGCCTCGTAATCCCAGCAAGACTTGAGATGACGGATGACACTGGTGGCGAACGCAGTGCGGGATTTGGGGCTCAAATGGGCCAGCCTACGGAGAGAGGTGAAAGAAGTGGAAGCCATCCTGGAAATGCAGTCCGGACTGAACGAGCTTGATGCGAAACTACGCACAGTGCTCCCGGAAGAGTACCAGGAGGGCTACGAAGACATTCAACCCATCTCCATGGGCTCCGCCAGCCTGAAGTTTGACGCCGCGAACCAGGTGGCCTGGGATGAGATCTGGGACCATTTCTGTGATCTGGCCATGGCGGGCGGGCCACCGCACAAAGGCAAATTGCTGGAACCGGCCAGCCCCTTGCAGGTGGCGGCGCAACCGGATCGCTACCGGGCTGTGGTCCAAGAGCTCTGCCGCGGCATCCGTATGGTTTCGACTCTTGCAGTGGAGCCGTCTCCGAATCCGGGGTGGATTCGCGTGCTGTGCTCGACGGACGTGATGGCGGAATGGATGGTGCGCGCCATCGTCATGGAGAACGTGACGGCGCGCCTGCAGGGCAGTGTGGTGGAGCTTCCGGCGGGTCCGCACTACCGCCTGGAGAAGGAGATCAAGAACGTGGTCACCGTGATCGCCAAGACGTTTCACTACTTCGACGGTCACATCGGCAACAGGCAGCAACGCCGCATCGCGGCTGAGTTTGCGAGTGCCAGCGCACCGCTGCTTCAGCCAGGCTGGCCGGCCGATTTTGGGACTCTGGATGGATTCATCGACGCCAAGGCGAACGCCGCACGGGAAATCGCCGAGGCAACCGGCTTGCGGGCCGGCGGTGCGGAATATGTGGGATGGTTGGGCCTGGAATGCCCCGATGTCCGCTCCGCGATTTGGATGATGCGCGCATTGGTGGTGAATAATACGCTGGCCCGCCGGGAGGATGAGTTTGTGTACGTTCCGGTCCACCCGATGTTGGACCCTGAGGGCAGCCGTGTCGCAAAGGCGGTGGCGATGGTCCATCGTTATGCGGTCGGGCGGGGGATCTGTAGCCGGGATAGCCCAGAAAAACCAACCCCCATTGAATAGTTCGGACACGCCGCCCGGAGGGTTCGGAATGGCGTCGAATTCTCTCACTATCAGCAGTTTGGTTGCCGTGCTCAGGGAACTTCCCGTGTCTCATCCATTCTCTCGCTCAAACTGATCCCCGCGATGCCCGCCGCTCCAGCCGCTTCACAAGCCTGCTGGTGCGCCCAGGTGATCCCCCCCAGCGCGAGGACGGGCAGCGTCAACCCGGCGATCAACTGCTTAAATCCTTCCATCCCCAGAGGCGGCCGGTCATCGGGCTTTGACAGGGGCGCGAAGACGGGCGAGAGATAGGCGTAGTCGGCCCCTTCGGCCTGGGCGCGTTCCAGTTCCTCCCGGCTATGGCAGGAGACGCCGATCAGGAAGCCTGGCGGTAACAGCTTGCGCCAGCGGGAGGGGGCAATGGAATCCGACGGTAGATGAACGCCCGCCGCTCCGGCGGCCAGCGCAACATCGACGCGGCTATTAACGAGCACCGTCCGGCCTTGGGCCTGGTAATGACGGATCATCGCCAGCAGTTCGCCCGCATCGATCTGTTTATTGCGGACGTGAACCGTGCCGGGCACTTGGAGCGTCCGTGGCTGGTCAACGATCAGATGCACCATTCCGGCCATGCTAGATCAGACCGCCGTGTAGTAGCTGTGCCCGGCGCAGGCTCGACACAGGGTACGGCCGTCCACGACCAGTTCACGGCGAAAGTTGATGTGTTCGCCGCAGGCCGCGCAAATGGCACGGGGGAAGCGCTTGCCCGGCAGATCTTCTTCGGCGACCTCCACCTTGACCCAGGTATGTTCAAACAGCACGGCATCGTCGGCCACGCGGTAGGCCTCGGCCTGGGCCGCTTTGTCGGCACCGAGCGACCGCGAGCTTTCCTTGGCCAGCACTCGCACGGCCTTGCCGGTGCTGAGATCGCAGAATGTCGCAGCCATTTTGCCGAAGTCGCGGAACTTCAGGGCACGCTTGCCCAACTGGCAGCCGGTGACCAGTGAGATAGCGTCCGAGGCGCAGCGGTCGATTTCGACGTACGTGATCAGCCGCTTGCGGTCTGCTCCCAGCGGATCCGCAATACCCAGCAGCTTTAGGCCGTAGATGGCCAGGCGCATTCCCAGGATGTGCCCCGCACAACGGCAAGCGCCACGCTGGGCCGCCAACTGTTCGTATTCGGCAAAGGTCAACATGGCAGCCTACTTCGACAGGACATGCAGCGCCGACGGCGGAAACGCCACCGCCCACTCCTTCCGATTGTCCGCCTCCGCAGCTTCCACCGCCAGCCCTTGCTCAAATTCCAGCAGCACGCCGCGGGCCCGGATGGAGGTACGCTGCAGAGTCACCGCGATCTCGTGCGGGCCCAGCCGGCCTTCCAGGGGCCGCGCGCTTAGGCTGGAATGACGGACGCAGAGCCAGACGCGATCTCCCTTGAAGTGGCCAGGATAGTAGCGGCCAGGAATTTCATGGTCCAGCACGCGCAACAGGCTGGTGCCGCGTTGAGGGTCCAGCTGGAGAATTTCGGCGGGTAGCAAATTGTACTGCCCCAGCAGCCGCGCCACGTCGAGGCTGGCCGGTTGCGTTACGATGCCGGCCGGGGGACCGGTTTGCACCAGGCGGCCGTGGCTCATGATGAGCATCTCGTCGCCCAACTGGCAGCCTTCGTCCAGATCGTGCGTCACCAGGATGATGGGCAAGGCAAACTCGGCCCGCACCTGGCGCAGCACTTCATACAAGTCTGCCCGCAAGGGAGCATCGAGCCCCCGGGCCGGTTCATCGAGCAACAGGAGTTTGGGGGAAGCCAGCAAAGCACGCGCGATCGACCCGCGCTGCCGCTGACCGCCGGAGAGTTCCGCCGGACGCCGCGCCACCGCATCGGCCAGCTTGAACTTGTCGATCATCTCGTTCACGCGCCGGTGACGTTCCAAACGCGGCAACGGCTCCACCGCAAACTCCAGGTTCTGGCGCAGCGTCATGTGAGGGAACAACGCATAGTTTTGGAACACGTAGCCACAGCGCCGTTCGCGGGGTGGGACGTTTACTTTGGCCGCCGCATCGTAGAGGATGGCGTCATCCAGGAGAATGCGGCCTTCGTCGGGTTGGCGAAAGCCGGCAATGCAATCCAGTGTCAGCGTCTTGCCAGACCCACTGGCACCGAACAACACGGTGACGCCCGCCCGGGCCTCAAACTCCGCTTCAAGCCTAAAGCTTCCCAGTTGCTTGCGAAGGCGAGCCTGGATCATCGCGCTGCACCCCGATACGCCGTCACTTCGATGCCTCGGCCGGTTCCGGGCGGCTGATGCGGTTGGCCAGTGTCAGGATCAGGATGGCCGTGAGCGAGACCACGATGACCAGGGTCCGGGCCAGGGTTCCATTGCCGGATTCCACCGCGTCGTAGATGGCGACGGAGACCGTCTGCGTCTGGCCCGGGATGTTGCCCGCAATCATGATGGTGACGCCGAAATCGCCCAGGGCGCGCGCAAATGACAACGCGGCCGCAGCCAGGATGGAGCGTCTCGCGAGCGGCAGCGAGACCCGCCAAAAAGTGCGCAACTCAGACGCGCCCAAGCTGCGGGCCGCCCATTCATAGCTGTGGTCCACGCTTTCCAGGGCCGACCGCGACCATTTCACCAGCAACGGCAGCGAATGGAACATCGCCGCCACCACCGCCGCCTGCCAGGTGAACACGAGCGGCTGCCCGAACACGGACTCATAGATCTGCCCCAGCGCCGACTCCCGACCCAGCAGCACCAACAGGTAGTAACCCAGCACCGTGGGCGGCAGCACCAGCGGCAGCATCACACCGGCATCCAGCACATCGCGGCCCCGGAACTGGCGGTGCGCCAGCAGCCACGCCAGCGCAACACCCAATACAACGGAGACGAGAGTGGAGATCGCCGCCACGCGGAGGCTGAGCCAGAGAGGCGACCAGTCAATGGACATTGAACCCGCTATTATAAGCGCCCGGCACACCTCGCGGCCGCATTAAGTTACGATATCCTCATGATTTCCCGCCGTTCGGTGCTGGCCATGCTGCCCACCGCCTTGCCCGCCGCGCAGGCGCAATCGCGGTTTACCGATGGAGAAGCCCACGGCGACCCGCCATATCTGATTGAGCCCGGCTGGACACCGTTGTTCAATGGAACTGATCTAGGCGGGTGGGAAGCGTTCGGTGGCAAGCCGCAGCAGTGGATCACCACCAAGGCCGTCCGCTGGAATCGCACCGGCAATCCGCAACACTTGGGTGTCCGCAGTGAACCCGGCGGCACGTTCGTGAATACTGCGCGTGGCTATGTCAACAACATCAACACCACGCAGAAGTTCGGCGACATGGAACTGTATGTGGATTTCATGGTGCCCCGCGGGTCCAATTCAGGCGTCTATCTGCATGGGCTCTATGAGGTGCAGATTTTCGACAGCTACGGCTCCTGGGAACCGATGAGCGTCGTCGATGGCGGCGCAATCTACCACCGCTGGATCGATGAGCAGGGCGTGGGGGGCTCCGCTCCGCGCGTCAACGCCAACCGTCGCCCGGGCGAGTGGCAAAGCTACTACATCTGGTTCCGCGGCCCCCGCTTTGATGCCAACGGTAAGAAGACCGAAAATGCCCGCTTCCTGAAGGTGCTGCAAAACGGCATCACGGTGCAGGAGAACGTGGAAGTGGACGGCGGCACACGGGCGCATCTGCCCATTGCTGAGGCCGCCCAGAATCCGCTGATGTTACAAGGTGACCACGGCCCGGTGGCCTTCCGCAATCTCTACTGGCGGCCGCTGCGGAAGATGATTCATGCCTAGGCTTGACCGGCGGCAGATGCTGGCGGCTTTGGCTGCCGGCACTCTCCCGGAGTCCGTGGCCGCTTCCGCCGCCCAGACCCCTCGACCGGTTGCCGTGCGCTCGGCCGCGCCGGACACTCGACCCAATACGCTGGTGATCCTGATGGAGGATCTGCGGTGGGACGCGCTGGGCTGCACGGGCCACCCGTTCGTCAAGACCCCGAACATCGACCGCATCGCCCGAGAGGGAGTGCGATTCGAGAACGTGTTCGCGACGACACCCTTGGGTTCACCCTCCCGGGCTAGCTTCCTGACGGGCCAATGGGCCCACCAGCATGAGATCCGGAACAACGGCGAGAACGGCCCCACCAGCATGCGGCTGAAGACGTATCCGTTGCTCCAACAACAGGCCGGTTATGAGACGGCGTTTATTGGTAAGTGGCAGATGGGTTTGGATGACTCGCCGCGCCCCGGGTTCGACCGCTGGGTGAGCTTTCGCGGCCACGGCCAGTACGTGAATCCCGTCTTGAACATCGACGGCCGCAGCGGGCCACAGGCAGGTTATGTCACCGACGTCTTGAATGCACAGGCGGTCGAGTTTGTCCGCAAGCGCCGAGGCAAGCCCTTCTCTCTGACGCTAAGCCACAAGGCCGTGCAAGGCCCGTTCATCGCACCCGAACGGCACCGGACGCTTTTTTCGGGCGAGGTGGTGAAACGCGCGGCCAGTTCGGCGGATACATTGGACGGCAAGCCGGTCTTGCGGCGCACGCTCACCGGTACGGCGCAGACCTTGCGACCACCCACCGATGAAGCCATCCGGCAACAGTTGCAATGCCTGACCAGCGTCGATGAAGGACTGGGCCGCATTTTCGCGGCTCTGGAAGAGATGCGACAGTTGGACAATACGTTGATCGTATTCGCCTCCGGCAATGGCTGCTTCTGGGGCGAACATGGCTTAAGCGATAAACGCGCGGCCTATGAGGAATCAATCCGCATCCCGCTGCTGATGCGCTATCCCAAGCTGATCCGCCCGGGCACACGGTTGCGCAACTACGTCCTCAATACCGACCTGGCATCGACGATGGTGGAGATCTCGCGCTCCAACCCGGTGCCTGAGATGAAGGGCCGTTCGCTAGTTCCGCTGCTGGAAGGCCGCGCCCGCGACTGGCGCCGTAGCTTCCTGTGTGAGTATTTCGAAGAGGCCGCCTTCCCCCGCATCCCGTCATGGCAGGCCATCCGTACCGAGCGGTGGAAGTACATCCGCTACACCAACATCGACGGCATGGATGAGCTGTACGACTTGGCCAGCGACCCCGGCGAAGTCCGCAATCTGATCAGCGACTCAGCCACGCAGAGCGCGCTCGATGACTGCCGCGAAGACATGGCACGGCTGTGGCGGGAGACGTTTTAGCGATTCGGCCTGAAAGCGGCTAGTCCGCTTCGCCGTCCACGTGCGGCTTCACCATGCCAGCCAAATAGGGCTCCGCCTTCTTGTAGCGCTCAATCTTGGACCCGATGGGACCACGGCGCGTACGGTCCAGGATGGACGAAACTTCCTGGGGCGTGAACTTCTGCCACCCTTTGACGACGCCGATGTTCTGCTCCAGTTGCTCGATGGTTTCCGGGCCGGAGACGATGGTGTCGGGGTCTTGCGTCAGCGTGAAGCGCAGGCATTCTTCGATGGGGGCGATGCTGTTCTTGCCGATGGCGCCCATGCCGTTGGACTTCATGGCGATCGTACCCAGACCCTTCTGCTTCACGCGCGGCAGCACGTTGTAGGTGAAGCTGAGGTAGTGCGGATCGATCAGGTTCACCGGATGCTGCACCGTCTCCCAGCCATCAAAACCTTCAAGCAAGCGCAGATGCACGGAGGGGTCAGCGTGGCCGGTGAATCCGATGTGGCGCACCTTGCCCTGCTTCTTGGCCAGCACAAATGCTTCCAGTGACCCGCCGGGTCCGAAGATCTTGTCCACTTCCCAGTGGTGGACCACCTCGTGGCACTGCCACAAATCGAGGTAGTCGGTCTTCATGCGCTTCAGCGTGTTTTCCAGCTGCGCCATCGCGCCTTCTTTGGTGCGATTCTCGGCCTTCGACATCAGCAGCACCTGCTGGCGCTTGCCTTCGAGAGCCTTGCCATAGGCCACGTCGCTGTCACCGTTGTGATACTTGGCCGCGCTATCAAAGAAGGTGACGCCCAGCTCCAGCGAGCGGTGGATCATCTTGATCGCATTCTCTTCGCCGCGCATCCGCATGTGCGCGCCGCCCAGGGTAAAGCGGGACACTTTCAACCCGGTCTTGCCCAGGGTGGTCATTGGCATGTCGGCCGTAGCCGCCATCGCGGAGGCGCTGACACCCAGCGCGGCAGAGGTCTGGAGAAATGATCGGCGATCCATGGCCAAATTCTATCGCAGTGGGCGATCCAGCAAAAAAAGCCGGGCTACCCAAAGGCAGCCCGGTTTCACAAGAAGAGTCCAACGCCAGGAAACAACTTAGGAGGAGGACACTCCAAGACTGTTGGTGACGGAGAACACACCACTTACACCGTTGGCGCGGATGAAGGCCAAATTGCGATCCATTGCGTTACCGACGACGCCTTCCAGGGTGACGTTGCCGTTCTTGACAATGATGCGGATGGGCGGCTGCGCCCCCAGCGCGTAACGGTTCAAGGGACCATAGCCGTAGATGGCTTGGGCCACCCGGAGCCGCAGCGCGTTATCGAAGGGCGATAGCGGCAACAACTCGATGTTGTTCTCAACGGAAGAGACGCCTTCCAGGCGCCGCACCACACGCTCCGCGTCGGTCTTCAGCGTCGGACGGATGACGTGACCGGACAGGGTCACTTTATCGCCATCAACCTGGAAGCTGACGTTATCGTAAATCGACAGGAAAGGCAGCATCAGTAACTCGTGCCGCACCTGCTTTTCGGTCTTCGTCAGCGCCGGGGCTTGGTTATTGGGGGCCGCGAACATCGCGACCGGCATGGTCGCGAGGACAACAGCCAGAATCTGGTTGGTGAGTTTCATTAGGTTAGTCCTCCTTCTCACAGCCATATAGACGAAGGTGCAGACGCGTCCGGTTTCGAGAACCGGTCTGAGCATAAAAAATAGTTGCGAGTCAGGTCAGGGGCGGAAGCGCAGCTTCCATGCGGCTGGCGCCTGAACCGCTTGCGCAGACCTAGTTGTTGTGGCGGCCCGCCAGGGGCCCAAAGCTGAGCCGTGGGGAACCGGGATGAACTCGCCAGATGCCGGAACCACCGATAGCTACGGCAGATTCTCCGTCAGCTGCAGCTCGCTGCGCTCATTACCAATCAGTGAGAAATAGACCCACTTGCGGTCAGCGGAGACATTGATACCCAGGGCGGCGATGGGCCGTGGTGTGTAGAAGCCCAATTTCTCTACCCGGCGGGTGGAGAAACGGTAGAACTTCACCTCCCCGGGGACCGCTGCGCCGAAGCCCAGTGAGGCGCGGTCGCCCACATCCAGGAAGTAGACACCATCCGGCAACAGCTTCCAGTTACGGTTCTGAAGCTGCGGAAGAACCATCTCTTCGCGGCTGCTGGCCAGGTCGATGCGCCACAAACCATTCGCGGCGGAGCGTTCCTGCAGGTAGTAGGGATACTTCCCATCGCCGGAGGCTTGGCAGGCATAGCCGCCACCGCGCGTTACCTGCACCGCTGGTCCTCCGCGGAAAGGCACCCGAAAGAGCTGAACGGTTCCGGTCCGAGTGGAAGAGAAATAGACGTTTTCGCCCGTGTGGTCAAAGCAGGGATTGATCTCTTCGGTGGGGTCCAGCGTCAAGCGTCGAGATTCGCCCCCCTCCGGCCGCATCACCCAAATGTCACCGCGGGTGCTGCCCACGCGGCTATCAAAGGCGAGCCATTGGCCATCGGGGGACCAGACCGGTAAGCTGGTAATGCTGGACGCCTGGTCAAAAATGGCCCGCCTGTTGGACATCTGTGCGTCCCACAGCCAGAGCTCAAAGCGGCCGGTCCGCAAGGATGAAACCACCATGCGAGTGCCGTCGGGCGACCATTGCGGTGAGTCTTCCACCCGCGGCGAGTCCAGCACCTTTTCGGCGGTTGGCTTGCCTGTCCCCGGAAACGCCGCCATCCGGTAGACCGGGGCGACGCGGACCCGAACGGCACGCACAGACCGTTTCCCATCGGGCGCCAACGCACCCAACGTGACGTTGGGAGGCAGTAGCCGTGGGTGCTGCCAGTCCCGATCCAAGAGATACGGCCGGTTGCGCGCCTCGCATAACGCGCGTCTCGGCACCTCCCAACGCAGGGATGGAGTAGATGGTGGGGATCGTTTCGGCGGCGGTGCGGCCGAAGTAAAAGCGGCTGCCGTTTGGCGAGTAGAACGGCGCGAATTGCAAAGTAGCTGGCCTGGAGGTGAGTCGCACCGGCGTGCATTCGCCATTGGCCAGCGTCACGAAGATGTCGGGATGCTGCCCCTCAATGCCGCCGTCCCTCGCGAACACGATCATCCGTCCATCGGGCGAGAAGGTAGGGTAACTCTTCTTGCCGGGCAGATTCTCAAGCAGCGTGCGCACCACCACGGCGGCGGCTGGAGGTGCTTTCGGCTTCCGCGTGAGCACCCAAGCACCCCCCGCACCCAGCGCAGCCAGCAGCGCCACCCCGGCGGCAATCAGCCCGAACCTTGCGGTGGGCTTGGCGATCGGCGCGACCGCCAGTGACGGCGTGCTGTCCGGCTGCCGTACCGTGGAGCCGCCGCGCAACTCCTCCTGCGCCTCTTCCAGCGCGCTCCGTACATCGATCGCCGTCTGAAACCGCCGATCCGGCTCCTTGCGCAGGCAGCGGGCGATCACACGCTCCACTTCACGCGGCATCGTGGGCACTTCGCCGCTGATCGGCTTGGGCTCATCGCGGAGAATCGCGGTGATGGTGGAGATCGTCGTATCGCCGGAAAACGCCTTGTGCCCGGTGGCCATCTCATAAAAGACTGCGCCCAGGCTGAAAATGTCGCTGCGGGCGTCCACCGGCTTGCCTTGCGCCTGCTCCGGTGACATGTAGTTCACCGTGCCCAGGATGGCCCCCTGGGCCGTGTGAGGTGAAGGGGCGACGGTTTGCGTCAGGCCATCTTCGCCCGGGGCCATGATCTCTGCCAGCTTCGCCAAGCCAAAGTCGAGCAGCTTCGCGCGGCCTTCGGGGGTGACCATCACGTTGCCTGGTTTTCAGTCCCGGTGGACCACGCCGCCCTTGTGCGCCACCGCCAGTGCGTCCGCCAGCTGGATGGCCAGCGCCAGCAGTTCCTTGGCCGCCAAGCCACCCGCTGGAATCACCGTGCCCAGCGTCTGGCCTTCGACGTATTCCATCGCAATGCAGGCCCGGCCGTCGGGTTCCAGGATGTCGTAGATGGTGACAATCCCGGGATGATTCAGCGCGGAGGCCGCGCGGGCTTCAAGAGCAAAGCGGACCCGCCGGTCCGCGTCATCGAGGCGACCCAGAAACTTCAGCGCCGCATAACGCCCCAGCTTCTCATCCCGCGCTTTCCACACCGCGCCCATGCCGCCCTCGCCGATCTTTTCGACGACGGTGTATTGGCCAATCCGCTGGCCGGCAAGGTTCTCGGGCATGGGCAGAGCTAAGTATTCCGGAGGCATTCAGCCGGTTATATCGGCTATGCAGCTATGTGAGGGCAAACGGATTGACCGAGCGGACGGAGCCATACAGGCGGTCATGTTGAAAGCCTCGGACCAGATCTCCGGAATGCCGTTGCATTCGGCATAAGCCCAAAGATGCGCGTCGAACCAGCTCAACTGATAGGTGGCACAACCGCGCACGGCTTCGCGAACGATGGCCTCATTGGGATAGAGCACGGCAAACTGCTTCAGCAACTCTTCCGCCTCCCGGAGCGCTTCCGCCTGGGTCAGAATTAGTTCCCCCGGATGGGCCGCGTCACGGCGGCGACGAATTCAATGATTGCTTGGTGTGGCAGCCGTAGCGAACCGGAGACAATACCCCGCCTCAACACGTCCGTGGCGATCCGTTGTTTCGCTGGGAAGCGCCGGTCGTAGCGGTAGACCAGAAGATTGGTATCAATCAGCGCGGTCACCGGCGGTAAAGATCCTCGCGGGTCCAACCCCGGTCTTCCGGCGTCTCGGCAATAGAAGACATCGCGGGGCGCTGGCGGTTGCGCTCCGTGGCTTGATCAAAGAGCCGGAGCTGCGCTTCGTGGTCGGGCAGCACACCGTCTGGAACCGTTGCCCAAAACATCTTCAGAAAGGCCTCGTGCCGGGCGGCCCGGGCTGCAAGGTCCACGCCCAGGAGCGCGCGTTGCACTTCGAGCGCATGGCGTATCGCCTCTGTTTCGGTCTCGCCCGTCATCTGAACCACTTGGCTAACTAGCCGCAGCACTTCGGCGTTATCGATGGTCAGCCCCATAAGGCCATTGTAATGCCCTGGCAGACAGCTAAAACATCCAACGCAAGCTCAACTGCCCCGTCCGAGCGCTTCCCGCGGGCGGGAAGATGTGAGTCGAGGTGATAACGCCACCGTTGACGTTGTTCACCGTCATGTTGGGCTGGCCGTAGTTAACGTGGTTGAACAAGTTCTGGAACGAGGCACCTAACTGCACGTTGCCCGCGCGCTCCATCTTGATGTTCTTCATCACGCCGAAGTTGAAGATGACATAGCCGGGGCCGACGATGCTGTTACGGGCGGCGTTGCCGAAGCGGCCGGAGCCGGTGGGCGGGACCGTGAAGGCCGTGCGGTCAAACCAGTTGGTGAGCGATTTCGTGTAGCTGACGGTGGAGGCAACATCGGGGCGGCCGCCGATGGTGTTGGTGCCCGACGGGTCACTCCCCGCGAAGACGGGCGTCAGGAAGTTGCCGGTGGAGGCGTTCATCAGGACGTTAGTCTGCCAGCCGCCCAGCACCTTCTGGGCCAAGCCCGGGGCCTTGAAGAACGGCAGCTCATAGAGGATCTGGTTCATCCACTGGTGTCGCGGCACGCTGTAGGAGTTGGCGCGATCGCGGCGGCGGTCGTAGCTGTTTTCGATGGTGGTGTTCAGCTCCGCGCTGCCGGTGTCATCGACATCCGAGAGTTGCTTGGCCCAGGTCCAGGCCGACGAAAACGAGAGGCCCTGGCTGAAGCGCTTGTTCACCTGCACCTGCAAGCCGCTATAGAGCGAGTTGGCGCCGTTCTCGGCGAAGATCACGTTGTTGTAGAGCGGGTAGGGTCGCCGGGCGGCGGTGAAGGCCGTGGTGGAGGCAACCGGCTGGTTCAGGTTGCGCTGGTAGGGCAACTGCGACGCCTTGGAGCCGATGTAGCTGACACGCAGGCCCAGATCCCGCAGCACTTCGCGCTCTACCGTGAGCGTGTACTGCATGGCGTAGGAGTTGCGCAGGTCGCCGGCAATGCCGTTCAGGTTGATGGTACCCGGAGTGGAGGGGGATCCGAACGGATTCGCCAACGTGTACGCTGGCGCGGCGGGCGGATTGTTGATCGTGCTGGTTAAGGCATAAGGGCCGCTGGCCAGCGCGGCGGCAATCACACCGGAGTAATGCGCCCAATAAGTTCCCCACCCGGCCCGGATAACCGTCTTCGGGTTGAGCTGATAACTGAGGCCAAAGCGCGGAGCCCAGTTGTTCTTGTCGGCCTTGCGCAGGCTGGCCGGGAGGCCCACGGAATCAGCCGTGATGATCGGCACGGTGGCCGGGAAGGCGGGGCTGAACAGACGCCGGGCGTTGTTGTCCGGAATGATGACGCTGCCGGATTTCGGGTCGAACGAATAAATGTTGCCGTCGCGCGCGGTCACCGGCTGGTTGTACTCATAGCGGAGGCCGTAGCTCAACGTCAGGCGCGAGGAGACTTTCCAGTCGTCCTGGATGTAGAACGCATAGTCGGTCCAGCGGTTGTATTGGACTGGAAAGGGGTCGAGCCGCGTCACGGTGGTGGGCAATCCCAGCAGGAAGTCAGCGTAGGCGTTGCCGGTGTAACGCGGCGTAAAGTCGTACGCTCCAAACAGGCCGGAAGCGGTGGTGAGGTACCGGTTGACGAACCAGTGGACGACCTCAAAACCGGTCTTGATCGTGTGGCGGCCCTTCACCCAGGTGAGGTTGTCAGAGACCTGCCAATGGCCATCATTAACTGGATTCAGCAGTGTCTGGCCGGTGGCGCTCAAGCCCGTGATGGTGATCACCGGCAGCCCCCTGATCCCGGTCCGGTCCGGCAAGCCGGCAATGCCCAGCTTCGAGAGGACGGCTTGGCCCCGCAAATCCGCATCGGACTTGGAACCCAGCGCCAGCCCCCCCGCGCGGAACTCATTTACCAACGTGGGTGACAGATTAAAGACATCGCCCAGGGTGAAGAAATTCACGGTGCGCCAGTTGGACGACGTGCCCACGCTCTGGGGCGGAAGTGCGGTGCGAGCGCCGGGGATCATGTAGTCGGAGTTCTTGTATTGATAGCGGGCGAAGCTCTGGTGCTTCGATGACCAGTTGTGGTCCAGGCGCACTTCAAAGATGCGGTGCTCTTCGGGGCCGTTGAAGGCGGCGCGATAGTTGGCGGCGGTCAGGTTGGCGGCGCCGAAGTTGGGCAGCGGGAAGAACTGTTCCTGCGCGCGCAAGGCCTGCGGGCTCAAGAACTGCGGCAGGATCCGGTTGCCTTGGAAGGGTGTCTGGCCAGGGAAGGGATTGCGGAGCGCGGCGGCACCCGTGAAGTCACCATCCCGCATCGCGAGCGTGGGGACATTCGGCGAAAACAGATAAGCGCGAGAGCCGCGGATGCCGTCAAAGTTAGCGTAGAAAAACGTCTTGTCCTTCTTCACCGGACCCGAGAGGGTGCCGCCATAGTTGTGGATGTTCTGGAAGGGCTTGGCCGTCGCAAACGTGTTCCGGGCATCGAGCGCGGAGTTGCGGCCGAACCAGAAGATGCCGCCATGCAGGCCGTTGTTGCCGGATTTGGTGACCGAGGTGATGGCGCCCATGCCACCGAATTCGGCGCGGTTGGTCATGATGTTGGCGGTGAACTCTTCCACCGATTCCATGGAGGGCTGCGAGACCGGGTCGGCTGTGCCAAAGTTGCCGAAGTTGGTTTCGATGCCGTCCACCTTCACCTTCACCGAATTGGCGCCCGCACCGGGAGTGATCCAGGCCGCGCCCGCGCCCACTTGTAGGACGCCGGGAATGGTCAACGGCATGATCTGCGCCATCAGGCCGGAATCGCCGGAGTTGTTGTAGACGCTGCGGAGGTTCGTTGGCAGTTCCAGCAGTTGGCGCGCATTGAGGGAGATGGCGACGGACGGGGTTTCGGTCACGATGGCACCGCTGGCGGTCACCGAAACCTGCGTGCCGACATCGGCCACGGTAAACGGCAGATCCTGGCGGATGGTGCGGTACGCGGCCGCGTCAAGGGCCGTGACGGCGAGATCGCGGAAGCCTTTGGCGGTGGCTTCTAAACGATAACGGCCCGGCTGAAGATTGGCGAAGGTGTAGGCACCGGCTTCATTGGTCGAGAGTTGCCGTTCCACTCCGGTGGCCTCGTTGGTCAACTTAACGGTGGCACCGGGCACGGCCGCGCCACTAGGGTCTTTCGCCAGACCCGTCACTGTCGCCAGGGGCGACTGCGCCCAGGCGCACACCGTCGCCCATTCAATCGCTGCAAGAAGGAGAAGCAAACGTCCCATTAGCCTTATTGTAACGGGCCGCTTCCAGGCGGACCGGTGACCGAACCCGCTACCGATCCGGCTCAGGCGCATTCTGGGTGCCCGCTTTCAGCCAGTGGGCCTCAAACAGACCCTTCATCGCTTCGCCGAAGCCGCGATGGTCAAAGATGATGGAGGTCCAACTGGGCTTGGTCAACACGGGGTCTAGTAACGCCACCAGACCCTGGACGCCATCAAAGAGGGCCAACTTCAAGGGCAGAACGGCCGTTTCACGGACCTCGACGCCGGCCGCCGCGTACTCAGCCAGCCGGAGGCGGTGCGGTTCATCGAGCGTGCCGGCTTCCACCAGCAAGCGGCACCGGACACCGCGCTGGCAAGCGAGCTTCACTAACTGCTCATCAAACGGGTCCACGGCATAAGGCGGCCGGGAGAACTCCAGATACTCATGCTCCACATCGCGCAGTAAGCGGCGGTACTGGGCGGCGGTCTGGCCGGAGTCGCTGACAATCCGCAGATAGTCCAGCGTGCCGCGGCCGCCTTGACCTTCTGAATGCGCCGCCTTGAGATCGAGCACCAACGAATCGCCCACGCGTGATTGGGCCGCCAACTCATGCGCCAACTGCTGGCTGCGCCGCTCGATGTAGGAAGGGATCGCTAAGTCAGGGTCCACGGCGGAAAAGAGCTTTGTCTTTTCCTGCACCACCTGGGCGAAGCCTTTTTCTACCAGTGCATCCAGTACTTCGTAAATCTTCTGCCGCGGCACCTGCGCCCGGGCAGCCAGTTCCAGGGCCTTGAATCGCGGGGGGCCGATCAGCACCAGGTAGCTGCGGGATTCATAAGCATTCAGGCCCAGTTGCTGCAAGCGGCGCCAGAAGCGTTGAAAGTCGGATTCTGATAGATCCCGTAGCATGGCCACGCAAACCATATCAGAAGGGGACCAATGGAGCAAGCGAACGGTGAGATAGTTTTGGCTGGCTACGGAATCAGCGTCAACTTGTGACGCTCCGTCGTCTCCTGCTTCAGCTGTCGCACCGTCGCGAACTCGCGTTCGGAGTCAGCTTTGCGGCCCAAGGCCTGATAGGTGCGCGCGAGCAGTAAGTGAATCGCTTCCTGCTTGGGCAGGATCTTTACGGCGATATCCAAGTGGGCCAGAGCTTCAGCAAACTTACGCTCCCTGAAGTCAATGCGGGCCAGTTGATAGTGCGGGTCAGCGTAGTTGGCGCGTAGGGCAAGGGCTCGGGCGAGCCTCAAGCGGGCGTCAGCAGAGCGGTTGACGCGGTCATAGAGCACGCCCAACTGATAGGTGGATTCCGCGTCCTGGGGCGTCCGTGCCAGCACTTGCTCAAACTGCGGAATGGCGGCGTCATTCTGGCCTTCTAGCAAATTCAGTCGCGCGACCGCCACGAGAGCGGGTGTGAGCGTGGGGTCCAGGCGCAAGGCTTCTTCCAGCTTGGGCCGCGCTTCGGCGTAGCGCTCCTTGCGGTAGTCGATCAGGCCTTCTACTAAGCGGGCCTGGGCGGGCATCGATTCGAGCTTGGAGAGCATTGCGGTGGCACGGTTCTCGTCACCGGAGCGGGCGTAGGCCATGGCGAGCGAGAACAGCACGCTGGGGTCGGCCGGAACTTTTTCGAGCGCCGCAATGGCACCCGGCAGATCTCCCGCTTCCAGGCGGCAGAGGCCGAGCAACTGGCGGGCGCGATTCTCCTGCGGGTAGGCCTTGAGGAAACGGTCAAAGCTCGCCACGCAGCCGGGAAAATCGGCGGTGCGCATCTGAGTGACACCCAGGTTGAAATAGACCTGAACCAGCTTGGGGTTGAGGCGCAGGGACTTCTGGTAAAGCGCGATCGCTTCCGCCAACTGCTCCCGGCGAGCCAAGACTGCCGCAAGATTTGACGTGGCCTCCGCCGATTGCGGGTAGGCCTTCAGATGCGCCCGGAACTCTGTTTCCGCCGCGGCCAAATCTCCGGCTTGAAACGCACGCTGGCCGCGGACGAGGGCATCGTCCGCGGCCAGAATGAACATCAGAGCGATCAGCAAGCGGTTAGAAGTAGAACTTCGCCGCCAGCTGGATGATGCGCGGGTCGCGGGTGCCGGTCAAGGCGCCGAAGCCAAAGCGGCCGCCATTGCCACCCAAAGCCGTCGGCAGGTTGATGATCCGGCCAGCGGAATTGAACGTCATGGAGCGGTTGAAGTCATTGAACTGCGGGTTATTGAAGGCGTTGAACATTTCGACGCGCAGCTGCAGGAAGCGGGATTCGCTGCCGAAGGGAATGTTTTTGAAGATGGAGGCGTCTACGTTGTAGAAGCCCGGGCGGCGGATGGGGAAGTTGCCATGCTCCCAGCCCGTGGCACCGCGCAGAGTCGGCAGCCGGAACGCGGTGGCGTCCACCTGGGCAAACTGGTTGCGGTCCATCGCTTGCGGGTTTCTGTCGATAAACACGCGGGGAGCAATGTTCACAGAGCCGGTGTAGCGCTCATTGATGTTGCCCACGCCATCGATCGAGAAGCTCAGGTTGTCCGGCCGGCCCGCTTGGGCCTCCAAGATACCAGAGACCTGCCAGCCATTGAAGATGCCGCGGCCAACGGGGTTGTCGAGGAAGTTGCTGCCCTTGGCCAGCTTGGGCACATCGTAAACCCAGTTGAAGGCGAAGACATGCGGGATATCGAACGCCAGCGGGCCGTAATTGGTCAGCCGGGCATTGAAGGGATGGACGAAGTCGCCGTCACCCGATACCAAGCCGATGGTCCGAGACCAGGTGTAGGCCAAGCCGAACGTCAGACCGCTGCTGAAGCGACGGTTGAGGGCCACTTGCAGCGAGTGGTACTTGGAGGGCGCGCCGAAGCCCAGGATGTTGGCGTTGTCATAGCCCGGGAAGGGGCGATAGAGGTTGACCGCCTTCGTGGTAGAACCATCAAACAGAGGCGTCGCCGACAGTGGATTCTGGTTCTCGGGCAGCCAGGCGCTGCCAAAGGGAACCGCGTTCACATTGCGGCGGTAGATATTGAAGAGGCTCCGGCTGCCGACGTAACCGACGTCGAGCAGCATGTTGCCCGGCAATTGACGCTGGATGGAGAAGTTCCAGTTGTAGGTGGTGGGCACGTTGCCGTTGATGTCAAAGCCATTGACACCGGCGGGCGCGAACACACCGGCGCTGGCCGGAGGGATGCTGGCCAGGTTGCCGTAGAAGAAGGTGGGGCGAGTGGTGGAGGGCGGGTTGGGCAACATGTCGAAGACGGGGTTGCCCTGGAAGCGGTCATAGAACACACCGCCGCCCACGCGGATCACGGTCTTGCTGAATGGCTGGTAGGCAATGCCGATGCGGGGAGCAAAGTGAATGCCCCGGTCGTTGATCAGGCCCGCCGGATAGCCGTTCAGGCCCGCCCGGCCCATGCCGTTGGAATACAGGGGCCCGGTAAAGGCGGCGTTGTTCTGCGTCACGATGGTGCCAATCAAGGCCGCCGGGCCGACTTCGCCGGTGAGCGGGTTGAGTGACTGGTTGATGTTGTTGACGCGGACCGGTTGGCGCAGGATCGCCCGTTGGGCAGTGTTGTAGAGCTGCGGATTGAACGACGAGGTCTGCAGTGCCCGGTCAAACTGGGGCTGAATCCAGTAGAAGCGCATCCCATAGTCGATGGTCAGCTTAGAGTTGACGCGCCAGGAATCCTGGGCGAACCATTCAATGTTCCAGTAGCGGTACTGGCCGTTCAAGGCCGCATTGGATTGCGCCACGCGCTGGTAGTTGCCCAGCAGCGCGTTGGCAAACGCCCAGTTGGTGTCGCCAGGGTTGGAGCCGTCGCGGTCGAACCAGATGTCACCGTTGATCGAGGTGAACGCGGTCTGGTCCTTCTGGCTGAGCTGCATGTAGATGCCGGCCTTGAATGTATGGGACCGCCAGATCTTGGTCATGTTGTCGGTGATGTCCCAAGTGTGGTTGAAGTTGCGGAACGGCGTACCGGCAAAGTTGGTGAACGGGGCGTTGGAAACGCCGCCGAAGCGCCAGTTCTGCACCAGGCCCAACTTGTCAGAGTCGGTGAACGGCATCCGGTAGCTGAGGTTCAGCTTGCTGCGGTCAAACGCTTTGTCCACCGGATCGATGTTGAGCACGTTCTTGGACGAACCGAAAATGAACTCGTTGGTCAGCGTCGGGTTGATGATGGTGGTGAGGTTGCCGATGGCGCTCCAGCCAGGGTTACCGAAGTTCATGGGGCCAAACGGGATGTTGTAGTCGGCGTTCCACTGGCCATAAGGCATGTTCTGTTGGCTGACGGTGTTGTTGAACCGGGCATAAAAGCGCCACTTCTCGTTGATATTGTAGTCGCCGCGGAAAATGCGTTCCTGGCGGGGGAAGCTGTGTGATTGCTGCGTCTGGTAATTGAAACTCGGGTCACGGCCTTCCGCATTGGGCAGCGGGTAGAAGCCAAGGATCTTCTGGCCGTCCGGGTTGATGCGGTTGGGCGGGATCGTATTGTTGGGGAACTGGATGCCGTTGTTCAACGGATCGCGAACCACCAGCGGCGAACCGCCGCCTTCGCGGGACTGGGAGAAGTTTCCGGTGCGGTCCAACGCCGTCGGCACGGTCACATTGCGCAGCGTATTGAACACCAACTGGTTCTGCCATTCCATACCGACGAAGAAGAAGAACTTTTCCTTGTTCTTGTTGAACAGGCCAGGGATGTAGGCCGGGCCGCCGATGTTGAAGCCGGGGTAGTTGAAGCGATAGAGACGGCGCTGACGGTTCTCGATGTTGTCGCGCCACAGGTTGGCATTCAAGCTTTCGTGCCGGTAGAAGTCATACCCAGTGCCGTGGAACTGCTTGGTGCCGCTCTTGGTCACCACCTGGATCTGCGCGCCGGAGCTGCGGCCATACTCGGCGGGCTGCGCGTTGGTGGTCACCTTAAACTCGCTGATCATGTCGATGTTGGTGGTGGCCAGCAAGCCGCCATTGGAGCCGGTATCGACGTTGGTGACGCCATCGAGGGTCAAGTTGTTCTGGTTGCCGCGGTTGCCATTGGCTTGAATGCCACCCAGTCCGCCCGTGAAGACAACACCGGGGATGACGCGCACGAGACCGATGAAGTCACGGGAGACCAGCGCCAGATCCACCACTTGCTTGCCTGTCAGGACGCCGGATTTCTCGGCTCCGGAGGTTTGGACCTGCACCGTTTCCGAAGAGACCGTGATAGTGTCGCTGACCGCACCCAGTTCCATCACAATGGGGAAATCCAAACGGTCAGCCGCGAAAATCTTGATGTCTTTGCGTTCGGACTTCTTGAAACCCGCCACTTCCACCGTCAAGTTATAGGTGGAAGGCTGCAGCGAAGTGAACAGAAAGATGCCTTCGCCATTCGTCGTACCTTCGCGAACATAACCCTGCGTCGTACTGGTGACGGTTACCTTCGCGCCGGCGATGACGGCTTGCTGATTGTCACGGACAACACCCGAGATGCTACCCGAAATCTGTTGCGCGAAGACCACGCTTGAAAAAGAAAAGGTGATGGCGCACAAACCCAGCGCCTGGCGAACTGTCATGGTCCAACCTCCCCGTTAAGGAAAATACTGGGATTCAAGCTATCGAAGCCGATGGGCCGGTGTCAAATTGACTGGAGGTTATCCCAGCATTTGCGCGGCGACTTCGCCGGGAATTTGGCGGCCGAGAGAGTGAATCGGCGGCTGCTAGACTGCCATCAGACAACTATGGAAACTTCTGGCTCGCCTGAGCGGTCACGCGCCCACCTTCCGTCGACGTTGGGCGCCTTGCGGAATAGCTCCTGGGGTGGGTCCGCGAGGCACGGCCACAGCGTCAAGGATGAGCTACGCCACAACCTGATCGCCAAACTGGCCCGCAAGGAGCCGCTCTTCCCCGGCGTGCTGGGCTATGAAGAGACCGTGGTGCCGCAGGTGGTGAACGCGGTTCTGTCGAAGCATAACTTCATCCTGCTGGGCCTGCGCGGACAGGCCAAGACGCGGCTGATCCGTATGCTGACCTCGTTGCTGGATGAATGGACGCCGTACATTGCCGGCTCCGAGATCCGGGATAATCCGTTTGCTCCGATCTCGGGCTTCGGGCGGCAGACACTGGCGCAGATGGGCGATGAAACTCCCCTGGCGTGGCTTTCAGCCGATGAACGGTATGTGGAAAAGCTGGCCACGCCCGACGTCACGATTGCCGACATGATCGGCGACATTGATCCGATCAAGGCCGCCCGGCGCGGCGCGGACATCTCGGACGAACTGACCATCCACTACGGCCTGCTGCCGCGCGCGAACCGGGGCATTTTTGCCATCAACGAACTGCCGGACCTGGCGGGCAAGATCCAGGTGGGGCTGTTTAACATCATGCAAGAGGGTGATATCCAGATTAAGGGCTACCCCATCCGGTTGCCCCTGGATGTGATGCTGGTGTTTACCGCCAATCCAGAAGACTACACGGCACGCGGCAAGATTGTGACGCCGCTGAAAGATCGCATTGGCAGCGAGATCCGCACGCACTATCCGTTGACGCTGGGACACGGTATCGAGATCACCTCGCAAGAGGCGTGGACCGCACGGCCCGCCGCACCGGGCACCGCGATTGAGATCGCGATTCCGGATTTCATCCGCTCCACCGTGGAGCAGATCGCATTCTCGGCCCGCGACGACAAGCGTGTCGACAAGCGCAGCGGCGTCTCGCAACGGTTGCCGATTTCAGTGCTGGAAAACGTCGTATCCAGCGCTGAACGCCGCGCGTTGATCAGTGGCGAAACCGAGGCAGTGCCGCGCGTGGCTGACATCTATGCGGCCTTGCCCGCCATTACCGGCAAGCTGGAGCTGGAGTATGAAGGCGAGCTGAAGGGCGGCGACGCCGTGGCGCGGGAGTTGATCAAGCTGGCCGTGATGAAGGTCTACACGCAGTACCTGGATGGCGTGAACATGCGGCAGGTGGTGCAGTGGTTCGAGTTGGGCGGCGCGGTACGTCTTGATGAGGGCGCCTCCGCCCGGTCGCTGGTGCATGCGCTCGCTTCCATTCAAGGTTTGCTGGAGCACACGGGCAAGCTGGGCTTGAGCGAGAACGAGAGCGACGCGCTGCGGGTGTCGGCGGGCGAGTTTATTCTCGAAGGCTTGTACGCGCACCGGCGCATTTCGCGCAATGAAGAATTGGCCTTCGTGGCAGAGGAGCGCCGCCGTCCGGTGGAGCCGACGCCAAGCGAGGAAGAAGAAGAGTTCGATCCGCGCCGCCGCCGCAAGCAGCGCCGGGACTTCAACTAAAGGCTCCCATGCGCCGCATCAAGTACGGCAAATACGTTCCGGAGGATCTGGGCATCGACGCCACGGATCTGATGAAGGCGTTGTCGGACTTCTTCCTGAAGTCTGGATTCGACGGCCAATATCAGCAGCCGGGTGAGTTTGACCCGGATTCGCTGGAAGCCCTGAAGCAGGCCATTGAGCAGGCCCTGCGGTCGGGCGATCTGTTTGAGGAAGCGCAGCGTCAAGAGATGCTGGAGCAACTCGACTCCATGCCCCGCGAGGAGATGGAGGAGTTGCTGGAGCGCCTCATCAAGAAGCTGATGGACGAGGGCTTCTTGAACGCCGAAGAGCAGCAGGGGCCGGGTGGCACGGGGCAGCCAACGGAGCCCCGTTTTGAAGTCACCGGCAAGTCGGTCGACTTTCTGGGTTTCAATACATTGAAGGATCTGATGGGGTCGCTTGGCCGGTCGAGCTTTGGTGCTCACGACACGCGCGACATGGCCACCGGCGTCGAATCAAGCGGCGCGTCCAAGCCTTACGAGTTTGGCGACACGCTGAACATCGACGTGGCCCAGACGCTGTTTTCGGCCTTGCAGCGCGAGGGGCTTTCGTTGCCGTTGAACTTGGAATACTCCGACGTCCACGTGCACCAGAGCGAGTATCAATCCTCGTGCGCGACGGTGTTGATGCTGGATTGTTCGCACTCGATGATCCTTTATGGCGAAGATCGCTTCACGCCCGCCAAACGGGTGGCGCTGGCACTGGCACATCTGATCCGGACGCAGTATCCCGGTGACAGCCTGCGCCTGGTGCTGTTCCACGATTCAGCGGAAGAGATGAAGGTGTCGGAGCTGGCCCGCGTGCAGGTGGGGCCGTACTACACCAACACACGCGACGGCCTGATTCTGGCGCAGCGTTTGCTGAAGGCTGAGAAGAAGGACATGAAGCAGATCGTCATGATCACCGACGGCAAGCCTTCGGCCTTGACGCTGGACGATGGGCGGATCTACAAGAACGCCTTTGGCCTGGACCCGCTGGTGATCTCGCGCACGCTCGAAGAAGTGAACCGCTGCAAGCGGGCAGGCATCCTGATCAACACCTTCATGCTGGCCAGCGACTACGCGCTGATCAGCTTTGTCCAGAAGGTGACGGAGATGTGCAAGGGCAAGGCCTACTTCACCACGCCCTACACGCTAGGCCAGTACTTGCTGATGGACTTTATGAACCGGAAGCGGAAGACGATCCACTAGGCGGCGGAGCGGCCCAGCACGTCGCCGCGTACTGATTCGGCAATGGCGGCCACCTGCCCGATGAGACCGTCGGCGATGCTCAACTCACGCAAAGTGGCGGCCAGATTTTCCACTACAGCATCGAAGTGGCTGTCGTTGAGACCATCGGCGACCAGCCGAGCATGCGCTTTGGCCATCCCGGCGCCTGAGTAATGGTTGGGTCCACCAAAGGCCACCGTAAGAAAAGCGGCCTGCATCCGGCGCTGCCGGACCATATCCACGCCTTCAAAGAAGTGGCGGATGCGGACATCAGCCAGCACGCAGCCGTAAAAATTATCCACGGCGGCTTCGACCGCGGCGGCGCCGCCTAGTTGTTCGAAGGGAGAAGAATTTGTATCCATGAGTCCAGTTTAGGTGGTGCGCGTCGCCGAGGTCTAACTGACCCCTCTCTGGGGTAGAAGCCGTTCCGTTTCGGAAAGGTGCCAACCGTGTCGGAGTGAGCCGTGCTCATCGAAGGGCCATCCCTCGATCGGTCGCAATTGGAGTTCGCTTCCCATCTCTGTGCGGAAGAAATACAGTGACGTTATTTCGGCTAGTGATGGAATTCCAACGACCTCATCGGGTGGGCCATAGGGTGATAGGCGATACGCCTTTGCAAACCCAAACTCCAGCAGATACAACACCGCGGCTTCAATCTCGGTGTGGCCGAAGATTAGCCCGCAACGCTCGCCTAGTTGCCTCACATCCTGACTAATCGTCTCCAGATTCTCATAGTCATCGGCAATCGCATTCAATGCCAAGATCGTGGTGAGGTCAATTCGGTTCATAATTCTCTTTCAATGCGTGGTACTGCCAAGCTGAACATCCGGTGGAACTGCGGCGTTGAGCTAATGGGCTACCTTGCCTCCTCCCTCGCTGAAGCGATAAGCAGTGCACTTGATCGCGCCGTCCCGCCACTCACACGATGTCTCTGGTGACAGATCAGAGGGATTCGGTGGACAACTTCGGGTGACGGATAGGACAAATGGGTGACTGCGAGGAAAGGCCATGTCAGATCCGAAGCATTCATCGGTCCGAATCCGGAATTGCGCGTCGCCAAAGGACCAGGGTGACGCGAAGGGTTCGATTAGGCGCCCCAGAGCCGCCGCATCAGGCACCTGTAGAAAAACAACTGTACGTGGCTTCACATTGATACGGCCCCCCTTTATCGACAGGTGACGAAACCCTCTCACCAGGATGCTCTCAAACTCGGATGCGCCCGTCGCGCTGATCCGAGTCTGCAGACTTCCGTCGGGTAAACGAAGCGTGGTAGCCCAGGCTGTGGGTGCAATGACAATCTGGATCTGAGGACCTTTGAACCGACGGCCAAGGTCATCATAGGCGCGAAGCCAGGGCCGATAGGTGTCGGTCACGAGTTCCCGGCCCGTGCCAATTTCCTGACCCGGCTCTGTCGCTAGAACGGCATAGACAAGGGCCTTGTCAGGAAAGAGCTGTCGCACCGAGCGGATCAATTCGTCGCTCGATTCTAAAGAAATGCTTTGGACTGGCGCGATTGCGTAGTCGACTCCGCAGCAGGAAGATTCTGCGCGATAAGTGGTTTCCAACGATATGGCGCTGAGTGCGAACTGCGCGATTAGAAGAGCAGAAAAGAGTTTCATTCGTGCGCCTGATCCCACTTCATCCTCCCTTGAGACAAGGGTCGAGCGCCGCGTCAGAGTCGCACGCCGTGACGGCAGTGGAATTCATGTTGCTAGATTACTCCAGGAACTTTCGGTGGGACATGCTTCGGGAACGTCGCGCCGCTGTTTTGAATGCCGGGCAGTCCGGCGGTAGTGCGGTTGGGGCATTCGGGAAACCAGATTCGTCCCGCATCAGATGGCCAGCGCCACTTGCGCCACGAAACTCGGTGGAGCCAGACGCCCGCGCTACACTCTGATTGAACGTGCTTGTCTGCCCTGTCCGAGACTGCCGGTTACCGCTTCAGCGCGATCAACGGCGCTGGCGATGTGAGCGGAACCATTCGTTTGACATGGCCCGCAGCGGCTATGTGAATCTGCTGCAGCCGCAGGAGCGGCGGTCGAAGCAGCCTGGAGATTCCAGTGAGGCGGTGGCCGCGCGGCGGCGGTTGCATGACCGGGGCGTTACGGGTCCGCTGCTTGCAGGCGTGAGGCGGATGGCCGCGTTGGGTCCGGCGGATGTGGTGCTTGATGCCGGGTGCGGCGATGGGTTCTATCTGGGCTCCTTGGCGGCGGCCACCGGAGCGCAGGGGCATGGTGTGGATATCTCGATTCCGGCCATCGACGCGGCCGCACGGCGTTACCCGAACGTGGAATGGGTGGTGGCCAATGCCGATCGCGCGGTGCCTTATCAAGACCAGTCCTTCAGCTGCGTCATGTCGATCACAGCCCGCATGAACCCGGCCGAGTTCCGGCGCGTGCTACGGCCCGAGGGGCGTCTTCTTGTCGCTCTACCAGCACCGGATGACTTGATCGAACTGCGTGGCGTGGGGCGGGAGCGGGTGGAGCGCACGGTGGCGGAGTTCGCTCCTCAATTTGAGCTAGCCGATCAGGCGCGAGTCACCACCACGGCGGACCTTGATGCGGCGGCGGTGGAAGACGTCCTGCTGGCGATCTACCGGCCCATGCAGTCCACTCCGGCGACGGCACGGCAGGTGACGTTTAGCTTGGATGTGTTGCTGTTTCGGGTGCGAGCAAACTGATCCTGTGTGGCCTGCTGGTGGTCGCGGCTGCTCTGAAAATCAAGCAGCGCGTCATAGGAACATATTCAGTGAGAGGGCAGACCGCTCCTGCTGGTCGCGGCTCGGTTCTGCGCGCGTCTCCGGATCGCTTTTCATGGTTGGGGGTGCGGCGGGCTGACCGCTCGCTCAAGCGCTCAGATCTTCAAAGCCCATCTGGAAGTTATCGCCCAGGTAGACGCGGCGGACTTCGGCGTCGCGTTGGAGCGCTAGCGGTGAGCCGGTGCGGAAGATTTTGCCGTTGTTGATGATGTAGGCGCGGTCGGTGACGGCGAGAGTTTCGCGGACGTTGTGGTCGGTGACCAGGATACCGATACCTTCGCGTTTCAAGTCGGCGATGATCTTCTGCAGTTCCAGCACCTGGATGGGGTCGATGCCCGAGAACGGTTCGTCCAGCAGCAGGAAGCTGGGTTCGATCACCAGGGAACGGGCAATCTCCAAACGCCGCCGTTCGCCGCCGGAGAGCATGTAGCCTTGATTCTCACGCACTTTTTCCAGGCCCAACTGTTCGATCAACCGGAACATGCGTTCGCGGCGTTCGCGTTGCGGGATGGGCAGCGTTTCGAGGATGGCCATCAGGTTTTCCTCGACGCTCATTTTGCGGAAGACGCTGGGCTCCTGCGGCAGGTAGCTGATGCCGCGGCGGGCGCGCTGGTACATGGGCAGATTGGTCAGGTCCACGTCGTCCAGCATCACTTTGCCGGCGTCGGGACTAACCAGGCCGACGATGATGTAGAACGACGTCGTCTTGCCCGCGCCGTTGGGGCCCAGCAAGCCGACGACTTCGCCCTGCTCGACGTAAACCGACACGCCATCGACTACTCGACGGCCGCTGTAGGCTTTACAGATTTCCGCCGTCCGTAGAGTCTTCATTTCTTGGTATTCGCCGTGGCCGCGGGCTGGGGCTTCTTGCGGCGCAAGGTGCTGGAGCCGGGCGCTTCGTCGGCACCTTCCACCGTCAACTTGTCGCTATTGGCCAGCCAAGTGAGACGACGGCCCTTGGTCACGTTGGGTTTCACTCCGGGCTGCGTTTCGGTCAACTGCGGCGCTCCTCCTTCGAGGATAACCTTGCCATCGGTGACGTAATAATCCGCCGCCTCACCAAACCCCTGCCGGGTGCGGGGACCATTGGTTTGCACGATCTCGACATTGCCTTCGGCGAACGCCCGATCGAGACCCGAATCGGGCAACGTGGCGGAGCGTTCCGCGTCTTCCTCCACCAGATAGGCGCGCAACTTCTTGGACTTCACCGTCAACTGCGGACGGGTGAGGAAGACGTCGCCCGAATAGTAGGTCACCTTTTGCTTGTCGGAATAGTTCATGTGGGCGGCGCGGATGACGGTGACCACTTTGCTCTTGTCCTGCAACATGCTGACTACGCGCTCTTCAGCCACCAAAGTGCCCGCGGCGCGGTCTATATCGATGGTTTCAGCGTCGAGCTTATTGTCGTTCTGCCAGACGGTGGCCTTCCCCTGGTAACGGATTTTGGCGTTGTTGCCGCTGGTGACCATGCGTTCCGCAATGGCCCGGTGGGGGTCCCGCACGGTGCGGACGCGGCCCTGGGCGACGGTGTCGCCATTGGTCTGGTTAATGACGATGGATTCAGCATCGGTGGACCCGGCCGCATCCCAGACGCGGGCGTCGCTGGTGAGCGTCATCAGATTTCTTGCCTGGTCCAGCACGGCACGCTGCGCCAGTGCCTGCCGGTCACCTTCCTGGTAGCGGAAGTTGCCCCACTGCTCCAGGCGCGCCAGGTCGCCCTTGGCGTCAAAGCCGGCCTCCATGTTCTCGCTGGAGGTGGTCTGGGGCTTGCCGGGACGTTGGGCGGCGGGGTCGGTCCGGGTGGTCACCTTCACCGCGCGGAAGTATTCCATCTGGTTGTTGGCTCCATAGCGGATGTTCATCCGCTCCGCTTCCAGGTGGCGCTTCCGTTGGGTCACCTGATTGGGCAAGAAGTCCAGCACGCCCGAAGCATGGGTGTCCATGGTGGCCACCTCACGGCCGCCGGGTTTCATCTTCAGCTCGATGACATCGGACTTCAAGACGCGATTTTCAGGCTTGGGATCAACCAACGGGAACGACTCGGCGATGCTGGCCCCGGTGGCCAGGGCCTTGGTGAGGACGCTGGTCCCCTTCTCGTCAGCGAAGCTGAGATCAAGCCGTTGGCTGCGGACCTGGGTGCGGCCGGTCTTGGAGATGCTGGTCAGCCGGGCGTTGGTCTGGCCGGTGATCTTCTCGATGCGCGCGCCATCGGCCAAAATGATCTGCAGTTGCTCCGCCCCAAACTCGACCGTCCGGTCCGGGTGCTTGTCCACGCCAGTGGCCTGCACCGTTTCCACCAGCCGCAGATTGCCGTCTTCGATGGTGATGATGGACGGGCCGCCGGACATGGTCAGCTTGTCGCGCATGAACTTAGACCAGCCCAGCAGCCAGACCTTATGCTCAGCTTCCTTGTAGATCAACTCCCCGGCCTGGATTAGCATCGGCAACGCCTTGGGGTCCTTGCCGCGCCAGTTGAGCTTGACGTTGCTTTTCAGGCGCAGTTCGCGCATCTGCGGATCATAGGTGGCGCCGTCGGCTTCGCCGTCGCCCACATCCAGCACAAAGGTGGCGTGCTGATCGGTGTCGGCGCGGCCGGTCTTGTTTTCAAACGTGACGCCGGCCGTGTGGATGTTCATCAGCCGGCCAGCGAGCGCACCCTCGGGCACCTCGCCCAGCTTGATGTCCACTTCGCCTTCGGAGACCATCTTGCCTTCCGGGATGGAGAAGTGCGCCTTGGCACTGGAAACGCGGTCGAACTTTTGTTCTTCCCCATGGAAGATCTTGAGTTCGACCCCATTCAGCTCGATCACCGGCGGATCCTTGACCTGGCGAAAATCCTTGGCGCGGACTTCCACCACCGTCCTGCCTCCCACGGTTTGAGACCAAGCCCACTCTTTGGCTTGAGAATTGAGCGACTGATCCAGGGCTGGGGGAACTGCCGTGGCCTGGTCTGCCTGGCGCTGCCGGGTTAGCCAATACAGATAGCCGACGCCGCCTATCAAACCCGCGATGATCAATGCCAAAACCGGGCCAAATCGCCGCATCTGGCCCTAGTTTAGCAGGCTATGGCGGAGAGCCAAGGGCGATCACGATTCTCGAAATTTTCTAAATCGTTGAAAACAATAACCAAGAAAGGATCAAGTATTTGACACCTCATGCGAACCACTTAGTCTCTGGATGTGGCTCGCCCCGGCCGGGGCCGCTTTCGTAAAAACTAAGGAGCTCTTCGATGCCGATCGACATTGTGCCGATTATCATCCCGTTCCTGTTCTAGTTTCCGCCGCCCCGAGCAAGGATGGCTGCCAGCTGAAAAAGCTCCGGCAATTATCACTGTAGCGATGACGGGCGAAGACTCAGCGCCATTTCAGGAGGCGCTGCTTTACATGCTTTACCCTTCAAACTAAGTTTGACGCCCTACTGGGCTACTACCCCGCACACTCGCTGTGCTATACTACCGTGCGGTACTACTAGGACTAGTGGTACCGCACGGCCGCCAGCCTATTTCGCGGCCATCACTTGAACTTTGGGTGTGATCCGTGCGTCTTTTCGCCTTCGGGCTGATTTTGGCTTTGTCACTACCCGGTGTGGGCGAGGCCCCGCGACGGTTGGCCAAACCGGCCACGATCGCCGATAGTCCACGCTTGGTGGCGATCGGCAAGCAAGCGCTGGAATTCTACTCCACGGCCCGTTATCGCGAGGCGGCTCGCAGCTTTGAACAAGGCTACCAGCAAGCCCGCCAGGAAGGCCAGACCAGCACGGCCATTCGCCACCTGAACAATTTGGCCAGCGCCCGGCTACAGGTTTTCGATTATTCGGGCGCAATGAGTGCTTATCTGGAAGCCCGCCGTTTTGCCGAGCAAGCCTCCCTCCACGAGACTATCGCACTGGTCAATGCCAACCTCGCCTTGCTGTACGCGATGATGGGCGAGCACGCCAAAGCCGTCGAGATCGCGGAAACGGCCCTACATTCACTGCCGCCTGACTCTAAACGTTTTCGCCGTTTTATCCTTTTGATTCTTGGTGACTCCTTGACCCTGAGTGGCCGGATGGAGCGCGGCATCCCGCTGTTGCTGGAAGCGGCCGCAGAGGCGGACCGCTGGGAAGACCCTCGACAGATGGCCACTGCCTTGGATCATCTGGGGTACTGGTATCTGGACCACGGCCAGTTGAGTGAAGCCGACCACTACCTGTCTGAAGCCTTCCGCATCCGGCGGTTGCTGGATCCGAGTGAGGCGTACAAGTGCTACGCCAAGCTGGGCAAACTCCGGCTGGAGCAGAAGCGCAATCGGGAAGCATTGGCGCTGCTTGACCAATCAGTGCAGAGCCAACGGAGCGACCCCAGCAATTTCCCCCTCTATCGCGTGCATGGTGACCGGGCCCGCGTGCGGTTGGCCATGGGTGACCGCCCGGGCGCACACCAGGACTACCGCGTGGCCCTGGAACTGATCCGGCGGGAGCGCGTGGACGTGCTGCCGGTTTCCGCCATGCAGGCCAACTGGGAGAAGGTGGTGCACGATCTCCGTTCGTCCTTCATTCAGTTCGCCGCCGAAGACGCCTTGAACCGGTCAGACCAGGGAATGTCGCTGGAAGCGCTCGCCGTGGCCGAAGAGAGCCGGCACGCCAGCTTGCGGGCCATTGCCGCCCCGGGGCAGCAGGTCTCACTGCCGGCTGCTTATTGGGACCGATTGGCGGCATTGCAACGGTCCCAAGCCGATGCCCTGAACAAACGGCCCGGGGCAGTGGAAACCGCGCAGCGGCTGGAGATCGAACTGGCGGATCTGGAAGCGAAAGCCGGCCTGGATGCCGCGCTCACCTTTCCGCGCGTTGCTCCGATGATTGCCCTGAAGGCGTCAATGGAGCAACTTCAACCCGATGAAGCGATGTTCAGCTTCCATTTGGGCGAGCCATTCTCCTATGTCTGGCATATCACCCGGCAACAACTGCAGCTCCGCCGGCTGCCTTCCAAACAAGAGCTGATTGGTCGCGTGCAAGCCCTCCGCAAAACAGTACTGGCAGATCAAGGTTCGACGATGGATTACTCCCATTTTTTTGGAGAGATATCCCCCGATGTGGCCACTAAACGGTATTGGACGGTGGTGCTGGACGACCGCCTGTTTGAGCTGCCTCTAGCCGCTCTGCGGGTGCCCAGCAGAACCGCAACGGCTACGGAGGAATCGGTGTATCTGGTTGAAAAACATACGTTACGGTTGGCGCCGAGCGTATTGCTGAGTGGTTCCACCACCTCCGCCGGTACATCGTCGGCACTGTTTGTGGGGGTTGGCGACCCGATCTACAACCCCGCTGACCCGCGGCAGGATCGGTCAGCCCGGGCAGGACAGCCGGGCTTCAATCTACCTCGCCTGATTGGTTCCGGGGTGGAGATTGACCGCTGCGCCAGATCCTGGGGTGGAGAACGGGTGACGCTCACCGGCAGCCAGGCCAACCGCGCCACGGTTACGGAGATGGTGGCCCGGCGGCCGGCGGTGCTCCACTTTGCCACCCACTTTGTGACGCTTCCCGATACGCCCACCACCGCCCTGATTGCGCTACGGCAGCCGGAACTGTTGGGGGCGGAGCAGATTTCCGCTTTTCCGGCGGCCCCGGAGCTGGTGGTGTTGAGTGGTTGCGCTTCGGGTGCGGGCCAGACCATTCCCGGAGCCGGGCTGATGGGGCTAACCCGTTCGTGGCTGCTGGCTGGGGCTCACGGCGTCGCCGCCTCTCTGTGGCCCACCACCGACGACCGGGGCGAGCTTTTTTCCAGTTTTTACCGGCACTATTCAACGGTGCCCCATGCGGGCGAGGCCAGGTCACGGGCTGCCGCGGATGCGTTGCGGCAAGCGCAAATCGAGATGCTCCAGTCCACCGACTGGCGGCGGGTGCCGCGCCATTGGGCAGGTTTCTTCCTGATTTCGAAAGGATCATAAATGCAAGCAGCCACCCAAACGGCGCGTGTGGAGGAGAAGGCGAGTGGGATCGACGCCATGCCTTCGGCCGATGGACTCCCGACGGCCAGAACCGATTCCACCCCTGCGGCTGCTCCGTCCAACTGGTCCGCGCTGGTCGACCGGATCCGCGCCAACGAGGATGCGGCGCTGGAAGAGCTATATAGGATTTTCTCCAAGGGCATCCGGTACTACCTGTGCCGGCAGTTGGGCACGCAGGAACTGGACGACAAGGTTCACGATACGTTCCTGATTGTAGTGCAGGCGATCCAGCGGCAGGAACTACGGGAGCCGGAGCGGCTGATGGGTTTTGTCCGAACCGTCGTCCGCCGGCAAGTGGCCGCCTACATTGGGTCAGCGGTGCAGAGCCGCCGCGACTATGTTGATCTCGATGCCGGAGCAGCGGTGGTCGACGGCCAGCGCAACCCGGAGGAGACGGCGATGGCCCGGGAGACCATCGACATCATGAAGACGGTGCTCTCCAGCATCTCTTCCCGCGACCGCGAAATTCTGACGCGCTTCTACCTGCTGGAGCAGACCCAGGAGAAGATTTGCGAGGACATGCAGCTCAGCGAGACCCAGTTCCGGCTGCTGAAATCGCGCGCCAAGGCCCGGTTCGGAGAGTTAGGGAAGCGTCGCGTAGTGCGCGGTACACCCGGATCTTTCTTTCAGAGAATAACTGGCCGTGCAAGACACTAACCAGATAGTGAGCGCTCTTGCTCCTGTCGCCTCCGCTCCCCGGGGGCTTGGGAGCTCCGCCCCCTCGGGAGCGCCCGCCGGTTGGCCGGAATGCGGCCGCCTACCCCAGCCGCCGTGGCTCAATCGGCGGGAAATGATCGCGCGGACGCCCCGTCTACGTTGGGTAGGACATCGGAGACATATAAGATGACGGAGACACTCACTATGAAAGCTACTTCGGAGGCGCCTCACCCAGGCGACGATATGCTCGAACTTTACAGTCTAGGCCGCTTGGACGAAACCGCTGCCGCTGCCCTGGAAGAACACCTACTGGTCTGCCCGCACTGCCAGCAGCAATTGGACGAACTGGATCTGTTTGCCCAGGCCGCCCGGCAAGCCGCTCGCGAATTGCAAGAAGAAGCCGCCGTGCCCGGCTGGTGGGATCGGGTGAAGGCAGCGTTGACCCAAACTATTGCCTTGCCCGCCGCTTCGCGCTGGGTGACGGCCGGAGCCTTGGCCGCGGCTTTGGCCGTGATGGCGCCCATGCTGCGTCAGCCTGCTGCCTTAACCGTCGAGATGACGGCACTGCGCGGAGTGGAAAGCTCCACGGCGGCGGCCGGACATCCGCTGACGCTGCGCATCGACTTGACCGGCCTGCCGCTGGACAACTGCTGTGACGCGGAACTGGTGAAGGGCTCCGGTGACGTGGTCCAGCGGGGAGCCGCCCGGCGTGAGGGCGCGCAGGCGACATTCACGACTGGACAACTGAGCTCGGGCCAGTATTGGGTCCGGCTGTACGCCAAGTCCGGAGAGGTCTTGCGGGAAACCGGCTTGACGGTCAAGTAAGCCGCCGCCACGGCAAGTTTCATCGCTGAAGTAACTCAGCCGCCCACGCCGGGAAGAACGCCCTTGTTCTTCCGGCCGGGCGGCTGAGCTGCGTTTGCCGCCCCGTTAGCGCGGAGGTGGAGGGCCAGGCGAACCGCCTGCTCCTGGACCACCCGCGCCGGTGTCTCCATCCGCCGGTGGCGGCCGGCGGCGGTCCAGTTCAGGAAACGGCGCACGCCGCCCGAACGGTTGCCAGAGCCGGTCACGGAACGTCAACGGCGCTCGGATGCCTTCCGGCAGAAATACTTCGACTGAGCTTTCGGAACGCGAGGCCAGCAGAGGGCCGCCTACAACCCCAGCGATCGCTCAAAGGGGCGGAACGTCTCAGGCGTGATTTTGCCATCGCTTTGGTGAGGTTACAGCAGAATCTGCGGCAGAACTGCTCTATCGTGGGAGAAAGCAGATTTAGGCATTCGGAGCGCGTCGGGAGTCAGTGATAATCAAGTTTGATAGCCTACATCTGTCCGACTTCCAGGACTTCCTGGAGTCCGGCAACCCCAGAACGAGTCCGCGTGGTCCGAGATATCATCGCCACGCATGCGAAACATCGGAAAGCCCAGGAACGGGACAGGAAGGCGAGGTAGGGGTATGTTCAGCCTTTGGCGGCTCATCGGCACTGCGGTACTAGCGACCACCGTAAATGCGCAGCAACCTCCGAAGCCAAGCCTTGAAGCACAGATGGTCGCGCTCTCCAAGAAGGTCGCAGATCTTGAGTCTAAAGTCGCCAAGATGACCGAGTTGGTGGAAAGCGTGATGGGTGTTGTTCTTGACCTCGATAAGCGAACTTCGGCCGCGGCAGCGCTCAACCCTAACGACATGGATGGGTTTACGGCGGCCTGGACTGGATGCGGCCCAATCATGATCACTCTGAGAAAAGTGGAACCCTTCCTGACCGGATACCGCCTGTCATTCGAGGCGCGCCGATGATGAGTTTGCCCGCAATGTGCTGGTCGCGACGGCATTCGGGAACACCGACAGAGGGTATGCGGCCGAGGCTCAGCTGCGAGAACTGCTAAAGGAAAGATACTCGCCGATGAGCAGACCTGCACTCTCAAACGTGGCCCCTTAAAGCGAAAGGCCCCGGTACAAAACCGAAACCAGTTACCGACCGGGAACACCCCCAATCCACCCTCACTTTGAGCCGAGAACTCCCTAATGAAACAGCCGTTTGTACCACGGTCGGTTCTCCGCATCGGGTGCCGCGGTGGGGGCAGCCTCCGTGGCGGCTGCTGGCTGATTGGCAGCAGGTGCGGCCGCCTCGACATACGGCTTCTCTTCCAGCTTCACCACACGGTACCCCAGAAAGGCGAAAGTGCGGGCGATCTTTTGGCCATCTTTGCGTGTGACCACCGTAAATTCAGACAGATAGTCCGGCTTGCGGCCCGGGCGGACAACATCCAAGGGGAAGAAGCCTTCCAGGTTCTTTTCTCGATAGGCCTGCTCATAGCGGTGACGCCGATGGTTGTAGAGGAAGATGCGAAAGCCATCGAACTGGAAAGGCTGGCCCTTTTGGCTCATCGTGGCCCAAAGGTAGTGGTTCTTCGGCGTGCCCTCGTCATCCACGGTTCCCAGCGGCCAGTAGGCCATGATCCGGTGCCCTTCCGAATACTGCGCCACTTCATCCGGGATGGCCATCACCAGCATCCCCGAGAGCGCCCAGCCGGACTTGCCCTTCTGCGGACCGGCCGTCAGCCGGACTAGCGTCCAATCGTCTATCTTGCCGGGGGTGACCTCTGTGCGCTCCGCCAAGCTGTCGGCTTGCGACAAGTCCTCCCAGTCGTCCGGCAGTTCGGGCGTGGGTGGCGGAGGAGGTGGCTCTACTTCTTTGTCCTTGTCTTTACTCTTGCCCTTTTTCTTTTTGGCCGCCTTGGGAGCGGCCGGCTTCTCCACCAGCAGTGGTGGTGGCTGATAAGGGACGCGTGGCGCGTAGCGATACCCCAGCACGTCCACAATGCCCTTCTCGGGTATCTGGGTAAAGCTGGGCGAGCCGCGGTTGGGCTCATTGTGAAGGTTCAGCGCTTCGTAGACCGTGGCCTGACCGATCGCCACGGCATCTTTATTGGTTTCCGACAACTGACGCAACTGATCCAGCTGCTTGGCATTGAGAAGCTGGCGGCCGTCAATCCACCCGATCACTCCGGACGCCGCCCGGACGCGGAAAAACCGGCGGCGGCGGTCGATCAATTCCACCTTGTCGCCGTGTTGGACTTGGGCCACCTCGGGCGATCGCGGGGACAGATCCTGGCGCAGCACCGCCGTCATGGGTCCGGCATAGGCTTCGCCCAAAACGCGGACCGGCTCGGGCTCCGGCTTGCTGGAACAAGCCGTCAGTGTCAGGAGAACAACCGCAATCCACCAGCGGCGGTCAGACCGGTACACGGGCGTGGATAACCTCCAGCGTGCCTTCAACCGTGGCCGGTTGATCGAGTGTCCATACTTGACCGGGCCGCACCGGATGGCCGTCCACTGTTCCGGTGCCCGCCAGCACCACGACATACCCCGCCGGGGCGACGCGGGTTCCGGTGACCAGCCAGCGGTCCACTTCAAAATACTCGCTCGTCGCCAGGCGCTCGCCGGCCACGGTTTCGACACCCGGATGCCGGGTGAGCGCGGAGACGGCTAGGCCGGCTTCCAAATGCAGCTCCCGCGGACGGCCATAGTCGTACAGCCGGTAGGTGACGTCGTTGTTCTGCTGCACTTCGCACAGCGTGATGCCGGCCCCAATCGCATGAACGGTTCCGGCGGGCACAAACACGCTATCGCCGGGGACGACGGGCACCCAACTCAGCAGATGCTCCACTTCGCCTGAAAGGCAAGCAGCGCGGAAGGTGGCCGCGTCCACCGGCTCCTTGAGGCCCACAGCGACACTAGCGCCGGGCTCAGCCTTCAGGATGTGCCACATCTCGGTCTTGCCCTTGGGGCCGCCGGGATGCACTTGGACGGAAAGATTTTCGGTGGTGAAGATAAACTTGACCAGCAACGGAGCGCTGATTCCCGGCATGGTTTCCGGGAACCACACTTCGCCAATGCGGCTGGCGGCAGGATTTTGAAACAGGGGCTCCAGCGTCAGGGAGCCCCAGATTCGTTCGACGAAAGTAGGTAGCAGCTGTCGGGTCACAAAGCTCTTAACGGCCACTCGCAGCTAACATCATAGACGGGCGGCTAAAGCGTTTTGATGAAAGCTTCCAACCGGTCCAGGCCGCGCTCCAGTTCGGTCATCGAGCAAGCGTAGGAGATCCGGATGTGGCTATTGGTGCCGAAGGCCTCGCCCGGGACGGTCGCCACAAACTGCTCCGTCAGCAGCTTCTCGGCAAACTCAAATGCCGTTTTCACGCGGCCACCCAAAAAGGCGCTGATGTTGGGATAGGCGTAGAAGGCGCCCTCGGGCACGTTTACCTTGATGCCGGGGATGGCGCGCAGTCGCCCAATCACGTAATCGCGGCGCTTGCGGAACTCGGCCAGCATCTCCGTGACGGATTCCTGCGGACCGCGCACGGCTTCCACGGCCGCCTTCTGGGCGATCGAGGTGGGGTTCGAGGTGGAGTGGCTCTGCAGGTTGTTGATCGCGGTGATCACCGGGGCTGGGGCCAGAGCGAAGCCGATGCGCCAACCAGTGAAGGCATAGGTTTTTGACAGCGACCCGGCTACGATCACCGTATCCTTGGCGCCCGGCAGCGAGGCTAGTGAGAACGGCTCCTGGTCATAGAGAAACCGGCAGTAGCATTCGTCGGTGATGATCAGGAAGCCTTCCGCCTTGGCGAGCGCGAAAATCTTTTCAAGCTCGGCGCGCGGAATGATCGAGCCCGAGGGGTTCGACGGTGAGTTGATGATCACCACTTTGGTCCGCGGCGTCACATGCTGCTTCAGGATCTCCGCCGTGAGGTTGAACCCGGCGTCTTCGTCGGTCTCGACAAAGATGCACTTGCCGCCGGCATAGTTCACCACGTCCTTAAACGTCACCCAGTAGGGCACCGGGATGATCACTTCATCGCCGGGGTTGATCAGCACCTGCATCAGGTTGAAGATCTCGTGCTTGCCACCGACGCCCGCGATCACTTCGTTCAGCTTGTAGTCGGTGCCGTAGTCGATGCGGTGGCGGTCAATGATGGCCTGCTTCAACTCCACCGTGCCACCGGCGGGCGTGTACCGGGTGAAATTCTTTTCGATAGCATCCACGGCGGCGCGCTTGATATTGGCGGGAGTGGGAAAGTCGGGTTCGCCGACCGAGAAATCCACCACATCGACCCCTTCGCGGCGCAGCCGGTCAGCTTCCGCCGCCACCTTCATGGTTGACGACACGCTGATCAGGCTGACGCGATCGGCCAGCAACTTCTTTTCCACCGCTACTGCGCTCATTTGACTGCGATTCCTCTCTCTACTTGACCAAGAATGCGATCTTTCAACTTCGCTTCCACCACCGGCGGCACCAGGCCCCGGATATCGCCTCCCAGGCCGATGATCTCTTTCACCAACCGGGAGCTGACGAACGAATACTGCTCGCCCGCCATCAAAAACACCGTTTCCACATCCGGCCGCAAGCGCCGGTTCATCAGCGCCATCTGCAGCTCATTCTCGTAGTCCGAGATGGCGCGGATGCCGCGAATGATCAACGACGCGCCACGGGCCGCCGCATAGTCCACCAGCAGGCCGTCAAACGATTCGACAACTACGTTTGGAAACTCTTCCGCCACCTGCGTCATCATCTCGATCCGCTCCGGCACCGAAAACAGTGGCCGCTTGGATTCGTTCTTCAACACGGCCACAATCAACCGGCCCGCAATCTTCGAAGCTCGCGAAATGACATCGCGATGCCCGTTGGTGATCGGGTCAAAAGAGCCGGGATAGATGGCCGTTAAACCGGCTTGCGGCAATTCCAAGGTAATCTGACTCCGATTTTAGCGAACTTGGGGGATGGCTGCCGGAAGCTGCCCCAGAAATGCAAAACGCGCCCGCCGCGATGGACCAAGCCATCGAAGCGGGCGCGGCAAGCAGGCACAACCGGAACTAGAGCAGACGGAAGTTCACTTCCACGGTTGCTTCCACCGCCACCGGCTGGCCGTCCTTGGTGCCGGGCGTGAAGCGCCATTGCCCGATCGCTTCAATGGCACGCTGGTCCAACGATTCCTCCAGACCCTCCACAACGTAGATGTCTTCGGCGACACCTTCTTCGTTCACCACCAAATGCAGCTTCACCGTACCCTCGATCTTGGCGTCCCGCGCCTGCTCGGAATACGTGGGCTCCACTTTGTGGGTCAGCTTGGGGGCCTTGACGCCCTCGTCCTTCATCGAGTAAGTTCTCCGGTCCGCGGATGCCGCCGCTACGGGGAAGAGCGTTACCGTCAACGCGGTGGCGAAAACAATCACCAGGGACAGGGCCATCAAGGCACGGCGCGCGGCCGGACCCGGAAAACAGGGGCGAGTGAGATTCAACATACGAGCATCCAACGAATTGAGATTAGACAACGAATCACCATCCAAAACACCCAGTGCACAGGCCGGCGGGCGAGCCGGAACCAACTGGGTGGCCGCTTCGAGCAACCGTTCCGCGTAGTCCGCGACCCGCGCCGCGGCCAGTTCATCGCAGGAACATTCCCGCGCCAGCGTCCACCGGCGCTTCAGCCAGATCACGGCCGGATGCCACCAGACCGCCAGGGTCGCCACCTCGACGCCCAGGTTCCAGAGAAAGTCGCGGCGCACAATATGCGCCTGCTCATGGGCCAGCACCGCTTCGCGCACGGCTTCGGACATCTGGCCCCATTGGGACTCAGGGACCAGAATCACCGGATCGAGAAAGCCGAACGTCACTGGTGTGGCCAAGTTCACCGAGCGCCGAATCGCTGGGTCGGACGTCGGCGCGGAAAGCTGGCGCAGGGCACGCAAACGAAACAGACCCCGGATCAGCCACGCCACGCGGGCCAAGACACTGAGGCCGGCCAGCCAGAGCAGCGCCGTCACCCAGCTGAACGGTGCTCCGGACACCGTGGCGGCCGTCGCGACAGCATTGGCATTCACCAGAATGGTGACTGGCGGCAGTGCCGGATGAGGCCCAAGAGACATCGCCGGCAGGAGGCCCGCGGCCAGCAAAGCGACGGTGCATAAGGCGGCGCGCCCACCGCTGGGGACGGCGGCAAACCAGCGCTCAATGATCCAGATCGCGAGCGCCAGTGCCGCGGCCATCACCACCGCGTTGCCCAGATAGGCCAACAGTTTCGCTTGTTCCGGCCACATCACTTCTTTGCTCCTTTGCTCCGCGCCGCTTTGGCGGCCGCCAGCTTCTCTTGCAGAACCTTCAGACGCTCCGGCGTCAACTGATCGGTCTCCACCAAACCCATCACCAGACTTTCCGCCGACCCGCCAAACATCCGGTCCACCAAATCCCGCACCGCCGACCCCATCGCCTCCAGCCGCTTCAGCTCTGGCGTATAGACGTAAGCCCGGTCCACCAGTTCCCGCCGCACCTTGCCCTTGCGATGTAAGACGTTCAGCATCGTTTGAACCGTGGTGTAAGCCAGGGGCTCACCATCCCGTTCCGGCAGCCGCTGCGCCACGGCCTGGACGTTACCCGGACCATGCTCCCAGAGGATGTTCATGATCTCCAGTTCGAGCGGGGTTAGCTGTTGAGGCACGCGAGGCATTGATGTCCTAATTATTTAGGAGGTCTCGGATTTTGTCAACTAAATCTTTAGGAGATCGTCGAAAGAAATGATCATGCTCCGGCAACTTGTTTCCACGCCGGGTGTTCCTGTACCCTAAGCTTTCTACCTAATCCGGACTAAGGAGAATCTCATGGACGAACAGACAGTACAAATCGTGGCCGGTCTTCTGGCCGTTGTATGCGTGGTGATTGTGGTGGTGCGCCGCAAAGCGAAGAAGAAGACGGATCAAGATGATTTTTAGGGCTCCAGCCGCGTGATGGTTAGTGCCCAAGACAATCGGTAGGATGTGTGAATCTGCCCGTCCTACCTCTCTCAGTCTGACAACTATTTTTGGATAAAGGCATCGTGACCCGCCCGAAGATCGACCCCGCCTACTGCAACTTCAAACTCAGCATCGGGAAGTCGCGCATTCACCGTTGGGGGCTGTTTGCGGCGGAACCGATCCCCAAAAACCGCAAGGTGATTGAGTATACGGGCGAACGCTGCAACCGCATTGAGACCCGGCGGCGCGGCGAGGAGCGGGAGCATGTCTACATGTTCACGCTGAACTCCTACTGGGCCATTGATGGCGCAGTGGGTGGCTCCGGGGCGGAGTACATTAACCACTGCTGTGAGCCGAATCTGGTGACGCGGATCATGAAGGAACACATCCTGTACTTCAGCATGCGCGACATCGCGGCAGGTGAAGAGCTGTTTATCGACTACCGGTTTGGCTGGGAAGTGGAACACGTCCCCTGCAAATGCGGCGCACTCACCTGCCGGGGCCTGATCAACATTAAGCGCTAGGCCCAGCCCAACGCCCCACCGCTACTTGCGGCCCAGCAACCCCCACAGCCCCGCCAGTGCCCCTGACTTTGCCTTTTCGGGAGGCTTTGCGGCGATGGCCGTCTCCCCCGACTTGCCCGCCAGCGCCGTCGCCAGACTGCCGAGGCTTTTGCCAAACCCGGACGCGGCCGCCACCGGCTTGCCGTCCAGCAAGGACTGCTGGACCGCTTCCGGATCGCTGGGCAGGGCCTTGTAGATGGGCACGGCCAGCTGTTGCTGCAGCAGTTCAGCGGCGCTCGACTTGCCATCGCGGTTCAAAACCAGCTTCACCCGCTGCGCCGGCACCCGCAGATTCCGCAGATGCTCCAACGCCCGCCGGCAGGAGGGGACCGCCGCCGGCTCAGCGGAAGTGATCAACAACACGTCATCCGCCATCTGCGCGATCCGTTCATTCCAGGGGCCGTAGACGGACGCCGCGTCGGCCACCACCAGTTCGTACATGCCGCGGGCGAAAGTGATCAGGTCGCGCGGCTCCACCAGATCGTAGATCCCTTCCACCAGTGCATCCGGCGCATAGAGCACGTCTACGCCGTCCACCGTCTGCACCAGGCCGCGCCAAACATCGCCGTCCAGCAAAGACCCGCGCGCGATGGCGTCCATGAAGCTATACGCGGGCTTGGCCTTCAGCAGGAACGATTGGATACCGCACAAGGGGTCAAGATCTGCCAGCAGCACCCGCTTGGCGTCAAACTTCTTTCGCTGGTAGGCCAGATTCAAGGCGAGCGTGGAAGCCCCGCAACCGCCCTTCACCGGCAGCACCGCCACCAGGCGCCCCTGACTGTCCGGTTGCGCAAGGTTGGGGTGGGTGGTGGCCAGCCGCCCGAACACCGCGCCCACCTGATCGGCCAGGAACGGATGGATCAGGAACTCCGCCGCGCCCTGCCGGAGGCAGGCCAGCACCAGATCCGGATCGTTGCGTGAGAGCAGCGTCACTACCGGCAGTTTGGGGGCCGCCTTTTCAATCTCGCGGATCAAGGGCAGCGCCGTGTCCTTTGAGGAGGCGGCATCGAGCAAACAGACCGAGAGTGGCTGCGACGTCAACAGGCGGGCCAGAGACGCCGTGTCGGGGTAGGACCGGACCTCAAACAATTGAGCCGAGGGCACTTGCTCCGACAACAGGGCGCGCATCGCGGCACCCAGCTCCGCACTTGGCCCCAGGACGAGGATCTTCCAGTTCCGCGCGATGCCAACCGTGCTCATGACTTCCGTACAAGCATTCATCGGCTAATCCAGTCTCGTTATGAAATTGTGAGAAACTGGGCCGCCCAAAGGTACTACCAATTCAACTGAAATGAGTAATCTGTCTGTCCGTCCCCGCTATTCCTTGATTGTTTGCGATTCGCAGCCCGTGACTATCCAAGGCGTCCGCGCCATCACCGCCGCGCACACCGAGTTCGATGTGGTGGCGGAGTGCGACTCCGTCATCGCTTTACGCGACTTGGCCAGCCGTGCGCGGCCCGCTTTGGTGCTGGTCGACAAAGCCATGGGACTCGATTCCCTGCCCTCCTGGCTGCACGAGTGTGGCCCGGCGGCCACGGTGGTGTGGGGTAGCGCCATCAGTGAGCCGGAAGCCGTGCGTCTGCTGAAGGCTGGCGTGCAGGGCATTCTGCGGAAGACAGCCTCACCCGACACGCTGCTGTCCTGCCTGCGCGCCGTGGTGGAAGGCCACAGTTGGATGGAGGAATCGGTCTTCCGCGCCGGCACCTTGAACGACCGGGCCCGCCGCAGCGGCTTGACCGCGCGGGAACGCCAAGTGATGGAACTGGTGGAAGTGGGGCTGAAGAACCGTGACATCGCCTCGCAACTGGGCATCCGCCCGGGAACGGTGAAGATCCACCTGAAGCACATCTTTGAGAAGACCGGTGTACGCGGACGCTATGGCCTAGCCCTTAGCGGCTTGAAGGACCGGGGCGTGCTGGAGATCGCCACCACCTCCGCGGGACGATAAGCCCGACGATAACTGACCCGGGCGTTTGAAGTCACTGATATCCTAAGGGGGTGCCCGTCAAACGCCGTTGGTTTCTGGCTGTCATGCTAGCTTGGCTCACCCTGCCGGCACATGCGCAGCCAGTACTCGAAGTACTCCAGCAGGAGCTGGATCGTAACTTCTCCGTCCTGAAGGCCAAGGCCGATCCGCCGCCTTACTTCATCTCCTACGCCGTCACCGAGATCCAGACGGAAGCGGCTGTCGCTTCCTTTGGAGCCCTGCAAAACACGGGCGGCGGCATCAACCGCTTTCTCGATGTCTCCGTGCGGGTGGGCTCCCCCAAGCTCGACAACTATCACGTGATCCGTGGCGACCGGCCCCGATTTGCCGGAGCCATTGGCGTCCCAGTGGATAGTTCCACCACCGGCCTTCGGCGCCGGGCCTGGGCGGAAACCGACCGGGTCTACCGCAACTCCGTACAGCGCCTGATCAGCATCAAGACCGCGCAGGAGAACAACGTCAAGGAGACTTCCACGGCCAACGACTTCTCGACGGAGACGCCGGAGAAGGGCGCCGCATTGCCGCCAGCGCTGAAGATCGACCGCGCAACCTGGGAGGCCCGGGTCCGGAAATGGTCGGCGCTGTTCAGCGGCAAGACGGGGGTACTGGCTTCGCAAGTCTCCATCTCCGCGCAGCGCGAAGTAAAGTACTTCGTCTCGACGGAAGGGACGCGGATTGAGCATGGCCGCATCTATGCGCGCATCGTGATCTCGGCCCAGGGCAAGGCCGCCGATGGCATGGACCTGGCGACGAGCGAGAGTTTTGAGGCTGCCGACGTGAACCGGCTGCCAGGCTTGGGGGGCGACGAGAAGCCCGTACTAGCCGCGATCGAGAAGGTGCAAAAGGATCTCGCAGGCCTGTTGCACGCCCCCCTGGTGGAGCCCTACGTCGGCCCGGCTATTCTTTCCGGACGCGCGGCCGGCGTGTTCTTCCACGAGATCTTCGGCCACCGCATTGAAGGCCACCGCCAGAAGGACGAAGCTGAGGGTCAGACGTTTTCTAAGGGTGTCAACACCAAGGTGTTGCCGGAGTTTCTGTCAGTCAGCTTTGATGCGACGCGCAAGCAGATCGGCACCACGGACTTGAATGGCTGGTACGACTTTGACGACGAGGGAGTGAAGGCGGGCAAAGTGAAACTGGTCGATCAGGGTGTGCTGAAGACGTTTCTTCTTTCCCGGTCGCCAGTGGATGGCTTTGCCCAATCCAATGGCCACGGCCGCAAACAACCTGGTGCCGAAGTGGTTTCGCGGCAGTCGAATCTGATTGTCGAATCCGGCAAACAGGTGGCTTTTGCGGAGCTGCGCAAGCTGCTGATTGACGAAGCCAAGCGCCAGAACAAACCCTATGGGCTCTATTTTGAGAGCGTCACCGGCGGCTTCACCACCACCGGACGCCGGGGTCTGCAGGCCTTTACGGTGATCCCGCTGGTGGTCTACCGAGTGTGGGCCGATGGCCGCCCGGATGAGTTGGTGCGCGGGGCGGACATTGTCGGCACGCCGTTGGCCAGCTTTGCCAAGATCTTGGCCACGGGTGACAAGACGGAGATCTTCAATGGCTTCTGCGGAGCGGAGTCCGGCTCCGTGCCCGTATCGGCCGCCTCGCCCGCATTGCTGGTTTCTGAAATCGAGATCCAGAAAAAGGACCGCGCCCAAGACCGGCCACCGCTTCTGTCCCGGCCAGACCCTGAACCCGAAGCTCCGAAACGTGAAGGCCGCGGGAGCGTGCGCCCATGACCTTACCGTTGAATTTCTGGAAGCTTTCGCGCCGCCGGTGGCTGGCATTGCTGGGTGGCACAGTGGCCGCGGAAAGCGCCGGGCTGGCTCAAAATATTCCGGCCGCGGGCCAACCGCAGGGGCCGGGCACCGCCCCGCCGCTGCTTTTGCGGACCATGCTGGACGAACTAAGCCGGGTGCGGCAGTTGCGGCTGGTTAGCCGGGACCAGGTCTACTTCGTCGAGTATGCCTTGGACGACGCGGATAGCTACACCGTCAGCGCCACGCTGGGCGGCTTGTTAGGCGAACGGCGCAACCGTTTCCGGCTGCCCCGGGTGACGCTGCGACTGGGTGGGCCGGATTTCGACAACGGCAACTACATCCTGTCGGACTACTACTTCGGCTCCCGCTTCGACCCGGAGCAGTTCCCTCTTGATGACGACTACAATGCCCTGCGGCAAGGCTGGTGGCTGGCCACCGACCGAGCCTTCAAGGGTGCGCTCGAAGCCATTGGCCGCAAGCGGGCCGCGCTCCAAAACGTCACGCAGAACGAGAAGCTGCCGGACTTTTCCGCCGCGCCGCCCCAGCGGCTGTTTGAGCCGCCCCGGCGGATCAAGGTGGATGAGGCCATCTGGCGCAATCGCGTTGTGTCGTTGTCCGGCATCTTCAAGCGCTATCCGGAGGCCCTCGAATCAACCGTTGATTTCGATTTCACACAGTCAACCGCCTATCTACTGAATACGGAAGGCACCGGGGTGATCACGGCCGACAATCTGGCCTACGCGCGCGTCCGCGCCAGCGGCCAGGCACCGGACGGCATGCGAGTCCGCGACCACGCCGTCATCCCGGCGCTGGACCCGGCCCAACTGCCGGCGGACCTGGATCTGCAGCGAACGGTCACCAGTGTGGCGGAAAACATCAAGGCCCTCACCGCCGCTCCGCTGGGGGCCAACTACACCGGGCCGGTGATGTTTGAAGACACCGCGGCGGCGCAACTGTTTGCCGAACTGCTCAGCGCCGCTCTTCCCGCCCAACGCAAGCCGGTGGGTGAGCCCGGCCGTCCGGTGCCCTTTCAGGCCAGCCCGTTTGAAGGCAAGATCGGGTCGCGCGTGCTGCCTACGTCATTCACGGTGGCGGACGATCCCACGCAGAAGGTATGGCGTGGGCGGCCCCTGCTGGGCACCTATGCCATCGATTCCGAAGGCGTGGCGGCCCAGGCCGTCACCGTCATCGAAAAGGGTGTCCTCAAGTCGATTTTGTCCACGCGGCAACCGGCCCGGGACGCCGCCGCCTCCAACGGTCACGCCCGGCTGCCGGGGGCCTTTGGCGCCAAGACCGCGGCCATCAGCAACCTGTTTGTAAAGTGCGCGGAACCGGTGCCGGCTGCGGAGCTGAAAACTCAGTTGCTGAAGCAGGTGGCCGACCGCGGCAAACCTTATGGCGTGATCGTCCGCAAGATGGACTTCCCATCGTCGGCCTCTATTGCGGAAGTGCGGCGCTTGGCGGCGGGCAGCAGTGACCGGCCCGTCAGCCTTCCGCTGCTGGCCTACCGTGTCTACCCGGATGGCCGGGAGGAACTGGTGCGGGGCCTGCGCTTCCGGGGCCTGGGAGTGCGGACACTCAAGGAGATCCTGTCCGCTTCCGATACCGAGACGGCTTTTGACTTCATGGGCAACGGCGCGCCCTTTTCCTTGATGGGAGCGGGAGGATTTGTGTACCTCAGCACCGTCGTGGCTCCGTCGGTGTTGTTTGAGGAACTGGAGATGGAAGTGGCCACTGATGACCTGCCACGGCTGCCGGTGGTGCCGCCGCCGCCCACGGCCTAAAAGCCCCACCGCCCCGCCATGCGCCTGATCAGCCGCGTCATCTTCCGCGAAATTGCCACCGGCGCGGTGCTGGGCGTCACGCTGTTCTCGTTCATCTTCTTCCTCCAGCGGCTGGGCGGGGAGCGAGGAATCTTTTCCCTGCTGGTACGCAGCGCGGCACCACCGCAAACCGTGGCCTACCTGGTGGCGCTCGGCTTGCCGGCTACGCTGCCCTTCACGGTGCCCGTGGGGGTGCTGGTGGGCATCCTGATCGGCTTAAGCCGGATGTCGAGCGACAACGAGATCACCGCCCTACGCGCCGCCGGCGTGCCCGCCCGCACGGTGCTGCGACCGGTGCTGACACTGGCGGTGCTGGGCATGCTGACAGCCTTTGCGGCCAGCCTGTGGCTGACACCCTGGTCCATCCGCGAGACCCTCCGCATCTCGAACGAACTGGCAGCCACGCAGTTGACCGCCGAGATCCAGCCGCGCGTTTTTGAGGAGTCGTTCCCCAACACGATTCTCTATGTCGGTGATGTCATCTCCGGCCCCGTCACCCGTTGGCGCAAGATTTTCATGGCCGACCTGCGGCCACCGGACCAGCGCCGCAGCAGTGCCCGTGAATCCGGCGAAGCCCCGCCCATCACCATTGCCGAACAGGCGGTGGCCATGCCGGACCCGACCCGCAACCGCATCCAGCTTTCGATGCAAAACGGCTATTCACACGAAGCCGGCAAGAAGCCCGATGAAGATTACAACTCCTCGTTCCCGCGTGGCGAGCAGGCGCTGGAGGCGCAGAAGCCGAATGAAGTGAAGGTGAGCCGCTACATTGAGCAGGATACCATCCCGCTCTATAGGCTGAGCCAGAAGCTTCCTCCGCGCGACGCCATTGATGCGCAGCTGGAACTCCACCAGCGGCTGGCGTTGCCGCCGGGCTGTCTGTTGCTGGCACTGGTGGGCATCCCGCTGGGGGTGTCGTCGCGCAAAGCAGGCAAGTCCTCGGCGTTTGTGTTGACGGTGCTGCTGGCGTTGATTTATTACATGGGCCAGTTGCCGCTGGTCGGGATGGCGCGGCAAGGGCTGCTGCCACCGGCGCTAGCGTCGTGGACCCCGAACCTGGTATTCGCCATCGCCGGTATTGCTCTGCTGGTCCGCCTGGAACGGCCGGGGGACTTTGATCTGCTGGGCTGGGTCCGCCAGCGCGCCGAAACCATCTTCCAGCAGTTTGATCGGCTGCCCGAAACACCGCTGCGCCTGCTGCCCCGCCGCTTCTTCCTGCTGCCACAGTTGATTGACACGTACGTGTTGTCGGGCTTCCTGTTCTACTTCGCGCTGATGCTGGTCAGCTTTGTGATGCTGTTTGAGGTCTACACGTTCTTTGAGCTGCTCAGCGACATCGTCCGTAACAAAGTGCCCATGGCGCGGCTGCTGATCTACATGCTGAACCTGGCCCCCAAGCTGATCTACGAGATGACGCCCCTGGCCGTGCTGGCGGGCGTGCTGGCGACGTTTGGCATTCTGACCAAGAACAATGAAGTGATCGCTTTTAAGGCGTGCGGCGTCAGCACCTACCGGCTGGCGATGCCGGTTTTGCTGGCCGCCGCTGGACTGTCGGCGCTGATCTTTACCTTTGACCACTACTACGTTCCCGAAGCCAACAAGCGCCAGGATGCCATCCGCAACGAGATCAAGGGCCGCCCGGTGCGGACCTACCAGCGCCCGGACCGCCGCTGGGTGTTTGGCCGCGGGTCGCGCATCTACTACTACCGGTACTTTGAGCAGACCGATAACGTCATGCTGGGCGTCAGTATCTACGACCTCGATCCCAACACTTTTCATCTGCGCCGCTTGGTAAACGCGGAGCGTGCGCGCTGGGAGCCCACGCTGAACACCTGGGTCTTCCAGAACGGCCAGATGCGCCGTATTGAGGGGATCAAGGTTTTGGAGTACAAGGACTTTAGCGGCGAGACCGCCACCTTCCCGGAGTTTGACGAACCACCCAGCTACTTCCGCCAGGAAGTGAAGCTCTCCCAACAGATGAATTTCCGGGAACTCGATCACTATATTGGTGAGCTGCGCCAAGCGGGCCTGGACACCATCAAGCTGCAGGTCCAGTGGCAGAGCAAGTTCGCGGTCCCGCTGTTCGCCTTGATCATGGCCGTTCTGGCCACGCCGTTCGCCTTTATGGCCGGACGCCGCGGCACGATGACGGGAGTGGGCGTCAGCTTGGCCGTGGCCATCGCCTACCTATCGGTGAGCAAGCTATTTGAGCAGATCGGCTACCTAAACCAACTGCCGCCGGAGGTCGCTGCCTGGTCGCCGGACGCGATCTTTGCTTTGGCCGGGCTCTACCTGATCGCCCGCATGCAGACCTAGCGGCTAAACGGCCTCCGCCGGCAGCTTGGGTGTTTCCTTGGCCGTGCCCAGAATGATGGTGGTCCGCGTGCGGGCGACGCCCATGCGGGTCTTCAGATCCTCGCTCAGCAACTGGTCCAACTGCTTCAGGCTGGCGCAGCGGACCTTCAGCAGATAGTCATCTTCGCCCGCCACATGGTGGCATTCCAGAATAGAACTGCGGCCCTGCACGGCCGCCAGAAACGCCGCCCGTTGCACTTGGCTTTCCAGCGTGACAAACACAAACGCTAACACCGGAAAGCCAGCCGCTTGAGGGTCAGCCAGCGCGGTAAACCCTTGGATCACGCCGCGTTCTTGCAGGCGATGGACACGCTCCGCCGCGGCCGGTGCCGACAACTCCAGCAGTTCGCCCAGTTCGGCCCAGGTCATTCGCCCGCGCTCCATCAGCGCGTTGAGAGCTTTCCGGTCAGTAGAATCCATACCTCCATTAGAGCCCCGTTCGGTCGTCGGGGTTGCAGCTCTGGGCACCAGCAGCCGCCACTTTAGGTTGAGTAGTGGCGGCGGCAGATCTGAGCCCGGCCGGGATCAGAACTTCAGCCGCAGCGCCATCTGCATCGTGCGCGGCCCACCAATCGTGGAGGTGATCACGCCCATCGTGCCAAACCCGGCCGCCGGTAGCGAGGCGTTGGGATTGGTGAAAACCGCCTGATTGAATGCGTTGAAGGCCTCCCAGCGCATCTCCACCGTGTAGCGTTCCGCGAAGCGTGTCGTCTTGGCGAGCGCAAAGTCGAACTGGCGTTGCGAAGGGCCGCGCAAGATGTTGCGGCCGGTGTTTCCCCATCGGTCTTCTGAGTTCATGAAGGCCGTGGGGTCAAAGTACTGGTCGATCCGGCTCTGCACGCTACCGTCGTTGCGCGCGCTATCGATGGTCCGGCCCGGTGCCATGTCCACCCGGGCACGAGCCACTTGGGCCCAATAGGCGTTGGCCGTGGCGGCACCGACGATGGAGAACGGCGTGCCGCTCTGGAGCGTCGCCATCCCATTCAAGGACCAGCCACCCAGCACCCACTTGGACACCGGATTGGACTTGAATGGCGTGGCGAACTCGTAGATATAAGCCACCGTCACACGGTGCGTGCGGTCAAAGTCCGCCGGGCCTCTGTTGTTGGCCATGTTGCGGGCATTGTGCTCCACGGTGCCGCCGTCGGAGGAGATGTTGTCGAGCGTCTTGGCCCAGGTGTAGGCGGCGTTCATCAGCAGCCGGTGCTGGAAGCGGCGGCGGTAGTTGAACTGGAGGCCGTGATAGGTGGATGCGCCCCAGTTGGAGCGTACGCGGTAGCCGCTCTGTCGGCCCAACCCAAGGTACTCAGACGGCACAAAGAAGTCGGGGTTGATCAGCGCTCCGGTGCGCGTCCGGATGTCGGTGAAGCCATTCACCGGCGTCACCCGAGGGTCAACCGCCTGCGCCAGGTTCAGCTTCGCCATCAGGCCGACGCCGCGGGTGCCGACGTAGCGGACATCGAACATGTTGCCGCGCCACGGTTCGAACTGCACATTGAAGGTCCACTGCTGGACGTAAGGCGTTTTGATGAACGGATCAATGAAGGTGAAGTTCTTGGCGGCAAACGGCTCCGTCGCCGGAAAGGGCGTGCCGTCAAAGCGACGCCAAGTGGGTGTCCCATTGGCATCGCGAGCGATCTGCACTTCCAGCGGAACGGTGAACGGATTGATGTTCAGCCGCGGGTAGGGGTTGGCCATGTCCACCGGCGCCGGGACGTTCTGATAGATGAAGAAGGGCGACGAGAGCTGCAGGTCCGACTTGAAAGAACCTGACGGCCGCTCGTTGTAGATGCCATAGCCACCACGGATCACTAAGCGGTCAGAGAACCAGGGCTGCCAGGCGAACCCGATGCGGGGTGCAATATTGTTGAAGTCGGGTTGGAAGATGGTGTTGCGTGCAGCCTTGTGGACTTGGCTCAGGTTCAGCGGCAGCACGTAGGGCGACACCACCAAACCCATCTTCAGCGGGTCAAAGCCGGACTGAAAGATCGGGTGCTTCTCGTTGATGTAGTAGCCGGGCGCGATCCCGGCGCGGGTAGCGTCGGACTTGTTGAAGTAGGTGCCAGTGCGGCCCTGCGTCTCATCCGGCCAGCCGAAGTAATCCCAGCGAACGCCGGCGTTGATGGTCAGGCCTTTGCGGATGCGCCAGTCGTCCTGGACAAACAACGACGTGTCCACCATGTTGTAGTCGCGCTTGGTGTCGCCCTGGTCCAGATCGGAGCCGCCGCCCGAGGCGCCGTGGCCGGTGAAGAACAGAATCCAGTTGTCGTAATCCAAGTCGCCATTGGTGCGGGCCATGTATTCGCCCTTCAAATTGGTGCGGCGGATCTCGCCACCGAACTGGATCGAATGCGAGCCGCGGACGTGCGTCACGGTGTCGGTGAGATAGACATTGCGCTGGCGGTCATAGAAGTCCCAGGCGTTGCCGATGCCCGCACCGGAACGCTGCGTGACGATGTCCACCGTCGGCATCAGCGAGGCCAAGCCGCCGACGGCGTATTCGAGTGGATTGTGGATGCCCAGCGTCGAATTGAAGATGTCCTTGTACTTGGAGATACGCGTGTTGTACAGCTCAAAGAAGCCGCCCCGGACTTCGTTGATCCACTGCGGCCCGAAGGTGTGGAGGTGCGAAAGCGACGCGACATAGCCGGGCGTCTGGCCCTGTGTGGGCGACACCGAAGAGTTGGCCCAGGGGAACGCTTCTTCGACGAACTGCTGGGACTTGACGTAGCTGAGGCGCAACCGGTCGTTGCCGGCAAAGTTGTGCTCCAGGGACAGGGAGCCGGACCAGGAGTTGAAGAAGGTGGGGAAGGCATTCACCTGCTCCCGCTCCCGCCCGTAGGTCGCATTGCCCGGCAGCAGCCGATTACCCGAGCCCACAGAGGGCAGCAGCAGCTGGCCGTTGCGCTTCACATTCAAGATGTTGATCGCCACGGGGTGGATGTCCGCCGGGGTGAGCTGACGGAAGACGGGAGCGTTGGGATTGGCGACGCTCGTAAAGAACTTGCGCTCGAGACCGGGGATCTGGTCGGCCGGAAAGCGGCGGAGGGTGGTGAGGAAGTTGGCCGCAAACTGCGGGTTGTCTTGAGCGCCAGACTGCAGCCACTGATTGGCGACCCCGGCAATTGAGGCTGGCGTCCGGATATCGCCCAACCCATCCGGGCTGGCCGTGGTGACGATGGCGCGGCTCGCGTAGCCCGACAGGAAATCAGTTCGCTGCACGGCGGCGTAGAAAAAGGTCTTGTTCTTCCAGATGGGTCCACCGATGCCGGCGTAGCTCTCGTTGCGGCGGAACTTGGGGCGCGCCGTGCCGGAGCGGTTCAGGAAGAACTCATTGGCATTGAACAGCTCATTCTGGAAGAAGTGCGAGAAGCTGCCGTGGAACTGGTTGGTGCCCACGCGGGTGAGCATCTGCACGTTGGCGCCGCCGTTGCGGCCGGTGGACGCGGAATAAAGCGCCGTCTGCATCTCCACGGCTTCCAGCGCATCTAGTGGCACCGTGATATTGTTGCCCAGGCTGCCGCCGCCGTTCATCATGTTAGTGGCATCGACGCCATTAATGAGCAGGGAGTTATTGGTGGGCCGGGCGCCATTTACCGAGGGATTTAGTGACTGGGTGCCGTCATCGCCCTGGCCACCGGGCGAAGTGGCGATGTTCATGCCCTTGCCCGTGCGGTCCGGCAGTGGAGCCGCCACACCCGCCTCACCCACGATCAGGTGCGTATAGTTGCGGGAGGCGGTGGGCAACTTCTGGATCTGGTCTGAGGACAGCGTCGAAGTCTGGGCCGAGGCCGCCGGCTGCAGCATGGTCGTGGTGCCGCCGATGTTGATGCTCTCGGTCACCGACCCGGCCGAAAGAACCACATTCACCGTCGCCTCTGCGTTCGTATCCATCTCCAGCCTGCGGACCGAGGCCGTAAAGCCGGGGTGCTCGACGCGCAACTCCAGCTTGCCGGTGGCCGGGCGGAGGAAGCGATACGCCCCGTCGGCTCCGGTGGAGCTGGTGGCCACTTGATTGGTGGCCGTGGCGCGCAGAATGACCTTGGCACCGGCAATGCGGGCACCGGACTGATCCTCCACGTGACCCTCCAACCGCGCGCCGGTTTGGGCGGCGGCCGTCAGGGCCAGCAACACCATCAATGGGTAGAGCCGAAGCATAAGTAGTCCTCTTTCTCTGGCGTGGCCAGAGTTACAACTTGATGTTTGTGACAGAGAAGTGAATGCCGACGCAGCCCGCCAGGACGGGCGCATCATCGGCGATGAACGAGATGCGTGCTACTTGATTTTGGCCCGCCAGAACGGTGGGGACAATCAGAAGTGATGGTCGATTTCGACCTTATTGGAACCGCTTTTGAGCGAATCTGGCTAGTGGCTGGCGGCGGAGATCAGCGGCTTCGTGCTGCCCTGGGCGGGCAGGCAAGCTAGGCCGGCTTGGGACCGTTCCTGATACTCCGACGGCGAGTACCCGGTCATGCGGCGGAAGAGCTTGCCGAACTGGCTAGGCGACGGGAAACCCAATCCGTAGGCCACCTGCTTCACGCCGGTATCGGCCCGCAGCATCTGTTCCGCCCGATGAATAAGGACGTTGTTGTAGAGTTCCAGCGGGCTTTGGCGAGCTGACGCATGCAGCAGGCGCCGGAAATGCGCGCCGCTGACGCCCACCACCTCACACAGCGTGTCGACCGCAAAATCTTCTTTGCCGCACTGGTGCATGTACTCCACGGCCTGGACGAAGTGTTGCCGTGAAAGCAGTTGCTCAGTGGCCAGGCGCTGGGGACGGATATTGGCCGTGGGCCACTGCCACAACAAGTCCACCAAAAACTGCCGCAGGTAGCCTTCAATATAGCTATCGACACCTGGACGCGGGGCACTGACCGCGGCCGTCGCTGCCTTCATCTGCTCCACCAGCCGGGGCTCATGGAGCGTGCCGCCCAGCAGCGCCGCCAGACCCTTCGGTGCCACGCGGACATCCGCCAGCGCCCGCTCCATCACCTTGGTCCCAATGATCGCCGTCGCGCCTTCGCAGGGGCCGTTGTGGGGAACGTACTTGCTGCCGCGCATCAGGCCCGGGTGGCCCACCATCATGTCGCCCGCATGCAGCGTGATGGAGCGGCCGTCCTCCAGAACATCAATCTGTCCGGCAAAACAGCAGACCAAAGCGTACTCCGGCAGACGACGCTCCGGAAAGAACTGTGGCTCGTGATAGCGGAAATGCTGCAATCCGAACTCCCGCGAGGGGACGATACGAAAAGCACTGCCCGACTCTCCATGCGGCAACACGTGGTCAGGGTACCGCACGGAAGTTGCAGCGGGATGAACGCCGGGTTTAGGCGGCCTTCTTGGCGTATTCCTTGACGATGTAGTCGCAGGTGCGCACGGTTAGCGCCATCATGGTCAGCGTCGGATTCTGGCAACCGATGGAGACCCAGGCCGCGCCGTCGGTGACGAATAAGTTATTGACGTCCCAGCTTTGGCACCACTTGTTCAGCACGCTGGCCTTCGGGTCAGACCCCATGCGCGCGGTGCCCACTTCATGGATACAGAAACCGGGCACGGACCACCGGCCATCGGGAGTCGTCTTGACATCCTTGGCCCCTGCCGCTTCCAGCATCTCGCCCGCCTGCGCCACGCCATCGCGCCACAACTTCTTTTCGTTGTCGCCCCATTCCATGATGGTCTTCAGCACCGGTATGCCCCAGGCATCGACACGGTCCTTATCGATCTCGACGCGGTTCTCTTTGCGGGCCAGGCATTCGCCCCACAGGCCGATGTTGATGCCGTACATGCCCGCGCGCACGGCTTCCTTGTACTCCGCGCCAAAGCCATCAGCGCCCATATTGAAAGCCGGCTGCGAGCCACCCTGGTAGCCATAACCGCGAATGAAGCCGTTGGTGGAAGGCTGGCTCAGGTTCCGGAACCGCGGCACGTAGATCCCGTTTGGCCGGCGCGGCGCACCTGCCCAGGGTTTGGTCTCCACGTTCGGCATGATGCCCTGCGCACCGCCCGAATAGATGTGGTCCATCAGGTAATGGCCTAGCGCGCCGGAGGAGTTGGCGATACCGGAGTTCATCATCAACCGCGTCGACTCCAGCGTCGAAGCGCACAGAATTACGATCTTGCCCCGCACCTCACGCGGCGCCCGCGTCAGGCGGTCAAAGTAGGCAATGCCATTGGCCTTGCCGTCCTTCATCAACACCTGGGCCGCCACCGCGTCGGTGAGCAGCGTCAGACGGCCGGTGGCCAACGCGTCCTTGATGGTGGTGAAGGGGCTGGAGAAATACGAGTACGTCACGCAGCCGCGTTCGCAGGGGCCACAGTAGTGGCAGGCTGCGCGGCCATTGTGGGCCTTGGTCAGGATCGCCGCGCGGCCAATGGTCACCGTGCGGCCCATCTTGGCCTTCACCTGATCGCGGAAGATCTCTTCGCCGCAGGTCATGTCCATGGGCGGCAGGAAGATGGAATCCGGCAGCTGCGGCAAATTCTCCGCCCGGCCGCTGATGCCGACGTACTTCTCGACCTCTTCGTAGTAAGGCACCAACTCGTCGTACTTGAGCGGCCAATCGACGTCATAGCCATCGTGCGAGGCACCCGCCAGATCAAGGGGAGACATGCGGTAGCTCTGCCGGCCCCAGCTGAGTGAGCGGCCGCCCAGCGCACGCTGGCGGATCCACCAGAATGGCTTTTCCTGCGTGTAGGGGTTCTCGACGTCATTCACGAACCACTTGTAGTTGTGTTCCGTGCAGGCGTAGCACTTGCCTTGGATCGGCCGGTCCTTCATCACCTTGGGCGACATTCCCAGATAAGGCAGCTGCCAGGGGTTGGTGTGCTCGGAGAAATCCTTGGGCGTCGTCTTGGCACCGGCTTCGAGCAAGGCCACTTTCATGCCCGCTTCGGTCAGCTTCTTGGCGGCCCACCCGCCGGTGGCCCCGGAGCCCACCACGATTGCGTCAAAAGGTTCAGTCGAGACAGAGACTTGTACCATCTGCGGCTTATGCTATCAGACCGCCGATAGGGACACGACGAAACGGGCCCCAGGGCGTCCCGCAGGCGCAGCACGGGCCGCCTGGTGCGCGATGACGCCTTTCGCACGCCATTTCGGAACGACACAGGTTTCCAGGCGTGCAGTTCAGACGATGGTTCGGCCCCTGGCATCGTGACCACGATGAAGCCGACTGGGCAAGATTCCGCTAAAGCAACTCGGCAAGCCAATAGCCCCCATCGGTAACGCAGAGCACTTCTTGGTTGCCCGAACGATCCTCCGCGCAAGGTTGTTCGTCGTCTGGTCCGGAATATTCAACGCCCGTTGGGTGTCCGTTCAATGGTCCATTCATTGGTGTCCGCAACGGCCACCGGAATACGATAAGATCTCCGGCAGCCGGTAAGGAGGCTTCTTCATGTTTGCTCGTGTTTCTCGTTTGGTGCTGCGCCGTGTGTGGCCGTTGGTGATGATGTCAAGCCTGTTGGCATTGCCCATAGCCGCACAAGGCTCCGGGCGGATCTTCAACACGGTGAAGACCAAGCTGGCCGAAGGCAAGAAGGTGATGGGCGGCACCGTCTCGTCAAGCGACCCGGACATCTATTGCGCCATGGCCTCCTCCGGCTGGGACTTCACCTGGATCGAGATGCAGCACAGCCCGCTGAGCTACCAGGAAGTGGCGCGCATGATCTGGGCCTGCCGCGGATCAGCCGCCATGCCCTTTATCCGGGTGCCGGACGCCACCGAAGGCGACATCCAGAAGGCGGTCGACATGGGTGCGGCGGGTATCATCATCCCGATGGTGGATTCCATGGAGAAGATCAAGAACGCGGTGAGGTTCACCAAGTACCCGCCGATTGGCGCACGCAGCCAGGGCGGCGGGCAGTATGGCTCGCTTTGGGGCGCTGACTATCGCCAGATCGCCAACAACAACATCATGATCGTGGCCATGATCGAATCGCCCGCCGGTGTGGCGATTGCCGACCAGATCGCCGCGCTCCCCGGCGTCGATGCCATCTTCGCCGCCAGCACCGACCTGACCAGCTTCTCCGGCTTCAAGCAAGGGGAGCCCCAATACGAGCAGATGATCACCAAGATCAAGGAAGCGACGCTGAAGGCCGGCAAGAAGCTGGGCGGCCCGCTGGCCTGGACCAACCGCGATGGCTTCACCTTCTTCCAAGGCCCCGGTGAAGCGATCCTGCTCAAAAGCGGCGTGAAGGCGGCGCTCGGTGGCGCGATCGAAGGCGAGCGCAAAGGCGTGGCGGCGCTGGAGGGGACGGAGAAGAAGCAGTAGGGCTTTAGAAGGGGCGGGACCGCGTCACGCCTTTACCCTGTTGGACACTTACCCACTGGTTGGCCGCGACGGCGCCGAGGTTTGATTCCGTCCCATCCGGCCACCGGATGGACAACTGGGCGCTGTCTGCCGCACCCAGGCCGAAGTGCACGCGGAAGTCGCCTTGCGAGATGTGGAAGCCGCCGCTGCGGACTTCGTCCACTTGGGTTCGCCCGCCCGCCGTCAGCCGCAAGCGCGCACCCACGGCGTGCCGTCCATTGGCCAGCAGCGGCTCAATCAAAATGGATTTGCCGCGAGGCGCGAAGTTCTTCACGAGCGACGGCGGCTCGTACATGTTGACGATGACGATCTCAGGCGTGCCGTCGTTGTCCAGGTCGCCCACGGCCAGCCCGCGCGAGCCATGACGGGCCAGCACGGCTTCGCCCGCCGCCGCTGACAAGTCGTGAAACTGGCCATCGCCTCGATTCCAGAATAGTGTTCGCGGTTGGCGGAAGACCTCGCCAATCGCCGCGGCATCCACTTCCGGGTAGACGTGGCCATTGGCATAGAAGATATCCCGCCAGCCGTCCTGATCAATGTCGATGAAGGCCGCGCCCCAACCAAGCAGCCGCGTATTGATGGCCAGTCCCGCTGTGGAGGTGACGTCCTGGAAGCCGAAGGTGCCGATGTTCCGATAGAGTGTTGGCGTGTCATCGGTGAAGTTGGTTTTGAAGATGTCCAGCCTGCCGTCACCGTTGTAGTCACCCGCCGTCGCGCCCATGCCCGCCTGTTCGCGGCCATCTTCGTTCAGCGCCGCACCGGAGGTGACGCCGGTCTCTTCAAAGGTGCCGTTGCGTTGGTTGCGAAACAGCAAGCTGGCAGTGGAATCACAGGCCACGTAGACATCCGGCCAACCGTCATCATCAAAGTCACCCACCAGCACCGTGAAGCCGTAGTAGCGCGGCGGTGTGGCGATGCCCACAGCCGCCGTCACGTCCACAAAGCGGCCGGCGTCGTTGCGGTAAAGCGACATGCTCTCACCGGGTAGGCCACGGGGACCACAGACCACCGCCATGTTCTTCCACGTGCAGTGATTCTTGTCGGTGGGGCGAGCGGTGGCGGCGAGATCGAGGTTGGCATAGTGCGCCACGAACAGATCCAGGTCGCCATCGCGGTCGTAGTCCACGAAGGCGCAGCCCGTGCTCCAGCGCTTCGTGGTGGCCGCCGGCAAGCGTGAGGACTCATCGGCGAACTTGCCGCCCTGGTTGCGGAGCAGCACGTTGGGGCCCCACTGCGTGATCACCAGATCGGTCCGGCCGTCGTTGTCGAAATCCCCGGCGCAGACCCCTTGCGCCCACTCGAGCGGCGGAATGCCGCTGGTGGCGGTGATGTCCTCAAAGCGCAGCCCGCCGCGATTGCGGTAGAGCGTCTGCGGGCGGGGCTTGCGGGCAGCCATCTCACCCGCGCTCAGCAGCAGCACGTCCAGCAGACCGTCGCCATCGACATCGACCAGAGCAACGCCATTGCCCGTCACCTCGGTGATGTAGCTGGCGCGGCGTGGTGAGGCGGAGATGTTGACGGCCGTCAGGCCCGCCTCCCGCGCCACATCACGATAATCGATGGCTGGTGCCACCTTACCCGGCGGCAAGGGGCGGCGTGACTGCGGACGGCGGTTGGCCGTGGCCATTCCCTGCGGCCACACCGCCACGGCGATCACTGCCAGTAACACCAGGGACACGGCAACGGAGCGCTTCACGCCCGGATCGTAGCACGGCATCAGCGGCGCTTGTCCGGAGCTTTGGCTTGCAGTTCGAGAAACAGTTTGCGCTCGGCATCCGCCTCGGTGGGACGCTCCAGGCGCCGGTAGAGTTGGGCCAACAGGTAATGCGGCGCGGCGTCGGTGGGATCAAGCTCGGCGGACCGGCGCAGCCAGCGCTCCGCCTTGGACCACTGCTCCAGACGGGTGAGCGCTTTGCCGGCCAGATAGAAATTGCGCGAGCTCTGCGGATTGCGTTCCGCTGCCTCCACGGCCAGGCTGAAGGCGCGGCGGTTGTCGTCTTCCTTCATCAGCAGCTCCGCCAGATTGGCGTGGGCCCAGTCATACTCGCGATGCGCGGTGGCCACCAGCGCGATGGCCCGGACATGCGCCTGGATCGCTTCCGGAATGCGCCCGGCAGCTTCGCGCGCCAGGCCCAGATTGTCCCAGGCACGATAGTGATCAGGCTGAGCGGCGACGATGGCTTCAAACTGGGTGCATGCCGGGTCCGGCCGGGCGTTGAAGTAGTAGACCCGGCCTAGCGCGTACCGCCCGTCAGTATTGAACGGCTCGCGACGGACGAGATCTTCCAGCAACGTCATCGCCTCCACATCGCGGCCCAGCAGGTAAAGCAGATTACCCTTCAGGACCAGTGCCGCACTATGGAGCGGTTCTTCCGCCAAGCATTGTTCCGTATCGGCCAAGGCCGCCGCGAAACGCTGAGCGTTGATGTTGGCTTGGGCGCTAGCCAGTTGCAAACGGCACATGGGTGCGCACCAACCGGCAGCGGTTCCCATCAGAAGCGCAGCCAACCAGCGCGTCACCCACGTCATGACACCATTAGAACTCGAAGCGCGCCGCCAACTGAATGGAGCGCGGTCCGTACTGCTGCCCGGTCAAGCGGCCAAACAGCGGGCTGGCAACGTCGGTCACCAAGCCGCCACGTCCGGCGCGGTTGAACGCGTTGAACGCTTCGCCACGGATCTCGAACTTCAGCCGCTCGCGGAAGAGCACGCTCTTCGAGATGCCGATATCCTCGCTGGAGAACTGCGGCCCACGCACGTTGGGCAGCACGCGGGGCGCGGTACCCACGCGGCTCACGATGGCGTTGGGGGTGGCCGGTAGGCGTCCGAAGGCCAGCGGGTTCAGGTAGGGCGTTCCTCCGTTGGTCTGCACCGCTTTGCCTTCGTCAATCACACTATTGGCACCGGTCAACCAGTCCGGCCGGATGTTGCCGCTGAAGATGGCGTTGTTGTAGCCGGAGATGCCCACCGAGATTGGATCACCCGACCGGTAGTTGTGCACGCCGGTCAGCGTCCAGCCGCCGAGAATGGACTCGGCCAGTCCACTGACGCGGATCAGCTTGTCACGACCGAAGGGCAAAACGTAAATCCAGGTCAGCTTCAGGTTGCTGGGGAAGTTGAAGTCCACCACCGATTTTTCCAGGCGCCGGTTGTAGACATCCTGCGAAGCAACGCCGTCCAGGGGGCTCGAGGCATCCGAAATGCCCTTCGAGAACGTGTAAGCCGCCAGAATCGAGAAGTCCTTCGTCATGCGGCGCGTGGCCATGATCTGCAGCGAATCGTAGCTGGACCGGCCAAAGTTCGGCAGGAACTGGCCAACGCCCGTGTACTGCGGGAAGCGCCGCAGCGACTGCGCGTAGCTGCCGTTAAAGGTCGGGAACGGCAGCGCGCCCAACTGCGGGTTGGTGCGCAGCGGTTGGATCAGGTTGTCTCCCTGCGCCAGTGCGGAGACCGGCAACTGGTTCAGCGCGTCCAGGCCACCCGAGTTCAGGCGCTGGCCTCGGTTGCCGATGTAGGAGACTTCCACCACCGATTCCCGGGGCAGTTGGATCTGGAAGCCCAAGTTGAAGTTCTGAACGATGCCCAGCTTGTTGCCGTCGGGTGAGATATAGGTGAAACCCTGTCCAATGGCCGGAGCCTGGGACTTGTTGGGCAGCACGCCGGCAAAGTTGGGGTAAGGCTCATGCAGGTACATCACCGGATCCTGCGCAAAACGGAGCGCGGTGTTGCTGCTGTTGACCGCGATCGATCCGTTGTAGCCAAACGAGGAGGGCGTGGAGAAGTTGGCCACGGGCGCGATATTGTTGACGCCGTAGCCACCGCGCATCACGAACTTGGGCGTGAAGGCATAGGCGAATCCAAGGCGAGGCGCGATCTGCGTCCAGTTGGTGTTCTGGAAGCTGGTGCGATTCAGATCGTCGGCGAATACCAACGCGCCCAAACGCCCGCCAGCGGCATCATTCGGCTTGCCGGGATCGATATTCGTCATGCGGCCCGCCCATTCCCGGTACGGCCCAATGATCTCCCAACGCAAGCCGAGGTTCAGGGTCAGCTTCTTGGAGACCTTCCAGTCGTCGGAGAAATAGAAGGCCGGATAGGTCAGGCGGTAGCCGGGGTTGGCCGCGACAATGCCCCGCGAAGTGTTGTCCACCGCGCCCAACAGGAAGCTGGCGAAAGCGTGTCCGGTCTGCGTGGCAAAGCCCGGTTGCTGAGTCTGCGTCGGCGAGAAGGCAAACGTGCCGGTGCCGGTCTTGTTGCGGAAGTTGTAGTAATAGTTCCGCATTTCAAAGCCCATCTTGAAGCTGTGTTTGCCCCGAATGATCGTCAGGTCGTTCTGAATGATCATCGAGCCGTTAAAGCTGAAGCCGGCGTTGGTGGAACCCAACCGTCCGCCGGCACCAATGCCGCCGCCCAAAATCGGCTGGCCGCCAAAGGTGAGTGCGGGGAACGTCGTCGGGGCGGTGTTGATCAACCCGATCTTTGAGGCCCAGTCCTGGTCCACAAAGACCGATTCGTTGAAGTTGCCAAACCGGTTATAGCCGACGGCGAAGTGGTTCAGGATGCTCGGCGTAATGGTCCAATCCTCGCTGAAGCGGGCGATGGTGCCAGGCGTGCTCTGCAACTGATACACACCGGTGGGCGTGTTCGGCGGTGCACCCCAACGGCCACCGGGCGAATTGTTCCGGACGCGGTCGTTATGGTTGTAGGAGACCGACATGCGGTGCTTCTCGGTGAAGATATGGTCGCCCTTGATGGTGTACATCTTCTCGTCAAAAACCGGGCAGCAGGCTCCGAGCGAGATCTGGTTGTTCAGCAGGTTGCCGTTGATCGGGTCGGTGATCGGTGCCAGTTCGAGAATCCTGCGGGACACCGGGCTCCAGCGGGCCTGCGGAATGGTGTTGCCGGGGAACGGATCACGGACGTTCTGCCCATTCACCGTGCGAGTGGTCGTCGGATCGAAGATCTGGCCGAACTGAACGGGACGCCCCTGGGCGTCCACACCAACAGCGGTTCCCGAACGGGCGTCGTTCGTACCGGCCGGGCTTAGCAAGCGCGTAAAGTCACCACGCTTGAAGTCCATGGTGGGCAGCGTAATGAAGCCGCCGGCGGAGAAATCGCGCTGGCGGGTGGCCTCATAGTTGCCATGGAAGAACGTCTTGTTCTTGCCGTTGTAGAGCTTGGGGATAATCACCGGTCCGCCGAATGATCCGCCATAGTTCGACAGCTTAAAGGGATTGCGGGCCCGCCCAATGGCATTGAAGTTGAAGCTGTTGGCGCGCAGAGCGTCGTTCTGGCCGTAGTAGTAGGCTGTGCCATGGAAAGTGTTGGTGCCGGTCTTCAGGGCGAAATTCGCCACTGCCGTCTGGCCGCCGCCATATTGCGCACCCATGGTGCCGGTTTGCAGCTTGAACTCGCTGACCGACTCAGCCGACGGTGACATTTCGTTATTCGAGCCGCCCTGCAAATCAAAGCGCCCCAGCGCCATGCCGTCAATCAGAATCTCGTGCGAGTAAGGCTGGCCACCATTGATGGAGCCGCGGAACTCGCCACCCACCGTGCCCGGCAGGGAGCGGAAAATGAACGACTGGATTTGCCGGCGGCCATCGCCGACGGCGACGGGCCAGGTATCAAATTCCTTCTCGGAGACATACCGGCCAATTTCGGAAGTGCCGGTTTCGATGAGCGGGGGCGCACTGCTTACCTCCACGGTCTCAGTCACCTGGCCAACGTCCAGCTTGAAATCCACCGTGAGAATCTGGGCCACGCGCAACGTGATGTTGTCGACGGCGCTGGGACGGAACCCGGTCTTGCTAACCGTGATCTTGTAAAGACCAGGCTGAAGATAAGGAAAGCGGAAGACGCCGGAATCGTTGGTGACCGCCCGTGTCTCCACGCGGGTCTGGTTTTCCACCACAACGACTTCAGCAGCCGGTAGTACCGCACCGGAGCTATCAGTCACCGTTCCGTTGAAGCCACCTCGTTCGCCTTGCGCCCAAACGGCACAGGCTGCGGCCACCAGCAAGAAGAGAATACGCATCGTTTACCCCCTGGCGGAGAAGATTATCACGTACAGGAGTTCAATGGAAATGCACGTTGATTATCAGGCCAATTCGGGCGATTCCCGCAGCGCCTCTTACCTGCCGGCTAAGCGGCCCAGTCCCGCGCCAGCATGCGCATTTGCTGTTGAACGATGCGTTCCACCTGCGCGGCGGTGGTTCCATCGGCCGCCCACTGGGCGGTGATGCCTGATAGCAGGACCCGGAATTGCAGCACCATATCGGCGTGTTCCGCCCCCATGGGCACCATTCCCCGCTCCCCCAGTAGGATCAGCAGCTCCTCAATGGTTTCGGTGGCAGCGCGGTTGGCTTGCGTCACCCAGTTCTGATCGCCCGCGTGAGCCGCAAACGTCCTGGCCAGCATGGCCCGCACGAAGTTCCGGTAGGGTTGCATCAGCCGGAGCCGCTGGCGCGTATACCAGACCAGCACCGTCTCCAGATCCGCTTCAATGGTGGCAAACCGGCGCAACTTCTCACGAAGGCGGCTTTCGAGATCTGCCATAAAGGCCACCACCATGTCCTCCTTGGCTTCAAAGTGGTGGTAGACCGTTCCCTTACCGACAGCCGCATGCGCGGCGATCTGGCCAACGGTGGTCTCGGTGATGCCTTGGTGAGAGAACAGCTCAATGGCTGAGCCGACGAGTTTATTGCGAGTCCGCTTGCCTTGTTGCTGCCGGACGGTGAGTTGAGGTTCTGCCGCGGTGGATGCCATCGAAGCGATACTCGGCAGTTTGGCCCTGTTCGATTAGAGCGCCGCTCGCCTCCCGTCCCAGCGGGGATATACTCAGGGCGATGAATCGCCGAGATGCTTTCCGTTTGATGGGCTGGGTCGCCGCTTCTCCGCTGGCCGCCCAGGCACAGGAGATACCGGACAACCTGGATGGCCCCATCAATGTCCATGAGTTCGAAGCGGTCTCCAAGCGCAAACTGAACAGGCTGGCCTACGACTTCATCGCCGGTGGCGTCGAAGACGAGAAAACGCTGCGGGCCAACATCGCCGCCTATGAGCATGTCTATCTGGTGCCGCGGGTGATGCGCGATGTTTCGCAAGTGGACACTTCACAAACGCTCTATGGCCAGACATTGCCTTCGCCCATCCTGATTGCGCCCACCGGCGGCAAGAATCTGGTAATCCCCAACGCCGACGAGATTGTCGGCCAAGCCGCGGTAAAGACCAAGACCGTGATGATCTCCGGCGGCGGTGCCGAGCGGCTGCTCCGCAACGGCGAACCGCTGAACTGGTGGACCAACGTGATCGGCTTCCGTACCAAGGCCATCGCGCAGAGCTTCGCCAAGCGCACGGAGGACAGCGGCTGCAAAGTGATCACCATCACGGTCGACAACCAATACCAGTCCAATCGTGACCGCAACAATCGCAACCGGTTCGACTACGGCTACATGCAGTCCGGCGTGCCCAAGCCGGGTGATCCTCCCCTGCCCCCACGCAAGCCCGCCAAGCCCGCCATGTGGGACCCGCACACGCCTTCCATGACCTGGGAGCAGATCGAATGGGTGAAGAGCGCCTGCAAGCTGCCCGTGGTGATCAAGTGCATCATGGCCCCGGAAGATGCCGAGCTGGCCGTGCAGCGCGGAGCGGATGGCATTGTGGTGTCCAACCATGGCGGCCGGCAGCTCGATGGCGTGCTGGCCACGCTCGATGCGCTGCCCGATGTGGTGCAGGCCGTAGGTGGGCGGGTCCCAGTCCTTATGGACGGCGGCATCCGGCGCGGCAACGACATCTTGAAAGCCATTGCGCTGGGAGCCAAGGCGGTGCTGGTGGGCCGGGCCCCGCTGTGGGGCTTGGGCGCGTTCGGACAACCGGGCGTGGAACGTGTGCTGGAGATGCTGGCAGCGGAGTTCAAGTTGGCGCTGGCCTTGGCCGGGTGCAAGAATCTCGCCGAAGCGAACAACCCCCGCCTGGTGCGGCGTCTCTATCGGGTGGGCTAAATGGCCGACGAGCGGCCGCCCAACAGGTCCCCGATGGCCAAAGCCGGAGCCTACATGGGCCTGGTTTTTGTCATCCCAGCGGCGATGTGGGTCTGCTGGTGGATTGGCGACTGGGCGGACCAGACGTACCACACCCGCTACGGCTCAGTGATCGGCATGATGGTCGGCTTTGCGGGGGGCCTCTACGAAGTGTTGCGGCAGGCGGAGCGGATTGAGAGGAAGTAGTTTCGCAATCCACCTTCCCACGCGAGATGCGCGAAGCTGGGAGAGCCCATGACTCTCAACCGGATCGTCTGGACCCAAGCCGGACTCGCGCTCTTGGGCACCGCTGCCACTGCGGCCCTGCTGGGCCGCAAAGGAGCACTGGGATTTGTCGCCGGGGCGTTGATTGCCGCGGCCAGCTTCTGGGTGCTCCATCGCTTTGTCGCGGCGCTGGGTGGGGACCGGCCTAATCCGCTCTCTTTCGTCCTGATCTCGGTGCGCCTGATGCTGGCCGGCTGGGTGCTCTATGTTATTCTGAATACGTATCAGTTGCACCGCACGGCACTTGCGTTGGGGATTGCCACGCCCGTTGCGGCCATCACACTAGTTGCTCTCTACGAACTCCTCTATGCACGGTCATCATGAATCCTGGTTCACGCAGCTGCTGAACCAATTTCTCGCGGGGCCCGCGAACGCCGCCCTCGAACTGGTGGGACGTCACGCCCACGATCCGCTGAAGCCCTGGGCCGATTGGATGGCCACGCAGATCCTGGTGGCCCTGTTCATCATGGCCTTGGCGGCGCTAGTGCGCTCCGGCCTGTCGATGGACAAGCCGGGCAGCCTGCAGCACACCTTTGAAGCTTTTTACAACATGATCAAGGGCCAGGCGACGGACGTCATCGGCCATCATGATGGGCCCAAGCATGTGGTCTACACGGCCACCGTGTTCTTGTTCATCCTGATGATGAACCTGATCGGGTTGATCCCCGCGTTTGAATCACCGACGATGTTCCCGATGGTTCCGCTGGGCTGCGCGGTGGCGACGTTCCTCTACTACAACTACTGGGGCTTCAAGGTGCAAGGTCCGATCACGTACATGAAGCACTTTGCGGGTCCGGTGTGGTGGTTGAGCTGGTTCATGTTCCCGCTGGAAATCATCAGCCACTTTATCCGGCCGATGTCGCTGACCATTCGTCTGTTTGCCAACATGTTTGCCGGTGAGCAGGTGACGATGGGCTTCATGGCGCTGATCTCGGTTTCAGGCGTTGTCTTCATGGGGCTCCACACTTTTGTGAGCTTCCTGCAGGCGTTTATCTTTATGGTGTTGACGATGGCCTATGTCGGTGCTGCCGTCGAGCACGAAGAGCATTAAGTTTTTCAGTAGTCTGGCTTAATCGCAACTGTTCCCGCGTGAGCCCTGGGCGTCCCCACGTACCAGCGGAACCACCTCCGGGGCGGTAATTTCTAGAAGGAGAAGTAGATATGAAAATTAAGTCTTTGTTGATGTTGGCCGCACTGATGATGGTGGCGGCTCCGATCTTCGCTCAGACCCCGGGCGGCAGCAATTCGGGCAGCGGCTTGCTGGTTCCGGCGTTCGCCATGGCGATCGCTTCCGGCATGTGCGGCCTGGGCCAGGGCAAGGCGATCGCCTCTGCCGCTGAGGGCATTGCCCGCAACCCCGGCGCCGCTGGTGCCATCCGCATCCTGTTGCTGCTGGGCTTGGCGTTCATCGAGTCCCTCGCGCTGTTCACGTTTGTGAAGGTTGGCTAAAAGCCGGCTTTCGCCCTAGGGTGAAAATCACTTGTTAAACCTACAGGGGGTCTGGGTTCCGCTCACGACCCCCTTTACCTTTGAAGGCGAACTTTACCGCGCCAAAGTGGCGCATAACGTCGCACGTCTGAATTTGACTTCCGTGGTCGGCCTGGTGGTGGGTTCACTCACTGGCGAAGCCGAGACGCTGACCTGGGAAGAGTCGCTGGAGCTATTCCATCTGGTGACCCAAGGGGCCGATGCGGCCAAGATCAAAGTAGCCGCCGTCAGCCGCGCCGGTGTCCGCGAGGCGGTCGCGCTATCGCACGACTTGATCACCCGCGGCGCCCAAGCCATCCTGCTCAATTCTCCCTGGACCGGTGCTGAACACGATCTGTACTGCCGCACCGTGGCTGATCGCGTGAGCGTGCCCGTGCTGGCTGATGTCACCGGCCACCCCAACATCCAGCCGCCGCCGGCGATCCTGCCGCCGCTGGCAAATGCCCTGCCCTACGCCTACATCACCGTCTATGAAGCGACGCGGACACGCGAACCGGAAGCGGCTGATGACTGGCGCGCGCGCCTGGCCCCAGCCGAGCAGGTGATCGCGCGCCACGGCATCCCAGCCCTGAAGTACGCCATGGAACTCACTGGCTACTACGGCGGCCCGCCCCGGCTGCCGCGGGTACCGCTCAGCCCTGCCGTGCAGGCTGAAGTGGAGCAGGCGCTGGCTGGGCTGCGCAGCTAGTCGGCATCGCGCCGGTCAAAGACACGCTCGACCCGTATCACACGGGGTTGCAGAGACAGATACAGGCGCCATTTATCGGCCCGCAAACGGTGAATTCCGCTCAGGGCACCGGCCAATGCTTTGATGTCTCCCAAACCGGTTGCGGCAAATCGCTCGATCTTCTCAACCACCAGTGCCCGCTGATGAGCCGGCATTTCCGCCAGATCCCGAATCGCCGGGCGAGAGTACTCGATGCTCTTCAAAGGCCAAACAGCCGCTTCATTTCATCGTGAGACATGGCTGGCGCTGGGTCGGCCTGTGCATGCAAAACGGCCACCGCTTCATCGAGTGTCAGTTCATCGTCGGAAGCTAAGGCCTCCAACATAGTATGTGCCTGGTGCAACTGCCCTTCCGGCAATTGATCAACCAAATCATGGAGTAGGGTCCGGTTTGCAGTCACAATCACTCCCTGCTTCATTCTACAGGCTATCCCCGTCCCCAAGACTCAACGCTGCTACCGTAAAGGCATGACCCGCCCCGCCGACACCGACGAGAAGACGTGGCAGTTCTACTTGACCCTGATCCGCCAGATGACACCCGAGCAACGTCTGCGCCGCACCATTGAGATGATCGATATGGGCCGGGCGCTGGCCGCCGCCGGAAAGGCGGAACGTGACGGTCGCCACGGGACTCAAACTGCTTCTGGACGCCTTCGCTGAGCTGCTGGCTCCGAGAAGCAGCGTCACGACATCGAGGGCATCATCAATGCCAACCCCACACTTGATCGCGTATATCTGGAAAACTGGGCCCAGCGTCTGGGTATCGCTGAGCTACTGAAGACCTTTCTTCAGTAGCCCTTCACCATCCCACCCCGCCGCCCGTCAGACCAGCCTTGCTTCCAGCCGTCTTTTTCTTCCAACAGCACCGCGTTCACGTCACCCTGCGACCGCAGCGCCGGGTTCAGTTTATGGCCCATCGCACGGAGCCGTTCCGCCACATCAAAGACCAGTGCAGCCGGCTCGGCATCAATGCCGGTGGCGCCGCCGGCGAAGTGGATGCGGGGGAACTCCACCGCGTCGCGCAACGACATCTTGAAGTCCACCAGGTTCATCACGATCTGCATCAGTGTGGAAGGGATGGTGAGCGCGCCCGGAGTCCCAAAGGCCACCCACGGCGAACCATCCCGCCGCAGCAGCATGGTGGGCGTCATCGTGGAACCCGCGCGCTGATTGCCCGCCGCTTTCGGCCCGGTGAAGAACGTCATGTGATTGTTCATCAGCACGCCCGTGCCTTTGATCACCACCTGTGAGCCGAAAAAGCCGCTCAGCGTATAGGTATTGGTGACGACATTGCCAAAGGGGTCCGCGACGGTGAAGTGCGTGGTGTCGGGCGATTCCTGCAGGCCCGACGGAGCAGTGATCAGGCGGGGCAAGGGAGACGCTTTGTCCAGCTTGATGCTGGACGCCAGATCGACGGCGAACTGGCGGCTGACCATCTTCTCAAACGTCAGGTCACCAGCTTGAAGCCCCTGGCGAGCCGCGAAGCCGCGCCGCATGGCTTCCGCCTGCAAGTGCCGCACAGCTGAACTGCCTTCCATGCCCAGTTTCACGTCGAACTGGTCCAGCACATTCAACATCACCGCCAGCGCAGGGCCACCGGTGGAACTAGGCGGCGTCACCAGCACCGGAGACCCGTGATAGTTCAGCTTGATCGGCTCCACTTCCTTGGCCTGATAATTCTTGAGGTCCTCCGCCGTCAGCAGACCGCCGTTGGCCGCCACATCCGCCGCGATCAGACGGCCCGTCTCGCCCGTGTAGAACTCCTGCCAGCCCTTCTTCTGCATGCGCCCCAGCGTTTCGCCCAGTTCGCGCTGGATCACCAGTTCACCCTGCTTGATCGGTTGATCCGTGCCATGCAGAAAGATCTTGGCGGACTCCGGATACTTCTTCATCACCGGCACTTCCAGCTTCAAGATCAGCTCCAACCGCTGCGAAGCGATGTGCCCGTCCTTGGCCAGCTTGCGGGCTGGTTCTAACACGTCCGCCCACTTCAACTTGCCCAACTTGGCATGCGCCAACCCCATGCCAGCGGGCGTGCCCGGCACCGTAATCGACCGGTGGCCCACGGTCGCCTCCTGCGCGGTCTTGAAGATGCCCGGCTTCACCGCACCGGGCGAATTGGTGCCGTAATCCACCACCAGTGTCCGCCCATCGGCCATGCGGACCATCATGTAGCCGCTGCCGCCCATGTTGCCCGCTTCCGGATGCACAACGGCCAGCACAAAGGCGATCGCCACCGCCGCATCCACGGCATTGCCACCCTTCTTCATGATCTGGATAGCCGCTTCGGTAGCCAGCGGATTCACCGAGGCCACCATCGCCTTAGGCGACCGCTCTGGCTGCGACACCATGGGCCGGGCCGCCTGCAACTTCAAGCCACTGGAAGCTTGCTCCTGCGCCAGGAGAGCGGCGGAAACACACAACAAGGACAGTCGAACGAACATAAAGTCAGGATACGTGGTTCGGGACATTTCGGCCATCGCAACTTACGGTCTGCGAACTGCAGCGAACAAGAGTACAATCGTCAGACCATGCCCCAAGGACCCGAGCAAGAGATTCGTTTCGCCATCGTCATGTATGGCGGTGTTTCGCTGGCGATCTACATGAACGGGATCGCGCAGGAACTGCTGCGGGTGGTGCGCGCCACCTCCCTGATCCCGGATGCGCAACTCAGCGGCACTGAGCTCATCTACCGCAAGGTAGGACGCCTCCTACACCTGGACCGGGTGCCGGGCGCATTGTCGCCCGATCAACAGCAGGCCGAGGAAACGGCGGGGCCGGTGCGATCACGCGTGGTGGTGGACATCTTGTCTGGCACCTCGGCCGGTGGCATCAATGCTGTGTTTCTGGCCAAGGCGTTGACGATCGGGGCCCAGAACATGGACGCGCTGGCTCAAATGTGGAAGGTCGAAGGCGACATCGGCAAGCTGTTGAATGACGCGGGTTCGGAACGCAAAAAGTACGACTCCGATGACCCGCCCACCTCTTTGCTCAACAGCCAGCGCATGTACGGCAAGCTGTGCGAGGCCCTGGATGCGATGGATCAAACGCCGCGCTCCGGCTACGCCCCGATGGCCGATGAGATCGATCTTTTTGTGACGGCCACTGATCTGCATGGCCTCTATAAGCCAGTGCAATTGGCCGATTCCGCGCCGGAGGAGCGCATTCACAAGATGGTGTTCCATTTCCGGACCGAGGCGGCCAACGTGGCTGACCTGCGCAACCGGATCTCGACCAACGACTTTACGGCGGACTTTAACCCCATGCTGGCTTTCGCGGCCCGCTGCACCTCATCGTTCCCGGCGGCGTTTGAGCCCATGAAGCTGGAACATGTCCGGCGCGTCCGCCTGGATGCCAACCTCGATTCCCACATCTTCCGCAAGTTCTTCACGCGCTACGAGCAGTTGAATGAGCCGTGGGACCGCACCAAAACCCGGCCCTTTGCCGACGGTGGCTATCTGGACAACCGGCCGTTCAGTTACCCCATCGAAACCATCGCCCGCCGTGACGCCACCATTCCGGTGGAACGGCGCCTGCTGATCCTGGACCCCTTCCCCGAATACTCTGACCAGAAGACTGCGCTGGGGCCGCTGCCGGATGTCTCGCTGGTCGACAATCTGATTGATGCGGCCATGGCGCTGCCGCGCTACGAAACAATCCGCGAAGATCTGGAGCGGATTCAGACGCGCAACCAGGTCCTGATCGAAGTGCGGGATCTAATGGAGCGCATCGGTCCGCTGCATAGCTGCCTGGCCACCACGATCCCCGCCAACTTCTCGTCCCTGACGCTGGACGAACTGGTGGAGCGCTTCGGCCCCACCTACCGGCCCTACCACCACCTTCGCGTCATCGACACCACCCGGCAGATTGCCAAGTTGGTGGCGGCCCTGTTGCCGTTCAACGAAGAATCCCACGAAGTGATCGCGATCCGGCGGCTGGTGGAGATCTGGCGCGACAGCCGCTATGCCGCCCAGCCCGAGGCGAGCCAGCGCAGCGAGAACGAAATGCTGGTGAGCTTCGACGCCGACTTCCGGTTGCGCCGTCTGAATCACATTCGCATGGAGATTGACGGCTTGCTCCGCCAGCGGCGCGATGCGATGGACGATCTGTTGCAGGTCCAACTGGCCGTGCGCCGCAGCTTTGCCCGCATCAGCCACTTGAACGAACAACTGAAGGAAAGTCAGCCCGTGATCGATGCCCTGAGTCGGCTGGGCCAGCGACTCACCCGCGAAGGCTTGCGCACCGTGATGGCTGCCGGGTCGGCGCAGAAACAGGTGGCGCGCGAGGTCTTTGGGCAGATGGGCTCCGATATCGTCGATGAGGTCGCCAAAGCGATCGAGGCGGTGCTGGCGGCGGAGTTCTCCAAGGTCCGCTCCTCGATTTTTGCCGCCCTGGAGGCGCCCGGGCCAGGCTTGGGCTCAGACTACCGGGAGCATCTGCGGACTGAGTACCTGAAGTTCCCCTGCCGCGACGCGATTCTTTATCCCATCATGCGCGGCACCGGCGCGGATGAAGCTGCTCAAGTCCAGGCCTTCCGCATCGGCCCGGCGGAAGCCACACTTTATCCGGCTGCGGTCTCCGACATGCGGGATCAGAAACTGGCGGGCATTGGGCTGGGAGCCTTTGCCGGATTCCTGTCGAAACGCTGGCGCGAGAACGATATTTTGTGGGGCCGTTTGGATGGGGCGGAGCGCATCCTGTGCGCGCTGCTGCCGGATCCGCGGGACCGCGATCAGCGCAACCGCCTGCTGAGCGAACTGCGGCAGACCATTCTCGCCGAGCAGCCCGAAGACATGTTCCTGCGAGCCATTGCCGCCTGGCTCCGCGAGCAATTCCATGGCGATGCCGAGCTGTCGCGCAGAGCGCTGGTGGACCTGATGACCTCCGCTGATCCCGACCCCTTGGCCGAGGTCTTGAAACAGCGGCTCACGCCGCCCGCGCTGGAACGCTTCATGACCACCTACTACCGCACGCCCGACGGCCCTTCGCCCAAGGAGCAGTTGCAGTACCTGGGCCGCGCGCTGCGCATCTTCTCCGCGATGCTGGGCGAATTGGGTCCCCAAAACGGCGTCGTGGGCAAACTGGTGGGTTTCCTCTCACTGGTCGGCAGCTTGATTCTGTCGGTGCTGGCGCTGGTGACGGGTTTCGGAAAACTGGTGGCACGCCATGTGCTGCTGGTGGCGGGCCTGGGCGCATTGATTGTCTGGCTGATCGGTTGGGTATTGCCCGTCGGTATCTTCCAGCTCAGTACGGTTCCCTACAACTGGGCTTGGGCTCTACTTTTCTTCGGCTTAGCTGGAGTACTGGAGTGGCTGCTATCGAAGCGGAAGTAGCCATGGGGCCCGGTTTAGTTGCGGGGCAGGCACGCCCGGAGCGCCAGCCCCGTGCAATCCCCTTACAATAAGGGGCAATGGCTTCTTCGACAATTGAGCTGGCCGCGCCCGACGTCATCGCCAAGTATGAGGTGGTGATTGGTCTGGAAGTGCACGTGCAGCTGGCGACCAATACCAAGATCTTCTGCTCCTGCCCGACGAGCTTTGGCGCGCCGCCGAACACCAACGTCTGCCCGGTCTGCCTGGGGCTGCCCGGAGCGCTGCCCGTGATGAACCGGCGGGCCGTGGAACTGGGCTCACAGGCGGCGATATCGCTGCACTGCAATGTGAACCCGTTCTCGCGCATGGCCCGGAAGAACTACTTCTACCCGGACCTGCCGAAGGGCTATCAGATCTCGCAGTTCGACCAGCCGCTGGCCGAACATGGCTTTCTGGACATCACGGTGACGCCGGAAGGCGAACCAGCCTACAAGAAGCGGGTCGGCATCACGCGCCTGCACCTGGAAGACGACGCCGGCAAGAGCTTGCACGACGGCAGCTTTAAGGACATGGACCGCTACACCTACATTGACCTGAACCGCAGCGGCACGCCGCTGGCCGAGATCGTAAGTGAGCCGGACATGCGCTCCTCCGATGAAGCCGTCGCCTACCTGACCGAGTTGAAGCAGGTGATGCAGTACATCAACGCCTCGACGTGCGACATGGAGAAGGGGCACCTGCGCGCCGACGCCAACGTCAGCGTGCGGTTGAAGGGCGCCGAGAAGTTGGGCACGCGCGCCGAAGTGAAGAACCTGAACTCGTTCCGCTTCCTGAAAGCCGCCATCGAGTTTGAAGTGGCGCGGCAAGTGGCGATCGTCGAAGCCGGGGGCAAGATCCACCAGGAAACTCGCCTCTACGACACCGAGTCGGGCGAAACCGTGGGCATGCGCTCCAAGGAGCAGGCGCACGACTACCGGTACTTCCCGGAGCCTGATTTGGTGCCCGTGCGGGTCAGCGAAAAGTGGCGGGAGCAGTTGCGGGCCGAACTGCCGGAGCTGCCGTTTGACCGCCGCGCACGCTTCATCAACGACTATGGCCTGCGCGAGTACGACGCCCAGGTGTTGACCGCCACGCGCGACATGTCGGACTACTACGAGCAGGCGGCCAAGGCTTCGGAAGACCCCAAAGGCACCGCCAACTTCGTCATGGGCGACCTGATGGGCGCGCTGAAGGGCGAAGGCAAAGAGATCTCTGAATCTCCGGTCCCGCCGGAGCACATGGGCGAACTGGCCACTCTGATCAAGCGCGGCGAAATCTCCGGCAAGCTGGCCAAAGAGATCTTCGTCAAGATGTTCGCCGAAGGCACGCGCCCGTCCGTCATCATGGAGCGCGACGGCCTGAAACAGATCTCGGACACGGGCGCCATCGAAAAGATCATCGACGAAGTGCTGGCAGCTAACCCCAAACAGGTGGAACAGTACAAGAGCGGCAAAACCGCCGTCGCGGGCTTCCTGGTGGGTCAGGTGATGAAGCTCTCCAAGGGCCAAGCGAACCCCGGAACGGTGAATGAGATGCTGGCCAAGAAGCTGGCATAGTCGCGCCAATGGCTGGGTGAATTAGAGAGCTGCCGCGCGCCGAGCCGCGGCAGAATGGACTTGGTGGCCAGCCGAAAAGCTGGCATAGGATGCCATGTCGTCCATACGGTATTCTGAAGGCATGAAGGAAGCTGCTGATCTGCGTAAGGTGACGGCGCTGTTACCTGCTGATCTGCTGGACCGCGCCATGGAACTCACGGGCGAAGGCGTCACACCCACCCTGCGCCAGGGTCTCGAGATGATGTCCCGTCACCTGGCTTCTCAGCGGTTGCTTGGCTTGCGAGGCAAGCTGAAGTTGGCTATCGACGTAGACGAACTGCGTCAGGATCGCGACGAGTAGCCGCCAAAAATGATCTGCGCGGACACTAATTGTTGGATCCGGTTCTGGGCCGGAGACCGGTACCGCGAGACGGAACTACTGGCTGCGGGCTTGCAAGCCGATCAGGTAGTGATCGCTCCGCCCGTGATTTCGGAACTGCTCAGTTCGCCACTGTTCCCTGATCAGCACGAAGCGGACTTGCTGCGACTAGCTCTGTTGCCGCTCGATACTGGCTATTGGCATCGCGCAGGGAAGACGCGGCGGCTGCTTTATCAGCATGGACTTCGGCCAAAACTACTCGACACGCTGATCGCGCAGCTTTGCATTGACCACAATGTCCCGCTGTTGACGATGGACCGGGACTTCTCAGGTTTCTCGAAACACGCCGGCCTACGCCTGGCCTAGCGCCTTACGCCGGTCGAGCCTTCAGACGCGCCGCTTTGTTGCGTCGCTTCTGCATCCACAACCACACCCGGTACCCCATCAGCACGAAGAAGATCACGGCATAGATCACCGGGTCGAGCATCGCGGCCTTGCCCTGCCAGTAGAAGTGCGCCACGCCCGCCAACGCGCTGAAGTAGGCCAGCCGGTGCAGGCGCTGCCAGTTCTTGCCGCCCAGCCAGTGGATGGCCTTGTTGAAGGACGTCGCCGCCAGGGGGATCATCACCGCCCAGCCCAGCAAGCCGGCGATGAAGAAGCGGCGCAGCGTAAAGTCTGTCCAAACTTCGCTCCATTCCCACAACTTGTCCAGCGCCAGATAGTGCGCAAAGTGGAGCGTCCCATAGAAGAACGCATAGAGCCCCAGCGGCCGCCGGTATTCCACAAGCCAGGTCCAGCCGGGCATCAGGTGGCGCAGGGGCGTGATCGCGAGCGACGCTAGCAGAAAGCGGATGGTCCAATCGCCAGTGAAGCGGGCGACGGTCTCGATGCGGTTGAAACCCAGCTGATTGTGGGTCCAACGCCAGACGAGCCACGCCAGCGGGGCAAAGCAAAGCAGCAGAATAACAGGCTTCAGTCGGCGCACATGACAATGATCGCCGAACGGGCTAGTCTTGTTCCCATGAGGTCAATTTTTCTCGCTCTCACCCTGATCGTGGCTGCCTGGGCGGCAGACGATGTTTCCGGCGACTGGAACTACGTCATGTCCGGCGGACCCAACGGCGACACTCCGGCGCTGATGAACCTGAAGCTGGAAGGCACCACCGTCACCGGCAGCTTCGACTTCGGCGGCCGCAAGCTGACGATCTCGCAAGGCAGCTTCGAGAACGGCGTCCTAAAGATGACCGTGAAGCGCGACCGCCCCGAAGGCGGCGCCGCCACCTACGCCATGACCGCCAAAGTGACCGGCGACAGCATGGAAGGCACGACAACCACCGACTTCATGGGCGGCCCAGCCACGGCCCCCTGGAAGGCCAAGCGCAAGAAGTAGCGCCTGGTTCCTGGCCGGGCGGCTTCAAGCTACTGGACCACGAAGGGCACTTCTTCGCTGGCGACGCCGTTGCGCTCCACGACTAGCCCTGCCGTGCCGGTGGCTATGTCAGATGGAATCTGGAAAGCCAGCTGGCCAGGGTCAGTGTAGAACGTGGGGCACGGGGTTCCGTTCACCTTCACCACCACTCCATCCAGCACCATCGGATAGGGCGTGGAGGAGATCAGACCTACTTCCGTCGGCGGTTGCTTCAGGCGCACCTCGATCTGCTGCGGTGTTGGGTTGCCCACGTTGACTATCTCTAGCCAAGGCGAAGCGCTGGCAATGGTATAGCCAACGTTCAAGTTCCAGGCCACGATCCACAACTTCTGGGCCAGAGGCTCCGGCGCACCGACCTCGCGGCTGAAGTCAAGCCGGCCCGGCGTTGCCGGAGACCGAGACGGAGGATCCAAACAAGGCCGCGATGCGTGTGCTTGAGGCTTTCAGATACGCCTACTGCGTCTGGTGCCACCGCTGCACACGAAGACGTAGGCCGCCCCAGCAATGCTGGCGGTGTTGATCGTTTGATCGCCATTCACGCCGCCGGAGGGTGGTGCGGGGCGCAAATGATATACTCGCCTCAGTTTGGTTCAGGAGAAACTTGGTGCAGCCAACAAAGCTACCTTCTAGCGCCGTTGCCAGGCGGTCATTCTTGAATGCGAGCGCGGCCACGCTAGCCGCAGCGGCCCTGCCTCACTTCGCATTCCCCGCCCTAGCGGCGGGTGAAGAAGTAATCGCTTTTGAAGACACCCCCAAGTTCGACCCCGCCAAGCCGCGTCTGCCTTGGGAGCAGACCTCGGAATGGATGACGCCGCAGGATCAGTTCTTCTTTGTGGGCCACTACGGCTTTCCGGAAGTGAAGCTGGCCGATTGGAAGCTGGAGCTTGGCGGGCTGGTGGGCAAATCGATGTCCCTGACCCTCGATGAACTGAAGAAGCGCCCTTCGCGCGAGTACGTCGCCACCATGGAGTGCTCCGGAAACGGCCCTACGGGCGGGTTGATCGGCAACGCCAAATGGAAAGGCACGCCGCTGTCGGGCCTATTGAAAGAGGCTAAGGTCGCGCCAGAGGCTGTGGAAGCGGTCTTCTTTGCGGCTGATTCGGGGACGGAAAAGATCCGGGGCGCGGACTACAAGCAGAACTTCGCGCGCAGCCTGCCGGTGGCCGAAGCGATGTCGAACGACGTACTGCTCTGCTACGAGATGAACGGCCAGCCCTTGAATGACAAGCACGGCGCTCCGATCCGGTTGATTGTGCCCGGCCACTACGGCGTGGCCTGGGTGAAGTGGCTGAACCGCATCGAACTGCATGACCGCAAGTATCTGGGCCGCTTTATGGGCCGCGACTACGTCACAATTCGTGGCGAGAAACGGGGCGCGGAAACGATCTGGCGGGAGACTTCGGTGGGCCGGATGAACTTGAAGTCGCTCCCCAGCCGCGTGGTCAAACGTGCGGATGGCAAGCTGGTTATCCAGGGTGCGGCCTGGGATGACGGCACACCGATCAAGCGCGTGGACGTCAAGATCGACTCGGGCGAGTGGCTGCAGGCCAAGCTGGACGAGAGCCACAAGGAGCCTTACACCTGGCGCTTCTGGTCGCTGGAATGGCCCGCCCCAACGCCGGGCGAACACACCGTCACCTCCCGCGCCACCAACGCCAAAGGCAAAGTGCAGCCGGCGGCATCGGATGACGCGATTGCGCTAAAGAAGACCTACTGGGAAGCCAACCAGATGGCGGTTCGCAAGATCAAGCTGGCGTAGGGGCGGATCATGCCTTCATGCGGCATGGTTTTGCCGCTTTCATGCTAGGATGCAGCCATGGGCGACGTAAAGACCATTGGCGCAAGCGGACAGATCTCATTGGGCAAGCAGTATGCCGGACGGACCGTGACCATCGATCAGCCCGAAGAAGGCGTCTGGGTGATCAAGACGGCGCAGGTGATTCCAGACAACGAGCTTTGGCTGCACACCCCGGAAGTGAAGGCGCAACTGGACCGGGCGTGGGAGTGGGCGATGACGCATAAGCCCGTTGAGACGGACCTCGATGAAATGGAGCGGATGCTGAAAGCGCATCACGCAAAGAAGACCAAGAGGCGTGCAAGTTGAACTATCCCAGCCAACATTTCTCCACGGTTGGTTGGATCTGCCAATAGAAGAAGCGCAAGCAGTGCTGGTCGCGTTGCGGAAGTTGCGGCGGCTCAGCTGGGTGCAACTCTATGCCGATACGGGCCTGAAATGGGAGGCGGTAACGTCCCGCACGGGACCGGGTGGGCGGCGTGAGTATACCCTGCGGATCACCTGGAAGATCCGGGCGGTAGGTTACCGGGAAGGAGAGACACTGCGTCTGCTCTCGCTCCATCTGGATCACGACTCCGCCTATCACTAGACCGTCAACGCGTCGGCTTCCGCAGGACCCAGGTGGTCATCGCGCGTTGACCCTGGACAATGGTGGTCTTGATCGGCTCCAGCCATTCGCCGCCCAACCGTTCCGTGACATCTTCCAGCCAGCGGGCGTCCACCATGTACCGCTCCGCCCCATCCGGCGATCGAAAACGGCGGCCGAGGACCGGCACCATCTGCGTCTCCATGCCGATGGTGGAGGCCAGGCGGCAGAAGAACAGCCCACCGGGCTTGAGGACCCGCCAGGTACCGCGCAGCATCTCCTCAAACTGGGCATCGTTCATCGCAAAATGGAGCACGGTGTTGCTGATGACAACATCCGCGCAACCATCATCGAACGACATCTGCTGCACGGGCTCCACGCGAAAGTTCGACTCAGGTAGCGCGGGCGCGAGGCGGCGCGCTAAGGCTCGAATACTTGCAATGGCGTCCGGACTCGCATCGGCTCCATAGACCTCGTAGCCTTCGCGCAGAAAGTAAACAATATTGCGGCCAGACCCGCAGCCCGCATCCAGGATGCTCATTCCCGGAACGATACGGCCCTTCAAAAGCTGATCGAAGAGGTAGATGTCGATCTGGCCGAACTGTTCTTGTAGGGTCGGCAAGCTTCCCGAGTCTACCCGGCGCCCGCGATCTCCACCGGGGGACGCTCCTGCCAGCTGGCCGCCAGGAAGTCGCCATTCATACTGGCGATCACTTCGATGGGGATGCCTTTGGGGCAGGTGGCTTCGCATTCGCCGATGTTGGTGCAGTTGCCGAACAGTTCGGCGTTCATCTGCCGGACCATGCGGAGGCTGCGTTCTTTGCGCTCCGGCTGGCCTTGCGGCAAGTGGGCCAAGTGCGAAATCTTGGCTCCGGTAAACAGCGCGGCCGCAGCATTGGGACAACTGGCGACGCAAGCACCACAACCGATACAGGCGGCGGCATCCATCGCCAAGTCGGAATCCTGTTTGCGAATGGGCAGCGCATTGCCGTCGGGCGCGGAGCCGGTGGAAACCGATACGTAACCACCGGAGGCGATGATGCGGTCAAAGGCGCTGCGGTCAACAATCAGATCTTTCATCACCGGGAAGGCAGTGGCCCGCCACGGTTCAATATAGACCTCATCGCCATCGGCGAAGTGCCGCATATGCAGCTGGCAGACCGTGGTGTTCTTGAAGCCACCGTGGGCGATGCCGTTGATCATGAAACCGCAAGAGCCGCAGATGCCTTCCCGGCAGTCATGCTCAAAGGCAATCGGCTCTTCGCCTCTCAGGATCAGCCCTTCGTTGACGACGTCGAGCATCTCCAAAAACGACATATGCTCGTTGACGTTAGGTGCGTCGTAGCGCACCATCTTGCCGGGCGTAGCGACGTCTTTCTGTCTCCAAACGTGCAGGGTTAGGTTCATGGCGGGTTTACTTGTAGCTCCGTTGCACGGGCTTCACGTACTCAAACTGCAACTCTTCCTGATGACGGACGGGCTTCTGGTTGGGGCCTTGATACTCCCAGGCCGCGACGTGGGCGAATTGCTCGTCATTGCGTTGGGCCTCGCCGTCGGGTGTCTGATACTCCTCGCGGAAGTGGCCGCCGCAGGATTCTTCGCGGACTCGGGCGTCGTGGCACATCAACTCACCCAGTTCCAGGAAGTCCGCCACTCGGCCGGCTGATTCGAGACTTTGGTTTAGATCCCCAGCTTCGCCGGCGACGTTGACGTTCTTCCAGAACTCCTCGCGGAGACCGGCGATCTTGCCTGCGGCCTGCTCCAGGCCCTGGGCGTTGCGGGCCATGCCGCAGAAATCCCACATCAGCTTGCCCAGTTCACGATGGAAGCTGGACACCGTGCGCTTGCCCTTGATCGCCAGCAGTTGTTTGGTCAGCGACTGCGTTTGCGCCAAGGCCGCGACGGCTTCCGGATGCGATTCGTCCACCTTGGCGAACTTCTCGGAAGCGAGATAGTTGCCCAACGTGTAGGGAATCACGAAATAGCCGTCCGAGAGACCCTGCATCAGCGCCGAAGCACCCAAGCGGTTGGCTCCGTGGTCGGAGAAGTTGGCCTCGCCCAGTACGAACAGGCCCGGGATGGTGGACATCAGGTGATAGTCCACCCAGAGGCCGCCCATGGTGTAGTGCACGGCCGGATAAATGCGCATCGGCACAGTGTAGGGGTCTTCACCGGTGATGCGTTCGTAGATCTCAAAGAGATTGCCGTACCGTTCGGCGATCGTCTTTTGCCCCAGGCGGCGGATGGCATCCGAAAAGTCGAGGTAGACGCCGAGACCAGTGGGGCCCACGCCGCGGCCTTCATCACACACGCGCTTGGCGGCACGACTGGCGATGTCGCGCGGCGACAGGTTGCCGAAGCTGGGGTACATGCGCTCCAGGTAATAGTCGCGCTCCGACTCTGGAATCTGATCCGCCGAGCGGGTATCACCCTTCTTCAGCGGCACCCAGATACGGCCGTCGTTGCGCAGTGACTCCGACATCAGAGTCAACTTCGACTGGTAGTCGCCGGACTGCGGAATGCAGGTGGGGTGGATCTGCGTGTAGCAAGGGTTGCCGAACGCCGCGCCGCGCTTGTAGGCGCGCCAGATGGCCGTGGTGTTGGAGCCCTTGGCGTTGGTCGAAAGATAAAAGACGTTGCCGTAGCCGCCAGTGGCCAGCACCACGGCATCAGCCATGTGGACGTCAATGCGGCCCGTCACGAGATTGCGCGCGACAATGCCGCGAGCCTTGCCATCGATGACGATCAGGTCCAGCATCTCGGTGCGCGGCAGCATCTTCACTTTGCCCGCGTCGATCTGCCGCTCCAGTGCCTGATAGGCCCCCAGCAACAACTGCTGCCCCGTCTGGCCCCGGGCATAAAACGTACGCGACACCTGCGCGCCACCAAAGCTGCGGTTCGAGAGCAGTCCGCCGTATTCACGGGCGAACGGTACGCCTTGGGCGACGCACTGATCGATGATGGACACCGAGACTTGCGCCAACCGGTAGACGTTGGATTCGCGGGCGCGGAAGTCGCCGCCCTTCACCGTATCGTAGAAAAGGCGGTAGACCGAATCGCCATCATTCTGATAGTTCTTGGCGGCGTTGATCCCACCTTGCGCGGCGATAGAATGCGCACGGCGCGGCGAATCCTGGAAGCAGAAACACTTGACGTTGTAGCCGAGTTCGCCCAGCGTGGCGGCGGCAGAGCCACCCGCCAAGCCGGAGCCGACCACGATGACGTTGTACTTGCGCTTGTTGGCCGGGTTCACCAGTTTCAGATCAAAGCGTGCCTTGTCCCAGCGTTGCTCAATGGGACCAGAGGGGATGCGGGCGTTCAGATTCATTTCACGATTCCCAGCAGAACAGAGACGACGATGGCGATGTTGCCGCCAGCCAAAGCAATGGCGATACCCGCCGCGGCTTTCTTCACCAGCGGCGTGTAGCGCGGATGGCTCAGGCCTATGGTTTGGAACATGCTCCAAATGCCGTGGTAGAGGTGGAACAGCAGCATCGACATGGTGGCCAGGTACAGCACCGCGGCTAGCGGTTGGCTTAAGCCCTTCACCAGATTGGCGTGCACGGCACCTTCGACAAAATCCGGATGAATGCCCGGAACGCCGAAAGTGAAATGCATCAAGTGATAGATGATGAAGGCCAGGATCACCGGCCCGGACAGATACATCGTCCGCGAGGCGTAGCTGGAGGTGGTAGGCACCTTCTTGACGTAGGGTTGCGGCCGGGCCTTGGCCTTCAACGCCATCAATTGCAGCGCGGCCGTAATGTGCAGCGCGGCACACACAAGCAGGCCGCCGCGCGCCACCCAGAGCAACGCTCCGGTGGCACGGAGTGCCTCTCCATACTGGTCCAGCTTACCGGGCCCCAGGAAGACCTGTAGATTGCCCAGCAGATGAATAATCACAAAGCCCCACAGGGCGGCTCCGGTAAGAGCCATCACGGTTTTCTTCCCGTTGGTGGCCTCGTAAAAGCGGAGGGTGCGATGAAGCTTACTGTCTAGCGCGGCGGTTGCCAATGATGAGCCTCTGTAGTCGAGATGTCGGAACCATCACCATTGTAGGAAAAACTTTCGCGTACTGCGAAACTCTTCTCCGGCTAAGGTTTCCCAACGGGTAGCGCACCGGCCGGCGTGGACCCTTCCACAGACCGGCTCATGGTGGCTTGCCACACTCCCTGGACAACGTCCGGGAAGCTCCGCAGCGATTTCTCGACCCGCTCCCGGATGTCAGTGATCACGGCTGGGTTGGTCTCCGCGCAATCGTAGGCTTCTTCCGGATCGTCCACCAGATCATAGAGTTCCGGGCGCGGCAAGGGAAGGTTGACGCGGCCGCCAATGGGTTCAGGCGACCAGGCCCGGAAGTTGTAGCGCGAGAAGTGTACCTTCCAGCGGCCCAGGCGGGCGCATTGGAGGCTCCAGTAATCGAAGTAGAGGAATGGCTCGCGGTGCAGATCGCCAGAGTCGCCCGCGAAGCGGGCGCTGATGTCGATGCCATCGAGAGGTTTCGATGGAAGTGGCGTTCCGGTGAGGGCGGCGATGGTCGGCAGGACGTCCAAGGCCGAGACGAAACCGTCGTTCACTTGTCCGGCGGGAATGCGGCTGGGCATGCGAGCAATCAGCGGGACGCGGAGCCCGCCTTCGTAGCTTTCGCCCTTGCGGCCCCGCAAGCGTCCGGGACTGCCCTGATACCAGGGGCCATTGTCGCTGGTCAGCATGACGATGGTGTTGTCATCCTGGCCCGTCTCCCGGAGGGTCTTCAGCACTTCGCCGATACTCCAGTCAAATTCCGCCATGACGTCACCGTAGGGCCCCAGTGGCGACTTTTTCTGAAAGCTCCGTGCCGCCACCAACGGGATGTGGGGGGCCACGTGCGGCAGGTAAAGAAAGAAGGGCTGCTCGCCACTTTCGCGAATGAAGCGGGTGGCGTGGCTGGTAAGCCGGCCCGTGAGGGCTTCGAGACTGGTGGTTTCCTCGACGGTTTGGCGATTGGCCATCAGTGGCCGTGGCCACATGTCGTGGCTGTGGAGTAGGCCGAAGAAATCGTCAAAGCCACGGTCATTGGGCTTGGTGCCGGACTGGTCCCCCAAATGCCACTTGCCGGCCAGGCCAGTGCGGTAGCCCACGGTCTTTAGCATTTGCGCCAGGGTGATCTCGCCACTGGCCAGCCCGCCGTCTTCGCCTGGAGAAAGCACCCCGGGCACGCCGGTCCGGGTGGCATAGCGGCCCGTCAGCAACCCCGCCCGGGCCGGAGAACAGACCGAACTGGCAGCATTGCACTGGGTGAAGCGGACGCCTTCAGCGGCCATCTGGTCAATGTGGGGCGTGGCGATCCGGGAGCCATAGCAGCCCAAGTCGCCGTAGCCCAGGTCGTCCGCGCAGATAAGCACCACGTTGGGGCGGGAGCGCGAGTTTTGAGCACGGGCCGCTACGGAAGCCAACGCTCCAGCGGCGGCGGTACCGAAAAATTGGCGTCGATTCACTGGGGCGGGTCAGCTCCGACCCACCTAGTATCAACGAGCGCCTAGTCCTCTGTATAGAGGTTTCGCAGTCGAAAAGTACGGTACTGGGGCACAGACGACTCCAGCGTATACCCGACACGCCCGCTGGCATCGGTTTCGATGGACCGGGCACTGTTGCCCGGCAGTTGCCAGCCGGCGTTAAAGTGATAGCCCCCATTGCGCAGGGGCTGCGCTGAGCCCAGCGCGAAGGAGTAGACACCCAGATCCGCGTTCACCACCAAACGGGCTGTCCGGCTGGCTTCATCGATCTCCAGCACCTGGCCGCGACTGGTAGCCGAACTATCGCCCTGGCGTCGCGTGTTGCCGTTGTCATAGAGGGATAGCGTGGTGCCGTTCAGCCCGATCTGGGAGTCATGCTGGTGAGAGAACCACTGGCTGCGGTTATCGCCGGCCAGTTGGAAATCGCCGCCTTGGCCCAGACGCCACAGGATATTGCCCGAGCCCGTTCCATTTTGGTAGTCGATCTTCACCACCCAATCCAGGTGACGGACAGAGATGAGCAGGTTGCCATCGGGCGTCAACTGCACAGCGTTGGCGTGCGTCCAGTCGTTGCCTTCCGGGGCCAGATAGAGCGGCGGACAACTGCCTTGTGAGCACTTCTCATTCAGAATCGCGGGTTTGGATGGGTCGAAGTGGTCAAAGCCATCCCAGACCCAAAGCACTTGAAGGTTCTCGTCGAACACGATGATCATGTCGCCCAGCACATTTACCGGCCCCGGCCCCTGGACATCAGTGAGGATCTGCTCCACGCCAGCCAGGGCCAGGATCTTGCCATCTGGCAGTTCCCGGACCTCGTGGTGGAAGCCGCAGATCTCGCGGCGGCCCATGGCCTTGAGCTGAACATTCACCCAGGCAGCGTTGGTTTCGCGCCGCGTCATGCCGGTCAGGTCAAACTCGCGGATCTTCTGCATGGTTTGGTCGCCGGGGCTTTGGATCAGCCCCCAGAACGTCCCTTCACGTCCGGGGCGGGTTAGCAGGGAGATGGCGCCGGGGTAGTACCAGAGAAGGTTGCCCTCCAGATCGACCGCCGTGGGCCGGTTGGGGAAGATGGGCGCTTCCAGCACCACGGTTTGGTCAGAGGTACGCGCTTGCGGACGGATTACCCGGTGCTGCGTCAGATCAGCCGGAACCGCTCCGGTGTTAAAGGAAAGCGCCGGGCCGTAGCGGAGGAGATCGCGGGTGGAAGTAACCATGGTCCGCGCAGAATAGGCCGTGGTAGGCCGCAACCCGGCAAGGTAGAAGTTCATGCTGGCACCGTCTCCGCAGGCGCGGAAGGGCGTCACCTGGGCGGTGCGCATCGACGTGCCAAACTCCACCGCCATCGACTCTCCAGGCTGGCACGGAGGAGCGCTGTAGAGCCAAACCAGAGGGTGCTCGGTAGCCGACGCCGCCGGGCGGCCGTCCAGGACGCGGGAACTAAAGGTGAAAGCCACCGAGGCGGTGGAAACTTCCCCACTGCTCCGATCCAGCCGCGCAACCTCCATCTCGACCGGACCATCCCACTCGGCCGAGGTCCAGTCAATGGACTCGCCGGGGCCAAAGTCGCGGATCACCCGATAGCTTCCACCCAGGACACGGGCGCTAAAGCGGTAAAAGGTGGCGTCGGCTGGGCCGCCGGAGGCCGTCCAGCGGATGAGCGTTCCCACCGGCTGCGGCGAACTGAGCGAAGGAGACAACTGCAGCGTGCCGGTGGCCTCCGCCGGGTGTGCCACCAGCGGCAAGGGCATCAGGCAGAGGAACACACCGAGCGGAAGCCGCCAGCGGCCAGCCCTGGTCGCTGGTTGCAGAGAGCGGCCAGATCCGCAGGGAACAATCGAAATGAAACGGGAGAACATTTTGCACCTCGGGTGAGTGCGGGAAAGCCCCCTCACCGTCTAGACGTTCATCGGCCAGTAATGGTACCGGCTTTCTATCTAGTAGCGCGAAAAAATGGCCCCTCATGACCTCGGAATAGGGGATCAACCCGCCAGGAGTAGGCCAGGCGGCCCGGGAAGCTAGGGGAATGAGGGGGTGGCGACCAAAGCCGACTACGCTTCCTGTGCCTATATTCCCGCCCTAAGGCTCGAAATCATGGCCAAAGCAAGGCTGCCGTGACGCCCGGGCGTTACCCGGACCTCGCCTGGGGGGAGCAGGTGACTAGTCGTTGGCTTTAGCAGCGCTGAGCTGACCCAGTTGGCCCGGCTGATTCGCGCGGTACTTATCAAGCAGCCATTGGATACCGTACATGGCGCAGCCTGCGGCTACGGCCGCAGCGGCGTTAACCAGCAGTGTCATGAGAGCCGTTGAGAGAAACGCGACGGCATCGACCCGGCGCATTTTCGCCAAACGACGCCACGTGCCCCATTCCAGCAGCAGGATGCCCACGTAGGCGGTGACGCCGGCCAAGGCCGGAATCGGGATATGTGCGACAAAGCTCGCGCCGAGTGAAAGACAAAGCAGCAGTGCGGCTCCATGCATCAGGTTGGAGACACGCGTCGTGCCGCCACAACGGACGTTGGCCAGGGAGCGGGCCGGAATGCCCACTGACATCGGCGCTCCAAAGACTCCCGCGCAGATATTGGCGATGCCGTAAGCGCCCAACTCAGAATCCGCGTCGATCGGGCGCATGGGACGATGGCGGCCCCGGAAATGCTCCACCACGCGGGAGGTGATCAGCAGATTGATGGAAGCAACAAAGGCCAGCGCGAGACCGGACGGCAGCACCTGATAAACATCCGCTGGCGACCAAGTGAAGCCGGCAAAGGGCGGAATCTCCAGTGGCAGTGCGCCCACTTCCTTCTCGTGCAGGCCAAAGATCAGCCCCACCAGGATGGCCGCAATGACGCCAATCAGAGGTGCCGGGGCTTTGTTGGTGAGCCTGGTTACCTGGAAGGCCACGATGATCACCACCACGCCGTAAACAAACGGTTGCCAGCGCATTTCGGTGATGTGCAGCATCACTTCCGTGAACTGAACGATGATCGCGGTGGCACCCGTTACCGGGATGTTCAGGCCGAAGATGGTCTTCAGCTGCGAGATCACCATCATGCCGCCGATGCCAACCGAGAAGCCGGAGACAACCGCCTGGGGAACTTTACCGATAAAGCGGCCCAAGCGCAGAACGGAAAACGCCATCATAAAGACCGCCGCGACGAGTGTCACTTTGGCCGCGCCACCAATGCCCTGTTGCTTGACGGCAATGGCCAGGAACGGGACGGTGACGGTGGAGGTACCGCCGATCAGAACCGGATTGCGGCCCAGGAAAGCGGTGATGGGAGCAGTAAGAAGAGAAGTAAAAAGTCCGAGTGCCGGAGGAAGGCCCATCAGGGTGGCCATGGCCAAGCCATATGGCAGGGCGATTAGGGCGGCAATGACACCACCAAAGGTGTCGCCAACAAAGGCCTTAAATGAATAGGCCGGGAGCTTCCAGGAGTTCATCGATGACTAGACCTTAGATGAAGCCTGTCCGGACCGGGGACGGGACAAAATAAGGCAGGCCGACAGGGGCTCGCCGGGAGAGGATTGCAGGCGTCCGGGGCGAAGCATGACGCCTCGCCCCAGACCGGGAGAAAACTACACACCCATGACTTTGGAGAAAGCCGTCTTGAACTTCTCCATTTCGTCCTTGGTGCCGATGGACACGCGGACGTGGTTCGGCCAGGCAGCCCAGGTACGGCCGATGACGACCTTTTCCTTGACCATGGCTTCGAACACTTCAGCGCCGGGGCGCTTCACGTCGATCATGATCTTGTTCGAAACCGAAGGCACGAACGCGATCTTCTTCTGCGTCAGGTAGTTCATGACATCCTGGCGGACGGCACCGATGATGGCGGCGCGCTCCGGAACCAGGGTCTTGGACACCTTCAGGCTGGCGGTGGCACCCACCACACCGGTCACAGGCAGAGCGCCGGCGCCGTAGGGGGTCATCTTGGCCAGCAGGTCCGGACGGCCGAATGCCGCACCGGCGCGCAGGCCAGCCATGCCGTAGAGCTTGGAGAAGGTGCGCAGGATGATGATGTCCTTGTCCGCGGCGACGAGGTCGGAACCAGCGCCTTCACCGGTGAGGTGGATGTAGGCTTCGTCGAGCAGCAGGATGGAACCCTTGGGCATGTTGGCCAGGACGAATTCGATGTCCTTGCGCTTGGTCAACGTACCGGTGGGGTTGTTGGGGTTGCAGATGTAGATAACGCCAGCGGTGGGGGACGCCGCCACCATCGCCTTGACGTCGTGCGAGTAGTCCTTGGCCAGCGGGACCTTGATGGTCTTGGCGCCAACGAACTTGGCCGCGCGATCAGCAGCTTCGTAGCCGGGGTCGCCCATCACCAGCGGACGGGAGGGCGAAGTGAACGCCATCACGGCCTGGTGCAGCGGAGCGCTGGAGCCGGCGAACGGAACCACGTAGTTGGGCTTCAAACCTTCCAGGTCAGCCTGCAGCTTGGTGAAGCCGAAGGTCTCTTCGTACAGGTAACGGCCACCCTTTTTCACCACACCATAGATCGCTTCGGCGGCTTCGTTGCAAGGGCCGAGCGGGTTCTCATTGGCGTTAATGCGAACGGCATCCGGAGGAAGGCCACGCATAGCGGACAGGCCCTGGGCCAGGGCAGCTTCATTGTAGAACGGCAGGCTGGCGCCAGCAGTCATGAGGGTGGTGAATTTTCCAAAAGCCCGGCGGGAGAAGCCGCGCTTCAGAATGTCCCGAGAAACCTCGGTGTTGAGCAGATCGTTCATGGCGTTTATCTTTCCTCTCGAAAGAGATTGCTACTGATCCTATTAGTATAAGCCGCCGGTTATGAAACCGGCGGCCCAGGGTTGTGAAAACTTTTCCGAAACAAGTTCCAGCCGGTTTCCCGGACTAGAAGTAGAGACGGAGGCCGAGTTGCATCATTCGCGCGAAGTTGGCCTGCTGGGTGATCTTACCAAACGCGGAGTTGCCAACTAGAGCATTCGGGGCACGGAACATCGGCGTGTTCATGGCGTTGAGCGCCTCGGCACGGAACTGAGCCTTGAAGCGCTCAGTGATCGTGAAGTTCTTGAACAGCGAAATGTCCCAGTTGTTCTGCCGCAGTCCGCGGGTGGAGATCGTACGGCTGACATTGCCGAAAGTCAGCGCCGGAGCAATCGAGAAGGCCGAGGCGTTGAGGTAACCCGCGCCATCGGTCCATTGCGTCTTGTCGCCACCCGCGAACGGGTTGGAGCCAGTGGCATTGGGCCGCTGGCTGGAGGCGAAGATTACGCCGTTGTTGTTAGCGTTCTGCCGGATCTGGATCGGGAAGCCGCCGTTGATGACCGCCACCGAGTTGATCGTCCAGCCGCCGATGGCCATATCGGCCCAGCGATTCACGCCGCCGCCGAAGGCCTTACCCTTGCCGAACGGCAGTTCGTAGGTGATCGCCAAGCTGTTGCGGGTGGTGGCGTCGATGTTCGACAGACCATACTCCGAGCCTAGGTCGTAGACGTTCTGAGGAGCAGCGCCGCCGCCATTCAGGTTGTTGCCTGCGCCGCCGGAGACGTTGTCCAGATTCTTGGACCAGGTGAACGCATAGAGGAAATTCAAGCCCTGGCTCATGCGTTTCTGGATACGGAAGGCCATGGAGTCGTAGCGGGCCCGGCCATAGTCAGCGAACTGGTAGTTCAGGTTGCCAAAGGCCGGAAAGGGCCGTAGCAACTGCGCCTGAGAAACCGTCGCCCCGGCCAAACCAGCCACACCCCCCTTACCGAAGTAGGGATTGGCGGTCGCGGCGGACAGAGGACCGGCACCCAGACCATAGTGACGGGCTTCCACCTGGTTGATATTGATGGCCGCCGAATTGATGGTCAGGTTGGTCGAGCGGGAGCCCACGTAGGCCACCGACATCGCCATGCTGAACGGCAGTTCGCGCTGGATGTCGACCGAGTACTGCTGCACGTAGGGCGACTTGGCGTTCGGGTCAAAAATCGTCAGAGCCTTGCCGATACCGGTCTGGTCGCCCAAACGGTTGCCCACCGGCCGATCAAAGCCGCTGGAGAACACGTTGGCCAAGGTGGTGGCCGGGTTGGGGGTACGGTTGCCGTCGAGAGACGTCAGCGGCTGCGTGGAAGCGGTAAAGCCTTCCGGCAGGTAGACGCCGCCCTGAGCGGTTTGCGGGGCCCAGAAGACGCCATAACCACCGCGGATGGTGGTCTTGGAGTTCACTTGGTAAGCCAACCCAATGCGGGGGGAGAGCTTGTTGTTATTGGGGTTGCCAACGTAGGTATTGGCACCGCCAAGACCCGCAAACTGAACCGCACCGCGGGTGGCGACGCCGGAGGCCGTGCTGATGGAGTTCAGCGCCGAAGGGTCAAAGCCCGTGATGATGTTGTTGTTGCGTTCCTTCAGGCCGGTTTCCCGTTCCCAGCGCAGGCCGAAGGTGATGGTCAGCTTGGAGTTGAAGCGGAAGTCGTCCTGCACGAAGGCGGAGACGTAGTCGGCGTAGTTGTGCAGCGTCGAGGGAACAAAGCCATTGGCACCGGCCGGGTAGCCCAGCAGGAGGCTCGCCAGATCCGAACCCGAGGCACCGTCGCCACGATTAAAGTCAGCGCGGGTGAACTGGTCGGTGAAGCTAAACTGGCCAGCGGAGTTACCGAAGTCAGCACCGGAAGCCTTGATGCGGCGGTAATCCGAGCCAATCTTCACGCTATGCTTGCCGATGAACTTGGACAGCGTGCCGTGCAGGTTCTTCGAATTCGGAACCAGCAGGAAGTTGTTATTGGTGCCCATGTTGTCGCCGGCGTAGAAGTTCTCAAAAGAGACCGCCGGGAAGGTGGCGGAGGGGATGGCGTTCACAAAAGCCTGATTGAAGCCCAGCGAAGCCACATTGAAGCCCTGGCTCTTTTGGAAGCCGTAGTTCGGGAAGCGGTTGTAACCATAGCGAAGAGCGAGAACCGTGGTCGGGTTCAGCGTCATCGTGCTGTTGATCTGAGTCGAATCGACGCGGCGGTCCAGGCGCCACTGTTGCGGCGAGGACGGGCTGGCAAACCAGGTTTCACCGGGCTCCAGCGAGTTGTAACGCAGATAAGAGATATTGGCCGACCACCATTCAGTGATCTTGTGGTCGAACTTGAAGGTCTTCTGGTCCGCGACGGAAGGCAGCTGGGCGAAATACGGCATGTTGTTGTCGCCGTAAAACCGTGCCGTGTTGAGCGGAGCCGGGAAAGTAGCAGCAATCGCACTGCCGATCGGACTGATGCGGCCGGCCGGGATCCGGTTACCGGAGAAGGGCGTGCGGGTGCCCGTGGCCGTCGTGGTGAGCGGATCATAGATCACGCGGACCGGACCGCCGGCGCGAACCAGAGAGGACGAGAAGTCGCCCGCGCGCTCCGCCGCGGTGGGAACCTGCGTCACGCCGGCGTTGGCCTGGGTGTCGCGATAGCCCTCAAAAGTACCCCAGAAGAAGGTGCGGTTCTTGCCGTCGTAGATCTTCGGGATCCAAACCTTGCCGCCGAAGCTGCCGTAGTAGTTACGGAAGGGCTGGTCGGTGATGCCGCGGCCGGCGCGGTTGGAGAAGAAGCTGTTGGCCAGCCATTCGGTTTCGCGAATGTAGCCGCCGAGCGAACCATGGTAGGAATTGGTGCCGCTCTTCAAAAAGGCGTTAAACATGCCGCCACCGGAGCGCCCGATTTCGGCGTCGTACGTATTAGCCTGAACTTTAACTTCCTGAACGGCTTCCAGTGACGCGACGATAATGGCGCGGTTGGCCATGTCGGTTATGGCGACGCCGTCGATCAGGTAGTTGTTGCCGCGGACCGGGCCGCCGGCGATGGAAATCTGCGATGAACCAGACTGGTCCTGCATGCGGGCGTAGGCCGGATTGCCGGTCTGCTGCACGTTCGGAGCCAGGCGGGAGAACATGTACGGGTTGCGGCCCAGGTTCGGCAGGTCGATCAGCTTCTGACGATCAATCACCTGACCTTGCGAAGCATTCGCCGTTTCAATCAGCGGCACTTCTTCGGTGACCATGATGCTCTCGGTGACATTGCCGACTTCCAGCTTGACGTCGACGGTGAGGAACTGCTGGGTGCCGATAATGACGCCCTTGCGTTCCACCTTTTTGAAGCCCGGCGATTCCGCGACGATGGAGTACGTCGCCGGAACCACGGATGAGAAGTTGTATTCGCCGGAGGCACTGGTGACAGTGGCACGGGAGGCGTTGGTGCCTTCGTCCGTGAGCGTCACTTTCGCGTTGGCTAGTGCGCCACCGGAAGCATCGACTACCAAGCCGCGCACGCCGCCATAGATCGACTGGCCATAGGAATTGATGGACAAGCCGGTCAGCAGGGCAAGAGCGGGAAGGAGCCTGACAAAATTTGAGACTGCTTTCATGTAGATCCCCTGAAGTGCAATTTTGCGCGCTCGATGTGCGGGGAGCGCTAGGGGCTGCAACACGTGGCAGCAAGACAATCTTATGTGGAGGCCCGCTCGGGATCATTCCCAAAACGGTCCTCGCCCGTCCCTAGGACGGATTACACGTAAGTATAGTCGAGATCCTCGGCTTTTTACCAGATCGAAATAGGAATCCGCCCGATAAAATTTTGCTATTGACCGGCTTCGGCGGTGCGGGCAAAGGTGGGGCGAGAGGTGCCGGAGACATGGTGGAGCAGGCGCCGGGTGTCCTGTTCGCGGAATTCCAGCCGATCAGCGATCAGCTGGGCACCAGACAGTGACTCCTTGAAAACACCGGACTTAGTGTGTGTTCCACTCTTGGTGACGATGTGATAAAGCTCGTGCGCCACCACCCGGCCCAGCGCCCGGCCCAGCAATTGATCGGCCTGCGCCTTCTGGCCGCCAAACAGAACGGATCCAACGGTCCGCCGGATTTTGTCGCAGGCGACCGTACTAAACGGCAGGATTTCGCCCTCCACGGTGTGCGCCCAAGCCAGTGGCGACGGGCCGCGTTCATCGATGAAGGCTGAGTAGGGGATGCCGTTCATGCGGCAGGTGCCAGTCATTTTCACCAGCACCAGATCCTCAAACTCTTCGTTGGTGCTGGTCTCAGAGCGTAGGCGCACATCAACCGAATGGCCGGTCCGCTTCATGATGGCGGCCACTTCACGGCGCATTTCGCCGAGTGATTTGGCGGCGGGGGCGTCTTCAAAATCGAGGATGACGGTGAGGCTGGGTCCGAACCCTTCACCGCGAACGGAGAGGACAGCAAGACACGCGAAGACCGCGACAGAGCGGATGGCAACATGGCGCATATTGGGAGGGACACACATGGTCCCAAACTGTATCGACGGCGACCGACAGTAATAAGATACCGGAGAAAGAGATTTTGATGGGCCCGATCAGAAAAAATTATTAATTAACTTTTATTAAGGAAAGCACATGCCCTACGCCGGCAGCGTGGACCGGGCCTACGGCGTGCGGTCGGCTTCGGGCTTGAGGGGGAAGTTGTAGAAGCCGAAGTCCTTTTCCGTCATTAATTTGGCGGCATAGATGATCTGGCCGGTATGACTAGAAAAGTGTTCGATGACGTGAATGATAGCCTCAAATACGGTCAGATCGTAGCCCTGGATGGAGGCAGGCCGAGCTAGTTGCTCGGGCTCCAAGGTCCGGATGGTGGCAGTCGCTTCGGCGATGACGGTTCCCAGCAGCTGCTTCAGCTCGCCGGTCGACAAGCCGCCGCGCGCGGCAAATTCCGTATCCCGGGTGCGGATGTCGGGCAGGTGGCCGACGCCGTAGCCGATCCACTGGCGGACATTACCACCCAGGTGAAGCACCAGATTCCCGACCGAGTTTGAGTTGGCGGAGCTGCGGAACCAGATCTGGTCTCCGGTGAGCGTGTCCAGGCAGGTGGCAACGCGCGCGGCCAACTGCTCCAGCTTCGTGGGAGCATAGGCGAGAAACGTCGCTTCGATCATGAGTTCATTATCAATCACGGCCCGCTGAGGGGAGTTCGCTGGTGGCAGAGCGGATTATAGTGGGGCATGCGCAACTTCGCAGCACTCTTCATTCTGGCGGCCACTCTGGTCCAGCCAGCGGCGGCGGCATCGGATCAGGAAGTGGTGGCGACGGTCCAGAAGCTATTTGATGCCATGGCGGCGCGTGACGCGGGGGCAATCACCAGCCTGATGACGCCCAGCGCGCAGATTGTCTCCATCCGGGCCAACCAGACGCTATCCAGTTCCACCCGAGCCGAATTCGCCACCCGCATCGGCGCGGCCAAGGAGCCGCTGCTGGAGCGAATGTGGCAGCCCAAGGTGTTGATCGAAGGCGGCATGGCCACGCTGTGGGCCCCCTATGACTTTCACCGTTCGGGAAAGCTGACGCACTGCGGCGTGGATTCCGTGACGCTGTTTCAGACCGCGGACGGCTGGAAGATCTCGGGCGTCTACTTCAACGTAGTGGAGGCATCCAAGTGTGCCCCCAGCCCGGTGGGTCCGCCGCCGGCCAAGTAGTTTACTGGCCGGATTCCGCGCCACCGGTGGCGAGCGCGCGAGCGAGGCCTTTCACCGACCGGGTCCGGTTGCGTTGGCGCTCCAGCGACTTCCGGAACTGGACGGCCGCTTCCTTGGGGCGCCCGGCATCCAGTAGCAGTTCGCCGAACAGTTCATGCGAGGGCTTGGTGATCTCCGGCGGGCCGCTGGGGGCTTTATCCATCTCTTCCAATTGCGTGGCGCGCTGCATCAGGGCGGTCATTTCGTCCGCCTTTTGAGCGCGCTGGGCTTGGGCGGCCTTGATCATCAGCATGCGCGCCTCATAGGCAGCGGCAGACACCTTGGCCCCCTTCTGGTCGTCGATCTGGCGGGCCTGTTCCAGCAGGTCCAACCAGGCAGCCGGAGAATCGCCCTTGATGGCCGCCGCCATCCCTTTGGTGAACGCTTCGCTCGCCCTGCGTCCGGCGGCGGGGGCGTGCGCGTGGTCGTCACCGCCAGCGCGGCGAATCGTCACTGGGTCGTTAAAGGCGGTCTGGGCTTTGTCCCATTCCCCGGTTTCGAAAATGATGGCGGCCGCCAGATCGGGAAAGTAGTTGTAGACCGTACCCGCTCCCTGCGCCTCAATAATGTCCGCCTTCTTCTGCTCATAGACTTTCCAGGCATCGGCGTAGCGGCCCTGTTGGAGGTAGCCGTAGGCCATCCAGAACTGGCTGTGATAGTCGCGAACCGAAAGCGCGTGTCCCTTCCGCTTCTGCCAGGCGACGGAGGCGGCCCAGGAGGATTCGTTCGACTTCACGACGTCATCCCACATACCCAACTGCAGAAAGATATGCGACGGCATGTGGCGGGCATGGTGCGCTTCCGGCGCGATTTCGGCATAGCGGCGAGCAGCCGGCAGCGCGATGATGGCGTGGTCCGGGTCGTCAAAGGCGTGGATGATGTAGTGGGCCGCGCCGGGGTGGTTGGGATTCTTGGCGTAGACGTCGAGCGCGATGGCGCCAGCCTTCGCTTGGCGCGCATACCCGGCATCGCCCGGCCGGACCTGGCCCAGCAACGAGAGCGCATAGAACGTAGCCGCTTCAAAGTCACCGGGATAGTGGAGGTAGATTTTTTCCATCGCCGCCGAGTACGCCTTTTCGCGGTGCAGCTTGTCGCCGGTCTTGGAGAACAAGGTCCGGGCGGCGGCAATGAAGGCGCGCTCCCGCGCGGTCAGCTTCGATTCGTCCTTGATCTTGTCCAGCGCGGCCCGCGCATCTTCAGGCCAAACCCGCATCCACAGTGAGTGGTTGTAGGTCATCGCCACCCCCCAGTAGCCCATGGCAAACTGTGGGGTGGCCTGGGTGCACTGTTGGAACTGCTCGCGCGCTTCTTCAAACCAGAAGTTATGCAGCATAGCGACGCCGCGTTCGAAGCAGACGCGGGTTTCCGGTGTGCCCGTCACAGGAAAGGAGATGGAGCCGACATCGGCGGCCAGCAGGGCTGCGGGAATGAAGATGGCGATTCTGAGCATGGAAACCCCCGGCTTACATCGTACCGTCAAAATCGCGGGGCCATGTCATCGATTTGTCTTTTCCGCCGTGTTAGCGTGCTGAGGGGGTTTTACTTCCGTCGATGCACCACTGGCGCAGAAGGCATGAACATGCTGAGCCATGCCCCGCTTGCAAAGCGGCGATCCAGCGGCTATCTCCCTCTCGATTAAGTTCAATCGTGAGCTGCATCAATTCAGCTTGAGCACAAGGTGAAGCTGTGGGGAGCAGTCGACACCCGAAAGTAAAGGGCGGCCTGTCTTTCGACGGCCGCCCTCCTGTCCAAGGCCCGCTTGAGAATGTTCGAACTTAGGACTGGCGCCGTTTCATCCACCCTAAACCAAAGGCGGCAAGACCGAGCATGCCAATTGTTGAAGGTTCCGGAACCCCGCTGACAGGATTTACGTTGCTCGTGAACTCAGCGCGGAAGGCCATGGGCTGGCTGAAGTCGACCACAGTGAAGCGCAGCGAGTTTGCGCCGCTCACAAATCCCGAAACAATGTTGAAGTTTGCCGCCGCAAAGGTGGAGTTCCAACCATTGCAGCTCGATGTCACTGTGTTGCCGTTCAAGGTGACGTCAACCAAGCCGTTATCCACAGCGCAGTTCACCCCTACGCTGGCGGTTGCCGGGTTAAAGCCGGAACCGATCGTAAAAATGGTTTCAAAAACGTAGACACCGGAAAACGCCGTCGCGCCGGCCCCATTCACCGAGATCCACCGCGAGGTTGGGCTGTCAGCGAAGTAAGCGGGGTTATAGTAGGTTTGGGCAGGGCCAGTTGCCGCACCAGGTCCGGAAAGCAGGGTCCAGTGTGGATCAACAGTTCCCTGACCTCCCACCAGGGCAGTTCCGCCACTGGAAACGCCGGTATTGTACAAGTCAGCGATTGCTCCAGCATTCGCGGCTGCCGCCATCAAACCAGCAAAGAAAACATTGCAAATTGCTTTCTTCATCTAAGGTCCTCCTTTTATCCAGGATTCCATTTGGCTCCTGGTTCCATGGCCGTGTATCACGGGTCGCCACTTGCACAGCAGCAAAGGGTGATCACAGGTGGACTCGAAGTGGCCGTTGTAAGCGCTAGTCTCCTGCTGACCCTTCACCGGAGTTTCGGTCGAGTCCATATCCAGCACAACCCGCTGCGGGGAATCCAGGGCTTCCCCCTTGGCGATCAGTTCGCGGTTGATGCGGGCCAAACTGCTGAAGTTATCCTCCTTGGCCAGCATCACGAATCCGAGGGCCGTGCCGGCGCCTTCGCCGTTGGGCTTGGCGGCGCCGGGACTGGCGGGGGCCGCGTTCGTCTTGCGCCGCCGGCGCTCGACGCTTCCGCTGATCTCTTGACTAAGGGCCGGCCGATGCTGCATGGGGGCGCGGCCGGTGTTGCGTGCGGGTGCATCATCGAGCGGTGTTAAAATCGCGGGCGAGGTTATTACCAGGATGAGTTCTCGCCGTACATTCTTTTTCGGAGCCGCTGCCGCCGTCGCGGCCCGGCCGGTGGCCCGGGCGGCCAATGACAAACTGCGCATTGCGGTCCTGGGCGTCAACGGACGCGGTAAGGATCACATTGCCGGCTTTATGCCGCAACCGGATGCCGAAGTGGTGATGTTGTGCGACCCGGATCGCAGCCTGCTGGACAAGCGCTCCACTGAGTTTGAAGCCAAGTACGGCAAGAAGGTGCAGACCGAACAGGACCTGCGCAAGGTGTTCGACAACAAGTCGATCGATGCCGTCTCCATCGCCATGCCCAACCACTGGCATGCGCTGGCCGCGATCTGGGCCTGCCAGGCGGGCAAGGACGTCTACGTGGAGAAGCCGGGCGCGCATTCGATCTGGGAAGGCCGCAAGCTGGTAGAAGCAGCCCATAAGTACAACCGCATCGTGCAGCACGGTGTGCAGCTTCGCTCCTCTGCCGCGATCCAGGAGGCGGTCAGCCTGCTGCGCAAGGGTGTGATTGGTGACGTCTACATGTCGCGCGGTCTCGTGTTCCGGTGGCGCCCGTCGATCGGCAAGAAGGCCCCGGAAGCCACGCCCGATTACTTGAACTACGACCTGTGGACCGGCCCCGCTGAGATGGAGCCGTTCACCCGCCGCATCGTGCACTACAACTGGCACTGGACCTGGAAGTACGGCAACGGCGACGTGGGCAACCAGGGTATTCACGAAACCGACCTTTGCATGTGGGGCCTAGGCGTGGACACGCTGCCCAGCAAGGTCACTTCCATGGGCGGCAAGTTTACCTTTGACGACGACAAGGAAACGCCCGAAGTGCAGACGGCCCTTTACCTGTATCCCGGCCCGGTGGGCAAGCAGAAGATGATTCAGTTTGAGGTCCGCCACTGGAACACGAACCTCGAAGACGGCGCGGGCGTCGGCAACTTGTTCTACGGCAAGGATGGCTACATGGTGATCAAGGGCTACGATACCTTTGAAACCTACCTGGGCCCCAAGCGCGAGAAGGGCCCGTCCGGCAAGGCTGGTGGCGACCACTACGCCAACTTCATCAAGGCCGTCCGTAGCCGCAAGACGTCGGACCAGAACGGCCCGGTCGAGACCGCCCACAACGCCAGCGCCCTGGCCCACATGGGCGCCATCAGCATGCGCGTCGGCCGCCAGTTGGACTTCGATCCGGTGAAGGAACAGTTCGTCGGTGATGCGGAAGCCAACAAGCTGCTGAAGCGGAAGTATCGGGCTCCGTTTGTGGTGCCAGAAAAGGTGTAGCGGCGCGGCTGGTTTCGATAGAATGCAGGGGCTCGGCGGCGCCGCTGTCGAGCCCTTTTCGTTTGGGAGCGTGTGCTGTGGATCAAATGAAGATTGCCCTAGTGACCGGAGCCGGGAGTGGCATTGGGCGCGCGGTGGCGTTGGCGTTGCACGAGGCCGGATATGCAGTGGCGCTCGCCGGGCGGCGCGCGGCGGAACTGGAACAGACCATCACCCTGGCCGGATCCGGCGCTGATCGGCTGCTAGCCGTACCCAGCGACATCACGCAGCCGGCAGCGGTCGAGGCGCTATTCGCGGCTATCGAAGCCAAGTTTGGGCGGCTGGATGTCCTATTCAACAACGCGGGCATCAACGTGCCGGCAGTGCCGATGGAGGAGTTGACGTTTGATCAGTGGCAGTCCGTCGTCAACGTCAATTTGACCGGAGCTTTTCTGTGCGCGCAGGCCGCCGTCAAGATGATGAAGGCGCAGCAGCCGCAGGGCGGCCGGATCATCAACAATGGGTCGATTTCCGCGCAGACGCCCCGGCCGAACTCGGCGCCATACACCACCACCAAGCACGCGATCACAGGCTTAACCAAGTGCATTGCACTCGATGGCCGCCCCTTCAACATTGCCTGCGGGCAGATCGACATCGGCAACGCCGCCACCGATATGACCCAGCGCATGACCGCCGGCGTGCTGCAGGCCGATGGACAACTGCGCACGGAGCCGCGGATGGATGTGCAGCATGTAGCCGATGCCGTGGTCTACATGGCCAGCCTGCCGCTGTCGGCGAATGTGCTGACGATGACGGTGATGGCCACCACCATGCCGTTGGTGGGGCGCGGTTGATATTCTAGTGGCGTGAAAAACGCTGCGCTCTTCCTTCTCGTCTGCTCGACCTTCGCGTCGCTTTCCGCTCAGACTCCGGCTCCCAAAGCAAAGTTGCCGGGTGAAGACTGGGTAAACCTGTTCAACGGCAAGGATCTCTCCGGCTGGGTGGAAGTGGGCAAGGAAAAGTGGTTGGTGGAAGATGGCGTCATCCATGGCATCGCCATCACCAAAGAATACGGCTATCTGCAGACCGACAAGCCGTACAAAGACTTCCACCTGTCGATCAAGTTCAAGTGCGACGGCGACGGCAATTCGGGCGTCTTCTTCCACACCGCCTTCAAGCCCGGCACGCCCGACATCACACAGGGCTTGCAGTTTGAAGTGGATTGCACCATCGGCCAGCACACGGGCGGCATCTATGGCGACGGCCGCCAGTGGATCGTCTGGCCTTCGCCCGAGAACGAAACCGTGGTCCGCAAGGGCGACTGGAACGAGTACCTGCTGAAGGTGGAAGGCAACCGCTACGTGTCGCGCCTGAATGGCGTGACGCTGGTGGACTTCACCGATCCCAAGCCCAAGTCCTTCGACGGCCCCATCGCGCTCCAACTGCATTCTGGCGGCAAAGGCGACATGCGCTTCAAGGACATCATGATTCGAGATCTGTCGAAGCGGTAGTGCCCGCCAGAGTCTTCTACTGCGACCATCACGAGATCCCGCTTCCGGACGGCCACAAGTTCCCGATGCGGAAGTACCGGCTGCTGCGGGATCGGCTGGCCGCCACCGGTCTGTTTGACCTGCAACCCGCGTCTCTGGCCTCGCTTGATCAGGTGACGCTGGTGCATGACGCCACCTACACGCAAGCCTTTGTCGAAGGCACGCTGGACCAGCAGATGATGCGGCGGATCGGATTTCCATGGTCTCCGGGATTGGTGCAGCGGACACTGGCTTCGGTGGGGTCGACACTGGCGGCGTCGCGGGTGGCGCTGGAGACCGGCTGGGGTGGCGGCTTAGCGGGTGGCACACATCATGCGTTCCGCGATGCGGGGTCCGGCTTCTGCATCTTCAACGATATGGCAGTGGCCATTGCGGTGCTTCGAGCGGAACGGCGCATCGGGCGGGTGGCGATTGTCGACCTGGATGTCCACCAAGGCGACGGCACGGCCACGCTCTTCGCCGACGACCCGGAGACGCTGACCATCTCCCTCCATGGGCGTAACAACTTCCCGTTTCGCAAGCAGCAGTCGAAACTGGATATTGAGTTTGAGGATGGCGCGACAGATGACGTCTACCTGCCCGTGGTGGCCCGCATCGTGGAGCAGGTGCGGGAGTTCGCGCCCGACCTGGTCTACTTCCAATCCGGCGTGGACTCGCTGGCCACGGACCGTTTGGGCAAGCTCTCCCTGACCCACGCGGGCCTTCAGCAGCGCGACGCCCTGGTGCTGGCACTGCCGTACCCGATGGTGATCGTGCTGGGTGGTGGCTACTCAGAGCCGATTGAGAGCACCGTCGAGGGCCACTTCAACACCTTCACCGCAGCGGCCAACCGGGAGCCCTTGCGGGACCGCAGCTTGATCCGGGCCTAGTTGATTGGCTCCGCAACTTTGGCAGACTCCCACCGCTTCCTTGCGGTCGCGGCTCGGTCAATGCACGCGCAACCCGCTCGAGGTGGCTGCCTTCAGCGTGATCCGGCGGCGACAAGCCTAGCGGCCGTTGGTGGCACCGAGAGGTAATGGCAAGAAGTCGTAATCGACGATCATCTTCTCCTGCAGCGCGAGCTTTAGTTCGCGCTCGACGGCTACCATTTCCGGCTTGCCCGCCAGATTGATGAGCTCCGCCGGATCACTGTCCAGATCATAAAGTTCGATGATGGGCCGCGGCCGGGTGAAGTACGCCCGGTCGTGTTCTGGCTTGAGTAGCTTGTCGGCATGGGCGGCCTTCATCTGCTGCCAGCCGGGGTCGCGCATGCTGTCGACGGGCTGATACTCCATCCAGGGCGTGCAGTTGTAGATCAGCTTGTAGCGGTCACTGCGGACCATGCGGCTCTGGTCCCATTCCGAGGCCATGGTCTCGGCAGTGTAGGCGGCGTTGCCGTGGGCCAGACGCGCGCCGAACAGATACCGCCGCGCCTGCTGTGGCTGACCGCGGAGCAACGGCAGATAGCTCTGGCCCGTCATGCCTTTGATGGCCGTCAGCCCGGCCGCATCCAGCAACGTGGGGGCCAAATCCTCGCCAGAGAAAAGCACCTTGTTGGAGGTGCCGGGCTGGATCATGCCCGGCCAGCGCATCATCAGCGGCACGTTTGAGCCCGGATCATAAAGCGACCCTTTACCGTGCGGAAAGGCCATGCCGTTGTCACCCATGAAGACGACGATGGTGTTGTCATCGGGGGCGCGCTTTTCAATGGTCTGGAGCACGCGGTTGAAGTCAGTATCGAGATGCTCAATCTCGGCGAGATAGCGCGCCAGATCGCCGCGCACGCCGGGCAGATCGGGCAACTGGGCAGGCAGACGCACCTTCGCCGGGTCAACGGGGCCGCCGGGCCCTTGAGCATCCCACACGTGATGCGGATCGCTGAAGTTGGCCCACAGGAAGAACGGCTTGTCAGCGGGTTTCTGATCGAAAAATCTATTGATGCGCTCAACCAGACGCGGCTGGCCGGTGGCATCAAGAAAATCAACGCGCTTTGAAAAGGTCATCATGCCTTGGCGGTCGATGATCTCTCGTGTCGGGGGATTCCAGCCGTTCACTCCGGGCCCGTCCAGGTGAAAGTTCCGGCCGCAGATGCCCGTGAAGTAACCCGCTTCCCGGAGCCGCTCCGGCATGGTGACAATGTCGGGCGGCAAGGGCGAAGAGAACCGCCCCATGCGCGCGGAGACAGGGGAGCGGCCGGTCATCAAGGCGGTGCGCGAAGGCACGCATTGCGGCGCGGCGGTGAAGGCACGGTCAAAGCGCATGCCTTGCGAGGCAAACCTGTCCAGGTGCGGCGTGCGGAGCGCGGGATCGCCATAGCAGCCCAGGTAAGGGGCGCTATGGTCGTCCGAGAGCAGCACAATGATGTTGGGTTGCCGGCGGGGCTGTGCGGAGCGCAATTGTTGCGCCTGCATCAACGGGGCGGCCGCGCCGCCTACCAGGAACTGGCGTCGATTCATCGATCGAACTCCTTACAGGTCGATGGTGCTGATGCTGACCTTCGAGCGTTTGCCTTCCACCACCACGAGGGGCGAGGGCGGGCTGACGTGGAAGCCCGGACGTTTGGCGTCGGCCGTCAGGTCATGCCCGATGGTGTCGCCATCAGCCACGATCACGTTCTTGTCGAGGATGGCGTTGCGGATACGCGCGCCTTTGCCGATGATGCAGTTGTCGAAGATGATGGAATCCTCCACCACCGCGCCATCATAGACCCGCACGCCGCGGCCCAGCACGGAGCCCTTGACGTAACCGCCGGAGATGATGGTGCCACCTCCCACAATCGATTCCACCGCCATGCCGCGGCGGCCTTCCTGGTTGAAGATGAACTTGGCCGGCGGATCTTCGTAGCCGGCCGTCCGCAGCGGCCACTGCTTGTTGTAGAGATTCAGCAGCGGGACCACGTTGCGCAGGTCCATGTTGGCTTCGTAGTAGGCATCCAGCGTACCGACGTCGCGCCAGTAAGCCGCCTGGTCCAGCGGATCGCCGGGGATGTGGTTGGTATTGAAGTCGTAGGCGTAGATCGCAGACCGGCCCACCATGCCGGGCAGGATGTTCTGGCCGAAATCGTGCGCGGTGATGCTGGACGGCCTGCGGGCGTCGTCGTAAAGTTCGCGCGTTAGTGAGGGCGTCGAAAAGATGTAGTTGCCCATCGAGGCCAGCACCATCTCCGGGTTGTTGGGCATGGTGGGGGCATCGGCCTTCTTTTCATGGAAGCCGATGATGCGGCCATCCTGATCGGTCTCGATGACGCCGAATTCGCTGGCCAAGCTCTTGTGCACCGGAATAGCGGCCACGGTGCAATCGGCGCGGCGCTGTTCATGGAACTCGATCATCTGCCGGATGTTCATACGGTAGATGTGATCAGCACCAAAGATAGCTACCAGGTGCGGGTCAGCCTGTTCGATCAGGTTGATGTTCTGGTAGATGGCATCGGCGGTGCCGCGGTACCAGGTCTCCCCTTCGGAACGCATCTGCGCAGGTACGGGGATGATGAACTGGCTTTTCAAGACGCCAGAAAACTCCCAGCCATCGCGCAAATGCTGCAGCAACGACTGGCTCTTGAATTGGATCAACACGTAGATCGAATTGATCCCCGAGTTGACGAAATTCGAAAGCACGAAATCGATGATGCGATAGCGGCCACCGAAAGGGACAGCGGGTTTAGCCCGCTCTTTGGTCAGAGGCGAAAGGCGGGTGCCCTTTCCGCCCGCCAGAACGAATGCCATTACTTTTAGTTGCATGTTCTAGTCCAACGCGCCGTGTGATACCGTACTTCTCTTGAACGACAACAGCGCTTCTTCATCCTCTCTCACCATCAGCCCCTTGCGGCGCTGGTCCGTTGTGACGCTCTTGTGCGTCGCGTTTATTGTGGCGTACTTTGACCGGCAGAATCTGTCCTTTGCTCTCACGGTGCCGGACTTTAAGGCATTCTTCAAGATTACCGAAGTGGAACGCGGCTGGCTGAACTCCGCGTTCTTCTGGAGCTACACACTACTACAGGTGCCCGCCGGCTGGCTGATCGACCGCTACGGCGTCAAGCGTCCCTTTGCCGCCTGCTTCCTGATCTGGAGCGCAGTGTCCGGCTTAACGGCCTGGACCACCTCGACAACGCAACTGTTTCTGCTGCGCCTGTTTCTGGGCGCCGGTGAGGCGGTGAACACACCGGCCGGCATCCGCTGGATCCGGCTGAACTTCCCGTCCGGCAAACACGGCTTTGTGATGGGCCTCTATCAGGCCTCGGCCAAAATCGGCCCGGCTCTGGGCGCCCCGTTGTCGGCCTGGCTGCTGCATGCCTATGGCTGGCAGGTGATGTTTATGGTGCTGGGCTTTGGCGCGCTGGTGTGGCTGCTACCGTGGCTGCTGCTGGTGAAGGATAACGATCGCGAGCTTGAGAAGAAGGTGATCGTCAAGACCGAGACCGGCAAGCTGAGCTTCAAGCAGTTGATAAGCAACCGCGTCACCTGGGGCATCATCATCGGCAGCTTCTGCTACCAGTACTTCAACTACTTCTGCCTGCTGGACCTGCCCAGCTACTTCGCCGAACGCTGGAAGCTGAAGCTGTCCGACAACGGCCTCTACACGGGGTTCAGCTATCTGGGCTTCGCCATCGTCGCGATCGTTTCCGGTTACGCGGCGGACTACTTCATCCGCAAGGGTCATGACCTGGTGAAGGTGCGCAAACTGTTTATCTGCGGCGGACTGCTGATCGCCTCAACTGAGTTGCTGGGGGCGTATGTTGACTCGCAAAGCTTGGCGCTGGCCATTGCGGTATTCTCCTTGAGCGGCCTGGGCCTGGCCACCGGCAACTATTGGGCGCTGACGCCCGCCATGCTGCCGGGAGCCCCGGCCGGCCGACTGGCGGCCATCCAAAACACGGCCGCGAACCTTCCGGGTGTCGTCGTGCCGCTGCTGACGGCCTACCTGCGACGGACCACGGGAGGCTGGGAGGCGCCGTTGATCGCCGTGTTCGTCTTCCTGCTGGTGGGTATCGCCAGCTACGTCTTCCTGGTTCGCAAGGAGTACGCCCCGAAATGAAGAAAATCGTTTTAACCGCCCTGATTTCCAGCGGCTTGACGGCGCTGTTGATGACCGCCGCCGCACCGCCCACGATGAAGACCAAGCTGGAGAACAAGAAGGTCCGCATCTCCGAGATGCTCTATTCGCCCGGCCAACCCCGCACCCCTTACATCCGGCCCACCGATCAGGTGATCGTGTTCCTGGATGACGCCAAGTACGAGCGCAAGGATTCGAAGACGGGCGCCATCGAGATCCGCGAGCGCAAGTCCGGCGATGTCTTGTGGCACGACAAAGGCGAAGACGCGCCGCAGTTGACCGCGCAAGGCAAGGCTTACCGGACCATCGTTGTGGAGATGAAGTAGCCGCGAAGGTCAGAGGCGACCACGGGTTAACCTGAAGGGAGGTCGCAGCGACATGACGATCGAGATTCACAGACCGGAACTTGAAGCCCTCCTCATGGAGCGGATGAAGACTGGGGCCTTTCAAAACGTCGAAGACGTCATCTTGCAAGCTCTTGAAACCGCGCCCGTACCGGCGCCGGCACAAGAGTTGCCGCTTGAACGGCCATTGCACGCGGCGGCCCAGATCATTCTCGACAGCATGAAGGACATTCCGCCTGAGATCATGGCGACAATGCCGACAGACGGTGCCAGCCAGCACGACCATTACATCTACGGCTGGCCCAAGCGCGAGGCATGAGCGCGCTTTTTGCCGACACCTTTTACTGGATCGCGCTCGCCGACTCGACCGATAGCGCACACCAGCAAGCATTGGCGTTGGCCATTGATCGAGCAACTTCGGAGATCGTCACAACCGACGAAGTGCTAACCGAGTACCTGAATTTCTTCTCCACCGCGCCCGAACCATTTCGCAGTCGGGCCGCGCTCGGTGTTGAAAGGCTCCTGACGGCGTCCGTTGTTCGTGTGATTCCACAGAGCCGGGATTCATTTCGCGCCGGGCTGCAACTGTATCGAGACCGTCCCGACAAACGGTACAGCCTGACGGATTGCATTTCAATGCAGACCATGCGGCGGGAAGGGCTGACCGAAGTACTCACCAACGACCGGCATTTTGAGCAAGAAGGCTTTCGCGCGCTTTTTCGTTGACACGCTTTCATCCCTCCGCGGCCCAGCAGCGGAAGTAGCCCCCAAAAACCGCCCCATCATTATTTCCACCCACGCGAACATTCACGGCGGCGATTCCGTATGCACTCCCTAAGGAGCATTCCATGCCGTTTGCGTTTTCCTCCCCCGGGGCCTCCGATTCGTCACCCAGCCGGCCCGTGGTGGCCGGTCTATTTGTGGCCAGTTGCCTGCTGGCGCTGGTCTCCTGGTATACGACGTTTGAGGGGATGCGGCTCTATCTGAATGTCTGGTTTGCCCTGCTGGCCTCGGCGGGCATTCAGGTATCGCTGGTGTTGGTGGCGTGGCTGGTGGGGTTTGGGCGAGCCCGGCGAGCATTGTTGATGGCGGTCTACGCGGTGACGGCGTGCGTCTCCATCGCGTTCTCCTACGTCAGCCTCTACACCTGGTTCGCCGAGCGGGAGCGTCCGGCAGAGATCCAGCGCGGGCTCTACGACAAGATCAGCACGGCCACCGGAGCAGCGGGGGAGATCCTTTCGGGGGCGGCGCTCGAAGCGCGACGGCACGTGGCGGCGTTGACCGAGATGGCCGAAGCGGAGAAGTCCGTGGGCCACATTTCGCGCGCCCAGGACGCGGACCCCTATCTGGCCAGTATTCGCGATGCCGTCAGCACGGAGGCGCGCACCTATGGGGTCAGCTATCAGGAGGGCGCTGGAGCGGGCCTGCGCTACACCGCCTTTGAACGCTATGCCAAGCTGACGCGCCAGTCGCTGGAACAGATTGAGGCTTCGCAGAAAGCACTGGCGGGATTGCGCGCGCAACTGAAGCCGACCCAATCCAGCGAGGAGCAGTTGCGGGCGTTCCGGCAGGTCTACGACAGCATCCCGTGGGCGGAAGCCGAGCGGCAGTTGCACTCTGGCCCGTTGAAGCGGCCCGAGGTGCCGGACTATGCGAGCAACCTCGACAAGACCTCCGGCGGGCAGGAGGACCTGCTGCTGGCCTTCGCGGCATTGGGCGCGCCCAACGGACGCCACCTCTTCGCGCTGCTGCTGGCGGCCTTCATCGACGTGATTATCTTTCTGATCGCCTATGCTTCCGGACCTTATCTGGCAGGCTCCTCCGAGCACCGGCTGCTGGGTGCGGCGGCGACGCTGGAATCGCTGGATGGCCAGGTGTTTGTCCGGGACTTTCTGCGCAAGCTGGAACCCGACGCAAGCGGCATGTTGCGAGTGGCCGCCAGCACGCTGAATGCGGGTGAGCGCCAGCTGTGTACGATCTTCGTGGCCCATGGCCGGGCGGTGATCAGTGATGTAGAGGGCCGGACCTTCTTTGTGCTGGAACCGGCCACGCATGAATCGCTACTCGATCAACTGGCGAGGCCGAACGCCTCCGTGCGGATGAGCGCCCGTAGCGCCGCGGCAGGCGCGTAGCCAAAGTCTTTCTCTAGTCCTTGTCAAGCCTTGCCGCAGCAGCCCGGCCCAATAATGGCCCCAAGCGGACGCATGGGGCTAGTGCCGGGTTCCGCAGCCTTTTCAAAACCGCGAAATGTTCAAATCACCAATGCAGCGCCAGGTCAACAAAGGTGCGGACGCCGAAGCCCGTGGGGCCCTTGGATAGGAACGGCTTGGCGTCCGTCATCCAGGCCATACTGGCGATGTCGAGGTGTACCCAGGGCTTGCCTTCGGTCCACTCTTCCAGAAACTTGGCGGCGGTGATGGCGCCGCCCGCGCGGCCGCCCGAGATGTTGGGCATGTCGGCGTAGGCGCACTTCAGCAGTTCCTTGTATTCGTCGTCCATGGGCATGGGCCACATCTTTTCACCCTGCTTCTTGGACGCCGTCAGCACTCGGTCGAGCAACGGCTGATCGTTGGAGAAAGCACCGGCGTTGACAGCACCCAGGGCCACACCAATGGCACCGGTGAGCGTAGCTGCGTCCACCAGATGCGTCGCACCCTGCCGGATGGCCCAGGTCATCGCATCGATCAGGATCAGTCGACCCTCGGCATCAGTGTTCAACACTTCCACCGTCTTGCCCGCCAGGGACTTGACGATGTCCCCGGGGCGTTGCGCGCGGCTGCCCGGCATGTTTTCCACCGACGGAATGAACGCGGTCACCGGGATGGCGGGTTTCAACTGCGCGATGGCCTGCATCGCACCCAGAGCGGCCGCGCCGCCGCACATGTCGTACTTCATTTGCTCCATGCCTTCGGAAGGCTTGATGGAGATGCCGCCGGTGTCGAAGGTGACGGCCTTGCCAACCAGTGCGAGGTGCACCCCTTCCACCGGAGCCGCGGGCGTGTAGCGGATCACCATAAAGGTGGGCGGCTCGGCTGAGCCTTGCGCGACACCCAAAAGTGAGCCGAAGCCCAACTGCCGCATCCGGTCCTCATCCAGCACTTCGCAATCGAGACCATAGGTGGCCGACATGGCGCGCGCCCGGGCAGCGAGTACGTTGGGGGTCAACAGATTGCCCGGCTCATTGGCAAGGTCGCGGGCGAAGTTTTGTGCTTCCGCGATGATGCGGGCGCGGTCCAGGGCAGCTTCCAGCGTGGGCGCGCCTTCTGGTACGACGGCGATGAAGGTTTCCAGGTGTTTGGAGTCCTTGTTCAGCTTGTGGACGTCAGCTTCCCAGTCGCCCAGAATCGCACCTTCGACCGCCACGCCCAGATGCCCGGCTTCGGTGACAAAAGCAATCGACTTGATGGATCGCGCTTTCAGTGCGCGCACGACGGAGCCGGCCAGCTTGCGGGCCTCCGCACCGGTGAACTTGTCCAGCTTCCCTGCCCCGGCCAGCACCAGGCGCTTGGCGGCGAATCCGGTTGGTTGCGGAATGATAGAGAGCTCAGCAGGCTTGCCGGAGAATTCGCCCGAGGCTTCCAGCTCGGCAATCCAGGGGTGCAACGCGGTGGGCAGATCTCCTTCAAAGACAGGGATCACCAACGCATCAGCGGCAACGCTGGCCGCGGCGGCGAGAGATAGTTGGACGTTCATCGAAATTGTTCCTTGAAATGCTGCCAGCCTTGCTTACTGGCGGTTCTTGCGGGCCATCGCTTCTTTGGCCTCGTCATTGGCTTCTTTGGCACGCTCAGCGGCGCGCTTATCATGCAGCTTCTTGCCCCGGCCAACGGCCAGCTCAATTTTGATTTTGCCGTTCTTCAGGTACATCTTGGTCGGGACAATGGTGAGCCCCTTTTGCTGGATGGCCGTGTGCAGCTTTTCAATCTCGGCCTTGTGCAGCAGCAGCTTGCGCTCCCGCACGGGCAGGTGGTTGTAGATATTGCCGTGGGAGTATTCACTGATGTGCGCGTTCTTCAGCCACGCCTCGTTCTTCAGAATGTCGGCATAGGCATCCCGCAGCTGGATGCGGCCCAGTTTGGCCGCCTTCACTTCAGTGCCGGTCAACACCATGCCGGCCTCGTACTTGTCGATCAATTCGTACTCGTGCCCGGCGCGGCGGTTGTCAGCGAGAATTTTGATGCCGGTAGCAGACTTCAATACACCAGGATAGCGCTCAGCGGCGGAAACTGCGCTTCGCCGGGCCTTTCCGGGACTCTACCGACTTCGGGAGGAGGGCCTTCAATTCCGCCGGCGTGAGATGCCGCCACCCGCCCGGCGCCAAATCGGCCAAAGCCAACTCGCCGATCGCACATCGGATCAGCCGCAGCGTCGGGAACCCGACGGCGGCGGTCATGCGACGCACTTGGCGATTGCGCCCTTCGGTGAGCGTCAGCGCGATCCAGCCATCAGGGATCGACTGCCGGACGCGGATGGGCGGATTTCGTGGAGGCACGGGCGGAGGTGGGATCCGCCGGACCTGGGCCGGCCGGGACACGTAGTCCTGCACCGCCACGCCTTTTCGCAACTGGTCAAGTGCCCCATCGGTGATCTCGCCTTCCACCTGCACCCAGTACGTCCGTGGGTGGGCGAACTTCGGGTCTGACAGCTGGTGCTGGAGCGGGCCATCGTCCGTCAACAGCATCAACCCCTCTGAATCATGATCCAGGCGGCCCACGGGGTAGACGTCCGGGATGGCGATGAAATCACGAAGAGTTGGGCGCCCGCCGTCGCCTGAGAACTGGCTCAGGACACCGTACGGCTTGTGGAAAAGGAGATAAGTATGCACGCCGGTGGACTTTGGCTCGTCAAATGATACGTGAAGCTGCGAGGACCCGTGACCGTGAATCTGCAAGTGTACCGTTGGACGGCTGTCCGGTGCCTGGCGCTGGCTGCCCTGGCCCTGGTGGTGGTGGTTGGCATGGCCGAAGCCCGCAGCAAGAAAGGCGACAAGTTCGTCAAGGAAGGGGATCTCGCCGAAGCCACCCAGGACTATTCCACGGCGCTCGAACGCTACGAAGAAGCCCTGAAGACCGATCCACGCGACCCGGGCTATATGCTGCGCGTGCGAAAGGCGCGCTTTCGGGCCGGTCAGGCGCGCGTCGATGCGGGCCAGAAGCTCCGCAGTGAGGGCAAGCTGGAAGAAGCGCTGCGCGAGTTTCAGCGGGCATTCGCTCTCGACCCCTCGTCCTCGATTGCGGAGCAGGAGTTGCGGCGCACGTTCCAGATGATCGAGAAATTGAAGAGCGGCGAGACCAAGCAGGAAGATGCGGCGATGACGCCCGCCGGCCTGGCCCGCCGGGACACCGAGGAACGGATGGCCTCGCTGCAGTCCGTTCCGGAGCTAAAGTCCAGTTCCCGGCTGCCCTCCAATCTGAAGATCAACAACCAGCCCGCCAAGACGCTGTATGAGACCGTGGCAAAACTGGCCGGGCTGAACGTGCTTTTTGATCAGGACTACATCAACCAGAACCAGGGCAAGAACTTCTCGCTGGACCTCAACAATTCGACGCTGGACGAAGCGCTGGACTATCTGGCGGTGCTGACCAAGGCCTACTGGAAGCCCCTGTCGGCCAATGCGATTTTTGTCACGCAGGATCAGCAAACCAAGCGCCGCGAGTATGAAGACAACGTGGTGAAGGTGTTTTATCTCACCAACGTGACTTCGCAACAGGAGCTGAACGAAATCGCGGGCGCGATCCGCGCCGTCACCAATTTGCGCCAGTTGTTGACCTACACCGCGCAGATGGCGATCCTGGCGCGCGGAACAGCCGACCAGATTGGTTTGGCGCAGAAGCTGGTGCTGGATCTCGATAAACCCAAGAGCGAAGTGGTGATCGACATCATCGTGATGGAGGCCAACCGCACCCGTACCCGTTCGCTGGCCGCGACCTTCACCACCAGCGGCAAGGCGGGTATCAATATCCCGGTCTCGTTTGGCACCACCACGGCCTCTACGACACCCACGACTCCCGGCACCACTCCCACAACTACCACCACGCCAGCGTCTAACCTGACCTTGAACCGCTTGGGCACATTGTCCACAAACAATTTCTCGATCGCCGGGCCCGGCGCGCTGGTGCAGGCCTTGCTGGATGACCGCCAGACGCGCGTGCTGCAAAATCCGCAGATCCGGACGTTGGACAACGTAAAGGGCACATTGAAGATCGGTGACCGGTATCCGTATGCGACGGGCAGCTTTCAGCCCGGCATGGGCGGCGTCGGTGCGGGCTTCAACCCGCTGGTTTCGACACAGTTCCAGTTTGCGGAAGTCGGCGTCAACGTCGATATCACGCCCAAGATCCATGGCAGTGAAGAAGTATCGATGCACATCGAAATTGAAGTGTCGAATATTCGCGACCAGGTAGATGTCGGCGGCTTGCGCCAACCCGTCATCGGCCAGCGCAAAGTGTTCGAGGACGTCCGCCTGCGCGAAGGCGAGGTGAGCGTGATTGGTGGCTTGTCCAGCTTGAACAACACCCGGACGCTGGGCGGTGTCCCGGGTCTGGCCAGCATTCCGGGCTTTGGCCTGTTGTTTGGCAGCCAGGGCACGGACCGAAGCGAGTCAGAACTACTGATCGCGCTGGTGCCGCGCATCGTCCGGTCGGCCGACATTACTGAGGTGAATTTGCGCGGCGTGGCCGCGGGCAATGACCAGAATGTCAAGCTGACCTACGGCCCGCGTCCGGAACCGAAAGTACCCACGCCGGCTCCGGCCCCAGGAGCATCAGCCTCAGCAGCACCAGCTGGACTGGTCCCGGTGCCGGGCGTGACTGCTCCAGCAGCTCCAGCAGCTCCGGCGCCCACGGTTCCGGCCCCAGGCCTACCCGCGCCCACCAATCTGCCGCCCGGCTTGCCCATGGCACTCAGCACGCCCGCGCTGGCTGGTCCGCCATCCAATGCGAGTCCGGAATTGACCCCGAAGGGAGCGCGGCTGGACCTTCGCACCGTCACCCCGGATGTCACACTGAGTGGGACCGTGACGATTACGGTGGAGGCCGCCAACGTGCAGGATCTGATGAGCGCTCCGTTCCGGGTGAACTTTGACAAGAACAAGCTGCGCCTGCTGGAAGTGGTGCGCGGCCCCGCGATGACGTCCGATAATCAGCCGGTTTCGTTTGCCCGGGATATTGCCAGCGGAGCCGTGAAACTGTCGCGCGTGACGGCTGGTGCGGCGGGCTTTACCGGGAGTGGAACGCTGGTGACGTTGACATTCCAGACGCTGCAAAAAGGACCGGTGACGGTGTCGCTGGAAGATGTGCTGCTGGAGAATTCCAAGAAGGAGTCGATTCCCGTGACGCGCAACTCCGTGACGGTGAATGTGAACTAGCGATGTCCGCCCGCCTGACACGCCGCCTCGTTCGACAGCGCGGCTTAACGTTGATCGAGCTGATTGTGGCCTTCACGATTCTGGCGCTGCTCACCTCGATGGCCGTGCCGCTGGCCAAGTATCGCGTGCGGCGGGAGCGGGAGAAGGAACTGCGCTTTGCCTTGCGCGAAATCCGCACGGCGATCGACAAGTACAAGGACGCCTCCGACCAAGGCCTGTTGGGCCAGGTGAAGATCGGCTCCGAAGGTTATCCGGAGAAACTGGAGATCCTGGTGGAGGGCGTGAAGGTGGCCCAGGCGGCGACCGACAAAAAAATCCGCTTCCTGCGGCGCATACCCAAGGATCCCTTTACTGGCAAAGCGGAGTGGGGTTTCCGGTCCACCAATGATGACCCCAAGTCACAAAGCTGGGGTGGGCAGAACGTATTTGATGTCTATTCCAAGACCATGGATAAAGCCGCCGATGGGACGCCTTATGCTGAGTGGGACTAACCGCGGCGTCAGCTCCAGCGGTCCCTTGGGGCGCCGCCGTGCCGGCTTTACGCTGATTGAACTGCTGATTGTGATGGCGATCGTCTCGATCATCGTTTCGATCGCCGTACCGCTTTACCAGAAGTCGATTATCCGGACCAAAGAAAGCGTGCTGCGCAACAACCTGTTCACGCTGCGCACGTTGATCGACGAATACACCTACGACAAGCAGAAGGCGCCGCAGACGCTCGAGGACCTGAAGGAGGCCGGCTATCTGCGGCAGATTCCGATGGACCCGATTACGGGCTCGACGACGTCCTGGCGGATCATCATGGAAGACGGCATGACCAGCGCCAGCCAAACCGAACCCGGCATCTTCGACGTCCGTAGCGGGTCTGACAAGAAGAGCTTGGAAGGCACCGCCTACAACGAGTGGTGAGCGGGCAGGGTTTTCCCGCAAAGCCCCCAAGCCTCCAAAGAATATCTTTGCGGCTTTGCGGCTTTGCGGGAGCCTTCTAGTAGACGAAGCGCAACCCGAACTGGATATTGCGCGGGTTGCCGCCGGTGACAATCTGGCCGAACAGGGGGCTGGCCACGTCCACGGTGGCACCACGGGCATCCAGCGCCGGGCGGTTGGAGATGTTGTACATCTCGGCCCGGAACTGGATGTTGTAGCGCTCACGGAACGGATTGTTTTTGATCACCGAGATGTCAAAGTTCACGCGGCCCGGGCCACGGAGGCTGGGCTGTGATAGCGAATCGGTAGGGATGGTAAACGGTGCCGCGCGTTCAAACGCGGAGGTGTCAAACCACCTGGTCAGCGTCTGGCCGGAGGAAAGTTCTGGATCCTTCAGCCGGTTGGCGCGGCCATTGGTGGAGGAGAAGTTGAGCAGATTGGTCTGATCGGGCGCGGTGATCAGCACGGGCCGGCCCTTCTGCAGCACGGTGATGCCGGAGAACTGCCAGTTGCCCGCGACGCGGCTGGCTAGGCCAGTGGTCATGTACTTCCGGCCGCGGCCAAAGGGCAGATCATAGAGATAGCTGACCACGACACGCTGCGGGATGTCGTTGGCCTCGATGCCTTTGTTGTAGCGGGCGTTATAGAGGCTGTTGGACGGGCCCACCACCCAGGTATTCGATTGCGCGGTGGAGGCGATCGTTTTCGAAATGGTGTAACCCACCGAGACCGTCATGCCTTGCGAGTACTGCTTTTCCAGGCGGAAGGTAGCGCTTTGGTAGCTTAAGTCGCCGTAGGGGTCACGGAAGATCAGCAGGTCAAGATACTGCGGGAAGGGCCGCAGTGCCTGACGCCGTTGAATGGTGGGGCCGGACAAGGGGCCGGAGGCAATCTTGCCGAAGAAGGGATTGGCCACCGGTTGCAACAAGGACGCACCAAGAGTGGCATCTTCGGGGTTGTTCTGGTTGCGCTGACGGTTCCAGTAAAGGTGGGTCGTCTTGGAGCCGACGTAGGCGGCTTCAAACATCGTGTTCGAACTCAGCATGCGCTGGATCGACAGCGACCAGTTGCCCATGTAAGCGTTGGGCCGGTAGCGCGTATCGGCGCGGACGTTCTGGCCCGCAAAATTCGTGTTGCGGTCCGGCACCGTGATGCCTCCGGCGAAGGGGTTGGACCAGGAGCCACCGACGGGCGGCGTGTTTGGCAAGGCGTTCGGCTGGCCCAGGAACAGGGCGTTGGAGAGGAAGCCGCCGTTGCCAAAATCCGTCGCCGCCGCATTGACGCCCAGGTAGGAGGCGTAGAAGATGGCAGCCCCGCTGCGGATGACGGTCTTGTCGTTCAGCTGATAGGCGAGGCCCAGGCGCGGCGAAAAGTTCTTGCGGTTGGGATCGCTCTGATAACCGCCGGGTTCGATCAACTTGAAAGCGCCGCGAGCACCGGTGACAGCGTCGTTCGTGTTCCAGTCAATGTAGCCGATCTGGCCGAACTTTTCGGCGTAGGGCGTCGTGTATTCGTAGCGCAGCCCGAGGTTCACGGTCAGGCGGTTGGTGACGCGCCAATCATCCTGGAAGTAGCCACCGTAGTACCACTGCCACAGCATCAGCGGACGGGTGATGGTGATGGCCCCGGTCTGCGGTACGCCCAACAGGAAGCTGGCGAAGCCGTGGCCGCCATTCAAGGTGGTGGCCGTCGGGTCCGGCCCCTGGGTGTAGAGCCGGTCAAAAATATACTGGCCGGAAGACTGCTGGGAGTTGAACGCATTCAGCTTGATCAGTTGCTGTTCGTACCCCATACGGAACTTGTGCCGGGACCGGATGACAGTCAGGTGATACTGGGCGTGCCAGGAATCCTGCGGCGCCAGTGTGCGGCCCACGCCGCCCAACTGGTCAAACTCATTGGGAGCCGCGCCCGTCACGGCCAGTCCCGCACCCTGCGCATAGGTCTGCACCGAGATTTGCGGGAACTGGTCAAACAGCACGTTCCTGGTGACCGCCGGCGAAAAACCCAGCGACGCCAGCTTGAAGCCTTCGCTTAAGGGGCTGGAATCAAACTGCAGCCGCGTGTAGCTGATACGCCCTTCACCCAACACGTTGGGAGAAAACGTGGAGGTGAAGCTGATCAGCGCGCTGTTGGCGGGGTTCGAGCTAAGCGTGCGCGGCGGAAAGCCAGGATTGACCGCCACGGAAGTGGTGTTCTTCTGCTCCCGGCCGCCATAGCGGCCATAGATGCGGTGTTTGTCGTTGATGATGTGGTCGATGCGGCCCAGCCAGGCGTTCTGATTACTGATCGCCTTGCCGCCCCGGAAGTAGTTGTTCACCAGCGCCGCGCCCTCGCCGGGACGATTGGATTCAGCCCAGAACGGCGTGACGTTCCTGGAGATCGGGTGAATGCGGTCAACCGGGATGCGATTGCCGGGGAAGGCGTCGCGGATAAACTGCCCGGGGCGGCTGGGGTCGGCGCGCGTCGTCAGGTAGTCGTAGACCACCGTCAGCCGGCCGGTCCGGTCCAGCGTCTGCGAGAAATCGCCCTGGCGTTGCGGTGCGGTGGGCACCGATGCCAGTGCCTGGTCCGGGCTGCCTTGCCGGATGCCTTCATAGGTGACGAAGAAGAAGGAACGGTTGCGTTTGATGGGGCCGCCCAGCGTTGCGCCAAACTCGTTGCGCTGGAACAAGCCTTTGGGCACGCGGTTGCGGTTGTTCTGCCAGCTATTGGCGTTTAAGTGATCATTGCGGAGAAATTCCCAGCCGACGCCGTGAAAGCTATTGGTGCCGTACTTGGTGGTCATGTTGACGATACCCCCGGCGGCCCGGCCAAACTCGGCCGAGTAGTTGGAGGTTTCCACCTTAAACTCGCCCACCGCTTCGATCGGCACGGTGTAGGCATTGCCCGATTCCGTGGTGCCGCGGCTTTCGCCGCCATCGATCAGCACGCCATTCTGTTGCGCCAGGCCGCCATTGATTTGGGCCGTGGTGCTGACGCCCACAATATCGCCGCCGGTGGGCCGCTGGCCGGAGGTCGGCAGCACACCGGCCGCCGTCGCGGCCAGTGCCAGGGGATTGCGCCCGAGGATGGGCAATTCCACCACGCGCCGGGCTTCCACCACCTTGCCTAAGCCCGAAGTCTGGGCTTCCAACTGCACCTGGCTGGCCTTTACTTCCACCGCCTCCGTCACCGTGCCCACTTCAAGCATTAGATTGATGGTGGCGCTCAGCCCCACCGTCAGGGTCAGCCCGGAGACGCGGGCTGGGCGGAAGCCGGTACTGTTTGCCGTCACTTCATACTGGCCCGGGGAAAGGGCCGGGACGTAGTAGAGACCCTCCGCATTGGCCGTGGCCTTGGAAGTGATGTTGGTTTGGATATTTCGCACGGCCACCGCCGCACCGGGGATTACAGCACCGCTGGAATCAGTGACGCTGCCGGTGATGGTGCAGCGCTCACCTTGCGCGAAGGCGAGGGCGGTGACGGCGCAGGCTAGAAGAAGAGCTCGGGAAACGATCATGGTCCACCTTTCTTAAGGCAGCATCATATCGCAATCACTACAATCGTCAACATTTTTCTTCAGCATCAATGAGACGCTCCATTTGGCGGCCGTCGGGAGGTGGCGCCAGGGCGGCTGGGGCGCGGTACTATTCATAAAATGCGCTTCGCCCCTCGTCCATTCATGCTGGCCCTCCGGTTTCCGGTAATCACCCTCACTTTGGCGGCGGAACTCCTGGCACAACCCGCTGTGCAGACGGTCGCCGCCCGCGCTGATGTGCAGCGGGCGTTTGCGCACATTGATGAAAACCAGGCGAAGATTTTTGCCGAATGGATCCGGGTAACCGAGATCTCGTCGCCGTCCAAGCAGGAACAGGCGCGCATGGCCTACATGAAGGCGGCGATGGCGCGGATTGGGTTGGTGGACATTCAGCAGGACGAGATTGGCAACACATGGGGGGTATGGAAGGGCTCGGGCGGCGGGCCGGAGACGGTGCTGGCGGCGCACATGGACACGGTGTTTCCCATGGAGACCAAGATCAAGGTACGCGAGGACAACAACATCTACTACGCACCCGGCATCGGCGATGACACCGGGAACCTGGTGGCGACTTTGCACTCCATTGACGCCATGAAGAAGGCGGGCATCAGGCCCAAGGGCGACATCATTTTTTTGGCCACCGTACAGGAAGAGATCGGCCTGCGGGGAGCCCAACACTGGCTGACCAAACGAGCCCGCAAGCCCGATCTGTTTGTGTCCGTCGATGGCGGCTTGGGGCAGGTCTCCTACGGGGCGTTCCGCATCGAGCAGTACCGCTTTGTGTTTGAGGGGGCGCCGATGCATACCCTCTCCAGCCGCGGCCAGCCCAACTCGGCGCGAGCAGCAGCGAAAGCGATCGTTCGCCTGGGCGAGATGAAACTGCCGGAACCGGAGGCGGGGTCGCGAATGCGGTTGCCGGTGGTGAATGTGGGCGTCGTCGGCGGAGGCACCGTGGTGAATGCCGTACCGGCTAGCGTCTTCTTCACGGCCGACATCCGGTCTCTTGACAGCCCCACCGAGGCCAAGCTGGTGGCCGAGGTGCGGGCCATCGCTGAACAGGCGGCGCGAGATGAAGGAGTACGTCTCCGGGTGGAACCGCTGATGGAGCCGATCGACTATTCGCAAGCCAAACCAAAAGATGAGCGCCTCTCCCATCCGCTGGTGCAGACCGCGCTGGCTGCCTCGGACCAGCTCAAACTGACGGGCGACCTGAAGGCGGAAGCCCACGATGCCGGCGCGGCGGACCACAACATCGGCGTGTCGCTGGGCATACCGGCGATCAACGTAGGAGCGACGCGGACCCGCGGAGCCCATTCACTGGACGAGAGCGCCGAGAAACTCTCCATCATTCCCGGGGCCAAGTATCTGATTCTGCTGATGGCTTCTTTGGCGGGCGTGAACTAGCCCGTACTCCCACAGCCGGACCGTTTGCTAAACTTTGCGGCGGAGAACATCATGGGCGCTGAAATCAGTTTCGCGCCGGGCCAACCCTGCTGGTTTGAGTTGGCCACCACCAACCAGGCAGAAGCCAACAGTTTTCACGCCCAGCTTTTGGGTTGGGACGTAGTGGAAGAGCCCATTGGCGGGGAAGCGGTTTACACGCGTTTCAAGATCAATGGTGGCGATGTGGCGGCCGCGTTTTCCCTGCCCGCCACGATGCTGGCGCAAGGTACCAACCCCAACTGGGGCGTCTACTTCGCCACTCCCGATGTTGATTACTCCACCGCGGAGGTGACGCGGCTGGGCGGCCAGGTGCTGCACGCCCCATCGGAGGTGCCGGATGCGGGCCGTTTGAGTGTCTGCCAGGATCCGGGTGGCGCTACTTTCTCCCTGTGGCAAGCCGGCCGGAATCGCGGCGTCGACGTGATCGAACAGCACAACTCAGTGGGGTGGACGGAACTGGCGACTTGGGACGTGCCTCAGGCGCAGGCCTTCTACACCGGACTGTTGGGCTGGGACACGCATCCGTCGTCCGGTATGGAGACCTTACATCGGTTTGCCGCCGGTGGAAGCCGCCGGATTTTCGGTGATCGCCCTGGCGGCTTAACCGCTAGAAGTAACGTTCCTGACGCCGCAGAGTGCCGAAGCTACCGATGTTAGCAATCGACAGGGCAAGCCGGAACTGGTTTTCATTGCGCGTGCCAAAGCTGAAGCGGCGGTACTGCACCGAGAAGCCGCAGCAATCGGTGTTGTAGGTGATTTGGGTATTCGCGAACTGCAGGATACCCAGGCGGTAATCATAGATCGCAAAGAATCCCGTGTTCCAGCCGCGACGGTTCTCTTTGCCCAGGCCGACTAACCCCCGGAACTGATTAGCGGGCGGCGAAAGAAACGTATCGGTCTTCACTTGATTGTGGCCCAAAGACAGAAAGAAGTTATCCAGGCGCCCATCGGCGGTGACGCCGGAATTGACCACGCGCCCCTGCAGTGGATCATAGTCGGCTCGCCATTCGATGCCCAGGCCAGGCACCGGCTCCATGCGCAGTGCCGATACGATGGGGGAGTAGCGCCGCTGGAGCCCCAGGAAGTTATAGGCCGACAGCGAGACGGTGGATTCGATCACGTTGCGTTGCCCCGGAGTTACAGCACCACCGAAGGTGGGGTCAAAGTAGCGCCGGTGCCAGACTTGCCACGACAGCAACTCCCGGGTGGCCGCCCCCTTCTTTGAATAGAGCCGGTTGGTGAGGGATAGTTCAACTTCATTGGTATTGTTCAGCAGTTCGGTTTCATCAAACCGGATGATCCGCTTGAAATCCGAGACGCCGGTTACGTACCGGTGGCTCACTCGCGGTTCAATGACGTGCTTCACTTTCTCGCCCAGCCAACCATGGGCCTGATAGATGCGGGCCAGCGGCGGGAAAATGACCTCAAGACCAGTCTCAAAGGCGTTCCGGACCACCATGTCACCGATCGGATTCAGTGGGCGGGCGGTATCCAAGCTACTGCCCCAGATAGAACCCCGGAGGGCGGCGCTGGGAATGATTGAGATGCGCCCCAACCGCAGTGAGGTCATGATGCGGGGCGCAATATCCAGGCGCTCCACAAATTGCCGGGTCTGGAACAACGGCTGACTGCGCCGGACGGCGGCGGCACTGCTTTCAAACGAAACCCAGATGGGGAGCGTGGGGCGCAGTTGGCGGTCAGCTGAAAGAAACTCCACCTGCGGAGCCTTCCGGATGGAGATCTTGTCATTCTCATTGACGCTCTGGAAGTTGTCCACACTTTGGAAGACCGCGTTGAGGCCATAGCCATTCCAGTGTTTGGCCACCACGGCCGTGGACCCCACTTCAGAGAACACGGCTTCGTTAAACGTCTCCGTGAAGGCTTGGCGGAAGCGGAAAGAACTGAGGTAATTCAACAGAGCAGTGGCGGTCCAGCCATGGCCCAGGTCTGCTTTGCCGATGAAGTTCACCGACACGCCACCTTCTTTGCGGCCCCGGGTTCCGTCGTTGAGCAATAGGCCCTTGTCGTTGACGCCGTAGATCAGCAGATTGAAGTCCGATTTCTGGGTTGGTTTGCCCCGGAAGTCACCCATGTGCGCGAAGCCGCGCTGGGTGAAGTACTGGCCACGATAGGTGAGGTCGTAACTGCGGTTGATGGCCCAGTAGTAACCCGCGCCCACCATCAATCCACGGCGGGAACTGTTGCCCAGGTTGGGCATCATGAAACCGCTGCGGCGCGGCATCTTCTCCAGCGACTTATAAAAGTAGGGCGTAAAGAACAGCGGCACGCCCTTCAGCCGGAATACGGAATTGCGCGTGATCACCCGTTCGCCCGGAATGATGTCAAACCGGGGGCCATGCATACGCCACCAGGGCTTGGGCAGTTTGCAGGAAGTCACGAAGCCGTCGTAGAGGATGTAGCGGGTCTCGATGCGCTCCGCCCATTTGCCTTCAAACTGGAAAGGGTTGTCGGAAGTCATCACCCCCGGGCGCGCCTGGATGGTGGCGGGAATGGTGCCGGAGACCTCATAGAATTTCCCGGTCTCCGTCTTGACGTCGTAGATGGCCCGGGCGCAGCGCAGCACTTCGCCACCACTGAAGTTGCGGTAGCGGACGTTGCCTCGCGCTTCGGCGTCGCCCGTGTCCTCGTTGTAATCGATCTCATCGGCTTGCAAAAGCCCCTCGGCGGTCTCCACTTCAGCGGAGCCACGGAGGTGATAAATCTTGCCCTCGACATCGCTGCGCAGGTAACGGACCAGCACTTCGTCAGGGGCCGGCGCATTCGGCCGGATCACCTTTACCCTTTTGTTTGGTTGAGGATCGCCGGAGGCCGCCCCCGGCCGGGGGATACCCATCAGGTTGGGGTTGAGTTGCCCCCAGGCGAAGTTGCCTGTTAACAATGAAGTAGCCAGACAAAGTTGAACCAGACGGTGAGAAAAAAGCCCGTGACAACTGGTGACGAATATGTTAAGCAAATAGACGGGGGAGTTTGCGCGATCCTGGAAATGAAGCCCCAACTTTGAACGCTATCACGGGAACTACCCTGGAGCAACTGAAGCCGGCAGCCGAACAATAGACAGCACGATGAACTGCCGCTACTGCGGGACACAAAACGATACGGAGGAGAAGCGGTGCGGCCGGTGCGGTCGGCGCTTGGACATGGCCATCACGCGGGGGGAATTGCTGGCCCGCCCCGTCACGGATGCCGGTCCGCGCAGTGCCACGGCGGTGGCCGTGCAACGGGCTCGTGTCGCCCAGCCTCAGCCCCCTCCGCAGGTCTCGCTTTTCCCTTCCGTCCAGCCGAAGGCCCGGGTTGTGCCCATCACCGGGCATCCGGCGCCGGTTGGTACACCCGAAGCCTCCCCGGCGGCGCCCAAGCCAGCCCGGCCGGCCCGCAAGATCACCACCGTGTCGCCATCAGCCCAGCAGCCGCTGGTGTTTTCCAATCCTGGGTCTTTCCCGGCTGCGGGCGAGTTCGCAAAGGCGGGCGGCAATGGCCGGCCGGCACCGGTGCAGGAGTCAGAGATTTTCACGCAAGCACCGGTGGCCACGGCGGCGCACCGGTCACTTGCCATGCTGGTGGACGCCGGCCTAGTGGCGGCGGGCGTAGGGGTGATGTTGGCGCTTTTTCTGTACGGCGTGCGGACTCCCATATCGCTGGACCGGACCACGGGCCTTGGCGCCGCGGGTCTCGCGGTGATTTCGGCGCTTCTCTATCAAAGCCTGTTGGTGATCGGTAACCGCGATTCCGTGGGTCTGCGCTTCGCCCGGCTCCGCTTGATTGATTTCGATGGGCGTCCACCCTCAAGGCAGAAGCGGTTGGCGCGCACGGCGGCTAGCTGGCTCAGCGCTGCCCCAGGGGCTTTGGGCATCGTGTGGGCCTTGCTGGACGAGGAGCATCTCACCTGGCACGACCACATCTCCAAGGTGTTCCCCACACCCATTGATGTGCCGCGCATTGGCCGGTGAGTTCCGCCGTCACCCGCGATTTCCGGCCCAGGTTGCCAGCAGGGAGCGGAGCATTACCCAGGTCTTTTCCGCACCACTCAGGCGGATGCGCTCGTTCAGGACGTCGTAGTCGTGGGCTTCAATGCGATGCAGCAGCGTCGAGTAGATTTCCATCAGCGCCCGAAGCGAGGCCCGGCTGGCGGGATGAATCATTTCGAGCAGCGGCCGGGATTCGTCGAAGTAGGCACGCGCACGCTTGCCTTCCAGGCGGAGCAGATTGCGGAAGGCCGGAGAATCCGTCACCTGAGTTATGCCAAATCGATCCAGGTCCTCTTGCGGTAGGTAGATCCGGCCCCGGTCAAGGTCTTCCTGAACATCGCGCAGGATATTGGTCAACTGAAAGGCGAGGCCGCATTTTTCCGCCAGCAGGGGCGCTTGCGGGTGGGTGAAGCCAAAGATATGGATGACGCTGATGCCAACGACGCTGGCCACCTGGTAGCAATAGCGGTATAGCTCCTCAAAGGTGGCGATGCGGCGGGGTTCCAGGTCGCTGACCATGCCATCGATCATGTCTTCAAAGACGTGGTGGGGGATGGCATACCGGCGAACGGCGTCGGCAAATCCGGGCCACAGCGCATGCGGCGGAAACTGCCCGGCCAGCGCGCTACGGGTATCCCGCCGCCACTGGGACAACGCTTCCTGCTTCTGTTCGACCGTCCGGTCGGCGTCGTCCGCCAGGTCATCCGAGATGCGGAAAAAGGTATACACCGAACAAATGGCCCGGTGCTTTTCCGGCGACAACAGGCGGAAGGCGTAATAGAAGTTGCGCGCTTCGCGCTTGGCTTCGGCCGCGCTCCAGCGGTATGAGTCAGCCACGGTGACGGACAAGGCAGCGGTGGCCATGGCAGAGGGTAGGTATTGGTCAGGCGGCCCGGGAAATAGCCCAGCCGGCCAATCCTTTCAGTAGCAACATGACGCGCTCCAGCTTGCTGATGCGGGGACGGGCTTTTAATACATCATAGCCTTGACTCTCGATTTTGCTGAGGATGGCCAGGCCGCCACGGGTGAACAGCTCAATGTCGAGCGCCAGACGCGGGTCCAGCGAGCGGGCCAGGGGGGCGCCTTCGGCAAAGCTTTGCCGGGCGCGCTCCACGGCCTCACGCATGGCGGCGCGAAAGGCCGGCGAAAAACGCCGGGCGGCGATATCAGCTTCCGGCACTCCGTGACGCGCCAGCAGATCCTGGGGCAGGTAGACACGATCCTTGGACCAATCCACCGTCACATCCTGCCAGAAGTTGGCCAGTTGCAAGCCGGTGCAGGTGGCATCGGATTGACGGAACCGCACGGTGTCGCGGTATCCGCACAGCAACAACACCAGACGCCCGACCGGGTTAGCAGACCGCCGGCAGTAGTCCTCCAGTTCGGCCCAATTGGCATACCGTGACTTCACCTGATCCTGTTCGAACGCCTGGATCAGATCGTCAAAGGGCTCAATGGGTAGCTGCCGGCGTTGCGCGGTCCCTTGGAGGGCGACGAAAACCGGGTGTTGTACATCGCCGCGATACATCGCCTGCAACTGCTGCCGCCACCAGGCCAGCATCCGGAGGCTCTCCTGGCGATCCCCCAACTCATCCCCCAGGTCATCCGCCCACCGGCAAAACGAGTAGACGTTGTAGAAGTCCTGGTGCAGATGCGGAGGCAGCAAAAAGCTGACCACGTGGAAGTTCTCGTAGTGGTGCGTGGCCAGCCAACGGGTATAGGCTTCCGCTTCGCTCAGCGAATAGGTGCGTTGCAGCAATTGAGGTTGCCGAACGAAGTCCTTGGGTTCGAGTTGCGGCGCGGGTCCGGCGGACACTGGCTTTACGGAATGATGGCCGTCTTCAAGTGGCCGTTGTGCGACATCAGGTGCTTAAACACATCAAGCAGCTTCGACAGCGGCTCTTCGCGGTTGACAAACTGGCGCGCGGTGACATGGCCGGCGGAGATCATCTCCAGGGCGGCCCGGATATGCTTCGGGGTGTGGTGGAAGCTGGCCTTCAGCGTGATCTCGGAGTAGTGCAGATGCTGGGTATCGATCGGCACCGTGGTATCCGACGGGCAGCCACCGAAGAAATTGACCGTACCACCACGGCGGACCATTTGGACGGCTTCTTGCCAAGTCTGGGGTGACCCGACAGCTTCAATGGCGACATCGGCGCCATGATCCTTGGTGACGTCGCGGACGGCGGTCACTAAATTCAGCGAGTCATCCGCGGTGAGCAACACCTGCGCGCCCAGTGCCCCGGCGCGATCCAGTTGGGTGGGCCGGCGGCCGATCGCAATCACTCGCGCGCCACGGAGGGCAGCCACGCGAACGAACATCAACCCAATCGGGCCCAGACCAATCACCACGACGTTGTCGCCCGGGTTGATCACCGTTTCCTCAACACCGCGCAATACGCAAGCCAGCGGTTCCGCTAGTGCCGCGTCCTGGTAGCTGACATGGGCGGCCAGCTCATAGGTATTGCGTTCAACAATGCGCGAAGGAATACGAATGTACTCAGCATAGGCGCCATTGTTGAAGAGCAAATCCTCACATAGGTTCTCAACACCCTTCTTGCAGTAGAAGCAGACGCCGCAGGGGGCCGAATTGGCCGCCATGATCCTCTGTCCAGGGTGAAAACGGGTCACCTGATCGCCAGTCGCGACGATGTCCCCGGCTAATTCATGTCCAAACAAGGCGGGCGGAACGATCATGCGGGCATGGTAGCCACGGCGGAAAACCTTCACGTCGGTGCCGCAGGTGAGGGCCGCCTTGACCCTAACCAGCAGATCTCCGGGCCCAATTTGGGGGACAGCTACGGGTTCGACTTTTACTTGCTCTTTGCCGTACAGCACGGCCGCGAGCATCTTGTTGGTGCGAGGTGAGATATCCACTACAAGCCCCTTTGAGGCTGTACTACGATTTTCAATGATTCCCCGGTCGGATGCAATGCCAGATCGAAACCTTCGGCGATCTGTTCGAGCGGCAGGCAATGCGAGATCAACTGCGCCACCGGCAATTCTCCACTGAAAACAAGATCCGCTGACTCCTTTTGCAGATCGACTGATGCTGAGTAGCAACCATACATCAATCTCTCATCCTTGCAGATGTCCGCACCGGACAAATCGATTCTTTCCTGATCCGAAGTTTGGGCAAATAGTAGAATTTGGGCTCCCGGACGGGAGGCACGCACGGCCTGCTCCACCAAACCGGGCGCGGACGTGGCCAGAATTACCAGATCGGCCCCGCGGCCATCACTCATCTGCTTGGCGAGAGCCGGCACGTCCTGCTCCCGCGGATTGACGGCCTGATCGGCCCCAAAGCGGCGCGCCAACTCCAGGCGTCGGGGCATGGTATCGGTGGCGAGGATCCGGCAGCCCAACCGGCGAATCAACATGGTAAAGATCAGCCCAATGGGCCCCTGACCGAGAATGGCGACCAGATCGCCAGGCTGCGGACGGGCCTGATGGACAGCTTTGACGCAGGTATTGACGGGCTCGACAAAGGAAGCCTGCTCAAAAGAAACGCCGTCGGGAATCTTCTCGACGCCCCGTTCCACAATCCAATCCATCACCCGGACATACTGCGAAAAGCCACCGCCGGCCGCCTCAAAGCCGGCCGTCACGCCGACTCGTTTGTAAACCGCACATTGGGCGTAGAGCTTGCGCTGGCAATAAAAACAATCGCCGCACGGAATGTGGTGAAAAGCGATGACCCGGTCACCCGGGGCAAACCGCGTGACGCCAGGGCCCACCTGGGCCACCACCCCGGCGGTTTCATGCCCATACACCCGGGGCGGGGGGAGCAGGTCGTACTCCACCTTCTTCAGGTCGGTATGGCAGATGCCGCAGGCTTCCACCCGAATTAGGATCTCACCTGGGCCGATCTCAGGCAGCGCGATCGATTCCAGGCGGACTTCACCCTGGCCACGATAGACGGCGGCCTTCATCAGCGCCGGAGTGGCGATAGGCGCCACCTGTTCCGGCTCAGACTGGACAGTTGACAATGAACTCTCCCAAATTTTCTGCTGCCTGCCGGCTGCGGCCATTCAATCGCCACAATTCCGGCAAGCCTTTCAAAGGATTCCGCAGAGCGTCCCACAAGATATGCGTGGTCCGGAACCGTCCGTCCGGGCCCCGGGCGGCGTTGAGGTCTAGCTGGAAACCTTCGCTGGCCAGGTCACTCACGGCCTTCACGCATCCAAAGGGAACTTTCGCCCGGCCGGCCACACGGGCCACCGCCGCTGCTTCCATTTCCACAATGGCCCCCAGAGAGCGCAAACGACGCTTCTCTGCCATCGTGGACGCGACACGATCCTGGCTAACAACCACGATAGCTCTACCCGTCTCCTTCTTCCCGTCGCTGCGGCTGACGGGCGATCCACCGGCCGGGAATCTTGTCCCGCTCGATGCGTGCACCACCTCCGTTGCCGTTAACACCTCGCCGGCAACCAGAGCGTCATCCAACGCTCCGCAGAGGCCCACGCTCCAGATCAGGTCCGGATGGAACCGCTCCAAAGCCACTTCTGCTGCCTTACCCGCAAGCTCCGATCCCGGTCCATCGGCAGCACAGATCAACCGGTGTTGTCCCCATTGTCCCACGCGCACGAACCGGATGGGCATCCCCTCCGCCGGGTAGTGGGCCACCCGCTTGAGGACGCCCGCCAACTCCCGCGCCTCGGCCGCGATTAACAGAATTGTCATTGCGTGATGGCCTCGTAGATCGATCCTGGTGGGCTCACCCGACTCGAGGCGCGGTTAAGTGTAGCCATGCTCGCGAAACCATTCCACCGCCCGGCGCAGAGCTTCCCGGGCCGGGCCGGGCTGATAGCCCAGCTGGCGCGTGGCCTTCTCATGCGAGACCCACATTTTCTTGGCGGACATGCGCACCGCGTCGATGGGGACTCGGGGGGGCTCACCGCTCACGGAAGCCCAGGCGGAACTGGCGTAGCCGGCCATGTAGGCCACCCAGTGTGGAATCCTAAGCTTCGGCGCGGGCCGCCCGCTGACCTCTTCCAGGATCTGGCAGATGCCCTCCAGCGTCAGGTTCTCCGCTCCCAGAATGTAGCGCTCCGCCGAACGGCCATGATCCAGGGCCAGCAAGTGTCCTTGGGCCACGTCCCGGACATCCACCAGATTCAGGCCCGTGTCAACGAAGGCGGGCATCTGGCCGGTTAGGTAGTCCAGCGTAATCTTGCCCGTCGGCGTCGGCTTAAAGTCGTGGTCGCCCACGGGGGCGGTGGGGTTGACAATCACCACCGGGAACCCGGTGTGAGCGAAGTTGATCACCGCCAGCTCCGCCAGATACTTCGACCGCTTATACGCCCCCTGCATGCCATCGAGCGTAGTTGCCGCATCCTCGGTTCCCGCGGCGTGCCCCTCGACGCCAATGCAGCCCACGGTGGAAGTGTAAACGACGCGGTCCACCAGGGCATCGCGGGAGGCTTCGAGCAAGTGCATCGTGCCATCGACGTTGGAGCGGTAAAGCTCCTGCGGATCCTTGGCCCACAAGCGGTAATCCGCCGCCACGTGGAAGACGGCCCCGCAACCGGCCACTGCCCGATCCAGCGACGCCCGATCCCGCAGATCGCCAGTGACCACCTCGACATCCAGCTCCGGCACCGGTTTGCCGCGGGTGAGCGCGCGGACCCGATGGCCGCGCTCCAGTAGAGTGCGGGCCACGTGCCAGCCGACAAAGCCGGTGGCTCCGGTAACGAGAGTAGGCTTCACAGGAGAAAAGTGTGGGGCCAAGAACCAGGGCGCGTCAAGGCCCCCGGTTGATTGGCCCGCTGACCAACTAGTCGGAAGGCGGCCGCCGCTTCAAAAACTCGCCCAGCGCCAGCACCGGGAACGAATTCCGGTAGAGATGGTAGTTGAGGTAAAAGACGCGCGGGAAACCCGTACCCGTCGCCAGCGCTTCGCGCCACAAGCCATCGGCTTGTTGGGTTTCGGTAAGATGCTGTACGCCCTTCATCACGCTGGAAGAAGTTTCATCGCCCCCGGCCAATAGACCCAGTACCGCCCAGGCAGTCTGAGACGGAGTAGAAGGCGCGGGAATGAAGGCATTCTTGTCGTAAGATTCGCAGCTTTCGCCCCACCCACCATCGGCGTTCTGGATCGAGCGCAGCCATTCCCCGGCGCGCAGCACCGAAGCCTCACGGTCACTGTAACCAGCCGCCTTGAGACCGCGCAGCGCGAGAAATGTGCCGTAGATGTAATCCACACCCCAGCGGCCATACCAGCTGCCATCGGCTTCTTGCGTTTTCAGCAGGTACTCCACCCCTCGCTGGATGGCCGGGTTATCGGCCGGAACACCCCAGCGGCACAAAGCTTCCATGACCCGGCCCGTGATGTCCGGGCAGGTGGGGTCCAGCATCGCATTGTGGTCGGCGAAGGGGACGTCACTCAAGAACTGCCAGTTGTTGTCCACATCAAACGCCGCCCAACCGCCATCGGAGGACTGCATCCCGAGCAGCCACTTCTTGGCCCGGTCGACACAAGCATCCAACGCCGCCTGATCGGAAGCGCCGGTGTGCCAAAGCGCCAGCAGCACCATGGCGGTGTCGTCGATGTCGGGATAAAACTCGTTGGCGAACTCGAAATACCAACCCGAGGGCTCCAGGTCCGGCCGCTTCACCGACCAATCGCCCTTGCGGCGGCACTCTTTGGTCAGCAGCCAGTCTCCGCAGCGGCGCATGGCGTCAGTGGGGGCCACACCGGTTTCGCCTAACGCATAGGCGGCGATGGCGGTATCCCACACCACTGAAAAGCAGGGCTGAAAAAAGAACTTCGCCTCGGCATCCGCGCCCCCGGGGGCCGGGTTCTGGTCCTCAACAATCAGCGCCTCAAACTGCCGCACCGCTTCCACTACCGCCGGGTGGTCAGCCGGGTAGCCCAACACATCAAGGGCCATGATGGCGTACATCATCGGGGGGTAGATGGCGGCCAAGCCTTCGGAGTGCGCAAACCGGTCCAGCATCCACTCTTCGGCCTTCTTGATGGCCTTACGGCGCAGTTGCTCCGACCCGAAACGCTCCCAGAGCTTGAAGACTCGATCCACTTTGTGGAACAGACTCTTCCAGGAGAAGAGGCTATCGGCCGGGGCAAACGCGGTGGAAACACCAGGAGCAAAGATCTCGCTTAGATCAAAGCCGGTGGGCGCGGGGCGGCCCGTGTTGAGGCTTTGAGTAATGGCCAGCGGGATCACGATCGCCCGCGTCCAGGAACTCATCTCATAGATGACGTCGCCGAACAGCATCAACTCCGGCGGCACGCTGGGCACATGCTCACGCGGGTAGAGGTTAAACAGCGAAAGGTTCAGCTTGGTGTAGCTATTGGCGGCCTGGATGCCACCGAGCGCCAATATGCGCTGCCGCAGCCGCACCATCGGCTCAGCATCCACGTCCTGCCCGGATAGCTTCAACGCGAAATAGGCCTTCACGCTGGCGCTGATTTCCGAGGGTCCAGCGACGTAGATGTTGAAGCCGCCATCCGGCAACTGACGCGACAAAATGGACCGGACGGCCTTTTCGATTCTGGCCTTGGAGGGAGGGTTCCAGACGCTGCCCTGAGGGGGGTGACGCCACAGTTCCAGCAGAATGTAGTCCGATTCGAGTGTCGTGTCCGCCGTGAGATCAGCCCACCAGAAGCCTTGCGGGTGCTGCTGCGCCATCAAGGCATCGACCGCGCGGAGGGAGGTTCGAGAGGCTCCGGCGGAGACCAGATCGCTTAAGTGGAGCGAGGGGCTCATGACGCCGAAACGCGGGGCGCGGCGGAGATCTGCATGAGTTCAGGTGGCAACGAGAAGCGGACGTCTTCCTCCTTTACGTCCATCTGCTCCAAGGCGCTATATCCGCGGCCCTGGAGAGACGCCACCAGTTCCGCCACCAGATTTTCCGGGGCCGAAGCACCCGCGGTCACAGCCACCGTGTTGACGCCAACGAGCCAGGCTGGATTGACATCGCGCTCATCGTCCACCAGATAGGCCGGTACGCCCGCTTTTTCGCAAACTTCCACCAGACGCCGGGAATTGGAACTATTCTGGCTGCCCACCACTAGCAACAGGTCACACAGCGGGGCCACGGCCTTGACGGCGATCTGCCGATTCTCCGTCGCGTAGCAGATATCCTGCGACTTGGGCCCGACAATGGCGGGAAACCGCTCATGCAAACGGGCCACGATGTCGCGGGTTTCATCCAGTGACAGTGTGGTCTGGGTTAGGTAGGAGACCTTGGCGGGATTGGCCAGTTCCAGCTGGTCCACGTCGGCCACCGTCTCCACCAGCACCATGGAATCCGGCTCTTCGCCCATCGTGCCGGCCACTTCTTCGTGATGCTTGTGGCCGATCAGAACAATGGTGAAGCCCTGGCGAGCAAATTTCTTTGCCTCCAGGTGGACCTTGGTGACCAAGGGGCACGTGGCATCGATCACGTTCAACTGGCGGGCAACCGCTTCCGCCCGGACGGCCGGCGAAACGCCATGGGCCGAGAAGATTGCCCGGGCTCCCACCGGCACTTCATCCAGTTCCTCGACGAAAATCGCCCCGGAAGCGCGGAGGTCGTCCACCACATGCTTGTTGTGGACAATCTCACGCCGCACGTAGATCGGCGCGCCGTAGGCTTCCAGTGCAATCTTGACGACATCGATGGCTCTGACGACGCCAGCGCAGAATCCGCGCGGGCTCAACAAAACAATCCGTTTATCCGCAGTGCGGGCAGCGGTCCCCGTGGTGCTCATACGAGTGGTAGTTTTATTGTACCAGTAGCGGGGAAAATCCCATCGCTTCAATGACTAGTACGTTTGCTCCAGGTACTCCGTTCTCAATAGAACTGTCAGCCACGCCGGCCGGACTGACGAGAATCCGTATCCTATTGAAAAGAAATAATGCAGCGGAGCATGCACCCCTCCCAGACGATCAGCTAAGTCAGGACATCCTCACCTTGGCACGCCAGCAATTGGTGGAGTATTTCGCCGGACGACGGCAGCGTTTCGAACTGCCGCTCGCCCCGGCCGGAACACCATTCCAGCAGCAGTGTTGGCAGCAATTGCAGCAGATCCCCTTCGGCACCACCATCTCCTACGCGGAGTTGGCCCAGCGGGTGGGCAACCCGAAGGCCAGCCGCGCGGTGGGTGCCGCAAATGGCCGAAATCCGTTGCCGATTGTTATCCCCTGCCACCGCGTCATCGGGTCCAGCGGCAAGTTGCATGGATTTGCCTACGGCGTGGAGATCAAGCGGCTGCTGATCGACCTGGAGATTGCCGCCAGCAGGTCTTCCGGCGACGATGGTCGCCCGCCCATCGAGACGGTATCCGGGCAGCTGTCGATCTTCAATACGTAGACCTCCGGTGCGCCGGGCGGCAGATTGGCGGCGTCTTTCTCGGTGGTGATCAGGGGCCCGGGTAGGGCACGTAGTTCATCCAGGCGGTAAGCGTGGTGATCCGGGAAGACTTGAGCTTGGCCCACCTCCACCCCACACTCGCGCAGGGTGGCGAAGAACGACCCCGGATTGCCGATCCCGCAGAACGCGGTGTAGCGTCCGGGCGGCGGAGGGTTAACCGCCTTCTTGCGGACGGTCACCACCGCGGCGGCCCGGGCGAGCGCCGTCATCGGCTCCCGCAACAGCCCGGCCGGGAAAACGCCGCCGCCCGCGAATGGGTCCAGCGGATCCAGCAACACGATGTCGAAATCCCGTTCCAGCGCCCAGTGCTGAAAGCCATCGTCCAGCAGGAAGACGTCCACCTCCTGCTCGATCAGCCGCGCCGTCACCGCCCGGTTGGGTCCTACGCCCACATGGGCAAGTCCGGACCGGACGAACAACTGCGCCTCGTCACCCGTCAAGGCAGCCGGCGCCGGGTCGCCGGGGGCAAAGGCGGCGGGTATACGATCCTGCCGCCCATAGCCGCGCGTCAGAATGCCCACGCGATGGCCCCGCTGGCGGAGTTCACGGGCCAGCCAGAGCACCAGCGGCGTCTTCCCCACACCACCCATCGCCAGGCCACCCACTGAGATCACGGGCTTCGAAAGCCGAACCGGAGTGGTGAACCGCCGGTCCAGCGCGACACCGGCCCGCCACAACCAGGAGAGCATCCGCCAGACTGCGGCTAGCGGCCGGTGCGTGAACGGAGCGCCCAGGGTCATCTGCTCCACCGCTCGCCGGGTGGCGCCGCGTTTCGATTCCGCCAGCGCCGCCGCCCGGCTGCCCAGGTCGCTGCCTCGTTCGAGAATCTCCTTCACCGCCTGGGCCAGTTCCGCCGCATCGCGGACGATGCGCACCGCTCCGGCCTCGCGAAACTCACGGTCCATTTCGGCGAAGTTCTGCATGTGCGGCCCGGTGAGAATGGGCCGTCCGAAGAAGGCGGGTTCCAAGATGTTGTGCCCGCCCCAGTTCACCAGCGATCCGCCGACGAATACGACCGCGTCGAGAGCAAACAGGCCAGCCAGTTCGCCGATGGTGTCCAGCAACAGGACCGGCTCCGGGCCCGGACGGAACTGGCTACGGCGGATAAACGGGATCTGAGCGGCCTCGAGCAAGCCCGCGGTCAGGTCAAACCGCTCCGGCCGCCGCGGAGCCAGGATCATCCTGGTTCCCGGCGGCAGTTGCCGGTAGGCGTCAATCACCTGCTGCTCTTCATCGGGCGGCATGGTGCTGGCGGCGATCAGCAACGGAGCACCGTCCACCCAAGCGACAATCTCCGGCGCGGGGGGCGCGGGGGGCGTAAAGTCGTACTTCAGGTTGCCGTGGTTGATGGCGTGCGTTGCGCCCAGTTCAATCAGCCGCTGCTGGTCCTGCCTGCTTTGCGCCAGCACTCCATCGGGCAAGCGAAGCAACGGCTGAAAGAACCAGCGCAGCTTCCGGTATTGGGCAATCGTGCGGTCCGCAATGCGGCCATTCACCAGATAAAGCGTGCAGCCGAAGCGCTTGGCCTCGTGCCACAAGTGAGGCCAGATCTCAGTTTCCAGCACCACCACGGACGCCGGTCGCAACGCCCGCAGCACCCGGCGGACGAACCAAGGATAATCGAAGGGAACGTAGAAGACATGGTCGGCCAAGCCCGTCAGGCGTTGGGCCGCCATCTTGCGGCCGGCCACGGTGCTGGTGGAGACATAGACGGGACGGCCCGGGAAGCGGTCGCGCAGTTCACGAACCAGCCCGGCAGCCGCGATCACTTCGCCGACGGAAACAGCGTGCAACCAGATGCCGCCTGGAATCGTCTGGCGGTAGGAGAGCTGACCGAAGCGTTCCGTCAAGTGCGGACGCCAATCGGGCCGCCGGAGCGAGCGCCACGCGACGTAAAGCGCAAACAGGGGAAACCCCAGCCAGAGCAGCAACCGGTAAAGGAAGAGAATGAAAAACAAGTGCCTGTTGGTTATCTTAAGTGTTTCCGCGCTGGCGGCTGACAAACCGGCCTTCAAGCCGCGCCCGGTGGCCGAATATGCCAACAAGGTCACGCTGGATCAAGTGACCATTGCGATTGAGCCGTTTGACGACGACGAGAAGCGCGCGACGGCCTTTGGCAAAGTCCCACTCGGCAAGTTTGACGTGATGCCGATGCTGGTGGTGATTGAGAACAATCGCAAGAATGCGCTGGACCTGAAACGCGTCAAGATCACCTACCGCCCCCGTGGCAGCGCTGAGATCGACGCCACACCGGCCGTGGATGTGCGCTTCCTCGATGGTCCGTCCCGCCCTTCGATGGGGGCCAGCCCTTTCCCGATCCCGCTGCCGGCCCGGGTAAAGAAGAGCAAGCTGAACGACCCAGTCATTGAAGAGCGCGCCTTTTCGGCCAAGATGGTGGCTCCAGGAGAAACCGCCAGTGGCTTCGTCTACTTCTGGACCAGCTACCACGGCCAGACCACGGTGACGCTCACCGGCCTGCGCGATGCTCTGGCGGCGCAGGATCTATTCTTCTTTGAAGTTCCGCTGAGCCATCGCTAAAGCGGAACCCCAATCGACGGAGGGGGCGCTACTTGGCCGGAGGCGGCGTTGCCGCCTTCTTGGGCGCGGGCGCGGCAGCCGGAGCGGCGGCGGGTTTGGCTGGCGCAGGCTTCGCGGCGGCCGGCTTCGCAGGCGCGGGCTTGGCGGGGGCCACCTTGGGGAAGCGGTCAATGGTGACCGTCTTCATCACCACCGCGACGCGCGGTTTATCGTTGTCGTCACGCTCCACCCGGGCGATCTTCTCCACCAGGTCCTGACCTTCGATCACTTCGCCGAAGATGGGGTGCTTGCCATCCAGGTGCGGAATGCTGGGCCGGTCGGTGATGAAGAACTGGCTGGAACCGGTGTTGGGTCCGGCGTTGGCCATGGCCAGCAGACCGGTCTTATTGAAGCGCAGCTCCGGCGAGAATTCGTCCTTGATCGCCTCCGTGCCGCCCATGCCGCTGCCCAGCGGGTCGCCGCCCTGGATCATGAAGCCGGGGATGACGCGGTGGAAGGTGAGGCCGTTGTAGAGCGGACGCTTCACCAGTTGGCGGGTCTTGGGGTCCTGCCAGGCTTTGGTGCCGCGGGCGAGGCCGATGAAATTGGCGACGGTAAGGGGCTGCTCCTTCTCAAAGAGCCGGATCACGATGGCGCCCATGGGCTGGGCTCCCTGCACGATGTTGAAGGTGGCGTAGACGCCGTCCGGGCGCTGCACGGCGGGAGGCGCCGGAGCGGCTGCGGGCTTGGGCGCGGCAGGTTTCGGAGCTGCGGCTGCGGGCTTAGCGGCGGCAGTGGCTGGCTTGGCAGCCGCCGCGGCGGGCTTGGCGGCCGATGGCGCGGGCTTGGCCGGCGTAGCGGCGGGCGGGGCTGGGGCCTGCATCAGGAACGTCGTCAAAAATACAGTCGTAAGTACCATCAGTCACAATTATAGAGATGCGATTTCCAATTGTCGCGCTGCTCTCACTGGCTGCTGGAGGCCAGAGTCCGGACATCCAGACGATCGACATCCAGATCCTCGCCACTACGGATCTGCACGGTCACGCCCTGCCATGGGACTACTACGCCGCCGAACCGGCTCCGCGCGGTCTGGCGAAGATCGCCAGCTTGATCCGCGAGGCCCGCACCGCCAACCCCAACTCGCTGCTGATTGATGTCGGGGACACCATCCAGGGGACGCCCATGGTGGGCCTCCACGCCAACCGCGTACGCAGCGGCCAGCCCTTGGGTGCCGACCCGATGATGCGGGCCATGAACGAACTGGGCTACGCCGCCATGACGGTGGGCAACCACGAGTTCAATTTTGGTTTGAAGGTGCTCAACAAGGCCCGCGATGAAGCGAAGTTCCCGTGGCTGGCGGCGAACATCCTGCCGTCCGGCGTGGCCCGCCCGTTTGACAGCTTCATCGTCCGCAACGTGGGTGGCGTCAAGGTGGGCGTGTTTGGCATCATCACGCCCAATATCCCGATGTGGGAGAAGCCGGAGAATTATGCCGGGTATGCGTTCGAATCACCCATCGACGCGGCCCGGCGCGCGGTGGCGCAGTTGAGGGCGCAGAAGGTGGACCTCGTCATCGGTGCCGTCCACGCGGGCCTGGCCTCCCCCAGCGGCGACAAGAACGAGAACATGGCCGACACGATTGCCCGCGAAGTGCCGGGGATCGACGCCATCTATTACGGCCACACGCATCAGGTGGTGACCGATATCCGCGTGGGCGACGTGATGTTGGTGCAACCACGCAACTGGGGCGGCTCACTGGCGCAGTCTGTTTTCAGCTTCGCCAAACAACCCGATGGCACGTGGCGTCTGGTGGCCAAGAAGAACAAGCTGGTGCCGGTGACCGAGACCACCGTGGTGGATGCCGCCGTCGCCAGAATTTTTGAGCCTTACCATTCATCCGCTGAGCGCTGGCTGGCCACGCGTATCGCGACCGCCCCCGTCGCCCTCGACGCCGCCCGCGGCCAGATTGAGGACTCCGCACTGGTCGACGCCATCCACCAGGTGCAACTGCACTACGCCAAGGCCGATGTTTCCTTGACCGCGCTGTTCAACTCGAAACTGAAGATCGCCGCCGGACCGGTCACCATCCGCGACGCGGCCGGGCTTTACCTTTACGAGAACGAACTCTACGCCATCGAAGGTACCGGGGCAATGCTGAAGGCAGCGCTCGAAAACGCGGCTCGCTTTTTTAACTCCTGCGCGGAACCCACCTGCACCGTCGCCCCGCTGATCAACCGGCGCTTCCCTGGCTTCAACTACGACATGGCCCAGGGTGTCGAGTATGAGCTTGATCTACAGGCCCCAGCTGGCCAGCGCATCAAGAATCTCCGCTACCAGGGGACTCCGCTCGCGGACACGCAGAAGCTGCGGATCGCCCTGAACGACTATCGCGCCGGCGGCTCCGGCGGCTACACGATGTTCAAGGGAGCGCCCGTACTGTGGCGGTCCCACCGCGAAGTGCGGGACCTGATCATCGAGTACTACACCGAGCATCAGACGCTGCCCGCGAAGCCGGATCAGAACTGGCGGATCGTGCCGGAAGCGGCGCGTCAACGGCTGGAACAGGATCTCCGCCGCCCCTAAGCGGCACCGAAATACAATCGTTATGCGACCGCGACGAGAATTTCGCCCAACCGTCAGATGGTTTTGACATTGGGCAGTCATTCTCGTAGGCGTGGAGAATCCTGCACTTCGAGTCCTCCGTTTTGACGAACTCGAAAAGATGTATAAACAGATCGCCCCACTGGGCGATGGCGCGCGTTTCTTTCAGGCCATGATCGATGGGCTCCATGTGGAGCTCGATTCCGGCGGCAAGGAGTGGGCCAAAGTGCCCGCCACGGGACCGGTGGTGGTGGTGGCGAATCACCCGTTCGGGTTGCTGGAAGGCGCGGCGCTGATGACCAAGCTGCTGGCGGTGCGGCCCGATGTGAAGGTGCTGGCCAACTCGATTCTGGCCACCGTCCCGGAAGTGAAGGACTGGTTCATCGAGATCAACCCCTTTGGCGGCCGGGAGGCGGTGCGCTTCAACCAGCGCGGCTTACGCCAGGCCATCGAATGGCTGAAGGAAGGCAAGCTGCTGGTGGTCTTTCCGGCGGGCGAGGTTTCGCACCTGCAGTGGAAGAAGCTGGCAGTGACGGACCCGGACTGGCATTCCACGGTCGCGAGGCTGATCCGCCGCTCGGGTGCCACGTCCGTGCCGGTCTACATCAAGGGCGCCAACAGCGCACTGTTTCAGATTCTGGGCCTTTTTCACCCCAAGTTGCGGACGGCGTTGCTGCCGCATGAATTTCTCAACAAGCAGAACCGGCGAGTGGAGATCCGGGTGGGTTCGCCGGTGACGCCGGCGCAGGCGGAATCACTCACCAGTGACGAAGCGCTGACGCGTTATCTCCGCTGGCGGACCTACCTGCTGGAGCACCGCCGTGAAGGCATGCCCGCCAAGCCGCAGCCCGTGGCCCCGGCCATGATCAGCCGCGCGCGCCCGGCCTCGGTGGAGGGTGAAGTGGCGGCGCTGCCCTCCGCGCAGTTCCTGGCGCAGTCAGGGGACCAGCAGGTCTACGTCGCGACGGCCCGGCAGATTCCGCGGCTGCTGGATGAGATTGGCCTGCTGCGGGAGGCTGCTTTTCGCGCGGTCGGCGAAGGGACCGGCAGCGACAAGGATCTGGATGAATTCGACGGCCACTACCGGCACCTGTTCAGCTGGAGCCGCAAGAACCAGGAAGTGATCGGTGCCTACCGGTTGGGCTTGACCGACGAGATCCTGCTAGGCCACGGCGTCCGTGGACTCTACACGTCCACCCTCTTCAACTACCACCGCGACTTTCTGCGTGAAGTGGAGCCCGCCATCGAACTGGGCCGCAGCTTTGTCCGCCCGGAATACCAGAAGAGCTTTGCCTCGCTGCTGGTGCTGTGGAAGGGCATCGGCCAGTTCATCGTCCGGAACCCGCATTACCGGATGCTGTTTGGGCCCGTCAGTATCTCGAACGACTATTCGCCCGTGTCCCGCCAGTTCATGGTGGATTATCTGCGCACGCGCCAATCGGACCCGCGCCTCAGCCGCCTGGTGAAGGCCCGGCAGCCGTTCCGCACTTGGCCCTTTGGGCCGAAGCTGGACTGGAGCGTGGACCTGGAAGAACTCTCAGCCATCATTGCGGACATTGAGCGCGACGGCAAAGGCGTCCCCGTCCTGCTGCGGCAGTATCTGAAGCTGGGCGGCCGCTTGGCGGCCTTTAACGTGGACCCCAAGTTCTCACGCTGCCTGGATGGCCTGATCGTCGTCGATCTGGCCCAGACGGACCGCACGATGCTGGAACGCTATATGGGCAGCGAAGGCGCGGATTCGTTTTTAAACTTCCATCGCCAGCTGGTGGCCTAGCGCTGTAGTCCCATGCGTGAGCTTGGGGCTTCTTCTGGTCCGTGAGAAAGCCCCAAGCTTACGCATGGGGCTGGTCAAAACGGGGCTAGCCTTGCAGCTCGGCCACAATCTCGCGGGCGGCCTGCCGGGCTGGTTCGATTTGGCCCACCGGGAAGCTAATGGCACCGACGCGAGGGTGGCCGCCGCCGCCGTAGCGCTCGCAGATCGAGGCCAGGTTGTGTTTCACTTCCACGGCCCAGGGGCTGGACCCGACGCTGACCTTGGTCCGGAACGGCTGCTCGCTCACCGACACCGTGTAGGTGGCTTCCGGGTACAGGTGGTAGGGTACAAACTTGTTGTAGCCATCCAGTTCCTTCCCCACCAGGTCAAAAAAGACCACACCCTTTTCGCTGACGGCGCAGTCCCCGATGACGCCCATGGAGCGCAGATGCCGGGCATAGAGCGGCTGATACTGGGCCTGGATCTCCGGCTGCTGGATGATCGCCTCCAGCGGCTGGCTCTGCATGGAGCGGATGATGCTTTGCACCGTGCCGGAACCTTTAGCGGCCTCAATCACCAGCACCAACTGCGTGGCGGCGGATTTCAGGCTGACCGCTTCTTCGGCGGAGGCATACGATGCCCCGTCAATGATGTCCGCCCAGCTGACCAGATCGTCCAGCCCCGCGGCCTGGTAGCCGTACTTCTCGCGCGTGAGATCGGCGATGAACTTGGTGCAGCTTTTGTAGCCGGTATCGAGAAACTTGGTGGGATGCTGCGCCTGCCGGAAATGCTCCGCATCGGCGGGCGTCAAAAACGCGCTCTGGTGATGGTCAAACCACCAGTTCAGGCGGTCGTTCGGGGAGTACTTGAAATCGACGATGGCGTTCACGTCGCCGTCAAACAACGAGTCTTCAAAAATCTGATCGGCCGTATGCGCCATGCCCGTGTAGGCGAACTCCGCCCCGGGATGGACGTGTTCCGAGATGAAGCGGCTGAAGTAAGCCGCAGACGCCGCGCCGTCGAAACAGTGATCGTGGTAAAGGACTCTTACTCGCATGGGCACCCGTGTTCACGGGAAACTGAGAAGTATCGCATGAATCGGGCACCCAGCGGGGATACGTCTGTCAAACCTTCAGGTTCAACAGACGGGAGGCGTTGCCGTTATAGATCTTCTTGAGCATCGCGTCCGGCAGTCCCAAGCCATAAATCTTCCACCGGCCTTGCGGCGGCACGCGTGCCGGGGCGTAGTCGAAGTACTCGTCCTGGGTCTCCAGGAACCGGTAGTAGATCTCGTAGAGCTTCTCGCCGAACACCTGTTGCGGAAACTGGTCACCATGCGGGACAGCGTCGGTGCCGAACAGGATACGGTCCTGGTAGCGGTCAAAGAACTTGCGGGCGGCGCGCGGCTGGCGGCCCAGTTCGCCGATGCGCGCGCCGAACTCCACCCACATGTTGGGATGGGCGTCCATCATCTCCGCGACGTAGGCCAGATTCTCAGCCACGGCCACGTGCAGGCAGACGAACTGCGTCTTGGGGTGGCGCTTCATGACGCGGCGGCGGGCTTCCTGCAGATCGCGGTCGCTCGGAAAATCGCGGCCGCCGAAGCTCCAGTCCGGGTGGGCGTTGAGTTCTTCATAGCGCTCGTTGAACTTGTCGATGGGGCGGAAGAAGGCCACCGGGTCGGAGGTGTGGATGGCGATGGGCATCTGGCGCGCCCCGGCGGCTTCCCACATCGGGTCAAACCGGGCGTCGTCCACTTTCACCAGCGTTCCGGTCTTCACTTTGTCGCGCAGGTAGAGGCCCAGGGTCTTCAGCACCTTGATGCCCTTGGCCCCGGCGCGGTAGGCCTTCTCGATCTCGTCGCCCTGCCATTGCGCGTACCCGGCCTCGGTGGTCTTGTGCCAGCGCGGCTCCGTGAAGACGATGAAGCGCCCCGGGTGAGCCTTGGCGAACTTGCCGATGCACTCCTCGAGACCCGCGCCCCAGCCGCCCGTGAGATTCACCATCGTGCGGATGTTCTTGCGGTCCATCACGGGTAGCAGCTCAGTGGGTTCAGCGGCGTAGCGCATGGTGTCGCCGATCTCAAGACCGGGTGACCAGGAGACGTGCGTGTGCATGTCGATCACCGGATAGCGGGCGCGCTCCACGCGCGACTCGGGCACCCCCAGTTCACTCTTGGGTTCAAAGTCCGGCAAGGGAAGCGATGCGGACTGTTGCGCACGGGCCAAGCCCGCTGACCCGAAAGCCAGCGCGGCGGCGCGCGGGAAGAAATGGCGGCGATCCATGTCTGATAGAATTTCACGCGGCTTACTATGCGGACAACTCTTTTGGCAGAATGTGCGGCAGAATTTTTCGGCACCCTGGTGCTGATCCTGCTGGGATGCGGGGTAGTGGCGTCGGTGGTGCTGTTTGGAAACGGCACGCCAGGCGAGATTGTGAATGGCGGCGTGACCAACATCAACATCGCCTGGGGCTTGGCCGTGACCATGGGCATCTACACGGCGGGCAAGATTTCCGGCGCTCATTTGAACCCGGCGGTCACGGTTGCGATGGCGGTGTTCCGGGGCCTGGGATGGGGCAAGGTGCTGCCGTACATCGTGGCGCAGGTGGCGGGCGCCTTCACGGCGGCGGCGATCGTGTTCCTGAACTACCGCCCGGCGTTTGAAAAGTTTGACCCGGCGCTGGAAAAGACGGCGGGCGTCTTCGCCACCTTTCCGGCCTTCCCGGGGCAACCCGGAGTGGGCTTTATTGACCAGGTGATCGGCACGGCGCTGCTACTGTTTCTGATCTGCGCCATCACCGACGAGCGGAACTCTTTGCCCGCGGGCAATCTGGCCCCGGTGATCATCGGCCTGGTGGTGGTCGTGATCGGCATGAGCTTTGGCGCCTTGCACGGCTACGCCATCAACCCGGCCCGTGACTTCGGCCCGCGGCTGATGACGGCCGTGATGGGCTTTAAGAACAACGGCCTCACCGACGGCAGCGGCGTCTTCTGGGTGCCGATCATTGCCCCAATTTTGGGCGGCATTCTGGGCACGGCAGCGTACGATCTGGGCTTGCGCCGTTTCCTGCCCGAGGCCTAGCCGCCCCGAATGAGCAGCGCGGGGAAGCGTTTTCGCCCGCTCACGCGCAACCGCATGGGCTGGGTCTCGGAGCGGTTAAGCCGCTTGAGCCAGGAATTCGTGGCGTACTGTGCCGCCGGTGGGTGCGCTGAAACGCCGGCGCTGGACGTCGGTGGAGGCTTCGGAGTCGCGTCGCTGGCGGCGCTGAAGGCCGGGGCTCGGGTGATCGCCAATGATCTTGACGAGGGCCATTGCGCCGAGATCGAGCGCCGCGCGCTGGAAAACTGCACTGAGGCGGAGCGGGCGCGCTTGACGGTGGCTTGCGGCCGGTTCCCGAAAGATCTGACGCTTGAGCCCGGATCGTTAGGGGCCGTGCATGTCTCAAACGTTTTGCACTTCCTTTCCGGCAAGCAGCTGGACCACGGCATGCAGGCCATTGCGCACTGGCTGCGGCCGGAGGGCAAGCTGTTCATCCAGGCGGCCACGCCCTACCAGTCGCCTTTTGCCGCCTTCATCCCCGAGTACGAGCGGCGGCTAGCGGCGCAGGAGCCCTGGCCCGGGTGGCTGCCCAAGGTCGGCCTTTACGCCAAACACCGGCAGATGGGGCAGATGCCGAAGGCGATGCACCTGCTGGATGATCAAGTGTTGCGGCGGCTGGCGCTAGCAGCGGGTCTGGTGGTGGAGCAGGCGACACTGTGGCGGCGCGACGACCTGCCACAGGGGCTCTGGTTGGACGGGCGCGAAACAGTGTTGTTGGTGGCCCGCAAGCCCGCTTGAGGGCCCCCGGCACACAAACGCTTTTTGCGAGAGAATGTGGCCAAGCAGCGACGTGCCTGGCAAGTGTCGGCCGGCCGCTGAATTCCGAATGTTTGAGCTTGCACAACAACTGGGCGGCGCTTGGGAGAAGCTGACGCTGATCACGGTGATCGATATCGCCGCCGTGGCGATTTTGGTCTATCAGTTTCTTTCCAACATCCGGGGCCGGCGCGCGGCGCAGATTGTGCTGGGACTGGCCATTCTGGTTAGTCTTTACGGCTTCGCCGTCTGGTTCGGCTTCCAGCTGCTGAGCACGCTGCTGGCGGCGCTGGCCCCCTATACGGCTTTCGCCTTGATTGTGGTGTTCCAGTCAGAGATCCGGCGGGTGCTGGCCCGCTTGGGCCGGCGCAAGATCCTGGGATTTGGTGACCGCCTGGAACGCTATGAGTCGGCCGAAGAGATCCTGCTGGCCATGGAGCACCTGGCGCAGCAGCGCATTGGCGCGCTGATCGTGGTGGAACGGGAGAGCGGCCTGCGTAGCATGATCGAGAGCGGCGTCGCGCTGGAGTCTTTGTTGCGGCGGGATCTGCTGATCTCGATTTTCCTACCGCGAGGCCCGATGCACGATGGTGCCGTGATCATCCAGGGGGATCGCGTGGCGGCGGCGGCCTGCTTTCTGCCGCTGACGATCAACCCGCAGATGAACAGTCTCGGCACCCGCCACCGGGCAGCGATTGGCGTCACCGAAGAATCGGACTGCCTGGCCCTGATCGTATCGGAGGAGACTGGCCATGTTTCCTATGCGCAGTATGGCGAACTACACCGTAACGTCACCCTGGGCGAGATTGAACGGATGCTGACCGGACGCCGCACACCCACGGGGCGCTGGAAGGAGCCCGCAGCGGGAGCCACGCCCGCCGGGCCCTCACCGCAAGCCCTCTACCGGAAGTCGGAGTACTAGCCTGATGCCCACCCCCATGCGAGCCGCGGGCCGGATGTTGCGAGCCACACTGTTGGATCATCTCGGGCTGAAGCTGTTCTCCGTGTTGGCGGCCATTCTGCTGTGGCTGGTGTTTGTCGAGGCACCAGAGCTGACCAGTTCGATCAGCGTTCCGGTGGAGTTCAAGAATTTTCCGGCAGGCCTGGACACCGGGACGGAGATGCCCGACGACGTGCAACTTCAGATCATCGGCCCCCGTGACCTGCTGGCCAGTTCGGGCTTGGCGAAAACCGCTGTCGTGCTTGATTTGTCGAACTTCAACCGGCCCGGCGAACGAACCTACAACGTGGCCGAAAGCGTTTATGGCCTGCCGTCGCGGGTGCGGCTGGTCCGGGCGATCCCGTCTCAGCTCCGGCTGTCACTGGAGCCACACGTCAGCCGTCAGGTTCCGGTGAAGCTACGCTTCGGCGGGCCGGTGCCCGCGGGGTTTATCGTGGCGCAGCAGGTCACCGTGCCGGCAAACGTCACCATCTCCGGCCCGCAGAGCCAAGTCGAACGAGTGGATGCCGCCCAGACCGACCCGTTTGAGTTTGCGACAATCCGACAGGGCGAAGAAGACAAAGATAAGACATTACAGGCCCAGCTTCCTGTATATGTTGGCAACGCCCGCGTGCGTATCGATTCATCATCCGCGGTCGATGTGAAGATACAGTTGCAACGAATTCGCGACTAGACGCACGGTTCTGTATTGCACCTGTTCACCCGGAGGAATTGAGAAGTGTCGACCACCATAACGCCCCCCACGCCTGATTCAGCCACGCGGCAATTGTTTGGAACGGATGGGATGCGAGGAGTGGCGGGCCAGTTCCCGTTGGACCCCAAGACGATCTTTGCTTTTGGCCAGGCGCTGGGCAGTTGGGCCACGGCCCATGATGGACAACAAGTGTTGATCGGCATGGACACGCGCGAGTCCGGACCCTGGATCACGGAGGCTTTGGCGGCCGGCTTGGTGCATCAAGGTGCCATTCCCCGCTTTGCCGGCTTGATCACGACACCGGGGGTGGCGTGGCTGACCAAGACCGGTCCATTCGTCGCGGGCGTGATGATTTCGGCTTCCCACAATCCCTTTCAGGACAATGGGCTAAAGGTATTTGACCACTCCGGCTATAAGTTGGCGGACGCGGTGGAGTTGGAACTGGAACAGTCGATCTTTGCGCGGCTGGCGCTGGAAGGACTGACCGGTAGTCTGCCGGTGAGCGTCGATCCAGGTCTGGATGAGGCGTATCTCCAATACCTGCTGTCGCTGTTTCCCTATCGTCTCGATGGGCTGAAGATCGTGCTGGATTGCGCCAATGGTGCCAGCGTGCACCTGGCACCGGAGCTGTTTACGCGGCTGGGCGCTACCGTGGTGAAGATCGGTTGCGACCCGGATGGCCAGAACATCAACCGGGGCTGTGGAGCGCTGCACGTGGAAGCCCTACGGGACCGCGTGGTGGCCGAGCAAGCCGATGCGGGTTTTGCCTTTGACGGCGATGCCGACCGCTGCATCGCGGTGTCGCGCAGCGGCCGGATCGTCGATGGCGACGCGACGCTGCTGATCTGCGCCCGGCACTTGAAGGCGCAGGGGCGGCTGGGTTCAACCGTAGTGGCGACGGTGATGTCGAACCTGGGGTTTGAGAAAGCACTGGAACGCGACGGCATTGCACTAACCCGGGCCAAGGTGGGCGACAAGTACGTCCTGGAACAGATGCATGCCCTGAACGCACCCATCGGCGGCGAACAGTCCGGCCATGTGATCTTCACCGAGCATGCCACCACCGGCGACGGTATGCTATCGGCGCTGAAGATGCTGGAGGCGAAAGTGGCCGCCGGCCGCACGCTGGATGAGATGATCTCCGACTTGGTGGTCTACCCCCAGAAGCTGGTGAATGTCCGCCTCAAGGAGCGCCGTCCGGTCGAGACGCTACCCCTCGTGCAAAGCGAGATAGCGGCTGCCGAGGCGGTGATGGGCGACACGGGCCGTGTCCTGGTCCGCTGGTCCGGCACGGAAGCACTGCTGCGCGTCATGGTGGAGGCGGCGAATCCGGACCATGTCGAAACCTGGACCACCCGCATTGCCAACGCGGCTCGGGCGGAACTGGCTTAGGGCTCCACCTTCACCAGGTTCTTCACCTCGGTGACGCCCTTGGCCTTCTTGCAGAGTTTGTCGACCTTCAGGCGCGCCCGTTCATTGGCCACTTTGCCTTTGACGGTGACGACGCCGGCCTTTACTTCGACGTCAAAGGCCCCGCCCTTCACATCCGGGTCATTGGCCAGGATGCGGCGCACTTGGTCATAAATAGAGTCGTCGGACTGGGCGTTTTTCTGTGCCTGCACCACGCCCAGCGACAGGATCAGGGCGAGGAGAAACGGCAGTATACGTCGGATCATAAACCTTCTTTCAGGCTAGCCTAAAACGCGTCGCGTGAGCGGGGCAGCTGGGCAGACCCTACTGGGGCCCGGAGTGCCAGTCCAGTTCATTGATGAAGCTCTCGCTTTCGCGCCAACGGGGCTTCACGGCGACAAACAGCTGCAGCAGCACCTTGCGGCCCAGGAACGACTCAATTTCGGCCCGCGCGGCGGAACCGATCTGCTTGAGGGCCATGCCCTGGGCACCGATGACGATGCCCTTCTGGCCTTCCCGCTCCACCGTGATGATGGCCCGGATGCGGGTGAGCGTCTTTTTGTCTTCCCACTCTTCCACCTTCACGGCCACCGAGTGCGGCACTTCGTCGTAGGCGATCTGCAGAATTTGTTCGCGGATCATTTCGGCGGCCAGATAGCGCTCCGGCTGGTCGGTGAACTGGTCAGCCGGAAAGATCGCCTTGCCGGCTGGCAGATACTTAAAGATCGTCTCCAGCAGATCATCGAGGCCGTTACCTTGCGTCGCCGAGATCGGGATGTAGTCGTTGAACTCAAATTCGCCCGGGGTGATGTGCGCATAGTACTGCTGCAGGCGGGCCAGCAGCACATGCGGATCATCCACCAGATCCACCTTGTTGAGCGCCAGAATGGCCGGACGCGGGGCGGCCAGGTGCGCGCGGCGCAGGGTGTCCAGCGCTTCCCATTCCATCTTGGTGGGTTCGCGGGAATAGTCAGCCACGTACACGCGGACATCGGGAGCATCCAGGGCTTCCCGTACCGTGCTCATCATGCGGCGGTTGAAGTAACTGTCGGAGCGGTGGATGCCCGGCGTATCGATGAAGATGGCCTGCCCTGATTCATTGGTGAGGACGCCTTGCACCGAGGTACGCGTGGTCTGCGGCTTGTCGGCCACGATAGCTACTTTTTCGCCCACCAGGGCATTCAACAAAGTCGATTTGCCCGCGTTGGGCAAGCCCGCGATCGCGATGAAGCCTACTTTGGGCGGGCCTGCCGGACGAGGCTTGGGCGCATCCGTCGCCAGCGCGGGCCGGGGGGGAGCCGCCACCCGCGGCACATACTTTCGCCGGGGCCGGGAGCCCTTCACCCCCCGCGGAGCGGCAGGCGCACCAGCGGGGGGTATACCCAACAGAACCGGGCCATCGGCGGCGTCCACTTTAGGTACGGCCGTGGGGACAACCTCGGGGGGCGCTTGGTCGATCCTTGCGTGGGCGGGCTGGCCCACGTTGCCGCTGATCGCCAACCGCTCCTGCCGGCTGAGTGGACGGCGCTTGATTGGTTTAGCTGGGCTTCCAGACCTTGTCTTCCCGGGTTGAGCATCCGTGGCCGGGGCCTTGGCTGACAGCGCTGGACCGGCATCAGGACCCGGCGGCCGGGTGACGCCAGCGCCGCTCTTGCGACCGGGCTTGGGGGAACGGAAATTACGGTTTGGCTTCGCCATGATCCTCTGATTTCTCAAGTTCGATACGGGACAGCCGGACGCGATCAACGCGCAGGTCGCTCGATTCCAATATTTCAATCCGGAGGCCGTCACGTTCAAGGGCCTCCCCTTTGCGGGGCACGCGCCCCGCCCATTCGGTGGCTAGACCACCAATCGTGGTGGCCTCAACTTCCTCGCCGGGTTCGTAGCCCACCAGTTCTTCCAGGCGGTCCAGGTCGTAGCTGCCTGAGACAACGTAGCCGCCCTGGGCATCCGGCTCGTAGTCCCGCTGCGGCTCGTGCTCGTCACGGATTTCGCCGCCCAACATCTCTTCGATCAGGTCCTCAATGGTGACCAGGCCGGCCAGTTCGCCGTATTCGTCAATGGCGATCACCATGTTCTGGCCCGTCTGCTGCATCTGGCGGACCAGTTCGCCGGCACCCTTCTGCTCCGGCACCTGGGCGATGTCCCGGACAAACTCTTTCACTCGGCGCTTGGCCCGCTGCGGCTCCGGCACTTCCCACATGTCGCGGACGTGGACAAAGCCATGGATGTCAGTGGGTGACTTGGCGTAGACCGGGATTCGCGAAAACCGGTGGTTGATCACCAACTGCCGCAGGTCTTCCAGTGACTTGTCTTCCTGGATGGCGATGATGGCCGGGCGCGGCGTCATCACCTCGCGGACCGTCTTGTCGCCGAATTCCAGCACCGTGCGGACCAGTTCGCGGTTGCTCTCCTCGATCAGCCCTTCTTCGGCTCCGGCTTCAATCAGCGCTTCGATCTCTTCGCTTTCGCGCTCCTCATCGGGCATCTGCTCTTCGTCTTCGGTGAGTTCCGCGATGGAGCGCAACGTGGTGAACAGGGAGATCAGCGGCCGCATCAGCAGATACAGCAGCGCCAGCAATGGCCAGATGAGGATCAGCCACTCGCCGCTGGACCTCCGGTAGATCGCCTGTGGCACCAGATACGCGGTCACCAGCATAATGCCCAGCGCCCACAGGCCAGCTTCCCAACCGAGACCCACCGCCGCGGTGGTGATGACGCCCATCAACACCAGCAGCGAGTGCTTCCAGAAGGAGAACGCCAAGGCCCGGGTTTCGGTGGTGCCATGTTTACCCAGACGGGCTTCCACGGAGTCTTCAAACAGGCGCTGCAGGTCGGAACTGCGGGCGCGAAGACGCATCGCTTCCAGCAAGCATGTCTGCACCACCGTGACGATGATGATCGCCAGGCCCAACAGGGCCAGCACCGCGACAATCATTCCAGTGCCTTCCCGGCGCGCGCAATCAGCCCCTGCGGCAGCTTGAACTTGCGGCGCCACCGGCCTTCAGCCTGGGCCATCTCGCCACTGTCGCGCTCATGGTCGTAGCCGGCCAGATGCAGCGCGCCGTGAATCATCAGGATGCGCACCTCCGCGTCCACGGTGTGGCCAAATTCCCGCGCCTGGGCCAACGCCCGTTCATAGGAGATGGCAATTTCATTGGAGCCCGGGAATGACAGGACGTCGGTCGCCTCCGCCTTGCCCCGGAACTTCCGGTTCAATTCCTGGATGTGCTCGTCGGTGGTGAGCACGCAGATGAAGTCAGTGATTGACTGGGCAACCTTGTGGGCAAACGCCTGAAGGTCGCGGCGGGCGATGGCGGAGCAGCGGTGCTGGAACAGCACCCGGTTTTCAACCCGCATGACTTTGAGGTTCGGAAGCGGCATCAACCGGGGCAACACCCGGCGGCGAGGTCAGGGCCGTGGCCACCGCATCGGCTGGGCGCTCCGCGTTGTCCAGTTTCAGCGAAAGCTGGCGTCCCGTGGTGGCCACCTGATACCGGTCATAAGCCTTCACCACGCGCTGCACCAAAACGTGACGCACCACATCGGTGTCATCAAAGTGGATAAAGGTGATGCCGGGCACGCCACGCAGGACATCATTGGCGTCCAGTAAACCACTGCGGCGTCCGGTGGGCAGATCGATTTGCGTGATGTCGCCCGTGATCACCATCTTCGAATTGAACCCCAAACGCGTCAGGATCATTTTCATCTGTTCCTGGGTTGTGTTCTGGGCTTCGTCAATAATGATGAAGGCATCGTTTAAGGTGCGGCCGCGCATGAAGGCCAGCGGGGCCACTTCAATTGTATTGCGCTCCAGCAGCTTTTCGACGCGCTCGGCTTCGAGCATTTCAAACAGTGCATCGTAGAGCGGGCGCAGATAAGGGTCCACCTTTTCCTGCAACGTGCCGGGCAGAAAGCCCAACCGCTCGCCGGCTTCCACCGCCGGGCGTGTCAGCACGATCCGGCTGACCTTCTTCGAAAGAAACGCGGCCACGGCCATCGCCACCGCAAGATAGGTCTTGCCGGTGCCCGCCGGACCGATGCCGAACACCATGTCGTTGCGTTCGATGGCTTCCACGTAACGCCGTTGATTGACGCTGCGGGGGGCCAGAACCTTCTTGCCAAAGCTGCGCTGTTTGCCCGATAGGACCAACTGCCGCAGGCTGACTTCGCTGTCCTCCGTAACCACGCGCAGGAAAGAGTGCAGATCGCCATTGGAAAACACATGGCCATCCCGCATCAGGCTGGAATAGTCTTCCAGTATGCGAATCGCGCGGGCCACACATGCATCCTCGCCTTCCACCTCAATGCAGTCAGCCAGCAGATGCGTGCGGACAGTGAGAGCTGTTTCCAGCAGTCGGATGTTCTCGTCACGGGTTCCGAAAAGTGACTCAATACCCCGGCTGATCTGAATGGTGGAGCGCATGCTACGGGTGAGGGTGGGAAACAGCGGCGGTGTTCCGCGAAAGCGGAATATACAACATGCTAACCACTAATGTAGCACGGGATGTGCTGACCTCCCGCAGGAAATCCGCACTTATCGGCACGGTTTCACCCGAACCTCCATTCCTGAAGGCTTGGGAACTAACGCGGAGCCTAGGCCAGCAGGGTGGCGACACCCAAGCGACCCTCGTGCCGCTCCAGGCGGGTGCGCAGTTCCAGCCGGGCCCGCAGCAACCGCGACTTGGCTGCGGCAATGGAGATGCCCAACTGTTCGGCCACGTCGGCCATCGGCAGTTGCTGAACATCACGCAGTAGAAAAACGTTCCGCAGCAGCGGAGGAATCCGCGCGATCTCGCCCCGCAAGATTTGCCCCACTTCGGTCCGCCCCAGCGCTTGCTCCGGCGTGTCCGATTGCTCCGGCAGATCCAGAGCCATCTGCTCCTCACCCTGCACAGCATCTTCCAGATAGACCAGACGGGCGCGCTTCATCTGACGCAGGCGCATCAGACACTGGTTCACCACGATCCGGGTAAGCCAAGTAGAGAATTTTGCGTCCTGATGAAATTGGCCAATGTGCTCATAAGCTTTCCAGAGAGCATTCTGGACCTCGTCCTCGGCGTCAGATCGATCCCGCAGAATCGATAAAGCCAACTTCAAGCACGAGTTCTGGTGACGGCGGATCAACTCCGCAAAGGCCGCGTTGTCGCCTTGTTGGGCGAAAACAACCAGCCCTTCGTCAGCAACTGTTTTCAACTCCATCAAATTTTTTTGCATCGTGAACCGCCTAGATTCGTCTCACACTTAACTGCTTATGACTGATACTAACACCATCGAAGCGTTTAAGCTAGACAAAACTTCAGTTCAGTTCAGCGAAACAAAAACGGAACCCGATCTTTTTACCCCAGGTGAAGAGACTTCCAGTTCTGTTGACAATGCTGCTCGCGAGAGTGGTGACGCGACGGTACGGCGAGCTCTGTCCAGCTATGAAATCGGCGCGAAGCTTCGCTCGCTCCGGCTGAAGAAGAAGATTGCGTTGGTCGATCTGGGCAAGCACACGGGCCTTTCGGCTTCAATGCTCTCGCAGTTGGAAAATGGCAAGCTGGTTCCGACGCTGCCCACGCTGGCCCGGATTGCGATGGTGTTTGATGTCGGCCTCGACCACTTTTTTGGCGACCGGCGCCGCACGAAATTGTTTTCAATCGTCCGGGCGCAGGACCGGATGAAGTTCCCTGACCGGCCCACCTCGACGAAGCCCGACTTCTGGTTTGAGAGCTTGGCCTACTCGGCGCAGGACAAAAGCCTGCAAGCATATCTGGCCGAGTTCCCGGAACGAAACGGATCGGAAGTGCGCGAGCACTCGCACGAAGGTGCGGAGTTTCTGCATGTCATGGGCGGTACCGTGGCGATTCGCTACCAGGATGAAGAGTTCGTGCTCCGGCAGGGCGATAGCGTCTACTTCGATGCCTCCGAGCCGCACTCCTACCGGGGCTTGGCGGCCGAGCCGTGCAAGGCGCTGGTGATTACCACACCACCCCGGCCGTAGCCAGCACCAACCTCGTTCAGCCAGGTCCGCCCTTCTGGCCGGGGCGCAAGCCCTATAATTCGAATTGTGATTGCTGTCGCTGCCTTGGCTGCCACACTCGTCTCGGCGGACTGGACACTTTACCGGTCATTGCCTTTTGAGGTCCAGACGGACCGCGACAAGAAGCACGCCCGCGAAGTGCTAAACCACCTGGACCAACTCCGGTGGGCGTTTGCGCAGATCACGGGCAAAATGGAGCCCCGCTCACTTTGGCCGGTGAAGGTGATCATCACACGTGGCACAACTTCGGCCCAACTCAAGCTGGTCCACGATGCCTGGGTGGGCACGCTGAATGAAAAAGCGGAGGTCCCCCCGGCGTGGAACGCTCAGCTAACCCGCATCTTCATCGAAGACAATCTGGGCCGCATGACGCCCGGGATTGAGAGCGGTTTGGCGGATGTTCTTTCGACGGCCGAAATTTCCGGCACCCACATCATTCTAGGGCAGCCGATCCCTCAGCCCACGCTGGAATGGGCCCGCATGCACGTCCTGGTGACCAATGAAGAGTACCGGGGCCGGGTGAAGGTCCTGATCGCCAATCTCTCCAAAGGGATCGATGCCGGCGTCGCGTTCCGCAATGGCCTGGGCAAAAGCGCGGACGAGATCGACAAAGAAGCCCGGGCGCAGTTGGCGGCCAAGACCATACCCACGTTCGACATGGCCGGCAAACCATTGAATGCGCAGCGCGACTACCAGGCCCGCGAGGTGGACGAGTCCACTGTGAAGGCGCTGCTGCAACCGGAATCGGGCCCGCAGACAGCGCTCGGCCTGATGGCGGTGAATGACTTCGACGCCGCGGCCAAGCTGAAGCCGGAGTGGGCGGAACCCTGGAAGCTAATGGCGGCGCTGGAACAGGAGCCGGGAAAGAAAGCCGGCCTGATGAAGAAGGCCGCCGAACTTTCGCCGCGCGACGGTAAGCTCTGGACGGAATTCGCCCTGCTGATGCACAGCTACAACCGTTTTGCGGATGCCGACAAAGCCTGGGCCGGAGCGGAACGGGCCGCCGCCAACGTTCAAGAGCGCCAGCAGATCCGCGCCCGCCGCGAGGGTCTGGTGGAGGCACGCCTGCAGGCCGAAGAAGAAGCGCGCCGGGAGGCGAAGTTGGCCGAGGAGCGCGAATTGCAGCGTCTGAAGAACGAAGCGGTAGCCCGCATCCGCGAGGCCGAAAACAAGATTAACGAGGGGAAGGCCGCGCTTGATCCGGACAAGAAGATCGAAGCCTGGTGGGATGGCCCCAAAGGCGACGCAAAAGTCAGCGGACGACTGATCCGCGTGGATTGCCTGGGCAAGCAGCTCCGGTTGGCGGTCCAGATCGAGCCGGGCAAGACCGCGCAACTGCTAGTGACCGATCCCGGCAAGATCGCGATCGAAGGCAAGGGCGAACTCACCCTGGGCTGCGGCCCGCAACGGGCGGCCCGGCCAGTGGTGGTAGAGTTCATTCAGAAAATGGACCCCAAGATGAACACCGTGGGCGAGGTCGCGGTCATCCGCTTTCCATGAGCATTCCCTTCCGCTGGGTAGTGGTAGGGATCTTCATGCTGTCGAGCGCGCTGAACTATCTGGACCGCCAGATCATCGCCGCCGTCGCCCCTACCTTGAAAATCGAGTTCGGGCTGAACAACCAGGACTTCGGCTACATGCTGTCGCTGTTCTCGGTGACCTATGCCCTGTCGTCGCCGATGATGGGGCTGTTCCTGGACCGCTTCGGCCTGCGTGGCGGCTTTCCGTGGGCGGTGGCGCTGTGGTCGCTGGCGGGCATCGGCTCCGGCCTGGCGTCCAGCTTTGCCGGGTTGTTGACGGCCCGCGCCGTGTTGGGTGTGGGAGAAGCTGCCGGCATTCCCTCCACCGGCAAAGTGGGCCAGCTTTACCTAGAACCCAAAGAACGCGCGATTGGCGCCGCGCTCAGCCAGATCGGGCTCAGCATGGGTGCCATCGGCGCGCCGTGGCTGGTGAATCTGGTGACGCCGCACTATGGCTGGCGCGGAGCGTTCGTCGTCGCCGGTTTGCTCGGCTTTGTGTGGATTCCCCTCTGGCTGTTGCTCGAAAAGCGAGCCACCAAGTTCCCCGCTGCCAGCCAAGGCAAGGCCACGGACATGCTGAAGGACCCGCAGATGATCGGTTTCATTCTGGCCAATCTCTGTTCCATGACGGTCTACACGCTGTGGACCAACTGGACCACGGTGTTTCTGACCACGCACTACGGCTTGGCGCAATCAGAGGCTAACCAGCTCGCGCCATGGCCGCACATCCTGGGCTACTTTGGCGGCCTGACGGGCGGCGCCATCTCGTACCGGCTGATCGGCCGAGGCTGGAAGCCACTGGCAGCCCGGCGTCGCGCCTGCCTGATCTGCGCCGGCTTCATGACGCTGACAGCGGTCACGCCTTGGATGCCGACTGCGGGACTAGGAGCCGCCGTCGCCTCGGTGAGCTTCTTCTGGGCATCCGGTTGGGGAGTTAGCCTCTACACCATGCCCGTCGACGCCTACGGCCCGCGCGCGGCCTTTGGGGTTTCGCTGCTGACGATGGCCTACGGCATCTTGCAGATCTTCGCTTCGCCCTTGATTGGGCGAGCCATCGATACGGTGGGCTTCGGTCCAGTGTGCCTGGTGGCTGGCGTGATGCCGCTGGTGGGCTACGCCATTGTGCACTTTACGCGCAGTGATAAAGCGGCCTGAAACTAGCGGGGATCCGAGTCAGGCCGCAAAGGTGGCATATCGTAGCCAAATATCGCCTCATCGATTTGCTCCCGGGTCAGCAGCTGCATCGGCGGGTCTGAAGCGCAACCAATTGCAGGCGGCAAGCGGCGTTTCCGGGCCTGGTTCGGACCCAACCGGTCGCGAACGGCTTCCGTGATGAGCTGGTCCAATGAGATTCCGTCCAAAGCGGCTCTCTTCTCGGCCTGCAACAATAGCTCTTCCGGTTAGTCGATGCTCGTTTGCATGGCTTCAGAATGCCATATTGACTGAACGCCCGCGATTTGCCGCAGCCCCATGAACACCCCACCTATCCATCTCGTCCGCCCCAGCACCACCGCCGATTTTGCCTGGATCGCACCCCTGCTCGCCACCGCCCCAGAGGCTGCGCAGTGGTTGCCGGAGGCTGACCCGGTGCTGGTCGTCGAGGGCTGCGGTGTGCTGGTCTACCGGATGGTGGCCCCGGATGAGTACGAAATCCTCAATCTGGCGGTGGCACCGGAGCACCGGCGGCAGGGCGTCGCGCGGGCATTGCTGGAAGCGGCACTGGCTTTAGGGGGCAGTTGGTTCCTGGAAGTACGTGAGTCGAATCACCTAGCGCAGATCTTCTATGAATCGATGGGCTTTAGGGCGATTGGCGTACGCCCCGGGTACTATCAGGCCCCGCCCGAAAAGGCCATTGTAATGGGATTGAAGCGGTGATATTGTTAGGGCATCAGCAAGCCTGAAAGGGTTTGTTGATGCTATGGATAGTTCGACGATTACCCACCGAGCCCCTACCGATGGCGGACCAGGCGGTCCCTCATCTAATAAGGCACAGCGGACCCAAGTACCGGTTCCGCATGCGTCCCTGGCAACGACTCGGCGTGGCAATCCTTTTCATTTAAAGGAGAATCACGCTATATGGAATTGAGTGTGCAAGAGCAGGAAGAGCTAAAGGCGCACCTGATGGCGACGGATGAACCGTTTCGCGTGCTGGCCGAAGAGCATGCGCTGCTGAAACGGCGAGTGGCCGAGATTGAGGCCAATCCCCATCCGGCGGACGAAGAAGTCCTGGAGGAGGCCCGCTTGAAAAAGCGCAAGCTGCACCTGAAGGACGAGATGCTGGAGATCATGCATCAGCACCGCGAGGTTCACGCCTAGCGGTTATCAGGCTGCGCTGAGCAGTTGTTAAAGTTTTTCAAGCGCCCGGGTCAGCAATGGCCCGGGCGTTTTGCGTTTCGGGCACCGTACTTCACAAGCTCAACAAATACTTCCCCAGCAGGTCCTTCAACTCCGCGATCACTTCCGCCCGTTCCTTGGCCGTCGGTCGGCTGTAGGCGTAGGCGATCAGCCGGTCCCCTACTTCGGCGGCGATGCGGATCTTCCGTTGCAGCCCCTTGCCGGGCTTGATGCCGAACTTCTTGACGAGCAGATCCTGCAGGATGCCGCCGGGACCGGTTTCGGGGTCCGATTGATCCTCGCGCGTCGCTTCGCTGATATGCCGGCCCAGAGCCAACTCGCGGAAGTGCGGGCGGCTGTCCAGGAAAGCAATGTAGGCGTCCAGAATCCGGTCCAGCGACTTGCGGGAGGAAAACAGCAACTGCCGGGCGGAGACCGTCTGTTCGATCTGCTCCCGGAACTCCGCCAGTTCCCGCACCGCGATCGCGTCAAAGATCTCCTGCTTGTCCTTGTAGAACCGGTAGAGCGCACCCACCGACAGACCTGCCTCTTCCGCAATGCGACTGGTGGTGATCTGCTCAAACGGCAGACGCGCCAGCAGCGCCGAGGCGGCATTGAGAATGGTCTCCACCGTCTCACTGCTGCGGGCTTGCAGCGGAGCGCGGCGCGTGGAAGGGGCGGTCATCGCACTCTAGTGTGACAGGCCCCAAACGCGAAAGCGAGTTCGCATTCGTGTACCCGTATTCATGTAACCTAAAAGGTATGCCCATCCCGGTGTCCCAGATGTGGACCGTTGCCACTTACGTCCTAAAGCAGAAGTTGCTGGGCCGTAAGCAGTATCCGCTGGTGCTGATGCTGGAACCGCTCTATCGCTGCAACCTGGCCTGCGCCGGCTGCGGCAAGATCCAGTATCCCGGCCATGTGCTGAAGCAGAACCTGACGCCGGAGCAGTGCTTCCAAGCAGTAGACGAAACCGGCGTGCCCACCGTCGCGATCCCCGGTGGCGAGCCGTTGATGCATCCGCAGATCGACGAGATTGTCGCGGGTCTGGTCGCACGTAAGAAGTACGTCTACATGTGCACCAACGCGCTGCTGCTGAAGGAAAAGCTGCACCTGTTTCAGCCGAGCAAGTACCTCACCTTCTCGGTCCATATGGATGGCGACAAGGACCACCACGACTTTTCCGTCTGCAAGGAAGGCGGCTACGAGATCGCGCTCGAGGCCATCCGCGCTGCCGTCGCCAAGGGCTTCCGCGTCACCACCAACACGACGTTGTTTGACGGTATCGATTCAAAGTCCGTCCGCCAGTTCTTCACCGACATGATGGACGTGGGTGTCGAAGGCATGATGATCTCGCCCGGCTACTCCTACGACAAAGCGCCGGACCAGCAGCACTTCACCGGGCGCGAGCGCAATCAAGCGATGTTCCGCAAGCTGCTATCGAACCGCGACCCCAAGTGGCGCTTCAACATGTCGATGCTGTTCCTCGAGTTCCTGATGGGCCAGCGGAACCTGGAGTGCACGCCCTGGGGCATGCCCGCCTACAGCATTTTTGGCTGGCAGAAGCCCTGCTACCTGCAACAGGACGGCTACGCGGACACGTATCAGGAGCTGCTCGATTCAACGGACTGGTCCAAGTACGGCTATGAATCGGGCAATTCAAAATGTGCCAACTGCATGCTGCATTCGGGCTACGAGGCCACGGCGGTGCACTACACGTTCACCATTCCCGGCATCATCGCCACCGTCAAGTCGATGCTGTTCCCGGCCTACAAGGACGCAGAGGCGCTGCGGATGATCGAGAACGAAAAGCCCGTTTCGCCCCTGGTGCAGATCGACCTGACGGCGCTGTCCAACTCCAACACCTTGCAAGGGAAAGTGGCCGCCGGCACGGAGCTATCGGGCGGCATTGAAGAAGCGTTTGACTACCGCGGCGACGTCACCATTGAGCTGAAAAACGGCACGCGTATGGAAGGCTACGTCTACGATCGCCAGGGCATCCCGCAATCCGGCCAAGCCAAACTGCGCCTGATGCTGAAGAACGAAGGCCGCACGGTCACCGTAGCGCAACCCGAGATCGAAAGCCTCTCCTTCACCGGTCGCGACATGGCCGACGGACGTAGTTTTGAAGCGTGGGTGAAAAAATATGCCGAAAAGAAGGCAGCGGGTGAACAGAACATTGAGTTGGTGCCGGAAGCACTCGACTAAACCCGGCGCGTGCGGTCCAGCCGCATCTGCTATTCTCAAGGCTTCTTGAGGTACGCCACTCCCTGAGGGGCGTTGAAAAAGGGAACCCGGTGAGATTCCGGGACTGTCCCGCAGCGGTAAATGGGAACGAACGTTGCATTGACACACTGGCCCCCACTGGCGCCGGGAAGTGACAACCAGTAGGCCGCCCATCAAGTCCGAAGACCTGCCTGAAGAACAGCCCACAAGGCTGAATTTTCGCTTTGCTCTCGAGGAAGGGGCAGGTGCCTATGTGCCAGCAGCTTAGTTTTCACCCCCGAGCCGTACTGTGGTGCGCACTGTGGCTGATCGCCAGTTCGATCCCGGCGTTCGCCGCTCCGCAGCGCATCGTCTCCACTGCCCCCAGCTTTACGGAAACCCTGTTCGCCATTGGCGCTGGGGACCGTATTGTAGGCGTCTCCACCTATTGCCACTTCCCCGCCGCCGTCGATGCTCTGCCGCGGATCGGCAGCTATCTGCAACCCAACATCGAAGCCATCGCCCGCCTGCGGCCCGATCTGGTGCTGGTGCACTCTGACCTGCCGGCCGCCATCGCTCAACTGAATGGCCTGGGTATAAAGACGCTGGCCCTGCGCAACACTAGTCTCGAAGACACGATGCAGTCGATCCGGTCGATCGGCGAGGCCACCGGCTTGGCCAAAGCCGGGGTGGCGCTGGAGCAGAGCATCCGGGCCAAGCTGAGCGCTATCGAGAAGCGGTCGGCAGGTAAGCCCGCCCGCACACTGATGTTTGTCGTAGGCCGCACGCCGGCCCGCCTGGACGGGATGATCGCCGTCGGCCGAGGCTCCTACTTGAATGAGCTGATCCGCATCGCCGGTGGCCGGAACGTTCTGTTCGATTCCCCGGTGACCTACCCGAAGATCTCGCTCGAAGCAGTCCTGCGCCTGGCTCCGGACGTGATTGTCGATATGGGAGATATGGCCGCCACCACCGGAGTCACCGAAACCCACCGGCAGTCCGTGGTGAACCTGTGGGCAACCCAACCGTCGGTGAAGGCCGTTGCGTCGAATAAGGTGTTCGCGGTGGCGGCCGATATCTTTGTAGTCCCCGGACCTCGCGTAGTGGAGGCGGCGGAGGCCTTCGCGGCGATGTTGAAATGAGCTGGCTGTCACTCGATAACGTTGGCTTCTCCTACCCCGGCCAGCCGGAGGTGCTCCGTGGCATCGGCGCCACCGTCAATAGTCCGGAAGTGATTGCAATCGCCGGACCCAATGGCGCGGGCAAGTCCACATTGCTCGATCTGCTGGCCGGGCAGAAGCTACCTGAGTCCGGCACCTGCCGCATCCAAGGGCGGGACGCCCATCGCATCCCGCGCGAGGAGTTCTGCCGCCTGGTAGCCCATGTGCCGCAGACTCTGCCCGGCGACGTCCCGTTCACCGTGGAGGAAGTGGTGCTAACTGGCCGCATCCCCTACGGTCGTGGCCTGTATGAAAACGATGAGGACCACGCGGCCATGGAAATGGCCATCGCCCAGACTCGCCTGGAAGAGTTCTGCGGCCGCCGGTTCTCCAAATTGAGCGGTGGCGAAAAGCAGCGCGTACTGATGGCCGCAGCCGTCTGCCAACAAACGCCAATCCTGTTGCTCGATGAGCCCAGCGCGCACCTGGACCCCGAGAATGAGGCGCAGCTGTGGGATTTGCTGCGGTCACTGCGGGACGCGGGAAAGTTGATTCTAGTGGTGACACATCACCTGGCGCTGGCGGCGCAGAATGCGGATCGCATCTGGCTGCTCCAAGAAGGCCGCCTGGTGGCTGATGGTCCGCCGTGCGACGCCATGCGTCCAGCAGACCTGGAGCGGGTGTTTCGCGTGCCTTTCCACTGGCACCAGAATGGGGAAGGGCGGGTGTTTTTGACCTATGGCCGATGACCTCCGCCACCGCGCGCGGTGGGTGCTCTTCTTCTCGGTGCTGGCCGCAGTGGTCACCACGGTCATCTGTCCGTTCGTCGGTGGCTCCGGCATGGATTACGGCAAGCTGTGGCGGCAGGAGGCTCCCGATTGGGGCATTGCCGTGAACTTGCGGATTCCGCGCACACTGCTGGCACTGATGACCGGTGCGGCTTTGTCGAGTGCTGGGGCGCTCTACCAATCGTTGTTGCGCGATGCCTTGGCCACTCCCTCCAGCCTGGGTGTTTCTGCCGCCGCATCGCTGGGTGCGGTGATCGCCATCGCTTTCTCGCCCGGCGAGAGCTCGTCGTTCCCTTTGATCTGGCTGTCGGCGCTGGTGGGTGCGGGGGCCGTGATCGCCTTCGTGGCGGCCCTGGGCCACTTGCGCCGCTTCTCCGCCTTCACCCTGCTGTTGACCGGCATTGCCGTCAACGGCATCTGCGTCTCCATCATTCTGCTCTTGCATAGCCTGGCCGGCATCACGCGGAGCTTCCAGATCACGCACTGGCTGATGGGCGGCGTGGACGCGGTGGAGTATTCGGTCCTATTGCTGTTGGCGCTGGTCTTGATTCCGGTCTTCGTCTGGATGCTGCGGCTATCCCGCACCTTAAACGTCATCTCCTACGGCGAAGTGTGGGCGGCCGGGCGCGGCGTCGATTTCAAAAAGATCACCTGGCAGGGCTTCGCCGCCGGCGCGATCCTGGTCGGCACCACCACCGCCATCACGGGGCCCATCGCCTTTGTCGGCCTGCTGGTGCCACATCTGTTACGCCGCATCGTCGGCCCAGACTACCGCCTGCTGATGCCCGCCTCCCTGTTCGGCGGCGGTGCGTTCCTAGTGCTCTGCGACACCATCTCTCGCAGCGCCTTCGCGCCGCTGGAGATTCCTGTCGGGGTGACGACCGCGCTGCTCGGGGGACCGTTCTTTGTCTGGCTGCTGTGGTCGCGCTAGGCAGCCCGCATGCTTGCGCATGGCGGCTCGGAATCGGCGTTCTCGGTGGGCAGCTACCTAAGCGGGGCGGCCACAACCCCCGTACCGAGCCGCGACGGCAACGGAGCGGTCTGCTGACCTGTTCTCCTCAGCCCTGACCCGCGTGAGGCGCCCCCGGCTAGTGCGACCTCAACCGCTGCGCCAATAGCCCGGTAGCCCGGGCCAGATCAACGTCCACCACCAGCAAACCGGGCACACCGTAAGGCTGATAAGCGATCACGGCCCCATCCGGCCCCACCACCGCCGATGTCGTGGGCGAGCCTTCGCTCGCATAGTTCACCGTCGCAAAGTAGCAGCCGTTCTCCGCCGCCCGGCACAGCGCCGCTTTCTCATGAAACGAATTCTCCGGATCGGCAAACCGGTTGGGCCGAAAGCTGCCCGGCTCTGCTGCATGGAAGTGCGGGTGAAACACCACCTGCGCCCCCTGCCGGACGGCCCAGCGCACCGTCTCCGGATACCGCCAGCCTTCATGACAGATGGCAATCCCAAACGTCATCTCGCCACACTGGAACACGCGCCGTCCCACACCCGGCGCGAACAGAGCATCTTCTGAAGGATCGAGTTGCACCTTATCCTGAAACCCCGCCCGGCTGCCGTCGGCATGGATCACCAGTGCCGTGGCATAGAGGGAATCGCCCTCCACCCGCTCAGTCCCCAATATCACCGCCACCTCCGCCCGCCCCGCCGCTGCCGCAATCCGCGCCCATGCTTGTTCCAAGAACACGCCATCCGGCGGTGGCACGCCCCGATCCGGAGCTCGATAGCCCGGGACAAAGTTCTCCGGAAAACAGAGAATCCCGGCGTGCTCAAGGGCTGCTTGCGCTATGGCCTCCTCGGCGAGCTGAACGGACAGCTCAGGCGAAGAGGGAAAGGGAAGATTAGCGAGAGCGATGCGCACAATTCATTCTAAGAATGCTCCGCTTCCCCCGAAAACATCTCGAGCGTCACTCGATCTTTGCGGCCCGCGTAGTACTTCGCAAGCGCGGCCTCAAACACGCTACCCGGAGCCGAAACGGCATCAAACAGCGTCATTGAGGAGCGAAACTTGAGGCCGTCAATGTCGCCCAGGATCTCCTCGATCGGTGCGTCTTCGACAGCATTGACCAAGCCGGTGCACTCGATCAACCGCGACCCCAAGATCGGGTGCGCTAGATAGGCTTCAGCTTCCAAGCGGGAAGCGATCCCATACCGCTGCGCCATCGTACTTTGGCCGAGACCCCGCAGTTGGGGAAAGATGAACCACATCCAGTGGGACTCCTTCCGACCGCTCCTTAGCTCGGACAATACCTCCGAGTAGATGGGCTGCTGCGCTCGGACAAAACGGTCCAAGTCGCGAACGTCTGGGGTTGGCACGAACTTACTTCTCGCCCGCGTCCCCACCATCGAGCAGCTTCAGCCCCTCAAACGTCGCCCCACCAATGAGGCCCACCTGGGCATAGATCCCTAGCTTCGCGCGGGAGTCGGCGATGTCGAGGTTGCGCATGGTCAGCTGGCCGATGCGGTCCGCCGGGGTGAAGGCGGCGTCTTCCACCTTTTCCATCGACAGGCGCTCCGGCGCGTAGGTGAGGTTGGGCGATTCGGTGTTCAGGATCGAATAGTCGTTGCCGCGGCGGAGTTCCAGCGTCACCTCGCCGGTGACAGCCTTGGCAACCCAGCGCTGCAGCGTCTCACGCAGCATGATCGATTGCGGGTCGAACCAGCGGCCTTCATAGAGCAGGCGGCCCAGGCGGCGGCCCATGTCGCGGTACTGCTCCATGGTGCCTTCGTTGTGGATACCGGTGATCAGGCGTTCGTAGGCGATGAACAACAGCGCCATGCCCGGAGCTTCGTAGATGCCGCGGCTCTTGGCTTCGATGATCCGGTTCTCAATCTGGTCCGACATGCCCAGGCCATGCCGACCGCCGATGCGGTTGGCTTCCAGCACCAATTCCACGTCGTCCGCGAAGGACTGGCCGTTCAGCGCCACCGGGCGGCCCTCTTCAAACCGCACGCGCACCTCTTCGGCCGGGACCGCGACATCGGAGCGCCAGAAGGCCACGCCCATGATGGGGTCGACAATGCGGATGCCGGTGGAAAGCTGTTCGAGATCCTTGGCTTCGTGCGTGGCCCCCCAGATGTTCGAATCCGTGGAGTAGGCCTTCTCCTTCGACATCTTGTAGCCCAGGCCCGCGCGCTCCAGCAGCTCCGACATCTCCTTGCGGCCGCCCAGTTCGTTGTTGAACGCCTGATCGAGCCACGGCTTGTAGATCTTCAGCGTCGGGTTCACCATCAGGCCGTAGCGGTAGAACCGCTCAATATCATTGCCCTTGAACGTCGACCCGTCACCCCAGATATTGACGCCGTCTTCCTTCATCGCGCCAACGAGCATGGTGCCGGTCACGGCACGCCCAATCGGCGTCGTGTTGAAGTACGGCACGCCGGCAGTGGTGATGTGGAAGGCTCCGCACTGCAGCGCCGCAATGCCTTCGCGCACCAACTGCGCCCGGCAATCGATCAGCCGCGCCACCTCGGCACCGCATTCGAGGGCCCGCTTGGGGATCGCATCATAATCCGGCTCATCCGGCTGGCCCAGGTTGGCCGTGTAGCAATAAGGGATCGCCCCCTTCTCGCGCATCCAAAAAATCGCCGCCGACGTATCGAGCCCGCCAGAAAAGGCGATGCCGACGCGTTCGCCCGAAGGAAGAGATTGCAGAATAGTGGCCATCGTGTTGAAAGAGGGAACTTTTATTTTAGACGGTCGAGTGCCGGGCTGCCACCGGCAGTTGGCGGAAGAGGGCATTATGGGAACGGCCTCCGACGTTCAATGAATGATTTATCGGCTAGGATGACGAACGATGTTTGCGGAATGCAGGGAACACTTGATTGGTCGCAGCCAAGGGAAGTCAATAGTGATTTTCCAGCACTTCCGTTACACCCCTTGTAATCAATGATTTGCGACCCCGCAGGCCGGGTTCCTTGCATGATGGTTGTTCCCCACGTTGCGCCATCTGGCTGCGTCGTAAGTCCCTGTGAATGAATGGTTTGCCCCGCTGCCCGGCGGGGTCGGCGCATGATGAGTGTGCGCCGCGCTGGCCAAGTAGGGGAAGAAAGATACGCGATGTCATGCGATGTACAATCCAAGCTGAATTATCGGAGTTAGAAATGTCGCTCTACAACGTGCGGGATGGCATATCGGCTGAATTAGAGGCATCCTCGGAGTACGAGGAGTTCGTCGTTAGGAATGTCGAGCAAGAGGGGACCATCTACAAGGTATTCCTGAACCTTGAAGAGGGCGATGGACGATTGGATGAGTCGCTCGAGGGTGCTGGTGCTTGGTGGCCAGGCCCCCCCAAGGGTGCGGCTGATGTGCTTTCCGTGATTCCGGAAGAGGAGCAAATCAACCTCCGCTTCGCGACGACGGCACCCCCGCGGCCCGGCGAGAAGCTTCGTGTCTACCCGCCCCTGTACTTGGCGAAACTGCTTGCACTCTGGGAGCGCCCTGGATATGGAGAGCGTTGCTTGGGCTGGTGGGATACGCACCGGTCAAGCAATGCGCGGGACCAGCAGTTGAAGATCAGTGCCCAACTATTTCCGTGGCTTCGTCCCGGACAACGAAAGGCCTTCGATTTATTAGCTTGGAAATCGAGTTATCTTTGGGGACCTCCGGGTACCGGAAAGACGACTACGCTTGGCGCAATGTTGGCGGCACTCATGGTTCAGTACCCAGACAAGCGCGTCCTCCTGCTTTCCACCACGAATACCGCTGTCGATCAAGCTTTGATCGCGGTCGACAACCATCTCGCGGAACTTACCAAGGGCCAACCCCAACCTGCTCCGATTCGCAAGGACTGTGCTCGGATTGGCAACCATTTCCAAGCCGCCCGATACAAAGGCCGAGAGCATCTGATCCCCGTCAAGGATCAAGATCTCATCCGGCAACTCGCGCAGTTGGAGGCTCAAGTTCCGGACAAGGCCGACGTGGGAGCGTACCAGAAGTGGAAGGGCCAAGTTGAGACTGTCCGCTCGAAGATCCGCGCGCAAGCGCTGGATGCCCTGAAGAAAGCGCGGGTCGCTGCGATGACGACGACTCGCGCCGTATTCACTTATGACGAAATCGAGATGATCGGTACGTTCGACCTCATCGTGTTCGACGAGGCAAGTCAAGTTGGGCTCGCGCATGCACTCGCGCTGGTTCCCCTTGGCCGCCGAGTCCTCTTTGCCGGCGATCCCAAACAGCTTGCGCCAATCGTCAAGTCCTCGGACGGCGATGCAAAGGACTGGTTGGGCCGTTCTGCGTTCTTCCATATGGAGAACGCAGCTCTATACACGTGCTTGCTCAATGAACAGTCCCGCATGGCCGAACAGATCTGCAAGGTAGTGAGCAAAGCCTTTTATGACGATCAGCTGAAGATAGCGAGCACCTGCATGCTCGACTTTAAGTGGAAGAAGGAAAGAAAGCCATTCCCCGTGCTTGAACTTGGGTCGAGGAACGCATACCTTGTACCCACTACCTTTGAGAGCAAGTACTCTCCCAAGTACGGTGGCCACATTCGATTTGAAACGGCGGAGTTGATCGTAAAGCTGGTTGATGACCTTGTGCTCGCGGTAGATCAGTCGCAAATCCTGATCCTGACGCCGTACCGCGCTCAGCGGACCCTGCTCCGAGTATTCATGAAGAATGCGGGCTACAAGCAAGTCCTGGTTTCCACCGTGCACCGCGCCCAAGGATCCGAGCGGAACACGGTGATCTTCGACCCAGTCCTCGCCTCTAACAGTTTCCTCAATAACCAAGACCTTGGACCGCGACTGATGAATGTCGCGATTAGCCGGGCGCAGGCACGGTTGATTCTGATCGCCTCGCCCGAAAACCTGCTCAATCCTGTGCTGGATCACATCGCAAGCATCCTTACTGCCGGTGCGGACGTTGCAATTGCGGGCTCCGTGTCGCTTCTCGATTTAGCACAACAGCCGACTTTTCCGGCCTGTGCGCTCGGAAAGGCTGTCTATATCAAGAAGGGGAATGGCTGCGTCACAAAGGGCACTGTAGTTGCCGCACAGGACGCACATCTCTTGCTCCTTGATAGTGCTACAGGGAAGACCCTAAAGTACAACGCTGATACACTCAAGCAGATTGCGTTAGCGAAGGCGGTCGGAGCCTGAAGCTATCACCGCAGATCGACTGCATCGAGACCACGACCTGAGCAACATGCAAATCAAGACATTTGGCCTAGTTCTTCTGTGTTTGGATGGCGCAGCCTTCGCCCAGCGCCCCCCACTCCCACCCCTTCCAGCCCCCCAGAGCCTCCCCGCCCCCGGCCCAGCCACGAGCGCCCCCTATGCCCCGCAGGCCATTCTGCCCGGTGGCGTCGTGGTGCCGCTTTATCCGGCGGGGTCACCCTTCCTGAAGGCCGACCGCGTCCGCGAGGCCGAGCAGTACAACATGAGCCAGGTGGTGCCGGGGCGCATTGCGAGCATCGTCAACATCCACAACCCCTCGATTGAGTTCCATCCGGTGGAACGCGGCATCAACACGGGTGCGGTGGTGATTCTGGCGGCGGGCGGTGGACATAACACTCTCAATGTCGGCTCAGAGAGTGCGGATTTCGTGCCGTTCTTCTACAACTACGGCGTCAACACAGTGATCCTGCGCAACCGGCTGCGGAAGGATGGCTACATCGCGGAGAAGGATGCCGTCCATGATGCGCTGCAGGCCGTGCGCCTGGTGAGAGCCTATGCCAAGGAATGGAACCTGGACCCGAAGAAGATTGGCATCATGGGTTTTTCGGCCGGTGCGGAACTGGCGGCTCCGGCGGCGGTGCTCTTTGAGGAGTTCGACAAGCAGCATTCGGACGCCACTGACCCGCTGGCCGGGATCACCTCGCGGCCTGATTTTGCGGGCATCATCTATCCCGGCCCCTCACCTTTTGCGCGCAACCGCACTGCTCCGGCGATACCGCGCAACGTGCCGCCCGCTTTTGTGATGTGTGCCGGATCGGGCGACCGTATCCACGCCATCTGGGCGATGGAGTATTATTCCGCGATGCTGGCCGTGGGCGTGCCCAACATCGAACTGCACCTCTATGGCAATGGCCGCCACCCCGGTGACCCGCAGCCCGACGGCACCCGCATGTCGGGCGGCCTGACCGACCGCAGCGGGATGCCCTTCGGCACCTGGCAGATACGTTTCATCGACTGGTTCCGCGACCTGGGCTTCCTGCAAAAGCCCGGCGTCGAAACGAAAGCCTCCAAGGACATCGATCTCTACCTGACGCAGCCGCTCCCGCGTCCCTACGGCGCTCCGCCACCGGCCGCGCCGAAGCCTTAAGACTCCGTCTGAGCACCGGAGTATCCTGGAGGCAAATGGAAGTTTCTTTCCCACCAGACCTTCAGTCGCAGCTCGACCAGTTGTCGCGCGATACAGGCCGACCAAGCGGCGAACTCATCCAGGAGGCCGTCATCAGCTATTTTGATGAATTGGCCCAGACTCGCGCAATGCTGGATCGCCGTTTTGATGACTTGGCGGGTGGCCACGTCACTCCGATGGATGGCGAAGAGGCCTTTCAGCGGTTGCTCACTCACAACGCCATCGAACACGCCCAGTAGACGATGAGCGGCTTCGCGCTCCACCCCGGGGCTTTCGACGACCTGGAAGCAATCCGCAGTCACATCGCCGCCGACAACCGTCCAGCGGCGGAGAGGGTGATTCGCGAAATCTTCGAGGCCATTAGGATGTTGGTGGTATTCCCGCATCAGGGCTTTCGCCGGCCGCAACTCACGTCGCGCCCTTTGAGGTTTACGGTAGTGCGTGAGTATGTGATCGCCTATGTTCCGGATCACCGGCCGCTATTGGTCATCGCCGTGATTCACGGTCGCCGAAGTCCACGCGTTATGGCGGCGCTGCTGCGGAGACGCGACTAACTGACTAGGCGGTTTGTCAGCTCGCGGGACCGGCCCGCTGCTTCTTCCGCGCGCTCTTGGTCAGTGCAGCAGACTCCGTGGCCGACAGCCCCTTCAGGTCATCCGCATAAGCCTGTCGCAACCATTGGGCCAATTGGGCGTCGATGGCCTTCAGCGATTCCAGTCGCACAAACATGCGGACCCGGTCACGATCATTGGCATTCTTGACCGGCTGCAACCGCCCTCCCGCAACGACGCCCGGCAGCGCCAAGCCCAGCTCAATCCGGCCCGGCTTGGGCCAGATGATGGCGATCTGCCGGGTGCGGGCGATGGTGACCTGAGTCTTGGCCACCACGAAGCGCACATCCTCCCCCAGTGAGGCAGCGAACTCGGCCAACTGGTCGTAGATGGGGCGCAGCGTCGCACGCGAACCGGAGTACTGGCTTTCGAGCAGAGCCTCATCCGGGGTGTCGTCTTCCAGCATGCTGGGGCGGCCTTCCGCCCGGCCCATGATGATGTCGGCCGTGACGCCTCCGATGCAGTGAGTGGTCTTGAACCAGCGTCGGGCTTCAACCTTTTTCGCCTGCGGAGCATCGGCTCGATAAATGGCGACCCACTCATCGAGCGTCTTGCCCGTTTTGGCGGGCAAGTTGGCGATGACCTTGGCGGTCATGTCGGTGGGGTTCATGCCAATATCCTAGCCCCCGGGAGCGTAACAGGAGACCGCCAGTCACCCGCTAATACAGCACGCGGGTCCGGATCGTACCCGGCACTTCATCCAGGCGGCGCCGGAGTTCCAGCGTCTCTTCGGGGCGGCCTGATTCGACGTCGATCACCACATAGCCGATCACCGGATTGGTCTGCAAATATTGACCGGCGACGTTGATATGGGCATCGGAAAAGATCTGATTGACCGCCATCAGAACGCCCGGTTGGTTGCGGTGGACGTGCAGCAAACGGTGCTTGTTAGGATGCTCCGGCAGCGAGACCTCCGGGAAGTTAACCGCGCTGAGAGTTGATCCGTTGTTGGAATACTTGATCAGCTTTTCGGCCACTTCAACGCCAATGTTCTGCTGCGCTTCCTCGGTGGACCCGCCAATGTGCGGCGTCAAAACAACGTTGTCGAGACCTCGCAGCGGCGAATGGAACTCGTCGCCGGCGCCCTTGGGCTCCACCGGGAAGACGTCGATAGCGGCCCCGGAAAGCTGTTTCGATTCCAGCGCCGCGGCCAAAGCCTCAATGTCCACGACAGTGCCGCGGGCAGCGTTGATCAGCCGCGCGCCGGGCTTCATGCGGGCCATCTGTTCGGCGCCCATCATCTTGAACGTCTGCGAGGTCTCCGGCACATGCAGTGTCACCACGTCGGCCGCGGCCAGCAGTGCTTCCATGGTCGGCACCTGGCGCGCGTTGCCCAGCGCGAGCTGCGAATCGATGTCGTAGAACAGCACCTGCATGCCGATGCTTTCCGCCAGCAGACCAACCTGCGTGCCGATGTGTCCGTAGCCGATAATGCCGAGCGTCTTGCCCCGGCACTCGAAGGACCCAGTGGCCGTCTTGATCCAGCCACCGCGGTGCGCCGTGGCATTGCGGTAAGGGATGCCGCGCATCAGGAAGATGATCTCCGCCAGCACCAGTTCCGCCACGCTACGCGTGTTCGAGAAAGGCGCGTTGAAGACCGGGATGCCGCGGCTGACGGCGGAATCGATCTCGATCTGATTGGTGCCGATACAAAAGGCACCCACGGCCATCAGTTTTTCAGCGGCCGCAAAGACGCGTTCCGTCAAGTGCGTGGCGGACCGGATCCCGATCAGATAAGCATCGGAAACCGCTTCCAACAGTTGGGGCTCAGCGAGCGACTTCTGGTGATACTCAATCTGCGTGTAGCCGTCGGCGCGGAAGGCATCGACAGCCGTCGGGTGCACGCCCTCCAGCAGCAAGACCTTGATCTTGCTCTTGTCAAGTGAAGTTCTCAGCATGGGTTCTAGATAAAGGCCATCGTCTTGATGCCGGAGATCTCAAAACGTTTCCGGCAGCGCATGTTTTTGCACTGGGCGTGCGTATCGAGCAGCACCATGTAGCTTTGGGCTTTGGCGAACTTGGCGCGGTCGCGCTCATCTCCGCCGCCCGGCAGCTTGTCCTTCTTTTTGCGGACCATCCAGCGGATCTCGTAGGTGTCCACGGTCCGGCACCAGGTGCAGTTCAGCTGCGCCGGCTTGGTGGTGGGGGATTCGGTGTAGTACTGACGTTCGTCCATTTTTATACTGCTACTTGAAGTTTGGCAAAGGCCCGGTCCAGCCGTTCGGCGAACAGATCCACATCGGCCTTTGAGATGTTCATCGGCGGTGTCACTCGCAGGACATTGCCGTAGAGGCCGCCCTTGCCGCACAACACGCCTTCCTGGCGCATCGCATCCAGCATCTCGACAGTCTCAGCAGCCGCGGGTTCCTTGGTGCGCCGGTCGCGGACCAGTTCCATACCCTGAATAAGGCCCATGCCGCGCACTTCGCCAATGATCGTGTGCTTCTCTGCCAGTTCGTCCAACTTGCCCCGCAGGTAGGCACCCACTTCGGCCACATTGACGCGCAGGTTGTGCTCGTCGATGTAGTCGATCACGGCCTTGCCGGCGGTGGTGGAGATCGGGTTGCCGCCAAAGGTGGACAGCGTCAAGCCTTTCATGCCGTCGGCCACTTCGGGCTTCGCCATGGTGAGGCCGATCGGTGCTCCGTTGCCCAGGCCCTTGGCGGAAGTGAGGATGTCCGGCACGACGCCCCAATGCTCAATGCCAAACCACTTACCACCGGTGCGGCCCCAGGCGGTCTGCACTTCGTCCGAGATGAAGACGCCGCCGTGGTTGCGCACGATCTTTTCGATGATCGGGAAATACTCTTTCGGAGGCACGATGTAGCCACCCACGCCCTGGATCGGCTCGGCGATGAAACCGGCGACATTGCCGCTGGTGGAGGTGCGGATCAGCTCCTCCATGTCCTGCGCGCAGCGGACTTCGCAGCTGGGGTATTCGAGACCAAACGGGCAGCGGTAGCAGTAGGCGTTGTGCGCATGCACGATGCCCGGCTGCGACAGGCCCAGCTTCCAGGGCGCATGTCCCGTGATGCCCATGGTGAGGGCCGACCGGCCGTGATAGCTGTGCCGCAGGGCAATGATGTCGGTATTGCCGGTGTAGCAACGTGCCGTCAGAATCGCCATCTCATTGGCTTCGGTGCCCGAATTCGAGAAGAAGCTCTTGGTGAGCGCGCCCAGCCCGTTGGCGCTCTTACCGGGGGTGATCTCCGCCAGACGAGCGGCCAGCGCCGCCTGCGGCTCATGCGCGAACAGCGGCGAGATGTGCACCAGCTTGTCCAGCTGTTCGTGCACGCGGCGGTTCACTTCTTTGTTCGCGTGACCAACGCTGACGGTGACGATGCCGCCCAGAAAATCGAGGTACTGGTTGCCGTCGATGTCCCACACGTACTGGTCCTGAGCATGATCGAGGATCAGAGGTTCTTTGAAGAAGTGATAGACAGCCGGAAACAAGTGCTGCTTGTGCGCCAGAAGGATGTCGTGTTTGGTCACCTTCCCTTTAGGGTAGCGCCTTGGACGGGTTTTCTGGCAGTTGGTGGCGCATCACCGGCCGCGTTTGCCTGCGTACAGCGAGAGAAGGCGCTATCCTGAGGGCGAAATGGCGTTGAAGCGCAATGTCTACGTCCGGGTGTTCATGGGTGAGCATCACTACGTCGCTGAATGCCTGGATCTGCCTGTCGTCACCCAGGGCGCAACCCTTGATGACGTGGCCCGTAATATCCAGGAGGCGGTCGGCCTGCACCTGGAAGGTGAAAATCTCGGCGAGCTAGGTTTTCAACCGAATCCCGGCATCGTCATCACGCTTGAGCTGGAGGCCGTTGCCTGATGGCTAATCTCCGCGTGCTCTCCGGGGCGGAGGTGCTGCGGATCTTGGGTGGTTTCGGATTCCGCATCCACTCCCAGCGAGGCAGCCACGCAAAGCTGCGGCGAGAGAGCGCTGAGTCACTCACGGTGCCGTGCCACGCTGAGATTGACCGCGGGACGCTGCTGGCCATCTATCGGCAGGCGTTGCGATTCATCCCCGAAAAGCAACTCCGCCCCCACTTCTACACAGACTAGGTCGGCTCAGAGGTTCGCCTACTGCTCCCGGTTGAGCTTCTGCACGCGCCAGTAGGGCTTGTCCTTCTCGCTCGGGTCCGCTTTGAACTCTTGCGAGGTCTTGGCCGGGTCGTAGTCACGCCACAGCCAGGTGAGCGCTTCGGGCAGCTCAGCATTGCCGTGCGCCGTCGAGTGCGTGCCTAGGCTGAAGCGGAACGCGTAGTCGTAGCCAGTCATCTTGAGTGAGTTGGCCATCTGGATGTTCTGCAGCGGCCAGGAGCCGTGGTTGTTTTCGAGATCCTCCGCGCCATCTGACAGCCAGACCCGGATGTTGCGCTTGGGCTGCTTACGAATGGCGAACGGGTAGATGTTGCCGCCATCGAGATCACTGCTGCTGCGGTTCGGCTCCAGCTTCGGTTTCCACTGGATGCTGGTGTAGGTGCCGATGCGGGAAAGGACCCGCGCGAACTCGTTCGGCTTGAACCAAGCGGCCGTGAAGGCGCACACGGCGCCGGAGGATTCGCCAGCGATGGCGCGCGAATACCCATCCTTGCGCAGCTTCTGCGTCTTTTCCACTTCGGGCAGAATCTCGTCCAGCAGATAGCGGGCGTAGTCGTCGTTGACGGTGTCGTACTGCACGGACCGCATCGGGCGATCGCCGATCTTGCCGGGCGAGATCAGCACCGTCACCATCGCCGGGATGCGCTTCTGGGCGGTCAGATTGTCCAGTACATGCACCAGGCGCGCGGGCTTGTCATGGTCGGAATACTTTTCGCCATCCTGCCACACCATCACTGGTGCCGCCGTTGCCGCATCCAACTGCGCCGGGACATAGAACCAGTAGTTGGTCTTCAGGCCCGGGTAGATCTTCGAGGCATGCTCAATGGGGCCGTGCATCTTGCCGCGCACGACGCCTGGTTGAGGGTAGCTTTCCGGCCCATAGGCGGCCAGATCGTTCTTGCCGCCGAACGGCTGGCCATTAATGATCCAGTGAAATTTGTGCGAGGTCCCGGCGCGGAGTTGGCCCTGGTAGACCCACAGGTTGCCGTTCAGTTTGTTCACGCGGAACGGGGTCGTCAGATTGATGGCCAGCAACGGGTCGGTCGCGCTTTCCACCGCCCACACAAACTCGACGCCCCAACCGGCCACGGCCGTGCCCTTGGCAATCGCTTCGGCACCCAGCGTGTCGCGCAGAGCTGATTCCAGCTCCGGGGCGCGTTTTTGGGCCAATGCGATCAACTGCTCATTCGACACCTTCTCGGCCCACGCCGCCGACGCCATCATCAGGCAGATCAACCCGGTCCGCATCATCATCGCTTTACCTGCTTACCCTTTCGCGTATCCATTTTGCGCAATCCGCTTCCCCGCGGCCCGATAGCCATCTTCGCCCATGTCGGCGACGCCGGAGGCATCCACCCAGCGATTGTAGTAGTTGAAGAGAGCGCAAACGGTGAGAGCATCATACACGGCTTCTTCACTCCACCCAACGGCTTTCAAGACTTCGACGTCATGCGCGTCAATCGAGGCGGGGACGCGGTTTACGCGGTCAACAAAGTCGAACAGCAGCCGTTCCGGCTCCGGCACATCGTGACCACCCATTACTTGATCGACGAATTCCTGACCCAGGAATTCCGCCGCCGCTGCGGCATGACAGCCGGTTCAAAAAACGCAGTGGTTGCCCTGTGAGGTGAACGCCGCGATTAGCTCCCGCAAGCCAGCCGACAAAGGCGACGGCCCACGCATCACGGCCTCAGTGTAGGCGTTGAGGTGCTTGGTGGCCTCCGGCTTGAACTGCAGCAGATTCCAGATGCCGGGGACTTGCGGCCCACGGTGCTTTTCAATCGAGGGTAGAAACATCGGCACCTCTATTTTGGCCAATAAGAAACGGGCTCGGGAATCGCGGCGCCATCCTTGCGGGGGCTGGAGGCACCAAACTTGACGCCGGTGGCCGAATCGAACATCACCGCTTGCCCACCGCCCATCAGGCCGGAATAGGCTCCCCGGACGTCAATCGAGTGGCCCAGACTGCGCAACTTCTCGAGCTCTGCCGCTGGTACGCGGCTCTCGATCAACACCTCGCAGCCCTGCAAAGACCGGCGCGTGAAGCGCGCGCCTTCCAGGGCGGCCTGGATGTTGGCGCCATGGTCCACCAGATAGGAGACAAACTGGGCATGCGCCTGGCTTTGGTTCAGTCCGCGCATGATGCCAAAGCCGATCGACTGCGTCCCCTTCTGCATGAAGCCGGGAATAATGGTGTGAAAAGGCCGCTTGCCGGGGGCCAGCGAATTCGCTTGCGACTCATCGAACAGGAAGCCGCTGCCACGGTCATGTAAAGTGAAACCTAAGCCATCCACCACCACATAAGAACCCCACAGATCCGAGATGGACTGGATCCAGGAAGCAATGTTTCCGTCACGGTCCACGACGGAAAGATAGATCGTGTTGCCGCTGCCCTTCACGGGCGGCATGCCCGGCGAGGTGGTGCAGTTGGCCCGGTCCGCGGAGATCAACTTGGCGCGTTCCGCGGCGTAGCCCTTGTCCAGCATTCCGCCCACGGGCACCTTGACAAAGCGCGGATCACCCACGTAACGGATCAAGTCCTGATAGGCCAGCTTTTGGGCCTCGATCTTCAGATGCAAGGCAGGCGCTGACAGCGGGTCCATCGAGGGCAGATCAAACTTCTCAAACAGGTTCAGCATCTGCAATGCGCCGATACCCTGTCCGTTGGGTGGCAGTTCATAGACTTTCCAGCCGCGATAAGTAGCCGAAATCGGCTCCACCCATTCGCCTTGGTGGGTGGCCAGATCCTCGGCGGTCAAGAGCCCGTCTAGGCGCTTGGACGTTTGCAGGATCGCCTGGGCAATGGGGCCTTTGTAGAAAGCCGTCGCGCCGCCATCGGCCAGGATGCCGTAGGCCTTGGCCAGCTCGGGATTCTTGAAAATTTCCCCCGGCTGCGGCGCGCGCCCTTGGGCGTTCAGGAAAACGCGCCGGCCGTTCACATCGGTGCGCAGAGCGGAGGTGCCGGCCTCCCAGTCGTACTGAATGATTTCGGTCACCGGAAAGCCATTCTTGGCATGGTAGATAGCGGGCTGCAGCAGGTCGCGCCAGGGCAATTTGCCGAACTTCTTGTGCAGTTGGTCCCAACCTTCCACCGCCCCGGGAACCGTCACCGTGTGGATGCCCTTGGCGGGCATGGCGGAAAAACCCTTGGCTTTCAGGGCGCCGATGGAGACATTGCGCCCGGCGCGGCCGCTGCCGTTATAGCCGTAGAGCTTGCCCGTCTTGGCCTCGTAGTAGATCACAAACAGGTCGCCGCCAATGCCGTCCATCATCGGCTCCACCAAGCCCAACATCGCGTTGGCCGCAATCGCCGAGTCGACAGCCGAGCCTCCGCGCGCCAGCACCTGCGCTCCCGCTTGCGAGGCGAGCGTTTGGGAGGTAGCCACAATGCCGTGGCTGGTCATGACGACGCTACGGGCCTGGGTGCGCTCCTGGGCGTGGCTGAGCGCCAGCGGCAATGCGGCTAAGCAGAATAGTTGGCGAAAGCACATGGATGGGAACAGCTCCTCCTCAAATCAGACGGGCCAGCCCACTAGAAACTGGGCAACCACTGTTATAGCTGACCGGAGGTGCACCCGCGCCATCAGGGCACCAAGTGCAGTTGACGTGAGTTCTCCGTCATCACGAGCATTTCACCCCCATCGAGAACCCGGTTCATCAGATTTTCACGAAACAAAACTTCACGCCGTCCGTATTCGATTGCATGAGGCTTACATTAAATCGATTCCTGGGCATGCTGGCGGTAACGGGAATCGCGATGCTGGGCTCCGTCCTGCCGGGGACCCCGGACGGCGGCAGCCCGCGGCCGAAGCCCAAACCGACCTATCGCCCTACCGCGCCAGAATTGCCTGGCGTTGCCCAGTTCCAGCGCTAGCGCCGTGGCGTTCCAATCGGCCTGATCATTCACGGCCTCGACGCTGGAGCAGCCGCCCCAGCGTTGGTTGCGTGTTCCCGTCTGCCCTCCTTCTTGTGATAACTTTACGATACTGGAGGCTTGCCGATGTCGATGCGTCCGACCCCTTGCCACATGATGCAGCGCCGTCACTTTTTGACGGGCGGAGCTGCGGCCATGGCTGCGCTCAACAATTTCCCCTATTCGGCCTATGCCGCCACCACCAAAAAGCTGGGCACGGACCGGATGATTCTGGGGCCGATGAAGATCGAGCTCAGCCGGTTGGCGCAAGGCAGTGGCACCAACGGCGTTGGTGGCAGTTCCAACCAAACGCGCAAGCTGGGCCTGCAAGGGCTGGGCGAACTGTTCCGAGCGGCGCATGATAATGGCGTCACCTTCTGGGATTCAGCTGATCAGTACGGCACCCATCCGCACATTCGCGAGGCGCTGAAGACGGTTAAGCGCGACAAAGTGCAGATTCTGTCGAAGACGCACGCTTCCACCGAAAAGGAAATGCGCGCCGATCTCGATCGATTCCGCCGCGAGTTGAACACCGACTATATCGACATTCTGCTGTTGCACACGATGGTGGACAAGGATTGGCCGGAGCGCAAGAAGGGCGCGATGGCCGTGATCAGTGAGGCTCGCGAAAAAGGCATTGTCCGCACGCACGGCACTTCGTGCCATACGCTGGAAGCCTTGAAGGCGGCGCGCGATTCCGATTGGGTGCAAGTGGACCTGGTCCGCTATAACCCGGTGGGCACGGCCATGGATGCTGATCCGCAAACCGTGCTGGCCGTCATGAAGCAGATGAAGGCCAAAGGTAAGGGCCTGATCGGCATGAAGGTATTGGGCGCGGGTAAGCTGCGGCACAAGGCCGATGAAGCTTTGCAGTTCCACCTGGCTCACAATGAAATCGATTGCTTTACCATCGGCGCGGAATCCCGCGCGGAGATGGAAGATCTGTTGAAGAAGATTCCTGCGGCCAGCGTCCGCGGCTAGATACTCGAACGAAGGAGAATTGATTCCATGAAGAAGACACTTGCAGTGGTCGCCATCAGCGCCCTGGCCCTCACCGGTGGATTGATGGCTCAGGCCAAGAAAAAGACCCCGATTCTGCAACCGCAGATGACGGTGGAAAAGGGCACCTACAAAGCCCCGATGGGCAAGATGGGCGAAAAGACGTCTGAAGCCTGGTCCGGCACCACTATGGGCGCTTCCGTGGACGGCAAGCCGCAACCGGGCAAAGTCGCGACGCTGGTGGGTGAGATCGTGGACTTCTCCTGCTACCTGCAGGTGGGCAAGCACGGCGAAAAGCATCGCGCCTGTGGCCAGAAGTGCATCAACACTGGCCAACCGATCGGCCTGCTGACGGAAGACGGCAGCCTTTACATGTTGATGGACGAAGAGCATGACCCGCGCCGCGATGGCCAGACGGCGGACTTCCGCAAGGCGGCAGCCGAACACACGGCGCACATCATGGAAGTGACCGGCACGTTGACGTCGCACGCTGGTTATTCAGCCCTTTACGTCCAGGGCTTCGTGAAGAAGTAAGCAGACAATTCTGTTGTCCGGGGAGAGGGTCATGAAAAAGGTTCTGCTCGGGCTGGCGCTAATCGCGCCGGCCCTTTTCGTTGCATTGGCGGCAGAGGGTCCAGCGATTCCGTTGGGGCTCTTGCCGGTCCGTTTCCCGAAGGACAATCCGTACTCGGCAGAGAAAGCGGAGTTGGGCAAACTGCTCTACTTCGACAAGCGTCTTTCGGCGGACGGGACGGTCTCCTGCGCGACCTGCCATAGTCCGCAGTTTGCTTACACCGATGGCAAGCCGGTGTCGGACGGCATCAAGGGCCAGCGCGGCGGGCGCAGTGCGCCAACCGTGATCAACCGCGCCTACTCGCTGGCCCAGTTCTGGGACGGGCGGGCGAAGTCCCTGGAAGAGCAGTCGATTGGGCCCATGGCCAACCCCATCGAGATGGGCAACACGCATGAAGCCGTGGTGAAGTCGCTGAAGGGTATCGAAGGCTACCGGAAGCTATTCGCCAAGGTCTTCGGCACCGAAAACTTCGACATCACTCACGTCGCGATGGCCATTGCCACCTTTGAACGCACGGTGCTCTCTGGCAACTCGCCCTACGATCGCTACAAGGCTGGCGACAAGAAGCAACTGTCCGCCTCCGCTGTGCGCGGCATGGACGTCTACTTGAACAAAGCCAAGTGCGACCAGTGCCACGAAGGCATCAACTTCACCACCAACGCCTATCACAACCTGGGCGTCGGCACGGACAAGCCCAACCCCGATGAGGGACGCTTTGCCGTCACCAAGAATGCCGCGGATTGGGGTGCATTCAAGACGCCCACGCTGCGAGACATCGCCCGCACGGCACCTTACATGCATGACGGGTCGCTGAAGACACTGGAAGAAGTGGTGGACTTCTACGACAAAGGCGGGCTGCCCAACAAGAACCTGGACGAGCGCATGAAGAAGCTGAACCTGACCGCGCAGGACAAGAAGGATCTGGTGGAATTCATGAAGTCGCTGAATGGCGAAGGCTGGCAGTCGATCACGGAGCCGAAGAGCTTCCCGCAATGACGCCTCGTACCACGTTCACCGGGCGCCGCCGTTTCCTCGCCGCCGCGGGCGGAGCCGCGCTCACCGCTTGCAACCGTTCCAGCAAGAAGCAGGTAGCCGTCATCCCCAAGGGCCGCGCCCACCTGTTCTGGCAGTCCGTGCACGCGGGTGCCGTCAAGGCCGCGCAAGAGACGGGCGTCGAGATCATCTGGAACGGGCCGGCCACCGAAACCGATTTCAATGGCCAGTTGCAGATTATCGACACCATGATCAACCGCAAGGTGGACGCCATTTGCCTGGCTCCCATCGACGAAAAGGTGATGGTGAGCGTCGTCGATCGCGCGGTGGCGCAGAAGATCCCGGTGGTGATCTTTGATTCGCCGGTCGCTACGGATAAGTTCTCCTCTCAGGTGGCCACCGACAACTACAAGGCCGGCGAAATGGCGGCCGAGCGGATGGGCAAGATCCTGAACGGCAAGGGCAAGATCGTCATCGTGGCCGTGCAACCCGGTGCCGCTTCCACCATGGCCCGTGAGGCTGGCTTTGAAGACCGGATCAAGAAAGACTTCCCGGACATCAAGGTGATGGACAAGCGCTTCGGTATGGCCGATTTCGCTAAGTCGCTGGCCATCTCCGAGAACATGCTGACAGCGTTCCCGGATCTTGATGCTTTGTTCGCTTCGAATGAATCAAGCGCCGTAGGTGCCGCGCAGGCGCTGAAGCAGCGCAAGAGCAAGGTGAAGATGGTGGGCTTCGACTGGAGTCCCACACTGTTGGACGACCTGAAAGCGGGCTTGATTGATTCGCTCGTTGTGCAGCACCCTTTCAAGATGGGCTATGAAAGCTTCATCGCGGCGGTAAAGGCGGCCAATGGCAAGGCGGTGATCAAGATCAACAATCTGGCTCCCCGCCTGATCACGGCCCCGGATCTGGATAACCCCGAAGTGAAAGAGCAGCTGAACCCGGACCTGAAGAAGTATCTGGGCTAAGCAGAACGGGCAGACGCCAATCGGCCGGAGTGAGGGTTCGCCCTTCCTCAGGCCGATTTTTTGTCGAAGGAACAGCCGGCCCGGGCGCTTCGTATCACAGGCATGAAAACTCGCGGGGCCTTCGGCATGGTGGTGTGTTTCGCCAGCGTCATCGCCGCCGAGCCAGCAATCCGTCGCCTGGATGGATCAAAGATCACCGTTCGTGAAGCGGAAGCGTTTGCCCAAAAGACGCTGACCGAGGCGCACGTCACCGGCGCCCAGATCGCTATTGTTGACCAAGGGCGCCTAGTCTGGAGCTACGCCTTCGGACTGCGGCGGCTGGACCCCAAGCTGCCCTTTGATCGCGAGACCACGCTTTGGGCCACTTCGATCACCAAGGGCGTCTTCGCCACCTACGCCATGCAGTTGGTGGAACAAGGCAAGCTTTCGCTCGACCGGCCGGTGGCGGAGCAATTAGACCAGCCGCTGAGCCCTATCGCGAGATCGCTTCAGAGCTGGTGAAGGATCCGGCATGGCTGGCCGTCACGCCACGCATGCTGCTGTCCCACACCGCCGGGCTGCTCAACTTTGCCTTCATCGAGCCGGACAAGAAGATGCACCTGCGCTTTCAGCCCGGCACGCGGTATCAGTATTCCGGCGAAGGCCTCAATCTACTCCAGTTCCTGATTGAGCAGCAGCAGGGCAAGCCGCTGGACCAGTTGATGCAGACGGCGTTGTTTGACCCGCTGGGGATGCGGCGGACGGGCCTGATCTACCGCGCGGAGTTTGAGTCAAACGTTGCGGACCGGTTTGACACAGCGGGCCAGTTTAGATCGCAAACCCGGCGCTTCCCTGCCCGCGGCGCGGGCTCGATGACCAGCAGCGCAGATGACTTGGCCACCTTTGCCACGGCATTGATGGGGGACAAACTGATGAAGCCCGCCACGCGCAAGACGATGCTGTCGGCGGCGATCCCCATCCGCACCTTGCACCAGTTCCCCACCAGCCCTGATGAACCGGAGGGAACCGAAGCAGCCGCCGTCGGCTTGGCCCATGGTCTCGGTTGGGGATTGCTGACTCGCACCAAGTTCGGGCCCCGCCTCCTTCAAGGAAGGCCACGGCGACGGCGCGCAGAACTACAGGATCTGCTTTGAGCGCCGCCGGGCTTGCATGATCCTGCTGACCAACAGCGACAATGGTGAGCAAGCCTTCCGGCCGCTGCTTGAAACCATTTTTGGCAACACCGTGACGCCGTGGGAATGGGAAGGCTACACGCCCGTCCGCATCGAAACCTGGCGCGGGCAATAACCCGCTACTCCATCTTCTTGCGAGCCACCTCGATGATCCGCTCCGCCCGCTGCGGGTTGTAGACGCCGCAGGCGCAGAAACGGGACATGTACTTGGCAGCTTCGCGCGGGGTGCGACGGCCTTCCTTCACAAAGTCGATCATCTTTCGCGCCATGGTCTGGCTGATCATGCCGTGGCCGCACATGGTGGTCAGTTGCAGCACTTGCGTAGACGGCAATTTCTCAGTGTGGCCTTGGAAGCCGCAGGAATAGTTGATGCTATGCCGGCACAGGCCGGCTGCGTCCAGAATCTCTTCCGCGCCTTCGACAGCCGTGGAGATATTGACGCACAAACCGAGATCTGCTTCCTTAACAGCTTTGACGAAACCGATGGCGTTCTCGCGCTTGTCGAAAACCACCGCGGCGGTACCGGCCTTGTCCAACCCTTCCACGACGGCCTGGAAGTTGGGCTCCTGGTCCCGTTTCCAGTGCGAGGTGGGGTTCAGCTTTTGGCTGGCCCGCAGCGCGCCACCATGCGCGCCATCGCCCATATTGACCGGCTGAAAGGGTATCGCCAGTGACAGAAACTTCTTCAGCTTCGGCACGGCCCCCTCATCGTTCTTCCCCTTGCCGGTGATGGCAAAGACGATGATGTCGTCGTTGAATGATTCCGCGTCACCGTAACGGTGCAGTGTATTGGTCATGGTGTGGTCGTCCTTCCTACTTCGCCGGCCCGGCCGGTTCGCGCATTGCTTCCAGTGCTTCTTTGTTCGAGATGCGGCCCAGGCCGGCGTTGGTTTTGGCCCGCTGCGGGTTGTACCCATTGCGTTGCAGGATCTCGAGCAGCCGCCGCTCATCACCATCGTTCTCGCAGCGCGTCCCGGCACCCAGCACCATCACCGTGTCGAGACCTTTCTCCACGCGACGCACCAACTGGATGATCTCGTCGGCCCGTTCCAGTGGCACCTTGATCTCGCAGATGCAGGACAACACCTTCTCATTCAGCACTTCATTGGGCAGCTTACCCGTGGCCATGTCACCACCGGGCATCAGCATCAGAGCGGTGACGGGGTTCTTCTTCTCAAAGGGAACCTGCGCGGCCGCCAGCGCCATGGTCATTTTTTCCACTTCCCAGAAGCGCGCGCCGACACCGGGGCGGCCGAATTCGATGGTAAAGTTCACTTCGCCCAAATGGCAGCGCCCGGTGACGTCGTTGGTCTTCACCTCTTCGGTGCCCCGGCCCTTGATGCCGGTGGATTCGTGCGGCACGGTGGGATCAGAAAACGCGCGGCGAATGCTGCGTGGCCACGCCAGCTGATCGGGTTCAAAGGCGTCGGTCGGACAGACATCCGGCTCCGGATCAAAGCGCAGGCGGAACATCTTGAACAGGCTACGGACGGTCCGCACGATGGTGGGGTTCAAGTGCTCCTTGCTCAGGCCGTTGAAGCAGGAGTAACACTCCACGCACTCATCACTGTTGATCGTCGAGCGGCCAGTGGCGTCATCAATGTAGATGGCGCCCACCGGACAGACATAGGTGCAGTTGCCGCAAGCAACACATTTATTCGGGTTGATCTTCATGATTTCTCCTCAAGGATGGCAATTTGCTTTGACGCATCGATTTGCGAAAACAGGATGGCCGCCAGCACGCAGAGTGCCGCTGCAATCAGGAAAGGCCGGTCCCACCCATACGCTTTCACAATGAATCCGAGCGCCGTAGTAGAGATTGCACCCACCAGATTACCGCAGGTATTCATTACTGCTGAAACGGTTCCGGCGAAGTCCTGCCCGATGTCGAGCGGGATCGCCCAACTGACGCCCACCGTAGTCTCCAGCCCGAACACGGCCACGCAAGTCAGCAACACGCACGTTTCTGTGTTCTCGGCCAGTGTAGCGGGTACAATGGCCGCCGCCGCGATCAGGAAGCCGCTGATGGCCACGAACTGCCGCGCAAACTTCAGGCTCCAGCCGCGCTTGCCCAGCTCATCGCTCAACCAGCCGCCCAGCAGATCACCCGCCGTGGCCGCAAACAGCGGCAAGCTGGCGTAGAGGCCCATCGTCTTCAAGTCCAGATGCCGGACCTCGCTTAAGTACTTCGGGAACCAGTCCAGATAAATCGCCAAGCCCCAGCCATAGCAGGCATACATGGCGCCCAGCTTCCACACGGTCGGCGATCGCAGAATGGAACCCCAGGGCACTGGACCCGAGGCACCTTTGCGTGGCGTACCTAACGATTCCGTAATCAGCGTCAGTTCCGACGAGTTCACAGATCGATGTTCCGCCGGCGTATCGCGATACCAGAAAAACCACAGCGCAGCCCACGACAAGCCCAGCGTCCCAAACGCGTAGAACGGCATCCGCCAGCCGTAGTTGGCGATCAGCCAGACCACAATGGGCGGCGTAAACGCGGCGCCCAACCGAGACCCCGCATGCGTGATCCCCTGCGCATAGCCGCGCTCCACCGGCAGCATCCAGCGCGAGAGCGATCGAGTAGCAATCGGAAACGCGCCCGCCTCGCCCATGCCGAACAGAAACCGGAAGGCAGCCATGGTGGTGCCACTCCAGGCCAGCGCCGTGGCGGAAGTAAAGACGCTCCACCAGGTAACGATCAGCGCCAAGGCCCGCCGCGGACCAATGCGATCCCCCAGCCAGCCTCCCGGGATCTGAAAAATCGAATAGCCCCACCGGAACGCGCCCAAAATGAGACCCATGGTGGTGAGGTCGAGGCCAAACTCTTTTTGGATCGACGGCACTGCCGACGAGATGACCACACGATCCATGTAGGTGATCATGTAAGCCAACACGGTGAGCCAAAGCACCACATGGCGGACTCGGGTAGGACGCATAGAGAAGGGTTGATTCTATCAGAAGCGGGGCGATGCGTTGCTGCAGCGCCAAGCGCTTCAGCCTGCGCCAAGCGAGAAAGTCACTAAGGGAGAGGATCAGCCAATTCGATTCCGCTAAGGAACAATGCGCTGACCCTCCATTGTTGCCGACAACGGTTCTCGCAGCCGACGGCCATCGAAATCGTAGAAACTTGCGCTCGCCGTCCCGTCAAAAGTGTTGCCATTTACTGTAAGCGAGAAGGAAATCTCACCCCGGCTCACGAACTGGTGTGTCGTTCGATCCGCCATGATCTCGACGAATTTACCTTTGATGTTGGGGCCGTCTACCACCCAGACGCCCACACCGTTGCTGTCGCTCGTGTTCCGGTCGCCTGCCTCGGGATTCGTCTGAAGCATCGTCCCGTCGGCATGGAAGACGAACAGGTGGTAAGGAAAAGGCGCCTCCGGAGTTTTCACGAACCAGGTCCCAACGATGGGGGTCGGCTCATTCTTGATGCCGGACATCTGCCGGCAGGAAGGCGAGACAAGACAAACGGCAGCCAAGCCAAGCGCTGCCAAGAGATTGCCCATATCGCTGAAAGATAGTACGGTGGGCGAGGCCCGCGCCGCGAACAGGGTAGAGCAAACCGTTCCCGTCTCGGCACAGCGCGGGCTAGCGGCCTTATTGCGACCTAGAGTTTTGCTGAGAGGACGGCCCGTCCCGCTCCACTACTGTCTTGATGAAGCTCCGCGAGCCGTTGCTGCTGCCGTTTCTCTGCTTCGCCCTGGGCTTGGTGCTGGAACGGCAATCGCCGCTGGGCCCGACGGTGTGGGCGGCACTGGCATTGGCGGCACTGGCGTTCATCCCTGGCCGTCTGCGGCTGCCCGCGGTCTGCCTCTCTCTGGTGTTCGCCGGATCAGCCTTCTGGCAGTGGCGATCTTTGAAGAAGCTTCCGGAGCTCGATGCGGAGCAGAATGAGCTGGTGACCCTCTTCGGCTGCGTCGTGGAGCCGCCGCGGCTGCATCCGGATCGCGAGCAGTTTGTGCTGGAACTGGCACCCGGCGCACGGGCTCGGGTGAGTCTCTTTGTGAAGCCGGGCGATGCGCCGCCCGCGCTGGAGTATGGGCAGATGGCCGAAGTCCAGGGCCGCGTCCGGCGTCCGCGCAACTACCAGAACGAAGGGGCGTTCGATGTCGAAAGCTACCTCAAACGGCAGCGGATCTACTGGTCTGTGGCGGGCCGCACGGTGGAGGCGATGCCGGGCGAGTGCGGATCGAAGGTGCTGGCCGCGATCTATCGCTTGCGCAGCGGGTTGCTGGACCGGATCGACCAGCTCTTCGGCGAGGACCGGGGCAAGATCGCCGCACTGCTGATCGGTGAATCCGCGCAGCTCGACCGCGACTGGTCCGACAGCTTCCGTCGCACCGGGACATATCATGCGCTGGTGGTCTCCGGGACGCACGTCACAGCGCTGGCCGTGGTGGTGATGTTTCTGCTGAAGCTGATCATGCCGGAACTGCCCGCGCTGATGGTGACCGCGGGGTTGAGCTGGGTGTATGCCATCATCGCCGGGGCCAACGCACCCGTGTTGCGGGCGGCCGCGGGCTTCACGCTGATCCTGCTGTGCCGGTTCCTCTACCGCCGCGCCCGGATGCTGAACATCCTGGCCTGTGTCGCTTGGGGCTTTGTCCTGTATGACCCGCAGCAGCTGTTCGACGCCAGCTTCCAGCTTTCTTTCTTGTCGCTGGCCGCCATCTGTGCGCTGGCGCTGCCGGTGGAGGAGCGGCTGGTGGGGCCGTGGCGGGCTGCGGGGCACCACTTGGCGGACACGTCCCGTGACCCGCGTCTGGAACCGGAAGTGGCCCGCCTTCGCGTGGAACTGCGCCTAATCGCCGAGACTATTTCGCTGGTTCTGCGCTGGCCGCTGCGGCCGGTGACGGTGGCGCTGGGTTGGGCGCTGCGGCCGTGGTGCTGGATCGCGGCGATGATGATCATCTCGGCCTCGGTGCAGTTGGCGCTGGCCATCCCGTTTGTCGTCTACTTCCACCGCTGGGCTTTTACTGCGGTGCTGGCCAACATCGGCGTGGTGCTGCTGCTGGAATTGGCCATTCCCGTGGGCTTTGCGGCCACGTTAAGCGGCTTCGCGCCGCTGGTCTGGCTGACGCGGCTGATGGTGGAGGGGGCCAGCGGCTTGGCGCAGTGGCATCTGCGGTGGGAGCCGGACTTTCGCATTCCCGCGCCACCGTTCTGGCTGGCGCTGCTGGTGGTGGCGACGTTGTTGCTACTGGCCCTGCTGCTGCGCGCGAGTTCGCGCTGGACACCGGCCGCGGCGCTCGCCAGTGTCGGTGCATTGGCTCTGCTGCTGATCCACCCGTTTCCCGCCGACGCCCGGTCCGGCGAACTCGAGATCACGACGCTGGATGTCGGGCAGGGGGACGCGTTGCTGGCGGTGTTTCCCGATGGCACGCGCATGCTGGTCGACTCGGGCGGCCTGCCGACGTTTGGCCGCGCCACCAAGCCGATGGATATCGGCGAAGAGGTGGTGGCCCCGTATCTGTGGTCCCGGTCGATCCGCTCAGTCGACATCGTGGCGTTGACCCACGCCCATGCGGATCATATGGGTGGGATGCAGGCCTTGATCGAGAACTTTCATCCTCGCGAACTCTGGATCACCGGCCTGGGGCAGAGCGCCGAGCTGGACCGGCTGCTCACCGTAGCCCGCGCGCGGGGCGTGATGGTCCGCCAGTGCCGTGCCGGAGCGCATTGGAATTTTGGCTCGGCCCAAGTGACGGCGTTAGCGCCGGGCCCGGAAGAAGAGTACGAGGGCCCGCCACGCAATGAGCATTCACTGGTGCTGGATGTCCGGATGGGCCAGCACCGGTTTCTGCTGCCCGGTGACGCCACGATGTTCGAGCCGCCGGAAGGTCAGTTCACGGTCTTGAAGCTGCCCCATCATGGAGGCAAGGCCCGAGCGACACCCGCGCTGTTGGCTGAAGGCAGGCCGATGCTGGGGTTGATCTCGGTGGGGGATGCTAACCGCTACGGCCATCCCCACACTCAAACGCTGGATGCCCTGGCGGAGGCCCACACGCTGCCGCTGCGGACCGACCGGCAAGGGCGGCTCACCCTCCACTCTGATGGCCGCCGTTTGCGCTGGGAGACGTTCGCCGGACAGTGGCTCGCGCTACACTGAAGTTTCTAGAACGAATACCAGTATCAAAGGAGTTTTCCCATGAATCGCGATAACAACGAAGGTATTGTTTGGTTCCTCGCCGGTGCGGCTGTAGGCGCTGCCCTCGGCATTCTGTTTGCCCCCCAGTCAGGCGAGCAGACCCGCCGTTTGCTGGCGGCCAAGGCGAGCGAAGGTCGGGACCGCGTGGCTGATCAAGGCCGTGACCTCTATGAGAAGGGCCGCGAATTTGCCGACGAAGCCGCCGAGCTGTTTGAGCGCGGCAAGAAGCTGGTCCAGGGCTAGTTTCCTTCCGCAATTTTTCGATTTCCACCAGGGCCTGCCGGACTGCTACGTCTGGCAGGCTCATCTTGATTGACCGATCTGCCGATTCCCCTCTTTTCAGGAGCACCCGCATGAGTATCTCTCTGCCCCCGTTTGTTAACGAGTCCTTTCGCGACTTCTCGCAACCCGTCCACCGCCAGGCGATGGAAGCTGCCCTGGCCAAGGTCCGCGAGGACTTGGGCCGTGAGTATCCGCTGCGCATTGGGCGCGATGAGTTTTTCACTGATGACAAGATCCGCTCCGTGAACCCGTCGCGGCCCTCGGAGATTGTCGGCGTCCACCAAAAGGCTACCGTGGACATGGCGAACCAAGCAGTGGAAACGGCGTTTGCTTACTTCAAGGAGTGGAGCCGCACCCCCGCCTCGCACCGCATCGCCACCACCAACCGCGCCGTCGAGATTTTGCGCCGCCGTAAGGATGAGTTCAACGCCTGGCTGGTCGTGGAATCGGGCAAGAACTGGAATGAAGCCGAGGCCGACGTCTGCGAAGCAATCGACTTTATGGCCTACTACGCCCGCCAGATGGCGAAGCTCGATTCCCCGGAGCCGTTGGTGCAGATGCCGGGCGAAGAAGGCGTGCTGGTCTACCTGCCGCTGGGTGTGGGCATCGTTGTGCCGCCGTGGAACTTCCCGCTGGCGATTCTGGTGGGTATGGCCGTGGCTTCGCTGGTGACCGGCAACACGGTGGTGATCAAGCCATCCAGCGACACCCCCACCATCGCGGCAAAATTTATGGAAGTGCTGGCTGAAGCCGGCTTCCCGGAGCGAGCCTACACGCTGCTGCCTGGTTCCGGTGCCGCCATTGGTGATCTGCTGGTGGCGCACCCCAAGACGCGCTTCATCTCGTTCACCGGATCGAAGGAAGTGGGTCTGCGGATCAATGAACTGGCGGCCAAAACGCAGCCCGGGCAGAAGTGGATCAAGCGGGTGGTGGCGGAGATGGGCGGCAAGGATGCCATCATTGTGGACCGCGATGCTGACCTGGACGCCGCCGCCCAGGGTATCGTCGCCGCTGCGTTCGGCTTCCAGGGCCAGAAATGCTCCGCCTGTTCGCGGCTGATTATCGATGAGCCGGCCTATGACGACCTGATTGCGCGCATCAAGGAACGCGCCGAGCAGCTGACGCAGGGCCCCGCCGACGATCCGCAGTACTACATGGGCCCGGTGATCAATGCCGGAGCGAAGAAGTCAATTCTCGACTACATCGAAGTGGGCAAGCAGGAAGGCCGACTGATCACGGGCGGCGAAGCGGCCGAAGGCGAGGGCTACTTCATCCAGCCCACCATCATTGCGGATATCGAATCCACCGATCGCCTCTTCCAGGAAGAGATCTTTGGACCGGTGCTGGCCGTCACCAAAGCCCGGGACTTTGACCACGCGCTGGAACTGGCCAACGACTCCGAATACGGCCTGACCGGCGCAGCCTACACCCGCAACCCGGAAAAGATTCGCAAAGCCCGCGAGCAGTTCTTTGTCGGCAACCTCTACATCAACCGCAAGTGCACCGGTGCCATGGTGGGAGCCAACCCTTTTGGCGGCTTCAACATGAGCGGAACTGATTCGAAGGCTGGCGGCCCGGACTACCTGCTGCAGTTTGTGCAGCCCAAGTCGATCGCCGAAAAGATGCTGTAACGCTACCGGAGGCGTCGGAAACAAAAAGGGGGAGGATGCCGCGATGGCACCCTCCCCCTTTTTTGTTGTTCTGTCCTTACGGAACGATGGGGATCGTTACTCCGGCTTGGGAAGCCAAGCCAGACTGGCGAATCACCAGCGTCTGATCACCGGCCCCGAGACCCATCGGCAGCCGCACGTTCACCTGATAGAGCCCGGAAATCGCTTGTGCCGCCGCGCCCTGGTAGAGGATGTCCGCGGTCGGCACCGTCATGCCGCCCACTTCCACCGAGATGGGAACTTGAAGGGGCGAGGCATTGCGGGCAATGTCACCGGAGTCCCAAGCGGGATTCGTGACACCCAACCCGGTGGCGAAGATCGAAACTACGTCGCCCGGCTTGGCGGGTCGGGCACCCGGAACCACTGAGGGCTGCGCCACGCGCGTCGTGCCATCCGGCCCAATGGCGGCCACGCTGCGTCCATTGAATGTGAACAGCGCCGGCTGCAACTGGCTGATAGTCGAACTGAACGCAGCGCTGGAGCGTTCATTGGCCAGGCCACGATTCACCACCACCTGCACGGTGGCCGCATTCAACTGATCGAACGGAGCCTGGAAGTTGATCTGCCCGCTGCCCGCATAGGTGATCGGCGCTGGTCGCCCGTTCACCAAAACCGTGACACAATCCATCTGCTTGGGGAACGCCAGTAAGCGGACCTCCGCCTCCGTGGCGGAGCGGGCGCGGCCCGTGGGACTGAAGTTGGCCCCGTAAATCGAGGTCAGCCCATTGAACGCCATATTCGGAGCGCCCGAGGCCGAGTTGGAGACTTCGCGGATCGTGGGAGTTTCCAGCGCACAGCCGGCACCATTGCGGATGACGGTGGAAGTGGTGTAGACCATGTCTCCGGTGTTGCCCCCACCGTTGTTGGCGGCAATACCGGCGGCGTAAAACGTGACGTCACCAACATCTTCGGCCGGGGGTGTCCACTCTACTTCAAAGGCCATCCGGCCGTTGGCACCAAGCACCGTGGCCGCTGCGGTGTGGGAGGCAAACTCACGTTCACCATTGCAAGGGGCAGCCGTGCCCGCCGCGCCGCAAACGACGCGCGTCTGAGCGTTGGGAGTGAACGAACCCGCCTGCCGCGTCTCACCGCTCGCGTACCGGGCAATCAACTGGAAGCCCCACCGCAGGGCATCGGGATGCTCCACCGTCACCCGCACAGTCTGCCGCACACCCGGCCGGTATGAGGCGGCATCAATGGCGATACGGCCGCGTTGGTCGGCATTGGCCAGCGCACCACGATGACACACGGTGCAGTTGGCTCCCCCATCGACCCCGGCGCCAGTGCGCTCAGTGGGTGGGCCCGCTGAACGGCCCAACAGAGAGCCGGCGCCCATCAGGGCCAGCGCAGCAAGTGAGATAAGTCGGCCGGTCCGGCCAGCCCGTGAAGCGGACAGAGTACTCATGAAACCCTCCAGAAGCATTCACAAGAACCGGGCCGAAACATATCACCCCGCTTTAGCGGAACCAACGCCCCACATCCCTGTGTCACGCCAATGTACACTAGTGCGCGTCGAAACGGAAGTCGTGAGGTAGAAAGACCTTCAAAATCAGCCGGAATCAGGTGGGGACGGCAGTCGGCCCCCAGACGCCGGGTGAACCGTGGCAAGTGATACACTGATCGCCGACGCTATGAGACTCGCTCTTCCGCTTCTTTCATCCCTGACCTTGGCGCTCTGTTTGCCGGTTCTGGTGCTCGCCCAGCCCAAGAAAGTGGAACTGCCGCCGCCTAACGCCACGCCTTCAGCCAGCAATCCGGCGAAAGTGGTGGCCAAGCCGGCGGACCGTCAGTTGAAGTTGCCGGCTGGATTTGCGGCCGAAGAGTTTGCCAGCGGCTTCAAGAAGCCCCGGTTTATGCTGCAACTGCCCGGCGGGGCGGTACTGGTAACGGAGAGCATCGCCGAAGGGGCAGTGCTGGTGGTGACGCCCGGCGCAGCCCCCAAGCCGCTCATCACAGACCTGGACCGACCGTTCGGCATGGCGCTCTGGAAGGATTACCTTTATGTCGCCGAGGCCCAGGCGGTAAAGCGCTACAAGCTAGATTCGAAGGCGGTTACCGTTGGCGCGGCGGAAGAAATTGTCCCCCTGAAGGGCTACGGCAAAGGCCACTGGACCCGCGGCTTGGCGTTCGACAAGAAGGGCGAGAAGCTATACGTCTCGGTCGGCTCCTCGTCGAATGTCGATCCCGGTGACCCCAAGGACCGGGCGGTGGTCAATGTTTACAATCCGGACGGTTCCGGCCATAGCGTGCTGGCGGGCGGGCTGCGGAATCCGGTGTCCATCCGCATGAACCCGGAGTCAGGCAAGTTGTGGTCCACAGTGCAGGAGCGCGATGGTTTGGGCGATGATCTGGTGCCGGACTTCTTCACCGAGCTCAAACCGGGGGCCTTCTACGGCTGGCCCTATGCCTACATCGGACCCAATGAAGAGCCTCGCCGGAAAGGTGAAGCTCCGGAGCTGGTGGCCAAGACGATCGTGCCGGATGTTGTTCTGCCGGCCCACGCGGCGGTGATGGATTTCATCTTCAGCTCCAGCAAGAAGTTCCCGGCCAAGTACCGCAATGGCGCGTTTCTGGCCTATCGCGGTTCGTCTAACCGCGCCAAGCGGGTGGGCTACTCGGTGGTGTTTGTGCCATTCAAGGGTGGCAAGCCGGCGGGCCCGCCGGAGGAGTTTCTGTCCGGCTGGATGATGGGCGCGGACGACAAGGAAGTGTGGGGCCGCCCGGTAGGCTTACTGCAGCTGGCCGATGGCAGCATGCTGGTGTCGGAAGACGGCAACAACAAGATCTGGCGCATCTGGTTCAAGGGCTAAGCCAACCCCCATGCGCGCGGGGCATGCCCTCCGTTAGGGCCGTTGTCTAGGCTCCGGCGGAGCGGATGCGGTCTAGCTTGAGTGTCAATTCCACTTCTGCCTGAGGCACCCCCACGGCGGCGGCAATGGTGGGGCTGGCCTCCCCTTGGCGATCCATACGCAGAATCTGCGCCCGGGCATCCAGGTTGACGCCACGCACAGACTTAGGAGGCGAAGCAGGTGCGGCGGTGGGAAGCCCGTGGGCGGGCGAGTTCCGGCGCTTCAGTAACGCAATCTCCCGGCTGAGTTGGAGATAGCCCCAGAGAGCTGCCCCGGCAACGGCGGCCAGCGACACATAAAGCGTAAGAGCGATGTAGAGGTTGATCATCAGTTGAGTGTCCGTAGCCGCTCCGCGCGGCTGATGATTTCCTGGATACGGATGCCGTAGTTGCCCTCGACGACGACCACTTCGCCGCGGGCGATCACACAATTGTTGACGATGATTTCGACCGGTTCGGCCACCGTCCGGTTGAGTTCGACAATGGAGCCGGAGGTGAGTTTCAGCACGTCTTTCAGTGGCACCTGCGCCCGGCCAAATGAGACGCTGACCGGCAGTTCCACGTCCAGCAGCAGATCGAGCGTCGAGGCGGGCCCGGAGGCTGCCGCGTCCGTCGATTCCGCGCGGGTGGTGCTGGGCCCACCGCCGCTACTGGCCGCCGCCGCCCGGGCTTCACGGGGTTTCTCGGCCTCGCTGGCGATGGCGATCACCTGATCCACCAAAGCGCTGGAGACGCCAAACTCGAAGGGCGAACCGGTCTGTAACTGGAAACGCTGGAAGTCAAAGGTATCGGTGGGCTCCAGCGCGCGGCCGGATTCCATGCTGATCTCTACCTTCGCTCGCTGACCTAAATCCCACAGGACCGAGGTGAGTGCCTGGTTCTGAATCTCCAGGAACGTGCCGCGGATGCTGTCGTCGTCACCGTCTTCGATGCCGACGGCTTCAAGTGCTTTCTGTCCGATCGCCCGCCACGTTTCCATGGGGAACACGGTGGCGAGGCCCGCCTCCGGACCCAGCGACACGGGGGTCAACCAGGCGACCGCTGAGGCGTCCCGCTCTAGTGGCTCGCTGGCTTCCACCGCCGTGATGGTGGGCCGTTCGCCAGTCATCGAATCGATGACGTCGGCCAGCTTCTCCTCAAAACGGGTGCGGAGCCAGCTGATCAGCTCGTTATGTGAGGCAAGCTCGGACACGTTGATCTAGCGTTGACGGCCACCAGTGGCCGGGCTGCCTTTCATCATCGGCCAGCGCTTCTCGATGTAAGCGCGGAGGCGAAGAATCGCCTGTGACTTCAGCTGCGAGATCCGTGATTCGTGGAGATCGACGATGCGGGCAATCTCCCGTAAGGTCAGCTCTTCGTGATAGTAGAAGCTCAGGACGGTGCGCTCGATTTGCGGCATCTTCTCGATCGCCTCGGCCAGGAGCCGTTCGAGTTCGGAACGCTCCAGCAGGCGATTGGGCCAGTTCTCTTCCTTGTCGGAGATGAACTTCAGCAGGTCACGGCCTTCTTCTTCCGGTGCGCTGCTTTCCAGGCTGCCGATATTGACGCTGCGGGAATCGAGGAGCCATTCGCGGTACTCGACAATCTCGATCTTCAGCTCGGCGGCGATCTCATCCTCGGTGGGCTGCCGCTTGAAGCGCTGTTCCAACATTCCAATGGCGGCCTCGATCTGCTTGGCACGCTTGCGTTGTTGGCGGGGTGCCCAGTCCAGGCCCCGGAGGCTGTCGAGAATGGCCCCGCGGATCTTGTATTCGGCGTAGGTCTTCAGTTTCACGTTGTGGCCAGGGTCAAAACGGTCAATGGCCGAGATCAGACCAATGACGCCGGTCGAGATGAGGTCTTCCAGGCTGACGCTTTCCGGCAACCGCTCATGGATGCGCCGGGCGATCAGCCGCACCTGAGGCATATGCTCCAGGATCAGCCGTTCGCGTTCGCCGCTCTGGGTCTCCGTCGCCGTTGCTGTGCCATACCGTTTACTCATGTCTATCCTGCTGCTGCCGCCGCCGCCCGTGCCTTGCCTGCCAACCCCATCAGACCGTCCACGATGCGCCGTACCGAGGCGTCTTCGACGTCCTCGGGAATCGATTGCCCGGTGGTCAGCCAACCCACTGGCCAACCTGTCTCCCCGGCCGCACTGTACACACCGCCCCAGACACCGGTCTCATCCAGATGGGTGAATGCCAGACGTTGGGGCTTGAACATCCGGTAGTGCCCCACCATAACCCTTAGATCGGCAGTGCGGGCGGTTGCCGTTAAGGTTAAAACCGGGGTTAATGAAGAAATTTTCGCCAGCGCCGCCTGCCAAGCCCTGGCCGGCCCTAGTTCTGAAGGCCCAAACCCTGGTAGATCAATTAGTACCAGCCGTCCGGCGGCGTGATGCGCGTCGACGATGGGGGCCAGCGTTTCGGGCTCCCCGGCGTACTCAAATGTCAGACCGGCGATCAAACACAGCCTCCGCAGCTGCTCCGCGGCGGCAATCCGTTGCGAATCTGCACACACCACTGTCACAGCCTGGTCCGCTGACTCCCGGATCGCCAGTTTCACCAGCAAAGTGGTTTTGCCGCTACCCGGCGGGCCCACGAAGGCGATGGGGCCGTTCAGCGACGAATTGACGTTCAACCTCCGTGACAGCGCCCGGATCAGCTGCTGCTCCGTCACAGTGTCGTCATCCAGGCTGGTTTCAATGGCCTGAATTAAGGCGGGCGAGATATCCTGACGCGCCAGGAATCCGGCTAGGCTATCCGCGTCGTCGGTGGCGGGATCGGGCAGCGAGGCAGGTGGCGGGGCGGCCGGCCGCTCGGCGCGTGCCGCGGGTGGCGCGGGAGGCGGCACAACGGGTGTTTCGATACCGAAGACAACTTCGTACGCGCCCAGATGCAGTGCATCGTCGGGTGAGGGCCGGGCATTCAGCAACAGCGCGTCATCGCCCAGTTCCTGGCGGGCCTTGGAGACGGCGGCTTCAACCGTTGCCGAAAAATATGACTTGATGCGCATCAGACTGCTCCTTGGCGGGGGCCCCGGCGGCTACTCGCGCTGCTCAACCCACCGTTCCGTTCGAGATCAGCCGCACCCCGGGCGGCAGTTCATTGGGCGATAACACCACCAGACCCGGCAGACTCGGTTCAGCAATCAAGCGGATGAATGGACGGGCCTGCATTCCGGTAATCAGCACAGTGGAAGCATCGGCTGGTCCGGCGATGGAGGTTAGGCGGTCCACCAAATCCCGGATCCGCTGCGGCGGCAGGTTCAGGTGCGAAGAATGCTCACCGTGCTCCACCGCCGCTTCAAAGGCCTGCTCCACGCTGGGCTCCAGGAACCAGGCCCGGAGGTCCTGGCCGCTCAGATAGGGCCGCACCACTGCCCGCCGGATCGCTTGCCGGACGTATTCGGTCAGCAGGATGGGGTTGTGCGAGATCTGCGCCGCCTCGCCCATCGCCTCCAGAATCGAGACCGCATCCCTGATCGTCACCCGCTCCCGCAACAGGTTCTGCATCACTTTCTGGACCGTGGCCAGGCTCAACAGCTTCGGCACCAGGTCCTCCACCACCCGGGGGTTCTCCTCTGCCACCCGGTCCAGCAACTTTTTGGCATCTTGCCGGCCAAACAATTCGTGCGCGTGCCGCCGGACCAGTTCGGCAAAGTGAGTGGCCAGCACGCTGACCGGGTCCACGACGGTGTAGCCCGCCTCGCGCGCCGCGTCAGCCGAGGTGGCGGGAATCCAGAGGGCATCGAGACCAAACGCCGGCTCCTTGGCCGGCATCCCGTCAATCGAGGCCGCCCGCTGGCCACCAGGCGCCAGCGCAAGTTCACACCCTGCCGGCAACTCGTAACGGGCAATTTCGACGCCCTTCAGCAGGACGGAGTACTCCCGGGCCCGCAGGCCTAGATTGTCGGTGACGCGCACGGCGGGCAGGACAAAGCCCAGATCGGCCGCCAGTTGCTTACGGATGCCCGCTATCCGGCGCAGCAGCGGCGAATTCGCTCCACCTTCCACTAACTTCACTAGGCCCAAGCCCACTTCCACCGACAGCGGCTCCACCTTCAGCATCGATTCCGGCGTGTCCTTGGCCGCTTGCGGAGTTGAGGCCGCCGCCGGCTTCTGCGCTTCGGCATCCGTCGCCTTCCGGATGAGATTCCGGGCCATGTAGGCGAGGCCGCCACTCAAGGCCAGAAATGGAATCTTCGGCAGACCGGGCACCATCGCGATCGCCACCAGCACTATGGCAGCCAGATAGATGGGCTCCGCCGCGCCAAACACCTGCTTGCGGAATTCGCCCGCCAGCTGCGTGTCCGCACCGGCACGGGTGACAATCAGGCCGCCCGAAATGGAGATCATCAGCGCCGGAATCACGGTGACCAGACCATCGCCGATGGTCAGCACGGTATAGGTTTTCAGCGCCTTGTTAATGTCCATGCCATGCTGCAGGACGCCAATCAAAAAGCCGGCGATGATGTTGATGGCCGTAATCAGAATGCCCGCCACCGCGTCTCGCTGGGTGAAGCGCGAAGCGCCATCCATGGCGCCGTAGAATTCCGCTTCCGCCGCCAATGCCCGGCGCCGGATCCGGGCTTCGCTTTCGTCGATGAGGCCGGCATTCAAGTCGGCGTCGATCGCCATCTGTTTGCCGGGCAAGGCGTCCAAGGTGAAGCGCGCCGTCACTTCCGAGATGCGAACCGCGCCATGGTTGATGACCACATACTGGATGGCGATCAGCACCAGGAAGATGACAAGACCGATGATAAAGTTGCCACCCACGACAAAGTTGCCGAACGCATCGATGACGTGTCCCGCCGCCGCCGTGCCTTTCATGCCGTCGAGCAGGATCAGGCGCGAAGAAGAGATGTTCAGTGCCAGCCGGAACAGGGTCAACAACAGCAGGGTCGTCGGGAAGACGCTGAATTCGACCGGCTTGGTGATGTACAACGCCACCAGCAGCACCACCACCGAGATGGCGATGTTGGCCGAGATCAGCAGATCGATCAGCACCGACGGCAGCGGCACGATCATCGCCATCACGATGCCCAACACCGTCAGCGGGACGGCTAAGTCGCCCCAGGAGATCTCCTTGGCCGTAAGTGGCAGTTTGCCCGAGGCCGTGGCTGGCGTAGCCATTTAGCGGATTCTCCCTTCTTCAAACTTCAGCGTGGCGTTACCCCAAGCCATCAGCGTGACCTCCGCGGCCCGCGCTGGGCCTGCGACAACCGGAAAATGTAAGCCAGGATTTCGGCCACGGCGCGGTAAAGAGTAGCCGGGATCTCTTTCCCCACGTCGACACTCTTGTACAGTGACCGGGCCAACGGCGGATTCTCTACGATGGGTACCTCGTTCGCGATGGCAATTTCGCGTATGCGGCGGGCTAAGTAGTTTTTGCCCTTGGCCACCACCACCGGTGCGGCCATGGCCTGCATGTCGAAACGGATGGCCACGGCGTAGTGCGTCGGGTTGACGATCACAGCTGTGGCCTTGGGCACTTCCTGCATCATGCGGCGCCGGGCGGCGTCGCGCTGCAGGCGCCGGATCCGCTGCTTCATCTGCGGACTGCCTTCCGACTCTTTGATTTCGTCGCGGATCTCCTGCTTCGACATCCGCATTTCCTTGTCGAACTTCATCCTCTGCCGGATGAAGTCCGCCGCCCCCAGCAGCGCAAAAACCAGGATGGCTTTCTTCAACAAATCGCGCACGGTTTCCGCGATCTCGACCAGCGCCGTCGGCAACTGCTCCAGCGGCAGCCGGACCAGCGATGGAATCCACCCGCTCATCTGCACCCAAACCACCGCGCCAAAGATGGTCAACATGGCCAGCGCCTGCATCAGCTGCCCCAGGTTTTGCGAGGGCATCTCTTTGATCTTTGAGATGGGGTTCAACCGGCTGAAATCCGGAGCCAGTTTTGAGCCCGCAAAGCCAAACCCGGTCATCGCCATCTGGATGCCCAGTCCCGCGATCGCCACGCCCGCGCCGGCAGCCAGCAACGGCAGAAAGTTCTGCGTGATGATCATCTCCCACAACCGCAGCGCGCCCCGCCAGCTGAGGTCGGACGCAAAGGCCTGCTGCAGCAGGAAACGCCACAGCTTCTGCATGTCGGCCAGCCAAGCGGGCAGATAATTGATGATCAGCCAGATGGAGACCGTAAACGTGGTGGCGGACAGCGCCTCGCGGCTGACCGCAAACCGGCCCTCCTTGCGCGCCTTCTCCAGCTTTTGGGGAGTTGGTTTTTCGGTGCGTTGGGAGGCGTCGGACATGGTTTCCAGGAAGCGTCAGGATCGGGGGCCGGCGGGCACCACCGGTGGGCGCAAGCGCAGTCATCGCGCCACCCGGGGCGGTGGATGGACAAACTGCTGCAGCGTCCCGATGACTTGCTGCGCCTGCTTTTCAAACACCATCGCCATGGCCGGCGCGCAGATAGCAACGATCACCAGCGACAGCAGCATCTTGGCCGGAAAGGCCACGGTCAACAATTGGAGCTGCGCATTCAGCCGCCCCATCAGCGCCAGTGATAGATCCAGAATCAGCAGCAAAGCCACCACCGGCAGTGACAGTCTCAAGCCCGTGACAAAAACGCTGCTGAACAACTTCAGAATCGCCTCGGCCGGGGCCCGAAGATCGGTCTGGGTAATCGTGCCCGGAGGCATCGTCTGCAGGCTCACCGCCAAAGCGCTGATGATGTGCCGGTCCAGGCCCAAGGCGAAGAACAGCAGCCCCGCAAATAACTGGCCGATCACGGGAAACACGCCCGAATCGGCCTGTGAGTTCGGGTCGATGGAGGTGGCGTAGCTGTAGCCGGCCTGCGTGGCGACCAGTTGCATCGCAAAGGTCAGACACTCCTGCGCCAGGGCCACCAGCAACCCCATCGTCAGGCCCATCGCCGCCTCAGCCAGCATCCAGAGGGCCAGCCGCCAGGGGTCGTTGGTGGCTTCCAGCTTCGGCCAGAACGGAAAGAGGGCGATAGTCAGCGAGAGCGAGAACACCACCTTGCCCAAGTCGACCAGGCTGCGTCCGCCCGGCAGTGAGGCAAAAGAGAAAAGCCCGGCCACGCGCGCCAGCACCAGCGCAAAGCCTTGCACGACGGGCAAGCCAATGCCGACACTCCGTGATAGCACGTCACTGGCCGCAGCGGCGTCAGCGGGCATACGGCGTAAAGTCCCCCAACAGCTTGGTGGTGTAGGTCATCAGCACGCGCAGGATCATCGGCAGGAACAACAGCATCGCGCCCAGAAACGCGGCCAATCGCGGCACCGTGCCAAAACCCGGGTCCTGAATGGAGGTGACAATCTGGAGCAAGCTGATCACGATGCCCGCCACAAAGCCCACGGCCAGCAACGGCAGGCTCAGCCAGAAGGTGGTCATCAACGCCTGACGGATCAACTCCGCCGAACTTTCCGGGGTCATCGCTTGCTCCTGGTCTCATTCGAATTCGTCATCAGGCAAAACTCCTCACCAGCGATCCGATCACCAGGTTCCAGCCATCCACGAGCACAAACAGAAGGATCTTGAAGGGTGCCGACAGCATCGCCGGCGGCAGTTGCACCATGCCGATCGACAGCGTCACCGAAGCCGCCACCAGATCGATAATCAGAAACGGCAAGAACAGGACGGCACCAATCTGGAAGCCGGTCTTCAATTCAGAGAGGACGTAAGCTGGCACCAGCACCCGCAGGTCGACATCCTCGGCACGGGCTGGGGCCACGGTGTGGGAGGCCTCCAACATCACCTGGATGTCTTTTTCCCGCGCGAACTTCAGCAGGAACTTCTTCACCGGCACCAGGCCTGTCTCCAGCGCCTTCTCCGCCGATAGCGTGCCCTTCTCGTAGGGCTTCCAGGCATTGTCGTAGATGTCACCGGTGATGGGCTGCATGATCAGCAGCGTCAGAAACAGGCCCAGGCCTAGCAGCACTTGATTGGAAGGGGCGGTCTGCGTTCCCAGCGCCTGCCGCAAAAAGTGCAGCACGATGGTGATCCGCAAAAATGGCGTCACCGACACGACAACCGCCGGCAGCAGCGTCAGCAGCGTCAGCAGAATGACGATCTGCATCGGCATGCTGAGGTTCTGACCGTTGCTCTGGATGCCCAGCAGGCTGGGGGTCACGCGCCCACCTCCATTTGCGCCGCCTGGGTTCCGGGAACGGGAGGCGGAGTGGATGCTGATGAAGGGGCGGCCGGGTCGGCCAGCGTGCTACAGCCACCCGGGAAAGTGGCCACCAGCAAGGGGCGGCCCTGCCAGTTCACCAAGTGGAGCTGATGCTGCGCGGTAAGGGGTAGGCGAGCCTCGATGCTCAATAACGAGGAGGCTTTCCGGGCGGGCAGCAGGCTACGACGCGCCAGCAGCCGGACGGTGACGAAGAGTGCTGCCAGCACCGCCAACACCGCCATCATCTGATAAGCCAAGTCCATAGTCGATTCCAGGTGTCCGCCGGACCTTATCCGTCGGAACCGCCCGGCCGCCAGAACTTGAAGCTCTGGCGGTTACTCCTCTTGATTAAAGTCCGTGATGCGCACACCCATCGTGTCCTCGATAATCACGATCTCGCCAAACGCCATCAGCGTCCCTCCCACCAGGATGTCGATGTTCTCGCCGGCCGAACGGCCGAGCTTCACCACCGACCCCATTTCGAGGTCTAGAATCTGGCGGATGGTCAGGATGCGCCGGTCAAGTTCGACCGAAACGTCTATCGGGACCTCAGCATAGTGTGCGATCTGTTCAAGCGAAGTCATCGGAGGGATGGAGCGAAAACCTTAGGGCGGGGCCTCAGGCGGCCTAACGCTTCAGGTTGATCGTCTCCTGACTGATCTCATCGACAGTTGTGATGACCCGGCTGTTGGCCTGATAGCCGCGCTGGTAGACGATCAGGTTGGTGAACTCCTTGGCGATGTCCACCGTCGAGGATTCCACCGCGCCGCCCAGGATGGTGCCGCGGCCGCCGGACCCAGCCACGCCGATAGCCGGCAGGGCGCTGCGGGAGCTGAGCACGAACGTGTTGTCACCGGAGGCGATCAAGGATTCCGGGTTGCGGATGGAAGCCATCGCCACACGGCCCACTGTCACCTGCTGGCCATTGGAGTATTGCGCCAGAATCGCCCCGCCATCGGCCAGACCGACGCGGATTAGCTGGGAAGCAGGTGCGCCGTTCTGCGAGTTGGCGGACACCGCCGAAGGCTGGGAGTATTGCGTCAGCCGCGGTGAGGGGCCGTTGTACATCTGCCAGTCCAGGTTCATGTCCGCCGCGCCGCTTCTAAGCCCAGTGATGGTCAGCCGTGGTGGAGCCACGGTGGCATCGGGCGTAGCCATCACGCCGCTGGTGGTGAAGCTGATGGAACCCGTTACCGGCGTTACGGGAGCGGTGACATCGGCATCCGGGATCGTAATGGCGTAGTCCCACTGGTTGGCCGTGGCGGATTTGGTGAAGGCCACCGTCACGACATGGTTGACGCCGAGCGAATCAAACACTTCCAGCGAAGTGGAGAAGCGTTCGCCGATCGCCGAGGAAGCGTTGAGGTTGGTTTCGAAGTTGAACGCCGTTGAAGCGGTGGGCGCGCGCAGTGAGCCGACCGGCACGACGATGTTACCCACCGGACGGTTGGTGTCGATGGTGTCGCCCACCGCCGACCAGCCTTGAACGCGGTTGCCTTTGGCCGTCAGCAGATTGCCGGACTTGTCAACCAGCAGATTGCCACCCCGGGTGTACTTGACGGCATCATTGTCGTCCTTCAACACCAGAAAGCCGTCACCCTGGATGGCTGCGTCCAATGGGCCGTTGGACGCCTGAATGGCACCCTGAGAGAACTGCCGCAGCGTCACCGGACGGCCAACGCCGAAACCGACCTGCGTTTCGCCCAGGCCGGCGCCCAAGGACTGGGTGACAAGGTCCGCAAAAGAAACGGCGCTGCCCTTAAAGCCGGGCGTGTTGAGGTTGGCCAAATTGTTGCCGACGACGTCGACGGCGGTGGTATGTGCCCCAAGGGCGGAAAGAGCGGTTGAAAATGAAGTAAACAAGGTTCGATCTCCTCAAAAAAAACTGGTTGGTCCGGCTGGCGCGGGGAACTGCCCGGCCTAGGGCAGAGTCTTCACCGGCAGCCGCGCCGGCCCATTCCCGGTTGGTGCGGCCGGCGCCGCCAAGGTGGTCTGGAGACCCTTCAAGTCCTGGCGCATCCCTAGTAGTTGCTCCACACCCGTCATCTGCGACAGTTGCGCCACAAACTCCGTGCCGTCACTGGGGCTCAGCGGATTCTGGTTCTTGATCTGCGCCACCAGCAATTGGAGAAACATCTCCTTTTGCGCCGTCGGGTCGGTGTTGAGGTCTTTCTTCGTGGTGAAGTTTGTCGCCGTGGATGGCGCATTCAGGTCATACCAGTTCTTGGGAGCCGTCGCAGTGGTGGTGGTGGACATAGTGTGAGCCTCGCTTTCGCCTTTTATCTTGTGAAGTTTCTACCGGTCGGCCTGGAACGCCGCCGCTGGGGTGGCCGTGCCGCCGAACATCTCTTCGAATTCGTTCCGCCACCGGGGTTGCTGCCCGTCGCGGTTCTGCCGGGGGTCCCGGCCGTGGGATTGGTTGCCGCTCTGACCCTGCGGATTCTCGCCGGGCTGCCGTTGGCTGGGCTCGTCGTCGCGCGGACCGGAATTGTTCGCCGCCTGGCTCTGCCCGGCGCCGCGCACGGCATCAGACGGCAGAAAGCTTTCTGTCCGGAACCCGGCCTGTTCCAGGCGATTGCTTAAGTCCTTCACTGAACCTTGCAAATCGCTCACCATGGAAGGATCGGCGGATCGCACGGCAAAGTGTACATCCGCACCGCGCTGTTCCAGATAGAGTTCGACGGCCCGTCCGGGGGCCGGAGCCGCCGAAGTGCCCGCTACCGGCGGCGGGTCCACCCGCAAGGCCAGCCGCTGGGGTCCGACGGGGCGCGGGAGATTCCGCACCTGCTCGGCCCGGGTGCCCCCGGCATTGGCTACCGCTTCGGTGGAGGTGATGGTGCGCCCGGGGGCCGGACTGCGGACCGCTCCGGCAGCCTCCACCCGCGCGGACGTGGGCGCGCTCACGGTGGATGCCATGGAGTTCTTCGCCCCCGGCATCGGTTGTCCGCTGGGACTAGGCTGTTCCTGCCCGGCTGAGGTCTCTCCACGGCTGTGCCGCTCCTGCTGGGGCTCACGATCGCCAGCCGTGGCGCGACCGGTGGCGGTGGCCACCGGCCCAGACACGGGCTGGGATCCGGTGACGCTCTCCGCGTCGGCATTCGGGAGTGTCAAGTTGCTTCCCGCTTCGAGGCCCATCCGTGCAGACAGACCCGGTACCGCCGGTTGAGAAGCAGCGGTTTGCGTGACCATCGCCGGGCCCGCCGTCTCCGGGCCGGACTCGGCGACCTTCATCTGCATGGTGAAGGCGATGGGATTCTTCATGGAAGGTGTGGTCAGCTCAGCGGCTGCGGGAATGTCCGCCCCCCCGGCCTGCGGGCCACCCTGCCGTTCCGACAGCCTCCGGTCCAGCGAGGATGCACGCTCAGACAGGGAGGAGGTGTGATCGGCCGCCGGCACCGGCACTGCGTTTGCGGCCACCGGGGTCGCGGCCACCGGCACCGCAACCATCCCGGTTGGCGTGGCGGCCGCGGTGGTGACGGACTTATCGTGCTCCGGCGTGCGTTGAGGCAGAGGGTCCGCGGGCAGGGTTGCCTGCTCTTCATCATCGGCTTCACCGCGGATGGCCAGCCGGATGGGGCCCAGCGACGTACTCTCAAGCTGAGGACCCGAATTCTCTTGAGGCGCTACGGCGTGGAGGGCGGGCCTCAACGATGACAGCGCTTCGTTCGCCGTACCATCCCCAGCGGCCTCCACCTCGTCGGCACCATTGACGAGCGGCGCTTCCCCCGTCGCCAGGCGAGGCCCTTCCAGGTCTCCCCAATAGACCTCCGGCACGGGCTCCGGCAGCGGAGCGCTCGACACCGGCGTCGCCACAAGCCCCTCACCGGCCTCGGCCTCCGTCGCTGTGTCGGGCTCGTCGGAGACCGTCGGAGCCGACTCAGCCGATACAGGCCGATCTTTCACGGCACTCTCCACTGGCGCAGAGGTGGACGTGCGGGTGGCCGGTCCTGTCTGCTGTTCGTTGGGCCGATCCGGTTCAGAGAGAGAGGGGTCTGGTTTCCCCGCGTGCGTCTTGGCGGCAGCAGCACGGGCGGGCTCAGGCCGATCGGTTGGGGTTGGTTCGGATGTCGCCTTATCCGGCCGGGCTTCCGGAGTTGGGGTTCGGCTGGGCTTGGCCGGCAGGAAATCCTGTGATGCCCGGGAGACTGGCGTTCGCGATTCACGAGCGCTGAAAGGCCGTTCGGCGCGCCCAGTGGAGGTCTCGACGGTCAGGGCCGATTGCAAGGCGCTCGCAAAGCCCTGCGTGGTGCCCAGACTGGAGGTTTGGAAAGCTCTCCCCAGGCCTTTGTCACTGCGCGCGGCCAGGGGCGAAGGATCCGCGGCGCCCGGCTGGGTGTTGGCGATGGAAGTGGCGACGGTCACGGCCCTAGCCGATGCATGCCGCGGGCCAAACTTCAAACTACTGATTTGAAACGTATTCCAGGGGACGCTCAGGCGTCAAGATCTTGCCGACAGGCAAAACTATGGCGCTTCGTCATGGCCTCTAACTTCACGTATCGCCCACAAAATCAGTAGTTTTAGCTTCGGCCCGAAAAATGCAAACCAAGTTGGCACATGGATCAATTCACCGTACTGGTGGCCAGTGGTTTGCGTTCGCGGATGGAAGCGCTGGACATGTTGTCTCACAACATCGCCAATAGTTCGACCGCGGGCTTCAAGGCCGACCGCGAGATGTACCGGCAGTATTTTTCGGAAGAAGCGTTGGGCGAAGCGGTGGTATCACCGGTGGTGGAGGGGAAGTGGACCGACTTCAGCCAAGGCCCGCTCACGCCCAGCAGCAGCCAGCTTGATTTCGGCCTCAGCGGCAAGGGGTACTTTGTGGCCAAGGGGCCACGCGGGCCGCTCTACACCCGCAATGGCAACTTCCGCGTGTCCAACACGGGTGCACTTACGACAGCGGAAGGATATGAGGTGGAGATCAAGACCGCTGACGGCAAGCCCGCGAAGCTGAATCCGCGCCTCGATCTGCAGGTGGCCCTCGATGGCACGATCCGCCAAGGTGGCGCAACGCTGGGCCGCTTGTCCGTGGTGGACTTCGGGCCACAGACCGGTTTTGAGAAGCGGGCGGGCAACTACTTCAGCTTTTCCTCGCCTCAGCCGATAGAAGCTCGGGGCGTGGAGATCCGTCAAGGCACGGTCGAAGCATCGAACGTCAACGCACCCGAGACAGCGGTGCGGCTGGTGAACGTCATGCGCCAGTTCGAGATGCTGAACCGCGCGCTTTCCATCAACGGCGAAATGTCGAAGAAGGCCGTGGATGACATCGCCCGCGTCAGCTAGCCAGCAAGGCATTCAAGTTTTCAGCGCCCCCAGGCCCCGGGCCGGGGCAGCGCGACAAGTCCGACACGAGGAGTTAAGCAATTGATCCGAGCACTTTTTAGCGCGGCCAGCGGCATGCAGGCCCAGCAGATGAACGTCGACAATATCGCCCACAACTTGGCCAACTCCAACACGGTGGGCTTCAAGCAGCGGCGGACACAGTTTCAAGATCTGCTCTACCAGAACTTCATTCAACCGGGCGCGGCCGCGGGTTCACAAACCGTAATCCCCAGCGGCCTCCAGTTGGGCCTGGGCACGCGGCCGGTCTCCAATGCCATCGTCTTCTCGCAAGGCGACTTCACGCAAACCGATAGCCCGCTGGACATGGTGATCCAAGGCAAGGGCTTCTTCCAAGTCCGCCGGCCGACCGGTGAGACCGCCTATACGCGGTCCGGCAGCTTCAAGATGGATCGTGACGGCAACATCGTCACCGCCGAAGGCGACCCGATGGAGCCGCAGATCACCATCCCGGCCGAGGCGCAGAAGATCACGATCGCCGCCGATGGCGTGGTCAGCTACAACTTGCCCGGTCAGGCCGCTTCCCAGACCGCCGGGCAGATCCAGCTGGCCAACTTCAACAATCCGGCCGGCCTGAATGCCATCGGGCACAACCTCTACATGCCCACTGACGCCTCCGGTGACCCCACCATTGGGCTGCCCGGCGGGCAGGAGGGCCTGGGAGCACTACTGCAGGGCTACACGGAAGGCTCCAATGTATCGGTGGTGGAAGAGTTCATCAACATGATCGTCAGCCAGCGGGCCTATGAGGCCAACTCCAAGGTGGTCCGCGCGGCCGACGAGATGTACCAGCAAGTAAACAACATCGGGCGATGACGACACTGGCGGTGGCTCTCCTGTTGGTCTCGGGTTGTCTGCCGGTGGCGGATGATCAGATCCGGGCTTCGCATCTGGTGGTGCGGGTGCCGGCTCTGGCGCAGTTGCCGGCAGGGGCGGCGTTCGGATTCGCGCCGCGGTTTGGGGTGCGGCGGTTGATTTTGGGCATTGAACTGGCGGCCTTTGCCCGGCGGCAAGGGTTCGCCATCGAACTGCCGGGCGAAGTCTGTGTCGTGCGCCCCTCGGTCCTGTTGGAGCCGGGTCCTCTACGCGCGGCCATGGACCGGGCGTGGCCGGGGGCAGCGGTTGAGTTGATCGACTACACCAAGCAGCCGGTGCCGCTGGGCGATCTCGAGTTTCCGCGTCTCGGGTTGGGCATCAACGGCATCTGGCGGGGCTATGTGAAGGGTAGCGATGGCCGGCGTCATCCGGTCTGGGCCAAGGTGGACGTGCAGGTTGAGCGTCAAACGGCGGTGGCCGTGCGGGACGTCAACCCCGGCGAGATCTTGAAGGCGGAAGACATCCGCGTCGACCGCATGCGGCAGCATCCCTCCGCTCCCACCACGGCGGAAGATCCGAGTGAACTTGTGGGCAAGACTGTCCGACGGCCTGTTCGCACCGGGACCCCGCTGGTGGCGGGCTTGCTGACGGCCCCGCGCGAGGTGGCTGCGGGCGACAAAGTAAACGTGACGGTGGAGGCTGGGCAGGCCAAGCTCAGCCTGGAAGCAAAGGCTGAAACGGGGGGCCGCCGGGGAGACCGGATTGTGCTGAAGAACCTGGCCTCGGGCAAACGATTCCGCGGTGTGGTCGCGGGTCCAGGCCAAGTGAAAGTGGAGGGCGATGATGGAACGAACTAACCGTTGGCTGATGTTGTCGGTGGCGCTCTGGGTGATCCTGGTGGCCGGGGAGGTGGCTCCGGTGTATGCGCGGGCCAAGAAGGTCCCGAAGCCCACACCGCTGGAAGACTACGTCCGGTCCGCCCGCGATGCCGCGGCCAGTAACTTTCAGCCCTCGCCGGGCTCGCTCTATAGCGTGTCGGGACGGTTCGGGGACATCGGTCGTGATTTGCGGGCCTCGCAGATTGGCGACCTAGTAACGGTAGTGGTCAGCGATACGGCGTCGGCGGTGTCCAGCGGTGTCTCTAATACCTCACGCAAGTCGGCCGCCAAGGCGTCCATCCCCGCTATCGCTGGTCCGCGTGCCAATGTTCCCGCACTGACCTCGGCGCTGGAGTTGTCCACCTCGGCCACGATGCAGGGCCAGGGGTCCACCAGCCGGACCAATACGCTGTCGACGACCCTCACCGCCCGCGTCGTCGACGTGATGCCCAACGGATTTCTGGTGATTGAAGGTGTAAAGGATGTCCAGGCCAACTCCGAACGGCAGCGGGTGCGCTTGCGCGGCGTGGTTCGCTGGAACGACCTGTCCGCCACCAACCGCATCACCTCGGACCGGGTGGGGCAGATGGAGATCTCCATTGAAGGCAAGGGTGTCGTCGGCGACGCCATTCGCCGCCCCAATATCCTTTACCGCATCATGATGGGCATCTTGCCGTTCTAGCTTTTTCCATTCAACCCAATGATCACTACACTGACACTCCTGGCTCTCGCCGTCTCTTCCAGCCCGCAACCCGTGACCCGGCTCAAAGAGCTGGTTACCATTGAGGGCGTCCGTGAAAACCAACTGCTGGGCTACGGCCTGGTGGTGGGCCTGAACGGCACCGGCGACAAGCGGCAAACGTTCTTTTCCGCGCAGACCCTGGCCAATATGCTGGACCGGATGGGGGTCCAGGTTTCGCCGACGGCGATGCTGGTCCGCAATATGGCGGCCGTGCTGGTGACGGCCAATCTGCCGGCTTTTGCCCAGCCCGGCACCCGCATTGATGTTCACGTCGCTGCCCTGGGTGATGCCGCGAATCTGCAGGGCGGGCAACTGATCCTGACACCGCTGAAGGCCGCCAACGGCGATGTCTACGCGGTGGCCCAGGGGGCGGTGGTGACCGGCGGCTTTGTCGCGGGCCGTGGTGCGGCCAATGCGCAGACCGTGAACCATCCGACCGCGGGCCGGATTCCGGATGGGGCGATCGTCGAAAAGGCGGCCCCCTCGGTAACGCCCGGGCCCGTGATCCGCGTCCAGCTGAGACAGCCGGATTTCTCCACCGCTGCCCGCGTGGCCGATGCCATCAACCGAAGGTTCTCTGAACAGGGCGGGGTGGCGAAGGCGGAGAACTCTGGCCTGGTGGCCATCACCACCCCACCGGAGTGGCGGTCCCGGACCGCCGAGTTTCTGGCAGAGATGGAAGGGCTGACCGTCATGGCGGACCGCCCGGCCAAGATCATTCTCAACGAGCGTACGGGCACCATCATTATGGGGAAGCAGGTCCGCATCTCGCCGGTGGCCATCATGCATGGCACCCTAAGTGTCGAGGTGCAGACCACCTTTGACGTGTCCCAACCGGCCCCGCTGTCTCAAGGGCAAACCGTGGTCACGCCGAACGTGAACGTGGGCGTGAAAGAAGAGAAGACCCGCAATCTGGTGCTGAAGAATGGAGCAACGGCGGAAGAGCTGGTCCGGGCCCTGCAATCGATCGGCTCGACACCCCGCGACGTGATCGCGATCTTCCAGAACCTGCGCGCCGCCGGAGCGATTGAAGCCATCCTGGAAGTGATCTAGAGCCACGCCGCCCATGTTACCCGCCATCTCCATCCTTACACCGGCCGCCATTCCCGCCGCCACCAGTCAGGCAGCTGAACCTAGCACGGCACCTTCGGCGCGAAATTCCCCGGAGAACATCCAGAAGGCCGCGTCTCAGTTTGAAGCGTTGATGATCGGCCAGATGTTGCAGGCCATGCGGGCGGACGGCAAAACGGGTTGGATGGGTGGGGGCGATGATGCCTCCGGTTCCACGATGATCGAATTCGCCGAACAGGAGTTCGCCAAAGTGATGGCGGCCAGCGGGGGATTTGGCCTGGCGAAGATGGTCACCGACAGTCTGCGAAAGTCCAGCCCACCGGCCAGCGCTTCCTCCGCCGCCGGTGCAGCCACGGACGCGGCCAGCCCTACGGCGCCGGTGCCGTCTCGCCCTTAATTAACGCGCCCACGCTGGCCGCCAGCTTCCGGTTGCTGAGAACGAAAAACAGACCGCCGCGGCCGTTCTGGCTGTTGTCGCAGACCGACGGGGCACCGGACAGCGCCCCCTGCTGGTTGAGATCCGCAAAGATGGCCATCGGCTTCTTACCCAGGGCAACACCGATCTTGGCGTGATTACCTTGTGGCGAGGGGGACCCTTTCAAGCCGATCGGCTTGTTGTCCCAGGTGCCGGTGGTGGCAATCTCGACGGGGCCAGGTGGGCCCAATGTGGGTGACCAACAACCAATGGGTGTCGTGGCGGTGGTGGTGGGGATCAACGGTTGCAGCCACCAGGTGGCAGCCCGCAAAGGCTGGCCACCCAGCAGAGCGGAGGCCATCTGCCAGGGCGGCACATGAAGGCCCGACGGCTTGGAGATTAAAGTCACGCCGCCGGGCAGTTTGTCGACGGTGGGGGTTGTACTCCGGGCGGCCGAACCCAATTGGCCGACCAGGGTCTGGAGCTCGGCCGGGCCGCCGTTGCGCACCAGTTCCGGCTTTGTGGCGCTGGTCACGACATTGGCGTTGATGAGGGCCTTCAACAGGATCGCCACTCCGGCTTTCTTCAAGCCCAAAGCGAAGAAGTGTTGGCTGACCAGAATATTGTTTCGCTCCAAACAGCCCAAGGTATTGCCTTCCCCTTGGCGCGGGGCGGACGCGCTGCCGGAGCCCGGCCAGGACGGGGTGGTCACCTGCATCACCACGCCGTTACCGCTCTCATCCCAGGCCAGAATTCCCTTGGAATGCCCACCTGGGCTTCCCCGGTCCGGGATGGGGTGTCCCTCCAACTGATCGTTCCAGACGACATAGAAGAATCGCCCGTTGTAGATCTGGTCGAAGGTTGCGCCCACCGGGTCCTCCTGGGTGGTCCCCACACAGCCTCCACCTTCGCGCAGGATGGGACTCTTGTTGCTAGCAAAAACAAACTGCTGGCTGAACCGATCGCCTTCCCGCAGCGTGCCCCCAAACCGACACGTCCGGGCCGCGGTTCCAGCGCAGCCGGGCGCTGTGCCGCTGTTGAATTTGAAGACAAACCACCAGTTAACGGCGCGTCCCTTGGCCACCAACGGAACCGGTGCCGCAGCCCAAGCCGTAGTGGATGCTAGAACCACCAGCAGCGCCAGGCACAGCGTGCAGCGGCGCGCGGGTGCTTCTGCATTGACCAAAACCGGGGTAGTCGCCATCATTCGCCTTTCACCTCGACACCAAGACACGACAGCCATTCCGTCCGGGGGGCACGGAAAGCATACTCGCAGATTCAGTGAGAGACCCAATTATAGCCGGGTGTAAGCCAGATGTCCGCGCCAGGCACACCGGGGCGGACTGGGCCAAGCCAGCCAGGCAGGTAAAGCGGAGTAGGGTCTAGTCGAGGGGGAGAACCGCTTCGCGAAAATGTGGCGTTGCATCACCGGTGCAATGTCAGACGCTAACCGCCGATGCCTTACGCAGCGGTGGCGGCGTCGACGTCCGCGGGAAGTTCTACTTGCTGCCAGCCTTCCAGCAGAGTTTCCAGCAACCTGCGGGCTTCATCCAGCGGCTCGGTCCGCTGTTCCACCTGTGCGACCTGGGTGATGTGCAGCAGATACTCGTACAGCGGTGCCAGACGGCGGGAGATCTCCTGGCGTTCGTCCAGAGCCGTTAACAGCTCGCCGACAATGGCTTGCGTGCGGCTGACCTGCCGGCCGCGCGTGGCGATATCGCCGGCGCGTTGAGCAGCGGCCGCCTGACGCAGCGAATCGATTGCCGTCCGGTAGAGAAGCCGGGTCAGATCAAGAGGGTCAGAGCTGCGGACCGTCGTTTCCAGGTAGGTTTCGTGAGCGCCGTAAGCCGTCATTGTTATTTGCAGTATCGGCTTTTCTTGCCTGCTCCTTCAGTGGGAAAACCCTCCCCACGGGGCCTGGCGCAACTATTTGTTTATCTGGCGAGCCAGTTCCAGCACCTGCTCGGATGGCAACTGGGCCACCAGCTCGCGGGTTTGCTTGTTGATGATGCGGACCACCGTGCGGCGGGTGTCCCGGTCCACGGCATAGGTCAGTTCATTATTCTGGCCCAGGGACGAAGTTTCGTTGATCGCCCGAACGGCTTTCACCAGTTCACGCCGCTCGGCGACCTCGCGGGCCGGTAAAGCCTGGTCTACGAGGAGGACCGGTGCGGCGTCGGGACGGGTAGGATTAATATCCATAAGACGCTGCCCTTCCAATCAATAGCTCCGCCGCTGACTGCCGGCTGGAGTCTGGTTATTCTTGTATGAACCGCTTATCGTCGCCGGACGGGGCTTCCACAGCAAAAAATTACTTAGCCGGATTTTGGGGTGATCCCGGGCGAAGGCTCGGGCGAACCCTTCACGGCAACGTGCTGATTGACCAGGAACTGGCCCCCATCAGAGCACGGGCTTCCGCCCCAGCGCGAGAATTGTTTCAAAGTGCGGCGTTTCCTCTTCCCGGTGCACCGTCCACACGCCGGTATCGCCAAAGCCGGCCTGGGTAACGAATTCCAGTAGTTCCACCTCCGCAAAGCCCAACCAGCGATCGGCATAGAGTTCGCGAGCCTCTTCAAACGCGTGCCGCTTGAGGTCCAGAATCGCGATCTGGCCGCCGGGGCGGATCAACCGGAAAGCTGCCTCGACCGCGCGACGGGGATGAAGCGCGTGGTGCAGGGATTGCGAGAAGAATGCCAGATCGACCGACTCCGGATCGATCGGAGGGTCTTCCAGGTCACCTAAGCGGAACTCGACGTTGTCCAGTCCATTGCGCTGGGCGGCATCGGCAGCAAAAGCCACCATCTTTTCTGAGTTGTCGACCGCAATCACCCGCTGGGCCCGCCGGGCCAGCAACTGGGTGAACGTCCCTTCGCCCGCGCCCAGATCCGCAATCACCATCGGCGGCAGTAGCATCAGCAACGTTTCCGCCAAACCTTTCCAGGACCGCCCCGGCACATACTGCCGTCCAAATTTTCCGGCCAGTTCATCAAAATAGGCGCGGGTCTTGTCGCGCCGGTGGTCGAGAATGAGCCCCAACGCCTGCACGTCGCTAGCGGTCTCCAGGATCTCCGCCGCCGCCTGATGGGCCAGATTCAGCAATTCTCCCCAGAGCTGCGGGGTCCGCAGCTGATAGAGGATGTTTTTGCCCGAGCGGCGATCCTCAACCAGTTCCGCCTGCTTCAACTGCGAAAGATGGGTAGAGATCCGGCTTTGGCCCATCGATAAGATCTCCTGAAGCTCCGCGACAGAAAGTTCCTCTTTTTCAAGCAGTAAGACGATCCGCAACCGGGACGGGTCGGTCAGCAGGCGCATGGATTTGGTGATGGAAGGCATGGTATTGAGGATTCTGTTGACGGCGTTTCAGCGATTCGCTAAAATATCAACATATCCTGATCGATAGATGGATGACAACAATATGAGCACAGCCACTCTCAACAACATTGCCACCGAATACAAGGTCGCTGACCTGACCCTGGCCGACTGGGGCCGCAAAGAGATCAACATCGCCGAGTTTGAAATGCCCGGCCTGATGTCGATTCGCAAGAAGTATGCGACTTCCAAACCGCTTGCCGGCGTCCGGGTGACCGGTTCGCTGCACATGACGATCCAGACGGCCGTTCTGATCGAGACGTTGGTTGACCTGGGTGCCGACGTGCGCTGGGCCAGCTGCAACATCTTCTCGACGCAGGACCACGCTGCCGCCGCCATCGCCGCCGCGGGCGTGCCCGTGTTTGCCTGGAAGGGCGAAACGCTGGAAGAGTACTGGGATTGCACCTGGAAGGCCATCATCCACCCGCGCGGCAAGGGTCCGGAACTGGTGGTGGACGACGGCGGCGACGTCACGTTGTTCATCCACAAGGGATTTGAGATGGAGAATGGCTCGGATTGGGTGAACTCGCCCTCCGGGAGCCACGAAGAAAAGGTCATCAAGGACCTGCTGAAGAACATTGCCGTCGAACAGCCCGGCATCTTCGCCACGATTGTCAAGGATTGGCGCGGCGTTTCGGAAGAAACCACCACCGGTGTGCACCGCCTCTACCAGCTGATGGAGCAGCACAAGCTGCTGGTCCCGGCCATCAATGTCAACGACTCGGTCACCAAGTCGAAGTTCGACAACCTGTACGGTTGCCGCGAATCACTGGCTGACGGCATCAAGCGCGCCACCGACGTGATGGTGGCCGGCAAGGTCTGCGTCGTGTGCGGCTACGGCGACGTGGGTAAGGGTTCCGCCCGCAGTCTGCGCGGCCTGGGCGCTCGCGTGATCGTTACCGAGATCGACCCCATCAACGCCCTGCAAGCCGCGATGGAAGGCTACGAAGTGACCACCGTCGAAGAGACGCTGGGCCGTGGCGACATCTACGTCACCACCACCGGCAACTTCGGCGTCATCACCGTGGACCACATGCGCCACATGAAGGATCAGGCGATCGTCTGCAACATCGGCCACTTCGACAACGAAATCGAAATCGACAAGTTGAACACCTCCGACGCCGTCCGCCTGAACATCAAGCCCCAGGTGGATATGTACACCTTCCCCGGCGGCAACTCGATCTACATGCTCGCCGAAGGCCGCCTGGTGAACCTGGGCTGCGCCACCGGCCACCCCAGCTTCGTGATGTCGAACTCGTTCGCCAACCAGACGCTGGCCGCCGTTGACCTGTGGGCCAACAAGGACTTCTACGAGAAGAAGGTCTACACCCTGCCCAAGAAGCTGGACGAAGAAGTGGCCCGCCTCCACCTGGAAAAGATCGGCGTCAAGCTGACCACCCTTTCCAAGGAACAGGCCGAATACATCGGCGTCCCCGTCGAAGGCCCCTACAAGCCCGACCACTACCGCTACTAAGGGGCTAACCGCCCCGGGCAGGTGGGCTTGGCCTACAGGGCTTGGGGCGGCTTGGTCAAGGATATTCGCAGTCAGTCGTGAGTTGCTCCAGTTACGGGCGGCCTTCGGGTCGCCCGTTTTTTTTGGTTACACTGCGGCGCCGCGACACATTAGAATTGGCTCAGTGCGTAAGCGTAAGACAGATGGTGAGTTTCAGTTTCATTTGGCGGCTGGCGATCAGCGCCACTCGATACACATCAAGAAATCCCGCGTGATTCAACACAGCAACGGCAATTCATTGCTGGGACGAATGATGATGGTTGGTTCTGCATAATCGACGCCGCAGGGTAGCACTACGCCGCCTCGTCCACTCCAACCACCAGCCGCTTCCCCAATACCCGATACCCAGCCTCAATCTGATCCAGCCGGGAGCCGTGCCGCAAGTCAAATAGTCGGTCGACATTGGCCTTGTGCAGACCCACCTGCCTACCCAGTTCCGCTTTCGTCATGCCGGAAGCCTGGAAGGCGCGATAGAGTTCAACTTTCGCAGACGCCAGGGCGGGAAGTTCGATCCAGCGTGCATGTCGGCGGGCGCGGCGGGCGGGGGTAGGCAAAGTCTCCGCTTGGCGGATCTGCTCCTGGATCACGGTGATTAGAGCATCCTGGGCCATCGTGACACCTTCCAGTTCGGTCTCGGCTTGAGTGATGCCCCAGTCGAAATCCGGAAACGTGATCACGAAGCCGCCCTCGGGTGCCGGCTGGAAAACTGCCCAATAACCCGCCATCAATCCCTCCGCTTCAGCCCCAACTGCTTAAGTATGCCTTCCACCATGCCGGTCTTCACCTCGGCAGAGGGGTGCCTTGGAATCAAGGAGCGCTTGCCTCCAAACCGGACAATCGTGTGTCTGGTTCCTTCTTCAAAGGTGCACCCCAGCCGGCGCAGCAGCCGCCGCAGTTCCGCCACCGTCACGGCTTAAGGGTAATCAATTCTGACTACCAACGGCAAGGGTTGATCAACTGCGCTACCGCGCCTTCTTCCCCTTCTGCACGTACATCGCCTTGTCCGCCTGTTCGATCACCAGCGTGATCGCTTCGCCCTTGCTCCACCCGGCCACGCCGATGGAAGCATCGACAAAGACTTTTTGTTCTTTGCCGCTGGCCTGGATCGTGTACTCGCCAAACACCCACTTCCGCACACGCTCGAGTTGTGGTTCCGCTTGATCGGCCTTGCCGTCGAGAATGGCGATGAACTCGTCGCCGCCCCAGCGGCCCACTAAGTCAGTGGACCGGAAGGCTTGCTTCAGCTCCGTGGCGAACTGCTTCAGTACGGCATCACCGGCTTGATGGCCGAAGGTGTCGTTGATCGGCTTGAAGCGGTTTAGGTCGAACAGCACGATGGCGAACTCGCGGCCAACGGCGGCGCGGGATTCCATTTCCTGCTCGACGCGGCGGCGGTTGGCGACGCCGGTGAGTGCGTCAGCCGACGCGATTCGCTCTGCCTCATCTAGCTTGGCCTGATGAATGGCCAGTTCCCGCTGCAGCTTGGCCACCGCTTCCTGGCCGTCGCGTGCCATTTGCGCCACGCAGGACTGAAGCTCGCTTGCACTCTTCTTGATCGACGTCTTGATCTGCGCCAGATCGTCTAGTGAGGCAAACGATTGCAGCCGAGTCGTGAAGTCGCCCAACTGTCCGAGATAGCGCTGGTCCCGGTCCCCCACCGATTGCGCGGTGGTGGCCATGATCAGCATGATATCGCGGAACTCTTCGGTCTGATGCTTGAAGTACTCAGCCGCGCGGCCGCTCCAGGCTTCCAGTTCCTGGCTCGCTTGCTGGCCGGTCTGATTCACCAACTGTGCGGTGGCCTCCAGCGCCAGCCGTTCTTGCAAGTTCAACAGGCTTTGCTGCAACTCCAGGCCGACCGGCGGACAGGCTTGAATGCCATTGTTCGCCATCGCCTGCAGGGTGGAACGATAGGAGCTAATCGCCGAACGCACCAACTCTTCGGCATCCGATTCGAGGTACTTCTTTATGGACAACACGGGAGGGCTTATCGACCACCCGCGCTGGTTCTTGAGTGGTTACGGAGGCCTCGTCCGTGCCCGCATCTGGGATCGAGAGAGCAGCGCCTAGAACCCGATCCGCATCCCGACCTGAAGATTGCGCGAGCCGCCATTCTCCTGGCCCTGCGTGGCCGTGATGCGGCCAAAGTTGGCCGCGCTGACGTTGAGCGCCGGAATGTCGAAATTCGGCGTGTTGGTCAGGTTGGCGGCGGAGCCTTCCAGTTGCAGAAACAGCTTCTCGGTGATGTTGAACCGCTTCTGCATCTTGAATGAAAACGTCGCCGTGCCAGGACCGATCAAGCTGCCCGGGCCCACATAGCCGAAGCGGCCGATGGTGCCGTTGTTGGGAAGGTTGACGCCGTTGGCATCGCGGCCCGGAATCCGGAAAGCGCTCCGGTCAAACCAGGCATCGATGGTCCGGGCATTGCCCTCCAGGTTGCCGTAGGAGGTGCCGGCGTAATCCGGCCGATTGTTGGCGCGTTGCACCACCTGGGTGCCGCTGGGGTCGGTGACGTTGCCGGTAGTCGGTGTCAGGTACTGGCCGCTTTGCACCAACAGGATGCCAGAGGTCTGCCAGCCACCCACCAACAACTGAGCCACCTTGCTATTGCCGGCCCACTTGCCAAACGGCAGATCATAGGCAAACGTGGTCAACCAACGCTGACGGCGGATGCCCGGGGTGTTGCCGTAGTCCAGCATCAGGTTGAAGCGATCAGTCGGCACCGAGCCGTTCTCCGACGCAAAGCCACCACCATTGGAGCCCACCGCGTTAGTTAGGCCCTTGGCCCAGACGTACGAGGTTTGGAAGAAAAGGCCGCTCTTATAGCGCTTCATGGCTTCCAGCGTCAGGCCCTGATACCAGGCGCGCGTATTGGGGTCGCGCGTGTAGATGATGTTCCACACGGGGAAGGGCCGCGAGAGACGCGCGGTGGCGAAGCCCACGTTGTTGACGCGGACCTGGTTCAGGTCGGGGCTCGAGAACATTTTGATCGTCTGCGAACCGGAGTACGTCGCGCGGAAGCCGATCTGGCCGGGCAACTCGCGCTCCAAGGTCAGGTTCCACTGCTGCGTGTAGGGATCAGCGCCATCAAACTGCGTGGCGCGGCGGAAGTCCGGTACCGACAGCGTACCCAAACCAGACCCGAACGGGCGCGGGAACTGCAAGCCAGGGACGCCGTTCACCAACTGGTTGGGGAAGGTACGGGCGTCCGAGACGTGAATGCCGGTGATGGTGTAAAAGACTGAGCCCAGAATCGTTGCCGTGTAGATGCCATAGCCGCCGCGGATGACGGTCTTGTTGCCAAAGGGGCGATAGGCAAAGCCGAAGCGTGGCGCGAAGTTGTTGAAGTCGGTAAACCGCAACGTTTCCGGCAGCCCGGCTTCCTTGGCCGTGATGATGGGCGTGTTGCCGATGGAGGCGATAAAGGCGGGCGAAGTGAACTTGCGCGCCGCTTCATTGGCGATGATGACGCGTCCGCCGGGGCCAGGTGCCGCCCGGTCAAACTGCGAAGTCGTCAAGGCGTTGTCGTAGAACATCGGGTGGATCTCGTAGCGGACACCGTAGTTCAGCGTCAGCTTGGGCGACACCTTCCAGTCATCCTGCAGATAGAAGCCCATGTGGTAGGTAACGCCATTGACGTCCTTGCCGGTGTTGGCCAATTGCGTCTGGTTGGGAATGCCCAACAGGAAGTCCGAGAAGCCATAGCCCGAATACTGGCCGTTGAAGCTGTAGCTACCCATGTCGTCACCCGTGAAGAACGAAGTGATGTCCGTGGTCCGCAGCCGGCGGATGTCGGCACCGAACTTCATGGTGTGCGCACCCCGGATCCAGGTCAGGTTGTTGGCGAACTGATAGTTGTTGCTCAAGGTCTTCGCTTCGCGGCCCGTGCCTGGGCCATTGAAGCCGTTGATGCTGATGTCGGGCACCTGCGAACCGGCGGGTGGATCGGATCGGATACCTTCCATGCCGATCGATCTCATCAGGCCCGGGCCATCAAAGGTGCCATTCTTGCCGAAGGTCGAAAGCGAGGTCTGGTTGGCATACCCAAAGCGAAACTCGTTCAGCAGGTTCGGCTTGATGACCCAGTTCCAGGCGCTGATGATGTTCTTCGGGTCCAGGCTGGCGGTGTTGGTGCCCAGCGTATCGAAGAAGGAGTTGGGCGTGTTGCGGTCAATCGACTTTGATGAGTACCGGAAGAAGACGCGGTGCTTTTCCGAGAAGTTGTGGTCGACGCGGATATCGAATTGATCGTTGTTGTTGGCGCGTCCCTGTTGCAGTTGGTAGTTGGGTGCCCCGACGTTGTCTCCGCTCCGGGTGGCGGCCGGGTAGAGCGCCTCCAGCAGCCCAAGTGACTGGCGCGAGATACGCGCCGTCGGAATGATGTTGCCCGCAAAGGGAACGTTGTTGCCCAAGGGATCGCGCAAAGCGGCGCTCACCGCCGACAGGTTGCCCGCGCGGAAGTTGGCGGTGGGCACAATCTGGTTGATGACGCTCTGCGCGCGGAACTTCAAGCTCTCAAAGGCGCCGAAGACGAACGTCTTGTTCTTGATAGTCGGGCCGCCAAAGGTGCCCCCGTAGTCATTGGACACCTTGAACGGCGTGCGCGCGGCGAAGAAGTCGCGCGCGTCAAAGGCGCCATTCTGGTGATACCAGTAACCGGTCGCATGGTACTGATTGGTGCCGGAGCGGGAGGTGACCGTAATGTCACCGGCCTGCGCAAACTCCGCATTGTTATTCGTCGAGCTGACGCGGACTTCATCCACCGAATCGGCCGTGGGGAACATCTCCGTCAAGACGCCATTGGAGCGGACGTTGATGTTCGAGATGCCATCCACCGAAGCGGTTGTCTGGAACGGCATTCCACCACCCACCGAATAGCTGCCGCCACGATCCGGCTGGACGCCGGGGGCGGTGGAGATGATCGAGTAGAACGTATTGGATGTACCGGCGCGATAGTTGACCGGCAAGCGGTTCACTTCGTTGGCCGACTTGGAATCCATGATGGTGGACATATCCGTTTGCACCACTTGGCTCTGCTCTACCACCTGGACTTCCGTCGTGTTCGCCGCTACTTCTAGCGCCATGTTGGCACGAGTGATTTCGCGGGCGCGCAGCGCCAACTTTTTCGAAGTCGCCGAACGGAAGCCGGTTGCTTCCACCAACACGTCATACTCAGCCGCATCCAGGTTGACGAAAGCGTAGTTGCCGCTGCCATCCGTTTCGGTGCGGCGGGTTTCGCCAGTGGCCGTGCGGGTTAGCTTCACACTGGCCTTGGCGATCACAGCACCGGAGGGGTCAGTGACTAAGCCCCGAAGTTCTCCAAGAATCGACTGTGCCGGCACGGGAGCCGCAAGACAAACAGCCATCAGCGAGAGGAAAAGATTCCGCATTGCCCGTTAGAGTAGCGGGCGAATATGAGAATCGGATAACTACCCCGTGACTACTAAGTCAACCCCGCCTTTTTCCATAGATCAGCAACGCGCGACACGATGTCGGGTGACATTTTGATGACATCGGGCCAGGGCCGCGTGAACCCTTCCGAGGGCCACTTCTTGGTGGCATCCACGCCCATCTTGGAGCCGTAGTTAGCCAAGCGTGAGGCGTGGTCCAGCGAATCCACCGGTCCATGCGCGAACTCGATGTCGCGTTCCGGGTCGATGTTGTTCAGTGCCTTCCAGGCCACTTCGCTGACGTTGTGGATGTCGACATCTTCGTCCATCACCACGATCACCTTGGTAAACATGGCTTGCCCCAGGCCCCAGATGGCATGCATTACTTTGCGCGCATGGCCCGGGTAGGACTTGCGGATCTTGATCAGCATCAGGTTGTGGAAGATGCCTTCGGCCGGCATGCACATATCGATCACTTCCGGCAGTTGCATCCGCATCAGCGGCAGGAAGATCCGTTCAATCGCCTGCCCCATGTAGAAATCCTCCATCGGCGGCGGACCCACGATGGTGGTGACGTAGAGCGGGTTCTTGCGGTGCGTGATGCACTCAATGTGGAAGACCGGGTAGTCGTCTTCGAGCGAGTAAAAGCCCGTGTGATCACCAAACGGACCTTCGCGCCGCAGCTCGCCCAGATTGACGTAGCCCTCCAGAACAATCTCCGCCTGTGCCGGCACTTCAATGTCGGAGGTTTCGCACTTCACCATCTCGACCGGCTTCGACCGCAGGAACCCGGCGATCATCATCTCGTCAATATCGGGCGGCAGCGGCAGGATGGCGGAATAGATGGTCGCCGGGTCGCAACCGATGGCGACCGCGACGGGCATGCGCGTTTCCTTGCCTTCGGCCTGCAGTCGCCGGTAATGCTCCGCGCCTTGCTTGTGGGTCTGCCAATGCATGCCCGTGGTCCGCTCATCGTAGACCTGCATGCGATACATGCCGCAGTTGCGCTTGCCGGTAACGGGGTTCTTTGAAAACACCATCGGTAGCGTGATGTAGCGGCCGCCATCGTCGGGCCAGCAGTGCAGCACCGGAAACTCGTTCAGATTGATGTCCGCGCCCTTGCGGATCACTTCCTTGCACGGGCCATCCTTGACGATCTTGGGGAAGAAGGCGCCCACCTCCGCCAGGATGGGCAGCATCTTCAGCTTGTTCAGGAACCCGTCCGGCATCTTCATCTGGAGAAACTCCGAAATGCGTGCCGCGATCGAATCCATGTTCTCGGTTTCAAGCGCGATCTGCATGCGCTTGGGCGAAGCAAAGGCGTTGATCAGCAGCGGGACACTGGAGCCCTTGGGCTTCTCAAACAGCAGTGCCGGGCCGCCCGACTTGACGCTGCGGTCAGCAAATTCAGTGATCTCGAGGTGCGGGTCCACCTCAAACGGGATGCGCTTCAGCTCGCCAGCTTTTTCGAGCGCGCGCACAAACTCTCGCAGGTCCTGATAGGGCATGAATCTTCCATTATCCGGCTTAACGCACCGGCCTGGAAGTTGGATGCCGCTGATTAGGGCCGCGCGAGAAATTCCGAGACGGCAGCAATCACTTTTCCGGCCTCGCAACTGGTGGCCATGTGGCCGCAGTTTCCGGCCAGCTCCAGCACCGCAAAACCGCCGGAACGCGCCATTTCCAGCGACGGCAGCGGATTCACCATGTGATCCTGCAGCGCGGCTACCACCAATGTCCGCGCCTTCACGGTGGCCGCCGCCTTCTCAAGATTAGTCCCGTGCGTCGCATCGGCCGACATCATCGCCCGCAGTTGCGACGCCCAGTCGAGCGGATGCGGACCCTTGGCCGCACCCTCATCCAGCGTCTTCTTGAGCGCGGCGAACTCCTCCGGCTTGGTGTGCGTCGCGCGATACTCGGGCGTGTAGAGCGCAAACTGATGCACAGCGTTCACCCCCTGCATCGCCGCCCGCAGGTCGCCGCCCGCCGCCTGGGCGTTCTCAATGATGCTCAACTGCGCTTGCCACAGCAGCAGATCGATGGCACTCAGCTTCGGAGAGCCGATGATCGGCACGGCGCGATCGAGAAAGTCCGGATAGGCGGTCATCCATTCAAACGTCTGCATGCCGCCCATCGAGATACCGGTGACGGCATAGAGATGGTTGAGGCCCAGCTTCTCTTTGAGCAGCCGGTGTTGGGAGTTCACCATGTCGCGAATGGTGAAGCGGGGGAAGGTGCCGGTGGAGTTCGACGGTGAGGAACTGACGCCATTGCCTAGCGCATCAACCGTGATGATGAAGAACCGGCCCGAGTCCAACTGCTTGCCCGGCCCGATGAAAGCGGCCAGATTCTCGCTCTTGCCCCCGAACCAGGTGGGAAACAGGATGGCGTTCGACTTGGTGGCGTTCAGCTTTCCATAGGTCCGGTAGCCCAGTCGGCACTTGGCCACCGTCTCGCCCGAAACAAAGCGGAAGTTGTCCAACTCCGCAAACTGCAAATCCCCATCGGCCGCAAAACACGAGGCGGCGAGAAACCCAACAACGGCAAAGCACATGAAGACGATTCTACGCCGGGTATCATCATTGGTAGAGATGGCTCAACGAACTGCATTCGTCACCGGCGCCAGCCGCGGCATTGGCCGCGCTTGTGCCCTTCAATTGGCTGCCGCTGGATACCGCGTTGCATTGGGCGCGCGCAACCGCGAACTACTGGAGCAAGTCGCCCAGGAGATCCGGGCCGCGGGCGGCGAGGCGTTTGCGGTGACGATCGATCTGGGCTCGCAGGAGTCGATCAAAGAGGCGATGGCCACGGTGGCCAAGGAGTTCGGCGTGATCACCGTGCTCATCAACAACGCCGGCATCACGCGCGATGGCCTGTCGATGCGCATGAAGCGTGAAGACTGGGATGCAGTGCTGAACACCAATCTCTCCGGCGCCTTCTTCTGCTGCCAGCAGGCGATGCCCGGCATGATGAAGGAGCGTTGGGGCCGCATCATCAACATCGCGAGCGTCGTCGGCCAGATGGGCAACGCCGGGCAGGCGAACTACGTGGCGGCGAAGGCCGGGCTGATCGGCGTCACCAAGACGCTGGCGCAGGAACTGGGTGCGCGCAACATCACCGTCAACTGCGTGACCCCCGGCTTTGTCGACACCGACATGACGGCCGTGCTGCCCGACGAAGTGAAAGAAAAGATGCTGGGCGTGATCCCGTTGAAGCGCTTTGGCAAAGCGGAAGACATCGCCGCCGCCGTGAAGTTTTTGGCGAGCGATGAAGCGGGCTACGTCACCGGAGCCGTGCTGAACGTCAACGGCGGAATGTACATGTGAGCGAGCGGCGCAAACAGCTGCTGGAAGAAGCCTGGGTGGGCGATGCCGTGCTGGCCCTCTACGCCCGGGAACGCATCCTGCGCGAGGACGGGCGGATGGATGGCGAGAAGTTTACCCGCATGACCTCGAACCAGTTCCTGAACGGCCTGGGTGAGCCAACAGCCGTGGAAGCCGAAGTGGGCCGCCTCTATCAGCGCGAAGGCTTGGCGGCGGCCTTTCAATGGATTGAGCTGAAGCTACTTCCGCTGTTCGAGAAACATGAGCAGCGGCGCGCGAGGCCCCGCCACTCGCGGCCCGTCGCCGAAGGCGCAGCCCCGAACTAGAACAGGCCCGGCTGCCGTGCGTCCCGCGGCTCCACTTCAACGCGCTCGAGTTCAGGCAAGGGCTTCGCGCTGGCCGCGCCCAACTCCTCAAACTTGCGGGCGCTGGGCAACACGCGCGACTCCAGTGACCCGACAGCCGCGTTGTAGCTCTTCACCGCCGTCGCCAGATTGCTGCCCAGCTTCTCGATGTGTCCGGCAAAAATGCCCAACCGTTCGTGGACTTCCTTGCCCAGATCCTGGATCTGGCGCGCGCTTTCAGCCACCTTCTCCGAATTCCAGCCATAAGCCACGGCCTTCAGCAGCGAGATCAGCGTTGTCGGCGTGGCCAGCAGCACGCCTTGATCGACACCGAATTCCAGTAGTGACGGGTCCTGCTCCAGGGCGGCACTCAAGAAGACTTCGCCGGGCATAAAGCAGACCACGAACTCCGCCGCATCACGAATCCGCCCGCCGTAATCCTTGCCGCCCAGTGCGCGGATATGCGCTTTCACACGAGCCGCATGATCGCTCAAGCGGGCATTGCGGGTGGCTTCATCGGTGGCTTCAATGGCTTCCAGATAGGCATTCAACGGAGCTTTAGCATCGACCACAATCAGCCGTTGATTCGGCAGCTTCACGATCAGGTCCGGCCGTAGGCGGCTATCGCCGGCTTGCGCCTGCTCCTCAAAGTCGCAGTAGGCCAGCATCCCCGCCAGTTCCACCACCCGCCGCAACTGGATCTCACCCCAACGGCCGCGTACCTGTGGAGCTTTCAGCGCTTGGGCCAGAGTCGTCGTCTGCTTGCTGAGCGCGTGATGCGCTTCCACCAGCGAAGTCACCTGTTGGCGCAACCCGCCATAAGCGTCGGCCCGCTGCCGTTCGATCGATTGAATCTGCTGCCCGAACTGCGCGAGCGAATCCTGCAGCGGCTTCACCAAGGCATCGACAGCCTGGCGCTTCTGTTCCAGCTCACCCTTGGCCAGATCAAGAAATGACTGCGTGTTCCCGCGCAAGGCCTGCGCCGCCAGCGCTTCAAACGCCTCCCGCAAGCGCGACTGTTCCAGGCCTGATTCCGCCTTCGATTGGCGCGTCAACAGCCAGGCCAGCGCAAAGCCGAGCAACAGACCGACCGCAAAAATTGAGACCGCAATAAGAGCATCCACCTATGCCGAGGTTAGCTCAGCCGACCCGCTTGGGTCATGCTGACTTGATCTCGGTCCAGAGCCGGTCCCGCAGACGTTGCGCGGCGGCGGGAACGGGCGTGAACCATTCGCCGCGCGCGAGCACATCCGCCGGAGGATAGTAAATGGGAGAATCGCGAACCGCCGGAGGCAGCAAGGGCCGCGCCGCACCGTTGCAGGTGGAGGTCTTCATGGCGACGGCCGTTGCTGCCGCCACTTCCGGACGCAACAGGTAGTCGAGAAACTCGTGCGCCAGTTCAGAGCGCTTGGATTCGCGCAGGATGCACGCGCAATCGGCGTAGATGGGAAAGCCTTCTTCGGGAAACACAAACTCGAGACGCTCCGGCGCGCCATCGATCGCCTGCTGGGCGGTCAAACGCCAGGCCTGCGCCGCCAGCAGGTCCCCGGCAATCAACTGATCCCGCACTTCGGCATTGAGATAGGCTCGCAGCACTGCCTTCTGCGTCACCGCCTCCTGCTTGGCCGCCGCCAATTCCGTGGGTGACGTGGCATTCACGGAATAGCCCAACTTCTTCAGGCACGCGCCTAACACCTCCGCCGGATCGTCCAGCATCGTCATTCGTCCCTTCAGCGGTGCCGACCACAGGTCACGCCAGGCGCGCGGAGCCGGGTCAAGAGTGCGTTGATAGACAATGCCCGTCGCGCCCCACATGTAGGGCATCGACCAGTCGAGCCCGCGGTCCCACAGCGGTGCTTGAAACAGGCGCTCCAGGTTAGCCAGTCCCGGAAGCCGCGCGTGATTGAGCCGCTGCAGCAACCCGGCCTGACGCAACGGCTCGACGTAGGAATTCGAAGGAAACACGACATCCCAGCCGGAGTTGCCGCTCCACACCCGCGCCACCATCTCTTCGGTGACTTCATAGACGCCATAGCGAACCCGGACGCCGAACTCGCGTTCGAAGTTGGGGATCACTTGCGGCGCGATGTAGTCGGACCAGTTGAAGACGTTCAGCCGAGGCCTTGGGTCACGGGCACAAGCAGCCGCCCCGGCGGAAGCGGCCAGAAATGCTCGGCGGTTCAATACGCTAGGCCTCACGGAGCCGCTCCGCCAGCAGGATCAGGCCACCTAGCCCCACCACCAGCACCGTCGAGATAGCGTTCAACACCGGGCTCGCGCCTCGCCGCGCGGTGGAATAGATCAGCATCGGCAAGGTCTCGGAATCGACACCCGCCACCAGCGACGTGATCACGTAGTCGTCAAAAGAAAGCGTGAAGACCAGCAACGCCGCCGCCGCAATACCGGGCACCAACTGCGGCAGCGTCACCCGATAGAAAGCCCACCAGGGTGAAGCGCCCAAGTCCATCGCCGCTTCTTCCAGCACCGGGTCCAGCGTGCGCAGACGGGAGAGCACCACCACCACCACGTAGGCCAGCGAGAACGAGACATGCGCCAGCACCACCGTGTGCATGCCCAACTGCACATCAAGAAACCGGAACACCCATTGGTAGAACGCCAACAACGCCACGCCCGTGACAATCTCCGGGCTCACCAGCGACAGGTAGAGAGACCCCGACAGCCATGGCACGCGCCGCTTCCACAAGCCGTAGGCGCACAGCGTCCCCGCAACGGTCGCGATGAGCGTGGCACACAGCGCGATGAGAACACTATTGGCCGCCGCCTCCAGCAAGGCGGAATCTGCCCCCATCGCCTGATACCACTTTAGTGACCACCCTTCCCATTGGGTGAACCGTGAGCGGTTGAAGCTGAACACGCCGAGCACCACCAGCGGCAAGTGCAGAAAGGCGTAGGCCGCCAGCGCATAGACACCCAGCAGGCGGCTCACAGCAAGTCCTCCGCCTGCTGGCCGCCACGGCGGCGCGACATCGCCATCAGCAGCGCCATCACCAGGGCCATCAAGGCCAGTGAGAGGGCCGCGCCGAAGGGCCAATCGCGCGCGGTCGAGAACTGGTTCTGCACCAGATTGCCGATCATGATGGTCTTACCGCCACCCATCAGGTCCGGCGTGAGATACGCGCCCAGGCAGGGGATGAAGACCAACACCACGCCGGCCACAATGCCGGGCCGGCACAGCGGCAGCACCACAGTCCACAAAGTCTTCCACGGCGTCGCGCCCAGGTCCGCCGCGGCTTCAAGCAACGACTTGTCTAGCCGCTCGATGGTGGCGTAGAGCGGCAGCACCATAAACGGGAGATAGCCATAGACCAGCCCCAGCACCACCGCCGCATCGTTGTAGAGCAATGGCAGCGGCTGCGTAATCAATCCCGCCGCGGTTAGCACCGTGTTCACCAGCCCCGTGTCGCGCAGCAGGAAGATCCAGGCATACGTGCGGATCAGAAAGCTGGTCCAGAACGGCAGGATCACCAGTTGTAGATACAAGCCCTTACGCCGGCCGGAGCGCGCAATAAAAAGGGCCAGCGGGAAGCCCAGCACCAGACACAGCAGCGTTGAGATCGACGCCAGCCAAACCGAACGCAACAAGATGGCGCCGTAGAGCGGATCGAACAGCCGCTGGTAGTTCTCAAAACTCACCGCAAGCTCAACGCCGCCGTAAGCTCCGCGAGACAGTAGCGAATAGCCCGCAATGATGGCGAGCGGACACAGGAACAGCAGCGCCTGGAGCAGTACGGACGGGGCCAGGAACGCCGCCGCGGGGGGATCGGGCTTAGAGCGTGATCTCATCGCCAGGATGCCACCAGACATGGACGTGGTCGCCGGACTGGAAAGCGCCATTCATCCGCGAAACCTGGGCCGTCAACCGCTCGCCAGAGTCCAGCAGTGTGTCCAGCTGGATGCAATCGCCCAGAAAGGTCGAGGCCGAGATCCGTCCGGCGCGGACGCGGGCCCCATTCGATGGCCGCTCCAGGCTGATCCGGGTGGCCTCCGGGCGCACCCCAATGCCGTCGATCCAGTTGACCGTGCCCAGAAAATCGGCCACAAAGCGATTCGCCGGACGCAGATAGATCTGCTGTGGCGCACCGGTCTGCTGAAGGCGGCCACGGTCCAGGACGGTGATGCGGTCCGAGAGCGACAGGGCCTCCTCCTGGTCATGCGTCACCATCAGAAAGGTAATGCCCACGCGGCGTTGCAGTGCCTTCAGTTCTTGCCGGACCTGTTTGCGGAGGTTGGGGTCCAGAGCTGACAACGGTTCGTCCAGCAGCAAGACTTCGGGTGCCAGCGCTAGGGAGCGAGCAATGGCCACACGCTGCCGCTGGCCGCCTGATAGCTGGTCCGGCCGCCGGTGTTCCAGTCCGGTTAACTGCACCAGATCCAGCGCCCGGCGGACGGGTTCGGCCAGATCACGCACGCCCTTCTGCTTCAGGCCGAACTCGATGTTGGCTTGCACCGTCATGTGCGGAAACAGGGCGTAGTTCTGAAAGACCGTCGTGACGTTGCGGCGGTAGGGCGGCTCATGATTGATGAGCCGGCTGTTTAGGAAGATTTCGCCCGCTGATGGCGCTTCAAAGCCGGCTACGAGACGGAGCAATGTGGTCTTGCCGCACCCGGAAGGTCCGCAAAGAGAATGGAGTTCACCCCGTTCGATGGAGAGGCTGACGGCATCGACGGCCGGGTCCCCACCAAAGTCCTTTGAAACGCCCCGCAACTCCAGCACCGTCTCCATTGATCAGCATGGTAGCGCATCAGTTCCGCCCTGACCTTGGGCTTCCAGTTGCTCACCAGCGGGCGACGCTATCATGAAAGATCATCCTCCAATGATTGCCAATGCCCAGATGGTAGAAACGCAGATTGAGCGCTTTGCGGCGCTGCCGCTGGATTGCGGCTCTGTGTTGACGCCGGTCGATATTGCTTTTGAGACCTACGGTGAGCTCAATGCCAACCGTTCCAATGCCATTCTGATCACGCACGCGTTCTCCGGCGACGCCCATGCCGCCGGAATCCACCGTGTCTCGGGGCGGCCCGGCTGGTGGGACAACATGATCGGCCCGGGCAAGGCGTTTGACACGGACCGTTATTGTGTCATCTGTTCCAACATCCTGGGCGGTTGTGCGGGCACGACGGGCCCTTCGTCGATCGACCCGGCCACCGGGCAGCCGTTCGCCATGACCTTCCCGGTGATCACCGTGCCGGACATTGTGCGGTTGCAGAAAATGCTGATTGACCGGATCGGCATCTCGCGCCTGCTGGCCGTGGCCGGTGGCTCGATGGGCGGCATGCAGGCGCTGGAATGGTCGGTCGCGTATCCGGAGATGGTGGCGGCGGTTATCCCGATTGCGACCACGCACCGCCACAGCGCACAGCAGATCGCCTTCAACGAAGTGGGCCGCCAAGCCATCATGGCCGACCCGGACTGGGACCGTGGCAGCTACTACCTGCAGCGGCCTCCCGCCCGCGGCCTCGCCGTGGCGCGCATGGTGGGCCACATCACCTACATGAGCGATTCGTCGATGAAGGAGAAGTTCGGGCGGCGTTTGAATGGCCGCGAAGCCTTGACGCGTGAAGCGGCGGGCTTTGACTTCTCGGCGGAGTTTGAAGTGGAGAGCTACCTCCGGTATCGCGGCAGCCAGTTTGTGGACCGCTTTGACGCCAACTCTTACCTCTACATCACCAAGGCGATGGACTACTTCGACTTGTCGTATGGCCGCGGGTCACTGCCGGCGGCGCTCGAACGCGCCGAAGCCCGGTTTCTGCTGGTCAGCTTCAGTTCGGACTGGCTGTACCCGCCCTATCAATCCGAAGAGATCGTCCGCGCGCTCCGCAGCCGCAACCGGGATGTCGCGTACTGCGAGCTCTCCTCACAATACGGCCACGACGCGTTCCTGTTGGAAGTGGAAGAGCAGACCGAACTGGTGCGGGGCTTCCTAAATTCCACCTATCAGCGGGTGACGCGTTGAGTACCGTCCGCGAAGTGCTGGAGCGGCGCGACTACGCCACCATCGGCAACATCATCGACCCCAAGTCCCGCGTGCTGGATCTGGGCTGCGGCGATGGCGCTCTGCTGGCGTGGCTCAAGGACAACAAGGACTGTGATGCCCGGGGCGTGGAGATTGATCGCGCCTTGGTGCAGAAAGCCATCGCCCGTGGGGCCAGCGTCTACCAGGGCGACATGGCGCAAAGTCTTTCAGACTACCCGGATTCTGCCTTTGACTACGTAATCCTGTCGCAGACCTTGCAACAGGTGGCCAATCCGGTGACCATCCTGCGCGAGATGCTACGCGTGGGCCGCCGCATGGTGGTGGGCTTCCCCAACTTCGGCCACTGGGCCGTGCGGCTCTCACTGCTGACCACCGGCCATGCCCCCAGCACCAGCCTGTTCCCCTTCAAGTGGTATGAGTCGCCTAACATCCACGTGCTGACGGTGCTGGATTTTGAAGCGCTGTGCGCCGCGGAGAAGTGGACGGTGGAACACCGCATCTTCCTCGCTGGTTCGAGCCGCGTGTCCGCTATGCCCAACTTGCGGGCGGAGGTGGCGGTGTTCGTGGTGCGGAAGTAGAGCGCTGGCTTAGTCCAGCGCCGCAGCAGCCGCCAGACCCGACAATACGGCACCTTCCACGCGAGCTTCCCCAAACGCATCACCAGCAAAGACGATGTTGCCACGGCGGTAGCAGCGTTCTGGGTAGAGCACGCGGGGCTTGGCGAACTTCCAGCGGTGGAGCTTGTACTCGGTGAAACTGCCCGTTGCCAATAACGCCACCACTTCTTCTTCCGGCGTCTCCCAATGGCGAAGACTGAACTCCGGCCCGGCGTGGATGGTGATCGCGCGTGGTTCACCAGAGACGCCTTTGGCGTGGTTGTCGGCGATCCAGCAGACTGGTTCACCATCAACTGTCTGGATGGCTCCGGGAGGCGGCAAGTCTTGTTCGGCGTTGCGGAGCATCAGCGCCAGGCAGCGGTCGTACTCAATGGCTTCCAGCTCTGGCACTGGCTCGTCCAGCATGGCGAGCGACTGCGGCACCGGGGCGGTGAGGATGGCGGCGTCGAAGCCATCCATCATGGGTGCGAGCTTCGTCACTTGAACCTCGCAGCGCACATCCAGGCCGCGCGCCATCTGCCCGGTGATCGAGTTCATCCCACCCGGCGCCATGAACCGTGGATGACCATCGTCACCGGAGAATCCGCGGCACCATTCGCGCACCGGCCATTCCGACATCAGCGCCGCGAACTCCGGGGAGCGTACGGTGAAGAACTGGGCCCCATGGTCAAACGTCGCCTCGCCCAGCCTCCGCGTGGCCATCCGCCCCCCGGGCCGCCGGCCTTTGTCCAGCACCACAACAGAAACGCCGCGCGAGGTTAACGCTCGCGCGGCGGTCAGTCCGGCCAGGCCGGCACCAATGATTAAGACACGTTGTCCCAACCTCCAGTATCAGCCAGATGCACCCGGCTGGAAGAGGTTGGGGCTAGAAAACCAGCTTCAGCGCAAACTGGATCTGGCGTGCAGGAGAGGCCAGGCCCGTGATGGTGCCGTAGTTGTTGGCCGTGACGTTGGCCTGTGGCGCGCCCAGGTTCGACTTGTTGAACAAGTTGAAGAACTCCGCGCGGAACTGGAAGTTCATCGACTCCCGCGGCAGCGGGAACTCCTTGTGGAGCCCGCCATCCAGGTTGTAAATCGCATTGCTGATGGCGACGTTGCGACCCAAGTTGCCGAACGGTTGAGTGGGATCGTTGATGTTGGCAATACTGGGGGCCACTACCGCAGCGCGATTGAAGTAATTGGTGGGGCTCCGCTCCGGTGAATAGAGGCTGCCGCCCAGATAGTTGGGCCGGTAGGTGGGCGCGCCGGACACCGAAAACGCCGCTGGAGGACCGTAATTCAAGTTGATGGGCTGACCGGCGGTCATGGTGTTGATGGCCGAAACACGCCACCCCCCAAAGACGCCGTTCAAGAACCAGTTCCGCCCATCCCAGCGCCGGCCCTTACCGTAAGGCACTTCCCAAACAGTGGTGCTGGTGTTGTTCCAGGGCTGGTTGTAAGCGCCCAGACCTTTCTCCGCCGCCAAGTTGCGGAAGTTCACCCGCGAGTTGTCACCGTTGAAGGACTCCAAGTGGCCGGAGGCATTGTCAATCGCCTTGGACCAGGTAAAGCTATTCAGGAAGTAGAAGCCTTGGCGGTACTTGCGCTCCAGCTTCAGTTGCAGACCGTGGTAGTTCGAGAACCCACCACCAAATGAGACCTGGATAAAGTCGAAGCCCTGGATGGGGCGGCGCGCCGCCAGGGCCGTGTTCTCGCCCACGGCATTGGCCCGGGCCTGGTTGTAGTCGCCCAGAATCATCAGGCCAACGCCGCGGTTACCGACGTAGCCCGCATCAATCAGCCAATCCTTGGTGAGTTCGCGCTGTATCGTGACGTGCCAGCTTTCCACGCGGCTGGTCTTGAAGTCGGCGGGAGTGAAGTTGGTGCGGGTATTGGCCGTGGAGAAGTTGGCCGGGCTGGCCAGGTTCGGCGGGTAGCCCTGCTGGGTGAGGCGGAAGCAGTTGCGGTAGTTGTCGCCGGTGCAGGCAGGCTGGGTGGGCACCTGATTGATCGTCAGGTTGACGATGCCGGGACCGTTGTAGCCCAGCAGGTTTTCGCCACCCATGCGGTTGAAATGGACGTAGCTGCTGCCGTATCCCGCCCGCACGACCATCTTGGCCGTCGCCTGATAGGCCATACCCAGCCGGGGCGCAAAGTTGTTGCGGTCCGGGTTCACCAGGGCGCGGTCGTACAAGCTGCCGGCCTTGGCTTGCAGCAGTGTATTGTTGGCCGGATTGAAATTGCCGATCCGGTTCTGCTCCTCCCATTGCGGCGTGGCGTACTCATAGCGGACGCCCAGATTGAGGGTCAACTTCGAGGAGACCTTGAAGTCGTCTTGCAGATAGAAGAAGTGCATGCGCTGGCGGTAGTTCAGCACCACCTCGTTGTTGAGGCTGTAGCTGGACCGGGCACCAAACAGGAAGTCCGCCAGGTTGTAGAGGTTGTTAGCGGGCGACGTGGTGGGCCGGGAGAACTGGCCGCCGTAGCCATCGGAGCCGTACTGCGGATTGAAATCGAAGATATCGGTATTGATCGATTGATACTCGTAGCCGGTCTTCAGCGAGTGCTTACCAACGATCTTGGAGTAGTTCACCTTCGGGTTCACCACAAACGGATTCTGGAACTGCGGGTTAGAGCCCTGCCGGCCCATGGTAGTGAATCCGCCGACGCCCTGCGTCGTTAAGCCGCCGCCGATGGTGGGGGAGTTGGGCAAGCCAGGGATGCCGTACTCCTGAAGCATGTTGCCGCGTTCGCCACCCAGGGCGGACTTGCCGCCTTCGGTGCGCCCGACGGCGATGCGGAAGTCGATCAGCGAACTGGGCGACAGGTTGTAGTTAAAGCCCGTGGCGATCTGTTCGTTGATGGCGCGGACGTAGCCGTTAGAATCGCCGCCCGACAGTCCCGGAATCACATGGTCCTCAATGCGGATCAGCTTGCGGTTGCTGTAGCGGACAAAGGCGGTTAGCTTGGACGAGATGTAGTGGTCGTAGCGGATGTCACCTTTGTTGTCGTCCCAGGGAGTGGGCGTCAAGCGGTCATAGTTGTTGGACGCGGCCACACCCAGCGCGTTTGGGCGGATGGGCGCAGGCAGATCTCCCAGTACGCGCCGGGCGAACGGCGTGATGGCGCTGGCCGGAATGCGGCCATCGGTGTAGAGATCGCCGGTAACGGGATTGCGCACGGGTACGCCCAGAATGCCCTGGCGCTGGTCAAGCGAGGGCAGGCTGGCAAATTGCAGGTTGCGTTCGACGCGGCGCAGGCCTTCGTAGTCAGCAAAGAAAAACATCTTGTCCTTCTTGATCGGGCCGCCAATGGCACCGCCAAACTGGTTTTGCACCAGGATGGGCTTCACGCCCGTCGAGGGGCGGAAGAAGCCGACGGCGTTGAGCTTCGTGTTGCGCAGGAACTCCCAGACCGCACCGTGAAATTGATTCGTGCCACTGCGGATGGAAGCGTTCACCACGGCCCCGCCCGCGCGGCCAAACTCAGCCGAGAAATTGTTGGTCTGCACCTTGAACTCTTCCACCGCATCCGGATTCATCTGGACCACCTGATTCGAGAAGCCCTGGTTCGAAGTGCCGTAAGCGTTGTTGTCCACGCCGTCCACCATGAAGTTGTTGTGCGAGCTGCGGAGGCCGTTCACGTTGAAGGAGGCATCGCGATTCAGGATGTTAGACTTACGCACACCCGGAGACAGCAACGCCAAGTCCGCATAGGCGCGGCCATTCAGAGGCAGGTTGACGATCGCTTCGCGGCGGACCACTTGACCGCGGTCGCTGGAATCCGACTCTAGCAGTGCGGGCGCTTCGCTGACGGTGACGCTTTCGCTGACGTTGCCTACTTCCAGCAGCAAATTGACACGCTGGCGGGCGTTGACCGTGAGCGTGAACTCTTGGGAGGCGGCCATCTTGAAGCCCGGCAGTTCTCCGGTGACCTTGAAGCTTCCGATGCGCAGGTTGAGGAAAAGGTAGTTGCCCGAATCATCCGTGCTGGAAACGTTCCTGACCCCGGTCCTGGTGTTTTCGAGAGTAATCTTTACGCCACGAACAGGGGCGCCGGAGGTATCGGCGACAGTGCCCAGGACGGTAGCGGTGTCGTATTGCGCGAAGCAAGTAGCGGCAAAAAGCAGTGCCGCCGCGAGAGGTTTAACCATGCGCCTATGCTATCGCACCAGTATTTCGTTAGGATTACGGGTGCTCACCGGCAGAGATACGGCGTTTGATGTCGTTCAAGTAGGGTCCGCAAAGGGCGACGGAGGGCACCACATAGTGGGCTCCGGCAGCGATCAACCGGCTGGGGTCGCCTTCCTCATTGCCGGTATCGGTGAGGCCAATCGTCCACAATCCGGCATTCAAACCTTCCGCCACATCGGCGGGTGTGTCGCCGATCTTGACGCAGGCGGAGGGCGGATAGACGCCCAACTTCTGCAGGTTGCCGAAGATCATCCACGGCGCCGGGCGGCCTTCGCCCACGTCGCCGGGGCAGAAGTTTGATTCCGGTCGGTAGCCCTGCTCCGCCGCGCGTTGGACCAGGATCTCGAGCATCGGCCGCGTGTAACCGGTGCTGGTACCGATCTTGACGCCATCGCTTTCCAGTTCCCGCACAACATCCAGCGCGCCCGGCAAAAGCTTGGTGAAGCGGTCCAGCACTTCCATCTGCCGGGGCAGAAACTCGGCGTAAAGCGTATCGAGATCCGGCCCTTTCCAGGAAGCTGCCACCCGGGGCAAGGCCAGCAGAGCGGCCAGATGATCCCGCTTGGGCAGGCCCATTGGGCCGCGCGCTTCCTCGCGGGTTAGCGGTAAGCCGTGGGCGGCAAACGCCTCCTCAATCACGACAATCGGCGCCAAGCTGCCGTGGTCCACCATGGTTCCCGCCCAATCGAAGATGACGGCCTTCAGCGTGTTCATTTAGGCCAGCCCCAACGTTTTGGTGACCATCTTTTCGCCAAAGGCGAACGAAAGGGTCATGCCTTTACCGCCGGTGACCATGGCGATGCGGACATTGGGCTCGGCGTCCACTTCGATGAAGTCCTTGGTGGCATGGCGCGCGTAGATCCCGTGCCAGCGCTGGGCGATCTCCGGCTTGGGGAAGCGCGCAAACTGGGCCAGATACCTCAGGATCAGTTCGTCGATCTCGGGCTTGTCGAAAAGCTCCAGCGCCAGGTCGTATTCGTGCGAATCGCCGAGCGTCATCTCGTTCAGCGATGTCTCGGCCACCATGACATGGATGCCCCAGCGGTTGTATTCGGGCAACTCGGCCGCGATGCGGGTCTTCAGTGCCGGTAGCGTGTCGCAGATCTCAAAGGCTGGATAGAACTGGAGGGTCAGCCCGGCCGCCAGCGAGGGCCCCAGGCGCCAGTCTCCCGGTTGCGAGCCCGTGCGCATCATCTGGAGCTTGGTTTTCTTCAGTGGCTCCGCCGCGAACACTTCCGGGTAGAGCGTCTCAAAGTCGATGCCGGAACAGACGTAGACTTGTTCGGCCTTTACTGTGCGCTGCGCCGTTTCCACGACGCCCGCCGACACGCGGCGCACCGGCTCACTGAAGTGGCAGGTGACATCGAAGCGCTCGCTTAAATAGCCGGGGATTTCGCCCACCACCAGCCGCGAATCGACGGTAATCTCCATCGGGCTCCACATGGCTCCGCGCAAGCCCTCCGGGTTGGCGGCGGCGCTGCGGCCCAGCACTTCACCGGGAGTGTGCCATTCGCACTCATAGCCCAGCGCCGGAGCCTTGCCAATGAATTCGCGCACGACGGCCTCTTCGTCCTCGCGATAAAGCAAGTGCAAGGATCCGGTGGCGGCATAGGGCAGCCCGGCATCGTCCAGCACTTCGCGCCACAGATCGCGGCTGCGCAGCCCCAGCGCCAGATTCTGGGCCTTCAACCCGATCGGCCACACCATCCCGAAGTTGCGGACCGAAGCGCCTTGCGCGCGCGCCGACCGTTCAAACAGAACCACTGACTTGCCGCGCTTGGCCGCGGCGTAAGCGTGGCCTAGACCGACGATGCCACCGCCGACGATGGCGACGTCATATTGCTGCATTCTTCTTCTCTCCTGAAATTCCATTGTGTGGCCAAAATGCCGCCACCCACAGCGGCCACCAGCACCAGCAGGTAAAACACCGCGTCCCACCCAAAGCGCGTCGAGACCATGGAGGCCACAAACGGCGAGACGATCTGCCCCAGTGAGCCCACGGCATTGGTGAAGCCGCCGGCCGTGGCCGTGACCTCCCGGCGAACCGAATCCTGCACGCCCGCGCCCGCCATCAAGGTGTCGGGCCCAAAGGTCATCATCCCAATCAAAGCGATGCCCACGATATTGCCCCACCGGCCCAGGCTGGCCAGCGCCGGATGGACCAAACACAGGGCCGCCAGAGCGAACATCATCAGCGCCCCCACCGGGAAACGGCGTCCGCGGGCCACGCGATCCGACAGAAAACCGGCCAAGATGACACCGGTGAAGCCCACCAGCTCAAAAATCGAGGACGTGTAGCCGGCCTCCGCCGCCGGATAGCCCAGCCGCTGCGTCATGTACAGCGGCAGCCAGAACAGGAACACATACCGCGCCAGCTTCACCGTGAAGTACATGCCGGTGATCACCAGAATCGCCTTCGTCCGCAGCACTTCGCCCAACCCCTGCCACTGGCTCAGGCGGGGACCAGTGCTTTCCGCCAGATCGGCCGGACGGTCTCGAGCGACCAAGGCAAACGCCACCGCCAGAGCCGCCAGCACCAGCGCCGGCCACCAGACCCCGCGCCGCCACCCCAGCGCCAACATCAGGGGACCAGTAGCCGCCCAAGTGGCAAATACAGTGGCAAAGAATCCGCCCAGCACCATGTTGGTGCCCCACAGGCTCATCGTCATGCCCCGGGTGCGGCCCTGAAACCAGTTGGCCATCAACTTCAACAAGCCCGGCCAGCCGCAAGCCTGGGCAAAGCCATTGATGCCCTGCAGTACTGTCAGTTCCCAGAGTGAGTCCGCTTCCCCCATGAGTGCGGTGGCGGTGGCCGACAGCAGCATCCCGGCGGTGACGACGCGGCGCGGGCCCAACCAGTCTGACATCAGGCCGCTGGATAGCTGCCCGATGGCGTAAAGGAGGCTGTAAACAAACAGCGCATTGGCCAGTTGATCACTGGAAAACCCTTCGTCACGGGAAAGTAACGGCATTAAAACCGAAAAGTTTTTGCGGCAAAAGTAGAAGCCCGCGTACGATAGCCAAGTGATCACAAATATGCGGGTCTTCATGAGAATTCTCAATGCTAGCTTGATTATCGTTGCAGCCGTATTACAGCTCTCCGCCCAGACCAAAGTAGTTGTCGTCGGCGTTGATGGACTCTCCACCGATGGCGTGCGGACGGCCAAGACGCCCCGCTTGCACCAATTGATGGAGCGTGGCTCCTGGACGCTGAAGGCCCGGGGGGTGATGCCGACGGTGTCGAGCCCCAACTGGGCTTCGATGATCATGGGGGCCGGGCCGGAGCAGCACGGGGTCACCTCGAATGAGTGGCAGCCGGACAAGTTCGAGATCGCTTCTGTGTGCAAGCAGCCGGACCACGTCTTCCCGACCATTTTTGGCGTGCTCCGCGCCGCCCGGCCCAAGGCGGAGATCGCTGTCCTGCATGATTGGGAGGGCTTTGGCCGGCTGGTGGAAGCAAAAGCGCCGCAGCGGTTGGAGCACGTGCTGAAGTCCACCGTCACGATGAAGAAAGCGATTGAGCATTGGCAAGCTGCAAAGCCGGACCTCTTGTTCGTGCACCTGGACGACGTGGACCATGCCGGGCACCGCTACGGCTGGTTGACGCCGGAATACTATGCGGCGGTGGAAGAAGCCGACGGCCTGATCGGCAACATGATGAACGCGATTGGCCGCGACGCGGTGCTGATCATCATCTCTGACCATGGCGGCGTCAACAAAGGCCATGGCGGCTTGACGATGACCGAGCTTGAAGTGCCTTGGATGATTGCCGGACCGGGCATCAAGAAGGGCGAGTTGACCGTGCCGGTGAATTCTCTGGATACGGCGCCCACGGTGGCGAAGGTGATGGGTATTGCGCCGCACGCCTGCTGGACCGGGCGGGCCGTGAGCGCCGCGCTGGGCAAGAAGTAGCGACGCCATCCATCCTGGGCGCGGCGGCGACCAGTTTTCGGCATACACTGGGTCTTTCTAAACCCATGAACATCCGAGAAGCCGGCGCGGCATTGCGCGCCAAACAGGTCTCCTCAGTAGAATTGACCACCGAATGCCTCCGCCAGATCGACCGGCACAACGCACGCGTGAACGCTTTCCTGACGGTGACCGCCCAAGCTGCGCTGGACGCCGCACGCGCGGCCGATGCGGAACTGGCAGCCGGAACCGACCGCGGTCCACTGCATGGCATTCCGATCGCGCACAAGGATCTGTTCGATACCGCCGGCGTCCGGACCACTTACGGCAGTAAGATCTTCACCGATCACATTCCGGAAGCTGACGCCGACGTGGTGTCGATTTTGAAGCAGGCCGGGGCGGTGTCGCTGGGCAAATTGGGGCTGCATGAATTTGCTTACGGCATCACGTCCTCCAATCCGCACTTTGGCCCGGTGCGCAACCCCTGGGATACCGAACGCATTCCGGGCGGCTCCTCGGGCGGTTCGGGCGTGGCAACCGCGATGGGCATGTGCTTTATGGCGACCGGAACCGACACGGGCGGCTCCATCCGCATCCCGGCCTCGTTCTGCGGTGTCTCCGGCTTGAAGCCGACGTTCGGCAAAATCTCGACGGCGGGCTGCCGGGCGCTTTCGGAATCGCTCGATCATATGGGTCCGCTGGCGCGCACGGTGGGCGATGTGGCGGCCTCCTATGAAGCGCTGACCGGGCGCGGTTGCTCACTGGGTCTACCCCATGGCTTGCGCCTGGGCATTCCGCAGAACTTCTTCTTCGACCATTCCCTGCCGGAAGTGACGGCGGCCGTGCAGCGGGCGGCGCAGTTTAGCGGCTGCGAGATCGTCCCGATCACCATTGATGCCGCTGAGGATTTGGTGGACCTGGCGCTGACGATCATCTTTGCCGAAGCGGCGGACCAGATGGGGGACCTATGGGACCGGCGGAGTGAGTTTGGGGCCGACGTACTGGCTCGCTTTGAACAGGGCCGGGCGCAGGATCCATTGCTCTACCTGCGCGCGCAACGCCACCGGGTGGCCGCCTCGCGGCGGTTCATGAAAGTCTTTGAGCAGTGCGACGTGCTGCTGACACCCGCTTCGCCCACGCCCGCGCCCAAGATTGGCGACAACCTGCTGCAGTTGAATGGAGTGGACTACGACCTGCGCCTGGCCACCACGCGCGTCGCCCGTCCCATCAACCTGCTGGGCATCCCGGCACTGTCCCTGCCAGGGGGATTGACCGCGGAGAAGCTGCCCATCGGCTTGCAACTGCTGGGGCGTCATCACGAAGAAGAAACACTGCTGCAAGTGGGCGCGCAGATGGAGCAAGGCATCGGTCCGCTGACGCCGGTTTGGGAGTAGCGGCGCGGCCCGGATTTCGGCGAAGCACCGGAGGACTTAGAGGGATCTGTGCCCTCCCGCCTGACCCGTCGCTTATAATCGCCTCATGGAACTTTCTCGCCGCGCGCTGCTGAAAAGTGCTGCTGTTGCTCCCGCTGCTCCGGCCGCTTTTGCCGCTAATGACCGTGTCCAGGTGGGCGTCATCGGTTGCGGCGCCCGCTCCCATGAATTGATGAACGCGCTGATGCAGCATCCCAGCGCCGTCATCACCAAGGTGTGCGATGCCTACAAAGGCCGCGTGGAGCGCGCGATGGAGCGCACCAAGGCCACGGCGGCCACGAATTGGCGCGCGATCCTGGACGACAAATCGATCGATGCCGTGGTCGTCGCCTCGCCGGATCACTGGCACAAGACGCACATTGTCGAAGCGCTGAAGGCCGGCAAGGATGTCTACACCGAAAAGCCCCTCACCTACCGGGTGGAGGAAGGCCTGGAAATCATCGAGGCGGTGAAGTCTTCCGGCAAGATCGTGCAAGTGGGCAGCCAGGGCGTCTCGAGCGAAGTGCAGAACAAGGCCAAGCAGATGATCGCCCAAGGGCGGTTGGGCAAGGTCACCATGATTCGCGCCGCCTACAACCGCAACACAGCGGGCGGCGCTTGGATCTACCCGATCCCGCCCGATGCCTCGCCCTCGACGTGCGATTGGGAGATGTTCCAGGGGCCGGCCGCCAAGCACGCCTTTTCGCTCGAACGCTTTTTCCGCTGGCGCTGCTACAACGATTATTCGGGCGGCATCGCCACCGATCTGTTCGTCCATCTGTGCACCACGATCCATTACCTGATGGGTGCCCGCATGCCGTCACGGGTGGTGGCCTTAGGCGAACTCTACCGGTGGAAGGAATCGCGTGATGTGCCCGACACAATCAACGCCATCCTGGAGTACCCGGAAGGCTTCACGGTGAACTTAAGCTCGACGTTCAACAATCAGTCCAGCCAAGACGCCAGCTTCCAGTTTCTGGGCACCGAGGGAACGATTTCGGTTGGCGCTTCCCTGACGTTTACGCCGGAAGCGCCGGAAGAAGACAATCGCTGGATTGTCGAAAGCTGGCCCTCCAAGTTGGAAGACGCCTACTATCGCGACGCCAAGGTTCGGGCGGCGGAGATGCCGGGGATGCGCGCGCCGAAGCTTCGTCCCGGTGGGGAAGTGTACCGGCAAGGTGGCCTGGAATCAACCTATACCCACTTCGGCCACTGGCTGAACGCCATCCGGACCCGCAAAGCCCACTGGGAAGACGCCACCGTCGGTCATCGCGCCGCGGCCTGCGCCCATATGGTGAACCAGTCCGCCCGCGAAAAGCGGATGGTGGAGTGGGACTTCGCCAAAGAGACCATCAAGCGCGGCTAGGCGGGAATGGGCTGGACTTACCATCTGGCGAGGGCTTGAACATCCTTCGCCAGGAGGGATCCAGCGGACTCCACCAGTTCGGGGGAAAACTGGACAACCCCGTACTGGCGTACATGAGCCCGTGCCCGTGGGGACACATGGACTCAGTGCCCACCCAATCGAGTAGCAAAGCGGGCCATGTTCCCATCCGAACCGGATATTGTGTTCTCCAGCCGCAGACGGGGCAACGTAGTCGATCGTCAACGATGGACCATCGGCAAGCGAAGTAGTAGGCCAAAAGATAGCCGTGAAGTTGAAGTGTTCCCGAGGTCAGCATCGCCGAAAGGGAAGCCATGACAAGACCAGCCATCCCAACCGCCAGTATTGTCTTTGAGAGAAAGAAGCCCAGCGAAATCGCACGGTTGCCACGCCGGTCAAAGTTACCGGTGGCGGCTACGATCAGTGAGGCTACAATGCTCACACTGGCCATGGCCAAGTGTGTCAGCGAGACGCCGGTTGAGCAGCCCGGAGGGCTCACGCCCAAGACCAACCAGGCCCCGCCAGACACCAATCCCCCGCATCCCAGAATGGCCAGGCACTGACGCGGCGAGTCGAACAGGGTTCCCAATCGCCTGGAAGTCGGCTCCGCCCCCAAACGCCTCAATTCGAATGCGTCAGGTAGGCACCCGGCGACGAACTGGAGTACCGCCCGAAGCGTAACGCTTCGGTAAGATACCAAGGCACTCAGCTCTCCCCTCCATTCTGCCAGCCACTCCTGCCGCAAACGGCTCGGTACAAATTGGGCGACCGCTCGCAGGATGCATTGCCCGGCCAATCGGGCAAGTCTCGGCCGATACGCGCCACTCATGAAACGACCTGCTTGCTGACGAACAGACCGCCCAAATGCGGGTATCGAACTCGCGACGCAGCCAAAGCGGCCTCTCCGGCCGGCGTAATTTGGTAGTACTTCCGCGGGGGACGGCCCTCTTGGGCCGCCTCATCCTGGCTCTCCCAGTGTGAGGAAACCAGATGGTCCTGCTCGAGTCGGCGCAGGGCCGGATAGACCGTGCCGCTTGGTAAACCGGCCAATTCCATGATTGACAGCCCATATCGGTGCCCCGCATCGAGAGACTGCAAGATCATCGCGGCGGTGTGCGAGAGCTTGGGCACTATACCCATGACCTAACTGTGTAGCACATTGCTTGCTTTTCCATTGCTATGTAGTATTCTACATAGCAATGTTGTCTGTGAACAACTTGACCAAGCGATTCTCCGGAATCGCGGCTGTGGACGGCATCACATTTTGCATCGAAGCAGGAGTGGTGACGGGTTGTCTCGGTCAAAACGGCTCAGGCAAGTCCACCACCATGAAGCTGATCACGGGCCTTCTGGAACCAACGTCGGGTGAGGTGATGCTTGAGGGCTTGAGCATCTACAAAAACTTGCCAGCGTTTCGGCGTCGCTTGGGGTTTGTACCGGAAGAGCCGCACCTATACGCCCACCTGACCGGACTTGAATACCTGGAGATGGTGGCGCAGTTGCGTGAGCTTCCCGAGCGCGGAACGCTCGATCGCATTGAGGAACTCTTGCGCTTGCTCGCCCTGGCCGACGACCGGCACGCGGCGATCTCATCGTATTCCAAGGGAATGCGGCAAAAGATTCTGCTGGCGGCAGCGCTGCTCCATAACCCAGACGTGATCCTGTTGGACGAACCATTTTCTGGACTCGATATTGGCATTTCCCTTGTGTTGCGGAGCCTCATCAAGCAACTGGCCCGGAGAGGAAAAGCGGTGCTGTTCAGTTCCCACGAACTGGACGTTGTCGAGAAAGTCGCGGATAGAGTCGTTATCCTGCATCGCGGGAAAGTGGTGGCCAACGACACGATTTCGGGATTGCGAGCGCTGATGTCAGAGCCATCGCTGGAAATCATCTTCTCGCAGCTGGCGGCCGGTATCGATGTTGAAGTGACTGCTAACGCGATTGCAGAAGTGGTGGTACAGGCATGAGCAGCCAGTTTGGGCGGCTCTATCGCATCTTCCTGTTCCGCGTCATCGACCCCGACCTCTTGAGCGCCACTGGTGATCCGTCCCGGCTACTGGGTCAGATTGCCGTCATACCCGTCCTGCTGGGCGTGGGCTTTACGCTCGGGGCAATGGGGTTTGGCCGTGGCAACTCCCACGAAGAGATGCTGCGGGCCGCATGGGGGATTGAACATGCTCTCATTGCCACCACCATGCTAGTGACAGGAATGCTGACCGTCTTGAGTTGGGAATCGACTTTCCCTGATCTGAAGGATCTGATGGTCATGGGCACTCTGCCGGTGGACGCTTCGGCCGTCTTTTTCGCCAAGATTGCGGCGTTGGGTACGGCCCAGGCCACGGCCATTGTGGCACTGAATGCCATGCCGGGCTTGGTCTGGCCGCTTGGTTTGGCACCCCCTAGCCGCAACTTTCTGCACTTGCTCCTCATGCCGGAACTTTACCGGACGTTTGTTGCATTCTGGGTCACGATGGCGGGAGCAGGCGCCTTCGTCTTTCTGTCGGTAGTTTCCGCTCAAGCGATACTGGCGCAACTAGTGCGGCGCCGGACGTATCTGCGTCTTTCGGCGTGGTTGCAGCTCGCTTGCTTCTGTTTATTCTTAGCGGTCTACTTTATTCCGCCCGTTCCAGTGACGGCGACCGCGCTTGCCGCGGACGAGAACCGAAACCTTCTGCGAGGGGCGCCGAGCTACTGGTTTCTGGGCTTGTTCCAACACTTGAATGGCTCTGCGCATCCGGCTATGGAGCCCTTGGCTTTTCGCGCTGTCGTGTGGCTGGCAGTGGTAGGCGGCTTGGCAGTGGGGATCAACCTGTTGACCTACCGGCGCAGGCTCCGGCAGATTGTCGAGGAGCCCGAGCTTTCCTCCCGTGGGTCGAAGCAAGCCTGGACTCCGCGTTTGGGATTTGGCATCGAGAATGCCGTTTTCCAGTTTGCGTGGCGAACGATTCTGCACAGCAGACAGCATCGATTGCTGCTGGCTTTCAGTGTGGGGGCAGCGCTATCGACCGTGGTGCTGCTCATTCAGTCCGGAGGGGGACGGGGACTGCTTTCGCCCTTGCAACAGGCCCGCACCGCGTCCGCTAGTGTCATCATCGCAATCGCCTGGATCGCCGGTTTGCGCAGCGCTTCGTCTTTGCCCGTTGCACTAAAGGCGAACTGGGTATTCCGCATCACCCAGATCCAGCCGGGGCATATCTATTTGGCCGCCACAAGGCGTTGCCTTCTCCTGATGGCCACGGTACCGCCGATGGTTTTGACGATTCTGGTCTTTCTGGCCATCTGGCCCTTCCGCGACGCGCTATTGCATGTGGCCGCAACGGGGTTGTGGTGCATTGCCGCCGGCTATGCCAGCCTGATAAATCTCCGCCGGATCCCATTCACATGTTCCTTTCGCCCGGCCCAGGCGCCCATCCATATGAGGCTATTGGCGATAATGGCGGGTGTCGTGGGAATCGGTCAGGCTACCGCCTTTGAGCAGCGGGCGCTGTCGAGTGGCACAGGTCTCATGCTGCTATTTGGGCTATTGGGCTCGGCCGCGCTGGGGCTGAGATTGATCCTTCTACGGGTGGGCCGTGAACCAGAACAGATCGTGGAGTTTGAGGATGAAGCATCCCTAACAATCCAACACCTCGGATTGTACCGGGATGGCGTCATGGCAATAAGGGTTAGCAACGACCGCGCGGAAGAGGGCAATCAGACCTCCGAATAATGTATGCGGCAGGAAAGGACTAAGCCGAACTACGGATACCTCTGCGGTGTTCTGCGTAGTGCAATCCACTGACCCCGCCCTGTGCGGGGTCTTTTGCTATCGGAACCCAACAAATTAGCCGAAGAACAAAGGTGAGAAGGAGTCTCAAGATCGAGATGCTCACCTGGGAACTTGGTGCTGCCTTAGTGGCCGGAACCGCGGCGATGGCCGAGGACTTGCACCACCGTACCATCTCGAACTGGATTCCGATCACGGCGCTGGCGGCCGGGTTGACACTGCACGTCATCCGGGCCGGACTTTCCGGGCTGGGCACCGGCCTGGCGGGCGCGGCGTGCGGGTTTGCCGTCTTCCTCATCTTCTACCTGCTGGGTGGGATGGGTGGCGGCGACATCAAGCTGATGGCAGGTTTCGGCGCCATCCTGGGTCCGTCACTTTTGTGGACGGCCGCTTGGTGGACGGCGATCATTGGCGCGTTGGTGGCGCTGGCGGTGATCGCGGTGGTGAAGGACAAAACGAAACGCTCGATTCCCTACGCGCCGCCAATCGCGTTAGGGGCGTGGATCGCGCTGGCTGGTCAGGGAAGTTAACAGCACATGGATCGTCGCTTCATCACGGTGCTTGGGGTCAGCCTGCTGTTTGCGCTGGTCGTCTCGGGCATCTTTTATCAACTCTCGAAGGGTGGGGGCGGCAGTAGCTCCACGGCCGTGGTGGAGACCAAGGATCTGGTGGTGGCCACCAAGCCGCTGGCAGTAGGTTCCACGCTGAAGGCAGAGGACGTCAAGCTGATCAAGATCCCCGCGTCGGCCTTTCCCAAGGGCGGCTTCTCGAAGTTGGAAGAAGTGGTGGACCGGCCGATCATCTCGAACATCCTCATCGATGAGCCATTGGTGGAAGGCCGCATCGCCGCCAAGGGCGCGGGCATGGGCCTGGCCCCGATTATTCCAACCGGAATGCGTGCCGTGTCGTTGAAGGTCAGCGATGTGGTGGGCGTGGTGGGCTTTGTTCAACCGGGTCTGCATGTCGATGTCCTGGTGACCGGCCGTCCGCCCAAAGCGACGGCCACCATGACCGCCACCGTCCTGCAGAACATCACCGTCCTCAGTTCTGGCCAGGCGCTAGCGCCGGATGCCAAGGGCCAGGCGATCAACTATCAGTCGGTGACGCTGCTGGTGACGCCCACACAGGCCGAGATCCTGACGTTGGCGCAGACCGAGGGCCATATCCAATTGGTGCTGCGAAACTCCCGCGACAGTGAAGTGAAGCCGACGCCGGGGTCAGATGGCTACAAGCTCTACGGCACAGCGGCGGACCGGGTGGCGGCGGAACGCATGGAAGGCCCCAACATCGACCTGGCCGAGCCAGTGGCACCCAAGCCCCGCCGCCGCGCGCCGCCACCGAGGGCCGAAGCAAAGGTACGCGCACCATTTGTGCCGCGCCTGGTGCCCGAGGTGCCCAACGAGATCATCATGATCCGCGGCGACAAACGCACGACCGAGACCGTAGCCCCGGCCCGCCCGGGCGCCAACCGCAACCAGGCACCCGTCGATCCGCCCCTCGATGGAACGCCCAATCCTAAACCGGAGGGGACTCCATGAAGCTATTGGCCGCCTTGATTCTATTGGTGGCGGCGTTTCCGGGACGGGCTGAAGACCCCGGCCCCGGGATGGCCACGATCACCCGCACCAGCGCCCCGGCCCTTTCCACCGCTGACTTGCGGGTCACGATGGGGCGCAGTCTGCTGATTGACTATCCGCTGCCGATCCGCCAGATCTCCACCAGCGATCCGCTGGTAGTGGACGCCGTGGCCGCGACGCCGGAAGAGTTTCTGCTGCATGGCAAGAGTCATGGCACAGCCACCGTAGTGGTGTGGGCCCGCAGTGGCCAGCGCACCATTTACAACGTGACGGTGGAACACAACGTCGACCCGATCAAGCAGTTGTTGAAGGAGACCTTCCCGCGCGAGGACATTCAGGTGCGGGCGGCCAAGGATGAAGTGACCCTGATGGGCCGCGTCAGCACGAAGGAAGTATACGACCGCGCGACCGCGATCGCCGCGCCGCTGGCCAAGACGGTGGTCAACAATCTCCAGATCGATTCGGCCCCCGTGGCCAAGCAGATACTGCTGCGCGTGAAGTTCGCCGAAATCAACCGCAACGCGGGCCGATCGTTTGCCGTGAACCTGGTTCCCTTGGGGACGGGCAACACCATCGGCCGCGTCACCACCGGCCAGTTCTCAGCGCCGAACGTGACGATTGAGGGTGGCGAGACGCGCGTCGGAATCTCGGATGCGCTGAACGTTTTTGCCTTCCGTCCGGACCTGAACCTGATGACGTTTATCCGGGCGCTACAAAGCGAAGGGCTCTTGCAGATTCTGGCGGAGCCCAATCTGGTGACCACCAGCGGCAAGGAGGCCAGCTTCCTGGTCGGCGGTGAATTCCCGATTCCGATGGCCCAGGGCGGAGCCACCGCGGGAGCCATCACCATCATCTTCCGCGAGTTTGGCGTGCGGCTGACGTTTAACCCGGTGCTGACCGAACACGGGACCATCAAGCTCTATGTCAAGCCCGAAGTGAGCACACTGGACCTTTCCAACAGCGTCACCATCTCCGGCTTCCGCATCCCGGCACTGGCCACGCGCCGGGTTGAAACTAACATTGAACTGACGCAAGGGCAGAGCTTCGTCATCGGCGGCCTGATCGATGACCGGGTGACTGAGACGATGTCCCGGATCCCCGGCCTGTCCAGCCTGCCGGTGCTGGGCGCGTTGTTTAAGAGCAAGGATTCCAGCCGCTCAAAAACTGAGCTGGTGGTGATTGTCACGCCGGAGCTGGCCGAACCTGTTCCCGCCGGCGCCCCGCTGCCGACACCCTACTTCCCGCGAGAGATGATGCCCTCGCTGAAAACCCCGCCGCCCGGGCCGGTGAGCACCAACCAGGGTCCAGGGCAACGCAAAAGAGCTTCGGCCAAGAACAAGAACCTGACGGTGGCCGCCGTGCCGAAGATGACCATGTCAGACAATGACCGCCCGGCTGGTGGAGCAATCGCGGCCGCCGCTGTAGCGCCGCAGCCGGATCATCAGAAAACACCTGCGCAGGCGGCAGAGAAGGCTCCGGTGATGGTGCCCGTGCCTTCATCCGTAGCGCCAACAGCGGGCGCTTCAGCCGCGCCGGGACCTCCCCCCACGCAGGTGGCAGCCGCGCCCAAAGCATCCCCCAAGGCCATGAAGCGAAGCTCCACCGTAGTGCGCCCAGCCCCCATGCCAGCGGCAAAGCCGGAACCTGCCCCGGGACTGCAAGCATCGGCGCCGGGGCCGGCCAAACCAGATGTCGCGCCGGCTCCCTGGCGCATCCAAGACAGCGGATTGAGCGCCATTCCGGGCTACCGCAGCAAACCCACCTTAAGGACCTGGTAAATACCTTGCCGGACTTTGACCTGGAATGCCTTTTCATTTGCCCGAACCGTGAGCTGGCCGACGCCTTCCTGAAGACCGTGCCGGCACTCCGGACATTTCAGGTCTTGACGGACCTGAAGTCTTATCCCACCGAACAGGCGCTGGAGATGCGGTTGCGGCAGATGAATCCCCAACTGGTGCTGCTCGATGTGGCGACGGACACGGCAGCTTCGGGCACCATCATCGAGTACATCGTGCGGTTGCGCCCAGGGACGCAGGTGATCGGCCTGCACACCAGCAACGATTCGGAAGCGATCCTGTCCAGCCTGCGGCGCGGGGCCATCGAGTTTCTTTACGCACCGTTTGACCCGGCCATTCAGCGGGAAGCGATCAGCCGCATCCGGCGCCTGCGCAAACCTATGCAGGTGGAGGAGCGGGAACCGGGCCATGTCATCAGCTTCACCAGCGCCAAGCCCGGGGCGGGCGCTTCGACACTGGCCGCACATATGGCCATGGCGCTGGAGCGGGAAAGCTCGGGCCGCGTGCTGCTGATCGACGCCGACATGGCGGGTGGGACGCAAGCCATCGCGGGGCCGGAAAGCGCGTCGTTGGAAGCAGTGTTGAATGGAACAGCGGGAGTGAACTGGCCGCGGCACACGGTGAAGTCCGGCCCGATCGAAGTGCTGCCGGCCCCGGTCCTACCGCCATCGGAGGCACCGAATCTGGCCCGGCTGAATGAGGTGCTGGAAACCGCGCGGCACACCTACGATTGGACGGTGGTCGATCTGCCCGCCATGTTTGAGCGGTTGAGCCTGCTGGCGCTGGCCGAAGCCGATGCCTACTACATGGTGACGGGTGCGGACCTGCCGAGCCTGCACCTGGCGCGGCGCGCGGTGGCCTTGCTGCAAACCTCCGGCGTGGCGCGGGACCGGGTGCGGGTGATCGTGAATGGTATTTCTAAGCGCGATGGTCTGGCACCAGCCGACCTGGCCAAGATCCTGTCCGGACCAGTGGAGGCGATGATGCCGCGTGATCCATCCACCAACCAGTCGGCCGACAGTGAGTTCGGCAAAGCGATGACCAGCTTGATGACGAAGGTAAAGGCGGCGGCCGCCGCGGCCCGCGAGGCCGCCGCCTCGGCCCATTAGGGTGCGCAAAAGTGCGCGCGGACAAAACGACTTAACGGAGGAAACGAATGAGCTTATCAATCCCGATTCCCGGCCTGACCCCCACCCCGCTGGCTGGGGCCAAACCGCCGGGCCCGGTGCGGGCCGAGTACCAGGAACTGAAGTTCACGCTGCACCGCAAGCTGCTGGACAAAATCAACCTGGAGGCGCTGGCCTCGATTGACAATCAGCGCATCCGGCTGGAAGTGCGGCAGGCCCTGATGGGCTTACTGGATGCCGAGCCGACGTTACTTTCCGGGGCCGAGAAACAGCAGTTGGCCGACGAGGTGCTGGACGAAGTGTTCGGCCTGGGTCCGCTGGAGATGGTGCTGAAAGACCCCACCGTCTCCGACATCCTGGTGAACACAGCCGAGCAGGTCTACGTCGAACGCAAAGGCTTGCTGGAGCTGACGCCGATCAAGTTCCGCGATACGCCGCATTTGCTGCGCATCATCGACAAGATTGTTTCGCAGGTCGGCCGGCGCATTGATGAATCGAATCCGATGTGCGACGCTCGCTTGCTGGACGGTAGCCGTGTGAATGCCATCATCCCGCCGTTGGCGGTGGACGGGCCGCTGCTGTCCATCCGCAAATTCTCCAAAGACAAGCTGACGCTGGATGATCTGGTGGAGAAGAAAGCGCTGACCCCGGGCATGAAGATGGTGATGGAAGCGGCCGTGAAGGCCCACCTGAACATCATCATCCTGGGTGGCACTGGTGCCGGTAAGACGACGCTGCTGAATGCAATGTCGGGCTACATTGGCGCGCGGGAACGCATCGTCACCATTGAAGACGCTGCCGAATTGCAGTTGAAGCAGCCGCACGTAGCGCGCCTGGAAACCCGCCCCGCCAATCTGGAGGGCCACGGAGCCATCCGCCAGCGCGAGTTGCTGGTGAACAGCTTGCGTATGCGGCCGGACCGCATTGTGGTGGGCGAAGTCCGTGGCGAGGAAGCACTGGACATGTTGCAGGCCATGAACACCGGTCACGACGGCTCCCTCACCACCATCCACGCCAACACGCCGCGCGATGGCGTGTCGCGACTGGAAGTGATGGTGTCGCTGGCCAACTCCAACATGAAGCCGCACGCGATCCGGCAACAGATCGCCAGTGCGGTCCACTTGTTTGTGCAAGCCGCCCGCCTCACGGATGGCTCGCGCCGGGTGATGTCGGTAACGGAGGTGACCGGCATGGAAGGGGAGATGATCACGCTTCAGGATTTATTCGTATTTGAGAAGCATGGAATCGATGAGAACGGTAAGGTGCGGGGCCGCTTTGCCTCAACCGGCATCCGGCCCAAGTTTTACGAAAAGCTGGTGGCGGCGGGCATTGAACTGCCGGCCTCGATCTTTGACGAAGTGGTGGAGATCTAAGCACCGCACCTTGTCGGGGAGAGCGGAACGTTCGAAGTGCGCCTATGGTGACCTACCTACTGATTGCGATCGGGGTCTGGGTGCTCGCCATCGCCGCGTGGTGGGTATCGACCAAGTACCTGCGCTCCGCCGACAACAAACAGCTTCAAGGGCGGCTCACCGAAACCCGGGCCGACGCAGCCGCCAAGAAGGCCAAGAAGAAAGGTACGCTGTCACTGCTGCAGGCGGAGGACAGCAAGACCGGCCGCATTGTGCTCCAACTGATGGAGCGCTACAAGCTGGTGGAGGGCATGGAGAAAATGCTGGAGCAGGCGGGCCTGAAGTGGCGGCCCGCTCGCCTGGCCCACTCCTGCCTGGGCATGTTTCTGCTGGGCTTCACGGTGGCTTGGCAACTGGTGCCCGGCAACAGCACGTTGCTCAACAGCGCGGCAGGTTTGGCCATGGGCTTTCTGCCGATCTGGCATGTCAAGCGGTTGCGTGACAAACGCCTGCACAAGTTTGAAGAGCTATTTCCGGACGCGCTGGAATTTGTATCGCGGTCGATGCGTGCCGGCCATGGGTTCAGCTCGTCACTGGAGATGATCCACCGCGAATTCGCGGAACCGTTGGGGAGCGAATTCAAGCGCGCCTTTGAAGAGCACAACCTGGGCCTGCCCTTGGATTCGGCGTTGCTGAAACTGGGCACCCGCATCCCGTCGCTGGACCTGCAGTTCTTTATCTCCGCAGTGGTGTTGCAGAAGCGGACCGGCGGCAACTTGTCCGAGATTCTCGACAAACTGGCCTACGTGATCCGGGAGCGCTTCAAGTTGCGGGGAAAGATCCGGGCCATCTCGGCTCACGGCAAGATGACTGGCACCGCGCTCAGCATGATACCGGTTGGGGTGGCGCTGATGATGTTCTGGGTGAACCCGGAATACGTAAAATTCTTTTTTGACGACGAGACGGGCCAGTACATGGCCGGTGCCGCCATTGGCATGCAGATGCTGGGCTACGGCATCATCCGCAAGATCGTGCAGATCGAGGTTTAACGCGCCATGAACCTCATGTACGCGGGCCTGCTATTTGTGATGATCGCCGCAGTGGGTGCCTTCCTGGGCAAGCGCTTCTGGGCTGACCCCAGCAAAGCAGTGGACCGCGTCACCGGCGTCGCACTAGATGTCCCGGAGGAAGTCTCCAAGCATCCCAGCCTGGTGATGCAGGAGCTGCTGGAGAAGATGGGGTCGATCGTGCCGGCCTCGCCCGCCAACGTCACCATCATGCGCAAACGCATGATCCGGGCTGGCATCCGCAGTCCACAGGCACTGCCGGTATTCTATGGGGCCAAGATGCTGATGGCGGCGGTACTGCCCGCAATGATGGCGCTGGCGGTGGCCAACGTCGATTCAGATCCTTCGAACAAAATGATGGCCATCCTGGCTTCGCTGGCGGCTGGTTTCTTTGGGCCCAACGAAGTACTCAACATCATGAGCAGCCGCCGCCAGAAGGACATCCAGCGCGGCTTGGCCAATGCGCTGGACCTGATGGTGGTGGGCGTGGAATCCGGCCTGGGCCTGGACCAGGCGATTATGCAGGTGGCCAAGGAACTGCAACACGCCTATCCGGCGATCGCCGAAGAATTCATGATGGTGAACCTGGAGCTGAAGGCCGGTAAGCGGCGCATGGAAGCCTTGAAGAATCTGGCCGACCGCTCCGCCGTGGATGACTTGAAGAAACTGGTGGGCGTACTGGTGCAGGCTGACCGCTTCGGAACAGGCATCGCCCAAAGCCTCCGCTCCCATTCGGAGTACATGCGCATCCAGGCCCGCCAGATCGCTGAGGAAAAGGCAGCCACGCTGGGGGTCAAGCTGGTTTTCCCGATCTTCTTCTGCATCCTGCCGTCGTTGTTCGTGGTGACGGTGGGCCCGGTGGTGGTCCGGATCATCCGTGATGTGGTCCCGATGATCAACAACATGTAATCGGGCAAACACCTGACTGAGGTTTTGCTAGAGACAGCGCTCGCCGCGCCGATAACTATCCAGGAGGGCAGATTGCAACAAACCTGTTCTTCAAGGGTCAAGATGGCCCGGCTATACAAGAAGGAGAGTCTCCATGGACGTTTCATTGGTTCGTATCGTGTGTGCCGCGATTGCGGTGGTTCTGCTAGGCCTGATTGTGCTGCGCCGCAAGAAGAACGTTGACGAGTAACGACACCGGAGGTAACGGTGCAACAAGTGAATCTGCGCGCGCGGCGCGGCCGGGCAGCCATGGGAGTGGCGGCCGGAGGTTGGCGTAGTTTCCTCTTGCTCGGGGCGATACTGATCGCCAATCTGAGCGAAGCTGCGCCCTTCGGCCGCGTCACCGCGTTAGGCGGCCAGGGCGCGGATCTGGCGCTGGATGAGCCGCGGGGCGTGCTCTATGTGGCCAACTTCGGCGGACGCCGCATTGATGTCGTGTCGCTGGCCACGGGTGCGGTGACGACGTCGATGAACGTAGCGCCGCAGCCCGGCTCACTTTCGCTATCGCCCGACGGGCGCTGGCTGTTGGTGACGCACTATGGCAACTTCGCTACGCCCAACCCGTCGCAGAATGCGCTGACGCTGATCGACCTGAACTCAACGGCCCGCCAGACCATCAATCTGGCCCATGCGCCGCTGGCGGTGCAGTTTGGCGTTGACGGTAAAGCGCTGGTGATCACCGAGAAGGAGTTCCTTCTGGTAGACCCGGTGCTGGGCGTATTTGAAACCCTAGGCAGCATTGGGCAGTTCACCATCAACGCCCTGCCGCGGCCCGTGGGAGAGAACCGGCCCGGCGATATTGTCGGGGCCGCCATGGGCGTTTCCGGTGACGGGCGCTGGATCTACTGCCTGACGGATTCCTATCGCTTCCGTTATGAGGTGCTGCCGCGCCGGATGCAGGTGGTCGGCTATACGTCCGACCCGCCGATGGGTCCGCGAGCGGTTAGCGTCAACCAGGATGGCACCCTGCAAGTGGGCGGGTGGGCACTGCGGGACCGGGCGGGGCAGAACATTGCCCAGTTCATCAACCCGGCCGGGCTGTTAAGCGTGGGCAGCCATGCCATTGATAGCCGCCGCGGCGTCATCTACTCCCAAGTGCCGCAAGGCAAGGACGTGAAGCTGACCAAGCTGCCCCCCCCGGTGTTGACCATCGTGGCCTCTGACAATCTTGCTTTGATCGAGAGCCTGGAGTTACAGGAGAACCTGGCGGGCCGGGGCGTGCTTTCCGCCGATGGATCGATGATGTATGCGGTCTCAGAATCGGGCGTGATGTTTTTGCCCGTGGGCAACCTGGAACTGCACCGTCGGGTGACGGCCACCGTGGAGGACGTGGTGTTCCGGGCCAATTCCTGCGACCGCCGCGCCCAGCTGGCGGACCTACAGATCGTGGACTTAAGCGGACAGGCGACCGAGTTCTCATTGGCCGCCGATGTGCCGGGGATCCGGTTCTCCGCCGTCGCCGGCGTCACGCCCGCCACCATCCGGTTGACGGTCGACCCACTAGCATTCCAATCCGCCAATAGCGTGGTGACGGCCACGGTCACCATCACCGCGCCCGATAGCGTGCGCATCCCCGCCACCGTCCGCCTGGTCATCAACTTGAAGGATCCGGACCAGCGCGGCAGTGTCTTCAACGTACCGGGCAAACTGATCGACCTGCTGGCCGACCCGGTTCGTGACCGGTTCTACATCCTCCGGCAGGATCAGAATCAGGTGCTGGTCTTTGATGGCAGCACTTACCAACAGATCGCCACTTTGCGCACCAGCCAGACGCCCTGGCAGATGTCCTTCACCATGGACCGCCGGCACCTGATGGTGGGCCACGACAACGCCCAGATCGCCAGCGTCTTTGATCTCGAAACACTGCAACCGGTGGAGCGGATCGCTTTCCCCGGCGGGCACTACCCGCGGTCGCTGGCCGCGACGGGTCGGGCCATTATCGCGGCGGCCCGGGTGGCGGGTCCGCAACACAAGATGGATCGCGTCGACTTTGCCACGCGGCGCGCCGCCGAGTTTCCGACCCTTGGCCCGTGGGAGAACAACATTCACCAGAACACGATGCTGGTTCCCGCCGGTAACGGCAACACGGCCATGGCTGTATCGGCCGATGGCAACCTGTATCTGTACAACGCCAGTTCCGACACGTTCTCGGTGTCGCGCCGGGATACGGACAAGCTCTCCGGCGCCTACGCGGCATCCAACTTTGATCAGTTCATGGTGGGCAATACATTGCTGAACGCTTCGCTGGTGACGACGCGGCGCTTCAACTCGCCCACCGTGGCCGCCGCCGCCGTCAGCGCGGGCTTTGCTTTCTCGAGCGACACGGCGGTGCGCCTCAGCGCGCCGGGCGTCATGGAACGGATCGATACGACGACGGGGCTTTCCATCCGGCCCACGCGCGTCAGCGAGGCCCCGCTGGAAGGCAGTGAAGCGGCGGGCAATGTCTTCAGCCGGTCTCTGGTGGCGTTATCTTCGCGCAAGGCGCTGATCGCGCTCACTGTCTCCGGCTTCACGGTGCTGCCCTGGGAGTATGACTTGGGCACCGCGCCACCGCGCATTGACCGGATCGTGAATGCGGCCGACAGCAGTTCCGTGCCGTCCTCCGGGGCGTTGGTGAGCATTCTCGGCGGTAATCTCAGCCCGGTGAACATCGCGACGCAGGAGATGCCCCTGCCCACCGCGTTGGGCGAAAGCTGCCTCCTGGTGAACGGCCTGCCCGTGCCGGTGCTGTACGTATCAGCGGCGCAGATCAACGCCCAGATGCCCTACAACGCCGAGGGCTCCTCCACGATGGTGCTGCGGACGCCGGGCGGCGTGAGCAATAACTTCAACTTCAACGTCAGTCCAGCTTCGCCCGGGATCTTCCGGGTGAGCGTGGCGGGACTGGACGCACCGGTACCGGCCATCTACAACGGCCGGAATGGGCTGGTGGCCACCGGCTCAAACCCGCTGAAGCGCGGCGACTCAATCACGATTCTGGCCACGGGCCTGGGCCGAACCAACCCAGCCGTCGAAGCCGGCGCTCCGGCCCCATCGCAACCCAGAGCCGCCGCCGAGACAACGCCGGTGGTGACGCTGGGGGGCATCGAACTGCGCGTGGATTTTGCCGGTCTGCAGCCGGGAGCAACCGGGCTGTATCAGATAAACGCCCAGGTCTCCCGGGCCGTACCGACCGGCATGAGTGTTCCGTTGGAAATCAAACAGAAGGGCGCTGCAACAAGCGTCACAGTAAGGGTGATCGAATGAAACAGACACTATTTTTTCTCACTTTCGCGGCCTCTTTGACGCCGGCGTGGGGCCAGCGTTGGGAGCTGGGGATTGGGGCCGGCGGCGGCATGTACACGTCGCTGGGCGCGACCAATGCCCGCGGCCAGACGGCCGATGCCGGCTTGGGCCGGGGCAATGCGATCACAGTCTCAGTGGGCCAGGATGTCAGCCGTCACTTCACCGGAGAGATACGCTACGTCTGGCAGAACAACCCGCTGCGCCTGAAGTCGGGGGGCCAGACGGTGAACTTTGGCAGCCAGTCGCATTCGGTGGCGTACAACTTCAACTATAATTTCGGCCAACTGGAAGACAACTTCCGCCCGTTCGTCTCTGTCGGCAGCGGCATGAAGTACTTTGACGGCACCGGGCAGGAGGTGGCGGTCCAACCACTGAACCAGTTTGCTTTTCTGACGCGGACCGGCGAATGGAAGCCGATGCTGACGGCGGGCTTGGGCTTTAAGTACCGGATGAGCCGCAATATCGCATTGCGCCTGGAAGCACAGAATCAGATGACCCAGGTCCCCACCAAGGTGATCGCTCCGGCGGCGGGGACGGTGCTGAATGGTTGGTTGCACGATTTTCTGGTAATGGGTGGAATTTCCCTTTTGTTTTGAACTGATACCCGTATAAGATAAGGGCACGTGCGCTTTGCTCAGGGAGTTTTTCTAGGATTCGTGTGCCTGTGGGCGTCTTCCATGGACGCCGCCGAGCACCCGAACGGCAAGTATGTCGGGGCGGACAGCTGCCGCGCCTGTCACCCGGACGTCACTTCGACGTTCTTCCGCAACAGTCACGCCAAGAAGACCCTGGGCGGCAAGGAAGACATCACCTCGCCGGATTTGGCCAAGCACAGCTGCGAGAGCTGCCATGGGCCCGGCGAGAAACATGTCCGGGAACGCAAAGGCAAGAGCAACATCGGCGCCTTCTCGCTGATGACTGCTAAGCAGACGGTGGACACCTGTCTGCAGTGCCACACCCAGCAGTTCCCTCGGGCGAATATCCGCCGCTCCCCGCACACGACCGGCGAGGTGGGCTGCGCCAGCTGCCATTCGATCCATAATCTGGCCCGCCAACGGCAGCAGCAGAACGCGCTGGACCGGCTGACGCCGCTGGCGACCTCCAGTTCCGCGCCCGTGGCCGCCGGTGCCCCCAAGGGCTCCCTGGCGCTGGCCCAGCCGGAGCTTTGCTATGGCTGCCACGCCAACGTCCGGGCGCAGTTCTCCATGCCCTTCAAGCACCGCGTCAACGAAGGTTTCATGCAGTGCACGGACTGCCATAACCCTCACGGAACATCCGCCCCCACCTGGCGCATGGCCTCCCGGCCGAAGCTGGTGGATCAAGGGCTGATCAATGAGGAAGCGTGCCTGAAGTGCCATGTCCAGCAGCGTGGTCCGTTTGCCTATGAGCATGCAGCGGTGCGCGTGGACGGCTGCGAAACCTGCCATACCCCGCATGGCTCCGCCAATGCGCGGCTGCTGAAACGTCCGGCGGTCTTCACGGTGTGCCTGGAATGCCACAACGGCGCGCCGGGCTTTGGCCGCGATCAGACGGTGGGCATCCCCACGCAATCGCCCAGCCACTCGATGACCAATCCTCGGTACCAAAACTGTACCGCCTGTCATGTCCGCATCCATGGATCGAACGCGGATTCGAGGTTTCTGCGATGAGGCGCCTTATGTTTGCCGCGTTAGCCAGTGGCGGATGGCTGTTGGCGCAACAAACGGTGGCCCCCACGACGGAAGCGGTGGGATCGCCGCGCGGGACCGAGTGGCAAGGCTACAACGTCCACCAGTCCTTTGAGGTGGGTCTGCGGACCACCGACATCACTGGCAGCCGGGACCGATACCGCAGTGACGTCAACTACCGCAACGGGCTCCGGCTGCTGTCTTCGAAAGTGGATCTCTACTCGCGCGAAGGCGAGGGCCAGTTGTTTGATCAGTTGAATTTTTCGACGTTGGGGCTGGGCAATGACCCATACCAGTTTGCCTCCCTGCGCGTCGAGAAGAATTCGCTGTACCGCTACGACATGATGTGGCGGCAGAGTGATTACTTCAACCCGGCGTTGACCATCGCGGGCGGACAGCACCGCCAGGACACAGTGCGCCGCTTGCAGGATCACAACCTGACGATCCTGCCCGGCCGGGCGCTGAGCTTCTTTGGCGGCTACACGCGCAACAACCAGGATGGCGCGGGGCTGACTACGGTGAATTTGTTTGACCAGCATCGCGGCACGGAGTTCCCACTGTTCACTGATGTCCGCCGCCAGCAGAATGAGTACCGGCTGGGGGGTGAAGCGAAGATCGGTGGGCTGAAGCTGCTGCTGGTGCGGAACTGGGAGTTCTTCAAGGACGACACGCGCGACCTTACCAATGGCACAGCCGTGCCAAACGACCCGCTGGGCCGGACGTCATTAACCTGGCTGAACCGCAGCCAGCCCAACCATGGTTCCTCGCCGGGCTGGCGCGCGAATCTGTTTACCGAGAAGTTGAAGTGGATCGCGATGAACGCCCGCTTCACCTGGGTGGATGGCACCCGCGACTTCATCACTGACGAAACCGCCCTGGGAACCGACCGCCTAGGTGCGGCCCGCAACCGCCAGACCATCGTCTCCGGCAACGCCCGGCGGCCGATGCTGGCCGCGAACGCGACGCTGAGCATTTTCCCGACCGAGCGGTTGACCATCACCAACCACTCAGCCTTCACGCAGACCCGAATGGAAGGCAACATCCGGTTTGCTGAGCTGAACAACCAGACGCTGGGCATCAACTTCAACGAGTTCCAGTTTCTTGGCTTGCGAACCATTTCCAACTCGACCGATGCGCAGTATCAGATGACAGCCAAGGCCAGCATCCATGGCGGATATCACTATGCCGACCGGCGCATCCGCTCCGTGCAGGATGAGATTGGGACCGAACAATCGAACCGGTTGAAGGCCGGCATGCTGGGCTTCCGCTTCCGGCCCATCGCGGGTCTCTCAATCAATCTCGATGGCGAACTGGGTCGCGCCGACAATCCGTTCTACACGACCAGCGAGAAGAACTACCACGGTCTTTCGTCCCGCATCCAGTACAAGCGCCGCACGGTAACCCTGAGCACGCACTTCAAATCGAACTACAACTTCAATTCGGTGAGCCTGTTTGCGCACAGTGCCCGCAGCCGCCAGTATTCCTTTGACGGCAGCTGGCAAGCGGCCAAATGGTTGAGCCTGGATGGCAGCTACTCGAAGCTGCACCTGGATACATTGACCGGTATCGCCTACTTCGCCAACCTGGCCTTGATCGACACCAACCGCAGCTGGTATGTCAGCAATTTGCACACGGTGTTTGCGGGATTCCGGACCAGCATCCGGGGGCGGGCCGACTTGTTTGCGGGATGGTCTCGCGTGCAGGATCGAGGCGGCCCGAACTTGGCCGTTACGCTGCCAGCCCTGACCGCGGCGCAGAACTTCCCGATGATCTACCATTCGCCGATGCTGCGCTTCTCGGTGCCGATCAACCCCAAGATCCGCTGGAATGCGGGCTATCAGTTCTATGGCTACGGCGAACGTCTGATGCCGGTGCAGAACTATCGCGGACACACCGCCTACACCAGTCTGCTGTGGGCGTTCTAGGCTGCTCGAATGCGGATTCCTGGTCAGACTGTCCGCTGACAGGCCGATACGGCCAGTAGGCTATGTTTCTCGGCGTTTCACTTACACCCTTTAATGTCATCAACTTCTGCCTGCTGGGGTTAATTGGGTTGGTGGCCTGGATCCGCTATGCGCATGGGCATGAGGGCAATCTGCCCGTCCTGTTTTGGTTGGCGGTGGTGGGGCACATGAAGTTGTTCGAGGGCGGTTTTGACTACCGGTGGGTGGCCGCGGGCGGCGTGAGCGCACTGATCCTGCGCTTTGAGTTTATCAACAAGACGCTGGCCAACATCGTCCAACTGGCCGAATTCGCCGTGCTGGTCTATCTGGTGCGGCGCACCGTGGGCCTGATGCTGCTGTGGTAGGTTAGCGGCGTGCCCGGGGCCAGCCATCGGGCAGAGGTGGTTCAGGTACCCTGTTGTGCCGCGGCGGGCGGCCCACTGGGGAGCTCATGATAACGGCTCATCACCTGGCGCACCACTTCCATGCTGCCTTCGTACGCGGGCAGCACCGCCACGTCGACCCCTAACTGCTGGAGTACGTCGACGTCACTTTCCCGGCCGGCACGGGCGATGACTGGAATATGCGGATGGAGCACGCGCACCTGACGCAACACCAGTTCCGCAGTACCCAAGTCCGCCAGGGAAAGCACCAGGGCCTGCGCCTGACCCACGCGAGCCGCCCGCAGGATCTCCTCGCGCCCGATATCGCCCCAAATGCACTCCTGGCCGCTAGCTTGTAGATCAGAGAAGAGCGAGTGATTCAGCTCCACCACCAGCAGTGGCACACCCCCTTCCTTCAGCGCTTGGGTGATCAGCCGTCCATGGCGGCCATACCCAGCCACCACCACGTGTCCGCTCAGCGTGGTGACAGCTTCGTTCACCACCGGCGGCATCGAAGCAGGAGCCGAACCCTGGAAAAGGCGCCCCAACGGGAGCGCCAACTTGGCCACCAGCGGCGACAAGGCCATCGTCAGCACGGTGAAGGTGAGCGCCAAGTCGTAGGTAGGCTTGGTCAGGAATCCCAGTCTTGAACCCTCGCGCACCAGGACAAACGAGAACTCACCCACCTGTGCCAAACCCAGCCCCACAATCCAAGGCGCCAGATTCACATACCCGAATACCCGAGTTAGTAAACCGGTGATCAAGGCCTTGCCGGAGAAGATCAAAATGACGGCGAGGACAATACGGCCCGCGTTGGCCACTAGATACCGCGGGTCCAGCAACATGCCCACCGTGACAAAAAACATCAGCCCGAAGATGTCCCGTAGCGGGACCACGTCGCTGAGCGCTTGGTGGCTGAACTCTGATTCGCTCAACACAATGCCGGCTACGAAGGCCCCCAGCGCAAACGACAGCCCGACCGCGTGAGTAGCGTAGCCGACGCCCACTCCTGTCGCCACCACCGCCACCAGGAACAGTTCGTGCGAGCCCCAGGTCAAGATCCGGCTCAGCACCTTGGGCAGTAGCCGCGTGCCCAAGAAGTAGACCGCCGCCAGAAAGGCACCGGCACCCGCCAGGGACCGCAGCAGCACCGGACCAATCTGATCGAGGTTCGCCAGTTGCGGCAGGATCACCAGCATCGGAATCACGGCCAAGTCCTGCACCACCAGCAACCCGATCATCACCCGGCTAGCCAGCGTGGCGGAAACGCCTCCGGCGGTCAGGATTTTCAGCACCACCATGGTGCTGGAAACACTGATCATCGACCCGAACCAAATGGCCTCAGCGAAGGGAATGCCCAGCAAAGCCTTCGAGACGGCGGCTCCCGCCGCCACGGTGAGCAACACTTGCAGCGGCCCGCCAAACAAGCTGATCCGGCGCACCGGCTGCAGATCCCGGAAGGAAACCTCCAACCCCATGGAGAACAGCAGCAGCGCCACGCCAATCTCGGCCAGAAGCTCGATGTCGCGAATCTGGACCACAGTGGGGCCGGCCGTGTGAGGGCCGACAACGATACCGGCGGCCACATAGCCCACCAGCAGCGGCAGGCGCATCAGGCGCGCCACCATGCCGCCGCCCAAGCCAGCCAGCACGATCAAGACAAAGTCTGCGGCAATGCCCATGGTGGTCACCGAACTCCAAAACTACCGGGTTACCCGCCTCAGGAAAAGAGCGACCGCCTCTGCCTGGACCTACTCCAGCGGTAGCCCGCTGCCCTGCAAGGCCCGCCAGCCGCCGTCGAGCGAAATGACCTTGGTGTAACCCATCTTCTGCAGCGCATCGGCCGACAAGGCGCTGCGGAAGCCACCGCCGCAGTAGAGCACCAGCTTCGCACCGTGGTCCGGCACCGCCGTTTCGATGTCGCGTTCGATGATGCCTTTTGATAAGTGCACGGCCCCGGCCACATGACCCGCCGCAAATTCATGGTCTTCACGGGTATCGATGAGCGTATGCGGCTCGCCGGACGCCACCAGCGCTTTGTACTGGTCAATCTCGATTTGCGCTACGCGGCTCTTGGCATCGTTCACCAAGGCTAGAAATCCGGGGTTGTGGGCTTTGTTAGTCATTCATGTCTCCTCAAAACGGTTGCTCCGCCGCTAGGCGATCCGCTCAATCTGTGCGCCCGCGTGGCGGAGCTTTTCTTCAATCTTCTCGTAGCCGCGATCAATGTGATAGACGCGGTCAATCACAGTTTCACCACGCGCGGCCAACGCCGCCACCACTAGAGAAGCGGAAGCCCGCAGATCGCTGGCCATCACCGGGGCCCCGGCCAGCTTCACCGGCCCGGCCACAATCGCCTGCCGTCCTTCGACGCGAATGTTGGCCCCCATGCGCAGCAGCTCCGGCACGTGCATGAAGCGGTTCTCAAAGATGGTTTCGGTGATGAAGCTGATGCCCGAGGCCTGCGTCATCAACGCCATAAACTGCGCCTGGAGGTCCGTGGCAAAGCCGGGATGCTCCTCGGTCTTCATGTCCACCGAGCGCAAGCTGCCGGGCACGCGCACCCGCAGCGCCCCGGTCCCTTCCGGCCCGACATCGACGCCGGCCTGCTGCATCTTCACCAGCAGCGACGTCAGGTGTTCCGGCTCACAGCCCGTGACCAGGACATCGCCCCGGGTCATGGCGGCGGCGATGAGAAATGTGCCGGCTTCGATGCGGTCCGGGATGATGGTGTGAGACGTTCCCGACAGCCGCTCGACACCCGAGATCTTGATGGTGGAGGTGCCGGCACCCTCAATCTTCGCACCCATCTTCATCAGCAGGTTCGCGACGTCCACCACTTCCGGTTCGCGAGCCGCGTTGGTTAAGACGGTTTCGCCGCGCGCGAGCACGGCGGCCATCATCAGGTCTTCCGTGCCGGTCACCGTGATCCGGTCAAAATGCACAACGGCCCCGCGCAGACCGCCGGGGGCTTGGGCTTCAATGTAGCCCTGATCCTGATGAATGACGGCGCCCAGCCGCTCAAGACCGGCCAGATGCAGGTTGATGGGCCGGTCGCCAATGTTGCAACCGCCCGGCAGCGAGACGCGCGCGCGGCCCGTTCGGGCGACCAACGGCCCCAGCACCAGGCTGGACGCCCGCATGGTCTTGACCACCTCATACGGAGCTTCCGGGGCCGTGATCTTGGCCGCATGTACACGCACCGTACCGTCAGCGGCCGCGTCCACTTCCGCGCCCGTGTATTGCAGCAACGACTCCATGGTGCGGATGTCGCGCACACGCGGGATCCGGTGCAGCGTAACGGGCTCTTCAGTGAGCAGGCAGGCCGCCAGCACCGGCAAAGCCGCGTTCTTTGCGCCACTCACCGGAATCTCACCCGCCAGGGCGCGGCCACCCGCAATTCGAAACTTATCCATGCTTGTTCTATTGTGTATGGGGCAAGGGTGGGTTTGTGAAACTCGCCACTTCCGGCAGCTACTTCAGCGCGTCCTTCAAGGCTTCGCGGATACGACCATGCGAGAGTTCCAGGCGCCGTTCCGCTTCGGCGCGGGGCACATTCAGCGCGCCCATGACGATCGCGGTTTTCACTAAGCCCCCGGCTTCATCAAACAGACTGGATGCCTTCTGGTCGTCCACGTGAACGGCTTGGGCGATGATGCGCTTGGCCCGATCGACCAGCTTGGCGTTCTTCGGCTGAACGTTCACCATCAGGTTGCCGAAGACATAACCCAGCCTGATCATCACGCCGGTGGAGAGCATGTTCAACACCAGCTTGGTGGCCGTGCCGGCTTTCATCCGCGTCGATCCGGCGATCACTTCCGGGCCGGGCAGCGGCGCTATGGGAATGCCGACATCGCGCGAAAGGTCGGAATCGGGAGTGCAGCTGATACCGATCGTGACCGCACCCAATGCCCGGGCCTTGGCGATCGCGCCCAACACGTAGGGTGTTCGTCCGCTGGCCGCTACGCCCACCAGAACATCCTTGCCGGTGAAGGCATGCGCCATCAGGTCCGCCACACCGGCTTCCGGATCGTCTTCGGTCGCCTCGGTGGCTTTCCAGAGCGCATCCATGCCGCCCGCAATGATGCCGGTGACCGTACCGGGGGGCACGTTGAAAGTGGGCGGACATTCCGAGGCATCGAGCACACCCAGCCGCCCACTGGTGCCGGCGCCGATGTAGAACAACCGCCCGCCCAGGCGGACGCGCTCCACAATGGCATCCACGGCCAGGGCAATATGGCGCAATTCCTTACCCACGGCGGCGGCGACGCGGGCGTCTTCCTCATTGATGATGCGGAGCGCGTCCTCGGTGGAGACAACGTCAATCCGTTCCGAGGCAGGATTAGTCTGTTCGGTGAGAAGCTTTTCGAGACTCACAAGGGTCTTTCTACCATACCCCTGATGACAGCACGCCCGCCCGGCGCATCACCGCCCGGGTGGTGTCGCTGGCCAGTTGCACGGCGGCGGCCGGCGTCATCTCCTTCAAGCCGCGGCCAAACACTTCCACACTGACGGCATCGGGGTAGTTGATCTTCTTGAGCGCACCGAAAAAGCCCGCCAGGTCGATCACGCCTTCGCCGGGCATCAACCGGTCGTTGTCGAGCACTTGCTCCGGGTCTTTGCGGGCGGCGTCATTCACGTGGACATGGACGATCATCTTGGCACCCACCTGGACAATATCCTGCACCGTGTTTTGCGCATGGTGCCAGTGCCAGCAATCAAGTAGCAGGCCGACGTTAGGGCCGCAGTCGGCGGCCAGCGCGGCCATGCCTTTCAGGTCGTAAATGAAGGGGTGCGGCAACCGTTTGCGCAAGTGGACGGGGCTGACAAACTCCAGTCCCAGCCGGACGCCGGAGGCCGCCAGAATACTGGCCGCAGCGCGCATGCGCTTTACGTAGAGCGCCCGCTGCTCGGCGAATGGCAACTCGCTGGAGGGAAGAATCCAGGTGGCCATGCGCGGGCAACCGATGGCCGCCCCCAACTTGGCCATCGCCTCCAGTTCTTTCAGTCCGCCTTGAAACGTCGCTTCATCCTTGCGGAACTCCGCTGGAAACGGTATCACGGCCGGCTTCAGCTTCAGCCGGTCCAGCAGTTCGCGGGTGGCCGCCGGGCCCGCCTCCAGCGCCTTGCTTTGGATATCAACGCCCGCAAAGCCCGCCTTTGCGGCCAGTTCCGCCATCTCCGGCCAACCGGCGCGGCCGGTCAGGATCGTGGCATTTAATGCTGGAAACATGGCCTTTAGACTATCGCGTCAGCCCCCCGGCGACAATGGCCCGGTGGCTCAAAGCAGGAGGTTCAGGCCGTTGGTCCGGCGAGAACCATCATTTTCTTGTGACTTTGACCGCGCCGATCCCCTCTAACGCGGTAGGACAGGTGGGTTATACTCAAAGTTCAAGTCTGTCTCCAGAGAGGGTATTGAGAAATGATTCAGCTCACTGAAAAGGCCGTTGGCAAGGTCCAGGAGATCATGGACGGCCAGGAACCGAAGCCGGCCGGTCTGCGGATCGCCGTCGTGGGCGGCGGCTGCTCGGGCTTTAGCTACAGCATGGCTTTCGAGAACGCGCCTGGCATGTTGGACAAAACGTACAAGTTTGGTCCGCTGCAGGTTTACGTCGATCAGGCTAGCCTGTTGTACCTGGATGGCGCCGAAGTGGACTACGTCGAGAGCTTTGAAGGTTCCGGCTTCAAGTTCAGCAATCCGCAAGTGAAATCCACCTGCGGCTGCGGCAGCTCCTTCAGCGTGTAAGCGATAAACACCAGCCGTGGCTGGCGCGTGCTGAGAATTTTCGAGCCGGGACTCAAATCCCGGCTCGAATTGTTTCCACGCCAAACCTGTCAACATTCGAATTTCTTCACGTTGTCGAAACGGCAGAGCGCGCGACTACGTCGGCTATGATGTATGAGCGGAGCTTACGGAACCAGCATCTTGACCGGAATGGTCTTGCCCGAAACGGGCGGCGGAGCGGTTTTGTCCCGTGGACAGCGGACTGTGGATCAACGCCAGACAGATGAGTTACGGCTGGTCGAGCGCGTCAAGGCGCGCGACGAAGTTGCCTTCAAGGAACTGGTGGACCGCTACCAGAACAAGGTCTTTTCGATCATCTACGGTATCCTGCGCACCCAAGGTGACACGGAAGACATCGCTCAGCAGGTTTTCGCCAAGATCTACTTTTCCATCAATCACTTCGACTCCCGCTCCAGCTTGCTGACGTGGATCTACAAGATCACCGTCAACGAGTGCTACGACTACCTGCGGAAAAAGAAGGTGCGCAAGCTGGTCTATGAGAGCGACTTCTCAGAAGAAGACTCCAAACGGATGGACAACTCCGAAGCCAGCGCCGACCGTGGCCCAGCCGTAGATACTCAGTTGGCGCAGCGGGACCTGGTGCTGAAGCTGCTGTCCAAGGTTTCGGCCGAGGACCGGAATTTGATGATGCTGAAAGAAGTAGAAGGTCATTCGGTGGAAGAGTTGGCGCAAATGACCGGGATGAACGAAAATACGATTAAGGTGAAACTGTTCCGTGCCCGCCAAAAACTGGTGAAGGCGGCACAGCGGCTGATGAAGGGGCCAGGCGGCACTTCGGCAGCGCAGTCGTGGTAGGTTTGGGTACTTCGGGATGGGATGCTAGGGGAAACGGTATGCGCGAGCGAATGCGAAACAACCTGGAAAATTACCTCACCGGCAGCCTGCCGGCGCAGGAGCATGAGATTTTTGAGGCCATGTTAGCGTCTAACTCCGAAGAACGTGAGCAGTTGGAATGGATGTTGACGCAATCGAAGCTGATGCGTGAAACCTTGCGGACCCCTCCGGAAGTGGCCGCGGAGCTGGCTCCGGCACCTGGTTTTTATGCCCGGGTGATGGCGCGGGTGGAAGCGGAAGCGCAGCCTTCTTTCTGGTCGATCTTTCTGGAGCCATTTGGCCGCCGGGTGGCTTATGCTTCCGTGGCTCTGTTGCTGGTGATGGGCCTGTTGATGCTTTCGACACCCACTGAAGCCGAACCGGAATTGGCGGAAGCACCGGGGCAAGTACTGATCGATGACCATCCGGAAGTCCACCTGGTGGGCGACACTGCTGATGACCGCGACCGCGTCTTCGTCAGCCTGACGGCCTTGGATCAGTAAACCCGATGCCCCAACGTATTTCCTGGTCCAATCCGCGAGTCCTGGGTGCCTTGCTGCTGGTGTTCCTTTGTGGAGCGGCCGCTGGGGCCATGTCGGTGCGCCTGATGCGATCCGGACGCATTCCCGCCTTTACCTCGCTCAAGGCGGACAATAAGGGAACCATTCTGGCCCGTTTCCGGAAGGACCTGGACCTGACGCCGCAACAGGCCGAAAAGTTCGAGATCATTCTCGATGACTACATGAAGTACATCTCCGACCTGCAGGAACAGATGGACGAAGTCCGGACGCATGGCCGGTCCCAACTGATGAAGGTCCTCAACGAGAGCCAGCGCCGCCGGTTTGAGAAAAGCCTCGACGATCTCCAGGCCAAGGGCCGATAAGGCCCACTCCCCAAAACCGGACCGCCCGGTCCACTAAACTAAAGACTTGCTGAACGTGCTGGCAGGCCCGCCGGGTAGCGGGAAAACGACGCGATTGCTCGACCAGGTCCGGCAGCGCCTAGAGGCCGGCGACTATGGCTTTCGCTTCCTGGTACCGACGGCTACGGCGGCAGAACATCTGCGGCATCAACTGGCCCGTGAAGGTTGGGTGTTCCCGGGCCGCATCATCGATACGCTGACGGGCTTTCTGGCCCCACTGGCACCGCCCCCGGCCAGCCCCGTGCGCTTGGATCAACTGCTACGCGACGTGCTGGGTCAGCATCAGGTGGTTGCGCCGGACACCGGGTTCGCGGCTCTGGGCCACTATCGGGGCTTCCGCGACCGGCTGGTGCGCGTGGTGGACGAACTGGCGACGGCCGGCTGTTCACCCGCAAGGCTTTCCGCGGCGGTGGCTCGCGACCCCAGCGCCAGCCCCAGCCTGATCGCACTGGCCGAAACCTATCAACACCTGGCCGCGCGTCTGACGGCGGAGGGACTCGAGCTGACGGGGCCGCGCTTGGTCCAGTTGGCCGCGCAGGTGGCCCACACGGGGGTGGCGGGATGTGACGAGATCATCCTTGATGGCTACTTTGCGTTTTCCCGGCCAGAGCGGGAAATCTTGCTGTCGCTGGCGCGCGGACTGAAGGTCAGCCTCAGCCTGCCCACCGGCTGGCCCGAAGCCGACGCGGCCCTGGAGTTCTTGCGCGCGCACGGGGCCACCATTGAGCACACGGGCGAAGCCGCGCCCGCCGCCGCCGTCATCCGTTGCCCCGCCCCGTCCATTGAGGCCGAGGTGAACGATATCGCCCGCCGCATCCTGGACCGGCACGCGGCAGGAACGCCATTCCGCCACATGGGCGTGATCCTGCGGTCAGAGCAGCCATACCGTGCGTTGCTCGCCAGCACCTTCGCCCGCTTCGGCATCCCGGTACGGTTCTATTTCTCCGATCCGTTGGAACATCAGCCACCGGTGCGGTTTCTGGCGGCGGTAGTGGAGGCGCTGCTGTCCGGCTGGGACCGCACCCATCTGGGGGACGTGCTGCGTTCCACGGCATCCGGCCTGGGCGCGACGGCCACCGGCGACCGGCTGGAGCATGAACTGCTGGCCAAGATGCCCGGCTGCGGGTTGGAGGAGATGGGCAGCCTGGAGGCCCCTTTGGCGGCCTTGGCGGGATGGCGCACCGCGCTGCGCACACCGGCGCAATGGGCCACGGCGCTGGGACAACTGCGGAGCCTCTGCTATCCGCAAGCAACCATCGCACCGGCCACACACCAGCAGGCCGACCAGTGGCGGCGCCGGGCGAAAGCGCTCGATGCCTGGGAACGTGCCCTGGAAGCAGCGGCGCAGTTTGGCACGCTGCCGGTGACGCTGGAATCGTTCTGGCTCGAGGCGCAGGAGGCGGTGCGCCTGACGGCGTTCCGCGTTTACGATGAGCGTCGCGAAGCCGTGCATGTGCTGGATGTCTTTGAAGCGCGCCAGTGGCGGCTGAACCATGTCTTTTTGTGCGGGCTGCTGGAAGGCCAGTTTCCGCACTACCCTTCGCCCGACCCGTTGCTGCCGGATGCGTTTCGCGAGAGCCTCCGCCACGAAGGCATTGCCCTGCGGACCACGCGCGACCGGTTGACCGATGAGCGGCTATTGTTCGGCCTGGCCGTTTCGCGCGCGGAGACGCAAATCTGCCTCAGCTGGCCGCGGCTGAACGCGCAGGGTGACGAAACGCTGCCCAGCTTCCACCTCGACGAGATTGTGGGCAATGAATCGCCAGCCCGGGCCTGCCGCCCGCAACCGGGTGCCGCGCGCTGGCCTTCCACGCTCACCCGCGTTGACCGGCCCGCGGATCCGCCCACCAAGCGCTGGTCGCCCAGCGAGATTGAGACTTTTCTGAAATGCCCTTTCCAATACTTCGCCAGCCGCACGCTGCGCCTGGCGGAACCGCCGGCGGCCCCGGAGGAACGCTTTGGGGTGCTGGAGCATGGCTCGCTTGCGCATTCGGTGCTGCGGCACCTGCATGAAGGCGACCTGCTGCCGCAGTGGCCCCAGCAATTGGACGCACTGTTTGAACGCCTGTTCCGCGAGGAGTGCCGCAAGACCCACGTGGTCCTGACCCATCAGGTGGAATGGGACCGGCTGGAGTTGCTCCGCAACCTGCGCGCCTACCTCAAGGCCAGCCCGGCGGCGCGCGGGTGGCGCGCGGAGGTGGAGTGGGCCTTTGAGTTTCCGCTCCGCGATGACTTGTGGGTTCGGGGACGCATTGACCGGTTTGATGAGTCACCCACGGGGGACGTGCGCGCCATCGACTACAAGTACTCCAAGGCTGATCTGAAAAAGCGCTTTGACGCACCGGACGCCGTGCAGGGCGGCCTGTACCTGCTGGCCTTGCGGAGCCAAGGCAAGAACCCCGTGGGCTTCGCCTATGTCCCGCTGAAGGGCGACGGCAAGATTGCCGACGCGCCGGATCCGGCGGAACTGATGGAGCAGGCCGAACAACGCACGCTATCGGTCGTCGATCAAGTGCGGCAAGGCGTCATTGAGCCCAAGCCTTCAGATCTGAGCAACTGCAAGTGGTGCACCTATCGCGACGCCTGCCGCGCGCGGGAGCGAGTGGCGGCACAAGCGGCGGCGGGCGGATCGGCCAGCGAGGACGCGGAATGAGGCTCACCCCCGCCCAGCAAGCCGCCGTTACCCGGTTGGGGCAGGATGTCTGCGTAGTCGCCGGACCCGGCAGCGGCAAAACCCGCGTGCTGGTGCAGCGCTTTGCCTGGCTGGTTCGCGAACAAGCCATCGACCCGGGCCGTATCCTGGCCATCACGTTTACCGAGAAAGCCGCCAATGAGATCCGCAAGCGGCTGACCAAAGAGTTTGAACCGGATTTCGCGACCCACCCGGAGCTGCGCCACAGCCTGGAACGCGCACCCGTCTCCACGGTCCACGGGCTCTGCACGCGCCTGCTGAAGGAGCATGCGCTAGACATTGGCCTGGACCCCGAGTTCGACATTCTGGACGAACGGCGCGCCGCTACGATGCTGCGGCAAAGCATCGATGATGCACTGAATATGCTGTTGCGCACCGATCCGGACCGGTTGCGCCAGCTCTATGACCGCTGGTGTACCAATGCTCCAGCGGCGGTTTTGGCTGGGACTTATGGTGCCATCCGCGCGGCGGGCGCGGGTCAAGCGCAGTTCCCCGGACCAACGCTCGCCACCATCGCAGAACAGTTACGCGCCGCGTTGGCGGAAGCACCCGTGAACACGCCCCTCCAGCGCCGGCTTACTTCGGACGTGGCCGCCTGGATCGCGGAGCCCGATCCGGTCCGGCCCATCGCCGACCTAAGCCGCACGGGCGGCCCTTTGCGCAAAGCCGTGGAGGCGGCCCAAGCTGACCTGATCACGCTGCGCTTTGCCGAACAGCGGGAAACGCTCGACGGTCTGCTGCGGGCCATTCATCAACGCTATTCGACTTCCAAGCGCCTGCTTTCCGTGCTGGACTTTGATGACCTGGAAGCGTTCACGATGCAGATGCTGGAAGCCGACGCGCGTCTGCGGCGTCTGGTGCAATCGCGCTATGACTGCATCCTGATGGACGAACTGCAGGACACCAACCCGCTGCAATGGCGGCTGGTGGACTTGATCCGGCAACCGCGCCGCTTCTTTGCGGTGGGCGACGTGAACCAGGCCATCTACGGCTTCCGCCACGCGACGCCGGATGCCTTCCAGTCCTACCGCGCCCGGGTGGCACAGGAAGGCGGCGCGGTAGACCAGTTGCGCGCCAACTTCCGGAGCCGCCCGCAAGTGCTCGAAGCCGCCGAGACCATCTGCAGCGGCGCGCCCGGCATCGAGACTCCCGGCTTGCTGGCCGAACGCCAGTTCGATGAGCCGCCACTGGAACCCGTGGTGGAGATGATCATCGCCCAAAGCGAGGACGCGCGCCAGCGGCCTGATTGGGAGGCGCGCGCCGTCGCCCGCCGCATTCAGGAACTGGTGTTGCGCGAGGGTGTGTCCTATCGCGACATCGCCCTGCTGTTCCGCACGGGCGGCCGTTTTCCGGAGTTTGAACGCGTGCTGACCGAAGCCGGAGTGCCCTATCTGCTCACCGGCGGCAAGACGTTTTTCGACCGCCAGGAAGTCTGCGACCTAGTGAACTACCTGCGCGTGCTCGCCAATCCACGCGATGAAGTGGCACTGTTCGCGGTACTGCGTTCACCCTTGGTCGGCCTCGCCGATCAGGAGTTGCTGACCCTTAAGGCTGGCCGCCGGCCGCTGGCCGAAGTGGCGGATCTCAGCTTCCTGGCCCGGCAGCGAGAACGGATGGACGACGTCACGCCGGATCAACTGCTGGGGGAAGCCATCGACGCGGCCAACTACGAAGGTCCGCTGGACCCGGCCGCACGGGCCAACATTCGCAAGCTGCTGACGCTGTGCCGTGACTTTGGGCAGCGTTCTCCCGGTCCGCTCGCCGCTTTGGTGGAACACTTCACCCGCTTAGGCCAGGCAGGGGAAGAACAGAACGCCCCCGCGCCCGATAGCCCCGACGCGGTCCGCATCATGACCATGCATACGGCCAAGGGGCTGGAGTTTCCGGTGGTCTTCTGTTGTGCGCTGGATGGCGACACCCGGCACGATTCCGGTGGACTGTACTTTGCCCCGGGGCTGGGCCTGGGGGCGACCTGGCGCCTGGACGATGGCGAAGAGCAGAAGGACGGCGTCGCCGCGCGGATCCGCGAACAGTCCAGCCAGCGTGAAAAGGAAGAGGCCAGCCGCCTTCTGTACGTAGCCCTCACACGCGCCGAACAAAAGCTGATCCTCACTTACGGCCAGGGTAAGAATAGAAACGCCTGGGTAAAGTTAATCGAACTGCTACAGGTCGCCGTCAGGCCCCAGCTGGTGACGTCGCGCCCGGAGCTGCCAGCACCAGCCGGTGAAGCGCTTGATCCACAGAACGCTCCGGCGGCTCGGCAGGAACTGCTGCTTCAACCGCCCGCTATCACCAGCGGCCTGGGGGACTCATCCGTCTCCGCCAGTTCCCTCGCCGTCTTCAAGGAATGCCCACGGCGTTACCTGCTGGACCGCTACCTGGGCTGGACCTCTTCCCCGCCCGCCCTGGCCAGCGACGATTCTGCTCCCTCTGAGTCAATCGCAGGCGGACCCGCCATCGACTTGGGGCTGGCGGTGCATGCGCTGCTGGCCGGGCAGGATGTCCCGGAGGCGACGCCCCAAGCCAAGCGTCTGGCGAACATCTTCCGGCAGAGCGCCCTGGCGGCGCAAGCGGCCCGGGCTTCGCGCATGGAGCGCGAGTTTGACTTTGTTTTTGAACGGGCCGGAACCGTGATCACCGGGCAAATCGATCTCTGGTTTGCCGATCAGGAAGAAGTGGTCGTCGTCGATTACAAGACGGACCGCGAGGCACCCACGGGGCCGATCGAAGGCCACCATTCCGGCTACGCGCTTCAGTTGCAGGTCTACGCCTTGGCACTGGGGCAATTGTTGCGGCGTCCGGTCACCCGGGCGGTGCTGCACTATCTGCGGCCCAACCAACTGGTGGAAGTTGACGTTTCGCCAGACGCGCTGGATCGCGTGAGGCAGCAACTGATGGCGTTGCAGCAGGCCCAAGCGACGCTACAGTTTCCGCTGGTGGAAGACGCGCATTGCCACCGCTGCCCGCACTGGCGTGGTGCCTGCCCCAGCCAGTTTGGGGTCGAACAGTTGAGCCTGTTCTAATGGCTTCCGTCGCCAAATTCGCGACCATTCACGCGGACAAAGCCCCGCGCTTGCGCACGGGGCTCAACCCGGATCTTCATCCTTTTCGCCCATCTGCGTCAGCCGGTAGCGGAGGGCGTTGCGGGTCAGGCCCAGCAGACGCGCGGCGTGGCTCTTGTTGCCGCTGGCCCGCTTGAGCGCTTCGCGAATGATCGATTGTTCGTACTGGTCTAGCGTCAGGCCATCGGGCAGAAAGTAGGCACCGCCCTGTCGCGCACGCGGTGCCTCCAGTCGAATGTCAGCGGCCTCTAACTTATCGCCCGCCCGCAGGATAGTGCTGCGCTCGATGACGTTCTCCAACTCGCGGACGTTGCCGGGCCAGTGATAGGCCAGCAGCTTCTCCATCGCCGCCGAGGTCACCACCATCCCCGCCGCAAAACGCTTCACCAGGTCCGGGATATCTTCCTGCCGGTCGCGCAGCGGGGGGATGTTCATGGGCACCACGTTCAAGCGGTAGTAGAGATCCTGCCGGAAGGTGCCATTTTCCAGCGCCGCGCGGAGATCCACATTGGTGGCAGCGATCACGCGGACATCGATGGCCTTGACCTTGTTGCTACCCAGCCGTTCCAGTTCGCGGTCCTGCAGAATCCGCAGCAGCTTCACTTGGATCGACGGCGGCACATCGCCGATCTCATCCAAAAACACGGTGCCGGTATCGGCTTGTTCAAACTTGCCGGCCTTGGCCGAGATGGCTCCGGTGAAGGCACCGCGTTCGTGGCCGAACAGTTCGCTCTCCATCAGGTTCTCGGGCAGAGCGGTGCAGTCGATCTTGACGAAGGGCCGGTCCCGGCGCGGGGAAAGCTGATGGATGGCGCGGGCGATGCGGTCCTTGCCGACGCCGCTTTCGCCCGCCAGCAACACCGTGGCGCGCGTCGGGGCGACACGCTCCATGGTCGAGAAGATCTGCTGCATTGCCTGGCTGCGGCCGATCAGATTCTGGAACTCATGCCGCCGCCCCAGTTCCGCGCGCATCTCCCGGTTCTCATCCCGGAGCGCGCGCACTTCCAGGGCCTTGGCCACCACCGCCAGCAGATGGTCAATCGAGAAGGGCTTCAACAGAAAGTCCACTGCCCCGGCCTTCATGGCCTGGACGGCAGTATCGACCGTGCCGAAGGCGGTCATCACGATCACCGGCAGAGCCGCGTTCTGCCGCCGCAGGGCGTCCAGCAATGCCAAGCCGTCCATACCCGGCAACCGCAGATCGGTCAGTACGGCATCGGCGCGCTCGGTCAAGCTCAAGGCCGCTTCAGCGTGGGCGGCCAGCAGTACGTCATAACCGGCTGACTGCAGTTGCAGTTCGACGACGCGCCGCAACTTGCCTTCGTCCTCCACCACCAGGATGCGGGCGCGGTTCATGCGGTTGCTCCGCTGTTGATACCGCAGCTGCCGCGGGGCAGCCAGACCCGGAAGACTGAGCCTTCGCCGGGCGTAGAATCGACCAGTACGCGCCCGCCATGTTCCGCCACGATCTTGGCGACGATGGCCAGGCCCAGGCCCACGCCTTCGGGCTTGGTAGTGAAAAACGGATTGAAGATGCTTTCGCGATGCTCGGGGGCAATACCGGCCCCGCGGTCAATCACCGACAATTCGACGCCGTTGGCCACTTCGCGCGTCTTCACCGTCACGACACCACCGGCGGCGCTGGCTTCCAGCGCATTCGAAATCAGATTCACAAACACCCGCTCCACCAATTCCCGGTCCACCCACACCGGACGCACATCCGGCGAATAATTTCTGTTGACGTGTACGGGGGCCTCTCCGTTGCGCCCACCCTGCCGTTGCACCTGCGTGACCGCTTTGTCCAGCAATTGATCGACGGCCGTTTCTTCCAGGCGCAGCCGGAGCGGGCGGGCGAACTCCAGGAAGCGCGTCACCAGGGAGTTGGTCCGGTCTACCTCGGAGGTGATGAACCCGGCTAGCTCCTGCGAGATCGTATCGCCGGGCGGCAGCCGACGCTCCAGCAGCTCCGATGAGCTCTTGATGGTCCCCAGCGGATTGCGCAGCTCATGCGCCAGCCCCGCCGTTAACTGTCCCAGCGCGGCCAGCCGATCGGCCCGGCGCACGGCTTCTTCGGCTTCCCGCAAGTGTTGGTTGGCCTCCGCCAACTCAGCGACGGCCTGTTGCGCCCGGTGTCCTTCGGCCCGGTTGGCTTCGGCCAGTTGATGAGTCAGGAAACCGACCAGTGGCAGGAACAAGGCGCGCAGGCTGATTTCGCGGATCTGATCCACCGGTACGGTGACGCGCGTCCAGTCGAGAAACAGCAAAAAGGAGAGATAGCCGGCCACCGACAGCACGGTGACGCCGGTAGCTGCCCAGGCGCTGAGTGTCGTGGCGGCCGACACTACCGGCAGCAGCAGGATCAGAAAGTAGCTGGACTCGATCCCGTAGCTGACTCCGATCAGCAGCCACCCCAGCACCAGCTTCAGCGCGATCGCCGCCAAGTTGCCGGTGGCCGTCGCAAACCAAGCGACACGCGGCGAGATCACCTGGAACAGCGCCAGCAGTAGCAACAACTCAATCTCGGCCGGATTCCGCACGGGGCTGGCAAAATGGAGCGCCGAAAACAGAAGCAGCCAAGCCAGGTCCGACGCGCGGAGAGAGGAAATCATGATGGCCACTTCCATATTTAGAGTAAGGCGTTGACCGGGCCGGGCGGGGTGGCAAACAGCCCAACGCCAGACCGCCAGGTTCATGCAACAATAAAAGCTCCGGCAGTTTTTGCATGAGTCTCCCCATCCCTGACCCCATGACGGAGGAAACGCCAGTCCCGGACGGGCCTTCCTTCGCCGACATATTGAATGAGTTCGAGCAGCAGCAGGCTACCCCGGCCGGCGAAGCGATCGAAGGAACAGTCTTGTCTGTTTCCGACGACGGCGTCTTCGTGGACATTGGCCGCAAGGCCGATGGCGTGTTGGAGGTTGCCCCCTTCCGCAACGAGGACGGCACCTATTCGATAGGCCCTGGCTACAAGGTGGTGGTCACCATCAAGGGCACTAACGAACAGGGCCAGCCTCTGCTGACCACCTTACGGGTGGAGCAGCCGAAGGACTGGACCGCGCTGCAGGCTGCTTTTGATGAGAAGAAGATCATCATCGGCCGCGTCGAGGAAGTGATCAAGGGCGGCTTGCGGGTGGATGTAGGCGCTCGCGCGTTTATGCCCGCTTCCCGCAGCGGCGCCCGCGACGTCCCCGAGATGGCGCTGCTGGTGGGCCAGGAGATTGAATGCCGGGTCACCAAGCTCGACACCGAAAAAGAAGATGTCGTGGTGGACCGCCGCTCCGTGCTCGAAGAACGGGAGCGGGAGCAAAAGCAGAAGGCATTCGATGCCATTGAGGAAGGCGCCGTGCTGCAAGGCACCGTGCGGAACCTCACTGACTTTGGCGCATTCGTCGATGTCGGTGGCGTGGATGGTCTGTTGCACGTCGCGGATATCTCCTGGACCCGCATCGGTAAACCCGCCGATGTGTTGAAGGCCGGTGATCGCGTCGACGTCAAGGTTCTGAAGGTAAACCGCGAGACCCGCAAGATCTCGCTCGGCATGAAGCAACTGCAGCCGGAGCCTTGGGCCCAGGCCGCCACCACCTTCAAGCAGGGTGAGCGCGTGAAGGGCACCGTGGCCCGCCTGACCGACTTCGGTGCGTTCGTTGAACTGCTCCCGGGAGTCGAGGGCTTGGTGCACGTCTCGGAGATGTCGTGGTCCAAGAAGATTCGCAAACCGGCGGATCTGCTGAAGGCTGGCGAAGTGGTGGAAGTGGTGGTGTTGAATATCAACCCCACTGAGAAGCGCATTGCGCTGGGCCTGAAGCAGGCCTTGGGCGACCCCTGGGAAGAGGCGGCCCTCAAGTTCCCCAAGGACGCCATTATCGAAGCCGCGCCGGTCGTCAGCATCCAGAAGTTCGGCGCGTTTGTCGAACTGGCGGAAGGGATCGAGGGCATGATCCACGTGGGCGACATCTCCCACGAGAAGCGGATCGAGAATCCGAAGGACGTCCTGTCGGTGGGCCAGACAGTTCGCTGTCAGGTGCTCGAATTCGACAAGGACAAGCGCCGCATCCGCTTGGGCATGAAGCAACTGGAGCCGACCAAGGCGGATCTGTGGATTGCCGAGCACCAAGTGGGTGAAGTGCTCACCGGCCGTGTCGCGGACATCCGCGAAGGCCGCGCACAGATCGAACTGGGTGAAGGCATTTCGGGCCTGTGCCGTTTTGCGACTGAAACCAAGGGTGGCGCCAGCGCCGCCAACGTCCAGAAAGTGGACGTCTCCAGCGCCGCTTCCCTGCTGGCCGCCAAGTTCAAGAAGGGCGTGGGGGCTCCGGAAACCGGGCCCAAGTTGCGCATCGGCGAAACGCGGAGCTTCCGCATCGCCGCTCTGGATGCGCAGAAGAAGCGCGTCGATCTCGAACTGGCGTAGGCCCGGCGATACGTTTGCCAAACAGGCCGCATTCAGCTTTCGGGCTGGTGCGGCTTTTTGTTTTTGGCGGCGCAAAATTGGAAGTGGCCCCACTAACCTTTTCCGGAACGGGCCGTCTAGGTGAACGTGGAAAGGTCTGGGGCCGTGATCTCAGCTGCCCTCGGGGTACGATGGTCGGCGGGAATGGATGAAGCGGAGTTGATCCGAGCCGCCCAAAAGGGCGACCAGGATGCATTCGAACGGTTGGTGCGCAGCTACGACCAAAGCGTGCTGCGGCTGGCCCATCGTCTGCTGCGTTCCCCCGAAGATGCCCTGGATGTTTACCAGGAAGCTTTCCTCCGCGTTTTCAAGAACTTAAATCAGTTCCGTTTCGATTGCAGTTTCCAGACCTGGCTCTACCGCATCGTCACCAATCTCTGCCTGGATGCGATGCGCAAGAAGAAGGTGCGCAAGGAAGAGTCTTCCGTTGTGGACACCGCCGAAGGGCCCCGGGACCGCATGGATACGGTGGAAGATGTCTATGCCGGAGCGAATCCGCAGCGTCAATTGTTGTCCGCTGAACTGAAAGGCAAGATTGCCCGCACGCTGGCCGAACTGACACCCCGGGAGCGAATGGTGTTTGAGATGCGCCACTACGAAGGAATGCGGCTGCGCGCCATCGGTGACGTGCTGGGCACCACCGAAGAAGCGGCGAAGAATTGTTTGTTTCGAGCGACCCAGAAGATGCGGGTCGCGCTGGGAGAATTCGTATGACCGGCCCTGGTTCTGGCATCACGTGCCAAATGATCGAACGCGATCTGTCGCTGTTTCTCTACGGCGAGCTGAGCTTTGACCAGGAAGAGCACATCCATCAACACCTGGCCGGCTGTGAGGCCTGTCAGAAAGCGCTGGCGGAGCTTCAAAGCTTGCACAGCGCGCTGGACCAGCAGGATTTAACCGTACCCGATGGTTTATTGGTGGCCGCCCGGCGAAGCCTGCGGCAAAGCATCAGTGTGGAAGCCGAACGGGCCTCGGAACCTTCCTTCTGGCAGCGGCTGGTTGCCTGGCCCGCCTGGAAGCCCGCCGGAGCCGTAGCGGCCGTGGCGATGGCCTTTTTCGGTGGCCGGATGACCAACGTGCAGCTGGCCGGTTTGGAGCCCAGCTCCGCTGAGGCGGCCCCAATGGTCTCTCGTGTCCGCTACGTCGAGCCCAACCAAGCCGGTGGCGTCCAGATTGTGCTGGATGAGACCCGGCAACGCGTGGTCTCCGGCAACATGGAAGATCAGGCGATCCGCCAGTTGCTGCTGGCCGCAGCGAAGGACTCTTCCGACCCTGGCTTGCGCGTTGAATCGGTGGAGATGCTGTGCTCCCGGTCTCAGGAAGCGGAGATCCGCAACGCTCTGCTGGCTGTGTTGGAGCATGACGCTAACCCCGGCGTCCGCTTGAAGGCCCTGGAAGGCCTGAAGGCATTCGCCAAGGATCAGCCGACGCGGCAGGTTCTCTCACGCGTGCTGCTGAAGGACACCAACTCCGGCGTTCGCTCCGCGGCGATTGATGTGCTGACTTCGGTGAACTCACAAGACACCGTCGGCACGCTCCAGGAGTTGATGCGCCGGGAAGACAACGACTATGTCCGCCTGCGCACCCGCAAGGCCCTCAGCGACATGAAGGCTTCCCCCGGAATCTTCTAGGCCACGCTGGCCTGTCTACTGTTCACCCAACTCATGACCATTGCTGCCCTGGTTGCTGTCTCCGCGTTATTGAGCGGCGAAGTAGTGGCGCTGGGACGAGCCACCCGTGTGATGGTGACCGGCCAGGGCAAGATCCGTATCGTGGGCGGAGAGCGCACGGACCTGGCCTACGACTCCCCTTCCGCAGTAGTCATCCGGCCCGAGGGCGACTGGCTGAAGATCTACGTCAAAAGCGAAGCCGGTATTGAATTGCGCTGCCCCAAGGGTCTGGCCGCGGTGGCGATAGAGAACCCCGCCGGAGAAGCCGAAGCGGTGGATCTGACTGGCGAAGTTTTCATCCGCGCGGCGGGCCGTATTTTGCTGGACCGGCTGGGCGGCTCAGCCATGGTCCGCAGCCCGGGCGGCGAGGTCCGAGTGGGGCGCATTGCCGGTGCCTTGCGCTGCTTCTCGGGGGGCGGCCCGATTCGTATCGATTCGGTGGGTGCGGCCCAGATCGAGAGCCGCGGCGGCGAGATCATCATTGGCGATGCTCGTGGCCCTGTCACCGCCCATAGCCTGGGTGGCAACATCCAAGTGGAGCGCGCGGAATCGACAGTAGAAGCTTCCACGACGGGCGGCTCCATCCAGATTGGCAGCGCCCGTGGTGTCAACTGCAAGGCGGGGGCGGGTGGCATTCGCTTGAAGAACGTCAGCGGCCTGGTGCAAGCGGAAACCGGGTCCGGCACCATCCTGATGGAGCCATCGCGCATTTCGCCCCTGGGAGAAACATTTCTCCGCACCAGTTCAGGTGACATTGTTGTTTTGCTTCCGTCCAAATTAGCGTTGGTGGTAAAAGCTGAAGCCCACGAAGGTGGGCGGACGGCCCGGATTGTTTCGGGCTTCCCGGAGATTCCCGTGTGGGGCTTGACCGCTGCCGGATCACTGAATGGGGGCGGACCGTTGATGCGGTTGGACGTCACTGATGGGACGATCTTCCTGCGCCGCGCAGTGCCCCGGCCTTGAGCCACCGTCCGGTGTCAACACCAGGCAACAGCTGCGGCGATCGCCATAAATGCTATTGAGGAGAGGTAACAGAATGAATACGTGGACCAAGATTTTCTGGAGCAGCCTGCTGGCCGCCGCGGCCTGCGCGCAGCCTGCCGCTGCTCCGATGCCGGCGGCACCCCTGGCCCCGCTGATGTGGTTGGCCCAAGGAATGGGCGGCAGCTATCTGGGCGTGGGCGTCCAGGACGTGGATGGCGACCGGGCCAAGGCGCTGAACCTGCGTGAAGTGCGCGGCGTTGAGCTGACGCGGGTCGATGAAGAAGCCCCGGCGGGCAAGGCCGGCCTGAAGGCGGGCGATGTCGTGATGGAGTACAACGGACAGCGCGTGGAAGGCCTGGAACAGTTCATGCGCTACGTCCGGGAAACGCCAGCGGGCCGCGAAGTCAAGCTGCTGATCAGCCGTGGCGGGCAGACGCAGACGGTGGCCGTCACCACCGCCAAGCGCAAGCCCATGGTCGCGCGCAGCGAGGATGGATCCATGCGCATCGAGATTCCGCGCATGCGGATGGATATGCCGCCGATGCCCCCCCTGCCCGCCATGGGTATGGACATCCCACGCCCCAACATGAGCTGGCGCAGCGGCATGCTGGGCATTGAAGGCGAAGCCGTCGAAGGACCACTGGCCGAATTCTTTGGGACCAAGGAAGGCGTCCTGATCCGCAATATCGGCAAGGGCACCGCCGCCGAGAAGGCCGGTCTGAAGGTGGGTGATGTGCTGACGAAGGTGGATTCGAATGCGGTGGCGACGCCGCGGCAGATCACCAGCACCATCCGGGGCTTGAAAGAAAAGCGCACCTTCCCGGTGGTGGTGGTGCGGGAGAAGCGGGAAATGACGGTCAGCGTCACGGTGGAAGAGCCGGCGGAGCGGCCCGCCGCCCCCCGAGCCCGCAGCGTCAACAACGAATAGTTGAGGCAGACGCCGCGCCAGCGGCCACAACACAACATATAATCGCGGGGATGCGAGTCCTCGCGATTTTTGTTTTTGCGCTCGCCTTCGCCGCGCCGGTGGCCGCTGGGGCGCCTCCCGCCGATGGAGCAGCCCTGTTCGCCACTCGTTGCGCCGCCTGCCACCGGGCAGGGAGCGAGACCCGCGCCCCGTTACCCGCCGTGCTGAAGCAGCTTAGCCGTGAGGCCATGCTGAAGGCGCTCACCACCGGCAGCATGAAGGAACAAGGCAGCCAGCTTTCCGATGAGGAGCAGACCGCCGTGGTCGCCTTTGCCGCCTCGAGCGTCGACGCCTCCGCCGCCACCAGCAACGCCTGCCCCGCCCCGATGCCCAAGCTGTCCAAGCTGGCCGGGTGGCAGGGCTGGAGCCCCAGCCCTGGCAACACCCGCTACCTGCCCGTGACACTGGACCCAAACAGGCTGAAGCTGGCATGGGCATTCGGCCACGCTGATTCAAGCGTCGCCATAGGCCAGCCGTCGGTGGCTGATGGCGTGGTCTTTATTGGCGGCCAGAAAGGCAACGTCCGGGCGCTCGACAGCCGCACTGGTTGCGAGTATTGGCAGTTCAGCGCCGACGCAAGCGTCCGTACGTCGGTGCTGTTGCACCGCGGCCTGGCGCTGTTCGGTGACGTCAAGGCCAACGTGTACGGCATCGACGCGCAGACCGGCAAGCCGGTTTGGAAAGTGAAGCTGGACCCGCATCCCTATGCCCGCGTCACCGGCACCCCGGCCTTGCATGACGGGCGCCTGTACGTGCCCATCTCCTCCATTGAGGAAGTGCCGGCCGGCAATCCAAAGTACCCGTGCTGCACCTTCCGGGGCAGCGTGGTCGCGCTAGACCCCAGCGACGGCCGCCAACTCTGGCAGCATTTCCTGATCCCCGAAGCACCGCAACCCACCACGAAAAATTCCGCCGGCACGCAGCTCTACGGCCCTGCCGGAGCGGCCATCTGGCTGACGCCCACCATCGACCCCGCGCGCAAGCTGCTCTACGTCGGCACCGGCAACTCCTATACAGACCCGCCCAGCCCGCATAGCGACGCCATCGTGGCGATCGATCTGGCCACCGGCGCGCGCAAATGGCAACAGCAACTGACCCCCAACGACCGCTGGAACATGGCCTGTGTCTCACCGCTCAAAGCCAACTGCCCGCCCGAAGCGGGTGGAGACTACGACTTCGGCGCTTCCCCGTTGTTGGTCGGCAAACTGCTGATCGCCGGGCAGAAGTCAGGGATCGTGCATGCCCTGGACCCCGACCAGGCGGGCAAGATCGTCTGGCAAACCCGCGTCGGCAAAGGCGGCGCATTGGGCGGCGTCGAGTTCGGCATCGGCGCCGACGCCCGCGCCGTGTATGTCCCGGTTTCCGACTTCGATGGCCGCAACCCGACCGCAGGAGGTGGCCTCTATGCGCTTCAGACCGGCACCGGGGAGAAGCTGTGGCACACGCCCGCCCCGGAACTGCCCTGCAAGGGCACACCTGCCTGCAACGCCGCGCAAATGGCCCCGCCCACGATCCTCCAAAACATCGTCTTCTCCGGCTCCATGGACGGCCACCTGCGCGCCTACGATTCCAAAACCGGGGCAATCGTCTGGGACTTTGACACGCTGAGACCGTTCGAGACGGTAAATGGCGTCCCGGCCAAGGGCGGCGCGCTTAATTCGACCGGCCCCGTCATCGTCGGCACCGGCGGCCCCGGCACCATGCTATTCATCCAGTCAGGCTACGGTGCCCTCGGCGGCATGCCGGGCAATGCGCTGCTGGCGTTCCGGGTGGAATAGCCGGGCACGCCTGCCTCCCGGGCCGCGTTCAGGAACCGAGCCGCGACCAGCATCGGTCTGCCCTCCGCACGCGCATCCGTTCCGTTGATCGAACGGGCCCGTCCTGCTGGTCGGGGCTCGGTCCGAGAGCCCCACTTCTCCCATCCACCCTGAACCGCGTATCATCCTTCAAGAGACCAATGTTGACCCCACGTGCCCGGCTGACCGCTCTTTTCCTGGCCCTTACCTGCTTCGCCACCGCCCAGAATGGCCCCGAAACCGCTCTTCGACCTGACAAGCAGTTCCGCAAAACCGTCATCACTGACGGCCTCGCCGGACCTTGGGAGATCACCTGGGGGCCGGATGCCAAGATCTGGGTGACGGAGCGGACCGGTAAGCGGATCACGCGCGTCGATCCCGTCTCCGGCGAACGCCAAGTGGCCGCCACCATTGACGAGGTCTACGCCCCCGGCGGCCAGGACGGCCTGCTGGGCATGGCGCTGCACCCGCAACTGTTGAAGGGCACGGGGCAGGATTACGTCTACATCTTCTACACCTACATCGACCAAGCCAAGGGTCCAGATCCCAACGTCACCGACCCCAACAGCCGCTACCGCTTCCTCTACGGCAAGATCGTCCGGCTCACCTACAACGCCCAAACCGGCCTGCTCGCCCAACCCCAGACCGTCATCGACGGACTGCCTGCGGGCAATGACCACAACGCCGGGCGACTGAAGTTTGGACCGGACCAGAAGCTCTATCTCACCATCGGTGACCAGGGCCACAATCAGCTGGCCAATGTCTGCCTGGCCGTCCAGTCGCAGCGTCTGCCCACGGCCAAGGAGCTAGCGGCCAAGGATTACGTCGCCTACCAGGGCAAGTCCCTGCGGATCAACCTGGATGGTTCGATCCCGGCCGACAACCCCAAGATCGAAGGGATCGTCAGCCACGTCTACACGCTGGGCCACCGCAATCCGCAGGGCCTCGATTTCGCCCCGGACGGCACGATCTACTCCTCTGAGCAAGGCCCCAAGAGTGACGACGAGGTAAATGTTCTCAAGCCGGGTGGCAACTATGGCTGGCCCAACGTGGCCGGATTCAGGGACGGCAAAGCCTACGAATTCGCGCGCTGGGCAGAGGCGACCACGCCCTGTTCCCAACTGAAGTTCAGCGACCTGGCCATTCACCCCTCGGTCCCCCGCGAGCCGGAATCAGCGTTCACAAAGCCGATGGTGGACCCGCTGGCGACGCTGTTCACCGTGCCTACCGGCAGCAACTTTGAAGACGCCGCCTGCCAGGGCATCAACTATATCTGCTGGCCCACCGTCGCAGTCTCCAGCGTCGAGCATTACCAAGCCAAAGGCATCCCCGGCTGGGATCGCGTGCTGCTGGTGACGGCCTTGAAGCGCGGGTCGCTCTACGTCGTGCCGCTGAAGGCCGATGGCCAGTCCGCCGCCGGGTTCATCTCGCGCTACTTCTGGTCCGAGAACCGCTACCGTGACACCGCCGTCAGCCCTGATGGCCGGACCATCTACGTCGCCACGGACCCCAGCGGTCTGGCGGGCACCGCCGCCGGTGGCACCACGCGCCGCATGCAGAACCCCGGCGCCATCTTGGCCTTTACCTACGTGGGCCCCAATAGTCCGACTGGTCCCGCCAACGGCGTCCTCGAAGCGCCGCAGGTTTCACAGAGCAAACCCGCCACTGAAGATCTGCGCGGAGAGATGGTGGTCAACGGCATCGCGCCGCAGTTCAGCGCCGCGCAAGCCGCCGCTGGAAAGGTGGCCTACAACTCCAACTGCGCCGTCTGCCACGGCAACACCGGAACCAACGGCACCATGGGCACGCCGCTGGGTGGCGAGTACTTCAAGAAAACCTGGTCCGGCCGCAGCGTCAAGGCTTTGGTGGAAAAGTCCCGCAAGACCATGCCGCCCTCAGCCCCCAATTCCCTGCCCGGTGACACGTACGAGAGTATCGTGGCCTTCATCCTGGAGTTGAACGGCCTACCCGCGGGCTCAGCACCGCTGGCCAGTGGCGATGAGGCGGGCCGGATGGTGATTAAGGTACCGGCGAAGTAAAGTTCAGGCGCTGATTCTATCCTGCATGATACCTTTATATAAAGGTAGAACTCTATGCCAATTTGCATCAAGAGCGAGCAGACTGAGCGGGTGGCCCGTCAACTGGTTGAACTCACGGGCGAGACGCTGACGGAAGCGATTCGCACCGCAGTCGTCGAGCGCTACGACCGACTGAACCGCACGCGGAGCCCGCTACGATTGGCTGATGAACTGAATGCTATCGCGCTGCGCTGCGCCCGGCGCCCGGTGATTTCCACTCTCACCGATGACGAAATCTTGGGCTATGACGACCGGGGAGTGCCGACGCGATGACGATCGACACTTCCGCGGTGCTCGCGATCCTGCAAGATGAGCCGGAACGCGCAGAGTTTGTTTCGCTCATTGAGAATGCACCACGTAAGGTAATGTCGGCCGTTTCCGTCCTGGAGGCGGCGATGGTGCTGGAGGGTCGCTCTGGCGAAGACGCGGGTGCCGATCTTGACCAGTTCCTACAGCGGGCGGCGGTCGAGATCGTGCCGTTTGGTGAAGACCAGTTACGAGTGGCCCGGACCGCCTTTCGGCGTTTCGGCAAGGGCCGTCATCCGGCTGGACTGAACTTCGGAGACTGTGCGTCGTTCGCATTGGCCCGCTGGTCTGGTGAGCCGCTGCTCTACAAGGGGCAGGACTTTACAGCGACCGATGTCCCCCGCGTCCGAGAGTGAGCCTCATGGGAAGTTTTCCGCGATGCCCCTGGCGTAATCCGACTTCCGGTCGATATTCTCCGCCAATCCCGTTATACTGACAGTTTGTGCCGCATTCCGAACTCAAGAAGCAGCGCGCCTGGGAGCGCCTGAAGCGGGAGTTGAAACTGATCGGGAAAGGACTGCTGTCCACCGATCATGTCGTACAGGCGCATATCATCCCCATCCGGCGCTGCAACCTGGATTGCGGCTACTGCAACGAGTACGACGATTTTTCCGCTCCTGTACCGCTGGAAAAGATGTTTTCGCGCATCGATGCCTTAGGGCGCCTGGGCGCGACGCTGATCACGATTTCCGGCGGCGAGCCGCTGCTGCACCCCGATATTGAAAAGATCATCGCCCGCATCCGGTCCAACGGTGCCATCGCGGGCATGATCACCAACGGCTTCCTGCTGAACAAAGATAAGATCGAGGCGCTGAACGACGCCGGTCTCGACCACCTGCAGATCTCGATCGACAACGTCACCCCGGACGATGTCTCAAAGAAGAGCCTGAAGACGCTGGACCTGCGCCTGAAGTGGCTGGCCGAGTACGCGCTGTTCCACGTCAACATCAACTCGGTCATCGGCGCCGGTGTGCGCAATCCGCAGGATGCCTGGACCGTCGCCACGCGCGCCATTGAACTGGGCCTCAGCTCCACGGTGGGCATCATCCACGACGGCAGCGGCCAATTGAAGGCGCTCGCCCCGGAATCGAAGGAAGTCTTCCACAAGATCCGCGCCCTGTCCAAGCGCAGCTACGCGCGGTTCAACGGCTTCCAGGAAGCCATCGCCGAAGGCCGCACGAACGATTGGAAGTGCCGCGCCGGCGCCCGCTACCTCTACGTCTGCGAAGACGGTTTAGTCCACTACTGCAGCCAGCAACGCGGCTATCCAGGCAAGCCGGTAGAAGAGTACACCGTCGACGACGTCCGCCGCGAGTACAAGACCAAGAAGGGCTGCGCCCCCTCCTGCACCGTCAGCTGCGTCCACCAGACCTCCCTCATCGATTTCTGGCGTGATAAACAGACCCTGGAGCCTGTGCCCATGCCCGAAAAAGAGCTGGTCCAAATCCAGAATGTCGGACAGTAGCAGTGACTCGAATGCTGTGGGCACCGGATGCGGTTGCCTGATGCTTGTTTTCCTTTTGGTGCTTGGCTTGGTCTTCGGAGTGGGCTCCGTTGTTCCGCACATCAATCCAACTCGCGAACGGATGGTGTTGGGCCCCTCACCCGACGGGAAGCATCAAGTCGAGTACTGGGTCCATCACCGGTGGGGCTCGGATGTACCCGTAGACATAGCAATCAGCGGCGGGCTATGGCCCAAGATCATTACTCGACGGGACGACAGTTCGAACACACCTGCAGCAACGTTCGTGGCTTGGACACCGGACTCAGCGCGAGTGGCAATTGTGATCAGCGATCCCCTGTGGGGTGGCAACAACCCACTATTAATTGCGTGGGACCTGCGTGCTGGCCACGAGATTAGCTTCGAATCGGTTCGGCCGATGGTGGAGAGTCAGATTCGCCAGCGCTTCCGGCGGGAGATGTCCGCCGCCGGCGATCAGGACCCCATCGGCTGGGTAGTCGATCAGAAAGTGAAACCCTGGCAGTAGTAGGGTATTCTTTTTCCTCCGCCTCCAACTGACGGAAGAACTCTTCGCCATCGATGCCTTCGCCGCGGCGGAGCGAGTCCACTCCCGTGGCAATTTTGCTGCGGAGCGCCTGCTTGCGCAATTCCAGCAGCTCGTCCCGGTTGGCGAGATTCACAGTATCCGCCGGCTCTATGGACAGCTTCAACCCGACCTCACCCAGGATCGCGGTCAAGCTCTGCACGGAAAGATTGCCTTCCTCAGACAGCGCCCGGTAGAGGCTCTCGCAGTTCCGTTGTGCCCGCGGGGATTCGGCTATGAAAGTGCCGTTAGCTTCCGCGACGTCCCGCAGTGCCAGCAGAAAGACGCGAGGGTCAGGGTCCTCTAGGCAGGCCTTCAGGTACGCGGCTGACAGTTCGGGGTCCGCTAGCCGCTCGCGGAGGCCGGTGACGTAGTCTTCAGTCCGTGGCATAAGACACTCCTTCCATAATGCATGCGCTCGGCTAAGTGCACCAGGAACTCTGCGCCTGGCCCCGGCGTCCAAAACGATGATGGCCTCACCGTCACACGCTGACATCCTGCACCTAGTGGAACGCGCTGCCGATCGGAGACGCCGCACGGTCTTGTTCGAACTGCGGCGCAGCGTTAATGGCTTGGCTACGATTATCGTGATCGCGCCATGGCTCGGCCTACTAGCGACCGTGTTCTGCATCATCACTTCGTTCGTGGGCTGTGGAGGGGACGCGTGGACTTGTTTGGCGGCAGTTGTGGAGAGACTCGCGCACGCAGAGGCACCCACCGCGCTGGGATTGTTGATTGCTGTCCCAGCGTATTGGCTACATCGGCACCTGGGTGGTCAGCTAGAGTTGCTGGACCACGATATGCAACTGGGCATCGGCGAGCTAATGCGGCAGCTTCGCACATTGCAACGTAGCTGAACCCCAGCAGCGCCCTCCAAAAACAAAAGCCCGAGCAGCTTCCTGCCCGGGCTTCCTTACTTCTCTTGCTGTGAAAAGCGTTAGCCGACCCGCTGCTTCAGCACGTCGATCAGTTCCTTCACGGCTGCTGCGCTCTTGTTCAGTTCAGTCTGCTCATCGGCGGTCAGCTTGATCTCGTAGATCTTCTCGATACCCGCCGCGCCCAGCTTGCAGGGTACGCCGACGAACAGGTCGTGGATGCCGTACTCGCCTTCCAGGTACGCCGCGCAGGGGAGAACTTTCTTCTGATCTTTCAGAATCGATTCCGCCATCTCGACCGCCGCAGCCGAAGGAGCGTAGTAGGCGCTGCCGGTCTTCAAGTGCTTCACGATCTCGGCGCCGCCCGTGCGGGTACGCTGGACGATGGCTTCGATCTGTTCAGCCGACATCAGTTCGGTGAGCGGGATGCCGGAGACGCTGGTCAGGCGGACCAGGGGCACCATCGTGTCGCCGTGGCCGCCCAACACCATCGCCTGCACGTTCTGCACGGACACGCCCAGCGCTTCACCGATGAAGGTGCGGTAGCGGGCCGTATCCAGCACGCCGGCCATGCCAATGACGCGCTGCTTGGGGAACTTCGAGACCGTCCAGGAGGTCCAGCACATTGCATCCAGCGGGTTGGTGACCAGGATCAGGATCGCGTTCGGCGAGTAGGCGACAATCTGTTCGGTGGCGCTGCGCACCACGTCGTAGTTGGCGAACAGAAGATCGTCGCGGCTCATGCCGGGCTTGCGAGCCAGGCCGGCCGTGATGATGACGATGTCGGAATCCTTAGTGGGCGCATAGTCGTTGCAGCCGGTGATGGTGACGTCGTAGCCCTGAACGGGGCCGGACTGCGCCAGATCAAGGCCTTTGCCCTGCGGGACGCCTTCCACGACGTCCACCAGGACGACATCAGCCAATTCTTTTTCAGCGACGCGCAGCGCGCAGTTGGCACCGACATTTCCGGCGCCGACGACAGTGACTTTCTTTCTCATGAGGGGTTGCTTCGTGTTCCTTTTCGGTGTGACAGTGTGAAAGTTTAGTGTAGAGCTTTCCGCGAGACAGCTTCCGGCAGAACCTCTATTTTATGCGCATCATCCACCATCCCGGGTACGACCCCCACTTCGGACAGCAGCACGTCTTTCCATCGGTGAAGTTTCAGATGGTCCGGGACCGGCTGTTGGGTGACTGCATCGCCTCGGAATCCGACCTCCTGCGGCCCGACCCGGCCTCTAATGACGACCTCCTGCTAGTCCACACGCCGGCCTGGGTGGACGCACTGACGCACGGCACGTTGACCCACGCCCAGATCGTGCGTCTGGAAGTTCCCTATTCGCAAGCTATGGTGCGGGCGTTCCGGCTGATGGCGGGCGGCAGCATTCTGGCCGCGCAGTTGGCGCTCGAAGATGGCGTCGCCTATAACTGCGGCGGCGGATTCCACCATGCCTTTCCTGGCCATGGCGAGGGCTTCTGCGCGGTCAATGACGTTGCGGTGGCCATCCGCACCCTGCAGCGCTCCGGCCGCATTGCGCGCGCCATGGTGATCGATTGCGATGTCCACCACGGCAACGGGACGGCGGCGGTTTTCGCCGATGACCCGTCGGTGCTCACCATCTCGCTCCACCAGTTCAAGAACTACCCGGCGGTGAAGCCCCCTTCCAACGTGGATGTCCACCTGAACAACGGCACCGGGGACCAGGACTACGCCTCCATTCTGCGCCGGGTGTGCGAGCGGACCATCCAGGACTTTGCCCCGCAACTGTTGTTCTATGTCGCGGGTGCCGACCCCTATGAGGAGGACCAGCTCGGCGGCCTGGCCTTAACCAGAGAAGGCTTGGCCGAACGTGACCGCGTGGTCATCTCGACGGCCCGCGGACTCGGCGTGCCGGTTGCGATCACGCTCGCTGGCGGCTACGCACAGCAGCTGGAAGATACGGTGGCGATTCATGCCGCCACCGCCAAAGTCGCTCAGGCCTGCCTGCGCTAGGCCCAAATGACCGGGGGCCAGTGGAGGGCTGGTGCTCCCAGACAAGAGCCAGGCCAGACAAGGCTAGTATGAGGACATGCGGAAACCAGCTTTGCTCGTCGGCCTTGTTCTCATTTCAGCTTCCCAGATGTGGGCCTGGGGCGACCAAGGGCATGAGCTGATCGGCAAGGTGGCGCAGGAACAACTGGCGGGCACCAAGGCGCTGACCATCATCCAGAAGTGGTTTGGCGGCACCGTCGCGCTGGACAAGCTGGCCACTTGCGCGGACAACATCCGTGGTGGGCAGCGCAGCGGCAACATCCGTCCCGATTGCGTCCTGACGGCGGCCGAATTGAAGGCACTGCCGCCCACCGACAACTGGCATCACATCAACCTGTTGGTGCCGCCGGTAGCCGGCCAGTCTCCCGCCAAACAGTTGGAAGCCGCCGCCAAGGTGTCGCCGCCGCGCGCGGTGGCCAAGATCGAGGAAGTGATCAAGCAGTTGGGCAACAAGAAGCTCACCGATCACCAGCGCGCCATCGCCCTAATGTGGCTGCTCCACTTTGGTGGTGACATCCACCAACCGCTGCACGCCGCCGCCCGCAACAACGACAAAGGCGGCAACGACGTCACCGTCAACCTGGTACCCGGTGCCCGCGATCTGACCTTGCACAGCGTGTGGGATTCCACGATTCTGCGCAGCATTCAGAACCCGGAAGCCAAGGTGAAGGCCGCGATCTCCCCCGCCATGGCCGCCAAGTTGAAGCCATCTGATTGGACCTTTGAATCATGGACCTTGGCGCAGAACGTGGTCTACAAGGGCGTTCGGGTACCGGCCAACAAGGATGATGTGGTGCGGCTGACACAGCAATACATCACCGACGGCCAACCGGTGGTGATCCAGCGCTTGGCCGAAGCCGGCGTGCGGCTGGCTGAGATCATCAAGAAGACGGTGAAGTAGACGGGTGACTTCACGGGCACCGGCAACGCGGCCCTGATGCACGATCTCGTAGCCGGACCGCTTAGGGTGCTGGTGCGCGAGGAACTCCACCCAGGCGGCTTGTCAGCGCCCCCGGCAAACGCCACTGATTGACGCTCCGCGCACGATTAGCCCCATTCTTTCGCGCCAATCACCCTAATGTCGATAGACATATACACATAATTATTCCTTTTTTTTCTTACAGATACAGATACTTTTCAGGACCTCCTCTGATTATTCGCTTGACCTCACGAATCAAATCATACTAATGTCGATCTAGATTGACTGTTTGCATGAAAAGCCTCGCTCTCGTTCTCGGCTTCGCTTCCCTTCCCGGGGTGGGGGCAGCACAAGATGGAAGCGCCAGCGTACAAGCCAACGGGGGCGGCGCGGCTCCGCCCGTGGTGGTGAAGAACCAAGGCTTCCTGCCGTTTGGCGATGCGCCCATCAACTACCGCACTTCGAATACGCTGGGTGACCAGATCACGCAGTTGAACCGGCAGTTGGAGCAGGGCAAGGCGCAACTGGAGTATGAGCCGCAGCATGGCTACCTGAAGTCGGTCCTGAAGCTGTTGGGCGTGCCGGAGAACTCGCAGACGTTGGTGTTTTCGAAGACCAGCCTCCAGTTTCAGCACATCGGGCCCAAGACGCCGCGAGCGCTCTATTTCAACGACAACGTCTACGTCGGCCAGGTCCAGAACGCCAAATCACTGGAGCTGATCGCCTTTGATGCCACGCAGGGAGCGGTCTTCTATGTCCTGGGTGAGCAGAAGGTGGAGCAGCCACGGTTCGAGCGGGCTCAACTGGATTGCGTGCAATGCCACATCGCCGCCGGTACGCGCCGCATTCCGGGCGTGGTGGTCCGCTCGGTTCTGACCTCAGCCGCCGGTAACCCCAAGGGTGGCGCGCCGCTCTACACCATGGGTCACGAGACGCCGCTTGAAGATCGCTGGGGTGGCTGGTATGTCACTGGCTCGGCCCTGGCACTGAAGCACATCGGCAACTACCAGGGGCCGAACGGCACCGGTGGCTTCGGGGAGAATCTCCCGCAACTGGGCGGATTGATCGACACCAGCCGCTACCTCACCCCACACAGCGACATCGTGGCACACCTGGTGCTGGCCCACCAGACGCAGATGCATAATTTTGTGACCGAAACCAATTACCGCTACCGCCTGGGTCTGCACGCCGATCAACTGCAGGCGAAGAAAGAAGGCGTGGCGCTGAAGGGTCCTTCCGAGAACACGCGGCTCCAATATGAAGCGTCAGCCGAGGCGACGCTCCGTTATCTGCTGTTCAGCAAAGAGGTAGCGTTGCCCGCGCCGGTGGAGGGCAGTTCCCGCTTTGCGGCGGAGTTCGCGGCGCTGGGTCCGAAGGATCGGCAGGGCCGTTCCTTGCGCGACTTTGACCTGAACAAGCGCATTTTCAAGTTTCCCTGCAGTTATCTCATTTATTCTGACGCCTTTGATGCCTTACCGGGACCTGCCCGGGACTACATTCTCAGGCGCCTGTTTGAAGTGCTGACCGGACGGGATCAGAGCGAAGATTTCGCCACGTTGACCCCGGAGGTTCGTCGCGGAATCCTCGAAATTCTGGTGGACACCAAGCCCGGGTTACCAGACGATTGGGCCCGATATCTGAAGTCGAACCCCTTGTCAGCCACCATTCCGCCGGCCCAAGCGTCGGCACAACTGAAACGTTAGAAGAAAGAAGGAACTGATAGCATGCAGATCTTTACCCGATCAATGGCATTCGCGGCCAGCCTGGCGCTGGGCGCACTCAGCGCCTCCGCCGGTGAGAACCTGGCCGGACGCTGGGCGGCGACACTCAAGTCGTCAGCCAACAACGTTGAGATTCCCTTCCGGCTCGACATCTCCCAGAACAGAGACCAAGTGGTTGGCACGCTGTGGAATGGCCGTGACCCCAAGACCACTTCGAGCGCGAATATCGAAGGCGGCAAGGTGGTGCTGAACTATGAGCACTACCTCACCTCCATCCAGGCCGAACTGAAGAATGGCGAACTGGTGGGCGAGATCATCTCGCTGCGCAAGACCACCCGGCCCACCGGCCCGTTGGGCAACCAAGCCTATGCCGGCACCGAAGCGCGGGACCGCGTCTATCAGACGGCTCCCACGACCGCATTCCATGCCAAGCGCTACCAGGCACCCACGGCTCAGGCCGCGGCCAACGCTCCACAGATCGGCGGCGTCTGGGAAGTGGCGCAGGACACCCCCAAGGGTGAGAAGGCGTGGCGCTTGATTGTCGAGCAGAAGGGCGCGGAAATTCTCGCCACCATTCTGCGCATCGACGGTGACACTGGCGGCTTGACCGGTGAATGGAAGGACGGCAAGTTCGTGGCCAGCCATTACGACGGCTCCCGCCCGGGCCGCGTTGAGTTGACGCCCCAGGCCGATGGCAGCTTAAACGTCAAGCTGAACGCCGTGCCGCGCATCGTGGAACTGACGGCCTACCGGCCGGAAGTGGCGCGCGCCAAGGGTCTGCCGGAGCCGGCCAACTTCCTGACGCACACGACAGTCCGCGACCCCAATGAAGTGTTCACTTACAGCTTCCCGGACGTCAACGGCAAGATCATCACCAACGAAGACCCCATCGTGAAGGGCAAAGTGGTGATCGCCGTAGTCACCGGCACCTGGTGCCCCAATTGCCACGATGAAGCGCAGTATCTGGTCCAGTTGCAGAAGAAGTACGGCGACCAGGGCCTGCAGATCATCGCGCTCGACTTCGAGGAAGAGGATCAGCTGAAGACCCTCACCCGGGTGAAGTCCTTCGTGAAGAAGTACGGCGTGCCGTACCCCTATCTGATCGCGGGCACGCCGCAGGAGATGTGGGACAAGGTGCCGCAGGCAGTCAATCTCAACACTTGGCCCGCCACCTTCTTTGTGGGCCGCGACGGCAAGGTGAAGGCGGTTCACTCCGGCTTCGCCGCTCCGGCCAGCGGTCCGTACCACATCGCTCTCAAGGAAGAATTCACCTCGATCATCGAAGGGCTCCTGAAGAAGCCCGCGACTGGTGAGGGTGTTTCTTCCGCCGGTGGCGATCTCCAGTAACTCGCTCCAGTCCGTAGTTTGCGAACCGCCGGTCTGCTGCTGATCACCCGATCGCAGTGGGCCGGCGGATGATTTCTTGTTGTGAAGCCTCAGTCCCTCTATGCTCTCTGCCCATATCTTCCTCGCGTCCCTTTCCTTGCTGGCCAGCCCGTGGACTCTGGCGCAGACCGCCGGCACACCGCCCGAATCGAACCTGCGCATCCGTTGTGACCTGCCCGCGCGGTTGGAGATCGACGGCGCGGACGCGGGTCTGCTGGAGTCTGGAGCCTGGAAGCAACTTCAGCTGACGCCCGGAGAGCATCAGATCCAGGTCAAACCGCAGACGGGAAGTGGCCTGTGGAAGCGCACCGTTATGGTTTCTTCGGCCTTGCCCACGCAGCTCGACATTCCCCTCCGCACGGCCCTGCTGCGCGAAGAAGTGGCCCGGCAGGGCTACTGGCACGATAGCCGCACCAACTTGATTTGGGCCGCCGCCGATAACGGCTCCGGGGTCACGGTCAGCCAAGCCCGGTCCTTCTGCCGGAACCTTGCGGCGGGTGGCTTTCAGGATTGGCGTCTACCGGAGATCAACGAGCTGCAGACGCTGTTCGGCGGACCGGCTGACGAGCGGGGCTTCCGCGTAGTGGCACCGCTGAAGTTGACCGGCTGGTCCTGGAGCACGACGCAGGGTCAAGAACCGGCCGAAAACTGGACGCTCGATCTGGGCGATGGCGCGCGGGCCTCCGTCGCCGCTGGAGATGCCGGGCTGAATAGGGCCCTGTGTGTGCGCAGCCCGTTGCACTAAACGCTGCCACGGCTACCGGAAGGCTTTCGCCCCCGGCCGGAGAGACTTGGCCGGAGGGGGGCGCTCATCCTAGTTGACCCGCAGGGCATGCTTTTTCAGGTCTTCCAGCGTCACGTACTCTAGCGCCGCTTCATGCGTGCATTCCAGAATCACTGGCGCGGCAAAGCCGGCGTCCATGGCCTGCTTCCAGCGGCCCGCGCAAACGCACCAACGGTCACCCGGCTGGAGGCCCGGAAAGTTGAACTGCGGCATCGGCGTCGACAGATCGTTGCCGCAAGCGTAACTGAAGGAGAGAAACTCCTGGGTCACCTGCGTGCAGATGGTGTGGGACCCGCCGTCTTCATCGCTCGTGTTGCAGCAGCCGTCGCGAAAGAAGCCGGTCTTGGGATCGTGGGAACAGGGGATCAGCTTGCCGCCGAGAACGTTGCGTGAAGGATGCATGACGTTATTCTCGCAGAGCCTCTGCTATTCCGGCAAAGCTTTTGCCGCTTCAACGAGCGCCCACCGCGCATGCTCCCGCACCGCCGGATCGGCGTGCTGGGCCAGTTGTTCCAGCACCGGCAGATACTCGCGGCGCGGAGCATTGCCCATGGCGGTGCAGACATTGCGCAGGAAGCCGCGGTACTTCGCCCGCCACACCGGCGTCTGGCGGAAGAGGGCGCGGAACTGCTCTTCGGTCAGCGCGGCCATCTGTTCGAGCGGCGGCGCGAACGTCCGCGGCTGGAACTCCTCCGCCGCCGTCCGAGGCGCGCGCCGGTTCCAGGGGCAGACATCCTGGCAGATGTCGCAGCCAAAGACGTGTGTGCCGAAGGCCGCACGCAGCGTCTCCGGCGTCGCCTCGCGAGATTCGATGGTGTGATAGCTGATGCAGAGCCCGGCATGCAGCTCCCAGGCGGGCGTGGCTTGCCCGGTGGGCACAATCGCGCTGGTGGGGCACGCATCGATGCAGCGCGTGCAGGAGCCGCAGCGGTCCGGTGGCGGAGCATCAGTGGGCAGCTCAACCGAGAGCAGCATCGCGCCCAGGAAGAACCAGGAGCCCTGCCCCTGGTTGATCAGGCAAGTATTCTTGCCGATCCAACCCAGACCAGCCGCGCGAGCATAGTCGCGTTCCAGCAATGGCGCGGTATCGACGCAGATGCGATACGCAATGCCCGGCGGCAGACGCCTGGCCAGCTGCTCAAAGCGGGCGCGGAGAACATCGTGATAGTCCGCGCCCCAGGCGTAGCGCGAGATCCAGGCCCGCGTTAGGTCGTCGAGGGTTCCGATGGATGGCTCCCGTGAGTTGTAGAGCACGCCCGCCATCAGGATGGATTGGGCCGAGGGCAACAGATGGCGCGGGTCCCGCCGCGCGTCCATGCGGTGATCGGTGAGATACGTCATGCCGGCTGCGCGGCCGCGCTGCACCCACTGCTGGAACAATTCGAATTGCGGCAGCGGCAATGCCGCGGTGATCCCCACCAGGTCGAAGCCGCATTCGCGCGCCCATCGGGTGAGATCTTCGCGGGTGAGACTGGTCGATGTCAACGCTTCCGCCACTTGAGCTTCAGCGTAACAGCGCGCGCTACCGATTTAGCTCACGGATGCGGATCTCGCGGAACCAGACTTCGGAGTTATGCGCCTGCAACTCCAGGTACCCGGCGTTCTTTTCGGCAAAGCCGTCTATGGCGGCGAACTTGCTCGCGGCCACCGCGGCGCGCAGTGCGGGCGAGCCCAGCTCGTACTCCACCACTTTCTCGCCATTCAACCAATGCTCCACGTGGTTGCCGTCCACCAGGATGCGGCTCTCATTAAACTCGCCCAGCGGCTTGGGCTGCGCGCGCTGAGGCGCAAGCAGATCGTAGAGGCCGGCGGTCAACTGGTTGGGCCGCAGCTTGCCGCCCTGGTAGATGTAGCCTTCGTCGTCGATCATTTGATATTCAAAGCCCAGCGGGTGCTGCATGAAGCGTTGGTACGCGTTCCAGGAGGAGGCGAAGAAGACCGGTGGCGCCAGCGCCATCAGCCCCGCCACTAGATAGCCCACGCGCCGCCCCCAAAGCTGCCGCGCGAACCAGAGTTCGCGCCAGCAAATGAAGACCAACACGAACGCGCCCAGCCCCAATGGCACCACCATGGTCAGCCCCTGACGCAGCGTTTTCCAGAACTCTTCATTCACGCGCCCGGGTACGGCCAGGTACTTCACGCCGGAGTTGCCCATCGGGGGAATCCGCCACACGAAGACCAGCTCAAAATTGCGGTACTGGCGCTGCGAGAACAGCGAATGCTGGGTAGTCCGAGTAGCGTGCAGACAACCGGCCTCCACATTCCATTCACTGGACGGGAAAGGTTGGCCGACGCCGGCCGTCCAGTGGCTGGTGTCACGCCCGTCAAACAAGGTTTGCCAGGTGGAGCCGGCCGTGGGCGCGAGGGTTTGGGCCAGGCACGAGGGGACAAGGGCCAAGCCCAGAAAGAGGAAAACGGTGGTGGAACGGGAGATCTTCAATTCAACGGTACTGTAGCGCAGCCCAGCCCGCTGTGCACAAGGTCGCCGACTGAGGCCGCTGGCGGCTAGTGCTGCGCGATACTCAACACGTTGCCGTCCGGGTCCTTGAAGAAGGCCACCTTGGCCATACGATCGGGCGCGGTCCAAATACCCAGCTCATCCTGCTCCAGAAATGGGTAGCGCTCAAGCGTCACGCCTACGTTCTTCAGTTCCATCGCCGAGGCCACGATGTCAGCCACTTCCCAGCCGAGCACGGCATGCTCCGACGGCTTGTGGCCCGGCAGAATCGTCACCCGCAACGTGGTGCCGTGGCCGTCAAACACGACGGCAAAAGGATCCTGGCTGACATACTTTAGCCCGAGCGTCCCGCCATAAAACTTCTTGGCACGCTCCGCGTCAGGAGTAAAGACAAAGGCAACAAGAGGGCTGGTTCCAAGCATGGGGACATGCTACCAGCTATGAAGAGCCAGCCACGCTAGGTTGCTACCGATTTGTATCGCTGCTACTTGCTCAGCTTCTTCGCGACCTTTTCGACATCACCCCACACGCGCAGCAGATTGCCGCTCCACATCTTGCCGATCTGCTCTTCGGTGTAGCCGCGGCGGACGAGTTCGAGGGTGACGTTGAAGGCTTCAGCCGCGCTATCCCAGCCGTCGATGCCGCCGCCGCCGTCAAAGTCGGAGGAGATGCCGACATGGTCGATGCCGATCAACTTCACGGCGTAATCGATGTGGTTCACCATGTCCTTGACGTTGGCGCGCGGGGCGGGCGGGAACTTGGCGTCGATCTCGGCCATGCGCTTTTCATACTGAGCGCGCACGTCAGGCGGGAGCATGTTCAGGAATCCGCCGCCGCGGCGAGGGGCGGGCGCAGCCGCAGTGGCCGTCGGGGCCTTGGCTTCTTCAACCGGGCAGGCTCGATTGCCAGCAGCGGGGCGGCGGAACATCGGACCACCACCGGCGCGGCCACCACCCAGGCCCATATCGGCGCGCATCTTATTGAGCGCCTCGGTGCGTTCCTTCGAATCCACTTTGACATAGGAGGCAAAGCCCACAATCTGGATGACGCCGCCGTTCTTCTTCAGGGCCAGCAACTGCTCGTCATCCATATTGCGGCTGTGGTCGGCCACGGCGCGGACACTGGAGTGCGAGGCGATGACGGGGGCCTTCGACAGCTTGATCGCTTCGAGGTTAGCGCCCTTGGAGGGGTGCGAGAGGTCCACCATCATACCCAGACGATTCATCTCCGCGATCACCTGACGGCCCAGCGGCGACAGTCCGTTGTTGTGCAGGTAGCCCGACGCTTCACCAGTGTTCGAGTCCGCCAACTGGCTGTTGCCATTGTGCGCCAGCGACATATAGCGGCCACCGCGATCAAAGAACTCCTTGACCCGGGTGATGTCTTCGCCAATGGGATACGCATTCTCGACGCCGATCACGGCGACGCGCTTGCCCTGCTTGTGGAGGCGGCGCACATCTTCCGGCGTCAGCGCCAAGCCCATCACATCCGGCGCGATCTTTTCAGTAAACCGGTGGATGGCCTCAAACTTCTCGATCGCCTGCTTGTAGGCATCCGCGTACGCTTCCGTAGTGGGCAAGCCCTGGCCGACGTAGACGATCAAGAACGCCACGTCCATATCGCCGTCCACCATCTTGGGCAAGTTCACCTGGGTGGTCAGCCGCTTCAGGTAGTTGCACTCCGCTGTGAAGTTGAGGGCGTCGATATCGTTGTGCGTATCAAGCTTGATCACGCGGTCATGAATGCCCTTCGCCTTGGCGATCAACGCGGCATCCGCGGACTGCGCGAAGGCGCTGGAGGCCACCAACTGCAGCACGAGTGCAGTGGTGATGAACTTTCGCTGGAAGTCTGTCATTGGAAATGTACCTACCTTTGTGCGGCCTGTGGCACCTCGAAACCGTGAGGACGCATCGGATCAGGATGGCCAACGCGGGCCGGGGATCCGGAAGACGTCATTGTAGCAGCGATGCTCGAATTGGCGGGTGGCGAGGGCAAGTTGCGATCATGCGACCAGCAGCACACCACAACGGAACAGTCGCTCAGCCGTGCGGCCTCGTGAAGCGTTGTTCTACGGTGGAGCTAAGGTCGGAACTGAGCCGGTTTTCGGGATTATCATTCGCATGTACTCCGAGGCGGGCATGTCACATCACGTCGCCCATTTTCACGCGTACTTTGGCGACGAGGCCGCAGTTTTTTCGATCGAACCCATTGAACTGATTGCTGGTAGTTTCCCCCAGAAGCAGCGTCGGCTGGTGGAGGCATGGGCAGAGCTGCACCGGGAGGAATTGCGGGCTGACTGGCAATGTTTGCACTCCGGACGAGCAGCAATGCCGATCGAACCGCTGAAGTAGCCTGGAGAACATGCCATGAAACACCCAATCTTCCGCGTTCGAGATGTTGAAATTGTCGCGCCCTATACATTGAGCGTTTCCTTCGACGACGATACCAGGCAGATCACTAACTTCGAGCCTGTTTTGCGGGGGGAGTTATACGGTCCCCTGCGAGATCTAGACCTGTTCCGGCGTGTGCAAATCAACCGTGAGGCACATACTCTCGTATGGCCCAACGGCGCCGACTTCGACCCATCGATCCTCCACAGTTGGTAGGACTGCGAGAGGGCTTTTGTGGCGATGGCCTCGCAGTGGGAAGCCGTGCGGGCGTAGTGTGCGCCACGTAATCGCCCGCATAGCTACAGCGAAACTACAGCGTCATTGGTGGTTATGGTGCGGGTTCTTGCCGACGTCCTGTTACTTCACGGCGAATCACGCGCGGCGCCAGCGGGTGAATCGGCCGTGCCAGCTCAACATCCATGAGGATTCACGGATCGAAATCAAGCGCTCCCATCGAAACATTGCTCGACAAACGAATTGAAGATAATTTGAATCGGCCTCCATCGGCTTCAATCTCATTGATCGCTGAGTAAGCTTAAGGGCCGTTCGCGCAGGCATCCGAGGGCCATGGTGGGGATCCAAGAAGAGGGTTAGCCGTGGCAAGGATCCATGGGCGTAGGTCGCTTGCTCCTCAAGCTTGCATAGGAGTTGACCGATGGAACCACTCTCTCTCTCTCGCAGTTCAGCCTAGTCTACAATTCGTTTTCGTTTGTGCTGGCTGCTATGGGTGCAACGACGATTTTCTTGTTCTTGAATCGTTCACAGGTTGCGCCTCAATACAAAACCGCGATTTCGATTTCAGGAATCGTCACCATGATCGCGCTGTATCACTACTTTCGAATTTTCGAAAGTTGGTCGGAAGCCTACACCGTCTTGAATGGTGCCGTCACCGCATCAGGCAAGCCCTTTAATGATGCGTACCGGTACGTCGATTGGTTGTTGACGGTGCCTCTACTCGTTCTGGAACTGGTCATGGTCATGCGGTTGCCTGGCAAGGAAGGATCTACGAAGGCGACCCGGCTAGCCGTTCTGGCGTTAGTGATGGTGGCTTTAGGATATCCCGGTGAGATCTCCAGCGACGCCAATACCCGCTGGCTGTGGTGGAGTCTCTCGATGATTCCCTTCTTGCTGATCCAATTCGAGTTGTTCGTCGGCCTGAAGGGCGCAATCGACTCTCAACCAGCGGGCGCGAAGGGGTTGGTCAGTTCGGCGCGGTACTTGACCGTGATCACCTGGCTGTTCTACCCAATCGTGTTCGTGTTACCGATGATTGGCATGTCAGGTGCCAGCGCAACGGTGGGCGTCCAAGTTGGTTATAGCATTGCGGACGTCTTGGCCAAAGCGGCATTCGGCCTAGTTATTTACGCCATTGCTGTCAAGAAATCGGAGGCCGAACTCCCAGCAGCGCACTAGGCGACGGTCTCAACTGTTTCTAGCAGCCCGGGGCAACCGATCGCCACGGGCTGCTAAGGATAGGGAGACGGAGCTGCCGGGCACATAGTTGACTCTGGAGAGTTCTCCCAGCGGTAGGCAATGGAAATGAAATTAGGGTGGCGGCTAGCGCGAGGGTCCGGTGATGATTAGGAATAAGCGGTTTCGGACGGATGTCATCGTGTTGGGAGGGGGATGCGCGGGGCTGAGTCTGGCGAGCCGGATGGCGGAGAGCCGGACGGGACCAGCCATGATCGTCGTAGAGTCGCGAGCTGCGTATCAGGAAGACCGCACTTGGTGTGGTTGGCGATTAAACCCACACTTCTTCGACGATTGCGTGGTGCGGGAATGGAACAGTTGGCAAGTGGTTGATAATGACGGGGAGCAACTTCAGGCAAGCGATGAATATCCGTACGAAATGGTTTCCGCCGCAAAGTTTTACGAAAAGGCTTGCGGATTGATTTCGGCCAGTGAGTCGGTGAAGTTACTTACGGGAGCAACGGTGGTTGCGGTGAAAGAAACGCCAGCGCAAGTTGACGTGCACTTAGCGGACGGCACGGTCTTGTGTGCCCCTTGGGTGATCGATACGAGACCCAAAACGACGGAGCTGGGTTGGCCGTGGATCTGGCAGAGTTTTGTGGGTTACGTCGTTGACGCGGAGCGGCCCCACGGCCTTGGTTTCGATGCCACTCCCACGCTGATGAATTTTCAGGCCGAGGAAGGGCACGTCGCTCAATTTGTGTACGTCTTGCCACTTTCCCCGACCCAGTTTCTGGTGGAATGGACCCGTTTATCGAAGAACAACGAACCGTTGGCAGCAATTGAAGGGCGGTTGACGCGTTGGCTGGATGAGTATACGCCCCGATGGCAGCTCGTGCGACGGGAGAGCGGATCGTTGCCGATGGCAGTTCCGGTCAAGGAGCCCAGCGCGCCGAGGATCGTCAGGGCCGGGATGCGCGGCGGCAGCATGCGAGCTTCAAGCGGCTATGCGTTCCACGCGATCCAGCGCTGGGCGGATGATTGTGCCGCTTCCCTGGTGACGGAGGGGTTCCCGGTTCCGCCAGTACGGAGCCGATTACTCGAAGCACTGGACGGTTCCTTCCTGAGTGTTTTACAGACTGAACCGGGAGCGGCGAGAGAGCTTTTCACGGAGCTATTTGCCCATTGTCCAGCCGACCCACTCGTCCGTTTTCTGGCCGGCCAACCGAAGGTCAGCGATTATTGGCCAGTGATTGCCAGCTTGCCGTGGCGGCGTTTTCTTCCGACAGTCCCGACGGCCATTGGCCAGTGGTGCCGGGCCTGATGGTTTGGTTGGAACGCCATGGCAGTGCCTTGTACTTCGTTCTGTCATCGTTGTTGATTCTAGTGGCTCTTACTGTCAACGGCATCGAAGGCTTTTCGCTTATGCTTCTGGTGCCAGGCGTGGTGCTGCTGGGCTTACCGCACGGGGCGATGGATACCGTAATTGCTCCCCGAGCCTTAGGTCATTGGCGTTTCTATAGCCAGACCCGGTTCACGATACTTTACCTTCTCATAGCGATCCTTTACGCCCTTTTGTGGTGGGTCTGGCCGACCACTACTCTGGCATCGTTCCTGATTCTTTCAGCCTGGCATTTCGGTTCCGATTGGGAAGCGAAAGCGAGTTCCTGGGCCTGCGCGGGATACGGCTTGGCGGTGGTGTGTTTGCCAGCCGTCTGGCATCGGGCCGAGGTTGCCCAAGTGTTTACGGCGCTGGGCGCTCCGGAATCGGGCTTTCTCTTGGACGTGATGGGAGGCGTGGGGCCGGTGGCCGGGGCGGCGACAATTCTCCGTGGGGTTATGGGCGGACGAAGCTGGCGAAAAGAATTAGCGGAATCCGTAATGACTGTCGCCAGTGCACTCGCGCTGCCCCCCTTCTGTACTTTATTGTGTATTTCAGTTTTCTTCATAGCCCACGGCATCTATGGACCGCAGCCCGGAAGACGGGTATTGGTAGTTGGACAGGGTTATTTCGGGTGGTGGGGCCGGCGGTGGCGGTCAGCGCAGTGGGCGGAACCGCAATGTGGTTTCTTTGGCCGCAAGGAAGCGGCCAGGAGAGAGCTTTAGCCGTAGTTTTCGTCGGACTGGCGGCCCTGACGCTGCCGCACATGGTGCTTGCTTGGATGATCGGCTGGGAGAGTAGCAGACGATCGGTTTAGCGCCCCCCGGAGGGTCTCAAGGGTGCGAGTGATCGTGGGTACGCCGAGCAGAAAACAAGCGGCAGCGCACCCCGATTCCCAAAAGGGTCCGCCAGAGCAGGTGCCCTCGGGTGGTCCTGACATGCATACGACCAACCTTTAGTGGTTATGCCGCGGGATCTCTTTGCCGATGTCCTGGTACTTCACCGCGAACTCCAGCACCCCACCAGTGGATAGCTGGCCCACGTGGGCGCGGTACATCTCCTGCCAGGGGGTTTGGCTGGCCGGGATGTTGATGTTCAAGGCGGCGCGGCGTTGGGCGATCTCTTCGTCCGAGATCATCACATCGACACGGCACTTGTTGAGGTCGACCCGCACGATATCGTTCGTCTGGAGGATCGCCAGATTACCGCCGACGGCGGACTCGGGCGAGGCATTCAGGATCGAGGGCGAGTCGGCCGTGCCTGATTGACGGCCATCGCCGACGGTAGGCAGGAAGCGGACGCCGCTCTTGATCAGGGCGTCCGGCGGCTGCATGTTCACCACTTCAGCCGCGCCGGGGTAACCCACCGGACCAACACCGCGAATGAACAGCAGGCAGGTGGCGTCGATGTTCAGCGCCGGGTCGTTAATGCGGACGTGATAATCTTCCGGCCCCTCAAACACAATGGCGCGGCCCGAGAAGGCGTTCTCGTCACCAGGCGTTGAGAGGTAGCGGCGACGGAAATCTTCTCCGATCACGGAGGTCTTCATGACCGCCGAATCGAACAAGTTGCCCGTCATCACCAGGAAGCCCGCGTCATGCACCAGCGGCTTGTCATAGGGGCGGATCACTTCCTCGTTCAGGCTCTTCCAGCCGCTGTAGACTTCGCCCACGGTCTTGCCGGTCACCGTGACGGCATCGGGACGGCCCTTGCCGGCAGCCAGCAGTTCGCCGAAGATGGCGGGGACGCCACCGGCGCGGTAGTAGTCCTCACCCAGATACTTGCCGGCGGGTTGAATGTTCGCGAGCAATGGGATGGCGTGGCCGACGGTTTCCCATTCCTTGATGTCGAGCTCGACACCAATGTGCCGCGCAATCGCGTTGACGTGCGGCGGGCAGTTGGTGGAGCCGCCAATGGCAGAGCAGACGACGATGGCGTTCTCAAACGCGGCGCGCGTCAGCACCTTAGATGGCGTCAGATCTTCCCGCACCATGTCGACAATGCGCCGGCCGGTCTCGTAGGCCATCTGCGCGCGCTCACGATACGGAGCCGGAATCGCCGCGCAGCCGGGCAGCGACATGCCCAACGCCTCGGCCATCGAGTTCATCGACGTGGCCGTACCCATGGTGTTGCAGTGGCCGACGCTGGGGGCGGAGTGGCAAGCCATCTCCATAAACTCCGCTTCGTCGATCTCGCCCGCTGCCAGCAGACGGCGCGCTTCCCAAACCGCCATGCCGGAGCCAGCCAATTGGCCCTTATGGTAGCCATTCAGCATCGGGCCGCCGGAGAAGACGATGGCCGGAATGTTCACCGTCGCCGCGCCCATGATGCAGGCGGGCGTGGTCTTGTCGCAGCCGGTGGTGAGGACGACGCCATCAAGAGGATAGCCGTGCAGCGTCTCCACCAAGCACATGTAAGCGAGGTTGCGCTCGATCGCCGCCGTGGGGCGCTTGCAGGTTTCCTGAATGGGGTGGACCGGGAACTCCAGCGGCACACCGCCCGATTCGCGAATACCATCGCGGATGCGCTTGGCCAGTTCGATGTGGTGCCGGTTGCAGGGCGAAATATCGCTGCCGGTTTGGGCGATGCCGATGATCGGTTTATCCGATTGCAATTCACCCAGCGTCAGGCCATAATTCAGCATGCGCTCCAGGTAGACCGCCGTCATCCCGAGATTGTGCGGGTTGTCAAACCAGGCCCGGCTGCGCAGCCTGCCCTTTACTTCATCCTTCGCTGACATATGAGACATTTCGCTCGTTATTGTATCGGTACGCGTGCGGTGGGCGCTATTGGCACTCCGCTGGCATTGATGATGGTGGGTCCGCTGCTGGCCCTCGCGCAGGTATCGGCTCCCGTGCAGAAGCCCCGGTTCCACAAGCTGGAACCCAGCGTAAAGACGGTGGTGGTGGGCTCCTATGACCCGGCCGTACAGCCCGCTTTGCGAGTGCGCTCCGGCGATATGGTGGAGATCCGCACCCTGGGCGTAGGCACCGCGGAATCACTCGAAGCAGCGGGCGTCGCCCCGGGCGACATTGAGCCGGAGTTGCGCGAGATCGTGAAGTCGACCAAGGATCGCGGGCACTTCCTCACGGGTCCGGTCTACATCGAAGAAGCTGAGCCGGGCGACGTGCTGGAAATCGATATCGGCGAGATCCGCTTGGTGCGCCCGTACGCCACCAATGGCATGGGGGCCAATGGAGTGCTCGCCGGTGATTTCGACATCGGCACCCGCAAGCTGATCCCCCTCGACAAGGCGCGCATGGTGGGGCTGTGGGGACCGGGCATTGAGGTGCCACTGAAGCCGTTCTTTGGCAGTATGGGCGTGGCCCCGCCGGAGAAGATCTCCAGCACGCCGCCGGGCAGACACGCGGGTAATCTCGACAATCGGGAACTGGTGGCAGGCACCAAGCTATTCATCCCGGTCCACGTCAAGGGCGCGCTCTTCCAGGTAGGCGACGGCCATGCGGCGCAAGCCGATGGCGAAGTGGACCAGACGGGTCTGGAGACATCGCTTACCGGCATCTTCCGCTTCACCGTTCGCAAGGATTTGAAGCTGAAGTGGCCGCGTGCGGAGACGCCCACGCACTACATCGCCATGGGTCTGGACCCGGACGTCAACGAAGCCATCCGGCTGGCCGTGAGTGAAGCGGTGGATTTTCTGGCCAAGGAAAAAGGGATGCGCCGTGGCGACGCCTACATGCTGGCCAGCGTCGCGGTGGACCTGCACATCACGCAGTTAGTGGATAAGACCAAGGGCGTGCACGCGATGATCCCGAAGTCGATCTTTGTGGGTAAGCCGGCGAAGTAGCGCCGCCGAAAATCTGCTCAGCGCGGCCGGGGATTACCCTGGCCCATGCCGGACCCGAACCCGCCCTGCTGGCCGCCAGCACCGCCTGGACTTCCGAAGCCACCTTGGCGACCGCCCTGATTACCAAAGCCGCCGGAGTTTCCGAAACCGCTTTGGCCGGGACCACCCATACCCTGCCCGCCCAGCCCTTGGCCCATGCCCGGCACCTGGCCTTGGCCCATACCCGCCGCGCCCGCCTGCGCTTGGGCCGCCTTCTGCTGCTCCTTGCGGTAGTCCCAGACAAACTCCCACTCGTCAATCTTGGAGCGTTCGTTGATCAGCTTGATGCCCTTGCCTTCGTACTTACTGGCCACGCCGGCAATGCCTACCTGGAAAGCTCCGGCTCCGGCACCTTGTGGTGTGCCGATGTTCAGCTGCATGCCCGGCGGACGCGGCGTATTCAGCAAGCCGCGGAGGATGTCGAGCGCAGGGTTCTGGCCGTTCGGCACTTGCCCTTGTGGCAGTTGCGGAGCACCGATCACTTGTCCCGGCTGGGATGGATTAAGACCCATCGGGTTGACGCCCTGCTGACCCGGGAAAACACCTTGGCCTAACTGGCCAGGGTTGCCGTTTTGGGGGAACTGGCCGGGCACTTGACCGGGGAACGGAAATGGTTGTTGACCGCCGTTCTGCGAGTTGGAGACGCCATTGGGGAAGCCCTGTTGGCCGTTGGGAAAACCTTGTTGGCCATTCGGAAAACCCTGTTGGCCATTGGGAAAGCCTGAGTTGTTTCCGAACTGTCCATTGCCGCCAGGCACCTGCCCTTGCTGGCCGGAGAACCCCGCCATGTTCGGCGGAGGCGGGGCCTGATTGGACGCGGGATCCGTGGGCGTTTGGCCACCCTGACCCGGAGCGGCCATCCGGTCACTGGGCCGCTGGCGCATGGCAATGCCCTGGGCACCGCCGCCGGCCTCATTCGGATTGGGGACGTTGCCGCCGCCCACCTGATAGCCCTCGCTGATCGAGCTCTGGTGGACTTCCTTCTTTTCGGTCTGCGGCTTGTCCACCTTGGAATCGGTCAGCCCCATCGGCCCCATGTGGATGATGCGCCACTCGTCCTTGCCGGTCATCGGGTCTTTGTACTTGCGCCGCAGAAAGCGCACGCCGCCGCTTTGTTCCAGCTCTTCCATGGTGGGCGGGTAGCGCTTGTTTTTGACGTAGTAGCGCTTGATCGCCTTCTTGTACTCTTCCCCGCGTTCGACCAACAGGTCTTCCTTCTGACGGGCCGCTTCAAAAACGGCGCGGGGCATCTCGAGATAGAGCATGATGGCCACTGCGCCAGCCATGGCGAAAATCAGCAGCAGCGCGAAACCGCGTTGTGATCGTTTCCGGTGACTGGCCAGGCGTCGGGTCATGTATTGGGGGCTTCTTCCAAGCGTAACGTCTGCCGCTGCGAGAACTGTGTATCTTCCATCTCAACACTGGTGAGGCCGAAACGGATCACCTTGTAGCGGCTCTTGATCACGTCGCCTTCGCGCGCAATCTGGATTTCTTCGCCATCGAGGAAAAAGCCGCGCTTGGCCACTCCACCCTTGGTACCGGAAACATAGCCATAAAACTTCAGCGGAATCGGCGGCGCTTGCGGCTTGGGCGGCTCCACCTTGGCTACCGGCGCGGGTGGCGGAGGCGGCAGTTCCGGCCCCATGCGGCGCTTGGGGATGATCTTGGGTTCCGGCTTGGCCGGGTCCAATTGGGGCGCGGCGGGCGGCGGCGCGGCACCAAATTCAAACAGGTTGCGGCCGGCGCCGGTCATGGTGACGGTTTGCAGTTTAGCCAACGTTTCCAGGCGAAGCGTCGGGTCGATCGTGGCCGGGTCCGTGCGCTCCTCCGGGGACCGGGCGATCTTGGGGCGGAACTCGCGCTGCTGGCGGAGCGCGTCGGACTTGCGGTTCACCGTGGCCGGGGCCACCGGCGCAATGTTCGGCCGCACCAAGCCTGCAGTGGGAGATCCCGTGCTGGGTGGCGTGTCGTCCGAAAGGACATTGAAATAGAACACGGCGGCGGCGATGGCCACCAGCCCACCCAGGATCATCGTCTTCTGCCGGTCCGCACCTAGCTTCACAGCCGCGCCTCCCGGACAAAGGCATTCAGCTTAAAGGTAATCATGAGGATGCCGCCCTGCTGCTGCGGCGCGGCGGCGAGCGAATCGAGAATCAGAAATCGCGATGACCGGTCGAGCCGATTGACAAAGTGCACTAAGTCAGCGTAGGTGCCCTCATAGTTGGCCGTGATCGTCATCATGCTCAGCGTGTCGGAGCCCTCCACCGGATCAAAAACGAACGTATGCTCCTTCGGCTTGATCCCGACGTCCTTGGCCGCCATGGCCAGCTCCGCGACAAAGGTGGAGCTCGCCACGCGCCGGTCAGTAAAGTATTCCGTCTGGAACTTATCGGCTTCCTTGCGGCCTTTGTCCACTTTGGCGGCGAAGGCCCGGGCGCGATCGAGAGTCAGCTTGCGTTGGTTGAACTGTGACCGCAGCGTGATCAACTGCGCGTCGAGATCAGCAGCGGACCCGCCCGGGGGCATCACTACCATCCACAGCGCGATCAGATTGGCCAGCACCAGGCCGCCCAGAACGGCGCGCATCAGCACCTTGGGGTCCCGCCACGGCAGATTGCGCAGCTGGCTAAACGAGATGTTCGGGTTGAGGCTGGACGACATAGGATTCCAGGGTTACAGCTTCTGCACGTAGTTGACGGTGAGCCGGTAGCGGTACAGCGGCTCAGTTTGCGAGGGCGGCAGCCAGTTGGCAATGGCCGTCTTGCCGAATACGGGGGAGCCTTCCAGCTTCATCAACATATCGACAACGGGCTCAATGCCCTGTGATCCAACAAACAGGTCCAACTGAATCTGGTTCTGCCCGTTCACCTGCGGCCGCACCGAGATGACGCGGACGTTGGGGGGCACGACGGTCTCCAGATCGGAAAAAATCTTGGTCCAGGAGATGCCTTTGCGGGCCAGTAGCCCATTCAGGAAAAGGCTCTGTTCGAAGACATCAGAGTTACCCGGCTGGCGCAACGTGATGTTCAACTGCGCCTGCTCGCGGTCGAGCGTCGCCAGTTGCTTTTCCACGGCGGCAATGGCGGTGCGCGCGTCCTTCACGCTCAACTGCTGCAACACGGCCATCCAGGTCAGCGTGACCAGTAAAGCGCCCAGGATGACGCTCAACACAATGGAGCCGGCCACCAGCGGCCGGTCCTTGCGGAATGGCTCGCTGGACAGATTGATCGTCCGGAAACGTTTCAGGTTCACGCGGTCACCCCTGCCAGATATCCCATCAGCCCCGCACTCTGCGGCGGCACCGGCAGGCGTGTGCCGCCATCGAGTCCGCAATAGATTAACTGTTCCACCGGGAGATTAAATTCGTCTTCGACAAAAGCGAGGGTCGGTTGCAGGACCTGGTCAATCTCGTCAGCCGAGGCCGACTCCAGCTCCAAACACCGGGCCAGCCGCAGTTCATTGCCCACCACGACACTTACCGTCAGAACGCGCTCATTCAGCCGCGCAAACACCGTGATCCCGGCCGCTTCCGGCACCAACGCCAGCGAGGCCAAACTGGAAAGCGTCACATAGCCGGGCTGAAATCCCGAGTTCCGCAACATCTGTTCATACCGCGACAGAATCTCCAGCGACACCGCACCGACCACCACATGAGCCCCGCCCTTGGGGTCCATCTGCGCCTCAAAACTAAGGGCCGCCGACTCTACTTCAAACGGCAGCGTCTTCTTCATCCGGAACCGCACCAGGCTGGCCTGTTCATCGGCCTTGGAGGGAAACGAATCAAAGTCGAGCACCGTCAGCCGCCCGCAGTAATCCGGCAAGATCAACGCGGCCGGGCGGCGCTGCTTCTTGTTTGGATTCGGCGGAGCGATCCGTTTCACCGCCGCATCCACGGCCAGCGTATCGATGATGTTGTCCTCGACCGGCGAAACCTTCAGCGCGCCGGGCGGCAGCGGCTCAAACCCGGTGCTGGTGCGCGGACCCTCCGAGGTGTTCTCCGAAATCGCCCAGGCAATGCCCGCGGGCGAGAACTCGAAGACATGCGCGGGGGGCGGGTCAGTCACCAGCCGCTTGATGCGTTCTAGCATGGCCGTGCTTTCAGGTTAGCCTTCAATGAAGGTCACCTTGTTGATCTCTTTCAGCGTCGTCAGGCCGTGGCGCACGCGATCCACGGCAGACTCGCGCAGGAAGGTCATCCCCTGGCGCTGCGACGCCGCTTTGATCAGCGAAATCGCCCGCCGCTCCAGAATCAGTTCGCGGATCTCGTCGTTCAAATCGAGCAGTTCGTGGATGGCGGTTCGGCCCCGGAAGCCGGTACCGCCGCATTCAAAGCAGCCCTTGCCTTCGGAGAACTCAAAGTCCTTCCACTCTTCGGGATTGAGGCCGCCCTCATGCAGCGTGTCCGCGTCGTAGCGAACCTTGGTGATGCAGTGCGGGCAGATCAGGCGAACCAGGCGCTGCGCCAGAATACAGTTCAGCGCCGACACGAAGTTGTAGAGGTCGACGCCGATGTTCAAAAAGCGCCCCAACACGTCGAACACGTTGTTGGCGTGGACGGTGGTGAACACCAAGTGGCCGGTGAGCGCGGCGTTGATGGCGATCTGCGCCGTCTCCTGGTCACGGATTTCGCCCACCAGGATCTTGTCCGGGTCATGACGCAGGATCGAACGCAGGCCGCGCGCAAACGTGAGACCCTTTTTCTCATTCACCGGAATCTGGGTGATGCCCTTGATCTGATACTCCACCGGATCTTCGATGGTGATGATCTTGTCTTCGTCGTTCTTGATCTCGCTCAGCGCGGCATAGAGCGTGGTGGTTTTGCCCGATCCGGTCGGCCCGGTCACCAGCACCATGCCGTACGGCTCCTTGATGTAGCGCCGGAACTTAATGAGGTCCTGCTCGCCGAAGCCCACGACGTCGAGCGAGAGCTTCGAAAACTTCTCGCTCATCGACTCTTTATCGAGCACGCGGAGCACGGCATCTTCGCCATGCACGGTGGGCATGATCGAGACGCGGAAATCGATCAGGCGTGTCTTGTAACGGACCCGAAAGCGGCCGTCCTGCGGTACGCGCCGTTCGGCGATGTCGAGCTCGCTCATCACCTTGATGCGGGAAATGATGGTGGAGTGCCAGTCCTTGGCGATCGGCGGCATGGCGTACTGCAGCACGCCGTCGATGCGGTACTTGATGGCCACTTCCTGGTCGCGCGTCTCAATGTGAATGTCCGACGCCCGGCGCTCCAGCGCGTTGAAGATAGTGGTATCCACCAGCTTGATAACCGGCGCAATGTCGGAATCGACAGCCAGCTTGTCGATCGACAGCGTCTCGTCCGGGTTCTCTTCATCGCCCACGACATCGAGCGTGAACCCTTCGGTCACCTCTTCGAGAACGCGCTGCGATTGCTCCGTCTTTTTCAGCAGGTCTGAAATCTGCGACAGTGTCGCAACCTTCACCCGCAACTTCATCCCCAGCAACAGCGACAGTTCGTCGATCAAACTGAGGTTGCGCGGGTCGGCGATGGCGATGTCGAGCGTCCCGTTTTCCTTGTGCAGCGGCACAAAGTTGGACCGGAACATCAGGTCAACGGGGATCGACCGGAACAACTCATGGTCGATCCGGCCTTCCTTAAGATCCACAAATTCAGCACGATAGCGCAAGGCAAGCTGCCGCGCATGCACGATCTCTTCTTCCGAGTTGGGCAGGCGGATGCGGTCAGTGGCCATAGCGGGGCGAGGAGTTCGCCTACCAGATTGACGTGGCGGAGGGCGAAAGCGTTGACATTGTTATCCTTGGGGCCGAGAGTGGAATTGGCGATGGTGCTATTCTTGGGGCATGACCGCCGAATTGGCAAAGATTGACAAATTTGGCAGAATTACCATACCCGCCGCAATGCGGGAGGCAGCCAAATTGGATGCGGGCACCGAGGTGGTTCTGCGGCTGGATTCCGAAGGCCGAATCTTGCTGGAAGATCGTCTCGCCGGTCTGCGCCGGGCTCAGGAGCGCTGCCGCTCGCTGAACCCAGAAGGCGGTTCGGTCGTCGAATCGTTCTTGCGGGAACGCCGGGAAGAGGCGGTTCGCGAGGGGCTGGCCGATGACCTACCTGCTTGATGCCTCCGCCATTCTAGCCATGCTGAAGCGCGAACCCGGCCACCAGCGGGCCACCGAATGCTATGGCGATGGGGCCGTATCCGCCGTGAACGCGGCTGAAGTTGCCATCAAATTGCACCGAGATGGCATGTCGGCAGCGGAAGTTCAGCTCACGTTTGAAGACCTCAATCTGGTGATTGTACCCTTTGACCCGTCCTGGGTTCTGCCTGCGGCGACCATTGTGCCGGTTCGGGGGAATGGCTTATCCCTGGGCGACCGGGCCTGCCTGGCGACCGCAAGGGCTTTGAAACTGACTGCGGTAACCACAGATTCAGCCTGGGCTCGGTTTTCGTCGGGCGAGTTAAGGATTGAAGTGATTCGCTAATCAAGGCGAGAGCGATCCAACCGGGCAAAGATGCCCATGCCGAACAAGCCTAAACCAGCAACAACCTTAGCCGACGAGATCGCCGAGATAGCTACCTGAGGCGAGGGACAATCCGACTCTCCTTGACAGCCCCCCCGTCGGAGTATTGTGCTCAATTGGATCGTCGCCGGACAAAGGGTAGCTTGGAAATTCTGGCCTTCATGGCCTCCGTTTTGGCTTCAGGTCAGATTGTTTCGCTTTTCATTTACCCTTCGGTGAGGAGCAATCCGCTGTTCTGGCCTATTGTGATGCTGTCGCTCTTTGGGACCTTGATGTTGTGGAAGATTGTAAAGGGCGGGATAGGCAAATAGCCTGCCTCCGCTCAGCTAAACATCCAAGGGATTCCGCGGTCATATGGTCGGTCTACAAATCAGTGCACCGGATTGAGCGTTTGCCGAGGGCCCCTACCCCACCGACCGCTTCCCCAACCCCTCCGCAATCATCGCCGTCACCAGCGCATTCAAACTAACTCCCTCCTGCCGAGCCCGAGCCGTCAGACGGGCATGCAGGCTGCGGGGGACGCGTTGACGCCATTGGCCGCTGGCATCGCTGGGCTTCGGGATGGGGTCGCCGTGCGCAGCGCAACTCTTCAGATACGCCTTCACCGCATCCCGACCGTTGACTAAAGCTTCTTCGGGCGTGTCGCCGTCCGACAGGCACCCCGGCAAGTCTGGATACTCAATCGCGAAGCCCCCGCCGTCTTCCTCAGATAAGCGGCGGATCGTGAACGCATAGGAATTGATCAAGGTCGCTTCAATCTTCATTGTTCTCTCCCGCTCGGTCTACCAGATCGATGAATTGCCGGACGTAGATGGGCCTGATGGGCCAGTGCGCAGGCACCGAGAGACGGCCAGCGATGTGATGACGGAACACCACATGACTAGTGCCATGCTGATCGTGACTGATGCCCATACTGTCGGCGACCACCTTCAAGTCTTCGATCCGCCAATCGAGAGGATGCCGCCGCATCTTGGCGATCAGCTTAGCCTGCTTGCCCACACAACGATGGTATCACTGACGGTATCATGACAGAGACGCTGAAGGTGAGGTCTATCGCCTGATCACCGCCTGGAAAGCAACGCCGCAGGAAGAAGAAGCCTATGCCGAACAGATCTAAACCAGCTCCCTCCGCCGACGAGATCGCTGAGATGGCCACGCGGGGCGAAGATATCTCGCAGTTCTTTACCAGTCAGTTTACGGTGGTGCGGCCCGTTCGCCGCGTGAACGTTGACCTGACCCACGGTATGCTGCGGGAACTCGATGAGCGGGCTGCGAAGTTGAATATCAGCCGGCAAGCGGTGATCAAGACCTTATTGCGTCAAGCGATGGACCAAGTAGGTCCCATCCGACCGTCAGGTAGAAGACCGGCCGGTTCGCCCCCTAGTCAACAATGAAGCCGTGGTAGAGCCCCATGTAGTAGGGCAGCAAGAACACCGCGCCATCGCCCAGGCTGCGGCCATCACCGCCCTGCTCCAGCGCCCAGGGGTCGTGGTTCCAGTGCTGCACATACTGCTCGTCGGCAGGCAGGACCTTGCCATTCAGCCGGTAGCCGCGCTGGCGGCCGCGGGCTTCGCCGATAGGGCGCAGGTCCTGGCGGTGGGTGTGAGAAAGCTTCCAATTCACGCGGTCGAGCGGGATGCGTTTGAGGGTGTCAATCGAGTCCTCCAGCCAGTCGCCCTTCGCTGCGAGATCGAGCGTGTCATGCGTGCCCACCAACTTCTCGCCCGTCGCCAATGAAGCGTAGATGAAGTTGAAGAACGGGTTCATCTCCGGCCGCTCATTCTCCCAGGCGTGCGCCAGCGCGCGAAGGTAGAAGCCTCGCAGCCGGGCGTCTTTTTCGTAGCGCAGCAGGCTGTAAAAGTTCATGAAGATCATCTCGTCGTCGGACTGATTGCCCGCGCCCGGGCCGCCGTGCGTTTTGGGAAACATTACGTTCATTTCGTAGCCGTGGTCATCGATCAGCTTGCGCGCGGCTTGGTCGTACTTGGGGTCGCCAGTGATGTGGCTGACCACCTTCAAGTAGGCCAGCATGCTGAGCGAGTTCATGCCGCGCTCGCCCCAGAAGTCGTGATTGTGATTCAGGGTCGCCGGGTCGAAGTAGCCCCAGCGGGTGGGCTGGCCGTCGTGATCGACATAGTTGAAGCCGTGGGCGAGAAAATGGTCGCCCATGGCACGAAGGTGTTCGCGCACCGGGGCGCGCTCGGCTTCGGTCTTGGCGACAAGGTCGAAGTAGAGGCCGTAAAAGAAGAAGTGGCCATCCAGTTCATCGGAGCTGGTGTCGGACTTCCAGTACCACTGGCCATCGGCCGTCTTGGGCCACCGCGGCGTAATCGTCTTCCACAGCTTGTCGCGGGTGGCGCGGAACTGGCGATCCTGCTCCGGCGAATCGTGCTGGTTGGGGTCCGGTCCGTCGCCGGGCAGGATGGTGCGGGCGACAAAGCCGCGGGGCGCGGGATGATCACCGGATTGGGTCACCGTACCCAGAAAGCGCAACGCCTCAAACGCCTTCACCGCCCGAGCCTTCGCCTCCGGGCTGCCGGTCGCACCGTAGGCAAAGCATTGCGCCGCGCCATACATTGAGGTCCAGAGGCCGTCGTTGTCGCTATCGTGATTGGTCCATTCCGTCAGATCACCCGGCCGCTTGAGGTGGGCCGCCAACACATAGCCGTAGGGCGTGCGCCGGTGGCGCTTCTCGATCTCGTCGTCGAACTGCTTCGCCTTCGCGGCCAGCGTCAACGGCTTCAGCGCGATCTCGGAGATGCCCTGGCTCCCCGCCACCCACGCCGAGCCATCCGCCGCCGCGGCCACCTGCCGCACCGCGTCGTCGGCCAGCCAGCGCTTTCCTTGGCGGTAGCCCCAATGCTGGCCATCAAAGGTCACGACACCTTTGGTGGTGCCCAGCCAAACACGGCCGTTCGCCGCCGCCACGCTGGTGAAGTCGCCGTATGGTATGCCGTCAGAAGCATCGTGGAGCTTCCAGCGGCCTCTGTCGAGCAAGCCGACACCCTGGGGACTCGCAAACCAGAGCCGCCCTTTTTCGTCGAAGGCTACCCCTCGGACATCCAGCGGCGCCCAACTACGCCGTCCATCGCTGGGCCGGACAATCTCCCAAGCACCTTGGGTGGAGCGCAGGAACAATCCGTTCTGTGCCGCCACCGCCACTCGCTCATCAGAGGCCACGGCGATTTGGCGAACCTGAGTTCCAGCAAAGGATCTCTCCTGGGCCAGCGCACCTTGTTGATGCCGGAACAAGGCCGCCTCAGTCGCTACCCACAACTGGATTCCAGCCCCCAACGCGACAATTCGTTGACTGGTACTGATCATCGCCACTTCCGGCCGATCACCACCCAGCCTCCAAATCCGCTGCCCGCCCGCTACCCACACACCGCTCGGACCTGCTGCGACATGATCGAGCGGCCCGCCCGGCTGCTCCACCGCCCAGGACGTACCCCGCCTCACCGCCAAGCCCTGCGCGGTCGCGGCGTACACCGCAGAACCCTGAATGGCCACACCACGAATATTGTTGGACGGCAGTCCCCGCCCGGTATCATGCACGAGCCGCGTTTCACTGAGAAAGGTACCGACACGCACGGGCTCTGCTGCCAGGGGCAGCATGAGCAATAGAATTATGGGGGACAGAGTTGGCACTCTCGCAGTTTAGCGAGCGAAAACCCGCTACCGCAGCGTATCCGCCAGCGAGAAAATCGGCAGGTAGAGCGCGATCAACACGAAGGCAACGAAGACGCCCATGAAGATCATGATGGCGGGCTCCACCAAGCCCAGCACCGCCGCCATCCGCGTCTGTACGTCATCTTCAAAAAACTCGGCCACGGAGTTGAGCATGGCCGAAAGTGCGCCCGTCGATTCGCCCACCTCGATCATGTCAATCGCCAGCGGGGGGAAGATGCCGGTTTGGGAGAGTGAGAGCGATAGCGCCTGGCCCTCACGAACGCCCTTGCGCGCCCGCAGCAGCATCTCGCGGAGCAGCACGCTCCCCGTCGAATCGCCCGCGGTTTCGAGTGCTTGCACCAGCGGGATGCCGCCCACTAGCAACGTCGAGAGCACGCGCGAGAACTGCGCCACCTGGAACTTCACCCAGATCTCGCCAATCACCGGCAGCTTCAGCTTCACGCGGTCGAGCGTTACCTGTGCCGCCGGCGTGCGGGACCAGAATCGGAAGCCCACAATGCCTCCCACCAGCAACAGGAACACCGCCAGCACGTAGTTCTTGGCCGTCGTGCCGATCGCGATCAGCAGTTGGGTGGCCGCCGGTAGGCTGGCCGACATGTCGGTGTAGAGCACCGCAAAGCTGGGCACCACGAACGTGATCAGGAAGACGATCAGGCAGATGACCAGAAACACCAGGATCGACGGGTACATCAGCGACAGCAGCAGCTTCTTGCGCGCCGCCAGCGTCAGCCGCTGATAAGAAACATACCGGTCCAGCACTTCGGTGAGGGAGCCGGACTTTTCGCCCGCCATGACGCTGGTGACGTAGATGGGCGGGAAGATGCCCTGGTGCGAAAAGGCATCAGACAACTGCACACCGGTCTTCACTTCGTCGCGGATGGCCCGGGCGGCCACTTGCAGGCGGCCTTCCGTCAAGCGATCGGCGAGCAACTCCAGCGCCTTCAAGATCGGCAACCCGGCGCGGATCAGCGTCACGAACTGCTGGTTGAAGACCAGGAATTTCTCGACGTTCAGCTTACCCTTGGACTTGCTGGTGAGCTTGCTCAGCCCACCCAGCGCGGACGCCGAGCGGATGGAATAGATGAGAAACCCCTGCTGCGTCAACCGCTCCCGCAGATCCTGCTCGGACGCGCCTTCAGCCGTCTCCTGCCGGATCTGGCCGCGGGCGTCAGCGTATTTGAGTAGAAATTGTGGCAGGGGAGTGCGCTCCGGTTGCTAAACTTCGAGTTTGGCCTCGATAATGTTGACGCTCCGCGCCTCACTGGCGTGCAATCTTGTTTTCCTCACCGGGATTCTGCTCACCACGTCGGCGTGCAGCCGCCCGGCGAGCGGCCCCGTGCGCCTCACCACCTTCCAAGGCGCGGTTGACCCCTATCTCGCGCAGTCGATCGGCGCGTTTCGCAAGCATGGGCTGGAGGTACAGATCACCGCGCTCCCCAGCACCGCCAAGGCCATGGAATCGCTGGTGGGCGGCAGTGCGGACGTGATTCTGGGCACCTACGAGCAGACCGTACAGATGGCCGCCAAGGGCAAGAGCATCGCTCCGGTGGCTGTGCTGGACACCTGCCACTGCCTGGCGCTGGTTAGCCTGAAGCCCGGCATCACCCAGCCGTCGGATCTAGCGGGCAAGGTGATCGGCGTCGCCGCACCCGGCGGCCAGATGCAGAACTTCGCCCGTTTCCTGCTGAAGGGGGCGGAAGCCAGCTACGCCGCCATCGGCGTGGGACCAGCCTCCGTCGCGGCACTCGAAGCCGGTCAAGTGGACGCGGGCGTGGTTCTCTACACCAGTTTTCTCGCACTGAAGCAACGTCACCCGGAGCTGAAGGTGATCGCGGAAACCTATACCCGCGAAGGCATGCGGGCGGCGCTGGGGGTTGACGCATATGCCTCTAAGTCCGTGCTGGCCGAAGCAAGCTGGATCGCGGCCCATCCTCGCGAAGCGGCAGCGCTAAAGGCGTCCTTTTTGGAGGGCACCGCCTGGATGAAGGCCCACACCCCAGAGCAGATTGTCGACCAACTACCCCCCGAAGCGCGCGGGGCGGACCGCAATGTCGATTTGACGCTGCTGCGGCTGCTGGTCCCGCTGGCTTCGGATACGGGAGAAGTGCCAGCTGGCGCGGATGCGGTAGCACGGCGGGTGCTGGCCCAGTGAACCCGCTTACTTCTTGGCGAAGCGTTTAAAGAAACTTGTATCCTTCCACTGCGGCGTCGCCGGCTGATCGGCCACGCGGCGGGCGAACTCAAAGAGGATGCCGTTGAACTTGGCGGCACCTTCCTTGTCGACCGGCTGCGTCAGGTCGTCGGAGGGGGCGTGGTAGCGCTCGGTCAACCAGTCCTTGTGCTGTTTCTCTTCGGGTGAGCCCTTGTCGTAGCCAAAGCCCGCATTGATCGACGGAATGCCTTCGCGCACAAAGTTGTACTGGTCACTCCGGATAAAGGCGTTGCGCTCCGGTTGCGGGTCCGGCTGTACGCGAACACCGGCTTCCTTGGCGACCGCCGTCAGCGTGTCGCCCAGATCGGAATCCGTCAGCCCCAATACTCGCAACACCACCAGCGAGTGGATGGGCAGGAACATGTCCATATTCAGGTTGGCCACCATCTTGCCCTTCAGCGTCGGGTGCGTGGCAAAGTAGCGCGAGCCCTTCAGCCCCTTCTCCTCGCCCGTCACGGCCACAAAGGCCAAGCTGCGCTTCGGCTTGATCCCACGGTCCTTGAACATCTTGGCGATCTCGATCAGCGAAGCGATACCGCTGGCGTTGTCCATGGCACCGTTGTGGATGCCGTCGCCTTCAATCACGACGCTCTTGCCGACGTGGTCGATGTGGGCGGACATGACGACGAACTCATTGCGGAGCTTGGGGTCGCTGCCCTGCACCATGCCGATGATGTTCTGGCTTTCGACGTCTTCGCGGGTGATCGTCTGCTTGGCCCGCAGCGTGCCGGGCAACGCGAAACGCGGCAGACGTTGCTTGCGGTCGGCAAGGGCGAGCAGTTCCGCAATCGTGTGGCCGGACCCGGCAAACAGGCGGTCGGCACGCTCGGCATTCCACATCAAGGCGATCTTCATCCCGGCTGATTCATCCAGCGTGGCATCGGCCAGTTCCATCGAAGGCAGCAGCCGCGCCCGCGACGCGCGCGCCCAGGGGATGTCGGCGCTCTTGGGATTTTGAATGGTGATGGTGCCGATGGCACCCATATCGCGCAGCACCTTGGATCGAACAGAGGCGTGCTGATAGTGGGCGGATAGCTCCGAAGGGATGCCTTCGGGCACTCCCTGGATGAAGACCACGATCTTGCCCTTCAGGTCGAGACCCGTCAAGTCGTCGTAGTTCTTTTCTGGCACCGCAAAGCCATAGCCCGCAAACACCAGGCCCGCGTCCACTTGGGGGGCGGGATCAATCCGCAGCCCGATCGAAGCCTCACGGCCCAGCGCTACCGGTTCTGCCTTGCCATCGCGCACCAACTCCAGCGACGAGTTTGCTTCATCAATGCGTCGAACCTTAAAACCGACCGGCTGAAAATAGCCCTGCGTTCCGGCGGGCTTCAATCCAGCGCGCTCGAACTCGGCCGCCAGATACTCAGCCGCCATCCGATGTCCTTTGGAGCCCGTCTCGCGGCCTTCCATCTTGTCGTCGGCCAGCACTTCGACATGCTTCCACCAGCGGGCGGCCGCGGGCGAGAGTTCAGCGGCCGGAGCCAACACGGCGGCCAGCAGGAAAAATGAGATCAGCTTCATTGGTTGTATTCGCCCCTTAGCAGCGTGGCTCAGTAGTAGTCAGCACACGACATGTAGTACCCGCACTGCTCGCAAAAAAGCTTGCACTTGCGCTCCGCCAGCCGCTTCGAGCAGACCGGGCAGTAGAGCATCGGTAGATCGTCCGGCTGCGGCTCAGCAGGCGTGCACTCTTCGGGCGGCGTAGCCGGGGAGAGTTCGGCGTGCTGGTTCATGTCATCATCTTCCCATGATGACGGCGAAACGTTTTACCCTCGCACTCACCCTGCTGACGGTCTCGCTTGACGGCCAGCAGCGCATGATGGAGCGGCCGATTGGACACGCGGTCCGGGGGATTCGCGGCTCGGTCGCGGCCGGCACCGATGAGTCAGTGAATGTCGGCATGCGGCTCTATCATCAAGGCGGCAATGCCGTCGATGCGGGCATCGCGACGCTTTTCGCTTCCGCCATCACGGAGTATTCCACTTTCGGCTTCGGTGGCGAAGTGCCGATCCTGATCCGCACCAAAACCGGCAAGGTGGTCTCGATTGCTGGCGTCGGCACCATGCCCAAGCTGGCCACGGCGGACTTCTTCCGCAGCCGCCGCCTGCAGGCGGGTGAAGTGATGAACATTGAACCCAACGGTCTGCGGGGCTTTGTCCCCGTGGCCGGATTGATGCCCGCCCTCGTCCCCGGCATGGTGGACGGAGCCCTGGTGGCGTTGCGCGATTTCGGCACGAAATCCCTGGCCGACGTCTTGAACCCGTCGATCGAACTGGCCGATGGCACGCCGGTGGATGAGATCCGCGCCTCCTCGATCCGCAGCATGCGCCATTTTGCCGAACTGTGGCCCACGACGAAAGCCATCTACTTTCCCAATGGCCAAGCGCCCCGCGTCGGCGAGGTATTCCGCCAGCCCGATCTAGCCCGCACGATGCGGGCCATGGTGGCCACCGAGCAGGCGGCGTTGAAAGCGGGCAAGAGTCGGGCCGCAGCGCTTGATGCTGTGCGCGACTTCTTCTATCGCGGCGAAATCGCACGCAAGATCGGCGACTTCTCCAAGGCCAACGGCGGCTTGTTGCGCTACGAAGATCTGGCCGCCTTCCGGGCCGAGATCGAAGAGCCGCTGGCCGTCACCTATCGCGGCACCACGGTCTACAAGTCCGGCTTCTGGACGCAGGGACCCTCGATGCTGGAAGCGCTGAATCTGCTCGAAGGCATCGACCTGAAATCGCTGGGCCACAACTCCGCAGACTACCTGCATCAAGTGATCGAGGCGATGAAACTGGCCTACGCCGACCGCGACACCTACTATGGCGACCCGAAGTTTGTGAAGGTGCCCGGCGACCGGCTGATGTCCAAAGAGTACGCCGCCGAACGCCGCAAGCTGATCGGCGCGCGCGCCTCAATGCAGTTTCTACCCGGCGCCATCCAAGGCGTGAAGCTCCGCCATCCGTCGGAAGAAGAGATCGTGCGTGTACAGATCGACGATGCCCTGATGGCCAAGGACACGACGTGCATCAATGCCATCGACAAAGACGGCGTGATGTTTTCGGCCACCCCTTCCGGCGGCTGGATTCCGCCCGTCGTGGCTGGCGACACCGGCATCCCGCTCACGACGCGCGCGCAGAGCTTTCTGCTCGTGCCGGGCCACCCCAACGAACTGGCCGGCGGCAAGCGGCCGCGCGTTACGCTATCGCCCACGCTGATCACCCGCGACGGCAAGGCGTACTTGGCGCTCTCCACCCCAGGCGGCGACGTGCAGGATCAAGCACTGTTGCAGATCATGTTGAACGTGGTCGAGTTCGGCATGAACGCGCAGCAAGCCGTCGAAGTGCCCCGCTTCCAAACGCGGCATCTGGTGTCAAGTTTTGACAACCACGCCATGAACCCCGGCGAACTGCTGCTCGACGAGCGCATCCCGCGCGACGTCCTGGCCGACCTCGCCAGCCGCGGCCACAAAGCCCAACCTGCCTCCCGCTGGAACTCCGGCGCCGCGCCCGTGCTGGTAAAGGTGCTGCCCAACGGCACCATCGAAGCCGGCATCGACCCCTACACCAGCCGGGCGGCTCGGGCTTGGTGAGAGCCAAGTGAATCTTTCCCTCTTCGCCCCCGAACCTCCCCCGCTCGCCGCGCAGCTTCAGCCGCGCCTCGCGGAGCTGGCGCGGCAGCAGATCTATCTGGGCACCAGCAGTTGGAAGTATGAGGGGTGGCTGGGGAGCATCTATTCGCCGGACCGGTACCTGACCCGCGGCAAGGTGTCCAAGAAGAAGTTCGACGATGAGTGCCTGGCCGAGTATGCTGAGACTTTCCCGGTGGTCTGCGGCGATTTCTCGTTCTATCAGTTCCCGTCGCAGGCCTACTGGCAGCGGCTGTTCACCTCCACGCCGCCGTCGCTGCGGTTCGCCTTTAAGGTGCCGGAAGAGATCACGGTCGAGACTTGGCCCAAGCATGAGCGCTACGGCGCGCGGGGCGGCAGTGCCAATGAGACCTTTCTCAACGCCCACGTCTTTACGCAGCTGTTCGCCCACGCCTTGCAGCCCTATCGCGGCCGCGTGGCGACGCTGATCTTTGAATTCGGGGCCTTCGCCAAGCTGGGCCGGGAGCAGTTTCAGGAGCGGCTACGGCCCTTCCTCGATGCCCTGCCGCCTGACTTCCGCTACGCCGTGGAAGTCCGCAACCCGGAGTTTCTCGGCTCCGATTACTTTGGCCTGTTGGCCGAGCGCCAAGTGGCCCACGTCTTCAATTCCTGGACCCGGATGCCCGACCTCAGCACGCAGATTCGTCTACCCGGGGCCTATTCAGCAGACTTCACCGTCGTGCGCGCGTTGCTGAAGCCGGGCCGTCCCTACGAACAGGCAGTGGAGAGGTTCTCACCCTATGAGCGGGTCCAGGAGCCTTACCCGGAAGGCCGCACCGCTCTCCGCGAGATCATCCAGCACTCCCGCCGGGAGCAGCGGCCCAGCTACATCTTCGTCAACAACCGGTTTGAGGGGAATGCTCCGGGCACCATGCTGGCAGTTACTGAAGGACTTTAGGCCGGCCCTGCCGCCATGCCGCTTACGCCAGTGCGGCGATCACAGCGTCGGTGAACTGCTCCGTCGAAGCGGTGCCGCCCACATCCCCGGTGAGCGTCTTGCCTTCCGCGTAGACCCGCTCAATGGCGGCCTGCAGGCGTTCGGCGGCCTCCACTTCGCGCAGATGGCGCAGCATCATCACGGAGCTGGCGATCAACGCCGTCGGGTTGGCCAACCCGCGGCCCGCAATATCGGGCGCTGAGCCGTGCACCGCCTCAAAGACGGCGATCTCTTCACCCATGTTGGCGCCGGGCACAATGCCCAAACCGCCCACCAGACCCGCCGCCAGATCGCTGACGATGTCGCCATAGAGATTTGGCAGCAACAGCACGTCAAACGTCTCCGGACGCATCACCAATTGCATGGAGGCATTGTCGACGATCATCTCTTCGTAGGTCACTTCCGGATGCTGAGCCGCCACTTCGCGGCAGCAACGCAGAAAGAGACCATCGGAGAGCTTCATGATGTTCGCCTTGTGCACCGCCGTCACCTTGTGGCGGTGGTTGGCCTTGGCGTACTCAAAAGCATAGTTGGCGATGCGGATAGAGGCGTAACGCGTGATGATCTTCAGCGACTGCGCCACGTCCTTCACCACTTCATGCTCCAGGCCAGAATAGAGGTCCTCCGTGTTCTCGCGGAAGATCACCATATCGATCGGCAGATCCATGTAGCGCGTCTTCAAGCCGGGCAGCCGTTTCACCGGACGCACGTTGGCAAACAAATCCAGCTTCTTCCGCAGTGAGACGTTGACACTCTTGAAGCCACCGGCGATCGGCGTGGTGACGGGCCCCTTCAGGGCCACCTTGTCACGCCGGATCGACTCCAGCACATTCTCGGGCAGCTCCGTGCCCACCTTGGCCATGACCGCAGCCGAGAGCTCCACCGGATGCCATTCAATCTTCACACCCGTCGCATCAACCGCCCGCTGCGCCGCCGCGGCTACTTCCGGTCCAATGCCGTCGCCTGCAATCAAAGTTACTGGATATGCCATCCCCTTCATTGTCCCACCGCCGCCCCGGAGGTGCTGAACCGTTAGCAGAAGGAGCAACCGCCCCGGAACTAGGCAGATCCGGGTCCAGCATGGGAAAATGAAACTTTCCCACTCATGGCTCGCATTAAACGTGTTCTCCTTAGCGTCACCGACAAAGCCGGCATCGCTGTCTTCGCGCGCGGCTTAGCAAAACTAGGCTGCGAATTGATCTCCACCGGCGGCACCGCCAAGCTACTGAGGGAAGAGGGCCTGACCGTCAAGGATGTGGCCGAAGTGACCGGTTTCCCGGAAATGCTGGACGGCCGGGTGAAGACCTTGCACCCGATGATCGCTGGCGGCATGCTGGCCATCCGCTCCAATGAGGAGCACATGGCCGCCCTGGCCGCCCACGGCATCCCGACCATCGACATGGTGGTGGTGAACCTCTACGCTTTCGAGAAAGTGGCCGCTCGCCCCGATGTACCGCTGCATGAGCTGATCGAGAACATCGACATCGGCGGACCCACCATGATCCGCGCTGCGGCCAAGAACTACCAGGACGTGGCCGTCGTGACCGCTCCGGTAGATTACCGCGCCGTCTACGAAGAGCTCCTGCGCAACGATTGCACGCTGTCACCGGAAACGCACTGGCGTCTGGCGCGGCAAGCCTTCGCAGTGACGGCCGCTTACGATCGCGCCATCACCAACAAACTCGCTACGCTCGAACCCGCCGAGAAGCCGACGCTCGATGTTCGCCTCCCGCTGAAGCAGACGCTCCGTTACGGCGAGAATCCGCACCAGGCCGCCGCTCTGTTTTCGACCAGTGAATCCGGCATTGCCGGGGCCTTCCAGGTACAGGGCAAGGAGCTCAGCTACAACAACCTCGTCGATCTCGACGCCGCCTGGCAGCTGATTCTCGAGTTTGATGAGCCTGCGGCGGCTATCATCAAGCACACCAACCCCTGCGGCTGCGCCACCGCTGAGACCCTGAGCGAGGCCTACCAGAAGGCCTTTGCGGCGGACCCGATTTCCGCGTTCGGTGGCGTGCTGGCCTTTAACCGGATCATCGACAAGGCCACCGCCGAGGCGATCACGCAGACCTTCATCGAAGCCATCGCCGCCCCTGGGTTTAGCGAAGAGGCGATGGACCTGTTTGTGATGAAGAAGAACCTGCGGCTGCTCCGCGTGCTCCGCATGCGGCCCGATGAGCCGGTGGTGAAGTCGATCTCCGGCGGCTATCTGGTGCAGAGCGCTGACAGCCACCGCATCAAACAGGCCGATTGCCAAGTGGTCTCGAAGCGCCAACCCACTGAAGAGGAATGGAAGGCACTGCTGTTTGGCTGGCGTGTGGTGAAGCACGTCAAGTCGAACGCCATCGTCTACGCCAAGGACGGCCAGTTGATCGCCGCCGGCGCGGGCCAGATGTCGCGCGTCGATAGCGTAAAGTTTGGGGCTAGCAAGGCCGTGCTGCCGCTCGCCGGAGCCGTGGTGGCCTCCGACGCCTTCTTCCCCTTCCCCGATGGCGTGGAGCAAGCGGCGGCCCACGGCATCACCGCCGTGATTCAACCGGGCGGATCAGTGAAAGACCCCGACGTGATCGCCGCCGCGGACCGTTTGGGACTGGCAATGGTAACCACCGGCATCCGCCACTTCCGGCACTAGAGCGCTAGGATGGCTGTGGGAGGCACCATGCCGCTAACACGACCACCCGCCAGCCCATACCGGTGGCTAGTTACCGATCCAGACTTGCTGGGCGGTCAACTCGCCGTGCGTGGAACCCGCCTTTCAGTGGCCTTCGTACTGAGCTGCCTATCGCAAGGAATGTCTCTCGACGAGATTCGTGAGTCCTACGATGAAGTGCCCGCAGCGGCGCTCCCCGAGATCCTCCAAGCAGCCGCCGAGGCCCTGACTCCAGCAAATGTGGCTGCTTGACGTCAACATCCCGCAGCGGCTTTTCCAGGTCTTGGCCAGACTCGGCATTACGGCGGAAACGGC
>CANGYQ010000004.1 GCA_947458745.1 Bryobacteraceae bacterium | reverse complement strand
GTTCTTGATGTAGTCGGCGTGGCCGGGGCAATCGACGTGCGCGTAGTGACGGTTTGCCGTCTCATACTCCACGTGCGACGCGGCAATCGTGATGCCACGAGCCTTTTCTTCCGGCGCATTGTCGATCGAGTCAAAGCTCCGGAACGACACCTTCGGATTGTGCTTGGCCAGCGTCTTGGTGATCGCCGCCGTCAACGTTGTCTTCCCGTGATCGATATGTCCAATCGTGCCCACATTGCAGTGCGGCTTCGATCGATCAAATTTTTCCTTCGCCATGGACTAAACGGACCTGCCTCTTGTCGGAGTTTAGAAATTCTGGAGCCGATGACCGGGATTGAACCGGTGACCTCGTCCTTACCAAGGACGCGCTCTACCATCTGAGCTACATCGGCCAAGCTTAGGCTGAACTTCCGGCGCGCGCAAAATGCGCCTTTGCCTGACATTCTATGCCCAAATCTCAGGCTACCACAGCTGCCTTCGCGAACCCAAATCTGCGGCCCGGGTTGGCACTGCGCCAACCGGCCCGGCCGGTCCAAAAGTTGGGCGATGATGACTTTAGGGAGACAAGAAAACGATGTGGCTTGCGACTCGTTACGGATGGTTCTCATTGGCCTGTGCGTACAAGAATTCCCGGAACTAGGCCGATGGTCTGGATGAAGACCGGATCATGATCCGCGCCAGGCGGCGGAAGCATCTCACCGCGCTCCAGGAGCGCTTCGCGCTGGAAGGCGAGATCCTTCATAGCCCCACCAATGATTACCCCTACCGCCTGATTGTCGACAAGGCCGAGGCCGCCACCCTGGCGCTTGAACCGGTGGAAGAAATGACATGGTCCACTTTCAAGGACGAAGCGCAACGCTTTCAGGTGGACCACCAGGAACCGCGCGGCTATGTCAACGGACTCCACCGCGTCTGGGAAGCCATGCGGCAGTCGATCTAGCCGGCTGCCGCCAGAAGGGCGGTGCTCCTTTGGTGCCCGCTGGCCAGCTCTTAACGAGATGCCTCAGCCAGTGGTTAGAAGAAAAAGCTCACACCGCCCCGCAGGGCGCGTGGCGTATGGATCAACAAGATCTGGCGCCCGTCGGGCATGGTCAACGGCAGATACCCCTGGGCCAGCAGGTTGCGCATCTCCGCGTGTAGCTCAAACCGTCCCGCCATAAATGGCAGGGCGGGCATCGGTTGGCGGATCGAGAAGTTCAATCCCGCATCAGTGGTGGTGATGTTGGTCAGAAAGAGATGGCCCGGTGTCAACGCCCGATAGTCGGTCCACTGATAGGAGGCCAGATACCGGGTGCCCAGGCGGGGCAGTTTGCCGTGCACGCGGGTCGATACCGCATTCTGCAAGCTGCGGCGAATGGCGGCCCGCATCTCAGCCGGATCATTGGTCCGCATCTCCCGCTGGTCGGTGCGCAGCACCCCGCCGCGGCTGAAGATCAGTGAAACTGTCATCCAATCACCGAACTGCTGCGAGCCGGAAGCCGTAAACCCGTTCCGTATGAGATGCCCAGCATTGAAGACGGCGCTGTTGGAGTTGAAATCCGGGAGCAAATCGGAAGAGGGGTAGGCACCCGCCGGCGAGGCCAACGTCAAGGCCGCATTGGAAATCGCTTCCCGGAAAAAACCCCCGCTGACTGACCGGCGGCCGAAATTCTTCCGGTAGCCCATCTCGTAGTTCTCTGAACGCTGCACGCGTAAGCTATTGTTGGCGATGCTCAGGCGCGGCAGTAGACCCAGCGCCGCGACGTCCTGCGCCAAGTCCGCCGCCGTGTCGCCTTCGGTCGCTTCGCGCGCGGTGCGGTATCGCTCCACCGGCGGGACGCCCGAGCTAAAGCCGATCTCCACCAGCCCGGCGCGGCCTAAATCGATGCTGCTCACCGCGTACGGGCTAAAGTAGTTCAGCTTGCCCAGGAAGTTCAGCGAATCCAGTGTGCTGCCCACTTCCAGCCGCACCCGCTGCGATAGTTGCACGCGGTCGCTGATACTGGCGGACATGGACCGCAAGACCGGCAGATTGCTCTGTGACCCGGCAAACCGGCCCAGTCCGCCCGAAGGCAGAAAGACCTGTTTCATGGTCAGCTTTAGCTCCGGGTTGAACTGGTCCGTATCCGCGGCATGGGGACGATAAGAAGTGCGGAAGCCTGCCGCTGGCGTGCCGTTGGCGGCCGAATAGCCCACGTTGCCCGAGAACATCACTCGGCTGGACCCAAACACTGATGTGGCCAACGCGAAACCAGTGCCCACATCGCCCAGTGACGCCGCCTCCGCCGAACCCATCTCGCCGGCTGACAGCTTCAATACTCCCTGCGTTTCGGTGAACCATGCCGCCGAATGCAGTCGTGTCCGCGGTGCCTTCCAATCGGGAGCAAACCGCAGCACCGGCCGGAGTGGAGCATTGGAGCGCAGCGCCCACTTCCATTCGTCGCTCATCAGCGAAGCCGCATTCGGTGCGGCCGAGACCAATTGAATTGAGCTGGCGACGGAGGCCAGTTGAATTGCCAGGAAGCTGCGTACCCCCGGGTCTACCCGCACCCCAGACTTTGAGGCCGGAGCAAAGCTGGTCTGGTTAACGCGCACCGTGTACGAGTCCGGCATCAGGAAGTCAAAGCCAAAGGCGCCCCGCTCATTGGTGAAGGTCTTCTTCACCAGGCGGCCGTACTTGTTCAACAGGAAAACCGTCGCGCCCATCTGCTGCGCCCCGGCTGGACCCGTCACAAAGCCCACAATCGAGCCATGCAACCGGATGCGCATCCCTGTATCGATCGCTGCCGCCCGGGCTTCCGTCGTGAATGCACACACGCCGACTAGCAGCAGCAAGCTGCTGACTCGACCGACATCCTGTGCGCGGCGGAGCATCGATTTACGCCTGTCCCTTTTATGCCACTACCGATTCAAAGCCACTACCCAAAAATCAATTCAAGAACCACCACGCGAACCAACCCCGCCGCGCCAATTTAGGTGACCGTAAAGTTTGCGGTCGGCGTCAGCGTCTGGTTCCGCTTCTTGTCCGTCACCTTCATTTTCAGCGTGTAATTTCCTGGCACCAAGCTCTTCATGGGCAACAGCTTCTCAATCGTTACCTGCGTCGCGGAGGCCCCGGCAATCGACGCCAGTTCTTCGCTGAACTCGAAAATCTTCTCGTTGGTATCGCGCTTCACCACTTCGTACTCGATGGTTCCGCTCGGCTTCTGCGTTTTCTCATCCGGCTCGAAGTTGTAGAGCGACATGTAGATGCCCATCCGCTCGTCGCGGGCGAAGCTCTCCGACAGGCGCGGACGAACCTTCGAAGAGCCGATCACAAATTGGCCGGAGCCGATGTTTTTGGTCGGCACCTTTTCAATCTGGTCAGCCAGAATCACGGTGGAGACGCCCAGCTTCTCGTCATCAAACCGCGGCACCGCCAGCGCCACTTCGTAGTTGTTCATGTTGCCGCCAATGACATCTTTGGCCACCACGTTCAACCGGTAGTTACCCGGGGGCAGCGGCACGGCATTCTGGTAGATCGCCTTGCCTTTGGAAGCTTCCTGCAACATCTCCGCCGGAGCCTCAATCGTCACTGGCTGTTCCCAGACGTTCACCACCCGGCGCGACATCGAAGTGATGCGCGCGTAGATGTTCACGACACCCTTGGCCACGCCATCCGTGGTCTTAAACTGCAGATCCTTCTTCTCCATTTGAATCGTGATGTAGGCCATCACGGTGGAGTTGGTCATTTTCATGAAGTCCGCGCGAACCTGTATCGGCAGCACGTTGAAGGTGACCTTGGAGTTCACCTGCGCTTCCAAATCCTTAAACTTGATCGACGGTGCCTTCTGCAGGGCGGCAAAGCGCTGCAAACGCTCAAACTGATTCATGCGCATCGGCAGCGGCTGGTTGCCTGTACCCAGACGCGTACCGTCGGTGCGGGAGAAGCGGTCCGTCTTGGATGCCATGCCCATCTGCTCCATCATGGTCAAGCCGGCACCCGGCACCATCATCAGGGCGTCTTTTTCCGACGGATCCATGGTCATGCGATATTCGCCCGTCATCGTCGGATCGACAAATTCGATGACGATGTCGTTGCCCAGGCCGATGCCCTCAATGTAGCGGTAACGCCATTTCTCAAACGGGAAGGTTGAAGTGGTCCCGCCGCCTTCTTCAATGGGCCGCTCATAGGTGCCACCCGAGGGGTGGGACTCGATCTCGTCCGGTGGGCCGTAGGTGATGTAAATGCGGCCGCGGTCGGTCTTCCAGCCGGGAATGCCGGAGGCATAGCGCTCGTTCGAGTACGCGATACGGCGGTAGTGCTCTTCTTTGAACTCGTTTTCCTGTGAATCCGGCGTCGGATCGCGGCGCAGCCAAAAGCCCTCAATGAACTGCTCGCGCTCTTCGTCGGTCTGCAGGCGCTTCCATGAGGTCCGCTCTTCGTCCGTGATGATGTAGGCGACGTCTTCGTTCAGCCACTTGCGGAACGGGGTCTCCAACTCCTTGCGGAGCTTGTCCTCACGCCGCTTGCGCTCCTTGTCAGTCATGGGCCGGGCGACGGTTTCGCGCGGCGCTTCGTTGGACGGTTTCTTGTTCTGCGCCCAACCAGCCGGCATTGCCAGCAGGAAGGCCGCGGAAAGGAGAGCTAAGTTCTTCGCCTTCATCATGTTTCACCTACGCTCCAGCTAAACCTGTTGCGAGCTATTTACAGTCTATTCCCCATTGAACGGGCCGTCAATCGCCAATCGCGGCCGGAAGCCTGAAAATAGGCCTTGGCAACCGGATTTCCAACGCGGCGTCAAACCGTGAACTACCCCTGGGACGCAGGCCATGCCGCCATGGTTTCAGCCCGCCCGCAACCCACTGCGGCCGATCCCGAGATTCCGGATTGGACGAAGTCGTTCGTCTGCGGTATACTCATAGTTTGGGTTTGCGCCCTCACCCGGCATGGTGTGTCCAGCCGTCTGCGAAGCAACCCGGCCCGATCAGGAGATTTTGAGTCATGGCGAAAGTATGCCCCATCACCGAGAAGCGCCCGTTGTCCGGGAATCGCGTTTCTCACGCCAATAATAAGACCCGCCGCCGGTGGGAGCCCAACCTGCACGACAAGCGCATCTGGGTGCCCAGCGAGAACCGCTTTGTCCGGATGAAGATTTCGGCCAAAGGCCTGCGCATCATCGACAAGAAGGGTGCCGACGCCGTTTTTGCTGAGATGAAGGCTCGTGGGGTGCAATTCTAATGGCTCGCGAACTGATCAAACTGGTCTCCTCCGCCGGCACCGGCCACTACTACACCACATCGAAGAATCCGAAGCTCTCCAAGGAGAAGCTGGTGAAGAAGAAGTTCGATCCGGTGGTCCGCAAGCACGTCGACTATAAAGAAGGCAAAATCAAGTAGCTTTCCCTCCCGGGAAGTTCCAATGGGGCCAGGCGTCATGCCTTGGCCCTTTTTGCGTTTGCGCGCCTTGAGTACCTACCCGTCACTTAAGCGCCCAACTCCGGACCCCCGCGAGTCTGAGCAGCGACAGCATGGCCCGGAAAACCCTTCTTCCCGCCGCCACCCATGGTCCCCGGGACCGAGCCGCACCCAGCCGCTGCCCAGCAACCACCAGCTACGGGTACGCAAAAAACAAAAAGGCTCGCCTTATGGGCGAACCTTTTTCAACTAAACAAGAAGGATCGCGGAAGCTCTAGACCATCCGGCGGCGCAGGGCCCCCAACGTCATCAGAGCCGCGCCAATCAGGCCCCAAGTCCCCGGTTCCGGCACCAGTTGCTCCACTTCCATCGTACCGTTCAGCGAGAGTTTATCGCCCGGGTTCAACTTGGCGTTGAAGGTGATCTTCACGCCCATGTCGCTAAACGTCCGGGTGGTAAACGGAACTAGCGAGCCAATCCCGCCCTGGTTGGTGTTGTCATTGGAGCGAGTCAAGGTACCCTTCACCGGCGCGCTGGTACCCTTGATCGTGACATTACCCTCGGGAATGTAGTTGATCGGAGCGATCGGCAGCGGAGCGTAGGCCTCGATCTTCACATCGGAGATCGTCGCTCCTTTACCCCGCCGTGTTCCAGTCAGCGTGTAGCCGCCGGAGACGAAGAGGAGATTGTAGTTTCCCGGAAGAATCGCCGTGGAAACCAGGATTGTGTGCGGACCGGATGCCGTGGTGGTGTAGCTCCAGGACAGGGCCGGATCAACGTCCCAATCCAGCCGGAACGCAAAACCATCCGCGCTCAGATCGCCGCCCCCCAAATTCCCAACTTCGTCAACCACTTCCACCATTCCGGACTTGGTGCCTAAACTGTTGGTGACCGTGTACTTCGCTTCGCCGTAGCTCGCTGCCGTCATCAGGCTGGCGGATGCCGTGGAAGCCGTCAGCAGTGCGCAAACCGTGACGAATTGAACATATTTCATCTGCTGCTTATCCTCTTTTATCTTTTTTGGTGATCACTCAGACTGCTCAGTCTGGTACAGCGCCATCCGTCGGCTGCTTATCCAAACCAGGGTTACGTCCCAAATCACCAAAATCGAAAGTACCACAACATCGAAAGTACCAAGGGTACCGTTTCGTAGCCCTTGAAATTCTTCCCGAATCCGTTATCGGACGTCTAGGATGCAATTGTATAAAGGTGTACCACGAAAATGAGAGGACTATGCCGGCTCTGACGGAGAGCATCGAGAAGGCGAAGGCCAATGGAATCGGCTCCTAAACAAGAGAAGAGGCGGGAGATGCCATCCCGGCACTCCCGCCCCTGGTTCTGCAATGACTGAAGCGTCTAGGCGCGGCGGCGGGCGAAGGAGCCCAGGCCCACCAGCGCGGCACCGATCAGGCCGAACGTGGCCGGCTCGGGCACGGGGGGCGTTTCCTTCTGGATGTCCAGCGTGCCGTTCAGCGACAGCATGTCTCCCGGGTTCAGGGTCGCATTGAAGGTGATCTCCACGCCCATCGTGAGGGCCGACAGTGACGCCGGTCCGAAGTCGACATAGTCGCCGATACCACCGTTGTCGGTGTTGTCATTGCTCCGCGTCAACGTGCCCCGCACGCCCTTGATGCCCTTCACCGTCACATCGCCCTCCGGAACGTAGGTGGTCATGAACGGAATGAAGGTTCTCACCTTAACATCGCTAATCGCCGCGCCCGGTGACACCTTGTTGCCCACCTTCTGCACGCCGGTCAGCGTGTAGCCGGCGGAGTTGAACAGCTTGTTGTAGCCATCCGGAACGATGTTGGTCGAGAACGTGATCGTCTGTGGACCCGACGCGGTGGTGGTGTAGGTCCAGGTCAAAGTCGGATCAACGTTCCAGCTCATGCCGAAATTAAACAGGTTGTTCGCCAGGTTGCCACCGGTGGCGCTGCCCTCGTGCGTGGTCTGGTTGATGGAAGTGGTAGTGATGACGCCGTTGATGTTGACCGTGACATCCGTTGAGCCATACCCGATAGGGGTGGCCAGAACAGTAGAACCTACCAGCATGGCGCTGATGGTCAGAATGTGATTGATTTTAATTGTTTGTATTGACTCCTGTTGTTGTTCTCGCCGAACCTGCGTTCCTTGCTGGACCGCATTCCCTCCGAGCTTCTCCAGATTAAGTGTTGGCCTTGTGCGAACCAATAGCCGGAAAGGTCTGTCCGTTGCTTGTACCAACGGCGGTGTGAGTAGTGCGCCGGCGAAAGTACTAAGGCACTAATGTCTGTCGGACATTAGAAAACAGGTGCCGCTTCAGCCACTGCATTTCCGACGCAACTCCCCCTTCAGTGGCTTCACCCCAGGTGAGAGTCCGGCGCGGGCGGGTCGATTCTGCGAGCGCGCCCGAACGCCAAAAGGGCGGGGAGCGTTTGCACGCCCCCCGCCCACTTGCCGTCACCGGAGCGATTTAGGCGCGGCGGCGAGCGATGGCGCCCAACGCCACCAGCGCGGCACCGATCAAGCCGAAGGTGGCCGGCTCCGGAACCGGAGGAGCAGCCGTCTTCTGGATGTCCAGCGTGCCGTTCAGAGACAGCGTGCTGTTGGAGCCAAGATCGGTAGTGAAGATGATCCGGACGCCCATCGAACCGTCAGCCGGCGTGGTCGGTCCAAAGGGAACGTACGGGCCGACGCCGCCCAAACCGGAGTTGTCGTCACTCTTGCTATAGGTGCCCTTGATGAACTTCGAGCTTGTGCCCTTCAGGATGACGTCGCCGCCACTCACGTAGTTGCTGAAGGCCGGGATGTAGAGTTGCAAGGACACATCGCTGATCTTTGCGCCGGTACCGGCTTGGCCACCGGTGAGCACGAGGCCATTGGAAACGAACACAGAATCGTAGCTGTTCGGGACGATGTTGGTCACAAACTCCAGAACGTGCAGACCGGAGATCGAGGTGGTAAAGCTCCAGGTCAACACCGGATCGACGTCCCAGGTCATTCCGAATGAGTAACCGGTGCCTGCGCCGCCGCCGCTGCCCGTCTTAGTGTTCTGAGCGATCGCCGTGGTGGTCGACACACTATTGATGGTGACCGTTTGGGTCGCGGTGCCGTAAATGGGTGCCGCAAAAGCGCTGGAACCCACCAGCATCGCGCCGATTGCCAGAAAGTGATTGATTTTCATTTGTTTTGATTGCTCCTCTTTCAGTCCTCGCCGAGCGTGCGTTCCCTTAGTGGGGCCGCATCCCCTTCGAGCTTCTCCAGATTAGTAATCGGAAGCGCGCCAGACAATGGACGAAACAGGACCTGGTACCCGTACTCGCGGGCACAGTGTGCCAGCGCTGTGGCACGCCGGCCGTGTCCCTTTAGAACCGCGGTACTAGCTGGCTAGCGCGCCCTAAGGGTTAATGTTGAATTTCGCTTGCTGATGCGCGTGTGGCCTTAGAATCAGTCATTTATCGGACAGGACCGGAAAGAGAGTCTGGTTTGCCACTGGTGGCTCAGCGTGGCTTTTTCCGGCGCTCGGAGCATTGCCGGTGCGGCGGTGCATCACGATAAGAGACTGTGATGAAATAGCTTCGCGGTGCGTTCCGCACGGCGTGAATCAGTAGTAGGAGACTACTCTCAGTCGGGCATAGCTAACATCCGCGTTCGTAGGCGAACTGTATGCGCCTAGTAAGTTAGTTCTATCCGCCGCCTGGGATGCATGAAACACCTGACCCAGTACCTCGGAAAGAGAACATCAGGTGGAGTGAGGGCGGTTGATCAAAAAAGTGGCGGTATCGGAGAAAAAGCGCCGCAAGACGGCCTCCGCGGCGGGGGGCAGCGCGGCTTCCTGGAGTGCTAGGTCCATGATTTCCACCCACCGGTCCCGCGCCGCCGGGCCAATGACGAACGGAGCGTGCCGCATTCGCAGCCGGGGATGGCCGCGTTTGGCCAAATAGGTCGTGGGCCCCCCAAAGCGGAAGATCAGGAAGTCCCGCAGCCGCTCCTCCGCGCCTTCAAAGTCATCGGCGGGGTACATGGGGCCCAAAATCGGATCGCTGGGAATCTGCCGGTAAAAGGCGGCCACTAGACGGCGGAACCCATCCTCCCCGACGTGGGCGTAGACTTCGTCATCCGGCAAAGTGGGCAGGACGGTCAGATCAGGCGGTGTCAACGGTGGCAGTCTCCTCTAGCGCAGGCGCGCGACTTCCCAGGCCAGATGCTCCAGCTCCGGCTGAATCAGCTTGGTCCAGGCCGTCTGGACCGCGTTGGGGGAACCCGGCGTCGAAATCACCACTTTGCCCCGGTAGGTGCCCGCCACCGCACGCGACAGCATAGCGGCGGCGCCCACCTGCTCATAGCTAAACATGCGGAACAGTTCGCCGAAACCCGGCAACACCTTTTCCAGACGGCGGCTCAGCACGTCGTAGGTGGTGTCACGCGGAGCAATACCGGTGCCGCCGTTCCACAGCAGGATTTGCGCTTCGCCGGAGGCCAACTCGTCCAAAACATCGGAGACCTGGTCCGGCTCATCCTTGATCAGCCGGTAGGCCACCAGGCGATGCCCCAGCGCCGTGATCTCGGCTTCCAGGTACTTGCGGTTGGCATCCGTTTCGGGCGTGCGGGTATCGCTGACGGTGACAATTGCCAAGTTGACCGGGCCCTGTTGGTGGGCCAGTTCACGATGTTGGATGGTGGATGCGGATTGGTCCATGATGTTGTGTCAGTCAGAAGTGGCTCAGCGGAGCTCGATTTCCCGCCGGTCCTGGCCGGCATTGCTGGACGTGGCGGCCACCGTGATCCGGGTGCCCTTGCGCGCCCGGACGGTCCATTCGCCGGAAAGCGGTGCCTCGTCCAGGCAAAGATTGTCGGTGGTCACGGCCCGGTGCTCTGGCACGCTGGTGCCCGGTGCCCCTAGGGCAATCCCCAGCCGGACGGGCAGATGATGATGGATCCCGGTCCCGTGGCGCGGATGCGTGGGCAGCAGTTGTGTATTGGCCACGGTTGCCTTCACCTTCCACATACCCTCACCAGTTGGTTCCGCCGTCACCTGTGTGATCGTCACCCGGGGCAACTGACCGGCCATGGCGAGCACGGCCATGGAATGCGCCGCGGATGCTTTCGCCAAAATGCTTCCCGTGGGGGCGATCGCTGCAAACGGGTCCACGCCGCCCACCTCGGCGCGCGTGCCATCGGGCAGCGTCACCGGCGTCCACGGGGTGAAGGCACTGGGCGCTTCCTGGTCGACATACGCCATGACGTCTCCCGCCTCCCCTGCTGCTCCGCTAGGCGCAGCGGAACTCGCCACCGCGTTGCTGGCCGGTGCCGAAGGTGCCTTCAAGCCCATTTGGCGCATCGTCTGCGCCATCCGGGCCGGGTTCAGGCGGCCGGATTTGACGTTATCGATCAGCATCTTGGCGCTCACCATCCCGGGCGCCTTGATCTCTTTCAGATAGGCGCTGATGCGCGGTTCGCCCAAGCCCAGAAACTCCTCGTTGGACATCTTCTCCAGGCGCTCAATCGTGATCGGCTCTTCCGGTTTCGGTCCCGTGGCGGCCGCCCGTGGAGCAATGCCCCAGATGTCGAGTTCCACGGCCATCACGCCGTAGTGATAGTAGAGCCAGTTTCGCAATCCTCCCGCCGCCGCCCCGCTGCGGCCCGTGCTGAGGCCCGCCTGCTGGAGACTCTGCCTGTAAAGCAAACCGAGCTTCTCAAATGACCCGGCATCCGCCTCCGGTACACCACCGGCTGGACTGCGCGGTGCCAGAAGCGTATTTCCTGCGCCATAAACAACAGCCAGCGCGATGTTGCGTCGCGCCAGCAAGTACTCCATCACCGCCCGCGCTTCGGGTGTCGACCCCGGGTAAGTGCCGGCCTCAGCATTCCCCGGGGTCCACTGGTAGGGAAAGTTCAGTTCGGGCCGGTCACCACCGGGGCCATCCTCGTTCAACAGGCCATCCTGATCATCATCAAAGCCCTCCGTCACCACGCGATACCGCCCGGAGGCGCCGTTGCCGGCCGGAACCATAACGCGCGGATCATTCGAATCCGGCGTCATCGGCCCCGCTGCGTCAGGAATCCGCATCTGGGTGATCCGGCCATCTTGGTTCAGATCATTGGGGCCATCTTCGCCCGATGCTCCATCCCGGTCGCGATCGAGCGGGGCTCCATTGCCGGAACGGCGATAGCGAACACTGGCAAACATGGCATCATGCGCATCCGGGCTCAGCGCGGGCAGAATGTAATAGCCACGGGTAGTGGTCAGCGCGGGGTCCTGGATGAGCCTCTCCGCCAGATCGAGCGCCGCCTGTGACCCGGTGTTGTGGTATCCGGCCATGTTCGCGCCCACAAAAACCGCCTGTTTACCCGGTGCCGCGCCGATCTCCAGCGCCAGCAATGGACGTCCGCCAGCGGAAGTTCCGAACGTCACCAGCTTCACCCGCTCCGGTGCCCGCTCGGCCAGGGCCATCACCTTGTGCTTCAAGGCATCGAACGGCAAGTAGGCCGAATCTAGCGCAGTCGTTGAGGTTTGAGCAAAACCAGCCAAACTGAGGGCGAGAATAACAAACGGCGCACGCACGAAATCATTGTAAGCTCCTAGCAGACTGGGGAACCGGAGCTAGCCCAAATGCTGCCCGTCAGAAAAACGCAAATGATTCAAACTAAACACCAGCCGTACCGGGCCGCGACCCGCAGGAGCGGTCTGCCGACCCATTTTTCGGAGGTCAAGTAGCTGTGATTGCTGTTCATCTGGAAGGCGGCCGGGTGGAGGTCCGCCAATCCCCCAAACCCCGTCGAAAACCGGGGACTGCTCTGCTGCGCCTGCGGGTTGGTGGTATCTGCAATACCGATCTGGAGTTGATGCGCGGCTACTACGACTTCTCCGGCCGCCCCGGGCATGAATTTGTGGCCGAAGTGGTCGAGGCCGACGATCGGAACTGGATCGGCAAGCGTGTTGTCGGGGAAATCAATCTCGCGTGTGGCAACTGTGATTGGTGCCGCCGTGGCCTCGGTCGCCATTGCCCCCGCCGTACCGTCTTGGGCATCGTCAAGCACCCGGGAGCTTTCGCCGAATTTCTCACTCTGCCGGTCGAGAATCTTCGCGAAGTGCCACGAGGCATGGCTGACGAGCGGGCCGTCTTCACCGAACCCGTGGCCGCTGCCTGCGAGATCCTGGAACAGTGCTCCATCGCCCAAGGGGACGAAGTGGCCGTGCTGGGTGATGGCAAGCTGGGATTACTGATCTCGCAAACCCTTGCCATCCACGGGGCAAAGGTGCACCAATTCGGCCGCCACCGCGACAAACTGAAGATCGCCGAAAAGGCCGGAGTCACCGGCGAGATCGCCAAGAAGCTGCCCGCCTCCCGCTACCGTTGGGTGGTGGACGCTACCGGCTCAGCCGAGGGCCTGGCATCGGCGGTCAGCATGACCCAACCGCGCGGTACTGTCGTATGTAAGTCAACCGTACACGGGAAGGTCTCCATCGATATGGCACCCGTGATCGTGAATGAGATTGCGCTCGTCGGGTCGCGCTGTGGCCGCTTTGAGCCGGCCCTGAAGTTGCTCGCGGCCAACAAAATCAATACTGCGGACATGATTGTGGGACGCCTGCCCTTAAGTGAGGCTCCCCGCGCATTCACATTCGCTTCCCGGAAAGGCATACTGAAGGTCTTACTCACGTCATGAAACGCTTCCTCTTTCTGATCGCCTTCGCCGCCACAGCGCAGAATTCTCAAACAACGCTGACGGTGGATTGGATCATGCGCGGCCCGGAACTCTACGGCCATACCCCGCAAAGTGTCCGCTGGTCGCGCGATGGGTCGCGGCTGTTTTTTGAATGGAAGGCAGCCTCAGCCCCGCTGCTGGCGGAAAATGAAACGTATGCGGTCAACCGCGATGGCACTGCGCTCCGCAAGCTGAGCGACGAGGAGGCCAAGCAGGCCCCACCAACGGGCGGGGAACTCTCGAAGGATAAATCGGCGACGGTCTTTGTCGAAGGCGGCGACATCTATCTCTACGACCACGCGGCGCAGATGCGCAAGCGCGTCACCCGGACGGGCGAATCCGAATCCGGTGCCCGCTTCTGGCAGGACGCCCGGCACATCACCTTTCAGCGCGGCTCCAACTTGTACTTACTCTCGCTCGATGACGCCACCATCGAACAGTTGACCGATATCCAGGCCCCGGGCGCGGCTCCCGCTGCTGGACCGCCAGCGGGTGGCTTGGGTGGTGGACGCGGAGCCGCCGCCGCGGCAGCTTCATCCTCCTCCGAACAGAAGGGCACCGACAGCCAGGAGACGGTGAAGAAGGAAGAGCGCGCACTGCTGGCCGTCATCGAAGAGCGCGCCAAGAAGCGCGAAGAGGCCGAGGCCAAACACAAGAAGGAAAATCCCCGCAAGCCCTGGACCCTGCCCGCGCGCCATTCCGTGATGACGATGATGCTCTCACCGGACGGCAAGCAGATCGTTGCCCAGGTCCGTGAAGCCGGTGACCGCGGCAAGACCACCATCGTCCCCAACTTCGTCACTGAATCCGCCTACACCGAAGACATCCCCGCGCGTGACAAAGTAGGCGACAACCAGCCCCTGATGAAGGTGGCGGTCATCAACCGCGAGACCGGTGCCCAGCAGTGGGTGGAGTTCAGCACCAAGGAGCGGCCGGTGCAACTGTTTGCGCCGCAGTTCTCTGACGAAGGCAAGGCTGTCCTGCGCGCCCGTGCCGCCGACAACAAAGATCAATGGCTGCTCGCTCTCGATCTGGCCACTGGCAAGGTGAAGGAACTGGCCAGGATGCACGACGACGCCTGGGTGGGCGGTCCGATGTCCTTCAGCTACGGCTTCCTGCCAGAGAATCGCGTCTGGTTCGTTTCCGAACAGGATGGTTTTGCCCACGTCTACACGGTCAACGCCGATGGCGGCCAGCCCAAGCAGTTGACGTCTGGCAAATGGGAAGTGCGCGATGTGAAGTTGTCCGACGATAAGCGAGTCTTCTACCTGACCACCGCCGAAGCAGGCGCGGCCGAAAGCCAGGTATATGCCATGAGCATCGACGGTGGCGACCGCCGCCGCCTCACCAAGGAACCGGGTGGCCACGAGGTCACCATGTCTGCCGATGGCGCCATGGCGGATGTCTATGGCTACACCAACCGTCCGCCGGAGCTGTTTATCAACGGCAAACAGGTCACCAACTCACCCGCCGCCGACTTCGCCAAGTATGCTTGGTCCGATCCGCCGCTGGTGGAGATCCTGGCCCGTGACGGCATCAAGGTGCCCGCCCGCATCTATAAGCCCGCCAACTGGAAAAAGGGTGGCCCGCTGGTGATCTTCGTCCATGGCGCGGGCTACCTGCAGAACGCCCACAAGCGCTGGTCCACTTACTCGCGCGAATACATGTTCCACCACTTACTGCGGGACCGTGGCTATCTGGTGCTCGACCTCGACTACCGGGGCTCGGCTGGCTATGGCCGCGATTGGCGCACCGGGATCTATCGCTATATGGGCGGCAAGGACCTGGACGATCAGGTGGACGCGGTGAAGTGGGCGGTGAAGGAACATGGCGTGGACCCCAAGCGCATCGGCCTTTACGGCGGCAGCTACGGCGGCTTCATCACGCTGATGGCCTTGTTCACGCAGCCCGACGTCTTCCAGGCTGGCGCCGCCCTGCGTCCGGTCACCGATTGGGCGCACTACAACCACCCCTACACGGCCAACATCCTCAACCTGCCGCAGAAGGACCAGGAGGCCTACAAACGCTCCTCACCCATCTACCACGCCGCCGGGCTGAAGGGTGCGCTGCTGATCGCGCACGGCATGGTGGACGTCAACGTCCACTACCAGGACAGTGTGCGCCTGGTGCAGAAGCTGATCGAACTGCGCAAAGAAAACTGGGAGTTCGCAAGCTACCCCGTCGAAGACCACGGCTTCGTCCAGCCCACCAGCTGGGCCGACGAATACAAACGCATCCTGAAGCTGTTCGACTCGACCATCGGCGTCGCACTGGAGCCCGTGGCCGCCAAGGGCAAAAAGTAGCGTTGCCACCGTTCGTGCCCGACTAGCCCCATGCGTCAGCTTGGGGCTTTTTCACTTATCCGGAACCAGCCCCAAGCTGACGCATGGGGTTAAGTTCTACCGACCGTCCTTCAAAATCTCCCGCGCGCAATTGTGACCCGGTGCGCCCATCACGCCGCCGCCCGGGTGTGCGCCTGAACCGCATAGGTAGAGCTTCTCCACTGGCGTGCGGTGCCGTGCCCAGCCGGCCACCGGACGCATGACGAACATCTGGTCCAGGCTCATTTCGCCATGGAAGATGTTGCCGCCGGTGATGCCGAAGCGCTTCTCCAGGTCATACGGGCTCAGCACCTGGCGGTGGACCACCTGGCTCTTGAAGCCGGGCGCGTACTCTTCGATGATGTCGAACACGCGATCACCAAAAGGCTCCCGCAAGTTGTCCCACGTTTCGCCGCCGGACAAGGTGTAAGGCGCATATTGCAGGAAGATGCCCAGGATGTGATGGCCCGCCGGGGCGAGCGACGGGTCATACATCGTGGGGCAGGTGAGTTCCAGCAGCGGCCGCTGAGACGGGCGGCCGTACTTGGCGTCGTCCCAGGCCCGTTCCACATACTCAATCGACGGGCAGATGTGCATGGTGGCCTTATGCTGCGGCCCGGGCGCGCCCGGGAAGGCCAGAAAGTTAGGCAACCCCTTGACGGCGACGTTGATCTTGGCCGACGTGCCTTCGATCCGGAAGCGGTTGATCGATCCCAGAAACTCCTCGTCCAGGTGCTTGGGTTCCACCAGCCGCAGGAAGGTCACCTTCGGGTCGGCATTGGAGGCGACAATCGACGCCGCGATCTCTTCGCCGCCCTCCAGCACCACACCACGCGCCCGGCCATTCTCCACCATGATGCGCTCCACGCCGGCATTGGTGCGGATCTGCACCCCAAGGTTCCGCGCCGCGCCGGCAATGGCGTTGGAGACGCCGCCCATGCCGCCCCGCACGAAGCCCCACAGTCCGCGCTTGCCACCCACGCCGCCCATGCAGTGGTGCAGCAGAATGTAGGCCGTGCCCGGGGACTTGGGGCCCCCATTGGCACCGATCACGCCATCGGTGGCGAGGGTGACCTTCACCTGCTCGCTCTCAAACCAGTCGTCCAGCAGGTCGGAAGCAGACTGCGTGAAGATCTTCACCAAACCTACGATCTCATCGCGGCTCAAGCCGCGGAGCTTGCCCATCAGCTTCAGCCAATCGACGAAGTCGCCAATACCCGAGGGTGGAAACTCGGGCGGCGTGGTCAGCAGCAGGCCTTCCACCACCTTCGCCAGCCGCTCAATGTAGGCCTCAAACTTGGGGAACGTCTCGGCATCCCGCGGCGAGAACTTGGCGATCTCGGCCAGCGTTTGGCGCTCATCACCCCACATGAACAAGTGGCGGCCATCGGGGAAGGCCGAGAAAAATGATGGGTCCTTGGGGTCGACGTGGTAGCCAAAGCGCGGCAGGTCGAGGTCGTCGACAATCTTCTGCTGCATCAGCGACGACAGGTAGGCGGCGGTGGAAACCTTGTAGCCGGGCCACAGCTCTTCAGTGACCGCGCAGCCACCCACCAGTTCGCGCCGTTCCAGCACGACGACGCTGCGGCCCGCCTGGGCCAGATACGCGGCACAGATCAGGCCGTTGTGGCCGCCGCCGATAATCGCTACATCAAATCGTTGAGACATTTTAGACGTTGGCCTCCAGCCACGGGCGCAAGGCCGGGTCAGTAAAGTCACTTACGCGGACATCCACATTCTCCAGGCCCACCCGGCCCGTATCCACCCCCACCACCCGCATTCCGGCAGCCCGCGCGGCCGTCACTCCGGTGGGTGAATCTTCAAACACAATGCACTCGTCCGGCCGCATCCCCAGCAAGCTGGCGGCCTTCAGATAGACGTCTGGGTGCGGCTTGGCGCGCTCAACGTGATCGCCGCTCACCACCGTCTCAAACGCTTCCGCAATGCCCGCCCGGCGGATGGTGAACTCAATGTTGGGAATCTCGGCATTGGAGCCGATCGCCTTGCGTTGCGAGCTGCTCCGGATAAACTCGACCGCACCCGGCACCACATATTCTTCAAACACCGGCGTCATCATCTCGCGGTAGAGCGCTTCCTTGGCCTGCCCATGCGCCACCACTTCCGCTTCGCCGAGATGCTCCCCCCAAAAGAACCGGACCAGCTCCGGATTATGCTTCCCCAGCATGCGCCCCCGCAGTTCGGCGGGCGAAATCTGGTGGCGCTCCAGATACACCTCCCAGGCGCGGATGTGAAGCGGCATCGAATCGATGATGACCCCATCGAGGTCAAACAAGAAGGCGGTGGGCACCTTTCTATTTGACCATCGGGCCGGGCGGGGCCGCGAATCCGCGCGAGTGCCCGCTACGGGAGTCGTCTGCTCCTGCTGGTTGCGGCTCAGAGTGGAGTTCCCTCTTGATCAGCGGCGGCACGTATGCTACAACAGTTGCAGAGTTGTTCAAGTGTTGAAGACAGCAACCAAACCCGGACGCGTGCCCCCGCCTCAACCGCCGGGGCCGGCTTGCACCACTGCCGACCACGCGCACCGGCCGATCCGCAAACCGGTCGTCAATGAAGTTTCGCTCGACCGGGCCGCCCGCATTTTTCGGGCCGTCGGAGATGTGTCCCGCTTGCGAATCCTCGCGCTCTTGAGTCAAGGCGAGGCGTGCGTCACCGAAATTGCCGCCGCCACCCAGGAAGAGCTCTCGACGATTTCGCAACGGCTCCGCATCTTGCGCAGCGAACACTTGGTTGTTCGCCGCCGCCAAGGGAAGCATATTAACTACGCCCTCTCCGATCAGCACATCGTCGAAATGGTCTTCAACGCCTTGGCCCACGCCAGCGAAACGCCGGCCAGCCCGACAGCTCTACTCGACCCTGACGAAGAACCTTGAACGGAGAACTTGCGATGAGCCACCACGTACACGAACAACACGACCATACCCACGGCCCCGGCTGCGGCCACCCTTCGGTGCAGCACGGCGACCACGTTGACTATCTGCATGACGGACACCTGCACCATGCGCATGACGGGCACTATGACGAGTGCGCCCTGGAAGTCGGCCCGGCCAATCCAGCCGATTGCGCCCCGCACGATTGCGCCGGGCACGACGCCGCGCATCAGCATGGCCCTGATTGTGGCCACCCGGCCGTGCCGCACGGCGACCACGTCGATTATCTGGTGGACGGCCACCTGCACCACCCACACAACGGCCACTGCGACCATCACGGTGCCGTAGCGCTGGTCTAGCTTTCCCTCCCTCGGTCAGCCCCTTGCCGTTTGCGCGTGGGGCTGATCGCAGGGCGCTATTCTGAAGGGCATGTTGCGCACGCTGCTGCTCTCCGCGCTGGCTGTCACACTGCCCCTGGCCGCCGCTCCGCCCTCCCAGGGAACGGAGATCCTGTGGGACCGCTTCGGCATCCCGCACATCTATGCGAAGGATCACCCCAGCCTCTTCTACGCCTACGGCTACGCGCAAATGGAAGCGCATGCCGAACTGCTGACGCGCCTTTATGTGCAGGCCCGCGGACGCGGCGCGGAGTTCTATGGCAGCGGGGCGCGATCTAGCAGCCGTAGCGGAGATGAATCGTTTGTTGAAGTCGATCGTTGGGTGCGCCGCAACGGCATCCCGGATCGGGCCAAGCTTTGGGCGACGCAACAGAGCCCGGAGTTCGCGCCCCTGCTGCAAGCTTTCGCTGATGGCCTGAACGGCTGGGCGCGCGAACATCGCGATCAATTGAGTGAACCCGCCCGGGCCGCACTGCCGTTCACCCCGGCCGACGTGTTGGGTCACATCATGCGCGTGATCCACTTTGACTGGATCGCCAGCCCGCTGAAGGTGAACCAGATGGTCCGCCTGGGCAACACGGGCGAAGTACATGGCTCCAATGGTTGGGCGTTGGCGCCGTCGCGCACCACCTCTGGCAAGGCGATGCTGATTAGCAACAGTCACCTGCAATGGGCCGATCTGCACACATATTTCGAGGTGCATCTGGTGGCCCCCGGCGTTAACTCCTCGGGCGCCGTCTGGGTGGGCTTCCCCACTCTGCGGCTCTGCTTCAACGACCATCTGGGCTGGAGCCAGACCACCAACACCTTTGATGGCGCGGACCTCTACCGGCTGACATTGCGCGACGGCGGCTACGTGCTGGACGGCCAGGTGCGGCCTTTCAAAGTAGAGCAGCAGACCATCCGCATTCGCCAGCCCGACGGCACCTTCAAGCAGGAGCCCCTCACGGTGAAGAGCAGCGTGCATGGTCCCGTGGTGGTGGAGCGGGATGGCTTGACGGCCGCCCTCCGCGTCACCGCGCTCGACCGGCCCCGCCTCGCTGAACAGCTATGGAAGATGGGCCTGGCCCAGAATCTCGATCAGTTCCAGGCCGCCATGCGCGACTTGCAACTGCCACTGTTCAACACCACCTACGCCGATCGTGACGGCCACATTCTCTATTTGTTCAATGCCGCCATTCCGCAGCGCTCCACCGGCGACACGAAGTTCTGGTCCGGGCTGATTCAAGGGGACCGCTCATCACTGATCTGGAACCGTATCCATCCTTACGAAGACCTACCTAAAGTGATCGACCCCAAGGCAGGGTTTGTGCAGAATGCCAACGATCCGCCGTGGACCTCGGCCTACCCGATGCTGCTGGACCCGGCGAAGTTTCCCGCCTACACCGCGCCGCCCACTGGCATCACCAGCCGGGCCCAGCGCAGCATCCGCATCCTGTCGCGCCCGGAGAAGTTCAGCTTTGAAGATCTGAAGGCCGCGAAGCTTTCAACCCACGTCGAGACCGCTGATCAGTTCAAGGCGGACCTGGTAGCGCACGCGAAGCAGTTAGGTTCGGCGCGCGCCAAACTGGCGGCGGACATTCTGGCCGCCTGGGATGGCGATACCGAAAACACAAGCGATGGTGCGCTGTTGTTCTACCACTTCATGCAAAACGCCGGGCCGGGCTTGCGCTCCATCGGCGGCCATGCCGTGCCCACCGATGAACACCAGCCGCTGACCACGCCGCGCGGCTTTGCTGATCCGGCCAAGGCGGTGGCGGCGCTGGATGCCGCGGCCGGAAAGCTGGAAGCGGAGTACGGCTCACTGCACATCAAGTGGGGCGACGCCATCCGGTTGCGTCGTGGTTCGCTCGATCTCCCGGCCAACGGCGCGCCGTCCATGCTGGGTGCCATCCGCACGGTCAATATTGGTCCGTTTGTGCAAGGCAAAGCAGAAGGCGTGCACGGCGATAGCTATCACGCCGTCGTCGAGTTCTCCAGCCCCGTCCGGGCGGAAGCATTGTTGACCTATGGCAACTGGTCCCGCGCCGGGTCCAAGCACATTGAGGATCAATTGCCGCTGATGTCGCAAAAGCGGATGCGTCCGGTGTGGCGCGCGCGCAAAGAAATTGAGGCCAACCTGGAAAGCCGCAAGGTGTTCTAGCCCAGGCACTACCGAGCCGCTACGGCAACGGAGCGGTCTGTTGACTTCCGACGGCTGCCCAGATCCGGCCCGGATGCGATACTGGCGGTTTGCGACGCACTATCGTATCCCTCATTCTGACGGCGCTCTGCGCGTCGGCGCAGGAATTCGGCCCGCGCTTTGAAGAGCTGAAGCGGACCCTGAGCCGCGCGCAACTCTATGCACTGCTCTACGCCATGCCCAAGGGCGCGGACCTGCACGTCCACTACTCGCTGTCGTTCTGGGCGTCAGATTGGTACGACTCCGCCAAGGACCGTTTCTACACCCGCGTCCGCATTTCCAATTGCGGGCCGGAGGCGGCGCCGCTCCTGTGGCGCAACATCCCCCGTGCCCGCTATGGGGCCTTGTCCGACTGTGAAAAGGGCGAATACATTCCTCTTCGCGATGCTCCACGCGATGAATGGATCTCAGCCCATATTCTCGACCGCTCGGGCGAAGGCCGCGATGAGTTCTTTGAACGCATCGTCGCGCGGATCACCGATCTGGGGCGGGATCACGAAGTGGCGGCTGAGGTGTTTGCCAAGACCTTGAAGCGCTGGGCCGCGGAGGGGGTTCGCTATACCGAGGTGATGGCCTCCCCGCTGGCCGCCGCCGATCCCGATGCGGCGACGGTGGCCCTGAAGAAGGTCGCCGCAGAGTCGCCCATCCCAGTCCGCTACCAAGGCATCTTCATCCGCTTCATCCCCACGGCGGAGCAGCGCCTCACCGACACCTTCGCGTTTGTCGACCGCAACCGTGACTACTGGGTAGGCGTCAACATGGCCGGTCGCGAAGACAACGATAAGGGCCATCCGCTGCGCTTCTTCGAGGCTTTCCGTGCGCAGCGGCGCAAGTATTCCGGCATCCATGTATCGCTCCACGGCGGCGAAGTAGATTCACCCGGCCGCGATGTCCGCAACACACTGATGTTGGGTGCCGAACGCATTGGTCACGGCCTAAACCTGATCACTGACCCGGACACGATGCTCCTGCTGCGCCACGGCCGGACCTTGATCGAAAGCAATCTGGTCTCGAACAAGCTGCTGGAGTACACGCCCGATCTCGCGGCGCACCCGTTCATCGAGTATCTTCGCTTCGGCATCCCGGTCTGCCTCAACACGGATGACCAGGGCAGTTGGGACTCCAACCTGACGGACGAATACTTCACCGCCATCCGCACCTTTCAGTTGAGCTGGGACGAAGTGGTGCAACTGGGCCGGAACAGCCTGCAACACTCGTTTGCGCCCGATGCCTTGAAGCGTCAGCTGCTGAACGACTTTGACATCGCCATCAAACGCTTTGAACAACAGGCCCGAAACCCGCAATGGGTGCCGCCCGCACCCACCGTGTCGGGTTACGCGCGGCGCAACCTGCTGAACTAGCCGGGTGCGGTCAGGATTGGCCGTTCCCCGTCTTGTCGTTGAACTCGAATTCGTAGATCGGCTCCAGGTGGGTGCCCGGGGACATGTGCGCGATCTCTTTCAGATACCCGGTCTGCATGTCATACACCCAGCCGTGCACTTCCGGCCGCTGCTCGGTCAGCCAAGCCCGCTGAACGAACGACGTCTCCGCCAGATTCTGCACCTGCTCGGCGACGTTGAGTTCCACCAACCGCCTCAGCCGCTGGCCCTCATCCTTGATGGTCTCCAACTCGCGGGCATGGAAGCGATAGACATCCTTGATGTGGCGCAGCCATTTGTTGATCAGGCCCAGATGCTTGCGGGACATCGCATTCTGCACTCCGCCGCAGCCGTAGTGTCCGCACACAATGACGTGCTTCACCTTCAGCACTTCCACCGCGTACTGTAGGACGCTGAGCATATTGAAGTCGGTGTGGATCACCAGGTTGGCAACATTGCGGTGCACGAAAAGTTCGCCGGGCTCCGTACCGGTGATGTCTTCGGCGGGTACCCGCGAATCCGAGCAGCCAATCCAGAGAAACTCCGGCGTCTGATCCTTCGCCATCACCTCGAAGTAGTCCGGGCGGATGCTGATGCGGTCTTGCACCCACGCCTTGTTGGCCAGTAGTAGTTTCTTGTACGAGTCCATCGATGATAGTCCGTCTCTAGTGCGCGGCGCCGATGACGACGCCCGCTCTCAGTTTATGGTCGAAGTTCTTGGTTTCCACAGTGATCTTGCGGAAGTAAGCCGACTGGCGGAACTCCGACACCACCTCCGCGATATCGTGGTCCACATAGAGCGCCTTGGTGCCATCAATGATGAGAGTGGAGCCATTCGGGATTGATCGCAGCAACGACTTGATCATGGCCTTATGGACAAACGTCGCATCCTTATTCAGCCGCATCAGAAAATAGTTTTCCTGGCTGACCAGTGTCACCGCCTGGTGGTGGTTGGCGCGGACCACAAAGAAGATACCCACGGCGAAGCCCACCAGTACTCCCTTTAACAGGTCCGTGAAGACAATGGCGACCACGGTGACAATGAACGGCAGGAATTGATCCCAGCCGGACCGGTACATCTGCCGGAACAGATCAATCTTGGCCAGCTTGTAGCCAATCATCATCAGGATGGCGGCCAGCGCCGCCAGCGGAATCCGGTTCAGTAGCCCGGGCACCAGCGAAACGGCCACCAGCAACAGAATGCCGTGCGTAATGGTGGCTAACTTGGTGCTGCCCCCGGCATACACGTTGGCCGATGTGCGGACCACGACCGAAGTAATGGGCAGCCCGCCGATCAGGCCGGACAGGAAGTTGCCGATGCCTTGCGCCACCAGTTCGACGTTGGTGGAAGTGATGCGCTTGTAGGGGTCAATCTTGTCAGCGGCTTCGATCGACAGCAGCGTCTCCAGGCTGCCCACCACCGCGATGGTGGCCGCCGCCAGGTAGACCCTTTGATCGGTGAATCCGGCAAAGTCCGGTAATGTGAACTGTTTGAAAAACGCGCCCAGATCCGCTGCCGCCGGCAGCACCACTAGATGCTCCGGGTCAGAGAGGTGAAAGTTCGGGAAGAATGCGCGGAATATTTCATTCAGTAGTGTCCCCACAATAACCACGGCCAGGGAGGCCGGGATTAGCTTCGCCACCCGGAAACGCTGTACCTCTTTGCGCTCCCACGCCAGCAAGATGGCTAAGCCAACAGCGCAGATCAGCACCGCCTCGCCGTTGTAGCTGATGATCGCATTCAGGATGTCGGTAAGGGTATTGTCCTTGGCATTCTCGAGAAACGTAAAGTCGCCTTCGTAGTCCTTATCCCGGCCCAGCCCATGCGGAATCTGCTTCAGGATGATGACGATCCCGATCGCCGCCAGCATTCCCTTGATCACCGAGTTCGGCACGTAGTTGGCTACGCGGCCGAAGCTGAGCATCGCGAACCCAATCTGGATCACGCCCGCCAGTGAGACGGCCAGGAGAAACAGCGGAAAGCTGCCCAGGGTCTGGATGCTGGAGGCGACAATCACCGCCAAACCCGCTGCCGGTCCGCTGACTGAAATCGGTGAGCCGGAAAGCAACCCCACCACAATGCCGCCCACCATCCCGGCGATCACGCCGGCAAACAAGGGCGCACCCGAAGCCAGCGCAATTCCCAGACAGAGCGGCAAAGCAACCAGAAAGACGACCAATCCGGCCGCGAGGTCGCCCTGTGTTGTCTTTTCCACGACTCAAGTATCTACAATTGGGCGACGGTCTGTCACTGCGCAAAGTGCGATCTGGCAAAGATACGGCGGGGCCCCCCTAAGGAACCCCGCCGCCCAACTCCCTCCCCACGCTGATCTCACGACTATTGGCGCATAGACCTCCGCTCATCATCGCCAGCCCCACTACTGCCGTCGCCAGAGTCGCCCAAGTGGCGGGCTCCGGTGTCGCGGTCGGTTCGCCGTAGATAAAGTCGTCCATCGCCGCCTCGTCGGTGGGTGAACTGCTGGTGATGCGGACCCGGGCGATTATCGGCGAATCAAACTTCACGCCGAGAAACGAGAACGTCTTCGTGCCGGCAAAGGACGGAACTTGGTAGACGCCCAAGGACGCTCAGCTGAGGCCGAAGAACTCGATCGATGCGGTGGTGGGGTCATCGATGTCCAGGAAGATAGCGCCGAAGCCGTTGGTGACGGCCACGGTCTTCTGGTCCTTGGGAGAGAAGAAGTGCACATCAGTGATCTCACTCCCCACCGGCCCAAACACCTTGGACGGGCTGAAGAAGGTATAGTCTTCGCTGCCATCGGGCACTGAGACTAGCAGGCTGCTGCCCGGCGTCGAGAAGGTGATGCCGTGGCCCCGGCCCGCAGCGCTACCTTTAGAAAAATTCCTCTGAAAAGCGTTGGGTTCAGTGGCACTGGCTGGCACCCCGTCCCAGTTGATCTCTCGGCGTCCGCCCACAAAGTTGGTAGTGGTGTTCGGATTCTGTGCTCCCAGCGCGGTCCGGAAGTTCGTCAGTGCCGTGGTGATGTCGCCCGTAGCGGCACCTGCCGCTGAGAATCGGTGTTGCCGTGCGGGCCCCGTCGCTGGCGCACGATCCGCAGTTCAGGGATTGGTGGGCTACCTATCTCCGCACGGGCGCCAGCCCCGGCGCGGCGATCGCGCTCACCCGGATGAACTCTGAGATTGACGTCCGCATAATCTTGCCCACCGTCAATGTGCCGACCTTGGTCCTCCACCGCTCCGGCGATCAGTGCCTCCTGGTGGAAGAAGGGCGATATCTGGACTCCCTCACCCCGGGCGCGCGCTTCGTTGCACTGCCCGGCGCGGACTACCTGCCCTTTGTGGGCAACCAGGATGAAATCCTCAACGCGGTGGAAGAGATTTTGATTGAGGTGGGAGATCCGCACGACGCGGACCGCCTTCTGGCAACGGTGATGGCGTTTGATGGAGACCCGATTGCTGCGGCGGAGTTGGACCGCGTGTTGCGCCCGTTCCACGGTGAGCGTGTTGGCCGCTACGGTGTCTTCGACGGTCCGGCGCGCGCCATCCAGTAAGCCCGGATGCTGGCCCTGCGAGCGCACGAAAATGGTGTCCACCTGCGGGTGGCGCTCCATACCGGCGAATGCCAACGTTCCGGCACAGCACCACTAGCAGCGGCGGCGGTGGACATCGTGGAGCATCTGCTGCCCGCCACCCCTCCCGGGCAGGTGATCGTCTCCAGCACGGTGCGCGATCTGGTGGCCGGGTCGGGACTACAGTTTTCGCGCGTCTCCGATGTGCCGGTCGAAACACCGCATGGCCCCTGGCGGATGTACCAGGTGGTGGACTCCGGTAGCCAACCGCGCCGAAGTGACTAAAGTGGCAGGCGCCGGGCGCGGCCACCTCCGCCGCTAGTGCACAATCAAAGACGTGGACTGGATCACCTCACCGCAAGCCTGGATCTCGCTGGCAACCCTCACCGCGCTCGAAATCGTGCTGGGTATCGACAACATTATCTTCATCTCGATCCTGGCGGACCGTCTGCCGATGCACCAGCGTCAGCGCGCCCGCAGCGTCGGTCTGTTTGCGGCGATGTTTACCCGCATCCTGCTGCTGCTCTCGCTGGGCGCGATGATGCAGCTTACCAAGCCCTGGTTTGAACTGCTGGGCCACGCTATCTCGGGGCGGGACCTGATTCTGTTGGTTGGCGGCCTGTTCCTGCTCTACAAAGCCACGCACGAAATCCACGAAACGGTGGAAGGCGATAGCGACCGCGAACGGGCCGTGGCGGCCTCCAAGTTCGGGCAAGTGATCCTGCAGATCATGGTGCTCGACATTGTCTTCTCGCTCGATTCCGTCATCACCGCCGTCGGCATGGCGGACCACCTGGAAGTGATGGTGGCCGCCGTGGTGCTGGCCGTCGGCATCATGATGTGGGCCTCAACGCCGGTGGCACACTTCGTGCAGTCCCACCCCACCGTGAAGATGCTTGCGCTCTCTTTCCTGCTGCTGGTGGGCATCACGCTGGTGGCGGACGGCATGGCCTTCCATGTGCCCAAGGGCTACGTCTACTTCGCGATCGCCTTCTCGATGTTCGTCGAGATGCTCAACCTGCGGGCGGCTAAGCGGCGGTAGGGCGTGTGCGTTTGTGGTGACGGCGGCGAATCATGTTTACTCCCGAAGGCCGAACGCAACTTCGCGATGAACTACTGAAGCAGGCCGCCACCGATCCGCGCATCACCGGCGCGGCTGTGACCGGCTCCGCCGCCGAATCGCGAGAGGACGAATGGTCCGACATCGACCTGGCCTTTGGCGTCGCCGCAGATGCGGGCGTTCCCGGCGTGCTCGCTGACTGGACCCGGCGCATGTATGGTCACCACCACGCCCTGCACCACCTGGACGTCATCGCGGGTGCCTGGACGTATCGGGTATTCCTGCTCGAGAATGCGCTGCAGGTAGACCTCGCCTTTGTGGTGGAAACCGAGTTCCGCCCCTTGGCGCCGACCTTCCGCCTGGTTTTCGGCCAAGCCCACGACGCACTCCCGCCCGCTCCGGCCAATGCCGAAGCGATGATCGGCATGGCGTGGCTCTACGCGCTCCACGTCCGCAGTGCGATTGCCCGCGGGAAGCTGTGGCAAGCCGAATACATGATCAGCGGCATGCGCGACAGCGTTCTGGCAATCGCGTGCCTCCGCCACGGTGTCTCGCCAGTCCACGGCCGCGGCCTCGACCTTCTTCCGCCGGAGGCGCTGGCGCCATTCGAACAAACCCTCATCCAGCAGTTGACCCTCAGCGAGCTGAATGGCACTTTTCAAGCCATTATCCGCCTGCTGGTGGGTGAGATACGCGGAGTAGATCAGCACTTGGCCGGGCGGCTCGAGGGTGTGCTGGTGAGGTTGGGGGCTTCACATCAGCCATAGATCGCAATCGTGCCCAGATACGAGTTCTGGCCTGGCGAGTACCGGAGGCCACCCGATGCGGCGGCTCACTGTGTCATCTGTCAGTGGCCGGAACACTTCTGGCCCCGCGCGTGCGGCCCGAAGGCATGGTGGTTAGCAGGGCACGCAGGACCGTATTCACCGATTCAGCATTTCGGAAAACCCGCGCGACATCCGGGTCCAGCAAAACAGCCAAGGAACCTCCCGCCATCTTGCTGGCAAACCGGTTCGGCATCGCTTTTACATAGTCGAAGTTGTACTCCGCCTTGGGTTCGTCGGAATGTCGTCTTCTCATAGCTTAATCGCCCTTGAATATGGGTGGATTGCATTCGCTACCGCTCCTCCACCGGCAGCGTGATCTTTGACCCATCCCCGCCACCAAAATAGACCCGCTGCGTCGCCTTCACAAAGTCAGTGGAGAGCGCTTTGGGGATCTCCATAAACTTCTGCGGGTTGCGGTCCGTGAGGGGGAACCAGCTGCTTTGGATCTGCACCATGATGCGGTGGCCGGCGCGGAAGGTGTGGGCGACGTCGGGTAGGGCGAAGGTGATGCGGTCCGGTTTGCCAGGCTCAAACGGGACGGGCTTTTCAAAGCTTTGGCGGAACTTGCCACGGAAAGGCTCGCCGCGGACCAGTTGCTGGTAGCCGCCCATCGTGGAGACGGCGGGGAGGGGCACCGACGGCGTCAGCGCGGCACCTGGAGCCGGCGGAGGTGGCAGCGGTACGTTATAGTCGACGGCATCGCCCGGGTAGACATCGATGATCTTCACCACGAAGTCGGAGTCGGTGCCCGTGGTCGAAACTTTCAAGTCCACCTGGATGGGTCCGGTCACCGTCACATCGCGCTCCAGCACTTCGGACTTGTAGACCAGCACGTCCGGCCGCGCAGCGGCGAAGCGTTGGTCTTCGGTCATGTAGGTGTTTGGAATGCGCGTCGCCAAGCCGTTGATGTAGGGCACGGGCTTGGCCGGGTCAGAGATGTATTCATCAAAGCCAGTTCCGCCTGGGCGCTGCCATGCCAGCTTACCTTTGGCGTCCAAGTGGATGGTGGTAGGTTTGGCACCGGCGGGCGGCCACGCCGGGAACTTCCGCCACTGGTTGCGCCCCGTCTCAAAGACATAGGCGCGGGGGAACTTGTTTTCGCCCTTGCCCTTCAGGTGGTGCACAAAGAAGGGCAGTTCGATATTGGCGCGATAGTAGGCGGAGGTTTTCGAGCCGAAGTTCAAGCGCCCCAACCGGTCGCCATCGCCGCGCGCGAAGCCACCATGGTTCCACGGACCCATCACCAGCATGTTGGTGGCAGGCGGCGAGTTCTTCTCCATAAAGCTGTGTTGCCGCAGCGGACCCATCGGGTCCTCCGTGTCGAACCAGCCGCCCACCATCATCACGGCCGGTTTGATGTTCTTCAGATACTTCCAGATGGCGCGCGACTGCCACACCTGGTCGTAGGTGGTGTGGTCGATATTCAGATTCCAGAACGGTTGCTGGTTCTTGAAGTACTTCTCGTTGGCGTTGGCCAGTGACCCCATTTCGAGATAGAAGTCATATCCATCGGGTGAGCCGAACTGGAACGGGATCGCGGGCTTGGGCGGCTCCGGGTCACCTTCGCGATTGCGGAAGCCCATGTAGAACGCAAACCGGTGCGCCAACATAAACGCGCCGTTGTGATAAACGTCGTCGCCCAGGTAGTAGTCAGTCACTGGAGCTTGTGGCGACACCGCCACCAGTGCCGGGTGCGCGTCGATCATACCCGCCGAAGCGTAAAAGCCGGGCTGCGAGATGCCCCACATGCCCACCTTGGCGACGGCGCCGGGGACATTCTTGGTCAGCCATTCGATGGTGTCGTAAGTGTCTGTGCTCTCATCCAGATCCTTGGGCCCTTTGTTGGGCTTGTGCGGGCGGATCAACTCATAGACGCCTTCACTCATGTAGCGGCCGCGGACGTCTTGGTAGACGAAGATAAACTTCTCGCGCGCGAACAGGTCGGATGGGCCCAGGCTGGCGCGGTACTGTTCGATTCCATACGGCGCGACGCTGTAGCCCGTGCGCTGCATCATCATCGGGTAGGTCTTCTCGTCGCTGAAGACGTCCTTGGGGACATAGACCGACGTGAACAGCTTCACCCCATCGCGCATCGGGACGCGGTATTCGAACTTGGTGTAGTTCTCGCGCACCCAGTCGCGGTTCACCACATTGGCGGCTCCGCCCGGCGCGGCGGTCACCTGACACAACAGCGGTGCGGCCGCCAGCAACGCCAGTGCGGTAGAGCGTGTGATCTTCGACATCCGATCAGTTTCGCAGAATCGGACGGGTGTGTAGTGGTTGGCGCGCTACTGGCTCATGCCACGGGCGTTGATGCGCCAGATCTTTTCGACCTGACCGCCGCGGTGGCAGAAGATGCGGTCGTAGAGATTCACGGTCGGGTCGCAGTGCGTGACGGTGAACTCGACGCGGTCGCCCAGGTTGATGGCGCGCGGGGCCTTCTTCAGGTCCAGGCGTCCATGCTCGTCTCCTGCCCAGGCATACGGAACGCCCGGATGCGACACCGACTCCGGCGTGCCACCCGAATCAGTCGCAAACGCCTTCAAGCCCGCATCGACCACCGCGATGTCGTCCGATGGCTTCGAATAGACGCTGGCCACGACGGTCAGCGAGTGCGCGAAGTCAGAGTACTTGTCCGTGCCCGTGGAACTGCCGATGCTCCCGTAGCCTTGATCCATGAAGACGTAGCTGCCGGGCTGCAGTTCGGTGACGCCGTCGATCTCGCTGTCGATGTTATAAGTGCCGGTGGAGCCACCGGAAAGCCAGGGGCAGGGAATGCCATCCTTCTCGAACAGCCAGCGCGTAGCCACGGCCTGGCCCATCCATTCGGTGGAAGTAGCGCGGCGCTTCTCGAAACCTTGCACGTGCGCCGAGAAGCCGGAATAGGCCTGGATGCCGGCCAGCTTCAAGTTCTTCATCTGCATGACCGCCCGCGCTAGGCCCAGCGCTGGTTCGCCCGGCGTGATGCCCGTGCGGCGGCCCACCAGTAGATCGATGGCCACGTTGATCTTCTGCTTGGCCGCAGCGGCGGCGTCATTTAGATCCTGCGCGTTCTGCGTGTTGTCCACCACAAAGATCGTTTCCGGCCGCTTGGCCGCCAGCGCGATGCCGCGCTCAATCCGGTGCCTACCGGCCAGCGAGCCCGTCACCAGCAGCCCGGTCACACCGCCCGCCGCCAGCGCCTCAGCCTCGCTGATCTTGGCGGAACACGCTCCCACCGCGCCTTGCGACATCAGGTATTTGGCCAGCTCAGAACATTTGTGCGTCTTGGCATGCGGGCGCAACGCCCGGCCGCGAGCCTTCGCATGGGCGGCCATCTTCTGGACGTTGGCCTCAAACAGGTCCAGGTCCAGCAGCAGTGAGGGAGTGGGCAGATCGTCTTTGGAAAGCTTGCCCTTCACATTGCCGGAGGCGAGGATCTTCTCCACTTCGGCCCAGGATCGGGTAGCTCCAGTGAGAACCGCGGGGGCGGCCAAGCTGCTGGCGACAAAGATTCGGCGCGTCATGATCATGGAGGATAGCAAGCTTTGGGCGATAGCGGACGATACGATAGGTGTAAATGCTCAATTTTGATTACGACCTGCTGGTGATCGGGTCCGGACCAGCCGGACTGCGCGCCGCCATCCAAGCGGCGAAGCTAAACAAACGTGTCGCCGTTGTGGAGCGCAAGGCGGTAGTGGGCGGCGTCAGCGTCAACCTGGGCACGATACCCTCCAAAACCTTCCGCGAGGCCGTGCTCGACCTTTCGGGTTACAACGACAAGACCTTTTATGGTCAATCGTTTAGTGTCAAGAAGCAGATCACTATTGCCGATCTGCTGATGCGGTGTGACCAGGTGATCCGGCACGAGATCGACGTCATGCGGGATCAATTGCAGCGCAACGGCGTGGAGGTAATCGCCGCCACCGCCTCCTTGTGCGACGCGCACACCGTGAATCTGGAAGCCGTTGATGGCAAGGGGCTGCGGCTGGTCCGTACGGCCAAAATCATGATCGCCACCGGTACGGAGACCACCAAGGACCCGCACATTCCCTTCGACGGCAAACTGATCTTCACCAGCGACGATGTCCTGTGGCTGGACCGGTTGCCGCGCACGCTCGCCGTCGTAGGTGCCGGCGTGATCGGTGCCGAGTACGCCAGCATGTTTGCCTGTTTGGGGGTCCGCGTCACGCTGGTCGACAAGCGGTCCCGCCTGCTGCCCTTTGTGGACGAAGAAATCAGTGATTCGTTGGCTTATCACCTGCGCGAGAACCGCGTGACGTTGCGCTTGGGCGAAGACGTCGCGGCGGTGGAGCCGTTTGAGGACGAGAACGGTGCGCGCGTGCGCATCAAGCTGGCTTCGGGCAAGCAGATTGTCACGGAGAAGGCGCTCTATTCAATCGGTCGAACGGGCAACACCTCCACCTTGAATCTGGAAGCGGCCGGCCTCAGCGCCGATAGTCGAGGCCGGTTGAAGGTGAACTCGCACTACCAGACTGAGGTGCCTAACATCTACGCGGTGGGTGATGTCATTGGCTTCCCCAGCTTGGCCTCCACTTCCATGGAGCAAGGTCGCATTGCCGCCTGCCACGCCTTTGGGGCGAAGGCGCAAAGCTTCCCGGACCTGTTTCCCTACGGCATCTATGCCATTCCGGAAATCTCCATGTGCGGCAAGACCGAAGAGGAATTGACGCATGACGGTGTACCCTACGAGATCGGCAAAGCACGCTATAAAGAGATCGCCCGCGGCCAGATCATCGGCGACATCACCGGGCTGCTGAAGCTGATCTTCCACGCCGAAACACGCCAGTTGCTGGGCATCCACATCATCGGCGAAGGGGCCAGCGAACTGGTACACATCGGCCAGGCCGTGATGTTCTTCGGCGGCACGATCGACTACTTCATCAACACCGTCTTCAACTACCCCACGCTCGCCGAATGCTACAAAGTGGCAGCGTTTGACGGCATCAACCGCCTAGCGCTCTACCAGCAGACATAGCAGGGGACGGCCTAGGCGGTAACGGCGGTGGCCACCGCCGGTGGCATCTTTCGCGACGCCGCCCAGGCGAAGCCCGCCGCGATCACGATCAGCCCGGCCACGCCCGCAAACACGCCACCCAACCCAAAATCCTGCTTCAGCGCACCGGCGGCCAGCACGCCCACGCCTCCGGCAAAGGTGTTCAACATGTTCAGCAGACCCTGCCCGGTGGAGCGCTCATCAGAGGGCAACATGTCGCACAATGCCGGTGTCTCACACGCCATGCCGATGCCGCGCACTAGTGAGAACACTACGATCACGGAACTGACCACGGCCATCGAGGCGGGCACCGTAAAGATAATCAACATCGGCGCGGCCACCAGATAGCAGGCCATCATCAGCACCAACCGCTGGCGGCGGCCGCTGCGCTTCACAATGCGGTCCGACAGCATCCCACCCAGAGCAATGCCAGTCACCGCCGAGACTTGCAGCGTGGCCGTGCCGGAGAAGCCGGCCACGGCGAGACTCAACCCGAAGGTCTCGCGGAAATAGAGCGGCATCCAGTTGAAGAACATCCACGTGCCCACTGCCATCAGCATCGCTTCCGTGGCCAGCAGCACAAAGGCCGGTTGCCGCAGCAGCGTGCTGAGTTGTGCTGTAATCGGACGGCGTCGCGTAGTTGTCTCAAGGCTGCGGTTCGCCGCCAGAGGACCATCCTCCAGCCAGCGCCAGCAGACCAGGGCCAGCAGCAAGCCCACGCCACCCAGCCACCAAAAGCTGACCCGCCAGCCAAACGCATCACCCAGATACCCGGCCAGCGCTCCGCCTGCAATCAGGCCCGCGTTCAAGCCGCACATATGCAGGGCAAGCGCCCGCCCCCGGCTGCCCGATTCGTGATGATCGGCCACCAGCCCCACGGCTGCGGGCAGATAGGCACACTCGGCCAAACCCAGCAGGACGCGCGTCACCATTAACTGCGTGGTGCTTTGCGCCAAGCCGGTCAATATCGTGACGGCACTCCAGGCGGCCAGGCTGGCCACCACCATCCGCTTGCGCGAAATTCGGTCCGCCAGTAAACCGGCCCACGGAGAGCAGGCGGCATAGCTCCACAGAAAGAACGTGCCGATGGCACCCAGTTGCACATCGGTCAGTTGAAACTCCGCCCGCAACAGCGGGAAGACCGACGAGATCGCCGCCCGGTCCGCATAGTTCAGCGCGCCCGCACAGGCCAGTAAGCCCGCAATGCGCCACCGGTGCGGCGAACCCACTGAGGTTAGGCCTCGCCAGCTAGCGTCTTCAACTTGGCCAAGTTAGCCTTGATGCCGTGGACGCCGTCAAAGTAGAGGTTGCCAAAGCTGATGTAGCGGTAGCCTTGTTCCCAAGCCTTGGCCGCCGCCTCATAGCTTCCCAGCGCGATGCCGGCTGTCTTGCCGTGCTTGGTGACGCGGGCGGGGAACTCAGCCAGGAACTGCTGCACCTCGGGGTGCCCGATCTGGCCAATGTGGCCCAGTGCGGCCGACAAATCCATCGGACCCGCCAGCACCACGTCCACCCCCTCCACCTGGGCGATCTCCTCCACCTGGCCGGCGGCCTCCGGTGACTCCACCTGCACCACCATCAGCGTTTCATCATTGGCCTGATCGAGATACTCTGACCATTCAATGTCGTTGTAGAAGGTCCACATGGGCGAGATGCCGCGGCTGCCCATCGGCGGATACTTGGCATACTTCACCGCCAGCCGGGCCTGCTCGGTATTGTCGATCTGCGGCACCATCACCGCCTGCGCTCCAATGTCCAGCGCCTTTTTCATCAGCCAAGGATCGAGACCCGCAATGCGTACCATCGGCACCGCGCCTGATTGGCGCACGAGCGGCGGCAGTAGTTCAATCGATTCCGCGCCGTAGCTGGAATGCTCCGTGTCGATCCACACAAAGTCGACGCCGGTCGTCGCCGTCAGCTTGGCCGCCAGCGCCGTCGGACCCATTGTGGCGGAGCCCCACGCCGTGCCACCCGCGGCCAGCTTCTGCTTGATCGGATTCGTAAAAATTCGCTTAGACACCTTTTACCTAGACACCTTTCACCAGTCCCATGGACGCTTGTAGCGCCACGAATTCAGAAGTCACATCAATCACCACGCTGTCGGCTTCGGCCCGCGCGCCGCCGTAAACGCCCGTCGCCAGCCAGGAGCCATCGTCGTTTTGCAGCGCACCCAAGCCATCGATCACGGCATGCACCAACTCCCGATCCTCTTCGCGCTGCGAGAGCCGGTAGGTCCACGCCGCACCCCAGCCGATCTTGCCGCTCTGCGGGGTCTGGTAACGGTCTTCCGCAGCGTGCGCGCTGGCCTGCAGAAAGGCGCGCGCGGTGTCGAGCCAATGCGCTTCACCCGTGGCTCCGGCCAGTGATGACAATAGCGCCGCGGCGATGCCGTATTGGAAGTAGTATTGCCGCGTCTTGCCGCTGTCGACGAAGTGTCCGGCGGCATCCGCTTCGCTGAACTCCGTCACCAGACCGTTGCGCCAGCTGGTGTAGAGACCTCGATGAAGGTCGGGCTGTGCCGCCAGCAGATTCCTTAACCACCGGCCCGCGCCGCAGGCCAGCTCCAAGCGCCCGGCCCACAGTGAGGCCAGGCCCGCCATGCTGGTGGTCATGATCTCTTCAATCGTGCACGCCTCATCGGCGAAGAACCCTTCAGAGGCAGGGTTGTGGAACGTCGCAATACGTTCCGCCAACTGCCGCGCCAACTCGAACCGGCCCCGCATCGCGGCCGCGCAGCACAGCCAGGAGTGCGGGTACGTGCGATAGATCGAGAACCACGGCACCCCCGCACCATCTAGGTCGCCACTGGCCAGCAGATAACGCTGTTCCACGTAGTCAAGCACTTGCTCGGCTTGCGTGACATGGCCGCTGGAGATCAGCGCAAAGGGAGTCTTGTAATAGGCCCGCAAGTCGGACCCGCCTGTAATGGAGCCGTCAGCCTGCAGATGGCTGAGCAGCCATTCCGCGCCGCGGCTGGCGGAAGCGAGAGCTTTGGTTTTCTGGGATGCCTTCATGATGGGGGTGAATGGTTGGACCTCGGAACCGGTTAAGGATCAGGCCTTCGCAATTCTATCCGGTATGTGACCCCAGACGCGAATGGAAGGTGCCGGTCAAGCTTTACGGCGCAAATAGTCTGCCAGCCGCTCGCGGCCCAACGACGGCGCAAGGCAGTCGGTCACCGCCACCGCTTTGACGAATTCGAATAGCTGCTTCTTCCGTGGCGAGCCGATGCTCATCAGCTTGGTGAGCAGGCCAAATACACCCACGGGCATCGAGAGGATGCGCGGCTTCTTGCCCAAGGCGCGAAACACTTCCTCGGCAATCTGGCGACGGGTCAGCACGTCCGGGCCACCGATGCTGATCGCTGCCGGGCCGGACTCCAGGGCGTTGATCGCGGCCAACGCGACGTCGGCTTCATGGACGGGATTCGACTTGGCCTGCCCGTCGCCCAGAACAGGCACTGGTCCCTTGCGGGCGAAGTCCAGGATTTCGGCAAAGGCGGAAAAAATTCCGGTGGGGCGGATGACGGTGTAGGCTATGCCGGAGCTGCGCAGTTCATCGACAAACCGCTCATGCGCGGCGATGTAGCCCGTGTTGCGGTAGCCATCTTCCACATGCACCGAGATATAGATAAAGCGCTTGACGCCCGCCTGCTTGGCCTCCGTCAATAAGCGGGAGTTGCCCACGTAGTCCACCGCGTCGTAGCTGCGCTTCTCGGAAGCGTTGGGGCTCACCGACGCCCCCAGCGCCGAGATCACCACGTCCACGCCACGGCAAACGCCGGTCAGATCAGTGGCGGTGGCATCGGCCTGAACGGCTTCGTCGGCAATGTTGGAGGCATGGCGCGATAGCCCGCGTACACGATGATGCCGGGCCATCAATTCCCGCACCAATTCTGTACCGACTGCGCCGGTGGCTCCGGCGACCAGCACCAACATCTCAGCGCCTCCGGTGCTCAATCATGATGCAGCGGTCCATCACCACCGTCAGCCCGGCCGCTTCCGCGCGTTCAGCCGCTTCCGGGTGGGTGATGCCCGATTGCATCCAGATCGACTTGGCCCCGATGCGGATGGCCTCGTCCACCACCGGCGGCACGTCCACTGGACGCCGGAAGATGTTGACGATATCGACGGGGAAGGGAATGTCGCTGAGCTTCGTGTAGGCCTTCTCGCCCAACACTTCGGTCTCTTTGGGGTTCACCGGAATGATGCGATAGCCTGCCTGCTGCATGTACTCGCTCACGCCGTAACTGGGGCGGAAGGGATCACTGGATAGCCCCACCACGGCGATCGTCTTGGAGTTGCTCAACAGTTCAGGAATCGTCATGAGGACGGCTATTCTTTACCCGTCTCCAGCTTTAGCACGCGGCGGAATTTGGCCACCTCGTCGGGCGTCAGATGCCGGAACTCACCGGGCGGGATGTCCAGCTTCAGGAACCCGATCTTTACGCGCCGCAGCTTCTCCACCAGCCGGCCGCAGTTCTTGAACATCAGGCGGATCTGATTCTGTCGGCCCTCGGTGAGCTGCACTTCATACCAAGGGTTGGTAGCCGGCTTGATCATCTTCAGCCCCGCGGGGGCCGTGCGCTGGCCATTCAGTGAGATGCCCGTGCGGAACTTGTCTTCCTGTTCAATCGTCAGCGCGCCGGTCACCTTCACCACGTAGGTCTTCACCAGCTGGCTGCGCTTGGACATGATGGCGTTGGCGAAATCACCATCGTTGCTCAACAGCAGCAAGCCCTCGCTGTAGTAGTCCAGGCGCCCCACTGGATAGACCCGTTCCTTGACGCCTTTCAGAAACTTCACCACCGTCTGGCGGCCCTCAGGATCCGACAGCGTCGTGACAACGGCCCGGGGTTTGTTGAACGCCAGGTAGACCAACTTGCCCGGCTTCTTGATCAGCCGGCCGTCCACCTTGATGTGGTCGGTTTCAAGATCGGCCTTGCTGCCCAGTTCGCTGACGATCAGGCCGTTCACGGTGACGCGGCCTTCCTGGATCATCTTCTCCGCGGCGCGGCGGCTGGCGAGGCCAACCTGCGAGATTATCTTTTGAAGGCGCTCAGCGCTCATGGGGTACTGCCTGACTCTGGTGATGATTCGGGTGACTGGGGTTCCGGTTGCGATTCGGGTTGCGGTTGGGGGGCAGCCGCGGATTCCTCGGCCACGGACTCCGGCACGGCGGGCGTAGCTTCCTCTGTTGGCACTGCCTCGGCTTCAGCCGCCGCTTCGGCCGCTTTCGCCACTGCCTGATCGGCCACGGCTTGATCTGCTGCGGCTTCCGCCTCGGTAGCGGGAGTTTCTGACGGGCCGGAGCCCAGCGGCTCTTCGTCAGACAAAGCCAAACGCCGCAGCTCTTCAAACTCTTTCAGCGTCGGCAGCTCGGCCAGATCCTTCAAGCCGAACTGGAGCAGAAAGTCCTTGGTGGTCTTGTAGAGAATTGGCTTGCCGATGACGGCCTTGCGGCCGGCGGTGGTGATCAGCTTGCGGTCCAGCAGCGTTTTCAGCACGCCCGCACCTTGCACGCCGCGGATCTCCATGATCTCGGGGCCCGTGATGGGTTGCTTGTAGGCGATGACGGCCAGCGTTTCCAGTGCCGCCAGTGAGAGCTTAAAGGCGGGCTTCAAGCTCTTGACGAAGGCCCGGACGCCTTCGTGATGTTCAGCCTTGGTGGACATCTTGTAGCCGCCGGCTACTTCCCGGATGCTCAAGCCACGATCAGGCTGCGCGTAATCGGCCACCAGAGCGGCTAGTGTCGCCTCTACTTCATTCAGCGGGCGGCCCACGGCGAGGGCGATCTGTGAGGCGGCCAGCGGCTCGTCGGTCAGGTAGACCACGGCCTCCAGCAGGCCCTTCAACTGCGGGTCAATCTCAGGTGGCTGGTTGGTGGCGGACGCCCCGGTCAGCGCAAAGGCGGGTTCAGTGCCCGCCGGCTCCGGCGCTGCTTCTCCGGCGGCGTCACGGTGCGCGCCAATGTCAACAATATCTTCCATCGGTTACTATCGGTACTCTTCTTCAATTGTGGGTGCGGACAACTCCGCAAACGCTGCGTCAAAGCCCCCGGCGCGCTTCAGGTCAATGTCGCCGAACGCTTCGCTTTGGGCCAGCGCCAGGGCTTGCCGCTTCACCAGTTCCAGAATAGCCAGGAATAAGCAGATCATCCCGCGGCGGCTACGTTGACGCTCAAACAGGCGCGTGGCGGATACCCTGTCGGACTTGGCTCCGGCGGCGAACATGTCGCGCAAATGGTTGATCATGTCCGGCACCGTCACTTCTTCTTTGTCCACCGAATAGGTGGGGCGGGCCTTGATCCGTTCCAGCACCTTCTCAAACGTCTGCACCAGGTCAAACAGGGTTACCTGTAGCCCCGGCTCCTCCACCTCATCCACAAACTTCTGGATCTGCGGGTTGGACCAGACGGCTTCCTCGATCATCCGCTTTTGCTGCAACATCTCGGCGGCGTTCTTAAACCGCTCATGCTCCAGCAGCCGGTCCACTAGTTCCTGCCGCGGATCTTCTTCCGGGGCAATCTTTTCCAGTTCCGGGTCGCGCGGCAGCAGCGTCTTCGACTTGATATGGATCAGCGTCGCCGCCATGTAGACGAACTCTGCCGAGAGTTCGAAATCCATAGCCGCAGCTTGCTCCATAAACGCCAGATACTGGGCCGTGATCTGGGCGATCGGAATATCGTGGATGTTGAGCTGTTGCTTACGGATCAGATCGAGCAGCAGGTCCAGTGGACCGTCGTAATGCTCGAGATGAAAGTTCAGCAGCCCTTCAGAAGCGGACGACACTACTTAACCACGGTAGCATTATCGACACCGGAGTTCCCAGTCCACCCGGGGCGACCCTCAAGGCGGTTCCCTTCGGGCAGGCGCGCCTCTCCCTGCCAGCGCTCAAGTGTCTCCGACAGCCGCGCCAGTTGGACGGGCTTGGCGAGATAGTCGTCCATCCCCGCGGCCAGGCAACGTTCCCGGTCTCCGGGCATCGAATTGGCGGTCAAGGCAATGATGGGCGTCAGAGACGCCGGCGCGGGTAGATCGCGGATGGCGGCGGTGGCTTCATAGCCATCCATTTCCGGCATCTGGCAGTCCATTAGGACCAGGTCGTAAGACCCATCGCGTACGGCCACCACCGCCGCCTCGCCGCCATCCACCGCTTGCGCTTGATAGCCCAGCTTCTTCAAGAGACCCAGGGCCACCCGCTGGTTAATGGGGTTGTCCTCCACCAGCAACACTTGTGCCGCCGCGTGGGCGGGCTGCCCCAAGCGCGAAGGCGCGGCGTGTGTCTTCCCCCCTTGAGCTTCGAGAATCGCCTCCTGCGAGGAAGCCACGCCCTCTGGGTCGGTCCCGATCGCCACCGGAGGTTCAACCAGCCTGCCCGCCGCTCCCTTCACCAGCGGCAGACGAATCATCACCCAGAAGTGCGACCCATGCCCCCGGCGGCTCTCAAACCCGACGTCGCCCCCCATCAGTTGGGCTAGGCCGCGTGAGATGGCCAGGCCCAGGCCCGTCCCTCCATGCCGGCGCGCGGCACTACCGTCAACTTGCGCAAAGGGTTGAAACAGCCGTCCCGCTGAGTCCGGATCGATGCCAATGCCGGTATCCCGGACACTGATGCGGATCTGCACTTGGTCCGCCAACTTCTCCATCAGTTCGGCCGTGACGCGAACTGAACCCTGATGCGTAAACTTCACCGCATTGCCCACCAGATTGGACACGATCTGGCCCAGGCGGACGGCGTCCCCATTCACGTGCAGGCGGACTTCGCCGGGCATGACGCAACTCAACTCCAGCCCCTTGCAGCTGGCCTGCCCGGCAAAAAGTCGCGTTGCCTGCTCGATGACGGAGGCCAAGTGAAACGGCTCACCGGTCAGCGAGAACTTTCCGGCCTCCATCTTCGATAGATCGAGAATGTCATTCACGATCACCATCAGGCTGGAGGCACTGCCGCGGAGGTTCTCCACCAAGTCGCGCTGCTCCGCATTCAGCGGCGTATCGGCCAGCAGATCAGTTAAGCCCACCACACCATTCAGAGGCGTGCGGACCTCATGGCTGACCGTCGCCAGAAAGACCGATTTTGCCTTCACCGCCTGGTCCCGAGCCGCGGCCAGTTCCTGGGTCCGTTCCGCCACCAGACTCTCCAACTGACTCCTTCGCTGCTGGGCCGCGCGCAGGTAGAAGTTCAAGACGCCAGTGACGAGCAAACCAAACAACAGCGGACCCACCCCGGCCTTCACGTCTGGTTGGATCACTTCGCGAACCGGCAGACAGTAGCTCAACCAGCGTCGCCCGCCGACGTTCACGGTGGCCGTCACAGAACCCACGGCGCTTTCCGCGGCCGACACACTCTCCATTGGGCGCGCAGGTTCCGCGGCGCGTCGGGACTGGTGAAAGGCCAGCGTCCTCTCCGGCTCGCCCGGTGTCCACTCGGTCAGCCCCACGTGAATACCGTAACTCTCAAATCGGTTGATGGCCCGTTCCAATACCCGGGTGTACTCCAGTGCGGCCACCGCGTGCCCGCGCAATTGCCCATCCACCCGCACGGGCATCATAATCAGCGAGACCTCCCCGTCTTGCCCTTCAATCTGGAGCTGGAAGGCTGGTGTCAGCAGTGGTTCCGTGGATGCGGCGGACTGGTCGAGGAACTGCTGCCAGCGGGCGCTGCTCTTAAGGACCACCAACTGATCCCCGGTGGTCGGCCGGCAGTTGTGCAGCGCGATGTTGTCCGTCCCGGACGGGCCCGGCACAAGCGGCCGATAGCCAAACAAACGTATATCGTGCAAATCACCGGCAAAGGGACAAAGCCAACGGCGAGCCTGTGTTTCTTCCATCTCGGCCGGGGCCAGTTCCAGCGATTGGGCTACGCCCCGCACCAATGCCAAGTCCGTCTCCGCCAGCCGCTGAATGGCATTCAGCCGGTTGTAGGCTGCTCGCCGGTAAAGGTCCATGTTGGCCTGGGCCGATAACTCAACCAGTTGAAAGAATACGGCCCCGGAGATGGCGCAACCCAAGACAGCGATGATCGCCACGGGGAGGCGGAATCGCGAGGCCAGACTTTGAATTAGCGTCACCATGCTCAGCGACGGACAGTCTGTCCGCCTCTGGCATATCGGAAAGAATAATCCGACTTTGAAGCTGTCTTGCCTACGGGCGCGGTTCCGATTTCAGGATCGATTTCGCCTTAGCCGCCCGCCCAAACAGCAGCGTGACGTCCACCGCCTTGGCCGCCCGGTCGATGGTCAGTGCGGAACGCGCTTCGCCCAGCTCCTCAAACACTTGGTCCACCCGCACGCGGTTCAGGAAGACATCGGGATACTCCGGGTTAAACGGCTTACCTTCTTTCAGGCCCCACATCTTGCGGATCACCGGCTCACTCTCAATGTCTAGGCCGTCCACCTTCAGAGCGCGCATCATGAACTGGTCACCCGGATCGATGTCGATCACTAGATCCACTACCTTGTTCTGGTCATTCACCAGCCGGTCCGGCGTGGCGACCGCGCCAATATAGCCCAGACGCCGTAAGACGTTGCGCATGCGCTCGACGCCTTCGTTCACCGCCGTCATGTTAGCTAGGTCGCCCATCTTGAAGTCGGCCGCGCGCATCAATTCCGCCTCCGGGAGATTGCGTCCCTGCATCCGGATGTCGCCCAGGGTAAAGCTGGCGCCTTCATCCACGGTCACCATCACGTTCAACCCGTTCACTTCCCGCGAACGCTCCACTGTGACCTTGGGGAACGTTACGCGCAACCGGCCTCGCTCTTCATAAAGTGGCTTGATCGTGGTGGCCAGCAATTGCCGGAACCGCGTTTCGTTGAAGATGGTGCCGATCGCCACGCCGTTGATGGCATTGCGCAGTGCGGCGGATGGGATCACGGATTGTCCGGTAAACTTCACTTCCGCCACCGATGGCGCACTGCCCGCCGGGCGGAACATTACATAGAGATTGTTGGGCGAATCGGCATCCACCTTGCCCACTACCGGCACGCCCGCCTTCTCCTGGATCAGCTTGGCCCACATGGCCACCTTCTCTTTGGTGGCCGGGATCTTCTGGCTAAACAGCGGGTCCTTGGCCTTCAGATACGCCTCAACGCCCGCCGGCAATTCTTCCAGACGGTACGGGTAGAGCGGCGTCGCTTCGACCACCGTGAAGGTCGCGTCGTAACTCTTGCCATCGGCGGCGGTGAAGTAGATGTAATCGACGCGGTCAAAAGCGCCCGTGGCCAGCAGCCGGTCACGCGCGGCCTCAAACGTTGGCTTGTTGGCCATCGCGCCCAGGCTCAACTGTGCGGCCGCCAGAATCTGTTCCGGCGTGTAGTTGCTGTGGCCTTCCAGCTTGATGGAAGCGACGGGAAACTCGCGGATCTCACCCGGAGCAGGCGGTTGCTCGGCGACCGGCGGAACGGCCGGCTTCACGGGAGCAGGCGCTTTGGCCCGTGGCTTGGTGGCAGTGGGACGTGGTTTGGCGTCCGCGGGCCCAGGCTTGGCCGCAGCCGGAGCAGGCTGCGCCCAACTCCACACCTCGCACCCCACCAGACCGATCACCAGCGCCCGCCACTGCATCGGCTTAAACCAGCACCGTCAGCGCATCCCGGCGCGGCGGCTCATCCGTGCGCTCCACCGGACGGTACAGCGTGTCGCGCTCCACCGGATCGCGCCCAGCTTCACGGATCAGCCGCAGCAGATCCTGCCGTCGCATGCCCTGCGCCGTGGTGGCTCCGGCGTCGTGATAGATGCGCTCTTCGATGATGGTGCCATCCAAGTCATCCGCTCCGAACCGCTGCGCAATCTGCGCAATCTGCGGCGTCATCATCACCCAGTAGGCCTTGATGTGCGGAACGTTATCGAGCATCAGGCGTGACACGGCAATGTTGCGCAAGTCCATAAAGCCGGACGTGCGCGGCAGGTGGTGCAGCGCCGTGTTCTCCGGGTGGAACGCCAGCGGGATAAACGTCTGGAAGCCCTTAGTCGCATCCTGCAACTCGCGCAGGCGAACCAGGTGGTCAACGCGGTCTTCTTCGGTTTCCAGGTGGCCGTAGAGCATGGTGCAGTTGGAATGCAAGCCCAATTCGTGCGCCGTCCGCGCGGTTTCAATCCACTCTTCCCCGGTCAGCTTGTGGTCGCAAATAATGCGCCGCACCCGCGGATGAAACACCTCCGCGCCGCCGCCGGGCAGCGAATCCATGCCTGCGTCCTTCAGCTTCTGTAGTACCTGACGCACGCTCAGCTTGGCCCGTTGCGCAAAATACCCGATCTCGACCATGGTGAACGCCTTCAAGTGCACGCTGGGGTAGCGCTCCTTTAAGCCACGTAGCATCTCGCAATACCAATCGAGCGTCAACGTCGGATGCAGCCCCGCCACAATGTGGAACTCCGTGATCGCTTCTGACCAGCCCATGCCCGCGCGGTGCCACACTTCTTCGTGCGTCATCGTGTAGGCGGAGGCGTCGCGCACGCCTTTGCCGAAGGCGCACAGACGGCAGGAGGCGACGCAAACGTCAGTGGGGTTGATGTGCCGGTTGACGTTAAACCAAGTCACGTTGCCTTGCAACCGCTCCCGCACCAGGTTCGCCAGATAGCCGACGGCCAGCAGATCCTTGGTACGGTACAAGTGGAGGCCATCGTCAAACGACAGCCGTTCGCCATCGCGCACCTTATCGAGCAGCGGAACCAGCGTCTGGTCTTCAAACTGAATCGGTATCAAAAGACTTTCTCCCACAAAATGTCGGCCGCCCAAAAAAAGAAAAACAAAACGCTCACATAGCCGTTCACGGTGAAGAAGGCCGCGTTCACCCGGCTAAAATCATTTGGCTTCACCAGGCTTTGTTCATAAGCTAGCAACGCCGCCACCAGCGCCACGCCCGCCATCGCAATGCCGCCCAACTGGAACGATTGGACCAGCGCCGCCAGACAGAGCAGCATCCCCAAATGCATCACGCGCGACAGCATCAGCGCCGGGCCCGTACCTAAACGCGAAGGCAAACTGAACAAGCCTGCGCGCCGGTCAAACTCCGTGTCCTGGCAGGAATAGATGATGTCGAACCCGGCCGTCCACAGCATCACCGCCGCCGTCAGCCACAGAGTCCGCCAATCCACCGTGCCTCGGATCGCCACCCAGGCCGCGCTCGGTGCAATGCCCAAAGCCAATCCAAGAACCACGTGCGACAAGCTGGTAAAGCGCTTCGTGTAGGAATAGCCCATCACCACCGCGAGCGCCAGCGGAGCCAGCTTCAAACAGAGCTCATTCAATTGCCACGCCGCCAGCAGGAAAATCGCCGCGCTGACGGCTGTAAACGCCCAGGCAAAGCTGCGACCCAGCAGACCCGCTGGCAGATGGCGCGTCGCCGTCCGTGGGTTGAGGGCGTCGATGTCCTGGTCGAGCAACCGGTTAAAGGCCATCGCCGCCGACCGCGCGCCCACCATCGCCACCACAATCCAGGCCAGCTTTACAGCCAAACCCGCCGTCACAAAACCGTCTTCCCGCACCGCCAGCAGAGCGCCGGTGAGCGCGAAAGGCAGCGCAAACACCGAATGCTCGAACTTGATCATGTCGAGCGTGAGTTTAAGCCGTTGCAGCATGAATCGACTACCATCTTAAAGGATGCTCTCTTTCCATCCTCGCGCCTATTTCTGGCCCGCTGTTTTGCTTCTGTCCGCTTGCGGCAGTGAACCCACTGTTGGACCCGGTGAAAGACTGGTGACACTGCCCAACGACCGCAAGATCGTCGTGGAGGTGATGATCCGGCCCGAAGATATGGCCCGCGGCATGATGTACCGCGAATCGCTGGCACCAGACCGTGGCATGTTGTTCTTCCATGCCAGCCCCGGCCGTTACCCTTACTGGATGCACAACTGCAAGATCGCCCTCGATCTGATCTGGCTGGATGCGGACCACCGCGTGGTGGAGATTGTCGCCAGCGCCCCGGGCTGTGAGAAACCCGCTGATCAATGCCCCTCCTATGGCGGCACCAAGGAAGCGCGCTACGTGCTGGAACTGGCCGGTGGTCTGGCGGCGCGGTATGGACTTACGCTGGGCGTCAAAGTAGACTTTTAGGTAGATATGGACTCCAACCAAATTCGCACTCTGCTGGAGCAGGTAAAAGACGGCGGCGTCTCCATCGATCAAGCGGTCGACAAGATGCGCCACCTCCCGTTTGAAGATCTGGGCTTTGCCAAAGTGGACCACCACCGCGCCCTGCGCGTCGGCATGCCGGAAGTGATTTTCGGCCAAGGCAAAACCCCGGAGCAGATAGCCGGCATCGCTCAGAATCTGCTGGACCGCAGCGCCAACGTTCTCGCCACGCGGGTCTCACCGGAAGCGGCGGCCTTTGTGACGGCGGCCATTCCCGAAGCGGAGCATTTCCCGTTGTCCCGCATCGTCCGCGTCTGGCGGGATCGTGAAGAGAAGGGCAAAGGCACCATCGCCGTCGTCTGCGCCGGTACGGCCGATCTGCCGGTCGCTGAAGAGTGCCGCATCACCGCCGAGATGATGGGCAACAAGGTGGACGCCATCACCGACGTCGGCGTGGCCGGCATCCATCGCCTGTTCGCGAATCTCGACCGCCTGCGCTCCGCCCGCGTCATCTGCGCCGTGGCCGGCATGGAAGCGACGCTCCCCACGGCAATCGGCGGCCTGGTCTCCGTGCCCATCATCGGTGTCCCCACCAGCGTCGGCTACGGCGCCCACTTCCACGGTTTGGCGGCGCTGCTATCGATGCTGAATTCCTGCGCCACCGGCGTCACGGTAGTCAACATCGACAACGGATTCGGCGCGGGTTATGTAGCGTCTTTGATCAACCGGCTGCCGTAGGGCAGCTGTCACAGATCTCGCAAGAACCGCTCCCTCGCGGTCGCGGCTCGGTCGCGCCCGAATGGTACCGAGCCGCGCGCGCAAGCAAGCGGACATCTGTGAAACAGGGGCAGTCCGTGATGCGGTTTTAGTGCGGCCCCAACGCACCAGCCTTCTTCAACCGCTCGATTACCCGCTCCACCGGCAACGCCTTCACCGTGCGCCCATTCGACGTGACGTCCTCGGCCATGAACAACGAGTTGTACACCGCCTCTTCCGTCGCGTCGATCACGGCCTGGAACAGTGGCGACATCGGGTCGTTACCTACCTCGGGCAGCTTCTTGTCGCGCTGCGTCGAAAACGCAATCGCGTAGTCGCCGGAGCCGTTGGAGCCGCTAGAACCCGTCCGCCCCAAACCCAGCATCGCCCGCGCACCCATCCGCGAAAGGTTGCGATGGCTCACCGGCGCATCGGTGGCGACGACAATAATCACCGAACCATCGCCCACCGTGTCCAGCGAATCCATCGGCGTGCCCATGATTCGCAACTCCCCACCATAGTTGGTCTGGACCAGCACCCCGACGGTGTGGCCGCCCATCACGCGCGATGACGTGCCGATACCGCCCTTCCAGCCAAAGCAGATGGTGCCGGCCCCCGCACCCACGGCACCTTGGGTGACGTCTGCACTGGCCGATCCCAACGCGGCGAATACTTCATCCCGTCCCACGGCGCGGGCGCGAATGTCGTTCAGCCCACCGTCGTTGGTTTCCGCCACCAGCGGATTCACTGACCGCACCGTCTCATTGCCTTCAAGGCCCAACACATGGTCCAGCAGCGCATCCGCCACGCGCGGCACGTTCAGCGTCGCCGTCAACAGAATGGGCGTTTCGATCTCGCCCAGCTCATTCACCTGCGTTCCCCCGGCCAACTTGCCAAAGCCATTGAAGGTGAAGACCGCGCCGGGCACCTTCTCGCGAAAGACATTGCCGCTATGGGGCAGAATGGCCGTGACGCCGGTGCGGATGGAGGGTGGCTTCACCACCGTCGCATGGCCCACCCGAACGCCCGGCACATCCGTGATGGCATTGCGCGGACCGGTGGGGAGCTTGCCGATGATCAGGCCCCATTCGCGGGCCGTCTTGCGGACTCTCGACAGTTGTGTGGCGGGCATGCTACCGGCTCCCATCATAAGCAGGCAAGCCCGGCGCGAGAGCGCCCGTGGCCTGTTCCGCCATCGTTCCGGTGCCTGATCCATGGGGAATCTCCTGATCCTTGTATTGCAGTTGGTAGAGCCGGTAGTAGATGCCGCGCAGGGCGAGCAACTCCTGGTGCGTGCCCGCTTCGCGCAGCTGGCCTTTGTGCATCACGAGTATCCTGTCAGCACGCTGGATGGTGGACAGGCGATGCGCAATGATGATCGACGTGCGCCCGGCCACCAGATGGTCTAGTGCCTCGCGGATGCGTACCTCGGTCTCGGTATCGACGCTTGACGTCGCCTCATCCAGAATCAGGAATTGCGGATCATGCGCCAGCGCGCGCGCAAAGCTCACCAACTGCTTCTGCCCGGTGGAAAGCCCCGCGCCGCGCTCCCGGATGGGATGCTCAAAACCCGCCTCCAGCGTTTCCACAAACTCGAGCAGATTCACGCGCTCCGCCGCCAACCGTAAGTGCGAGTCCTCAATCGCAGTGGTGCCCAAGCGGATGTTCTCGGCCAGTGTGCCGGTGAACAGATACGGGTCCTGCAGGACGACACCAAAGCGCGCCCGCAGATCCAACGGATCGAGTTGGCGCAGATCGCAACCGCCCACGCGGATGGCCCCGCGCTGCACATCGTAGAAGCGCAGGAGCAGGCTGATTAACGTGGTCTTGCCGGCGCCCGTGTGGCCCACCACGGCGATGGTCTCACCCGGTGCGATGCGGAAACTGACGTCGCGGAGAATCCAATCGGCCTCCGCATAATCGGCGGCCTGGCCCGGCTTGTATGCAAACCAGACCTGATCAAACTCGATCGCCTGCGGCCCGGCGGGCAGTGGCTTGGGTGATGCCGGAGCCGTAATCGCCACCTCGGTGTCCAGCAGCTTAAAGACGCGCTCCGAGGCCGACATCGCCGCTTGCAGGATATTGTACTTTTCGCTCAAGTCCTGGATGGGCCGGAAAAAGCGCAGACCGTACTGGAAGAAGGCCACCACCGCGCCCAGCGTCACCTCTCCGTTCTTTGCGGCAAACCCGCCGTAGCTCAACAGTGACGCCAGGGCCAGCATCGACAGGAATTCCACCACTGGGTAGAACCAACCGTAAGCGAACACGGAGTCCTTGAACGCTTCCATGTGCTCGCGGTTGATCTGCTCAAACGCCTGCTGACTGCGCCGCTCGCGGTTGAACAGCTGGAGCACGGTGACGCCATTGATGTGCTCCTGCAGAAAGCTGTTGATCTTCGCCACCGCCACGCGGGTGCGGCGATAGCTGGCAGAAACGGCCCGGCGGAACACCATGGTCGCCACCACCACCAGCGGCATCAGAGCCAGCAGCATGGCCGCCATGCCGGCGTTCAAGTTGAACATGGCGACAATCACCAGCGTCAGCATCACAAAGTCGCCAAAGATGGTGACGATGCCCGAAGAGAACAGCTCATTCAACGCATCGACGTCGTTGGTCAGCCGGGTGACGATGCGGCCCAGGGGCGTCTTGTCGAAGTAGCTGACATCCAGGCGCTGGATGTGCGTGAACAGTTCGCGCCGCAGGTCGAACATGGCCCGCTGCCCGGTGCGGGTCATCAGGAAGGTCTGCGTAAACTCGACCACCAGCTCAATGCCCAGCGCGGCCAGATAGACCATCGAGATTTGCATGATGCCGCGCACCGCATCCGGTGACAGCCACGCCGCCGCCCAGTCCGGCACGACTTGTGGTGATTTCAAGACGTAGTAGTCAATCGCCGTTTTGGTCAACAGCGGCCGCAACGCTTCCGCGGCCGAGCCCAGAAACAGCAGCGCCACGGAAATGGCCACCGTGCCCCGGTATGGCAACAGATACCGGGCCAGACGCCTCAACTGCTGGCCGTCGTAAAGTTTACCGCTGTGCTCTTCTTCCACTCGCCTTCCATTGTCGCAATGTAGACCAGGGCCTTCAGCGGAGCCGGCCGCTACACTGGAAGAAGATGACTGAAACTCCGGCGGCCTCTGTTCTGGACGCCAAACCCGTAGCTCCCACGCTGGATGGCGTGCTCGTTGTGATGAAGCAAGGCGACTGGACCTCGCACGACGTCGTGGCCAAGATGCGCAGCATTGCTCGCACGAAGAAGATCGGCCACCTGGGCACGCTCGATCCCATGGCCACCGGAGTGCTGCCGCTGGTGGTTGGCCGCGCGACGCGGTTGGCGCAGTTCTATACGAAGTCCACCAAGGCCTACGACGGCATCGTCCGTTTCGGCTTCAGCACCAATACCTATGATGCGGAAGGCGAGCCCGCCAGCGAGCCGCGGACGCCCGAGTTCACCCAGAGCGAACTCGAAGCCTGGCTAGCCGAATTTCGCGGCACCATCTGGCAAAAGCCGCCCGCCGTATCCGCCAAAAAGATCAACGGCACCCCGGCCTACAAGCTGGCTCGCAAGAATATTGACGTAGATATTCCTGCAGTGGAAGTCACCATCACGGAGCTGGCCATCACCTCGTTCGCGCTACCCGAAGTGCGCTTGCACATCGAATGCTCGTCCGGCACCTACGTGCGCAGCATCGCCCATGACCTGGGCCAGCGCGCGGGCTGCGGCGCGCACTTGACCGCGCTGGTCCGGACGCGCTCCGGCGACTTCCACTTAGACGCCGCCCGCACGCTGGACCAGATGCAGTCGCTCGCCTCCACCGGACGACTGGTGGAAGCATTGATCCCGCTCGAACAGATGCTGCCGCAGTTTCCGGTCGAGCGTGTCGATGACCTCACCGCCAGCCAGATCCGCCACGGCCGCGAATTCCGTGTCTCTCCCTTCCGTCCCCAAGCCGCCGCCCCGTTCGTCAAGGCGGTGGGGACCGATGGCAGGCTGGTCGGCATCGGCGAGCAGACCATGCCCAACGTCTACCACCCGATGCTGGTGCTGTAACGATGTCCCGCGAGTCACTCCAGCCAGTTAGCGGTGGCGCAGGCTGCCAGTGAAAGCCTGCGCCACGTCAAGCCGTGCCCTCTTGGGGGCAACCTCAATACCCCACTACCGCTCTCGGATCTTTTTCGAGTAGCCTTCCTTGTTGGACTGATGGCTGCGGCCAAAGGCGAGCGCATCGGCCGGCACGTCCTTGGTGATCACGCTACCGGCCGCCACATAGGCAGCGTCGCCGATCTCGACCGGTGCCACCAGCGTCGAGTTGGAGCCGACAAACGCCCCCGCGCCGACTTTCGTCTTCGACTTCTTCTTGCCGTCGTAGTTGCAAGTGATCGTGCCCGCGCCGATGTTCGATTTGGCGCCGATGCTCGAATCGCCTAGATAGGCCAGGTGCATCGACTTGGCACCCGCACCCAGCCGCGTCTTCTTCAGCTCGACAAAGTTGCCGATGTGCGCGCCCGCCTCCACGTGATTCTCCATGCGGAGCCGCGCGTAGGGTCCGATGTGTGCGCCGGTCTCGATGACGGACGTGCCCACCATTGAAAACGGGTTGATCTCGACGCCATCCGCGATCTGCGAATCGGTCACGATGGAGCACGCACCGATATAGCAATCCTCGCCAATCGTGGTCGCGCCCAGCAGTTGCACAAACGGCCCGATGATCGTGTCCCGGCCAACCTGCACGGCGGCATCGATGGTCACGGTTTCCGGCTTCTCGATGGTGACGCCGGACAGCATCAGTTCCATCGTTTTGCGCTCACGCAGGATGCGGTCGACAATGGCCAGTTCGACGCGGCTGTTGATGCCCATCAGCTCACTCGGATCGCTCACCCGCAGCGTCGTCGCCCGATGCCCCGCGCGCCGCAGGATCTCGATCATGTCGGTGAGGTAGTATTCTCCCGCCGGGTTATTGGTGCCGATCTCGCCGATGTGCTTCCACAGCAGTGGAGCGTCAAAGCAATAGATCCCGGAGTTGATCTCTTCGATCGCCAGTTGCTCCGGCGTGGCGGCCTTCTGCTCGACGATGGCCGCGATGTCGCCCGCTTTGTCCAGCACAATGCGACCATAGCCGGTCGGGTCCGCCAGCATGGTGGTGATCACCGTGGCGGCAGCGCCGGATTCATCGTGACGGGCAAGCAGTGCCCGCAGTGTCGCCTCGCTCAATAGCGGCGTATCGCCATACAGCACCACCAGCCGGCCCGGCAGGTGCGCCAGCTGCGATTCACCCATGCGCAGCGCGTGACCCGTGCCCTTCTGCTCCGTCTGCCGGAAGAACCCGACACCCAGCGGTGCCAGCACTCCCTCCACGGTCTCGGCCTGGTGGCCGGTGACGACAAAGATCCGGTCTGGCGTCGTAACCTTCAGCGCCGAGTGGACCACATTTTCCACCTGCGTGCGTCCGCCTACCTTATGCAGTACTTTTGCTTTCTTAGACCGCATGCGGGTGCCGAGCCCGGCGGCGAGAATGACAACTGTCAACGAAAATTCCATCATCTCCATTATCGGCATGGCAGTTCACAGGTCCATGACAATTTGCAGTGAAACCACAGTCTCGACAAGGTGTGGCCGCTAAGCCTGCGCGATCTGGATGAGATTGCCGCAACCATCCTCAAATAGCGCAATCGTCACCGGACCCATCTCAGTGGGCTCCATCCGGAACACGACGCCCAGCGCCTTCAGCCGTTCATACTCGGCTTGCACATCGGCCACCGCAAAGGAAGCCTGGGCAATTCCGGCATTGAACAGAGCCTGCTGAAAGACCTTGGCCGGAGGAAAAGCGGTGGGCTCCAGCAACAGTTCAACGCCGTGTGCGCCTTCGGGGGAGACGACCGTCAGCCACCGGTATGGCCCCATCGGGATCTCGGTCTGCTTCACAAACCCCAGTACCTCGGTGTAAAACTGGAGCGCCTTGTCCTGGTCGTCCACGATCACGCTGGTGAGAACAATCTTCATCGCCACGGGCGTTACTCCAACCCCAGCGGCTTCGGCGGCGGTTTGGTGGGGTCGTCTTCCTTGGCCTTCTTGAACAGCTCGTCGAACTTGCGGGACCGGATCTCTTCCGCATTCCGGTGCTGCTCAAACGACTTTTCAAAAAGCCGGTCGCGCTTGGCGGATTCGCCCTTCAACGCTTGGGCCGCGGCGGCAAGATCATCAATGGCCAGCTTGCGGGGCGGCTCCTCGTGCCGGATCACTGTTTCAAACTTCGGGTCGATCACCAGTTTCGCCTGGCAACACGGACAGGTAACCAAAATAGTTGGGGCGCCTGGGGAACCTTTGGCCATGGAAAAATCGTACCATCCAAAGAACTATGGAACTGCGCGTAACGGGACTTTCAAAAACTTACGGTAATGGTGTGAAGGCGCTGGATAATGTTTCGCTTATAGTGCCGCAAGGGATGTACGGTCTTTTGGGTCAGAACGGGGCGGGCAAATCCACCCTGATGCGGACCATCGCCACCTTGCAGGAGGCCGATTCGGGCGACGTGCATCTGGGCGACACCGACGTGCTGAAAGACAAGGAAGGCGTCCGCCGCCAGTTGGGCTATCTGCCGCAGGATTTCGGCGTCTACCCGCGCATCTCCGCCGCAGACATGTTGGACCATCTGGCCCTGCTGAAGGGCCTCGCCAACGGCAAACAACGCAAGGAAGTGGTGGAGGCGATGCTGAACCGCGTGAACCTCTTCCAGCACCGCAAAAAAGCGCTCTCCAGTTTCTCCGGCGGCATGCGGCAGCGGTTCGGAATTGCCCAGGCGCTGATCGGCAACCCCAAGCTGCTGATCGTCGATGAGCCTACCGCGGGTCTCGACCCCGGCGAGCGCAACCGCTTCTACAACCTGCTGGCCGAGGTCGGCGAGAACGTCATCGTCATTCTCTCGACCCACATCGTGGAAGACGTCATGGAGCTGTGCCGCAAGATGGCCATCATCCATCAGGGCCGCGTGCTGTATGAAGGCGCGCCCGATGATGCGGTGAATTCGCTCGAAGGCCGCATCTGGGAGCGGCGGATTCCCAAGGCGGAGGCCGCAGCCTATGGCGAACGCCACAAAGTGATCTCGTCCAAGATGGTGGCCGGCCAGCCGCTAATCCATGTCTTTGCCGAGCAGGCCCCGGAAGATGGCTTCACGCCCGCCAAGCCGGACCTGGAAGACGTGTTTTTCTCGAAGATCGCCGGGTTGAACTAGGAGCTTGCCACTATGTTTCTAGAGTTCCTCAGTTTCGAGCTGCGCTACTGGCTGCGCGGCATGATGGTGTGGGTGTTCTTTGTCATCATCGGCCTGATGATCTTCGGTGCCACCAGCTCCGACGTCATCACCGTTGGCGGCTCCCTGCAGAACACATTTCGCAATGCCCCCTGGGTGATCCAGAACTTCTATTCGTTCATGGCGGTGTTGACGCTGTTGATGACCACCGCCTTCGTCAACTCGGCCGCCTCGCGCGACTTTGCCTATGGCACCAGCGGCATGATCTTCACGACCCCGCTCAGCAAACGCGATTATGTGTTCGGCCGCTACCTGGGCTCCGCGCTGGTGGCGGTGATCCCGCTGATGGGCACCAGCATGGGCATTATCATCGCCCGGTTTATGCCTTGGGTGGACCCGGAACGGTTCGGCCCCATTGATTGGGCGGCCCACTTGAAGGGCATCCTCGTCTTTGCGCTGCCCAACACTCTGTTTGGCGCGGCCGTGGTCTTCACCATCGCCGTCCTGACGCGCAGCACCATCGCCAGCTTCCTGGGGTCGCTGGTTTTGCTTGTCGCCTCCGCGCTATCGGACACGCTCACCCAGGATCTGGACAACGAGCTGCTGGCCGCGATGATCGACCCGTTTGGGTCTCGCGCCTTCACGCTGATGACTAAGTATTGGACGGTAGCCGACAAGAACCACCTGTCGCTCGGCATTGAAGGGTTGCTGCTCTGGAACCGCTTGCTGTGGATGGGAGTCACCGTGGCGATTCTCGCCTTCGCCTACTCCCGGTTCAGCTTTGCCGAACGTAGCCGCAAGGGCAAGCAGAAGGAAGAAGAGGAGCCCGCCTCCAGCATGCCCGTGATGGTGCCGCTAGTTGAAGGTTCAACCGGCTTTACGGCGGACTGGGCCGCCTTCCGTGGCGCCCTCAACTTTGAGTTCTGGGGACTGGTTAAGACGACATCGTTCATCGTCATTCTGGTCGCGGCGCTGTTGAACTGTTTGCCGAACCTGATCTTGTCGGCTACTGAAAGCTACGGCAATAGTAGCTACCCGGTCACCTACTGGATCGTCAACATCGTGCAGGGCACGCTCTACCTGTTCCTGATCTCGATGATCACCTACTATGCCGGCGTGCTGGTGTGGCGGGAACGCGACGCCAAGATGGACGAGATTGAAGACTGCACGCCGCGCGCGAACTGGATTCAGTATGCGGCTAAGTTTGGCGCCCTCATGGGCTCGCTGGTGCTGATCCAGACGCTGGTGATGCTAGTCGGCATTGGTGTGCAGACCTACTACGGCTACACCCGCTACCAACTGGACCTCTACCTGACCGAACTGTTCTTCGCCGACTTCTCGCTACTGGTGCTGTTGGCCGTGCTGGCCTTTTTCGTCCACGTCATTTCGCCCAACAAGTACGCCGGCTATTTCGGCTTCATCGGGTTCATGATCGCCAACGCGTTCATCTGGCGGCCGCTCAACGTCGCCACCCGACTGGTCCGCTACGCGTCCCGGCCGGACTACACCTACTCCGACATGTTCGGCTTTGCCCCCTATCGCGATACTTGGCTGTGGTTCACACTCTACTGGGCGCTGTTTGCCCTGCTGGTGGTGGCCGCCAGCATCCTGCTGTGGCCGCGCGGTAAGGAAACCAGCTTGGCCAAGCGATTGAAGGAAGTACGCCTGCGGTGGCACGGGTCGACGCGGACGGTGGTGTCAGGCATCGCGGTGGCCTTTCTGGCGGTCCTGGGCTGGTTGAGCTACAACACGCTCGTCTTGAACAAGGTGGTGGGCCCCGATACCGTGCTCGATCGGCAGGCCGAGTACGAGAAGAACTACAAGAAGCTCGCCTCCGCTCCGCAACCCCGCGTGACGGCCATCAAATACCAGATCGATCTGCGCCCCGAAACCCGCGGCATGACGATGAAAGCGCAGCAGACGATCATCAACCAGACCAAGCAGCCCATCTCGCTGGTCTACCTAAACTTGGACCCGGACTTCGAATACACGGTGGCCATTGACGGCGGGCAGTTGGACAAAGATGATCAGCCACTCAAGTTCCAAACCTATAAGTTGTCCCCGCCCATGCAACCCGGTGAGGCCCGGCAAATGCGCTTTACCGTGGCTTTTGAGCCCAAAGGCATTTCCAACAGTGTGCGCGCGGTCCAGATCGCGCAGAACGGCACCTTCTTCAACAACGGCATCGCGCCGCAGATCGGCTACCAGACCGATCGCGAACTCGATGACCGCAATGACCGCAAAAAGCGGGGCCTGCCGGAAAAGGACCTGATGCCGGCGCTTGAACGCAACTGCACGGAGCATTGCATGAACACGTATCTCTCGAACAGCTCCGATTGGGTGAGCGTGGAGACCGTGATGTCCACCTCGCCCGATCAGATCGCCGTCGCCCCGGGTACCCTGCAGCGTGAGTGGATGGAGAACGGCCGGCGGTTCTTCGAGTACAAGCTGGACAAGAACTCGATGAACTTCTACGCCTTCGCTTCGGCCCGCTATGAGGTGGCGCGCGAAGAGATCAATGGCATCAAGGCCGAGGTCTACTGGCATAAGGAGCATCCCTGGAACATCGAGAAGATGCGCAAGTCCATCCGCAATTCGCTGGACTACTTCACGAAGAATTTCGGGCCCTACTATCACAAGCAGGTCCGGATTCTCGAGTTCCCCCGAGTGGCCAGCTTCGCGCAAGCCTTCCCGGGCACCATGCCTTATTCGGAGTCGATCGGCTTCATTGCCAAGCTCGATAAGCCGGATTCGATCGACTTTGTCCACTACGTCGTGGCGCACGAGATCGGCCACCAGTGGTGGGCTCACCAAGTGGTCGGCGCCAACATGCAGGGAGCCACGCTGCTGTCAGAAACGCTGGCCCAGTATTCCGCGCTGATGGTGATGGAGAAGGAATACGGCCGTGACATGATGCGGAAGTTCATGGAGTACGAAATGGACCGTTACCTGCGGGCCCGTGGCGCGGAGCGGTTGAAGGAGCGCCCGCTGATCAACGTGGAAGCGCAGCAAGGCTATATCCACTACCAGAAGGGCTCGGCGGCGATGTACTACCTGAAGGAGATGATCGGCGAAGAGGCCGTCAACCGCGCCTTGCGTAAGGTGATCGAGAAGTACGCCTACGCTGAGCCGCCGTATCCCACCGCCCACGTGCTGGTGGATGCCCTGCGGGAGGAGACGCCCGAGAACCTGCGCTACCTGATCAAGGATCTGTTTGAGGACATGACACTGTTCGGTAACCGGACGCTCGAAGCCAAAGCCGCCAAGCGCCCCGACGGCAAGTTCGACGTCACCATCAATGTCGAAACCAAGAAGTTCAAAGCCGACGACAAGGGCAATGAAGTCGAGGTGGCGGTGGCTGACTACATCGACATTGGTGCCTTCGCCAAGCCGGAAAAGGACAAGAAGTACGGCAAGACCCTCTACCGCCAGCGCCTGCTAATGAAGTCCGGCCAGGCGCAGTACAAGTTCGTCACCGATGAACTCCCTGAAAAAGCCGGCATCGACCCGTTCCGCATGCTGGTGGACCGGGTGCCGGATGACAACCTAAAGAAGGTCAGCGGCAGCTAAGCCCTACTTCTTCGCCAGGCGCCAGTCTTCTTGAAAGAACCCCGCCTCCACCACGCGCCCCGGCCTCTCGCCATCGGGCGGCGTGGTGGTGTCGATAATCGCCCAATCGGGCAGCTTCGGCGTCTGCAGAGCGTTCGTGTAGGATTGATCCTCCCGGAACGTCACCGCACTGTTCAGCACCAGATAACGCTTCGGCGCGGCGGGGTTGGGATAGATGGCGATCAGCATCTGATCCTTGGCCGTGGGCCAGCTGATGGGGGCCGGGAACTGCGCAATCAGCTTTGAAGTTTGCGGCGTGCCCCACAGCACCAGATTGGCCGACTTCATCAGCTCCGGCGTCACGGCTGCTTCGTCCACCAGCAACGCATCGCCACGAAAAATTGCCCGCCATTCGCGGACCGCTCGCTCAAACTCACTCTTCACCCAAGCCGGCGCGTTCGCCGCCGGGCGGACCATCACAAAGCGGGACCCGAAGGCATCATCAATCGGCCCCTGCAAGCCGGGGCGCTTATAGACCTCCTGCTCTGCTCCAGGCGACACCCAGTTCCAGCTGCCATCGCTCCGTGGACCCGGTGCGTCAAACGTACGGCCATCGAGGGTCACCTTCACGGGCTGCCCCACCGGAAACGGTGCCTGCGCCGGACCAAAGTAGAACTCGACGCGGCCGACGTTTTTGGTCGTGGCGGAAATGCCACCGGGCACCAGTTGAGCGTCCACCTCGGCGCGTTCCCAGTGCTGTTTCAGTTCATGCACCAGCACCCAGTGCGAATGGTTGTAGCGCGTCGTGTAGGTGGTGAAGCGAACGCGGGTTTGCGGCTGGCGGCCCCGGTCCATCAGTGCCCCCACCCGTCGGGCGACCTCGGCCTTGGCACCGGGCTCGTACTTGTGGCCGGTCTTGGGTCCGATGATGTGGGTGAGCGTGACGCTGGATTTCGAAAGCTCGCGCGCCATGATGTCAGCGGCGGCTTTCTGCGGGTCATCCTCGCCGGAATAGGCGACTACCGGCAGGTTCAGCAGGTTGGCGGCATACTCCTTGGCGTTGGTCAGCCGCCACAGCTTCTGCTCCCAGGCCGAAGGCATCGCCCAGGTAGGCCGCTTGTTTAGGTACTCTTCCGTATCGATGAACCCGGCACCCGGGTTGGCCAGCACAAACTCGCCCGGATGATGCACCGCGATGTGCCAGGCGCCCGCGCCGCCCATGGAAAAGCCACGCAACGCGATCCGATCCGGGTCGATTGCGTAGCGCTTCTGGATGTCAGCTAGCGCCTCAAAAACATCAGTCTCGCCCGCAAACTTGAAGGCGTTGTTGTAGCGCCCAAACGGGTGCAGCACGATGGTGTCCGGCGGCGTAAACTCGCCGCGCTTGGTTAGCCGGTCGTGGATGAAGTTCAGCTCCGTCGTCGTGTCGCCGCGGCCATGCAGCCAGATGTCGAGCCGCCACTTGCCTTTGGCCGTGGGTGAATAGGAGGGCGGCAGCACGACGCCGTAGGGCTGGATGCTGTCATCGATCTCGCTCTTGAAGCCGTGGACCACCAAGCCGGGCTGCCCGAACTTCTCGTCCAGAATCTCCCGCGCATGCCCGGCATCTTCCGGCTTGAAGAACTCGTTGTAGCGCAGCGCCCAATCCACTGCCTTGACGCGGACGGCCAGGTCGGGCGACTTTTCAAAGGCGGCGCGCTTTTGCGCGAGCAGCGTCTCTAGCTGTGCCCGCTCCGGTGCCGGAATGGCGACGCCCGCGGGCGGAATGCGCTTCTGTTGGGGTGCCTGCCCCAAGGTGCTCAGAGCGGCAAGAGTCAGCAGACAGGAAAAGCGGAGTGCGGTGTTCATGGCGAAGCACTCGTGATTATGACATCGCGGCCCGCATCAGGCCGGACTCGCCTACGACGCCCAGTTGTCCCGGAAATCGGCGTAGAGCGTCACGCCGCCGCAGGCGTAGAGCGTTTGGCCAGTGATGTAGGCGGCTTCAGGCGAGGCCAGAAAAGCGAACACGGCCGCCATCTCGTCCGCGGTGGCCGCCCGGCCCAGGGGGATGTGAGTTTCGACGGAGGCCCGCAATTGTGGGTCGTCTTTCCAGTTGGCGTTCATGGGCGTCAGCACCGCGCCAGGACCGACGTTGTTTACTCGAATGCCGCGTCCGGCGTACTCCAGCGCCAGCGTCTTGCATAGATTGTCCAGCGCGCCTTTCGAGATGGCGTAAGAGAGAAACTCCGGCTTGGGGATCGTTTGCGCGCAACTCGAGTTGTTTACAATTACTCCACCCCGGCCACTGTGGAGGAAGAGTTTCAGGGCCTCCCGGCAACACAGGACGGTGCCGCGGAGGTTGATGTTGACCACCCGGTCAAATTCCGCCATTTCCAGTTCGTGGCTGGGCATCTGGATCTGGATGCCGGCATTGTTGACCAAAACATCCAATTCCGGCAGCTGCCGGAACATGCCGCACACCTGGTCCTCTTGGGAGACGTCCACCAGGAAATCCGGGGTTCCGGTGATGTCACAAGTGATCACCTGGGCCCCTTCGGCCCGGAACCGTTGGACGATGGCTGCGCCGATGCCGCCGGAGGCTCCGGTGACCAAGGCCGTTTTGCCGTCAAGTCGCCGCGTAGTCATGATGTCAAGGGATCAAAACAAAGGAGCTGTAAATGAAAAAAGGGCCGGCGGCATGGACGGCCCTTCTGCGAATATCGATCGAACAACTGTTATGAAGGGCGGGTTACGCCCTCGGCTTGGAGGCCCTTGGGGCCCTTTTTCACCTCGAACTCCACCTCAGTGCCCTCTTCCAGGGTCCTGTATCCGGTCATTTCGATCGCCGAAAAGTGAACGAACACATCCTCGCCGGTTGAGCGCTGGATGAATCCATAACCCTTGGCGGCATTAAACCACTTTACGATGCCTCTTTCTTTCACTACACCCTCTCCTGGTATTGCAGCCGCCCGGTAGCCCATCAAAATCGCGGTACCGTCGGCAAAACTGCTGAGGCAATTGTTGCATATTCGGCCAGGGGGACGCGCGCACACCGATGTCATTTGGGATCGATGGTGTCCGATAGACCTTCGATGCTGACGACGTTGCGCCCCTGTCGCGTCACCCGAGCCCGAACAGCCGCCGGGGCCTGAACTGCCTTGTTGGCCAGCACTCGCGCCCAGGCCTTCTCGGCCGCCTGCGCCGCGGCCTCATCTTTCCAACTGGAGCTGTAGAGCACGACGCAGCATTCCGTCGCGCCATTCCGGCGCCGCTCCAGCATCCGGTACTGGCCGCCGCGCCAGCCTTCCGCCACGCGCTCCGGCTGGGGTTCGCCATACTGCTTGAACAGCACCAGATGGTCGGCTTCACCGAGAACGCCCGCGCTCAGCGTCCGGTAGCCTTTCAGGTGGGCCACCGGCAGCGCCGGCTGTTCCGGCACGCGGTGCTCAAAGTAAGCCTCCGGATGCAGGATCTGTTGCGAAGAGACCGGCGGAGTTGTAAACACTTCCCGGAAACCGCGAGCGCCGGAGCGCGCCAGCACCGCCTGCTGGAACCGGCCGCCTTCCCAATACGGGAACAACAGGTTCACCCGCAAATAGAGCGGTGCCTTTTCCAGTTCCGGAAACGCGAAGCTGGCCTTTTCGTCAAACGAGCTCCAGGCCGGCAGGCGTCCGGGAGCTTCCGCCACGCTGGTGCCGTCGCGTTGCCGGGATTCGTAATCGGCCATCAACCAGGAGGCTTGACCTTCCACCACCGACTGCCGGGCCAACTCGGCGTCATCACCGGCCTTAGCCCCGTCGATGAAGCGGCCGATCTTGAAGTGCTGGTCAGCCAGGGCGTGCGACAGCTCGTGCGCCAGGACGTTGGGGTCGAACTCGCCCAGCGGATTGGCCAGCATCACCAGGCGCTTGCGGCGGTAGTCGTAGAAAGCCGCGGCTTGTTCCGACAGTAGATCGACCGTGGTGGTTTTCAGATTAAAGCCGGGCGCGACAAAGCCCAGCCATTGCAGCGTCAATTCGTCCACCCGCTGCTCTTCCGGCTTCATCACCTTGTCGGCCCGGCGGGTGAAGTCGCGCTTCAGGGCGTCGCGCGTCATCTGATGGACCGGGATCGACCGGCGGGGCTTCAACTGCATCACCTCGCCCAGCCGTCGCGTAATCTCGTCCACCTCGCGCTGCGAAGGCAGATCGGCCGCGAGCGTCAGCATCAGGAGCGTGATCATGAAGCCTCTCTCCAGCGGAACACAACCGCCGCCGCTATGCAGATCACACCCCCGCCCAGCACCACCCAACTGGCCCCCACGGTTTCCGCCAAAGCTCCGCCGCCCAGAGACCCCAGCGGCAGCACGCCGACGTTCGCCATCGCGAAAAAGCCCATCACGCGGCCTCGGAGCGCTTCCGGTACCCGGGACTGCAACTCCGTGTTGGTGGCTCCATTCATCCGCATCACGCTGAAGCCCAGCAGTGCCATCATCGCCGCCGACAGCGCGAACAAAGGGGAGAAAGCGAAAGCCGCCATGGCCCCACCCAGCAGCAGGACACTCCAGAAGGCCAGGCTGCGTAGCCCGACGGTGGTGGTCCGCGCCGCCAGCCCCAGCATCCCCACCACGGCGCCCAGGCCCATGGAGGCCGTCAGGAAACCCACGCCGGAGCTGCCCCGGTGAAACACCGAATCGGCAAAGTGCGGCAGCACCACCCAGATGGGTGCCACCGCCAGGTTGATCACCCCGTTCAGCAGCAACATGCGGCGGGCGTGCGCCTCCTGGGAGACATACCGGAAACCCTCTTTCAGGTGCGCCAGGGCGCTTGTGTCCGACGACGGCTCAGCCGGCGGTGCCGTCACCAGAAACAGGCTGCCCAGCACCGCCAGAAACGAGAGCGAGTTGACGCTGAAGCAGATGCCTTCGCCAAAAGCCGCCACCATCACGCCCCCGATGGAGGGGCCGATGACGCGGGCGGTGTTGTACATCAGCGAGTTCAGCGAAACGGCATTCAGCAGGTCCTCGCGGCCCGCCAGATGGACCAGCAAGGATTGCCGGGCGGGACGGTCAAAGGCGTCCACCAGGCCCTGGAAGAAGGCCAACCCCATCACGTGCGCTACCGTCACGCGGCCCGTCAGCGTCAGCCCGGCCAGCAGCACCGCTTGCAGCAGAAAGAGCGCCTGGCACAGGATAACGATCTTACGCCGGTCCACGCGGTCTGCCACCACGCCGCCCACGGGGCCAAGAATCAGCGTGGGCAGATGGGTGAGGAAGCCCGTGAAGCCGAGCAGCAGTTCCGAGTGGCTCAGCCGGTAAACCAGCCACGTAAGCGCGACATTCTGCATCCAGGTGCCGACCAGAGACGTGGTCTGGCCCATGAAGAAGAGGCGGAAGTTGCGGTGGCGGAGGGCGCGAAAGGCGGCCAACTTCCAGTCTAGCCGGGTGGCAGTGGGCGTTGTCGGTGCGCGGTGCGATGATGAGTCCGTGGCCGCCGATGCAACCTGATCTCACGCTGGGGCAAGCCGTACGCCAAGGGGCGGACCTTCTGGCGCGGGAAGGCGTGGACGCGCCCCGTTTGACGGCGGAAGTCCTGCTGGCGCATGCCTTGGGGAAGGATCGCACCTACTTGATCGCCCACTCGAACGACCGGCTTTCTGAGCTGGCCTGGATCCACTATGGCCGGTGGTTGCACGAACGAATGGGCGGCAAGCCCACCCAGTACATCACCCGGCAGCAGGAGTTTTACGGAAGGCCCTTCCACGTTGAACCGGGCGTACTGATCCCCCGTCCGGAGACGGAGCATCTCATCGAGGCCGCACTCGAGTTGCCTTCGATTGACGGGCCAATCGTCGATGTGGGCACCGGTAGCGGCTGCATTGCCATCACGCTGGCGCTGGAGCTGAAGCGGACCGTCTTTGCGGTGGACATCTCCCGCCGGGCCCTGGAGATCGCCCGGGGCAATGCAGAACGCTTGGGTGCTGACGTCCAGTTTCTGGAAGGCGATCTGTTGACCGCGATCGGCAGTGCCGCGCTGGTGGTGAGCAATCCGCCATACGTTCCGGCGCGGGATCAGCTAGAGCGCGAGGTGCGGGAGTGGGAGCCAGGGTTGGCCCTGTTTGGGGGCGACGACGGGTTGGATGTCTGGCGGCGGCTGGTGCCCCAGGCGGCGCTGGTGCTGGCTCCGGGCAGCTGGCTGATTGGCGAGATCGATGCGCGCGCGGAAATGGCTCCGCTTCTTGGCGGCTGGCGCGAATTTCAGGTGTCGCCCGACTTGGCCGGGCGGCCTCGCATTGTGCGGGCGCGGCGTTAGTGGAGTGCGTCTGGATTCTGGTGGTTACATGGTGGCGCAGGCTGTCAGCGTGCAGGCGGAATTCATTCCACCTCGGGGCGAAGGGAAGCGGAAAAGGCCTTGACATGAGGCGTCTGCGGTGCCCCGGAGGGACTGATAGTCCCGCTGCAGGCTGACAGCCTGCGCCACCCCGGGGCCCTCCGAGCCTGACCTCGATTTGAGCGGCCCTAGTCGCGGCGGCGTTGGCGCTTGCGGTAGACGCCTAGGCCGACTAAGGAGCCGCCGATCAGTGCCCAGGTGGCGGGTTCCGGGACGGGGTTATCTATCACGCCGCCGCTGAGCGCCTTGAAGTCGATGCGCGGCGATTCGTCAGACAAATTGCTGACGGCGACGCTGGAGACCATCCGGTAGTCACCGGATAGCGTAAAGCCTTTGCCGAACTCCGGCAGCAGGTTGCCCACCATCAACTGTTTGCTGTCCACCGTAGCGCCTGAGCCAGTCACCAGATTCGGCAGCAGCACGGTCTGCTTGCCGTACTTCAGCGTGAGATTGGTTAGGGAGAAAACCACTTGCGCGTTGTCCACCACGTCAATGAATAAGTTGGTGATGGGGCCGTCCGAGTCGCCAGGGCCGCTGTCGGTGCCGACGTTCTTGTTGGTGATGTCGTGGTTGCCGGTCTTGAACCGCACTGAGCCACCGGGGCTCGTGCCAAGTTGCGCATACTCGAGCGAAAAGATGCCGGTGATGGTGTTGCCGGTGACGCTCCAGGCGCTGTTCGAGCTGACGGCGAAGGAGTTGTTGGTGGAGCCGCCATCGCCAAAGATGATCGGCTTCCAGGTGCCGGCGCGGTTGCGGAAGTTGCGGGCGCGGGCTTGCCATTCGGTGTCCAGGCCCGTGAAGCTGATGCCGGAGGTCTCAATGATCGGCGCGGCGGACGCGGCGGCCAGCGTCAGGCAGACGATGGCGAGGGACTTGGTGGAAATCTGGTTCATGATCTAGAGAGGCACCCCCTCGACGAGGCTTATCGGCGGGGTGGTGCAACTCGTGAAGGAACGTGAAAGAAGGAGAGACCGCCGCCATGCCGGCACCCCGGCCACCCCGCATCTTCCACGTCGACATGGATGCCTTCTTTGTCAGCGTGGAGGAGCTTTATGACCCGTCGCTGAAGGGCAAGCCGGTGGTGGTGGGCGGCGCGCGCGACCAGCGGGGCGTGGTGTCGGCGGCTTCTTATGCGGCGCGCAAGTTTGGCGTTCATTCCGCGATGCCATTGCGGACGGCGGCGCAGCTGTGCCCGCAGGCGATCTTTATCGAAGGACACCCGGACCGTTACCGCGATTATTCCAAGCGCGTCCAGCAGATCTTCGGCCGGTTTACGCCGGTGGTGGAGATGGCCTCGATTGATGAGGCGTATCTGGACATGACGGGCACGGAGCGGCTGCTGGGTTCGCCGCTGGCCGCGGCGCACCGGATCCATGAAGCCATCAAGCAGGAGACGCAGCTGAACTGCTCGATCGGCGCTTCGCAGACGCGGTTGGTGTCGAAGGTGGCTTCTGATCAGGCCAAGCCCAATGGCGTGCTCTGGATTGCGCCCGGCCAAGAAGCGGAGTTTCTGGCGCCGCTCGATGTCCGCAAGATCCCGGGTGTCGGCAAAGTGACCGAGAAGTACCTGCATGAGCTGGGCATCCGTCAGGTGGGGCACCTGGCGGCGCTCGACGAAGAGTTCCTGCGGGCCAAGTTCGGCAAATGGGGTTTGGCGCTGGCGGGTAAGGCGCGCGGAGCGGATGCGGGCGGCTGGTTTGATGCCCAGGTGGGTGGCCATGAAGACCCGAAGTCGATCAGTCACGAACACACGTTCAATGACGATACGGGCGACGAAACCAAGCTGCTGGCGACGCTGGACCGGTTGTCCGAGATGGTGGCGGAGCGGTTGCGCAAGCACCAGTTGTTTGCCCGCACGGTGAACCTAAAGCTCCGCTACTCGGACTTTTCGACCTTCACGCGAGCCCACACGCTGCGGGAGCCGACGGCGCTTGATCGCGCCATTGCCGATGCGGCGCGGGAGATGTTCCGCAAAGCGTGGCGGGTGGGGGAGCCGATCCGTTTGCTGGGTGTCGGGGTCTCCGGCCTGGATGTCGCGGCCGGGCAGCAGGGTTTGTTTGATGCGCCCGCCAATCAGCGCTGGGAGACGGCACTGACGGCGGTGGACAAGCTGCGGGAGCGGTTTGGCAGCGACGCCGTTTCGCTGGCACGGGGCCTGAAGGGCAAGTTCCGGGAGCGCACCCATGAGGCGCTACCCGATATGGATGCGCCCGCCGTCAAGAAGCCAGAGTAGTTTCCCGCCGCGTCCTTATGCGCGGGTAGCACTGGTGAACCGGCGCAGGGCAGCATTTTCTGGCGGTCACTCGGCGGAGCGAATCAACGGAGACGCTGACGGCGACCCAGGTGATGGGCGCGCTGCTCAACGATCCCGAAGCGATCGTCCAGCACATGTGCAGCGAACCGTTGACATCGCCGCGCCTACGGCTATGTTCGACTAATCGGCCCCGGCCGAGTCAGCTTTGCGCCCTTGGCTGGCCCAGGAACTGATCACCAGCGCGAGCGCCAGCAACAAACACAACGCCCCGGCGTAGTAGGGCGAGGTGTGGCTGACGTGGTCATACAGCGCTCCGGCGGCCACCGGGCTCAGGACGCGGGTCAAGCTGCCCAGGCTTTGCGAGACGCCCAGGATACTGCCCTGTTCCTGCGAGGAAACCACACGCGACAGCAGGCTGGTGAGGCTGGGCCCCGTGAGGCCCATGCCAAAGGAGATGAAGCCGCAAGGAATGAACAGCAGCGGGCCGCTGGGGATGAAGGGCAGGCCGGCAAAGGCCGCACCCGCGATGGCCGTGCCGATGACGGCCAGTTTGCGGCCATCCACCACGCCCGAGATGCGGCGCATCAGCAGACCCTGCGTCAAGACGCCCACAATGCCGATGGCAGCGAAGATGCCGGCGATCTGCGCAGGGCCGATCTGGTAAGTGTCAAAGGCGTAGACGGCGAAGTTGGTTTGCAGGGCCGCCATGGCGAAGTTGGCCGAAAAGAAGGCCAGCAGCAGCAATGTCAGCTCCGGGCGCACCAGCGCGCGGCCGATCTGGCGGAGCGGGTCCAGTTGACGCCAGTCCGTGATGCGTACGCCGCGCTTCTCTACCGGGTGGGATTCCGGCAGGAAGAACCAGGTGGCCGCCAGCGTCACCAGCGACAACGCTCCGGCCCCAAAAGCGGGGGCGGTCAAGCTGATCTTGGAAAGTACCCCACCCAGCGCCGGGCCGATGATGAAGCCCAGGCCGAAGGCGGCTCCGATCAGGCCGAAATTCTTGGCCCGCTGCTCTGGCGGGGTGATGTCGGCGATGTAGGCCTGCGCGGTGGAGATGTTGCCGCCGGTGACGCCATCGATGACGCGCGAGAGGTACATCAGCCACAGCGTACCGGCCCAGCCGAAGAGAAAGTACCCGAACGCGGTCCCAGCCAGGCTGATCAGCAGCACGGGGCGGCGGCCAAAACGGTCGCTCAATACGCCAAGGATGGGTGTCGCGAAAAACTGGGCCCCGGAAAAGGCCACTGACATCAGGCCGACGGCCATGGCGTCGTTCTGGAACTGGCGGACCAGAAAAGGGAAGACCGGCACCAGAATGCCGGCACCCAGCAGGTCCAAGAACACAATCAGGAAGATGACGGCGAGAGGCGACAAACTACTAGGTTCTCACGGGCCGCCCCGCCTCAGGCCGGCTTCTCGACTGACGACCGCCCGCCGTTAGCGCCCCGCCACCTTCAATACGTCCCGCATGTCATAGAAAAGAAAATTCTTAGGGGCCGAGTTCATGGCCACAAACAAACCCGCGGGGAAACGCGGGCCCAGTGGCGTAGACGTTACTTCGATGCCATCGGTGGTGTCGGCCCCGCCCTTGAAGGTGAACAGCAGCCGGTTGTCACCGCCGCGCGCATAAACGCGATACTCGCTGTTTAAGGGCAGTTGATCGGTGGAGATCAGAAAACCCTCGCCACCCGGCCTGGTGTAGAGGGCCAGCCCTTCGCGGTCACCCCGGTACCCGGTGGTGCCGATCAGGGCCACTTCCTGGGCGGCGCTGGCGTGGTCGGGGTCGGCGTGATATTTGCGGATGCCCGCGCCTTCATCGGCGTAGTAAACGAAGCCGAGTTCGTCGTCCACGGCCACGGCCTCAATCTCCTTGGTCCCGCTAAAGCGGCCGAACCGGCGCACCAGTTGTCCAGTTACTTTGCCGCCCGCGTAGTGCAAACGGAACTGGAGTAGATAGTTCTGCAGCGGGCTATCGGGCCGGCCCTTGGGGGCAACGATGGCGAAGATGGCTCCATCGCGGGGACGCCGGTACAGACCGACGCCCATCGGCTCCCGGCAGCAATCCACAGCACCTGCCTCACGCACGCCTTGGGCGGTGATGCTAAAGATGCGGAGCTGGCTTTTCAACCGTTCCGTGACCACGGCGATATCGATGGCGGCCGCGGCTCCGGCGGCTGGAGCGGCGGCTTTGAGTCCATATTCGACGTCCACATTGTTGGGGCGGTCGATGCTGGAGACCGTTTGCCGGATCTGGCCATCCAGCCCAAACAACACCAACGCACCCTGGGGTGCTTGCACTTTGTTGGTGCCCAGAACCAGGCTGGCTTCCGGGTTCGCCGGGTTGATCCAAATGGCCGGATCGTCGGGGTCGTTGGTCACCTTTTGGGTGGCCACAGTGGGCTTCACTTCAAAAATGCGGGGTGCTTGCCAAGCCGCCAAGGTGGCCGAGACGGTGATCAGCAGCAGTAGACGGGAACCAGCCATGACCACGAGCTTACCTGCACATATGTCTCGGCGTCAGTCACACAAAATACGCCGCGTTGTCATGGAAAATAAACAGTCCATTGCTAGTCTAAATATTAAAAGATGCGTACCTATTTACAGATTCCTCTTGTCTGTCTCCTTGGCAGCGGCAGTCTCTGGGCTCAGGCGGATCGTGCTTCTCTCAACGGCACTGTTCGCGATGCGTCTGGGCTGGTGGTGCCGGAGGCGAAAATTGAAGCAGTCAACCCTGCCGATGGCCTGCGCCGCGAGATCAAGACCGATTCCACGGGTACTTATCAATTGGTCCGGCTGCCCATTGGCAGCTACACCGTGACCATCTCGAAGGACGGTTTCAAGACGGCCAAGATTGACGCCGTGCAGCTTTCGGTGGGGCAGGTACGCACGCTAGACGCGCAACTGGAGACGGGCACGGTTTCGACGCAGGTTGAAGTGACGGCGGAGACCTCGGTGATCGACCGCAGCACCTCCGAGATTGGCACGGCGATCGGCGAGACGCAGATGCGCAACATTCCGATCAACGGCCGTAACTGGACCTCGCTGATGCTGCTGGCCCCTGGTGCCACCAACACCGGTGAGGGCAATCAGAATTCCATCCGCTTCTTTGGCCGCCCGCGCGATGAGAACAATTGGACCTTTGACGGTGTGGACGCCACCGGCGTGAAGGATCCCCGGCAGGAGGCCAATCTGCGCTTGGTGATCTCGCTGGATTCGATTGCTGAGTTCCGCGTCAGTTCTTCGATGTACACGGCCGAAGGCGGCGGTGGTGGTGGTGGCTTGGTGAATCTGGTGTCCAAGACCGGCACCAATGAGTTCCATGGCAGCACCTTCTGGTTTGTCCGCAATAGCTTCTTTGATGCGCGCCGATTTATTGACGGTCCGGCGGTGCCGCCGCTGCGCCTAAATCAATATGGTGCCAACGTAGGTGGCCCGATCAAGAAGAATAAGCTATTCTTTTTCGCCAACTATGAAGGTCTGCGCCAGCGCCTCACCACCACTTCCGCCACCGGGTTAGTACCCAGCCAGGCGTATCGCACGGCGACGCTGGCCTCGACGCCGGCCTTGCGGCCGATTCTCGAAGGATATCCGCTGGGCAACGCCGGGTCGGTGAATGCCAACGTGGACCGATTTGTGGGCACGCCCCGTCAGCTGTGGAATGAGGATTCGGGCATGTTCCGCGTGGACTACCGGATCAATGACCGTCATTCGCTGTTTGCCCGTTACAACTCCAACACCGGATTCGTCAGCGAACCGCGCAACGCTCTTTTGGAGACGCGCGACTCCGACATCCGGCCGGTGCAGGGCACCATTCAGTTCCAGTCGGTGTTTGGCGCGGCGACGGTGAATGAAGTCCGTGTGGGCGTCAACCGCTCGGCGCTGGAGCGCACGCAGGTGGGCCGTTTGCCCTTCCAGGTTTCGGTACCGGGCTTTACCGGCACGCAAGCCGGCCGCACGGAAGTGGAGAAACCCACTTCGTATTCGGTGCTCGACAATTTCTCTCGCATCTTTGGCCGTCACACGTTTAAGGCCGGCTTTGAATCCCGGCGCGTGGACATCAATGTGGCCGACAATGGCCAGTTCACGTTGGCCTACGGCAGTCTGGCGAACTTTACGGCCAACCGCCTGGACAGCGTGGCGCGGTCCACCAACTATCCCATGCTGGGCGCGCGCCGCTTCTTCAACTTCTTCTACGTCCAGGACGAATTCAAGGTCCGCCCGAACCTGACGCTGAACTACGGTGTCCGCTACGAGAATTATGGCTTGGCCAACGAAGTCCACAACCGCGGCAAGGTGCTCGATTTTGAGCGCTGCGGCGGGTTGTGCCCGGCCAATACGCCCTGGTACTTCCGCGACAACAACAACTTTGCGCCCCGGGTTTCGCTGGCTTGGTCGCCGGAGATGTTTAAGGGCCGCACGGTGTTCCGCGCGGGCACGGGTGTCTATCACACGCCTGGACAGAATGACGACGTCAACGCCGCGCTGGACAGTTTTGGTGAGGCGTTTACCTTGACCATTGCCGAGCAGACGGGGCTCGCGTTTCCCTTCGACTCGTTTCTCAATCAGGCCCGGACCACTGCCGTGGCGCCCCGCGCCCTGCAGCGCGACCGACGCGACGCCTACACCACCAACTGGACATTTTCGGTGCAGCATCAGTTGCCCGCCTCGTTCGTGTTGCAGGCGGCCTATGTCGGCAACAAAGGCACGCACCTGTTTGGCCGGGACCGGTTGAATAACATTGATCCGGTGACGGGCCGCCGCCCCTACGCCGGCTTTTCCAGCATCGACCGCAAAGTGAATTACAACCGCAACAGCTTCAACGGCCTACAAGCGTCGCTGAACCGCAGCCTGAAGCGCGGCTTCATGTTCCAGATGCAGTATCTGTATGGCAAGGTGGTGGACGATAACGCCGGATCGGGCGAAGGGGCGGAAGTGATGCGCTCCAACTGCCGCGCTTGCGACCGCGGCCGCGCCGACTTTGACATCCGTCAGACCGTGACTGCCAATGCTGTTTACGAACTGCCGTGGGCCAAGAACAAGCTGTGGGGTGGCTGGGCGGTGAGCGGCTTCTACTTTGTCCGCACCGGCCGTCCGGTGAACATTATTCTCAATCGCGCGCAGACCACCGTACCCGATGGCAACACGGTCAACCAACGGCCCACCTACCTGGGCGGCGCTGTGGTGCTGGCCGACCCGATCCCGGGCGCTTACCTCAACCGGTCCGCCTTTGCCATTCCGGCCACTGGTACTTGGGGCAACCTGGGCCGCAATGTGGGCCAAGGCCCGGGTCTATGGCAGGTGGATAGCGCCATCACCAAGCGCACCCGGATCACCGAGCAGTTCAACCTGGAGTTCCGCGCCGAGACGTTCAACCTGTTCAACCGGGCGCAATACGGCAACCCGGTGAACAACTTCTCAAACGGCACCTTCGGCACCATCCTGACCACCGCCAACGACGGTGTCACCGGCCAGGGAACTCCGCGCCAGTTCCAGTTCGCACTCCGGCTGAACTTCTAGGGTTACTAGCCACGCTTTTCACCGTCTCGCTCCAGCGCGTTCTGGCCTAGCCACGATGGCCCGGTGGAGCGGGCTGGAGCGACTTTGCTTTTGGGGTGTTTCTGGCCGCAGCCCGCCGCCACTCTGGCCGGCCTCACTCATGCCAGAAACAATTGCATGAATCCGGAGCAATTCAACCCGAATGGCCAGACGATTACACTGCAAATGCTTTACGATAACGGGTGAGTGAGTCCGTCCTTCCAAGCGTTGGTATTGCTGCAAGCGGCGGTTACGGCCGGGCTGGCACTGCTGACGCTGCTTTACTATCTAAGGGTTAGCCGCGAGCCTTATTTGCGGGACTGGTCGGCGGCGTGGGCGATGGTCTCGTTTACCCAGGCTGCCGTGATTCCCTCGGTGGCTCTACTGGACGGGCCTTACTGGGCTTCAACCACCTTAATCATGGTGCAAACCTGCATTTATTACGTGCAGGCACCGCTGTTCTTTCTTTCCGGCTTTGGCCTGTCGCATCCACCGCTCAGTCGGCGGTGCCGCTGGCTGTTGATGGGCGGGGCCGTCGGTATGGGGCTGTTGCTGGGCTTGGCCGGACTGATTTGGCCTGCCCTTCCCGGGACCGGCCATGCCGATTATGGCTTGGTGCCGCGGCTCTTTCTGATCGGACCTTCGCTGATCTATTTTGGCATTGAGTTTGCGCGTCATCGCTACCGGTCCTCTCGCGCCGGAGCGCTGGTGACGGCGGTTAGCTCCATCCTCTTCGGTCTCCACTTCCTCGCCATTGGGTCTGGAGTTCTGGGGGTCAGCATCTACCGGCGCCAGGCATTGTTAGCGGCAGCGGTTTCGGTGGTGCTGTCATTAGGCAGTCTTTGCGGCATTACGTTGACGTTGATGGATGAAGTGCGCAAGTCGGCGCTGCGCATCGCCGACATTGTGGATTCGTTCCACGCCATCTTGTGGGAGAGTAATCCGGACCTCACTCACTTCCGCTTCATCCATGACGCTAGGGGCAGTTTGCTGGGCCGCCCGGCGGAGGACTGGCTGCACCCGGACGTCCCTTGGCTGGCACATGTCAGCCCAGTAGACCGGGAGCGAGTTGCCGCTGAACTGGTCCGCTGCCGTGACACGGTGCAGGCTACGGAACTGGAGTATCGCGTCACCACCGCCTCAGGTCAGGAGTTGCATGTGCGCAATTCTCTGCGGCGCGGAGCCTTTGGCGAATGGCGCGGGGTGATCAACGATGACACCGAACGGCGCGCCGTCGCGGAGAATCTTCGCATCAGCGAGTACCGCCAGCAACAGGCGCTGGATAGTGCCGGGGCCGGGCTCTACGATTGGGATCTGGAAACCGGCGACGTCTTTATCAGTCCCCGGCACTATCAACTGCTGGGTTACGAACAGGGCGAATTTCAGCCGACGGCGGAGTTTTTCGCCGCTGCCCTGCATCCGGATGATGCCGGGCCGATTCTCAGCCGGTATCCGGATTGGTTGGCCGGCGGGGGGCGTCAGTTCGTGCGGCAGTCCCGCATCCGGACCAAGAGCGGCGAGTACATCTGGGTGGAATCACGCGGCCGGTTGGTGGTGACCGGTGGCCGCCGCCGCGTCCTGGGTACGATCGCCGATATCAGCTATCAGAAGAAAGCCGAGCTCCGGCTGGCGGAAGCTACGCGTCAGGCGCAGGCCGCGGACCGGGCCAAGAGCGCCTTTGTCGCCAACATGAGCCACGAGATCCGCACGCCCTTGAGCGGCATTCTGGGGTTGGCGGCCATGTTGAAGGATCTGAAACTGGAGCCGCGCGCAGCTGAGCTGGTGCAATTGATGGGTGCTTCGGGCGAGGCGCTGTCGCAAGTGCTGAATGACATTCTGGACCTCAGCAAGATCGAAGCCGGCAAACTGGATCTACACCTGCGGCCCGTGGATCTGGCCGCCACGCTGGACGAAGTGCGGCGCTTCTTCGCTCCCGCGGCCGCCGAACGGGGCGTTGAGTTGTCGGTGATTCCGCTGGTGGCGGCTACCCGTTGGGTGATGGCTGACCCGCTACGGCTGCGGCAAGTGTTGTTTAACCTGTTAAGCAATGCCCTAAAATTCACCCAAGCAGGCTCCGTGACGGTTTCCGTGCAGATGCTGGCCGGTGCCCAACCGGGCCAGGTGGAGATCTCCGTTGAGGATACCGGCATCGGGATTCCGGTCGCGCGACTGGGTGAACTGTTCCAGCCCTTTATCCAGGTGGATACGTCGCTGACGAGACGCTTTGGCGGAACGGGCCTGGGCTTGGCGATCACGCGGAATCTGACCGAACTGATGGGCGGCCGCCTGCAAGCAGAAAGCACCGAAGGCGAGGGTTCCACCTTCTGGTTCACTCTGCCGGCCGCCCAGACCGTGGCCCTTCCAGCACCGGAGCGGGCCCAACCATCCAGCGGCGCCGCACTGCCCGGGCTGCGGGTGCTGTTGGCTGAAGATAACCAGATCAATCAACTGATCGCGCGGCGGGCCATTGAGAAGACCGGGGCTCAAGTTCACTTGGCGGTGGATGGCGAGCAGGCACTGCAGGCGGCCGTTGAAGGCGACTTTGACGTGATCCTGATGGACGTCCAGATGCCGCACATGGACGGGCTGGAAGTCACTCGCCGCATCCGCCAGGAAATGTTGCCGCGCCAGCCCTACATCGTGGCCTTGACCGCCCACGCCATCGCCGGGTATCGCGAAACGTGCCTGGAAGCAGGCATGGATCACTTTCTCACCAAGCCGCTCCAGATCGATGCCTTGCGCGCCGTGCTGGCTGAGGCCAGTCAACTCCGGGCCCCGGTGCCCCCCCAAACCGCCGTGTCCGGCTAACGGTCCGGTCCACCTATTCGCGTCGTCATATCATCCAGGGATGCTCTCACGGCGGCAAATGATCGGGACCGGTACGGCTTCTGTATTGATGGCCTGTAACCGGCAGCAGCGTATCCGCATCGGGGTGATCCCCAAAGCCACTTCCCATCTGTTCTTCCTCACGGTCCGGCAGGGCGTGGACCGGGCGGCCCAGGAGTTTGGCGTCGAAGTGCTGTGGAACGGCCCGCATGATGAGACCGACCATAGCCGGCAGATCCAGATTCTTGATTCGATGCTGGCCCAGCGCGTCGACGCCATCGCCCTCTCAGCCACCGATGAGCGAGCGTTGGCCGCGCCGGTGGAGCGAGTCATCAAAAGCGGCATTCCGGTGACCATCTTCGATTCCGGTGTTAACACGGAAGGCTACGTCAGCTTTATCGCCACCGACAATCGCGGCGCTGGACAAGCGGCGGCCCACGCGCTGGCGGGCCTGGTGGCCGGGCCGGGCGATGTCGCCATTATCATGCAGAAGCCTGGTGGTACCTCCACGGGCCTGCGCGAGACCGGGTTCGCTTCGACGCTGGCAGCCGATCACACAGCGGTGCGGTTGGTGGCGCAACAGTACAGCATGGCGGATCCCGCGCGCGCCCGGGCGGCGGCGGAAAACATTCTCACCGCGCACCCGCGGTTGAGCGGAATGTTTGCCTCAAGCGAAGCGGCTTCGCTGGGCGCTATCCAGGCCATTAAGTCTCGCGGCCTGTCGGGCAAGGTCAAGCTGGTGACTTTTGATTCCAGTGAATCCCACGTGGCCGCTTTGCGTGATGGCACCATCGACCGGATGATGGTGCAGGATGCGGCCAAGCTAGGCTATGAGGCCGTGCGGTCCCTGGTGCGTAAGCGCCGCGGGGAGACGCCGGAGCGGAAGGTGGATGTGCCGGTGCAGCAAGTCGCCAAAGCCGATCTGGAGACTCCGTCAGTACGGCAACTGTTGGCGATTCCTGGCTGAGGCTCCAGCGGGTCCGGCGATTGCGGCATATTGGAACCATGAGTGATCAGCCCGCACCCCGTCCCGTTGATCTGGCGCGCCTGGAGAAGTTGGCCCAAGCGCTGAAGATCGGCCAGATTGAGCGCCATGTATTTTTGTGCGCGGAACAGACGGAGGCCAAGTGCTGCGCCCGCGAAGAAGGCGTCCGCTCCTGGGAGTTTTTGAAAGCGCGGCTCAAGGAACTGAAGCTGCTGGGCGATGGCGGCCCGGCGTGCGTCTTCCGGTCCAAGGCCAATTGCCTGCGGGTGTGCGAAGGCGGGCCCATTGCGGTGGTCTACCCGGAAGGCACCTGGTACCACTCGGCGACGCCGGAGGTGCTGGAGTTGATCATCCAGCGGCATCTGATCGGCGGCGAGCCGGTGGCGGAATACGCCTTCGCCACGCGGCCCTTGCCCACCACGGACGCGACCGCCCCTTCCCGCTGAACTGCGCTAGCCGCTCCCGTCTCATTTACTTTGCGCGCTGTAGCCAGGCGGCACGCCGGCAATCGGCCCGTCGAGGTGCCCTCCAGGGTCGAAATCTGGTATTCTCCAGGGATAATGAGCGGTATTGCGGCAGACCCCACTTTACTGGAACACTCCTACGAACAGCAGGTCCGTGCGGACATCGAAGCCTTCCGTGGCCAGGCCCTGGAATTCCTGGCGGGAACTCTCAGCGCGGACGACTTCCGGGCCGCCCGTCTGCGGCGCGGCGTCTATGGCCAGCGTCAACCCGATGTCCACATGATCCGGACCAAGGTGCCGGGCGGGCAGTTGCTGTCGCATCAGTTGGACGTGATGGCCGACATTTCCGACGAGTTCGCGGGTGGGAAGGGCCATCTAACCACGCGACAGAATTTGCAGTATCACTTCATTCCGTTGCCGCGCGTCGCCGATCTTTTGCACCGGCTGGCCGATGCCCGGTTGACGACGCGGGAAGCCTGCTACAACACGGTGCGTAACGTGACGGGCTCACCCTTGGCGGGCTTGCTCGAGAACGAAGTGTTCGACGTCCGGCCGTATATGCGTCAAGCGGCGTTTGCGTTTTTGCATCAAGAGCTGACCGACAACCTGCCGCGCAAGTTCAAGATCGCGTTTGCCGGGTCGGACGATGATGACATGGCGGGCGAAATTCACGACCTGGGCTTTACCGCCAAGATCGTGGATGGCCGCAAAGGCTTCCGTGTCGTGGCCGGTGGGGGCCTGGGTCCGCTGCCGAGTGAAGCGCGAGTGTTGGATGAGTTTCTGCCGGTAGAGATGCTGGTGCAGCGCTGTGAGGCGGTGGTCAGGATCTTTAACCTGCATGGCAACCGCTCTAACCGCAACAAGGCGCGCCTGAAGTTTGTGATCCGCGAACGTGGCTGGGACTGGTTCAAGGAGAAGGTGGAAGAACAGTTCGCCGACATTCTGGCCAACGGCGGTGTGCCGGTGCCGGAGGCCGTTCCGGAAGGTTTCGGTGCCTTTGAGACGAATCCGTCCTTGCCGCGCGACGGTGCTTCGCTGCCCGTGTTGAATGGAGCCAGCGACCCGGAGTATGACCGGTGGCTCGACAAGAACATCCGCCGCCAGAAGCAGGACGGCTTCGCCATCGTCACCATCCGGGTGTCGCAAGGCAACCTGACCTCCGAACAGATGCGCGTGATTGCGCGGGTGGCCCGGGAATCGGGCGACAACCTGGTGCGGCTGGGCATTGACCAGAACGCCCACGTCGCCTTTGTTCCGCTGGACCGGCTGAAACAGGTCTATTCGCTGCTGAAGCGCTACGCCCTGGCCGATGTAGGCCCCGGCGACCTGGATGATGTGGTCACCTGCCCGGGAGCCTACTCCTGCAATCTGGCGCTGACCAAGACGATGAACCTGGGTGACGCGCTGTCCTCCACCGTGCGCGATTACCTCAGCCAGCAACCGGACGCGCAGATTGAGCATTTGCGGATCCGAGCATCGGGCTGTCCCAATGCCTGCGGCCAGCACTGGATTGGTGATTTCGGGTTCTACGGTAACGCCCGCAAGATCAATGGCAAGGAAATCCCCTATTACCAGATGCTGCTGGGGGGCGGTTTAGATTCCGACGGCACGATGCGGTTCGGGCTGGCCATCCAGTCGATTCCGGCGCGCTCCGCCCCGGTGGCGATGACGCGCGTGCTCGACCACTACCGGGCCAACCGGGCAGAAGGCGAAAGCTTCCGCGGCTACGTGCTTCGTCACAAGGTGGAAACGTTCCGCTCCATGACGGCCGACCTGGCCAAGCCCATCGAGATCGCGCCCGAGATGTATCGTGACTGGGGCGATGACGAAGAGTTCTCGCTGCAACTTGGCCGCGGCGAATGCGCGGTCTAGGGCCGCCCGACGAACCAATCAGATTCTGCTGAGAAGGACTTGCCGCAAGGATGCCGCGCATTCCAGCCGGACGCTCGCCCCGCGTTCTTCCACGTAACGAACACCGAGTGCGAAGGTTTGCCGGGTAGCGCTCGGCACGGATTCTTGCCGAGCTCGCAGCTCGCTGAATTCCGTCGTTGACTCGATCAACAACAACTTCGACAACGGGACCGTAAACCGGGGCTACCTCCAGTAGCTCCGGCGCGATCGCCCTTTAGACGAGCGGTGCTCAGCACTTCTGGTGCCCAGCGCCATTTCTTTTTTGCCGAACGTGAATGGGTAGCATCCATTCTGAGCTAAGATGGTGGGTTTGGAGGTCTAGATTATGCCGTCGAATCGCCGGGAATTTTTAGCTACCGCGGGTGCCTTGGGCGTCACCGCGAAGTCTTTTGCCGCTGCCAAGCCGGCCGCCTCCGGGCGCGTCCTGGGAGCGAATGACCGTATCAATGTCGGTGTCATCGGCACCGGCGGACGCGGCTTTTATGTGGCGCGCGAGTTCTCGAAAGTGGGCGAAGGCAAGGGAAATGCCCGCATCGCGATGGTGTGCGACGTCTACCAGAAGCGTGTCAACAAGGGCAAGGACGCCTACAAGTGCGACGGCACTCTGGACTACCGCGAGGTGCTCTCGAAGTCTGACATCGATGCCGTGATTGTCGCCACGCCGGACCACTGGCATGCTCCCATCGCTTTGGCCGCCATGGACGCCGGTAAGGACGTCTACCTGGAAAAGCCGATGTGCCACACGGTGGACGAAGCGCGCCGGTTGTCGGAAACGGTTCGCGAAACCAAGCGCATTCTGCAGGTCGGTTCACAGACCACCTCGGGCGACCAGTGGCACCAGGCCAAGAGGGCCATCGGCGAAGGCATGATCGGCCCCATGATCATGAGCCAGGGCAGCTACCACCGCAACTCGATTGAGGGCGAGTGGAACTGGCCCATCGACAAGGAAGCCGGTCCGGACGGCAAGGGCGAAAACTACATCGACTGGAAGATGTGGTTGGGCAATGCCACCAAGCGGGACTGGGTGAAGGACATGGGTGCGGACCGCTTTTTCCGCTTCCGCAAGTACTGGGATTATTCCGGCGGCATCGCCACGGACTTGTTCTTCCACGTCGTCGCTCCGATGAACATCTGCTGGGGTGAGCCTCAGTTCCCCCACCGCGTCATGTCGGGCGGCGGCATCTATAGCTTCTCGAAACTGCCGGAAGACCCGACCAAGCCGGATCGCGAAGTGCCAGATACGTTCCACCTGATCGGCGAGTATGCCAAGGGCCACAGCCTGGTGCTGAGCAGCTCCATGGCGAATTCGCAGCACATCCCCGGCCTGATCCGCGGCCACGGCGCGTCGCTCACCATGGTGGAGCATGGCCGCTTTGAGGGCTACTCGCCCTTTATCACCCTGAAAGCCGAAAAGGCCCGCGGCGGCAAGTTTGTCGTGCCGGAGCTGGAAGCGAAGTTTGAAGGCAAGGACGAGATCAAGATCCCGGTGGCCGACAATCCCACCATGCCCACGCACGTCGGCAACTTCCTGGATTGCATGCGCAGCCGTCAAAAGCCGACGCTGGATGTCGATACCGCTGCCCGGGCTCAGGTGTTGATCACCATGGCCGTGCAGAGCTACCGCCAGGGCAAGGTTCTCTACTTCGACGACAAGACCTGGAAGGTGTCCGACAAGCCCACCAAGGCGTAGTTTCTTCTCCCGCAGCATCAAGGGGTAGCCGTTGATTCACCAATCAGCGCTACCCCAAAGTTTTTTCTCCGATTGCTGAATCCGTAAGACGGCCGTTTTCGTCTCACCGATAGGGTGGGCGAACTTCCTTAGGATCAGTCCGTTGCTTTTCTTTCCAGTGAGGCCCGGGTGGGCTGCTATACAACGGAAGTACTGGGAGATCCCCATTTACGCCTGGTACTGGATGGTACCGTCTGGGGATCGAATGTGATGGCCCCTTCATGCGAACGTACGCTTAGTGAATCAGATGAAACATTTCGCGTTGGTGCTAGCGGCGTTGCTTTGGGCTACGCCCTCGTTTGCTGGTCGCATGTTGGTGAGCCATTTGGACGCCGACTACCATGCTTCTTTTGAGCCCGGCCCGCACACCTATGATCCTGCCGCGGCGCAGGACTTCCTCCGGACGTCGATTAGCTGGGTCCGTAATGGTTCACTGAAGCCTTTCCTGTTTGTGGAATCCAGCATCATCCCGCCTTTTGTCGAGAAGCTGCCGAATGGCCAGATCAATGGCAACAAGGCATTTCACGTTGATGGTGAGATTGGCTTGAAGAACGCCGGCTACACGCCGGGAACGGATTTTGTCCGCGCCGACGCCGCCCGGCTGGTGACCGAACTCCAGAACCTGGGAGCCTACTCCGCCATCGTAGTTGCCAGCGACTTTGGCGGTATTCTCACCGGGGCTGAATTGGAACAGTTGCGCTTGCAGAAGAACCTGATCGCCAACTTCGTCGCCAACGGCGGTGGCATCTACGCGATGGCGCAATCCAACGACGGCATCGGACGGTTCAATCCGGCCACTGGTGAAGCGGACCCGGAAGCAACCGCCCCCGGCTTCCTCGCTGCCGGACACGGCTTATTGGGCAACGAGACACCCTACGGCTTCCTCCCGGTGGCGGTGACGTCGAAGTCCAACCACGGGCTGTTCATGAAGAACTCCACCTTGACCTCGTTTGGGGCGAGCCTGGGCTTTACCACGGGGATGCTGGACGGCAACGAAGCGCCCCTCTATTTTGACCCTTCACCGGGGTGGACGCCGATCTCCTACGACTCCACCGGCCGCATCTCCAACATGGCGGCCATCTACACGGGCCCCAACCCATCCCCCGTGCCTGAGCCAGATACCTACCTGCTGGCCGGAGGCGTGCTGGTGCTGCTGGGCCTTTACCGCCGCCTGAAATAGGCTGCTGCCGCTGATAGAATTGCGCCATGGCCTCCGCTCCGCTTCTCCGGTTTACCGAGGCGCAGTACTTGCGCTACGAAACGGAATCTCCCCAGAAGCACGAGTTTGTGCATGGCAACATCCTGGCCATGGCCGGTGCGGGTACCCGGCACAACATTGTTGCGGCCAACCTACTTTCGGCGTTGGTGGTGGGACTGCGCGGAAAACGGTGTCGCGCTGTAGGGTCGGATCAACGTGTGCTCGTGAAGCCGGGAGCCCTCTACTTTTACCCGGATGTCACTGTGCTCTGCCCGCCGGTGGAACATCTGGACGAGTCGCGGGATACGGTGCTGAATCCGCACCTCATTGCTGAGGTGCTTTCCTCCGCCACCCGCCGCCATGATGTGGACTTGAAGCTCCCGGCCTACCGCGAACACCCGGCAATCCAGGAGATCCTGCTAATCGAACCCGATGTACTGTGGGTCCAGCATTGGTTTCGGTCACCCGGCGGCGAATGGCAAATGCGCACCATCTCCAGCGCCTCATTGGCCGTCAACCTCGACTCGCTCGGAATCGAGGTGCCCATTGAGGAGATCTACCAGAACGCAGCCGACGCTTAGCCGTTCGTACAGAGCTACTCCTTGAAGTAGCGGCTCCGTGACCGACTGTCACTGCTGAAGAGCGCGCGTCAGCGACCGGTGCCGCCGAACTTTGGCTCAAAGGACGTTAGCCGGGCTCTACTTGCCCGGCTTCACGCGCAGCTGAATACCCAGCTCCCGCAACTGCTTGTCGTCCACCGTGCTGGGTGCTTCGCACATCAGGTCGGTGCCCTTGGAAGTCTTGGGGAAGGGGATCACGTCGCGGATCGTCTCTTCGCCAGCCAGCAGCATCACCAGGCGGTCAAAGCCCAGCGCGATGCCCCCATGCGGCGGAGCGCCGAATTCCAGCGCTTCCAGCAGGAAGCCGAACTTCTTCTTCGCTTCTTCCTTCGACAAGCCGAGTGCATCGAACACTGTCGACTGCACATCCTGCCGGTGGATACGGATCGATCCGGATGCCAGCTCAATGCCGTTCAACACGATGTCGTAGCTCTTGGCGCGGCACCGGCCGGGCTCGGTGGCGAGAAAGTGTAGGTCTTCATCCTTCACCGAAGTGAAGGGATGGTGCGCGGCCACCCAGCGGTTGTCTTCGTCGTCCCATTCAAACATCGGGAAATCGACTACCCATAACCAGCGCAGATCCTTGGGGTCTAGCAGCTTGTGCCGATCGTTGTACTTGCGGGCGGCATGCAGGCGCAGGTCGCCACAAGCCTTCAGGACGGTCTCCTGCGGGCGGTGGCCGTTCACTTCATTAGGCCAGCCGCACACCAGCACCAGATCTTCCTCGGTGGCGCCGATGCGTTCCCGCAACTGCGGCATCACTTCGGGGAAGTCCCGGTCCAGGCGCTTCATGTCGTCGAACACGCGCAGACCCTTTTCCTGGCCGTAAGCCTTCAGGTCGTCGCGCTCCTTGCGGGAGAGCGGCCCGGTTTTGGGGATGATGATCGCCACCAGCGGCAGACCCGGGTAGGTCATCGGCACCGGAGCATTGGCAAACAGATCCTCGACGCGCCAGAAACGCGGGATGCGGAGGTCCGGCTTGTCGCTGCCGTACTGGTCCATCGCCTCGGCGTAGGTCATGCGCGGGAACTGGTAGTCCAGCGGGAACCCGGCCGCTTTGCAGACGGCCTTCACCATCGGCTCAATGTTCTCGTAGATGGTTTCCTGCTGCGGGAAGCTCATCTCGACGTCGATCTGCGTGAACTCGTACTGGCGGTCGGCGCGCAGGTCCTCGTCGCGGAAGCAGCGGACCAACTGGAAATACTTCTCGTAGCCCGCCACCATGTAGAGCTGCTTAAAGATCTGCGGCGACTGGGGCAGGGCGTAGAACATGCCCTGGTTCATGCGTGACGGCACCAGGAAGTCTCGCGAGCCCTCCGGCGTGGACTTGGTGAGGAACGGCGTCTCCAACTCCAGGAAACCCGCGCCATACATGTACTCGCGCACCGCAAAGGCCAGCTTGGACCGCATGATCAGGTTGCGCTGCATGCGCGGACGCCGCAGGTCGAGATAGCGGTACTTCAGGCGCATCTCTTCCTGCACGTCGACGTTGTCTTCCATCGGGAAGGGCGGCGTCTTCGACGTGTTCAGAATCCAGAGCTTGTCGACTACAATCTCCACTTCGCCGGTGGCAATGGCGGGGTTGATGGTCTCCTTGCTGCGCAGTTCCACTTCGCCTTCAAAGGCCACCACATACTCACTGCGGACCAGTGCGGCTTTGGCGAGAAGCTCGGAATTCTGCTCCGACCGGAAGACGATCTGCGTGATGCCCTCACGGTCGCGGATGTGCATGAACAGTAGTCCGCCCAGGTCGCGGACCCGGTGCACCCAGCCCATGATCAGGGCACGCTTGCCGACGTCGGACGGGCGCAAGGCGCCGCAATGATGGGTGCGGCGCAGGTCGCCCAAAAAGTCGAGTTGAAATTCTTCAGCCATGGCTTCGTGTATTAGTTTCCGAGTAGTTCTTCGATCGTGACTTGCTTCTGTTCACCGGTGCCCATGTCCTTGAGCATCGCGCCGTTGGGCGGCAGTTCGGAGTAGCCCAGAATCGCTACTTGGCGGGCGCCGATCTTATTCGCCAGCTCCAGCGACCGCTTCAAGCGGGCATCCATCGCCACTTCCACCCGGCGTCCGCGCTGGCGCAAATCGTAAGCCAGCCGCCGTGCCGGAGTTCCGGCTTCCTCACTCAAATAAGCGACAAAAATCTCCGGGCCAGTTTCGAGCTTAGTGCTCTCTTCCACGCCCATGATCAGCCGGTCCTCGCCAATTGAGAAGCCGATGCCTGGAGCGGGTTGCTTGGCCCCCAGTGATTCCGCCAAGCCGTTGTAGCGCCCGCCGCCCATCACTGAATTCTGCGCACCCAGCGCGCCGTGGACAATTTCGAACGTCGTGTGCGTGTAGTAATCCAACCCCCGCACCAAGCGTGGCCGCACTTCGTACTGAATGCCGCGCTCATCCAGCAGCCGCCGGACGGTGGCGAAATGGGCCCGGCAGTCGTCGTTCAAGAAATCCAGAATGCTGGGCAGCTTGGCGATGATCGCTTCATCTTCCGGTGCCTTGGAATCGAGCACGCGCAGCGGATTCGTCACCGCGCGGCGCTGGTTGTCTTCGGTCAGCTGATCCTTCACCGGAGCCAAGTCTTCGCGCAAACGCTCAATGTAGGCGGCGCGGCTTTCCTTGTCGCCCACCGAGTTGATCACCAGGTGGAAGTCCTTCAACCCGCATTCCGACAGCGCCACCGTCACCATCTCGATTACTTCGGCATCAATGGCCGGTGAAGTGGTGCCGATCGCTTCGGCACCGATCTGGAAGAACTGGCGGTAGCGCCCCTTCTGCGGACGCTCCCGGCGGAACATCGGGCCGATGTAGTAGAGCTTGGCGATGCCCGGGCGCTGGTCCAGGCGGTGTTCGATGTAGGCGCGGATGACGGAGGCGGTGTTCTCCGGACGCAGCGTCAGGGAGGTGCCATCGCGGTCGGCGAAGGTGTACATCTCCTTGGTGACGATGTCGGTTTCTTCGCCCACGCCGCGAGCAAAAAGTGCTGTCTCTTCAAAGATGGGCGTGCGGATCTCGTCGTAGTTGTAGCTGCGGAAGACGCGGCGGACGGTCGCTTCGACGTGGTTCCAGATGGTGCTTTGGGGCGGCAGGATATCCCGCGTTCCCTTGATGGCGCGGATCATTGGTTGCTCGCCGTTGCCGTGGGCGCCGCTGCCGCCTCAGCCAAATACTCCGCGGCGCGGTCGATGTAGTGCTGCAAGTTCTGGTCGAACCGTTCTTTCTCTTCAGGGGTCACTTGACGCCGGATCTTGCCCGGGACGCCCATCACCAGGCTATCGGGCGGCACTTCCATGCCTTCCGGAATCAACGCTCCGGCGGCGATGACACTGTTGCGTCCAATGCGGGCGCCGTTCAGGATGATCGCTCCAATACCAATCAGGCATTGATCTTCAACGATGCAGCCATGCAGCATCACCTGGTGGCCGACGGTGACGCGATTGCCAATGATGAGCGGGAAGCCGTCATCAGAATGGAGCGTCGAATTGTCTTGAATGTTCGATTCATTGCCAATGCGGATCAACCCCACATCGCCGCGAATGACCACGCATGGCCAAACCGACGAGCGTTCGCCAATGGCGACCTCGCCGATGACCTGCGCGCTGGGATCAACATAAGCCGACGCAGCCAATTGGGCGACGTGGCCACGATACGGCCGGATCATGGTGGAATTGTTATTGTAGCGAATAGAGGACATGCCATGACGGACAAGGCCACCGCCAACGCCGCACTTTACGAGCAGGACTTCGCCCAATGGGCCGCCGAAACGGCCGATCTGGTGAAAGCCGGCCGCTTTGATGACCTCGACACCAGCGTCCTATGGGAAGAGATCAACGCCATGGCGGGCCGCGAAGAACGGGATCTGATCAGCCGGTTGAAGCAACTGGTGGGGCATTTGTTGAAGTGGCAGTATCAGCCGGAGCGCCGCTCCCGCAGTTGGATCACCACCATCGGTAATCAGCGCGACGAGATCCAAGGGATCTTCGAGCTGTCGCCTAGCCTCCGCCGGACGGCCGCGCTGCGCTACGAGAAGGCCTACGCTCTGGGCCGCAAGCTCGCGCTCAACGAGACGGGTCTGGCGAAAACGATGATCCCGGAACAGCCGCCGTTTACGCTAGAGCAAGCGCTGGACGAAGAGTTTATGGCCGAATAGCAGCCCCGGCTCAAGCTTGAGGTGCTTGAGCTGCTTCTTCAACCGGCTGTGCGTCCGGCTGCGCTTTTGCGGTCGCCACGATGGCGCTATCGCTGCCACCGTCATCGCTGACCACCTCGGCCGCCATCCTATCCGCCGCCGGTAGCTCGCTCGGCTCAGCGATCACGGCCGTCTCCGGCTCCACCACCGCCGGACGGATGCGCATGGGTTGCCGCTTCCAATAGGTGAGCGAACGCCAGCACCATTCTAGCGGCCCAAAGTAGAAGTGCCGCAGCCAGATGGGACTCCAGATCAGGTTGAAGGTCCAGATCGCCAGCACGATGACGTAGAGTTGCCAGCGCTCCAGCTTGCCCGACAGGCCAAAGCCATAGCCTCCGTAGAAGATCACGCTACAGATCAGCGAATGGCTGATGTAGTTCGAGAATGCCATCTGGCCCACCGAGGCGAGGCGGGCGGTCAGACCCGTGGCGGTCCCGGTCTTCACCGCCAACACCAGCAGAGCGACATAGCAAAGCGCCATCGGCACGCGGCCGATTTCATAAGCGGCGCTGTCAAACGGGCCCGCCACGCGGCTAAAGTCGTGCTGCCACATGAACCACATGGTGGTGCCATTGATCGCCAAGCCAGAAATGGCACCGATCACCGCCATGTTGACGTAGAAGCTCACGGAGCGCTCGCCGGTCAGGATGCCCAGTTTGTAGAACGCCATGCCCACCAGCATCATCGACATCATGTCCCACAGGAAGGGGAAGTAGATCGGAAGCTGATGGTAGCCCCAGGTGGTCTTCACCCGTTCCTCCATGTTCTTGGCGTAGTTGCCGCGGTAGTTGTCGTACTCTTTCTGGGCCTTCTTTCTCTGCTCGGCGACATCGGCATCCTTGATCAGCTTCAAACCCGAATTCAGCTCCTTCTGCTGTTCCTTGGTCAGCGTGTTCGCTTCCAGATCAATCGCCGCCACCTTGTTGTATTTCTCCAGCGTCGACTTCATATCGAAGCCTTCGGCCACCATGCCTGCCGTCATCAGTACGATCTGTACCGTCGCCGTGATCAGTAAGGCCCGTGGCGACATATTGCGGAACGCAAACAGCGCCAGGCCCAGTAGTGCGTAGGGGAACAGAATGTCGCCCCACCAGATCAGGTACCCGTGGATCATGCCAAACAGCATCAGCCACAACGTCCTCCGGTAGTAGACATCTGCCACGCCCAACCCGCCGCCCTTGGCCTCGCCACGGGAGGTCAACAGTATCGCGCTGGCGCCGAACATCATCGAGAAGATGGCGCGCATCTTGCCTTCGCCCAGCAGCCACACCGCCACCATCACCAACCGGTTGCGCAAGTCGTCACCGCCGCCGACGTGCGGGTTGTACATGGCCGATTCGGTTAGCCCGAAGGTGGGGATGTTCATGGCCAGGATGCCCAATAGAGCAAACCCGCGCAGCGTGTCAATGGTGGAGAGCCGTTCGCCACTGCGGACCGGGCCAATTGCGGGTGAAGCCATACAGATCAGCGTAGTCGATGACATGCCCGGCTACAATCGAAGGTATGCGCTTCGTCCCAGTCTTTTTCGCTGCGCTCACCATGGCCGTGGCTCAGAAAACTCCGTTCGACATCAACGCCTTGCTGAAGCTGACCCGCTTGAGTGAGCCCGCTCTTTCACCCGACGGCAAGCTGGTGGCCTTTACCGCCCGCAGCGTCAACGTGGAAGCCAACACGCAACCCCGCGATATCTACGTGGTCCCGGTGGACGGCGGATCACCCCGCCAGCTAACCAAGGCGGGCCCCATCAACGAACGGCCGCGCTGGTCGCCGGACTCCAAGCGCCTGGCCTTTGTCTCGAACCGCGGCGGCTCCTCGCAGATCTGGATGATGGATGCCGATGGCGGCAATCCGCGCCAGGTGACTTCGATGTCGACCGAAGCCGAAGGCGTGCTCTGGTCGCCCGACGGCAAGCATCTGGTCTTTGGCAGTCAGGTCTACCCGGAATGCCCGGACGAAGCGTGTAACAAGAAGAAGCTCGACGCCGAGAAGGAGTCGAAGGTGAAGGCCCGCGTCTACACCTCGCTGCTTTACCGCCACTGGACCGAATGGCAGGGTCCGCGGCGCAAGCACTTGTTTAGCGTCCCCGTGGAAGGTGGCACGCCCAAGGACTTGACCCCCGGCATCCGCGACGTGCCACCCTTCTCGCTGGGCGGGCCGGACGACTATGCGATCTCACCCGACGGCCAGGAAGTCTGCTTCGCCATGAACCCGGAAACCGAGCAGGCGATGTCCACCAACTGGGAACTGTTCGTCGTGCCCATCACGGGTGGGGAAGCCAAGCTGATCACGGCCAATGCCGCCGCCGATGCCTCGCCCATTTATTCGCCCGACGGCAAGTATCTCGCCTGGCGAGCGCAAGCCAAGCCCGGCTATGAGGCGGACCGCTGGCGGCTGATGGTGCTCGAACGGGCGACCGGCAAAGCATCGACTATGACCGATGCCGTCGACCGCAGCGTCCAGTCCATCACTTGGTCCCCGGATTCCAAGCGCATCTTCTTCACCATCGAGGACCGGGGCCGCACCACCCTGCAGGTGATGCCTGCCACCGGTGGCGGCTCCCGCGAACTGATCGGGGCCCGCGCGCACGTGGATGACGTGCAGTTCTCGCCCGATGGCAAGACGATGATCTATTCAGAAGTCTCGGGTTCAAAGCCCACTGAGTTCTACCGCATCTCATCGAGTGGCGGGACAGCGACGCCGCTGACGCGCATGAACGATTCCGTGTTGAACGCACATCAACTGACGCCGCTCGAAGACGTGTGGGTGGAATCAAGCGCCGACAAGACGAAGGTGCAAAGCTTCATCGTCAAGCCGCCGCAGTTTGACGCGAAGAAGAAGTACCCGGTGCTGTTCTTGATTCATGGCGGCCCGCAAGGGGCGTGGGGCGAAAGCTGGAGCTACCGCTGGAACCCGCAGGTCTTCGCCGCCGCCGGCTTTGTGGTGGTGATGCCCAACCCGCGCGGCTCCACCGGCTATGGCCAGCAATTCACCGACGACATCAATCAGGATTGGGGCGGCAAGGTCTATGCCGACGTCATGACCACCGTTGATCACATCGCCGCGCAGCCCTGGGCGGATGCCGAGCGCTTCGCCGCGGCCGGCGGCAGCTATGGCGGCTATCTGGTGAACTGGATCCTGGGCCACTCGAACCGCTTCAAGGCGCTGGTTTCACACGCCGGCGTCTATGACCTGAAGAGCATGGGCGGCGAAACGGAAGAGCTGTGGTTCACCCGCTGGGAGTTCGGCGGCATGCCGTGGGAGAAGCCGGAGGTTTACGAGAAATGGTCGCCCTCCAACTTCGTCACCCAGTTCAAGACGCCGACACTGGTGACGCAGGGAGAGATCGACTACCGCGTTCCCTACGGCCAAAGCCTGCAACTGTTCACGGCGCTACAGGTGCAAAAAGTGCCCTCGAAACTGCTGCTCTATCCGGATGAAGGCCACTGGATCTTGAAGCCGCAGAACTCGATGCTCTGGTACAACTCCGTCATCGAGTGGGTGAAGGAGTGGACGCAGGCGAAGCCGAAGTAGGCTTATCGCGCGAAGTAGCCCGGCTTGGCCCGCGCGGTGAGCCCGGGCCGTTTCAGGCGCACCGTGATCTTGCGGAAGGTGCCGTCGCGGTTTTCGTTTGACGAGGTATAGCCCAGCTCGTAGCTGGACCGCAGTTCTTCGCCGATCGCCTTGAACGTCTCTTTCATGCCGTTTGACATCGCGTCATAGTCGGTGCCGCCGGTGTGTTCCGCCAGATGGTGAAGGGCGCGAATGCCGTATTTGTTGCGGGCGTTCATCTTGTTGGGGCTGGCTTCGGTGTAGCGGATGGCATAGATGGTGACGTCCTCCTGCTGCGCCGCCCCGATGGCGTCCAGCAGATCATGGGCGCTGGAGTTCTCTTCGCCATCGGAAAAGACCAGCATGGCGCGACGGCCACTTTCAGCCTGGCGGAGCTTCTCCTCGACACCGTAGTAGACCGCGTCATAGAGCGCCGTCCCCAACTCGCGCGACTCATCGGGCGGGCCCAGCTTGGGGAACCCCTTGACCTTGCCGTCGTCAAACTGTTCCAGGTTGTCGATGATGGTCTCCACCGAAGCCGTGCGGTCGCTCACCAGCCGGAGCGTATTGCCGAAGCAGAGCAGGAACGCTGTGTCCCGCGGCTGCAGAGTGGTCTCGAGAAAGCGTTCCAGATCGCGCCGGTGGCGGCGGAAAAACTTCCGTTGGCTGCCGCTAGCATCGACGATCAGGCCCAGGTTGAGCGGCACATCCTTGCGCCGCGAAAACGTTCGGATCTTTTGCGGCACGCCATCTTCGAGGATTTCGAAGTCGTCCCGGTTCATGTCCGACACCAACTCCCCACTGGCGTTCCGTACCGTCGCCCCGACACTGATCAACCGCACATCGACACTAAAGCGCGGTGTCTCCTGGGCGAGCATCGATGCCGAGAAAGATGCCGCCAGAGTTGTAGCGAGAAAGGCGAGGGAAAGAATCATCAGAATTCGTATACGCGCCGCGCCCGGCGGAAGGTCATTTTTTCTTGGTGGCCTTCTTCGCCTTCCCCACCGTTCGCTTACCGGCGGGCTTCTTCTTCACCGCGCGCCGCCCCGCCTCCAGGGCCCCGCCCACCCACTGGCGCAACGCATCGGGGTCCTCAAAAATCTCCGGGGGCGCTTCAAAATACTTCATCACCAGATCCTGATCCGGGAACGGCTTAAAGGCCTTCAGGCCGCGCGCGTCAAAGTCCGGGATGTTGTGAGCATCGCCCTTGAGAAACACGGCTCCATCGGCCACCAAAGCGCAGACGACGCTGTCAATGTAGACCACGTAGCCGCCCATCATGAACCGGGCCGTGGCGTCGCCGAGCAGGGAAAACTGCTCCAGGACAAAGCCGACAAAGGGCGGAAGCGGTTTCATAGCTGCCAAACTACCAGATTCCACTAGCGGCTCACTGCTGCGGCTGAGTGAAATCTTTAGGCAGGCTTGGACAACTGCAGTCGCAACAAATTAAGCGCAGTCGTTGCGGCCAGCGCGCGGATGCGGCTGCGGTCGCCAATCCACTTCAACTGTTTGGCGAACACTTCATTCGGGCCGGCGATGCCAATCCAGACGCTGCCGACATCGTCGCCGTCGGGCCCGGCAAAGCCGGTGACGGACACGCCCCAGGTGGCGCCCGCTCGATCGCGAGCGGCGCCGGCCAGGGCTTGCGCGGTGGCTTCACTGACGGCCGTATCCGGCAGCGGGCCGCCGATCAGCGCTTCCTTCAGCGGGACGGTGTAGACGATGTAGCCCCCGCAGAACCAAGCGGAACTTCCGGCCGCATCGGTGAAGCGCCCGCCCAGCAGGCCTCCCGTGCAGCTTTCAGCGACGGCGACGGTTTCGCCACGGGCCAGTAGCCGCCGTCCCACGGCCAACTCCAGTGGCGCTCCGTCATCGGAGTAGATGCGCTCACCCAGCAGCGGGAGGATCTGATCGGCCACTTCGCTGCAAAGCCGCTCGGCGTCTGCCTTATCCGTGGCGCGGGCGCGCAGGTGGATCTCGACGTCGCCCGGCTTAGCCAGGATGGTCGTGACCGGGTTCTCATACTTCGTATAGACCGGCGCGATCAAGCTGTCCAGGTCGCTTTCGCCCATCCCCGCCACCCGATACCAGCGCGTGGCAATCGACATCGGCGGCAGCATTGCGCGTAGCCTCGGCAACGCCGCTTCGGAGAACATGGGCTTCAGTTCGCGCGGTGGGCCCGGCAATAGGAGGACCACGTTATCCGGCGTCCGAAGAAACTGCCCCGGCGCGGTGCCGCGCTGGTTGTAGAGGATCTCCGCGCCCCGGAGAATCATCGCCTGGCGTTTGTTGTTCTCGGCCATGGTGCGGCCCATTCGGGCGAACAGGCCGGCGATCCAGGTGAGCACTTCTTCGTTCACCGATTGCGTAATGCCCAGCGCCGTCGCCACGGCGTCGCGAGTGACGTCATCTTCCGTGGGCCCCAGGCCGCCGGTGACAATCACCAGCCGGGCGTTGGCCAGCGCCCGTTCGATGGCCGTGGTCATGCGCGTGCGGTCATCGCCGACCACGCATTTCTCGACCACTTCAATGCCGAGCCCGTTCAGCTCCTGCGTCAAAAAAAGGGAGTTGGTATCCAGCCGCGTTGGGGTCAACATCTCGCTGCCCACGGCCACAATGATGGCGTTCATCACTGCCCAGTGTCGCGCGAAATGCCAGCCTCTGGATGATGCCCGTCAAGGTGTCGGACCGCAGCTAACTCGCGGGCAATCGCGCGACTAGGAGTACGAGATCAGGCCGCGGATGCCGACGTCCACGCGGTAGAGGGCATTGTTGGTGGTGACCACCATGGCCTTCGAGGGCGTGAAGGCCAGGCCCACCACGCCTGGACCGGATAGGTAGAGTTCCGCGCGGCCGTGCGGCTCAATGCGGACCACGCCGCGGCGGCCACCGGTGGAGGCAGCCACGTAGAGGTTGCCGTCTTCATCAAAAGCCAGCCCCTGGGGGCGGCCCAAGCCGCGGTAGAAGACCGAGACCTCGCCTTCCTGGTTGATGCGATAGACAGCGTCGAAACTGGAGGTGGTGGGTCCGGTCACAAACAGGTCGTTATCGGGGCCCATGGCCAGGTGGTAGGCGGCGATGGAGGGTTCCATCGTGGCAAAGACAAAGATCTGCCGGTTGGGCGCAATCTTGAAGATGGTGCCGCTGCGGTCCCCTACATAGAGGTTGCCTTGCCGGTCAAACGCCATGCCCGTGGCCACGCCCATGCCCTCGACGTACACCGAAAGGCTCCCCTCGCTCGACACCTGGTAGATGATGCCATCGTGCCGGCTGGAGACGTAGAGCATGCCATCGGGGCCAATCGCGACGCCGGTGGCATTCATCATCTCGGTGACAAACGGCCGCGCTGCATAGTTGAGGTCGATCTTGTAGACCGCGACAGGCACCTTCTGGCCCCGCGCGCCGGAGAAGGTGGTGTAGATGGCCCCCAAGCGGTCCACCGCCGGGCTGGCCACCGGGTGCAGCCCTTCGGCAATCTGGATACCGATCTCGCAGCTCCACACCGCGCTGGGCCGCTGGCCGTCCGAGACCACCAGTTCACCCACCGACGCGCCTTCCGGCACGCGCGCGATCACCAGCGAATCGGACCCGATCACCACCGGTGCCGTGATGTCCCCAATCAGCACGCCAGGGCGCCGGTCGCGCTGGAAATGGCGGCCCTTGATGCGGAACTCTCCGCCGGGGATGGCCGCCTGCGGGCTGACTCCATCAATTTCAGGACGTTCATCGTTCATATGTTTCCGCGCCATCACTCAATAAAAATTCAACCACTCGTACAAACCAAAAAACCGGGCTGTCACCAGCACCATCGCGGCCAATATCCCCGCCCCTACATCATCCATCACAATGCCCCACCCGCCGGGCAGCTTCTCCAGCATCCGCACGGGCCCCGGCTTGGTAATGTCGAACAGCCGGAACAGGACAAAGGCGGCCAAGGCGTGCTTCCAGCCAAACGGTGCCGCGGCCAGCGCGATCCACTGGCCCACCACCTCATCAATGACGACGAGCTGCGGGTCCTTCAGGTTGCGCTCCCGCGCCACCACCTCCGAGGCCCAAACGCTGGGCCACAGCATCAGCACCGCCGCCGGTAGCGCCGGTACACCCAGCGCGCAGGCGGCCACTGCCACCAGCGATCCCGCGGTGCCCGGGCCCTTGGGTACCAATCCCGCGCCACCCGCCGTCGCGATCCAAAACGCCAGCCGGCTTCTCACTCGCCGTCGTCCCGGCTCATGCGCTCGCCATCGGAGAGGTAGACCGGTTCGCCGGGAATCCGGTACTCTTCGGTGGCCCACTTGCCTAAATCCACTTCACGGCACCGCGCGCCGCAGAATGGGAAGTCCGGCTCGCCGGCGGGCACCAGACGGCGGCAGATAGGGCACTTGGCTTTCAGTTCCGGGCTCTTCATCGGTTTGAGAATACCGCTTACCGGTGCGGCAGTGCCGAGGCCCGAGACGGCAGAATCTGGAACAACGGAAGAGGCAGCACGGGGGCCGGTTCGCCCTGGTCCACCAGTTCGCCAATCAGGTCGTAGTCGCGCGCCTCGGTGACGCGCAGCCGCCGGAACTGTCCGGGCTCCGGCGTCGAATCGCCAAAATCGTTGATGTAGACGACCCCATCAATTTCCGGTGCCTGGCCCGGCATCCGGGCTTCCCACAACAGTTCGGTTTCCGGCGACGGCCCCTCCACCAGCACGGTGAATTCCTGCCCCACCAGCGACTTGTTCCGCTTGGCCGAGACGCGGCGCTGGATGGCCATCAGCTTACGGCGGCGATTCTCGATCGTGCGGCCATCCACCTTGCCGTCCAATTCGTAGCTCTTGGACGTATCTTCGTCGGAATACTTGAAGACGCCCAACCGGTCCAGCTTGGCCGCTTCGACAAACTGGCAAAGCTCTTCAAAGTCAGCATCGGTCTCACCCGGGAAGCCCACGATAAAGCTGGTGCGGATGGAGATGCCGGGGATGGTCTGGCGCACGCGCTCTAGCAGCTTGAGGAAGGCATCGCCGTGTGAGCCGCGCTTCATGCGCTTCAGTACATTGCGGGAGGCATGCTGCAACGGCATGTCGATGTACTTCACCAGCGACTGGTGAGCGGCAATCGTTTCCAGTAACTTATCCGTGATGCGGTTGGGGTACGCATAAAGAAACCGTACCCACTTCGGTTGCGGCGTTTCAATATTGGCCAGCCGTTCCAGCAAAGACGCTAGCCCGTCCCGAAGACCGAGATCTTCGCCGTAGCTGGTGGTGTCCTGGCCGATCAGGTTCAACTCGCGAATGCCTTGGCCGAACAAGCGGGTCGCCTCAGCCATGACGCTTTCAAACCGCCGGGAGCGCAGAGCTCCGCGATATTGCGGGATCACGCAGAAGGTGCAGGGATGGTCGCAGCCCTCGGCAATCTTGATGTAGGCATGGTGGCGCGGCGTGGAGAGTATGCGCGGCGTCAGGTCGTGATAGAGGTACGGCTCAACAGCCCCGCTACCTTCTTGGGAAAACCCTTCCACCAGGGGGACGATCCGGTCCAGTTCATTGGTGCCGATCAGCGCGTCCACCTCCGGCATGTCCTTCTGGATCTCGCCACGGTAGCGCTCCACCAGACATCCGGCGACAATCAACTTCTGCGCGCGGCCGGTCTTCTTGTACTCGGCCATCTCCAGGATGGTGTCGACGCTTTCCTGCTTGGCCGGGTCGATGAAGCTGCACGTATTCACCACCAGCACGTCGGCGTCGCCGGGTTGCGAGGTAAGTTCATGGCCGCGCGCGACCAGTTCGCCCATCATCACTTCGGAATCGACGAGATTCTTGGGGCAGCCGAGACTGACGAAACCGACTTTCATCGGGACACACGTACCTGCGGAGAATTCAAAACTGGAGATACCACCCTGAAAGGAGCTACCCTTTCAGTCTACCAGCCGTTCCCGGCGCCGTTTGCCCGACTACGGCCTTTGTACGGTGACCACGATCGGTTCGCTCTGCTGCGCGTTGGCGAGAGACCGCACCTGCAGCACATTCAGCCCCGGCCGGACGTCGGTGGGGATCTGCGCGGAAATCTGTCCGGGGGCGGTCTGCAGCAACGGCAGGGCGACATCGTTGAGCACAATACAGGAGCCGCCCAGAACCGTCGGCAGCGGCACCGTGTCCGCAGTGGAGGCGGCGGCCAGGTTGATGCCGCTGACGGTCACAAACGAGCCCGGCCGGAAGTTCTGCGTGCCATCCACGGAGTTCACCACGCCGCGCGCGGCCAGCGGAATGCGGGGCTGCGTGGAACTGTTGGTTTGCGTCAGCGGCGTCACCACCAGGCCGGAAATCGTCACCACATAAGCCGTACCCGCCGCGTCCACCACCATCTGGCGGGACGGGACGTTGGACCGGTTGGCTCCGAAGACATTGTTGGCGGGGTTCTCCGGAATGATGGCGGCCACCTGCTCTGATTGCGTGCGGACGTCGACACGTTCCAGCGTCGTACGGGCTTCATCGCGCGTGGCGGCGGTGATGTTCTGCCGCACCGGCGTGGTCATGCGGATAAAGCTGTTCTGGTTCAGCGGTGCGGCGGCGGCGACGTTGCGCAAGCCTGCGCTGACAGTGTTCTGCACCGGAGGCTGTCCCGGCAGCCCGGGTGTGAGCAAGGTGGTGCCGGGGCGCTCGGCTCCACCCACGGGCGAAAGAGCCGAGCTCAGGATCATGCCGCCGGCTAGGAAGTAGCTGCCATTGGCGGCGGCGGCCAGCGGCGCATAGTAGCTTTGCGGGGCCTGATTCCATACCTGTCGCGTGTTGACGAACGAGTCGGCCAAGGCGTCGTAGAGATAGGCCGTGCCATTGGCGTTGGTGGTCAGCGCGACAATCTGCTCACCACCCGGCGTAGCGGCCAGAAAGTGCGGGCCGGTGGTGGAGGCGGGCGGAAAGTTGTTCACCGTCGTCCGCGGTACTGCCGTATTGCCCACCAGCTTCCAGAAGGATCCGGCGGCACCCTGGCCCATGCTGGTGGCCATCACAAACTGTAAGCCAGACAGGCCCATGGCCATCGCCACCGGCCGCAGCGTACCCTGTTGGCCGTTGCGCGGAATCGGCGGAAACTCAATATTGCCGGTCACTCGCATCGTTTCCAGATCCACCACCTGGATCGATTCGCCGCCCGTGTTGCCGACATAGAGTTGCGAGCCATCCAGCGACATCGCCATCTGGTGCGGTAACTGGCCCACCTCAATCGGATCCAGCCACTTTAGCCTGCGCCGGTCAAACACCTCGATCCGGTTGAGCCCGGAATTGGTGAGATACAGCCGGCCCCGGGCCTCATCGAGCACCAGGTCAAAGATCCCTTCGCCGGTGACCAAGCCGTTGTTCTGGAGCGAGGTGGGGATCGGGAAAACCAGCCCGCGCTGAACACTATCCCGAAAATTCATGAACAACCGGATCACCGGGGGCAGGTTGATCGCTTCCGGCGATGACAGGAAGATGTTCACCGGGCCCCCCTGGTTGTTTGCGCCACCCGTGTAAAGGTTGGTGCCCGCCTGACGCACGACATTGGTGCGTCCGGGCTCCATCGTGAAGCGGATGTTGGAGGGCGCGACGCCGCTGCTGACTTCCGCCGTTAGAGCGTTGCCGGGATTGCCCACGGCATAGGTGAGTTTCCCTTTGCCCGCATTGCCGATCCGGACAGTTGAGCGGGCCAGGCCACGGTTGCAATCGTCCACCGCCATAAACACCGTGGTCGAATCCGGCTGGATGATCGGGTAGTCATAAAGCGTCGACACTGGCAGGTCCAGCAAGCCGGATTCCGATAGCGCGAACAATTGCGTGCCATCAGCGGTGATCACCATGCGGCCCAGAACACTTTCCGGCAGGCGGATGCCCAGCGGCGTGTAGAGATGCCGCGGGTTGGACACAAACAGTGTTGACGACGTGGCGCGGACACCATTGGCCGCATTGTTGAAGGCACTGTAGAGGGTGGCGCCGTTGGGCGTGAAGGCACTGCCCCCAAAGTTGAACTGCAGGTTGATGCCCTGGCTGAAAGTACTGTTCAAGAAGAACGGCATGTTGGCCACACTCACCTGAGCATTGACGGTCAAGGTAGCCGTGTCGTACTGCGTGGAACCCGCCATGAAGCGTCCACCATCGGGAGAAATCGACAGCACCGTCGATTGACCCGTGACAATGCGGTTGCGCAATACCGTGCCAGAAGCCACTTCATAAACGAACAGGGTGGTGGAAGCGCCGTTGGTGGTCTGGTTGATGGCCACCATGCCAATGATGAAATTGCCATCGGGCGTGGTCAGCAGGCGGCCGGGGAATGCGGTGGCGGGGCGGCCCACAAAAACGGCGGGCAGCGGGTTGGGCGTTGACAGCGCCGGTGGAGAGGGCACCACGTAGATCTGTTGCGCGGCGCTCTGGCGGGGGTCATAGAGCAGCAACGTGTTGGTGGTGTTGTTGACCCCGGTGCCTTGCGTCGTGATCAGCACGCGGCCATCGTTGCCTACGGCCACGCCTTCCGGCTTGGCCGGCAAGCTGACAAACTCCATCACGCGGTCGGCCCCCAGTTCGATCACGGCTAGCGAGGAGGCCTGCGTGTTGGTGACATAGAGCCGGGCACCGTCGGGTGACAGGGCGGCCCCAATCGGGAAGCTGCCCACCGGAATTGAACCGGTCACTTTCTTCAGCCGGTAGTCATAAAGGTCCACCCGATTGGCATTGGAGTTCACCAGATAAAGGCGGCCCCGCAGTTCGTCAACGACAATATCGGACGGCGTCCCGCCCAGTTCCACGGTGTCACCAAACACCGCTCCGGTAGTAATGCTTTGCGACCAGGCGGTCGTCGCGCACGCTATCGCGGCGACACCGCGGACGAGGATCTTCAACCGTTGCAAACGCATGCTCAGTAAGTTAGTCTAAACCCTGAACCGGGGCGGAAGTTTTGCCCTCTCTCATCATCTTGTGGTTGGAGGCGCAACAATTTCCTCAAGTCCGGGTTCCACGGATACGCGACGGATTCGGGTGCTTAACCAGACCCGGGGAATTTTATTGGCGGACCGGGCTGCGGTGGCCAACACCAGCCGACTGCGCCGGACGGGTCTCTTGCAGCACGACCGGCTGGACCCAGGGGATGGATTGTGGATTGTGCCTTGTGAGGCGGTTCATACGTTTGGGATGAAGTTCGACATCGACGTTTTGTTTTTGAACAAGAAAAAACAAGTGCTGAAGATTCGCCACTCAATGCCGCGACGGAGAATGAGCCTGCTGCTTTGGGCTCATTCGGTGCTGGAGTTGCCGGCGGGAACGGCCGCGCAAACGGGGACTGCCCCGGGTGATCAGTTGGAGTTTGAAAAACTGTCATGACCGGTTTGCGTATGGCGGTCGGGCTGGGTGTGCTGGTGCTGGTGACGGTAACGGGCTGTGCCCGCCGGTCCACCCAGGCCTGGGTGCCGCGCCCGGTGGGCACGACTACCTTCCAACGCCAGGTGAACAACGCCATTGACGCCGGCGACGGTGACCTTCAGGTACGCGAATGGCAGCGGCGGATGGCCACTCAACCGGAGAGCCTTGAAACACGACTGCAACTGGCGCGTCACTTTGAGTCGCTCCAGATGCCCGATTTGGCGCTGGAACATTACCGGCTGGCTTTGGCGCACCATCCCCAGGATGTGGCCGCGCGGTTGGGGGCGGCGCAGAGTCTTCGCCGGTTGAACCTGCCAGCCGAGGCCGAGAAGGTTCTGGCTGGCGCCCCGGCCCAGACGGTCGCGATCAGCGCCCTGTTGGGCATTGTGCAGGATGAGCTGGAAAGGTATGAAGCGGCGGAACGGTCCCACCGCGCGGCGCTGGAATTGAGCCCGCAAGATGATGCTCTGCATAACAATCTGGGCTATAACCTGATGCTGCAGGGGCGTCCGGCGGCGGCCATTGCCGAGTTTCGCGCAGCCTTGGCGCTGCGGCCACGCTCAGAGGTGGCCCGCGGCAATCTGGCCCAGGCGCTGGCAGCCGACAATCCCAGGGAGGCTTTGCTGCACTGGGAATCGATTGCCGGCCCGGCGACGGCCCACAATAACCTGGCCGCGGCGCTGATCGAGCAGGGTAAGTATGCCGAAGCCCGCCAGGAATTGCAAGCTGCCCTAACCGGCGGGATACCGCTGCCGGAGGCGATGCACAATTTGAAATTGGTCTCCGAACTGGACGGCAAACCGGCCACATTTGAGCTATCCTCGAAGCCCGGGCTGTGGTCCCGCTGGGGGCGCTCGCTGCGCCGCTGGTGGGTGCGGCAGGAAGACGCCCCGGGCCGTTCAGCGGTGGCCGGACGGGCGGGCCGCCGCTCTAGTACTCGTGCGGTTGCCGTCAGGCAGCCAGACCGCTAACTTTGTTGGAAAGGGTAATCAAAATATGAACATGCTCCTTCAATACGCCGCCAACCTCCTACAGCGTTTTGCTCGCGAGGAAGATGGCCAGGACCTGGTGGAATACGCGCTCATCGTCGCCGCGGTCGGCTTGGCGCTGATCACGACGGTGAATCAGTTGACCACCGCTGTCGTGAGCCTTTATTCCAGCATCACGCAGGGCTTGACCTCGATTGGCGCCACGGGCGCCTAAAGCGATTTCCGGTTTCCCGGCTCGCCTGATTCCGAATGTCCGCTGGCTGATGGCCGCGCTGACGCTGGTGTGGTGTTTCACCCTGTTCGACGGGGCGCACAAGCTTTTCCGCGATTCTGACGCGGGCTGGCACATCCGGACCGGGGAACGGATTTTGTCTACCGGGCAGCTTCCCTATGTCGACCCCTACTCTTTTTCGCGCGCCGGCCGTCCCTGGTTTGCCTGGGAATGGGGAGCCGACGTGCTGATGGGGGCCGCTCACCGGATGTCCGGTTTGCGGGGCGTCGCCTTGCTTTACGGGACGGCGCTGGCGGCGGTTACCTGGTTGTGGCTGACATTGCAATTCCAGGCCGGAGCTGGTTTTCTACCCGCGCTGTTAAGTATTCCCTTGATGTTCTCTACCGCCAACCTGCATTGGTTGGCCCGTCCCCACGTCCTGGGCTGGCTATTGCTGCTGGGTTTGATCCTGTGGTGTGAGCGGGGGGCGGCGCGTCCGGGCTGGGCTTTCCTGTTTGGCGCCGCGTGGGCCAATGTGCACGCCAGTTTCTTTCTGGGGCCGGTGGTGTTTGCGGTGTATGCCCTGTTTCGGGGCGGCCGGTACTGGCTGGCGGCCGGCTTGGCCGCTTTGGGTACCGTTATGAATCCATACGGCATCGAAGAGCACCAGCATGTGTTGGCTTACCTGCTGAATGGCGAACTGCTGCGCCGCATCGGCGAATTCCAAACGTTCAACTTTCAACTGGAGGGCACGGCGCAGATCGTGCTGTGCTTTGCGTTGTGCGGCATCGGTGCGGTGCTGGCCCTGGTGGAGAAGCGGTTTGAATGGGCACTGCTGATCGGACTGTTCTGGCTGATTGCGTTGCGCTCTGCGCGCGGGCTGCCGGTGATGGCGGTTTCGGTGATGCCGCTGGCGGTGGCCTCCATCAGCATCTGGATTCGGCGAGCCTACCCGCGTTGGGAGAGCTTCTTCCGCTACTCGGACAATCTTCGCGTGATCGACCGTCGGTTGGGCGGGGCCTGGGTGATGGTACCCGCACTGCTGATCGCCCACGGCGTCGCCGGTAGCGCCGGGTTTGCGGAATCGGAGTTTCCGGTGAAGGCGGCCGCAGCCATCCCCGCTGGTGCCCGGCTGTTTGCGCCAGACAAGTTTGGCGGGTACCTGATCTACCGGTCCGCCGGGATGCAGCCCGTGTTTTTTGATGGGCGGAGCGATTTTTATGGGGTGGACTTCATGAAGGACTACATCCGCATGGTGGAGGTCCGGCCAGGATGGCAGGCACTGTTTGATTCCTGGAAGTTCAGTCATGCCCTGGTTCCCAAGGATGCGCCACTGCGGGCGGCGCTGGAAACGCGCGGCTGGCGGACCCTGAGTGCGGATGAAGCTGCCGTTTTGATGGCCCCCCGATAGGAGAACGAACAAGGCATGGACCGGCAAAAACTACTCATGATCTTTGGCGGGGCGGCCCTGTGCGCCACGCTGTTGACCTGGTTTCTCTGGTCGCGTACCGCTGCCCCCAAAACGGAAGCGATGACGACGGTGTGGGCGGCGACGCGCGATCTTCCGGCCGGTACCAAGTTGGGCAAGGCTCACCTGAAAGAAGTCCGGCTGAGCACCAAGGACGCCCCGGCGGCGGCCGTGAAGGACCAGGCTGCGGCGCTGGACCGTGCCTTGCTCTATCCCGTTTCCGCCAATGAGACCCTGACCACCGTGAAGCTCTCCTCCGCCACCGGGATTGACGGAGTGCCTTCCATCATCGCCGCCGGCAAGCGCGCGGTGAGCGTGCAGATTGCGGACGCCAGCGGAGCCGCCGGGCTGATCCAGCCGCGCGCCCATGTTGATGTACTATTCACCCGCACCGGGTCGATGGCCGAGGCGATCACCACCACCATCCTCCAGGATGTCACTGTGCTTTCGGTGGGCCGTGTGACCGAGGCGCAGAACATGGACACCAAGGGCCCACGGCCGCCCGCCCAGGCGGTCACGCTGCTGGTGACACCGGAAGAGGCGGGCAAACTGGAACTGGCGAAGAATCAGGGAAAAATAAGTCTCGCGCTCCGCAACCCGTTGGACGCCAGCCGGGTTGAGGAACCGATGGCGGTTACTGGCGACGCACTGGATCCTTATCTTGGCAAACCGCGCAAGGGGCCACGCGTCTTGAGCGTCCGCGATAGCAAAGCCTGGGCCCGGCTGACCGATGGCGATGAGGAACCAGTGGCCAAGAAGCTGCCCCCTCCTCCTCCTCCCGCTCCGCCCAAGACGGTAGTGGATGTCTACCGCGGCGAAAAGCATGTCCAAGAGGTTTTCAATAAGTAGGCTGTGTCTACCCCCATCAAGATGATTCGAACTGCCCTGCTGAATATCCGATTGGCCGCGCTGATTGCTCTGCAACTGGCCGCCTCTGCCCAGACGCCCCGCGTGGTGAACCTGCTGGAAGGGCGGGGCGAGTTGCTCACGTTTAAGCAGGAGATCACGAAGGTTGTGATCGCTGAACCCAAGATCGCCGACGCCGTAGTCGTGTCGCCGCACGAAGTGATGGTGAACGCCAAAGGTGGCGGCCACACCACGCTGATTGTGTGGGAGACCGGCACGGGTCCGCACAAGTTTGATGTCAATGTGAATCTCGACACTGACTTGGTGGACCGCTTCCGCAGCGAACTAGCCAGTGAACTGAAACGCGACCTGCCCGATGCCGCTATCAACTTCAGCGGCAATGCGGACACGATCGTGATCTCAGGCAACGCCAAGAATCGCGAGCAGGCCGACAAGGCCGCCGCGCTGGCTTCCACGCGGACCAAGAAGGTGGTGAATCTGGTGACCGTGCCGCCGGTGGCCGATCTGCGCCAAGTGCTGCTGCAAGTGAAGTTCGCGTCGGTCGACCGGGCGGCGCTCACGGAGATGGGCTTCAATCTGTTTTCGCGCAACGGCACGATGCTGGGCTCATTATCGACGCAGCAATTCCAGCAGCCGCGGTTTAGCCAGCTGCAATTTCAGAATGGTGAGTTTTCGAATTCGACGGTGAACTTCGCGGACCTGTTGAACCTGTTCGTCTTCCGTCCGGACCTGAACATCGGCGCGACGGTGAAGGCGATGCAGCAGCGGAATCTGTTGCAGATTTTGGCGGAGCCGAATCTGATCGCGATTGAAGGCAAGGAAGCCAGTTTTGTGGCGGGCGGCGAATTTCCGTTCCCGGTTCTCCAGGCGACGGCTACGGGTGGTGCCACTGCGCCTGTCGTGACAGTGCAGTTCCGGCCCTTCGGCGTCCAACTGGGCTTTACGCCGCGGCTGACCGAGACCGGCTCGATCCACTTGAAGGTGCGGCCCGAAGTCAGTTCGCTTGATTACAACAATGCCGTCAACGTGCAGGGTACGCTGATCCCGGCCATTGCCACGCGCCGCGCGGAAACGGAAGTGATCTTGAAAGATGGCGAGAGCTTTGCCATCGCCGGGTTGATCGACAACCGGGTCATCAACACCGTCAACAAAGTGTACGGCCTGGGCGACATTCCGATCTTGGGCAATCTGTTCAAGTCCCGGTCGACCCGCAAAACCACGGATGAGTTGCTGGTGGTGATCACGCCGCGATTCGTCCGGCCGCTCTCTCCGGAAGAGCGTGCGACCCTCCCGGAAGTTGTCCTGCCCTTCATGCCCACGGTGGCCGAAGAAAAGGCCGGTGCCAAGAAGAGCAAGGCCGACAAGCCGAAGGGCGAAAAGAAGCCGGAGATCGCTGGACCTCGTGGCCATCAGGAACCCAAGCGCTAGCCCGGCTGCGGCCGGACTGCTGTTGCCCGTGCGCCAGCATCAAGCTGGTTCGCGTACTGGCGCGGCTGCGCTTGCCGTACTGGTGATCTTGGCCCCCGTGCTACTGGTGCTGATGGGGCTGGCGGTGGATCTGGGGCGGCTCTATCTGATCAAGGGTGAATTGAAGACCGCCGCCAATGCCATGGCCCTGGCCGGGGCACAAAGCCTGGTGGGCACGGAGCAATCCACCGCCCTGGCTTCCACCAATGCCCAGACGGCGATCCAGGTAGCCAGCAACATTGGCAACAAGTACGACTTTGCGGGCATCACCATCGGCCAGGAAAGCAACCTGCTGGCCAGCTCAGTGGATGACCCGGAGTACTTCGACACCGCCGCCTCCGCCATCGGCGAGAGTGAGAACGCCTCGGGCGGCACCGTCAGCGGAGCCACCGCCCGCCACATGCGGGTGACGCTGCGTGTGGAAGCGCCGCTGATTTTCTTTGGCCTGATCCCGCTGGGGCAGGAGCGCAAGGTGCCCATCGTGATGCGCTCCGTCGCCGGGATGAGCGCGCCACTGTGCCAGGCTTGCGGCATCACCAACATTGCCGTAGCGGCTGTAGATCCGGCTGATGGGACGGACTTTGGCTTTATCCCGGGCACGCGGTATACGCTGGGCTTTTCCTGCACCGGCGCTCCGAACCCCGGCAACCTGGCCAACACCACCGCCCGAATTCCGTATCTGCTGTTGGACAAGCTGGATTCCGAGGCGCAGATCTTCGCCGATGAGACTTCGCAGCTGTACCAGATCGGTGCCAGTGGCCTGCCGGCTTCGACCACTGAAGCCAAGGCGTGTTTTCAGATCAGCAGCACGTCGCTGATCTGGACGACGGCGACTACGCTTGCCTGCAATACCAACCGCGTCCAGCCCGCCATCACCGCGCTTGGTTGCGGCTTGGCGGCGCGGTTTGACACCGCCGTTCCGGGGGCCTGTGCTTCCGTGGCCGAAGTGGACACGCTGGCCAGCCTCAACGCCGTGGATACGGATCTCAACGATCTCGACGACTACACGCAGTACACCGGCAATCAACGCCGCGTGATCACGGTGCTGGTGGTGGATGCGCTGGCGGCCAATGCCGAAATGACACTGCTCGGTTTCCGGCAGTTTTTGCTGGAACCCTCCAATGGCGCGGCGACGCTGAGCGTTGATGCCGCCAATGGCCGCTTTCCCGCGCTCTACATCGGCAGCGTCGTGCCCCTGCGGCAGGGCCGGATGAGCGGCTGCACCATCACTGCCGGACCCGGCAAGGTGGTGCTGCACCGATGACACGTCGTTTCGCCCTCCATCACAATTCCGGCCAGCGCGGCAGCAGTCTGATGGAAACGGCGCTGCTGCTGCCGGTGCTCTTTTTGCTGCTGCTGGGCATGGTGGAGCTGGCTCGCATCAGCTACACCTACTACACGCTCCAGAAGATGCTCACCATGGTGGCTTCGTATCTGGGCACGCGGCAAGGCGTCAACTTTTGCGATGAGGCGGACCTCACGGTGACCCAAGCCAAGGCATTTGCGCTGACCGGCACGAATGAAGGCACCAACACGCCGCTGGTGCCTAATCTGGATACGGCCGGGATTCGCGTGCGCGCTGAGCGCGTTGCCGTCGATTCGGGCGATCTGGGCGAATGCGACTGTTCGGTGCAGGGTTGCGATCTGGCCTCCGGTGGCCGCGCCCCGGACTACGTCACCGTCTCGTTGACTGATGGCTACACCGTGCGGGTCGCGCTGCCGTTCATCAATCTGGAGCCGATTATTCTGCGGCCGCAAGTGAGGATGCCTTATGGCGGCACTTAATCGCTGGTGGGCCAAGACCGCTCCCTCACGCTCGCGGCTCGGTAATTCGCTGACCCTACCGAGCCGCGCGCGCAAGCAAGCGGACCGCTCGGGCTCTCGCCACCGGCAGCGCGGGCAGGCGGCGGTGGAGTTCGCCATTGTCTATGCGGCCATTTTGTTGCCGGTTACCTTTGCCATCATCTACACGGCGCTGCTGCTGTGGGTGTGGCATTCCATTGCCGACTTCACCCGCGAGGGCGCGCGCTATGCCGTGACGCATTGCTGGCAGAGCGGCGGCGGCAACGTGGTCAGCTGGATGCGGACCAATTCGCCCATCACCTGGGACCGGGACCAGTTCATCTCCGGCCCGGCGGAGATCACCGTCAGCTACTACTCCCGCAACGCGGATTCGGGGGCTCTTGAAGAATTCACCTGCGATGGCGAATGCAGCGTCAACTGCGTGCCGGATCTGGTGAAGGTCTCCGTGTCGAACTACGAGTTCCGCGGGTTTGTGACCTACTTGGGCCTAGCCCCCATCCGCATCCCCGATTTCCAAACCTCGCTTGCTGTGCAGAGTGCCGGCTGCGACCCTGAGCAGGTGACCTGTGTACCGTAAAGGAAAGCTTCTATGTCCGTCTCATTGATTGTTGCCTCCGCCGATGAACGCTTCCGCGAGTCCGTGCGCGAAAACCTGCTGAACGTCCCCAACGGCAAGGTGGCCGCGGAGTTCCCGGAAGTGGCGGCCAACCTCTATATCCGCGTGATGCAGGAAGTGGAACGCCATCCGGAAACTGCGCTGATGGTGGACCTGTCGTCCGACAGCGAGGCGGCGCTGAAGGCTCTGGAGAAAGTGAAGCAGGCCATCCCCGATCTTTATGTGATCGCCTCCAACTACCACGCCGATGGCGAATCCGTGATCGCCACCGTGCGTGCCGGGGCCAACGATTTTCTGCTGCAACCGCTGAAACGGACCGAATTCCGTGATGCCATGGAACGGCTGGGCCGCGCGCCGCGCCGGGTGGCCACCACCGCCAGCGGCCTGGGCAAGATGTATACCTTCCTCGGTGTCAAGGGTGGCGTCGGGACCACGACGCTGGCCGTCAACTTTGCGAGCGTGCTGGCGCAGCGTAAGCAGAACACAGTGATGATCGACCTGGATGTGATGGCCAACGACGTCGCCATGCAACTGGGGGCCGCGCCGCAGTACACGCTGGCCGAGGTGGCAGAAAATCTCAACCGCATGGATCAGGCCCTATTTGAAGGCTTTGTGACGCGCGATGCGTTGGGCTTTTATCTGGTGGGCCCGCCGGAGACGCTGGAGAACCGGCTTTACTTCACGGAGCCGATGTTCCGCGAGTTCTCGACGTTCTTGATCGAGAAGTATCAGTCGGTGGTGGTGGATGCGGGCAAGCTGATCGCGGATGATCTGGTCTACGGCGCGCTGCAAAGCTCCGGCACTATCTTTCTGGTGATGACGCAGGAGTTTCCGGCCATCCGCAATGCGCAACGCTATATCTCGTTCCTGATGCGCATGGGCTTCAATCAGGATCAGATCAAGGTGGTGGTGAATCACTACCGCAAAAAGCTGCCGGCGGGTTGCGCGTCGCTGGAACAGATTCAGCAGACGCTGAACCAGAATGTGTTCTACGGTATTCCACCTTCGCCGGTAATTTTGGAGTCGATCAACCGCTCCCGCCCGTTTGTGGCCAACCGGGAAGCGGCCGGAGAACTGGACCGGGTCTTCCGCGCCTTTGTCGACAAGGCTACCGGTGGCAAGACGACACTGGCCAAGTCCGCCTGATTCGAGAGAATAGAGCACTCACCACCGCATGGCCTCGCGCACTACACCACGACCCGCATCCGGCAGCGACCGCTGGTTTGGCATCAAGACCCAGATCCATGGGCGCTTGCTGAACTCGCTGTCGCCTGACCAGCTGCGGTCTCTGTCCAAGGACGGTGTGCGCGATCAGATCGGCCTGGCGGTGGAAAAGCTGATCCAGGAATCCGGCACGCCCATGACCATGGGCGAGCGGGACCGGCTGATCGAAGAGATTCTCGATGAAGTCTTCGGCCTCGGCCCGCTGGAGCCGCTGATGAAGGACCACACCATCTCCGACATCATGGTGAACGGGTTTGATTCGGTCTACGTCGAACGCGCGGGCCTGGTGGTGGAGACCAACGTCCGCTTCAAGGATCAGGCGCACGTCCGGCTGATCATTGACCGCATCGTCTCCAACATTGGCCGCCGCATCGACGATTCATCGCCCATTGTTGACGCCCGTCTGCCCGACGGTAGCCGCGTTTGCGCGGTGATCCCGCCACTGTCGCTTATCGGACCGGTGATCTCGATTCGCCGCTTCGGCAAGAAGCTGCTGTCGACTGATGATCTAGTGCGCAACGAGACCTTCACGCGGCCCATGCTGGACTTTCTGGCGGGCTGTGTTGAGGCACGGTTGAATGTCGTGGTCAGCGGCGGGTCGGGCTCCGGCAAGACGACGATGCTCAATACTCTGTCCCGCTTTGTCCGCGAATCAGAGCGCGTCGTCACCATTGAGGACACCGCCGAGCTCGCCCTGCAGCAGGAGCACGTGGTGCGTCTGGAAACCCGCCAAACCAACATCGAAGGCGCGGGCGCGATCACGCAGCGGGACTTGGTGATCAATGCCCTGCGTATGCGTCCGGACCGCATCATCATTGGTGAATGCCGCGGGCCGGAAGCGCTGGATATGTTGCAGGCCATGAACACAGGCCACGATGGCTCCATGACCACGACGCACGCCAACACGCCATTGGATTGCTTCTCGCGCCTGGAAACCATGGTGATGATGGCCAGCCAGCATATCCCCGACAAGGTGATCCGCCACATGCTGGCCTCGGCGGTGCATATCGTGGCGCAGACCGCCCGGCTGCCCGATGGGTCCCGCAAAGTGATCGCCATCAGCGAAGTGGCCGGTGTCGAAGGCGATCATATCGAATTGACGGAGCTATTCACCTTTGAACGGGATGGCGTCAGTGCCGCCGGGAAATCCGTCGGGCGATTCAAGGGGCAGGGTAAGCGCAGCCAGCACATGGACCGTCTGCGCGCCTATGGCATCAAGCTGCCGGATTCGATCTTCGCGGACGAGTATGAGGTGAAGGACCGTTGATGTTCGTCATCCCAGCTTTCCTCATTTTTCTGGGGGCCTTTATGGCCGCGGCCTACTACGCCTGGATCCAGCCCCGGCAACAGGTGGGCGATGCCCTGGGACGCCGCTTGCGCGAACTGCGCGTCCGCTCTGCCGCTGGCGCGCGGACGGCCGGCAGCGACCTGGTCCGGCGGTCCAGCAAAGGTACATTCGATTTTGTCGGCGAGTTCTTTACGCTGTTCGGCTTGTTGGGGAAGCTGCAGGAAACGATCGATCAGGCCAACTTGAAGTACAAGGCGAGTACGGTGTTCGTGCTTTGCGTCGGCATCGGTGCGGTCGCCTATCTGTTCTTCGGCTTGCTGGGCTTACGGATCCTCTCGCTGCGTCTGGTCTTCGCGCTGATCTTGGGCTATATCCCGATCTTTTACGTCAACACTATCCGCTCGCGGCGCCTGGCCCGGTTCGAGGAATTGCTGCCCGACGCGATTGATCTGTTCAATCGCTCCATGAAGGCGGGCCACAACCTGCAGGCCGGGTTGGAGACGATTGCGGGCGAGACCCTGGACCCGGTGAAAATGGAGTTCCGCAAGGTGATGGAAGAGCTGGCTCTGGGGTCCCCCACTGAGCAGGCGCTCCACCGGTTGGGCGCGCGCGTGCCGATCATCGACCTGAAGTTCTTCATCACCGGCCTGATCCTGCAGCGCCAAACGGGCGCCAACATGGTGGACATGCTCGAAAATCTGGCCTTGCTGATCCGCGAGCGGTTGAACCTGAACGCCAAGCTAAAGGCCGGCACCGCGCAACAGCGGTTGTCCGCCGGTCTGCTGTGTTCCATGCCCATCGTGGTGGGTTTGGGCTTCTGGGTGCTGAAGCCCGAGTTCATTGAGATCCTCTACAAGGACGAACGCGGCAGCATGATCCTTACCTACGCCATCGTTTCCGAGATCCTGGGCATTCTCGTCATCCGCAAGCTGGCCAGTCCGAAATTCTAGATCCCATGCTGCTGCTCTTCTTCTTACTCTCGACGTTGACGCTGGGCACACTGGTCTGGTCCGGTTGGATGATCTTCCATGAACAAGAGGACCCGCTGGCGGACCGCTTGGAAGAATTGCAATCCTCAGCCATGGCCACCGCGTCTCGCGGCCCCCGGCGGCGCGCCGGAGGCGGTTTCTTTAACGGCGTGCTCTACGTGGTCAGCATCATTCCGGGCGGGGAAGACTACCTGTCGGAATCAGAAAAGGAACTCAACCAGGCGGGCATCCGCAACCGGGCGGCGCTGGCCATGTATGTCCTGGGTTCGGTGGCTTTCACGCTGTCGCTGGTGGGTTTCTTCCTCTGGTTGGGCCGCGACAATCCGCCCACCAACCGCTTTGGCGGCTTGATCGCCGCAGGCTTGCTGGGGTATCTGCTGCCCAAGCAAGTGCTCCACCGGCTGCTAAGCGCCTATCGCCAGAAGTTGCAGGAAGCGCTGCCCGATACGGTGGACCTGTTGGGCATCACGCTGGGCACGGGCCTGTCGCTCGATCAAGCAATGCTGCGGGTAAGCGAGGAAATGCAGTTCATCTATCCGGAACTGGCGGCCGAACTCTCCACCGTCGTCATGCAGGTGAAGGCCGGGCAGGAGCGGGCGAAGGCCTTCAACCAACTGGTCCGCCGCACCGGCATCGACGACATCAAGTCCCTGGCCGCGATGATCATCCAGAGCGAACGGTTCGGCACCAGCCTGTCGCAAGCGCTGAAGGTCTACGCTGATGCCTTGCGCAACCGGCGGCGCCTGCGCGCGGAAGCGGCTATCGCCAAGGCCGGCATCAAGATGCTATTCCCCATTATCATCTTCATCCTGCCGGTGCTGTTTGCTATCACGCTGGGTCCGGCGGTGCTGACCTTCCTGGGTGGTGCCAGCGGTATCGGGACGGCAGGTCGGTAGCCCGGCTTCGACGCCGAAGGTCCACTGCGAATCGCCGTTGCGATATGCTTCGTGGGATAGGAGTCAGTCTGTTGCGGTTCCTCACTTCACTTCTTTTGGCTATCGGCGTGGCCGGTGCGCAATCGCCAGCGCCGTCTGCGCCTCCGGCAGTCTTGCGCCAAAAGTGTGAGAGTTGCCACGGCGTGCGCAACCCTGCGTCTGGCTTCTCCATCCTCAGTGCGGAGGCCATCCTCCGCGGCGGCAACAAACACGGCGCAGCGGTCGTCCCCGGCCATCCGGAGCAGAGCGCTCTGCTGAAGTTGATCGACGGTGACCTGACCCCGCGCATGCCCATGGGTGGCGAACTCACAAGCGTCGAGCGCCAGCAGATCGAACAATGGATCCGCACGCTGCCCGCCCTGGCGTCCAGCGCCCCCAAGACGGATCAACGATGGGCTTATGAAAAGCCTGTCGCCACGCCGCCACCTGCGGTGAAGTCTGCCGCGTGGCCCGGGGGCAACGTCATTGATGCTTTTCTGCTGGCCAAGTTGGAAGCCAAGGGCCTGACGCCCGCCCCAGCCGCCGACAAGCGCACGCTCGTGCGCCGCCTCTACCTTGATCTGCTGGGCATGCCCCCCACGCCCGCGGAGTTCGATGCCTTTCTCAACGACACCGCGCCCGGTGCCTATGAGGCGTTGATCGACAAGCTGCTGGCTGATCCGCGCTACGGTGAACGCTGGGGCCGCCACTGGCTGGACTTGGCCCGCTACGGGGAAACCAGCGGTCTGGAAGGCGACGGTGCCATCGGCAATGCTTGGCGCTATCGCGACTGGGTGATCAGCGCATTCAATCAGAACATGCCGTATGACCAGTTTGTCCGCCTGCAAATCGGCGGTGGTGACGAGCATTCCAAGACCCGCAACAACTATCAGCCGGACGCGCAAGGCTATATCCCGACGGCCTTCCTGCGGCTGGCACCGTGGGACCGCTCCAATCTGGTGGCTGCTGAAGTCCGCGCCAACTACCTGGCGGAAGTGACGACGGCGACGGCTTCGGTCTTCCTGGGCTTGTCGGTCGGTTGCGCCCGGTGCCACGACCATAAGTACGACCCCATCCCCCAGCGCGACTTTTACCGCTTGCAGGCTTTCTTCCAAACCACGCAAGCGGCCCGGGATCTGGATGTTCCCTTCAAGGACAAAACGTGGGCGGAGCGGGCCAAAGCCAAGGCTGCTGAGTATCGCGCCAAGGTGGACAACGGCCCCGAAAAGAAGGAGCTGGAAGCGTTCGAGAAAGTGCTGCTGGCCAAGCTGGTGGCGGCCCGCAAGAACCAACCGTCCAAGGAGTTCACCAAAGCGGATCTGCGCCTGGAACTCCGGTTGAAGGACACCCGCATCTTTTCCACCGGGGAGCGGGAGGGCCACGCAGAGCTGCTCGAAAACGCAGAGCGTACCCTGGACAAAGAAGAGCAGGATCTGCTCGAAGCCTCCGAAGCTCAACTGCTGACGAAGCTAAAGGCGGCCTACGCTAGCGGCATTGATCCGGCCAAGCGATTTGAGGCATTGGGCACCGCCGATGTGCGCCGTGAGGCGCTGGCGGAGTATTCCGGCAAGTCGATTTTCACCCTGGAAGAGAAGAACAAGTTCGCCGAACTGGACGGGCAGTTGGACATCTTCCGGCGGCGGATGGGCCGCTGGAATCAAGCGGTGTTGGGCGTCAGCCAGGTGCCCGGCCCCCCATCCGGACCCGACATTGCCCCGGCCCGCATCTTGGTCCGTGGCGACTACCGCCAACCGGGCGAGGCCGTGGAGCCGGGGTTCCTGTCGGCCATTACCGGCAACTCCCAACCCGCGAAGCTGGAAACGGACCGCTACCGCCAGTTCCCCACCCGTGGCTGGCGCTTCACGCTGGGGCAGTGGTTGGCCTCACGCGACAATCCGCTGACGGCGCGCGTGTTCGTGAATCGAGTCTGGCAGCATCATTTTGGCGAGGGCATTGTCCGCACGACGAGCGATTTTGGCCGCAATGGCGACCGGCCCAGCCACCCGGAGCTGCTGGACCGTCTGGCAGTCGATTTCATGGATTCCGGCTGGGATGTGAAGGCGCTGCACAAAAAGATGCTGCTCTCCCACGCTTACCGTCAAGCGGCTGACCATCCGGAAGACGCCCAGGCGTCCAAGGTGGACCCCGAGAATCGCCTATTCTGGCGCTTCCACCGTCGGCGCCTGGAAGCGGAAGCGATCCGCGATAGCATCCTCGCGGTTAGCGGTCGGCTGAATGCGGAGATCGGCGGCCCCAGCGTGTTTCCGCCACTGCCCAACGACTTGGCCGACTTCGCGCGCTACGGCCGCACGGGCGGACTGATGTGGGAGCCCAACGAGAAGGATGACGACGCCCGCCGCCGTTCCGTCTACATTTTCCAGCGCCGCTCCCTGCCGCTGCCGATGATGGCCGCCTTTGATGCCATCCCTTTTAGCGAATCCTGCGACCGGCGCAGCACCACCACCACACCCCTGCAAGCTTTGGCCATGATGAATGGCGATCTGGTGCACCAGGAAGCGGAAAGCCTTGCACGCCGCGTGCGGCAGGAAGTGCCGGAGCCGGCCCGCCAGCTGGATCACCTCTTTACGCTGGTGCTCAACCGCCGCGCCACGACGGCTGAACGGCAGCAGTTCCAGCGTCTGGACGCTACGCTGGAAGCCGCCGCCCGCGTGCTGCTGAACTCGAACGAGTTTTTGTATGTTGAATAGCCGCCCGTTTGTCCAAGGAGCCACCCGATGAAGACCCGCCGTCAACTTCTGCTCGACTCCTACCTGGGCCTGGGCAGCCTCGCGCTGGCCGACCTGCTGGCGGCTGACACCGCCTCAGCGGCCACTTCTGAGCAGCCACTCACACCCAAGCCTCAGCATCATGCCGCCAAGGCCAAGAACTGCATCTTCCTGTTCATGGAAGGCGGCGTCAGCCAGATGGATTTGTTCGACTACAAGCCGGAGTTGATCAAGCGCGCCGGGCAACAGATGCCGACGGCCGCCAACACCACCGGCGAAATCGCCACCTTCTCGGCCGCGCCCAACCGAATTATCCCGCCCTACTGGGATTTCAAACAGCACGGCCAGTCGGGGCGCTGGATGTCAGCGTTGCTGCCGCATCTTTCGGGCGTGGCGGACGATCTGGCGTTCATCCACGGCGTCAAGGTCGATAACAACAACCACGGACCCGCGGTCTACCACTCACTCACCGGCAACCAGTTCCCCGGCAGCGCCTCCATCGGGGCGTGGGTCACGTATGGCTTGGGGACAGAGAATCAAGACCTCCCCGGCTTCGTCGTCATGGGGGACCGTCGCGGAGCCACCATCGGCGGCGCGGGCGTTTGGGGCAACGGCTTCCTGCCCGCGGCCTATCAGGGGACATTGTTCCGTAATGGCGACACCCCGATCGTTGATCTCCATCGCCGCGCGCAGATGTCGCCCGAACAGCAGCGCCGCGAACTGGACTTGCTGAACTGGATGAACCAGCGCCACAGCGCGGAGCGCACCAACACCTCCGAACTCGACGCCCGGATTGCGGCTTACGAGCTGGCCTTCCGCATGCAGTCCAAAGCGCCCGATCTGGTGGATCTAGGCCAGGAATCGGATGCCACCAAGAAGCTCTATGGCCTGGATAATCCGGCCTCGGAACCGTTCGGCCGCCAGTGCCTGCTCGCCCGCCGCATGGTGGAACGCGGCGTCCGCTTCGTCAAGCTGTTGCACGGCGCCGGTGGCGACCGTTGGGACGACCACGGCAACATCAAGGAACGCCTTCCCGTCCACTGCCGCGAGATCGACCAACCGATCGCGGGGTTGCTGAAGGATCTGAAGTCGCGCGGCCTGCTGGATTCAACGCTCGTTGTCTGGGCCAGTGAAATGGGCCGCACGCCGTTTGATAACAACCTGGTCACCGACAAACCCGGACGCGATCACAACCAGTACGGACTGGCGATCTGGATGGCGGGTGGCGGCATCAAGCCCGGGGCTACCTTTGGCGAAACCGACGACTTCTCGGTCCGGGCAGCCCAGGAAGAGATCCCCCTGCGCGACGTCCACGCCACGCTGCTACACCTGTTGGGCCTAAACCAGAACCGCCTCACCTATCTGCACGCCGGGCGCTACAAGAAGCTGACCGATATTGGTGGGCGGGTGATCAAGGAAGTGCTGGCGTAACCGGCGATCCTGACGCGGAATAGCCCCAGACTGATAAACTGACGGTTTCCCATGCGAGTAGGAATCATCGGCACCGGTGCGATTTCGCACAAACACGCGCAAGCGTACAAGAACATTGGCTTCGAGGTCGTCGCGGTCAACGACAACGCGATGGAGCGGGCGGAAGAGTTCACCGCGCTCTATGGCGGCGAGGCGTGCGTCAGCTACCAGGAGGTCTGCCGCCATCCCAAGGTGGACTTCATCGATGTCTGTACCTTCCCGGACTTCCGCCTTCAGCCGCTGAAGGTGGCCGCGGCTGCCGGTAAGCATGTGCAGGTGCAGAAGCCGATCGCCACTGACGTGCGGACCGCGCGCGGCATGGTGGAATTCTGCGCCCAGAGCAACGTGCTGCTGAACATCGTCAGCCAGCACCGCTTTGATGACTCCATCCAGTTTCTAAAGCGCGCCATTGCCGCCGGACGCCTGGGCAAGATCATCCAGGCCGATGCCTACGTGAAGTGGTGGCGCAGCGCCGAATACTATTCGCGGCCCATTAAGGGCAGCTGGCACACCGAAGGCGGCGGGGCCTTGATCAACCAGGGCATCCACCAGATCGACATGCTGCTCCACTTGTGCGGCGCGGTTTCCGAAGTGTTTGGCTACTGGCAATTGGGGGCGGTCCACAAGATTGAATCCGAAGACGTGATCACCGCCGTGATGAAGTACGCCAGCGGCGCGACGGGCGTCATTCAGGCCTCTACCGCCATGTGGCCCGGCTACACGGAGCGCCTGGAGATCCATGGCACCAAGGGCTGCGCCGTGGTCTCGGGCGACAAGCTCACCACCTGGGACGTGCAAGACGATGACGCGTCGGATCCTGCTCCGGTGGCTGCGGAAGTGGCCTCTGGCGCTTCCGATCCGATGGCGATTTCGCTGACCCCCTTTGAGCGCCAGTTTGCTGACTTCGGCGACGCCATCCGCAACCATCGCGCCCCACTCAATTCTGGCGAAGAAGGACTGCGCGCATTGGAGCTGGTGGAGAGCATCTACAACTCCTGCCGCTCCGGCGACAAGGTGAAGTTGGGCTAGCGATGGCCGCGCAACTTCCTTGGTCGACGGTCCGCGTTCCCGCTTCTAGTGCCAATCTTGGACCAGGCTTTGATGCGCTTGGTTTGGCGCTGGACATCCCGCTCACGGTCCGCTTCCGGGCGTCCAAAGAAGTGATCATTCATGCCACCGGACGTGATGCCGAATCCATCCCGCCCGGTGAGAACAATCTCATCTGGCAAACCGCCCTGCGCATTGCCAGCGAATCCGGTCGCACGCTTCCGGGCGTCGAGATGGAGATCCACAATGAGATCCCGCTCGGCCGCGGCCTGGGCTCTTCTGCTTCGGCCCTGGTGGCGGGCGTGGTGATCGCCAATCAGCTGCTCAACCTGGGCTGGTCCACGGAACGACTGCTCGACGAAGCCGCCCGCATCGAAGGCCATCCGGATAACGTCGCGGCCTGCGTGCTGGGATCGATTGTGGCCAGCGCCATCGATCAGCAGGGAACCGCTCGCGCCGTGCGGCTCGAACTGCCGGATTGGTGCGGCGTCTCGGTGATTGTGCCCAGCTTCGTGCTGCCCACGGTGGAATCGCGGCAAGTACTGCCCACCAGTTATTCCAAGGCGGATGCCATCTTTAACGTGCAGCGTTCGGCACTGCTGATCGCCGCGCTGTGCACCGGCAATCGGGCGGCCTTCCCAACTGCGCTCGAGGACCGCTTCCACCAGCCGTATCGCGAGCGCCTGGTGCCCGGCCTCGCGGAGATCTTGAAGCTCCGGCTACCGGGCTTGCTCGGCTGTGCGCTGTCGGGTGCCGGCCCCAGCGTGCTGGTCTTTTTTGAGCGGGGCTTCGAACAGGTCTGCGAGCGGGTTCGGGAGCAGTTCCTGCTGAAAGGCCACGAGGCCGAGATTCTGCCCGCACCCATCGCCCAGACCGGATACACTCTCAGCCAGGATTGATCATGTCTTTCGAATCTGCTCTCCGCTTCCCCGACGGTGCCCATTGCCGCATCGAGATCCCCTCCACTGAATCACCGCGCGCATTGCGCCTGGTGCTGGATGAGGCCAAAGCCCGCCGCGTACCTGTGCACCGGACCAGCCAAGGCTCAGGCATCATGTTGATGACCGATGACGAGATCCGCGAGATGGTCGCCATCGGGCAGGAGGCCGAGATCGAGATGAACCTGTTCGTGGGTCCCCGTGCCACCTTTGACACGGGCGCTCAAGCCTTCGCCCCCGCCGGCAAGACGCTGGGCCTCAGCCTGCGTGGTGCCGAACAGATGCGCTTCGCGTTGCTCGACATTCAGCGGGCGGTTGAACTTGGCTGCCGCAGCATTCTGGTCAGCGACATTGGCCTGTTGAAGGTGATGGGCGACATGCGCCGCAAGGGCGAGCTGCCCGCCGAACTGATCATCAAGACCTCGGTGATGATGGCCCCCTGCAACCCCGATTCCGCGCGGCTGCTCCAGGACTTGGGCGCCGACACGATCAACATCCCCTCGGACCTGTCGATCGAGCAGATCGCCGAGATCCGGCAAGCCATCACCGTGCCCATCGACTTCTACGTCGAAGCGCCCGACAACATCGGCGGCTTCATCCGCTACTACGAACTGCCCGACATCATCCGCGTCTCGGCACCGGTCTACATCAAACTGGGTCTGCGCAATTCGCCGGACATCTACCCCTGCGGCACGCACATTGAAGCCACCGCCATGGCTCTCAGCAAGGAACGCGTCCGCCGCGCGCAGATCGCCTGCGAAATGATCGCGCGGCATGCGCCGTGGGCAGTGTTCTCGAAGTCGACGACGGCCTAAGTTCCCCGCACATCGCCCCAAATGGCGACGTGCAGGCGCGGCGTGAAGCGGTAGCCGGTTTGTTTGCAGACTTCGGCCAGCCATTGGGAGCGTTCCCGCAGTAGCGTCTCGTCGCGGCCTTCGGGCATCAGCAGCACGCGCGCCCGGTCGGCGCGGAGCTCTTCCACTAAGCGGTGAATCTCTGCTAGATCCTCCGGGCCCGTCACGACGAACTTCAGCTGATGCGGGTACTCGCTCATCAGGCGGCGCAGTACGCGTGGGGCGTAGCGGACGCGGTCATGTTGGGCAGCCCACCGGCCACCGTCGCGTTCCAGGGGCGTGGAATTGGCCAGCTTGGGCGAAATACTCATCAGGTCGCAAGCCACCGGAGCCGCCACCGTACCTGCCGTCTCGATGGTGATGTGATGGCTGCTGTTGGCCAGGGCGATCGTCAAGTCCGCGATGCCGGGCGCGATCATCGGCTCGCCGCCGGTGACCACCACATGGGAGCAGCCAAAGGCCCGCACGGCAGTGACAATTTGGGCGATGCTCTTTTCGTCACCCTCGGGCTGCCACGATGTATAGGGCGTATCGCACCAGACGCACCTTAGATTGCAGCCAGAGGTGCGGACAAACACGCTGGGGACACCCAGCAGCGTGCCTTCGCCTTGCAGTGAATAGAAGATCTCGGAGATCTTCATGCCGGGCCTGCCGCCGCATAGGGCAGGGGATCAGTGAGGCCAGCCTCTTCAAAGCCCTTCAAGCGCAACAGACAGGAATCGCAGTGCCCGCAGGGTTGGCCGTTGGGCGAAGGGTCGTAGCAGGAATGGGTTAAACCATAGTCGACGCCCAGTTCCGCACCCAGGGTAATGATCTGCGCCTTGGTCAGCGTGATCAGCGGCGTGTGAATGTGCAGCCGTTGCATCCCTTCGACGCCCGCCTTGGTGGCCAGATTGGCCATTTGTTCGAAGGCTTGAATGAACTCCGGGCGGCAGTCCGGGTAGCCGGAATAGTCGACGGCATTCACGCCCAGGTAGATGTCGGAAGCGCCCAGCACTTCCGCCCAGGCCAGGGCGAACGACAGAAATACCGTGTTCCGCGCTGGGACATAAGTGATGGGGATGCCCGCGCCCAAGTCTTCTACTTGGTCATGCTTCGGCACATCGATTTCCGCCGTCAAAGCCGACCCGCCAAACGCTCGCAGATCAATCCGCATCGTCTGGTGCCCGGCCGCGCCCAGTTGCTGCGCGACAAGCACCGCGGCTGCCAATTCCACCCGGTGGCGCTGGCCGTAATCGAACGACAGGGCATAGCTCTCAAACCCATCGCGCCGCGCGCAGGCGAGCGTGGTGGCTGAATCGAGGCCGCCCGAAAGTAAACAAACGGCACGTTTCATTTCTTGGGTAACTTCAAGGCCAGCAGATAGCCGGCAATCGGGAAGATTAGCAACGCCAGCAGCGCTTTGTGCAGGGTGAAGTGATCCGCCGCCCAACCCACCAGCGGAATAAAGATCATGCCCGCGGTGCCCCAGGCAAAGCCCATCATCAATGCCGAAACCGTGGCCGCCTGAGTAGGCGCTAGTTCCTGGCCCATGGTGAGGTTCACCGGAATGGTGAACAGCAAAATCAGGCCGCCCAGCGAGAGACCTACCAGCGACCAGATGCCGGTGGTGAAAAAGAACATGCCCAGAAATGGCACCGAAGCGATCATGGAAATCAGGATCACGGTGCGCCCGCCAAAGCGGTCCGCCAGATTACCCCCCAGCAAGCCTCCGATGGCGCCGGAGGCCAAGTAGAGCGAGAGCGCGAGGCTGGCTGCTTCCAGCGTCCAACTCCGTTCCCGGCGCAGATAGAGCGGCAAGAACTGGGTGAAGCTGATCTGCACGATAGACCGAATGAACACCAGCAGATAGAGCACCAGCAGGGGCCGCCACACTGCCTTCAGTTCCGGCCAGTTAAACGAGGTTCGCCCCGTCCGGCTTTCCGCTGCGGGCGGGAGCTGGAACAGCAGCAGCGTGGTGATCAACACGCCCGGGATCATGCCCAGCCAGGTCATGTCCATGCCCAGGCGTCCAGCCAGCGCGGAAAAGAAAGTCGGCCCAAAGGCCAAGCCCAGCGTGCCGCTGGAAATGAAGACCGCCATCCAGCGGGCTTTGTTTTCGGTGACGCCTTCGGTGGCGCGCGTGGCGCCTTGCGGGTGGAAACTGGCGACACCCGCGCCACCCAACAGCACCATCGCGATCGCCGCGGAATACGTAGGAGCCGCTCCCAGCAACGAGATAAAGATGCCGGCCACGGCCGGGGCCAACGCCACGAACAGGCGGCTGCGGAAGCGGTCGGAAAGATAGCCGTAAAGCGGCTGGGTAGTGGAGGACGAAAAGACCAGCAAGCCGCCCAAGACACCCGCTTGCGCCAGAGAAATGCCCATCTTGTCAACAATGATTGGCTGGAAAGCCGCCAGTGCACTGGAGTAAAGATCGATGAAGAAGTGCGCCAGGCACAACAAAATCAGGGTTGTTTGCGAACGGCGGGCAACGGGCGAAGGCCCCAGAAAGGCAGCGCCGGGTGAAACAACGGCGGCCTCAGACAATGCGGGGACTTTCGATGTCATGCTAGGGGGTACTTACAGTATATGGTCAACAAACGTGTTCTGCTCGCTTCCCGCCCCGTCGGCATGCCCACGGCGGAGAACTTCACGCTCACCTCCGACGCGCTCGAAACGATGACCGCGGGCGATGTGCTGGTGCAGGTGCTTTATCTGTCGCTCGACCCTTACATGCGCGGCCGCATGAGCGACGCCAAGTCGTACGCCGAGCCGTTTAAGGTAGGCGCTGTCCTGGGCGGCGGCACTATCGGCCGCGTGGTCCGGAGCAATTCGGAAAAATTCCACGAAGGCGACATCGTCGAAGGCCAATGCGGCTGGCAGCAGTACGCGCTGGTTCCGGCGGCGACGCTCCGCAAAGTGGACCCCACGCTCGCCCCTATCACTACTGCTTTGGGCATCCTCGGCATGCCGGGCATGACGGCCTATTTCGGCTTGCTCGACATCTGCCGCCCGAAGGCCGGTGAGACCGTCGTGGTCAGTGGCGCGGCGGGCGCGGTGGGCAGCTATGTGGGCCAGATCGCCAAGCTGAAGGGCTGCCGCGTCGTGGGCATTTCGGGCACTGATGAGAAGTGCCGCCTGCTGGTGGAAGAATTTGGCTTCGATGCCGCCTACAACTACAAGACCACCACGGACCATTCCGCCAAGCTGAAGGAGCTCTGCCCCAATGGCATTGATTGTTACTTCGACAACGTCGGCGGCGTGATCTCCGACGCCGTCTTCAGCCGCATGAACACCTTCGGCCGCGTCTCCATCTGCGGGCAGATCTCGCAGTACAACAACACCCAGATCGAACTCGGCCCACGCCTGTTGAGCACGGTCCTGGTGAAGCAACTCAAGGTGGAAGGCTTCATCGTGATCCGCTACTTTGAGCGCGCCCGCGAGTTCTACACCGACATGAGCCAGTGGCTGCGCGAAGGCAAGCTGAAGTACCGCGACACCATCGTCGAAGGCATCGAGAACGCCCCGCAGGCCTTTATCGGGCTGCTGCAGGGCGAGAACACCGGCAAGATGCTCGTGAAGGTGGCCGACTAGCGGCCCACCTGTCCGTACCACATCGGTCCGCCGCGGTGGGCGGGGAAACCGTAGCCGTTGACGTAGATGATGTCGATGTCGACCGGCCGTAGTGCGATCCCTTCTTCCAGGATCTTCTTGCCTTCGTCGATCAACGCGCCGACGCAACGGTCGATGATCTCTTGCGCGCTGATCTCGCGGTGGCCGGTGCGGTGTTGTTCGATGAGCGCGGTCACCACGGGGTCAATTGAGGGGTTGCGCTTCTCGTCGTACTTGTACCAGCCGGCGCCGGTCTTTTGGCCGTAGCGGCCCATCTCGCACAACGCGTCTTCAATCGGAGCCGAGCCGACTTCGCCGCGCTCCTGCCGGATACGCCAGCCGACATCGAGACCGGCCAGGTCTCCCACGGCCAGCGGACCCATTGCCATGCCCCAATCGTAAAGCGCCTTGTCCACCGCCATCGGGTCCGCGCCTTCGATCACCAGTTGCTCCGCCACGCGGCGGTATGGCCCAAACATCCGGTTGCCGACAAAGCCAAAGCAGTTGCCCACCAGCACGCCCACCTTGCGCAGCGTTTTGGCCAGCGCCATGGAGGTGGCCAGCACTTCCGGCGCGGTGTCCTTGCCGCGCACGATCTCGAGCAACCGCATAACATTGGCGGGACTGAAGAAGTGGTGGCCCACCACCATCTGCGGGCGCTTGGTGGCGCTGGCGATCTCGTCGATGTCGAGCGTGGAGGTGTTGGAGGCGAGAATGCAATCTGCCTTCGCGATCCCGTCCAGTTCGGCGAAGATCGTCTTCTTCAGCGCCATGTTCTCGAACACGGCTTCGACGATGATGTCGGCGGTGTCGAAGCCGTCCCAGGTCAGCTGCGGCGTCAGCAGTGCCATTCGCGAGTCCATCCAGGCTTGCGTAAAGCGGCCCTTGGCGACGGAGGCGGCGTAGTTCTTGGTGATGGTGGCGACACCACGGTCGAGCGATTCTTGCGAAGTCTCGCGCAGACGCACCGGGATGCCCGCGTTCAGATAGTTCATCGCGATGCCGCCGCCCATGGTGCCCGCGCCGATCACGGCCGCGCTCTTGATGGGGAGCACGGGAGTGTCCTTGGCGAGGAAGGGAATCTTGGCCACTTCGCGCTCGCCGAAGAAGATGTGGATCATCGACTTCGACTGTTCGTCAAACAGACACTCTTCAAACAGCTGCCGCTCGTAAGCCACTCCTTCGGCGAAGGTCAAACGTGTCGCGGCTTCGACGGCGTCGATCGCTTTCTGGGCTGCCATCAATCCGCGAGCGCGCTTGGCGGCCGCGGCGCGCGCGGCACTGGAGACGGCCGGGTCGGCGGCGGCTACCGGCAAATCACTCACACGGCGCACGGGCTTGCCTTGCGCGAACTCCACCGCAAATGTCAACAGATCGCCGGTGGAGACCGCATCCACGATGCCGTGCTGCAACGCTTCAGCGGCGGAGATCGGGTCACCCTGCCAGCACATCTCCATCGCCTTGGCGACGCCTGCCAGCCGCGGCAAGCGCTGCGTGCCGGCCGCGCCGGGGATGATGCCCAGCTTCACTTCCGGCTGGCCCACTTTGGCCGTCGGGTCGATGACGCGATAGTGCCCGCCCATCGCCACTTCGAGACCTCCGCCCAAGGCCTGCCCATGGATCGCCATGACGACTGGCTTGGCGGACTGCTCAATCAGGTCGATCTTGTCGGCCAAGCCGATGTCCGATTTCTGGCCCGAAGTGATCTTGCCGAACTCCTTGATGTCGGCTCCCGAGATAAAGGTGCGGCCACCACCGATAATCACAATAGCGGTGACTTCCGGGTCGGCATTGAAGGTGGCAATGCCTTCGGCGATCCCCTCCGGCACTCCGGGACTCAGAGCGTTGACGGGTGGATTATTGATGGTGATGACGCCAACATTGGCCAGCTTCGAGAGAAGGACGAGATCGCTCATTGTGTTGAGCCTATCACTCATGCTGGTGGCCCTGGCCGCTCCTGGTCAGGGCGGGGCAGCGGAGGCGCCGGTGGTCTATATATGGCTATCGCCCGAGTGTCCGGTCTCGAACCGGTACGCGCCTGAATTGGCCCGCATTGAGCGGGACTATCCGGCGGTCAAGATGCTCCGGACGGATTCCCTCATACTCGCGCGCAAGTACGGCGTCACCATGACGCCCGAAGTGGCTGTCGTTGACGCCCAAGGCCGCCTGTTCTACCGGGGCCGCATTGATGACCAGTATGTCGACTACGGCAAAACCCGGCCCGCCCCCACGCGGCGGGATCTGCGGATTGCGCTCGATGAACTTTCTGCCGGCAAACGCGCCAGCGTTCCTCGGACGAAGGCCTTTGGCTGTGCGCTGATTACTCCGGCGAAGACGAACTAGTAGAGCAGCGCCCGCTGCCGTTTGGCCAGAAACTCCGCCATGTCCCAACCGGCAACCACCCGCCGCGGGTCGTCGCCTTTCTTGATGGCGTCCATGGTGGCGCGGCTGCCGATCAGGCGGGCGCAGGCTTCGATGTCGATCTTGCCGGGGTAGAGCTTCTGCAGTGCGGTCGCCAGTTCCACGCCGAACAACGTCGCGTTCACGGCTTCCCGCTCCGTGATCACGAACCGTACGCCGGACTTGATGGGGTAAGCGCGGAGGCCGGGAATGAAGCGCTGGTTCAGATAGCCAGCCAACTCTGGGCCGTTGATCCAGTCGGCGGACACTTGCTCGAACGGTGCGTCAGTGCCTCGGCCGACGGAGTAGCCTTTCGAGAACTCAAGCATCGCCACGCCGGGGTAGAGCAGCGCGCCGTTCAAGCTCTTCATGTTGGGCGAGGGATTCACCCAGGTAAGGCCCGTCTGGTCCAGCCAGTAGTCGCGCTGCCAGTTCTTCATGGGCACGACAGTCAGGTCGGCCTTCACTTCCTCGTTGATCATCCGCGCCAGTTCTCCCAGCGTCATGCCATGGCGGATGGGCATGGGGCGGATGGCGATGAATGATTGCCGGTCTGCGTCGAGCATTGGGCCTTCGACGCGCGTGCCGGTGATCGGGTTCGGGCGGTCCAGCACCACAAAGGGCAGCTTGCGCCGCGAGGCTTCTTCCATGGCGTTCACCATGGTCGAAAGAAAGGTGTAGAAGCGCGCGCCGATGTCCTGGATGTCGAACACCAGCACATCGACGTTCTTCAGGCTCTCGTCGCTGGGCCGGCGCTGCTTGCCGGAATAGAGGCTCCAGACGGTGAGGCCGGATTTCTCGTCCTTGCTGTTGCCGACGTTCTCGTGATCTTCCTTGCCGGCGATGCCGTGTTCGGGCGAGAAGAGCGCAGTGAGTTTGACGCCCGCCGCGATCATCGCGTCGATGTTGCGCTGCCCGTCGCGAGCCAGGCCCGTGTGGTTGGTGATCAAACCCACCCGCTTGCCCGCCAGACGTGAGAACTTCTCGTCGATCAAGACATCCAGGCCCGTGAGTGTATTGCCGCCCGTGACCGCCTTGGCCGCTTCGGTGGCCACCGCGCGCCGCAAGGTTGCGATGGGCGGGGTCCGTTGCGGGTGCACAGCGTTGGTCAGCAGGATCACGTAGGTGCGCGACACGGGGTCCATCCATAGCGACGTCCCGGTGAAGCCGGTGTGGCCGAAGCCGCCGATAGGGAACAGCTCGCCACGAGGGGCGGAGAAGGCGGTGTCGATGTCCCAGCCAAAGCCACGCACGGGCTTGCCGGCGGGTGATTGCGGCTGCGTGAAATTCGTCTTGCGGGACAGCATCCAGCGGGCGAACAGAGCCAGATCATCGGCGGTGGTGAACATGCCCGCATGCCCGGCCACGCCACCCATGAAGCGGGCCGTCGGGTCATGCACGACGCCGCGAATTGATGTGGTCTCGCCCTTCAAGCGCTCGGTGGGCGCGATGCGCGGCTTGAGAGTTGCGGGTGGCACAAACTGCGTATCTTTCATCCCCAGCGGCTGAAACACCATGCGTTGGGCGTACTCGTTCAACGGCTGACCCGAAACGCGGCGCACGATCTCGCCCAGCAGCAGAAAGTTGATGTCGCTATAGACAAATTTCTCGCCCGGTGCGGTGGTGGGCTTGTCCACCAAGGCTCGCCGAATGCCCTCGCGCTCGCCGGACCATTCTGGTTCCAAGTCCACGTCGGGCCGCAATCCAGAATAATGCGTCAATAAGTGCCGCACGGTGATCCCCGTATATGGGTACTCCGGCAGATACGAAGCCACCGTCCGGTCCGGATCGATCCCCAGCAGCATGACCGAGGTTGTCGTGGCTACCACTTTGGTCAACGACGCCGCATCGAAGATGGTGTCGAGCGTCATCTTCTCGCCCACCACTTCGTAGCTCCTCAATCCGTAGGACTGCCGGTGCAGTAGCTGGTCCGGCTGCCCGGGCAGGGAACGGCCGACAATGGCCACTGCTCCCGGGATCTGCTTCTTGGCGATCGCTTCTTCAATCGCGCGCGAGATTCCAGGAATCTCCTGCGCGCTGGCGGCCAGCGCCGCGCCCAACCAGATCAAAAATCTCATGCCGCTCCCAGTTTGGTTGCCAACTCGTCCAACTTCTTCGCTAACGCCACATCCTTCGCCGTCACTCCGCCGGCGTCGTGGGTCCACAGATCCACCATGACGCGGTTCCAGATGTTGCACCATTCCGGGTGGTGATTCATGGCCTCAATGGCGATGGCTGACGTCGCCATAAAGCCAAAGGCGTGGATGAAGTCGGCAAACTTGTACTCGCGGTGCAGTTTGCCCGCGTTGTCCGCCCAGCCCGGAAGTTGGGCCAGGGCGTCAGCGATTGAAATCTTGCTCATCGAAAACCTCTCAGACCTTGCGCAACGATCCACTCACCGTCGAATCCGCTTGCACCAACTCGAGCAATGCTTGGCCCACCAGGGTACGCTTCTCATCGGTGTCAATCGTTCCCGGCAGCACGGCGTTCACGAACACCCGGTCACTCGCCGATTCTTTCGCCAGTACTTCGATGAAGGCGTGCAGCGCGGCTTTGGTCGCGACATAGGCCGCCATCCCGGGCACCCGAGCTTCGGCGCCGGCCGCGCCGATGGCCACGATGTGCCCGCCACCACGGCCCACCAGTCGCACAGCCGCTTCCCGCAGGATCGGCACCGCGGCCAGGATGTTCATCGAGATCAGCTTGTGCCAGGCTTCGTCACTGGAGCCCATCTCAAAGCCGCCCACCAGGTGCACCAGTACGTTGAACGCGCCCGCCTCGTCCAGCACCCGCTGCGCCTCCGCCGGATTGCTCAAATCCACGCCCCGGACCGGCACCACTTGATAGCCGGCTTGCTCAAACTGCGCCGTGACTACTCTTCCCAGCGCGCCGCTGGCACCCGTAATCACTGCTATCCGCTTCATTATTCGAGTGTAAGGCGAATCCGGGCGCGGCGCGAGTTTCTGTGTACAGTAGAGTCATGCCACTGGCCCGACTGCGTCTTGATCTGGAGTTCATGCCCTCGCCAGACGAGAACCAACCCGGTCTGCTGGTGCGGGACCCGATGCGGTACTCCGATGCGGTCCTGCTGATCCCCCCGCCGCTGATTCCCTGCCTGGCGATGTTTGATGGAGAGACCTCCGAGCTGGACCTGCAGCATGCGCTCTTTGAGGCGCTGGGCGATTTGCGGGTGGGGGAGGTGAAGGACAACCTGATCTCCGCGCTGGACCAATCGGGATTTTTGGAGAACGAGACCTTTGCCGAGATTCGCGACGGGCGTTGTCGCGAGTTTGCCGAAGAGACCAAGCGCTGGCCGGCGCATATCGGGCCCGGCGGTTACCCGGAAGATCCCGCCGAACTGCGGACCACCTTTGAGGAATACTTTCGCGGCTCACGGCCCACGGCGGATGACGCCACGCAGGCGATCGCCGCGCCCCATGTCAGCCCGTTTGGCGGCTGGGAATCCTATGCCGACGCTTACGCCGCGATTCCCGCCTCGGCGGCGGAGAAGACATTCGTCATTCTCGGAACCTCTCATCACGGCCCGATGGACCGGTTTGGCCTCACTCGCAAGCCGTTTGTGACGCCCTATGGCGAAACACTGCCCGCGCTCGATCTGATCAATGAATTGGAGCAACGCGGCGGTCCGGCCGTGGCGATGGAAGATTATTGCCATTCGATGGAACATTCCATCGAGTTCCAGGTGGTCTTCCTGCAGCATTTGTTTGGACCGCAGGTGAAGGTGCTGCCGATTCTGGTTGGTTCCTACGCGCGCAGCATCTACCAAGGCGGAATGCCCGAAGACAATGAGGATGTGAAGCGCTTTTTGGGTACGCTGGGCAACCTGGCGGCACGGGAAGGCAACAGCCTGTTCTGGACCTTGGGAATCGACATGGCCCACATGGGCCGCCGCTATGGTGATCCAATTCAGGCCGAGGCTCAGGCCGGCGAAATGCTGCGCGTCGAAGCGCGGGATCGGGACCGGATCGAGCGGGTCTCGCAAAAAGACGCGGTCGGCTTCTGGGAGCGAGTGCAGGAAAACCGTGACGACCTAAAGTGGTGCGGCTCCGCCCCGCTCTACACATTTCTGCGGGCGCGGCCGGATTTGGGTGGGGAGTTGCTGCGGTATCAGCAGTGGAACATCGACCCGCAGAGTGTAGTCTCTTTTGCGGCGATGCGGTTCCAGTAGTAACTAGGGGGAAGGTGGGGCGCAGCTGAAATCTCCCCCACAACGAAAAAAAAGCCCGCAAGAAGCTTCACCCCAGAACGCCAACAGTCCCGCCCGACTGTCGGCAAACTCTTGGGGAGCATTCTTGCGGGCACCGTGGCTGTGCATTGTCGGCGGGCTTAGGATCAAAAAGGCCCCTCACACATCCGTCCAGCGCTGACCACAGGAGCAAAACCGTTCGAGACAAGCTGGCCCACACTGGAATCTTGAGGTCGCGAGCAATCCCGCCCGACTGCCTGCGATGACCGCCGAATCCGAATGTGGGTCAACCCGTTAAAGGACAACCAGCGGTAGAACCCCTCCGTAAAGCTTCTACCGCCGCCTTCAGTCCACTATGCGCAGCTTAGGGGCGGAGTACCGCATGGGGAGGAAAACTTTTTCCGCGGCTGGAACTATTTTCCGATTCCGAGTGCTCTCAGATCGGAGAGACGCTTTATTCGCCGGTGGCCGCCAACTGGCCGTAGAGATAGTCCCGCGCGGCTTCCCAGTCGCGCTGGACGGTGGCCAGTGAGATGCCCAGCAGTTCGCCGGCTTCTTTCTGGGTAAGGCCGCCAAAGAAGCAGAGTTCCACCACCCGGCTGGCCCGAGGGTTCTCGCTAGCTAGGGCAGACAATGCGTCATCCAGGCTTTCGATCTCCCGGTCCCGCAGCAGGCCGACGTCTCCGGCTTCCTCCAGCGGCACGCGCGGAGCGTTGCCGCCGCGAATTTGAGCATTCTTGCGCCGCGCATGATCCACCAGGACGCGCCGCATTTGGCGGGCGGCTGTCGCAAAAAAATGCTCGCGGTCTTCAAAAACCATCGTCTCTTTGTTGGCCCCGAACAGATCGACGTACACTTCGTTTACCAGCGCAGTGGCCTGCAGGGTGTGGCCCTGGCGCTCATATTTCATGTAGTATTCGGCCAATTTCCGCAATTCTTTGTAGACCAGCGCCATTAACTGGTCAGCCGCCTCGCGGCGGCCACCGCGTAATTCGTCCAGTAGTGTCGTGAAAACGTGGGAGTTCTGGCTATCCATCCGCTTGCAGGCTCTGGCGAAAGGATATCATGGGGTTCTTCGATGAGCGTACGCATCCTAGCCGTCAACGCGGGTGATGACCTGCTTCGGGATCTTCCTAAGCACGCCGGGCGGGAGCTTTTGGCTATCGAGCATGCTTCGGCGAGCGAGGCAGCTCACGCTGCGGAAAGTGATTTCCCGTTAATTCTGGCGGATTTGCACCAACTCGAAACGTGCGATGCGGACTTGATCCGGGCACTGCGGCACCAGCGTCCCCACCAGAAGGTGCTGGCTATCTGCGCGCGCGGTGATGCCGACGCCATTGCGGGCATGCTGCGCCAACATGCCATCGGATTGCTGATCCGTCCCCTGACCCCGCAGCGGGTGGGCGAGGCGATTGAACTGGCACTGGCGGCCCGGGATTGGGAAGACGACATTGAACTGATCAGCGGTTCCGCCCAATGGCTTCAACTGCGGCTGCGCTGCAAGATGGAGGCAGCGGAGCGGGCGGTGCAGATGTTCCGGGAACTGCAGGGAGATCTGCCGGAAGATGAGCACGAAGAGCTGACCACGGCTTTCCGCGAACTGTTGATGAACGGCATCGAGCACGGCGGCGGGGGCGATCCTCGCAAGTCCTTGTGGATCAACTACGTTGTCACCAAGAGCGCGCTGGTGTTCTATATCCGTGACCCAGGGCCAGGCTTTTCCATGACCGGATTGAAGCATGCGGCCATCTCAAATCCTGATGGGTCACTGCAGCACGCCACCATTCGCGAAGAGAAGGGCATCCGCCCGGGCGGGTTTGGCATTCTGCTGGCCAAGAACATGGCTGACGAACTGATCTATTCCGAGCGCGGCAACGAAGTGATCCTGATCAAGCACCGCCGCCACCGCGAACCGGTCGCTGCCGCAGCGGTTCCTGAAGCGTAAGCCGTGCAACTGCTTCGCGTTCTCGGTGTCGCCTTCGGCATTGCGGTGACGCTGGGTGCCACCTTGGGCGTGGGGATACTGCGGACCCCGGGCCTGGTGGCGGCGCAAACGGGCTCCGCCTGGGGTGCCATGTTGATCTGGACGCTGGGCGCGGCCTTTGCGCTTCTCAGCGCGGTATCGCTGGCCGAACTCGCCATTCGCCTGCCGAGTGCGGGCGGCTTCTATGTGTATGCGCGGGAGGTTCTGAAGGAACGCCCCTGGGGTGATGCCGCGGCCTTTGCCGTGGGCTGGTGCGATTGCCTGGGCCAGGGCGCCGCCGTGGCCTTTGCGGCGGTGACGGCCCAGGAACTGCTCCAACTTCCCGGGGCTGCCGTGGGCCTGGTGATCGGGTTGACGCTGCTGCAATGGCTGGGTATCCGCACGGCCAGCCGACTGCAGCAGTTGATCAGCTTCTCACTGGCGCTGGCGTTTCTGGTGCTGGTGGGCGCGGCATTGGTGCAGCCCGGGGCGGCTCCGGCGACGGTTACCCTCTCGACGACTTCGATGCTGGCGGCTCTGGTGATCGCTCTGCGTTCGGTGATTGTGGCCTATGACGGCTGGTACGGTGCCATCTACTTCACCGAAGAAGTACACAACCTGAAGGCCAGCCTGCCGCGGTCGATGATGATGGGCGTGGCGGTGGTGGCGGTGGTCTACCTGGCGGTGAACGCGGCGCTGCTGCACTCAATGGGATTGGCCGGCTTGAGTACCTCAGCCTTCCCAGCCATGGACGCCGCCCGCAAGCTATTTGGACCGGCCGGGGAGCGCGCCATCACCTGGATCTCGATTGCCGCCATGCCGTCGCTGATGAATGCCGTGCTGCTTCTGTGCACGCGCATTGTCTATGCCATGGGGCGTGATGGCGTCATCGGTGGTGTGTCACACGTGAATGGTCGTGGCACTCCGACGGCGGCATTACTGGCCAGCGCCGGAGGCATTCTCCTGCTTACCCTCAGCGGGACCTTCGACCGGCTGCTGGCCTTGGCTGGGTTCTTCTACGCCATCACCTATTCGACGGGCTACATCAGCGTCTTTCTGATGCGCCGCCGGGAAGGGCGCGGGCCCTATTCGGCCTGGTCGCATCCGTGGGGCACGGCGCTGGCGTTGGCCTCGTGTGTGCTCTTCGTGGTGGCCGATGTCTGGAACGACCCGAAGACCGCGCTGCAATCGGCGGGGTTGCTGGCGGCCAGCTATCCGGTGTACCGTCTTTCCAAGCTATTCACTTCGCAACGCCTAAGGAGCAACGGATGAACCGACGCGAGTTTTTGGGTTCCAGCGCCATGCTGGCCGGGTACGACTATTCGGTCTACGGCGAAGTGGTGGTGGAGAAGAAGCAGGCCGGTAAGCCGCACGCGGGCAAAGTGCTGGCCGTCATCCAGCCTCATTCCGATGACTTCACCATCTTCAACGGCGGCCTAGTGGCGAAGCTGATCGATGAGGGCTATCAGGCCTACTTGATCCGCGTCACCAATGACGACATGGCGGGCCCCGGCTCCATCGGCAACACCGTGCTCGAGAACGAGAAGGACAACAACCGATTGGTGAAGCTGTTCGGCTTTGCGGGCAACTTTGACCTGAACTACCCCAACCACAACATGGACAACACGTCCCCCGCGGAACTGAAGAGCCGCTTCATCTTCCTGTTCCGGTTACTGAAAGTGGATTGCGTCATCAGTTACTCGCCCTGGGGCCACTACGAAGAGAACCCTGACCACTACGTCACCGCCCAGTGTGTGGAAGCGGCGTGCTGGATCGCGGGCGGCGACAAGGATTATCCGGAACACTTCGCCGCCGGGCTCAAGCCCCATGGCGTGCGCGAGAAGTACTACTACGGCCGCTTCGATTGGAAGGTCAACCGCGTGGTCGATATCGGCCCCTGGGTGGAGCGCAAGATCGATGGCTTGATCGAAAACAAAGCCCAAGGCCCGGCGGGCGAAAAGGGCTCTGAGTTGCGCGCGCGCCTGGCCAGTCAAGGGCTGAAGCTACCACTGTTGGGCAATGACGACACTACCGCCAACCGCAACTACATCCGCGAATTCGTGCTGCGCCGCAACCGCGAACTGGGCCAGAAGTACAACCTCGAATACGCTGAACCGTACCTCTACATCGGCCCGGAGCCTGATATCGTCGAGGAGTACGTGAAGAAGAACGCTGTCCGCATATAGGCTCAAAAATGCTCTCCTGGCTCCTGATTGTCGCTCTGCCGATGCTGGCCGCCGATGCTCCGGCCACCAAAGCGGCCAAGGGCATCGACTTTGAGCGCGCCCGCAAACACTGGTCCTTCCGGCCGCTAAGAACGGTTCCGACGGGCGCGACCGTTGACGGTTTGATGAAGCCCGGGGCGTCGATCCACGTGGATGCCCGCCTCCTCGCGCGCCGCGCTTATCTGGATGCCGTCGGCCTGCCTCCCACGATTGAAGAAGCCGCAGCGACGGCCCAGCGGCCGTGGACCGAAACAGTGGACGCGCTGCTGGCATCTCCGCACTTTGGCGAACGCTGGGGCCGCCATTGGCTGGATTGTGTGCGCTTTGCCGAGACCGACGGCCATGAATTTGACGTCGACAAGCCCAACGCCTTCCGCTATCGCGACTACGTCATCCGCGCCTTGAACGACGACGTCCCCTTCAAGCGCTTTGTGCTGGAACACCTGGCCGGAGACCTGCTGAAGGAGAAACGCATCGTCGACGGGCTGGACCAATCGACTATTGCCACGGGCTTCTACTGGCTGGGCGAGGTGATCAACACACCGGTTGATTCCATGCAATCGATGGCCGACCGTGTGGACAACCAGATCGACGTGTTGGGCAAAGCTTTCCTGGGGCTCACCACCGCCTGCGCCCGTTGTCACGACCATAAGTTTGACCCCATCCCAACCGCTGACTACTATGCCCTGGCGGGCATCATGCATAGCTCCCGGCCCCGGCAAGCCGCCGTCGCTGGACCAGTCCGCAGTGCGCCGGAACGCGCCCGGTGCGCGGGCCTCGACTGGCAGTTCTCGGGTGCTGGTTTTGAGTGCGTCGATGGCCGAGTCACGTCTGGCAAAGCCGCCTTTGCCGCCACCGGATCAGCCATCTCGAACACCTTCACCATCCCCAAGCGCTACCTGCATGTCCGCTTATCAGGGGCCAGTGAAATGCGTTTGGTGGTGGATGAATACCGTTTCCCGCCCGGCCGCCAACGCGGCCAGCCGTTTGAGATGAAGTGGGCCACCATCGACCTGAAGATGGTGGAGAAGCGCACCGCCTACTTCGAGCTGGCTGACCTGGAAACCGACGCGTATCTGGAACTCGACCAACTGGTCTTTTCGGATCAGAAGGAGCCACCGGCCTCTCTCTCACTCGCTCGCATCCCGGGCGAACGGGGCGATATCCCGGCGGCACCGTTTGCGCTGGCCACCACGGATGGCGAACCGCTGGACGTTGGCATCTACCTGCGAGGCGACCACAAGTCCCGTGGCGCAATCCAGCAGCGCCGCTTCCTGACGCTCTTCTCCGGCACCACGCAGCCACCGATCGCTACCGGTAGCGGACGACTGGAACTCGCGGAACGCTTGCTCAAAGACGCTGAGCCGTTGCTCGCCCGCGTCGCCGTCAACCGCATCTGGCATCACTACTTCGGCCAAGGAATCGTCGCGACGCCCGACAACTTCGGCTTGACCGGCCAGCCGCCCACGAACCCGGAGTTGCTCGACTGGCTCGCCAGCGAACTGATCCGCAACGGCTGGCGGCAGAAGCCGATCCACCGGCTGATCCTGAACTCGCAGGCCTATCAGACGCGCGTAACGCCGCGGCGTCTGGATGCCGAAACCGTGCGCGACGCGATGCTGGCCGTCGCCGGATCGCTCAATCGGACCGTCGGCGGGCCCAGCGTGCCGGTCTATGTCAGCCCGTTCATGGATGGTGACCCGCGCGGCAAACCCAAGTCCGGGCCGCTTGATTCCGCTGGCCGCCGCGCGGTCTACATCAACGTGCGGCGCAACTATCTGCCCGACTCGTTGACGGTGTTCGATCACCCGCAGCCGATCTCAACCGCGGGCAAGCGCAACGTCTCCATCGTCTCCTCGCAAGCGCTCTTCCTGATGAACAATGAGTTCACCCACGAGATGGCCCGCCGCTGGGCGGCGCAACCGGGCCAGAACATCACGCGCATGTACCAGCAGGCCTTCAACCGCTTGCCGGAGTCTTCGGAGATTGCCGCCGCTGAGGAGTTTGTGAAGTCGGCCGACCTGGCCAGCTACGCCCATGTCCTGCTGAACACCACGGAGTTTCTGTTCACCCGATGACCCGCCGCGACCTACTCTTAAGCGCCTGTGGTTTCCCGGGCTTTGCGCTAGCCGGCCTAGCCGCCACCGAGACCCGCCAAGGCCTGCATCATCCGGCCAAAGCCAAGTCGGTGATCTTCCTTTACATGGACGGCGGGCCGTCGCAGATGGACACCTTCGACCCCAAGCCGCGCCTCCGCGCCGAGCATGGCAAGCCGTTGCCGATGAAGGTGCCCGACACGCAGTTCAACGACAACGGCAACATCTTCGGGTCACCCTGGGAGTTTAAGCAGTACGGCCAATCGGGCATCCCGGTCAGCGAACTGTTCCCGCATGTGGCGCAGTGCGTGGATGACCTGGCCATCGTGCGCAGCATGGTGTCGGACCACTCTGAACACACAGCCGCCAACTATCTGCTCCATACCGGCTTTGGCTTGCAGGGCCGCCCCTCGATGGGCGCCTGGACCACCTATGGACTGGGCAGCGCCTCAAAAGAACTGCCCGGCTTCGTCGTGCTCGACGGCGGCTTGATCCCCGCCGGTGGCATGGACAACTTCGGCAGCGGCTTCCTGCCCGCCGCCTTCCAGGGGACACTGTTCCGGCGTGGCGCAATGCCGATCGCCAACATTGAGCGGCGCGAAGCTTCGCCTGATTTGCAGCGCAAGAAGCTGGATCTGCTGTCGACGCTGAACCAGGGCGTGGCGGCGAAGCTCGGCTCATCGAGCGAGATCGACGCCGCGATGGCCAACTTTGAGCTGGCCTTCAAGATGCAATCGGCCGTCCCGGAGCTGGCCAACATCGCCAGCGAAACTCCGGCCACCCGGGCGCTCTACGGCCTGGATGATCCCGCCACCGAAGTGTTCGGCCGCGAGTGCCTGCTCGCACGGCGGTTGGTGGAGCGTGGGGTGCGCTTCGTGCAGTGCATAACCCCCAAGGTGGCGGGGGCGGACCGTTGGGATCAGCATGGTCGGCTGGTCAAAGGTCACACCGACAACGCCCGGACGGTGGACAAGCCGATCGCTGGTCTCTTGAAGGACTTGAAGTCCCGCGGGCTGCTGAATGAAACGCTGGTGCTGTGGGGCGGGGAATTCGGCCGCACGCCACAATCGCAAGGCACGGACCCGGAAAAGATGGGGCGCGACCACAACCCGTTCGGCTACACGATGTGGCTGGCCGGTGGCGGGGTGAAGGGTGGCACCATCCATGGCTCAACTGATGAGTACGGCTACTATGTCGCCGAAGGCAAGGTGCATGTGCATGACCTGCACGCCACCATGCTGCACCTGCTGGGTGTCGACCACAAGCGCCTCACCTTCCGCTGGAGCGGCCGCGACATGCGGCTTACCGACGTGCACGGCGAAGTGGTGAAAGAGATCCTTGCCTAGGCTTGAGGGTCATGAGATATAACCTCGTTGGTCTCAGCCTTCTCATCTTGGCCGCATGCGCCGCGCCGAAAACCGGCCCGCCGCTGGTTAGCGGTCAATCCTCGTACAATGCCTTCGATGAATGGCGCAAGACCAGTGGCGCTGGCGGTGATTGGGACCGGTCGGTCCGCTTGTACCGCGAGAAGCTGAGCGCTGACGGTGTTGATGCCGCCGCGGTGGATCGGGCCCTGAGAGCCATTGATGCGTACGGCGAAGCAGAGTTGTATGACCGGGTCTACACCGAGCCTGCCACCTTCAACACCAAACCGAACCAACTGCTGGTGGAGGCGGCCAGCGGGCGTCCCCCTGGGGAGGCTCTTGATATCGCCATGGGGCAGGGCCGCAATTCTGTTTATCTGGCTGGCCAAGGCTGGCGGGTCATGGGTTTCGACGTAGCGAAGGCAGGGCTTCAGGTGGCCGAACGCGTGGCCCAGGAACGGTCCTTACCACTCACGGCTGCCCATTCTTCCGATGAAGACTTTGATTTCGGCGAGCAACGCTGGGACCTGATCGCGATGATCTACGCGATGGAGAAGCGAAGCTTACTCCGCATCAGAGCCGCCCTGAAGCCCGGAGGCTTGGTGGTAGTCGAAGCCGGTCACAAATCCGCTTCCGGGGCGCCGTTTGAGTATGAGTCCGGAGAGCTGCTGAAGATCTTCGAGGGGTTCAAGATCATCCGGTACGAGGAACCGATCGCCGCTCCAGATTGGAGCGATCGCCCCATCCGCCTGGTGCGCCTCATCGCCGAGAAGCCGCGGTAGCCTCTTAAGGAATCTCAGACGGCACATTCGGCCGCGCCGGGCCTTTGGCCGTGGGGCCTGGAGCAGCAGCGGGCGCTTTGCGGACTTCGTCAAAGTACTGCTGCACGTAGTTGTGATACATCAGTGGAACTTCGTCGCGGTGGATCTCGCCACCGGCGTCGCTGTGCTTGGCGGCGCGCTGGGTGTACTGGGTTTTCAACTGCTGCTTGGAGGAGTTGACCTCCACCATGATGTCGCCCTGCAGGTTCTGGTTGCGCTTGCCGATGATCTCGCTGATCTTGCCCATGGCGGCCATCTGCTCGGCCAGCTTGACGTCCTTGTCGCCGTCCTGCTTGCCCATGCCGGACTTATTCTCCTGGTTCGAGGCCGACTGCGAGTTCTTGTCGCCGGGCTTGCCCTGGCTGGCCTGCGAGGCTTCTGAATCCTGGTCCTGATCGCCCTGCTGCTGGTTGTTGGAAGCTTGTTGCTGCTGGTCGGCCTTTTGGCCCTTGGAGGGCTGCTGGCCCTTCTGCTGCTGGCGGGCGTTGGCGGATTGCGAGCCGGACTTCTGCTGCTGGTTGCCGGGCTGATTTTGCTGCTCGCCTCCCTTTTGCGGCATGTTCATCTTGGACATCAGGTTGGCGAGCGCGTCCTTCATTTTGTCCATCATGGAGGAGTTCTCGCCGGGCTGTTGCGCGGCGTTGTTCTTGGCCTGCTGTTGCCCGTCCTGCTTGCCTTGATTGTTCGCGCCCTGCTTGCCGTTGTCCTCGCCCTTTTCGTTGCCCTTGCTGGCGCCCTCAGATTCTTCGGCGCCTTCGCCCTTATCCTGGCCGTCGCCCATGCCCGGACCCTTTTCGTTGGTCTTGCCGTTTGCCTGCTGGCTGTTCTCGTTGTTGACGTCGGGGACTTCCACCGTGCCCAAGGCCGATTCCGGCGCCGCGTCCAGGCCATCTTTCTGGCCTTCTTCAGCGGGCTGCACGGAGATCGACTTCAGATACTCGTCCATCGGAGAACCGGGCTTCTTCGCCGAGCTGGCTTGCTCCTTCGGAGCGCTGCCGAACTGGTCGAGCGTGAAGGCGACCAGTGGCCGCTTTAGGTCCAGAGACTTCTGGACGCCGTAGCGCGTGACAAACAGAGCGGCCACCACCGCCAACGCCAATCCGCTCCACTTGGCGGCCTTTGGCAGCAGCAGCGGCACGGCAGCGCTCGCTTCTACTTGCTCCGCCTGTTGCTCGGCCTGACGGCGCTGTGCCAGCGCGACTTCGTTCGATGAATTCTGATAATGCCAGGCGGTGGACAGCGCGTCGTGCAGATCGAGATGCTGGTCAATCTTTTGGGCTACCTGGTATGCATCGGGAAGAGCCTGCCCGATCCGCCAGAGGCCATAGCCGAACGCCCCAGCAAACAGCACCACCGGCCAGTACCAATTGAGGATCTGCGTTCCGGCCACCAGCAGCAACGCCGCGCCTCCCAAAGCAATGGTGAGGGCCCAGGTGGACTGGTCGAGGATCAGGTTGACGATCGACCGGCGTCGAGCATCCGAGATTAATTGGTCCAGCTTGCCGCCAGTCATGCCTTATTGTACACGCCGATTTCAGCGATCGCCGCTCCGCCCGGACGGTCGCGAGCCCCCGGCGCACCGCCATTCGCTCGTATCATGAAGGCTACACGTAGCCCAGTTCGAGGCCCTTCAACACCGCCCTCGTTCGGTCCCGGACGCCCAGCTTCGACATGACACTGGAAGCGTGGGTCTTGATGGTGGCTTCGCCCGCGCCCAGGGCATCGGCGATCTCTTTGTTGCTTAAACCGGCGGCCAGTAGGCGCAGCACTTCGATTTCGCGCTTGGTCAATGGGTCCGGCAGGTCGGAGGAAGGGAAGTCGGTTTTCATGCCGGCGAGGCGCTCCAGGGCCACCCGGGTGATCGCCGGGCGGAACACGCGTTCGCCCTTTAGTGCCGCATCAATGGCCGTGGTCAGGTCTTCTAGCGAGGTGTCCTTGCGCAGGAAAGCGCTAGCGCCGCTGCGCATGGCCAGCAGGAACGCCTCTTCATCATCAAAGGTAGTGATCAGGATGACGGGCACGGCGTTGCCCGCGGCTCGCAGAGCCTTCAGCATCTCGATGCCGCTTTTGCCAGGCAGGCGGACGTCAGAGAGCACCAGGTCCGGCTGATGCTGGGCGATCACATGCAACCCTTCATCGGCGCTCGATGCCGTTGCCACCACCTGATAGCCGGGCTTGAAGCCGAGCAACTGGCTGAGGCCCAGGCGCACCAGCGCTTCGTCTTCCACCAGCACCAGGCGGGTCATGCGGCCACCACCGGCAGCGGCACGGTGACGATGATGCGAAAGCCTTGGCCGCGGGCGGTCTCGAATCGTACGGTCCCACCGAACTCTTGCATTCGTGCCTCCATGCCACTCAGTCCATTGCCCGGCACTAGGGCCGCGCTGCCTTGGCCGTCGTCTGATACGTCCAGCACCAGTTGGTCCTCCTGGCGGCACAGCGAGATGGCAATGTGGCGAGCCGCGCTGTGCTTCAGCGTGTTGGTGATGCTTTCCTGGGCGCAGCGGTAGAGCGCATGCGCCAGCGCCGGACCAGCGGAGGGCAGGCCCTCTTCAATCTCGATCTTCAGGTCCACCGCCGTGGTCCCGGTGGTGAGCGACCGCAGCGCTTCCGGCAGAGCGGTGGATGACTCCGCGCGCCATTCCGAGACGGCCTGCCGGATGTCAGCCAGCACCAGCCGCGACAAGAATTGCGCCTGCGCCAGTTGCGGCCGCAATTGATCATCGGGCAAGTGCTGCGCGACTTCCAGCTGCAGGTTGAGGGCAGTCAAGTGGTGGCCCAGCGAGTCATGCAGTTCGCGTGAAATGCGGAGCCGTTCGGACAAGCGGCTGGCGTCGCTCAACAGCAGCTGGGCACCACGGAGTTCGGCGTTCAGGCGGGCAAGCTTCTCGCGCTCACGGTTCAGGCGGACAATCAGCACGGCGGCGGCGAAGGCGAACAACTGCCAGGCCATCGTTTCGATGATGTTGGCGGCAATGGCCCCCACCACGTCCGACTGCGTGACAACAACCGGGGCTCGGGCCACCGCTGACTGGATCTGCCAAACCGTCTGGCCCACCACCAAGGCCATCTGCGCCAGCATCCAGGGCCACCAGAAACGCTGGCGGAGTGCGAGCGGGATGGTCGCCGTGGTCAGCAAGGAGACCGTGGCGGAGCTGAAGGGCATCGACAGGCCATACTGCATCACCAGCAACCAGCGCTGCCAAGGCAACCGCTGCGGAAACGGCCCCGTGTTCAACCAGAAGACGACGCCGTAGGCCAGCGCGAGAGCGGCCATCAGCACCTGTGAGCCGAGGGACGAAGCGGGCTCCTGCTGGCGTTCGATGGTGCCGGAGATGATGATGGCCAGCACCAGCACGACGCCGCCCAGCCGGATGTATAGCACTGGTGAATGCGAGCGGAGAAACTCAAGCGGACCCATGGCTGTTCCCATGGCTGTGCTCCTGACTGCGCTCCTGACTGTGCCCATGAGACTGGAGTCTAGCCGATCGGCCGTCAATCCGCCTCCGCCAGAAGTAGGAGCTGAGATTTCGCCAACTGGCTGATTCGCCAAACTGCCCTCCCGCCGCAAGCTGGGGTCATGTCGAAACTTACTCTATGCAAGACGGTCATCCTGGCTTTCGCGCTCACCGAATCGGTGGCGGAAGCGCAGACTGGCACCCCGATCCCGGAACTTGCTCCGGTGGAGGCGGTGATGAACTCCATACTGCAGCGTTTTCCCGTGCCCGGGGCGGCGCTCGCGATCACGCATGAAGGCCGTTTGGTGCTGGCCCGGGGCTACGGCTGGGCCGACCGCGACCTGAAGATTCCCGTCCAGCCGGATTCCCTGTTCCGTATCGGCAGCATTTCCAAACCGATTACGTCGATGGCCATTCTGCAGCTGGTGCAGGAGGGGAAGCTGCAACTGGATGCCCCGATTGTGCCGCTGCTGGGCCGCGCGACGCTGCCGCCGGAGCTGATCGTTGATAGCCGCTGGAATCAGATCACGGTGCGGCATCTGCTGTGGCACGCGGGTGGCTGGGACCGCCGAGTTACCTACGACCCGATGACCGATGCCGCGTCGCTGGATGCCTTGGGCCTCACCCTGCCGCTGCGGGAGCCGGTGGAGTTCGACCGTCTGGTGCGCTACATGGCCACGCAGCCCTTGCAGTTCACGCCCGGCACCAAGGAAGAGTACTCCAACTTTGGCTACGGCCTGCTGGGCCGCATTCTGGAGCGGGTCACGGGTGAGCCTTACGAAGCCTACGTCCAGCGCAAGCTGATGCTGCCGCTGGGCATTCAACGGGCGCGCCTGGGACGCTCCGTGCGCAGTCTGCGGGCGCTGGGCGAAGTGGAGTATTACCCGTCCGCTGGTGAAGCCGACAGCTTTCCGGTGTTCCCCGGAATTGGCGATGCCGTGCCGACTCCCGACGGTGGTTTCTACCTGGAGTTGGCGCAAGCCGCGGGCGGATGGACTGCCTCGGCCACGGACCTGGTGCGCCTGGCCACGCTACTGGATGTCCGGACCTCGCGGTTCAGCTACTTTCTGCGCGGCGAGCTGGCGGCGCGCCCGCCCTATGCCCCGCAGAGTGAGTACTACGGACTGGGGTGGCAGTTTGTCGCGACTCCGGAAGGCGTCGTCCAGTTCCACGACGGTTTGGTGCCGGGCACGTATGGGGTCCTGATCCGGATGGAGAACCTGAACGTCAACATCGCCGTCGTCTTCAACTCTTTCGAGGAGCAGACCGAGTTCTTTGCCGCGGCGCAACTGGAGCTGATTGCGGCCGTCCAGAAAGTGCGCCAATGGCCCACCGAGGATCAGTTCTCCAGCTTCTACCCGGCCAGTCCGCGAATTGCCCAAGCGGGTGTCGTCAATGGCGCCAGCCAACTGGCGATGCCGATTGTCGCGGGGCAACTGGTGACGGTGTTTGGCGAGAACCTGGGGCCGGTGGTGGCCTCCAAAGCCGGGCCGGGCGCGTTGCCTGTCCGCTTGGACGGCGTCGAGGTGCTGATCGGCGGCACTCCGGTGCCACTGGTTTCGGTATCCCGGAACCGGATCGACCTGATTGTGCCGCAGTCGCTGGCAGCCGGGCGGCACGCGCTGACGGTTCTTGCGGGCGGCCGGTATTCGCGACCCGCGCCGGTGGACGTGGCGGCTTCCTCACCGGGCTTGTTCAGCGCTTCCGGCAACGGCCGGGGCGCGGTGCTGGGCAGCAATGCTGACGGCACGGCCAACAGCGAGGAGGCTCCAGCCGCGCCGGGCAGTGTGGTGACGCTTTGGGCCACCGGCTTGGGCCCGTTGAATGAAACTGCTCCGGATGGGGACACGCCGCGCGTGCCGAGTTCGATCCGGGTTCCGGTGAAAGTGAAGTTGAATGGCCAGGAGGCGCGCGTGGTGTCCGCGGCCTCTGCGCCGGGTTACCCGGGGATGGTCCAGGTAAAGGTCCAACTGCCGATGAGCCTCACTCTGGGGCGGGTGATGGTGGACCTGACGCAGAGCGAGCGGCAGGCCCGGCCCGGGCTCTGGATGTGGGTGCGCTAACCGCACCGAACCTCAGGTGGCCGCTGGCCCTAACCCTGGGGGCTGGCGGCCGATTCTGTTTCAGCGGCTATGGTAATCTGCGGGTTCTCTCACCATGGCTTTACGCTTCTTCTTCTGGGCACCGTTGTTGGGGACACTGTCGCTCGCAATGGTGGGTTGCCAGAAAGCTGCGCCACCCACCGCTGCCGTGGCCGTGTCGGACTACGTGGATGCGCGCACCTGCGCCGGTTGTCACGCCGAGATCGCCAAGACGTACCGGCAGACGGGGATGGGCCGGTCGTTTTATCGGGCGGCGCCGGACAACGTGGCGGCGGACGACATGGCTAAGAGCCCGCGCTTTGATCACCAACCCTCAGACCGTCACTACCAGTTCATCCGCCGCGGCGATGAGTTCTTCTTGCGGCGTCATCAGGTGGGCTATCAGGGCCGCGAGGACAACGTGGTGGAAAAGCGGATCGATTATGTGATGGGCTCCGGCCATCAATCGCGGAGCTACCTGCACCGGACGCCCGAGAACCGGCTGGTGGAATTGCCGGTGGCCTGGTACGCCGAGAAGGGCGGCAGTTTTGCCATGAGCCCCGGCTACGACTTTGACCGTCATCAGGACTTCCGCCGCCGCATCGGCTTTGGCTGCATCTTCTGCCACAATGGCTATCCGCAGATCGAAGCGGGCCGCGATGTACCAGGGGCGGACCCGGTCTACCCGGAGAAACTGCCCGAAGGCATCGACTGCCAGCGCTGCCACGGCCCGGGGCGCGCGCACGTCGAGGCTGCATCCTCCAAGGCCGACCCGGACCGCATCCGCACCACTGTGCTGAACCCCAAGCGGCTGTCGGCGGAGCGGAAGATGGAGGTCTGCGCACAGTGCCATCTGGAGACGACATCGTTCCCGCTACCCAACGCCATCCAGCGCTTTGACCGCGGCACGTTCAGCTATCGCCCGGATGAGCCGCTGGCCAACTACATTCTGCATTTCGATCACGCCAAAGGCACCGGCCATGAGGACAAGTTCGAGATCGTCAACGGCGTCTATCGGCTGCGCCAGTCGCAGTGCTTTCTGAAGAGCGAAGGTAAGCTCCTGTGCACCACGTGCCATGATCCGCACCGCACGCCGCGCCCGGAAGAGGCCGGGGCGCAGTATGCCACGGCCTGCAAAAGCTGCCACACCAGTTCGCACCCGCAGAACAAGGCAATGGCCGCGGGCAATGATTGCACCAGTTGTCACATGCCCAAGCGGCGGACCGAAGATGTGGTGCACGCTGTCGTGACCGATCACAAGATCATGCGGCGGCCTCCGTCCAACCTGCTGGCGCCGCGACCGGAGCGGCATGATATCGAGGGCCAAAGCTATCAAGGGCCCGTCGTACTGCACTACCCGCCGCAGATCGCCTCGGTCGCGGATCGTGACCTCTATCTCGCCGCGGCGCAAGTGGGGCAGGGCAGCAACTTGAAGGCGGGCCTTGGGCAGTTTGAAGCGGCGCTGAAGCAGCACCAGCCAGCCAACCCGGAATTCTACTTTGAGCTGGCACAGGCATACGACAAGGCCGGCCAGCGTGGGCGCGCGATTGAGTGGCACCGTCAGGCGCTGGCTCATCAGGCGAACTTTGTGCCGTCACTGCGAAGCCTGGGTGCGGCGTTGCTGGATGGGGGTGATTTGGCCCAGGCGGTGACAACGCTGGAGCGTGCCCGGGAAGTGGCTCCCAGTGATGCGGGTGCCCATTACCAGTTGGGCCGCGCGTATCGCCAGCTAGGGCGGCGTCCGGAGGCGATGGCCGAACTGAAGCGGACGATTCAACTGGATCCGGAGTACGTTGAGGCGCATAACGCGCTGGGCAATGTGCAACTGGAGTCGGGCTTGGCGGCGGAGGCCGAAGTGGCATTCCGGGAGAGCCTTCGGCTGAAGCCGGACTTTGCGGAGGGTCACAACGATCTGGCTAATCTGCTGGCTGGAAAGCAGGACTTTGCGCAAGCGGAACATCACTTTGCCCAGGCCATCAAGTTGGCTCCGGCGCAGGCTGCGACGCGTTTTAACTTTGGCGTCGTGCTGGCAATGCAGCGCCGTTTCCCAGAAGCGCAGAAGCAGTTTGAAGAGGCCGTGAAGGCCGATCCGGCGCGGGTGGAGGCGCTGGACGGATTGGGGAATCTGGCCATGATGCGGCGGGATTTCCGGGGTGCCGTCGGGTATTACCAACGGGCGCTGGAAGCGAAGCCGGACTTCGACCGGGCGCTGGTGGGGTTGGGGACGGCATTGGGTGCGCTGGGTGATTTCGTGAATGCCCGCCGGTACCTGGAGCGGGCCGCCCAGGCGGGACAACCCGCCGTGCGGCAAGAGGCGGCGGAGCTTCTCCAGAGCCTGCCGCGGTAGTCCCCACATGGCAGAAAGGCGGCCACCCCAAAGGAGCGCCCCGCCCTGGCAGGAGGCTCCAAGGTGCTCAGGGTGGTTGCACTGGGAGCCTCTTGCTGGTTCTGCGCCAGCCACTGCGGTTCAAGGTATGCTTCAGCCGTGAGGCCTGATTTAACTGTTATTGCCGAATCCGCCTTTCAGGAGGCCAAGCGGCTTGCCGGAGACTGGATTGCCTGCCGCCCGGGTTGTGATAGTTGCTGTCGCCGTCCGTTTGCTATCACCCGGGAAGATGCTGAACGGCTGCGAGCGGTGGCGACGCCCGCCCTCGTGGCGCGGGCTGAGGCCGCCTGGGCGCGCATGCAGATGGACTTTCCGGGTGATGCGGCCACCGGTACCCTGACGGAGCGTGAGGACTGGCGCGAATGGTTCTTTGCCCGGCATCAGGGCCTGGCCTGCCCGGCGCTGGACGAAGGGACGGGCGAATGTCTGGTGCATCCGCACCGCCCGGTGGCGTGCCGCCTCTATGGCCCGCTGATCACGATTGGCGGACAGACTTCCGATCCTTGCCCGTTATGCTTTTCCAGTGCCAGCGCGGCGGAGATCGAAGCCACTCGCGTGACGGTGGAGCTGCCGCCCGGGCCAACGGCACCGGCGGGAGAAACCGTTATCGCGTGGGCGTTCGCTTCCATGACGCTTCCGTAATCTGGCCGGAGGCATCCGCGGTGAGGCTGTAGTTCACCAGTCGGCCATCGGGCCGGGCCTGACGCCACAAATAAAGCTGACGTCCGGACAAACCATTGATGATCTCGTCCGGGTCTCCCAGTGTTCGGCGCGCCTCCGGCAGGGTCGTCAGCGCGCGGAGGCGCGCGTCAATCTCTCGGCCCTCCTGCTCGTCGCGGCGGCGGCGCAGATAATCACGCCCCAGCGAATAGAGCATTAATGCCAGCAGGCTGCAAATGAGGACAAATGTCTCAAGGACGAGCAACGACGATTTTCCCGAAGTGGCCGGCTTTCTCCATATGGTCGAGCGCCTGCCGCACTTCGTCAAATCCAAAGACGCGATCGATCACGGGCTTTAGATGCGCTAAAGCCATCGCCCGGAGCATCGATTCGAACATTTCGCGGGAGCCAACAAAGATGCCCTTGACGGTGAGGAACTTGTGAAGGATCATCCCGACGTTCACTTCGGTGGACAGGCCGCTTAAGTTACCGATCACGCTGACACGGCCGCCGCCGCGCGTCGCCATCATCGATTTCACCAGTGTGCCTGCGCCGCCCACTTCGACGACATGCTCGACGCCGCCGGTCATCTTCAACACTTCCTTGTGCCAGTCGGGCGTCGAGTTGTAGTTAATGACGTGGTCCGCGCCCAGCGCCTTCAGCCGTTCGATCTTGGCATCGTTGCCCGTGGTCGCGATCACGCGGGCCCCATGGAGCCGGGCAAACTGCAACGCGAAGATAGATACTCCGCCGGAGCCGAGCACCAGAATCGTGTCGCCGGCCTTGATCTGGCCCTGGGTCACCACGGAATCCCAGGCCGTCACCGCGGCGCAGGGGAGCGTCGCCGCTTCTTCCAAGGACAGATATTCGGGCAGCTTCACCAGGCCTTGCGCGTCTAGCACCACCTGTTCCGCCAGCACGCCTTCGATGGCGCCGCCCATGGCCGTCTTGCCGTGGTCGTCGCGATAGTCGCCCGCCAGCCAGCCTTGCATGAAGATGCCGGCCACGCGGTCACCCGGCTTCACTCGCGTCACGCCTTCGCCCACCGCCACCACCTCACCGGTGCCATCGGAGAAGGGCGTCATCGGCAGCTTCATCTTGGGGTTGTACTTGCCCTGGATCACCAGCAGATCCCGGTAGTTCAGCGACCAGGCTTTCATGGCCACCAGCGCCTGGCCGGGGCCGGGCTGCGGGTCGGGCTTCTCGATCAGGGAGAGGGCATCGATGCCGAATTGGGGAATGGAGTAAGCGCGCACATGGTCAGCATACGGCAACTGGAACCGCGATGTTCGAGTGAAGGGCGGCCAAAACGCCAAAAGGCCGGAGCGGCGAACCGTTCCGGCCTGGATTGCCTTGACTTGAGGTAAATGGTCTAGAAGAAAACCGCCAGCGTCAGGTTCATCAGCGGCTGGCCGCCGAGGGAAGCGGTGCGCGGATCGCTCGATACCTTGCCGAACGTTCGGGGATTGCGGAAGTCCACCGTGTTGGTGGGCGGGTTGAAGTTGTAGGTCTTCAGTGCATTTTGGAAGTCCCAACGTAGCTGGGCCGTGAAGCGCTCGCTAAATCTGAAGTTCTTCTGCGCCGACACTTGGCTCCACAGCAGCGGCAGCCCGGTGATCATGTTGCGTCCCATGTTGCCGACAGTAAAGGCGGCTGGATAGGCGAAGTTGTCAAGGCCGTTCTGCCCGCCGTTAAACACCGTATTGATGTTTTGGACGTTGAAGCGGTCACCGCCCAGATCGCGCCAATTCTCGCGAATGGCGGGCTGGCCCACCACGTTCGGGCGGCGGTTGCCGGCAAAGGTGGGGAAGTAGTTAAAGGGGCTGCCGTCAAAGGTGAACGACAGGGGATTACCGCTTTCGACCGTTTGGATCCAGGACAGTTCCAACCCGCCAAAGATCCACTTCTTCCAGCCGGACTGGGCCCACTTCTGGCCCTGGCCGAAGGGCAGCTCATAGTTTGCGGTCAGCAGCCAGCGGTGGCTGCGGTCATAACCCGCACGGCCTTTCTCCAATCCCCGATTCTGCAGCGGGGCGACACCGGAACCGTCATTGTCGTTGTCCTGCGAATTGATCGCTTTCGACAGCGTGTAGAACGTGGATAGGAAGAACCCACGGGACATGCGCTTTTCCAGCTTGATCGTCCCGGAGTGGAATGTGGAGTGGCCGAAGTTGGAACGCATCCGGACGTCCCCAAAAGCTGAGTAGGGCCGGAAGTTCTGGGCGGCGGCCAGCACCGCATTCTGCTGTGTCGGGTTCCCGGCAAAGTAGTCGATCGGAAAGCTGTTGGCCTGCCAGCGCTCCACCAACCCTACACCGGAAGAGCCTTGATAGCTGAAATCGAGCACGTAGTCCTTGCGGAATTCGTACTGCACGCCGGTGTTGAAGTTCAGCACATAAGGATTGCGCAGATTTGGGTCCCACCACTCAACGCCGCGGGAACCAAAGTTGCTGCCGACAAATAGCGCCGTTTGGTTCTGGTTGACGTTGAAGCGGACGGGGTTGGGCCCTTGGCTGAGACGGAAAACGGGCGTCGGATCTCCGGGTGCCGCCTGCTGGTTGGCTGTGGCCACATATTCGTCATAGTTGCCCCGCTGCATCGGGAACTTCACGTCCACGGTGTACATGCCAAAACCGCCGCGGAACACCCACTTCTGCAACGGGTGCCAGGCGAATCCGATGCGCGGATTGAAGTTGTTGCTGTCCCGCTTGTTTAAGCCACTGGTGGGGTGAGTAATGGCTCCCGGACGCCCGGTTAACGGGTCAGTCGCTCGCGGATCGAAATTGCTCATCGCGCCGTTCTTGGTGCTGAACGGGTTCTCGTTGGAATAACGGAGCCCGATGTTTAAAGTCAGGGTCTTTGACAACTTCCAATCGTCTTGCAGGTAAAAGCTGTGGATCGCCGAGCGCGGTAGCCAACTGGTCAATTCCTGCGTGAACAGACCCTGGCTGACGGCACCCGTCAGAAATCCGGCGAACGTGTTTCCGGTATTCGGGATGGCCACGCCGTTGGGCTGAAGTCCGGCTGTCACGCCAGCAAATGAGAAGCTGGCGGGGCGGGCGAAATTGGCTGAATTGAGACGGAACTGGAGGATCTCATAGCCGAACTTGAAGGCATGGGTGCCGCGAATAAAAGTAGTGTCGTTGCGGAACGAGAATGTTTCGTTGACCAGCTTGCCGGGCGTCGCGCCAGTGATGCCGTACAACGAATCGGCGCTGTCTCGGCCGCCGGAACCAAAGGCGGGCATCAGAGAAGGGTCGAGATTGGGAATGCCCAATTGCGACGCCCAATTCTGGCCAAAGCTCGGCACGAGTGTATCGTTGCGGCGGCGGTAGTAGCCGACGCGAGAGTCGTTGACGATAGCCGGACTCGCTACCCAGGTATAGCCGAGAGACGAATTGATCTGCCGGAACGGGTTGTAGTTGCCCTGCTGGTGATCAAAGGCCGCGCGGTCAGACCGGATATTGATCGGCCGTCCATAGCCGCTCTGGGCGTTGTCAGTGTAGCTGCCGTAAATCTTGAAGGCCGTCGAGAACTGGTGGTCGATGCGCAGGTTGTAGTCATTGAAGAACACCAGCGCTAATTCATCGGCCAGCAGATTTCCCACCGGCCCCAACGCATTAAAAGTGCCAGGTTGATTCGGTTGAACCCACGGATCGAACTCCAGCAGTTTGCGCGCCACCGGATCAATACGGGCCACCGGCACGCGGTTGCCCGGGAACATGTCACGCGCCCAAGTGCCGTCCGCGTTACGCCGAGTCGTGGAAGGATCAAAAATCGCATTCAGGCTGGCGACGCCGGGGAAGTTAAAGTCGCCCTGCCGCATGGCCACCGTTGGTGTCGTGGCCACCACCTGGGCCACCTTCTTTTCATGCAGGCGTTGGTAGCCGAAAAAGAAGAAGGTCTTGTTGCGGCCATCATAGAGTTTCGGAATCATCACCGGGCCGCCCAGGTTGGCATCCGGCTGCATAAAGAACGTCGGCACGCCGTTGGGCCGCGTGGAGGTGGCGTCACTGGTCTTTAGCTTGTCGAAGTAAAGCCGGTGCTGCATCCGCCGGGTCCGGCCGTACCAGGAACCCATGCCGTGCAGTTCGTTGGTGCCGGACTTCTTTACTACCGAAATAACGCCTCCGGCTGAATGGCCGTATTCGGCGGGCGGTAGCGTCGTGATCACCTTCACTTCCGCGACGGCGTTCTGCAGCGGCTTAATCGTTTCCGTGCCACCCATCTGATCGTTGCCGTTGACGCCATCCTCAAAGATTCCGATCGCACCGTTGCGCTGGCCCGCCAAGTGGTATGAGCCCAAGCTGCCGCCGTAGGCGTAGCCGCCGGAAGACATGCCCGGCACCAGATTGAGCGTCGAGTTGATATAGCGCTGATAGAGCGGCAAATCGTACAGCACACTGCCCGACATCACCGCGCCGGTGGCCGACGTTTCGGTCTCCAGCGACTGGGCCCCGCCCTGCACTTCGATCTGTTCAGTCACTTGGCCCACCTGCATCACCATGTCGACGGCCAGCGTGTCGCCCGTGCGAAGTTCAACGTCGTCTCGGAGCGCCTTCTTGAAGCCGGCCCCTTCAAAGGTCACCCGGTACGACCCGGGCTGCAACGACAAGGCACGATAGAGGCCTTCGTCATTGGTAGTGGCATTGAAGGTGAAGTTGGTCCCTTTTTGGACCACGCTCACTGTGACATTGGGCACGATGGCACCCGTCGTGTCCGTGACGCGGCCGGTGATGGTGGATGTGCCGATCTGGGCAGATGCTGACACCCCGAGGGTGACAAGCAGCGCGAGCAGTTTCTTCATGGAAATCTCCTGAAACGCAGCTGAACTAATGTGGAGGAAACGTTAGCGTAGATATAATCACGTTTGATGAAAAGATTCAAGGTAATTTTGCTCCCTGGCGATGGCATCGGCCCTGAGGTGGTTTCTGAAGCTGTCCGAGTGCTGAAGGCCGTAGAGCCGCACTTAGAAGTACGCTTTGATTTAGAAGAGCAGCCGTGTGGCGCGGGCGAGTATCTTCGCTCTGGCGATCCGCTACCGGCCGCCACGGTGGAGGCCTGCCGGGCCGCCGATGCGACGCTTCTGGGCGCCATGGGCTTACCCGATGTCCGCTGGCCCGATGGCACGGAGATGGTGCCGCAGATAGATATCCGCGAGATACTTGACTTATACGCGGGGATTCGGCCGATCTATCTGTACCATGAGGTCCACTGCCCGCTGAAGGGTTACGGCGCGGGTGAGATTGACTTCGTCATCTTCCGCGAGAATTGCGAAGGCTTGTTTGCCTCGCGCAAGAACAGCTACCCCGTGGGCGCTTTGCAGGTGGAGGACACGCTGCGCATCACCCGGCACGGGGCGGAGCGCATCATCCGCGCCGCCTTTGAGTGGTCGATGAAGCGGCGCAAGAAGTGCACGCTGGTGGACAAGGCAAACGTGTTGCCGACGATGGCCTATTTCCGGTCGATCTTTGATGAGATCGCGCGCGAGTATCCGGAGGTGACGACGGAGCGCGTCTATGTCGATGCCGCCTCGCTGTTCCTGCTGCAACGCCCCAAGGACTTTGATGTGCTGGTGACCGAGAACATGTTCGGCGACATCTTGTCCGACTTGGCGGCCGGGCTGGTGGGTGGCATGGGCATGGCTCCTTCGGCCGACATTGGCCCCCGGCATGGTGTCTTTCAGCCGTCGCATGGGACGGCGCCGTCGATTGCCGGGAAGGGTATTGCCAACCCCGTGGCCACCATCCTGTCCGTCGCCTTGATGCTGGATTGGTTGGGCGTGCCGCAAGGTGGGGAGATGATCCGTCAGGCCACAGCGCGCGTCCTGGCTGATCCGGCGAATCGCACGGCGGACCTGGGTGGAGCGTTGTCAACTTCGGGAATGGCTTCAAAGATCATCGAAGCCCTGTAAGCTCTGGTGCGCAAAAAAAAACGGTTGCCCCCCTTGACACGGGATTTTGGCGGTTATATCTTTTTGTGCACTTATGATGCGAACCCTGGCTGTTTTGCTCCTCACCCTTGCCCTGCGTTCCAACGCGCAGATCACCACTGCCGAGATTACCGGCACTATTTCCGATAGCGCCAATGCGGTCATGGCGGGTGCCACCGTCACCGCCACTAACGCTGCGACTAATACGCAGCGCACCGTGACGACATCGAACTCGGGCGACTACACGATCCCGGCTCTGCCGCCGGGCGTCTACAGCCTGCGCGTCGAGATGAAGGGCTTCACCACGCAGGTGCGCAACAACATTGAGCTGCAGGTAGCTCAGGTGGCCCGCATTGACCTGACGCTGCAAGTGGGCAACGTGGCGGAGGTGGTGGAGGTTCAGGGCGGCGCGCCGCTAATTGAAACCGACAACTCTTCGTTGGGCACGGTGGTGGAGAACAAACGCATCATCGATCTGCCCTTGAATGGGCGCAACTATCTGCAGTTAGCGGCCCTGACGCCGGGGGCCACCACGGCCGCGCCGGCCTCCTTTGTGATGGGTTTGCGCCAGGGTGGTACGCGAAGTCTCTTTACGCTGACGGTGTCCGGCCAGCGCATCATCTTCAACCGCTACCTGCTGGATGGTCTGGAGAACACCAGCCCCAACTGGCAGAGCTACATCTTTCTGCCGTCGCTCGATGCGCTGCAGGAGTTCAAGGTGGAGAGCGGCAACACGCCGGCCGAGTACGGCAAGAATGCCACGCAGATCAATGTCACCACCAAGAGCGGGACCAATCAGTTGCATGGGACAGCCTGGGAGTTTGTGCGGAACGACTACTTTGATGCGCGCAACTACTTCAATCCGCGCGGCACGCCCCAACCGGCGTTTCGGCGAAACCAGTTCGGCTTCACGTTGGGCGGACCGGTCACCATTCCGAAGCTGATCAATGGCAAGGACAAGCTCTTTTTTATGGTGAACTACGAAGGCCTGCGCGAGCGCAAGGCCCTGGTGCAACCGGCCACTGTTCCGCCCAGCGCGTGGGTGGCGGGCAATTTCTCCGCGGTGCCACAGGCGGTCTTTGATGTCAACACCAGGGTGTTGAACGCCGCCGGCAACGGAGTGGTGAGCTCCACGCCATTCCCGGGCAACATCATCCCGGCCAACCGGCTGGCACCAATCTCACAGCGCTTCATGCGCGACTGGATGCCCAGTGTGAACGCCGGCATCGCGACCGCTAATAACTTCGTGAATACCGAGGGCCGCCCCACCGACAACAACCAGCAGAACGCGCGCTTCGACTGGGTACAGAGCAACACCTCCACGTGGTTTGCCCGCTACTCGCACGCCGGAGAAATCCAGTACAACCCCATCGCCATTCCCCGTCACGGCACGAACGTCACGGTCCAGGCACACCAGGGCCTGTTGGCCAACACGCGCGTGATCGGTACCAACAAGGTGAATGAGTTTCGCGCTGGTGTCAGCCGCTTCGAAAACTCGAACGTGCCTTTGCAGGCCGGGACCCGCAATGTGGTGCAGGAACTAGGCATCCCGCTGGATACCAGCATTCCGCTCTACTGGGGCGTGCCGAATGTGACCTTTGGTGCGGGCATGACGCTGGCGGGCAACTCAGCCGATTCCCCTTTTATCAACTTCGACACCATGATCCAGGCCAACAACAATTTCACCTGGACCAAGGGCAAGCACAGCATGAAGTTCGGCGGCGAACTCACCCGGACGCGCTTTAACCAGTTGGGCGGCGTGACCACGCGGGGACGTTTCTCCGTGAACGGGCAGTACTCTTCCGCTGGAATTCCCGGTCAGCCGATTGTGGCCGCCCACAACATCGCGGACTGGATGCAGGGCCATTTTTCGGTGTCCGAATCGCAGTCCGGAATTCCCTTGGCGAACTACCGCAATTGGTACATGGCGGGTTACTTTCAGGACAACTGGCGTGTCACGCGGCGGCTGACCATCAACTGGGGCTTGCGTTGGGAGAACTACACGCCGTGGACGGACAAGTTTGACGCCATCATCAACGTCAACATGCGGTGGGACAATAGCCAGTTCCCGACCTTTGTGCGGGCGGGCAAGGGCGATCCGTTCGAAGGCGGCCCGTACTGCTGCGCACCACCCAGCTCGATTCCTTATGTGCGCGATGGCAGCCGCGGACGCGGCATTCAAAAGAACCGGCTGGACAGCTGGGGGCCGCGCCTGGGCATCACCTATCAGCTGAGTCCGAAGACGGTGTTGCGGACCGGGGCGGGGATCTACTACGTGCAGGAGATTCAGAACAAGAACTTCGAAGTGGTGCGCCATCCTCCCTTTACGGTCCGCCGCAATGAGACAGCCAATACGATCATGCCCGACCTCACCTGGAACCGGCTCTCCGTGATTGGCTCCAATATTCCGTCACTGTTCTTTGGCCATGAGTACGATGTCCGGCGGCCCAACGTGGCCTCCTGGTCGTTTGGTTTGCAGCAGCAGATCAAGAGCCACATGTCGCTCGATGTCAATTACCTGGGCTCTTCCGGCCAGTATCTGGAAGGGGCGGGCACCATGAACGGCGCGCGCCCGGGTCCAGGAGCCATCAATCCGCGGCGTCCGTTCCCCCTGTTCGGCGGCACGGGCGTCTGGATCGAAGGGGCCTACCATTCCAGCTATCACGCGCTACAGGCGAAGTTCCAGCATCGGCCCAAGTGGGGCCTAAACCTGCTGACGGCCTACACCTACGGCAAGTCGATCGATGACCTCAGCGCCTATCGCATCCAGTTTGGTGACCAGGGTATCTCGGACCCGCTCAACAAGCGGGCCTCGCGCGGCCTGTCGGCCTTCGACTTCCGGCAGAACCTGACCAACTCCTTGATGTACGAACTGCCGATGGGCAAGGGGAAGAAGTTCTTCTCTGGCGCTGGCCGGGCGGCGGACATGCTGGTGGGCGGCTGGCAGATTGGGTCGATCGTGACGTTGATCTCCGGGTTCCCGGTTTCGCCGGTATGTGGCTCCGGCGCGGTGCAGAACGGTGACGGTGCCTGCTACCCCGATAACGTGGGCCGCAGCCCGAACCGGCCCCGCGGCAGCCAGGACCCGCGCGCGTGGTTTGATACCTCCACCTTCGTCAATCGGCTCCCGGATTCGGGGTTCCGTTTTGGCAACGCCGGCCGCAACACGATTATCGGACCCGGTGTGATCAACTGGGACTTCTCGGCCCTGAAGGACTTCCGCATCAGCGAACGTCACAATGTCGAGCTGCGGTGGGAAGTGTTCAATCTTCCCAATCACCCGTTGTGGGATGCGCCCGGCGGTACCGTCGGAGCCCCCAACTATGGTGTCATCTCCGCCACCAAGATCGATAACCGTCAAATGCAGTTGGCCTTGCGGTATCAGTTTTAGAACGCTCTGCCTGCCTGATAGGGTGGCGGCTCCGCTGCGGCCACCCTTCCAACACCCGCTCCTTGGCGGCACGAGAGGCTTGTGTGAAGCACGCGTGCCGTGGACGTAAATGTGTGATATAAATTGCGTCCATGAATCGCCTCTGTCTGGCCTTGCTGCTGTTCTCTCTCCCGTCTTTCGCCCAAGTTGAACGCGCCACCATCGTCGGCACCATTACGGACAAGTCCGGCGCGGCGATGGCTGGTGTCGAATTGGTGGTCACCAATGAAGCGACCAATACAGCCGCCCGCCTCACCACCGATGATGCGGGGGCCTTCACCGCCGTTAACCTGATCCCGGGCAGCTACACCGTGCAAGCTTCGCGCGCTGGCTTCCGCAATGTGGTGTTCCGCAACTACGTACTGCAGGTCAGCCAAGTGGCCCGACTGGACATCCAGATGGAAGTGGGCGAGGTCTCGCAGGCCGTAGAAGTGACCGGCGCGACGCCTCTGCTGCAAACCGAGAACGCGTCAGTGGGCCAGGTGATCTCGCGGGAGGCCGTGCAATCCCTGCCGCTGAATGGACGCAACTTTGTGCAGTTGGCCATTATCGCCCCGGGCGTCACGGGTCTTGACTATGCACAGCCCAACACAATTAACTCCGGGCGGCGACCCGACGAACTGCGGCCCGGCGGCACCGCGTTGGCCGCCAACGGCGCGCGCAGCACGTCCAACCAGGTGCTGGTGGACGGCATCGACAACACCGAGATGATCTCGCAGACCTTTGTCGTGCGGCCAGCGGTGGAAGGCATCCAGGAATTCAAAGTGCTGACCAACAATGCCGGCGCGGAGTATGGGCGTTCTGCCGGAGCGGTGGTGGTGATCACTTCGAAATCCGGTGGCAATGAGTTCCACGGGTCGCTGTTTGAGTTTCTGCGGAACGACCGGCTGGACGCCCGGAACTTTTTCGCCCGGCCCGACCAGAAGATTCCGCCCTTCAAGCTGAACCAGTTTGGGGCCGCCCTCGGCGGACCCATCAAACGCAACCGGACCTTCTTCTTTGCCGACTACGAAGGGTACCGCGAGGTGTTTGGTGACAGCCAATTGGTGACCGTCCCCACGGCGGCGATGAAGAACGGCGACTTCCGCGGCGTGACGCCCAACGGTGTGTTCGATCCGCTGACGACGCGGGCGAATCCCGCCGGTGGGGCGGCCGTCCGGGACCGCTTCCCCAATGACATCATTCCTCCCAGCCGGTTCGATGCCATTGGCTCGGGCTTGGTGCGGATGTGGCCTGATCCGCAGCGCTCCGCCTTGGTCAATAATTTTGTCGCCAATCCAGTGAAGCGGTCCAGCCTGCATCGCGCCGATGGCCGCATTGATCACCAGTTGACCGGCAAGGACACGCTCTTTTTCCGCTACTCCATCGACAAAAGCATCATCGTGATGCCCGACACGTTCGACAAGAACATCGGTGGCAACGAAGGCAGCTTTGCCGGAAACAATAACGTCACTGGCCGGAATATCGCCGCCTCCTGGACGCGCGGCTTCACGCCTCAAACCATCGGCGATTTCCGCTACGGCTACACGCAGTTCAACAGCGGGCTGCTGCCGACCCAGTTGACCAATCCGCTCTGGGGCCGCATTCCGGGGCGCGTCGCCAATGATCCGTTTCAGCCGTCGGCTCCCATTGTCGGCACGGCGGGCTATGCCGGATTGGGCAATACGCGCTCGGCTCCCTTGATCCGTGATCAGAAGATGCATGAACTGATCGCCAACATCTCGACGCTGAAGGGAACACATAACCTGAAGTACGGTGTGGACCTGCGCTTCCGTGAGGCGGGTGAAACGGCTTCGCCTCCCGGCGAAAGCGCTTTTGGACGTTGGAACTTTGACCCGGCCTATTCGCGCAATCCCGCCTCCCCGGGCGGGACCGGAGACACCATCGCCACTATGCTGATGGGCTACCCCATTGCGTTACGGCGCGACGTTTTCGTCAATGGGTCTGCCACGCTGAATACCAATGAATTGAACTTCTACATTCGTGATGAGTGGCGCGTTAACTCGAAACTCACTTTGAATTTGGGGCTCCACTATGAGGTCAATACGCCGTTCGTTGAGAAGAAGGATCAGTGGGTGAACTTTGATCCCACCTCGGGCCGGCAACTGGTAGCGGGCGTCAACGGTGTCTCCCGCACTGGCAACATCAACACTGACTGGAAGGCGTGGGGGCCGCGGGTCAGCTTCGCCTACTCGATCAACAAGAAGACGGTCCTGCGCGGCGGCTACGGCCTGTTCTATGAGCCGCAAGGCAACAACGCCACCAACATCCGGCAGTTCCGCCAGCCGCCCTTTGGCTTTGTCGTCAACCAGCCCTTTAGCGGCAACGACATCCCGGCGGTCACAACGTCGCAGGGATTTCCGACATCGACCGCCGTGCCCGACCTGACACGTACGCCCACCTTGTATGCGTTGCGTGGCGTTACGCCCAACTTCCGGAACGGACAGATGCAACAGCTGAACATCAGCGCCCAACGAGAGATCGGCAAAGACATGGTGATGACCGTGGGTTTCGTCGGCTCGGCCGGCGCACTGCTGAGCTGGGCACGAAATATCAACCAGCCTGACCCGGGCGCCGGGGCCATTGATCCGCGGCGGCCCTACTTCCGCACACTGCCCGGGGTCACCAATATTGCGTGGCTGGAGAGTTCCGCCAATTCGGCCTACAGCTCATTGCAGGTGACGTTTGAGAAGCGCTATTCCAAGGGCCTTTACCTGCTGGGCAACTGGACTTGGGCCCACAGCTTGGACAATGTCGGTGGTGATGGTGGGGCCAATGGCCCCATTCCGCAGGATCCGCGCAACCGGCGCGGTGATTGGTCCAGTTCCAATGCTGACATGCGGCATCGGGTGAATCTGGCGGGCAGCTATCAGTTGCCGTTCGGTGCCAAGATGACTTCGCCAATTCGGCATCTGGTTTCCAACTGGGAACTGGGCGGGTTGCTGGTGATGCAGAGCGGACTGCCCTTTACGGCGACGGTGGCGGGTTCGCCCTCCAATACCGGTGCTGGCTCGCGCGCCAATCCGGTCCCGGGTGCCGACCCGAAAGTCAGTGACCAGTCGATCAATCGCTGGTTCAACACCGCTGCCTTCACCACGCCCGCGGCCTTTACCTGGGGCACCCTGGGCCGCAACACGCTGCGGGGCCCGGGTATCTTCAACGTCGATATGTCGGCCTCCAAGAAGTTCGTGTTCCGCGAGTCGCGCAGTCTCCAGTTCCGGGCTGAGTTCTTCAATGGGTTGAACCATCCGCAGTTCGGATTACCGGCCTCCACCATTGGGGTAGGCGGAGCAGGTACGATTACATCGACCCAGCGCGCCAACCGTCAGATTCAGTTCGCGCTGCGGTTCGGATTCTAGGAGCGGCCATGAAAATTCGCCAGATTGAAAGCTTTTCCGTGAAGCAGCCTAGTGATGGACGAACTTATTCGCTGGTCAGGGTGACCACGGAAAGCGGACCGGTCGGATGGGGTGAATCCCCCTCGGTTTCAGCGCGTGATTTGAGCCTTGCGCAAGCGGCCTGCGCGGGACAGGAGGCCACCCGCTTTGAGGTGCTGCGGACCAAGCTGGAGAGCGTCGGCGGTGGACTGCGCTCCGCCATCATCATGGCTGCGGTCGATATTGTCGGCCAGGTTTCCAAGGCCCCGGCCTATCAGGTGATGGGCGGGCCGACACGGAACAAGGTTCGCGCACTCACCGAGTGGTCCGAGGCAGCGGCCAAGGCGGGGCATCGCGCCTTTATCGTGGACGCGAAGTACCAGCCGCAGGCCGGGTTTGACTACGTGGTGAACGGCGGAGCTTCGATGACGCCGGTGGCCGCTTCACTGCTGGCCGTCCAACTGGAAAAGAACCGTCCGCTGTGGCTGGATGAGCCGTGCCGCGCGACCAACGTGGGGGCCTTGCGCAAGATCTCGGAAGAAAGCGTGACGCCGATCGGTTGGGGGGGCAATGCCAGTTCAACGGCCACCATCCAGGACATGCTGCGGGAGCAAGTGATCGACGTGGTGCGCCTGGGGCTGCGGCGTTTTGATCTGTGGACGATTCGCAAGACCGCAGCGTTGGCCGAGACTTACTACACTGCCGTGGCACCAGGCGCAGGCCACGGGCCAGTGGCTACGGCGGCGGCGCTGCATCTGGCGGCCAGTATGCCGAATTTCTTTATCCAGGAGGTTCCCTGGGCGGCCGGCGAAGACGCCAAGATGCGGGCGGAACTGGTGGGCGCAAACATCGAACAAGTGAAGGATGGCTACTTTGCCCTGCCCACCGGGGCCGGGCTGGGTATCAAGGTTAATGAAGCGGCACTGCGGAGGTATGCGGCATGAACCGGCGAGATTTTTTGAGTGTCTCCGGCTGTGGTTGCAGCCTGATGCCGCAAGCGACGCAACGTGACCCCAACCGAGGTCTAACGGGACCGTTAGGTGCGGAGGCCTTCACTGATGTGGGCACCAAGGTGCGCATCACCAACATCAAGACGTTTGGCGTGACGCTGCCGGCGGCGGAACAGCGGGACCGGCCGTATGTCTTTGTCAAAATCGAAACCAACCAGGGCGTGGTGGGTTGGGGTGAAGGCACCCTAGAAGGCAAGGCCGCCGCGACCATCCACTGTATTGAGGACTTCAAGGAGTTTCTGATCGGCTCGGACCCGATGCTGGTGGAGCACCACTGGCAGTCGATGTACGTGCATAGCTTTTATCGCGCGGGTCCAGTGATGGGATCGGCGATCTCGGCCATTGACCAAGCTCTGTGGGACATTCGGGGCAAGATGCTGGGCCTGCCCGTCTACAAGATGCTGGGCGGGCCTTATGATCCACAAGGCGTGCGCGGTTACTATCACGTGCGCGCCGGAACGCCGGCGGAGATGCGGGAAGTTCGGGCCAAGGCGAAAGAACTGGGAGTCACCGCGATGAAAGGCGGGATCCCGGGCTATTACGAGTGGATCGAGACCCGCGAGTCCATCAGCAAGGCCATCAAGCACGTGGAAACGTTGCGGACCAACCTGGGTGATGAGATCGATATCGGCATCGACTTCCACGCCAAGACCTCACCCAGCGTGGCCTCCATCCTGTGCAAGGAAATGGAGCCCTACAAGCTGTTGTTTATCGAGGAGCCATGTCCACCGGAAAACGTGAAGGCAATGCAGCGGATCGCCAAGCGGTCCAAGGTGCCGATCGCGACGGGTGAGCGGCTGGTGGCCTCCTATAGCTGCCGCGAATTGATCGAACTGGGCATTGTCGATATCGTGCAGACCGACATCAACCACGTGGGCGGCATCACGGCGCTGTGGAAGGTGGCCGCGATGGCGGAACCCTCGGGTGTCCGGATCGCGCCGCACGCGTGCGAAGGCCCGATTGGTGGCTTGGCGACCGTGCATGTCGATGCAGCGATGCCGAATTTCCTGATCCAGGAAATCTGTTCCGGTGTGGAGCCGGGAGAGAAGGAAAAGATCTGGCACGAATGGTTCGGGTTCCCGGCCATGCGGATGGTGAATGGCAAGTTCCCTCTGCCAGAAAAGCCGGGCTTGGGCTTTGAACTGCGGGAGCAGGACGTCACCAAGTTTAAGTTTGACGGCACTCGGCCCATGGCGCGCGTCTTCCATCAGGATGGAAGCGTGGCGGCGTGGTAGCGCCTGTCTGGAGCTTGGCCATTCTGATGGGTGGGGGGCTGCTCGCGGCGGACCCCATCGAGGTCCGTCTGTGGCCGGGCGGCGCTCCGAATGGATGGAAAGCTCCTGCGGGCGCGGAGAAGTTTGAGGAGCGCGGCAAAGATGGCGTGCAGGACCGGTCGCTTACCAACATCGGGGACCCGGCAATCACCGTGTTTCTGCCCCCACCGGAACGGCGCAACGGTGGGGCTCTCCTGATCGCCCCGGGTGGCGGCTATCACCACTTGGCGTATGACAAGGAAGGGCTGGACATCGCGCGCTGGGTGAATACGCTGGGTCTGGTGGGCGTGGTGTTGAAGTACCGTATGCCGGACATGCCCGCCGCCTCCTTGCGCCCGGCCCTGTTCGGAGACGCAAAGGCGGCGGCCCAGGCTGTTCACGTCCCGCTGGAAGATGCCGAGGAAGCGATGCGCATTATCCGGGGCCGTGCGAAGGAGTGGGGCATTGCACCGCAACATGTCGGCATGATGGGCTTCTCCGCGGGCGGCCATCTGGCCGCATTGCTGGGCATGAGCCCCAACAAGGAAGTGCGGCCGAATTTTCTGGCGCTGCTCTATCCCGCGATTCCCGAAACCTTGTACGTCACCGGAGAAACGCCGCCTACCTTTCTGGCCCACGCCGACGATGACGCGCTCAGCGCCGAAAACAGCGTGCGCTTCTATCTCGCGCTGAAGAAGGCCAAGGTGCCGGCCGAGATGCACATCTTCGCGGGTGGCGGCCACGGCTTCGGATTGAAAAAGACCGGCAAGACGTCGGAGGCCTGGCCGGAGCGGTTTGCCGCCTGGTTGAAGCGCGGGCACCACTAGTGCCGTTGGCCCCAGGGTTGCGGTAGCCTCGAAGATTGCCTGACCTGTTATCCGCTCTCGTTGCCTTTGCCGCGGCCTTTGCCGCGGGTGTGATCAATTCCGTCGCCGGCGGCGGAACGTTGGTCACGTTTCCCGCCCTGGTCTGGCTGGGCGTTCCGTCGATCGTGGCCAACGCCACCAATGCGGTTTCCATGACGCCTGGGTCAATGGCGAGCGCGTGGGGTTACCGGCGTGAACTGGGTTCCAGCAAACGGATGCTGGTGCTGATGGCTCCCAGCTTGGCGGGTGGGATCGGCGGGGCGCTGCTGCTGAAGTTGACGCCGCCCGGAGTGTTTGACCTGCTGGTGCCGTTTCTGATTCTGTTCGCCACGCTGCTGTTCATGGCGCAGCAGCAGGTGCAACGCATCCTGAAGACTCAAGCTGCGCTGGACCATTCATCATCCCGCTGGCTGGTCGGGGCAGTCACGTTCCAGTTCTTTGTGGCCCTCTACGGCGGTTACTTTGGCGCGGGCATGGGCATTCTGATGTTGGCCGCTCTCAGCATTATCGGGCTCACCGACATTCACCAGATGAACGGCTGGAAGAACGTATTCGGCACCTGTATCAATGGCATTGCCGCAGTCTACTTCATCGCCTCCGGGATGGTGTCCTGGCCGTATGCCATTGTGATGACCGTCGGCGCGATTGCGGGCGGAGCGGGTGGCGCGGGTCTGGCTCGCCGGTTGGGCCGGGATGCGGTGCGGCGGATTGTGATCGTGGTGGGGTTCGGGATGGCGCTGTCGCTCTACTTCAAGCGGTAGCGCCATCCCCACGCTTTACCAGCGCAAGCGCAGCGCCAGCTGATAGGTGCGCGGCAGATTGGCGGCACTGGTAATGCGGCCGAAGTTGCCGTTGGTGGGATTCAGTTCCGGACCGTTGAACTGCGTGCGGTTGAAGGCATTGAACGATTCGCCGCGCAACTGGGCGATGAAGCGTTCGGCAATCTGAATGTCCTTGAACAGGCTCATATCAATGTTGTTCACGCCGTGGCCGCGATAGCCGGGGAAGGCTCGGCTGAAGGTGCGCAGGTTCCGGTCCAGTTGCTGCGCGGCATTGCGGTTGAAGCGGCTGGTGTCGAAGGTCTGGGCGATGTTGCCCGCCTGCCAGTTCAGGTCGCCCCCCAGGTAGATGACGTTGCCCCATTCCACCGGCCCGCCCGGCTGGATGGTGTAGATCACGTTGGTTTTCCAACCGCCGATGGCGCGATTCAGCCACGGGCCGGCACCGCCGCCGATGCGCTTGCCTTTGCCGAAGGGCAGGTCGTAGCTGCCGGAAAAGACAAAGCGCTGCGGGCGATCTTCACCCGCGATACGCCGGTGCACCTCTGAATCCTGAGCATTGAGAAACTCGGTCCGCTCCAGCATCTTGGACCTCTGGTAGTTGGCCAGGAACTGCAGGCCATTGGAAAAGCGCTTTTCGACGCGAGCCTGGAACATATGGAATGAAGCTGACCCAATCGTCTGGCCTTCCACCCGCACGCCGGCCTGGCCGGAGAACTGCGGATAGGGGCGCAGCAGTTGCTCAGTGGCGATGGTGTTGCCGTTGATGCCTGTCCCGGCCAGCAAGCCGCGGAAGGGGTTGGCAACGACGGCAGTCAACCGGTCAATATTGCCCTGATCGCGGACTCCCGTGGTGGAGAGTAACGACCGGGGGATGAAGTTCAGATCCCGATTGAGCGGCAGATGGCTGGCCTGGGAGCCGATGTAACCCACTTCGATCACGGTGTTGTTGCCCAGGGTCCGCTGGATGTTGAAGTTCCAGCGCCAGGTGCGCGGCTGCCCAATCTTTTCCTGCGTGTAGGTGACGTTCTGGCCCAGGAACGTATCGACGCCCCGGGCGGCACCCACCGGCTGCAGAATGCCGCCGGGGAACGGGTTGCCCAGCGTCGCCACGGGGGTGAGGAAGTTGTTGATATTGGCCGCTAGCGCGGTGGTCTGGCTAAAGCCCGGCTGCTGCACGCCGGTGGTGCCGATGCCCTGATAGAACAGGCCGACACCAGCGCGCAGTACGGTCTTGGACCCCAGTGCTGCGGGCGACCAGGTGAAGCCCAGGCGGGGTGCGATGGCCGCGCCATAGGTGGAGTAGATGTTGCGGCGATCCGGATTGGCAAACGTCACGCCGCCCAAGGGGTTGAACTGGGCGGCGGCCAGCAGCGCGCTGGGGCTGCTGGCATAGGCCGCGCGAGCGGCCGCCGTAACGGCATTGGTGGCCGCGGAATCGAAGCCATTCAAGGTCCGGTTGAAACGTTCCGTCGTGCCCAAGTCCCGCTCATAGCGCAGGCCGGCATTGATGGTGAAATTGGGCCGGACGCGGAAGTCATCCTGCACGAAGCCCGCGTAGTAGTATGACCGCTGCGTGCGCGTCGCGTTTACCTGGAAGTTGCCGCCGGTGGGATAGCCCAACAGAAAGGCCGTCAATTCCTGCCCGATGGGCGACTCGGGCGAATTGTCCAGCGGTCCGCGCGCCCAGGCACTGTTGAACTCATAGCGGCCCGACGAGTTACCAAAGCCATTGGAGCTTTCGTCCTGGCGGCGGATATCGCCCCCGAACTTCAGCGAGTGCCGCCCGGCGATCTTGGTCAGCGTGACAAATCCCTGGTAGGTGTCAAACGGCGTCAGGTCGCCGCCCGAATCGCCCAACTGCCGGAAGCTCTCGGTGGAGCCGGGGCTCTCAAAGCGCATCACCGGAAACACCAGTTTGGCGGCGGAGGCGCGGAGGCTGGCGGGCAAGCCCAGTTGCGTAAAGTCGAAGCCGTCGCTGGGGCGGATGTTGCCCTCCACAAAACGGGTCCAGTTGAAGCGGGTGTTCATCACCAGCGTGGGGGTAAAGGTGTAGACGTCGTCAATCGCCGAACCCCAGTTGACGCGCGACAGGAAGTTGCCGGTGGCCAGGTTGTCGAAGCGGTTGCCCCGGTTCTCAATGCGGTCGTTGTTGCGCATGTTCCAGAACAGCTTATGGCGGTCGCTGATATTCAAATCCAAGCGCCCCATGTAGCTGGAGAACGTGTCGGAGCGGATCTGGTTGTTGAAGTAGTTGTCGCGGCCATCGTTGCGGCCGGAGAAGTTGGGCTGCGGGTAGAACGCCAGCACGCTCTGGGCAATCGGGTTGAGGCGGGCGGTCGGGATCACGTTGCCGGCAATCGGCTGGCGGCGGATGCGGCTGCCTTCGGCGACGCCGGAGTTGGGGTCATAGAGCTGATAGATCGCGCCCAGCGGCAGCAAGGCCGACAGGTCACCACGGCGCTGGCTGGCCGTCGGCACGGTGGAGAACGTGGGTTCCGGCTCACTTTGCCGGATGCCTTCATAGGCGAAAAAGAAGAAGACCCGATTGCGGCCATTGAACAGCTTCGGGATCAGCACCGGACCGCCGGCTGTCACGCCGTACTGGTTGAAGCGCGTCACCGGCTTCTTCTGCCCGGCGGCGTTGGTGAAGAACGGCGTGGCCTTCAACCGCGAGACCTGGTTGAACTCATAAGCCGAACCATGGAACTCATTGGTGCCACCCTTCATGACGACGTTGACGGTGCCCCCAGCGGTGTTGCCATAGGCGGCGTCTGCCATAAAGGCTTCCACCTTCACTTCCGTCACGGCATCCACCGGCGGGTTGTAGGCGACGCGGCGGTTGCGCGTCATGTCCGGCGCGCCGTCCAGCAGCAGTTCATTGGCCTGGCCTTGGCCGCCACCCATCGAGAAGCCAGCCGGGCCGCCGTTGTCGAACGGCCGCGTGAAGCGCGGGTCCGACGAAGGCACGACGCCGTAAGCCAGCTGCGCCAGGGTCAGCGGCGTGCGGCCATTCATGGGCATGTTCTCAATCTGGCTGGAGGTGATCACCTGGCCGACGCTCGATGTAGCAGTGGTCAGCAGTGGGGCATCGGAGGAGATGGTCACCGATTCGCTCTGGCTGCCTACTTCCAGCTTGATGTCTACCGTAACGCGCGTATTGGTGCCAATCTGCACGCCTTCCTGGGTGTAGCGCTTAAAGCCCTGGGTTTCGGCGGTGATGCGGAAGGCGCCCGGAGCCAGAAACGGCAGCGTGTACTCGCCTTCAGCACCCGTCGTGGTCTCGGCGCGCGCGCCGGTTTCAGTGGACAGGGCCGTAATCTTGGCCCCTGGAATCGCTGCCCCCGTGGGGTCAGTCACCCGGCCCGATAATGTGGAGCGGAACTCCTGGGTCCAGACAAGGCCCAGCGAGAGCACGAACGTGATGCATCCCCGAAGAATCATAACTGCTATTCAAGCACACGAGTGTTAAGATCCCGCGTCAGCCTTCTGGATGGCCATTGACCTTGGGACCGGGAAGCAGTAGAACTAGTGCTGCATGATCACTCGTCGAGAACTGATAGCGGCCCTGGCGGCTGCTCCGGCGGCCGTTGCCGCCCACCCGCGCTACAAGCTGGGTGTCACCACCAATACGCGGGGAGGTTGGGAGAACGACACGTGGCTGGCGTTCCGCGAAGCCAAGGCGGCGGGCTTTGACCACGTGGAAACGTTTATCCATTACTTCAAGGAAGCCTGGGACAAAAACGCCCCCCCCTTGCTTCAGCCGCGTATCGACGAAATTGGGGTGAAGTTTGTCACCATCTCGAACGGTGCGCCGATGGAGATGCATTTCGAAGATCCGTCGAAGCAAGCGACCATCATCAAGGAGCACGTCAAGCTGGCCCAGTTTGTGAAGGCGCTGGGTTGCACGCACCTAAAGTGCAACGCTGGCCCGCCCCGCGTGATGGGCAATACGGGCGAGGATCTGCGTCAGATGGTAAAGGTCTATAACGAACTGGGCGCTCGGTTGAATGACATCGGCATCGGCTTTGCGCCCCACGCCCACATGTGGAGCCAGTTTGAGACGCGCCGCGAAGTGGAGTACATCCTGGAGCACACCAACCCCAAGCTGGTCCGTTTCGTGCTCGATACCGGGCACATCACCATGGCGGGCATGGACCCGGTGGCGCTGGCGCGGACGCTGGGGCACCGGATTGTCGAGTTCCACTTGAAGGACGTCCACGCGCGGTACCGAGGCGGGGCACGCGTGCGCATCGACCGCAATGACTCGTTGAAGGACCCGATCTTCTTCGCGCTGGGTACATCGGGCGGCGTGGACTTCCCGGGCTTGGCCGATCATCTGGCCACCATCGGGTGGTCCGGTTGGCTGACCTGTGAGCTGGATAGCTCACCCATGCGGCCGCCGCTGGAAGGGGCGAAGATCAACCGGGCTTATATGAAGGAGAAGTTCGGGGTTTAGGAGCGCAGAAGAGGGAGAAAGTGCACGGCGCGGCCATGGAGCTGCGCCAATCCGCGATCCATCGTTGCCAGTGATCCGCTGTGGTGTGCCGCCAACGCAACCAGGTATGCAACCGTAACCTGCCGGTGGCCTACGATGCCCTGTTCGGGGAGTTGGGTATAGGAAACGGTATCGGGCCAGAAAAGGTGCCGCGGGTCCTGGTGGATTCTTGTCAAAAGATGCTTGGCTTCCTTGATGGTTCTGCTGTGAAGGAAGAATCGAACCAAGGCGCCTTCGGTGATGGGGCAAGTAGCAAAGGCGGTGACTTGCATCAGCCAGTGGGTAGCCCGATGGTGTTCGGTATGCTGCACTTCTGCCAGGGCAATCAAGACATTGGCGTCCAACAGGAAGGTGCTAGTCATCGTCGATCATTTGACGGACGTCTTCTGAAGTCACGCGACGCCCAATCGACAACAGTGGGAATCCCGCAGCCGATAAAGTCTTCTCTTCCACCAAGGAAGTCTGATGGACGGCGGTGACAAAATCGTTGATCACTTCGCTCATCGTCTGGTTGCGATCGCGGGCGACCGCACGAGCGATGTGATAAGCCTCCGGCGACAAGTTGATCGTCGTTCTCATGCTTCTATTGTAGATGCGGTGATGCCGTGATGCAGAAGTGCAATTGCGGATCGGCACCCGCTCGCCGCCAGCGCTAAACTGACCTTCGTGAGCTTCCCCATTACCCGCATGCGCCGGATGCGCGCCACTGAAGGTCTGCGCCGTCTGGTCCGAGAAACGCGCTTGGCACCCGAACAACTGGTCCTGCCCTTGTTTGTCTGCCCGGGCGAAGGCGTCCGGCGCGAGATCTCTTCGATGCCCGGCAACGCGCAGCTCTCGATTGATGAGCTGGTGAAGGAGTGCGCGGAAGCCAAGTCGCTCGGCCTGGGTGGCGTGATCCTGTTTGGTATCCCGGAGCACAAGGACGAGCAGGCCTCCGGCGCCTATGACGATCAGGGCATTGTGCAGCGGGCGCTGCGGGCCTTGAAGCGGGAAGTGCCGGGGCTGGTGTTGATCACCGACGTCTGCAACTGTGAGTACACCTCGCATGGCCACTGTGGTCTGGTGGAAGGCGACGACGTCGTCAATGACCCGTCGCTCGAATGGCTGGCCAAGGCGGCGGTCTCTCATGCCAAGGCGGGCGCAGACATCGTGGCTCCGTCGGACATGATGGACGGCCGCGTGGCGGCCATTCGGGCGGCGCTGGACCGTGACGGCTACACCAACACGCCGATCCTCTCCTATGCCGCCAAGTTCGCCAGCTGCTTCTATGGCCCGTTCCGCGAGGCCGCCGAATCGACGCCCCAGTTTGGAGACCGCCGCAGCTACCAGATGGATGCCCCCAATGCTCGTGAGGCGATGCGGGAAATGGAGCTGGACCTGGAGGAAGGTGCGGACATGCTGATGGTGAAGCCCGCGATGCCGTACCTGGATCTGCTGGCCAAAGCGCGGGAGCGGTTCGATGTGCCGCTGGCTGCCTACCAGGTGTCGGGAGAGTTTTCCATGATCCACGCCGCCGCCCAGCGGGGCTGGATTGATCTTGATCGCGCCATGATGGAAAGCCTGATTTCCATCCGCCGCGCCGGGGCCGATTTCGTGCTTACCTACTTCGCCAAGGCCGCCGCTCGAGCCCTATAAGTCTTTTTTCAAGAACAGGATGCAAGTATACTGTTCTCTTTAATTTCAAAATACTTATAGTATTATAACGTTGATTCAATGATGGTTGGCAACCACACTGTAATGTACTGATGGCTTCAATTTGCGGCGCAGATGAGCTACAATTTTCAAGAGTCGTTAACCGGATCTTGGACGCCGCCCATGGGCATCGAGTTCCAGCTTCAAGGGGAAAATTATGAAATCTCACACTCTGAGTCGAGTGGGGACCGCGCTGGTTGCGTTGGTTCTTGCCGGGCTCTCTGTTTTTGCTCAATCCGACAATTCATCTGTGTCGGGTATCGTGAAGGATCCTAGCGGTAGCGCTGTTCCGAACGCCAAGGTGGTTGTGCGTAACGAAAGCACGGCTTTTGAACGCGCGGTGACCACCAACACCACGGGCTTTTACACTGTCACCAACATCCAGCCTGGTTTCTACACCGTTGTTGTAGAGGCCTCTGGCTTTAAGACCGCCAGCCGCTCCCGCAACAAGCTGGAAGCCGCCCTGCCGTTGTCGGTCAATTTCGACCTGACCGTCGGCGCCGTGTCGGAAACCGTCAACGTTGAGGCGAACGCCGCCCAGCTGAACACGGAATCCTCCACCGTCGGCAAGACCGTCGAGCAGATGCAAATCCAGAACATGCCGCTCAACGGCCGCAACCCGCTGTTTCTGGCCATGCTGAAGCCCGGCGTCCGCCGCGGTTCGCCGATGACCGGTTTCAGCTTTGGCCTCGATTCCGGCGGTCTCACCATCAACGGTGGCCGTTCGCAGGACTCGCTGATCACGTTTGACGGTGCCGTCGGCGTTCGTACTCGCGCCAATGGCACTTCCGTTACCAGCGCCGATGCCGACACCATTCAGGAAGTGCAAGTGCTCACTGCTGGCTACCAGGCCGAATACGGCCGCTCCAGCGGCGGCCAGATCCGCATGGTCACCCGCTCTGGTGGCAAGAATTTCCACGGTTCCTTCTACGAGTACCTGCGCAACAACAAGCTGGACGCCAACACCTGGGCGCGTAACCGCAACCCAGCGACCAACTTTGCGCCGGTCAGCAAGTTCAATCAGTTTGGTTGGAACCTCAGCGGCCCGGTGATGATCCCGAAAGTGTTCAACCAGAGCCGTGAGAAGCTGTTCTTCCTGTTCGCGCAGGAATACGTTACCCGCCGCCAGGAAGACACCACCTTCCAGCGCGTGCCCACCGCCGCGATGCGGACGGGCAACTTTGGCGAACTGCTGGGGCCAAATATCTTCTACGGCGCGCCCCGCATCATCAACGACCCGGTGACCGGCCAGCCGTTCCCCGGCAACGTCATTCCGCAGAACCGCCAGAGCCCCAACGGCATGGCTTTCCTGCGCACCTACCCCAACCCGAATGGTGCCTACCAGGGCAACAACAACTTCTTCCAGGTCCGTCCGGGCTGGCAGGATCAGCGCAAGGATACGGTTTCGATCGACTACAACCCGTCGGCGAACCACTTCATCAAGTTCCGCCACAACAATTACAACTGGACCGCCCTCGACACGTTCCGTTCGGGCTTTGACTATGCCATCACGGACTGGTCCCGTCCGAACAAGACGGCCAGCCTGGGTCACACCTGGACGGTGAGCCCGACGGCGATCAATGAGTTCCTGGTGTCGGCCTCAGTGGATCGCGTTTTCATCGGCATTGATCGCACGGGCGAGCGCTACCTGCGTTCGCGTTCCGGCATCAACTACCCGTACCTGTTCCGCGAGCGCAAGGAAATTGACGACAAGATTCCCACCATCGTCATCCCCAACCTGGGCACCATCGACGGCGGGCCTTACCCGGCCAGCTCCAGCGGTCCGATCTACCAGATCTCGAACAACTTCACCAAGATTTTGGGCAACCACACGTTCAAGGTGGGTGCTTTGTTTGAGCGCTCCGGCCAGAACGACTTCGACCAGATCAACGTGTCGGGCGTTCCCGGCGGCACCAACAACCAGAACGGCCGCTTTGAGTTCAACGACGTCCGCCCCGGCGGCGTGGCGGGCACCGGCACCGGTATGGCCAATGCTGCCATGGGCCTGTTCTCGGCCTACGCTGAAATCGGACCCCGTGCTTACACCCCCTACCGCAGCCACATGTTTGAGTTCTTCGCCCAGGATTCCTGGCGCGTCAACTCCAAGCTGAAGTTGGAGATTGGTTTCCGTGGCACCTGGATGAATGGCTACCAGCGGTCCCTGTGGGGCAACATGGCCGTCTTCCGCCCCAGCGAGTATGACCCGGCCCGCGCCGCCGTGCTCGACCGCGCCACCGGCAACGTGTTGTCCGGTGACCGCTTCAACGGCGTCATCATCCCGGGTAGTTCATTCCCCGAGGCTGGCAAGGGCCGTGTTCCGGCCATCGACAGCGGCAACTTCAACCGTCTGCTGCGGGGCGACAGTCCCTACGCTGCGCCCAACCAGTTCGACGTGATGCCGCGCTTCGGCTTCGCCTACTCCACCACGTCCAAGGACGTCATCCGTGGCGGCTTCGGCGGCTTCATCTCCCGCCCCGGCGTGTATGACAGCGTCTTCCTGGGCGGCAACCCGCCGTTCCAGCCGATGGCGTCGGTCACCAACGGTATCGCCGACAACCCCGGTTCCGGCGCCGCCGTCGCCTTCCCGCAGTTCTTCATGACCATCGACCCGGTGTACCGCATTCCGCGCGGCTACAACTGGAACATGACCTACCAGCGTCAGGTGACCGACAACACCACGGTGGAAGTCAGCTACATCGGTACGGTCGGCAACTTCCTGTCGCGTGAGCGCGACCTGAACCAGCTGCCCACCGGCACGACGTTCCGTCCGGAAAATGCCGGTGCCAACGTCAACTTCCTGCGCCCCTTCAAGGGCTTTGCGAACATCCCGATGCTGGAGCACTCCGGCCGCAGCACCTACCACGGTCTGCAGGTGGAAGTGAACCGCCGCTTCGCCAAGGGCTTGAGCTACGGCCTCGCCTACACGTACTCCAAGGCGATGGACAACAACTCCGGTCCGCGCGATGGATTCATCGACGTCTACAACCAGGGACTGAACTGGGGTAAGTCGGGCAACGATACCCGTCACGTCGCCATCTCGAACGTCATCTGGGATATGCCGTTCTTCGCCAACTCCGGCAATAAGCTGGCCAAAGGCTTTCTGGGTGGCTGGCAGATGTCCGGTGTGGTGCAGTTCCAAACCGGTGCGCCGATCACCATCGGCAATGGCGACGACTACTTGGGCATCGGCTCCACCAACGGCAAGCCGTGGAACCTGAATGGCACCATCGATCGGCCCCAGCAGTTTGCCAGCGTCAATGCTGCGGGCAACTATTCGGGCATCACCAACTTCTGGTTCTCGCCCAGTTCGGGCGGCCAGCCGTTGGCGACGCGCCCGGCCAATGGCGCGCTGCCCAATCAGAACCGCAACTCAATTGCGTTCAACAACCTTGGCTTCCAGAACTGGAACGGCTCGCTCTTCAAGAGCTTCCGCATTGCCGAGCGTCACATCATCCAGCTCCGTGGCGAAGCCTTCAACCTGCCCAACCACCCGAACTGGGGTGGCGTCGATACCAACCCGACGTCGGCCACCTTCGGCATGGTCACCGGCAAGAGCAGCGAACGCAACATCCAGCTCAGCCTGCGCTACAGCTTCTAAGCCTGGCGTAAGTTGTTCGCATCAAGGGGCCGGCCTTCCTTCGGGGAGGACCGGCCCTTTGTTTTTTTGGCGGCCACCGCGGTCCGTGCCGGGCTTACATCAGAATTAAGTATTCTTATGTAAAGAAGTCAAAAGATACAACCATTATTAATACATAATAACAAGGTAAACTAAATTTATACTATAATCCTGACAGCAAGAATATTCCTTGCCTTCAGGAGAAAATATGAACTCAGTCAGTTCGCTGCGCACTCTCGCGCTGCTACTTCTGGCGGCTGCGGCGATGTTTGCCCAGTCCGACAGCACGTCCATCAATGGCACCATCACCGATCCCAGCGGGGCGGCGATTGCCAATGCCAAGGTAGCGGTAAGAAACCAAAACACGGGCGCCGTTCGCGAAGCGGCAACGTCCACCGCCGGCACCTATGTCATCCCTTCTCTGTCCTCCGGCGTCTATACGCTGAGTGTTGAAGTGTCCGGTTTCAAGAAATTTGAAACCAAAAACAACAAGATCGACGCCAACCTGCCCGCCACCATCAACGCGGTGATGCAGGTTGGTACCACCACCGAAACCATTGAAGTACAGGCCACGGTGGGCGCCATCCAGACCGAAAGCTCGACGCTCGGCAAACTGGTGGATGGCAAACAGCTCTCCGACCTGCAGCTGAATGGCCGCAACCCCATCTTTCTCGCCCTGTTGAAGCCGGGCGTGCGCGGTGGTTCGCTGGCCGGCTTCAGCTTCGACCTCACCTCCGGCGGCTTCAACATCAACGGCAGCCGCAGCCAGGACAACCTGATCACCTTCGACGGTGCGGTGGGCATCAGGACGCGCTCCAACGGCACCTCGATCGGCACCGCCGATCTTGATTCCGTGCAGGAAGTGCAGATCCTGACGGCCAACTACTCGGCCGAGTACGGCCGCGCGGGCGGTGGCCAGATCCGCGTCGTCACCAAGACTGGTGGCCAGCAGTTCCACGCCGGCCTGTTTGAGAACTTCCGCAACTCCGCGCTGAACTCCAATACCTGGACCAACCGCCGCAACGGCGTGCTGATCCCTTCTGAGAAGTTCAACCAGTTCGGCTTCAACGTCAACGGCCCGATCTTCATCCCTGGAAAGTGGAACGCCGACAAGAGCAAGGCGTTCTTCTACTTTGGCCAGGAATGGGCTCGCCGCCGCGAAGTCTCGACCGGCCTCCGTACGGTTCCCACCGGCAAGATGCGGACCGGCGACTTCAGCGAGCTTCTCTCCAGCAACATCTTCTTTGCCGGACAACGCGTCATCCGTGACCCCAGCGGCACGCCCTATCCCGGCAATGTCATTCCGGGCGGGCAGACCAGCCCCAACGGTCTGGCGATGATGAAGGTCTTCCCCGACGCCAACCTGGCCGCCCCGCAGGGCTCCAGCAACTGGTACGGCCTGCAGGGTGCGCCCACCAATCAGCGCAAGGACACCTACGGCCTGGACATCATCCCCACCAGCAAGGATTCCGTGAAGTTCCGGATGTCGTTGTTCAACTACTACAACGAGAATCCATTCCAGACCGGGTTCCTCATCTCGGCCCGCACCTTTGATCGTCCCAATCAAACGGCGTCGTTGAACTGGACCCGCATCATCAACCCCACCACGGTGAATGAAACCTTGCTCACGGCCAGCCGCGACCAGGTCTTCATCCGGATGCAGGAGAACGCGGCGTTTGACCGCACCAAGTACGGCATCAACTACGCCTACATCTTCCCGGACGGCAAGGATCGTCCGAACAAGCTGCCCGAGTTCGACGCCCAGAACTTCTCCACGTATACGGGCAGCCCGTATCCGTCCAGCTCCACGGGCCCGATCTACAACATCTCGAACAACACCACCAAGACGGCGGGTACGCACACCGTCAAGTTCGGGGTGATGTTCGAACGCGCCGGCCAGAACGACTACGACCAGATCAACATCTCGGGCGTTCCCGGCGGTACCACCAACCAGAACGGCGGCTTCCAGTTCCGCGACTCCCGCGTGGGCGGTACCGGCGTGGCGTTGGCCGATGCGGCGGCGGGCTTGTTCAATAGCTATGCCGAGATCGGCAAGCGCGCCTTTACGCCCTATCGCGGCCACATGCTGGAGTTCTTCGCCCAGGATGCCTGGAAGGTCACCGACAAGTTGAAGCTGGAGTTCGGCGTGCGGTACTCGCTGATCCAGCCTTACTACTCGCTGTGGCGCAACATGTCGGTGTTCGATCCTTCGGTCTACGACAAGGCGAAGGCGGTCCGCGTGGACCCGGTTTCCGGCAACCCCTTGCCCGGCGCTGGCGACCCTTACAACGGTGTCGTGATCCCTGGCAGTGGTTGGACCGATGGCGCCAAGGGCCGCGTGCCGCTGGCCGATTCGGGCGACTTGAATCGCTTGTTCCGCGGCGACAAGTCCTTCTCGCAAATGCAGAAGAACCTCATCCAACCCCGTGTGGGCCTGGCCTACTCCATCACCCCGAAAACCGTGATTCGCGCGGGCGTCGGCCGGTTCTCAACGCGACTGGGCGTTTCGGATTCCATCTTCCTGGGTGGCAACGCGCCGTTCCAGCCGCTGGCTTCCATCCCCCAGGGTCGCGTGGACAACCCGGGCGGCGGCTCCCGCGCCGGCTTCCCGCTGTCGGTGAACACGCAGGATCCGATCTTCAAGAACCCGGAATCCTGGAACTGGAATGCCACCGTGGAAACCCAGCTTCCCGGCAAGAACATCCTGGAAGTCTCCTATGTGGGCCGCAAAGGCCTGCATGCCCAGCGTGAGCGCAATCTCAACCAGCTGGCGCCCGGTACGCTGCAGGCCAACCCGGGTGTGAACGCCAACTACCTGCGTCCCTACGCCGGCTTTGGCCCCATCCGCATCACCAACAACGAAGCCAGCAGCTACTACCGCGCCTTCCAGTTGGGCTTGAACCGCCGCTTCTCGAATGGCTTGAGCTATGGCTTTGCCTACACTCTGTCCAAGTCGAACGACAACGGCTCCGGCCAGCGTGACGTCCTCCCGAACGCTTGGGACGCCACTAATCTGTGGGCGCCGTCGGACTTTGATACTCGCCAACAGGCGGTGGTCAACTTCATCTACGAGATTCCATTCCTGAAGAACCAGAACACCACGGTCAGCAAGATCGCTGGTGGCTGGCAGATTTCGGGCGTCACCCAGTTCCAGACCGGCACCCCCGGCACCATCGCCACCGGTGATGACTTTGCCGGTGTCGGCACGGGCTCCGGCTCCCAGATCTGGAACCTCTCCAGTCCCATCACCTACGACCGCAACTTCGCCACGGCGACCAGTGCTGCGTCTTACTGGTTCAACCCAGGCGTGACGAACGGTGCCCAGACGCTGGCCACCCGGCCGGCTCAGGGTACCTTCACCACGCAGTTCAACCGCAACCGCAGCTACGGACCGGGCTTCCAGAACTGGAACATCTCCATGTTCAAGAACTTCCGGATTGGCGAGCGCACCAACGTGCAGTTCCGGGCGGATGCGTTTAACTTCATCAACCATCCGAACTGGTCTGGCGTGGACCGCAATCCCACCAGCGCCACCTTCGGCAAAGTCACCGGCAAGCAGGACCAGCGCAACATGCAGCTCGGCCTCCGCCTGAACTTCTAAGCGAACGCCACATTCGCACCAACTCAACGGGTCCGGCTCTTTGGAGTGGGGCCCGTTTTGTTTTGTTGATTGCAATTGTTGACTGTTGTTAAGCGCCGCGCCTGCCGATGTTAGCCTTGTAGAAGACTTTGATGAACAAGACCAGCAATCCACAAGACTTGGCCCAAATCGCCAAGCGCGTGCGGCGCGAGATCGTTTCTATGATCACTGCCGCCAAGTCGGGTCACCCCGGCGGATCGTTGTCCGCGGCGGAGATCCTCGTTACGCTTTACTTTGACGTGATGAAGCATGACCCGGCCAACCACCATTGGGCGGACCGGGACCGGTTCATCCTGGGCAAGGGCCACGCCTGCCCGGTGTTGTACTCCGTCATGGCGGAGTGCGGCTACACGCCGCTGGACAAACTGAATACCTTCCGGCAACTGGGCTCCATCTATCAGGGCCATCCGGATGTGCGGTTTATTCCCGCGCTCGAAGCCTCGACCGGCTCGCTGGGTGAAGGCCTGTCGCTGGGCTTGGGCATGGCCTGCGCCGCACGCCTAAATGGTAGCCCGTCCCGCGCCTATGTGGTGCTGGGTGACGGCGAAATCCAGGAAGGGCAGATCTGGGAAGCAGCGATGTTTGGCGCGTTCCACAAGCTGGATAACTGCGTCTGCATCGTCGACTACAACAAGATTCAGCTCGACGGCTTCACCAAGGACATCATGGATGTGGAGCCGCTGGCCGACAAGTGGCGCGCCTTCGGTTGGCACACCATCGAAGTGGATGGTCATTCAATCGAAGCCCTGCAGGCCGCGTTCGCGGAGGCGGCGGCCACCAAGGGCAAACCTACGGTGCTGATTGCACACACCATCAAAGGCAAGGGCGTCTCCTTCATGGAGAACAACCCCAAGTTCCACGGGACGGCCCCGACGGCCGCGGAATGTGAGCAAGCGCTGAAGGAGCTGGCATAAATGGTCGCCAATAAGTTTGAATTGAAACCCGGTGGCGCGACGCGCGAAGCCTTCGGCAAGACGCTGGTGGAGTTGGGCCGCGCCAGCACGGACGTTGTGGTCTGCGACGCCGACCTGTCGAAATCCACTTACACCCATCTGTTCGCCAAGGAGTTTCCGGAACGCTTCTTCTCGTGCGGCATCGCGGAATCGAACATGGTGGCCATTGGTGCCGGTCTCGCCTCAGCGGGCAAGACGGCGTTTGTCTCCAGCTTCTCCGCCTTTGTGTTGAATAAGGGTTTTGAGCAACTGCGCGTGACGGCCGCTTACCCCAACGTGCCGCTGAAAGTGGTTGGCACGCACTCCGGTATTTCGATCGGTGAAGATGGCCCGTCGCAGATGTCGATCGAAGATATCTCACTGGCTTGTTCGCTGCCTGGCTTTGCTGTCTTCTCGCCGGCTGACGAAGTGTCGATGGCGGCCATCATGAAGCTGGCGGTGGCGCATCCGGGCCCCGTGTTTATTCGCGCCGGCCGCGCCAAGACGCTGGTGGTCTATGGACCCGAACAGCAGTTTGAGATTGGCAAAGCGATTGAACTGGTCACCGGCACCGATGTCGTGCTGATCGCGCATGGCTTGATGGTGGCGGAATCATTGAAGGCCGTGGATCTGTTGGCCGCTGAAGGCATCTCCGCTGGCGTGGTGGACATGCACACCATCAAGCCGATCGACCGGGATGCCATCGTCCGCGCGGCTGCGGTGGGCGCGATTGTGGTCAGCGAAGAGCATCTGGTGGATTGCGGGCTGGGTGTCCGCGTGGCTCAGGTGTTGTCTGAAACCAAGCCTTGCATTGTCGAATACGTCGGCGTGCAAAACACGTATGCCGAATCCGGCACGCCAGACGCTATCCTGGACAAGTACGGCCTGCGGGCCGCTAATGTTGCGGACGCGGCGAAGCGCGCGCTCGCCCGGAAACGCGGCTAATCAAAGCCGCTATCGCCCCGTCGTGGGCCACTCTAGACAGCTGACCGGAAAGGTTAGGGATAGCTGATGGCCGACCTGGCGGCACGCGTGCTGGAACTGATCCAGCAACGCGAACGTGACTCTACCCGTCTCGCGCACCTGTTGCATGACGAGATCGGACAAATCCTCACCGGTGCCGGACTGGAACTGGAAGCGCTGCGCCGTTCCACGGCCGAACCGCAAATCAGCAGTGGCATCGCCGCCGTCCAGGGTCTGCTGGAAGGTGCCTTGTCTCAGATCCGGGACCTCAGCCGCAGCCTGGTCCCGTCCGCACTCGATCGCCTGGGCTTGGGCGCGGCGCTGGAGGAACTGGTGAACCGGCACCGCCAGCCGGGAGGCGTCACCATCCGGCTGATGATCGATGGCCGTCCCCAGCCCAATCCCGCCGCGGGCACAGCGTTTTTCCGCATTGCCACCGAAGCGCTGGAAAACGCCATCCGCCACTCCGGTGCCACGCTCATTGAAGTGATCCTGCGCCGCACCAGCCAGGGCGTCGAGATGAAGATTCGGGACAACGGCCACGGCTTTGATTGGCCGGCCGAACAGCAGCGCCCCTCTGGGATTGGGCTTCAGCTAGTGACCCTATCAGCGGCGCAAAGTCAACTTTCTATTGATATAAGCTCAGATGGCCATTCGTATACAATTATGAACGTCTTGGAGAAACAGTAGCCTCATGCCCGTCCGAGTTGTGATCGTGGATGACCATAAGATCCTTCGGGATGGATTGAAGGCGATCTTCCGTCTGCATGAAGAGTTTGCGGTGGTGGGTGAATGCGACAACGGCGGTGATGCCATCCCCCTGGTCCGCAAGCTGAAGCCGGACTTGGTTTTGATGGACGTCGCACTGCCGGGTTTGAATGGTGTCGAAGCCACGGTGGAGATTCTGCGCTACTTGCCGGAAACCCGCATTTTGATTCTGTCGATGTACGATGACGAACATTCCGTCGTCAGCGCCATCCGCTCCGGCGCACGGGCGTTCGTGCTGAAGCGGGCTTCGGACTCTGACTTGTTTGACGCGATGCGGACGGTGGCCAAGGGCGGCAGCTATCTCAGCCCCCAAGTCTCTGACCGCCTGTTGACGCGCATCCAAAAGGGAGACCTGGACCTCAAGCCGGCCTCGTCACAGTTGGCGGAACTGTCGCCGCGTGAGCTGCAAGTGCTCCGTTTGGTGGCTGAGGGCAAGACCAGCAAAGAGATCGCCACGATGCTGGACCTGGGCCTGCAAACCGTGCGTAGCTATCGCAAGACGATGATGAAGAAGCTGGGCGTCAGCAACGTTGCCGGGCTGACGCAGTTGGCGCTGGCCGCGGGCTTGACCCGTTTCCCGTACTCCGCCGCCCAGGCTGTCGCCGCCACCCGTTAAGCTTCAAGAATGATCAACGACGCGCACGTCCATTTTTTCTCCCGCCGCTTCTTTACGGCACTGGCCGGTGACGCTGAAGCTGCCTGCACGCGCCTGAACTGGGAGTTGCCGCCCGAAGACCCGGTGAACCTGGCTCGCCGTTGGACGATCGAGATGGACCGGCAGGGCGTGTCCCGCGCCGCTCTCATTGCCAGTCTGCCCGGCGACGCACCATCGGTGCTGGCCGCGCGCGCGGCGTTCCCGGAACGCTTTGCCGCCTTCGCGATGGTCAATCCGCTGGCCGGTGCCCCACCGGAGGGTCTGGACGCTGTCTGCCTATTCCCGGCCATGCACCGTTACTCGGTGGCTGACCTGAAGATGACCTGGCCCCGCACGGCCTTTGTTCATTGCGGCGTTTTGAGCGTGGGGGTCCGAAAGAAGCTGGGGTTGGCCTCGCCCCTTGATATGCGCTACTCCAATCCGCTCGATCTGCACGCAGTGGCGCTGGCCAACCCGGAAACGCGCTTCATCGTTCCGCACTTTGGGGCCGGCCTGTTCCGGGAGGCGCTGATGCTGGCGGACTTGTGCCCCAATGTCTATCTCGATACCTCGTCGTCCAATGCGTGGATGAAGTACGAAGGCCTGGAGTTGCTGGTGGTCTTCCGGCGGGCGCTGGATGTCGTGGGTCCACAACGCCTGCTGTTCGGGTCGGACTCTTCGTTTTTTCCCCGCGGCTGGGTAGCGGGCGTATATTCCGCGCAGAAGGCGGCGCTCGACAGCCTGGGCGTCAGCGCGGCGGATCAAGGCCGGATCTTTTTTGAGAACTTCAACGCGCTTTTCCCGCCCGTGGCCGCGCTAAACTTGTAGAGGTTCCCCTCGACCTCCTGCGGATGTGGCGGAATTGGCAGACGCTCTGGATTTAGGTTCCAGCGCCCGCAAGGGCATCCGAGTTCAAGTCTCGGCATCCGCACCAACCCCTCAACATCCACCGGCTAAGCGCAGGCTTCACGAATCGCGGAAGCAATCGCCCTGGTTGTTTCCTCATCACCCATCAGCACGCGGTGCGGCAGCCAGAAGCTGCGGGTTACGGCGTCTTCGGCGATGGGGCAGTCGTGGATGACGCATGAATCCGGCCGTTGGTAGAGCGGGTTCTGGTAGAGCGTGTGCGGGTAGAACGGCGTATTGGGTACTCCCAGCCGGTTCAGCTTCTTAACAAACTCTGTCCGATTTCCCTGCAGCATGTGCCCCACCAGCAGGTAGTAGCTGTGGATGTTGTTTTCGGGCAGCGCTTTCTGGAAGCCGATCTCTTCGACGTCGGTCAACAGGCTGAACAACAGTTGCGCGTTGCGGTTGCGCAGGTCAATCTGTTGCGGCAGCCGTTCCAGTTGGGCGATCAGCACCGCCGCCTGGAAAGCCGTCATGCGGTAGTTGGTGCCCAGCGTGTAGTGATGAAAGAAAGACGCGCCATCCTGGCGGCGGCCCTGATTGGCAAAGCTGCGGATCCGCTCCGATAACGCTTCGTCATTGGTGACGATGATGCCGCCTTCGCCGGAGGTCATCACCTTGCCATTCTGGAAGCTGAAGGAGCCAAAGGTGCCCAGGCTACCTGCGCGGCGTCCGCGCCATTCCGTGCCATGCGCATGGGCCGCGTCCTCCAGCAGGTAGAGGCCAAAAGCATCGGTGAGCTCGCGGAGCCGGTCCATCTGCGCCATCGGACCACCGAAGTGGACGGCAAAGATTGCTTTGGTCCGGGAGGTGACGGCGAGTGCGGCGCGCACCGGGTCGATGTTGTAGCTGGAAGGCTCAATGTCCACAAAGACCGGCGTGGCACCCACGCGTGACACCGCCGTCGCGGTTGAGACAAAGGAGATAGCTGGAACGATGACTTCGTCGCCCGGTCCAATGCCCAGTGCTTGCAGACCCATCTCCAGCGTGACGGTTCCGTTCACCGCGCTGACGCCATAGCGGGCGTCCTGATAGGCAGTGAAGTCCCGTTCAAACTTCGCCACCATCGGATTGAAGCCACCCCATTGGGGGCTGGCCAACACTTCGCGGAGCAACTCCAATTCACGATCACCCGAGACCGGCCAAGGAGGTATATTCATCTCCCTCTAGGATAGATGTAGATGACCATCTATGAAGAACGGCGGGAAGAGCTGGAGCGGTACGAGACACAAATGGGGTTGGAACGTGGCCGGCTGGCGTTGAGCCTGGACTTGTTGACCGACGCGCTTACACTTGTCGGACAACACGGTGTCTACTGCCAAAGCGCTCGTCAAGCAGGCAAGCCCGCGATGGATTTGCAGATTATTCTGAAGTGTGTCAACGATGCCAAGGAGTTGACGATTGGCGTGATGGAGGAGTTGAAAAGGAAGCGGCGCGAGGCCGAAGGGTAAACGTGAAGAAAAAAACGGGCCCGGTTCTGGACCGGACCCGTTCGACGAATCGGAAGGAGCGTCTCTAGCGGCGGCGAGCCCACGCCAATCCAGCCAGGGCCGCTCCCGCCAGGAGCAACGAAGCTGGTTCCGGCACCGGTGAGGCGCCGCCCACGAAGCCACTGCCCACTGAGTTTGGGTTGACCAGGATCTGCTGGAAGCTGGTCTGGGGGTCGCCGACAATCTTGGCTTAGATATCGAACGTCGCCGACGCTCCTTCGTAGACGAAGGCCCCGACGTCGCCGAGTTCGGTCCGGAAAACGATGAAGTCCGCGTTAAACTCTGGTGTGCCCACGTTGCGTGTGGTTTCAATGCTAAACGGAATAATCAGCGGGTCGGACAGATAGCCCCAATCGAACTGCACCGGTGTGATGGTCAGCGTACCGCCAAACAGCAGCGTCTCGATCCCGCTGGTGCCGTTGGTGAAGGTGATGCTGCCGAGCTTGAAGATGGTCTGATCGCCGATGACGTCCGCAAACTGAGTGCCCTCAAACAGAAGCGTGCTCTCTTTGTCCACGCCGTCCGGCAAGGGGTGGGGCCAGTCGCCCCACTTCGCGGTGGCGTTCGTGTCCGCGACTCCGTCAAAGCCCGAGTAGACGGCCGTCACGGTATTGTCGGTGATCGTGGTCTCCAGGCCGAAAGTATTCCAAACGTAGCCACTGGTGATCGGGACACTGAAAGCGCCGATGGAAAGACCACTGAATGTTCCGGCCGAAGCCTGCAGAGCCAACGTGGCGGCAAGGGCTAAAAGTCTACGCTTCATCTTGAACTCTTCCTGAATACGCGTCTACAGCAGACAACGGGTAGCGCTTAGGCAGGTCTAAGGCCGATTGCTGACCGGAGCAAGAAAGATTACGCGAATGTACGTTAGAAAGTACCTAGCCCTTCAAGTGCGGGTTGTAGCGGCGTTCATCGATGATCGTGGTATTGCGCCCATGGCCGGGGATCACCAGCGTGTCATCAGGCAATGTCAACAGCTTCTCGCGAATCGAGCGGATCAACTGTGGCCCGTTGCCGCCCGGCAGATCCGTGCGGCCAATGGAGCGGTAAAACAGCGTGTCGGCGGCGATCACCATGGATTCCGACGGCAGGTAGAACGAAACGCTGGCCGGAGAGTGGCCCGGCGTGTCCAGCACCTGAAACTCCACCGGCCCGAGTTGCAGGCGGTCTCCACCCACTAGGGCAAAGTCGATGGTCGTGCGTTCCGGCGTCGGCATACCCAGCCAGCCGGCTTGCTTGTCCAGCGAATCGTAGAGCGGTTGCTCCTTGGGGTGCAGGTAGACCGGAGCTCCCGTACGACGCTTGAACTCCGCTGCGCCGCCAATGTGGTCAATGTGCGCGTGGGTGATCAGAATCTTGCTGACGCGCAGGCGGTGGCTGTTGAGGATGCTTTCGATCTGGTCCAGGTCATCGCCCGGGTCCACCACGAAAGCCTCGCGGCTCTCTTCGTCGCCCAAAATCGAACAGTTGCACTCCAGCGGACCGACGGCCAGAATTTCATGGATCAAATCGATGTTCTCGCTTTCCGCGCCGCCGCCCCGACCAGCGCGCCTCCGGCGGCTCCCTATACTGAAAGTATGGACGATATTGTTGGAATCATTCTGCGGTCGCTGCACATTGTGTCGGCCACCGTGCTGGTGGGCGCGGCCTTTTACCTCAAGTTTTCGGGCGGCAATCCACCCTCGATGCGCTTTGTGGTGATGCCCTCGGTTTTGCTGGTGGCCAGCGGCTTATGGCAGATGATGCAGGCGGTGGCCGTGGGGGTGCCGTCGCGCTGGCACATGATCTTCGGCATCAAGTTTCTGCTCGCGCTGCACGTCATGGCCGTCATGATCATCTGTGCCCTGCCCAAGACCAACGAAGGCAAGCGGCGCCGCTTGGCCTTCGGTGCCACTGTCAGCGGCAGTGTGATTGTCGCGTTGGCCGTGGCGATGACGGCCCTGCGGCAGGGGAACTAGCCGGCATGCAGGGCTACGACGCACTCCGCCAATCGAGCGCTTGGTTTGATGTCTCCGCCCGCGGCCGTATCAAGCTGACCGGTGAAGATCGGGCGCGGCTCTTGCATGCGATGTGCACCAATAACATCCATGCCCTGAAGCCGGACGAGGGCTGCTATGCGTTCTTCCTGACGGCGCAAGGGCGTATCCTCTGCGACGCCCACATTCTTTGCCGGCCGGACCATTTTTTGGTGAGCACCGAACCGGAGACGCGCCCGAAACTGCTGGAGCACCTGAACCGCTTCATCATCGCCGACGATGTGACGCTCGAGGACGTCACCAGTTCCACCGCCTGCCTGGCCGTCGAAGGTCCACAAGCCGAAGCGAAGCTGCGTGAACTCGGCGCGCCCATTCCGGAAAATCCAGACTGCTCGGAAGAATGGGGTCCACGTCTGGTCTACAAGATCAGTGATGAACGCCTCCGCGTGGTGACCTTTCCCGGTGATACTGACCTCACCGCCCGCTTGGGCACCGAGGCCGATGCGGAAGCCGCCAACGTGGTCCGCCTGGAGCGGGGCACGCCCCGTTACGGCGACGACATTCTCGAAAAGCACCTCGTGCAGGAGACCCGCCAACTGCAGGCCGTTCACTTCAGCAAGGGCTGCTACATCGGGCAGGAGATCGTCGAACGCGTCCGCTCGCGTGGCGCGGTCCACAAAGGCTTGGCCAGCATTGAAATTGAGGGGACCGAAGCAATGGCCTCCGGGGCCGAGATCCTGGACGATGAAGGCAAGAAGTGCGGCGACCTGATGTCTTCGGCTTATTCCCCGGCTCGAGGCAAAATAGTGGCCCTGGCCTATCTGCGAGGCGATCAATTAGGCCCGCAAGCCAAGCCCATGACCCTCAATGGCGCGGCGGTCAAACTGCGCTAAGGTCTCGACGCGACCTCCCGGCTATACCCGCCGCAGCACCAGCGCCGAATTCTTGCTGCCGAAGGCGATGCAATTGCAAACAGCGGTTTCGATGTCCAGCTTTCGCGCGACATGTGGGATGTAGTCCAAGTCGCACTCCGGGTCGGCCTCATCCAGATTCAGCGTCGGATGCACGATGCCGTCGCGCATGGCGAGCAGTGTGGTGGCGACGCTGGCTGCTCCACAGGCCCCCTGTGGGTGGCCAATCAGACTCTTGATGGACGAACCCGGCAACCGGTCCGCATGCGCTCCAAAGGCCAGCCGCACGGCCCGGGTTTCGATGCGGTCGTTCAACTCAGTGGAGGTGCCGTGGTAGGCGATATAGTCCACGCTCTCCGGTGCTGCTCCGGCTTCCTTCAGCGCCAAGCCAATCGCGCGCGACGGTTCTTCACCGCATTCTTCCAGGCGCACCCGGTGGTAGGCCTCGCACGTGGAGCCGTGGCCCGCGATCTCGCCATAGATATGCACGCCCCGGGCGCGGGCGCGCTCCAATTCTTCGAGCACAAAAAACCAGGCCCCTTCACCCAGCACAAAGCCGTCACGGTCCTTGGAGAAAGGCCGGGAGCCCCGCTCTGGGGCGTGATTCCATTTCGACGACAGAATGCGCATCAGCAGAAATCCCCGCAGGATCAATGGCGCAATCGGTGCATCGGCACCACCCGCCACCATCGTGTCGATTACGCCCGCCTGGATGCTGCGGAACGCGTAGCCCAAGGCATCGGTGGAAGACGTACAGCCGGTGGAGATTACGTGGCTGAAGCCGCGTAGCCCGAACCGCATGGAGACTTCACTGGCCAGAGTGCCGATGGTGGAGGTCGGGATGACGTACACGCTGCACTGCTTCTGCTGGCCGGTGTAGTACAGGCGATACTGCTCTTCGGTGAATTCCTGGCTGCCGCCCCCGGAGCCGACCACCACGCCGATCTCCCGCAGTTGCTCCCGGGTCAGTTGGGCCGGATCAATCGCCGCATCCGCGATCGCTTCCTGAGCGGCGGCGATGGCCAGCGGCGTGACGCGCGAGACATGCTGGCGCTCCTTGGCGGACACATAGTCCAGTTCGTTAAAATTGCCCGGGACCTGCCCGGCGATGGTGACGCCCCAGGGCGTGGCATCAAACTTTTCGATCGTGCGAACGCCGCTTTCGCCCGCCAGAGTGGCGCGCCAGAACTCCTCACGACCGATTCCGTTGGGGCTGACACAGCCGATTCCAGTGATGACAACTCGACGGGGCATTACACTCAAAGGTACCCGATGGAACCAGGACAGCAGGAATCATTCTCGATGCCCGACGCCGAAGGCGCGCCCGCCACTCCGGTTCTGCCAGTGGAGCCCGCTCCGGTGCTGGCGGTGTATCGGCCTCCGGTGCCGGTCCAGCAGCCCTTGGGCCTGTTGCTGCGAAGCCTCAGCGGCATTGAAACCGGGATGTTCGGCGGTGTCGTCACGCTGGTGTGGCTGCTGACTACGGGATGGCTGTTGGATACGCCCGGGTGGGTGATTCCCAACCTGATGGCGGCTCCCTTCCATGGGCCGCGGAGTCTCACCGCGGATTTCAGCTTTGTGACTTTGTCCGGTATTGCGCTCCATTTGCTCCAGTGCGGACTGGCTGCGATGGCATTCGCTTGGTGGGCTTCGCCGGCGTGGCCGGCTGGCCGGAGCGTGGCGCTGGGCTTGATGCTCAGCCTGGTGGCGCATGGCCTGATGGAGGCGTATTTGCTCAACCGCTGGAATCCGGATCTGCTTGCCTACGCGCCTCCATTCGTTTTGTGGACTGGAGGGGTGCTGTTTGGCATCATTTTGGGTTGCACTCCCTGGAGACTGCGTTCAATACGCCGAGACTTCTTGCTAGACTAATGTTTCAGCGCCTGGAACCAAAGCAGCTCTTTATGGCAGCCGCGGCAATCTTGACTGAAACCGCTGTCGCGCCTTGCGCGTCTGGATCAGGGCGTAGAAGTGGAAAGGAATTAGTCGCGAATGCTGTGTCGCAGGCGCTCCAGCCTGTCCGCCCTACTTGTTTGTCTTGGCTGGCTCTCTCAGGAGATGCCCGCCCAGGCGCAGCAGTCTGCGGCTCCCAAGCCCACGCCTCCTGCGGCCGGACAAGCCAAGCCCGCTCCGGCTAAACCCGTGAGCCCATTTGAAAATGTCACCGCCAGTCCGGAGCCGGCCAAGCCTGCCCCTGAACAGGCCAAACCCGCTGCGGGTCCATCCAAACCCCAGGCCCAGCCCGCCAAGCCCGGCCTGGAAACGCCCGCACCCGCTGATCCGGCCAAGCCCGAGGCCGCGGCCCCGGGTGAAGTGGCTGATGTCATTGAAGGTATCGAGTTCCGTGGTTCACGTCGCGTTCCCCAGGACACTCTTCGCGCGCTGATCTTTACGAAGAAGGGTGACCCTTACAGCACCGAAACCCTCAGCCGTGACTTTATGGCTTTGTGGAACACGGGCCGCTTTGACGACATCCGCATGGAGCGCGAAGCCGGCCGCACCGGCTGGTTGATCCGATTCGTGGTCACCGAACGCCGCATGATCCGTTCCATCAAGTACGACGGCATGAAGTCCATCACGGTCTCGGAAATTCTGGACCGCTTCAAGGAACGCAAGGTCGGGCTGCAAGTGGAACAGCAGTACGATCCCAACAAGGTGCAGCGCGCAGCCAACGTTTTGCGCGAATACCTTGCCGAGCGCGGACGCCAGTTTGCGACGGTCAACCCTGACCTCCGGCAGATCCCGCCGTCTTCCCTGGAAGTCGATTTCAAGGTGAACGAAGGCCCCAAGGTGAAGGTGGGCTCGATTACCATTGAGAACAACAAGGTCTTCAGCGACAAAGAAGTGATCCGGGCCATGAAGAACCTGCACCCGATCGGCATTCCACGGTCGATCTTCATGGAGAATCTGTTTGCCAAGACGTTTGATTCCACCAAGCTGGAAGAAGACAAGGACCGGACTCGTGACGCCTACCAGAAGCGGGGCTACTTTACAGCCCGTGTGCTGGATCACAAGGTGGACATCGTGGACTACGGCGGCGGCAAGTTCCGCATCCCGGTCTTTTATCCCAACAAGCCGGGCAAGCGTGCCAACCTCTCCATCAACGTGGAAGAAGGTAAGCAGTACCGCTTGGGTAAGATCAATTTCCAGGGCGTCAAGTTCTTCCGTACGCCGGAAAGCCTGTTCCCGCCCATCTTCGGCATGAAGGAAGGCGACGTCTTCTCCACCGAGAAGCTGCGCAAGGGCATGGAGCAGTTCCGCAAAGTCTATGGCGAATTCGGCTTCCTCGACATGGTGCCGGAACCGGGCTTTGAGCCGAACCCGGCTACCGCGACGCTGGACCTGAATCTGTCGGTGGACGAAGGCAAGCAGTTCTTCGTGCGCCGTATCGACTTCACCGGCAACTCCACCACGCGCGACAAAGTCATCCGCCGCGAATTGCTGATCGATGAAGGCGACCTGTTCAATACGCGCCTGTGGGAAGTCAGCCTGCTCCGCTTGAACCAGTTGGGCTACTTTGAAGTGCTGAAGGAAAATGAAGCGGCCAACATCACGCGTGATACCAAGAACAATACGGTGGACATCACTCTGAAGGTGAAGGAACGTGGCCGGAACAGCATCCAACTGTCGGGCGGCGTTTCCGGCATCGCCGGTTCGTTTGTTTCGTTCGGCTACTCCACCAATAACTTCCTGGGTCTGGGCGAAACGCTTTCGCTGGATGCCCAGATTGGTGACCGCATCCGGTCCGCCACGTTTGGCTTTACGGAACCTTACCTGTTCGACAAGCCCATCCAAGCTGGCTTCACGCTCTTCTACCAGCGGTTCAACTATGACCAGGGCCGCGAAGTTTCGCTGTTCTCCGGCCGCAACCTGATCCCACTGTATAACCAGTTGGGGTCGCAAAACCTGCTCAACTATACGTCGAACGGCGTTGGTTTCAGCGTCTACGCCTCCACGTTGTTGAAGCGCAGTTTTGCCCGGGTCGGCATCAGCTACAACTACAACAAGTCATCCATCAGAACGTTGACCGACGCCGCCACCAACTACTTCCAGTTCTTCAACTTCCAGGGTCTCGACGGCCCCAACCAGTTGGCTGGCATCAGGACCACGTCCATCAACCCCAACTACAGCTACAACACGGTGGATCACCCGATCACGCCGAGCCGCGGTAAGAGCATCTACATCTCCACCTCGTTTGCGGGCAGCTTCATGGGCGGCAACGTCAACATGATTGAGCCCTCGGTGGACTTTAAGTACTTCCGCCGCGGCTGGAAGAACGGCCACGTCATCGGCATGCACTTCCTCGGCCGCTTCGTCGCCGGGTATGGCGGAAAGGCCGCCCCGCCCTTCAACCGCTTCTACATGGGCGGCGAAAACGACATCCGCGGATTCAATATCTGGGGTATTGCGCCGCTGGGTTTTATTCCCACCGAAGCAACCGTCAACGTGTTGAACTCGGATGGTTCAGCCCGCTTCCAAAAGGTGATTCAGGACGGCAAAGAAGCTTTCGTCCCGGTCACTCAACGCATGCCCGCCTATCAGATCACCCAATTGGGTGGTGACACCCAGGGCGTGGCCAACTTTGAATACCGCATCAAGATCTTTGGTCCGGTGACCTTGGCCCCCTTCTTTGATGCGGGCATCAACCGCGTCTCGCTGAAGAATCAATTGCGCATCAACGCCAGCCGCTTGGGAGACTTGAATTCCACCTTCCCGCAGGCCGGGTTTCGGCAGGGCGTGATTGTAGATAGTGCCACGCAGAAGATGCGCGTGTCCACCGGCCTGGAGTTGCAGATTATGATGCCGGTGGTGAATGCTCCATTCCGGTTATACTGGGCGTACAATCCAAGCCGCGTGGAACAGTTCTTGCAGCCGCCGATTGTGGCGGACCGGTCGATCTTCCCCAACACGGCGACCTTCAACAATGCCGTGGTGCAGTATGGGCAACCGATTCCGTTCTTTGAGCGGGCAAGGATTTTCCGGTTTACGATCAGCCGGACATTCTAGTGGCAGTGGGCTAAGCCGCGCCCCTGGCGGCATACGAATTTTGAGGAGTCAGTCTCGTGAACTTTAAGTTTTCTCAGATGGCACTGGGCCTGGTGGCCGCCAGTGCGCTATTCGCTCAGGCGCCGCCGAGCAAAGTCGGTGTGATCAACATCGAGCAGGCGATGTTCTCCACCAAGGACGGCCAAAAAGCAATTCAGGACTTGCAGGGCCGGTTCGACCCGCGCCGCAAGGAACTGGAAAAGAAGCAGGGCGACATTGGCGCATTGCAGGACCAGTTCCGCAAGTCTTCCAATACCGCCAGCGAAGAACAGAAGGCCAAGCTGGCCCGTGAGATCGACCAGAAGCAGAAGTCGCTGCAGCGCGATCAGGAAGATGCGCAAGCCGAGTACCAGCAGGAACTGCAGAAGCTCAACAACGAGCTCGGCAGCCGCATCATGCAGGTGATCGACAAGTATTCCCGCGACAACAACTTCACGATGATCCTGGATGTCAGCAGCCAGCAGAGCCCGGTATTGTATTTCGCCACCGGCAGCGATGTCACGGCCGACATCGTGAAAATGTACGACGCCAACGCTCCGACGATGGGCACTGTCCCCGCCGGCGGCGCGGGTGCCCCGGCCATGCCGAAACCGGCTGGTGCCAAGCCGACCGCTCCCCGGCCCGCTGGCGCCAAGCCGTAAGCCACCTTCGTAGCCATCCGTTACCCCGCGCGAGGGGGCCTGTTGATCAGGCTCTCTCGCGTTTTTCATTTGTCGGCCGCCCGTTGATGGGACGGCAAGTGAGGCCCCGCCGGACTCGAGTCCTAGCGCGCCACCTGTCCCGGGCTGATCCCGCTTCCCAGCGTGAAGCTGGCGCCCACTGAACCCACGACGCAGTTGGCACGCTTCAGCCCCAGCTGCTGCCGCAGGTGGTAGACCGCTTCAATCCCCGTGCAGTGCGCGCCCAGCAGATTCTCCAGCCCAAACTCCTTCAGCTTCGTCCCCGTCCAATCAAGCGTCGCATCGTTGGCCGGGAATAAGTGAAAGCCGCCAATCGCGGCATGGATCGGAGCGGTACGGATCGACTTGCGGATATGCTCCAGCGTGTTGATGATCCCGGAGTGGCCGCAGCCGGAGATCACCACCCAGCCCGCCGCCGTATCAAAGGCCAGCGACATATCTTCCGGCAGGTTGTCCTCCACCCAGCCCTGGGCGGTCTTCATCTGCCCCGTGCCGGACCAGTTGCGCTCCGGGTAGGGGCGGGGCACTGGCCCCGTCAGCCACGCGCCCGGGAAGATCTGGGTGGGCTTGGCGACATTGACAAACTTGCCGCCCAACGCCTCATACTGCGGCTTGACCAACAAGGCGTCATTCGATTCCCGCTCATCCAGCTGGCTCCGCCGCCGCGGCCAGAAGATGCCTTCGCCGACATAGCAGGTGCCCAGCGCCGATGCCCGCTGTTTCGCCGCCTCCCGGCGTAGCGTCAGCAAGCCCGCATTGTGGTCCCCATGGAAATGGCTGAGCAGCATCTGGTCCACTTGCGCCAAGTCCACCTTCAACTCGGCCGCATTCTGCCGCACCGTCTCCGGCCGCCCGCCCGTGTCAAACAGAAACCGCCGCCCATCGGCCTCAATGTACGCCGCAAACCCCCACTCTCCAATCCCCGCATCCGCCAGCATGGTGGAGAGCACGCGCACGCGCAGTGAGCGGATCTGGGCCGGAGTATCTTGCGCCGTCAGTGTGCCGCCGATTGCCGTTGCGGCGGGCAGGAGTTTGAGAAAGGAGCGCCGTTGCATGTAGGGCAGCATAGCAAGCCGCATTAGCGGACCCGCTCGGTCGGTCTCCGCACCATCGACTTTCACCAGCTGCCGACTCCTTTGGCATTCCGTCGTTGAGATATCATGAGCGCGTTCGATTGTTCGAACGAGAGCGCACGGTTGGCAGGCTACGTCCACTGGAAGAATGGCTGGGAGCTGTCGGCTGCTGCGGGGCACAGGATTGGGGGACTGTCATGTTGATGACCTTAAAGCAGAAGGCTGTTCTGCTATTGCTGATTTCCACGCCGCTGTTTGGCCAAGCGGGTTCCGGTACGATCACCGGTTCGGTCTTTGATCCGGCGGGAGCGGCAGTGGCTGGGGCCACGGTGGTGGCGCAGAACCAGGCCACGGGCTTCCGGCGTGAATCGGCGGTCACCAGTTCCGGAGAGTTCTCTCTCATCGGTCTACAACCCGGCGAGTACGAAGTGTCGGTGCAGATGCAGGGCTTCAAGAAGTCCACCACCAAAGACGTTAGATTGCAGGTTGACCAAGTCGTCCGACTCGAGATCAAGCTGGAAGTCGGCAGCGTCAACGAGGTGGTGGAGGTCACCGGCCAAGCCGCCCTGCTCAATACCGAGCAATCGTCAACTGGCTCCGTGGTCGACCGTCAAAAGATCATCGATTTTCCTCTGAACGGCAGGAATTTCGTGCAGCTCGGATTGCTATTGCCCGGCGTGAACACTGGCGACGACGGTGCAGTCTCTGGCGGCGGCATCTCCATCAGCGGGATGCGCCCGGAACAGAACAGCTTTCTGTTAGACGGCACCGTAAACTCCGATCAGTTTCAGAATGCGTTGGTGATCCGGCCCTCGGTTGATGCGATTGAGGAATTCAAGATTCAGACTTCGAGCTATTCGGCGGAGTTTGGGAAAGGCGCCGGTGGGCAGATCAATGTGGTGACACGCAGCGGGACAAACCAGTATCACGGCACCTTGTTTGAGTTTAACCGGAATAACGCGGTGCAGGCACGAAATCTGTTTGACCGCAATCCCGCCTTCCGTACTGCGGATGGGCGCTTCAAAGCGCCGCCATTTAACCAGAACCAGTTCGGGTTCACCTGGGGTGGGCCGGTGACGCTGCCCGGTTACCGCGGCAAGGATCGTACTTTCTTCTTCACCAACTACGAAGGCTACCGCCTCCGGCGCGGCAATACGACGCTCACCACTGTGCCTACGCCCGAGATGCGGCGTGGCGACTTCTCTTCTCACCTCGGTGCCAGCCTGGGCAATGATGTGCTGGGCCGGGGGGTTCCGCGCAACGCCATCTACGATGCCACCACATCGCGGACAGTCGGTAACGTCTCGGTGCGCGATGTGTTTCCCGGCAACATAATTCCTGTGTCGCGCTTCGATCCGGTGGCGCGCAATACGATGAACTTCCCGGGCATGCTGCCGGCCCCCAATACCGCCGGCGGCCGCGGCGTGAATGGCAATCCAACTCTGAACTACTTTGATGGCCGCACGCGCACCAGCAACTATGACCTGTTCAGCATTCGCGCTGATCACCAGTTCTCCGCGAAGGACACCTTGATGGCGCGCTATAGCCTGACCGACTCCAACTCGTTCGCGCCCAATACGTTCCCTGGTTATGGCTCACTCGACAATCAACGCCAGATGGCCGGCACCATCGGCTACACCCGGATCTTTGGGCCTACGACGGTGAATGAGTTCAAGTTCGGCTACCTCCGCTGGGCACAGTTTCAGGCTGCTGAAAACACATTTGCGGATCGGGACCTGGTGAAGGAGCTAGGCGTGGCGGGCCTGGATTTTGCGAGTACCGCTGGTTTGCGGGGTGCGCCGAACTTCGCCATCAGCGGCTTTGCCACCATTGGCGACGGTGACGGCCCGTACCGCCCGCGCAACAACACCTTCCAATTCATTGATCAGCTCTCCTTTAACCGCGGCCGCCACTTCATCAAAGTGGGCGGCGAGATCCGGCGCGTCCGCAATGCTATCACTCGGGCCAATACCTTGCGCGGTTCCTTTAACTTCACCAGCAACAACTGGACCGGTATCCAAGGTTTTGGCAACACTGGCAACACGTTTGCGAACTTCCTGCTGGGGTTGCCAGTGCAGAAAGGGCGGCGCGTAAGCGGCTTCTTCCAGGACTTGCGTTCCACGGAGTACGCCACCTTTATCCAGGACGATTGGAAAGTCAGTTCCAAGTTAACTATCAACATGGGCCTGCGCTACATGCTGTACGCTCCTCCGTACGAGACGCAAGACCGCATTTCCACCGTGACCTATCCCGACCGCCGACCCTCCAACTTCAGCGAAGGCGCTCTGTTCTTCCTTCAGCCCGGCAACCAGCGGTTTGCGCCTAACTGGGGTCGCGCGGGCATCGAGCTTCCCCGCTCTCTCTTTCCGGCGGACAAGAAAAACTTCGGACCGCGTTTTGGCTTCGCCTATCGGCCGCTGGTCAAGACCGTGATACGTGGCGGCTACGGCATCTTTTTCGACACCGTACCCCTGTTTATCACGCAGGACACGCTGGAGAATCTGCCCAATCTCAAGGAAGATCAGCAGAGCCTGAGCCTGTTCCAGGAGGGGTTGCCGAGTGCAGAGACGTTCATCGGGTTTCGCATTGCCAACCCGGGCCCCGGCCAGTTCAACCCTGGTCCTAACGATGTCTCGCCCGACTTCAAGAATGCCTACGTGCAGCACTGGAACTTTGGCATCCAGCGGGAACTGCCGGGGTCCATCTTGTTTGAGCTGTCCTATGTCGGCAGCAAAGGCACCCGCCTGAACCGCCGTGAGAACACCAACACCGCCGAGCCGAATGGGCCAGGTGCCACCGTGCCGCTCAGTGCCATTCCCGCCCAGCCGATCAATCCGGTAACCGGCCGGCCCTTCTTTTCCAATCCGGTTGAAAACGCCGGGATTCGTTCGCGCTTCCGGCGGCTGGTTCCCTATGCCATCAACGTTTGGGAGAACAACGCACTTTATCTGCTGGACAACATCTTTCAAACAACCTCAACAGCCTTTTCGAACTACAATTCCGCCCAACTGCGCCTTGAAAAACGTCAGTCCAGAGGGCTTACCTGGCTGATGTCTTACACTTTCTCGAAGGCACTTTCCGACGCCACTGGCTTTAATGGCGGTGGCCCTTATGACACCGGCAACCGCATCCAAGACATTTTCAACAAGAAGGCGGACAAGGGCTTGGCCAGCATAGATCATCGCCATCGACTCAGCGCCTCGGTGATCTATGATTTGCCCTTTGGGCGGGGTAAGGCGTTCCTGGGCAGCGCCCCCCGCTTCCTGAATAAGCTGGTCGGTGGCTGGTCCTTGAATGGCATCTATACCTACCAAACGGGCTTACCCATCACCGTAAAGTTCAACGGAGACTTCTTCGGCTCCGGCACGGACAACGCTCGCCCGGACCTTGTGTGCAATCCGAATCTGCCCTCCAGTGCCCGCGACGTAAATCGCTTCTTCGCGACCAACTGCTTCCAGATCCAGAGCCCGATTCGCTATGGCTCGGCAGGCCGCTCCACGGTCACTGGGCCCCTTCTTCACAACATCGATATCGGAGTGTTGAAGAACACCAACATCACAGAACGCTTCATCACACAGTTCCGTGCAGAGTTCTTCAACTTCCCGAATCATCCCCAGTGGAATCCTCCGAACCGCTTTGTAGATCAGGCCGCTTTCGGGCAGATTTCATCGGCACGCGATCCGCGGATTATCCAGTTTGCGCTAAAGATGAGTTTTTAGGTAAGCCACTTCACCAAAAGCCTAGTAAGCCCGGCACAGCGTTGGGCTTACTTCTGGTGATGGCCAATCGGCATGCGCTATGTTCCGTTATCAAGTAACCAGTGGGAACGAGTAAGTCCCGGTATATTCGGTTCGTAATCTGTCGCTACAAGCGGGGCTTCCTGCGCTGTCCACACTGCCGACCGCAGCCAAAAACTTCGCCACAATGTAGGACACCATGCCCGAGCTGCCAGACATTACGGCTTATCTGGAAGCGCTCGAAACGCGGATCAGCGTCGCGACACTCGAGACCGTGCGGCTCGGCTCGCCGTTTCTGCTGCGCACCATTGATCCCCCACTCGCCGCCACCTTTGGCGCATGTGTCATCGAGCTGCCGCGCATCGGCAAGCGAATCGCCGTGGGCCTCGACAATGGCTGTTGGCTGGTGATCCATCTGATGATCGCTGGGCGGCTGCACTGGCATCCGGTTGATTCGAAGAAAGTGGCCAAACTCACGCGGCGCGATCTGGCGGCGTTTGATTTTTCTACCGGTACGTTTCGGCTCACCGAAGCCGGCACCAAGCGGCGGGCGTCGCTGGCGGTGGTTCGTGATCCCCAAGCGCTCAACCCCGGCGGCATTGAGCCACTGGAATGCTCCGCGATTGCGTTCGCGGCGCGATTGCGCAGCGAAAACCATACGTTGAAGCGTAGCCTCACCGATCCGCACTTGTTCAGCGGCATCGGCAATGCGTACTCGGATGAGATTCTGCACGCCGCGCGTCTGTCACCGATTGCGCTTTCGCAAAAGCTGACCGACGCGGAAGTGGACCGCTTGCACACTGCCGTGCGGGAAACATTGCTCTTATGGATCGAGCGGTTGCGCAGCAAAGATTTTCCCGAAAAGGTAACCGCCTTCCGTCCGGAAATGGCCGTGCATGGCCGCTTTGGTGAGCCTTGCCCGGTCTGCCAAACCAAGGTCCAGCGCATCCGCTACGCCGAAAACGAGACCAACTATTGCCCCACGTGCCAGACCGGCGGGCGCCTGTTGGCGGACCGTTCGCTGTCCCATTTTGCTGCGCTCGGACTGGCCCCGGTCATTGGAGGAAATGGAGCAGCGCAGAACGCATGGTAAATTATGAAAAGAACCTGCTCCCACCACGATGATCACCACCAAGCCTGACGTACGTTCCGACGCAAATCCCCAAGAAACCAGCGAATGGCTGGAAGCACTGCGTGAAGTGGTTGAGGAAGGCGGCTCCCAACGGGCCGCGTTCCTGCTGAATACGTTGCTGACGCAGGCCGGGGCCCTGGGCGTTTCGCCCGCCCTGCCCACCGCGACACCGTATATCAACACCATCCCGGTGGATCAGCAGTTGCCTTACCCGGGCGATATGGATACGGAGCGGCGCATCGAGGCGATCAACCGCTGGAACGCCATGTCCATGGTGGTCCGCGCCAACAAGTACGACGCCAACATTGGCGGTCACATCTCCACCTACGCCTCACTGGCGACGCTGGCGGAAGTGGGCTTCAACCACTTCTTCCACGGTTCCCATGGCGACCAGCCGGGCGACTTCGTCTACTTCCAGGGCCACGCTTCGCCGGGCATCTATGCTCGCGCGTTCCTCGAAGGCCGGCTCTCGGAGCAACACCTGAAGAACTTCCGCCACGAACTGCGCGACACGCCGGGCCTGTCCAGCTATCCGCACCCGTGGCTGATGCCCGACTTTTGGCAGTTCCCCACCGTGTCGATGGGCTTGGGCCCGATCAATGCGATCTATCACGCGCGGTTCATGCGGTACCTCGAGAACCGCGGCATCATCCCGGAGACCGGCCGCAAGATTTGGGCCTTCCTGGGCGATGGCGAAACGGATGAGCCGGAGAGCCTGGGCGCACTGACGCTCGCCTCCCGCGAGAAGCTGGACAACCTGATCTTTGTCGTCAACTGCAACCTGCAGCGGCTTGACGGCCCGGTCCGCGGCAACGGCTCTATCGTCCGCGAACTGGAAAGCGCCTTCCGTGGCGCGGGCTGGAACGTGATCAAAGTGCTGTGGGGCAGTGAGTGGGACAAGCTGTTCGCCAAGGACCGCTCCGGCTTGCTGGTGAAGCGCCTGGCCGAATGCGTCGACGGCGAATACCAGAACTTCAAGGCCCGTGGCGCGGCTTACGCGCGCCGCGAGTTCTTCGGTAAGTATCCGGAGTTGGCCGAACTGGTAGCCGACATGACCGACGACGAGATCGCCAATCTCCGCCGCGGCGGCCACGATCCGCTGAAGGTCTACAATGCCTACAAGCGCGCCACGGAAACCAAGGGCCAGCCGACGGTCGTGCTCGCCAAGACGGTGAAGGGCTACGGCCTGGGCGAAGCCGGCGAAGGCAAGAACGTCACCCACCAGCAAAAGAAGCTGAACGAGGACGAACTGGAATACGTCGTCCGCCGCCTGCAGATCCCGGTGCCGGATGGCATCGTCAAGGACATCGGTTTCTACCGCGCGCCGGAAGAGACCCCGGAGATGAAGTACCTTCGGGAACGGTCGGCCGCCATGGGTGGTCCGGTGCCGTCCCGGCACCCGAAGGCGATCACCATCACGGCACCGCCGCTCGATGCGTTCCGCGACTCGCTGAAGGGTTCCGGTACCCGCGAAGCGTCCACCACGGCCGCCTTTGTGGGCGTGCTGAAGACGCTGATCAAGGATCCACAGATTGGCAAGTTCGTGGTGCCGATTATCCCGGATGAAGCGCGCACGTTCGGCATGGAGTCCCTGTTCCGTGAGTGCGGCATCTACGCCAGCCAAGGCCAGCTGTACAAGCCGGTCGACAGCGACATGCTGCTCTACTACAAGGAAGCTAAAGACGGCCAGATCATGGAGGAGGGCATCACCGAGGCCGGCTCCATGGCGACGTTCACCGCCGCCGGAACCTCGTACGCCAACTATGGCGTGCCGATGATCCCGTTCTACACCTACTATTCGATGTTCGGCTTCCAGCGCGTGGGCGATCTGGTGTGGGCGTTTGGCGATTCGCGTGGCAAGGGCTTCCTGATGGGCGGCACCGCCGGACGCACCACGATTCTAGGCGAAGGCTTGCAGCACCAGGACGGCCACAGCCACATCCTGTTCTCCACCGTCCCCACCTGCATCACCTATGATCCCGCCTACGCTTTTGAGCTGGCCGTGATCATCCGTGATGGCATCAAGCGGATGTACCAGAATTCAGAAGACTGCTTCTACTACATCACCATCTACAATGAGAACTACGTCCAGCCGCCCATGCCCGAAGGCATTGCGAACCTGGAAGAAGGCATCCTGAAGGGTATCTATAAGTACCGTTCCGCCCCGGGTGGCAAGGCCAATATCCACCTGTGGGGCAGCGGCCCGATGTTGAACGATGCCTTGAAGGCCCAAACGATGCTGGCCGAGAAGTTTGGCGTCCAGGCCGATGTCTGGAGCGTCACCAGCTACAACGAACTGCGCCGCGAAGCGCTGGAATGCGAGCGGTGGAACCGCCTGCACCCCGACCAGGCTCCCAAGCGCCCCTACATCCAGCAGGTCATGGACGGCCAGGATGGTCCCATCGTCGCCTCCTCTGACTACATGAAGTTGCTGGCTGACCAGTTGTCCCAGTGGCTCCCGGGCCGTCTGGAAACCCTCGGTACCGACGGCTTCGGCCGCTCAGACAACCGCGAACATCTCCGCCGCCACTTTGAGATTGATGCCGATAGTATCGTCGGCGCGGCGCTGTCCAAGCTCAGCCGCTGGAACTGGTATGACGCCTCCAAGGCTGCGGCAGCTTTGAAGGAACTGGGGATTGACCCTGAGTCGGTCAACCCGGTAAAGAAGTAGCTTTCCGCGCCTCACTTCCTGGAACTCCGGAGCCCCTTTTGCCACTCACGGCAGAAGGGGCCTTTGGTTTTCAGAAGCCTCGGCGGGCCAGACAGGTTATTCTGAGGAGCTATGGTTCTTTCCAAACAACAATTGATCGGATGCCTTCAGGATGAGATCCGCATTCTGCTTCATCTCTGCTCCAAGGTAAAGCCCGAGATGCTGGACTACCGTCCGACGCCCAAGCAGCGGAGCACCATGGAGTTGCTTCGTTACCTCACCGTGATGGGCCCGGTGCTGGTTCCCTCGATCAAGGCGGGCAGCTTCCTGATGGACCAGTGGAACGCCGGTACTGCCGCCGCTGACGCCCTGGATTTTGAAGGCGTGGTGAAGAGCCTGGAGTCGCAAAGTGCCTTCTACGCGCAAGCCATCAATGGCTTTTCGGACGAAGAACTTCAGGGCGAGATTGAAATGTTTGGCACCAGGTTCCTGCGCGGAGCCATGCTGGTGTCGATGGTTCTTTCCGGCCACGCCGCCTATCGCACACAGCTGTTCTGCTACTTGAAAGCCTGCGGCCGTGAGGAACTGGGCACGGCAAATCTCTGGATGGGCATGGACGCGCCCGCCACGGCCTAGCTCCACCCCCGCCGCCGGTAGCGAGGGTACGATGGTTGGTGATGATCCACATCAGTGAAGAAGACGTCCGCCACCTGCTGCCGATGAATGAAGCGGTGCGGCTGGTCCGGCATGCTTTTGCGGAGTTGCGTACCGGCCGCGCGGTGAATCAGATCCGGCGGCGGCTGACACTGCCCAACGGGGTCGGCCTCCACTCCATGGCCGGGGCCGTGGGGAAGTACTTCGGCACCAAGTTCTACTCGACTTCACCCACCGGCTACGCCTTCCACTTCATGCTCTACAGCGCCGAAACCGCGCAGCCCCTGGCATTGTTTGAGGCCAACTGGCTCGGCCAGATCCGCACCGGAGCCACCTCCGGCGTGGCCACCGATCTGCTGGCCCATCCCGAAGCAAAGGTGCTGGCCGTCATCGGCACCGGCTTCCAGGCGGCCAGCCAGATCGACGCCGTCCGTAGTGTGCGGCCCGGGATCACCGAAGTGCGCTCCTGGAGCCGGTCTAAGCAAGTGAATTGTCGGTCAGCCGAAGAGTGCGTCCGCGGGGCTGACATCATCTGCACTGCCACCTGGGCCAAGGATCCGGTGCTGGAGGCGGCCTGGGTGAAGCCCGGTGCCCACGTCAATGCTGTCGGGTCAAACTATCGGACCAAGCGTGAGTTGCCGGGGGAACTGGTTCAACAGGCCAGCATTCTTGCCGTGGATGCGCTGGAAGCGGCGCAAGATGAGGCGGGGGATCTGCTGATGGCCAACGTGGACTGGGCCCGGGTGATCGAGTTGAAGGATCTGGCGCCGTCCTGGCAGCCGGACCGGGTGACGGTGTTCAAGTCAGTCGGGTTGTGTCTGGAAGATGTGGCCGTGGCGGGCTACGTCTATGAGCAGATGGCCCGCTAAGGCCTCACGCAGGACCGCCCGCCCGGAGGCTACGGCGCTTACTCGGGTGCGCCGAGGCTTGAATCGGCATCGCGCCACGCACTGATCTTCAAGCGCCGGCAGATCCAGCACAAGCCCTCCGCATCGTTGGTGGAGGGCAGCGTCGAGGCCGCCGCTCCGCAAACAGGACATTTGGCCGCCTTCACCTTTGCTGGGGGCGGCACGGGTACGGCCGTGGCTCGTGGCTTGTTACTCAGGGCGCCGTCCATAGCTCTATCTTAACAGTCCGCGAGCTAGATCCTAACCGTTCTTTCATCAGGCCGCTGGACCATCCGTCACGGAGCGGCTTGCGGTTGGACTTCTGCTCCAGGCCAACATTGGGGCCAGGCGAGCCACCGCCGGGGCGAACGGCGCGTCTAGCCGGTATAGATATATCCACTATGGCTATAATGGGAGCATGAATCCCGAAGCTTTGCTGCCGCTCCCGGCTGCTACGTTTCACATCCTGTTGGCTGTGGCGGATCAAGACCGGCATGGCTACGCGATCATCCGCGACATCGAAGTGCGCACCGGCGGCACGCTCCGCTTAAGCGCCGGGACGCTGTACCGGTCCATCCAACGCATGGTGGAGCAGGATCTGATTGTCGAAACCGACGAGCGGCCGGCGCCCGAATTTGACGATGAACGCCGCCGCTACTACCGCATTACGCCATTTGGACGCCAAGTGGCGAAGGCCGAAAGTCAGCGCTTCGCCAGCCTGGTGGAGCAGGCCCGGGCGCTGGGCCTGGCGCCGGGGAGGCCGTAACCTATGTGGTTCTATCGAATGCTGCTGTGGATCTGTCCGGCTTCCTTCCGTGAAGAGTACAGCCGCGAAATGGAAGGTGTGCACCAGCGGCGGCTGGCGCACGCCCAGGGCTGGGGCCGGATCGGGGTGTGGATGGACGCCATCAGCGACATTGTCCTGACGGGCCTGGCCACCCACTGGTCTCTCCTGGTGCAGGACACGCGGTATGCCTGGCGCACGGCGCGCCGCTCTCCGGGGTTCAGTTTGGCGGCGATTGCCGTCAGCGCCCTGGGGATCGCCGCGGCGACTTCGGTGTTCTCCATTGCCGACCATGTGTTGGTCCGCCCGCTGCCCTTTGCCGATCCCGAACGGATCGTCAAGATCTGGGAAAGCCAGCCCACCCGTGGTTTTTCAAACATTGACGTCTCGCCGGCAAACTACCGGGATTGGAAAGCCGCCAGCCGCAGTTTCTCCCAAATGGCCGCGGTCCGGGGTTTGTCCGTCAATCTGTCCGGCGCCGGTGAGCCGGAGCGGCTGGAGGGCGCCTCCGTCAACGCCAGCCTGTTCCCCCTGCTGGGCGTGGCGCCGCTGTTGGGCCGCACCATGCTGGAAGAGGACGACCGGCCGGGCGCGCCCGGAACCGTCGTGTTGAGCTACGGCTACTGGCAGCGCCGCTTCGGCGGAGATCCCAACGTGCTGGGCCGGCAACTCCTGTTCGACGGGCAACCCTATGCGGTGATCGGCGTCATGCCGCCGCACTTCAATTTTCCCGCCCGCGAAGTGCAGATGTGGACCGCGATGCGGTTCGACAACGAGGTCTATGCCGACCGCCGCAACAACTTCCTGTCCGTCACGGCCCGGCTGCGCGACGGCGTCAGCCTGGAATCGGCGCAACAGGAGATGCGGACCATCGCGGCGAATCTGGCGGCGCAGTATCCCCAGGAGCTGGAGAACGTTAGCGCCACCGCCATGGGCCTGCGCGACGAACTGACCACCCGCACGCGTACGATGCTGGGCATTCTGATCGCGGCAGCGCTGTTTGTCCTGCTGATTGCGATGACCAATCTGGCCAACCTGTTCCTGGCCCGTTCGGCCGCGCGGCAAGGAGAGATCGCGATCCGGCTGGCGCTGGGCGCAGGGCGGGCCCGGCTGGTGCGCCAGTTGCTAACCGAGAGCTTGTTACTGGCGGGGATCGGCGGCGTGGCTGGAACGGCGCTCGCGCTGGCGGTGATTCCACTATTGGTCCGGTTGGCGCCCTCCACGCTTCCAGTGGCCGCGATACCCAGCGCGGATGGGCGGCTGCTGTTTTTCGCACTGCTGGCTACGGGACTGACGGCGTTGGGCTTCGGAGTGCTGCCGGCCCTCCGCTCCACTCGGGGACAACTGGCTTTGCGTTCGGCCACCGGCGTCCGTAAGGACCGCGTGCGGCGGTTGCTGGTGGTGGCTCAGGTGGCCGCCTCCATTGCGCTGATCAGTTCCACGGGCCTGTTGCTGCGCGCGCTGCTGCGCGTGCAGAACACCAACCCCGGATTTGCCACCAGCCACGCCCTGGCGTTCCGCACGTCCTTGCCGATGCCCAAGTACGCCAGCACCGCGCTCCGCGAACGGTTCTACCAGAACGTGTTGGGCGAACTGCGTGCCTTACCCGGCATACAGCAGGCTAGCGTCATCAGCTTCCGGCCCCTGGGCGATTTTCGGGGAGGGCTGTGGCCGCCCATCGTCTCCGGCCAAGAGAGCAAGGTCAACGCCGCCGCCCGCTTTGTCGCCCCGGGCTACTTTGACACCATGCGCATCCCCCTGCTGCGGGGGCGGGATATTCAGGATTCCGATGACGCCCGCACGTTGCGGGTGGCGGTGGTCAGCGAAGCCTTTATGCGAGAGAATTGGCCAGGCGAAAGCGGCCTCGGCAAGAGCTTTGGCGTCCGCTTCGGCGATCTACAGTTCACCGTCGTGGGCGTCGTCGGCGATGTCCGTTTCCGCGGCATGGAACGCAATATTGAGCCCGTGATGTACTTTGCCCACTCGCAGATACCCGACAATGCCTTCTTTTGGTTCGCGCCGAAGGACTTCGTGGTGAGGGCCAGTAGTGATCCCATGGTGCACCTGCCCGAGATCCGCCGCATCGTGGCCCGGGCCGACCCCGCGCAGCCCATCTCCGACGTCCAGTCCCTGACAGCGCTGGTGGAAGACGAAACGGCCACGCGGCGGACGCAGGTGTGGGTGATCGCCAGCTTTGCCCTGGCCGCCTTTCTGCTGGCGGCGATTGGCATCCATGGATTGCTGTCGTTCTCCCTGGAGCAGCGCATTCCCGAAATGGGCCTCCGGCGTGCCCTGGGTGCACAGACTAGTCAGATCGCGACGTTGGTGTTCGGAGAGGGGTTGGCGCTCAGCGTGGCGGGCTCGGGGCTGGGCTTGGGAATGGCTTGGGTGCTTGGCCGGACGATGGAAAGTCTGCTGGCCGGGATATCGCCATATGACCTGTATACGCTGAGTGCGGCGGTGGCCCTGGCAATGGTGATGACCATCGGCGGAACATTACTCCCCGTCATCCGGGCAGTGCTGATCGATCCGGCCATCGCCCTCCGCAGCCAGTAAGTTCCGGCGCTGCGGGACGAAGACTCGCGGAAACGGCAAGTTGTTGGGGCCGGGCTCCCGCCGGCTCGGGCGTCGCGCCGCGGGGCTGTTAAGCCGCTGCGCGGCGCAGGCGCATCACATAGGCGGCATCCAACGGCGAGGAACAGCGGGGGCATTTCTGTCCCGCCGTCACCCGCGGCAGCTTGCGGCCACTGGGCGTGCGTGCATATCCGACATGCGCAGGCACAGTGTGGGTGCAGATCGGGCAATAGACATCGGCGTTATGTTCATTCGCGGCCGGGGCGAGTTTGGATTGGGGTGCGGCGCTTATCACAGCGGTCATATCGTCTTTCCTCTTTTCAAAGATTAGGACGAACAAGGCTGGAAAAAAGATTCGTACTTTTTTATGGGATCGCAACAAAAGAAAAGGCGCCCCATCCGGAGGATGAGGCGCCCGCACCGGTTGCCAGAATCATCGGAGGGCTATTCTGGCAACCGGCGGCTAAACCAAAAACTGATCAGTCGCCCACAGCGGGCAGCGTCGCCGGCGAGGTGCCGCGCTTGGAGAAGTAGGCCTTGGCTTCTTCCACCAGCGAGTAACCCACCGGTACCACCAGTAAGCTTAGCAGTAAACACAGCGACTGGCCGCCGATGATCGTGATCGCAATGGCCGACCGCGTCGAGGCGCCCGCCCCTATGCCCACCGCCGTCGGGATCAAGCCCGCGATGATAGCGAGGGTGGTCATCAGAATCGGGCGTAACCGGACCCGGTTGGCCTCCAAGATCGCGCCGCGCAGCGGATAATTCCGGCCGCGCAGTGTGTTCATGTAGTCGATCTGGAGAATGCCGTTCTTCTTCACGATCCCCAGCAGCAACAGGATCCCGAGCGCACTGAACAGGTTCAGAGACCGGCCGGTCATGATCAGCGACAGCAGTGCAAAGGGGATCGAGAGCGGCAGCGTCGCCAGGATGATCAACGGCTGTACCAAGCTCTCAAACTGCGCCGCCAGCACCATGTACATGAAGATTGACGCCAAGCCAATCGCCAAAATCATGTTGGCGGTGGTCTCTTCAAGAATCTTCACCTGTCCGGAGAACGCCGCCCGGAAGCCCGGAGGCAGATTCGCCTTGGCGATGATCTCGTTGGCGGCGGTGGCGGCGGCACCCAGCGACACTCCCGGAGGCGTGTTGCCCATGATGCCGATGGTAAACTGCCGGTTGTAGCGGTCAATGCGGCTCGGTCCCAAGCCGCGCTCCAGCTTGGCCACGGAATCAAGGCGGATTAGCCCTTGCTTGGAGGAAGGAACCAGCAACCGGCTGAGAGCATTGACGTCATCCCTCTGCACGTTCGCCAGCCGGATGGTCACCGGATACTGCTCGGAGTTCTCTTTGTAATAGGAGATCTCGTCCTCGCCCGACATCAGCAGTCGCACCGCCGAGGCGATGTCAGAGACGCGGACGCCCAGGTCAGACGCCAACTGCCGGTCGATGTCGATCTGCAACTCGGGGTTGTTCAAGTTCAGGTTGGCCTTGATGTCCGTCAGATGCGGGTCGGCGATCATGTCGAGCGACAACTGGCGCGCCACCGGAACCAGCCGCTGCAAGTCCGGCCCCTGCAACTGCAGCCGGATCGGTGCGAACGTATCGCGGCCGCCCAGCACGTTGGGGAAGGTCAACCGTGGCCGCGCAAACGCAAACTCCTTGGCCACTTCGCGGACCTTCTGGCCCATCGAAGCGATATCGCCGCGTTCGTCCGGCGGACGGAGAATGATCGTAATGAAGGCCTGCGTCACCCGGTCCAGCATGATCGACGACTGCGGGATCACCGCAGTGACACCATCAATCCCTTCGATCTTCTTGGCCAGGTTCAACGTGGCCCGCTCCGTGGCATCCAGCGACGAGCCTTCCGGCAACTCCAGCCACATGCCCAGTTCGCTTTGGTCTTCCTGCGGCATCCAGTCGCGGCCGATGTTCTGGTTCAGGAAGTAGGTGGACCCCAGTGTGGCCACGCAGATTAGGACAATCGCCCACCGGTGATCTAGCGACCAGTTGAGCATGCCCAGATAGACTCGGTCCAGCCAGGAAATCTGGTCTTCATCGTGCACCCGCTTCTCGCCCGGCTTCACAATCTTGCGCCGCAGCAGCAAGGCGCTCAAGCTGGGGGTCAGCGTAAAGGCCACCAGCATCGAGACCAGGATCGAAACCGCCATCGTCCAGCCAAACTGGTTCAGATACCGCTTGGCGTACCCGGACATGAAGGCAATGGGGATAAAGATGATCACCAGCGACAGCGTCGTGGCCACAACGGCCAGCGTGATCTCCTTGGTGGCGACAATTGCCGCCTCCTTGGGCGGCATGTCTTCGCGCTCAATGTAGCGGTAGATGTTTTCGAGAACAATGATCGCGTCGTCGATCACAATACCCACCGCCAGCGTTAACCCGAGTAGTGTCATCGAGTTCAGCGTGAAATCAAGCGCCCGCATCACCGTAAACGTGGTGATGATCGACGTCGGAATGGCGATCGAGCTGATCAGCACCGTCCGCCAATCCCGGATAAACAGCCAAACGATGATCGAAGCCAGCAAAGAACCCAGCACCAGGTGCTCTTCCAGCGCCGCCACGGAGGCCTTGATATAAGTGGCCTTCTCCGTGATGATGTCCACATGGACGCCGGCCGGCAACTGGCTGTTCATTTCTTCGATGCGCTTGCCGATGTCGTCCACTACCTTCACGGTGTTGGAACCCACCTGGCGGGTCACATCCATCAGCACCGCCGGCTTGCCCTTGTAGTAGGCAAAGGTGCGCCGCTCGGCCATGCCGTCTTCCGCGCCACCCACGTCCTGGATGCGGATGGGAGCGCCACCCACATTCTTGACGATGATGCGGTTGAAGTCTTCCACCTTCTCCACGCGGCCTAGTGTACGGACACCCAACTCGGTGGGCCCGCGCACGATACGGCCGCCGGGGGCCTCAATGTTCTCTGACCGGATGGCCCGGTCGATATCCTGGGCCGACAGGTTGTAGGCGTTCAGCTTGTCCAGGTCCAGCAGAATGTTGATCTGCCGTTTGCGGCCGCCGGCCAGTTCCACGGCACCCACGCCGTCCACGGTTTCCAGCGCACGGCGGACGTTCTTGTCGGCCAATTCGGTCAGCTCCCGGACCGGGCGTGAGCCGCTCAAGGCCAGCTTGATGATCGGGTCAGAATCCGGGTCCGCCTTGATGACGCTGGGCGGCAGCGTGTTCGGCGGCAGTTTGCGCATCGCGCCGGAGACCTTCTCCCGAACGTCCTCGGCTGCCTCGCCAATATCCTTTTCCAGGATGAACTGCACCGAGATGTTCGCCGAACCTTCGGTGACACGGGCCACCATCTCCTCGATGCCCGAAACGGCGGCAATCGACTCTTCCAGCGGCAGCACCACCTGCGAAACCACTTCTTCTGGGCTCGCGCCAGGCAGCCGGACCCGCACGTAAACCGTCGCCGGGTCGGAACGGGGGAATAGGTCAACGCCCAGGTCAATAAAGCTGAATACGCCCATCACCACCAGGAACATGATGAGCATGAACGCAAAAACGGGCCGTTTGACGCAGATTTCAGAAATGGACAAGGCAATTCCTTCCTACCGGCACACCTCCGGCTTGTAGCTAAGGCGATTTCGCCGCCGCAACCGTTACATACCTGGTGAGATTCTCAGTATCCCACCGTTTCAGTACCTTAGCTGACGTCAGCCAGCGAGGTGTAGACTCTCAAGTATGGGTGCCCAAGCGGCCATCAGTCTCGAGCAGTATTGGAAGACCCGCTGGGAGTACCCTCCCGAGTACGTCCACGGCGAACTGGTGGAGCGCCCCATGCCAACGCGAAAACATGGAATAGTGCAAGCCGAGTTCTCTCACCGCCTGCATGCGCTACTCGGACCACTGGGCGGTTGGTCCGGCGCGGCCGTGCATTGCTGCCTAGACGGCGAACTGCTCCGCATCCCCGATGTGGTGGCCTATGGGCCGGGATCTCCCGATGAGCCGTACCCGACCACCCCGCCCCTGGTGGTCATCGAGATCAACTCGCCCGGCGAAGCGCTCTCCGACATTGTCGGCAAGTGCCGCGAGTACCACCGCTGGGGTGCGCAACACATCTGGGTGGTTGATCCGCAGACCAACGACCTTTACTCATTTGATGGCAACCGGTTACAGGGCACCGATGCCCTCCATCTGCCCGAATATGGCGCTACCTTTGGCGCACAGGAGATTTTCAGCGCGTGATTGCTTTTCAATTCCCCGGCCAGGGCTCACAATTTGCCGGTATGGGCCAGACGCTTGCCGCAACCTTCCCGGAGGCCCGGGCGATTTTTGATCGAGCGGATACCGCGTTGGGCTTTTCACTCTCTGCCCTTTGTTTTGAAGGGCCTGAAGATGCCTTGAAGCTGACCGAGAACACTCAGCCGGCCATCCTGACGGTCTCCATCGCGGCGTGGGAAGTGCTGAAGACCCGTGTCAAGCCCGCCTTCGTGGCCGGCCACAGCCTGGGTGAATACTCGGCTCTCGTCGCCGCCGGCGCTCTTTCGTTTGAAGACGCCGTCCGCACGGTCCGCAAGCGCGGGCAATACATGCAGGAAGCGGTCCCGGCGGGAGTGGGGGCGATGGCCGCCCTGCGCACCTCCGAAGACGCCGTCCAGCCCATTCTCGATCAGGCCGCTGAAGGTGAAGTGCTGACCGCAGCCAACTTCAATGCGCCGGATCAGGTGGTGATCGCCGGACACGCCGGAGCGGTAGACCGGGCGCTGAAGCTGGCCCGCGGCTTGAAGCTGCAAGTCAGCGCACCCTTCCATTGCCCGCTGATGAAGCCCGCCCAGGACCGTCTGGCGGCTGATTTGGCGCAGATCGCTTTCCATGACCTCGCCATCCCTCTGGTGAACAACGTCCGCGCCGAGCTGGTCACCACGGGCGATGCCGCCCGCCAAGGCCTGATCGATCAAGTCCCGAACTCCGTCCGCTGGACCGCCACGGTACGGCTGTTGGCCGAACAGGGCGTCACGACGTTTGTCGAAGTCGGCCCCAAGACGGTGCTCTCCGGACTGCTCAAAAAGATCGATGCGACCCGCACCGGTCTCAAGTTCGGCGAAGCCGCGGATCTGGAAGCGGTGCTCGAAGCCGCCCGCTAATCCGCTTCGCGACCTGCCTTCCACTCTTTCCAAAAACACGAGAGGGGCACCCGCCTCACCGGCCCAGGTGCCCCTCTTCGCGACTGCCCCAATCAATCGAACCCCGTTAGGGTGCGCTTACCGTGGCGTGATATGGATCAGCGCGCCCGGATTCTCGTCTTCCAGCGCCCACAGCGAACCATCGGGAGCCTGCTCCACGTCGCGGATGCGCTTGCCCAGGTCCCAGCGCTCAGCCGTCTTGGCTCCGCCCTTGCCGTCGAACGCGATGCGGTTCAGCGAATGGCTTCCCAAGCCACTGATGAAGCCGCTGCCGTTCCATTGCGGGAACGTCTTGGTGCCCTTGTAGAACATCAGGTTGCCCGGCGCGATCACGGGCGTCCAGTAAATAACCGGTTTGGTGAACTCCGGCCGCGAATCGTGGCTGGGGATTTTCACCTCGTTGTAGTTCATGCCGAACGAGACCAGGGGCCAGCCGTAATTCTTGCCCTTCTCTACCAGGTTCAGTTCGTCGCCGCCGCGCGGGCCATGCTCTACCTCCCACAGTTCACCGGTGGGCGAAAACGCCAAGCCGTAAGGCGCACGGAAACCGCTGGCCCAGGTCTCGGCCGGCGTCAGGTTGGGGCCGGGGAATGTGTAGGTGCTCACGGTCTTGGCCGTCTTGGCCAGTTCCGTGTCACGCGGCGGATCGATCAGCGAAATCGTGGCCGCGCCGGTCTTGCCAAAGTTCGGGTTGTCGGGGTGCGGCTTGCCGTCCAGCGTCAGGTGCACGATCTTGCCCACCGGCTGATTCGGATCCTGCGCGGGGACCATGCGCTGGCGGTCGCCCACCGACATAAACAGCGACTTGCCATCCGGAGCAAACGCGATCTGTCCACCGGCTTGGCCGCCCTTGCCGCGCGGCATCTGACGCCAGATCACTTCCAGATTCTGCAACCGCGGTGCGCGGCCGGCATTCAGCTTGGCCTTGGCCAACACCTGGCTGCCGCCATATTCGCCCGGTTCGATGTAGGTGAGATAGACGCTTTCGTCAGTGGCATAGTTGGGCGAAACAAAGATGCCCAACATGCCGTTCTGCCCCTGCCAGTAGACCGGCGGAGTCCCGCCCAGCGGCGCAATCTTTTCGCCTTCGGCCGAGACCAGCCAAATGGGCCCAATCTTTTCGGTGATCAGCATCCGCCCATCCGGCAGGAAGGCAATCCGCCAGGGCAGTGAGAACGTGGACACTGTGGTCATCTTAAACGGCAGTGTCGCTTCAGGCTTCTGCGCTCCCGCGTTCGGTTGCGCCCAGGCCGCCATGGACCCGAGGATCAGCACCAAAGGCCGGCTCATCATTTTCATCATCAATCTCTCCCTATCGATTAGCATACACGCCGCTTTTGAAATCACGATGCGACACCCCTCTGATGAGGCCGCGCCGCGCTCAGCTGCGTTCAATTCTGTTTCTGACAGCGCCACCTGCCTGCACGGCCGGCTATCGCGCCGCCATCTGCTCCACCTGGGCGGGCTTCGACCGCCGCTCCTGCCAGGCGGCAAACCGCCGCAAGCTCAGAGCAATGCCGGTCCACACCAGGAACACGCCGCCCAACGAAGCCAAGCCCGCCACCGTCTGTCCCACGATGCCGTAATACTCACCCGTGTGGACAAACCGCACCCAGCTGCGCCACTGTCGTCCAGCTTCCAGGTCGGCAAATGTCTCCCATTTCACGGGTATCGCGGTCTCCCGGTTGACCGTCAGGGTGCCGCGCTTCTGTGGTTGACCGGCCGTCCCGGCGTCAATCGTGAAGCTCCACGGAGCCCGGTTGGAGGTGGGGACCCGGAAGGTGATCGTAGTCCAGTCCGCCACCTGCCCGGAAGCCTTCTGCCAAGCCGCGTCCGCACCGGCAAAGACCACCGGCTCCGGCTGCTTCTCGGGCGCCCGTGCCGGTGCCGGACCAGGCAATGGCGTTCCGGCCAGTTGGTAGACCAGGGCATTGGCCCACGGGTACGACATCACGGCTCCGGAGATGACGATCAAGAACAACGGCACCACGCACCAGATGCCGATCACGTTGTGCCAGTTAAAGTCCCGTGCCTTGCCCGACAAGCCCCCGCGGAACCAGGTGATCGCCCGGAACTGCTTCGCCCCAAACACGCGTGGCAGCCACAGATAAGCGCCGCTCACCACCAGAAACAGGAACCCTAGATTGGCGGCACCCGTGATCGCTTTCCCCGTGGCGCGGTCTTCGCCGGACCGGGCCAGCCAGCGGTGCCAGTCCGTCACCGCCCGGAAGAACGCGCGGCCTTCCGGGGACGGCTTGCCCAGCAGTTCGCCCGTATAGGCATCTACATAAACGCTCTCGCGCCCCATCGCGAGCAACGCCGGTGCCGCCGGGTCAGCCTTCACGGTGACGGCGGTGGGTGCGGCCCCGCCCCGGACCTGCGCGGCACTCAGGATCGCTTCCAGCGAGGGCGTCGCTCCCGGCTTGGGCGCCGATTGGTAGCCGCGATCCGTCCAGGCCACCGTCTGCTTCTCGTACGTCAAAATCACGCCGGTCACCGACATGATCAGCACAATCAACCCGGCCAGAATGCCCACCGGCAAGTGAATCCAGAAAATGATCTTGCGCAATTCTCACTCCATTGCCGGACCCTGGGGCGGCCCGTGAAATCTGTACTTTCAATATGCGACCAAAGTAGTCGTAGTGTCAAGCTAGATGCAACTGATTTGCGAAAGCTGAGCGATGCCGAGTGGCCGGGGCGGAACCGGCGATCCGCCGTTTGACGCTGACCTCGGGGTTTGACACAATCGCCTCCTAATGAATCGCCGTAACTTTCTCACGTCACTGGGCGCGGCCGCGTTGCCGGCGCTGGCTTTCGCGCAGGAGAAATCCAAGCTGAAGATCACCGGGATGCGTCTGGTGAAGACGCGCCTGAAGAAGCAGCCGCCGGCCTACACGCCCTCGCCCGGTGCTTGGTCCACCCAAGGCGTCGAGGTGGCCAGCCCCATGTCGGTCTACCCGGAATACAAGCTGCGGCGCGAATCCTACTTCCCGGACGCGGGCAAGATCGGTGGCTTCACCGTCGAAGTCTCGACCGACAAAGGCATCAAGGGTTACGGCAACGGCGGCCCCGGCGGCGGTCCGGTGGCTACTGATCACCTGGCCAAGCTGATGATGGGGCGCGACCCCTTCGACATTGAACGCAACTGGGACATGATGTGGCGCGGCACCATGCACTACGGCCGCATGGGCGTCACCATGAACGCGATCTCGGGCGTCGATCTGGCCCTGTGGGACATCGTCGGGCAAGCGCTCGGTGAACCCGTCTGGCGCCTGATCGGCGGCGAAACCAAAGCCCGCATTCCCTCCTATTGCACCGGCAACGATGTGGACCAGCACATCGAATTCGGCTACAAGCGCCTGAAGCTGGCCATGGCCCACGGACCCGCCGACGGCCTTGCTGGCCAACGCAAGAACCTCGAACTCGTCAAAGAGACCCGCAATAAACTCGGACCCGATGGCGACATCATGCTCGACTGCTGGATGGCGTGGACGGAGCGCTACACGCTGGAGATGGCCGAGATGATGGCCCCCTATCGCGTCTACTGGATGGAAGAGGTTTTGCAGCCGCACGACTACGCAGGCTTCGGTCGCTTGAACTCCGCCATCAAGTCCACCCGCATCGTCACGGGCGAGCATGAGTACGGCCGCTACGGCTTCCGCCAATTGCTGGAACACAACGGCGCCTCCATCTGGCAGCCCGACATCAACTGGTGCGGCGGCTTAACCGAACTGCGCCGCATCGCCGCCCTGGCCGCCGCCTACGACATCCCGGTGATCCCGCACGGTGGCGGGTTGGGCGATGGCGCGCACTTCATCTTCGCCACCTCCAACAGCCCCTGGGCGGAGCTGTTCCTGCCGCCCCCCGGCGGCCCCAAGAAAGTCTACGACATGTTTGAAGAACAGTACGGCATCTCCCGCGGACCCGAAGGCATCTACATGCGCCCCTCCAATCGCCCCGGTTTTGGCCGCGAGATCGAGGTGTCCGAAGCGTGAGCAGCGCACTCCCGCTCAGCTATTCTGCCGGCCCGACGGCGCCCCTGCTCGATCTCACGATGGGCGAAGCTCTCCGGCAAACCGCACAGCGGTGGCCGGACCGGTTGGGCATTGTCGTCCGGCACCAGAACGTCCGGCTTACCTGGCGTGAGTTCGACGCTGAGGTGGATCGCACCGCGCGCGGCCTGGCCGGGCTGGGTCTCCGGCCGCTGGACCGCGTCGGCATCTGGGCGTCGAACCACCTGGAATGGGTGTTACTGCAGTATGCCTGCGCCCGCGCGGGCTACGTGCTGGTGAACGTCAACCCGGCCTACCGGTCACATGAACTGGCCTACGTGCTGCGTAAGTCCGGCATGAAGGCGCTGTTCCTGTTTGAGCGCGACGCACGCACCAACTTCCGCGAGATCCTGGAAGCCGCGCGCCAGCCGGATCAGGCGCTGGAACACGTCGTCTACCTGGGCAGCGATGAGTGGACCACCATGCTCGCCAATGGCGCGGACCTGCCTACCCGGCCCGTGCTGCCGGACGACCCCACCAACATGCAGTACACCTCCGGCACCACCGGGTCGCCCAAAGGCGTCGTGCTGACGCATCGCGGCTTGGTGAACAACGCCTGGTTTACCGGCGAATGGATGGAGATGACGGAACTGGACACTATGTGCATTCCGTTCCCGCTCTACCACTGCGCCGGATGCGTCTGTTCCGCGTTGAATTGCGTCGTCCATGGAACCGCCATGGTGTTCCCGTCCCCAATCTTTGATCCACGCGCCGCGCTGGAGTCGATCAGTCAGGAACGGGCGACCGTGCTCGGCGGTGTGCCCACCATGTTCATCGCGCAGCTGAGCCATCCTGAGTTCTCGCAATTCGATACCACATCACTGCGCGTCGCCATCATGGGGGGCGCTCCGTGCCCGGTGGAACTGCTGCGGCGCGTGAACACGGACATGCATTGCCGGGATGTTTGCGTCATCTACGGGCAAACGGAAGCCTCGCCCGTGATCACCATGAATGCTCCGCAAGACAACTTCGAGCAGCGCACTTCCACCGTGGGGCAGGCGACACCCAACGTCGAAGTGAAGATCATCGATCCCGTGACGGGCGAAACCGTGCCCATCGGCCAACAAGGTGAGCTCTGCACCCGCGGCTATCTGCTGATGCAAGGCTACGATGGCGAACCGGAGGCTACCGCCCGCGCGATCGACGCCGAGGGCTGGCTGCATACGGGAGACCTGGCCACCATGCGCGACGACGCCCATTTCCACATCACCGGCCGCGCCAAGGACATGATTATCCGGGGCGGGGAAAACATCTACCCGGCCGAGATCGAGGAGTTTCTCTACTCGCACCCCAAGGTGGCGGAAGTCCAAGTGGTTGGCCTGCCGGATCTGAAGTTCGGCGAGATCGTCGCCGCCTGGGTCCGATTGAAGCCGGGGGAGACCGCCACCACGGAAGAGCTTCGCGACTATTGCAAGAGCCGCATCTCCCATTTCAAGATCCCCGCGCACATCCGCATCGTGGACGCGTTCCCGCTGACGGTGACGGGCAAAGTACAAAAGTTCAAGATCCGGCAACTGGAGATTGAGCAGCTCAACTTGCAGTCGCAACAGGTTCAGACCGCCTGAGCCGGCCACCCTGGCCGTACCCGCCCGTCATCAGTCGCGTTCGAGCGTCCGGTGCCAGCGCAGCAGCACTTGCCGGACCTCGTCCGGCTGCCAGGGCTTGGGCACAAAGTCATCCATGCCGCACTCTTCGCAGCGCCGGCGCTCAGCCTCCAGCACGCTGGCCGTCATCGCGACAATCGGGGTATGCCGCCCGTCGCCTTCCTGCCGGCGGATCTCCTCGGTCGCGGTGTAGCCATCCATTTCCGGCATCATGCAGTCCATGAACACCATGTCGTAGCGCCCATTCAGCACGCGGTGCAAAGCTTCCAGGCCGTTCACCGCCAGATCGACATCGCACCCCAGATTGGCTAGTGTCCGCTCCGCCACGATCCGGTTGACTGAGTTATCCTCAGCCACCAGCACGCGTGGCCGCCTTGAGAACACTGGTTGCGGAGCCGGAGCCGCCCGACGCTCCGGTGCCTCCTGCGCCACTTCCAGTGCCACCTCCACCCAGAAGACCGATCCCTCACGCTCGCCAGGCAGGACGCCGATCGAGCCGCCCATCGCCTCCATCAGCAACTTGCAGATCGGCAGTCCCAATCCCGTGCCCCCAAACCGCCGTGTGGTCGACGCATCCGCCTGCTGGAAGCGCTCAAAGATCAGCTCGCGCTTATCTTCCGGAACACCGGTTCCCGTATCGGCCACTTTTAGCCTTAGCGATGCCCGGCCGTCCTCCAACTGCGTGGCCAACCTCACCGCCACCCCACCCCGGTCGGTGAACTTCAGCGCGTTGCCCACCAGGTTCAACACCACCTGGCGCAACCGGCTCGGGTCGCCGATCACAAATATCTCCGGGCCCTTGATTTCCAGCGTTAGCGACAACTCCTTCTTCAGCGCTACCGCTTCAAAACTCTGCACCGATTGGCGGACGACATTCGCCAAGTTGAACGGGATCTTTTCAAGGGTCAACCGTCCGGCTTCAATCTTCGACAGGTCAAGAATGTCGTTCAGGATCACCAGCAGCGCATCTGCCGACCCTCGCAGAGTCTCGCTCAGTTGCCGCTGCTCTTGCGTCAGTGGAGTCTCCAGCAGCAGATTCGCCATGCCGATCACGCCGTTCATCGGAGTCCGGATTTCGTGGCTCATCGACGCCAGAAACTCTGACTTGGCGGCATTGGCCTTCTCCGCCGCCCGCAGAGCCAGTTCCATCTGCTGCCGGGCTGCCCGTACCCGCCGCACCTGCCACGCGGTCATCACCGCAATCAGCGCCATCAACAGGAGGCTGCCCCACAATGCCTGTTGCTGGCGCTTGGCGTCGGCCAATTTCAGCATCCAGTCCGTACTGCCCAGGCCCACCGGGTAGCCCGCTGCAATCCGGTTCAAGGTGCCGTCCGCCGCCATCCGGTCAATCTCGTCCCGGATCGCTTGGGCGTGCTCCTCTTGCCCCGGGGCCGCGCCCGTGGCTACGTCCACCCGCGCCCCCGGCAGCATGGTGACGCCAAAGGAGGCCTGCTGACAGGCGGGCGTCCGCGTCAGCGAACTCTCCATCAACCACCGCTGGCTCATGATGATGTGCCTTACCTTGCCCTGGCAAAGCGCATCATAAAGCTCGCGGTGATCATCGAACGGCTGCACCTGAGCCGCAGGCCAGTGATGTTGGGCAATCAGCCGTTGCGTCGCCCCCCCACGAATCACCCCAATCGCCTCCACCGGCTCCTGGTGATGTTCCGACAGTGACACCAGGCCAAAGTAGGTATCCGCCCAGGGGCGTGTCAGGAAGAACTTCGCTTGTCTCGACTCCGTGACGGACAGTACCGCCCATAGGTCCACTTGCCGCGATGGCAGCAGTACCTCCGGCCCCTCGGGCGGAGATACCCACGTTAAGGCGATGCCCCGGCGGGCCGCGGCCTCTTTCACGACATCCGGACCCAGGCCCCCCACCGTGCCATCCGGGCGGACGATCTCAAACGGCGGACCGTTCCAGGCGGCAATGCGGAGCGGCCGGCTCGGCGGTCGATAGCGACTGAAGGAATAGGCCAGCCCCAGCGCGCCCACCAGAGCGGCGAGGGTAACCGCGGCGGCGGCTCTACGGTTCGCGATGAGAGGGTGCCTCGGCGGAGTCAGCAATAGATTTCCCGTCCTGCACATATCGGACCTTTATCGGCTGCTATGAACAACTCCCGCCCGGTGACCCCTGCTGTTCCGCAGGATTTGTCACAATCATCCCCAGATGGTCAGCGTTCAGATTTTCGGTCTCAAGAACTCCTCCGCCACCCGCGCCGCCGAGCGCTTTTTCAAGGAACGCCGCATCCCGATCCATTGGGTGGATCTGAAGCAGAAGCCCATGGCGCCGGCGGAAATCAAACGGTTTACGGATAAATTCGGGCTGCCGCCACTGCTCGACACCGAAGGCAAGGCTTACGTCGATGCCGGTCTCAAGTACATCCGTCTGCCGGACCCGGAACTGCTCCGCAAGATTGAGCAGAACCCTGCTCTTCTGCGTCTGCCGCTGATCCGCTGCGGCAAGCTGGTGGCCGTCGGGCAGGACGAATCGGCCTGGAAGGCGATGCTGGAACAGTAGTCGCGCCGCCGGATCGGCCACCCGTTTGCCCCCGCAATTGCGCTCTCTGCCCCAGGTTCCACCGGTCACGCCCGGGCATCGCCCGAATACAGGGGTAACATGAAAACAAGCCTGTCATGATCTCTTCCAACTTTGTCCGCTTTGCCGCGCTGGCCTGCACGGCCGCACTTGCCTCCCAGTCCCAAACGGCGCTGCCCGCGGGGGTGACCCGTGTCACCTCGATCGAAGGCATCACTGAATACCGCTTGGCCAATGGTCTGCGAGTGCTGCTGGTTCCTGACCCCACCAAGACCAACATCACCGTCAACATCACCTACATGGTCGGCTCCCGGCACGAGGATTACGGCGAGACGGGCATGGCCCACCTGCTGGAACACCTGCTGTTCAAGGGTTCCAAGAACCACCCCAACGTCCCCAAGGAACTGGGCGATCACGGCTCCCGGCCCAATGGCACCACCAGCTTCGACCGCACCAACTACTTCGAGACCTTCACCGCCACCGACGAGAATCTCGAATGGGCGCTGAGCCTGGAAGCTGACCGCATGGTCAACTCCTTCATCGCCAAGAAAGATCTCGACAGCGAGATGACCGTCGTCCGCAACGAGTACGAAATGGGCGAGAACAGCCCCCAGCGCATCCTGATGGAGCGCGTTATGTCGACGGCCTTCCTGTGGCACAACTATGGCAAGTCCACCATCGGCGCCAAGTCGGACCTGGAGCAGGTGCCGATTGAGCGCCTCCAAGCTTTCTATCGCCACTTCTACCAACCGGACAACGCCGTGCTGGTGGTGGCGGGCAAGATCGAGGAAGCCAAAACGCTGGGTCTGGTCACCAAGCATTTCGCCGGCATCCCCAAGCCTAGCCGCCCGCTCCGCCGCACTTACACCGTGGAACCGGTGCAGGACGGTGAACGCACCGTGACGTTGCGCCGCGTCGGCGACACGCAGGTGGCCATCGTCGGCTATCACGCCCCGCCTTCTTCGCATGAGGAGTTTGTCGCGCTCGATCTGGCGGTCTCGATGTTCGGCGATCAACCCGGCGGCCGGCTCTATAAGGCCTTGGTGGAAGGCAAAAAGGCGGCTAGCGCCAACATGTTCTCGCGCCAGGCGCGCGACGCCGGTTATGTCATGGCCTCCGCCACCGTTCGCGTGGGCACGGACTTGGCGGAAGCCAACCGCGTGCTGATCGACACGGTGGAATCGATTGCCAAGCAGCCCTTCACCGCCGAAGAATTCGAACGTATCCGTGGCCGCGAGTTAAAGGATTTCGAGCTGTCACTCAACGACCCGGAAACGCTTGCCTTCTACTTGAGCGAATGGCAAGCCATGGGCGACTGGCGTCTGATGTTCATCTACCGTGACCGCGTCAAGGCGGCCACGCTGGCCCAGGCGCAAAAGGCGGCGGAAAAGTATCTGATCGCCTCTAACCGCACCAATGGCCTCTTCATGCCCGACAAAGCCCCCGTCCGCGTCGAGCCGCCCGCCGTGCCGGATATCGAAGCCATCGTCAAGGACTACAAAGGCGGCCAGCTGATCTCTCAGGGCGAAGCCTTTGACGCCAGCAACGAGAACATCGATAAAAAGACCGTCCGCGGTCAAATTGGCGATGGCTTAAAGCTCGCCTTCCTGTCCAAGAAGACCCGTGGCAACCAGGTAGTCGCCACCCTGCAACTCCACTTCGGCGACGAGATGAGCCTCAAGTCGAAGCAGACCGCCGCCAGCGTCGCCGGGGCTATGTTGATGCGCGGCACCGCGAAGCGCACCCGCCAGCAGATCAGCGACGAAATCGACCGGCTGAAGGCCCGGGTCATGATCACGGGCAACCTCACCGGCGCGACGGCCCGCATCACCGCCACGCGCGAAAATCTGGGCGCTACGCTAGACCTGGTGGCGGAGCTGCTGAAGGAATCCACCTTTCCGCAAGACGAGTTCGACCGTCTCAAGACCCAGCGCCTGGCCCAACTGGAAGCGATGAAGAACGAACCGCAGGCGATCGCCATGACCGCGCTGCAAAGCCACCTCACGCCCTACCCGGCCGGCGATGTCCGCGCCATCATGTCCACTGAAGAGCAGATCGAAGGCCTGAAGGCCATCACGCTGGACGAAGTGAAGAAGTTCCACCAAAGCTTCTACGGAGCCTCCAAGGCGGAACTCAGCGTCATCGGCGACTTCGATGCCGAAGCCACCCAAAGCCAGGCCCGCAAACTCTTCGGTACCTGGAAGAGCGCCAGCGGCTACAAAGACGTCATCCGGGCCTACAAAGCCGCGCCACAGCAGACCAAGGTGATCGAAACGCCCGACAAAGCCAACGCCATGTGGGTCACCGGCGTCCCAGTCCAGCTCAAGGACACCGACGCGGACTACCCCGCGCTGCTGTTTGGCAATTACATTCTCGGCGCTTCCGGCATCAACTCGCGCCTGTTCCACCGCATCCGCGGCAAAGATGGCTTAAGCTACGGCGCGGGTTCCATGCTGTCCGCCGGGGTGAAGGGTGACGGGGCCATCTTTATGGCTTACGCCATCGCCAACCCCACCAACACCCCCAAGGTGGAAGCCGCCTTTGAGGACGAGCTCCGCAAGATCCTCGACAAGGGCTACACCCAGGAGGAAGTGGACGCCGCCAAGAAAGCCTGGATGCAGGAACAGATGGTGGAACGCGCCAACGACGACGAACTGGTGGGCTCCATCGCCCGGAACCTGTTTTACGATCGTACGCTCGCCTTCCAGGCGGACATCGAAAAGAAGATCCAAGCCCTGACGCCCGAACAGATTCGCCTGGCGATGAAAAAGTACATCGACCCGGCCAAGCTGTCGATCGTCCGCGCTGGCGATTTCAAAAAAGCCAACGTTCTCTGGTAGTTAACGAGCCCCATGCGTTAGCTTGGGGCTTCTTCCTGCACCCGTTACAGCCCCAAGCTGACGCATGGGGCTGGGGCCGAGCTCGGGCTGCCGCCTCAGCAGTTAAACCCGACAACGCTGGGGCGAATTCCCGAATCTTCGGGGCGGATGTGATCATCCACTAACCTAGCCAGTGCTAACCTAGTGAAGACTAGGCTAGTGGCTGCTAGTATGCCTCCATCCACCCGTATGCCCGCGCCGGCCCGGCGCGAAATGATTCTGGAAACCGCCATCCGGCTCTTTGCCGAACGCGGCTTCCGCGGCGTCACCACCCGTGAACTCGCCGCTGAAGTGGGCGTCACGGAACCCGTTCTTTATCAGCATTTTCCCTCGAAGCGCGATCTCTACCACGCCCTGATCGAGCACAAAATGGCCAAAAGCCAGCCCCTCTATGATCAGCTGGAGGAGATCTTCTCGGTCGGCGCCGATGACCGAGAATTCTTCCGCCGTCTGGCGCATCTGATCGTGCTTTGGCATGAAAGCGATCCCACTTTTATGCGGCTGCTTCTGCAGAGCGGTCTGGAAGGGCACATGCTGCGCGAGCTCTTTTTTGAGCGCATGTCCGCCCAGTTTCTCCGCCGGATTGCCGATCACATCGGCGTGGCGATTGCGGCAGGGCGGTTACGGCCAGCCGATCCTCAGCTGGTTTCTTATGCCTTTTGCTCCATGATCGGGCACTATTCGCTCGATCGCTTGCTGTTCCCGTTCCGCGATCTGCCTGGTAGCTGCGGCCCCGCCGCCTGCCGGGAGTCCGTAGAACAGATGGTGGACCTGTTTTTGACTGGACTTGAAAAACGATGACTTTTATGCGCTCCCTTCTTCTATTCCTGGCCGCTCTCCTGGCCTCCTGCGGCAACAAACCCAAGGTCGAAGCCACCGCCGCCAAGGCTCCGGATCCGATCGCCATCCAGACTGCCTCCGCCGAGACGCGCAAAGTGGAAAAGTTCATCCAGGTCACCGGCGAACTCTCGGCCGATGAAACCGTGGCCATGCGTTTTGAAGTGGGCGGGCGCGTTGCCAAAGTAGCGGTCGATTTCGGCCAGGTGGTCCGCAAGGGCGACCTACTGGCCGAAATGGAGCAGACCGAATACCGCCTTCAACTGGACCGCGCCCGGGCCATGCTGGCCCAGTCACTAGCGCGCATCGGTCTCGATCCGTCACAGGCCAACGTCAAGCCCACCACCTCACCCGCCATCCGGCAGGCCGAGGCGCAACTGGCGGACGCCAAGTCCAAGTACGACAGCGCCGCGAAGTTGATCGCCAGCGGGGACATCGCCAAGGAGCGTTTCAATGAACTGGAAAAGGCCATGCAGGCCCGCCAGGCCGTGCTTGATGCCGCGCGCGACGATCTGCGCGTCCAGGTGGCCAACGTCGCCTCACTGCGGGCGGAAGTCCAGCTGGCGGAGAAGCGCTTGAGCGACACCGTCCTGCGCGCGCCGTTTGATGGCGCCATCACGGAACGCCTGGTCTCACCCGGGCAGTTCATCAAGGATATGGAGAACACGCCCATTCTCCGCATGGTCAAGGCGGACCCCTTGCGCCTGCGGGCAGATATTCCGGAGGTGGCCACCAGCACCGTGCGCCCGGGCTCGATCCTCACGTTCACCACCGATGCTGCGCCCGGCCAAACCTTCAACGCCACCGTCCGCGAGCTGAACCCGTCGCTTGACGCCAAGTCCCGCACGATGACGGTCGAAGCCCGCATCGCCAACCCCACCTGGAAGCTCCGCCCCGGCACCTTCGTTCAGGTGCGCCTGGTGACCGCCCGCGATGTCGAGATTATCACCGTGCCCAAAAAGGCGCTCTACAGCGTTGCCGGTTTGAGCAAGGTCTTCGCCATTCGTGACGGCAAGGTAGCCGAGTACAGAGTGCCACCCGGACTGGAAGGGGATAACTGGGTGGAAGTGCCCGCTGGCGGCATCGCGGCGGGCGACAAAGTAGCGGTCAGCAACATTGCGGCTCTGATCCAGGGTTCGCCCGTGAAAGTGAACTAACCGCCATGCAAACTCTCGCGAATATCTGCATCAAACGCCCCGTCTTCGCCACGATGTTGATTCTGGCGTTGATGGTGATGGGTATGGCGTCCTACGCCCGCCTGGGCGTCGATCTCTTCCCTAAAATCGACTTTCCCATCGTTAGCATCACCACCACGCTGCGCGGCGCGGCCCCGGAAGAAGTGGAAAGCCAGGTCACCAAGCGCATTGAAGAAGCGGTGAACACCATCAGCGGCATCGAGGAACTCAGTTCCACCTCCGCCGAAGGCATCTCGCAGGTGGCCATTCAGTTCGATCTCAGCAAGGACCCGGAAGTAGGCGCGCAAGAAATCCGCGACCAGGTGGCCAAGGTCCTCAACCAACTGCCCCGCGATGCCGACGCCCCCATCATCGAGAAAGTGGCCACCGACTCTGCGCCGGTGCTCTCCATCGTCGTCGCCTCCTCGCGTGACCTGCGCGAGACCACCAAGATGGCCGATGACCTAATCAAGAAGAACATCGAATCCCTGGTGGGCGTAGGCCAAGTCCGCTTTGTCGGAGACCGCCAGCGCCAGATCCAGCTGTGGCTGGAAGGCGACAAGCTCTACTCCTACAACCTCAACGTGGAGCAGGTCCGCCAGGCCATCCAAGCCCAGAACGTCGAAATTCCCGGCGGCCGCGTCGAACAGGCCCGCCGTGAAGTCAGCCTCCGCACCATGGGCCGCGTCGAACGGCCCCAGGACTTCAACCGCATCATCATCGCCAACTCGGGTGGCGCGCCCATCCGCTTCTCCGATATCGGCACCGTGGTGGACGGAACCAAGGAGCCCCGCTCATTGGCCCGGCTCGATGGCATCCCGGCCGTGGTGCTGGATGTGCGCAAGCAAGCCGGCACAAATACCTTGGACGTGATCAAGCTGGTCAAGGCCCGCACCGAGGAACTGCGCAAGGCGCTGCCCGCCGACTTCAAGATCACCTACGTGCGCGATCAATCGACGTTCATCGAAGAGTCGTTTGAAGCGGTGCAAGCGCACCTGGTGGAAGGGGCCATCTTTGCCTCGGTCATCGTGCTGCTATTCATGCGCAACTGGCGCTCCACCCTCATCGCCGCCGTCGCGATTCCCACGTCACTCATCTCCACCTACACGCTGATGGCCCTGATGGACTTCACCCTCAACACCATCACCATGTTGGCCCTGGTGCTGATGGTGGGCATCGTGATCGACGACGCCATTGTGGTGCTGGAAAACATCTTCAAGAACATGGAAGAGAAAGGCCTCTCAGCCATGGAAGCGGCCCGCGAAGGCACGCGCGAAATCGGCCTGGCCGTGCTGGCGACTACGCTTTCGCTGGTGATCGTGTTTCTGCCCGTGGCGCTGATGAGCGGCATCGTCGGCAAGTTTATGTCCAGCTTTGGCTACACCGCCGCCTTTGCCATCATGGTCTCGCTGCTGGTCAGCTTTACGCTGACGCCGATGCTGTGTTCGCGCTTCCTGAAGGTGAAGGAAGGGGCGCATCAGTCGTCCAAAGATACTTGGCTCTACAAGACCCTCGATCAGCCCTATGCCGTTATGCTTCGCTGGTCAATGCGCCACCGCTGGGTGATCATCTCCCTGTCGGCGGTGGTCTTCCTTTCCACCGTTCCTCTGTTCAACCTGATCGGCAAGGACTTCCTGCCCAAGGATGATCAGGCGGAGTTTGAAATCTCCGTCCGCGTCCCGCCCGGCTCGTCCATCGACGGTACATCCCAGTTGCTCGAACAGGTGGAGGCCGAGGTGAAGCAGTTGCCCGGCGTCCGCAATCTGCTCACCGTGATTGGGGCCGACGTCCGCCAGCAGGTAGACCGTGGAACCGTCCTGGTGGAACTGGTCCCGGAGCGGGACCGCAAAGAAAAGCAGCAGGAGATTATGGATTTGGCACGCGCCCGCCTCCAGCGCTTCCACGATGTCGTCATCGGTGTCCAGCCACCGCCCATCATTCAAGGTGCGGGTCCGAATAAAGAACTACAGTTTTACGTCAAAGGGCCGGATCTACTCACCTTGGATGGCTACGCCGACCGGATCGTCTCCAAGCTGAAGACCACCAAGGGCGTCGTCGACCTGGAGAGCTCCTACGAGTCCGGCAAGCCGGAACTGCGCGTCCGGATCAACCGCGACAAGGCTTCCGATCTGAACGTCAGCGTCGCCTCAGTGGCCAATGCCATGCGCACGCTGGTGGGTGGCGATAGCCAGGTCACCACCTATCGCGAAGGCGATGACCGCATCGATGTCCAGTTGCGTGTGGATGAGAAGTTCCGCAACTCGGCCCAGGCACTGGAACGGCTCTATGTCCCCTCCAGCACCTTGGGCAATGTCCCCATGGCCAGCGTGGCCCGCCTGCAGGAGGCCTCCGGCCCCATCGAAATTCAGCGCTACAACCGCCAACGCCAGATCCTGATCACCGCCAACGTCGTCATCACCGAAACTTCGCTCAGCGAAGTGATCGCAGAACTGGACAAAGTGGTGGCGGAATTGAATCTGCCTCCCGGTTACTCCACCGGCCTGATCGGCGGCACCCGCGAGTTCGGCCGCGCGGCGTCCAACTTCCTGTTCGCCATCGCCCTCTCGTTCGCCTTTATGTACATGATTCTCGCCGCGCAGTTTGAAAGCTTTGTCGATCCGTTGATCATTCTGCTTTCGCTGCCGATGTCGGTTCCCTTTGCCCTGCTCAGCCTGATGCTGTTCCGCGAGAATTTCTCCATCATCTATTCGTCGTTGGGCATTCTGGTGCTGTTCGGCATCGTCAAGAAGAATTCCATCCTCCAGATCGACCACATCAAGAACCTCCGCCGCGAAGGCCTGCCCCGCCTGGAGGCCATCATCAGAGGCTGTGAGGACCGCCTCCGGCCCATCTTGATGACCACCGCCGCCCTCGTGGCCGGCATGATTCCGCTCGCGCTCGGCCAGGGTGCCGGGGCCGGCACCCGCCGGACCGCGGCCATCGTCGTCATCGGCGGGCAGACGCTATGCCTGCTGCTCACCTTGTTGCTGACGCCTGTGGCCTACTCCATCGCGGACGACTTTGCCACCTCGCCCCTCTGGGGCCGCCTCGGCAACTTCCTATCGCCGCGCCGCTGGCGTCGCGTCATCACCGGAGCCACGGGGTTGTTCGGCCTGCTGTTCTTGCTGTTCTTCGCGCCGCCCGTGTCCGCCCAGGCCGATCGCCCGGAACTGCGCCTGACGCTGAAAGATGCCATCGAGCGCGGCTTGAAGAGCAATCTCGAGGTAGAGATCAGCCGTGTTAACACTCAACTCCAGCGGGCCGCTGCGCGCTCCGCGCTCGGCGTCTACGACCCCACCATCCGCCTGCAGCCTGGTTACGAGAAGCGTGCCACGCCCACACCCAACGTCCTGCAAGCGCCCACCGGCAAACTGGAAGATACATTGTTCAATGCCAATGCGTCGTACAGTCAGCGCTTCCGCGCCAACGGTACCCAGTTCAAGGCCGACTTCCTCAATACCCGGCAAACCACCAACAACCCCTTCGTGGGCCTGAACCCCTTTACCCAGTCACAACTGGTGCTGGGCATCACGCAGCCCCTGCTGCGCGGCCGCGAGACCGACCGCGAACGCACAGACCTGATGATCCGTAACCGCGCCGCCCAGGTCTCCGACATTGAGTTCGAACTCAAAGCCACCGACATTGTCAGCCGCGTCCAGGCTGCGTACTGGGACCTGCTCTCCGCCCAGCGCGACGCACAGGTGAAGCGGGACTCGGTCGACTACGCGCAAAAGCAGCTCGAAATGAATCTCCGCATGATCCAAAGCGGCAACCTCGCTGCCGTTGAGCGCGCCGCCTCAGAAGCGGAACTGGAACGCCGCAAGGATAGCTATCTCGCCTCCATCGAGCTGATCACGATTCTTGAAAACAACCTGAAGACCCTCATCGCGGCCAACCGGGAAGATGAGCTTTGGCGCACCGCCATCCTCCCCATCGACCTGGAGCCCACCACCAAGGCCCCGCCAGCCGATCTCGATGGCGCACTGAAAGAGGCCATCGACAAGCGCTTGGAATTGAAGGTGCTGGGCCTGCAACGTAGCTCCAATGACGATCAAAAGAAGCTGGCCCGTAACCTCACCAAGCCGGTCGCCAATCTGCTGGTGCAGTGGATCAATACAGGCTTGGCGGGAGCCATCAATACGGCCCCCAATCCCTTCAGTAACCTGAATGGCGATCTCTATCAACGCACCAATATTCTGTCCGCCGCCGCCGGCTTGCCTCCGTTAGTCCCATCGAGCTTCGGCGGCCCGCCGCCCGGACTCACCGGCGGCTACGGCACCAACCTGGGCAACCTGTTCGCCGGCCGCTTCCCCACCATCCAGGCCGGCGTCACCATTGATTTCACGCTACGCAACAACGCCGCCAAAGGCCAACTGGAGCAGACCATCCAAACCGAGCGTCAACTGAAGCTGCAAACCGCCCAAGCTGAACAGCTCGTCTCCGCCGAAGTCCGCAACGCCTACCAAGCCATCCAGACGGCCCGCCAGCGCATCACCGCTGCCGATTCGAGCGCCCGCGCCGCGCAAGAGAAACTTGATAGCGAACTGCGCCTGTTCGGCACCGGCGAATCCACCAACTTCCTGGTGCTCACCCGCCAGAACGAACTAGCCGACTCCCGCACCCGCGCCATCGCGGCAAGGCTGAATCTATTCAAGGCCCTGGTGGCCCTTTCGAAGGCCACCGGAGGCGCCCTTGAAGCCGCTCAAGTGAAGTTGAACTAAGCGGCAGGTCGGGCGGCTTCGGCGCTACCCGCGCAAGCCGTACCAATCACTTGCCTACTTGGCCGGCGCGGCGATGGTGACCCAGTGTTCCCCCGCCGGTAGGATCAAAGCCACGCTGCCATCGCGGCGCGGCAGTTGGGTGGGTTGCGCTTCCTTGCCATCAATCCAGATGGCACCAGGCTTCTGGTCAAGGACGGCTATGGAGCGCGAGACCGACTTGTAGATGAATGCGACGCCCGTGGCGCTCGCGCCAATGGCCACTTCCTCCACGCTCCGGATCGTGCCATTGAAATCAATCAGCCGCAGGGGTGGTTTGCTCTCTCGCGGCGTAATGGTGAACTTACCCGCTGGAAGCCAGAGGACGGTGTCGCTCTGGTAGGGCCAGGGCTTGCCATTGACGTTCGCCGGGCCGGTCCAGGCCAAGCCGACGCCATAGGCGGTCTCGACTGAAGTGGAGGAACCCGATTGGCTCAACCGCGCCGACGAGGAGGCCGCCGGAATCAATGCCCGGTCCGGCCGCGCGATGGAGTTCTCGGAGTAATACATTGTCTGCGCAAAGCTATCGGCAGTCACCCGGGCCAAGCTCAATACTTCAGTGCCGGCCTGTTGTTCGGTGGGATAAGCGACAAACTGACGCCGCGCGATATTGACGTCGATGGCTAACGATTCACTGTCGGGTATCAGCCGTCCATAAAGGCTGGCGATCTTGGGGTAGCGCTCCGCGCCCAGGTGCCACAGGGTGGCTGGATCCTGGATGATGAACGTGAAAGGAATCTTGTCCAGTAACTTCACCAGTCGGGCGTTGTCGTAACCCAAGTAATCACGGACCTTTGTGTCGTACTGATCATCGACGTTGGTCATCGACAAGGACAACGGATTGCCATCCACCGTCCGCAACCCGGCCAGGAAGGTGAGCCACTCATCGTGCATCTCATGGTTAAGGTCGCGCCGGAACCCGTAGAGCTGCTGCAGTGGGGCATCGGCGGACTTCCAAAAGCGCGGCGAGGCGGGGCGGAAGATGTCGACGGGGTCGTACCCGAACTTCTTCTGATACGTGGCCCGGACGTTGTCATTCATCGGCGTAAACTGCGCCGGATCATCGGGGCCCAGCAAGGACTCAAAGTAGAGTTCTGCCAGGTTCACGCCATCCCAGTCAAACCGGCTCAGTAGCGTTTTCGTCCCCGCCTTTACCGCAGCCACGCAATCCGGGTTCTGGAAGTTCATCAGCTTCCGCCAGAACACCGCGGCGTCCGTCAGCTGCGCCGTCTTGTCGCGCCATTGCGGATTGTCCGCCCAGAACTTGTCGCTGACGTGCGGATACTCCAGCCACGCGTAGACCAGAATGCCGTTGCGATGGCAGGCCGTGATCAGGCGCCGCAGATAGTCATCGCGCACGGCGTCCGGTTCAAAGTGATACCAGGCCGCGGCATGGATGGACGACAGCCCCATCTTGCGCCACTGCCGCGCCATGTATTCCGGGTCGGTCCGGGAGCGGTAAGCGTAGTCGAAGAAAGCCCAAGTCCGTTTGGATTCCAGCGAGCCGTTCAGGCCAAACCAGGCCAGCGCCTGCGGCAGGAAAGTAAACCGGGCATAACCATTGCTGGGCACGGGCGCGGCCAGCCACAGGACGCCGCCAGTGCCCCGCCGCCAACCGGCCATCAGCGGTGTGCCGGACCAGCGGTCCTGCGAAAAGACCGTCGCTGTAGCGGGCAGTTCCGCCTTCAGCACGGGAATCGCCTCTTCCCAAACCATCATCCGATCCGTGGCGCGGCTGTCGAGTTCGCGCCGTACGGTGACTGTTCCCGAAACCGTGACACCCAGTGCCGCAGCGGCGGCAGTATTTGCTTCGATCACCACAATCAGGCCAGCCTCGATGCGGGCCCCTAGATCGGACGGAACTCCGGAATCTGGCCGTAGCACCAGCACTTTGGGCGCGGTGTCGACGGTCAAACCCATCGAGGCAAAGATGCCGGTCCATGGGCCTGCGGGTCCGTTCACTGTGTAGGTGGGCACCACTGGTTGCGCACCCAGAAAAGGAGCGGTCGCCAGGCCGAGGATGATCCACAGAAGTCTCATTGCCCGCCCAGACTCGCCAACAGCTCGCGAGCTTCCTCTGAGGTGAAAAGGTCATCCTTCAGATCGACGACTGACTGTAACGTCTTGAGGCCTTCGGCGCGCTGATCGGATGCCAGCAGGCTCCGGGCCAGTCCCATAAGAACGCGAGCACCTGGAAAAACCCGAAACGTGGCCCGATAGGCTTCAGCGGACAAGCGATACTCGTTTCTCTCTTCGCGGGCAGTGGCCACCCGGAACCAAGCATTCGCGTCATTCGGGTCGATCTCCACCGCTCGCAGAAACGGAGCCATTCGAGTCGTGGTTTCCGCATCGATAAAGCTAACCGCGCCTCGGGCCGTTGCTTGCAGCTCCGCATCCCCATCCCTGGCTACCGCGACAAACAGCTCCCGAGCCTTCGCTTTCAGTCCGGTCAATCCGGTGTCGTAATCCAAAAATGCCAGCTCCAGTTGACTCCGGTAGTCCTTCGCGTCCAGTTCCCCCACCTTCTCAAACTGCCGCCGCCCCAGCTCGTTTTCGCCGATCCGCAAGTAGGTGTAGGCCAGATCCTTGCGGATGTCCGTGCGTTCGGGTTGCAGCGGGATGGCCTTCTCGAAGTTCTCGACCGCCCGGTCCAGGTCTTCCTCGCGCAAGGCGATGTAGGCGGCGTCGAGCAGACGGTAGGCCTCCGACGACGTATCCACGGCAGCCGTCTTCAAGCGACCGGCAGCCAGCCGCGTGGCTGGGGCGGGGCGCACCGTGGCCATCCGTTCGCGCAGCTCCAGCATCGGCTCCGGCATCATCACCCGCTGGGCGATGGCCGGTTGGAGGGCGAGAGCCAGCAGCACCGGAATGGACATTCGAAGCATGCGTTCCTTGGAGCGGCGGAGCCAAGCGGCCTCCACCACGATTCTCAGTCTATCAGCCGCGTAGCCGTCGACCAGCGCGTCCGGCTGGTGGTCTGCACTGCGTAAGATGCATCCTGCCTATCAGTTGCAGCAGTAAATGAAATGTCAGACAGTACGGACGTACTAGCCCGGCTCATTTCTGGGATGAATCTTTGGTGGTGAAATTCACCCGAGTGGGGGCTTTGCGAATTCCCGGCTCCTATCCCGCCAGTAGCTGCCGATTAGCTAGATGGGTTGCGCATGCTACGCTCGTAAATGAGCGGGTGCCTCGGAGGTCTGCGCAGCCCCGAAATTTCACTCTATGTACAACGCATACTTCGGCTTCCGGGAAAACCCCTTCAACCTCAGCCCGGACCCGGCCTTCCTCTACCGTAGTTCTCAACACGAAGAAGCACTGGCCAACCTGATGTATGGCGTCCAAAGCCGCAAGGGTTTCATCGTCCTCACCGGCGAAGTTGGTACCGGCAAAACCACTCTGCTCGAATGCCTGCGCGACTATCTCGATGCGCAGGGCACCGAATTTGCGTTCGTCTTCAACTCCCGCATCACCCCGGCACAGTTTTTCGAGATGATCGCCTACGATCTCGATCTTCAATGCGACCGTAAATCGAAGACCGATGTTCTATTTGCCCTGAACCGTCTTTTGATCCAGCAGGCCAACGAAGGCCGGACGACGGTCCTGATCGTCGATGAAGTGCACAACCTGGAATGGGATGTGCTGGAAGAAGTGCGGCTGCTGGGCAATCTGGAAAACCCCAAGATCGGCAAACTGATCCAGGTGATTCTGTCGGGCCAGCCGGAGTTTGACGAAAAGCTCGATTCACCCAACCTGCGCCAGTTGAAGCAGCGCATCGTGCTCCGCTGCCAGTTGAAGCCGTTCATCCTGGAAGATTCGCGCGACTACATCAACAGCCGCCTGGCCAAAGCCGGTATGCCCAACCAGACGGTGTTTGGCGATGAACTGATCGCCGAGATCCACAAGCGCACCCAAGGCATCCCGCGCCTGATCAACGCCGTCTGCGACAACCTGCTGCTCAACTGCTTCGCCCTCACCCTGCGCCGCGCCACGCTCGGCATGCTGGATGAGATCTGCCAGGACATGCGCCTGGAATGGAGCGAGGGCGAAAAGAAGCCTTCGCTCACCACCATGAGCAAAGCAGTGGAAAGCGCACCCACGTTGCTCGAAGTCAAACGCGCCTAAGCCCGAACGCTTCATTGTGAGCCGCGACCACAAGGCAGCGGTCTGCGCTGCATACCCGGACTTGGCTGGTCCTTTCGCCCTCAACCTGCCTCGCACCAACGCTTCGTCACGCGGTGACGAAACCAGAACAGACCCGTCAACCCCAGCTTCACCAAAAACGCCGGACCCTTGGGCACAAAGCGGATGGAGTCGGTCAAGCGCGTGTACTGCCCTTCGGCCTCAAAGCGATGCTCGTGCCGCCACTGCTTCATTGGGCCCTCGACGATCTCATCCACAAACAGCCGGTTCTTCTCATACGCCGTATGCCGGGCATGCCACGGCCCAGCCAAGGTGGTGACAATCAGTTCCACCCCCGCCTCCAAGCCGGACCCGCGCAACCGCTTCACGCGAGGCATCATGATCGCGGGCGTCAGCAACTGGATGGCGTCGGGCCGCTCGTGAAAAGCGAACACCTTTTCCACCGGTGCCAGGATAAGCGAACTGTATTCGAACTGTTCCATGTAGACTAATACTCTTCGGATGCTTCTCAGACTGCAAGGGATCGAAAAGCGCTTCGGGGGTCTGACGGCCCTGCGAAATGGCAACCTCACTGTTCAATCAGGCGAAGTGCATCTGCTGATGGGTGAGAACGGCGCGGGCAAATCGACGCTGATGAAGATCGTCGCCGGCCTGCTGCAACCCGATGGCGGGACGTTCGAGTGGAAGGGCCAACCCGCGGTCTTCACGCGTCCGGCGGACGCCTCCGCGTTGGGCATTGCCATGGTCCATCAGGAGAGCTTGCTCGCGCCGCACTTGTCGGTGGCCGAGAACATCTTCCTGGGCCGCGAAGAGAGTTTCTGGGTGAAGCGCCGCGAGGTGGTCGCGCGGGCGGCGAAGCTGATCGAGGAGCACCGCTTTCCGCTGAACGCCGAAGCGCGAGTGGATCGGCTGAGTCCCGCCGGCAAGCAACTGGTGGAGATCTGCCGCGCCATCTCGCAGGGCTCCAGTTTGTTGATCTTTGATGAGCCGACGTCATCGCTTTCGGACGCCGAAACCGCCGAGGTCTTCAAGATCGTCCGGACGCTCAAAAGCCGCGGCATGGGTGTTATCTACATCACGCATCGCCTGGATGAACTGCGCAGTGTGGGCGATCAAGTGACGGTGCTGCGCGATGGCGCCACCGTGCATTCAGCGCCCATGGCTGACCTCACCACCGATCAACTGATCCGCCACATGGTGGGCCGCGAGCTCTCGGCGCTCTACGCGCGGCAGCCGGTGGAGCCGGGCAAGGTTGTGCTCAGCATCGAGCAACTCTCCGTGCCGCCGCTGCTCAAGCAGATTAGCCTGAGTGTCCGCGCGGGCGAGATCGTGGGCTTGGCGGGCCTGGTGGGTGCGGGCCGCACGGAGCTGTGCCGGGCCATCTTTGGCGTGGACCGTTACACCTCCGGCCGTATTCTGATCGATGGCCAACCGCTGCGCCTCCGCTCCCCACAAGACGCCGCCGCGGCGGGCATCGCTCTGATCCCGGAAGATCGCCAGCGCACGGGCCTCGCCACCGCGCGGTCGATCGGCGAGAACACCAACCTGGCCAGTCTTGAAAAGGTCAGCCGCTTCGGCGTGGTCGACCATGCGGCTGCCCATCAGGTGACCACCGACTTCATTGCCCGCTTGCGCATTCGCGCCGAATCACCGCAGCAGCGTGCCGGGCGCTTGTCCGGCGGCAACCAGCAAAAGGTGGTGATCGCCAAGTGGCTGGCGCGCGGTGCCCGGGTATTCTTGTTTGATGAGCCTACGCGAGGGATCGACGTTGGCGCCAAGGCCGAGGTCTTCGAAGTGATGGATGAACTGGCGCGGCAGGGTGCCGCGATTTTGATGGTCAGCTCCGAGCTGCCAGAGTTGTTGCAGATCGCCGACCGCATCCTGGTGATGCGCGCCGGTGTGCTCACCGGTGAACTGGGTCGAGGAGCGACGCAGGAACAAGTGATGCGCCTGGCCGCGTTCCACGATGCTCCGCGGGAGTCCGCCGCATGAAGTTGATCTTCTCCGGAGGCCTCAGCCTGCAGCGGCTGCTGCCCTTTGCCAGCCTGATTTTTCTCTTTGTGGGCTTAAGTATTGCCACGCCCAACTTTCTCACCGAGACCAACCTGTCCAGCGTCATCCGTCAGACCGCCGTGATCAACATCATGGCCCTGGGCATGACCATGATCATCATCGCCGGCGGCATCGACCTATCCGTGGGTTCGATTCTAGCTTTCGGTGGGCTGATGGGCACGATGGCGCTCGAAAAAGGCCAGCCCATCGTGGTGGGGGTGGCGGTGGGCATCGTCGCGGGCATGTTCTGGGGCTTCACGAATGGCCTGTTGACCACGCGCCTGAAGATCAACCCGTTCATCGTCACCCTCGGCACGCTCGGCATCGTGCGCGGCATCACGCTGATCGTCTCCAACGGCCTGCCGGTGCACAACATTCCGCAGAGCTTCTCGTACCTGGGCGAAGGCATGCTGGGTGGCGTGCCGTTTGTGTTGTGGATCCTTCTGGTCTGCGCCGTGGCGGTGCACGTGTTGCTGGAACATACCAAGCTGGGCCGCTACGCCTTTGCCATCGGCAGCAACCCGGATGCGGCATACTACGCCGGCATTCCGGTGGCGTTCCATACGGTGTCGGTCTACGCCATTGGCGGCGCGCTGACGGGCCTGGCGGGCATGATTGAGGCCTCCCGCCTGATGACCGGGCAGCCCACCGCGGGCCAGGGTTACGAACTGCAGGCGATCGCCGCCGTGGTGATCGGTGGCGGCAGCCTCCGGGGCGGGGAAGGCACCGTGGTGGGCACGCTGATCGGCGCGTTCATCATGGGCCTGCTCTCCAATGGCAGTGACCTGCTGGGCATCTCGCCCTACCTGCAGCAGGCCATCATCGGGGCCGTCATCATCCTGGCGGTGACGCTGGACGAACTGCGCAAACGGCGGACCTAACCGGTGGCGGCGCAAGGAGCCGATTGATCCTCTCATGACCCGCCGCCAATGCCTGTCGCTATTGCTGGCCACGCCGCGAGCGCCATTTGCGGGCACGTTTCTGCAGCTCACTCGCGCGCATCGCCAATGGTCGGAAACTCGCTGGGGCGATTTGTGGAGCCAGCTCCGGGCATTGGGCGCCGGCCGCCTGATCGTGCAGTGGACCCAGGATGGCGAGGAGCGGCTGGATGATCTGCTGCCGCAAGTCTTCGCCTCCGGCCTAGCCATCGATCTAGGGCTGGTCCACGAAACCCGTTACTGGACTGACGGCGCGGCCGCCTTCGCCGGCATCGAGGCCCGCACCCGTGCCCTGTTGCCAGGCCTGCGGCCGTTCGCCAAGCGCCCCAATTTTCGCGGCTGGTACATCACCACGGAAGTGGACGACGTCCGCTGGCAGGCCCCCCGCGCCCAAGCCGAACTGGTCCGGCACCTGAAGTCCACCGTCAAGGCCGTGCGGCAGGTCCGGCGCGCCCCCGTGGCCGTCTCCGGCTTCTCCAACGGAGCGCTCAAGCCGGTGCCGCTGGCGGATTTTTGGCGCCGCCTGTTGCGGGAAACGGGCGTCAATCAACTGTTGTTCCAGGACGGCATTGGAGCCGGCAAGCTGACTCTCGCTGAGTTGCCCGGCTATTACGAAGCGTTGCGACGGTTGCCCTATCTCCCCGTGGTGGAGATTTTTGAGATGGTGCGGGAGTCACCCTTTGAAGCGGTCGCGGCCCCACTCCGCCGTGTCGAACAACAGTTGGCTCTGGCGGGCGCGGCTCCGTTGGCCTTCAGTCTGCCGGAATACGCCACCCCTGGCGGAGTGGCGGGCGCAGACGCTCTTTATCAAGTACTTAGCGGTTATCGGGGGATGGGCTCGGCCAGATAATCGGGCCTGGAAGGAGTGGAAAAAAGGCCGAATTGCCGCTTACGGGCGGCCCGAACCGGCCGACTTATACTTCAGCGCGGCGATCTCGCCCCGGTACCAGTGATCGCGCTGCACAACGGGCTTCGCCTTCTTACGCAAGTGGTGAACGCCGGAAACGGCACCGGCTAAAACACCGCAAGCCACGATTACTAGGAATAGAACAAACGAAAAATCCATAGGCCTTTCCTACCATTTAGTATAAGGCTTTTTTCCCCACCGCCAAATTATTGTCATACCCTCTCGCCCCGATGAGTACTGAGTACCAGGACAAGCATGAATTGGGGAATGGGGAACACCTCGGGGCGGGCAGGGCAGCGCATCAGCTTGCAGGTGGCGCTGTTTTTTGCCCTGGCCACCGGGCTGATGCAGCCTGCCGCCGCGGCCCCCATTCACCCTTCCGCCGGCTCCGCCCGCTTCTCGGCCACTTTCATTCAGCTGTGGGCTGACCATTGGAACTGGCCCCAAGCCCGATGGCAGGAGACCTTCCGTCACTACCGGGCCCTGGGCTTAAAGGAGATCTATCTCCAATGGACCGTCTATGACGGCCTAAACTACTACAGCCCTGGAGTCGACACCATCGGTGCCGTCGGACAGCCCGGCAAGACCGCGCCCGTGGGCGTAATCCTGCAACTGGCGCGCGAATCCGGGATGGCTGTCCACCTGGGACTGGCTTTCCACTCCGGCTTCTGGCAGAACGCCAAACCCGGTCCGCAACTGGCCACCTACATGGAGCAACAATACCGCCGTTCAGCATCCACCGCGGCTGAATTGGCCCGGCTCTATGGCCGCGACTCCGCCTTTGCCGGGTTCTACATCCCGGAAGAGTTAGACGACCTGATGTGGCCCGCCGGCCAGCCCCGCGAACTCCTGCTCGACCATTTCGCCCGGCTCAGCAGCGAACTGGAACGCCTGGCTCCGGGTAAAGCGTTGACCATCTCCGGATACGGTGGCGCCCGCACGGAGCCGGCCCGCCTCCAGACCTTCTGGACCGATCTGCTCTCCCGGACCCGCTTCACCACCGTCATGTTCCAGGACGGCATCGGCGTCGGCAACCTGCCGCTCGCTTATCTGCGCCAGTACCTGGACGCCATGAAGCTAGCCGCAATGCAGACCGAGAAGGAACTGCGCGTCATCGTCGAAACCTTCCGGCAAGTGGACGGCGAATTCAATGGCCGCTCCTTCCGCGCCATCCCGGCTCCGTTCCCCCTCCTGTTGCCGCAAATGCAGGTGGCTGCACCTTATTCCGCCGGCGGCCTGGTGGCGTTCACCATCAGCGACTATCTCTCCCCCATGGGTGGCGACGAAGCGGCCCGCGGTTACCAGAGCTATCTGGACTGGATGACGCAGAGTCTCTAAGTCCGGCCCGTCCCGCCAATGGATTAGCCTTTGCGCGCCACGGCCAGATAACCCAGCGTTGAGTTACGCTCCCGGTCCAGACCATCGAGCAACGGCAACGACAGCGCCACCGGAGCCAGCAACGCCGCAATCCAGTGGACCTTGATCGCACTCAGCATCCGGCGTGACAGCAACCGGAAAATCCCGCCTGCCGGTTGCAGCCATTCTACCGTCAACCCGGCTTCGCCCAGCAGGTACTCCAGTCCCGGCCGCGTGTAGCGGAAGTAGTCGTGCGGAGCCTGGTGGACTTCCCATTCCAGCGGCACGGCCAGCAACAACCGGCCCCCCGGCTTCAGCACCCGCGCGATTTCGCACAGCACCCGCTTCGGCTCCCGCACGTGCTCCAGCGTCACGATGTTCAGCGCCGCATCAAAGGTATTGGCGGGGAAGGGAAGCGCCTCCAGATCGGCCAACGCATCCAGGCGTGAATAGTCCCAACTCCCGTCGCCCACCGCCAGATCCACGGCCACATAGCGCTGGCCCGGGAACCGCGCCCGGTGCTGGCCTTCCCCGGCCCCGGCATCCAGCAGCACCGCCCCCGGAGCCAGTGAAGCGGCCAACGCATCCAGGGCATCATCAATCCGCGCTTCAAAATCCAGGATGTAGCGCGGCAGCCGCCACACGCCCCGTCGATCGCCAGCCGTGGTGGCGGTCTTCATTTGGGCTCGGCTTCAATCATGATGGTGGACCCGGCGCGGCACACCGCCTCCAGCGCCGCAAAAGGCAGGCAGATCAACGTCAGCGCCAGATAGGCCAGGTTCTTCATCAGCGCTACCGGCGTCGATTCCGGCACCTTCCGCACCCGGCGCGACATCGGGTCCAGCCACGGGGCCAGCGATGTGGCCAACCCGGCGGGATTGTCCCGCAGCGAGAAATGCTTGCGCCGTAACACGGTAAAGCCCCGGTCACGAAGAAGCCATTCCAGATCACTATCCCGGAAGTTCCACAGGTGCCGCGGAACATCCAGGCCGTTCCAGGCTTCACCCAGGATCAGAAACTGCCAGCTGGCGGCATTGGGCACCTGGACGATCAGCCGGCCGCCGGGTTTCAGCAGCCGCCGGGCCGCATCGAGAAACTCACCCGGCTGCTCCACATGTTCCAGGACATGGAACATCGTCACCACCGCGAAGCTGCCTTCGGCAAACGGCGCGGCCAATAAGTCACCCGCCACCACCGGCACTCCATTCACCCGCCAGGCGATCCCCGCCGCCTCCGCCGAGTTATCCAGGCCCACCACCTTCCGTCCCCGGTCCCGCAACAAGCGCGCCAGCAAGCCGCCACTCGGGCCCACATCCAGCACCGGCCCGGTCAGCTTCGTGCGACGTAGCGCCGCATCGACAAACTGGACATGATCGGTCAGCACCACCCGGCGATAAATTTCAGCGGCCTGGCTGGCGGCGTCGTGCGGTTGAAACCAATAGCCGCTGGGATAGTAGCTGGCCAGTTCCTCGCCCACCGGACGAGGGAAGAGCCGCAGAAACTTGCACTTGACGCACTCCACCACCAGAAAGGACTTGGTGGTGGTGCCATAGAGCCGGTCCGCGCAGTGGAATAGCGACCGCGCCTCTCCATAGCGGCAAAGCGGACACTCCTCGGTCACTTTGCCGTGATGGGCCAGGGGGCCCGGCTCGGCTAGTTCGCCTGGCGAGAAAGGACGCGCAGCGGAATCCGGTACTGCCGTAGCAGTTGGCGGATCTGGGCGGGGCTCAATTTCCGGAATCGCTCTATCTCCTTTCGCTTCGCCCACATGCGGGGCATCATCGCCAGCGCTTCTAGATCACCCTGGATCAGCGCCGTCACCATCGTCAGTTTGCCAGACCAGCCGGCGTAGTGCTTCGTTTCTCCTTCACCCCGCCAAGCGGCCCACGCTCCCGCCAGCACCCGTAGGCCATAGTAAAACGGATTCAGCCACAACAGGCTCACCGGGAACAGCTTGACCGCCAGCAGTACCCGGTTGCGCTCAATCAACTTCAGCCGCCGCCCACTGGCCACTCCCAGCGTCGCCCCGCGATGATGGTAGACCACGGCTTGCGGCATATACAAGCACCGCCATCCCGCCATCCGTGCCCGTAATCCCAGTTCGGCATCGTCGGCGTAGGCGAACAGATCCTCGTCCAAGCCGCCAATCTCATCCAGCATCGATTTGCGGTACATCGCGGCGCAGCCGTCCGGCCAAGCCACTTCCTCTACTTTATTGTACTGACCGTGGTCGGTTTCCCCGGTCCCACGCCCGCGGTTCTGTCCGTCCGGCCAGATCAGATGACCCACTTTGTCAATCAGATGGGGCCGCTCCGCCACCAGAATCTTCGACGCCGCCATCCCCACGTCCGGCCGCGCAAAGGCGGCGGCCAGGTGCTCCAGCCAGTCCGGCTGCGCGCGGGCGTCATTGTTCAACAGCGCCACCAGTTCACCGGCGGACGAAAATATTCCCTGATTATTCGCCGCGCAGAAACCGCGATTATCCGGGTTCCGGATCAGCCGGACCTGTGGATAAGATCCGGTGATCAACTCCTGCGACCCATCAGTGGAGCCATTGTCCACTACACAAATGTCTACGGGGCCAACTGTCTGATTCGACAACGAATCCAGGCATTCCCGAAGCAGCTCGCGCCGATTCCAGTTCACCACCACAACGGAAATACGCAGCTTCCCCTCCGGGGGTAAGGGATTCATCGTGAATGTAGTATTATAAGACGGTACGCCGTTCAAAAGGCAGAAGATATGGTTTCCCTCGGAAGAAAGCTGCGGACCGCCCGCGAACAGCAAGGTCTGTCATTGGCCGACATCGCCACTCGAACCCGTATTCGTTTGTCCTATTTAGAGGCAATCGAGCAGGACCGGCTGGACCAGATCCCCGGCGGCTTCTTCTCCCGCAGCTTCGTCCGGCAATATGCCCAGGCGCTGGGCTTAACCAGTGCCGACATTGATGGCGACCTGGAAGCCGTGACGGTTCCGCCCGTTGAAACCGTCCCGGTGGAAAAGGTGCTGCGCGACTATCGCCCCACCAAGCCCACCCTGCTGGTGGAAGAAGATGGCTCAGAATTCTTCCATGAGGCCGCCTTCGTCAAGGAATCCAATAGCGGCAGGATTTGGATGGCGCTGGCAGTTACCCTGATCTTTGGGTCGGCCGGCTACCTCACCTGGCAGCAACGGCCTGATCTCCGGGCTTTCGTATTGGGGAAAACCATCGGTGCCCCGCCGGTGGCCAACGCTCCGGTGACTCCGGCGGTGGCTCTGGCTCCGGTAGCGCCCGCCCCGACTGAGCCCGTGGATAGCAATCCTTCAACGCCCTTTGCCGAGGTAAGACAGGAGGCATCTCCTGACTCCGTGCCCCCAGCACCGCAAGCGTCAAACCTGAAGCCGAAAACCGCCACCCCGCTGGCTTCGCCTCCACCCCTGCGCACGGAGAATCTCAAACCCACCGCACCAGCGACCTCCTCGCCGCAACGGCCCGCATCCAGCGGCCAGACGTCCCCGATCGAAGTCGCGGTCAGTGCCACGGAAAAATCCTGGGTCCGGCTGCTGTCCGATGGCGAAAAGATCTTCGGCGGCGTGATGGAAGCCGGGGAAACCCGGCGCATTGCCGGCTCGATGAGCGCGGTCGTTTTCACCGGCAACGCGGGCGGCATCGTCATTCAGTACAACGGACGCCCACTCGGCGCTCCCGGCACTCGTGGCCAGATCCGGACCGTGGTGTTTACCGCACAGAAGTTCGAGATTCGGTCGTCGCAGCCGCCGCCCGCTTCGCCATCTTCACCCGGAGTTGCTGGAGCCGCTGTTCGCGAGCCATAGCCAGATACTCCCGCCGCCGCCGCCGCTTCACGCGGTGGTCGATCTTGCTCCAGAACTGCCGGAAGTAGAGCAGGGCACTAAACAGAGACGAAGCCACGACCCCGAACAGTGTCAGGTCGGCATAGGGCTTCAAGACGGGCCATTCCATCGCCACCAGCAACAACGCGACGGCTACCACCTGCAGCACCATCTTCGTCTTGCCCGCGTCGCTGGCCTGGATGATGTAGCCTTCGCTGGAGGCAATGGAGCGCAAGCCGGAAATCGCAAACTCCCGCCCGACAATCAGAATCGCCACCCAGCCCGCCACCGCATGCACTTGCACCAGCGCGATCAGGGCGGCCGAAATCAGTAGCTTGTCGGCAATCGGGTCCAGCAGCGTGCCGACCGTGGTGATCTGCCCCCAGCGGCGCGCCAGGTATCCGTCTAGCAGATCGGTTAACGCCGCGGCTAAAAAAATAGCCAGCGCCAGCCACACCTGCCGGGCATCGCCCACCAGGGCACCCACCAGCATGGGGACAAAGAAGATCCGGAGAAGCGTTAGCGCGTTGGGGATATTCATCCCAGCCAAAAGGATACCAGTCCCGACGGCTGAAGATAGCGGATAGCGGCGGACTGTTGCGACCGAGGGTGTAGAGTGGTCTTTACAGCGGCCGCCCGGAAATGCGCGCCCAACTTGACTTCGGTCCCCTGTACCCTCCCATGAAACCGTGGCACACCCTTGACGTATCCGCGGCGGCCGTCGGCTTAGGCGTTGATTTGCAACGCGGTCTCGCGGTAGAAGAGGCGAAACAGCGCGCCACCCGATCCGGTCCCAATGCGATCCGCGAGAAGCCGCCGCGTGCCCTGTGGCGGATCTTTCTCGGTCAGTTCGCCGACTTCATGATCCTCATCCTGATCGCCGCCGCCGTGGTGGCCGGCGTCATGGGCGAGGTGGAAGATACGCTTGCCATCATCGTAATCGTGCTGCTGAACGCGGTGATCGGCTTTGTCCAGGAGTTTCGCGCGGAGCGGGCCATGGCGGCGCTGACGCGGTTGGCTGCGGCCGGCGCGCTGGTGCTGCGCGGGGGCGAACGGCTGACCGTTCCCGCCACCCACTTGGTCCCGGGCGACATTGTGCTGCTGGAGGCTGGCAGTCTGGTCCCGGCTGACTTGCGGCTGGTCGAAGCCGCTCAGCTCAAGGTAGATGAATCCCTGCTGACGGGCGAGTCAGCCACCGTCGAAAAACACTGCGAGGCGTTGCCCAACCCTGACCTTTCACTAGGTGACCGCCGGAACTTTGCTTACAAAGGCACCATCGTTACCTACGGCCGGGGCCGGGGCTTGGCCGTGGCGACGGGCATGGAGACTGAGCTCGGCAAGATCGCCACGCTCCTGGATTCCGGGGCCGAACCCAAGACGCCGCTCCAAAAGCGGCTGGCTGTGTTCGGTCGGGGCCTGGGCATTGCGGTGCTGGCCATTTGCGCCATCACCTTTGTGGCGGGTCTCCTGCGCGGCGAACCTCTAGCCGGCATGTTGTTGACCTCCGTCAGCCTAGCCGTGGCGGCCATTCCAGAAGCGCTGCCCGCCATCGTCACCATCTTGCTGGCGATGGGGGCCCGGAAGATGGTGGAGCATCGGGCCTTGGTCCGGCGGTTGCCCGCGGTGGAGACTCTAGGCTCGGTCACCTACATCTGCTCGGACAAGACCGGCACTCTCACTCAGAACAACATGCGCGTGGTGGAGCTGCACGCAGCCGGCCAAGGGAGCCGCGATTGGCACACCCTGGCCAAGCAACAGCCCTGGGCCGGCTTGCTCCAGGCGCTGGCGTTGAACAACGACGCGAGCCGTGGTGCTGACGGCCACACCACCGGCGATCCGACCGAGGTTGCCCTCTACGTGGCGGCGCTGGAATCGGGCTTTGACCCGCGCGCCCTCGAAGAAGAGGCAACCCGCCTGCTGGAACTGCCATTCGATTCCGGCCGCAAGCGCATGACCACCTTTCACCGCCACCACTCCGGTTTTCTGGCCTATACCAAGGGCGCTCCGGAAGGCGTTCTGTCCCAGTGCACGGCGGCGCTGGGCGCGGCGGGCGAAGGGCCGGTTCTTGGGGAAGCAGTCCTCGCCGTAGCCGCGCGCATGGCGGCGGATGGGCTACGCGTGCTGGCCGTGGCCCAGCGGCATTGGAATGAACTGCCGGGGCAACCAGAGGCGGAAGCGATCGAATCCGGGCTGACATTTTTGGGTCTGGCGGCGCTGATGGATCCACTGCGCCCGGAAGCGAAAGAGGCGGTCGGGCTGTGTCTCTCCGCCGGCATCGCGCCGGTGATGATCACGGGCGATCATCCCGCCACGGCCGGGTCCATTGCCCGGCAAGCGGGCATCGCCGCCGAAGGGGACGTGGTGATGACCGGGCAGCAGTTGGCGGCCTTAAGTGACGAGGAGTTCAGCCTGCGCGTGCCACGGATCCGGGTGTATGCCCGCGTCGACCCTGCCCAGAAGATCCGCATCGTTGAGGCGCTGCAGGCGCGGGGGGAATTTGTCGCCATGACCGGCGACGGCGTCAACGACGCGCCCGCGTTGAAACGCGCCGACATTGGGGTGGCGATGGGCAAGAGCGGTACCGACGTGGCCCGGGAAGCCTCCAACCTGGTTTTGCTGGACGATAACTTTGCCACCATCGTGGCGGCGGTACGCGAGGGGCGGCGCATCTTCGACAACATCCGCAAGTTCATCAAGTACGCCATGACCGGCAACTCGGCCGAGATCTGGGCCATTTTTCTGGCCCCATTCCTGGGGCTGCCGATTCCGCTGTTGCCGATTCATATCCTCTGGATCAACCTGGTGACCGACGGGCTGCCCGGTCTGGGGCTGGCCTCCGAACCGGAAGAACCGGGCGTCATGCAACGTCCGCCGCGCCGCCCCACGGAAAGCATTTTCGCCCATGGCATGTGGCAGCACATCCTGTGGGCGGGTCTGGCCATGGGCGGCGTTTCGCTTTTTGCCCAGGCTTGGGCGATCCGCTCTGGTTCCGCCCACTGGCAGACCATGGTGTTCACGGTGCTGGTGCTGGCCCAGATGGGGCACTTGTGGGCCATCCGCTCCGAACGGGAGCCGTTCTTCCATCTGGGCCTGACCGCTAACCTGCCTCTGTCGGGTGCGGTGGTGCTGACGATTCTGCTCCAGCTAGGCACGATCTACATCCCCATCTTGAACCCGGTCTTCCACACCCACCCCCTTACCGCTGCTGAGATGGCGTTCTGCGTACTGTTGTCAATGGCGGTGTTTCTCGCCGTGGAAGTGGAGAAATGGATGCGCCGCCGCGGTTGGATCTACCGGGAGAGCCGCCCCACGCCGTAGAGCCGTAACCCCATCCTGGGCGTCACCCGGCCAGCGGCTTCTTCCGCACCAGATACTGCGCCAGCCGCCGCCGGATCGACTCCGGTGCGATGCAATCAACTTCGCAGACCTCGTCCAGGTACCTTACCTCGAGAATCTGTGTGCACTCATGCAGCAGGCTCAACGGGCCGCCCTCGCCCACCGGCAAGCGGAAATGGGCCGGAGCGACCGGGTCCAGCGGCACCAGATCGTCCACCATCCGCAGCAGGTCCGCCATCCCTTGCCCCGTTAGCGCGGATACACAGACCACTCGCGGCGGAGCCTTCTCCTCGGTCTCCGATAACAGCCGCGCGGCGATCGCGTGCGCGTCCGGTGTCTCGCTCAGCAAGTCGGCCTTGTTCAGCACCAGTATCTGCGGCGTCTCCGCGGCCCCAATCTCAGCCAGCACCTTCATCACCTGGGCCGTCTGCTGCGGCCCGGACGGAGAGCTGGCATCCACTACATGCAGGATCAGCTTGGCTTCCACCACTTCTTCCAGCGTCGCCCGGAACGCCTTCACCAGGGTCGTGGGCAAGTTGCGGATAAAGCCCACCGTATCCGACATCAGCACCTTGCGCCGCGAGGGCAAAATGACGTGGCGCACCGTCGGGTCCAGCGTCGCAAACATCCGCGCGTCGGCCACCACATCGGACCCCGTCAGGCGATTAAACAATGTCGACTTGCCGGCATTGGTGTAGCCCGCCATCGCCACCGTGGCCAGCGGAACGCCCTGCCGCTGCCGCCGCTGGATAGTTCGGCCCCGGCGGACGGTTTCAATATCCTGCTGGATCCGCTTGATGCGGCGGGCAATCTTCCGGCGGTCGGTCTCCAGCTGCGTTTCGCCCGGGCCGCGAGTGCCGATGCCGCCGCCCAGGCGCGACATGGCAATGCCCCGTCCCGCCAACCGGGGCAGCAGATAGTTCAGTTGCGCCAGTTCCACCTGCAACTGGCCTTCCCGCGTCCGCGCGCGGCTGGCAAAGATGTCCAGGATCAACTGAGTCCGGTCTACCACGCGGGTATCCAGCTCACGCTCCAGATTCCGTAGTTGGGTAGGGGTCAACTCGACGTCGAAGATGACGACGTCGGCGCGATGAAGCTCAACGGCCTGCCGGAGTTCCAGTACTTTGCCCGAACCCACCAGCGTGGCCGCCTCCGCTGATTCGCGAAATTGGAGGACGCGCTCCGCCACCTGCGCACCCGCGGTTTGCGCGAGGACAGCCAACTCGTCCAGTGATTCCTCCGCACGCGTCGCTGACTGGGTCCGCGTGCTCCGAATCTCTAGACCAACCAGAATGGCGGTTTCGATGTGGGCCAGTTAAATTCCCCGGATGCCGCTATTCTCCTGGTGCTCCTGCGGCCAATGCCATACTGGCAGTGGGTTGCCCGGGAGCGGAAGCACCCACAGGCGGAGGCATATAATTCGCCAAGTGCGTGGCCCGGGAGACCACTACAGTTGAAATGGCGTGCTTAAAGATCAACTGTTCCTGGTTGTTGGCTTCCAGGATCACCGAGTACTTGTCGAAACTCCTGATCCGGCCCGAAAGTTTCACGCCACTCATCAAATAGATGGTGAGGTAGATCTTTTCCTTACGAGCATTGTTGAGGAAAGCTTCTTGAATATTTTGTTGTTGTGCGAGCTTTTCCATCGATTCCCTTCCTCGAAATAAAGCGGTTGGAGCACCGCCTTGCCGCAAGCTGTTCATCGCCTGTCAGCCTCCCGCGATTGTACACCAGATTTTCATACAGCTTCCACTACTCTTGGAAAGGTACTGGGGTATCCCCCTACTCTCCCCGCGCACTTTCCTAGCCGCCTACCCCACGCCGCCGGTTTAGGATGGAACGAGATGGAAAACGTCGAAATTGCCCGCTTGTTGATTGAAACGGCTGATCTTATGGAGATCGCCGCCGAGGATGGCTTCCGCATCCGCAGCTATCGCAACGCCGCTTCCGCCATCGAAGGCTTTCCTGAACGCGTTCTGGACGTACTGAAAGATCCAGAGCGGAAGGTCACTGACCTCCCCGGCATCGGCAAGGGCATGGCGGCGATTCTGGCGGAGTTGGCCGAACGCGGCTCATTCGAGCGGCGCGACCAGATGCTGGAGAAATACCCGCCCACCGCGTTGGAATTATTGAAGATACAAGGCCTGGGCCCCAAGTCCATCGCCCTGATCATTGAACACTTCCGCGTCACCACCATCGATGACCTGGAAAAGCTATGTCTGGAGCAGCGGCTCCGCAATCTTCCCCGCATGGGCGCAAAACTCGAAGAGAAAATCCTAAAATCCATCGCCCAGTACCGCCGGAGCGTCGGCCGCTTTTTGCTCAGCTTCGCCGACGTGACCGCCTTTCAGTTGAAAGCCGACCTGGCCGCCGTACCCGGCGTCACCGCCGTCACCCCCGCCGGCAGCCTCCGTCGCGGTAGGGAAACCATTGGCGATCTCGACCTGCTGGTCACCGGACCGGACGCCGTCGCCGCGCTGGAGGTCTTCGTGAAGCACCCGCGCGTAACGGGTGTCCTGGCCCACGGCGAAAACAAGGCCAGTGCTCATGTGGGCGTGGAAGGCCTGCAAGTGGACGTCCGCACCCTGCCGGAAGAAAACTACGGGGCGGCGCTGCAGTACTTCACCGGGTCCAAGGACCACAACGTCGTGCTCCGCACCCGGGCCGTGCGCATGGGCCTGTCGCTGAACGAATACGGCCTCTCCCGGACCTCGGACGGCTCATTTGTCGCCACGCGGACCGAGGAAGAGATCTACGCCGCCCTAGGCCTGAGTTGGATCCCCCCGGAACTCCGCGAGAATCGCGGCGAACTGGAAGCCGCCGAAAACGGCACCTTGCCCGTGCTGCTGGAAGCCGCCGATCTGCGGGGCGACCTGCACATGCACACCACCGAGACCGATGGCCGGGCGACGCTCGAAGAGATGGCCGGGCATGCGCACGCGCTGGGCTACGACTACATCGCCATCACGGACCATTCCAAGGCGCTCGCCATGGCCAATGGCCTCGATGAGGCGCGCGCCATCGCCTTCGCCCGCCGCGTCCGCGACGATCAGGCCAATTACCCGCTCCGCGTCTTCTCCGGCCTGGAATGCGACATTCTCCGCGATGGCCGCATGGACTTGGACGATGAAGCGCTAGCCGCGCTCGACTTTGTGGTCGCCAGCGTCCACAGCTACATGAACCTGTCGTCCACAGAGATGACGGAGCGCTATCTGGCCGCCATCGAGAACAAGTACGTCCGCGTCATCGGCCACCCCACCGGCCGCGTCCTACTGCACCGTGAAGGCTTCCCCTTTGACTTTGACCGCGTCACTACGGCAGCAGCTCAGCATGGCGTCTGGCTGGAACTCAACGCTTCGCCGGAGCGCCTGGACCTGAATGACACCATGCTCCGCGCCGCCCAGCGCAAAGGCTGCCAGTTCGTGATCTCCACCGACGCCCACCATCCCAAGCACCTGCAGAACATGCGCTACGGCGTCCTCACCGCCCGCCGCGGCTGGTTGACCAAAGCCGACGTCATCAACACGCGCGGGGCGGCGGAGTTTGAAGCTCTATTGCGCGGAGGACGCTAGCCGCTAGAACACCTAAAAGCCACTCGGCTTGATCGACCAAACCTCGCGCCACTTGGCCCCGGCGGCGACCGTCTGCAGCTCGGCGTATTGCCCCTTGTGATGCTGGTTGAACGCATCCGTGATCCCGGCCATCGGCTCAAAGCAAACGAAATCGCGGCCCGGCGGCGCATAGACCACGCCTACCGGAAACTTCGGCCCAAACAGGAACGCGAGCTTCTGCTTGCCATTGGTCACGGAGAACTCCGCCTGGCCTTCAGCATTGCGGACCAAGCTGGTGTAGACGTCATCTTGCTTTGCGCCCTTCAGCGCCATGTCCATGCTGGCTACCGGCGTGCGTTGGCCGTTGGGGATGAGGGAAGCGTTCAACTCAACATGCTCTTTGGCCGGGATGTGAATGGTCCAGGCATCGCGGCCGCCGGGGATCTGGTAGTAGGGGTGATAGCCAATGGCCACCGGCATCGCCTGGCTGCCCAGATTCTCGATCTCGGTCTCCACCGACAGCACACCGTTCTGCAACCGGTAAGTCATCTCAATGGAGTGCGCAAAAGGGAACTGCGCCATCCAGTCGGCATACCGCCACACGTCCAGGCGCGACCGCAACACGGCCCCGTCCTGATCCGCGTGCAGATACGCCACCTTCCAGCGATCGGAAAACACCACCAACCCATGAATCGGATTGCGATTCTGGTCCGGCCGCAGATTGCCCAAGTGCGGGTTCAGCACATACTGCTGGCCGCCCGCCCAATAGGACATGCCGTCGATACGGTTGGCCCAAGGGGCAAGAAACGGATTGCCCACCAGAGTTGGCTTCGCGCGCAGTTCGGAGGCTGTCTTGTAGGGAGACCAAAAAACCTCCGTCCCGTTCACGGTCATCGAGTAGGCCATATTGCCCACCGTGGGCGTGACGGAGACCTCCACCTTGTGGGCGTCATCGCGCAGCTTGACGACCGTCAAGCCAACTTCAGGCTCCGCAGTGGAGACGGTGTATTGTGCAGTCATAGTGGTGAGGGCGATCAGCGCCGTGGCGATCATGGCCCTAGCGTACTATGCCGCCGCACCCCGGTGTCAGAGCCGCGCGCGTCAGCGAGCCGTCCGTCGAAGCCTAAGCCCACCAGCCGTTACGGCTTCGGGTCCGGCGCGTCGGGATCCTTCAGGTCCAGCCGCGTGTTGTCCTGGCAGCACCAACAGACACCCGGCGTAAAGGTGCGGATGTAACAGATGTCGCACCAATAGGTGACCATCAGCCGCTCGCCCTTCTGCCAGACGAACATGCTCCGCGTGTGGATGGGCGAAATCTGGAACTGGCCCGGCTGCGTGTATTCGCCGCGCACTTCAAAGTCGGTGTCCTGTAGCCGGTCATCCTTCAGGACGCCCCGCGTCGGTTCATCGCCATCGAGAGAAACGGTTTTGCCACCAGGCAAAGTCAAAACGGTGGGTTGCCCTTCGCGCTGTGTCAGCCGGCCGCGCAGGACTTTGCCGGTGCCTTCCGCCCAGGCACCCACCACGGGTGTCAGTAAAAGCGGAAAAAATCGGCGGCGATCCATAACCCGTTAGATGCTGCGGGAGCGCTTCCGGTCGCGTGCTTTTAGCTCGAGCAAGCTGCAAAGCAGCGCGCCCAGCGCACCCACAAACAGGGCGATGCCCCACTGGAACGCTTCCATGCTGCCAAACCGGTAGCCCGAAGCGAAAAACCAGCGGAACAACGTAAAGGCCGCACCCGCGGCATAGATCGGGAACAGGAAGCGCAAAATGCCGAACACCGCCAGCAACACCGCCACAATTCCCATCAGCCCAATGCCCAGCAGACACTGCGTCAGTTGCAGGCCTGTCAGGGTCATCATGCCGCCCGTGTTGATGTTATGCACCCCGCTCAGGTAAGCGACGGTGGCGATTCCCGTCAATGCCGCAGCCAGCAGGAAATGATAGATGTAGGCGTAGGCGCGCATCAGGGCGTGCAGAATTTTCATGAAGCAGTAATTGTAGCAATCCTGGAGCCGCGTGCGCCGCAACCGGCAATCCAATCACCCGAGGAATACGGTTGGGAAAGCACGGGGCACCCCTTGGGGGCCGTCCCGCGTGAGACCCAGCGGCCCCTCGCCCTAAAACCCAAACCCCAATCCCACCACAAGATTCGTCCGCGCAGCCAGCCACCCATTCTGGTAGTAACGCTGCGAGAAAAGGTTATCTACCTTGACGTACAACCGCGTCAGGCTCTTTTCGCCCTGGTATAGGCGATAGTTGCCCACCAGGTCGGTTCTTGAGAAGCCGGGTAGTTCGAAGGCGCGGCTCCGCACGCCGGCGAAGAAGGGGGTCAGGTAACTGCCTTGGGAGTAGACATCGACGGTCGTGTCCAGGCGGCGGCTCCATTGCTTGGTGGCGACCAGAGACGCCGTGTGGCGCGGTACGCCCAGCACGCGCCAGATGCCGCCCACACTCAGGTCGCGGTCCAGGTTGGCGCGCGTATAGGTGTAGCTGCCGCTCAATGTCAGCGTACGCATGGGCCGCGCTTCAACGCCCAATTCAAAGCCGCGGGTGATGCCGCCGGGGCCGTTGATGTAGCCGCTGGCCCGGCCGAACGGGTCCGTCGCGGGGCGGATGACCCCGGAGGAATCAAAGGCGCTTAACGTCACCATGCGGGTGTAGAACCAGGTTGCGGAGAGACGGATCTTGTTCGACACCAGGTACTGGTCAATCCCGGCATCAACCGAGTTGAAGCGGTCCGGTGCCAGGCGCGGGTCACCCCAAGCGGTGAACCCCACGATGCCGGTGACAGGGTTGGCCGAAAAGCCGCCGCCGAAGCGTTCATAAAGCCCTGGTGCACGGTATGAATTACCCAAGTGCGCGCGCAGTTTCGTGTTGGTGCGGCTGACGAAGTAAGCCACGGCCACGTCGCCGGTCAGCGCCCGCGGAGGAGCCAGCAGCGGTGTCCGCTCATAGTTTGTCGCCACCCCAGTGAACCGGAATTCGGGCCGGGAAAGCGCGAACTGCTGCGCGCGGCCAGAAAGCGAGATCTGCAGCTTCCGGCCCAACAGTCCCAGTTGGGTGGCTGCGAATCCCGTGTTCATGTTCTGGGTGATCTTGGTGCGGGTCGAAACCGTGCGCGGGGCGGCGAGATTATTCTCCTGCCGGGTCAGATAGTTTTCCCGCTCATATTCATAACCGCCGGTGACGCTCATCCACGGTGTCAGTTGCGCGGTGCCACGCAGTTCGGCGGTGTCGATGTCACCCAGGAAGAGGCTCCAATCGGACGTGACGGGCTGGAAGCCGCCACCCCCGGGGCCGTTTTCGAAAATGCGGTCTGTGTGGACTCGCTGATAACTGGCCTGCCAGTTCACCCGCGGTGTCAGCGCGTGGCGGAACACCAACGCCGAGTTCAACAAGCCGAGCGAGCGCCGGTTGTCCGGGTCATCGCGGCCGGGGATCAGGTTAGCCCCCGTGTAGTCCGGGCGGCCGCCGGCATTGAGCAGCGCCACGTTGGCGGGCGAAAGAAGCTGCGCGGGAATGATGCCGGTGGCCGGAAAGTTGGCCGTGGGGACACCAGCGGTGGAGGGGCCCACGTTCGTCATCACGAAGTCGTCGGTGCCCCATAGGCGCGCGCTCACGTTCATGGTGGGCGTGAAGTCGTAGCGCAGGAAGCCCTGGCCTCCGGTGCTGCGCCAGGGGTCGCGGCCATCCACGCCTTGGATCACGTTCAGGTGGCTCAGCCCGGCAGTGTACTTCAGGCGGTCGCGGAAGGCGCCGCCGCTCAGCGTACCCCGCGCCCGGTAGAAGCCCAGGTTGCCTCCTTCGGTCTGCAATTGCCCGTGCAGCGGACCACCGCCTTGCTGGGTCACCACGTTCACCACGCCGCCCACGGCATTGGTGCCATAAAGCGACGAACCGGAACCTCGCACCACTTCCACGCGGTCCGCCGCAATGAAGTTCAGTGCCGAAAACAGAGAGCTCGAATCGGCCGAAATGGTCGTCGTGTCGCGCAGGCGGAGGCCGTCCACCAGGACGCTGGTCGAATCAGCGCGCAGGCCGCGCATGCGGATGGTGGTCAACTGGCCGGGTCCGCCACCATTGGTGACCAGCATCCCCGGCGTATTGCGTAGGATCTCGCCGAGGGAATACTCGTTGCGGTTCTGGATCTCATCACCCGTGATGACACTGGCCGCTTTAGCCACCTCATCCAACTGTTGCGGAGCGCCGGCAGCCGTCACCAGCACGGACTGGTTCACGCCCGCCAACTGCAGCTTGATGTCGTGCTCCGTCGCGCCGCCCGGCGCGATGGTCACTGACGCAGTGGCAGTGCGGAACAATTCCAGCTCCACTTCGATCACGTAGGTGCCCGCCGCCAGGCGCTCAAAACGGTAGCGGCCATCGCTGCCGGAAATGGTGGTTAGCAGCGCACCGCTGCTTTGCTCAAACAACCGGACCTGCGCTAGTTTAACGGCCACCCCTTGCGGGTCGCGGATCAGGCCGCTCAGTGACGGCGCACCATGGCCCAATGCCATGCTGGCCAAACTGACCAGGATCGCGATGCCCCGCAGTAATCGACCGCTAACGCCGGATCGCCACCGTCCGGAAACCTTCGTGCCGTCGCGCGAAGTCGCAAAACTGTTCATGCTCTCTAGGCTCCCAAGATAGGTAGCCGACTTCCCGCGGGCAGGTCGCCCGTGGAACAAACTCGAGATTGATAGGAATGGAATCAAGTCGCATTCTTTCCGTTCTCCGCAGAAAGTCAGCCTTCATTCCCCTGGTAGGTCTCCTGGCTTAGAAGGAGCAGGAGGAGCCTGCAAATGCCGCCTCGCCTTCCCTGGAATTGCTCCCAAGTGGCTTGATGAGGCGGTCACCCTTCTTCACAGTGGCGGGACCGCGCCGGACTCTCACCGGCTTCCCTGTTATGCCCAAGCGGGCACCCGAGGAATGCCTAGGCTAGCACGTGGCTGAAGTGGCTGTCAATGAGGATGAAATTTCGTCGCCCAGACTTCAGTCTTCTCAAAAGAGCACCAGCCTCACTGCCCGTTGAACTCCTCCAGCAGCGGCAGCAGAGCGTCAAAGTTGGCCGCCAACAGGGGCATCATCCCTTCGACGGCCGCCAGATCCCCGGCCTCCCCCATCTTTTCCATCTGTCCCGCGACTTGGCAAAGCGCTTGGCCCCCGATGTTGGCCGCCGAACCCTTGATGGAGTGGGCAATCAGGCGCGCGTTCTGGGGATTCGCTTCCTGGATGGCTTTGGCCAAGGCGGCCAGTTGGTGCGGCGTATCCTTGACGAACGTGCTCACCACCCGCCGGGCTAAGTCGTCACTGCCCATCATGCGGTCAAGTAAGTCCTCCGCGTCAAAGCCGGGGTCGATGGAAACAGTGGTGTGAGACATGACGGTTGGTAAAGCTTGTATTTCTGAAGTGATCGGTGAGGCCGGTACTGCCGGTGTGGTTGTGAGAATGCCCGTGGCGTGTCGCGGCCGCGTCCAGCGTTGCAGAACCGACGCCAACTGCTGGGAGCGGATCGGTTTGGAGATGTAGTCGTCCATGCCCGCGGCCAGGCACTTGTCTCGATCGCCGGCTAGCGCGTTGGCGGTCATCGCAATCACCGGCACCGAGGGGTCCAAGTTAGCGCTGGCCGACGCCCGGATCTGACGCGTCAACTGGTAACCATCCACGCCCGGCAAGTGACAGTCCATCAGCACAGCGGAGTAGGTCTGGCGCAACAGCAGGGGCCAAGCGGCATCGGCATCGCCCGCGATATCCACCGAATAGCCCCAACCCTCCAACATCCCCAACGCCACCTCCTGGTTCACCAGGTTGTCTTCCACCAGCAGGATTCTCAGCCCTGCGCCTGCGCCAGCAGCGGCGCTTCCGGTTGACACCGCCGCTTCTTGCAGATCGGCTGCCGGCTCTCTCTCGGGCCGAGCGTTCAACTGCCTCTTGCCGAACGCGGCGGCCAGCGCCGCCCCCAGTTCGCCTTGCTTCACCGGCTTGCTGACCCGTCCCGTGTAGGCCGTTGGGTTCTGCTGCACCTCGGCCCCGCTTATCAGGCGCAGTGGCGTCAGCAGGACCACGGGTATCCGGTCCAGCCGGATGTCTTCATAGAGGCGCGCTTCCAGGTTGCGGCCACCACTGGAAGCACTGCGCAGGTCCAGCACGGCCGCGTCCACCCGCGCCTCTGGACTGCGGAGATAGTTGAGCGCGGCACCCGCATCGGGTTCCAGCACCGGCTCGCACTGCCAGAACTCCAGCAGGTCCGTCAGCAGGTGCATCCCGGCCCCGGTGTGCCCGCCCAACAGTATCCGCTTGCCGTCCAGCGACAACGCCGCCGGCCGGACGGACTCGGGTTGCATTGCCAACTCCACCTCGAACCAGAACGTGGAGCCCTGGCCCACTGTGCTCTCAAACCCCACCGCGCCGCCCATCGTCTCCGCCAGACCACGCACGATCGACAGGCCCAGGCCCGTCCCACCATGCCGGCGCGCCGTGGAGGCATCCACCTGGTGAAACCTCTGGAACAGTTCCGCCTGCTTCTCTAGCGGGATACCCGCGCCCGTATCGGAAACTTCAAAGCGAACCAGTTGCCGCCCAGCCTTGTCTTCGGCGGGCGGGGCACCCAGCCGCAGCCGCAACCGGACGGCTCCCGAGTCGGTAAACTTCACCGCGTTGCCCACCAGATTCTGCATCATCTGGCGTAGGCGGGCCGCGTCACCCAGCACGGCCGTGGTCACCGGCCACTCAATCAGACACGTTAGTTCCAGCCCCTTTTCCTGAGCCCGGACCCCCATCAGATCGGCCACCCCTTCAGCCACCGTCCGCAAGTCAAACGGGGCCGATTCCAGCGTCATCTTGCCCGCTTCGATCTTCGAAAAGTCCAGTACGTCATTCAGGACCGTCATCAATGCTTCCGTACTGTCCCGCAGCGTCTCCGCGCGCTTGCGCTGGCGAGGGTTCAGGTCACTGGCCAACAGCAGACCGGCCATGCCCAGGATGCCGTTCATCGGGGTCCGGATCTCATGGCTCATGGTGGCCAGAAACTCACTCTTGGCCACAGTGGCGGCTTCGGCAGTCGCAATCGCTGCTTGCAACTGGCCTTCCTGCCGCTTCCGTTCCGTGAGGTCAGTGGCGATGCCCAGGTAGCCCACAATGGTTCCGGCGGGATCGCGCACGACGGTCACAGCGAGTTCCACCGGAAAGCGGGAGCCATCCTTGCGTACATAAGTCCACTCGGCCTTGCTGTCCAAGCCTCGGCGTTCGGGCTCCCGGAACACTTCCCGGACTCCGATGGTCCGGCCGAGCTCACGCGACATCTGCGCCGCCCGCTGTTCCACCTCCACGGGGCAATGGATAAAGTGTGGCGTTCGCTGACCCACCACCTCCGCCGCCCGGTAGCCCAACATGCGCTCCGCACCCGCGTTGAACAGGGTGATGATTCCGGAGGTATCAGTGGCAATCACGGACACCAGGTTCGCGGCGTCCATCACTTGGTAGAGGCGCGCATTTGCCTGTTCCAGTTCGGCAATGCGTGCCTCCAATTGCTGGAGCCGTTCCGCCGAGGGTGCCAGCGGTGACCGGCTCTCCTCCGGTGTGGCCCAGGAGTTCACTTGCGGCTCCCGAATGTGAGTGCGGGCCGCACGGCTGTGCTATCCGCTGGGCGCGCTGTGGCGGGTGCCGCTGGTGACGAGGCCAGGCGCGACAGGGCCATCAGGCTGGGTGCGCTGGTGGCGGGCGCGTTTACCACGGCGGCTGTCTTGCTTTGGTAATAGACCGACCGCAGGTGGCGCTTGGATTCAAACTGTGGGCAGATGCCGCTCAGCGATTCCATTGACCCAATCACCAGGTACCCGTCCGGTTCCATCCGTTGCTCAATCCGGTTGAACAAAGAAGCCCGGTCCGGTTCATTAAAGTAGATAGCCACATTGCGGCAGAAGACAACGTCGAACTTGCCGACCGATGAGAAGTCCTCCATCAGGTTCAGCCGCCGGAAGTTCACCAGGCTGCGCAGTTCATCGCAGATCTTCCAGCCCTCCGGATGGGAGACAAAGTATTTGGCCCGGGCCGAATCAACCAGGCCGCGCGACACTTCCAGATGGCTGAAGATGCCGGCACTGGCTTTGGCCACCGCCTGATCGGAGATGTCCGTGCCCACCAGGCGGATCTGATAGCGGCTGAGGTCACCCAACAGTTCCGCCAGCACCATGGCGATGCTGTAGATCTCCTGGCCGGTGGAGCAGGCCGCACTCCAGATGCGCAACGGCACCCGCTGGCTGGTCTTGGAGCGGCGGTCGATCACCTCGGGGATGATCTTGTACCGCAACAGGTCAAACGGCGAGGAGTCACGGAAGAACAACGTCTCGTTGGTGGTGATCTCGTTGATGATTGAACGCTTCAGTGCGCCGGTCGCGTCCGCGCGGGCCCGGTTGACCAGTTCCAGTAAACTCCGGCAGCCCGCCTTTTCGGCGACTGGGCTCAGCCGTCCCTCGATCAGATAGTCCTTGGACTGATCCAGCGTAATGGCGCATAGCGAGTAGATGTACTGCGCCACCACCGCCCGCTCTTCCGCCAGCAGCCGGATCATGGCGCGGCCTCTTCCATGGCCCGCACCAAGGCCGGAGCAATGTTCTTCAACGGCACCACCGCATCCACCAAGCCGGTCAGAATGGCTTCCCGCGGCATCCCGAACACCACACAACTCGCCTCATCCTGGGCAATGCTGAAGCAGCCCCCGCGCTTCAACATCTTCAGGCCTTGCGCCCCGTCATTGCCCATGCCCGTCAGGATGGCCGCAATCGCCCGGCCCGGGAAGTGCAGCGCCACCGACCGGAAAAGGTAGTCCACCGAGGGGCGGCAGTTGTTCTCCGGCGCATCATCGTTCACCCGGATCTGGATCGCACCGGTCGCCGTCGGCTCCAGTTTCATCTGGCGGCCGCCCGGAGCGATGTAGGCGCAGCCCGCCACCGCAATCTCGCCGTCGCTGGCTTCCCGGATCTGGATCGCTGATTTGCTCTGTAGGCTCTGCGCCAGCGGTAGTGTGAACAGCGCCGGCATGTGCTGCACGATGAAGACCGGCGCCGCCAAGCGGCTCGGCAAGGCGGGTAGAACCTCCGCCAGCGCGGCCGGGCCTCCGGTGGAAACGCCGATCACAATGATGGGTGATCCCGTGCGCCGGTGGGATCGGGTGGCACTGGCGGCTTCCGCGGTTGACCGGGCCAGAGGCGGCGTCACCCGCCCGGCAACCGCGTCCGGCGAAGTGGTCCCCGTCACTTTGGGCCCCGTCAGGGGCAGCCTTGCTCCGGTCTTCAGGATGTCGCGGATCTCACGGCGGCGCTCAAAAGCGCGCAGGATCGGCATCATGCGCTCCCGCAGTTGGAGCAGATTCTCTTCCGCCGTGCCGCCCTGCGGCTTGGTGATGAAGTCGAATGCGCCCAGCTCCAGCGCCTTCACCGTCATCGCGCCGCCGCGCGTCGTGTGGGAACTCAGCACCAGCACCTGCGTCGTAAAGGGAGCCGACTTCATGGCCTCCAGCACTTCCAGGCCGCCCATCTCCGGCATTTCCAGATCCAGCGTCATCAGGTCCGGCTTCAAAGCCTCCAACCGCGACAACGCCAGCTTCCCATTGCTGGCGGAGCCCGCCACTTCCACACCCGGGATGCCGGCCAGCGCACCCGTGATGACACGCCGGAACAGGCTGGTATCGTCCACCACTAGAACGCGCGTGCTCATCGGTCCACCACCATTTCACTCCGGCGGCCTGCCCCTGCCGCGTTCACTTTCCCTTGGCTTGAAATTCCCTTGGCCTCTGGCCTACACATGGAACCGGCTGGCAGCCCGCTCCAGTTGCTCCGACACCGCGGCCATGTCCGCAATGCTCGCGCGCAGTGCTTCGCCGCTGGAGGCCATATCGCCCGCCGCCCGGTTCACCACCACAATGTCCCGCGCGATCTCGTGCGATGCCTGGGAGCTCTCTGATACCAGGTTGCTGGCTTCCTTTACGCCACTGGATGCCTGGCCAATATTGCGCGCGATGTCCTTGGTGACCACGGCCTGCTCCTCAATGGCCGCCGCGATGGTCGTCACGATGGCATTCACTTCGCCGATCACCGCCGAGACGCGTTCCACATCTGTGATGCCTTGATTGGTGGCACCCTGCACCGTGCTGATACGCTGGCGGATGTCTTCCGTGGCGGCCGCGGTCTGCTGTGCCAGTGCCTTGATTTCATTGGCCACCACGGCAAAGCCCTTGCCCGCGCTGCCCGCCCGAGCCGCTTCAATGGTGGCGTTTAAAGCCAGCAGGTTCGTTTGTGAAGAAATCTCCGTGATCACCTCGGTCACCCTGCCGATCTCTCGTGCGGCCTGGCCTAACTGCTGGATCTGCTCCGTCACCTGTTGGGCCTGGCGCGTGGCCTCGGCCGTGATCGTGCGCGCCTGTTCGGAGTTGCTGGCGATCTCACCGATCGTCGCCGTCATCTGTTCGGTGGCCGAAGATACTTGACCCAGGTTGTTGGTAGCCTGTCCCATTCCGGCCGCCACGGAGCTGACATTGGAACTCATCTGTTCGGCCGCGGCCGCCACCAGTTGGGCTTTATCCGAGGCGTCGCGGGAACCCGTTGTCACCATCGCCGAAGCCGCCGACAGCCCCGCCGAGGCACCGGTCAGGGAGCGGATGCCTGAACCAATCTCCCCCATCATGCCGCGCAACGTTGTCAGCATGGTCTGCATGGAACGGCTCAACTGGCCGATCTCGTCGCCCCGCGACTGCAACTCCATTGGCAGATCCTGCGACAGGTCGCCTTGCGTGACGTGTTGCAGATACTGGACGCTCGTGGTCAGCGGCACCGTGATGCTGCGCACCACCAGCAGAAACAGCAACCCTGCCACCAGGGCCGCGGCCAGCGTGCCCGCCACCAGCGTCCAACGATAGCCAGCATAGCCGTCAATCCTCGCCTTCAGGACGGCATCCAGCTCCGTGACGGTCTTGCCCGCCAATTCCACGGTTGCCACCTCCGCCTGGTCAAAGGCAGCCTGCAACTGTTCTCCGCTCACCCGCTTGCCCGCGGATACATCATTCAACTGGGCCAACAGAGCGGGCAGGGCCTGTTCGTAGCGCGCCTTGGCCGGCTGTACTTCAGGCTTCAGCGTTGGGCTGGCCCCACGCTTGGCCTTGCCATTCTCGCGGAAGGCGGTATCCAGGTCGCCGGTCATGCGGTCGTAGTCAGACTCCTTGATCGCCGCCGCAAAGATGGCCACTTGCGTCCGGTCCGCCGGTGCCACCTGACCCTTGGCCAGCATTTGCGGCATGACAAACAGTGCCGTCGCGCGCAACCGTCCCAACGACTGCGCCGTCACCACCGAGGTGACATCCGCCAGATAGTAGCTGTCCATCTCCGGGTCCAGCGTCAAGTTCGACATATCTCCGGCGCGGGACACCATCGCGCGCAGGTCGCCCACCAGGGCATCCCCTGCATCGGTCCAGGCCTTCGAACCCGGCTGCCGTGCCTGCTCCTTCAGGGCCTGCCACTTTGTCCGCAACATGGCCACCCGGAGCGACTCCAGTTGCGCTTCCTTCAACGCCGCCGGGCCGAAGCCCAGCCCATCGCCGATGCTCGACTCCAGCGTTTCCAGTGTGCCCAGCAGGCCGTCAATCTCCTGCTCGGTGGTCATCACCGCGCCACCGCGTGACGCGTTGGCCGCCAGCACACCCACCTGGTAGTCACCCACGGCTTTCACTAAACGCACCAGCGGCCGCTGATACCGGTTGCCATCCAGTTCTTGCGTGGCAAAGGTAATATTGCTCGACAGCTGATCAAGGTTGAAGTAAAACAAAACGCCCAAGGGCAAAGAGAAGAGTCCAACGCTGGCTAGTGTGCGTTGTCCGATGCTGAAGTTCTGGAAGAATTGGCTAAGGCTCATGATGTGTCTCGCTTGCTGATCTGTCTTTGAATTGTGGGACCCTTGGTTCGGGCCTAAGCGTGGCTCCCCTGGAGGAGTTCGCTGGTGTTGAGTAGCGTCAAAACCCGGCCCCCGGCACGGCAGACGCCCGTAAAGTAGCGGGCCTGCGCGGGGGGGATATTCAAGGGCAACGGCTCCGTACTGCCTGGTTCCACCTCTATCACTTCACCCACGCGGTCCACCAGCAGACCCAGAAACTCGCCCCGGTCTTCAATCAGAAAGACGCGGCTTTCGCGATCCCGGGCGGTGGCACCCAGGCCCAGAATCAAGCCGGTATCGAGCAAGGTCACAATCTTGCCCCGGAGGTTGATGACGCCCATCACTTCCGGCGGCGCATGGGGCACCGGTGTTACCTGGACCAACCGGAGCACTTCGTGCACCCCGGCCGCATCCAGTGCGAAAAGCGCGTCACGGATCTGAAAGGTGGCCAGTAAGGTGTGTAGCTGTAAATCGGGCATGGTGGCCGGCATTTGGTTCCTCTTTTCGCGGTGGCTAGACTCTAAAGCCGGACACCGCGGTGCGCAGCGTCGAGGCCGCCGTGGCCAGGTCTTTGGCACTGGCCGTGATAGTCTGGCTGCCCGTGACGCTCTCGCTGGTGGCCTGGTTCACGACGGCAATGTCGCTGGCGATCGACACCGAAACCTGGGAGCTTTCCGACACCCGCAGGTTGGCATCCTGGACGCCCGTCGATGCTTCGGCAATGTTGCGGGCGATGTCCTTGGTGGCGGCGGCCTGTTCCTCGATCGCGGTTGCGATGGAGCTGACAATGTCGGTCACCTGGTGGATCACCCCCGATACTTTCTCAATCTCGGAGACGCCCATGGCGGTCGATGTCTGGACACCGGCGATACGGGCCTTGATGTCTTCCGTGGCCGCGGCGGTCTGTTGCGCCAGGGCCTTGATCTCATTGGCCACCACCGCAAAACCCTTGCCGGCCGACCCGGCGCGCGCCGCTTCAATAGTGGCGTTCAGCGCCAGCAGGTTGGTCTGCGAAGAGATCTCTGTGATCGCTTCAGTGACCTTGCCGATCTCCCGTGCCGCTTGGCCCAGCTGATTCATCTGCTGGGTGATGCTGGCTGCCTGGCGATTGGCCTCGGCCGTGATACCCCGCGCGCGCTCGGAGTTCGCGGCGATCTCCCCGATAGTGGCGGTCATCTCCTGGGTGGACACTGAAACAAGGGACAGGTTGGTGGTGGTCTGCTCCATGCTGGCCGCGACCATCATGACGTTGCTGCTCATCTGCTCGGCCGCGGCCGCGACACTTTGAGCCCGGTGCGAGGCACTCTCTGAACCACTGGACATCTGGCTGGAACTGGTCAGCAGGTTGTCGGAGGCTTCCGCCATTTGCCGGATGCCGCTGGTGACGCTCTGCAGCATGGTGCGGAGATTCTGGGACATGGTCTGCATGGAGCGCGATTGGATACCAATCTCGTCGCCCCTCACCAGGTATTCGGCCGGTAGGTCCTGTGACAGGTCGCCGCGGGACACCAGATCCAGGTGGGTCACGGCGGCGGCCAGCGGCTTGGTGATGCTGGTGGTCACGACGATGGAAGTGCCAATGGCGACGGCCAGCGCCAGCGCCAAGCCGATCAACACTCCCGTGCTGGCTCGGCTGACGGCGTCGGTGATGCCCGCGGCTCCCCGGTCACCTTCCTCCTTGTTGAAAGCCACCAGGGCATCCAGTGCGCCGGAGAGCCGCTGATACAGTGGCGCCACCTCCCGATCGGTAATCTGTTGCGCGCGGTTCCGGTTGCGGCCGGTTCCGGCAGCCTCAACCGCCTCCTGGAACTTCTCCATGTAGGGGGCCCGAACGGACTTCATGGCCTCAAACAACTGGCGGTCCTTGTCGAGATGGATCGTCTTCTCGTAGTCCGTCAGCAGTTTGGTGATGGAGTTCTGCAACTGCAAGCCTTCCGCTTCCAGCCGGGCCACTTCCTTCGGGTTCGTGGTGGTGATCAACTGCTGCAGGTCCAGGTAGCGTTGCAGTGTCTGGCTCTTGATTTGGCCAATGTAGTAGACGCCCGGCAGCGAATCATCCGTGATACGCTTGGCGCTCGCCGCGATCGTGTCCAGTTGGGAATAAGCAAAAATTCCCAGCGTCATCACAATGACGGTGATGGCGGTAAAGCCCGTGGCGATGCGTGTTCCGATTTTCCAGTTATTCATCTCAGTATCCGTGTCCCTTGTGTTCGTGTAGTTCCGTGATGCCCTAGCGCGCCGCCGTTGGGCTAAGCGCGCGCTCAATGCTGGCTAGAAAATCGTCCTGGTCCAGCTTCACTTGGTATTCCGTTACGCCCTCCGCCAAAGCGCGGGCAATTTCTTCTTCACCAGCCAGCGACGACAGCGCAATCACTGGCAACTGGCCAAAGCGCCCATCGGCGCGAATCAGCCGGGTCAAGCCCAACCCATCCAGCCGCGGCATCTCCAGGTCAGTGGCCACGGCATTCACGTCCGGGTGCTGCTGCAACAGTTCCCATGCCTCCTGGCCATCAGACGCCGCCAGCACCTGATGCCCCACGCCTTCAATCAGCCGGCAGATCTGGCCGCGGAAGAAGTCCGAGTCTTCGGCCACCAACACCGTTGCGGTTGGCGCCGGCGGAATATCCATCGCGGTTTCCGCAACCGGTTGGACACTGCCTGCGGACGTGTGGGTCTCGGTGGAATTAGGCCGCGCCAATCCGGCCAGCTCAAAGATGTCCAGCATCAGTGTCGTGCGGGTGTTGAGAATGGCCGACCCGGCGATGCCTGGTTGACGCAGCGTCACCGGGTCCAGCGCCACGTAGCTCTCAATCATGTCCAGCGGCTCAGCGGCCAGCAGACCCAGCGGGCGGCCCGTGCGCTCAAACACAATCACCACCCACTGCTGGCCTTCACCCACTTGGCCCATCGATGCCACATCGTTCAACGCCACCAGCGGCAGGCTGGCTTCGCCATATTGCATCGTGCGGCGGCCGCCCAAATGCTCCACCTGTTCCGGACGGATGCGTTCCACGCGGGTCACCAGCTCAATGGGTACCGCACACTGTTCGCCGGGGCCGTTGTGGAATAACAACAGGCTCTGGGACTGGCTCTCAGTCGCTTCCTCTTCCGTGCCCGTGGGCCGGGTGATGGTATCGGCGGTCAGCCCCGCGCGCGCCGCCACGCCACCCACATCCAGGATGATCGCCACCTGGCCATCGCCCAGGATCGTCGCCCCCGCGTAGTCGCCCAGACTCTGCAAATGGCGTCCCAGCGGCTTCACCACGATCTCGACCGTGTCGTGCAGGTCGTCCACCACCAGTCCGTACTCAAAGCTGCCCGTGTTCACCAGCACCACGTTCATGGCGCGGTCCGACATAGCCGTCCTGGCGCCACCCAGCGCTTCACTCAAATGGAGCAGCGGCACCAGCCGGTCCCGCAGCAGCAGGACTTCGCCATCGCCCGCGCGGTCAATCCGCTCCGCCTGTTGCTCTGCCGGGATGCGGATCAACTCGCCCACGCTCACCTGCGGCAGGGCGAACCGTTGGCCGCCATTGGACACCAGCAGCGAAGGGATGATGGCCAGCGTCAACGGCAGCTTGATGCGGAACGACGTGCCTTGGCCCACCACGGAATCGATGTCGATCTTGCCGCCCAGCTTGTCCAGGTTCGTCTTGACGACATCCATCCCAACGCCGCGGCCGGAGACGTTGCTCACCTTCTCCGCCGTCGAGACGCCGGGCAGGAAGATCAGCATGATCTTGTCGCGGTCCGACATGGCGTCCAGTTGCTCGCGCGTAATCATACCCTTGGCGAGCGATGAAGCGCCAATCTTGTCCGCCGGCAGTCCCTTGCCATCGTCGATGATCTCAATCACCACCTGGCCGGTCTGGTGGCTGGCCCGCAGCGTGATCGTGCCCATTGCCGGCTTGCCCGCCGCTGTGCGGACCTCCGGCATTTCCACGCCATGGTCCACGGAGTTGCGGATCATGTGCGTCAGCGGATCGCTTAAGCCTTCGAGGATGGTCTTGTCGATCTCGACGTCGCCACCTTCAATCTTCAGCTGCACTTGCTTGCCCAGGTCACGGCCCAGGTCACGGACCAGGCGCGGGAACTTGGCGAACAACGTGCCCACGGGTTGCATGCGCGTCAGCGCGACCGCGCTTTGCACCTCCGACGTCACCAGGCTCAAGCGGTGCGCGGCGGCACGAATGCCGGTGCTGTCGTCACTCGACACCGCCTCGCTCAGCTGATTACGGCTCAGCACCAACTCCCCGGCCAGCGTCATCAGGGAGTCCAGCAGTTCCACATTCAGCCGGATCGTGGCTTCCGCCGCCGGTGCGACAGAGGGCCGAGATGATGCCTCCGCCGTCTCGGCCGTGGATGCAGCTGGAATAGGCGCAACGGAAACAGGCACTGCCGCGGCAGGTGCGGTCACCGGCGAAGCTGGCAGAGTCACCGGCAGAGCTGGCAGATTCACAGAAGCAACTTGCCCAGCGGGAGCGCCCGCCAAGTTGATGGCCTGGCCATTCTTCTCGATCAATTTCACCTGCTCCGGCGGCAACGCCAGAACTTCATTGATCAAGTCCGCTTCCAGCGGCGTCGCGTACAGCACTTCCATCAGCAGCCGGCTGGATGCTTCATCCTCCAGTGTCCCGGCCGAATCCAGGTCCAGGCCGCTCTCCAGAATCGAGCCGAACTTCATCAGCCCCCTCAACACGTCCAGCGGCGTCTTGCTCGCGCGGTGAATGTCGTGGAACAGGTCGTATTCCACTAGATAGATCGAACGTCCCCCCCGGCGGGCCTGCGCCAGATCAAAAGCTGCCACCTGAATGATCTTGGCGGCATTGGGAACAGCAAGCGAAACCTGCCCGTTGACGGCCTGCTTCTGATCCGCGGCCAGATTCGCGGTGGTGATATTGGTGAGCGCCCCGACAAACTCTGAAATGTCGATCGAATTGCTCTGCCGGTAATCCGCCAGCATCTCACGTAGCTTGTCAAAGGCCAGCAGCAGGATGCTGACAATCTCGGAGTTGGGCACCAGTTCCCGGCACCGGACCATGTCCAACACGTTCTCGGCCTTGTGCGCCAACTCCCGGATCTTGACGAAGTCAAAGAATCCGGCCCCGCCTTTGATCGAGTGCGCCGCCCGGAAGACACGGTTCACCAATTGCTCATCAATGGCGGCTCCATCGTCCTCAATTTGCAGGAGGTCCGCTTCGATGGTGGTGAGATGTTCGCGGCTCTCGGCCAGGTACTCCTGGACTAGTTCATCGTCGACAGTGGGCTTGCTCATCGGTTCCCTGAATCGCCTCTATTGGCCTTCGATCTTGAAATGCTGGTTCATCCGCAACGTCGTGAGCAACTCCAGAATGTCCGACGAGGCCTGGATCACGCTCATCTCGCCATCCATCTTCTTAAGCGAATTGTGGGCGGCGATTAGCAGGCCCAGGCCCGCCGAATCGATCATCTGGACGTTCTTCATATCCACCACCAGCCGCCGGACTCCGGTACTCACCAAGTCCCGCAGCTCGCTGCGCAACTGGGGCACGGCTGAAGCCACCACATCACCTTCAGGGCACAATACGCCCTGTTCATTCGCATTTGTCATCTCGTCTCCTTCAGAGTTTGTCCAGTTGTCTGGAACCGCTTCACCAGCACCACACTGTTGCCCTGGCTGTTGAACCGGACGCGGTCCGCGTACCGGCGATAGATCTCCAACCCGCGGCCGCCGGTGGAGGTAATCTCCACGGGTGCCCGATTGAGCACGGCCCGCCAATCAAATCCTTTGCCCTGATCCTTGACCGCGATCAGCAGCCGCCGCCGGCCACCGCGCAGTACGCACTTCACCGGGGCATCGGCCCCAGGGCCGTACTTGACGCTATTAATCAGGGCTTCCCGTAGCAGGAGCTCGGCACCAAAGCGGCCGCTCTCTTCACCCGCTCCCGCATACCAGCTTCTGAACTGCCGGCAGAACGCATCGATCGCTTCCAGCGTGCCCGGCAGTTCCGCCCGCAGTTCACAACGCCTACTCATCAACGGACCTCCACGGCCAACAGCAATAGATCGTCACTGGCCGGTCCCGTTCCCTCCAGCACACTGGCGGCAATGCTGTCCGTGGCCGTGGCCAGCGCCTCGCTGCGATGGTGTGAGCAGGCGGCGACCAGCTTCTCAATCCCCGCCTTGCGCGGCGCGCCGGGTGAGGATTCGATCATGCCGTCGCTGCAGAGGTAGAACCGGTCTCCGGGTGAGACCCGCAGGTCCTTGCGCTTCAACACAACGGAGCTGAAGATTCCCAACGGGTCACTATTCATCTCCACCACCGTCGTTTGACCGGTAGCACTCACCAGCACCAGCGGCGGATGCCCGGCGCTCACCACCGAAAGCTTGCGCGTCCGGCGATTCAGGTGGGCGTAGCAGGCAGTCAGGTACTGTTCCTCGCCCAACATCTGCCGCATCACGGCATCGACACCACGCATCGTGTCCTCCGGCGAATAGAGAGGGCCGGCATACTGGCGCAGCAGCGCCTTGATGGCTGAGGTCAGGAAAGCCGCACTGGCTCCGTGCCCGCTGACGTCCGCGACAAAATAGCCAAACACGTCCGCGTCCACCGACACGACATCGTAAAAGTCGCCCCCCGTTTCTTCCAGCGGACTGTAGTAGACCGCAAACGAGGCCTCTGGGCAGTCTTCCGACCGTACCAGAATCGCCTGCTGTGCTTCGCGCAAGCTTTCCAGCCGCGCCCGGTGCTCCCGCACCAGCGCCCGGTTGTTCTCGTTGATCCGCAGATGGACGCGCACTCGCGCCAGCACCTCTTCCCCATGCACGGGCTTTGAGATGTAATCCACGCCGCCGATTTTCAGGCCCGTCACCTTGTTCTTCACATCATCCAAAGCGGACAGGAAGATGATCGGGATATCAGACGTAGTGGGGTCGGACTTCAGGCGGGAGCATGTCTCAAACCCGGATTCGCCCGGCATCATCACGTCCAGCAGAATCAGATCCGGCTGCTCCACCCGTCCCAACGCCCGCGCGGAACTGCCGTCCGTCGCTGAGACCGTACGGAACCCTTCGGACCGCAGCACGTTGTCCAGCAACTCAATGTTGGTGGGCGTGTCGTCCACAATCAGGATCTTGGGCGAAGGCCGCGATGACGCTGGCTGTCCCGCGACGCCATGGTGGCCGTCGGACTCAGAGGAAGGCGCGTAGTCGTCAATGGTCCGCATACGAAAATGAGCGAATGAACCGTAAAGGTGTCCTTCGATCTAGAAGCTATATCGGACGTGGGGGAAAGACCTAGAGCGCTATCTGCAGAAAAAACTGTCTGCGCCTTTGATGAGACTCAAGTCGATCGCGTTGGATTTAGCGGTACTGGATTGAGCAGTGCCTGACGCACTACCGCCCGGATGTCGTGGCCGGCCCCAGGCTGAACGCCATCAGATTGGACCCTACGGCCAGCACCACCACCTGTTCACCGTCAATCGCATAGGTCATCGGCGAGGTCTTGATCGTGGCGTTCAGCGGCATGCTCCACAACGTCCGGCCATTGCGTTCATCGGCCGCCACCAGATAGCCGCTGGGGTCGCCGTAAAACAGAATGCCTCCCGCCGTGGCCAGCACGCCCGCCACGCGCTTGCCGTCGATCGGCCCCACTTGCTGGGTCTCCCAGGCGATCTGGCCGGTCTCAATGTTGATGGCGCGCAGATACTTGGCCCCCGGGTCATCGGGCGGACGCGCTGCTTTCCAGTTTCCCGGGGCCAGCTTCACCGTGCACTTCTCGCTGGCCATGACATAGTAGAGCCCCGTCACCGGACTAAAGGCCGTTCCGTTCCAGTTGGTGGCATGGTCCGGGCAGTTCAGTTCCGAAGGCGGCGCCAGCACCGGGCGGCCATCCGCACCAATGCCGGTGGCCCAGGTCACGCGGTGCATAAATGATCTCGCCAGCAGCAGTTCCCCTTGCGTCCGGTCAAAGACATAGAAGAAGCCATTGCGATCGGCATGCAGCAGCAGCTTGCGGGGCTTTCCGCGATAGACCGTGTCCACCAGCACGTTCGGTTCGGTCGCGTCCCAATCATGCACATCGTGCGGCGTGAACTGGTAGTGCCATTTCAGCTTGCCCGTGGCTGGATCCAGCGCCAGCACGCAATTGGTATACAGATTGTCGCCACCGCGTTCGCGGTCGTCTGAATCGGGCCAGGGGTTGCCGGTGGCCCAATAGAGCGTGTCGGTGGACGGGTCATAGGAGCCGGTCAGCCACGTCGCCCCGCCGCCCAGTGGGTAGGCATTGCCCTTCCACGTCTCAAAGCCCGGCTCACCCGGCATGGGGACGGTCCAGTGCCGCCACACCCGTTCGCCCGTCGAGGCTTTGTAGGCGGCCAGAAAACCACGGATGCCCCAATCGCCACCCGCCACGCCGGCGATCACCATGTCCTTCACGATCAACGGCGCCACCGTGCCCCCGTACTTCTGCAATTCCTCCGGAAGGGTCACCTCCCACACCAGGCGTCCGGTGGTGCGGTTCAGCGCGATCAGGTGGGCGTTGTCGGTCACCATAAACACGTTGTCGCCCAGGATGGCCACGCCGCGGTTGGTGCCCAGCGATGGGTCAGACACCAGGCCTGGCGTTCGCGGCCGCCCGTAGGTCCACAGCTGATGTCCGGTGCGGGCATCCAGCGCAAACACCTGATTGGGCCCCGTGGCGTACATGATGCCGCCGGTCACCAGCGGCACCGTCTCCAGGCCGAAGTACCGCATGTTCTCGCGGAAGTAAGGCGTGTCGGGCAGGAACTGGGTCCACAGCGGAATGGTGTAGCTCCATTTCAGGCGCAGTTGCCCCACATTGGCCGCGTTGATCTGCTTCAGCGGGCTGTAGCGGTTGCCGCTTAGCTGGCCGTTGTAGGTCAGCCAGTCACCAGCGGGCGGGTTGAGAATCTGCTCAAACGAAATCCCCCCACTGGGCGTAGCCGGTGCGGTCACGATGGGTCCCGGCGTATTCGCCGCCACCGATTTTACGCCGGTCAAGCTGCTCAAATACGCGATCAGATCCTGAGTCTCGGCCGCCGACGCTTTCACCGGTGGCATCAGCGAAGCCGTCTCCTCCGTCACCCGCGTCGCCTGGTCCAGCGCCAGCGGGTGCAGCTGACCCTGCAGGTCCTGCACTCCCAGATGGAACCGCGTCCGGTTCCGGGCAAAACCGCGCAGCCGCCCACCGGAACGCAGTTGGACATTCACCAGGCCGTAGCCGGAAGCGATGCGCGCGCTGGGTGTCAGCAGCGCGTCGCGCAACTGGTCCACTGTCAGTTCGCGGGCGATGTTGGTCAGATCCGGCCCCACCGCGGTGCCGGAGCCATGCACCATATGGCAGGTCCCGCAGCGGCCCGCGCCCTGGAAGTAAGCCTGCCCGGCGGCCCGGTCGCCAGCCACCTTCGATTCCGCCGCCACCGCGTTCAGCGACGCCACCAGCGCCACCAGCGAATCCAGTGTCGCCGCTGGCAGGTCAAACCCCGGCATGCCCGCCGCCGGGAGGCCCTTCTGGATCACGTTGCGGAGATTCGCCGCGGACCGCCGCCGCACTCCCGGATTACCCGCCAGCCCCGGACCCTGCTGCGTGCCACGTGCATCCGCACCATGGCAGCCGCCACACAACTTCTCGTAAGTCTCTTGCGTATTGGCCGGTGGCGCTTGTCCCCACAGCGTGCCCGCCGGGGCCAGCAACAAAACGCCAGCGGCCGCCAGATTCAGCAACCCCAATGGGAAACGAGAGACGCGCGGCCAGTCCATGCCGATCTATTCTGACGCATCCTGGGCCATCCCGCTCAGCTGCTTCAGCATCGCAATATCGCGTCGATCCGCGCCATCATCTTGCGGCGTTTCGAGAATAAAGGCCTTGTCCCGCAACTGGGGGTGCTGCATGATGCGCGCAAATCCCGCTTCCCCAATCTGGCCCAGGCCGATGTTGGCGTGCCGGTCCAGGTGCGAACCCAGTGCACCTTGCGAATCGTTGGCGTGGATCACCGGAATGTGGCTGAGGCCCAGCAGGTGGTCCAGAAACTCCACCGTCAGCGCCAGTCCTTCCTCCTGCGCGATGTCGTAGCCTGCGGCCAGCGCGTGGCAGGTGTCGATGCAGTAGCCGATGCGAAGCGCCGTCCGCTCCAGGGCCATTTGCCGCATCTGCGCCAATTCTTCCAACCGGCTGCCCAGTGCCTTGCCTTGTCCCGCCGTATTCTCCAGCAGCAACGTTACCCCGCCCGCCTCCAGTCCCTCTACTGCTTCGGCCAGCGCTTCAATGAAGCAATCAATCCCTCGCTCCACGGATTGATCCTTGTAGCTGCCAGGATGGATCACCAGGTATTCGGCTCCGATCACACGGGCCCGTTCCAGTTCTCCCCGGAAGGCGATGATGGATTTGGTGCGGATCTGGGGGTCCAGCGATGCCAGATTGATCAGGTAGTTGCCATGGATCACCAGCGGAGCCAGATCGTGCGCCAGGCGCAGGCGGTTGAGCGCGGTCACCTCTGATGATCGCGGTACGCTCGCATGCCACATCCGGGGGCTGCCCGAAAAAATCTGGAACGTATTCGCTCCCAAATCAATCGCTTGTTCAGCGGCTTTGTGTAGACCACCCGCGGTGGAGGTATGAAGACCAATGCGCACGTTCACTGTCATCATGGCAGCATTCGCCCTCGCGGCAAGGCCGGTTGCCGCCGAATCAAGAATCGCCCCGGCTCCGGACGCCCTCTTCGAACTGGAAGTAGACAAGACCGGCCTGTTGTCCGGCAAGAAGCATGTCTTCCGGTTCGAACGGTATCAGGGCCGCTTTGACGAAACCTCCGTGTCGTTCACTGTCGAAGCTAATAGCCTAAAGGTACTGGACGACTGGAAACCGGCATCCGGAGCACTGGCAAAAATTCGTGAAGTAACGCTGGGCAAGGATGTGCTCGACGCGGCCCGCTTCCCGGAAATCCGCTTTGAAGCCTCTTTTTTGGGCGAGGGTCCCGTTACCGGCCAGTTAACCGTGCGCGGCGTAGCCAAACCCTGCACGGTGACCGTCAAGCGGTCCGGCGAATTCCTGGAGGGCACCGCCCTAGTGAAGTATTCGGCCTACGGGATCAAAGAGCAGAAAGCGGCCCTGGGGACCATCGGCACCAAGGATGAGATGCGGATCAGGTTTAAGCTGCGGGTGCTGTAAAAGCAGCCCAAGCCATCGCCTGAGATCGGGGAAGGGAAGGCAAAAAAAACGAGCGGCCGATTAGGCCGCTCGCGAGGAAGTCACGAAGACGCGAGATTGCAGTCCCCGGTTTCCCCCCAGCCTCAAGCCGGTGGGCGGAGTACTCATCAGGCACCCGTGATGAAGGGAAGTCTGAAAAACTTGGGCTACGACGCCCGCAACTGCGCCCCCATGGGATTAGCTTGCGTGCGGAATTCATAATGCTGGATTTCTACGGCCGCCTGATGATCCTCCACTCGGACCACCCGGCCCCGCGCCACTAGCTTCAACGGCGTCTGATTATTCAATTGCGCCGGCCAGGCGACGGAGATTTCTACTTGGCGCCCGGCTTGCAGCACTTGCTCGGTTGAGAACAAGATGCCCGAACTGGACATATTCACGGTCTTTCCCGCGCCGGATTCTTGACCGCGCCGGCTGACCACTTTGTATTTGACATCGCGCTCAATCGGAAAGCGCCCTGATGCTCGTCGTTCAGACATGAAGTTCCTCCGGGGCTCGCTCGGTGGCTTGCCCTTGTTTTTTGGATATCTTTACCTTCCGCCATTTGACCCCCGCGGCTCAATGAGAAAAAAGGGCCATTCTGCTCTGGTACTTCGGTACTGAGGGGGTATGATCAACCTTATGAGAAAACTCACTCTAGTCGTGTTCTGTCTTTTCGCCGCTGCCACTGCCCAGGCCCAGCGCAAAGTTGTCCAACCCAAAGAATTCCCCACGGGACGCCCCTTCTCTCCCGGTGTATGGGCGGGCGACACGCTGTATGTCGCTGGTCAGATCGGCACTGACCTCAAAACGGGCAAGATGTCCGAAAATTTTGATGAAGAGGTCAAACAGACTCTCGACAACATCGGCGTCATCCTCAAGGAAGCCGGCCTCAGCTACGACGACGTTGTTACGGTCAACGTCTATCTCACCGACATGAACCTGTTCGCCCGGATGAACGCCGTCTATACGAAGGTATTCGCGGAACCCCGCCCGGCTCGAACCACTGTTGGTGTCCCGGCGCTGGCGGGTGGTGCTCACATCGAAATCACTGTCACCGCTCACAGCAGCAAGCGCAAGAAGTGATAAGAAATCCTCAAGGCGGCGGGTGAAAACATTTGTGTGAAGATCTGTCTATTCTGAGAGATCGGTTTTCAGCCGCCGGATTTCCGCCAGCCGGTCCTGGATTCGTTTTTCTATCCCGCGGTCGGTCGGGTGGTAGAACTGATGGCCCTTCAGGGAGGGTGGCAAGCACTCCATCGCCGTGATGGCGCCGGGTGCCTGATGCGCATGCTGGTACCCGGCGCCATAGCCCCATTGCTTCATGGAACGCGTGGGCGCATTGCGCAACACGAACGGCACCGGCTCGGCAGGTGCGTCGCGCACCGTCTGCTGGGCTTCACCCAACGCCCGGTAGGCCGCGTCTGATTTGGGCGCCACCGCTAGGTAAAGCGTAATCTGGGCCAGCGCCTGGTCGCCTTCCGGAATGCCCAGAAAGTGGGCCGTCTGCTGGCACGCGATCGCTTGCTCCACCGCCCGCGGGTCCGCCAAGCCGATATCTTCAATCGCCATTCGTACTAAGCGCCGCGCCAGATACATCCGGTCCTCGCCGCCTTCCAGCATCCGCGCCAGCCAGTAAAGCGCCGCATCAGGGTCAGACGAACGCACGCTCTTGTGCAGCGCCGAAACCAGATTGAAGTGCTCTTCGCCGGACTTGTCGTAGACCAGGTTCTTCTTGCCCAGCATGTCGGCCACGCTGTCAGCCCGGATCGGCCCGGCAGCGGCCGCCAATTCCAGCAGGTTGTAGGCGGCCCGGGCATCACCATTGGCGTGCATGGCAATGCGCTCCAGCGCTTCGGGCTCGGCGGTGGCATTCAGAGCCGCCACGCCCCGCTCCAGTAGCGCCACGGTCTCTTCCGCCGTCAGCGGGCGCAAGGCGTAGACCCGTGCCCGGGACAGCAGCGCCGAGATCACCTCAAACGAAGGGTTCTCCGTCGTGGCCCCGATCAGCGTGATGTCGCCCCGCTCCACATAAGGCAGAAAAGCGTCCTGCTGGGCCTTGTTGAACCGGTGGATCTCGTCGATAAACAGCACCGTCTTGCGGCCCAGGTGGCGGTTCTTCTCCGCCGCCACCATCACTTCCTTGATCTCCTTCATGCTGGACATCACGGCGCTGAACGGCATAAAGCTGGCTTTGGTGGCCCCGGCCAGCAGATGTGCCAGCGTGGTCTTGCCGACGCCCGGCGGACCCCACAGGATCAGCGACCGCAGTTCGCCCCGGTCCAGCTGCGCGCGCAGTGGTTTCCCGGGCCCCAGCAGATGCTCCTGGCCCACGTACTCGGCAATCGTTCGCGGGCGCAGCCGCTCGGCCAGCGGAATGTCGGCGGGATTCTCAAAAAGGGTCACGTCCGCGTGGCCCTCCGGCACTGGGACGCCTCATAGAGCAGGATCGAAGCGGCAACGGCCGCGTTCAGGGATTCCACCCGTCCGGTCGGGATGCGGACCGGGGTCGCCTGGCGGAGCAGCTCCGCGGAAACTCCATGCGCCTCGCTGCCCACCGCCAGCGCACACGGTTCACCCCAGTCGACGTCGGCCGCGTTCGCGCCTTCATGCGGGTGGGCGGCATAAAGCTTTACCGGCAATTCTGGATCACCGGCCAGGGTCGGGAGCCGGAAACTCGACCCCGCCGACGCCCGCAATAGCTTCGGATTCCGCGGGCTTACTGAGCCGCGCCGGAACACGACCCCCGTGGCCCCAAACGCTTCCGCCGACCTCAAGATCGTCCCGGCATTGCCCGGGTCCTGCACGCCGTCCAGAATCACCACCAACGCCGGCGAAACCAACAACTCGGCCGCCGTCCACGCCGGCCACCGGACCAGCGCCATCACGCCGGGGCTCGATTCCGTGGACGCCACTTGCCGCAGCACGGTCTCGGAAACGTCGATGCGGCGGGCGCGATGGGCCGGCAGATCCCACTCCGCGGGCGCCAGGATCGTCTCCACCACCGCCGGACCCCGCAGCGCTTCCTCCAGCAAGTGCCGTCCTTCGATCACCGTGCAGCCCTCGGGCGTCGGGTCGCCTTTGTCAAGCGCGCGCCGGATCTCCTTCAGCAACGGATGGCGGACGCTCAGAATGGACTCACGGACGGGCATCGCCTTGAGCGTAGCATCGCCCACCCCGATCCTGCCCTTTCCGCTCTTCCAGCGCGGTGCCCGGCCCTGTCAGCTTTGGCCCCCGGCAGCGCTAGAATCAAAGTCTCCCAACTGCATGAAACGTTTGCTCATCGCCGCAGCTGGTCTTGTCTCGCTGGTGGCGCTGGCGGCGTTGGGCTGGGCCACGCGCGAGGTCTACCGGCAATCAACGCGGGATGAAGCCCAACCGGCTGACGCCATCGTGGTGTTGGGTGCGGCGGAGTATCGCGGCAAGCCCTCGCCCGTCCTGCGGGCCCGCCTGGAGCATGCCCTGGCGCTCTACACCCAAGGCCTGGCCCCGATGATTGTCACCACCGGCGGCTCCGGCGAAGGGTCACGGTTTACCGAGGCCGAAGCGGGCCGCGACTATCTGGTCCGCCACGGGGTCCCCTCCGAGAACATCGTTCTCGAAACGGAGGGCACCACCACGCTCCAGTCCATCGCCGCCGTAGCGGAGATCCTGGACCGGATGAACCTGAAAAGCTGCATCGTCGTCAGCGACGGTTACCACGTCTTCCGCGCCAAAAAGATGCTGGAAGTTCATGGCCTAAATGTCTTCGGGTCGCCCCGCCATGGTGGCGGCAGCGACCCGTGGTTATACATCCGGCAAGCAGCTGGCTTGTGGCTCTGGGTATTGAACTTGTCGCGCTAGCATCGCGCGCACGTCGAACCCCCAACCCCAACGTAGCCCCATGCGTAAGCTAGGGGCTTCTCCCCTCAAGCTAAACCGCACCCCAGGGCTGAAGCCGGAAGCCTACTGGCCCAAAATGTCGATGGTGGTGGTGCCCGCCACGCGAACCTTCTCGTAGGCCGTCATCCATTCCTTGTGATACGGGTGATCGGCGTAGGCCTTCAATGAATCCGGGCCATCCATCTCCATGCAGACGCCATGCTTGCGCTGCAAGCGCGTGATGTCGCCGGTGGCCTTGGGGTCTCCCGCCATCAGCTTCTTGCGCGATTCGGCATCCGGGGCAAACAGGTTCAAGGTGGAACGCAGCTTGCCGTGCCAAACCTTGGAGATCGAAGGAATCTTGCTGGGCAGGGCATCGGTGGCCGCCCCAAAGGCTTTCCATTCCGCGTCGGTGGCCGTCTCGATGACGGTGAACGCAAAGCAGTGCATCATCTTTTTCTCGCCGGCGAAAAGTGTCATGCTGGCCGCCAGCGCTAGGGTGAGGAGAGTGCAGGTACGCATCAGAATCACAATACCAGCAAAAAAGGCGGCTGGAAGGCCAACCGCTATATGGACTGGACTGAAAGATGCTCGCCCCGGTGAACAAGGTCTTTCTCCCGCTCAAACTCACTCAAAAAAGAGCGGTGAGGCGGATGGGTTAGATTTGGTCCAGCCCGGCTTGCGTACCAGTATCCTAAGCTGGAATTGGGCAATTTGTACCGTCCCGCAGGGGTTCGCGATAGGTAAAAAGTACTACGGGAAAGGATCAAAAATGCCACGTTTAGGGCTATTAGTACTGGCTGCACTTGTCGCGGGCGGAGCGTATCTGTTTTGTACCCGGCCCGACACATCGTCCGGCAGCGGGTATCACGCCGTGTTTCTCGAAAACAACATGGTTGTCATCGGCCAGCTTTCCGGCTATGGCGGCAAGCACCCCGCGCTGAAGGATGTCTTCTACGTCCGCCAGAACCTGAACCCGGAGACCAAAGCCGTCGCGAACGTCCTCGTCCGCCGGGGCAGCGAATGGCACGGCCCAGTCCGCATGGTGCTCAACGGCGACCACATCCTCTTCACTGAACCAGTGTCGAAAGGCTCCCGGGTGGACTTGCTAATCCAGGAAGCGACGTTGAAGGGACAGTAGGGGTGGGATGGAGCGGGTGACGGGAATCGAATCCGGCAAGACGTAGATCATCCAGCGTAGCCAAGACGTATCTTCTTCATTCTAATTGCAGCAGGTTACCACGCCCGGTCGGGTTTGCTCCCGTTGTTGGCTTCTCAGTGTAGCGGAAGTGTAGCGCGACCAGCCCCGCCCGAAGAAGCAAGGCGAGCTTTCTTTCATCTGGCGTCCATAAGCGGAACGGTTTGATTCTGGTAATCAGCAGGGCGAAACTTGCCCCGCAGATCAGCCAAAAAAGGAACCCAACCCCATGCCCAGCGGACCAACCAAAGCCGACCTTGAACAAATCATTCAGGACGCGGCCGACCTGTTGAATGATGCCTATCGCCCCGAGGCGACTCGTGAGGAGCTTGCCGAAGCTGTCGGCAATGCTTTGAGCCTTCTTGATCCCGATGAGGACGATGAAGATGACGAGGACGAGGAAGACGACGCCGAGGAAGACGAAGTCGAAGCGGCGTAGAGCTTGGACCCTCCGGCCTGCCCAACCTGGCCGGAGGGTTCGCCCGTAAGGATCAACACAACATGCTCCCCACCGTCATCAATACCCACATACCGCCGACCATCCAGCCCATTCCCTCAAACTTGGGTGCGTTCGGACTGCCCACGTTCGACGTGCCGACACTGCCCGCGTTCGAGATGCCGAGCACCCGGACTCTCTTGCTGCTCGGCGGTGCTGCCCTGTTGGCTTGGTGGTACTTGTATGGCTTCACCTCGAAGCGCCAGGCCAAGGCCAAGGCAAAGCTGGAGTACGAAAAGAAGCTTCAGCAGATCGAGCAGGAGTACTCCACCGGAGGCCGCATCCGGAGCGCCGGCCGACGGGCGAAGAAGTTGGTTCCCAAAGTCAGCTTCAGCTAAACAGCGAGTCACCTCAAAAGAGAACGGGCAGCCTGGCGATATTTGCCGCCAGTGCTGCCCGTTTCTTCTTTGTGTCCTGGCTTCGATGAGCCGGGCTTTCAGCCTTTGTGGAGCCTGGCCCAGTCGTCCAGGTCGTTCAGGTCGAACCGCACGAGGCGGCCTCGCCTGACCGCCTTCACCTCGCCATTGCCCAACATCTCAAAGAGGGTGCTGCGGGAAAGCTGGAGGTAGGCGGCGGCCCCGTCGACGTCCACCAGACCCCGGTGCTTCATCCCCTCTTGAACCGCTTCCCGGACGCTGCGGCGGATGGCTTCTTCGAACAGATTTCCGAAGTCGTGCATCTGACCGGATCACCATCCTTTCTGTTCTTCCTCGAGTGCCCAAAACTCCTCTGGAGATAATCCAGAGTCCCTAAAGGCCTTTAGGCGGGCTTCAAAGCGCGCGTCCCAATCAAGCTGGGCTTGCTTGTTCCGCGCCTCCTGCGCTTCACGCCGAGATTTGTCTAGCGCGTCAGCTTGCGCGCTTAGCCGCTCCAAATCTAAGTCGCTGTCGTACGCAGCAATACACTGTCCGCCGTGGGTTACTGATGACTTCACTCTGTAGATTGCCCAGTCCTCACCTGTGTCCTCGTTGATTCCGCCGTTCGCGCCGGTGGACAAAACGAAGTATTCTGCCAGCGAACGAGCAAGCCCAATACTTCCCAGCTCTAGCGAGATCGTCACTTTAGGGCGGGTTGCGCCGTTGGCAGTGGGTAGGACAGCAGCAGCGAGGCTGGCGAAAAAAGCGGCTCGTGTCATGCGGCCCCCGCGCGGCCTTGGTGGCGCTTGCCGTGCTTGCGTTCGATCTCGGTGACAAGCCAGGCCGTTCCCGCTGCAATCAGCACGGCTGCGGGATGGTCGATGCAGAATCGGACAGCCACTTCGAGCAGACCAGAGAGCGGCTCATCGGCCTTCGCCTCTTCGGCCTTGTGCAACGGAGTGGGTTGCTTCAACGGAGCGCCTTCGAGCTTTACAGCCTTAGTAGTGCTCATCTGAAGCAGCAAAGCCGCACCGTTCGCCACCTGAGTGAATATCCGGGCTTGAGCTTCAAGCTGCTCGCGATTCGGACGGCGGTTCTTCTGGTTCGGGACGATGTGGAAGCGCCTGAACTTATGCGGTTTGCTTGGCCGGTCGCCGGTTGATGGGGTGGCCGGTGGAGGCGTCTGCGGGGCGGGGGCGGCGGCTGGCTGCTGAGGCTCAGCGGGCACTGAATCCGGGGTGGCATCGGGAAATGGGGTACTCATGCGGCATTCTCCTGTAGGGTCTCGGGCGTTTCGGGTTCGGCAAAGGCCAGAAAGTCGGCCAGCCATTCTTGCAGCTTGATCCGTTCGAACTCGCTGAACGTGGCCAGCAGGCCGACGCTGTCCAGCGCCAAGAGGATTCCTTCGCTCTTCAGTTCCACCAGGCCGTTGTACAGTTGCTCGTCTTCGGGCTCGATGCTGAGAGATTCGGCGAACACGTCTCCGCTGATATTGCGCCGGAAAGCCCGGATGGCCCGCTCAGAGAGCCTGTAGAGCGCTTCCATCTCAGGAGCCAAGCCCAAAGGGCTAGCGGGGCCACTGGGAAGCCCTACGGCCGCGCTGGGCTGCGCCACGGGGGCCGCTGGCTGGACGGCGGGCAAGTCCGGGACCACTGGAGCCGGGGGAACTGCGGCCACGCCTGGCGCGGCCGTGGCTTGGGGCCGGAACATGTAGGCGGTGAGCATCTGAAGCGTTGGCGCGACAATCGGCCCCAGGGCGGTGATGATCGAGGGTATGATGCTTTCGCTTGTGACGGCGGGCTGTGCTTCGGGCATCATGCCCCGGACCAGCGAGAGCAACTCGCTCATGTCCTTTGCTTGATCGATCAGGCCACGTTGGGGCGCTGGGGCGGGCCTGTCGGAGCGGAGCTCCTTCAGCAGGCCTACCGCTTCCCGCAGCATCGTTAGACCATCCGGGGCGGCGCTGCTCCGGGTGTTGGTCTCTGCCAGCTTGCGCGCTAGTTCGTCGCGCTCGCGTGTGCTGTTCTCCCACATGGTGACGAGTTGGGGCTCCAGCGTCGGGCGCTGTCCGGCTGACCGCATCGCTTCCTTGGCCAGCGCGACGGCCGCGGAGTTGCTGTCGTCTCCGCTGGGTTCGTCGCTCTTGCGCTTGGTGCCCCACGCCTGGAAGTACCGCTCGTTCTGCGGGTCACCGGCCACTACCTCTTCCGGGTGCACCTTAGGCGGAAAGCGGTCACTGTAGACGCTGCTCGTGTGGCTGGCCAGCGTCTTTCCCTTGCGGTCATTCAGCCGCATGTAGTACTTGCCCGTGCCGAACGTGGCCAGCAGGAAGTCTTCGTCGAACGGCTCGGAGACCTTGGACAGATAGTGTTGTCCCTCCTTCCGGTCGATCACTGGCCACAGCCGGTATACGTAGCAGCTGAGGCCGCGCCATTCGTCGGCGGTGAACTGTTGCAGCTTCTCGAAGAAGCTGGGTTCCTCAGTGGGCGGCATCTGGGCCACGGCGGCCGGGCGCGCCGTGGATTCGGCCGCGCTTGGTGGGTGCGTGATGGGGGCTCTTCTGGGCATCGTTTGAAACCTTTCCGCCGCCATCTATAAATATTTCTATGAAGATTGCGGCTGCTTGCAGGATTGACTTAGAGGGTCTGTTCAAGACAAGAGAAACAACAGGCGGCCCTATTGTTCGCTGTCTGCTGGCGGATGGGCGGCTCTCTTGCGGCGCAGATTCCGGCGCGCCCTGACGGCATCCCGGAGCTTGATTTGCTCCAATCGATCCGGACCGATGGACAGCGCCCGGTAGATGTCCTTCCAGCTTGCGCCCTGCTCCTTCATCCGGGTTGCGGTTGTGGTGCTCTCCTTCGGCGGGCGGCCGTGGCGGGTGTAGAACCGAAACGCAATGCGTTGCAGCATCCGCGCTGTGTCGAGGAGAATGGCCCGCATCTCTTCAGCGGTGGGCCGGGGTTCGGTTCCCTGAACACTTAGGACCAGCGCCATAGCGGCGCGCTCGGCGTCCCAGTGCCGGTCCGCCTGGGCTACCTCCATCACCTGCCGGAGCATGCTTCGAATACGTCCAGGCTCAAGCCGTGGCGCGCTAGCGTTCTCCGCCTTCATCTTTTTCCACCGATCAACTTCGGCGTGTTTGTCACGTGGGACCACGTACGAAGGGCAGGATGTGTAGTAATCCATCAATTCGTCGTGGGTCATCGAACGGCGAAGCGGCGGCCGATCTTCACGGACGGATTCTTCTTGGGTTGGGTTGGTCGGATGTTCCATGATCATTTCTCCTTTGGGGTCGAGTTGGGTGTTGTCGGGTCCGTTGTCGGGTCTGTTGTCGGGTTTTTGCGTAAAAGTGGCAGCGCTGGGGCGTTTCACCCGCTTGCCGTGTCTATCGTTCGTGGAACCCGACAAACCCGACAATCGCGGCGGCGGTTCCTGTGTTTTCGGGGCTTTCCCGTTGTCGGGTGCTTGTCGGGTTTGCGTTTTTGGCCTCATAACCCGACACCGGAACCCGACAACGGAGCGGCCTTTCTCTTCAGGTTGTCGGGTTTGTCGGGTTCTGCGCCATACAGACGGGGTATCGAGGTGTGTAAAACCTCGTGATTCTGGCCATTGATGATTTTTCTAATGGTCGCTGTCTCCCTGGCCGTGTCCGTCCTCACAAGCATGTGACGTTCCTTCATTCTTTTCTTCAACGTCTGCAAGCTGAGCGTGATCGTTTCATTGACACCGGCCGCCACTTCCTGAGCCACGCCATAGGCCGCCGGCGGAAGTAGGAGAACCTCATCGTCATTGAGCCAACCGATTAGTTTGCCTTGTGGGTGCCAGTCTCCACCGATGTTCCGCCAACCAAAAGCGGCCGGGTTTTGGGGTACTTCTCCGCTCATGTTCGCGTAGTGGGCTCGGCCGCTCGCTACTGCGGCCTTCAGCATTTCGACGAATAAGCCGGTGGGCTCGGCCTGGGCCTGCTGCCGGGCTTGAACCTGTGCGGATTCGGTCATGACTTCTTGAGTCATCGCGATGAGCCGGGCGGCCTCGGCCTTGGTCATGGCCTTGAACGCCTGGGCATATTCGCAAAACATTGAGATACCCACGGACAGGTTGAAAAGGTTGTCGGGGGTTCGGCGGTGAGCTTGGGTGTCTACTGTGGCCGCTCTCATGGCGGCCTGCATGGTGGCTATTCGCTCTGGAAGGGTAGCCATCTGGGGCGCCAACCATTGGAGATAACCGGCCATCGCCTGAGCGTAAACGCCTTTGCGGGCTTGCTCCTGACATGCGGTCAGCTGATGCCAGACCATACACTGACGGGTCATTTCCAAAACGACCAGCCGGGCGCGTAGCGAGTTGCCTCGGGGAACGTCTTCACCTGTCGAGAGAATCAAGCCGCGTGGCTCCTTGGCTGCTCTCAACGTGGTGTCGGCCTTCATGCGAGTCTTACCGGCGGAATTGCCCTGGGCGCGGAAAACTAGCTCTGCCTTTTCATGCCACTTGTTGTGGTCGGCGGCGCTTCCACCGGGCTTGAATTCGTCGATGGTGAGCAGGAAGTCTTTGGCGTTGAACGTGGCCGCCTGCAACGCGTTGGCCGTGCTCGCCCATGCCTCTGGTAACTGGTGAAAGCGGGCGCCGAAATGCTGCTGAACAATGGCCGCTAGTGCGCTCTTTCCGCTACCAGTTTCGCCGTACAGGTGAATTGAAAACGGGGCCGCTCCAAGGACTGACCGCCAGATGGCCGCATAGAGGGGAAGTGTGATGGCGTGCGGTGCACAGTGAATCATTTCGAGGCTGGCCCGGATGGCCGCCCGCGTGGCCACTGGATCAGCAGGGGCGGGTAGCTCGGCCTTTGATAGTCCGCCGTCTAGCTGGGTTTCAACGTCCACCGGCCCATTGGCACCGATGGCGCCTGATGCGTGTAAGTAGACGTGCTGGCCGTCCACCACTCGCCAACCGGTGTGGCGGTATAAGAACAGTTCGGGCTTCTCTCCGCTCATAACCTGAATGGCCGTGGCGGCGTGTGTGGCGAACTGCGGGTAAACAATGGCCGATGAGCCAAGGTGCTCAATCGGCCAATCCATCCCTTTGAAGTTTGAAGCCGGTAGGTTGAACGTCTTTGTCTGGTTGCCTCGTTTGGCGACGATCTTGAGCGCTCGGGTTTGCTCGGCGCCGTCGTCCATTACGAGATCAGCCGTGATTCGGGCGGTAAAGTTGGTGAGCCAGCGGGCAACCCGGCCGCCTTCCCTGGCCGGTGCCCAATAGAGCAACCCGTCCGGGGTTTCGTCGTAGCTGGTGCCTTTGAACCGGGGCGCTTGGAACGTCTTATCCGTTTCCTTTTCCGGGGGCGCCGGGGCCGCCGCCGGGGCTGGTGGCTCTGCTTGCGCTGGCTTGGCCGCTGCGGGCTCCGCGGCCGTCGGCTGCGCCTTGGGTGTCCGCTTCGCTGCTGGGGCCTTCCAGGGCTCTCGGGGTGCCGTCCTGAATGCCTGGGCGACGGTGGCGCGGTACTCCTCGACGGTGTAGGGCTCGGGTGCGCCCTTGGCGTTGGTGGTTGGGACACGGCGGGGGTAGTCGGCGGCGGCCGTCTCGCTCTCGCTGTAACCGTTGTCTCTGGCTTGGCATGCAAACCACATTCCCGCGTCGTTTCGGCCGCTGCCGCTGCTCACCCGTGCAAGGGCTCGCGTTACCAGCGTTTCGAGCGCTACCCGTTGGGGCTGGGGCTCGGCCGGGTGTTGCTCGGCTTTGTGGGCGTCGGGGCCAAGCAGGCCGAACGCCTCTCTAAACTCGTGGGGTAGCTCCTGAATCCAGGGCAACGGGTCAAACGGACGGAGCCGCTTATACTCGCCTGTTTGGTTCCGGCCGGTGTAGACCGCATAGCCTCCATCGGCGCGGATATCGACACCGGCCCAGTCGGCCAACCGGCGGGCGCTGGTCTTGCTGTTCAAGGTCTTCACGGGAAAACCGGGGTGCCTGAAGTAAACATGGGCGCCGCCGCTGCCGGTGCGGACGTGCGGCCGTAGCTTCAACCGCTCCAGGGCGGCGGCTCCTTTCTCGCCGTCAAAATCGAGAATCAGGATTCCGGAAACCTTGCCGGTCACTACCGCCCAACCGGCCGGGCGGCAGCGGTGGCGGCTGCGGGTGTAATAGCCTTTGGTGTGCCACTCTTCGATCTTTTCGGGCGTGGCGGGCGTGGTCTGGAATTGCTTCCACGATTCCAGCAATGGCCGCTTGTCAATGCCTACCGGGATGATCGACCATCCCATTTTGATGGCGCCCTTTAGCGCGTTCGGTAGCTGGGCCCGCTCCGCCTTTCGTTGGGGAGCGGCCTGTGATAGCGTGGGCATGGTTGAGCGTTGTTCCTGCTGTTAGTTACGGCGGTCGCGTTCATGAAAGCGCCCGGTGACAGCCGGGCGCTTTTCTTTGGGCCGTTCGTCATGAATTGCTCCGGGGAAGTGGAGCAAGCCGGGGAAGTGATCGATGAAGCGTTGTGCGTCTCGGACATCGTCGGCAAATTCGGCAACCATCTCTTCGAGAATGTTGAGGAACGCCGCACCCTCAAGAACGACACTTACTGTCCCGTTGGCGTGGCAACGCTGGAGGAGCAACCGAACAAAGCGGCGGGGCCAGTAGTCACCGGAAGCTTCGATGTCGAGCCAAGCCAACAGAAGCGCCCGCTGCTCGGTATCAGCTGCCGCCGCCTCGATCCGTCGCCGCTGATCCAGTAGTGCGACCGCATGGAGTCGGGTATTCATCGGCTCACCTCCTGATGGCCGGCCGTTTCCATCCATTTGTCGAATGAAGCCTTGGGGATGACGAATCGTCGACCGATCTTAACGTGCGGGATGGTGCGTTGCTGTAGGCCCGAATAGGCCGTGATCAGAGAAATTCTGAGCTTTTTGGCGACTTCCCGAACGGAGTACACATCCGGGGACGCCGATTTCTTTTGCTTAGCCAGCGGCATTACTGTTAAACTCCTGTTGAACTAGACTGGATTGATCCGGACAAGAAGAATCTTGATCGGTTATAATGATCCTATCCGGATTAGTCACAAGATGCAATGCGTCCACGAAAAAAAACTACCGATATTTCTCTCTATGCCACCGCAGTCCGCGAGCTCCGGCTATCGATGGATCAGACGCAGGAAGCCTTCGCTCGCCAAACATTAGGTGTCTCCCCGGTTGCGGTCGCTCGATATGAGACGAATCGGGTTCCAACAGCCGCAGTACTGCGAAGGCTGGCGGACATAGCTCGCCAAAATCAACGCCTAGACCTCGTAAAGGTGTTTGAACACGATGCGTCGCTCAATTGGGAAGGCACAAGTGAGGCCGTCCAGCAAATGGCCCAGCGAACCGAGTACAGCCGCATGCTTAGCCGACAGTTGAATGAGCTTTTCAGCCGGGCCATCAAGCGTGAAAGCTACTGGTTGGCAACATTCGCAGCCCTGCGGCCTGTTCTTGATGACCTTCTCGCCGCAGAATCAAAGAACAATCCGTCAATGGCAGCAAAAATCTCGGAGCTTCGGTCTTCGCTAGCGGCCAGCGACTCTAGCCAACTCGCCGATTTCTACGCTCGCGCCGTCTTGGACGATCAGTCGCTCGGCGCGGACGTCAGAAGGATAGTCGAACTCCTACTGTTGGAAGCCCATATGAAAATGCTTGCAGCAATCAACACGATTGCAGGTTTCAAACCGGAGGATTGGAAGCGCCTATTGGCGAAATTGCCCCAGCCGGTAGGGGAAGCCAAATGAAGCGGCAAGGTATCTCACGGCGCAAAGAGGGTGACTGGCAGTTCACCATTCAGGTAGACGGCAAGCGGAAGAACCGGCGCGGCTTCGCATCCCAGGCCGCGGCCTACGCTGCTCTGCTCACCACCGAGCGTGAGCTAAAGGAACAAGCCAAACTCGCCCACGGGCGGCCCGAAACGTTGGGCGAGATCATCACCATCTACATCGAAGAACACGCGGCCCAGCAGTGCGAACCGAAGACGCTGGAAGGTTACCGGCAGAAGTTCAAGTACCTGTCTCCGGCGCTGCGCGATACCCGTCTGGAGGACCTGACCACGCTCATGCTCGAACGCGAGTACACTCGCCTGTTGAAGAGCGGCGGTGAAGGCCGGTGGGTGAAGGGACCGAAGCCGCTTTCAGCCAAGAGCGTGCATCACGTGGCGAATTTGGTGAGCATGGCGCTGAAGAACGGCATTCGTCTCAACTTCCTGCGACAAAACGTCGCCAGCGCCTGTAAGCTGCCAGCACTGACGAAGGCCGAAGGCAGGGCGCTGGACGCCAGAGAATTGAGCTTCTTCTTCGCGGCCGCCTCCCAGCAGGGCTTCTATCTCGAACCCTTCCTGCGGGTGACCTTATCGAGCGGCGGGCGCCGGGGCGAACTGCTAGCCCTCACCTGGTCAGACATCAACCTGGCCACGGGCGAATTGAGCATCACCAAGTCACTGGGGCAGGTAGGCGAAGGCCTTCAGTTAAAAGGCACCAAGACCCGGCAGAACCGGAGAGTGATGCTCGATGAGGAGACACTCCAAGTCCTGGAAGCCCACCGGGTGAAACAACGCGCGATCGCGGCGGCGTTCGGTGCGGACTACCGCCACGACTTGAACCTGGTCTTCTGCGGAGCATCCGGCGACTTCCTGCGCCCGGGCACAGTCAGCTCGGCCGCGTGCAAGGCCTCCCGCAAGGCCGGTGTGAAGGCCAGCCTTCACACGCTCCGGCATACTTGCGGCTCCTTGCTTGTGGAGCACGGCGCGACAATCGTCGATGTATCCCAGCGCTTAGGCCACAGTTCCCCAGCGACCACCAACAAGGTCTACTTGCACGCCTCCAGGACGGGAGAAACGACGCTCTCAGGCAAGATGGGCGATGTGATTCGGAAGGTCAACAAAGTGGGCGAAACGGAGGCCGGACGGGTTCAGTAGGGCGGCAGTGTAGCGGAGTGTAGCAGAACACTCCGCATCTTGTTGATTCTATGGAGCGGGTGACGGGAATCGAACCCGTATGGGTAGCTTGGAAGGCTACTGCCCAACCTTTAGGCCACACCCGCAAACCTTCTCTGATTCTAGCATCAGCCCACCGCCCGATGGGTGAGTGGCATTCACCCCAGCCTTCTCACAAAACTTCTCAGAATTCGATTGCATCCGGCCGTCACCCGGGGCTAAGATCACTAGTGTCCGAAGGAGAAGAAAAGGAGAAGATCATGACCCCAGAGTCAGCATTACAGTTTCTACACATGCAGCTGGAACAGTACCTGCGTGAGCGCGAGACCACTCGTAAAGTGTTGGCGGCACTGCCCGATTCCGGTGCCGACTATCAGCCAGATCCGAAGGCGCGCAAAGCGCTTGACCTGGCGTTCCACGTCGCGAATTCCGACAAGGCTTTTCTGGAATTCATCGTCACCGGCAACTACGGGGGCAAGGAAGACCGTGCTGAAGCCGGTGTCACCAAGCCGTCGGAGCTGGCCGATTGGTACATGAAGGTCACCGACGAGGCGCTGGCTAAGGTGCGCGCCATGTCCGGCGAGGACGCGGCCAAGATCCTCGATTTCTACGGCGCTTTCCAGATGCCGGCGGCAGCGTACATGACGTTCATGCTGACCCACGGCATTCATCACCGCGGCCAACTGTCGGTCTACCTGCGGCCGGCCGGCGGGCTGGTGCCGTCGATCTACGGCGGCAGTGCTGATGAGCCCTGGCAGCCCAGCGCCTAAAGAAGCGACCCATGGCCAGGAGGGCCGCCCGTTTCCCGGAGGGCGGGCGGCCTTCCTGCATCAGTAGACTCGGCGGCCGGAAGCCGTCATCTTAGGCGCCTTTGCCAAACAAGGAGCCACTAGAGCGGCTGCCACGGATGCGGTAATCATCCACCTGCGGCATCTTGATCACCCGGCACATCTCAAACAAGCGGCTCCGCGCGCGAGAGCCGATGCGCTGGCCCAGCGTATCCCGATACTCCATGCGCCCGGTATCGGACTTTTGCACCACCGTGCTACCCGCATCGGCGTCCGCCAGATTGGTGGTCACCAGGGTCGGCTTGCGGTGGTTGCAACGCCAGGTGACGATCGACGTAACCGTGTCTTCCACCCAATCGCTCACCCGGTGCGCACCCAGGTCATCCAGCAGCAGCACTTCGGCCTCCAGCACGGACCGGTAGGCTTCGCGGTCGCTGGAACCGGCCATGGGGTCGTAGCTGGACCGGATGCGCTCCAGCAGATTCTGGTAGTCAAAGAACAATCCGTCAAAGCCCCGTTCCAGCAGCGCCCGCAGCACGGCCACGGCTAAGTGAGTCTTGCCCACGCCGGGGTCACCAATAAACAGCAGGCCCGGCTTATCGGTGGCGGGAAAGTTGCGGATAAAGGCCCGGACATCCAGCAACACCTTACCCATCGCATTCTCGGCAATTGGATTGTTGGCCGGCAGCAGGAAGTTATCGATCGAGGCGTTTTCGTAGAGCGGCGGAATCTGGGCCGCCAATAGCGCCGCGCCGGCGCGGACCACTTGCTGGCAACTGCACCGGGCAGCGGCCGAGATGCCGTCCCGTTCGATCACCCGCCAGCCGGACCCGCCACAGATTTCGCACGTTGTTGTCGCCGCCATTGTTCCTTCTATTGTCGGCTGTAATGGTTCCGCGCGCACGCGGTCGGGCGGGCCTACTTTGGGCGCTGATCCCAGGCCTTGATCGGCGTGGTCAGCGTGCCCAGGCCTTCCACCTCAATCGAGACCACGTCGCCCGGCTTCAGGAACTTCTGCCGTTCGCTGCCCGTGCCCGCCGGGGTGCCGGTGGAGATGACGTCGCCGGGGTAGAGGGTCAGGATCTGCGACAGATAGGTGATCATGTGCCGCTCATCCCAGATCAGCTCCTTGGTGCTGCCCTCCTGCATCACTTCGCCATTCACTTTGGTGGTGATGCGGAGGTTGGCCGGGTCCGCTACAAATTCTTTGGGCACGATGAAGGGGCCGAAGGGCGCGCCGCGGTCGATGCTTTTGCCCTCAAACCAGTTGGGGCCGCCGAACATCGAAACCTGCCGCCGGGGCGCGCCGCCGCGGTCGCTGACGTCGTACATGATGCTGTAGCCAAAGACGTGGTCGTGAGCCTTGGTGCCATCCACTAGGCGTGTCTCCTTGCCCATCACGATGGCCATCTCGCCTTCCCAGTCGATCCGCGTGCGGCCGGGCGGGATGTAGTAGGCCTCGCCGGGATCGATGATGCAGGAACGGGGCGACTTGGCGAAGAAGATCGGCGCATCGCGATCCGGCACAATCTGTGACGCGGCGGCGGCATTGAAACCGCCCGCAGCACCGGGCCCACCCGCACCGCCTCCAGGTCCGGCCTGCGGCGGGCGAGCGCCCGGCGCTCCCATGCCTTCCGCATGCAGCTTGTAGTTCGCGGCGGCGGCCAGCACGTTCCACGGGTACTTGATCGGTGCCTTGTAGCTCACTTTGGCGGGATCAAAGGCAAACGCCAAGCCCGCGGGCGGCGTTGCCTGGAAGAAATTGGCGATCTGATAAAGGCGCGGCGACAGCTGATCGTACTGTTCAATCAGCGTCCGCATGTCGGCTGGCAGTGAAACCGTCTTCAACTTCGCTTTGCGCGCCACATGAGTGTTGGCCTCGGCCAGATCGAGAATCCGGTCCGCCACCACCATCCCCAACCGGGCGCGGCCCTGCGTTTCAAAAGTAGCCAGCTTAAAAGGAGTGTCCGGCTTGAGCGAAGGCTCAGCGGCCAGCACCAGGCAGGGGACCAGCGCAATCACGGATCGGCGTAACATGACTGCCGATCATAGCGGCTCGCCCGCGCCAACTGCAAACGGAGCCGCTAATTGGCCCGCCAGAACAGATAGGCCGCCCCCAACAGAAAGCCCAGCAGTGCCTGATACTCGCGATTCCTACGGTAGACGCTCCACTCAAAGCTCCCGGGCTGCGGATTGTCGGGCAGCTTGGGGAAGATCATCGGCACCTTGGCGGCGTAGGCCGCAAAGTCGGGGAACAGCTTCGCCAGATGCTGCTGTTCCAGTTCGATCACCGGTAGATAGACGCAATAGAAAACTGAGCTGAACAGCACCGCCAGCGCCGGCCGCTTGGCCGCCACCGCCAGGCCCAGCGCCACCAGCAGCGTGCCCAAATAGAGCGGGTTCCGCGTGTAGGCATAGGGGCCGGATTGCGCCAGCGTCTGGTTCTTGCGCAAATGTCCCGCGGCCCAGCCACGCAACCACAGGCCGATTCCGGCGATGGGCACGCCCCAGAAGAAGGTGCGCAACGTGGGCTGCGCCATGTAAGCAAAGGCGGCCACCAGCAGGAAGCCAGTGGGCACGCGCAACTTGGCCACGCGGTCAGCGTAGGCTTTCGGAAATCGGCTCAAATCTTATCCTCGAGAACTCTCTTGAGAGCATCCCATACCGCGCCGGGGGAGATGGCGCGCATGGCCGGGTCAATCTCCGTACCCCGGCGGTAGGTGGTGACGGCGTCGTCGTCGCGGAGCACGGCCATGCTGCCGCCGTAGGGTCCGTTGCGCTCCGGGTCCGTGGGGCCAAAGATAGCGACTCCAGGCTTACCCAGCGCGGCGGCCAGATGCAGGGGGCCACTATCGACGCCTATCACGGCGCGGGCCCGGCGCGTGGCGTCGATCAAGCCTTCAATGCTCGATTCATGATCCAAGCCGCTCCCCGGTGGGCCATTTAACACCAGCGGCCAAGGCAGCAGCGATCGCAGTTGATCAAAGTATTCCCGCGGCCACTGCTTGGAGCGCCACCCCGCCTCCGGGCTGGCCAGAACAAACGGGCCATCCGGCAACCGGCCTTCGGGCCGCCCCACCGGCAAGGGAAACTCGGATGCACCGCTGGCACCTACCAAATGGCGGTATTGGTCCACCACATGGCCGGCGGGCCGCACGATCGACTTTGAATAGAACCAGCCTGCCGGCCCTTCGCGCGGGTCCGCAAAGCCGGTCACCTGGCCACTGGCCCAGCGGGCGACGACGGCCGACTTGATCAAACCTTGCAAATCATAGGCCCGATCAAAGCCCCGCAATTTCGGCAGCGCGCTCATGACACTGTGCCGTGAGCGTCGGTCGAACTCAATCGCGGGAATCTCAGCCAGCAGCGGACGCCAGCGCGGCTCGATCACCCAGGCCACCTCCGCGCCCTGCCGCTGCAGCCAGGTGGCGGCGGGCAGGGCATGGATGACATCGCCCATGGCCCCCATGCGGACCACCAGTACGCGCTCAGCGGCCATGCTTGAAGCGGATGGTGGCGATCAGGCTGTCGCGTTCTTCGGTGATGGGTGCCGCTTGGGCCAGCAGTTCGGGCGACGCATCAGCGTCACTGATCACCGCACTCACGCAGCGCAGACCGGCCACCAGTTCGGCTCGGGCACGCCAGTTTAGCAGTTCATCCGGCATCGTCCGCACGATCACGGTCAGGCCAGTGCCCATCGCCGCCAATGCCTCGGCCTCTGCGACGGTGACGGGGTCAAACGAGCCAATCGCCACCTGCGGCGTGGCGGAAGCGCCAATCTTGCTGCGAGTATCCACTACCCGGCTATTTCAGCAGTTCCAAGGCCGTGGCCGCAACGAGGTCAGAGGAAACTCGTGTCATACAACGGTGGTCGATATGACATTCGCGCTGCAGGCACGGACTGCATTCGACGTCGTGCCGCACCACGCGGGCATGCGCGCCAGTGGGTCCAGTGGTGATGTGGTTGGTGGCACCAAATACCGCCACCGTCGGCACGCCCACGGCCGAGGCGATATGCATCGACCCGGAATCATTGGTGATCATCACGCGGCACCGCGCCACTTCATCAATAAATTGCCGTAGCGTCGTCTGCCCGGCGGTATTGTGAGCTTCCACGCCTTCGGCGCGGACCATGTACGCCACCTGCTCACAGACGTCGCGTTCGGCCGCCATGCCGAACACCATCACTTTCGAATTCAACGGCCGCGCTAGTTGCAGCGCCGTTTCGGCAAATCGTTCCGGCAGCCAGCGCTTGGCCCCACCGTAGGCCGCACCCGGACTCACCCCGATCTGCGCCTGCGGGTTGGGCTGCACGCCGGACAGACGGATGGAGGCCTCCGGCGGCAGCGGCTCATCAATCAAGCCCGCGCGGCGGAACAATTCCAGATAGTAGAAGCTCTCATGCGGCGGAATCTCGCCCGGCAGCGGCACCTGGATCGCGTCGTTCAACAGAAAGCCCCGAGCGTCACGGTCGTAACCGACCCGTTGCGGGATCATCGCCAGGCTGGCCGTCAACGCCGCGCCAAAGGCATTCTGCAGCAGCACGGCGCAATCAAAGCGGCGTGAGAACAACGATGCGATGTCCTTCAACTGGAAACCACGCCAGGGGATTAGCTCATCGCAAAAGGGTTCCCGGCCATAAAGATCGGCCACCCAGGGGCGGGCCAGAATCGTCATCTTGGCCTTGGGATGCGCGCGGCGCAGCGCATGCAGCGCGGGCAACGACATCACGGCATCGCCCACCCAGTTCGTCGCGCGGATCAGGAAATTGTCAGGCACCAGTACAATGGTGACGGAATGCTGACCGAATCGCAAAAACAGCAGTTGGACGACGAAGGCTTCGTTGTCTTGGAAGATTACATCCCGGCGCCCATGCTGAAGGAGCTGCGGGAGCGCATTGATGAGCTATTTGCGCGGGAAGGCGAGAACGCCGGCAGCGAGTTCCGGCATGAGGAAGGCGCGCGCCGGTTGGCCAATCTGGTCGACAAAGGCAAAGTGTTCGAGCGGGTCATCTCCATGCCGGAAGTGCTGGACGGCACGGGCACCGTGATCCGCGAACGGTTCAAGCTTTCGAGCCTCAATGTTCGCTCCACCAACCCGCATACCGCCGACGCGCAGCCGCTCCATTGCGACATGGGCGCGATCCCCGATGAGCTGGGCTATTGGGTCTCGAACACCGTGTGGATGATCGACGACTTCACCGTGGACAACGGCGCCATCCGTGCCGTACCCGGCACGCACAAGCTGGGCCAGTTGCCGCAGAACGTCATCAGCGATATCCGCGCGCCCCATCCCGATGAACGGCTGATCACGGGCCGCGCCGGAACGGTGGTGATCATGAACGCGCACTGCTGGCACGGTGGCACTGCCAACCGCACCGACAAGCCCCGGTGCGCCATGCACAGCTTCTATTGCCGCTGGGACAAGCCGCAACAGCAGTGGCAGAAGCAACTGCTCCGGGCGGAAACGCAATCGCGTCTGTCGCCCGAACTGCGTGCTCTGCTGGCGCTGGATGACCCGGAGAACGATCGCATCACGTCGACCAATACAGTAAAGAGTGGGTTTCTGAAATGATCATCGCCGACCGCGCGCAACTGGTGGCGCTCCGCCAACAATGGAAGAGTGAAGGCAAGAAGGTGGCCTTCACCAATGGCTGCTATGACATCCTGCACCCCGGCCACATCCGGCTGCTGGAAGCCTCGCGCTCGCTGGCCGATGTGCTGATTCTTGCGCTCAACACCGATTCCAGCGTCCAGCGCATCAAGGGCCCGCTGCGGCCCATGTTGAGCGAAGACAGCCGAGCCCGACTGGCCGATCAGCTGGAGGCGGTGGACGTCGTCACGTTCTTTGACGAAGAGACGCCGCGTGAATTGATCGCCGAAGTGCTGCCCGATTACCTGGTGAAGGGCGCCGATTGGGCCCATTTTATTGCCGGTCGTGAAGAGGTGGAGGCTGCCGGCGGGGAAGTGAAAGCCCTGCCCCTGGAGCCTGGCTATTCCACCACCAATCTCGTGGAACTGGTCCTGTCGCGGTGACCTCTGCCGCCTCGGGGATAGCAGCGACACTGGACCTGCTGCGCGACAGACCAGCGGTAGAGCAGGCTCTCGCTCGGGCTCGCGCGGGCGATTCGCTGACGCTCTCCGGCTTGACGCTGACCGCCAAGGCTCTGGTGTTGGCCGTGCTGTCGCGCGAACTCGGCCGGTCGCTGGTGGTGGTCACCGACGGCGTCAAGCAAGCTGAAGCGCTGCTGGAGCCGCTTTCCACCTTTGCCCAGCCCCTCCTGCTGCCCGCGCTCGACGTGTTGCCGCACCAGGGCCTGTCACCGCACTCCGACATTCTGGAGCGCCGCGCCTCGGGCCTGTTGGCGATGACTGAAGGCCGCGCGCCGCTGGTGATCGCACCGGTGGTGAGCGCCCTGCTGAAGACGCGCGAAGCCTCGTTTTACCGGCAACTGGCGCTAATACTGCGGGTGAATGAAGATGTTCCGCTAGACGACTTGATCGCACACCTGCTGAATGTCGGCTACACCAAACAGGAGCCGGTGGAGCTGCCGGGTGAGTTCTCCATCCGTGGCGGCATCGTCGATGTCTATCCGCCCGAAACTGAGCGCCCGCTGCGCATTGAGTTCTTCGGCGACACCATCGAATCGATGCGCTGGTTTGACACCGAGTCCCAGCGCTCCGTCGGCACCACCCAGGAAGCCGTGCTGCTGCCGTTAACCGAACAGCCCGGCCCGCGCTTCTTTGACCCCACCGAAGGCCGTACCTCCAGCCTGTTTGATGCCGATCCGCGCTGCGTCATTGTCTGGGATGAGCCGGAACAGACGCGCGCCGCCGCGGACCGATTCTGGAAGCGCCTGGAAGACAATCTCGACGCGGCCGAGGCCAGCTACTGGCGTTGGGGCGAGCTGGAATCCCACGGGGCCACGAGGCAGTCGTTCACGTTGCGCGAACTGGGCCTGGAAGGCAGCGGCATTGAGTTCCGCTCCCGCGCCACCACGCATTACCAGGGCAACATCCAACGGGCCACGGCCGATATCCGGCAACTGGCCGAACGCGGCGCGCGCCTGGTGTTCCATGCCCCGGCCATCGGCGAGACCGAACGACTGGAAGAGATCTTCAAATCCTTTGAAGCGCGTTTTGAGACCGGTTCCATTGGCCGCGGCGTCATCTTTGAAGAGCCCCTGCTGGCCCTCTTCTCTTTCGATGACCTGTTCGACACCTCCGCCATCGTCGTCCGCCAGCCGCGCATTCAGTCCAACCTGAAGGCCTTCGCCGCCGATATCTCGGATCTTAAGCCCGGCGACTTTGTGGTGCACACCGTGCACGGCGTGGCCAAGTTTATCGGCGTCAAGGAGATCCCGCAGGGTGACCAGACGGGCGACTTCATGGTGCTGGAGTACGCGGGCGAATCAAAGCTCTATGTCCCGCTGACGCGCCTGGACCTGATCCAGAAGTTCCGCGGCGCCGGTGACGCCGCACCACCACTGGACCGTATGGGCGGCGCCACCTGGGAGCGCACCAAGAAGCGTGTCAAGACCAAGATGCGCGACATGGCGGATGAACTGCTGAAGCTGTACGCCGAACGCAAAATGGCCGAAGGCTTCTCCTGCTCGCCCGATTCCAACTGGCAGCGCGAATTTGAAGATGCCTTCGAATACACCGCCACCAAGGATCAGCTGGCCGCCGTGGCCGACATCAAGCGCGACATGGAATCGCCCCAGCCGATGGACCGGCTGCTGTGCGGCGATGTCGGGTTCGGCAAGACCGAAGTGGCCATGCGCGCGGCCTTCAAGTGTCTGGGCGATGGACGACAGGTAGCCGTGCTGGCGCCAACGACGGTGCTCGCCTTCCAGCACTTTGAAAGCTTCAAGCGCCGCTTTGCCAGCTTCCCCGCGCGTATCGAACTGCTCAGCCGGTTCCGCAACGCCAAGGAGATCAAAGAGACGCTGGTCGATCTCGCGGCGGGCAAAGTAGACGTCGTCATTGGCACGCATCGCATCTTTTCGAAAGACGTCGAATTTGCTGACCTGGGCCTGATGATCGTCGATGAAGAGCAGCGCTTTGGCGTGCGCCATAAAGAGCGGCTGAAGCAGATCCGCAAGAACGTCGACGCGCTCACCATGAGCGCCACGCCCATCCCCCGAACGCTGCACATGAGCCTGCTGGGTCTGCGCGACATGAGCGTCATCGAAACGCCGCCCAAAGATCGCCTCGCGATTCATACCGTGGTCGCGCACTTTGATCTAGGCGTCGTCAAGTCCGCCATCGAGCAGGAATTGCAGCGCGGCGGGCAGGTTTACTTTGTGCACAACCGGATCGAGTCGATCTTTGCGCGAGCCGCTTCCATCCAGGAAATGTTGCCCGATATCAAGATCGGCGTCGGTCACGGGCAGATGGGCGAAGAGGCCCTCGAAAAGGTGCTGCTGGGCTTCATGCGGCACGAGTTTGATGTCTTCGTCTGCACCACGATTGTCGAGAACGGCCTCGACATCCCGCTGGCCAACACAATGCTGATCGAGAACGCTCAGAACTACGGCCTCTCGGAGCTTTATCAATTGCGCGGCCGCGTGGGCCGCTCCAATCGCCGCGCCTATGCTTACCTGCTGGTGCCGCCCGATACGGAGCTCACTGAGATCGCCCGCAAGCGCTTGGCCGCGCTGAAGGAGTTTTCTGACTTAGGTGCCGGCTTCAAGATCGCGGCGCTCGACCTGGAACTGCGCGGCGCGGGCAACATCCTAGGCGGCGAACAGCACGGCCACATCGCCGATGTCGGCTTTGACATGTATGTCCGCATGCTGGAAGAGACGGTGCGTGAACTGAAGGGCGAAGAGATTCCGCCTGAGGTGCATTCAACGCTTAACCTCGGCCTCGACATCCGCATCCCGGCCAGCTACATCGCCGATGAGCATCAGCGGCTGCGGGCCTACAAGCGCGTGGCCGATCTGAAGACGCGGGACCAAGCCAAAGCGGTGTTGGCCGAGTTCGCAGACCGTTACGGCCCCACGCCCGAGGCACTGGGAACGCTGGTCGAGTTCGCGCTGGTGAAGAGCTTGGCGGAATCCATCGGCATCGAAACCATCGACCGCCGCAGCGGTGTCGCCCACATCAAGTTCCATCAGGAAAGCAAAGTCGACCCGCAGCGGCTGCTCGAACTCTTGCAGGCGACGCCCGGCGCGCAGTTCACACCCGCGGGCGTGCTCCGCGTACCCTTGGGTGCCGACATTCTCGCCTCACTGGCCGGTCAACTGGAGCGTCTGCGGTCGCAGTAGCGGCGCTGGGGCCAGTATCGGCTTGGGTGGCCGGAGCCTCCCGCGCGCGCCGATCGTGCGTGCGGTGCGGCACTGGCGGCGGGGCGGCCTTCAGGGCCGGCTCCAGGTGATCCACCACCGGCGGCGCATGGTCCAGCACCACCGTGGGCAACGGCACGGCCGGTGATAAGTGCGTCGACAAGGGTGTCACGGTGGCGGTGTGTTCGATCACCGAACGTTTCGCCAGCACAGGAACGCTGGAAGGCACCGTGTCAGGCGTCTGAGCGGTGGCCCGTTCACCCGGCGGGCCATGGACCCAAGCCAGTGACCGCCGCCCCGCAATCATCGCCGCCACCAGCACCAGCACCCAGGCCGCGAGCGCGGGTTTGTGAAACGGATAATCCACCAGCGCGTGCAGAAAGACCGCTGGAACACCCAAAGCCCAAGGCTGCCGCCACGCCTCACGCGCTGACCACAGCGCCAGCAACAGGAAAGGCAGCATGGCGGGCACGCCCGCTTCCGCCATCCACTCCAGCCAGTCGTTGTGGGCATGGTCGACAATCAGGCCATTGTCAAAGCGGGCGTGGGCGGGGTAGGCCGTCTCATAGGTGCCCAACCCGGACCCGGTCAGCGGATGTTTGGCGATTAGGGCCAACGTAGACCCATAGATCGCCCGGCGGTCGCCATCGCCGCGCTCCACCATCTGCGGCCACAGCGCGACACCGGCCACGGCCAACACCGCTAGTGCGATGCCCAGCGTCAAGCCGCGCGCGCGCCAGGAATGCTCGCCCAACAGCCAGATCAAGGCCAGCGCTTCAGCAGCCATCAAAGCAATCGCCGCCCGGGACCCGCCCAGCACCACGGCCGCCGCCAGTATGCCCGCTGCGAAGTAGAACACCGGCCGCCGTTCCTGCGCCGCCCGCACCATCGCCAGCGGCAGAATCAGCTCCGTGAACGCACCCAGATGGTTGCGGTTGGGGAATGGGCTCCAGTCCGCCATGGAGGCCAAGGCCACCACCACGCCCAGCAGCAGCGTCGCATCCAGAAACAAACGCCGGATGTTCAGGTCCGCCAGGATGCTGCGCGCGGCCACAAACAAGGCGGTCAGCGCCAGCCAGATCAGCACTTCATCGCCCGTGGCCGCGCGATGTTGGGTGGTGTGGGCCAGCAACTGCAGTATTCCGGTCGCTGGCAACGCCAGCAGCGCAGCCGTGCGCCAATCCAGCTCCGCCGGACACTGCCGCACCCAGGCGCGGATGGCGGTGGCGGCCGCAAGCAGAAACCAGCCCGCCGCCACCGCCACGGGCAGCAAGCCACTGGCCTGCGCTCCCCGCCACGACGTCAGCATCACCGGTGCGGCCAACGCCACAAACAGACCACCCAGAAAGATCACGGCGCACCCCGTTGATCCACGGGCTCAATCGACAGCCGGCGCAGCGCCAACGTGCCGGAGAGCCGGACTTCTCCCGGCCGCCGCCGCCACCCCAGCGCCAGGCGAACAAACTCCCCAGCAGCACGTGTCGAAAAGTCCAGCTGACGGCGCGCCCATTGTGGTCCGGCGGAAAGCTCCGGCGCTTCGCTCAGCAGGTTGCGCTTCTGGGTCGGGTCGGCGATCTCCCAGCGGATGCCCCCCAGGCGGACGTCTGACTTGATGTCGTAAGACAAACGGTAGCGCCTGTTTGCTTCCAGCGTCAGATGCTGGCTCAGCAGTTCTCCCGCATCGGGCTGTTCACCGGAGAAAGCCGCTTCCAGTTGGCCCGGATGCCCGGGCGAGGTGAGTACGCCCACCGTGACGCCGCTGGGTGCGCCCAGCCGCCAATCGAACCCGCGGCCCAGGGGCCGGTTCGCCAACTCGCCATTCACCAGCAGCGGTTTTGAACCGTACTGCTGCTCCCACAACCGCAACGCCTCGGCCGCCCGGCCGTGATTCAGCAGCCATTCGCAATGGGTCAAGGCCAGATCCGGCACCGCGGCCGCCAGCCGGTCCCGCGCATCGGTGGGGCCGTAATCAGCCACCAGCGTGAACAGAGCGGAGCGGTCGCCATAACTCATCGCCACGGCCCGCCGAATCCAGTTCTCATACTCCTGCTGGCGGGACTGGCGCAGATAGAAGCTGGCCAGCGCCCACGCCGGCTCATACCGGACATCGGCCCGCGCCGCCTGTTGGAGCAGCTCTTCCGCCTGGGGCAACCGCCCGGCCACTTCCATCTCCGCGGCCTGCGCGATCCAACCCCGCACCGGTGACGTCTGTGGGCGCGGCCCGGTGGGCGAACGCAGGGCCGCCACCGGAACGCTCACCGTGACGCCCACCAAGGCGATCAACAGCGTGGCCGCCCAGAAGGCGCGGTCTAACATCGGTACAGAAATCCGGCTCACCAGTTTTTCTATCGGCCGCTGGCGCGAATCCATCAAGAGATCCACCCACTTTGCCGAAGAGAAACCCGAATGAGTACCAATGCCATGATCCTCCATCTCGTTTTTGCGTTCACTTTGATGAGTGGGCTGACGGCCACCGCCTCGGACAAAGCCGCCCCCCGGCCCGTTTCCGTTGGCATCGCCACGGCTGATGGTGCGTTCCGCGTGGCGGGCCTTCCCGTCGCCGGCAGCAGTACGCTCACCGCTGGCGCAGTGATTGAGTCTGCCGGTACGTCGGCTCGCATTCTGGTGAAGGGCGGCGGTCGCGCGGACCTGGCCCCCGGCAGCCGTATGCAGGTACATGCTGACCATCTCAGCTTTGAAGCGGGCCACGCCCTGGTCACCGGACCGGCTCGCGTCACCAATCGCGAAGGCGTCCTGCTGGCGCAACTGGCCCCCGGAACCTCCGCCACGCTGGAAGGCGGCAGCGCGCCGTCAAGTGCCGTGAACCTGGCGGGCCAAGTGCGGATTCTGAAAGGTGAGCTGTGGCTGGCGGACGCGCAAACCGGCACGCAGTTTCAATTGAAAGCCGACGGCAAGACGCTGAAGCTGCTGCAATCCTCCGTGGGCAAGCAGGTCTCCATCCAGGGCACCGCCGCCGGCGGCAATGTCATCCAAGTCCAGACCGCTTCCGTCATCGCCCAGGCCGCCGCCAGCGCTGCCGGAGCCACCGCCGCCGCCGCATCCACCAAGGTGATCATCGCCGGCGTCGTCGTGGCCGGTGCGGCCTCCGGAGCCGCTGTCGGACTCACGTCCAACAACTCCAACTCCACCGCCACCATCAGCCAATAGCCCTTCCCTCAACCCTTCGAAGTAACCGGCCATCCCCGGTGGCCGATATACGTCTGTATCGTCACGATTTTGTCACAGGGCTAGATTAGCAGCGCTAATCCTGCTATACTCGCAAACATGGTCGCCAACCGCGACATTGTCCGGACGCCCTCCTAGCGGGGGCAAACCCTTTTTGCGGACCCCACCCCTCGTTCGCCTCCCCAACTGAAGAACCCGAGTTGTTCGCCGCCCGTGGGCCAGCTCAACAGTGTTTTGTCGGTTTTAAGGTTAAGGAATTTCAATTTTGATTACAAAACGGATGACAAAAAGTCTCGCCATGGCCGCTACCTTGCTCGCCATCCCCGACGTTGCCGGTCCGCTGAGTGCAGAAGTAAAGAATGACCCCCGGATGGTCCGGTTGCAGCAGTTTTTCTCTGACCGCAACTGCCCCGCCAAACACCTGGCTTCCGACTTTATTGAAGCGGCTGACCGCCAGGGTGTCGATTGGCGCCTGTTGCCCAGTATCTCGTTCGTGGAATCAACCGGCGGTAAGCACGCCCGCAACAACAATATCTTCGGCTGGCAAAACGGCAATTACCGCTTCCCCACGGTCCGCCAAGGCATCCACACCGTGGCCCATGAACTGACTCATTCGCCCTACTACCGGGGCAAAAGCCTCGACGGTAAGTTGAAAGCGTACAACCCGAATCTCGAATACATTCGCCGCGTTAAGCAGGTGATGGCCGAGATTGGCCCGGCCCGTCAGCACTTTGGTCCGGGCACAGATGACCTTCCCGCCGCGGGCAAGCCCCGGCCGGGACACCGGTTCAACTAAGCCCCATCCGCTCCAGCTTCCGGTACAGCGTTTTGCGCTCAATGCCCAGGATCTTGGCCGCCCGGCTCTTGTTGTTGTTGGCCGCGGCCATCACCCGGCGGATCTGTTCTTTCTCCGTCTCGGCCAACGTCTCGCCATCGGCGTCGTTGAACTGAGAATCGGCAATCGCGTCGCGCACCGCCTCATCGCTGATGCGGCCTTGCGGCGCCAAAATCGAGAGCCGCTCCACCATGTGCTGCAACTGGCGGACATTGCCTGGCCAAGTGTAGTCTTCCAGCGTACGCAGCCCGCTATCAAGCAAGACGGTGGTCTGGTGATAGCGGTCGTTGTAGCGGCGCAGAAACGTACGGGCCAGCAGCGCCACATCACCGCGGCGCTCCCGCAGCGGCGGCAACTGTAGCGGCACCACGTTCAGCCGGAACCACAGGTCCTCCCGGAACACGCCCTCGTCCACCAGCTTCTTCATGTCGCGATTGGTGGCCGCGACGATCCGCACATCCACCGGCTTGGCTTTCGAGGCACCCAGCGGCCGCACTTCCTTTTCTTGCAGGAAGCGCAGCAGCTTCAACTGGAACGTGCCATCGATGTCGCCAATCTCATCCAGAAACACCGTGCCCCGGTGGGCCGCCTCAAATACACCCACCCGGTCCCGGTCCGCGCCGGTGTAGCTGCCGCGCATCGCGCCGAACAGCTCACTTTCCAGCAGCGACGCCGGAATGGACCCGCAATCCACCGGCACAAAGGGATGCGCCGCGCGCGGTGAGTTCTGGTGGATCATCCGCGCGATCATTTCTTTGCCGGTGCCGGTCTCGCCCTCAATCATCACCGTGGCATCAGTGGGGGCAACGCGGGAGATGGTCTTGTAAATCTGCACCATCTCAGCCGAACTGCCAATCATCTCGCTGGGCGGCAGGATCTCCTCATCGTCATCCTCGTCGTCCGCCGGAGCCAGCGAGGCTTCCGCTTTGCGCACCGTTTCGAGTAGCGTATCGAGATCAAACGGTTTGGCGATGTAGTCAAACGCGCCCCCGCGCGTGGCCGCCATCACGGTCTCCATCGTGCCCCGGCCCGTCATCATGATGACGGCGCACGCCGGATTGCTCTTCTTGGCGGCGTTCAATACGTCCAGGCCCGTGCGTTCATCAATGTAGATGTCGGACAGCACTAACGGGTAGGAGTGGCCAGCCAGCTTCTCGATGGCGGCACCGGTGGACGCAACGGCGTCCACGGTATAGCCTTCCAGTTCGAGAAATGTCGTGATGGTCGTCCGGACACTCGAGTCGTCTTCAACGACCAGAATCGGCGGTTTGGTCACCGTTCTACTCCTTCAGTCACGGACGCGGGCACTACCATCGTAAAGCATGAGCCCTCCCCCAAGGCACTGGTCACCTCCAGGTGCCCGCCGTGACGCGTGATGATCTCTCGCACGATCGACAGGCCGATGCCGGTGCCGGCAATGCCCGACTTCTCCGCCTGGTCCGTACGGAAAAACTTCGTGCCCAGTTTCTTGATGTCACTGGCAGAAATGCCCATGCCTTGGTCGCGCACCGATACCGCCAGTTCTCCGTCGCGCGCCTCCAAAGTGACGCGCACCTCAGTGCCTTCGGGCGAATACTTGATGGCGTTGGTGACCAGGTTGTAGAGCGCGAACTCAAGTAACTCTCCGTCGCCCGACGCTGTCCCCGACGCGGTTTCTGCAATCAGGCGCTGTTGCTTGCGCTCGGCCAATGACCGGGCCCGGCCCACGCAGTTGTCCACCAGCCGCGTCATGCTCACTGGCTCCCGCTTGAGCTGCATCTCTCCGCCGGATAGCCGCTCGACATTCAGGAACGTCTGGATCATTTGCGCCAGCCGCTTGGACTCGGCATTGATCATGTCCGCAATCTGGCGCTGCTTCTCCTCGGGCAATTTGTAGCGCGTCATCAATTCGCTGGAGCCTTGGATGGCCGTCAACGGCGTTCGCATCTCATGCGTCACCCAATGGATCGCCTCCTGGTAACGTGCCTTCTCCGATTGCGCGCGGACCAGTTGCCGCCGCTGCCCGAAGTATTGGAATGTGGCCGCCGTCACGCCCACCAGCCACGCGGTCAGGATCGGCCCAAACGTGGGGAAGATGCGGTCCTGCTGAAATTCGATGTGCGGAATCGCGTGTGCGAACACGATGATGGGTAGGCCCATCAGGTAGGCGCGCCAGCCGCGCTGCTGGAAGGCAAAGCCCACCAGCACCATCAGGCTCAGCCCCGCCAGCAGCACCAGTGCCGGCGAGGTCTCGACGCGAAAGCGCCCCTCGCGCAGCGTCTCAAACAACTGCGCGTGGATCTCGACGCCAGTCAACATGCGGCCCAGTGGGGTCATCAACCGGTCACGAGCCGCCGTCATCGCGGTCGTGCCGATAAAGACCGCCTGCACGCCAGAAGGGAGCGCTGTGCCCGGCTGGTTCAACAGTTGCGAGGCGGAGACAATGCGCGTGGTCTCAGAGAAGCGCACCGCCACGGCGCGTCCCGACTCGCGAGTTCCGGGTACCACCAGTGGACCATTGCTGGTGGAAAGCTCAATGGCGTCTGTGCTCTCCCGCAGCGTCTTGGCCCATTGCGGATAGGCCGCCTCAAATGCCATCGCCCAGCGGCGCGTGCGGCCTACCGCCTTCTCGAGCGGAATGCGGCGGGAGACGGGATCAGGGTCCGCATGCACGTGGCCCAAGGCCTCCGCCGTACGCGCAAATGCGGGCTGTGGGTCCTGCCAGCCGGAGCCGTCCTGCGCGATGTCGGTGGCCAGCACCAGATGCGGAATCCGGGCCATCGCGGCGGCCAGCAAGGCATCCTCGGCCGGGTCACCAGCATCGGCCAGCGTAAAGTCGATGGCCACCACCGGCGGAGCGGCGGCCAGCGCATCCAGCACTTTGGCCAATACGGTCCGGAGGCTTCGCATGCCGCCCTGCTGTTGCAGCGTCGTCTCGTCAATGGCCACGATCAGCGCTTGTGGGGCCGGGCGGCTGACCGTGTACAGGCGCGACATCCAGTCATACGCGCTGTCGTCGATGGCGGTGGACAGTGGGGTCCAGGAGAGCACCGTGGCCACCACCCAGGCGGCCCCCACCGCGATCCAGTAACGCATCAGTGGCCGCGGGCGGCGCCCTCTTGGGCCATGATCTTCTCGATCTCGGCAGCTTCGCGCGGCAGCTCCGCCGTCAGCACCACGGAGCCCTTTTCCGTGATCAGGATCATGTCCTCAATGCGAATGCCGATGCTCTCCTTCGGCAGATACACCCCGGGCTCCACCGTGATCACCGCACCTGCAGCCAGCGGCACATCGTTGTCCGCGAAGTCATGCACGTCCAGCCCAATGTGGTGCGAAACGCCGTGCACCATAAAATCACCCAGCTTCTCCCGGTGCTTGTTCAGCGTATCGATGGCCACTTGCTTCAACTGCTTGATCGTGGCTCCCGGCTTGGCCGCCGCAATGACGGCTTTCTCGGCCTTCAGCACGGCCTCATAGATCTCCCGCTGGCGCGGTGTGAACTTGCCGTTCACGGGCACCGTGCGCGTGATGTCGCCCGCATAGCCGGAACATTCCGCCCCCACGTCCATCAGCACCAGTTCGCCCGCATCCATGCGGCGGTTGTTGCGGAAGTAGTGCAGCACGGTGCCATTCGGTCCTGACCCCACGATCGGCGGGTAAGCGTGCCGCTCACAACCACGGTTAAAGTAGACGGAGCTCATCGCCGTGGCCAGTTCATACTCATACAGGCCCGGACGCACCACTTTCCAGGAGGCCCGGTGCGCCGCCATCGAAGCCTCAATCGCCTTGCGCATCGTGTCGAGTTCACCGGCCGACTTGCGCATGCGGAGGCGCTGCAGGGCAGGAGAGGCATCCGCCGTCTCCAAGCCCGCGGCCAGCTTCTGCAACCTCGGCTGCAACTCCGGCAGCGTGAAGACCTTGCCCTTCACTGCCGCCAAGTCGCCCGCCAGCGCCTCCATCGGCTTCAACTCCGCGCCCAGTTCCGGCTGATCTTCAAAAGCCAGCTTGCGGCCCGTCCACACCTCGCGTTTGGTGTCGCGCTTATCCAAATAAATGGTGGCCACACCGTCCTTCACCAGCACCGCGCCACCGGGGTCGCGCAGGCCGGTCAGGTAGAAGAAATTCGGTTCCTGAAAAAAGCCGTCCCGCGTTTCGCCGGCATCTTCCGGTGTCCCCAGCAGGATGTAGGTGCCTGTCTTCAGGGCCGCGCGGCGATCCGTAAAATCATCGGCCCGCACGGTCGCGAGGCATGCTACCCACAGCAGCAACGGCGCGGCCAGACGGTAACGCATCATGATCCGAGTATATCGGTGCCGGCCTTCAGCAGCATCTGCGTCCGGTCTGCCTCTCGCGACTCCACTGACAGGCGCATCAGCGGCTCCGTATTGGAGCTCCGCACATGCAGCCACGCGCCGTCGGTGAAGGTCAGCTTCAGGCCATCGGTCCGGTCCGCGCGGGCTTCGGGGAAGCGCGCTTCGGTCGCCTGGATAATGCCCGCCAAGCGGCCATGCTGGAAACCCACCTTGGTGGAGGCTCGATGGAACTTGGGCAGCCGCGCCGCCAACTCGGTGATCCCCAAGCCCGTCTCCGCCATCCGGTCCAGCAGGAACGCCATGCCGGTGTAGCTATCTCGGCAAAAGTGGACCGTCGGAAAGATGATGCCGCCATTGGAGCCTTCTCCGCCGATCACCGCCTGGTGAGCCAGCATCCGCTCCACCACGTTGGCTTCGCCCACCGCGGAGCGGAACACCTTGCACCCGTGCCACGCCGCCACTTCATCAATCACGGACGAAGTGGTTAGATTCACCACCACATTGCCCGGCATGCGTGACAGCACTGCGTCCACCACCAGCGCCAGCACTTCGTCGTTATCGAGCAACGTGCCATCCGGCTTGGCCACGGCCAGACGATCGCCATCGGGATCTTGCGCAAAGCCGATCTCAGCACCGGTGCGCTTCATTAACTCCTTCAGGTCACCCAGCGATTGCGGTGTCGGTTCCGCTTCACGCGGAAAGGGCTGCGTAGGGTCCACTGAGATGGCTTCTAGACGACAGCCCAGTTCATGCTCCAGAAAGTGCGGTGTCAGGATGGACCCGGCCCCATTCACGGCATCAATGGCCGCATGGAAATTGCGCTGCCGGATCCGCTCCCGGTTGACGCACTTCAGCACGCGTTCAAAGTGCATGCGCGCTGGTGTCGAAAACTCCTGCGAGATCGTGCCTAGTTCGAAATTGCCCGCGTCGGTGAACTCGCCTTGGTGGAACAGGTCAATCAGTTCGCCGCGCTCGTAGTGGTTAAAGAACTGCCCCTGCTCGTTGAACAGCTTCAGGGCGTTGTACTCAGGCGGATTGTGCGAGGCGGTCAAGGCGATGCCGCCCAGCGCGCCCGTAGCCGCCACATACATCTGGATCGTCGGCGTTGGCAGTACGCCCACCTGCACCACGTCGCAGCCCACACTCAACAGACCGCAGGTAACCGCATGCTCCAGCATCGGCCCGCTCGATCGCGTATCACGGCCCAGGATCACCCGGCCCCGCCCGGTGTAGGTGCCAAACGCCTGCGCAAACGCGCACGCCAGCGCCGGCGTCAGAAACTCACCCACCACGCCCCGGATGCCCGATACGCCAATCTTCAAAAGATGTTCGCGCTTGGTCATGCGTGGGCCCTCGTCGTCTCCATCACTTCGTCAAACAAGTCCTGCGGAGCCGCGCCCCGCGCTTCGGCGATGACGCGGACAAACGGCTCCGTCTGGCTCACCCGCACATGGAACCAGGCATTGTCGCCCCAACGGCCACTGGGCAAATCGACGCGCAGGCCGTCCTGCCGGTTGATCTTGCCTTCGCCCAACGCCGTGGCCAGCAGTTCCAGCAGCTGCGGAATCCGGTGCCGCTTCAGCGGTACCTCGCCCTTCAACATCGAATATCTCGGCATCGCCGCCACCAGTTGCGACAACGGCTGCTGCCGCGCGGCGCTCTTCTCCAGCAGCGTCAGCATCGTCGCAATGCCATCGTAGACAAACCGGAACTGCGGCATCATCACCGCCCCCGTGCCTTCGCCGGCCAGCGCGATCTGCTCCGGACGATGCGCGTTCAAGGCATCAATCGCCGCATTGCGGCCCACCGGAACCCGCACCACCTTGCCGCCATGCCAGCTGGCCACTTCCTCATTCAACGAGGTGGTGGACAGATTGGTCAACACGATCTTGCCCTCACTGCGCGGCAGCAGATAATCCGACAGCATCGGCAGAATCAACTCTTCCGACACCGGCTCGCCCAACTCCGTGGCAAAGGCCACCCGATCGGAATCGGCATCAAACAGAAACCCGGCATCGGCCGCCAGCGGCTGCACCAGCGGAGCCAACTGCAACCCCACCACCCGCGCCGAAGTGGAGGGCTCATGCGCAAAGCGCCCGTCCATGGCCGCGTTGATCAAGATCAGCGAAAACCCGAACCGCTCATTCAACCGCCGCAAAATCCGCGACGATGTGCCGTTCGAACAATCCACCACCACCCGGAACTGGCGCAACTGGTCGAAGTGGAAGACCTCCGACAGCTCATCCAGATACCGGTCAATCGCGGAGCTGTCCAGTTCAACTTGGCCCAGCTTGTTCCACGGTGCGGCGTAGAAGCGCCGCAAGTGGTAGATGTCCAGCAGTTCATCGGCCTCTGCTGTCGTGAGATATGTGCCCACCGGACCAAAAAACTTCAGCGCATTCCATTCGGCGGCATTGTGGCTGGCGCTAATCGAAACCCCGCCCGCCGCTTGCCGTTGCCGGATGGTGTGCTGGATCACTGGCGTCGAGGCAATGCCCAGGTCGATCACATCGCGCCCGGCCGCCAGCAATGCGGCCACCAGGCCTTCCCGCAACATCAGGCCGCTGGCGCGCGGATCTCGCGCAATCACCACCGGTCCTTCAGTCGCCAAAAACGTGGCGAAGGCGGCCCCAAAGTCCAACACGTGACGCGCCGTGATACCGCCACGCCCCACCACACCCCGAACACCCACTTGTGAAATACGCAGACTGGCCATAACTACTTCTTCAAGATCAATCGGCCAAACGCTTCCGGTACGTGATAGTTGCGTGCGTTGGTGGGTTGCCAGGCAATGCCCGCGCGGTCGGGCTTGGGCCCTTGCAGACGATAGAAATTCACCCGCATCTCGGCACCCGGCGTGGCCTTGGCCGGTGCGCCGCCTTCGCCATTGATGCTGGCCACCGGGATCTGCATTTCGCCGTACCAGACCTTGTTCGCCTCATCCAGGCGCGCCTTCACCTTAAAGCCTGAATTCCACTTCCAGCCGCCTTCCGGCAGCGGGTTCACGCGGTCAATGTCCAGGTCCACCCACTCGCCATGCGGCGACACCTGATACTCGCGATAGCGGGTAATGGTCTTGAAATCCGCGCCCACAAACACCTCCGCCACATCCCATTCCCACAGCTTGTTGGTCTCAGTCGTGGTGCTGGGGTTGTCCTTGGAGAAGAGCTTCTCGTAGGGGCAGATAAACAGGAAGTAGAGGTTGTCCTTCGTCCAACGGGACCGGATCTCCGTGCGATGGCCGGGCGTGGGCTTGCCCGTGGGGCCGTTTTCGCCAAGCACGCCCGGCACGCCCTTCCACGCCTTCGATTGCGGATCGGCGGTCAGGGCGAAGTCTTTGGCGGCGTGCAGGCTCTCAATCCGGCCAGGGCCGTCCGCGTAGGCCAGCGCGGAGATCAGCAGTAGGGTCGCAATTCTCATGACATATTGAATGTATGCTATTGGCACTACAAACGGCATTCGCCGCGCTGGCATTGGCCTTGGACCCGACGGAGGCCAACATCGCCTATGACCAGTTTGCCCAAACCAAGCTGGACGTCTTTGTTCCGGCTGGCGCGGCGGGCAAGAAGCTTCCCGGGGTTTTGGCGATCCATGGCGGCGGCTGGCGCAGCGGCTCCAAGGAATCCTACGCCCCCAATCTGGTGGAGCCCTGGGTGGCCAAAGGCTTCGTGGTGGTCAGCGTCGAATACCGGCTCTCAGGCGTCGCGCCCGCTCCCGCCGCCGCCCAGGATGCATTGAAGGCCGCCGAGTGGTTCCGCAAGAATGCTGCCAAGTACAACGTGGACCCCAAGCGCATCATCGTCACCGGTACCAGCGCCGGCGCTCATCTGGCCCTGCTGGTGGGCCTGCTCACCAAAGGCGCGGGCTTCGGCCCCACCGGCCGAGTCGCGGCCATCGTCAACCTGTGGGGCATCACCGATGTCAACGAACAGATCGAAGGCCCCGGCCAGCGCGACTACGCCGTCCAGTGGCTGCCCGAATCCATGGCCAACCGCCGCGAACTCGCCCTGCAACTCTCGCCCCAACGCTACGTCCGCAAAGGCCTGCCGCCCGTGCTGACCGTCCATTCCGATGCCGACCAGACCGTGCCTTACGAACACGGCGTCACGCTCACCAAGATGCTCCGCGCCGAAGGCAACGATGCCGAACTGTATTGCCTGAAAGGCGCCGCGCACGGCTTCCCCAAAGATCGCGTGCAGGAAGTCTACAGCCAAATCTTCCCGTTCCTCGCCAAGCGCGGCTTAATGCCGTAACGAGGTTCTCGCCAAATTAGCGAGCATCACCGCGCACGCTCTACTGAGCCGCGCGCGTCAGCAAACGGGTCTTCCGTGGCCCTGGCGGAAGCCCTAACCTAGACCACCAGCTTCCAAGGCTTCCGGTACTCGCGCGCCATGTACTTGCGCGCTTCCACCTGGCTGATGTACTCCCGCGCCGGGTCAAAATCGACCCGCATCTTCGAACGTAGCGCGATGTTGCCCAGGTGGCACGTCGTGGTCGACTTGTGGCACAGCTCAATATCGGAATTCGGCTTGTTGCGCGTCTTCACGCAATCGAGGAAATTCGCCCAATGCCGGGCGTTGCCTGAGTCGGTGGCCTTCACTTCTTCCGGCTGCACCGTCGAGTTGCGCTCCGGAATCATCGTGTAGCGTGAACGGTCCACGTACAGCGTCGCCTTGCTGCCCTGGAACAGAATGCCGCCGCCGGAGCCATGGATGATCTGGCTATGGCCCGCGCGATTCTCATACGTGGCCAGGAAGCCCGGATATTCGTACGTCACTTGCAGCGTGTCGGGCGTTTCGCGGTTGTCCTTCAGCCAGAACTTGCCCCCCAGCGCCACGGTCGACGTCGGCATCTTTTCGTCCATCGCCATCTGCACGATGTCCAGCCAGTGGACGCCCCAATCGGTCATCATGCCGCCGGCGTAATCCCAGAACCAGCGGAAGTGTGAGAAGGCTTTCGGGTCGACGCCAAAGCGGTTGGGATTGAACTCCCGCTTGGCCGCCGGGCCCAGCCACATATCCCAATCCAGTTCCTTGGGCGCGTCACCATTCACCGGATTGCCGATGCCGTCCTGCATCTGCAAGCCCGCATTCCAGGTGCGCACAAACGTGATGTCACCCAGCACGCCGCTCTTCACCACCTCGGCCGCCTTCTGGAAGTGCACTGCGGAGCGCTGCATCGTCCCCGCCTGCACCACGCGCTTGTACTTCCGGGCCGCCGCCACCATCTTTTGGCCTTCATCAATAGTGACGCCGATGGGCTTTTCGACGTAAACATCCTTGCCCGCCTTGCAGGCCTCCACCGTCATGTAGGCATGCCAGTGGTCGGGCGTCGAAATGCAGACCACGTCAATCGACTTGTCCGCCAGCACTTCCCGAAAATCCCGCACCTTGCGCACGCCCTCGCCCGCTTGCGTAGCGGCCTTGTCGAGGTTGGGCGTATAGACGTCACACACCGCCGACACGACGAGATTCTCCTGCTTCTTGGCATTCGCCAAATTCGACTGCCCCATCCGGCCCACCCCGATAAAGGCCGCCGACACCTTGTCGTTAGCGCCTTTCAGGTTACCCGTGAAGATGTTGGTCGTAAACGCTGCGGTGGCAGCGGAGAGGAAGGTACGGCGAGAGTCAGTCATGCCGTTTGAAATTGTATCAATGGCGTGGCTGCGTGGTCATGTCGTTCAGCCTGCCAGAGGATTGTGGAGGAACGGAATGCTGGGCGCGAAGAAATACTCGCCACCGCGCATGGTGACGGCGCTCTGCCAGGAAAAGGAGGAGCCGCGCAGAGAAAACGATCGCGGATCATAGGCTCCAGTCGCCAGGTTCAACACTTGGCCGATCAACGGGTCAATGTTAGTTGGGGCTTTCAGGAAGCTCGCATCGTTGGCCCACCGTTTCTGGATGAAGGCGAACTGCTCGTCAATGTTTGCCATGAAGGCCATGAAAAGGAGGCCCACGCCTCCGGTTGGGGCATCAGTCAGGCCAGTTTCCCTCTCACCGTAGGTGATCCCACGGCGAACGATTCGCCGCCGCCTGCGCTCCGCCTCCGCGGTTCCGCCGTCGAGGCGTGGATTCACCTTTCGCGTGTGAGCGAAGAATGGGCACGCGGTCCCAGTTGGGTCCTCCTGGTATGTGAACGTGTCATCCGGTAAGGCTTTCCCTAATGGAATGCTTGAGCGGACGGTGGGTGTCCCGTCAGGGAACCGACCTACCATTTGGGCTCCGATCAGAGCTGGGCTAAGCCCAGTGGCTGTGACTGCGCTGGCGACAAGGTCTCGGAAGAGCTGGACGTTCTGTTCCAACTTCCGGTAGACCAAGAGGGTCCCGAATTCCTCCGGAACGAATGGGTCGCGCACTAGCACTTGTTCCAGGGGTGCGCTAGGATCCCATGAATTGCGATTTAGTGTCGCGGCGGTTGGTAGCAACTCAGGATTACTGACACCATCTACATAGCCAAAATGTTCCACTGGGTGCGCGCCGGGCCCCTGGCGCATCACTTTTCCTGCCTCCTCCAACAAGCACTGGCCACCGGAGGCCTCGATTAATCGCCGGAGTGTACAGCATTCCAACTCCAAATCTGCTTCCCGATCACGGGCCAGCAGCAGCATGCCGTCGAAAGGACTCCCCACTAGGTGAGGATCCCCCACCCGTGCTTGCGTCACGGGCTGGTAGGGATCCTCCCAGTCAACTAGGCGGTCACTGAGTTCATCCAGGCTGAACGCCGCCGCCATCCCCCCGTGAAAGAATTTTCCGTTCCTTGCGGTTTGCGCGGCGCCTCGCACGCGCTCGCCGAAGCCGAGGCATCCCAAACGGGCGTAGCCCTGAGAGGTGAGGAACAAGTTAACGAACAAGGAGTCCGTGTTGTTGCCGCTTGCCCGATAGGTTCTTCGTTGTTCTTCTTGTGAACTGGCCGAAGTGACCCACCGCGCCAGTTTGCTGAGGAGTACCTTGGGGGCCTTCCCGCCACCGGGAAAGATGAAGAACAAGAGGCGGACATGGTCTCGACCATGCCCGCGAAGTATACCGCCTTGCAGGTATTCGGTCTGCATCGGAACTGCTACTCGTCAATGGCGCGAGCCAAAGCCATCAAGAGTGTCAGGCTACGTGGACAAGATCCTCCCATGTACGTCTGCGCTTGAGGGCGGCCGTCCAGGAAATTGGTTTCGGAGAAGCCATTCAGAAGTGAGCGAGTGACTGGATCCTCCAACTTGGTCGGATTGAGCGCACTCAGCCACTTGATCCCGATCGCATCGGCATAGTATTTGTCATTGTCCATGCCAAAGTGTTTAAGTACCTCATTCGCCGCACCACTACCGTGGAAATACTCTTTGCGGGTTTGCTCGATCTGGATCTTCGTGGCACCACCAGGAACTTCATCTAGGTCCTTTGAACAAAGGGCCGCGTACGCAAGTAGTTCAGTAAATGTCTGTTCCATGAAGCGGCCCGTGTAGGGCTTGCCGGGCACCTTGCCGTTTTTATCGGCTTTGGCTGCCTGAGAGATCGTGATGAGTTCATCAATGATCTCTTGGATCTTTACTGTGTCGGGCATTGGGTTCTCCTATTTGTGAGTGAATGGCTCAGGTCATTCACTGTTTACCCCTTCAACTCATGCTGGTTGGGGGGCAACTCCGTTCGCGCCTGGTTCTCCCGGCGCCAACTGCCGGCGGGCACTGGCCACGAACCTTGCAGTTGGAAAAACTTCTGCGCTAGGGCGCGTTCATGAAACTGCCTAGCATCGGGTAACCCGGCCAGGCGAGCGATCCGCGAATCGGACGGTGGCGCACAGGCTGAGGAGTCCAGTTGTTGCACACGGCGTAGTAGATCTTCTGCCCGTGCTCGGGATCGACCACACGCAATCTCGGCCTCCAACCGCATGCGGCCCAGTCGGTAATTGAGGAATGGCAAGTGGGTGGGCCAGCTGGCCAAAATCGCCTCGGCCTCCGGCAACTGGCCGCTTCGGGCCAGCAACGCTGCACAGTCCAAACGATTCGGCATGCCCGACTCGCTGCGCAATGACTGCCGTGCCAGTTCGCTGGCCCGGTCCCGCTCGCCCAAATCAAGCGAGAGCCAAGCCGCCCCGGTCAACTGCACCGCCCGGCGGTCCGGCAGACCGCGCGCAGCATCCTTCGCCGCGAAGCCGAGCGCCTTGTCGAGGGCTTCGCGCGTCCGTCCGCCGTCCGCCAGAATGTTCACTTCCGCCACGTCGCAATCGCTCTGCCAGCGGGCTGAACCATCGGCCTTGCGTACCGGGTCCAGCAAGTCCAGGGCGCGCTGATGCCGGTGAAGGATGTAGGCGCCTACCATCTCACTGCGTGCTGCCCAGGCAGCCCCTCCCAGTCCCCGCAGCAAAGCCAGTTGCGCACGGGATTTGCCTTCATCACCAATGGCCAGATAAGCCAGGCTCAACCGTTGGCGCACCGCCCGGTGGGTGGATGGCCAACGCTCACAATGGTGAAACCGGGCAATCGCTTCTTCGTAACGCCCCAGGTTCAGCAGCGGCCAGGCGCTGTGAAAGAAGCCCGACGACTGGTCGGGGTACTTCTGCATCCGCTCTTGGGCCAGTTGCTCGGCCAGCAGCCAGTCGCCAGTGTCGGAAGCAATCGTGAAGCGGTACTCCAATTCGCGCATCCCGTGGAGTGGCCTTTGCCGGGCCATCTCGAGTCCCGCGGCATAGGCCGCGTGGGCGTCCTGCGAGCGTCCAACGTGGACCAGCAGATCCCCTTTACGGAACGCCGCCAACGCGAACCGGTCGTCCCGACGGATGGCCGCGTCATAAGCAATGGCTGCTTGTTCTTCGTCTTCGGTGTGGCGGCTTCGGCCCAACACCTCCCCGCGTTGGAACTCCCGCCACGCTTCCCAGGAACTGGTGGTGACATCCTGCGTGGGCACTTCACTGGAGGTGATCTGCTGGGCTGATTCACCCAACTGCTCACGCATCCAGTGGGCGGCATCATTCACCGCATCGTAGAGCTGGGCCGCCGTGCGGGCTTCAAAAGTCTTGGGCCATGTGCGGCGCGATGACCGTGGCGTGGAGCCGGTCTCATCAATCCGGATGTGGACGTTGAAGCCATCCGCTGACTTGGACAGCGTCGGGAAGACCGTGAACGGTGCCGCCTCACGGCCCGCGATTTCGCGCCACTGCTCGGCGTTCGGCGCGGTGCCCGGGGGCAGCGTCATCGATTTCAGCATGCCGGGCAGCCGGGCCGGGTCCCAAAGGCGGAAATGCGGAGACTGCTCCAGCGCCGTCCGGAGGACGGGTTCGATCGGCGGGTCTTGCAGGCCCTCAACGGGAGTCATCACAATCAGCGTTCCGGGCGCGGCATTCGCCCGGCCCTGATTCCAATAGCGGTAGGCGGCGGCCAAAAGGGACGCCCCAGCCAGAGAAATTGTTGACCCCGCCACGATGTTCCACTGCCGCCGCGTGAGGCGGGGCAAGGCCCACCAGGGGCGAACGGGGTTCGCTATTGCGTCGACCACCTCCGCCATGGAGCGCCAGCGCCGATTCGGGTCAGGCTCCAGGCAGCGGGTGACCAGAGCATCCCAATGGGGCGGCAACCCGGGGCAGAGCGTCGAGGGCGGCGGCGGAGCTTTCAGGGCGCGGCTCGTCACCTGGCCGTCGGCCGAAAGATCGGCATGGGGCGACTGGCCCGTGAGCACTTCATAGGCGATCAGCCCGAAGGCATAGATATCGGAGGCCTCGCTGGCCGGCTTGCCGAGCACCTGCTCCGGCGCCAAGTAGAGGCGTGTACCCGCACCGGAGAGCACGGTGCTGAATCGCGTGCCATCTTCGGCCGTGGTCTGCTCCATGCGGGCCAAGCCAAAGTCGGTGATTACCGCGCGGCAGTCCGCTTCGCCGCGCAGTTCCACCATCACGTTGGCCGGTTTCAGGTCGCAATGGATGACGGCGCGCGGCTCCGCCGAATGCGCGGCGGCCAGACCTTCGGCCACTTGGCGCAGGATGCTCGAAGCCAGCGGCTCCGCCACCGGCCCTTGGCGCAGCAGCTTCGCCAGCGTCTGGCCGGGGATCAGCTCCATGGTGAAGTAAAGCAGCGGATCGTCCGCGTCGGCGGTATCTTCCTCTAACTGGTGGATGCGGCAGACGTTGCGATGTGTGACCGCCTGCGCCTTCAGTACCTCGCCGCGAAACGCCTGCGCCATCTCCGGGATAGAAGCGTAGTCCGACCGCAACGTTTTCAGCGCCACCTGATTGTTGTCTAGCGCCAGGTCCGTGGCGCGGTACACCTCACCCATCCCGCCTTCACCTAGCAGCGAATCAATGCGGAATCGCCCGGACAGCATCTGTCCGGGGGCAAAGCGGGACCAGTTGGATGAGAGCAGCGGATCGGGCGGATCAGCCATGGCACTAACTTGGCGTCGAAGCCCGGGCGGCCCGGAGCGGGGCTAATGGAGGACCCTTCGGCCTGGTCACCGCGGCACCGACACCGGATGGATCATCAGGAAATCGGGGAGGGCGAAACGGAGGTGGCTCCGGTGCGGTGATGACGGCCTCCGCCGCGGGCGGATCGTCCGGCGGCGGCACATACCCCACGATCTCCCGGAGCCGCTCCAGACCGTCTTTCAGGTGCCGCTTGATCGTTTTGTCCGAGCAGCGCAGGATCCCGGCGATCTCCTCAATCTTGCAGCCGGCATAGAACTTCATCTCGATGCTGCGCGCCCACTTTGGATTGGTCTTCTCCAGTTGGACGATCAGATCTTCCACGATCAGCACTGTCTCGGAATCGGTATTGCTGACGGTATCCCAGTCGCCCAGTTCGACCCGCATCCGCTTGCGTTCGATCAATGCTTTCCGCGCCCGGTCCAGCAGCACGTGGCGCATCACGGTGGACATCACCCGGTAAAAGTGACGCCGGTCCTGCCAGTCCACTTGCGAGAGCCGTAGTCGCCCATAAGCTTCATGAAATAGCTCTGTCGCTTGTAACGAATAGCCCCTCCGCTCACCACGGATCAGGTGACCGGCCATCTTTAGAATGCGCGGCGCCACCGCCGCATACAGCTCCGATTCCGCCTGCTTATCGCCCTGAGCCGCCCGTTGCAGCAGTTTGGTTAAGTCGTCCCGCTGGCTGGGTGAATCGGACATAGGACATGAGTATCACCTGTTGTAAACGAAAATGCAAGTTGTAAACAAAGGGGTTGGGGCGAGACGGAATCCCGCCCCGGCGAACCGCTACTTCACCACCACATTCACCAGCTTGCCGGGGATCACCACCACCTTCGCCACCTGCTTGCCTTCGGTGTGAACCCGCACGTTGTCATTCGCCAGCGCCACCGCCTCCAACTCTTCCTTGGAGATATCCGGCGCCACCGTCACTTTGCCGCGCAGCTTGCCGTTCACCTGCACGGGCACCTCAACGGCATCTTCCAGCGCCAGCGTGGCGTCGAACACTGGCCAGGGCTGCTTGAACACCGGGCCAGCGTGGCCCATCAGCTCCCACAGCTCCTGTGCTGAATAAGGCGCAAACGGAGCCAGCAGCTTCACATACGCGGCCAGCACGTCCGAGGTTACGGCACCCGGAATGTTGTCTTCCAGGGCGTACAGCTCATTCGTCAGCTCCATCAACGCGGCGATGGAGGTGTTGAAGTGCCACCGATTGTCGAAATCGGCGGTTACTTTGTGGATCGTCTGATGCAGCTTGCGCAGCGCCTGACGGCCAGCGGCGTCGGTGCCAGCGCGTTCGACGCCAATGTTACGCGTCACGAAACGAAATACGCGACCCAGAAAGCGGTGCTGACCGGCCACGCTGTTCTCGTTCCAGGGCATGTCCTGGTCCGGCGGCGCGGCAAACAGAGTAAACAGGCGGCACGTATCCGCACCATACTTACCGGTCATCTCATCAGGATCGACGACGTTGCCCTTTGATTTGGACATCGCGGTGCCGTCCGTACCCAGAACCATCCCTTGCGTGAACAGGTTGGCGGCTGGTTCATCATTCGACACCATGCCCAGATCCCGCATCACCTTCGTCCAGTAACGCGAATAGAGCAGGTGCAGGATGGCGTGCGTGATCCCGCCGATGTACTGGTTCATCGGGAACCACTGATTGGTGATCTCGCCGCGGAACGGAGCTTCGGAGTTGTTCGGGTCGCAGTAACGGTAGAAGTACCACGAGGAATCGACAAACGTATCCATCGTGTCCGATTCACGCTTCGCTGCCGCGCCGCACTTGGGGCAGGCGACGTTGATGAAGCTGGGAACGTTTTCCAGCGGCGAGCGGCCTTTGCCCGTCAGCTCAATCGTATCCGGCAGCAGCACCGGCAGGTCCTGATCCGGTACCGGCACCAGACCACAGGCCTTGCAGTGGATCATCGGGATCGGCGTGCCCCAGTAGCGTTGCCGCGAAACACCCCAGTCCCGCAGGCGATACGTGATGGTGCGCTTGCCAAAGCCCTCGCGCTCGGCGCGATCCGACATCGTCTCCCACGCCTCGGGGCTGGGCAGGCCGGAATACTCGCCGGAGTTCTCGACCACACCCGTCTCAAAATCGACAAACGGCACCACCACCGGATCTTCCAGTACGCCGGTAGCCGCGCGGATCACCGGCTTGATGGCGATTGCGTACTTAGTGCAGAACTCAAAGTCCCGATCATCGTGACCCGGCACGGCCATGATGGCTCCGGTGCCGTAATTGGTCAGCACAAAATTGCCCACCCAGATCGGCACCTCCGCCCCGTTGTAAGGGTTGATGGCGTAATGACCGGTGAAGAAGCCGGCCTTTTCGAGATCACCCGGATCCTTGCGGCCCTGGTCGTCGATCATCGCCTTCAGCACGCCCTGATCTTCCGCGCGCACCAGTTCCGCCGTCAGGCGATGCTCCGGCGCCAGAATCACGCAGGTAGCGCCGTAGATGGTGTCGACGCGGGTCGTAAAGACGCGGATCTTCTTGTCTGTTCCGGCCAGCGTGAAGTCGATCTCCGTGCCTTCGCTGCGGCCGATCCAGTTGCGCTGCATGCTGCGGACGCGCTCTGGCCAACCCGGGTCTAGCTTTTCCAGGCCATCCACCAGTTCGTCGGCGAAATGCGTGATCTTGAAGAACCACTGCTCAATCTCGCGCTGCTCCACGGGCGTCGATGGGTGCCGCCAGCAGCAGCCGTTCTCCACCTGCTCATTGGCCAGCACGGTGGCGCATTCCGGGCACCAGTTCACGCGGCTCTGCTTGCGGTACGCCAGGCCCTTCTCAAACATCCGCAGGAAGAACCACTGGTTCCACTTGTAGTAATCCGGCAGACACGTGGCGATCTCGCGGGACCAGTCGTAGGCGAAGCCCAGCCGCTTCAGCTGGCCCTTCATCACCTGGATGTTCGAGAGCGTCCACTCCTTCGGCGCGCGCCCGGACTTCTGCGCGGCGTTCTCCGCCGGCAAGCCAAACGCATCCCAGCCCATCGGGTGCAGCACGTTGTAGCCGCGCATCCACATGTAGCGGGCCAGCGTGTCGCCAATCGAGTAGTTGCGCACATGTCCCATGTGCAGCTTGCCCGATGGATAGGGCAGCATCTCCACTACGTAGTACTTGGGCCGCGGGTCGTCCTCGCGAGCTTGATAAAGCGCAGGGTCGGCATCCCACGCGGCTTGCCACTTGGCTTCAATGGAGGCGAAATCGTACTGCTGTTCAGGCATGTTGGGGTAAACCTTTAGTGTAAAGGTTGAGCGGCCCAACGGCAGAAGTTTCAATCGATCCGCATCGTCAACGTCCCACTGCTCATCCCGTGGATCACCGCCACCGCCGGAGGCCGGACCACCGCGGGAGGCGCGGGCCATTTCTGGACCGGCAGCCGTTGCAGCGCCTGTTGGAGCGCGGATTCCGCCGGTGGCAGGCTGGGGCCGGCCGGGCGGCGCTGGCCCTTGATGGACACGCCATCGAACATTCCAGCAATCGACGGCTTCGTGCCCGGCGTCATCATCTCCCGGTCACCAATCAGGATGCGCCGGCCGTCCAGCAGCTTGATGTCCATGGCGTCGCGGCCCTTGGCGCCTTTGCGCAATTCCGCGACGTCCTCGGCCTTGAAGGTGCCTTCCAGTAGGGCCAGCATCTGCGCCTCTTCGCCCTTCATGGTGATGGCCACCTGGACCCGATCCACCCGGTCCAGCACTTTCCAGCTTGCCGCGCTCTTGATGCCCGCTTCGCGGGCCAGGCTGTCGATCGCCCCGCGGACCTGGCGCACATTCAGGCTGGCCAGAAACGTCGCGTCCGGCGGCGCAAAGCTGAAATCCTGAGCCAACAATACCAGTGCGTACAACATAGCTCCAGCGTGGCCTGCCGAAGCGCCAACGGCAATCCGGCGAATACACTAGATCTATGGCCATCGACACTGCCCGCCAAACCAAGCACTCTGTCTGCGCGCTCGATTGTCCCGACACTTGCTCGCTGCTGATCGATGTCGATTCGCTCGGCAAAGGCTCCCGTCTGCGTGGCAATCCCGATCATGTCGTGACGCAAGGCTTCCTGTGCGGCAAAGTGGCCCAGTATCTCGACCGCAACTATCACGCCGAACGCTTGATGCATCCCCTCAAGCGCACCGGACCTAAGGGCACCGGCCAGTTCACGCGGATCAGTTGGGATGAAGCTCTAGACACCGTCGCCACCCGGCTGCAACAGGTGTCTGACACGCATGGCCCGGAAGCGATCCTGCCCTACAGCTATGCGGGCACCATGGGCCGCATCCAGGCCAATGGCATGGACCGGCGGTTCTTCCATCGCCTGGGCGCCTCGCGCCTGGACCGCACCATCTGCTCGTCCGCCGGTGGCGTGGGTCTGATGGCGGCCGTCGGCTACCGCTACGGCACTGAGCCGGAGCAATTCACTGATTCCAAGTTGATCCTCGCCTGGGGCGCCAACATCCACGGCACCAACGTGCACTTGTGGCCCTTCATCGTCGAGGCCCGCCGCCGTGGTGCCAAGCTCTACACGATTGACCCCGTGCTCACCCGCACCGGCGCGCTGGCGGACCGGCACTTCTACATCAACCCCGGTAGTGACCTCGCCCTTGCCCTCGGCATGATGCACGTCATCTTGCACGAGAACCTCCACGACCAGGACTACGTCGCCCAGCACACCACTGGCGTGGCGGACCTGAAGGCTTACGTGGCCGATTACACGCCCACCCACGTCGCGCAGTTGACCGGGATAGCGGCCGAAGATGTGATCTTCCTGGCGCGCGAATACGCCACCACGCGGCCGGCAGTCATCCGCTTGAACTACGGCGTCCAGCGCAGCGAACGCGGGGGCCGCGCGGTGCACGCCATTGCTTCGCTCCCGGCACTGGTGGGCGCTTGGCGTGATGTCGGCGGCGGCTTGCAATTGTCCACCTCGCAGGCCTTCCGCTTCAATGCCGATGCGCTGGAACGGCCGGACCTGCAGCAGCGCTCGCCGCTGGGCCGTGAAGCGCGCATCGTCAATATGTCCCGGTTGGGCCACGCCCTCAACGATCTTGATCAGCCCGCCGTGCACGCCATGGTGGTCTATGCCTCCAACCCCGCCGGCATTGCGCCCAATCAGAATGCCGTGCGCCGCGGCCTTAAACGCGAAGATCTGTTCACCGTCGTGCTGGAGCATTTCCTCACCGACACCGCCGACTATGCCGACATTGTGCTGCCCACGACAACCTTCCTGGAGCACAACGACCTCTACTTGGCCTACGGCCACTATCACGTCCAGATGGCTCGCCCGGCCCTGCCCGCGCCCGGCGAATGCAAGCCCAACACCGAGATCTTCCGGCTGATCGCGCAACGCATGGGCCTCACCGATGCTGAATTGACCGCCTCCGATGACGACCTGATGCGCGCCGCGCTCGATTCCGGTCACCCGTTCATGGAAGGCATCACGCTGGAAGCGCTGGAGCAGGAACATTCCATCCGGCTGAAGCTCTCCGCCCCTGGCCAGCCGTTTCAACCCTTCGCCGAAGGCTTCCCCACCGAAAGCGGCAAGCTGCACTTTGATGTGGCCAACTGGCACTACACGCCGCCGGTCGAATCGCGGCACGGAACTGCGCGCCACGATGAGGCTCGCCAGTTTCCGCTGGAGATGGTGTCGTCCAAGAACGACAACAGCATGAACTCTACGTTCGGCAACCGCCCCGCCGTAAACCACGAAACCTCCGCGGCCAAGATCCACCCCGACGATGCCGCCCCGCGCGGGATCTCTACCGGTGACCGGGTGCGCGTCTACAATGGCCGGGGCAGCATGTTGCTCCGCGCGGAACTGACGCCCGGCTTGCGCCAAGGCGTGGTGCGCATTCCCGCCGTCCGCTGGGGTAAGTTGGCTGACGATGGACAGACCGTCAATGCCTTGACGTCGGAGCGCCTAACCGATATCGGCAACGGCGCAACCTTCTACAACTGTCTGGTGGAAGTGGAGCGGTGCGGGGAGTAATGAAGCTAACTATGATTCGAACCCTGATGCTGGTGCTCGCCTTGACGGCGGGCGGGGCCTGCAAGAAGAAGGCCGGTCCGGCCACCATCGAAGGTCCAGCGGAGCTGATGATGTTCCTCCGAGCCCCGGACCCCAAGGCCGCCCCGCAGTTCATCAAAGGCTTCCATGCACCGGAACAGAACGCTTGGCGCTGGACCGCCGGAACCTTTGCCGTGAAGCTGCGCCCGCCCTTTGGGGCATCCGAGAAAGGCGCGCGCCTACGCGTCAACCTCACTGTGCCGGAGCCGGTGACGGCCAAGCTGGGCCCCATCACGCTCTCCGCCATGATCGGCCAAATGAAGCTGGACCCGGAGACCTTCTCCAAATCCGGACCCGCCACCTACACCCGCGACGTCCCCGGCGGCGCGCTGCTGGGCGAAAGCGCCACGGTCGAATTCTCGCTCGATAAGTTCATCGCCGCCGGCACCTTCGATCAACGCGAACTCGGCCTGATCGTCGCCGCCATCGGCTTCGAGAAAAAGTAGCCGCTGCGATCCACCTCAGTCCGAGCCGCGACGGTCAGGCCGCGGACTGGCCTCCCGTAGTCGCTGCTCCATTCGAAATGCCCGCGCCTCGCATTCACGGGTCGAGCGCTCCTCGAACTGGTTTCGATTCAGCACGTTTCCACCTCCTTGCCTTTGCCCGGCCCCGCGTTGCCCTAAGCTCGCACTCAGAACGGGCCCCGCCACGCGTGGGTGTCGCAAAATGTCGCACTTTGTCTCACTTTCGCGAAAAAAAACGGCCCGCGCCCGAGTTGTCTACACGGGCCCCCTTGAGTCGTTACAATTCCCTTCATGAGCAAAGTGTTGGGATTCGCGGTTTGGGGGCTGATTTCGGCCATAGCGGCCTTCGCCTTGGCCACCATCGCGATGAGTAATGGCGAGCCCGTCAACAGCATGTGGCTGGTGCTGGCCAGCGCCGGCATCTGGATTATTGGGTATCGCCTCTACGGTACATTTCTGGCCGCCAAGGTGATGGCGCTCGACAATCAGCGGGCCACGCCCGCCGAGCGGCTCCGCAACGGACACGACTATGAGCCCACCAATAAGTGGATCGTCTTTGGCCACCACTTTGCCGCCATCGCCGGACCTGGGCCACTGGTAGGGCCTACACTCGCGGCCCAGTTCGGCTACCTGCCCGGCACGCTCTGGATCATCATCGGCTGTCTGCTGGGCGGAGCGGTGCAGGACTTTGTGATCCTGTTCTGTTCCATGCGCCGCGACGGCAAGTCGCTGGGCCAAATGGCCCGCGAAGAGATCGGCCGCATCGGTGGCTTCACGGCGCTGGTGACGGTGCTGCTGATCATGATCATCCTACTGGCAGTGGTCGCGCTGGTGGTGGTGAACGCCCTAAAGGGCAGCCCCTGGGGCACGTTCACTATCGTGGCCACCATGCCTATCGCGGTCTTCATGGGCCTTTATCTCCGCTATCTGCGGCCCGGCAAGGTGCTGGAAGTTTCGGCCATCGGCTTTGCCTTGGTGATGGGCAGCATCTTCCTGGGCGAGTACGTCGCGCATGACCCCACGCTGGCCCCCATGTTCACCTTCGGCGGGACAGCGCTAGCCATCGGCATCATCCTCTACGGATTCTCCGCCAGCGCGCTACCGGTCTGGCTGCTGCTGGCACCGCGGGACTATCTCTCAACGTTCGTCAAGTTGGGCGTGGTGTTGATGCTGGGCGTCGGTATTCTGTTTGTCCGGCCGCAGATGCAGTTGCCGGCGGTGACGCAGTTTATCGATGGCACCGGGCCGATCTTTGCGGGTAAGGTATTTCCGTTCTGCTTCATCACCATCGCCTGTGGTGCCATCTCTGGCTTCCATTCGCTGATCAGTTCCGGCACCACGCCCAAGATGATCGCCAAGGAGAAGCATGCACTGCCGGTGGGCTATGGCTCGATGTTGCTCGAAGGCTTTGTGGCCATCATGGCCATCATCGCGGCAGGCGCTCTGGAACCCGGTGTCTACTTCGCCGTGAATTCGCCCGCCGGTGTTGTGGGCGCCACCGCCGATGCCGCCGTGGCGACGATCTCCGGTTGGGGTTTCCCGGTCACCGCCCCGCAGATGGCCGCGCTCGCCAAGGATGTCGGCGAAGACACGCTGTTCGCCCGCACCGGCGGCGCGCCGTCGTTGGCGTTGGGCATGGCGCATATCTTTGCCGAAGGCCTGGCGGCCGCTCCTGGAGCAGGCAAGGCGATCCTGGGCTTCTGGTACCACTTCGCCATCATGTTTGAGGCGCTGTTTATCTTGACCGTCATCGACGCCGGCACACGCGTCGGCCGCTTCATGTTGCAGGACCTGCTGGGCCATATCTGGAAGCCGCTCGGCCGCACCAGTTGGATGCCCGGCGTCATCGGCACCAGCGCCGTCATCGTGCTCAGTTGGGGTTACTTCCTCTATCAAGGCGTGCTGGACCCGTTGGGCGGCATCAACACCCTCTGGCCGCTCTTTGGCATCGCCAACCAGCTGCTGGCCAGCGTCGCCCTGTGCGTCGCCACCACCATCCTGATCAAGATGCATGGCGCGAAGTACATGTGGGTCACTTGCGTGCCCTTAAGCTGGCTGCTCACGGTCACCTACACGGCCGCCTGGCAGAAGATCTTCTCCGATGTTCCCCGCATCGGCTTTCTGGCCCGCGCCAATCAACTGCAAGGCCTGATCGACGCGGGCAAGATCGCCCCCGCCAAGATCGCCGAGACCCAGCGGCTGATCTTCAACGAGCGCCTGGACGCCGTCATCTGCGGCCTGTTCCTGGTGCTGGTGACGACGATTCTGATCGACTCGATCCGCCTGTGGATCTCCGTGCTCAGCAAGAAGACCGTGGCCGTATCGAGCGAAACGCCCTTCGTGTTGACCCAGCTGAAGGCCGAAGAGGTGGGCGGATGAGCGCCGTAAAGAACTTCTTCGCCATCCTCCGCGGCATTCTCCGCGAGCTCTCCGATGAGACCGCCTATGAGCGCCACCTGGCCCACCACGGTGCCACCCCCTCCGGCGCCGAATGGCGGCGCTTCAGCGAGGAGCGGATGAAGGAAAAGTACGCGCGCGCCAAGTGCTGCTAGGTGCACTGGTCCGGCTAGCGGGTCTTGTCAGTTTGGCGGCCATGCCGGTGGCGTCAGGCCAGCCGGTGCGCTGGGGTGGAGAGGCGGACTTCAATGGCCGGTATGTGTGGCGTGGTTTCACCTACAGCGAAGGCCCGGTGTTTCAGCCCGCGGTGTGGCTTGAAGCCAAGCGGGTGACCTTCTCCGTCTGGTCCAACATGCCGCTTTCCCGTGAGCCTCGCCAAGGCCGGTTCGATCAGCTTTTCTGGACCGCCACGACTTGGCGGCAAATGCGCCGCTGGCGGGTCGAGGGGACACTGCAGGGCTACGTCTGGCAGGGGCCGCCGGGTATTCCCACCACGCGCACAGCCGAGGTGTCCGGCCGGGTCTCCTACACTGCGGGTCCAGTGACGCTGTTCACTCTGCATACCACCGACATTGCCGCGTACCGAGGTGCCTATTTCATCGAGAGCGGCGTGGGTTGGGAGCGGCAATCGCGCCGCGTGAAGTGGGAGGCCCACGCCATCGTGGGCGCATGGAACGGCCGCTTCAACCGGGCCTATGTCGACGTGGCGCGCGGGGCAGTGGATTTCGCCCAACTGGACCTTGCCGCCTCGATTCCGCTGAAAGGCGGCTGGTATCTACGGCCGCACGCGGAGCTGACTCAGATCACCTCTCAAGTGATACGCCAGGCCGTGACCAACCGGCGGGTGCTGAACGCTGGGGTCGCACTTGGTTGGACATTCTAGACGGCTTCGGCATCCAGCGCCGAGGTTGTCTCATCCAGCACGAGCACCGCCGGACGCCGCGCCAGGGCCCGGGCCAGTGCCAAACGCTGCCGTTCGCCACCGGAGAAGCGGCTTCCGCGTTCGCCCGCTTCGGTGTTGTAGCCCTGCGGAAGGCGCGTCACCATTGCATGAATGCCCGCGGTCCGCACCGCCTACTCTATCTCGGCCAACCCCAAGGCCGGCGCGCCCAGGCGAAGATTTTCGGCCAGGGTCGCGCGGAACAGGATGTTTTCCTGAAACACTACGCCCAGCTGGCGCCGCCAGGACTCTTGATTGATGGTGCGCAGATCGACACCATCCAGCCGCACCGCCCCGCTTTGCGGATCATGGAAGCGCAACAGCAGGCTCAATAGGGTGCTCTTGCCCGAACCGCTGTGGCCTACAAAGGCGGCCGACATGCCAGAGGGGATCCGGAAAGAGATGTTGTTCAACACGGGCTGGCCGCCGCAGCTGAAGGAGACATTGTCGAACTCGATGACGCCGCGAAAGGGTGCCAGGGTGGCCGCATTCGCGGCATCCGGCACGGAAGTGGGCTCGGCGAGAAACTCGTTGATCCGTCGAAGTGCAGCCCGGGCCGGTAGTAGTCCGCGCGTGTACTGCGTGAAGTACAGAAGGGAGTTGCTGACTGGCAGAAAGAGCGCCTGGAAGGCTGCCAGCGTGCCAATCGTGAGCGCTCCGTTGAAGGCGAGCCAAGCGCCAAAGCCCAGCGTAAGCGCCTGCAGCACCAACAGTCCAGAGATGGCGGCTTGGTCCATCAGAGCACCCAAAAAGCTGGTGTGGGTGGCGGCTTCAAACAGCGCGGCGTCGGCATTCAGGAAGCGCCGCATCCGGTAACGCTCCAGCTCATAAGCCCGGACGACGGACTGCGCTTCGACGCCCTCCTGAACGACGGCCAGTGGATCGCCTTCCCGCTCCTGCCGTTCATAGGCTGCCGGTGAGGCGCGCCGGGCGATCCGGGGCGGCACCAGCAGACACCAGGGCCAGGCCAGCACCGCGACTAACGCCCTCCGCCAGTCCAGGAAGGCCAATACTCCCATCCCCAATACCGCATCCAGGCCCGGCAGCAAGCCCCACACAGTGGCCGTGTTAAGAGCGCTGGTGATGGCGCCGGTGTCGTTCGAGAACCGCGACAAGATCTCGCCCGCCGAATGCTTCGCGTAATAGCTGGTGGACAGGCGTTGCAGCCGGTCGAACGGGCGAAAACGGAGGTCGCTGACTACCTGGTTTTCCACCCGGGCCCAAAAGTACCCGCGCCACAACGAGGCGAACGATGTGGCGATGTTGCCACCGACCAGCACGGCCAGCAGACCAACCAGCGCGCGGTAGTCCTTCACCGCCAAGGTATTGTCGATCAAGTGCCGGAAGGCCAACGGCACTAACCAATAGAAGCCCGTCTCAAAGCCGTAGTCCACCGACAGCAAGACCAACGGCCCCTGGTGCGCGCGGAAGTAAATGGCCAAGTGCCGAAGGAACGGCCCCCAGCGCAGAGCTTGACCTGGTTCGTCTCCCCGCTCAATGGCCGGAGTTACAGCTTGGCTGCTTAACCTGCGCCCCCAGAAAATGCACTCGGCAGGACGGAATCGCTTGTTTCCCAGCCAGCGTTTGTTCCACCGCTTCCTTTTCGCGGACGAGTTCCCACAAGGGTTGCGGCACCTGGTCCATCAGCGGGAATGCGGCTTGCACCAGTGCGTCCCAGCGCGCTCCGCAGCTCTCGAAGTCCTGATGCCCGATGGTCTTCCTGCAATCCACAGCGCCGCAGCTGCAGGGGACCGACGCTTCAAGATTGAGCGTGCCGAAGACGTCGGTTAACTCCTCGCCCGCCTCGATGTCGCGAACGGCGCTCTCAAAGTCAAAGCCCGGCGAGAGGCAGGTGGCCCGGCAGGAATGGTTGATGAACCGGCTATGGTCCCCGCACAACAATCGCTGGTTGCGGCCGTTGAGGTAGGAGTATTTCTCGACCGCCTCAGCCAAAACCGGGGCCAACTCTAACGCCCGTTCGGGCGTCACAATCTGGTCGAGGTCATCAAAGACCCAGGTGATGGTCCCACCGGGGATCGGCTGGGTTGCGAAGACGCCCCAGCCGATCAAAGGATCGACAAAGCGGAGTTCGTTGTGAGGATGGATCATGTCGCTGCCTTCCGGGCTGTCAAGATTAGTGGTCGGTTCCGATCCTGGACGGGGGCGGCAAGCCGAGATGAGATTACATGTTATCGGTCTGATGGGCGATTCGTCTCCACGAAGCTAGGCTGGCTGCTGCATGGTCATGCAGTGCAGCGTGCCCAGCCCGAGCACCAGATCGCGGCAGGGGATGCCCACTATCGCGCGGTCCGGGAACAGTTTGGCGATTGTGTTCAGCGCCAGCCGGTCCGCCGGGTCAGTGAAGGTGGGGACCAGCACCAGGCCGTTGGCAATGTAGAAGTTGGCGTAGCTGGCCGGGAGTAACTGGCCGTCGAAGGTGACCGGCTGCGGCTGCGGCAGTTTCACGACGCGCAGGCCAGCCTTCTTGAGCCGGGCCACCGCGTCGCCGACATCGAGCGTCACCACCGTATCTTCCGCCACAAAGCGCGCCAGGTCGTCCACGTGGCCGTGCGTGTCGTCGCCCACAATGCCGTGGTCCAGCCAGATCACTTCCGTAATGCCCAGATGCTGGGCGAAGACCCGCTGGTAGTCCTCCCGCGTGAAGCCGGGGTTGCGGACCTGGACGTCCGAGAGCAGCCACTCTTCAGTGGTCAGCAGGCGTCCGGCGCCATTGGAATCAATGCCGCCGCCTTCCAGCACCACCTTGGTGGCGACCCGCGGCATCTTCAGCTTCTTTGCGACAAAGGCGGGCAACTGGTCATCATGCTCGAAGTTCGGGTACTTGGCCCAGGCGTTGAACTTCCAGTCCGTCGCCGCCACCTCCCCCGCTTCGTTGCGAACAAAGATCGGCGACGTATCGCGGAGCCAGCTGCGATTGGTGGGGGCGATGAAGAACTCCACCCAATCGAGATCAACGCCGGACTTCTCAAAGATCCGCCCGGCCGCCTTCTTTTCCGCTTCGTTCTGGACGACGATCCGCACTACTTCCACTTGCGCCAGGTGCCGGACGATCTCCGCATAGACCCAATGGATGGGCGCGAACTTGCCCGGCCAGTCGCTCTTTTCATGCGGCCAGGCGATCCAGGTGGCTTCGTGAGCCTCCCATTCGGCGGGCAGCCGCCACGGACCCTTTACTGGAGCCGTCACGGTTACGCCAGCCATCGGTTGGTGATCCCCGAGTAAGCGTCAATTCGGCGGTCCCGAAAGAAGGGCCAGTTGCGGCGGACTTCTTCCTGGTGCGCCGGGTCAATCTCGACGATCAGAATCTCTTCCTGGTCGACGGAGCCTTGCGCGATCAAGCGGCCAAACGGGTCCGCCACAAAGGAGTTGCCCCAGAATTCAAGGCCCGAATCGGGCGTACCTTCAAAGCCGACGCGGTTGACCGCCGCGACGTAGACGCCATTGGCGATGGCGTGGCCGCGCTGGATGGTCCGCCACGCATCGAGCTGCGCTTCGCCGTATTGCGCCTTCTCGTGCGGGTGCCAGCCGATGGCCGTGGGGTAGAAGAGCACGTGCGCGCCTTGCAGAGCCGTCAGGCGTGCGCCTTCGGGATACCACTGGTCCCAGCAGACCAGGACGCCGATCCGTCCGGCGGGAGTATCGAAGTTGAGGAAGCCCGTGTCGCCGGGGGTGAAGTAGAACTTCTCGTAGTAGAGCGGATCATCCGGGATGTGCATCTTGCGGTAGATCCCTTGCAGAGTGCCATCCGGGCGGATGATCGCCGCGGTGTTGTGATAGAGCCCCGGCGCGCGGCGTTCAAACAAAGAGGCCACGACGGCGACGCCGCATTCCTTGGCCACGGTGCCGATGGCGTCGGTGGAGGGGCCGGGGATGGGTTCCGCCAAATCAAACAGATCCGCGTCTTCTTTACGGCAAAAGTATTGTGACCGGAACAGTTCTTGCAGGCACACAATCTGTGCGCCCAGGGCGGCCGCTTCGCGAACGCGGGCCACGGCCTTGTCGAGGTTCTCTTGGGAATCGGTGGAGCATGACATCTGCACCAAGCCGATCTTGAATTTGGGTGCTGCCAGGGAAGTGAACGCCATTCGTTATCATTTTCGTCGATGACGACGCTGACTGCACTATTGATTTTGAGCCAGGCTTTGCCGGGCACCCAACCCCTGATGCGAACCGGAGATCTTTCGATGCAGATGGTGGCCGGAATCGACCGGTATCTGCTGCGGGCTCTGGCGGCGTCCCCCGCGGCTCGGGCCAACGCGACGCCGGACCGGGAGGAGCTGCGGCGCATTCTGGGGGCGACCGAGCCCCGAGTACCCTTCGACTCACCCACGTTGGTCTCCACGTTGTCCACGCCCGCTGTGGTGGCGCGGACGCCCCGGCTTCAAGTGACTGCCGTGCGGTGGCCGGTGCTGCCCGGAGTGGAGGGAGATGGCTTGTTGCTGCAACCGGTGGGGGGAGCGAAGGCGCGCGTCATCGTACTGCCGGATGCGGATTGGACGCCGGAGCAGATGGCGGGCCTGGCTGCCGGGTTGCCGGAACAGGCTCAACTGGCGCGGCGGTTGGCGGAGAGCGGGGTAGAGGTGCTGGTGCCGGTGCTGATCAATCGCCAGGACACGTGGTCCGGCAATCCGGCCGTGCGGATGACCAATCAGCCGCACCGGGAATGGCTGCACCGCCAACTGGTGACCGTGGGCCGGCATTTGCTGGGGATCGAGGCGCAGAAGGTGATGGCGGCGGTTGACTGGTGGTTTCGCCTCTCGCCGCGGCTGCCCATCGGTGTGGCGGGCTATGGCGAAGGCGGGTTGGTGGCGCTGATGGCCGGGGCGCTGGACGAACGAATTGCGTCGGTGCTGGTTTCGGGCGCCTTTGCGCCGCGCGAGGAGGTGTGGCGGCAGCCGATCTACCGCTCCATTTGGGGACAGTTGAAGAATCTGGGCGATGCCGAGATCGCGGGCTTGATTGCGCCGCGCACGCTGGTGGTGGAGGCGTCCCGGCACCCCCAGGTGGCAGGTCCACCGCCGGAGCGGACCGACAATGGTCTGCTGCGCCGAGGGGCGGCGCCGGGGGCGATTACGACACCGCCTCAGGCCGACGTCGAGCGGGAGTTCGCGCGGGCGAGGCGGTTCTTTGCCCGCGGCGGGACGCTGACGCTGCTGGGCCAGGGCGGCTCCGAGCCGGGCAGCCGGGAGGCGCTGGAGGCGTTCCGGGTGGGCTTGCCGCTTCCGGCTGCCGGACGCCCTCCCGTTGCCGCAGCGATGAAGGACCAACGCCCGGGCTTCGATCCACAGCCGCGCCAGCAGCGGCAGGTGTCGCAGATCGCCGAGTACGCGCAGCGCCTGGTGCGGGAGAGCGACACGGTGCGGGCCGCCTTTTGGAAGCAGGCGGATCTCAAGAGCGTGGCGGGGTTGGCGCAGGCGGCACCGTTCTACCGGAAGCAGCTATGGGAAGAGGTGCTGGGCAAGCTGCCGCCGCCGAGTGAGCCCCTGGTGGCCGAGACGCGGCTGCTCTATGACAAGCCGAAGTTTAGGGGCTACGAAGTGGTTCTTCCGATTTGGACGGACGTCTATGCGTATGGTGTCCTGCTTTTACCGAAGGATCTGAAGCCCGGCGAGCGCCGCCCTGTCGTGGTGGCGCAGCACGGCCTGAACGGCCGCCCGCAGGACACGATTGAGGCACCGGACCCCAAGCAGTTCTACGCCTACCAAAATTACGCGGCGGCCCTGGCGGACCGGGGCTTTATCGTCTATGCGCCGCAGAATCCCTATATCGGTGACCAGCAGTTCCGCCAACTGGTGCGGAAGGCGACCCCGCTGAAGCTCTCATTGTTCAGCTTTATCGCCGGACAACATGACCGGTTGCTCGATTGGCTGTCCGCCCAGCCCTTTGTTGACCCGCGGCGGATCGCCTTTTACGGCCTCAGCTACGGTGGCGCGACCGCGATGCGGGTGCCGTCGCTGCTGGACCGCTACGCGGCGGTGATCTGTTCCGGCAACTTCAACGAGTGGGTCTGGAAGGTCAGCAGCTTGACCGCACCGTTCAGTTACATGTTCACGGCGGAGTACGAGATCTTTGAGTGGAACCTGGCCCATACCTTCAACCATGCGGAGATGGCCGCCTTGATTGCGCCGCGACCATTTATGGTGGAGCGCGGCCATGATGACGGCGTGGGCATTGATGAGTGGGTCTCCTATGAGTACGCCGAGGTGCGGCGAATGTACGCGCGGCTGGGCTTGCCGGAGAAGACGGAGATCGAGTATTTCAATGGCGGCCACATGATCCACAGTGCGGGGACGTTTGATTTTCTGCACAAGCATCTAAAGTGGCCGAAGCCGTAGCGTGCTTCAAGAGACCGCTCCCTCGCGGTCGCGGCTCGGTAACGAGGCGACGCTACCGAGCCGCGCGCGCAAGCAAGTGGGCCCGGGTGACGGGCGTCAGAACTCAAAGCGTACGATCAATTGCAATTGACGCGCATTCTCAGCGAATGGCACCAGCGCGGGGAAGCCCGTTTCGCGGGCGCGGCGGCCGTAGCGGGCGATGCCGAAGTCGGGTGAGAAGAGTGACGACTGCGGGTTGTTGAGATTGGCGTGGTTGAGCACGTTGTAGGCATCGGCGCGGAGTGTGGCGCGCCACCGCTCGCGGAGGGTGACGGTCTTGGCGAGCGAGAAATCGACGTTGTAGAGGCCCGGGCCGCGGAAGGCGTTGCGGCCGGAGTTGCCGAAGCCGGTGGGAAAGCGGAAGGCTCTTGGGTCTAGCCACTGTACGCCCCCGGCCACCGCTCCATTGCTGGTCCCGGGTCCGGTGACGTCGGCACGTCGATCACTGGCCGTCACCGAGAAGGGAAAGCCGGTGCGGAAGGCGGCCATTTCCGAAAGGCTGATGCCGCGCAGCCAGGGGAGTGCGCGCGGGGCGGGCAACTGCCAGACGGAATAGACCACCAAATTGTGCCGCTGGTCGAAATCGGCGCTGCCCCGGTCACCACGGGAATCGCCGGGGCGCAGGAAGCGGGCACGGTCTGCCGTAAGAGCTCCGCTGGCGATGCGGGAGAAGTTGAGGTCGAAGAAATCGCCCGCCAGCGGCTCGCTCTGATTGTCGATCGCGTGGGACCAGGTGTAGGCGGCCTGCGCGAAGCCGCGCGAGTTCCGGTAGCGGACCACGCCGTGCAGCGCCAGGTAGTTCGAGCTGCCTTGCGTCGAGCGCCAGGCGATCTCGGGTAGTGCCGGGTTATCGCGGCGGGCGCGGTTCAAGATGTCGGTGGTGATCAGCTTGCGGCCCAGCGAACCGGTGGTGTTGGCTTCGACGCTCCAGTGCGGCCCGGCGTTGCCTTGGACGCCGGCGAACCAGGTCTGGACGTAGGCGTTGCGCAAGTTGGGATCGATGCGGGTGAGGTTGGGGAAGCCATCGCCGAAGCGCTGGCCTTGGAACGTGGGCAGTTGCTGCGAAAGAGGCGCGAGGTAGTTGTAGTTGAAACGCCCTTCGACGGCCAGGCTGGCGATGGTGAGGCCGTTGTTGCGGGTGTTCTGCCACAGGTTGTCGAACGGCCGGTCCTGGAAGATGCCGTAGGCGCCGCGGACCAGCCAGCGGGAGTTTGCGCGGGGCGACCAGGTGAGGCCCAAGCGCGGCTGAAAGTCATTCCGGTCGGCGCGGTAGACGCTGGTGCCATTGAGGGTAGGCGCGCCGAAGCTGTCGTAGCGGAGGCCGTAGTTGACGACCAGCCGCCGGGAGATGCGCCAAGTGTCCTGGATGAAGCCGTACCACTGGGATTGGTGCCACTGGCGCTGGTAGTTGGGGGTCGAGAAGCGCGGCAGTTGCGAGCGGTCGAGCGCGGCTTGCAGGACGTCGGGCTTGTCGACCGAGAAGTTCAAGAAGTCTTGGAAGACAAAGAGGCCGTCGCGACCGGCCGTTAGCTCGCCGCCCGGGTTGCGCCAGAATAGGCCGCCGCCGGCTTTCACGATATGGGCACCAAGGGCCGCCGAGACGCTTTCGGAGATCTGCCAGGAGTGGCCCTGGTTGCGGTAGGCGTAGGCGGCCGGGCTGCCGGGCAGTGTCGTGCCGAAGCTGCCTTCGTAGAGCGTGGGGATCTCCGGGTGCGCGCGATCCCAGGCCAACCGGTCGTGGCTCCAGCCCCAGCGCAGTTCGCTCGACATGTTGGCGCGGGGCATACTTTCCAGCGCCCCGGCGACACTATCGGCTTGCTGTTCGAGGCCCGACACAAAGTCGGGGTAGGGGGTCCAGATGAAGTTGGGGTTGCCGGTGCGGTTGGCGGAATAGCGCAGCATCAGGCGCTGGGGGCCCCAATTGGCGTCGAGGCGTGCCAGGCCCAGCGTGCGGTTGAGCGTGGCGGGTGGGCGGAGGTTAACCACCTCGGTGAGGTTGCGCGACTCGGGGCGGACTTGGGCGGGGTACTGTTCCAGTAAGCGCCGGGCGATGGAGCTGGACGCCAGCGTGCCCCAAGCCCCGGTGGCGGGCAGTGTGTATGGTTGGGACTCTCCATACCCGCGGGAGCGCAACTGTTCCAGCGCAAGCGACGCAAACAGCCGATCCCGTTTGAGATGGCCGCCGGACTGTCCGCCGAACTGTTGCTCTTTCTGGGGCGTCCGGGGCTGGCCCAGTCGGTTGCGCTCGAAGGAGTTGGCGTTGAGGGCGTCATTTTTGAAATTGGCGTACCCCAGGCCGTGCCACTGGTTGCCACCGGCGCGGGTGATGGCGTTGGCGATGAAGCCGCTGGTGCGCCCGAACTCGGCTGAAAAGTTGTTGGTCGAAATGCGGTATTCCTGGATCGCTTCCGGCGCGATGGCAGCCAAGGGTCCAGTGACGAGGGCGTTGTTGTTCTCGACGCCGTCGAGCAGAAAGTTGGAGGCCGCGCTGCGTTGGCCATTGACGGACAGGCCGAGTCCGCGGGTGGTGCCGGCTTCGGCGGTGACGCCGGGCTGGGTGATCAGCATGGTGTAGGCATCGCGCCCGGCCAGCGGCAGGCGGCCCAGTTGAACGGGGTCGATCACGCTGGACAGGGTGGATTCCAGCGCGCCGCCGGTGCCGGGGTTGGCCAAAAACTGGCCGGTCCGGGAACTGTCGAGGTCCGGGCCGAAGAGTGTGACGACCAGATCGGACTTTGGTAGGGTAATATTCCGGTACTGGCCCTTCTCCCAGACGTCCTGGAGCGGGCGAAGTTGAAAGTCGACCTCGCGGCGGCCGGCGACCGGTACTTCCAGGTTCTGTACTTCCTGTGTTTGGTAGGAATTGGCGGTCAACCGTAACCGGTACTCGCCGGGTGGGAGAAGAAAGATGGCGAATCGGCCCGCCGGGGAAGAAATGACGTATCCGGATGAGTGAGTTGCGCGGTTGTGGTAAGCGATGCGGACCCCCGCCACAGCCGCGCCTGAACGCGAATCCGTGACCCTGCCCACCAGAAGCCCCTGGGTGGTTTGCGCCCCTGCGGGTGCCACCAGGACCAGCGATAATAGGAAGAGGGCTTTCAACAAGATGCGAGGCCTGTTTCTATTATGGGCCGCTTCCCTGGCGGCCGAAACCGCGACCGGCGACCTACCGTCAGCCTTGGTGCTGGCAGGCGGTGGAGCGACGCTGACGCGTTTGGGCGACGCGCTTCCGCTACTGGCCAAGGCGGGCGATCTGGTGTATCCGGGGGATGTCCTCTCCAGCGGAGCGCGCACGGTAGACTGCCGCCAGTCGATCTGCCCCCAGGTGGTCCGGGATCGTGCGGCATCGCCCTTTAACGGCGCGGCGTTGACCCGCACGTTGCTGAACGATGAGGGCGAAGCGGTGGCTACGCCGTTGCCTCCAGCGCGCCAAGCCGAGTTGGACCGGCGCTTGGCGGGTATCCAGGGTGATCCGCTTTACATCCGTATTGCAAAAGCGGAAGTGCTGGCGGAGTCTGGACGCGAAGCGGAGGCGGCGTCGGCGTATCGTGCGATCAAGGCCGAGGTGCCGGAGTTGGCGGCGCAGCGGATTTTCGTATTGGACGAAGCGGCGGTGCGGCGGCGGGCACCGAAGGCCGATCCCACGATCGGCGGCAAGACATATGCGCTGCTGATTGGGATCTCGCAGTACCAGAACGCCCAGATCCGCCCGCTCCGGTATGCCCATGAAGATGCGTTGCTGATGGAGCAACTGTTGAAGTCGCCGCGCGGCGGTGGGTTGGCGCCGGAAGACATCACGGTGCTGGTGAATCAGGCGGCCACCACGGGTGCGATCCGGACCGCGTTTGAAACGATCCTCAAGAAGGCCACACCAAAAGATACGGTGATCTTGTTGATGGCCTCCCATGGGACGGTGGTGGAGTCCGGCAACGCGCGACTGCGCGGGGCCTACATTGTCACGTATGACAGTGACCCGGAGGATCTGGCGGCCACCGCCCTACCGATGCCGCTGGTGCAGCGGTTTATCCGGGATGAACTGGGGCAAGCGGCGCGCGTGATCGCGTTTGTCGATGCCTGCCGGAGCGGGACGATCGGGACGATTCCGGACCGTACCAAGCTGAAGATCAACGCTCAACTGGACGCGCTGACGCAGACCGATACCCAGTTGTTTCTGTTTACGGCTTCGCGGCCGGGTGAGGTCTCCTTTGAAGGACGCCAGTATGGGGGCGGCCACGGAGCGTTTAGTTTCTTTCTGCTGGAAGCACTGAACGGAGCGGCGGACTTTGACCAGGACGGTCAGGTGACGGTGAATGAAATGACCACCTACGTCCAGCAGAAGGTGGCGGAAGCGACGGTCGACAAACAGCATCCGCGGGAGGGTGGCACGTTGGATACGACGGTGCGCATTGCCAACACGCGGCAGCCGGGGATTGCGATGCCGGGCTACGTTCCCGGTGCCGCCAATGAGCCCGGGGCGGCGCAGTTGGGCGGCGTCCGGAGCTTAGATTCCCACTCGCGCGACCTGGCCGTGCGGGTACTGAACATTCGCCAGGCGGTGGACTTTGATGAAGCGCTGCAGGCGGGGCGCATTCTGCCGGATGATCCCGCTAATGCCTTCACCGCGTTCCGGCAGCTGAAGCTGGCCCGTAAGCTGACCCGGGAGCAGGTGTTGGCGCAGGAGAACAGATTGCGCACCGCACTGGAAGAACGCAACCAACAAACACTGCTCGACTACTTGAAGGGCGACCAACAGCCCGCTACGCGCCGTCAGTTTCTCGATGCGGCGCGCACGATCAACGCGGCGATCCAGATCAATGGCGAAACCCCGTACCTTTTGAGCCGTCTACAGTTTTGTGAGGGGCGGGTGGCCATTCTGGATAAGGACTATTCCACCGCCCGGAGGAGCCTGGAGGCGGCGTTGCGGTTGGATTCCGGTGCCTCTTACATCTACAACGCGCTGGGTACGGCTTATCTGGAGCAAGCGGAGTTCTCGCTGGCCGCCAAGGCGTTCGACGAGGCGATCCGACGCGCACCGCAGTGGGCCTATCCGCGCCACAACCGCGCCTTGCTGCAGATGCAGCAGGGGGATCTGGAGGCAGCCATTGCCACCTACGACGAAGCCATTCGTCTGGCCCCGCAATATGCGTATCTGCCTTACAATCAGGGCCTGATCTACCAGAAGTTGAACCAGCCCAAGCTGGCGGCGCAGCGATTCCGGGAGGCGATGGACAAGGGTCCGCAGCTGGTGGAGCCGTTGACCGCCTTGGGCGCGCTGGAGGCGGATCAGGGCGATTGGGTTGCCGCGGAGCAGTTGCTGCGGCAGGCGGTGAAACGTGATGCCAAGTTTCTACCCGCGCGGCACAATCTGGCATCGGTGCTGGCCCGGCAGCCGCAGCGGCGGGCGGAAGCCCTGGCCGAGTGGCGGGCCGCGCTGGTGGTGGACCCGGGCTACACGCGGGCCCGCCTCAGCTTGGCGCGGACTCTAGAAACCGCGGGCGAGCGTGAACTGGCCATGGCCGAGTATGACCAGTTGGTCCAGCAGATGCCGGATTTTCTGGCCGCCCGCCTGGAACTGGCGAGATTACTGGCCACGGCGGGGCGCACCGCCGATGCGATTCGTCATTTGGAAGTGGCGTATGCGGCCCAACCGGCCAACCCTGTCGTGGCGGAAAAACTAGGCGACTTGCTGCTGGCCAGTGGCCGAGTGGTTGAGGGGCGCGCGCACTACCAGACCAGCCTTGACTTAGCCGCTGATCCCGAGCTCCGGAAACGGGTGCGGGCCAAGATGAGGTCACCCCTTTCGGCGAGGAAACGGTAGCCGGCGGTTGTCGCCGTTTGAGGGCGGGGAGCAAGCAATTACTTGACGCGGGGAACGAAACAGTTCGGCTGGCTGATACCAATGCTTTTGCGGGCGGTGGCCGCGTGCCTGGCCGTTGCTGCTTGTTTGGCCTTTACTGCCGGGTTGGCCGTTCCGGTGGCCGCTCAACAGCAGAGCGATTCGACCCCGGTGAGCGCTGTGTCGATCAATGCCAGTTGCCCTTCCACGGCGTTTATAGGTAGCAGCTACAGCTGTACCCTGTCGGCGATGAACGGAACGGCACCGTATAATTTTTCTCTCAAGAGTGGCACGCTCCCTCCTGGGATAGGGATCGGCGACGGGCGCATATCGGGTACCCCGGGCGGCGCGGTGCCCGCTACTTACTTGTTTGTGGTCACCGTGCGGGACAATTCGAAGCCCACGGCGCTGACGGCGGACCGTGCTTTTTCACTGACGGTTCTGGCTGGCCCGTCGCTGGGCCCGGTGGGCATTGGACCTTTGCCCGCCGGCGTGTTCACGTCGGTGGGCTTTTCAATGACCTCGCCCCCTTCGGTGGCACCGCTGTCGTTCACGGCGGCGGGAGCGTTGCCGCCGGGGCTCAGCCTGAGTAGCGCGGGAGTGCTGTCCGGCACGCCCTCGGCCGCCGGAACCTATAGCTTTTCGGTCAGCGGCCGGGATTCCAGTTCGCCCCCGTTTACGGCATCCCGAAGCTATACGGTGACGGTCACGCCGCCTCCGGAGATACTGCCGGCGGCCGTGGGCAATATTGTTCAGGGCTCGACGCTGGCCGTGGTGTTTAGCCTGAGTGCGCCGGCCGTGGCGCCCTTCCAGTTCTCGGTGAATGGGAATCTGCCGCCGGGGCTGACGTTGTCACCGACCGGGGTGCTTTCCGGCACGGCGATGGTTCCGGGTACGTATAGCTTTACCCTGGTGGGCCGGGACCAGAGCCAGCCGCCTTATTCGGCCAACCGGTCCTACACTGTGAGCGTCATTGCCGGGGCCGATGTTGAACCCTCCCAGGTATCGCCGATGGTTACGGGACAGGCCGTATCCTTGCAGTTCGCCATGAGGCAGCCGGCGACGGCGCCGATTGACTACTCCTCCGCCGGCACCATACCACCCGGTTTGACTTTGAACGCCGCCACTGGGTTGTTGTCGGGTACTCCAACCACCCGGGGTTCCTATTTGATGACCATCATCGCCCGGGACAGCAATTCGCCGCCACGGACGGCATCCCGCAGCTATGCAGTCACCGTCGCGGATGCCCCCAGCATCCTGCCGGCCAGTTTCCCGACGCTGGATGCTGGAGTGACGATCAGCGTTTCCTTTACGATGAGCTCTCCGGCGGTGGCACCGTTTGTGTTCTCGATCCCGAATCTCGCCGCGTTGCCTCCGGGGCTGACCTACGATTCCGCGCGGAACACGTTGAGCGGAGCTCCCACCACCCCCGGCGACTATACGATCACCGTTCAAGGCCGAGACGCCAGTTCCCCGCCTATGACTGCCAGCCGAACTTACAACGTCACCGTGGCGCGTGCGTTGAGTCTGGTGGATTCGGCGTTACCCGGGGCCACCGTGACGGCGCCCTATACGGCAACGCTCCGGGCGACGGGTGGCACGCCACCCTACCGGTTTGAAGTGACTCTGGGGTCAATCCCGGGCTTGGTGCTTTCCCCCACGGGCGTCCTCTCGGGTACGCCCACCAGTGTTTCCAGCCGCTCCACCCTCGCGGTGCGGGTGACCGATAGTGCCACGCCGGCCCGGTCCCGGCAGAGCGAGGTATTTCTCGCGGTGAATGAGATGCCCGTGATTCGGCCGGAGCGAGCTCCAGCGGCAGCGCGGGGACGGCCGTACTCGCTGGTCTTCTCGGTAGAGCGGGGCACCGTGCCGGGGTTGGTGTCACTTGAGTCTGGCGGGTTGCCGCCGGGGCTGACGCTGGCGCAAGGTTCCATCTTCGGAACGCCGACGGTGATCGGTTCGTACACCTTTACCGTCCTTTCGATTGACGCCAACGGGGCGAGTGCCACACGGACCGTAACGATCGAGGTGGTGCCGGAGGTTTCAATTACGACACCGGCCGCCTTGCCCGCAGGAAGCGTCGGCGCTCCTTACACGCTGGCGTTAGCGGCGGCCGGTGGCATTGCGCCCTATCGTTTTGCGATCTCGGGAGGGGCTTTGCCGCCCGGGTTGCAATTGTCCTCGCAGGGCCGCTTGGGCGGGGCACCCACGACGGAAGGCTCCTTCAGCTTTGCGGTGACGGTGTCCGATTCAGCGGTTCCGGCGCAAACGGCCGTCCGGACCTTCACGCTGACCGTCCGGCCGTATTTGAACATCGTCACACCCTCTCCCTTGCCCAACGGCACACAAGGGCAGTTCTATCAGACCGGCTTCAACGCCGTGGGTGGTGTCACTCCGTATTCGTGGATCATTTCCAGCGGTGGTTTACCGCCCGGATTGAGGCTAAGCGCCAGCGGGCTCTTGGAGGGCTTACCTTCGAGCTCTGGGCTTTTTGGGTTTACGGTCCAGGTGACCGATGCGAACCAGCGGAGCGCCCGCCAGCAGTACTCATTGATCATCGTGCGCCCGGCTGCCGATCCCGTGGAGACTAACCTGACCCCGGACTTTATCCAGTTCACGGCGGTGGAGGGTGGCCCATTGCAGTTCCGGCCACTCCAGATTGCCTCTACCAGTGACACCGTGGCGCTGCATCAGGCCAGCGTCCGCTACGAAGGCACCGCCACGGGTTGGCTTTCGTTGAGCGCCACTTCCATCGCCGCCAGCCGGGCGGGGAACGGTTCACTAACGATTACCGCAAATCCTGCCCAACTCCGCCCCGGTTCATATTCAGCTCGAGTTGTGGTGTCAGGAGCTGGGGCCGATGATCTCTCGATGATGGTGAACCTGCTGGTGACGCGCGCCGTGCGGCAACTGGTGGTGACGCCGGTTGGGTTGACCTTCCGGGCCACGGAAGCGGGCGTGGCACCTCCACTCCAAACGGTGGCGATTCTGAATGCGGGGATTGGAGCGCTGAACTGGACGGCCAGCGCCACCGTGGTGGGTGGCGGACCAAGCTGGCTATCGGTGAGCCCGGCCTCTGGCACCACCGATGCCGGACGCGCGCCGGGGATACTGACGGTTCGCACGAACCCGGCGGGCTTAGTGCCAGGCGATTACTACGGGCAGGTCCAGGTGGCATCCACTGAAGCGAGCAATCCACCGCAGACGCTGACTGTCGTGCTGACCGTCCGCCACGCCGATGTGGCCGGGAATATTGGGGATATTGGGGATATTGTGGTGCAGCCGTTGGGTCTGCTGCTGTCCGGGACGGCTCCGCAGGATGTGGTTCTCACCAATACCGGGCGGGATCCGGTGAACTTCTTTACTGGCCGCTACAGCGCGGAAGAGAATGTCTGGTTCACGGTGACGCCATCGTCAGGAACCCTGACGCCCGGAGTGGCCACTCGCCTCGCCGTGCAGGCCACGGTAGCGAGAACGGCTGGTCTGCGGCGGGGGACGCTGCAACTGGGCTTCTCGAACGATGCGTCGGCGGTGGTGGATCTGGTCTCCTTGCCCGCCGCGGTCGTGGCGGCGGAGGGCTTTGTGGCAACGCAGAATACCTGTGTCCCGACGCAGTTAGTCCCGGTTTCGACGTTGTTTGGTTCCGGCTTCAATATCCCGGCGGGATGGCCGACGCCGGTGGAGGTGCGCGTGCTGGACGATTGTGGCGCGCCGATGACGGATGGTTCGATTGTGGTTTCATTCTCCAACGGTGATGCGCCGCTCAGCTTGATTCATCTGGATGGCGGGCGTTGGAGTGGAACCTGGACCGGCCGCAATGCGCTGACGCCGCAGGTGACCATCACGGTGACGGCGGAAAATCGCGCCCGGCTGCGCGGGGTGTATCAAACCACCGGCGGCGTGCAAGCCAACACCAATCCGCCCATTGTCGCCAGCGGCGGCATTGTCAATGCGGCCAGCTACGCCACCCGCACCCCGCTGGCCCCGGGCACGCTCATCTCGATTTTCGGGGCTCGCCTGGCGACTGCGGAAGTACGGACCAACTCGCTGCCGCTCGACACCACCTTGGGCGTTACTTCGGTGACGCTGGGAGGGCGGCTGCTGCCGCTGCTTTATGCCGCCAACGGCCAGATCAACGCGATGGTGCCGTATGGGTTAGAGGTCGACACCCAGCAGTCTCTGCTGGTCCGCCGGGGCACCAGCCTTTCCGTACCGGAGCCGGTGGTGGTGTCCGCCGCCCAGCCGGGTATCTTTGCCAAGGACTTTACGGGCAAGGGGCAGGGCGTGGTGGTGGATTCGCAGTACCGGTTTGTCGAGACGGGCAACCCGGCGCGGCCGGGCGACGTGGTCACCATCTTCCTCACCGGCCTGGGCAGCGTGCGCCCGGGCGTGGAGGCTGGCCAGCCAGCACCGGTCTCACCCCTGGCTGAGACGGAAGTGCGCCCGGTGGTCACCGTGGGCGGCGTGTCGGCGGAGATTCTCTATTCCGGATTGGCCCCCGGCTTTACGGGCCTGTACCAGTTGAATGTGCGGGTTCCAGCTGGCATCGCGGCTTCGGACCGTGTGCCGGTGATCGTCGAGGGCGGCGGCCGAGCCAGCCAAGCGGTCACGATCGCCGTTCAGCCCTAAATGGAAGTTGTGCTCCACCGCCGCGGTCCTTCCGCGCTACAATAGGAAAGTTATGGCAGCTGCAAATCTCTATCAGGCCGAATATCTGGGCTCCGGCACTTTCATCATCACCAAGCCCAAGCGCAAGAAGCACAAGCTCCGTCAGAGCCGGGTGAAGAGCCCCCAACGCGGCGCCCGCAAGTAGTGTTCCCTTGACGTGTCAGGCGTTTGGCGCCGGCCGTTAATTCCTCGACATTGGCTAAACCCCCAGCGGCTCTGATTGGGCTCGCCTGGGGGTTTTGTCATTGGAACTCTGGCAGCCCACTTGATAGAAGATACGTTTGGCGCAAGCGGGCGTGTGCGGCCGCCTCTTTCCACCTGAAGCCTGATATAAACAATGCATGCGCATCGCCGAGATGCGTCTGCACCCGATCGCGATTGCAGACGGCCCCCTTCGCAGCTCCTACGGACTGCACTCACCCTACGCCCTGAGGACCATCGTGGAACTTCGCTCCACCGATGGCTTCACCGGTATCAGCGAAACCTATGGCGGAGACCGGCCCCTGGCCGCTCTGGAAGCCCTACGGGCTCGCGTCGTGGGCATGGACCCGTTCCATCTCACCGGACTTTGGATGGACATCGAAGCTGGTGCCGCTACCGATGCGGCCGCCGCCCAGGACCCCAAGACCGCGGGCCGCACGCAGGCGTGGCTGGTGCCCGGCGAGAACCCGCTCGATCAGCACGCCCGGAGCTTTGCCGCCATTGAAGTGGCTTGCCTGGACCTGATCGGCAAGGCGCTGGGACGGCCGGTCTGTGACCTGGTGGGTGGCCGCGCGCGCCACAAGGTGGAGTTTTCCGCCTATCTGTTCTACAAGCACGCGGGCGGCGGCGGGCTGGGCCTGGATACCCGCTCCGATGAATATGGCGAGGCGTTGTCGCCGGACCAGATCGTGAAGCAAGCGGTCCAGATGTGCGACACCTACGGCTTCCGCGAGATCAAGCTGAAGGGCGGCGTGCTGGACCCCGATGTCGAGATCGCCTCCATCAAAGCGCTCTACGACACTTTTGGCCCCACCGTGCCGCTGCGCATCGATCCGAATTGCGCCTGGAGCGTCGACACCTCCGTCGAGGTAGGCCGGGCGTTGAAAGACGAACTGGCCAATGGCGGTTATCTCGAAGACCCGTGCGCGGAACTGGAAGGCATGGCCGAAGTCCGGCGGCGCTTGCAGGCCGAAGGCATCACGACTGATTTCGCGAGCAACGTCTCAGTGACGTGCTTTGATCACGTGGTGAAGGCCAAGCAACTGGATGCCGTGCAGGTGGTGCTTAGCGATCCGCACTACTGGGGTGGAATTCGCGCGCAGCAGCGCCTCTCGCACCTGTGCGAGACGCTGGGGATGGGTTTGTCGATGCATTCGAACAACCACCTGGGGGTCAGCCTGATGGCCATGGCCCACGCGGCTGCGGCGGCTCCGGGCATGACGCACGCCTGCGACACGCATTATCCGTGGCAAACGGCCAAGGACGAAGTGATCGTGGGCGGTCGCGTACCGTTCCACGATGGCTGCGTAGAAGTGACCGACCGTCCAGGCCTGGGCGTCGAACTCGACTACGACCAGTTGGCGCGCTTGAAGGAGCGCTACGAAAAGCTGGAATACCGCAAGCGGGACGATGAGGCTGAGATGCGCAAGCATGTCGATCCGAACTGGAAGCGGGTGCTGCCTCGCTGGTAGGGCAGTGCCCTGAAGGAAAATAGGAAAATGCGCCGGGCGACAATCTAGCACTTGACAAGAAAATAACCGATATATAAAATAGAGTACAGGCCGGACGTGTTGCAATAAAAATTGATGATTCAAAATTTAAAGAAATCGATGGTCGAAAGACTCGTTCGTGGAAAGCTGTGCCGTGGGGTAACCTCCTGTACTACCTGCGCATCAGGTGTTTCGATCGGGTCTGCCATATCCCAGTAAAGGTGCGTCAGATGCAAAGTCAGCAGTCACGACGGTATCCGAAGGGCTGGCTTGAGCTTGAAATCCCTTCAGGTCCAGCGACGATCATTTATGACCACGAAGGCCGCCGATGGACTAACGCTGCGTCCATATTCGGACTTGAGTCGGTTGATAGCCTCGGACTCTATGCGCATAGAAAGGGGGGAATGCGAGCTGTGTTCGAAGATCGATTGGCCAATGCCGACCTGGATCGGCTCTGTATTTTAGGCGAAGCCAAGCGCTCGCAGGAAGTTCCGGTGGAACTCGCGAAAAGGGTGTGCGCCGCGGCCGGGGCGAGTTTCTCATACTTCCAAGGGTCGAAGGTCGCAGACAGAATTCGGCTGGTCGCGGCTTACCTGGCCACGCTTTCACCTCGCGAGATGACGGAGATCCGGCAGAACCTCCAGGCTTCACTCTCAAATGGAAAGGCCGCATAATCATGCCCACCATCTCCACCCTCGAAGAAGGCCTTGAGCAGTCGCTGGAACGGCTGCGGGCCAACCCGACTTCCGCCGACATCGAGCGCCTCAAAGTATTGCTCCCGCCCGGTTGGCGCATTCGCGTTGAACTGCGCGATAAGAATAATCGCAAGAAGCGGGCCAATGCCGATGCCAGTAACTGGAGCCCAGCTGATGGCGAGGTGAGACTGTACTTCGAGCCGGAGAAGGGTAGTGCCGCTTTGGCCGCTCCCGCCCCTGAGCTGACTGCTGGCGGTGATGAGGTATTGGTTGACCTAATCCGCCGAGTCCATGCTCTGGAGGCCGCACCGGGCCGAGCGTTTATTTCGCTCTCCTGGTTCATGAAGGAACTGCCCCGTACCGGTTGGGCTTGGGCGCAACTGGAAGCCGTGCGCCGGCAGGTAGTGGAGCGCGGAGTTGAGGAGCGCGTGCTCTTGACGTACAAGGTGGCCAACCCCAAGCAGCCCGCTTTTGCGACAACCGCCATCCGGCTCAATATGGAACACCCGCTGGTGGCCGCCACTGTTGGTGCCCCACGCCGGATCGCCCGTTTCAATCCAGTGCCGGTGCTGGGAGAGCCCATTTCGGAACAGATCATCCGCGAGAGGCGTTAGTCTTGGCCCTCCTCTATCTCGACACCAGCGCCCTCGCGAAGCTATACCTGCGGGAAGTGGGTAGTGCTCGGATGATTGAACTGGCGGAGGAAGGCCACGGTTTCACGATTCTTTCTCTGTCTCGCGTCGAACTCCGGTCCTCCATCCGCCGCAATCAGTTCCAGCGCAATATCTCCTTGGAAGATGCCGATATCGCACTGGCCACATTTGCCGAACATTTGGAGCATCGGATCCATTTGCAGCCGGTCACTGAGATGGTGACCGAGATTGCCCAGGGCCTGATTGACCGGCACTTGCTCCGCGCATATGACGCAATCCAGCTGGCAGGCTGCGTTGCCTTGCGTTCCATCTCGATGGATCAGGTGCCCCACTTCGTCGCCTCTGATACCGAGCTTCTCAACGCTGCGGCGAAGGAGGGTTTTGTGACCATCAACCCTGCCCTGAGATAGGCTCCGGCGATGACCGCAAAGCTTGTACGCTATAAGGAACGTTTTCCATGAGCAACCTGAAACAACAATTGAAGGGCGTCTTCGGATTCCCCATCACGCCCTTTAAGGCTGACCTCTCGATCGATTTCGAGGCCCTCGATAAGGTCATCGACATGATGATGCGCCATCCGTTTTGCGCCATCGTCGTTACCGGCGGCACGGGCGAGATCTATTCGTTGAGCGCCGATGAAGCTGTGGCCGTCGTGGAGCATTCCGTGAAGGCCGTCAGGGGCCGGATGCCAGTGGTGGCGGGCGTGGGCTATTCCACGGTGATCGCCAGCGACATGGCGCGCCGCATGGAGAAGGCCGGGGCTGATGCTTTGCTCGTCATGCCACCCACGTACTCGCATGCGCCGGAGGCCGGGCTGTTTGCGTATTACCGCGAGATCGGCGAGGCTTCTGGCTTGCCGCTGGCGATCTATTCGCGCGAATGGGCCGTGTTCACGCCGGATCAGGTGGCGCGGCTGGCCGATCAGGTGCCGACGCTCGAGATCTGGAAGGACGGGCAGGGCAATGGCCGCACCTACCGCCGGATCATGAACAAGGTGGGCGACCGGTTGGCCTGGGTCGGCGGCCTGGGCGATGATTGTGTCTCCACCTATTTTGCCTGTGGCGTGCAGGCGTACACGTCGTCGATCTCAAACATTGCGCCCAAGGTTTCGCTGGCGCTGGCCGAAGCGGGCATGGCGCGCGACTTCGACAAGCTGGACGTACTGATGGACAAGTACGTCCACCCGCTCTACGCGCTGCGGGAGCGCATGAAGGGCTACGAGGTTTCCGTCATGAAGAAGGCGATGGAGATGCTGGGCCTGTGCGGTGCCACCGTCCGATCGCCGCTGGCCCCGATGCGTGAGGCGGACATCGCCGATTTGGCCGCGATCATGGAAACCTACCGCGACATGTTGTAGGTGGGCGAACGCCCGATACCAGACGTGCGCTCTCTCTGGTTGCCCCAGAGCTGCCTGGCTCTGCCTATCGTGCTAGTCGAACCAGGGTCCGGACCGCTAACCTAGAGTGATGGACCCGCTCCGAGAAGCCCTGCGTACCCATTGGGGCTATTCGGAATTCCGTCCCCGGCAGGAAGAGGTGGTGCGGGCGATCTTGGGCGGCCGTGATGTCGCCGTGGTGATGCCCACCGGCGGCGGCAAGTCGCTCTGCTATCAACTGCCCGCCGTCGTCTCCGGCAAGACGGCGGTGGTGGTGTCGCCCTTGATCGCGTTGATGGAAGATCAGGTAGCGCAGCTGGGGCAGATGGGCATTCCGGCGGCGGCGATCCACAGCAACAGCGACTGGCCCACCCAGTTGGCCGCGTGGCGGGAGGCCGATGCGGGGCGGCTGAGGTTGCTTTATGTGTCGCCGGAACGGTTGGCGCTGGATAGTGCGGCAGAGCGGTTGCGGCGTATCCCACTGGGCTTTTTCGCCATCGATGAGGCGCACTGCATCTCCGAATGGGGCCACGAGTTCCGGCCGGACTATCGCCGCCTGGGGCAGCTGCGGGACTGGTTCCCGGAGGTGCCGATTGCGGCCTTTACGGCCAGCGCGACGCGCCACGTGCGTGGCGACATCGTCGATGCCCTGGGTCTGGATGATCCGCTGAAGGTAGTGCGCAGCTTCCACCGCAGCAACCTGCAGTACTTGGTCCGCAACGTGGACGAACCGGCCAAGAAGAAGAGCAAGCGGCTGACGCGATTGCAGGCCACCCTGCTGGCGACGCTGCGAGATCTGGAGGGTGAAAGCGTCATCGTCTACGCCTCCAAGACTGCCGAAGTGGACACGCTGGGTGAATGGTTGACCTCCAAGGGCATCCCGTCCTGCATGTATCACGGCAAGATGGATTCCGCGACGCGGCAGCAGAATCAGGAACGTTGGATGGCCGATGAGGCTCGCGTGATGGTGGGTACGCTGGCCTTTGGGCTGGGCATCAACAAACCCGGTGTGCGGGCCGTCGTGCACATGGCTCTGCCCAAGTCCGTGGAGCAGTACTACCAGGAAGCGGGCCGTGCGGGACGCGATGGGGAACTGGCCAAGTGCTACCTGCTGTGGCGCAAACGTGACGTCGCCCTGCTGGTCCACTTCATCAACGAAATCCAGGACCCAGCGGAGCGCGAGCGCGGCTGGCAGCGCTATCACACGATCAAGCGCTTTGTTGAAGGCCACCAGTGCCGCCACCGCTTCCTGTGCGAGTACTTCGGCGAAACGCCGAAGTGGGAGACCTGCGGTGCCTGTGACGTCTGCCTGGGCCTGTCAGAGGCCGTGGAAGAGGCCATCGTCGAAGTGGCGGAGGCGACCGTCAAGCCTGTGCGTGCGGCCAAGCCGCGCACTGCTGCGGTGGCCGACTTGGATCAAGACCTATTGACGAAGCTCCGCAACTGGCGCACCAGAACGGCGCGTGAGAAAAACCTGCCCGCCTATGTGATCTGCCACGACCAAGCGCTAACCGAACTCTGCCGTCGACGCCCGGCCTCGTTGGCGGAGTTGCTGGAGGTGCCGGGCATTGGCCTCAAGAAGGCTGAGAAGTATGGGGCGGAGTTGCTGGCACTGGTGAACTAGCGCGGGCTAATCCTAGCCTCCGTCACGGTCACTGGAGCCGCCAGCTTAAAGGTGAGCAGGGTTTCGGCGGGGATCTGGGCGGCGTCGCCCTTGGTGGCCAGCACGACGCCGGTGCCTCCGGCCGCGCCCGCTCCGGCACCGATGGCCGCGCCTTTGCCGCCGCCGGCGATGGCTCCGATGGCGGCGCCGATACCAGACATAACGCCGACTTTGAGGGCGTCTTTCTTGGTGCTTCCTTGGGCCTCACGGAACTCGGTGTCCGTGCGGATATTGATGCTCTGGCCGTCGGCGGTGGTGATGCGGCGCAGGGCGACGGTGATGGTGGCCTTGCCCTTCACGCGGCCGCCATCTTCGGCTTCCGTGATGACTCCTTCCACCGCCGCGCCTTTGCCCGCCACCAGATAACCATCCACTTCCAGTGGCGCGGCCAGTGAGGCTTCAAAGGTGCCACCCGTGGAACTGGTCTTGCTGGAGAGCAGGGAGGTGGTGCGCACCTTGATGGTGGTTCCGGTTTCAAGGGTATGCGTCTTGGGTGGCTCCGCCAGACGGCGGGCTTCTTCCGCCTTGGCTTCGGCCGCGGTCGCCGTTTTCTTGGCCGCATCGGCTACGGAGGCGTTCTGCTCGACAGCCGCAGTCGTCTCCTTCATCGCTTTGGCGGCGCTGGCCAGGTTGTCGGCCGAACGATTGACGTCTTCCTTGGCCTTGGCCAGAGCCAGGGCCGCCGTCTTCTGGGCGGCTACCGCTTCCTGTTTGGCGGCCTGGGCGGATTCCGCGGCGGAATCCAGTTTCTCTCCGGCCGCCTTCTGGGCCGCCTCCAGGGCTTTGGTGGCTTCTTCCAGCTTGGCCTGGGCTTCAGCCAGCTTCTGTTCGCTTTCGGCCTGGGGGCTGCGGCTGCAACCGGCCAACAGGGAGCAGATCACACCGATGACAAGTAAAGTCTTCATCACGAAAAATCCCCCAAAACTGCCAGACTACTGGATTGTACAGAGCAGTTTGATGGCCAATGGGGCGGTGGCCTCCTACCTGCCTGCCCACTCCCCCGCGCCGCCCCGATTCGGGCGGGCACATTGCTATCGAGACACGTTGGCCGTCGAGCCCAACTGTCGGCGCCGGAGGCTCTGCTGAGCCCACCGCAACAGGCCGCCCAACACCAGCAGCACCAGCAGCCAGCGGCCCAACGAGGCCAATAGAGCGGCGTCCCAGACCGGCCAGTGCAGCGGAAACTGGCGGAACTTCTCCCAGCGTTCGACCATCCAGTGCCAGCCTGTGTGTGCCACCAGGACGCCGACAATGGTGGCCGTCATGCGTTCGGCGTGCGTGACGCGGACGATCAGGTTGAAGGCCGTCACCAGCACAATTAGCACGGCCAGTTGGCCCAGTTCGACGCCCAGGTTGAACGACAGCAATGACGCCAGCAGATGCGAGCCGGCGAATTGCAAGTTCTCGCGCAAGCCAAAGGAGAAGCCGAAGCCGTGCACCAGGCCAAAGCCGAAGGTGATGAGCCAGCGCTGCTCGGGCGAGGTGGGGCGGATGAGATTTTCGATGGCCAGGTAGACGATGGAAAGCGCAATCAGCACTTCAATCAACGGTGGAAACCATAGTGCGTCCGGGCCCCAATTGTAGGCGGCCGCCAGCAGCGTCACAGAATGCGCCACCGTGAAGGCCGTCACCACCGGCACCAAGCCCAGAAAGCGGCGCACTGGGAGAACTAGGCATACCAGGAACAGCAAGTGGTCAGTGCCTTCGAGGATATGCTCCGTGCCCATCACGACGAAGCGCCAGGAGGCTTGCAGCCAGCTGGGGTCCAGTGCGACGAGGCCCGGGTCGCCCGTGAACTCGAAAGGCCGCACGCCTCCATCGGGAGGCATAAAGCGCAGCACGGTGACGACGCGCTGGCCCAGGTGCGAGAGCTTCGAGTGGATGGCAAAGCGGGCGCGATCCGACGCGATGGGCGCTTCAAACAAGACATCGAGCAGGGCCTGGTTGATGACGACGTTCGCTTGCTCATCCAGCGGCGGAGAATTCAGATTCTCTAGCGCGCGGTCGTAGGAGCCAAACGAACGATCGGATTCCAGCGCGATCCGCGTCTTCATCACGCGCAGTCCGGTGACGGGGCGATCGTTCTCGAAGATGTCCACCGCTCCGGCGATCCATTGCTGGGCCGCGTCATCCAGCAACGGTGCGGCTCGCGCGACATCGAGATAGCCTGGCCCGCGCTGCGGAAACGCAAAGTCGCGCATGGAGTGCAACGGCACGCGGACCAACAAATACAGGCGTTCGCCCTGTGGCTTGACGAACGCCTGCACCGCGACTTCATTGGGGATGTCGTGCGCTGTAAGCAGACCTCCACCCGCGATCGCGAGCAGCATCACCGGTAGGCGTAGAATTTTGGTCAAGCCTGTATGTTAATGTAAATTCCCGAAACGGAGAGTGACCCTGATGATTCGTCAACACCGCAAGCTGGTGCTGTATGGCGTGACGCTGGCCGCAGTCGCGGGCGGCACCTGGCTGCTGGAACGCCGCGCCGCTGTCGAGGCCGCCGGGCCAACGGCTCCGCGCTTTGAAGTGGACCCGATGTGGCCCAAGCCACTGCCGAATCACTGGGTGGTGGGCAACATCATCGGCCTTACCGTCGACGCCAAGGATCATATCTGGGTAGTCCATCGCGGGGCATCACTGGAACGCATGGAGACCTACGCCGCGGCCAAGCCGCCGGCCGCCATCTGCTGCTCGCCCGCACCGCCGGTGCTGGAGTTCGACCAAGCAGGCAACCTCGTCGGCCACTGGGGTGGCCCGGGTGCGGGCTACGAATGGCCTGATTCCAACCACGGCATCACGGTCGATCACAAGGGCAATGTCTGGATCGGCGGCAATGGCCGCGGCACGGATCCGGCGGCCAAAGCGGCGGACGCGCGCCCGGCATCGGGCGGTGGCTACAACGCGGGCACCGGCTACTACCACGACAACATGATCTTGAAGTTCACGCGCGACGGGAAGTTCCTGATGCAGATCGGCAAGGCAGCCCAGAGCAAGGGCAGCAATGACGTGGAGAACGTCAAGGGCGCGGCCAAGATGTTTGTCGATGCCAAGACCAACGAACTGATCGTGGCTGACGGCTACGGCAACAAGCGCGTGATCGTGTTCGATGCCGATTCCGGCAAGTACAAGCGTCACTGGGGTGCCTACGGCAACAAGCCCGATGATGGCAACCTGGGCCGGTATGATCCATCCGCGCCGCCTGCCAAACAGTTCCGCAGCCCGGTGCATTGTGCTGAGCTATCGAACGACGGATTCATCTACGTCTGCGACCGGCCGAACGACCGTATCCAGGTGTTCAAGCAGGATGGCACCTACGTCAAGGAAGTGTTCGTCGAGAAGAACACGCTGGGTGACGGCTCCGCTTGGGATATTGCTTTCTCGAAGGACCCGCAGCAGAAGTTTCTTTATCTGGCTGATGGTGCCAACCAACGCGTCCATGTGCTGCTGCGCGACACGCTGGAGGAGCTAACCACCTTTGGTGACGGTGGGCGGCAGCCGGGCCAGTTCTACGCCATCCATTCGATTGCCACGGATTCCAAGGGCAACATCTTCACTACCGAGACCTACCGTGGCCAGCGGGTGCAGCGGTTCGTCTATAAGGGCCTCGCTCCGGTGACGAAGAAAGATCAGGGCGTCGTGTGGCCTTCCATGGCCAAGCGCTAGGCGGGCCGTTTACTGCGCTACGCCGCCGCGGCTGGCCAGGATCCCGCGCACAATCAGCACAACTGGTTCGATGATCGTTTCGGCGAAGCGGACCGTCGCCCGGACGGTCTGTTCCACGATGTCCCGGAACTCCGGGCCGCCGAAGGCATAACCGAACACCAGCCAGAGAATCAGCGCCAGCCACGCCAGCGACCACAGCCCGGAGATGACCCGCACGATGTAGGGACGCCGGACGCGGAGGGCCCGGCGGTGGGCCTTCCAGGCCGCGCGTTCGGCCTTCCAGGCAGCCCGCTGTGCCCGGGATGCCACCCGGTGGGCGGCGTAGGCACCGAGCAGCCCGGCGCCAAACAGGCCGGCGCGGGGTCCAAACAGCAAGTGGGCAAATCGCATGGTGGTGGTTGAGTCTTTCTCTTACTGGTCGAGTACGCACCGGCCGGCGTGATTGTTCCCCGGAAGAAAAGAATTTTGCCGCGCTGCTCCGCTTTGCGGATTTGGCCATAGAAAAACCCGCCGGGAGGAGGCTCCGTGGCGGGTCTGGTGGGGTTTCGGGCGAGGGTTGAGTCTCGTCAGCCGCTATTGCTTCTCGAGAACCTGCTTCATCTCCATCTCACCCATCGGCGAGGACATCTTGCGCTGGATGGTGAGCACTTTCTTGTCTTCCGACAGCGTCCACTTGTCGCTCTGTTCCATCTCGCCCTGGCTGAAGCTCATGTTGGTCTTGACGGCCAGCGCATCCTTATCCCACTTGGCGGTGGACTTGATGGTGACTTCGCCGTTGGGCGTTTCGCGCTTCATGACGGACTCTTTGCCATCGGTGGAGAGCTTGTTTTCCTGCGCGCGGCCACCCATGCCGGGTTGGGCGATGGTAATGGTGGGGTCTTCGTGCGAGATCTTGACGACGAAGGTTTCCGGCATACGGTCCGCCATCATGCCGAGATCGCTCTTGGCCTTGTTGAGCTTCCATTCGCCAGTAAAGTTCGGCTTGTCCGCGGCGAACAGAGCCGCGCTGGTCAGGGCCAGGGCAGCGATCGCAGCCCGGCGAGTGAATGACATCATGCCCGCAGGATAGCACCAGTATTGAGGCAGGCAGTTTAAGAAATGTTTACCGCCCCGCCTCACTCGCCGTTCGCCCCAGGGGACCCGGCGGGGCGTGGTGAGCGCTGCAGAGGGGGTATCGAGAAATCGTACGCTCCAAAACATTACCCTGTAAGAATGACTCGACGGGATTTTATGCTGGCCACGGCGGCCGGCGTCTTGGAAGCGGCTCCGGCCAATGATGAGGGCGTGTCGATCAAGATGGGCGAAGTGACGTCGACGACGGCCATTGTCTGGATCAGGAGCAAGCGCCCCGTCCGCGTTGTGACCGTGGGCGAACGGCGGCCGCCGTGGCGTCGCGCGCTCGCTTCGAATGATTACACGTTGCGCTGGGTGTTGACGCGGCTGGAGCCGGGGCGGGAAGTCCGCTTCCGGGTAGAAACCAAGCGGCAATCGCCGGTGGAGGGCCACTTCCGCACGGCGCCGCTGCCCAGTGAACCGGCCGATGCCTTGTTCACGATGCTGTCGTGCCAGATGTACAAGCATCGCGATGACCCGGCGCGCGGCTTCAAGATCTACGACTCGATCCGCGCCTTGTCGCCCACGGCCCTGTTCTCCTGCGGCGATAACGTCTACTACGACAACGAAGAGCCGGTGGTGACGTCGGTGGAGCTGGCGCGGCTGCACTGGCACCGGATGTACGCGCTGCCGTCGATTGCCGAGTGTCTGCGCTCCGTGCCGGGCTACTGGCAGAAGGACGACCACGACGTCTATGACGACGATTCCTGGCCTGGCAAGACCTCTCCCAAGATGGGCGGCTTTACGTTTGCCGAAGGCCAGCGCATCTTCCGGGAGCAGGTGCCGATGCCGGACCCGGCTTATCGCACGGTGCGATGGGGATCGCACGTGGAGTTCTTTCTGCTGGAAGGCCGGGACTACCGGTCTCCCAATACGGCACCGGATTCGAAATCGAAGTCGATTCTCGGCGCGGACCAGAAGGAATGGTTGCAAGCGTCGATGGCCGAAAGCAATGCCACGTTCAAGATCGTGATCAGCCCGACGCCGCTGGTGGGGCCGGATCGCAAGACCAAGAACGACAGCTACGCCAATGCCGCGTTTGCGACGGAAGGGGCGGAGTTGCGGGCGTGGTTGGCGAAGGCGCTGGGATCACGCGGGGCGGTGCTGTGCGGTGACCGGCACTGGCAGTACCATTCGGTGGATCCCAAGACGGGGCTGCAGGAGTTTGGCTGCGGACCGGCCAGCGATGAGCATGCCAGCGGGACGCCCGGCGAGGACAAGAGCATGCACCGGTTCCATCGGGTGAAGGGTGGCTTCCTGAAGTTGCAAGTGACGGCGGGGCGCTTCACGTTGACGCATTGCGACGTGATGGGCGCCCCGGTCTATCAAGCGGCCTTAACGGCCTGAGGAGCGGGCGACGGAATTCTGCAAGTGGCTGCGGCTGGCGCTGTAGCTGAAATAGATCACCAGGCCAAACGCCATCCAGGCCAGGAAGGCGGTCCAGGTGAGCGAGTCCAGCGAGTACATCAGCGCGAAGTTGGCCAGCACACCCAGCCCGGGGATCAGCGGCACCATCGGCGTGCGGAACGGCCGGGGCAGTTCAGGCCGCGTACGCCGCAGTACGATGATGCCGATGCAGACCACGATGAAGGCGCAGAGCGTGCCGATGCTGGTGAGGTTCCCCAGCAGGCTGATGGGCGTAAAGCCCGCCAGCAGGCCCACAAACACCAGCAGGATCAGGTTGGACTTGTAGGGCGTGCGCAGCGTGGGGTGAATCTCGGAAAACGTCTTGGGCAGCAGGCCGTCCTTCGACATCGAGTAGAACACGCGGGACTGGCCGAACAGCATGGCCAGCATAACGGTGGTCAAGCCCAGCAATGATCCGAGCTTCATCCAGAAACCCAGCCACGGCAGGCCGGTCATGCGGTCCACGGCGAGGGCGTAGGGCGCGGCGACGTTCAGTTCCTTGTAGTTGACGATACCGGTCAGCACCAGGGCGTACATGATGTAGAGCATCGTGCAAACCGCCAGCGATCCGATGATGCCAATGGGCATGTCGCGCTTGGGGTTCTTGGCTTCCTGCGCGGCGGTGGACACGGCGTCGAAGCCGATGTAGGCGAAGAAGATGGTGCCGGCGGCGCTCATCACGCCGGTCCAGCCAAACTTGCCGAACTCACCAGTGGTGTTCTCGGGCAGGAAGGGGGTGTAGTTGCCGGTGTTGATGTAGCTATAGCCCAGCACGATGAAGGCGATGACGACGGTCAACTTGACGGCCACCACAATCGAGTTGAAGCGGGCTGATTCCTGGACACCGCGGATCAGGATCGCCGTGATCACCACGATGATGAAGACCGCCGGCAGGTTGACCAGGCCGGGGTCCGCATCCCAGGGTGAAGCGAGAAACTGTTGCGGGAGAGTGATGCCCAAGGACTTCAAGATCGACACCATGGTGCCGGACCAACCGACCGAGACTGTGGCCGCTCCGACCGCGTATTCCAGCACCAACGCCCAGCCGATGATCCAGGCCACCAGTTCGCCGAGGGTCGCGTACGAGTAGGCGTAGGCGGAGCCGGCAATTGGAATCATGGTCGAGAATTCGCTGTAGCAAAGCCCGGCCAGCGCGCAGCCAATGGCCGCCAGAATGAACGAGTACACGACAGCGGGTCCGGCGTGGTTGGCGGCCGCGGTTCCGGCCAGCACGAAGATACCGGCGCCGACGACGGCACCGATACCCAGCGCCACCAATTGCATCGCACCCAGGGTGCGCTTCAGATCACTATTGCCGCTGCCGTGGGAACCATCGCCGCCTTCGGCCATCAACTGGTCTACCGACTTTGTCGCAAACAGATTCATCCCTTAACCTCTTTCCCGCGGCCTCTCCAAACGTAAAAGACCGGCACTCCCAAAAGAACTATGATCAGGCCCGGCCAAGTATAGCTGGGCTTATAAAGCAGCAGGAGCCATTCGATGGTGAGTGCCGCGACTATATAAAGCGCGGGCACCACCGGGTAGCCGATGGCCCGGTATGGCCGCGGCGCGTCGGGGCGCCGGACCCGTAAAACAAACACGCCACAAATGGTCAGCGCGTAGAACAGCAAAACGGCAAAGATAACATAGTCGAGCAGATCTCCATAGCGCCCGCTTAAGGTCAGCACGCAAGCCCACAGGCATTGCGCCCACAGCGACACGCTGGGGGTCTGCGTCTTGGGGTCCACCTGGGCCACTTTCTTGAAGAACAGTCCGTCCAGCGCCATGGCATAGTAGACCCGCGCCCCGGCCATGGTCAGGCCGTTGACGCAGCCAAACGTCGAGATCATGATGGCAATGGCCATGATGGCTTGCGCGCTATCGCCCAACAGCGCCTGGGCGGCGGCGGTGCCCACGCGATCCTGGGCGGCGTTGGCGATGCCTGATAGCGGCAGCACGCTGACGTAAACGTAGTTGGCGCCCAAGTAGAGCAGCGAGACGATGGCGACGCCCAAAGCGAGTGACAGCGGCACGTTGCGCTGCGGGTTCTTGGTTTCGCCCGCGGTGAAGGTGACGTTGTTCCAGGCATCAGAGGAAAACAGTGAGCCCACCATGGCCACGCCCACCAGACGGATGCAGGTCCAGCTCCAGTCCGCGCCTTGCCAGAAGTTGTCGAAGTTGGGGAGTGCTTCGGCGGTCCGGCCGTGCCACAAGCCCAGCCCGATCAAGCCCAGCAGCGCGCCCGCCTTGGCGACGGTGAAGACGTTCTGCACCAGTACGCCTTCGCGGATGCCGCGCGTGTTGATGTAGGCCAGGGTCACCAGCACGGCGATGGCCACCAGTTGCTGTTCGCGCGGCCCCAGCGGAATGAAGACGCCCAGGAACTTGGCGAACGCCACGGCCACGGCGGCCATGGTGCCGGTCTGGATGACTAGAAACAGTGTCCATCCGTAGAGGAACGCGGGCAGCGGTCCGAACGCCTCACGCAGGTAGACATACTGGCCACCCGCTTGCGGCATCATCGCGGCCAGTTCGCCATAACTGAGTGCGGCCACCATTGTCATAACCGCCGTGGCGATCCAGACGATCAACAGCAGGCCGGGGGACTGCACCTGGCGCGCGATGTCGGCCGCGACGACGAAGACGCCGGAGCCGATCATGGAGCCGACCACGAGCGTCGTGGCATCGGTCAGCCCCAGCCGGGCATTCAAAGCCGGCGGTTTGCTTAACTGAGTCGCTTGATCCAATCCATCACCCGTGCGCGCAGGCTGTGCGCGGTCAGTTCTTCCGGATAGAGATCCCCGATGACGGCCACCGAATCGGCACCCGCCTGGAGGACAGAAACTGCATTGTCGCGCGTAATGCCGCCAATGGCCACCAGCGGCCGAAGGGTCAACGGCCGCCATTGGCGCAGATTATCCAGTCCCACCTGGGGGTCGGGATTCTGCTTGGAGGCCGTCTGGAAAATGGGCCCCAGTGCGACGTAGTCCACCGGTTCAACGGCGCTTGCTTCCAGTTGTGCGGCGCTGTGCGTGGAAAAACCCAGCATCCGTGGGCCGATCTGTTGCCGGGCGGCAGCGGGCGGCAGGTCAGTCTGGCCGACGTGCAAGCCGACGCCCGCCAGCGTGGCGATGTCGGCGCGATCATTGACGATCAGCCCGGGGCAGAGCTTTACCATCGCCTCCAGTTCAGCCAGACGCGCGGGAGTCCATGTGCCTTTGTGGCGCACCTGAAAAAACGACGCCCCGCCGTCCAGCACAGCTTGGGCCTGCTCGACGACGGGGAGAGCGCGGGTGGGATCGAGAATGGGGTAGAAGCGGGGCAGCAAGGAGGTTGCGCCCTACTTCTGTTTAGCGATGATCAGATCCTTGATCTTGTCGTAGGTGGCTTGCGGGATGATCTTCTTTTGCGGCAGTTCGTCCTTGCGCTTGTAGGGGCGGCCCTTGACGATAGCGGCGGAATAGGCGTCGCCAACACCGGGGATGGTCTTCAGTACGTCGACCGGCGCGGAGTTGATGTCAATCAGCTCGGCTTTCTTCTCGGTGGCCTTCTTCTCTGCCGCCTTGGCTTCGGGAGCGGCTTTCTTCTCAGCGATCTTCTTTTCAGCCGCCTTGGGGGCGTCCTTTTTGGCCTGACCAAAGGCCACCGGCAGCATCAGGGCGGCCGTCAAGAGGAGGAGTTTGGCAAGTGCTCTCATAGGTCGTCAGTTTACCGAATTTCCCGATGCTTTGCGCGGCCCGGCCCGGGCCCAACCTCCTGCGTGCATTGGAGCGCGATTGGTGATATGGTTCAGCCGGAGAGACCAGAAGTTCAGGTGCACTCCACCTGGCTGGGGTCCCCCGGGAGGTGTTTGTGAAAGTAATGCAATGGGCTACCGCCGCTGGTGGGCGTGGCCTCATCATCAGCCTGGCTCTGGTGGCCGGAGCGCCTTGGGCGGCCGCCCAGAAAGCGGGCAGTGCTCCGGTGACGGGCGCTGACAGCTACCGTCACTACTGTGCGACCTGCCATGGTGCCAAGGGGAAGGGGAATGGCCCCACCGCTAAGGCGCTGAAATCAGCACCGGCGGACTTGACCCAGTTGAACAAGGGCAACTCCGGCCAGTTTCCAGCGGAGCGGGTGACCGCGATCCTGAACGGGTTGGACACGATCTCGGCCCACGGCCGCAGTGACATGCCCGTCTGGGGGCCGATCTTCGGCACCTTTGATTCAGATCCGGCGACCACCGCTAAGCGCATCTCGAACCTGGTGGAGTACCTGCGCGGGATGCAGGGGAAATAGAGCGCGGCACAGTTGAAGGGTGCTGTTCGCACTTAGTGAGTGAGCCTGCACGGGGCAGCAGGTTGGGGCCTTGGTTAGGCCGAAAGAAGCCCCAAGCTGACGCATGGGGCTAGTCGCGACCTTCAGCTACTCTGCGAACTTCAGCACTTCGCCGGGGCGGGGCATGCCGCGTTGGCCGAAGCGGATTTTGCCGTCTTTGCCGATCAGATAGACGGTGCGCTTCACGATCAGTCCATCGGCCTGGTAAAGCTTGGCCACGCGCTTATCTTCGTCCACTAGCAGCGCGTAGGGGAGGTGGTGTTTGTCGCGGAAGGCGCGGTGGCTTTGGGCGGAGCCGGGGTTGACACCGTACACGACGGTGTTGTGCTTGGACATCGCCGACCAGTTGTCGCGGATGTCGCAAGCTTGCTTCGTTCAACCAGGGGTGTCGTCGGCGGGGTAGAACACCAGGACCACGTTCTGCTTGCCGCGATGGGTGAGCAGATTCACCACTTGCCCTTGTTCATCGCGCAAGGAAAACCCGGGGGCCTCTGTGCCGACGGGCAGGGGATCGGACCAAAGCCAGCCAAGATTCATATGTCAATGATGCTCTGGCCGCCCGCGTGGGTGCAAGGGTTGACGCGGGTTATTCGAGGCCCCGGAGGCGCGGTGCCAGCTCCCGGGCTTCCTTGGCACTTTCGGTGACCACCAGAATCGTATCGTCGCCGGCCACGGTGCCGACCACTTCCGGAAAGCCGGCTTGGTCCAGCGCGCGGCAGAGGCTCATGGCGTGGCCGGCATGGGTTTTGACGACGACGATGTTCTGCGCGGCGCGGGCATCCAGCAGCAGGTCGGGGGCCAGGGTCCAGAACGTAGGCCCTTTGGTTTCCCCTTTGCCGGTGGCATAACCCCGGCCAGTCTTGATCAGGCCGAGGTCATGGATGTCACGCGAGAGGGTCACCTGGGTGACGTCGACGCCCTCCTGCTTGAGCAGTTCCGCCAGCTGCTGCTGGGTGTGCACTTCATGCCGGGCAATCAGCGCCAGGATGCGCCCATGTCGCTGCGCTTTGCTGACCCCTTCCATGGGTGCGTTATCCCTTCCAGCCGGTCAAACGCTCCTTGGCCTGCCCGAGCGCTTGCGCCACAGCCTTGGGACCGGTGCCGCCGGGGAGTTCGCGGCTCTTCATGCCTTCAGCGGGGTTCAGCAGCCGGGCAAACTCGGCGGTGAACTGCGGGGCGAACTTTTCGAGCTCCGCCACGGTCCAATCCGAGGGCTTCATCTGGTGGCGCACGGAATGCAGCACCAGCTTGCCCACCAACTGGTGCGCCTGATGGAACGGCGTGCCGCGTCGCGCGAGCTCTTCGGCCAGATCAGTGGCCACCACCCAGCTGACTTCCGCTGCCTGGCGTGGCAGGGCAGGGTTTAGCTTCGTCGTATCCACCACCACCTTGGCCATCTTCAGGCAACCGGCCACTTGATCGACGGCGTCGAACAGCGGCTCCTTGTCTTCCTGCATGTCGCGGTTGTAGGTGAGCGGCAGACCCTTCATCGTCGTCATCAGGGCGAGGTAGTCGCCGATGACGCGGCCGCTCTTGCCGCGGATCAATTCGAGAGAATCGGGGTTCTTCTTTTGCGGCATCAAGCTACTACCGGAGGTGACGCCGTCGCCCAGGTCGAGCCAGCCGAACTCTTCGCAGGAATAGAGAATCCAGTCTTCGCTGAGCCGTGACAGGTGCAGCACGGTCAAGTTGGCGAAGTGCATGAAGTCGAGCGCCCAGTCACGGTCCGCCGAGACGTCCATGGAGTTCTTGGTAATCGCCGCAAAGCCCAGATCCTTGGCGATGGCTTCGCGGTCAAACGGGAAGCCGCTGCCGGCCAGAGCGCCAGAGCCGAGGGGCATCACATTGACGCGCGCCCGCGTCTGATCCAGGCGCTCCAGGTCGCGCGCCAGCATCTCAAAGTAGGCCAGGCAGTAGTGCGGCCACAGCACGGCCTGCGCGCGCCGCATGTGCGTGTAGCCGGGGATGATGGCGTCGGGGTACTTTTCCGCGATCGTCAGCACGGAGCCCAGCAGATCAACCAGCAGCTTGCGGACACCATCGATTTCGTCCCGCAGCCAGAGGCGCACATCGAGCGAGACTTGCTCATTGCGGCTGCGTCCGGTGTGGATCTTGTCGGCGAGCGGCGTCTTCTCTTTCAGCTTGCGGATCACCAGCGTGTGGACGTCTTCGTCGGTGGCGCCGGCAAAGAAAGCCGGGGTGGCCGCTTCTTTGCGCATGGTCTCGAAGACGCTCAGCAGCGTGTCCAGCTCGGAAGCATTCAGGATGCCGACGCGGGACAAAGCTCGGGCAAAGGCCTGGGACCCGCGGATGTCGGCATCCACCAAGCGCTTGTCGAAATGCAGTGATTCGCCAAACTTCTCAAAGACCTCTGACGGGCCTGCTTCGAAACGTCCACCCCAAAGCTTCATCTTGATTCTCTTTTCTTGAAAGTCTTTCCGGGCGGGACGCGACGTTTTCAATCAGCCGTCCCGCTTGCAGGCTGATCGCCTGCGCCACTTTGTTCTACAGCAACATCAGTAGCAGTGCCTTTTGGGCGTGCAACCGGTTTTCTGCTTCTTCAAAAATACGTGATTGCGGCGATTCCATCACGGCGTCGGTGGTTTCTTCACCGCGCTTGGCCGGTAGGCAGTGCAGGAAGATCGCCTCGGGCCGGGCCTTGGCCATCAGCGCTTCGTTCACCTGGAAGGGCGAGAAATCGGCCAGCCGTTGGGGGACGTCAGTCTGCTCGCCCATCGAGAACCAGACGTCGGTGTAGACGGCGTGGGCTCCGGTGACGCCCTCCACTGGGTCGTTGGTGATCTTCAGGCTGCCGCTGCCCTCTTGCGCCACGGTATGGGCCAGCACGATCATTTCGCGCTTGGGTTCATAGCCCGGTGGGGTGGCGACGCAGACTTCCATGCCCAGGCGCGTCGCGGTGAGCATCAGCGAATGGGCGACGTTGAAGCCGTCACCGACGAACGTGACTTTCTTGCCGCGCAGGTCGTTGCCGAACTCCTGCCGGATGGTCAGCACGTCGGCCAGGGCCTGGCAGGGGTGATAATCCTTCGACAGGGCGTTGATCACCGGCACGCGCGAATAGTTGGCCAACTCCTCTACGGTGCGCTGTGAGTAGGTGCGGGCGACGATGACGTCCACCCAGCGATCCAGGTTGCGCGCCATGTCCCTCACTGGCTCGCGCTCCCCAATGGGCCCCGCCACAAAGGTGGAATGTCCGCCCATCTGCGCCATCGCCATCTCAAAGGTGACGCGAGTGCGGAGGCTGGGCTTTTCAAACAGCATCGCCGCGCTTTTGCCATCGAGCGCACGGCCGAAGTCGCGCGGGTTCGCCTTGATGGCGGCCGCCAGATCCAGCAGCGCGAACAGCTCATCACGGGTCAGATCGAGATCCGTGCGCAGATCGCCAACCGCAACGCGGGGCAGGGCTGTATTTTTATTCACAACTATGAATAATTACACAGCCTAGGGCAGGGGTCAACCCAAGGGCTGCCCGCGGCTAGACTTCCAGAATCACCGGCAGGATCAAAGGTCGGCGCGATGTCTGTTTGTTCAAGAACTTCTTCAGGTCGGCGCGGATGCGGTCCTGCATGACTCCCCAATCGCTGCGCTGTTCGGCGGTGGCGGATTCGAGGGTTTTCAAGACCACGGCGCGGGCGTCGGCCATCAACGGTGACCCGTCTTCGAGCGACACAAAGCCGCGGGAGACGATTTCGGGCGAGCCTTCGACGCGGCCCGACATCTTGTTGATGGCAATGATGGGCAGCACGAAGCCGTCTTCGGCCAGGTGCTTGCGGTCCCGGATGACCATGTCGCCGACGATGTCGTCAATGGAGCCGGAATCGATGCAGACGCGGCCCACGTGGATGCGGTCCGCGCGGCGGGCACCCTTTTCGTCGATCTCGACGACATCGCCGGTGTCGAGGACGAACGTCTCTTTCAGCGTGTGGTTGTGCAGGTGCTCCGCCAGACGGGCGTGCTTCTGCAACTGGCGGTATTCGCCGTGGACGGGGATGAAATACTTGGGCCGCAGCAGATTCAGCACCAGCGTGAGCTCTTCGCGAGAGCCATGGCCGGAGACATGGATGGGCGGGTCACTGGCGCCGTAGATCACGTCGGCCCCGCGCCGGGCAAAGTGGTCGATCATGCGGTAGATCGGCTTCTCGTTGCCGGGGATGATGCGGGAGCTGAGCACCACTGTGTCGCCTTTGCGGACGCTCAAACTCTTGTGATTGTCCACGGCCACGCGTGACAGGCCCGATTGCGGCTCACCCTGGGTACCGGAGACCACACAGCAGACCTTTTTGGGGTCCGTATCCATGATGTCCTGCGGGCGCAGCAGGATGGCGTTGGGGATGTTCAGGTGCCCCAGCGAGTGGGCAATTTCGGTGGCGGAGATCATGGAGCGGCCGAGGAAGGCCACTTTGCGCCCATACTCCTGGGCGATGTCCAGGATCTGCTGCATCCGGTGGATGGAACTGGAGAAGCAGGAGATGATCAGACGGCGTTCGGCTTGGGCAAAGACTGACTGCAGGCGCGGGCGGACGGCGCGCTCGGACGGCGTGTAGCCGGTACGCTCGACGTTGGTGGAATCAGAGAGCAGCAGCAGTACGCCCTGTTTGCCGTATTCGGCGAAGCGGTGCAGGTCGAACAGGATGTTGTCAGTGGGGGTCTGGTCGATCTTGAAGTCGCCCGTGTGGATGACCACGCCCAGCGGGGTGGTGATGGCGAGGGCGACGCAATCGACGATCGAATGGGTGACCCGGATGAACTCCACCGAGAATGGGCCCAATTGGACCTTGTCGCCGGCCTTGACTTCATTGAGGTCGGTGTCGTCGAGCAGTTTGTGCTCTTCCAGGCGCCGTTCGACCAAGGCCAAGGTATAGGCGGTGCCGTAGATGGGGATGTCCGGCAGGACGGAAAGCAGGAACGGGATACCGCCGATGTGATCCTCGTGACCATGCGTCAGCAGGAGGCCGCGGACTTTCTCGCGATTTTCCTTCAGGTAGGCGAAGTCCGGGGTGACGATGTCAACGCCTAACAGCTCGGCTTCCGGAAACATCATCCCGGCATCGAGGACGATAATGTCATCCCCGTATTCAAGCGCCATCGAGTTCATCCCGAACTCCCCCAGGCCGCCTAAGGGAATGACGCGCAGTTTATTTTCAGGCATTCTTTTGCAACTTAAGGGTAGCAGGCCGGGCCGGGCGGCTTGGGGGAAGGCGGCTGTCCATCAAGCGAAAAGGGCGACCGGTTGGCGCCGGCCGCCCTTGACCCAGCTGGTAGTTTCGGTTCCGCTTGTGTTAGTTGCCGCGGATGGGGAGACCTCCCAGGTAGAAACGGACCGGGTTGGCGATCGTGTTGTCCCATTCCACGGTGGTCGTGGCCCGGGTGCAGAACAGTTCCTGCAGGCCGGTGTTGGGATTCAGCTTCTTGCAGCACTTGGTGATCGACTTGGCATCGGCGCGCAGAACGAAGGTGATGTCCACCGGCTGGGCGGAAGTAAAGGACCCCAGGTTGAGGGTGATGGTCTGCCTGGTGCTTTGCTTCGATTTGACGTCGGTAAGGCCGATCGTCCTGCCGTAGGTGCTCAAGAAATTGCCCTTCTGGACGCCACTCGCGCAGCTCTCTTCCGGGCCGATATCGAATTGATCTTATGCATGGTGTGATTTCTCTTTTCTCTTGGTGCCGCAGTCATTACAGGCCGGTCTTGCCAAAGATGCGGATGCTAGGGACGCTTTCGCTGTCGCCCGGATTCCCAAGCTGAAGGCTAGACGGTCTGAGGATCGATGGTCAGCCTGGGATATCTAGTACTTACATGAGCGACGAGGGCACCATTTTCTCGGGGCGGCTGATGGCAATTAGTCCTGGGGCGGGGCCGGAAATCAGCCGGGTCAGCGATCAGGATGGGTGGCAGAACTCGTTCTTCCAAATCCGGGAGAGGTTCTTCCAAATCAAGAATTTAGATTGTGATGACGCGATTTGATTCAGGGGTGGAATTCGTGTATTCTGACGATAATTTCACTTTGCCAGAATTGGCAATTCGATTGCTCTGATTCGGCCGAGTTGGTGCAAGTTCATGCGGGGTCTGCAGGCACAATTCGCGGGTGCGCTGGTCATCATTCTGACGGTGGCTGCGGTGGCTTGTGCGCTCGTCAACTTTCAGCAGACCACCAAGTTCCGTTTGCCGGAGGATGGTGCGGCGTGGGTGGAGCGCACGCTTCCCGGGGGCGGTCTTCGCGTGGAAGCCCTTCATGTGGAAGTAGATGGGCCGGCTTACCGGGCGGGTATCCGCAAGGGTGATGTTCTCCTGAAGATCGCTGAATCGCCGGTGGTGGAAGCCAGCGACGTGATGAAGTTGCTGGTGCGGATCTCAGCCTGGCAGACGGCTGAGTACCGGCTGCGCCGCGGCGATGTGGAAATCCCCGCAAAGGTGATTGTCGCGGAGCGCGTCGTCGACTTTTCCCTGTACTACCAGTACGCCGTGGGTGTGGCATATCTCGCCATTGGTGTGTTCGTTTGGTTTCGCCGGTCACGCGCGCCGAAGGGCACGCACTTCTTCATCCTTTGCCTGGCGTCTTTTGTTTTCTCGACCTTCCACTTCACCGGCAAACTGAATACCTTTGACAAGCTGATCTATTGGGGTAACCTGACGGCCGGATTTTTTGCGCCCACGATCTTCTTGCACTTCTGCGTGACTTTTCCGGAACCGTCGCGCCGCTTCTCCGGTTGGCTGATCCGGACGCTGATCTACTTGCCGGCCTCGGTGGGCTTGCTGTTTGTGTTTGCGGTGGCCACTGGCGCGGTGCGGATGCCGATGCCGTTGGGCGAACTGGCCTGGATCCTGAATCGGACGTGGCTGCCGTTGCTTTCCGCCGCATATCTGGCGGGTGGCGTAGTTTTGTCGCTCCGGTTGCGCCACGCGGAAGACCAGGTGCTGCGGCAACAGCTGAAGTGGCTGCGCAATGGGGCGATCCTGGGGGCCTTGCCCTTTACGGTGCTCTACGTGGTTCCGTATACGCTGGGCGTCGTGCCGGGTCCGCTGGCCAAGTTGGCGGTGTTGAGCCTGGGCTTTATTCCGCTCACTTGGGCTTATGCCATCATCCGCTACCGGCTGATGGACGTGGACGTGATTTTCCAGCAGGGCTACGTTTACACGCTGGCTACGTTGGCGGTGCTGGCCGTGATGTATGGCCTGGTGTTCTCCTTTGGCAAGGTGGATGAGCTGAGCACCAGTGCGGTGGTGATTTTGGTGGTGATCGCAACGTTTGTGTTCCAACCCATCCGGAACTACCTGCAGGAGGTGTTGGATCGCCATCTGTTCTATCGCCACAGTTACGACTACCGGATGACGCTGATCGAGTTTGCGCAGGAGTTGAGTTCGGAGACCAACATCGACCAGATGTTGCGCCAGGTTTCGGACCGGCTACAGCAGACATTGTCGGTGGCGCGGGTGGGCTTCTTTTTGGCCGACGGCCCCCGGTGGCCGGAGTTTCTTCCCGCCGAGTTTGACCGGCCCTACCTGTTCTTTGAATCCGCCCGCCGAGCGGGAGGCGAAGTATCGGCCTTGGATTACACGTACTATCTACCTTGCCGGGTGCGGGGAAAAGTGATCGCCTGGTTCGGTGTCAGCCGGACGGACAAGGGCGACTATCTGTCATCCGATGACGTGCAGTTGTTGACGACGCTGTCCGGCTATGTAGGTATTGCGATCGAGAATGCGCGACTTTACCAGTCGCTGGAAAGCAAAGCGAGCGAGTACGAGCGGCTGAAGGAGTTCAGCGAGAACATCGTTGAATCGATCAACGTCGGCATTCTGGCGGCTGATCTGACCGGGCGGGTGGAGAGCTGGAATTCCCGCATGGAGGATTTGACCGGAGTGGCGCGAGAGTCCGCCATCGGGCAACCTCTGCGCGCGCTGCTGCCGCGGGAACTGCTGGACCGGATCGCCACCGTTCCCTCCGGCACCGGTGTGCACCATTTGGACAAGGTGCGCCTGGGGACCTGGCAAGGCGGGCGGGACGCGACGTTGAATATCGCGGTGGCGCCGCTGGTATCCAAGGATAGCCAGGAGATCGGGCGGCTGATTATTTTTGACGACATCACCGACCGCAGCGAACTGGAGCGGCAGTTGGTGCAGGCCGACAAGTTGAGCTCGATTGGGCTGCTGGCGGCGGGCGTGGCGCATGAAGTGAACACTCCGCTGGCGGTGATCTCCACTTATGCGCAGATGCTGGCCAAACAAGTCTCGGGCGACTTGCCGAAGACGGCGCTGCTCGAAAAGATCGCCAAGCAGACATTCCGGGCCAGTGAGATTGTCAATTCGTTGCTGAATTTCTCCCGCACCGGCCCGACGGAGCTGACCGATCTCGACTTGGCGAAGGTGATGCGTGAAGTGCTTTCTCTGATTGGCCACCAGTTGGACCAAACCCAGATTGTGACGCGCCTGGAAGTGCAGCCCGATCTCCCGGCCATCCGCGGCAACTCCGGTAAATTGCAACAGGTGTTTCTGAACCTGTTTTTGAATGCCCGTGACGCGATGGAGGCGGGCGGGCGGCTGTCGATTGAAGCGTGGGCGGAAAGCGGCACGGTCCGGATTGATGTGCGGGATACCGGCGTCGGGATGCCGCTGCATGTGGCGCAGCGGGTGTTTGACCCGTTTTTCACCACCAAGGGCGCCAAGAAAGGCACCGGTCTGGGACTGTCGGTGACTTACGGCATTGTGGAAGAGCATGGCGGCACCATCGAGGTGGAGAGCCGGCCGGGCGATGGCACGATCTTCCGGCTGATGTTTCCCCAGGCCCGCCCCGGCGCGTCCACCTCGCAGGCGGGCACCAGCAAAGTGAACGCCTGAGCCGGAGGCGGCCTCACGCGCTCCGCCACCCGCCCGGAATGTCTGTAACGAATCGCCCCGCCTGACCACTTGATAGAGTGGCTATTAGACAGCGAATGCCTGAATTTCAACGATTGCCGCGCGTCCTGGTCATTGATGACGAGGAAGATATCCGAGACAGCCTGGAAGCACTACTCACGCTGGAGGGCTTTCAGGTGGAACTGGCCTTTAACGGGACTGAAGGCCTCCAACGGTTGGAGCGGGCCAACTACGACCTGGTGCTGCTGGATCTGATGATGCCGGACCGGTCGGGCCTGGAAGTCATCCAGGAGATCCGCCAGCGCGATGCGGATACGCCGGTGTTTCTGATCACCGCCTATGGTTCGGTGGAAGTGGCTGTGCAGGCGATCAAGGCCGGGGCCAATGACTACTTTTCCAAGCCCTGGGACAACGAGAAGCTGATCATCGAGATCCGCCGGATGATCGATGCGGCGCGGCTGGAGCGCGAGAACCGGCAACTGAAGCAGGCGCTGAAGCAGCGCTACCAGTTCCAGAACATCGTGGGCAAGAGCGAGCGGATGGCCAAGGTGCTGGACCTGATCGCGCAAGTGGCTCCCAGCCGGTCCACCATTCTGGTGACGGGCGAAACGGGCACCGGCAAGGAGAGCATCGCCAAGGCGATCCACGCCAATTCTCCGCGCGGGGAGCAGATGTTTATCACCGTCAGTGCTGGATCGCTGCCGCCGGAACTGCTGGAGTCCTCGCTGTTCGGGCATGTCCAAGGGGCATTTGCGGGCGCGACGGCGGCCCGTCAGGGGGCGATTGAGGCGGCCCACCGGGGTACGCTGTACCTGGATGAAATCGCCACCCTCTCGATGGAGACGCAGACCAAGCTGATGCGGCTGCTGCAGGAGAAGGAGTACTCGCCGATTGGTTCGACCGAGTCGATCAAGGCGGATGTCCGGTTGTTGGCGGCCTCCACGCAGGATCTGCGCAAGATGGTGGAAGAAGGGCGGTTTCGCGAGGATCTCTATTACCGCCTGAATGTCATCAACATCGCCTTGCCCGCCTTGCGCGACCGCAAGGAAGACATCCCGCCGCTGATTGAGCACTTCTTTGGCGTCTACTGCCGCGAGAACGAGAAGTTTCTGGATGCGCAAGGCCATAGCCAACTCCGGTTTGATTCCGATGCCATGCAGATCCTGATGGATCACGCCTGGCCGGGCAATGTGCGGGAGCTGGAAAATGTGGTGGAGCGGGCGGTGGTGTTGGCTTCTTCGGAATCGCCCGGGGCGGAGGTGCTGCCCGACCATCTGCTGCATGCCGGCGGGCTGAAGATCCGCCGCGATGAAGGGGGCAATGTGGCCGCCGACGCGAGCCTGTTTGAACTGGTGGCGGACTTTGAACGCCACCGGATCATGGAGCAGTTGGAGAAATCCAACTGGAGCCAGACGGAAGCGGCGCAGGTGCTGCAAATTCCATTGTCCACCTTGAACCAGAAGATCAAGCGTCTGGGCATTGATGTCAAGAAGCGGGGAACTTAACCATGATGATGGCCAATAAGGGCGGATCCCGGCTGAAGTGGTGGTTGCTGGCGTCAGCTGCTTTGTTGGCGGTGGGCACCGGTTGGGTGTACTGGCAGTTCTCCGGCAAGACTTACCGGATCCGTGTGGCCGCCGACCCGGAGGTGCGGGCGCGCGACGGCTGGGAGCAGCGCATACGCAGTGAGGTGGATGGAGCTTCGGCGATCTTTGCCCGGGATTTCCGGATCCGGTTCAAGGTGGTGGATATTGTTCCCTGGAGCCCGCTGAATGCCGCACCGCGTCTTGATGCCCGCCGCCTGCAACTGAAGGACCAGGTATCGGGCGAGGGCGTGGACCTGGTGCTGGGGGTGACGGCCATGCGCGAGGGGGCTCGGCGGGCCAGCGTGGTCCCGTTCTCCAAAACCATTCTCATGATTGAGCCCACTGGCGACGGGCCCCAGAATGCCCGGGCGGTGGCCCAGATATTTGGCTATCTGCTCGGCGCTTTCCGGAACAAGGCATCAGAGGGAACGCTGGCCGGGGAAAATCCGACCTCGGATCATTTTGATGCCGAGAATGCGGGCCGGATCAAGGCGGTCCTTTTCTACGATCTGGGTAAGGGGCTGATTGGGATGACAGCCGCGGATGCCGACCGCATCGCCGCGGCGCTGGCACCGTTCCCCAATGAGCAGGGCAAGCCGATGGGTCTGGCGGTGGTGCGCACCATGCTGGGGGCCAGCCTGATGGCGGAAGGCCACACGGCGCAGGCCACCACGCAGTTCAAGAATGCGATCGCCGGCGACCCCAACATGATTGCGGCCCGGTTTTCGCTGGCCACCGCGCTGACCGACCAGCGGTTGTATGACGAGGCCGCGCAAGCGCTGCGCGAGGCGGGGAAATTGCGTCCGGGCGACCCACAGATTCTGGAGAGCGTGGCTTGGGTCCGGCTCCGCCAAGGCAAGGATGCTGAGGCGATCTCGCTGTTGCGGGTGGTGACTGCCGTGAAACGCGAAAGCCCGGTGTCCCGGGTGATTCTGTCCAGTGTGATGGCGGAACCGCCCGGTCGCCCGGACCCACAGTTAGCCGAGGTCCGCAACCTGGTCCGGCTGAATACCGAATGGGCCCATCCGGTGCGAGCGGGTCAATTGGCACAGGGGATCACGGCGGCGGCGGCGCAGGTAGCCGGTTACGCTCCGGTGGTACCGGGTGCGGCGGGGGCGCTGCGATCGGGGATCATGCTCAGCTATGCGGGCAAGCTGCCGGAGGCGCAGCGGGCGTTTGAGGCGGCCCTCCGGCAGGATCCGAAGTTGTATGTGGGCCACATCAATCTGACGCTGCTCAACTTCATGACCGGCAATCTGGCGGCGGCTCGCACCCACGCGGCGGCAGCGGCGGCGGGTGGTCCCCCGACAGTGAAGACGTTTGCGGCCGCCATGGACAAGCTGCTGCAGGGGGAAGTCAAGATTCCCACGGCGGCGGCGAAGCCCGTTCCCGCCGCGGCGCAAAAGTAATACGGCCGGACGACGCTTATGGCCGCTGGGCTCCAGGCCAGCGCACCTTCAGCGTTGCGATTGAGCGTTCGGATGATTCCGGAGTCCTCGGCGGGATTCCTTCTCCGAGAACTCACGAACTGCTGCAAACGAAAAGGGCCGCCTCCAGCACTCCGCTCCATGCTGTCACGGCTCAGCGTGAGGCGTCATTTGCTTCACTCGGCCCGGCTCCGTTAACGGCGATCGTGTGAACGCGCCCTAAATGAAAAGGGCCACCGTAGCGGGTGGCCCTTCGAGTTGATTGAGCCCCGGTTGTTTCGCGCAACCGGGCTTAGAGTTGGCTTAAAAGAAGAACCGCGCCCCGAACTGGGCTTGGCGCGGGCGGCCCTGCTGGGAGGTGGTGAGTGCGTCGTAGTCGCCGGCGGGCGTGCGCAAACGCATGAACCGCGCATCCGTGGGAGCGATCGTGCCATCGGCGCGGAAACCGGCTCCGAAGATGTTCGACTGTCCGGCAAAGACCACGTTGTCAATGTTGAACAGGTTGAACAATTCGGCTGAGATCTGGATCCGCATGTTCTCGCGGATCTTGAAGCTCTTCATCAGGCGCAGGTCGAACGTTTGCACGTTCCGGTTCCGGAACTGGTTGCGGCGGAAGGACTGGCCGGGGCCGCTGAAGGGGCGGTCATTGTTGTTGCCGTCCTGATTCAGGTCCACGTTGGCGATGGCATTCAGCGGCAGGCCAGTGCGGAAGCGGTACAGAGCGCCGACGTCGATGCCCCAGGGCATGGTGACGACGCCGTTGGAGACAAACTGATGGCGGATGTCGAGGTTGGAGTAGTTGTATTCGCTACGGAGGTCGAAGCTGTTGGTGTAGACAAACCCGCCGGCGTCGCGCTCGCTATCGTCATTCGAGAAGTTGTCGCTGAGCGTGTAGAAGGCCTGCAACTGGACACGCTTGTTCCGGTACTGCGATTGCAGAGTAGCCGAGCGGTAGACGCTGCGGGCGCTCGACTCGCGGATGGTGATGAGGTTCAGGGTCGGGATCGGCCGCGGCACCGTCGGCAAGCCGCCCGTGAGGGCGACGCTACGGAAGTTGGGGCGCTGCGAAAGATCAGTGGGTGAGATGACCGGAGCGTTCAGATTGAAATTGCGGTTGCGCAGCAGGTTCACCGCGTTCACATAGTTCAACTGCATGCCCACCGTGAGGCCCCGCTTCACTTCCGTATCAAACCCGATCCCTGATTGCAGAGAGCGCGGGTTGGCGAAATCGGAGGCGGCACCGACGACGCTGGCATTATTGAACGGATTCGCCGCCGAGCCCGTGGTGGTGCCGTTCAGCAGGAAGGCCGAGGCGCGCTGCACGACATCGAGCGAGATATTGGGCAGCGCCGCCAAAGAGGAGTTGTTCAGGTCCAGGCCTGCCGCCCGGAAGGCCTGATAGATGGTCCGGCCCGCGGTGGGCGTCAGCGTGAGGGAGACGTCACCGGGAGGCGTGCGGAAGTTGTTGTTCGGCCCGGCGAAGACCAGCATGGGGGTGGCGGCGTAGAAGACACCGAAGTGGCCGCGCACAACGGTGCGCAGTTTCTTGTCCCAGGGGGTCCAGGCAAAGCCCGCGCGCGGCATCACCTGGCGCGTCGAGTTCTTGATGTTGGCCGGGTCAAAGCTGGCACCAATCGGGAAGCGGAAACCATTTACCAGGCTGGTGAGCGCGGCATTGTTAGCGTCCACCTTGGGGTTGATCTGGCCTTCATACCGGAAGCCGAAATCGAGGGTCAGCTTGCGGTTGACGCGGTAGGAATCCTGCGCGAAGATGGCGATCTGCTGCATGTTGAACGCCGCCAGCGTGTTGCCCAACTGTTTGGAATAGCTGGCGAAGTTAGAGTCGAACCGGTTGGCAATCGCGCCGCCCGTGCCCAGAATGTCCAACTGCTCACCAATGCTGGGAGCGCTCACCGTAAAGAAGCCAAACTGGTTAAAGCCGAACGACTGCGAGGCCGTCAGGTAGTTATAGTCGCCACCCAGCTTGATGGTGTGGCTACCCTTGGTGATCGACAGCGAGTTGGCGAACTGGAAGCGCTTGTCGGATTGGGTGGTGGGGAAGAAGCTGCGCGTGCCATACTGGCCCACCAACGAAGCGTTGACGCCCGGAGCCAGCGAGTTGGCGAACCGGGGCCGTAGTTCCGCGGAGCCCAGGAAGCGGAAATCGTTGACGATCGAGGGCGAAACGATATGCGTGTACTGCAGCGCGCCATTGTGAACCGTGTCCAGTTCCTGGCCCTCGTTCGACAGCGCGGAATTCGAGAACGGGTTCAGGTCGCCGCCCACCGAAAGGGCGTTCTTCTCGATGGCGTCAGAGAAGTTGTAGCGGGCCGTCAGGCGGTGGCCCTTGGAAAACTGATAGTCCGTGCGCCACATGGCGGCCAAAGCCCGGTTGGTCTGGTCAAACGGCCCCTGCTGTCCGATGAAGTAGTTCTGCGCTTCCGCCGTTTCCGGGGTAGCAGCGCGGCCCGCGAGCGCCGGGAAGAATACCTGGCGCGGAGTCTTGGCCCGTTGCGCTTCAAACGCCGTGAACCAGAAAAGCTTGTCCTGCTTCAGAGAACCACCGACGGCACCACCATACTGCTGCAGCGTCTCCGACGGAGTTACCTTCTGCAGACCACCGATCGGCAGGTTGATCGGAATCGGGTTTTGAGAGCTGAGGTCCTTGTGGCGGATCTGCCAGAACGCTTCGCCGTGTGTGGCATTCGCGCCCGACTTGGTAATGGTATTCATGACGCCGCCGGTGGACCGGCCATATTCGGCTGAATACCCGGTGGTGACCACCTGAAATTCCTGCACGGCGGACTGGGGAACGGTGATGATGGTGCCGGACCGCTCACCACCGCGGATGCCGCCGAAAAACGGCTGGTTATAGTCGCCGCCATCGAGCATGACGTTGGTGTTGATGCCGCGCTGACCCGCGAAGGAGAGCTGGCCGCGGGTGCCATCGGTGACCGCCACCGTCGGCGTCAACTGCGCGAAATCCTGAAACCGGCGGCCATTGATGGGGAGGTTGGTGATCGCGTTGGCGTTAAAGGTGGTCGACGGGGCCGGAGCCACTTCGCTGACAAACGTGGCACCCACTTCAACCACCGTCGAGGCGGCCTGGACGGACAACGTCACATTCAAGGTCACTGCGGAACCCACCGAAACCACGATGCCGGTCAGCTTCTGATCGGCAAATCCGGTTGCCCCCACGGTCATGTCGTAAGAACCGGGGTCGAGCGAGATGGCGCGGTACAGCCCCGCTCCATTGGTGACCAGATCGCGGGAAAAGCCGGTGGCCACGTTGCGCAGTTTGACGGCGGCATTGGGTACCAAGGCGCCGTTGGGATCGAGGACATTGCCTACGATTTGGCCTTTATTGGCATCGGCTTGGGCGAAAGCGGACGACACAAGTGTAGCCGCCATGAAGATAGGAGCCAGCGATCGGAAGATGCGGTGCATAGTACCTCGGATGGAGTTTGCTCAACGGAGAGCGCGACGAAACTCTAGGGTAGCCTACCTATGTCACGATTCCGTTACAAATACGTAACTGAATGATTGCCTAGCGCGATTCTAGGGCCGGCGAACGGCCATTCCTAACCAAGCTGCGCCGACTGAGAGGCCAACCGATGCCACCACATAGGCCACGGCGCGGACTGGTGAGAGATCCCAAACCGCCAGCGTATCGGCGCTAAAGGTGGAAAAAGTGGTGAAGCCGCCACAAAGGCCGGGCACCAGGAAGGCTCGCCAAGCCGGAGGCAGGGGGGACTTCAGCCACCAGCCGATCAGGAAGCTGCCGGCCACGTTAACCATCAGGATTGGCCACGGGAAGGGCAGGAAGCGGCCGGTCAACCAGGTGGAGAGGCCAAACCGTAGCAAGCCGCCCACGGCACTGCCCGCTGCCACGGCCAGCCAGATCATCGGTAGCGCTCCCGGATTGATGGCCGAGTCATTTAGCGGATCAACGAGGTCAACGTTAGGGCGCGGAATTCGACCAGGCCATGGTCGCCTTGAATGCACAGCGGACCGGGGGAGGCTTCATCGGGATCGTGCGCCATCGCGGTTAGCCCTTCGATCTCCTTTTTGTCGATCACCAGCTTGCCATTCAGCTTCACCGTCACGGTGCGGCCCACCAAGCGGATGTCCACCGTCTGCCACTCGCCAGCGGGCGCCGCCGCGTCCAGGCTGGGCACAATTCGTGAATAGACGGCACCCATCGAGTGCGTGTCGGTGGGCTTGCCGTGGGTGTCCTCGATCTGAATCTCGTAGCGGTCCCGCAGGGAGATGCCGGAATTGGACTTCGGGCCGATGCGGTATTCGGCATGCAGTTCGAAATTCCAGAACTTCTCGGTGGAGATCAGGTCCGGGGCACCTTGCGAATTGGTGAGCAGGCCGTTCTGGAAACTCCAGCCCTTCACGGGTCCGAGCGCTGCTTTCCACCGGGCCAAGTCCTGGGCGGCGAGCAGATTGGAGACTTTGCCGGGCTTCCAGGCGCTGTCATCCTTGTCGCGAATCTCGGGTGCCCGTTCGCCTGTGAACTGCGCCCGGGGCAGGCCATCGACGACTAGTGAGCCCACCAGTCTGCGGCCCTCGATGCGGGCCCGGTAGAGGCCACGTTTGCCGGTGGGCTTGTAGTCGCGATTGAAGACAAATTCCAACTGCCCACGGTCGATCTTCAGTTCCGGAATCTCTTCCAGTTGCCCGCCCATCCGGCCTTCCGGTTGTCCGCCGGGGGCGCCGACAAAACGGCCTTTCAGGTTCTTGGAACCGGCCCCGGAAACTTCCAGCCACCACGCACGGCCGCGCGGGTCGCCAGTGACGGTCAAATTCCAGCGGCCATTGAAGTCAGCATCACCGGCCACCAACGCCGAGGAGATCACAAGCATTAACCAGGCAAGCTTCACGGGGTCATGATAACGCGCCGCCGCCGCCGGAATGAACTGCCGCCGCGACCAAACCGAAGCGGGCGGCGTCCGTCATGATAGGTTGAAAGTAGCCGCATGGGGTTCCCCAGACGCAGCGTCGCTTGGTTGGCCATGGTCGCACTGCTTTTTTTTGTGCAGTGTGCGCTGGCCTGCGACCTGACGCCTCCGCAGGTGCCGCATTGCCCGAAGCATGCCCCGGAATCCGGCCAGCAGTCCCAGAAGCTGTGCAAGGATGTGGCGGCGGTATTCGACCAGCTGAGTTTTGATCTGGCACCGGCCCTGGAGGCATCGCCCCTGATGCTTCCTGTCGCGGTGGCATATTCGGTGACGCCGTTGCCCCCGGCTAACGCCTCGCCGCCTCGACTGACCGCCCTGCGTATCTGATCGTTTCTCCCGTTACCCGTTTCCCATTTCAAGAAACTGACTGGAGAGTTTTGTGCCCTCATTTTCTGCGCGCATGACTGCGCCGTTATTTGCTCTATTCATCGCCGGGGGACTGTGTGTCCCGGCCCAAACATCCCCCAATGACCCGTATGAAGTGACTTTGCGTCTGCCGGAAGGCGGCCTGGCCGCTCGCGAGGAGATGCACCTGGAGATCAGCCTGCGCGATCCTCGCAAGTCCGACCCCGTGATGGGGGCCATGCCCATCATCCGAGCTCAACTGGTGGCGGTGATCGACATGCCGTCGATGGCGGGCATGCCGAAGATCTCTGATACCGCGCACCCGGAAGGGATTCCTGGAGACTACGGCCTGCATCCGGTTTTCGTCCATGGCGGCACCTTCCGTATGCGCCTGACGGTGACGCCGCCGGGGCAACCAGCGTTCACCCGCGAGTTTGCGTTAGAGGTGGGCGACGCCCGCCCGGCTACCGGGAAACGCTTGCCCGGCTACAAGCTGGAACTCGAAGGCAAGCCCGAGGACTTGACGTTGAAGATCATGTCGGTGAAGGAACTCGAGAAGGGCCAAGTGAAGGAGTTCGATACGGTGCACGAAAAGAAGCTGCACCTGATCGCCATCCGCCGGGACCGTCAGGTGTTTCTCCATCTGCATCCTGAACCGAAGGCCGACGGCGCATTCCAGCTGAAGTTTGACTGGCCAGCGGGAGGAGACTACCTGGTGTTTGCGGACATGGCCCCGCGCGGCAAAGGCTCACAGGTGGTGGCTACCAAGCTGAAGGTGAAGGGCCCGTCGGCCGCTCCGGTGGTGCCGAGTCCGTTGAAGCTGGTGGTGGGTCCACTGCCGAAGGTGGGGCGCACGGGAGTGCTGGAGATCAAGATGACGCCCGCTCTCCCGCTGGAGCCTTACCTGGGTGCCATGGGCCATTTGATCATCCTGCATGAAGATGGCGAGACGCTGGTGCATTCGCATCCGGCGGATGAGACGTCGGCGGAGAAGTTTCTGGTCCGGTTGCCGAAGCCGGGCAAGTATCAGGCGTGGCTGGAAGTGCAGTCAGGCGGAAAGGTGATCGCGACGCCTTTCACTTTGGAGGCACAGTGAGCGTCCGAGGCAGAGCCCGGTGGCTTTCCGCGCTTTCAGCCGTCGTCCTGTTGTTCCCCGGCCTGGCCTGGAGCCATTCGACCGGTAAGAAGAACCTGAAGCCATCCAAGGCTGCGGCAGAGCTGAAGCGCGCGCGGCAGTTGCAGAAAGACGGGAAGGCGGCCGAGTTCTCGAAGGTGATGCTGGCTTGCAAGCGGACGCTCGCGGGAGAGCGCCGCTACTCCTGTTGCATCCGCGGAGGTTGCAATGAGTGTGCCTTTGAACAGGAATGCAGTTGCGGCGCGAATCTCACGGAGAAGCTGAAGCTGGGCGAGAAGCGCAAAGGCGTTTGCCAGGAATGCTGGGCCGGGTGGAAGGCGGGCCGTGGCCTCTATGACGGGATCAACCCGGAAGAGATCACAGTCAGTGACATGGATGGCGCGATGATGCCTTATCTGTCCGGCACGTCGCTGCGTCCGGCGGACCAGCCGATGTACATGACGCATTCGAAGGTCAGCGATTGGTCAGTGATGACGATGGGGCAGGCGCATCTGGTCTACACGGCGCAGTCCACCGCTCGCGGCGGGGAGAAGTTGTTCGCGCCGAACTGGATCATGCCGATGGCGTCGCGCCAGTGGGGGCGGGGAACTCTGACGCTGCGGTCCATGCTGTCGCTGGATCCGGCCACCATTACCGGCCGCCGCTACCCGCTGCTGTTCCAGGCCGGCGAGACCGCCTATGGCAAGCCGCTGGCGGATGGGCAGCATCCGCATGATCTGTTCATCGAACTGGCGGCCCAGTACACGCTACCGGTGGGGGAGCGCACGTCGGTGATGGTCTATGGTGGTCCGCGGGGTGAACCCGCACTGGGGCCGCCGGCGTTTCCACATCGGCTGTCGGCTTCTGAAAATCCGATGGCCGTGCTGGGGCACCATTACCAGGACGCCACGCACATCGCCAACAACGTGGTGACCGTCGGCGTCACTCACCGGCGCGTCACGTTTGAGGTTTCCGGCTTCAATGGCCGGGAGCCGGATGAGCGGCGCTGGAATCTGGAGAAGGGAAGGATGGACGCGTGGTCAACGCGTGTTACCTTGCAGCCCACGTCGCGCTGGGCCATCCAGTTCTCGGGCGGAGCGCTGCCGGAAGGGCCGCGAGTGACCGCCTCCGCGCAACACGTCCGCCCGCTCAGCCGGGGCTATCTGGCGTCAACTCTGGTCTGGGGGCAGGACCGCTCGCATGGCCTGGCCAACAGCTATCTGGCGGAATCGACGCTGCGGTGGAAGAAGCACTGGGCGTGGGGCCGCGCGGAGCGGACCGACCGTGATTCGACGTTACGTTTCGTCACCGGTGAGCCGACGCGGATTGGGCAGGTGTCCGCGCTGACGCTGGGCTACGCGCATGATCTGCCGCGTCCAGCGAGATGGCTATCGGCCTCAATGGGTGGTCAGGTGATGCTCTACCGGCCCAGCGCCAGCCTACGCGCCGATTACAGCGCGACGCCGGTGGGGGCGCAGGTCTTCTTGAGGTTCAGGCTGGACACGGCGCGCTAAGCGGGTGGGCTAATAGGTGCCGCTATAGCGCTTCAGCAGTTGCGGCAGGTTCTGGGAAAAGGCACTGCGGGCCAGCACCATGTCGATGCCGGCTTCCTGGGCCTTCTGCTTCAGTTCGCCTTGCACATGCGAGACAAAGGCGATCAGGGGGATCGCCTTAAACTCCGCCTTCAACTTCACTGCCACGTCCACCGTTTCCACGGAGTTGCAGTTCAAGTCGAGAATGATCAGCACTGGGCCTTCCTTGGCCAGCGCCATCACATCGGCTTCCGTCTTCACAAACGAAGTCTCAAAGCCCGACCGTTTGGCGGTCTCATTGATCTTCACTCGAAACATGAGATCGTCCAATACGGCGACAATCTTTCTCGGTCCGGGCATAGCCCTCCTGTTTGATGGTACTTCTGGTCCGCTCCGGTGACGCCGAAGCGGGCGGACTAGTGGCCTGCGCCTTCGCCAATCTGCTGGGTCAGATAATTCTCGTAGCCCATCTCCTGGATCATGTGGAGCTGAGCTTCCAGATAATCCACGTGGTGTTCTTCATCCACCAGGATCTTTTCAAATAGATCGCGAGAACCATTATCGCCTGCCGCGACGGCGGCATTGATCGCTTTGTTCAAGCGGGGAATGGCTTCGTACTCCAGTTGGAGGTCATTCTCCAACTGGGCCTTCAAGTTCTGGCCAATCCGCAGCGGGAACAGTTCGCTCATGTTGGGAGCGCCGTCCAGGTAGAGGATGCGTTCGATCAACTTCTCGGCGTGCTGCATCTCTTCGATGGACTCTTTGCGCGTGTAGGCGGCTGCCTTCAGGTAGCCCCAATTTTCCATCATCTCGGCGTGGAGAAAATACTGATTGATCGCCGTTAGCTCGGCTCGCAGGGTCTCCTGCAGATATGCGATAACTTCCGGGTTGCCTTTCATCACTGCCGATTCTAACAGGCGGGGTAGCCATCAGGCAGAGCGGTGGCACGCTACACTTCTCTCTTCATGCTGACTGCCGCGCGATTCACCCATCCGGCGGACCGCGAGACCTTCCGCCGGGAGTTCTGCCGCTGGGCCGAAAGCCAGTATTCTGGCCAACCCGCGCCGGAAGTGGTGGACTGCGCGGCGTTGCTGCGGTTTGCGTATCGCGAAGCTTTGCGGTCGATGAAGAGCCGCTTGAGCCCGCTGTTTGCGACACCCGAAGGTGCACGGCATTTTGCCGACGCCCAGACGCTGCGGGTGTTCAACACCACCTTTGTGGATCGTGACCTGCGGGCGGCGCGTCCCGGGGATCTGCTGTTCTATCTGAACCTGGAACAGGACCAGCCGCATCACGCGATGATCCTGCTGGGCGCGGACGTGGTCTATCATACCGGTGCCAAGCCCGGCGAGATCCGGCGGCCCACCGTGGCGGAGCTAAGCCTGCATCCTGACCCGCGTTGGCGGCCGCTGCGGCTGAACCCCAGTTTTCTGGGTGTGCACCGCTGGAAGATACTGTACTAGATGCGGCGCGCACTGCTGGCCCTGGGTTTGTTGATCACCGCGACGGCTCAGCCGGCCGGGTACTTCACCGTTTCGACGGACCGCACCTTTGCGCCGGGCGAAAAGGTCAGCGTGGCCTATACGGCCCAGAATCTGACGCAGCTGGAGTTCCGGCTCTACCGAGTGGCCGATCCGGTCCGGTTCTTTGAGCAACTGCCTGATGCTCATAATTTCGGCGGCCAAGCGCCGCCCGTGCCCAAGAAGCGCACCTTCATTGAGCAGTTCCATGCCTGGAAAGGCCGCACCCGCTTTGCGCTACGCCGCTTTGTGCGCCAGCAGTTCGGGGATGAGGAGCATGAGCAACTGGTGGCCTTCCTGGAACGCCGCCCCGTCCGCCGTGGCCCGGCGCGTTTTGCGGAAGCCCCCGTGCTGAACCCCTCGCAACTGGTCCGGCAGTGGACGCTGAAGATCCCGCCGCAAGGGGGTGAAGGGCGCGTCGATGTCGAGACTCCGGGCGTCGGCCTGTATGTCCTGGAGGCCACTGATAACCGCCTTCGCGCGGCCACCATCATCAATGTCACGTCGCTCGCGCTGATCAAGAAGACTGCTCCGGGGCGAGTGGTGGTGCAGGCGCTGGATCGCACGACTGGCGAGCCGCAGGCCAACGTCGAGCTCTTTCTGATCAACAACCGCACCGCAGCTCCGCCAGTGCGTACGGATGCCGATGGCCGGGCTGAGATCAAGATCGAAAACTCCGACGCCGTGAAGCTGCTGCTGGTGGCCAAGGGTGCGGCGGCCTCGGGCTTGGCGCTGGCAGGCGATGGCTGGTGGGGCGCGCGCCCGGCGCAGGAAGGGCTGGCCACGGGCTATATCTACACGGACCGGCCCATCTATCGTCCAGGCCACAAGCTGGGGTGGCGGGCGATCCTGCGCGGTGAGGATTCCAGTGGCTGGAAGCTGCCCGCTGTTTCAGAAGTGTCCTACGAGATCACCAATCCCGAAGGCAATGCCGTGGCCAAGGGTACGGCCAAGCTGTCTGACTACGGCACCGCTTCGGGCGAGTGGACCATTCCGATGACGGCTCCCCTGGGCTATTACTCGGTGCTGCTGCGCTCGGGCGAATCGGCGCAGTCCGGCAGCTTTCAGGTGGAGGAGTACAAGAAGCCCGAGTACGAAGTGAAGGTCACCGCCGCGCAGCCTCGCCTGCTGCAAGGGGCGACGGCCACGTTTAACATCGAAGCGCGGTACTTCTTTGGCGAACCCGTTGCCAATGGCCGCTTGAAGTACCGTGTCTACCGCAGCCGCTACTGGTTTCCGTTCTGGGCGGAGGAGATGGATGAGGACGGGCAAGAAGGCTACGACGGCGGCACCATGGAGCCGATGCCAGAAGCCACTGCTCGATTGGACGCGCAGGGGCGGGCCACCATCACTGTGCCCACGCCCAGCGAGAAGTTCGACTATCTGCTGCGCGTGGAAGCGGCCGTTACCGATGAGGCCAATCGTGACGTGACGGGCAAGGGCAGCGTGCTGGCGACCGTGGGTTCGATCGCCATCAATGCCCAGCCGGACAAGTGGGTTTATGCGCCCGGCGAAACGGTGAAGTTGACCGTGGAAGCCCGCACCTACGATGGCCAGTCCGCTGCCGGAGCTAGCTTCAGCGTCCAAGGTGCCAGCGGCACCACCAATGCAGAGGGGAAGGGAACTGTCTCGCTCACCGCGCTCGCGGGCGGCAGTCATCAATGGACCGTGACGGCGCGGACGCCGGAGGGGCGGACGGTGACGGACACGGCGTATCTGTGGGTCTCGGGGCAATGGCGCGACGATGGCACGCGTGGGGCCGAGATCACGCTGGTGCCCGACAAGAAGAGCTATCAGCCGGGCGACACGGCCAAGATCCTGGTGGTGACGGGCGTCGAGAATGCGACGGTGCTGCTGGGCGTCGAGGGCCGCGATCTTTACCGATCCGACGTGCGGCGGAACGCTGCCGGCTCGTTCACCTATGAGGTCCCCATTCAGCCCGAGTATCTGCCCAACGTCTTCATCACGGCGGCTCTGCTGAAGGACGGGCAGTATCGCTATGGTGCCAAGTCCATCAAAGTGCCCCCGGTCAGCAAAATGTTCCAGGTAGGCATTGTGCCCTCGAAGCCGCAGTTTAAGCCGGGGGAGCCGGCGTCGTACAGGATCGAAGCCAAGGACGCTGCGGGCAAGCCGGTGGCGGCGGAGTTCTCGGTGGGCGTGGTGGATGAAGCGCTCTACGGCGTGGCTCCCGACACGATGCCTGGGCTCGACAAAGCGTTCTATGGGCGCATCTGGAATCGCGTCTACACCGATTCTTCGCTGGCTTACTACTTCTTTGGCACGGCGGGCGTGCGCCCCATGCCACTGGCCCGAGCCCGGCAAACATTGGCCCAAATGAAGCCGCCCCGGCCCACTGATCCACGCATTCGCAAAGCATTCCCGGATACGGCGCTGTGGTTGGCGAACGTCGAAACTGATTCTTCCGGTAAGGCGGAAGCCAAATTCCAGTTCCCGGATTCGATCACGGCGTGGCGGGCCACCGTTCGTGGCGTTACTCGCGATACGCGCGTCGGTGGAGCTGTCAACCGCGTTGTCACGCGCAAGGAGCTCATCCTGCGCTTGGCTGCGCCGCGCTTCTTTACTGAAGGCGACGAAGCTGTCATCTCGGCCATCGTCAACAACTACCTGGATGGTGACCGTCCGGTGAAGGTGCAACTGGAAGTGAAAGGCGCGGAACTGCTGGACGGCGCGCAGCGCTCCGGCACCGCTATGGCCAAGCAGGAGACGCGCTTTGACTATCGAGTGAAGGCCCGGTCGCTCGACCAAGTGACGCTCACGGCCAAGGCCTTTGCGGCGGACGATGCCGATGCGCTAGAGATCGAACTGCCGGTGAACCCCTATGGCGTCAAGCTGGTGGAGGCACGCAGCGGCTCGCTGACTGATGGCGGCTCTGGCGGGGTGGAGTTCGGCCCGGCGCGCACGATCGATGTGCGGGTGACGCCGTCGCTGGCGGGGGCGGTCTTTGGTGCGCTCGACTATCTGGCCACGTTCCCCTACGGCTGCACGGAGCAGACGCTTTCGAGCTTCATGCCCACGTTGCTGGTAGACCGCGCGTCACGCGAGTTGAAGCTGCCGCTGCAGCAGGACCGGGGACGGTTGCAGAAGAAGATCCAGGCGGGCGTTGAGCGGCTGTACGAACTTCAACACCCCGACGGTGGCTGGGGTTGGTGGGCTTCCGATGAATCCAGCGCCTTCATGACGGCCCATGCCATCGCGGGCTTGAGTGACTACGAGCAACTGGGCTACTACTGGAAGCCCGCCTCGAAGGAATCCGCCTTGCAGTGGCTGCGGCGGGCTTTTGCTAGAGAGCAGACCGCGCATCCGGACTTCCGCGCTTATCTGGCTTACGCATTGAACGAACCCGCGGCGGTGAATGAAATGTGGGAGGTCCGCGATAAGCTGACCGCGCATGGGCTGGCTTTGATCGGCCTACGTGTGGCGGAGCCGCGCGCCAACCAAATCGCGGACCGGCTGGAGAAGCTGGCCGTGGTCTCCGACAATCAAGCGTACTGGCTGGCTGATCGGGATTGGTTGATGGACGTGGATGTGGACGGTTCCGCCGAGGTGACGGCGTACGCGTTGAAGCTGCTGACGCGCGTACGCCCCAAGAGTCCTTTGATCGAAAAGGCCGTGCGGTGGCTGGTGGATCACCGCAATGAAGGCTACTACTGGTCCTCCACCAAACAGACGGCGGCGGTGGTCTACGGGTTGGTGGACTATCTGAAGTTGACCAAGGAACTGGACCCTAAGCTGGCCGTCGACGTGAAGCTGAATGGTGAGCAGGTGTACTCGAAAGAGTTGCTGGCGGCTGATGCGCTTTCGCCACATCCGTTGGGCGTGCGGCTGATGCCCAAGACCAGCATCAACAAGATCGCCGTAGCGGCTTCGGGTACCGGCCGCCTCTATTGGGGCGCGACGGCCACCAGCTTTGAGCCCGGGCCCCGTTCCACCACTACCCGGGCGGCCCGCGGCCGGGAGCTGCGCCTGCAACGGCAGTACTTCCGGCAGCTATCGACGGGGCAGTTGGTGGCCTTTGATGGTCAAGCCAAGGTGGGCGAAACGTTGGTGTCCCGCGTCACTGTCTCCGGCGGCGATTGGCGGTACCTGATGATTGAGGACCCGATACCGGCCTCCGCTGAGATCGACAAAGCCCGGCGCGGCCAATGGGTGCAGCGCGAGGTTCGGGATGACCGCGCGGTCTATTTTGAGACCTACTTCCGCGGCGGCGCGTATGAATCAGCGTTGAAGCTCACCCGGCCCGGCAAGTTCCGCGTATCGCCAGCGCGCGTCACGCCGATGTATCAACCGGGCGTGATGGCGTCCAGTGATCCGCAGTTGATTGAGGTGGTGCCATGAGCCAGCCGTTGTCCTTGATTGCGCCCGGCTTGCTGCGTCGCTGGCTGATTGCTTGTGTGGTGCATTTCGCGTTCGGCGCTGCCTTCTTCTGGTGGACGGGCATTGGTGATGACACCACCGCCAAGCTGGCTCTCACCGGTGGGACCGCGCTTGGGTGGGTGCTTGGATTGGCTTGGTTCGAGCGGTGGCTGTTCAGTGGATCACGGTTGGGAGGCAGTTCCTTTGCGATCCGCCTGCTGGGCTTGGCGGGCGTGGCGGCACTGGGCTGGTATGCCACGCACTGGGTGCCCAAGGTGTCAGGGCTTGCGCTGCAGAGTGCCAGCTTTGTTCTGCGCTGGGGAGGGGCTTGGCTGCTGCTGAACGCGGCGTGGCTCAACCTGGGCGTCTGGGGGCAGGCCGTTGCGCCAGTAGTTGAAGACGGTCTCCCGGCCGAACCGGGCCAGTAGCGCATTCACGCGTTCCGCTGCCGCGCGATAACGCGGGTAGGCGGGTCGCTCATTGTTTAAGGCCAGTACCAAGCCTTCGCGGAACCACCAGGGTTGATCCCGAGCCGCCACCGATTCCAGCACCAGATGCAGCATCTCATGCCGTAGCGTCGCTTCCAGTACGCGGCGCGCGCGCAGGATTTCTGGCGGCTGCATGCGGATAGTGAAGCCGCGTGTCGTCGCCGCGACGGCTCCGCTTTCTCCGGTGGCATTGCGGTAAGCGCTCAAGTTGGGGTAGACGCGCAGGCGAGGCCGGTTGCGATACGTCAGGCCGCTGGCTTGTTCGGCTTCTCGAAGCGCGTTGTCGGTAGCGGCCACCAGCATTGCATCCGGCGCGGCGGTGAAGACATCCACGCGTTCCCCGCCGGTGTACTGCCACGCAAAGCCGCTGGCGCTCAAGCCAAGCGTCATCCCGGGGTAGGCGAACTGCAGGATCTCGCGGTAGGTCTTGCCTTCCTCCCCCATGCGCGTGCAGCCTGCCTGGCAGAGGCCGATGCCGTGGCCTCGTCCACGTCCTGCAAAGACGAACTGGCCATTGATCTGCGCCACGTCATACCAGCCGCTGGGCAGCCGGTCCCAGCCGATCAGGCGGCCTACGGCTTGCCGGAACATGGGGGCGTCCACTTCGGCTCCGCTGAGGTTGAGGCGGACGGCGCGATTGGATGGCGTGCGGGTCACCACGGCCATCTGCGTGAACATGGGCGGCACCGGCAGGCCCAACGGCTTTAGCGCCGTTTGAATCTCTTCGCGCGACAGCACCGTCCGCCAGTTCTCTTGCTGACGCAAGCACCACGGGTCACGATGTTGGTTCAGGTACGGCCCTTCGGGCGAGGCCTCGCTCATGCCGCCGCAGTGGGCGGAATAGTAGGCGGCTACCAGAGCTCCTCGATACCAGAGCAACTCGCCTTCAGTGGCCTCCGCCGCGGCGGTGACCGCCTCCGTCACGTTGGACCGGCGATAGTCCTGGCAGTGCGTCGTGTCGCAAAAATCAAAACCCTCGCGCGCGTGGCGGCCCTTGAACTTCATGGCGTAGGTCCGCGCCGCTACCGCCATGGCCTTTAGCGATTCGGGCGAGCGCATCCCTGCCGCCTCACCCGCCAGCACCGCGGCGACATACTCTTCGAGCGGCACTTTGATGGTCTTCGCTTGTGGCCCACCCTGCTGCCAGTAGAGGCGCACGGAGACGTCGGCGGCCAATGAATTCAAGACCAACAGTGCGGCTACCGGAGCCATTTCGCGATCAACTCCTGGGCCGCTGGTTGCGCGTTGGTGGCTCCACGTCCGCCCGTCATGACGGCCACGACAATGCGCGGCTGGTCGACCGGTGCCCAACCGGCATACCAGGCGGCTTGGGCGGTGGTGCCGGTTTTGCCGCCGGAGATGCGGCTGGGGTTTTGCTGCCAAAGCGCGCGATAGGCCCGGGCTAGCCGTAGCGGCGTCGCCAAAACTCCCCAGTGGCCCAGGGCCTGCAACTGCCGCTGCTCGTCCGTGGTGGCGAGTAGCGGCTGAAAGTCGCGCAAGGCCTGCCGGGCTTGATCGGGGGGCACGGCCAGGATGGCTTGCGCGAAGTAGCAGTTGCACGATAGAGCCAGTGCCTGCACCGGGTCCAGCGGCATGCTGACGGGCAGGTGGGTGCAGTCCAGCCGATGGCCGCCGATCCGCAGTGTGCCGTGGCAAGGATAGACGCCGCGGATGGGTAGAAACGGCTTCACGGTGGAACCGGGCAACGCTGTAGCGTCGGGTCGCTTAGACTCCAGCATGCGACCCGAGCGGGCATCCAGCACCACAAATGCTTCAGGCGACGCCAAAGGCCTCCCGGTACTTTTCCGGCAGCCGGATAGGCCGCAGGTCCGGGCCGCAGAAGACGTGCGTAGTCTCGCCGGTGGCCAGTTTCTCGCCCGTCTCGACATTGGTCAGCACGTAGCCGATCTTCACCATGCGGGAGTGGGCGGTCTTCACCGAGGTGGTGATCTCCACCTCGTCGTCGTAGCGCGCCGGTGCATGGTAGCGGCAAGTCGCTTCGGCCACGGTCATCAAGACGCCATCGCGCTCAATGTCGCGATAGCGGAGACCGCGCGAACGCAGCCATTCAACCCGCCCGATCTCCATCCACACCAGGTAATTGGAGTGGTAAACAACCCCCATCTGATCAGTCTCTTTGAACCGGACACGAACTCTGGTCGAAACCACGGACATAATGTGATTATGCGGAAATACTTGGCTCTCGGTGCGCTGACGCTCACCTTGTGCGCGCAGGACCTGAAAGAGTTTGAAAAACGGGTGACCGAATTCACGCTCAAAAACGGCTTGCACTTCATCATTCTGGAGCGGCATGACGCTCCGGTGGTTAGCTTCTACACGCGAGTGAACGCGGGCTCGGTGGATGATCCCAGTGGCTCCACTGGGATCGCTCACATGTTTGAGCATATGGCGTTCAAGGGCACGGAGGCGATCGGTTCCAAGAACCTGCCGCTCGAACGCAAGTCGCTGGCGTTGATCGAGAAGGTGTACGACGACTTGAACCAGGCGCAGCGGGCCGCCAAGCCCGACAAGGCGCGGGTCGAGGAGTTGGAGCGCAAGCTGAAGGACGCCATCGCCTCTGCTGATGCGCATGTCGATAGCGAGCTCTACACGCGGCTGATGGAAGACAACGGTGCGGTGGGCTTGAATGCGTCCACCGGCGTTGATTCGACCCAGTACTTCGTCAGCTACCCCTCGAACCGCCTGGAGCTGTGGTTCCTGATGGAGGCGGACCGCTTCCGCCACCCCGTGTTCCGCGAGTTCTACAAGGAGCGCGACGTGGTGCGCGAGGAAAAGCGCATGCGCAGCGAATCGAGTCCACAGGGCGAACTGCTGGACGCGCTACTGGGCGCGGCCTTCCAGGGGCACCCTTACAAGGTATCGCCGGCGGGTCTGGCTTCCGATATCGAGAATTTCCGCTCCACCGACGCGCAGAAGTTCCGCGAGAAGTACTACGTGCCGGGCAACATGGTGATCTCGATTGCCGGTGATGTTGATCCGCAAGAGTGCCGCCGTCTGGCCGAGAAGTTCTTCGGGCCGATGCCCGCCGCGCCGATGCCTCCGCCGGTGGTGAGTGTGGAGCCGCCGCAGAATGGCGAACGTCGCGTGGTGATTGAATCCGCTGCTCAGCCGATGCTGTTGATCGGCTACAAGCGCCCGGCAGCCACCCATCCCGATGACGTGGTGTTCGACGTGATCGACGGCATTGTCGCCGGGGGCCGCACGGGCCTGATGTACAAGGAGCTGGTGGAGAAGAAAAAGATCGCGCTGGGGGCGGCCACGGCGGGCAGCTTTCCGGGGGCGAAGTATCCGAACCTGTACCTGTTCTACGCGCTGCCGAATGCGGGCGAGAGCATGGACGGGCTGGAAAAATCGATCTACGAAATCATCGAGCAGTTGAAGTCGAAACCCGTGGATGAGACAACGCTGAAGCGCGTGAAGACAAAGGTCCGGGCCGGCTTGATCCGGCAACTGGATTCCAACAACGGCATGGCGGAACAGCTGGCCACTTTCTATGCGATGTTTGGCGATTGGCGCATGCTGTTCAAGGGGGTCGAGGAAGTGGAAAAAGTCACCGCCGCCGATGTGCAGCGCGTGGCCAGGCAGTACTTCAACGACCGCACCAAGACCGTGGCTTATCACGTAAAGCCCAAGCAGGAGGCCCAGACCAATGAGTAACCGAATGCCGTGGATGCTGCTGTTGGCTGGCGCGTCATTGTGGGCGCAGGCTCCAGCGGCCGCTCCGGCCAAACCCATTTCTGCTGCGGCCACGCCATCGGTAAAGACTTTGAAGTTTGCGCCGTTGAAGCCGGTGAAGATTCCGGAAGTGACGCAGTTCACGCTGCCGAACGGGTTGCGCGTCTATCTGCTCGAAAGCCGTTCGCTGCCGGTGGTCTCTGGCTTCGCCTTGGTGAAGACCGGCAACCTGTTTGACCCGCGCGACAAGGCGGGATTGGCGGATATGGTGGGCACCGTGATGCGTAGCGGTGGCACGCGGACGCGGACGGGCGATCAGTTGAATGAGCAGCTGGAAAACATTGCGGCCAGCGTTGAAACCGGCGTTGGCGAAACTAGCGGTCGGGTGAGCTTTAATGCGCTCAAGGAGAACACCGACGAGGTGCTGGCGGTGTTCAAGGACGTGATGCTGAACCCCGAGTTCCGGCAGGACAAGCTGGACCTCGCCAAGACGCAGGAGAAGTCCGGCATTGCTCGCCGCAACGATGATGCCGCCGGTATCACGGGCCGCGAGTTCAGCAATATCTTGTATGGCCGCAACACGCCCTACGGCTGGAACATCGAGTACGAAACGGTGGACCGCATTTCACGCGCGGACCTGTTGGCCTTCCACCAGCGGTTCTTCTTCCCGAAGAACACGATGCTGGCGGTCTATGGTGATTTCCAGTTGGCGGAGATGAGGGCCAAGATCGAGAAGCTGTTCGGGGATTGGACCGCTGATCAGCCGCCCGTGCCCGAGTTCCCCAAAGTGGAGATGACGCCGAAGCCAGGCATCTTTCTGGCCATCAAGGAGGACGTCAACCAGACCAACTTCCGCATCGGCCATCTGGGCGGCGTCATCCGCGACAAGGACTTTCCGGCGCTGGACCTGATGGGTGCCGTGCTGGGTGGCAGCCCCTTCACCAGCCGCTTGGGCAAGGCCATTCGCGTGAACAAAGGCTACGCCTACCAGATCGGTGCTGACTGGGGCGCGCAGTTCGACCATCCGGGTCTGTTCTCAATTTCCGCCGGGACGAAGAGCGAAAACACCGTGCCCGCGATCCGCACCATCCAAAGCGAGATCACCAAGTTTCTGGCGGCTCCGCCCACGGCGGAAGAGCTACAAAGCGCCAAGGATAAAATCCTGAATACCTTCGTATTCAGCTTTGATAGCCCCTCCAAGACCCTGGGTCGCCTGATGACCTACGAATACTACGGCTACCCGAAGGACTTCATCTTCCAGTACCAGAAGGCGGTTGAAGCGGTCACCCCAGCCGATGTCCACCGCGTAGCCAAGCAGTACTTGAAGCCTGACAACTTCACGTACGTCGTCACGGGCAAGCCGGCAGACTTCAAGGAGCCGCTGACGGCCCTGAAGTTGCCGGTGACGGAGCTGGACCTGAAGATTCCTGAGCCCAAGAAAGCAGCGGTTGCCGCCGATGCGGCCTCGCTGAACAAGGGTGCGGTGCTGCTCAAGAAGGTACGGGCGGCGATGGGCGGGGCCAAGCTGGAGGCGGTTATCGATTCCACGATCGTGCTGGAGGTGAAGCTGCTGCAGGGTGGCGGGATGGCCGCGGCCAAGCAGACCACGCAGCGGCTGGCCGCCGGTGGCATGCGGCAGGAGAATGTGCTGCCGTTCGGCAAGGTGGTCAGCTATTGGGATGGGCAGGGCGGCGGGTGGCTGAAGCATCCGCAGGGCGAGCTGCCGCTGCAGGGGCCGATGCTGCAACAGGCCCAGGGCGAAGGGTTCCGGCAGTTGCTCTACCTGCTGCGGGACCGCCCGGGCGTCACGGCTAACTACTTGGCGGCGGGCACCATTGAGATCAGTGATGGGCGCGGCAATTCGACCAAGCTGGTCGTTGATGAGGCCACCGGGATGCCGGTGAAGCAGATCTCCGGCCAAGTGGCCATGGGCGGCCCGCCGGCGGATGTTGAAGAGCGTTACCTCAGCTTCCGTGACGTGGACGGCGTGAAGCTGGCCGCGGCGACGGAGATCTGGCAGGGGCCGGCCAAGTTGGTGGAGACCAAGCTGCTGGAGGCGAAGTTCAACTCCGGGCTGAAGCCGGAGCAGTTGGCGGCGAAACCATGAGTGGCCCGGAGCAGTCCAAGCTAACGATGATTTCTCCAATTTCACGCCGCCGCCTATTGGCATTGCCGGGGATTGCTTGGCCCGCCATCGTGCGAGCACAAGGGGCTGAATCCAAGGCTCAGCGCGGGGAACGCGTGGTGAAGGAAGCGCTGGCGGCCTTGGGTGGCGATCGATACCTGGCCATGCGGGACCGTGTGGAATCAGGCCGGGCGTATTCGTTTTATCGCGAGCGGCTTTCGGGCCTGTCTCGCACTCGGATCTACACGCGGTATCTCACGCGGCCGGAGCCGCCGACGTCGGGCTTCTTCGGCCTGCGTATGCGGCAAGCGCTGGGCAAGGATGAAGACACGGCGGTGGTGTTCCTGGAAGACGGTAAGGGCTGGGACGTCAGCTACCGGGGCGCGCGGCCCATTCCGGAAGTGGAAGTGGAGCGGTTCCGCGAGACGCAGATGCGGGGGATTCTCTACATCTTGCGGATGCGGCTTGGGGAGCGCGGCCTGATCATCGAATCTCAGGGTACGGGCGTTGAGGATAACTCACCAGTGGAGATCGTCGACATTACCGATGCGGACAACAAGACGGTGACAGTCTACTTCCACCAGACCACCAAACTGCCCTTGAAGCAGAAGATGGTGCGGCGGGCGCAGGGCGACCGGATTGAGGAAGTGACCATCTTTGCCAAGTTCCGCGACGTGGGCGGCGGTGTAATGTGGCCCTACACCACGGAACGGACCCGCAATGGGGAAAAGCAGTTTGAGCTGTTTTCGGAAAGTGTTGAGATTAACCGGGGCCTGGATGATTCGCTCTTCACGATCTCGGCAGACACGAAGATCCTGAAGCGGGTGCGGTAGCGCCGCTGGTCAGTAGCGCCGTCTTAGCGGGCCAGTTTCATCAGCGGATCTCCCACGCAGATGTTCATCCAACTGACGTAGGCGATGGAGAGATAGAACGACTCCGCCAAATTGCGGCCATGCTTCACGTAGGCGGGCAGTAGGTCTTCCGGGTGCGGCGTGGCCGTCAGATAGGGTTCCTCCACGTGTCCGGTGGCGGCGGTGGCCCCTTCCGCCAGGTAATCCCCGGTGAGAGATTGCGGCGACCCGGCGTACCAGCTCTCTTTGGTTTTCCACTCGCCCAGTGTCCAGCTGTCGGGTGGCTGGACTAGGGTCCGGCCGTTGCTGGAGACAAACTCGGTGGCAATCGAACCCGGCAGCCAGGTCATTCCCAGGAAGCGCTGGCGGCGGGCCTTGTCATTGGAGCCCCAGCCCGCATAGCCGATCACGTCCCGGGTCCCGGTGATCACCTTGGGGGACGCGTCAAAGATCACCTGCGGTTCGGCTAACTTCAACATCGTGTTCCGCAGCCAGGAGTTGCCCGGAGCCTCGTCGTTGTAGCTCAAATCCAGCACCACCTTGCCCCGCCGGAGCAACTGCGGATTCTGGCCCGCTTGCACCGAATGGTCGATCATGCGCTTTACCTGGGCCACCGTGTAGGCGGCCAGCCGGGTGACCAGGTACATGGGGAACTTGGGATGGCCGAACTCCTGGTTCAGCTGCCGGAAATAGGGGTTGGGGATCGGGCCGGGAAGGGCCGTGGGCGTTCCCCGCAAACGGGCGTAGAGGAGCACGAGTTCTGAATCCACACTGGCCGCATCTGATCCAACGGTGCTTCCCTTGGCCTCCGCCTTGATCCGCAACGGCACGCCTTGGGTCAAGACGATGTAGTGGATTTGTTCAGCCAGCTGGCCGATGACCAGGCAGCGTTTGACGCCGGTTTCGATAGTGTGGAGGTATTCCGCCCGCGTGATCTGCTCTTCTTCTGAGGCCTGGATGCGGCACAGATTGGCGAGCGGGATCGAGCGTTGGCGAACGTAATACTCAGAAATCTGACGGGAACGGGCCGAATTCTGGTTCTCCACCACCAGCACTTGCGCGGGTGTGCCGGCGGCACAAACCGCGGGGGCCAACACCAGCAAAACGGCTGCAAGGCGCGGCCCGCTTGGCCGATGGTATACTTTGGCTGATCCAGCAGGAGCATGTCCCAGCAAGTGTTTAGCGTTTGGACGGGCGTTCGGCAGTACTAACATTATGGACCTTGACCAGCTACATACCTTTCTGGAAATCGTTCGGCTGAAGAGTTTTTCCAAGGCCGCTCAGACCTGCTTCCGCACGCAACCCGCGATTAGCGCCCAAATCCGGCAACTGGAACAGGAACTGAACACCAGCCTGTTTGAGCGTCTGGGCACCAAGATATCCCTCACCACCGCCGGTAAGATCTTTGCTGAATACTCCGAACAGATTCTCGATCTGCGCCGCCGGGCGCAGGATGCGATCAACGAGTTGGAGCGGGTGCCGCGCGGTGAACTGGTGATCGCGGCCAATGAAGCCACCTGTATCTATGTGTTGCCGGAAGTCTTCTCAAAGTATACGGCGCTTTACCCCAACGTCCAGTTGCACGTCGATCGCAGTTATGGCAGTAAGGTAGTGCAGGCCGTTCAGGACAATCTCGCGGACTTCGGCATTACGCAGCTACCGGTGGAAGAGAAGCGGCTGCAAGTGGTGAAGGTCCACTCGGACGAAATTCGGCTGATTGCGCCGCCCAATCATCCCCTGGCGCGACTGAGGGCCGTGACGGCGCAAGACATGCGCGGGTTCCCGCTGCTGCTGCCCAAATCGGGAACCACGCGGACGAAGCTGAACGCGTGGCTGGAACCGGTAGAAGACGAAATTCAGGTTTCGATGGAACTGGATTCCACCGAGATGATCAAGCGATTCGTGATGGCCGGCTTGGGCCTCAGTTTTCTGGCTGGTTCGCATAGTGCCGGAGAGGTTTATTCAGGCAAGTTGGTGTCACTGCCACTGGCACCGGACCCGATTCTGCGCGATCTGGGTCTGATTTACCGCAAGGACAAATCGTTGTCGCGGGCGGCGCTGGGATTTATCGATGTTGTGTTGGAGCAGGCGGGCGGGATCAACCGGTTTGAAGCCGGGCGGGCGTTGGCTCCCGTGGCGATCCGGACCAGTCCCGAGGCCAAAGTGGGTCAAAGACACTAGAAGTGCTGAAGGCACCAGAAGAGTAGGCGGAAATGAGCAATTCGCGGCGGTCGTATACAGTTCGGTCTTCCACGATTTTTGTGGCGGAGGGTGACCGGACGGAAGTGTTCCGTTCGATGGATGACGTACCTGTTGATACGCGCGAGCGGCTGCTGAAATCCACTTCTGGCGCGGGCGCGGCGACAATTTTTATCGCCAATAAAGGTGGACGCCGGGAATTGGCGCGTCGGTTGAAAGGCCTGCCGTCTCGCATCCGCACCCGCATGGAGCCTCCGAACGAGCCCAAGGCGGAAGCTCCGAAAGTCGCGCCGCCGGTAACGCCCACCGCTCCGCCCACGGAGCCTCCGCAGTTTGCGACGGGCTACGCGCAATGGCGGCCAGTGGCGCGCCAGATTTTGCTGGTAGCGGCCAGTGCCGGGCTGCTGGTGTGGCTGTTGGCTGGACTGAAGTAATAAAAATTCCCGGAAAATCGCCGGGAATGATCGAAATTGTCTAAAGCTCCGGCGAGACCCTCCGATGTGGACAACGTGGAACGCCGCCGCGAATCTCGTCACCAAACCAAGCAGTCCGTCAGCCTCACCCTTTTGGGTGAAAAGCCCGGCCAGAATCACAGTATTGAAGGCACGATCCTGGATTTTTCCGGGCGCGGCCTCCGGGTCGAGGTGGCCGAGGCGGTAACGCCTGGGGCCGCCGTGCGGCTGGACCTGAAGGATCAGTTGATGCTGGGCGAAGTCTGCTACTGCCAGCGCGCGGAGAATGGCAACTATGCGCTGGGTTTGCAGATGGAGCAGGCCTTGAGCGATCTGGAAGATCTCAGCCATCTGATGAACGCCCTGATGGGCGAAGGCGGCCGGCTGGGCGTGTCTCCGCAGCGCGTCGCCTAGTTCAGCGTCAGCGCGCCTGACCCGTTTCCACTCGCACTCCCACCCCGGGGCTCGCGACGCCAGCGGTAATCGATACCCCCGTCGTTCACCCAATGGTGCAGTTTTGCACGCTCGTCTTGTTCGATTTGCGCCTGAAGTGATCCCACCGGTTCCGGGTCAAGCGGCTGACCTGCGGTGGTCGTGGAAAGGCTTTGATATCCTCGCTGCTTGGACCTCAAGCGTCTCCTTTGGATCATTCCGTTGCTGGCTCCGGCGGCACACGCCGCCGCGGACGATGCTGCCCGCCGAGTGCTGGCCGCGCGTTGTTGGGCGTGTCACGCCCAGACGGCCGTGGGCGGGTTACGCCTGGATTCACGCAGCGCGATGCTGCGGGGTGGCCCTTCCGGCCCGGCGCTGGTTCCGGGTGACCCTGCCCGCAGCCGCCTGATGCAAGCAATCCGCCGTGATGTGCCCGGCGTGAAGGCCATGCCACCCGGTGCGCCCCTGACACCCGAGGAGCAGCTTGCGCTGGAACAGTGGATTGCCAGTGGTGCCCCCTGGAATGATGAGGCCGGCCATTGGGCCTTTCAGCCTCTCCGCCCGGTGGCCGCGGGCCAAGCGATTGATCCGCTGATCGCCGCCGCCCTGCGGGCCAAGGGCTTAGTGCCCAACGCCGCGGCGGACCGCCGGACACTGATCCGGCGCCTCTATTTCGACCTGACCGGGCTGCCGCCCACGGATAAAGAGTTCGCGGCGGCCTTTAGCGATCAAAGCGAAGGCTGGATGCAGCGGCTCACCGACCGGCTGCTGGCCTCGCCTCACTTCGGCGAGAAATGGGGCCGCCACTGGTTGGACGTGGCCCGCTATGGCGAGGATGATTATTCCGGCACGGCCGTCATTCCCTATCCCAACGCCTGGCGGTACCGCGATTGGGTGGTGTCAGCACTCAACCAGGATCTGCCGTACGACCGATTTCTGATGGCGCAGCTGGCCGGTGATCTGATGAACGATCCAGCGCTGCTGCCCGCCACTGGGTTGCTGGGGCTGGGGCCGTGGTACTACGGCATTGCCCAGCCCGCGCAATCGCGCGCCGACGAACGGAACGATCGAGTCGACATGGTGACCCGCGGTATGTTGGGCGTCACCGTCGCCTGCGCCCGTTGCCACGATCACAAGTACGACCCGATCTCGCAGAAAGACTACTACGCCCTGGCCGGCGTCTTTGCCAGCTCCGCTTACAAAGAGTATCCGTTGGTGCCCGATGCCCAAGTGGCGGATTGGAAGGGCCGCAAGAAGGCAGTGGACGAAGCCGAGAAGGCGCTGAACAAGTTTCTGGACGACCACGGTGTGCAGCTGACGGAAAGCTATGCGCCGCTGATCAGCCGTTTGATGATGGCCACCGTGGACCCGTCGGCAGCCAAAGGCTTACCGGCCCCACTGCTGGAGCGCTGGAAGAAGTATCTAGCCAAGCCGGAAGAGTTCCATCCCTTCCTGAAAGCTTGGTTCGACGGCCGGAAGACGACGGCAGAAGCGGATGCTTTCCAGGCCCTGCTGATCGGGATTCTGGCGGAAAAGAAAGCGCTCGACGCGGAGAACAAGGTGGCCGTGGAGGCCGCGAAGAAGCTGGAACCGCGCGTCACCAAGACGATCACGTTGCCGGGTGGCTACCGCTCGGAAGAGGACTTTAATCCCGGTGCCTACATCGCCGCCAAGTCGCTGGAGCGGGATCGCTATGTTGCCTGGAACCGCACCTTCGGCGAGGCCTCGGCCCCGTTGAAGCTGCCACGTGAGCTGGTGCCGCAGTTTCTCGATGCGGCGCAGAAAGCCGAGCATCGCAAGCTGGCCCAGCATTTGGCGGCTTTGAAGAAGGCCCTTCCGCCGCAGTATGGCTTTCTCCAAGGAGCGGCGGAGTTTGAGCCCGAAGACCTCCGGCTGAATCTGCGGGGCAATCCCGAGGCGCTGGGTGACGTGGTGCCCCGCCACTTTCCTCCCGCGTTGTCGGGCGGCACTGGGCTGCCTTTGCAGCAGGGCAGCGGGCGAATGCAGTTGGCGGAGACGGTGGCGCATCATCCGCTGGCCGCGCGCGTGGCCGCCAACCGGGTGTGGATGGCGTTGTTTGGGCAAGGGCTGGTCCGGACGCCATCGAATTTTGGTCGAGTGGGGGACCGGCCGGTGATCCCGGAGTTGCTGGAATATCTGGCCTCCCGGCTGGTGACGCACAAGTATTTGATCAAGGCCCTCATTCGCGAAATCGTGCTGTCGGACGCCTATCAGCGTTCATCGGCGGGCTCTCGCGCGGGCGATGCGGCGGATCCGGATAATCGCTACCTGTGGCGGCAGAACCGGCGGCGTCTCGAAGCTGAGCCGTTGCGTGACGCTATGCTGACGGTCTCGGGCGAACTGGATCGCCGTGTCGGTGGGGCCTCTGCTCCGCTGACGGCCAGCCTGCCCCGGCGCACGCTGTATGGCAAGACCAGCCGCTTCCAACCCGACGAGACGCTCTCGCTGTTTGATTTGCCCGCCGCGGCTGTCACCTGCGAACAGCGCGTGGTCACCAATGTCCCTTTGCAGAAGCTGTTCTACTTGAACTCGGATGCCGTGCACCGCCGGGCGGCGGCCGTGGGTAACAGGGTGGCACAACGGAATCGAGGGAAGGGCATTGCCGCGGCTTACCGCCTGCTGCTCCATCGTGAGCCGACGCCACGGGAGCAGGCGCTGGGGCAGGCCTTTCTGGGCCAAAGCGGGAAGAATGCCTGGGCGCAGTATGCGCAGGTGCTGTTGAGCTCCAATGAGTTTGCTTATGTCGACTAACCACGCCATTCCGGCCCAAGTCCATCCGCGCTGGACGCGACGCGAGGCGTTGTCGCGCTTGGCCGGAGGCTTCGGCTTAAGCGCGCTGGCCGGCATGCTGGAGGCGGAGACCAACCCGTTTGCTCCCAAGACGCCGCACTTTGCGCCCAAGGCCAAGCGCATCATCTACCTGGTGATGAACGGCGGCATGTCGCACGTCGACACGTTTGACCCAAAGCCCCAGCTGACCCGCTACAACGGCCAGCCCATGCCCGGTGGCGCGCCCAAGACGGAGCGGTCCACCGGCAATCTGTTTGCCTCGCCTTTCAAGTTCTCGCCACGCGGGCAGAGCGGAGTCGAAGTCTCCGAACTGTTCCCCCGAGTGGGTGGCCTGATCGATGACTTCTGCGTCATCCGCTCCATGTGGACGGAGGTGCCGAATCATGAACCGTCGCTGTTCATGTTCAACACCGGCACCATCCAACCGGGCCGGCCCAGCCTGGGCAGTTGGCTGATGTACGGCCTCGGTTCAGAAAGCCGGGATCTGCCGGGCTTTGTGGTGTTGTGTCCGGGCATGCCGGTGGTGGGCTCACCGCTGTGGTCCTCGGCTTTCCTGCCTGCGGTGTTCCAGGGGACGTTTCTCAAAAATACCGAGACTGACCCTTACAAGCTGATCCAGAATATCCGCGCGCAAGCACCGCTTGCTGCCCAACGCCGACAGCTGGATCTGCTGAAGCAACTGAATCAGGACCACGCCGCCGCGCGGCCCGGCGATTCGCAGCTGGAAGCCTCCATTGAGGCGATGGAGACGGCGTTCCGCATGCAGACCGAGGCTCCGGAGGCGTTCGACATCCGCAAGGAGAAGCCCGAGACGCTGGCCCGGTATGGCGATAGCGAAATCGGCCGCAGTTGCCTGCTGGCCCGCCGGTTAGTGGAGCGCGGCGTGCGCATGGTGCAGGTCTACTATGGCAACTCGCAGCCCTGGGATAACCACGAAGACATCCTGGTGCTTAAGCGCCTGTGCGGCCGCACGGACCCGGCCGTGGCCTCACTGATCGAAGATCTGAAACAACGCGACATGCTGCGTGACACGCTGGTGGTGCTGGGCACGGAGTTTGGCCGGACGCCGGCGGTGGAGAACGGCTCCAGCACGCGGCTGCATTACGGGCGGGATCACAACTCCTACGGCTATTCGATTGCGGTGGCCGGTGGTGGCATTAAGGGCGGCACGGTGTACGGCGCGACCGACGATTTCGGCTATCGCGCGCAAGATAAGCCGGTCCACCCGCACGACGTCAACGCGACACTACTGCACCAGTTGGGCCTGGACCACACCAAACTGACCCACCGCTACAGCGGCCGCGACTTCCGGCTGACGGACGTGCATGGGACAGTGCTGCGGGAGATTCTAAGTTAGAGCGCGAATTGCCTACGCTAAAGAAATGGCCCCTGTCGTAGATCCAAACGACCTCCGCCCCTCGCGATTGGTCATCCCCGGTGCCAAACCTCCGGTGACCGCGTTTGGGCCCGGAGACACCGGTGAGCCGGGCGATGTGGATGCCTTCAATCAACTTGTGTGTGAGTTGCGCCAGCAAAGCCCAGCGATGAAGGGCGAGCCACTTGAACGCCCGGCTGCTTGACAGCAACGCAGCTCCCCAAGCCCGTGCGGCAACTTGATATCGTAAGCATCGCCATGTCTCCGCGATCTCTTGTTGCTGCTCTGCTGTGCGCGGCCCTTCTGCCAGCGCAAACCGTCCGCCAGGACGTCACCATTCACATCACTAAGCCCATGGTGCCGCCCGCCTGGGCGCTGCTGGAGCGGGACCTGTTGCGCTACAACTCGCAGGCGGTGGAGCGGTTTGCGGCCAAGTATGTCGACGAGAAGGGCTACCTGCTGCACACGCCGCGGTGGGGGACGCTGGATGGGCCGGATGATGCGATTGAGACGTTTTGGAACTGGACCCTGCTCCATTCGCTCGGCGCTTCGGACAACGTGCTGAATCTCTACCAGAAGGCGCAGGAAGGCCACTGGAAGCAGTACAACGAGATTCGAACGAAGCTGACAGAGCTGGCGAAGAATGGCTCCTATTCCAAGGAGTTCATCACCCAGTCCGATTGGTTCCACACGGGCGAAGGCATGCGCGCCTTCCTGCTAATGGGCCTGTCCGACCCGAACAATGAGCTTTACCGCGAACGGATGAAGCGCTTTGCCGCGATGTACATGGGCGAGGATCCGGAAGCGCCCAACTATGACCCGAAGCTGAAGATCCTGAAAAGCATCTGGACCGGCAGCAAGGGGCCGATGCTGCGCAAGGCGACCACGTACGACTGGGTTGGCGACCCCGTGCCGGGCACGTTCCATCTGCTCCACAACCCCGCTGGGCGCGGCAAAATGCTGGATCTCGAGTCGCATTACAACAAGATGCTGGCTCACTGCGACGAGTATCTCGACAGCGCGGGCGACAACTTCCTGAACCCCGCCGCCACCATCCTGGGCATGAACGCCTACATGCTGACGGGCGATGAAAAGTACCGCAAATGGGTGGTCGACTACATGACCGCCTGGAAGCAGCGGGCCGCCGAGACGGGCGGCATGATCCCCAGCAATGTCGGCCTGGACGGCAAGTTGGGTGGGGAGCACAACGGCCAGTGGTGGAAAGGCACCTATGGCTGGAACTTCACCATCTTTGATGGCGAACTGGAAAAGATCGCCCACCGCAACTACTTCACGGACGGCAACTGGCCCGGGTTCAGCAACGCGCTCATCATGAGTGGGGATCAGTCATTCGTCGGCGCGCTCCGCAAGCAGATGGACCTGGTCTATGCGCAAAAGAAAGTGGAGAACGGCAAGACGCTGCTGCCGCAAATGTACGGCGACCCGCGCGGCTATAAGTACAACGGCCCACCCAGCTGGTACAACTACACCGACAAACTGCACCAGGACCGGTTGGCCGAAATCTACTTCTGGTCGATGGACCGAAAGGATCTGGAACGCGTTCCCATCGCCACCAAGTTTGAGATCCCGGCCTCGAACCGCGATGGCTACAGTGAGCCGGACCGCACCGCGCCATGGCTGGGCTTTCTCGAAGGCCGCTTGCCGGACTTTCCGGAAAAAGCCCTCCAGGCTGATATTGCCCGGGTCCGCGACAAGATGGAGATGATCCGGACGGACCAGACGTCGGCCGATTCGCGCTTGGCGGACTATCTGCTCGATTTCAACCCCGCCACCACCAATGGCCTGACGAATTTGACGATGGGCGGCTATTTCTCACGCGGACGCATCTGGGTGCTCCACAGCCGGTTCCGGTATTTTGACCCGGTGAAGCGCCGGGCCGGGCTGCCGGAGGACGTCGGCGCGCTGGTCGAGAAACTGGGTGCCGATTCGGCTACGGTCACCCTGGTCAACACCAACCCGATTGAGGCGCGCGAGGTGGTGGTGCAAGCGGGCGGCTATGGTGAACACCGGTTTGACGGCGTGACGGTAAACGGCCAGACCACGACGTTCAGCGGACCCACGCTGACGGTCCGGTTGGCGCCGGGCGCCGGCTCGCGCCTGGAGTTCAAGATGACCCGGTACGCGGGCCAGCCCACGTTCGCCTTCCCGTGGGATCGGGGCTGGTACGGCAGCCGGTAGTCTCCTGCTGCGTCCGTCCGCTTGGCAGGATGCTCTAATGGAAAGAGGAGCCCGACCAGATGGAAGTAGAAATGAAAATCCGGACGCTCATGATGGACCCCGTGACGCAAATGCCGATCGTGATCCTGCGTGATGTGAATGGCGATACGATTTTGCCGATTTGGGTGGGGCCGTTTGAAGCCAACGCGATTGCGCTGGAAATCGAGAAAGTCTCCACCGCCCGGCCGATGACGCATGACCTGATCAAGACGCTGCTGTCGGGCCTGGAAGCCAGGGTACAAAAAGTAGTGGTCAGCGAGCTGAAGGACGAGACGTTCTACGCCCTAATCTGGCTGGAAAAAGATGGCGAGATCATCAGCGTGGATTCGCGGCCTTCCGACGCCCTGGCGCTGGCGCTGCGGACGGATTGCCCGATCTATGTCGAAGATGCCGTGCTGAAGAATTCCAAGTTGACCACGCAAGGTGGCGACCGCATCAACAATGACGAAATGAAGCGGTGGCTGGAAGGCTTGAACGACGAAGACTTCGGCCGCTACAAAATGTAGATGGAACCGGTTACTGAAGTACCTTCCCCTAAAGAGAAGTTCCGGGCCTTTGTGTCCGGCGAGATGATGTGCCTGATCAATGAATCAGGCACCGTCGGCTCGCCCATGCGGTTAACTGGGTCGGGCTTGGCAACGCTGGTCTGGCGCGGAACGGACGCTGCCTGGGTGGCCCGAGGGTTTGAAGAACCGGCGACGCCCGAGCAGATTGCGGCGGCTCGCGAGTTTTTGGAACAGATGAAGACTCCTCCGCCTCCCGCAGTGGCGGCCAGTTAGGCAGGCGCACTTGGCAACCCCCAAGATGATCGCGGTCGCTGGTGCTTCCGGCTCCGGCAAGACATATCTGGCGGAGCGGCTGGCGGAGCGGCTGAACGCCCCCATTGTGCCGCTGGACGCCTACTATCCGGCGGCCTCCAGCATCAACTACGACGACCGGGACAAGGTGAACTACGACCACCCGGACATCCTGGAGCGCGAGCTGATGGTGGCACAACTGCGCCTGCTCGCAGCCGGTGAGACCATTGAGCGGCCCGTCTACGACTACGGCACCCACGACCGGAGCCCCGAGACGCGGACGGTGGTGCCGGGTGACTACGTGGTGGTGGAGGGTCTATGGACGCTGTGGTACCCCGAGCTGCAACCGCTCTATTCGCTGACCGTCTACGTCGATACGCCCGATAGCATCTGCTATGCGCGCCGCCTGGACCGCGACACGCATTACCGGCATCGCAACGAAGACCAGGAGCGGCGGCGGTACCAGCAGGTGCGGGAAATGGCCGCGCTTTACGTTTGGCCGACGCGCGATTGGGCGCAGGTGGTGGTTTCCGGGCTGCCCACCGAGGAACAGGTGCTGCGGGCACTGGGGCTCCATTTCCCGGCCCATCATCCGCCGCGTCGTGAGCCGTAGCCGATTCGCAAAACCGCTCCCTTGCGGTCGCGGCTCGGTAACGCGCTGATGCTACTCAAGTCGCGCGCATCAACGAGCGGTCCGATCGTCCCGATGCCTTAACAATTCGCAATCTTTGCCCGGCTAACCAAGCGGGTGTCCCGGCGTCCAAAAGGAAGTGAACAAGAAAAACAGGATCGGACGAAGAGTCGCGGTCGCTGCGCTGCTGGCGGCGGCACTTATCCTGCCCAGCGTGCGGAACCGGTGTTTCGCGTCGGCAATACCGAAACCAGCGGCGCGGTTTATCTATTTCTTTGAGGCGGCGGACCGGTCGGGGACAGTGGAGGAGGGAACGGTAGGACTTTGGGAGCGGTTCGTCTACAGCTTGGTGCTGTCACGAACCGCCCCCGAGGGAGTACGGCGAACGGCTACTTCTTCTTTGCGGCCGGTGCAGCCTTCTTAGCCGCCGGAGCAGCCGCCTTCTTCGCGGCGGGCTTGGCCTGGACGGGCCAACCGGTCACTTTGGCGACGTCCACATCGAAGGTGACGTTGAAGGGGTCCTTGGCGTAGGCCAGGACGGTGCCTTCAAACTCGAGCTCCGTGCCGGGCTCCGCCTTGCCGGGCAGCGCTTCGTCCAGCTTCAGCGTCACGTCGGGCGTGATGCCGTCGGCGATCGAGAGCGTCAGTTCCTTGGGCTTGGTTTCGGGGGTCGCTGAGATCAGCTTGCCCTTCAACGCGCCACCGGCGTTGGTGTCCTTCAGCTGGCCAAAGTAGGTGTCGCCTTCGGCACCCTTCAAGGTGTCCTTCAATTCCAACCAGCGACCAAGCATCGGGTTGTCCGCCTTCAGTTTCTCGCGGTTCTTCATCTTGATGGCCAACTCGCTTTCGATCTCGAAGCCCGGGGCCGGGAACGGATCGGCCTTCGCCTTCGCCATCATGTCGTCCAGACCATCTTTGCTGCCGTGGAAGGCAGTGTAGGTCTTCTCGACATAGGCCTTGGTCTGATTGCGGGCGGCTTCCGGCAGTGCACCAGCGCCTTCCAGGACGGCCGCACGGGTGAAGTGATAGAGACCAGCCGACTGCTTCTCCGGTTTGCGCTGCAGCAGGATCACCGTGCCCATCCAGCTGGACACTTCGCCATTGGCGGGGTTGATCTTCAGCACGTCGGTGAAATACTTTTCCGCCTGCTCGTACTGTTTGCGCTGCCAAGCCACCCAACCGAGGGTCCGGTTGCCTAGCACCTGATTGTTGCTCTTTTCCTTGGCCCAGGCATCGTCGGCCACTTGGGCGGGCTTAGCCACCTTGTCCAGAATGGCCAGCAAGCCGTTGCCGGCCTTTTCCGCATCGGCCAAGCCGGCGTCGGATTTATCGTTCATCGAGAAGGTCAGCAGGTTCAGGGTCTGATAGCCGATCAGGCCGATCACGCCGCTGGCGTCTTCCGTGGTCATCTCCGTGGCCACTTCCTTCATCTTTGGCGCGTTGGCCAGTTGCTGGTACGTCCCGAGCATCGCCTGGAGACGGGCCGTCTTGAACTTGCTGGTCGGATATTTTTCCTTCCACTGCATCAGGAGCTGAATCTTCTTTTGAGGATTCGTTTCCTTGTTGATGCCGTTCACCACCAGCTCATACTCAGCGGTATCAACCCACGGGTTATCCTGCCCGAACGTGGCTGGCGCCATCAGGCCGATCGCGAACACCGCCGCAGCGGCCGCGCCTTTCCACCGGTTCAATCGAATACGCACTTCCTGCCTCCTAAAATGGCACCATGCGCCCTGTCTAGGGCGATAGGCAAAAGTTTACCCTAAATGATCACGCCCGCGAGGATATCCACCAGCCTCACAACCGGCGCTGCTCCAGACGGGGGAGACACGCGGACAAAAAACGGCATGGACAACTGGAAGAATACTCAACCGCATGGCCTCTCCGCAAGTTCCCGGCTGTACTGTTAGAAGTCTGAATCAGAAAAGTTGTTCCCGGAAAAGTGAATATGGCATGAGAAGTGCGGAATGGCGTGCTAAACTCGCGTGCATTCATGCGCTGGGTGGATCTTGCAGTCGTCCTGTTGTACCTGATCGGCATCACTTGGTTTGGTGCGCGGTTCAAGGAGGGTCAAAAAACCCTCAAAGATTATTTTCTGGGCGGACGCAATGCGCCCTGGTGGGCGATCGGTTTTTCGATCGTATCCGCGGAAACTTCCACGCTGACCGTGATCGGCACCCCGGCGCTGGCCTTTAATGGCAACCTCGGATTCCTGCAAGTGGTGTTCGGTTACCTGCTGGCGCGCCTGGTGATCAGCACGCTGTTTCTGCCCCAATACTTCAAGGGCGAACTTTTCACCGCTTACGAGCTGATGCAACGCCGCTTTGGGCAGCGGATACGCAAGCTGACCGCGGGCTGCTTTCTGGTTCTGCGCGCGCTGGCGGAAGGCGTGCGGGTTTTTGCGATCTCCATCGTTATCCAGATCATTCTGGGCACCGGCGAAGTGGCCTCCATCGTGCTGATTGTCGCGCTCACGCTGTTTTACACCTTTGAGGGCGGCATGACGGCCGTCATCTGGACCGACGTCGTGCAGATGTTCCTTTACGTCGCCGGTGCCGTGCTGAGCTTTTTCGTCATCCTGGACCAAGTGCCCGGCGGCTGGAATGAGGTGGTGCGCGTGGGCACGGAGTTCAATAAGTTCCAGGTGATCAACCTGCACTTTGCGTGGGATTCGGCCTACAACGTCTGGGCGGGCGTGATCGGTGGCTGCTTCCTCACCACCGCCAGCCACGGCACCGAGCAACTGATGGTGCAGCGCCTACTGGCCGCCAAGGATCTGGGCGAAAGCCGCAAGGCGCTGATGGCCAGCTGGTTGGTGATTGCCTTCCAGTTCACGCTGTTCCTGCTGATTGGCGTGGCGCTGTTTGTCTACTACCGCTCCGCTGGTATCGCTCCGCCGGTGGTGGCGGACCAGATCTATCCGGCTTTTATCTGGAAGCATCTGCCGCCGGTGGTGGCGGGTCTGGTGATGGCGGCGATTCTGGCGGCGGCGATGTCGAACTTGAGTGCCGCGCTGAATTCGCTGGCCTCCACCACCATCATGGATTTCGTGAAGCCGATGACCGGCAGCCGCCACAGCGAGGACCACTACCTGCGCCTGGCCCGCTGGGCGACCGTGGCGTGGGGTCTGGGGCTGTTTGTGATCGGTTGGGCCTCCACGGGGGTCAAGAGCGTCCTGGAGGCCGCCCTGGGCATTGCCTCGATCGTTTATGGATCATTGCTGGGGGTCTTCCTGCTGGGATTGCTGACCAAGCGGGCGGGCGAAGTGGCGGCGATGGCCGGAATGTCCACCGCACTATTGGTGATGATTTATGTCCGGTTTGGGACGCCCATTGCCTGGACCTGGCACGTATTGATCGGGACTTCCGTGACGTTTATCGTCGGCTGGCTATTTGGATTTGTATTTCGACAGGAGAAAACGGATGCCTGAACTACCCAAGGTGCATGAACTGCGGCGTGAGCTGGGACTCCCCACCGCCATCGCCATCGTGATTGGAACGGTGATCGGCAGCGGCATCTTTCTGGTACCGAAGACGGCGGTCCTCAAGACCGGCAGCGTCGACATGGTCTTTCTGGTCTGGATCTTTGGCGGCCTGCTGTCATTGGCTGGGGCGCTGACCTACGCGGAACTGGCCGCCGCCATGCCGGAAGCGGGCGGTGAATACGTTTACCTGCGCGAGGCCTACGGGCCCTTCTTTGCGTTCGTTTATGGCTGGACGCAGTTCTGGGTGGCAAAAAGCGGTTCGCTGGCCACGCTAGCTACCGGGTTTTTTCTCTACGTCGCCAATCTGATTCCGGCGCTGGATCAGGTGGCGGCGGTGACGCCGATTCCGCTGGGCGAAAATGGCGCGCCGCTCGAAATCCGGTACGGTCAATTGTTTGCGATTGGGGTGCTGCTGATCCTGGCTGTGGTGAATTATTTCGGCGTCCGTGAAGGGGGTAATCTCCAGATTATTGCCACCGTCGTCAAAGTGGCGCTGATCGGGGCGATTATCGCCGTCGGGCTTTTCTCGGGTGAAGGGAGGGTCTCAAACTTTGCCACTTCGATTCCGGCGGCGGGCGGCATTACCGGCTTTTTCGGGGCGCTGGTGGCCATTCTGTGGGCCTACGACGGATGGAACAACGTCAGCATGGTCTCGAGCGAAATCAAGGATCCCCAGCGGAATCTGCCCAAGGCGCTGATCATCGGTTCGTTGGCGGTGATGGCCATCTATCTGTTAGCCAATGTGGCGTATTTCTTTGTGTTGTCGGCGGCGGAAGTGGCGGCCAGCGATCGGGTGGCGGCGGAGATGATGCGGCACGTGTTTGGTCCCGATGCCGGCAAATGGGTGAGCGTCGCGGCGATGATTTCGATATTTGCCGCACTGAATGGTTCGTATTTGGGTGGCTCGCGGATTCCCTACGCCATGGCCCGCGACGGCCTGTTTTTCAAGGCGCTCGGCGAAGTGCACCCCGTGCGGCGGACCCCGGGCAACTCCATTTTGTGGCTGGGTGCCTGGGCATCCGTGCTAGTACTTTCGGGCCGGTACGACCAATTGTTTACTTATGTCATTTTTGCCAGCTGGATTTTGTACGGAATGGCCGCCGCTTCTGTACTTGTTTTGCGCTACAAAAAGCCTGATTTGGTGCGACCCTACCGGACATTGGGTTATCCGGTGGTTCCGGTGCTCTTCGTGCTGGTCGCTAGCCTGTTGATCTTCTTCACTTTGCGCGACTCCCCGCGTGAATCAATCATGGGATTGCTGCTGATTGTGGCGGGTGTGCCGTTCTATTTCTATTGGAAAAAGCGCTTGCCGCGCGCACAGTCCTAGTACTTTCGTTAGCCGTTCCGTGGTTAGTTTGTTCTGAATTCAGAACAAAACCCTTGAATTTACCCAAAAAGCAGCGGTACACTGGCCATGCAACAAAGATTGCCTCAAATCCGTTCCGCTTTCAGAACCAACTCGACGCCACGATGCGCGACCTGGACTGAAGTGCAGAATGGCTCTGAAAAGGAGTCAGAATTCCTGAGGGAAGGCCCATGGACGTCGCTAAGATTCTTGAGGATTTGCGCCGGGAACGCGCCCAGATTGAGGAAGCCATCCTCACGCTGGAGCGCCTAGCCGAAGGCCGCGGCAAACGCCGGGGCCGGCCGCCAAGCTGGTTATCAGAGGCGCGAAAGCGCGGACGCCCACCGGGGTCCAAAAACAAGGCTCCGGCCGCTAAAGCAGGCAACTCAGCCGCTTAGGCTTACGGGGGCGGAGAGTCGAAACGTAGCTGGTCACTACACCTCGATCTCGCCCCGCAGATAGAGCACGCCGTACCCGCCGATCCGTACCCGGTCCCCCACCAACTCGCACTGCAGTTCGCCACCTCGGGGCGAAATCTGTCGGGCCGAGAGCTTGGTTTTGCCCAGACGCTCCGCCCAGTAGGGTGTCAGCGTGCAGTGGGCGGAACCGGTGACGGGGTCTTCATTGATCCCTTGGCGGGGGGCAAAAAACCGCGAGACAAAGTCGCAATCGTCTCCCGGTGCCGTGGCGATTACGGCAAAGTGGTCGGTTTGCGAGATCCGGGGATAATCCGGGCTCAGGGCGGCCACTTCGGCCTGCGTTTCATAGACCAGCAAGTGATCCCGTGCCTTCAGGGCGGCCATTGGCGGCCGGCCCATTCCGTCCCGGATCGGCGTTTCCAGCTCGATCGGCACTGGTGGGCGGGCAGGGAAGTCCAGCCAGTAGCACCCATCTTCACCGGCGCCAGTTCCACCAGTGACCGTTAGGCGGCCGCTGCGGGTATCAAAGTCGATCTGCGGCCCCATGTATCCCAAGCACCTCCGCAGGACGAAGGCGGCGGCTAGGGTGGCGTGGCCGCAAAGATCCACCTCCACAGCCGGCGTGAACCAGCGGAGCCGGTAGGCGTCGCCTTCTCGCACGAAGTAGGCCGTTTCCGCCAAATTGTTTTCCTGGGCAATGGACTGCAACAGTGCATCAGGAAGCCATTCGGTAAGCGGGACAATGGCCGCTGGATTTCCGGCGAACAGCTTTGAGGTGAAGGCGTCCACCTGGTAGATGGGCAGGGTCATTCCATTAGTGTAAGAGGCGGGTGGCCGGGCGCGAGTTCCACAGCGACGCTCATCAGCCGCCGCCGGCGCAGATCCCGGGTATCTAGCAGGTGGCTTTCCATCGCCAGCTTTTCCACCAGCGACTGGCGGGGCACTTCCGTCCCCCGTTCCCATTGGCCGTGGACTCCGTTGCGCGTCGAGAGCATGGAGATCAAGCCAACCTCGCGCGGCAGCCGGTGCCATAGCTGTTCCGGCGTGCCGTTCGCGCTGCCGTGGTGGCCCACCTTGTAGAGATGGACGCCGCCCAGTTTCTCGGCCACTCCCTTCCGGGCGAGCATCGCCGTCCAGGATTCCTCTTCGGCATCGCCCGTAAACAGCAGCCGCTGCCCGGCCGCCTCGATCAAGAGCACGACGCTGGTGTTGTTGATGTCCGCGTCAAAGGCCCTGGTGAGGGCCAGGATCTGTTCCGCGTGCAGATCGTGGATGCGGTTGCGCAGCCAGCGGGTGGGCAGGGTCGCGACGCCCCGCCACAATGGATGATCCGGGAACAGCGGCTGGTCGAGGGCCCGCGCCGCGGCCGGCAGTCCCAGGGCTTGATCGGCCACCAGGGGCGGTAGGAATCTGAGTTGCGATCGGCTCCGCCGGGGCCGCGGGGCCACCGGACCCAGAACCGATACCTTTACGCCCGGCAGAACCGACTCCAGTCCGGAGCGTTGCCCGGCCCGCACATACCGTTGCTCCTGGCCCAGACCGGCCAACTGCCGGATCGCGGCCCGATTGGGCAGATTGCGCTGCGCCAGCGTCAGAATTTCCTGCCGCATCAGCGGATGTATCTCAGCTTGTTGGTCCACCAGGCGAAGCAAGGAGACAGCTCGGGCACTGCTCCGCGCCGGGCTTAAGGCATCTTCCGGCAGATCCGGATCCTCGGTCCAGGGCTGCACTACCAGATCCGGTTGCAACCGGGCGATCACCGCGCCCGGGGCGGTCCGTGATGGTGTGGGCACGAAGCCGCCGATATGGTCCCGATGCCGGTGAGTGGCCACAATCGCGTGCAGCTTGCCGGCCGTGAGCGCCGCGATGTCTTCGGCGATCGGCATCAGCAATTCAAACTCGCGCTCCCGCGGGTGGGCGGTGGTGCCAAAGTCGATCAGTACATGCCGCGGTTGCGCCTTCCGATACTGGATGGTCAGCAGGAAACAATCCCCAAAGCCCACGTCATACATACGGACCTGGACGCCAATGGGCTTCATGGTTTCCTCCAGGGACAAGACAGTTCAAAGTGGCCGCGGCGGTAGCTTGGGTCAAAGTAGCCGTTCTGCCACAGGTGCCGCAACCGGCGGGACTGGCGCGGACCATTCAACAGCGAATTGTGGATGTGATACTTCAGCCGGCCGCCTTCGTCGAACACCAGCGCGCCGCCGCCCAGCAGTTTCACCGGCAGGGTGTCGGGCATCTCCGCAGGCTTCTCCACCGCCGCGCTCAACTGCGCCAGTTCTCCGGCTTCGGCTTCCAGAACCTGGACATACTCGGACACGGTTTCCCGCAACACAAATCCATCCGGACCCAACCGGGCGCAGGGCCTCACCGACTGCACCCGGGTGAACGCCTCTTCGCACAGCCGGAGCGGGCCGCGGTTGTCCCAGATGAAGTTGAACACCTCATTGGGGTCCCGCTGCAGTGACTCCAGGTGCGTGCGCCGGTAGTCCAGTTCGCCACCGGCCCGCTGCCAGATCCCCGGTTCTTCAGCCGTCCCGACCGAAGTCGGCTGAATGCCGAAGCGGGCAAAGCTGCCGCGCAACACGCTCCGGAAACGGTAGTAGTTGTCCCGCGGGTAGCTTTCGAAGTCGCCCGTCAGCAGCGCGCTGAGGTAGTCGCCAAATTCGATGTCGGTGGGCGGAGCGTAGTCCAGCGCCCGGATCGCCATGGTCAGTAGATGGCTGGCCACGCAGGCCCCTTCCCCGGCTACCTGGGTCCGGGTCCGGGCGCGGGCGGAGTCGACGCGCCGCTGCCACACGGCCAGAAAGGCGTGCATCATCGCCGCCACCAGAATCTCGCCCCGCCGGTGGGGGGCCTGGAACTGTGGCTGGTGGAGCAGCCGCCGCGAGGGCTTCAGCGCGACCGAACGGCGGAGGGCTTGCGATCGCAATCCGGAGAGCTCCCGCCCGAACTGCCGGGCCAGGCCCAGCGCCGCGTTCTCCCGCAGGTTCCAGCCGGCGGCCGGGGCCCGCCGGGGCAGTGCCGCCGCCATCGCCTCCGGCAGCGAGAAGACGCTCAGCAGCGCCACCAGATCGGCAAAGCCTTCATGAAAGGCCGCCTGGTCCGGGCTGGAGGGGTCCGTATAGCGCTCCCGCAGGCCATCGAGCAGTGCATGGGCGGTCTCGTGGGCGACGATGTCGTGCGACAGGCAGGTATGCACCACGGCTCGCCCGCGCGCCGCCGGGAAGTAGCCGAACAGCAACGCCTCGTGGTCTCGCGAGTACAGGGCATTGGCCAGGGCGAAGGCATGCGGTGCCACCTTGATCTGGTGGCCGCCGAAGCTCCAACTCACCCGCCGACCCAGCGCCGCCTCAAACCGCTGCAGCGTCCGCATCACGATCGCGTAGACGTTCTGGGCGTGGAAGTGCGGGTTGCTGAGCAGTTCGGCACTAGTCGCTGTCCGGAACGGGTCTCCGGTGGCGGAATTCGCCGTGAGGCTCTCCCCATTCAGTGGGCCCATCGGCCGGTAAAGGGAATGCGTGCTGGAATCGTAGTCCACCACGTGTACCCGCGATCCCCGGGGTCCGGCGGCCAGTTCCTCGTGCGGAATCCGTACGCGCGCGGTGAGAATCCGGCCGTGCACACGAACCCCAGGGTCCTGCGCGATGATGGTCAGCTCTCGTTCCCGCACCATTTCATGCTGGGTGAGGACGAAAGCCCGGCCTTTCCTATTTTTCGCCGCAACTGAGGCAACGATTCGGGATAAAAGATCGCTACTGGTGTGACCACAATCTCAGCCAAGATGCGGGGCAGACCCCCCAGGCCCACCTTGGTCGTGGGCGAGCGGTTGGCCTGCCCCACGACGCTGCTGAAAATCGACGAATGGTCCCGGTGCAACAGTGGAAACGGAAAGCGCCCGATCGAGGGGGCCGCTACTGCAAACGCAGCCGGGTTTTTTGGTTGGTCACCAGCTCATCAAAGATGGCCAGCACCTTGCGGCGATATTGATAGACGCGCTCGATGGAATCCTTGAAGGAATCCTCGTAGGGCTTTCTTTGCAACATCTTATCGACCAGATCTTTCGGTAACTCGATGTCCCGGCGCAGGTCTTCCGCCGCGTGGCCGCGCAAAAAGAGCCCGTAGAACATGGCTGCCTCGCGCTGGGGCGCCAGCGGATCGCCGTCATCAATGGGTCGCGGAGTGTGATGCGTACCGAGATTCACAAAACAACCTGGAAAGGTAATTCTAAACTCCGATTTCCATATTGGCAACACCATAGCCCGTAGGCCACGGCGTCAGCTTGTCTGATCGGCAGAATTGCCCTAAATCGGAGATGCTCGAACAGCCGTATGCGACTCATTCATCGTTTTCTCGGTCGCCCACGAGACTCCCCAACCGCCCGTGCTACGCTTCCCACGATGTCCCACGCCGATCTCCCGCTCACTGACGCCCTGGTGGACTACATCCGGACCGTTTCACCGGAAGAACCCGACTACCTCCGCCGGCTCCGGGAAGAGACCGCCCTCCACCCACGCGCCCGGATGCAGATCACCCCGGAGCAGGGCCACTTCCTGGGTCTGCTGGTGCGGATGCTGGGTGCCACGCGGGCGATCGAAGTGGGCGTATTCACCGGCTACAGCTCCATCGCCGTCGCCCGGGCGCTGCCCGCCAAAGGCCTGCTGATCGCCTGCGATGTCTCGGAAGAGTTCACCCGGATCGCCCGCCGCTACTGGCAGGAAGCGGGCTTGTCCGCCAAAATCGACCTGCGCCTGGCCCCGGCCATGGAAACTCTCCGCGGCCTGCTGGACGCCCATCAAGCCGGCCACTTCGACTTCGCCTTCATCGACGCCGACAAGACCAACTACCTGGGCTACTACGAACACTGCCTGGAACTGCTCCGCCCCGGCGGCCTGATCGCCATCGACAACACCCTCTGGTCCGGCCGGATTCTGGAGGAACACTCCGACGACCCGGACACCGTCGCCCTCCGCGAAGTCAACCGCTTCGTCGCCCAAGACGAGCGAGTCTGGAGCTGCCTGCTGCCGATTGGTGATGGGTTGACGCTGGCGTTGAAGAGGTAGGCGGGAGGGGAAGCAGGTTTTGCCCGCCAGTCGGACTTCTTCAGTCTCGCCCTGTAGATTGGACAGTGTCCCGAGTTGGAACCCGTTAAGATTGTCTTCGAGGAGGTTCGTGAATGGCACAGTTAGACTGGTCTCAATGCGCTGCCGTCGAAAGCGTTCCCGGCAAGGTGAGTGGCGCGTGGGTTTTGCGTGATACCCGGATGCCAGTGTCAGTGATTTTCGAGAATCTGGAATATGGGGCCACGATCGAAGAGCTGATCGAGAACTACAATGTGACTCGTGAAGAGGTTCAGGCCGTACTGGAGTTTGCGGCCCAAAGCGCCGCCCCACCTCTGCCACTCCCCGCGCTGAGCCCGGCCGATGCGCGTACTCTTTGACAAGAGCGCCCCTTATGGCCTTGCCCGTCACCTGGAGGGCCATTCCGTTTCCACTGCCGAGCAAAGCGGATGGGGGCGGCTCGAGAACGGAGACTTGTTGACCGCGGCCGAACAGGCTGGTTACGAGTTGTTTCTCACCGCGGATAAGAACCTGCGCTACCAGCAGAATCTCTCCAGCCGAATAATTGCGATTGTGGTGCTCGGTCAGTCTCCCTGGCCGTTGGTTCGCCTGCACATCGGGGCAGTGGTTGCTGCGGTCAACGCCGCCACACCCGGCAGCTTCTTCGAGGTCGCCATTCCCCTTCCGGCCAAGAAGCCCTTTCTGCGCCCATAACTCGTCCGCTGGGTTCCGCAGCGCACGGTCCCGCAAAGCCGCAAAGGAAACTCAGCGCCTTCTTGGCGTCTTTGCGACTTGGCGGGCCGCTAATTCCCCTTCAGCCGCGCGAGCGCTTCCTTGGCCATTTCGCCGCGAGGGTCGGGGGTTAGGCTGATTTTGGTTTCTCCGGGGCGCTCCTCGAAGGCTTCGCCGGTCATGGCGTGGGTGGGGTCTTCGGCGACGCGGAACGGCATCGTCATCCGGCGGCCGTCCACTTCGACGATCAGCGAATAGGCGCCGGGCGGGAGGAAGAAGCGTTGGGTGAAGAGCACCGGGCGCGGTTCTTTGTAGCCGAGTGGGATCTCGCTGCGGTCCACGGCCTGGCTGCGGCGCTCAATGGTGACACCGAGCGAGGAGACGGCGCAGGTGCGGAGCTGCACATCGGTGACCGGGATGGTTCCGTCCACCCAGAACTGGATGATGCGGACGTCGGGCTGCTCGGCGACGCTGAAGGTGGATTTCACCACCGCCTTCGGGTCACGGCGCAGCATTTCAGCGGGGGACATGGCGCGCGACAGGATCTCGCTATTGCCGACGCCGGTGATGCCTTTGGCGACGCCGAGGGCGGCCTCCACTACCTCGTCTTCAGCGGGTGAGACGTTCATGCGCGTCCGCACGTCCTGTGGCGTGATTACGTCGTTGATGCCGAACATGCTGCGCGTGCCCGATTGCGGCACCAGCAGCGCGCGGATGGTATTGATCATCGGCGAATAGAGCTTAAAGTCGCCAATGTTGCGTGGGCGGTAGAAGAGGAACTGCAGGCGGGAGCGGTAGCCGGTCTGCGGGGCGTAGTCGTAGAACCAGATCTCGGTCTCATAGAAGATCCGGCTGGAGGGCATCCGGTGGACCGCGGTGGGTGCGCCCAGCGCCAGATACATCCGGCCCTGGTCCGTGTTGGCACCGGAGCCGGTCTGGCCGCTGCCGTAGTGGCTGTCGATATAGCCCAGCCGCGACAGAAACTCCGGCTCCGTGACGGCCTTGCCGGTCCAGAAAAGCCGCTGGAAGTTCTGCCGCTCCTCAACGCTCGACAGCGCGAGATAGGCCTTCCGTTCGGCGGGCGGCATCGCTGGCACCACCCGCGAAAGCCACGCATCCGCGGCCTAAACATCTGTGGCCCAAATAGTGACAGCCAGCAATGCTACCCAGAGTCGTCTCACAGCCATATGGTGACAGACCGCGCCACGGCTCTAGAAGTCGAACCGGGCGGCGAACTGCAGCATGCGCGGGCACGCGGACCTTTGTCGGCGCGGAATTCCTGAAGCCCTCTATCGCTCCGGGATACACGACGGTGGCCCGCAATTCGCTGCGCGGCCAGCCGATCAACCGCATCGACTTCCGGCTCTCCAAGGCCGTGGCGATCAAGGAGAAATGGCGCGTCACCGGCATCTTTGAGGCGTTCAACTTTGCGGTCTCCTTTTCAGCTACGAAACTTGCGAACTTTACTTCTTGGTCGCCGCTACGTCGAGGAGCGTCTTGTAGATCAGGTCTACGCCGGTCTCAAGCGAGGAGATGGGTACACGTTCGTCATTGCCATGCATCCGTTTCAGATCTTCATGGTCAATGGGATAGGGGTAGATGCCGTACACCGGAATGCCGCGTGAACGCCACGCGGAGCTATCGGTGCCGGCCTGGAATAGGTAAGGGGTCACTTTGGCTGTCGGATACACCGCCAGCGCATGCTTCACCAGGCTCTTGTACAGTTCGTTGTCCAAGGGCGAGGGCTTCAGCGAAGCGCGCATTTTGGCGTAATCGTCCATCTGCTTTTTCTGCTCGGGCGTCATCGGGCCGCGCGTCATCGCCATGGAGGCAGGCGTGATCTCGACGCGCGGGTCCTGCACCACTTCCTTGATCTCGTCGATCAACTCCTCAGTGGTGGTGCCGGGGATGGTGCGGAAGTTCAGGGTGACCTCAGCGTTGCCCGGAATCACGTTGCCGCGGAACCCGGCACTCATCAGCACCGGCGCAATGGTGTTGCGCATGATGGCGTGCAGCAGCGTATCCTCGCTGATGATCTTGTCGGCCTCGGCCACCTTCACCGGGTCATCGGAGAGCAGGTTCTTGAAGTGCGTCTTCATCGGCTCCGGCGAAACGTCACTGAGGGTCGAGAAGAACATCCGTGTCTCGGGGGTCAGCTTCACCTTGGTGTCGTAGCTGGAGAGCTTGGCCAGCGCGCGCGCCAGCGTGTAGATGGCATTGTCGGGGCGGGGCATCGACGAATGGGTGGAGGTGCCCTTGGCGTTCAACGTCAGCGAAACGCCACCCTTGTCGGCCGTCGAGATCGAGACATAAGATGTCTTGCCGTCCTTGCCCTTGATGATCCAGCCGCCTTCGTTCAGCGAATACTCGCAATCGATCTTGTCCCAGGCGACGCGGGCCAGCCAGGTGGTGTTGTAGAGCCCGCCTTCTTCGTCCGCTTCCGAGAGGAAGATCACGTCGCGGTCCAGTTTCACCTTGTTCTTCGCCAAGTCCAGCACCGCCTGCGCGAACACGGCCAAGCCACCCTTGAAGTCGATCGCTCCACGGCCATAGACGGACCCGTCCTTGATGACGCCCGCAAATGGATCCACTGTCCACTTCTCGCGCTCCACGCCCACCACGTCGGCATGGGCCGCCAGCAACACCGGCTTCTTGGAACCGTTGCCGCGCAGCCGGGCGATGAAGTGCGACTTGCCCTTCTGCGGCGTCTCGATGATGTCGATCTCAAAGCCCAGCGGCGCGAACTTCGTCTTCAGAAACTGCGCCAGCTTGTCTTCGTTGCCGGGCGGGTTGGAGGTGTCAATTTTGATGACATCCACCAGCAGTTGCGCCACGGGCGGGAGATCAGCCGCCGAGACCAGGGTGGTGACGGCCAGGGCGAGAGCAAGACGGTTGAGCAAGCAGGCTCCTCAAGAACTGGGCGCTCGACGGAGGGCGCAAAATGAATACCTTGCAGGTTACGGTAGCGTAAACTTGATGTCAAGCGAGTGTCAACCAGGTGGCTGAGTTTTCCCCGCCATGCTAAACTCGCAAACCATGAAGTCTCCGCTCATCGCGCTTCTCGTCGTGGCCGCCGTGGCTGCCCAGGACGCTCCGGAGGTGGCTCCGGCCAAAGCGGTTCAATCGCCGCCACCCACGCCCTATGATTCGGCCCGCCCCCTGATTGTCAGCCAGTACGGGATCGTTTCTGCGTCGAACTACTTGGCCTCCCTGGCCGGGGCCAAGATCCTGGAGCAGGGTGGCAATGCCATTGATGCGGCCATTGCGGCCAACGCCATGACCGGGCTCACGCAGCCCTTCGTCAATGGGATCGGCGGTGACCTGTTCGCCATCATTTATGAAGCCAAGACCGGCAAGGTCTACGGCCTGAACGCCTCCGGCTGGACCCCCAAGGCGCTGAATCCGGAGTGGCTGAAAGCCAAAGGCATCACCAAGATTGAACCCATCGGCATCCACGCCATCACCGTGCCAGGCGCCGTAGCCGGCTGGGAGGCACTGCGTAAGCGGTTCGGCACGAAAACCCTGGCCGAGATCCTTGCCCCTGCCGTCCTGCATGCTGAGCAGGGTTTCCCTGTCTCAGTTGTGACCGCGCGTAGCCTGGTCAATCAGCGCTTGCTGAAGCAACCCGGGTTCAAGGAAACCTATCTCGCGGCCGGAGAGAAGCCGACGCCCGGTGACACGTTCAAGAACCCAGCGTTGGGCGAGTCGCTCCGCATGCTGGGTAACAAAGGCCGCGATGGCTACTACACCGGCAAGATGGCTGAGACCCTGGTCGCGTTCCTCAACAAGCAGGGCGGGGCGCACACGCTGGCCGACTTTGCCGAGTATGAACCCGAATGGGTGGAGCCCATCTCCACCACCTACCGCGGCTGGAAGGTCTTTGAACTGCCGCCCAACGGCCAAGGCGTGGCGGCACTGTCGATGCTCAACATCATGGAGCGCTTCCCGATCGCCGATTACGGCCACAACTCCGCCGCTGCGATGCATGTCATGATCGAGGCGAAAAAGCTGGCCTATGCCGACATGGCCAAGTATGTGGGCGATCCGCGTTTCGCCGCCGTCCCGGTGAATGAGATGCTCTCGAAAGAGCTGGCCGAGCGGCGCGCGGGCTTGATCCGCATGGACAAGGCTTCCTGCGCGGTGCTGCCATCGGAGATCAGCCAGAACCTGAACGCCAAAGGCCGCGAAACGATTTATCTTTCAACCATCGACAAGGAAGGCAACATCGTTTCGTTGATCCAGTCCAACTACGCCGGTTATGGCACCGGCATGGTGGCACCCGGGACGGGCTTTTCGCTACACAATCGCGGCGCGGGTTTTGATCTGGCGCCGGGCAAGCCGAATTCGCTGGAAGGCCGCAAGCGCCCGCTGCACACCATCATCCCCGCCTTCATGGAGAAGGGCGACCAGAAGATCGGCTTTGGCATCATGGGCGGCTGGAATCAATCCCAGGCGCATGCGCAATTCGTTGCCAATGTGGTTGATTTCAGGATGAACGTGCAGCAGGCGATTGAAGCGGCCCGCTTCACCAAGAGCACCTTTGAAGGCTGCGATGTCCAGATTGAAGGCCGGGTGCCGGAAGGAACCCGGCAGGAACTGACGCGACGCGGGCACGCCATTAGCGTTGTGCCTAACTATTCCAGCGGCATGGGCTTTGGCAGCGCCGTGCAGCGCGACACCAAGCGCAACGTCAACTTCTCCGGCACTGACCCGCGCGTCGATGGCGCCGCCATCCCGGAGAGTCCCGCCTTTAAGCGCTGATCGCGGGCGATTTCCGCGTTTCTTGAGGAGCGGGTCCAGCCCGCCTGGACTGCAAAAACAGAATCACCGGAGACAGGGCTGACGCCCGCTCCGGTGAGCATGTCGTTCCCAGCGTTTACTGCGCGCTTTAGCCTGCGACGTAGTGCGGTTGCAGGAAGCCCGAGACGACCTTTTCTTCGGCTAGTTCCGTCTCATTCAGCGAAAGAGACACGGTCATCTCCTGGCCCTGGCAATCGAAGCTGATATTCACAACCTGGGTTTTGCTGAGATTCTTGGCGCGGAAATTGCGGCCATAGACAACAGTCGGGATGCTCAGGCCGATTGTACCCATCAGACCCTCCAGTTCCGTTTTTACATTGCCAACAACCATGTTGGCCATTTCGCCGATGGCGTCCAGAACGTCGCCATTCACCGACTGATACTCGCTCATCATGAAGGTGCCCGCCAACTTGCAGGCCAAGGCCTCATTCATCGTCACCGTGCCTGAGCCTGTGCAGCGGCCTGCCATCCCGACGGTGGCGAATACGCCATCCTGCGGGCCGGTCATGTTACCGGTGAGTTGGAACGGTTGGGCCATCGCCTCAATGCCCAGCATCGTGGAGCAAACATCGAGGGTGGCGGTTCGGACCATCTCCGCTAATTGTTCATGGGGAGGTAGCTTCATGTTATATCATTCTCCATTTTGAAGATCGCCTCCATGGTCGAGTAAGACGGAACGGCTTGGCCGGGAATAGCCCGAACCTTCACGCGGCCGTCTGGCGACTTCCTCGATCTGGGACAACCGGACTTCGGGTGAGCCTACGGGCGGGTCCGGCTGGTCCTTCAGCCGGCCGAACAACCCTCACTCGTCCTGCTCCGCAAACGACGCAGCAGCAAGAAGATCCTAAAGCCCGATCGGCAATCGTTGTCCTTCAGAAAGTCGTATCGACGCAAAAGCCGTTTCATTTGCGATATTTTTACGAAATATTTCCATTTGATCCTTCCACTAGCGATCTGTGGCGAACGTAAGTTTCCCGTTCAAACCGTGGCGCGCTGCTCCGATATGCCCCTGTGGAAGGAGTTCCCCCATGGAAGCAATGACGGCCGCAGCCTCGACGAAGATCCCGGTACCGCCGGCCAACGATGGCCGTGCTGGCAAGTACCTGGCCTTCCAGCTGGGCAAGGAAGAATACGCCATCCGTGTACTGAAAGTCCGGGAGATCATCGGCGTACAGGAGATCACCACGGTCCCCCAAACCCCCGACTATATCCGGGGTGTGTTCAATCTGCGCGGTAAGGTGATCCCCGTAGTGGACTTACAGCGTAAGTTTGGCTTTGCCACCACGGAGAATAATGCCCGCACCTGTATTGTGGTGGTGGAAGTAGCCTCCGCCGGCCGCATCATGCTAATGGGCATTCTGGTGGACGCTGTCTCTGAGGTCCGCAACATCGCCGCCGGCGACATTGAGGATACGCCCGACTTTGGCCGTGACGTTTCCGTGCCCTATCTGCTGGGTGTGGCCAAAACTAAGGGTCAGGTGAATCTGCTGTTGGATATTGACTCCGCGCTCCAGACCCATGAAGTGGAAGTGCTGAGTTCGATGGCCGTTTCCTAAACGGTCGTTCAAGTGGCTATGGCCGTTGGCCGATATACGCCCTTGGGGCAGAGGGTCGGACGGGTGGGGCAGTGCCCGTCCAGTGTCCAGGCACACGAATCGAACTGGCCAATCGCATGGGGAACCCAGGCTAGGCTGAGGAAAAAGAATAAAGAGGAGCTAAAAAATGCGAATTCGCTTTGTGTGGTTTGTACTGGTGGCGCTGGCGCTGGCCGCCACCGCTTTAGGGCAGAACAAGAAAGTTTCCACGGCGGAGTTGATGGCCAATGTAGCCTCCAAAACCGCACCAGAATATCCCGCCGCCGCCAAGCAGCTGCGCGTTCAGGGCACGGTGGAAGTAGAGGTCTTCATCGGTGAAGACGGCAAGCTGGAGAAGGTAGAAGCCTCCAACGGCAACCCCATCCTCACGCGCGCCGCCGTCGAGTGCGTCAAGCAATGGAAGTTCAAGCCATCCGGCAGCGCGGTGCAAGCCACGCTGTCATTCAATTTCAAGCTGTAAAGGAGTAAGTCTCTTGTCACAACGTATGACCCTCGGGGCCAAATTGACCGCCGGTTTCGGCGCTATGATGTTGCTCACCCTGGCCGTCAGCATCGGGGCGATCACGGTTATCTCCCAGATTAGCGGTGACATGGATTACGCCGTCAACCGGGCGGGCAAGCGAAACTCGCTGGCCTGGCAGATGAACCACGGTTCCACGCGGGCCATGGCGGCCGAGCAGGGCATTCTGCTGCGCAGCATCGTCCAGCAAACTGAGGCTGTCAACCGTCACAAACAGGAGTTCCGTGAGGCCTCGCAAGAGATCGAGCGGGCGTTGGGCGAGATCCAGCCGTTGATTGACGATGATTCGACGCGTTCGTCGGTGGATTCGCTGCGCACCCGCTTTCAAGCGCTAAACCAAGCGCACAATGAGCTGCTGCAAGCCATCGACAAACAGCAGTTCGATCAGGTGCAGAAGATCTCCGACGAGAAGGTACAGCCCCGCGTGCAAGAGATTACCGCCGAAGCGGGAGCGTTGCTCGCGCGGCAGACCGAAGCCGCCAATCAGGCGACCGCCCGGGCGGGAAGCCGCGCTGGTGGTGCCTATTGGATCATCGGCTCACTGATCGCCATCTCGGGCATTGTGGCCGTGTTCCTGTGGTTCATGGTCCGCAAGTCCAGCACGACGTTGCAAGCGTTGGCGCAGGAGATGTCCAGCGGTGCGGGTGAAGTGGCGCAGGCCGCCTCGCAGGTGGCGGAAGCCAGTCAGTCGCTGGCACAGGCCGCCAGCGAACAGGCCGCGACGCTCGAAGAAACCGCAGCCTCCAGCCAGCACTTGGCCGGTATGACGCGCTCGAATCTGGAACACACGCAAGGGGCCACGGAATCGGTGGCGGTGGCGGACCGGCAGATCGCCGGCGCCAACCAGACGCTGGAACTGATGGTCAGCTCCATGCAGGAGATTACGGCCTCATCCGGCAAAATCTCGCGCATCATTAAGGTGATTGACGAGATCGCGTTCCAAACCAACATTCTCGCCCTCAACGCGGCCGTCGAGGCGGCCCGCGCCGGTGAAGCCGGCATGGGCTTTGCGGTGGTGGCTGACGAAGTGCGCAACCTGGCGCAACGCTGCGCCCAGGCCGCCAAGGATACCGCTGAACTGATCGAAGATTCGATCGAGAAGTCCAACGGCGGCCAAACCAAGCTGGGTGAAGTGGTGCAGGCGATCAAGGCGATCACCGAAAGCTCCACCAGCATCCGCAGCCTGGTGGACAAGGTGAATCTGTCCAGCCGCGACCAGTCACGGTCGATCGAACAGATCTCCACGTCGGTGAACCAGATGCAGCGCGTGACGCAATCGACGGCCGCCAGCGCCGAACAGAGCGCCGCCGCCAGCCAGGAGATGAGCGCCCAGGCCGAAGGCATGCGCACTGCGGTGGACCGGTTGCACCAACTAGTGGGTGGCAGCGAACATATGTCGGGACGCACCAGCGGAGGCCGCCGCGGTGGTGGCAGCCCGACACCATCATCCAGTAACTCTTCACGCACGGCCCGGACGTCATATGAGCAATTCGACAATCTGCGGCAGGCCGTGGCGCCCCGTACATCAAATGCTCCGGCGGCAGTGGCTGACCCCTTCCCGATGGACGAAGAGTTCCGGGAGTTCTAAAACAACACCATGTCCAACCAGGCAAATCGTGGGCTTGAAGCCCTAATCAATGATCAAGCCGTCCGGCTCATGATGCCTGGGCCGGATGTGGAAGCGGAAGGCTGGCAGGAGTTTCTGGGCGACCTGAAACAGTTGGCCGAGGCGCAAGGCCGGGCCGATGTCTCGCGGCTGGCCAGTGAGTATCTGGCCGAAGGCGAAGCCAGTCTGCCCGACATGCAGCAGCAACTAGCGCGGCTGCAGAAGGCATGTGAAGGCCGCCCGGCACCGCCGGCGGCGCTCTCGCAGGATCCGGAGCTGGTCCGCGATTTCATCATGGAATCAAGGGAGCACCTCCAAAACATCGAACGTTCGATGTTGGCCATCGAGAACGACCCCAGCGACGTCGAATCAATCCACGGAACCTTCCGGGCCTTCCACACCATTAAGGGTTTGGCTGGATTCCTGGAGTTCGCCGTCATCCAGGAAGTGGCGCACGAAGTGGAGACGCTGCTGGACATGGCGCGTAACCACCAGATCGAGCTGACTGGCTCGACCGTGGACGTGATTCTGGCCAGCGCCGACCACCTCAATCAGCAGTTGAACCCGCTGGAGAAGACGCTGCTCGGTGAACCCGCTCCCGATGCGCCGGAACCGCATGATCTGCTCAGCCAGATCCGCGGCATCCTTCGCGGTGACAAGGCTGCCGCCGAAGCAGCACCCCCGGCCGAAGCTGAACCCATGAGTGTGGCACCGGAAACGGTGGCCAACAGCGCTGCCGATCCCGCGATCACGCCGCCGGATGCATCTGAGTTGGCGTTCCCGATGGCCGAAGAAGCGTTGGTTTCTTCCTCGGCCGCACCCACGGCACCCGTTGCGGAACTGGCCGAGAATCTACCGGCACCGGTGACGGCTCCCGTTGCGGCCAAGCCCATGGCACCCACGGAGATTCGGGCGGTGGAAGCCAAGCCCGAAGCCAAAGCACCGGCCGTTAGCAAAGCATCCGCGGCCAACACCGCTCCGGCCGCAAGCAGCGGTTCGATGAGCTCGGTCAAGGTGGATACCGGCAAGCTGGACTACCTGGTTGACATGGTGGGTGAGTTGGTGATTGCCCAGTCACTGGTGCGCCACAACCCGGATCTGGTGGCTCTGAAGAACCCGTCGCTGATGAGGACGATCAGTCAGTTGGGCCGCATCACCGACGAAGTCCAGAAGACGGCGATGTCGATGCGGATGGTGCCGCTTGAAACGCTGTTCCAGAAGATGATCCGGCTGGTCCGCGACCTGTCACGCAAGGCGGGCAAGCAGATCGAAATGGACATTGCGGGCGAAGACATCGAACTCGACCGCAACATCGTCGAGGCGCTGGCTGATCCGTTGATGCACATGGTTCGCAACTCGATTGACCACGGTATCGAGACCTCCGCCCAGCGCTCCGCCACCGACAAACCACCCGTGGCCAAAGTGAAGCTGCATGCCGCCCACCAGGCGGGCTACATCATGATCACCGTGGGCGACGATGGCCGGGGCATGGACCGCAAGAAGATCCTCGCCAAGGCCCGCGACCGTGGCCTGGTGGAGAATGGTGACAACCTCAGCGACAACGATGTCTTCAATCTGATCTTCGAGCCCGGCTTCTCCACGGCGGAACAGGTTACTGATATCTCCGGCCGCGGCGTCGGCATGGATGTCGTCAAGCGCCAGATCCAGAAACTCCGGGGCCGCATCGAGATCGTCTCCGTGCTGGGTAAAGGTACCGAGTTCACGCTGAAGGTGCCGCTGACCCTGGCCATCATTGACGGCCTAATTGTCGGTGTGGGCGAGGAACGCTACATCGTCCCGATCTTCGCCATCAAGGAAATGCTGCGCCCGACAGCCAAGATGATCTCGACTGTTGAAGGGCGCGCCGAGATCGCTCTCATCCGCGGCCGGGTGCTGCCGGTGGTGCGCCTCTACCGCCGCTTTGGCGTCGAGCCGAAGTCGCAGGATCCCGAACAGAGCCTCATCATCATCGCCGAAGCGCGTGGCCGCGACTTCTGCTTGGTGGTGGATGACCTGATCGGCAAGCAGGAAGTGGTGATCAAGAGCTTGGGCGACGGCATCCGTCCCGTGCCGGGTATTGCCGGCGGGGCCATCCTGGGCGATGGCCGCGTGGGTCTCATCCTGGACATGAACGGCGTCTTCTCGGCCGATCAAAGCACCTACGATGGAGCCAACCGTGCCGCCTAGTGCCATCGACCTTCCGGGCACTTTCGATGATCCGACGTACTCGGCCGACATTGTGTCGGCCGCTGACTTCAGCCGGATCTCGAAGCTGGCCTATGAGAAGTTCGGGCTGAACTTGAAGGACGGCAAACAGGCCCTGGTTTCCGCGCGGGTTGGCAAACTGCTGCGCGAACAGGGCCTGCGGTCGTTTGACGAGTATTGGAGCCGGATCCAAAGCGACCGGACCGGCGAAACGCTGGTCTCGCTGATCAATGCCCTGACGACTAACTTCACTAGCTTTCTCCGTGAGCCGGAACACTTTGAATTCCTGAAGTCGGTCGTTGTACCCCAATTCGCCCAAGCGCATCCGTTCCGCATCTGGAGCGCGGCTTGCGCCACGGGCGAGGAACCCTACTCAATCATGTTCACGCTGGCCGCGCTGAACCCCAGTCTCGATACGCGGCTGCTGGCCACTGATATCTCGACGCGTGCCCTGGAGCATGCCTCGCGGGGCGTCTACGGCGAAGATCAGGTGCAAGCGCTGCCCGCTGACTGGCGGCCCCGGTTCATGCTCCGGGGCGAGGGCCGTTCGGCGGGCTTCTTCAAGGCCAAGCCGGAACTGCGTCAGCGGATGGAGTTCCGCCGCTTCAATCTGATTGAAGACGCCGTGCCGGCACAGAAGTTCCCGGTGGTCTTTTGCCGCAATGTGATGATCTATTTCGATATCCCCACCAAGTCCAACGTGGTGGGGCGGCTTTCGGAGGCCATCCTCCCCGGCGGTTACCTATTCATTGGCCATTCGGAAAGCTTGAGCGGTGTGCAGCATTCGCTGGAATACGTCAAGCCCGCCATCTATCGCAAAGTGAAGGGAGCCGCATAAACATATGGCTACCACTCAGTCCGTCGTGGTCGGCGTCGGAGACTGCGGCTTTTCGAATAACATGGGCGACACTCTGGTGACTTACGCTCTGGGCTCCTGTGTGGCGATCACCGTTCATGACCCGGTGGGCCATATTGGTGGGCTGCTGCACTTTATGTTGCCGGAGTCGTCGCTGGATCCGGAAAAGGCCGGCCGCCAGCCATTCATGTTCGCCGATACCGGCGTGCGCCTGATGTTCGAAAAGCTGTCCAACCTGGGGGCGGATAAAAAGCGGCTGCAGGTGAAAGTGGCTGGCGGTGCTCAGATGATTGAAGGTAGCGCCACGTTCAACATCGGCAAGCGCAACGCCCTGGCCGTCAAGAAGCTGCTGTGGAAGGCGGGCGTCATGATCCAAGGTGAGGAGCTGGGGGGCACGGTGTCGCGCAGCATCATGTTGGAAGTGGGCACAGGTAAGGTTTCGTTGAAAGAAGTGCAGTCCCGGGGAGGTACGCAATGAGCACCCATTTGTTGGTGGTGGACGATTCGCCGGCAATGCGCAAGATGATCACCCGGGTCATCGAGATGTCGGGCTTCGATATCGCGTCGTTGGCGCAGGCTTCCGATGGTGCTGAGGCACTCGAGATACTGCGGGCCAAGCCGGTGGATCTTGTGCTGACGGACGTCAACATGCCCATCATGACGGGCGAGGAATTACTGCGCGAGATGGCCGGCAACGGCATGCTGAAACGGATTCCGGTGGTGGTCGTCTCAACCGACGCCACGGATGCGCGCATGCACCAGATGATGGAACTGGGCGCGCGCGGGTATGTGGTGAAGCCTTTCCAGCCCGCGTTGCTCCGCAACGAACTGGAGCGCGTGATGGAGATTGGGCAGTAGGTGGACTAAGTTATGACGCTCACAGAAACCGACTACGGGCTGGCGGCCGCGGAGATCAAGAACACCCTGATGGAGTGTTCGGTGGAAGTGCTGGAGAGCATGTTCTATTGCGGCGTGTTGGGGCCCGCCGAAGAGCTGGACCATCCCTATCATCGCTATGCCATCAGCTTTTCCGGCACCTGGGAAGGCGAGTTCGCAATGGGCATGACCGAGGACGCGGCCGCAGTGCTGGCGGCCAACTTCGCCGGTTTGGATGGAGACGCCGATGCCGACCAGATGGCTGAAGTGCTGAGCGAGTTGTCGAACATCCTGTGCGGCGCGGCGCTGAGCCGGTTGAACCGCAACGGCATCTTTAACCTCTCCAGCCCTTATGCCTTGGCGATGCTCCCCGCAGGCGGACATCGCGTCGCTTTGGAACTAGAAGAGGGCACCCTCCAAGCCACGCTCCGGCTTGGCCCCGTCGCATGAGCAAGCCCCGCCCAACCCGTGTCCTGATTGTGGATGATTCCGCACTGGTACGGCGGCTGCTGAGCGATGCCTTGGCGCATGAGCCCGATCTGGAAGTGGTGGGCACTGCCGCGGACCCCTTCATCGCGCGGGACAAGTTGCTGGAGCTGAAGCCCGATGTCATGACCTTGGACATCGAGATGCCCCGCATGGACGGGCTGACCTTTCTGCGCAAGGTGATGCGGTATCACCCGATGCCGGTGGTAATCATAAGTTCACTGGGCCAAGCTGGTTGTCAGGCAGCGCTGGCCGCGCTGGATGCGGGTGCGGTGGAAGTGCTGGCCAAACCCTCCGGGCCGTTGTCCGTAGGCGACTTGGCGGCCACTTTGGCGAACAAGCTCCGAGCCGCCAGCCACGTGAAGCGCTTCAACCAGGCCGTGGCTCCGGCTCCGGTGGCAGCCGAAGAGGCGCATTTCGCCAACCACATCGTTGCCATTGGGGCGTCTACGGGTGGCACGGAAGCGATTGCCACCGTTCTGCGCCAGTTTCCCCGCAATGCTCCTCCGGTGCTGGTGTCGCAACACTTGCCGGCGTCTTTCTCGCGCGCCTTTGCTGAACGCTTGAACAGCATTTGCGCCATGGAAGTGAAGGAAGCCGAAGAGAACGACGAAATCCGACCGGGCCGCGCACTGGTAGCCCCCGGAGACTTACACATGGTGATGCGCAGCCTGGCCCGTGTCAGCTTAAGCAATGGCCCGCGGGTCTGCTATCAGCGGCCGTCGGTGGATGTGATGTTTGCGTCGGTGGCCAAGACCGTGGGAGCTCAATCACTGGGCGTGTTGCTCACCGGCATGGGCGCTGATGGCGCGGCAGGTCTACTGCGGATGCGCGAAGCCGGTGCCATGACGATCGCGCAGGACGAGGCCACATCGGTGGTGTTCGGCATGCCGGCCGAGGCCATCCGTCAGGGTGCAGCGAAAGCCGTGTTAGGGCTGCCCCAGATTGCCAGCGATGTGTTGCGCCGGTTACGGATCGACTCCACCCATTCGGGCAAGAGTTCACCCCAACGCGCGGATGTTCACCGCCCGGATCTGGTCCCCCACCACTAACTCCCGACCGCAGTCTTCCATCGTCGCCCCTGTTTAAGGATTACTGCCTGACTTCTTCACCACCGGTACCGCCGTATCGCTGGGAGCTTTCTCGGAAATACGGCGCCAACCGCCCTTCGTGGGTGTGGCGGATTCCGGACCGTTGGCTCCGGTGGACATCGGACTCTGGCCCCGGCTGGTGTCATCCACGGCGGGGCGTCGTGTCCGGCGGATCGCGGGTGCCGCTGGCTCCTCCTCTGTGCTTGCGCCTGGCGCTGTCCGTGGGCTTCGTGTTGCCGCCGGAGCCGTCTCCTCATCATCCGTTGAGACAGGCGGCGCGCCAGACGAGGTTTCCACTGGGCTGGAGGTAGAGGCGATTTCCGGACGGTAGGTGCGGCGGTAGCGCAGATCCGCTTCGGGGTAACGGCGGCGAGCGGAGTCAGCCAATGTCAGCTCAATGCTCCGTTCCTGCCCGGGCCGGGCGTCGGCGGGCTGGGCGAAATAAACCGCGTAACGCTTGCGGATCCGCGTGAGCGTGTCCAGCAAAGAAGAGGCGTCCTGCACGGGCAAGCTGTCCCCACCGGATGCTTCGGCAATTTCCGCCGTACCGGCGGACCGGGTCCTTGAATTGCCGACAATCACTGGTCCGCCGTTGCGTCCCGTCGGATACTGCCCGATACTGGGGTCGTTGGGGTCCGGATAGCCACCACCTGGGTACTGGCCACCATTGCGGCCATTGGGATAGGGCCCACCATTGCGGCCGCCCCCGGGGAAGCCAACGCCGCCGCCCAGGATGATGCCGCCCAGGGCTCCACCAAGGCCACCACCGCGGCGCTGCTGTCCACCGGGCCAGCCGGAGCCTGCGCCAGGACCGCCGCCCCCGGGATAGCCACCCCCACCCGGGAAGTTGGACTGATTCATGGCATTGGGTGCCAGCAGAGCACTCAGGACGGCGTCGGCGCGCTCCAGTGCCATCAACACGCCCTCATCATCGCGGTGAAACTCTGTTTGGTCGTCCGTCAGGATCACGATCGCGCGCCGGGCATCCGGGCGGGCATTCTTCTTGACGTAGTTCGCCGCTTGGATCAGCCCCAACGTAATGTCGGTGCCGCCGCGAAAGTTCTCCTGCCGCAGCACGCCGTCAAAGCCGGCTTCCACCTGCTCCAGGCCGGCCTTGAAGGGCATACGGATGCGCGTGGCGCGGTCAAAGACCATGATGGCCACCCGGTCTTCGGCTCCCAAAACGCCCATCGCCTGGCGCGCCGCCGCGGCAATCCGCTCGACGTGCGGGCGCATGCTGGCGCTGACGTCCAGCAGAAACAACAGATCCACCGCCATGTCCTCACGCGCGAAGTTGCGGATGGGTAGCGGCTTACCTTGCTCACGCAGAGCAAAGTCGGTAATCTTCAGGCCGGTGATCGCCCGGCCATCGCGGTCCAGCACCTGCGTATCGACACGGACCAGGGAGAGGTCGCTCCGGAAAACCGCCTTGTCGTCATCAGCGGCCACCAGCAGCACGGGAACCAGCCAAATCCATGAACGCATAGCTACCTCTTCGGAATTGAACCCGCCGCAACCTCGACGGTTGCGGACTACCTAAGCTCTAGACGCACCATCGCCGCCGCCAGTTGCAGCGCCTGCTCAAGCGGATGATAGCAGCGACCGGCGCCTGCGGCTATCGGCGCGCCGCCGGATAGCTGCCCAGGACCCTCAACATGCCGGCCATCTCTTCCAGGTGGCCAATGGCATTGCGTACCCGCGGTTCATCTGTGTGTCCGGCAAAGTCGAGATAGAACAGATATTCCCAGGGCGTACCGCGGCGCGGACGGGACTCGATCTTCGATAACGAGATATCCCGCAGCGCCAGCGCCCCCAACGCCCGGAATAGCGATCCGGGCACGTTCTTCACCGTCATCACCAGCGACGTCTTGTACGGACCGTCGGCGGGCGCCGCCTTGAACTCCGGGCGCCGGAGCAGGAAGAAGCGGGTATGGTTCTCCCGGTCATCTTCAATCGACCGCTTCAGGATCCGTGCACCGTAGATCTCCGCCGCCACTGCGGAGGCGATGGACCCCGCATCCCGCCGGCCTTCCGCCATGATCATCTTGACGCTGCCGGCGGTGTCATAAAAGGTCTGCTTGGTCAGCTCCGGATGGCTTGAGAAGAACTTCAGGCACTGGTTCAGCGCCACCGGATGCGAATAGACCTGCCGGATATCGGAAAACTTGACGCCCGGCACGACAATCAGGTTGTGGACAATCCGGACGCTGGTCTCGGCCACAATGCGCACGTCAAAGTTCAGCAGATGGTCGTAGTTCTCATGCACTGACCCGTGCAGCGTGTTCTCCATCGGGATCGCCGCGCCGGTCGCCTGGCCGTCGCGCAAGGCGATATATACCTGCTCAAACCGTTCGCATGGCAGGATTTCCGCCTCCGGCAAAAACTGGCGGATGGCGATCTGGCTGAACGCCCCGGGCTCTCCCTGAAAGGCGATGATCTCTTTGGCCGGCTTCTTCTTCATCGTGTACCCTCCCACCGCTTGGCATCATCGGCCGGGACGCCAATCAGGTCCATCACCCGGTCAACACAGTGATCCACCAAGTCCAGCACAGATTCCGGTTTGCTGTAGAAACCCGGTACCGGCGGGGCGATGATCGCGCCCATTTCGGCCAGCGCGGTCATGTTGCGCAAGTGGCCCAGGTGGAACGGCATTTCGCGGACCATCAGCACCAGTTTCCGGCGCTCCTTCAGCGTCACGTCCGCGGCGCGGGTGAGCAGGTTGGAGGTGATGCCGGTGGCAATCGCCGACATGCTGTGAATCGAACACGGTGCCACCACCATGGCATCGGTCTGAAAACTACCACTCGCCAACCGGCAGCCTATATCCTCAAGTGAATAGGAGTAGTCGGCCAGCGCCTTGAAGTCCGCGGCCAGTTTGCCCATTTCAAGGTACGCTGTCTTTTCACCGCTACGCGTCAGGATCAAATGGGACTCAATTCCCGACCTCAGGCGGAGTTTTTCGAGCAGGCGGTAACCATAAATTGAACCACTGGCTCCCGATATTCCAACGACGATTCGCAAACTCTCTCGCTCTCTGTTCTGATTTCGGAACAGAGCAGAAGGATATACCTCCTTGCTCTGGGCTGGTGGGGCCGATATAATTCGGAATCAGGACACGATTTATTTTATATTCTTAGACGCCCGCGCCTAGCGGGTTTAATCCCCTCGAATAGGCGGACGTGCCATTATCATGGAGGAGCCCGGTCAAAAATTCAAGCGGGCCCGCGAGGGCCTCAATCTGCGTTACCGGGACGTTGAAGTCTATAGCCAGCGCATCCGCGAAAAACATGGCAATGAAGATTTCGTCATTGCACTCAGTCGGCTGTCAGACATTGAGAACAAGGGGACCGTCCCCAGCATCTACAAGCTCTACAGTCTTTGCGCCATCTACGGCCTGAACATTCTTGATGTACTTGATTGGTATGGGGTTAACGTCACCCGCCTAGCCGCCGACGCCGCCACGCTGGAAGTCCCCAACACGCATCCGATCGATTTCACCACCGCCGGTCACGGCGACATCCAGGTGCCGTTGGCCCTTGACCCAGGGCTTGACCTGCGCAAAACCACCTACGTCAGCCGCTTGATCCAGCGTTGGGGAAAGCTGCCGTTGATGCTGCTGGAGGGGTTGGACCTGAAGAACCGCCGCTACGCCTTTATCGGATCGGAGGATTGGTCGATGTATCCGATCCTGCTGCCGGGGGCACTGATCATGGTGGATGAAACAAAAAAGAAAGTCGTTCAAGGTGGATGGAACAACGAGTACGAACGGCCCATCTATTTCCTCGAACACGAGGGTGGATATGCCTGTGGCTGGTGCAGTATTTCCGACAGAAACCTGATTCTGCAACCCCACCCCTCCTCCACCGTCCCGCCTTCGGTCTATCCCGTCGAAGCGGTGGATGTGATTGGCCAGGTTATCGGCGTCGCGATGCAGTTGGATGTGGAGCCGCGCCGTACTCGTTCCTGAGCAACCTCAGCAGCGTCTCCAGATCTGATAGGTACAGGCTCCTCTGCGCGCTCTCGGCCCGCGACGGAACCAGGTTCTGGTAGGGCGTCAGGCGCTGCCAACTTTCCAGTAGCAGCCGCTTCGGCGTATCGAGGGTGGACAAATAAAGATCCAGGTCGGCTTTCTGCTGCTCCAGGCCGTACATCAACCATTCCGCGAAGGCCTTCTCGTGACTCTCTCGCAACGCCTGATTGGCTTCGGCCTCGCCGAAAACCATGGCCAGCCCGTGATGCTGATAGGAATCAGAGTTACTGTCCCTCAGCGACGACAGGTATGCTAAGCGGCCAAACAACGACGGAATCTGCGCTAGAGTGCGCAGCCAAAGACTGGCGCTGGCTGAGCGATCCCAGGTGGTGGAGTGGCGGACTGTTTCCATCAATTCGTCTCGGGCAGAATCCGAAGTTTACAACAATTTCGAGTTTGAATTCATCCTGCCAGATCGGACGCTGTTGGGACTGACAATATGGTGTTCCAAAAGCCGAACAGAACGCAAGTATTGCTGATTTAAGGCCTTCCCCGCAGGCTGCAGAGCCGTTCCATTTAGCCCCATCGGGTAGCCGCGAGCTGGTTGACGCCATCGCCACCCCCCCGCCAACCTGGAATTGGCAGTGGGGGCTGATTTCTGTATATCGAAAAGCAGGGGCCAGATGTTGAAGCTCCAAACCATCGTCAAACAGGCCGAATACATTTGTGAGTCGCCAACGCCACCGCCTCGGTTTTACCATAGCCAGTAACCCAAAGGAGGGTTTTCCATGATCAAGAAACTATTGACCACCGTGATCTTCGCGCTGCTGTTCAGCGCGGTCGCCATTCCGGCAGCGGACGCTCCGTTGCCCCGCTGCCTGCCGTGCCCGCGGGACAACCCCTAGAGGCGGAGCCAGAGCAAGAGCCAGAAGTTCAGACCCAAAATCATTAGGGGAGACCAAACATCATGAAAAAACTATTGACTACCGTGATC
>CANGYQ010000003.1 GCA_947458745.1 Bryobacteraceae bacterium | reverse complement strand
CGGCCGCAGCCCGACGCCTGGGTGGCCTCCCAAAAAGAGATCGCCGCTTTGTCCACGCGCGGCAAGCTGGTGATGGCCCCGGGGAGCGGCCACGATATCGAACTGGATGCTCCGCAGTTGGTAGTGGATGCGATTGGGGAGTTGCTGGGGCAGCTGAAGTAGGCCGGACCGACTTGCTGGCGCATGCCGGCTCGGAATCGGCACTCCCTTGCGGCCTTTGTTTGAGGCAGTTGCGGGCCTTGTGGGCCGTTTGGTGCCCTCAGCGCTCGGTGGCTGGGCTAGCCTAGTTTGGCTTCCAGTTCAGCCCATCGCATGAAGAGTTCTTCGGCGGCGTGCTGGGCCGTCTCCACGTCTTTGAGCGCTTGTTGGAGCGCGGTGGGATTGGTGACGACGGCGGGGTCTTCCAGCGCGGCTTTTTTCGCTTCCAGTAACTGCTCCGCTTCCGCGATGCGGGCTTCGATGGTTTCGTAGTCGCGCTGGTCTTTGTAGGAGAGCTTTTTCTTGGGCGCGGAGGATGCCGCCGCGGGCGGAGGTTCCGGAGAGTTGGGAGACGGCGCGCGGACTGGTGTCCGGTCGCTTTTTTGCCAGACATCCCACTGCGAGAAGTCGGCGAAGGCTTCGGTATGGCCTTCGCCATCCAGGCCGAGCACGATGGTGGAGACACGGTCTAGCAGGTACCGGTCGTGCGTGACCAGGACGAGGGCTCCGGGAAATTCGAGCAGGCTTTCTTCCAGGATCTCGAGCGTCGGGATGTCGAGATCGTTGGTCGGCTCATCGAGCAGCAGCAGGTCAGCGGGCTCCAGCATCAGGCGGGCGATCAGGACGCGGGCGCGTTCGCCGCCGGATAAGGATTCGACCGGCTGGTTGAGCTGATCGTTGGCGAACAGGAAGCGGGAGGCCCAGCTGGCGACGTGGATGACACGGTCCTGGTAGATCACGGAATCGCCATCGGGGGCCAGGGCGCGGCGGAGGGTCTGTTTGCCGTCGAGCGTGCGGTTCTGGTCGAAATAGACCACGCGCAACTGGTCAGCGCGCTTGATGGTGCCGGTTTGCGGGGCGTACTCGCCACGCAGCAGACGGAGCAGGGTGGTCTTGCCGCCGCCGTTGGGGCCGACTAGGCCGACGCGCATGCCGGCGGTGATGACGAAGTTGAGGTCGTCGAACAGGCGGCGGCTGCCGAAGGTATGGGAGAGGCCTTCGATTTCGACTAGGCGCTTGGTTTTGCGGTCGGAGGCGGTGAAATCAATATCGGCCGTCGAGGTGCGCATGCGGGAGTTGAGGTCTTTCAACTCGCCGATCATTTCGTGGGCCTTGGCGATGCGGCTTTTGGACTTGGTGGTGCGCGCCTTGGGGCCGCGGCGCAGCCACTCCATTTCGGTCTTGACACGGTTTTCCAGCGCGTCCTGGTGCTTGGCCTGGGCGTGCAGATACTCGCCCTTCTTTTCGAGGAAGGTGCTGTAGTTGCCGATGACGCGCAGCATGCCGTCGGGGTAGGCGCGGTTCAGTTCGGCCATGACGGTGGCGACGTTTTCGAGGAAGTAGCGGTCGTGGCTGACGATGACGGCGGCGAAGGAGGAATCGAGCAGCAGTTCTTCCAGCCACTCGATACCAGCGAGGTCCAGGTGATTGGTCGGCTCGTCGAGCAGCAGGATGTCGGGGGCGGCCACCAAGGCTTCAGCGATCGCCAAGCGTTTGCGCCAGCCGCCGGAGAGCTTTGCTGCCTCCTGCTCGACATCGACAAAGCCGGCGCGGCCCAGCGTTTCCTCTCGACGCGCATCGCGTTCCAGCTCCGGGGCGTGGACGGCTTCGAGGGCGCGGTTGATCACCTGGCTGACCGATTCACCGGGCGCGAACTGCGAATCCTGGGCCACATAGCCCAGCTTGGCCCGCTTGCGAATCGCGACGTCGCCCGAATCCGGCGAGACGATTCCGGCGAGAGTCTGCATCAGCGTCGATTTGCCGGAGCCGTTGGGTCCGATCAAGCCGATGCGGTCACCATCGGAAATGGTGAAGGAAATGCCGCGGAAGAGAGTGGTGGAGCCGAAGGATTTTTCCAATCCTTGGACGTTCAGAAGAAGAGCCAACTACCACCGTAGCCGATTGCCGGAGCCTTCCGCTGCCCGGCGGGTGTCCCTAGAGCAGCGCATGCCGCCGGTAGAACCAGGTTTTGACGCCCTGGACCAGTGCGAGATAGGTGACCGCCAGCAGCGTGATGGTGGCCAACAGGTGCCAGGGCAGCGGGGTAAAGCCCAACCAACTGCCCAGCGGCGTGTAGGGCAACAGAGCACCGGTGAGTGAAACGGTGACGACGCTGATCATCAGGCCGCGGCTGGGGCGGCTGGTGAAGGGGTTGCCGGCCGTGCGGATGATGAACACCACCAGGGTCTGCGTGGCCAGCGATTCGACGAACCAGCCGGTGCGGAACAGCGCCGGGTTCTCGTGGGCCTGGAACAGAAACAGGAGGACGCCGAAGGTCAAAAAATCGTAGAGCGAGCTGATGGGGCCGATGATCGTCATGAATTGCCGGATGAACTGAATCCGCCAGCGCTTGGGTTTGTGGAGCAAGGCGGCGTCGACGTTGTCTCCGGGCACGGCCACCTGCGAGGTGTCGTAGAGGAAGTTGTTCAACAGGATCTGCGTGGGCAGCATGGGCAGAAAGGGCAGAAACAGCGCGGCGGCGGCCATGCTGAACATGTTGCCGAAGTTGGAGCTGGTGCTCATCAGGATGTACTTCATGATGTTGGCGAAGCAGCGGCGGCCTTCCATGACGCCGTCGTTGAGGACGGAGAGATCTTTTTCGAGCAGAATGATCTTGGCCGCATCTTTGGCCACATCGACGCCGTTCATCACCGAGATGCCAACATCGGCAGTGTGCAAGGACGGTGCGTCGTTGATGCCGTCGCCGATGTAGCCCACCACGCGGCCGCGGGCCTTCAGGCTGGTAATGACGCGGTTTTTCTGCTCCGGCGTAACGCGGGCGAAGATGGCGCCGTGCTCAGCCTGATAGGCCAGGGCGTCGTCGGTCATGGTGTCTACCTGGTCACCGGTGAGGACGTTGTCGGTGGCCAGGCCGACGTCGTGCGCCACTTTGCGGGTGACGTACTGGTTGTCGCCCGTCAGGATGACGATGGAGACACCGTTGCCCTTGAGCGTTTCGAGCACGGCTTTAATGCCCGGCTTCGGCGGGTCAAGGAAGGCGGCAAAGCCAGCCAGGGTCATGGCCTGCTCAGCGCTGGCGGGATAAGTGGGGGCCGTCTCCAGATTGCGGAAGGCGACAGCCAAGACGCGGAAGCCGTCGCCGCTTAACTGCTGGAAGGTTGCCGTGGCCGACGCTCGGCGGGCGTCGTCGAAGGGCACCACGACGCCTCCGGCGGTGACACTTTCACAAATCGCGAAGATGCCTTCGGCCTCGCCTTTGGTGACCAGCCGGTTGGCTCCATCACGGCGGACCACCACCGAGAGGCGCTTGCGACGGAAGTCGAAGGGGATCTCTTCTACTTTTTCGTACTCGATGATGGCGGGGCGGTCATGCTTCAGGATGGCGTCATCGAGCGGGCTGTTGATGCCGGTTTGGAAGTAGCTGTTGAGATAGACATACCGCAGCACCTCGTCGTCGTCTTGACCCGCAATATCGACATGCTTGTCGAGCACAATTTCGCCTTCGGTGAGCGTACCGGTCTTGTCGCTGCACAGGATCTCGACGCTGCCGAAATCTTCGATCGCCGAAAGCTGCTTCACCAGCACCTTCTTGGCGGCCATGCGGCGAGCGCCCTGGGCCAGGGTGATGGTGATGATCATGGGCATCATCTCCGGCGTCATGCCTACCGCCAAGGCTACGGAGAACAGGAATGATTCGAGCATCGGCCGGTGTAGCGCCAGATTCACCAGCAGCACGAAGAGCACCAGCAGCATGATGACGCGCGTGATCATCAGGCCGAAATGGCGGATGCCGCGGGCGAATTCGGTTTCCGGGGGTTGGGCGGCCAGCCGTTGCGCGATCGCTCCGAAAGCGGTGGTCTTGCCGGTGCGGACGATCACCGCGGTGCCGATGCCGGTCTGGACGGCGGTGCCCAGGAAGACGCTGTTGGTGGCATCGGCCATGGAGTGAGCGCCTGCCGGCAAGTCGGTGGCGGCTTTATCCACCGCCAGTGACTCGCCCGTGAGCGCGGATTCGCGGACGCGCAGGTCTTTCACGTCCAGCAAGCGGCCGTCGGCGGGAATCAGGTCTCCGGCGTTCAGCTTGATGATGTCGCCCGGCACCAGTTCCGCGACGGGGAGCGCGACTTCCTTCCCATCGCGAAGGACGCTGGCCGTGGTCGCCACCTGCTTGCGGATGTCTTCGACGGCGTGGCGGGCCTGAAATTCGGTGTAGAAGTTGAGGCTGGCGCTCAATAGGACGATCGCGATGATGATGGTGCCACCGATGGCATCTCCCAGCACGATGGAGAGAACGCTGGCGGCGAGCAGGATCAGCACCAGCGGGTTGACGAAGAAGCCCAGAAACCCCAGCAGCACCGCAAATCGGGATTCGCCCGCCAGGCTATTGGAGCCGAACTTCTGACGCCGTTGCTGAGCCTCCGTTGTGGCGAGGCCGGAGGGCGCGGCGGCAAGCTCGGCCATCAGTTCCGGGAGGGGCCGGTCCCAGAAGTTGTCGGGCGGTTTGGCGGACGGCATGATGGGCGGGCTCCTGCGGTGGCGATTCTCCCCAATCGGACCAGCAATTTCGGTACCGTTACGGTATGCCTACCTTGATCGCGAAGCCCATGCATATCCCGGTGCCGGGAAACAAGATTATTCACGAGTATACCGGCCATCTGAATACCGGTGAGTCCGGCATCTCGATTGCCCATATGCGGTCGCCGGAGGGCTGGAGTGAGCCGGGGCAGCGGCCGGAGTTCACTGAATACACGATCGTGCTGAAGGGCACCATGCGGGTGGAGCACGTGGACGGCGTGACGGAAGTGAACGCCGGGCAGGCGATCATCACGCATCCGGGCGAATGGATCAGGTATTCGACGCCGGGCGCGGAGGGCTGCGAGTATCTGGCCATCTGCCTGCCCGCGTTCTCGCCGGCGACTGTACACCGGGACGCGGCGTAAGCTATACTCACAGTTTCATGGTCGCTTTCGCTCATCGCCATCATCATCATTCCGGGCATGGCGTGTTCGTGCGGGCGACTTTCTAGCGATCTTGTTTTTCTGCTTCTAGAGAGTAAAGGGCCCGCCGGCAAATGGCGGGCTTTTTCTTTTGCGAAGCGCATTAATTGGGCGGTTACAACATGGATTTGGATTTCAAAAAACTCGACGGCCTGCTCCCCGCCGTTGTTCAGGATGACATCAGCGATCGCGTGCTGATGGTGGGCTTCATGAATGAAGAGGCGTGGCGGATCACGGTGGAAACCGGCGTGGTGGCGTTTTATTCCCGCACGCGGAACAAGCTGTGGATCAAGGGCGAATCCTCCGGCCACAAGCTGCTGGTGCGCGAGATCCGCACCGATTGCGACAAGGACACGGTGCTGATCCGCGTGGAAGCGATTGGCCCGGGCGTTTGCCATGAAGGCTACGAAAGCTGCTTCTTCCGCGCGCTGGACAAAGCGCGGCAGTGGAATGTCGTCGACCACCAGGTGTACGACCCCAAGATCGTTTACGGAGGCTCCAAGTAATGAGCGCGGGCAAACTGAAGCTGGGTATTCCCAAGGGCAGCCTGGAAACGGCCACCATCGACATCTTCCGGCGCGCCGGGTTCAACATCTCGACGTCGTCACGTTCCTACTTTCCGTCGATTGATGACGACGAGATCGAGTGCATGCTGATCCGGGCGCAGGAGATGGCGCGCTATGTCGAAGATGGCGTGCTGGATGTCGGCCTGACGGGCAGGGACTGGGTGCTGGAAACCGATTCGCAAGTGGTGACGGTGTCGGACTTGGTTTATTCCAAGCAAAGCTTCCGCAAAGTCCGCTGGGTGCTGGCGGTGCCGGAATCGTCACCGGTGCAGAGCGTGAAAGATCTGGAAGGCAAGATCATCGCCACCGAACTGGTGGCGTTCACCAAGCGCTATCTGGCCGAGAATGGCGTGACGGCGAAGGTGGAGTTCTCCTGGGGCGCCACTGAAGTGAAGCCGCCCGATTTGGCGGACGCGATTGTCGAAGTGACCGAGACCGGCTCTTCCCTGCGCGCCAATAAGCTGCGGATTGTCGAGACGCTGATGGAATCGAACACGCAGCTGATCGCCAATAAGGCCGCGTGGGCCGATGACTGGAAGCGCCGCAAGATGGAAGACGTGAAGATGCTGCTGGAAGGCGCGATCGCGGCGTTGGGCAAAGTGGGTCTGCTTTTGAACGTCCACCGCGACGACCTGACGCGCGTGCTGGGCGTCTTGCCGGCGCTGAAGAATCCCACCGTGTCGCCCTTGGCCGATGGCGATTGGGTGGCGCTGAATACGATTCTGGATGAGACCACCGTGCGCCGGATCATTCCACGCCTGAAGGAAGCCGGGGCGCAGGGCATTGTCGAGTATCCGTTGAACAAGATTGTGATGTAGCTATGTCTGAACAGCCTGTTGTCCGCATTCTCGACGCCAAATCCGCTTCTCGCTTGCTGAAGCGCCGAGCGGCGCGCATGGAAGAAGCCGAAGCCACGGTTCGCCCAATTCTCGAAGCCGTGCGCAAGCGGGGCGACGCGGCGGTGCTCGAATACGCGCGGCAGTTCGATAAGTTTGAAGGCAAGTCGTTGCGCGTCAAACCGACGATGGATGGCGTGTCGAAAGAGTTTCGCGATGCCGTCGAGGTGGCGTCGAAAAACATTCGCGCGTTTGCGAAGCTCCAGTTGCCACGGCCTTCGTCGAAGCTGATTGCGCCCGGTCTGCGGGTGGGTCAAGTGATCCGGCCCATTCCGGCCATGGCGGCGTACGTGCCCGCGGGCCGCTACCCGCTGCCTTCGACGGTGCTGATGACGGTGATCCCGGCGCAGGTGGCGGGCGTGCCGTCGATCTCGATTACGGCACCCAAGCCCGTGCCCGAGATTCTGGCGGCGGCCGCCATGCTGGGCGTCGAGAACGTGTTCCAGATTGGCGGAGCGCACGCCATTGCGGCGTTCGCCTATGGCACCAAGAGCGTTCCCAAAGTGGACCGCATTGTGGGACCGGGCAACATCTACGTGGCCGCGGCGAAGAAGCTGCTGGCGGGTGAAGTGGGCATCGATTTTGTGGCGGGCCCCACCGAGATCCTGATCATTGCCGCCGAAGGCCACCCCAAGTGGATTGCGGCGGACATGCTGGCGCAGGCCGAGCATGACACGGACGCCTCGGCGATTCTGCTGACCACTTCGAAGCGTCTGGCGGCGGCGGTGGAAGCGGAGCTGGCCTGGCAGCTGGAGTATCTGCCGACGGCACCGACGGCACGCGTGGCGCTCAAAAAGAACAGCGCGATCCTGATCGTTGAATCGCTGGAGCAGGCCGTGGAGCTGTCGAACCAGTTCGCACCGGAGCATTTGTCTCTGCATCATCCGGAACTGTTGCCCGGCATCATCAATGCGGGCGGCGTGTTCCTGGGAGCATCGAGCCCCGAAGCAGCAGGCGACTACGCAGCGGGCCCCAGCCACGTGCTGCCCACTTCAGGCGCGGCGCGGCTGCGCGGCGGCCTGTCGAGCGCGGACTTTGTGAAGGCCATCGCCACGCAGGAGTTATCAGAGAAGGCGCTGGAGAAGCTGGCACCGGCCATCACCACACTGGCCAGGGCCGAGGGCCTGGAAGCGCACGCGCGTTCGGTTGAGGTCCGCCGTGAGTCTTAGGCCACGGCCTGCAGTGGAACGCATGGCTCCGTACAAGCCACCGGCTGATGGCCGGTTGGGCAAGCTACGGTTGGACTTCAATGAGAACACTGTCGGCGCGTCACCGGCTGTGGTGGCAGCATTGCAACGGGCGTTGACGGCGGAGAGCCTGACTGTTTACCCGGAGTACTCCGAAGCGCGGCCCAAGCTGGCGCGTTACTTTGGTGTGTCGCCGGAGGAGATGCTGCTCTCAAACGGCACCGACGAGGCGATCCAGGTTTTGGTGAACACGTATGTCGATGACGGCGACGAGGTGGTAGTGCTGCACCCTTCGTATGCGATGTACCGCTTCTATTCCGAGGTAGCCGGGGCGACGGTGCGGGAGATCAGCTACCGGGCCGGGACGCTAGAGTTTCCGCTGGCTGAAGTACTGGCCGCGAAGGCACGCGCGATCCTGATCTCAAACCCCAACAACCCCACCGGCACGGGCATTGGCCGGGAGACGATCCAGCAGATCCTGGAAGCCCACCCGGAGACGGTGGTCCTGATCGACGAGGCGTACTTTGAGTTCTCCGGCGTCACCGTGCTGGATTGGATTCGACGCTATTCGAATCTCTTCGTCAGCCGGACATTCTCGAAGGTGTACGGCATGGCGGCGATGCGCATGGGCTGCCTGTTCTCGAATGCCGAGAACGCGGCGTGGATGCGGAAGGCACAGTCGCCCTATAGCGTGAACGCGCTGGCCGTGGTGGCGGCGGCGGCAGCTGTCGACGATGCGGACTACATCGCCCACTACGCTTCGGAAGCGATCGCCGCGCGGGCGGATTTGCAAGCGGGCTTGGCCACGCTGGGCATTCGAGCGTTTCCGTCGGCGGCCAACTTCGTCTTGTTTGAGGCCGGTGCACGCGCGATTGAAGTTCGCGACAAGCTGCGCGATGCCGGTGTGCTGGTTCGTGATCGCAGTTATGAGATTGCCGGATGTGTCCGTGTGACCGCCGGCACGCGCGCCCAGGCGGCGCGCTTTTTGGAGGAGCTCCGCAAACTATGGTGACCAGAGTATGGTGACCCGCCCTGACGTCATTGTCTTCGACATGGACGGCGTGCTGGTTGACGTCCGCGCGTCCTACCGCGATTGCATCATCGCATCCGTGAAACACTTCACCGGCCGCACGGTGTCGCATGACGACATCCAGCAGTACAAGAACCGCGGCGGCTTCAACAACGACTGGCTGCTGACCCAGGTGATGTGCGAGGACCGGGGTGTGGAAGTGGACTACGCCGTCGTCGTCGAGAAGTTCAACACCATGCTCTTTGGCACCTACATGCAGCGCGAAAAGTGGCTGCCTGCCGAAGGCCTGCTGGAGCGATTGGCCGCGCGAGCGGCGCTCTACGTCTTCACCGGTCGACTGCACGAAGAAGCGCAGATCACGCTGCGGCGATTTGAAGCGACACGCTACTTTACCGGCGTGATCGGCGATGACAACGTCACGCGGTCCAAGCCCGCGCCCGATGGCTTGATCGATATTCAAGACCGGCACCCCGGTGCCCAGTTGCTGTATCTGGGCGACACCGTGGACGACGCAGGTTCTTCCGCCGCGGCGGGAGTGCCGTTTGTCGGCATCGGGCCTCATTCCGGCGCTGCCATCGCCATTGCCGACATCAACGAACTGGAGGCGCTGCTCCCCTAGCGGGGCGCGCGATTACGCTATGCGACAAGCCACCATTGAACGCATCACCAAAGAAACCCAGATCACGGGCACGCTGAAGATCGACGGCAAGGGCCGCTACGACATCTCCACCGGCATCCGCTTCTTCGATCACATGCTAGAGCTGTTTACTAAGCACGGCGGCTTTGACTTGACGCTGAAGGCCACCGGCGATCTCGACGTCGATCAGCACCACACCGTGGAAGATGTCGGCATTGTGCTGGGACAGCTGTTCGCCAAAGCGTTGGGTGACCGCAAGGGTATCAACCGGGCGGGCTATTTCGTGTTGCCGATGGATGAGACGCTGGCCGTGGTCGCAATTGACTTAGGGGGCCGCCCGGCGCTGGTTTATCAGGACAAGGTGAAGACGCGGCTGGTGGGCGACTACATCACGGAGCTGAGTCCGGACTTCTTTGACGGCTTCACCGTGCACGCGGGCGCGAACTGCCACGTGAAGATCCTCTACGGCCGGTCGAACCACCACAAGATCGAAGCCATCTTTAAGTGCTTTGCCCGCGCGATGAAGTACGCCTGCTCGAAGGATGCACGGCTGAAGGATCAACTGCCGTCCACCAAAGGGCTGCTCGAGAAAACCGCATGATCACGATTTTCGATTACGGCGCCGGCAATCTCCGCAGTGTGCAGAACACGCTGCATGAGATCGGCGCGAAGTACAAGCTGGTGGATGATGTGGCGGGTCTGCGAGAGGCGACGAAGCTGATCCTGCCGGGCGTGGGCCATTTTGGCCAGATGATCCGGACGCTGGATGCGATGCGGGTGCGGGAGCCGTTGCTCGAATTCATTCGCAGCGGGTCGCCATTTCTGGGCATCTGTCTGGGCTTGCAGGCGCTGTTCGCCGATAGCGAAGAGGCGCCGGGTCTGGCGGGGTTGAATATCTTCCCCGGCACGATCAAGCGTTTTGAGCCGGACCAGCGGGTGCCACACATGGGCTGGGATCAACTGGAGACCGCCCGCCCCGGGACGCTGCTGAATGGCCTGCCGGATGGTGCGCATATGTACTTCGCCAATAGCTACTACGCGCCGGTGATTGCGGAGACAACGGCGGTCTGCACGTATCGCACGCCCTTCAGCGCGGTGATTGAAGCGGGCAACATTCATGCGGTGCAGTTCCATCCGGAAAAGTCAGGACCGCTGGGGTTGGCCGTGGTCCGTAATTTTGTGAACCTCTGATGCTCGCCAAACGAATCATTCCTTGTCTTGATGTCACCCAGGGCCGCGTGGTGAAGGGCATCAACTTCGTCAATCTCCGCGATGCGGGCGATCCGGTGGAGTTGGCCGACCGCTACAACCAGCAGGGTGCCGATGAAGTGGTGTTTCTGGACATCACCGCCTCCAGCGACAACCGTCACACGATGGTGGACGTCGTGTTCCGCACGGCGCAACGCGTCTTTATTCCGCTGACGGTGGGCGGTGGCATTCGCAGCATCATTGATGCCCGCAAGACGCTGGTGGCGGGTGCGGACAAAGTCAGCGTCAACACGGCGGCGGTGAAGCGTCCGGAGCTGATCACGGAGTTGAGCAATGAGTTTGGCGCGCAGGCAGTGGTGCTGGCCATCGATGCGCGACGACGCGCAACGGGCGGCTGGAATGTCTTCGTCAAAGGTGGCCGCGAGGACACGGGCATCGATGCGGTCGAGTGGGCCGCGCGCGGCGAAGCGCTGGGTGCGGGCGAGATTCTGTTGACCTCGATGGATACGGACGGCGTGCAGGAGGGCTTTGATTGCGACCTGACGCGCACCGTTTCGCGAGCGACGAAGATCCCCGTGATCGCCTCCGGTGGCGGCGGGCGGCCGGAAGATTTCGAACGGGTGCTGACCGAAGGCGAAGCCGATGCCGCACTGGCCGCGTCGATCTTCCACTTTGGCACTTACACTGTGGCCGATCTAAAAGAGTTCCTGGCGAAGAAAGGTGTCCCGGTTCGTCGATGATTATTCCTTGCATTGACTTGATGGGTGGCGAGGTGGTGCAGCTGGTCCAGGGGCGCGAAAAGGCGCTGACCGGCGGCACGCCGCAGGAGATGCTGGACAAGTTCGCGGGCTTCGACACGATCCAGGTGATCGACCTCGATGCCGCGATTGGCAGCGGCTTCAACGATGAGCTGGTGGAGTTTCTCGCCCGCCGGGCCAAGTGCCGTATTGGCGGCGGGGTCCGCACGGCGGAGCGTTTTTTTAAGCTGCTGGAGCAGGGCGCGGATCGTGTGATTGTGGGCACAGCCGCCTTCCAGGGTGACGGATTGAACACTGAGTTTCTGAAGCAACTGGACCCCACGTGGGCGGTGATTGCGCTCGACTCCAAGGATGGCCGCATTGTCGTGAAGGGCTGGCGGGAATCGATCAACTTGACCGCGGAAGAAGTGATCGCCCAGCTAACGCCTTATTGCTCCGGCTTTCTGTGCACCTACGTCGACAAGGAAGGCATGATGGCCGGGACGGACCTGGACTGGTTTGCCCGCCTTCGCGCCGCGACGCCGCATGAGATCACGGCCGCGGGTGGCATCACCACGCTCGATGACGTGCGGGCATTGCTCAAGCTGGACATCCACGCGGCGCTGGGAATGGCTATCTACACGGGCCGGTTGTCGCTGGATGAACTGCGCGTAATGAATCAGGCGGCGTAATCGCCACCGCTCCCGCGAAGCATCGAGCGGAAGTGATTGATACACTCTTTCGCGTGACTAGACACGACAGCCGCCGCCAGTTTCTCCAGTGGCTGGCCGCCAGCCCCCTTGCTGCGGCCGCCCAAACCAACTCCCCGTCACCAAACGAGCCGTACCTGTTGAAGAGCCCGCAGGAGGCGATCAACGTGTTGGAGTTTGAGGCCGTGGCCAAGCAGAAGCTGCCCCCGGCTCACTTTGCCTACATGGCGACGGGCGTAGACGACGATGCGACGCTGCGCGCCAATCGGGCGGGCTTCGACAAGTTCAAGCTGCGGCCCCGGCGTCTGGTGGACGTGCGCGATCTCGACACGAAGCGGACGCTGTTTGGGTCCACCTTGGAATGTCCCATCATCATCGCGCCGACGGGTAACCAGATGGCGTTTCACCCGCAGGCTGAGCTGGCGGTGGCCAAAGCGGCGGGTGCCACCAAGACGCAGATGATGTTGTCCACCGTCACCAACACCAAGATCGAAGATGTGATGCGGGCCGTGGCCAGCCCCATCTGGTATCAGCTCTACGCGACGCAGCGTTGGGAAGTGACGGAGCAGTTGGTCCGGCACGCGGAGCAGGCGGGGGCGACGGTGATCGCGCTGACGATCGACACCAACTCCGGGCGTCGCACGGATACGCTCGAGCGGGCCAAGCGCTACGACACCCGGCAATGTTCGGCCTGCCACACGCCCACCTATGGGTTCAACCGGAAGCCGATGTTTGACGGCATCGACACCGAGGGGCTGACCACGGGTAACCCCGGGATGGATTGGAAGTTTGTGGACAAGCTGCGGCGCTTCACGAAGGTGAAGTTCATCCTGAAGGGCCTGGAGACGGCCGAGGATGCTCGGCTGGCCGTGGATGCGGGTGTGGACGGCTTGATCGTTTCGAACCATGGCGCGCGCGCCACTGAAACGGGTCGCGGCACGATTGAATGTCTGCCGGAAGTGATCGAGGCGGTAGAGGGCCGGATGCCGGTGCTGATCGACGGCGGCTTCCGGCGTGGTACCGACATCTTCAAGGCACTGGCGCTGGGGGCCAGTGCGGTATGCGTTGGCCGCCCATATCTGTGGGGCTTGGCGAGCTTCGGCCAGCCAGGCGTGGAGCAAGTGCTTCGGCTGCTACGCACGGAACTGGAGCTGATCATGCGGCAGTGCGGCACCCGCACGCTGGCCGACATTAAGCCGGCCCACGTGATGCGCGGCTAAGGGCAGCGGCTATCTGATCCATCGGCCCGGGTTAACTGTCGCCGGGCTGGCGGGCGCTTAGTCGGACTGGAGCCGACCCATCGATTCCTGATACGAGGGTTGCCGGCCAGCGGCCACATCCTCTTGGCGGAGCTGATGAAAACGGGCCAGCGTTTTGTTGGCGGCCGACAGCGACACAATGCGCGCGGTGTATTCGGCCAACTTGTGGCCCGGAAGCGCCCACAGCGCCACATCATCGGCCAGCACTTTCAGATAGGCTCGCGCGCCGCAGCATCCTAAGCTCAAGGCGGCCCGGCCGGAATTGACGACTTGCGGAACCACGGCACAAGCCGGACGGCCCATCGCCGGCGGAAAGCCGCCCTCTACCTGCTGAATGGCCTCGCTGATGATTAGCCCGTCCGCCGAATTCGCAAACAGCATGACCACGTCCGGCACCACCGGGCACAGCGCGAGTGGCGAGTACAGTATGCGCGACGGACGGGACGGGAGCACCGGGATCTGCTCCACGTCCTCTTTGCGCGCATACTCCAGTTGGCCGAGCACGGTCAGGACGGTGCTCAACTCCGACGCGTAGTTGGGCGACGGGTCCGCCAGGTTGTGGGTGTAGACGCCAATCGAACACATCTCGTGCTGAGGGGCAACGGTGAGGATCGGCTGCCGCGCGGCTTCTTCCCAAAAAACGCAGCCCGCCGCCACACTGCCGTGGAACTGCGGCAAATCCGCCGGCAGGTCAGCCGAAAAGGCCAAGGCAATGGGCGGCAACTTGAGGCTCAGCGCGGCACTCAGGCTTTCTGAATATGAAGCGTAATCCATGGATCTCCTTCCCGATATCTGTGGCGGACTTGACGGTGCGATCCGCCTAGTTCCCCTTCATGAGGAACTCGCCGTTGGTGGTGTTGACGAAAACCGAGAAATTGCTCGAGGAGATGGACTCACCCCAGACGACGCGCCAATAAGGATCCGGGAAGCGGTCGGAGGTCTCCAGTACGAAAAAGGCGGGCAGATTGGGGGACTTCTTGACGAGTTCTTCGACCTTCTTCACCGCCACTTCCCAAGCCTTGTCGGTATCTGATTTCAAGGCCTCGATGCGGAACGGACGCGCTTGGCGGCTGGGAGTAAAGCCTTCTTCCTGTTGCGCGAAGACGTCCTTGTGGAAGCCCTCGCCTTCAATGGCCGACCACGTGTAGGTTCGGGACTTCTGGCGGCTTTCTGAATAGAAGGTCACCGACCAGACACCCGCCTTGCCATTCTCGCTCTTCACCGACTCCAGGTTGATGCTGTGCGCCTTCAAAGGCATTGCATCCTGTGCCCAACTGGCGCGGGCCATCTGGTAAGCCTTAAAGACCCCAGACAAGCCAGTGGCCGGTTTGGCGGGAACTTCCTTCTTGGGCGGAGGCGGCGGCGCGGAGCAGCCCACCAGCAGAACGAGAGCAGCGGTGGCGACCGCACGGGAGACAAGCATGCTTCCATCTTAGCGCCGTGTCATAATACCGGACAAAGATTCGCTCCGGAGGTGGTCCATGCGGCGATTGGCAATGCTGCCGGTTCTGGCAGTTGTTCTTAGTGCCCAGTTGGGTGCACAGGCGACAGGTGGGGCAGGCGGCGCGGGTGGCGCGGGCGGCAGCACCGGAGGCTCCACTGGCGGCGCCGCGGGCGGCGCGGCCGGAGGTACGGGCAGCACTGCGAACCCCGGCTCAATGGGAAACACCCGCCAAAGCGGAAGTATCCCGAACAGCCAGCAGCAGCAGCCGAGCTTTGAGCGGCAGATGCCGGTCTTTTTGTCCGGCAAGGTGATGCTGGATGACGGCACCCCGCCACCGGAGCCCGTCACCATTGAGCGCGTCTGCAACGGCGGCTCTCCACGCCCGGAAGGCTATACCGACTCCAAGGGCCGCTTCTCCATCCAACTGGGCCAGAACACGCAGATGCTGGCTGACGCCAGCGTGGGCAATGGCAGCGATGACCCGTTTGCCCGCAGCGGGGGTGGCCTGGGTATGCCCGGCATGAGCAACACGCGTGGGATCACTGAAAGTGCCTTGATGACCTGCGAGATCCGCGCTTCCCTGCCCGGCTTCCGCGGCCAGGCCGTTTCTTTGGCCGGCCGCCGCTTCATGGACAACCCGGATATCGGCACGATTATTCTGAAGCGGCTGGGCAAGGTGGAAGGCCGCACCACCAGCATGACGACGCTGGAAGCGCCGAAGGAAGCCAGGAAGTCGTTTGAGAAGGCCATCAACTCGCTGAAAAAAAAGAAGGACAGCGAGGCAGAGAAGGAACTGGAGAAGGCCGTGGAGCATTACCCCAGGTTCGCTGCGGCCTGGTATGAGCTGGGCGTCATTCGGGAACGGGCCAACCAGGTGGAGCCCGCCAAAGATGCCTACCAGAAGGCGCTGGCGGCGGATGCCAAGTTCATCAAGCCCTACATGCAGCTGGCCGGACTGGCCGCGAAAGAAGCAAAGTGGCAGGACGTGGCCGACACGACGGACCGCGTCATCAAGCTGGACCCGTTTGATTATCCCGGCGCCTACTTCTACAACGCCGTCGCGAACTACAACCTCCAAAAAATGGAACCGGCCGAAAAGAGCGCTCGCGAAGGCTTGAAGCAGGACGAGCAGCACCGCCTGCCCAAGCTGGCGCACATCCTCGGCATCATTCTGGCGGAAAAGAATGACCTGACCGGTGCGGCCGAACACATGAAGCTCTACCTAAAATTCGCCCCGCAGGCCAAGGATGCCGACCTGGTCCGCAACCAACTGTTGCAAGTGGAGAAGATGAGCGCGTCGGCCAAGACCGAAACGGCTGAGCCCAAGCCGCAACCCTAGGGCGTCCCGATTGGAGCTCCAGTATCTTCAGCGGGCCATCGCTCTGGCCGTCAGCAATGTGCAGACCGGCTCGGGCGGCCCTTTTGGCGCGGTCATCACACGGAACGGAGTCATCATTTCCGAAGCGGGCAACACCGTCACCACCAGTTGTGACCCGACGGCCCATGCGGAAGTCAACGCCATCCGCGCCGCCAGTTTGGCGCTAGGCACCTTTGATTTAGTGGGCTGTGAGATCTATTCCAGTTGCGAACCGTGCCCGATGTGCCTTGGTGCGATCTATTGGGCGCATCTCGACCGGGTCTACTTCGCCGCCACCCGCCACGACGCCGCGTTGGGCGGCTTTGATGATCGCTTGATTTACGACGAGTTCGCGGCCGACACCAGCCGCCGCCGGATCCCGCTGGTCCACGTGCCCCGGCCCGATGCGCGAGCGCCGTTTGAGGCCTGGTGGCAGCGCGCGGATCGAGTGGCATATTAGCTCGCCGCGCGGGCCACGTCGCTCACCAGGTGCGCGATGTGCGATGTTACCTATGAATGACCCAACCAGTGCAGGTGTTGTATGGGGGAGCTCATCTGTTTCGCGCCGGCATCGCGCGGCGGGCGGGCGAGGTGGCGCTGAAGGCGCTGGACGAACATGGCTATCCGCTACCACTACCGGCGGGCGTGGACGGGCGGCTGCGAGAAAAACTCCAGCGGGAGCCGGTGGAAGATTTCCGGATTGACTTTGAGGATGGCTACGGGCACCGCTCCGAAAGCGAAGAAGACGCCCATGCCGCCGCTGCTGCCGATCTACTGGTGAGTGAAGCGTCCGTTCCCGGCGCTCTGCCCCGGCGGATCGGCATTCGCGTCAAGCCGTTTGAGACCGCCACCGAGGATCGCGCCGTGCGAACGCTGGAGATCTTCCTGAAGCGCGAGCTTCCGCGCGGCTTCGTCGTCACTTTGCCGAAGATCACCGATGACGAGCAGGTGTGGCGCTTGTCGAAGCTGCTGAAGCATCACGAGGGCATTGGCATTGAGCTGCTGATTGAGACACCGCGCGCCTTGCGCCACATCGCGCAGTTGGTGGATGCCTGCGAAGGGCGCTGTGTGGGTGCGCACTTTGGGGCCTACGACTACATGGCTTCACTCGGGATCACCAGCGCGGAGCAGACCTTGCTGCACCCCGCGTGTGACTACGCCCGCAGCGTGATCCAGGTAGCCGTGGCGGAGCTGGAAGTGCCGATGGCCGACGGGGTGACGAATCTGCTGCCGGTAGGCGACACGTACGCCGTGCACGCGGCCTGGAAGGCCCATGCGGAATGCGTCCGCCATGCGTTGAAGTGCGGCATCTACCAGGGCTGGGATGTGCATCCGGCTCAGCTGGTCAGCCGCTACGCGACGGTGTTCAGCTTCTTCCGGGAGCATCTGGATTCGACGCTGCGGCGGCTGGGCAACTACATGGACCGGGCGACGCGCCTGGGCAATCAGTTTGACGATGAGGCCACCGTGCGCGGACTGCGGCAGTTCACCGCTCGCGCCGTGGCGTGCGGTGCGGCCACAGCGGAGGAAGTGCATGTTTAGGTTGATTTGTGCAGCGGCCCTGCTGGCCGCGTCTACAGTGCAAGCGGCGGAACCGATCAAGGTCGTCGTCGTCACCATGTTTGAGCGTGGTGCTGACTCGGGCGATCAACCGGGCGAGTTCCAATACTGGGTGGAGCGTGAGAAGCTGACGAAAACCTACCCGATGCCCGCCGGTGCTCGCGATCTGCGTGGCAATGGTCAAGGACTGCTGGCGATGGTGACCGGCATCGGCACCGCCCGCGCCACCGCCAGCGTGATGGCGCTCGGCATGGACCCGCGGTTTGATCTCTCAAAGGCCTATTGGGTGGTAGCGGGCATTGCCGGGATCGACCCCAAAGATGCCAGCGTCGGCTCGGCCGCCTGGGCCGAATGGGTGATCGATAGCGACTTGGCGTTTGAAGTGGATGGCCGCGAACTGCCCAAGGGGACGCCCACTGGCATCGTCCCGCTCACTGCGGGCCGTGGCCTGGCGTTTCAACTAGACCCCAAGCTGGTGAACTGGGCCGTGGATCTCACCAAAGGCATCCAGTTGCCCGATACCGACAACCTCAAGAATGCGCGCAAGGGCTTTGAAAAGTTCCCCAATGCGCAGAAGCCGCCGTTTGTCCTGAAAGGTGACACCATGTCCGGCGGCCGCTTCTGGCATGGCGAAATGATGAACGATTGGGCCAACAGCTTTATGCGGGAACTCACCGGCAACAAGGGCGAATTCGTCACCACCGCCATGGAAGATTCCGGCACCGTGGAAGCGATCAGCCGTCTGGCCAAGTTGGGCAAGGCCGACTTGAAGCGCGTGCTGGTGCTGCGCACCGCCTCCAACTACGCCACCCCGCGCGCCGGTGTTTCTTCCATCGACAGCATCCTGCAACACAAACCGGGCAGCTATTCCGGCTACCTGGAATCGCTGGATGCCGCGCACCGTGTCGGTAGTGTCGTGGTCCACGAACTGCTGAAGAAGTAGACCGGCGGTTGACGTGGCGGCGCGATTGCCGTAAGGTTCTCAGAACGCCGCGCGCCCCTGTTCCTGTCATCGTCGCCCGACTCCCAAGTACAATTTGCTCCCCGTCGCAGCTCCGATCTCCGAGGAGTTGTTATGCGTCTTTTCTGCCTGATTCTGGCGTTAGGCACGGTGGTCTACGCCCAACAGACCGGCGTCTCCGGCCGCCTGACCGATCAATCCGGCGCCGTGGTGGTGAGTGCGATCGTCAAAATCGCCGACACCAAGAGCGGGGCCCAGGTGGCCACGCTGTCCAACGACCAGGGTCTCTATACTTTCCCCACGCTGCTGGCCTCCGAATACAAACTGCGCGTCGAGGCCCCGGGCTGCAGACTTTCACTTTTCCGACGAAAAGCGACTCCAAGTCAATGCTGATGCGATTTGATTATCAGCGCAGCGAGACCAGCCGCTTTTCGGCGCGGCTCAATCTGAACAACTGGGCTAACCCTTTCACAAATGTCTCGGGCACCGACCATCCGTCGCGCGCCGTGGAGGCAACGCGCAAGAGCAAGGGCATTCAATTGAACTGGTCCAAGACGCTCTCGACGGCGCTGGTCAGTGACTTCAAGGCGGGCTTTGTCTACCACACCTGGACCAACGATCCGCTGGTGCAATCGCAGGAGTACCGCATGGGCGGGCTTACGTTAGGCAGCGCCTACAACTATCCCGGCGACCGTTACCAGAAAACCTTCCAGTTCCGCGAAGATCTCTACTGGCTGAAGAACACGCACAACGTCAAGGCCGGTGCCGAGTATCTCAATACCCGCCACTATGGCTTCTTCCAGCAGAACGTCCGGGGCGTCGTCACCAGCTTTAGCCGCCAACCACCCAACCTGCCCGCGATCTTCAAGACCTGGAACGACCCTTCCACCTGGGACCTGCGGACGCTGTCCCAGTTCTCCAACAGCTACGTCCAAGGCTTTGGCGACTTCAACCTGAACGTCGTGCGCCACACGCTGGGCGTCTGGCTGCAGGACGACTGGAAACTCTCGCGCCGACTCACGCTGAACTTGGGCGTCCGCTACGACAACGACATCGGCATGATCGGCAATTCGCCGAAGCTGAAGAGCGGCCTGAAGATGCCGGAGCGTGGCGACAACAACAACATCGCCCCGCGGCTGGGCTTTGCCTGGGACGTGACCGGTTCACGCAAAACCGTTATCCGCGGCGGCCTGGGGCTCTACTATGCCGACGTCCAGGCCAACCAGCATTACAACCAACAGCTCTTCAATGGCGAAACCACCATCCAAGCCGCCATGGACGCCAAGCCCGGCGCACCGATTGACCTCGGGCGTCCCTTTGGCAGCGTGACCGGAGCGGACTTCGTTTCGGGCAAAGCCTCCGCGCCACAGCAGAGCCTGCAGTTGGTGGACCCCGGCGTCGTCACGCCTTACTCTTACCAAGCATCCATTGGTGTCGAGAAATCGATAGGCAACAACTGGACGGTCAGCGCGGACTTCGTCAACTGGCGCGTCTACCGCGAATGGACCCGTATTGACGAGAACCTCGGATTTGACCGCACCATCGGCTTCAACCTGAACCCCAACCGCGTCGCCCGGCCGGATGCGCGCTTCACCTCGGTGCTGCGCTTCATCACGCCCAACGCGGCAGGGGCCATCTACCGCGGCTACCAGATGGAGATCCGGCGGCGTTTCGCCAACCGCGCCGCCCTGGCCTCCAGCTACACGCTGGCGCGCATCAAGGATTCCAGCGGCGGCCCCTTTTCGGTGCCGAACAATCCGTTCGACATCGCCAACGAATGGTCCAACGGTGGTGAGGACCAGCGGCACACCTTCAACCTGAACGGCAGCTACGAAGTGAAGTGGGGCATCCAGTTGAGCGGTGTCTACCGCGTCGGCAGCGGTGCTGCTTTTGGGTCCACGGCGGCGGGCAGTCCGTTTGCCAACGGCGGCACCAATCGCACATTCCTCGCCACCACCCGCACCTTCAACAACCCGGCCAATAACAAACTCGCAGCCTACGCGGCGGGCTACTTGATCACGAATCGCAACCAGTCCTACGGTCTGCCGATCCATCGCGTGGATACGCGGCTGACCAAGACATTCGCGTTCAAGGAGAAGTTCCGCGTGCTGGCCATTGCAGAAGCGTTCAATCTGTTCAACCGTTCGAACTATGGCACCTACGGCACAGCGGTTACATCGCCCAACTTCGGCACACCGGCGCAGAATCTCAATTTGGCTTACTCGGCGCGCATGCTGCAGTTTGCGGGAAGGTTTGAATTCTAATGATCACCACCACACTGGCTTTATTGATGCTGGCCCAGGAGGGCGAAGTACAGCGCACGGAGACGCCACGCCCGCAGGCGCGTTCGATGACCATCACCAAGCTGGGCATTGTCGCCACCAACCAGACGCTGGCCGCCACGGCCGGGGCCAAGGTATTGGAGGCGGGCGGCAATGCGATCGACGCCGCCATCGCCGCCAATGCGGCCGAAGGCTTGATGGAGCCCAACGCCAATGGCATCGGCGGGGATCTATTCGCCATCGTGTATGAGGCGAAGACCAAGAAGATCTACGCGCTGAACTCCAGCGGCTGGGCGCTGACGGGCCTGGACGTCGGGCTGCTGGAATCGAAAGGCATCAAGAAGTTGCCCAACCTGGGGATCTATTCGGTGACCATCCCGGAGCCGTGGCCGGCTGGGAGGCACTACACCAGAAGTTCGGCAAGATCGCCTGGAACCAGCTCTTCGACCCGGCCATTCACTATGCCGAGAATGGCTTCCCGGTCACCGAGATCATCGGTGCCGGCTGGAAGGCCAGCCAGAAGAAGTTCGAGATGTCGGAGGAAGGCAAAAGCGTATACATGCCGGGCGGCAAGATCCCGCAAGTGGGCGAAGTCTTCAAGAATCCGCGCCTGGCGAAGACCTTCCGCCAGATCAAAGCTGAAGGCCGCAACGGCTTCTACCGGGGCCCGGTGGCGGAGGCGATCGTTGCCGAATCAAAGCGCCTGGGCGGCACCGTCACGCTGGCGGATCTCTCAGAGTTTCAACCGGAGTGGGTAGACCCCATCAGCACCACCTATCGCGGCTGGACCGTCTATGAACTGCCGCCCAACAGCGCCGGCATCGCCGCGCTGTCGATGCTGAACATCATGGGAAAGTTCCCACTGGCCGACTGGGGGCACAATTCCACCAAGGCCCTGCATCTGATGATCGAGGCCAAGAAGCTGGCCTATGCCGACATGCTCAAGTACGTGGGGGACCCGCGCTTCTCGAAGGTGCCCGTGGCGGAGATGCTATCGAAGGATCTCGCCACCAAGCGCGCCTCCGAGATCGACTGGACCAAGGCCTCGTGCCGCGTGACGCCCGCCAACCTGATCTCCATGTCGCGCCTGCCCGGAGCCGACACCACCTACATGACCATCACCGATGCCGAAGGCAACATGGTGTCGTTGATCCAATCGAACTTCGCGGGCTTCGGCTCCGGCGTGGTGCCGCAGGGCGTGGGCTTCATGATGCATAACCGGGGCGGCCTGTTCACACTCGAAAAGAATGAGCCGAACACGCTGGCCCCCCGCAAGCGTCCGCTTCACACCATCATCCCGGCCTACATGGAGAAGGGCGACACGCGCATCGCCTTTGGCATCATGGGCGGCTGGAACCAAAGCCAGGCACATGCGCAGTTCGTCTCGAACGTAGTCGACTATGGCCACAACGTCCAGTGGGCGATGGAAGCACCGCGCTTCACCAAGGCCAGCTTTGATGGCTGTGATGTGGCGATCGAATCTCGCGTGTCGGAAGCCACCATCGGCGAACTGAAGAGGATGGGCCACGAGGTCCGCGTGCTGGGTCCGTACTCACAAGCGATGGGCAAGGGGCAGGCCGTGATGCGCAATGCGGAAGGCGTGGCATTTGGCGCATCGGACGCGCACGGCGTTGGGCAGCCGTGCCCCAGATGCCGGCCTTTTGGAAGAGATAGCCTAGCGGATCACCGGATGGCTGGGCAGTGCGTCGAGTGGCGCCTGCCCCGCCAGCCGTGGATCATCCGCGATCTCCACCCGCCGCTCGAACGCTCGAAAGCCGGACTTTAGATAGAACTCCACCGCCCGCGGATGGTCGAGTGTGCAGGTGTGGACCCAGAAGCGGGCTGGATGGTGCCGCCAGGCCTCCGCGATGGCGTGCGCCATCAGCCACCGGCCCGCGCCTAGGCCGATGAGTCCGGGGGCCAAACCAAAGAAGGCCAGTTCAATCTCCGGGAAGCCGCGCCGGTCGAGTTCCAGCAGCCCTTGCGGTTGGCCGTCGTGTTCCAGGAAGAAGACGTCCACCGCCGGATGATGAAGGATCGCGGCCAGCTCCGCGTCACTCAGGCGCAGGCGGCTGAACCAGAGCCACGGCTCCCCCACCAAGCGGTAGAGCGCCCGATATTCTTCGAGCGATGGCTGCTCCACCCGCCGGATGCTCAACCCCGGCGGCCCCACCAGCGGCGGGAGGGGCGGTGGGGCCAGCATTTCCAAGCACGTAACCACGGCAGCAACCTTGCCGGGTGGGACGTCGTGATAGCCATCGGTGAGCATATCTCCTAAAGAGGATACGCAGAAGTGGGGCAGCTTGATGCGAAGGGCGCAGCCGGACCGAAGTCCCGTTGCGGTGAGCTCGGACCTTCCGCGGCCGGCTTCCGTGGGTCACCGCCTACCAATGCACTGGTACGGTGCGAGCGGTACTGGTTCACTTGCGAGTGATCATTACCTATCTCCAATGGCAGCTAGGCAAGCCCCGGAGCACACACCCAGCTTCGCGATTCGTCTAAGATCTACGCACTCATTGGTGGAACATTCGCCAGAAAGTAGAGATGAAGAAGCACTATGTTTGGCACCGTTAACCTTTCTCAGTGCAAGACGGATTCACGCCACGTTGCGAGAATGGCCCGATGGGTATGCCAGCACGAGTCTATAGGTCGTCACTTACTGGCTACGACGCTTCAGTCGCACGCCGTCTTTGATCTCGTTCGGCGGGTGCAGAACGACTTCCTCGCCTTCTGTTAGGCCGGTTAAAATCTCGGCTTCTGCTGCACTTCGATGTCCCACGGTGACCTGCCGTTGCTTCGCCAGGTTATTCTCAACTACGAAAACGTTCCAGTTGGAGCCGACTCGAAAGAGCGCGCTAGCTGGGACCTTCGTGATACGAGACTTCTCCCAGATCACAATGCGTAGGTCAACGCGATATCCGTCGCCTAGATTCGCGGGCCCATCCAGAAAGTCGGCGATCACGTTGACTCTTTGCTCCTCAACGCCGAGCGCGGAGGTCTTGGTGAATCCGTAGGGTTCGACCGTCCGAACTCGCGCCCGTAAGGACTGGGGGCCACCCCAGTTCTCGACGGAGGCCGGCGCCCCGGGTCGGATGCTCACGGCATCGGTCGAAAGCACGTCGGCAACGATTTCGAGTTGGCCTGGGTTGCTCAGCATGACGATCGGTGTGCCGGCTGAGACAACACGCTCGTTCTTCTCTAAAATTTGAAGCACGCGGGCAGCAAACGGCGCACGGATGCTGGTGATGCGGCTTTGTTCACTCTTTTCTGTATTCGCGGAGATCAAGCCAGAGCGCGCTCTGGCCGTTTCCGCAGCAGTGGCCATTGCGCGAGATCTGGACGCCTCTACTTCTTTTGCCAACATCAGTTCTTTGCTTTGCGCTTGTTCAAGAAACTGGCGCGAAACATCTTGGCTCTGGTGGAGTGTTTCAGCTCTAGCCAACTCCCGTTTTGCCTGTTCGTGCGCCGCTTCGGCACGGGCAATGAGCTGTGCCGCCTCGCGCTCAACAGCTTCGGCTGCGGCGATCTGCGCCAGCATGCCGGTTTCCGCCCGTGAATCGAGTGGCAGGGGACGAACCGTTGCAATCAACGCGTCGCGGCCCACACGGTCACCCTCGTGCAAGGCAATTCTCGAAAGAAATCCCGTCACGGGCGCGGCCAGGATGAAGCGGTCGTGAGCGCGCGTTTGGCCATCTTCGTCAATCGTCACTTGCATCGGCCCTTGGGTTACCACCGCTGCGTCAATCAAAAGCGGCTGTGGGCGGAAGACGTAGGCGATTGCCGCAAGAATTGCGCCGAGAAGAAGCACACCGAGGATTCGTTTTGCGGCTTTCTTCATGTGATTACTCTCGAGATTTCAGCACTGCCGTTAAGTCCATTTGCTGCAAGCGGCGTGCCACAACCGAACCCGAAAGCAACGCGGCCGCAGCGACGGCTGCCGCCGCGAAGGCGTAGGTTCGCCCACTGATCACGAACGGCACCCGCAGTATATCTGGCGAGTGCGTCTTTGCCACGTACCACGAGATGGCATACCCGATAAGGAAGCCCAGGGGTATTGCGGCCAGTGTCAACAACGCTTGTTCGCCTAGCAGAATTCGACCAATCTCCACTTTGGTGAAGCCCAGTATACGCAACGAGGCGAGCTCATTTCCGCGCTCCGATAAGGAAATGCGGGCGCTGTTGTACACGATTCCGAGGGCGATCACCACCGCGAAACCAATCAACACGAACGTGGTGGACGTGATGGAATCGCCGAGTATCTTCCAAAAACTAGCCAAGACGGTTTCCCGTACCGCCACGCTTGAAACGGCAGGCATGCGTTTCAACAAGGAGTACAAAGAGGCCGACGAAGCCGGATCTACACGCAGGTATGCCCCCGAGACGGTTGGGCTCTCCCTCAATAGGTGCTGCAGGCTCGTCAGGTCCAGGTAGGCACCCAACCCGACGGGCTCATCGACCAGGCGCGCGACTACGATTTCGCGCACGGGACGAGCGCCTTCCAAGACTTCCACGGTCGCCAATTTGCCTACGTCGATGCCCAGCAATTCCGCCAATTGGGAGTTGAGCAAGAGTCCTTCGCGGGGCAACTCAACACTCTTACGTGCAGCATCCAGTGGGCGTCGTAGTTCTGCGTCCCGCGAAAGCCCTGTGACTGCGGTGAGTCGCGAACGATGTCCGAAGCGAAGACGGACAGGCACCTGCCGGAACGGTTCCACGCGAAGTACACCTGGCAAATGAGCGAGGTCAAAGGCCACGGAGGCCGGTCTTGGTTCGTGGAAGCCAACCATAATGTCCTCGCGTTGAATGTGGTTAAACTGAAGGGCGGCCAATTCGTCGACTGCATCCACGCGGGACCACCCGACGACCAGAATGGCAACAGCAAACCCTATCGCCAGTGCCGAAAGCATCGCTCGGATTGGGCGGCGTTCCAAATTGCGGACGATCATGCGCGTGGCCGGGGACAGCAGTGGACGCAAACCTGTTCGTTCGAGCAAGCCGGGCTGGAAGTGCGCGGGTGCTTCTGGACGCATGGCCTCAGCCGGAGCTAGCGAGACGGCGCGGCGCACAGCCGCTATGGCCCCCATGCAGGCAGCGGCACCGCTGATGCCGGTTGCGGTGAGCATTACCCGGGGATCTGGCCGAAGGCTTAACGATGGGAAGCGGAAGTACTCAGAAAACAAAGCCGTCAAACTCGATGCGAGCCAAAGCCCCACTCCCATGCCAAGCAGCGTTCCCGCGATGACGGCCACAAGCGCTAACTGCACGTAGTGCAAGCCGATCTCCCAATCCCGGTAGCCGAACGCTTTTAGAACCGCCACCTGTCCGCGTTGGGTACTTACGAGGCGCGACATCAACACGTGGAGAAGGAAGGCCACAGTGCCTAAGAAGATAGCGGGCAGGACGAGCCCCGACGTGCGAATTTCCTCAATGTGATCGGTGACAATCCTGGCGGAGGTATGATTGCTGCGCCCGTATGCCCCCAAGCTTCCGTACCGATCCAGCAGAGTGTCGATGCGCCGGACCACATCCGCCTCATTCGATTGGCGAGCGAGCGAAAACGTGGCATCGTTGAATGCACCCTCCATGTTGAACGCGGCAGCTACTGCGTCCCGCTTCATCCATAAAATACCGAAGCGCCGGTTATCCGGAAAGATCTCGCCGGGGCGAATTTCGTAGACAAACTCGGGCGAAAGGGCTTTGCCTACCACGTTCAACCGGGCCCACTTCCCGTTCATAATCGCGCTCAGCTGAGCTCCGGGCTCCATCTGATTGGCATTGGCAAAATTCTCGCTGATCACGATCTCGTTGGCGGTCTCTGGCCAGCGGCCCGCGCGCAGGAAGAGCCGGTTGAGAACTGGATCGCGGCGCGGCGGAATGGACACTAAGAGCCCCGCTGCAGGTTCATCGAGCCCCGGCACATCCAGCGTAACGTCCATCACAATACGAGTTTCAACAGCCGCAACTCCCTGGATCGCGGAAATTGCCGGCACCAGGGACTCCGGCGCCCATTTGACGTGTGTGAAGATGTCGGCGAAACGATAATGAGCGTAATATTCTTGTTGGGCTTCGAGAAGGGATTGGTAGGAGGCTCGCATCGTGACATATGTCCCGATGCCACAGGCGACGACCAACGTCAGTGCGATGACTTGCCCGCGCAAATGAAACAGGTCCCGGGTCAGTTTGCGGTTGAGCGGTGTCACCAGGTTAGTTCCGCGGGGGAAAGCCGCTTTTCGTTGCGCTGGATTTCTGCGATCCCGCCACTGCTCATACGAATGACTCGATCCGCCATTCCCGCAATCGCAGCATTATGGGTAATGATTGCAGTAATGGTGCGGAGCTCGCGATTAATCTGCTCCAGAACATCGAGAACCAGTTTGCCGGTCGCATAGTCGAGGGCCCCGGTGGGTTCATCGCAAAGCAGCACTTCGGGACGCTTGGCGACAGCCCTTGCGATCGCCACGCGTTGCTGTTCTCCGCCGGAGAGCTGCGCTGGAAAGTGATTTAGACGGTCGCTGAGACCGACCAGCCGCAAGGCTTCTTCCGGCACCATAGGATTGTCCGCGATCTCCGTTACCAGAGCGACATTCTCAAGGGCCGTCAGGCTAGGAATTAGATTGTAGAACTGAAAGACGAAGCCAACGTGTTCCCGACGAAATCGGGTCAGGGCTCGATCGCTGGCTGACGTAAGATCATGATCGCGATATATGACTTGGCCACTGGTGGGAACATCCAGACCGCCGAGGATGTTTAGGAGGGTGGACTTACCGCTTCCCGATGGTCCCAGGACCACGATGAACTCGCCCTCGAAGAGATCCAAGTCGACTCCGCGTAGCGCGTGCACCTCCACATCACCCATGCGGTAGACCTTGGTAACGTTGTGAATGCGAAACAGCGCGTTCGGGGTGGGTTCACTTGCCAATCGAGGACCGGCGTCATGTGCGGGACTTGTCATCACTCACCTAGTTGCCCCCTCCAATTCCCGGCGGCCACAAGTTCGAGGGCAGTTCGACGATGATAGCAGTGTTGCTCCGGTCAGCTTCCAGCCCTGCTCGCTCCAGAACGCACTGCCGCCAACGGCTTTAAATATCGCAGAAACGCGCCGCTGGAGTTTCTCCAGCAGAGCGTTTAGTTCATTCGGCCCGGGCCTTCCGCACTTCGCAACTCTGCTCGGCCGAGGAGCCACTCCGGTCGGGCAAATGTCATGCGCAGCCCAAGCAGTCCGGCAATCGGTGCCATCACCCTCGTGGGGTCCGATACGACATTGTAATCGTAGGTCCGCCTAACGGAGCCTTGTGCCGCGCTCTAATGGAGAACGTGGGGCGACGGCTGGGGCAACATTTCTTGAAAAGTGAGTCCGCACTGCGGCGGACGGCGGAGGCGGCGTGCCCGGACCCGGCGCAACTGGAGCCGCTGGTGATCGAGATTGGGCCTGGGCGCGGGGCGCTGACGCAGCATCTGGTTGGCCGCTGCCAGCGGCTGATTGTGATTGAAGTGGACCCGCCGCTCGCGGCCCACATCCGGGAGAAGTTCCCTACCGTTGAGGTGGTGGAGGCGAGCGTGCTGGAGGTCGATCTGGGCCAGTGGGGGCCGGCGGTGATTGCGGGGAATCTGCCGTACTACATCACGTCGCCCATCATTGAGCAGACACTGCAAGCTCCGTTTGTGCGGGCGGTGTTTTTGGTCCAGAAAGAAGTGGCGGTGCGGCTGACGGCCGCTTCCGGGTCTCGCGACTATGGCTATCTGTCGGTGGCCACACAATCGCAAGTCAAAGTGGATTACTGCTTCACGGTTCCCGCCAAGGCGTTCGCGCCACCGCCCAAAGTGGATTCGGCGGTGGTGCGGCTTTCTCCGGGTGGCACCCGCGAGCCCGAGTTTCTGAAGTTCGCCAGCGCCTGCTTCCGGCAGAAGCGCAAGATGCTCCGCAATAATTTGGCGGAGGGCTACCCGGCGATTGCGGACGCGCCGGAGGCGACGCTGCGGGCGGAGCAGCTCACCGTGCCGCAATTGCAGGCACTTTGGCGCAGACTGGTATCCTGAAAGTTCCCACCATGGTTCGAGTTCGTTTTGCTCCTTCACCCACCGGCTATCTGCACATCGGATCAGCCCGCACGTTTATTTTCAATTGGCTGTACGCCCGCAAGACAGGCGGGACGATGATCCTGCGCCTGGATGACACCGATGTCGAGCGCAACACGGATGCCAGCGTGCAGTCGATTTATGACGGCCTGAACTGGTTGGGCCTGAACTGGGACGAGTTCTACCGCCAGTCAGACCGGCTGGACCTGCACCAGAAGTCGGCCTGGGCGATCTACGAAAAAGGCATGGCCTACCGTGACTTCACGCCCGCCCACCAGGGCGACGAAGAGCGCGGGCACGAAGGTGGCCCCTGGTTGTTCAACGCCGATGCTCGGGCGATGTCGCAGGAAGAAAGCGACCGGCGCGCGGCGGCGGGGGAGCCGTTTGTGCTGCGCTTCAAGGTGCCGCGCAACGCCGGGCACAAGGTGAAGTTCGCCGATCAGGTCTATGGCCTGCAGGAGAAGGAAGCGGACGACATTGAGGATTTCGCGCTGCTGCGGTCCAACGGGATGCCCACCTATCACCTGGCCTCCTGCGCCGATGATGCGGATTTGCGGATCACCAACATTGTCCGCGGGCAGGACCATCTGTCGAACACATTTAAGCACGTGCTGATCTTTGAGGCGCTGGGCGATGCGATGCCGCAGTTTGCGCATCTGCCGCTGCTGGTGGCACCGGATGGCGCGAAGCTTTCAAAGCGCAAACACGGCCCGGTGGTAAGCGTGACGACGTATCGCGATGCCGGCTTCCTGCCGCATAGCTATGTGAATTTCCTGTGCCTGCTCGGCTGGTCCCCCAAGGACAACCGGGAGCAGATGTCGCGCGAGGAACTGGTGGCGGCGTTCAGCTTTGAGGGCGTCAACCGGTCGAATGCGACGGTCAACTTCTCTGATGCGGACCCGATCGACCCGAAGGCTCTGTGGCTGAATTCGCAGCATCTGCGGACCTGCCCGGTGGCTGAGCTGGCTGAGCCGGTGCGGGCGGCGCTGACGGCTGCCGGTTTGGGCGTGCCCTACGACGAGGCCTGGTTCCTGGCCACGATCGACCTGATCCGCGCCCGCTACACGACGCTGCACGATTTTCCCGCCAAGGGTCGCGCCTACTTTGCGGACGATTTTGAGATGACGCCGGAAGCGCTGGTGAAGCTGGACGCGCCGCAAGCTCGGGAGCTGTGCCGCGAACTGGGTGCGCGGCTGGAGGCGGAGACGGAGTTCACGGAGGCGAGCGTGGAAGCTTCGCTCCGCAAGCTGTGCGAGGAGCGCGGCGTGAAGGCGGGAGTGTTGATCAACGGTTCCCGCGCGGCGTTGTCCGGGCAGGCCGTCGGGCCCAGCGCCTTCCACTTGTTTGTGGCCGTGGGCCGGGAGCGGGCAATTGTGAGGTTGAAGAGCGCATGAACGTTTTAGGAGTAGGTGGAATTGGTTCGGACGCGGCGCTGGCTGTGCTGCGGGACGGCGAGCTGGTGGCGGCCGTCGAGGAAAAAAAGGTCCGGGAGCGGAGCGCACTGGAGACGGTGTTGCGGTTGGCGGGCCTGCGGGCCAGCGAAATTGACACCGTAGCCGTGGCCCGTCCCGTGGATGCCGCCCATGTGCAGAGCCTGCGCCAGGGGTTGCCGCAATCGACGATGAAGCTGGTGGGTCACCATTCGGCCCATGCCGCTTCGACCTTTTACGCCAGTGGTTACGATCAGGCCAGCGTTCTGGTGCTGGATAGCGGTTGCGATCTGACGGCAGCCACGTTGTGGCGGGGCACGGAAGGCAGCTTATCGTTGCAGCGGGAACAACAGATTCCCGATGCCATCGCCGATCTCTATAGCCGCGTCACGCAGCTTTTGGGCTACGATGCCCGCGCCGATGAACATAAGGTGCAATGGCTTTCGACGCAAGGCGACGGCCGGTTCACGGAGCTGTTCCGCAACATCCTGGGCGGCCCCTGGGCATCGCTGGACCGCAGCTACTCATCCGAAGAGCGAGTGTCGCGCGGGCGGTTTGGGGCCAAGTTCTATGTGGCCTTGGGGCTGGCCGATGGTGCGCCGATCCCGGAAGCGCTGAGGCCGCATGTGGGTGCGGGCTTGCAGCGGGCGGTTGCTGAAACGGTGATGGCCATGGTGGAGCCGGGCGGCAATCTGTGCCTGGCCGGAGGCTTGTTCTTTAACGCGCTGCTGGTGCATGAATTGGAATCCTGCGGGCGTTGGGACAACGTGTTCGTGCAACCCGCGGCGGGGAATGCGGGAACCGCGATTGGCGCGGCGTACCTGGCGTCCACCGATCAGAGGCAGCCGCTGCGCACGCTGGCGCTGGGTCCGCGGTACAGTGCCGAGGAAGTGAAGCAGGTGCTGGAGAATTGCAAACTGCGATTCCGGTACATGCTGACCACCGAAGAGCTGACCGCCGCCGCGCTGGAGATCCTGCGCGACAACGAGATCCTGGGCTGGATGCAAGGTCCAATGGAGTTCGGGCCGCGCGCGCTGGGCCAGCGAAGCATTCTGGCTTCGCCGCTGGACCCCTATGCCGGCGAGAACTTGAACGTCTTCATCAAGCACCGGGAGGCCTTCCGCAAGTTTGCCGCCGCCGTGCCGGTGGAACGCGCGGGCGAGTATTTTGAGACTGCGCCGAACGCCCGTTTTCTGTCCACCGTGGCTCGCGTCAAGCCCGCGCACCGGGAGACTTTCGCCGGTGCTCTATTGGGAGGCGACCTGATCCGCGTTCACACGGTTGAGCGCAGTGATAATCCCTTATTCCATCAATTGTTGACGGAATTTGGCGCCGTCACGGGACTACCCGTGCTCTACAATACGTCCTTTAATCTTTTCGGTGATCCATTGGTCTGCACGCCGCGCGATGCAGTGCGCAGCTTTTATTCGTCCGGAATCGATTCTGCAATTATTGGTAGTTTCGTTATCGAAAAGTGAGACATTGGTTTGCTACAGTGGGTGGCTGATGGAACGAAAACCGCAGTCGCTGGCGAACCACGCCAAATTTGATCCGATTTTCCATTTTGTCCTGGCACCGCTGCTGCTGATTTTGTTTGTCGGCGCTGTACGGTCAGCACTAAATGAGGCGACCGGGCTTGCTTGGTGGCGCGCGGGTATGGCATTTTCTGTGCTTTTGTTGCTGTTCAAGGCTCGGATCTATTCACTCAAGGTGCAGGACCGGGTGATTCGGCTGGAAGAGCGTCTCCGCTTGCAGCGTGTGTTGCCGACATCCCAGCAGGGGTTAGTTGATCAGGTAACGGAGCAACAACTGGTGGCATTGAGGTTTGCTTCAGATGGCGAATTGCCGGAGTTGGTGGAGCGGGCGGTGCGAGAGAAATTGCCGCTGAAAGAGCTTAAGCGGGCTATCAGAAGTTGGAGACCGGACTATTTTCGCGTGTAGGTGCACAACACCGTGACGGCCATCGATCTACTAGATGCGCTTCCGGCGCAAGCGGCCGTCGTCTCTGAAGATGGGACGATCACCGCGGTGAACCAGCGCTGGATAGATTTCTGCGTTGAAAACGGGGCGATTCTAGCCGCGCCGGAGTGGGGAACATTTGTTTTGGCGTGTGCAATGCGGAAGAAGACGTTGACGTTACGCATTCGACACGGCAGGTCATTGCTGGCGAACTGCGTGTTTTCGAGAATGAGTGTCGCTGCGATTCGCCCACGGAAGAGCGCTGGTTCATGCTGCAAGTGACGCCTTGCCGATGGGGCCGCAGCCGGGCTCGACTGGTGATGCATGCCAACATCCCGTTTTTCCCCCGGAAGCGACAGCTTGAACTGCAGGATGCCGTCGATGCGGAGCGTCAGGATCGGGAGATCGCCTCCTTGACGAGGTTGACGGCACCGGCAGCCGCCCATCGCACAGGTGCCTCGTTTGGCATGGCATCGGTGGAATCGGCGCTGCCGGAATTGGTAGCAAAAGCAACTGAGACTTACATTGAACTGGTGTCCAACGCGTTTGATGCCCGGGTTTTCCGCCGGAGTCTGCAGCAGTCCGATGCGATCCGGCAGCTGGCGACGGCGCTCGGTCGGCTGGGGGCCGGTCCGCGTGAATTGGTTCCGATTCACTGCGAAGCGTTGCGGCGTTTGATGACCAGCGCCCCACTGGCCAAGGCTGGCGTTTATCAGGAAGAGGGCCGGATGATTTTGCTGGAAGCTATGGGCTATTTGGCCACCCATTACCGTATGGCCTCCAAGATGAGCCGGGGCCGTGCCCTGACAGGCAAAGATTAACAAAGACCATGATGGAAATTTCTGCCCGCTATCAACTAAAGCTGTACGTCACCGGGCAGACCCCCCGTTCCGAGAGGGTCATCGCCCGGGTGAGAGAGATTGCGCGCGAGTATCTGCCCGGAGATTGCGAACCCCTCGTGATCGATGTGCTGGAGGAACCGCAGATGGCGGAGCGAGACCGTATTCTGGCTACCCCCACGTTGATTCGCCAGTTTCCGCTTCCGGTTCGCCGGATCATCGGCGATCTTGCCGACCGCCCGCGCGTGCTGGCCGAATTGGGGCTGGACGACGTCGACTACGACCTCCGCCACTCCACGCATTAAGTCCCCCGAGAAATGGAAATACCGATGACGACTCGGATTAGCAAGCTACCTACGAGTATTCCCGGCTTCGATTCCATTGCCGACGGCGGCCTGCCCAAGGGAAGGACCACATTGCTAGCCGGAACGGCCGGTAGCGCCAAGACTGTGTTTGCAGCGCAGTTTCTGGCCGAAGGGATTGGCATCTACGGCGAGAGCGGGGTCTTCATCACGTTCGAGGAATCGCCGGACGACATCCGCAGAAATGTCATCTCGTTGGGTTGGGAGATCCAGGGTTGGGAAGAGGAGGGCCGCTGGCGCTTCGTTGATGCCTCGCCGCACCCGGACGGGGAAGTGGTGATCGGGGCCTATGACCTGGGCGCCCTATTGGCCCGGATCGAAAACGCGATCCAGTCGATTCGGGGCGCAACGGGTCTCAATGGATTCGGCAGGTGCCATCTTCAGCCACTTCACTGAGGCCACCGTAGTGCGCCACGAACTGTTTCGCATCGCTAGCGTTCTGCGTACCCTGGGCGCCACCGCTCTGCTGACGGCGGAGCGCACGGACGAGTATGGCGAAGTGGCGAGGTTCGGCATTGAGGAGTTTGTCGCCGACAACGTAATTGTCCTGCGCAACATCCTCGAAGAGGAGAAGCGCCGACGGCGGTGGAGATTCTCAAGTTCCGCGACACCGCCCACAACAAGGGCGAGTATCCGTTCACGATCATGCCGCAGGAAGGGATCGTGGTGATTCCGGTTTCCGCCATTGAGCTGAAGCATAACTCCTCCAACATCCGTGTCTCCTCGGGCAATCCAATGCTGGACTAGATGTGCGGAGGCGGCTTCTTCCGGGATTCCATCATCCTGGTCGCCGGCTAAACCGGCTCCGGCAAGACACTGATGACCACGGAGTTTATCGCCGGCGGGCTGAAGGAAGGCGAACGGTGCCTAATGTTCGCTTTTGAGGAATCGGCGGAGCAGTTATTCCGCAACGCCGCGGGGTGGGGCGTGGATTTCGTCAAGGCGGTCAGGGAAGGCCAGTTGATGATCGCGTGCGCCTACCCGGAAACGGCTGGCCTCGAAGACCACCTGGTCTCGATGAAGCAGACGATTGAAGAGTTCAAGCCAGACCGGGTGGCGGTAGACAGCCTTTCGGCGCTGGAACGGGTGGGCACGTTTAAGGGCTTCCGCGAGTTTGTGATCGCTCTCACCCCGTTCTTGAAACACAGGGAGACGGTGGGTCTGTTCACGTCCACCACGCCGCACCTGCGGGGAGGCACATCGACCACCGAAGCGCATATCTCCACCATCACCGATTCCATCATCCTGCTGCGCTACGTCGAGATGTACGGCGAGATGCGGCGAGGCGTGACGGTGCTAAAGATGCGCAGGTCGATGCACGACAAGGACATCCGGGAGTTCAAGATTGATGGCGCGGGCATGCATATGGGCGACCCGTTCCGCAGCGTTGCGGGTATCCTTTCCGGCCAGACGCGGCATTTGACGCCCAATGAGGTGGGCCGCATTGATGCGCTGTTCCGGGATGATGAATAATTGTTCCGGGATGATGCTCAGTACGAACCGCTTCTCAATTGTCTGCTATCTAGTGATGCTAGCCCTGGTGGCACTGTTGGCTGGTTGCGGGGCACCGGTGGCCGCTCCGCCGCCGGTCGCCACTAAGCCGGCCAAGCCTGCGGATGAGACCAACAAGTTTCCGGCCAAGGACCGCGTTCAAGTCGAGATCGCGGAAGAGCATGTACTGGGAATTGCAAAACTGCCCGCCGGCAACGTGGCCGCCTACCAGGCCGCGGGCCGTCAGTGGAAGCTGTTTCTCATCAAGACCAAGAGCAATGAAGCGGCCGCGCTGCTGTTGTTTGACTACAAGGCGTCGCTAGCCAACGTCAAGTTCGTGCCGCATTTTGGCGGCTATGCCGGTGACGATGGGGCCACGCCGATGTTTCTGTTCCAGAAGGGGCCTTTCCTGGCCGGAGTAGCGGGCTTGCCGGAAAAAGACGCCGACACACTGGCTCGGGATTTCGCGGCGCGGCTGAGTGACCGCTAGCTGACGCGGGTGATCATTAGCTAGATCAAGTGATCGCTAGCTGGTGTGGTCCAGCACGATCTTCCAGCCCACCGGCAGCTTGCGGAACACCAGCGAGAAGACGCCCTTGGCCGGGCCGCCGCCGGCAGCCGTGCGGTCCAGCGCAAAGCGGCCCAGTACAAACGCCGACTCAGCGCCCGTGAGCCGCACTTCGAGTATCGTGAAGGTGAGCCTGCCCATCGCCTCCTTGGAGGCATAACGGCGCTTGTAGTTGTCGAGCACAGCCTGATAGCCACGCGTGATACCGGCGGCGCCGAAAAACAGCGTCTGCGGCGAGTTCTCGTAGCCTTGCATGAACCGCTCAATATCGCCACGGTTCCAGGCGGCTTCCTGAAGCTCCAGCACTTGGCGGATGGTGAAATCATCGGAGGCGGGTTGCCACATCATGACCAACAGTATGACGCCTGCCGGTGAGCTATTGCGGAGCGAGATCGAACGCTGCGGTCCGCTCTCGCTGGAGCGGTTCATGGAAGTTGCGCTGTATCATCCGGAGCATGGTTACTACCGCCGGGCGCGGGATCCGTTCGGGCGCACGGGAGACTTCTTCACGGCCTCGCAGTTACAGCCCGTCTTTGGGCAGTTGATCCGCGCCGTGCTGGAAGCGCATACCAGCCTGCGCACCATTGTGGATGTGGGCGCGGGCCGCGGCGAGATGAGGGTAGCCTTTCAGGCGCCATGGCACTACAAGGCGGTGGACCAGCAAGAGCCCCTGCCCGCGCGGGTGGAAGGCGTACTGTTCGCCAATGAACTGTTTGATGCGGTGCCCTGCCGGGCCTATGATGCGGGAGGCCGGGAAGCCCGCGTGACCTTTGAGGAAGGGCGCTTCCGCTGGACCAGCGATCCGGTGCGCGAAGAGAGTCCGGGGCGAGCGGTATTGCTAAACCATATGGCCACATCACTGCAGCGTGGATTGATGCTGCTGATTGACTACGGTTACTCTAGGCCGGAGTATCCGCTACGCTTCCCGCAAGGCTCCCTGATGGCCTACCGGCACCATCAGGCGCACCCGGATGTGCTGGCGCATCCGGGCCAGCAGGACATCACCGCGCATGTGGACTTCACGCAATTGATCACCCTGGCGCAGGCCAACGGATTGAGTGTGGTCCGTCACACCAGACTGAGTGCGCTGTTGCTGGAAGCCGGTGAACAAGCCTTGGCGCAAGCGGCGGCGGAATCCACCGGAGCCCTTAAAACATTGCTGTTCGGCCTGGGGGACAGCTTCGATGCACTGTTGCTGGAGAAGCGTTGAGAGAGCTAGCGGAGGCGGGTCCAAAAGGAAACGGCCCCGATTGCTCAGGGCCGCCTGCGTAGACTGGAGTTGTTGATGGTGGTTACTTCTTCTTTGCCGGGGCTTTCTTTGCCGGGGCCTTCTTGGCCGCCTTCTTTGCCGGGGCTGCCTTCTTCGTTGCGTTCTTCATCGATCGATCTCCCTAACATCAAAATTTGCGACCAGGAAATGATCGCAGTGTGATTCAGATATAAAGTGTTTCCGAATCAAAGTCAAGGAAAAAAGAGCCCGCTTCCGGCGCCTCCGCGAAGATCTCTCGAAAACGTTTCCCGCTAGAATTGTTTTATGCAATGGAGCCCGATTCTGATGCGTGCAGCGGCCGTGGCGATGCTGCTGGCAGGCCTTTCAGGATGCGGGCGCAAGGCTTCGCGGCCGGCGACGCCCAAGGCACCCAAGACGGTCCGCAAAGGCTGGTCGCAAGAAGGAATCGCCAGCTGGTACGGCGTGCCCTATCATGGCCGGAAGACGGCCAGTGGCGAGGTCTATGACATGTACCAGATGACTGCGGCGCACAAGACGTTGCCGTTCGGCGTGGTGGTGGAGGTGCGTAACAAGACCAACGCGCGCAAGGTGGAGGTGCGCGTGACAGATCGTGGTCCGTTCGTGAAGGGCCGCATCATCGATCTGTCGCGGGCGGCGGCGGAGGCGATCGAGTTGATCGGGCCCGGGACGGCGCCGGTGAAGATCAAGGTGATCCGTACGCCGGCCAAGTAGCGCCCTTCTCGCGGTTGGTATACCTCCCCGGACCGCACCCCACTAGTACCGTCCGGGCCGATGTCTTATTTTGCATCCGGACCTCGATTTTCTGTCACCCGGGAGTGAGAAATGCGCCACTCTAGTTAGGGCATCCCGCTTACAGGATGCCGGGGTGAGCAGGGCTCAGCAGGACACCGCAGATCCGGCGCGGTAGGGTGCCGGAGGTGGAAGAATTCAGAGGGCGGTGGAAGGAGTTTGAATGAGAGAAATACTCTGCCTTTTTCATTTGGCAAGCGCAGAAACTGAGTCGTCGTGCTAGTCTCAAATTCGGAGGCACGGATTGACTGAAGGCAGCCCCGTAATTGGGCAGGGCAGCCAGATGCAGCGAGTCCTGCATCAGGTTCAGCGCCTTGGGAGATACCGTTGGCCCGTGCTGCTGTTAGGCGAGACCGGGACCGGCAAAGAGATGATCGCTCGTGCTCTTCACGACGTCGATCCTCGGGGACCTTTTGTCACCATCGACTGTTCCTCGATGGTGGGCACGTTAATGGAAAGCGAGCTATTTGGCCATGCCAAGGGTGCGTTTACCGGCGCGGTGGCGCAGAAGACGGGCCTGATCGAAATGGCCCACGGTGGAACCGCTTTCTTCGACGAAATTGGTGAGCTACCGCTCGACCTACAGGCCAAGCTCCTCCGTGTTTTGCAAGAAAAGGAATTCCGCCCCGTCGGAGCGTTGAATCAGCGCCGGGCGGACTTCCGCGTGATTGCGGCCACGAACCGCGATCTACAGCGCGAAGTGGAAAAGGGCACCTTCCGGCGCGATCTCTACTACCGGCTGAATGTGGTGGGCCTGCGGCTGCCGCCGTTGCGGGACCGGATGGAGGATATCCCGGTACTAGTGGATTACTTCATCCAGCGCTACGGACGCGGCCATGAGATGGCCGCCGATACGCTGGCGGTGCTGTGCCGGTATCCTTGGCCCGGCAATGTCCGAGAGCTGGAAAACTGCATCAAGCATATGGTGACGGTGAATTCCGGACCCATTCTGCATGATGGCGATCTACCCAGCGGACTGCAGAATCACCTGCACGCGGAAAGCATTCGGGGGTTGAGCCGTGCGACGTCCGTGGGGGAACGTGCGCCCGTGGCCTGTCCTGTCCTGCTGCCGCCGGTGCACACCATGCCCTACGCGGCCCCCAGCAGCCCGGCCTATCCGCCTAGCTTGGTGCCCAGCCCGTCCGGCACGATATCGTTTGTGCCGGCGACACCCATTCCTCCCGGATCCGCCCTGACCCACGGCAATGAACCGATCGTGCCGCTGGCCGAACTGGAGCGCCGCGAGATCATCCGCGCCTTGGCCTACACTCGAGGCGACCGCTTGGCAGCAGCCGCCTTGCTGGGGATCGGCCGCACAACGCTCTACCGCAAGCTGCGCGAGTATAAACTAGCCATCTAGTCAAACTGATGAGGGACTTCCAGCTACTCCTGGTTGAAGATTCAGACGCCGACGCCCTCATGATCTCCGAGGCATTGCGGGAGATGACGGAAAGTGGACTGACGGAACCGCTGACCCGGGTGGTGAAGTTGCGGCGCGTATCCACGCTGCGGGAAGCGCAAGTGGCCCTGCGTGAAGAGCTGTTCGACCTGGTGTTGCTGGACCTGGCACTGCCCGATAGTGAGTTGCTGCATACCTATCTCCGAGTGGCGCGCGTCTCGCCCCGGACTCCCGTGGTTGTCTTGTGGGAGGATTCCGATCCGGCCTTTGAAGCGCGTGTGGTGAGTGAAGGCGCACAGGACGTCCTGCTGAAGGATGAGATCGAATGCCGCCAACTGGCGCGCGTGATGCGGCATGCCGTGGAGCGGCAGAAGCTGCGGAACGCCGCTGCCAGCGCCGCGTTGATTGATCCGCTCAGTGGCCTTTATTCGGCGGCCGGCTTTTCGCATCTGGCGGGGCGGGATCTCGTGCTGGCCCGGCGGTTCAACTGGCCCCTGCAAGTGGTGGTGATCCAGGCGCGAGGGCTGCGGGCGATCTACGATGCGGAAGGTCCGCAAGCGGGCGACTTGGTGGCGATTGAGATGGGCGAAATGCTGCGTCCGGTGTTTGATGAGTTTTCCGTGTTAGCCCGGTTGAGCGACGAAGAGTTTGCCGCCACCGTGCTTGACCGGACCTTTCAGGAGATTCACGCCCATGTTGCAAGAGCCGCCGAACAGTTGACCACGCATTTCCCCCGGCATACGGCCAGCCGCTTGCAGTGGCGCACGGGTCTGGCGCAGGCCCAAGCCGGGCAGACGATTCAGCAGGTGCTGGCCGCCGCCCGGTTGGCGTCGTATGAAAGCGCAGGTGCCGTTGCGCATCGGGCTTGATGCCACCTACGCACTGGACCGTGAGCCGACGGGCGTAGCGGTCTATTCCCGGGAGATCCTGAACGGTGTGGCGGAACTCTGCGCCTTGGGCCAACTCCGGCCGGCCGAAGGCCAGCTGAACGCCTATGTGCGGCCCCACCGGCTGCGCACCGCTTGGCGAGCGGCGTTGCCAGGCAACGTCTCGCGCCGGCTGCTGGTGGACGCGCTGGCACCTGGCGTGGCCATGTTCCATGGGCTGAACCAACGGCTGCCGCCACGAAAGAAGAATCGCTTCACGGTCACCTTTCATGATCTGTTCGTGATGACCGGCGAGTACTCGACCCCCGAGTTCCGGCAGCGCTTCTCGACGCTGGCCCGTGAGGCAGCGGAGCGGGCGGACCTGATCATCGCCGTTTCGCACTTCACCGCCACCCAGGTGCGGGATTTGCTGGGTGTGGCGCCGGGCCGCATCCGGGTGATCTACCACGGCGTGCACGCGGCACCGCCGCCGGCCCCGATCGCGCAGCGCCAACCCTGGTTGCTGCATGTGGGAGCGCTGCAATCGCGCAAGAACATCTTGAGCTTGGTGGAAGCCTTCGAGCAGACTACACTGGGCTGGCGGCTTAAGCTGGCGGGAGGCCTGGGCTATGGCTCCGCCGCCATCCTGGACCGCATCGCGCGCAGCCCGCGGCAGAGCGACATCGACATCATGGGCTATGTCAGCCGGGCTGAACTGGAAAGCCTCTACGCCAATTGCTCGGCCCTGGCATTTCCCTCTCTTGATGAGGGCTTTGGAATCCCTGTGCTGGAGGCGATGGCCTACGGTCTGCCCGTGGTCACATCGCTGCGCTCCGCCACTATGGAAGTAGCCGCCGACGCAGCCGTGATGACCGACCCGACATCGGTGGATTCCATCGCGGCGGGCCTACATCGAGTGATGACGGACCAGACCTTGCGGCAAGCGCTGCAACAAGCGGGGCTCGCGCGGGCGACCGCGTTCCCCTGGGCTCGCGCCGTGGCGGAAACAGCGGCAGTCTACCGGGAACTGTTCTAACTCGTCAAGCGCCCGCCCACCGTTGCATGACGGGCCATGTTTCCAACACCTGCTCGCCGCGGCATGCGTAGATGCGGTCATAGAGGTTCACCGTGGGGTCACAGTGAGGGGGAATGAACTCCAGGCGGTCTCCCAGGCGTGGAGCCGCGGCATCGGCCGGGCGGTCCAGATAGCCAAATTCATCGCCGCCCCAGCGATAGCCGTAGCCCGGCAGGGCCACCGGCTCCGGCCCATAGCCGCGATCGGTCGAGAAGGCCTTAAAGCCCGCGTCAAGAGTCACAAAGGCATCATGGTTGGCGCTGATCACCGTGGCCAGAACGGTGAGGGCGTGCGCAAAATCAAGCCCTTCCCGCCGGTACGCCAGGTCCATCAACACAAATGAGCCGGCCTGGATCTCGGTCACCTGGGGCAAGGCCAGGTCAATCTCCCAACTGCCGGTGCTGCCACCGGTGATGATCCCGGTCTCGAACCCGGCCTCCGCCAGTGCGGCCTGAGTTTCAGCAACCCCCGCAAACGCTGCCTGTGACACCCGCTGGCGTTCCGCAAACCCTCCCGCATGGGAGCCCAATACGGAGTACCCCTGCAAGCCCCGCAGCTGCAGGCCCGGCGTCTGGGCGATCACGCGGGCGATCTCCAGGGCTTGCGCGGTCGAGCGGGCACCAGTGCGGTGGTCGCCCACATCCAGGTCGATCAGCACCTCCACGGTGCGGCCCAGCGCGGCGGCCGCTTCGCCGTACCAGCGCACTTGCTCGGCGTGGTCCACCACCACCATCGCTCCGGTGGCGGCAGCCCGGGCCATCTTGCGGGGGTCGGCCAGCGGCGAGGTAAGCAGCAGACCACCAATGCCCGCCTGGGCCATCAGCTCGGCTTCCGGCACCGTGGCTACTGAGATGCCGCAAGCACCAGCGGCCAGCTGCCGGCGGGCGATCTCCACGCACTTGTGGGCCTTCAGGTGGGGGCGCAGCTGCTTGCCGCTGGCGCGGACCCGGTCCATCATGCGGGCTAGGTTGGCCTCAAACAGGTCGAGATCCAGCAGCAAGGCGGGAGTAGGCAGATCGCTCTTTCGTCGCACCGCCTCATTATGGCAATCAGTAAACGGCCGTGGCGTTTCAGCAGGATCGGCGCGGCAATTGCGTGGCGCGGGAAGCGACTGGTATTCTCCACTCGTGTCTGCACTTTCCGATCCTATTGCGCACCGGGTTAGCTCATTGCGGCCGACGGCGGTGAACGCGATCCTGGGCGAGGTCCGGACCTTGCAGGCAGCAGGCGTACCACTGGCCTCACTGATGCGCGGCGAGCCCGACTTCCCTACCCCGGCACACATCGTTGAGGCTTCCGTGAAGGCGCTGCAGGCAGGGCGGACGGGCTACCCGGATAATCGAGGGGAGAAGGGCCTGCGCGAGGCTGTGGCGGTGAAGCTACGCCGGGACAACGGGCTGACCTATGATCCGGCCACCGAGATTCTGATCACCACCGGAGCCACGTTCGGCATCTACGCCGCGCTGATGGCACTGATTGAAGATGGAGACCAGGTGCTGCTGCCGGACCCGGTCTATGATGCCTATCAATCGCCCGTCCGGTTGGCCGGTGGCGACTGCCGCGCGGTCCCCTCAAAAATCCAAGACGGCCGGTTTATGGTGACCGAAGAGGCATTAGAGGCGGCCTGGACACCCGCCGCCAAGCTGCTGGTGCTGAACACGCCCTGGAACCCCGTGGGCACGGTACCCACTCGCGCGGAGCTGGAAGCCATTGCCCAATTCTGTGAACGGCGGAACATCTATTTGATCAGCGACGAGATCTATGAGGCCATCACCTATGACGGCCACACGCACCTGTCGCCCGCGGCCGTGGCCCCACAACTCCGGGAGCGGACCATCCTGGTGAACAGCCTTTCCAAGACCTACTCCATGACCGGCTGGCGCGTCGGCTATTGCGCCGGGCCCGCGCCCTTGATCCAGGCCATGTATCTGGTGCTGGCGCAGTCCAGCCGGGGACCCGCTACGTTCGTGCAGGACGCCGCCGCCGTCGCCCTCAGCGCACCGCAGGATTGCGTCACCCAGATGGTGCGCGAATATGCCCGGCGCCGCGCGCAGGTGCAGACCGCGCTGGCCGGTATCCCGGGGGCGGCCGTGTTGCCTCCTGAGGGCGGCTTCTTTGCCATGGCTGATTTGCGCGCCTGGGGCATTGCCTCAAATAAAGTCCGCCAGCGGCTCTTGCAGGAGTTTGGCGTCGTCGTCGTCCACGGAGCCGCCTACGGGCCCGCCGGTGAAGGCACGTTGCGGGTCTCGTTTGCCAGTGGCGGCGAGGCTTTGACGAAGGGGCTGGAGAAGCTGGCTCAAGGTCTAAGCGAAATTGGAGCAGCGCGCGGATGAGCTTGGTGCAATTGACAGCCGGTGCCGCAGCCGGGCGACCAGATACATCATCCCTGCGCCGGGCCCTGGAGAAGGTGATCGAAGGCGAGGTCCGCTTTGACCGGGTCTCGCGCGCACTCTACTCCACCGACGCCAGCGTCTACCAGATCCAGCCGCTGGGCGTCGTCATCCCGAAGCATCGCGAAGATCTATTGAACGTGGTCCGGATCTGCCACAAGAAAGGCTGCCCTTACACGCTGCGCGGCGGGGGCACGTCTCAAGCGGGACAGGCCATTGGCGGAGGCCTGCAGGTGGACCTGTCGAAGTACTACAACCGGGTGCTGGAAGTTAATGCGGCGGAGCGCTGGGTGCGTGTCGAACCCGGCATCGTGCTGGATGAGCTGAACGCTCAACTGGCTCCGTTGGGGCTGCGCTTTGCGCCTGACATATCCACCGCCAGCCGCGCCACCATCGGCGGCATGATGGCGAACAATTCGTCCGGTGCGCGCAGCGTGCTGTACGGCAAGACCATCGACCATGTGCTGGAAATGGAAGTGGCGCTGTCAGACGGCAGCGTCGCCTTTTTCCGCGAGATTGACCGCAACGATGTCCCGCAGGGCGAGACGCTCGAAGCCCGCTGCTATCAAGCCGTGATCGACATCGCCGAGAAGCATGCCGGGGAGATCCGGAAAAGGTTTCCGAAGATCCTGCGGCGCGTCGGCGGCTACAACTTGGATGACTTTACGAACCTGACGCGCCCGGTGAACATGGCGCGGATAATGGTCGGCTCAGAGGGCACCCTGGGGGTGATCCTGGAAGCGAAGCTGAAGCTGGTGCCGCTGCCCAAGGCCAAGGCCGTGATGGTGATCGAGTTTGAGACGCTGCTGGAAGCGCTCACCGCCGCGCCCGCCATTCTGACGCACAAACCGTCGGCGATCGAGGTGATGGACAAGTCTATCCTCGACAACACGCGGCAGAACACGGCGCTGAACCAGATCCGCCGTTCGATCATCGAAGGGGACCCCGGGGCTACGCTGTGTGTCGAGTTCTATGGCGAAGCGCCCGAAGATCTGCCGCCGCGTCTGGAAGCGCTCGAGACGGCCCTGCGCGACCGGAAGCTGGGTTATCGCTACCACCACGCCACCGACCTGCAGCACCAGGCCCGCATCTGGAGCCTCCGCGAAGCCGCGCTGGGCTTATCGATGGCCGTCAAGGAAGACGCCAAGTCGATCTCGTTTGTCGAAGACACAGCCGTGGCTCCGGAGAAGCTGTCGGCCTTTATCGACCGCTTCCTGCAACTGTTGGCCAAGCACGGCACGACGGCCGGCATCTATGCCCATGCCTCTGTGGGCTGTTTGCATGTGCGCCCCGTGGTGAACATGAAGACCGAAGCGGGCGTGGCCATGTTTGAGGCGATCGCCAAGGACGTTGCCGCGCTGGTGCTCGAGTTCGGTGGTGCGCTATCGGGGGAACACGGTGATGGCCTGGTGCGCAGCCCCTTCATGGAGCAGATGTTCGGACCGGAGATCTACAAGGCATTCCGGACCATCAAGAAGGCCTTCGACCCGAAGGGGCTGCTGAACCCGGGCAAGATCGTCGACGCGCCGCCGCTCACTTCGAATCTGCGGTTCGGCCCACACTATCGCGCCGCCAACCCGGAAACGTTTTTCGACTTTTCAGACTACGGCGGCTTTGCTGGAGCCGTGGAGATGTGCAGCGGCGTTGGAGCATGCCGCAAGAAGCTGTCCGGCACCATGTGTCCCAGCTACATGGCGACACACGAAGAAGCGGATTCGACGCGGGGCCGGGCGAATGTCCTGCGTCAGGCGATGGCGGGCGAGCTGGGTCAAGCCGGCTTGACCGATCAGGGCGTGTTTGAAACTCTCGACCTGTGCCTGGAATGCCGCGCCTGCAAGAGCGAATGCCCGGTGGGCGTCGACATGGCCAAGTACAAGAGCGAGTTCCTGGCTGGCTACTGGGCCAAGCACGGCACGCCGCTGAAGGTGAAGCTGCTGGGCCAGGCGAACGAGCTGGCTGAGTTCGGCAGCCGCTATCCTAAGCTGACCAATGCCTTCTCGGGGATCGCCGCACGGTTGATGGGGATCGATCCGCGCCGCGCCTTGCCGGCGCTGGCGGCAAGCACGCTGGCGTCCTGGTTTGCACAACGTCCGCTGCCCACCAAGCCTTCCGTGCTGCTGTTTGCCGACACCTGGACCAACTACTATCAGCCGGAGATCGGCCAGGCCGCCGCCACTGTTTTCGAAGCAGCTGGGCAGAGCGTGGCACTGGCGACCAACGTCTGCTGTGGGCGGCCCATGATCTCGCAGGGCCTATTGTCAGACGCCCGGGCCCAGGCCAGAGAGAATACCCGGCGCTTACTGCCCGGAGTGCGCGCGGGAGCCAAGCTGGTCTTCTGCGAGCCGAGTTGCCTGTCGGCCATGCGCGAGGATGCCCCAGCGTTACTCCGCGGCGCGGAACGCAATGACGCCGAGGAAGTGGCCGCCGCCAGCTGGTTGTTTGAAGACTATCTGGAGGCGGAAATGAGTGCCGGACGCGCCCGATTGGCCTTCAACGCTGGCCCGGCGGAGATCCTGGTGCATGGACACTGCCACCAGAAGGCCATGGGTCTGTTGCCCAGTGCCAAGAGGCTGCTGTCCCGCATCCCCGGAGCCAAACTGATCGACCCCGAGGCCGGCTGCTGTGGCATGGCGGGCTCCTTTGGCTATGCCACCAGCAAATACGCGTTGTCCAAAAAGATCGCCGAAGCGAAGCTGGTGCCCGCCATCCGGCAGTTGCCGGACAATTCCGCCGTGGTCGCCTCCGGCTTCTCCTGCCGCCATCAGGTGGAAGATTTCGCCTCCGCCCGCGCGGTGCATCCAGCCATTCTGCTTTCTGTCCTGCTGCAGAGACCGCGATGAACCTGGCCGCCATCTCGCTGGCCGCATTGCTGCTGGTGATAGTCGTCAGCTGCTTTTCGAAGCTCAACGTCGGCATCCTGTCGCTGGTGGCCGCCTGGTTTATCGGCGTCTATCTAGGTGGCCTGAAGTTGGACACCGTCCTCGGTGGCTTCCCGGTGCCACTGTTCCTGATCCTCACCGGGACCACGTTGCTGTTTACGCAGGCCCAGAACAACCACACGCTCGATAAACTGGCCCACCAGGCGGTCCGGATCTGCCAAGGCAATGCCGGGTTGATCCCGGTGATGTTCTTCATCGTGGCCGCGGCGCTGGCTTCCATCGGCCCGGGCAACATCGCCACCGCCGCACTGCTGGCCCCCATCGCCATGAACGTCGCGGAGCGCGCTGGCATCTCGCCCTTTCTGATGGCCATCATGCTGGGCAACGGAGCCAACGCCGGGTCACTATCGCCCTTTGCCCCCACCGGCATCATCGTCACCGGCTTGATGGACAAGGCCAACCTGGGCGGGCATGAGTGGGAGACTTACCTCTACAACCTGGTGGCACATGCCACCTTGGCGTTTGGCGGCTATCTCCTATTTGGCGGCTGGGCGCTGTTCAAGCGAACCTACCATGAGCCCGAAAGCCAGCAGGCACCGCTCGACCGCGTGCACTGGATCACCGTCAGCGTCATTGCCACCTTAGTCTTCGGCGTCACTGTGTTTAAGATCAACGTCGGCATGGGCGCGTTCGCCGCCGCCATCGTGCTGGCCTTAACCAATGCCGCGGACCCCAACGCCGCCATTCGCCGGATGCCCTGGAACGTGATGCTGATGGTCTCGGGCGTTACGGTGCTGACGGCGCTGCTGGAACGCACGCAAGGCATGGAGCTGTTTACTGATCTGCTGGCGCGCATCTCGACCCCCGGCACCGTCACGGGCTTGATCGCCTTCCTGACGGGCTTGACGTCGGTCTATAGCAGCACCTCCGGCGTCGTGCTCCCGGCCTTCCTCCCCACCGTCCCCGGCCTGGTGACCCGCCTGGGCGGGGCCGACGCCATGGCCATCGCCTCATCCATGAACATCGGCTCCCATCTGGTGGACGTCAGCCCGCTGTCCACCATTGGCGCGCTCTGCATTGCCGGAGCTCAACCGGGCGAACCCGCGCGGCGCCTCTTCAATCAACTGATGGGCTGGGGGCTCTCCATGACTCTCGTGGGTGCGGCGGGCTGCTGGCTCCTGTTTCGGTAAACGGTCTCACCCGGCTTGGTTTCGTACACTGAGGGTTCCCCCGATGGCAAACAGTATGAAGCTCCTCCTTATCGCCCTATGGGCCGGCATGTTGTCTGGCCAGACCTACGATCTGGTGATCTCCGGCGGCCGCGTCATGGACCCGGAGAGCGGTCTTGATGCCGTTCGCCACATCGGCATTCGGGCGGGCAAGGTCGCCGCCATCTCGGCCACGCCGCTCAAGGGCAACGCTGAGTTGAAAGCAGCGGGCCGCGTCGTCGCGCCGGGCTTCATCGATCTGCACTCCCACGGGCAGACCAATCAATCGAACGAATATCAGGCGCATGATGGCGTCACCACGGCACTGGAGCTGGAGGCCGGTGTGGTCACTCCGGCCGGGTTCCTCAAGCAGCGCGAGGGCCGCGCCCGGATCAACTACGGTGCCACCGTCTCGCACGCCACCAGCCGCACCATCTCTATGGACAAGTTTGCGGCCGAAGCGCCGCGCTGGCGGCTGCTGGCCAGTCCGGAGCCGACCAAGGATTGGAATCAGATCAACAACCAGGGCCGCAATTCCCCGCTGGCCCGGCCCGAGGAGCTCAGCCTGCTGGCGGCGACGCTGGAACGCGGACTGCAGGAAGGCGCGCTCGGGATCGGCCTCACTTACCAGTACGTCCCCGGCGCCTCCCGCGATGAGATCTTCCGCGTCTTTGAGATGGCGGCCCGCTGGAAGATGCCCATCTTCGTCCACGTCCGCACGCGCGGCCTGGAGCCGATGCAGGAGATGGTGGCCAACGCCGCCGCCACCGGCGCTTCGGTCCACATCGTCCACGTCAACAGCTCCAGCTTGGGTGCCCTGCCGCTGGTGCTGGACCTGATCGACGGCGCGCGCAAGCGGGGCATCGATGTCACCACCGAGGCCTACCCGTACACCGCCTCGTCGACCTTTCTCGAATCGGCCATCTTCGACGAAGGCTGGCAGCAATCTACTGGCATCTCCTACGGCGATCTCCAGTGGGTAGCGACGGGCGAACGGCTCACCAAAGAGACGTTCGAGAAATACCGCGCCCAAGGCGGCATCGTGATCGCGCATTCGATGAAGCCCGAATGGATCGCCCGGGCTATGGCCTCACCCGCCGTGATGATCGGCTCCGACGGCATGCCGTATGCTCCCGGCGCGCACCCCCGCAGCGCTGGCACGTTCTCCCGCGTGCTGGGCCGCTATGTCCGCGAACAAAAAGTCATGTCTCTGATGGACGGCCTGGCCAAGATGACCATCATGCCCGCCCGGCGTCTGGAGCCGGTCGCCCCCGCCATGAAAAACAAAGGCCGCATTCGTGTCGGTGCCGACGCCGACATCACCGTCTTCGACCCGGAGCGCATCCTCGACACGGCAACTTTTGAAAAAGGCCTCAGCTTCTCCACCGGCATCGACCATGTGCTGGTGAACGGTGTCGTCGTCGTGCAGGATGGCCAGACGGTGAAAGATGCCCTCCCGGGCAAGGCTGTGACGGGTAACTACGGCGTCCGGTGATCAGTCACCCAAGGCATTCCTGACAGCGGCCGGGTCACGATCAATCACCGTGAGGTATGCCCGGACCGCGCTATCCGGAGTTGAACGGCCCTGTTCCCACTCTTGGACCGTTCGCGGATTGAAACGGAACATCCCTGCAAACTGGGCCTGCGAGAGCTTTAGCCTCCGCCGGATCGCTTTCACATCGACGCCAGGACTAGCGGGCACCACCCTGGTTTCAAGCGCCACGTCGCCCCGATAGTAGGCGAGGGCTTCAGTAGCTGACGCAATCAGATCACGGCCGATCATGGTACCTTTTGGCGTACTCGTTTTTGATCGCCCGGACGATCGCTTCAAGCTGGTTGGTTTCGGCATTCGCGATGTTCTCCCATAAAGCGCTTGGCGGTGGCCGGTGGCCTATCCCAGCCTCAGCCACTCCCGCGCCGCACGATAGATCGCTGTCAGCGACAAACGCTCACCCGCACTCAACGGAAAATCCGGCGGCGCGATGAGATGCATTTCGTCCATGCCTTCGGCCAGAAACAGATAGGCTGTGTTTTTGCGGTACTCAGCATATTTGCCCGCTTCTTGAAACACGTACTGGTAGAAGATCTCCAGATCCACGTAGGAGCCCAACATGTCCGCCTGCGTCGGGATCGCCGTTGCCTTATCCTGATCCTCAACAATCAGCAGACTGCTGAATGGTTTCACCTTGTTGCGGATGCCGAAACTAGCCACTAAGAGCGATGGCTTGGCGCGGCGGATGGCTTGGACCGTGGCCCATTCCACAAACGTGTTGTTGACCAGCAGCGCATCGTTGCCCGCCAGCAGGGTGGCGCGCACGAACTCCGACATCACCGGATCGCGCGAATACTCCGCACCAGACGATGTCGGCCAGGGAAAGCGCTGACGGCGAGTACTACCTGGCCCGCGCACTGCTGAAACAAGACCCGCCGCTCATCGCCGAAGCCTTACCGCACTTGTCCCGAGCAGCGGCCCTGGCCCCCCAGGAGACGCTCGCGCTGCTGGAACTTGCTCGTCAGGAAAACACCCCGGAGCGTCCGCCCACGGCCATTGCGGCCCTGGAGGAAGCTCTGCGCCGTGATCCGAAGCTTGCTACCGCGCACTACCGGCTGGTGCAGCTCTACCGGGCCGCCGGACAGTTGGAGAAGTCCCGCGAGCATCTGCGGCGTTATCAGGAACTCAAGTAGCCGCCCGCTACTGCCGCTGGGCGTAGTTCCCCATCACGGCTTTGCCGGGGAAAGCCTTGGGCACTGTCTGGCCATCCTGCACCACCGCGACGCCGTTCACCAGCACGTGGTCAATACCAGCTGAGAAGCTAAGGCCCTTTTCGAAGGTCGCCGTGTCGATCACCTTGTCGGCATCAAACACCGTGATGTCCGCATCCGCGCCGACGCGTAAGCGGCCCTTGTTCTTCATCGCCGGAGCAATCGCTTCCAGGCGGCGGGCGGGCATGATGGTCATCTTGCCGAGCGCGTCCATCAAGGAGAGCACCTTCTGCTCCCGTACATAGCGGCCGAGTACGCGCGTGAACGTTCCCGCGCTGCGCGGGTGCGCCAGCGGCGAATACGGCATGCCGTCGGAGGCTACCATCACCGCCGGGGACGCCATCGCCCGCTGAATCCATTCCGGCTTCATCATGTGCATGATCACGTAGCCGCCCAGGGGCCGGAACTTCTCGAAGGTCTCCTTAGTCAAACGCTCACCAGTCTTCACCCACTGGATGTCACCATAGGACATCCCCAGCCGCTCCTGCCAGCCGTCATCAAAGATGGTGGACTCGATGAACGTCGAAGCCGCCGTGTAGGGGTAGGCTTCGGTGGTGACATCCACACCGCGCTTGCGCGCGCCATCGATCAGGTCCAGCACCAGCGGCAGATTACCCAGGCTCATGCTGTTGACGTGCACGATGTGCAGCGCGACACCAGTGGCGGCCGCGTTGGCAATCACTTCCTGCATTGCGTCCACACTCATCGACCGGACGTGGGTATAGATCGGCACCTTCCACCGCGCCGCCATCTCAAACACGCGGTAGATCTCCTCGCGCGTGGCACCCGGGTAGTATTGGTGCGCGACGCCCAAGCCCAAGCCGCCTTCTTTCAGGTTGCGCTCCATCGTGGCCGCCATCAGGCTCATTTCTTCCGGCCGGTTCAGCGGTTCGTAACGCCCTTTGCTGTTGATCTCACTCCAACGCTTCGCCGTATCCGTATCCGCGGCGTTGCGCCAGGCGACGGCTTCGGCTTTGAACTTATCCATCGACATGGTGCGGTTGGCGCCATGCGACGCCGTCGCGCCAAAGTTCAAGATGGCGTTGTTCTCGCGCAACTTCAAGAACGCGCCGACCACCGGCACGCCCACTTCCAGCTCCAACGCCGTGGTGACGCCGTCATGCGCCTGGTATTCGTTGGCCTGATTGGTCTGCCCGTGGGCGTGCAGGTCGATGAAGCCTGGTGACACGATGCGGCCCTGCGCACTCAGCTCCGTCTTGCCCTTCAGGGGTGTGGCTGAGATCGCGGCGATCTTGCCGGCGCGGATGCCGATGTGACGGACAGCGTTCAACCCGCTCTCCGGGTCCATCACGCGGCCATTGGCGATCACGACATCAAAGGGAGTCTGCGCGGAGAGCGCGGTGATAAACAGGGGGGCAAGGAGGATTCGCATAGAGTGCCGGTAACTCTAGCGAGCGTAGCAAACGCCGGACCGCGCTCAATCCGTCAGGCGCGTAAATCGGCCATCATTCGAGAGCACATACTTCCGCCCCCGCCAATCAATGGTGGTGCCGAAGAAGCCGGCCAGCCAAAAGGCGAAACTCAACAGGTCCTGCACTAGCAGATCGAACAGCGCCAGGGGCGCATCAACCGCTCGCAACGTGGCCATCGCGGTCGTCAAGCGCAGCAGAGCCGCCATCGCCGCCAGCGGCCACCATTGCGGAGCCACGGCCAGCAGGAACAGAATCAACGGTACGGGCATCGTGAACAACTGGCCCACATAGCCCGCCGGACGCGAGCGGCGCGTGGAGCGGTACCAGCGGAGGCGGTGGCCGAAGTTCACGGCCATCGGCTCACTGCCAATGCGATGCTCCACCAACTGGCGCGACAGGCCCACTTGGAAGCCTTTCTCCGCCGCCCGGTTGCCGATGACGAAGTCCTCGGCCAGATACTCGCTCAACTGCTGCCAGCCACCAATGGCCTCGATGACGCCGCGCCGGAGGTACATCGTGGGGCCGATAGCGAACTTCACCCCTTCCAGCAGCCGCGCCGTCACCAGACCGGCCAGAAACTCCGTGTTCATGCCCAGTGCTTCCAGGCGCGACCAGAGGCTGGGGCCGCCGATGGCACGATACGGGCACGTGCCGACATCGAAGCCATCGCCCAAACCGTGCAGAAAATCAGGAGCCACGCGGATATCGGAATCGCTGGTGACAATGAGTGAGTACTTCAGTTCGCCCCAGGCGCGATGCATCTGCCAGACCTTGGCGTTGTGCCACTCGGGCGCGCCCGTCAGGACGATGCGAGCATCGACGTGCGGATGCGCCGCGATCAGCTTCTCACACAGGGTAAAGGCCGGATCCATCGCATCCTGGACAGTCAGCACCAGTTCAAAGCACGGGTAGTTGAGCGCGAAGAAGCTGCGGAGGTTATCTTCGAGGCCCAGATCCACGCCGCGCAGCGGCTTCAAGATGCTGATGGCCTCTGTCGTGCGGCCTCGCGGCTGCCGCAGGTAGCTGCGGACACCCAGCAGGGCCAATACGCAAAACACACCGGCCCCCACTACCAGAGCGGCGGCCAAGCATTGGAGAACGATCATGCGTGAACCCGCAGCCGGAGGATGCGCGATTGCTGGCCAGGACTCAAGTCCTGGTGCAGGCTGAAGCCTGCGCCACCATGGACGCCGGCCGTCATCGATTATTCCACCGGCGTCTTATTGTCGATCAATTTGCGGATCGCCACCGCCACTTCGGCCACGGGCTTGGCACCCAGGTCGCCCCCGCGGCGCGTGCGTACGGCCACGGAATCGGCTTCCGCTTCACGATCGCCAATGACGAGCATGAACGGAACTTTTTGCAATTGCGCCTCGCGGATCTTGAGGTTTACCTTCTCGTTGCGGGCATCGATCTTGACGCGAATGTTGGCTGCTTCCAGACGGGCCACCACGGTCTTGGCGTATTCGACATGGCGGTCCGTGATCGGCAACACCACCGCCTGGACGGGCGAGAGCCACACGGGCAACGCACCCGCGTAATGCTCCAGCAGGATGCCGAAGAAGCGTTCGACGGAGCCGAACAGCGCACGGTGCACCATCACCGGCTGGTGCTTGTGGCCGTCCTCGCCGATGTAGGTGATGTCGAACCGGCGCGGCAGGTTGAAATCGAACTGCACGGTCGAGAGCTGCCACTTGCGGCCAATGGCGTCGACCAGCTTCACATCGATCTTGGGGCCATAGAAGGCGGCTTCATCGGGCATGACCTTGACGGCCAGGCCGACACGCTCGACGGCAGTGGCCAGCGCGTCCTCGGCCATCTTCCACTGCTCGGGCGAGCCATCGTACTTGCCGCTGGTGCCACCGTCCCACGTCGAAAGCTCCGCTTCGTACTTATCGAAGCCAAACGTCTTCAAGGTATCGACCGCGAATTCCAGGCAGCTGACTACTTCGTCTACCAACTGATCCGGGCGGCAGAAGATGTGGGCGTCATCCTGGCAGAAGGCGCGGACGCGCAGCAACCCGTGCAGCACGCCGGACTTCTCATAGCGGTGCACCACGCCCAGTTCACCCAGCCGGATCGGCAGGTCGCGGTAGCTGTGCTGATCGTTGGCGTAGATCAGAATGTGGCCCGGGCAGTTCATGGGCTTGGCGCGGTAGTCACCGTCGTCCAGCTCCATGGAGTCGAACATGTTCTCTGAATAATGCTCTTCGTGGCCGGAGACCTCAAAGAGCTTCTTGCGCATGATGTGCGGCGTGAAGACGAGAGAATAGCCGCGCTTCAGGTACTGCTCGCGCATCCAGTCTTCCATCTCTTTGCGGACCAGGCCGCCCTTCTCATGCCAGAAGATCAACCCCGGCCCGGCCAGTTCCTGGATGCTCAAGTAGCCCAGCTCCGTGCCCAGCTTGCGGTGGTCGCGCTTCTTGGCCTCTTCCAGGCGGTCCAGGTATTCCTTCAATTCGTTGTCGGAGAACCAGGCCGTTCCGTAGATCCGCTGCAACTGCTTGTTCTTGGCGTCGCCCTTCCAGTAGGCACCCGCGACGGTCATCAGCTTAAACGCCTTCAGGCGCTTGGACGACGGCACGTGCGGCCCGCGGCAGAAATCAATGAAGTGCGGCCCCAGCGTGTATTCGCTGAAGATGTCGCCCGCGCGTTCCTCGATCAGTTCCACCTTCATCGGCTCATTCATGCCGCGATACTTTGTCAGGCCTTCTTCCTTGGCCATCAGCTTGCGCTCAAACGGCAAGTCCTGCGCGGCCAGTTCGGCCATCTTCTTTTCGAGCTTTTCCAGGTCTTCGGGCGTAAACGTCGTCGGCCGGTCGAAGTCGTAGTAGAAGCCGTTTTCAATCGGCGGACCGATGCCCAGCTTGGTTTCCGGATACAGCTCCAGCACCGCCGCCGCCAGCAAGTGGGCTGTCGAGTGGCGGTAGACCTCGAGCGACGCCGGGTCCTTGGTGGTCAAGATCTGGAGCGCGACGTCGCCTTCGAGCGGCCGGGTGAGATCCCACAGGTCGCCGTTGACGCGCGCCACAATGGCATCCTCGGCCAGGCGCTTAGAAATCGATTGGGCCACCGAAAGCGGCGTGGTGCCCGCCGGGTAGGCTTTGCTGCTGCCGTCAGGCAGGGTTACGTGGATGTCGCTCATGGGAAAACTGCGGGTTTAAGTTTGAGGTTACCATCGGCACCCCACGGAGCGCGTGGGCAGGGCTAGGCCACACCCGCGGCAGTGCGCTGGAAAACGCCCATCCAGAAGGACTTGCCGGCGGCTAAGGGGCGCAGCGTCTGTTGAGCCAGTTGGAAGCCTCGGGATTCGAGTGTTTCCTTCATCCAGCCCGGGTCCACCAGCGCGAAGTTGGGCTTCAGGCCCGCCAAGCTGGCATACGGACTGGCACCGACACCAGCGGCCATGGGACTGGGCAGTTGCAGGACCACCGACAACGTGCCGCCGGGAGCCACCATCAACACTGCGTTATCGAGACACCGCTCCACGCCGGCATGCTCAAAGATCAGGGCCGCGTGGACCAGGGCCACCGGCGGCATGACCACCATCTGCTGGGCCAGATCGGCGCGGTAGAGTTCGATGTCATTCAGCGCCGGAAAGCGGTGGCGGACGGCGGCGAGGTAATCCGGATTAACGTCGACACCGGCGATGCGGCGGGTGATGTTGGGGTCGATCTGGTCCACGCCATTACCCCCGGCGATACCCAGGATGGCGACCGACGGAGGGCGGCAGAAATCCAGCACCTCTCGAAACAGGACGGCCAGGACGTCCAACTGCGCCACTTCCGGCGACAACATGTGGCCTTCGTAGTCCGTCAGGGGAACATTGAGCCACGCGCTGGAGGACATCGTCAGCTCACCACGTTCCGCGGGGTTCCGGCCAGCCAAGCCGCCAGATTGTCCGCGAGCATCCGGATCAGCCGGGAACGGGCCTCCGTGGAAGCCCACGCGTTGTGGGGCGTCACGACGCAGTTACGGGCAGATAGAAGGGGGCTGCCAGCGACGGGAGGTTCCTGCGACAGCACATCGAGGCCAGCCCCGGCGATCACGCCCAATTCCAGCGCCTCCGCCAAATCTGTCTCCACCACCAGAGGACCGCGAGACGCGTTCAGCAGCAGTGCGGAACGCTTCATCCGCTTCAGCGACGCGGCGTTGATCAGGCCGCGCGTTGAATCCACCAGCGGGCAGTGCAGGCTGACCACATCGGCCGCCTCCAGCAGACCGTCGAGCGTCAGCCAGGTAACCGGGAAAGCATCCACGCGCTTTGACTCCGGCCGGTGATCATAGGCGGCGATCTTCATCCCCAAAGCGTGGGCAATCCGCGCCGTCTGTTGGCCGATGCGGCCGAAACCGACGATGCCCAGCGTCTTGCCGGCCAGTTCAATGGAGGGAGCCAGCGAGTAGCTCCAGTCCGGATTGCGGGCCCAGCCCCCGGCGCGGGTATCGGCCGCGTGAGCGCCCACGCGATTGGTCAACTCCAATAGCAGGGCGATCGTGTGCTGCGCCACCGAATGGGTGCCATAGCTGGGGATGTTGGTGACAGTGATGCCGAGCTCCCGCGCGGCGATGACATCGACGATGTTGTAGCCGGTGGCGGCCACGCCGATGTACTTCAGGTGCGGCAGAGCGGCCTGCACTTCCCGAGGAAGCGGCACCTTGTTGGTGATGACGGCCTGGACACCGTCGAGACGGGCGATTACTTCACTGGCGGCGCTGCGATCGTAGGCGGTGAAATCGCCCAGCGCTTCCAGCGCGCTCCAGCTTAGGTCGCCGGGATTGGTGGCGTAGCCGTCAACAAAAACGATACTCGTGCGCGGGCTGCTCATGCGGAGATGTCAGAGTGTAGCATCCCGGCGGCGCGATGGTCATGACCTCAGCAATCCTCACCAGCTGGCTTGCGCACGATCAATTCCGCCAACACATCTTCGCTGGAGTGCAAGATCTCCCAATGGGCGAAGGCGGCGCGCAGTTCGCCGGGCTGGGCGGCAAAACGTCCCTGCAATTTCACCACGCCGACGAAGATTCCACCGGGCCGCAGACCTGCTTGAATGCCCGGCCACAGGGACGGCTGATGGTAGAGCGCGCAGCAGATGACGTCCCAGGCGGCGGGCGCGATGGCAAAGCCCTGCTCCAGGTCGGCCTCGACGGTGGCGACTTGCGGATGCTCCAGGCGGAGTTGATCGAGGGCGACAGTGGAGTTGTCGACAGCGGTCACCTGCCACCCCAAACTGGCCCCCAGGGCGGCGTGGCGGCCGGGTCCGCAAGCCAGGTCCAGCAGGCGGACGGGCGAGGCGGCGGGTTGCTCCATGAATCCAAAGGCCTTCCGCACGACGTGCAGCGGAGGGGCCGCCAACAGCTCGCCCGCGAGAAAGCGGGTATTCCACTCATTTTCCGTTATCATGAAGGGTAGGCATCTCCCGCCGTTTAGTCCATGTCGAATCCCAACGAATCTTCGCTCGGTATCAATAGCTGGCTCGAAGAAGAGCTCTATCAGCAGTATCTCCACAATAAGCAGACCGTCACTGACCAGTGGAAACAGGTCTTCGACACGGATGGCACCAACGGAACGGCCAACGGCAGCTATGCCGCGCCGGCGGCCCCGGTGGCGGTTGCGCCGCCGATCGTGGCGGCGGCCCCGGTGGCCCCGGCACCGGTAGCCCCAGCCCCGGCACCAGTTGCGGCGGCGGATACGGCGGTGGCGCGCACGGAAACCCAACCGGCCACCAAAGCCGATTCCGGTCCAGCGGAGCAACTGGTCCCGCTGCGCGGCGCGGCCCTGAAGATCGCCGAGAACATGAACCTCTCGCTGTCGGTACCGACGGCGACGTCGAACCGCGTGATCCCGGTGAAGGTGCTGGACGAGAATCGCCGGATCATCAACGAGTATCGGGAGCTGACGGGCAAGAGCAAGCTTTCCTACACGCACCTGATTGGCTGGGCTATCGTGCAGGCGTTGAAGTCTCAACCGAACATCAACAACGCCTACGCCGAGAAAGACGGCGCGGCGTTCCGCTTCGTCCGCAACCAGATCAACTTCGGGCTGGCCATTGACGTGGCCGGTAAGGACGGCACGCGCAGCCTGGTGGTGCCTTCCATCAAGAACACGGGTGAGATGACGTTTGCCCAGTATCTGGCGGGCTTTGACGATCTGGTGCAGAAGGGCCGCACGGCCAAGTTGGCTTTGCCGGACTTCCAGGGCACCACGATTTCGCTGACCAACCCTGGCACGGTGGGCACCGTGGGCAGTGTGCCGCGGTTGATGCCCGGACAGGGTGCCATCATCGCCACCGGTGCGATGGACTACCCGGCCGAATACGCCGGTGTGGCGGCGGAGACCAAGGCCGCGCTGGGCTTAAGCAAGGTGATGGCGGTCAGCTGCACCTATGATCACCGCATCATCCAGGGTGCCGAGAGCGGCATGTTCCTGGGCCGCTTGCAGGATCTACTCCAGGGCAAGGATGGTTTCTACGACGGCATCTTTGCGGACTTGGCCATCCCCTACCGCGCGGTCGTCTGGCAGACCGATTCCAGCCCGTCGCCGTTTGCCGGATCGGCGAAAACGGCGGAGATCAACAAGGAAGCGGCGATCCTGCAGTTGATCAATGCCTACCGCACCCGCGGCCACCTGATGGCAGACCTGAATCCGCTGAAGCCCAGCCAGCAGTTGCATGCGGAGCTGGACCCGGCCACCTACGGCCTGTCGATGTGGGACATGGACCGCGAGTTCAACCTGGGCTCGTTGGGGGCGCTGACGGGCACCGCCGCTCCGAAGCCGGTGTGCACGCTGCGTGAACTGCTGGAATCCCTGCGCCGCGCCTACTGCGGACGCATGGGCGTCGAGTACATGGACAATCCGGACGTGGCGCAGAAGCGCTGGTTGCAGGAGCGTCTGGAAGGCCCGGCGGCGCATGCCCCGCTGGCACCGGAAGTGAAGACGCGCATTCTGCGCACGATGCTGGAAGCCGAGATGTTTGAGCAGTTCCTGGAGAACCGCTACAAGGGCCAGAAGCGCTTCTCGGTGGAGGGTGGCGAAAGCTCCATTGCCGCCATTAATGAAATATGCGAAGTGGGCGGCACGGACCGCGTGCATGAAGTGGTGATCGGCATGGCCCATCGCGGCCGCCTGACCGTCATCTCGAACCTGGTGGGCGGCGCGGCGCGGGTCTTCAGCGCGTTTGAAGGCGCGGTGCAGCCGGAAAATGGCGTCGAATCCGATATGGGCGACGGGGACGTGAAGTATCACCTGGGTGCCTCCGGTGAACGGCGGACCGCATCGGGTCATGACCTGGTGGTGACGGTACTGCCGAACCCCAGCCATCTGGAAGCCGTGAACCCGGTGGTGGAAGGCTATGTCCGCCCCAAGCAGGACCGGTTGGGCGATACCAAGCGTGCCCGCGTGATCCCGCTGTTGATCCACGGCGACGCGGCCTTTATCGGCCAGGGTGTGGTGATGGAGACGATGAACCTGTCGCGGCTGCGTGGTTATTCCACCGGCGGCACCATCCACATGGCCATCAACAACCAGGTTGGCTTTACCACCAACCCGGATGAGGCGCGTTCGTCCACCTATTGCACCGATATCGCCCGCATGATCGCGGCGCCCGTATTCCACGTAAACGGTGATGATCCGGAAGCTTGCGCCCGCGCGGCCCACTTGGCCTACGCCTACCGGCAGACGTTTAGCCGCGATGTCGTGGTGGATGTCATCTGCTACCGCAAGTACGGCCACAACGAAGGCGACGACCCCACCTACACGCAGCCGGTGATGTACAAAGGCATCCGCGAACATGTTTCGCCCGCCACGCAGTACCGTGACCGATTGATCCGTGAAAAGGTAGTCACCGCTGATCAAGTGGAGGCGATGCGCCGCCAGATTACGGCCAACCTGGAAGAGCGCTATCAGGAAGCCAAGCAGACCGCACAGACCTACGAGATCGTAGAAGTGCACTCCACGGAGGAGCGCCGTCCAGCCAGCTCTTCAACCGGCATCAGCGAGGAGCTGTTCCGGTATCTGATCACCAACCTCCATGCACTGCCGGAGGACCTGAAGATCCAGGAGAAGCTGATCAAGGGCTTCATTGAGAAGCGCGTGCAGGCGGCTAACGGCGGCCCCATCGATTGGGCGCTGGGCGAAGCACTGGCCTTCGGATCTTTGCTGACCGAAGGGACGCCGGTGCGCTTGTCCGGCCAGGATGTCACCCGCGGCACGTTCTCGCAGCGGCACCTGGGCTTTGTGGACGTGGCGACCAACCGCGAGTACCTGCCGATCCAGCAGATCGCCACGGCGCATAACACGCGCCTGGAAGTGGTGGACAGCTCCTTGAGCGAGTTTGCCGTGATGGGCTTTGAGTATGGCTTTTCGGTGAGCGATCCCAAATCGCTGGTGCTGTGGGAAGGCCAGTTTGGCGACTTTGTGAATGGTGCCCAGATCATGCTGGACCAGTTCATCTCGTCGGGCGAATCGAAGTGGGGCCAGCGTTCCAGCCTGACACTGCTGCTGCCGCATGGCTATGAAGGCCAGGGTCCGGAGCATTCTTCCGCGCGCATGGAGCGGTTCCTGCAACTTTGTGCCGAAAACAATCTGATTGTGGCCAACTGCACGACGCCGGCCAACTACTTCCACCTGCTCCGCCGCCAGATGCGGGGCGGTGAGGTGGGCTGCGGCACGCAGAAGCCGCTGGTGGTGTTTACGCCGAAGTCGATTCTGCGGCACGCCAAAGCGATCAGCCACATGCCGGACTTTACGGCGGGTGGCTTCCGCGAAGTGCTGGGCGATGCCACGGCTCCTTCGCAGGCGGTAACGCGCGTGGTGTTCTGTGCCGGTAAGGTTTATTACGACCTGCTGGATGCGCGGGAGAAGTCGCACGCCAATCATGTCGCGATCGTTCGCTTGGAACAGATCTATCCGTTCCCGGCCGATCAGGTGGCCGACATCCTGGCCCGTTACTCAGCTTCGGCTGAAGTGGCCTGGGTGCAGGAAGAGCCGAAGAATATGGGCGCCTGGTGGTTTGTGGAGCGCAAGCTGCGCGCCGTTTTGCGCAGTGACCAGCGGACGGTCCGCTATGTGGGCCGCGCCACCGCCGCCAGCCCGGCCACCGGCCTGGTGAAGCAGCATGCCGCCCAGCAGGCGGCGATTATCGAGAGCGCCTTTGCTCCGGTGCTGCCGCCGATCAACCGCCATGCGGGCCGCAAAAAAGTGCGCCGCCGCAAGGCCAGCTAGAAGACTGGAGATCTCTCCAAGCAGCAAACCGCCCACCGTCGCTTCCGAGCACGGTGGGCGGTTTGTTTTTGGAGCAACCTTGGCGGCACCGCGCGGACGGCTAGCGGCTGCCGCTGGCGGCTTTGTTGGGGGCCCATAGAACTTCCGGGTCGCCGGTGACATGGCTGGCCCAGCGGCTCCAGACAAACAGGGCGTCACTCAGCCGGTTCAGGTAGCCGATGGCCAGCTCGGGCACGGATTCATGATGGTTTAGCGACACTACGATACGTTCGGCGCGGCGGCAGACCGTCCGGCAGACGTGCAGCTCGGCATTCAGCCGGGATCCGCCGGGGAGCACGAAGCTGCGCAGCGGGCTGAGCACTTCGTTGGCTTCATCGATTTCCCGTTCGAGTTGTTCGATCTCGACGGCTGTGATCTGCGGCTGGCGCGGGTGGACGTCTTCCGGCAGAGTGGCCAGAATGGAGCCCAGGTTAAACAACTCGTGCTGTACGCGGATGAGGATGTCGGCGAGGGAACCGGTTTCCGGCCGCGCCGACGCGCTGATCACGGCCAAGCCGACGAAAGAATTCAGTTCGTCCACGGTGCCGTAACTCTCGATGCGGAGGGCGTCCTTGGAAACTCGCTGACCGCCCACCAGGGACGTGAGGCCCTGATCACCCCGCCGCGTATAGATGCGGTTGAGGGCCAGCTTGGGCTCATTGAATGGAGTGGCGTCAGAGGGGTTGGGATCGATCATTATTTTCGTTTGATGAAGGGCCGGGACGGGTGAAGGCAGTTTCTTTCGTACCGACCGGACCGGCAGATTCCATTGTCCGACGCCGGGTGCGCTTTTTCCAAGGCACCCGGGGCCGGATCTCTCCGGGAGCAGTGGGTATCCCTAGTTGGCGGGTGGAGCAGGCGCGCGGGCAGCCTGGATGCGATCCACCAGAATCTTGGTGAAGCCATCGACAAACGGCTTGTAACCGCTGAGCAGGTTGTCGCGGGTCATGGAATCGAGCACGATATCGGGGATCACTCCGATGTTCTCGATGTAGGGTGCGGGGGGCAGGCCGGGAGCCCGAGCGATGGTCCGCCTCTCCGTCAGTCCGCCCGTGACCGAAGCTGACCCTTCGCTGAAACGGCCTGCGTCAAATGACAAGATGAAGCCTCCCAGGCCAGCACTACGCACGCCCACCACGGGCGCGATCTGGTTGTCCTGGATCATGGCGGTGAAGTGCTCGGCTTGAGACATGCTCAGTTCGTCCTGCAGCACGATGATGGGCTTGTCATAGCCCGCGGGCCGTCCATCGGTGCCTTGCACCACCGGGTAGACATCCGCCAGACCCCAGAAGCCGAAACGGCCGATGCTGGTCAATTCCGGCACTTCGCAGACCGGGAGACCGCCAGTCATCGCGCCCGATGTCCTCGCCGCGCCGTTGAGTGCCTCGAGGTTGTAGGCGAAGCTATCCAGCACCCACTGTTCGGCCCCCATATCATCAGCCAGGGTGATGCTTTCCTGGAACTCGCGGATCTCGATCAGGTTCGGCCGGTACTGGGCCTGGTAAATCCTGACCGGGCGATTGGTGAGCCGGGCGACCATACTGGCTGAACACCAGCCGCCGGGATTTCGCGAAACATCCACCACCAGTCCGTCGGTGTTCTGGCGCATGAAGGCAATCTCGCCGCTCAATTCGGCCAGCAGTGCGTTGCGCTGGCTGGTGGATTGGCTAAAGGTAGGGATGCGAATCAAGCCCAACCGGAAGCCTCCGGATTGATAGACGCCCGTATAGAGTTGGTCAGCGCCGACGCCGCGGCGGCGGATGAAGCCATCCGGACGGCTGTAGTAGGGAGTTCGGGAACCAAAGCCCACCAACCCGCTCTTGTCCGGGCTGGCATCAGCCGAATCGGGCTCCGAGCGGTTCGGACGCGGCACCGGAATCCGGGCCGGCATCAGGCTGCGCGGTTCGCGGTCGCGACTCACGGTGGTGGAGAGCGTCCGGAGGGCCGACGCCGCAGCGGAGTAGCCGGGGACGGGAACAAGATTCAGCAACGGCGTCCCAAAGCGGCTCCAATTCAGCTGATAGCTCTCTTCGGCTCCGGTCTCCGCCCGGCGGATCACCACCGTGGACTGCTCCGGCATCTCCGGGGCGCGCGGAAAGTAGGCCTGTGGGCGGAAGGTCAGCAGATAGCCAGCCCAGCGGGCATCGCCGCGGTCATTCGCTAGTCCAACCAAACGGTTGAGATCCTTCGCGAGCGCCGCCGCCGGTCGGCCATCTATGGAAACCAACTCATCGCCGGCAGTGAAAGGAAACCGCGCCACGGGATACCGGCGGCGATCCACGAAGTCGATCAAATACTTGCCATCGTACAAGTCCACATCAAAGCCGAGGTAGATCTGAAAGTCGGAATTGACATCAAACTCGGAGTGCCCATCACGGAGTGAGATGACCCACTCGCCACAGATCTCCAGATACTCCAGGTCGGATTTAGACGCCCGCACCCGTTGCAGGTAGGGGGCGATGTCAAAGATATTGCGGCCCAGCGCTACCGCTTTCCATTGCGCGGGTGCGTAATAGCGCGCGTAGAGGCTGGCGAGTTGCTGGAAGTCCTGGACCCGCTGGTCCGGGGTTAACTGGGCCGCTAGCGGCAAAGCGGAAATAGCCAGGCAATATCCGACAAGTTTGAGCTGCATGTAAGATTGTAGCCACGAGTGCGGGTCTTCTTGCCAGGCCTCGTGGGCAAAGCTCCTGGGCGTGCGCGAATTGCAACGTGACGGCCAAAGTGGAGCCCACGCCTTCCGTGCTGGCCACCTGAATCTGGCTGCCCCTGGCCTGTACCAGAGCACGCGCGATGGCCAGCCCCAGGCCCATGCCGCCATGCCGTCGCGTCAACGACTGGTCGCCCTGCTCAAACTTTTCGAAAATGCGCTGTTGCAGGGTAACTGGGATGCCGATGCCGGTGTCGGTGACGGTCAGCCGCACCACCGGACCCGCGGCGGGGTGGCTGACCAGTTCCGCGCCGACAACCACCGTCCCCTGATCGGTGAACTTCTCGGCATTTGAGACAGGCTGAGCAGGACCTGCATCAACCGCTCCGGGTCGCCCCATGCCCCGCGTGGCACAGCCGGGCTGATGGCCGTCGAGATGGCGACGGCGGGCTTGGCCGAACTGCGCACGGCGTTGGCGGCCCGCTCGATCAACTCATGCAAATCAAAGGGCCGATGCTTCAACTGGATCGCCCGGGACTCCGGGCGGAGATGTCCAGGACGCCTTCGGTTATGGTGGCGGATAGTCCGGCGATCAACTCGCGTTAGCGGCGACGGTCCCGTGACTCCTGAGCCACAATTTGGCTTGCGTCACCAGGGCAGCGAGCACGGCAATGGCGGGCTGGGTCAATCTCCCCGTAAAAAAAAGATGCCTTTCCGGGACAATTAGCGGTAGAAGTAGCTCGCTTTTCCGACAAGCATAACAAGTTTCGAGCTTAGGTGAGGCGACGGGGAAAGTGACGCGGGACGGCGGGTACGGCCCGAAGGTGCCACGGTCAGGCTCCAGTTCCGAGTCGATCGGCCAGCATCTGAGGAAGGTGTTCTTCTTTAATCCGCGCCTGGGCCCGCGCAATGTCGTAGACGACGCGGTGGTAAGTCAGCCAATTATCGCTGGAATTGTAGATCACGTACGCGGCCCGGGAATCGCCGTCCCGGGGCTGCCCCACTGAACCGGGATTGATCAAATAAGAGACATCATTCTCAAACTCCAGCACCTGTTGGGTCTGCTGAGGCGGGGTTTTCGGGATCCGGAGCACGCCGCTGGGTACCAGCAAAAAGCCCCCCTGGACATGGGTATGGCCAAAGAACGACAGCTTCGTATTCAAGTAGAACCGGATGCGGGCCACCTCCTGCGCCGCCACCAGGTACTCGTCCTCATCGGTGGGCGACCCATGGAGGATCTGGTAGCCGTTCACCGGTATCGGCCCTTGGGGCAACTCCCGCAGATAAGCGGCGTTTCCCGGGGTTAAGTGCTCCATGGTCCAGGCGGCGGAACGGCGCGCCACCGGGTTGAACCACTCCAGGTCATCAAGCCCGGCGCACGCCTTGTCGTGATTGCCGCGCACCACGGCCTGGACGTTGGAGCGCGCCCAATCCACCACCGGGTTCGGGTCAGCTCCGTAGCCCACCAGGTCGCCACAGCAGATGATCTGGTCAAAGTGACCGGCAGCGTCTTCAAGCACCGCATCCAGGGCTGGCTTGTTGGAGTGAATATCGCTGAGGATGAGGTAACGCACAGGGGTCTAGGTGGCTCGCAGCCGTAGCAAAGCCACTTCCGGCGGGGCCCCGAAGCGCACCGGAACGCCGATGGTCCCGATACCTGAAGTGACATAGATCGATGCCGAGCCCTCACGATAGAGGCCGAGCGTGTAGGGGGTGTAGAGAGTCGCGATGTTCAGGTTGGCCCGCAGAATCTCCAGGTTCACCTGCCCGCCATGGGTATGGCCTGCCAGCGTCACGGCGAAACCTTTCTGGGCGGCAATAGGAAACACATCTGGATTATGCGATAAAAGCAGGTTTATTGCGCCGGGTTTTACAAGTTTTTCTGCTCCGCGCAGATAGCCGGTCCTTTCCGACTGGTGATCGACGCCCGCCACATTCAGCCACGCCTGCCCGAATTGCAACAGCTGCGACTGGTGGCGGAGGAAGCGCAAGCCCAGCCGTGCACCCTCGCGAGTCGCATAATCCTCGGCGCGGGCATGGATCTCATGATTGCCATGGCAGCCCAGAATGCCGGCATCAGCCTTTAGATTCTTCAGCGCCGCCAACGCGTCATCCAGCGGATCACCGAGGTCGGAGATCAGATCCCCAGTCACCACCGCCAAGTGGGGCCGCGTGCCATTGGCCATGTCCACCAGGCGCACCAACTCCCGGGCACTCATGAACGGCCCCAAGTGGATATCCGACAACTGGACGATCCGAAGACCTTCCAGGTCACGCGACAAGCCGGTGACCGGTAAATCAATCTCGGTGAGCCGGAAATCATGCCGTCCGATAAACGTGCCATATCCCGCCACAGCTGCTGGCGATACGGCCAGCAAGCGAGCGGCACTCCGCAGAAAATCACGGCGTCCGGTGGCGATCGGCCGCTCCGGCGGGATGAAGTTCGATAGCAAACTACAACCCAAAACGGTGAAAGAAAGCCCCAGCCCCATCGCCCGCCACCCTGTTAGCGGCTCATGCGAGGGGCCAAGCACGCCCAGCCGTAATGCCAGCGCGGCTCCGCCGGCCAGTACCAGGTAAAGGGCCAGCAGGAGCCCCCGGGTGGTGCCCAAATTCCGCGCGGCAGGCGAGAACAGGCGGTCAAACAGGCCTGGCAGCAGTGCCATGGCCAGCAGCGCGATCAATGTATCGAATAAGAAGCGTGCCCCGAGCAGCATAGCCGTCTACTAGTGTATCGTCCGGCCTCAGCGGCCCTTGGGATCTCCAGCAGGTCTAAGATAGTGATTTCGAGGGGATCATCTCTTTTTTGCCTCTTGACAAATACGCGCGTAAGCGCCGCTTTTCTCAAACGCCCGAGCCCGCGCCCACGGTTCCCGCCGAAGAGCGAGGTCTCTTCTGCGTCCAGCGTCACCACGCCCGGCGTCTGCACTACGATTTGCGCCTGGAGATCGGCGGCACACTGAAATCCTGGGCGGTGCCCAATGGACCCACTCTGGACCCGGCAGTGAAGCAACTGGCCGTTCACGTCGAAGATCACCCAGTGGAGTACGCCACCTTTGAGGGCAACATCCCCAAAGGCAACTACGGCGGGGGCAGCATGATGCTGTGGGATGCCGGGACGTTTGAAGTGGTCACGGACGTTCCGGCGGCCGATCAACTGGCGCGCGGAGACTTCAAGTTCCGGCTACACGGCGAAAAACTTTCCGGCGACTTCGGCCTCGTGCGCATGAAGGACCGCCAGACGGGCGGCGATTCGAAAGACTGGCTGCTGCTGAAGAAGAAAGACGAACACGTCCAATCGCCCTACGACGTGGAGCAGCATGAATGGAGCGTAAAGACCGGCCGGACACAGGAAGAGATCGCGCTGGATGTTACGCCCCGTCCACAAGGGCCGATGCCCAACTCGCTGCCCCCGATGCTGGCCCAATTGACCGACGACGTTCCGTCCGGCAGCGGGTGGCTGTATGAGATCAAGTGGGATGGCGTGCGGGCCATGGCGCTGGTGGAGAGCGGCCAGGTCCGCGCCACCGGCCGCAAAGGCAACGACATCACGCGGCAGTATCCGGAGATCGAACGGCTGCGCGTGCGGGCACGATCAGCGATCATCGATGGCGAGATTTGTGTCCTGGACGAGCAAGGGCGCCCCAGTTTTGAGCGGATCCAGCCGCGCATCATGGCCTCTGGTTCCAGCTCCATTCAGCAGATGACCAGGACGCGGCCCGCAGTGTTCTTCGCCTTTGACCTGCTCTACCTCGACGGACGGGACCTGCGGGGCTTGCCGCTCGAAAGCCGCAAGAAGCTGCTAGCTTCGGTGCTGGTACCCGGCGATGGCGTCAAGCTCTCGGAGTACTTCACCGACCACGGCGCGGAGTTGCTGCAACTGGTCCGGCAACAGGGCCTGGAAGGCATCATGGCCAAGCGCGCGGCCAGCTTTTATGAGCCCGCCCGCAGCCGGGACTGGCTGAAGATCAAGGCCATCAGCGAACAGGAGTTCATCCTGGCGGGCTTCACCAAAGGCGAGCGCGACTACTTCGGAGCCCTGCTGCTGGGCGTCTGGGACAACGGAAGGCTCCACTTTGCGGGCAGCGTCGGCACTGGATTTGACCGGCGCCTGATGCACCGGCTGCACACGATGCTATCGGAGCGCGTAGTGCCAACGTCCCCGTTCGCCGAACCGATGAAGCTGCCGCAGCCGGTCACCTGGACCCGGCCGGAGCTGGTGGCGACGGTGAAGTTTCTGGAATGGACGGCGGAGGGCCGTCTGCGTGCGCCCGTGTTTGTGGGTTTGCGGGACGATATCGCGCCGGCCGAGTGCGTCCGCCGGGTCACCAAAGCGATGCCGCGGCCGGAGCTGATTCCACCCGGCAAGGAAGAGACGCCCGTCACCATTGACGGGCAGACGTTCCGCATCAAGAACCTCTCAAAACTCTACTATCCAGCGGACCAGGTCACCAAACGCGACATTCTCAACTACTATGATGCGGTGGCGCAGTTACTCCTGCCCCATTGGCGCGACCGGCCGCTTTCACTGCGGAGATACCCGGACGGAATTGAGGGCGAGGCCTTCTTTCAAAAAAATGCCGAAGGGCTGCCGGACTGGATTCGCACCACCACCATTCGCGATGGTGAGGAAGCTGCCGTGCGCGTGGTGGGCGACAGCCGGGCGCAGTTGGTCTATCTGGCGCAGTTGGGCTGCATTGATCAGAACCCCTGGATGTCGCGCCTGGAGACGCTGGAGTGCCCGGACTTCCTGCTGATCGATCTGGACCCGCAGGAGTGCAACTACGACCTGATTGTGGAGGCCGCGCACTACCTGCGACGCAAGCTGGAGTTATTCGGCCTGGCGGGCTACCCCAAGACCACCGGCGGCGACGGCATGCACCTCTACGTGCCGCTGGAACCCATCTACACCTACGACCAAACCAAGGCCTTCGCCGAGATCCTGGCTCGCCTGGCAGCGGCCGAGCGGCCGGACCTGTTCACGACGCCCCGGGCAGTCGCCAAACGGCAGAGCAACCGGGTCTACTTTGACTATCTCCAGAACGGCCGGGGCAAGACCATCTCGGCCCCCTATGTTCTGCGCGCGCACCCGGGTGCTCCGGTGGCGACGCCGCTAGATTGGGGTGAGGTGAAGGCCGGACTGCGGCCCCAACAGTTTCACCTACGCAATGCGATGGAGCGCTTTGACCGCGTGGGGGACCTGTTCGCCCCAGTTCTACGTCACCGGCAACATTTGGAAGAAGCGTTTGAGGCGATGAGCGTGACGATTGAAGCACTCCGTTCGTCTCAACGCCCATGATCCGACGCCACTTCATCTCGCTACCCCTGATATCCGCGGCGGCTGCCGCGCAAGACGCGCCGGCCCGCAAGAAGATCGACAAGGGTCCGCCGCTGGCCGTGGAGCTAGTGAGGGAGTTTGTGGGCGCGGGCCACAGTGACCTGACGAAGGTAAAGGCCATGCTGGCGGAGCAGCCGGGCTTGATCGAGGCGGCTTATGACTGGGGCGGCGGCGACTTTGAGATGGCCCTGGGTGGTGCCGGACACATGGGCCAACGCGAGATTGCCGAATACCTGATCGCCCAAGGCGCGCCGGTGGAACTGCATGCGGCGGCGATGCTAGGCAAGCTGGATCTGGTGAAGGCAGCCGTGGCGGCCTTCCCGAACGTGGCCCACATTCCGGGTCCGCATAAGATCACGCTGATCGCCCACGCCCGCAAGGGCGGCTTGCAGGCGGAGGCGGTCGTCGATTTCCTGGAAAGTCTGAAGTAGTCCGGTCACCGGAGCCCGGACATAAAAAAGGCGGACCACAGGTCGCCCCATGGTCCGCTTCTGGAAACCCTCAGTCAGGGGGCTGAAGAGGCTACAGAAAAAACCGCACGCCTAGCTGAATCATCCGCGAGAAATTTGCCTGGCTGGTGATGCGGCCAAATTGCGGATTGCCGAACGTTGTATTGGGACCATTGAACGAAGGCGTATTGGTGAAGTTCAACGCCTCGGCCCTGAATTGCGCCTTCAGCTTTTCGCCCATGGCGAACGTCTTGAAGACCGAGACATCCCAGTTCACTTGCCCCGGACCACGCATGCCTACCGTGCGGCTCAAGTTGCCGAAGGTGAACTGCGGAGCTTGCGAGAAAGCCGCTGGATTCAGCCAGCCGTCCAGGCGCTTGGCGAAGTCCGCCGCCACCACCGGAGAAGCGCCAGTGGCGTTGGGACGCTGCACGCTGGCGCCGATGACGCCGTTGTTATTGATCTGCGAGATGGCCAGCGGGAAGCCGGCCTGCACGCTGCCGATGGCGTTGATCGACCAGCCGCCCGCCACGAGGTCCGCAAAGCGGTTGCCGGAGAGCATCGCTTTGCCCTTGCCGAAGGGCAGCTCATAAGTCACGGCGCTAGACCAGCGGTGCGGCGTGTTCGACGTTGAAAGCCCGTATTCGGCCCCCAGATCGTAGTTGTTCTGGGCAGCGCCCGGCTGGCCGTTGAACGTGTTGCCCGCGCCGGCAAAGCTGCCGTCGGTGTTCTGTGACCAGGTGTAGGTGGACAACACCGACAGCCCGTTCGACATCCGCTTCTGCACTTTGATGAAGAGCGAATGATAGAGGGCGCTGTTGCGGTCGGAGTTATTCAGCGTCACGGTGGTGAACTGCGGGAAGGGCCGCAGCAGTTGAGAGCGAGGCAGGGTGGCGGCGGCGACGGCGAAGATGCCTCCGCGGCCCGCCATCGGGTTGGCGACCGGCTGGTTCAACGCGGTGCCTTGGGAAAGCAGCGCCGGGTCAAGTTGGTTAATGTTGATCCCACCGGTGCCCTGCACCAGATTCGTCGACTTGGAACCCACGTAGCCGGCCGCGAGGACCATCCCCTGCGGCAGTTGGCGCTGAATATCAAATGAGTACTGCTGCACCAGGGTGGAGCGCGCCGCGCCGTCATAGACGCTGAGCGCCTGCCCGATACCGGCCAGCGCACCTTGGGCGTTGCCCACCGGCTTCAGCAGGCCACCGGGAAACGGATTGTCCAGCGAGACGGCCGGTGTGAAATTGTTGTCGTTGGAGGCCACCATCGGCGTGGCCTGGGTGTAGCCGATCGGGTCCTGCAGGGAGAACGGAATCGGTGCCCAGAACATGCCATAGCCACCGCGGAAAGTGGTCTTGGGGCTCCAGGCATAAGCGAAGCCGACGCGCGGGGAGAACTTGTTGCGGTTGGGGTTGCCGCTGGTCGTCGGTGCGCCGTTCAACCCGGCATATTGCACCACACCCTTGTACTGGACGCCCGCGGTCTGGGAAATGGGGTTCACCAGATTCGTGTCAAAGCCAGGCGTGAAGCTATTGTTGCGCTCCGAGATGCCGGTCTCCCATTCATAGCGAATGCCGAGGTTGAGGGTGAGCTTGGAGTTTACCCGGAAATCGTCCTGGACAAAACCGGCGTAGTAGCTGACGTTGTTATAGACCAGGGTCGAGAGCGTCACCGAGCCGGAGGCTGCATAGCCCAACAGAAGGCTGGCCAGCGAGGCTCCAGTGCCTGCCGTGGCGGCTTGCGGCCGGGCGCGGGTGAAGGTGTCGTTGAAGCTATAGCTGCCTGCTGTGATGGCCGGGCGGCCATCGTGGTTCAGCTTGCGTTGGTCATAGCCAAACTTCAGCGAGTGGCGTCCGAAGAACTTCGAGGCGCTGGCCGAAAACGACCGGGAGTGGTAGACGTTCTGCGACAGGCTCGATCCGCCGTAGCTGGTCAAATCTGACATGCCGACCGAAGGGAAGTAGGTGGTCTGAAGTTGAGCGGCCAGCGCCGTGGGGAACCCCAGTTGCGTGATGGAAAACCCGTCGCTGGTGGACACGCTCCGGTTGGGGAAGCGGTTGAAGCCGTAGCGGACCGCGATCACCAGCGTCGGTTGGGGTGTGATGGTCGCATTGGTCTGCGTGGCATCCACTTTGCGGAAGAGCACGCCCTGATTGGGCGAAGCGATGTTGGGGAACCAGACGTTGCCCGGCTCACGGCTGCCATAGTGCAGATAGGAGGCATTCACACGCAGCCAGCGGGTCACTTCGTGGTCCACCTTCCAGCTGGTCTGGTCGGCCCGGTTGTAGGCACCCACGGTGGCGTCATAGTTCAGGTCGCCATAGAAGGCCGCCGCGGTGGTGGGGGCCGGATAGTAAGTGGCCAGATTCCGGCCGGTGTTGGCCAGCCGCCCGGCGGGGATCATGTTCCCGGCAAAGGGCTGACGGGTGCCGTCGGTGGCAGTGGTGAGGGGGTCAAAGATCAGGTTCAGGCTGCTGTTTCGTCCCAGGCTGCGGGAAAAGTCGCCGGTGCGCTCCAGCATCGTCGGTACGGCCAGACGGGTACCAGCTGCCTCGGTCTGCCGGTACGCCTCGCCGGCTACCCAGAAGAATGTCCGGTTGCGGCCATCGTAGATCTTGGGAATGCGGATAGGGCCCCCGATCGAGCCGCCATAGTTCCGGAACGGCTGGCTGATGCGCGGCTGCCCGGCGCGGTTAGAAAAGAAGCTGTTGGCCAGCCACTCCGTTTCGCGCATGTAGCCAAAGGCAGACCCATGCACCTGGTTGGTACCAGACCGCAGATAGGTATTGAACACCCCGCCGCCCGTGCGCCCCATCTCGGCGTCATAGGTATTGGCCTGCACCTTCACTTCCTGCACTGATTCGAGCGACGGAATAATCACCGCCCGGTTGATCGAATCCGTGATGGCAATGCCGTCCAGCAGATAGTTGTTGCCGCGCACCGGACCACCGGCAATCGAAATCTGAGACGATCCGCTCTGGTCCTGCATGCGGTTGAACTTGGGATTGCCCACCTGCACCACGTTCTGCGACAGCTTTGACAGCATGAACGGATTGCGGCCCAGGTTCGGCAAGTCCAACAGTTTTTGAGAATCGATCACCTGGCCGGTGGAGGCATTGGCGGTCTCCATCAAGGGCGATTCTTCGGTGACGTTTACCTGCTCGGTCACTTGGCCCAGTTCCAGCGCCAGGTCAATCGTCAACGCCGCCTGGGTGGCCAGCACCACGCTGCGCCGTTCCAGCCGCTTGAAGCCAGGGGCTTCCGCCACCACGGTGTAGGTGGAAGGGTTCACCGCGGCAAACGTGAATTCACCATCCGCTGTGGTGAGCGTGGCGCGCGAAATCGCCGTGCCTTCATCGACCAGCGAGATCTTCGCGGAAGGCACAGCGGCACCGCCGGGGTCCACCACGCGGCCCCGCAATGAACCTTGGAAGGATTGCGCGCAGGCTAACGCCGCGCCTAAAAATGCCAAACAGGCAAACCGCATCAGGAACTCCTTTCAAGCCATCCAACAAGTGACGGGACGAAAGGCGGACAGGGCTGTATGTTTGATCCTTACTGGGGATCCCGCGTCCCGGAGTGACACAGGGTCTCCGGGACGCCGAGAAGTAATCAACGGGATGCTAAAGGAAGCCGGTGAGGGCCTAGACCGGCAGAACCTTCACGAGCGCGGCCTTGAACTTGTTCATCTCATCCTGTGTGCCCACGGTAACGCGCACCATGGTAGGCCAGACGGGCCAGACACGGCCGATGAAGACCTTCTCACCGGCGAAGGCCTTCACGGTCTCCGCGCCAGGCTTGCCGGTCTCCAGCATGAACTTGTTGGATTCGCTGGGCACGTACTTGTAGCCTTTCTTGTCAAGGAAGGCAAAGACGTCCTCGCGGATCTCTTTGTTGATCCGGCGGCGCTCCGACATCAGGTTCTTCACCTTCATCGACGCGGTGGCACAAGCCAGACCGGTGATGGGCAGCATGCCCGCCCCGTAAGGCCGCATCTTGGCCAACAGGTCCGGACGGCCCAGCGCGAAACCGGCGCGGATGCCCGCCATGCCGTAGGCTTTCGAGAACGTGCGCAGAATAATCACGTCCTTGTCAGCGGCCACCAGGTCACTGCCCGGCTCAGCCGTCGAGAAGTGGATGTAGGCCTCATCGAGCAGAAGAATCGAGCCCTTGGGCTTGTTGGCCAGAACGTATTCGATCTCTTTGCGCGAAGTAAGCGTACCGGAGGGGTTATTGGGGTTGCAGATATAGATGATGCCGGCGTTGGGGTCCGCCTTCAGCATCGCTTCCACGTCGTGCGAGAAGTCCTTCTTCAGCGGCACCTTGATCACTTTGGCCCCGATAAACTGGGCCGTGCCGGCTCCGGCCATGTAGCCCGGATCGCTCATGACAAAGCTACGGGTGGGCGACACAAAGGCCGCCGTCGCGCGGTGCAGTGGATCGGAGGAGCCGGCATAGGGTGCCACATACTCTTCCTTCACACCTTCAACGGCCGCGACCGTCTTGATGAACTCATTCTGCTCATTGAAGGGTGAATAGCGCCCGCCGTACTTGGCCACTTTGTAGATGGCTTCCAGGCCTTCGGCGCAGGGGCCTAATGGATTCTCATTGGAGCTGATGCGGACTGCGTCCGCGGGCATGACGGCACGCGTACGGCGCTGCTCGTCCTGGGCCATGGCGAATTCGTTGTAGAACGGCAGGGCGGCACCTGCGGTCAACACACTGGAAATGCGGCCCAACTGGCGGCGGGTGAAACCTCGGTCGAGGAAGGAGCGAGCTTCTTCCTTGGAAAGCGTAGCAGTCAAATCAGGCTGGGCCATGAGAATCTCCTTGAGCAATTGGCATCTAACGAGCGCTGAACATAGTTACGGTGAACGATGCGCAGTGGGGCTGCGGGCTCGGTGCGGGGAGCTCCCGGAGTCGGCCACAAGGCCACAATTCCGGTTACAGCGAATAGTACCCCCCCACCCCGGGCCGCGTCAAGCAGACGTGTGGGGTGCACCAGGAGAGAGCGCCAGTAGGGGCAACGAGGAAGAATGGAGGACGCATAAAAGGTATCGTCCTGGCCGGTGGCTTGGGGACTCGGCTTCTGCCGCTGACCAAGATCACAAATAAGCACTTTTTGCCGGTTTACGATCGGCCCGATGATCTATTACCCCATCCAAACCCTGGTGGACGCGAGCATTGATGACATCCTGATTGTGACCGGCGGCAAGCATGCCGGGGAATTCCTGGAACTGCTCGGCAATGGCCAGGAGTTTGGCTTGAAGCACCTGAACTATACCTACCAGTCCGGTGAAGGCGGCATCGCCGAGGCCTTGGGCTTGGCAGAGCACTTCAGTGAGCGGGAACGCATTGGCGTCATCCTGGGCGACAACCTGATTGAGGGCTCCATCAAGGACGCCGTGGATGACTTCCGGCGGCAATCCCGCGGCGCGAAGATCCTGCTCAAACAGGCGGCCGACGCCGAACGGTTTGGCGTGGCCGAGTTGGTGGGCGACCGCGTCATCGGGATCGAAGACAAACCGGCCTGGCCCAAGTCCAACTACGCGGTCACCGGCATCTACATGTATGACGAAACTGTTTTTGACAAGATTCGCGGGCTAACACCGTCCGAACGCGGCGAGTTGGAGATCACCGACGTCAACAACATATTCATCAAGGAAGGGACCTTGAGTCTCGCGCATCTGTCCGGCTGGTGGACCGATGCGGGCACATTTGATTCGCTCCGGCGTGCCTCCAACCTGGTTTCAGAGACCCGCATCGCGCTACGCTAGCCGCCATCCCGGCCGGCGACTCCCTTGGTAGACTGGGGTTTCGCCGTGTCACCTGAAGAGATCCGCAAGGCTCGACAACTCGCTTCAATCGCGTTGACGATGAGCGCGCAGGATCGGGCTTCCTATCTGGCGCAGGAAACCCAGGGCAACGATGAGCTGCTGGAAGAAACTCAGCTGCTGATTGAGGACGAGCAGGCCACGCGCGGCCTGACGCAGGAAGACGAGACCATGCCGATGGGCCCGACCGGGGGCCGGGCGCAGGCACGGGGCCCTCAGTTTGCCGACGAGTTTCTGGCCGGCAAGAAGCAGATCGGCAACTATAAGCTGCTGCGCAGCATAGGCCAGGGTGGCATGGGCATGGTGTATTCCGCCTGCCTGGTCACCGAGGACTTCCAGCGTCAAGTAGCGTTGAAGCTGGTGAAGCCGTCGCTGGCCAGTTCGCAGATCCTGCGCCGCTTCCGGATGGAGCGGCAGCTGCTGGCTTCGCTCGACCATCCCAACATCGCCCGGCTGCTGGATGCGGGGACTTCGGAAGAAGGCGCGCCTTATCTGGTGATGGAGTATGTCGAAGGCTTACCCATCGACCGTTACTGCGAAGCGCAGAAACTCTCCATCACCGACCGTTTGAAGCTGTTCGCCACGGTGTGTGACGCCGTCCAGTACGCGCACCAGAATCTGATCATCCACCGCGATCTGAAACCTTCGAACATCCTGGTGTCGTCCGAGGGAGTGCCGAAGCTGCTCGATTTCGGCATCGCCAAGTTAATCCGGCCGGAGGATTCTGAAGAAGAAGAACTGAAGCTGACGGCCACCGATGCGCGGCCGATGTCACCGCACTATGCCAGCCCGGAACAAGCCAGCGGCGGTGCCATCACCACCTCCAGTGACATCTATTCGCTGGGTGTCTTGCTGTATGAACTGCTGACCGGCAGCCTGCCCTACGACTTCAAGGTCCGCACGCCCGCCGGCATTGAGAAAACGATCTGCGAAACGGAACCCGTACCCCCCAGCCAGGTGGAAATCAAGGGAACCCGGCCGGAACCTGCTGATAAGCTGCGCAAGCGGCTGCGCGGCGACCTGGACATGATCCTGCTGATGGCGATGCGCAAGGAGCCGCAACGGCGGTATTCCAGCGTCCATCAGTTTGCCGAAGACATCCGGCGCCAGATTGCCGGCCTGCCCGTCATCGCGCAAAGCGATACGTTTGGCTACCGGCTATCCAAGTTCGTCAACCGTCACAAGGCTGGCGTGGCCGCTGCGATTGTGGCGGTGATTGCACTGATCTCCTCCACCGTGGTCTCCGTGCACTTTGCGCAACAGGCGAATCGCGAGAAGATCATCGCGCAGCAGCGATTCCAGGACACCCGTGACCTGGCCCGATTCTTCATCACCGACTTTGACTCCAAGATCCGCGCCGGCCAAACCGCCGCCCGGCGCGAACTGGTGTCGAAGGGCTTGGACTACCTGAAGCGGCTTTCGGTCGAGGCGGCGGGTGATGTTGAACTGCAACGGGAAGTGATTTCCGGCTACATCACGATGGGTGACGTGCAGGGCAACCCGTTCGGACCCAACCTGGGCGACAACGACGGCGCCCGCCGCAGCTACGGCGAAGCGCTGCGGTTGGCCGATGTCTATATCAGCCGCACCGCCAGTACGCCTGACCTGCAGCGCGACCGCGCCCTGGCCAAGGTGAAACTGGCCGATCTTGACGCGGTGGGCGGCAACCGGCGCCAGTCCTTGCGGGCTTACCGGGAAGCGCTGCCGGCCTTGAAGGGCAAGGAACTGGCCAGCGTCCTTAACAAGCTTGGCTATGCCGGGCGCGAACTGGGCGACTACAAGGCGGCCTTGGATGACTATGGCAAGTCGGCGGACCTGTTGCGGGACCTGCTGGCGGGTGCCCCCAAGGACAATGAAGTCCGGACACTGCTGGCCCAGGCATCGCTGGGCATTGGTGAGACCTTTGCGCGGATCAATCAAGTAGACTCCGCGCTGGCCAGCTTCGACAGTGCTATCAAGATCTATGAAGACCTGTTGCGCGCCGACACGGCCAGCAACACCATCCGCCGCGCACTTTCGTCCGCCTACACGTTGACCGGAGATACCCTCACCGCCAGCAAACGCCACACCGAGGCCGAACAGCGCTTCCGCGAGAGCCTGAAAATTGTCGAGATCTTGAACCGCAACGACCCGGAGAACGTGCAGTATCGCCTGGACCGTGTCACCGTGCTGGGACGACTGGTGGAAGCGCTTACCTCGCAGCCCGCCAAGCGGTCCGAGGCACGGGCAGTAACGGCGCAGTTTCTGTCGTCCGTCCGGCCCATGGTGGAGCGGCCGGAAGCGGGCAGTTACGAGATGCAGTATTACACCTGGATCCTGCTGACGACCCCCTTTGCCGACTTGAAGCAGCCCAAGCAAGCGCTGGACTATGCACTGCGTTTGCAGGAGCGCAGCGGCTCCAATGACCCTTCGGCCATCGACCTGGTGGCGCGTGCTTATTTCAGCACAGGTGACTTTAAGCGGGCAGTTGAGACCGAAGAAAAGGCACTCAGCCTGTTACCAAAGGACTTTCTCGATTCCGCCGTGCGGCGTGAGTTTGAGGCCAACTTGCGGCAGTTCAAGAGAGCCGCCGGCCAGTAGGCCAAGCCACCAAGCTCGCCCAACCGCCAAGGGCTTAAACTGGAGCTATGCGCTCCTTGTTGCTTCTCCTTGCTGCCTCCGCCTCAGTCGCCTTCGCGGCCGACTGGAAAGTAGAATACAGCGTCCCCAAGGACGCCAAGGCTAACTTCGACACCCAGCTGACCGTCACCGTGAAGGATGCCAAGGGAGCGCCGGTGGCCGGTGCCGAAGTGGAAACAGTGCTGACCATGGTCGAAATGGACCATGGCGAGTTCAAGTCTCCGGCCAAGCAAGTGAAACCGGGCGTCTACCAGGCCAAGACCAACTTCATCATGGTGGGCCTGTGGCAGATCGAGGTTCGGGCAAAGAAGGGCACCGAGACGGTCTCCAAAAAGTTCCGCCACGACGTCAAGGAGTAGCGCGGCGGGTGGCGGTGGGCTGGCTAGCCTTCCACGCCAACCCCGGCCACACCAGCGCCACCACCCGAGCGGGCCAGTCCGGCTTGATGGCCTGGCCAGCCAGATAGCGAGCATAAAAGGACCCCACCAGCACCGCTACCGCGGCGTCCAGGTCGGCCTCCGGTTGCAATTCTCCGCGAGCGGCGGCACGCTCCAGGACGGTCCGCAGCATCGCCCGACGAGTGGAGACGATCCGTTCGCGAAACAGCTCGATCAGGCGTGGCGCATGTTCTTCTTCGGCCAGCACCGTTCCCAGCAACGCCATCCCGCGGGGCCTCAGCAGTGACCGGCGGAAGTTGCCGAGGATGGCCGTCAGCGCGGTCACCGTATCGTCGTCGTTTACCGCGGGCTCGCTGACCTGCAGCCGGGCCACGGCCGCCACGGCTAGATCTTCCTTGCCCGGCCAGCGGCGGTAAATGGTGGGTTTACTGACTCGGGCGGCCTGCGCGATGCCGTCAATCGACATGCGGCTATAGCCGGAACGGCTGAGATGCTCGAGCGTTACGTGCAGAATCCTCTGTTCAGCTTCGTCATCACGGGGGCGTCCGGGTTTGCTCATGGATGCTCGGGATTGACGATCGGGCGCGCCGGGCTTCTTGGGGGCAAACATTAATCGCCCAGCGGGTCCGCTCCGTCCCACTGCCCGCAGGAATCAAGGACTCGGAACCGGGTAAAGGAGCTCCGGTCCATCACCGACTCGGCGAGGTGGCGGTCCACCTGCGCGCGATGGGGTCCCGGGCGATAGGCCGCCGCCAGCATGGAGGCGTCGTCCCGCCAGATACTGATGGTCACGCCGTCGTCGCCGACGGTATGCGGGGTGAAGAGGCCGGTCCGCCGGCAACCATCAGCCTGCCGCAGCCGCTCTTCCGTCATATCCACATGGCGCCGGAAATCAATCGCGCGCTCCACCTTGAAGTCCGGCCCCATGACGAAGCCCGCCGTGGTGATCACCAGGCAACCCCCGCCGGAATCCGGGCTCCCCACCTCAAACAGACTGCCGGGCTGGCTGCGGTCCAGATGATTGCACTCGCCTTTGTGGGCAAACGGAGCCAGCACCGCATGCCAGGATTCCACCGCCTCCGGTAGGAAGGGCACGTACTCCAACCGGGACTCAACCCCCGCCTGGGCCTCGGGCAGTTCGCGATAGAGGCCCACCGCGCACCAGACCGGGCCCGGCAGGCGGTAGCCGTTGGCGCCCACGGGACCAGACGAGCCGATCTTCCAGCTGAGCGCATTCGCCGGTTGGGCCGCCAGCTGCAGCATCTCCGGCGTGGTTACATCACGGAAGCGGATTCGGTGGACAGTCGCAAATTTGGCCTTAACCGGCATCAGAGAACTCACTCTCCTAAATCATTCATTGTACTGATGGCCCGTTGTCCGGCCTCCGCGAACTCATCGGCTGCGGCGGTAGTGCGGAATAGATCATCCGCTACCTAGCCAGAATACCAGTTGATAGATACGATCCTGTATCGTATCGTTAATGACATGAACCCCAGCACCGCACGGCTGGTAATTGAGGCGCTGGGACATTAGACTTTGGAGCAGATATCAGAACTAAGGTGAGGCAAGGAGAATCCAGATGAAGATCGGAATTTTAGGAGCCGGCAATGTCGGGCAGGCGTTGGGGCAGGGCTGGACGGCGGCGGGGCATGAGGTGAAGTACGGCACGCGCCAGCCGGGTTCAGTGGAAGAGGCGATCGCGTTTGGCGAGGTGGTGGTGCTGGCCACGCCTTGGGACGCGACGGAGTACATCCTGGGTGGCCGGAATCTGGCGGGGAAGATCCTGCTGGATGCCACCAATCCGATTGCTCCCGGGCTGTCGGGATTGACGCACGGGATGACGGACTCCGGGGGCGAGCAGGTGGCCCGCTGGGCACCCGGGGCACGGGTGGTGAAGATCTTCAACACCATCGGGGCCAACATGATGACCGATCCCGTGATTCAGGGGCAGGCCGCCTCGATGCTCTACTGCGGTGATGATGCCGCGGCCAACTCGGTGGCCGCCCAACTGGCCTCAGACCTGGGATTCGATCCGATCTATGCGGGCCCGCTGACGCAAGCCCGCTATCTGGAGCCACTGGCCATGCTCTGGATCACCATGGCGCTGAAGTACAGCCACGGCCGCGAGATGGGATTTAAGCTACTGAAAAGAAACTAGCTGGCGGTCTGCTTGACGCAGTACTCGTCAAAGGCACTCATCAGGGTGCGGGCAATGGTCAACGGATCGTTGCCCTCAATCTGGGAGCGGTGCATGACCCACACCGGCTTGCCATCCCGGAACAAAGCCACCGAAGGGGACGACGGCGGAACCTCGGCCAGATACTTCTCGCGCAGATGCGCGACCGCTTCCACATCGCCGCCGGCAAACACCGTCGCCGCCACGTCCGGCGGATGGGCGGTGTTCTTCAGGGCCACGGCGACGCCGGGTCTGGCTTTGCCAGCCGCACAACCACAAACCGAGTTGGTGACCATCAGCACCGTACCGCCACCGGGCTTCAGAAGTTCATCCACCTTGGCCGGAGTGCGCGCCTCCAGGATGCCGTGGCGGGTCAAATCCTCGCGCATGGGGGTGATCAAAATTTCTGAGTAGGGCATATCTTGATATTACGATATATCACCACATTTGAAAATGCCCACCTGCAAACTGTATCTGAATGTCGGCGTCGAAAAGCTGGCTCAGAACTGCGGATTGCAGGATCTCGGCCTTCGTCCCATCCTGCGCCACACGGCCTGCCTTCAGGCAGATCACCCGGTTGATCTCCGGGATGATGTCAGGCAAGTGGTGTGTTACCAATACGATAGTCACGCCGCGACTAGCCAGTTGGCGCATCGTGCGATGGAGTTCGCGAAAGGCAGCAATGTCCAGCGAGTTGGTCGGTTCATCCAACACCAGTGCCTTCGGCTGGTGCACCAAAGCCCGCGCCAGCACCGCGCGACGCACTTCTCCGGAAGACATTTGTGTGGCTAGGCGATGCTGCAAGTGGGTCAATCCCACGAACTCCAGCAGTTCATCGGCCTTGGCCTCCATTTCTGGTGTCACTTCATGCCAGGGCCAGATGCCGACGCTCGAAAAGAAGCCCGACAGCACGATCTCCCGCGCCAGATAGGGCTGGGTGCAGGTGGTCACCAGGTCATTGGTGACGATCCCCAGCATCGACCGCAACTCATCCACATGCCACGTGTCGCGGCCCATGATGCGGAGCGTCGAATCCTGGTAGCGCGGGTAGCATTCCCGCGTTAACGTTTTGATCAGCGTGGACTTGCCGCAGCCGTTCGGCCCCAGGATGGCGGTGTGTTCGCCTTCGTGGATGGTCAACGACACGCGGTCCAGCGCGGGGCGCTGCTCGGGGTCTTCGCCACGCCACACGGTGACATCACGCAGTTCCAGCAGCGGTTGGTTAATCTGGCTATGTTGGCTCAATTGACTAGGCTATGGTGACCATATGCGACGCGTCAACATTTCGACGTTGAAGAATAACCTCAGCGCGATCCTGGCCACGCTAGAGACGGAAGGGGCGGTGACAATAACCAACCGTGGCCGACCCGTAGCGGAGTTGCGTCCGCTACCACCCACTCTGGGCGAGGATCACTGGAACCGATTGGAGCGCGAGGGCATCATCCGCCAGCCCGCCAAGAAATGGACACCGGAAGAGGCTCAGGAGTTCTTACGCACGCATCCTCCCGTGTAGACTGCCCAGTCCGCCAGTGTCCTTCAGGCCTTGCTTGATGAGCGGAGTGACGGATGGGCTGCGTCTTGATTCCGGTTCCTTCGTGCCAATAGAAAAGGGGGACGGTTGCCCGTCCCCCTCTATCGCCGTTGTTGCCTGAGCCGCTAGATCTTATACAGCAGCGTCGAAGTGCGTTCCGTCGGCACGTCGCCGGCGGCCACCAGTTCCAGTTCGCCGATCTGGCGGACCATAATGCCTTCTTCGCCCAGGAAGACTTCCATTTCGCTGGGCCGCGGCAGGCTGCCCTGAATCAGAGCTTCCGACAGCGGATCTTCAATGTACTTCTGCAGCGCCCGGCGCAACGGACGGGCACCGTAGCTGCGATCCACCAGCGTTTTGTCCAGGATGTACTTGGCCGCGTCGTCCATCACGTGGATCTTGATCTGCTTCACTTCCAGATTCTTGTTAATCTGTTCGACCAGCAGCTTCACGATCTTCAGCAAGTCGTCATCGGTGAGCGACGTGAACAGGATCACCTCGTCGAGACGGTTGAGGAACTCCGGATTGAAGGCCTTCCGGACCTCGCTCATGACGTTCTCTTCGATCTTGGCCGGGACGCCGGCGTTCTCCTTGGCCTGGAAGCCGATGTGTCCCTTCTTGTCGAGGAACCGGGCACCCAGGTTGGAGGTCATGACAATGATGGTGTTCTTGAAGTCCACCGTATTCCCCAGGCCGTCGGTCAACTGGCCGTCTTCAAACACCTGCAACAGGATGTTGTAGACATCCGGGTGGGCCTTTTCGATCTCGTCCAGCAGGATGATCGAATACGGGTTACGCTTCACGCGCTCGGTCAACTGGCCGCCCTCTTCGTAGCCGACATAGCCGGGAGGCGAACCGATCAACTTGGAGACCGAATGCTTCTCCATGAACTCCGACATGTCAAAGCGGATCAGCGACTTTTCGCTGCCAAACAAGAAGTCAGCCAGCGCGCGGGCCACTTCCGTCTTGCCGACACCCGTCGGGCCCAGGAACAGGAATGAACCGGCCGGACGCTTGGGGGACTTCAACCCAGCGCGTGAGCGCCGGATCGCCCGGGCCAGTGCGTTGATGGCCTTCTCCTGGCTGATGACGCGCTTGTGGAGCTCTTCCTCAATCCGCAGGAGCTTGGAGACCTCCTCTTCGCGGATGGCCGTCATCGGCACGCCGGTCCAGCGGGCGACGACGTCTTCAATGTCGTCCTTGGTGACGACGCCCGTCGAGGTGTCGTCCAGGTTGTACTTCTCGCGCAGAGCCCGGAGATTCTCGCGCTCCTTGCGCTCTTCATCAGAGTAGAAGCGCGCCTTCTCGAACTCGTGGTTGGCGATCGCGTTCTCCATGCGGTGCACGATGAACTTGATGCGCTTCTGGATCTCGGAGACATCGGACGGCAGCGTGGTCTGCTTCAGCTTGACGCGCGCGCCAGCTTCGTCGATTAAGTCGATGGCCTTGTCCGGCAGGTAGCGATCCGGGATGAAGCGCGAAGAGGCCGAAACGGAGCTCTCGATCGCTTCATTGGTGTAGGCGACGGCGTGGAACTTCTCGTAGCGTTCCTTGATGCCGTACATGATCTTGATGGCGTCCGCTTCATTGGGCGGCGGCACTTTGACGGCCTGGAAGCGCCGCTCGAGCGAACGGTCCTTCTCGATCGACTTGCGGAACTCCGCCGGGGTCGTGGCGCCAATGCACTGGATCTCGCCGCGAGACAGCGCCGGCTTCAGGATGTTGGCCGCATCCAGCGACCCTTCGGCCGAACCCGCGCCGACCAGCGTATGCAACTCATCGATGAAGATGACCGCATTCTGGTTGTCCATCAGCTCTTTCATGATGGTCTTCAGGCGCTCTTCAAACTGGCCGCGATACTTGGTACCGGCCACGATCAGTGACAGATCCAGCGCCAGAATCCGCTTGTCCGCCAGGAAACTGGGGACGTCGCCGTCAGCGATCTTCTGCGCCAGGCCTTCGACGATGGCCGTTTTGCCGACGCCCGGTTCGCCAATCAGCACCGGATTGTTCTTGGTGCGGCGGCAGAGAATCTGGATTACGCGATCCAGTTCGTAGTCCCGGCCGATCAGCGGATCAAGCGTGCCGTCGATGGCGGCTTGCGTCAGATCGCGCGAGAACTCGGCGAGCAGGGACGATTCCTTGCTCCGGCTGGAGGACTGCTTCTCGCTCGATGACCGGGCGATCTCCTCGCGGACCTGGTTCAACCGCAGGCCGCGCTCATGCAAAATCTCAGCCGCAAAGCTCTTCTCTTCGCGCAGCAGGCCCAGCAGCAGATGCTCCGTTCCGATGTGCTTGTGCGAGAGGCGCTCGGCTTCTTCCGCCGCGTAGGCCAGCACACGTTTACATTCGTGGGACAACGGCAGGTCCACTGACGTCGAGACCTTCTCGCGAATCGTCGTCTGGGATTCCACCTGCTTCCGGATCGACTCCAGCGCGGCATGCGAGCGGAGGAAGCGGTTGGCCAAGGCCTTGTCTTCCCGCAGCAGCCCCAACAACAGGTGCTCGGTTTCGATGTACGGGCTGCCAAATTGGCTGGCCTCGTAGCGGGCGAAGAAAATCACCCGTCTCGCCTTCTCCGTGTATCGCTCAAACATAGGATTTACTCTCCATTGTAGCTGCCACCAAACGGCCATCTTTCAGCGTCACCACCCGGTGGCAACGGCGCGCCACCTCCGGGTTGTGGGTGACGATGACGCTCGTCAATTGGTGGCGTTCCTGCATCTCAACCAGCAAAGACATGATCCGGTCGCCGGTGCGACCATCCAGATTGCCCGTCGGCTCATCAGCCAGCAGTACTCGCGGACTGGAGGCCAAGGCCCGGGCAATCGCGACGCGTTGCTGTTCACCGCCGGACAACTCGCCGGCGCGGTGGTGTAGTCGGGCGCTCAATCCAACCTCATCTAGTCTCTCTTCGGCCACACGGGCCGCTGTCTGGATGTTCTCGCCACGAATCCGCAACGGCATCGCAACATTTTCGAGCGCCGTGAACTCGCCCAGCAGTGACCACTGCTGCCAAACAAAGCCCAGATAGCGATTTCTAAACTCCGCCAACGCATCGCCATCCAATTGTGAGATGTCCGTCGAGCCAAAGTAGATGCTTCCGTTCGTCGGACGATCCAGGCCGCCCAACAAGTACAGTAACGTCGTCTTTCCCGCGCCCGATTCCCCCACAAGGGCCACCCGCTCACCGGGCTCAATCTGGAGGGACAACTGATCGAGCACGGTCAGCGTCGCCACTCCGGTCGAGTAGCTCTTGGTAAGCCCTGACGTCCGCACCGCCACCCGCTCCGGCTGCATTCCCACCTCTAGCCTCTACGCTATCACGTGGTCATGAAAATGGAACTGGCCGGAAGAGTGGAAGCCGCCGTCATTTCGACCGGAACGGCTTTCAGCCAGAGTTTTCAGCAATGGGCCGCAGGCGCTGGCGCGAGAGGGAATCGAAAGATAGCTTGCTGCCCGCGCGCCCGTGGTGGGAGGCTACAGCAAAGCACAAAGCCGCCCGATGTCGCTGCGGCCGTCCAGACTGGTCAGCTGGATAGCGCCCTCGTCGGGCGACGGCGTGTGTTTTCGGGGCCGGAGCCCTCCACTTCGCGCCCGGAGCTTGGATTCAGAGCCCGAGTCCAACCGTTCGGGTGCCCCGGCCGCCCCTGGAGCACTCTTCGAGGACGGATCCCGCCAGGGTCCGTCCTCATTCTTTCCTTCTGCTTTAGCGCCTACTGTTTGCGGCGATGCTGCTCGCGCAGATAGGCTGGATCATCCATGCGTGGTGCCGGTTCGGCATCCCGCGGTTCCTTGGCCTTGGCGGGGTCGAAGATTTCCTTGGCGGGCAGCAGGGCCTCAAACGGCGTAAAGTCCGGCAAGTCGGTGAAGCAGTCGGCCAGATCGGCCGCCGTGGCGTCGTAGAGGTTCAGGGGCGGAATACCCAGCAACCGGAACACGGTTTTGAGCATGCCCGCAAAGCTGGAATTCGTGCGTGAAACATAGTTGTGCTTCACGTACGGACCAGCCACCAGCATCACGGTCCGATGCGAGTCCACATGGTCCACCCCACCTTGAGCGTCGTCTTCGGTGATGAACACCGCCGTCTCGCGCCACTCCGGCCGCCGCGAGAGAAACTCCAGGACACGCCCCAAAGCATAGTCATTGTCGGCCACATAGCTGGCATCAAACGGATAGCCGTCGGAGGGGCGTGGTTTAGCCATGTGATCGTTCGGCAGGTGGATGAACAACAGTCGCGGAAGTTCCTTCACCGGCGTCATTTCCTTGATGAACTGGTCCGCGCGGAACTGGTCCGGGATGTTGGTGTTGTAGTTGGGGTAGGTCCGGGAACTGTTGCGGTACAGCACGTCGGGCATCGGCACGTTGGTCAGATACCTCGCCCCGGTCGGCTTCAAGCCCTCGCCCTCATCCGCCCCGGCCAGCTCATAGCCTTCACCGAAGTTGCGGAACGAGATCCCGTGACGCTCCAAGTGGTGCCACAGGGTGCCGTTCTCGAGCAGTTCTTCCGGATGGACCGAGGAGTTGCTCCCCGTGAACAGAAAACGCCCCGGGGCGGTCGTCGGCAGGCGGAAGTCCTTCTGCCCGCCGTAGGCCGCCATCAGAGTGCTTTCAGTCCAGGCATTGGGATAGGATCCGACCAGCCAATGGTGTCCGTCGGTGGAAACCTCGCTGTCCGCGTAAAAATTGTCGCTGAACGCATACCGGTCGACAATGGCGTGGTGGTTGGGTGAGACGTTGACAAACTTGCTGGTGATCCGCTGGCCCAGTTCGCCGGGCAGGTTCTTCACCGTCCCGCGGCGGCCCCAGCGGGCCAGTTCCGGCGCGCCCCGCACATGGCCGTTGGACACCTGCTCTACGTCACCAAAGAGCTCGTCAAAAGTCCGGTTCTCCTTAACGATGATTACCACTCGCTTCACTTGGGGCGGCAGTGGCAACGGGTCGCTTTTGCGAGCCACAAAGCCGTTCAGGTCAAGCACCTTGGCCGTCAGCGCAGGCAGTTCCGCGGGCCGGGGCAAGGGGGCAATCGTCAATTCGCCGCGCCGCAAGTCCGCCTGAAAGCTCCGTTCCAGCGGCGCAAACAGGGTGGCGTTGGGGCCCGTGCCGAAGCCCTTGGCATGTGCGGTATACATCACGCCGTCGCGCACCACCATCCGCGTCGGGAACCAGGCAGCGGGAATGTGCCCAATGAGGCGGCGGCTGACAAAATCCACCACACCGACGGCATTGATACCCGCTTCCGCCACCAGCAACCAACCGCGGCCGGCTTCAATGGCCAAGCCAATGGGCATGATGCCGCGGTATCCCTCCAGGCCGGGGATCCGCAAGGCGATATCACCTTCGCGTTCCAGCGATTTGGCGTTGATCACCGTGATCGAATCCTGGTTGGCGTTGGAGACATAAATCGTAGAATCGGTCGCCAGCACGCCCGAAGGGCTGGAACCGCCCACGCTCTTGGGGCCCAGCGGCGAACCGGTGGGGATGAACTTTTCGACAAAGGCGCGCATGGCGACGTTGGTATTGACCACGGCCAGCGAGTTCGACTCAAACACGTTGGGATCGCCCAAGCCGGCGACGGCCACCTTTTCGCCCCGGGCATTCACGCGTTCGACGCCGGTCATCGCTTCGGGGGACGGAAAGCCAAAGGCCGGAAACTCCAGGCCCGTCTCGCGCGCCGTCTTGCGGTCGGCACCAGGAATGGCTTTGTACTCAAACATGCCCAGATTGGCCACATATGCCCGGCGCCCATCGGGCGAAAGGGTAATCGCAAAGGGTAAACGGCCCACCTTTACATTGGCCACCAGCGTCTTGCGGCGAATGTCAAAGATCGCCAGCCGGAAGTTAGCCTGGTCCAGCACATAGAGCAGGCCACGGGCGCGGTCCAAAGCCAGGTCGCCCGAATAGGAATCCTTATAGCCACCCTGGTTCAGCTCAAAGGCGGCCTTGCGCCGGCCAGTGGCCGGGTCGATCAGCCGGACCCGGCCGGAGTTGCCTTCGGAAGCGTAGAGATCCCGCTCGCCATCAAAGGCCAAGCCCTGAAAGACGCTCCGGAAGTCGTCGTCATCGTCGCCGTCATCGTCCGGGTCACCGCGCCGTTTGGCCTTTACGGAGTGGATACGGCCATCCTCGGTTTCAACCACGGTCAGCGAAAAGCGGTTGGGGCCACCATCAGCCGTGACAACGCGCTTCCCGTCGGGGCTGACCGCGACGCCAAAGGGGCCGGGGCCGGTGGTGAAGTGACGCCCGAGTGGCTCCACCATCCGGCCGCCGGGCAGAATGGAAATCGCGCCCGGGCGCCGGGATGCCAGCTCGTTGCCCGCGGGAGGGCGATGGTCGGCGGCCAGAAAGAGCGCCAGCGCAATCAACGTCATGAGTTGAGCGTACCGTCTGCGAGAATGGTGAGGCAAATGGCCAACCGCTTTTTTGTTCTCCGCCAGTTTTTCCTGGCCCAGGGTGCGCAGCCCGAACGGCTGCATTCCTTCCTCAGAAAGGCCCTGGTACCCGCATTGCAGGCCTCCGGCAAGAAGGTGCTGGTGCTGGAGGCGATGATTGCTGAACATATGCCCCAGGTGGCTCTGCTGATGGGCATGGAGTCCATGGCGGACTGGCAGAAGATCGGCCTGGCCGGGCCGGAGCTGGCCCGGTTCATTGACGATTGGAATGCCTGGGAAACGGACCCCGCAGGCAAAGACGAACCGCCCTACCTCCACTACAGTGAGACCCTGCTGGGCGCGACGCCCTACTCGCCGGACCTAGAAGAAGCCGCCCCCGGTGCGCCGGGCCGGGTATTCGAGATGCGGGTCTATCATTCGCCCACTTGGCGGCAGCTCCGCGCATTGCATGCCCGCTTCGCCGGACCGGAGATCCCCATCTTCCACCGTTGTGGCGTCCACCCGGTGGTTTACCTAGAAACAATGGCTGGACCCAACATGCCCAACCTGACCTACTTCATCCCGTTCGAGAATCTGGCGGCGCGCGAAGCGGCGTGGTCCAAGTTCCGGGACGACCCGGAATGGCTGCGCGTCCGCAAGGAATCCACCGACCAACACGGTCAAATCGCCGCCCGGATGTCGATGACGCTCTGGAAGGCCACGGCCTACTCGCCGGTGCGGTAGGGGAGGCCCTGTGTGACAGACTATCGGCATGGTTACCCGCCGTGCGTTCTCGCACCTCCTGGCGGCGGCTGCTTCGGCACAGTCGCTCCCCTTCAATGTTGGCTTTAAGTCGGACACGGGTCCGTTGCGGTCAGAGTGTGGCATCGGCGCCTTGATGCCCTGGGCTGACGGCCTCTGGGCGGTGACCTATAACAGTCACACTCCGACCACCGGCTTGGGGCTGGGGCTCTACCGGATTGATGAGACGTTGAAATCGGAACGGCTGCATCTGCACAACGGCACGCACGCCAACCGCTTTATCCACAAAGAATCGAACCAGTGCTTCATCGGGCCCTATGCCATCGACATGGCCGGCAAATGGAAGTTTATCCCGGAGTTCCAGAACCACCGGCTCACCTCCACGATGCGCCACTTGAAAGATCCCGCGAACTTGGTCTACATGCTGACCATGGAAGGCCTGCTGTTTGAGCTGGACGTGGCGACGCTAAAGCCCCGGCTGGTGGCCGACATCGTCAAGCAGTTCAATATCCAGGCCCGGCCCCACTTCAAGGGCGGCTATACCGCCCAAGGCCGCGTCGTTGTTACCAACAATGGCTTCTACGAGTTCGGCGACTCACAAGCCGGATTGTTCCAATGGGACGGCACCACCTGGTCCGCGCTGTCGCGCAAACCCCACATGGACGTCGCGGCGCGGGAGAACATGGGCAGCGTCCTGTTTGCCACCGGATGGGATGAATCAAGCGTTCTGTTCTGGGCCTGCATCAAGGGCACCTGGCGCAGGTACCGGCTCCCCAAAGCCAGCCACGCCTTTGCCCACGCTTGGCAGACCGAATGGATGCGCATCCGCGAAGTGGAGACTGAACACTACCTGATGGACATCCAGGGCATGTTCTATGAGTTGCAGCCCATCGCCTTTCAGGATTCAATCTGGGGCGTCAAGCCCGTCTGCCAGCACCTGCGCATCATCCCGGACTACTGCGCCTACCGGGGCATGCTGGCGCTGGGCGGCAATCAGACCACGCCCAATGCCGACAACAACGCCGTCGTGGGCCAGCCCCAATCCGGCATCTGGTTCGGCAAAACGGACGACCTCTGGAATTGGGGCAAGCCGGCCGGCTGGGGAGGCCCCTGGCGCAAGACGGCACTGAAGAAGGGTGACACGTCCGACCCCTTCCTGATGACCGGATTCGACAAGAAAGTCCTGCATCTCAGCACGGATCGGCTGGTGAACATCCGCATCGAAATCGACTTTCTGGGCGACGGCAGCTGGCAAACCTACGCTACGCTCGACGTCGGCCGCTACCTGCACCACATCTTCCCGAGCGGCTTTTCCGCCCACTGGGTGCGGCTGGTGGCCCTCACTGACTGCACGGCGACGGCCGAGTTTATCTACTCCTAAGGCGGCGGACCAAAGAAAAAAGCCAGCCTCCCGAAGGAGGCTGGCCGCATCGCAAGGAGCGAACGGAGGACTCTATCGCGCTGCCAGCAGCGCACGCAGATGGCGGGCGCGCTCCGGGGATCGCAGCTGGCGCAGGGCCTTGGCTTCGATCTGGCGGATGCGTTCACGGGTGACGTCGAACTCCTGGCCGATTTCTTCGAGCGTATGTTCACGCTCGCAACCGATGCCAAACCGGAGCCGGATCACTTTTTCTTCTTTGGGAGACAGCGTCTTCAGGATGTTGGCAGTCTCATCCCGGACGTTGCCTTCGATGACGGCGTCCACCGGCGAACCCACCCAGCGATCCTCGATCAGGTCGCCCAATGCGGACTCACCATCGCGACCCACCGGCGTTTCGAGCGAAACCGGATCGCGGGAGATGGTCTTCAGCTTCTGCACTTTCTCGACCGGAATATCCATCCGGCGTGAGATCTCTTCGTTGGTCGGCGCCCGGCCGAGTTCCTTTTCCAGCTCGCGGGTGGCGCGCAGGAACTTGTTCATCGACTCGTTCATGTGCACCGGGATACGGATGGTGCGGCTTTGGTCAGCGATGGCGCGCGTAATGGCCTGCCGGATCCACCAGGTAGCGTAGGTCGAGAACTTGTAGCCCCGGCGGTATTCGAACTTGTCGGCCGCCCGCATCAGGCCGATGTTGCCTTCCTGGATCAGGTCCAGCAAGTGCAAGCCCCGATTGACGTACTTTTTGGCGACGGAAACCACGAGGCGGAGGTTGGCTTCCACCAAGTCCTTCTTGGCCCGCTCCGCTTCCACTTCACCCACCCGGATGACTTGGAGGGAATGCTTCAGATCTTTCAGTGAAGCCCCGGCAATGCCTTCGCGTTTGCGGACTTCCCGTTTCAGCTCCCGGACGCGGGTCTGAGCGGCAGCCGAGGTCTTCTCCTCCAGGCGCGCGCGCTCGGCGTCGAGGTGGGAGATCTCCTCCACCGTACGCTCAATTTCTTTCGAGAACTGCTTCCAGCGGTTTAACTGCCAGGGGATTCGGCGGATCAGTTGGCTGCATTCAACCAGCGCCCGGTTGACCTTGCCCTGTGCCTTGCGCCGCACCTTTTTGTTTGAAAGGGGGATCGCTTCATGCTTTTCCGTCAGCTGGGCCAGCTTCTTAGACAGCACAATGAACTCGTTAAACTGAGCCCGGACTTCAAGGCGCTGCTTTTCCTCAGCCGCCGGATTCTCTTCGACGTCGCCGATATCAGCCACGTCATCTACATCCGTAATTGTTTTCTTGATCTGGTCCGCCAGATCCATCACCATCAACTGAACCAGGGCGGACCGGCTGATTGCTTTCTGGGCACGCAGCTTACCGCGTTCCATCCGCCGGGCCAAGTCCACTTCGCCTTCGCGCGTGAGCAACGGAACCGCACCCATCTCGCGCAGGTACACCCGGACCGGATCGTCGGTGTAGATCGACTCTTCCACCGGAGCGGCAGCCTGGAAGTCTTCCCCTTCCTGCACCTCTTCCGGGTGAAAAAATGAGGGTTCCTCGTCAAAAGGAATCCCAAGGGGCTCGCGAGTATCAGTTAATAGTTCTTCGTATTCCACTTGCTATCTCTACCTCCGTGATGAACCGCCCCGGCGCGGCCGGCCATGGCCACGCCCCGCAGCAGTTCACCGGCGGGGACATTTCTCTTCTGAGCCCAGGCGCGCCGACCGAAACAGGGGTCGGCCAAGCGTCCGGCGATGGGCCCAAAAACATTACTTTTCAATATCTTGCGGTCAAAACCGCCCCTGGCAGCCATTTGGCGCAACTCGGGTCAATAGCCAGATGAGTATAACATCAAAAGCTCATTTCAGTTAAGGCTCAATTAGAGAGATGCCGGCGAAGCCCGGAGGTTACATAAAGATTGCCCTTGCCCCTCTAGGGAGTGCGGACGGGATGGGCACTTTCTCCTGCCAAATGAACTGCTTAGCCTCTTTTTTGGCGCATCAAACTCTTGATCTCATCCAGAAATGCCTCCTCGTCCTGGAAGTCGCGGTAAACGGACGCGAACCGGACGTAGGCGATCTTGTCGAACTCCTTCAGCCGGTTCATTAGGATCTCGCCGATTTCAGTGGTTCTTAATTCGCGATCCACACTCTCCGTCAGCTTCCCCTCTACCTCATCGACCAGGCTGGCCAATCTTGCCATCGGGATAGGCCGCTTTTCAGCGGCTTTCAGCAGTCCGCCCAGCACTTTTTGCCGGTCGAACTTCTCGCGGCGGCCATCTTTCTTTACAACCATATACGGAATCTCGTCAATTCGTTCGTAGGTCGTAAAGCGGCGCGCACAGCGGAGGCACTCCCGCCGTCGGCGAATCGAATCGCCTTCCTTGCTCTCGCGCGAGTCGATCACCTTGTCTTCCAGGAAGGAACAGAACGGGCACAACATCTGATTTACGTCTCCGTGGCCCGCCGGATTTTCAGCAGGCTGGCAAAACTGAGGCCTTCCCGAATCGCCAAGGCCATCCCCAGCGGGACAATCACCACCATGCCCACCAGCCACAACAGCACGCCGAGGGCGGTGGAGTGTTCCAGGCCCAGGCCGAACATTTGGGTCAGGACCACGACCGTCACCACTTGCATCCCGCCGCCGATACCCGGAATCTGGACAATGCTGCCAAAGGTGACAAAGCCCAGCACCGCCATTGAATCCTGCCAGGAAAAATGCGCTGATGGCGGGAAGCTCTTGAAAATACAATAATAGCAGGCCCCCACCAGCAGCCATTCCAGCAGCGTGTAGGCCAGGATCAAGGCAAACGCCCGCGTGTCCCGCGTGGCGGCCACGCCCATGCCAAACGACTCGATCAACTTGGCGGCCTGGGGGGCCCACCGGTCCGGCAACCGGGCCAGCAGTGCCTGCAACCGCTCACCAGAGGCGCCGGAGTAGTGCCGCATCGCGAACAACACCAGACAAGTACCGCCACCCAAGAGCCCGATCAACCGGCCGCTCGATTCCAGCACCCACTTCACTTGCGGCCCCACCTGCGAGGCAGCCGATGAATCAAGCTGCGTCAGCGCCAAGCCAAAGATCAGCAGCACCATCACCAGGTCCGTCATCCGTTCCAGAAACCAGACCGCCAACTGGGAGGAAAGGGTGACGCTCTCCGCTTTGGCAATCAGATAGGGCCGGACAATCTCGGCGGCGCGACCTAGCAAAACTCCAGCCGTGAAGCCAATGGCCGTATTGGTGAATAGCCGGCCCAGGGGCGCCTGGGGGGCCACCGGCGCCATCATCACCTGCCACCGCAGGGCGCGCCCGAGAAACGTCAGCAGCACCAACACAATGGAGGCGGCCATCCACCAGGGGTCCAGTTGGCGGAAGGTTCGCAGGAACAGGGGAAGATCAAACGGAAGCGTCACGGATGGGCCGGAACCTTGAGCGGCACTGAATTGGGGCAGGAAATGGGCATCAGCAGGGGCATTGGGGCTAGAATGTGGTGATCCTGCTGGCGATATAGGAGAATCGGGCGAACTAATTATGGCAAATCCTCGTCCCTTACATTGGAATGGCACTCAGCCTCAGCCCGATGACTTCAATCGCAAGCAGCGCAACCGCCCTGCCCTGGGCTGGCGCAGTAGGCCGGGTCATGAGCTTGGATAACATTCTGGACGGCGACGCATTACTGGTGGAGCGGTGCCTCTCGGGCGAAGAGGCGGCCTGGGAGGACCTAGTCAAGGTTCACACCAAGCGTGTGTATTCAATCTGTTACCGGTTTACCGGGAGTGATGGGCCGGCCCAGGATCTGACGCAGGATGTGTTTCTGCGCGTCTTCCGGACCTTGAAGAGCTTCCGGTCGGGCGAAGGCTCCTTTGGCGTGTGGCTGGCCCGGCTGACGCGCAACTTGCTGATCGACCACTATCGCCGCAACCGCCTGGAACGGGCCAGCGATTCGCTGGAAGATCAGTTGCCGATGCTGGAAGCGCGGTCGGCCTCCGATTCGCGCGCCGATGGTCTGTTGGCGGGGCGTGAAGCCAGCGAACTGCTGCAGGCTGCTTTACAAAAGCTTTCTCCGGAACTACGGGAAACCGTCATCCTCCGGGACATTGAAGAGTTGGATTACCGGGAGATCGCCCAGGCTCTGGGCGTCCCTGAAGGAACTGTAAAATCAAGATTGAACCGCGGCCGGGCGGAATTGGCCCGGCTGCTGAAGAAACATAAGGCGGCACTATGACGGAACCAGTGAAGTATAACTGCACCGACATCGAACTGCTGCTGTGCGACTACGTCGACCGTACCCTGGACCACACACAGCGGGAAGCCTTTGAGGTGCATGTCCAAAGCTGCGCCGCTTGCGCGGAACTGGTGGCCGACGTCACCGGCGCGGTGGAGTTTGTGGAGCGGTGTGCGTTGGTGGAACCGCCGCCGGAGCTGATCACCCGGATCATGCATGATTTGCCCGTCGTGCGCACCGAACAGAAAGTGCGCCGGGGCTTCAGTGGGTGGCTCACCAAGTGGCTGCAGCCGTTGCTGCAACCGCGGTTTGCGATGGGCATGGCGATGACGATCCTGTCGTTTTCGATGCTGGGCAAGTTTGCCGGCCCCATCCAGCCGATCAAGCCGTCGGATCTAGATCCAGTGAAGGTGTGGGCTGCCGTCGATGACCGGGCGCATCGGGTGTGGAACAACACCGTGAAGTACTACGAGAGCCTGAAGTTTGTCTATGAAATCCAGACCCGCCTGCGGGAATGGAACCAGGAAGAAGAGCAAGAGCAAAAAGGACAGCCGTCCGGGGAGAAGAAGTAGATGGAACCGATCATGCCCAATCAAACGGATGTATCGACGTTGCCGGCCGGCCCGGCCGTGGCCGAAGAGGCCGCCCCGCCGCCAGCGGCACAGCCGGCCCCAGCGGTGGTCGGCTACTGTCGCACCTGCGGCCGCCCGCTCACCGATGAGACCAAGCGCTACGCCTTGGGGACACTATTCTGTGCGGACCATGCGCCTTCGGTGGATGCACCGCCCCCGGTCGATCCGCCTTCGCCGTACCTGGCCACGGCCACGCCGTTGGCCGCCAGCGCCGCCTCCCCGGCCTTCGCTTTCATTCTGGGTTTGATTCCAGGCGTCGGTGCCATCTACAACGGGCAGTACGCCAAAGGCTTCGTCCATGTCTTGGTGTTCGGGCTGTTGACCTCCATCGTTAGTTCGTCGGCGATGTCGGACGGGTTTGAGCCGTTGTTCGGCACGCTGACGGCGGTCTGGGTCTTCTACATGGCCTTTGAGGCGTATCACACGGCCAAGCGCCGCGCGGCGGGCGAGCAGATTGATGAATTCTCCAGCCTGATCCCGATGGAGGGCAACTCCGGGCTGCCGGTGGCTCCGATCGTGCTGATCCTGCTGGGTGTGGTTTTCCTGTTGGGCAATTTTGGGTTGCTGCGGTTGTCGCAGGTGCTGCGCTTCTGGCCGTTGTTGTTGATCGCGGCGGGTGGCGTGATGTTGGCTAACCGGTTGAAGGGCAATTCCGCAACGGGGGGGGACCGTGAACAATAGCTTGAGTACCCTGGCCCGCGCGTTGCGAGGCCCCGTGATGATGGCCACGCTGGGCGGCTTGTTTGCCATCGACCAGGGTGGCGGCTACAGCTTCTCGTCCACCTGGCCGGTGCTGATTATCGTGTTTGGTCTGATGAAGCTGGCTGAAGCCGGGTTGCCCAAGGCCCCGGTGGCCAACCAGGGAGGCATGTAAATGAGACGCGGTTCAGTCGTATTCCCCTTCATCCTGATTGCCTTGGGCGGCATCATCCTGGCCAACAATCTAAACCCCAGCTTGTCGGTGATCAGCCTGATCAGCAAGTACTGGCCGATGCTGTTGATCCTGTGGGGCACACTGCGGGCGGGCGAGATCCTGTTCACCTATCTACAAGGCAAGCCGCTGCCGGTTTCGGGGCTTTCCGGTGGCGAATGGTTTCTGGCGGTCTTTGTGTCCTTCGTCGGCTTGGGGATGATGGGTTACCAGCGCTTTGCCCCCAACTTCCCGGGCCGCTTTGCGGTGCGCGGCATGGAGCTTTTTGGTGAGCCGTACGACTATCCGCTGCAAGGCAAGGCCTCCGCAGTGGGAGCCACGAAGCTGGTGATCGAGAACTTGCGCGGCAATGCCCGCGTCGTCACCGGTGACGTCACCGAAGTACAGGTGACCGGCCGCACGACGGTGCGGGCTATGGGCGACAGCGAAGCCCGGCGCACGTTCGACAAGATGCCCTTTGAAGTGATGAGCCAGGCCGGACAGGTACTGATCCGGACCAATCAGGAACGGGCTACCGGAGACGGACGTGTATCGTCCGATCTGGATATCACCATCCCCAGGACGATGAGTGTCGAAGCCCGCGGCCGCTACGGCGACTTTGATATCGCTGGCACCAGCGGCAACATCGCCATCTTTAGTGACAACGCCGGCGTGCGGCTTCAGGAGATCGGCGGCAACGTCTCGATCGACCTGCGGCGGTCCGACATTGTGCGAGCGGTAAACGTGAAGGGCACCGTGGAAATTCGCGGCCGAGGTGACGATCTGGAATTGGAAAACATCGACGGCCAGGTGACCATCGTCGCCTCCTATTCGGGCGATATCCACTTCCGCAATCTGGCCAAACCGGCCCGGTATGAAAGCTCCAACTCCAATATCTCCTTTGAGCGGTTGCCGGGCTTTGTGCGCCTCGCCCGCGGGGAACTGGTGGGCTCCAAGGTGGTGGGTCCGATCCGGATCACCTCCAAGACCAAGGATGTCCGACTGAGCGACTACACCAACACGCTTGAGATCGACATCGACCGCGGCGATGTGGAACTGCGGCCCGGCAAGGCACCGGTCTTCAAGACCGACGTCCGCACCCGCAATGGCGACGTCGAACTCGCCCTACCTCCCGGGGCCAAGATGGACCTGAAGGCCAGCACCCAGCGTGGCGAGATTGAGGCCGACTATCCTGGCATACGGATCACCAAGGACGGACGCGGAGGCTCAATCAAGAGCGACTCAGCTCAAGGTCCAGTGGTCCAGATCGAAACCAACCGCGGTGGCGTCACCGTTCGGGGCGCAACCCCGTCGGATGCCGGTGAATGGGTGGAGGACCAACCGCCGGTGAAGGCCGCCGTTCCGCCCATCCCCGCGGCAGTGCCATTCGCACCCAAGCCGCCCACCGCCAAGAATCTGCCGGTCCCGGCGGTGCCGCTCAAGGTGCAGCAGCAGTAAGCCTCTGCCCGCGCCATTATTGATCCCAGGTCAGCCCCATGCGTTACGCGCGTGGGGCTTTCGCTTTTTTGGGGGACCTACCTAACGTGTCAGGCGGATCTGAAGGTCCATCACATTGGTGCCCGTTGGGCCGGTGATGATGAGGCCACCCAGGGGCTGAAAGAAGTGATAGGAATCGTTGTTGGCCAGAAAGTCCGCGGCAGACAGACCTTGCTCTCGCGCCCGGGCCACGGTCGTGCCATCGGCCATCGCTCCGGCGGCGTCGGTGGGGCCGTCGGTGCCATCGGTGCCGGCGCTCAGGAACACCGTGTCCGGTTCGCCCTCCAAGGCCATGGCGGCGGCCAGCGCCATTTCCTGATTGCGGCCGCCTTTGCCCGTGCCGGCAATGGTGACGGTTGTTTCTCCGCCCGCGATCACGCAGCCGCGCTGCTGGGCCAGTTGGCGGCCCACTTCGCGAGCCTCACCTTCCAAAGTCGTGGACAAGAGCCGCACCGGATAACCCAACTCTGCCGCCCGCGCCATGGCTGCCTCCGCCGCCAGCCGGTTGCTGCCGACAATCACGTTGCGCACCTGAGCCAATGCCGGATCACCGGGCTTGGGCGTTTCCGCACCTGATTCCAGCCGGGCCCGCGCTGCTGCTGGCACTTGCTCCAGCAAGCCGTAGCGCTGGAGGATCGCCACCGCCTCCGCCGCCGTCGAGCTATCGGGCACCGTGGGCCCGGACCCGATGACATCCAGGTTGTCGCCAATCACATCGGACAGGATCAACGCCAGCACGCGCGCCGGGGCCGCCAACTGGGCCAGTTGCCCGCCCTTGATGGCTGACAAGTGCTTGCGTACACAGTTCAGCTCATGGATGTTGGCACCACAGCCCAGCAGCAGCCGGGTGGTTGCCTGTTTCTCCGCCAGTGTAATGCCTTCGGCAGGTAGTGGCATCAGGGCCGATGCCCCGCCGGAAATCAGACACAGTACCAGGTCCCCGGCCTGCGCTTGGCGGGCGATCCCGGCGATACGGCGCGCCCCGGCCACGCCACGTTCATCGGGCAACGGGTGGCTGGCTTCCACTTGTTCAACACGGGTAAGCGGCTCACTATGGCCGTCCTTGATGTTGATGACGCCGCCGACAATCGCGGAGCCGAAATAGTCTTCCGCGGCCCGCGCCATCGCGGAGGTGGCTTTGCCCGCACCAATCACCCATACCCGCTCCGCACGTTCTCCGTTCAGCGCTGCCCGCACTGCCCGGTGCGGGTCCGCCGCCCGCACGCCGGCCTCAAAAACTGCGATCGCATCGCGGCGCAGTTGGGCCAGAGTTTCGCCAGTTGCGGTGCTCATACGGCCTTTCTCAGAAGAGCGGCAGCTTCATGATGGACTGCACGTGGACGGTCGCGTCCGCATCGCCCACTTCAATGCGATAGTCGGCCTTGGAGTAGGCTTCACGCCGTGTCTGATAGAGGCTGCGAAAACGCTCCAGGTCACGGGCCAGCGGGCGGTGTTGCGCCCGCGCGACGCGCCGCTCCAGCACCTCCAGCGGGCAGTCCAGCCAGATCGTGACGCCGTTGTTCTCCAGCAACTGGTAGTTGTTGTCCTGGGCAAAGGCACCACCACCCAAGGCGACCACGTGCGGCTTGCCGTACTCTACTTTCCGCACCACGTCCGCCAGCCGCTCGTGTTCCATCTGCCGGAACGCCGCCTCGCCCTGCGTTTCAAAAACCTGGCTGATGCTGCTGCCAGCGGCTTGCTCAATCTGCTCGTCCAGATCGACAAAGTACCAGCCCAACTCATCGGCCAACAACCGGCCCACGGTGGACTTGCCGGTGGCCATAAACCCGACCAGGTAAATTCCTGGCGTCCGCTTGAGGCGCAAGATCACGGTTGGGGGGGCTCCTGTTCTTCAGACATAAACCAGTTGGCGCGCCGCAAGATGTTGTCGACCGTGACGGGAAACAGGCGCGACGCCACAATCAGCGCCCAGGCGATGCGGGGGATCACCACGGTCCGCTTGTTGCGTTCGATTCCGTCCATGATCGCTTGGGCGCATTCTTCCGCCGTCACTTCACCAGGGCGGCCGCGGCGTTCCGCTCCATTGGGTGGCCCCCCCAGCACGTGCCGGTGGAACTCCGTCCGGACAAAGCCCGGGCACACGATCAGGGCTCGGATTCCATGGTGGGCCAGTTCCATGCGCAACCCGTTGGTCAAGGCGCCCAGCGCAAACTTGGTGGCCGAATAGAGCGTGAACCACGGCATGGCAATCTTGCCCGCCGTGGAGCCGACATTGACGATCATGCCGGACCGCTGCTTCTTCATCGCTGGAACCACGGCCTGGATCAACTCCAGCGCAGCAAAAAAGTTCACCTCGAACATGTAGCGCACCTGTTCATCCGGGGCGCGCCAGGCGGGTGCGGATACACCCAGGCCGGCATTGTTGATCAGAATATCGATGCGTCCAAAGTGGGCTAGCGCCTGGGCCACCACGGTCGAGCGGCTCGGCGGGTCAGCCAGATCGGCGGTAATCACCAGATCTTCTGGTCTGGCCAGCGCCTTTAGACGAGATTCCGTGCGAGCCACCAGGGCCACTCGCGCACCTCGGCGTTGCAATTCGGCGACGCAAGCAGCACCGATTCCTTCCGACGCTCCGGTGACCAAAACTACGCTGCCTTCGATCCGCACTTCTTAAGAAGGATAATACGAGAATGCGGCCTGACTTGCTGCCCTTGTTTCCGCTCGGCGTGGTGCTGTTCCCCGGTGTGACGTTGCCGTTGCACATCTTCGAGGAACGGTATCGCGAAATGATGCGCGTCGTGCTGGCTGAACGTATCGAGTTCGGCGTAGTGCTGGCCAACCAGAAAGGCATCGCCAATTGCGGTTGCACGGCAACGGTGGAGGAGATCCTCCAGCGCTATGACGACGGGCGGCTGGACATCCTGACCGTCGGCCGCCGCCGCTTTGAGATCGAATCTCTCGACGACGAACTGCCATACCTGCGCGCCCGGATTGAGCTTTATGATGATGAAGACTCGAACCTGGGTGACCCGGAAGCTCGCGCCGGTCTGGTGAAGTTGGCCCAACGCATCCAGCCCGATATGGTGCTCGATCCCTTGTCGCCCCGGCTCAGTTTCGACGTGGCCCGCCATGTCGAGGATGTCGAAATCAAGCAGGTGGTGCTGACCCTACGCTCTGAGGCGGAACGGATCGAACACCTCACCAAGACGCTGCCCCGCACGATGGCCGCCCAGGCACTGACCGACAAGATGCGCGCCCTGGCCCCCAAGAACGGGCACAGCAAGCATCTGAAGACCGAGGGGGACTAGAGGCAGCCGATGATCCGCCGCCAGCACTTGGTGATCGACGCCGACGACACCCTGTGGGAGAACAACATTTATTTTGAGCAGGCCTTCGCCCGCTTCCACGACTTTCTGGCCCACTCGACGCTCGACGCGGATCAGGTGCGCGACCGCCTGGATGCCATTGAGATTGAGAACATCAAGATCCACGGCTATGGTGCCGAAAACTTCTCCCGTAACCTGCGGCAGTGCCTGACGGCGCTGGCGGAGCGGCCGGTGTCCGACGCCGACCTGGATCAGGTGACGGCATTTGCGCTCGACATCCTGAACCATCCGATTGTTTTGCTGGACGGCGTGGCGGAAACCTTGATGGCCTTAAGCGAGCGGCACGAACTGGTGTTGTTCACCAAGGGCGCACCCGCCGAGCAGCAGGCCAAGATTGAACGCAGCGGCCTGGATCATCTTTTTGACCACGCCGCCATTGTCCGGGAAAAGGACGTCCGGGCCTATGAGCAACTGGCCACCGAACACGGCTTCCACCTGGATTCCACCTGGATGGTAGGTAACAGCCCCAAGTCCGACATTAATCCCGCCCTGCACGCCGGCTGGAACGCTGCCTTCGTGCCGCACGAGCGGACGTGGTCACTGGAGCGGATGGACTTGGTGAACCCCGGCCCCGGCAAACTGCTGGTCCTCGACCGGTTCCCGGACCTGCTCCGGCACTTCTAAAGACAAGGTAAATCGACGCGTCAAACGGGCGGACCGCCTGTCGGCGCACACAGGCCGCCCCAGAGGCGTTACACTGCCAGTTTCATGGTTCTTTCCGACGTTGACATCCGGCGCTATCTGGCCGAAGGCAAAATCCGCATCGCTCCTGAGTTGCCCCCGGACCAGTACGGCAGCTGCTCAGTCGATTTCCGCCTGGGTAATGAGTTCTCCATTTTTGAGCATTCCAAGTATCCCTACATCGACCTTCGCAACAAAGTGGAGATCCAGAAGTTGATGCGCACCATCGTGGTGCCCGATGGAGAACCATTCATTCTTCAGCCACGCGAGTTTGCCCTGGCGATCACGCACGAGACGCTGGAGCTGGATGACGACGTGCTGGGACGCCTGGAAGGCCGGTCTTCGTTGGGCCGAATTGGCATCATCGTCCATGGCACGGCGGGCCTGTTTGACCCTGGCTGGGCGGGCAAGGCGACGCTGGAGTTGTCAAACCTGGGCATCATGCCGGTTGCTCTCTACCCCGGCATGCGCATCTGCTCCATGACGTTTGAGCAGTTGTCGGGCCCCTCCAGCATGCCCTACCGCAAGAAGCCCGGCAACAAGTACGCAGGCCAGACCTCACCCTTGGCCAGCAAGCTTTCCGGCGAGATGAAGGAGTAGCGAGGGACCGGCGGCGGGAGACTCCGACAGCTACGGCAACTCAATACTGTGCTCAGCCAACCAGCGAGCGAACTGCCCCTCATTCAGTTCCCCTGCTGCGAGGGCCAGCGTCGCTGCGGTTGCCTCAGGTTGAGTGGCCGTCAAGCGGATGCCGTTGTGGGCCAGAAACGTGTAGGCGGCCAGGAACGCCGTTCGCTTGTTGCCATCGAGGAAAGGGTGATTCTTGGCGATCCCCGCCGCGTAGCATGCCGCCAGCTCAATGATGCCTGATCCTTCGTAGGCGTAGCGATTCTGCGGCCGCGCCAGGGCGGATTCCAGCAGTCCGGCATCACGCACACCATCTAGACCACCGTGCTCTTCGATCTGCAGTTGATGCATCGCGTGGACTACCGCCAGTTGCAGCCGTTTGGGCTCCGCCATACTGAATCAGTCACCGCACCTGGTGATCACTTGGCCAACTCGCGGAGGGTCTCGCGGTAGCGGACCATCCCTTCCTTGGCAATGCGCAATTGCTCCTGAAACTCCGCATCAGGAGCCGGTTCAACGGGCTTCAGCCAAGCCGTGATCGCCTCTTCAAATGCGTCTTTCAGCTTCACCTGACGCCGGGCTGCTTCCACTTTCAAGCGCCGATGCAAGTCCTCGGGAATTTCGATACCGACTTTCATTCTAGAAATCGCACTTTCTAGAATCAGAATAGCACCCGCCGCGCAGCTCTCTTCAAGGATGAAACGTGAAAAGCCCCGCGCTTGCGCACGGGGCTGGTCGGCTGCTGCAAACTGGCGGTGGGTGACCCGCTATTTCCCCGTCCAGTCCGCCACGAAGATATTGAACTCGTAGCGAGAAGTCGCTTTATAGTCGGTGGAGATCACCAACTTCTTGCCGTCGGGGGAGAACTCCGGGAAGCTCGTAAAGCCGCCGAAGTCGGTGACTTGTTCCAGACCGGTGCCGTCGGCGTTGATCATGAACAGCTCAAAGCGGCGGCCGTCGCAGTTGTGTTTGTTGGAGGCAAACAGGATCTTCTTGCCGTCGGGCGTGAAGGTGGGCGCGAAGCTGGCGCAGCCGAAGTTAGTCAACTGTTTTTCGTTCTTGCCCTCGGCGTCGGAGATGAACAATTCCATGCGCATGGGGGCCACCATGTTGTCCTTCAGCAGGTCTTTGTACTTCTGCATCGCGTCGTGCTGATTGGGGTGGTTGGCGCGCCAGATGATGTTCTTGCCGTCACGGGAGAAGAACGCGCCGCCGTCATAGCCGGGCAGCATGGTGAGGCGCTTCTTGCCGCTGCCATCGGGCTTCATCGACCAAGTGTCGAGATCGCCCGAAGCCATCGAGGTGTAGATGATGCGGTCCTGCTTCCAGTTCACCGTGGCCTCGGCGTCATAGCCGGGCGCGTCGGTAAGCTTCTTCGTGATCTTGCCGGCATCCGTGGCCAGATAGATGTCATAGCCCGCAAAGACACCCCACAGGTAGCCCTTGCTGCGGTCAGGCGGCGGCGGGCACTCGTCGCCGGCTTCGTGCGTCGAGGCGTAGACAATGTGCTTGTTGTCCTTGAGGAAGTAGGCGCAGGTGGTGCGCCCCTTGCCGGTGGAGACCAGGTGCTGGTCCGATCCATCGGCGTTCATGATGAAGATCTGGTCGCACTTGTAAGGCTCGCGCGTGGTCTGGAAAATCAGGCGCTTGCCATCAGGCGCCCAGTAGGCTTCGGCGTTCTGTCCGCCGTTAGTGAGCTGCTTCAGGTTCGCCAGATACTTCGTCTCGGCACTGAGCGTGGCGGCGCCCCAGGCCAGGGTGGTCGCGAGAAGGACAAATCGCATGGTCTTATTGTAGGGATGCTGTTACCAATTCTGCTACTGGCGGCCGATTTTTCGGCCCAAACGATCGCCGAGGGCCTCAAGGGCGGCTACCAGGTGGTGATTGCCGACCTGAACAAGGACGGTCGTCCGGATCTGATCGCGCTGGCCAGCGGTCTGGATGAGTTGCTCTGGTATGAGAACCCAGGCAAAGTGGGTGGCCCGTGGCCGCGCCATGTAATCGTGAGCGGACAGAAGCGCATGATTAACTGCGCGGCGCATGACACCGACGGCGACGGCATCCCCGAAATTGTGATGGCGTCCTTGTTCGACAACCTGCCCAAGAATTCCATTGGCGGCGTCAGCGTCTTGAAGCACCAGGGCGACCCGCGGGGCCTATGGCAGCAGACCGAGATCGACAAGCTGACCACATCGCACCGCATCCGTTGGGCGGACATCGATGGATCCGGCAAAAAGGTGGCGATCAACGCGCCGCTGGCGGGCTTCGGAGCCGATGCGCCAGACTTTCGCGCCCACGTGCCACTGGTCTACTACCGGCCGGGTGAGTGGAAGCGCGAACTGATCGGCGAGCAGAACGAAGGCGTGGTGCACGGCATCCACATCATCAAATCGGGCAAGCATGACGCCATCTTGACGGCCAGTTTCCTGGGCATCCATCGCTACGAACTCGGCGGGGGCATGTGGAAGCGCACCGAAGTATCGAAGGGTGACCCGACGGCGTGGCCCAAGTCCGGGTCCAGCGACATCGCGCAAGGCAAGGGATATCTGGCCGCGATTGAGCCGTGGCACGGCGGCCAGGTGGTGATCTACGAAAAGGGCCAGCGTCAGGTAATCGACACCACGCTGGACCAGGGGCACACCATCCAAGTCGTGGCCGACGGCATCGTCGTGGCCGGACATCGCGGTCCCAAAGGCGGCGTCAACCTCTACACCCGCACCAAAGGGACCTGGACCCCGAGCGTACTGGACGCAGGCCTCAAGGCAAACTCGTGCGAAGTGGGGGACTTAAATGGCGACGGCAAAGCCGATATCGCCTGCATTGGGGGCCCAACAGCGAACTTAAAAGTCTACCTGCGGCAGTAGCACGTCCAAGCCTGTGAGCGCCTCCCTTGCAGCTTGCAGATCGATGGGTGCGGTTTGCCGGGCGAGGCCAGCATCACTCATCACCTCGGCTGATAAGCCACGCAGTCGATCTCCACCTTCATCTGGGGGTTAGCAAATTTACACTCAATCGTCGTCCGGGCGGGCTTGTTGTCGCCGAAGAAGCTGCCGTAGACCTCGTTCATCTGAGCAAAATCGCGACCATCGACCAGGAAGACGTTGCACTTGATCACGTCGGCCATGGATGCTCCGGCGCCTTCCAGGATCAGGCGAATGTTGTTCAGGACGACACGCGTTTCGTGCTGGATGTCGCCGTAGCTGTACTGGTCAGTGGCTGGATCAACGGGGCCTTGCCCGGAGACATAAATGAAATCGCCCGCACGGACGGCGGGCGAGTAAGGACCCCGGGGAATCACGGAGCCAGCGGGATGAATGCGTTCGATCATGCCCTCAAGTTTACCCGGGCGGGCCTGCGGTTCAGTGGAACCGCGGGACCCGCCGGGGACTTGTCAGCGACGAACTAGTCAGTCTTGCGTTTGCGGGGGCGCGACGTCGTGCTGCGCGAACCCGTTGACGAAGACTTGGTAGAAGTGGACCGCTTGCGTGTGGCCGTCTTCTTCGGCTTGGCGGGCGGCGGGTTCGGCTCAAAGATCGAGGGCTGGCCTTCCACATAGGGTTGCGGGCCGTCGTCTTCAAACTCTTCTTCCTGCGGCGTTTCCATCACCGGTTGCGGTGGCGGGGCCGGGGGATAGAACTCCGCACCCAGGAACACAATCTGGCCGCGTTCGGCATCGGCTTCGATGCGGACCACAGTCTTGTCCTGGGCATAGTTCAGGAACTCGTTGAAGGCCTGGAAGCCCAACGCCTGCGCATCGAAGGAAGGATGCTCCGCCGCCATCCAGGCGGCCAGCTCTTCCACCGTACCGCCGTTCTCCAGCTCCAGGCGATGGTTCTCGAGCACATCGCGCAGACCCGGCAACGCTTCTTCCGGTTGCGGCATCATCTTGGACGGTCCACCGGACTTGCGTTCGATGATCACGCGCCCACCGCTGCCGGTGACGTTGACGAAGTCGCCCTTCTTGAGGCGATCAACAAAGTCGGAGAAGCTGAACGCTCCATAGGCACGCTCAGAGAACGTCGAATCCAGCTGCAGCATGGTGGACTTCAGCAGCCCCAACTGCGGCTGGACGTTGCGGCGTTCCAGCACTTGCAGGGCCCGCTCCACCAGGTTCATCGACAGAGCCAGATCCAAAGCAGGCGGACGCGCCTGGCGCGGCTCACCGCTGCGCTCCGGACGGTCTCCCTGGTCGGAGCGGTCGCCACGGTCTCGGCGGTCACCACGGCCACGGCCACGGTCGCCACGGTCTCCCCGATCACCACGGTCACTGCGCTCGCCACGATCGACGTTGTCACGGCGCACCGTGCGGATCTCGCCGGGCAGAGTATCGATCACGCCGGTTGGCGCGATCACCACCGAAGTGGCGGGCCCAGCACTCGATTGGGACTGCGACGCCGGTTCCGGACGGTCCGGCAGCAGCGACTCATAACTGATGAACTCATGGCAGTTCTGCTGCAGGATGGTGGAGGTGAAGGCCTTGCCGCCCACCACATAAACCTGCTTGCCGTACTCCTTCAGTTTGTTCACCAGCGGGATGAAGTCACTGTCGCCCGACACGATGCAGAAGGCGTTGACATGGCGATGCGTGAAGGCCATTTCCAGCGCGTCCAGCGCCAGGTTGATGTCGCCGCCGTTCTTATCGCCGCGCGGGCTGGGCATCCGCTGCACCATCTGGACCGCGTTTTCAGCCATCTGGCGGGCCGCCGATTCCTGGCGCCCCCAGTTGGCATACGCGAACTTAGCTACGATATCGCCGCGCTCTTTCAAGGCTTCGAGGGGAATCGAAACATCGAACTCGCGGCGCAGGGTTGATTTGAGACCAATCTCGATGTTGTCGTAATCGACAAACACCGCGATGTTCAACTTTTCTTGCATGCGCTCTCTTTTCTGTGGGGGTTCGCGGTGCCAGTCCATGATCTGTCTGAACCTGTCAGGCGGTCAGCGGAACGGCTTGGCGGATGAAATCCACGATGCCTTCCAGCGCGGCCCCTGGCTGAAACACCTGCGCAACCCCGAGCTGTCTTAACTGTTCGGCATCGTCATCAGGGATGATGCCGCCTACGATGACCACCACATCCGTTAGTTGCTTCTCGCGAAGTAACTGCATGATGCGGGGCACTATGCTATTATGCGCCCCAGATAGGATAGACAACCCAATTACTTGGACGTCCTCCTGCAAGGCCGCGTTCACGATCATCTCCGGCGTCTGCCGCAATCCGGTGTAGATCACTTCCATGCCAGCGTCGCGCAGGGCGCGTGCGATCACTTTGGCTCCACGGTCGTGCCCGTCGAGGCCCGGTTTCGCCACCAGCACCCGGATACGTTGGTCCATTGAACGGCTTCAGAGTTTTTGAGCGGATCGTGCGGGTGTCATGCCGAGACCGGAATGCCACCCGCTTGCATTATAGTACGCGACGGGGTAGCGCAAGTGGCCCACTGGCGGACCTGCCCGGCGCGCGAGTCACCGGATGACATCCACACTGGCGATGGTACGTTCGCTGTGGCGCATCTCATTCACCACTTTGCCCTTCAGGTCCACCTCCACCAAACGGCGTCCCGTGTAGTCGGAGATCAACCAGTGGCCATCCTCAAACACCGCCATGCCACTGGCCCAGCCGAACTGGATATCCGGCTTGGCTCCTGCAATGGAACGGACCACTTTCCCGGCGGGGTCCACTTCCACTACTTCACCGGGGTCGCTGATACTGATCATGGTGTTTCCGTTGGGCAAGCGGAGCGCCTGGTAAGCGCGGCGGTTCTCGCCGTTGGGTGCCTGCCACTGCCAGATGATCTTGCCGGCCGTGTCCACCTCAATGATCTTGGCCACCGCCTCCACTGCGATCAGGGTGGTGCCGGCCGGAGTGCGGCGCGAGTTGCGCATCCGCATGTTGGCGATGTCGGGGCTCGAATAGGTCCAGACGACTTTCTTCCCTGGTGTCACCTCGATCACTTTCCCCAGCTTGGCATCGCCGATCAAGGTGTTGCCGTTCGGCAAGCGCTGGGCGGCCAGCGGGTGCTCCAGCCCGTCTGAGTACGACCAGACCACGTTACCGGCCGCATCCACTTCCTGCACCGTCTTGTCCGGCCCGATCGTGAACAACGCATGCCCGCCGGGCAAGGACTGGACATCGTGGCCACGCTTGTTCGGTTTGGTCCACAACACGCGGCCGGAGGGCCACTCCGTCGCAATGATTTCTCCCTTGGGGCCGTGATCGGAGACCAGGATGCGGCGCTGCGCCGGTGACGCCTTCAGATGCTTATCAAAAAACCCGAAAGCCCGCGCCTCAGCTTTTTCCGCGTCGGCTCCGCGGAAGCCATGCCCGGCACCCGAGAGCGTTTCAAGTTCTGCCTCGACGCCAGCGGCCACCAGGCGTTCGGTGATCCAGAGCGAGTGCTCATAGGCCACGTACGCATCCTTGGTGCCATGGATCGAAAGCGTCGGCGCGGCCTGTGGCGTCACCCAGTTGATGGGGCTGGCCTGTTGGTGGATCAGACGGTTCTGGTCGAGATGGCCGCCCAGGAATTGGGGCAGTACCTGCGCGGCATCGACGCTCTTGGAATAGGACTGCGTGAAGTCGGTGGGCCCGTAATAGTTGACCACGCAGTTGACGCGTTCCTCGCCCTGTCCTGTCAGGCCCAGCATCAGCACCAGGTGACCTCCAGCGCTGCCGCCCATGGCGCAGACCTTCGCCGGATCCAGTTGAAACCGGGCCGCATTGGCCTTGAGGAATCGGACAGCCGCTTTGACGTCCTCCACCGGCGCCGGGTACTGATGGCGCGGAGCGAGCCGGTAGCTGGCGGTGGCCGCCACGTAGCCTCGCTCCGCCAGCCGTATGGCCACGGGCAAATAGCTATTGCGATGCCCGGCCCGGAATCCGCCGCCATGCACCAGCAGCACCAACGGCAAGGGCCCGGAGGCATTGCGCGGCCGGACCACGTCAAGCAGGCTCTTTTGGCCGACGCTGGAGTATTCGACGCCGGCTTCGTGGATGACGCCGGGGGGCATGGCCGGTACCGCCGGCGGTGCGGCCTGGACCAGCAGGAGAAGGGTTGCGATTTCGATCATCACCACGCGAGCATATCAGCACCGGGGTTGTAACACGATAGACTTTAATCATTGTTGAGTCTTGCTGTAGTGGTCTTGTTTTGCCAGGCCGGAACGCCCGGGGCCCAAATTCCCGCGCCCGCCAAACCGGTGCTGGAGTCAGTTCCTGCCGCGCCCCCCGCGCGACCCGCCGCCCTGAGCGTCAGCGAAGGTACACCGGCCAATGTGTTGGGCAAGACGGACACTCAGTCCGGCGAAAGCCGCCGCAATGAGAACGTCCAGTTCAACCTGATCGACAACAATGGCCTGCAGGAGCTGCGCAAGCGCCTGGGGACCAGCGCCACGATCGTGCCCGATTTCTCGCCGGCCCGCAGCTACTTTGGCGCGGAGTTTGGCACAGCCTCGGTGGGGTCCATTCACCTGCCCGGCGGCAAGCCGGCCGCCGCGGTGCACGGCAATCTGTTCTGGGCGCACTCCAACAGCGCCACCACGGCGCGGTCATTCTTTCAGGTAGGCGGCGTGCAGCCGGCGCGAGAGAACGAATACGGCCTGTCGGCAACGATCCCGTTGTGGAAGAAGGCCTGGCTGACGGTGGACGGCTCGCAGCAGAAGTTGCGGGGACAGGTGAATGGCAACATCCTGGTGCCGCGCCCGGAGGAACGGGTACCCTTGGCGACCGATCCACGAGTCCGCTCGATCATTGAGCGCTGGATGCGCGCCTATCCGCTGGCGCTCCCCAACCGGCCGGATATTGACCCACGCGCACTCAACACTAATTCGCCCCAGTTGATCAATACCGACAACACCGCGCTTCGGTTGGAACAGCTGTTGGGCAGCAAAGACCGGATTATCGCGCGGCATACGTACATGAATCAGCGGGTGGACGCCTTCCAGCTGGTGGCGGGCCAGAATCCGGATACGACCACCAAGAACCATTCGGCCCGGGTGACCTGGCTACGGGTGTTCCGGGCGCGCACCACGGGACAATTTACCCTGGGGTTTGAGCGGCAACATTCGTTGCTGGTGCCGGAAGCAAACGCGGTGGGGCCTCAGGTGCAGATTGGCACGGCCTACACCACCTTGGGTCCCGGTTCGGGCATTCCCATTGACCGCATGCAGAACCGTTTCCGGTATGCCGGGTTGGTGAATCACAAGGCGGGCCGGCATGACCTCTCCTTTGGGGCATCGCTCACCCGGCTGCAGTTCAATGGACGGGAGACGTCGTCCAACCGGGGCAATTGGTACTTCCGCAATGATTTCGGGCGTGACGCGATCACTAATTTCAGACTGGGAATTCCCAACCGTTTTTCGTTCGGGCTGGGCGAACTGGCTCGCGGATTCCGCAATTGGGAGCAGCACTACTTTGTCTCCGATACTTTTCGCTGGCGCTCGAATCTAACGGTCAATCTCGGGCTGCGCTATCAGCCGCAGACCGGGCCTTATGAAGTCAACGGGCTCACGGAGATCCCCTTCCGGTGCGACTGCAACAACCTGGCGCCCAGCTTCGGTTTGGCCTGGCGGCTGCCACCGCGGTGGGGCGTCGTGCGGGCGGCCTACAGCGTCCAGATGGGGGAGATTTTCGCCACCACGTTTCAGTCCTTACGCTGGAATCCGCCGCAGTTTTTGAAGCCGGAAGTGCAAGCCCCCAATCTGCTGGACCCCTTGGCGCGGGCGGACCTTTCGCCCACCGGCCGCGCAACTGTGTTTGTCCTGCCCCGCAATCTGGTGGCACCGTATTCGCACCAGTACAACGCCAGTTGGGAGACCGTCTTGGCAAACCGGTGGCGCCTGCAACTGGGTTATGTGGGCAGCCGCAGCCACAAGCTGTTCTTGCTGTGGCACACCAACCGCGCGCGCGTGGTGCCCGGCATCCCGCAGACCACGGCCACGATCAATGACCGGCGTCCGGATGCTCGCCTGTTTGAAGTCCGGCCGGTCATGAATGGATCACGCGCCTACTTTGATGCGGCCCGGGCCACGGTGGTGGTACCGGAGTGGCGGGGGCTGACCTTTGATTTCTCCTATTGGTTCAGCAAGGCGCTGGACAATGGCGGCAATTTCTTGAACACTGGCGCCGGTGATGATGCCCGCCAAGGGTATTCACAAAGCGAGAATACCTTGCAGCCCGATCTTCGGTCGGTGAGTGCGTTTGACCAGTCGCATGCGCTGCTCAGCCGTTTGCGCTATCAGTTGCCCGGCAGCCGGGGCCGCCGATGGGTCCGCGAGACGGTGGGGGGCTGGAGTTTCTCCGGTGTTTGGCTGGCCAAGACCGGGATGCCGTTTAGTGTGATCAGCGGCTCGGATGGCCCGGGCTTTGGGAATGTGGATGGCACCAATGGGGACCGCCCGAACATTGTCGACGCCTCGATATTGGGGCGCGCTGTAAATCACCCGGATGACTCCATGCGGCTGCTTCCCCGGTCTGCCTTTGCGTTTATCCGGCCGACGGATGAACGGGGCAGTATTGGGATCAACACCTTTCGCCGGGGCGGCATCCTGAATCTGAATCTGGGTCTGGATAAGACCTGGCAGGCCAAGGGGGAGCGCCGCATCCTGCTGCGGGGCGAGGCGATTAACGCCACCAATTCCCCGCAGTTCGCGGAGCCCAACCCGGACCTCTCCTCACCCGCCTTCGGACGGATCACCAACACCTTGAACGATGGCCGCGCCTTCCGCTTTACCTTGCAATTGCAGTTCTGAGTCTGGCGCTGTTGTGCCCGACGTTCTTCCTCTCGCCCCTGCCGTCCGTTAGAGGGCAACAAAAGCCACGGCCCCAGGCTGGATGATCCAGCACTGGGGCCGTGGCTTTACGGAACGGTTGTGACTACCGGCCGCTAGTTGGCCATCCGGCGGCGGATGACGGCCAGAACTGCCAAGCCGCTGCCGGCGAGCATGAGGCCCATCGGCTCAGGAACGGCGGCCGGGACGGTGTTCCGGACGCCAGAAATCTGGCTGGAGCCAATCACCAGTTGCTTCGTATCCGGGTCGATCGCACCACCCACCGGACCACCGTAGAGTTCCAGCGTGTTGCGCACGTCCACGCGGAAGGTGGGCTGGTCGAAGGTGATGGCCGCCTTCGTCTTCACTTCCTTGGTGGACTTGGTGTAGATGTACGTTTCTAGAGCCAGCACTTCCTTCTCTTCACCCGACAACACATCGACACAACCCTTGCTGCCGCCGAAGTACCCACCCACGCAGAGTTGCGTCTTGTAGTTGGCATAGCCCGGGAAAACCGGAGTCTCGGCAAACATCTCGGTCTCGTAGCCCGGAATGACGGAGGGCGGCGGATCGATCGTGTACTCGAAGATGAAAATCAGCTTCTGGCCGGCATTCACCTCAAACTTGTTCGAGAAGAAACCCAGCGCGTCACCGATCTTGGTCGGGGCCGTCACAATGATGTCGGAAGCCTTGGGCCGAGCGGGGACGGAAGCACCTACGTCGGCGAAGGCCAGCACCTGAAATTTAGAGTATTGAATGGTGACATCGTACTCATCACCACCAAAGGTCACCTTTGAGAAAGCGCAGCCATCATCACCATAGCCCTGATAGACCGTCAGCGCGACGCCAGTGGCGCACGCAGGTAGGCCGGGACCACTCAGAGTGGTGGCAAAAGAAGCAGCAAAGACCAATGCCTGCAATGCAAAGAGCTTAAAAACTGTTTTCATATTTTTGTTTTCCTCCTGTCCAACTGCGGTAAGCATAACACGCAATCTGGAGAAAACAAGGCCCTACTCCGGCAGAGATTTCACCTCAGCAGCCAAGCGACGCCCGGCGGCTAGCAGATGAGCCGCGTCGATGCCGAGCGTAATGTAACGTACTCCGGAATCAATCCACCGCCGAGCCGCAGCTGGTGAATCCGCGTACGTGCCGATCACGCGGCGGTTCCCTGCTTTCCGCAAAGCCTCCAGAATCGTATTCTCTACCTTTTTATCAGTAACTTGGCCCGGAATCCCCAAGGCCTGCGACAAATCGTACGGCCCCAGAAACGCCACGTCGATCCCGTCGAGCGCCAAAATCTCGTCCAAGTCGGCGACGCCGCCTCGGCCTTCGATATGAACCACCACTGAAACCTCCTGGTTCGTTCGTTCCAGGTACTCACTAGTGGGAAAGGACCGGTACCGGGCGCTCCGGACATAGGGCTGCAAGCCCCGTTCACCGTGAGGGAAAAACCGCGCGGATCGCGCCGCCACTTGCGCGAGAGCCGTGGATTCGATCTGTGGGACGTGCACCCCAGCCGCTCCCCAATCGAGCGGTAGCCGGATGGCGACAGGGTCGCACTGCGGCACGCGGACCATCGCCGTCAACCCCACCCCCTCCGCCGCCCGGATCATCTGCTCAGTGGTTTCCGGATTGATGGCCCCGTGTTCGTTGTCGATGACGACAAAGTCAAAGCCGCTCAGGCCCAGGATCTCCACCACCTGGGGCGAGGGAATCTGGACAAAAGTTCCGAGGACATAAGGCTGCGAGGCCAGCCGGTTCATGAGGGAGACCATGGTTAGGGCAGCTCCTTGACGGCCAGGTTGCGGTAACGGTGAAAGCCGCCCGCCTTCCAACGCTCGTTCTTGGACCCCGGCACGCTGCGGTGGGCCTGCAGGGCGATCATGCCACTGGTCGCGCCGCCAGGCAGGTAGTTGGCTTTTGCCGTCCAATCGGTGACCTTGACGCCGTTCATCCACACCTGAATGTGCGGCACGTCGCCTTCAATGCGGGCACGGATGGAGTTCCAATCGTCCTCCTTCCAGTTCCGCCGCCAGTTCTTGTCGATGCGGCCTTCCGAGGGCTCCTCTTTGTTCAGCGTCTCCAGCTTCTCGCCATAGATGCCACTGACGTTGCCGCCCTCCAGGTAATCGAGCAGCACCTGATAGGCTTCGCCCTTTTCGGTGGACCGCAGGAAAAGCCCGCCATCGCAGCCGAAATCCGGCTTGATCTCGACGTAGACCTCAAAGTTCTTGTAGCTCTTGTTGGTGAGCAGAATGCCACCGTTGCCCACCGGCTCCTGAGTGACCGTCAGCACGGCGGGCGCGCCCTTGGGCTCCTCCAGCTTCCAGGCCTTGGTGTTGCCGTGGTGGTTCACCTCACTGACGTGGAACGCGGCCACGGGATTGGGGCCCTTGAGCAGTGGGGTGAAGCCAGCGGGCACCTGAGCCACCAGCGGTGCGGCGAGGCAAAGGATCAGATTGCGCATTTGGTGATGAGTATATGCCTTTGAGCAGCGGTACAACATCCGCCTACCCACCCAGGAGCGCCACCAACTCCGCATTTACCGCCACCAGCAAACCATAGCGTCGCCCGAGCGCCACCACCATCCCATTCAGTGCTTCGATTTCAAGCGGCCGCCCGCGTTCCCGATCTTGCAGCATCGAGGTCCGCGTGCCGGGCGGATAGGACCCGAGCATCTCCAGCACCCGCGCACCCTCTTCATCAGCCAACCGCGCGCCATCGGCCTGCGCGACGGGCAAGGCTTCCGCCAGAATGCGTTGCGCCCAGTCACGGTAGTGCGGTTCGGCCAGAATTTCCAGTCCTCGCCCGGTGAGCGCGGTGAGCGGGTTCGAGACACAGTTATGCAGCATCTTGCGCCAAGCTGCCGTGTGGAAGTCCGGCTCCTCAAAGACCGACAGGGCCGTGCCGGCGAACAGCTGCACAAACGCGGCAGCGCCACCACCGGCCGGTACCGTAAAGTGCGCGCGCGGCGGCTGGAACGCCCGCAGCCAGCCATTCTGCGGTTCCACATAGACGTAGGACAGCACCGGGATCGCTGGGTATGGCACTACCCGTTGCTCATGATGGACCCCATTCTGGATGACAGCGACGGGCTGCCCGGCAGAGCAAAGCTTTTCGAGCCACAACAGCGCGCGGGGCGTGTCCTGCGCCTTGACGGTGAGCAGGACAAGATCAGCCGGTGGTGGCGAATCGAGAAAGTACGGGATTTCAAAAGGCTCAAAGCCTTCGACGCGCACGGCATCCGGAGGCCGGCGCACACAAAAGAACACGTCATGGCCGGCGGCACGCAAATGAGCAGCCAAAAACATCCCCAAATTTCCGGCGCCGATGATGGCGATGCGAGACATGCGCTGATTTTTGAGTTTAGGGGATGGCAGACCGGGCGCGAGGGTCGCGCGAGCGGCCCTACTTCCCCCGCAACTCCCGCCGCAAGAACTTGCCCGTCGCTGTCTTCGGCAGCGCTTCCAGAAACTCGATCATGCGCGGCGATTTGTAGTTGGCCATCCGGTCGCGGCAGAACTCGATCAGCTCGGTTTCGGTGGCCATCACGCCGTCACGCAACGCGACGAAGGCTTTCACGGTCTCCCCACGGTAGTCGTCTGCTACGCCGACCACGGCCGCTTCCTTCACGGCGGGGTGTTGGTAGAGGACGTCTTCTACTTCGCGGGGGTAGACCTTGAAGCCGCTGGCGTTGATCATGTCTTTCTTCCGGTCAACGATGTAGAACCAGCCGTCCGCGTCAGCCGTGGCGACGTCGCCTGTGAGGAACCAGCCGTCGTGGAAGGTGGCGGCGGTGGCTTCGGGTTTGTTCCAGTAGCCCTCAAATATGTTCGGGCCGCGCAAGGCTAGTTCACCCGGTTCGCCAAAGGCAAGCACGCGCGAGGCATCGGTCGAATCCACCACCTTGCCTTCGCACTCTGGGATGATACGGCCGATGGCGAGCGCGCCGTGCACGGGGTCCACTGGTCCGCGCACACCTAGCGGCGTGATGGTGGCCGGGGAGTTCGATTCCGTCAGGCCATAGGTGTTGTGGATATAGGCACCGAGTTCGTTTTCGAAGCGCTCGACGAAAGCGGGGGAGACGGGGGCGCCACCGGTGAAGCATTTGGTCATGGACCGGAAGCGTTCGCGCGTGGCTGAGGGGTGGTTGAGCAGGGCGATGTAGGCCGTGATGGCGGCCACGGTGAAGGTGGGCCGCCAGCGTTCGATCATCTGCCAGCAGCGCTCCGGGTCAAAGCGGTGGAACAGCACCAGCGGTGCACCCGTGCGCGCGGAGAGAGCCATGTGCGCCACCAGACCGGTGACGTGGAACAGCGGCGCGACGCCCAGAATCGTGTCTTCGTTCGATACCTGGCAGACCTGCTCAAACACGCCCGAAGTGAAGACCATCGACGCGTGCGAGCACATCGCGCCCTTGGGCTGCCCGGTGGTGCCGGAGGTGTAGACCAGATAAGCCAGCTGATGCGGTGTCTCATCGACGGCTTGCGGCGCGGCATCAAGTGACACGTCTTCGGCGCGCACCAGGACGCGCGCGCCGGAATCCTGCATGGCGTAGGCGACTTCACGCTCCTTGAACATGGGGCTGACCGGTACGACGATGGCTCCGCGTTTCCAGGCGGCGTATTGGGCGACGAGGAACTCCGGGTCATTCTGCATTTGCAGCGCAACGCGGTCACCCGGGCCCACGCCTTGAGCGGCGAGATGCGTGGCGAAGCAGGCGGCGCGGTGGTTAAGTTCGCCCCAGGTGAGCGTGCTTTCAAAGTGATGAATCGCGGGCGAATCCCCTCGGCGAGCAGCGGCGGAGTGAAACTGGTCGAGTAAGGTTCTGGGGGTCATGCGGTTTGCCCGGCGGCAAAGGAATTATATTCCCAGGAGGCATGATGGAGGGTTAACGCTTCCGGCCCCGCCGGAGCCGCTAGAATGTCGTCGGGATGTCCCTACCTGAACCCTGGCTCCGCGGAACCCATCCGCATCCGCATCCGATTCTCCGCGCCGTCCTGCATAGCTTTGAGCAGGTCCGCGAAGACTTGGCCCATCACACGGCAGGCTTGACCGCTGAGCAAACCTGGAGCGCCTATGGCACGGTGGCACCCCTGGGCTATCAACTGCGGCACATGGCAGGCAGCGTGGACCGGCTGACTACCTATGCGGCCGGAGAAGCGCTGACGGAGCTCCAACTGGCCGAGGGGAGCCTGGAAGCTGTGCCGGGTGCCAGTTTGCCGGAACTGCTGCAACGGGTGGAAGAAGCGCTGGAGAGATCCGCCGCACAGTTACAGGCACTGGATCTCAATGATCTTGCGGCTCCCCGCTTTGTGGGGCGTCAGCGGTTGCCCACCACTTTGGGCGGCCTGCTGTTGCACTTGGCGGAGCACACGCAGCGGCATCTGGGAGAAGCCATCATCACTGCCAAGCTCGCGCGGGCGTAAACTGGGTTTCGATGAATCGCCGACACTTTCTCTCAGCCGCGTCTGCTGCCGCTGCCGCGATGCCCGTTCTCTCCGCCAAGCCGTTTTCGAAACCGCTCGGCATCCAGCTCTATACGGCCCGCTCCACCTGGCCCAAGGATCCGGAGGGCGTGCTGAAGCGCGTGGCCGATATCGGCTACAAAGAAGTGGAGCTCTACGCCGCCGACCAGATTGAGAAGCTGGGGCCGACGCTGAAGAAGCTGGGCCTGGCGCCGACGAGCATGCACATTGCCGACGCGATCTCGCTGGCCGATGACGACACCAGGTTCAAGCAGACGCTGGACCAGGCGGTAGCGGCGGGTATCAAGTATGGCGGCGTGCCGTACGTGGCCCCCAACGCTCGTGGCCCCAAGGGTGGCCCGGAGCTGGGCGAGTTCTGGAAGAAGTGGTCGGCGAAGATGAACCGCGCCGCCGCCACAGCCAACAAGGCGGGCGTGACGTTCTTCTATCACCACCATGCGTTTGAGTTCGCGGGCACGGTGGGCGAGCGGCCCATCGACTTCATGAAGAAGGAACTGGACCCCAAGCTGGTGAAGCTGGAGCTCGACATCTTCTGGGTGGCTGCTGCCGGGGTGGACCCGCTGGCGGTGATGAAGGAATGGAAGGGCCGCGTGGCGCTGATGCACTTGAAGGACAAGTCGTCATCGATGGCCCCGATCGCGACCGAATCCCAGGCCAAGCCCAGTGACTTTAAGGAAGTGGGCAACGGTTCGCTCGACTTCAAGGCCATCCTGAACACCGCACTTTCCACCGGCGTGCAGAGGTTCTACGTCGAGCAGGACCAGTGCCCGGGCGACCCCGTGGACAGCCTGAAAATCAGCTTCGACAACTTGAAGAAGGTGAGCCTCTAGCTGCGATCCGTCGCACGATTCAGCAAACCGCATGCTGGCGCATGGCGGCTCTGAACCAGCGGTGTGCGCTTACAGAGCCGCGACCTGAAGGGAGCGGTGGGGCATGTCAGCGGTGCGGAAGTAAGCTACGCCAGCAGCTTCTGCACCACACTGCCGTGCACGTCCGTTAGCCGGAAGTCGCGGCCTTGGAAGCGGTACGTGAGCTTGGTGTGGTCAAAGCCCAACAGGTGCAGTATAGTGCCGTGCAGGTCGTGCACGTGCACTTTGTCCTTGGTGACGTTGAAGCCTAACTCGTCCGATTCACCCAAGACTAACCCGGGCTTGGTGCCGCCGCCAGCCAGCCACATGGTGAACGCATTGGGGTGGTGATCGCGGCCGTCCGCTTTCTCACCGGGTGTCCCCTGCACCATCGGCGTGCGGCCAAATTCCCCGCCCCACACCACCAGCGTGTCTTCCAACATCCCGCGCTGCTTGAGATCCTTCACCAACGCGGCGCAGGCCTGATCGGTCTCCTTGCAGTTCACCTGGATGTCCTTGGTCAGGTTGCCGTGCTGATCCCAGGCTTCATGGTAGATCTGCACGAAGCGGACGCCACGCTCGACCAGACGGCGTGACAGCAGACAGGTTGCGGCGAAGCTGGGCTTACCGGGCTCGACGCCATACATGTCGAGCACGCTCTTAGGCTCCTTGGACAGGTCCATCAATTCCGGTGCGGAAGACTGCATGCGGAAGGCCATCTCGAAGGAGTTGATGCGGGTGGCGATTTCGGGGTCACCGGTCGCGTCCAGGCGCATTTTGTTGAGGCGGCTAACGGTGTCCAGCGTTTCGCGCTGTAGCTGGTTGTCGACGCCTTCCGGGTTTGACAGGTAGAGCACCGGGTCACCCGTGGAGCGGAACTGCACGCCCTGGTAGACCGTGGGCAGGAAGCCCGAACCCCAACAGCTATTGCCGCCGCTGGGCCCTTTTTTACCGGTGGAGAACACGACGAAGGCGGGCAGGTCTTTTGATTCGCTACCCAAGCCGTAGGTGGTCCAGGCGCCGATCGAAGGGCGGCCGAAGATCTGCGCGCCGGTGTTCATCATCAACTGGCCGGGCGCGTGGTTGAACGCATCGGTGACCATCGATTTGACGATGGTGACGTCGTCGACGATGGTCTTGAAGTGCGGCAACAGCTCCGAGATCAACGTGCCGCTCTGCCCGGCGGGGGCGAACTTGAACTTGGGGCCCAGCAGCGTGGAATTGGGGTTGATGAAAGCCGCGCGGTAGCCCTTCAGCAGGTCCGCCGGCGGCAGGGTGCCGGAAAATTTCTCAAGCTGGGGTTTGTAGTCGAACAGCTCCAGATGACTGGGCGCTCCGGCCATGAACAGGAAGATGACGTTCTTGGCTTTGGGCTTGTGATGCGGCTGCTTGGGGGCCAGCGGATCAGTGGCGGCGGCCATCAGCTGCTGGAATGCCAGCGCGCCCATGCCGACGCCACACTCATTGATGAACCAGCGGCGCGATAGAGCATTGCCGCGGAGTTGGGAAAGTGGTAGTTGCTTCATGGGTGGCTCTAGTTCTTCGTGATCGTCTCGTCCAGGTTCAGCAGCACGCGGGCCAACGCGGTCCAGGCCGCTTGCTCACCGCGGGTCTTTTGTTTGTTGAGGAATGACAGCAACTCGTCGCGCTCGGCAGCATCTGGGGCGCGCGACACACAGCGCCGAAAGGCGAAGGTGAGGCGTTCGCTATCGGTCTTGCCGCCTTCTTTCAGGGTCTTGTCGGCCAGGGCTTTGGCGAGTTCGACAAACAGCGGCTCATTCAACGTAGTCAGCGCCTGGAGCGGCGTATTGGAGCGGGACCGGCGCACGCAGCTGATGTCACCGTTGGGGGCGTCGAAGTTGGTCAGCATCGGATAGGGGACGCTGCGATAGCGGAAGGTGTAGAGCGCCCGGCGGTAACGGCTGCCGTCCTTGGCTTCGCTCCAGATCTTGGGGCCGTAGCTGGAAGGCGGCTGGAACAGGAAATCTGGCGCGGGCGGGTAAACGCTAGGGCCGCCCACTTGGGCATTCAGGCGGCCACTGGCCGATAGTGCAATATCGCGCACAATCTCGCCTTCCACGCGGAAGCGGGCACCGCGCGCGAGCAGGCGGTTGTAGGGATCTTTGGCCAGCAGTTCCGGCGTCACTTTGGAGGACTGCTTATAGGTGGCGGACGTGACGATGGAGCGGTGCAGCTTCTTCAAGCTCCAGCCTTGGTCCATCAGGTCCACGGCCAGCCAGTCCAGCAGTTCAGGATGTGACGGCGTCTCGGCCTGCTTGCCCAGGTCCTCGCTGGTAGCGGTCAGACCGGTACCGAAGTAGGCTTGCCAGACGCGGTTGACGATGGAGCGGGCGGTGGTGGGTGCTTGGCGGTCGGTCATCCAGCGGGCCATGGTGAGCCGGTTGGTGGGGGCGCCCGCCGGCAGCGGATTCAAAAACGCGGGAACCCCGGGAGTCACGGTCTTGCCGGGCTTCAGAAAGTCACCGCGCATCAGCAGGTGCGTGTCGCGGCCGCCTTCGCGGCTCTGCAACACCAGTTGGGACGTGCCTTCCGGGTGTGTCGCCCACAGTGCCGCCAGTTCTTCGTTCTGAGCCTTCCATTCGGGCACCGTCGTGCGCCAACTGGAAAATGTCAGTGCCGGTAGCGCCTCACCGGAAGCAGTGGACGCCACGGAGAGACGGAAGCGGCCCAGGTTATGGTTCTGGTTGTCGTCTGAGTTCCAGCCGCCGTGGTTCTGCTTCAGGTAAACGTGCAGCACCGTGCCTTGCTCAAAGCCCACGGGCCTCTCAAACACGAACACGGCTTGGCGCGGCTGATTGCGGGTGCCGGCTCCGGAATCGATGCCCCAGGCCGTATTGGCATCGCCATCAATGGCAAACTCAATGGGCCCGGTCACGCGGAGCCCTTGTTTCTGCGCATCGCTCTTGTCGTGATACATCGCCTCCAGCGGCGTCTTGGAAAGATTGATGTCGGCGCTGGCGCGGATGACTTTGACTTTCTCTTTCTTGTCTGGGGCATTGGCGGGCGCGACTTCCACTTCGAACTCGGTGAGTGCCGCCGTGCCCTTGGGGGACCGGCCGGGTCCACCCATGGGCAGATCCGGGTCCATCAGCAGTTCCAGGCGTACGGCACCGACTTGCTTCAGTTCGGTCTTCAGCGTCAAGTGCGCACGATGCTTGGTGGGCGCATAGCCCGCTTGCAGCATGCCTTTGTCCGGCATTCCGATGTAGCGCGCGCCGCCGGTGGAGATGTCTTCCACTTCCGGCTTCACGACGGTCCAGGTGGGCTGCTTCGCCAGGAGCCCATCTTTCCAGGCGTTGAAGCGCTTCTCCCAGTCGGCGTTGCGGTGCTTCAACTCGTCTTCCACTTCGCGCGTGCGGCGGAAGATCTCGGCGCGCTTCATCTCCTCGGCGGGCGTGAAGACACGAATGGATCCTTCGTGCGAATCGTTGAGGAAGGCGAATAGCTGGTAATACTCTTCCTGCTTCAACGGGTCGAACTTGTGGTTGTGACATTGGGCGCATTGGATGGTGACGCCCAGCATTGATTTGCCCACCGCATCCATGCGGTCAAACATGCTCTCCATGCGGAACTGCTCGGGGTCGATGCCGCCTTCTTCGTTCACCATGGAGTTGCGCAGGAAGCCGGTGGCGACGCGCTGATCTTGCGTCGCGTTCGGCAGCAGATCACCGGCCAACTGTTCAGTGATGAACTGGTTGTAGGGCAGGTCGCGATTCAGGGCGTTGATTACCCAATCGCGGTAGAACCAGACGTTGCGTTGCTTGTCTTTCTCAAAGCCATCGGAATCGGCATAGCGGGCCGCGTCCAGCCAGTGGCGCGCCCAGCGTTCGCCATAATGCGGGGAGGCGAGCAAACGGTCGACCGCCTTGTCATAGGCGCGCGGGGACTTGTCGGCGAGGAACTGATCCACTTCCTGCGGCGTGGGCGGCAGGCCAGTCAGGTCGAGCGCCAAGCGGCGCAGCAGCATCACTTTATCGGCTTCGGGCGACGGCTTCAAGCCTTCGCGCTCCAGCTTGGCTTGGATAAAGCGGTCGATCGGGTGGGCGGCCTTGCCCGCCGGCAAGGCTGATTTCGCTGGGGGCACGAAGGCCCAATGCTTTTTCACCGCGACGTCCACCGAAAGTTCGTCCGGCCAGTTGGCGCCCTGGTCGATCCAGCGCTTGATCACGTCGATTTCAGCGGCGGGTAGCGGCTTGCCGCCCATGGGCATGCGGGCTTGATCGCCCAGTCCGGCGACACGTTGGTACAAGCTGCTTTCGGCCGATTGTCCGGCATGGAGCGCGCGGGCGGCTACCGACTTCGAATCGAGCCGCAGATTGCCCAGTTGCGCTTTCGCGCCGTGGCAACCGTTGCAGGCGCGGTTGAAGATCGGCTGTACGTCGCGGGCAAAGTCGACACGGTCCTGCGCGTGCAGCGCAGCCAGCGGAACGAAATACAAGGTCCAACGCATCACCCCTAATCTACACCCGCTGGTTTCTGAAAAGGGGGCTGCCCCCAAGTGGCTGTCACTGGTGCTGTCCTGTTGTGGCGGCGAGGCTGATAAACTTCCATTGATGAAAATTCTTGCTCTCCTGGCGGTCGCCCTACTCGCCGCAGCCCAGCAGACTCCGCCCAAGCGTCCAGGCTACAAGGACACACCGCCGATTCCGGAGCAGAAGTGGCTGGTCCACGATCAGGACCGCCCCTATCCGCGTCAGATCACGCCCGGTGCTACGCCTGGCGCTGCGCCGTCTGACGCCATTGTGCTGTTTGATGGCAAGAATCTCGATGCGTTCCAATCGCGCAAAGGTGCGGGCGGGTGGAAGGTAGAGAACGGCTATGCCGAAGTGGTGCCCAAGGCCGGTGCCATCTTCACCAAGGAAGCGTTTGGCGACATGCAGCTGCACGTTGAATGGGCTTCACCCGCCAAAGTGACCAGCGGCGATCAGGATCGCGGCAACTCCGGCATCGAGATCATGGGCCGTTATGAGATCCAGGTGCTGGATAGCTGGGACAACCCCACCTATGCTGACGGCCAGGCAGGCTCGATTTACGGCCAGTGGGCACCGCTGGTGAACGCCGTGCGCAAGCCGGGCGAATGGCAGACTTATGACATCATTTTTGAAGCGCCCAAGTTTGAGGGCGACAAGCTCATCAAAAACCCGTACGTCACCGTGATCCACAATGGCGTGCTGCTCCATCACCGGCAGAAGATCGTGGCTCCCGTGGCCCATCGTGCCGTGCGCCCCTTTGCCGCCCATCCAGCGGAACTGCCGTTGCAGTTGCAGGACCACGGCCACACGGTCCGCTACCGCAACATCTGGGTCCGCCGCCTGCGCGGGTACGATCAACCGTAATCGTTTTCAGATCCAGCAAACCGCATGCTTGCGCATGGCGGATCAGTTAACGGCGAGACACGCGAAATAGCCACGGAAAATCACCGGCCGGGCCGTGTCCTCCCAAACCGGAGCCAGCGTCATGGCACACCAGCGGCGGATCTCCTCCAACGGTGTTCCGGCACGCACGGCGGCGGCGACGTTGGTTTCCGTCAACATGTAGTCGAGATAGAAGCTGGGGCTTAGCGTGACGGGGATCTCGAACTGCTCCGCGGCCCGCAGATGAAAGCCCGTCGCGACCGGTGCCAGTAACTCCGGGCTTAACGTTCGGCCCTCAAAAGCGGGCGCGGGATAGCGTTGCATGAACGCCTCAAACCAATCGTCCAACCGGTTGTTGTGGGCAAAGCTGCGGCCGGGGGAGAAGTCGTAAACCAGCAGTTCTCCGCCAGGAGCCAGGACGCGAGCGGCTTCGGGGAAGAAGCGGTCCAGATTGGCGTAGTTCAATGACCCGGCCGCGGCGATCAGGTCGACCGAATGCGCTCGCAAGGGAAGCGCTTCGGCCTCACCCACCAGAAAGTCCGCCTCGGGCGAAACTCGCGGCGCCCACTTCAGCATGGCGTGGGCGGGCTCCAGGCCAATGCGATGCTGGGCCACCGCGTTGAGAGCTTCTGTCGAGATACCAGCGCCACAGCCCACATCGAGCGCGCGTTGAAATGCGGTCCCCGGGCTGAGTGCGGAAAAGGCTCGTTCCACTACGCGAGGATGCACTGGCGGCCGGGATAACGCATAGCCCGCCGCCATATTGTCGGTCCCAAAGGGGTTCGCCATTCCTCGATTCTAGGCTGAGTGGGGGCGGCCCCAGATGGGCCGCGCCACTATTTTGCAGTCCTGGGCCCAGCCTTACCGCTGCGCCGCGCCGGAGCGGCCCATGATGGGCCACACATCCACGATGTCGTTGCCTTTGGCGATGTAGTAGCGGTCGTAGCAGTTGGTGCTCATGTCGAGGTTGCTGCAGTAGATCTCCACCCGGTCACCTACCTTGATCTCTCCGCCGCCGTCTTTCCAGGTCAGCAGACCGTACTCGGCACCTTGGGTTGAAACTTCCAGCCAAGGCATTCCCTTCACCGTGTCGGTGGGCTTGGCCAGTGCCTTGTTGCCGTAGTCGGTTGAGACCTGGCGCGGGTGGTGCTTACTGTCCACCGTCACCAGCACGGACAGTGAGCTTTCAAAGTCGGTGTATTCGTTGTCGTTTGACTGGCCGCCCACCTGTTTGTAGATCGAATCCATGAAGACGTAGGAGCCGCATTCCAGCTCCGTCAACCCGAACTCCTTGTCCATATTGTACGTTCCGGTGGAGCCGCCGCTGACGATGTTGACGGGCAGCCCGGCCTTCTTGGCGAGGAGCATGGTCTCGTTGACACCCAGGAGATCTTCCTGGGACTTTTTGCGCCGGGCAGCGAAGCCCTTGGTGTGGGAGGCGTAGCCGGAATAGGCCATGAAGCCTTCAAACTGGATGTTCTTTGATTTGTGCAATTTCTGTGCGAGTTCGAGCGCGGGCTGGCCGTTGGCAATGCCTTGACGCGTCAAGCCGGCGTAGACCGAAGCGGCCACGCGGGCCTTCACTTTGGCGGCACCAGCGGCTTCTTCCACCCAATCGGCCACGCGCATGTCGTCCACGACAAACATGAACGTCGGGTCCTTCTTGGTGAGGGCGATGGCGCGCAGCAGGTTATTGCGGCTGCCGGGCTGTTTGGTCCACAGGACGCCGGTGATGCCGCCACGGGACATCAGCTCGGATTCGGCAATAGTGGCGGCGGTGATACCGATCGCCCCGGCGGCCATCTGCCGCTTGGCAACGTCGACACTTTTGTGCACTTTGACGTGCGGGCGCAGGAAGATGGGAGCCTTTTTCGCGTAGTCGGCCATCGTCTTGATGTTCTTTTCGAACAGGTCGATGTCGACCACCATGGAGGGCGTCGGCAGCACGTCTTTGGTCATGCCGCGGAAATCTTTGCGGGCAATCCGCTGCTCCAGCTCAGCGTAGGGGTAGATAGGAGTGTCGGCCCGGGCGACGCGAGGCAATGCGGAGCCCGCCAGTGCGGCGGCGCTTCCCATGAAAAACTGGCGGCGAGTGGTCATACGTGAAGTTACATCAAATTGGCGGTCCGATGCCAGTGTTGTTTTGGACCTTCAGCCGTAATGCCCGCCGCCCGCTCCGCCGATGTTGGAGAGAGAACAGGGGGCTCCCCCGATGGGAGTGGCCCGGTGCCAGGAGGCTTCACTTTGACTTGGAACAAATCAACCACCCGCGGCAGCGGCGGCGGAAATGGCAGTGGAGCCGCCACTGCGCCGACACGTACCCCGGCGGTGGTCCGGAACGTAGTGGCAGAAGCGGCCCAGGAATCCGCCCTGCGCCGCCAGGAGATTCAGGCGCTGCTGGAAGAATATGCCCGCAAACAGGAGGCCTCGGCTGCGGCCTCCACTCCGGCCGCTCCGCCGGCATCAACTGCTCCCAAGACATCCCCCAGCGCGACGGCGACCGCTCCTGCGCTGAAGCCATCCGCTCCGAAAGCGGTGAACCCCACCACCCCGGCCTCGATTGACCGGCGGCTGCACGCGCTGGAGGCATCAATCAACCGGATTGAGGCAAAGCTGTCCGGTGGCGTTAAGGCCGAGAAGGTGGACGAAATTGCCGCCATTCTGGAGGACTTGTTGGCCCGCGTGCGCGGCCTGCGGGGCTGACCGCGCTGGAGCAGGCCCCTCCTGCTATTGGGCTGCGGCCAACTCCACCGGATACGGCATGGGCCGCGGGGCCGCGATGTATGTTCGGGATGAGGCCGAGGTTTGCTCCAATGGGACGTCCAACGCTGGCGCATACTCCCGAGACGCCAACTGGACCAGTTCGGCTAGTGACGCGTTACGCAGCACGTCCGTCATGGCCGTTGCGGCCTGGCGCCACACCTCATCGGCGGCAACCGATTCTGGCAACCGTTCTCCCGCCGGAATGGTAAAGCGAGCCTCCAGCTGGATGGGGCCGTCGGTCGCTTCCACAATCTGCAGCAGGTTGATCTCGGCACCTGGGCGGGAGAGTTCAAAGCCTCCCTGCACGCCACGGTGAGAACTGGCTAATCCCGCACGCACCAAGCTCTGCAGCACTTTCCCCAGAAACTGCACTGGAACTCGCGCCTGCTCCGCCAATTCCTCCTGAGTCATCCGTCCACCCCCAGGCTTGAGGGCCAGTCGCATCATGACGCGAACCGCATAGTCTGTCGCACGAGTGAGTCGCATAATCTTTGTCGCGCCTTTCGTTACCGTTAGGTTGCAATTTAACCGCCACTGGCAGCGGGGAGAACCATTGCGACGTATCTATTTGATTTTATGGGAGAAATGCGGAACTCAACCTCAACCCAGGCCGAAAACCGAGGTGGGGCAGATGCCACACCGGGTTATCTGGCGCACTAGCGAGCATCGATGGCCGGGACGGAAGGCGCTACCGCGCTGGGCAGGAAGAGGACTATACGCCGAACTGCCGTAAGTGATGGTCAGCGTGGAGATAGCCCCACCGCATCACTTCCCGGGTGGTCAGCGGGCCAAACCCCGGATGCGGGGCCCAAGACGCACTAGCTGGGCGCTGGACCACTTGTTGGATCAACTGGCAGAGCCGGGCGCGGTCCTCGTCAAAGTCGGTCGCCCGCGTTCCGTTGCCCAGTGACTGGTCAATCTCCGGTCGGGTCGCATAGCCCTTGGGCCATTCCATGGGTGCCCACAGCGCCAGATTCTTGATCAACGTGCGGGTCAACCAATTGGACGCGGTACTCACTTGTTTGTCGCCGGTGATCACGTGATAGCTGTCAATCAAGTGGCAGACCATCTCACCGGCCGTCATCCGCCCCCAGAGCGGCCGCGCATCAGACCGCAGACGCCCCAGCCGTTCCAGGATCGACTGCAGGTCCGCAGCCTGCTCTAAGGTGTGCATCACTACATCTTCACGACACGGATGGCGCCATTGGAGCTGTTCAGGTCCAGCAGAGCGCCACCATTGCCGATCCTGCCTTCCATCCGGCTCTTCGAAATCGCCCCACGCATTGTGACATCGAAGTCAGTGGTGATGGAGCTGTTTGAGGTAGCCGCCTTCAATTGGGCATTCACCACCGCCGGTAGGCGCAACGTGATGGCGCTGTTGGACGTCGTGACGCGGACGTCGTTGTCCTTGAAGTTGGGCAGGGTCAGCTCCACGGTGCCGTTAGAGGAGGTTGCGCGGATGGGCGTTGCCGGGGGCACCGCTTCCAGGCGGGCGCGAATGGCGCCGTTGGAGGTGGAGGCCTCAAAAGTTCCCTTCACGTTTTCCGCCCGGATGGTGGCATTGGACGTGAGGAGCATCATGCCGCCGTTGATATCGTTCAGCTCAATGGCCCCATTGGAGGTCTTGACGTCCAGATTGCCTTTCACCGCCGTTGCGCGAATGGGCCCGTTGGAGGAGATCAGCCGGGCGCTGCCTTCAATGGATTCCACGCGAACGCCGCCATTGGAGCTGGCGATCCGCTCCAATTGCACCTTGCGCGGCACGCGCAACACAAACTTCACCCCGCCGCCGCCGTTGCTCCACCAGCCACGGTCACCCGTCGGACGTTCGGTACGAATGGTGACCGAATCGGCCGTGTTGGCGATGTTGACGCGAATGGCCTTCAGGATTTCTTCCGAGGAGGCAAACTTGGTTCCGGTCACCTCCACCTCATCCCGGTCCCAGCCTGTGACATCCACCGAGCCATTAAAGCCTTCCAGTGACACACGCCCGTTGGGCGCCAGCTTGTAGGAGAACCGGAAATCCTCCTTGTAGCGGTCCGAATCCCAGGCGAAAGCGCTGGTCGAAAACAGGGCGGCAAGGGCGAGTCCGGAGAAGAAGCGGCGGTTCATCGGTGTAAATCCTCATAAGGAGTACGCGGTTCACACACAGAGGTTCCACAAAAACTACACTAAAAAGAATCCATGAAAAAACTGCTGGCTTTGAACCGTGGTGAAATCGCCATCCGTATCTTCCGGGCGGCCAATGAACTGGGGCTCCGGACGGTGGCCGTCTACTCCAAGGAAGACCGGCTGAGCTTGCACCGTTTCAAGGCGGATGAAGCCTATCAGATTGGCGACGGCAAAGGGCCAGTGGAGGCTTACCTCGACATCGACGGCATCGTCGCCCTGGCCGCCGAAAAGGGCGTGGACTACATCCACCCGGGTTACGGCTTCTTGAGCGAGAATGCCGGGCTCCCCAAAGCCTGCGAGAAGGCGGGCATCACCTTTGTCGGCCCCAGCGCTGACTTGCTGGCCTCCTTGGGCGACAAAACCGCCGCCCGTAAACTGGCCGAAAAGGCCGGCGTCCCCACCGTACCCGGTACGCCCAACCCCGTGCGCCGCACCGACGATGCCGTCAAGATCGCCGAAAAGATCGGCTATCCGCTGATCATCAAGGCGGCCTTTGGCGGCGGTGGCCGTGGCATGCGCGTCGTGAATGCCGAAAGCGAATTTCTGGGCAAGCTGGAGGATGCCCGGCGCGAGGCCGCGGCGGCGTTCGGCAATGATGCGGTGTTCCTCGAGCGCTACATCCGCCGCGCCCGGCACGTGGAAGTACAGATCCTGGGTGACCGCCACGGGAACCTGCTGCACCTGTATGAGCGTGACTGCTCCGTGCAGCGGCGCCACCAGAAGGTGGTGGAAGTGGCACCGGCCGTCAATCTGGATGACCGCATCCGGCGTGAAGTAGCCGACGCCGCGGTGGAGCTGGCCCGCACGGCCAACTACTATTCCGCCGGCACAGTGGAGTTTCTGGTCGATGTTGACACCGGCTCCTGGTACTTCATTGAAGTCAATCCCCGCGTGCAGGTAGAGCACACGGTCACCGAAATGGTGACCGGCATCGACATCGTGCGCGCCCAAATCCAAGTGGCGCAAGGCCACGCACTCCACGACGCCGCCATGAACTTGCCGCAGCAAGCCGAGGTGCCGCTGAACGGCTTCGCGCTGCAGTGCCGTGTCACCACGGAAGACCCGTCGCAGAACTTCACGCCGGACTATGGCCGCATCCAGACGTACCGCTCCCCCGCCGGCTTCGGCATTCGCCTGGATGGCGCATCGGCTTATGGAGGCGCGGTGATCACGCCCTACTATGATTCGCTGCTGGTGAAGGTCTCCGCCTGGGGCCGCGAGTTTCCGCACGCCTGCCAGCGAATGGACCGCGCCTTGCGCGAGTTCCGTATTCGTGGTGTCAAGACCAACATCGCGTTCCTTGAAAACGTCGTCAACAACCCGCAGTTCCAGGCCGGCCATGCGACCACGTCGTTCATTGACGAAACGCCCGCCCTGTTCCGCTTCAACATCCGGCGGGACCGCGCCACCCGGCTGCTGGCCTACTTAGGCGAAGTGATCGTCAACGGGAACCCGGAAGTAGCGGGCAAGCCACGCCCAGCCAACTTGCGCGCACCCCAGGTGCCGCGGCACGACCTGACGCCGCCGCCCGAGGGCACCAAGCAACTGCTCGACAAACTAGGTGCCGAAGGCTTTGCCGAATGGACCCGCAAGCAGACCCGTCTATTGCTGACCGACACCACCTTCCGCGACGCGCACCAATCGCTGCTGGCCACCCGCGTCCGCACCTACGACCTGATGGCGATCGCCAACTTCGTTTCGCACCGGCTGCACAATCTCTACTCGATTGAGATGTGGGGCGGGGCCACCTTCGACGTCAGCATGCGCTTCCTGCTGGAAGACCCCTGGCAGCGGCTACGGCGGCTGCGCGAGGCCATTCCCAACGTCTGCTTCCAGATGTTGCTGCGCGCCTCCAACGCGGTGGGCTACACGGCTTACCCCGATAACGTCGTGAAGGCGTTCATCAAGGAATCCTCCGCGCAGGGCATCGACATTTTCCGCGTCTTCGATTCGCTGAACTGGCTGCCGAACATGAAGGTGCCGATGGAGGCCGTCCGCAAGACCCCCAGCGTCTGCGAAGCCGCCGTCTGCTACACCGGCGACATCCTGGACCCCAAGCGCGACAAGTACACCATCGACTACTACGTCCGCATGGCGCAGGAGCTCGAAAAGATGGGCGCGCACATCCTGGCCATCAAGGACATGGCCGGTCTGCTGAAGCCCTATGCAGCGGAGCGTCTGGTGCGGGCCCTGCGGGAAGCGGTGGGCATCCCGGTCCACTTCCACACCCATGATTCCAGCGGCATCAACGCCGCCAGTATCTTCAAGGCGGCAGATGCCGGCGTCGATGCGGCCGACGCGGCCATCGCGTCGATGAGCGGCTCCACCAGCCAGCCCAACCTGAACGCCATTGCCGCGGCGCTGGCCAATACCAAGCGCGATCCGGGCCTGGATGCCGAAGCACTGCTGATCTGCAGCGAGTACTGGGAGCGGGTTCGCGCCCAGTATCAGCCCTTCGACACGGGTCCGCGGCACGGCTTGGCCGACCTCTACCTGCACGAGATGCCGGGCGGGCAGTACACCAACCTGCGCGAACAAGCCGAGGCGATGGGCCTGGGCGCGCGCTGGGCGGAGATCGCCCGCACTTATGGCGAAGTCAACATGGCCTTTGGCGACATCGTCAAAGTAACGCCGTCCAGCAAAGTGGTGGGCGATATGGCCATCTTCCTGGTGGGCCACGGCATGACCGTGCAGCAGTTCCTGCGCTTGCCCGACGACCATTCGATGACCCTGCCGAATTCCGTGATCGAGATGTTCCAGGGCACGCTCGGGATCCCCGATGGCGGGTGGCCCAAGAAGATGGCCAAGCTGGTGCTGAAAGGTGCCAAGCCCATCAAGGGCCGCCCCAGCGCCGCCTTGAAGCCGGTCAATCTGGACGAAGCGGCCCAGCTGGCGGAAAAGCGGACCGGGCAGAAGCCAACCTCGTCCGATCTGATGAGCTACCTGATGTACCCGGACGTCTACACCAAGTTCGCCAAGGCACGTAGCTCCTATGGCGATGTGGAAGTGCTGCCCACCACACAGTTCTTCTACGGCATGGAACGCGGTGAGGAAGTGGCGCTCGATCTGGAGCCCGGCAAGACGCTGGTGGTGAAGTTCCTCACCGCCGGTGAGCCGCACCCGGATGGCACGCGGACGGTCTTTTTTGAGTTGAACGGGCAGCCGCGTGAAACCCGCGTCCGAGACAAGTCACTGAAGGTCGCCGTGGCGCAACGCGAGAAGGCGGACCCGGCCAATGCCGGTCACGTCGCCGCTCCGATTCCGGGCGCGGTCACCAGCATTGCCGTGGAGATGGGCCAGGCGGTGAAGAAGGGCGACCGGCTGCTGGTGCTGGAAGCGATGAAGATGCAGACCACCGTGTCGGCTCCCATTGACGGCCGGGTGAAGAAGCTGCTGGTGAAGACGGGCGAAGGCGTCGAGCCCAAGGACCTGTTGCTGGCTATCGATTAGCGACGGGTGATTCGTTGGTGGCCGGTAGGCCCATCTCCGGCCCACCCGAGGAAGCCCGCACCGCGCCGATGGCATCCAGCAGCATCCGTTTTTGGATGGGCTTAGCCAGATAGGCGTCCATCCCGGCGGCCAAGCATTGCTCGCGGTCTTCCACCATGGCACTGGCCGTCAGGGCAATGATGGGGACGTGACGGCCGGAGTGGCGTTCGTCCTCGCGGATACGCATCGTTGTCTCCAGGCCGTCCAGGCGCGGCATGTGCACATCCATCAGGATCAAATCAAACTGGCGTTGCCGCAATAGCTCCAGCGCCTCCAGGCCATCGTTGGCCACCACCACCTGATATCCCTGCTTCAGAAGCAGCTGCGAACAGACTTTCTGGTTCACCAGGTTGTCTTCCACCAGCAGGACGGAGACGTCCCCGTTGCTCTCGGTAGCGGCACCCACCGGGGTGGGCCCCAGGGGCCGGTCGAGCGTCGTGACGCCGAATGATGCCGAGAAGAAGAACCGGCTGCCCCGTCCTGGTTCGCTCGATAGGCGAATCTGCCCGCCCATCAGCTCGACAAAGCGACGGCTGATCGACAGGCCCAACCCCGTGCCCCCCGTCCGGCGGGTCACTGAGCCGTCGGCTTGCACAAATGGATCAAAGATCGCCTGCTGCTTCTCCGGAGCAATGCCGATCCCGGTGTCGGTGACGGAAAAATCCAGCTCAATCATCTCCGTTCCCCCGGAACGGTGACGCCCCAGTTCAGCCACCCGCAGCGTGACGCCCCCGCGCTCAGTAAACTTCATCGCGTTGCCCACCAGGTTCATCAGCACCTGACGCAGCCGCCCCACATCCCCCAGAATGGGCGGCAAATCCGGCACCTCCACCCGCCAGTCCAGGCCGCGCCCGGCCATCTGGGTGAAGAACTCCCGCTCCAGTTCGCGCACTAACGCCACCGGATCAAAGGGCCGCGATTCCAGCTGCATGGCGGCGGCGTCGATCTTGGAGAAATCAAGAATGTCGTTCAAGATGCGCAGCAGGGATTCGGCGGAACTGTGGGCCGTCTCAATGTAGTCGCGCTGCTGGCGGCTCAATTCGGAATCCTGCACTAGTGATAGCATCCCGAGTACGCCATTCATCGGTGTCCGGATTTCGTGGCTCATATTGGCGACAAACTCTCCTTTGGCCCTGCTGGCCTGTTGTGCCGTGTCGTGCGCAACCTCCAACTCCTCGGCACGGGCACGGAGCAGCTCCGAACTGCGGATCGCTCGGTTGTAGTCATGCCCCGCAATACCTGCAATCGAGATCATCAGAACGAAGTAGAACAGTAAGGAGACGGCCATGCTGATCGCAAAGGCTCCGCCCAGGACGAATAGCGCCGCAAAGGGGGGTAGCATCACCGCCAGAATCAGGATCCGGGTCAGCTTCACATCAGACGCAAACACAATCACTGAAGCGGCCATGGTTCCCAGCGCCGCCATGAACAGTAACGTTGACGATTCGTTGTGCGGCCCCACCGCCAGCCAACAGAACGCCAGCATGCTGCCCCAGGCCATCTGTTGCAAGATTACGGCGCCGAACAGAGTCTTCCGTCCCCATTTCGTCCACGCCTCAGAGCCCGGAGGCACTCTAGCGGAGATCGAAACCCGGACGATCGCCAAACTCAATGCTGCCGAGGTGAAAATCAGGCAGGCCTGTGGATGGGTGGAGCGTATCTGCGTAAGGAAGTTGCCCGCCAGAATGATCGCAATCTGGGCCGCGCCACCTGCCAAGGAGCGCTTGACCATTGACTGGTCAGCCTGAAACGCCACCGCTTGTTCCATCTTCGTGTGCATATGTAGTCAGTGGCCCAATCGCACACCGCTCAAGAGTTTATCAGACTGAAAGGGACTACTCAGTCCGGGGAAGCAGTCGAATGAGGCTGAAATTGACTCCCAGCAAACGATCTCCACCAACTTCTTTCTCCACCGGCGAGACAGTTAGTGAAATTCGGTAACTCTCAGCTGCCGGCAAGTCCGTTTCGATCACAAAAAGCCCGGGGCGATCCAGCATCCATTCTCCCAACGCCGCACCACCCAGGCTGACCCCCAGGCGCGTCGGCTCCGGCCGGTCCTGCCGGTAGCCCCGAATCCGCAGGCGCTGCGCGCCGCCGCGCACATTGGTCAACACCAGCTGCGCTTCAGCGCCGGTCCATCGGTACCGGTTACCAAAAACACCTTCCAGCTGATACCAGCCTTCACCCAAGGACGCTTCGTGTCCCGGCCGCGAAAAATCGATGATATCCGGCCGGTCACCGGGATACAGCTCCCGCCGGTCGCGGCTATTCAGAAGGTTGTAAACGCCGCCCTCCAGTTCCGCTGAGTAAGAGCAGGCCGGGCATCGTAATATCTCGGAGGCGTCGCGTCCGAGTTCACCCCCGCAATCGGGACACTGCAGTAACTCTTCAAACGCTTCGGGCCAATCGCGGGGGCCGGAATCACCACCCTCTTTCCGGCAGGCCGCCGCCAACGTGCCACCCAGCAGCCGCGCCGCGCGCCACTGTGATCCGTAAGGGTCCAGCCGGACCGCCACCTTCTTCACTGCCCGCTCCAGCCACCCGCGTTCCGGCACAAATAGCCGGTACTCCTGCGCGCCAAAGTGCTTGCGGATCAAAGCGTGCCAGTGGCCCAGATTCATGGTGTGGTTCTGGCGGATGCCGAAGCTTTCTTCCTGCCCCGCGCCAATCACGTCCTGCACCAGAAACGGCAGTACGCCCCACCGGTTCAACCGTCGCTCCCAAGGCTTCATCTGCTCTTCGTAGGGGCACCGCCACAGCCGCAGCGTCATCCAGCGCCGCATCGGTTCTTCGGCAAAGAAGAACACGCCGCCCGGTGCCAGCACCCGCTTCACTTCCATCAGGACACTCTCGATGTCCATGAACTGGCTGAGCATCTGGAAGGCAAACACGGTCTGCAACGACCCATCCCGGAATGGCAAATGCAGCGCGTCACCCGCCATCCGCACCGGACCCTTGGTGACGCCCCACTGGTCCATCAGCGCATAACCATGGCGCAGCGAGTCCGCCGAAATGTCCAGCGCAAAACCTCGCGCGCCGAACTCGTTTTCGAGCATCAACGACGTATGCCCGGCATTAGACCCGATCTCGAGATACGGCGTCAGCGGACCCACAAACTCCCGCAATGCCTTCAGCACCGCACCCCGGCGCATGTTCTCTTCGCGATACACGCGGGAGGCCCGCTCGGGTTCGCCCAACGAGGCGAAGTTATGGAACTCCACCTCCGCGCGCTTCACGTCAAATGACTGCGCGGCAGCGTCAAACTGCTTTATTGCCACTTGCCCGCCACCATCCGGCGCGACACCTGGCCCTGCGCATCGATTAACTCCAAATTCGCCTCCGCACCCGCGACAATCAGCGCCCCGCGTACCGTGTACGGTGAGGCGTCCACTTTCACGGAAGCGGGCGGGATCGGCGTGTGCACTTGCGAGCCGACGGCGCGGAACTTGGTATCTTCGACAATCACCACAGAATGTTCCAGTGGCGCGGCTCCGGGCCGGTCAATCAGCTTACCGCCGATCAGCACCTGAATCCGCTCATTTGAGGCTGGGCTACAGGCCACCAACAGCGCTGCCGCCAGCAAAAGAAAAAACTTCAACGCAACACCTCATCCAGGTCAAATGACCGTAAATCGTCCAACAGAAAATCAGGCTGATGCGGCACCAGTTCCGCCCGCGGCAACACGCCCGTCGCCACCGCCACAGAGCGCATCTTCGCCTCCCGCGCTGCCCGGATGTCGTTGATGTGATCGCCGATCAGCACCGCCGGGCTTTGCCGCGTAATCCAACCTTCCGCCATTGCCTGACGCCGCGCCATCCGGGCCAGCTCACCCCGGGTCCGGCCCATCTCCGCAAAAGCGCCAAGCCGAAAATGCGCCCGCAAACCCGCTCGCTCCATTTTCGTCCACCCGATCTGGCTCAGGTTGCCGGTCACCAGGCCGATCACCGCTCCCTGGCGCAAAAGGCGCGGCAACAGCTGCCGGACACCCGGGCAGACCCGCCGCCGCAGATCCGGGCACGATTCGCCATACAGCTCCTGCGCCCGGGCCATTACCGCAGGCAGTGCCGCGCGAATCGCCGTCGCCTTCAACCCCGCCGCCTTCATCATCAGCGTGAGAATGACGCCATCCAGCATGCCGGCCACCGGAATCGATTCAGTGCTCGCCGCCGCGCCCGTCACGTCCTCGACCGCCGCCTCCAGCGCCTGCCGGTGATGCGGCCCGGAACGGCGCAGCAGCGTGCCGTCAATGTCGAACAGGATCAGTGGTGTCCTCACATCCACTAGAATAGTGGGTTCATCTCTATGCAGGTCATTCAAGCTGGCGAACACAAGATGCTCCTGCTGGAGCTGGACTCGCAGATTATCGACAATCTGTCGCGCCAGCTGGGTTTCGACGTCCGTCCCTTGGACGACACGCCACGCGCCCTCACGCTGGAACTGACCGCCGGAGACCGCGATTCGCCCTTGCTCCTGTTTGACGCCACCGATTCCGGCAACGCCGGCTGGTTTTCCCGCTGCCAGTTTTATGTCGATGGCAAATCCGGCCAAGTGCTCCAGACGCCCTTCTCCGTCGCCAACGTCCGGGACCGTTCCGGCCGTCTGCAGAACCGGTCGATCAAAGTGCAGGTCAGCAAAGAGCTTTCGACGCGCTTCCGCATGCCCGGTCGTCAGCCGGTCAACGAGCAAGGCATCTACGCCGTGCTTTACAACTTCTTGAGCGCCCTGCTCGAAACCGGCGTCGCCGTCTGCGGACCGGGCGTCGTCAAGCCTGTGGCCGGTCGCGGAGAAAGCCCGCGCGGCCGGACCTAGACTCTCGACCGGATGACTACGGTCCACGCTGCGACCCTGAAATGCCGCCTGACACCAGCCCCGCCAGGCTCACCATCATGAATGCCCCGCCCACGGTCTCCGTCGTCATCCCGGCACTCAACGAAGAATCCGTCCTGGGCGATCTGCTTGCCTGCCTGCAACTTCAGGGTCCCCATGAAGTGATCATCGTCGATGGTGGCAGCCAGGACCGAACTGTAGCGCTCGCCCAGGCCGCCGGAGCGCGGGTGCTGGTCACCGACCCCGGGCGGGCGAAGCAAATGAACTCCGGAGCCGCCGCCGCCGCTGGCGACATCCTCCTGTTTCTCCACGCCGATACGCTGCTCGAGGCCGGAGCCCTGGATGCTCTTCGCGCCGCCGCCAATGATCCAGCCATCCCTGGCGGCAACTTCGACACCCAGTTCGGCGGCGATGACTGGGTGGCCCGCACCTTCAACTGGATCTACCGCGCCCGCCTGCCCTTTGGCATCTTCTATGGCGACTCCGGCATCTGGGTCCGCCGGGACTTCTTCCTTCGCACCGGCGGCTACCGCCCCTGGCCCATCATGGAAGACTACGAACTCGCCCGGCGCCTCCACCGGGCCGGACCACTCCGGTTTCTCCCCCAGAAGATCTACGTCTCCCCCCGCCGCTGGAAAAATGGCGGCCTGCTGCACGCCCTCACCGTTTGGGTGTTGATCCAAGCAGGCTACACCCTGGGCGTCAACCCCCACCGTCTCGCCTGGATGTACAAGCACATCCGGTGAAACGGCGTTGATCGTTCAAGCCTCCGGATACTTCCAAGGCGCCCGGTAGGCGCGCCGCAACAGCCGGTTCGCCTCCGGGTCGCCCACACACTTCTGCCCATCCCACCGGACACTCCGCCCGGCGCGCCAGCTCACCATCCCCAGCAGAGACGCCGCCGTGGCGCGGTGGCCCACTTCAATATCAGCCACTGGCTTCTGCCGCTTCTCAATGGCGGTTAGGAAGTCCGCCCATAGCTCCCGGATGTTCTGCCCGTCGGGCTGGTTCAGTTGCGGCTCTACGTGAATGGTCTGTTGGCCCTTCTTCACCGGGTAGAACGTCCAGCCATCGCGATAACCCAGGTGGAAAACGCCTTCGGTGCCATAGAAGTACGCGCCGATCAGATGCTTCTCCGCGCCCTCGCCCGCATAGTGGCGCTGCTCCCACAGGCAGCGGAAGCTCTCAAACTCATAGGTCACCATCTGCGTATCCGGCGCATCGGTTGTATCCTGCCTCACCATGCGTCCGGCGGTGGAATAGACCGTCTTGGGATGCGTCTCTTCGGTCCACCACAGCACCTGGTCCATCCAGTGCACGCCCCAATCGCCCAGCGTTCCGTTCGCGTAGTCGAGAAAGTGCCGGAACCCTCGCGGATGAATGGCCTTGTTGTAAGCGCGCTTGGGCGCCGGGCCCAGCCACATATCCCAATCCAACCCGGCTGGCGGATCACTATCCGGCACCCGCGTGCCCGCGCCGCCACTGGCATTGGCGAAGATCCGCACCATGCCCACCTTGCCCACTTTGCCGGACTTCAAAAACTCCATTCCGGAAAGCCCATGCGGAGTAAGCCGCCGGTGCAAACCCACCTGCACCACCCGGTCCGCCGCCCGCGCCGCCTTCACCATCGCTTTGCCTTCATCGATGGTGTGGCTGATCGGCTTTTCGACATAGACATGCGCCCCGGCCTTGACGGCGTCGATGGTGGGCAGCGCATGCCAATGGTCCGGCGTGGCGACGATGGCAATATCCGGCCGCTCCTTGGCCAGCATCTCGCGATAGTCCTTGTAGACGCGCGGCTGATCAGAAGAGAGCTTCGTGATCTCCGCTTGAGCCTTCGCAATCTGGCTCGCATCCGGGTCCACCAGCGCCACCGCGGAACACTGCCCGGAAGCCAGCGCCTCCCGCAGAATGTTCATGCCCCACCACCCGGACCCGATGAGGGCCGTCTTGTACCGGCGGGCCGGTTGGCCGTAAAGAATGGGAGCCGCCGACAAGGCAGCCTGAAAGAAAATGCGACGCTTCACTCCGGCATCATAGCGCGCCGGGGTGGCGGTTGATGGCCGGGGCGGTGGCTAGGCCACCAATTCCTTGATCAAATTGCCACTGACATCTGTCAGCCGCATGTTGCGACCGTTGTAGGGGTAGGTCAGCTTCTCATGGTTAAAGCCCAGGCAGTGCAGCATCGTGGCGTGGAGATCGTTCACTGACTTGCGGTTCTCCACCGCCTTATAGCCAAACTCGTCCGTCGCGCCGATGACTTGACCGCCCTTGATGCCGCCGCCCGCCATCCACACCGTGTAGCCATAGGGGTTGTGGTCACGGCCATCCAGGCGCTGCGAGATCGGCATGCGGCCGAACTCGCCGTGCCAGATCACTAGCGTCGAATCGAGCAAGCCCCGCTGCTTCAGATCAGCCAGCAGCGCCGCCACCGGCTGGTCGGTCTCGCCGCAGTGCATCTCGTGGTTGGCCTTCAAGTCCCAGTGCGCGTCCCAGCTCTCCTGGAAGTTGCCGCCACCGGAATAGACCTGCACAAACCGCACGCCCCGCTCCACCAACCGCCGCGCCATCAGCAACTGCTTGCCGACATACTGCGTGCGCTCGCCATCGACGCCATACATGTCCCGGATATGCTGCGGCTCCGTGTTGATCGCCACGGCATCGGTGGCATGCTTCTGCATCTGATACGCCAGCTCAAAAGAAGCGATGCGGGCGGCAAACTCGGAATCCTGCGGGTTCTTCGCCGCATGCTCCGCGTTCAACTTGTCGAGAAAGCCCAGCCAGCGCTTCTGCCGTTCGGGCGTCATGCCCTCCGGCGGCTTCAGATCGACAATCGGATCGCCCGTCGAGCGGAACGGCGTGCCCTGATACATCGCCGGCATATACCCATTACCCCAATTCGGAGCGCCACCAATCGGTCCGCCGCGCCAATCCTGGAACACGATATAGGCCGGCAGATTCTGGTTCTCGGTGCCCAGGCCATAAGTGATCCAACTGCCCATCGACGGATGTCCGGTCAGCACGCTGCCGGTGTTCATCTGGAACAACGCCGGCGCGTGGTCATTCGACAGCGAGTACATTGACCGGATGAAAGCGATGTCGTCCACATGCTTGGCGACATGCGGAAACAGCTCACTCACGTCCATGCCGCTCTGGCCATATTTCTTGAACTTCCAGGGTGACGGCAGAATGCCGCCGGGCGTGCCCTGCGACACCACCACTTCACCCTTGCCCGACAACGCCTCCCCGGCACGGCGCGCGAGCTCCGGCTTCGGGTCAAACGTATCGACATGGCTGACGCCCCCGTAACAGAACACGGAGATCACGGCCTTGGCCTTGCCTGCATAGTGCGGCATCTTGGGAGCCAAGGGAGAGGTGGTGGCCGCCCGGGCCAGCATGTCGGAAACGGCCAGCGACGCAATGCCGCCTCCGGCCCGGAACATCAACTCGCGGCGTGAAAGAAAGCGCTGGCTCATGGTGTTGTCCTAAGGGATGTACGCGAACTCGTTCAGGTTGAAAATCGTCTGCGCAAAGTCGACCAGGCCTTCCGGCGCGGACCCGATAAAGCTGACCGCTTCGGCCAGTTCCTTGGGCGACGGCGCGCGCGAAAGCGTCAGGTCAAACGCCCGCTTCACCTGCGCCGCCGGCTGGTCGCCCGCCTCCTGCTTCAGCCGCGCCGCAAAGCGCTTGGCTTGATCCAGCACGAAAGCGTTGTTCATCAGGATCAGCGCCTGCGTCGCAATCGTCGAGCGGTTGCGGCGCGAGCACGACCCAATGCCGTTCGGCGTATCAAACAGCTCCATCATCGGCACCTGAATGGTGCGCTTCTGGAAGATGTAGACGCTGCGGCGGAATGTCGAAGGATCATCAATCTGCTTGCCCGGCCACGTGCGCCCGCTCGACCCGGCATAGAGCGACGGATCAATAAACGGATAGACGCCCGGGCCGCCCAGGTCCAGCTTCAACGTGCCCGCTGCCGCCAGAATCTGATCCCGGATAATCTCCGCTTCCAGGCGTTGCCGAGCCTGCCGCCACAGCAGGCGATTCTCAGGGTCAGCCGCAATGCCGTCCGCACGATCACTGCTCGATTGCTGGTAGACCTGCGACAGCATCAGCGTCCGGTGCATCTTTTTGATGGACCAGCCCTGCTGCACAAACTCGCTCGCCAGCCAATCGAGCAATTCCGGGTGCGTGGGCAACTCGCCCGTCTTGCCAAAGTTCGACGTCGTCCGGACAAGGCCTTCCCCAAAGTGATGCTGCCAGATCCGGTTCACCATCACGCGCGCCGACAGCGGATTGCTGGGCGACGTCACCCAGTCGGCAAACGCCGCCCGGCGGCCCAACCCGGGTCCGGTGGTCTTATCGGGGAACGCCCATTCGCCCTCATGCGCCACGCTCAAGATGCCCGGCTTCATCTCCGTACCCGGCGAATCCACGCTGCCGTGGTGGAGGAAGTACGACGGATCCGCCCGCTTCTCCTCAATCGTCAGCAGCGTCGGGATCTCGGGCTTCTTCTTGTCCAGCGCCGCAATCTCTTCCCTAAGCTTCGTCCACCGTGCCCGCTCATCGGCATTCAGCAGCGGCTGCAACTCCTTGTCGTCCACCACCAGGAATTTCTCTACCTGGATGGCGTTCAGCCGCTGGCCTTCGGTGCGCTTGTCTGCGGGCGTCTTCAGCGCGATCTGGAAGAACTCCGGCAGCTTCGACTTCTTCTCGTCCAACAACCGTTCCCGATACGGTTTGTCGATCTGCCCCTTGGCGGCGCGCAGTTCCTTCAGCTTGGCGTTCCATTCCGCCAGCGCCGTCTTGTGCGCGGCAATGGCCGCGGCTTCCGCAAACGGCTCTTCCACCGGCTTGGCCGAAAAGAAGACGGCCTGCATGCGGTAGTAGTCCTTCTGCGGAATCGGGTCGAACTTGTGGTTGTGGCAGCGCGCGCAGCCAATCGTCATACCCAGCATCGACCCACCGGTGGTGGCCAGCAGATCATCCAGCTCATCCATGCGCGTCTGCGCCGTCTTGATGTTGGCTTCCTGGCCCAGCCGCAGATAGACGCTGGCCACGCGGCCTTCACGATCGCCGGGCTTCAGCTCGTCACCGGCCAACTGCAACCGCACGAACTCGTTGTACGGAACGTCGCGGTTGAACGCCGCGATCACCCAATCCCGGTAGTGGAACATCGTGGGCCGGTCGCGGTCGAACTCATAGCCGGCCGAATCGGAATAGCGAGCCAAGTCCAGCCAGTGCCGCCCCCAGCGCTCGCCATAATGCGGCGAAGCCAGCAGTTGATCGACAAGCTTGGGCCACGCATTGGGCGATTTGTCGTTCACAAACGCCGTCACTTGATCGGGCGTCGGTGCCAGCCCAATCAAGTCGAGATAAGCGCGCCGGATCAGACTGCGGCGGTCGGCTTGCGGGTTCGGTTTCAGCCCCTTGGCCGCCAGCGACTTCAACCACAGCTCATCCACCGCAGCGGAGCCCGCGCCCTTCACCGCCGGACGCTTCACCGGTTGAAAGCTCCAGAACTTCCGCTCTTCCGGCCGGATCGGCCGGTCTTCCAGCTTGGCCAGCGTCTTCAGCTTGTCTTCATCCGCCGGAGCAATGCCATCGTAAGGCGCACCGCGATCAATCCAGGTGCGGAGCATCTCAATATCCGCCGCCGCCAGCTTCTTGCCCGGTGGCATCGACGGCTGTTGAGCGCCCGAGACCAGCTTGTAGAGCAAGCTCGCTTCCGGGTTGTTCGGCACCACCACCGCGCCGTGTTCGCCGCCCTTGAGAATGGTTTCGCGCGTGCGCAAATCCAACTTCGACATCTTCAGCGCCGCGCCGTGGCACGAATAGCAGTTCGCCTTGAAGATGGCCTCCGCCTTCTCCGCCGATTCATCAGCCCCGAAGGCGATGCCGGTCAACAAAATCAGGCCTCCGGCCCACCGGTGCGCAAGGAATGTCATTACGATGAATGATATCAAGCCCCACCGCGCCCGATGAGGCCGCAGAAACGGTCAGCACCAGCCCTCAAGCCCAACTAGCGCTTCGAACCAAGGACACAGCCGTGCCGAGCCCCGACCCGCAGGAGGGGCCTGCCGAACTTATCCCGCAGCCTTGCGAGCTCAGACCAGATCGAGCGACTCCAACTGACCCGCGCCGCACCCGCCGCCCACCATGCAGTACCATGCCCCCAGATGCTCTCCGCTCTCATTTGCCTCGGCCTGCTAGCCGCCCCCGCCAGCCAATTGGTGCTCCTAGGCACCGGCACCCCCAACGCTGACCCGGACCGTTCCGGCCCCGCCGTCGCCGTCGTCGTGAACGGTCAACCCTACCTGGTCGATTTCGGCCCCGGCGTCGTCCGCCGCGCCGCCGCAGCAGCCCGCAAGGGCGTCACCGCGCTCGCCGTCAGCAACCTCAAGACTGCCTTCGCCACCCACCTGCACTCCGACCACACCGCCGGCCTGCCGGACCTGATCCTCACCCCCGCCGTGCTGGACCGTCACGCTCCGCTCGAACTCTACGGCCCCAAAGGCATCAAAGACATGGCCCGCCACATCCTGGCCGCCTACCGCCAGGACCTCCAAGTCCGCATCAAAGGCGACGAAAAAGGTGACCCCCGCGCCTACCTCGTCAACGCCCACGAATACCGCGAAGGCATCATCTACAAGGACGCCAACGTCACCGTCAAAGCCTTCCTGGTCAAACACGGCGAATGGCGCGAAGCCTACGCCCTCCGCTTTGAAACCCCCGACCGCACCATCGTCATCTCCGGCGACACCATCCCGAACGACAACATCGTCAAAGCCTGCTCGGGCTGCGACATTCTGCTGCACGAGGTCTACAGCGTGGCGGGCTTCAAAAAGCGCCCCCCACAATGGCAAACCTACCACTCCCGCGCCCACACCTCCTCCGTCCAGTTAGGCGAAATCGCCAACCGCGCCAAGCCCAAGTTGCTAGTGCTCTACCACCAGCTGCTGTGGAGCTCCAATGAGCAGGAGCTCATGAAGTAGATTGGGTCGGTCTACAAGGGCGAGGTGCGGTTTGGGAATGATTTGGATGTGTTTTGAGGGGAGGATAGCGAATATGGCATCGAACCAGCATCTACTCGAGCAACTGGGCCAGGCTGAACTGGCCATTCGTATCCAACGGGTGATCCGCGCTCAGGACGCCTATTGGCGGGCACTCAGCGAACTGGAACGAGTGAGTGGCCGTGAGCTTCGTTCAGATATTGATTGGGAGCGCACTACGGTAGCGGAGTTGCTTGCCGGTCGATGCGATGTGGAGAACAACTAGGCGGCGGCCAGATGATCGCGGATCAACGCAGCCAGAGGCCCGGCTACGTCCTCTGCGTCAGCCGACATCGGCATCGCCATCAACACTAAACTCAGTCGACGATTCGCCACGAAGATCTCCGCTTGCCGTAAATGTCGCCCGCGAGCACGCAGGCTGCTCCATTCATCTGCCGGGCAGGGATAGGCCAGGCAAGCTATGACGCGCGGGGTCGAAGCAAGCGCCGCATAGGCCAGCACCTGATGCAGGTCGTGACGGTGCTCTTCTCGGACATGCTCCAGCTCGAAGCGATCCCAGTGTGCCTTGTACTTCGCGTCGATCACGAGGGTTGTGCCCGGCCACTCCAGCCACAAATCAGGCATGAGCGACTGTTGCGTTCGGGAGGAACCATGTTGCCATTGAATGGCATGGGTGGTCTGCCGCTGCCTCGCCGAGCGAATCATGCCTCCCGTCGCCCGCGCCGCCATGCCCCCAACCGTCTCCACCCAACTCTCGAAGAACTGATCCATGGGCATGCGCCAAGGTACGCCTTCCAGATCACTTAGGCCCGCCAGCATCCGTTCGTCAACCGTCCACTCGATTGCCTGAAGGCCATCTAGGAAAGCATCTGACCTAAGTGGCCGTTGTTGCCAGAGAGCAAACGAACTAGACGACGGGATGTGAATCGGAACACGGCCCACCCGTTGGAGTAACTGCTGGGCCCACTCGATCAATCGCAGTATGAACGCCCCATGGCCACGTTGCCCTTCCAGCGCTTGCAGTTGGAGCTGAAGGGTGTGCCGAATCGCGCCCAGCAGCAGGTGATCATCCCGCAAGTCCGGAAAGCGACAGGGGACTGAGAGGAACTGCGCCCGTGAAAGATGCTCGGTGGCGTATCGCCCCCACTGGACCGTGCCACGCGGTGCCGGGCGAACGTCGTCAACCAACTCAAATCGACGATCGAGCGTTTCGAGTAGTGCCGCAACACGAGTAAGGATCATCGATGCTAGTACCCAACGTGGTACTTGCCGCTCCGAACGCTTGAGCAGCGGAAGCTTCAAGGGCGCTGGTGCCACTCGCCAACCCATGCGGCTTAGCATCGGACCGATTCCGTCCCAGGCAAAGCGGGGCTTTACCAGAAGTCCGAAATCATTGCGAGCCGTAACGGGGGAGACCAAAGGCACCGCGCCCACTTGGTTTGAAGATGTCACCCGAAGCTGAACATTTCGGCCGTCGTACTCCAAACCCAAAGCGACGCCCAACACGTCAGCCAGTCGCCGATTCTGCTTGATGAATTGATCGCCAAGTCTCGCGGCCAACTGCGAAGGGTCGTTGGCCCGCTTGGTCCCGAAGAACTCAACCGCGGAACGAGTTTCGGTTGAGTTGTCATCGATCTTGAGGCAGATGTCAGCTAGAGGCGTAGCCACTGGAGGTAGCTCCGGATCTGCTCGGCGAACCCGCTGACGTAGCCTTGCGCCAGATACTCCTCAAGCAATGGTGCCAACGTCACGCGCAGCCTCGGCTTGGCGAGGGCGTCGTCTAGCTCCAAGAAATAGGAGTGCCCCGGCAACAATGCAAAAGCATCCTCTGGCGCATGGTCGACGAAGATATCGAGCAAGCGTTGGAAGGCTTCTCGCATCACCTCACCGCCGTGTTGTTGGACAACAGCGATCTGCGGCCAGAGTGGGGCGAATGCGAATCTCCGTCGCACAGCGACATCCAGGATCGCAATCGACCGATCCGAAGAGTTCATCGTTCCCAGAATGTGAAGATTTGGTGGCAAGCGAAGCTTGGTTCCGTGCGGCTGGCCAAAATCAAGGGGCAAATCAACGGTGCGCTCCGGTGCGCCCGGCTCCAGCAAATAGATGGCTTCACCCAGGATCTTGCCCAAGTCGGCGCGGTTGATCTCATCGATGTGGAGTAGATACGGTTCATCGGTCTCTGCTGCTTCGGCCGCGGCACGCATCAACACACCCGGTTGCGGCGCAAATCTCAGCCCCAACGCATCAGCCGTACTGACCGGAGCCAGTCCACCGATGAAGTTCTCATAGGTCGTATTCGGATGAAACTGAATCGTACGTCCGCGGCCCAGGTAGACCTTCTTGAGAAGCTCCTCTGCCATCCGTGTCTTGCCTGTACCGGGCGGGCCTTGCAAGATGACAAACCGCCGCTGCCGGAGGAGGTCCGCAACTGTGCCTTGTTGGAGATCGGGAAGAATCAGCGAACTCCAGGCAGCTCGATCAGCCAGAGCCTGCTTTTTGTGCGCGGCCATTGGCTCGACATTCTTCTCAGCGAAGAGTAGGTCTAGGAACGCTGCCAGCGCCCTTTCGGTAGCTGCGCGGTCGGCTGTCGGGCGATAGAGAGCATAGAGAACGCTGCCTGGCGCCTTGCCGTAACGGTCGAACACCTGTTGATACTCAGGCCACTCCACCGTCAGGTCAGACGGCAATGATACGTCCAATTGCGTCGGATCGCGGCGCGCCCAGGTCACTCGGCTGCCGTCACCAAAGGCGGCAGCAAGCCAGTCACAGATGGCCATCGCCTTGCGCGCATGCCCAGGACGGCCTAGGATCGCTTCGTCTGGCGAGAGTCCCTGCGTCCCGATTCCCAATCCAAACAGGCAAGGTCCGTCAGAAATCGGAAACATCACGAAGCAGAGGCCGGCGTAAGCACCCGAGTCGGGGTTCGACGGATGGATATAGGCCGCATAAGGAATCTGCGTGTCTTTTGGCGCACGCAGCTTGTAGAGATCCCGCGCCGCCTTAGGGTAACGGCTCCCGAACAAGCCCTCAAATGCTGTCTGATTCCTTGTCAGCCATTCATCCATCGACTGTGAGTGAACGATCTCGACGAGCGGCGCAAGCATGCTCTAGGTATACCGGATTCGTAAGCCTCTCATCGCCCCGCGATATCCTAGCCTTGCCGTGACCCTCGCCCTTCTCACCCTCACCCTCTTCGCCCAACAGCAGCGCGCCCCCACCACCAGCCACATCACCCTCATCAACGCCGATGGCTCGGGGGAGAAGGTGGTCTATTCTTCACCCGAGCTGTTCGAAGCGCCCAACTGGTCGCCTGATGGGAAGTATTTGTTGTTGAATTCGCGGGGCAAGCTCTGGAAGCTGGCGGTCTCGGGCGGCGAGCCGCAGCAGGTGGACACGGGCACCGTGGACCGCATCAACAACGACCATGGCATCTCCGCCGACGGCAAGTGGTTTGCGATTTCGGCGGGGCAGATGTATGTGCTGCCTTCCACCGGCGGCACGCCCAAGCAGGTGACGCAGCTGACGCCCAGCTACTACCACGGCTGGTCGCCCGATGGACGGTGGTTGGCCTATTGCGCCAAGCGCGGCGATAATTTTGACCTCTACCGCATCCCTGTCGATGGCGGAGCCGAACAGCGCCTGACCACCCACGCCCAGTACGACGACGGCCCGGACTATACGCGGGATGGCAAGTGGATCTACTTCAACTCGCTCCGTACGGGGAGTTGGGATGTGTGGCGCATTCCGGCGGATGGTGCGGGCGTGGACGACGCGAAAGCGGAGCGCATCACCTCCGACGAACTGGAAGACTGGTTCCCGCACCCGTCGCCCAACGGCCGCTATCTGGTCTTTGTCAGCTTCCCCAAAGGCACCGTCGGCCACCCGGCCAACCAGAACGTCATCCTGCGCCGCATGGACCGCAAGAGCGGCCAGATCATCGAGCTGAAAAAGCTATTCGGCGGGCAGGGCACCATCAACGTCAATTCCTGGTCGCCGAACTCGAAGCGCTTCGCCTTCGTGCGTTACGAACTCCGGTAGCCACGCCCTGGCGGCGTCTGAAGAAATGCCTACTTCGTGCGCCCGCGGGTGCGGATCAGTTCATCAATGTTGATGATGTCGGTGGGATAGTCGCCCGTGTAGCAGGCGTAGCAGTATTGGTGCTTCTCGTCGCTCACCGCTTCGCGTAGCCGCGGCAGTTGCAGGAAGCCCAGCGAGTCGGCTTCGACGAACTTGCGGATCTCTTCGACGGTGTTGTTCGCCGCAATCAGTTCCCCGCGCGTGGGCGTGTCCACCCCATAAAAGCAGGGCGAAATGGTGGGCGGGCAGGAGATACGCAGGTGGACTTCACGCGCGCCCGCACTGCGGACCATGCGGACGATCTTGCGCGAAGTGGTGCCGCGGACGATGGAGTCATCCACCAGTACGACACTCTTGCCTTCCAGCAAGTGGCGCACCGGGTTCAGCTTCAGCTTGACGCCGAAGTCGCGGATGGCTTGCGAAGGCTCAATGAAAGTGCGGCCCACATAGTGATTGCGGATCAGTGCTTGCCGGTAAGGGACACCGGATTCCATCGAATAGCCGATGGCCGCCGCGACGCCCGAATCGGGCACGGGTACCACCAGATCGGCATTCACCGGATGATCCTGGGCCAGCAGCATGCCCATCCGTTCGCGCGATTGCTGGACGGGGCGTCCAAACACGATTGAATCCGGCCGCGAGAAGTAGACGTGCTCGAACACGCAATGCGCGCGGTGCAAGGCCGGTGCGTAGCGTTCGCGGGTCATGCCTTCGGGTCCGATGATCACCATCTCGCCGGGTTCGACGTCGTTGAGGTAGGTGGCGCCGATCAGGTCGAAGGCACAAGTCTCAGAGGCAAAGACATAGGCGATCTTGCCGTTGCCGCCGGCCATCTCCATCTGGCCCATAGCGAGCGGACGGAAGCCATGCCGGTCCCGGGCCACGATCACGCGGTCTTCGGCCAGAAACACCAGTGAGAACGCGCCATCCAGGCGCAACAACGCATCGCGGAGCGCCCCGTGCAGCGTCTTCTCTCGCGACCGGGCCACCAGATGCAGGATCACTTCCGTGTCGGAGGTGGCCTGGAAGATCGACCCTTCGTATTCCAGTTCCTTGCGCAGTTCCTTGGCGTTGGTGATGTTGCCGTTGTGCGCCACCGCCACGGCACCCTTGTTGCAGGCCACCGAGAAAGGTTGCGCGTTCAGCAGGACCGTGTCGCCGGACGTGGAGTAGCGCGTATGGCCGATCGCCATATGGCCCGGCAGCTTGGCCAACACATGCGGCTGGAAGATGTCCGCCACGTGGCCCATCGCCTTGTGGCAGATCACTTGGCGGCCGTCGCTGGCGGCAATGCCGGCCGATTCCTGGCCGCGATGCTGGAGTGCGTAGAGTCCCAGATAGGCCAGGTTCGACGCTTCCGGATGGCCATAAATGGCCATCACACCGCATTCGTCGTGGAAGTGGTCGAGCTTGTCCACCTCTACGCCTTCTACGCCCAAATCCGGGGTCTCCACCATTTAGTGCAAAGCCTCCTCAAGTGCTGTCTTCCAGGGACGCTGGAGCTGGGCGATGGAACAATCCACCCACTCGCCGATCGTCAACTGGCCAACTGTGGTCTTTCCGATCACATCGGCCGCTACGCCGTACTTCTCGGCAATTTCGCGCACCTGGCCGGGGGAGGCAGTGGACACCAGGATTCGCGAGGGGCCCTCATGGAACAACGCCAGTTCCGGCCGCAAAGTGGTTTCAACCTTGACGTGGGCACCGATGCCGCGGAAGCTGGCTTCGGCCAGTGCCACGGCCAAGCCGCCGTCTGATAAATCGTGAGCGGATTCCGCCAAGCCCGCTTGCGCGATCTCGCGCATGGCCGCCTGGACGCGCTTTTCGTAATCCATGTCTAGCTGCGGTGGCAAGCCCCACAGCGTATCAAGAATCACCTTGGCGTACTGGGTGCCGCCGAAGTGCGTTTCATCGCTCGCCCCCAGGCCGCCCAGCAGCACGATGTCGCGGTCCGGCTGCGCGAACTGCATCGGGATGGGCGCGGCGGTTTTCAGGATTCCGACAATGCCCATGACCGGCGTGGGGTAGATGGCTTCGCCCAGCGTCTCGTTATAGAGGCTGACGTTGCCGCCCGTGATGGGCGTCTCAAAGAAGGTGCAGGCCTCGGCGATGCCTTCAATGGCTTCCACCAGTTGGGCCATGATCTCAGGCCGCTCCGGGTTGCCGAAGTTGAGGTTATTGGTGGCCGCGATCGGCAACGCGCCCGAAGTCGAGAGATTGCGGCAGCATTCGGCCACGATCAGCTTTGCCCCTTCGCGCGGATCGAGGTAGCAATACCGGCCGTTGCCGTCCAGCGCCATGGCGATGCTGGAATCGGTCTCCTTGATGCGCACGATGGCGGCATCGGAGCCCGGGCCTTGCGTCGTGTTGGTGCGGACCATCCAATCGTACTGATCCCAGATCCAGGCCTTGGAGCAGACGTCAGAAGAGGCCAGCAGCCGGGTCAGGTCGCCGGTTAGATCGGTGGAGGCAAATGCCGGCGCTTCCATCGGCACCGTGCGGTGCGGCTTGGTGTAGGGCCGGTCATAGAGCGGGGCTTCGTCGGCCAGTGCGCGATTCGAAAGCTCCGCCACGATCTCCCCGTGGTTGCGGACGCGTAGCATCCCATCGTCGGTGACGACGCCCACCACCGCCGCATCGAGTCCCCACTTGTGGAAGACGTCGAAGACTTCCTGCTCGCGGCCCTTTTCGGCTACCAGCAGCATGCGCTCCTGCGATTCCGAGAGCATGATCTCGTAGGGCGTCATGCCGGTTTCACGCTGCGGGACGTACTTCAGGTCGATCTCGACGCCGGTACCCGCGCGGGAGCCCATCTCGCAAGTTGAACAGGTCAGCCCCGCCGCGCCCATGTCCTGGATGCCGACCACAGCGCCGGTCTTCATCACTTCCAGACATGCTTCCAGCAGCAGCTTTTCCATGAAGGGGTCGCCCACCTGCACGTTGGGGCGCTTGTCCTTCGATTCTTCACTGAACTCTTCCGACGCCATCGACGCACCATGGATGCCGTCGCGGCCGGTCTTGGCGCCGACGTAGATCACCGGGTTGCCCACGCCGGTGGCGCGGCCGAAGAAGATCTCGTCGTGCTTGAAGACACCCAGCGCAAAGACGTTGACCAGCGGATTGCCGTCGTAGCAGCTTTCAAAAACGCATTCGCCGCCCACGGTGGGCACGCCAAAGCAGTTGCCGTAGTGGGAGATGCCGCTCACGACGCCTTGCACGATGCGCTTGTTGCGCTGGCCGGTTTCAGAGTTGTCCAGCTTGCCAAACCGCAGCGCGTCCATCACGGCAATGGGCCGGGCACCCATCGTAAAGATGTCTCGCAGAATGCCGCCCACGCCCGTGGCCGCGCCCTGGAAAGGCTCAATGAAGCTGGGGTGGTTGTGGCTTTCGATTTTGAAGGCGATGGCGACGTTGTCGCCAATGTCGATGATGCCAGCGTTTTCACCCGGCCCCACCAGCACCAACTTGGATCGCGAGGGGAGTTTGCGCAGGTGAATCCGCGACGACTTGTAGGAGCAGTGCTCGCTCCACATCACGCCAAAGATCCCGAGTTCGGTAAAGGTGGGCTCCCGGCCCAGCAGCGAGATAATCTTCTCGTATTCACTCCACGTCAGACGGTGCGCGGAGACTTCCTGTAAGGTCAGGCTCATTTGGATGTGAGGGCGTAAGCGGAAATCAAACTATCAAAAATCAGGCGACCATCGGTGGAGCCCATCAGGGGGTCAGTGGCGCGCTCCGGGTGGGGCATCATGCCCAGCACGTTGCGGCCGGCACTCAATATGCCGGCAATCGAGCGGGCGGAGCCATTGGGGTTATCGACATAGCGGAAGGCCACGCGATCCTCGGCTTCCAACTGATCCAGCACCGATTCCTCGGCCTGATAGCAACCTTCGCCGTGGGCGATGGGCACGGTCAGGCGTTGGCCGGAGGTGAGCGCATTTGTAAACGGGGAGTTGGTGGTGCCCACTTCCAATTCCACCGGGCGGCAGATGAATTTCATGCCCGCATTGCGCAACAGGGCACCGGGAAGCAGCCCGGCCTCACACAAGATCTGGAAGCCATTGCAGAACCCCATCACCGGCCCACCTTCCTGGGCGAAACGCCGGACGGCGTTCATGATCGGCGAAAAGCGGGCGATGGCTCCGCAACGAAGGTAGTCTCCATAGGAAAAGCCGCCCGGGAGAATGATGGCGTCAGCGCCTTTCAAATCCTCGGAATGATGCCACAGGAATTCCGCCTGCTGACCCAGGTTTTGGGTAGTGGCGTACCAGGCATCATGGTCACAATTGGAGCCGGGAAACACGACGACGCCGAATTTCATGGGTGTAACCCTAGTGTATCAGAGGCTCCCCGGAAAGCCGCGCTTCCGGCCAGGACATTTCGGCGGGAGCGGCCACCTGGGGCGGCAGACACTCGCCGGACGCTGCCGCACCTCGGCTACGATGGTGACCGATGAAGATTTCGCGCACCTTTGCCGCTCCGTCCGTGGCCGCCTTGTTGCTGGCCGCCTGTGGACCCGCCCCATCGATTCAACCGGACCGCGTAACGCCTTACCGGCTAGCCAACCCGTCCGGGATGGAAGTGACGCTGCTGAACTACGGCGCCACCATTCAGTCGATCAAGGTGCCGGACCGCGAGGGCAAGCTGAGTGATGTCTTGCTGGGCTTTGATTCGCTCGACGGCTACAAAGGCACGCATCCCTACATTGGGGCCATCGTCGGCCGTTACGGCAACCGCATCGCCAAGGGCCGCTTTACCCTGAACGGCGTCGAGTACAAGTTGGCCACCAACGACAAGACCAACCATCTCCACGGCGGCCTGAAGGGGTTTGACAAGGTATACTGGCGAGCCCGCGAGATAGCGCCGAATGCTATTGAGTTCACCTATGTCAGCGCCGACGGCGAAGAAGGCTACCCCGGAACGTTGACCGCCAAGGTAACCTACACCCTCACCGACAGCAATGAGCTTCGCATCGCCTACGAGGCCGCGTCGGACAAGGACACGGTGGTCAACCTGACCAACCACGCCTACTTCAACCTGACCGGTTCCGGCGACATCCTGAAGCACGAGCTGTTGCTGAAGGCGGACCGCTTCACGCCGGTGGATGCCGGGTTGATCCCAACCGGCGAACTCCGTCCCGTGGCGGGCACGCCGTTTGACTTCACCACCGCCACGCCGATCGGCGCGCGCATCGCGGCGGCCGATGATCAGCTGAAGCTGGGCGGCGGGTACGACCATAACTTCGTCCTGGCGGACACCATTCGGCCGGAGCCCGTGCTGGCGGCTCAAGTCTATGACCCTTCCTCCGGCCGCGTCTTGGAGGTGTTGACCACTGAGCCCGGCGTTCAGCTTTACACGGGCAACTTCCTCGATGGGTCGCTCAAAGGGAAAGGGGGACAGGCTTATGCCCGAAACGCCGCCTTCTGTCTGGAGACCCAGCATTTCCCGGACTCACCGAACCAGCCGGCATTCCCGACTGTTTTGTTGAAGGGCGGCTCCTCTTACCGTTCGGCCACCATCTTTAAGTTCAGCCGCCGTTAGGGGCCCCTGGGCGCCGGATCGGACGGGGTGATTTCAGCCGCGCCCGTGCCCCCCGCTGAAAGGCCGCCAGCACCAGCGCCTGGGCATCCGCCGCCGACATGCCGGCATCCCGCAGATGCCCGGCGGCACCGGTCAGGCGTGGGAGCGCCGCGTCCAGAGAAGCGGCGAGTTCGGCCAGCAGTGGTAGTTTCGCTGGTTGGGGTAGCTTGATGAGGCGCGAGCGGTGCGTCCCAATCAGGCCTTGGATCAGCCGCACCGCGACGGCGTCACCTTCCACCAGATAGGGGCCGTCCTCGATCAAGGCCAACGTTCCGGTGTGCGCCCCGAGGGCCTGCAGCGGGGCGAGGACCGCGCTGTCCACCTCATCAGTGCACACCACCACGGCGCGTCCTTCCCAGTCTGCGCCGCCTTCCGCCATGGTCCGCACGATCCCCTCCAGGCCCGTATCGGCCCAGATTAGAATGCCCGCGCATCCGGCCATCACCTGCCAGCTGTCGGTGGCCGTACCGGCCCGTAAGGAATGCACGACACGTGCACTGGCCGCCGCCGTCACGGCCTTGACCGGTCCCAGCCAACTGCTGAGTCCCGGCAGTTGCGTCACCCACGACTGGCTGACCGCCCCCGCACAAACCAAGCCCACGGGCTTAGCGGCCAGCGTCGTTCGATTCGACATACAGCCCTCGTCCCCTCAGCAGCTTGATCCGGTCTCGAATCTGAGCAGCTCGTTCAAATTCAAAGCGCTTGGCCGCTTCCTTCATCTCGGCTTCCAGTTCGCCCAGATGGGTGTTACGCTGCTCCGGCGTCATCTCATCCACCACATCCTGGGCCACCAGCGGCACGGTGACATAGTCCGCCTCGGCCACCCGGACCAAGCTCATGTCGATCGGTTTGATGATCGTTTCCGGCGTGATGCCATTCTCTTGGTTATAGGCGCGCTGGATCGCGCGGCGGCGGTTGGTTTCCTCAATGGCGCGCCGCATGGAATCCGTCATCACATCGGCATAGAGGATCGCCCGCCCTTGAACGTTGCGGGCGGCGCGGCCAATCGTTTGAATGAGCGACCCGGCGGACCGCAGGAATCCTTCTTTATCGGCATCGAGAATCGCCACCAGCGACACTTCCGGCAAGTCTAGGCCTTCCCGCAACAGGTTGACGCCGATCAGCGCATCGTAGACGCCCTTGCGCAGGTCCCGCAGAATCTTGATACGGTCCAGCGTCGAGACTTCGCTATGCAAGTACTGGCACTTCACGCCCACCTCCGTGAAGTACTCCGCAAGATCCTCGGACATCCGCTTGGTCAGCGTCGTCACGAGTGTCCGCTCATTGCGCTCCGTGCGCTTGCGGATCTCGTTCAACAGGTCATCCACTTGGCCCTTGATGGGCCGGATCTCCACCTCGGGGTCGATTAGGCCCGTCGGCCTGATGATCTGTTCCACCACCACGCCCTGCGACTTGGTCAGTTCATAGGGCCCGGGTGTCGCTGAGACATAGATCACTTGATGGACCCGGTTCTCAAACTCCTGGAAGGTCAGCGGCCGGTTGTCGAGGGCGCTGGGCATCCGGAAACCAAACTTCACTAGCGTCTCCTTGCGGCTGCGGTCACCCGCATACATGCCTTGCAGCTGTGGGACGGTCTGGTGGCTTTCATCCAAAAAGATCAGGGCATCATGCGGCAAATAGTCCAGCAGCGTCGGCGGTGCCTGCCCGGGCAAGCGTCCGGAGAAGTGGCGCGAATAGTTTTCAATGCCATGGCAGTAGCCGATGGTGCGAATCATCTCCAGGTCAAATTGGACCCGCTGCCACAGCCGTTGCGCCTCGATGAGCTTGCCTTGCTGTTCCAGTTGGGGGTGCCACAGCTTCAGCTCTTCTTCGATCGAGATGAGCGCGGACGCCTTGGTTTCCGGCGTCAGAACATAGTGCGTCTTGGGGTAGATCGGCAGCCGCTCGTACGTCTGCTTCACTTGCCCCAGCAGCGGGTCGATCTGCGACAGGCTCTCGATCTCGTCGCCCCACAGTTCGATGCGGTAGGCGTAGTCGTCATAGGTCGGATAGACCTCAATGGTGTCGCCCCGGACGCGGAAGGTGCCGCGGGTAAAGTCACTGTCGCTGCGCGTGTAGAGGATCTCCACCAGCTTGGCGGTGATGTCCTGGCGGGGAAAGGTGCGGCCTTTCTCCAGCATCAACAGCATGCCGTAATAGGCTTCCGGGGAGCCGATGCCGTAGATGCAGCTTACACTGGCCACGATGACGCAATCGCGCCGCTCAAACAGGCTCCTGGTGGCCGCCAGGCGGAGCTTGTCTAGCTCTTGGTTGATGGTGGCTTCCTTCTCGATGTAGACATCGCTTGAAGGGATGTAGGCTTCCGGCTGATAGTAGTCGTAGTAGCTGACGAAATACTCGACGGCGTTCGACGGGAAGAACGTCCGGAACTCGTGAAACAGCTGCGCGGCCAGCGTCTTGTTGTGCGCCAGGATCAACGCCGGCCGGTTGGTCTCCTCGATGATCTTGGCCATCGTGAAGGTCTTGCCGGACCCGGTAACTCCCAGCAGTACCTGGTGGCCTTCATTTTCTTTCAGGCCCTGCACCAGGTCGGCAATCGCCTGCGGTTGATCGCCCTTCGGCGAATAGTTGACGGCGACGTGATAACTCATCTCTTCAGTATGAGGCGGGCCGGTCCCCGCGGACTACTCCAAATTCATCGAATGGATGGCGTTGAAGACAAACTTGAACGTCCCGTGCGGTTGCGCGCGGAACGTCATCTCCGGGCCAAACAGATAGACTCGCCCCTGGCCCATCCTGGCGATGGCGGCGACAACACCACCGTCGAGGTAGTGCTGCCCCCAAGCCCATCCGCTGCGCAGGGGCGCTGGTCCGTCAAACCAGGCCAGCGCGGTGACGCCCCGTTGCGCCGCATCCGGTGCCAGGCGGAACACGGGGCTGCTATCGAAATAGAGATCCACCTGTGGCGTCAAGCCGGTCGTGGCCGGGCTGCGCTGGTCCACGGTCGCTCGCAGAATGGAGCCGGGGATGTAGTACTTCTCGCGCGGTAGCACGCGTTCGGTGCCGTTGGGTAAGCGCTCCACCAGATGATTGGTGAGTGGCAGTTTCAGATCCGCGGCCAGTCGCGTGGAAGACCCCAGAGCGATCACCGTCCCACCGCCTTCGACAAAGGCTTTCAGGCGTGGCGCCGCAGCAACCGTCGCATAGCCCAACCAACCACGAAACTCACTCGGGATCGCCTCCGGTTTCGGTTGTCCCGCTCCTTCGCGCGCCCCGCCCTCCCGTCCGTAGGTGCCTTGCGGCATCACGATCACGTCGTACTTGGCGGAAAGGTCGCCTTTGTTCAGTGTCTCGGCGTAAACCACCTCAAATTGGAAGCCATACCGCTCAAACAACCAGCGCATCCAGCCCGAAGGCATCGACCCGCCGTAGACATCCAGCAGCGCCACCCTCGGCACCTTCACTGCTTTGCCCTTGGTCGAGGCGGCCTTAAAGCTGAGCCCCATCTCCGCTGCCAACCGTTCCACCGTTGCTTGCGCCGTTGCCGGGGCGTAGAGCCTGTTGCCGCTCACCATCGCAGTGGGGCCCAAGGCGTTCAGGGCGCGGTAAGCGTCATTGCTGTCGAGCGTCAGCTCCCATCCGGAGGTACCCGCTTCCACCTTGCCCGCCGGGATCCGGACCGGGTCTTCCGCCACCATCAGCGGCGCTGCTACATCGTCCAGCAAGCGGTGAAACTCGATGCCCATCTGGAACGCCGCCGTCCAGCCGGCATTGTCGTAGGGAGGGATGGGCGGGCCGCCGGGATATTGAAAATCGTTGGGGTAGTTTTGCGGCTCAAACATGTCCAGCACATGCGGCCGGAAGGCCTGCGCGGTCTTGACCACGAAGGACCCGGCCGGAAACTCGCGTCCGCTGGCCGTGAACGCTCGCGCGGCCCGGTGCACCACGATGCCGGTCTTCTGGAGTGCGTGCACAAATTTGATGGCCGTCAGAAAATCGCGCTGATTGGCGGGGATGACATAGACACGCGGATCACGCTGGGCGAGGTCGCGCAGCTGCTCAAAAGTTTTTGCCCCTTCGACATGCTTGGGCAGGATCGTCCAGTGGTCGCGGCTGCCGCGTTCGATCGAGTTCTTGCCCATCCGGTAGATGTTGTAGAGCAGCAGTTCGCGATTGCGCGAAGCAACGTCGAGCACGGCGCGATTGGCCGTGATCGAGTATTCGATCGACTGCCGGAAGTGCCACTTCTGCGGCACGATCGGGTTCGGGTTGTCGTAGGTCATCAACTGCCGTGCGGGGACGAAGGGGATCTCCATGGGCGTGGGGTTGCCGATCATTTCGGTCAACAGTCCGATGATGTTGTGGTAGCAAGTAGTGGACCGCAAGCCCCCGTTGAACCAGTTCGAATACGGCGCGCCTTTGCGTTCGGTCGCGCCCGGCTTGCCTTCCACCGCAAACCGGTTGTGCATGGCCGCGGCGACGACGTCGATGCCCGTCAGAATCAGCGGATCAAACCGGTAGCTATAGGGCTCGCGGAAGGGCGGTGCCCACAACACCGTGCCCGCGGGGCCGGACTGGTGGTGGTTGTACATCACCTGCGGAATCCAATCTTTGTAGAGCACCCGGCCCATGTTGGTGGTCTCGGCTTGCGTGCTCATGAAGCTGTCGCGGTTGTTGTCGTGGCCGATGTACTTCTGATAGAGCCGGGGCACGGCGGCCAGGCGCCGCTCGCGCGGGTCCTTTTCGCGCATGTACCAGTTGGCCACAAGTTCCAGGCCATCCGGATTCGAGAGCACGGCCAGCAGGATCACGTCATCGAGAAACCGTTTAGTCTCGCGATCGTCGCGGCTGACCATCTGGTAGACCATCTCGATCAACTGCTGTGAGCCCACTGTCTCAGTCGAGTGCAGCCCGCCATCGATCCACACCACCGCCTTGCCTTCGACAGCCATCTCCCGCGCCTGATCATCGGTGAGCCCTTCGGCTAGCGCCAGACGCCGGGAGATCTGCTGATAGTGGTCCAGGCGCTTCAGGTTGGCGGGTGAACTGATGATGGCCATCCACTGCGTGCGGCCCTCTTCCGTCTTGCCAATCTCCACCATCTTCATCCGGTCCGACTCACGGGCCAGCTTCTGCCAGTACTTCTCCATCTGCGTGTAGTTGATCAGTCGATAGTCGGCCCCCACTTCAAACCCAAACTCTTGGAGTGGCGACGTGATGCGGGACTGCGCGGCCAGAGACAGGGCGCACAGAAAAAGAGCAAGCGTCAGGGAGGTCCGGCGAAGCATGAGTGAAATTCTGGCAGCTTTCGCGGGCGAACGGGAAGTGGGTTATGTGGCTATTGGGTGAGCCACTGGCTCATGCGGCGTTCAACTTCGTCCTGATCGAGAACGTCGCCCACTTTGGCTTCCTCGCGGGCTCGCGCGATCCGTTCGCGCACGTAGAGCGAGTACTGCACGTCTTCCAGGCTTGCTGTCTCAGGCAGTTCGTCGAGCAATCGACGCACTTCATCTTTAGCCGTGGGCATGATTTACGCTCCTTCTCCAGGATAGTCCTTCTCCCGCAGCCGCTCCGCGTTGTACTCGCAGCCCATCAAGGCGCTGGCCATCAACAGATACAGCCACACCATCAACGCCACCACCGCGCCAATGGAGCCATAGATGATGTTGTAGTTCGCCATATAGCGGACGTAGGCCACAAACAGGACCGTCGAGATCACCCAGAGGGCCGTGGCGATCAGCGCGCCCGGCCAGACTGGCGTGCGCATCAAGTGGCCGGGAAGGTCTGGGCCGAACCGGTACAGCAACATCGTCGCCATCGCCACCGCGACGACTGCGGGAACATAACTAAACGCGCCGCCGGTGTAGATCACAAACGCCGAGGCGGCCAACGCCGGCAGTGCGGCCGCAAACACCAGCGCCGTGGCCACCATCCGTTGCCGCCAGAAGCCGCGGCTGGTGCGCACGCGGAAGGCGGCCTGGAAGCCATCCATCAAGCTGAGCATCACCTCCGAGGCGGCGATGGCTGATAGCAGTCCGGCTCCGATCAGTAGATAGATCGGCTTTGCTCCGCGCGCCGTCAGCGTGTGTCGCAGCAGCCCTTCCGCGCCGTCGGGTGTCACCTCAAACAGCAGCCGCGCCAATGTCTGGGCCAACCGCTCCGCATTGGCCTGCGCCAGGATCGCCGTCAAGCTGGAGAGCACCGGGAAGATCGACAACAGAGCCGAGTACGCCGCACCTTTGGCGCAGCCCAGGCAGCCATCCGTGGAGGCTTGCCAGAACGTGCGGCCCAAGCGCTTGAGGAAGAGCATCACCATGCGATCTCCCGGCCCGTGCCGGCGCAGACGAACTGCTCCGGTTGCGGGCAGCGTTGCGCGGAATGCGGCCCGCGAATCCAGACGATCGGCGCGTCGGGCGACAGCGGTACCGGCGTCTGTTGCCGTGGTCCCAGCCACAGGGTCCTGATCGAAGGGGCATCAGGCGCAAGCGTCTTGCGATCCAGCACCAACACTGGGGTTCCGCCGAAATAGTAGGTCAACTTGCGCCAGGACGTTATGCCGCGCTCCCAGGCAATCGTGCCGCCGGGTTGCAGCAATGCGCGCACTTCGCGGATCGTGCGGTCGTCGATGTCGGTGGTCTGCTTCACTTGTTCAAAAGAGGTGGCCGCCAGCGCGCTGGCCACATTTTCCAGTGGGCCTTGCGTGTACCAGCCCCGTCCCCAAAAGATCAGCAGCGACACGATCACGGCCGGGGCCAGCGTCAGCCCACCGGCCAGCCAACGCGAGTTCGGTTGCAGCCAGATGAGCACTCCGGCCAGCAGAGCCACGGCGGGAACGGCCCAGGCCGTCACGAATATCGGATAATCCCGCAACAGCAGCGCGATCGCCACTCCAGTTAAGCAGGCGATGCTGAGGGGGACTGCTTGAGGCGCGAGCCGTGCCCGCGCTCGATCAAGGATCATGCCGCCGATGAGGCAAACTGGTGCGACGACAGCCAGCGTCTGGCCCGGGTCGGCCACATGAACCAGGAAGGCAAACGCGACGCCGGGCAGTGTCCACAGCGCCAGAAAGCGCCACGGGATCTCTGGGAAGCTCGCCGCCGGCCGCCAGGAAAGCGGCCACGCCAGCGCCCAACCCGGCACGCCGCAGAGTATCCACACTAGTAGCCAGACGCCAATGCGGCTCCAGGTCAACGTGTCGGCGCCGAACAGGCCTGAGGTGAGTCGTGACTGGTCCTGCAAGTAATGCCAGGTATAGCGAACGTAGGCGATGGGTCCGCCGGAGGCCCACAGCAGCGGCACCAGCCACAGTGCGACAGCCGCAAGCCAATGCTTCCAGGCACGCCGCGAGGTCCACCACCAAAGCGGCAACAGCACCAGCCCCAACTCCGGCCGGATGCCCGCGCCGAGTCCGAAGATCCAGGCGCTGCGTACATCCCACCCCGGCCGCTGCTCCCAGGCGCGCCAACAGGCCGCCGCCACCGCCACCGAGACCAGCGCCAACTGCACCCGCAGAGCCGACGTGAGGCCCGCATACCAGAAGACCGGATGGATGGCCAGCAGCGCCGCGCCCCAAGCGCCACCCCACTGCGGAAAGCCCCAGATCATCACCGCCACCGCCCCGACGGAGCCCGCGACGGCCAGAATCTGTAGCATGCTCTCGGCGCGCTTCACGCGTAGCAACTTCAGCACGCGCATCTCCATGACGAAGAGCGGATAGCCTGGCGGGTGCGGTTGGCTCTGGCGGACATCCAGTTCGCCCACGGCATACGCCAGATTGACATCGTCGTAGGAGAACAGCTGCTGCTGAAAGTAGGGCACGCGCGTGGCGATCACTGCGGCGGTGAGAGCGGCCAACCAAAGCCACTTCATGCGCGGCGGCTCCGGCGGCGAAGTGCGCTGACCAGCATGGCCGCCATCGCCAGCCCACTGGCACTGCGGGCCACGGTCATCTCCGTGCCGCCATCAAACATCAGGTCGAACGTCTGGTCGCCGGTAGCCGTTGGCCGCAGCAGGATCTGGCCCAGCAAGTCTCTTTCCAGCGGGACGCTGGATCGCCAACCCGGGTGATAGGTCACCAGCACTGAAATCAGATCTCCTGGCGCTACGTTGGCCCGAATGCGCAAATGGCTGCGGTTCAGCCACTCTGTCATGGGCTGCGGCCGGGCTGCATCGTTGATGGCCTGCAGGTAAGCTTCCGCCCACTTCAAATCGTCGTTGATGATGGGGCCTTGCGGCAGTTCTTCCGGGCGCACGATCCGTGCCAGCGATGGTGACGTGCGGGGCACTTCATAGATCACGTCGCCGCCCTCGCGCCACAGCTCCCGCAGCAGGCCATCGAACTTGTGCGGATGGGCAAAGGGCTTGAAGAACTCGCTGCTACCCGCCTGGCTGACCGCCACGGCATCGACGCCCATCATCTGCAACCAGCCAATCGCCACCGCCCCTTCCCGTTCGCCCGAGCCCATGCCGGACAGCACCTGGAAGTGCGAACCGGGTTGGGTTTGATTGACGATGCCCTGGTCAAAACCACCCGCCATCTGCGGCGTCGCGGTGAAGGCGTTCAACCAGAAAGACACTGACCCCGGCGCCATCACCCGGCGCTCCGGCATGTGTTGATCAAACCAGCGCGCCACGCGGTACTCCGACGTGGCGGTCATCGCAACCGGCTGGATGATGCTGCGCGCCCAGGTGCGTGTGCTGAAGGCCGGGTAGGTGCAAAGTACGGCGACAGCCGCCAGCGCCCAGGCCCGCGCCGGCACCAGACCCGCCAGCAGGAGACACAACGCCATCTCCATTTCCAGGTGGTAACGCATCGGCTGGGGCACCAGCGCAAAGTGCGCCCACTCCCAGATCAACGTCACACCTGCCATCAGCACGGTGAAGGCCGCGCCGAACTTAACTGCCGGGTTCTTCAACCAGCCCGCCGCCAGCACCGCCACCACCAGCAGCGCCGCCAGACCCAATGCATTCGCCCAACCAAACCGGAAGTCTCCGCCAATCCGCTGAGCATTCAGTTTGACCGCCTCCAGCGTCGTGGGCGGAATCCACGGCATCGCCAGCGCGTAGGCCCACACGCCGATCCACACCGTCCGGAACCAATCGTGACGATCGCGCGCGAAGGCGACCAGGTAGCAGAACACCGCCGCGGCCAGCGCAAAGCCTCCCAACCAGTTGCTGAGCACCACCGCCGCCAGCGCCAGCGGAGCGGTCCAGATCCACCGCCGCCGCAATGCGAAGTGGAGCGCCACGATCGCTAGCGGCAGCAGCGTCATGGCGGTATCGTGCGGGCCTTCGCCATAGACCAGCAGCGCCTGGAAACGGCGGCCATGCCAAAAGCCACCGACGTCCGCGCGGACCGAAGGCAGCAGCCAGGCCGAAAACGAAACCGTGGAATAGACCAGCGCCGCCGCCCAGGCCGGCATTCGGCCCGCACCCAGCACGCGCGCCAATACAAAGAGCGAAACCGGCCCCAAGCAATACGTGGCCGCGGTCACCATGTGATGCGACAGCGCCATGCTGACGCCCGCCACCTTCGCCCAACCAGCCACCAGAAAGTGCAGCAGCGGCGGATAGGCGTTCTGAAATGGAATGCCCCCGTACCAGAGCGGGAACCAATCAAAGTGCGGCCACTGCTGAATGATCTGGGTGCTAATGGAAATGTAGGCGGCTTCGATGGATCCGGTAAAGGCGGAGTATTCCAACCGGAAGAGTTTTCCGGCGATCCAAAAGTTCACGAATAGCAGGGTGGCCACTCCCGCTGCGTCCCACCTGCGCCGTACTGGCATTGACTCCCGATTATCGCATTCGCTAAGCTGAGAATTCCCGGCGCAAGTTGGGAAGCTGCCCGCCAAAAGCGGCAGAATTGATAGAGGCGCGACCGTCAAGAGTATTGCCCGCTGTTTTGCCGGAACCTTCCGGAGCGGGGATGAAAGGGATCGGCCGCCGAAATCGCGGGGCGCAAGGTTGTGCTTTGACGATTGGTGAGTTGGGCTAAATCCCAACCACTGTCACCCCTCGCCGTATCTTGAGACCCCGAAACGGGCTCCGGGCCGAGCGAAACGGAGTGGAGCGCTATCGAAACTATGCAAGAACTATTCGCACTTACCCGCACCCTCATCGACATTGAGTCGATCACGCCCAACGAAACCGCCGTTGGTGATTTTCTCCATCAGCATCTCAGCTCGTTGGCCCAGCGCTATCAAGGCACGTTGGAGCGCATGCCGGTGGAGCCCGGCCGCGACAATATCTTCCTTTGGTTCGACCAGCCGGTCGTCACCATGTCGACGCACATGGACACCGTGCCGCCCTTCATCCCGTCGCGCGAAGACGATTCCACCATCTGGGGCCGGGGCGCTTGTGATGTGAAGGGCCTGATGTCGGCCATGATCTTCGCCTGCGAGCGGTTACTGAAGGCTGGCGAACGGCGGGTCGCACTGCTGTTTGTGGTGGGTGAAGAGCGCAATAGCGCCGGTGCGTATGCCGCCGCCAAGACGCCGCGCGGGTCAAAGTTTCTGATCAATGGCGAGCCGACTGAGAACAAGCTGGCCGTCGGCAGCAAGGGCGCGCTCCGCTTTGAGTTTCACGCCCACGGCCGCATGGCCCACAGTGCCTATCCGGAGCTGGGCGAATCGGCGATCAACAAGTTGCTGGATGCGTTGGCCCAGGTGCGGCAGATCCCGCTGGAGTCGGATGCCTTGATGGGCCCCTCCACCCTGAATATCGGCACCCTCTCCGGCGGCAGGGCCCCCAACGTCATCTCGGATATCGCCAAAGCCGAGCTGTTCATCCGCCTGGTGGATGATGGTGAATCGACACGCCAGCGGATCCACCAAGCGATCACGGGCGTTGAGATCAAAGAGATCCTCTGCATCGGTGCCGTGCATCTGGGCACGCTGCCGGGCTTTGAAACCATGGTGGCGGCCTACACCACCGACATCCCCGCTTTTGGCGGTGCCTGGGGCAAACCTTATTTGATTGGTCCTGGCACCATCCACGTGGCGCACACCGCGCACGAACACATTCCGAAAGACCAACTGGTCGCCTCGGTAGACATCTACGAAAGCCTGTGCCGGCAACTGCTGGCATAAATCAGAAAGTCAAAACCAATATCGTTATGAGTGAACTTCAACGTATCCCCGTTGGCGTGCTGGGGGCCACCGGAATGGTGGGCCAGCACTTCGTCAACTTCCTAAAGAACCACCCGATCTTTGATCTCACTTGGGTGGGCGCAAGCGACCGCTCCGCCGGCAAGCTTTACCGCGAGGCCACCAGCTGGCGCTTGGATGGCGTGATGCCCGCCAAAACTGCCGGCTTGACCGTGCAGGAATGCAAGCCCACCGCCGCCGCGCCCAAGCTGGTCTTTTCCGCGATGGATGCCGGTGTGGCCACTGAAATTGAGCGCGCCTTTGCCGAGGCCGGTCACACGGTGGTCTCGAACTCCCGCAACCATCGCATGGAAGCCGATGTGCCGTTGCTGGTGCCGGAAGTGAATGCTGAGCATCTGGGCATGCTGGCCACGCAGAAGGCCAACCGCGGCTGGAAGGGGCAGATCGTCACCAACCCCAACTGCTCCACCATTGCGTTGACGATGGCGCTGGGTCCGCTGAAAGCTTTCGGCATCGAGAAGATCATCGTCACCACGATGCAGGCGATCTCGGGCGCGGGCTATCCGGGTGTGCCTTCGATGGACATCACCGCCAACGTGGTGCCTTACATCGGCAGCGAAGAAGAAAAGATGGAATCGGAGACGCAGAAGATTCTGGGCGCCTATACCGACGGCAAGTTCACCGATCTGGCCGCGAGTGTTTCGGCGCACTGCAACCGCGTGCCGGTGGTGGATGGACATATGGTGGCGATTTCGGTGCAGTTGGCCGCCAAGCCGACGATTGATGAAGTCCGAGCGGCGATTGAGAGTTTCCGTGGTCTGCCGCAGCAGCGCAATCTGCCATCGGCGCCGGCGCAACCGGTGATCTACATGACCGAGAACGACCGCCCGCAGCCCCGCCGCGACGTCAATCGCGAGAACGGTATGGCGGTCTTCGTCGGCCGTCTGCGCAAGTGCCCGGTGCTCGACTTCAAGATGATGGCCCTCGGCCACAACACCATCCGTGGTGCTGCCGGTGCCGCCGTTCTGAATGCGGAGCTGATGCTCAGCGAAGGGCTGCTGTAGCAGCAGCTCGAGGTGGCGCAGGCTGTCCGCCTGCAGCGGGACTTTCAGTCCCGCCCGTTCATCAGACCATAGGAGATCAAACAGACAAGTGTCCGTAGTCATGAAGTTCGGCGGGTCCTCGGTTGAATCCGCCACCGCCATCGCGCGTGTCGCCACCATCGTCCAGTCACGCGTCCATCGCCATCCGGTGGTGGTGGTCTCCGCCATGGGCAAGACCACCAATCGCCTGCTGGCCATGGCGGCTGAAGCCGTCAGCGGCAGCCGCACCCGTGCGCTGGAGCTTTGCGGGGAGCTGAAGCATTATCACGTCACCGAAGGTGGCGCGCACCCGGCCATCGACGAACACTTCGCCGAGCTTTCGGAGTTGCTGCGCGGTTTGGCCATTCTGGGCGAGCTGACGCCGCGTTCCGTCGATGCCATCTCCAGCTTCGGCGAGCGGTTGTCCAGCCTGCTGGTGACGGCAAGCTTCCGGCGCTTGGGCCTCGACGCGGTGCACGCCGATTCGCGCGATTACATCATCACTGACGGGCGTCACACGCAGGCCGCGCCGCTTTATAAGCCGACCAACCAAAGCTTGAAGAATCTGCCACGCGGCGCGGTAGTCGTCATGGGTGGCTTCATCGGTGCTACTGAGGACGGCGTCACCACGACGCTGGGCCGCGGTGGCAGCGACTTTTCGGCGTCCATCATCGGTGCCGGCATCGACGCGGAAGAGATCCAGATCTGGACCGACGTCGATGGCATGCTTACCTGCGACCCGCGCATCTCACCCGGCGGCCACCGCGTCAAGCTGATCTCGTTCGCCGAAGCGGCGGAGCTGGCCTACTTTGGGGCGAAGGTGCTGCATCCCTCCACGGTGGTTCCCGCCGTCGAAAAGAACATCCCGGTGTTGATTCTGAACTCACGCCGTCCGGAAGTGGAAGGTACGCGGATCACCGGTGAAAGCGTCCCGTGCAGCAACGTCGTCAAGTCCATCGCCTGCAAAACCGGCATCATCGTCGTCAACGTGCAATCGACGCGCATGCTGATGGCGCATGGCTTTCTGCGGCGCATCTTTGAAGTCTTCGATAAGCACCAGACATCAGTGGACATGGTCACCACCAGCGAAGTCAGCGTATCGCTCACGATCGACAACCCCGTCAACCTTGCTGCCATTCGAGCGGACCTGGAACAGTTTGCCGAAGTGGAAGTGGCCGACGGCATGGCCATTGTCAGCCTGGTGGGCGACAGCATCCGGTCTACCCCCGGCGTAGCGCACGGCGTCTTCAAGGCGCTGAACGGCACCAACGTGCGCATGATCGCCCAAGGCGCCTCCAAGCGGAACATCAGCCTGGTGGTGGAAGAAACCAGCCTCCGGTCAGCGGTAGAATCGCTTCACTCGGAGTTCTTCTCGCAACTGGACCCGGCGGTGTTTGAATGACCAAAATCGCATTAGTCGGCTACGGCAAGATGGGGCGCATGATCCATGCGCTGGCCCCCGAATGCGGCTGTGAGGTGGTGGCGACCTTTGATGCGACGCCAGATACCCTGCCCCCTTGCGAGGCCGTCATCGAATTCTCGACGCCTGAAACCGCGATCAAGAATATCCACCGCTTCGCGGAGCTGAAGGTGAACGCAGTCATCGGCACCACGGGCTGGCTGGAGCATCTCGAGGAAGCGCGGGCCGCAGTGGAAGCCGCGGGCACCGGGCTGATCTATGGCGCGAACTTCTCGGTGGGGGTCGCGCTGTTCTCGAAGATCGTCGAAGAGGCGTCGCGCCTGCTAGCCGGTGAGCGCGACTACGAAGCCTGGGCCTGGGAGATGCACCATTCTGCCAAGAAGGACGCGCCTTCGGGCACCCTGTTGAAGTTGCTCGACGACATGAAGCGCGGCGGCTATCAGGTGCACGTGGACGTCAGTTCCTCCCGCGCGGGCAAGGTGCCGGGCACGCACGAAATTGGTTTTGATTCCGCCGCCGACACCATCACGTTGCGGCACACGGCGCGGAGCCGCGAAGGCTTTGCGCGTGGTGCTCTGCGAGCCGCGCAATGGATTGCGGGCAAGCAGGGAATGTTTGAGTTCAGGGAGATCTTGAAATGAAATTCACTGGCTGCGGAACCGCGCTGGTTACCCCGTTCCATCAGGACGGCTCGCTTGACGGGGGCACATTGCGGCGGCTGATCCAGCGGCAGATCGAGGCGGGGATCGACTTTCTCGTCCCCTGCGGCACCACCGGCGAATCACCGACGCTGACCCGTGAAGAGCACCTTCGCGTCGTGGGCATAACCGTGGAAGAAGCCGCGGGCAAGACGCCGGTGCTGGCCGGTTGCGGCGGCTACAACACAGCCGAAGTGATCGAGTTGGGGCACCAGTTGAAGGCGCTGGGTGTCGACGGTCTGCTTTCGGTGACGCCCTACTACAACAAGCCCACGCAGGAAGGGCTCTATCAGCACTACGCTGCCCTCGCTGCTGAAGTGGGCCTGCCGATCATTGTCTACAGCGTCCAGGGCCGCACGGGTGTCAATGTGGAGCCGGCGACGCTGAAGCGTCTGGCGGCCATCGACAACATCGTGGGCGTCAAGGAAGCCTCCGGCAACATGGCGCAGATCGCTCGCGTGATCCATGAAGTGCCGGCGGACTTCGTCGTGCTCTCTGGCGATGATTCCGTCACCATCCCGCTGATGGCCTTGGGCGGCAAGGGCATCATCAGCGTCGCCTCCAACGAAATTCCCGCTGAGATGACGGCGATCGCCGGTGCCTGTGCTCGCAACGACTTCGAGGCGGCCCGCCGTCTGCAACGCGTCTACCTGCCGCTGATGGAAGTGAACTTTGTCGAATCGAACCCCATCCCGGTCAAAGCCGCGATGGCGGAGATGGGCCTTCTCGAGGCTGTGTGGCGGCTGCCGTTGTGCCCGCCTTCAGAAGCCAGCTTGGCCAAGATCAAGACCGTACTGAAAGAGACCGGACTGCTTGCAAACACTCATCGAATCACTGTTTGAGCGCCAGGCGCCCTTTACGGACGCGGACTGGAAGCTATTTCAAGATTTCAAAGCGGCGCTCAACGCCGGCACCATCCGCTCCGCGGAACCCGATGCCGCAACCGACACGGGCTGGCGTGTCAATGCCTGGGTGAAGAAGGGCATTCTGTGCGGCTTCCGCCTGGGCGCCATTGTCGACATGTCAGTGGACCCGCAGCGCCAACCGTTCTTCGACAAGGCCACCTACCCCGTGCGCCCCATGTCGGCCAGTGACGGCGTCCGCATTGTCCCCGGCGGATCCTCGATCCGCGACGGCTGCTTTGTCGGCCGCGGCGTCACCTGCATGCCGCCCATGTATATCAACGTCGGCGCTTATGTGGGCGCGGGCACGATGGTGGACTCGCATGCGTTGATCGGCAGTTGTGCCCAGATCGGCGAGCGCTGCCATATCTCCGCTGCGGCGCAGGTTGGCGGCGTGCTGGAACCGGTGGGCGCGTTGCCCGTCATTATTGAGGACGACGTCCTCGTGGGCGGCAACACCGGCGTCTATGAAGGTACGGTGGTGAAGAAGCGCGCCGTGCTGGGCACGGGTGTGATCCTCAACCGCTCCACTCCGGTTTACGATCTGGTGCGGGAGAAGGTCTACACTGCCACCGACGATGAGCCGCTGATCATTCCGGAAGAAGCCGTCGTAGTGGCCGGCGCCCGCAATGTCACCAAGGGCATCGGCAAGGAGTGGGGTATCTCGGTCTACACACCGGTGATCGTCAAGTACCGCGACTCAAAGACCGACGCGAAGACCGTGCTCGAGGACCTCCTGCGGTAAGCCGCGCAGCGACATTTGTGTATCATCCAGGCTATGTACTGGATGATCACCAACCGCTGGCTGACCGATACGCTGGAGCCGACCCCGTTTCTGGGTCCGTTACGCTATTTGATCTCGGACGGCAAAGGGCCCATCGACCAGGTCTCCAGTTGGAACCTGGTGGACAAGAAAGTGTTCATCGACCTGCTGAAGCGGGAGACCTCTCGCTTCCCGCTGATCCTGGACCCGGAAGACAGCGACCGGCAGAAGCATGTCGGTGTCTTTATCCATGGCTTCAATAACTCCTGGGGCGATGCCGCGAAGCGCTACCAGGGCATCACGGACACCATCTACAAGGACAAGGGCCTCTGTATTTTGTTTAGCTGGCCCTCGGACGGCACGGCGCTCGGTTACTATCCGGACCGCATCGACGCCCGCCGGTCATCCGATGGCGTGGCGGAAGTCTTCTCGGATCTTTACGACTGGATGATCGTGAAGCAGGCAGATGCCATTGCCAACGTAAGAAAGGCCTGCCGGGCCAAGATCTCGGTGATCGCGCACAGCATGGGTAACTTCGTTTTGCAGAAAGGCCTGAAGACGCTGTGGAGCCGCAAGAATCAGCCGCTGCTGGCCAGCCTGATCAACCAGCTCATCATGGTGGCGGCCGACGTCGATGCCGACCTATTCAAGTCCGGCGAGAACATCGACAAGAGCGACGGTGACGCCATCGCTAATCTCACCTATCGCATCACCGCGCTCTACACCGGCCGTGATACGGCGCTGGGCGTTTCAGCGGGCCTAAAACACTTCGGCGAACGCCGCCTGGGCCGCAGCGGCCTCAGCCGTACCTCACCGATTCCATCAAACGTTTGGGACATCGACGTGACGGACTTGATCAACCCCAAGCTGAAGCGCGTGCACTCGGCTTGCTTTGATGAGCCCAAAACGATCGAAGTGATGCGCCACCTACTCGACGGGACGGACCGGGGTCTGATCGAACGCGAGATCGCCAAGATGAAGCCGCCACCGGCCGTGGTGGGCTAACTCTCCGCCTGAATCGGCTCCATCTTTCCGAACAGAAAGTGCGAGATTACCAGGCCCGTCAGGTGGAAGACGCCCATCACCAGGAAGACCGGCGTGTAGCCGAAGTGGCTGACGACGTAGCCGGGGATGAGGGCGGAAAACAGTACTCCGCCGAAGCCGCCCGCGCATCCGCCGATGCCGGTGACCGAGGCGACGGCGCGATTGGGGAAGATGTCGGACACCGTGGTGTACAGGTTGGCTGACCAGCCCTGGTGCGCTGCCGTGGCCACGCAGATCAGGGCGATGGCCAGGATGGGACTTTCCGCCAGGACACTTAGTGCGCCCACCGGCATCATGAAAGCAAAGACGGCCATGCCGGCCTTGTGGGCCGGGCCGGGGCGCCAGCCGCGCCGGATCAGTACTCCGGCGAGCCAGCCGCCGACCACGCTGCCCACTCCGGCGACGGTGTAGATCACCGGGAGTGCCCAGCCGATCTCCTTCAGGTTCATCTTGCGGACGTCGAAGAAGTAGGGCGGCAACCAGTAAAGATAGAACCACCAGACTGGGTCGCTAAAGAACTTAGCCGCCGCAAAGCCCCAGGTTTCGCGGTAGGTCAGCGCCTTGGCCCAGCCGATCCGGGGTTCCCCCACCACTTCCACTTGCTGGGGAGGCTTGGGGGCCAGCAACCAGAAAATCAGCCAGACGAAGCCAGCGGCGGCGGTCATCAGAAAACAAGCCCGCCAACCGGCGAACACCACCAGCCAGGCGAACAGTGGCGGTCCGACAATGGACGACACCGTCGCGCCGGCGTTGAAGATGCCCGTGGCGAAGGCGCGGTCTTCTTTGGAGAACCATTCCGCCACGGACTTGATGGCGGCCGGAAAGTTGCCGGATTCGCCCAAGCCCATGAAGCCGCGCCAGAAGCTGAGGCCCATGCCGCTACCCGCGATCACGTGCCCGGCGGCGGCCAGCGACCACCAGGCGATCGAGACCGCATAGCCCAGTCGCGTGCCCCACTTGTCGATCAGGCCACCGGCGAACAGAAAGCCCACCGTGTAGAAGATCTGGAAGGCGGCATTGATGTAGCCGTACTCCTGATCGGTGATGTGCATCTCCTGCCGGATCACGGGGATCAGTACGGAAAAGACGATCCGGTCCAGGTAGTTGATCGTGGTGGCGAAGAAGAGCAGCGCGAGGATCCACCAGCGCGCGTTGCCTGAAGCATGTCCGGTCATCTCGGGTGATTATAGTGGACTTAGGGTCGACCGCATTGGACAGGCCCGCAAATCAATATGCACAAAGTCGTCATTCTCGCCGCGGGCCGGGGCACGCGCATGAAGTCGCTCACCGACGATCTGCCGAAACCGATGCTACCGCTGAAAGGCCGGCCCATTCTTGACTACCTGACCGATCGGCTACGCGGTGCGGGCTTCACCGAATTTGGAGTCGTCATTGGCTACCGGGCCGCCGTGGTGGAAGAACATTTCGCCGGGCGGCCAGAAATCCACTTTGTGCGCCAGGAAGTGATTGACGGTACCGCCCGCGCTGCCCTGCTGTGCCGGGAGTTTGTGGGTGGTGAGGATTTCCTGTTTACCTTCGGCGACATTCTCACCGAGACCGCCGACTACGCCGCCATGCGCGCCAAACTGAAGCCCGGCGTCGATGCCGTCGCCGCCGTGCGCTACGTGCCCGATCCGTGGCAGGGAGCGGCCGTCTATGAGCAGGATGGCGTGGTCACGCGGATCATCGAGAAGCCGCCTCAGGGTACTTCCACCACCCACTGGAACTCGGCCGGTGTCTACTGCTTCCGTGCCGCTGTTTTTGACGAATTGGCGAAGGTGCCGAAATCGCCCCGGGGTGAGTATGAGCTGACCAGTGCGGTGGAGGCTCTGGTGGCGCAGGGCCGCGTGGTGATCCATGCGCTGGAAGGAATCTGGCGCGACATTGGGCGCCCGGAGGATCTGGAAGCGGCGCAGAATGAGGTGTAGCGGCGCCAAAATGTCCGTATGAGCGCCCTTCCCTTTCCGCGATTGTCGGTGGAAGAGTACCTGGCGGCTGACCGCGTAGCTGAGTTGCGCAGCGAATACCACGATGGGGAAGTGTTCCCGATGGTGGCGGTCACTTTGACTCATGCGCGGCTGGCCGTAAGCTTGGCTCGGCGGCTCGACGAAAAATTGAGTGATGGCAGCGGCCAAACTTTGGCCGCTCCCCGCGTTCGCACCCGGGCCACAAACTTCGTCTACCCGGATCTGGCCGTGATCTGCGGGCAGCCCCAACTGGCTGACGCGCACGGGGACACCGTTTTGAATCCCAAGGTGATCATCGAGATCCTGTCGCCTTCTACCGCGGACTATGACTACGGCGGGAAGTTCGCGCTCTACCGCGGGTTGGCCTCGCTGGAGGAGTACGTGCTGGTCTCGCAGGAGTCCTTTCTGGTCGAAGTGTTCCGCCGGCTCACCGACGGGCGGTGGGCGCTTTCAAGCTACCAGGGCGCGGAAGCTGTCCTGACGCTGGAATGCCTGGGCATCGCGTTGCCGCTCGCCGAGATCTACGCGGGCATTGAACTTCCGGCAGCCTAGCTGCGGCCGCTGGAGCCGAAGCCGCCTTCGCCGCGCACGGTGTCGGACAAGTCACGCTCTTCCCAATCGATTGCTTCATAGCGGGCGATCACCAGCTGGGCGATGCGGTCGCCGATGGCGATGGGGAACGATTGCTGGCCCAGGTTGAGCAGAATCACCTTTACTTCGCCGCGGTAGCCGGGGTCGATGGTGCCGGGGGAGTTCGGGATGGTGATGGCGTGCTTCAGCGCCAGGCCGCTGCGGGGGCGCACCTGCGCTTCAAAGCCCGGGGGCACTTCGATGGACAATCCGGTGGGTACAGCCTGGGGGACGCCGGGCTGCAATTCCGTGGCAACCACTGACCGTAGGTCGAGCCCCGCGTCCTCTAATGGGCCATGGGCGTAAGCGGGCAGAACTGCGTCCGGATGAAGGCGTTTGATTCCTATGCGCATGAACCGCGAGAATAGCATGGTGTCTTCTCCATCGAGTGAGCTGCCCGGCGCTGGCCCGCGCGTGCACGCCCTTCCGCCCATGCCGCCGGAGCAGCTGGCCTACGCGCTTGCCCGCTATTCGCGGTCGGCTGATTCAATCACCCAGTCCATCGATTGGGTCCGCTCCCACGATTCCGGGAAGTTCCTCGACAGCTTCTACTTCCAGTACGGCCACGCCTCCATTGCCGACTTGGGGCATCTGGCTATCTGCTGGGAAGGGGTCAGCGAACTGGCCGCCACCGAGATTGAAGATGAGCCATTGTGGGACGGGCAGGCCAAGTCATCCCGCTACCAGGATTTCGGCCAGCTGGGCTTCATCACCCCACCCGAATTCGACGCGGCCGCGGCAGAGCGTTATCAGGCGGCGGGGAACGCCCTGATGGCGGCCTATCGCCAAGTCCACACCGAGATGATCGAGGTGCTGAGCGAACGGCTGCCGCGCCCCGAGGAGATGAAGTCCGATGCCTACCGGCGCAACATCGCCGCTCGCGCCTTTGACGTCGCGCGGTACCTGCTGTTTTGGGGCGTGCCCACCAATGCCGGACAGGTGACCAGCATCCGTACGCTCGAACGGCAGATCCGGCGGCTTAAGGCCTCCGAGTATGCCGAAGTGCGTGACGTCGCGGACCAGGCCACCGAAGCCTGCAAGGTGCCGGAAGCGACACCGACGCTTGCCAAGTACGTGGGCGTGGACCAATATCTGGTCACCTCGCGCGCCGACCTCAAGCTTTGGGCGGAACAGAACCTGCCCGCGCCCGCCCGCCTGCCGGTGGATGACATCGATTTGTCCCGGCCCACGGACACTCCGGCCGACATTGTGGCGACACTGCTCTACCCGGCGACGGACCGGCCGTTCCGCGAGCTCTACGAGCTGGCGCGTAGCTGGTCAGCGGCGCAGCGGGCGGAAGTGATCGATGTGGCGCTCAAGTCCCGTCAACGCTACGACGAACTGTTGCGCGAGTTCCGCGGTGGCCTCTACGCCTACGACATGATCATGGACGTCGGCGCCTACCGCGACATGCACCGCCATCGCCGTTGCCAGCAGTACCGGCAAGCTTATTCGGGCCGCCTGGGTTGGGAGACACCGGAGCTGGTCGCCGGCCACGCGGTCTATCGCGAGGCCATGGAGCAGGCCTTCGATACACTCCATGCGCTGCCCGAACCGGGTGCGCACTACCTGCTGCCGTTTGGTGCCCGCAGTCGGTTCCTGTTCAAGATGGATTTTGCCGAGGCGGAATACATTTCGAAGCTCCGCAGCGGCGTCAAAGGGCACTTCAGCTACCGTGCCGTGGCCTGGAAGATGAAGCTGGCCATGGAGAAGCTGGAACCGGAGCTTGGCCGGCTGATCGAGGCGACGCCCCCCTGGGTGGAAGACCCGTTGACGCGGTAGCGAGCCGCCGGGCCACGCTTCGGCCGGCTGATTTCAGGCGGATGCTACTATCGGGCACGACCATGCGCCCAAGAATCAACTATTTCCTCGCCTTCCTGCTCCCCCTATTGGGAAGCATGGCCACCCTGGGTGCCGCTGAAGGGCCGCGCTATGAGTACCGGCTGCTGGCCACCGCCAAGACTTCCACCATGGAGAAAGAGTTGAATGAAGCGGGCGAGGCCGGCCGAGCTGGAGCGGTTGGCCCAGTTGGTGGATGAGGCAAGGAAGGGTGCCCACCAGAGTGCACCACCCGAGAGTGAGGGAGATGGCTCCAGTTAAATCCATAACCCGCACTGCTCCCCCGCGCGCCGCTGCCATTGCCTTGATGTGTTCGAGCCAACCTTAGATTTCCAGGAGTTGCCCCATGACCCTCACTCTGATCCTGCAAGCCACGGCTGTCTTCAGCGTGGCTCTTTCCGGCGCGCTGATGCTTCGCCGCGCTCCGGCCGCCCAACGCCACCTGCTCTATGTCCTGGCAATGGCGGCGGCTCTCTTGGTGCCCGCCGTGGCCCCGCTGGTGCCGGCAACGGCCACCAGTGGCCTGGTGGAGCTGCCCTGGACCACGGTGCTGGTCCGGGCTAGCGGAGAACCGGCAGCAGCGTCAAGCTGGATGACGCGGCTGCCGGGCTTGCCCGAGTCATTGGTGGCGATCTGGGCGGCTGGTGCTGCCTTGATGCTGTCACGGGTGCTGCTGGGCCTGGGGCGGGCGGCCTGGCTGCGCGCGGCCGCTCAACCGTTTGCGACTGGAACCGCGGGCGATGTCCGGATCCATCCGGCGGTGCCGATGCCCACGACCTTTGGCTTCCGGCGGCCGGCCATCTTGCTGCCTACCGCGGCCCTGACCTGGGATGCCGGGAAACGGGAGAGCGTGCTGCGTCATGAGCAGGCCCACGTTGACCGGCAGGACTGCTTGACGACGCTGGTGGTGGAACTGGCGCGGGCCATCTATTGGTTCCATCCGCTCGCTTGGGTGATTGCGGCCAAGGCCCAGCAGGATCGGGAACGCGCCTGCGATGATGCCGTCCTGATGGGCGGCGTGGCCGCGACGGACTACGCGGGGCACCTGGTCTCGATCGCCCGGGAAGCGCAAGGGAAGCTTTTGCTGGCGGGCGTGCCGATGGCCGCTCCTTCACAGCTGGAGAGCCGCATTCGCGCGGTGCTCAACCCCTCTGTGGCACGCCGTCCGATATCACGACGCCTGGCCTCGCTCGCCGCCGTCCTGATGCTGGGTGTGGTGTTCGCTCTGGCTGCGGCGGGGCAAGCTTCCGCCCCCGCAGCGGGTACGGTCGAGGTGGTGGTGAATGATGTCACCGGGGCGCGGGTTCCGCAGGCGCTGGTGTCAATCGAAGATGGCAGCGGCAAAGTGGTGCACACGCAATCCACCTCCGCCAGTGGCGAGGTGAGCTTCCCGTCACTGCCCTCCAAGGACTACCTGCTGGAAGTGGACAAGCCCGGCTATGCGGTATTGACCAAGGGACTGAAGCTGACGGCCGATAACGGCGTACGAGCTGAGATCACGCTGCAACCAGTGGAGGTCTTCCCATCAACCACCGCCAGCAGTGACCCGACCTCGCCCACCGGTGCACCCAGCCGCATCCGTGTCGGTGGCAACAAGCAGTCAGCCAAGATCATCAACAAGGCCCGCATCATCTACCCCCAGGAGGCCAAACAGCTGGGCATCCAAGGGACAGTCTTCCTGAAGGCGGTCATCTCCAAGGAAGGCACCGTCCTGTCCCTGCAAGTGTTGAGCGCTCCCCACAAGTCCCTGGCCGATGCGGCGCTGGAAGGCGTTAAGCAGTGGACCTATCAGCCCACCCTGCTGAATGGCAACCCGGTGGAGGTGGTGACCCGGGTCTTTGTCAACTTCACTTTGGCACCGTAGGGATCGTGCAAAGGGCGGGGGGATGATTGCTCGGCTCTCCTCTCCCCGCCCGTCTCCATTTACCCGGCCGTCGCCTTCGCCAATGCTCCCAGACTCTTCAGCTTGGCGTTGAGCGTGGTGCGGTTCAGGTTCAGCAGATCCGCCGCTTGCGTTTTGTTGCCCGAGGTCCGGCGGAGCGCTTGTTCCAGCAAGCTCAGCTCGATCGCGCCGATGGTCTGCTCAAAGTCCAGGCCATGGTCCGGCAGCGGCACGGAGGTCTGGCTGACGCCGGCGGCTTTGGGGACAAAGGTAGAAGGCAGGGGGAAGTCGCCGGGGTAGAGCAGCATGCGGTCGCCAGAAAGGGCGACCGCCATTTCGACGGCGTTCTCCAACTGCCGCACGTTGCCGGGCCAATCATAGCGTTCCAAGCGCGCGACGGTTTCCGGACTGAGCTCCTTGATGGGCAAGCCTTCATGGCGGCAGACCTTCTCAATGAAGTGCGCGGATAACAGGGCAATGTCGGCCTTGCGCTCCCGCAGTGGTGGCAGGCTCAGCGGCACCACGTTCAGCCGGTAAAAGAGATCTTCGCGGAACCGGCCCTCGCGGACACGCTCCAGCAGATCGACATTGGTGGCGGCGATGACCCGGACATCCACCTTCACGGTCTCGGAACTACCCAGCCGCTCAAAAGCCCGTTCCTGCAACACGCGTAGCAGCTTCGACTGCAAGTCCATCGGCATATCGCCGATTTCATCCAAAAAGATCGTGCCGCCATGCGCCATCTCGAACCGCCCCGTACGGTTGCTCAACGCGCCCGTGAAGGCGCCGCGGACGTGGCCGAACAGTTCGGCCTCCAGCAGATTCTCGGGCAGCGCGCTGCAGTTGATCGAAACCAGCGGCTGTGCGGCGCGAACGCCAGCGGCGTGGATGGCGCGGGCGGCCATCTCTTTGCCGGTGCCGGTCTCACCGGTCACCAGCACGGTGCTGCGGCGGCGGGCCACCAGGCGGATCACTTCGGCCACGTGGTCCATGGCGGGACTCACGCCCACCAAGAGCCGCCGCCACGGCTCGTCAGGAGTGCGGGGGTGCCGGATGGCCGTGGCGCGGAGGGTGCTGTCGATACTGAGCTTCAATTCACTTTCCTCTGCCAATACACAATGGGCGCCAGCGTGGGCCAACCGGACGGCCTCGGCCAAGGTGGCCGCCGGTTGGAGCACAATCACCGGCAGACCGGGCCACCGCCGGTGGCATTCTTCGATCACGACGGCCGGGTCGGCCTCCGCAAACGGGGGGCGCAGAACGGCGGCGGTGGGCCGCTCTTGGGGGAGCACGAAGCTGTCGTCGATCCAAAGAACTTCCGGCATAGTGACAGTTGTCTATCGGAGGACGCCACGATTCTGTCTATTGGGTAAATCACCTTAGCCCCCGTGAGAGTGCCTGTAGCCCCCCTGAAGGGGAACACGAATCAGCGGGGCAGAAACAGAACGATCGTGGCCACAATAGCCAGCCCGATCACCGACGTCGTAAAAACCCGCTCGGGAATGTACTTGATCACCCGGCGTCCAGTGAAAGCCCCCAGTAGTGCCGGCACCACCAGCGCCGCGCCAAAGCTGAGCGACTGGGCGGAGATCAGCCCCTGCCAGCTGTAGATGGGAATCTTGGAGAGGTTGACGAGGAAGAAAAACCAGGCCCCGGTGGCCACAAACTGCTCCCGCGGCAGGTTCTGGCTAAGCAGGTAGATGTTCATCACCGGCCCGGCCGCATTGGCCACCATCGTCGAAAAACCGGCCGCGCTGCCAAAGAAGGCCGAATGAGCGTGACCCGTTTCCGAGGCCAGATTGATGCCCCGCAGGCGGAGCAGAAACAGCAGGATGCAGGCCAGTATGATGGCGCCCACCAGCGGCCGGATGATGTGCTCCGGAAAGCTCAACACTGCGCCACCCAACGCCCCGCCGACGGCCACATAAGGAAACAGCTTGAACAAGGCACCCGCCGCCGCCTCTTTGCGGTAGGAGATCACCGCGAAGATATCCGCCGTCAGCAGGACCGGCAACAGCCAGCCCGCCGACAACCGAGCGTCGCCCACGGCCACCACAAACAGCGGTACGGCCAGAATGCCCAGACCGGGCATGCCGGTTTTGGCCACACCGATATTGAAGGCGCAGAAAATGGCCAGTACCCAGCGCCAGGTGGGAAAGTCAGGAAGAACGAACAAGTCACTAGGGTAACGCGCCCGGCCAGACGACAGAGCCCAAGGGCTGTGGACCTGCCAGAAACCACCGGCGGGGCTTACCCGCCGGCGATCCCGGTTCCATTTAGTTCCGCGAGTGGTGGCGCCGTAACACAGCCAGCAAAGCGATCGCGCCACCCACCAAGGCCAACGTGGCCGGTTCGGGAGTACTCGGCACAAACGTCGGTCGCAACCCGGTGATCACATCATCGATGGCGTAGATGTCCCGGGTGTCGCCAAGAACTCCTTCCAGTACCAGGTCGAGCTCAGTGATGGGTGCGCCGAAAGTAGTGAACCCAAAGAATTGCACGCCTCCGCCGATGCCACCGACCACCGGGAGAGACTGAGCCGTCCCGTTGTTGAACCTCGCATTTAACGAACCGGCGGCCGTTCCCAGACCAGTAAAGTAAGCACCAAAGAACTCGATCGGGCTTTTGAACACAAGCGAGGCACCAGCGGTGCCGATGTCGAAAATTGGCACGAAGCGCACGAAGGTATCCCCACCTGGCGTGGTGTTGTAGCCCAGCGTGCGGGGAGTAGTGGTGTCGGTGGTGACTCCGGCGTCGTTGGGGTTCAGTCCAGTGGTCGCCATGGTGCCCACCTGATCGATGTGGAAGGTGGTGAAGTTGAGTGTGGCCGCGTAGCCCAGGGGCAGCCCCTCGAAGGTGAGCGTGAAGTAGGCAGGCCCAATGGCCGCCAAGAAGCTGTCGCGCGCCGCGTCAGCGACCGGCCGGGGACCACCCGGACCAACCACCGCATCGCGGCCTTCGTACGTGACGATACCGCCGTAGGCCAACCCGCCCAGCGCAAGCAATGCTGTAACCAATCGCATATCTTTATCCTCTGCTGGAGGTGTATCACAACCGGGAGCCGAAGGGAAGGGTCAGCCGAGCACACCGACCATCCCCGGTTTGCGCCCGGCGACCCTTGAGCTACAATCGAACGAGGAGGTATTCGATGGGTCCGCTGGGCTGGCAAGAGACGGTGTTCATCTTTGTCCTTGCTTTGCTATTGTTCGGCCCTAAAAAGCTGCCCGAACTTGGCAAGACAATCGGCAAGGCTCTCACCGAATTCCGACGCGCGTCAAACGAACTGAAGTCAACGTTTGATCGCGAAATGGCCAATCTGGAGAAGGAAACCGAAGGCGTACGTCAGGCGACGGCCGAAGTGGGCACCGACATTCAAAAGTCGGTCTACGACGGTTCAAGCTATGATTACAACTATTACGAAACCGGCTACGACGGCTATCAGCCCTACGAGTCGGCCTCATCCAGCATATCCACCGAAGGCGCATCCGCAACTCAGGACGCCGTCCCGTTAATTGCAGGCAGTTCTGCTGAGGCCGCTCCGGCCGAAGCTTCCGCGGGCAGCATCGCTGCTCCGGCGGGAGTGGAAGGAACCGTCCCGATGTCTACCCCCGCGGTAGCGTCGAGTGAGCCGGTTCATGTTGAGGCCCTGCCTCACACCGAAGCACCCAAGCAGAGTGCCGCCTAAGGATAGCGCTCAAAACAAGGCATGTCAGGCGAAGAACAACCGAAGGGCACACCGCCCGAAGGAGGGAGTCCGTCTACTCCCGAGGTGAGCTATCACCAAACGGTAGACGATCCCTATGGCTATGGGTACGACCCCTATGCCGGTGCGTCTTCGCCTGAGATGTCTTCGAGCGCCTCCGAAGTCCCCTCCAGCGTTCCGGCGCTCTCTGCTCCCGCCGCTCCGCCTCCCCCTCCGCCGCCTCCGGCTGATGATGAAGAGGATGAGGACGACGACGGCATGTTGCGCATGTCGTTTCTGGAGCACTTGGAAGAGCTCCGCAGCCGCCTGATCAAGATCGTGGCCGGTATGGCCGTGGCGTTTTTTGGCGCTCTGATTTTTGCGCCGCAGCTTTGGGATGTGGTGCGGGCCCCCGCAGCCGCAGCGCTCACGCAATTGGGCTTTTCACCAAATCTGGCCCAACTTACCCCAATGGACGGCTTCACCACCATCTGGGTGAAACTGCCGCTGCTGTGTTCGGTGTTCATTGCCTCCCCCTGGGTGCTCTATCAGATCTGGGGCTTTATCGCGCCAGGCCTCTACAAGAAGGAGCGCCGGTGGGCGGCTCCGTTCATCATCGTTTCCGCGGGTCTGTTTATCTCCGGCGGCCTGTTTGCCTACTTTGTGGCCTTCCGCTTCGGCCTCACCTTCCTGCTGGGTGTGGGTAAGGATATCGGCATTACGCCGGTGGTCTCACTGGTGGAGTACTTTGACCTGTTTGTCAATGTGACGCTGGGCCTGGGTCTTCTGTTTGAGATGCCGGTGCTGATCTTCTTTCTGACACTGCTGCGCATCGTGACGCCCAGCTTCCTGATCGCCAATTCGCGCTACGCCATCCTGATCATCACCGTTGCTGCGGCCGTAGTGACACCGACGCCGGACGTCGTCAACCTGGCACTGTTTGCCGTGCCGATGATCCTGCTGTTCTTCGTCGGCGTGTTTGGCGGCTGGATTCTGACACTGCACCGCGAAGGCAAGAAGGGTACTATCCGGCTGATCAAGTTAATCGCGCTGGGGCTGGTACTAGCGGCTGTAGGCGGGGTGGCCTTGGCGGTGCTACAGTTCGGGTATCATTTAATTCCGACTTGGCCGTTCCTGACCCGCTAACGAACGGTACAGCAAGAAAAAGGCCCGGGCGTGGACCTACATAAGACCATCCGTGAACTTCTCGACGAGCGCAACCGCATCGACTCGTTGATCAACCGTCTGGAATCCATGCAACACCAGACAGTGGCGGCGCAGGCACGCCAAGGCCCCCCCAAGCGTCGCGGCCGCAAGCAGATGTCGGAATCAGAGCGGAAGGAAGTGTCCGAGCGGATGCGCAGGTATTGGGAGACGCGCCGCAAGGGTGCCCAGCCTGAGAACGGCCATCGGGCCGCCCCAGGCGAACTGACGGGCAGCTAGACCCGGCGCCACCCTACTGTCCCGCGTCACGCAGAGCGGCGATTACCGGGGACCCAAGCACGGCGCGGCATGAGTTGGCGCAGGCTGTCAGCCTGCAGCGGGACTTTCAGTCCCGCTCCGGGGCATCGTTGGTGCCTCAGATCAGGGTCAATCTCCACTTTTCTGCGCCCGAGGCGGAATGAATTCCGCCTGCAGGCTGACAGCCTGCGCCACCTCATAGCCGCCAGAATTACCAAGGTAGTAGCCTACGCCCGCTTGAAGAACCAGAGCCAGAAATACTGCTGGCCCGCACCGTGCCGGTAGCGTGGCTCAAATCCGCAGCGTTCCGCCATGGCCACCGCCTCCGCGTCCGAGTAAGGCACACCCAGCCAAGTGTCATCGGCCGTCGTCGATAGCGTCGCGTCGCCCTGCACTTGGAACTTGAAGAGGCGCCCGGGCTTCAGCAGCCGGTTCACCTCGCGCACGTAGCTTTCGATCACTTCGCGGGACGGGATGTGCTGGAAGACGATCGAAGAGAACGCAAAGTCAAAGCCCTCTCCGGCGGGAATCACTTTGAGGTCCATGCCGTTGTTCTGGTAGACGTGCGCGTTGGGTGTTGAGGCCAGGGCCGCCGTGGCTTGGGCGATCATCTCGGCGGACACATCCACCGCGTGCACTTCACCGAACAGCTCCGCCAGCGCCCGCGTGACTCGGCCCGCACCGCAGCCAATTTCGAGCACACGCATCTGCTTCGGGTCGGTCCCCTGGCAGATGTTGATCATGTCGGTGAGGATCTCCTCACTCACCGTTTGGCGGCCGGAGGCGAAGAACTCTTCGTCGGTCCAGTCTTCTTTCGCCGTCTGGACATAGTAGCGGGCGTTCTCTTTGGCGCGGGCGTCCCAATCGAGACGCATCTTTTCGAGCTGTTCAGCTAAGGTCACTGAACTTCATTCTACCGTTTGCGGATAAAATCACTTCCATGCGCTTCCTGTTGCCACTGTTGTCCCTCGCCGCCCTGGCCCAACCGAATTTCCAGGGAGGCGCCGCCGCCGCCCCCGGCGGCAAACCGATCGTCGCCAAGATCAAGATCCTCTCGCATGTCGCCGTGCCGATGCGGGACGGCGTCAAGCTCTATGCCGACATCTACGTGCCCTCTGCACCCGGAAAGTATCCGGTGCTGATCATCCGCACTCCGTACGGCGTGCAGCGCGATGGCATGCATGAAGAGGCCGTGCCGTTTGCGCAGAATGGCTTTGCGGTCGTTGTGCAGGACGTGCGCGGGCGCTATGAGTCCGATGGCCAGTGGGATCCGTTCCGCGATGAAGGCCGCGACGGGCACGACACCATTGAGTGGGCGGCCAAGCAAGCCTGGTCGAACGGCAAGGTCGGTACTCAAGGGGGCAGCTACCTGGGGCACGTCCAGTGGGGCGCGATTTCCCAGCAGCCCAAGAGCCTGGTCACCGCTGTTCCGCGCGTGGCCTCCACCTCGATCTATCACAACTGGGCGTATTTCGGCGGCGCATTCCGCTTGAGCTTCAACTACGGCTGGGGCGTGGTGCGCATGCCGCATCGCATCATGCAGCCGCAGTATTGGCATGCCTCGGCGACCGCGCCGGAAGAGCTGCGCTACGAGAACATCCTGTGGAACCTGCCGCTGTCGACCATCGACCTGGCTAGCTCCAACACGGCCGTGAAGCACTTTCGTGATTGGGTGAATCACACGAGCTACGACGCCTACTGGAAAGCCATCTCCGACGAAGAGCACTTCGACAAAGTGAACGTGCCGCTCTACACCCAAGGCGGCTGGTTCGACATCTTCCTCGCTGGCACCATCAACGGCTACACGGGCGTCCGGGCCAAGGGCTCGGCGGCAGCGAAGAAGGCGGTGAAGTTGTGGGTGGGCCCCTGGGGCCACGGGCCGTCGCAGAAGTTTGGCGAAGTCGATTTCGGACCCACTGCCAACCGCACGCACCCGGAGCGCGAGATCCGCTGGTACAACCACTATCTGAAGGGCGAGGACAACGGCATCGACCGAGAGGCACCGGTAGAGATCTTCTACATGGGCGCCAACAAGTGGAAGCACGAACAGGATTGGCCCATCCCCGGCACCAACTTCAAGCCGCTCTATTTGACCAGCAACGGCGGCGCCAACTCCCTGCGCGGCGACGGTGCGTTGAGCTGGGACAAGTCCACTGCGGACAAGCCCGACACCTACAGCTACGACCCGATGAACCCGGTCCTGTCGCTGGGCGGCAACAACTGCTGCGGCACGCCGACGCTGGCCGGCCCGTATGACCAACGCCCCGTGGAGCGCCGCGCGGACGTACTGGTCTATTCAGGCGAAATCCTGAAAGCTCCCGTGGCCATTGCGGGTCCGGTGAAGATGAAGTTGTGGGCCGCCACCGATGGTCCAGACACCGATTGGGTGGTGAAGCTGGTGGATGTCTACCCCAACGGCTACGCGATGAACGTCGCCGAAGGCATCCTTCGCGCCCGCTTCCGCAAGAGCCTCTCTACGCCAGAGTTGCTGACGCCGAACCAGGCTTATGAGTTCGAAGTGGACATGGTGGGCACGGCCAATGTTTTCGGCGTCGGCCACCAGATCCGCGTCGACATCACCTCCAGCCACTTCCCGCAGTTCGACCGCAACCTGAACACGGGTGAAGGCCCAGATTCGGCCAAAGTGCGGATCGCCAAGAACACGATCTTCCATTCCGCAGACCGGCCATCGGCGATTATTCTGCCGGTGGTGCCGCTGCCTTAGAGGGCGATGATCTGCGCAGACGGATCCAGACGACGCAGATCACTTGGATCACTGGTCACGATGGCGGCCCGGCGCTCCCGGGCCACGATCACGACTGAAGCGTCGATAACATCCGGTGAGCCGGAGGCGCCGCAGAGTTCTCCGCACGCGCGGGCCAGCGGTGGATCCAGTGGGACAATCTCTACTTCCTCGCTCCGCAGGAACCGCGCCAGATTCACCTGGACGCGACCATCGCGCCAAGCTTGTCCCACCACGCCAGCCGGGACTCGGAAAGCCCTGCCTTGAGCCAGGGCGCGATCGAGCAAAGCGATCATCCGCTTATCGCCGCGATCCAAGGCGATCAGCGCGCCAGCATCCAGCACGAGGCCTACTGCGGTGCGAGTGCGCGTTCCGCCCATTCGATGTCCTCACCAGAGGGTTCGCCATACTGCCGGACCAGATCTCGCAGCAGTGTCCGTAGCGACTCGCGTTTCTCTTGCTGCTCCAACGCTCGGGTAATGTAGCCCGAGACCGAATCGGCTCGTCCGGCCCGGACTTCCCGGCGGATCCTGGCCAGTTGGTCTTTCGGTAGACTGATGGCGATCTTCGATCGGGTCATACTTGAATCATACCGCCCCCGAGCTGGCTGGCCGGGCACACGCCTCCCCCCATACCTGCGCTATCCATAGAAGATGACGCGCCGCACTTTTCTTGCTAGCTCTGCCGCCTTGGCCGCCCAAGGCACTCCTTCGATCAACGCCGCCCGCCTGCGCCAGCGGCTGGAGCAGTTGAGCGCTTTCGGTCGTCCCGCCGGTGGCAGCTTTGCGGATGGCGTCACCCGGGTCGCCTTTACTGACCCGTTTGTCGGGGCGTCGAAGTGGTTGGTGGGCGAAATGAAGGCGATGGGCTTGACGGTCCGGGTTGACCAAGCGGGCAACATCTACGGGCGTCGTGCGGGCACGGACCCAACAGCCAAAGCTGTGCTCTCGGGCTCGCATATCGATAGCGTGCCGAGCGGCGGCAACTTTGATGGACCTCTGGGGACGCTGGCCGCGCTCGAAGTGATCGACACGTTGCGAGACCACAATATCGCCACGCGTCATCCAGTGGAAGCCGTGGCCTGGGTGGGTGAAGAAGGCGTGGCCTTTAGCCGTGGGCTGTTTGGATCGAACGCGGCCACCAAGGGACTGGCGACGAAGGATCTGGCGGAGACCTGGAACGGCATGACGCTGGCTGACGCCCTGCGCAAGATCGGCGGGGACCCGGCACGCGTCGCCCAACCCTGGATTAAGCGCGGCGACTACGCGGGCTACATCGAACTGCACATCGAACAAGGCCGCCGCATGCTGCGCCAGACCTCGCAGATCGGCATTGTGGAAGGCATCGTGGCCATCGTGCGCTATCCGGTGACCGTGCTGGGCGAAGCCAACCATGCGGGCACGACCATGATGGCGGACCGTCGCGATGCGCTGGTGGGGGCCAGCGAACTGGTATTGGCCGTCAACAAGCTAGCGCAGTCGCTGCCCGGCAATCAGGTGGCGACGGTGGGCATGCTGACGGTGAAGCCCGGCGCGGCCAACGTGATTCCGGGTGAAGTGAACTTGACGGTAGAGATGCGCGATATGTCATCCGCGACGCTTGAAAAGATGACGGCGCAACTGCGCGCCGAATGCGACCGCATCGCTCGTGAGCGCAAGGTGGAGTTCCGCTGGACGCCGGTCGCCTTGCGCGATGGTCAGCCGAGCGACCCCGGTGTCATGAAGTCCTTGGAAGCGGCCGCTACCCGGCGCGGATTGAAGCCGCAGCGGTTGCCCTCCGGCGCTGGGCACGATGCCTCAAACATGGCGGCCATCTGCCCGATGGGTATGCTGTTTGTCCCCAGCCAAGGCGGCATCAGCCACTCCCCGCGAGAGCTGACGACGTGGGAAGACTGCGCCAATGGCGCGAATGTTCTGCTGGACGCGATGCTCGAGTTGGCCCGCGCCTGAGCTGATCCGAGCAGTGGTGGAGTCTAGTCCACCGCGCCGCGCTCTTCGATGATCAGTTCCCCGGCCGCCGCGTCCATGGATGCCATCGCGCCGACGGGCAATGTTGCCTGATCGTTGGTGTGGCCGATCAATAGGCCGGAGAGCACCGGCACTTTCAAGTCGCCCAGAATGTTGTCCAGCACTTCATTCAAAGAGAATGTCGATTCAAAACCCGGGCGGAATTCCTTGGGCCCACAATCGACACACTCGCCCACCACGACGCCCGCGCACTGCGCGAACTTGCCTGCCAGCCGCAACTGGGTCAGCATGCGGTCGATCCGGTAGGGTTCCTCGCCGACGTCTTCGATGAAGAAGATCTTGCCGCGTGTATCGGGCTCATAGGGTGTGCCCATCAGCGAGGAGATCAGCGTCAGGTTGCCGCCGATCAACGCTCCGCGGGCCGTGCCGGGCCGGATGGCGCGCACGGGATGCGCTGGGCGCAAGGGGTTCGCCTCCGGGGGATTTTTGATTACCAGGCGTGCGGGCCCACCGGCGAAGAGAGAGTCGCGGAAGTGCCGCTGGGTCCAGTCGGTGAAACGTGACAGGATCACCGGCGAATGGAAAGTCACCAAACCGGTCTTGCGATGGATGGCCAGATGCATGGCCGTGATGTCGCTGTATCCAGCGAACACCTTGGGGTTGCGGCGGATCAGATCGTAGTCGATGCCGTCCAGAATGTGCGGCGTGCCGTAGCCACCGCGGATACAGATGACGCCCTTCACTTCGGGGTCGCGGAACATGTCGTGCAGATCGTTGAGGCGCTCCTCGATGGTGCCGCCGACGTAGCCGGTCCGCTTCTTGACGTTGCGGCCCACCTTCATCTTTAGGCCGAAGTGCTCCGTCGTGAGCTTCAGCAAATCCAGCGTCACCGGATCGCTGACATAGGTGGAGGGCGTAATCAAGCCCACGGTGTCGCCGGGGCGCAGTGCTTTGGGTTTCAGCAATGCGGGCACAGCCTGAGCGGCAACCATCCCAGCAGAAGCAAGCCCCAGGGCCGGGGCGGCGAACACTTCACGGCGAGTCATAGGGCTATTGTGACAAGATCCGCCCGCCCCATTTGCACCCAAGCCTAGGCAGCGGCTCAGGCCACGCGGTGCGCGGCCGCCACGGCATCATTCAACTCAATGCCCAAGCCCGGCTTGTCGGTCAGCTTCATGACGCCGCGCTCGAAGTGCTCCGGCGGCGTCACCAAACTGGACCGCCAGTCCACTTCGCCGTAACCCAGTTCGAGAATCAGAAAGTTCGGCATCGACGCGCATACATGCGCCGCCGCCGCATTGCCGATCGGGCTGGCCGGGCCGTGCGGCGAAACCGGGACGCCGTACGCCTCCGCCACCGCGGCGGATTTCTTCAGCTCCAGCATGCCGCCGCAGTACTTCACATCCGGCATGATGATGTCCACGCTGCCCGCTTGCAGGTACTGCTTGAAGGCCGGCATGCCGTAGAGCAGTTCGCCTCCCGCCGTCTTCATGGGCGCGGCGCGGTCGATCTCGGGCAGACCGGGCGGCGGCGTTACTTCTTCCAGCCAGTAGAGATTCAGCGGGATCATCCGCTTCACCAGTTCCAGACCCGAGGGTACGTCAAAGCGGTCATGCCCGTCGACCAACAAATCACCCTTTGCCCCCAGCACCTCGCGCACGGCTTCGATGCAGCCTACGCCATTGTCGACACCGGCTTGAAAGCCGGCCGCACCAGGCTTGGGAATGCCATCAAACGGTGCCAGCTTGATCGCGTCAAATCCATCGGCTACGGCCCGCTTGGCGGAAGCCCGAAAGCCCGCCGGTGTGCGCTCCACCGTGCAGCGGTTGATGTTGGCATAGTGCCGGATCTCGCGCCGCAATGCTCCGCCGAACAGCTGATAGCAAGGCACGCCCAGCACCTTGCCCTGGATGTCCCACATCGCCTGCTCCAGGCCACTCACGGCGCTGGCGGCAGTCGAGTTCTTCTGCCGCTGAATTATAGGGTCCGCGTGGGTGTGGAGCCATTCGACATCAAATGCCGAGCGTCCTTTCAGGCTGGCAAACAGCTGCTCAATGAGCTGGATGGTGACCGCATCTCCCAGCCCATGCGAAGCTTCGCCCAAGCCGGTGACGCCGGTATCGGTCTTGAGGCGAACGATCACCCAGTTGCCCCGATGGTTTACCTTCACCTGGAAGATCTCCATCGAGGCAATGACGGGCCTGGTGGCACCCAGTAATGGCCGGCGTGCCGCCCATGCCCCGCCCAGTGCCGCGGTCAACGCCTGCCGCCGGTTGATCATGCCGTTACCAGTTGGTCAGCGATCCATCGGGCCGCCGGAAGATCGGCAGCGGAGTGGATGCCTTGCTTACCTCGGTCAGCAGCTTCAAGCCTGCCGGGTTGAACTCCACGCCCAGGCCCGGCCGTTGGTTGGGCCACAGCTTGCCGTCTTTGAAATCGAAATACTTTGGCAGATAGGTCGCAGGCAACGGACCGTTGCCGCGCATCTCCATCAACACCGGGCCGGAGAACACGGCGCAGCAATGGACCAGCGCCGTCTCCGCAATCGGACCGGTGAAGTGCGGCGTCAAGCCCACGTAGTGCGTCTCGCAGAGCGCGGCCTGCTTCATGTACTCGGTGATGCCGCCGCAGTTGGGGATGGAGACGCGGGAGTAGTCGATCAGCCGACCCTCCACCAGTTCGTGCAGGCCATCCCATTTGTCGGCGAAATGTTCGCCGACGGCGAGGGGTACTTTCACCATGGGCCGTAGTTGGCGGTAGACGCCCGGGTTCTCGCTGCGGACCAGATCCTCGACAAAGTAGGGCTCCAGATTCTCGATCAAGCCCGACAGCCGCACGGCATCCGAGAAGTCCAGGCGCGTGTGATAGTCGATGGCCCAGCGGCCGGCACCGCCCACGCCTGCACGAACTTCCTTGCAATGCTCGTGGGTCCGCACGACCACTTCCTGCGAGATGAAGCGCCCCGGAGCCCCGCCGCCGTGCGTGGCACTGCCGCCATCCAGCACGCCGGTGCGGAACGCGCGGAAACCGGCATCGACGCAAGCCTTGGCGGTGTCGCGGGTGTTGCGGCCGTTGGCCGGATAGCCGGTCGAATAACACTCGACGTAGTCGCGCGCCACCCCGCCCAGCAGTTCGTGGATCGGGACGTCCAGCGCCTTGCCCTTGATGTCCCACAGCGCCATGTCCAGGCCGCCCAGGGCGTGGATCTTCTCGCGGCCCGGCGGGTAGAAGTACCCGCGGTACATCTCCTGCCACAGCGCCTCGATCTTGGTGGGATCTTTCCCGATCAATTGCACCGCGCAATCATTGATCAGGTCCGCGGTGCCGCCTTCGCCGATGCCCGTGATTCCAGCATCGGTTTCGATGGTGATGATGTGGTGGCTCTGGTTGATGATCGGGCGGTTGATGGGCGATTCGTACAATCGCACCCGCGTGATCTTCATCTTCTTGATCGCGGCATCGGCGCGGCGGGCCAGCGGGAACCCGGCCACTGCTGCGGCGGCGAGCGAGGTCTTCAAAAATCGGCGACGGTTCATAACGAGGGCATTGTATCCGCATTCGCCACCAGCGTGCCGCGTCACCTTTAGCGATCACCTTCGGGGGTCACCTTTGGTCCTCCGGACCTTCGGCTAGGGCTTGCTGAAGAAAGGCGCCAGGCTCACTCGTAGGGGCCGGTAGCGCTACTTCAATTGGGCTTCCAAGCCCTCGCAGATCCGGGTCAGGCCATCTTCGCTCGCGATCCGTGCGCCCAACTCACGCGAGCGCGGCGCCAGCACCTCAATGCCCCGCAGCGCCTCCGCAATCGTCCGCGCCGAGTACTGCGACCGCGACACTGTCCTCCCCACGCCTAGCCGGACGCACCGTGCGGCATTGTCGGGTTGGTCGTGGCTGAACGGAACGATCACTGTCGGCTGGCCGCTCCGCAGCGCCTGGGCGGTTGTGCCGACCCCACCTTGATGCACTGTTGCCAGGGCACGCGGGAAGATCGCCGAATAGGGTGCGTAGTCGCCGACAAACACTTTGGATGAGACCGGCGGCAGTGGGTTTCGTCCAAAGACGCCCACCAGCATCACCGCGCGGCAGCCCAGCATCTCCACCGCCTTCAGTGCTTCGGTGTAGAACGGTCCAGCCGTCATCACCGCGCTGGAACCCAGCGTGAACACCACGGGCGGCTCACCGGCGTCGAGAAACTCGCTTAACCCGGGAGGCAGCGGCTGACCGGCCATCAGTTGGTCATAGAAGGGAAACCCCAACGGCTCACTCCCCGATGGCCAGTCGCCCATGGGCGGGGCAAAGTGGCGCGAGAACCAGCTCTGGTTGCCGTGAGGGGAGAACATGCCTTCCAGCAGTGGATTCTGCCTGCTGGGAGGCAGGCCCACCTCTTGGCGCAGCCGGTGGATGGGCCGGGCCCAGAAGCGGGATATGCCGGCCAGCGCCTTGAACACTTTGCGGTACAGCGCCGGACTCACCCCATGCAGGGGGCTCAGGAAAGAGAATGCCGGGTGCAGCATCGGTTCTTCGGTTGACATGAAGGCCAACGGTTGCAGCGCCGCCTGCAGCCAGCGCTTGCCCAGCTTTTCGGCCACCAACGGTGTGGCGAAGCTGAGGACATGGCTGACGATCAGGTCCGCATCCTGGCAAGCGGCCAGCGTCGCGTCATAGCTTTGCCGCAGATAGGGCAGCACCATCTTGGTCAGAATGTACTGCGTACCCAGGCGCGGGTGCATCGCCATCCGGAATGTTTCCGGGTCGTCGAGGAACTGGGTCAGATCGGGGGGGCACGGGTGAAAGTCCAGCCCTTCGCTTTCCACCTTCAAGCGATACGCTTCGCTGGCGACAAGCGTAACCTGATGCCCTCGGCGGCGCAGCGCCAGCGCCACGGCGATGTAGGGGTGTAGATCTCCAAAAGAGCCAAAGGTGGTCAGGACAAAGCGGGCCATAGAGTTTGGATTCCGCGGCAGGCGTGGACGGTTCCCGTTATTGATGGCTAGCACTTAACTCCAGCTGAGTATTCAATTTAGTGGCCACCAGAGCTAGACTGGAGGCGTGCCTCCGCCCCTTCGCATTGCTATTGACGTGCGCCGGATCCGCGACTATGGTATCGGCACCTACATCCGCAATCTGATTAAGGCCTTGGCGCGGCGGGACGATCCTCATCGTTTCTACCTGGCGGGACGTAAGCAGGACTTGCATGAACTGCCCGCCCTTCCGGTGCGGTTTCAGCCGGTGGAGTTCCAGCGGTCTGATTCCGGCTTGGTGAATCAGGTGAGTTTCCCGCTCTTTCTGCGGCGGTTTTCGCCCAGCCTGGTTCACATTCCATTGAACTCGGTGCCGATCCTGCTGCAGTCGCCCTATGTGGTCACCGTGCACGACATGTCCAGTGTTCTTTACCCGGATGACGTCACGGCTCGTGCCAACCGCATCCGCCGGGCCTATAAGCTGTTTCGCTTTCGGCGGGGCCTGAAGCGGGCGGCCCGGGTGATTGCCGTCAGCCAGGCGACACAGCTGGATGTTGAGGATCTGTTGGGCATTCCGCCGGAGCGGATTCGGCAGATCTACGGCGCGATCGACCCCAAGTTTCTCCAACCCTTTGTCCCGGCCGACGCCCGTGCCGGCGGACCGCAAGCGGCGGACCTGTACCGCAAACGCTTGCTGGAGCGCTATCAGATTAACTACCCGTACATCCTCTATGCCGGCACGATCCGCAAGCAGAAAAATATCCCCAAGTTGATTGAGGCGTTCGCCGTCTTACGGGCAGAGTTGGCCGGGCACCCGCACTACGCCAATCTGCGTCTGCTGATCATTGGTGACGAGTTGTCGAAGTACCCCGCCGTCCGGCGGGCCGTCGTTGAGACGCGCCTGGAGAATTTAGTCCGTTTCTTTGGCTTCGTTAGCTTTGACGCGCTGCGGGCTTTCTACGAAGAGGCGGAGCTGTTTGTCTTTCCGTCACTCTATGAAGGCTTTGGGTTGCCGCCGCTGGAGGCGATGGCGGCGGGCACACCCACGGTGGTCTCGCGGATCAGTTCGCTGCCGGAAGCGGTGGGTGATGCGGCTGAACTAGTGAACCCGGAGAATCTCTTCGACATCGTGCGCGGCATGCGGGAGGTCCTTCTGAATACCGCCTACCGCCAGGAGTTGATCGCGCGGGGCTACCAGCAGGTACGCCGGTTTGACTGGGACTCGACGGCGGCCCAGGTGATGTCGGTGTACGAGGAAGTGGCGGGCTAGTGTTTCTCCGGTGCGCTTTAGGTATCGCCGCTGCAACCGTTCCGGGTTCTCTTCTGGGAGCTACGTGACTGAAAGTCCGCCAGTTCGGCGGGGACACTCGTGGGCGGCTTGTAGACTCTCTGGCCTCGCGGCACGGTGGGCAGTTCTGCTTCGTCAAGCCCGGTCTTCACCTGAGTGGGGCCTACAGGTGGTTTGGCCCGCTGGAATAGGCCTACGCTGGATGGCTGATGGAGCCCGGACGCCCTAGCATCAGATCATGAAACTTCTTGATGGGATCGAGTTGCCCCGGTTGACCAAGTTGGAGTCGTCAATCCAGAGTGCAGGCCAAGGCCGCTCGCCAGAACCGGTGATTGAGGACATTGTGGACTTGAGCGGCGACGCCTTGCGGATCATCCGGGATGGCCGTTCCGAGCCGGATGGGCCAGCGCGGCGGGAATAGTCGGAAACGGAAAAGGGGGCCGTCGAGCGGCCCCCTGTGGAAACAGATGGTTTGTGTCGGACTAGCGGCCGAGGGCCAGTACCCAGCGCCCCGCGACGTCCAGTAGCAGGCCCGGCATGACACCGAGCACGAGTGTAGCCAGGGCCGAGGCCCACACCGTCAGGCGCAGAGCAAATGGTGCTTCATCCATGTTGTTGGTGGCGACGCCGGGTTCACGCATATACATCACCACCAGAATGCGGAGGTAGTAGTAGGCCGCCACGGCGGAATTCAGCAGGCCTAGGATCGTTAGCCAGACCAGGTTGGAATCCAGAGCCGCCTTGAAGATGTAGAACTTGCCGAAGAAGCCCGCCGTCAGCGGTACGCCGATCAGGCTCAGCATGAAGATGGTGAGCATCGCGGCCATGGCCGGTTGGCGGACAGCCAACCCGGATAGGTCGTCAATATTGACGTACTGTTCGCCCTTGCGGGCAAAGAAGGTGACAACGGCGAATGCACCCACATTCATAAAGACGTAGGAGGCCAGGTAGAACATGACGGCCTGTGTTCCGACCGTGGAATGCGCCGCAATCGCCACCAAGACATAACCGGCATGGGCAATGGAAGAGTAGGCCAGCAGGCGTTTGACGTTGGTTTGGCGCAGGGCGGCAAAGTTGCCAATGGTCATGGTGGCGAGGGCGGCAATTGCCACCAGCGGCACCCAAGTATCACTGATTGGCCCGTAAGCCGTCAGGAAGACGCGGATGAACACGGCAAAGGCAGCCGCTTTCGGCCCAGCGCTCATAAAGGCACTCACCGGCGAGGGGGCACCCTGATAAACGTCAGGCGCCCAACTTTGGAAGGGTGCGGCGGAGACTTTGAAGGCAAAGCCGACAAACATCAACGCGGCTGACATCCCGACCAGAGAGGCCGAGTTTGTGAAATTGGGGCTGCTGAGGACGGTGCGGATATCGTTGAGGTTGGTGCTGCCGGTCAAGCCGTAGATCCAGGCCACGCCATAAAGGAGAAACGCGGTGGCGAAGGAGCCCAGCAGGAAGTACTTCATGGCGGCTTCATTGTTCCGCTTGTCGTCACGAAGGTAGCCGGTCAGGATGTAGGAGGCAATCGACGAGATTTCGATGCCCACAAACACCATAATCAGCTCATTGGCGCACGCCATGATGCCTTGGCCCACCACGGAGAACAGAAGCAGGGCGTAAAATTCACCCGTCTCGTGCCCTTCTTTTTCCAGGTAGTCGCCGGAAAGCAGGACCGTCAGAATCGCCACACCCAGCACCAGCAGGCGGAAGAAGGTGGCAAAGCCGTCCACGATGATCATGTTGGCGTAGGAGAGGCCGGGCACACCATGGGCGGCCATCGTCACTCCGATGGCACCCAAGAGTGTCACCAGGGAGAGGGTCCGGAAAACGCGCTTGTTGTCGAGCAAGGGCTCCAGCACCATCATCAGGGTGCCAACCAGCGTCAGCAGAATCTCCGGGCCGAAGCGGAGCAGGTCAGTGGAAGAGGGCCACAAGTTAGCGGGCATTGTTCACCCCCGCGGCGGTTTGGGCCACTTGGACGGTCGTTCCGGCACTAACCGGAAGGGCTGGCGGTGCGGGAGCAGTCACCTTAAGCTCCACATTGAGTTTCGATTGTTGCAAAGTTTTGTTGTCGGCCACACTGATCGGAGTCAGGAAGCCCATGGGCGCCACTCCCATCCAGACCATGAGGGCCAACAACGGGAGGATGGCCACCCATTCTCGAGTCTTCAAGTCCTGACCTTCGAAGTGATGGGCGGTGTCGTGTGACGTCCGTCCCAAAAAGACCCGCTGGTAGAGCCACAGCATATAGCAAGCTGACAGGATGACGCCGATTGCGGCGAATACCGCCCAACTGATGTTCACCATCGCCGCTCCTTGCAGCACCAGCAGTTCGCCCACAAAGTTATTCAGCAGCGGCAGGCCGACCGAGGCCAGCGTGGTGATCAGAAACACTGTCGCCAAATGCGGCACCTGCGTCGCAACACCGCCGTAATCCTTGATTTCGAGCGAATGGCGCCGCTCATACATCATGCCCACCAGCATGAACAGTGCGCCGGTGGAGACACCGTGGTTCAGCATCTGGTACACGGCTCCGTCTAGGGCCAACTGGTTGAAGCTGAACACGCCGAGGACAACGAACCCTAAGTGCGATACCGAAGAGTACGCCACCAGCTTTTTCATGTTGGGCTGCACGAGAGCCACCAAGGCTCCGTAGACAATACCGATAATGGCTAGCCCGACAATCCAGGGTGCGCATTCCCGCGCGGCGTTCGGAAACAGGGGCAAGCAGTAACGGACTAGGCCGTAGGTACCCATCTTCAGCATCACCGATGCCAGCATCACCGAACCGGCGGTGGGTGCTTCCACGTGCGCGTCCGGCAACCAGGTATGCAGCGGGAACAGCGGCACCTTGATCGCAAACGCGACAAAGAAGGCCAGGAAGAGTGGCAGCGCTTCTTCCGGCGTCAGTTTCAACTGGCCAGAAGCCATCTGCTGCAGGATCACGGTGTAGTCAAACGTGCCGGACTTGAGGTAGAGATAAATGATCGCCACCAGCATCAACACGCTGCCCACCATCGTGTATAGGAAGAACTTGACGGCGGCGTAGATCCGGCGGTCATGTCCCCAAATACCGATCAGGAAGTACATCGGGACCAAGCCCACTTCCCAGAAAACGTAGTAGAGGAACAGATCCAGCGACACAAAGACGCCAATGACACCAAACTCCAACAGGATCAGGAACGCATAGTATTCCTTCATCCGGTGGCCGATGTAGTTCCAGGAGATCAGGATCGCCAGCGGCGTCAGGAACGTGGTGAGGATCACCAGCCACAACGAAAGACCATCAAGGCCAATGTGATAGCGGATGTTTGGCGTTGAGATCCACGGCGTATCAGTGACAAAGCTGTATTCCCCGGGGTTGGCCAGCACTGGACCGATCAGGCCGAGGGAGATGACAAACAACACCAGAGAGAAGATGAGTGCGAAATACTTGGCCTTCTCCGCCGGCACCAGGAGCGCCAGCAGAAAGCCGATGAGCGGGAGGAACAGCACCAAGTCGAGCATTTAGCGAACACCTCCCCAGACGGACATGGCCAGGACGACAAAGACCGCTCCGGCCGCCACCCAGGTGGCGTAGCTGCGGATGTTCCCGCCTTGCAGGTGACGGAGAGTTCCGCCAAGCCATCGCGACACAGACCCCGCGCCGTTCACCGCGCCATCAATTAGCCCGGCGTCCACTCCCTTCCATAGGAAGTAGCGTGAACCCTCCGTAATGGGATGAACGATGGTCACGTCGTAGACTTCGTCGACGAAATACTTGTTGTAGATCAGCGTATGCAGGCCCTTGAAGCTGGAGGCCAGCTTGTCGGGCAGGCTAGGCGACAGGACATACATCACGTAGGCCAAGCCGATTCCGACAATGAAGGTAGCGTAGAGGACCGCCACCGCCGTCGGGTCATGCTCCGCGTGGGAGGAGCCCAGAACGGGTTCCAGCCAATCTGGAATGTTGAAGAAGCCTCCGCCCAAGGAGAGCAGCGCCAGAATCACCAGCGGGATGGTCATCACCGCGGGCGATTCCTTGATTTCCTGGTGGCCGTGCCCATGGTCTTTGTGCGCATGGGCATCGTGGCCGTGAGCCGCGTGATCATCGCCGTGGGCGTGGTCATCGTGGCCGCCATGGCCGTGATCGGGATGGGGGTTGGGGCCGCGGTACTCACCAAAGAAGGTGAGGAACATCGCCCGAGAGACATAGAAGGCCGTCATCGCGGCGGTCAGGGCACCGATCCAGAAGAGTGGCCGCGCATGTTCATATGCTGCCAGCAGGATCGCGTCTTTCGAGTGATAACCCGAGAACGGCGGAATCCCGGCAATCGCCACCCAGGCGCAGCAGAGAGTGCCGAAAGTGACTGGGATCTTCTTCCGCAAGCCGCCGTACCAGCGCATGTCCTGTTCGTGGTGGCAGGCCATGATGACGCTACCGGCACCAAGGAAGAGCAATGCCTTGAAGAACGCGTGAGTGACAACGTGGAAGATGCCGGCCGAGTAAGCCCCGACACCCGCACCCAGGAACATGTAGCCCAGCTGGGAGACGGTGGAGTAAGCGAAGACTTTCTTGATGTCGTTCTGCGCCAAGCCCATGGTGGCGGCAAAGAATGCCGTCGCGGTGCCGACGATGGCCACGGTTTCCATCGCAAGGGGCGCGTTGTTAAACAGAGAAGATGACCGGCAGACCATGTAGACACCCGCCGTCACCATGGTGGCGGCGTGGATCAGTGCGGAAACCGGCGTCGGACCAGCCATGGCGTCCGGCAGCCACACATAGAGCGGAATCTGCGCCGATTTGCCAGCAGCGCCCACCAATAGCAGGAGACAGATGGCCGTAATCATGCCCGCTGAATGCTCTGGCTGGAGAGTGGCCGCCTTGCCGAACACGGTGCCGAAATCCAGCGATCCAAAGTTGATGAAGACCAGAAACATCGCCAGCGAGAACCCGAAGTCACCAACCCGATTGACGATAAAGGCCTTTTTGCCCGCGTCGCCAGCAGACTTTTCGAGGAAGTAGAAGCCAATCAGCAGGTAACTACACAACCCCACCCCTTCCCAGCCGACAAACAGCAGCAGGAAATTGGCGGCCAGCACCAGAATCAGCATGAAGAACATGAACAGATTCAAGTATGCGAAGAAGCGGTAATAGCCGCCTTCGTGGGCCATATACCCGGTGGCATAGATGTGGATCAGTGACCCGATGCCGGTCACCACTAGCAGCATGATCGAGGTCAGCCGGTCAACGGAAAAATCGAATCCGACCGAGAACGTACCGGAGGCGATCCAGGTAAAGTAATGCTCGACGTGCGGTTGGTCCAGCGCGCCCAAGGCGTTCAGCGTTTTTGCGACCCACAGGAAACTCGCCACCACACTCGCAATCGCGATGAAGCTGACGAACTGTTTCGACATCTTGCGGCCCACGGTGGAGTTGATGAGAAACCCGAGGAGCGGCAGCGCCGGAATAAGCCAGAGTTGTTGGGATTCGGCCATGATGTTGGTTACAGTTTCAGATTGTCGACTTCGTCTACTTCAAGCGTTTCGCGGTTCTTGAAAACCGTCAAGATGATCGCCAGACCCACGGCCGCCTCGGCCGCTGCCACCACCATCACAAAGAAACTATAGATTTGCCCGTCCGCCTGCTTCATCTGATGAGAGAAGGCGACAAAGCTCAAATTGACGGCGTTCAGCATCAATTCGATGGACATAAACACCGTGATCAGGTTCCGGCGGAACATGAACCCGCAGATGCCCAAGCCAAACAAGATCGCACTCAGGATCAGGTAGGCGGACATCGGGATGGCCGAAATTGGGAGAGGAGGAAGGGTAAAGTCCATGGCGTTTGAGCCTCCAGGCCGGGGCTTAGTCGATCTCCTTGCGGGCCAGCACAATGGCGCCCAGGATCGCGATCAGGATCAGAACAGAAGTCACTTCAAAAGGCAGCAGGTAGGTGGTGAACAGCGCCATACCCACTTCTCGGGGGCCGCCGCCGGTAAAGGCATCGAACTCCACCGGAGAGCCGGCGTGCGTGTATTGGGTCTGGATCAGGTAAGCCACCACGCCCAGGAACAGCACAAATACGGGCAACCCGATCAGCTTGCTGACCATGCTCTTGCCGGGTATTTTGCGTTCCTCACCCGCATTCAGCAGCATGATGACGAACAGGAACAGCACCATGATGGCACCGGCGTACACAATCAACTGAACGGCCGCAATGAACTCAGCGCCCAGCAAAAGATAGAGAACCGCCAGGGAGCCCATCACCCCGATCAGCGACAGCGCGCTGGTTACCGGGTGGCGCTGCAACACGAGGTTGATGGCACAGGCAATCGCCGCGGTGGCGAAAATAGCGAATAGGATCACACCCATCATGGCCGGGTACCGTTCCTTTTACTCTTGATAGGCCTCATATGATGGTCCAGTCTCATTTCGTAGTCAGGGCCACCAGCAGGCCCGTTATCAGCAGGTTGACCAGCGCCACGGGGAACAGGAAAGTCCAGGTGAACCGCATCAGCTGGTCATAGCGGAAGCGCGGCAGCGTGCCGCGAACCCAGACAAAGGTAAAGATCAGGAAGGCGACCTTCGACAGGAACCAGAACAACGGCACCAGAATCGGCTTCAGGAAAGGCACCAGGAAGAGGCCACCCGCGCCGAACAGGATGATTCCCAGGATCGGCATCGTGTAGCGGTCATAGCTACGGGCAGGTTGCCGGGCATGCCAGAAGCAGATGGCAGCGAAGAACCAGTGGGCGACCACCGGGAAGAAGTCCGAGCCATAAGCGGCGGGCCAAAGCGGCTGCCAGCCACCCAGAAACAGGACCGAAGCCACCATGCAAGCCGTGGTGATGTGGCCATATTCAGCGGTGAAAAACGCCGCGAACAGCATCGAGGAGTATTCCGTGTGGAAACCGGCCACCAGCTCGTTTTCCGCTTCCGGCAAGTCGAACGGGATGCGGTTGGTTTCCGCAAAGGCCGCGATCAGGAAGATGATGAAGCTGATCAACTGCGGAACCGGCAGTTGGAAGATCGCCCACTGCGGGATGAAGCCGAACAGATAACCGCCCTGCGCGTCCACCACTTCCCGGAACGAGAGCGTGTTGAACATCAGCAGCGGCGCGACAATCGCCAGCGCCAGCGGCAGCTCGTAGCTGATCATCTGCGCCGCGCTGCGCAAGCCACCGATGAGAGCGTACTTGTTGTTCGAAGCCCAGCCGGCCAGCGCCACGCCGTAGACACCGAGTGACCCCAAGCCCAGCATGAAAAGAATGCCGATGTTGACATCCGCCAGCCCCAGGTTGGTCTTGATGCCGAACACATCGATCTGCGGACCCAGAGGAATAACTGCGATGGACCCCAGCGACAAGGCCACCGCCATAAATGGCGCCAGCAGGTAGAAGAACAGATTGACGTGCGAGGGGATGAAGCCTTCTTTGAACAACAGCTTCACCAAGTCCGACAGCGGCTGCAGCAACCCGTGCGGCCCCACGCGATTCGGACCTACTCGCAACTGAATATGGGCCAGCACCTTGCGCTCCACCCACACCAGGTAGGCCAGCACGGTGACCAACACGAAGGCGATCAAGCCCGCCTTAATCAACGTCAGAAGAAAATAGTTCATTGGTTGTCCGAGTACAACTTGCCCGGATACTCGATCACCGAGGTTAGCGCTTTGGAATAACGCCCCAGCGTACCCGAAGTGAACAGCGTGTCTTGCGCGGACTGCACTAGCTCCGGCCGTCCATCGAGCGGCACCCGGCCGTTCACCGGTTGCGCCTGCGCGGCGCCTCCGGTCTGGATGACAGGCAATGGCACATTATACCCAGCCACGCTCGATCGAATCTCCGTCAAAACATGATCATGCGTCCAGATGCCCAGATTCAGGCCCATCTCACGAGCGATCAAGCCCATGATCTCCAGGTCCGGCTTCGTGCCCATCGTGCGGACAGCGGGCTTCAATTTCTGAACCTGACCGCAAACGTTGGTGACCGTTCCAGACTTCTCATAAGCCGAAGCCGAAGGCAGGACAATGTCGGCCGCGGCCGCCGTGGGCGTCAGGAACATATCCTGCACCACCGTGAATTTGGCATTGCCCTTACCGGGGTCAGCCCCCATCACCCACAAAACATCCAGCCCCGCGGCTAGCATGTCCGGAGCAGCGAGGCCGCTCACCGGAGCGGCGTGATAGCCCGGCCCCAGCGTCGGCAGCAAGCCCATGTCGAGCGCGCCGCGCGAATTCGAGTAATCGACCAGCGCCACATACTTCACCTTGATGCCGAGCGAGTCGCCGTAAGCCACCAACTTCGCCACATCAGCGCCCTTTACGGCATCCGAGAACAGAATCACCAGCTCCGGTTCCGCCTTCAGCCGGTCCCGCAGTTCGTCAAGCTTGGCAAACAGCTCGGCGGTGGAACCATAGATCAGCGAAGCCGCCGCGTAGTCTGCTTCCCGCACCTTGCCCGGCGTCACTGTATAGACGCGAGCGTTGTGGTGGCGGCCATTGGCGCGCAATTGATAGGCCAGGAACGGATGCTGCTGGGCCAGGTCGGACCCGATTACCAGCGCCGCCGCTGTGTTGTAGAGGTCGTCCGTAGTGGCCAGCACATCGGACTTGCCGGACAGCGCATCGAGCAACGCGGGCACATCGCCCGTGCGCTGATGGTCGATGTTGGCCGTCTTCAAACCTTGGCGGGCGAACTTTTGCAGGAAGTAGTTTTCCTCATTGGTCGAGTGCACACCGCCGATCACGCCAAACGACCCACCGGCCGCCTGGGTTTCAGAGAACTTCGTCGCCACCGCCTTCAATGCTTCCGACCAGGAGACCTCCACCAACTGGCCGTCCTTGCGGATCAGTGGGGAGGTAAGCCGGTCTTCGTGCTTGTTGAAGTCAAACGCATAGCGGCCCTTGCCGCAAAGGAATTCGCCGTTGATGCCTGAGTGGTCCCGATTGTTGCCGCGGATGATCTCATCGGTGCGAACACCCAGCGTGGTCTTGCAGCCGTTGGAGCAATGCGTGCAGACCGTGCCCACATGATTCATTTCCCACGGCCGCGTCTTGTAGCGATAAGCACCGCTGGTCAGCGCGCCCACCGGACAGATGTCGATACATGCACCACACTCATCGCAGTTGAGGTGATCACCCATGTTGGGGATGATTTCCGCCCCCACGCCGCGGTATTGGATACCCAGCGCGCCCACACCCAACCCTTCATCGCAAACCCGCACGCAGCGGTAGCACAGAATGCAACGCGGTGCGTCATAGAACACCACCGGGCTCCACTGCTTTTCCGGGGTGTGGACCTTGATTTCGGTAAACCGCGATTCGCCCGCGCCGTAGCGGAAGGTCATGTCCTGCAGTTCGCACTCGCCGCCCTTGTCGCAGACCGGACAGTCCAGGGGGTGGTTCGACAGCAGGAACTCCAGCATGTCCTTGCGCGCGGCGACCACGGCCGGAGATTCAGTGCGCACCACCATGCCTTCCGACACCGGAATAGTGCAGGAGGCTTGCAGCTTCGGAAACTTCTCGATCTCCACCAGACACATCCGGCAGGCCGCTTGCAGCGAGAAGCCTTCGTAGTAGCAGAAGGCCGGCACTTCTGCACCCAGCTTCTTGCAGACTTCGATCAGCAGCGTGCCTGCGGGCGCCGTCACGCTCTGTCCATTGATGGAGAGCGTTACGGTCGTCACTTCGGTAGGGGTTGCGGTCATCATCTCGCTTGTCTCGTTCCTCTTTAACCCAGCCCGGTTAACCCAGTGACACCAATTGATCCGGCGACGTGACGGGAACCGATACCGGGCGGCTCAACTTGGCCTCAAACTCATGCCGGAACTTCTTCACAATCGACATGGTCGGCAGCGCCGCGGCGTCTCCCAGCGGGCAGAACGTCCGGCCCAACATGTTCTTAGCCAAGTCACCCACCAGATCGATATCGCGCGCCGACCCGGAGCCAGCATCGAGACGCGTCAGCAGTTTCTTCAGCCACGCCGTGCCCTCACGGCAGGGAATACACCAGCCACAGCTTTCATGCGCGTAGAAGTGCATGATGCGCAGCGCTGCCTTCACCATGTCGGTGGTTTCATCCATCAGGATGACGCCGCCCGAACCCAGCATGCTGCCCGCCTTGGCCATGGAATCGTAATCCATGTTCAGCGGCCAGGCTTCATCACCAGTCAGCACCGGGCACGACGAACCGCCAGGGATGAACGCCTTCATCTTCCGGCCGCCCCGCACGCCGCCGCCGACTTCATTGATCATTTTTTCGACTGGGAAGCCCAACGTCAGCTCATACACACCGGGCTTATTGAAGTGGCCCGTCAAGCAGGTCAGCTTAGTGCCGCCCGCCTTCTCGATACCCAGATCCGCCCAGGCCTTGCCACCCATTTCGAGAATGGACGGCACCGCGGCGAATGTCTCAACGTTATTCAACACCGTGGGGCTGGCATAAAGACCGGCCACGGCCGGAAACGGCGGACGGATGCGAGGATTGCCGCGCTTGCCTTCCAGCGATTCCAGCAACGCCGATTCCTCGCCACACTCATAGGCGCCAGCGCCGGAATGCGCGCGAAGATCAAAGTTGATCCCGGTGCCCTTAATGTTCTTACCCAGCCATCCGGCGCGATACGCCTCATCAATGGCCCGCTCCATGATGTCGATCAGGTAGCGGTATTCGCCACGAATATAGACATAGCCGCGCTCGGCCCCCACGACACGTGCCGCAATCAGACAACCCTCGATCAGCAGGTGCGGATCATTCTCGATCAGCACGCGATCTTTGCAGGTGCCCGGTTCGCTTTCGTCGCCGTTGACCACAATGTACTTGGGCTTGGGCGATTGCCGGGGCACAAAGCCCCACTTCATGCCCGTCGGGAACCCGGCGCCGCCGCGGCCACGCAGGTTGGAGGTCTTCACTTCCCCGATGATGTCGTCGGGGGTCATTTCCACGGCCTTCAAAAACTGCTTGTAGCCGCCATACCGTTCATACGCTTCCACTGTGCCGTTGTAGCCCGGCTCATGCATGCGCTTGGTGAGGACTCTGGTTTCTAGCGGGTGCGGTTCGTTGAAAAGCATATCGTTTCTATTGCGGCTTCTTCAGGCTGTCCAGCAACACATCCAGCTTTTCGGCCGTGACATGGTGATGGAAGTCGTAGTTGATCTCAACGGCCGGAGCCCAGGAACAGGCCCCCATGCATTCCACTTCTTCGAGCGAAAAGATGCCGTCGGCGGTCGTTTGCTTGTGGCCGATACCTAGCTTCTTGGAGGCGTGATGGTAAAGCTCTTCCCCCCCCACCAGCAGGCAGGAAATATTCGTACATACCTGCACGTGATACTTCCCCTGCGGCTTACGGTGCAGCATCGAGTAGTACCCGATCACTTCTTCCACCTGGATCGGCGGCACCTTGCAGCGCTTGGCCACTTCCGCCACCAGTTCGGGCGTCACCGCGCCCAATTCATCCTGGGCGTACATCAGCATCGGAATCACTGCCGAGCGGGTCCGGCCCTCCGGATAGCTGGCCACCAGCTTTTCAAATCGCGCTTCTAAGTCAGGCGAGAAGGTCATGAGATTAGTTCAAGCGGCCCTTAGCGGTCCGTGTCTCCCAGCACAAAGTCCATCGAACCCAGTGTCGCAATCGAGTCGGCAATTGACTTGCGGTCAAATAATGCTTCGAGAGCCTGCAAATTGCCAAAGCTCGGTGTCCGCATATGCACCCGGTAGGGCTTATTGCCGCCGTCGGAAACGATGTAATAGGCAATCTCGCCACGCGGCGATTCCACCGGCACGTATACCTCACCGGCGGGAACCGTGAACCCTTCAGTGACGATCTTGAAGTGATAGATGAGCGACTCCATCTGGGTCTTCATCTTCTCCCGGTCCGGCAATACGATCTTGGGCGCATCAGCCTGGAACGGACCTTCCGGCATCGCTTCCATGGCCGCCTTGGCCAGCCGGCAGCTTTCGCGCAGCTCAAACATGCGCACGCGGTACCGATCATAGACGTCGTTGTTCGTGAACTCCGTGGGAACGCGGACCCCGAACTTCTCGTAAGACGAGTAGGGTTCGTCAACACGGACATCCCAAGGCACGCCCGCCGCCCGAATCATCGGCCCGCTGACGCCGAGCGCGATCATGCGCTCCACATCCAGCGCGCCCACGCCAATCGTGCGCTGCTTCCAGATCGGGTTGTTGTCCAGCAGGCTTTCGTACTGGTCGATCTTCGAGGGGAAGTCGTCCACAAAGGCCTTGACCTTCTTATCCCAGCCGCGGGGGTGATCCAGCGCCAAGCCGCCGATGCGGATGTAGCTGGTCATCATGCGCTGGCCGGAGAACATCTCAAACAGTTTCAGCACTTCTTCCCGCTCGCGCATGCAGTAGAAGAACATGCTCATCGCGCCCATGTCGAGCGCGTGCGTACCCAGCCAGACCAGGTGCGAATTGATCCTGGTCAGCTCGCACAACATGACCCGGGAGACCTGCGCCTTGGCCGGCACTTCCAGGCCCAGCATCTTTTCGACACCCAGCGCGTAAGCCAGGTTGTTGGAAAGATTGGCCAGGTAGTCACAGCGGTCCGTGAGAGTGACGGCCTGCTGCCAGGTCTTCACTTCCATTTCCTTTTCGATGCCCGTGTGCAAGTAACCCAGGTCCGGCTTGGCGGAAACAATGGTTTCGCCATCCAGCTCCAGCACAATGCGCAAAACGCCGTGCGTCGAAGGGTGCTGCGGACCCATATTCAGGGTCATCAGACGTTTGCCCTTGCGGGGGGCCTCAGCACTCAACGCGTCTGGCGCCAGGTCAGCGGGTGCCACCAAAGTATCGGCCATTGTCTACTTGTTCTCCGCGTAATCGTATTTGTGACCGTGGATCGGAAAATCCTTGCGCAACGGATGACCCACCCAGCCTTCCGGCATCAGCAGGCGGCGCATGTCGGGGTGGCCCGTGAAAGTAACGCCCAGCAGGTCAAAGATCTCGCGCTCATACCAGCCCGCGCCTTCCCACACCGGGACAGCGGAGGCAATCTCCGGCGCGGCACCGGAAACGCGGCACTTCACCCGGATCCGTTCCTGCTTGCCGCCCTTGAGAGGCAGCGCGTGCAGATTGTAGACCAACTCAAAGCGCGGCTCCCGCGGATGCCAGTCCACTCCCGAAACGGCGCTCAACCGGTTAAACCCCCGGCTCTTCAGCAGGCTTAGCACTTCAATGATCTTTTCCGCGGCCACGTGAACCGTAGCCTCGTTCAGCGTGTCCGATGCTTCCAGCACCAGGCCACCCAGGGCCGCGATATGAGAGTTGTCCATGCCTTCGAAGGTTTCCTTAAATCCTCTAGCTTGCCCGACCTTTACTTCTCGCTCAACGAATAGGCCGCCGGGGCTTTCGCCGGTGGCACCGATGCCGGGCCCGGATCCGCCTGCCAGTTCAGCACGCCCTTCTTCCAGATGTAGAAAAAGCCCGCCAGCACCAAAACCACAAAGATCAACATTTCCACAAATCCGAACATCCGGTTGGCACCATGGTTCAGGTCGCGGTACACCACCGCCCAGGGGTACAGGAAGATCGCTTCGATGTCGAACAGGATGAACAACATCGCCACCAGGTAGAACTTGACGCTAAAGCGCTCCTTGGCGGACCCCACGGGCTGAACACCGCACTCATAGGGCGAATCCTTCACCTTGTTCTTCACCCGGTACCCGAGAATCACGCCCAGGGCAACCAGGGCAAACCCCACCGCAGTGGCCAACACCATCTGGAGCAGAACGGGGAAATAAGTTTCACTGTACGAATTGGGCATACGAGAATTTCGGCTCCACCCTACGCGGAGCTCAACACATAAATATAGCAAGGCCGCCACCCCATTTTTCTCGACTTTTGTCCAGATCACCGGAAAAACATGCAAAAGCTTGCCCGGGAGGCCCTGTGGGCAGGCGCGGGAAACAGGGGTAGACTGTTGGTTTGATCGAAATTGTACTGAATGGCGAGCGGCGGAGCGTGCCGGAGGGCTTGTCCGTCACCGGGTTGCTGGATCATCTTCAGGTGGATGCCGGGCGCGTGGCAGTGGAGTTGAACCGGGTGCTGGTGCGCAAACGGGACTGGCCCCAAACGCCGATAGAAGCCAACGCCCTGGTGGAAGTGGTACACTTTGTGGGAGGTGGGTGTTCGCGCCCGCTTGATTGTTGTTGGGTAGTGGTTTAGGTTGTCATGCTGATTCTTCTCACCGTCATCCATGTGGTTGTTTGCCTGTTCCTGATCATCGTTGTGCTGCTGCAGAGCGGCAAAGCGGCTGACATCGCAGGGGCGTTTGGCGGCATGGGCTCGCAGACGACGTTCGGCCCCCGGGGCGCGGCGACCATTCTTTCCAAGGCCACCACCGTGGCTGCCGGTCTGTTTATGGTGACGTCGCTTTCTTTGGCGGTCCTGCAAACGCGCGATGCGGGTAAGGGCGGTGCCGGTGATTCAACCATTCTCGACAAAGCCAATCTGAAGACGGTGACGCCGAAGTCAGCGCCGGCCGCCCAACCCGGGCAGTCCGCTCCGATGGGCCAGCCGATGCAGATTCCGCTGGGGGTTACCCCTCCGGCCAAAGGTTCAGTGACAACACCGGCGACGCCGGCCCCGGCCCAGCCAGCGCCGGTGAAGAAGTAGTTTTTGCAGTTTTAGGTTTACCCTAAGCGGTCGTGGCGGAATTGGCAGACGCACTAGCTTGAGGTGCTAGCGGGAGCAATCTCGTGGAGGTTCAAGTCCTCTCGACCGCACCAAATTATCTGAAAAGCCACCTTTTGAGGTGGCTTTTTTCGCTTTGGCACATCGCTTCCACTATGCACTTTGTCATCCAATGGCTCAAAACGATCCCTGGATAGCAAAAACCGGCCGTAGTTGGAGTTTGCAACCAATCGGGGGTCCCGATCGTCCTACAATGGTGAGAATGGGTTTAGTTCGATTTATGCCCGCGCTGATGTTGGGACTCGTGGCGGTGGCCGATACGGGTGACGATGCGGATTTGCCCGTCATCGCCAAGTATCTGTCCAGCCAGGACGTACAGCGTCAAGCGATGCGTGGCGTCGAAATGGATGTCGATATCGAGGCGTCCATTCCGCGCCTGGAGAAGCGCGGCAAGCTGCGTGCCCTCCGGGTGATCTCCAAAGTCGGCCGGATTACCTACGATGCGTTGCGGTTTGATGGCGACAATACCGTCAAGAAAGACGTCATTGCCCGCTACCTGGCCACCGAGGCGCAAGCGTCTGAGAATCCCGATCAGCGGTTGGTAATCAATCCCGCCAACTACAAATTCAAGTTCAAAGGTGAGCAGACGCGAGACGCGCGGATGGTCTACATTGTGGAACTCACGCCAAAACGCAAGGAAGTGGGTCTGTTTAAGGGCGAGGTCTGGCTAGACCCGCAGACTTGTCTACCCGTTCGAGAGTCTGGCCGCTTCGTAAAGTCACCCTCGGTGTTTTTGAAGCGCGTCGAATTTGTGCGCGAGTTCCAGATACGCGATGGGGTGTCGGTGCCCACCCGGATCGCCAGTTTCGCCGACACGCGTATTGTGGGCCGGACGGAGCTGAATATCAACTACACCAACTTCCACCGCGTGGATTCACCCACCGCCGAAGGCGGCCCCCAGGATTAGTTGCCCTGCCAGCAACAGAAAGAGGGCGCTCCCGGGATTTCCGGAAGCGCCCTTTCTTTTTTGCGAACCCGAGCGACTGACTATTGAGCGCAGGCCGGGCCCGCGCCCGCGGTGCAACCCGGTTCACCTGGATCGATGTGCCGGCGATCGCGGCCGCTGGGAGCATTGGCCAGGTAGGGGAACGTGTTGCGATAGGGAGCGTCGTTCACGTTTACCCCATCGCCCAACCGACCACCGATGTTGGCGTTGAACCCCGGGAACGGAGCCGCCAGCACGCCGCCGACAACCAGACGTAGCGCCGAATCCACCACATCGTCGCCCAAGCGGCGGCCATTGGGGAAACCGGCCGCATCGCCACCCAGCAGCCCCATGCGGTTTTGCGAGCCGGGCATCGTGGGAGCAACACCGGTATTCAGCCGGAGCATGTCGGCGATGGGACCGGCCGGGGTGCCGGCCGCCGCGATGGGCGGGGCGTAGGTGACCACCGGCAGCAGGTCCAGGCGCGGTACGGCCGGGATAGCGACTACGCCACCGGTGGCGGCATTCAAGGCGCGGGCCAACACCGGATCGAGGAAGAAGCTCGCAAACTGCGAGTCATTCTTCGGCTGGTCCATGCTGAACTTGTCCTTGGAACCGATACCCACCAGCAGTTCGTTGATCAGCGGGTTGCCCATGCGCTGGATCTGGCTCCAGCCGCCGGAACCCTGAGCAGGCAGCGGAGCCCGGCGTACGGTGACGCGCGGGCGAGAGGTGGCGCCCCAGACGCCGATGGTGGCGGCCGCGGCCGATGGCGGCTCCACGGCGCCGGTTTTGGTGAGCATGCTCACGGGCACTTCGATGGCGATCGCGTTTACCGCATAGTCTGCCACGGTGTCGGCCACCACGTTCTCGGTGGCTGTGTTCTGTGCGGCCGTCAACACTCCACCCTGCACGGCTGCGCGCAGGTTGGCGGTGTCAAACGTGCCGCCCAGGTCCAGCCAGAAGGGATCATCGACGGTGCCGGCAAACACCTTCACGCCATTCGGCGCTGCAAAGACGGCCTGGTTGAACATGGCGTCATAGTCAATCGTGCGCGGCCCGGCATTGGCCGGCAGCGCATAGAAGGGGCCAGGACCCGAGATCGGCGTCGATACGCCACCCTTCACCATGGTCACCGTATAGTTCTGGCGTTGGCCCAAGCCAGCATCGCCAAACGACATGATCTTCGGCGGGATGATCGCGGTGCCCGGGGGCACGGGCGCGGGCGAGTTGGCGGGAGCCAGGATGGGCGCACTGGAGCCAGACCCGACCATTGCCGTAAACAGGCCGGGCAAACGCTGTTCCGTGTTGAACCGGAACTGGAAGACGCTACGCCCACCAGATTGGGGCCGGTGATCTGAAACTGGAAGAAGGTCTCCAGGGCAGCCAGCACCGCAGTGGTCGAGTAGGCCACATTGATCCCCTTCTGGGAAGGCAGATCAATAGGGGTGATAGTGACAAAGCCAGAGTCGAGCGGCGTCGCGCCAAAAAGACCCGGAGTGATGGTGAAGCCTTTCACCACCGGTGCGTCCGGCGTGGCTCCCAGCGAACAGCCACCAGCACCGAGGCTGATGTAGTCCGCTAGAGACCCCACCATACAGGGGCCGGCCGAAGCCGCCATCGCGAGCGTGATCAACAGGAAAGTGATCCGCAATGTTTTTCCTCCTTCAAACAGGTGATTTCTCCGACTTGGGTCGGCAGGACGTATACGTAGGTAGGTAGGGCATCGGATTTAGTACCCCCTTCACCCCGTTTGGTCCGCACCTCGCCCAAAGAGCAGGCCCGGGAGGAGGGCGAAATCGCCGGGAGTTGGTATCCTGGAGGTGTTGTGCGAACTCTTTTCCTAAATCCGCCCTCGTTTGAAGGTTTTGACGGCGGGGCTAGTTCCCGTTGGCCGGCCACTCGCGAGATTGAGTCCTACTGGTATCCGGTGTGGCTCTGCTACCCGGCTGGCCTGTTGCCCGATTCGAAGGTGGTGGACGCTCCGCCGCATCACATCTCGATTGAGCAAACGGTGGAGATGGCCAAGGATTTTGAGCTGCTGGTGCTGTTCACCTCAACGCCGGGCTTGGCGGTCGATGTGAAGATCGCCGGGATGATGCGCGACGTCAATCCCAAGCTGAAGGTCTGCTTTGTGGGCCCGCCAGTAACGGTGGAACCGGAGAAGATCCTGCGCGAGAACCCGGTGATCGACTTTGTGGTCCGCAAAGAGTTCGATTATCAGATCGTCAACTACGCCAAGGGTACGCCGCTGGAGGAGTTGCCGGGTGTCAGCTTCCGCAAGAACGGCGGCCTGATGCACAACCCCGAAGGTCCGGTGATTGAGAATCTGGACGAGCTACCCTGGGTAACCCAGATCTACAAGCGCGACCTGGACTTTACGCGCTACAACGTTCCGTTCCTGCTCAATCCGTTCATCAGCCTTTACACCTCACGCGGCTGCCCGGCGATGTGCACGTTCTGCCTGTGGCCCCAAACCCATTCCGGCCACCGCTGGCGCTTGCGGTCGATCGATGACGTCGTGAACGAAGTGGCCTGGGCCAAGGACAACTTCCCCGGCTTGAAGGAAGTTTTCTTTGACGACGACACGTTCAACTACAAGAAAGAACGGACGATCGCGCTGTGCAAGAAGCTGGAAAAGGTGGGCATCACCTGGAGCTGCACCTCCCGCGTCACCACCGACTACGACACGCTGTCGGCGATGAAAGATGCTGGCGGCCGGTTGATGATCGTGGGCTATGAATCGGGCGATCCACAGATCCTGAAGAACATCAAGAAGGGCGCGACGGTGGATATGGCGCGCCGGTTCACCAAGGACGCGCACAAGCTGGGCCTGACGGTCCATGCCGATTTCATCGTCGGCCTGCCGGGCGAGACCCGCGATTCGATCCGCAAGACGATCGACTTCGCCAAGGAACTGAACTGCGAAACCATCCAGGTCTCGATTGCGCACCCCTACCCGGGCACCGAGTTCTACGACTACGCGCAGAAGAACAACCTGATCACGCTCGATTCGATGACCGACGAGAATGGTCACCAGTTGCCCAACATCAAGTACGACGGCCTGAACCGCGTCGAACTGGTGGACTGGGTGCAGCGATTCTACGACGAATACTACTACCGCCCCGCCGCCGCTTGGCGCGTGGTCAGCAAAGCCATCATGAACGGCGACACCAAGCGCCTGTATAAGGAAGCCAAAGAGTATCTGGCTCTCCGTTCCAAGCGCAAGAAGTTCGTGGCCGACGCCCAGGCCGCAGCCAGCGTTACGGGTGACTAAGAGGGGGAGGCTATGCAGGTGACGCTGGACTCAGATCTGACAGAGATCCTCGGTACCTTCAACCGGCCCTTACCTGACGTAGTCCGAGAGTTGATTGTATTGGAGCTCTACCACCGGCACCATGTTTCCAGCGGAAGGGCAGCATCACTGCTCGGTATGGGCCGGATCGAGTTTATCCGTTACTCTTCCGAGTTGCGAATCCCCTTCATCGATATGACGGAAGATGAGTGGCAGGCTGAGCTCGAAACTATCCGGACTGCTCTGCCTTGCCGGTAGCTTCTGACACGCGCACGATGAATCATTGGAAGGCCGGAGAGTGAGCCGCCCCCTACCCTTAGCCGCCTTCGTCATCATCGCCAACGCCGCAGGCAACTATGCGCTCAACTGGGGCATGAAGCATGGCGGCGTCTTCAGCTTTTGGACCTTGGGCGGCATTGCGCTGCTGATCGTGTGGACGCTGTCGCGCGTGAAGCTGCTGAGCTTAGCGGATCTCTCCTACGTTCTCCCGGTGACCAGCATCGGTTACCTGGTGCCACTGCTGGTGGGCAGTGCTTTTCTGGGTGAATCCGTTTCCCTGACGCGCTGGTTGGGCGGATTGTTGATTGTCGCGGGGGCGGCGCTGGTGACACCTACCGCTGCTTCCACCACGACCGCTGCGGCGCAGCCGCCGGAAGGCAACCGATGATGCGCTGGCTGCTGGTGGCCGGAGTCGTGGTGGCGACCGTGTTCGCGGATCTGCTGCAAAGTTCTGCGATGAAGGGCGAAGGGATGCGGCGACGGTATACGATGCTAGCTACCTCCGTGATCTTCATGGCGCTCTCTTTCTTCTCGTTCTTGAAGCTGCTGGAAGTGGCGGAGTACAGCTTTGCCGTACCGGCCACGGCGGCTTCGATCGTGATTGAAACCGCCCTGGCGTCCGTTTTGCTGAAGGAGCAAGTAGGGCTCAGCCGCTGGGCCGGGGCGGCCTGCGTGGCGGTCGGCGTCTGGCTGGTGGGCCAATAAGGTGGCCTGGTGGAACGTCCTACTGCTGATCCCAGCGGCCTACCAGTTGCTGGCCGTCGTGGCCGCCATCCGCTTTCTACAACGCAGAAATCCCGTAAGCCACGCCGGTGGCGAATGGCCGGCCGTCTCCATCCTGAAGCCTTCCGCGCCGGGTGAACTGCCGCCGGAGAAGGCGATGCGCAGTCATCAGGACCAGGACTATCCGGGCAGTATTCAGATAGTCACTTCCGCCGAAGCATCACTACCCGCGGCCAATCGCAAGGTGGGCAAGCTGATGCGCCTGGCCGAGCAGGCCCGATTTGCCATCTGGATCGTCAACGACGCCGACATTGAGGTTCCGCGCGACTACGTGCGAGCCGTCATCCGGACACTCCTCACGCCGGGCGTCGGCCTAGTGACCTGCCTTTACCGAGCACGCGGTGATTCCGGCCCCAGCCGGTTTGAGGCCCTCGGAATCGCCACGGACTTCATGCCAAGCGTGCTGGTGGCCCGCTTGATCGGCATTCGTGAATTCGGCCTGGGGGCGACGCTCGGCTTCCGGCACGGAGACCTGGACCGCAGCGGCGGCTTCACCGCGATTGCTGACTACATCGCCGACGACTACCAACTGGCCAAAGGGATCACGCAGCTGGGGCTGCGGGCCGAACTGGCCCCCGTCGTGGTGCAGACCCAAGTGCAGGGCAACTGGCGGCAGGTGTGGCAGCATCAGGTGCGTTGGGCACGCACTATTCGCTGCTCGCGAGCGGGCGGCTTTGTGGGCTTGCCGGTAGCTCAGGCGGGCGTTTGGCTGTTGCTGGCACTTGCGCTCCACGCCGATCACCGGTTCACTGGCCTGCTGCTGGGACTGCGGTGGCTATCGGCTTGGATAACAGGTGTCGTCTTGCTGGACTGCCAGGAATCGCGCCACCGCTGGTGGTTGGCACCGGTATGGGATCTGTTTGCGTTTGCGGTGTGGCTGGCTGGATGGATGGGCCACCAGGCCACCTGGCGCGATCAACGTATCACGCTCGACGCCTCCGGACGCATCGTGGAGTCGGTCACGCTCAACTGAGCCAGGCTCCTTGGATCTTTCGGTGTGCAAGATCTTCGGCATCACGGAACACGTACGGCTCCAGTTCCGCGCCGAGGCCTTCAACTCCATGAACCGGGTCCGCTTTGCCAGCACCAACATCGGTGTCACCGCCAGAGCGCATTTCGGGCGGGTGACGGCACAAGCCAACGATCCACGCCAGTTGCAGGGCGGCCTGAAGTTGATCTGGTAAGGTTACCAGTGGGGGCGGTGGGTAGCGCTAACCAATTTTCTATGCGTCCTACCGCACTGCCCATCGTGGAACTTGCCCGCCTAAGCCAGGAGCTGTCTGATCTGCATTCCCTTTGTGACGGCAGCCGGACAGTAGCCGAACTCGCCACTCAGACCGGTTGGCCGCGTGAGTTGGTCTGGCAGCGGCTGGACCTGTTGGCCGGGCGCGTCAACCTGCCCTCCGGCGTCACACGCGACTCCCGCCGGCAGATATTGCGCCGCTTGACAGCCACCGCCGCCCTGGCTCCCGCCGCGGCCATGGCCATTGCCATCACCCCCAATTCAGCGACCGTGACGGCTGCGCTCTCCGAGCAAGACAAGAAGGAGGGCCGCGCCAAGATTGACGCCGCCAATGACCAGGCGCGGGCCCTCGAACAGGACCGGAAGGCTACCGAGGCCAACCAGGAGTTCGCGGAAAAGCGGATGGGGGCCGAACAGTTGAGGAAGACTGAGGCTCGCAACGACAAGGCAGAACAAATGTCGAAGTCGTCTGACCTCAATCTCATTCAACAGGAGGCCCTACAGGAGCAGAACAGCAAGACCACCGAGGATAAGCGGAAAATGGTGGCCGAGAAGCAAGCTGAAAGTGACCGCAAGGCGAACCGGATCACCGACGACGAGGTCCAGATGGAGCAATCCAGCAAGGCCACCGAGCGGCGGCAGCATGAGTCTGATGCCAAGGTTGAGGAAGCGGGCAAAGCGCAGGAGTCCCGCAACAAGGAACAGGATGGGGCCCGCGAAGATACCCAGAAGCTGGACTTCGCCGCCAAGGAGAACGAGGCGAAGCTAAATGTGGGAGCCAACGAGCGGCGCAGCAAGAAGCTCGACTTGAATCAGGAACAAAGCGCCAAGCTGGTCTACCCGGTCAGCTTGTTGGATGTGCCGGAGCCGCAATCCTGGACGCTGGTGGGATTGGCCATCGTCGGTGCGGCCGCCGTGGGGGCTCGTGCCCGGCAGACGGCACCCGCTCCAGATGGCGTGGGCGCAGACGACGGCCCGAACCCCCGTTAAGCCCTTGTCTATTTACAACACCAGAGCCACGAACGTCGCTCGCAAAGGGCGATCGTTGACACCCCGCCCCTGCGCGGAACAGCTCTACCTCGCCTTGTAGGCAACATTGCCCGCCACCATCGTCATTTCGATGGCGCGCATGTTTTTAACGTCCGCGGAGGGGTCCTTGCCCAGCACCACCAGATCGGCCCATTTCCCTTTTTCCAGGGTGCCAATCTGCTTGTCCCAGCCGTAGCTTTGGGCGTTGTTGCGCGTGGCGCAAACGATGATCTGGGCTGGCTTCAGGCCCGCTTCCTGCATCAACTCCATTTCCCAATGCTCAAAGTAGCCCGGAAAGCGGACGGGCGGGCCGGAGTCGCTACCCATGCCCACCGGGACACCGGCATCGTACAGCTTCTTCAGGTTTTTCTTGGCCGTCTCCAGAAAGTCCGGGTAGAGCTTGTGGTCCGGATCAATCTTCTGGCCCTGCTGATAGGCGGCGGACTTCATGCGCGTGACAATCTCGCCATTGGGGCCGCCAACGCCACGTGTGAAGAACGGGTCGTCGAGAAACGGCCGTGGCTCGGCGTAGTAGAACATCGAGATCTCGCGGGCCAACGTCGCCGCGCCTTGCCGGGCACCGGTCTTCTTCATTAAGGCGATGAAGCTGTCGTCCACCGGTTTGTCGCGGACACTGTGGACGATCATGTCCAGGCCGCCTTCCATCAGCGCGCGCGCATCTTCGCGGTAGAAGATGTGGGCGGCCACTTTCAGGCCATGCTTATGGGCTTGAGCGATGATCGCCTTGGCCAGTTCAGGCGAGATCTTCTTTTCTTTGCCCAGGTGGTCGTCCATCCAGATCTTGATCAAGTCCACCTTCAGCGCCGCCTGCTCGTCAACGGCCTTCTGCGCCTGCTCCACGGTCTCGATCTCATACGGCACGCCCTTCATGCCCATGGCCGAGGTCGGGTAGCCATTCTTGCCGGTAAAGCCACGGCCGGCGGTGATCACCCGAGCCATCGAAGGCCGCCCAGCGCGCTGCTCCGTCCGAATGGCCCAGACGGGCGATTGGTCACTGCCCATTGAGACCATGGTGGTGATGCCGTAGGAGGCGTAGTTCTTCAACTGCGCTTCGGCGTTCTCACGGGTGAAGTTTTTCGGGTCCTGGATGAAGCCCTTGGTGTTGCCCAAGTGACCGTGGGACGCGATCAAGCCTGGGATGACGAACTTGCCGGTCAGGTCGATCACTTCGGCGTCTTTCGGCGCCTTTAAGTTGTGGCCGATCTGAGTGATATGTCCGTCCACCACCAGGATGGAGGTGCCGGGCTTGGCGGCCGATCCGGTGCCATCGATGACGGTGGCATTCTTCAGCAACTTCGTTTCAGCAAACGCGCCCAGCGCGCAACCCAGCAACAGCAGCAAACCCTTCATTCTTTTTCCTCGCCCGGTGGTTTCTTATACTTCGGTGGCTTCTTGACTTTTGAGACTATCACTTTCGTCGCCGGGACGGTGCCCACGCGTTCCCGCGCGATCTCCCGAACCCCCTTGCCTTCGTCGAACTTCTTGCGACCTGCCATATGTCCACCATCATCGAAGAGATTGCGCTTTTTTCCAACCCCCGCATGCTTCTGGCGCTGGAGGGTGCCGCCGTTCTCGCCTTTGCTTCGTGGTCATACGCCGCCACCGGAGCAGGCTGGAGGCTGTTCGCGCTACTGTTTCTGGCGCCGGATCTGCTGATGCTGGGCTATCTGGCCAACCCCAAACTGGGCAGTGCCTGCTACAACCTGGCGCACACGGAAGTGCTGCCGATCCTGCTGCTGATCTTTACCGGTCCAGCAGTGGCAACCATATGCATGGATCTGGCTGGCACACGTCGGCTTTGACCCCATGGCCGGCTACGGCCTAAAGTACCCGACGTTCTTTAAGGACACGCATTTGCAGCGGGTGTCGGGGTAGCTATTCCGGCAGGTTGCGGTAAGCCTGACCGCGAGGGCGAATGGCGTCAATGTGGACCACGCGCTCGCCAAGGTTAACCTGGAATAGCACTCGCCATCAACCAACGCGACTGCGCCGCAAAGGCGCTGCGCCCTCCAAAACCACGCTGGAACCGAACGGGTTAGCAACGAGTTCGTCAAAGTGAGCCAAAAGCCGACGCCGGAGAGTGCGATCCAAACGCCTAAATGTGGCGTGGGCAGCCTTCGAAACTACCAGCGTAAAGTTCACAAGCCGAAGTTGCGTTTCAGCTCATCCAGAGTGACAAACTCGCCCCGCGCGATCTGCGCCTCACCCTCAGCAGCAGCAGCAGCCAAGTCTTCTGGAGTGACCGGTTCATCATCGATGATGAATGAAAACAACAACTGCTGCGCCTCGGTCCAATCTTCTTCCGGAAGCAGATCGACTAAACGATGTAACTCTTCCCTGGCAACCATGAGTTCAATTTAGCTGCAATTTTCAGCTGGTCTCGGCACATCTACTCCCACTCAATCGTCGCCGGAGGCTTGTGGGTGATGTCGTAGAACACGTGCGCTACCCCCGGGATCGCCAGGAGCAGCACCGTCAGGCTATCCCGAAGAACGTGCGGCATCGCCACCGCGCTGGCCGTCATACCGTCCACCGAATAGATAGGCCGCAGCACCACCGAATCGGGACGCGCCGCATCGCCCAGGGGTATCAGCACGACGGGAAACTGCCAAACCTGCTGCTCAAAGCCGGACCGCTCTGACATCTCCCGCACAATCGCATCCGCGCGGCGCAGCCGGTCCAGGCGCTCTTCGGTAATGGCGCTGGCTTGCACGCCTGCCGCGCGGAGCGGCCCGTGGCCACCGCAATGGGCAATCACCCGGTTGACGTCGGAGCGCTGGTTGATCAGATGCGTCGCCCGATCAATCACTTCTTCGGTGGGCAGTTCTTCCACCGCCAGCACCGGACGGTAGGTGCGCGAATCGCCCTGCACGCCCACGCTGCGTACCGGGACCACCCAACCTTCCGGCGTCTTGGTGACGGGTGCCGCTACATCAGAACACAAACAGCGGATTGCTAAGCCTGGCCCCGGGAACGGATGCCGGTCCAGCAGTTCATCCGGAAGCTGCATCGTCCGGCCCAGCACCCGCACTTCGTCCTTATAGAGATCCCGCAACGGCTCGACAATACGGTTGGCTTCCATCAAGCGTTGAATGCCGGCCACGCGGTTGTGGTGGGTCTTGATCAGGTCGGCTTTCTTGGTGCCGCCCGATTCGATGGTGTCGGGGTAAATAGTGCCTTGGCCTAGAATCCATTCGCCATCGAGAAAGCGGCCGCGCTCCAGAATGCGTTCCTGCACGCGGACAAACTCTTCGCCAATGATGTGGCGCTTGCGCTCCGGCTCCGTGACACCTGCCAGTTGACCCAGAAACTCCGCGCGCGCATCCACCACTTCAAAGACGCCATGGCCGAAGCCTTCAAATGTCTTGGCGACAAACTCCGTCTCGCCTTCGCGCATCAGGCCAGTATCGACATAAACGGCATGGACCCGCTCCGCCCCCAGGGCGCGCACACACAGCGCGGAGGCCACCGTGGAATCGACGCCGCCGCTCGCGAAGAACAGTACGTTGCGGCCCGCGGCGATCGCCTGCACCTGACGCTCAATCTCCGGCAGTTGCTGCTGGGGGTCCCAATCCTTCACGCAGCCACAGATGCCAAACAGGAAATTCTCAAGCAGCAGCCGGCCCCGCAGCGTGTGGACCACTTCCGGGTGGAACTGCACGCCGTACAGCTTGCGCTCTCCATCCTCGATAGCCGAAACCGGGCAGGTGACCGTGGTGGCCGTCCGCCGGAAGCCAGGCGGCGGCGTCCGGACCTGATCGCGATGGCTCATCCACACTGGTTCATCGGCATCAAAGCCTGCCAGCAAACCGGAGGCGTCATCGACATGCAGTGTCGCCTTGCCATACTCGCCCTTGTCGCCCAGCGCCACCTCGCCGCCCAGCGAATGGGCCATCAACTGCAAGCCATAACAGATGCCCAGCACGGGCACGCCAAGCGCGTAGAGCTCTTTCTCCGTAGTTGGGCTGTCGGGCGCGTAGACGCTAGCGGGGCCGCCAGAGATGATGATGCCGCGGCGATCAGCCAGCGTCGCCGCGGGGACATCGCTCTGCTGGACATCGGCATAAATGCCTAATTCACGGACGCGGCGGGCGATCAGGTGGCAGTACTGCCCGCCCGTGTCGAGGACGGTAATTTGCGGGGTCAAACTCTACTGTCGCGCGACAGAGGGTCCGGTTTCAAGCGGCTGAGCTGAAGTTGGTCCGCCAGAAAAGTCCAGCTGCCCCACAAAAATGAGTCACTGCGAGAAAAAGTCATGCGATACTCGGGCTAGACCGATGACCCTGAGAACCCAGCCGCGCAGTCGCGTGTTCGCCAACCTGGCGCACCGTTGGCTGGCGCTGGTCTTGGTTCTGGTTCTCCAGCTCCCCGTCGCCTTGGCGGCCGGGCGCGTGTTGGCCGACGACGCATCCGGAATGGCGTGTTGCCGCAAAGGGCAACGGCATTCCTGCTGCCACCGTAAGCGCCCGACGCCGGGTGCGGTCAGTATCGGCAGTGTCAGCTCGTGTCCCAAGGAATGCTGTTGCGTAACCTCGGTGACCCCGCTGCGAACGTTGCTGGCGCCTGCCGCGGTAGTGATTCCGGTCCCGCTGCACCACGCCAGTATCGCTCCCGTATCAGCCGCCTGTTACACGGTTGCGCAATGCAATCCCTCCGCGTGGCAACGCCCTCCGCCCACTGCCTGACCTTCCCGGCTAATCCTCAATAGCCCTTCAACCAACTGAATAGGAGTCGCGCCCATGGAGTTTGTCCATCGGCTGCTGCTCGTTTTCGCGCCTGTTACTGCGTTTGTGGCGGATGCCGGGGTGGTAGCGGACCGTTTACTGCGCAGTGTTGCTGGCGCGAATTGGCCCGCGTGCACCAGTCGCTACCCCAATCAGGACAGCTTTCTGCTGCGCCATCAGCGGTCGGTGCTGGGCATCGATGTCTGGGAGCACGCCTACTACATGAAGTATCAGAACAAGGGTGGTGACTATCTGGCCGCCGTGACGAAAGTCATCAACTGGGACTTCATCAGTGAGCGTTCCAAGGCGCTGGCCAAATGAAGTGACCCGCGCACCGAGAGGCTCCGCCATCAGCCGGAGCCATGCGGCGTGCGTGTCAGCGGAACCGTGAAGTCAAGAAATAGCGAAAGGGAGATGTTGATCGTGAGAGCAATAACTACAGCTTGCATGCTGTCAGCGGCCATGTGCATGGCTTATGCGCAGAATATCGGCGGATCCATTTCTGGCCAGATCCTGGATTCCCAGGGCCTTGGCATCGAGAATGCCCGAGTGGAGGTGACGCGCCAGTCCACGGGCGTCAAGCAGGCCGTCACCACGGATCACTCCGGCCGGTTTCTCGTGCCCAGCTTGCCGCAGGATACGTACCGCATTGTGGCCGGAAAAGTGGGCTTCAGTGATGCCACTTCCGAGCTAGTGCGGGTGGCGATTGGCGATTCGCCCAGCGTGCGCCTAACGCTCAACGTCGCCACGCAGTCGCAGGCCGTCACGGTCAGCGGGGAGGTATCCGCACTCCGCACTGACACGCCGGATCGAGGTGCCAGCTATAGCGCTTCACTGATGAACGATTTGCCCATGCTGGGCGGCGGCAGCGGCCGCAACTTCCGGACGCAGGCCTATCTGACGCCCGGCGTCGCTCTCTCCACGGCAGCGCATCGCCCCTTTTCCGTGTCGGGATCGCGGAATCGCAACAACAACTACCTGGTCGATTCCAACGACTTCAATGAGGCCGAAGGCGGACTGTTGATGGGCCGCGGCGCTTCTGAGCAGTTGATCTCCACTGAGGCTATCGACGGGATGCAGGTACTGACGCACAACTTTAAGGCGGAGTACGGACGGCAGAATGGCTCGGTGATCTCGTTGATCACCAAGCGCGGTGGCAATGAGTTCCACGGCCTGGCGTACAACTACCTCCGGAATGAAGTTCTCGACACCCGCAATACGTTCGACTTGGTGAAGCCGCCGTTGCGGGGGAACAACTTTGGCTACAACCTGGGCGGCCCGATCCGGCGCAACCGGACGTTCTTCTTCGTGAACAACGAATGGAACATCCGCCGCACGACGAGTCCACAAACGATACAAACGCTGACTGCGGCCCAGAAGGCCCAGGCGGTGCCCGCCATCGCCCCGCTGGCCAATCTCTATCCGGAACCCAATATTGCCGGGACCAATCTTTACCGGGCCAATCCCGGCTTCAATCTCGATCAGAACAGCCAGGTCTTCCGCCTGGATCACGAGATCTCGCCTTCTCAGCGCATCTTCTGGCGCACCACTCGGCTGACCGCTGTCAATTTGGGAACCAGTGGAGCATCGCTAGCGAGATACGAATCCAGCGTCGGCCCCACGGGGCATTCGCTCCAGCACATCTGGACCGGAGCAGCCAACGTCGTCAACGAAGCGCGGCTGAACTATACCCGCTTCGATCTGAACGACAGTTTCCTGGACCCGGTCACACTGGGTGATGCTACCCGCAACGGCCTAGTGGGCACGGTGGCGGTGAACGGTTTAACCTCCCTCGGCCAGTTCGCTTTCATGCGCCGGCAAACCGCCCAGAATACCTTCCAGTTCGCCGATGATCTCAGTTGGAACCGTGGCGGCCACTCCTGGAAGTTTGGTGCGAACATCCGCCGCCTGCAACTCAACAGCGGAACCTTCGCGCCTTCGTTCACCGGTGCACTGCGGTTCAACTCGGTGCCGGACTTCCTGGCCGGCCGGGCGGCTTCGTATTCGCGCAACGTTGGGAATCCTTATCTAGGCCTTCGCGCCTCGGAACTGAACTTCTATGCTCAGGATGATTGGCGCATCCACAGCCGTCTGACCCTCAGCCTTGGGGTGCGCTATGAGTTCAATTCGGTCCCGCGCGACGTCAATGGGCTGATCCCGGATCAATACCGCTATTCGCCGGATTACAACAATCTGATGCCCCGCCTGGGCCTGGCCTGGCAGCTTGACCGGTCCGCCAAGACGATGCTGCGCGCCGGTTACGGCATCTACTACAACGTGTTGGAACTCAGCTTCGTCGGACTGGCCCGCTTCAATCCTCCGCTGATTCGGAACTTCGCGACTGCCTCTCCGACTTTCCCGAATCTGCTGGCGACGGCCCAGGCCGGGCTGCCCTCCGGGCTGGTGGTGCCGCAAAAGAATCTTCGTCAACCCTATTCACAGCACCTCAACCTGGCCCTGGAACGGCAGCTCATCAATCCGCAGACGGTGCTCAGCGTCGCCTATGTCGGAACCCTCGGCCGAAAGCTGCCGCGCGTCTCCCGCCCGAACGGTGGCGATGGGCTCGCCCAGGCCGCCCGGCCCGACACCTCCGTCGGCGTGGTGAATGTGCTGGAAACGGCGGCCACGTCCGGTTACCACTCACTACAGGCCAGCTTCCAATCGCGAATTCGCAATCTGACGCTGCGCAGTTCCTACACCTGGTCCAAGTTCATTGATGAAGTGAGCGACATCCCGAACTCCAATACCGGCCTCGACCGGGGCATCCTCGCTCTGGACGAGCGGAACTGGCGGCTGAACCGCGGCCCGTCCGATTTCGACCTGCGGCACGTTTTCACCACCGCCTTCAGCCGCCCCCTTTATTGGGGCATTAGTGTTCAGGGGATCGTTACGCTGCAAAGCGGACGCCCCTACACGCTCTATGCCGGTAGCGACAACCCCTACGGCTCGAACAACAACCGGTTGATGGCCGTACCGGGCTCGCTGACGCTGGACCCGGCCGCGCGGCGGGTCATTGCCGTCGACCCGGCACTGCGCTCGCAACTCACACCACTCCGTGGCACGTTCGGCACCTTGGGCCGGAATACGTTGACCGGTGACCGCCTCTTGAGCCTAAATCTTGGACTGTCCAAGAACGTGGTGCTCTCAGACAAGTTCCGGCTGGAGTTTCGGGGAGAGATGTTCAATCTCCTGAATACCGTCAACTACAACCCGCCAGATAGCGTATTGACCTCGCCCAACTTCGGGCAGGCTCTGACGGCGAACGATCCGCGCCAGGCCCAGTTAGCACTGCGGCTGAGCTTCTGAAATTAAGTTCAAACAAGGAGAACCAATGAAACCAATTTACGTTGCATTAGCGGCACTGCTGTCGCTCGGCGCCGCGACGGCGCCTCAGGTGAGCTTTGAGAAACAGGCCCAAGCTCTCAATGGCGGCAAACCCGCCAAGAGCCTGAAGGTGATTTCCCGCCGGGCCCAGGGGCTGGTGGCCATCTACGCCGCGCCTGGTGAGCGGGGCGCCGACCTGCACTACGTCTCATCAAATGACCTCGGCGAATCCTGGACCGAGCCCCAGAGAATCAACAACGTTCCCGGCGAAGTGTCGGACCATGGCGAGAATTCCGCGCAGCTGTTCTTTTCACCGGATGAAATGACGTTGTACGCTTTCTGGAACGCGCGAGACTCCAAAGGCGGCAGCCACGTTCGCTTCTCGCGCGCCGGCGCCATGATGACCACCTGGTCACCAGCCGTCACGCTGGACGATGATCCGGCGCCCAACTCGCACGGATTTCAGGGCGCGGGCGTTGGCCCAGACGGCACGCTCTACGCGGCCTGGCTGGACATGCGCGACAAGGACGAGGCCAAGACCGGCGATTATACCGCTGGCGCGGCGTCCGTCTATCTGACGCGTTCAACCGACGGCGGCAAGACCTGGTCAAAGAACGTGCGGATCGCTCGGGACGTTTGTCCATGCTGCCGCGTGGGGTTCGGGTTTACCGGCGGCCGGGTCGTGACTACTTGGCGTGGCGTCGATAATGGGGACCTGCGGGACATCTATACCGCGTCTTCGGCAGACAAGGGTGAAACCTGGACCAAGGGCGTGCTGGTGAACCGGGACGGCTGGAAGATCAAAGGGTGTCCGCATGTCGGAGCCAGCCTGGCCACCGTCGGCGACAAGCTGTATGTGGTCTGGTTCTCGGAAGCCAACGGCAAGCCGGGCATCTACTTCTCGTCCACAACCAACGGGACGGAATTCTCCCCGCGCCAATCCTTCTCCGATGGCACGGTTGACCCCTCTTATCCCTTCGTCGCGGCCTACGAGAACCGCCTGGCAGTGGCTTTCAAGGCGCGCGACCCGAAGGAGAAAGAGTCCTGGGGCAAAAGCAGCATCTATTTCCGCGAGCTGCTGCCCGGCGGAACGCTGTCCAGCTTGGTGAAGGCCGGCATGCCGGGGGAAGGCTCAGTCTCTACGCCATCGCTCGCCCTCGGAATGTCTGGCCGCATCTTTCTAGGCTGGACCGAAACGGTGGGAGAAAAGGGCCCACGGGCGATGTTGCTCCGCGGCAGGATGCGCTAACCGGGCCGCAGCACGTGTTCGGGTACCTGATGGGCGTCGAAGTATCACTGGTAGCCAAGTCTAAACACCTGGCCCGCTAGTGATACCGCCTTCCCCTTCCCGCCGCCAATTTGGCTAGGGGATGATGGCGAACACCAGGGTCTCCGGGGCCAGGCGTGAGGCTTCCGGGAACACTTGCCGGATCCCCGTCGGCAGCTCCACCGGGATACAGGGAACGGCTGGATTGTCGCTGACGCGCGAAGCGTCGTTCCCCAGGGCCTGCTGTTGGGCGATGAAGAGATCCGCCTGCTCTGGCGTCCCGGCAAACTCGGCCGCGATCTCTTTGTAGGTGTGGCCCTGGCGCTGCTTGCGGACATAGGCCAGCGCCTGCACCGAGGCCGAGCCGGCATGCCGCCAAGGGCCGCTCAAGCCCAGCCGGGCAATCAGCGTCCGGAAGTAGGCGGGCATAAAGCGCACTTCGGGTCGGAGTGAGCCGTCGGGCACGGCGCGATAGAACGTCTGGATGTAGTTGCTGATGTTCTGCCCCGCCCCGCCGACCACACTGGTGAAGGCCCCAGTAGCCCCCTGTTCGCTGGGTAGCAGCAGCAGTTCCGAGCTGACCATGGCGTACCGTAGCCCTTGCTTCGCCATGGTGGCGGCAATGGCCGGATCCTCACTCAGCAGCAACCAAGCCGCGTCCTCCGCTCCGGCTTGGGTGGGGTTACTGAGCGGCTGGCGATGCGCCAGGGCCGTGATCCAATAGCCGCTGCCCCACCAGTTGAGAATGCCGTAGGGCTGCGCGGCGGGGTCCGGCGTCTGGGTCCGCACCCAGGCCAGCGCCTCCCGCCAAGCCTCGGGCACACCGGAATCCGGGCCCAGCAGTTGCGGGTAGAAAACTGCGCTCGGGCCCACCAGCAGCAGTACCGCCACCGTCACCGCGAACGGCCGCAGCGCGGGCCGCAGCCGGTCCACCAGCCAAGCCACCAGACCCGCGCCCAGCGGAATGGCCCCCAGCAGTGAATACTGAGTGATGCGTTCCTGCCCGGCCGCCAACACCAGAAATACGATCGCCCAACCCCACAGCAGACGGCATCCGCTTCCAGTGGAACCCACCAGCCGCCGGGCCAGCAAACCCAGGGCAGGAATCATCACCAGGCCCACCACCCCAACTGCTGGAAGTAAGGCACCAGTGTCCACCGGCCGCTCCGATAAACCAGCGGCCTCAATTCAGCTACGCCAGTCGAATTCGAGGGCGAAGTGATGAAGTTGAGAATGCCGGCCAGTTCCGGCTTCAGCCACACGGCCATCCCGGCCCCAGCAGCCACAACACCCAACGTCCAGCGCCATCCCGCCACCCGGATCAAGGACAGCATCACCAGACCGCCCGCCAGCACAGCCAGGCTATACTCCATATGAATGAGGGCGACAAGATTACGCTGCCGGACAGCTTGGTCTTTTCCGTCAGCAATCCGTCATCGGCTGTTCCGGAACCGGCAACCGCGGCGGTGGTCGGTGCCGTTGTAGGGCTCCTCTGCTGGACCCGTCGCCGCCGGTAGCCCGGCAGCCGAACTTCTCCGCTAGAACATCTCCGGCACGGTCCGACGCAACGTCCAGGCTTCGCCGCGGAACACCACGCTCGCCCGCGCCGGGCCGGTGGCCACTTCGCCCACTGAGTCCATCAACCCTGGGGATAATTGATTCGGCGTCACCGGAGACACCAACGTCACCCGGCGTGGGGCCAGCGTCCGCAATACATCCGGCAGATCGAACTGTTTCAAGATGCCGGGCACTACGGCGCTGGTCTGATTCTCGTGCACCGCAGCGTTGACGATGGCACCGTAGGAGAGGACGCCCCGCTCCACCACCAATTGTCCGAAGCCGGGGTCGAGAGCGGCCGCGAAGCTGGCCGCCGGGCCTAGCGAACCCTTGGCCAGCAGGCCGATCCGCCGGTCCCCAATGCGGGAGCGCAAGTAACGGTTCGCCAGCACCAGGTCCGCCGCCTGCATCTCCAACAGATTGCGCCCCAGCAGCCACGTGCGCGCCGCCAATTGGTAAGCCCCGCTATAGCCGCCCACCCCGCTCGCCCGGTAGCCTTCGCCCGAGCCGCGCGGCTCGACCGCTAGCACCACGTGGCCCGTGCGGACCAGTTCCGCAATATCAGCATCGCCCGCCTTGCCCGCACCTGACGCATAGACCCAAGCCCGCGCTGGAGGCTCCGCCAGCGTTTGGAAGTAGAGCAGTGCCGGAATGGTCACACCGCCCTCCACCGTCAGCTCCAGCTTCTCCACCTGATAGCCATCGCGCGACACCGTTCCGCGCGACACTGCCGGCGGCGGGCCTGCGGGAGGCTCCTGGTAGCCGATCACCTGCTTGATGCGAGCCACCGTCAACGGCTCGGCGCGCTTCTCACGCGCGGCCTTCAGCTCCGCCGCCAGCTTCCGGTTCAGCGATTGCACCGTCTCGGTACCGCCGGAGGTGGCCACTTGGCCCGTCGATGTCGCGTAGAGCTTGCTCTCCTCCAGGGTGAGAATCTCGCCTTCCGCGCCATCGGAGTCCTTCCCCAGCAGCCACTTTTCCAGCCACCGATTCGCCGCCTGACGCCGTGGCTTGGACCAGCCGTGCGTATCGTCAAACTCGAAGTAGCCCATCTTCTCGCCCCCGGCCAGCAGGTCAAACAGGCGCTGGGTTTGTTTGAACGTGGTGCGGGCACCGTCAATCGGGAAGTAGTCGCGGATGGCGGTGGTCATCAGAAAGGGCCGAGGCGCGGCAGCCAGCGCGAAGTCGCCAAAATCAAGGCCGCGCGAGATGAACTCCGGCCACACCTGCTCCGCATCCTGCGGACCCGGACCCGCCCACAGTTCCCGCCACCGCGTCATGTAGCAGGAAGAAACCACCCCGGCCAGCCGCGGCTCCAGCACCGCCAGATAGGCCGCCTGCGTGCCGCCACCGGAATTGCCCGCCACCGCAATGCGCTTGGGGTCGATCTCCGGGCGGGTGAGCAGATAGTCGAAGGCACGGATGCCATCGTGGATCTCATAGCGCGCAATGCTGGTTCCGGTAAGCAGGCACTGCAACCCCGCCATCTGATGTTCCGGCACACCAATCCCGGCGCGAGACTTGCCACTGACGGGATCGAGGAACTCCAGCCGCTCACCCTGCCCCGGCGGGTCATAGGCCAGCACCGCGATGCCGCGTTGGGCGAAGCCGATGAAGGCGGTCTGGTAGGTGGAAGACGCCTTGCCATTCATCGAATGCCCCGCCACGCCCAGCACCGCCGGATAGGGCTTGGGGCCGCGGGTGGGCAGGTAGAGGTTGGCCGTCACCTGAAGGCCCGGCAGGCTCTCAAAGATGACGTTCTCCACCCGGTAGCCGTCGCCCAGCAGGGGAGCGACTCCCGTCACCCGTGCATTCAGCGGCGTCTTCCCTTCGGGCAGGCCGCCGATCAACTCGCGGGCAGTACGGCGTACATACTCCTGCCGCGCCTTGATCTGCGCCGCGCTCGACAACGCGGCCACCGTCCGCTCGCGCTGGTCCCAGTGCTTCTCCGCTTGCTGGGTCAGCCAGCGTTCAAACTGCTTCGGGTAGTCACCCCCAACGGTCAGGTCAGCCGCTTGGGCAAAGCCAAACGTGGCCATGAAAAGCCAAACGGAGTTCCGCATGCAAGGAGCATACCCTGTTGCCCCGACTCGGTGGAACTGGGTTCATACCCGGCACGATAAGAATGAAGGTCAAGAATCTGATTGGGAGTTGCCGCGCAAGGTAAGCTGAGCATGACTACGGCTTATGCGCCGCACGTAATGCCTGGAAGGCGGCCTGGTGCCGGTCCGCATCGGCAGTTCGTCCCATTTGGCGGTAAAGCTGTGCCAGCTGAAAGTGAGCCGCTTCGGTCAACCGGCTTTTCTTCTCCTGCTCGATCACGCGGAGAAAGTTCTTCTCGGCCGCGCCGCTGGCACCCGTGGCCACTTGCGCCCGCCCCAGCGCCAGCAGAGCTTCCGGCATGCCGGGCTTCAGCACTTCCGCCCGCTCCAGTTCCTTCACCGCGCGGTCCGGGTCACCCAGGTTCAGCAACACAGCACCCAACTGATACGCCGCCACCGCGGAACCCGGCGCCAGTTCAGTCTCCGCCCGAAACTCCTTTTCGGCGGCCGGATAGTCGCCCGCGCTCAAGTAGATTTCGCCCAGCGCCAGATGAACACCATGCAAGTCCGGGCGCAGCTTCAGCGCCGCTTGAAACTCGCGCGCCGCCCCCGTGTGATCGCCCGCCGCGGTCCGCGCTTCGCCCCGCAACTGGACCGTCCGGGCTGCGGTGGGAAACTCGGCCGACAGCCGGTCCGTCACCTGCTGCGCCAGCCGCGCGTGGGCCCGGCCCAGGTAGTAAAGCAGATCCGGATCATTGGGGCGGGTTTGCAGCGATGCCTCCAGCCGGTCCAGCGCCTCCCGGTCACGGCCCACTTCCAGCAGGGCGACACCCAGCAGGTCAACCGATTGGCCCTTTTCCAGATGCGCAATCGCCTCCGCCGCAAAGCCCCGCGCCAACAGTGCCGCACCCAGCATGCCCTGGGCTCCCGGCAGTGCCGGGTTCAGTTCCAGCCCTTTGCGCAAGGCTGGGATCGCCCGGCCGTAGTCCCGCGCTTCGTAGTAGACCGCCCCGAGATTGACGTGCGCGGCCGCCAGCGCCGGGGCCAGTTCTACCACCTTCTGAAACTCCCGGATGGCGGTGGGCAGATCGCCAGCTTGCTTAGCACGTAAACCAGCGTTGACGTGCTGCGTCAACTCCGGAGATACCTGCGCCAGCAGCAGGAGGCAAACCAGGATCATTGCGGCTCCTTCACGTCCAACAGACGGTTCACCGGGACGTGTTCCAGGATCTGTTTCTTGCCGCTGGGCCAGTTGATCTCGACCGTCACCTCTTGCTCCCCTTTTGATCCTAAGCCGCGGCCGAAGCCAAAATGGACGCGACGGTCAGAAGCCGAAAGATAGCTGCCCGACGTCGTCACATAGCTCACCTGATCGCCTACGCGAACCGTCGCCCCCAGCCCATCGCGATTGCTGGAAGTTCCGGTCAGCTTCACCGTCAACCAGTTTGCATCGGACCCAGCAGGAATCAGCGGAGCACCGTTGATCACCACGGGCCGGTCACCCAATACCGACACCACCGCCTCCAGCACGCCATCGTTATCCAGATCCCCCACGGCTAGCCCCCGGCCCGCCATCACCTGATCGGTGATCACCACCGGCTGGAACCGGCCCCCGGTGCCGCGCAACAGCAATGGCGGCTCCAGATAACGGAGCCCGGAATTGACCTTGGCGACGTTATCAAGCACGTGGCTTTGCGCCACCAACACGTCACGCCAGCCGTCGTTGTCAAAGTCTTCCAGCGCGACACCCCACCCGGAACTGCGCGCCGTCAGCGCCGCCAAGCCCGTTGTCAGGCTGGTGTAGCGGAACCGGCCACCGCCTTCGTTGCGGTAGAGCGCGTACTTCTCCAGCGCCAGGTTCGTCACCAGCACATCGGGGCGGCCATCGCGGTCATAGTCGGCAAACGCCACGCCCATCCCGGCATACGTGCGTCCGTCATCAGAGAAGGCCACGCCCGCCTCCGTCGCCACTTCCTTGAACCGCTGCCCGCCTTCGTTGTGGAACAGGTACTGCTCCATGCCATCATTGGCCACAAAGATGTCCGGAAAGCCGTCGGCATCGTAATCATTGAAGGCCACGCCCAGCGCTTTGCCCTTGATGGCGGCAATGCCCGCCGGCCCACTAACGTCACGGAAGCGCCCCCCGCCTTCGTTGCGATAGAGAACATTGGCCACCGGAGGAAACTTGTCCGGCCGGCAGTAGGCGTTGAACGGCGTGCCGCAAAGGATGTTGCGGTCGATGCTCCAATCCAGGTAACGCGTGACGAACAGGTCCAGGCGGCCGTCACGGTCATAGTCAAAGAAACCAGCGGAAGCCGACCAGCCACGAGCGGCGACACCGGCGGCGGCAGTCACATCGGCAAAACCTCCGCGGCCGTTGTTGCGATAAAGGGCATTGGACCCGTAGCCGGTGACGTAGAGATCCGGGAAGCCGTCATTGTCAAAGTCGCCCACCGCGACGCCCATGCCGTAGCTGTTGGGCCCGCCACTCAAGCCCGCGGCGGCGGTGACATCGGTGAAGGAGTGGTCGGCATTCTGCCGGTAGAGCCGGTTCCAGTAGGCCGGAAGCTCGCGGCCGAAGTCGGCCGGCAGCTTCACCGGATCATTGATCCGGCCGCCGTTCACCAGAAAGATATCCAGCAGCCTGTCCTGGTTGTAGTCGAGCAGCGCCACGCCGCCGCCCATCGTCTCCACCAGATACTTCTGCGTAGTCGGAGAGTGGCGGTGGACAAAGTCGAGCCCCGCGGGCGACATGAGAAAGGGGCTCTGCGCCAGGCCGAAGCCCAGGCCGCAGAGCCCCACGATTCCAAGAACGCAATTCAGCCGCGCGGACACTCCCTAGAAGTTTAGCCGCAGCGCGAACTGCACTAGCCGCGGATTGTTGTACTGTCCGCTGACCACGCCAAACTGCGGGTTACCCATCTGCGTGCCCGGATAGTTGAACTGAACACGGTTGAACAAGTTAAAGACTTCGGTGCGGAATTGCAAGCCGAACCGTTCGTTGATCTGCGTGTTCTTGAAGATGGTGAAGTCGTAGTTGGCGATCCCCGCCGAGCGGACGTCGGTGAGCGAGCGGGCGACATTGCCAAAGGTAAACGCCGCCGGTGCCGTAAAGGCCGACGTGTCGAACCACCGGTTCAGGCGGCTCTGCGCACTGCCCTCCAGGTTCGCGTTTTTGCCGGTCGAGTTGGGCCGCTGGCCGCCGCCGAAGGAGTTGGTGGTGTTGACGGCCATGCTGAGGTTCAGCGGATTGCCGCTCTGGAACGTCGTGACACCATTGATGCCCCAGCCGCCCACCAAGCGGTCAAGCGCCGGGCTGGCGCTACCCAGCAAAGACTTGCCCTTGCCGAAAGGCAAATCATAGATGTAGCTGATGACGGCCCGCTGCGGTACATCATAGAGCGCAACGGAACGCTCCGCGCGCAGATTGTTGAAGTTCTGCACGGCCATCCCACCGCCCGGTTCCAGCCACGACGTCAGCGTGTCGGTATCGCTGATCAGTTTGGCAAAGGTGTAAGAAACCAGCAGCGAAGCACCGCGCGCAAAGCGCTTCTCCAGCTTGACCTGTGCCGAATGGTAGATGGAATTGCGATTCATCGGCGACACGATATTGAAGCCCGTGTACTGCGGATACGGCCGCAGTAGTTGGCCCCGCGCCACGGTGGGCTGGGCCAGCGCCCCCAACTGCACCTGGCCGAAGAAGGGATTCGGCACCTGTTGTTGCAACGCCGCACCCTGCGACAGGAACTGGTCCGGCAACTGATTCATCGCCTGGTTGGGTCCCGGCAAGTGCGTGCCTTTGGAGCCGGCATAAGCGACATCCAAGGCGGCGCCACCGGGCAGTTCACGCTGGATGTCGAAGTTCCACTGCTGCATGTTGGCCCGCGGGTCATTGTAGAGCGGGGCGGATACGCCCTGGCCATAGAACAACTGCTGGATGTTGGCCGAGCGGCCCGGTGCTTGAATGATGCCGTTCGGGAACGGGTTGGACAGCCGGTCCGCCGGTGTGATCGAACCATCCACGGTGCCCAGGTAAGGAGTCGTATAGGCATTGGCGATGTCGATGTTCGGTGCCGAATTGAAGGCCACATCGTTGGGCAGATAGAACAGCCCGTAGCCGGAACGGATGACAGTCTTATTGTTCATGCGGTAAGCCAGACCCAGGCGCGGCACGGTCAGGAAGCGCCGTTGCGCGTTGTTCCGGCTGGGGCTGTCGGCCGAATTCACCAGGCCCAAGCGGCCCTTAAACTGCAAGCCGCCCCGCCCGCTCAGCGCGTTGTCAGCGTTGGGCAGCAACACCACCAGCCGGTCAAACCGCTCCGACCAGGGGCCCATCATCTCCAGGCGGACCCCGTAGTTGAGGGTCAGCTTGGAGCCGATCTGCCATTGGTCACCGAAGTAGTAGCCGGAATAGAGCATCTGGCCCGCCACGAAGTTGTTGTGAGTCAACCCGCCGCCGCTGCCCATGCCCAGCAGGAACGACGCAAAGCCATTGCCCGTACCCGCCGCCGCCAACGGGTTGGTGGAGGTCATTAGCGGGTCAAAGTTAAACGAGCCCGAAGGATTGTTCTGCTGATAGTAGTTATGCGTCAGCCGTCGCGCTTCGCCGCCAAACTTGAACGTATGGCGGCCGGAGATCTTCGTCATGCCCGGCATGATGGAGAAAATGTCGTTGCGCGCCACAATCGTGCTGCCGGTCCCGCTGGTGGCGAAGACGCCGTTGTAGCCCGTGACAATCGGGATCGGCTGGACTCGCACGGCCACCTGATTATTCAAAGCCGCCGGCCATCCCAAACCCGTCAGGTCATATCCGGCGGTCAGGGCAACCCGGTCGTAACTGAACCGGGTGAACGAAAGCCGGATGTCGAGAAACGTCGACGGGTTCAGCGTGATCGTGTCGCCCAGTACGGCCTGGTTAGTGTTCATCGTCTCCGTGCACCGGTCCACGCAGGTCTTGGTGCCATAAGGATCAATGGGGAGATTGAGGTTCTTCCAGAACGTGTACCGCGCAAACATGCGCTGCTTCTCCGAATAGTTGTGATCGACGCGCGTGTTGTACTGATCGTTGTCGCCGCCCACACTGGCGTTGGAAGTGAAGTTGTTCACGGCGGTGAAGGGCAGGCCCGGGCCGTTGGCCCGTCCCCACAGGCCGGTCATCGAGCGGGCCGCGCGGTCGATCCGGTTATCCGGAATCCGGTTGTTCGGGAAGGGCACGCGCGAGATCACTTCACCACCCGTCGCATTGGTGGCGCAGGCGGCATTGCCCAAACGGCCACAAGTGGAAAGCGGATCAAATACCGGGATCACTGCCCCGCTAGCATTGCGGAAGTCGGAGAAGTCCCCGCCGCGCATCGGGTCGGTCGGCACGGAGAACACATAGGACTGGCCCTGCCGCAAACGGAACCCCTCGTAGGAGCCAAAGAAGAACGTCTTGTCCTTCACAATCGGCCCGCCGATGTTGGCCCCGTACTGATTCTGCGAGAACGCCGGGCGCTGGACACCGGCCCGGTTGTTGAAGAAAGTATTGGCATTTAGTGAGCGGTTGCGGAAGAACTCGTACGCGCTGCCGTGGAAGGAATTCGTGCCGGACTTGGTGGTGAGGTTGATCACACCGCCCGCAAAGCGCCCAAACTCCGGTCCCAGGCTGTTGGTCTGTACCTTGAACTCCTGCACCGCGTCCTGCGTCGGCACCAGCGTCGTGTGATTGACGTAGCTCGAATTGACGGGCGCGCCATCAATGTAGGAGGCGCTCTGGTTCGCCTGCCCGCCGCCGATCTGGAAGTTGGCCCAGGCGAACGGGTTGGTGCCCGTCGGCGTCGAACCGGACTGCCCACCCGGGACAACACCGGGGACCAGGGCCACCAGGCTGAACACATTGCGGCCGTTCAGTGGCATCTCCAGCACCTTGCGTTGCTCCACCACCTGGCCCAGCGAGGCATTCTCGGTTTGCAGCAACGGTGTCTGCTCACTCACCTCCACCGTCTGCGTCACGTCGCCCACCTGCATGCTGACGTCAATGCGGACCGTGGTCGAAACTTCCACGGTGATCGGGTCGCGCACAAAGCGGCGGAAGCCCGTGTTCTCCACTTCCAGGCGGTACTGCCCGGGCACCAGGTTGACGAACTGATAACCGCCCGCGGCATCCGTTTTTGCGGTGCGGCGCTCCGCTGTGCCTTGGTTGATCAAGGTAATGTTGGCCTGCGGCATGGCACTGCCGGAGGTGTCATTCACGGTGCCGACGATGGTTCCGTAGAATGTCTGGCTCCAGACAGAGAGGGCAACAGCAAGCGACAAGACGAGGGCGCGAAGGGTATTGATCATTTGGCAGGTTTTCTACTCACCAGGGGAGTGCCTGAACTATATACCAGCAGTCATTTGGTTGCAATGGGGTGTCGAACAAATGCGGCACAAGGATTCCACGGCTCAGTGGCCGCGACTCTCTGGCCAGCGCCGAGCCCTGTGCGCCTATTCGGGCGTCGTCTTTCCCGCAGCTTTTGGGCTGGCCCCAAGCACTTCTTCCAGCGTGTCCGCCAGGATGAAGTTGTCGAAATAGATCGAGTCCACCGAAGGCCGGTGCGGACTGCGATGGATGCCAGGCTGACAGAAGTAGACGCTCTCGGCACCCTTGGTCTTCAGGTTGCGGTCCAGCACTAACTGCCCATCAAACCAGAGCCGCACGTGTCCGCGATCTTTGTCCTCTGACCAATGGATATGCATGGCCAGCCGGTGCCACTGGCGCAGCGCGAAGTCCGCGGTCCATTCCGTGCCATTGCGGCCCAGGTTGCCGGTGCCATAGGCGATCTGTGCACCGCCGCTGGGCTTAGGTTCCAGCCACCACGTCATCACATTGTTCCAGCGCGGCGGCGGCGTGCCTTCCCAATAGAAAAAGTTGTCGCGATCCTGTGGCGCATCCGCCATGTAGAGGCCGAATGACAGATAGGTGTCCGAGCCTTCTTCCACCGTCACCTTGGGCCCGCCCACCTGCACCCGCAGTTGCTGGGCGTTGAACACATCATCTTCGTGGATGGTGAACTTGGCGGCATACTTGCCTTGCTGCACAATGTCGCTCACCACCTGGATGTTGCGGGGCGTAGCGTTCTGCCCGCGCGTTCCGGTGGCGGCCCATTCGCTTAAGTCGCCCGTTTCAAAGTTAGCTTTGAACAGTATGCGAGCGGTCACCGGAGGCATGGCGAGCAAGCCAGTCAACACGGTGGCGATCGCAAGGCGGGGCGGCATGATCCTTGATGTCCTTACTGCTTGGCCAACTGCGGGATCAGCCCAGCCTCGCGCTTGCGTTTCAACTTTTCCGGGATGTGGAGAATGTCGGCCAGCTCCTGTCCCCGCCGCATCTCACGGATGATCCGCTTTTCCGCCGCCACAATCTCCAGCGCCCGCGCCGTGGCCGCTTCCAGTTGCGCCGCCGGGATCACCACCACGCCATCCTCATCACCCACTAGCCAATCCCCGGGTTGCACCACCGTGCCCGCACAGGCCACCGCGATGCCTATCTCACCGGGATACTCCGCGCCCCCCGCGTTGGGCACAATCGACAGCGCAAACACCGGCAGCGGGCTGCGAGAGATGGCATGGCTATCGCGTAGCGCACCGTTGAGCACGACACCGGCCAAACCCTTGCGATGCGCTGCTTCGGTGGTGATCTCACCCCACAGTGCCGTGTTGCGTTCGCCGCCGCCGTCAATCACCAACACGTGCCCGGCCGGGCAGGCGGCCAGAGCAGGCGTCACCATCAGGATGTCCGCCGGATGCACGCGCACCGTGAACGCTGGACCCACCATTTTGGCTTGTGCCGAACGGGGCCGCATCTCGTGCTGCATCGCGCCGGTCTTGCCCAGCGCATCCGATAGAGTCGCGGAGCCGATCTTGATCAGCTGCTTCGGCTTTACGGGCATAGCAGCACCTGCGCCGGGTTGATGGCCTGAAACTTGCCTTTATGCGCGGTGATCTCAAACGCGCGCGGCACTTGATCCAGGCCTTCCAGAGTATGCGTGATGGTCGGCTTCACCCGCACGCGGCCGGAGGCCACCAGGCTCACCGTATGCTCCAGATGCTCAAACGTGCTGATGTCCGGGAACAGGTAGCGCAGGCTGCGTTCGCGCATCAGGTCGATGTCCACTTCAAACGGCGCGCCAAACCAGGAGACACCGATGATCTTGCCGCCGGACCGGACCGCATCCACCGCTTGCGTCACGCTCCGCGTACCCGCCATGCCCTGCTGCGGGCTGCCCCCGGCGCATTCAAACACGATGTCGACGCCATTGCCGCCGGTGGCCGCGCGAATGGCTTCCACGGGATCCACATTGCGGGCATTGATGGCGAGATCGGCGCCCAGTTCAAGCGACATGGCACAGGCTTCGTCGCGCACATCCACTGTGATGATCTGGCCCGCGCCGCTCACCCGAGCCACTTGCAGGCACTCCAGCCCCATGCTGCCCTGCCCAAAGATCGCCACCGAATTACCGATCCCGATCTGCGCGGTCTCCACCGCCGCCACGCTATCGCTCAACGATTGCAGGCACGCGGCTTCGCTGTTCGAGATCCGGTCATCCACCTTCACCAGCGCAATCTCGGGCAGCACGGCAAACTCCGCAAAGCAGCCCGGCAGTTGAAAGCCAATGATGGGCCCTTTGCGGCACAAGTGCCCGCGGCCGGAGGTGCACAGCGGACAGGTCTCACATGGCAGCTTCGCCCGCGCCGCCACACGGTCGCCGACACGGACGCGGGTGACGCCTTCGCCCACTTCCACCACGCGCACGCAGAACTCATGGCCGAACAACTGCACCGGCGCTTCAGTCTCCAGGCGCTTCTTGATCCGGTCATAGGCCAGCGTCCGGATGCCTGCCGCCAGTTGCGCCTCCGTGACGCTAGGCTGAACGCACAGCACCTCCACCAGCACATGCCGCGCCTTCAGCTCCGGCATCGGAACGTCGTCCAACCGCATATCGCCAAATCCGTAGAACCGCCAAGCCTTCATCCCAAGCCTCCTGGCCTAAACGAGAATTTCTTTAACCACCCGCGCCGGATACTGGTCCGTCAGCCGGTCCTTCAGCCCTTCGCGGTCAAACACCAGCTCGCGAGCATTCAAGCCCGCCAGATGGAGCATCGTGGCGTGCATGTCGTGCACGCTCACCCGGTTCTCCACCGCCTTGTGCCCCAATTCGTCGGTGGCGCCATAGGCAAGCCCGCGCTTCACGCCCCCACCCGCCAGCCACATCGTGAACCCAGCCGGACCATGGTCTCGGCCCGTCACCGCGTTCTCGCGCGATTGCGACACCGGCATGCGGCCGAACTCGCCGCCCCACATCACCAGCGTGCTATCGAGCAGCCCCATGCGCTTCAAGTCCTTGATCAGCGCCGCCACCGGCTTGTCCGTTTTGCCGCACGCATAGCGGAGACCGGTCTCCAGGTCCGAGTGGTTGTCCCAGATCTGCCCTTCGATATAGAGCTGCACAAAACGCACGCCCCGCTCCACCAACCGCCGCGCCATCAGACAGCGCTTGCCATAGGACTGCGTGGCCGGATTGTTCAGGCCATACATCTCACGCGTGGCCTCGCTTTCCTGCGAGAGGTCCAAGGCGTCGGTGGCGGTAATCTGCATGCGCGCCGCCAGCTCGTAGCTGGCAATCCGAGCATCGAGATCAGGCTGGTGATTGCGCTTCCCGCGGTGCGCCTCATCCAGTTGCCGCAACAGCTTCCGCCGCGCTGCCGCCACTGGTTCCGGGGTATCGGCCGGCGTCTTCAAGTTCAGCAGCGGCGAACCCTCCGAACGGAACCGCGTCCCCTGGTAGACCGGCGGCAGCCACCCGGCCTGCCAGTTCTGGATGCCATTGATCGGCAGGCCCTTCGGGTCGTCCAGCACGACATACGCGGGCAGATTGCGATTCTCACTGCCCAGCCCGTAGGCGAACCAGGAACCGAGCGCGGGCCGCCCGGGGATCGTGCGGCCGGTCTGCATCAGGTAGATGCTCGGTTCATGGTTGAAGTGTTCGCCGAACATCGACCGCACCAGCGTGACGTCGTCCACCACTTCGCCCAGCCCCGGCAGCAGCTCCGACAGTTCAATTCCGGACTTCCCGTAGCGCTGGAACCGGAAAGGCGAAGGCAGAATGCCGCCCGCCTGATCCGTAAACTCAATCTGCGAAGCCAGATCGCGCGGCGGCGCGGAACCAGCAAACTTGGTGAGCGCCGGCTTCGGGTCAAACAGATCCACCTGGCTGGGGCCGCCATTCATGAACAGATGGATCACGGACTTGGCTTTGGCCGGAAAGTGCGGGGCTCGCGGCGCCAGGTCATACACCCGGCCCTGCTCCGCGCCATAGAGATCCCGGCTCAGCAGCGTAGCCAGGGCAGCGCCCTGCAGGCCGTCCCCAAACCGCGAAAAGAAGCCCCGGCGCGAAAGCTCGACGCGGCCGCAGGGTGGCAGATCAAGCCGGTTAGTCGACATAAGAAAACTCCGCCGAATTCAGCAGGACGTGGATAAAGTCGCCCAACGCCATCCAGGCCGCCGTCGCCGTCTGAGGCGCCGCGTCATGGCGGGCGGCCAGTTGAGTACGCCACTGATCCCGAAAGCCGCGGATCGCCTCGACCCCGGCGGCCACCTCGGCCGTACTGGCGGAGCGCGCCAGCACTCGGGCATAGGCAGCCTCCACTTGTCGCGCGGGCGTGGTGCCGGGCTCGTCCATCAGTCGTCCGGCCAGATAGCGCGCGTGCCCCAATGTGTCCGCACCGTTCATCAACGTCAGCGCCTGCGTGGGCACCGTGGACTTCGGCCGCTCCACACAATTGGGCGACATTGGTGGCGTGTCGAACACCTCCAGCATGGTCACCGGACTGCGCCGCCGCTGCAGCACATACACCGCCCGGCGCCACCGGCCTTCTTGCCCCTTGGGCACCACCTCACCATCGGGCCGCACCTCGATGGGCGCGGGACGGCCACCTAGGGTGCCATCCAGCTGTCCCGTCACCGCCAGGATCGAATCATGCAGCGCATCCGCATCCAGCCGCTGTAGCGGCATGCGTGACAGCAGCAGGTTGGCGGGATCACGCTCGGCCGCCGCGGGACTCACCTGCGAGCTCTGCCGCCATGCTTGCGACGTCAGGATCAGCCGGTGGATCGACTTCAAGCTCCAGCCCTTGGCCACCAGTTCGGTAGCCAGCCAATCCAGCAGTTCCGGGTGGCTGGGCTTGCTGCCTGCGCGGCCAAAATTAGCCACGTTGGAAACCAGGCCATGGCCGAACTGGTGCATCCAGATGCGGTTCACGATCATCCGCGACGTCAACGGATGGTTGGGCTGCGTCATCCATTCCGCCAGCGCCAATCGCCGGCCGCCGGAAGCGCCCGCCGCCGGTGTGCGATACGGCTTCAGACCCGTGGAGAGCACCGTCGGCACGCCCGGCTCCACGGGCTCCGCTGGTGACAGCGCATCGCCCCGCCGCAGCAAATAGGTGCCCGATGGTTCGCCACCCATCTCATACAGCGCCCTTACTTGCGGCTTCTCCCACAGCTTCTCTTTGAACGGTGCCAGCTTCTTCTGTGTGGCCGCGGCTTCAGCCTTGTACTCCGGGAAGCGAGCCGTCAGATCTTCCGTCTTCACCACCAGCGTTGCCGAGAACTTGTCGGCCAGATACTTCTGCACAGCAGTCCGCTGTGGCTCCTCGACCTTCAAGATGGCCCGCACATCGGCCCGCACACCTTCCGGCAGGGCAGCTATGCGCTCGTCGATCAACTGCGCACGGAACACCGCCTCGCGCGCCTTCAGCTCGCCTTGCAACTTCTTGATCTCCACCTCAACAGGCGCGTTGTGCGCCGCCACCTGCTGTTTTTCCGACTCCACGGCCACGTCCAAATGACGCTGCGTCGGGATCACCCAATCGTAGGGGTCATAGGCAGTTTGCAGAATCGCACTCAGGCGGTAATAGTCACGTTGCGGCAGGGGGTCGTACTTGTGGTTGTGGCAGCGGGCGCAGTTGATGCTCAAGCCCAACACGGCGGAGCTGAACACTTCAATTTGATCCGCCAGCACATTCATCCGCTCCGGCAGAAAGCTCTGGGCCGGTGAGTAGGTGCCATCAGCCGCCATGCGCCAGAACCCGGTGGCGACCAGCCTTTCCAACGTCTCCGGCGTCACCGACTGGCCGTTCTGATAGGTCACCATCTCATCGCCCGCCAGCTGTTCGGCCAGGAAGCGGTCGTACGGTTTGTCCTGATTTAGCGACCGGATGACATAGTCGCGATAGCGCCAGGCATGCGGGCGGATGTCATCGGAATCCACCTTTCCTTCGGAATCGGAGTAACCCACCGCATCCAGCCAATAGCGGCCCCAGCGCTCGCCATAGTGCGGCGAAGCCAGCACCCGCTCCACTTGCCGCTCCCAGGCCCCGGGCCGCCGGTCATTCAGGAACGCTTCCAGCTCCGCCGGCGTGGGCGGCAGGCCCAACATGGCGATCGATAGGCGGCGCAGCAGCGTCGCGCGATCCGCCTCCGGCGAGAACCCGAGCTTCTTCGCGGCCAGCTTTTCGAGCAGAAACGCGTCGATGGGGTTGGCCGGCTTCGTCCCGGGGACTTGCGGCACCGCCGGTCGTCGCGGCGGCTGGAAGGACCAGAATTGCCGGTCCTGCTCGGTCACCAGCCCTTGCCCCGCATCCGGCGTCGTGGCCTGATCAGGCGGACCCCCGGCAGCGATCCATTGCTTCAAAACCTCCAGCTCCGCCTCACTGGCCGGACGCACCGAGTTCGAGAACAGCAGCTTGGGCGGCGGCATCTCCCCGGCGGCAACGCGCTTGACGATCAGGCTCTCTTCCGGCTTGCCGGGGATAAAGGCCGGGCCGGACTTGCCACCTTTGGCGCGGCTGGCCCGCGTCCGCAAATCCAGCCCGCCCTCCTGCTTGCGCTTGCCATGGCAGACCACGCAACGCATCTGAAAGATAGCCAGGACATCGCGTTCCGTGGCCCGCGGACCATGCGCGGCGGCCTTCAACTCCGGCCCCTGGTCCACCCAGTTGCGAATCGCCTGGATCTCCGCGTCGGTCAACTTAGGCTCACCCGGCGGCATGCTGCGGGAGGCCACCTTGGCCACCAACAAACTGCTGCCCGAATCCCCGGCAACCACCGCCGCCCCGGAGCGTCCACCTTTCACGACCGCCGCCACCGTACCCAAGTCCAGCCCCGCCTGCGCCGCCGTTCCGGTATGGCAGCCCAAACAGCGCTGCTGAAACACCGGCAGCACGGAAGCCGCAAAACTGGGCTCCGCTGCCTGCACCGGCCGCACCACCGCGGTCAGCCCGAGAGCGAGATACGTGAGATGAGATTTTGCGGCCACGGAAGAAGCTCCGAAGGCAGTTTATCTCATCGCCTTGCGCATGGGACCCGCCTCATCGCGAACTAAACAAGTGGAGGGTAGATGGAAGTACCTTGTCACCTTCCGCCACCGCGGGCTCGGTCTCACTCATCGCCCGCAAAGCCGCGGAGTTGCTTAGAAGAAGACCGCTGCGCTTTGTCGGCCAGACGTCGCATCTTCGAGCCCTTGGTCGGGCGGCTGGGGCGGCGAGTCTTGGGAACCACGGTCGCCCGCTCCAGCAATTCCGCCAGTCGGGCATGGACCTCCGCGCGATTCGCTTCCTGCGTGCGATGCTCCCGGGCGGTCAAGATGAGGATGCCGTCCTGGGTGACACGTTTGCCCGCCAGTGCCTTCAGGCGGCGGCGAACATCCTCGGGCAGCGACGGTGAGTTTGCGAGATCAAAGCGAAGCTTAACCGCCGTCGAGACCTTGTTGACGTTCTGGCCACCCGGGCCGGAGGCGCGGACGAAGGTGAGCGTAATCTCGGAATCCGGGATGATCAGACGCACCACGTGATCAGAGCACAATCTCCGGACCGGCCGCCGAACTGACGGTGGTGCGACGGGGCGACTCGCTATATGTCAATGCTTTACGGCGGGCTGGTGGCAACGGACTCCAGAGTCTCAGTAAGTGAGCGGAAAACCCGCGACACAGTACTTCTCATACTTGATCCAACGATAGTTCTATGGCCTAGACTTTCGAGTGTAAACCGTCCACCAAAGCCCCAAGAGGACAACGGGAAGTGTCGTCTGGTCAACCATTGGGCTGGTGGCTGGACTGGTATTGGGCATCACGTCTCACGCCACGAAGATCCTGGTGATGGAGGCGCTGGCCCCTGGATTGGGGCCGCTGGCGATCTGTGGGTGAACATTCTCACCGGGCTTGTCTTGCCGCTCACGGTGGCGGCGCTTGTGACGGCCGTGACCAGCCAGCGGGACTCGGGACGGGCCGGACGCATGGGGGCCACTTCGATGGCCCCGTTCGTGGGCCTGATGCTGGTCTGTTCGCTATTTACGTTGGCCCTGGCACCACCCATGATCCAGTGGTTCCCCCGCGATGCCGCGGTGGGTGAAGCGCTGAAGCAGAAGGCACCGGCGGAGGCACAGAACGCTGTGTCGAAGTTGAAGGATGTCAGCGGCCCGGCGGATTTGGTGAATACACTTACGTCGAAGAATCTTCGCCATGACGCTCCATCACGAACGCTTTCGCGAGGCCTGGTTTGAAGCCGATACTCCGGGAGAGGGTTGTCCGGTGGACGTGGAGATCGAGCCCGAGCTGCGGCGGGCCTGGCGCGGGGAAACGGAACGCGACGAACGCCGCGAACGGTTTATTGACTACTTCCAGCAGCTGCGCTGGAGCAGGCCCGTACTTACGGTGCGGCGCGGTCTGATGCGGTTACTGCGCCGGGCGTAGCCGGGTGGGTGAGCACTCACGCCCCTTGCACGCAACACTATCGACGTTTCCGCAGAATTGCGCCGGTTGCGAGGGCGAGCCGTTAATGGGTGAGTTCCAGTCCGAAGGCGCGAGGCCGCTGACTTTCACGAATCACCCCGGCCGCTAGTTTCTCTACATCGAGCACCAGCGCCACTGAGCCATCGCCCATGATGGTGGCGCCGGAAACTTCGTCCACCTGCCGGTAGAGCGTGCCCAGCTTCTTGATGACGGTGTGGTGGTCGCCAATCACGCGGTCCACCACAAAGCCAAAGCGGCCGTCGTTAGTTTCCGCGATGATCGCCTGCTCGATCGGTGGCGGTTGGCCGGTGAGAGCAAACCGCTCGCGCAGGACGACATAGGGCACCAGTTGCCCGCGGACGTTCACCAGGGAGTGGCGGCGCGAGGCGTTGGGGTCCCGGACAAACTCGATGCACTCGGAGATGTTCGACAGCGGCACCACGTAATACGATCCCGCGGCCTCCACCAGCAGGCCGTCGATAATGGCCAGCGTCAAGGGGATCTTCAGCGTGATCACCGTGCCCGCGCCCAGCTTGCTGGTGATCGCCACTGAGCCACGCAGCGCGTCCAGACCGCGCTGCACAACGTCCATTCCGACCCCACGCCCCGAGATCTCCGTTACGGCGGCCGCAGTGGAGAAGCCTGGGGCAAAGGTCAGGTGGTAGATCTCCTGCTCGGTCAGGACCGCGTCGGCCGCAATCAGGCCGCGATCGATGGCGCGAGCCCGGATGGCGTCGCAATTCAGACCCGCGCCATCATCGCTGACGCTGACCAGAACGAAAGCCCCGGCGTAGGAAGCACGCAGCTGGATCCGGCCCACTGGGGGTTTGCCGCGACGCTGGCGTTCGGCGGGGGATTCAATCCCGTGGTCAATGGCATTGCGAACCAAGTGCAACAGCGGGTCGCTCAACTGCTCGATCACGGTCTTGTCGAGCTCGGTTTCATTGCCCTCGGTCACCAGTTCCACCTGCTTGTGAAGATCAGTGGCCAGATCGCGGACCAACCGCTTGAAGCGGGTAAAGGTCTCCCGAATGGGCAGCATCCGGATGCTCATCGTGCTTTCGCGCAACAGTTCAGAGAGCCGCTCAATCTCTTCGGCAATGGAGGCAATCTCGGCATTACCGGAAGCGGCGGCAAAGCCGCTCAACCGGGCTTGGACGGTCACCAGTTCGCCCACGAAGTTGACCAGGCTATCCAGCTTTGCCGCGGGCACCCGCAACGTGCTGGCCGCTTCCGTCGGGGTGCGCTTCTTGGCCTGCTGGGCGACGTGGCGCTGCTCCCTGACGTCAGCCTCCACCTTACCCGGGGCAACCACGATGGCGTCCCCCAACAGATCGCTGGTCCGGCGAATGCCGGACTCCGCTGGAGCTTCATTCAGGTCACCGCGGGCAGCCATGATTTGCCCCAGCGGCAGTGCCCCGGCGGTCTCGATCGGCTGAATCAGTAGCTCCACCTGATCTTCCACAAAGATGAAGATGTCGCGGATGGCGTTCTCCGAGGCCGACGTGGTCAGCACTGCATCCCAGTGAACCAGGCAGTCCTCGGGGTTGAAGTCAGCCAGCTCCGGGATCTGGTCCGTTTGGGCAACTAAGCGGAGATCGCCCAACTCCGCCAGTTCCCGCAGCAGCAGGATCAGGTTGGTGCCGTTCAGGAAAACACTGACCGAGGGGAGGATGCGGATCCGGAACGTCACCAGTTCACTCTGATCCTCACCGGTGGTAGCGGCAGCAGAGGCTTCCACCGCGGGGTCAGCTGACGCCGGAACCGGGACGTGGCCCGGGGGCGGGGCGCACCGGTCCCGCAGATGGTTCAGGATCAACCGGCCGGATGCGGCCAGTGGCTCGGCATCGGCTGGTGCGGCGTCGAGCAACTGCTGGATGTGATCACGCGCGTCCAGCGCAATGCCAATGAGTTCCGGCGTCAACTCCAGCCGGCCTTCCCGCACACTGTCAAAGGCCGTTTCCAGTTCGTGCGTAAAGGAAGCGATGGCATCAAAACCAAACATGGCGCCGGACCCCTTGATGGTGTGCAGCGCCCGAAAGGCCCGTGCCACCAGTTCGGCGTCCTCACCACTGCTTTCCAGTTCCAGTAGGGTCACTTCCAGATCGGCCAGAAGCTCCGCTGCTTCCTCCCGATAGGCGGCGCAAAGCTTCTCGTTCATCCCAGCACCTTCTTCACTACGGCCACCAACTGCACCGCGCTGAACGGCTTGACGATCCATCCCGTGGCTCCAGCCGCTTTACCGGCCAGCTTCTTTGTTTCCTGTGTCTCCGTGGTCAGCATCAACAGCGGGATGTACTTGTAGGCCGGGTGGGCACGGATGCGGCGGATCAGTTCCAGGCCATCCATTTTGGGCATGTTCAGATCGGTGATCACCATATGGATGGGCCCCCGAAGGCGCGCGAGCGCATCCTCGCCATCTTCAGCCGAAACTACGTCATAGCCCGCATCGCGAAGGGTGAATCCCACCATCTGCCGCATGCTGGCCGAATCGTCTACCGTCAGGATCGTCTTAGGCACAAATCTCCTCCTGTACCGCATCCGGCCAGGCGGCCTGGAAGGCGGGGTGTTGGTGGAAACCAGCGGTGTGCACGATCTCCTGGAACCAGTCCGGCACTGCGCGCAGGGTGAACGGCAGGCTGTTGGTTTGACAGCTGCGCTGGGCCGAACAAAGCAGTTGGAGCCCGCACAGATCAATCGCCGTCAAGGCCGCCAAACTGACCACCAGCGGTTGTGCGGCGGTGATCGAGCTGGCCAGAGCCTGGCGGACAGGCTCCGCCGTCATCAGTCCGAGTTCGCCCTCCAGATGAACCAGCTGGTAATCGCGGGCGGATTCGATTCGGATTGTAGTCTGCTGATCTTCGTACATATCTCCCTCGCTCAAAACAGTTCAATGTTGTCGCCGAATTCCGCAGGAGGCTTCGCCACTTCCGCCATGGTGGCCGTGGTTGCCGCGGCCGTGGCGGCCTGGCCCGTCACGAAGCGTTCGACGTTTCTTTCGGCGTCCATCGTATAGAGGCTCTCCGTCAGTTGACGGGCGTAACGTCCTCGCTCCGCGGTGGCGTCGGCGGCACTGGCTCCGGTGCCGGCCACGACCTGGGACAGGATGGCCAGCGCGCTGCCGGTGCCGCTTTCCATCAGCGTGTCAGCCGACAGAGACCGGCGCAGCGAAAGGATGTCCCCGCCCAAGGCTTCAGCACCCCGGATGAGAGACTGGACGACGCGGCTGTTTTCCCGGCGGGCGGTGCCAATCTCCGCAATGGCGTCGGCGATCCGGACGCGGAGCGCGGCGGCGGTGCTCTCGGCGGCTTGTTGGCCAGCACCGGCCATCGTCTGGGCCAGTCCGGTCGCCGCCGTTTGGACCTCACGCAACGCGCGGGCCGCGTTGGCCGCTCCGTGGGATGCCTCCTGCGAGACGGCGCCAATTCCGGCGGCCACGGCCTCCATCATCGAGCCTGATTCGTCCAGACGCACCGCGTGGATTTGTGCGTTCAGCGCCAACCGCAGCATCTGCAAACCCACGACTTCAATCTCCTGAACAAAGCCATTCATGCGGGTACAAGCTTGGTCAGCATCTCCGGCGGCCTGTCCCAGGGCCGCGCGGGAACTGATCCAATCTTCCAGGGCTGCGCTCATCGCGCTGAGATCATCGCTGACACTGCGGGCAACGCTGGCTTCGTCCGATTCTCCGCCACTGCTCAAGGTGCGCGCCGTGGCGCCGAAGGCGGCGACCGAATAGTGCAGGCAATCCAGTTCGAGCCGAATCTGATGAACCGCGCGCATGAAGCTGTCCCGCGTATCGGACAATTGCGCGACTTGAAGCTCCACCGTGGCGGCGGCTTCGGCGGGCTGGGCTTGGGGTGAGCCGCCAGCCAGATCGAGAGCCAGCGTGCTCAGCGCCACTGAGATGTGCTGCAGGCGCTGGCGCGTTGCGTCGTGCAGTTGGAGCGACATAACGATCTCACCCGTGCGTTCCACCATCTGGGTGTACGCCAAGTGAGCTTGGGCTGAGACCTGCCTCATCTGCAGTTCAGTGGCCTGCAGATCAGCCATACCGGCCGTGCAGGCGGCCACCAGATGGACCAGGTCCTCACGCTGCCGCTGCTCGGGACCGGCGACGGCGGCGTGAGTTTGGCGTAACCGGCGGCAGAGGTCATCGACAGAGGCGAGGATGGTGTCGGATTTTTCCTCCACACTGCCGGTCAACTGGACCACTTCTTCGGCCAACCCCTCGAACTCTCCGGCTAAAGAGTCCAGACGTGCGCTCTCGATGCGGGTCATGATGCCGACGACGCGCAGCTTTCGCAGGGCCGTCTTCAGGTCGCGTACCGGTGCGGCCACGGATCGCACCACGGGGACCAGTTCGTTGAAAAGGTTGGCGTAGTTGTTGGCTTGCGCAGCGGATTCAGCCCAGGCACCGACGTCTTTGAGGAGCTGCGTCAGCGCTTGCTCCCGATCACCACCAAACGCAGCGGTAACCTGGGCCAGCGCTTCGGCCTCGGCCCGGGCCCGCGTGGAGATCTCTTCCAGCTTTGCGCCGACGCTAAGAAAGTCCCGCTCCGTGACGCGGCTCAGCCCGTCCAATTCCGCGCCAGCCGCGCGCAACTGCCCGGCCAGTTGGCCACGGTGTTCCCGCCGTAATGTCCACCACCAGCGCCGCGGGTTCATCAGCAAGCTCCCAGCACCGCTCCCGCCATCGCGCCCAAGGGCAGCACGCGCCCGGCCGCGCCCAGCTTGATGGCTTCGTTCGGCATCCCAAACACCACACAAGTGGCCTCGTCCTGGGCAAAGGTGGTGGCGCCGGCTTGCTTCAGCTCCAGTAGCCCCTGCGCTCCGTCGTTGCCCATGCCGGTCATGATCGCCGCCACGGCGTTCGGACCGGCGTAGCGCGCCCCGGAGCGGAACAACACATCAACGCTGGGCCGGTGGCGGCACACCAGCGGCCCATCGCGAACCTCCGCCAAGTAGCGCGCACCGCTCCTCTTCAGCAGCAGGTGACGGTTGCCCGGCGCGATCAGCGCATGACCTCGCAAAACGGTGTCGCCGTTCTCCGCTTCCTTCACCGAGATCGCGCACAACGAATCAAGCCGTTTGGCAAACGCCGTGGTGAACTTTTCCGGCATGTGCTGGACGATCAGGATGCCGGGCGAGTCGGGCGGCATCGCCTCTAGAAACACCCGCAGTGCTTCAGTGCCACCGGTGGAAGCACCCACCAGCACCACTCGCTCCGTCGTGCGAGCCATGGCCGTCGGTGGGCGGTGGGCCAGAACAGCATCGGCCGTCAGCGCCTTTTCGACGTGCCGGTATTTGGTGAGGCGGGCACCACGGGCGGCCTTCACTGCTTGGCAGAGAATCTCACGGGACTCCCGCAGAAACTCCTGTGTACCCAGCTTGGGCTTGGTGACGATGTCGACGGCACCGTATTCGAGCGCCCGCAGGGTGGTCTCGGCCCCGGCTTCGGCCAGGCTGGAACAAATCACCACCGGAATGGGATGCTGCGCCATCAGCTTCTGCAGAAACGTAAGGCCATCCATGCGCGGCATCTCGACGTCGAGCAGTATGACGTCAGGGATCTCCTCGCTGATGCGATCGGCCGCCACAAAAGGATCCCCGGCGGTGGCCATGATCTGGATCTCGGGGTCGCTGGTCAGTACTTCGGTGAGCGTTTGCCGGACCACGGCGGAATCATCGACAATCAACACTCGTACTGGTTTCATAGGGCTTCCTGGCCGGCGGCACAACTCGCCTGACTGTTCAAGTGCTTGACAAAGACATCGCCCGTATTCGAGTGAAACTCGATCAGACGCCCGCGGCGGCCGCCAACGCACTGGGCCAACGCATGAAGGCCGTTGGCGGCCAGCAGCAGGTGGGCGGCTTCAACATTCTTTTTGCCCACCTGGTAGCCGTTGGTGCTGCCACCCATGTCGAACTGGTCCGCACCGCCGAAGATCTTTACTTCCAGTTCGTCCAAACGGGCACCGCGGCGGGCAAAGTCCTGGAGAAGGATTGCGATGGTCGAATCGACATAGCGCTGCGCTTCCTCGCGAGGGAGAGTGAAAGCGGGTGATCCGGCGGTGGGCAACAGGCAGTGCGACATCGCCGCTACACCCAGCCGCGGTACCCGGAACACCACCGCCAGGCAGCTGCCGAGAATGGTCCTGACGCGGGTCGGCGCATCACCGAGGAATAGTTCCGCCGGTTGCAGAAACACGTCTCGCAGAGCGACCGTTGATTCAGACATCCCGCCTCCGGTAGACCGTCGGCGTCACCTGCTCCAGGGGCAGATCGAGGCCGTTGAGCGATTCCGAATGGCCCATCATCAGATAGCCGCCAACTCGCAAGTGGGACACGATGTGCTGCAGGATCGTCTGCTGTTTGGGGCGGGTGAAATAGATCATGACGTTGCGGCAGAACACAATGTCCAGCGGTTCGTCAAAGTGGTAGTCCTGATCCATCAGGTTGAGCGGACGGAAGGTGACCTGGTGCCGCAGCTGGGGCGACACCCGCACCAGATGCTTGGTCCGGTCCTTGCTGCGAAGCAGGTACCGGCGCCGCAGTTCGAGCGGAACGGGTTCGACGGCCGTCTCGGGGTAGACACCGCGGCGCGCTGTTTCCAGCACCGCCGTGGAGATGTCGGTGGCCTCAATGTGGAAGCGATAGTCATGGCGGGGCATCGCGGCCGCGCATTCTGAAAGCACCATGGCCAACGTGTAAGGCTCTTCGCCGGTGGAACTGGCTGCGCTCCACAACTGGAGGGGCCGCCTGGTGCCGGCACCGCTCGTGTCGGCCAGCATCGGAACAGCGTGATCGGCCAGATAATCAAAGTGCGCTGGCTCACGGAAGAAGTCCGTTTTGTGCGTCGTCACCGCATCCACCAGGCTGTCCCATTCACGCGCCCGGCCTTCCGGACGCTGCACAAAATCACAATAGGCAGCCAGTGAGGCGGCACCCACGGCCCGGGCTCGCCGCTTCAGCCGCGCCTCCAGCATGACGCGCTTGCTCGCTGCTAAATCAATGCCACATTCCCCGCCGATCAGGTCCTGCATCCGGCGGAAATCCCGGTCCGAAAGTGTCTCTGCGTCGAGGTTCATGGTTCTCTCTCAAGCCAACCGTCGCGGGCGATACACCGTGAGGGCTTCACCGGGGCGTTCCTGGGAACTCCTCTGTCAAGCTCTCACGGTCAAGCCCTCCCGTAATTGTTGGTGCTCACCACCAGCGGCGCGCGTGGGTTACGCGGCTACCGGCACCGGCGCTCTCAGTCCGGCCAGTTGTTCGGCCGAAAAGACTCGGTCAATGTCGAGAATCATCAGGAAATTGTTCTCCCGCTTGCCCATTCCTTGGATGAAGTCGATCCGGATCGAAGTACCGATGGAGGGCGCCGGCTCGATCTGATCCGGTTCCATGTCGATCACTTCCTCCACGGAGTCCGCCAGTGCCCCAATGATCGCCGCCTCCCCATCCAAGCGGACTTCGACGACAATGATGCAGGTGTTGACGGTCTTCTCGGTGGCCGACATGCCAAAAGCCAGCCGCAGATCCACCACGGGAACTACGCTGCCCCGCAGGTTGATCACTCCGCGCATGAACTCCGGCGTCCGGGGGATCTTGGTGACCGTGGTGAAGTCCAGCACCTCACGCACGGTGGCCACATCCAGAGCGAACACGTCGCTATCGAGTTTGAAGGTCAGGTATTGCCTGACTTCGGTAATGGAAACCACGCTCATGGTTGTCTTTCTCCTGTCCGTGCCGGATCAGTTAGTATTTTTCAAACTCGTCATCGAGCTTGTCGGAGAGCGTGTTCAGGGCCAGGGCGAAACCCTTTCCTGTCTTCGTGGCCGGCGCGGGCGAGGCGGGCCGCGACGCCACGCTGGGCCGGGCCGGAGCGGAGAAGCGGGCCGCCGGTTTCGGCGCCACCCGAGCAGCGCGTGGCGCGGAATAGTTCTGCCCGCCACCGACTGCGACGGCGTCGCCGATGTTGAAGAAGCTGATGGTGGAGAGCATGCCCTCGGCCTGGCTGGACAGCTCTTCGCTGGTGGACGCCATCTCTTCGGAAGCCGAGGCGGTCTGTTGGATCACCACTTGCAACTGCTGCAGGGCCGTGTTGATCTGTTCCGCGCCGGTGTTCTGTTCGTTGCTGGCGGCGCTGATCTCTTTCACCAGTTCCGCCGTCTTCTGGATGTTGGGGACCAACTTCTCCAGCATCTCCCCGGCCTTCTCCGCCACGCGAACGGTGGAGGCGGAAAGCTGGTTGATTTCGCCGGCCGCCTTCTGGCTGCGTTCGGCCAGTTTGCGCACTTCCGCCGCGACGACGGCAAAACCCTTGCCGTGCTCACCGGCGCGGGCCGCTTCAATGGCCGCATTCAGCGCCAGCATGTTGGTTTGGCGGGCGATCTCTTCAATGATGGAGATCTTGCTGGCGATGTCCTTCATCGCCACGACGGCCTCGGATACGGAGCGGCCGCCCTCTTTGGCATCCTCGGCGGACCGGATGGCGATCTTCTCGGTCTGCAAGGCGTTGTCCGCATTCTGCTTGATGTTGGAGACCATCTGCTCCATCGACGAGGACGCCTCTTCTGAGGACGCAGCCTGCGAGTTGGCGCCTTGCGAAAGCTCGTTGGTGGCCCCGCTCATCGACTGACTGCCGTGCGCAACTTCGGTGGCGACGGTCTTGATCTCCACCACGACCTTGGTCAATCCAGCCACCATCGACGACAAGGCTTGCATCAGCTTGTCATCCGCGGAGCGTTCCTCCAGGCTCACCGTCAGGTCGCCGCGGGAAATGCTTTCGGCGGCGGTGGTGATGTTCTCCATCGCATCGATCAGCACGTTCAGGTTGTCCTTCAACGTATTGAAGTCACCGTTGTAGGGGTCAGTGATGCGCGGGGGCAATTCGCCCTTGGAGATGCAATCAACATAGCTGGCCGCCACGTTCAGCGGACCAATAACAGCATCCAGGGTGTGGTTCACACCTTCGACGATCTTGCGGAAGTCGCCGCCGTGCTTAGCCGGGTCAACCCGGGTGGACAGGTGCCCTTGCTTGGCCGCCTGCGTCAGGACGTCCATGTCCGAGATCAGGCCCTTCAAGTTGGTCCGGACGGTTTCGATGGTCTGGTTGATGAAGGCCTTCTTGCCGGGGAACTGCTCCAGTTGGGCCTCGAAATTGCCTTTCCCAAACTCCGCGATGCAGGCCATCGCCTTTTTCTTGACGTTGATGTGGCCCGCCACCATGCCGTTCACACCCTCGGCCATTACCTTGAAGGCCCCGAGATAGCGCTGTGGATCGATCTGGACGTCGATGTCGCCCTTGTCGTGCTCGTCCGACATCTGCTTCATCTCGGCCACAAAACCTTCCATCTGCGTGTTGATGGACTGCTTGATCTTGCCTACCTGTTCCGCCCGGTCACCGGCGGAGCAGACATCTTCCAGCCGAATCCCGGCGGAACCCAACATCCGTTCCAGCGTGTTGAGAATGAAGGCGTCGCCAATGGCTTGCAGGTCCAGGTTGAAGACCCGCGAAGCAGCGGCTTCAATCCGCCGGATCTTCGCCTCGTCCTTGAAGTCCCGGCGGAGATACTTGCCCAGCAGGCTTTGATACTCCGGATAGGAGCCGACGTACCACTTGAACGGCAGATTAATTCGGTCATGGACGGTGCCCACCAGGAGGCGCTTTTCAAAGTACCGGATATCCCAGTTCACCTGCGCCCCGGCAAACACTTCGACAATGTAGCCCGTCTGCGCCATTTCCAGGTGCTTGCGGAGTGCGGCCAAGGGCATGCCACGCTCAGCGGACATGCTGTCAAAGAACTGGCGGGTGGCCGGGAACTGGAACTGCCAGTCGTAGAACTCCCGGGCGATGTCAGCGGCGACGGACTGTGCCCAACCGGCCATCTCGGCCAACAAGGCCCGATCCGCTTCATCCAGACGGATAAACTCCCGTCGGGAGGCGACACTGGCATCGTCCATGCCAAAGCGGCGCGCATGGCTGTCAGACGCTCCGGCAATGGGCCATGCAATTTCTACGGCGGGGTGACGCACCACCCCTATGTTCTCTGCCCCACGGGCTGCTGCACGCGGCCGGACCGCAGTCGACACCTTCGCTTCGACCTTCCGTTGCTTGGTCATCTGCCAATCTCCCAGTCATCCACCAAAGGGATGGTCAACCGATGGTGCATCCAGGATGCCCACTGCCTGACCAGCGAATCTCGCCACTGATCTTATCGAGAGAAAGAGGGCTGGGCTGAAGAAAAAATTTCACAACTACTGAAAAGTGATAATGTTACTTATCGATGAATATAGTTTCAATTTCTATCATAATCAACACGTCAAAGCGGACCTGCATACTCCTATTTTAAAAGATACTGGAATCCCCTGTTTGCACGTCTTTCGGCTGGAGGACCGCCGCGCCGGTAGGTTCTGCGTGATGGCTCCAGCGATGCGAGACCCCGCGGGTGTGATACAAGCAAGTTGTCATCAGCAGGCAAGCGAAGGGTAGGCAGACAGATGCACCCCAAAGATCCAAAGACGCTTCGAACCCAGCAGCACGTGTTGGAAAGGTTCGTGCACGACGCTCCGATGGCCGTCGCGATGTTAGATCGCGACATGCACTACATCGAGGCCGCCGATCGTTGGTGCGTCGACTTCGGTCTGGAGCGTTCAACGCTGCTGGGGCAATTGCATTACGACATCTTCCCCGATTTCCCGGAGCGCTGGAAGGAAGTCCATCGGCGCTGCCTCGAGGGCGAGGCGATGCGATCGGGCGAAGATTACTTCGAGCGTGCCAATGGGCGCGGCTACTGGCTGCACTGGGAAGTCGTGCCCTGGGGGGAGCGGGATGGTCAGCCGGAAGGCCTCATCATTTTCTCCGAAGACATCACCAGCAGGAAACTTACCGAGGCTCATCTGCGAGAGACGGCCGAACGACTGAAGATGGCGACAGAGGCCGGAGGCGTGGGCATCTGGGACTGGGACATCGTCAACAACCGGCTGACGTGGGACGAACAGTTGTTTCGCCTTTATGGGATTCGATCCGATCAGTTCAGCGGTGCCGACGACGCGTGGCTGGCCAGACTTCATCCGGACGACCGCACGCGTTGCGAAACGGAAGTCAGGCTCGCCATCGCTGAGGCGCATGACTACAAAACTGAATTCAGGGTGGTCTGGCCCGATGGCAGCATCCATCACATCCGCGCCACCGCTATTGTGCAGCGCGACGCCGCGGGCCGCCCCGTACGCATGGTCGGCACGAATTGGGACATCACGGAAAGGGTGAGGGTGGAGGATGAACTCCGTGCCCTATCAAGCACGAAGAGCGATTTCCTTTCCTCCGTAAGCCACGAAATCCGCACTCCGATGAACGGCATCATTGGCATGACCGGCCTGCTGCTGGGCACCCCGCTGAACACGGAGCAACACAGCTACGCCGAAACCGTGCGTAACTCCGCCGAAGCGCTTCTGGTGATCGTAAACGACATCCTCGACTTTTCCAAGGTCGAAGCCGGCAAACTCGAACTGGAAATCGTCCCCTTCGATCTGCACACGGCCTTGGAGGATGTGCTGGATCTGATGGCGGTTAAGTCGCGCCAGAAGCACCTGGAGCTGATGCTCTACTATCAGCAGGACGCACCCCGCGAATTCCTGGGTGACCCCGGCCGCATCCGCCAAATAGTGCTGAATCTGGTCTCCAACGCCATCAAATTTACCGATCATGGCCACGTCCTGGTGGAGGTGGCGCAGAAGTCAAGCCAAGCAGGTGCCCCACTCATCCGGATTGCGGTCGCCGATACCGGAATCGGCATCCCGGCCGACAAGCGCGGCTCCCTGTTCCAGCGATTCCAGCAGTTAGACTCCTCCGCCACGCGCCGCTACGAGGGTACCGGGCTGGGCCTGGCCATCTCCAGTAAACTGGTCAAGATGATGGGCGGCACCCTGGACGTGGCCAGCGAAGAAGCAGACGGCTCCATGTTCTTCTTTGAGATTCCGCTGCCGCTCCATGCCGGCTCTGCCGCGTCACCTCGGGATGCGTTCCATGGCGTCCGCGTGCTGGTGGTCGACGACCACGATGTCTGCCGCCTGATCACCGCCGAAATGTGCGCCAGCTGGGGCATGCGGGTAGACCAATCCACTTCCGGCGAAGCGGCGCTCCGCCTGGCCGCCCGGTTCCGTGAAGATGGCGACGCTTACCGGCTGATCTGCCTCGATCATCGAATGCCAGATATGGATGGGCGCGAGACGGCGCTCCGGCTCCGCCAGACCTTCGAAGGGGACTGTCCGCCGCTGGTCTTGATCACGGCCACTGACGAGGGCCGCAAGAAAGGAACCTTTGATGGCCCTTTGATGGATGCCCGTCTCATGAAGCCGGTTCGCGAATCCATGCTGCGCGCCACTTTCGAGACATTGCTGTTGCCGGGGCGGCCCCGGAGTGTCCCCGCCCCAGCACTTCAGCCAGCGGCGCCGAACAACCTGTCCCGTCGTTTTCTCGGCCGCCGCATCCTGCTGGTGGAAGACAATGTGGTGAATCAAAAAGTGGCCGCCGCGCTGCTGGCCAAGACCGGCTGCACTGTCGATCTGGCGTTCAACGGTGAGGAAGGCTGCGACATGGCGGCCACCCTCCCCTACGACCTCATCCTGATGGATTGCCATATGCCCGTAATGGACGGCTTCGCGGCCACCCGCCAGATTCGCGCCAGCGGAGGCCCCATGAGCGCCACGCCCATCGTCGCGCTTACCGCCGGTGCCATGGCCGAGGATCGCCAGAAATGCCTGGACGCAGGGATGGACGAATATCTCTCGAAACCGCTTCGGTTCCAGGAACTTGTAGAGATGTTGGGGCGCTTCCTGCCCACCATCGAAACAGCTCCGTACCAGGTTGAACTGGTCGTGGTCAACGCCAACGATGTCGAAGTGCTGGTGACGGGGCTTCTCCAGGGCGACTTGGCCCGTTGTTCCGGATTCGTCCAGGAGTTCATCGCGGGAGGTGCGCGCCCGGAGGAACTCTATGCCGGACTCATTCAGGCCGCTCTCGAACAAGTTGGCAAGCTGTGGGCAACGGGAGAGATCTCCGTCGCCGCCGAACATCTCGCAACTAACATTATTTCCCGGCTGATTCCGGAGATACGCCGCTCCGCGTTCAACCAACCGCCCAACGGCCGCACCGCCATTATCGCCTGCCCCGAAATGGAAAGACACCAGGTGGGCGGCCAGATCGTCGCCGAGCTAATGGATAGCTATGGCTGGAAGACGCATCTGCTGGGGGCCGATACTCCGACGGGAGACCTGATTCAGCTGATTGGCCAATTTCAGCCCGACCTGTTGTGCCTAACCCTTAGTCTTCCATCCCATCTTCCAGAACTGTTGAACGTGCTGAAGTCGGTGAACACCACGTTCCCGAAACTGCCCATGCTAATCGGGGGGCGCGCCCTTCAGACGGCGAACCGCCGGGATCTCGACCAGTTTGCCAACGCCAGGCTTGTTTTCAGTATTCTCAACCTGCAGCAAGTTCTGTCACGCTTGCCGTACGCGCGCCCGGATATTGTGAACCCGAACCAGGGGACTTCGGCCGCCCAGACCTAAGTGAAAAGAACAATACTCTCCAGGACTTGACTTGGCGCATTGGAGCGTGAATCCCGCGATGACGCTGGCTACGGTCTCTTGGCGAGCTTCAGCTTCAGGCTGGCGGAGTCAAAGTAGATGATCGATGGGCGGCCCTGTCTGTCCAGATAAAGGTCAATCGCCCGGGTTCCGGCGGCGGCGGCGACAGTCTCGAAGTTCCAGGGCTGGCTGGACAATGGCGGCATGGTGGCATACTTCACCTGATCCCCGGCGTCGTCGTAGTAGGCGATCCGCGGATTGAAAAATCCGAGTGGCTGCAAGTTGCCATCGGAGCTACTGGGAGCAATGGCAATCGAGCACGATCCCAAGGGGCCGATGTCGTAGTCCAGCACCGTCTCCGTCCAGTACTGCGAATCGTTGGACCGGGCATAGATCAGGCGGTTGAGCGTGAAATCGCGATAACAGACGCGGGGGTTGAAGGAAGAAGTGTACTCGAATGCGCCCACGCCGTTCAGGGGCCCGACGGCTTGCATCGCGCCATTGATCAGGCGATACCAATCCAGGTATTCCGAGTTGAGCAGCAACTGCGTCCCGCCGCCGGGATCGATGCGGATCTTCATGTCGGCCAAGTCTTTGGAAATCGTGATCTCATCCACTGTGCCGTCCCAGCCTGCAGCGCCCACCGTCTTGGTGATCCGGCTGATTCTCGAAGGGTAGTATGGGTCGCCCGAAGCAGTTTCAACCAGGATGTGCACCTTGTTGTTGCCGGTAATCGTGATGGCACTTCGTCCGATGGGCGCCCCGTAGAACGTAGTGGGTATTTCTTCGCAGGCCCAGGTTCCATTGGGTCCGCAATTGCCGGTCCCCTGCGGTACGGTGCGCGCATAGTAGAGCTTCTTGTTGCTGCTACGCCAATAGGACATGTGCGGCTTGCCCGCACCATCCAGCACGATGGACGGATAACGGCCATGGTCGTCAAAGCGGAGTCCGTTCCAGCCCGTGCCCTGCCGCTGCGTAATGTACAGGTATTTGCTGCGATAGGCGACGGCAATGTATTCGCCCGTCTTGGCGCCGGTGGCGTTGTAGGTGGCCCGATAGGCACTCGCCATCTCCTTCCCGATCAGGTTCGGAGAGCCGTTGGTGTATTGGATCGCCGTTGCGATGTCCTCGATCACCCAGGCCCCATGGGCCTTCGCAGCCAGAACTAGAATAACCGGTAGCAATCTCTTCATACCCGCATAGTGCGAGTCCCCCGGCCGGCGTTTCACAATTGCGATACGAATATTTGGGGGATTCGCCTGTAACCAGTCATTCTGGCCGAAGGCCACGGCACCGGGGCCTTCATTCGGCGTCATCCGGCGATTCTTCACCGGAGGTCACAATAGCCGCACCCACGGAGCTTACTTGCCCTTGAAGCCTTGCCACACGTATTCGAGCGCCAGGGGAAGCGTTTGGGCCTTCACGTCGCGGTCGCAGTGGAGGGCGTTACGGGCGAACACAAACTGGTACGGATAGCCTTTGGCGGTCAGCACGTGAGCCATGCGCTCATTGGCCAACACCCAGTCGTGGAAATCGTCGCGCGTGATCAGCAAATCCTTGTCGCTGACGTGCATCCAGATACGCAGCGGCTTCTTGGGGCTGTTGGGAATGATGGTGTCGTGGTACTCCCAGGCTCCGCGCGGGGTCGCATCGTTGTAGGGCCACTGCTGGTAGACGTAGGTGCCGGAATAGCTGAGCACCCGGTGGTACAGATCGGTGCGGTACCAAGCCATGCTCAGCGCCGCGGACGCTCCGGAGCTGCACCCCATGGTGGCCCGGGCATCGGGATCGCGGGTCAGCTTCACGTTATACTTCGCTTCCACCAGCGGCAGCACTTCTTTCTCGACAAACTCTGCGTAGAGCCCCGACATGGTGTCGTACTCCAACCCACGCTGACTGCCCTGCGCGTCGCCGCTACCATTGCCGATCGAGATGGCAATCATCACCGGTACTCGCTTTTCCGCGATCAGGTTGTCTAAGGCCGTAAACAACATGCGGTCCGGTCCGTCCGCGCCCACAATGAAGGGTGCCACCGTACCGGGCTGATACTGCTTCGGCACATAAACCGCCACTTTGCGCGTGTAAGGGTTGGGGTAACTATCGACGATCACCTTTCGCGCATCCTGCGGATCAAGCTGCGCAAACGTTCCGGCGCGGCGGGCGATGCCGGGATAGATCTTGCTGTCCTTGGATTCCATCGTGAACTCGTACACATCGCCGTGCGGTACACCTTCCTTCACCGTCACTTCCGGGGCGGCCGGATGCGTGGGTCCAATCACGAAATTGCCATTCTCTTTGGGGGAAGGCACGGCCCCATCGGGTAGTTCTTTGGCCTTGACGTACCCGGGCGTGTTGGGGTCGCGGGCCGGCGGTTGAGGGCGCGCCGGCTTGGGCGCGGCGGGCGGCACCGGAGGAGCCTGCGCCCGCAGCAGGGCAGCGGCAAGGAAAGTGGCGCAAATCAGGCCGAATACACGATGCATCAGTTTTTCTCCCTCCCGATCTTACCCCAGCCGATCTGATCCCCACGCCTGGGATTGACGCGAAGGGCGGAGCGGTTAGGCCGCCAGCAAGCCCTCAAAGCTCGCAAGCACCGCAAACGAAACCCTCAGCTTGACCGAACCGCGACCGCAACGGAGCGGTCTTCACCCCACCAGCCTCTCTGACCCCAGACCAGTGGACGCCACCGAGCGGTCTTCTCACGAACTGCGGGCAGCGGCAGCCCTCACCCAAACTCAGCTGGCCAGGCTCATTTGTAGCACGGCATCGGTCATCTGCCGCCTTGAGCATGCCGATTACGAAGGCCTTTCCCTTGGCAATGTTGCGCAGGATCGCGGGCGCGTTCAATCAGCGGGTCGAGAGCCGTTTGGTCCCGATTCGGCGGTCGGCATAGCGGCACATATCAGCCGCGTGCAGCGCCACCCAACCAATGCCGTTTATACTTAGTGAGTTTTGGTGGACCTGAAGGGATTCGAACCCTTGACCTCTTCCATGCCATGGAAGCGCGCTCCCAACTGCGCCACAGGCCCACTTGAAAGGTGAGACTCTTTCAGTATAGTACGAGGTTCGCCCATTTTGGAACTGAACCGAAATCTGAGGAGAGATTATCCCTTTCATGACCCGACCGGAAGCCTGGGAGCTGTTGTGCGAATTCACCAAATCGGAAAGCCTGCGCAAGCACGGCCTGGCCGTCGAAACCTGTGTGGCGGCCTATGCGCGCCACTTCGGCGAGGATGAAGACAAGTGGGCGGTCACCGCTCTGCTGCATGATTTTGATTGGGAGATCCACCCAACGCTGCCTGACCATCCCACCAAAGGCCAACCGATTCTGGCCGAACGCGGCGTCAGCGAAGAGATCCGCCGGGCCATCCTCTCGCATGCCGACTTTACTGGTATCCCGCGCGTGTCGATGCTCGAAAAGACGCTGTTTGCTTGCGATGAGCTGGCCGGGTTCCTCACCGCCATCTCCTACGTCAAACCGTCGCGCTCCATTGCGGAGGTGGATGTGAAGAGCGTCATCAAGAAGATGAAGGACAAAGGCTTCGCCCGCACCGTCAACCGCGACGACATCCGCAACGGTGCGGCCGAGATGGGCGTCGACATGGAAGCCCATATCGGCTTCTGTATCCAGGCCATGCAGGCCCGCGCCGAGGAACTGGGCTTGGCGGGCACTCCGGCAGAGTAAACAGCAACGCCGGCGGTAGTGCGCGCCTAAAAATGGCCCCCGCCGGAGACGATCAGCACTTCGCCGGTGACGTAGTCCGATAGCGGCGAGCAGAAGAACAACACCGGGCCTGCAGCTTCTTCCACCGATCCCAACCGCCCCAACGGCGTGATCGACTTCATCGCCTCAATCGCCTTGGGCTGCACACCCACCGAGATCTGGTGGCCTTTCATCTCAATGGATGCTCCAGCGGCGCCCAGGGGCTGAGTTAGCCGCGTTTCGATGAAGCCGTAGCCCACCGAATTGACACAGACGTTGTAGCGGCCCCATTCCTTGGCCAGCGTTAGCGTTATGCCGTTGATGCCCGCTTTGCCGGCCGCATACCCGATCTGGCCGGCATTGCCGCAGGTGCCGGAAATGGACGTGATGTTCACCACCTTGCGCATCACCCGGCGGCCTTCTGCGATCTCGGCCTTGGCGGCCTCCCGCATGTAGCCCGAAGCAGCGCGCAGCACGCGGAACGGCGCCACCAGATGGATGTCCAGCATGGCCTGAAACTGGGCGTCGCTCATCTTCTGGATCACGTTGTCCCAGGTGTAGCCGGCATTGTTCACCACAATGTCTAGAGACCCGAAGTCGGCCAGCGTCGCGTCCACCAACTTCTGCGGAAACTCCGCTGCCGTAATGTCACCCGCCATCATCGCCCGGCGCCCCGGCATCGTGGCGTGCGCCTCTTCCAGCGCCGCGGCGTCGATGTCGGTCAGCATCACGGCGGCTCCCGCTTCAGCCAGCTGTTGCGCGATCGCCTGGCCGATGCCACGGGCTGAGCCGGTCACCAAAGCGGTGCGGCCGGTTAAGTCAAGGGGAAACATATCAGAGTGCTCCTGCGGCTCAGCGTGCCGCTCAATCTCATTTGCTGGCCGCGGCTAGGGCAGCAGCGTGCACTGCATCTTGCCGATGATGGGCGCAAATCCCAAGCGTCCGTCTTGCTTATCCACCCACAGCGACACTGTGTAGTCCGGGTTGAACTGATAGATCCGCAGCACGCCGGTGACATTGAAAATGCTGCCGCAACTCGCCCTTTGGGTGACGCGAGCGCTGGCGGCATCCTTGGCCGGAGAGTCCGGCCCCCAGTCCCGCAAAAAGCGCTCCATGTTGTAGTCCCGGCACGGCGTTTGCGGCGTGCAGCCCCACAACGCATAGGCGGTGGTGTAGTCCTTTTTCTGCAGCAGCTCAATGAACTGATCAAACGTGGCGCGCGCGCCGTAGTTGCGCAGCCCGAAGTAACCGACAGTCCCCAAAATCAAAACGGCGACCGAGGTAACGATCGCCGTTCGGATAATTTTCGACTTCTTCTCTTCGCCCGCGCCGTAGCCCTCAAGATAAGTGGACATGGCCCGAAACTCCCGATCTTTTCCAGCGCTCGAAAACGCCTACTTCACCGGATACGCTTTGTCGTAAGCCGTGATCACGTCGGCCGTCACTTCCAGGGCGTCCTTGATGTAGAGCGTGTTCGCCTTGTCGACGACCATGTCCAGACCCTTGGCATCGGCCATCTTCTTCACGACGTCCAGCATCTGACGGCCGGCCTTTTGCAAGAGCTCATTGCGCTCCCGCTCGACGTCAGCCTGCAGATCTTCATTCATGCGCTGCAAGTCGCGCTGCTTGCGCGCGCCCTGCTGTTGCAGGTCGCCTTCCGCCTGGGCCGTCAATTTCCCCGCCATCGTCTGAAGCTGAGATTGAATCTGCTGCAGTTCCCGGTCGATCTTGGCCATCGCATCCTGGCGCGGCTTAAACTTGGCCTCCAGGTCGGACTGCGCTTTCTTGATCTCGGCGGTACCGAGAATGGCCTTGTTCAGGTCCACGATACCCACTTTGACCTGCGCGGCGGCGGGGAGAGAGGCCACCAGCAAGGCGGCTGCGGTAATGAGAAAACGATGCATCACAGAAAGAACCTCAACCAATTTCAACTAGCCGATAACGGCGAGAATTTCGTCTTCGCGAAGGATCAAGTATTCCTTGCCTTCCAGCTTGATCTCGGCACCGGAGTACTTGCCGAAAAGGATCAAGTCGCCCACCGCGACGTCCAGCGCAACCCGCTCGCCCGATTCCAGCAACCGGCCATTCCCGATCGCGGCTACGTGCGCCTGTTGGGGCTTTTCCTTGGCCGAATCCGGAATGATGATGCTGCCAATGGTGGCGGTCTGCTCGTCCAGACGGGTCACGAGGATACGGTCATGTAGTGGCTTAAAATTCATGGAACCCCTTTAGTTTACCAATTCGCCCCGCGGCGCGCGCTGGCCTTCCGGCCCGCGTCCAGCGCTCTCGCGGCAATAAGCGAAACTCCTTAGTCTAGCAGGAAGGCTTAGTCTAGCAGCACGGCTCCGGCGCCCTGGATCGAATAAACCGTGCGACCGCTCTTGATCTTCTTCGGGTTGAACTTGCGGCCCTGCTCCTCGGCCTCATGCTTGGCCGCGGCAATCGATTCTTCCTTAGACATCACCGACTTCACCAAAGTTCCTTCGGCCACCACCTGCTTGCCGATCGAATCCTTGGGGAACACCAGTCCCGCCTCGTGCGCGTTGAACTGGATCATCTTGCCCGATTCCGACACCAGATTCACCCAGCAGCCCATCATCTGGCAGACTTCCGTGGCCTTGCCCTTCACCTGCACCGGCTGGCCCGCCATCGTGTCCTTGGCCGCCAGCACGGCGTCCACCGTCATCGGCTCCTTCAGCTTCAACGGAGCACCCAACTTCGTCTCCGCCACCGCCGCGCAGGCCGTCATCGTCGCCAACAGGAAGTATTTCATCAGTAGGATTATCCCACTCCTCCGGGCGGTCTGGCGAGACCCGGCGCCAAACGTCCCCCTGCGGAAACGCTATTGTAGAGTAATGTTCCGGCGGACATTTTTCCTCACCGCCGCCTGCGCCTCTTTGCTGGCTGCGGCGGACCTTAAGTTTGTGACCACCGACGGCAAGGCGGAATCGGTGGCCAAGCACCTCGGCAAGCCGGTGGCCGTCTATGTCATGAACCCTGGTTGAAGCCACTGCCAAACGGCGGCTCAAGTTTTGAGCCGGATACAAACCGATTTCGGCGGACGCGTGCGCATCATGGCGGTGGGCTACACCGAAGATGCGGCGGCCCGGATGGGGATGTTCATGCAGGTGGTCCAACCCTCGTTCCCAGTCGGGATCGTCTCCCGCGCGGAAGCCTTGAAGTTTCTCGGCGTCAGTGACGGGCCCAAGGCCATGCCCCGCTTAGTGCTACTGGACAAAGCCGGAAAGCCAGCCGTCAGTTGGAGCTGGGACGACGCCCCCTTGCGTGACATCGGCATTTTTCCGGCACCTGTGCGGCAAGCACTGGAGAAATTAACCAAATAGTCAATTATCAAGCTTGCTTCATTTCAGTAAGCCTAGCCGGCGCGCCCAATAAAGCGTTGACTCCCGAAACAATCTGTTAGATATTTGTTAGGCCGCCCGATAAAACAGTTTTGGTGATCTATGTTGAAGCCCAGCAAGAAGCCGCGCACTGAAGTACCCCTGGACCCGCATCGGGCCTACACGTCCACCGATGTGCACCAGATCAGTGGCGTCAGCCTGCGGCAATTGCAGTGGTGGGATGAAAAGAAGGTAGTTTCACCCAAGCACGAAGGCCACCGGCGCATCTACCAAGCCGAGGAAGTGGTCGAGATCACCGTCATCGCCGAACTGCGGCGTAAGGGCTTTTCTTTGCAAAAGATCCGCCGCGTGCTGCGGTTTTTGCAGCGGGAAATGGGCAAGCGGCTGGTGGAGCTGTTTTCGAACGACACGGACCTGCATCTGGTCACCGACGGCAAAGCGATTTACTTGGAAGACAGCCACGCCCGCATCATCGACATCCTGAAGAACGCCAAGCAGCCGATGTTCCTGGTCTGCGTCAGCGATCAGGCCAAGCGGCTGACGGCCACCACCCCCAAGAAGCCCGTTGGCTCCGCCCAGTCCACCGCCCGCCGTGTCGCCCGCGCCATCTAGCTGGCTGCCGGATGGGTTGATTCCATAACCGAGCCTCGACCAGCAGGGGCGGGCTGCCGAACGGTTCCGCAGCCTACCGGCAGACCAGTTGTCTTGATCGCAAGTCGCCATCTCTCGCTAACCGAACACCGTTACCGCGCGTCTCTAGGAGTGCGTCCGGAAACCGGGCGCCGCCTGCTCATCCGGTAGCCCCCGGCGCCCCACTCGGCGCGGGGCTATACTGAAGGCTGGTTGAAGGGAGTCCTATGCGCTCTAGCAGTCAGCGGGGTAGTTTGCGGTCTTACATCTTTGTGCCAGTCGCCGTGTTGGCCTGTTCAGTGCTGGGCGGCATGCTGGCCCCCGGCGTCGAGGAAGTCAACGCCGCGACCACCGAAGAAGATCTGAAGGCATCGCTGAAGTCCTTTTCCAAGGTCTACAACGCGGTGGAGGAAAACTTCGCCGACCCCGTCACGCCGGACAAAGCCATCTATTCGGGCGCCATCCCCGGCATGCTGCGCACGCTAGATCCGCACTCCAACTTCTTTGACCCCAAGCTCTACGCCCAAATGCGGGAAGACCAGCGCGGACGCTACTACGGCGTCGGCATGCAGGTCACCCAGCGCGGCTCCAACACCGTGGTGATGTATCCGTTCCCCGGGACGCCCTCTTATCGCGCCGGTCTCCGGCCCGGTGATGTGATCTATGAAGTGAACGACAAAAAGACTTTCGGGCTGACCACCACCGAAGTGGCGGACCTGTTGCGCGGCCCGCGCGGCACGCCCGTTCAGGTGAAAGTGAACCGCGAAGGCGCCGGCAGTGACCCGCTGATCTTCAACTTGGTCCGCGACGAGATCCCGCGCAAGAGCGTCCAGGACGCCTTCTGGTTGAAGCCCGGCATCATGTATCTCGACATCGAGAGCTTCAACGAAAATACCTCCCAGGAAGTGGAAGACAATATGAAGCGTCTGGGGGAAGCCAACGTCAAGGGCCTGATCCTCGACCTCCGCGCCAACCCGGGCGGTCTGCTGAACGAAGGCGTGGCGGTTTCCGATCGCTTCCTGCGCCGCGGCCAGGCGATTGTTTCGCACCGTGGCCGCGCCTCCGCTGAAAAGCCCTACGTCGCGCGCCGTGGTTCGCAGGGCAATGAATACCCGATCGTCGTGCTGGTAGATCGCTATTCCGCCTCCGCCGCCGAGATCGTCTCCGGCGCTCTCCAGGATCATGACCGCGGCTGGGTGCTGGGCGACAACACCTTCGGCAAGGGCCTGGTGCAGACCGTCTATCCGCTGTCGGAAAACACGGGCCTCGCGCTCACCACCGCCAAGTACTACACGCCCTCCGGCCGCCTGATCCAGCGCGACTACAGCCACACGTCGTTCTTTGACTACTACTACCGCAAAGACACGGCCACGCAGAACCCCAACGACGTGAAGATGACCGACAGCGGCCGTACCGTCTACGGCGGCGGCGGTATCTCACCCGATGAAAAGTTCACCCCCGAGAAGTACAACAAGTTCCAGATCGAAACGCTGCGCAAGTTCACCTTCTTCAACTTCACAGCGAAGCATTTTGGCGGCAAAGACGCCAAGCTGCCCGCCGGTTGGGTGCCGGACAACAATCTGGTGAACGAATTCCACCAGTTCCTGCTGGACAACAAAGTCGACTTCACCGAAGCCGAGTTCACCGAGAACTCCGCCTGGGTGAAGGAACAGCTCCACCAGGAGTTCTACACCACGGCCTTCTCCGTGGATGAAGCCCGCAAAGTAAAAGTCCAATACGACCCCATCGTCGGCAAAGGCATCGAAGCCCTACCCAAAGCCAAGGCCCTTCTCGACAAGGCCAAGGCCGTGGTGGTGCAGCGGATGAACCGCGAATAGGCGGTTCGCTGGATTTGGTGAGCGGTGCTTCGGACTTCCGGCGTATCAGGCGCCGAGGAAGATCTCGACTCGGCTGGATGTCCACGTAGCCACACCGCACCCAAAGAAATCGGTATCCTCGGTCCAGATCGCGGCTCCTGTCGCTAGAGCACAAGCCAGGATCGGCCAGTCATTCGGGTCGCGATCACCGAGGCGCCGACGGGCTTCAGATTCGAGCGCTGCGAAAGCCTCCAACGGAAGCACCTCGGTGAAGGCTGAAATGGCTTGAAGCAGCACCAAGGCTTTGTCAGGGTCGCCACCGTGTTTTGCCACCAACGTAACCAGATGGTGACGAGCCTCTTCGAGCGCTGGCCCTGGGACCAGAAACTCCACTTCCTCTGCAAACCGTTCCAGGATGCTCCGCACGCGCTGGCCGAGCACCGCCCGAATTAGAATATTGGCGTCGAGAACAAGAGTTCTACCGGCCATCCGGTTTGCTCTCGCGGGCCTGACGCCGGATCTCCTTGTACTCGTCCATCAGCTGTTCTTCGGACACGCCCCAAGCGTCGATCATGGCGTCCAGTTCTTTGGCGGCGGCCCGCATAGCGGCTAACTCTGCCTGACGGTCACGCTTCTGCGCGGGGATGAAGAAACCCAGGGTCTCGCCATGCCGCGTAATCGCCAGCGTCCGGCCACCCTCCAAGTACCCCGCCAGATTCTCCCGGAACTCGCGAATGCCCACTTTTTCAGATTGCATCGATGCGTACACTCTGTACGCAAGTATAGCGTGAAGCGCAGTCTTGGCCCTACTTGGTCGCTATCCCTTGAAGTACGTCCCCGAGCCGCCTCTGCTCCCGGATTCCCCTAACCACCCCGTCGTAACTTGGAAACAAGCTGTTCGCACTGCAACCCTGACGCCTATGGCAAGATCAAGGCCGCGGCGGAGGCTAACAACCGGCCCATCGCCGACTTCATCAACACTGCCACGCTGCGCTTCATCGAGCAAAGCGGCTTCTGTGACGAAGCCGAGATGGCTGAGATTACTGAGGACGCGAAGCTGCTCAAGAGCCTGAAGGCTGGATCGCTCGATGCAAGCAAAGGCCGGTTCGCCATTGTTCAAGGTGGACCTGGCCGCCCCCCGCCCCTGATTGGTTCCTCCCGCCAAGACGCAAAGCCGCAAAGAACACTCTTTACAAACTTGGCGTCTTGGCGTCTTTGCGGGAAATCCTCCAAGTAAAGCTGCCCCCCCTCACCACACCCACCCCCGCTCGCGTAGAATGACCCCATGCCCTGCGCATCTCGCACTCTCGCCGCCCTCTTGCCTCTGTGCCTTGTGGGCCCCACGCTCTCCGCCCAGACTTATGACCTGCTGTTGAAAAACGGCCATGTCATTGACGCCAAGAACAAGATCAGCGGCAAACGCGACGTCGCCATCAAGGACGGCAAGATTGCGGAGGTGTCCGCTGAGATTGCGGCTTCGAAGGCGGCGAAGGTAGTCGATGTGGCGGGGCTCTACGTCACGCCCGGCCTGGTGGACCTGCACGTCCACGTCTATGCCAGCGCGGCCAACCCCAGCAGCTATTGCGGAGAGCTCTCGGTCTTCCCCGACGACCACACCTTCCGCAACGGCGTCACCACCGCGGTCGATGCCGGGACCTCTGGGTGGAAGAGCTTTGAGGAATTTAAGACGCGCGTCATCGACAAATCACGGACCCGCGTTCTGGCCCTCTTAAACGTGGTCGGCACCGGGATGTGCGGCGCTGTCGAGCAGGACACCAAGGAGATGGACGCGGCAAAGGCGGCGGCCATGGCCAAGAAGTATCCGCAGGTCATCGTGGGCTTCAAGACCGCGCACTACACGGGACCGGAATGGGTGGCCGTTGAGGCGGGTCTCGCCGCCGGGCGCGCCGCCAACCTACCGCTGATGGTCGATTTCGGTTCGTTCCGCATTGAGCGTCCCTTTGATACGCTGGTGCTCGACAAGCTCCGCCCCGGCGACATGTATACGCACATGTACCTGAACGCCGTGCCCATGCTCGACAAGGACAACAAGGTGCGCGACTTCATGTGGCAGGCCCGCAAGCGCGGCGTGCTGTTTGACGCCGGGCACGGCGCGGGCAGCTTTGTCTGGTGGCAGGCCGTGCACGCCATGAAGCAGGGCTTCCCACCGGATTCGATCTCCACCGACCTGCACGCCTCCTCGATGAACGCCGGCATGAAAGGCATGCTGAACGTGATGTCTAAGTTCCTGGCTATGGGCATGCCGCTCGATGAAGTGATCCTCAAATCCACCTGGAACCCCGCCCGCCAGATCCACCGCGAAGAACTGGGTAACCTGAGCGTCGGCGCTCCCGCCGATGTCGCCGTCATCCGCCTGACCAAAGGCGACTACGGCTTTGTCGACATCAATGGCGGCCGTCTGAAAGGCACCCAGCTGCTGTCGAGCGAGATCACCCTGCGCGACGGCAAAGTGCAGTACGACCAGAACGGTATGACCCGCGAAGACTGGGACAAGATCGGCGGACGCTACGGCGCTCAGGGTAGCGGTACCTGGGACGCCACCATCGGCCAAGCGGTCCGGGCTCGGAAGAAGTAGCACTGCATCACTTCACGCATCAGAGTGATGCACTTGATGCTACACTCGTGGCATGAAGCCCATCACTCTGCGCAATCTGCCGCCCGCGCTCGCGGAGGTGATCGAACAAAAGGCACTCACTGACGGTGCCAGCCTGAACAAGACCGTGATCAAGCTGCTGGAGGCAGGGGCAGGCCTGGACAAACCGGCGGGCCCGCCCTATCACGACCTCGATTGGTTTATCGGATCCGCTACCAAGGAGCAGGCCGACGAACTGGATCGCTACATCGCCGAGCAACGCGTCATCGATCCTCGGGATTGGGAATGAGACATCTGCTGCTCGACACCTGCGCGTATTCGGCCCTGGACCGGGGCCACCCTGGCCTGGCCGCCGCGCTCCATGGGGCGGACTCCGTCACCATCAGCGCGATAACCCTCGGCGAACTGAGGGCGGGCTTCAAGCGCGGCACGCAAGAAGGGCTGAACGAGACTAAGCTACGGCGATTCCTGTTGAGCCCGCGAATCGTCGTGGTGCTGGTGGATGAGGACACTTCGCAGTTCTACGGTCAGATCTCGGCCTACCTGCGCGGCCAAGGCAAGCCCATCCCCACCAACGACATCTGGATCGCCGCCAGCGCCATGCAACACGGCCTGCGCCTGGTCACCACGGACCGGCACTTCCGCGAGATCCCACAAGTAATCGTCGATTACTACGAGCCCGCCACCTAGGCCTACTTCAGCCCCAGCGTCCGCCGCAGAAAGCTGCTGATCGCCTCCAGCGCCACCGGCGCAAAGCTCTCCTCGATCTGCGAATACTCCGCCGGGCCGCCGGTGGTGGCGGTCTGGAACAGGTGATTCAGCTTGGGCAGACGCTTCACCTCCACCAGTTTGTTGCCGCCCTTCTTCAAGGCCGCCTCGATCGCGGGCACGTTCTGATCGGGCAGCACCTGCAAGTCCAGCTCGCCATTCAGCACCAGCACCGGACACTTCACCTTCTCCAGCGCCACGGCCGGGTCCAGGCGGAGGAAGGCGCGGAACCAGGGTTCGGTCACCTGGTGGGCCATCTCGCTGATGCCCGTTTGCGTCCCCAGCGTCTCCTGGATCTGGTGCACCACTTCATCCGCGGCCATTTCGGTGGCGGCCAACCGGAACATCGCCTCCTGCATCTTGCGCTGCGTGGCAATGGCATCTTCGGGTGCCCGGCTGGCCCGGAGAATCGCCGCGCCTTGGGCATAAAGAATCTGATCACCCGGAACGCCCGTGCCCGCCATCAGCACCAGAAACGCCACATCAAAGCGTCGCGCCGCCACCAGGGGCGCAATGGTCCCTCCCTCACTATGCCCGCCCAGGCCCAGCTTCGCCGGAGCCAGCTCCTTGCGCGTTCGGAGATACTCAAAAGCCCCTTCCGCGTCGAGCGCAAAATCTAGCGTCGTTGCACCCTTGAACGTGCCCCCCGATTTCGCCGTTCCCCGGTCGTCATACCGCAGCACCGCCACGCCCTGGCGAGCCAGATGATCCGCGATGACGGCAAACGGCTTGTGGTCAAACAGCGTTTCATCCCGATCCTGCGCGCCTGAACCCGATATCAGAACCAAGCCCGGATGCGGCCCCGGCCCGGCCGGGATGGTCAGCGTCCCCGCCAGTTTGATCCCCGCCGCCTTGCTGGAAAACTCGACGTCTTCACTTCGGTAGGCATAGGGCGGCTTCGGCGTCTGCGGCCGCTTGGGAGCACTGGCGGCGATGTCGGCAGCGGTCAAGCGCCGCAAATTCAACGTCAACTTCGCGCCCTGGTTAAACGTGCCCGTCACCAGATCCCCGGCCTCGTTCAGCTGCCCCTCATAGGAGGCCCCGATATTGGCGATCCGCCACACCAGCCGCCCCTCCGCAAAGCTGACTTCCGAAACCGGAATGCCGCGCGCCCCTTGATCAATGCTGTCCAGCGTCGCCTTCAACCCGCCTTCGCCGCGGCTGACATTCAAGCGCAACCGCAAGTCGCCCACCGGGATCTTCAGCGAACCCTCCCAGGAGCCTTCAATGGCCGCCGCGCTCGGTTTCGCCGCCGGAGCCGGTGGCGGAAGGCTTTGGGCCAGAGCCACGGAGCCCAGGCTCAACAGACAGCAGCTAAAGATCGCGGGGACGTACATAAAATTCAAGCGCAGCCTCCTTGCCGCCCAGTCCAGGTTCTTTCTCGGCCTCCGGATGCGTGGCCCGGAAACGCTCCAGCAGATGGGACTGCATCTCGTTCACCACCAGCGGGAACTTCTGCGCCAGATCAGTGAACTCCCCCGGATCGTTCTTCAAATCGTAGAGCCGGTGATACCGCCCTGGCGTCGGCTGGTCAACATCGTAGCCATCTCCCCGCGCCCGGCGACCGGAGCAGAAAATGTATTTCCAGCGCTCCGTCCGCACGAACGCTTCCTCATTCTCCAAATACTCGCAGAACAGCGACTCTCGCGGCTCACCCGAAAGCAGGCTCTGCCCCTGCGCCCCCGGCACCGGGTCAATCCCGAGCAGCTCCGTCACCGTCGGCGTCAGGTCCAGATGCTCCGTCAGCTGCGTCACCGCCTGCTGCTTCACCTTACCCGGCCAGCGCAGCAGCAACGGCACATGCATGGCCGGCGTATAGCCGCAGTGCTTCTCGAACCGGCCGTGATGGCCCAGGCTGTAACCATGATCCGCAGTGTAGACCGTCAGCGTGTTCTCCTCCAGCTTCTTGTTTCGCACATGGTCCAGTACACGGCCCATGTTGCGATCCAGAAAACGGGCGGAGGTGTAATAAGAAGCGATAATGCCGCGCTTGTCATCGTCCGACAGCTCCCGGAAGATTTTTGGGATCTGCCAGGCATCCTCCGGCCCCACGCGCGGGGGCGTAAACCGGGCCGGGTTGAAGTGGGCGCGATCTTCCAACGGAAAATCAAACGGCGAATGCGGCTCTTGCAGGCTCACCCACAGCGCCCAGGGTTGCGTGGCAGGTTGGGCGTCCAGCCACTTTAAGGCCTGCGCGACACAGTAGTCCGACCGCATCTCCCCAGCCACGCGCCCATAGGGCAACTTGTCGGAGTTCAACCAAATGCGGGCCGGATCCTTAAACGGCCGCCACTCCGGCTTCACCTGAGCGTCCTCGGGCACCGCCCGTGGCTTCACATCCCGCAGCCAGCCCTGCTGGATCTCGCGCTCCGTCATGCACACATCAAACCCATGCAGACCCGCCTTGCCCGGCTGGTTGAAATGCATCTTGCCGAACACCGCCGTCGCGTACCCGGCCTTCTTCAACTGCTTGGCCAGCGTCGGCGCGGCCGGATTCAGCGGCGTGGGCAGCCGAGTCACGCCCGCCGCATGCGGCAGCTTTCCGGTCAGCAGGCTTTGCCGCGAAGGAGTGCAGACCGGCGAATTGCAGAAGTGCTGCGCGAACCGCGTGCCTTCACTTGCCAGCCGGTCCAGATTCGGTGTCTCCGCCAACGGGTTGCCATTGGCGCCCAGCACGTAGCCGGCATGGTCGTCCGCAATCAGAAACAACAGGTTGGGACGTTGGGATCGACGTACGGCTTGCGCCGCCAACGCCCCCATTGCTTCTCGACGGGTCGTCATAAGGGACGTTACGGCCGGATACCCGCCACCGAAAGCCGCACGCGATAAACTCCGGTCCGCGCCGTCATGTAGAGCGTCTGGCCATCGGCCCCGCCCCAATGGCAGTTGGCCGGAACCTCCGGCGGAGCAATCGTGCCCAGGTGCTTGCCTTCGGGCGAGAAGACCCAGATGCCGCCGGGCCCCGTCGCGTAGACGTTGCCGCGCTTGTCCACCTTCATCCCATCCGGCAAACCATCAGCCGTCTCCTTGGTGACGTCATAGAACAGCTTGCCCGCCGCACTCAACGTGCCATCCGGCTTCACGTCGTACCGCACCCACACCTTACGCTTCTCATCCGAGTTGGCGACGTAAAGCACCTTCTCGTCTGGAGAAAACGCCAGCCCGTTGGGCCGCGTCATCTCCTTCACCAGCAGCGTCAGTTGGCCGTCCTTCAGCCGGTAGACGCCGTTGTGCTTCAGTTCCTTCTTCGGGTCCTCATCCTGCTTCGTGAACCCGTACGGCGGATCAGTAAAGTAGAGCGCGCCATCGGACTTGTACACGGCATCATTGGGCGAATTCAGCCGCTTGCCCTGGTACTTGCTGGCCAGCACCGTCAACTTGCCGTCCTTCTCGCGCCGCACCACCTGCCCGTTGCCATGCTGGCAGATGATCAGCCGCCCCTGCTTGTCCAGCGTCAGCCCATTGGAGCCGATATAGGCCCCCGCCGGCGCGTCCTTGCCGTCATAGCCAGACGGCTTCAGGAAAACTTCCGGCTTACCGCCCTCTTTCCAGCGGTAGATCGTATTGCCGGGCACATCAGAGAACAGCAGCGTCCCATCGGGCATCCAGATCGGGCCTTCAGTGAAGATCAACCCGCCCGCCAGCTTCTCGATCTTGGCGTCCTTGGGGACCAGCTGATCAAACGCCGGGTCCTTGCGGACGAATTGGGCTTCAGCCGCCAGCCCCACCAGCGGCAGTACCGTGAAAAGAGTTTTGAAGAGTTTCATTCGTCACTGATTCTACATCCGCCGCGAGGCCGTGGTATTCTGGAGGGGTTCGACGATTCGCGGGGACGTAGCTCAGTTGGTTAGAGCGCCGGCCTGTCACGTCGGAGGTCGCGGGTTCGAGCCCCGTCGTCCCCGCCATCACTTCCGAACAATCCAGCTGTCCAATCCCCCCCAGAGGTCCTCATGATGAATCCCACCCACGTCCAACCGAAGGTGTCGATGGTCAACACGCCGGACTACCGGGAAGGATATTCGAACAGCGTCCAAATCCGCGCCAGCCTCTGGGACATCTTCCTCATGTTCGGCACCGCCTCCCAGTCAGCCCCGGACGCCGTCACGCTGAACATCTTCCAGGGCATCTACCTGAGCCCCCAGCAAGCGAAGGCGCTCGCCAACCTCCTGCAGCAAAACGTAGTCCAGTACGAACAAATGTTCGGCGAAATCCACCTGGAACCCGCCGCAGGTGGTGGCTCGGGCGTCGTGCAGTAAACTTCGTTCCGCCGCAGCATGCCTCAGCGCTCCGCCATGATTCCGAGCCGCCATGCGCCAGCATGCGGTGTAGGGAATTCTCATTACCCTCAACACGTTCGAGTCGGGCGCCCTTACATAATCGCTGGCCAAACTGCGCGGTCGAGCTAAGCAATCGAAGCCCCTAGCCGAGCCGACAGTATGGAGCGGAGTTTTGACCATTCGATGGGGCCACGAGAATGCGCCAGAATGTTTCCCCGCCACCACCCGCCGAACTCAACTCCAGAAAGCTTTCCTATCGGTTTGACGGGTCACTCCCACCCAGCGGTTATGCGGTGGCGCAGGCTGTCAGCCTGCACGCGGAATTCGTTCCGCCTCGGGGCGAGGGAACGCTGAAAAAGCCTTGATCTGAGGCATTTGCGATGAACCGGCGGGACTGAATGTCCCGTTGCAGGCTGACAGCCTGCGCCACCAAGCCGCGCCGAGCTTACCCCTATCTCAGCGGCCCTCCCAGAATCGTCATTCTGTTAGCCGCACTGTTTCCGAGCGCGCATTTCAGAGCCGCGCGCGTCAGCAAGCGGACTCCGGCCTTTTCCGCAGCCGGCCAGCCTGCGGCCTGCGCCGCCACGGCACCTAGTTCTTCAGATCTTCCGGAAACACGGCATAGCCCTTGGGCGGCGGAAACGCCGCGGCCAGCATGTCCAGGCGCTTCCGCAAATGCCGGCTGGCCAGTTGGCGAGGGCCGGTGTCGACATCGAGGTCACAGCAGATGCCATGCAGATAGAGCGTCAGCGTATCGATAAACGACTGCCGCGCGTACTCCCGGAGCGCTTTCGTCGTGCCGTGCGCGGCGGAGCGTTCCACCAGGGCGATCTTCTTTTCCCAGCTGGCTTCGTCTACTTCGCCATGCACGTTGGCGCGGAGCTCCTGCCGGATCAGCCCGACGTAGTTCTTTTCCAGCTCATCCGGCCAGCGTTCCGCCACCATCGTCGCGATCCCTTGAAAGAAGCGGTAGTGGCATTCGCCCGTATCGCGCTCATCCATCGAGAACAGCAGCGCTTCGCCCGCTTCCGCTGTCACTCGGGTGTGCGTCAGCGGCTTCACCGGACGCTGGTTGGTGACCACTTCGGTTCCCCGCCGCCCGTTGGTGCGGCTGCCAGAATGCTTGGCGGTTTGCAGTTCCAGAAACGGCACAAACAGCATCTGCACCGGCGGCAGCAGTTCCAGAATGCGCGGCGGCAGACCGGTGACGGGTTCCACCACCAGCTCCTTCAAGTCATCCTCGCTGGGGGTCGAATCCAGAAAGTAGTAGGAGAAGTTGGCGTTCACCGGAATCACTTCGGTGCGTATGCGGGCCGCAAACTCGGTGGTGGGAGTCGAACTCGCAGCCAGAACGGCCACGTTTTCCAAAACAGACATCGTGTGACTCCATGGTAGCGCGGCCCGAAATCTGGTGCCCGCAGGGAGGCTGGACGGGGAGGTCACGGCAAGTCCGGAGGAATGGCGGTGGGAGTGAGATTCGAACTCACGGTTGCCTTTCGACAACGACGGTTTTCAAGACCGGTGCCTTAAACCGCTCGGCCATCCCACCTGCTCCCTTTATTGTACTCCCAGCCCTTCCGGGCGCCGCGCGCGGGTTCAGGTGGAACGCGAGACGACGGTGACCGGGCGCTGGCGGCTTTCATCCCACCACTGGCCGCCTTCGCGCGTCGTGAGTTCCGCGGTCTGGCCATCGGCCAGTTCCACCCAGATGCGGGCATTCTCCATCCGCGTGATGCGTGCCCCGTGGCCATCCACCTGGATCATCTGCATGGGCGAATAGTAGCGTTTCAGGTAGGCGCTTAAACCATCCAGGCCCGGAAACACCACGCGTTCGGTGATGTTGGCCATGTCCAACTTGTCGCGGATCTCCCATTTCAGCGAGGCCGGAATGACGATCTTGCGGCACAGACGCGGATTCTCGCGCTCATGCTCCCGCAGCCAGTCCTCCAGTTGCAGCGCGGGGGATGACATCATCGAGAACAGCGCGCTCTGGTTGACGATGCGTTCATCCAGCGACGGCGGCTCAAAGAAGATGACGCAATCCTTCCGCGGCTCACTTTCGTGGACAGCAAACGACTCCTGGATGCGCTGATCAAATTCGGGCAGCGACCGGGCGTACCGGTCCAGCATGTGCGCCGTCATCACGGAAGCGCCGTCGGCCTCCAGCATCTCTTCCAGCGGCGCCGGGAGAAACCGCCGCAGTTCGACAAAGTTGATGCACCAGACGACCCCGTCCAGGTGGAACAGGTCGAACTTCTCCACCGCAAAGTGGAGCGCCACAAACGGCGAAAACGTCCAGTCGAGCAGCCGCGTGGGCAGCCCGTGATGCTGCGCCAGCGCCAGCCAGTTCCACCAGGAACCGCCGGGCGATTCCGACCGGTGGGCGTACTTGCGGAAGTTGCGCAGCAGGTCATCTTCGACGCTCGCAAAGTCGCCCCCCAGCCGGCACAGCGACGTGCGCCGGTCATAGCGGTAGTCCGGCAGACCGCGGAAGACGTAGGGCGAGCGGAAGCGGCCATGCTCGGGATGCCATGAGCCTTCATACAGCCGGTCGATCAATTCGGTCCAGCTGCTGACACGGAGTTGCTCCATAGGGCTATCCTAACGGCTTGAACGCCCTCACTTTTGCTTTGTTCGTGGCCGCCTGGGTACCGGAAGGCCCGGCGCCGAAGTTCGCGATCACCGACCAGGGGATTACTTGCGAAGCTTCCGGCTATGGCAACTGGCTCCGCACCGACCGCGAGTATGAGAATGTCCGGCTGAAGTTTGACTACAACCTCGCCCGCTGGTCAGAAGCGGCCGTCGTCCTGCGCGCGCCGCGCGTCGGCAAGCCCATGCGCACCGGCGTCCCCATCATGCTGGCGCACGACTTTCACGAAAAGGTCACCCCCCACGTCACTGGAGCCCTGGCCGGCGTTGCTCCGCCCACCAAGTGGCCCGGTGCCAGCTTTGGCCAGTGGCACAAGGTGGAGATCACGCTGATCGAACGGCGGCTGCATGTGTGGATTGACGGCGTGGAAGTGCAGGATACGCTGGTGCCGGAAGAACGCCTCTTCCGGGGCTACATCCTCTTCCCGGACCTGGGCCACCGCTACCAGATCCGGAACCTCGAGATTGAGCCGCTGGCCGCCGTCACTTCCTATCGCGATCTCGAAACGGTCGAGTGGTCACCGCGGCCCGGCAACACGGCCCAATGGACCCGGCGCGACGGCCTGATCCGGGGCGAGAAAGGCGATGGGATCCTCTACGCCTCGCCCACCTTCCTGGACTTTGATCTGACGCTGGCGGTGAAGTCGATCGGCCACGTCAACGGCGGGGTTTTCCTGCGCGGCACTCCAGAGGGGTATCGGGGCTTTGAGGTGCAGGTCTATTCGCCGCCCGACGCCGTTTATCCCACCGGGTCGATCTACGGCGTGAAGCGCGCGCAGGTGGATGTCGAGTATGAAGAGCAGTGGTTCTTGATGCAGATCCGGCTGCGCGGGGCCACGTGCAAAGTGTGGCTCGACGGGCGGCTGGTGGCCGAAACCGACCAGCTGCCCGCCGAAGCCCAAAAGCCCGGGCGCGTCGGCATCCAGATGCATTCGACGGGCACGGCCATCGAAGTAAAGGACGTACGGCTGCGCCCGTTTTAAGCCGAGCGGTTAGTACTTCAGGTAGACCGTCTTGTAGTCGGAATAGAACTCCATCGCTGCGGGGCCTTGTTCTTTGGGGCCGAAGCTGGAATCCTTGGTGCCGCCGAACGGCAGCTGGTATTCGACGCCGGCGCTGGGCAGGTTGACGGTCAACAGACCGGCTTCCGCACCGTAGACGAAGTCGAACACGCGCGAGACATTGGAGGTCTGAATCGAAGCCGACAGGCCGAACGGTATGTTGTTGGCGATCCGCATGGCATCGGCAAAGTCGGAAGCGCGCAGCACGGCCAGGACGGGTCCAAAGATCTCTTCCTGGGCGATGCGCATGTTCTCGGTGACGCCGCCGAAGACGGCGGGCTGCATGTAGTAGCCCTTGGACAGGTCTTCGCCGTTGGGGCCGGTGCCAGTCAGGTGTTCGCCACCGCACAGCAGTTGCGCGCCTTCTTCCTGGCCGATCTTGATGTAGTCCAGGTTGGTCTTCAACTGGCCTTCATCGATCGCCGGGCCGATGTCGACGCCCGGCTTGATGCCGTCGCCCACCTTCAGCTTCTTGGTGGCTTCGACCAGCGCCGCGACGTACTTGTCGTAGATCGCATCTTCGACGATGACGCGCGACGTGGCCGTGCACTTCTGGCCGGTAGAGAAGAACGCCGCGTTGACTACATTGGCCACAGCGGAATTGAAGTCCGCGTCAGCCAGCACGATGGTGGGGTTCTTGCCGCCCATTTCCAGCTGAATGCGCATGCGCCGCTTGGAGGCTTCCGCATGCACCCAGTGGCCGATCTCGCAGGAGCCCGTGAAGGAGATGGCCTTTACGGGTTTGGCATTGATCAACGCCGCGCCCAGGGTGCCGCCGGAGCCGCAGACGAAGTTGAAGACGCCCTTGGGCAGACCCGCGTCGTGGAAGGCTTCGACAATGCGCCACGCGCTCAAGGGCGAGACGCTGGCCGGCTTCATGATGACGGTGTTGCCGCACAGCAGGGCGGGCGCCAGCTTCCAGGCCGGGATGGCCGAGGGGAAGTTCCAGGGAGTGATCAAGCCGACCACTCCGAGGGGCTTGCGGAACGCCCACATGTGGACGCGCGGCCGTTCGCTGGGCACGACGCCACCGGGCATGCGGGAGCCTTCACCGGCAAAGTAGCGCAGGATGTTGATGGTGCGGCCCACTTCGCCCTTGGCCTCAGGCAGCGTCTTGCCTTCTTCGCGCGTCATGTCAGCGGCGATCGAATCCCACCGCTTCTCGATCAGGTCAGCCGCCTTGTAGAGGAAAGCGCCGCGAGCCGGACCGGTCAAGCCGGCCCAAGCAGGAAACGCTGCCTCAGCCGCCGCCGCTGCCGCGTCGATGTCGGCCGCAGTGCCTTTGACGTGCAGGCCCACCAGTTCATCGGTGTTGGCCGGATTGCGATTTTCAAACGTGGGTCCGGTGACCCATTCGCCGTTGATGTAGTTGGGGAAAGTTTGTGACATGGGGAACTTATAGGATGACAAAAATTGCTCTTCCAGGCGTGGTTGTCTATCAGGCACCGCCAGGTTGCTCAGAAACCCCGCCCTCTCCCGGTCTCGCGGTTGAGGTGTTCAACGCGATACCTTCGCTAATGTGATTGCCACGTCACGGGCGCATCACGCCCCGGAGACCTTGGGCCCATCGTGGCGAGTTTGAGGAGGATCGATTGTCACCCATCTGGCCGAAGGACGTTCGCACCGCGCTGAGCCGCTTTACCCGGGAGCATCGCGCCTTTCAGAAGGAGCCGGGCGGCCGGCAGACGCTGGAGGGCTTGCAGCGGTTCAACCAGCGGTTGGGCGTGGCGCTGGATGCCGAAGATCTGGCCAAGCCGGTCGCCGACGTGGCCGACTGGCTGAATCGGTTGCCGGGCGAGTTGCTGGAGACCGACCAGGCACCTTTGATCGAGTTGACCAAGTTCAGCCGGGAGCAGGCGCATCTGGCCATCGTCGAAGGCCTGCAGTTATTGGTGGCGGGCCTGAAGGGTGCCCTCACTAGCTCGCAGCCGCTCAAGGAGGATTTCGCCAGCCGGGTGTTGCGCGTGGCCTTCGGGGACGACGCGGCCTCAGCGGCGCTGCGGCGTCCTCTGGTCGACCGCAAGTTTCCGGGGATTCCGCCGCTGCCCACCGATCCCGAGGGGTTGCCCGGTCTGAAAGACCTGCCGGATATCAGCCGGCTGGTGCGCGAAGGCGCGATGAACAAACTGATCACCCAGTTCGCCAAGTGCGGCTGGGCGGCGCAGGAGGAGCGGGACTGGGTGGGACGCGTCCAGCCGCTGGGCACGGTGACGAAGCTCGCCACCACTTCCCCCTGCGGCGGCGGTTCGCTGACCATCAGCTATTCCGGCTTTGGCGCACAGCCTCCGGATCCGGCGTTGGTGGCCGACATTGTGGTCAGCCTACCGACGCGCGGCGGGTGCGAGCACGTGCGGCTGCGGCAATTGGACCCGCTGTTTTTCGACGCCCGGCGGTGGAAGAACTCCGGCACGATCACGGTCAGCTTGCCTGCGGGCGTATCGGCGGGTTGCGTGGGGTTCTTCACTTTGCCGCCACCGATGGCGGGGTCAGGGCCTTGCCAAGCGGGCAGCCTGGTGGGCGCGGCCAGTGAGGTGCGGGAGATTCTCGTGCGGCAGTTCGGGCCAGCCTATGGCGTGATGTACGGCGAGGTCTACCTGGGGTCAGCGGCCGCGGCCGAATCCGGCCGTCACGTGCCGCTCCCTTGTGCCGCCTGCCAGGCCGATGGCCGCAACCAGCTCAACGCCGGCCCGCCCGTAATTGACCGCTTTCGGGTGGTCGAGACCGGGTCCGTCTATCCGCGCAATACGATCACGCTCGAATGGTCCGTGTTCAACGCCACTTCAATCACCATCACGGCCCAAGCGGTGGCCCTCTCGGAGACCACGCACGAGCTGCCCGCCATCCCCGGGCCGATTGGCGCGCAGGGGCGCGTCGTCTTGCAGGTACCTTGCTCTCGCCGTTGGGAGGGGGAGTACGAGATCCGGGTGGCCAACGGCAACGGATGCGGCCCCAGCCCGGTCACCGCCCGGGTCCGCGTGCGAAGCGGCTTCAGTCTCTACCGCCTCGGTTGCGGCAAGGCTGACATCACTGATCGCCGCCCGGACCTGAGGATGCAAGGGTTCGCTTACATGAACCAAAAGACCAGCGGTGCGGTCCACCTGCCACTGTTTGCGCGGGCGTTCTATATCGGCGAGAACACGCTGTCGCCCACGCGCCAGTTTGCGGTGATGGCGGTGGCCGACATCTGGAGTTGCAGCGAGCCTCTGAAAAGCGCGGTTATCAACCAACTGAACCAGCGCTTTGGCCATCCGCCCAGCCGGCCGTTCTTCACCGTGGACAATGTGATGATCTCCGGGACGCACACCCATTCGGCACCGGGCGGCTATTTTCACCATGCGCTCTACAACCTGACGGTGGGCGGCTTTGACCAGCAGGTGTTCGACACCCTGGTGAACGGCATTGCCGACGCCATCACTTCGGCCGTGACGCGGGCCGTGCCCGGACGGATCTATGTCAACCGGGGCGAAGTGATCGGGTGCGGCAGTAACCGGTCCTTTGCGGCCTACCAGAAGAACGTGGAATTCCAGCGCGGTGCCACCCAGGGTGAGTGGACCGACCGCTGGATGACGCTGTTGCGGTTCGACGAAGACGTCGACAACCTGGGAACCAAGCGCCCACTCGGCTGCTTGAACTGGTACGCCATTCATCCCACCAACCTGGGCATGTTCAACAACCAGGTGTCGGGCGACAACAAAGGCTGGGCGGCCGGGCAGATGGAGGATGAGATGGCCTCCAAGTCCGGTCCCGGTGCGCCTTTTGTGGCTGCGTTCGCCAATGCCGCCGCCGGGGACGTTTCCGGCAATGTGGTGCTGGATGCCCGCGGCCGTGTGACCACCAACATGCCGGTGGGGGGCAGCGCTTTGCCCAGTTCCGTGTTTGTGCCGCCCCGCCTGCACGATCCAGGCGCACTGGCGCGCAATCTCGCCCAGTTGCAACGGTTGGGTGAGCGCCAGGCGAAAGCGGCTCTCGACCTATTCAACAAGGCCAAAGAGGAAGTGACCGGGCCGGTGGCCTGCCAGAGTGCGTTTGTCGACATGGGCAACGTTCCCATCGCCGGGCAGAGCAACCAGCGGACTTGGCCCGCCGCGATGGGCGTGTCGTTTGGGGCCGGCAGTTCGGAAGACAGCGTGGCCTATGCCACCATAGGCCCGTTCGACATCGACGCCGGCATCGTCGAGGGTATCTCGCAAACGGAATGGACTTTGGGCGCCATCCAGTTCTGGTCGGCCGCGATCCTCAATATGGGCCCCTATGGGGCCGTAGCGGCGGCGGCCTTTGCCTCCGGAGCCAGAGTTCCTCTCCCGTTGCTGGCACCGCTGTTGGTAGGCGTGGCGGGCTTGGTCTTGTTTCCTTGGGCGCGGGCCTATGCCGCGGCCCGATTAGCGGCACTGGAATTGGAGGGGCAATTGCCGGTTCCTCAGGACCCGGGCGACGACGGCGCGTGGACCTGGCAAGTGCCCGCCGCCATCAGCTTACCGCCTGATTACGTAGCCGGGCATGGAGCCAAACCGATCATGTTCCCCGCCGGGCTGGCGCAACTGGTCTATACCCCTGGTCCGCGACGGTTGCGGCCCGCCGGTCCGATGCCCTGTCCGTTAGTCCCCAACGTGGTTCCGCTGCAGTTGCTGCGCATCGGACAGGTGGCAATCGCGGCGGTGCCGGGTGAAATCACCTCCACGGCGGGCCGACGCTTGGCAGCCCGTCTGATGACCGTGCTGCGCGGGCAGATCCGGTATGCACCGCTGTGCAGCTACGCCAACGGGTACGCCGGCTACATTTCAACGCCGGAGGAATACGATGCCCAGCACTACGAAGGAGCATCCACTCTTTTCGGCCCCCACACGCTGGCCGCCTTTACCCAGAGCTTTGAGGGTCTGGCCGCGCGGCTGAACGGCGCGCCTGCCACCGCCATCGCGGGCGAGAGCGGTCCGTTTGGTTTACCCGCTTTCCATCGCAAGCCGTAAGGGGCCGGGCGCGGCTAGAACTTCACTGCGGGAGCTTCGCGCTTGGCGGGCTCCACTTTGAAGTAGGCGTCGTTACGCGTGAAGCCGAACATTCCGGCGACCAGATTGGCCGGGAATAGCTCGATGGCGGTGTTGTACTTTTGGACAACTTCGTTGTACTTGCGCCGTTCCACCGCGATGCGATTCTCGGTGCCCGCCAGTTCGTCCTGCAAGCGGAGGAAATTCTCGTTCGATTTCAGCTGCGGGTAGTTCTCCACCACCACCAGCAGGCGGGCCAGGGCGCTGTCCAACTGGCTATTGGCCTGGATGCGTTCGCCCGGCGTGCGGGCACCGCCCATGGAGGCGCGGGCATTGGCGATATCGGTGAAGATCTGGGTCTCTTGCTTGGCGTAACCCTTCACTGTCTCAACCAGGTTGGGGATCAGGTCGGCGCGGCGTTGCAGCGCGACGTCCACCTGGCTCCACTGGCCGTTGATCGCTTCCCGCTGCGGCACCAGTTCATTGCGGACCCCCATCAGCCAGCCGCCGATGGCCAGCCCCGCCAATACCACTACACCGAGTGCAATCAGGATGGACTTCATTGCGTTTGATCTCCTTCAACCTGAGGTGTCTCGCCGAGAGGGGGCAGCCGGCCCAGTTGATCGACGGCGGCGATCACGGCTTGGACTTCCTTCAAATAGCTGGCCAGCAACGGCGTCGCCTCCAGTCCGCGAGGCTTAATCTTGTCTTCGCGCAGATCCAGCAGCGTGAGAAATGGCTGGGCGTCGATGCCCAGCTTCAGCCGTGCCTGTTCCACCACATCGCGCTTGGAAAACTTTCGGGGTTCGCCCATCAAGGCCATCGCGTGACGGAAAAGCACGCAAAAGGTGGCTACGGAATCCGTCATCAGCCGCAGCAGCAGCGGGCGGTCTTCCATGATGCCGGCGGCCTTCTGGCGCAGCCGCAGCAGCTTCGTGCGCAGCTCGTATTCCACCCGGGCGCGATAGTCGCGGTCACTGATTTCCAGGCCTTCAAACGGGTTCGACCCGGCCAGAATCTTGCGCGCTTCGAGGATGTCGCTGAACTCCAGGGCGAAGCAATCGGCTGACGTGCGGATCTCCTCCGCCGTCAGCAGGAGCGGAGCCGGGTGACCCAGATCACGCCACCAGCGGAAGACCGCTTCGCTGTCCAGCAGTTGCTTGGTGCCAATCTCGGCCAGGACACAAATGACGTTCAGGTCCGAGTGCTTTTCCTGAAAATCGCCACTGGCCGCCGAGCCGTACAGCACCACGCTCTGCAGTCCGGTGCCGTGCGCCTTTTTGAGTTTCTCGACCAGTTCATCCAGACGTTTCTGCATCATGTTCTACCAGTCCGAACTGGCTCCGCCGCCGCCGGAATCGCCGCCGCCGAAGCCACCAAAGCCGCCTCCTGAATCATACCCGCCGAAACCGCCTGACCCGCGTCCCCCGCGCCCGGAATTCAGCAGTGCCCCCATCGCCATGCCGGTCAGCACATCGCCCACACCCGATCCACGGCCGCCCCCGCGCATGTTGCCGCGGCCAATCCCAAACAAGGCCAACAGCAGCAGTAAGACCACGATGCCGCCGATCACCCAACCGGGATGAACTTCTTTCTCGACGCGCTTGGGTGCCGGGCCGCTGAGGGTGACGCCCTTGGCTTGGGCAATCCGTTCGCCGATGGTGGCGACGGCGGTGTTCAAAGCGGTGTCGTAGTCGGCCTGACGCAAGGCCGGGCGGAGATCCCGCAGCAGGCTGCCGGCGAAGCCGTCAGGCAGGACGGGTTCCAGGCCGTAGCCCACCTCCAGCCGGCTCCGGCGGTCCCGGATGCTCAGCAGGAAGAGCGCGCCTTCGTTTTTGCCTTTCTGGCCCACGCCGAACTGGCGGTAGAGCAGGTTGGCCACCTCCTCCACCGGTTCACCATCCAACGTCACAATGGTAACGATGGCGACCTGCGCGCCCGTGGCCTTCTCCAGGCGGGCGCAGTAGTCGTTCAGTTTGCGGACCGACCCGGGGCTGATGACACCCGCAAAGTCGTTGACGTAGCCGGTGGGCTTCAGCGCCTTCCAGTCAGCCGCCGGCAAAGGAACCGAAGCGAGCAGGCAGCAGGCCAGCAGCCGCCCCCACCAGCGCAGCGGTGGTGACGCGGGCATCGGCTTAGCAGATGAGCGTTTCACGGTCCAGAGCGGGGCCTTCGGGTTGTCCCAGCACGGTCATGCTGAGGCGGTTGGAGTCAAAGAAATGCTGGGCCAGGCTCTGCACCTCGTCGGCCGGCACCTGCTCGATCGCATCGCGCAATTCGTCCATCGAGATGAAGCGGCCGAAGTACATTTCCTGCCGGGCCAAGTTGGCCATGCGGCTGGAAGTGGATTCCAGGCTCAACATCAGGGATCCTTTCAGGTGGTCTTTGGCGCGGCGGAGTTCGTCGGCGGGGACAGTCTCTTCTTTCAAGCGGCGGAACTCCCCCAGGACGCTCTTCACCAGCTTGGTGGCGTTCTCCTTGGAGGTGCCCGCATAGACGGCCAGACAGCCGGTGTCACGGAATAAGTTCAGTTCGCTGAAGACAGCATATGCCAGCCCCTGGCGTTCGCGGATGTTCTGGAACAGACGCGAGCTCATGCCGCCACCCAGCACGGTATTCAGCAAATAGCCCGCATAGCGCCGTTCATGCGCCACCGGATAGGACGGAACGCCCAGGCACAGATGGACCTGCTGCAGGCGCTTCCGCTTATAAGTGATTTCGGCATGAGTTGCCGGCGGGGGGGCAACTTCGGGCGCGATGTCCGGCTTGAGGCCGCCAAAACGGTCCTCCACCAGTTGGTAGAGCTCCTGATGATCTAGGTACCCAGCGGAGGTAATGAGGATGTTCGAGGGGCGATAGATGCGCTGGTGATACTCAGTCAGCATCTCGCGGGTGAAGCTCTTGATGGTTTTCGGGCTGCCAATGATCGGTTTGCCCAACGCATCGCCCTTCCAGAAGCGGCTGATAAAGGTCTCATGGACAATGTATTCCGGGTTGTCAGCCTCCATCTTCAGCTCTTCCAGAATGACGCCCTTTTCCTTTTCGACGTCCTCGGCGCGCATCACCGGATTCAACACCAGGTCAGCCAGGACATCGAGCGCCACCGGGACGTGCTCGTCCAGGACTTTCGTGTTGTAGCTGACCAGTTCCTTGGATGTGAAGGCGTCCAGGTGGCCGCCAATGGAATCCACTTCGCGGGCAATCTGTTCGGCACTGCGGGACGTGGTGCCCTTGAACAACATGTGCTCCAGAAAGTGGGAAATGCCGTTCTCGGGATTGGTCTCACTGCGGGAGCCGGAGTTGATCCAGATGCCGACCGAAACGCTGCGCACATGCGGCATGTGCTCGGTGACCACCCGGATGCCATTGGGCAGCTGGGCCGTCTGGATTTGTCTTGGTTCTGTTGTGCCCCGAGCCATAAGCCTCCAATTTTAGTGTAGCGCTGTAAGCAAGAAACCCAGCCTAAACATTTCGTTCACCAAGGCCTTTCTCTTGACAAATGAGAATAATTATCGTTTAATATTAATATGCAGCCAATAGAATCCCTCCAGCAGCAGTTTGAAGCGCGCTGCCGGAAGCTCGGGCTGGCGGTGACCCACCAGCGCACGGTGATCTATCGGGAACTGGTGGCGACAGGAGAACATCCGACGCCCGAAGCGGTCTATGAGCGGGTGAAGGCCCAGATCCCGGCGATTTCGCTGGGCACGGTGTACAAGAATGTGAAGACATTTTTGGATGCCGGACTATTGAAGGAAGTAAGTCTGCATCACGGCACTTTGCGCCTGGATGCCAACACGGATCCGCATCACCATATGGTGTGTAGGCAGTGTCGGCGGATTTTTGACATCCCGGAAAGTGAGATCGAACCGGTGCGGCTAAAAAATCTGCCCGAATCTGGTTTCCAAATCGACCGTTTCAGCATCGAAGTATTGGGTGTGTGTGGTGCCTGCGCCGCCGCCCGCGAGTAAAATTCCGCAGCGGGCCGTGCCCCCGGCACCGCCGAAGCCCCAAAAAAGAGTTTTGTAGTTCAAACCCCACTGGAGAAAATGAATGCTTGGAGTAGGACAGTCTTTCCCGAAGTTTGCCGTGACGGCCACTGTGTCCACGGATAAAGATCTCAGCAAGGCCTTCGCGCCGGTTGATGAATCCACGTACGCTGGTAAGTGGAAGGTCTACTTTTTCTGGCCGAAGGATTTCACCTTCGTCTGCCCCACCGAGATCGCGGCTTTCGGAAAGCTGAACGGCCAGTTTGCCGACCGTGAGGCGCAGGTGCTGGGCGGTTCCACCGATTCGGAATTTGTCCACCATGCCTGGCGGACCCACCACGCCGACCTGAAGGATCTGCCCTTCCCCATGCTGGCCGATGTGAAGCGTGAACTGTCAGAGTCACTGGGCATCATCGACCCCAACGCCGGTGTCTGCCAGCGCGCCACCTTCATCGTGGATCCGGAGAACATCATCCGCTTTGTTTCGGTGAACGACCTGTCAGTGGGCCGCAACCCCGAGGAAGTGCTGCGTGTCCTGGACGCTCTGCAGACCGACGAACTCTGCCCCTGCAACTGGAAACAGGGCGAAGACACGATCAAGGTCTAGCCTCAACATGACCCTGGACCAGTTGCTGGAAACGGTCCCCACCTACGCCAAGGATCTGAAGCTGAACCTTCAGACCTTGGTGAAGCAGGCGGAGCTGACCGAACAACAAACCTGGGGCACGGTGGTGTGTTCCGCCATCGCGTCTCGTAATGGTTTGCTCACCCGCGTGCTGTTGGCCGAAGCGCAGCCGCACCTGAAGCCCGAAGCGCTGGAAGCAGCCAAGATCGCGGCGGCGGTGATGGGCATGAACAACGTCTACTACCGCTTTAAGCACATGTTGACGGACGAGAAGTACTCCACCATCCCGGCCCGGCTGCGGATGAACGCGATTCGTTCCCACGGCATCGAAGCCGCCGATTTTGAGCTGTGGTGCGTCGCCGTCTCGGCGATCAACAACTGCCACGCCTGCGTCACCTCGCACGAGAAGGTAGTCCGCGAGAAGGGCATTTCCGAGGAGTCGATTGTGGCCTCGGTCCGCCTGGCCTCCGTGATCTTTGCGCTGGCCAGTGTGTTCGACGCGGAAGCGGCACTGGCCGCAGCCTGACCCGCCTGAGCAACAAGACTGGCCTCCAGCGGGCCGGCCTGATGCCATCGTGAGCTGGAGAGAGTATCGCCCCGCCGACTTGCCCTGCGCCGCGCGGGGCATTTCTTTTTGCCCCTTCGTGGGGAAAGTGGATTCGATTTCTATTGACCTGTGCCGGGGAACAGTCTACACTCGTCTTTTCCCGGTCCCTGCCGCCCGCCTTCGCAACCACGCCCGTTTTGCGGAATACTTGTTTGAGAGTTTGTTTCGCCAAAAGAGCCGAGGTGATATGCGAGTTTCCCTGATTGTTGCCAGCTTTCTATTGTCGCTGAATGCCGCTTGGGCTCAGGCCCCCGGTCGGCCAGCGGCGGGCGAGGACAAGAAAGAACCAGCTGAACCGGGCATTCCGGTCACCAGCGCGCTGGTAAAGGCGAAATGTGCGGGCTGCCATCGTGATGATGGCCAGGGTAACCTGACGCGCATCTCCTGGGAGCGCACGACGCCCGAAGGCTGGCAGCAGATCATCAAGCGCATGGTGCGGCTGAATGGCTTGACGCTGACGCCCGCGGAAGCGCGCGACATCGTCAAGAGCTTAAGCGAAACCCATGGTCTGGCCCCGGAAGAGGCGAAGCCCGTTTCCTGGTATTGGGAGAAGCGGCAGCTGGAAAGCGAGCAACTGCCCAACGATACACTGCGGGACGCCTGCGCGGCCTGCCATCCGATTGCTCAGCCGAACTCTTGGCGCCGGTCGAAGGCGGAGTGGGATTTGCTGGCCAACATGCACCGTGGGTACTTCCCGGTGGTGGAATTCACCTCCTTCCGGCGCCCGTTCCGCCCGGGTGGTGGTGGCGGGGGACGCGGCGCAGCAGCAGCGGCACCGGCAGCGCCAACTCCCGACAAAGAGCCGTTTGAGACCGCGCTGGAGCACTTCACCAAAAGCAATCCGCTGGCGACGCCGGAGTGGGCACAGTGGCAAGCGACGCGCCGCCCGGCCAAGCTGGCCGGCCGTTGGGGTGTTTCGGCCTATCAGCCGGGCAAAGGCAAGTTTATTGGCGAAACGGTGATCAAGGCGGCGGGACCGGACGAATTCACCGCCGAGACGACGCTGACGTCACTCAAGACCGGTGAGAAGATCACCCGGTCCAGCAAAGGTGTCGTCTACACCGGCTACGCCTGGCGCGGCACTGCCACAGTGGGCAACGGCAAGGAACGCGAAGTAATGGCGTTCTCGCGAGACCAGATGTCAGCCGAAGGCCGCTGGTTCTGGGGCGGCTACAACGAGTTTGGTTATGACGTCACGTTGAAGCGGCTGGGCGATGGCCCCGTGGTGGTGACGACGGATACGTTCTCACTGCAAACGGGCACCAAGGGGACCACGGTGAAGTTGTTTGGCGAAGGTCTACCCACGGGCCTGACGCCCGCCGATATCGACTTTGGCACGGGCGTGACGGTGGCCAGTATTGCAGCGCAGTCCCCCACGGGACTGACCGTCAAGGTGGATGTGGCGGCCAACGCGGTAGTCGGCCGGCGCGACGTGCTGGTAAAAAGGACCACCCTTCCGGGTGCGATCGCCATCTACAAGTCTGTGGATTACATCAAGACGCCGGAAAGCGCCATCGCGCGCCTGGGCGGCAATACGCATCCCAAAGGCTACTATCAGTTCGAGGCGATGGGCTACTCCAATGGCCTCGACGGCAAGCCGAACACGGCGGACGACGTGCTGCTGGGTCCGGTGACGGCTAAGTGGAGCGTGGAAGAGTTTGCCTCGCACTACGGCGATGACGACAAAGAGTTTGTCGGCTCCATGGGTGCCGAGGGCCTGTTTACGCCCAGCATCGAAGGCCCCAACGAGAAACGCAAGTTTGGCACCAACAACTATGGCGACATCTGGGTGGTGGCCACGTACACTCCGTCAGGTGCGGCCAAGCCTCTGGTTTCCAAAACCTACTTCATCGTCACCGTGCCGCAGTACATGCGCTGGGATCAACCCGAGGTGGCCCAATGACGTCAACCGTCACCCCGCTGTCGTTGGGTGAGTTCCATCACTTCCAGACCTCCGGCGTAGATTTTCTCTACCTGGTCCCCAGCGGCGGCATCTTTGCCGTCAGCCCGGCTGGCCGTGCGGCGATGGAGTTGCTGCGCGAGCGGCCGCTGGATGCCGACGATCTGCTGGCGGCACTGGTGGCAAAGGGCTACAGCGCAACCGACGCCCGAGAGGCCATCACGGATTTGTTTGAGGCGCGCGCCATCCGCGATACCAATGGGTTTGTCGACCCGCCGCAGGATCCGGTGGAAGATTTCCCGTTGCAGTCCATGGTGATGAACCTCACCAACCAATGCAACCTCTCCTGCCAGTACTGCTACGAGTTCGGCGAAGACAAAGTGGCGACGCCGGACGGCAAGCCCAAGTTCATGAGTGAGGAAGTGGCCAAGGCGTCAGTCGACCACTTGATCACCTCCTCCAAAGGACGCCGCGCCATCCACATTACGTTCTTTGGCGGCGAGACGCTGATGAACTTCCCGCTGTTGAAGTGGGTGGTCACCTACGCGACCGAGCAAGCCCAGTTGGCCGGGCAGTTTATCGATTTCTCGTTAACCACCAATGGCACGCTGCTGTCACCCGAGGTGATCGACTTCCTGGTGGAAAACAGCATCGGCGTCACCGTGTCGATGGATGGCCCCAAGGAGATGCACGACGCGCTCCGGGTGTATTCCAACGGCAAGGGCAGCTACGATGTGCTGGCTCCCAAGGTAAAGGCGTTAATCGCCAAGCATTCAACGCGGCCCATCGCGGCGCGCGTCACGCTCACCCAGCAGGTGACCAGCGTCAAGGACATCTTCCACCACCTGAAGCATGAGATGGGCTTTGCCGAAGTGGGCTTCGCGCCCGTAACCGCGGCGCCGGACCGGCTCTACACCATCGGCAGCAGCAGCATGGATCGCGTATTTGAGCAGTTCAAGGAACTGGCCGTTGAGTATCGTGATTGGGCCGTCGAGAACCGCATGCACGGCTTCTCGAACGTTTCCGACACGCTAGCCGAGATTCATGCCGGTATCAACAAGTCGCACCCCTGTGGGGCGGGCTTGGGGCTGGTGGGCGTGGGACCGTCGGGTGACATTGCGCCATGCCACCGGTTTGTCGATTCCGACACGCATGCGATGGGCAGCGTGCTCGATGGGGGACTGGATAAGGCCAAGCAGAAAGAGTTTTTGGACCGCGGCCACATTGGTGCCAAGTTCGACTGCCACACATGTTTTGCGCGGCCTCTCTGCGCAGGGGGATGCCACCATGAGGCGTTTGTCCGATATGGTGATACGGGACATCCGAATTTGCACTTCTGTGATTGGATTCGCGGCTGGACGGATCTTTGCCTGAACATCTATGGCGAGATCGCGGTCAAAAATCCTGGGTTCCTGGACCGGTTTGAGCAGCGTAAGCCGCTGCAATAGTTAAGTGAGCAGCGCAAGCCGCTGCAATAGGGGTTTGAAATGAAGCATTTGAAAGCTGTCAACAAGAAAGCGCATCGCATCGAGCAACACGCCGCTGCCGTGCATGGCGATATCTATGGAATGCAGCAGGGTGGCCCGGGCGGCGCCCCGGCGGCCCGTCCGCATTACCCGGTGGGTTGTTCGATCGTCTTCTCCCCCGGCTGGGAAGTGGATTCCGCCGGCGGCACGGCCGGTCTCTGCCAGCCCGCCGAGCGCGATCTCTACGATTGCTACGTGACTTGCTTTTGGCCCGCCCAAGTGCCGGACCACTACAACAACTACCCGGACTGGACCAGCAAATGCGCCAGCGCCACCAAAGACTGGCGCAACATTGAGCTGGTGTTCCCTTAAACCACCGCCTGGCGGCCGTGGGCGGGCGCGGCGGACGCGCTCGCTCAGGGCTGAAACTCGTTTGCCCCTAGGGCGCTGGCCGTGTCGCCGCCTCAGTTCACAGACCCGAGAACTTCCTGATAGGTGAGAGGACCATCGATATGCAGATAATCGCACTGGCTGTAGCGTTAGCCGCTGACCCCACGATGTTGTACGTGGGCGGCTGGCCCAAGGACTTGCTGGTGATCGATGAGGCCAATGTGAAAGTGGTCGATCACATCAAGCTGCAAACCGATGTGCCGCGCACCCTGACGCTGACCAGCGACAAGAAGAAGCTGATCGCCATCACGGTGAAGGATTCCGGCATCGAGACCATCGATCTGGCGTCGCGCAAGGTGGTGGATTCGTTCCTGCTCGGTACCGGCAGCAAGAAGGTCCGCGTGGGCGGCAGCGCGCTGGACCCGACGGACCGTTACTTGTACATGTCCGTCACCATCGCCGAGAAAAAGATTGACCGCTTCGACGTTGGCAAGCCCCAGTTTGCCGTGGTTGATTTGCAGGAAAAGAAGATCACCCGCACGGCCGAAATGCCCAAGGAAGTGGCCAGCGCGGGCGGACGCGGGCAGTTCAAGGTATCGCCCGATGGCAAGTACCTGTGGGCGTTCCGCGACAACATCTACATCTTTGACACCACGGATTTCAAGCTGGTGGACACCATCCAGCTGGCCCGGCCCACCTTCCCCGGCATGGAGACGATTTTCCTGTCGCCCGCCGATGATCCGCACGACGCGCCCGGCATGATGACGGCCATCTTCAACAGTTCAGACCCGGTGGTGCACAAGCGGATGTGGGGCATCGCCAAGATCAACCTGACCACCAAGCAGATCGACTTTACGCCGGTCGGCCCCGCCGTCCAGGGCATGACCGGCCTGCGCCTGTCGCCCGACCGCAAGACCGGCTACACCGTCGCCATCTCCGGCGAGCACGGCGACCGCTTCACGGAGTTCCTGGTGATCGACATGACCGGCCCCAAGATCGTCAACCGCGCCTCCTTTGCGGGCCGCACGCGCTTCACCCAAGGGTTGACCACCGACGGCAAGCAGATCATCATCTACGGCGCCGGCAACACCATCGAGATGTACGACTCAAAAACGCTGAAGCTGCTGAAGGATGTCGACATCGCCGCCGACATGACCACGTCGCTGATCCCGGTCATGAACTAGCGCCCGGATGATGTTCGGTTTAGCCCCAGGCGTCAGCTTGGGGCTTCTTCCGCACCCGGCAAACGTTCCGTCGTTCGCAAAAGCGTTATATCGTTAATTGGAAAGAGCCCCACGCTGACGCCTGGGGCTAAACTTTTTTGACACCTGCTCCGTCCAAGCCGCCTGAAGCCCAACTTCGCGAATACCGGCGCGTGCTGCCGTACCTGGCACCGCACCGTGGGGCGCTGGCCTTCATCATTCTGCTCAGCCTGTTCTCCACCGGCGCCAGCCTGGCGGTGCCGCTCCTGAATCAACGGCTGATCGACAAGGGACTCCTGGCGCAGGACATGCGCGCGCTGCTCGAAACCGCGGCCTGGATGGCGGGCATGACGGTGGTGGGCTTTGTGCTGAACATCGCCTCCAGCTACGCCTATGTGCGCGTGTCGGCGGCGGTGTTGTTTGCCATGCGCCTGGACATGTACCAGCACCTGCAGCAGATCTCGCCGCGCCATCACGCCAAAACGCGGCTGGGCGATTTTGTGTCACGGCTCACCAACGACATTGCGGAAGTGCAGCGCGTCACCGCCGATACGTTGCTGGCATTGCTGGCGAACGTGCTGTTTCTGGTAGGGGCGGCGGTGCTGATGATCCGCATCAGCGGTTGGCTGTTCGTGGTGGGCGTGGCGATCCTACCCTTGACGCTGTGGCTGGTCCGCAAGATGCAGAACCGGCTGGCCGCGCATGTGCGGGTGCTGCGCGAACGCTCGGCCGCCATCGGCAGCTTCCTCATCGAGAGCCTGACCGCCCTGCGGCTGACGGTGCTCACCAACGCGCAGGCGCGCGAATCAAAACGCTTCGGCGCGGAGAACCAGAGCTTTGTCGATGCCCTGCTGCGGATGCAGCGGACCAACTTTTTGGCCGGGGCCATTCCCGCCACAGCGGTGACGCTCTCCACCACCGCCGTCTTCCTGATCGGCGGCCGTCAGGTGCTGGACGGCACGCTCACCCTGGGCGCCCTGATCGCGTTCCTGGCCTACCATGGCCGCCTGCTGGGGCCGGTGCAGAGCCTGATGTCGCTCTACGGCGGCCTGGTCACCGGCGCCGTCTCCCTGCGTCGCGTGCATGAGATCTTTGAGATCCCCATCGAAGTCCGCGACGGCTCACACGTCCCCCAGGAGCCCTTCCGTGGCGAGATTGAGTTCCGCGATGTGCGCTTTGAGCATGTGCTGCAAGGGACAAGCTTCCGCCTTTTGCCGGGGCAGACCTACACGCTGATCGGCCCCAGCGGCGCAGGCAAATCCACCATCGCCGACCTGATCGTGCGCCTGTTCGACGCCACCTCCGGCGAGGTACTGATCGACGGCCAGGAGATCCGCCAGTGGCCCGTCGCTACCTTGCGCGAGCAGATCGCCGTCGTCGAGCAAACGCCGATTCTGTTCAACGCCACCGTCGCCGAAAACATCGCCTACTCGCGGCCCACCGCCACCCGCGCCGAAATCGCCGCCGCCGCGTCAGCCGCAGCACTGACCATCTCCCTCGACCAAATGGCCGGCGAACGCGGCACCGGCCTTTCCGCCGGCGAACGCCAACGCATCGCCGTCGCCCGCGCCCTGCTGCGGGACCCGCGCGTGCTGATCCTCGATGAACCCACCGCCGCGCTCGACGAAGCAACGGCCGACGGCGTCATGGCCACCATCCGGGAAGCCCTAAAGGGCCGCACCGGCCTGCTGATCACCCACCAGCCCCGGGCCATCCTGGGCGAAGTGCTGGAGCTGCAGCAAGGCCGCATTGTCGCCCCACCAGGAGCCGCCGCGTGAGCATCGGGGCTACCAACGTCGGCGTGGCCATCATCGATAGCGGAGTCAACCCCCGCCACCCGCACGTTTCCGGCGTCATCGAAGGCCGCTGCTTCGTGCCCGGCGAGCCCGCGGAGCGTTACCTCGACTACCTGGGCCACGGCACCGCCGTCGCCGGAGCCATCTGCGAGAAAGCACCCGGGGCATCGCTCTACATCGCCAAGGTGTTCCACCAGCAGCTGGTGACATCGATTGGCGTTCTGCTCGAAGCCCTCGATTGGTGCCTGGCGCAGCCGGTGACGCTCGTGAATCTTTCGCTCGGAACCACCAATGAGGCCCATCGCGACGCCTTCCTGGAGCGCGTCGCCCAAGCCCAGTCCCGTGGCATCCGCCTAGTCTCCCCCGCCGAAGCCCTCCCCGGTTCGCTCGCCGGGGTGGTCGGCGTCACTCTCGACGACTCCCTAGACCGCGAAACCTACCGCCTCAACCCCGACCACACCCACTCCGCCTCCGGCTACCCCCGCCCCATCCCCGGCCGCCCCCCGAACCAGAATCTCCAAGGCATCAGCTTTGCGGTGGCCAATGTGACGGGCTTTTTGGCGCGGGAGAGTTGATTCGTCTAGCCCCATGCGCAAGCTTGGGGCTTCTTCGCGCTACCCGAGAAAGCCCCAAGCTTACGCATGGGGCTAGACTTAGGCCACTAAGCCGTCTCAGAACTTGCGCCACTACAGCGCCGCTGAGTGCGTTGCTCCCGCGTGAAATGCTCACCGGAGCGAACAACCGGCATCGCTTCCAGAAACCGGCGCACTCTCGACGCTGCCTGGCCCCGCCGGGCATATTCGGCCAACCATTGCTGAAGCGATACCTCGAGCGGCCGGCCGTCCTTGTGGGCTTGCTTCAAAAGGCCGTAGTCCACCGTCAGCGTGATGGTAGGCATTCTTCCATTCTAGCGGCGGATCGCACCCTAGGTGCTTCGCGGGCAACGGCGGCATAATCAATGGTGCCACCGTTCGGTCGACCGCGTCATCCTATTTCATGGTTTCCTCTTGTGCCGGTGTGTTCAACTATTCTGAGCAATTCCGTCAATTCGAAGGAGATTTTTCTGTACGCTTTAACCAAAACGTGTTAACCTCTTTTCCATATGAAGCTAGCCGCATTGGTGCTCGCATTGATATTAAACGCGTACGGTCAGACACTACCAATTCTTGAGGCCCCATCTTGCAACTTAGATGTTTTTCCTTACACTGGGACGGTGACTTTTCTTGATGGAAGAGTGCTGCCAGTATCTGGAACAGAGAATCTCGCTCCAATTTTCCAAAATTGGAATTGTCGATTCAATCACCCTACGATAAAGCCCCCTTGCCGTCTTCGAATGTCGGCTTCTACTTCGTTTCTAGTTCAGCCACAGCAGGCTTGGTCAGTAACTTTTGGACAGATCACTCAAACAACGACAGTTTCAGTAGATCCAACAGGGAATGTGCTGAGACAGATGCGAGTGGTCCAGCCAAGTCAAGATAATCGTACCATTCTACAATTCGATCTGGGGAGTGGAGCATATAGACATACGCGTGATGTCCTTGAACCGTCGACCGGCAATCAGTACCATTACGTTGGCGCTGGAAGTATTCCTATCAGCTGGCAACAAGTTGACCCCTCGCAATGCGCCATCGAGCCGCTAGTTTTGCAACCGACGTCACTGCCCGATTATGCTTGTACAGGTCCTCTCCCATTGCCAGGGCCAGCAAACGTCTTCTCGTTGCTGCCGACACTGGAGCTGAATCCGCCGCTTTTCTACCGCGGGGATCTTAAAGTCAATGGTGGGATCCCCCCTTACACATATGAGGTTGTTGGCGGTGAGTTGCCGTCTTTCCTGCAGCTAAGCAATGGTCAGATCGTAAATTCGGGTCTCAGTTCGTCGTCTTGCCTGCCACCGAATCGAGGCCGGAAAATTCAGTTCGCCCTAAAAGTCCGGGACTCTCTTGGTACCGCAACACCACTCACTTGGTTTACTGTGAATGCCAACCCGCCGAGGTACGTGTCGCTAGCTGATAAGCCCAAGTACCGGGGTACGGCTGTTGGCTTGACAGCCGCTGCGCTTGTGGCACTAGTTGGAAGCACAGTTTGTACCTTCCCCCCGGGATGCGCTGCTGCCGCCCAGGTCGCCTTTGAGTTTTTGGCTCTTCCCGCATCTCATTACATTGCTCTGGCTCTTGATCCACCTGACCCAAATTTTTCTGTTATGACGCAGTTGCAATCTTATGCAATTCCAGCTACATCTCTGCCGTTGAATGTGAATGGACCGTTTCAGAATTTCTTAAGAAATACTTCGCAGGCATCTGCCTATGCTGGAGCACTCCTACGCTCGCTTGAGAGATCTATGGGTGCGTATGATGCCAGCGACGTAAACTGGTTCGAAACGCAGAATAGCGCAGCTGCTGGTTTTACGCGAGGTTTAGTCAGTTATCAACAAGCACAAGGGAGGTTAGCGTCGGCGTGGGTCAATAGTTGGAAGGCTGGGGGCCTACCAGCAATCGCGATAAGTGATCAACAGGTGACCCAAGTTCAGCAGCAGCTGGTTGCGAACGGCTTGCCATTTGGAGTTGAGTTACGGCTTCGAAATTCAGGATTCTCCCCCGCAGCAATCAACGATTTAGTGACCAGACTTGTCGCTATCAGTCCCTCAACTGTGACTGGAGTATTTCCAGATAAGATTGCAAGCCTAATCGAACAAGCATCCTCTGAAGCAGTGCCAACGCTAATAAACTATGCCAGAAGTTTTCCTGTCGTAGTGGTTGCTGGTGATGTTAATGGTGATCGCGTGGTTAACTGCGCCGATTTGACGCTGGTTCGGTCTTCAATAGGAAAGCAAGCAGGAATGCCGGGCTTTTTGGTGGGTGCCGATATGAATGTTGATGGCATCGTGGATGTTCGCGACCTCGCCTTTGTATCGCGAAGCTTGCCTGTTGGAGCTCAATGTCCGTGATCAAAACCCAATTGCCAAGTATAGATTTAGGAGGAGATACCAATTGAACCGCTCTGCATCAGTTGTTTGGTTAATGAGCTTTTTGAGCGTTACGAGCGCTGGAGCCGCGACGGTATCGGTGTCGCCGACTTCTAGTAATGTCCTTCTCGGCTCCAATGTGACTGTAGACATCGGAATTGTTGGAGGAATGGATCTTTACGCCTTCCAGTTCGATCTTGCGTTTGAAGGCTCGATTTTGAACGTAAGCTCGGTAGAAGAAAGCTCTTTCTTCGCTAGCGGAGGAAACTTTTATCCAGGTGCCATTGACAACCTCGGGGGGACCATCACGTTCATAGTGAATAGCTTGAGCGGTCTTTCGCCTGGAGTCTCGGGTAGCGGACGGTTAGCGAGTGTTTCCTTTGATACCGTTGCCAGTGGGATCAGCGCAATCCAAATATCTAATCTACTTCTTTTAGACTCATCGCTGGAAGAAATGTCGATAACCGCAATCAATCAAGGCGAGGTTAATGTTGTAATTAGCGATGTTCCAGAGCCTTCTACGGTGGTTCCTTTGGTTATTCTCGCGTTCGCCCTGGCCAGGAAAGCTTGGAAAGCGAGTGGGCCTGTCCCCTGCAGTGAATATTGACAACAGCCTGGCCGGTTGGAGGCCTGGTTCTGCGGCTAATGCTCAGCGCAAGATTGTTCTAGATATGGGCTGTTAGGCGGCAAAATCTTGACAGTCTTCTGCAACTATAATTCCTGGCTCGACGACATATGCCGATCGGAAAGGAAGCCGAACTCGATTCGCTCTCCTGGCAAGGGTCGAGTTTGATGGTGCGAACATCCCGCTAAGTGCCAGCGCTGTCAGCTTCTTTAGTGGAAGCGAATGGCGGGGCAATTGCTAACTGCGCGCAAGAGTTCGGAGTTCGTACAAGAATCTACTCGAACGTCTGAGGGCCGCGAGCAGCAAGTTGGTCGCCACGCGGTAGGTACGGTCAATCCGAGAGTCCCTTTGTTGCGCAGACTCCCTTACCAGTCCAGCACGCTGCCATCATCCTCGTCGTAGCTCTCCGGATTAATCCAGTCATGCCCGATCTTGTCGGCCATCTGGTTTTCGTCGAGCTCGATGCCGAGACCCGGACCGGTGGGCAGGTCGAGATAGCCTTCACGGACGGTGAAGGGCTTCTTCAAATAACCTTCGCCCAGCGAGACTTGTTCCTGGATGAGGAAGTTGTTGATGGAGGCGGCTAGCTGCACGCCGCTGGCCAGCGAGATCGGCCCCAGCGGGTTGTGCGGGGCGATGGTGGCGTAGTAGGCTTCGGCCATGCCCGCGATGATGCGGACTTCGCTGATGCCGCCGGCGTGGCACATGTCGGGCTGCAGGATGACGGCGGCCCCCTTTTCCAGCACTTCGCGGAAACCCCACTTGGTGAAGACACGCTCACCGGTGGCAATGGGGATGTGGGTGGTCTTGGCCAGTTCGGCCATCACGTCGTGGTTCTGGGCTTGGCAGACTTCTTCAAAGAACATGGGGTTGGAGGCCTCCATCTTCTTCATCAGCAGCTTGGCCAAGGGGGGCGAGATGCGGCCGTGGAAGTCGACACCGATGTCGCAGTTATCGCCCACCGTCTTGCGCATGTCGGCCAGCTTTTCAGCGGCGTAATCCACTTCCGCCGGAGTTTCGATGTAGCGGTTCCAGGTGCGGCGCTGCTGCGGGTTGCCACCGGGATACGGCCCGGCACCCGAGGCGTTCACCACCTTGCCCCGGCGCGAAGCGGGGCCGGTCTTGAACGCGTTAAACCCTTTGGCGATCTGCGCCTTCATCACTTCCGGAGTCCCGGCGTGCGCGTAGACGCGGATGCGGTTGCGCGTGGGGCCGCCGAAGAATTCGTAGACCGGGATGCCCAGCGCCTTGCCCTTGATGTCCCACAGAGCCTGGTCAATGCCCGAAAGCGCCGAAGTGAGAATGGGGCCGCCGCGGTAGAAGGCATGGCGGTAGATGGCCTGCCAGTGGTGCTGGACGGCGCGCGGGTCCTTGCCGATCAGGTACGGCTCCACTTCCTTCACCGCGGCGGCGCAGGTGAGCGCACGGCCTTCCGTGATGGGTTCGCCCAGGCCGACAATGCCGGCGTTGGTGTGGATCTTCAGGAACAGCCAGCGAGGCTTCACCAGGAAGGTTTCGAGCTTGGTGACCTTCAGCCCCTCCTTCGGTGCGATCGGGGCATTCTTGACCGCGGTCTGCGCGGCGGCCAATTGCTCCTCGGTGGTGACGGTGATGCCCGTAGCCGCAAATAGCCCGGCGATGGCCTTTCTTCGAGAGACGCTCATGTCGCACAATCTATCACATGGTCCTTGCACTCGCGTTACTGCTCGCTCAAGCCCTCTTCGCCCAGGCTCCGTCGATTGAGCAATCGATGAACATCCGTTCCGTGGCCCAGGCGCGCATTTCGCCGGACGGCCGCTGGGTGGCGTGGACCGAAACCGGCACCGACTGGGAGCAGAACGCCTACATCACCCAAATCTGGGTGGCCCGCCCCGATGGCAGCGGACGGCGGCAGCTGACGCAGAACAAGAAGTCATCCACCGCCCCGTCGTGGTCCCCCGATTCGAAGCAACTGGCCTTCCTGAGCGACCGCGGCAATAAGACGCAGATCCAGCTGATCTCACCCGAAGGTGGCGAAGCGCGCGAGGTCTCATCGCACGAAACGGCGGTGGGCAGCTTCGAGTTTTCGCCCGACGGCAAGCAGTTCGCCTTCACCGCCGCGGACGCCGAAAGCAAGGACAAGAAGGCACGCAAGGACAAGTACGGCGAATTCGAGATTGTCGAAGGGGACTACACGTTGTCGCACTTGTGGCTACAACCGCTCGCTGGTGGCAAGGCAGCGCGGCTGACTGAGGGCGGCTTTACGGTCCAGGGCTTTGAATGGTCACCCGATGGCCAGCAGATCGCGTTCTCCGCACCGGCGGACCCGGACTTGAGCCATCGCGAGACGACGGAGCTGTATGTCGTTACCGTGGCCGACAAGGCCGTCCGCAAGCTGGTGGCGGGCAAGGGCGCGGAGGCGAACCCCACGTGGTCGCCCGATGGGTCGCAGATCGCCTACATGTGGGCTGAAGGTGAGCCGAACAGTTACCTCAACACGCACTTGATGGTCGTGCCGGTGTCCGGCGGCACGGCGCGCCGGATCGCGGAGAAGTTTGATGAGAACCCCGGTATCGCCGCGTGGTGCGCCAGCGGGCTCTACTTTGGCGGCCTGGAGCGGACGCAGAGCGCGCTTTATCGTGCCAATCCCGCAACGGGCAGCTTTGAGCGTGTGGGCACCGCCGGTGCAGCCAGCTTGAGCAAGGATTGCAGCGCGGCCGCCTGGGCGCAGGGCCGTCCGAACGAGATCGCCGAAGTGTGGACTACGCCGCTGAAAAGCTTCGCGCCGGTGAAGCTGAGCGATCAAGCCGGGCAGTTGAAGAAGTTCAAGCTGGCCACGCGCGAGGTAGTGGAGTGGAAGTCTCAGGACGGTGCCCCGATCGAAGGCATCCTGATCAAGCCGCGCGACTTTGACCCCCAGAAGAAGTACCCCCTCCTCGTCGTCATCCACGGCGGACCCACCGGCATCGACACGCCCGTCTGGACGCCGGACCGCTATTATCCGATCGAGCGTTTTGTCGAAAAAGGCGCGCTGGTGCTGCGGCCCAACTATCGCGGCTCAGCCGGGTACGGCGAAAAATTCCGTTCCTTGAACGTCCGCAATCTGGGTGTCGGCGATGCCTGGGACGTGATCTCGGGCGTCGATGCCCTCGTCGCCAAAGGCTTCGTCGACAAGGATCGCGTGGGCGCCATGGGCTGGAGCCAAGGCGGCTACATCTCGGCCTTCCTGACCTGCTCCAGCGACCGCTTCAAGGCCATCAGCGTCGGCGCCGGCATCTCCGATTGGATGACCTACTACGTCAACACTGACATCCACCCCTTCACCCGCAGCTATCTGAAAGCCACCCCCTGGGAGGACCCCGAGATCTACCGCAAGACCTCACCCATTACCTATGTCAAGAACGCTAAAACGCCCACGCTCATCCAGCACGGCGAACTCGACAAACGCGTACCGCCGCCCAACGCCTATGAGCTCTATCAAGCGCTGAAGGACTTGAAGGTGGAAACGCGCCTGGTGGTCTACAAAGGCTTTGGCCATGGCATCGACAAGCCCAAGCAGCAGCGCCATGTCTTGGAAGAGAATGAGGCATGGTTCGACAAGTACTTACTGGGCTCGCGTTAGCGGCCACGGCTTGGGCGGCGGATCCGATCGTGATCCGGGCGGCGCGTCTGTTTGATGGCAAGTCCGACACATTCCAGACCCCCGGCGTCGTGGTGGTCCAGGACGGCAAGATTATAGGCGTGGGCCCACAGGCGGCCATTCCCGCTGGCGCCAAGACGATTGACTTGGGTGATGCCACACTTTCACCTGGCTTCATGGATGCGCACACGCACCTGACCATGGACTTTAGCGGCGTCAGCAGCAATGCCCAGCGGGTTCTCAATGGCCTACAGCGGACCATCGCGGAGCAGACGTTGGACGCGACGAAGAATGCTCGCGTGACGCTGATGGCGGGATTCACGACGGTGCGCAATTTAGGGGCCTCGGACCAGATCGATATCGGGCTGCGCAACGCCATTGCCCGCGGCGTGGTGCCGGGCCCGCGAATGCTGACCGCAGGCAAGGCGCTGGGCTCCACCGGCGGCCATTGCGACCCCACCAATAGCTTCCGCCCCGGCCTGTTCCCGGAACCGGGCGTCGAAGAGAGCATCATCAACTCACCCGACGAAGCCCGCAAGGCGGTCCGGACGCAGGTGAAGTGGGGGGCCGACGTCATCAAGGTCTGTGCCACGGGCGGCGTGCTGAGCTTGAACGATGATGTGCAGTCCGCTCAGTTGACGCAAGAGGAGTTGAACGCACTCGTCGATGAAGCACACACCAAGGGCAAAAAGACCGCCGCGCACGCCCACGGCCTGCAAGGGGCGAAGCGAGCCATTCAAGCGGGCATCGATTCGATTGAGCATGGCAGCTTTCTGGACGAAGAAGCGCTGCAGATGATGAAGGCTCGGGGCACGTACTTTGTGCCGACCCTGATGACGCAGGATTTTCTCGGCCCCAACCTGGACAAGCTCGACCCGCGCCAAGCCCGCAAGGCGCGGATGGCCATGAGTTCAATGAATGAGACGACGGCCAAGGCGATCCGCCTGGGCGTCCGCGTAGCACTGGGCACGGACGCCGCCGTATTTGAGCACGGCAAGAATGCCGGGGAGTTCGCCCGTCTGGTGGCGCTCGGCATGCAGCCCATCGACGCCCTGCGCGCCGGAACATCAGTGGACTCCGAGCTGCTCGGCATCTCCGAGACGCTAGGCACGCTGACCCCGGGCAAACTGGCCGACATCGTCGCAATCCCGGGTGATCCACTGAAGGACATCACGGGGACGGAGCGACTGGTGTTTGTGATGAAGGAAGGCGTCGTCCACAAGCGGCCTTAGGGGCTTTCACCCCGCGAGACATCCGCTTGCATCAATTTCGACTTGCGGCACGGAGCGTAGCGCGATCGGCAGAAAGTACCGCGCATAGCGGTGCTCGCCGGTGCGGCGCAGAGCATCTTTGGCCACCAGATCGGCCAAGTCGCGGGTGACCGTGGCGGGGGAGGCTCCGGTGATGGAGCCGTAGTTGCCCGCGCTCAGCCCGCCCGTGAAACCTTCCGGGCCTTCGCGCAGCATCCTCAGCAGCACCTTCAGTTGGCGATCATTCAGTTGGCCGCGCAGGCCGTCCAGGAACCGTGTCTGGTTGATGGCGAACTCCAGACGCACCGCGGTGCGCTGCTGGGCCTCCAGCGCAATACCGGCAAACCAAGCCAGCCACGCGGTTAGTTCGTTGTCCTTGTTGGCCGCTTCCAGTTGGGCGTAGTAGTCCTTCCGCCGGATCAAGATGGTGGCCGCCAGTGCGGTGAGACCCGGTTGGCCCTGGCTTTGCGAAAGCGCCTTCTCCGAGATCGCGCGCCCGATGCGGCCGTTGCCGTCCTCGAACGGGTGGATGGATTCGAAGTAAAGATGGGCGATCCCCGCGCGGGTCAAGGCGGGGAGCGGCGCTTCTCCTTGGGGGCCGGTGCGGTTGAACCAGCGGACGAATCTCTCCATCTCCTCCGGGACCTGCGTGCTGGGTGGAGCCTCGAAGTGTACCTTGGGCGCGTGGAGCGGGCCCGACACCACCTGCATTGGCTCATCATCCACACGAAACATCCCCACTGCTAGGCCGGAACGTCCACTCATCAGCATGCGGTGCCAGGCGAACAGCATCTCGATGGACAGCGGCGCGGCGAAGGAGCGGAACAGATCCACCATCATCTCCGCGATCCCCTGCTCAGCGGGCTTGGCCGCGCGCCGATCCGCCGCCAGACCCAGTTGCTTGCGGATCGAAGAGAGAACGCTCGCCCGGTCGAGAATTTCGCCCTCAATCTCTGACGTGGTCAACGCTTCCGTGCTGATCGCGTCGGCGGTCAGTCGCTCACGATCTTCCGCCGTCAGATGCTTCAGGACTCCGGAAAACTCCCCCGACCCAATGAGGAACCGCTCCTCCGCTTGACGAAGGCGCACAGCGTCCCAGGTGAAGTTGGGCCAACCGGGTTGTTGCCAGTTCCAGGGCATGAGCGATAGAGACGGTTTCTATCGCTCATAATACGCGGATATATGAGCGATGACAAGGCGATCTATCGCTCATTCCGGCCGCTCCAGGGCGGTGCTACTTCTTCAACCACCGCTCAAAAAACGTCCGCCACGCCTCATCCGTCAGCGGACCATTGGGCTTATGTCCTTCAGCAGTCAGCACATACTGCAACCGGTGCCCCGCGCCATAAAGCTTGTAGACCTCCAGCGCGCGATTGACGTAGCCCCAGCTTTGGCGGTCATCCGAATCGCCGCCAGCATCTTCCGTGTCGCTGCCGCCCAGGATCAGCAGCGGTTTGGGGGCGGCCAGAGCGAGGATTTCGTGATGGTCATGTTCCAGGCCCGGGCGCTGCGGGTCGGTGTCGAGCAGGCTGAGGACGGTGTGTTGCGGCGTGGGGATGTCGGGGAATTCGCGGGTCCAGTCGAGGTACCAGGGCGCGAACCAGTTGGTGCCGCCGTTGATGGCGATATGCGGGTCCACCGAAACCACCGCCGCGATCTCCGGGGCGAAGGCGGCGACGTAGAGCGCCGTCTTGGCGCTTAAGGAGAAGCCGATAAAGCCGATGCGGTCGCGGTCGACGATGCCCAACGTGCGCAAATACTCCGTCTCCCGGCGCACATCGTGCACCATCTTACCCATCCCCAACCAGCGGCCGAACCGTTGGTAGACTTTCTCGCTCACGGCATTGCGGTAACTGGAGCCATCGCGATAGTTCCGGATGTGCGACCAGCCGCACAGCACCACGTAGCCGTGTTCGGCCAGCCACTGGCCCCACCACTGCTCCGGCGCGCGATAGTCCGGCGTGGTGGAGGTCCAGGCGATGACAGCCGGGAAGCGGCCTTTGCCTTTGGGCTTCAGCAGCACGTGCGGCTGGAAGAAGTCACGCTCCAGCGGGATCTCTAGTTCGATGCGCTCATAGGTGCCGCGGTCTTCAGTCTTGATGATCCGCGCCTGCCGCAAGTCGCCGAACCATTGGCGATCAGCGGCGGTGGGTTGCAGCTTGCCGAGGATCTGCTCCCATTGGCGATGCAGCTTGGGTCGCGCATGGTCCGGCCAATCGCTGGAGTGTTTCAGCTTGGCCACCAGGGACGGGATCTCCGTCTCCTCGGCGCGCGGTTGTGGCGACGGGCTGCGCGGGTTGGTGACCCGGTGGTAGGTGAGCCGCTCCGGGTCATCCGCGAGTAGCAGGGCGAGTGCAAACAGGCACGTCATAGACACTCACCAGCATAAGGCCGCCCCCCGGGCGATATTCTAAACAGATGGGCCGCGGTTCCGCCGGGCGAGTCCCAGTGCCACCAGCGACAATCCAAGGAGGGTGGAGGTGGCAGGTTCGGGGACAGTGACATAGGCGCTGACATAGAAGCTGGAACGATCAGACCAGGTTGTCTCAAGGTCCTGCGAGGGGGCACCCAGCCCGGATGGCTGAACAACCAGGGTGAAGTCATACTTGAAGGCGGTGGGCGCAACCGTCGCGGTGGTACTGCCTCCACTGGAGGAAATCGTCCAGGGCAGCAGCGCCAGATCACCGGTGGCGTTGAAAAGGCCATTGCGGATCGTCGCCTCGCCGGAGATCGGATTCAATACCCAGCTGCTAGGCGTACGCACCGAGAACCCAATGTCCGACTGGCTACCGCCCACCAACGTTAATCCCATGGCGCCGAAGCCGATCTCCCCATCCCCGTCGATGAAGCCACTCAAATTAAAGAGTTCTTCGTTCCAGAAAGTTCCCGTCATGGGGTCGAGAACTTCGAGGTAGAGCGGGTCTTTAAACTCCGCTGTCTTTGCTGCGGCTTGCCCACCGAATTTTTCGGTTTGCCCGACCAACTTGAAAAACCCATCTCCCGTGACTGGTAGTTCCGTAACTTTTCCTTGGCCCTTCTGGATGGACTTTGAATCCATCTTACCTTTCACAAAAACTTGGGCCGCCGCCAAAGCGTCTGCAAATACCGTCTCGGGTATGTGTTCCGGAGTGGCGGGAGGTTTCCTCGCCACCGCCTGGCCCTTCGCATTGACTGCAACGGCAATTGTGCCGGGGGTTATTAATCCTAGTTGATAAGAGATTGTCACGCTCGCGCTGCTATCGGCGTGAGTGGACTTAGCCGTGACTTCTTTGTTCAGCGCCTCCTCTGGAATAGGACTTGACTTACTCCAGTAGTGCAGGGCACTCTTGGGCTGTGCCCCGTTGATGCCATTTACCCCTGGCACCTGTTCTTTACCATCCCTTTCCAATCCCACTGGCAGGCCGCCATAAACGGCAGTTCCGTTTGCACTGTCATGGTGATCAACTTTATGCCTGTCAGCCGCAAGGGCGTGCGTGAGATACTGGGCTGTCGGCGGATCCCACACATCGTAGAAACTCACCCTCTTCGTCCAATCAAAACTCCCAATTGCAGGTGATTGGGTGATCGGACCTGGCGTGGCTGGACCCGCAGCTACCAAGACGATCGTCAGCGCCAAACTCAACCGGTTCGACGAGTTCATGATAAAGTCCTTTCGCTATCGCGTAAGCGGCGAAGGGAGGGCATAACCAGTCCGCGCCAACACGAGTCCGGCAGCGCTGGTCCGCTACCGCTTCCATTGCGGCTGGCTAAATCATGCACCCATTTCCAGGGTGTGTCAATGCCACTCGGCATCGGGCGGCTAGGAATCCGCCGCTCATTGCAGAGTGGCATTAGTGGCTCAAGTCACCGCCGATAGAGAAAGCTCCCTAGCCCATGACCGCGGCGGTTTCTTCGGCCAGGGCCTGATCCACTTCAGCCTTGTATTGATCAACCAGCGCCTGCGTTGTCGCCTCAAAGCGCATCACCAGCACGGGCTGCGTGTTGGAAGCGCGGACCAGGCCCCAGCCATGCTCGAACAAGACGCGGACGCCGTCGATGTCGACCACGTTGTGGGTCTTCTTGAAGCGCTCCACCATGCGGCGCACTACTTCGAACTTTTTGTCGTCTGGACAGTCGAAGCGGATCTCAGGCGTCACCACCGTCTTGGGCAGCATCTCGGTTTGGCCGGAAAGAGGCTTGCCGCTGTTGGAGACGATCTCGATCAGGCGGCAGGCGGCGTAGAGGGCATCATCGAAGCCGTAGTAGCGGTCGCCAAAGAACATGTGGCCGGACATCTCACCAGCGAGTTCCGCATGCTCTTCCTTCATCTTGGCCTTGATCAGGGAGTGGCCGGTGCGGTACATGATCGGGTTGCCGCCCAGGCGCTTCAGCTCGTCGTAAAGTACCTGTGAGCACTTCACTTCGCCGATAAACGTCGCGCCGGGCTTGCGGGTCAGGATCTCACGGCCGTAGATCAGCATCAGAATATCGCCCCAGACGACGTTGCCGTGCTCATCGACGGCGCCGATGCGGTCCGAGTCGCCATCGAAAGCAATGCCCAGTTCGGCGCCTTGTTCCTTGACGGCGGCGACGAGATGCTTCAGGTTCTTCTCCACCGTCGGGTCCGGGTGATGGTTGGGGAAGTTGCCGTCCATGTCGAAGAACAGCTCGGTCGAATCGATGTTCAGCTTCTGGGCCAAGCGCGTCATCACGGGTCCGGCGACGCCGTTACCGCCATCGAAGACCACCTTCACGCGGCGAGCCCAGTTGAACTGGCTGGCGATCTCATCGACGTAGGGAGTGACCACGTCGGCTGACTTCACGCTGCCCTCGCCAGTATCCAGGTCACCGGATTCGATCATGTGATACAGCTTCTGGATCTCCTCGCCATGGAGCGAAGTTTCCGAGGTCATGCCCTTAAAGCCATTGAACTCGGCCGGATTATGGGAGCCCGTGATCATAATGCCGCCGTTGGTCTTCAAGTGGTAAACAGAATAGTACAGCAGCGGTGTCGGCACGATACCAATGTCAGTGACATGGCATCCGGCCTTCAGCAGGCCTTTCAGCAGGGCTTCATGCAGCCGGGGACCGCTCAACCGCGTGTCCCGGCCCAGCGTAATGTTTGGGCCGGCATGGCGCTTCAAATAAGTGCCATAGGCCTGTCCCAACACTTCAATGTCGGGCGAAAGCAACTGCTCATCCGCCACGCCGCGGATATCGTACTCACGGAAGATCTGAGGGCTCAGCATTCACTGATTACGGTATCAGGGTTGGCGGGCGGATGGCGTAAAGCATCGGGCGACTTGTTCGAGCCCCCCTTTCACCGGGTCACATTTCCCGCAACCGCGCCCGGCACTTCGTCTCGAGCGGCTGACTTCCCGCATGAGGCCAGCGGCGTGCCCGCCCGCCGACGGACTCCAGGATGGCGATCGATCAGACGTCACCGTGATCTTATGCCGGACACCCGGGGGACTTGCCTGTTGTTGAAGCGTGGCCACGAGAACTTGGGCGGCATTTCAGGGGGGATGGGCGACTAGTGCTTTTCAAACAAATCCTACGCCAATAATCATTGAATTGTAGGTCCGATTCGTGATACCTTTCTTGTCGGATAACTCCAAAACTCTTTAAAAGATACTTCCAAATGTTAAAATCGCTTTTCGCGGCCGGGGCGCTTATCGCTGTGTCGTCCGCCACTATGTTCGCAGGGGCCATCGCAACGAATGGCACCTGGTATCAGTTCGGGTTCGGCGGAGTCGGCTCCTCTACCTACCTTTGCCCTTTCTGCTCGACCGCGACTAATCCTGTGGCCGATAAGACGGTCGACTCACCCTGGACCTTCAGTGGCCCGGCAACCTTGACGGTTCTAGACTTGTTTTCATCCGGAGACAGGTTTGAGGTGTTCAATTGGGGGGTTTCTCTGGGTCTCACTTCCGCTCCAGGCAGGGGGGGCGGTTGCGGTGACGACATCGGCTGCGCCCTGAATAATGCGAACTACAGCATCGGCCAGTTTATTCTGGCTGGCGGTAGCCACTCGATCACCATCAAGGCCGACACTTCCCCGTTTGGTGGGGGCGCGGCGGTTCTCAGTGCGTTAGCTGCGCCGGTGCCTGAGCCCGGGACGATCGCCCTGGCCGGCGCGGCGATTGCTTTCCTGGCCTTCCGCCGCCGCTCCTGCTAGTGCCACCCGAAGCCGGCCTGTTGTGCCGGGATCGCTTTGATGCGCAAATGGCCTGGTCCGGGCATTATGCCCCGATCAGGCCATTGCTGTTTCTGAATACCTGCTCACGAATTCTGGCCACCGCCCATTGCGGGTCGATCCCACGCGGGATGGCCAGCACTTTCAATGTCGGGCGAAAGCAACTGCTCAACCGCCACACCGGCTTACGTCGTACTCACGGATGATCTGAGGGCTCAGCATTCACTGATTCCGGTATCAGGGTTGGCGGGCGGATGGAGCAAAGCATCTGGCCACCCCTCCCAGCACCCCTTTCACCTGCTAAGATTTGGCTCACTACCTTGATGGCACTGCGAATCAACGATGCGGCATTCCGGCGCGATGCTATTGGCATGCCCGCCAGCCACGCGGAATCGTTTAAGGCGATCGCTAAGAGAGAGGACGTCGTGATCCTGAGCCGTGCTCCGGGTCCTACCTGCCGCCAGTTGTTGGAGCATGGCTACGACACCAAGGGCTTCCGCGTGCACGCCAAGTCCTGCGATTGGGGCCCGATGGCCGGTTTCGTCATGCGCGACCCGCGGCTGAACAAGAAGGGCCTAGCCAATGAGGCCTTCAACCGCAAGGAGCATGCCGAGGCGCTGGAGGATAAGAACCACGCCGGCTGGCAAGCCTCGGTGACGCCGCTGAAGATCTACCCGGAACAGTTGCTTTGGCTGCAGCAAAAAGGCTTGATCCGCCTGGAGCCCGTCAAGGGCAATACCCACTTTTTCGATGGCGTCGCCACGCACACCACGGCCATTCACTTCAACTATATCGTGGTATCGAAACAGGAACAGGGCCAGAACGTCTGGGGCATCTACGTGAACAATTCGGCCTTGGTCAGGTTCACGCAGGAAGTAGGCGCCCTGCCACGAAGCTATTACATGCCGGCCGTCTTCGGCACCAGGTATGAGGCGCTGCTGGCGATGACCAACCCCCTGGGCCACGCCTCCTGGCCCAGGGGTGATTTCCGCAACGCCATCACCGGCGACTACGATCCGTTTTTGGTCTGGCCAACCAATCGGGACTACGACCCCAACGGCAGAGGACTACCCCAGCACCCTACACCACTTCCGCGATCATGCACTTCAGATAAAGCGTCTCCGGGACGCTGAGCAGCACCGGGTGATCACTGGCCTGCACCCGGCGTTCGAGAATGCGCAGCGTCTTGCCCGCATCCAGCGCCGCCGCGGCCAGCACTTCCTGGAACATCGTTTCGCTGACGTGCTGCGAGCAGGAGCAGGTGACCAGCACACCGCCCGGCGATAGCAGCCGCAGTGCTTTCTGGTTGATCTCCTTGTAACCCGCCAGCGCCTTGTCCAGCGAAGCTTTACTTTTGGCAAAGGCCGGTGGATCGAGCACAATCGTCTCAAACCGGCGAGACCCGGCCAGGTAGTCAAACACATTGGCCCGGTGAAAGTTGATATGGCTGATGCCGTTGGCTTCCGCATTGGCCGCCGCCCGGGCGATGGCGGCCTCAGACGCGTCCACGGCGTCAATCTCGGAACAGACCTTCACCAGGTGCAACGCAAAGCCGCCCGAAGAAGTGAAGCAATCCAGCGCCCGGCCGTGCGCGTACTTCTGCGCCGCCATGTAATTCTCGCGTTGGTCAAGAAACAGCCCGGTCTTCTGGCCTTGGCGGAGATCGGCCGACCAGACAAAGCCGTTCATCCAGATTTCAGCCTGCTCCGGGACCTCGCCGATCAGACGAACCTCGCGGGCAAGTGACTCCTTGGCCCGCACCGCGCCATCGTTGCGCAACACGATTCCGGCAGGCCGGCAGAGCTCTTCCAGGATCTCGAGAATCAGCGGCTCCAGCCGGTCCATGCCTTGGGTCACCAACTGGACCGAAAGCGTCTCCCCGTAGCGGTCGACAATCAGCCCGGGGAGTTGATCCGCTTCGGAAAAGATCAGGCGCAGCGCATCCGTGGGAGGAGAGTAGGGCCGCAGCCGTTCCCGGTATTCAAAGGCCGCCAGGATGCGCGCCCGCAGAAAGTCGCGGTCGACGGGGGTAGCGTCACGGGTGAGTAACCGCAGGGCAATCTGCGAGCTGGACGAATAGTGGGCCTGGCCAATGAAGCGGCCTTTCTCGTCCTCTACGCGAACCACTTCGCCCGGTTCAGCCGTAGCACCTGGCAACAGGTCAGAGACATAAACCCAGACGTGACCCTGCCGCAGACGGTCCGCGGCGCGGCGGTTGATTTTCAATGAGACATCCTTTGTTCTGCGGCCAATTTCCGGTGGCGTGCCGGCTGTCCGGCGTTGCGAAGATTTGTGATCTGAAGCGAACCCCGCTCACAGCAACGCACAATCTAGTGAGCTGGCAAACTCCAAGGCCTGATCCTGGGCTACGCGCGGATCTTACTTCCGACGGCTGCTAGGCACCCCCTCCGGCCGAAAGGCCTTCTTCGCGGGTGGAGTAAACCTCAAACAGGCTAAAGAACCCCACCATGTCAAAAACTGACCGCACATGCTGCGTAAGGCCCGCGAAGCTCATCGATCCGCCGCTGGACTGGGCCAGCTTGGCCGAGGCCAGAAACGCCCCCAAGCCCGCGCTGCTGACATAGCGAAGCTCCGAACAGTCAATCAACAGCCTTTTGTGGCCCGCTCCAATGGCGTCGCTGAGCTGGCGTTCCAACTCCGGCGACCCGGAGGCGTCCAAGCGGCCCCGGAGGGCCACTACGTGCACATCTGCGTGTTTCTCAAAGGCGATCTCAACCGGCATGCTGGCTCCTGCACTGATTCATCGAGGCGGCGCGCCCCGAGGGAAGTGCTAATGCATCGAAGCCCCATTATATGGATTCTGGTGATGTCCCCGCCAGCGAAGACGGAAGTGGCCCGCATTTCATGGAATTGTCACAGCCGCATGGTAAGCTCATCCACTGTCCGGATCACCTTCCGTAAGTCCCTCGGGGCGCTTCCTCTCGATGCTCAAGTCTTTCCTCAACCGTTGGGTGCCATTGAAGCTGGGCCACCAGAAGGCGAAGCACCGCCGCCGGCCGGCCAATCTGATTTACGGCACCGAGGACACTCCGCCGCAAGCGACGTCGGTGGTGCTGGGGTTTCAACACGCCGTCGAATCGGCCAGCAAGATCACGCTGCCGGTGGCATTGCTGACGGCGATTGGGGCCAGCGCGCAGGAACTGGAGACGATGATTGTGGCGACGCTGGTGATGTCGGGCATCGGCTCCATGGTGGCGGCCTCCCGGTTGCCGGTGTTTGGCTTCGGGCACCTGATCCCGATGGCCATCTTCAGTTCGTTCGTGTCGGCGGCGGTGCTGGCGGCTCGCTTGGGCGGCCTGGCGCTGCTGGCGGGCATGACGCTGATCACGGGCATGGCCATCTGTCTGCTCTCCCGCGTGCTGCCCCGGTGGCGCTTTCTGTTCCCGCCGGAGGTGGTGGGGCTGATCGCGTTCATGGTGGGGGCCTCACAATCCTCGCTGGCGGTGATGCGATTTCTCGGCATGGACCGGGTGGAGCAGCAGCCCGGGTTGACGCACATCATCATCGCCGGCGGTTCGCTGGCGCTGCTGGCCGGGTTAACGGTGTGGGGCAAGGGTCCGCTGCGCCTGTTCAGCTCGCTGATCACCCTGGTGGTGGGCTACATCGTCTGCTTAAACACCGGCATGGTGAAGCCGGAACTGTGGCAGCGGGTACTGGATGCGCCCTGGATCGGCCTGCCGGTGATCCATCCGCCGGGGTTGGCCTTTGACGGCACGCTGATTCTGCCCTTTCTGGTCTTGGGCTTAAGCGCGACCTTGAAATCTTCGGGCGACCTGACCATCTGCGAAAAGATCAGCGACGCCGACTGGAAGCGCGCCGACCTGAAGGCCAGCAGCGCGGCCGTCCTGACGTTTGGTCTCAGTTCCATGGCCTCCGCGCTGCTGGGCGGCTTTGCCATGATGAGCTCATCCAGCAACGTCGGCCTTTCCGCCGCCACCGGCGCGGTCAGCCGCCGGATTGGCTACTACTGCGGCGGCGCGCTGATCTCCCTGGCTTTCTTCCCCAAGATGGTGGCGTTGGTGGGGGCCGCTCCGCCCCCCGTCGTCGGCGCGATGCTGCTGCTGGTGGTCTCCTACAACCTGATCGCCGGAATGCAGATCATCATGACGCGCATGATGGAGGCGCGGCACACCTACATCATCGGCATCTCGCTCCTGTTCGGCCTGACCACCGACGCCATCCCTGGCGCCTTCCGCGACCTACCCAGCTGGTTGCGGCCCCTGTTCTCTTCCGGGCTGACGCTGGCCACCGTGCTGGTGGTGCTGCTGAACTTGATCTTCCGCATCGGCACCTCCCGCCGCCACAAGATTGTGCTGGACCCCAACGCCGAAGACGTCGACAAGATCTACGACTTCATGGAAGAATCCGGCGCCCAATGGGGTGCCCGCCGCGAAGTGGTGGAGCGCGCGGTCAGCGCCCTGGTGGAAGGCTACGAAGTGCTGGCCGGCGAAGGCCTGGCCAAGGGCCCGATTACCGTGCAAGCCAGCTTCGATGAGTTCAGCCTGGACCTGAACCTGCGCTATGACGGACTCCTGCCGGAGATCGGCCGCAAGGCGTTGTCCCCCGAAGAAGCCCTCTCCGGCGGCGTCTCCACCGCGACCATGGCCGGGCTACTGCTGAGCCGCTTAAGCGACCGCGTCCGCACCAAGTCTTCCGGGCGGACCTGCGAGCTCGATCTGCATTTTGAGCATTAGGGCCAAGGGTTACCCCCTGACAAGTCCGAGTTGGCGGAGTTGGGCCTCCAGGTCTGCCACCGAGGACCACGGCAGGATCAAGGAATTCTGTCTCTCATCTGGCGGATGAGATGGCAGCGATTCCGACCAGCCGCCGCAACCCGTCAGCGGAAGTAACGGGCGCTTGTGAAGCCACGCCAGACAAACCTCAGATATCGTTCCCGCCCTCCCGCCGATGACGATGCAGGCGTCTCCCGCCAGCGCCATCAGCAAGTTCCTTCCATCCCCAATCCCACATGGGATGACGACAGTCGCTGGCCAATCGTCCGGAGGCATTTCGTCCGGTGGAATGATGCTGACAACCAGCCCGCCAGCCTGCAAAGCCCGCTCAGCAGCCACTCTGGTGGCGGGGCTGCCGCAACCACTCACAACCGTAATGCCCAAGTGAGCCAGCAGCGCGCCAGCCTCACCTGCTAGCTCGTAAGCAGCGGATCCGGGATCGGCACTGCCAAGAATACAGACTTGTGGACGGCGACTCGATGTGTGCGGCAACCAAACCTCCGTGGCCAGTCTCTCACAAGCGGCCCAGCCGTCGGCCGCTGAAGAGATTGGCCGCAAAACGAGCAGGGGGAGAGATCTTCGACTCCCCGCCTATCCTCGTGCGATTTCGCGGATTGCCTGGCTGAAGCGGTCGACATCCTGGGTAGACGAATAGATATTGGGCGTGACGCGGATGCAGTCAAACTCACCGGGGATCACCCGCGTCCGGACGTGGATGCGGTACTTGTTCTGCAGGACCTCAGTGATCTTGGGCGCGGGCATGCCGTCAATGCTGACGGCGCCAATCCCGCAGGATTGTGACGGGTCGTCGGCGTTGCGCAGGATGATGCGCGGAGTGCCACGGACGGCGCTCTCCCAGCGGCGGCGGAGGTAACGCAGACGCTCCTGCTTGCGCTCCACGCCCAGGCCACGATGGAATGCCAGAGCATCGGCGATGGCATTGCGCATCGCCACCGGCTGCGTGCCGACGCCTTCAAACTTGCGGATGTTCGACGCCATGGAGGACGGCGTGGCCAGCAACGGCCACACGCGCGGGATCAGCTCCCGCCGCATGTAGAGGAAGCCAGTGCCCACCGGTGCGGTCAGCCACTTGTGCAAGCTGGTCGAATAAAAGTCGCAATCGAGATCATCGCGTTTGAACTTCAGGTGCGCAAAGCCGTGCGCGCCATCGACGATCGAATAGATGCCCCGGCGCTTGGCTTCCCGGCAGATGTCGCCCACGGGGAAGATCTGCCCGGTGGTGAAGGTCAGGTGCGAAACCAGGATGGCGCGCGTCTTGGGCGTGACGTTCTTCCAAAAGAGTTCGGCCAGATGCGCGGCGCTGGGCGGAGGCGTGGGGTAAGGGAACTGACGCAGCACGATGCCGTCGCGGGCGGCGCGCTGCTGGAGGCTGGTGATCATGCTGGGGTAGTCCTGCGTCGTCGTCACCACCTCGTCACCCCGCTTGAAATCGAGACCCAGGATGACGTTGTGCAGCCCCTCGCTGGTGTTGCGAGTGATAGCCAGTTCCTCCGGGTCGCAACCGAATTCGTGCGCCAGCTCCGTACGGATGATCTCGGTTTCCGGCAGCAGCAGCTCGTCCACATAGTGCGAGGGCGACATGTTGGTGACGGTCCAGTAACGCTCCATCGCCTCCTGCACTACCTTCGGGGCCGGGCAGACAGACCCGTTGTTGAAGTTCAGCAGGTTGCGGTCAACAGTGAAGGCCATCCGGGCCTGCATCCAAAAATCTTCATTGGAAGCAGTCTCGGTGGGCGTTTGCCCGTGAGCGGTCTTCACCGCGGCAGCCACGGTGGCCAGCAATTGTCGGCGCGTCATCTGTCTATGATGCCAGCGCCCGCGACGGTGCGGATTTCGGGCGTGACGCCTACTGGCTGAGGCCGCCGGGTTTGGCTGCGGTCAGCACGGTGTCCTGCAGTAGTTTCCGGATGTCGGAGGCGTCGGAGTTGGCGAAGTTGCTCCGCTGCACCATCAGGATGATGGCGACGCCGCGCTGCGGGTCCAGCCATGCCTGCGTGCCATAAGCACCACCATGCCCGAACGTTCCAGCGGACAAGGGCGCGGTGATGCCTTGCGGTTGGCGAACCACACACCAGCCCAAGCCCCAGCCATTGCCGGGAGTGAAGCCGGTCACCAACTCACCGGTGGCGATGGTCGACATCATCCGGACGCTCTCTTCCGAGACATAGCGCTTTTGCCCCAAGCGGCCCCCGTTCAAGATCATCTGCGCAAAGCGGGCATAGTCAGCGGCAGTGGAGAAAAGGCCACCGTTGGCCAGCGGGTACCGCTCCCGATCGGTAGGCGAACGGCCATAGAGAAACGCCCAAGGCGCGTCCACCAGCTTGCCTTGATCAAGCTTGGCCGGCGTGACGACCCGCGGCATCTGGGCGGGCGTGGGGTAGAACGTCGTATCCACCATGCCCATCGGCTTGAACAGCCGCACTTCCATAAACTCCGGCAGCGATTGCCCGGAGACCACTTCGACAATGCGGCCCAGCGTATTGATGCCGGACTGGCAGTAGCGCCACTTGGTGCCGGGGGCCGAGGTGAGCGGCTTGCTCGCAAAGGCGGGGATCAAGTCGGCCAGTGTTTTAGCGGCCTTGGCTTCGGCGTCGGTGGCCTCGCCCAGGCCGGAGGTGTGCGTGAGCAGTTGCTTGATGGTGATCCGCGCTGGTTGGCCGTCAGCGGTCTTCAGCGCGCCCAACTCCGGGATGTACTTGGCGACCTCATCGTCGATCGAGAGCTTGCCCTCCTCCTTCATCATCATCACGGCCGTCGCGGTGATCGGCTTGGTCATGGAGGCGATCCAGAAGATGCCGTCGGTGGCCAGCGGCTGCTTGCGCGCGGCATCAGCAAAGCCAGTGGCGCTGTGATGGATCACCCCTTCGCGAGTGACGACCAGGCTGACCACGCCGGGCACTTCCTGCCGGACAACGGCTTCCTTCATCCGCTCCGGGACCACGCGGATCAGGCGGGCCGGGTCCAGCAGATTCTCCGCCAATAACGGCAGGGCGAACAGAGCAAGTACGGGCAGTCGCATCGCCCGTGAGTTTATCACTGGCTCTGCTGACCGGGCGCTACTGCCCGAAGCTACTTCCCGAAGATAGACCGGACCGGCACCGGAGGCGTGGTCTTCTTGATGGCACGCCACAGGATCTCGTTCAGCACATCATCCTCGATCTCATCGGCTTCATCGAAATCCATCTGCGCGGAGCGCGCCGCCATCGGAGCATCGGCCCCGTTGCGCTCATCCAGGCGCTGCTTCGGGGTTAGCGCGGCATAAGGGGCCATGTTGGCCGTTTCACTGAACGCGGCGGCCATTGGGGTGGCGGCAGCATCAAAGTGCGTCATCGGAGCCAGACCCAGAATCAGCTCCATCGTGCGCAGCATGGAGGTGGTGTTGTAGAGCGTCGAATCCACGCGTCCGGTGCGCGAGTAGGGCGAAATCACGTAAGCCGGGGAGCGGTGCGAATCAACGTGGTCGGGCCCGTTCTGCGCATCGTCTTCCAGCACGAAGATGGCGGTCTTGGCCCAGAACTTCGACCTCGACATCGCCTCCACCAGCATGCCCAGCGCCAGATCGTTGTCGGCCATGGCGGCCAGCGGCGAGTACTTGCCCTTGGACGTGCCAGAGGTGTGATCGTTGCCGATGCGGAAGAAGATCAGGTTGGGCATCTTGCCGGTCTCTTCAAACTGGCGCAGATCGGCCAGGAAGACCTTTGCCCGTTCCACATCCAGATAGTCGAGATCAAAGCTGCGGAACTTCATGTTGGTGTGCGGGGCCAGCGCCGGATCGCGCACTTTGCCGATCTGCACTTCACCCGTGGGCTTGGCGGCCCCGGGCAGATTCTCGGCCCACCAGCCGTAGTTGCGCACGCTCAACCCCTTCTGCAGGGCGGCATTCCAGATGCGGCCGCCGGGCGGCAGGGCGGCGGGTTCACCGCCCTCATAGTCGTAATGCTTGCGGCGGCCAGCGTAGCTGTTGGGCCACATCTTCTGCACATAGTCCGGCGCGATGGCGGCTGTCGACCAGTTGTGGCCATCGGCGCTCACGTCTGCGTTGACATAGAAGTTATCAAGCAGCGTGAACTCACGCGCCAGCTTCTTGTGGTTGGGCGCGGAGTCGTTGTTGAACAGTGTGAGCGAGGCATCACCATTGCCTTTGCCGAGATCGCCCAGCACTTGATCGTAGGTGCGGTTCTCCTTGACCACGTAGATCACGTGCTCAATGGGTGACTTCCGGCCGGAGCCAGCCGGAACGATCATGTTGCTGGCGGCGGCGCGCTGCAGCATCTCGTCCGAGTAAGGCGAGTTGCGTCGCACGATGTCCGTGCCCTTGGTCAAGTCGTAGTCGGCGGCAATCACGGAGGCGGTGCCCACTTGCAGATTGCCCACGTAGCCCGGGTTGCGAATGCCTTCATGGCTGACGGCCGGGGCCTTGCCTGGTTGCGGACCATTCACGTTCGGGAAGCTGCGGGAGCCCCGGCCATTCAGGATGAACGCCCGGCCATCGGCCAGTATGCGTGCTCCGGTGGGGTACCAGCCCACCGGGATGAAGCCCAGCATACGAGACTGGGGCCCCGAGACATCGGTGACGGCCACCGCGTTGGCGTCTGAGCAAACGGTGTAGAGCTTGGACTGGTCCGAACTGATCGCCAGCGCCGACGGCGTCATGCCTGCCGGTTGCCGCGGGTAGAGCGCCAGGCTCAGCGTCTCGATCAGACGCGCGCTTTTGTCTTCATCAACACCCAGCACGTAGACGTTGTTGGTGTTGGCGGAGGCGACAAACAGGCGCGCCTTCCAGCTAGGCTGCTCACCTTCTTCGTTGCGGGTCAGCTTGTCGCGCCAGAGCATGTCGGTCGGGTGCGGACCCACGCGGAACACCGCGATCCGTTCGCCCGTCTCCGCCTTGTGGTGCACGATGGCGCCATCGGCCCAGCTCGAAACAAAGAAACTCTTGCCGTCCGGGTGGAACAGCATCTTGTAGGGGCGGCGGCCGGTTTTGATCCGCTCGATCACCATGCCCGACAGCGGGTTGATGACGGCGATCACATCGCGATGCACGATGGCCGCATAGATCAGCCGGCCATCGGCGGAGACCGCGACGTCGCCCACGAAATCCTCGATCTTGCGCTCCGACGGACGCACCAGATCAATCCGCCGCGTTTCCGCCAGCCGGCCTTCGTTCGACATAGCAAACTCAAACACCGCGCCCTGCGATCCGCCACCGGCGTAGACCGTCTTGCCATTGGGCGAAAACGCGAGGCCGAGCCACGCGTCCGCCACATTCACGCGGTCGATCTCAGCCAAGGTCTTCGCGTCCAGCACGATCAACGACGGCGTCCGGTAGCCGCCGCAGAGCACTACCAGAAAGCGCCCATCAGGCGAAAGTGCGGTCGACATCGGCAGCGTCGAAAGCGGCATCTGCTCGCCCGCCGGCCGCAAGGACCAGCCGGAGTTCAGCAGCACGCTGCCGTCAGCCTGCGGACCCACCAGGACGGTGGGCCTCTGCTGCGACACCAGCACGGCCGCGGCGGCCAGTAACGCGAGGGGGATCAGGATCTTCATTCGGCGAACCTCTGGGCTATGGGGAATCGGCGCCCGATGCCGAAGGCCTTGGTGGTCACCTTCAGTCCGGGAGCGGCTTGCTGCCGCTTGTATTCGTTGCGGTCGACTTTGTTGATGATGTCACGCACCAGCTCCAGTGGCTGGCCCAAAAGCTCAGCAATCTCGGCCGGTGTGCGCAACTCTTCGATGTACGCCTTCAAGATGGCGTCCAGCACTTCGTAGTCGGGGAGCGAGTCGGAATCTTTCTGGTCCGGACGCAGCTCAGCCGATGGCGGCTTGGTGAAGACGCTTTCCGGGATCGCCCCGTTGTGCCGCCGGTTGGCGGTGCGCGATAACTCGTACACCATCGTCTTGGGGACATCACTGATGACGGCCAGGCCGCCGCACATGTCGCCGTAGAGCGTGCAGTAGCCCACGGCCACTTCGCTCTTGTTGCCGGTGGTCAGCACCAGCGCGCCAAACTTGTTCGACATGGCCATCAGCGTCAACCCGCGCAGACGGCTTTGCAGATTCTCTTCGGTAACGTCCGGCTTGAAGCCGGTAAAGACTGGCTCCAAGGTGGCCATGGCCGCGGCGTAGCCTGCATTGATGCTGGCCACTTCAAACCGGATGCCCAGGTTCTCAGCTAGCACGCGCGCGTCGGTGAGGCTATGTTCGGAACTATGCGGCCCCGGCATGGCGACACCCGTGACATTCTCGCGGCCCACGGCATCCACGGCGATGGCGGCGGTGATGGTGGAATCAATCCCGCCGGACAGGCCGATCAGTACTTTCTGGAAGCCGCACTTGCGGATGTAGTCGCGCGTGCCCAGCACCAGTGCCTGATACGTGGCTTCGGTTTCTTCCTGATGCGTTTCGTTCAGCGTACCTGCGCCGGAATCGACATCGACGATGATCAGGTCTTCGTCAAATGAGCAAGCCGCCGCGATCACCCGGCCGCTCGCGTCCATGGCAAAGCTCGACCCGTCAAACACCAGCTGATCGTTGCCGCCCACCTGGTTCACGTAGACCACCGGGATCTTGTACCGCTTGGCCGTGGCCGCAAAGATTTCGCGCCGCTGCTCGCGTTTGCCGATGTGATAAGGCGACGCGTTGATCGAGATCAATACCTCGGCCCCGCCCGAGACCAGTTCTTCCACCGGATCCCGCTGGTAGAGCCGCCGCTCCCAGAACTGCTTGTCGTTCCAGGCGTCTTCGCAGATCGTCAAGGCCGTCTTGCGGCCCGTGATCCAGGTCAGCTTCTGGCGTTCAGCCGGTTGAAAATAGCGGGCTTCGTCGAAAACGTCATAGGTGGGCAGCAACATTTTGTCCTGCCGGAACCCAGGCTGGCCTTGCGCCAACACGATGGCGGAGTTCAGCAGCTGCTTGCCAGCGGAGCGTTCCGCCCGCGCAATGGTGCCGCAGATGACCGCCAGCGGCAGCGCCGCCAGTTCGGCCGTCAGCAGCGCCAGCTGCTCCTCGGCACGTTCAAGAAAGCTGGGCTTTTCGATCAGGTCCAGCGGAGGATAGCCGGTGAGGGAAAGTTCGGGGAAAGCGACGACATCAGCGCCGGCATCCGCGGCCCGGCGCGCGAAGGCGGACATCCGGCGAGCGTTGCCCGGAAAGTCGCCGACGGTGGTGTTGATCTGAGCTAGCGCGATGCGCATCGGGATAGCTCATTTTAGCGGACAAAAGCTTTCAATCCCGTGACGGCCTCCAGGAAGTTTTCATGCCGGGCGGGGCATGAGGAAACTCCAGAGGCCGTCCAGGTTGCTCCTCCGACAGCAGGCTCGGTTAGCTAACGTTCAGCGGGCCGGGCGCTCACTGCAGGAGATTACGCCTCCAGGTTGGTTCCTGAAGCGCGTCGGGGCCTTCTACTACGACCCTCTGTTTGCTTTCGCCAGCGGTGGAGGGGCGGGAACTCCACCGCCGGGTGAGCTTTGCACTGTGCCACCGCCGCGCAGCTCACAGGCGGCCCAAATGGCCATGCAAGTGGCGGCGGCGATGACCCGAAGGTCAAGAAGCGTGCGTGGCAGGCCTTGGTCTGAAACCAATCCTCCCGCTCGATCCGCTGGCTCAACTCTCGGCATCGACGGGTAGTGCGGCTTAGGGTCAGGAACGTTTCAGCCGCCCCGCAATTATTTTTTCGAGTCCCGGTGCCGTGGCAGCATAAAGGTATGCCCGCCCGCAAATCCGCCATCCAAAAGCGCGATTCGGCTCCGCCGCCCAGAGTGGAGCGCATCACTTCATCCAAGAGCAAAACGTTCCCGGAGGGCAATATGCTGATTGCTTCCCCGCTGGAACTGCAAGCGGTGATCCGGCAAGTTCCCCCCGGCTCCGTGCTGACGCTGGATGCACTGCGCGATCATCTGGCGCGCAAATGGCATGCCGACTACACGTGTCCCTTGACCACCGGCATCTTTCTCCGTGTCGTGGCGGAGGCCGCAGACGAGGAAGGCAATGGCGTCCCCTACTGGCGCGTAGTGCGCAGCGATGGGCGCCTGTCGATGCGGTTGCCCGGTGGCGAAGCCGGGCAGGCGGAGAAGTTGCGAGACGAAGGCGTGCGCTGTGTGGCGGCGGGCAAGTCCGGCTGGCGCGTGGCAGATCTGTCGACGGTCGCCTGGCAGCCGTAAGGTCGGTCGCTAGCCGCCAATCGAGTGCATCGGCCTCGGCGGTGGGATAAACTTTTGCGCGTTGATCTCGTGGCCGATCCACTTGCGGCGGACATTTTCGCGGATCACCGCCGCGATCTCGTCATCCGAGCCGCCGTTGCGCAGTAACTCCCGCACGTCCATCTCTTCAATCGCGAACAGGCAGTAGCGCAGCTTGCCATCGGAGGTCAGCCGGAGACGGTTGCAGTTCAGGCAGAAGGGCTTCGAAACACTGGCGATGAAGCCGATGCGTCCGATGCCATCGGCAAAGCGGTACTCCGTGGCCGGGGCGCGCGGATCGGCATCGGGAATCGCTTCCAGCGGCCCGATCTCGTTGGTCAGCAGCGCCAGCATCTCATCGGCGGTCAGCACCTTGCGCTTGTCCCACAGGCCCTGGTGATCCAGCGGCATAAACTCGATGTAGCGGATCTCGATGCCGCGTTCGCGGCCAAATCGCGCCAGTGGCACGATGTCCGGTTCCACCAGGTTCTTCACGGCCACGGCGTTGATCTTGATGGTGGGGAAGCCCACGGCTTGCGCCTTATCGATGCCGCGCATCACCTTGTCGAAATCGTCGCGGCGCGTGATGTGGTGGAACCGTTCACGGTCCAGCGTATCCATGTGGATGTTCAGCCGCCGCAGACCCGCGTCATAGAGCGATTGCGCGTGCTGTTCTAGCAACACCGCGTTAGAAGTCAGCGCAATGTCGCGGATGCCAGGCACCGCGGTCAGCATCGCGATCAGCTTGTCCAGATCCTTGCGGACCAGGGGCTCGCCTCCGGTCAGGCGGATCTTGGTGACGCCCAGGCCCACGGCCACCCGCACAAACCGCTCCATCTCCTCGTAGCGGAGGATCTCGGAGTGGTCAATGTAGTTGATCGGCCCTTCCGGCATGCAGTAAAAGCAGCGGATGTTGCACTTGTCGGTGACTGAAATGCGCAGATTGTCGTGCAACCGGCCAAAAGTGTCGATCAGGGGAGCGTTGGCGATGGGGCCGGGGCCGGGGCCAGGGTACGTCACTTGACGGCCAACATTCTTTCAATGGGCCGCCGCGCCGCTTCCATCAACTCCGGCGACAACGTGACTTCCGGCTGCAGCGTCCGCAAACAGTCGCGCAGCTTTTCCAGCGTGTTGAGCCGCATGTACGGGCACTCGCTGCAATTGCAGTTCTCGTTCGGCACGAAGTGGAACTTCTTCCAGGGCGCGCGGCGTTTCAGAGAATGCTCCACGCCCGATTCGGTCATGATGATGAACTCGTCGCCCGGATGGTTGACGCACCAATCGATGATGGCCGACGTCGATCCGATAAAGTCCGACATCGCCAGCACTTCCGGCGGACATTCCGGATGCGAGGCCACCAGCGCGCCCGGATACGCACTGCGGGCGGCGCTCAAGCGGCGGGCCGGGAAGGTGGCGTGGACAATACAGGCACCCTGCCAGATCCGCATATTCTCGCGGCCGGTCTGCTTCTTCACGTAGTTGCCCAGGTTGATGTCCGGCAGGAACAGGATCGGCTGGTCCGCCGGGATGGAGTTGACCACCTGCACGGCATTGCGCGACGTGCACACAATGTCCGACAGCGCCTTCACTTCCAGCGACGTGTTGATGTAACTCACCACCACATGGTCCGGATACTTCTGCTTAAAGGCCGCCACCTGCGGCGCGGTGCAGCTTTCCACCAGTGAGCAGGAGGCCTTCGCATCGGGCACCACCACCGTGCGCGTGGGGTTCAGCGCCTTGGCCGTCTCCGCCATAAACCAGACCCCGCAGAAGGCGATCACGTCCCCTTCAAACTTCTGGGCGGCGCGCGCCAGCTCCAGGCTGTCACCGACGGAATCGGCCAGCTCCTGGATTTCACTTTCCTGGTAGTGATGAGCCAGCAGGATCGCTTTGCGCTCTTGCTTCAACTCCAGGATTTCATCGACGACACTAGCAACCGCGGGCATGGGGGAAGGAACTCCTGTAACCATTATCCAACAGCCTTCGGCGGCATGGCTGTAGCCTAGCCTTTCAGGAGCCTAGCCTTTCAGGGAGGAAGCGCCAGGGTACCTAGTTGTTGGTCGAAGCCCGCTTGTAGGGCTCCTTCAGATACTTGACGGCTTCTTCCTGGGCCCCTTGCGTGTTGTCCTTGGTGCGGAGCGCCAGGTTGTATTCGTTGACGGCACGTTCGCGTTGGCCAGTGGTGTCAAAGATTTTGCCCAGATGGATGCGAGACCATACTTCGGTCCACTTGGGTTCCAGATCTCCCTGCAGCACCGCGCGGAAGGAGTTGGCGGCAGTTTGATAGTTGTTCTGCAGGAAGAAAATCTCGGCGATCCGGTATTGCGCCAGCGACGAAGCGCTCTGCACGTCTAGCGCCTTCTGATACTCCTTCAGCGCTTCGGAGAACTCATTGACTTCCGCAAACTGCTCGCCGCGGCGAATGGCGACGGCGACGCGGACCGCCGGGCTCCAGCGGAGCACTTTGGCGGAGGGGTCCATCACCAGGCGCGTCGGCTTACCGAACGTCTCGACGGCGAACTCCGTGGAAGTGCCCGCCACTTCGATGACCTTGGTTTCCGGGTTGCCTTCGGTTTCGATCTTCAATTCCACCGGCATGCGGAACGTGTCCAGATCCTGGGCCACTTTGCCGACGATCCGGAAGCCTTTGGAAGTGCGGAAGATGGTGTACTCCAGTTTGAATTCAGGCGCACCGCTGGACTCCACCCACTGGATGAAGAAGTAGCCCATATCCTGCCCCACCTGCCCCTCAAAAACCTTCCGCAGATCACCAGTGCCAGCGGGTTTGCCGGCATACTGTTGAGCGAAAGCCTTGAGCGAGGCGGAAAACTTCTCCTCACCTGTCACCAGGCGCAACATATTGAACACGGCCGCGCCCTTGCCACCGGTCAGCGCCCAATATTCCGGCGAGTAGTCTTCGACGCGGGCGGACTGGATCAGCGGGGGCTCATTCAATGTCAGACCTTCAATGTAGGCGTCGCGCATCTCTGTTTCAAAGACACCGGCGCCCGACAGATGTTCAAGGTAGAGCAGCTCCGAGTAACGCGCCAGGCCATTGGTGATCCAGAGATGGTTGCGGGAGACCGGCGACACCGACACGCCCCACCATTGCCGCGCCAGTTGATTGGCCAAGCCGCGCGAGTTCACCTGATTGCCGATCGTGCCCGGCGAAAGAAAGACCACACCCGGAGCGGAATAGCCAGCAGGCGCGCCCTTTTCCGTTTCGACAATCGTCAGCGCGGCGCTGGGCGGAGGTCCGAACAGGCCCGCGAAGTACGAGAGGATCTTGCCCACCTCTTCGCCATAAGCCTTGGCCATCGATTCGGTTTCGCGCAGGTAGAGCGTCGTGTTGGCACCCTGGGCCTGCACACGGGCCGGATTGCCGGTGACCAGGGCGAGACTTCCGCCAAAACCCGGTTGCGTGAACTTTGCCGTCCAGGCGGTGCCGTTGCCCGCCGGGGTGCTGGTCTCAAAGGCACCGCTGATCAGCTTGAAGTTATTGGGCGCCATCACCGTGAACTCGCTGGTATAACGGTCCGCCGTATAGTCGTTCACCGGAAACCAACGCGCCGGGTAGAGCAGGTAGGTAAAGTCGGACCGGATGGCGGCGAAGCGAATCCCGAACACGGGTGACTCTTCCAGCCCCGCCAGCTTGCCGTCGTAAGCAATTCTGAGCGTCGCCGGCTGGCCCTTGGGCAGCACGTCCGGGTAGGTGACGCGGATGGTGAACTCTCCGGCCCGCGAAGCCGTCAGCGGCTGATCTTTATCGTCGGTGGCGCGGGAGACCTTCAGCGCGTCATTCAATTCCAGGGTGATCGTCTGGGTATTGGAGTCCAGCGGAACAAACACCAGCGTGGCGCGGGCTTGCAGGCTTTGGCTGGTGGGGTTCACCGTCGCCTCCACCTTGATGTCCTGCACATCAATGCGGGCACGCCGCTCCGCTTGAGCGAAAATTGGGGCCGCCATGGAGAGGGCGGTAATGATCTTAGCCAGGCGCATAACTAAATGGTTCGATCCCTGTTATCTCGTATCGGTTCCACGAATTGTTTCAAGGACGTGATCCGCCGCGCGAGCCATCGGATCGCCCGCGGTGCTGAGTCTCCGCCTCACGTCGCCCAACTGCTCAAGCATCGCGCTTCGCGCCGCTTCATCGGAGAGCAAACGGACCGCCTCGGCGGCCAGGTTCTCGCCCGTTGCTTCCGGTTGGATCAACTCCGCGACAATCTTGCGGCCGGCAACAAGATTCACCATCGAGTAAAACGGAACGTTCACCAGCCGCCGCCCTATCTCCCAAGTTAGCGTACTCACACGGTAAAACGTGGCCATCGGCACCCCCAGCAGCGCCGCCTCCACGGTGACGGTGCCGCTGGCCAGCAACGCGAGATCAGCGTGAGCCATCAAGTTCCAGCTTTCGCCCGCTGCAATATGTACGTCAGGCAGCGCCGCGCGGATGAAGCTGTCCTCCAGGCTGGCCGGTGTGCCCAGAACGAACTGCACGCCCGGGACTTTTTGCGAAATCAGCCGAACCGCGTCCTGCAGCAGCGGCAAATGTCGGGTGATCTCACCACGGCGGCTGCCCGGCAACAGCGCCACCAGGGGCCGAGCGAGGTCCAGTTGATGACGCCCGAAAAACTCCTCGCGCGTTGCGGTCGCCCGCACCAGATTGACCAGCGGATGGCCAATATAGTGCGCCGGGACGCCGTAGCGGCGGAAGAACTCCTCTTCAAACGGGAAGATGCAGAGCAGCCGCTCGACGGTAGCTTTCAGTTGGTACACCCGGTTCCGCCGCCAAGCCCAAGCCTGCGGCGCCACCAGATAAACCACCGGAATCCCCAGCTTCTTCAGCCCGCGCGCCACGCGCAGATGAAAACCGGAGCTATCCGTAAGAATGGCCACCGCCGGCCGCTCCGCCCTCGCCGCCGCGATCAGCTTGCGGTACTCGCCATAGATAGTCGGGATATGGCGAACCACCTCCACCAGCCCCACCACGGCCAGCTTCCGCTGATCAATCACCGCCCGAACGCCCAACCGAGCCATCCGCGGCCCCGGACACCCAAAAAACTCCGCCTCCGGCAACCGCCGCTGCAACTCCTCGACGAGAGTGGCCGCATACAGATCCCCCGACGATTCACCGGCGGAAACGAGGATCTTCACGCTCTCTATTCTCGCTTAGTGGGGGTGGTTGACTGTGGTTGCGGTGGACTGAGAGCGATCCTCTAGACTTTAGTTGCATGGTGTCCATTGACCCAATTCGGGTAGAGATCGAATGCGAAGCCGACGGGAGAATCCTGGCCTCAGTGCCCGACCTTCCAGGCGTCATGGCGTACGGCGGAAGCGAAGGCCAGGCCGTACGAAAAGTGAAGGCGATCGCCCTTCAAGTTCTGGCCGACATGATTGAGAGCGGTGAGGAAGTCCATTGATGAAGCTCGCGGACATTGTGAAGGCCGAGAGCAAGCTGTTTTTGAAGTCCGTTTATGGCCCAGTGGACGAATCCTGGCCAGCGATGTCCTATACTTCGCCGAGCCTCAAGACACATCTGGATCGGCACTACCGTTCGGGCGTTGACTTTCTCCTCCTACGAGCCCTAGCTGTGACGTTTCAAGCTGCGCCCGCACCCGGCGTCGGGCTTCATCCATCTCTTCCGTGGTAAGACCGCCATGCTGCTGTTCCCACTCTGCAACCGCCGCCAACCCGGCCAGCCGCCGCAGTGTCTCTCGGGCGGCCAGCGTCATCCAAGCGGAGACGCTTAACCCGTCGCGGGCCGCAGCCGCTCGGATGTTCTTGTGAACGTCGGCGGCGACCGTGATCGTGAGCTTGGTTGAGGGGTTGCCGCGCGGCATGAAGGTGTCCTACTGCGATAGTAAACCCGGGACAGATTCTCCCGGAACTTTCTTGAAAAGCATAGCTTAACTAGGTATAGCTTGAATATGCCTGAAGACTCCCTCGGTGTCCCGCCGGGAACGCTGATCATGTTGGTTTTGCGGGTGTTGCAGCATGGGCCGCTCCACGGCTATGCCATTGCGCAGCGCATTCACGCGTTGTCCGCCGATGTCCTGCAGATTGAAGAAGGCTCGCTTTATCCGGCGCTGCAGAAGATTCTTCTCAAAGGCTGGGCGGAGGGCGAATGGGGGGTCTCGGAGACCAACCGCAAGGTGCGCTTCTATCAGCTGACTCCCGCCGGGCGGAAGCATCTGGCGACGAAAGTGGCGGACTACGACCGGGTGACGGAGGCGATTCAATCCATCCTACGGCCAGCCAGGAGCTAACGACGATGGGCGAAATGTGGCGGAGAATCCAGTATCTGTAGCAGCGCGGACGCATCCAGCGCGAACTGGAAGAAAAGATGGCGGCGCACCGGGCGGCCATGGGGGACCCGCGGACGTTCGGGGCCACCTTGAAGCTGCGGGAAGAGGCCAACGATGCCTGGGGCGATGCGCGACGGCATGGACCGGCATCTGCGCAACTCTCGCAGCGGCGCGCTGACGGTGGCGTTTCTCGGGGTGGTGTCGCCGACGCTGGCCGTGGTGGGCTTTGCCGGACTGATCTCGTTCTCCGTCACACAGCGGACCCGCGAGATCGGCATTCGCCTCGCCTTAAGGGCCACGCGCTGGGAGGTGATGCGCGTGGGCCTGGACCGGCTGCTGCTGCCCACCGTGATCGGCCTCGCCGCGGGCGCAGCCGCTGCCGCGGGTCTGGCGGACTTGCTGCGCAGCCAGCTCTACGGGCTGAACAGCCTGGACCCGGTCAGCTTTGTCGGCGCCCCGCTGTTGTTCCTGGCGGTCGCCCTGGTCTTCTCCGTGGGTCCGCTGAACCGGGCCGCACGCGTCGACCCGTCAACGGCCCTGCGGCACGAGTAGGCAAAGGGGAGGCGAAGACTCAAGTTTCCGCCAAACCAGCCGATTCAGTGATCAGCCAGCAGGAGATCACAAATGGGAATTTCGCCGCTTTCATTCACGGGTACCTCCAGCTTCTCCACTGACTTCCAGAGCATTCTGGAGCGGTCTTTCAGGATTGCGCAGCTACCGCTGTCGAGCCTGCAGAATCAGCGGACTGATTTGTTGCAACGAAAGACGCTCACCACTGCCTTGCAAGGGCTGGTTTCGGCATTCTCTTCCAGCTTGGAGAACCTGGGCAAAGTGGGGACGGCGCGGGGGTTGGGGGGCAGTAGTTCCAACACCAGCAAAGTGGCGGTGGGGTTGGTGACCGCCGACACGCCCGCCACCTACACGGTCAGCGAAATCACTTCGGTGGCCCGATCCGCCTCGGAAACGTCGCTCACCGGTTATGCCGATGGGGCGTCCATCTCGCCCAGCGGCACGGTGAAGCTGACGGTGGGTACCGAGACGTATAACATCACTCTCGGGTCCGGCGAGAATACGCTGGCGGGGCTTCGCAACAAGATCAACGCGTTGGGCGCCGGAGTGACAGCGACCATCTTCACGACGGGCACGGGCCCGACGCCCAACTATTTGTCGGTTTCCGCCAATGCCACGGGCTCCAAAGTGCTCAAGCTGCAAGAAGATCCCAACGGAACCCCGGCGGAGCTGCTGACAGCGGCCAACCAGGGCGCCAACGCCGAGTTCAAGCTGAACGGGGTTTCGGTTTCCCGGGCCTCGAACAACGTGAATGACGTGGTGGCGGGCCTGACCTTCACCATCAAAGAAACCACCTCCGGCAGCGAGACCGTCCGGTTGGCAGTGGCGAGTGACCGGAATAAGCTGCGGACCGCGCTGAGCTCCATCGCTTCGGCTTATAACAGCTTGGTCGACTTTATCGATTCGCAGGTGGGTGAAGCAGCGGGCTTGCTCTCCGGCAGTTCACTGGTGGGCCAAACCTCCAATGCACTCCGGAGATTCACCAACGTGAATGGCTCGGGCACGATCAAGACGCTAACTCAGTTGGGCCTGGAACTAGGTAAGGATGGCAAGCTGACGTTTACAGGCGACACCTTTGATGCCTTGACCGACGCCCAAGTGCTGTCAGGCTTTGACTATGTAAACGACAAGACGGGTGTCGGGACGCTGAAGTCGGTGTTTGCGAGCATCGGCGACCCCGTGACTGGCCTGATCAAGCTGGATCAGGATCAGCAAGAGCGGGCCGACACCCGGCTCCAGAATTCGATTACCACCTTGACCGAACGGATCAATGCCCAACAGGCCACGCTGCGGCTGCAGTTGAGCCAAGCAGATACTCTGCTGGCGACCCTGGAGAATCAGAAGAGGACAGTGACGGCTTCTCTTGATGGCCTGAACCTGACGCTCTACGGAAGGTCGAACGGCTAACTGATGCATCTGGATGAGATCGCACAGTTGGTGGCCCGGCGCGAGCGCGAACTGCAGGATGGTCCGCTCACGCTGGAGCGGGCCCAGGCGCTGGCAACGGAAAGCCTGCGGCTGGCCGCGGAGGTGCAGGAGCATCGCCAGGTGATCGTGGAAGAACTGAAAAGCCTGGACCGGCAGGAGCAACTGGCTCTGGCCTTGGGCCAGGCCCTGGAGCCGGCGATGGGCCGGGCGGCTATGGTCGATGTAGCGGGCTGAAGCCGCCAGACGAAGGCCCTGAACTAGAAAGCGTTGGGCTTCATGGCGGCGATCAGTGCCTCCATGTGCTTCAGATACTTTTCCAGTGCCTGACGCCCGCTCGCGGTCAACTGATACTCCGTGCGGGGCACCCGGCCCTCAAACCCCTTGGAACAGGCGACATAACCGGCTTCTTCCAGTTTGCGGGCATGGACGCTCAAGTTGCCGTCGGTGAGGGCGAGCAGCCGCTTAAGATCATTAAAGGTGAGCGCGTCGTTGGCCGCCAGGGCACTGATGATGCCCAAGCGGACCCGCTCATGGATCACCCGATCCAGTTCCAGTGGGCTTAACGTGGGCGCAGGTAATTCCATCGGCGGCCGGGGTTCACTTTGTAGACGATTGCTTCTTGCCATAGGTGCCTCCTTTGTTGATCGGCCGGCTTAGCCACCAAAGCGGCGGGCCACAATCACTCCAAAGATGACGTGAGCCGCACCAAAACCAAGCGCCAGAAAAAGATCCCCAGCGCGAACAAACAAGGCCAAGGCCCCCAAAGCCACAAAGACGCCCCCAATAAACGGCACAATGCGCACCGAAAAAGCGCCGCCCGTGATCACGGCCGTGCCGTACATCATCAGCCACACGCCCGGCAGCAAGTGCACCGCACCCGCCTGCCAAATTGCCGCCGTCAGGAATGCCCCCACCGCCAAAGGTGGCGCGAAGCTCAGTGCAAACTTGCGCGCGGGCCGGGAACTCAGTGAACTGCCGGTGCGGATGGATTTTTCCACCATGCCAAAGGCACCAATGGCGATACCCACCATACCCTCTCCCAGCCAGGTGGCCAGCCAAAGCTCCGGGCTGGTTTGCCGGGTGGCAATCCAGGCCGCGATCAAGGCCGAGATGCCCATGGCCACGCCCGCCCAACCGGGTACCGCCGTAAAGGCAGCGGAGCGCTCCATCGTCTCCCGGATGAAGCGCAAGTTGTCGAGAGCGTGTGTCTGAATGGGACGGACTTCACCCATGGCGTAAGTCTACCAACAAATCAGGGAAAGGCGAAGTTCTTTGTAGGATAGAGTTAAGTAGACATGGTGCCGCTTTTGATTCGCGCTCATCTGGTGCTGCCGGAACGCGTCGTTGCCGACGGACAGTTGCTGGTCAATGACGGGCAGATCACCGCCCTAGGCAAACGGGTCCGGGTCCCCCGGGGAGCCCACGAACTGGACGCCACGGAGCAGTATCTGGCTCCTGGCTTTGTTGATCTGCATGTCCATGGCGGAGCGGGTGCGGACTACATGGACGGCACGACGGCGGCGGTGCACACCGCTAATCAAGCCCATCTCCGGCACGGCACCACCACCATCTTCCCCACCACCACCACGGGCGCACCGGAACAGATCGCGCGGATGCTCGCGGCGTGTGCAGCGGTGCGGGCAGCCTGGACCCCGACCGATGGCGCGCGCATTGGCGGCGTGCACCTTTATGGCCCCTACTTCGCGGAAGACAAGGTGGGCTGCCACAGCAAGGCCGGTCGGAGGGCCCCCATGGTCGGGGAGTATCAGCAGTATCTGCGCTCCGGCCTCGTCAAGATCGCCACCTGTGCGGCGGAGCTTCCCGGAGCGGAGAGATTCTACCGGGCGGCCGCTGCCGCGGGATGCCTGGTGACTTGCGGCCATTCCAACGCCTCCTGGACCGAGATGGCCCGCGCTTTTGCCGCGGGCATGCGCCATGTCGACCATTTCTGGTGCGCCATGAGCTCCGTGCCCTCGCTGCGGGCTCGCTTCGGGACACCGATGCAGGGCAGCATGGAGCAGTTTGTGCTGGCCGAACCGGAGATGAGCACGGAGGTGATCGCCGATGGCGAGCATCTGGCTCCGGAGCTGCTGCGGTTTGCCTGGCGGATGAAAGGTCCAGAGCGGCTGTGTCTGGTGACCGATGCCAACCGGGCGCTCGATTGCCCGCCGGGTCGCTACCGTTTCGGACCGCAGGAAGACGGCGAGTGGTTTGAGAGCAATGGCCGCGTGGGCCTGGTGCCGGGCGTGGGATTGGCCAGTTCGATCCGGGCATTGGACCACATGGTGCGGACGATGGTGCGGGTGGGCGTGCCGCTGGAACAGGCCGTCCGGATGGCCAGCTTAACCCCAGCCGAGCGGGCGGGCATCGCCGGGGAAGCGGGAAGTCTGGCCGTGGGCAAACGGGCGGACTTGGTGCTGCTGGACACCGGGCTGCGGGTGAAACGCGTTTGGGTGGCGGGCGAGCCGGTGCCGGTTACGCGTCCGCGAGCAAGTGTTGGGTAAAGCCGAGCTCCACCAGGCGGTTAAAGGCTTGGCGGACTTCCGCCGGAATCTCAACCGGAGCCGACCAGCCGCGGGCGGCGTAGATCCAGAGCCGCTGCAAGTCACCCAGCAGGATGGGACCGATCTTGTCGGCCGGCAAATCCGGCGTGCAGTATTGGGCGAAGGTGCCCGGCCAGGACGAGGTAGTGGCGGGCACCTCTGGCCACTCCACCGCATGGTGAGCCATCGCCCGGCGCTGCATAAACGGCTTCACGGCCACCAGCAGCCGACGCGGAGCAAGGCCGCGCCGGGCGAGCAGGGCCCGCGAAAACCGGAAGTTCTCCGCCGTGTTGCGAGCTTCCGGTTCAATCAGCACGGCTGATTCCGGGACACCCAGTTGCCGGCAGCGCTCGGCAAACACCTCCGCCTCCGGCCGATCCCAGCCCGTGGCCAGCAGATCGCCGGTGTGGGCAATGGCACCGGTAAAAACAAGCAACGGCGCTAGGCCAGCGTGATAAAGGCCCGCCGCGTGGTCCGACACGCGGAGATCATTGGTACCCAGAACCAGCATCACGTCGGCGGGCTCCAGTGGCGTCGAAAGCTGCATGAACCGCCACACCGCTTCAAGTAACGCCCACGATTCCGTGGTCCAAACGGGGCTGGAGGAGGCAGACACCATTTTAGCTTAAGGGGCCGGGAAGCTAGGCCGCAAAAAGCGGCATTTGCGGCTCCAGATAGACCGCCTCCGGGCTCGCCTCGCGGCGCAGCAGCCCGTGGGAGATACGGATCTGCTCAATACGCCGGGCGATCAGGTCGGGATATTCGCCGCGCAGAAAGGCACCCTGCGAATAAGCCTGCTGATAGGCCCGGGCCAATTGCGGGAAGCGCTCCTGGAGGAATGGCAGGAAGACGCCCTTGGTGGCGGGCTTCAGAAACAAGACGTTGCCCCACAGATGCTGCGCCCCGGCGATCGAAGCCGCTCGGGCGATGGTGTCGAGGGAGTGATAGCTATCGTTGATGCCGGGCAGAATGGGGCTGACCGAAATCCCCACGGAAACTCCCGCCGCAGCTAGCACCCGCACGGCATCAAGACGCAGGTCAGGCCGTGGAGCCTTGGGCTCCAACGCCCTCGCCAAGCCGGCGTCCATGGTGGTGACCGTGACGTGAACGGTGAGTTGGTTCCGGTGGGCGATCTGTTCCAGCAGGTCCACGTCACGGCGGATCAGGTCCGATTTGGTGCCGATGTGGAGACGACGGCCAGAATCCTGGGCGAAGACTTCCAGCATCTTGCGCGTGATGCCGTAGCGGCGCTCCGCCGGCTGGTAGGGGTCGGTCGCCGTGCCCAGGCCGATGGCTTCCCGGCGCGGCACCCGAGCCAGTTCACTGACAAACGCCGAGCGGCTCCATTGCTTGGCAAAGATCTGCTGGTCAAAGTCATCGCCCGGCGAAAGATCCATGAATTCATGGGTATAGCGGGCATAGCAATACCGGCAGGCGTACTCGCAACCCCGGTACGGGTTGATGGTCCAATCGAACGGGGCGCGCGAGGATTCGCCGCCCGCAATGCGGCCAATCCAGCGCTTAGCGGGCAGCTCACGATACTCAACCAGCGTCTTGGCTTCGATCAGCCGGGCTTTGGCAGCAATTTCGGCGAGAGGCATAGCCTCACGATATTCGCTTTTTATTCGCCTTCTGTCAAGGGCCTTTTGAGCGGTGTCGTTAGCGCTCGCTGTGGTCGCGCCTCAGTTTCGGCTACTTCAGAATCTTGAACAGATTCGAGTAGTCGTCGGTCCAGAGCGGAGTGTTGGGTTCTGGAGCCGGGTTGTTGGCGGCGGCGCGGAAGCCGGGGCGATCAAACACGCGGGGGTCGTCGGCCACCAGCACCCAATCCGCGGAGAACTGTTCCAGGGCTCCGTTTTCGCGATTCTCCACTTGGAGCGCGGTTTTGTTCAGCTCGGTTGCGATGCGGAAAACAATGGGCGCGAGCGAAAGGTACCGGTTGGAGACGTGGATGGCGATGACGCCACCCGGGCGGATGTGTTTGAAGTAGATCTGGACCGCCTCCTTGGTGAGCAGGTGGACGGGGATGGCGTCGCTCGAAAAGGCGTCCACGGCCAGCACGTCGAAGCCATTGGGCTGCTCGCGCTCCAGCGACAGGCGGGCATCACCCATGACGATGCTGAGCGCGCCCTGGCAGTTCTTCAGGTAGGAGAACCAGCTGTTGGCAATATCGACCACCACTTGGTTGATCTCGTAAATCTTCACCATGTCGCCCGGGCGGCCGTAGGTGGACAGCGTTCCAGTGCCCAGGCCGATGACGCCGATCTTCATGCCCTGATGGCGCAACTGCTCGATCGCCAGGCCGACGCCGGTCTTTTCGCCGTAGTAGGTGGTGGGCACGCGGGACTTGTCGGCCGAGACGTACTGCGCGCCGTGGTTGATCGTGCCGTTCACCAGCGTTCGCAGACGGCTGCCGTCCAGGTCGGTACCGGATTCGCGCACACGCAGGCCGCCATAGAAGTTGCGGGCCATATAGACGTTGTCCTCACGGGCGGAGTGGACATCCTGATACACAGTGGAGAACAGGAAGATGGTGGTGCCCGCCCACAAAATGTCGGTGATCCAGGAACGGCGGTAAAGCGCCATCAGCGCCACAAAACCCGTGATGGCCAAGCCGATGCTGAACTCAAAGTGGAAGGTGAGCAACAGCGGAGCCAGCAGACTGATGAACAGGCCGCCGATAGCGCCGCCCACCGAAATCATCAGGTAGAACTCCGTCAGGTACTTGGGATGCGGCTTCCGTCTGGCCACTTCACCATGGCAGAACATGCAACAGATCAAGAGCCCCGCCGAGTAGGCGGCCACATACGCCTTGATGTTGACGTCCTCCAGGCTACGCCAGATCGGGTAGGCCATCAGGCTCAGCGTGACGGCGGTGAGCACCGAGAAGAACCACGGCTTGTACCAGAAGTCGGAATCGAAGGTGAGGATGAAGCTAAGCAGGTAGAGCGACAGCGGCAGCACCCACAGAAACGGGATCGCGGCCACGTTCTGCGACATGTGGCTGGTGACGGCCAACAGCAAGATGGACGCGCAACCGGCCAAGCCCATCCAGATCAGCTTGTCCCTCATCGTGGGCGGCCCGGGAATGGGTTCCGGCGCGGCAGGAACGGGTTCCTCGGCCGGAGTCTCCAGTTCGGCACCGGCTTCTTCCGGATCGTTGATGCCCAGCACCGGCTCACGCTTCACGGGCGCGGGAGCGGCGTTGGTGATCTCCATCGGCTTGTCGATCTGCCGCACCTGCCAGGCCGCATAGCCGCACAGGGCGACAAACAGCAGGTAGAGAGCGGACCAGACATAGCCCTGGAGGCTCAACGGAATGTTCGGCTCCACCACCACCGGGTAGGCGATCAGCGCAATCAGGGAACCCAGGTTAGACAGTGCGAACAGGCGGTACGGCAGACGGCCCGGATTGGTGGCCGCATACCAGCTCTGCAACAGCGGTCCGGTGCTGGACAGCATGAAGTAGGGCAGGCCGACGGTCAAAAACAGCACCAGCAGAATGCCCACCAGCGGATTGTTGCCGCCTTCGGGCTTCAGAAACGACCGCGGAATGATGGGCAGGAACAACAGGCTGGCCAAAAGCAGGCCCAAGTGGACCCGGGCCTGCTTTTTGGGGCTCAGTTGCGTTTGCCGGTGCGAATAGCCATATCCCGCCAGCAACAACATCTGGAAGAACAGCATGCAACTGGTCCACACCATCGCCCCGCCGCCGAACCAAGGTAGGATCATCTTGGCGATGATCGGTTGCACCTGAAAGAGCAGAAAGGCGCTGACGAAGATAGTGGCCGCAAAAAGGAGCATCAATGGAAATATCGGCGCTACCGCCGATCTTCATGATGTTAGCGCAACGCTTGGGCCAGATCGGCCTTGATGTCGTCCACGCACTCAATGCCGACGCTAAGCCGGACGAGATTTTCGCGGATGCCCATCCGCTCCCGCTGCTTGGGCGAAAGATCGCGATGGGAGGCCATGACGGGGTAGAGCATCATGGTGTGGACGTCGCCCAGCGAGGTGGCGGGAACGATCAACTTCAGGCGGTTCATGAAGTCGTACACCTGCTCGCGGCCAGCGTCACGCAGCTCGAAGGCGAGCATGGCGCCATACAGGCCGTTGGGCATCAGGCGCTTGATCACTTCGGCCTCGGGGTGAGCGGGATCGTCGGTGAAGAAGACGCGCTCCACTCCGGGCTGCTGCCGCAGCCAGGCGGCCACCTGAATCGCGTTTTGGCACTGCCGCTCCATGCGCAGCGGGAACGTCTTGATGCCGCGCATCGACAGGTAAGCCTCAAACGGACCCATGGTGGGGCCATAGGCGCGCGACAGGGCACGAATGGACTGATAATGATCGGCGTCGGAGGTCACAAAGCCGCCCAGAACATCCCCGTGGCCGGAGAGATACTTGGTGGCCGAATGGACGACGATATTCGCACCCCATTCCAGCGGCCGGACCAACAGCGGCGTCGTGAACGTGTTGTCCACCACCAGCGCGGCCCCGGCAGCCTTGGCCATCTCAGCGATCTTGTCCAATTCGCCGACGCGGAGCACCGGATTGGACACGGTCTCCATCAGAATGGCGCCGGGCTTGGTGGCTTCTACTTTCTTGCGGACCGCTTCCAGGTCGCAGATATCCACGAAGTTGATCTCGACGCCAAACGGCTCCAGGACCGAGTGCAACAACCGGACCGTGGCACCGTAAATCGCCGTGGCGCAGAGAACGGACTTCGGCCGTTCCAGCAGCGCGGCGGTTAAGGCTATGTGGATAGCAGCCATGCCAGAGGAAGTCGCCAGCGTGCCGGCGCCTCCTTCCAGGCTGGTGACCAGTTCTTCTAGGGCCGCGTTGGTCGGATTGTCGTAACGGGCGTAGACATAGCCGGACCGTTCATTGGCGAAAACGGCCTCGGCTTCACGAATGTCTTCGTAGAAGTAACTGGCAGCGGTATGGATGGGAGTGGTGACCGGGACGTGATCCCCGGGGTTTTTGCGGTCGCCGGTATGTACGGCGCGGCTGTAGATATTCACGAATTTACTTTCTTTTCCAACGGACACCATCTTTGGTGTCTTCGAGAATGACGCCCAGCTCAGCGAGTTGGTTTCGAATCTCGTCGGATCGTTTGAAGTCGCGGGCCTTCTTGGCGGCGGTGCGGTCGGCCACCAGCTGCTCCACTTCGGCGTCGGAGATGCCACCGGCTTCCTGCTTAGCTTGGAGGACGTCAAAGATGGCGTCGAACTTGGCCAGCAGTTGGCGGGCACCGGTGATGTTGCCGGCCAGGAACTCACCCGCGTCCATGGCGCTGTTGGTGTCGCGGACAAACTCAAACACCGCGGCCAGCGCTTCGGCCGTATTGAGATCATCATCCAGCGCCTCGTCGAACGTCTTCGCAGCTTGGGCGCTGCGCTCTTCGAGCGCCGCATTAAGGCCGGGGCCGAACTGGGCGGTTTCTAAACGCAGTTGGTAGTTGCGCAGCCGCTCAATGGAGGTCTGTGCCGCTTTGAGGCCATCGAAGGTGAAGTTCAGCTTCTTGCGATACGGCACCGAGGCCAACAGATACCGCAGCGCTTCGGGCGTGTAGCCCATGCCTTTCAGGTCACGCAGCGTGTAGATGTTGCCGAGCGACTTGGACATCTTCGTCCAATCCACCGACAAGTGCTCCGAGTGCAGCCAGAAGCGCGAGAACGGCTTGCCGCTGAGCGCTTCCGATTGGGCGATCTCGTTCTCATGGTGCGGAAACTGGAGGTCGATGCCGCCGGTGTGGATATCCAGCGTCTCGCCCAGATGCTTCATCGCCATGCATGAACATTCGATGTGCCAGCCCGGGCGGCCATCGCCGATCGGCGTTTCCCAGAAGACTTCGCCTTCCTTCTTGGCCTTCCACAACACAAAGTCGCTGGTATTTTCCTTGTCGTACTCGTCGGCATCCACACGCGCGCCGCTCTTCAGGCCGTCCATGTCTTTGTGCGAGAGCTTGCCATAGCCGGGGAACTTGTTGATCGAAAAGTAGGTGCTGCCCTGGCTTTCGTAAGCCACGCCCTTGGCCGTCAGCTGCTCGATGAAGCTGACCATGTCGGTGATGTGCTCGGTGGCGCGGACCAGCTTTTCCGGCTGCTGCAAGCGGAGTTCGGCTATGTCTTCGAGGAAGGCTGCTTCGTAGTGCCGGGTCAACTCGCTTAACGACTTGCCGGCCTTGGCGGCGTCGCGGATGATCTTGTCGTCGACGTCGGTGATGTTCATCACGTGGTTCAACGTGTAGCCGCGGGCGGCCAGCACACGCCGGAGGATATCGACAAAGGTGAAGGTCCGGAGATTGCCGATGTGGGCAAAATTGTAGACCGTGGGGCCGCAAGAATACATCCGGACGGACTGGCCGTCCATCGACGTAAACTCTTCGACCTGTTGGGTCATGCTGTTGTAGAAACGTAGAGACATCAGGCGCTGGGGAAACTCCATCGTAGCAGGGCGGCCCAATTTCCTGCCCAACGGGCAATGCGGTAAGCTGCTCGATTGACCCGCCGCGAAACTCTTGCACTTCCACTGGCGGCTGGAGCTCGGGTTTCCGCGGCTCCGGCGACGCAGACCGCACTGTGCCTAAACGAAGACAACAGCCACTGGTTCTTCTCCCGTGCGGGGCAGAAGCTGACGGCGGACCAGATCGCTTCGTTTGTTGACCAGTACGGCGGCACCCAAGTGCGGGAGCTGCTGCTATCGGCCAACTCCCAGCGCACCAGCTTCGCGAGCACGGCCTGGGACCCGATCTGGAAGGGCTACCAGCCCGATGGGCCGGACGACCAGCCGCTGTTCCGTTCGACACCGGCCGCGGCACGGGCAAGTTCCCGCCGGTGGGTCCACACCGCTTGGGATCTGGCGCAGCGCAAGATTGACCCCTATTCCCTGTGGATCGGCCGGGCGCGGGCTGCGGGGTTGTCGCCCTGGATCTCGATGCGGATGAACGATTTGCACAACGTGGATGACCCGGAAAGCTTCATGCACTCGACGTTCTGGCGACAGCACCCGGAGTTCCGGCGCGTGCCCTGGCGCGAGGTGGATTGGCGGGATCGCGCGTTTGACTTTGCCCACGCGGAGGTGCGGGCCTACCATTTCCGGCTGATCGAGGAATACTGCCAGCGTTACGACTTTGATGGTCTGGAGTTGGACTGGATGCGGTTCGGCTTCCATTTCCGGCCGGGTCTTGAGGCGGAAGGCGCGCCGCTGCTGACCGAGTTCATGCGGCGGACTCGGCGGTTGCTCGATCAATGGGAGAAGAAGCGCGGGCACCGGATCCAACTGGGTGCGCGCGTCCCGTCCCGTCCGCAATCGGCGATTGGCCTGGGGATGGATGGGGCGCTATGGGCGCGAGAGGGCCTGGTGCAGTTGCTGGTGGTGGCGCCGTTTTGGGCCAGCATCGACACCGACATTCCCATTGAGCTATGGCGGCGGCTAGCCGGAGACAAGGTGACGCTGGCCGCGGGGCTGGAGCTGCTGTTGCGGCCGTATCACGCCTACCGCCCGCTGCAGTTCAATTCGCTCGAAACCGTGCGCGGCGCGGCGGCGGCGATGCTCCAGCGTGGGGCGGACCGGGTGTATCTGTTCAACTACATGGACTCAGAGACCGAAATGCCGGACCGTGCCAACTATCCGGCGTTGCTGCGGGAATGCGGGCGTCTGGAAACCTTGACCGGCAAGCCGCGGCGCCACATCGTGACCTACCCCGACACGATGGCCCCAGGTGATCCGACACCGGCGGCGCTGCCGAAGGTGCTGGAAGCCGGGCAGTGGACGTCGTTCCGGCTAGCGGTGGGTCCCAAGCTGACCGACGGTCAAGTCCACCTGGAGCTGGAAGGCGGCAGCGTAGCGGAACTGCGCGTGAATGGCGAACTATGTGCGTCCGCTGGCCGGCTGGACGGGATGAAGCCCGGACCGGCGAAAGGCTTCGATTGTTGGCGTCTACCCCAATCTGTCACCGGCACGGCAGTGATCGACTTGCGCGCGGGGCAGCCGGGCAAGCTGCATTGGGTGGAGATCGCCGGACGCTGAGGCTAACTGGCCTTAGGAAGATCCAGGCGGCGGAACCGGCCCGGCGCAACGCCATGCACCCGGCGGAAGGCTCGGCTGAAGGCCGCTTCTGATTCGTAACCCGCCCGGAGGCTAATCTCCGCCAGACCCAGTTGCGTTTGGCGCAACAGCTCAGCCCCCCGGTGCATGCGCCAGGCGGTGAGATATTCCGCCGGCGTCTGGCCCACCAGCAGACTGAACCGGGCCGCAAACCCGGAGCGCGACAAGCCAGCTTCGGCCGCCATCTGCTCCACCGTCCAGGGCTGCTCCGGCTCGCGATGAATGGCCGCCAGCGCCCGGGCAATTTGCGAATCACCTAAGCCGCGCACCCAGGAAGGCGGGCCTCCCCGCACACCCGCATTCTGGCGGAAGTACTGCCGGAAGCACTGGATCAGCAGCACATCCACCAGCCGCCGGATCACCGTGCTGGCCCCGGCGGCGGCGTTGGCCGCTTCATTGGCAATAAACTGCAGCGTCGATTCCAGCCACGGCTCGCGCCCCACCGGCGGCAGCACGATCAGATCCGGCAGCGCCCGCAACAGCGGATGGCTCAGCCCGTCTTCCAGCGTGAAGCCACCACACAAGAACCGCTCACTGGTGGGTCCGGGCCGGTTGCGGAGAGTCCCCGGGCGGCTGGACCGCGCCAACACCGCTTCCAGCGGTTCATCATGCGCCGGCGGCCCGTGGCGGAGAGTGTGCGGGCGGCCATGCGTGATCAACGCCACATCACCCGCTTCCAGCCAAACCCGGTCCGCCTCGCCATGGAGCTCCAGCTCCGCCCGGCCCTCGATCTGCACGTGAAAGATGATCGAGGGCTGTCGCCCAATCACGATTCCCCAGGGCTGCACCATCTCGCTCAGGCCAAAAAAGTGCGACCGCAGACGAATCGATTCTAGAGCCGACGAGAGGGCGTCTTCTGGCGTTTTAGCAATGATTTCTGGATCTATACGCATTGATCGGCCACGAAACCCAGCCTACCATGAGTCTATGAAGATCACAGTAGCCGGGGCGACCGGCAATATTGGAAGCGCTGTGGCGCAGGCGTTGCTGGAGGCCGGGCATACGGTGCGGGTGATGGTCCGGCAACCGGCCAAGGTGGAAGCACTGGTCCGGCAAGGGGCCGAGGCCGTGGTGGGCGACCTGGAAGATGCCGACTTTGTGCGGCGCGCGACAGCTGGGGCCGAAGGGCTGTTCTGGCTGACCCCACCGCAGTTGGCAGCCCCAGATGTGTTGGCCTGGCAGAACCAGATCGCCGCCCACGCGGCGGCGGCCATCCAGGCCAACGGCGTGTCGCGGGTGTTGAATGTTTCCGCTATCGGTGCGCACCGGCCCAACGCACGCGGCTTTGTCCGGCAGTTCCCCGTCGTCGAGCAGGCGCTCAGCCTGCCCGGTACCGCCACCCTCCACCTGCGGCCCGGCTGGTTCATGGAGAACCTGCTGGCGCAGGCGGGCTCGATCAAGGACCAGGGAAAGCTGTTTGTCGCCGTCGGCACGCAGTTTGCCCTGCCCCTGATTTCCACCGTCGACATCGGCCGCTATGCCGCGCAGGCCCTCACGGCCCCGGAGGCCGCCACCGGCGTGGTCCACCTTGTCGGCCCGGAGATCTTGACCGGACCCGAGATCGCCGCCAGCTTGAGCCAGGTAACCGGCCGGCAACTGGAATGGGTGGCCTTGCCCCCGTCGGCGCTAGGGGATCTATTCCGCGGCTTCGGCGCCTCGGAGGACGCCATCCGTCTCTACATCGAGCTGTTTGAGGACTTCAACCGCACCGACGGCGTCTATGCCCTGCCGCTCCCGGACGCCGTCCGCACCCCGACCACGCTCGAACAGTTCGCCCGGCAATCCTTGCTGCCGTTGCTCTAGTCCACCGGAGGGCGGCCCGCCGATCGTTGGCCGGCCGTCCGAGCACCCACCGCCAACTGCGGAGCCGAGCGGGAAAACACTACACTAGATTCTGGACCGCCGGGTCAAGGCCGTGCGGTTCGCACTATGAACGCCCCGTCTCACCAGCGCCAACTCCTGCTTCGCAACGACCGCGCCGAAGTGGATGGTGCCATCGAAGCTTTGGCCGATCTTTGGGTGGAGTTAGGCCTGGAGCCGGACGTCGAAGCGGATCTCAACATCGCCGTGGAAGAGATGCTGACCAACGTCGTGCGGCATGGCAAGGTTTCGGGCGACGGCGTGGCGATTCGCGTCAAAGTGGACGTTACCCCGGCCGAAGCCCGCATCGAAATTGAAGACCGCGGCGAGCCCTTTAACCCCACCGAGTACCCGCCGCCCAATATCCACGCCTCACTCGAAGAACGCAAGCCCGGCGGCCTGGGAATCATGATGGTCCGCAAGATGATGGACGAAACCCGCTACGAACGCCGCGACGGCTGGAACTGCTTCGTCATGGTCCGGCGGCTGGTACGATAATCCAGCCCCAACAGCCCATTGCCCGACACCGCGATGGATTGTGGTGCAATTAAAGCTGCTTTCCTCCACGGCGGGCCCTTAGCTCAGCGGTTAGAGCAGGGGACTCATAATCCCTTGGTCGTAGGTTCAAATCCTACAGGGCCCACCAGTACAATGAACGGCTTACTGACGATTTCAGGCCTCACGGATCAGTTCACGAGATCTACTGTGGGGACTTTTGTGGGGACCCCGTCCGAGTTTTTCCCCACAGCCACGAACTCCAAGGCCTCGACCGCTCGGCGTTTTGCGATCAGACTGATGTGGCTGTAGCGCTCCAGCATGGATCGGGAGACATGCCCCGCGATGGCCATAATTGTCGAGTCCGGTACGCCCGCCTCCGCCATACGGGAGATTGCGGTGTGGCGCAAGTCATGGAAGCGGCAGTTAAGTCCCGCGCGGTCGCGTGAGTTTTCCCACGAACTCTGCAGGTTCGTAGCTGGTTTGGTTGGGTCGTTCGGAGTTGGCGATCCGAAGGGAAACACGAACCACTCTGGCCTCAGCTCGCCGAAACGCTTGGCGAACCACGCTGCGTGCTGAGTCAGAACTGCAATCAGCGACCCGTTTATCGGAATCACGCGACCGGTTCCAGCAACCGTCTTCGCCCGGCCGACGAGAAGTGTACGCTTTTCGAGAGCTACTTGCTCCCAAGTCAACCATGTAATCTCCCCCGCGCGCATGCCGGTCATCAACGCGATGCGGATGAAGGTACCGATCAGCGGCATTCGGGAACCGCCCGCCGCCTGAAGCAGCCGGACTTCTTCTTCTGGCGTCAGTACCCGTCCAACGTCCTTGCGCTCCTCGCGCTTGCGAATCCCGGGCCAGAGGATGGACCAGTCGTGTCCAATCGCCCGACTTAATTCGCCCAGCTCCATATTGATGGTCCTGCCCGAAGCGCCCTCGTCCTGCCGCCGCCGGATGTACCGGAGGATGAGGGATTCGCTCCGGTCATTGAGCAACACACTACCCAGGTGACGCTCAACCCAGGCCAAACGCTTTCGGCTGAAGACCACAGAAGATGGCCGGTGGCTGATAAAATCGGCTTCCCGATAGACTTTCACCACTTCGGAAACCGATCTGATCCTTGCGTCTCGGTCGTCTGAAGGCAGTCCGGCCAGAGCTCGTTCCAGAACTCGGCGTCGGGGCTGCCCCGGCATCGAGTGCAGCAATCACCTGCTTCTGCCTCTTCGCGATCACTGTCCGCGGCCGGTTCTCTACGCCAGCGATATCTCGATCTCGGAATTGTTGCCGAAAGAGTGACGCGGCTGCCACGCACAACGCTTGCAGGTCCTCTGAATCCCCGCGATCCACTCGTCGAGCGATCTCCTCCAGGAGGCCCCAGGCGTGTTCGTAGTGCAGCAGCGTAGCCATGGTCTCCGCACGCCATTGCCGCCGTTGTGCCAATTCTCGCTGCCGCCTCTGGGTCTCCGCGGAGTGCCGGCCATGCTTGTACCTGGCCTGGGCGCATCGCTCCCGCCCCTGCGCTGTGCGCGGTCCGGTGGAGGCTCCTCCGTGCAACCGGCAACGGGTGTGTATACCCTTGGCGTTCTTCATGGCCGGCGCCTGACATGTTCCCCCGCGCCGCAATCGAGCTCCACACCTCGGCGAACTGAATGGATCACCAGGAGTGTTCCCATGGCGCAGCGCTCCTCTGAGAGAAAGCGGCTAGGGTGTGCCGATCTAAGTCGTGGAAAATCAGGTTCAGCCGCTGGGCGTGAAGAGGTCAGCGAGGAACTGATGCCAGGGTGGACCAGAGTCAGTGTAAGAGAGGTCTTGCTGGAACTGCAGACAGGTCCATTCGGCAGTTCCCTTCACCAAAGCGACTACATTGAAGGCGGCATTCCGGTCATTAACCCGGCATCAATGCGTGAAGGACATCTCGTACCTGTTGATGGGATGGCGGTTGGCCCGGCAACGCTCGAACGCCTGGCGACTTTCAAGCTGAGGGCGGGTGACATCGTCCTGGCAAGGCGAGGCGAGATGGGGCGATGTGCGATAGTCACCGAACGCGAGGCGGGCTGGCTCTGCGGAACCGGAAGCCTAGTGCTGAGACTTCCGAAATGCATTGACCAAATCTTTTTCGTGAAGCTGATTGTTTCACCTGGAGTGCGCGAGTATCTTGGTGGCAGCGCAGTTGGGTCGACGATGCAGAACCTAAACCAATCGATACTCCTGGAGCTTTCGATAGCACTCCCACCGCTCGCCGAGCAGCACCGCATCGTCGCCAAGATCGACTAAGCGTTGCCGGTCCGGGGCAACACTCGGGCAGTCTCCTTGCTTGCATCCGCTTCTTATCGGCGGACAGGCACCATTCTGTGGCTAGATGTTAGTATATCGGCGAGTTTTACGTAGTACGTGACGAGCTACGGCTCTGCGGAGCCGCGTACTATGTGATACTTCCGAAGTATATTCTGACGTCTAGCGCTTCAAAGTCCGTGTGGCTCGTCGAGTACACGGCGCAGGAAACGGCCATAGGTGCTCTTGCCGAACTTCTCTGCGGCGGCCAGCAACTGGACCGCGTCAATGAAGCCCATGCGGTAGGCCACTTCTTCTGGAGAAGCTACTTGCATGCCCTGCCGTTCCTCGATAGCCTGAATGTAGGTGGATGCCTCGAGCAAAGCCGGATGTTCGCCAACGTCCAGCCAAGCGACGCCGCGGCCGAAGATCTCAACATTCAGCGAGCCTTCTTCGAGGTAGCGGCGGTTGAGATCGGTGATTTCCAGCTCACCACGGGCGGAAGGCTTCTGAGTGGAGGCGAATTCGGCCACGCGGTTGTCGTAGAAGTAGAGGCCGGTGACGGCATAGTTGGACAAGGGCTTCTGGGGCTTCTCAACAATTGAGACGGCCTTGCCGGCGGAATCGAATTCGACCACTCCGTAGCGCTCCGGATCCTTTACCCGATACGCAAACACGGTGGCGCCGTGGGTGCGGGCCGCAGCGCGGGCCAGCAGGGCGGACAGGCCGCCGCCGTGGAAAATGTTGTCGCCCAAGGCTAGGGCAACCGTATCTGTCCCGATAAAGTCGCGCCCGATGAGAAACGCCTGCGCCAGCCCGTCGGGACTGGGCTGAACGGCATAGGAGATGTTGAGTCCAAAGGTTTCGCCAGTACCCAACAGGCGCTGAAAGTTCGGTTGATCCTGGGGGGTCGTGATGATCAGGATTTCCCGGATTCCAGCCAGCATCAGCGTGGTCAGCGGGTAGTAGATCATCGGTTTGTCGTAAACCGGAATCAACTGTTTGCTGATGGCCAAGGTCGCCGGATGTAATCTGGTGCCACTGCCGCCAGCTAGAATTATGCCTTTCATCTGTTCATGCCTCTTTCCCTGAAATGCCGGAGCCGCCCGTCTCGCCGGTCCGCTTGCTGACGCCAGCGGCTCAGTAGAACTGACTTACAACTGTAGGATGAACACGCCATAACCGGCTACGGCTCAGATCGCTTGGTGGCCTCGGCGAAAGAGGGCCACCTCTGGTCGCGAGCCGAAAGCCCGGGTTGCTTTTCGGGCCAATCGATGGCCAGTTGCGCGTCGTCCCAGGCGATGCCGCGTTCGTGTTCCGGGGAGTATTCGTCAGTCACCTTGTACACCACCTGAGCTGTTTCGCTAACGACGCAAAAGCCATGGGCGCACCACGGCGGCAGGTACAACTGGTGCTTGTTCTCTTCGGAGAGTTCGGCAGCAACCCATTTGCCGAAGGTTGGCGCCGTGGGCCGCAGGTCTATCGCGACATCCCAAATGCTGCCCTGCACCACCCTTACGAGCTTACCTTGCGCTTTGGGCGCGGATTGAAAGTGGAGACCGCGAACAACCTTCGCCGTCGAGAACGAATGATTCTCTTGCACGAATCGCTCTGTGATGCCCGCCGCCGCGAACTCCGAATACTTGTACGTCTCCAGAAAGTATCCCCGGTCGTCGGTGAATACGCGCGGCACAACCAGGATCACTCCGCCGAGCTCAAGCTCCTTAAATTGACATGGCATATCATTTTGTCTCAACCGTTTGAAGGGCTAGCAGGTACTGGCGCAGAACCGAGGCGTGCTCGGGAAACGCCAATTGGGATTCGTCGCCCAGCGTCTCGGTGACGGAATAGAACGCCAGGCGGCTGGCTTCGCCCGTAGCTCTGCCGCTTAAACGAGACTCGCCGACATCCGCCCAAAATGCCACCTCCATCACGGAAAGGGTCCCTCCTAGGTATTCGTAATGCAACGGCGCCACACACAACAACCGGCTCGAAATCACTTCCAGTTCCGTTTCCTCCAACACTTCTCGAACCATGGCGTCTTCAGGCGACTCCCCATGTATACACCGGCACGTCGGCCGCAATGGACGCGGCTAGACCGGCCAAACCTCCCCCCAGGGCCATCACGCTTCGATCACTCACCATCGGTCTGGCTCTCCATCTGTTGTGTTATTGGAATCGAATCACGGAGGAATTATTGGGGCCCAACAAGTAAGTGAAGCCGGCGTTGAGATTGACCGGAATCGCTTGCCGCAGATATTGATCGACAAATTTATCCAACCGGGCTATTTTCGACATGGGCACATAGACCACGTCATAGCTCTGTAATAGTTGATCGGCCTTACCCTTCTCGAACACTTCCTTCAGATTCAGACGGGAAGCAACGGCTTGATTCTTGCCGTCATTGCGGATGAGATAGACGCTGTCGGTTTGAGCGGTGGGCTTAAAGCCACCGGCTTGCAGAACCGCGCGCAACGCGGTCATCTGGCCTGACAGCGGCACCAGACCGGGCCTGACCACTTCTCCGCCGACAAAGATGTTAAGGTTGGCCACGGTTCGCACAATGACGCTGACCTGGGGGTTCCGGAAGTAGTTTGCATACGACTTGACGAGTTGCTTGCGCAGCTCATCCACCGTGAGACCTTCCGCCTGGACGCGGTTGGCCAAGGGTACCGAAATGGTACCATCCGGCAGAACCCGAACGCTTTCATCCACTTCGGTGTGCTGAAACACTTTGACGGTCAACTCGTCGTCCACTTTTAGACGATACTCAATAGCCATCGGGCCGGCGCCAGAAGAGGGTGCCACCGGCTGGGCCTGTAGGGAAACACAACAAGCAAGCAGGACCGCCAGCCCGACCGAAGTGTTCTTCATCATCTGATGTTATTGTACTGTCCAAAAGCGGCTAGAACGCGCCATCGAGACGGATCACCTTTTTCACGGTCTGCAAGACGATCAGGCAATCCAGGCCAAAGCTGCGGGTCGTCACGTACTGTTGATCGAAATGGTTGGTCTAGTCGAACTTAAAGCGTCCACGTCCGCAAATCTGAGCCAACCCGGTGATGCCGGGCCGGACCGAGAACTTGATCATATGTTCCGGCGCGTGGTCTTTCACCATTTCCGGAATCTCGGGCCGTGGCCCCACCAGCGCCACGTCGCCCTTGAAGAGGTTCCAGAAGTTGGGGAGATCATCTAGCGTGGTACGGCGGAGCCAGCGGCCGGCTTGCGCCATCGGCCGGTCAGGCAAGGCTTGCCCGGAACCCGCCGTACGGAACAGCCAGGCCTTGGCCGCGCCTGGAGCCGACGCGGGCCGAGAGATGCCTCGGGACAGAGCACCCGGCGCAGGTTATGCCCCCACGAACCGGGCATAAAGGCTAAGGGCGATCCCCGGGTCCGTTGTTCCCTTGATGATGGCCCGGCCATCGGGGAAGAAGGTGAGTTCGTACTGTTGGTGCAAAAACCGCAGGGCTAAGCCATTGGCGCGCACCGTACCCAGTGGCGACAACTTCTGCTCCAGCGCGGCCAGGTCGAGCGGCCGCGTGCGTTCGTGAATCTGAACCGCGTTCCGCCACACAGGCTGATCGGCGCGCGGTGACAGCCGTCGAGATACTCAAAGTTGCGCCTCCCGCAGCAGGGACACTGGGTCGGGCAGCGGAGCGGTGAGGACGCGCGTGATACCGGTCCAGACATCCAGAGTTATCAGTGTCCCGGGCACCTAGTCTCCCACCAGGATGCGAAGGGCAACAGAAATTTGCAGCGAGGCGATGACGCTGCTGATGGTGTTGACGACGCCCGCGGTGGTTGAAGAATCCTTGCCAGCGTCGGTCGGCAAACCATTAGGCATCGAGCTCGTGCACAGCAACCCAACATTGCTGATCCAGGCTGTAGTGGACGACTTGGTCAACCGAGGCTTGCTTTGCCGAAATGGATCGCAAGTGCATTTAGCGTCGTACACAATGCGACTGCCGATGCTCGAGTTCCGTGCCATCGTCGTGATGGCCTTACTTTTTAGATAATCTTGGCCGAAGGTGGCCCCGGTGTTGGGCACCGTCAAACTGTGGGGACTTTTGTGGGGACCCCCATTCAAAATGGTTGGCAAACCGTGGCAATCTTGGAGATTGTGGCCAGTGCATCTCTTTCAATAGAAACAACATCGTGCAATCGTTGCCAACGCCAGGCAAGCGCTTCTTACGACCCATAATCCCTTGGTCGTAGGTTCAAATCCTACAGGGCCCACCAATAGACCCGGCCACAGGCGATCACACCCTCACCCCGCCAACATCCCCCACGCCGCCAACCACTTATCCCTCGCCATCCACGCACCGCGCGCAACCGCCTGCTACTCCCAAGTCAGCTATTGCTGAGAGGGGAATGTCTCACTTTGTCTCACCTTGTCGCGGAATCGGAGAAAAAAACGAAAGTGCCACTGCTCAAGCCGCACTCAGAGCCCCCGCCACCCGGCCGGTCCCCGGGTGGTTCGGGCAGCGCTCTAGTGCCCGGAAAAGAAGAAGTCGCCCCGGGAGATCACTTCCACCGGACCCGTCAGGAACAGCGTCCCATCCTGCCGCAGTTCCAGCGGTCCCGCCTCAGTCAGCACCGTCAAGGGCGGCTCCACCAAGCCCTTGTGCATGGCCGCAAAGGCCGCGCCGGTGGAGCCCGTACCGCTGCTCTTGGTCCACCCCGCGCCGCGTTCGTAAAAGCGAGCCTGGACGGTGTTGCGGTCAATGGCGCGGACAAAGGAAATGTTGGAGCGGTTGGGCCAGCGCGGGTCGCTTTCCAGCTGGCGGCCCAGGTCCACCCAGTTCTCCGGGATCTCCTCGCAGACCAGTGCGCATTGTGGGTTGCCCACCCACATCACCACCGCCGGGTAACCGGCCAGCGTGGTCTCTTCGCGAACCTCCGGCAACCCCATGTCCATCTCGAACTGGTAGCGGTGGCCGTCGCGGTGGATCAGGCGCAGATGCTTCTCCCCGGCGCCCGTGTGGATGACGACGTCTTCGCTGGCAATCCCGGCTTCCACCAGCAAGGCAGCGGCGCAGCGCGTGCCATTGCCGGAGATCTCGGCGTCGCTGCCATCGGAGTTGATCAACCGGATGGCGGGCAGACTCCGCTCCACCAGGATCCAGCCATCAGCGCCGACACCGGCGTTGCGGTCACAGATGGCGATGGCGGCCGCGCGCAAGGGCAGATCGGCGGGCACCTCGTCGCTCCAGGTGAGGATAAAGTCGTTCAACGCGCCGTGGGCTTTGGTAAAGGGAATAGTCATTGGGGGCCAACAAAATCGGACCTGCGGCGATAGATTTCCAGTGCCGCCTGCCCGGGTACTTCGACGATTCTGACACACTCCAGCTTCTGACTCCGCGCCATTTTCGAGTTTCTGTCTCCGGCGCGCGCGATCACCCACTTGGCGCGCAGGAACAAGTCCGGCCGGGCCAGCGTGGCGTCAAAGATCAGGCCATTGCCTTCGTGATAGCAGTTGCGGAAGGGAATGCCGGAGGTGCGGAGGATGCCCGACAGGTCGCCAAAGGAGACCATCAGTTGATCCCCGCGCCGGTATTCGTTACGTAGGAAGTCGCGTGCGCCCGTGGTCCACAAGCGGCGCGCGGCGGAGTTTACCTGAGCTTCCTTCCAGACCACCCAGTTATCCGGCCGCGGGTAGGCCGCCCAGGGCGCGATCGAGAGCAGCACCGTGGCCGCCAGCGCCGCCGCCCGCCACGGGATGATCGCCACCAACCCGGCGGCACAGAAGGCCGCCAGCGGCAGGATGGCCAGGCCGTAGCGTGTGTTGTAGAAGCTGTTCGGCCACAGGCCGGGCACAAAGATGGGCGTGCCGCCCGAATGGACGCTCGACACATAGAACAGAGGCACGGTCGCCAGCAGCAGGAAGCCCCAACCGGCGCGCTTCATGACGACACCAACGAGGCCAAGTCCGGCGACGATCAGCACGCCCCAACCGGCGCAAAGCTCGGCCGCGGTGCGCACTTGCAGGAAGGCTAACTGCCAGTCGCCACGGCCGGGATAGGGCTTGTCGCCCTGAATCGCCATGGCCGAATAGGGGCCGTTGTAAAACTCCAGCCAACTTGAATAGAACCAGCGATTGTGGACCAGCCAGTAGCTGGGGCCCAGTCCCGCCACCAGGCAGAAAGTGAGCAGCGGCCCCCAGCGCCGCCCCGAGATGGCGATAGCCAACGCCGCCACCGGCAGCAACACCCAACCGTCATACCGGACCAGTGTGCCCGCACAACCAGCCAGACCCGCCAGCACCAGCGCCGACCATTTGCCGGACTGCGCAAACCAGACCACCGCCGCCGCCAGGCCCAGTTCGCAGGCAAAGAAAAGCGGCTCCGTCATCGGAGCCGAAGCCAAATACAGCAGATTCGGGTTCAGCACCAGCGCCAGCGCCGCCGCCGCTCCCGCCGCCTCGGACTTGAAGCTCATCCGCGCCAGCGCAAAGGCGAACAGCGCCGCCACGATCAGGCACAAGCCACTGGTGATCGTCCCGGCCAAGCCCGATTGCCAGAACTCGTCCAGGCGCGCCAGCGGGATCAGCAGCCAGTGCAGCAGCGGCAGCCAGACGGTGCCGATCTGCTCATACCCGGGCGTCTTGGAATCAACAATGCGGCGCGCGATGTTGAGGTGCGCCTCCGCATCGCCGTACCAGAGAACTTCGCCTTGGCGGTGGAACCACCAGCCGCTCACCGCCGTGATTGTGACCAGGGCTGCCGTCAGCAGCGCCAGCGTGCCTTTAGAAGTGGGTGAACTCTTTGAACTGGTTGTACCGCGCGTCAATTTCTTCGCGCGTGAGCGTGCGGAAGCGGTCAACTCCGAACCTCTCGCAGCAGTAGCTGCCCATCACCGAACCGAACACCACTGCCCGGTTCAATTCCTTCTTGTCGAAGTCCGAAGCCGGATTGAAGCCAATGCCCGCCAGATAGCCGAAGAAGCCGCCGGCAAAGCAGTCGCCCGCGCCCGTCGGGTCGAACAGCGAATCCAGCGGAAAGGCCGGAGCCACAAAGTAGTGGTCCGACCGGTAGATGGCGGCCCCATCGCCGCCGCGCTTGATGATCAGCGTCTTGGGCCCCATGGCCAGAATCTTCTCGGCGGACTTGCGCAGGCTCTTCTCGCCCGACAGCATGTGCGCTTCTTCGTCGTTGATGACCAGCACATCCCATTCGGCGATTGTCTTCAGCAGTTCTTCGCGCGCGATATCGATCCACAAGTTCATGGTGTCACCACCGGTGAGCTTTGGCGACTTCATCTGCGCCCGCACCTGCCGCTGCAGCGCCGGCTGGATGTTGCCCAGCAGCAAGTAGTCCTCGTCCTGATAGTGGGCGGGCAGCTTCGGATCGAACGTTTCGAACACGTTCAGATCCGTCCGCAGAGTGCGGCGCTGGTTCATGTTCTCGAAGTACTCGCCCTGCCAAAAGAAGGTCAGACCGTCGGCGCGCTCGAGACCCGCGGTGTCGATGCCGCGCCCGGTCAGCAACTGGTGATCTTCTTCGGCAAAGTCATGCCCCACCACGCCCACAATCCGGACGGGCGTAAAGTAGCTGGCGGCCAGCGAGATATAGGTGCACGCACCGCCGAGCATCCGCTCGACACTGCCGTGCGGCGTCACGACGCCATCATAAGCCACACTACCGACGACAACCAGGGACATACGGGTATCCTTTCAACACTCACGGTGTCCGGCGAGACTGCCGGAATTGGAGCCGGGGTGCGGGCCTCGCATTGCTCCGAGGCGCACCTCTACTTTCAGGCTACGGGATGCGGCGCGGGAGCGTCAACCTTAGCCGGAACCTTAGCGCGGTGCGGTGAGCACTTAAGCGCGGGCCCGCACCAGCACCTTGTCGGTATAGGCCAGCACTACTTCGCCGGTCTGCTTGGTGACGGTGGTCTCATACGTCACCAAGCCGCGTCCTTCGCCACGGGCTTCCAGCGCCACCACGCGTTTGTGGGCAGTGATGGTGTCGCCCAGGAAGGTGGGCTTCACAAAGCGCAGCTTGTCCAGACCATAGAAGGCCAGCACCGTGCCTTCGGTGACGTTGAGCTGGGTCATCAGGCCCACCGAATAGCTGAAGATCATGGCCCCATGCGCGATGCGCTGCCCGAAGGGCGAGGCGGCGGCCTTGACGGCGTCGACATGCAAGTACGTGTAGTCGCCGGTGAGCCCGGCAAACTGCACCACGTCGGCCTCAGTAATGGTGCGGGACCGGGTGGTCCATTCCTGGCCAATGCTGAAATCTTCAAAGTAGAGCGACATGTGGAACTCCTGGCTCACCACCTCGCAAGCGGGCGGCCCATACCTCCGGCATCATACGATGATTGGAGCCACCCATGGACGCCCTGCCCAGCATCATTCAAAAAATCCTGCCGGTGGTGCCCGCCTATGCGGTGGAGTTCGCGGCCTACCTCGCGCTGGCAGCGGGGCTGTGGGCGAAGCTCCCCGCCCGGTGGCTGACCCTTGCCTTGCCCGCCGTCGCCCTGCTCTCCTACGCCCTGCTGCCGCAGACGCATCAGCTTTGGTGGCAGTTGCTGGGCCTGGTGCTGATTCCGTCGCTGTGGTTTGCGGTGTTACCCCGAAACCGCTGGCTGGACTTGGCGTTTGTGGCCGTCATGGCCGTGGTGCTGTTGTCGCCGGGTTTCAATGCCCTCTATTCCGCACCGAAAGCGGATGCCCTTGGCAAAGCCATGTGGGTGCGGACCGGCATGATCGTGGTGCTCTATCTGGGTAAGGAGGCCGGCCTGAATTTTGGCTTCTGGCCCACGCGTGAGGAGTGGCGGATTGGCGCACGGGAGTTTCTCTATCTGTTACCAGTCATCGGCCTGGTGGGCATGTTGATTTCTTACTGGAAGCTACCGGTAAATCCGGATTGGGCCAAGAATGTGCTGAGCGGCCTAGGGATGTTTATCGGCTCACTGTGGTTCGTCGCCCTGTGGGAGGAGTTTTTCTTCCGGGGCTTACTCCAGCGCTGGCTGGGCTTACCGGTGGCGGCGGTGTTGTTTGGGCTGGCCCATCTGCCGTTTCGCGGCTTTCCGAACTGGAAGTTCGCACTGCTGGCAATGTGCGCCGGTATCTTCTATGGCCGGGCCTTCCGCGCGGCGGGGTCGGTGCGGGCGGGCATGGTGACCCATGCGCTGACCAATGCCACCTGGGTCTTTGTGATGGGCAAAGTTTAGCCTTCGGGTCTCACAGGCCCGGTTCAACGGTGCTGGCCGCGCCTGAATTGCCTTGACTGATCTGGGAACGTTCATTTCGCGCGTCGCCCATAAAACACTTGCATTCGGCCTGGGCAACTGGCAGTATACTATTTGGTGTAACTATCTTCTGGTAGGTATATCCCTGCATCAAGACGGTAAAATGATGCAACGTCTGGCTTGGGAGGAAGATTATGAGAACATTTTGGTTCCCCTTGGCGGGTGCGATCGCCTTGTTCGCAGCCACAGCAACCGGGGGTCCGCTCCAGGTGTCTGGTAAAGAGTACGCTGACGTCCGTAACGGCGGCACGATTAAGTTGTGGGACGGTCTTGGAAATACGGTTTCCGTCAGTCCTGGTTTTAACCAGGGAGATGTGGACGCCTTGTCCGCGTCGTTCGATCTGTTCTTTAGGGAGCTGCTCATCAACCAGGCGGCGCTGCTGGTGAGTTTCGATGGAGACCCCAATATTTATATCGAAGATGGTATCGGTAATAATTGGATCTGGGCTGCGCCGGCTCAAGTAGACTCCAGTGCCTACACCATGATTGAGGCGCTGGAAGTCTGGGGCCCCGAAGGGGTCTCCGACTCCAGCAATTATTCGCTGCTGGGTGATCCGGGCGGCTGCGCCGTTCTGGTTCTGGGCGGCGGCTGTCTGCACACCAGTGCGGCGGTGGGCGCGGCGATCGGGCTGGCACCTGGGGTGCAGTTTGATCTGGACGCATTGATGACCTACGGGGATGAAATGGTCTTTTCCATTCGGCCCGTTTCCGATCCGACCGGCCTCTCGTTTGATGGTGGCGAACTCTGGTATTGGGACACCAAAACAGCCTCGGCCAGCTTTCTCAACCATGGCGGCCACCTGTGGGATACGGCATTTGACGTAATGGGTACTTTTGGTGTGAACAGCGAGAACGTAGCCAGTATCGAAGCCGTGCCGGAACCATCTTCAGTGGCTTTGGTGATGGGCAGCCTCGGTTTGCTAGGCGCCGCCATTCGTCGGCGCCGCTAGTGGGACGCTAACGGCGAATCAGCTTAGGCAGTCAGCCAGCCGTCTGGAGTTTGGGCTTTATGCTCATTCTCTGGGCGGCTGATTTTATTGGTGCTCGTCACCATTTGGTGATGGCTTCAACGGGCGGTGCCTCCAGGCACCGGGTCAACAGTTGCCCGGCGTCGTGATCCACCAACAATAGATTGTGATGGACGGGCTTCAGCAACTGCTCCGCCACCGCATGCTCCAGCAGCGCGATGAATCCCGCAAAGTAGGCAGCGACGTTCAGCAATCCAGTTGGCTTCGCATGCAGACCCAACTGCGCCCAGGTGAGAATCTCGCATAACTCATCCAGCGTCCCGAAGCCGCCAGGGAGAGCGATGAAAGCGTCCGAGAGTTCCGCCATCAACGCCTTCCGGTCATGCATCGATTCGACCACATGCAGTTTGGAAAGGCCGGTGTGGGCCACTTCCTTTTCCACCAGCAGGCGCGGCATCACGCCGATTACTTCCCCGCCAGCAGCCAGACATGCATCGGCCACGATGCCCATCAGCCCCACCTTAGCCCCACCATAGACCAGCGCCAACCCGCGCTCCGCCACCAGTGCCCCCAGGGCCGCCGCCGCTTGGGCGTACTCCGGCCTGCGCCCTGAACTGGAGCCGCAGAAGACACAGATTCGCTGCCGGTTGAGGTTTGCCATACGCAAACTACTCAGGCTACTTCAGCTTCAGCAGTTCGTCCAACACCATCTTGTTGGTCGGCCGGACCTTGTAGTCTTTCTCGGTGAACTTCCAGCGCACAATGCCGCCTTTGTCCAGCAGATAGGTGGTGGGATGCGGCAGGAAGCGGCCTCGTTCGGCGGCTTGTTCATTCAGCAGACCGTAGCGGTCAATCACGGCGTGGTCGGCATCACTGAGCAGTGTCACGACGAACTCGCCACCGGTACGGGACTTCACTTTAGGGATGATGTCTCCCAGCTTTTCCATCGCGTCCGGCGCAATGGCCACGATCACGGTATCGGCTTTGCGCTCAACCGGCAGCATCGAGTGCAACTCCACGAGTTGCGAGGCGCAGTACGGTCACCAGTAGCCGCGATAGAAGACCAGGACGACGTTCTTGCCCGCTAGCGTTGCCAGCGACACCTTCTTCCCGTCAGCGGACGGTAGTTCAAAGGCCGGAGGCCGGGCGCCGACCGCGACCCGGTTGAAATCAGAGGGCGAATCCGCCGCCAGCAGGGCGGACGCCATAAGCAGAAGTGGAAGTTGCATCTGGCCGTAGGATCCCAGATATGGATGCAGTTATTCCGCCGGTAGGAAGATAGTGCCGCACCGGGCGGGCGGCGCTTCCAGATGATCGAGATAGGCTTGCAACCGATCCATCTGGCGCCGGATCTCGGCCAGATCACCGGCGACGGCCCCGGTTTCCATGGCGCGGCCGATGTCGGTGATCTCGGGAAAGCCATACCCCGCGCCGGAGCCTTTCATGCTGTGTCCGATGACGCGAATGGCGGGTAGATCGCCGCCGCTGACCGCCTTGACCAAAGCCGCCAGATCGTTGCGGCGATTGCCCAAATACCAGGGCACCAAGTCTTCGATGCCGTCCGCCAGGGGCACTGCGGCTTTCCGTTCCGGCATCGGGGCAGGTGTGCCGGCGGGACTCGGGTCAGCCGTGGCACCAGACTCTGGTTCAGCCACCAGCAGCCAGCGGGAGATGGCCGAGATCAGCATCAGTTCATCAATCGGTTTCGAGATATAGTCGTCCATCCCCGCCGCCAGGCACCGTTCGCGGTCCTCCGGCATGGCATGGGCGGTGACCGCGATGATTGGGGTGCGGCTGGGCTTACCTTGCTGTTGAGATCGGATGGCCGCTGTTGCCGCAAAGCCATCCAGACGCGGCATTTGGCAATCCATCAGCACCAGCGGATAGTCGCGTTCCGCTATCATCTCCACGGCTTGCTGGCCGTCGGAGGCGATGTCGCAGGTGAACCCGTTCCGCGCCAGCATCCGGGCCGCCAGCTTCTGATTACCCTCATTGTCTTCCACCAACAGAAGCGGCCGCATCCGTGGGGCAGAATCGGTGGCGGGAGGGTGGGGGAGTGGCGCGACGACGACTCCGGTGGGGGTGGACAGCCGGGGCCCTAGCGTGCGGACGATCGCCTTGTGGAGGACGTGTTTGCGGATGGGTTTGGTGAGGAAGACGCGAATGCCGGAATCACGCGCCGCTTGGCGGCGCTGCGGGTCCTGGAAGGCCGTCAACATAATCAGCGGAGTGCCGGCGATTTCCGGATCGGCATTGACGATCCGCGCAAGATCAACCCCGCTCACGCCTGGCAGGCCACAATCGAGCAGGACCAGGCTAAACGGATTCCTTCGTTCGGCGGCTTGCCTGATGCGGGTCAGCGCCTGCAGACAGTCCGGGACCACATCAACCACCATTTCCCAGCCTTCCAGTACCTCCCGCAGTAAGCTGCGGCTGGATTCCGCACCGTCGACCACGAGCACGCGAGTTCCGGCCAGCAGATGCGGGGTCAGTTCAGGGTCGGCAGGTTGAGGAGCCTGGGGCACGATGAACGGCAGTTCCAGCGTAAAGGTGGACCCTTGACCAAGCTGGCTGGAGACGGTGATCCGGCCGCCCATCATCTCGGCCAGACGCTTGGAGATGGCCAGGCCCAAGCCGGACCCGCCATACTTTCGCGTGGTGGAGCCATCGGCTTGGGTAAAGGCCTGGAAGAGGCGCTGCTGCGCCACGGGGGAGATGCCGATGCCGGTGTCGTGCACCGCAAAGCAGACTATGGTCTGGCCGGCGGATGGCCGCCCCAAGCCGACGCTCAAGCTCACTTCCCCTTCTTCGGTGAACTTCAGCGCGTTGCCGATCAGGTTGGTCAGGATCTGCCGCAAACGGCCCTGGTCTCCACGGGCCCAGGCAGGCACATCGGGGGAAACGGCGCAAGTTAGCTCCAGCCCTTTTCGCAGAGCTTGATGGGAGAAGAACTCCACGGTATCTTCCGCTGCCGAGTCGATGCTGAAGTCTTCCAGATCCAGTTCCAGCTTGCCGGCTTCCAGGCGGGAGAAGTCCAGTACGCCGTTGATGATGTGCAGAAGCGATTCCGCGCCGCTGCGGATGGTTTGCGCGTAGTCGGCCTGGTCCTCGGTGAGCGCGGTGTCGGCCAATAACCCGCTCATCCCGATGATGACGTTCATCGGCGTGCGGATCTCATGGCTCATGTTGGCCAGAAATTCTGACTTCAGTTGCATCACCTGCTGGAGTTGTTCTTCCGCCAGCTTCCGCTCCGTGATATCGATGAAGCTGCCGACGAAGCCGGCATATTCGCCGGGTTCGGTGAAGCGCGGGGTCATCGAGACCAGCACCCAGCGGTAGCTGCCTTGGGCATCGCGCAGCCGGACCTCGGTCCGCAGAGAGGCGCCTTGGCGGATCTCGTCCAGGTTTTGCGCGATGTGGCGGAGGTCGTCAGGATGGACGCTCTCCAGCCAGCCCGAGCGGCGGAACTCTTCGTCCGTCTTCCCGCAGAACACCAGCGCGCGGCGGTTGACGTACTCAATCCGATTGGCGGCATCGCGGGTCCAGATGGCCACCGGGGTTTCGTCGGCCATCAGCTCGAACCGGCTTTCCGACTCGCGGTGCGCCTTCTCACTTTGGCGCAGCTGGCGGAGCGTGATGCGCGTTTCGATGATGGCTGCGACATGAGCGGCCATTTCACGGAGAAGCAGCGTTTGTTCTTCGGTGAGCGTCCGGGGTGTCCGGTCCATGATGCAGAGAGTTCCCAGTGCGGGCCCGGGGCCGCAGCGCAGCGGAACGCCCGCGTAGAAGCGGATCTCCGGTGGGCCGGTCACCAGCGGATGGTCAGCAAAGCGCGGGTCCTGGGTGGCGTCCGGCACCGTCAGCATGCGGTCCGGTTCCTGGATGGCGTGGGTGCAGAAGGTCCAGTCGCGCGAGGCTTCGCTGACGTCCAGACCCACTGAAGACGTAAACCGCTGCCGTGCTTCATCCACCAGGCTGACGGCCGCGATGGGAACGCCACACATCCGCGCGACTAAGCTGACCGTGGCATCGCAGGCCTGCTCCGGGACCGTATCGAGGAGTTCTGCCTCGCGCAGCGGGCGCAGCCAGGTTAATTCGTCGGGCGGAGGAACTGCAATCACGAAAGAATCACCGTCAGCTTCATTTCGGCTGAGGCAACCGAATCTCGAAGAGATATCTCCGGGCCACGTATAGATACTCCCTGACTAATGTCCGCGCTGAAGCACGGTACGTTGTCGCTTCTCATTTGCCCACTCCCCCAACTGGGGTATATCGGCGGAAGCGACGGGCGCGACGAACTTTCTTTAGGGGGCGGTGTTAACGGCTTTGTACGCCGGGGCGGCCCGCCAACTCCGAGAGGAAGTCCTGCAGGCGCCTGATCTGCTGTTCAAGGCCCAGGGCGTCCTGGGCCGCCGCGCATTGTTCAATGGCCCGGCCAATTTCGGTGATCTGGGGGAAGCCATAGCCGGAGCCCGACCCCTTCATGCCGTGCCCGATCACGCGAGCCGCCGGGAGGTCACCGGTGGCGACGGCCTCAGCCAGCATGATGACATCGTGCTTGCGATTGTCCAGGTAACTGGGGATGAGGGCTTCCAGCACTGGATCAGTGAGTTGGGGCGCGCGCCCGGCTGAGGCCGGTGGCAGCCAACGCTTGATGGTGGCCACCAGGGCCTTCTCGTCAATGGGTTTGGAGATGTAGTCATCCATGCCGGCCGCCAGACAACGGTCCCGGTCTTCGGCCAGAGCGTGGGCGGTCAGCGCGATGATCGGCAGGTGACTCGGCTGCGCCTGCTCATTCTTGCGGATGGCGGCGGTGGCCTCAAAGCCGTCCATGAGGGGCATCTGACAATCCATCAGCACCAGCGGGTAGTTGCGCTCGGCCACCATGCGCATCACTTCCAGGCCGTTGGACGCCACGTCGCAGGCGAAGCCGTGCTTCTGCAGCACCCAGACGGCCAGCTTCTGGTTATCGATATTGTCTTCCGCGAGCAACAACCGAGGGCCCTGGGGCGCGGGGGACTTGGCCGCGGCCCGTTCGGTCTGCATCGGGGCCGATGTTACCGGCGGATTGGGGTTGAGTGTCCGGAGAATGGTCCGGTGCAACAGATGCCGGCGCACGGGTTTGGTGAGAAAGTGCAGGACGCCGAGGCTCTTGGCCCCCTTCACTTCCGCCCTGTCGTCGTAGGACGTCAGCATGATGATGGGCGTGGCGGCAATGTGCGGATCGGAGTGGACGATGCGGGCGACGTCGACACCACTGATACCCGGCATTCCGCAGTCGAGAATCAGCAAGCCGTAGGGATCGCCCGCGCCGGCCGCGTCGCGGAGACGCGTAATGGCCTCAAATCCATTGGCGACGCAATCGGGGCGCATGCCCCAGGTCTCCACATACTGCTGCACGATGGTGCGATTCATTTCGACATCGTCCACCACTAACGTCCGGACACCTTCCAGCCGGAAGGCCGGGGTGTCGTCGTGAGGCTTGGCGGTGAGAGCCGCCGTCACCGGCACCTTCAAGAAGAAACTTGATCCCTGGCCCAGGCTGCTTTCCAGGCTGATGGTGCCACCCATCATTTCAGCCAGTTTCTTGGAGATCGCCAGGCCCAGCCCGGACCCACCATAGCGCCGCGTCGTGGAGCCGTCGGCTTGCGTGAAAGCGTTAAACAGATGTCCCTGGACATCGGGCGCGATGCCGATGCCGGTGTCGCGAACTTCAAAGCAGACCATGCTGCGGAACTCATCATGATCGATGACGCCGACATGCAAGCTGACCTCGCCTTGCTCGGTAAACTTCACGGCGTTGCCGATCAGATTGGTGAGAATCTGGCGCAACCGGCCGCGGTCGGCCCGGGCCCAGGCGGGCACATCGCCCGAAACAAAGCAGTTCAACTCGAGACCCTTCTCCAGTGCCTGTTGGGCGAAGAACTCGACTGTCTCTTCGGCCATGGAGTCGATGCTGAAGTCCTCCGGATCCGGCTCCAGCCGCCCGGCCTCGAGCTTCGAGAAATCGAGCACGCCATTGATGATGCCCAGCAGGGATTCCGCGCCTTGTCGAATGGTACGGGTGAAATCAGCCTGCACTTCATCGAGGTCGGTCTCCAGCAGCAGCCCGCTCATGCCAATGATGACGTTCATGGGGGTCCGGATCTCGTGGCTCATATTGGCCAGAAACTCCGACTTCATCTGGGCCACGCGCTTCTGTTCGGTGATGTCCCAATTGGTGCCGACCATTTTGATGGGCCGGCCGGATTCATCGCGCTTGACGACGGCCAGGGCGCGAATGGTGTGGATACTGCCATCGCCCCACACTACGCGAAACTCGGTGTCGAATTCTTTTTCTCCCCGGAGAGCGAGCTGCACTTCCTCATCGCCGTGGGCCTGGTCATCGGGATGGACACCCTGGCGCCAGGCTTCATAGGCACCGCCGAACTCTTCGCGGGTCGTACCGTAGAGGCGGAACATCTGATCGTCCCAGATCACCTCGTTGTCGGTGATGTTGTACTCCCAGATGCCGACTCCCGCGCCCCGGGTAGCCAGCCGCAAACGCTCCACCGAATTCTTCAGCAAGGCGGCACTGCGGCGCCACTCGCTGATATCGACCACGGAATAGAGAATGGAGGTCTCATGGTCGGTCTCAATGAGGTTGAAGCCAATGGAAACCGGAAAGGTCGACCCATCCTTATGCAGTGCCAGCCGGTCATGAGCGGATTCGGCAAACGCGGCGTCGGGGTCCAGTTCATTGCTGGCTTCCCGACCGGGTGTCCCACTCAGGGACTTGGGGAGAATCGTCTCCACCGAGAGCCCAATGAGTTCGCCCGGCAGATAGCCGAACATCTTCGTGGCAGTGGTGTTTGCGGAAGTGATGACGCCGGTGCGGCTCAACAGGAGTATGCCATTGGGCACCGGCTCAGCCACCGGGGGCGTCTCCGGGTGGGAGTCGTTGGATCGGGCCCTCATGGGCATGAGTTTTCTCCACATGTCGCAGCAGCACCTACCAGCACTGGGCCCAGGCTGGGTGAAGCGGCCGGTCAACCGGGCGGGGCTGGCCGTCTCTCGACGCTTCCGCGGGTGCGTATTACGCCAACCGCGAGTACAACTGTATTCCCATAGTAGACCTATTACGCCCATTTTCTCGACCGATGTTTACGGTATGCGACAGAATGGCTTCCCCCCCGAGCCCCTCACCTCGTTGATTCACGGTCACCTCAGCGATCCTGACTCAGCAACGGCGGAACCGATTCATGTCTTGCTGGTCGAAGATGACGTCGAGGCCGCGATGCTGGTGCGGATGAGCTTGACCAAGAGCGAACAAGAAGACTTCCAGTTGGAGTGGAGTCCGAACCTGACACAAGCGATGAAGCGGGTCGGACAACCGGGCATTGATGTGGTTCTGTTGGACCTCGGTTTACCCGAGATGACTGGTTACCGCAGCCAGCGAGCTCTGGAAGCCTCGACGGCGTACCACGTGCCGATGGTGATCCTGACGGGTGACGATGCTGAACTTTCGCGGGATCTCACCATGGGCAACAGTGTCTCGGCGTATCTGGTGAAGGACCAGACTTCGCCCTCGCAGATCCGCCAGGCACTTTACCGCGCGGTGCATGAACACCGCTGCGCGCCGTGCGCCGCGTAGTCGTGCCGGGGGCAGACTTACTGGTAGGCCGACACTGACTTGGCCGTCATGGCGTAAAACGTGGGCCCATAGGGACTGCTCCGCCGTCCGACGAAGATTGCACCTTCCACCCACACCGCATCGTTCAGTCCGAACGCCGCCTTTTCACCCTTCAGCATCTTCACGTAGATCATCTGGTTGGGCGGCGGCGGCGGGGTGTGTACGCAGGCACCCATATAGGGCACCAGCAGAAACTCGGTGATCTCCCGGGAGTCGTCGTCCAAGGGTACGATGTAGCCCGGCACTTTCACCGGCTTGCCATCAATCGCGGCTACTTCCGCTGAGGATTTGCCGGTATGGTTATCGAGACCGCGCAGGGTGGCCCACTCCACCACCGGGGTTCCGGACGTGTCTTTGGAGAGCGTCCGGCTAAGTCCGGCGCCGATGGGTGATTCGCGGTTGACCAGCAGAGCCAGGCCCGCCATTACCAACATCACCAGCAGTGCAGTCTTCCAGCGCATTCGTTCCGATGGTAACCCGGTGGGGGACCAGCAGTTCCCCTCAATCACGTGCTCTCGTCGCTATTCCTGCCGCAGCGCCACTGTTGGGTCGCCGGCCGCCGCTCGCCAGGCGGGCAGAAAGACGCGCCCGGCGGCGGCATTCACGGCCGGCACCTGAAAGAACTTGTCGTCCACCGGCCGCTCATCCGCCACGCTGGACCGGCCTTCGTAACTGCAGCTGACCCGCTCCGAGAAGTTGTAGGTGGCCAGTAGCGCCTTGCCGTTGGCCTCCCGCTGGAATTTCTGGACGGCGTCCAGGGAGAACATGTCGCCCACGTCGTCCCCGTCGCCAGTGGGGAACATGTGGCCCGCCCCACCTTTGGCCAGCCCTTGGGGGAAGTCGCGCGCCTGCCAGTTGACCAGCACTAGTTCCTCCGGCCGCGGCACGGGTAGCGAACGCCACAGGACGAGCTCCATCAGCGAGAAGATCGACGTGTTGGCCCCAATGCCCAGCGCCAGCGAGAGCGCCGCGGCCCACGTGACCACCGGGGCCTTCCGCATCATCCGCCAGCCAAAGCGGAGGTCCTGGCCCAGGTCGTTCAACCAGCGCCAACGGCTGACGTCACGGCATTCGTCCTTGATCTGCTCTGGGCCGCCGAAATCAATCCGCGCCAACCGGCGTGCTTCTTTCTCGGTGACCCCGGCGGCCACGTATTCAGCCGTGATCTGGTCCAGGTGGAAGTTGATCTCGCGATCCAGCTCGGAATCCTGCTTGGTCCAAGGCCATCTCATGACGCGGCCCCTTCGGCTTGCAGCACCCACTGGATGGCGCGGGCGTAGCGCTGCCACTGGTCCATTTCTTCAGCCAGTTGGGTGCGGCCGGAGGGCGTCAGAGAATAGAACTTCGCCATCCGCTTGCTCTCCGCTTCCCGCCATTCCGCTTGGATGAAGCCCTTGCGCTCCAGCCGATGGAGTGCCGGGTAAAGCGACCCCTGCTGTACGGCCAGCACCTCCCGCGACGTCTCCAAAATGCGCTGGGCCATGGCGTAGCCGTGGAGCGGGCGATGCTCAATAGTCTTCAAAATCAGCAGGTCGAGCGTGCCCTGCAGCAGGTCTGATCGTTTGAGGTCCATACCTTGTTCTTCTACATATCAGTATCGACGTGATATGTAGAATGTCAAGGCATACAAAAAAGAGCGAGGGGCGAGTTCCGGATTTTTGTCGGCGGGCGCGTCCCTTTACCCGTTCTAGTGGTGAGGCTTCAACAGAGCGCCGACGACGTGCACCAGAGCCTCACCCAACCGGAGGTGTTGGTCGGAATCGAGGTGCACGCCATCACCTTCACTGGAAACGGCGACGGATCCGGCATCAAAGAAAGGGCAGCCCAGCAGTTCGGCCGTCTGGCGGTAAGCGTCAGCCAGACCCGCGGAGCGTTCCGGTGCACCTTGGAACTTCTGCCCCACCAGGCCGCGCGGGGGCCGCATCGGTGGTGGGGCGATCAGCAGGATCGGCGGCACCGGCATGCCGGGCTCAATGGGCGCGGTCCGGATAAGATTCACGAGCGTGGTGACACCCTGAGCGGCGGACCAGGCTTCATTGAACGGCGTTGAGAACTGGAAGTCGTTGGTGCCGAGCAGCAGAATCACCAGGTCGAGCGGCGACTGGCTTTCGATCACCTGCTGAAGGCCCTGGCGGCCGTCACGGCCAGGCTTGAACGGATCTTCCCAGACGGTACGGCGTCCGTTCAAACAATTCTCGGTGACGCGGGCGGGAAAGCCATGGTCCAGGAGGCCTGCTTCCAGCACGCCGGGCCAGCGTTCGATGAATGTCAGCCGCTGCCGCGTGCCCGGAATGATGCCCCAACTGAGCGAATCGCCATAGACAAGAATATGCTGCATTTGGACCTTGAAACGCCCCCAGAACTGACGTACAGCTTGACCTGCCTATCGCTGCTTCCGCTTGCTGCCCTTCGAATTCGGGGCGGGTGCCTTGCCCGCTTCCTCGCTCGGACTCGGCAGACGTGGATCGTCTGACCGGCGGAGAAACGCTAACACAATTGTGGTGATTGAACCGACGCCCAGGATGGAACCACCCACTGCGGTACCGGTGGTCTGCGCTGACATCAAGACCCACGCCGAGAGCCCGAAACCCGTCAAGGCGATGAGCAGTGCAAACAACTGACCGCGCTTGAAGGCACTGGCTTCTGCCCGCCGGGTTTCTATTTCTGAATCCAAGTCCCTCCGCTCGCAATCGTGCCGATGCGAAGCCTCGTTTTCCATCACGCGCAGAATGCGATCAGCAGCCCCTGCGCACACAGACTCATATTCGCCAAGTAGTCGGGGCGGGGGAAGCGGACCAGACCAAGTCGCCGTTACAACGCCGGCTCTCTCGGCAGGTGGCCTATCTGTTTGCGAGTGGGGCTGATTCGCCGGACCCGGAATCATCGAAAGTCTCTTTCGAAAGAGCTATCTGGAAGTCTCTTCCAATCTTGCGGAGATCATGCGACAGAGCTTGTTCCGCGGATACCTTTGCCCGACGGATCACTACTCGGTACGGCTTTGCAGGCATCAAAGCAAAAGCTGAACTGAATCCCGCCCAAAAGGCCGAACGCGCTCTTGCTTTCATGGTACGTTCTTGCGAATTCATTTGCGCTCCGCTCCTCTCCCAGAGTCTCACAAATATGCTTACAGCGCTCACATCAACATTCTTGGAATCAGTGTCCGCGCCGTTGGGTACCGACTGCTCCTAATCCCATACCTCACAAGCAAAAACAACTAAGAAAGCTTTGTGAACATCTTGAGCTCGTCAGCCGCTACGCGGGAATTGCGCCCTTCTTGATGACGTCCTTCATCACTTCGATGAACGTGTCGATCTCTTCAAGCGTCGAGTAGACGTTGGGCGTGATGCGGAGGCCCTGGTATTCACCGGGGGTGACGATGGCGACGGTCCAGATGCGCTGCTTGGTCCAGAGATAGTTGGCCAGCTTGGGCGCTTCGATGCCGTCGACGCTGATGAAGCCGATGGCGCAGGACTGCTCGGGATCTTCACTATTCAGGATCTTGACGCCGGGCAGATTGCGGAGCTCGTTGGACCAGCGCTTGCGCAGGTAGCGGAACCGTTCGGCCTTGCGCTCCCCGCCAATCGAGTCATGGAAGTTCAGCGCCTCAGTGATCGCGTTGCGTTGCGAGGCCGGGTGCGTGCCGATCTCTTCGAACTTGCGGATGTTGTCGGCCATGGTTTCGGGCGACGCCATCATGGGCCAGATCTTCGAAATCTTGGAGCGCTTCACATACAGCATGCCAGTGCCGATGGGCGCCAGCACCCACTTGTGCAAGGACGTGCCGTAGTAGTCGCAATCGAGATCGGCCTGCTTGAACGGGAACTGGGCGAAGGCGTGCGCGCCATCCACCACCACTTCAATACCGCGGGAGCGAGCCATCTGGCAGATCTTCTTCACCGGGAAAATCTGTCCGGTGCGGTTGGTGATGTGGCAGATGTGGAGCACCTTGGTCTTGGGCGTGATCGCCTCTTCAAACATCTTCACCAAGTGATCCATCGACGGCGGCGGCACGGGGAACTTCAACTGCTTCAGGACGATCCCATCTCGGCGTTCGCGCTGCTGCCAGGTGGTGATCATGCGCGGGTAATCCTGATTGGTGGTGATCACTTCGTCACCCCGCTTCAGTTCCATGCCCAGCTGAACAATCTCTAGCGCCTCGCTGGCGTTGCGGGTGATGGCGATCTCTTCCGGGTCGCAGCCGAATTCGCGCGCCAGGCGGCGCCGGACGCGCTCAATACCGGGGTCGAGCACGTTCCACATGTAGTAGGACGGGCTCAGGTTCTCCATGTCCAGGTACCGCTTCTCGGTATCGGAGACCACCTTGGGCGACGGCGACACGCCACCGTTGTTCAGGTTGATCATGTTGCGGTCCACCGTGAAGGCGTGCCGGATGTTCAACCAGAAATCCTCGTCGCGCGCCACGGTGTCGGCGGGGCGGGTACCCACGGCGGCCGTGGCCGATTGCGCCATCAACAAAGAGTCCGGCCGGAAGGTCGCTGCCGCGGCGGCAGCAGGAGCAGCAGAGGAGAGAAAGCGGCGACGGTCCATGAATAAAGGTAAGCGCGATTGGGGGGCGGGGTCAAATGGGGTGGTGGGCCAACCTACGCCATTGCTACCATGCTGCAAGCATGAGTGGCGCCGGAATCGAGATCAATCCTGCCGTGATGCTGGGCAAACCGGTCATCCGCGGCACTCGCATCCCAGTGGAACTGATCCTGCGCAAATTGGCGGAGGGTGCAACCACCGACGACTTGCTCGATGCCTACCCCCGGCTGGTCGAGGCGGATATTCGGGCCTGTCTCGCCTACAGAGCCAATTCCGTCGCCCACGAAGAACCTACGTGTTGAAGTGTGACTGCCCGAACAGCGACAAGTTCGGGGCCGCCCCGAAATTGCGGTAGCTGCTTGTTCTCAATTCTTTTTCGCGAAAGAGCTAGCTGATACTTTGCTAAGAGACGGCGGATTCGCGGAACTTATCTATCAACAATCACATAGAGTTACGCATTACCTCGTTTGTTCTCAAAACTCTCTATGCACCTGGTTCATCTCAGGTTTGGCGAGATTTTTTTCCGAGCGCAGTAATCTCTGGGTAGAATGGCAGCAGGAGTTACTCTTGATGACTACGATACACTTTAGACCTGTCTCCATCGGGGACCGCGTTAACGAGGCAGTTTACAAAGAACTGTTTGGGCCGCTGCAGGCAAAGATGCAATCCTATGGAGTTTGGACGACCCGCCTACCTAAGACCTTGTGGGAGATTTTCGACCGCCTCTCATGCCTCATTCGACGGGGCGACAAGCTGTCAGTCACCCAGGCGCAGGTGAGCCTCACCACATCTGAAGAGTCACTCGAAGGCTGGTACTGCTTCAGGCCATCTCGGTAGCCTGGCTTTGGCACCCAATACGGAGTTAGCATGATAAGCTCAGAGGCTGGCGAGCCTCTCTCGCGCGGTATCACACTCGCACTCAGGAGCCCCTTATGCTTTCCCGCCGCCACCTTCTCGCCGCTCCCGGAGCGTTGGCTGCCAGTGCCGCCACCACGCCCGCTCCCACCCTGCCAGACAAGGCCAACTTCCGCGTCCAGCAGTTTGAGACTTGCCTCAACAATGGCCGCTGGCATCCCTTGAGCAATGGCGCGCGCCAGGCGGCGGAGCAGTACCAGGAATACAAACAGCGCGGCATCTGGGACCGCAGCGGGCTGTGGGCCCCCACCAATCCGAACTCGCACAGTGGCTCCCAGGTGGAAACCAAGCGGCTGTTCGCGCAGTTGATCAATGCCTCACCGGATGAGATCGCTTTTGTTCAGAGCACGACCGCCGGCGAGAATCTGGTGGTGCGCGCGCTGGGCCTGCCCGCCAAGGGCGCCAATATTGTCACCGATGGCCTGCACTTTGAAGGCTCGCTGTATCTTTACGACGCACTCCGCCAGCAAGGGCAGGACGTCCGGATCGTCAAACCCCGCGATTGGCGCATTGATTTGAAAGACCTGGAGCGGGTGATCGACAAGAACACGCGGCTGGTGGCGGTTTCGCTGATCTCCTACATCAACGGCTTCCAGCACGACCTGAAACAGCTCTGCGACCTCGCCCATTCGCGCGGCGCGCTGGTCTACGCCGACATCATCCAGGCCGCCGGAGCCATGCCGGTGGACGTCAAAGCCAGCGGCGTCGATTTCGCCGCCACGGCCAGCTATAAGTGGCTAATGGGTGACTTTGGCCTGGGCTTCCTCTATGCCAAGAAAGCGTCGCTCGCCAAGCTTGAACGGCCCGTCTACAGCTATCGCCAGCTAAGCGGCTTTTCAAACCACATGTTCCCCTACGACGCCCCCGCGCCCAACCACGTGCAGTGGAAACAGCTGGACAACGCCGCCGGATACTTTGAGCAAGGTACGCTGGCCAACGCCGTATCGGAAACGCTGGCCTATTCGCTCAACTACATCCACCGCCTGGGTGTCGACCAGATCCACCAGCATTCGCAGTCGCTGATCGCGCGGCTGCGGCGTGAAGTGCCGCGTCTGGGCCACGCTCTAGTTACCCCCGAGAGTTCGCGCGGCCCCCTGGTGACCTTTGAGCTGAAGGACCCGGCGAGCATTCAAGCCAAGCTGAATCGCGCGAAGGTGGATGTGACGGTTTCTGACCACCGGATGCGCGTGTCGCCGTCGGTCTATAACGATCAGGCCGACATCGACCGGCTGCTGGAAGCACTGGCGTCGTAAGCGCGCGCCCTGTGCGGCGCGTATCTGCCCGCAGTAAAGCACCCGTACGCCTGAAAGACCGGCCCAAATCCGTTACCCTGGAAGTTGCCCAGTTTTTCACAAGCAATCCGAAGTTTCTTCTCGCTGTTGACCAGCGGCAAGCTCCCTGATGACGTCATCGCCGCGCTGGGTTTGGTCCAACGCGTTTCGGTGCCCAAGCCGGCAGCGGCTCCGGTGGTGAAGGCCTCCGACGGCGCGTTGCAGGTGCTGGGGATTCTCCAGCGCGACGCCCGGCTGGTGGACTTCCTGATGGAAGACATTTCCGCCTATGAGGACGACCAGATCGGCGCGGCGGTGCGCAACATCCATGAACAGAGCCGGAAGGCGCTGAATCAGTATCTGAAGCTGGCACCGGTGATCGATGGCGTGGAAGGTGCTTACACCAAGACGCCGTCCGATGCGGCGTCGGTGAAGCTGATCGGCAACGTCCCCCCGGATGGCAAGGCCCCCGGCGGCACCCTCCGCCACCGCGGCTGGAAGGTGGAATCGGTGAACCTGCCCAACATCCCGGCCAAAGCCAATATGTCGATCCTGGCCCCCGCCGAACTCGAGGTTGAGTAGGCAAACCGAGCCGCGACCAGCAGAAGCGGGCTCTTGAATTGTCCGCTCATCTTGACCTAACGCAGTAAACCCATGACCATTGGCATCGACCTCGGCACCACCCATTGCGGCGTCGCCCACTCGCAGCCGGACTCCGCTGTCGAACAGTTCTCGATCGCCCAACTCATCAACGTCGGCGAAGTCCGCGACGAACCGCTGCTGCCGTCGTTCCTCTATATCCCCACCGCCCAGGAAGCCGATGGCGCGCCCTATGCCGTGGGCTATTGGGCCCAGAAGCGCGGCACGGAAACGCTGGGCCGGCTGATCTCGTCGGCGAAAAGCTGGCTGTCCTACTCCGGGGTGGACCGAACCTCCGCGCTGTTGCCGTTGAATGCGCCGGAAGGCGTCGCCAAACTCTCGCCGGTGGCTGCCGAATCGGCCTACCTGCGGCACATGCGCGATGCCTGGGACGAAGCGCATCCGGACGCCCCGTTCGCCCAGCAGGAGATTGTCATCACGGTGCCGGCCTCCTTTGACGCCGTCGCGCGGGAACTGACGCTGCGGGCGGCCGCCGATGCCGGGTACCCGAAGGTGACCCTGCTCGAGGAACCGCAGGCCGCGTTCTACGCCTGGATTGAGCGCCACCCCGATTGGCGGGAGCGTGTCTCCGCGGGCGATACGGTGCTGGTGGTGGATGTCGGCGGCGGCACCACGGATTTCACGCTGATCTCCATCCGCGACCAGAAGGGCGAACTGGCGCTCGAACGCATCGCCGTCGGCGACCACATCCTGCTGGGCGGCGACAACATGGACCTGGCGCTGGCGCGGCTGGCCTCGCATAAGCTGCCCAACACGAAGCTGGATGCGCTTCAGTTCCAGGCGTTGTGGCAGCAGTGCCGCATCGCCAAGGAGCATCTGCTCGACCCCAGCTACGACAAAGACGAGTATCCAGTGACCATCCTGGGCCGCGGCTCCAGCCTGATCGGCGGCACCATCAAGACCAAGCTCACCCGCGCCGAAGTACTAGCCGCGATTGTCGAAGGCTTTCTGCCGCTGGTCCCCTCCACCGAAGTCCCCGAACGCGGCCGCCGGTCAGCGCTGGCCGAAATCGGCCTGCCCTACGCCGCCGACGCCCGCATCACCGCGCATCTGGCGGATTTCCTGGCTCGCAGTGGCGTGCGGCCGACGCATGTGCTGTTTAACGGGGGCGTCCTGCGGGCACCGGCGATCCGGGCGCGGCTGCTGGAGTTTCTGGGGGTACCGGCTCTCGAAGGTGAGAACCTGATGCACGCCGTCGCTCGCGGCGCGGCTTACTATGGCCAAGCGCGCCAAGGCCGCGGCTTACGCATCCGCGGCGGCGTCTCCCGCACTTACTATGTCGGGATTGAATCATCACTCCCCGCCGTTCCCGGCTTCCCGGCACCGATGAAGGCGCTGGCGGTGGCCCCGTTCGGCATGGAGGAAGGGACGCACGCGTCCTTTTCCACCCGCGAGTTCGTGGTGGCGGTGGGCCAAACCGCCGAATTCCGCTTCTTCTCCTCCCCCCGCCACGACGCCGGTGGCGAGCTGCTGGAAGAGCTGCCGGAAGAGCTCACCGAAATGCCCCCGATGGAGGTGACGCTAACGGGTGAACCCGGCCTGGTCCGGGTGACGCTGGAGACCGTGGTGACGGAGACGGGGATGCTGGAGCTCTGGTGCGTGGCGAAGGACGGGCGGCGGTGGAAGCTCGAGTTTAATGTGCGGGAGAAGGTGCGGTAGCGGGGGGCTGATAAGATCAAGGGGAGGCATTCGGCATGACGCTTACCGTTCCATTGGCGGCTGAACAGGAAGCTCAGCTCATCGCCTTGGCTCAATCCAAGGGTATTCCGGCAGACCGCCTGGTCCGGCAGGCAGTTTTGCGTCTCCTCGATGAATCCCACGTAGCCGCCGCGCCTCGACCCGCGAAGAAGCGTTCCCTCGGAGTGCTGGCCCACCTGGGCAACGCGCCGTCTGCGTCTGAGATCGACCAGGCACGCCAAGAGATGTTTGCCAACTTCCCCCGCGAAATCGACTGATGATCGCGTTCGTCGCCGACACGCATGCGCTGATCTGGTACCTATTTAATGACCCGCGTCTTTCCACAAAGGCACGGAAGGCCATCGCGGATGCCGCCGATGCAGGACTGGAGATTGGCATCTCGTCCATCAGCGTGGCGGAGATCGTTTACCTGATCGAGAAGGGGCGCATCCCCTCGAGTACCTTGGATGAGGTGTTGCGGGTTCTCAACGATGCAGAGCGTGAACTGAAAGAGGTTGCGCTCACGGCGGACATAGCGAGCCATATGCGCGGAATCCCCCGCGAGGAAGTGCCTGACTTGCCGGACCGTGTCATTGCGGCCACCGCCCGGCTTCTGGGGGTCCCCGTCATCACGCGCGATGGCCGGATCCGGTCATCGGTACTCCAGACGGTTTGGTAGGTGCGGCCAGTAATTCCTGCTTGAGGAGGATCGATGATCCGTAGATTGCACGTCCCGCTGTTGACGCCAGAGGATGTAAAGCCTCACCTCGCAAAGCCCGAGCTTCATTGGAAAGCTGGATACTCTGCACGCGAGCTAGCGCTGGCTTGGTTCCAAGCCAAGAATGATTTTCCGCCGGCTGTCCGGACGGTTCTCTCGACGGTGCCCGAGTACTCAGCGGCTGAACTAGTAGATGGTTGCTTTGAACGAGAGGTCGCACTTGGGTCCCCGGGGCGCAACAGCCAGACAGATCTGCTCGTGGTCGCTGGACTAGGACCAGAACTCGGAGTGATCGCGATTGAAGGCAAGGTGGATGAATCATTCGCCGAGCGAGTGAAAGATTGGAACACAACTCCTGGCAGGCGCTTCCGTTTGGAACGCCTCTGTGAGACGTTAAACGTTTCCGTCGAAGATGTAGCAGACACTCGATACCAGTTGCTCCATCGAACCGCTTCTGCGATTTATGAAGCCAAGCGCTATCGATGCCGGCACGCAATGATGCTTGTTCATTCTTTCAGCCCAACCCAGTCGTCTCTAGTCGACTTCGCGAAGTTCGCGTCCGTGATCGGTATGCCGGTGAGTTCTCCTAACACCGCATCGGAAGCGAAGCAGTTCGATGGGGTAAGCCTGCGGCTGGCTTGGGTGGCCGATACTCGTAGTGTTCTGGCGTGACCGATGCCTCGCGGCCCAGATGGGCTGGACTGGCCCGCCAAGATGACCCCGGGGGAATCGGGGCGCTGCCTTACCGCACCACGGTGAACGCCCGCCGTCGATTCGGGCCAAAGCGATAGATCGCAAAATCCTGGTCAAATGAGGCGGCGCGGTCAATGCCCAAGCGGCGCATCACTGCGAAGCTGGTGCGGTCACCCAGCGAGAAATCCTGGTCCGGAAACGTTAACCCGATCTGCCAGGCGGCCTCCAGGTCGGCCGCACCCACTATCTCGATCACGGCGACGCCGCTGCGGAGACCCTCCCAGAACCGGTCTGCCGCTTGGCGGCGGATGCGGTTGCGTAGTAGGGTCCAAGTTTCCAGCAGCACATGGTCGGAAGTAACCAGCGCTTCGTCCGTCGTCAGGATGGCCTTAGCACGCCGGTTGCTCGCGTCCGATGGATCGGCCGCCGCATACCAGACGGACGTATCGACAAACAGGCTCATCAGCCCGGAAGCCCCTTGCGACGGCGCGCCGGAGTGCGCGCGGCACCAAACGCCTCAGCCAGCATGGCGTCCTTGTTGCGAGCAATGTCAGACCCGCCGGAGCTTCCCAGATCAAACACCATGGCCGCACTAACTTTGGGGGCCGGTGCGCCCAAGTCCCGTGTGACCAGTTGCCGCACGTACTCGGCCAGGGAAACACCCAAGTCACTGGCTCGCTGCTTGGCCCGGCGCTGAAGTTCCGCTTCCAAGGTGATCTGGGTGCGCGACATCATGATGGCACCATCATAACAGCGCTCTCAGATTCCGCGAACGAGAGCCCGGTAACGCTAAACTGAACATAGTGAGCGACCCCAAGCGCCCGTCGATGGCCGTCGGCATCGACCTCGGCACCACCAATTCCGCCCTCAGCTTTGTCGATCCCGCCGAAGCGGCTGATGCTGATTTTCCGCCGATTCATGTGTTGGAGATTCCGCAGGTGGTGGCGCCTGCGCGCACGGAGCCGCGGCGGACGCTGCCTTCGTTTCTGTACCTGGAGGGCCAAGAGACGTTTGTCGGCACCTATGCGCGGGAGCAGGGGGCGCTGGCGCCGACGAAATCGGTCTATGCGGCCAAGAGCTGGCTGTCGAATGCGGAGGTAGACCGCACCGCCAAGATCCTGCCCTGGGATGCTCCCGAAGCCGGGCGGCTGTTTTCGCCGGTGGAGGTTTCAGGCAAGTATTTGTCGCACATCGCGCGAGCCTGGCAGGACCAGCAGGGGACCGCGCTGGGCGATCAGGATGTAGTGCTGACCGTTCCAGCCTCGTTCGACGAAGAGGCACGCGAGTTGACCGTGGCGGCAGCCAAAGAGGCGGGCCTGGGTGGCGAAGGACGCAAGCTGACGCTGATCGAGGAGCCGGCGGCGGCTTTCTATTCCTGGATCGCCAACCATCTTTCGCAATCGCAAAAGTCGTTGACCGACGGCATGAATGTGCTGGTCTGCGATGTCGGCGGCGGCACGTCGGATTTCACGTTGATCCGGGTGAACCGCACGGGCGATCGCGTCGAGTTCACGCGCACGGCCGTCGGCAAGCACCTGCTGCTGGGTGGCGACAACCTGGATTTGACGCTGGCGTGGCTGGCGGAATCAAAGCTCGGGAAGCAGCTCTCGCTTCGCCAGCGGAGCGCGTTGCGCCGCCAGTGTGCGGCGGCCAAAGAAAAGCTGCTCGCCTCCGACACCTTGCCCAGCGTTGAGATCACGGTACTGGGCGGCGGGTCGTCGTTGATTGGCGGCTCCATGAAGACGCAGCTGATGCGCGAAGAGGCGCTGGAGTTGGCGCTGGAAGGCTTTTTGCCCGCCTGCGCGCTGTCTGACAAGCCGCAGGACGACAAGCGGAGTGTCTTCCGCGAGCTCGGCCTGCCCTACGTCAGCGACCCGGCGGTGACGCGGCATCTGGCCGCGTTTCTGGAATCGGCGCACACGGCTCCGGATGCGATTTTGTTCAACGGCGGCTTCTTCATCCCGGCCCTGCTGCGGCAGCGTGTGGCGGATGTGGTGGAGAGCTGGTACGGCAAGAAGCCTCTCATTTTGGAGAACCAGGATTTAGATCTGGCCGTTTCCGTCGGCGCGGCGTATTACGCACATGTGCGCTCGACGGGCCAAGGCGTCATCGTGCGCGGCGGCCTCCCGCGGACCTATTACATCGGCCTCGACGCGGGTCGGGCGGTGTGCCTGGTGCCGCGCGGGTCGGAAGAAGGTACGACGCTCGAACTGGATCGGGATGGTCTGCAGCTGGTGGCCAACAAGCCGGTGAGCTTTCGGTTGTACTCGTCGCTGACGCGCATTGACGATCAAGCGGGCGACGTGATTTCGCTGGAAGGCCAGGACGAGCCGCTGCATGAGCATGCGCCGCTGGACGCCGTGATCCGCTTTGGCAAACCGACTGAGCAGCGGATGATCCCGGTGAAGCTGGGCGCGAAGTTGAGCGAGGTGGGGACGCTGGAAACCTGGTCTGATTCCAAGATCAGTGAGCACCGGTGGCGGCTGGAATTCCAGCTGCGAAAGGCGCGTGAAGCGCGGGGAGCGCGTACGGCGGCCGTGATCGCCGAGGAAGCGCTGGTGGCGGCGGAGCAGGCGATTCGCGACGTCTTTACTGGCTCCGCTGTGCCGGAAGGCTTGCCCGCCAAGCTGGAGCAGGTGATCGGCCTGGGGCGCAACTCCTGGCCCGTGTCGGCGATCCGGCGTCTGGCCGATGTGTTTCTGGCTTGTGCCGAAGGCCGCAAGCGCTCCGCCGCGCATGAGTTGCGGTGGCTGAACCTGGGGGGCTTCTGCTTGCGGCCCGGCTTCGGTTTTCCGGGTGATGATCTGCGCATTGAACAAGCCCGCCGCGTTTATGCCAGCGGCCTGACGTTCGCCAATGCGACGCAGAACGAGAGCGAATGGTGGATCTTCTGGGGGCGTGTCTCCGGCGGCCTCAACCGCAACCAGCAAGGCGACCTCTACCAGCGGCTCTCCGGCCTGCTGCTGCCCCGGGGTAAGAAGTTCACGCGGATCAACAGCAGCCTGCTACGGGAGATGTGGCGCTGCGCGTCGTCGCTGGAGCTGCTGCCCAACGGCGTCAAGACGGAGCTGGGCGAAACGCTGATCAAGAAGATCAAGTCCGGCGACATCAACGCGAGCGACCTGTGGTGTCTGTCGCGCCTGGGCGCACGTAAGCTCTTCTACGGACCCAATAATCAAGTGCTCCCGGCTGCCACCGTGCAGCGTTGGGTGGAGGCGCTACTGAAGATCGAGCGGGCGCAAGACGCGCTGGTGGCCATGTCCCGCATCACTGGCGACGCCGCCCGGGACCTGCCGGGCGGCACCGTGGAGCAGGTGAAACGCGTGCTCGGCGAGGATGCCGGGCGGCTCGAAAGCGATGAGCAGGACCTGGGCCGCGTGTTCGGCGAAGAGCTGCCGAGCGGGCTCGTGTTTACACCTTCGGCTGAGGAGTAAGGCTTGTGCGGGCGGGCCGAGTTCGCTAGTGTGAGGGAAGGTATGGACTACCGGGACATCATCACCATTGAGCCGGGCAAGCGCAGCGGGCAGCCTTGCATTCGAGGAATGCGCATGACTGTTCGCGACGTCCTGGAGTACTTGGCTGGGGGGATGACTTACGAAGAGCTCCTCGACGACTTCCCGTACCTTACAAGGGACGACATTCTGGCTTGCCTTGCCTTTGCCGCCGATCGCGAACGCCGCATCGTCGATGATCAAGTTGCGTGAAGCTGCTCTTCGATCAAAACCTCTCGCCAGCGCTGGCCAAGCTATTGGCGGGTGAGTTTCCAGATAGCACGCATGTCCACCACCATGGCATGGACAATTCCGCCGATGGGCAGATTTGGAGCTTTGCGGAAGCAAACGGACTCACGATTGTGTCCAAGGATGTCGACTTCGTAGGGCTTAGTCAACTGCGCGGATGCCCGCCCAAAGTAATCTGGCTTGCAGTCGGCAACACGGCAACAGCTGACGTGGCCCATCTCCTCAGATCCCTAACTGACTCGATTAGGGAATTCGGATCGGCCAGCCAACCTTGCTGCCTTTCGATCCGGAACCGACCGACTCGGGTTGAGCCATGAATGAGCGCGCCCTAGTTCGCCAGCTCGCGAAGCACTCCCCCCGCATCGGGGACGACTGCGCCATCATCCCTCATGGGCGCGAGGATCTGCTGGTCACAACAGACCAGTACATCGAGGACATCCACTTCCGCCGCACGACGCATTCGGCCGCCGATGTTGGCTGGAACGCGGTGGCGCGGGGGTTGAGCGATATTGCCGCCATGGGTGGCGAAGCGCGGCATGTCTTTGTGTCACTCGCACTGCCCCCCTGGGCCGATCAACGCTGGGCGAACAATTTCTTTCGCGGCGTCCGGGCACATGGGGTGGAACTGGCCGGCGGTGACCTGGGCCATGCGCCGCAGCTCTATTGCGATGTGACCGTGATCGGTGTTTGCCCGCACGGCAAGGCGCTGCGGCGCGATGGGGCGCAGGTGGGGGACCACATCTACGTCACCGGACCGCTGGGCAAGCCGCGGAAGCGGTTTCTCCCGCGCCTTGAGATTGGCCTCACCCTTCGGGCCGTGGCCAGCGCGTGCATGGACTTGAGCGACGGCCTTTCGCTTGATCTGGCGCGGCTGTGTGAGGCTTCAGGCGTGGGCGCGGAGCTAGACGACATTCCGATTGCTCGCGGAGCCACGCTGGCCACGGCGCTCCGTGGCGGTGAAGACTATGAGCTACTCTGCACGTCCCAGCGCGAGCTGCCACACTTTCGTGTAGGCCAGATCGTCGCCCGGCGCGGCGTGCGCTTGAATGGGCGTACGCTGAAACCTCAAGGCTATGACCACTTCCAACAACACGCCGCCTCTTCCTGACCCGCGATTGATCCTCGATTACATTGAAGCGTTCCGCCGCTCAAAAGTGATGTTCACCGCGGTGGAGCTGGGTCTGTTTGAGCGCCAACCGGAAACGGATACCGAACGCCGGTTGGCGGATGGCTGCGTGGCGCTGGGGCTGCTGGAACGCGATGGCGAAACCTACCGCAACACGCCCGCGGCCGAGGTCTACCTGCGCCGCGAATCGCCGGAAACGATGACTGGCTACATCGACTATTCGAACCGCGTGCTGTTCCGCTTGTGGCAGGACCTGGGCGGTGCGGTGCGGGAAGGCACGCATCGCTGGCAGTCGACGGGGACGCTGTTTTCTAACTTCTATGCCAGTGACGAGGAGATGCGGACCTTCGTCATGGGCATGCACGGCTTTGGCCGTATCGCTTCGCCCTCGGTGGCGGCGGCTTTCGATCTTTCCGGATTCACTCGAATGGTGGACCTAGGCGGGGCCACCGGGCACTTGGCGATGGCCGTGCATGAACGTTGGCCGAATGTCTCCGCAACCATCTTCGACCTGCCGCGCGTGATTGAATTTGCCCGCACGGTGGCTACGGGCGTGGACTTCATCGACGGTGACTTTTTTGCCGACGCGCTGCCGCCGGCGGATCTTTACGCGCTGGGCCGCATCCTGCACGATTGGAGCGAGGACAAGATCCGGGTGCTGCTGGCCAAGATCCACGACGCGCTGCCCCCGGGCGGTGCGCTGCTGATCGCCGAGATTCTTCTCGATCAGGACCGCATTCCGGCTCACATGCAATCGCTGAACATGCTGATCTGCACTGAAGGCCGCGAGCGGACGCTGGCGCAGTACCGCGCGTTGCTCGAAGAAGCGGGCTTCGCGGCAGTGGAAGGCGTGGTGACCGGCAAGCCCGTCGATGCCATCTTGGCTCGAAAAGGCAAAGCCGTGAAATGAGTGCCAAAGCCGTGAAATAATCCGGAGCAATGACGGTTGAGCAAACGCAGTTTGGCGTGTGGCCTGATGCCTATCGCCTGAGTAATGGGGAAGCCGAGCTGGTGGTGACCGCCTCGGCCGGGCCGCGGATCATCCGCTACGGCTTTGTCGGCGGGCAGAATTTCTTCCGCGTCTTTGAAGATGGCAAGGGGTTCAACCACCAATCAAAGCTGGGCGAATGGTTCATCATGGGCGGACACCGCCTGTGGGCCGCACCGGAGCTGGTGCCGGGCACTTACTACCCCGACAATGGTCCGGTGGCGATAGAAGTCCATGCGGACGGCCTGACGGCGACGCCTGAGCCGGAAACACAGGTGGGCCTCCAGAAGCAGTTCACGGTGAAGATGGCCGCGACCGGAACAGCGGTTGAAGTGGCGCACCGGATCACCAATATTGGCGGCTTCCCGGTGGAGATCGCCGCCTGGGTGTTAAGCGTGATGGCGCAGGACGGCCTGGGCGTGGCTGGCTTTCCGCCGCGCGGCACGCACCCAGAAGTGTTGCCACCCACCAACCCGCTGATCATGTGGGCCTTCACTGATTTCTCCGATCCGCGCCTGAAGCTGACCCAGAAGTACATCACGCTTCAACAGGACCGCACAAACTCGACCCCCCAGAAGCTGGGCATGTTTAACCAGGACCTGTGGGCCGCCTATCTGCTGCACGGCGAAGCGTTTCTGAAGCGCTATAAGGGCGAGCTCGGGAAGCTCTACCCGGACTACGGGTCTTGTTTTGAGATCTTCACCAATGCCGACTTTCTGGAGCTGGAAACGCTGGGGCCACTGACCAAACTGGACCCCGGGGAGACGCTGACTCACGTTGAGCATTGGTCGTTGCACAAGGGCGTCGATGTTACTGATCGCACCGATGCGGCCCTGGATCGGGCTCTGCTGCCGATTTTGGGGGAGTAGCCGGGCCAGTGCGCGGCGGCTGGCGGGCTGGTCCTGTTAGAATTTGAGCGTTAAAGCAATGCTGATTGGACAAATTCATCTGAATGGCGCGGTGACCGCCGCGATTTTTGAGGGCGGCAAGGCGCGGCCGATTTTGGGCAAGACGCTGGTGGACTTGCTGGACCTGGCTGAACTGCACGGCACCACGCTGGCGCAGGTGGCCGCCAGCCATGCCGGTACATTTACGACCGAAGCCGACGCGATCATCCCCATCCATCCGCGCGAGGTTTGGGCCTGCGGCTGCACCTATGAGATGTCGGCCAGCTTCCGTGATGCTGAGCATGGCACGCGGGAAGGCTTCTACCGCTACGTCTTCCAACCGGAGCACCGGCCGGAAGTGTTTTTCAAGGGCACCGCGCGCGTCTGCGTCGGTTCCGGTGAGCCGATCGGCATTCGCAGTGATTCCAAGTTCACGGCACCGGAGCCGGAACTGGCGGTGATTCTTGATTCCAAGGGCCGCGTGCATGGCTTCTCGATTGCCAACGACGTCTCGGCCTGGGACATCGAGCGCGAGAATCCGCTGTACCTACCGCAATCGAAGACCTACAACGCCTGCTGTTCACTGGGACCGTACATCCTGACCGCTGATGCAGTGGCGGACCCGTATGCGCTGGAGATGGCGTGCACCATCCGGCGGGGCGACAAACTGATCTTTGAGGGCGCGACGTCCACCGGCAAACTGGGCCGAAAGATCGAGACGCTGGTGGAGTACCTGAACCTGTCCAACGCTGTGCCCACGGGCACGGTGCTGCTGACCGGCACGGGCATCATCGTCAAGGAAGATGCCGCGCTGGCGGCGGGCGATGTGTGCGAAATTTCCGTGGGCGGTATCGGTACGCTATCGAACGTCTGCGCCGTCGTTTAGCTTCTCCAACCCTACTCCGACGCCAACAGCGACTCGACGGAGAGATCTTCGCCGAGTTGGGTCCATTGAATGCCCAGGCCGCGGCCAATCAGATGCCAGTCGTCTAGTTGTTGGGGCGTGGCGGCAGCTAGGCGCGGGAAGCGGGCCAGCGGCAGGCTCAACTCGCGGCCGTCGGCCAAGGCGACGTGGAGTGTGGCGGGGGAAAAGTGGAGACTGATGACGCGGGTCTGGTTGGGCATGGGATCGATTCTTGGATGTAGGATGGACACGCCCATCCTACGCTAGCTTGGATGCCGCCGCGCTACCGCCTCTGATTCTGCTGGTCACTTGTCTTGCCGCAACGGGAGTAGTAGGCTGAACACACACGTTTCGTCTTGAACGCAAGGAGGCTATCACATGAAAATTCTCTGGACCACTCTGACCGCGGCCACTTTAGGGGCCGGTAGCTTGTTCGCTCAGCAGCCGCCACCGGCAGGCAAGCCGGAGGCCATGAGCTTTTTCATTACCAGTGTTGGCACCGGCACCGGAGCCAACCTGGGTGGTTTGGCGGGCGCGGATGCGCATTGCCAGAAGCTGGCGACGGCGGCCGGAGCGGGCGACAAGACCTGGCGCGCTTATCTGAGCACTTCCGCCGCCGACGGCAAAGCGGCCGTCAATGCCCGGGACCGCATCGGCAATGGCCCGTGGCAGAACTTCCGCGGCACCGTAGTGGCCAAGGATCTGGCGACCCTGATCGGCGATACGGTGGAGGCAGCACGGATGGGCAACCTGATCACCAAGAACAATGGGCTCACCGAAAAGGGTGAGATGGTGAACGGCGTGGGCAGCCAGCCCAACATGCACGACATTCTCACCGGCACCGGCCCCGATGGCCGCGCCTATGCCGATGGTGCGGACCACACGTGCAAGAACTGGACCAGCGAAGGTGAAGGCTCCGCGCAAGTGGGGCACCATGACCGCAACGGCGGCGGCATCTCCTGGAATTCCGCGCACCCCTCGCGTGGTTGCAGCCAGGCGAATCTGGTGGCGACCGGTGGGGCGGGGTTGTTCTACTGCTTCGCGCTGCCCAAGAACTAGCGGCCTCGCGGCTGCCCTACGGCAGCAGTGCGCCATTCAGCACCAAGCGTTTGGTGCCCGCTTCCACCGTCGCATCAGCAAAGAAGAACCAGCGGCGGAAGCCGTTGCCGCGGATACTGCCGCCCAACTCTTCGTTGTCGCCCAGGCTCATGCGGACCATGCCGGAGCCGTAGGCGAAGTAGGGCAGCACCGGCGACCCGGGGAGTGGCTTCAGCAGCGGGTTGAAGCCCAGACCGAATTCACGGAACCGCAGAGCGGCGTCGCCTGCTTCCTGTAGTGCGATCTGCACGGCCGCCAGGCCATCGCGGGCGATCATCGAGGTCACCTTGCCGTCTTTGAACTCCAGGCGCAGGCCCTTCACCAGCTTCGTCCCAAAGCGCGACTCCGGCACGACGATGACGCCGTTAGCCGTTTCCTCGACGGGTGCCACGCGGAGCACTCCGGCGGGCAGTTCCACTTCGCGGTCGACGCGAACCTTGGCGCTGGTCATGCGGGCGGCCGTGGCAACGCCATCCTGACGGTTGAAGGGGCGATCACGGATCTCGAACCGGATGTCGGTGCCGGCAGGCGTCGTGACCCGCACCTGGCCTGACGCCAACACCTTTGCCGCGCGCTGCTGGCGGGCGGACATGGTGAGCAGGTTGGCGTCCAACGCCTTCACCAGCAGTTGATCCATGCCGGCCGGGTGCGTGGTGGGCAGGCCATCGGGAAGTACGCTGCCCTGGTCCCAGTGGAAGTGCACTTGGCGGCGCGTGCCACCCTGGTCGGTCCAGCGGGCGATGGCGATGGTTTCGGCGGGCTTCACTTCGCGGACGGTGGTGCGGAAAGGCAGCCAAAGAAAGATGTCGGTAGTTTCCAGCAGTTGGGCGATGGGCTCACCTGAGCGGGGTTGTCCTTTTGGGGACCAGTCGGTGAGCGTGGGGGCGGCTCCGGCCTTCTTGAACCGCGCTTCGAGAAGCGGGATTAGTTCATCAAAGTAGCCCGGGTCACGAGGAATCAGAACGCGCTCGCCCTTGGTGGCACGCACACTGGCGACGATCCGGTCGGCGATCTTCACGTAGTCCGGAGGACGCAACTCAGGGGTGGCTTGAGCGAGCAGCAGTCCGCAGAGGAGGGCAGAAACCATGGCTCAATTATGGCCGAGGTGGCGTGGGAAGTGTCCGGCCGGGCAATGGTTGGGGCCCGGCCAATCATCCAGGACCGTGTAGAGGCCGCCGGTGGCGGTGATGCTGGCGGTGCCCGCGGCCAAAGCTTTGAAGCTCCGGTTCACCAGGCGCCCGGACCCGCTGACGCCTGTGTCGGCCATGTAGTTGCCGATGGCCAGCAGGTTGCCGTTGGCGATGTCAGAGAGATCAACCAGCGGGTCAGCGAAGAGAGGGAAGGGCAGAAAGCCGCCGTCGCTCACAGAGATGAACTCCATCAGCAGCGGATCAAAGGCGAAGTCGAACTGGTAGCCGTTGATGAAAACCGCATTGGAGATATCAACGCCGATGTTGAACGTGCTGCCCACATTGATGGGGCCGGGATGTTGGGTGGTTCGGCCAGGACATCCACGGATACCTGGGTGCTACCCGTGACGGCGTTGGGCGGGAACGTCAACACTGCCGTGCTGCTGGAATCGGTGATGGTGGTCGGAGAAGCCGAGGGAGGCAGCGTGCCATCGTTGGCGTTGCTGGGCTGGTAGACATCCACCTTCACTGTGGGGAAGCGAGCAATGAACTCCGCAGTGCCTGGGATGAGGAGTTGGTTCAGTGCCCCGTCGCTGCAGTACAGATAGCTGAGCCGCCAAGTCCCCGTCTCGGAATACTGCGGCAGCTGGATCTCGGCGCGGTAGACACCACTGGTCGAAGTTCCAGACTGGCGGACCATCCAGGCTCCGTGCTCCTGCTGGCCTGACGGGCCGCGCATGAAGATAGCGCAGATGTATTGATCCAGGATGCCGGAGAGATTGTCGGTGATCGTGGCGGTGAGCGCCACAGCCTGGGCGGAGGCGGCCGCATTGACAAACGCCGGAGACACGCTCAGCGAGGTCAGCTGGGGGGCACCGAGTCGGCGGGCGTAGACGCAACGGTGAGCGTGTTCGACGGCAGGCCGGTGTTGTTGAACTCCCGGTCCAGATAGACGGCGTTGCCCGCTAAGTCAGTCAACTGAACCTGCCGCAAACGCCAGGCCCCAGCCGGTGCAGACCGCGGAATAGTGCACCGGAAGTGATGGACGCCGTCGTTGAGCCGGATGTCCATCAACACCTGTCGCGGAGCGGCTGAGACGTCAACCGTAGTGGGGTTGTACACGATCGAAGAGATGGCAGGCGGAGCCGCGTCCTCATTGGAGACGACTTCAAAGCCGGCGGGGTTGGAGAGGTCAAGGGGGCTTTTCGGGTTCAAGTAATTCCAGTTCCCCACGGCATCGCGCAGCTGAATGCTGGCCGTCCAGGTGCCGGGTGTCGCCCCCATGGGGATGTTGAAGGTCAGCGCGTAGGTGGCGTCCCATTCATTGCCGCTGACCGCTTGCCAGGGATGGAAGTACTGAAACTGCGACTGGCCGTTGTTCGGTGAGTAGATGGATACGAATCCATAGTTGAAGCCGGCAAGATCGTCCTTGACGCGGAACGAGTAGGTGACCGTCTGGGTGGCCGTGCGCACGTCGACATTGAGCGGCGTCACGCAGGCGGTTTGGCCCACCAGTTCGGGCGGTGTGGTGTCCGAGATGGCCACGACGGGTGAGCCGCCCGTTACCGGGGGCACCGAGCAGGCTGTCCCACCACTGCCGCCACCACCACCACCGGGGGGAGTAATCGTAAAGTTGGATGTGACGCCCGCCGCGGCCAACTGGGCGGGATTCAGATTGAACGTTTCATAACTATAAGGAAGAACGGCGAGAGAATAGCAGTAGAGCACGGCCGTCGGCAAGTAGACGCCCGCGGTGAAAATGGTATCCACGGTGAAATCAAACACCCACTCCAAGCAGTAACCGCCAACGAACTGAGCCGGGCAGGGGTCCCGTTGGCGGTGCTCAAGGAGCTCGTCATGGTGGACGCGCCGCCTGGGGTTTCCAGAATCGAGTCCGCCCAATCGTCCGATGTGTCGGGTGGAAAGTAGACCTTCATGGTGGCGCTCATGCTGGTGGGTAGAGCGGCATCCGCAACGGTTGCGGGATTGAACGTCAACTCGTAGACCTGAGGTTGGGCAAATAGGCAACCGGCGCTGAGCGCGGCAAAGAGTAACAGCTGTTTCATTATCTTCATTTGATCCTCCGAGCGGCTAGCGCCTAATCTGTATCGCGGGGTACGATTTTCTTCAAAACCCAGTAGTTCTAAAACCGCCCAGTAAGGCGCATAATGAGGGGCCTTACCTCAAGAATTGTGTGGAATCGAATCGCCACCGGCGTGCATCCCAACCACGTAGCGAGAACACCCCTTTGTTGACAGACAATAAGGGGATAGCCAAAATAGGAGCAGCCATGCAGCCTGCGGTCCAATTGTTTTCTTCGCCCGACCAGCGCGGGCGGAGCCTGCTTGAAAACATTGGCAATACACCACTTATTCGTCTGGAAACATTGACGGTGGACTTGCCCGGCGTCGAGATCTACGGCAAGGCCGAGTTTATGAACCCGGGCGGCAGCGTGAAGGACCGCGCCGGGCTGAACATGGTGCTGGATGGAGAGCGTACCGGCCGGCTGACCAAAGCGCGGACGATTCTCGATTCCACCAGCGGCAACACCGGCATCGCCTACGCCATGATTGGCGCCTCCCGGGGCTACAAGGTGAAGCTGTGTCTGCCCGCCAACGCGAGCAACGAACGTAAGCAGATGATGCGGGCCTACGGGGCGGAACTGGTGCTGACTGATCCCGATAAGGGCTCCGATGGGGCGATCCTGAAGTGCCGCGAAATCTACGAAGAAGATCCGGACCGCTATTTTTACCCCGACCAGTACAGCAACCCGGCCAACTGGAAAGCGCATTTTGAGACTACGGCGGTGGAGATCATCAACCAGACCGCGGGCCGGATCACCCACTTTGTGGCCTGCATGGGCACCAGCGGCACCTTTATGGGTACAACGCGGCGCTTGCGGCGGGACCTGCCCCACGTGAAGTGCATCTCCGCCCAGCCATCTTCAGGATTCCATGGTCTGGAGGGGTTGAAGCACATGCCCTCCGCCATTGTCCCGGCCATCTATGACGAGAAGCTGGCGGACGAGAATCTCTGGATGGAAACCGAAGAAGCCTACGAGATGACCAAGCGGGTGGGCCGCACCGAAGGCGTGCTGGTGGGCATCTCGGCAGGCGCGAACCTTTCCGCCGCGCGCCGGTTGGCGGAGCGCTTGTATGCTGAGAAGACTGGGGCGGTGATCGTGACGATTCTCTGCGATGGCGCGGCGAAGTATTTGAGCGAACCGTTCTGGAACGACTAGCGATCCATGATTGAAATTTCTTCTGAAGCTTGGCTGGTAATGGTGGCCCATGGGCGCGCCGCTTACCCCAAGGAATGTTGCGGCATGATGGTGGGTTCGGCGGAGGGCCGGGTGCGCGTCGCCATTGCTTGCGACAACGTCTACCAGGGCGACCAGAAGGACCGGTTCCAGATCAATACCGATGATATCTTGCGCGTGCAGAAAGAGGCGCACGCGGCGGGGGAGAGTCTGCTGGGCTTCTTCCATTCGCATCCCGACGAGGGAGCCTATTTTTCATCCACGGACCTGAAGAACGCTTCCCCGTGGCATTCACATGTGGTGCTTTCGATACGAGGGGGGGAGTTCGCGGAGGCCAAGTGTTTCCGCGTCGACTTGGACCTGACAGAAAGCACGGAAGAGGAGCTACTATGGCCAAAATCCTGATCCCGACGCCGCTGCGGCAGTTTACCGGCGGGGCTGATTCTGTTGACGTGGCGGGAGCCACCGTGGGTGAGCTGTTGACCACGCTCACTACCAGCACGCACCCCGCGCTGCGGAACAACATCTACACGCCCGAAGGCAAGCTGCGGAGCTTCGTCAACGTCTACCTGAACGACGAAGACATCCGGTACCTGGAGAAAGACGGAACGGCCGTCACCGATGCCGATGTAATTTCGATTGTTCCCTCGATCGCCGGCGGCGGGCGGTAACTGGCGATGTCTGTGTTGTCGAATGAAGAGATCCTGCGCTATTCGCGCCACCTGATCCTGCCCGAAGTGGGCATGGACGGGCAGACCAAGCTGAAGGACGCCAAGGTGCTGCTGGTGGGCACGGGCGGCCTGGGTTCGCCGATGGCGCTCTATCTGGCCGCGGCGGGCATTGGCACAATTGGTCTGGTCGACTTTGACGTCGTTGATCGCACCAACCTGCAGCGCCAGGTCATCCACGGCACCAAGGACATCGGCCGCAAGAAGATCGATTCGGCGGAAGAGTCACTCAAGGACATCAACCCCAACGTGGTGGTGGTACGGCATGAAGTGGCGCTGAACAGCGAGAACGCGCTCGACATCGTCGCCCAGTACGACATCGTGGCCGACGGCACGGACAACTTCCCGACGCGGTATCTGGTGAACGATGCCTGCGTGCTGCTGAACAAGCCGAACGTCTATGGCTCAATTTTCCGGTTTGAGGGGCAAGCCTCGGTGTTCGCCATGGAAGATGGCCCCTGCTACCGCTGCCTCTATCCGGAGCCGCCACCCCCGGGCCTAGTCCCCAGCTGCGCCGAAGGTGGCGTGTTGGGCATTTTGCCGGGCGTTGTGGGTTTGATCCAGGCCACTGAAGTGGTGAAGCTGATCCTGGGCAAAGGCACGTCTCTGAAGGGTCGGCTGGTGCTCTACGACGCCCTGAACATGAAGTTCCGGGAGTTGAAGCTGCGCCGCAACCCAGAATGTCCGGCTTGTGGCGACCACCGCACCATCACCAAGCTGATCGACTACCAGGAGTTCTGCGGCATCCCGGCCCAGCCGGAAACGCCGGTGGTGGACCTAAGCGAAATCGACCCGGTGGAAGTGAAGGCCCGCATCGACCGGGGCGACAACTTCATCCTGATCGATGTGCGCGAACCGCACGAATACCAGATCGCCAAGATCCCCTACGCCCAACTGATCCCGCTGGGCGAACTGCCGAAGCGATTGGCGGAACTCGACCCCCAGGCCGACTACGTCATGCACTGCAAGAGCGGCATGCGCAGCGGCAAGGCCACCGATCTGCTGCGTCAAAACGGCTTCACCCAGGTCCGCAACATGAAGGGCGGCATTCTGGCGTGGTCCGACAAGGTTGACCCCACCGTCGCCAAGTATTAGTGGGGAGGCATGGGCACCTCCCCTCGTTTTGCGAGACGAGTATCCCTCGGTCCGGACTGCGATTTCGTGTACGGCGTGATCGAGGAGAGGGGGCCGAATTTGCAGTCCGATCTCTCGAGCAGTTCGGCCTCAGCTTCAAATTCACTGACTCTGCCCTAGGTGCCAAGGCAGGCACCAGAGGCGAAGCAGGTGATTATGCCTATCAGAAACACCACACCGACTCCAGCGAGCACGCCCATGCCCACCTTCGCGCCGCTGCTCATTCCATTTTGGGTGGCCCGAATCGAACGGACTCTTTCGAACGGGACGCGCTCATCCAGCACCCGCCCTTCTTGGACAGACTGAAGTTCAAAACCGAGGTCGTCCACCTTCCCCAACCGGCCAGTTAACTTACTCTTGTCCGTCAGTTTCACCTCCACGACCGACCCCATGGGGATCGATACCACCTTGTCTTTGATCGTGTCCTTCGTGGCGGCCTCAACTGGCACCACTCCACTCACCAGCACCCAGAACATGAGCGCTGAACATGACACTGCAAGATTTCTCTTCATGGTCCACCTCCTTCTGTTGGTCCTTGTGGTAGCCAAACGAGAAGCTCAAATACCGCCTACTCAGTGCACTCCAGTGGCCACTCCCCAGAACCAATCGCAAGGGCGACGCTGAAACCGCTACCCATGCCTCGGCCGGCCCCATGTCAACAAGCGCCGACAGTCAGAAGCAGCTGGAGTCTGCGCACCACCCGTAAACGAGCGAATTCCCCCTTTCGGATCCTCCCGGTTCTTGTCGACCGCGGCAACAACTTCATCCCGATCGACGTACCGCTGAACCTGCTGTGTCAAAATACTCAGTTCCGCAACAGGATTGGGGCATTGTGCGTGGTTCGACAAGGTTGACCCCACCGTCGCCAAGTATTAGCTTGGAGGCATGGGTGCCACCATCCTAGTTCCGCTGGAAGAGTACCTCTCCACGGTCTACCGCCCGGACTGCGATTTCGTAGACGGCGTGATCGAGGAGAGGAATGTGGGGGAACTTAACCACAGTGACGTGCAAGGGGCGCTCATTGCCTACTTGCGGAACCACCGCCACCTGTTCGGCGGGTGGGCATTTCCTGAGCTCCGGCTCCAAGTCGGGCCGCGCCACTTCCGCATCCCTGATGTCCTGGTCGTGCTGGGCGAGAAGCCGACCGGCCGCTACATCACCGAGCCGCCATTTCTCTGCATCGAAGTCCTGTCGCCGGAAGACCGGATGCCGCGCGTGCTGGAGCGCATCGACGAATACCTCACCTTCGGCGTGCCCTACGTCTGGGTGATCGACCCGGAATCGCGCCGTGGGTGGGTTTACACGGCGGATAGCATCCAGGAAGCCAAGGATGGCGTGCTGCGGACGGCGAATCCAGAGATCGCGGTGCCGCTGACGGAAGTGTTCGACGGCGAGTAAGTCTAAGGCGGTTTTCCGGCAAACACGCGAGGCACCGGGCCTCAAGGCGCGCGGGCCATCAGGGTTGAGCCTACTGGAGATCGAATAGACTCAATTGAAGTACTTGCCTTATGCGTTCTGTGCTGATCAGTTTCTCTGGTTTGGTGTTCACGGCGGCGGCCTTACAAGGCGCGGTCAGCTTCAATCGGGACATCCGGCCTATCATGTCCGATACCTGCTTCCGGTGCCATGGCCCGGACCAGAGCTCGCGGATGGCGGGCATCCGGCTGGATATTCGGGCGGAGGCGTTGAAGCCCACCAAGCGGGGCGTGATCCCCATTGTCCCCGGCAAGCCCGAATCGAGCGCTATCGTGGCTCGCGTCTTCTCGACCAACGCGGCCCTGCTGATGCCGCCCAAGTTCAGCCATAAGGAGCTGAGCGAACAGCAAAAGAACACCATTCGCCAGTGGGTGGCCGAAGGGGCCGTCTACGAAGAGCATTGGTCCTATCAGCCGGTCAAGCGGCCTGCTCCTCCCGCGGGATACCGCCACCCGATCGATGCCTTTGTCCGCTCACGCCTGGCCGCAACCGGCCTGACGCCCTCCAAAGAAGCCGATCCCCGGACGCTGCTGCGGCGGCTCTATCTGGACCTGACGGGACTACCGCCCACGCCGGCTGAAGTGGCAGACTATCTGCAAAAGAAAAACTACGAGCAGGTGGTCGACCAGCTGCTCGCCTCCGACCGCTACGCTGAGCGGCAAGCCATGCAGTGGCTGGATGCGGTCCGCTATGCCGACACCTCCGGCTTCCACGGTGACAACGCCTTTCCCGCCTGGCCGTATCGTGACTATGTGCTGGAGGCGATCAAGAGCAACAAGCGGTTTGATCAATTCACCCGCGAACAACTGGCGGGCGATCTGCTGCCGGGGGCGTCCAGGACGACGCGCGTCGCCTCCGCCTTTAACCGCATGTCCCGGACATCAGCCGAAGGCGGCTTGCAGCCGAAAGAGTATCTGGCCAAGTATGGCGCGGACCGGGTTCGCACAGTGGCCGGCATCTGGATGGGCGCGACGCTGGGTTGCGCCGAATGCCACGACCACAAGTTTGACCCGCTGACCCACAAAGATTTCTATGCCATGAAAGCCTTCTTCGCCGACGTGAAGGAGACCGGCCTGGTGCCCGACCAGGGGCCCAACGCCTGGGGCGAGCTTCTGCCGCTGCCCACTGAGGCGCAGCAGGCCCGCTGGGACGCGCTGGATAAACAGATCGCCTCCCTCACGCAGGAATTGGAAGCCAAGCGCAAAGCCATCGACGCCGAAGCCTGGACCAAGTCGCTGAAGGCGGGCATCAAGGATTGGGTGGTTCAAATACCGGTGGCCGCTGCGGCTAGCCGCGGTACCGTGTTGAGGATCTATGGCAATGAGCCGCTGTTGAGCATTTATGAAACCGGGGGCAGCGTCGTCAGCGACACCAAACCCGGCCACGGCTTAGTGGTGGCCGAGGGGCCGAACCCGGATAACGAGACCTTCACCATCACGCTGAAGCCCGGAGCGGGCCGCTGGTATTCGCTGGGCTTTGAAGTGAACTCCGATGACCGGCTGCCCGGTGCGCGCGTGGCCCGTGGGTCTGACCGTTTGGTGGTGACCGAGATCGAGACCACGATCGATGGCCAGAAGGTGGCCGTCTCCGCCGCGCGTTCAACGGCTACTTTTTGGGAGCCGGGTTTGTCGCCCTGGAACCTGATTGACGGCCAGCCGGAGACGGGCTGGGGCGTGGTGACTTACCGCTCGCAACGGACTAACTTCGTGGCCCTCGATTTTGAACAGCCCCTGGCGACCACCGCGGACTCCCTGGTGCGGGTAATCATCCGGCACGATTCAAAGTACCGCCGCGCCGTCACGGGGCGCATCCGGCTGGCGCTGGCCCCCACGGCCCATGCCCAGTTTGCCCGGGAGGGTGCCCGGGAACTGGCTGTTCCGGCTCTGCCCGCCGGGCCGCTGGACGCGGCGGTCATCGATTCAACGCATCCGGAGCTGGCCCCGATCTGGCGCAAGCTGTCGAGGTTGAAGTCCGAACAGACCAATCTGCGCGCCGAGATTCCGCATGTAGTGACGACGGTGGCCGCGGCGAATCCGCCCGAGACGCGGGTGCTGGCGCGCGGCAACTTCATGGATGAATCCGGCGAAGTGGTCTCACCAGCGATTCCGGCCTTTCTGGGCAAGCTGGAGGTGGCGAAAGGCCAACGGGCGACGCGGCTGGATCTGGCCAACTGGCTGGTCTCCCGCGACAACCCGCTCACCTCGCGAACGTATGTCAACCGGCTGTGGCGTCAGCTATTCGGCACCGGACTGTCGAAGGTGCTGGAGGATCTCGGTTCGCAAGGCGAATGGCCCACGCATCCGGAACTGCTCGATTGGCTGGCGGCCGAGTTTATGAGCGACTGGGACATGAAGCGCCTGGTCCGGGTGATTGTCACCAGCGACACCTATAAGCAGACCTCGACGCCGACGCCCGAGATGCTGGCGAAGGATCCGGAGAACCGGCTGCTGGCCCGGCAATCGCGCTTCCGCGTCGACGCCGAGATTGTACGGGACGTGGTGTTGAGCGCCAGTGGCTTGCTGGCGACGGATAAGTTCGGCGGCCCCAGTGTGCGCCCTTATCAACCACTGGGCTATCTGGCCGCGCTGAATTTCCCCAAGCGCGATTACTCGGAGAGCCTGGGGCCGGACCTTTATCGTCGTGGGCTCTATTCGTTTTGGCAGCGGACATTTCTGCACCCTAGCATGGCGGCCTTTGATGGCCCGTCCCGCGAAGAATGTACGTTGAACCGCGCGTCCTCGAACACGCCGGTGCAATCACTGGTGTTGCTGAACGATCCCAGTTACGTGGAAGCAGCGCGCGTGTTTGCCGAGCAGATGATGGCGGCGGGCGGCTCGATCTCCCGCCGGATCGATTTCGCGTTTGAACGGGCCGCCTCCCGCCCGGCCACCACCAAGGAACGGGCGGTGCTCAGCAGCCTTTACCGGGGCGAACTGGCGCGGTTCCGGAAGTCACCGGCCGAGGCCAAGGCACTCGCGTCCGCCGGCGAGGCACCGCACCCGGCCGGCACTCGCGATCCGGCCGATCTGGCCGCAACGGTCAGCGTGGCGCGAGCCGTACTCAACCTGCATGAAGTCATCACGAGGAACTAAGTCGATGAATCTCGCCCGACGAACTTTCCTGTCCCGCACCGCTGCCGCCGGACTGGGCTTTACGGCTCTTCAATCGCTGCTCAACGGCGCGGCGACGGGCGCAGCCGGTGCGGTCCAACCGCTCCATCATCCCGCCAAGGCCAAGCGCATTATCTTCCTCTATCAAGCGGGCGGCCCTTCTCATTTGGAGACCTTCGACCCGAAGCCCAAGCTGGCCCAGATGCATGGCCAGCCGATGCCGGAATCGATCACCAAGGGTCAGCAGATTGCCCAATTGCAAGGCAAGCGGCTGATCTGTTTTGGCCCGCAGTTTGAGTTCCAGAAGTTCGGCAAAAGTGGCCTGGAGATCTGCAAGCTGTTTCCGCAGATCGGCTCCATTGCGGACAAGGTCTGCCTGGTGCGTTCCATGTGGACCGAGCAGATCAACCATGACCCGGCGCATGCCATCATGAACGCCGGCAACATCCTGTCCGGGCGTCCCAGCATGGGGTCGTGGGTGGTGTACGGCTTGGGTTCAGAAAGCCAGAATCTGCCTGGCTTTGTGGTGTTGATGTCATCGGGACGCGGCGGGCAGATGCAGCCCATCGCCTCCCGGCAATGGTCCTCCGGCTTCCTGCCGGGCAAGTATCAGGGCGTGAAGCTGAACAGCAATGGCGACCCGGTGCTCTACATCGGCAACCCCCAAGGCGTCACCAAGGACGCGCAGAAAAATACCATCGCGGCGGTGAATGCTCTGAACCGGATGCAGTACGACCAATTGCGGGACCCAGAGATCCAGACGCGGATTTCGCAGTATGAGCTGGCGTTCCAGATGCAAACCAGCGTGCCCGATCTGGTGGATATGTCGAAGGAGCCGCAAGCCGTGCTGGACCGCTACGGTGCAGTTCCCGGCGATGGCAGCTTTGCCTCCAACTGCCTGCTGGCGCGCCGCCTGGCCGAACGCGGCGTGCGGTTTATCCAGCTCTATCACCGCGACTGGGATCACCATGCCGGCATTCCACAGAACATGCCGTTGAAGGCCGAGGAAGTGGACCGCCCGACCGCGGCCCTAATCCAGGATCTGGAGCAGCGCGGCATGTTGGAAGATACGCTCGTCATCTGGGGTGGCGAGTTTGGCCGCACACCGATGTCCCAAGGCGGCAACGGGCGCGACCACCACATCAAGGGCTTCAGCTTCATGCTGGCCGGTGGCGGCATTAAGGGCGGATTGGCTTACGGCTCCACGGACGACTTTGGATATGCCGCCGTCGAAGACGCCGTCAGCGTTCATGATTTCCATGCCACCATGCTGCACCTGCTGGGGATTGACCACCTACGCTTCACCCAGAAGTTCCAAGGCCTGGACGCCCGCTTGACGGGAGTTTCCGGTGAAGTGGTGAAGGGAATCCTGGCTTAGGCCTGGGCGTGGGGGCTGCAGTTTCGCTCACCGCAGCGCTTCTAAGGCCCGCGCGCGGATCGCCGGGTCTTGGCTGGTAGCCGCCTTCTGCAGATGTGCCCGGGCCCCCGCCCGATCACCGGCGGCCAACATCGCCAGCCCGAGCCCCAAATTGGCGCTGGCTGACCCGGGTGTCAGGCGCACCGCCTCGCGGTAATGCTCCGCCGCGGACCGGGCCTGATCCCGCGCCAGCAGAAGATCGCCGAGCAGTTCGTGCGCGTCGGCAAACGCGGGGTCCGTGCGAACGCAGGCCTCCAACTCGCGCTGCGCTTCATCATAGCGATTGGCTCGACCCAGCAGCATCGCGTAGTTGAAACGCGTTCGCGCATCACCCGGACGCAGGCGCAGCGCGCGAGCGAACGACTCCTGCGCCTCCGTAAAGCGCCCGGCACCACCCAACAGGTTCGCGAGATTCGCGTGGGCATCGCCGTAATCCGGCTTGATCCGGATCGCCTCGCGGAACGAGGCCTCCGATAGCTCCAGGATCCCGAGATTGTTGTGGGCCTCGGGCATCTCGGGATCATGTTCCAGGGCCCGCCGGAGCGCCCTAGCGGCATCCGCTTTGCGGCCCAGTGAGCGATAGGCCAGCCCCAGTTCATGCCAGGTGAGCGCGCGCGCCGGGGCCAAAGCCGCCGCGCGCTCCAGCACCTGGGCCGCCTCCGGGTACGCCTTCGTCCGGCGCAACGCCGTTCCCAACTTCTGCGCCACGGCCGGTGAAGCGGGATCTCGCCGCGCGGCCTCGCGGTACCAGGGCAGCGCCTTCGTTATCTGGTTATCGTTCTCCAGCGCCTCGGCCAAGTCCAGATACCATTCGGCGCGCGCCGGGGCGGCCCGCTCAATGGCCCGCGTCAGCCGCGCGATGCCGCCGGAAAGATTGCTCTTCTGCTTCACTTGAGCGGCGGCGAGATACAGCTCGCTTTCCGGGACGGCGGGCAGCTGGGCCGGGTAGTGCAACGCTACCGGTCCACGATAGTTGTCGCGGACCTCTTTCCGCGCGGCCCGCAAGTCGCCCGCGGGTGGCCGCCGCGCAATGTAGTGATCCGTGGCGACGGCATGGATCACGTCTTCAGTACGGCGCTTGGGCATATGGCAGCCTGCGCAGTCCTGCTGTGCCGTCATGTGGCTGCCGGTGGGATGGCATTGGCGGCAAGCCGTATCCTGACGCCGCACGGCTTCAGCGCCGCGCGGGGCGGAGTGCGGATCGTGGCAGGTAGTACAAAGCAGCTTGCCGGGGCTCTTCTGGAAGCAAGCCGAATGCCGCAAGCGGTAGGCCGAGTTGACGATCTCGAACTTCTCTTCGCGGCCGGTGCCCGGGGCATGATCGAAGTTGAGGATAAAGTCCGCCAGCGGTTCCCCCGGGCGGAACGAAAAGGGGCCGCGTTCCAGGCGCTGGATGGCGTTGGGTAGCGGAAAACTGGTGGTCTCCAGGTGACACGCCATGCAGATCTCCAACTGCCGCTCCGGCGAAAGGCGCGCGGGGTTGACGATCGACTGGCGGAGCTGGGCCCGCGGTGTGGCTTTGGCGCCGGCCAGTTGGGCGTGACGTAGGCCAGGCCCATGGCAGCGGGCACAATCGATGCCTTGTGGCAACACGCCCGAGTAGATCGAATCGGAGACCGGCTTCAAGGGAATCGACGGGTAGGCGTTGTGGCAAAACATGCAGTCGTAGGTGATGGGGCGGCGGAAGCCGTCGTGATCAGGCCGGTCGTAGCCGGGGTTCATTGCCCATAGTCCGCCCTGGTCGGCATACCAGCCCAATGGCAGCTCAAACAAGGCACCGGCCGGAGTGCGATGCAGAAACGTGCGAGCCAGGTGGCCGGAGCCCATCACGTAGTGAATCTGCTTTTCCATCACGTTGATTTCGCGGCCGGAAGAGTCAACCTGCCAGCGGCGTTGGAAGTGGCCACCGGCGCGAGTGAATTGCGAGAACCAGCTCTCTGAGGGCGCGTGATAGTAGGTGCCTTCTCCGGTGTTCGAGGCTGAGGCCGGCGCGAAGGAACGGCCCATTCCCGTGCGCTGGTAGGATTCCCAGACATCGCGGTGGCAGCCCGCACAGACGCGCGAATCCTCCCCCCGGACACTGCACGCGGCGATCAATGCCACCACCCACGAGGCTTTCATAGATGACCTTCACGATAGTAGACCACTGTGATAACCTCGCTTCCAATACTCTGCTGCGGAGCCCCTTTTTTCAGGGTCCGCATGACTATTACGTCAAGTTTAAGGGGTCGATTGATGAAGGTCATTCAACTAGCTCTAAGTGTCGCTGTCACCGCTACCGCACTGCTCGCTCAAAGCGGCGTGGCGACCATTCAAGGAACCGTTCAGGATGCCAGTGCCGCTGCCATTCCGGCTTGCGAGATTCGCGCACTGAACCAGGCCACCGGCGTCACCACCGACACCACCTCCAACGCGAATGGTTTTTACTCGCTGAAAGGACTGTTTGCCGGAAGCTACCGCGTCACCTTCAGCGCGCCCGGCATGAAGAAATCCGAGCAACTCATCACACTGCAGGGCGGCCAAGTGCTGGTGCTCAATCCTCAGTTGACGGTGGGCGAAGTCACCGAGACGGTCAGCGTCAGCGGTGAGACGCTCCAGTTGGCCACTTATGACAGCGGCACCGTCAACACGCAACTGGACGCGGCGCGCATCAGCCAGTTGCCGCAAAACGGACGCAACCTCCTGGGTCTGGCGCAGAACACGGTTCCTGGCCTGGAAGCCGGCGGCACCCGCGCCAATGGCTTGATGGGCGAAGGCATGGAGTATTCACAGGACGGCGCCCCGATGACCAACCGTAACTTCGGGAGCCCCGCCAACTCCGCGCAGGCGATCCTGCCGGACCCGGATTCGGTGCAAGAGGTGCGCTTTGAAACCATGAACTCCAGCGCGCAGTTTGCGACGCCGGCCACCGTGATCCTGACCACCAAATCCGGCACCAACCAGTTTCACGGCAGCATGTTTGAGACGGCGCGCAACAACTACTTTGGCATCGCCCGCGCCCGGCAGGATCCGGCAAACTTCAAGGCTCCGCCCCTGGTGCGCAATGAGTTCGGCATTTCCGTTGGTGGCCCCATCCTGATCCCCAAGCTCTACGATGGCCGCAACCGCTCCTTCTTCTTCGTCGCTTACGAGCGCTTCTCGCTGCGCCGCAGCAGCCAGCAGCTGATGTATGTGCCCACCGTGCCCATGCGGAACGGCGATTTCAGTGGCCTGGTGAACGGCGCGGGCCTGCTGCAGCAGCTCTACGACCCCAACACCACCCAGAGCCGCGAGAACAACTACACTCGTCTGCCGTTCATCAATAATCAGATCCCGCTTTCGCGTATCAGCCCGCTGGCCAAGACTCTGTACGCGGCGACGCCCCTGCCCACCTCGAACGATAACCCGCTCATCAATTTCAACCTGAACGGCCAGAATCCGACACAGCAAACGGTGCCGAACTACACCACGCGTCTGGATCACGTTTTCAATGACAAGAACCGGGCCTACTTCCGCTTCACCGAGATCGATCAGCAACAACAGGCGCTCCGCAATTTCCCGTCGAACTCGCCGGCCAACATCGCCAGCCCCGAACTGGAAGCCGGCTCCACCGGCTACCAGCGCATCCCCATCCAGACCATCAGTGGTGCACTAGGCTGGTCCCGCACCTACTCACCGACGTTCTTCTCCGAGACCATCTATTCGATGCAGTGGCAGCGCATGTACGTTGAGGGCAATGATGCGTCGCGCAAGAACTTCGAAAAACAGTTCGGCCTGCCCAACAACTTCGGCCAGATCGGCTTTCCGGCCATCGGTGCCAACCTGCTGATGCCCTACGGCGGTTCGCAGTGGAACTACGGCATGAGCCAGCGGGTCAGCACGCTTGACCAGAACTTCAACAAGATCGCCGGGCGGCACCAATTCGCTTTTGGCGGCCGTATCCGGCATGAAAAGTTCGGCTATATGTCGGACCGTTCCCCCAATACCATCGCTTTCAGCAACCAGGCCACCGGGATCTACGACCCCAACACCGGTATCAATTTCGGCAACCGGCCGAACTCCGGCTACGCCGATGCGGACTTTTTCCTCGGTGCGGCGTCCAGCTTCACGCAGAATCGCAACGCCCCGTTCAACAATTGCTGGCTGATCGAGTATGACACCTACATCCAGGACAACTGGCGCGTCAACAAACGGCTGACCATCAATGCCGGCGTGCGCTGGGAAGCTCACCCGGCCCCCTATGCCGCCAATGATTATCTGGTGGCTTTCAACCCCAACAACAAAGCTCTGTCTTTACCGCAGGGGCTGGATTACTACGTGAAGGAAGGCCTGACGCAGGACACCCTGCTGACCAATTTGCGCAATCTGGGCGTGAAGTTCGAGACCCTGCAGGAAGGCGGAATGCCTTCGCGGGGCGTGATGTCAGCCAACTGGAACATTATGCCGCGGCTCGGCTTTGCCTACACTCCGGCGTTTGGCCGGAATGGCACGGTCATCCGAGGCGGCTTCGGAGAATACATCTACCCGGTGCCGGTTCGTAACTCCATTCGCTATCTGACGGCCAGCTACCCGTTCACCGCCGGCTATTCGCAAAGCTACACGGCAGCGGCGCAGGCACCGGATGGTTTGCCGAACCTGCTGCTGCGCTCCCCGCTCACCACGATTACGGGCGTGAATACGACCGGCGTGGTCAACACCAACTCCACCACCGCACTGCTGCCGGGCATTGGCACAGGAACCGTGCTGAGCCCCAAGTATCCGCCGGCCCGCGTGCGTGAGGCGAACTTCACCATTGAGCAGCCCTTCGGTGACGGTTCCGTTCTCCGTGGGTCGTTGATCTACACGTATGGCACCAATCTCGATCAGAACTTGCTGTTGAACAACGCGCCCTCCACCTACGTGTGGCAGGCCACCACCGGCACCACGCCGCCCACGGGCGCGCTGGCGGGCGTGGCCACGCGGCCGTACGACAATCGCACCTGGGGTGGCATCACCCAATCCACCAAGCTGGGCTTCTCGAACAACACCGCCCTTCAGTTGAACTACCAGCGGCCCTTCCGGAAAGGCTTCGGCTACCAGATCTTCTACGTCCACTCGCGCGCCTTCCGCGTGGGTGGGAATACTTTCCGCGACAACTCGTTGTTTCCGGCGGCCAACTACGCTCCCGGTGCCATCCCGAAGGGAATGGACGTCGGTACGCCACTAGAGCCCAGCCGGGAGTTCAATCGCTGGCAGAACTACCGCCTGGATACCGCCATTCCCCGGAATCGCATTTCGTTTAACGGTATCGTCGACGTTCCGTTCGGCAAAGGCAAACGTTTCCTGGGCAGCAGCAACCGTTTTGTCAACGCGTTGGTGGGTGGCTACCAGATGGCCTTTGTCGGCACGCTCGTTTCCCAGGCTTTCCAAGTGGGCACGGGCAATTGGGGCGAGACCAATCCGATCAAGCTCAACAAGACCTCGCAGCCCGTCACCGATTGCCGGTCCGGAGTCTGCCGTCAAGCCTATCAGTGGTTCAACGGCTACCTGCCCCCGAACATCGTCAACGCGACTACCCGCGGCGTGCAGGGCGTCCCGGCCGACTATAAGCCGTACCTGGCCCCCATCAACAACACGCCCGGCACCACGCAGTTCGGCAACAACAACGTCACCATGACCCTGGCCAACGGCCAGCAGGTGCTGACCGGCTTCAATCCCGGACCGGCCGGCAACCTGCCCTACAACGCCCTGGTGCTGCAGGGGCCGAAGAACTTCCAGAGCGACATTTCGCTCTACAAGGAGTTCACGATCACCGAGCGCTGGAAGCTCCGCTTCAACGTGGACGCCTTCAACGCCTTCAACATCCAGGGCCTAACGAACCCGAACGCTTCCGACGGCTTGATGCAGGTGCAGCAGTCGTACTGGACTCCGCGTCAGGTTCAGTTCACGGGACGGTTGACGTTCTAAGCCTTCCCGATGAGGGGCGGGCGTAGGGCAGTCCGCGCTCGCTCCCAACGGGATACCGCCACCCGCGCGCCATGGGCACTGGCTTACCTAACCTAGTGTCCCTGACCTAGAAGTTCGGAGCATTTCAAGCTTCCCCCAAAGGCGCGAAGCCGCCAAGAACTCCCTTCGTTGCTTTGCGTCATCGCGGGGCAATCGCTCAGGAGATTTTGTCGCGGACTTTTGGGACAGGACACTAGACGCGTGTCCCCGAAATGCGTACACGAAGTCCAGCGTCGCTTTATGTCCGATGCCTAGAGCGTCACGACTTATCGTGCGAACCATTGGGACCGGAGACTAGTGGAGTGCGTCACATAGAGTGACGATCAGGGGAGGGCCAGTGAGATTGAGGCACAGTCGGCGCGGCCCGGTGTGGCCAAGGCTGTCAGCGTGCAGCGGGACTTTCAGCTCCGCCGGTTGACCGCGAACGTCTCAGACCAAAGCCTATTCCGTTCTCTTTCGCCCCCGAGGCGGAATGGATTCCGCCTGCAGACTGAAGCCTGCGCCACACGCGTAACCGCCAGAATTTCTGAAGGAGTGCACTAGCCCCACCTCCGCCGCACTTGTCCTTTTGCTGGGCCAGTGCGGCGGCAGGGCGCTTCTAGTGCGTCTACCAGGTAGCGCGGAGCGCGGAGATGGAGATGCTGAAGGGCCGACTCACGGGGAGAATTGATCTGCCCCCGTTCCGGAAACGCTCAACCGGGCCGGAGTCCGCATCCTGCAATCACCGGAACGTGGCTATATCATCGCCATTCCGCATGCATCGGACGGGCCGGAGGTGCGGCGCGCGCTCGAAGTGTTGGGGATGGGCCGCTTGCCGGTTTGGGTGGTGGCTTCATGAAGGCTAGTCGGTATTCTCAAAATTGTTGGCGAAAGCGGCCAGTGCGAACGAATCGAACAATAAATGGAATTGCCCATAACAGGGCCGATGGCGCAACCGCCAAGAAGAACCATGAATCTCGATCGGTGGGGTTATTGAACATGGCAATGCCCATCAAGGTCCACCACGGCACAGAAACAACCAGCACGAATCGATTCCACATGCTTCGCAGTATAGACGTCCGGGGCCTTTTGCCGAACGGTACGCGCGGACGCGCGTCGTGGGGTTTGGCAATTTACAAAGGATTATCGCGCGGGCGCATCATGGGGTTGGGCATTTAAGTACGAATTACGCGCGCGGGCGTCATGGAGTCTTCGAGAATTGAGGTGGAGCGATGAGAAAACCACGTTGCAAAGCAAAAACCCGGCAGGGTACGCCATGCAAGGCGGCGGCGCTGTGGAGCACCAGGAGCAAGCGGTACACCCGTTGCCGGAATCATGGCGGGCTTTCTACAGGGCCGAAGGGAAAAAGCTTGCCGAAAGAGTCTTTGAGTTCTGAATCTGACTATTCCGCGATTCCACCATCATCGACCTCGCCGTTCTTTCTTGTTCGCAGTTCCTGAAGTGAACACTTGAGGGAGTACATAATCTTCGAGGTCCCCCATCTGCCGGGGCCTTCCCAAAGAAGGATCGCTTCCGACACCTGCGCGGGGCTCATTCGGGCATGAACCCTTGCCCGCGCGGCCCTCGCAATCGTGACATCGACGCCGAAACTTCTGTCGTCGCTGGAATCAAATAGGACGTCGTACTCGGTTTGACCGCGTTCCGGGAAGAAAACGCTTCCCCTGGGTTCTGTGGGAGTCGCCTCGGCGGCCAAGTGCAGCCACCAGAAAGCCAACACATAGTCCTGGGGAACTCCTAGTCCCATCTCATGACAGATGCCCAGATTGAAATGAGCAGCCGACAAACTATTGCGCATGGAATACCAGGAATTCATGATCTCGTCCTGGTGATCGTACGGGGCTGCCGGGTCAATTTCCAGCAGGCGACGGACGTTAAACAATGATTCCTTTCGGGCGAGATTCAGGCCACCTTGAGCAGCCGCAGCGTACCATCCCGCAGCTAGCCGATAGTCTGGTCGCGCAATAATTTCGCCATGGTGCCCCCAGGCGAAACCGCCATGATGCCACATCAGGCCGAAATTGAACTGCGCCTTGGCGTGACCATTCTTTGCCGCTTCTGCGTAGAACCAAGCTGCCGCCGAGGCGTCCTGTTTTTCTCCGTCTCCATTTTGAAACATCACGCCTAGGTTGTAGCAGCCGGTCCAATTGCCCTTGTCTGCCGCTTTCCCAAAGCACTCGACACCTTTGCTAATGTTGCGTTCGGGGCCGTACACCCAGTACATGCCGTCGTAAATCTCGTCTGCATACTCGGCGTCAGGATCGCAGAACTCAGCCTTGAATGGAGTTCCTATCAGGGCTTTAGTGCCATATGTTGCGGTTGCTTCGATTCGGCCCCGCGCAACCAGACCAGCACTGCGGTTAGACGTGATGAGGCGGGATTCGTTTACCTGCCGAACGATATCGAGACGTGATTCATCACTCATGGCGCACAGTCTGCCTTGGCGATGTCAGCATACGTCCGGCGGGCTGCCTCAATTTGCTCCCTTACGATTCCTGCAAGTTCTGCTAGGAGGTCGCCCCCATTTTCCTCGCGCGCATCAGCCTGTGCCTTCAAGAGTCCAATTTCGCCTTGGCGCAAGGAGACCAACTCATTCTCAATGGCTGCAACTCGCTCTGTGGCGATGCTAATCCGTCGGATCGTGCGGACCAGCTCAGCTCCAATGCTGTCGCCTTCAACTAGGTCCGGGCTGCTTTCGTAGTCTCGGAGAATTCGCCGAAGGGCTTCCTCGTCACCATTTTCATAGGCGCGGTTGGCTTCCGCCATCAAGCGCGTGCGGCGTTCGCAATCGTCGGCGTTTGCTGCGAAGTCGGGATGGATACGCCTCGCTGCCTCTCGGTACATCTTCTTTAATTCGGGCGATGGGGTAAACTCGCGCGCCTCTGAACTCTCGGCTTGTGCCTCTTCATAGGACTCGCGGGCTTTGCGCCGTGCCTCGTCTGCTTGGAAATTGCTCGCATCGGATGGATTGAGCCGTGCCCGTGCCTCTTCGATGCGTGCGTTCCATTCATCGAGTTCCGCGTAGAGTGTGCCAACCTCTCTGAGATACCGGCCCTGAAAAGCGGAAAGGGTGGTGCGTAGATCGATCAGTTCAAGTTCACGTTCAGCAAGTACTGCGCTGATGGCGGACAATTCCTCGCGTTTGCGAATCAGTTCAATCTCTTCGGGCGTAGATCTTCGGGCTACTTGTTCTGGCATCAGCGTCTCTCGAAACGGTCTTTTGCGCTTGAAGCCCAGCACGGAATCATGGTTGCTATCTTAGCGTGGGAAATGGCTTCTGATTCGGTCTCCGGTAAGCCGACTCGGGTGGTCACCGCAAGGCTTGCGCGCGCTACCGGAATCGCTTCTTGTCATGCAACGGCACGGTTACATGACAAACGGCAGGCGACGGCTATTTGTCGGCGGGCTTCGCCTTCGCCTTGCGGGCGATAACGGCGGCGTCTGACGCCTTTTTTGCACGGGCGGCGCGCTCTTCGGGCGTCATCGTTTCCAGGGAACGCTTTCCGCCGATCTTTCCACCCTTCGCGCCTTGCTGGCGGAAGTATTCCAGCACGTCCGGCGGGAGTGTTTTCTTCGCCATGCCATCATCTTAACCCGGTTTGGGTGCATCAATGCGTATTTTCGCTTGTTATCTAAAGGGGGTTTAGATAGAATAATAACCATGAAGGCAATTGGCTACGTCCGGGTGAGCACTGAGAAACAGGCGGATTTTGGGGTTTCGCTGGAAGCGCAAGCGGAGAAGGTCCGCGCTATGGCCGTGGTTCAAGGCGCGGAACTGGTGGACGTGATCGTGGACGCGGGCGAATCCGCAAAATCCCTGAACCGTCCGGGCATGGCGCGGCTGATGGCGCTGGTGGAATCCCGCGCGGTGGATACGGTCATCATTGCGAAGTTGGACCGGCTGACTCGTAGCGTGGCGGACCTTGCCGAACTCCTGAAGCGTTTCGAGCGGCGCGGCGTGTGTCTGGTGAGCGTGGCGGATTCACTGGACACGCGGACGGCGGCGGGCCGGTTGGTGCTGAACATCATGACTTCGGTGAGCCAATGGGAGCGGGAAGCCATCGGAGAGCGTACTCGGGACGCCATGCGGCACAAGCGGGCCAATGGTGAGCGTGTCGGGACGGTCCCGTTCGGCTACCGCGCGGGCGCGGATGGTTTGCATCTGGAAGCGGACCCGGCGGAGCAAGGCATCCTGTCCCGTATTCGCGAACTGAAGGCGGCGGGCCACACCACCCGGCAGATTGCGGACGAACTAAACCGGCAGGGCTTCACCACCCGGCGGGGAACCGCATGGCGGTTTCAGTACGTGGCCGAAGCACTCCGGGCGGCATAGGGCGGGGGGAGTCGAGGACGGTATGAGACAACGCACGCACAAGGCGAACAACACGGCACCGGCGGCGAATCAGGAGTGGTTCCAGCGCAAGGTGGCCGAACTCAAGGCCGAACTGGAGAAGTTGCCAGTGGACCGGCAAGAGCAACTGAAGCGGGAACTCGAAGGCGAAGCGGACCGCACGACAACGGGCAAGGATTGATTCCGAGTCCAAACCGAAACCAACAAGCAAAGGAGAACTATGGGGATTTATCAACCAACGGTACGCGGTGAAAAGACCGGCGTCTGGTGGATGCGATTCCGCATCGCGGGCCGCCAGATTCGGGAGTCCACCGGCACCACGCGCAAGACCGTGGCAGTCGAAGCGGAGCGCGTCCGGCGGCTAGAACTGGAGCGGGCGCTAAACGGGCTGGCCACCGTGGAAAACCGGGCGGCGCGCATCGTCACAGTTAAGGAAGCGCTCGATTCCTATTTGGAAGCCTACAAGATGAGCCACCGGGAAAAGAGCATCAAGTACGTTGACGGGCGGCTGGTGCATCTTCACCGGCTGATCGGTGACCGGCTGATATCGGACCTGACCGAAGAGGCCATACGGCGCTACATGAAGGCGCGGCGGGGTGAAGGCGTGAGCAATCGCACGGTGAACATGGAGGTTCAGAACCTAAGCCAAGCCGTGGCCCATGCGCGCAAAAACCGGCTCACCTGGCGGCAACTGTGGCCCAATGTGAGGCCATTGGAGGAACGCTCCGACGTGGGCCGGGCGATCTCCCGCGATGAGGAGCGGGCCATCTTGGATGCATCCTCCAAGGTGCGCGGCCTGATTGGTCCCTTTGTCCGCATCGCCCTGGCAACCGGCATGCGGCGCGGTGAGATTCTCGGATTGACTTGGGCACAAGTGGACCTGGAAGCGCGGGTGCTGACCGTGGGCACGGCCAAAACCAAAGCCGGAACCGGGCGGCGGGTGCCGATCAACGCCAATTTGCTCGAAGTGCTGAAAATGCACCGTGAGGCGTCTGAGAAGAAAATGGGGCCGGTTCAACCGGACTGGCACCTTTTCCCGTTCAAGGCATCACCACCGCACTACGACGCCACCAAAGGGATTACCACGATCACCACGGGCTGGGAAGCGGCGCGCAAGCTGGCCAAGGTGCAATGCCGGTTGCACGATCTACGGCATACGGCCATCTCTCGGATGTGTGAAGGCGGGGTGCCGGACCGCATCGTGATGGCGCTGGCGGGCCATGTTTCGCGGGCGATGTTGGCGCGGTACTCGCATATGAGCATGGACGCCATGCGGGATGCGGTGGAGAAGCTCTCCGGGGTGGAGGAAAAACGGGTGAGCAAACAAATTGACCAACAAGCCAGTTTGGACGCAATTCCGGTACTCGGGAGGGCATGCTAAACCGTTGAAAAGAATGGTGGGCCTAAGAGAACTCGAATCTCTGACCTCCTGCGTGTCAAGCAGGCGCTCTAACCAACTGAGCTATAGGCCCTTGGGTGGGAACCAAAATGACGGTCCGGTTTCGCAGGTGACCGCCAAGCTTCTAGAATAGCGCGACCGGGCCGCAAATTCCAGCGGTGGATGGCGAGGGCTGATTTGCTGGGAGGCTTGCCCCTGGGTTAGGCCCAGGGATTGTAGGAGCCGACTGTCCAGAGATGGCCTTCCGGGTCGCGGCAGGTGAAGGCGCGGCCGCCGTAGGATTCGTCTTGGATGTCGCGGAAGATGGTGCCACCGCCGGAGATCACGCGGGCATAGACGGCGTCGGGATCCTGGACAGTCAGGCAACAGGCTTGCGTTTCGGCACCACCGAACTCGTCGGGCTGTTTCACCAGGGTTCCGTAGTGATCGGGGCGCACGGAACCAGCCATCAACATGCCGGCTCCCAGGGTGAGCTGGGAATGGATGACCGTGCCCTGGTCACCGGGCACGATCAGGTGGCGGGTGAAGCTGAACACCTCACACAACCAATCAATGGCCGCCGTGGCGTCGCGATAGCGCAGGCAGGGGATGACGGAGGAACCGGTGGCGGCGGTGGGCGTGGAGGACATCGCGGCATTGTGCCATGGTGCCCGCAACGCGAACAAGCACTTGGGGCAGGAGACGGCAGAACTTCCTCCGGGATGATGGATTGCGCTATCTCTAGAACGATGACAATTGATCTTTCGGGGAAGCAGGCCATCGTGACCGGTGGCGCGCGAGGCATTGGCGCAGCCGTGGTGCGGGTGCTGCGGGCGGCCGGGGCGACGGTGCATGTATTTGATCTGCCGGAAGTGGATGTGACGCGGCGCGAATCGCTTGCGGCAGCGATGGCCCGGGTGCCCGCTCCCGATATCGTGATCGCGAATGCGGGGGTGGGCATTCCGGAGCCGCCGGACGTCACGGCCGCCACGCCCGAGAACTGGGAGAAGACGATCGCCGTCAATCTGACCGGAGTGTTCCACACGGTACAACTGGCGGCCGAGGCGATGAAGCCGCGCCGCCAGGGCTCCATTGTGATCACCGCCTCCACCAACAGCTGGGATGGCGAGGCGACGCTGACGGCCTATAACGCGAGCAAGGCCGGCGTGCTGGGCATCATGCGGACGGCGGCCAATGAACTGGGCCGCTACGGAATCCGGGTGAATGCCGTGTGCCCGGGCCTGATCCGGACCCCGCTGACGGACTGGTACTTTGATCACGGCGACGTACTGAAGCCTTATTTCCAACACATCGCGCTGGGCCGTGGCGGCGAACCGGAGGAGGTGGCCCAGGCGATGGTGTTTCTCGCCAGCGATGCGGCCAGCTACATCACCGGCACGACGCTGACCGTGGACGGCGGGCAGTTGACGTCCAAGTACTCCACCTGGACGGACGAGAATGCGGTGTTCGTCAAGGATCATTGGGAGCCGAAGGCGTAGCGGAATTTTTTGAACGAAAAGTTCGGCATAAGTGTTTGTTCACTCGATAAACGGAGGGAACTCATAAAAACAATTATTTGGATGGGTACGGCGCTGCTATCGGTATGCGCGATGGCTCAATCGAAGTTGACACTAAACTGGTCGGTGCGCGAGGACATGTTTACCGGAATGTTGGCCAATGATCAAGCCCGGTTTGAGAAGGGCGTCGAGAGCTTGAGTAAGTTGGGGCGCTTTTACCCCGAAGTCGAAGTCCTGGCCTGGCAAGGAACGGCGGAAGCCACTCGAGCGGTGTGGGCGCATGAAGCGGGAAAACCCAAGGATTTCCGGCGGCACTATGCCCAGAGCACCACCTACTTCGTCCAATTGCGGGGGCTAGCGGCCAAGGATGAGCGAGCCAAGTTCCTGCTGATGATTTTTGAGGGAGCCACTTTGGTGACCATTGCGGACCGGCTACCGGAGCCAGTACGGACGGCGGCGTGGGATCGCAGCTATAAGTCATAACAGGCGCTCTGGGCAACAGAACAAGGCAACATCGACCGGCTGCCGCTGCACATGAAGGGCGAAGTTCTGGGCGGCCGCGCGGCAGCGGCCTTGCGGACGGGTACGAAGATGAGTTAGAGCAGACGCTGGCGCTGATCCAGGAAAAGATGCCGAGCACGCTCTATGCGACGGTAGCCGAGAAATGGTCCGACGATCCAGCCGCGCGCGCCAAGACGCGGGTCGCCTGCATCTCCTGCCACGAGCCGAATACATTGAAGAATCTGCTGGAGCGGAAGCCGAAGGCCGAATAGGGCTTTCCGGCAGCCGTGATGGCCGGCAAAACCGCTTGCTTGGCGCGCGCGGCTCGGTAAGGGTGTGCGCGCGACCGAGCCGTGACCGCGAGGGAGCGGGCTTCCTTCGACGCGCTACTGCTTCACCCGCACAAACTCAATCTCGGGAACGGCGGGTTCCAGCTTGAGGCGCACTGTGGACACGGTGCCGTCGGCGTCGGTCAAGAAGCTGACGCGCTCACGGGCGGCGGCGAAGGTGTCGTAGTGCCAGTGCTTCAGGTTGAGCTTGGCCCCGGAGCGGTCCAGGGTGAGGCCGGTGGCGTTGGTGGTGACGATCACCGGGCCGTAGCCGGGATGGCTGAAGCGGCCGGTGTAGTGGTCCATTGGGTGGCCGGGGCTGGTGCCATTCACCTGCTTCAAGGGCGCGGGTGGAGGCGGCACGTTCTGTTTGTAGACCGCGCTCCAGTCCGTTGCTTTGAGGCCCAGCAGGCGATCCGCCAGTGTCAGGCAGAGGATGTGGGGCACAGCGCGTTCCACGCGGTTGAGCAGCACCGTGATGCCGATCTTCTCTTGGGGAAGCCACCACATCATGGCGTGATAGCCGCTGATGGTACCGGTGTGATGGATCATGCGGCGGCCCTGGTATTCGCCAATGAACAGTCCCATGCCGTAGTGCTGAGGCGCGGTGAAAGGAGAGTAAGTTCCAGTGGCGGGCATGGGCGTGTGCGGAGTGCGCATGGCTTCAAAGAACGTGGCCGGCAGTGCGGGCTGGCCGTTGCGGACGCCGGAGTTCATGTGGGCCAGCAGGTACTGGGTGAGATCCTCAATGGAGCCGGCGCTGGAACCGGCTGGGGCGATGATGTCCAGGCCGGGGGTGACCGGCAGCTTCTCAAAGCTCTCGTCTTTCAGGCTGTAGGGTTGTACGACCTCCGGCTTGAGCGCGGCTTCGGCATAGGTGGCGGCGACGTTGTTCAAACCCAGCGGCTCCAGGACGCGGCTGCGGACGGCCTGCTCCCAACTGGACCCGGCGGCACGTGCGCCTAACATTCCCGCGGTCATGAACATCAGGTTGTTGTATTGGTAAGTGGTACGGAAGTCGGCTGAGGCCGGGAGATAACGCAGCCTTGTCAGCAGATCCTCGCGAGAAGGCGGTTGCGGCACCACCCAGATCAGATCGTGCCGGGGCATGCCGGTGCGGTGGCTGACCAGATCCCGCGGCGTGGCCCGCTCCGAGGCTACCGGGTCGGACAATTTGAAGCCCGGCAACTGATCACGGACGGGCGAGTCCCATTCGAGCTTGCCTTCGGCGGCGAGCGAATGGAGCAGCAGCACGGTGAGGCTTTTGGTGATGGATCCGTAGGCGAAGACGCTTTTGGTGGTGACGGGCAGCTTCCTTTCGGCATCGCGCAGCCCATAGCCCTGCTGGTGGATCACCGCGCCATCCTTGACGATGCCCAGGGCCACGCCGGGCACCTGCCAGTCGCGCAGCAGATCCTCAACCAGCCGGTCCGTATCCGGAGGCGCTTGGGCCAAGGCAATGGAGCTGAGAGCCAGGAAAAGCGGGAGGAACATGGGCGGTAGTGTAGCATCCGGACTCGCCGCCAAGGCAGTCGCCCGCAGCGGGAGTCTCGCGCGGCATCAATCACGCTACTCTGAGCCCGTGGGTGCCATGAAGCCATTTCTCCGCGAGGTCCGGGTGGAAGTCGGGTTGTTACTCGCGGGGCAGTTTCCGGCCACGGTGCCGGTGTTCTCGCGCGACCTCAGGCTAGCTTTCCCGTCAGCGGTGACGATGCTGGTAGGGGAGAACGGCTCCGGCAAGTCGACCCTGCTGGAGACCATCGCTTTCCATTGCGGCTTTGATCTGGAAGGCGGCAGCCGCAACCACCGGGTGCGGCAACGAAGCGTCGCCGAAGAACTGCTGGAGGAGCCGCCGCTGCTGGCCAAGGCCACGAAGCTATCTTGGTCGCCCAAGATCACGCAGGGCTTCTTTCTCCGCGCCGAAAGCTTTTTCAACTTCGCCAGCTACATTGACCGGCTGGCCGAGGACGATCCGCGCGCGTTTGCGCGCTACGGCGGCCGGAGCCTGCATGCGCAGTCTCATGGCGAGAGCTTCCTGTCTCTGTTTGAGAACATGTTCGAGAACGGCATCTACCTGTTGGACGAACCCGAAGCGGCATTGTCGCCGCAGCGGCAGTTGGCGTTTCTGACCATCCTCCATGACCTAGCCTCATCCGGCCGGGCGCAGTTCATTATTGCGACGCATTCGCCAATCATCCTGGCTTATCCGGGGGCTCATATCTATAGCTTTGATGGCGGCCAGATTGTGCCCATCGCCTATCAGGACACGGAGCATTACCGGGTCACCAAGGGCTTTCTGGACGCGCCGGAGCGCTATTTCCAGCACTTGTTTGACCATTGCGGATAGTCACCATCGAGGATTGCAGGTCAGCGGTGCAGCAAGGAACTCGACGGTGGCCTGACGGACCTGAATGGCGGCGGGGCTGACGGCACTGATGCACCCAGTATCGAACTGCGTTTAGGGCTGCGAAAAGTCGCGGGGGATGGCGCGCTCGTTGCGGGTGTCCAGGTCCATGAGCTTCACCAGCAGCTCGCCCTGCCGGATCCGTTCCTGGATTAGCGGGCGCACCAGAAATTCCTGGAGCCGGATGCGGCGTTCAGACACGGCGCGGGTTAGTTGCGGGTACTTGGCGCGCTGCGCCGGATCCTGGGCGGCTTTCTCGGCGGCGCAATCGGTGTGCGTGGTGAACACCACCACCTTGACGCCATTTTCGACCGCCAGTTCCAGCATCTCTTCTTCCTTTTCCGCCAGCACCGACCCAGCGGTCCGGATGATGTAGTAGTAACGCCGGGTGTCGCCGGCGATTTCGTTGGTGTCCAGGCGACCGTCCATGCAAGTGACCATGGCAACGACGGGATGGCGGCTGGAACGGGGAAACAGGGTCCGGACGGAGGAAGCCATCCGGTTCTGCCGGAGGAATTCATTCCAGACTTGGGTGGCCGTCAGTTCGGCGTGATTGAAGTCATAGGAAGGCAGACGGTCCTGCAAGCGGTAACCGGCGTTGATCAGCGCTCCGCCGAGGATAAACTCCAGCGGACCGCCCCACCATACGATGCCCAGCAACACTGCCAGAACCAAGGTCCCCGAGATCAGCCAACGTCGCATATCTGCCTCTCCCGCAGTTATTCTACTCGCGTTGCCGGGAGACCAGTACCCCAAAACCAGTTCGCTCCTTGACTTCCGGGCGATAGATCAACTATCGTGGCAATTCAACGATTAGCCATGGCACCTCAGGATTTCACGGCAGCCGCTGGTCCCGCATCAAGCGAACATCTGCTCGATTCGACGCTTGAAACGATCGACACGGCGGAGGCACTAGTAACTGAGGCAGCGCAACGCCTGGGAATCGACGAGGATGATATCCCGGGCCTGGGTATGGCTATTCGGGAATGCGTAGCGAATGCAGTTGTACACGGTAACCGGTACAGCACGAAGAAGAAAGTTCACCTTCGGGTGGGGGTGGGCGAGAAATCGCTGGAAGTGTTGGTGGGAGACGAAGGGGACGGCTTTGCGGTGATGGATGTCCCCGACCCACTGGCGGAAGAGAACATCCTGAAGCAGTCCGGGCGCGGTATCCTGTTAATTCGCGCTTTTGTTGACGAGTTCGCGGTACGGAAGCGGGAGCCCCAGGGAACCGAAGTCCGGCTGGTGAAACATCTGCCCCAATAAGCCTGCCGTGCCTGCGGGCACAAATTGTGGGCTTACGCAGTCTAATTTGGTTTGAGGAGACATTGATCGAATGAGCTTGAATATGACTACCCGCCAGGTTGGCGATGTAACGGTGATTGACGCTTCCGGGCGCATCACCCTTGGCGAAGGCTCCAGTGCCTTCCGCGACATGGTGCGCGATCTGGCCAGCCAAGGCCACAAGAAGCTGCTGCTCAACCTGGGCGATGTGTCGTACATCGACAGCTCTGGCATCGGCGAGATGGTGAGCGGCTTTACCACCATCACCAACCACGGTGGCATGCTGAAGTTGCTGGGCTTGAACAAGCGCGTGAAGGATCTGCTGCAGATCACCAAGCTATACACCGTGTTTGAAGTGTTTGACGACGAAGCCGAAGGGGTCCGCAGCTTCCAATAGAATTCGGCCGCTGGCTGGCGGTTACCGAAGGTTGATTTGACGAATCGCGGTGGGTATTCAAGCCCACCGCGTTTTTTCGTTTTGTATGCAGGCGGCGCGGGGCTGGCGAAAGTTCCGCTGACGGACGGGCAATATCTTGTACTCGAGCGGGCTGCCCGCGTTCGGGCGGCCCGTGCTAAACTGAAGTGTTGAGCGGTATCCCCCGCCTTTGTTGAAGCATCCATGGATAAACTCACCCGGAAAGAGCTGAAGACCGACCACTTTGTGGAAGAGATCGGTCATGGCGTCGATTTTTTGGCTGGTCATCGCAAGCAGATGGGCCTTTACGGCATCATCGCGGCGGCGGTCGTGCTGTTGGGCGCCGGCGGCTACTATTACATGCAGACGCAGAAGGCGTCCCGTCAGGAACTACTGGCTAAAGCGTACTTGGTGCAAGCCGCGCAGGCGGGCCCGTCTCAGCAGCCGGGGGTGACGCCTCCGTACGCCACGGAAGCGGACAAGGAGCGGGCGGCAGGCAAGGCTTTCGCAGAAGTGGTGGCCAAGTATGGCTCTTCTGATGAGGGTCAGGTGGCCAAGTACTTCCTGGGAGTCCAGGCGGCCAACGGGGCCAAGTGGGCCGATGCGGAAAAGTTCTTGAAGGAAGTGGCCGACGGCGGCCAAGCCGAGATTGCCTCAAGTGCCAAGATGGCTCTGGCGCAGGTCTTTGCCGCGCAGAACAAGATGTCTGAGGCCGAGGCGGTGTACCGCGGCTTAATCGACAAGCCCTCCGCGTTTGTGTCCAAGGAACAAGCGCAGATTGCCCTGGGCCGTTTGCTGACCCCCAACAAGCCGGCTGAGGCCAAGAAGCTGCTGGAACCGCTCCGTTCCGACCGCGCCGCGGTCAGCCGGGCGGCCATCAACGCTCTCGGTGACGTCAAATAATCTGAGCCCAGCTGCCATTGGGTGGCTTCGCTTCCCTCCCGAAGCAAGCCGCGGGCGGCGCTATCCCGAAACTCCCCACCCATACCGGTCCGACTTTCAGCGGGACCGGGACCGCATAATCCATACCCGGGCCTTCCGGCGTCTGGAGAACAAGACTCAGGTCTTCGGCGCCGGTTATTCCGACCATTTCCGCAACCGGCTGACCCACACCATCGAGGTGGCGCAGATCTCCCGCACGGTGGCCGGAGCCTTGCAACTGGACGAAGATTTAACCGAGGCCTTGGCACTGGTGCACGACATTGGCCATCCTCCGTTCGCTCACGCCGGTGAAGAGGAACTGGACCGCCAAATGCAGCGGCTTGGGCTTCGCTTCAATCACAACATCCAAGCGTTGCGTTTGGTGGAAGTCTTCGAGCAGCGCTATGCCCTTTTTCCGGGTCTGAACCTGTCGTTTGAGGTCCGCGAGGGCATCGTCAAGCACTCGCAGGAATTGGAGCCGGGCGCGATTCCGGCGCTGGATGAGTATCTTCCCGGACAGAAGCCGCCCGTGGAGGCGCAACTGATCGATCTGGCCGATGAAGCCGCCTACAACACGGCCGACCTGGACGATGCCTATACGGCCGGGTTCTTTACGCTGAGCGAATTGGGCGCGGCGATCCCGGTGATTGGCGAGTTGCTGGACGATTGCGAGACGCATTTTCCGGCGGCTTCCGAGCGGCTCCAGTTTCAGGAGATGCTGCGGCGGTTGGTGAATCTGCTGGTAGGCGGGCTGATTGAGGGTACCGCCGCCGCGGTCCGGCAGGCCGGAGTGCGAACGGTGGAGGATGTCCGGCGGTTCAACCGGCGGTTGGCCTGTTTCTCGCCGGAGGCGGCCCGGACGGGCGTCGCACTGAAGCAGTTTCTCCATACGCGGGTGTACGAATCACCGGAACTGGTGGTGGAGCGGACGCGCTGCCAGGAAGCGATCGGCGTCCTGTTCCAGTTTTTCCTGGACCACCCGGAACATCTGCCGCCGGGCTACGTGGACGGCGTCTCCAAGGTTCCGCTGCATCGGGCCGTCTGTGACTACATTGCGGGCATGACCGACGGCTATTTCGATCGCGTATTCCAGCACCTGATCTGCTAGTTCGTCAGCAATTCTGACGATTCGGTGGTGGCACAGGCTGCAGCCCCTGCAAGCAGAATTCATGCCGCCTCGGGGCGAGGGCAGGCGGGAATGGGCTCTGGTTTGAGGCGGCTGCGCTGAACCGTCGGGACTGAAAGTCCCGCTGCAGACGGCGCCACACCGGGCCGCTCCGCGCCTGCCTTTTTCTCAGAGGCCCTCGCATAGTCATCAATCTGGGTGACGGACGCTACTGGGCCTGGCGTTGGGCTTCGTGTTGCCAGCGGCTCAACTTGCCGTGCAGATCCTTGATGTGGACCGGCTTGCTCAAGTAGTCGTCCATGTCGGCGTCCAGGCAACGCTGGCGGTCTTCCTCTGAAGCATTGGCGGTCAGGGCGATGATCGGGGTGCGAGGATACGTATCGGGCAAACGGCGGATGGCGGCCGTGGCTTCATAGCCATCCATCACCAGCATCTGGCAGTCCATGGCGTCGAAGCGCTAGGACGTGGCTTCCGCGATCGCCTGCTCGCCATCGCGGGCGTAGGTGACGGCCCGCCCCCAAGCGGATCACCACGCGGCGCCCGGCCAGTGCGTCCATGCTCTTGAGGGGCGGTCCGCGCGGCTGACGATCACCAGCGTGTCTTCAAACCAAGGCTCGGTGACGCCCGGGCGCCGCCGCCGCTCCGGGTTCAAGGAAGCCAGTGCGACAACGTCCACCAGACGCTCATCGAGCGCTTTGTCCAGGTCCTCCGCCACGACCCATTGCAACCGGCGGCCCAACCGCTCCGCCGCTTTCTCCATCAGTTCGATGGCCGCACCCTCGTAGATGCCATCCTGGCGGAGGTTGGCCAGTGGGAGACGAACTTGCCCAGCGGTGATGCGGATGGGCGGTTGTTCGGAGAGAATGCCCCGGCCGCAGCTACCCAGACTGGCTGATGCCAAACAGAGGGCAATCTTCCACAACCAAGTCGGGCTGGCTTTTCGGCTCATTTCGTGGTTACCGGCAGATTCCCCGAAATTCACCAGACTGTTCGGCCTGATCGGCCGGGGCAATCGAAAGGACTTGGAATCAGCCCGGCGATGCTGATAAACTTGGAAAAGGTTGTGGTGCCCTTAGCTCAGTTGGTAGAGCGCCGGATTGTGGTTCCGGATGTCACGGGTTCAAGCCCCGTAGGGCACCCCAATACCTCCTGCCGGTTTCGTTCCCTTTAGCCCAGCACTTCCGGCAACAGTTCGCCGTGTACATCGGTGAGGCGCCGGTCAATTCCGTTGTTGCGATAGCTGAGCTTGTGATGATCAATGCCCAAAAGATGCAGCATCGTGGCGTGCACATCGTAGCAGTAGACGGGCTTTTCCACGGCCTTGTATGACCATTCGTCCGTCGCGCCATAGCTGACCCCGCCCTTGAAGCCGCCCCCGGCCAGCCAGGTGGTAAACCCGAACGGGTTGTGATCCCGGCCCTTGCTGCCTTGGCTGCACGGCATCCTTCCAAACTCAGTGGACCAGTGGACGATCGTGTCATCCAGTAGTCCGCGGGCCTGCAAGTCCTTCAGCAGCGCCGCCACGGGCCGGTCCAGTGCGGTGCCCAGTTCGCCGTGATCCTTGGCCAGGTTCTCGTGACTATCCCAGTTGCGGCGCGGGAAACCGTTGTCGGCCCCGCTCCAGACCTGAACAAACCTTACGCCGCGTTCGATCAGCCGCCGGGCCACCAAACAGCGGCGGCCCAGGTCGGCGGTGATCTCCTGATCGAGGCCATAGAGCTTACGGGTGGCCTCCGATTCGCCGTCGATATTCAGCACCTCTGGCGCGCTTAACTGTAGCCGGGCAGCCATCTCGTATGACGCAATGCGAGCATCGAGCCGCGAATCGCCCTCGCGTCCGGCCGTGTGGGCGCGGTTGATCTTTTCAAGCAGCGCCAGGCCGTCGAGCTCACTGGCTTTGGTGATGAACCGGGCTGAAGCGGGCGGCTCCAGGTCGTAGATCGGGTTGGGGCTGCCGACGCGGATAGTGGTGGCTTGGTGGGAGGCGGGCAGGAATCCGGCGGTCCAGTTGCCCGGCCCGTTGGGCGGAAAACCGCGCGGATCAGGCAGCACGACAAAGACCGGCAGATTGTCATTCAACGTGCCCAGCGCGTAGGAGAGCCAGGAGCCGGCGCTGGGGAAGCCCGGCAGGATGAAGCCCGTGTTCTGCATGAACGTGGCCGGGCCGTGGATGTTCGACTTGGAACGGAGCGAGTGAATGAATGCCATCTCATCCACGCACTGGGCGGTATGCGGAAACAGATCGCTCACCCATTTCCCGCTCTGCCCATACTGCTTCCAGCCCCACGGGCTGGGCATGACAACGCCCGGGTTGCTTTGGAACAGCTCTACCTTTTCACCCGGCTGGAACGGCTTGCCGGCTTCGGAGATCAGCCGCGGCTTGTAGTCGAAGGTGTCGCACTGGCTAGCCGCGCCGGACATGAACAGCTGGATGACACGCTTGGCCTTGGCCCGGTGGTGGATGCCGCCGTTCAGCGCCGCTGGCGGCTTGGGCGGAGCGTCCGCCAGCAGCGATTCCTGCCCCAGCATCTGAGCCAAAGCAATGCCGCCCAGCCCGCCACCCCAGTTCCACAAAAAGCTCCGGCGATCCATCGGTGTCCTTCTAGTCGATAAAGAGAAATTCGTTAGTATTCAGCAGCAGCCGGCAGAGGTTCACCAGGCCATGCTGCCCGGCGTAGGTGCTGTAGAGTTCCGCTTCGGTGGCGGTGGGCGGCCGGTTCAGCACCAGCCTCACGGCGGCGCTGACCTGCTCCGCGACAGTCTTGCCTGCCGGCTGCACGCGAGCCGCCAGATGCTCCGACATGCGCACCATGAACGGGTTGTTCAGCATGGCCAGGGCTTGAATCGCGGTCAAGGTGGTGGTGCGTTTGGGAGTTTGGATGGAGGGGTCGGGACAATCCAGTCGCTCCATGAAAGGGTCCGGCACACTGCGCACGATAAAGCGATAGATGCTGCGGCGGTGGGCCCCGGGCGCATCCGGGTCAAAGCGCGCGTAGTCGTAGATGGGCGAATGGTCGTCCTTGAAGGCGAACATGCGCACCGCCGGGCCACCCATAGTCAGGTCCAATTGGCCCGCGATGGACAGCACGGTATCGCGCAGCGCTTCAGCGTCCAGGCGGCCGCGGTTCATGCGCCATAGCAGCCGGTTGTCACTATCTAACTTCGCCGCCGCCTCGACATTGCCCGAGGCTTGACGGTACGTGGCGCTGGTGACCAGCAGGCGATGCAACTGCTTCAACGATCCGTGTGCGTCATCGCGGAACCACACGGCCAGATAGTCCAGCAGTTCCGGATGAGACGGGGCGGAGCCCATGCGGCCAAAGTCACTCGGGGTATCCACCAATCCGGTGCCGAAATGGTAATGCCAGACGCGATTGACGATGGAGCGCCAGGTGAGCACATTGGCGTCATCGGCGATCCAGTTGGCCAGGGCGGCGCGCCGGACACCTTCATCGCTCGCCTCAGGCAGCGTAAACGTTCCGGGCAGCCCAGGCACGGCGGAAAGCGCCCCCGGCACGGCCAGAGGTCCAGGCGAGGTAATGCTGCCCCGCTCCAGCAAGTGCACGGGCCGAGGCTGAAGCGACGGGCGGAAAGCACCGGCTCGCGTGAAAAAGTTCGCCCCGGAATAGATCAGCTTGGGTGCGGGCAGTTGGGCCAGCTGGCGATCCACGGCTTCGACGTCCTGCTTCAAGCGCGCGATGGTCGAGTAGGTCTCGGCACCAACCAGCGCATCCACGACTGTCTGCCGTCGCGCGCGGTCCGCTATGCGGCGCTCCTCCAGTTGCTTCTTCTCGGCGGCCTGGGCGGCATTCTTCGGTTCGCCCAGGTGTACGATCAGCAGCCCCGCATCCTGGATGCGGTTGTCGAGCTCCACCAGTTCCGGGCTCGACACAAACTCCACTTTGTCCAGGTATGGCTGCAGCCGCAGCTGGGCCGCTTGCTTCTGCCGCAACAGGTCACGACGGCGGCGGTTGGTGGTGGGGTCCTCGTCATAGGGCCGGTCCGCGCGGTCAACGCCCGCGAAGACCGCTTGGAGGTTGTAGTACTCGGCTTGCGGGATGGGGTCGAACTTATGGTTGTGGCAGCGCGCACAATGCGCGGTCATGCTGACGAAGGTGGAGACGGTGGTGGTAACCATGTCGTCGCGGTCCAGCACGCGCGTCAGGTTCTTGTCGGTGGTCCCTTCCTTCAACTCCTGGTGGCCTACGAAGTCCCAGGGGCCTGCCGCCAGAAATCCAGTGGCCTCCATGGCGCGGGCGTCATCAGGGTAGAGCACGTCACCGGCGATCTGCTCCCGGACAAACCGCGCGTAGGGCTTGTCAGCATTCAGCGCGCTGATGACATAGTCGCGATAAGGCCAGGAGTTGGGGCGGGGCTTGTCTTTGTCGTAGCCATGCGAATCGCCGTAGTGCACGATATCCAGCCAATGCCGCGCCCAGCGTTCGCCGTAGCGCGGCGAGGCGAGCAGCCGGTCGACGAGAGCGTCGTAAGCGGTGGGCGAGCGGTCCTGGACAAAGGCCGACACTTCCTCGGGTGAGGGGGGCAGTCCGTGCAGATCAAAATAGAGCCGCCGGATCAACGTGCGGCGGTCTGCTTCGGGCGACGGCGTCAACTGGTTCTGCTTCAGCTTGGCCTGAACAAAGGCATCCACCACTGTCCGGGCGCCGTTCCCCAAGGCTGGAACGGGCGGCCGGCGCAGTGCCCGCAGAGACCACCACGTCTCATCCGTAGCGCCGCTGGAATCATCCTGGGCCCCTTGTTCAAGCCAGCGCCGGATGACACCTACTTGATCCGGGGTGAGCGGTGCTCCGGCTTTGGGCATGCGCGGCGGGTCGCCGGTGATGTAGGCCAGCAGAGGGTTTTCCGTGACCGCGCCCGGACGAATCGCCGGGCCATGGGCGCCACCTGTCTTGAGGCCGGCCAAGCTGCTCAAGGACAACCCGCCGGAGCGGTTGGCCGCCTGATGACACGCCACGCACTTGGACTGTAGCAGCGGCTGCACATCGCGCGTGTAGCTGACTGGTTGGGCCATCAGGGTGAAGGCAGACAGTACCAGCGTCACGAGAGAAGAACGGCAGAGTCCCACTGGCGTTGAGGATAGCAACTTAGTCCACCATCCGGCGGGCTGCCGCCCCCAAGGCGCAATCGGCACCGGACCCACTACACTAAAGCCGTGGGACGCACGCGACGCCGGTCGATCGTATTCTTCACCATCCTGGGCATTGTCACGATGGTGCTGGCCGTGGCGTTGAACATTGGCTGGATCGTGATCAACTGGCGCACTGGCGTCATGCTGGTGCTGGGCATCCTGTTTTTCGCGCTGCTGATCGCGGGCTTGGCGTTGAACACCATCTTCCTGATCCGCGAGATCCGCCGGAATGAGCAGCATGATGCTTTCATCAACTCCGTGACGCACGAACTGAAGACGCCGATCGCCTCGATCCGCCTGTACCTGCAGACGCTGGAGGCGCGGGAGCCAGACCCGGCCAAGCGGCGCGAGTTCTACAAGATCATGCTGGCCGATTCCGACCGCCTTCTGGGCACGGTGGAGCAGGTATTGCAGGCCAGCCGCACCGGTTCCGCCAAGCGTGTCTCACAGAAGACGCGCATCAACCTCACGGACTTGGTCCGGGAGTGCATCGGGCTCGCGCGGGTCCGCCACCATCTGCCGGACGAAGCGGTGGAGTTCACGGAGATCGACGTACCCGCCGTGCAGGGCGACCCGGAGGAACTGAAGGCTGCGGTTTCCAATCTGCTGGACAACGCCGTGAAGTACTCGACGGGCGGCGTCCGCGTGCGGGTGCAGTTGGCGCGGCTGGGACCTGACAAAGTAACCATCCGGGTGCGCGACGAAGGCGTGGGCATTCCGGCCACGGAGCTGAAGCAGATCTTCAAGCGCTTCTACCGCATCCCGGGCTCCATTACGCAACGGGTGAAGGGGACGGGGTTGGGGCTGTTTCTGGTCTACTCCATCGCCCGCCGGCACGGAGGGCGCGCGTATGCCGAAAGTGCCGGCACCGGCGCGGGCAGCACGTTCACGCTGGAACTGCCCGCCGCCCCGGCTCTGGCGGCTGATGCTCAACTGGCCCGGAGTGCGACATGAGCCGCATTCTGGTGGTGGAAGATGAGCAGCACTTGGCCCAAGGGCTGAAGTTCAATTTGGAGGCCGAGGGATACCAGGTCGATCTGGCCGAAACGGGCGAAGCGGGCCTGGAGCGGCTGGCGGCCGACCGGTTCGACCTACTGGTGCTGGACGTGATGCTGCCCGGCATCAATGGCTTTGAGGTGGCCACGCGGTTGCGCGCCTCCGGCAACTTTATTCCTACCCTGATGCTAACCGCGCGCGGCCAAGCTCAGGACGTGCTGAAGGGCTTTGAGTCAGGCGCGGATGACTATCTGGCCAAGCCATTTGAGCTGGCCATTCTGCTGGCCCGGGTAGGCGGACTGTTGCGCCGACGCGAGTGGCTGGCCCCGGTCTCGCGGAATGTGATCGAGGTGAATGGCCGCGCCATCGACTTCGATAACCTGGAATTGCGCGACCACGGCAAGACGACGCCCCTGACGCGCATGGAAGCTGACCTATTGCGCTACCTGGTGGACCGGGACGGGCAGACGGTGTCGCGCAAGACGCTGCTGGATGAAGTGTGGGGCGTCCACGAAGACACCGATACCCGGGCCATCGACAACTTCATCGTGCGTCTGCGCCGGTACCTGGAAGACGAACCCGCCCGCCCCCGTCACCTACTGACCGTACGCGGCATTGGCTACCGCTTTGTGGCAGCTCCGGGCGCTGGCCGGCCATAGCGGCGGCTCGGGTCTGCTCAACGGGTGAGTAAAGTGACATCTACCAGGGGGGGAGGTGGCGGGGCTTCCGAAAATGAGGTGTCAGCGATGAAGAGGGAACCCGCGTGGGGACACTGGGCCCGGAGTTCAGCACTCATGCCTTCCACCGCGGTGGTGAAGATCGCCTGGACCCGGCCATCCAGCAGCAGCAGTTCCGGGCACGTAACCCGGGGAGAGCCCGGGAACTGCCATTCGGTGAGCACCTCGCCATCGGTCAGCCGGATCTGGTGAGCCCGACCGTAGGGGGTGGCCTCGGGGTTGTAGAAGGCCACCACGGCGCTTGCGCCATCCGCAGTTACGCGCATGCCGTCTGGGAAGCCGGGCAGTGATTCCGGGGCGCAGATGGGAGTTTGTTCTTGCAGCCCGCTGAGCCAGCCAGAGAACCGGTAGCGGGTGATGGCTTGGGGGATGGAATCGGTGTCGATCAGGACGGAGCCGTCCGCGCCGCCGGTCACATGCTTGCCGTTGGAGCAGATCTGCTCGCCCAGCACTTGCCGCAACTGATTGGTGGCCGCCTCCCAGTAGTAGAGCGCCGCTTTCGGTTCCGCAAAGCTGAGGTGCTTGGTTCCGAACAGGAGCCCACCCGGCACTGCCAAGCCATCGTTGATCAAGGTACGATCGTCAGCCTCGATGCTGATGCCGGTCTCGGTAAGTTGGTTGGCTTCCAGATCAAACAGCACCAGGCGGCGATCCAGTCCGACGATCAGGACGCCGGGTTGCTGTGTTTCGGCAAAGAAACCCGGGCGGCCAGGCAACAGGTAGCAGGTATTTGAGAGAGTGTCGAGCCGTAACAGGTTCAGACTACCGACTCCGGAAGCCGCGCCATGCTGAATGGCGACCCATGCGAGAACTGGACAGGGGGCCGGGAAGTTCCGCAGGAGGCGCGGGCACTCCGGAAGAAAACGGAGTTCCTCGCGCTGGGGGTCAAAAAGGGGACTAGCCGTGATAGTTGGAAAAGGCAACGGGAACTAGCGTATCGAATCCGGGCAGGCGCCGCAGAAATGGAAAAGCCCGGAAGCGGAAATCCGCCTCCGGGCCTATGCCAGCTTGAGAATGAAGGAGCGGTTTAGCTCTCTTCGCCGCCTTCGCCTTCACGACCTTCGCGCATGGCCTTCAGCCGGTCTTCACGGCGCTTGGCCCGATCGGCCGCGCGCTTGACCAGTTCCGAACCGACGAACTCGATCATGGCCTGCTCGGCTCCATCGCCCTTGCGCCAGCCCAGCTTCACAATGCGGGTGTAGCCGCCATTGCGCTGGCCGAAGCGAGCGCCCAACTTATCGAACAGCTTCTTCACGCTGGCCGGAGTTTCCAGGAAACCCGCCGCCTGACGGCGTGAGTGCAGCGTGCCTTCCTTGGCGAGGGTGATCATCCGCTCCACGAGCGGCTGAACGGCCTTGGCCTTGGGAATGGTGGTGATGATGCGCTCGTGCTCGATGATGCTGGTGACCAGCCCCTTGAGGAGTGAGTTACGCGAGCCCTTGTCGCGCTTAAGTTTGTACCCGCCTACCCGATGTCTCATTGTTCTTTACCCACTTACTCCAAAAGTTATTCTTCACCCGCCGCCGCTTCACTGTAATCCGCCGGAGAACTGCCACCCGCCGGCAACACCAGACGTCCGGCCGCATCCGCCTTCATGCCAAAGCCCAAGCCCAAGCCACCCAGAATTTCCTTGATTTCATTCAGCGACTTACGGCCGAAGTTCTTAGTACGGAGCATCTCCGCCTCGGACTTCTGCACCAGGTCGCCAATGGTCTGGATGTTGGCGTTCTTCAAGCAGTTGTAGCTGCGGACCGAAAGTTCCAATTCTTCCACGCTGCGGTTGAGCACTTCGCTCATGTGGCCCGCGGCGCGCTCCACCGGCTCTTCGGTGACTTCGGTCGTCTCTTCGAAGTTGATGAAGATCGTCATGTGATCCTTCAGCAACTTGGAGGCCTGCCCCACCGCATCCTGCGGGGAGATGGCACCGTTGGTCCAGACTTCCAGCGTCAGCTTATCGAAATCGGTCATCTGGCCCAGACGCGCGGCTTCCACCAGGAAGTTCACCTTACGGACGGGCGAGTGGACGGAGTCGATCGGGATGTAGCCGAGCGGCAGATCTTCGTCAAAATTGCGGTCCTGGGAAACGTAGCCGCGGCCCACCTTCAGACGCATCTCGATGTCCAGCTTGCCGCCTTCGCCGACCGTGGCGATGTGCATATGCCGGTCCAGCACTTCGACATCAGCATCAGTCTCGATCTGGCCGGAGAGCACTTCCCCGCCCTTATCAACGCGGAGACGGACCGTCTTGACGGTATCGGTCATCATCTTGAAGGGAATCTGCTTCAGATTCAGGATGATGTCGGTGGCATCTTCGGTGACGCCCGGGATGGGAGAAAATTCGTGAGCGACGCCTTCGATCCGGACGGCGGTGATAGCAGCGCCTTCAATGGAGCTCAACAGCACGCGACGCAGGCCAACGCCCACCGTGGTGCCGAAGCCGCGTTCGAACGGCTGCGCGGTAAAGCTACCGAACCGCTCAGTCAGCGTCTCGGTATTGGCCACGAGCCGCTTGGGTTTCTGGAATCCTTTAAACATGGAGCCTCCTTAACAGCCCAAGGCCGGTTCCATTTGAAACGGAACCGGCCGCCTGGCAATGCCTACTTCGAATACAATTCGACGATCAACTGTTCGTTCAGTTCAATCTGAACCAGATCGCTACGCTGCGGTACCGAAACGACCTTCGCGGTCAACAACGCGCGGTCCACTTCCAGCCAGTTGGGGGTGGGCGCATGGGCCGTGGTCTCCAGGTTGGCCAGAATGGTGGGGTTCTTCTTCGACTTTTCGACGACGGCGATGGCTTCACCGGCGCGGACGACGAACGACGGGATGTCGACGCGCTGACCATCCACCGAGATGTGACCGTGACGGACAATCTGGCGGGCCTGACGGCGGGAGGTGGCAAAACCGAGGCGGTAGACCACGTTGTCCAGGCGACGCTCCAACATGTTGATCATGTTGTCACCGGTGACGCCCTTCATGATGGCGGCCTTCTCGAACAGATTGCGGAACTGCGTCTCGCCCAGGCCGTAGTAGCGCTTGGCCTTCTGCTTTTCGCGAAGCTGCAGTCCGTAGCCGACAATCTTCTTGGGCTTACGGTCCTTGCCATGCTGTCCGGGGACGTAGTTGCGCTTTTCGATGGCGCACTTTTCGGTGTAGCAGCGCTCACCCTTCAGGAACAACTTCATACCCTCACGCCGACACTGCCGGCAAACGGGGCCAATGTAACGAGCCATATCTTCTCCTACTCTACCAGTGCTCTTGCCAGCCTTGCGGATTTAGCGCAAGACAAGCAGAGAGGCGGTGCAGTTTACGGCGTTGGCTAACGCCTTCGTCCTGCTTCCTCTTAAGGCGCCCTTCACTTGAAGTGAAGGGCCAGAGACTAATTCCCGGGGGCGACGTCCGCGTTATACGCGGCGGCGCTTGGGGGGACGGCAGCCGTTGTGCGGAATCGGCGTGCAATCCTTGATGTTGCGGACGTCGATGCCGGCGCTGGAGAGCGCACGGACCGCCGATTCGCGACCCGCACCAGGACCAGCCACCCGCACTTCAACGGACCGCAAACCCACTTCCTTGGCCTTGTTGGCCGCGGTGAGTGAAGCCTGCTGAGCGGCGTAAGGGGTGCCCTTGCGTGACCCACGGAAGCCCAGCGAACCGCTGGAGGACCAGGAGATCACGTTCCCCACCTGATCGGTGATCGTGACGATGGTGTTGTTAAAGCTCGCCTGCACGTGGACGACGCCCACGGGAATGTGCTTTTTTTCCTTTTTCTTAAAGGACTTCTTCTTCGAAGTTTTTGCCGGTGCCTTGGCCATGACTTAAATCTTTCCCCTCGCCTTAGGTCTTCGTCGCCTTCTTCTTGCCCGCCACCGTGCCGCGCCGCGGACCCTTGCGGGTGCGGGCATTGGTGTGCGTGCGCTGGCCGCGAACCGGCAGCGAGCGGCGGTGACGGAGGCCACGGTAGGCCTGCATTTCCATCAACCGCTTGATGTTCATTGAAACTTCTTTGCGCAGGTCACCTTCGACGGCGCCTTCATTTTCCAGCAGGATACGGATGCTGTTGACTTCTTCCTCCGTCAGGTCACCGATCTTCTTAGCTGGATCGATGCTGCAACGGTGGAGAATCGAGGCGGCGCGTGTGCGGCCTACACCGTAGATATAAGTGAGGCCGAATTCGGCTCTCTTCTTTGCTGGCAGGTCAACACCCGCAATACGTGCCATGGTTCTTCAAAATCCTTCTTTGCTCAAAACCCGCTTATCCGGAATCCGGACAGCCTACCCCTGCCGCTGCTTATGCTTGGGATTGTCGCAGATCACTCGCACCACACCGAAGCGGTGGATCACCTTGCACTTGTCACAAATCTTTTTTACGCTTGCTCGAACTTTCATCGTTCCCTCAACAACTTCATGATCCGCCCCCGCGTCCGGTCTCCCGGGGCCAGCTCAACCAAGACACGGTCCTTCGGACGCAAGCGGACGAAGTTCGTTTTGATTGCTCCCGCGGGATGAGCGAGCACTTGCTCGCGATTGTCCAGCTCCACCAGAACTCCACCGTGGGGTAGCAGCTCAAGGACGGTCGCAGTGAGGGCACACGAGGAGCCTTCACCCATTAAATGATTCTGACACAGTTCCGGCCCGGCGTCAAACTATGGGCTCAGCCTACGCCACTTCGGCTTCTGAGAGGTAAATTAAACCCTCCGGCATCATGGCCCGCAGCTCCGGGAGGGCGCGGCGGATGGCTTCGTCACGGTCGATGGCCACAATGGTCACAGGCCGCTCATCGGCCACGCCGAACAGGCGTTTGCGGTGTACCTTGCCGTGCCGGCCAAATCCCATGATACCCATGTTCACGGTGGCTCCGGCGATCTCCAGGCGAACCAGCTTGCGGACCACGGCCTCATAGAGCGGCATTTCGCCCGCCAGTTCGGTTTCGTCCACGATGATGGTCAGGACGGTGCGTTTGTTATCGGTCATGGTTAGACCTCCTGTTTCGTCCGGTTGCGCCCCACGCCGATGACGGCGTAGAGGCAGGGCAGCGCGAGCAAAGTCAACAGCAGCGTCGAAAGCAAGCCACCCACCACCACGGTGGCGAGTGGCCGCTGCACATCGCTACCGATCCCACTGGCGCGGGCCGCGGGCACCATGCCCAGCAATGCCACCAGCACCATCAACAAGACAGGCCGCAGCTGCGACAGCGAGCCCTGGACGATGGCCTCCATGACGTCAAGCTCCGGATCTGTTCGGCGGCGGCGGTTGATCTCGGCCACCACCAGCACGCCACTCATCACGGCCACGCCAAAAAGACTGATAAACCCGACCGCGGCGGAAACGCTCAAGTTTATGTTCCGGATGTAAAGGAACAGGAACCCACCCACCAGCGAGAAGGGCACATTCATCATCACAATACCCGCGTAGGCGGCGTTGCCGAACATGAAGAACAGCAGGACGAAAATGATAGCGATGGTGATGGGCAGGATGAAGGTGAGCCGGGCCTTGGCGCGGGTGAGATTCTCAAACTGCCCGCCCCAGGCCACCGAATAGCCCGGCGGCAGCTTGATGGACTGCTCAAAGCGCTTTTGGGCGTCGGCGACAAAGCCGCCTTGATCGCGGCCACGGATGTTGGTGCGGACGGTGATCTGGCGCTTGTTTTCGCGGCGGGCGATGATGGAGGCACCGCTGACCACCTTGATCTCCGCCAACTGCGAGAGCGGGACGCGCCCACCTTCACGCGTGGGAATCAGGATCAGGCCGATGGCGCTCATGTCCTTGCGAGCTTCCGGGATGTAGCGCACGGTCAAGTCGAAGCGGCGTTCGCCTTCAAAGACGGTGGTGGCCGCTTGGCCGCCGATTGCCAGTTCGATGACGTCCTGGACATCGCGGACGTTAATGCCGTAGCGGGCCACTTCCTGGCGGTTGACCCGGATCAGTAACTGCGCCTGGTCCGCCTCCTGCTCCAGGGCTGAATCGGCCGCGCCGGGAACTTGCTTGACGACGTTCAGGACGTCTTTGGCAATGCCGCGCAGCCGCTCCAGGTCGGGCCCCGAGATGATCACCGCCAGATCGGCGGCGGAGCCAGTGACGGCTTCGGTAACGCTATCGATGATGGGCTGAGTAAAGCTGAACGAGGCTCCGGGAATGTCGCGATAGAGGCGGAGGGAAAGCTCTTCGATCAGCTTGGCTTTGTTCTTGCCTGCGGGCCAAGTGTCATAGGGCTTTAGGGCGACGAACATCTCATTGCGGTTTTGGCCGTAGGGGTCAGTACCGGCATCGTTGCGGCCGGTCTGCGAGCTGACGAGGGTTACTTCGCCGGATTGCTGGATCAGCTTTCGCGCGCGCCCGGCGATCTCAGCGGACTTGTCAATGGAGATGCCAGGTGGCAGGACCATACGCACCCAGACGACGCCTTCATCCAGCGTGGGCAGAAACTCGATGCCCAAGGCTCCGGCCAGCGCAAAGGCTCCGATGACGATGGTGCCGGAGGCGGCCAGCATGCCGATCGGCCGGCGGACGACGACATTCAGGATCTTCTCGTAGCACACGGCCAGCAGCCGGAACAGGGGGTTATCCCAGGATTTGGCCCCATGGCGGAACAGATAAGTGGCGATGACCGGAATCAGCGTTAAGGCCAGCAGCATGGACCCCAGCAGCGCATAGCAGACCGTGAAGGCCATGGGCGTGAACAGCTTCCGTTCGACCCGTTCCAGGGTAAACAGAGGGATGTAGGCCGAGATGATGATCATCAGCGAGAAGAAGATGGGCCGCTCCACTTCAAGCGCAGCGTCTCGGATGGCTTCAAAGATGGAGCCGCCTTCGCCTTCGCGGTCGTGGATGGTGTGGAGGATATGCTCCACCATCACCAGGGTGGCATCGACGATGATGCCGAAATCGAGTGCACCCAGCGACAACAGGTTGGCCGGGATGCCGGAAAAGTGCATGCAGATGAAGGCAAACAGAAGCGAGAGCGGAATGGTGATCGCGGTCAGCAGTGCGGCCTTGAAGCTGCCCAGGAAGAAGATCAGCACCAGCACGACAATCAGCAGGCCTTCCAGCAGCGTATGGCTGACGGTGGACAGAGTGTTGTTGACCAGGTCCGTGCGGTCATAGATGGGCGACAGGCTGACGCCGGCGGGCAAGCGCGTGGTGTTGAGTTCTTCCACGGCCTCCTTGATACCCTTCAGGACGTCAGTGGGGTTCTCGCCGCGGCGCATCAACACGATGCCCTCGACGCCGCCGGTGACGTCGTTGGTCCCAAATACGCCCGTGGGGGGAGCTGCGCCAAGGGCGACTTTGGCGATGTCGCGGACAAAGATGGGTACGCCGCGATTCTCCGTCACGACGATGGATTCGATGTCGCTGACGGTCTGGATCTGGCCCACGCCACGGATCACCATGGCCTGCTGCTTGTTGTCCAGGAGTGCGCCGCCGGCGTTGCGGTTGTTGGCTTGAACGGCGGTGAGGATCTGCGAGATGGCGAGACCGTACTTGGAGAGCGCCAGAGGGTCCACTTGAATCTGGTATTCCTTCACCAGGCCGCCGAACGGGGTGACATCGGCGACGCCTTGCACTTGCAGGAACCGTGGGGTGACGATCCAGTCCTGAAGCTCGCGCAGTTGCAGACTTTTGAGCCCTCCGCCGGATAGCTGATAGCGGTAGAGTTCGCCGATCGGGGTGGAGAGCGGGCCCAGGGCGGGGCTGACCGTGTCGGGCAGCGTGGCATCCCGCAGCTTCTCCAGCACCACCTGACGGGCAAAGTAGTCATTGGTGCCGTAGGCAAAGGTGAGTTCCACCACCGATAGGCCAAAGATGGTGCGGGACCGGCGCGCGATGACGTTGGGAACGCTGTTGAGTGCGCGCTCCACCGGAATGGTGACTTGCTGCTCGACTTCTTCGGCAGCACGGCCCGGGTACTCGGTGACGATCACCACCTGGGTGTCGGAGATGTCGGGGTAGGCTTCAATCTTCAATTGCTGGAAGGCCCACAGGCCCACGCCGACCAAAGAGAGGCCCGCCAGGAGCGTGATGAACCGCTGGGCCAACGCGAAGCGGAGGAGTTGTGCAATCACGGGTGTGCCTTCTAGTTGCTTTGCAGCAACATCACTCCATCGATGACAATGCGGTCACCGGCCTTGAGGCCGCTGAGGATGGCTACGCGGTCGCCGATCCGGCCGCCCAGTGTGACAGCGGTCCGTTGGAACTGCCCTGGCGCGGTTTCTCGCCAAACCACGCGGCGACTGTCCGCTTCGATGACGGCCGATGCGGGGACGACGGGCTTGTTTTCCAGCGCTTCAACATGCCGGATCTGGCCGAACATTTCTGGGCGCAAGCGGCCGCCGGGGTTGTCCATTTCGGCGCGCACTTTGATGGTGCGCGTCTGGGGATCGACGGTGTCAGCGATCTGCTTCACGCGGCCTCGGAACTTCTCGCCGGGGTACGCCGCCAGATCGATTTGGACCGCCTCACCCAGCTTCACCAGACGGATTGAGCTTTCCGGCACGTCGGAGGTGATCCAGACGGTGCTTAAGTCGGTGATGGTCATGACGGGGGCGCTGGTGTCGTTGCGGTATTCACCAGGGACGATGTTCATCTCCAGTACCTTGCCGGCAATGGGGGCCGTGACGGCTACTTTTTGTCCGAAGCGGCCCGGCTCAATGCCCAGCAGTTCCAGCCGCCGCCGGCTTTGTTGGGCTCCGGCCTGGGCTTGCTCCAGGCTGGCCTGACTTTGGGTAAGCATCGCTTCGGCGTTCAGCACTTCTTTTTTGGCCACGGCATCGTGTGAGAACAAGTCCCGGACACGCTCCAGGTCGGCTTGGGTTTTGGTGACGACACTTTTCGCCTGGGTAATCTGCGCCAGTGACTGCAACTGCGCCGACAGGGCGGCGTCGACGTCGGGTGAATCGATCATCAGCAGTGGCTGCCCTTGCTGGACCAGGTCTCCGATCTTCACCGACACAGTCACGATCCGGCCTGCCAACGGCAAGGTGACATGTGAGGTCCGGTTGGGGTTGGCCTCCACTTTTCCGGGCGAGGTGACTTCGTCGGTGGGCACTTCCGCCGTAATCACGGGCTCCACCTTGATCTGCGCCAGTTGCGGGGATCCAGCCGCAAACCGCACCTGGCCGGATGGGAGGCTCGGGGCGGTGGTGGCGTTGGGGGCGGCTTCAGGGGCGGCGGGAGGTGTTTGGCAGCCGGCAGTGAGCAGCGCGAGCACGGCCAGAGCCTTGGCGGAGGTCGTTTGAATGGTGCTCATTTGGATGATCCTTCCAGACGTCCGGTGATTGAGTCGATCAGATAGAGGCTCCGGGCGTAGTCGGCCCGGGCCTGGTTGTAGCTTTGCATTGTGTCGTTGAATGCCCTTTGTGCGTCCAGAAACTCGACCAGCGAGGCTTCGCCGCGGCGATAAGAGTATTCAGTGGTGCGCCGGACTTCGCCGGCCTGGTTCAACATGTTGGCTTCGATGTTGTCCAGCAGATCTTTGTTGGTGCGATATTGCTCAAAGGCGCTGCGGACTTCGGTGTCGATGGAACTGGTGAGTGCCTGCAGGCGGGCGGCCGATTGTTGGGATTCCCGGTCGGCCCGGGCCACTTCCCCCTGGTTGCGATTAAACACTGGCAGGGGCGCACTGACGAAGACACTGACCGAGGATGCGGTTCCTGGCGTCACGCGTTGATGCGAGTACTGCGCGCCGATGGTGTAGTCGATTTTGCCTTGCGCGATTTGCAGGCGCATGTCGGCTTGGGAGCGCGCTTGAGCGGCTTCGAGGCTCCGCAGATCAGGCCGTCGCTGCCGGGCCAGGACACTCAGTTGGCCTAGGTCTTGCGTCAGGGTTTCCCGGCGAAGGTCGCCCACGACATCAAAGGCGGCGTCCGGAGTACGGCGGCCCATCAGTAGTTGGAGTCGGCTTTGGGCCTGCCGGAGTTGTAGCTGGGCTTGCTGCACGGCGTTCTGAAACTGCAGCGCCGCGATGCGGATGCGCGAGAGTTCCACTTTGGCCAGGTCGCCGGCCGCAACGCGGGCTGTGTTGATGTCGACGATGGCCTGGAAGGCCCGCCGGTTATCGGAGGCCAGTTGGAGGTTTTCCTTGGCGATCTGGACATCGACGAAGGCGCTTTGTACGCTGAAGATCAGACTCCGGAGGGTGTTCTTCAAGGCTAGTTCGGCATATTCACGGTCGGCCTTGGCCAGCGCCATCCGGCTGTCGCGCTTGCCGCCGCGCTCGAATAGGAAGTCCACCCGGCTGTTGTATTCGGTGGGCCCCACTCCGCTCAGGCTGGGCTGGAAGTTGGTCCCGGGGAGGGGTAGATAGATGCTCCCTAGGCTCAAGACCGGGTTGGGACGCAGCCGGGCCGTGATCATGCGGGCGTCGGAGACGGACAGGTTATAGCGTTCCGCCAGCAGGTCCAGATTGCGCTCCATCGCCTCCTGCAGGACCGCATCGATCGGCATTGCCGCCGCGGTCGGAGGCACGGCCGGGTTGGCCCGCTGGTCAGGGGGCGCCGCTTGCTCCGCGAAGAGGAGTTCAGCTGAGAGGAGGAGGGCCACCAAGACCGTCACCGACCGGGGGCGGGTTGTTCGAGCAGGGTTCATGGTATCCAGTCAGCTCCAGTATGGGAGGGCCAGACTGGGATAACCATAGCCTCAAGCGGGTATACGGCGGACCTGAAAGTAGTAGCGAGGGACCCGTGGAACCGGGGCGTGGTTCCGAAAGAAGTTCTGGGGCGCTGGGACTGGCCGGGCGGGTCTGGCCGGGCGGGACTATGCCGGGCGGCTGAGCACCCAGGGGCCATTGTTGGTGACGGCCACCATGTGCTCAAAATGGGCGGCGTTGCGTCCATCTTTGGTCACCGCGGTCCACTTGTCCTTCAAGACCTTGGATTCCGGGCGGCCAGCCAGGATCATGGGCTCAATGGCGAGCACCATGCCCTCCTTCAGGCGCGGGTTGTCATTCTTACGGTCCACGTAGTTGGGTACTTGCGGCTCTTCGTGGAGTGAAGTGCCAATGCCGTGGCCGACGAACTCGCGGACGACAGAAAAGCCTTCGGTGACGGCGTGCCGTTCCACAGCTCCGGAAATGTCGGCGAGGCGGTTGCCGGCAACGGTCTGCTGGATGGCCCGGTCCAGGCATTCGCGCGTGACGCGGAGGAGCTTTTCGGTCTCCGGCGTCACCGGGTCCAGCGCCACCGTCACGGCCGAATCGCCGAAATAGCCATTCAGTTGTACCCCGGTATCGAGCGACACCACATCACCGGCGCGGAACACCTTCTTCTGCGATGGCATGCCGTGGACGATCTCTTCGTTCACCGAAACACAGAGAACGTACGGGAATTTAGTGCCCGCAGCTTGCGAATAATACCCCTTGAAGGCCGGCTTGGCCCCAGCATCGCGCATCATCCGGTCGGCCTCGTGCTCCAGGTCCAAGGTGGAGACGCCCACCGCCACCATGCCACTGAGCCGCTGGAGAATCTGGTGAACCAGCAGCCCGGAGCGGTGCAACTTCTCCAGCTCCGACGGGCTTCGACGGGCAATCATGCGGCCTCCGGGGTGGCGAGAAACGCCTCAATCTGATGCAGGATCTGTTCGGGTGAGGAGTCACTGGCGGCGACTTCCAGAAACTTCGTCCGTTGGCCAAAAAAGTCGAGCACCGGCCGTGTCTGGCGCTCAAACGATTCGAAGCGTTGGCGGATCACCTCTTCCCGGTCGTCTTCCCGCGTCGTCAGGCGGGAACCTTCGACATCGCACCGGCCGGGAACAATCGGGGGTTTCAACAGTACGTTGTAGAGAGTTCCGCACTGCGGGCATTGACGCCGGTTGGTCAGCCGCTTCACCAACTTCTCCTCATCCACCTTCAGATAAACGACCACCGCCGTGAAGCCGTGGGCCGAAAGAAGGGAGGTGACGGATTCCGCCTGCGGAAGGGTGCGTGGATAACCATCCAGAATGAACCCGGCGTGGCAGTCCGGGCGGGTAATGCGTTCGGCCACCATCTGGTCCACCAGATCGTCAGAGACCAGTTGGCCGGCCTTCAACAGATCACGGACCTTCAAGCCCACTGGGTCCCCAGCCCTGATGTGTTCGCGCAGCATGTCGCCCGTGGAGATATGGGGGAACAGAAGCGATTGCGTAAGCATCTTCGCCTGAGTTCCTTTCCCCGAACCTGGGGGACCGAACAAAACCAAAGCCTTCGCGGGGCTTGCGCCCGATGCCATAATGAATCCCGTTTAACCCGAGTGACTATCCGCTGGACCGGCGGCCACGGATGCGGCCAGCGCGCGGAGTAAAGCCCTCGTAGTGTCTCATAATGAGCTGGGCTTCCACTTGGTTCACGGTATCCATGGCGACGCCCACGACGATCAGCAACGAGGTGCCGCCGAAATAGAACGTCACGCCGAGACCATCGAGGATGAACCGCGGGAAGTTACCGTCAATCCAATTGCCGATCAACGGCAGGCGTTGCAGCTTGATCCCGGAGATCAGAATGACCGGGAGCAGGCTGAGCAGGGCCAGGTAAAGACCACCCACCACTGTGATCTTGGTCAGGATCTTGTTCATGTAGTCGGCGGTGTTCTTGCCGGGCCGGATGCCCGGGATGAACCCACCGTACTTCCGCATGTTGTCCGCGGCTTCGTTGGGGTTGAAGATGATGGAGACGTAGAAGAAGCTGAAGAAGACGATCAACGCGGTGTAGGCAATGAAATAAAGCACCTCACCGTAGGAGATCGCCGACAGCATTCCGTTCAACCAGGGGCTCTTGCGAACCGAATCGTAGGTGAGAAACGTCTGCGGGATCGACAGCAAAGACTGGGCGAAGATCACCGGGATGACACCACCGGCATTCACCTTTAAGGGCAAGTGCGTGGACTGGCCGCCCAACATCTTGCGACCGATCACGCGCTTGGCGTACTGCACCGGAATACGACGCTCACCGCGTTCCACCAGGACAATCAGCCCGATTACGGCAATCATCATCAGGGCGATGACGATCACTTGCAGGACGTTCCACTGCCCGGTCACAAAGACGTTGGTATAGATTTCCTGGATGGCGTTGGGAAGACCGATCACGATGCCGGTGAAGATGATCAGCGACATACCGTTGCCGATGCCGCGCTCAGTGATCTGCTCACCCAGCCACATGATGAAAGCCGTACCAGTGGTCAAAGAGATCATGGTCATCAGCACGAAGCCGATGCCGGGGTTGATGACGAAGCCGCCACCGGTGCGCGGATCAGTAGCTGACTGGAGGGCTCCGGCGATGGTGGCAGACTGCACGAAGGCCAGGATCACCGTCAGGTAACGGGTCCACTGGGTGATCTTCCGGCGTCCGAGTTCGCCTTCCTTCTGGAGCTTCTCCAGGGTGGGAACCACCACGGTCATCAACTGCAGGATGATCGAGGAAGTTATGTACGGCATGATACCCAGCGCGAAGACGGTCAAGCGCCGGAACATGCCGCCCGAGAACAGATCGAAAAAGCCGAATATGCCCCCAGCATTCTGCTGGAAGAACTGCTCCAGGCGATTGGCATCAATGCCGGGAGTGGGAATGTGGCCGCCCAACCGGTAGATCGCTAGAAGCCCCAGCGTGAACAGGATACGGTTCCGGAGATCCGGAATCCGAAAGACGTTCGCGATGGCCTCGAAAAACTTCGACATGGTCTTATTGTCCTACGCGCTTACCGCTCAAACAAAGCGGCAAATTCTGGAAAACGCCCGATAGCAGCTGCTCTTAAGCGGCTGGCTCGGCTGGGCTGGCCTTGGTCAGCAGTTCGACGGTGCCGCCGGCTGCCTTGATCTTCTCCGCCGCTGCCGCGGAAATGGCATGAGCGGTGACCTTGATGGCCTTCTTGATCTCACCATGGGCGAGAACCTTCAAGCCCTTCTCGATCTTCTTGATCACACCGGAAGCCATCAGGATCTCGGGTGAGAAGGTATCGCCCTCCAGTTCCTGGAGCTTGGCCAGATTGATGATGGCCCACTCTTCGCGGAACACGTTGGTGAAGCCACGCTTCGGCAAGCGGCGATGGAGCGGCATCTGACCGCCTTCAAAGCCGCGCATACGCGAGTAGCCGGAGATCGACTTAGCACCCTTGGCACCACGGCCGGAGAACTTACCGCGCCCGGTACCCATACCCTGGCCGACACGCTGCTTTTTCTGTTTTTGCCCTGCGGGGGGCTTAATCTGGCTCAGGTTCATGTTAGGCCACCACCCTCACCAAGTGAGGGATCTTCTTCACCATACCGCGGAAACAGGCGTCGTCCGGGCGCTCCACGATGCTGTTGAGCTTCTTCAGGCCCAACGAACGGACGATGGCGCGCTGCTTTTCGGGACAGGTGATCGTGCTCGCGTAGAGCTGGATCTTAATTTTTGCTGTTTGCTCAGGCACTGACTTTCTCCTGCGCCAAGCCACGCATCTCCGCCACTTCACCCCGGTCGCGCAACTGCGTCAGGGCAGCAATGGTCGCCTTGACGACGTTGTGGGGGTTGTGCGAACCAATGGACTTGGTCAACACATTCGGAATACCAACGCTCTGGATCACCGCACGCACCGGACCACCGGCAATGACGCCAGTACCTTCCGGGGCGGGCTTCAACAACACCAGCCCGGCACCAAAACGGCCCAGCACCGGGTGCAGAATGGTCCGCTCCAGCACGTTGATTTTCCGCAAGTTCTTCTTGGCCGCCTCGATACCCTTCTTGATGGCGGAGGGAACTTCCTTCGCTTTGCCGGTACCGAAACCGACAACCCGCGCGGAAGGATCACCCACCACCACCAGGGCCGAGAAGCTCATATTCTTGCCGCCCTTCACCACTTTGGTGACGCGGTTAATGGAGACGACCTGCTCTTTCAAGTTCAGGCTGCCGGCGTCGACCCGCTTAACTGGAACGTAAGCCATGTTGAGTTAAAACTCCAATCCTGCTTCGCGCGCAGCTTCCGCCAGCGCCTTCACCCGGCCGTGATAGAGATAGCCGCCGCGGTCAAACACCACCTGCGTGATGCCCTTTTCCTTGGCCCGCTCCGCCACCAAACGTCCCACACCCTTGGCCCCATCGAGGTTGCCGCCGGACTTCACGGTTTCGGCCTTCTCGTTGGAGGAAGCCGACACCAGCGTGGTCCCGGACCGGTCGTCGATGACCTGGCAATAAATATGCTTCACACTGCGGAAGACCGCCAAACGCGGCCGGGCAGCCTCGCCCTTCACCTTGCGGCGGATGCGCGTGTGAATGCGGACCCGGCGATCGTTCTTGCTCGATTTCGCACTCATTACTTACCTCCGCCCTTGCCGCCAGCGCCCGTCTTGCCCTGCTTCTTCCGGAGCACTTCGCCGGTGAAACGGACACCCTTATTCTTGTATGGATCCGGCGGACGCAGCGCCCGCATATTCGCGGCCACTTGGCCCAGCACCTGACGATCGAAGCTTTTCAGCACGATATGCGTCTGCTTATCAACGGCCATCTCGACTTCGGGGGGCAAAAGGAACTCAATCGGGTGTGAGTAACCCAAAGCAAAGCTCGCGATATTGCCTTTGACATCGCAGCGGTAGCCGACGCCCACGATGTCCAACTCCCGAACGAAGCCCGAGGAGACGCCCACCACGGCATTGGAAGCCAAGGCGCGAGTCAAGCCGTGCACCGCAGCGAAGCTATCATTTTCCCGCTTGACTTCCAGTACGGTGCCCGCCTGTTCCAGCCGGATACCCGGCGGAATCGGAACGGTCTGCTTGCCTTTCGGGCCTTCGACGAGAAGAGACTCGCCGATCTTGAGCTTCACGCCCGCCGGAATATTGATCGGTTTTTTACCAATTCGCGACATGATTACTTACCAAACCTGACAGAGAATTTCGCCGCCGACGCCCTGCTTGCGCGCCGTCGCGCCGGTCATTACACCGCGCGGAGTAGTCAAAATGTTGACGCCCAATCCACCCAACACACGCGGGATATCCGAAGAACCGACATAGACCCGGCAGCCAGGGCGCGAGATGCGCTCCAGCTTCGAGATCACCGGCTGATTACCGGGGGTGTACTTCAAATAGATCTTGATCGTCTTCCGGGCGCCTTCTTCCGCCAATTTGAAGTTCAGGATGTAGCCTTCCTCTTTCAGGATCCGGGCTATTTCCATCTTGACCTTCGAAGACGGGACGTCCACTTTGGAGTGACGCGCAATAATCGCGTTCCGCACGCGCGTGAGCATATCGGCGATGGGATCTGATGTCGTCATGCCTGGCTCCTTACCAACTCGATTTCACAACGCCCGGGATCTCGCCCGCCAGCGCCAGCTGCCGGAAACAAATCCGGCACAAATGGAACTTCCCGATATAGCCGCGCGGCCGGCCGCAACGCATGCAGCGGTTCCGCAAGCGGATTGCAAACTTTACCTTGGTGCCGTTGGCCCGGGCCGCGGCGATCTTCTCGCCGAGGATTCGGTCTTTGGCTGCTTTTGCCGTCGTTGACATGTGGTGCTAAATTCCTCGTTTGCTTCTCGGGTCCTGGATTCGCTTCTGGTTGCGGACTAATTCCGGAACGGCATGCCCATGTACTTCAGCAGCGCCAAACCCTCAGCGTCCGTACCCGCCGTGGTGGTAATACAGATGTTCATGCCCTTGGTCTTTTCGATCTTGTTGTAGTCAATCTCCGGGAAGATCAACTGGTCTTTCACGCCGAGCGTGTAATTGCCCCGGCCATCAAATGACTTCGGGTTGACACCACGGAAGTCACGGACGCGCGGGAGAGCGATGTTCATCAGACGGTCCAGAAACTCATACATCCGGTCACCGCGCAGAGTCACCATGCAACCAATCGCCACACCCTCGCGCAGCTTGAAGGCGGCGATCGACTTCTTGGCGCGGGTGACGACGGGCTTCTGCCCCGCAATCGTACCCAGTTCCACAACAGCGCCGTCCATCAGCTTGGAGTTCGAGGTCGCCTCGCCCAAACCAATGTTGATCGAAACCTTCTCGATCTTCGGGATCGCCATCACGTTCTTGTACCCGAAATCCTTTTGGAGTGCCGGGGCCACTTTCGTTGTATACAATTCGCGCAACCGTGCTGCCATATCGTTGTCCTGCCTGCTTGCCTTCAGAAGCTGCCTGTAAATCCTTGAAGTCGACTACTTCTTGTCGAGCGTCTCGCCGCTCTTGCGCGCCACGCGAGTGCGGCGCATCTTGCCGCCCACGTTCTCCACCTTGATGCCGATCCGGGTCGGCACGCCGCCCGAGGTCGTCAGCATGACGTTGGAGACATGAATCGGAGCTTCGCGCTCGGCGATGCCACCCTTCACTTGACGAGCCGGGTTGGGGCGGGTGTGGCGCTTGATCATGCCGACGCCTTCCACCAGCACGCGGCCCTTCTCCTGATCCACTTCCAGGATCCGACCAGTCTTGCCCTTGTCCTTGCCCGCGATGACCTTGACGATGTCATCCTTCTTGAGACGAATGCGCGCCGGCGCACCGGCGGCGCGAGTTCCGAAAAACTGGAGCTTCGCCATGGTTAGATCACCTCCGGAGCGAGCGACACGATCTTCATGTAGCGCTTGTCGCGCAATTCACGAGCAATCGGGCCAAAAACGCGGGTGCCGACGGGCTCACCCAGTTCGTTCACCAACACCGCGGCGTTCTCATCAAAGCGAATGTAGGTCCCATCCTTGCGGCGGGTCTCCTTACGCAGCCGTACGATGACACACCGGACGACCTTACCCTTCTTGATGTTAGAATCCGGCGCAGCTTCCTTCACGGCTGCGGTGACAATGTCACCCAGACCGGCGCGCGCGCCCAAATCACCACCACGCGGCAAAATGCACGACAACCGGCGAGCGCCGGAATTGTCGGCCACCGCGAGGATTGTTCTCATCCCTACCATGACATGACTCCTGTTGCCGTCCGGCTACGATTTCACTTCTTCGGCTTCGAGACCCACCAATGCCGACCGGCGGATCACCTCACCCAGCGCCCACCGCTTCAGCTTCGACATCGGCCGAGCTTCCACAATGCGGACCACATCACCCGTCCGAGCCGTTTCATTCTCGTCATGGGCGTAAAATTTGTTGCGCTTCGTGATGATCCGCTTGTACATCGGGTGTTGCACCCGGCGCGTCACCTGCACCACGATCGTCTTGGCCATCTTGGTCGAAACGACTTCGCCGACCTTTTCCTGCTTGCGGACAACCTTTTCCGACATCGTTACTTCGACGCCTCCTTGGCTTTGCGTGCAGTCAGCTCCGTCAGCACCCGGGCGCGATCCTTGCGCAGCATGCGGTAATTCTTGACGCCATCGGTCTGTCCCATCTTCATCTGAAACTTCAGACGGAACATCTTTTCGGCGCCTTCCTTCAGTTGGGCGGCGAGCTCGGCTTCACCAAGCTCGCGAATTTTTTCGGCCTTCATCGCGTGTCTTCCTTACTTCCTGTTCCGCCTACGCCATCTCACGCTTGATAAACTTGGTCTTCAACGGCAACTTCGCCGCCGCCAAGCGGAACGCTTCCTGGGCTACTTCGACCGGGACGCCTTCCATCTCAAACAGCACCTTGCCGGGACGAACCACCGCAACCCACCCTTCAAGCGCACCCTTGCCCGAACCCATGCGGACTTCAGCCGGCTTCTTCGTATAGGGCTTATCCGGGAACAAGCGCACCCACACCCGGCCACCACGCTTAATATGGCGCGTCATGGCGATACGGGCCGCCTCGATCTGACGGTTGGTGATCCAGCAGAGCGCCAGACCCTTCAACCCATACTCACCAAACGCCAGCGTGGCTCCACGCTGGGCCGTACCCTTCATCTTCCCGCGTTGCTGCTTGCGGTACTTGACCTTCTTGGGCATCAACATGGCGTGTTATTCCTCCACCTTGGTTTCCGGCTTGCCCGCTTCGGTCACCGGCTGCGCATCCTGCTTCCAGCTCCGCGCTGCAGGGGCAGCGACGGGTGGCATAATCGGAGAACCACTAACCGGGGGCATCACGGGCGCAGGCTGCACGACACCAGTCTCAGCGGCCGGTGCAGCCGACATCGGAGCGCGGCGATCCCCCCCCCGGTCGCCCCGATCACCGCGAGGATTATCGCGGTTATCGCGCGGACGGCGGCGCGGTTCCGGATCAGCGTTGCGCAGACCACGGCGGCCCGGAATGTCCAGCACTTCGCCCTTGTAAACCCAGCACTTGACGCCGATCACACCGTAAGTGGTGCTGGCCTCAGCAAAGCCATAATCGATATCAGCGCGCAGCGTGTGTAGCGGCAACTGACCCTGCAAATACCATTCGCTCCGGGCGATCTCGGCCCCGTTCAAGCGGCCGGAAACCCGGACCTTGATACCTTTGCAGCCAAAACGCAACGCACTATCCACGGCCTTGCGCATCGCGCGACGAAACGCCACGCGCTTTTCCAGCTGCATCGCGATGGACTCGGCCACCAGCTGAGCATCCAGCTCCGGCTTGTGGACCTCCTGGATGTCGATGAAAACTTCGCGCTTGGCCTTCTTGGCGAGATCCTGCTTCAGCTTCTCGATCTCAGCGCCCTTGCGGCCGATAATGATACCCGGACGAGAGGTACGGATCGTGATCCGCAACTTGTTGCCCGGCCGATCGACCTCAATGGAGCTGACACCCGCCGACTTAAGCCGCTCACGCAGCGAAGCCTTCAGTTCCAGGTCCTCAAACAGCAGCTTCGCGTAGTCCTGCTTGGCAAACCAACGCGAGCGCCACGTCTTGGTCACGCCAAGCCGGAAGCCGTAGGGATGTACTTTCTGACCCATGCCTAATTCCTTATTCCCCGGAACTACTTGCTCACCGGAGCCGTTTGACCGAGCTCGGCTACCTTGACGACGATATGCGACATCCGGCGTTGATACCGGTAAGCCCGGCCCATTGGTGCCGGCCGAATCCGCTTCATGCGCGGGCCTTCATTGACGTAGGCCTCGCTGACCACCAGCTTGTCGACATCCACGCTGCTGGAGCGGTTCTCCGCATTGGCGATCGCCGAACGCAACACCTTCTCAATCACCGGCGCCATCCGCTTGTTGGTCATGCGGAGGATATGGATCGCCTCACCCGCCTTGCGGCCGCGGATCAGGTCGATCACCAGGCGCGCCTTCTGGGCTGACGTCCGGATGTAGCGTGCTTCTGCTCTTGCTTCCATCGCGATTTCCTTACTTGCCCGTCTTCTCGTTGGACTTCGCCACGTGACCCTTAAAGGTCCGGGTGGGCGAGAACTCACCCAACTTGTGGCCTACCATGTTCTCGGTAACATACACCGGGATGAACTTCTTCCCGTTGTGCACGCCGAAGGTGTGACCGATAAAATCCGGAATGATCGTCGACCGGCGCGACCAGGTCTTCACAACCTGCTTTTGACTTTTGGCGTTCAGCGCCTCCACCTTGAGAGCCAAGTGGGTATCGATGAACGGGCCTTTTTTTAGTGAGCGGCTCATGATGATTACTCAAGACTAAACAGTCTCTAGCGCTCCTTCTTCTTCCGGCTGACGATAAACTTGTTGGTCCGCTTGTTGTTGCGGGTTTTGTAACCACGCGTGGGCTGACCCCACGGAGTAACCGGGTGACGGCCGCCTGACGTGCGACCCTCGCCACCACCGTGCGGGTGGTCGACCGGGTTCATCGACACACCGCGGTTGTGCGGACGCTTACCCAGCCAACGAGACCGGCCGGCCTTGCCGAGCGATTCATTCTCGTGATCGAGATTGCCAACCTGACCGATGGTCGCCATGCACTCGACGTGCACGCGGCGGGTTTCACCCGACGGCAGCTTCAACAAACCGAACTCGCCATCCTTGGAAACCAGTTGCGCCTGCGCGCCAGCCGAACGCGCCATCTGCGCGCCCTTGCCGGGACGGAGCTCAATGCAATGCACGATGGTACCGGCAGGGATATTCTTAATCGGCAGCGAATTGCCAATCAGGATGTCGGCCGTGGGGCCAGACAGAACCGTGCGACCCACTTCCAGCCCGACAGGGGCCAAAATGTAGCGCTTCTCACCGTCGACATAGTGCAGCAGAGCGATGCGCGCCGTGCGGTTAGGATCATACTCAACCGAAGCGACCCTGGCCGGGACACCAGCCTTGTCACGCTTGAAATCGATGATGCGGTAGGTCTGTTTGTGACCGCCGCCGATGAAGCGGCTGGACGTTTGACCGAGTGAAGTGCGGCCACCGGATTTGCGCTTACCAACGGTGAGCGACTTTTCCGGAGTCTGCTTAGTGATGTCCTCGCGCGTCACCACCGTCTGGAAGCGGCGCGTCGGGGTTACGGGCTTAAATGACTTGACGGGCATGTCTTCTCCTGACGGCTAAATCTCGGCGTACTCGGGCACTTTTTGGCCCGTCTTCAGCACAACGTAAGCCTTCTTCCAATCCGAACGGTAGCCCGCAAAACGGCCCCGCCGGCGCAACTTGCCAAGGAATGAAGCCGTCCGAACTTCGGACACCTTCACCTTGAACAATTTCTCAACCGCGTGCTTGATCTCCGTCTTGGTAGCCGCCGGGGCCACTTCAAAACAGAGAGTCCGCTGGTCGTCCTTCTTGGTCACGGCCTTTTCAGTCACCACCGGCCGGACGATGACGTCATACAAATTCACTTTGCACCTCCCGCGAGCGAGGCCGACAGCTTTTCCGCCGCCTCCTTGGAGATCAGCACCAGCTTATGCTTCAGCAGGTCATAAGCGGTGACGCCCTTGGGGCCAACCAGCTTGACCCCCTCTAGATTTTGAGAACCGCGGGCCAAATTCACGTTCTCGCCTGCGTCCACCAGCAGAGCCGTCTTGGTTGCCTCGAGCGCATTCAGCGCCTGGCGGACGACGCGGGTCTTGTGCTCAGCGAACGCGAAGGCATCCACTACCTTCAACTCACCGTCGCGCAGCTTGGCCGACAGGGCGCTCTTCAACGCTCCCAGGATCATCTTCTTGTTCAGCCGGTAGCTGTAGTCGCGCGGCACTGGACCGTGCGTGGTACCGCCGTGACGCCAGAGCGGCGACCGGATCGAACCCATACGAGCGCGACCGGTACCCTTCTGCTTCCACAACTTCTTGCCGGAGCCGGCTACTTCATGCCGGGTCTTGGTCTTCGCCGTGCCCGAGCGGCGGCCCGCCATGTAGTGGCGGACGCTCTCATAGAGCAGCGCTTCGTTGATCTCAGCGGCGAATACTTCGTCTGACAGATCCATCTGCCCGACTTTCTGATTTTGGAGATTGACGATATCTACGGTTGCCATTGCCTCAATCCCCCTTTACTTACCCATCCGCCGTGAACGCTTAACCATCACGTAGCTGCCATTCGGGCCCGGGATAGCACCCTTGACCATCAGCACGTTGTCTTCGCTGTCCACTTGAACCACTTCCAGGTTGCGCACGGTCACCTGGGCGTCGCCCATATGACCCGCCATCCGCATGCCCGGGAACACCCGGCTGGGGAAGCTGGACGAACCAATGGAACCGGGCGCGCGGTGGAACATCGAACCATGGCTGCCTTCGCCGCCGCGGAAGTGATGGCGCTTCACAAAGCCCGCGAAACCGCGGCCCTTGGAAACACCGGTCACATCCACCTTGTCGGTGGGCTTAAACTCAGTCACCAGAATCCGATCACCGGCCTTCAGGTCGGAGTCGCCCGTCGCCAGACGGAACTCGCGCTGAAAACGAACCCCATCAGCACCGGACTTCTTTAAGTGACCCGCCATCGGCTTGGTGATGTTTTTGGCCTTGGCGAACTCCACCAAGCCCAACTGCACCGCATCATAGCCGTCACTGGTGGGCGTCTTGCGCTGCGTCACCACACACGGACCCGCCTTCACCAGCGTGACCGGCACCACTTGCCCGTCAGCGCGGAAGATCTGGGTCATTCCGATTTTTTTGCCTAGAATCCCTGGGGACATGACTTTCCCTCGATCAACTTCCAAAACTCCACCCGGCACAAACCACGGCCAGGATCAATTGCTATAACCCGAACGCCTACTTCTTGCCGAAGGCTTTGATTTCCACATCCACGCCAGCCGGCAGGTCGAGCTTCATCAGCGCGTCCACCGTATCCTGCGTCGGCTCGAGAATGTCCAGCAGACGCTTGTGAGTGCGAATCTCAAACTGCTCGCGCGACTTCTTGTCGACGTGCGGCGAGCGGTTCACCGTGTACCGCTGCCGGATCGTCGGCAGCGGAATGGGCCCAGCAATCACGGCCCCCGTACGCTTGGCCGTATCCACGATCTCGGTCGTGGACTGGTCCAGCACGCGGTGGTCGTACGCCTTCAGGCGAATGCGGATGCGTTCTTTATTCATGGATAATCAGCTTCTGGCCAGTGCCCGCCAAGGCGGGGCACTGTAGAACCAGCCCTAGTTCACAATCTCCGACACCGTGCCCGCGCCCACCGTACGGCCGCCTTCGCGGATGGCGAAGCGCAGACCCTTGTCCATGGCCACCGGCGTAATCAGCTCGATTTCCATCTGCACGTTGTCGCCCGGCATCACCATTTCCGT
>CANGYQ010000002.1 GCA_947458745.1 Bryobacteraceae bacterium | reverse complement strand
CGTCAGCTCGTGTCGTGAGATGTTGGGTTAAGTCCCGCAACGAGCGCAACCCTTGTCCTGTGTTGCCACCATTAAGTTGGGAACTCTCAGGAGACCGCCAGCGATAAGTTGGAGGAAGGTGGGGATGACGTCAAGTCATCATGGCCTTTATGTCCAGGGCTACACACGTGCTACAATGGTCGGTACAAACCGCTGCAAACCCGCGAGGGGGAGCTAATCGGAAAAAACCGTCCTCAGTTCGGATTGCAGGCTGCAACTCGCCTGCATGAAGCTGGAATCGCTAGTAATGGCGTATCAGAATGACGCCGTGAATACGTTCCCGGGCCTTGTACACACCGCCCGTCACATCACGAAAGTGGATTGTACTAGAAGTCTGCGCGCTAACCCGCAAGGGAGGCAGCGGCCCAAGGTATGATTCATGATTGGGGTGAAGTCGTAACAAGGTAGCCGTAGGAGAACCTGCGGCTGGATCACCTCCTTTCTAAGAGAGAATAGTGGCAGGAGTCATCGAATCGTGCCTTTCACGAGGCCAGTAGATGACAATCTTTCCTGTCAATCCGTTCCGGATCTCCACTTAAGAGCTTGAGATTTTGTGGTCGGGTCTGCTTTAAGCGACCTAGCCGGCATCCAACTGGCCTCGATTAAAATACGCATCGCTGCTAGCGGCGGTGTTTCAGGGGCTGTAGCTCAGCTGGGAGAGCACCTGCTTTGCAAGCAGGGGGTCACCGGTTCGATCCCGGTCAGCTCCACCAGCAAATGCGTCTGATTGTCGGACTTCCGACGTCAGCGTGCCTGGGCCTGTAGCTCAGTTGGTTAGAGCGCACCCCTGATAAGGGTGAGGTCGGTAGTTCGAATCTACCCAGGCCCACCATCAGTTCCAATACAGCTACCGCGTGTGGCCTTCCTATAGAGGCCCCCGGTGGTTGCTGTGAAAACGCAATCGAGTTCTTTGAAAATTGAATATGACGGGCAAAACTGCAAGTTGTAATCGCTGCATTGTCCTCCGGAGGGTGAAAGCCTGTCCGGTCGGCATTGGCAGCGGGCGCAAAGAGAATACGATCAAGTCTGCATCGGTCTAATCCACCGATGTTGATACGAACTCCGTGTCTGGAGTTAATTTTATGGTCAAGCTACTAAGGGCATGCGTGTGGATGCCTTGGCGCCAACAGACGATGAAGGACGTGGCCAGCTGCGATAAGCCTCGGGGAGAAGCAAGCATTCTGTGATCCGGGGATTTCCGAATGGGGAAACCCATCAAGTGGGAACACTTGATATCTCTATCTGAATACATAGGGTAGAGAAGTGAACCTGGGGAAGTGAACCATCTCAGTACCCAGAGGAAGAGAAAACAACCGTGATTCCGATAGTAGTGGCGAGCGAACTCGGAACAGCCTAAACCGTTCGATCCGTAAGGAGAGAGCGGTGTTGCAGGGCCACAATAATCAAGAGGCTACGCGAGCAAGTTGTTAAGCGCGTGGGGTCTCTTGGTTAAACAAGGGATAGGAAAGTGTTAGCTGAACGGTCTGGAAAGGCCGGCCAAAGAGGGTGACAGCCCCGTAGACGAAAATGCAATCCTCCTTTAAGTGGTTCCTAAGTAGCGCGGGACACGAGAAACCCTGCGCGAATCCGCCGGGACCATCCGGCAAGGCTAAATACTCGTTGGCGACCGATAGTGAACAAGTACCGTGAGGGAAAGGTGAAAAGAACCCCTGCGAGGGGAGTGAAATAGTACCTGAAACCGCATGCCTACAAGCAGTGGGAGGGCTATGGCCGAAAGGCAATGCCTGACCTCGTGCCTATTGAATAATGAGCTGGCTAGTTTATCTCAGTGGCAAGGTTAAGCGTAAGCGAGCCGTAGCGAAAGCGAGTCTGAATAGGGCGTTCAGTCGCTGGGATAAGACGCGAAGCGGGATGATCTACCCTTGGCCAGGATGAAATTCGTGTAACAGCGAATGGAGGTCCGAACCAGTGTTGGTTGAAAACAGCTTGGATGAGCTGAGGGTAGGGGTGAAAGGCTAATCAAATTCCGTGATAGCTCGTTCTCTCCGAAATAGCTTTAGGGCTAGCGTCGTGTGGTCCGTCTTGGTGGTAGAGAACTGGATGAACTAGGGGCCTTCCCAGGTTACCGAATTCAACCAAACTGCGAATGCCAGGAACGCGTAGCACGGCAGTCAGACAGTGGGGGCTAAGCTTCATTGTCGAAAGGGAAAGAGCCCAGACCATCAACTAAGGTCCCAAAATCCATGCTTAGTGGGAAAGGACGTCAAAAGGCTCAGACAGCCAGGAGGTTGGCTTAGAAGCAGCCATCCTTTAAAGAAAGCGTAATAGCTCACTGGTCGAGCAATTCGGCACCGACAATCCAACGGGGCTGAAGCATGGTACCGAAGTTATGGATGCGTCGCAAGACGCGTGGTAGGAGAGCGTTCTCAAACCGGTGAAGGTGTATCGTAAGAAGCACTGGAGGTATGGGAAGAGACTCTGCCAGCATAAGTAGCGAAAAACCAGGTGAGAACCCTGGTCGCCGTAAGTCTAAGGATTCCTGAGAAAGGTTAATCCGCTCAGGGTTAGTCGGAGCCTAAGGTGAGGCCGAAAGGCGTAGCTGATGGACACACGGTTAATATTCCGTGACCTCTTTAGGGATCGATGCGGGGACGCAGACCGTAAGTTCCGGGGCGAAATGGTTACAAACCGGAATGAAGGGAGATTGGGATAGGCAAATCCGCCCAGTCGTCTGCCAGGAAAATCCGCTAAGAACATGTCTAGAGAGTCCGTACCACAAACCGACACAGGTGGACGAGATGAGTATTCTAAGGCGCTCGGGTGATGGTCTGTTCAGGAACTAGGCACATTAGCTCCGTAACTTCGGGAGAAGGAGTGCCCACGCAAGTGGGTCGCAGCAAAGAGTCTCAGGCGACTGTTTAACAAAAACACAGGTCTCTGCAAAGTCAAAAAAACGACGTATAGGGGCTGACGCCTGCCCGGTGCCGGAAGGTTAAAGGGAGAGGTTAGCGCAAGCGAAGCTTTGAACTGAAGCCCCGGTGAACGGCGGCCGTAACTATAACGGTCCTAAGGTAGCGAAATTCCTTGTCGGGTAAGTTCCGACCTGCACGAATGGCGTAACGATCTGAGAACTGTCTTAACAGGCCGCCCGGCGAACTTGTGGTTCCGGTGAAGACGCCGGATGCCCGCCACTAGACGAAAAGACCCCGTGCACCTTTACTATAACCTAACAGTGAATTATGGGTTGTGCTGCGCAGGATAGGTGGGAGGCTTTGATTCCGGGTTTTTGGATTCGGAGGAGCCAATGGTGAGATACCACCCTGTGCAATCTGTGATTCTAACTTACCACCGTTATCCGGTGGAAGGACACTGTTAGGCGGGTAGTTTGACTGGGGCGGTCGCCTCCAAAAATGTAACGGAGGCGCGCGAAGCTTGGTTCACGCTGTTTGGAAATCAGCGGTCGAGTGCATTGGCATAAACCAGGTTGACTGCGAGACCTACAAGTCAAGCAGGTGCGAAAGCAGGCCAAAGTGATCCGGTGGTTCTGTATGGAAGGGCCATCGCTCAACGGATAAAAGGTACGCCGGGGATAACAGGCTGATCGGAGTCAAGAGTTCACATCGACGCTCCGGTTTGGCACCTCGATGTCGGCTCATCGCATCCCGGGGGTGTAGAAGCTCCCAAGGGTTAGGCTGTTCGCCTATTAAAGCGGTACGTGAGCTGGGTTCAGAACGTCGCGAGACAGTTCGGTCTCTATCTGTGGTGGGCGTAGGAAATTTGAAAGGGCCTGTCCCTAGTACGAGAGGACCGGGATGGACGAATCTCTTGTGATCCAGTTGTCTCTCCAGAGGCACCGCTGGGTAGCGAAATTCGGTCAGGATAAGCGCTGAAAGCATATAAGTGCGAAACCTTCCTTAAGATGAGATTTCCCAAGCGTAAGCTAAGAAGGGTCGTGGAAGACTACCACGTTGATAGGACGGATGTGGAAGCGCAGTAATGCGTTGAGCTTACCGTTACTAATAACCCGTTCGGCTTGACCATAAAATTTAACCCCATACATTGAGTTTGGTCTTTTCTTTGCGTCAATTGCAGTGAGCCCGTCATATCCAAGAAGTTCAGAATGCTATTTTGCGGTCCGGGTGAGTTTTTCTCGTCCTGGTTTCCGCGAGCCCACTTTGGGTGGTTATAGCGCAAGGGTCACACCCGTTCCCATCCCGAACACGGAAGTTAAGCCTTGCAGCCCCAATGGTACTGCGGTTGTATGACCGTGGGAGAGTAGGACGCCGCCCGATTAATTCTGCAGAAGCCCGACCTTACGAGGTCGGGCTTTTGTCGTTTTAGGATGCTCGAGTTGCGGGGTCGGGATCCTGGCGGTTGTGGTTAACCGAAAGGGCCGGCTTCGCGTCACAATGGAGTAGCGATGCGCATTGCTCTCACGTTCATAGTGGCCACACTGGTGTGCGTGGCCCAGACAAAGATGACGGTGGCCCAGCTCCGTTCGTTTGTGCGGTCTTCCATCCAGCTGAAGCATGACGACCAGAAGGTGGCGGCATTCCTGAAGAAGGTCCAGCTGAGTGAACGCTTGGAAGATCGCGAGATTGAAGATCTGGAAGGGCAAGGCGCGGGGCCGAGCACTCTGAATGCGCTCCGCGTTTTGCGGGAGGCCTCAGCCAAGCTTTCGGCGGTGCCGGCGGCTGTTGTCGCGAAACCGCCTGCTCCGGTAGTGATTCCGCCGCCCAGTGCTGCTGAGCAGGAGCGGGTTTTGGCCCAGGTGCGGGACTATTCGCTCGCATACGATCAACGTCTGCCCGATTTTATCTGTGCGCAGGTAACGCGGCGATTTTATGACCCGACGGGCTTGGAGTTTTGGCGGGGCTCCGACACAATCACAGCCAAGCTGACGTATTTCCAGAACAAGGAAGAGAAGAAAGTCCTCTTCATCAATGGCTCGTACCAGGACATTGACTACGAGAAGTTGGGCGGGGCCACGTCAACGGGTGAGTTTGGCAGCCTTTTGAAAGAGGTTTTCGAACCGGGTTCGCATGCGCGTTTTGCCTGGGAACGATGGGCGACTCTCCGCGGACACAGGATGTATGTGTTCTCCTACCGAGTTCCTCGGGAATTTTCAAAGTGGAAATTGCTCTATGAGCGGTCCCTGGAGGATGTTCCAGGATATTCTGGTCTCATTTTTGTCGACAAGGAGACCGTCCAGGTGATGCGTGTGACGCTAGATGCCACTGACATCACCGCGTCCTTCCCCATTCAAGCGGCGTCGACGAAGCTTGATTATGACTACGCCTCCATCAGCGAGCGGCAGTATCTGTTGCCCCTCCGCGCGGAGATTCGCATGCGATCCGGCAAAACTCTGATCAAGAATGAAGTAGAGTTCCGGATGTATCGGAAGTTCGGTACGGACGTGAACATCACCTTTGACACGCCCGACGCGTTGTCTGCGGATCAATTGGAGGAGAAGCCGGCCACGACCACTTCACCCTCAAGTTCGAAACCAGCTCCCGTGAAGCCCTAGGGAAGGGAGTCGACGCAACCTCGGCGGTCGTGCTGCTGGCACCTCTCCAAGTAGGGGCAAACTTCAAGAAAAAAGCACCCGCCCGGGGGCGAGTGCTTCTCTTTATTCAAACGTCAAAAGACTTCTATTCGATGTCTTTGCTACGCTTTTTGCGGTTCCGTTTGCGCGCCAAGGCGGCCTTGGTCCGCTTTTTCTCACCTGGTTTCAGGTAAAAGGAGTGACGTTTGACTTCTTTGATGATGTCCTCCTGTTGCACTTTCCGCTTAAAGCGGCGTAGCGCAGATTCCAGGGTTTCTCCATCTTGGATAACTACTTCAGCCATGTACAGTCACCTCCTTTCTCGAGAGACCTCAACCCATTATTGTAGCGTGCCTGAGGGCGGATTGCCGGGCGAATGGAAGACCAAGTCGATTCGGGTGCGATCATCTTCGGCCTCGTCGGCTTCGGTAAAGCCATCCGAGACCACCACCAGCCGATCACCCGGTTGGAAAGCGACCGTCTGTTCGGTCCCGTCCCATTTCGCAAACAGGCCAATGGGCCGCTCCGAAGCTTCCAGTGTTTCCAAGGCTCCGGAGTGCCGCTCCAGGGTAGCCGCCGGGTGGCCGCAGTTGATATAGCGCAGGCGGCCGGACTCATAGACGGCATAGAAGAGGGTGCAATAGTGCTCAGGAGCGGTGGAGGAGTGGAAATGCTCGTTGATTCGTTTCAGTAGAGCCAGTGGTTGGCGGCGCAGTTCCGGCTCCTGAGCATGAAACAGCGCCTGGAGGTTGGCCATCAACAGCGCCGCCGCCATCCCTTTGCCCGATACGTCCGCCAGGACAAAGCTGAAGTTTTCTCCTCCCAGGTGAAACAAGTCGTGGTAATCGCCGCCCACTTCCTGTGCGGGCTCAAAACTGGCGCGATACTCCACTTCCCCGATCTGCCGCACTTCCGGGGCCATCAATCTTTGCTGCACTCGCCGGGCAGCATCTTTTTCCCACCGTTGGCCTTTGGCCTCGCTGATGCAGCGATCCAGGACCGCCAGCAGTCGGGTATTGTCCCACGGCTTCTGCACAAAGTCGGCGGCCCCCCGGCGCATCGCTTCGACGGCGAGGTCGACCTCTCACCAAGCGGTCATGACGATCACCGGCGGAGCGTCATGAAGCCCGCGAATGGCATCGAGCAGCGCCAAGCCTTCTGCTCCCGACGTGGTGTCCCGGGTGAAATTCATGTCAGTCAACACTAACGCCGGCCGTGATTGGGCGCCCGCCTCCAGCGCCTGGTCGGGGGAGGCGGTTAGTTCGGCGTGGTATCCAGCCCCCTTCAACAAGAATCCCAGCGCGTCCAGAACGTCGGACTGGTCATCGCACACGACAATCGATTGCATAGGCTCCCTCTCAGGATGCACGCCAACGTCCCCTCGCTGCAGCTTGAAAACACAGGACGACCGCTCTGCCCGGCGCACTCACGGTGGGACTGGCTGTCCGAATTTGAACAGTGCCCGATCCCAGGAACACTACTTCAATGAGAGTATCCGGATATTGCGGAAATCGAGATTGGTGGTGGGGTCGTGGGCTTGCAAGGAGATCGGCCCGGCGTTCAATAGCGCCTCTTTTTGCCGGGGCCCGCGCGCGCCTTCCGGGTTCTTGTCTTCCAGATCGGCGACGGGATAGCCATTTACCCAGGTGGAGATCTGGCGGCCTTGCACCAAGATGGTTTGCGTGTAGAACTCATTGTCGCGGCCGACCACCAGACGCGCAGGTTGCAGGAAGTAGATTCCTCCGGTGCCGGTGTCTACCGCCTGCTTGGGGTCGCTGTTCTTGAACTCGTTGCGGATCTGGATCTCATAGCCGGTCCAGTAGCCTTTGGGCGTACCGTGCAAGAAGATGCCAGAATTGGGGTGACGGGCGGGGTCTTTCGAATTGGCTCGGATGTCGAGCTGGAGGATAAAGTTCTGGTAGACGCTGGTGGTCTCCAACTGGCCCGGTCCTTTCTCGACGTGGAGAAGTTTGTTCTTGGCGGTCCACACCGGCGGCTCCTTGACGGGGCCCTGTTTGCCTTCCGGCCGATCGACGCGTTGCCAGCCGTCTAGAGTCTTGCCGTTAAAGATCGGCTGCAAGCCTAAGGGCCGGACGGCAACGGTGCGGAACGCGATGGCCTTGCCGGGGTTGTACTGGAGACCGATGTGGCCAAAGGTGCTGCGTGTCCCGGTGGCGGAGATGACCTTTTTGCCGTCCAGCTTTACTTCCATCTGGCCGCCGCGAACGACGACATCATAGCGGTGCCAGACGTCGCCGGTCATGACAATGTTCTTCGCCTTGGCCTGCTCGGTATTCAGCCACTTGCGTTCCGGCTTTACTTCCTTGCCCAGCAGAATGTTCAGCTCATAGCCGGTGACGTGCGGCAGGCCGGTGCGGGCTGAATGCAGAAAGACGCCGGAGTTGCCTTCTGACGGGCTCTTGAACTCCACGCGCAACTCATAGTCGCCAAAAGCAGCATTCGAACGGAGCCAGCCATACTCGCCCGTGTCGGCAATCACGGAGCCATTCTCCACCCGCCATTTGGCACCGCCTTCGGCCGTCCAGCCCCAGGTGGTTTCGCCATCGAACAGCAGCAGCCATCCATCGGCGACTTCTTTGGGTGTCAACGCAGATGGGGCTGCCTGCAAGGCAGCCCCGAGTAACAAACCGGCGATCAGCTTCATCGGCGCTATGGTATCGCGCCGGGCCAGGGAGATGCTAGCTGCGGCGGCGCAGCAGGGCCAAGCCCGTCAGTGCGGCTCCCATCAGGGCCAGCGAGGCCGGTTCCGGCGTCTGGGCGGTGATTTCCGATTGCTTCGTCAGCGAGATCGTGTCGAGGAAGCCGCCCAGTTGGTTGGCGTTACCGCCCGCGGCGAAGGTGATCCGCTGCACCCCTTGGGTGAGAACAGTGAACTGAGTGGAGAACTGCGCCCAGGCCTTCTGCTTGCTGGAGATGTTGTCAACGCTGAGAACATTGACGTTGTTCAGCAGCAGGTTGATGCCGTTGTCGTTTGCGTTGTTGGTGCGGGGGCGGTAGAAAAACGAGAGTTCGTAGTGACCGGTGCCCAGCAGGACGTCCTGAAACATGGCGGAGTTGGTGCTGCCGGAGAGAGTTCTGTTCGGATGGCTGTCCAGCTCAATGTAGTGATTACCGGAATGTGCGCTAACGACCACGCCCGTCGCCTGTACTTCGATACCGCGGCCGGAAAGGGTGGACCAGCCGGGCAGCGAGCCGTACACATCCCAACGTGAAGGGGTCAGGTTGTTCAACCGGCGGTTGTTCACCAGCCCGACTCGGCTGTCCAGGGTCTCGAAATCTCCATTGGTGATCAGGTTGGCCATCACGGATTCGGCGCCGGCCAGGAACGTCAGTAGCAAGAGTGTGTTCTTCATGACCTGATCGTCGCCCGGCCCCTCCAGCAGGGACCATCGAGAGACGGTACCAGGCCGATCGCAATCAGTGCTGTAGCGAAAGTCCCACGGCCATGACTGATGATTCAGAGGCAGTTCTGCGGCTCCGGCAACTCCGTCAGTCACCGCCGCCGGCGGGGCCGCCCATGATCTGGGGGTAGGCTTACCCGAAAATGCGAGAACCGTAAGCGGGTTAGGCTGGAAGCTCGCTGACCACTTGGATGGGCCCGGGACCATGGGGACGCCACCGCTGGCGGAAGCGTTGGTTGACCGCACCGGTGAAGTAAACCGTGAGGGGGACGCCACAGCAGGCGGCAACGTGTTGGCCGGCCGAGTCGTAGCCCACATAACAGCCAGACCGTGAAATCGCCCCCGCAAAGTCGGCAAACGATCCGGTGAAGGCCGTCACCGGCAGGCCTTCCGCGGCCCGATCCACCCGATTCATCTCTTCATCGGACGCCCCGCGGTCAATCAGAACGGAGCCTTGCGCTGCCGCCTCCGTGACCAGTTGCCGCTCGAAAGCGGCGTCGAGTCGCTTGGCCTCATTGCCGCCCACGCCCAGGCTGATCGCGGTATTGGCACCGGGCACGGTAGACGCGGGGGCGATGTAGGCCCGAGCATCCTTGGCGCCAAATATCTGTTCGCACCATCGGGCGGCGAGAACCGGCAACGGGTCGCTGGACTGCTCGTCAAACGACCGCGATTCGAATAGAAAGTAGTTCCGCTCCTTCGAGACAGGCACCAGCCCCAGTTGCGTGATGCGGCTGTCGGGGTCGATTACCAGAGCTTCCTCGGGCAGCACCAAGGATTGGGCCACGGAGATCCGTTCCTGGATCGAGCCACGGCGCGGATACTCAAGCGGGATATGCCCGACACGCTCATCGGCAGCGAACAGTTCGTAGTTTTTGCGCGGACCGACAAACCAGATCCGCGCCTGGGGAAAACGCCGCTTCAATCCGTCGATGATGACGCTGGTGACCGCCACATCCGCACCCAAAGTGACGCGGGACAGGACGGCAATATCGGCGGCGTCAAAGATGCAGGGCCGCAACTGCCGCACTCGCTGGAAGCGCCAGAAGTCGCAGCCCGGCACGTCGCGGAACAGATGTGCATATTCATCGACACTTCGCCTGTCGAAGCTGTCGCTTAAGGGTTCGACGACGTTGCGGAAAAACTCCTGCGCCGCCTGCCGGTCATCAAGCGCGGGGAATATAGCGGCCCACCAATAGTTCCAGCCGGTCGTAAGTGGCTGCGGGAATCGTTTTCGGATCAGTGATCAGGGCGTGCTTCAGGGCTGAATGCGCCTTGAATTCAGCACCCAGCGGAATCAGCGCGACGGCCTCCTGCACCACCTTGGCGGCGTTCTCGGCGTTCTGGTGCAGCACGCGGATGATGTCGGCCACGGTGACGGCATCGTGATCCGGGTGCCAGCAGTCGTAGTCGGTCACCATGGCCACGGTGGAATAGGCGATCTCGGCTTCGCGGGCCAGCTTGGCCTCCTGCAGGTTGGTCATGCCGATGACGTCCATGCCCCAGCTGCGGTAGAGGTTCGATTCGGCCAGCGTCGAAAACGCCGGGCCCTCCATGCAGAGGTACGTGCCGCCATTCTTGGCCGTCACTTGGGCGTTCTGGCAGGCCTGATAGACGATCGCCCGCAGCTCATCACTCACCGGATGGGCCATGCTGACATGCGCCACCAGCCCGTCCCCAAAGAAGGTCGAAATGCGGCCCATCGTGCGGTCAACAAACTGGTCGGCTACGACAAACTCGCCTGGAGCATGCTCTTCCTTCAGCGACCCGACGGCGCTCAGCGAGACGATAAACCGCACGCCCAGCTTCTTCATGGCGTAGATGTTGGCCCGGAAGTTCAGCTCCGTGGGCGTGATGCGGTGGCCACGGGAATGCCGCGCCAAAAACGCCACCCGGCGTCCGGCCAGGTCGCCCACGATGAAGGCATCGCTGGGCGCGCCATAGGGCGTGTCCACGATCACTTCTTCCTTGTTCTCAAACCCTGGCATCGAGTACAAACCCGAGCCTCCGATGATGCCAATCTCTACGTTCAAATCTCTTTCCCTCACACGTTTCTCAAACTGCACTACCTGGACGGAACCGCCGGTAGCTGTTGTATCAATTTCTGGGCCTCGCGCGCCTCAGGCCTGGATCAATTCCAGCAGCACGCCGCCGGTGGAGGCCGGATGCACGAACACGTACAAGTGTCCGCCCGCCCCGGCGCGTGGTTCATTCAACAGGCGCGCGCCGCCGGCTTGCAGTCGGGCAGCCGTCGCCACCAAGTCCGGCACGCGGAGAGCGATGTGATGCAACCCTTCGCCGCGCTTGCCGATAAACTTGGCGATCGGCGATTCCGGGCTGGTGGCTTCTAGCAGCTCTACGTGGCTTTCACCAGCGGGCAGCATGGCCACGCTGACCTTCTCGGTCTCCACTGTCTCGCGGGATTCAACCGTCAAGCCCAACTGGTCCCGCCAAAAGCCCAGGGCGGCATCCAGCGAACTGACGGCGATGCCCAAATGGTCAATCGGAAATCCGCGCAGGCTTTCCGGCAAAGAATCGTTCGACGAGGTCATGGATTAAGGTGTACGGGTCCCGGCGTCGCGTAGCCACGTCGGCCGCCGCCAGATCCAACTCTTCCCAGGATAGCTTTTCCATCACCCGTTCCCGCAGCATCTCCCGCATCCGGCGCTTCCAGCGCTCTTCGGCCCGGTTCTGTCCGGGAACAGCCCGGACGGCCTGCACCAGTTCATCGATGCCTTTTCCTTCGCTGGCCACTGTCTTCAAAACGGGCACCGCGATGTCGGCGTAGTGGATCTCGCGTTCCAGCCGCTCCGCGCCCGGGTGGTCCGCTTTGTTGATCACAAACAGGTCGGCGATCTCCATCAGCCCAGCCTTAATCGCCTGCACATCGTCGCCCATGCCCGGCACCAGCACCACCACCGTCACCGTCGCCAGACGCGCCACATCAATCTCGTCCTGGCCCACGCCCACGGTCTCGACGATCACCACATCAAAGCCCGCCGCATCAAACAGCAGTGTCATGTCGGCCGTGGCCGCCGCCAAGCCGCCCATCGCACCGCGCGTGGCCATGGAGCGGATAAACACGCCGTCATCCGCGTGGTGCTGCATCATGCGGATGCGGTCACCCAGAATCGCGCCGCCGGTAAACGGACTCGACGGGTCCACCGCAATGGCCGCCACGCGTTTTCCGTCCGCGCGAAAGTTGGCCACTAATCGATCCACCAGCGTCGATTTGCCCGCCCCCGGAGCGCCGGTGATCCCCAGGATCAGCGCCCGGCCGGAGTGCGGAAAAAGTTGCGAGAGCAGGGCATCGCCCCGCCGGTTCTCCACCAGCGTCGCGGCGCGCGCAATCGCCCGCCGGTCGCCCTTTAGAATCGGTTCAAGATCAAACAGAATGGTCAATCCTTCAGCAGCTGCCGCGCGATCACCATCTTCTGGATCTCGCTGGTGCCTTCGCCAATCGTCATCAGCTTGACGTCGCGGTAGAACTTCTCCACCGGGTAATCCTTGATGAAACCATAGCCGCCGTGGATCTGCACGGCCTCATTGCAAACCGCCACCGCCATCTCGCTCGCAAACAGCTTCGCCATCGCCGATTCGCGCGTCACCCGCGTTCCATGATCCTTCAGGAACCCGGCTCGGTAAGTAAGCAGCCGCGCCGCTTCAATGTCGGTAGCCATGTCGGCCAGCTTGTGTTGGATCGCCTGAAACTCCGAGATGGGCCGCCCGAACTGCTTGCGCTGTTTCGAGTACTTCAGCGCCGCATCAAACGCCCCTTGCGCAATCCCGACGCTGAGCGCGGCGATCGAGATGCGGCCGCCGTCGAGAATGCGCAGGCTGTCCACAAACCCTTCGCCCGCCTTACCCAATAGCTGCGATTCGGGCAGGCGCAGATTCTCGAACAACACCTCGCCCGTCGCCGAAGCCCGCATGCCCAGCTTGTTCTCTTTCTTCCCCAACCGGAATCCAGGCGTTCCGTGCTCGATCACAAACGCCGAGACCCCATGGTGTGAAGCCGACCGGTCCGTTACCGCCATGGCCACGCAAACCTGCGCATAGTGCGCGTTGGTGGTGAACGTCTTGCCGCCATTCAGTACCCACTCCCGGCCATCCAGCACCGCCTGGCTGCGCGTGCCGCCCGCGTCGGACCCCGCCTCCGCTTCGGTCAGGCTCCAGCAGCCGATCCATTCGCCGCTGGCGAGCTTCGGCAGATAGCGCCGCTTCTGTTCCTCGCTGCCAGCAAGAAAGATGTGGTTCGAACAAAGAGAATTGTGCGCCGCCACAATCAAGGCGACCGATGGGTCAACCCGCGCCAGTTCTTCGATGATGATGGCGTACTCGATGTACCCCAGGCCCGCGCCACCGTACTCTTCCGGAAAGATAGCGCCCAGGTAACCCAACTGGCCGCACTTCTTCACGACATCCAGCGGGAAGATGTTGCCCTCGTCCCACGTCATCACATGCGGACGAATCTCGGCCTCCGCAAACTGCCGGACCGACTTGCGGAGAGCGACTTGATCCTCGCTAAAGGAAAAGTCCATGACCGGAGTATGGCATGCTCCGGGGAGAGGAAGCGGTGCGCGGGGGAGTGGGTTGGCAGACTAGTGTGTGTCGACTATAGGCACACGTTATGGCGACACAGCGCACTCACGTCTTGATCCTCCGGGAACTGGTTCTCGAGATCGACCGCGTCGCGGGTAAGCGCCGCCGCAGCGAGTTTCTTATCGCGGCCGCTGAACGGGAACTCGTGCGCCAACGCCAAATTGAGGCGCTTGACGCCGCCGTCGGCGCTTGGAAAGACGAGGACCACCCTGAGTTACGCCACGGAGTCGCAGCCTGGGTTCGGGAATTGCGAAAAGACCGTCCGTCTTTGGCGGACTAAGAGTAGCCGCTGGTGGCGTACTACCTGCCCGATACCAATATCCTGATCCGGATACTTCGCGGGCATACCGGCTACGCCGCTCTCCTTCGGCAGTTCGCCGTCGAAGGCCACACCTTGGCCTGCTGTTCGGTCACCGTCGGGGAAGTTCTGAGTGGAATGAAACTACGGGAAGAGACAACCACCAGAAACCTAATGGGCTCGCTCGCGTTCCTTCCTGACAGCCGCGCTGTGGCTGAAAGAACTGGGCTCCTCCGCCTAAAGTACTGTCGCGAGGGCATCATACTCAGCTTCGCGGATACCTTCTTGACGGCCACTGCGCTGGAGTACGACTGCACATTGATCACCGAAAACCGGAAGGACTTTCCGATGCCGGAACTGCGCTTGTACGATCTGGGGAATCTGGCGCCCTAGACTGGGCCAAGGTGCCCATCCGCCTTAAACGATCTCTTCCTTCACCGCATCCCACTTCATCGTCCGCCCCTGCCGGTAGCTTTCTACGGCCATGCGGCAGGCGATCGACACCCGAAAGCCGACTTCGAAGGGGCAGTTCACCTTTGCGTTGCCCCGCACGGCGTCGATGAAGTTCGCCATGTGCGCATTGGGCGCGGCCTTCGCGGAGCCGATCATTTCCAGGCCCTGCGGGCGGTTTACCTTTTGGGGCGTGTACCGGATCTGCTGCGTCTTGGTGATGGTCCCGTCGGTGCCCAGCACATCTTCGCCTACGCCCAGGTGGTTGTTGCCGAAGCCCGAGACCCAGGTGAACAGCATTTCACTGCCATAGGTGCCGGCCGAGGCGTTGTGTTCCATCGAGACGGACATCGTGTCCGGCACTTCGCGGCCGTCTTTCCACAGATATACGCCGCCGGTCATGTTCACCGCGCGCGGGATCTCGATGTTCATCGCGCGATACCAGAAGGAGAGCTGGTGGCACATGTTCTCGTACACGTTGCCGCCGGAATAGTCCCAGAAGAAGCGCCAGTTGATGTAGCGGTTGGCGTCAAATTCACGCTGCGGAGTCTCGCCCAAAAAGTTCTTCCAGATGACGTTCTCAGGATTCATGTCCGGCTGGATCGGCCGGGACCACTGCGGCTTGCCGGTCGGCGTGTTGCGGTACATCACGGCGTGGATGGCGGTGACTTTGCCCAGACGCTCCGCGCTCAACATCTGCAGGGCATCCGTCATCATGCCCGTGGAGCAGGATTGATGGCCAATCTGCACCACGCGCTTGCCCTGGCTGCCGCCCACCTTCTGGTAGGCCGCGCGCATGCGCTTGGCGTGGTCGACGGTGAACGCCATCGTCTTCTCTTGATAGACGTGCTTGCCGGCTTCGATCGCGGCCGTGAAGTGCTCGCAGTGCAGATGCTGCGGCGTGGCGATCAGTACCGCGTCCAGAGACTTGTCTTCCAGCATGTACCGGTAGTCGAGATAGGTCTTAGCTTCCGGAGCGATCGCCTTGGCCGCTTCCAGCCGTCGCGTGTAGATGTCCGCAAAGCCGCCAAACTCAACGTTCGGGCAGTTCAGCGCCTCGCGGACCAACTGCATGCCGCGGTCACCGGGTCCGATAATGCCCAGGCGGACTTTCTCATTGGCACCCAGTACTGCCGAAGGAGCAGTCATGGCCGTGGCCATGCCGGAGGCCACGTGGCCCAGAAAATTACGTCGTGAATCGTGCCGCAATTGCGCCATGGCGTCAGTTTACACCCAATCGATAAAGACTTGAAGCATCGCGGACTTCGCGGTTGGCCCGAGCAATTTGTCTGACGACGAGGCGATAAACTCGCCATCAAATGTGATATAGAAGAGTGAAGATTTAGAAGGCACTTCAGTGTGTCTTTCGTCAGACGCGCTAACGCTAAGGAGAGTGTAACGGCCATGAAGCCACGTATTGCCTTGTTGCTCGGTCTCGTTTTGCTCGCTTCGATCCAAGCCTTTGCTCAGATCCGCTCGGGCACCATTGTCGGCAAGATCACTGATTCCACTGGCGCGCCGGTTCCCGGTGTCGAGGTAGTGGTGCGTGAAGTGAACACCAATGCCACGTTCACCGTCCAGACCCAGGAGTCCGGCGAGTTTCTGGCCCCCTATCTCCAGTTCGGCAGCTACGATGTGACGGCGAAGAAGGCCGGGTTTAAGTCCTCCACCCAGAAGGGCATTGCGATCACCACGGCGCAGACCGCCCGCGCGGACATTCAACTGGAAGTGGGTGCCGTCGAGACGTCGATCTCGGTGGAGGCTTCCACGGTGGAGTTGCAAACTGAATCGTCGCGCGTCACCAACTCCGTGGGCGAGACTGTCATCAAGTCGATCCCCAACATCAACAACAACCCGCTGAACTACGCCGTGCTGCAACAGGGCGTAGTTGCCCGCGCGGCGATGAACGACACGCAGTCCGCGCAGAGCTTTGGCATCGGCACGGAAGGCCGCCGGACGTTCTCTAACTTTCAGATCAATGGCGGCCAGGCGTTCGGCAACGACGTGCAGCTCGATGGCGTTTCCATCCAAGCCTCAGCCTGGAACGAAGTGGCCGTGATGCCGAATACCGAAGGCGTCCAGGAAGTCAAAACCACCATCAACAATATGTCGGCTGAATATGGCCGCAGCCAGGGCACAGTGCTGATCACCACCAAGAGCGGTACCAATGAGTTTCACGGTTCCGGCCAGTTCCGCCTCCGCAACGAAGCGTTGAACGCCAACCGCTTTGAGAACAACGCCAATATGCCGTTTGTCACCCGCCTGCCGTTCAAGCAGCAAGGCTATTCGGCCACCTTTGGCGGCCCGGTGATCATCCCGAAGCTCTACAACGGCAAGAACAAGACGTTCTTCTTTACCAGCTACGAAGGCTTCCGCTTCAACCAGTCGCTGGACTATTTCCGCACCGTGCCCACCGCCATTGAGCGCGCGGGAAACTTCTCGCAGACGGTGACGCAGGTGGGCGCAAACTTCGTGCCGGTGCAGGTGTTCGACCCCTTTTCGGTCACCCCGGTGGCCGGTACCACCGGCCAGTGGCGTCGCGATATCTTCCCCAATGGCATCATCCCTGCCAGCCGCATCAATCAGCCCTTCCAACGGCTGGTCAATGAGTTCCCGCTGCCCAACCGCACACCGGACGACGTGCGTGGCATCAACAACTTCTACAACCGCATGGTCCGCAAGTTTGAACGCAATGCAATCAATGCCCGCTTGGATCACCGGCTGTCGAAGCACTCGCTCTACGGCACCTTTGGGTCCAACCTGGGTTCGATTGATTCACCCAACGGTTGGGGGACCCAGACCAGAGCCTTCACCACGCAGGGCGGGTTTATCGGGGCGGTCAATGGCGACCGGAACTATTACGGCTCCATTGGTGACACGTGGCTGATCAGCCCGACGATGGTGGCTGACATCCGGGTGGGCCTCACGCGCGTGGCCGCTGAGAATCGCTCCGCCACTGACCCCAGCTTTGACTACACCACGTTGGGCGTCCCCACCTCTTTCCTGGGCGCCCCTGGACTCGAGGGTGCTTTTCCGGAATGGAACCAGGGCGGCGGCGGCTGGAACCAGGTCTCCGGCCTGAATGGCACCGGCTATCTGGCGAAGATCGAACGCCAGACCAACTGGAACATCGTCGGCTCCGTCACCAAGACCGCCGGCAAATGGACCCACAAGTTCGGCGGCGAGTTCCGCAACTTCCTGTCCAACTACTCCGATGCCCGCGGCAAATTCTGGTTCCGGTCGGCCAACACCTTCACCACCGGCAACATCATCCAGGCCCAGGGGCAGACGGTGGACGCCATCACGACGGAACGCACCGGTTCGCCCATCGCCAGCGCGCTGCTGGGCGCGGGCGACATCCAAGCCGGCGAGAATGCCGTGCTGCTGGCCCTGTCGGCCAAGTACGGTGCCTTCTACAGCCAGAGCGACTGGCGCGCCACCAGCAAGTTGACCATCAACCTGGGTATGCGCTACGACCTGCAACAGGCCCCCTCAGAGCGCTACAACCGCGTCTCCAGCTACAGCTATGAGGGCACCAATCCCTTTGGTGCCCGCGGCAACCTGATGTTCCCCGGCAACAACGGACTGGGCAAAAGCCTCTACCGCATGCCACGCGACAACTGGGGCCCGCGCGTGGGCATGGCCTACCGCATCACCGACCAATGGGTGATCCGCTCCGGCTTCGGGGTCACCTACACGCCCTCCAACACCGGTTATTTCGGCGGCCCCTACTACTTTGGCGCGCAGAACTTTGTGGATCGCACCAACGATCCCACGGCCGCGCAGTATGGTGCCAGCCCCGCGGGCGCGCTGGTGGCCCGCTATAACCAAGTGACGCAACTGATCCCGGCCATTGGGTCCAACCGCAACGCTCCGCAATACTATGGCGACAACAACAATGAGCCGCGCTTTGACTACGACAACATGAAGAACGGCAAGATCCTGCAGTGGAACATGTTCCTGGAACGCAAGATCGGCAAGGACTGGCTGGTGCAGGCCGGCTACTCCGGCGCCCGCGGCTACCATCTGCAACTGGGTCGCTTTAACGTCAACAGCGACCAGGACCTGCCCGATTCGCTGCTGCAATCCTGGCGCACCCAGTACATCGCCTCCAACGGCACCAACCCGGCTAATTCGCTGGTCACCAATCCGTACCAGCCCGCGACGGGCCCGCGGCTGCCGTTTAACGGCGTTTTTGCCAACCCCACCGTGCCGCTGCGGAATACGCAACTCGCCTATCCGCTCAACCCCAATGCCTTGATTGGTTCGCCGCAAGGCTACTACACCTACAACTCAATGATGTTGCAGCTGCAACGCAACTTCTCGAACGGGCTGTTGTTCAATGTCCACTACACTTGGTCCCGCACCATCGAGAACTGGTTTGGTGAGGCCCAAGGCAACAACTATGCCGAAAATGCAGGTACGGCCCCCGGCACCATCGACCGGCGCAACCTGTCCAACAGCTACAACATCTCGCCCAACGATATCCCGCACCGCGTGGTGGCCACCTGGGTCTGGACTCCCTCGATTGGCAAGGGCAAGAAGTTCGACCTGAAGAACAGCTTCGCCAATGGCGTGCTGGGCGGCTGGAATGTGGGTGGGGTGTTCCTGGCCCAGTCCGGCCAGCCGCAGCAAGGGTTCACGGGTGTCAACGGCTCCGTCACCGGGCGCGCGGACCGCGTCTCGGGCGTCCCGGTTGAAGTGCCCCAGGAACTCCAGCGCTGGTACACCGGCGCGTCGGTGGCGGAGCGGACGGTCAGCCTCCCCAGCGGCCGCCAGATTGTCGTTTGCCGCTACTGCTTCCTGAAGTACAGCTCCGACGCGTTCCGTGGCCGGACGGTGAATCTGCCGAACGGCACGGTGGCACCGGATATCTACTGGTGGGGCAATTCTGACATCCGCTATGGTGACATCCGCGGCAACGGCCGCTGGAACGTCAACATGAGTTTGCAGAAAGAGATCGCCATCAAGGAACGCATCGGCCTGCAAATCTCGGCCGAGGCCTCGAACCTGTTGAACAATACCCAGTTCCGCCCGCAGTTGAATGGCGGCACCGGGGCGACGTTCACCAATTTGAGCGCGGCCCAACGGGCCCAGGGCATTCAGAGCGGCATGGTCCAGAACGACAACTTCGGCACCTGGGGCATGACTACGTTTGATCCCCGGCAGATCGAGCTGCGGCTTCGTCTTCGTTTCTAGTTCCTACCGCCCTAGCAGCGTTATTCCGGGGTGGTGCACGGGCCACCCCAATCTGTTTTCTCAGCCCCCCTGCTACGCTACACTCATCGATAAGCCCATGACTGGACGACTGCTCGTCGTTGCCGCCGCACTATTGCTGACTGCCTGCTCCGGGTTGCAAGAAAAACAAGCGATCGACCGCTTGCAGCCTTGCAAGCATGCTGACGGACCCACCGAAGGCTACTGCGGGACCCTTGAGGTCTTTGAAGACCGCGAAGCCCAATCCGGCCGCAAGATCCTACTCAAGATCATCGTCTTTCCGGCATTGAAGCGAACCGCCGCGAAGGACCCGATGTTTTTCCTGGCTGGTGGCCCCGGTCAGGGCGCGGCCGCGATTGCCGATGTCGGCCGCGAAATGCTGCGCCGCATTGGTGCTGATCGTGACCTGGTGTTTGTCGATCAGCGCGGCACCGGCAAATCGAACCCGCTGGAATGTAAGCCCGACGAGAAGGACCAGGACGCCGAAGACGATTACGACGAGGCCAAGTCCGTCGCCCACCTTCGTGCCTGCATGGAGAAGCTGCAAACCAAAGCGGACCTGACCAAGTACACCACCACCATCGCCATGGATGATCTGGATCAAGTCCGCCAGTACTTGGGCTATGGGCAGATCAACCTGTATGGCGGCAGCTACGGCACCCGCGCGGCAATTGTCTATGCGCGCCGCCACACGGCGTCCACCCGGGCCATCATTCTCGATGGGGTCGCCCCCACTGATATGCGGTTGCCGCTCTTCATGGCGCGCGACAGCCAGCGGGCGCTGAGCTTGCTGCTGCGGGATTGCGCCGCCGACAAGGGCTGCAACGCCCGTTTCCCGAATCTCGCGGCACGCCTGGAAAAGTTGCTCGCGGCCCCGGCGAAAAAGATCCGCTACATCCATCCCCGGACCGGCGTCGAGAAAGAAGGCGAGGTTCGCCGGCTGGTACTGGGTGGCACGATGTTCGCCGCACTCTACTCCCCCCGGACGGCATCGCTGGTGCCGCTGCTGATTGAGCAAGCCGAGAAGGGCATTTATACGGGCTTCTTCGCCCTGGGCGCAGCCTTTGACCCCGCCGCGAATAGCATTGCGCAGGGCATGCACCTGTCGGTTGTGTGTGCCGAGGACGCACCGCGGATTGAGCCGGGTTCGATCACGCGCGAAACTGCGGGTACATTTCTGGGAGCCGAGATGGCCGAGATCCGGCTGAAGGCTTGCCAGTTTTGGCCCAAGGGCAAAGTGGAGGCGCACTACTTCGACAACACGCCCATCAGCATTCCCACCCTGATCCTGTCGGGGGATCTGGACCCGGTGACGCCGCCCGTCTGGGGTCAGCAGATTGCCGGTGCTTGGAAGAACTCGCGCCACATCATTGTCCCGGCCACGGGCCACGGCGCGGCCGCCGCGGGATGCGTGCCTAAGCTGATGGCGCAGTTTTTGAACGAAGGCACGGCAGCCAATCTTGACCCCGCCTGCGTTCAGCAAGTGAAGCGCCCTCCGTTTGTTCTCGGCCCCTCCGGCCCGGACCCTTTGCCATGATCCAAGTTCAAAATCTGCATAAGCAATTCGGCGAAGTCGTCGCGGTGAAGGACGTCTCGTTCTCCGCCCCGGACGGTGCGGTTACCGGGTTGCTAGGCCCCAATGGTGCCGGCAAGACCACATCGCTGCGAATGGTTTATGGGCTGTTGCAACCTGCCTCCGGCAAGATTGAGATCGATGGCGTCGATGTCGTGGCTCACCCCAAGCAGGCCCAGGCGCGCATCGGTGTCCTGCCCGACATCTCGGGCTTGTATCCTCGCCTGACGGCCCGTGAACACATCCGCTACTACGGCGAGTTGCAAGGCATCAAAGGGGCGGAAGTGGAAGCCCGCATCAAACACTGGGTGGAGATTCTCTCGCTGGAAGAGATCATCAACCGCCGTGTCGCTGGCTTCTCGCATGGTGAGCGCACCAAGGTGGCGCTGGCCCGGGCGTTGGTCCACAACCCGCAGAACATTCTGCTGGATGAACCCACTAACGGCCTGGATGTAATGAGCACTCGCGCTGTTCGTGAGCTGATCCGCCACTTGCGCGCCGAAGGCCGTTGCGTCGTGTTTTCCAGTCACGTCATGCAGGAAGTCTCGGCACTGTGTGACCGGATTGTCGTCATCGCGCACGGCCAAGTGGTGGCCGAAGGCACGGCTGACGACCTGCTCGCATTGGCGGGGAAGAGTTCGCTCGAGGACGCTTTTGTTGCACTCGCCGGCCCCCAGGGAGAGCCCGCATGATCACGATCTTCACTGTCGCCCGCAAAGAGTGGATCGACGCCTTCCGCGACCGGCGCACCCTCTACGCCATGCTGATCGGAGCCATCTTCGGCCCCGCGATGATCGGCTTCATGTTCAGCCAGATCGCTAGCCAACAGAAGGGCGCGCAGGAGATCAAGATCCCCGTGGTGGGCCGCCAGTATGCGCCCGTACTGGTGAATTGGTTGACGCAGCAAAGCGGTGTGGAAGTGACCGATGGCCCGGAGGATCCGGAAGCTGCCGTGCGTGAGCGCAAAGTCGACTTAGTGTTGGTGATCGACAAGAAGTTTGCGGAGAAGTTTCGTGATTCGCGCCCGGCACCAGTGCAGGTGGTTTCCGATGCCACCAGCCAGAACACCCGGTCCAAGGTCTCCCGGCTGAATAAGCTGCTTAGCAACTTTAGCTCCGAGACTGGTGCCATGCGGCTGATGGCCCGTGGCGTCAGCCCCGTGGTGGTGAGCACGCTGGACGTGGAGCAGGTGGAGGTGGCCACCGCGCAACAGCGCGCCGCTATGATCTTCAACTTCATTCCGATGTTTCTGGTGCTGGCGCTGTTCACCGGGGCGATGCCGGTGGCCAGCGATTCCACCGCCGGAGAGCGAGAGCGCGGCTCACTGGAGCCGTTGTTGATCATCCCGGTTCCGCGCTGGCATCTGATGATGGGTAAGTGGCTGGCCGCCACTGGAGCCGCCATGCTAAGCATGTTGATGACCCTCTCGGTGACGCTGCTGGTGCTCTCGCGGCTGGCGCTGGAGGAGCTGGGTATCCGCAACCAGATCGGCACCGTGCAGATCCTGATGATCCTGGCCGCCATCGTACCGATGGGCCTGGTGGCATCGGCGTTGCAGATGTTTGTTTCCTGCTTCGCCAAGTCTTTCAAGGAAGCGCAAAGCTACTTGGGTATGCTGGTGCTGCTGCCGACGCTGCCCGGCATTGTGGCGGTGATGTACCCGCTCACCAATCGCCCATGGATGCACCCCATTCCGGTGCTGGGCCAGTACGCCATGGTCACTGAGATCCTGGGCGGCAAGTTTCCGCTGCCTTTGGCGCTGGTGGGGGCCAACGTGGTGGCCGTGGTGGCCACCGGTGTTCTGCTGATGCTGGCGACGCGGCTGTTCTCTTCCGAGAAGATCATCTTCGGCCGCTAGCGCAAGTACGCCAGCACTTCCTCGACACACTCGGCCAGCGAGCGTGAGGTGTCAATCAGCAGGTGCGGTTCAGTTAGCGGCTCAAACCTTGCTGCGACGCGCCCATACAGCGCCCAGTTGCGATCGGCTGCCGGATGGCTGGAGGCGACCTCCAACCGCTGCCGGGACAATTCAGCCGGGCAGACGCACCAGATCGCCCGGTCCGCTTGGACGGCGTCGCGCTGCCAGCGGTGGGCGAATGTCCGGCCGTCAAAGATGATGACCGCGTCCGGCTGCCGCATCTCCCACCAGCGGGCCGTCTCCAGCAACAGCCCCATCACAAACTCGTCCTGATCCCTCGAATACTCCACCCATCGCGGACCAAACAGGGCCGCTCGTACGGTGTCCTTAGACAGCACCAAGGCGTCCACCTGTTCCGCCAACCGGGCGGCCAGAGTCGATTTTCCGGTGCCGGGCAGACCGGCCAGAAGTACACGCATAACCCGCTACCTTTATACTCATTTGATAGTGGACATTTATAGCGAAGTCGTGCGGCTGCGCCGGTTGGGACAGAAATGTGCCATCGCCACCATTGTGCAGGTGAACGGCTCCATCCCCAGCTACCCCAGCGCCAAGATTCTGGTGCGTGAAGATGGCTCCATGGTGGGGACCATCGGCGGCGGCTGCGTCGAGGCCGAAGTGTGGAACGCGGCGCGCGAAGTGATGGACACTGAGCGGCCCCGGAACCTCCAGTTCAACTTGGGCAACGATGCCGCCTATGACAACGGATTGATCTGCGGAGGCCAGTTGAGCGTCTTTGTCGAACCCGTCCTGCCGCAACCGCGGGCCCTCATCTTCGGCGCGGGCCACATCTCGCGTAGCCTGTGCCACATGGCGTCCATGGCCGGCTTTGAAGTGGACATCATCGACAACCGCGAAATCTACGCCAACCAGGAGCGATTTCCGGAAGCCACCGGGATCTTCGCGGAAGAGTACGAAGACGTTTTTTCGAAGCTCGAGGTGAATGAGTCCACCTACATCGTCATCGTCACCCGCGGCCATCGTGATGATATGCGCGTGTTGCGTTGGGCGATCGAGCATGCCCGCCATGCCCGCTACATTTCCATGGTGGGTTCCAAGCGCAAGGTTCTGGGTGTCATCAAAGAATTTGAGAAGGAAGGATTGCCGCGGGAGTGGTTTGAGCGGATCTACGCGCCGATGGGCCTGGAGATCGGTGCCATCACCCCGGAAGAGATCGCCATCAGCGTGGTGGCCGAGATGGTGGCCTGCCGCCGGTTGCCCGCGGGCAAGTGGCGTGCCCTGTCGATGTCGCTGTTTGCTGATCAACCGGCGTCCGCGCCGGATACTGCTGTCTCGAAGTGAAACCGGCAGCGATCATACTGGCGGGCGGGGAATCGCGCCGCATGGGCACTTCGAAGGCTCAACTGGAGATTGCGGGCGTCACCTTTGCTGCCCGGCTGGTGGCGGCGTTCGCGCCCGTTTGTGACCCGGTGATTCTCGTCACCGGAGCCATTCCGGGCATCACCGCCCCCGGCGCGCAGATCGTGGACAACCCGGACTGGCCAGCCGGACAACTGACGTCGCTCCAGACGGGGCTACAGCAAGTGCGGCAAGCTCCGGCGGCCTTCTTCACGCCGGTTGATTGCCCGGCGTTCAACGCCCAAACCGTCGCCGCGATGTGGGCCGCTTTTGCCGGTGAACCGTTCGTCATCCCCCGCTATCACGGCCAGCGCGGGCATCCCGTGCTGATGGGGGCGTCGGTGTTCGATGAACTACTGGCGCTGCCTAAGTCCAGCCAGGCGCGAGAAGTGGTGCATCGCCACCGTCCGGGCACCCGTTATGTGGACGTGGACGACGCCGGCATTCTGGCGGACATCGATACGCCCGCCGATTATCAGGAGTTGATCCGCTCATGAAGCGAACCCTTATTGCCTTGACGGCGCTAGCCCTGCTGGTGTGGGGAGCGACGCGATTCTTCAAGGCGGAACGGCTGCGGGAACAGGTAAAGAGCAGCTTGGAAGCCTCGCTGCACCGCCGCGTCGAGATTAACGGGCCGCTTGATTATAAGTGGCTGACGGGTCCGGGCTTTGAGGTGATCGATGTCGTGATCCACGATGACCCTCGCCTGGGGTTGGAGCCACTGGCCTATGTCAATTCAGTGGAAGCCACGCCGCGTTGGTTCGCTTTGCTGACCGGCAAAATGGCGTTTTCCACCATCCGGCTGGTGGAGCCGAGCGTCAATCTGCTACGCGCGGAATCGGGCGAGCTGAACATCCAGCCATTTTTGACCGAGCTGTTTGGTGCCCGGGAGACCGGCAATGATTTGCCGGAGATCAAGGTGCGTGGCGGCCGCATCAACTTCAAGCAGGGCCACCGCAAGCACGTTCTCTACTTCACCAACACCGACCTGGAATTGTGGCCGACTGAGACCTCGGGCTTCAATATCCGCATCCTTACCGACGCTGCCCGGACTGACCGCCAGCCGCTGGGCTATGGCAGCTTCAGCGCACATGGCCGCCTGCGCTTTCTGCCCCAAAGCGAGCCGGAGCTGGACATGACGCTCGACCTGGACCGCAACTCACTGGCCGATGTGCTGGTCCTGTTTGAAGGGCGACGCCCAGATATCAGTGGCCGCATCAGTGCGCGCACCAAGTTGATCGGGCCATTGTCGAAGCTGAAGTTGGATGGGCGGTTGGATCTGGAGGGTTTCCAGCGCTGGAACATTCCGGGTCTGAAGCCGGGGGCGATGACGCTCTACTACACCGGTGAGGCGGACCTGACCCGCCAGACCATTCGCCTGGGCAGTGTCGTGTCCGATAAAGCGGGGCTTCCGATGCGTCTGCGCTTCCGAGCCACGCAGGCGTTTTCGAATCCCCGATGGGCTTTGGTGGTGACGGCGGCGGAACTACCAGCGGCTGTCTTTACCGACGTTTCCAAGGTCACGGGCTTTGCTTTGCCGGAAGGCTTTCCCGCGGCTGGTGCAGCGGCCGGAGGCTTGGGGATCTCCTCCAGCGTGCCGCACTTGCGCGGCGGCTTTCTGCTGACCGGACCCGATCAGAAAGACTACCGGATCGAGATGGATACTCCGCCCGCGGCCTTGCCCGCCCCGGTAGAATCGCGGCCTAACTCCGGCGGGAAGTACGGGCCGTCTGGATCTTTGCAGGCTCCGCGCTAATCGCTTGCGCCAGTGACGCCAGCGGCAACGCAATGGAGTTGTCCACCAACTCGGCCATGGCATGGACCGGTAGCTCCTCGGCTTCGCGATTGAAGGCGATGCGGCCGTCCACGATATCGATCTTGATCCAGTCTCCGCCGCGCACCTGGTCGGTGGCGATCAGGTTGGACATCGGCTGAACCAGGAGCCGTTCGATGGCGCGCTTCAGGTGGCGGGCGCCGTACTTGACGTCCGTGCCTTCCTTTAACAGGTGCTCCTTGGCACCATCGGAGGCGGTGAAGACGAAGGGGCGGTCGGAGGAGTTGAAGATACGCTGCTGTACCTGATTCAGTTCCAGGTCCACAATTTTGCGCAGTTCCGATTCCCCCAGCGGCTTGAACACCACGATCTTGTCCAGGCGGTTGATGAACTCGGGCGTAAACTTCCGCCGGGCGGCTTCCAAGCCTGTGCGGGCTACCTTATCGCCCAGCTTTTGGTTGTTCCGCGCGGTCAAGTCCGTGGGCGGCAAGGCGGAACTGAAACCAAGCTTGCTGGTGGTTAACTGGCTCATCTCATTGGCCCCCAGGTTGGAGGTCATAAAGATCAGGCATCGCGAGAAATCAACCTTGCGGTTATCGCCCAGCGTTAGGGTTGCCTTGTCCAGGATTCCCAGCAGAAGGTTCCACAAAGCGTCGGACGATTTCTCGATCTCATCGAACAACAAAAAGCTCAGCTTCTGGCCGTCCGTGTGGTGCTGATTCAGCACTTCCTGTGACAACAACGGATGCGTTTCGCGATGGCCCAGATAACCGGGCGGCGACCCGATCAGCTTGGCAATCTCGTGCGAATGCTGAAACTCCGCGCAATCAATCTTGATCACTGACTTCGAGTTCTTCAGCAGTGCTTCGGCGGTGGCTTCCACGATGCGCGTTTTGCCCGACCCGGTGGGGCCCAGGAACAGAAAATTGGCGATGGGCCGTCCGGGCGCGTTCAAGCCCGTCAGGTTCATCTGGTACATGTTGACGATCTGCTCAATCGCCTCTTCCTGTCCGACGATCAGCCGCCGGAGGTCGCGTTCCAACTGCGAGGCTTCACGGCCGGTGCGCGTGGGGTCGAGCGAGACGTTGCTCCGCATTGGTTCCGCAGCCTTGGGCCGCGCCGGTTTAATTGAAAGAGTGTCAGTCCGCCACATGCTCCTGCTACCTTTTTCCTGCCCTGATCGCACTGTTCTCATCGGGTGCGGCGGGCTATTTCTGCGGCGGTTTTGCGGGTCTTAATTCGACCAGCGACACCAGCGTTCTTGCCGGCATCCTCAGTACGCCCACGACAGCCTCAGCCACATCCTCCGGTGCAATCTTCCAGGATGAATTCATCGATCGTCCCCTGGGACTAAACTCCGTATCGACACTGCCTGGGCAGATAAGACTGACTCTCACATTTTCTTGCCGGTGGTCCAGCATCAAGGCTTCGGTAAATCCATTTAGGCCAAACTTGGAGGCGTTATAGGCCGTTCCTCCGGCAAAGGGGTTACGCCCGGCCAAGCTGGATACATTCACGATGTGCCCGCCCCCCCGCTGCCGGAAACGGCCGAGGCAAGCCCGGCAGAAATAAAACACGGCCGACAGATTTGTGTCGATTACGCGGCACCATTCCTCCCAAGCCAAATCGGCCGCCGGGTGGAAAACTCCAATGCCTGCGTTGTTGATCAAAATGTCGATGCCCCCAAACTTCTGGTCCACCGCTTCCAGAAACTGATCCACCGCGGCGACATCCCTTACATCGGCGGCCTGCCCCATGACTTTATCCTTGGCGCCCAGTTCCTCCAGCGCGTGCTGCACGCTTTCGGGGGTCCGGGCACAGAAGGCCACCTGTGCACCTTCGCGCAGCAGTGCCTCCACCGTCGCCCGCCCGATTCCCCGGGCCCCGCCCGTTACAACTGCCGTCTTGCCGTGCAGAAATCCTTGCATGGCTCCGATGGTACGCGATAGGCATCTGAAAAGCGGGTTAACCGCCACTTGACGCCGGTGTCAATGAACTTTACAATGCAAAGTGTGTCCTCCCAACCCTCCGCCTTTCCGCAACATGTAAGATGGAAGAGTTCGATGAAGGCTTTCGTTGAGACCCTCGCTCCCGGCGGGGAGGAATGGCGTCTGGCGTCGCAACTGGACCCGGATCGTTTGCCTCGCCACGTGGCGATTATCATGGATGGCAACGGTCGCTGGGCACAGCGGCGTTTGATGCCGCGTGTCGCGGGACACCGCGCTGGCGTGTCGGCCGTGCGCGAAGCCACTGAGACATGCGCGTCGCTGGGGCTGGAAGCTCTTACCCTCTACGCGTTCTCCATGGAGAATTGGAAGCGGCCGCGCGCTGAAGTAGAAACCTTGTGGCGGCTGCTGCGGCAGTACCTGCGCCAGGAACACGCCACTTTGATGGACAACAATGTCCGCCTGGGCGCGTTTGGCCGTCTGGACGCACTGCCGTCGATTGTGCGGGACACGCTGGATGAAACCATGGCGGCCTGCGCACGCAACACCGGCTTGAAGCTAAATCTGGCGATCAACTACGGCGGCCGGGCGGAGATGGTGGACGCGGTGAACCGGCTGATCAATGAAGCCCGTTTGGCGGGCCGCCTCGATTCGCTGGTGATCGACGAATCAGCGCTGGCTTCCCGGCTCTACACGGCGGGTCTGCCTGACCCTGACCTGCTGATCCGGACCTCGGGTGAGATGAGGGTCTCCAACTTCCTCCTTTGGCAGATCGCCTATGCCGAGCTTCACGTCACTGAAACGCTGTGGCCTGATTTCCGGCGCCGGGATCTGCTGCGCGCGATGGTCGACTACCAGACCCGCGACCGCCGCTTTGGCGGCCTGAAACCGGTCCTCACCATGCCGGCGGCGCTCGAAGAAGAAGATCTGCTGTCTGAGATTGTGGCGGCTCCGGCGCGATGATTTTGGGCCCGGTGGACGCAGTGGCCCGGGTGTATCCCAAGGGCTACGCATCAATGATGGGCCTGTCCGCATGAAGCGGATTCTCACCTCGGTCTTGTTGGTCCCGGCCGTCTGCTGGGTGATCATCGCTGCTCCATACGCGCTTTTCTGGGGCGTCGTGTTGCTGCTGGGCGTGCTCTGTTACCGCGAGTATCTCCGCCTGGCCGCCGGTCACGGCTATCTCACCATGCCGGTGGCGGGCTACACGGCGGGTGTCCTGTTGCTGGCCCCTTTGCCCACTCCCGCCGCCGCCCAGTTGCCGTTGATCTTTGCCGTTGCCGCCTTGGCGCTCGCCTTGCGCACGGAAGACTTAAAGCGAGCCCTGGGCAGTGCCGGAGCCTTTGTGCTGGGCGTTCTGTACGTGTTCGGAGCCTGGGCGTCCGCGCTCAGTCTCCGTCAGGCCTCAGCCCACTGGCTGCTGTTTGCCGTGGCCATCAACTGGGTGGGCGATGTGTCGGCCTTCTACGCGGGCCGCGCCTTTGGCAAACACAAACTGGCCCCTGTCATCTCACCGGGCAAAAGCTGGGAGGGGGCCGTGGCCTCCATGGTGGGCGCACTGGTGTTCGCGGTCTTCTACCTGGGTTGGGCGCTGCCGGAGATTCCACTGTGGCAGCGGCTGCTGCTGGGAGCCGCGGGCAACGTCGCCGGACAAGTGGGCGACCTGGCTGAATCCGCCCTCAAGCGCGGCGCGGGCGTCAAAGACTCCGGCACCATGCTGCCCGGCCATGGCGGCTGGTTGGACCGGCTGGATTCCAGCCTCTTCTCCATGCCGGTTGTGGCGGCGCTGAAGTCGTTGCTGATGCCTTAGTGGATGGCCTAACAAGACACCGAATAGCATCACGCTGTTCTTGTTGATCCAATCAGCCTTCCGCCAGCGCCTGCTGCAGAGCCCGCTTCATGACGGCTTCGGGAGCCGAGTGGCCGGTCCAAAGCTCAAAGCCGATGATGCCCTGGTAGACCAGCATCGACAGACCGTCCAGCGTCCTGAGCCCGCGCGCCGCCGCGGTCCGTAGCAACCTTGTCTCGGCCGGATTGAAAACCGCATCGCAGACCAGCATTGTCCCGTCAGCGCCCGACAGATCAACATCCGGCATTTCGTCAACATGAGGATAGAGGCCTGCGGAAGTGTCATTGGCCAGCACGTGAAATCCGGCCGGGACGGCATAGGTGCGGGTCCAGGGTTCCCAATGGGTGGTGACACCCGTGCCCCGCGCCAGATCGGCGACCATTGCTTGGCCCCGCGCCGCTGACCGGTTCACCACGACGATCTCCCGCGCCCCCGCCAGCGCCAGTTCCGTGGCCATCGCGCGCGCCGCCCCACCCGCGCCCAACAGCAAGATCCGTTGGCCGCGCGCGTCATGGCCCGCGTCGGTCTGCAGCGCCCGTAGGAACCCTTTGCCATCCGTGTTCTCACCCAATAGCCGCTCACCGTCCCGCCGGACGGTATTCACCGCGCCGATCAGCCGCGCGGCCGGGGAGATCTCATCGAGCAGCGGCATCACGGCCACCTTGTGCGGAATGGTCAAGTTCAGCCCGGCGATCCCCATTGCGCGAACGCCGAGAATCGCGTCCGCCAGTCGCTCCGGCGCCACTTCCAGGTTCAGGTACCGCCAGTTGAGCCCCAGCTCCCGAAACGCCGCCTCCTGCATGACGCCAGTCGGATTCTCCGCGACAGGCTTTCCCAGCAAGGCGACGAGTTGGGCTTGGTAGTTGGTGGCCATGGCCTCTAATTTACCCGGCCCGGCCTGAGGCGCGTGCCTCAGGGCAGACTAATTCCCCGCCGACCCCGCCAGCTTCTGCGTCTTCAGCGCCGCAGCATCTAGCACCCAGCGGCGCAAAATCTCGTAGCCGCGGTCGCCGGGGTTGAAGCGGCGGCCGCCTTGGTGGCCATCTTCTTTGCCACTTTGGACGTTCAGCGGCTTGCGGAGGATCTTGCTCTTTTCGACATCGTTCTCATTGATGCGTTCGAGCAAGGCCGTGTAGTTGCGGTAGAGGCCTTTGGAGCTTTGGTAGCCGTTCTCGTCGGCGGCGGAAAGCTCCATCGACGGGACGCGGCCCGCGACACCGTGGCAGCCCAGGCAGCTGAACTCGTCTTCGCGGTTGGCCTTGATCATTTCGGGGGCCACCCAGTTTTTGAAGTACTGGAAGTTGGCCTGCCAGGCGGCGGGCATCGCCTTCACTTCCGGTGCATCTTCTTCGACGTAGGCGGGCTTCACCTTGGCCAGCGCGGGGCGGATCTTGGGATCGGTGTGGATGCGCGGATCGGCGGCTAATGCCAGGGCCGAGTTGCGTAGACGCCGGTCTGTCTTTTCGTCGATGAGTTGCTTGACGAACAGGTTGACGGCGCGATCCCGCAAGGGGGTCAGCGCGTCCGGACCCTTGGGTTCCTCCTTCACGGCGGGCAGCGGGGTGCCGTAGGAGGAGAGCCACTTCACGGTGGGCAGCCATAGCATCTCATCCATCGGCGTCGCGAAGGTTTTCGGGAACTTGTCGAGCAGTGCCGGGGTTTGCAGATCGGGGTTCGAGTGGATCACCGTGCTGATGCTGCGCGCCAGGTACCAATCCGGCGGATCCTTTTCCATCTGCAGTAGGTTGCGGGTGTTCTCTTCCAGCTTCCCGCGCTCGGGCGCGAAGGTGGGCACCAGCAGGCCGTAGAAGATTTTCTGTTGCTCGTCGGTTTTGGGCATGTCCCAGCGGGCGCGGCTGAACAGTTTGATGAGTGGACCGACCAGTTCCGTGCGCCGTTCCGGCTCCTGCGCGCCCCGGGTGATCTGGGCGGCGAGCGGCTCCAGAAACTCCTGCGTGGCGGGCAGCGAAATGACGCGCGGGTCGGACAGGGACGTCGAGGCGAGCGTGCGCAGGTTCTCCGGGCCGCCGGACGAATAATCGAGCACCTTCTTCTGTAGCGGATCAAAGGTGGCATTGGCGGAGGCTTCAATCGCCAGCTTCAGCTGCTGCGTCTTCTCCGTAGCGTCACCCGAGAGCGCCTCCGCTTTGCTCCACACCGGCAGGATGGCCTTGCCCATCATCTCGGCGGACTTGGGCGTGACGTAGCCCATCTGGCCGGGGCCACCGTCACCGCCGGCGGTGGAATAGTAGGTGCTGGCGATCTTGGTGAGGCGGTAGACGAACTCCTGGCTGGCGCCTTTTTCGACGCGCTTGGTGATCTGGTCAAACAGTTGCGTCAGTTCGGGGTACTGGTGCTCTTTGCTGCCGTTGGCGCGCTGGCCGTTGGCGATGAAGAGCGCTTCGGTCTGGTACCTCTTTGCTGCTTCCACCAGAACCTGCGGCTCCGGCAGATCGAGGCTGCGAATGAAGGCGGCGTTGAGGGTCTGGCGGACCGGCGGGTTCCAGACCCACCAGTTCCAGGCGGCGCGGCTGGACCAGGCGCGGACGCCGGGGGCCGGGTCGTCATTCATCATCTTCGCGAGCGTTGCTGCCAGGCGCGGGAACTGCGCCGCCGTGCGGCTCAGGACGCCATCGGCGCGGATGATCAGGGCTCCGGCGATGCCTTCGCGCGTCACGTCATCGGCTTTCTCGTAGGTGGCAAACAGATAGTCCCAGCCTTTGTCGTCGAGCAGCGTTTGCCGCATGCCCCAGCGGGCCGCTTCACGGACCATCTTCACCGGGTCACCCAGGCCGGAAAGTTGGGCCTGCACGCCACGCTCATTGTGCAGGCCACCGAGCGCGATCTGCGCCCAGTAGCGGACTTGCGGGCTAGCGTGCGTGGCACCAGTCAGCACCAGATCGATGAACTGCGCGTCGTTGCGGCCAAAGCCCAACTGCGCCAGCGCGCGGAAGCGGGCGACGGTGTCGGCCAGCGATTCGTTGGGGCGAGCCTCAAAGTCAGCGCGCGTGGGCTCCACCGGCGTCACCGGATAAAGCCGCGAGAGCGCGTGCATCGAATAGGCCGTCGTCACAAAGCCGGTGAGGGCGTTGTGGTTGAACAGGCCGTGGGTGAACTGCATCTTCAGCAGAGCGGCAACGCCGTGCTTCACGGCGGGGTCGCGATCGTCGTAACCGAGAGCTTTCAATGCGCTCAAGGCCAGCGCGGTGGGCGCGGGGTCGATGTCTTGGGGGCTATCGGTCGCGTTCTTCCAGCTGTAGCCGTCGTCGGTCGAGACACCGGGGTTGAAGCCCCAGCTGCCGTCGGGCTTTTGGATCTGCCGCAGGCGGCGCTCATCGGCGGCGATCTGCGCGCGGCCCCGGGTCGCGAGCGCTTGCGCGGCATCGGACTCTTCGCGCAGGGCGACGTAGTTGGCCGGGAAGGTATCGATGAAGAACAGGATGCGGTTGGCCAGGTCGTCGGTGTACCTGGGGCGGACAGCGATGGTCTTCTCGGCCTTCTCCTCGATGGCCTTCAGATACTTCTCGTCGCGGGTCTGCTCATAGGCGCGGCGCAGGACTTCGCCCGAGAAGCGGTAGACGATGGCTTCGCCGACGTTCGAGCCGGGGCCTGCTGCGTTGATCCCTGATGGGTCCGCCGATTGGAGCATGAAGTTGGCGGTGCGGATCTGTTGGGCGGAGTGCAAGCGCCGGGCGGGCACGACGTTTTCAAAGGTGACCACGTTGTAGCCCGCTGCTCGTGTGCCGGCCGGGCCATCGCCTAGATCGAGCGGCGCCAGGCTGGTGTTGTTGGCCGCGTCCTGCAGCACGTTGGTGGGCCGCAGCGATTCGTACATCAGGTTCGACAGCTGCCGCAGGTTGGTGACATTCTCCGGGCGGTAGCCGTTCATCATGGCGCCCGCGGGCCCCCACACCCCTGATTGCGTGTGGCAGCTCATGCAATGCGTGCCGAGCAAGCTGCCAGTATCGCGAATCCGGCGATCAACGGCGGCACCGCGCGGACGGTTCAGCAGCCAGGCGTGCACTTGGGTTGATTGGTCATACATCGCCTGGCGCACGGCGTCGCGCGGGTCGCTATAGGGCGCAGGCTGGCGCAGGCGGAGCTCCACCTCATAGCCAGGGGAGTTCGATTCCACCTTCAGGTAGTAGACGCCGCCGGGCTTGAAGGTGCGGGCCATGGCAGTGCGGTGGCCTTCGGTCTGTTGATGGACGCGTTCGTTGGGGTTGGCCCCGTCGCGAAACTCTTTGCCATCGGCGGTGTAGATCTGCAACTGCGCCACGACGAACGGGTCGGGCAGAGTGAGGTTGGCCGTGAATAGGCGAGGAGTGGTGCCCTTGTATTCGATCTTGAACCAGTCAAGACCGGACTTGCCGATGAGGCCGTTGTCGAAATACTCGATGTCGTCGGCGCCGCCGGTGATGTGGAGGTTCTCGTCTTTGCCGGAAGCGCCGATGGCGATAGGCTGGGCTTGGGCGATCGAATCATTGGGCTCGGCTTCGATCACCATGCCGCGCGTGGAAGCGCCGAAGCTGACCGGCTTGACGTCGACACGCAGCGGCAGCTTCAGTCCGGTGGGCCAGGGAGTGCGTTTGGGGAAGCGTTCAATCTGCTGGACGGTGCCGAGTTCGCGCCAACGGGGGATATTGAAGATCGGCTCTTCATCCTCCACCGCGGAGACCTTCAGGGTCAGGCTGGCGGCTTGGGGCGCGCGGTAGACGATGTAGAAGTCAGGGTCCAGCGCGTGCAGCACTTTGCGATAGCCCGCCCATTCGACCGCGATGCGGCCATTGGGCGGCAGCTTCGAGGGCGCGGGCAGGCCGACGCTGACCTCCAGCGTCTCGCCCGCCTTGACTGCGACGGGCCGCGAGTAGGCACCCGTGAAATCGAGCGCGAAAACGGCGGGGGCCAGAGAGAGGGCAACGGGAATGGCAAATCGCAGGGACATATCAGCGCAGAGTCTCCGAACCCGGTATCGTATCAAGAGACGTCATGATCAAACTTACCCTCAACGGCGCGGCGCGCCAATTTGACGGCGATCCGGAGATGCCCCTGCTCTGGTTCGTGCGGGATATCGCGGATCTTTCCGGCACGAAGTTCGGCTGCGGCGCGGGTTTGTGCGGCGCTTGCACCGTGCACATTGACGGCGCGGCGGCGCGTAGCTGCGTGACGCCCATGTCCGCCGTGGCGGGCAAGAAGGTGACGACGATTGAGGGCTTAAGCCCCACCGGTGATCATCCGGTGCAGAAGGCCTGGATGCAGGTGAACGTGCCGCAGTGTGGCTACTGCCAAAGCGGCCAGATCATGCAGGCGGTGGCCCTGCTGAAGCAGAAAGCCAAGCCCAACGACGCCGATATCGACAGCGCCATGCAGGGCAACATCTGCCGCTGCGGCACCTATCAGCGGATTCGTGAAGCGATCAAGATTGCTGCGGGGGTGAAGGCGTAATGGAACCGACGACGATCACTTCACCGGAGCGGGTCCAGAACGTCTCGCGCCGTGGTTTTTTGGAAACGCTCTTCGGCGCGGGCGCGCTGATCCTGGGCGCTCAGGTGGTGCCGCAGGATGCGCAGGCGGCGGTGGCGTGGCAGCCCAGCGTTTATCTGGGGCTCGACACCAATGGCGCGATCACCATCGTGACGCACCGGTCGGAGATGGGCACCGGCATCCGCAGCGTGCTGCCGATGGTGGCCGCCGATGAACTGGAAGCCGACTGGAAGCTGGTGAAGCTGGAACAGGCGATCGGCGATGAGAAGTACGGCTCACAGAACACCGACGGCTCCTGCTCGATTCGTGATTTCTACGATGCGATGCGGGAGGCGGGTGCTTCCGCGCGCCTGATGCTGGAACGGGCAGCGGCGCAGAAGTGGGGCGTCCCGGCGTCGGAGTGCAAGGCGTCCTTGAGCGTCGTCACCCATGCCAAGTCCGGCAAGAAGGCCGGGTATGGCGAACTGGTGACGCTGGCGTCTCAGCAGAAGGCTCCGGCCAAGAGCGAGCTGAAGTTTAAGAGCGCGGCGGAGTTCCGCTACATCGGCAAGGATCTGCCGATGGTGGACCGCGATGACCTGTGCCGGGGCAAAGGCACGTTTGGCATGGATGCCAAGATGCCGGGCATGGTCTATGCTTCCGTGCTACGGTCGCCGGTCTATGGCGGCACGTTGAAGAGCTTTGACGATGCCGAAGCCAAGAACGTGAAGGGCGTGTCGCAGACGGCTGTGATTCCGCCGTTCAAGGCTCCGCATATGTTCCAGGCACTGGGCGGCGTGGCGGTGATCGCGGACAACACGTGGTCCGCGATGCAAGGCCGCAAAAAGCTGAAGGCGGAGTGGGATGCCGGAGTTCACTCGAGTTACGATTCCGACGTCTACAAGAAAGAGTTAATGGACGCTGCGCGCAAGCCGCAGAAGGCGTTCCGCAACCAGGGCGATTTTAATGGCGCGCTGGCCAAGGCGGCCAAGACGCATGAGGCCGACTACTACGTCCCGCTGCTAGCCCACGCCGCCATGGAGCCTCCGGCCGCCGTGGCTGAGTTTAAGGACGGCAAGGTGACCACCTGGACCGCCACGCAGAATCCGCAAGCCGTGCAGGAAGCCGTGGCCGGGGCGTTGGGGATCGACAAGAAGAACGTGATCTGCCACGTGACGCTGCTGGGCGGCGGCTTTGGCCGCAAGTCGAAGCCGGATTACGTGGTCGAGGCAGCCCTGCTGTCGAAGCAGATCGGCAAGCCGGTGAAGGTGGTGTGGAGCCGCGAAGAAGACCTTCAGTTCGACTACTACCACGCCGTTGCCGCGATGCACTGCAAAGCTGGTGTAGACGCGAAGGGCAAGCCGACCGCTTGGCTGCACCGCAGCGTGTTCCCCACCATCGGTTCGACGTTTGACGCCAGGGCCGAGTACGGGCAGGAGTTTGAATTGGGCATGGGCCTGGTGGATCTGCCGTTTGACATCCCCAACCTGCGCGCGGAAAATGGCCCGGCCAAGAACCATGTCCGCATTGGCTGGATGCGCGCGGTGGCGAACATCTATCACGCCTTTGCGACGCATTCGTTTGTCGATGAACTGGCCCATGCAGCCGGACGCGATCCGGTGGAGTATCTGCTGGACGTGGTCGGCCCGGCGCGCAAGATCGACTTGAAGGCGCAGGGTGTGGCCTATTGGAACAACGGCCAACCGATCGATAAGTATCCGCTCGACACCGGCCGCCTGCGTCATGTGATCGAGGTGGTGGCCGAGAAGTCCGGCTGGGCGAAGAAGAAGCCCTCCAAGGGCCGCGCGTTGGGCATTGCCGCCCACCGCAGCTTCTTGACCTATGTGGCCACGGTCGTCGAAGTGGAAGTAGACAGCAATGGCCGCGTGCGGATTCCCGAGGTCCACATGGTGGTGGATGCGGGACAGGTGATTCACCCGGACCGAGTGCGCAGCCAGATGGAAGGTGCAGCAGTATTCGGCACCAGCATCGCCATGATGGGCGAGATCACGGCCAAAGAAGGCAAGATCGTCCAACGCAACTTTAACGACTATCTGGTGGCTCGCATGCCGGAAGCGCCGTTGAAGACGCATGTCCACATCGTGGCCAGCAATGAGGCTCCGGCGGGTGTGGGTGAGCCGGGTGTACCGCCCGTGGCCCCAGCTATCGCCAATGCCATCTTCCGCGCCACGGGCAAGCGCGTGCGCGAACTGCCGATCCGCAAGCAGAAGCTGGTCTAGACGATGAAGGCACGGCTGATCGCAGTTGCGATGCTTCTCCCGGCGGTGGCTATGGCCGCGGGAGAACGGGAGATCGCCACCTGGGCGATTCGCGCCGGGGGCCGTGTCTTGATCAACGACGCCCGGACGCCGGTGCGGGACCTCAGCGCCCTGCCGGCGGGTGAGTTCCAGATCACTGGCCTTGACTTTTACGGCACCATCATTGAGCCCAAAGAGCTCGAAAAAATCAGCCAGCTAACCACGCTGAAAGAGTTGTATCTGCCTGGCCCCAGCTGGAATCCGGGTGCGGGTAGCCGCCTGGATGCAAACGAGGAGCTGAAGTTTCTGGCTGGGTTGGTGAACCTCGAAAAGCTGCACTTCAGCACCCACTTCCTCACCAACGTCAATGTCAAAGACACGGGCTTTGAGCATCTGAAGAAGCTGACCAACGTGAAAGAGTTGCGCCTGTCGCAGGGCCGGTTGCAGAAGTTTAGTCTCGCCACATTCGAGAATCTGGAATCGCTTGACTTGAGCTATTCCACCGCTTCCGACGAGATGATGAAGAGCTTGGCGGGCTTGAAAAAGCTGCGCCGGATCAACTTGCGGGATTCGCTGGTGACCGATGAAGGGTTGCGGTCGTTGAAGGGATTGAGCGCTCTCGAAGAGCTGGACCTTTATGGCTTGAAGATCACCGACGCGGGCGTGGCGCAGTTGGCGGACCTGCGGTCCCTGCGGAAGCTGAACCTCCTGGGTGGTCCGGTGACCGACGCGGGTGTGGAGCAACTGGCGCGGCTGCCGAAGCTGATGGAACTGAATCTCTACCGCAGTGAAATGACCAACGCTGGACTTTCGAAGCTGGCGGCATTGAAGGAACTGGCGCTGCTGGATGTCCGCTATAGCCGCGTCACGCGTTCGGGGGTGGATGTGCTGCGCGCCGCCTTGCCCCAGTGCCGGGTGGAGTTTGTGGGGGCGGCTCCGGTGGCGGCGAAGCTGCCGGCGTTGCCGAAGAAGGCGGATGACGCGGCGGTGGCGGCTTGGGTCCGTGCGGTGGGCGGCACGGCGGTGCTGGCCGATGGCCAGCTGCGGCGGGTGTCACTGCGTTCGACGCCGGTGAACGATCAACAGTTGAAACTGTTGGGCGCCCTGAAAGGGATTGAGGAACTTAGCGTGGAGGCCACCGAGATCGGTGACCTGGGCCTGGAGACCATCGCCCGCCTGACGACACTGAAGAGCCTAAATCTGGCCGCGACGACGATCTCGGACCGGGGGCTCGCATCACTCAAGGGACTGGGCAAACTGGAGCAGCTGAACCTGTCCGGCACCATGTTGCGCGGACCGGGCCTGGCCGTGCTCTCAAGCCTGGCGCTCAAGCAACTGGACCTGACCTCGGTGCCGATCAAGGATGCCGCGCTGGTTCATCTGCCGCAATTGGAAAAGCTGGGCTTGGCCTACACCGAGATCACCGATGCGGGGATCGAGACCTTGAAGCAGCAGACCCGGCTCTCCTCGCTCGATCTGACCGGAACCGACGTCGGCGACAAAGGGCTAGTCCATCTCGCCGCTTTGGTGCCGCTGCAGGAACTGCTGCTGAACCATGGCCGCTTCACCGACAAGGGGCTGGAACCGCTGCGCGCGCTGGTGGCATTGAGGCGCTTTGAGGCGGTCCGGACACGTTTTGGACAATCTTCCGCGGCCGTGCTGGCCTCGCTGACGAACCTGGAAGCGGTCAACCTGGACTACACCGCACTGAACGATGACGGGCTGAAGCTGCTGGCCGCACTGCCCCAACTGCGGGAACTGCATCTTGATTCCGCTACGATTTCCGATGCGGGCCTGTTGCCGTTGGCCTCGGCCAAGCGGCTGACATCGTTGAACCTCTATCACACGCTGGTTTCTGAACAGGGCCACGCCAAGCTGGCGGCGGAACTGCCGGCCTGCAAGATCGTCTGGGATCGCGATTCGCGGCTCCCAAACCGGAGGGGCAGTTGATCCCCGCGGCACTGCTGACATTGCTGGCCGCCGATCCGGCTGCCTGGATTCCCCGTGCCGGCGGAACCATGGCGCAGGATGCCCAAGGCCGCGTAACCAGCGTGGATCTGCGCTCCGGTTGGGTAACCGATGCCGATCTGCCGGAACTGGCCAAGCTGCCGGCGCTGTCGCGGCTGGATCTTTCCATGACCCGCATCAGTGATCAGGGCCTGCAACGGCTGACCCCGCTGAAGAGCGTCGCCGAGCTGAATCTCTACTACGCGGAGTTCATCACCGACGAAGGAATGTCGGCGGTGAAGGCGTGGAAGAATCTGCGCCGGGTGAACCTGCGCGGCACCAAGATCACCGATACGACGCTGGCCTACCTGGGCGCGCTGCCCGCCGTCGAGAGTGTCGATGCGGGCTTTGCCCAGATCACCGACAACGGCATTGAACTGCTCTCCACCTTGCCCAAGCTGAGGGAACTGACCATTGGTGGTAACAAGCTCACCGATGTCGGTTTGCAGGCCGTCCGCCTGATGCCGGGCTTGGTCTACCTGGACTTGAGCGGATCACAGCGCACCGATTCCGGCCTCTGGCAAGTGAGCGTGACGGACTTGGGTTTGTCGGCGATTGCCTCGGTCAAGAACCTGCGGGAATTGCGCATGGGCGGCACCAGCGTCACTGCGCGTGGCGTAGAAACGTTGCGGGCCAGCCTGGCGCTGGAGCAGTTGAGCCTGGAACGCGCCAAGCGGATCACCGATGAAGTGGTTCCCATTCTGATCGGCTGGAAGTCGCTGAAGCGGGTGGACCTGCACGGCACGGGAGTGACGGCCAAAGCCGTTGCTGAACTTCGCCAAGCCCGGCCCGATTGCGAAGTCCTGTTTTAGCCGCCGCTAACTTTTCTTTAGAACTCACAACGTCTCGCCGCAGGTGTAGCCCCATGCGTCAGCTTGGGGCTTCTTTCCCGACCGCGAAGAAGCCCCAAGCTGACGCATGGGGCTGGGCGAAGAACCAGCTCCAGTAGGGAGAAACGCTCTAGAACGAAAAGCCAATCTGCGCCGTGTAGGCGCGCGGTGTGACAAAGTGTGTCCCGGCGAAAACGGATAGGAAGTTGTAGAGCGCCACCCGGTTGCTGAGGTTGACGGCGGTGAACTTTAGCGTTGTCCGGTAGCGCTCCTTCTTGAACAGATTGTCCGTCCCCGCGCTTAGGTTGAACAGGTGACGGGGCGCAATGCGTCCGGGGTTGTGGTCAGCGTCGTAGGTGCCTTCGGCGGGGATGCGGACACGGGTTGCCCCCAACGCCTTAGCGCCGCAGCTTTCAATGGGTGCGCCGGGCCGGGCAAAGGTGTTGCCGCAGAACAGGCCCATCGCCGCTTGCTGGGCTCCTGAGAGCGCCAGGGCATCGTCAGGCCCGCTGATCGCGCCGGTCACCAGGCCGGAGTCGTAGCGCCAGGTGAAGCCCACCCACGGGCCGCTCTTGTACTGGTAGCGGACAAAGGTGGTCTGCTGAAACTTCTGGTCGTGATCGATCCGGAACACGGCCGATGGATCGCCTTCTTCCTCTTCCTCATGGCCGTAAGGCGCTCCGCCAATGCTCGGCCCTTGGTAACGCGCGCGGGCGGTGCCGATGGTCGTGAAAGCCTGGATGCCCTTGAAGGTGGCAGTGGCGAACCGGAAAGCCAAGCCGTCTACCCGGGAGCGCTGCAAGGCAACGGGGAAGAAGATCGGCGTATTGAAAAGTGATTCAAAGTCAAACGCGTTGCGCGTGTCTTTCCAGAAGTAATCCGCATCCACCTGGGCCCACCGGCCCAGTGCCTGCTGAACGCCGAGATTGTGCTGATTCCTGCGCCCCACCGGAATGGCCTGGCTGCCAGAGCTGGCCAGCACCAGGTTCTCGTTGTAGGGCGTTTCCATGGTGCGGGAGTAGGCGTAGCGCAGGATGGTGCCGGTGGGCTTGATCAGGTAGGAAGCGCCCAGCCGGGGCTGCGCCATGGTGGCCTGGGAGAACCCGCGATACCGGTCCACGCGAAGCCCGGCGTTCAGCGTCAGCGCACCCAGGGTAATGGAGTCCTGCGCGAAGAAGGCGAACTGGTTGACGTTGCCGCGACCGCTAAACCGGATGCGGCCGATCTCCTCATCCTCGCTGGTTAGTGAAAAGCGCTCGTTCAGGCGGGTCTGCATCAGTTGCGCACCCACCTTGATGTTGTGCCGTCCGCGCACGTAAGCCACCTCTCCGCGCGCGCCGCCGTGCGTCAACTGACGGTCCTGCGATACCGAAGCCGGGGCGTCATCCTCCGGATGGCGGCTCGGGAAGTAGCCCAGTTGGTCCCGGCGGAAGAAGGCGTTGACGTTCCACAGTGCACGTGGGCTTAGCACCTGCGTAAAGCCGGGTGAGACGCTGAAGGTGGTGGACTGCTGGCGCTGGTCCTGCGACAGTTGCTCCAGGGAGTTTGGCACCTGGAACCAGTTGCGCGCGCCAAAGATCCCCAGGCGGAAGGCGTTGCGGTCATTCAGGCGGTAGTCCATCCGGTCATAAATCACCTGCGAGTTGCCGATGGCGTGCAACGGGCGGAACTCCGGGGTATCCAGGAACCGGCCGCTGCGGCTGGCATTGGCCACCAGGAAGTTGCCGAACTTTTTGCCGCCAAAGCCGAAATCCGTCTCCTGGCCGACGGTCCCAAAACTGCCGTACTGCGTGTTGAGATTGCCGAAAGGCCGGCTGCTGGCCAGGCCCGAGCGTGTCTGGGCGTTGATCACCAGGGAAGTCTTGTCGCCGTATTCAGCGTTGGCGCCGCCGGTAATCAGCTCCATCGATTCGAAGGCATTCAATGGCATCTGCGTCGAGAACTGCTTGGACTGCTGGTCCGTGATGGGTTGGCCATCCACCATAAAGCCCGCCTGCGCGTGGTCGCCCAATGGATGGAAGAAGCCATTGGAATCGGCCACCACACCCGGGGCCGCCATCGTGATCGCGTCACTAAGGCCGGAGGCGGGAGACACGGTGGGCAGTTTCGAGAACGACTTGCGGTCGGCATCGTAGTGGGCGTAGGGGACGTTCTCGATGACGTCGGTACCATAGGCCTCCACGCGAACCTCACTCCGCCCACCGACCACGGTCAGCTTGATTTCCAGTTGAACCGGGACGGCGCTTCGCACGGTCAGGTCCGCTTCATGGGGCGCAAAGCCATCCCGCTGCACTGTCAGATGGTAGGTGTTCGGCGGAAGCCCCAGCACCTGGAACTCGCCCTGGGGGCCAGTGGAGAGCTTCCGCTCATGGCCGGAGATTGGATTCAGTAGATGAACCGCCGCTCCGGACACCCGGGCCCCACTGGGGTCCGACACCGTGCCTTGCACGCCGCCCTCATTCAACAAGGAACCAGCGAAGGCCGGAAAGGAAATCGCGAGAACAAGTACAGCGAGGCGCATGGAGGGAATGATAACTCATTATCATCATTTAGGCAATCGTTCTCGCCCAGTCCCTTCTAGTAGGCTTTGCGGATATCCCGGTGGGCACTACGGGCGTCAAAGCCCAGCTTCGCCAGCCGTGTGCAGACTTCGTCGGCGATCATGACGGAGCGGTGGTGTCCGCCGGTGCAACCAAACGCTATGGTGAGGTAGCTTTTGCCTTCCTGGACGTAGTGGGGCAGCAGGTAGTGCAGCAGTTCGGTGACGCGCTGGATGAACTCCTGGGTTTGCGGGTACTTCCGGACAAATTCCGCCACCGCTGGATCCTTGCCGTTCTTCTTGCGCAGCTCCGGTAGGTAATTGGGATTCGGCAAAAAGCGGACGTCGAAAACCAGGTCGGCATCGGAGGGCAGCCCATTCTTGAAGCCAAAGCTGATCACCGAGATGGCCACTGAGGAGGGCTTGCGGACGCCTCCGAACTTTTCCTCCACCAGCCGCCGCAGATCGTGCCCGGTGAGGCGCGTCGTGTTGATCACCGGGTCAGCCAAGGCGCGAATGGGCGCCAGGCTTTTGATCTCCGCCTTGATCAGTTTGTCAATGGAGCTTTGGCGCCCCAGCGGATGTGGGCGGCGCGTTTCAGAAAAGCGCCGTTTCAGCGCGGCAGCATCGGCTTCCAGAAACACCAGCGTCGTGCGGAGACGTTCCTTCAGGTCAGCGAAGACCTCGGGGAAGCGCTGCAACGCCTCCCCTTCGCGGACATCGATCACCAGGGCCGCGCGCGCGATGCCCTTGGCCTGCTGCGTGAGGTCGGCAAACGTGGAGATCAGGTCCACCGGCAAGTGGTCCACGGCGTAGTAGCCCAGGTCTTCCAGGGCGCGCAACACCGTGGCTTTGCCGGAGCCGCTCAGGCCGGTGATGATCACCAGTTCGCCCGGCGGCTTGGCCAACGTCCGTTTACCCTTCGATGAGATCGAATTGCCCATCTGGCCGCCGGATCAGCACACTCACCTTGTCAGAATCGGCATCCCGGAACGCCAGATAGAGGTCGCGCGGCCGGATGGCCAGCACGGCTTCTTCCACCGTCATCGGCTTGCGGCGGCTGCTGACGGCTACGCGCCGGATCTCTTGGCCCACCTCGGCCGCCGGTTCGCTCGCGGGAACTTTGGGAGCCGCAGTCTTGGCGGCAGTCTTCTTGGTGGCTTTCGCCTCTGGCTCCGGTGCTGCCAGGTGGCCATTGCGGCCAATGTCGCGCCACTTGGTCCGCAGCTTGACTACCTGCTTTTCCAGCTTTTCGAGCGACCCACACAAGGCCTTGTACGGATCGGCGTCCGTCTCGTGGCCCACGGCCGAATGGCCCATGTAGTTCAACGTCGCTTCGGCCCGCGTGAGGTGGCGTTGGCTTGAAAAAATGACGTGTACACCTTTTTCGCCGCGGCCATCCACTAACTTCGAGACTTTCGCGAATCGGGCAGTGAGTTTCTTGGTCTGTTCAGCCGAGAACTCCTGCGTCTTACCGGTCATCAGGATCTGCATAAGAAACCTATCAATTCTTCACCCGGCGCTGGTGCGTCGAGGGAATGTGCATGTCTTCACGATACTTGGCCACGGTGCGCCGTGTCACGTCAATGCCTTCGGCGGAAAGCATGGCGGTGAGTTGCTCGTCGGTGAGCGGGTGCGCCGGGTCCTCTTCTTCAATCATCTTCTTGACTCTGCGTTTCAGGATCAGTAACGGTACCTCCGCGCCGGATGGCCCCTGCACGGCTTCTGAGAAAAAGAAGCGCAGCTCAAACACTCCCTGGGGCGTATGGCAATACTTATTGGCCACGGCCCGGCTGACCGTGGACGGATGCACACCGATTTCTTCGGCGACATCTTTGATCATCATGGGGCGCAACTGGTCCAGCCCATCGTCGAACATATCGGCCTGCCGCGCGACAATCGACTGGCAAACCCTCAGAATAGTCTGCTTCCGTTGCTCAATGTTTTTCAGTAACTGATACGCGGAGGTCATCCGCTCCCGGATATAGTTACGGACTTCTTTACTGGGTTCTTCGTTGCGGTCGATCAAGCGCCGGTATTGGGGGTTTAGCCGGACTTGCGGCAGGTCATCGTCATTCAGCTGGACCACATAGTCCGAGCCGTCCTTGAAGATGTAAACGTCCGGCTCAATCTGCCGTGCCCCCGGGCCGGAATAGCGGATACCGGGCCGTGGGTCCAGGTGACGGATGACTTCAAGGGCAATCTCAATGTGACGCAGCGGACGCCCCAGCAGCCGGGCGATCTCTTTCCACTGGCGGGCCTGCACTTGCGGCAGGAAATCCGCCACCATCTTCCAGGCGACGCCACCCTCTGCGCCGCGGCTTTCCAGTTGCAGCAGCAGGCATTCACGCAGATCCCGCGCGCCGACGCCGGCCGGGTCCAGGGCCTGGATCTCTTCCAGCGCTTTCTGGGCGACATCCATCGATTGCCCACTCAGTGCCGCCACTTCTTCCAGCGGGATGGTGAGGTATCCGTTGTCATCCAGGTTGCCGATGATGACGTCGGTGGCTTCGCGGATCTCTTCGGTCAGGATCACCAGGCTCAGCTGGCTTTCCAGATGCTCACTCAATAGGACGGGCGCGGAGACAAAATTCTCGTACGATGGCCGCTCCGGATTCTCCGAGGCCGGCGACTTGTAGCCGGGGTCAAGGTAATCGTCAAAGAAGCTGCCGTAGTCGATTTCCTCAAAGGTGTCGGCGGCCTTGTTGTCGGCCGGGGCGTCGGCGGAAGGCTCTAAGGCCGCATCGGAGGGGCCGGGTGGGGCGTCATGCTCCAGGCTGCCGGACCGCGACTCCAGGTCGGGTTGCTCAAACTCTATGGCGGTGGAACTCTCCACCATCTCCAGTAGGCCCGCATCGGAGGGTTCGCCGTTACGTTCGGCTTCCAGCAGTTGCTGGATCTCTTCCGGGGTGAGGTCCTCGCCTGCTTCCTGCGTTTCCTCCAGCACCGGGTTGGCGGCCAACTCGGTGGTAATCATGTCCCGCAGTTCCAGCCGGTTCAGCTGCAACATGGTGACCATCTGCACCAGACTGGGCGTCAGAATCTGTTTCTGAGCCACCCGGAGACTTAAGCGAGGTGAGAGGCTACTCATGCTGACGTCTCCAGGATACCGCCTTAGGTACTGGGCCGCCCAGTGGGAAGTTCATTCAGGGTGCCCCGACTATGGACGGCTAGTCGAAGCAGCGCGAAACCAGCCGAATGCGGCGGCAGTAGATATGGAATCATATCCCCGGCCGGCTTAAGCCAGCACTTCGGCCATCTTCTTGGTGGCCGTTGGGAATTTGCCAAGGCCGGCCTTCATGACGTCGTCGGCTAGCGTCAGGTAGAGGTCGCCCACGGTGCCGGTTACCTTGCTGTGCTGTCCGGTGGCCAGCTTGCCCTTGGCTCCGGCCACAATGGCGGCCAGGCCGTTGTTCTTGTGGCTGTTTGCTTCGGCGTGTTCGTGGGTGAACAGGAGGCACGTGTGATCGAGCAACGTGCCGTCGCCTTCCGGGATCGATTTCAGCTTCGCCATCAGGTAGGCGAACTCTTCCACGTGCCACTGGCAGATGTCGCGCAGAATCCGCTGGCCGTCCATGCCGTCGGCGCCGGGAGCCTTGCCGTCCTGGTGCGTGTAGTCATGGTGGCGAGCCGCGGTGTAGCCCAGCCACGGAAAGCGCGCCAAGCCCTGGCACTTGGTCAGCATGTAGCTGGCGACCCGGGTCTGCCGGGTGATCAAGGCGTTGGCCAATAGATCACTTTGCAGCTTGGCGATGCGCGGCCAGTCCTTCATGTCTCCTTCCGCCTCCGGCGGATCGATCCGGCGGTACTCGGGCGGCAGGCCGGCAATCGCGCGTTCCAGGTCACGAATGGAAGAAAGATGTTCATCCACGCGCTGGGCGTCGTCGGTGGGTAGGCCCTTCTTGAGTGACTGCGCATCTTCCCGTACGGCGTCGAGAATGCTGCGCTTGCGATTCACCCAGCCCTCTTCACGCGCGCCGAACAGCCGGTCGAACAGCTTGTGCGGAATCATCTCCGGCGGCAAGGCGCGTTCGTAGCCGCTCCAGCTCATGTTGCGCTGGATGCTTTCGCCGAACGATTCCTGCGAGACGCCGATTTGCAAGGACCGGAAGCGCGAATCGCCACCAATCTTCTGCGCGATGGCCTGATCAATCGACGCACCGCCGCAACCGCGTCCCGTGAACGTGGTGCAGCTCATCAACGCGCTCATCGAATTGTGGTGGCCGTTGCCCGGGCCCGGCATCGCGGCCGCGGCGTTGTCCAGGCCCGACAGCACATGCAACTGATCGCGGAATGCGGCCAGCGGCTTCAGGCAAGGTGACAGCTTAAAGTCCGCGCCGGTCTCAGTGGGGATCCAGTAACGTTCCGGGATGCCGTTGCCATTGAACCAGAGCACGAAGCGGCTCTCGATCGGCACCTCGGTCTTGCCTGCGGCGTAGGCTGTGCCCGCTGAGTTAAACATCGACACGAGTGGCGGCAAGCCTACCGCGATCGGCGCTTGCGCCAGCGACAGACCCTTCAACAAAGTGCGGCGCGACAGCCTAACGCGCTGGGTGATGATGTGCGACATGGGCCGGTTCTCCTGGGCTTGCGGACAAAAACTCGCGGTGGACCGCTAAAGAAATCATAAGCTCTTCAAAGCGGAAACGGGAGGCCCGGAAATCGGCCGTCACGCGGTCGATCAACGGCCGGTCCGCGCGCGTCTCCAAGCGGCCGGAAACATAGCGGAAAAACTGCTTCACCACGCACTCCTGACACTTGGGCGCCGAAGCCAGAATCGGCCCCAGTTCACGCGGCGAATTGAAGTTAGAATTCGCAATGCCGGCCACGTAGCCGCGCGTATCCAGCTCGGCTTCACCAAACTTCGGCTTGTCGCCGTGCCCGTCAGACAGCAGCACGCGCGCCTTTTCGCGGCGACCGCCGATGGCGTCGAACTTCTCAAAGCCGAAGCCGATCGGGTCAATCAGGGTGTGGCAGCCCGCGCAGCCGGGGTTGCTTTGGTGCTCGGCCAACCGGTCCTTGTTCGACTTCGGCTTGCCATCGCCCAGTGGCGGCAGGTTCGTATTGACCCCTGGCGGCGGCGGCGCTACGTGTTGACACAGGAACTGTTCGCGGATGAACAGGCCCCGGGAGGTGGGCGAGGTGTCGTCCGGTTTGGCCGTCATCGCCAAGAACAGCGCCTGTCCCAAAATGCCGGAACGTTGCTGGTCGGCCGGGAACGTCACGCGTTCATACTCGCGCGCCGGGGCGGGGACGTTGTAGATGGCGGCCAGGTCGGCCGTCAGGTAGCCAGCTTGATCGGTGAACAGCTCCATAAAGTCCCGGCCGGACCAGACCAGGTCGGAAACAAAGCGCCGCGTCTCCTCGGTCATCGCCACCGCGGCTTCGCGGTTGAACTTGGGGTACTGACGGCGATCCTTGGCTGTATTCAATACGCGGTCAAACCGCAGCCACTGTGAGGTGAACTCATCCAGGTTGCGCCGGGCGCGGGCATCGCCCAGCAGTTGGCGCGCCCATTTCCCCACTTGCGCCTCGGAAGCCAGTTCGCCCTTGCCCGCCGCTTCCAGCAACGCAGCCGGCGGCATGCTGTCCCACAACGCAAACGACAAGCGGCTGGCCGTGGCGTAGGGCTTCAGCGCCGCGTCGGTGGTTTCGTCCAGGCGGAACAGGAACGCGGGCGATTGCAGCATCGCTTCGATCACCAACTGCGCGCTCTTTAACGGATCGCTCTCCCGCGCCGCCAGTGCGGTGTAGCGGCGCACTTCGTCGGCCTTCAGTGGACGCCGGAAGGCGCGCGGCCCGAACGTCTGGACGAACTTCGTACGGCAGGCGAGCGTTGTGTCCTTACACGGCAGCAAGCCCCGCGTATCGCCGCCGCGGAAGGCGTTCCGCGCCAACTTTTCGGCGGCGGCGGAATAAGCTTCCATCAGCAGCGGCGAGATGCTTTGGCCCTGGTACTGAGTCTTGAAGCCGTTGATGAAGTCCTCGGGCGGAAACTGGGTGGCCGGCATGGACCCATCACCCAACAGATCGCGCACGACGTTGTTGTACTGGCTATGCGTCAAGCGGCGTAGGGCGATCTTGGGTCGCTCATACCCGATACCGGCCGCCTCCCGCTCGCGGTATTTCAGTGCCGCCGCCAGTTCCGGCCCGGCGAGTTTCGTCAACTGCATCACCCAACCGCGCAGCAGTTTCTCGTCGGCTGAGCCCGGTAGGATTCGAATGCCGCCCGCGTGTCCCATGCGGCCGGTTGGCTTGGCCAGCAGTGGCGACGCCTCTGGCTGGTCACGATTGATGAACAGCACCAGCGACCGCCCAAACTCTTCCAGCTTCGCGGCACTCGCCCCTTCGTCCGGGAATTGGAGCCGTGTGGTCGAAGCCACGCCATCCGGTTCATGGCAGGTGCGGCAGGCGGCTTTCTCTAGTGCCGGGTAGACGGACTGCGGGAAAGTCTGCGCCACCGCGAGCGTGCTGACAAGGGCCACCAGGAGGCGGTTCATGGCCTTAGTTTACCGGACGTGTGACGGTTCGGCGCAGCACTGGTGGTCGGCGACTCAGATTTGCAGTTGCCGCGCATACTCGGTTGCGTCAAAGTGGCCTAACGAAGCCGAGAGCAGGCCGTCCGCACCCATCTGCCAAATTTCATAGCCACTGATCTTGACCGGCCGGCCCGTCCCGCCAGGGCCCGTGTTGGTGCCGATCAGCGTCCAATGATAGATCGGTTGAGGGCCGTCCAAAGAGAGCTGATCGAAGATCACCTGCAGGTCCGGAAATGCCGTCATGAAGGATTGGGCGGCCTCTGTGATGGCGGTGCGGCCCACCGCTGGCGGACCACCATTAATTGTCAGCGAGCCGTTTTGGGAGTAGTGCGCCGCAACCCGCCCGGGCTGCTGGCTGCACCAGGCGGCGGTGTAGGCGATGGCAAATGCTTCAAGCGATTGGTCGGGCATTCAAGTACCTTATCCAAAAGAAAAAGGGGACGAGCCGTAGCCCGTCCCCTTTTTCTGCGCCTTCGCGCGCCTTACTTCTCGATCCGCATCCCGTAGAAGCTGCGGTAGACAAAGTAGAGGGCCACGGCCAGGAAGGCCGCGCCCAGGCCGGTGGTCAACGCTGCGCCGCTCGATTCAGTCAGCGAGACAGCCAGTTCCACCGCCAACAGGCCGAACAGTGTCGTGAACTTGATGATCGGGTTCAAGGCCACGGAGCTGGTGTCCTTGTAGGGATCACCCACCGTGTCGCCCACCACGCAAGCATCGTGCAGCGGTGTGCCTTTCGCCTTCAGTTCGGTTTCGACAATCTTCTTGGCGTTGTCCCAGGCGCCGCCGGCGTTGGCCATGAAGATGGCTTGATAGAGGCCGAACAGAGCGATCGAGATCAGGTAGCCGATGAAGTAATACGGCTCAAAGAAGGCGAACGACAGCGTCGTAAAGAATACGGTCAGAAAGATATTGAACATACCCTTCTGCGCGTACTGCGTACAGATTGCCACTACCTTCTTGGAATCGGAAACGCTGGCTTTGGTAGTACCTTCCAGCTTGATGTTGGCCTTGATGAACTCCACCGCCCGGTAGGCGCCGGTGGTCACCGCTTGCATCGAAGCACCGGTAAACCAGTAGATCACCGCGCCGCCCGCAATCAGGCCCAGCAGGAACGGCGGATGCAGAATGGACAGGTTGGCCAGCAGGTCGGCCTGCAAGCCTTTGGTCAGCGCCACGATGATCGAGAAGATCATCGTCGTCGCTCCCACCACGGCCGTGCCAATCAGCACCGGCTTGGCCGTGGCCTTAAAGGTATTGCCCGCGCCGTCGTTTTCTTCCAGGTTCTCTTTGGCCTTCTCGAAGTTGACGTCGAAGCCGAAATCCTTCTTGATCTCCGCCTTGATGTTGGGCAGGGACTCGATCACGCTCAGTTCGTAGACAGACTGCGCGTTGTCGGTCACCGGGCCGTAGCTATCGACGGCGATCGTCACCGGGCCCATGCCCAGGAATCCGAACGCCACCAAGCCAAAGGCAAACACCGCCGGGGCCATCATCAGCGCGCCCATGCCCATGGTCGAGACGCCATAAGCCATCGCCATCAACGCCAGCATCGCCAGGCCGATCCAGAACGCGGAGAAGTTGCCCGCTACCAAACCGGAGAGGATATTCAGCGACGCTCCACCTTCACGAGAAGATGTCACCACTTCCCGGACGTGCGCCGATTCGGTAGAGGTAAACACCTTCACCAGTTCGGGAATGATGGCGCCGGCCAGAGTGCCACACGTAATCACGGTGGAAAGCTTCCACCACAGCGTCGTATCGTTGCCGATATTGGGGATCAGCAAGTAGCTCACCGCGTAGGTGGCAACCACTGAAACGATCGACGTGAGCCAGACGAGAATCGTCAACGGCGATTCGAAATTCATCTTCGCCGCGTTGGCATACTTGGCCTTGGCCATCGCTTCATTGATGAAGTAGCTGACGCCGGAGGCGATCACCATTACCACGCGCATCACAAAGATCCAGACCAGCAGCTGAACCTGAACCACCGGTTCCTTCACCGCCAGCAGAATAAAGCTGATCAGCGCGACGCCGGTCACGCCGTAGGTTTCAAAGCCGTCGGCCGACGGGCCCACCGAATCACCGGCGTTGTCGCCCGTGCAATCAGCGATGACGCCCGGGTTGCGCGCATCGTCTTCCTTGATCTTGAAGACGATCTTCATCAAGTCCGCGCCAATGTCGGCGATCTTCGTAAAGATGCCGCCGGCGACGCGCAAAGCGGCCGCGCCCAGCGATTCGCCGATCGCAAAGCCGATAAAGCAAGGCCCCGCCAAATTGCCGGGGATGAACAGCAGAATCGACAGCATCAGCAGCAGCTCCACGGAGATCAGCAGCATGCCAATCGACATACCGGCCTTCAGCGGGATCGCGTAGCAGGGAAACGCCTTCCCGGTCAAGCTGGCGAACGCCGTACGGGAGTTGGCAAACGTATTGACGCGGATGCCAAACCAGGCCACCGCGTAGCTGCCACCAATTCCGATCAGCGAGAACAACAGGATGACGCCCACCTTAAAGGGCTCCATGTGCTGCAAGACGCCGAAGTAGAAGACAATGATGACGCCAATAAACAGCTCCAGGATCAGCAGGAAGCGGCCCTGGGTTTCCAGGTAAGTTTTACAAGTCTCATAAATCAGCTCCGAGATCTCCAGCATGGACTTGTGCACGGGCATGCCCTGCAGCTGTTTGTAAATCACTAAGCCGAACAACAAGCCCAGGATGCCAACGGCAAGACCGCCATAAAGCAGCGTCGAGCCGCCGACATCACCGAAAAAAGTAGCCAGATCCAAATCGGGCAAAACTAGGTTGGCTTCGCCACCGGCGTGCGGCTGCTGCGCAAAGGCCAGGGTGGAGAGCAACATCAGACAACACACGGCGCGCGCAAAGTGGGCGCGCGCGGCGCAAAAGGCTCCGGTAAGGAACGTCACGCGTTAAAGACTCCTTGGAATTATGTCGTCCAGCTCGAAATCCAGGTGGGCAACGAACGGCGATCTTCAGGAAGGGGACATCCCCAATCCTTGGAGAGCATATCGCGCCCGCCCCGTAATTTCAACCACAACCGCTCCCAAGCCAGAATCGCGCCCGCGTCCCGCCGAGGCTGGGCCAATCGCACCAAAACAGTATGTGATCGCCAAGCCGGCTGAAGCATCAGCCCGAAGGATGGAATCTAGCGGACCACGCGGCCACCGCCGCTGCCGGTCCACACCTCAACCAACTCCGGCTGCCCCTGGCGCCAGCGGAACACCAACCTCGCTCCGCCGCGGTGATTCGGGCTGCCCGTCCCCTGCGTCAGCAACAGGACCGTCTGGCCGCTCGATTCGTGCCGTAATGTCAGCAGCCCAGCGGGACTTAATTCCTTCACGCGATAGGGACCCGGTTGATAACTTCGGCCATGAATCGTGAACTCCTGCTCGGCTTGCAGAAGAGGCTGCTCCGGAGTAGCGGTGAGTGAGGCGGCGGCCAAAGTGGCCGGAATAGCCAGGCGGAGTAACTTTCGAATGGGATGCATGAAACTACCTTCCTGCACCAAACAACGGGATGGCCGCAGCGCAGGTTCGCCCAATGGGGCCAGAACGCCCAAAGTGTCGGCCAATGCCGCCGACAGGCTCCCGTGGGCCGTCAATCGGGACCGCACTACCTGATCTATTGGCGACCGACCTTGCCACACCTCACCCGTCACTATCCTCCGCGCGACGCTGCCTCTCCGCGCTATCTCTACTGGGCATCTCTACCGGGCATCTCTACCGGGCAATCGCAACTCAGGCTACGGCCCGGGCAAAATCGAGTCGAGGCTGCGCGCTCCACATTTCGTCCTTCAAGTCGCAAGCCAGTTCCGGCGTCTGGGCGATCACCAGCGTGCGGTCGGCAAATCGGGAGACCCGCCGGATCTGGTCGACGGCGGCGCGGTCATTCACCCGGATAAATCCCAACCCGTTGGTCAGGCGCGCGGTGGCGCCACTATTCGCGAAGGCAATCCGGTGGTCAATCAGCACGGCTTGCGCTTCATCTTCCAACCAGGATTCATGCGGCGCTTCGAGGACCAGCGGAAACTCATGGAAAGCGCGCCGCAAGGCCAGTACGTGATCGCGGTTGGACCGCTGAAACGCAAAGTCCGCGGGAAAGCGCAGCAGCAAAGCGGCCAGCTTCCGGGCGCGCAATAGAGGCCACAAACCTTCCTTAAAGACGGCAATCGCCGACGGGGCCATCAGCCGCTGTTCCGTGAACTGGCGGCCCAAACGGACCACATATTGAATTGGGCCCTGGCTCCACTTCGCAGTCGTGGCCGCGCGGAGCGGCATCCGTTGGCTGGATACAACTTCCACCAGTTCCAGTCCATGGACGGCTGGAGCGGCGGCTCCGATCAGTAAGCGTGAAGGGGTAGTCATATTCGCCTCTTCTTCGCCTTCAGGATACTGCTGCCTGAGGGTTCAGTCAAGCGAAATGTTGGCCGATCTTCTCCGTGTGGTGGGAAACAAGCATTCGTACCTGCTCCGGTTGGGCAAAATGCCTGATTTATGGGGGTTCTTCTCACTGAAAAGGGGTGATATACTTTGGCCGTGCGTCGTCAAATTTGTACTGCTTTAGCCGTCGTGCTCTGCTTGGCCGCCAAGGCCTCGGAAACTCATCCACAGAAGAAACCAAAGGACTTTACGCTCGCCCAGCGGCGCTTGTGGTCGCTGCAGCCCGTGGCAAAGCCCGCGGTGCCGGCCGTGTCCAACAAGGCCTGGGCGAAAACGGAAGTGGACGCCTTTGTGCTGGCCAAGCTGGAGGAGAAAAAAATCTCTCCCAATCCGGCCGCCGACAAAGTTACGCTGCTGCGCCGGGTGACGCTGGATTTGACTGGGTTACCGCCCACCACGGCGGAAGTGCAGGCCTTCCTATCCGATAACTCTGCCAATGCCTTTGAGAAGGTGGTGTACCGGCTGCTGGCTTCACCGCACTATGGCGAACGCTACGGCCGCCACTGGCTGGACTTGGCGCGCTATGCCGACTCGGAAGGTTTCAAGGCCGATGAAACGCGACCCAATATCTGGCGGTATCGCGACTACGTCATCAAGAGCTTCAACGACGACAAGCCCTACGATCGTTTTGTGAGGGAACAGATCGCGGGCGACGAAATGTTCCCCGGCGACAGGGACGCACTGGTCGCCACCGGCTTCAACCGGAACTTCCCGGATGAGTCCAACGCCGCCAATATTGCCCAGCGCCGGCAGGAGCTGCTCAACGACATCACCGATGTGGTTGGCTACACCTTCATTGGCATGACGGTGGCCTGTGCCCGCTGCCACGATCACAAGTTTGACCCGATCCTCCACAAAGACTACTACCGCCTGCAGGCCTTCTTTGCCAACACTCGCATCCAGGACGACGCGCAGCTGATCTCAAAGCAACAGCGCGCTGCCTACGACGAGAAGTACGCCCAATGGGACCGGGATACGCGAGACTTGCGCAATCGGATGCAGGCTGTGTTGAAACCCGCCCGCGATGCTTTCTACGAGGAACGCATGCAGCGCTTCCCGGAAGAGATCCAGGAAGCGTTGAAGATGGCTCCCGAGAAGCGCAATCCGTTCCAGTGGCAGATGGCCTTGAAGGCCCAGACGCAGGTGACGTTCCGTGATGATGAGATCGAAGCCCGGCTCAAGGGCGAAAAGAAAGCTCAATATCAGGCCATGGAGCGCGAACTGGCCCGGTTCAATCGCATCAAGCCCGCCGATATCCCGCTGGCCCAAAGTATGACCGATAACGGGCTGCATTCGCCCTCCGTACACGTGCTCTCCCAAGGCGCCTACGATGCCCCGCTCGAAGAAGTGCAGCCGGGCTTCTTGACGATTCTCGACCCCAGCGACGCCAAGGTGACGCCGGTGAACGGGTCCACCGGCCGGCGGTCCGTGTTGGCCAATTGGCTGACGGACGCCAAGAATCCGCTGTCTGCGCGCGTGATTGTCAATCGTGTCTGGCACTGGCACTTTGGCAAAGGCCTGTCGGGCACGCCCAGTGATTTCGGCATGATGGGCGAGCGGCCCACCCACCCGCAACTGCTGGACTACCTGACCACCAAGTTCGTCGAAGATGGCTGGAGCATCAAGAAGCTACACAAGCGCATCCTGCTGTCGGCCGTCTATCAGCAGTCCAGCGATTCCAATGAAGCCAGCGCCAAGCTGGACCCGTCGAACAAACTGCTCTGGCACTTCAACCGCCGCCGCCTGGAAGGCGAGGCCATCCGCGATTCCATGCTGGCGACGGCGGGCATGTTGAACCCCAAGATGGGTGGTCCGGGTGTGTTTCCGCCGCTCCCAGCGGGCATGACCTCCCGTGGCGGCTGGAACAAGCATGAAGATGCCGCCGATGCCGCCCGCCGTAGCGTCTATATCTTTGTCCGGCGCAACACGCGGTACCCGATGTTGGAAACTTTCGACATGCCGGATACGCACGAAAGCTGCGCCCGCCGCAACAACACCATCACGCCGCTGCAAGCGCTGGAGCTGATGAACAACAATCTGGTCAGCGACTGGTCACAAGCCTTTGCTCGCCGTGTACGGAATGATCAAGGCTTGACCCCGGAAGCGCAGGTGGACCGGGCCTGGCGCTTGGCCTTTGCCCGTCCCGCAGCAGAAGACGAGCAGAAGTTGGCGCTCGACTTTATGAAGAAGCAGGCCGCGTTGGGGAGTTCGTCACCGCTGACTGACCTGTGCCACATGCTGCTGAACTCAAACGAATTTTTGTATATCAACTAGTCTGGTAGTAGCTTCATGAAGCGTCTCTCACATCACTGGCCCGTGCGCACCCGGCGCGAGTTCTTCACCCAAGCCGGCTCCGGTTTGGCCGGCATGGCGCTGGCTTCGATGGCCGGTCAGGATCAGGCGCAGGCTGCCAAAACGGTGGATCCGCTGGCTGCCAAGCCGGGGCATCACCCCGCCAAGGCCAAGTCGGTGATCTGGCTGTTTATGGAAGGTGGCCCCAGCCACATTGATCTGTTTGATCCTAAGCCCAAGATCAACGAGATGCATGGCCAGCCCGTGCCGGCCAGTTACGGCAAACTGATCACCGCCATGGGCACCGCCAGCAACACGCTGATGGGGTCGCCGCGCAAGTGGAAGCAGCATGGCAAGTCCGGGTTGTGGGTGTCGGACTGGTACCCCCACATCGCCGAGCATATGGACGACATCGCCGTCCTGCGTTCCTGCTGGGCCAATGGCCTGAACCACGTCGGTAGCGTCTGCCAGATGAACACGGGCGACATCCTCGCGGGTCGTCCCTCGATGGGTGCCTGGGTGACCTACGGACTGGGCGCGGCCAACAAGAACCTGCCCACGTTTGTCGTGCTGCTCGATGACCGGGAGCCGGTGGGCGGCCCCAAGAACTGGAGCGCTGGCTTCCTTCCGGCCAGCTTCCAAGGCTCACTGTTCCGGCAGGGCGACACCCCCATCTTCCACCTGAAGCCGCCCACTGGCACCACCAAGGAACAGCAGCGCAACAAGATCGAGTTCCTGCGGTCGCTCAACGATCGTTTCGGTGCCAACAAGCAGGAAGACACTGAGCTGGAAGCCCGCATCCGCAGCTATGAGCTGGCCTTCGAGATGCAGGCCACGGCTCCCGAAGCGGTGGACCTGACCAAGGAAACCGCTGCCACCCGGCATCTCTATGGCATGGATGAAGCCGCCACCCACGAGTTCGGCCGCAACTGCCTGATGGCTCGCCGTCTGGTGGAACGCGGCGTCCGGTTTGTCGAACTCTACTGCGGGTCCGGTTCGGGCTGGGACGCGCACTCGAACATTGAAGGCAACCACGGCAAGTGGTGCCGGGCATCGGACAAACCGATCGCGGGCTTGCTCACTGATCTGAAAGTTCGCGGCATGCTGGACGACACGCTGGTGGTCTGGGGCGGGGAGTTTGGCCGCACGCCGTTCAACGAAAAGGGTAACGGCCGGGACCACAATCCCTGGGGCTTCTCCATGTGGTTTGCCGGTGGTGGCATCAAGGGTGGACAGACCGTGGGTACGACGGACGAACTCGGACTGCGGGCCGTGGAACGTCCGGCGCACGTCCATGACATTCACGCCACCATCCTGCACCTGCTGGGCATGGATCATCTGCGCACCACCTACATGCACAATGGCCGCGCCGAACGGCCCACCATTGTCAGCGGTTCCGTCATCAAGGAGCTACTGGCCTGAGCCTCTTCCTCCCCCTGTTGTTTGCGGCGCTGGAAGGCGACGACATCCCGGTGATCATTGCCCGGATGAAGCGGCGCGACCCGGATGCCTTGGAGGAGGTTTACAAACGTTTCGGGCGGTTGGTGTTTTCGCTGATCTTGCGTGTCGTGCGCGATTCCGCCGTGGCGGAAGACCTGACGCAAGAGACTTTTCTGCGAGCCTGGAACCGCGTACAAGGCTTTGACGGTGACCGTGGCAAGTTCGGGCCCTGGCTGCTCGCTATCGCCAGAAACCGGGCGATTGACTATTTGCGCTCCGTTGATGGGAGGCAGCGCCATAACTCAGTTGAAATATCCTCATCCGAATCGCCCTTGCTTTTCGTCAATCTGGACGAGGAGCTACTGAACTCCGAACGGGGCCGCCGGTTAAGGACGGCCTTTGAACAGTTGAACGATCACCAGCGCCATGTCATGGAACTGGCGTATTTCGAGGGCCTCTCCCAGAGTGAGATGGCCGCTAAGCTGAACCAGCCGTTAGGCACGATTAAGACTTGGACGCGCGCCGCTTTGCAGGTGCTCCGCGCGGCGCTGGGCGAGAATCGCAATGCCATGGGCGAGAGTACGGGTATATGACGAACGAAGAGCTGAACGAACAATACGAACTCTTCGTGCTCGGCGTGGCGGAGCCGGAAGTCGCCGACGAGATCCGGGCCAAGCTGGCCGCCGGTGATCCGGAAGTGACCCAGGGCGTTGCTTTGGCGCGAGCACTGGTGGCCGGCCTGGCCTTCACCGCCCCGGAAGTGGAGCCGCCTGATCGCCTCCGCAAGAAGATCGTCGCCGCCGTTTCCCAGGAACCGCAGACGTTCCCACGCTGGTTCTGGGTGTGGGCCACCGCCACGGCACTGGTGGCCGTGGTGGCGTTCAACTTCTGGCAGCGCGAGCAGAGGAAGGGCGCTGAGGTGGCCGAGATGCGGCAGCAGTTGATCGCGCAGGCCGCCGAACTAAAGACGGTCTCCCAACTACTTGAGTTTTTGAACGAACCGGAACTGAAGCTCACCACCTTCGGCACCGCCCAGCCCACACCGCCGCGCGGACGCGTCCTGGTTTCGCCCAACAAGGGCGTGCTGCTGCTGGTCTCCAATTTGCCCCCCGCCGCCCAGGGCCGCATCTACCAGATGTGGCTGGTGCCCAAGCAAGGCGGACCGGTGCCGATGGGCCTGTTCCAGACAACGGCGCAGGGCACTGCTCTGCACGTGCGCCCGGGTACGGTGGACTTGGCGTCCGCGGCCGCGATTGCGGTGTCGCTGGAGCCGGAAGCGGGCTCGACTGCGCCCACCACCACGCCGTTTATCATTGCCCCGGTGGCTGAGTAGGGTGGAGCAGGCTCTCAGAGGCTGCGGAAAAAGGGCCGGAAACCGCTTGCTTAGGCGCGCGGCTCAGAAAGCTAGCATTTTTATTTGCAACAACTTGCTGAGCCACGACCGTGAGGGAGTGGTCCTGCAAGGCCCTTTTCCCTCAGCCTGTAGCGGGACTTTCAGTGCTCCCACGTCCTCCAGCCTGCCCGCTGTTGCCCGGGTGGATTGGTTCTCGGGGCATGAATAGTTTGTTTAGTGTAACTCCAGGCTCGCTAGGCTGCCTTTCAAGCGTAGCGAGATTCGTGTCAACGAGGTTCAAGAACTTCCTTTGGCAGAGCCTTGACGGTGAAGTCCGGAATATGATAGACTCCCGCGCATGTTTGCCAAATCCTTCTCCTTCTTTGCCCTTGCCATGGGCGTTTTGGTCTTTGGTAGCTCAGCTTCCGCAAACCTGATCACTAACGGCAGTTTCGAGACCAATACGGTCGCCGGATTCTACGGCGACCTTGTTTATCCAGGCGAAACCCGCATTCAAGCATGGACGATCGTTAACCTGGGCCCAGCCAGTACGATCCACCTGCACAGGAACTATTGGAAGTCGTACGATGTGGCGGGGAATCTGTCTGCCGCTGCCGCCGCGATCGATCTTGACGGTAACGTCGGACATCGCGGTGCGATCGAGCAAATCGTGGCGACGCCAGCAGCGGCGCTGACCCTTTCGTTTAAGCTAGGCGGCAACTACTACGACACGCCGACTGGCCCGCGGAAGGTCGAAGTCTATTGGAACGGGGTCAGCCAGGGAATTTTCGCCCACTCGCTTGATCTGGGCGATACGATTGCCGACTACGACTGGGACACCATCACGCTCAGCGTGACTGGCACCGGCGGCCTGGATACTCTTCGTTTCGAGTCGCGCACCGGGTCAGGCTGGAGCGCGGCCATCGATCAGGTCGAGCTTGAGGTGAACGCGGTCGTCGTGCCGGAGCCCGCAACCGTGGTTCTGGTTGCGGCAGCCGGGCTCGGACTGGCGCTCAAGCGTCGGGCTTGGTAAGACCGCCTGATTTGCCTTGACGCCGGTCATCTGGCTCGACTCGCGAGTGGATCGAAACCGCACGTCAAGCCTTTCCCGTGCGCTAGGCACTGCTCAAATCTGGTTTGCGGAGCAGTCCAGGCGGATCGAGTTGCCCCACCAAGAAGCAACCGATCCCTTCATCGCCGGACGTACGTATCGAACCGCTGAAGTGGTCGGTTTCGACGCCGCCCTTGTCGGGTTGACTTTGGTCGACCCCAAGGAATCCCGCGTTATGGAAGCCCAGAAGGTGATCGAAATTGCTCATCGCCGTAATCCATCAGGACATGGGCTGAACGCCAACAACTCGGTCCACCAGAGTATTGAGTAGATGTGGGCGGGCGCTTGCCTCAGGCGATCACCTCAGACCAATTGACGATCCGCTTCTGCTCAATCGCCATCCGCCCCATCACCGCCACCCGCGTCGAGAGGCCAGCCGATTGAATGTTCGCTAGAGGCGTCTTGTGGCCCAGCGAGTTGTCGACAAAGGCGGCCATCGCCATATAGTTGGCATCCTTGTCGGCGTTCTCCACGTCCAGCTTCTTCAACTCGCGACCCTCCACTTCGCCCCACATCGCCTTGCCCAGATCAACCGCACCCTTGCTGCCAAAGACGCGTTCGTTGGTGCCGGAGAAGCCGCGCGGGTCAAAGTAGATCTGCGAGAAGTTCAGCCGCACGTCGTTGGGGAACTCCCAGATGACGCTCCAGTTGTCCATGATCGTGCGGCCCTGCGGCACGTTCTTGTAGAGGTTGATGCCGCCGGAGCCCATGGCCCGCAGTGGTGGAGCTCCAATGGCCCACACCATCAGGTCGATGATGTGGCAGGCCTGCTCGACAATGATGTCGCCGGAACGCTTCTTGTCGAACAGCCACGGCGTATCACGTGGCAGATCGCCACCATGCCGCATTGCGTGGCAGTAGATCACCTCGCCAATACCGCCACCCTGGATGAACTTCATGGCGGCAACGCGATTGGGATCGTGCCGGAGTTGGAAGCCCACCTGCAGGATGCCCTTGGCGCTGCGCGTCGCCTTCTCCACCAGGTCCACTTCCGCGGCGTCGATCCCGACGGGCTTTTCGAGATAGACGTTCTTGCCCAGCTCCAGCGTCGCAATGGCGATGTTCTTGTGCGTGTCCACCGGCGTGGCGATCACCACGGCGTCGATCTCCTTCATCTCCTCCAGCATCTTGCGGTAGTCGGCATAGCCTTTGGCCGACCCGCCCTTTTGCGCGATCGTGTCAATCGCCTTCTGCACCCGCGCCGGGTCGAGATCGCAGACCGCCACCACCTTCGCGCCCGGCACCTGCAGCAGGGACTTCAGCGTTGAGCTGCCCCGGTTGCCGACGCCGATATAGGCGACGCGGAGTTCCTTCGAACTGGTCTGGGCGGCCAGGATAGCTGGCGCGGTGGCAAGGAGAGTGCGGCGAGTGATCATTTTCGTTTACTGGGCCGAATATATCGCACGTCGGGGCCCGCTAGTTTCTCGAAGTGCTGGTCGAGCGTCCACAGCGTCGCGTATTGATCGATCCCGCCGTCTTGTGAAACTACTTTGTCTTGTTGATGAACAAGAACACGCCACTCTTGCCACCAACGGCAAAATCCACGTCGCCATCGCCATCGATATCCCCCGCCGGGATCTGCATGCCGCCGCCGGTGCGGGTTGAATAGTCCACCGTGTGCTTCACCCACTCAATGCGAGCGCCATCGGGAGTGCGGCGGTATTCATACCAGTAAATGCCCAGGGGCTCGCGCTCGCCGGGATCTTTGCCGTTGTGGGCCATGAAGCGCTTGCCGGTGAGCAGATCTTTCTTGCCGTCGCCATTGATGTCTACCAGCGTGGTGGCATGCGCCTGTGACCAAGAATCGTCAATTATCGATTCCTGCCACTTGCCGTCGCCCAGGTTCTTCAGCCAGAAGATGCCGTAGTCGTGGGCCTTCGACGTCACAATGTCGTTCTTGCCGTCGCCGTCGACATCCAGCACATGCATGAAGCCCAGCGACCCCAGGCCCTGCTTGGTCTCTTCCCAATCGCCGTGCCACTTCCAATCGCCCGTGCGCGGGTTGGCCGGTGCCTCCAGCCAGCCCATCGGCGTCAGGATATCGGTGCGGCCATCGCCGTTGATGTCACCCGCACCAATGCCGTGGCCGTAGCTCTTGGTGCTTACCTGATGCTTCACCGGAGCGCCTTTCACGAACTCATACCAGCTCAGCGGAGCACTGGTGTTGCCGAACTGCGGCAGCACTTCGTTGGCCTTGCCATCATTGTCGATATCCACCTGGAAAGCAAACTCGACATTGAAGCCTTCCTGCACCGGTTGCGCGGCCCAAGGCTTGCCGCTCTTGCCCGGGTGTTGCCACAAACGCACGGCTTTCGAGAACCAGCTGGCCGTCACAATGTCCGGGTAGCCATCGCCGTTGACGTCAATGATCAGGTCGGAAAACGCGTCGATGTAGTTGTTCGCATAGAACAGCTCCCGGAAGGTGTGCTTCTTCCAAGTGGGCGCTTCAAACCAGTTCTCGCCGGAAACGATGTCCAGCTTGCCGTCCTTGTTCATGTCCACGAAGGCGCAGGTTTCGTTGGCCCCCAGGTCGATGGTGATCTTGTCGAAAGGGACCTCCGGCGGCCGGCCGGCGGCGAGGGCGAGCGAAGTGGCGAGAAAGAGAGTCTTGCGTATCACGCCCGCGATTCTATCGCGCCACGGCCTGTGGGCGATACCCGCCACCTTCCGGCTAACTCTTCCGCGAGACCCGCCACAAGAAAAATCCACTCACCGGCAACAGCGCTGCCGCCAAGCCCAGCAAGGTATAGAGCCACCTCAGCCACGCCCCCGCACTTCCACCCCAAGTGCCAAAGTGCAGGGGCTCCATGGCGTCGTGGACCTGTGCACTGGCACCGGCCGTGCTGGCATTGTGGACCTGCACCAGATGGCCGTCATAGGCTCCTACCAGCACAAAGCTGGCCGCATGGCGCGTGAAGTGGCCGGGAGCGTTGCCGTAGACCGTAAAGTGGCCCGACTTCGCCGATGGCATCAGCAAGCTGGTAGGCGTCAAGCCCGGAACTGCGGCCAGCGCCGCCGCCCGCACTTGTTCGGCCGTGAGGCGAGGCCGGTTCTCCGCCTGGGTTCGGGCGGAGGGCGAAGGGTGAACTTGCCGGGCCATCTGCGGCCAGAACCGCAGCAGCGTTTCCAGGCCCAAGCCAGCCCCGGTGAGTGCGATCACCAAGATGAACCCCGCCGTCACGATCCCCATCAGCTTGTGCCCATCGGCCAGCCCGGGCCGCAGTCCGGCCCGCAGTTGCCACCAGGAGAGGCCTTGCGCGAACACTCCGCGCATGAACGGCCAATAGATCATCAAGCCCGTAAGAGCGGAGACCAACAGTGCCACGCCGAACAGTCCCACCACGAATCGCCCTTGCCAACCCGGCACCAACATCCGGATGTGCAGTTGGCGCAAGAAGTTCAACACGCCATCGCTGGGCCGGCTCCCGGTGACGCGGGCCGTGTACGGGTCAATCAGCTTGGCGCCTCCCGGCGTATAGGCCGTGATGGCCATTGCCGGATCCGCTGGTAAGACGAAGCCAAAGCAGCCCGGCCCGGCCGCGGCGAGCACGTCATCCCATGAAGCCTTCTGCGGCTGCGGCACCACTCGCATGCTGGGATGCAGCGCCGCCTCCAGTTCCTCGCGGAACACCAGTGCCGCCCCCGAAAGGCAGATGACAAAAAGAAACAGGCCCAGCACCAGGCCCGCCCAGCGATGAATCAGCCACAACACGCGCGTTGACACTGGAATCCATCATCCCTTGCCCGCCCAACAGCTTTCCGGCCGCTTCCATTCAAGGGACTTAAGGACTGGCCGATATGCTCTGCGATGAAAAGCATTCTGTTTCTACTGGCCGTCACTCCACTGATGGCCACCCCCATCAAGCTCAACAGCGACTTGGTTAACGAATCGAACAACAGGACAGCGGCCAACGTCTTCGTTAACGCCCACCCGTTGTGGCAGCCCAACTCGGTTGACGCGAAATGGATTAGCTACGGCCTAACCGGCAATGGCCAGCCGCTTTCCCCGGCCAGCGTCACCGGAACGATTACCGGGGCCAACGCCAAGGCACCCACGGCCATCTTTTGGGAAAACTTCTTTCTGCCCTACATCAGCAATACGGGCAACATCACGGTCTGGGCGGATGACACCGCGCGTGTCTCGCTGATCATGCCGAACCAGAACGCTCAACTCCTGTTTGAGTCCAACCCCATTCAGGGCGGGGCCTGCGCCAATGGTCCGATCGGTTGTTTGCCGAAGAACGGCCAAGCCATTAACCTGACGCCGTACCTGACCACCTCCGGCAACTATCGACTGCAGTTTGAGGTCTACCAGCGCGGTGGCGGGCCGTTCGGACTGCTCTACCAGGGCTCTGCTGAATCGACGGCACCTGTCGTCATCACCAACGCTGTGCCGGAGCCTTCCACTCTTCTGCTGGGGGCGTTTGGGACGGTCGCCCTACTGGCTGGTTTCCGGCGGCAGGCGAAACGGCAATCCGAGTCAGCGGGCAAGCTTCCGTAGGCAGCCCGTGCCGCCCTCCGGTGCGCGATAATTTGAAGTGATCCCATGACCAAGGTTCAGGTGAATTTCGAACTTACGCGCCCCATTGACGATGCCGCTATGGACGCGATCGCGAAAGCGACCAGTATCTACGGCATCCATCACGTGAAGCTAGCCTCAACGCTGGATCGCGTGACGGTGGAATACGATGCCTCCCGCCTCCGACCCGCCCACGTGGAAGGGCGTCTGGCCCAGTCCGGTATCCCCCTGCGGCGGGTTGACTAGACGATGCTCCGGGTACTTGCCAGCCTGCTGCTAACGAGCTTTGCCTGTTGGGCCCAGTTCGTCCCCGCCGCTTTTCAGCCTCCGGCCAGCTACGAAACGTCCCGGTTCATTCTGGTTCCGCTGGGGCCGGGCCTGGAAAAATTGGATTTCGACGCCTACATGAGCTCGATTGACCACTTGAAGGCTACCTTCACCAACGGCGGCAAGTGGCCCCATCCCGGCATCACCATGGCCGACGCGCTGAAGGATGTCGAAGGCGAGATCGCCAACTTCAAAGCCCGCAAGTCCTTCACCTACGCAGTGCTCACCAAGGACAAAAGGCGCGAAGTCGGCTGCGTCTACATCTCTCCATCGCGCAAGCCTGGCTTCGAAGCGCAGGTTCGCCTCTGGGTCACGAAGGCTGACTTCGATCAAGGGGCCGACGCCGAGGTCGAAAAGTTGGCGCGCGCCTGGGTCGCCGCGGCTTGGCCATTCAAGACGGTCACCTGGCCGGGCCGGGACAAATAGCGGCCTGGCCGCCCCCTGCGCACAAACTGCCCTAGCCGTAACGTCACTGGCCCCATTTTCGAACGCCTGAATCGCTGGTGGGAACACCCTCGAGAAAGGAAGTGTTTCTCCAAGGGGTTCTTGCATGTTGTTCCGTGCCGTTTTGTCTGTTTCTGCGCTGCTGGCCGCGTCGCTGTGTGTCTCGCTGCCTGCTTCAGCCCAAGTGTCGGGCCGGTTGACGGGTTCCGTGGTAGATGCCACCGGAGCCTCCGTGGCGGGTGCCTCAGTCAGCGTGAAGGTGACCGGCGGTGCCGTCGCGGCCACCCAGTTGAGTTCGCGGGAAGGGCTCTATTCATTCAGCGGCCTGCAGCCAGGCCTCCATGAGGTCTCAGTGCAACTGGGGGGGGCGCCACGGCCACTGCGGTTGCGGTGAAAGTGGACACGGCGCGTGAAACGTCGCTGAGTCCCATCGCCCTCCAACCGGCTTCGGTGACGCAAGCAGTGGATGTGGTGGCCACCGCCAACGGCGCCGTGCAGGTGTCGTTCACCACTCCCTCAGGCACCAACAAGTGGCATGGCGCGGCCTACTGGTACAACCGCAACAATGCGCTGGCCTCTAATGGCTTCTTTGAGAACCGCGATGGCTAGAAGATTCTGTTCCTCAATCAGAATCAGGCCGGCGGCAGCTTCAGCGGGCCGGTGATCAAGAACAAGCTATTCTTCCTTACCAACTATGAAGCGTTCCGCCGCCGCCAACAGACGCAACTGCAACGGACCACCCTCACTGATGCCGCCCGCCTAGGCATCTTTACCTATGGCGCTCCGGGTGCGCTGCAACAGCACAACCTGCTGCAAATAACCGGCCACGCGGCGGACCCCACCATGAAGCGCATCATCGACATGTTGCCCGCCGCCAACCGTATCGATAACTTCCGCTTCGGTGATTCGGCGGAGGGCGTTCTCCGGAACACTGCCGGCTACTCGTTTCTGCAAAGCACCAAACGCGACCGTGACAACATCACCGGCAAAGTGGACTACTACGTAAGCGACAAGCACTCGCTGTTCGGTACGTACATCTGGAACCGCGACCTCAACGAGCGGCCCACGGTCAGCAACCTGGGCTACGATCCCAAGCCCTCGGTCGTCAACGTCAACGCCACCAAGTTCTTCTCCACCGGCTGGCGCTCGACGCTCTCGCCCACCTTCACCAATGAGCTGCGCGGCGGCCTGAACAAAGCCCCCGGCACATTCTCGAAGACCGTGCCCGACGAGAAGTTCTACGTCAGCAACACCGGCCTGGGCTTCACAACGCCCATCCAGACTTACCAACCCGAGGGTCGCTTCACCGATACCTGGAACATCTCGAACAACGCCAGCTGGCTGAAGGGCAAGCACACGCTGAACTTGGGTTTCCAAAGCCAGAATATCCGCGTCAACGCCTACGACTACTTCATCACGTCGCCGCTGTATACCCTGGGCATTGGCTCCCGCACGCGTGGTATCACGGCAGCGGGCTTGCCGTGCGCCAGCCAAAATGAGATCAACAACGCCAACACGCTGCTCGCCTCGGTGGCCGGATTGGTGAACCAGGCGCAGCAGCGGTTCAATGTCCGCGACAACAGCTCCGGCTTTGTGGCGGGGCAGGAGAACCGCCGCTATTGGGCCTTTGGCAGCTACGCCGGTTACCTGCAGGACAACTGGAAGATGACCCGCCGCCTCAGCCTCTCAGCGGGCGTCCGGTATGACTACTTCACTGTGGTGGATGAGACGCGCGGCGTCGCGCTGCTGCCCGTTCTCCAGAATGGCAATCCCATCTCGACGCTGCTCAACCCGGACAGTCAGATTGCTTAAGCGGGCAAGGTCAACGGCCGGCCTTTCTACAATGCCGACCGCAACAACTTCGCGCCCAATTTCGGCTTATCCTGGGACGTTTTTGGCAATGGCAATACGGCCATCCGCGCGGGCTACAGTGTCCACTTCGTCAACGACAACCACATCACCATGGCCGTCAACGCAGCCAACTCCAATACCGGCTTGCAGACGGAGGCCAACATCACTGATGTGAATGGCCGCGTGTCCACCGGCGTGACCATCCCCACGCCCGCCTACAAAGTGCCACGCAGCTTCGCCTACAACTATGCGCTGAACTCACAGTCCGCCTTCGCCACCATTGACCCGAACCTCCGCACGCCCTATGTCCAGCAAGTCAGCCTGGGCGTTCAACAGAAGCAGGGCGGTGGCGTGCTGGAAGTGCGCCATGTCGGCAATCGCGGCGTCAAGCAGTTCCGCGCCTTCGACTTCAACTAGATCAACCCGGCCGCCGGTGGCTTCCTGGCCGATTTCCGCCGCGCCTATTCCAACGGGGTGCTGGCTCAGAATTCCGGCCGCGCCTTTGACGCCCGCTGCAATCCAGCCATTGCGGGCAGCCAGCCGACGCCGGTCTTTGATTCGATGCCCAGCGGCGGCTTCCTGGCCAATGCGCAGGTGATCAACCTGATCCGCACCCAAGCCGTGGTTGAACTCGGCAACTTCTACCAGATCCGCGGCCTGAACGGCCCGGTGAACTTCTATCGCAACGCCAACGCGCTGGGTACCAGTTTAATGACCAACGACAGCCGGTCCGCCTACGACAGTCTGCAACTGGACTACACGCGCCGCTTTTCGCGCGGCTATTCGTTCCAGTTGAACTACGTCTGGGCCAAGTCATTGTCCGATTCCGCAGGCGACAGCCAGGTCAACTTTGAGCCGTTCCTCGACATCAACAACGGCAAACTGGAACGGTCCCGGACGCCGTTCGATCTGCGGCATGCCTTCAAGGGCAACTATGTCCTGGACCTGCCTTTCGGCCGTGGTAAGAAGTTTCTCAACACCTCCAGCCCGCCGGTTTCGCGCATGGTCGGCGGCTGGTCAGTGAGTGGCTTGACCACACTGCAGAGTGGCTTACCGTTCTCCATCCGCTCGGAGCGAGGCACACTGAACCGGCAGGCGCGATCCGCCAACAACACCGTCACCACAACACTGGATGGCGAAGGTCTGGCCCGCACGGTCGGCTTTTACATGACCGGCAACGGTCCGTTCATCGTCGATCAAGCGGCCATCAATCCGCGCGACGGCCGTGGTGTGGCCGCCGACGGCAGCGCTCCATTTAGCGGGCAGGTCCTCTTCAACCCCAACGCGGGTGAGTTTGGCGCTCTGCAGCGCCGCTACTTTACTGGACCACGTTTCTTCAACTTCGACTTTGGCATCAAGAAGCCGACCACTTCGCGAGGGCCACACACTGGAGCTGCGCCTGGAATCGACCAAAGTGTTGAACAACGTTGTGTTCGACACCTTCCAGACGGGAACCCGCTATGACTACGACGTCAACTCCGCCACCTTCGGCCGCATCGTCAACCAGGGCAACACGCCTCGGCGGGTGCAGTTGGGGCTGTACTACCGGTTTTAGAAGGGGCGCTGATACCGTCGCGTTAGTTGCGCTGCCGATGTTGAGGGACAAATGGCCGGTAGCTAAGCTTGGCGATGGAAGCGAAGTGCTTCCGGTTCCCGGAGATCAGCGGCAAATCCAATTCAACAGCCGTGGCTGCGATCAGGGCATCCAGTGCCCGCAGCCCATGTCCCATGGCATATTGATCAATCAGCTTCGCGGCGCGATCACCGATCGCGGCTGATAGCGGGACGATCTCAATTCCGAACGACGTGATAAAGGTCCTTGTAGCCCGCTGCTCAGCGGCGGACCCGACGCCTTGCATCACTTCCATCAGCGTCACCACGGACATCATCGGCTTTTCGTCCCTTGCCAGTTCCAGCACTGCCGCTGGCTCGCTTCGGAACGCCCAAATCATCACGTCGGAATCCAGCAGCATCGAAGCGACTCTCCCGCATTTTCATGATGTAGGCCGTGGGGTCCTTCATGTCTTCGCGGTCCGCCCACATGCCAATAGCCGGGTGGGCCTGCATCTTTCGCAGCCGCTCTTCCCAATCTGGCCGCACGTTCTGCACCGGCTTCAACTGCGCCCGGTCCTGCCCGCGATAGGTCAGCGTGACCGCCTCACCGCGGTCAAGCGCAGCCAGAACATCCTTCAAGCGGAGCCGGAGATCGGTGATGGTGGCTTTCATATGGCGGTGGCCTTCATCAGCTATAGTTCGACTATACATGAGATTTCTTGTTTTCCTGCTGGTTTCCGTGTCGCTGCTGGGCCAGGGCGTTGAGTACGTCAAGGGCAACTACACCAAGTTCGAGTACATGGTCCCGATGCGTGACGGCGTCAAGCTGTTCACCTCCGTTTACGTCCCCAAGGAGGCGCTGAACGGCGCCAGCACCACCAAGTACCCGATCATGATGCAGCGGACGCCCTATTCAGTGGCTCCCTATGGCGTCGACAAGTACCGCCCCAGCCTGGGCCCTTCGGAGAAGTTCGGCAAGGACGGCTTCATCTTCGTCTACCAGGACGTGCGGGGCCGCTATCAGTCGGAAGGCAAGTGGCTGGAGATGACGCCGCACAAGCCCAACAAGACTTCGGCCAAGGACGTCGATGAATCGAGCGATACCTACGACTCGATCGACTGGCTGGTGAAGACCATCCCCAATAACAATGGCCGTGTCGGCATGTGGGGCATCTCCTACCCGGGCTTCTACGTGACGGCCGGCATGATCGATGCCCACCCGGCACTGAAGGCCGCTTCGCCTCAGGCTCCGGTGACGGACCTCTATGGTGGCGACGACAGCTATCACAACGGGGGCCTAATGCTGGCCGCCAACTTCGGCTTCTACCTGTTCTTCAAGCCGCACCTGGAGCCGACGCTGCCCGAGAACTTCGGCCGCATGAACCCCTTCAAGTCGCCCGACGGCTACGATGTCCTGCTGCGCGCCGGCACGCTCGCCAACGCCACCGAGAAGTACTACAAGGAGGCCAACCCCTACTGGCTGGCCACCATGAATAACCCCAACTTGAACGACTTCTGGAAGTCGCGCAACATTTCGACGCACCTGAAGTCGATCAAGCCGGCGGTGTTGACCGTGGGCGGCTGGTTCGACGCTGAGGACCTGCAAGGGCCGCTGCGCGTCTACCACCAGATCCAAGCCAACACGCCGCCCGCCAGCGGCAACCACCTCGTCATGGGCCCCTGGACGCACGGCGGCTTTTCGCGCGGCGATGGCGACAAAGTGGGCGACATCAACTTTGGCTCCAAGACCAGCGCCTACTACCGCGACTCGATCGAATTTCCCTTCTTCGCCTATCACCTGAAATCGAAGGGCGACGGCAAGTTCCCCGCCGCCTGGGCCTTTGAAACCGGCACCAACCAGTGGCGCACTTTTGACGCCTGGCCACCCAAGGCCGCGCAGCAGAAGAAGCTTTACTTCCACGCGGGTGGCAAGCTCTCCTTTGACCCGCCGGCCGAGGCGGACGGCTTCGACGAGTATCTGGCGGATCCCAACAAGCCTGTGCCCTACGTCAGCTACATCCACACCGGCCACTCCGGCTTCTACATGACCTCCGACCAACGCCACGCCGCAACGCGGCCCGATGTGCTGGTCTATGAAAGCAACATCCTCGAAGAAGACGTCACCATCTCCGGCCCCTTGACGCCGGAGCTGTTCGTCTCCTCCACCGGCACGGACGCCGATTTTGTCGTGAAGCTGGTGGACGTTTACCCAGGTGATCTCGAAGACGGTCCGAACAACGTGAAGCTGGGTGGCTATCAACAACTGGTGCGCGGCGAACCGTTCCGTGCCAAGTTCCGGAACAGTTTTGAGAAGCCGGAGCCGCTCACGCCCGGCAAGCGCGAACGCGTCGCCTTTGCCTTGCCCGACGTCCAGCACACCTTCCGCAAGGGCCACCGCATCATGGTGCACATCCAGAGCAGTTGGTTCCCGCTGGTGGACCGCAACCCCCAAAAGTTCATCAACATCCCCGACGCCAAAGCCAGTGACTTCCAAAAAGCCACCCATCGCGTCTACCGGGGCAAGACGAGCGGCAGCAGCATTGGCGTCGGTGTGTTGAACTAAGCCTTGCGATGAGGCTGTGCCGCCCGTGGCTTTGGCCGCTGCCTCAGCCTCCAACCAGCCGCAGATTCGCCTTCGCCCGCAGCGAGAAGTCAGCGAACTCCTGCCGCGCCAGCTTTGGAAAACCGGCGGCGGCGATCATGACGGCGTTGTCGGTGGAGAGTTCGCCGCGGGGAAAGAAAGCGGGCAGATAAAGAGCCTCTGCCGCTGCGCGTAAGCCGCTGTTGCAGGCCACGCCGCCGGAGACGATCACTGATCTGGCACCCATCTCCCGCGCAGCCGCCGTGGCCCGCTCCAGCAAATCCTTCACCACCGCCCGCTGGAAGCTGGCCAGCAAGTCGAGGGTGGCTTGAGGCGTCACTGTGCGCCATTGCTCGACTGTCGGCCGCGGCGTCTCCTTCAGCAGTGCTCGACGTGCGGCGATCTCTTCGTCCATCGCGCGAGCCTGCGTCCAGCGCAGCACCGCCGTCTTGATGCCACTGAAGCTGAAGTCCAGCGTATTGCCTTTCATGTTGGGCGTCGTGAACCGCACGGCCTTGGGATTGCCATACGGCGCCAGGCGATCAATCACTGGGCCGCCCGGATAGCCGAAGCCCAGCAGCTTGGCCACCTTGTCGAACGCCTCCCCTGCCGCGTCGTCGCGCGTCCGGCCCAACAAGCGGTAGACGAAACCTTCCGTCACCGCAAACATGTGCGTATGCCCGCCGCTCACCACCAGGGCCAGGGCAGGGAACTGCAGTTGCTGATGATGCTCCATCACCACCGCGTGAATATGCCCCTCAATGTGGTTGACACCCAGCAGCGGCACGTCCCAGGCCAGGCTCAGCGCCTTGGCGTAGGTGATGCCCACCAGCAAGGAGCCCACCAGCCCCGGCCCCTCCGTCACCGCAATTGCGCTCAGCGCCCGCCCTTCGATGCCCGCTTGCGCCAGCGCATCGCGCACCACGGGGACGATGGCCCGCAGATGCTCCCGCGAAGCGAGTTCCGGCACCACCCCGCCCCAGCGCCCATGGATGTCCAGCTGCGAAGCAACGACGTTTGAACGCACCTCGACACCGTCGGCCACCACCGCGGCGGCGGTTTCATCGCACGACGATTCAATGCCCAAAATCACGCCCGATAACGGGGACTTGCCAGTTGGAGAGCCCACGCTGCTATTGTGACAATTTGAAGGTCACTGATTTTTCTTACGAGCTCCCGCCCGACCTGATCGCGCAGGAGCCACTGGCGGACCGTTCGGCTTCGCGCATGTTGCTGATCGATCGCGCCACGGGCACCTGGAAGGACGGCTACTTCCGGGACCTGCCGCTCTACCTCGGGCGTGGCGATTGCCTGGTGTTGAATGATTCACGCGTGATGCCGTCGCGCCTGTTCGGCCACCGCGCCGGCGGTACGGGCACGGTGGAGGTGCTCTTCCTGAAACCGCTCTCCACTGACCGGAGGACTTGGCAAGTACTGGTGCGCCCCGGTCGGCGCTTGCACGAAGGCTCCGTGGTGGAGTTTGATGACAGCCTCGGTGGCGTGATCCTCGACACCGGGGAGCGCGGGGAGCGCAAGATGAAGCTGCTGGGCGCGGGCGACATCGATGAGGTTTTGCAGCGCATCGGCCACATGCCCCTGCCACCCTACATCCGGCGCGATGACACGGCGCAGGACCGGGAGCGGTACCAAACGGTCTATTCGCAGGAACCCGGTTCCGCCGCTGCCCCCACGGCGGGCCTGCACTTTACGCCACGCATTCTCGATGAATGTCAGCAGGCGGGGGCCGATATCGCGCGGATCACCTTGCATGTGGGCCTCGGCACATTCTCCCCGCTCCACACTGACGAGGTGAAGTCCGTGCACCTGCATTCGGAACGCTACCGGATCGACGGCCCGCAAGCCGCGAAAATCGCCGCCGCCAAGCGCCGGGTGGCCGTAGGCACCACCAGTGTCCGCACGCTCGAAACCTGGGGCCAGCGAGATGAGTTGGCTGGCGAAACGGACATCTTCATCTATCCGGGGCACCAGTTCAAGCTGGTGGACGCCATGCTGACCAACTTCCACTTGCCGGAATCCAGCCTGATGCTGCTGGTGTGCGCTTTTGGTGGTACGGAACTGATGTTGGACGCCTACCGGCATGCCGTTCGCGAACGCTACCGCTTTTTTAGCTACGGCGACTGTATGCTTATAGTTTGATCTACTTATTTGTCTACTTAATGTTTGCGCTGCCGGTCTTCGCCCAGCCGGCCGCTTCACTCCCCGGCATTAGCCAAGGCTTCCAAGCCCTGACGGAGCGGGTGAACCCATCGGTGGTGCAGATCATCACGCGCGGCTTTTCCACCGAAGAAGAAGGCTCCGGCACGTTTATCCGGGCCAGCCGCGGCAGCGGTTCCGGCGTGGTCGTGGATCCCAACGGCTACATCATCACCAACGCCCACGTAGTCGGCTTCTCTCGCCGCGTGGAGGTGCTGCTGCCCCAGCGCGCCGACCAGGACATGCGCCACCACAGCGTGCTGAAGCCCGGCGGCAAGCTGTTGGCGGCGGATGTGATTGGTGTCGACAAAGAGGCAGACCTGGCTGTCCTGAAGATCGCCGAGACCGGCTTGCCCGCCTTACGGTTTTCTGATTCTGAAATGTTGCGTCAGGGACATCTGGTGTTTGCCTTCGGCAGCCCGTTCGGATTGGACAACTCGGTCACCATGGGCGTGGTTAGCTCCATGGCCCGGCAGTTGCGGGCCGATGACCCGATGGTCTATATCCAGACGGATGCCGCCATCAATCCCGGCAATAGCGGCGGGCCGCTGGTGGATTCTGAAGGCGGTATCGTCGGCATCAATACCTTTATCATTTCTCCCTCCGGCACCAACAGTGGCATCGGTTTCGCCGTGCCCAGCAACATCGTCCGCACCGTCTTTGAGCAGATTCGTGACCACGGCTATGTCAAGCGAGGTCAGATTGGCGTCATCGCTCAGACCATCACCATGCCCCTGGCACAGGCCCTGGGCCTCAGCCAGGATTGGGGGCCCATCATCGCCGACGTTACCGAAGGCAGTGCCGCCGCCATCGCTGGGCTCCAGGTGAAAGACGTCGTGGTTTCACTCAACGGGCGGCCCATGGAGAATGCACGCCAGTTCGGCGTCACCGTCTATCGCAATGCCGGACGGACGATCTCGATTGGCGTGCTGCGGGGTGGGCAGGCCAAGACCATCGACGTGGCCGTGCTGGAGCGCCCGCGCGATCCGGACCGCCTGATCAGCTTCGTGAAGGGCCGCGAGAATCTAGTGGCACCGTTGGGCGCTTTGCTGGTGGAGTTGGATGCGAAGGTGACACCCCTGCTGCCACCTCTCCGCCGGCTTTCGGGCGTTGTTGTGGCCGGCCTCGTGTCGGACCTTGGCATTGGCGACAATCATCTGCAAGCCGGCGACGTGCTGCACGAGATCAACAACAAGACGGTCAGCTCAATTGCCGATGTCCGCCGAGCGGTGGCGGACCTAAAGCACGGCCAGCCGGTGGCACTCTATGTGGAGCGCCAAGGACAGTTGCAGTACCTGCTCCTTGAACGCGACTAGACCGCTGATCAGCCCGGATTGGGCGGGTTCGAGCCCTTGCGCGGGTCTAGTGGCAGCAGTGTTCGCCATCCGGCGGGGGCGAGCTTGGAGAAAGGGCCTCCAGCAGCTTGCAGTCCCGTTTGGGGGCGGTGCAGTCCTTGGCGCATAGCATCTCCTCCAGTTCCCGCTCCAGGCGCTGCAGCGTGGCAATCCGGCCCCGGACCTCGGCCAGCTTGTGCTCCGTGGCGGAGCACACATCACCGCACGTCGTATCCTCGGCCGCGGCCAGCGCCAGCAATTCTTCAATCTCGGTGAGCGAAAAGCCCAGCCGCTGGGATTCGCGGATGAAACGGATTTGCCGGATGGTGGCTTCCGGGTATTGGCGGTAACCGCCTTTGGAGGGTGGCTGACGGATCAGTCCGCGGCGCTCATAGTAGCGGATGGTTTCTACGCCTACCCCTGCTTCCTGAGCTGCCGCGGAGATTGTCATTGTCATTGACTACTGCTTGGGTTTGCAGCAGGAACAGCTGCAGCCGCACTTGCATTGACAACTGCAAGCAGCAGAACAGCCTTTGCCACATCCGCCTTCGCAGATGCAAGCTTCGCAACACTTGGTATTTTCGGCCATCGGAAGTACCTCCTTCCATTCCAACATACGGTCCGTACCGTAGTACGGAGTCAAGAGAAACTTTTGAGGTACCGGAAAGCTATTTCACTTCCAGCGCGACACTGGCCTGGACGTTCTCCCATTCCAACTGCAGCGTGCCCTTCCGGCCTTCGCCAGTCAGGGTGTACTTCAAGATTTCCACCAATTGGGCGGGCTTGGCCATGGTCATCTTGACGCGGCCCAAATCATTGGCTGCGTTGTAGGAGAGGCCCCACTGGCCGGTCTGCTTGCTGACGATCAACTGCCACTGGGCGGGGTCGGAAAGTTCGACAAACAGCGTGTAGTCGCCCTTGGGCACCATCAGTCCGCCGAGCCGGAGATCCACTTCGGTGTGCAGGGCGGTGGCGGAGTTGGCTCCGGCGCGCCACACGGGGTAGGTGCGGTCACGGCTGATCAAGCCATCCTTGGAGAAGATCTGGCCGGCCCGGCCGTTGACCCGCGGTGCCGCGTACTTGATGCTGACGTTGCCACCGCTATAGGCCTTGATCTCCGTGGTGGTGGGGCTCTGGCCACAGGCAGCCAGGGCCGCCACCAGCAGTCCGGTCAAAACTCCTATCCGTTGTCTCATCTCATCTCTCCTTCAATCCGGAGCCGCCGTTCACTGCCGCCGAGTCAGCCCGCCGGGTTCTAACGCATCTGATGTTCTCATGAATGCTGGAGATGCCGGCGAATCAGCCGCTCACGATGAGCTGGAGGCGGCAGCCGCCACGTCATGGGATTCGGCCCGGATCTGCCGGAAGTCGCTTTCAGCGCGGAGAAACGCTTCCACCACGGCCGGGTCAAAGTGACGGGAGCTCTCGGCCTGGATGATGCGGACGGCCTCCTCATGGGAGAACGCTTCCTTGTAGACCCGTTTGCTCACCAGAGCATCGTAGACGTCGGCCACGGCCATCAGCCGGGCGGCCAGCGGAATGCCTTCACCCGTCAAGCCTTGCGGATAGCCGCGCCCGTCCCATCGCTCGTGATGGCTGTAGACCAGCTCATAAGCCATCCGGAAAAATTTTTCATCATGCAGGCCGGAGCGATCCGACGCCTTCTGCAGCACGTCACGGCCAAATACGACATGCTGCCGGATGATCAGCAGTTCTTCCGGGGTCAGGGCACCGGCTTTGCGCAGGATGTGGTCCGGCACGCCCACCTTGCCGACGTCGTGTATGGGGGCCAGTTGCACCATCAGGCGGATAGTCTCTTCCGACAACAATGGGCGATACCGCGGGTCCGTTGAGAGCGCCCGGCATAGCACGCGCATATAACGCTCAATCCGCTGCAGATGGTCACCGGTCTCCGGATCGCGCATGGTGGTGAGCAGGGCGAGAGCATTCAGGATAAAGTGCTTGGCGGACGCCAGTTGATGGTCGGACGACTGGCTGTTCTGCCGCACCCAGCGCAACTTCAGGGCGCCGCAGCCGGAGGCCCCGACGGCCAACGCCAGTGTGGCGGGCAGCGGGGACGCAAACGCACCGGACAGCCCCAGTCCCGCCCAGGCCACGCCCCACAGAACGACCGCCAGTGCGACCGAAAAGCAAGATGCGGTGAAGACGCGGAAACGGATGAACAACTGCGGCAGCACCAGCCAAACCAGCAGCACCAGCAGCCACTCTGCTGCTCCGGCTGAGCCGGGCGGGCGAAACGAATCGCCGGCGAGAATGTTGTCCGCCACCGTGGCATGGACGGTGGAGGCGGACAGAATACGGTTCGCACCCAGCAGCGGCGCTCCCTGGCCCCCCACGGAAGTGCCCACGATCACCAGCTTGCCCCGTAAACCAGGTTCGGGCACCGGATCCTTCATCAGTTGGCCCGCCGAGTAGCGGGGCAGCCCGCCCGCGGACTCCCGGAACCGCAACACCGCGTCTGCACCCTCTTGACCGGACGGCGACACGGGGTACTTCCGGCCACTCTGGAACTGCCGTAGCGCCGCCAGCGCCAAACTGGGATACAGATGGCCTTCGTAGAGAACCACCAACGGTGTGCGGCGGAGCACGCCGTCAGGATCGGGAATCAGGTTGAGAAAACCGTGGCCGGCTGCCGGCAGGCCCTTCACCGACTCACCGCACACCACGCCCCTGGCCTCGCGGACCCGCATCCCCGATTCCGGCAGGGCGGACAGCGGACAATCACCGGGCGGCGCGGGATGTCCTTCCATCTGGAAAAAGTAGCCGGGCACCACCGGTACCTTCGCCATCGCGGCGGCCAACGAGGGGTCTCCCCCCGGAGGAAACACAAAGTCCAACGCCACGGTTGAGGCTCCGGCAGCAGCAATCGTGTGGATCAGTTGGGCCACTACCGGCCGCGGCCAAGGCCAACGTCCAAACTGCGCCAGACTGACTTCGTCCACCTCCACCAGCACCACCTGCCCGGAGGCTTGTCCCGGCCCGAGCAGGGTGGCGAAGCGGTCAAATAATGAGGTATTGAGATGCTCAAAGGTTTTCGGTGCCAGGGCTGCCATTCCCGCCACAGCCAGACACGCCACGGTGCACGCAGCAAGGTGTCGGGCCGGTAGTGACGGGCGTAACTTCATCGCAAAACCGCTGCTCTCTGCAACTCGCTAACTGTTTGCCTGGGCTGGAATCAATGCCAACTCTCAGGCGGAGCCCGTCCCAACCGGAGATAGAAAACTTATCTCTCGGCGGGAAAATATTTGATCCTTGAAGCTTTATTCCAAAACATGAGAATAATCACATTCATGGTAAACGGCAAGTGAATTTATGGTTGATTGGGGATTTACCTGGGCAGGCTCCCGATTAGGCTCCACTGGCCCACGGCTGAGCCGGGTTTGCCGTCCCGTCACGCGTCCGGGTCGAGAGCGGCAAGTTTTATTGAGAAAGAAAGAATAGGTGTATTGGAATAATGGAAATTCAATGCGCGAGCTATTTTCGCCTTTTTGTGTGCCAAAGCCAGTACAACTGCGGGCAGTTCCGCGGCGGAGGTCCACGGCTGCGGCTGTCAATGCCCCGACGCCCGTTCGCCCAGCCACGGCTTCAAGTCAGGAAATAGAAAGCCGCGGGTCGCCTCGTCGTCCAATTGTGGGGAAAGAATTAAACGCGCACCGGAATCGAGCTTGGCCGCCGGGGCTTCGCCGCGCAATTTCTGCCCGATCGCCCGGGCCGATTCGTAGCCCATCTTGAAGGGGTCCTGCACCACCAGGGCGTCAATCCAGCCCTCGCGGAGATCTTTCACCAGGGCTTCGGAGGCGTCAAAGGCCACCATCTTCACCTGCCGCGCCTGCCGCGACTTCAGCGCTTGCACCGCACCCAGGGAACTGGACTCGTTGTCGGCAAACACGCCCTTCAAGTCCGGATGAGCGGTGAGCACATTCTCGGTCGCCGCCATCGACTTGGCTTGGCTGGCCATGCCAAACTGCATGGCGACAATCTGGATGGCCGGGAACTTGGCCTTGATCTCCTCCGCAAACCCTTCTTCGCGCTCCATCGTGGCGGCACTGCCAGGCATAAAGCCGATCACGGCCACCTTACCCACCTGGCCGATCACCTCCGCCAGCCGCCGCGCCGCCATTCTTCCGCCTTCGCGATTGTCAGTGGCGACGTAGGAGACCGGCTTGTCACTGTCGAGCGCGGAATCAAAGATCGCCACCGGAATGCCCGCCTTTGAAGCACGCTCCACCACCCCGGCCAGTGCCTTGCGATCAACCGGCGCCAGCGCGATGCCCGCCACCCGGCGGTTGATCATGCTTTCGACAATCTCAATCTGGCGGCTGGAATCAATCTCGAGCGTGGGTGCGTTCCATTCCACCTCAAAACCGAACTCTCGCGACGCCTTCACCGCCCCGGCATGCACCGTCTGCCAGAAGATGTGATTCGCCCCCTTGGGCACCACACCGACGATGGGTTTGCCGGACCGGCCGCAGCTAACGGTCAAAAGCAACAGAGCGGCCAGACAGTACTTAGCAAGACAGGGCTTCACCAGATTGAGCATCATGGAACAGTATGCCTCTAGTGAAGGTGGCCAGTCGTGCCATGCTCGAACGGTTCGGGTTGACCGAACACCTGATGGGTGACGACCGCGTGGCCATCTGCCGCGTCGGCACCGAGATCCATGCCGTCGATGGGCTGTGCCCGCATCGCGGCGGACCGCTGGCCCAAGGCGCGTTGCATGGCCGGATGCTCGTGTGTCCGTGGCATGCCTGGGAGTTTGATTGCGTCACCGGTGAAAGCGATTTTCTGCCAGCAGCCAAGCTGAAGACCTATCCGGTGACCGTTGACGGCGACGACGTGCTGATCGAGATCGAGTAGGACTACGCGTGCCCGAACTGCCTGAAGTCGAAACCATTGCCCGCGTGCTGCGGCAGCACCTGCTCGGGCAACGGCTGGACGGCGCGCCGCTGGAGGCGATCAGCCGCCACGGCAAAGCGCTGCTGTTCGATTTCAGCGACGCCGCCACGGGCCGGGAGCGCTTGGTGGCACGCCTAGGCATGACCGGCACCCTGCGCTTGAACGCAACGCCGGACAAGCATACGCAAGCCGTGCTCCAGTTTGAGCGCGACACGCTGGTCTACAGCGACATCCGTAAGTTTGGCCGGCTGGTCTGGTCGACCGAGCCGCTCCACTTGGGCCCGGATATTCTGGCGATGCCCGCCGACCAACTGGCAGTGAAGTTGGCCCATCGCGAGCGGGCCATCAAGCCGCTGTTGCTCGACCAGGCACTGGCTGCTGGCCTGGGAAATATTTATGTCGATGAGTGCCTGTTTGCCGCCCGCACGCATCCGCTCACCCCGGCCAGCCGCGTGGACGCGAAGGCACTCAGCCAAGCCATTACCCGCATCCTCGAAGCCGCGATTGCGGCGGGTGGCTCAACGATCTCAGATTTTTTTGACCCGCTGGGCCGAGCCGGCCGCTACCAGGAGCAGCATCAAGTCTATGGCCGCCAGGGAGAGCCCTGTCCCAACTGCGGAGGCCTGATTGTCCGGCTTCTCGTAGCGCAGCGCGGCACCCACATCTGCCCCCGCTGCCAGCCCGAACTCTGCTAATCCCGTCGTGGCGGACGTCCCCCGGCTCCGCGCGGCGGACCGAACCGCTTGCCGCCATCACCACGCGGCGGGCCACCACTGCCCCGGAATCCCCCGCCCCGAGGCGGACCGAAGCCACCCCCGCGCGGCGGACCGTCACCGCCACGGGGAGGGCCACCCTCGCCACGCGGAGGACCGAACGGCTTACGGCCACCAAACCCACCGCCATCACGGCCGAAACCGCCACTGCGGGGCGGGCCGAATTTTGGCGGACCAAACGGACGCTGGCCTTCGCCCGAGAAGCCACCAGAGCCGCGGTCATCCCTTGGCCGGTCATCCCGGCGATCCTGAAACGGGCGCGGCGGGCCATCCCCACGCGGGGGGCCATCGCCACGCGGCGGGCCAAACGGCTTGCGGCCGCCGCCACGATCATCAAACGACGGACGGCCACCATAAGGTGGACGCTGTCCGAAAGAAGGCCGGTCACCGCGATCCTGGCCTTCACGGTCACGATAAGGCGGACGTGGCCCATCCCCACGCGGAGGACCATCGCCACGAGGCGGGAAATTGCCGCGAGGAGGACCGTAAGAGGGGCGCGAGCCACCATCACGGTTCTCATACGGCGGACGGCTTCCACCACCGCCACCATACGGCGGACGGCCCACGTACGGCGGGCGCTGTCCATAGGAAGGCCGATCCCCACGATCCTGCTGTGGTGGACGGTCATCGCCCTGATCACGGTTGCGCGGCGGCGGACCCTGGAAGCGCGGACGGTCCCGGTCAAAGGGCCGGCGGGCCGGTGGTTCGAAACCGCCGGAGCGGCCCGACGGACGATCCTGCGAGTCGCCCCGGCCCTGATAGGGGGGACGGCTCTGGTAACCGCCACGATCCTGGTAGCCGCCACGATCCTGGTAGCCGCCACGATCGCCACCACGATCCTGGTACGGAGGCCGATCCTGATACTGGCGATCCTGATACTTCGGCGGAGCCTGCGGAGGACGGCTTTCAATGGCCGGTTGCGGGCGGATCGGACGCTGGCTGGCGGGAGTATCCGCCGCCTTCGTCTCGCTCGGCGCTTCGGAACCCAATACTTCAGCCGTTTCCAGCTCTTCAGCCAGTAGTTCGGCGGCAATCTCGCCATCCACGGCTGCCTTCACTTCCACCGGCTCCCTCGCATCATCACTGAAGGCCGCCGGAGCAGTCGCTTCGACGGGCGTCACATTGATCGCGGGTAGCGGCGGCGTAGTGCTCACCGGAACGCCCGTATAGACGTCCGGCGCACGCCAGACATCACGCACCGGCAGATCCAGCGGCTTCACCGGCGGACGCACGGCGCGCGGCGCTTCCGGCTCATTGCTGCCGTAGCCTCCGCGTTCGCCACGCTCGCGGCCCGGCTTGGGCAATAGAGCTTCGGCGGCTTCGTTCTTGGCCGCGACGGCGGCCTGGTTGGCTAGCACTTCGTCGGCCAGATCGGCCGCCGCGCGCACCGCCTTCACGTCGGTGGTCCGCACCATGTGCGCACCGGAGAAGATAGCGATAGTAGCAATAGCCGCACTCGCCGGACCCTCGGCGCTCACCATCAGCGGCACATCCAGCTTGGTGAAGCGGCCCAAGTGGGCAATGATTTCGATGTCCTGGTCGTGACGCTTGCCCCAACCCAGGCCCGGATCAGCCACCAGACTGCGAGGCTTCACCAGGTCCCGCCGGGCGCGGCCCAGGCTGGCGTCGAGGTCCGAGAGCAGTGTGCCCACCGGCTCTTTCGACGGCGGCAGCTTCGCCCAACCTTCTGGTGACCCGCGCATCTGGCCGACAACCAGTCCGCCATCATGCTGCACCACCATCTTGGCCAGCGACGAATCCGTGGTCAGCCCGGCCGGGTCAAAGATCACTTCGACGCCCATCGAAAACGCTTTTTCGGCAATCGACGTGCGGTCAGTAAAGATGCCCACCGGGATGGCCATCCGCTCCCGCAGACGCTTCAGGATCGGCACCAGACGGCGCTGCTCTTCGGCCTCGGTGATGCGTTTGGCACCGGGGATCAGTGCCTCAACGGAGATTAAGAGAAGGTCTGCGCCTTCCTCTTCCATGCGGGTGGCCAGCTCAAAGGCTTCGTCACCGCTTAACGGGTCAAGCGCGCCATCGGAGCGAAACTCCGGAGCGGCATTGATGACACCTGCCACCAATGTCCGGTCCCCCAGCATCAAGCGGCGCTGCTTGATCTGCCATTCCAACCTTTTTCGATTACTCATAACGTAGACAAACGATCGGGTCCAAGTTGGCCGCGCGGTTTGCCGGGTAATAACCGAAAAAGAGCCCGACCCCGATGGAGATTCCGACTCCCAACGTGATCCATAAATAGGATAGCGTGGCTGGTACCGATGGGACCAGTGTTCGGATAAGAAATGCCACTAAAGCCGCCAGCGCGATGCCAATAGCACCGCCCACAAGGGTCAACACCACCGCTTCAATCAGAAATTGCACCCGAATTTCGCTACGCCGTGCGCCAACCGCTTTACGGATGCCGATTTCTTTTGTCCGCTCCGTCACCGAGATCAGCATGATGTTCATCACGCCAATGCCCCCCACCAGCAGTCCAATGGAGCTGATCACCGTCGTCAGAATCACCACCGCACCGGTCAATTGATTCCATAGCGTGCTCAGAAAGTCGGACGAGATCACCTCAAAGTCGTCCTCCGCCGTCACCGGCGTGTGGCGCAACCGCCGCATCGCCTCCACCACCTCATCCCGCGATTGCTCCATCGGAATCTCCGGTGGCGTCAGATAGGCGAGAAACACCTCTTTCGATTCCGGGTACCGTTTGCGGAACTCCGTCAGCGGAATGATCACGAAATCATCGACGCCGCCAAAGCCGAACAAGCCCGGGTCATGCGCAAAGACGCCAATCACCTCGTAGAGCTTGCCGTTGATCCGCACCGTTTTGCCGATCGGGTCCACCGACGGAAACAGCGACTCGGCGATGGCAAAGCCAATCGCCACCACCGGCAGCGCATGGTCCACGTCGTATTTGGAGATAAACCGGCCGCGCTCCACCACAAACAGCGGAATGGCGTCGGCATACTCGGGCTCCACGCCGCGGATGATGACGCGCTCCACTTTCTCCGCGCCGAAGCGGATGTCGTTTGATTCGCCAAAGAAGAAGGCGCGGGTGCCAAAGGAAGTGGCCGTCGAAATCGATGGGCAGTGCGCGCGCAGATACTCCGCGTCGGAATAGTTCAGATACTTGCGGGACCGGTACTTATCCGCGGCCCGGCTGGGGTCAGTGCCCGCCGGAAAGCGGCCGACAAAGTTGGTCCGCGGACCAAAGGCCGCCACCTTGTCCTGGATAAACTTATTCAGCCCCTCAATAATTGCCGCCACGGAGATGACGCTGGTGACACCAATCACGATGCCCAGAATCGTCAGCGCGGACCGCACGCGCGACGCCCGCAGCGTGTCAAAAGCGATCATCGCGCTGGACCCAACACGGCCCACCCAGTTGCGAACCGGCAGTTTGCTGCTGGCCCGGCGCGCCAGGTTCCTGCTATCCGGACTACTCGGCACGCAGCGCCTCCACCGGGTCCAGGCGGGAGGCCTGCATGGCGGGGTAGATGCCAAAAAACAGCCCAATGCCGGAACTCAACACCACGCCCAGCACCGCCACCCACGTCTCCACGGCGGCCGGGAAAGCGGTGAACGTCTGCAGCGCCAGCGCAAACAGGAAGCCCGCGCCAATGCCAAAGATGCCACCAACAACGCACTGCATCACGCTTTCGGTTAGAAACTGCTGCCGGATGTCGCCCTGCGTTGCGCCCATCGCGCGCCGGATGCCGATCTCCTTGGTGCGCTCCGTCACACTCACCAGCATCACGTTCATGATCACAATGCCGCCCACCACGCCCGAGATCGCACTCACCATCAGAAAGACTGCAAAGAAGGCCCCGGAGATCTGTTTGTAGAGCGAGATGTAGCTGTCCTTGGTGCCCACAAAGAAGTCCTCTTCGCGATTGCCCACAATGTGACGCCGCGCCCGCAGCAGCATCTTCACCTCTTCAATCGCATCGTCGAACTGGGGCTTGCTCACCGCCTGGATGTTCAGCGTCAGCGTCGCGCGCGCGCCGCGCTGCTTCAGAAACGAAGACATCGGGATAACCACAAAGTTGTCCTGGTTCTGCCCCAACACCGCGCCAATCGCCTCAAACACCCCGATCACGGTGCACTCCTGAGACCCGGCGCGGATCACCTTGCCCAAGGGATTCACGCCCTCAAAAAATGACTTGCGCAAGTTATCACCGATCAAGCACACCGCCGCCGACCGCTCATCTTCCGCCAGCGTAAAGTAGCGCCCCATATCCACGGTCCGCGTGTCGATCGTGGCCATGTTGGGCGTCTGGCCCGTCACGCTGACGTCGGTGAGTTCCTTGTTTCCATAGCGGGCCCGTGCGATGTAGTTGGCCGTGCCGCCCGTTTCCGCGCACAGTCGGCAGCGTTCTGCGACGAATTGCAGGTCAGCATATTCAATGCGGCGATACTTCTGGCTCTTGATGATGACGTCAAAGTCAGCCGTGGCAAAAGGAGTTTTGGCCACCTGGAAAACGTTGGTGCCCAGGTTGGCCACCTTCTGTTCGACGTAGGTGTTGGCGCCCTCGACAATGGTCATCACCGTGATCAAAGTCGCCACGCCCATTGTCAAGCCCAGAGTAGTCAACGCCGCCCGCAACCGATGCGCGCGCAATGCCTCAATGCTTTGCGAAATGGTGTCCGGAAAGGTGAGCATGGGCGAACCGCGCGGCGCAAAACGGCACCCGAAAGCACACGCGTTATCTTCAGATTAACTGAACCAACCCAATACCGCCCAACCCCAGCCGCCCCCGGCACCGGCAGACAGCTCTCCCAACCCACCAGAGCCGCGCGCGTCAGCAAGCGGTCTTGGGCAGGTCCGCGTCGGTTACTGCCCGGCAAGCCGCTTCCGGTACTCTTCCTTCGCGAAGTCGTAGGCCTGGTTGAACTCCGCCACCTCGCTCGGCCGGATGCGGCCCAGCTTGGCGTTGCGGCACTGGTCGACCGCGCGGAGGCACCATTCGATGCTCTGCCGTTCGCGGACCGGCTTGTTGCCGACCGTCACCCAGATGGGATTGGTATGCGAACTCGGGATCACGCGAATGGCTACCCAGGAACTGCGCGCGATGTTGACATTGAAAACGACGTCGCGCGGGGTGCCGTCAGCCTCGATTTCCTGGCGCGCGACGGCGACGCCGTTCACCACCAGCTCCACCGGCACCCGTCGCGTTGCGCCAACGCGCGCCCGCTCGACATGCCAGTACGGCTTCTGGTCCGCGGGGCGTGCACGCAGTTCGGCATTGGGCTTTTCGTCCAGCAGCGCGGCCACCTGGGCGGTTACCTTCACGCTGCCCGGAGCGTTCAACTCGATGTCCTGCCCCGTGCCCATCTCGACGCCGTTCACCTTAAAGTCGATCAAGTGGCTGCGCCCATCGGAGACGTAGTTGCGGCCCTGCTTGATGCCTTGCACCCAGTCGTCGTAGTCCAGCGCCGCCTGCCGCACATAGCTGCGGCCCAGGCCCACGCGCTCATCGTAGATGCACGGGAAATCGGTCTCGCCACTAATGCGCGTGCGGTAACCGGCATTCAGCGTGTGGTACCAGATGTTCAGCTCCCAGTGATAGGGCGTATCGACGGCGGAGATCACATCGGTCAACCCATGGGTGACGCTGGCGATGTATTCGTTGGCCCCGATGCCATCAAAGGGCGGCATCTCGTAGCTGAGCAGCTTTTCTTCCTTGATCGGCAGGCCCCAGCCGGAGTGCGTGTAGCCCACGACAGCCCCTTGCTGCTTCGCCCAACGCAGGATGGGCATGCCCCAGGTGGGCCAGTCGTCAATCCGCTCCAGCCCCTTATACTCCATCTGCTTCACTTGCAGCAGCAGCAGGTGGCCAGTGTGGCTGGACGGGTGGCCCGAGACTTCAACGTCGTACCGGATGCGGTTGTCGTTGGTCGAGACCTCGTTGTCCTTGCCTTCAAAGAACGTCTTCTGGAAATACCAGCCCGGGCCCCAGGTGAGCACGCTGCCAATTTTGAGATCTTCACCCAGCACGTGCCGCATCATGTCCTTGGGGTAGACGCCTTCGGTGGGCCGCTCATAGTGGGAGCAGCCGGCGGCGTGGATGTGATGGTCGCCCGAAAACCAGCGCGGCTTGCCGGGCGCCGGGTTGGCGGGGTCAATCCAGCGTTCCAGTTGAAAGGCCACTTCCTGCGGCTGGTCGCCAATGGTGACGGTCTGTTTCTTCTTGCGATACTCCGGTCCGCGCGAGTATTCGAACGTGTACTGCCCCGGCGGCAGCAGAATGGTTTCGCCATCCTCGCGGTAGACCTGCGGGTGGAAGAAGAAGTCGCCACCCAGCCGCTTGGCGGGCGAAGGGTAGACCCGGCCCAACTGGTCCCGCACTTCAAAAGCGGCCATCTGCGGACGGCCGTCGTAGTCCTTGACGCGGAGCTTCACCGTGGTGGAAGCCTTGGCGGTGAACAGGATGTCGACCTCACTGCGGAAGCCCAGGTCCTGCGAGCCTTGGCCGACATCGAAGATCAGCTTGGCTTCGCGCTTCCCGGCATCGCGAGAGAAGAGCTGGATGATGCGGTATTCCAGCGCTAGACCGCTCAGGTGGACCTTCATCGGTTGCTTGTTGAACATCCGCAGGTCGATCCACTGGCGGTTGACGGCACCGGCCGGCGAGTTGGCCAGTTGACCAGCGTTGGGCGATGTCGCGGCCAGCACGGCCGTCAAGCCCGCTTCATTGTGGACCTTGACGAGGAACGTCCGCCAGCCGTTCTGCATCAGCTCGGCCTTGGCCTCGCCCTGCTCCACCTTGACGCGCGCCTCCGGGTTGATGTTGACGCCGATGAGGCACAGCTTGTCGAGGATGTTCTGGATGTCGGTGACGGTGCGCGCGGTGGCCAGAGAGCGCTGAGCGGCGATCTGCGGCTCACCCAATATTTCCAGGGCTTGCAGCACCCGCTGCGCCTGCGCGACCAACGGCTGCAGCTCAACATTGGAAACCAGGGGCAACTCTTCGGCCATGGCGAATGGCACAAGAGCAAGAGCCAGAGTCAACGTACGCATCAGCACCTCCCAGGGAGCGGCGGAGACCGCCTGGAGGGAATCTATCAGATTGCCCGTGCTAACGGGGCGCGGGCATACCGTAGGCCGCCCACTCTTCCTTGGCCGGGCCATAGACGCCCGGAACCGTGAGTCCCGCCTGCCGCATCAGCACGGTCATCTGGCCCCGATGGTGGTTCTGGTGGCCCATCAACGCGTCCAGCACGGTGCCGCGCGTCCAGGACTCGCCGTACATCGGGACCTCGTCCAGCAGCATGGCATCGGTCCAGTGCACTTTCAATTGATCGACCACCGCCTGCGCGGCCTTGGCGTAAGTGGCCGCAATTTCGGCCGCGCTGGCCGGGATCTCCTGCCCCTCATGGGTGACTTGGATCGGGAGACCGGCCTGCGTCATCATCTCGCTGGGCGTTTCCGCGATGTGCCAGGCCAGTTCACCCAGTGACCGGCCTTCCGGCGTGATCCGTTGCGCCAGCGAGGCGTCGGTCAGCGCGGACATCACCTTGCCCGTGGCCTCCATTTCGTAGGCCCAGTCCTTGTAAAAGTCTTCTAATTGGCGAAACATGCTTGTGTATCTAATCCGATCACGCGGCGGGCGTCAAGCAGGGGATGATGGAACTATGGCACTGGAATTCACCACCTCCTATCTGCAAGACTCCGTCGCGGTCTTCCATCAGTACAAGAAGATGGCCGAGCGCGCGATGGACCAGTTGACCGAAGAGCAGTTCACCGCCGTGCTGGACCCGGAGATGAACTCGGTCGCGCTGATCGTTAAGCACATGGTGGGCAACATGCGCTCCCGCTGGACCGACTTTTTGACCACCGACGGCGAGAAGCCCGACCGCAACCGCGATACCGAGTTCGAAGCCCCGCCCGCGACGCGAGCGGAAGTGCTGGCGCTCTGGGATGAGGGCTGGTCGATCGTCTTTGCCACGCTCGACAGCCTGACGGAGCGCGACCTCACCGCCACCATCACCATCCGCGGTGAAGCCATGTCAGCCATGCAGGCGATCAACCGCCAGATCGCCCACTACGCCTCCCATATTGGGCAAATCGTGTTTCTGGCCAAGCATCTTCAGAGCGCGACCTGGAAGCCGCTCAGCGTGCCGCGCGGCCAGTCGGCCGCCTATACGCGGAAGGTGTTTTCGGGAGAAGCGAGCCAGCGGTAAAGATGATTCAGCCGTACGGGGTGTTCCCTGCGTTGAGCCGTAGTTTCTTTTGGGCCGCGATCTGTCTCGTCCCCGTCGATTTGGCGTGTGCCTCTGAATCCTTGCTTTCGCGCACCGAGTCCGAGTCACTGATTAGGCGGACACCCGCATTCCTGGGGACAATCAATGCGAAGGGCTGCCCCAGTATCGAAGTCTTGTGGATTGAGGCAACAGCGATCTTCTTTCAAGTGCGCAATATGTGTCCAAGATCGGGGAGTGGCCTGATTGGCAATTACCTTGTAGACAGAACGACCGCCGAAGTATGGGAGGGAATTGATCGGGATGTCTTGATCAATTCAGATGCCCTGACCAAGTACCAAGCCATCTTGCGGCGACGCATGATACGAGCCCGTAAGCACTAACCCTTGGTGATGTGAAGGACCTGCTCCGTCAACCCGGAGAAGGCGTCAAAGGCGGTGCCGGAGTAGCCGTACTTTTGCTTGAGGGTCGTGTACTTCAAGTGGAAGTTGGCCGCTTCCGCAATGTGGACGCTGTCGGGGATGAAGGGTGCCAGTACGGGCGGGTAGCCGGAGTGTTCGCTCAATGATTCGAGGGTTGCGTTGTGCAGGTTGCTGATCGACTTGTAGCGGCCAACCACGATGCCCAGCGGCTTGATGCGCCGTTCAATGCGTCTGGAGAACTCACGCACTTTGTCGAGAATCGGCTTCACGCCGTAGGTGGAGAGAACATCCGGGATGACCGGAATCAGAAAACCATCCGCGATCCGCAGACCATTCAACGTCACCGTTCCCAAGGCGGGCGGGCAATCGAGCAGAACGTAGTCGTAGTCCTCGATGACACTGCTGGCCGAGCGCCACAGCACATCGGCCGAACTCTTCAGGCGGTACGAGGCGGGCGATACGGGCGGGATCTGGTCCTGCAGGTCGATCAGGTCCAGGCTGGAGGGGATCAGGTCCACCGTGGTGACGGAATCGACGTTGCCCACTTGCGGCTGGACACAGGCCCCCAAATCAAAACGGCCCTTGCGATCCTCCACCTCGTGGCGAAACAGGCCTGCCAGCGTCAGTTCCCGCTTGTTGAGTTGCTTCCACTTCTCCTGCCCGATCAGCATGATGGTGGAGTTAGTTTGCGGGTCCAGGTCCATCACCAGGACGCGCTTGCCGTGATGCGTAGAAAGGAACTCCGCCAGGGCGACGGTCAGCGTTGTCTTGCCTACACCGCCCTTGAGGTTGATGATCGCAATCACCTTCGGCATAAAACCCAATTTAGCCTATCGGCCGATGGTCCGGAAAAGCGAAAGGCCGCCCCGAAAGGCGGCCTTCACAAACTGCTTAGACGCGGACTGACTATTCGCTCAGGTGGAACGTGCCCACAAAGGCGGAGCGCTTCTGGCTGGACCAGCGGGTGCCCAGGTCCATACCGGTGTACTTGTTCTCAGCCGCAAAGGCGGGCATCGCGTGGTCGACATTGGTCAACGGCGAGTACCAAACTTCTTCGTGACGGCAGATCTGATCGGTCTCGACCAGTGGGCGGGTCTCGATCTGGGCCAGTTCGCCGGCGGTCAGTTTGACGCGCATCGAGTGGATATTGTTGTTGGCCACTTCGATCTTCACCGGCCGCGTCTGCACCGCCACCACGTCCTGCAGCAGGTCGCCGGACATGCGCTTGGCAAAGCCGATCAAGGCGGCCTTTTGCTCCACGGTCGCCTTTTCGTCAACGATAATCACGGACTTGACGGGGTAAGACGTGTTGTGGACGTCGCCCAACGTGGCATTGGCTTTCACCACACCCAGGACGCCCAGGCCGCTGAGGTCCACGCCATTATAGTTGCCCTTGTCGATCACCCAGCCGAACACCGCTTCGTGACCCATCAGGTTCACTTCGGCATTGGCGTAGCAGGCACCGGTGTAGATGTCGGCCGTCCGGGCCTCCACATAACGGCCTTCAATATTGGCCTTCGGTAGGCTGCCAGCCACGGTGGCGGTGGCAACAAGAATCGCGATCAAGAAATAACGCATGCGGCTCTCCTAGGCTTAATCTTAAAACACATTCACCAAGAAGTGGGGCTTGAAAAAGCAACCACTCCAAATCCCAGCTAAAGCGCCTTGTAGCAACTGCGAGTCTCATTGCACTCGTAGTCGTCCACCAGGCGGCTGTCCGGCCCCAGCGGGGTCATTGTTTTGTGGCACCAGAACAGTCGATCATTTCCGTGCTGAACACTGGGGTCCCACTCGGCGTCGATGTACATCCCCTTCCAACAGAGGTTGTAGCAGCGGTCGTCGTCCTGATCGATGCGCGCAAGTCCGGCGCGTTCCATGGTTCCTCTTCTTTGATTAGACCTTGATGCCGGCAGCGGCCAGCAGCGAACGCTTCACCGCCACTTTGGCCAACTGGACCTTGTAGATGTTCTGCGACAGCGGCTTGGCACCGGCCAGCGCTGCATCCGCCGCCTTGGCAGCGACGTCCGCGTCAATGGTCTTGCCGACAAGCCACTTGCCCGCCTCAGCCGCATTCCACGGGGTGGTGGCCACGTGACCCAGAACCACCTGCGCGGACTTCACTTTGTTGCCATCCATCGTGAGCGCCACCGAAGCGGTGGCCAGCGGCCAATCGAGCGCGTCCTTGTGGCGCACTTCGTAGGTGGCATTGCGGACGTTGCGAGCCGCCGGCAGCATGATGGCCGTCACGATCTCGTTCGGGGCCAGGGCAACTTCACGCTCAGCATCGGACTTGGGGTCGAGGAAGAACTTGGCGGCGTCCACTTCCTTCTCGCCCGAAGCCGACGCGATCTTGATCTTGGCGCCCAAAGCGACCAGCGCGGGGCCTAGGCTGGAGGCCGAGACGAACTTGCCGGGGCCTTCGCCAAAGATGGCGTGGTACTTGTTTTCGCCGTTGGTCACCAGGCTCTTGCCGCTGTGCATGGCCAGCAGGCCATGGCCCTGGCGGAAGTACCAGCAGCGCGGACGCTGGCAGATGTCGCCACCTACCGTGCCCATGTTGCGGATCTGCGGGCTGGTGATGCCCGAGGCCGCCGCATGCAGTGACGGGTAGTTGGTGCGGAGGCTGGCATAGTTCACCAATTCCTCGATGGTGACCGCCGCGCCAATGCGGAGGCCACCGCCGGAGGCGCTGATGCCCTGCAGTTCCTTGATGTTCTTGATGTTGACGACGCGCTTGGGCGACATCACATAATCCTTCATCAAGCTGAGCAGGTCGGTGCCGCCCGCCAGCACGGCCGCGTCGGACCAGGTGGCGCCCAGCATTCCGACAGCTTCCTTCACCGAAGTGGGGTTCGCGTATTCAAAGGCTTGCATGGTAGTTGATCTCCTTGACTACGCCAGCGACTGCCGGCCGAGCTTATCACCGTAAAGGGCCGCGAGCACCTTGTCAGGCGTCACCGGCAAAGTGGGCACGCGAACACCGATCGCATTGGCGACCGCGTTGGCAATCGCCGCCACGCCACCGATGGCGCAGGGTTCGCCCAAACCAATCACGCCGCGCTTGTCATGCTCCGGCGAGATGTCCATGTGGACCTGCATTTCTCCGATGTCGGAGATGCCGGCCAGCTTGTAGAATTCCATGTCGGCGTTCATCACGCGACCGGTCATTTCGTCCATGATGCGCTCTTCCATCAGCGCACCGCAGACGCTCATGATCATGGCACCGTAGACTTGGCTTTCGGCCGTCTTGGGGTTAACGACCAAGCCGCAATCCTGCACGGCGATGATCTTGTTTACCTTCGCGACGCCGGTTTCGATGTCGACCGTGACGTCGGCCATCTGGATACCGCCCACGCCCTGGGTGTTCAAGCCGCCGGGGTTCTTGGGGTCGTTCTTGCCGGTCTCGGAGATCGACTTGACGCCCAACTTCTGGCAGGCCGCCTTCCAGGAGATCTGCTTCGAGGGGTTACCCTTGACGCGGATGGTGGAGTCTACCGCCTCCAGTTGATCGGGCGTGGTGCCGAGCGAACCGGCCACCGCTTCCATTAACTTTTCGAGCGCGTTGGCCGCCGCCTTCAGTGATGAAGACGAGACGCCACCAATCGTAGTGGAACCACCCGATGCGCCTGAAGGGGGGTAGATGTTCTCACCCAACTTGACCTTTACTTCCGTGTGCGAGAGACCCAGCATCTCGGCCACCACCATCGCGATGGCGGTCCGAGTGCCAGTGCCGATGTCCTGGCTGCCGATCTCAATTTCGACGACGCCATCTGGATGCACGTTCACGCGGCATTCGCTGGCGTGACCCGCGCCACCCCAGGTGGCAATACCCATGCCCAAACCGCGGCGGAGTGACGAAGATCCAGCGGCGGCGCCGACGGTCTTAACTTCACCGCGCTGGTGCCAGTGCTTGGACCATTCGATCATTTCCTTGGCCTTGGCGATCTGCTTGCGGTAGACGTCCGCGCGCGCCGTGTAGCCCAAGTTCTTGTCGAACAGTTCGGTCGGGTCCATCTTCAGCTTGGCGGCCAGATCCTCAAACGCCGCACAAGTGATGAACGAAGCCTGCGGATGGTTCGGAGCACGCCACGCGCGTGCGCCACCCGTATTGGTGGAGACGGCCGTGTGGTTCATCCGCTTGTTGGGGATGGAGGTGAAGACGTAGGGGATGGGGGCCATGCCGCCACCACCGACGCCGCCGGTGGCCCAGCTATCGGACTGCCAACCAGTGATGGTGCCGTCCTTCTTGGCCGAAACCTTCACCTTGGCGTAGGCCGAGGGGCGCACACCCGCAATGGTCAATTCCTGCGCGCGGTCCAGGAACAGCTTCACCGGCTTGCCGCCCGAGGTCTTCGACATCTGCGCGCTTTCGCGGCCCCAGATATCAGACGGGAACTTGGCGCCGAAGCCGCCGCCCATATAGTCCATCTTGACGCTGACACTGTTAACCGGCACGCTGAGCGAGCGTGCCAGATCACCGCCAATGCCAGAGACGTTCTGCGTGGAGGGGTAGTAATCGATCTTGTCTCCCTTCCAGCCCACCACTTGACCGTGCGGTTCCAGGCAGGAGTGCGTCAACACCGGAATGCCGTAGGAGCCTTCAATGGTCACGTCGGCTTCGCGGAACGCCTTGTCCGGATCGCCGGTGACCTGCTCGCCAGCAGCTTTGGCGCGAGGACCGGCCTTGGCCAGATCATCTTCGCGCACCAGGTGCGGCATCACTTCGTAATCCACCTTGATGGCGCGCATCGCGTCGCGAGCAATCGGCTCCGTCTCGGCCGCGATGTAGGCGATCTCGGCACCGGCCCACTGGATCTCGGTACCGGCCGGAGCCACGACGCGGATGTCAGCGACACCCTTCATCGCCTTGGCGGCGGCGAGATCAATCGACTTCACCTTGGCGTGGGCATGCGGGCTGGTCAGAATGACGCCAAACAACGTGCCGGGCAGGTTCAAATCGGAGGGGTACTTGGCTTTGCCGCTCGACTTCGCAATGCCGTCCAAGCGGCTGATCCGCTTGCCGACAACGCGGCGCTTTTCCATCGGTGGCCATTTGTATTCGGGCATCGTGGGTTCCTTTCCTCTTCTCCGGTTGACTACGCCTTCAGATTCTTGGCCGCCGTCAGGACTGCCTGACGGATGCCGACATACGTACCGCAGCGGCAGAGATTGCCGCCCAACCCGGCCTTCACCTGTTCATAGGTGGGCGACGGGTTGCGGTCCAAAAAGCCCTTGGAGGCCATGACGAAGCCCGGCGTGCAATAGCCGCACTGCTGGGCGTCGTGCTCGACAAAAGCGGGGACAATGGGGTGCGTCTTGGATCCAGCGGTGAGGCTTTCGATCGTCTCGATCTTCTTGCCTTGGGCATCCACCGCCAGCATGGTGCAGCTGTAGACCACGCGGCCATTGGTGATGACGGTGCAGGCACCGCAGGTGCCGCGGTCGCAAACGCGCTTGGCCCCGGTCAGGTCCAGCTTGTTGCGCATCGTGTCCAGCAGCGTCCAGCGAGGCTCAACGGAGGTCTTCATTTCCTTGCCGTTGATATTCAGCGTGACGGGCACCTCGCCCGGGCCCATCGCTTTGCCGGACTGGGCAAGTGCGTCCTGTTCGAGCAGTGCGACACCGGCGCCAGCGGCACTGGTCGATTGCAGGAACCCGCGGCGGGAAAATCCCGACGCCTTTTTGGTGGTTGGAGTTTTCGGTGTGCTCACGTGGAAATGCGGCCTCCTGAAGCCGAAAGACGAATATATCAGATGCTACACGGTGGGGAAGAGGTTACCTTTTAGCGGCGAAAAGAAATTTTGCCTATTCCACAGCGCCTGACGGTCGGACTGCGATATAAGCAGTGGGTGCTCACTCGCATCGTTACCTCTCTCCTCATCCCCAGCTGCCTGCTGGCGGCTTCCTCTAGTGTGCTGATCCGGACCACTGATGGCCAGCGGCTGGAAGGGCAGGCGGAACTGTCCCTGGTGGTGACGCAGGCGGGCAAACCGCTGAAGGTGGCCGCGGCGGAACTGCTCTCCGTCCACGGTGCGGCTCCGGCGTCTGAGGCCGAGACGGCGAAGATCACCGCGGGCTTGGCCGCCATTGCTGGCACCGACCGGGCCGCTCGCGATTCCGCCGTACTGGAGCTAACCGCGCTGGGGCTGCCCGTGCTGACGCCGTTACTGAAGACGCTGAAGGACACCGACCAGCATGAACCCCGCCCGCTCTACCGCCTGTTTGAGCGCTTGATCCCCAGCAGCGCCGATGGCTTTGACCGCACCGCCAGCCTGGTACGACTGGCCAACGGCACGGCACTGCGCGGCACGCTGCCCACCGGGTCGCTCAAGATAAGGAAGGAGGATGGCAGTTCGGCGGAGGTGGCCTGGAGCAACATCCGGACGCTCGCCGTCCGCCGCAAAGCGGTCTCGCGCACGGTGGGCGTGCACTCCCTGAAGCACTGCGTGCAGATCGAGTATCTCGACACGGGCGTGGTGCTAAGCGCGGCCTCCAAGCTTGATTCCAGCGCCAAGGGCTTCGTGCGCCTCAGCTGGAATGACGACGGCTGGGCCACCGACGCCGATGGCTTGAAGAAGCCGGGATCGCCGGCCTACAAGACCAATCTGGTCAACGGCCACCCGTTCGGAGCACTGGTAGGCCGCATCGAGACGGGCGAGATGTTCACGCTGGGGCAGAAGGCCGCAAAGACGGGTCTCGCGGCGGGGCGGCTGACGCTGGCGGTGAATGATAACGGGCACTGGCAGAACAATGTGGGGACGTTTACGGTGACGCTCACCGCGACGGATGCTTATGATTTGGGTGACGCGCAGTAAGTGAACCGAAGGGGCAGCGAACTGAGGCACCCCAAGTCTGCAGGTCGCTCGAAGCTGCGCCGTTTGCGCGATGATGAGGAAGATGGTTCACGCTAGTATCCTGACCGATCTCTTTGCCGAAGCTGCTTCGATGGCGGGCAGGCAGGCCCGTCAAGCTGCACTAACGGCAGGCCACCCAGTGGTGTTCCTGGACAAAGCCGGCCGCTGCGTCGAGGAATGGCCGGACGGCAAGCGTTTCGAGATCCGCCTAGATCCCACACAGCCGCGGGAGTCGCATCGGATCGTTTTGGGTGAGCTAGCGCCAAGCGCTACATGATGTGCCGACTCTGACTTTGGTCGCGGGTCCCAATGGCTCTGGCAAGAGCACTCTGACAGCATCGATCGCGTTTGAGGGCCGGACAAGTGTCGTGGATCCGGACGCGATTGCACGAAGTATCGACCCCGCGCAACCATCTCGTGCGGCGATCAGCGCTGCTCGCAAAGCGGTTGCGCAATGCCGGTCCCTATTGGCGAACCAGGAAAGTTTCATTGTCGAGAGCACGCTCGCCGGACACGGCGCGCTATCGCTTATGCGAGAGGCGAAGCGAATGGGCTACCGTGCGCTGCTCATTTACGTTGCGCTGGGTGATCCCGAGTTGCATATCGAACGTGTGCGACTTCGCGTCGCCCAAGGCGGCCACAACGTAGCCGACTCGGATGTGCGGCGACGCTACCGCCGCAGCCTACTTCATGCCCCGGAGGCGATGCAACTGGCCGATGAAGCGGTGGTGCTTGACAACTCTGGCGCTGAGCCGGAGCGCATGCTCTTGCTGAAGGGTGGCGAGGTCATTTGGTGCGCCACAGTTGCGGCGCGGTGGGTCCGTGAACTCACCCTTCGCGTTAAGTGAGTGGGGACCGACTATCCCCGCAGGTACTTGTTAAAAAAGTCCATCGTCCGCTTCCAGCTCAACTCCGCCGCCGCTTTGTCGTACCGGGGCGTCGTGTCGTTGTGGAAGCCGTGGTTGGTGCCTTCGTACATATGCATCGTGTAGTTGGCCTTGTTGGCCTTGAGGGCTTCCTCGTAGGCGGGCCAGTTGCCGTTGATGCGGGTGTCGAGCGAGGCGTAGTGCAGCAGCAGCGGGGCTTTGATTTTGGGCACATCGGCTGCCGGGGCCTGGCCACCGTAGTAGGGCGCCGCGGCGCTGAGGTCCGCGCCCATACGAACGGCCAGCGTGTTCGACATGCCGCCGCCGAAACAGAAACCGACGACGCCCACTTTGCCGTTGCAGTCCGGACGGGCTTTCAGCCAGCGGGCGGCGGCGATGAAATCTTCGGCCATCTTCTGCTTGTCCACACCCTGGAACAGCTTGCCACCGGCTTCGTCGTTGCCGGGATAGCCACCGGCGCTGGTGAGTCCATCGGGGGCAAAGGCAATGAAATTCTCGGTGGCCACGCGGCGGGCGACATCTTCGATATAGGGGTTTAGGCCGCGATTCTCATGGATCACCAGCACAGCGGGCAGCTTTCCGGCGGGCTTGGCGAAATGTCCCTTGATGGAGCCATGGCCCAATGGCGAATCGACGCTGATGTTTTCCACGCTGATGCGCTTGTCGTCCTTGGGCACCTGTTGGGCCCAGGCGTAGTTGGGGGCCAGGCTCTCATAGAGCATGGTGGCCGTAACGCCGCCGACGGCGAACTTCTGGGCGCCGTCCAGGAAGGCCCGCCGGTCGATGTCACCGTGGACGTAAAGGTCAAACAGATTCAGCAGTTCCTGCGGAAATTCAGAGGCGAGTTTGCGATCCATCAGGCTCCTTGAAGGTGAGGGAATGCGAAAAGCATAGCATCCCGTCAGCAGGCCGGTCCAGACGTATAACTCAACTATGGCAGCCGATATCCAGTACGTCTCCGATCTGGCGGGCAACACCGTGAGTGTGCTTGTGCCCATTGAGGTGTGGCGGGATATCGAAGCGGAGCGGGAGACGGCCTACGTCCTCAGCACGGAGGCGATGCGGCGGCGGTTGGCGGATGCGCGCTCGCGAGACACCGGCATCCCCTTTGAAGAAGCGCTGAAGATGCTGGGATTGACCGAGGCGCTTGACGCTTGACCAGAGGGCTGGAATTCGACGCTAGCGCCTTTGAGGATTGGGCTTGGTGGATTGCGAACGACCGGGCGCAGGCGCTGCGCATCGTCAAGCTGATCCGTGATGTCATACGTGACCCATTCAACGGCATCGGAAAGCCGGAGCCATTGCAGCATGAACATCGTGGCTGCTGGTCGAGCCGGATTGACCAGGAACACCGGCTGATTGACGAAGTTACTTCAACCAAAATCCGCATTCTGGCCTGCCGGTTCCATTACTGAGCGCGGCGTCATATACTCACGGTCTATGCTCCGACGCACATTTCTTTCGACGGCGGCCGGCTCTCTGGCCGCCAGCCAATTGCCCGTGGACACCAAACCCCGCCGCGTGGGCCTGATCGGCACGGGCTGGTACGGCAAGGCCGATTTGATCCGGTTGTTGCAGGTATCGCCGAATGCGGAAGTGGTGTCGCTTTGTGATGTCGACAAGCAGATGCTGGCAGCGGCGGCGGACCAGATTGGGGCCCGGCAGGCGTCCAAGAAGAAGCCGCGCACCTATGCCGACTACCGCGAGATGTTGAAGCAAAAGGATCTCGATATCGTCCTGATCGCCACGCCCGATCACTGGCATGCGCTACCGATGATTGAAGCGGTGAAGAGTGGCGCGGATGTCTATTGTCAGAAGCCGATTTCCCTGGATGTGATCGAGGGCCAGGCGATGCTGGCGGCGGCGCGGAAGTACAACAAGGTGGTGCAGATCGGCACGCAACGCCGGTCAACACCGCACTTGATTGAGGCACGCGACCGCATCATCAAGGAAGGCAAGCTGGGCAAGATCGCCTACGCCGAGGTCTATTGCTACTACCATATGCGGGCCAAGAATACGCCGCCTGATGCGGCTCCTCCGGCGCACCTCGACTACGAGATGTGGACCGGTCCTGCGCCGATGCGGCCCTACAACCCGATCGTCCATCCGCGCAGCTGGCGGGCATTTGAAGAATACGGCAACGGCATCATGGGTGACATGTGCGTCCACATGCTGGACATGGTGCGCTGGATGCTGGACCTGGGCGCGCCGACGAAGATCAGTTCCGCGGGCGGCATCCTCATTGACAAGGAGAGCAAGGCGAACATCCCGGACACCCAGGAAGCGACGTTCGACTTTGGGTCGATCAAAGTGAACTGGACACACCGCAGCTGGGGCCATCCGCCGGACCCGGCTTATCCGTGGGGCGCCACCATCTATGGCGACAAGGGCACGCTGAAGGCCAGCGTGATGAGCTACGACTTTACGCCTTTGGGCGGCGGCCAGCCGGTGCACAAGGACGTCACCTACGAGTTCGAGCAGTACCCGGAGGACCGTACTGAGAAGGATCTGGAGCGCCACGTCGCCCCGGCCATCCGAGGTCACATGGTGGACCTGCTGCAGGCGATCGACAAGCGCAGCAAGCCGGTCGCCGACATCGAGCAAGGCTACATCTCTTCGACGGCCTGCATTCTCGCCAATCTGGCCCTGAAGACCGGCCGCACCATCAACTGGGATCCGGTTAAGGGCCGCGCGATTGGCGATGAAGAGATCAACCGGATGCTGATGCGGCCGTACCGCAAGCCGTGGGTGCATCCGACGCCGGACAAGGTGTAACAACGAGGGATTCTGCTATGACGCGTGCACGATTGCTTCGCCGGTGGGCACCGGTGCTCTGGATTGCGGCGGTTGCCTCCAGTGGCGTGGCCGCTGAGGGCCTGCTGATTCTGCATAAGGCGGATAGTTCGCTGGGCTTTTATTCCGCCGCCGGCAAGTTGGAGAAGCGGGTACCCGTGAACCAGCATCCGCACGAGATGGTGATCTCACCAGATGGACGCTTGGCCTACACGACCGACAACGGCACGATGCGGATCGAGCAGGCCGGTACGGGTGGCAACACGGTTTCCATCATCGATCTTGAAAAGCGCGAAAAGGTGGGCGAGATCTCCACCGGCGATTTCCGGCGGCCCCATGGGATCGCCTGGATTGCGCGGACCGGCCAATTGCTGGTCTCGACCGAACTGCCCGATAAGCTGCTGCTGATTGACCCGCGGACGCGGGCCATCGTGAAGAAGTTTGACACCCAGGGCAAGACGGCCCACATGGTGACGGTGGACGCCAAGGGCGACTGGGCTTTTGTGAGCAATAGCAGCAGTGCCAATGTGTCGGCTATCAATCTGGAGACGGGCGACGTGACGCTGATCCCCACCGGGCCGCGTCCGGAAGGGAGTGTGCTGTCGCCTGACGGCAAATGGCTTTATGTCTGCCAGCGGGACTCAAGTGGCATTGCCATGATCGATACGGCGACGCGGAAGCTGGTCCGGACGCTCGATTCCGGCAAGGGCCCGGTGCGCATTGACGTCACGCCCGATGGACGGCATGTCGTCTATGGATTGCTTGATGAGCGGGCGGTGGGCTGGACGGATACCCGCTCCGGCAAGGTGTCGGGTAGGGTCGAGTTGCCAGCGGCATTGGGACAGATCGTCAGCTTGCATTTGTCGCACGATGGGCGGACCGCCTATGCGGCGAACGAGAACATGCACCGCGCCTATGCGATCGACTTAAAGGCCAAGCGTTTGAAGCAGGAGTTCCAACTGGAAGGGGTCATGGGGCCGGATCCGGTAATGGAACAGCCCCATCACTAAGGGTGAACAGCCGGCCCACCCAGTGGCGGACCGGCTTAAGCCGTGAATGCTTCGTCATCTCCAGCTGGCGTTCAGCGATTGAAAATTGGCGAAGTGGCAATTGCTCAACTCCGGTGAATCACCGGTTCAGGCTCAAAGGGTTCAGTGTGGCCGGGTGGGGCGTTAGGGTAGGCAAGTAGAAGATAAATTGGGAGTTACTACAGGTGGGGAATGGGGAACGGGGAACGGCCTGGAGGTCCTTTGAGCCTTTCGGTTTTTGCATTGCACCACTCTCCATGCACACCGGCGGCCAAACCAGATCGCCCATTCCCCCACGCTCCTGATTACCGGCCCAGGTAGGCGCGGCAGCGTTCCGGTTGGTGGCAATCGAGGAAGACAAACAGCTCGGAGCGGATCTTCCAGCCGTTTGGAGTGTGCCGCCACATGGCCAGGTAGGTGCCGCCGAAGGCCTTCTGGCCGCTGGGATCGCGGCCGATCCAGGTGCCGTGTTCCGCGGCCATCTCTCCTGTTTGGGCGATGGTCACGCGATCAGTGAGGCGTTGAAAGCGGACCGCCTGCCGGTCGGCGAAGGTGCGCTCCATCGCCTCCCCATAGGCGGCCCGAGAGACGATCTCGGTACCGTTGCCGCGGGTGGCCCGGTAGTCGTCGGCCAAGCTGAGGAGAAAGCCCCGCACGTCACCGCGAACGATGGCCTGGTTGGAGGCCTGGCGGGCGGCGCGGATCTGCTGGTCCGCATTTTGGGCGGCGGCAGACTGGCCCCACGCCGCGCTGGTCAAGGCAAATACGATGGCTGGGATCATGCGGGAGAGAATAGCAGAGCGGGGCGCGGGGAAGGCGGGGCGCAAAATAAAAGGCCCCGGCGTTTCCGCCAGGGCCTTCCCGTGTCTGCAAACGGAAGCCGGTTAGTTGGCCGGAGGAAGGGCGGAGGGAGCGCGCTTCACTTCACCCTTCAGCGCTTCGGCAATGTCGACATTGTTCACTTCCAGCACGCGGCCCAGGGCGACATCGAGTCCGTTCTTGGCGCGGCTGTAATTGGAGATCGCTGCGACTTCGTTGGACTGCGCCTGCACCAGGTCACGCTGCGTTTGGACGACAACGAAGATGGTGGACGAACCGAGGGCAAACTTCTTCTGCTCGGCGTCCAGCGTCTGTTCCTGCAAGACCCGGGTCTTTTGCGCCGACTGGTAGTTGGCGCGGGCTTGCATGACGGCGATCACGGCGTTTTGCACATCAACGCGGATCGAGTTCAGTTGGCGCTGCTCCTGCAACTCCTGCTGGCGGAGGCGCAGGCTGTCGTTCACCAAGTCGGCCTGCGCCGCACGGTTGCGCAGCGGGACGTTCAATTGGAAGCCGACGGCGTAGTCCGGGAAGTTGCGGCGGAACAGTTGACCGTAAAGGTCACCCGCGCCACCCAGGAAGAACGGGTCGGCGCCGGGTCGACTGGCGGGCAGCAGCGGATTCCGCGTACCCGCCAAGCCGTTATTGGTGGCCGAAGCAAACACATCGAAGGACGGCAGCAAGGCATTGCGGGAGCCGTTCAGGCCAATCTTGGTGTTCTCAATGTTGATCCGCGTCTGTTCGACTTCCGGACGTTGGCCCAGCGCCTGATCCATCAACTGCGCCAGATTCGGCACCGGGTCGTTGGTCGGTACGGGTAGCGTATCGGTGGGGATAATCCGGGCGTCGCGGAAGGTGGGGCTGACGATACCGGTGCGGCTGAGCTGGTTCTTCAAAATCGTCTCCTGCTGGAGAACCCGGGTCTCCGACACCGTCAGGTCGGTCTGGGTCTGGGCCAGCTGAGCTTCGGCCCGGACCACTTCGATGGGGGCCAGTGTGCCGATCTCCACCTGCTTCTTGTTGTCCTCATACAGCTTCTGTGCCAAGGCCACGGCCTGATTCCGGACTTTGAGGTCTTCGTTGAAGCTGACTAGGTCGAGATACAGGTTCACCGTGGAGCGCACGGTTTCGATCACCTGCTGCTTAAAAGTGATATCAGAGACCTTGAGGTTGTTCTTGGCAATCTTGATGTTGCGCGAGTTGGCGGCCAAGCCAAAACCTTGCAGCAACCGTTGCGTGAGTTGCAGTTGGAAGTTGCCGCGGTAGAACGGATTCAGATCGTTGTTGGGTGAGTTGGTGCCGATCTTGTTCTGGTTCCAGGAGAATGTCGCACCGGAGCCAGTCAGCCATTGCTTGGAGATGGAAGAGTTGAAATTCTGCACGTCCGCCACCAAGGCCGTCAAACCGTTGACGAAAGAGTTGGTTTGCGGGTTGGAGCTTTTGGATTTCTGGAAGCTGAAAGACAGGTTCGGATCGAGGTTGGGAATGGCGCTACCAGTTACCTGGAACACTGTGCCCGATTGGGAGGTGGCCGTCGCCGCGCCGCCCTGGCCTGCGCCGCCGCCACCCACGCCGCCCTGCGTGCCGCCCGTGACAAAGCTGATGGCGGATTGCGCGCCTGCTGTGACATTGTTGCTGACACCACGGATCTGGCCGCCGGCTTCGGCGCGATGGAAGTCCGCCAGCGCCAACTTGGGCGTGTAGCGGGCCAATTCGATATCGAGATTGTTTTCCAACGCCAGCGCAATGGCATCCGCCAGTGACAAGTAAATCTTGCCCGCCCGCAGCAGGCTTTCGGCGCGATTGGAGTTGCGCAGATTCACCGGATCAATATTCGTGGGTTGGTAAGGCCGGACGATAGCGTTATCGCGCCAACCATTCCAGGCCATGCCTCCGCGGGAAGCCGCCACTGCCGCCGGAGCGGGTGCCGGAGCCTGCTGAGCAAAGCTCACCGGATGAATCATCACACTAACGCCAATGAGCGCAACTATAGATTGAACAGAACGCATTTACCCTACCTTATGGTCTAAACGGGAATACCGAGCAAAGAGTTCCCGCTCGTCTCGGGGAATTCTTCATAGTATCGCTTTGGATCGCCCTACCGCTCGGGTGTCCGTCCGTGGGACGCAGCTCTTCTCCGGCGGACACCACCCCACACACTGCTACACTAATTTTCCGGTGGACGATCAATCAACACTTTCTCTCTTTGACCGCACAGGAGCCCGTCTGAAAGGCCATTTTCGGCTGACCAGTGGTCTCCACAGCGATCAATATCTTCAATGTGCGCTGGTCCTACAGCATCCGGCCAACGCTTCCGAACTGGGTGCCGCCCTTGCGGAGCGGCTAACAACGGCCAACCTAGATGCAGGTCAAGGGCCAATCACCCTCACCGTCTCGCCCGCCATGGGTGGTCTGATGATCGGCCACGAGGTGGCGCGCCACTTAAACACCCGCCACATCTTTACAGAACGGGACACTGAAGGAAAGATGACGCTGCGGCGGGGGTTCAGCGTTACCCCTGGCGACGCGGCCGTGATTATTGAAGACGTGATTACCACGGGCGGATCGACGCGTGAGGTGGTGGAACTGCTCCGGCAATTGGGTGCCGACGTGCGGGCGGCGGGCTCCATCATTGACCGCTCCGGCGGACAGGCCGATGTGGGGATACCGCGCGTGGCGCTGGCGACGCTTCAGGTGCAAACCTGGGACCCGGCGGTCTGCCCGCTATGTGCCGCAGGCAGCGAAGCTATCAAGCCGGGCTCGCGCAAGTAGACACGGAACTGCCAGGCACCCTTAATCCATTGCATCGCACTGCATTAAGGGAGACAAGGCATTGAAATTCCGTCGGGCCATAGGTGGCGCAGGCTTTCAGTCCCGCCTGTTCACGCAAACCGCCGCGGTGATGCTTTCCCGAAGGCTACCTCGGGGCGGACTTAAGTCCGCCTGCAGGCTGAAAGCCTGCGCCACCTTGCGCCGGCGGTGCTTTTGCCGGTGACGGTTTCGCGATGGCGGTCCGGAAGTACCCCTTCACTGGCCCGTTGGCTTCCAACCGGGTGCCGGGAGGAAGCGTCATGGGGGTCCGAAGCCGGTAAACTTTTGCCGTGCGGGGCGCGGTGAGCACCCACAGCAGCGGCTCGACCCGGCCGTCGCTGAAGTGTGCGGTCACACGTACGGGGGCAGCCGCCTCAAGAGCGGTCAAGGTGGTACTGGTGAGGATATGCATCTGCGCCGCAATCGGCCGCAGCAGCCCTAGCGGACGCGCCAGCGGCTCCGGACCCCGGGGCAGGGGAGGAGCGAGATTTGGGTCGCCTTCCGGCGCGCCGCCCTCCGCCCATTCCGCGATGAGGATCAGCTCTTCCTGCGTGAGGCCCTCATCGGGCGAGAAATCACCGAAGCCCTTGACGGCCCCCCAGGGTGGCATGCGCCGGGTGAGCACTTCTTCCTGGATCGCTTTGGCCCAGGGACGGGCCGCTTCATAGTTATCCAGCCGCACGGCGGCTGCAGCCCCCTCCGGCCGGTGGCAGGAGATGCAGCGCTGGTTGACGATCCGCGCAATCTCTTTAGACCAGGTGATCTTGGTCGAGACCGTGATGTGCGCAAAAAGAGAGGCCGCCGGCAGAGCGGCGGCCATCAACAGTTTCAACTTCACAAGAGACTCACTCGCGGCCCGCTATTCTTCCGACTTGGGCGGAAGTTGCTTGCGCTGGAACCAGCTGGTGCGGTCATGCCGGGCATCGATGGCGACGTCAAAGAAGCCGTACATCATCTCTTCCCAGCTTTGTTCGCCCCATACGACGGTGGCCTTCGGGTCCGGGTTGTAGGGGTTGTTGGGCGAGTTGTCGAAGTAGCCCACGGCCTCCAGCTTCATGCCGGGCTTCATCACCATCGGCTTTTCCAGCTTGTAGGTGAGCTGCCAGTTGAAGTCGTACTTGTTCACCTTCAACATCGTCTCTTTGCCGGCCTCGGTGATGAGGTTCATCTCAAAGGACTTGCCGCGCAGGTGCATGTGCGGGAAAAAGCTCATCAGCGTCGCATCATTGCGGAAGGTCCAGGAACCGGGGACGCGGTGATTGTCATCACCGGGCGGAATGGAGAACCCTTCATTGCCAGCGGTGAGCGTCATGATGCGCTCTTCGGGGGCCTGCTTCGAGAAGACCATGCCTACCCGAGTTTGATCCGCGGTGTCCTTCTTGGTGGACGTATAGTGCATCTGCATCACCAGATCGGCACCCGCCGGGATCAGCTTGGCCTGCGTGGGTTTCCAGACATCGGGCAGGTTGCCGGGCGTGTAGATGTGCAGGATCTCATTGCCACCGCCGCCGACGTCGATGCGGCGGTCCTTGCCGGTGCGGTTGGGGACGAAAGCCACGCCAGGCTCCACTTCCCGCAGCCACTTGGACTTGGGATCGCGGATGAAGATCACGATGTGGTGGACCACGCTGCGGTCACTGGGCCGGGCTTCCACCATGTTGACCCATTTGTCTTCTTTCAGGCCGGTGGGGATGATCAGGTACTGGTAGTCGATCTTGGAGCCGGCGGGTACGGGAAAGGGCTTGGGCATCCCAACCACCAGATCGGGCGTGGGGATATTCCAACCGTCTACGAAAGTGCGCGCCGCCCGCTTGTCCTTCTTGTCGCCTTCCGGAGCTCCGGCATCCACCCACGCGGTGATGGTGTCGATCTCGGTCTGTGACATCGACCGGTCGTTTGAAAACTTGCCATGGGCCGGATCGGCAAACCAGGGCGGCATCTTTTTGGTGGACACCGATGCCTTGATGGCCTTGGCCCACGGACGAACGTCCTGGTAGCTCATCAACGGCATGGGCCCAATTTCACCCGCACGGTGGCATTCCTGGCAGCGGTTCATCATGATCGGTTCGACGTCCTTGTTGTACGTCGGCTTCTCGGTAGCGGGCGCAGCCAGCAGCGCGGTTGCGCTGAGGCTGAAGATGGCGGCAAGCTTCATGCCTTGTCTCCTTGGTACGGATTCACTTTTCTTAGGATACGACGGCTGGGGCTAGCCGGTTCCTGAAACTTGAGTGGCGGCCCGCTAGAGTCCCGCTAGCGTCCCGCTTTGCCGGGCCGAGCTTTCTTTTCTGGGCCGATGACCTTGGCCGGATCAAGAGTGGCCGGGAAGGCGACGTCGAGCCAGCCGATCATCATTTCTTCTGAGCTTCGGCGGCCCCAGGTGACTTCCGCTTGGGGGTCGGGGTTGGCCGGGTTGTTGGCGGAGTTGTCGAAGTGGGCGGTGCATTCAATCCGGGTGCCCCGGGGCAGCAGTTTAGGGCGCGCAAGATTGTAGTGGAGCTGCCAGTTGAAGTCGAACTTCGGGACGCGCAGCAGGGTTTCGGTCATGCCCGAGGGGTAGACGGCGCGGTACTCAAAATCCTTGCCGCGAAGGTGCAGGTGGGGCATCATCGATACCAGTTCAGCGTCATGCTGCAGCGTGATCTGCGCATCGACACGGTGGTTGTCTGTTTGGGGTGGGATCACGAATCGGGTATTGCTGGCCGCGATGGTCATCACCCGTTGCTGGGGTAGGGCCGGGGAGAAAATCAACCCCAGTTGGGTACGATCCATGGAAGCCTTGGCATTGGCCGTGTAGTGAAACTGCAGGACGACGTCCGATCCCGCTTGGACCAGCCGGGCCTGGCCCCCGGGCAAAACCGCCGCCGGCCGACCCGGCGCGTAGGCCACCAGCAGTTCCGCTGTGTCGTTGCTGTCGCCGCCGCCCCGCTTGGGCACAAAAGGAACACCCGGTTCATAGTTGGCCAACCACGGGGAGCCCGGCGGGCGCAGGAAGGCGAGTACCTGGTGCGTCACGGTCCGGTCACTGGGGTGGACTTCGGCCCGCTGGACCCAGCGGTCCTGCTTCAAGCCGGTGGGGATGATCAGGTAAATATACTCGGCGGTTCCGGCCGCTGGTAACTCCATCGCTGGCGGCACGTCCAGCACCAGGTCGGGCTGGCCGATGGTCCAACCGGAGCTGAATTGGGCTGGTGGTGGGGCATCGCCGGAGTTGCCCGCCGGAGCGCCGCCATCAGCCCAGGCGGCCAGCGTCGCCACTTCGGCGGAAGACAGCCGGTGCTCCTGTTGAAACTCGCCCGTGCCGGCTTCCGCCAACCAAGGCGGCATTTTCCTGGCCACCACTGATTGCTTAATCGCCCTGGCCCAGGGCCGGACCTGGGCGTAGTGGATGAATGCCATCGGTGCGGCCTCGCCCGAGCGGTGGCAGGGCTGGCAGTGGCGCTGCAGGATCGGCAGCACATCTTTGTGAAAAGTGGGAACGGGGACTGCTCGCGCTGACAGGGCAGCGCCCACAAGAGTCACCGCCCACCGGGCCGCCAAAGTGAACGATCGCATGAGGACACTCCCCAGGCTGAATTATGCCACTGCCTACGCCCACTCTCGGTGGGCCGGATCGGTTGGTCAAAAAAAGAAACAGCCCGGTCGAGGGGAACTCCCCACCCGGCCGGGCTGCATGGCTTTTGCGAACCGCGTCTAGTCCAGGCCGGCCGGCGTCGCCGGAGCTTTGCGAGCCGGGCGGAGCAGTTCCAGCGGGTCCTTGGAGGCGTCGAAAGTGATGTTGAAGAACCCGATCATCATCTCCTGCCAGCTTTGGTCGCCCCACCGGACGTCCTTGGTGGGGTCGGGGTTGAACTTGTTGTTGGCCGAGTTGTCGTACCAGGCACTTGCTTCGATCTTCGAGCCCTTGGTCAACTGCAGCGGCTGCGCCAGTTCGTAGGAGAGCTGCCAGTTGAAATCCCAGCGCATATGCAGCAACTCCGTCTTGGTGCCGTCGGGCTGGGCCAAGCGCATCTCAAAAGCCTTACCGCGGACATGCATGTGGGGAGCCACGCCCATCAGCCTGGCGTCCCCATGCAGGGTTAGCGCCGCATCGACGCGGTGGTTATCGGCCCCGGCCGGAATGGTGAAGCGGCCTTCGGCGGCGGCCAAGGTCATCACCCGCTCCTTCGGCTTTTCCGTGGCGAACTTCACGCCAATCTTGGACCGGTCCGCACCCGCCTTGCCGGTGGCCGTGTAATGGAGTTGCAGCACCAGGTCGGAACCCGCCTTGATCAGCTTGGCTTGCCCCGGCAGGTACTTCTCCGGGATGGTCCCGGGGGCGTAGCCAATCAGATACTCGGCCTGGAACAATGCTCCGGCGGCGCCACCACTGCGGCGCGGGCCTTCGACACGAGGCAACTGATCCGGCGTAAAGATCACGCCCGGCTTCGCCCCGGCCAGCCAATTGGACCCGGGTTCCCGGATGAAGGCGATGATGTGATGGTTGACGGGGCGGTTGCTGGGGCGCGCCTCAACAGCGGTGACCCACTTATCTTCGGTGAAGCCGGTCGGCAAAACGACGTACTGGTAGGCAATGGTGCCTTCGGCCGGGACATTGAATGCTTCTGGCATCTCAAAGACCTGATCCGGCTGCCCGATCGACCAACCCTCGGCAAAAGTCAGCGGTGCTGGGGCATGCTCGGGGTTGCCCTCGGCTGCGCCCGAGTCCGCCCAGGCCACCAGAACATCCAGGTCAGCCTTCGAGAGCGACCGGTCATTGTGAAACTTCACGCCCGATTCGGCAAACCACGGCGGCATCTTCTTGGTCTGTACGGCCTGCTTGATGGCTTTCGCCCAGGGCCTCGTCTCCTTGTAGGAGAGGAAGGTCATGGGAGCCGCCTCGCCGGGGCGGTGGCAACCCTGGCAGTTGCGCTGCAGCACCGGCATCACATCTTTGTAAAATGTGACCGCAGGAGCTGCCAAAAGAGTGGCGGAAGCCGCCGATAGACACCACAAGAACCGCATTTCTACCTCTACTGGAAAGTATACAGAAGATTCGAATTCACCGGCCCTAGACAAAACGATATAAAGTTCCACCCGGGCGAAGACGATATGCTTATCGAGACGGAGCACTGGAATTTATGAAGATCGGCGACAGCAACCTTTCCGCAATCACGGCTTCGGCCACCGCGGCCAGTCAGGCGGCCAACCGGGCGCTGGGCGGCGGGCAGACCAGTGCCACTGAGTCGAATTCAACCGACGCCATTCAACTTTCGGACTTTGCCAAGCAAGTCAATGATTTGCAGTCGGACTCCCCGGCCCGAAGCGCCCGGGTCGAGCAACTGCGGGAACTCTTTCTATCGGGTAAGTACCAGGTGGATGCCGCCACGGTGGCCAGCCGGATTGTGGATGACTCCATTACTGCCTGAGACACTTGCCGCGCATGACACCGCCGCCCGCCTCCCCTAGCCCTTCACCACTCTTGCAAACCCTGGCCACTCTGGAGCAAGCCGCCGAGATGTTGCGGAACCGCCCGCTGTCCGGCATGGAGGATTTTGCGCGTTTGATGGTGATGAGCGCGGGCCACTTGCACGAAGGCCTCACACTCCAGCCTCTTCGTTCACATCGGCCCGGCGGCAAGGATGCCGAGCGGGAATTTCTCGCACTCACTACACAAATTGAACGGATCCGCCGATTGCTCGCACATGCCGGCTATTTGGCCGGTGAACCGCCACCGGAAGTGGCGGCGCGGGAAACCTCCAGCGGAACGGTTTTAGGGATCGGCTAAGACCCGGTGCCTCCGGCCCCCGCCTGGGCCTCTGATCTATGGGCGGAATATTCACCAGTCTCGTCACGGCCACCAATACGCTGAAGACGTTTGAGCGCGGCTTGGCCGTCTCCCAAAACAACGTCTCCAACGCCTCCACGCCGAACTTCGCTTCGCAGCGGCCCACCTTTGACGCTCTCCGGTTTGAGCCCAGCATCGGCATCCTGGGCGGTGTGGCCAACGGTCCACTGGCCAGTTCCCGCAGCAATTATGCCGAACAGTCGGTGTGGCGCCAAAGCCAGCTGAAGAACTTTTACGAACAGCAGCGGACGAATCTGGAAGCGATTCAGCCGGTCTTTGATATTCGGGATGGTTCCGGCATTGGGGGTTCGCTGAACCAACTATTCCAATCCATTTCCCAGTGGAGCGTGTCGCCCAACGATCGCTCTTCGCGCGAACTGGTGCTGGCCCGGGCAGGAGCGGTGGCCGCCAGTTTTCGAGGTACCGCGGCTCAGCTGAAACAGGCGCAAGCAAATGCCGATACCCAGATCAAGAATCTGGTGGACGGCATCAATGCCATCGGCGCGCGTATTGCCAAGATCAATTCCGAGCGCCGGTCCAACTTCGGTTCCGGCCGGGACCCGGGCAGTGACGCCGTGCTGTTCCGGACGCTGGAGGAACTCTCCGCGCTGACCAACTTCACCACCATTGAGCAGGACGATGGCTCGATCACCGTTTTTCTGGGTGGCCAGACCACTTTTGCAATCGGTGACCGCCAGTACCCGATTCAGGCCGATTTGTCCGGCGGCACGGCCAAGATCATCAACTCGTCCACCGACGACATCACCAGTCAGCTGACGTCCGGCAAGCTGCCCGCCCTGATCACCTTCCGCGACCAGGCCTTAAACGGCTACCAGGCGCAACTGGATACTCTGGCCAGCTCGTTTGCCGACACGGTGAATACGGCCTTGGCGCGCGGCCTGGACCAGACGGGAGCATCGCCTCGAACGGCACTCTACACGTACGACGGCACGGCCGCCGCGGCCACCCTGCAGTTGACGGATCTTCAGTCAGGGGAACTGGCCGGGGCGGCTCTGAATGCGCCGGGCGGCAATGGCAACGCCCTGGAGTTGAGCAAGCTGGGAACCGCGAAGACGCTGAACGGCCAGAGCTTTGTGGACTTTTACTCCACGCTGGTGGCCCAACAAGGCCGGGACGTGGAAGGCGCACGCACGGCCGAGAAAACGCACAACGAATTGTTGGGCCAGGCGACGACATACCGCGAGGAGATCTCGGCGGTGTCGCTGGATGCGGAGGCGGCCTCCATTCTTCAGTTCCAACGCTCCTACCAGGCGGCGGCCCAGATTTTTAAGGTGGTCAACGATATGGCCGAAACACTGATCGGTATCCTGCGGTAATCGTGCCGGGACCTAAAGCTTACCCATGAACATCAATCTCAAAGCCAACGATCAACGGTTTCTCCGAGCGATGGACGACATCACGTCCCGTCAGACGAAGGCCCAGACCCAGATCGCCAGCGGGCGCCGCATCCAGGCTCCGTCCGATGCGCCGGACGAGGTGGGCAATCTGCTGGCGGCCCGGGCGGACCGGGAACGGGTCAGCCAAATTCAGAGCAACCTGGACCGCGTGAAGACAGAAATCGACACCGCCGAAATCGCCTTACAGGCTTCGGTCCGCATCGCCGACCGGGCGCGCGTGCTGGGGGCCCAGGGCGTCACCGGCACCCAGACCGGACTGACCCGCCGTCAGATCGCCACCGAGGTGAGCAACTTACTGCAGCAGTTGGCCAACCAGGCCAACACCGTGGTGAATGGCCGGTACATCTTTTCCGGTGACGCCGATGGCGTGGCCGCTTTCCTGTTTATTCCAGGTAGTCCGCCCACGCTCTCCAGCTACCTGGGCAACTCCGCCACCCGCGAAGTCTTGCACCCCAGCGGCGGCAACTTTCCGGTGGCCAAGGCGGGCGATGAGATCTTCTCCAACGGTGACCCCGAGAAGAATATCGCCGCCGCCCTCACCCAACTGCACGCCGCCCTCACCGCGGACAACGAGGAAGAGATCAAGTCCGCCTTGGCGGTGGTGTCTTCAGCGGGTGAATACATGAACGACATGCTGGCCTACTACGGTACGGTGCAGAACCAGGTTTCTGACGCCAGTTCCATTGCCAACGGCACGCTGCTTAATCTAAAGGCCCAGATCAGCGAGATCGAAGACACGGACATGACCGGCGCGATTGTGGCCTTGAACCGTGCCGCCTATGAACAGCAAGCGGCCCTGGGCGCCCGCGCGAAGATGCCCACCGGCACACTGTTTGACTACATGCGCTAGGGTGCGCCCGGGGCGGGCGCAGTGGACTCAACGCGCCAGGTTGACGAAATAGCCACCCAGCCCGATGGTGAACAGAAAGTCGCCGAAGATGGCGTGTTCCACGCAGGCCGCCAGCAAAGAACCGGTCTGGATATAGGTGATCGAGAACAGCACGCCGCCGATGGCGCTGAGGCCCACACTCACCCAATTGCCGTAGATGATGTGCACAAAACCAAACGTCAGCGCACTGGCAAGCACCATCGCCATGTCGTCCCGGAAGATGGAGCGGTAACGGTGGAAGAAGTAGGTCCGGAACAGCAACTCCTGTGGCAGGACCGATAGCAGCGGATAGAGCAGCACAATCACCGCCCAAACGCCCGGGCTGGTGGTGATCAGCTCAAACAAGCGGTCCGGCGCAAACCACCAGACACATAGCCCCATCGCGGCACAGCAGAGCGCCGCCCGCACAAACACCAACTGCAGACGCCGGGCTCCGGGCCAGAAGGCGAGGTGCGTCAACCGGAAGCCCCAGCGGTACAGCAGAATGGTGGCGACGGTGGCGGCGACCAGCAGCAGCGGGATAGCAGGTACGGGAATAAGTCGGCTGCGGAGCAGCAGTGGCAGGCCAATGAAGACGGCCAACAGTTCCAGCCACAGCAGCCGATTCGCGAAGGTCGATTGAAACCGCGGCATATACCCTTCCGCGCTTGATCGGCGGAATGGGGCGCCGACTTCAATCGGCGGCTCAGATGTTGAGGGGCGTGTCATATCCGGTCATCTCCAGATACCCCACGCCTGTCCCTGGCTGGCCTTTGACGCGCACGGCACCCTCCCAATAGGACGGCGAAAACCGGTTGGTGGAAACAAGCTGCTGGTTCTCCATCGGCGTCGAGACTTCCAGGTCAATGCCCAGTGACGGCACTTTCACCCGCCACTCCAGTGGATAGCGGTTCCAGGTGCGGCCGGAGGGCGTAAAGCTGAACTCTTCCAGCGTCAGTCCGCGGGCGCGCCCGGAGGTGTCAATAAAGGTGCCATGCGATAGCGGCTCAATGGACCCGTCCTTACGCCTGAGCCGGTAGACCATCAGTTCGGTGCCATTGGCCAGTTGCAGCGACAGCCAGTCCCAGCCGCTCAATTGGTCGCCCAAGTGGTTGGTGAAGATCTCGTGATCCATCCAGGCGGTGCCTGCTAGCTTCAGCTTTTGCCCGGCCAACTCCAATTCGCCTGAGGCCAGCAGGCGCGTGAACGAGACGTAGTGCGAAGCCCGGCCTTCACCCGGCGACTTCTGGCTGATGCCATCCTTGCCGTGGATCACCGGGGGTTTATCCGAATGCAACGCCAACTTAAGGTTGAACTCCGGTGCCACCGCGGCCAGATGCTGGTCGCCATTGTGCCACTGGATCTGCCAGTTGCCATTCCAGATCCGCTGCCGCTCCGGGTCGATGCCCGCGAGGCCGGGGCCGGAACGGTTCAGCCGTTCGTAGTGGTAGAAGCGCTGGCGCTCAATGTCGGAAAGGGCCAGATGCGCGAGGTAAACCTGATCGACCGACCAGACGGCCTGAGACGGTACGGGGTCGATGCCTTGCCGGAAGAAGGTCAGTTCAAAGCCGAACGGGCGGCCTTGTGGCGTCGTGACGTTGCCGGTGTAGTACCACCACTCCGTCTGAAACTCCGGGTGCGAGAAGTGGTCGCGCGGGAACTGGTAGCGATAACCGGGGAGAGCCTTGCGCCACGCGGGCGCTTTCACTTCGGCACCGGCTGCGGTCACCGGAAGCAGGGCCAGCAACTGGCGACGGCTCACTTGTCTCGAGCGCGTCTGGCGGGATGGGATGCGTTCGATCATTCTTCGTGTACCACCTCAATCGGATTCAGCCGGGTAGCGATGCGCGCCGGGTAGAGCCCGGCCACGATGGTGGCCGCATAGACCAGGCTCAGCGCGCCAGTCAGCACGGCCACCGGCCAGTGGAACTGGATGGTCCAGCCAAAGCTCTGCTTGTTGATGACGAACACCAGGATCAACGACAGCGCCAGTCCCAAAAGGAAACCGGCCACATTCGCCAGCAAGCCCAGCAACCCGGCTTCGCACAGGATCAGCTTGCGGACCTGACTCGTGGTGGCGCCCAAGAAGCGCAGCAGGCCCAGTTCGCGCTTGCGGTCGATCACCAGCGCCAGCAGCGCTCCGGCAATGCCCATCACGGCAACGATGATCGCCACGGCTTCCAGAGCATAGGTGATGGCAAAGGTACGGTCAAAAATCTTGATGGCTTCCACGCGCAGGCTGCGGTTGGCGAACACCGCGACGCTTGAGCCTTGGGCGGCCCGCTCCACGGCCAGTTTAGCTTGATCGAGATCGACGCCGGGCTTCACCCAGACGGCCAAATTGGAGGGCGCCGGGTCCGGCAGATACTTCAGCAGCATGCGCCGGTCCATGATGATGTAGCCGCGCTCATTGGCGTAGTCGTAGTAGACGCCTAGAATCTCAAAGCGGCCGAAGGGTAGCGTGACGGAATCGCCGGTTGAGAGGCGGTGTTTGTTGGCAAACGGCTCACTGATAATGACGCACTGGCAGGTGGGCAGGCGTTGCATGATGGAGGCTCGGTCACCGGACACGAACTGCGCGCCGCCACCCAGCTCGATCACCTGCGTTTCGCCGCCCGCAAGCGTAGCGGGCAGGCCGTTGTAGCTGATCGGGTAGGCGCGGAAACGGTCGACGGCGCGGACTTCGGGCAACACAGCGATGCGGTCCGCCAGCGCGGCATCAAACGTGGGGAAGCGGTCAGCCGAGGCGGTGCCAGCGGGGCGCAGGTAGATGTCGGCCTTCAACTGGTTGTCCATCCAGATCAGCACTGTCTGCCGGAAGCTGCCCACCATGATGCCGACACTGACCATCATCGCAATCGCAGTGGCTAGCGCCCCCACCAGTACAGAGGTGCGGCGCAGCGACGCGCTCAAGCTGCGGGAAGCCAGCATCGCCTCGATACCACCCAACCGCAGCAACAGGCGCGAAGAGACACGGTTGATGCCATCCACCATGGCGGGGATCGCCATGGCCCCCGCCCCAATCAACAGCAGGGCCGCGGCATAACCGCCGAAAGGTTTGCCCGCAAACGGTGGCTGCTGAGAAGCGAAGAAGGCCAGTGCTGCCAGCCCGGCCGCCAACAAGAGATCGCGCCCTTGGTGAACCCGGGCCAGATAGTCGCTTCTGCCGCGGGCCATGGCCTCCGTGGGTGGCACGCCCGCCGCTTCCCGCGCCGGGGACCACGCGGAGAGCACGGAGATGCTAATGCCAATCGTAAAGGCCAGCAAGGCAGAGACCGCGTTGATCTCAATGGCGGCCGGGCGGCTGGAAACATACAGCGATTCGACCGTAGCCCCCAGCAGTTGCACCGCACCTTCGGCCATCACGCGCCCCAGCAGCAGCCCCACAGCTCCGCCGACAACACCGAAGACCGCCGCTTCACCCAGAAAGGCGGCGAGAATTGCTCCGCGCGTCGCGCCCAAAGCCCGCAAAATGCCAATCTCAGAGCGGCGGCGGACCACGCTGACGGAGATGGTGTTGTAGATCAGAAAGGCCCCAACGACCAGCGCGATATAGCTGAGCACCCGGAGGTTCCAGCGGAACGCCTCCAGCATCCGGCGGTTTTCTTGCGTGCGCGCTCCTTGCAGCGCGACGGTGACGCCCGCGGGCATCTCTTGCTGCAACTGCTGCTGCCACTCATCCACGCTGCGAACGGGCGGCACCCAGACCAGAATGCGGTCCAGACGGCCCGGACGACGGACCAGCCGTTGAGCGAGGCCAATGTCCGCGACGATGATCTGGCCCTTCTGCTTGAAGACGCCGCCGACGCGGTAGGTGCCCGGCCGATCTTGAATCTGAAGTTCAATGTTGGCCCCCGGCTTCAGGCCCAACCCTTCGCTGACCCAGACGGAATCCTTGTCCGGCACGGGCCCCGCTTCGTTGGTGATGCCCAACTCCAGCGCATCCGCCACCACATCGATCCCGATCAGCGGCAGCACCGAACCCTTGTCCGGGCCAGCGCCCGAAAGTGTCGCGTAGTCTTCTAGGCGCGCCTTCAGGCGGAAGGCGAAGGGCAGCGTGGCCAGTTGGCCATAGACCGCTTCGGGGATGCCGCCGACGGCCGTCACTTCCAGATCGGCGTCCCCCGTCAGTGTTTCGACCGACGAACGGAAAGACCCCGCCGCCGCCTCGCCCGCCAAGTCGATAGCCAGCACCACCGCTACACCCAGCGCCACCGCAAACGCTGTCAGCAGCGCGCGCACGGGCTCAGACTTCATGGGCCGGAGGATGAGGCGGGCGAACAGGCGCAGCATCGGCTACCGTGCTTGGCGGGCTTCCACCGCTTCAATCCGGCCGTCTCGCAGGCGGACAATTTGATCGCAGACCACCACCGATTCGGGCGAGTGCGTGGCCATCAGAATGGTGGTGCCGCGCTCCGTGACGATGCGGCGCAGCAGCTTCAAAATCAAGTCTCCGGTGTTCGTGTCGAGGTTGCCGATCGGCTCGTCGGCCAGCAGCAGCTTGGGCGCATGGACCAGCGCGCGCGCTATGGCCACGCGTTGCATCTGGCCGCCGGAAATCTGATGTGGCAGGCGCGTCTCGTATCCGGAAAGCTCCACCCAGCCCAGGGCCTCTCGCGCCCGTTCGCGAGCGTTCACGCCGCCCGATAGCAACAATGGCAGCTCGACGTTTTCGGCGACGGACAGGTTCGACAGCAGTTGGAATGATTGAAAGACAAAGCCGACTTTCTCGCGCCGGAGTCTGGTCAAGCCGGCGTCATCCAGCTGAGACGTATCCTGACCATCCAACAAGACGCGCCCCCCGCTGGGCAGATCCATGGCTCCGGCCATGTTCAACAAGGTTGACTTGCCGCAGCCGCTGCGTCCCATTAAGGCGACGAATTGGCCCGGGGCGACGTCAAGCGAAAGTTCACGCAGCGCGTGGACGGGTTCGCCGTCGGCCAGGTAGTCTTTTGAAACCCGCTCAAAGCGGATGAGTGTGGTGTCCAAAGCTATTAGATGGGCGGAGCCGCCTTTAGGTCTTTAATGATTTCAGTGGCACGCTCGTAAAGCATCGAAGTTTCATTCGAGCAGCCCAGAAACAGCATCCCGTTCTCCTTCCAGAAACGGGCCAACTGCGTCGTACGCGTCTGCGTACCGGGGATGACGTTGTACTTGTGACAGGTATCGCGAATCTGCGTCATCGCCTCCACCTGCTTGGGGTTCATGAAGTCGCCGGGAACGCCGAGGGAGATCGAGAGATCCGCCGGACCCACCATCAGGACGTCGACGCCGGGGACGCTGACCAGCTCATCGCGCCGCTCGACACCGGCGGCGGTTTCGATCTGGAAGGCCACCATGACATTGCGATTGATGTGTTCGATGGCTTGCGGGATAGTTACCACTTCGTAGTCCAGATTGGTGGGCGTCAAGCCGTAGCCTCGAATTCCCGTGGGTGGGTACTTGGTCCAGGAGATGGCCTCTTCCAACTGGCGCGGGTCTTCTACGCGAGGCAGCATGATGCCTTCGGCACCGCAATCGAGCGCCCTTGCGACCAGCGCATACTGCATCTCCGCCACCCGGACGACGGGAGACAGCCCCACCAGGCGCGCCATGCGGCACAGGTCCTGGATGGTTTCGAAATCGAAGGCGCCGTGCTCCATGTCAATAAACGCCCAGTTGAAGCCCGCTTTGGCCAGGGCGTTGATCACTTCGGTCTGGCGAAGCTGTCCGTAGCCGCAACCGTACTGCACCTGGCCCGCGCGAAGGGCCTTCAAGCAAAGGTTTTCTTTCATGGATGAACCTAACTTGAGCTTATCGCTTTGCGGTGAAGCAATGGCCAACGTCCACGGTGGCGGTAGTGGCTTACAATGACACGATCATGCTTACCCGGCGCGATTTCATCGCCACCTCCTCGGGAATGCTTGCGGGGGGCGCCCTGGCGGGCAAACTCTTCGCGGACACCAAAGGCTCCAAGACTCCCAACGCCGAGCTGGAAAAGCTGGCTGACAACGCTCTGCGGGAGGCCAAGAAACTGAAGGCCACCTACTGCGACATCCGCATCGTGCGTTTGCGCGATCAGCGCGTCAACTTGCGTGTCTCGCGGGAACGCGGCACCGGGCGCATTCTGTCGGTGCCCGGCGTAGCGGAGGATTCCAGCTTTGGCTTTGGCGTGCGCGTCATCGTCAACGGCGCTTGGGGTTTTGCGGCCTCGCCCGTCGTCACGGCGGAAGAGATCGCCCGGATCACCGGTGAAGCCGTCATCATTGCCAAGGCCAACGCCAGTATTCAGCCCAAGCCAGTGAAGCTGGCGCCGGTGAAGGCGTATCGCGACCGGTGGGTGACACCGCACGATAAGGATCCGCTGGTGGTGCCAATGGCCGAAAAGATCGGCCTGCTGGGTGAAGTGACCGACGCCATCCGGAAGAACACCAAGGTCTTCTCCGGTGGCGCGACCTTAAGCCTCCGCAGCGAGGACAAGTACTTTGCCTCCTCGGAAGGTTCCTCCATTCAGCAGTACATCATCCAGATCTACGGCAATGCCGACGCCACGGCTGTCGATCGCGAGCGCAATATCTCCCGCACCCGCAACTACGTGCCCACGCAAGCGTCCGCTGGCTGGGAGTATGTGCCGGAGATGAACCTGCCGGAGCATGCGCACCTGATCTGCGATGAAGTGCTGCAGCACATCGAAGCTCCAGCGGTGAAGCCCGGCAAGAAAGATCTGCTGCTGATGCCGAACCATCTGATGCTGACGATCCATGAAAGCGTCGCGCATCCCACGGAACTCGACCGCGCCTTAGGCTACGAAGCCAACTACGCCGGCACCAGCTACATTACCCCGAGCACCATCGGCAAGCGGATCGCGAGCGACCACTGCACCTTCATCGGTGACCGGACGTCGTCGCGCGGCCTCGGCACGTGTGGCTACGACGACGACGGAGTAAAGGCCACCAGCTTTACCATCATCGACAAGGGCATCTTCAAGAGCTTCCAGACCACGCGCGATCAAGCGCACCTGATCGGCGAGAAGGAGTCGCACGGCTGCTCGCAAGCCGATTCCTGGGCGACGGTTCCGTTCCAGCGGATGCCCAATGTCTGGATGAAGCCGGGGCCCAAGGAGACGACGCTGGAGAGCATGATCTCGGAGATCGACGATGGTGTCTTGATCGACGGCCGCGGTAGCTATTCGATCGACCAGCAGCGCTACAACTTCCAGTTCGGCGGCGATGCGTTCTGGGAGATAAAGGGAGGCAAAAAGCGCGGGATGATTTCCCGGGTCTCTTACCAAGCCCGCACGCCCGACTTCTGGCAAGCCTGCGATGGCACTGCCGGGCCGTCTTACTGGCGGCAGTACGGCACCACCGGCGACGCCAAGGGCGAGCCGACGCAGATCAATTCGATCAGCCATGGCTGCTCCCCCACGCGGTTCCGCGGCATTGACGTCATTCTTACGGACTAACCATGATCACTCGTGACGAAGCACAGAAACTCACCCAGAAGGTGCTGGGCCTGACGTCGTTTCCGGAATGCCACCTGACGCTCACGTCGTCCGAGCAGGCCTACACCCGGTTCGCCAACAACGGCATCACGACGGCATCGTTCAACCTGCGGCACAACCTGTCGATCACGGTGACGCGCGAGGGCCGGACGGGTTCGACGGCGGTGAACGACTTTGATGACGCCTCTCTGAAGAGCGCCGTGAAGCTGGCCGAGGAGCTGGCGGCGATCGCGCCGCCCAACTCGGAACGGCTGGGTGCGGTGGGTCTGCAGGAGTTCCCTTCCACGAACGACTTGGACGAACGCACGGCCGCGGCGCGTGCGCCGGAGATGATTCCGCATGTGAAGACGATCATCGACGCGGCCCTGAAAGAGAAAATGGTGGCGGCCGGATTGATTGAGCGCTCACTGCGTGTCACCTCGATTGCCAACAAAGCCGGGTTGTTTGGCTTTCACCGGTCCAGCGATTCGCAGTTGACCACCACGATCCGCATGGCCGATGGCTCCAGCTCCGGTTGGGCCGGGCAGCCTTCCATGAAGCTATCGGAACTGGATAGCCCGGGGTTGGCCGCGGCCGCGATTGATAAGTGCCGCCGCTGGAAGAACCCGCAACGGCTGCCCCCCGGCAAGTACACGGTGGTGCTGGAGCCGACCGCGACGGGCGATCTGGTCCGGCTGATGACGCCGGCATTTTCGGCCCGCAATGCCGAGGAAGGCCGGACCTTCCTGAGCAAGCGCGGCGGTGGCACGCTGCTGGGCGAGAAGCTGTTCCCCGAGTTCGTCACCCTGCGCATGGACCCGTTTGATGCGCGCCAGCCTTCTTCACCGTGGACCGGCGACTACCTGCCCACGCGGGCGATGACCTGGATCGACAAAGGCGTGGTGGCCAACCTGGCGTATGACCGTTACTGGGCCAACAAGACCGGCAAGCAACCCACCCCTGGAGCCTTTGGCGGCTTCGGCGGCGGCCGGGGCGGTGGCGGCGGCTTTGGTGGCGCGGGCGGCAGCTTGATCATGGAAGGCAGCCAAGCGTCACTTCAAGACCTGATCGCTTCAGTCGAACGGGGCTTGCTGGTGACGCACCTGTGGTACATCCGGGGTGTGAACCCGCAAACGCTGCAGCAGACGGGCCTGACGCGTGATGGTCTGTTCCTGATTGAGAACGGCAAGATCACCACGCCCGTGATGAACATGCGGTTTCTGGAAAGCCCGGTGCGGCTGCTGAAGAACGCGGTGAAGGTGGGCAAGGCCGTCCGCGTCAGGGGTCTAGAAGGCGGCATGATGATCGCCCCCTCGCTGGTGGCCACTGACTTCCCGCTGCCTTCGGTTTCCGACGCGGTTTAGGCGCTGGCTCCACCTGCCGCTGAGCGGTGAACGGAGCCGAACCTAGGCGAGAATGGCCTTCACCACCGACGCCTTTTCGACGCCGGTCAGCTTGACGTCCAGGCCCTGATACTTGTAGGAGAACCGGTCGTGGTCCAGGCCGAACAGGTGCATGATGGTGGCCTGGAAGTCCCGGACGTGGACCGGGTTTTCGGTGATGTTGTAGCTGAACTCGTCGGTGGTGCCGTGGACCACGCCGCCCTTGATGCCGCCGCCGGCCATCCAGAGGCTGAAGCAGCGCGGGTGATGGTCGCGGCCATAATCGGTGGCGGTCAGCTTGCCTTGCGAATAGATGGTGCGGCCGAATTCGCCGGCGAAGATCACCAGGGTGTCGTCTAGCATGCCGCGCTGTTTCAAATCCTGCACTAGCGCGTAGGCACCTTGATCGACGTCTTTGCACTGGCTGGGCAATACTTCCGGCAAGCTGCCGTGCACATCCCAACCACGGTGATAGACCTGGATGAAGCGCACGTTACGCTCCGCCAGCCTCCGCGCCATCAGGCAGGTTTGGGCGAAGGTGCCAGGCTTCTTGGCTTCTTCGCCGTAGAGCGCGTAGGTGCTCTCGGGCTCCTTTGACACATCGGTTAGTTCCGGCACTGAGGATTGCATCCGGAAGGCCATCTCATACTGCGCGATGCGGGTCTTGGTTTCCGGATCAGAAAGCTTCTGGAAGGTCTGCTGGTTCATCTCACCCAGCGCATCCAGCATCTTGCGGCGCATCTCCATGGGCACGCCATCGGGGTTGTTGATGAACAGCACCGGATCGCCACCGCTGCGCAAGCCGACGCCGGAATACTGGCCGCTCAAGAAGCCAGCGCTCCACAAGCGGGCTGAGATCGCCTGCACATTGGCGCGCGGATGGGTGTGCTTGGCTTGCAGCACGACAAACGAAGGTAGGTCAGAGTTCATGCTACCCAGGCCATAGCTGACCCAACTGCCGATGCAGGGCCGCCCGGCGATCATGTTGCCGGTCTGGAAAAACGTGATGGCCGGTTCGTGGTTGATCGCTTCGGTATGCATGGTGCGGATCAATGCGATGTCGTCCACCATCTTGGCCGTGTAGGGCAGCAACTCCGAAAGCCAGGTGCCGCTCTTGCCGTGCTGGGCGAACTTAAACACCGAAGGCGCAATCGGGAAGCGGCTTTGGCCGCTGGTCATGGTGGTGAGGCGCTGGCCTTGGCGGATCGACTCCGGCAGATCTTTGTCGAAGTAGTCCTTCATGCCGGGCTTGTAGTCGAACAGATCGATCTGCGGAGGGGCTCCCACCATATGGAGGTAGATGCAGCGCTTGGCCTTGGGGGCAAAGTGGGGCAGACCGGGCAGGCCGCCGATCACTTTGGGGGCATCGGTGGACGCCGCCGAAGCTTCCTGCCCCAACAAGCTGCCCAGCGCTAGTGCTCCAATACCCTGGATGCCGCGCCCAAAGAACTGGCGGCGCGATTCTTCCTGCGCCATCTGGGCGGCGATCACGTCAATGGCGTCATGTTTTCTCATTTGGTCAGCACCTCATCCAGGTTCAACAACTGATGCGCCAGCATGGCCAGCGCCGCCGAGACGATCATGTCCGGTGCGCGCTCGGCGGGCTTCTCACCCACCTGCAGCAGCTTCATCGCATCCTTGGAATGCGTGTCGTAGTAGGCGGCGTACTCCCGGTAAGCCTTTATCGCCACCTGCCGTTCCGCGCCCTCGAGCGGCCGGGCGAGCAGGTTGGCGGTCATGAAATCCAGCCTTCCATCCAGCACCGGCGCAGCTACGTAGGCCCGCTGGGCGAGATTGCGAGCCGCTTCCATGAACTGCGTATCGTTCATCGTGACCAATGCCTGCAGCGGCGTGTTGGTGCGCTCCCGGCGAACCGTGCAGGACTCGCGGGATGGGGCGTTGAAGATATCGAGGCTCGCTGGCGGAGCGCTGCGCTTGATGAAGGTGTAGAGGCTGCGGCGGTAGAGCTTGTCTCCCCCATCGCGCTGGTAGAACCGCGTGTTGGAGCCCACCATCGCCACCGCTTCCCAGACTCCCTCCGGCTGGTAAGGCTTGACGCTGGGGCCGCCTACCTTCAAGCTCAGCAGGCCGCTGGAGGCCAGCGCGTAATCACGAATCATTTCGGCATCCATGCGGAAGCGGGGCCCGCGGCTGAGCAGCCGGTTCTCGGGGTCCTTGGCCAGCTTGGCGGGCGTAGCCACGGCACTCTGCTGATAAGTGGCCGACAACAGCAGCTGTTTGTAGAAGCGCTTCATGTCCCACCCGTTCTCGCGGAAGTCCACCGCCAGCCAATCGAGCAGTTCCTGGTGCGTGGGTGGTTCGCCCTGGCTGCCAAAATCATCGGTGGTCTTCACGATGCCCGTGCCGAACACTTCCTGCCACATGCGGTTGGCCGTCACGCGGGCGGTCATCGGGTTCTCCGGGCGCATCAGCCACTTGGCAAAGCCCAAGCGGTTGTTCGGCAGCTCCGCCGGCATGGGTGGCAGCACGGTCGGCGTGGACGCTTCCACCTTGGCGCGCTTCTGATCATAAGCACCGCGGAAGAGGATGTTGGCCGACGGCATCTGGTCTATCCGCTCATTCATGACGTGCGTGATGGCGCCGCGGCGGGTGATTGCCCGGGCTTCCAGGTTCAACGTGGTCAGCTCGCCGGCCAGTTTTCCGAACGCCGGATCCTGCTTGGACAAGTAGTAGATCAGCAGCGCCTCCCGGTCGGCCGTGGTGGCGGCCTGACGGCTCAGCGCCGCTTCCACGGCGGTCCAGCGGCTTAACAGGTAGGCTTCGCTCTCATTGATGACGCGGTTGATGACGCGGAAATCAGCGATGGCCCCGTCTTTCAGCGACCGGCCCAGCAGCAGCGGCTGATCGATGGCAATGGCGCCTTTCAGGACCACGTTCTGATTGCCGCGGCCTTGCGTATTGATGGCGCGGCCATTGAGGAACATGCCCAAGCCGGATTGGTGGCGGCTGCCGTCATAGGTGACCACCAAGTGGTTCCAGGTGCCGTGCTTGATCTGCTCCAGGTGCGCGGCACGGATCTCAATGTTCTGCCCGTTGTCGCCCCAGATATTCATGCCCACCACGCGGCCACCGACGTTGATCACCCAGCCTTGCGTCTTGTCGCCCAACACCGGGTCCTTCACGGTCACCTGTTGCGAGGCGAGCGTGTAGCCTTGTTCGGCCTTCGGGAAGAGGAAGTCAATGGCGATGGTAAACGGCTTGTCGGCGTCGAGCTTGGGGCTATTGGGCACGGGCAAGCCTTCATTCTCGATGAAGGTCAGCGCGGTGCGGCCGGCAATGTTCGATTCGGCCATCTTGGCTTGCTTGGCTCCGTCGGCCAACTTGGCCAGGTTGGCGGTGAACCACTCGCTGGCAGCATCAAGTGGCCGGGCGTCCGTGGGCCGGGCACTGGAAAGCCATTGCGCAAAGCCGGCCGGTTCCTGCTGGCGGGCTTTGGAAATCGCGGTGCGGAGTTCCGCCAAGCGGGCACTGACCTGCGGCCAACGCTCGCGGTCTTCCAGCGCCGGGACCAGCACGATGGGCGGCGTGTCCGGGATGTTGTCGTCCATCACTCGCTGGGTGGTGTTGCGGAAGTAGGCACCCAGGGCGTAGAAGTCCTTTTGTGGGATGGGGTCGAACTTATGGTCGTGGCAGGTGGCGCAGCCCACTGTCATGCCCAGCCACACCGCGCCCGTCGTGTCGGCGCGATCCTTGGCGTAGATCTCGGCATACTCGTCTTCGATCAAGCCCGCTTCGTTGGTGGTGACGTTGTTGCGGTGGAAGCCGGTGGCGATGCGTTGTTCAAGCGTCGGGTTCGGCAGCAGATCGCCGGCCAGTTGCTCAATGGTGAACTGATCAAACGTCAAGTTGCGGTTGTAGGCCTGGATCACCCAATCGCGGTAAGGCCACATCTCACGATAGTTGTCGACGTGGATGCCGTGAGTGTCGCCATAGCGCGCCGCGTCCAGCCAGTAGTGCGCGCGGTGCTCGCCATACTGGGGCGAAGCCAGATACCGGTCGATCATCTTCTCGTAGGCGTTGGCTGACTTGTCGGCCAGGAACTGCTCCACTTCTTCAGGCTGGGGCGGCAAGCCGGTCAGGTCGAGCGCCACGCGCCGGATCAGGGTGCGGCGGCTGGCGGCTGGGGCGGGTGTCAGCCCCTGCGCTTCCAGTTTGGCCAGGATGAAGCGGTCGATCGGCGTGCGGGCCCAAGCGGTGTTCCGCACCACGGGTGCCGCGGGACGCACCGGTGCCTGGTAGGCCCAATGTTCTTTCCAGGGTGCGCCTTGCTCAATCCAGTGCTTGACGGTAGCCACCTGCGCGGCGGTGAGCTTCTTGTGGGAATACTCGGGCGGCATCTTCTTGGCCGCGTTGCTTTCGATGATGCGTTGGAAGGCCAGGCTCTCGGTCGGCTTGCCGGGGACGATGGGCGCGCCGGATTTGCGAGCTTCCAGTGCGGAGGCCTTCAAGTCGAGACGCAGGCCCGCCATGCGCGACTTGGAATCCGGCCCATGGCAGGAGAAGCAGTTGTCAGACAGAATAGGGCGGATGTCGCGCTGGAAGCTGACGGTAGGCGTGGCCGGCGGGGCGGCCCAAACCAGGGGCAGCGTAACGAACAGGAGAGCGATTTTGGACATAGTCACCCTTTCTTAGTTGACTCGATTATATCGATACGCGCGGTACTCCGGCGTGCCCGTGTCCACCAAAAACAACAGCGTCCGTGGAGCCAAGGCTGGCCCAACACGGACGCTGAAGGTTGCCCGAAGGCGAGAGCGGCCTTAAAACTCAAGCCGCAAGGAGACTTGGCCCGTGCGGTTGCCGCCGAAATCGGAGCCGCCGCGGGTGCCGGTGATGCGGCCAAAGTTGTTGTCGTTGATGTTGGAGATGGGGTCACCCAGGTTGGTCCAGTTGGGGACGTTGGTAAACGTACCTTCCAGGCGCATCTTCAATCGTTCGGCCAGGGCGAAGCTCTTGCGCATACCGGCGTTCCAGCTGAAGGTTCCCGGGCCCACGGCGATGCCGACGCCCGAGTTGCCGAAGCGGCCTATGGGGGCGATGTCGCGGCCAGGCAGTACGCCGACGGAGCAGTTGAACTGATCGGCGGCACCGGGCACGCGGCCCGGGCAGACAAAAGCGGAACGGTCCAGCCAGCGGGTGCGATCCGGTTCGGCCAGTTCACCCGTGGCCGCTCCCACACGGTCCGGCCGTTGGGTGCCGCGCCGCGGGGCGTTGGTGCCGGAGGGGTCGCCACCGGAGAAGGTGGGCGTCAGGAACGGACCGGTCTGGATGATCATCAGGGAGCTCATGCTCCAACCACCCAGCACCGCATCCGTGAAGCGGTTGGCACTCGACAGCAGGCGGCGGCCCCGGCCAAATGGCAGATCGTAGACCAGGCTATTGACGAACCGATGACGGCGCGTGGCATAGACATCGCCGCGGTCCGCGCGGCGGTTCAGTGAATTGGTGACGCGGCCCCCGCCGGTTTCGCCGGCATAGCCACTGGGGTTGGGTCCGGCCCCATCCCCCAACTGCTTGGCCAACGTGTAGGCACTGTTCAAAGTGAAGCCGCTCTTGAAGCGCCGGTTGAGCTCGGCCTGGAACGATTGATAGATCGAGTTGGCCCCGGCATCGCGGGAATAGATCAAGCCCCAGTTCGGGAACGGGCGATCCGTGAGCGGCCGCTGCGTGAAGAACTGCGTCGAAGAAGCCGCCTGGTTCAGGTCGGGGGCCCAGGGCATGTGGGTGGACTTGTTGGCGATGTAGCTGAGGCGCAGGCCGGTGGTGCTGCTCAATTCGCGGTCGATCGAAAAATTCCACTGCAGCATCTGCGGCGGGCGGAAGTCGATCTGGTTGGCGGTGCGGAACTCAAAGGCACCCAGGGAGCCGCCCACGACGCCGTTCACGCCCGGAGGCCGCGTCTCCGGCAGCGAGAAGATGGGCCGCCCCTGAGGCGAGATGTTGTTGAAGGAGCGCACGTCGGACTGCACGGTGCCGGTGAGTGAAAAGAACACGCTGCCCAGCAGGATCATGTTGTACAGGCCCGCCCCGGCGCGGATGGTGGTCTTGTTGTTCAGCCGGTAGGCGAAGCCGGCGCGCGGCAGAAACTGTGCGTAGTAGTTGTTGCGGAGCGATTCCGGAATACCGGCTTCACTGGCCGTCACAAAGGGCGTACACGGCACGCCGCCAATGGTGGCACCCGGACAGGCGTTGATGGAGCTTTGCACGGCGGGGGCGATGAACTGCTTGGCTTTGGGGTCGCTGGGGATCACCACGCGGCCCGTGCGCGGCACGGTGCGGTCGAAGTTGGCGATGTTGAAGCCCGCATCCTTGTAGCCCGGGTGAACCTCGTAGCGCACGCCGTATTCCAGCGTCAGCCGTGGCGACACGCGCCAGCTATCCTGCGCGTAACCCTTGTAGTGAATCGCACTGCCGTCATTGTCCAGTTGGACGACGGCCACTGAAGTGTTCACCGGCACGCCTAACAGGAAGTCACCCCACGGCTGACCGGTGAAGTTGCCGTTGAAGGTGTAGTCGCCGTAGTTGTCGCCGGTGGTGAAGCCCAGGTTGGTTTGCGCGCGCAGGCTGCGGATATCGATGCCGAACTTGAAGGTGTGCTTGCCTTTGGTCCAGCTAAGGTTGTCGATGAACTGGGTATTCCAGGAGATGCTGCGGCCGGGACGGCCCTTGTTGAAGCTGGTCTGCCGGTCGATGGAAAAGTTGGGCAGCGCGTTGAAAAAGATGTCGCGCTGGATGTCCTTCAAGTTCAGACTGTTCGAGAAGGCGAGGCCGTCAAAGGGGAACTGGGAGCCTGATGGAGCGTAGGAGATGCCGCCGCGGAACTCGTTCAACAACGTCGGTGTAATGGTCCAGTTGTAGCTCAGTACCGCTTGCTTGTAGTTGTTGAAGGCGGTATCAGCTGGCAGCAATAGATTATTGGGGCTGGTGGACGGGTTGGTCTTTTGGCTGTAGCGGCCAAACAAGGTGTGCGCCGTCGAGAACTGGTGGTCAATGCGGATATCGTATTGGTTGGACCGGATGTCCGAGCGCCGGTTGTCGATGTAATTGGCTTGCGCGAAGCGCGCGGTATTGCCGAAGTTGGCATCCGGGTAGAAGGGGATCACCGCCCGCGCCACTGGGTTGATCCGGCTGGCGGGGATGCGGTTGCCTTCAAAGGGGAGGCCGGTGAAGGGATCCCGCATCGTCACGGGTTCGGCGGAAAAATCGCCCTGCTTCATGGCGACGGTGGGCACGCTATTGGTGATGGTGGATTGGCGAGGGAAGCGGAAGCTCTCCCAGGTGAACAGGAAGAAGGTCCGGTTGCGCCCATTGTAGATTTTGGGCAGTAGCACCGGGCCGCTAAAAGTCCCGCCAAACGTATTGCCGATCTTGGCGGGCAGCAGCGCCTGATTAAACGCCCGGGAATCCATCGCCCGGTTTTGGTGGTACCAGAAGGCCGCGCCATGGTAGTCGTTGCTGCCGGAGCGCGAAATGGTGGTGATGTCGCCCGGTGCGCCAAACTCCGCGCCATTGCCCACGCCCTGCACTTTGATCTCCGAGATCGACTCCACCGACGGGAAGAGGTTGCGGTTGGGGCTATTGCCGGTGACGGCGGTGATCGAAATACCGTCAGAGGTGGATTCGCTCTGCGCCGGGACGCCGCCCTGGATGCCGTAGCCGCCGCCATTGTCGGACTGCACGCCCGGAAGCGCGGCGATCATGCCGTAAGGCGTCGTACCCGAGGCGCCGCCGCGGACGTTGACGGGCAATCCCAGGATCTGTTCGCCACTCAGCGTCGAAGAAACGGTCTGTGAATCGGTGGCGATGACACCGGCGGTTGCCGACACCTCCACCGTCTGAGTGACTTCGCCCACCTGGAGGGCCGCATCCAGACGAATCGTCTGTCGGGACACCAAAACGATATCCTTCACGCTGTAGCCGCGGAAGCCACTCTGGCTGACACTTAAGCCATACAGACCGGGCTTCACGTTCTGGAATTCATAGTTGCCCGACGCATCGGTGGTGGATTCGCGCGTCGTGTTCTCGCCCTGGTTGGTTAACCGGATCTTCGCGCCCGACACTACGGCCCCGGTGGCGTCGGTGACGCTGCCAAGGAAGACGCCGAAGGTGGATTGAGCCAATAGCGAGGAGGCGGAAAGTCCCGCCAGCAACAACAGTCTGAGCATAGAGAATATCCTTTGGGGGGCCCTGAACGGTCAGAACAGCAGAACGCGAATCCCAGCATTCAGAGCAAGAAACGTTGGAAGTGAGGAAAACCCTTTACATTCTGTATAGCAGCCCGGGCCACCGATTACAAATGAATAAAGTGTGAATGCGATCGGGAACGGAGGTTTCCCGGCATGGATCGTGGCGATTGTTGGTGCGGGCGCCGCCAGTTGGGGCTACAGCTTCAACAAAGCACGCAACTTCTTGGTCTGCACGCGGCTAACTGGGATCAGTGTCTGCTTCTTGTCATCCATCTTCACCTGGAAGCTGGACTTGAACCACGGCACCACTTCGCGAATCCGCTTGACGTTCACCAGATAGCTGCGGTGGACCCGCCAGAACAGGTCCGGGTCTAGGTCAGCCTGCATCTCTTCGATGGTCCGGTAGTTGGAAAGGCCTTCCGCCTCGTTGGTGACCACGGTGATCACGCCTTCATCGATGGTGACGAAGATGATGTCCTGGGCTTCGACGATCAGGTTGCGGTTGAGATGCCGGACCAGGATGCGATTCCGGGCCGGGGCGGCCGACTGGGTGGCGGGGGCCTCGGCCGCCCGCTGATGGCCCTCGACCACCTTGCGCGCCCGCTCCACGGTCTGTTCCAGCCGGGCGCGTTCGATGGGCTTCAACAGGTAGTCGAGCGCTTCCAGTTGAAAGGCCTCCACGGCATATTGATCGAACGCGGTTGCCAGCACGAAGTGGGGCAGTGGAATCTTTTTCTCGTTCAACCGCCGGATGACACCCAGGCCATCCAGGCCCGGCATCTGTACATCCATAAACACGATGTCTGGCTCCAGATTCTCGATGGCTTCCACCGCTTCGAGACCGTTGGAGGCGGTACCAATCACCTCCAGATCTGGGAAGTCCTTCAAAAGATAAGACAATTCGCTTAAGGCCAGGGCTTCGTCATCCACCAGAAGGACCGACAGCGTTGCAGTCGCGCGCACGGGCATGAGATGCTACGATATCAGGTTAGCGCTGTAAAGCGCCCGCTTCCCTAAATAAGAAGCATCGGCCGACCGAACCCGAGCTGCCTCGTGGGCCCTCGCGGAATGGCGGTCCAGAAAGAAAGTAGGACAGGCTCTTGGCCGAAGTTCAGTCATCGTCAAAGGGAGTGCACATCGCCCCAGCCGAAGGCAGATTGGGGATTTTGATTCCCGGCATTGGTGCCGTCTCGACTACGTTCATGGCCGGCGTCGAAGCGATCAAGCAGGGTTGGGCGGCCCCGGTCGGCTCACTGACGCAGTTGGCCACCATTCGCCTGGGCAAGCGCACGGAAGCCCGCACCCCCAAGATAAAGGACTTCGTTCCGCTGGCTACCCTTGAAGATCTGGTCTTTGGTGGCTGGGACATTTTCGACGACAACGCCTTTGAAGCCGCCGCCAATGCGCGGGTGCTGGAACCGGCACAGTTGGAGAAAGTCCGCGAGCCACTGGAAAAGATCAAGCCGATGTCCGCCGTATTCGATCGCGAATACGTCAAACGCATCGATGGCCCCAACGTCAAACAGGGCACCAAGTGGGAAAAGGCGTTGGCGTTGATCGCCGATATCGAGAAGTTCCGGGTGGACAATGGCTGCGCGCGGCTGGTGATGATCTGGTGCGGGTCCACGGAAGTGTTTCACCGGGCGTCCGCCGTTCACCAGACGATTGAGGCTTTCGAGGCCGGCCTGAAGGCCAACGACCCCGACATCGCCCCCAGTCAGATTTACGCCTATGCGGCGATCAAGAGTGGTGTACCGTTTGCCAACGGCGCTCCCAATCTGACGCACGACATCCCGTGTTTGCTCGATCTGGCGCGGGACAACAACGTACCGATCTGCGGCAAGGACTTTAAGACCGGCCAGACGTTCATGAAGACGTTGCTGGCACCCGGCTTCAAGGCTCGCATGCTCGGCATGACGGGCTGGTTTTCCACCAACATCCTGGGCAATCGTGATGGCGAAGTGCTGGAAGATCCGGGCAGCTTCAAAACCAAGGAAGAAACGAAGCTTTCGGTGCTGGATTCGATTCTGCAGCCGAATCTGTATCCTGAGCTGTACGGTAACCTCTTCCATTCGGTGAAGATCAACTACTACCCTCCGCGCGGTGACGCCAAGGAAGGCTGGGACAACATCGACATTTTCGGATGGCTGGGCTATCCGATGCAGATCAAGGTGGATTTCCTGTGCCGCGATTCCATTCTGGCCGCGCCGCTGGTGCTCGATCTGGTTTTGTTCCTTGATTTGGCGCAGCGTGCCGGGATGCGCGGCATCCAGGAATGGCTGAGCTTCTACTTTAAGGGTCCGATGACGGCCCCGGGGCTGTATCCGGAGCACGACATCTTTATTCAGCTGATGAAGCTGAAAAATACCCTGCGCTGGATGCGTGGTGAAGACCTGATTACTCACTTGGGCCTGGAATATTACGACTAATAACGTCCCTACATCGAAAATGAAAGTTCTCGTAATTGGCGGGACAAACTATATCGGCAAGCTGCTGGTCCCCCAACTGGTCAAAGCTGGTCATGAAGTGTCGGTGTTGCACCGGCGGAATAAGCACGACTACGGAAAACGGGTCGTCAACTTACAAGCTGACCGCAATGACCCGGAGGCACTGAAGCGCGTGCTGGAAGGCCAGCGCTTTGAGGCCGTCTACGATAACGTGTACGATTGGGAGCGCGGCACTACCGCGAACCAGGTGGAAGCCACCGTACGCGCCGTCAGTGACCGGCTGCAGCGCTACATCTTCATGTCGAGCGTGGCCGCCTACGGCGACGGCTTGAATCACCACGAAGCGGACGCGCTGGCTCCGGACGATCACCCGGACCCCTACGTCCGCAACAAGGCGATGACCGAGCGAATGCTATTCCGGCTCTATCACCGCAGCAAAGTGCCCGTGGTCACCATCCGGCCGCCGTTCATCTACGGTCCGGGCAATCCCTACTATCGCGAGCAGTTCTTCTGGGACCGCTTGCGCGACAACCGCAGCCTGATCCTACCCGGCGACGGCCGCCGCTTGATGCAGTTTGTCTTCATCAAAGACCTGGTGGCCATGTGCATGAAGGTGCTGGATGAACCGCAGGCGCTGGGCCAGGCGTTCAACGTGGCCAACCCGCGTCCGATCACGCAGGAAGAGTTGCTGGAAGTGCTGGCCCAGGCGGCCGGCAAGAAACTGCATATCACCCGCATGCCCCGGCGTCAGATCTTGATGGCGGGCGGTCATCCGTTGGGGCCGAAGCTCTATTTCGGGTATTACTTTGACATCCCCGCAATCACGCAAGTGGTCGCCAAGGCGCAGCGGATGCTGAAGTTTAAGCCGACTGATTTTCTGACCGGCTTGCAGGAATCGTATCGCTGGTACGTGCGGAACCAGAAGAAGTCCAAGATCGATTACTCGTTCGAGGATCAGCTGATGGCCATGCCCGTCGCTCCGCCGGTGCTGGTCTAAGCTGGCTGGCGCATGCGAAACTCGTTCGCCTTTCGGGAGGTTGCGGATGACAAAATTCGCACTGTTTCTCTGCTTGACGGCGCTTCCGGCGGCCGCTATCGACATCGTGGCCAGCGGTGGGTTGAACGCCACCGGATCGAGCTCGGTCAATGCCAGTTCGGGCACCGTTACGGCTGGTGGCCGGGCCGTGGGCCTACTGAACTTCGGCGGCAATTTTTTCAACCTGGGTGCCGTAGCCGTAGGCATGGAACTGCCCATCATGGTGGGCGGCGCGGGTTGGACGCAGATCGCCAGTGGATCAGTGAGCGCGGAGTCGGTGAATTTGGCTGTGATCCCGGGTTTGCGAGCGCGCTTCCTGCCGGTTGCAGCGGTCACTCCCTGGGTATCGGCGGGCGTGGGCGCGGGCCGCTTGGCGCGGTCTTCGGCCGGTACACGCATGGCTGGCACACTAGCCTCCAGCAGCACCCAAGGTGTCTTTGCTTGGGACGCCGCCGCAGGCCTGGACTTCAAGCCCGTGACGCTCTTGCTGTTCCGCGCGGAAGTTCGGAATTTCCATTTCCAGAGTCCGGAGTCGGTGGTGAACGGCATCTCCAGGCAGGGCCGCAACAACCTCGCGTTTCTGGCCGGCATCGGCGTCCGGTTTTAGCGCATGATGCGGTGCCCCGACTTCAAGTTTTCCCACGGCTTACGCGAGCGCTACTTGGAAGTGTATCCACAGCAGTAGTGTTCCGGTATCTGGACTATGCGGACATTGGGATCACCGAAAGCTCACGAGCCGCAGATAATGGTATTCAGTAGTGACGACTTCAACTGGCGGCTGGAAGAACAGGCAGAGGCCGAAATGGACTATAATCAGGGACCGGAAGAAGTTGCTGCTCCCCCCCGAAGGCCGCTTGGATCTCATACAACGATTATCGAGTAGGCTTCGTTTGACGGCGCGACAATGCGTGAAGTGACTGAATGATCATCACGGGTTACGGGAGGCAGGTGAACCAAATGAAGTTTCGGGCTCTATTTGACTTCAGAACATATCTCCGCTTCGTCAAAGAAAGGGTCCAGCATAGCTGGCCCAATTTGCGCGGCGCATTACTCTATCCTCCAGGTCACTACTATTCACCCCTTCTCGACTTCGCGAACCTGGGGCCCGATGCGGCTGGTCTTCCTTTTGATGGAATCGAATGGTGGGATCACGTCGATTTGCAAAGAGAGAAGATCGCTTTGTATTACGCTGATTTGCTCGATAACTTCCCACCTGTGCCCTTCCCCAGTCAGAAGACAGAAGGCTATCGCTATTACACTGACAATGTATGGTTCATTCAGTCCGATGCTTTCGTGCTTTCGGCAATTATCCAGAAGGAGAAGCCGCGACGGATCGTGGAGATTGGATCGGGCTTCTCGTCGGCTGTAATACTGGATACTTTGGAACGGACTAATGCCACCGCAGAGCTTACATGTATCGAGCCGCATCCCGAACGCTTGTTTTCGCTCCTTTTTCAGATGGACAGGGCGAAGGTCGAGGTTGTGCCTCAGCAAGTACAAGAAGTTAGTCTCTCGATTTTCGATCGACTAGAAGCGCAAGACTTGGTTCTGATTGATTCGTCACACGTAGCCAAGATCGGTAGTGATGTTGCTTTCTTGTTGCTGAGGGTATTGCCTCGATTAAAACGAGGGGTCCTAGTGCACATTCATGATGTGCTCTATCCTATGTCCTATCCGATTGATTGGATTCGAGACGGCATCGCCTGGAACGAATCGCTCTTCCTGAGAGCATTCCTGATTGGCAACAGCCAGTTCGAGATAACAGCATTTAACTCCTATGCGGGTTACTCGTTCCCAGATGTTTTCCAATCCCGGTTCCCTGGATTCCTGCAGAATACGGGTGGGAGCATATGGCTTCGGAAAGTTCGATAATGGATCATTCCGAGCTGTGGGTAAATGGCCGCGACGGCAGCACCCACAGTCGGTTCCCCGGAAGCGTTGTGAACTTCGTGTGGCAAGGATCCGAGTTCCGGGAACGCAGTATTGTGATTTCGAGCTCGCCACACTCCGTTACTTCCCGCGGAATTGCGAACGTTTCGTGTTCAAAGCTGGGCGATCATTTCTTAGGCCTTTCCATGCAAGGCCGCAACAATCTGGCGTTTCTGGCCGGCATCGGAGTCCGCTTCTAGCCAGTGATGACTCGCGACGGCTTCCGGTTCTCCCACAATTTCCGTGTCCGCTATTCCGAGGTAGACCCGCAAGCGGTGGTGTTCAACGCCCGCTATCTGGACTACGCCGACTTGGGCGTCACCGAGTATTGGCGCGCCCTGGGCATCTCATTTTCGCCCGGTGAGAACTTCTTTGAGGTACACGTGGTGAAGGCGACGGTCGAGTTCCGCGCGCCCCTTCGCTATGACGAGCAAGTCGTCGCCTACGTCCGCACCAGCCGTATTGGACGGACCAGCTTGACCACTCAAATGGAACTACACGGCGCCAGCGGCGATGACCTGCGGGCCGTGATCGAGCAAGTGCAAGTCCACGTCGATCTCAAAACCGGCCTGCCCCAGCCCGTGCCCGATTGGGTGATCGAGCGGATGGAAAAGTTCGAAGGTCGCACGCTGAGAAGCTAGCTGGCTTGCCGGGCCGGTGCCTGGGCAACGAAACCGCACCCTCGCGGTCGCGGCTCTGTAGCGTTACCGAGCCGCGACCGCAAGGGGGCGGTTGCCACCACCGACCAAATCTCTGCGAAGAGTAACTAGGGCACCAGCTCGAGCGTGTTCTTGGCTTCCAGCTTGGTAAACGGCAGCGGGAAGCTGGTGCCGGCCCAGTAGGCTTTCCACTGGTCACGGAAGTGGCCGGAGAGTACGTGGCCGGATTCGCCCACCACCAGGTTATTCACTGACCTGTCCCAGTTGGAGAGATCCGCCACCCAGCGCATGGACGGGCCAATGCGCGTCGTGGTCTGCTTCACCGTGGTCGAGGCTCCATTCATCTCCACCGGCCCGATCTGGAAGTAGCGGCCCACATACGGCACGCGCGACAGCACCGGATGCCCCAGCGTCATCTCATTCACCAGGCCGTAGCGCCAGCGGTTGGGATCGTCACCCTGTTTGCGGCGGCCTTCAGCCATGGCCTCGTCGAACGCCTTGACGATGGCTTCATCCCAGTCCGGGAACCAGTCCTTCGGCTTGGCGGCCATCAGGTTCTCGACCACTGAGGGTGCCATCTGGTAGGCATAGGCGCCCCCTTTGCCGGGTGCCGCGCGCTCCGCGATGGCGCGGCGGATGTTCTGGTAGAGCAAGGTGACCGCATAGGCAGCGGCGGAATCGGCCGTCATCAGGCCGTTCCAGTTTTTGAGCAGCTTGGTGGGTTCAGCCAGCGCCGGGTTCTTGGCCCCGCGCCGTTCGTAGGCGGCCACGGTCTCGCGCGCCAGCCGGTGGGAAAAGGCGGCGTAGATGTCGGTCTGGATGCTCAGCATGTCCTCGGTGGTGAGGGCCTTCTTTGCTTCCAGGCGCGCGCGGATCTGGTTGGACCGGTACTGGGGCGCGAAGTCGCCATTCAGGCGGAAGCCCGGTTCGGCGGGCCAGGGGTTCTGGTTGGCGGTGACGATGAGGCCGCTGGCTGGGTTATAGAAGTTGGGCAGCTGGTCAAAGGGGAGGAACCCTTGCCAGTCAAACTTGGGGTCGCCACCATCCACGGGAACATCGCCATCATGCGCCTGACGGATCGGCAACAGACCGGTGGCCTGATAGCCGATGTTGCCGTCCACGTCAGCATAGACAAAGTTCTGTCCCGGGCCGGGATAGCGCCGCAACGCGTCGCGGAACTCCGTCCAGTTGCGGGCCATGTTCAGCTGCACCATCGGATAAGTGAACGTCCCCACTTCGGCCGCCGCCCAGCGCAAGGCCAAGGGCCGGCCACCTTCCTGGGTGACCACCGGGCCGTGCCGGGTGACGCTGATGGGCAACTGCTGCGGGGCCGCGCCCTTGATGCGGATCACTTCCATTTCCTGCCGGGCCGGCTCATTGGCACGCTCAATGTAAAGGTCCTGCACGTCGTAGCCCAGGTTGGTCACACCCCAGGCGATCCGCTCATTGTGGCCGATGATGACGCCGGGTAGCCCGGGCAGGCTGACGCCCGCCGCATTCAAGCCGCCGCCCTTCAGGTGCACCTGATACCAGGTGGCCGGAAAGGTCCAGGCCAGGTGCGGGTCATTGGCCAGGATCGGCTTGCCGGTGGCAGTTAGCTTGCCGGAAACGGCCCAGGCATTGGAACCGGGCTGCACCTCATGCCCGCTGCGGATGGGAAACAGCGCATTCACTTTGGCTGCGTCGCCCTTGGCCAGCAGCTGCATCTTTTGCACGTCGTCCTTCCAGGAATCGGTGAGGGTCCGGTACATTTGCAATGCCACCAGAATGGAATCCGAGATGGTCCACGGGCGCGGCTGATAGCCCATCAGCACAAACTCCACCGGCAGGGCCTTGCGTTGCGCGTCCATGCTGGCGTTGACCCCCCGGACGAAGGCGCGGAACAAAGCCAGATCAGCAGGGGTCAGGCGCTGCGCGTGCGCTTCGGCCAGGTGTCGCATGCGCAGTCGGCGAGCGTCGGTGTCGATCTCCAACGCGCCCACGCCGGCAATCTCAGACATGTCGCCGGCGGCCAGACGGCGCAGGGCATCCATCTGCCACAGCCGGTCATTGGCGGTCACGTAGCCTTGCGCATAGAGGACGTCTTCCACCGATTGCGCGGAGATGTGCGGGACGCCCTGGGCGTCGCGCTGGACCTGGGCGGCGACGCCGGCGCGCACGGTTCCGGAGGTGGCAGGCATCGGCCGCCACAGCAACCACCAAGCACCGCCCAGGGCTCCCAAGGCAAGGACGACCAGGGCAGCGTTAACATAACGAATGACACGGTTCACGCTCTCATCATGCCAGACGCTCACCTCGGTTATCGGCTACTGGCGCTTTTCGTCCTGACGCTACTCAACGCCTTCTTCTCCGCCGCGGAGGTGGCGCTGCTCTCTGTGCGCCCTTCCCGCATGGAGGCGCTGGCCGCAGAAGGTAATATTGGCGCGCAGGCGGCGCTCAGCTTGATCCACAACATGGAGCGCATGATCGCGCTCAGCCAAGTGGGCATTACGCTGGCCAGCCTGGGTATGGGCTGGGCCGGTGAAGAGGCCATCACGCATGCCCTGGTGGGCGCGCTGCGGCCGCATGTGCCGGCCGGTGCCATGTGGTTCGTCGAGGGAGCGAGCTTCGGCATTGCCTTCCTGCTGCTGACGCTGGTGATCGTGGTGTTGGGCGAAGTGGTGCCCAAGAATCTGGCGGTGGAAAAGGCTGAGCGCATGGCCATCCTGACCGCGCCGCCGCTGCTGATCTTTTACCGCGTCCTGACGCCGTTTGTGCTGGCGGTGGAATGGTTCTCCGGTTTGTTCTCCGCCATCCTGGGCGTCAAGAGCACGGGGCATGGCGGCGGTGCACATTCAGCCGAAGAGATCAAGCACATCGTCTCATCCAGTGGCGACGAAGGCCACTTGCGCGAGTTTGAAGAAGAGTCCATCCACCGCTTGCTGGACCTGCATTCACTGGTGGCGCGCGAGGTGATGGTGCCGCGCGGGCGCGTGGTGTCGTTGCCGCTCGATGCCACGCTCGACCAAGTGCTGCGCACCATGGCGGAGCACAACTATTCGCGCGTGCCCGTCTATCGCGATGTACCGGAGAATCTGGTGGGTGTCATCCATTACCGCGATCTGCTGCGCGTCTGGCGGGACCGCCGCTTTGCGCAAGAGCGGCGGCGCCAAGCCAAATCTTTCCATTTGGAAGACTGGATCACCAAGCCGCTGATCGTGCCGGAAACCAAACCGCTGAACGAGCTGATCGACGAGTTTCGCGCCGCCCACAAGCATCTGGCGGTGGTGGTGGATGAGTTCGGTACCATCTCCGGCGTCGTGACCATGGAAGACGTGCTGGAGCAGGTGTTCGGCGAAATTGAAGACGAGCACGACGACCGCCGCCGCCCGCACCTGCCCGAGGCGGAAGAGATCGAAGTGGAAGGTACCATCCCCATCCGCGATCTGGAAATGCAATACGGGCTTGAGCTGCCTTCAGAGACTGGGTTTGAGACGCTGGCGGGTTTCCTGCTGTCGCGCCTGGGCTTTATCCCCAAGGGCGGGGAAGTGGTGAACGAAGCCGGGCGGCGCTATACCGTGCTGGCGATGGAACGCAATCGCATTGCACGCGTGAAGATCGAGAAGATTGAGAAGACCGACCCCGGCGTCGAAACCGGCGCGGCGTCCAGCGAAGGCGAAGCTACGGTTTAGCGGGCGGCTGGCGCATCCAGTCAAACTGAGCCCGGGCAAACTCCTCCACCTCCGGTAGATCTGCCTCCAGCAGAAAGCGCGTCTGGATCAGTTGGCGGGCGGCTTGCCGGATGCGGGCCAGATACTCATCGCGGCTCTCGCCGGTCAATCTTCAAGCGGACAACCCCCGCTTCCGCCACGGGAACCATCACACACACCAGCAGAGCGGAGAGGCCGGCCAAAGATCGCATGTCCGTTTGTAGCTCCCTGGCTGTGGGCAACGCAAGGTCGCTCAAGAAGACTGCGTCAGCAGACGCGCAAACGCGGTGCGGCCTTCTTCAAATTTGCCGATCGCCAGGGCGCGCTGGGCATCGCTTGAGAAGCGGAAGCTCTTACGGATGGTGCGTATAGAGCGGTCGATCTCATCGATACAGGCCCCCAGCGATTCGGCCCGGCGAAATGGTGTGTTGGGCACGCGCAGGTAGACGGGACTGGTGTGCGCAAAGACGGGGAAGCCCGCGTAGGTAACGGCGCGGCCGCTGATACGGGCGGCGATCCAGCCGCCCTCGTCAACCTCGATCTCGCGCTCCAGGCTCGCTTCACGGCCATCCGGGGATAGCTGATCCGCCACCACGCGGCCATCCACCACGATTTCGATCCGCTCAAACGGGATCCGTGAAATCGCCGAAGCCTTCACGCGCAGCTTGCCGTTGGGTGTCACTTGCGCGCCGGGGTCTTGGCCGTTCACGGTGAATTCCAGCAGCGGACCGTTGGAGACGAAAGTCCGTCCCGCGCGCAATCCGGCGATCCAACTGTCGTAGTTGAACGTCCCCTCCACCTTCACGTAGACCCGGTTGTGATCGTAGATCCACCAATCCGTGCCGCTGGAGGCGGCGAGGCGAAGACCGCAGTTCAGCAGCCGGTAGTAGCGCTCATACTGTGCTTCCAGGCCGTCAGCGACGTTGTAGGCGTCCACCAGCCCCAGCGCGGCGGCCACCGGCACCTCAATGCCGCTGCCGTTGTGGCACCACACCACGGTGCCGCCCAGTTGCTTGGCTTGCGCGCACAGAGTCGATAGCGTCGGGTAGTCGGGTGCGTTAGGTGAGTTGCTAAGCAGGCCGGTCGAAACCGGTTCAATCGATCGGGGAATGTTGAGAAACAGCACATGCCCGTAGCCGAAATCGGCAAACGCGCGGTTGTTGCGCGCCTCTTCGCCCATGTCCATGATGGTGCCGTCACGGGAAAACTGGGGCAGGCGGCCCACCGGGTAGCGGTTGGTGATGTAGGGCGAATCGGTACGCACCAGATAGCTGAGCACGCTGACGTCCAGGTCTTCCGCCGGTGGCACCATACGCAGCCGGTCATCGGGGTTCTCGTCAATCGCCAGGTGATAGTGGGTATGCGTGTTGCCGGAGTACCAACCGGCGGATTTCAAGTCCTTCAGCGGGCGGATCCGCAGGTCCACTTCATGCTGGATGCCGCTGCCCACTTCCGTGAACTCCCGGGTCAACTCATGGCCGATGCCGCGCACCGCTTCAATCCGGTAGCGGCCGGCCGGGACGCTGATCTCATACTGGCCCCGCGCATAAAAGTAATGACGCCGGTCCGGCATGGTGCGGATCGAGTTGGCCGGCATGTAGACTTCGCCGGTGTTGGATTCAACCACGCGGATCTTGGCCGCGACGGGCCGTCCGGCGGCATCGGTCAGCTTGCCCCGGATAATGGCGGGAGCCGATGTATCGGGGCGCTGTGCCCGCAGCGGGGCCAGCAGGGTGCCGGCTGTCAGCACCGGGATGGATTGAAGAATCTGGCGGCGCGTCAACCGGGGTTTGAGTCCCATTTCGGCCCTCCTTGAGGACATAGCCTATCAGAAGCTCAAGGTGGCTGGGCCCGCGCTCACCCAGCCAGGTCCCAGAGTCCCACAGCGGCTGGCCCTCCGCTGACGGGCAACATCATCAGCCGCCGGGGATGTTCGTGAAAGCCCTGTTGGCGGTACAGGCGGGTGGCGTCTTCGTTGTCCAGGTCAGCCTCCAAAAGCAGGGCGGTCATCCCCTCCCGCGCGCATTCGTTTTGCAGTTGACGAACCGCCGCGGTGCCGAGGCCGCTTCCGCGATGCCCGGCCTCGATGAAGAGCTCGTCGATGAACCCGGAATTACGTCAGCAGGACAAGAAATAGTGTAGGAGCCGTCACTGGACATTTGCGGATGGAAAGGGCGGTGCTTTCTTTGCCATCCGCAAGTACTTTACTGAAGCGATTATCTATTGATCGTCTCGGTCTCCCTCTACCGGGCCTCGTCTTCGATACCCCTCAACTTGCTACTAGCACAGCTTCGAGACGAACTCGATCGGATCTGGGTCCGCAGGCGTCTCCCGCATCGGACCCCATGCGCTCGAGCGAATGCGGGCAGTAACGAAATATGCTACCCCGTTGATGTAGCCATCCGAATCCTGCACTCCGGACGTGAATTCAACCTGGTACTGTGTGCCACGAATTCTTCCAGCCAAGTCGGTAACGCTCCAACCGGCGTTCAATGCAGTTCCCTAATTGTGAATCTCGGCTAGCGAGACGTGCAGTGCTTGCTCGAAAATGACCGCGTCTTCCGGAAGCTGATCGTCGACTATAAGAAACAGCCTAGAATCGCTCATAGACAGAATCGCTAACTCCTTTGTGGGAATACGTAGCTTCCCCAGAATAGGTAATCAAGCGCTGGCCATTTTGGAGAGGGATCTCAACTTTCCGTCTGTTGATCGCGGTTGGAAAAATTTCGATTCGCATTAAACGCCTCCTTGGCGAGTATTAACGCAGTCCTGTTCGGCTGGGTTTCAAGAAACACTCCGAAATACGAAAATGAAAGCCATACAACTCGGAAGCTCTCCCTATCCACGTACAAAGGTGTCAAGCATTTAACTCAGTGTCCGCCCGCTACGCCAAAATGCCGTCCACCACCCGAGCCGGAAACTCGTCGGTGATGCGTTCGAAGCGGCCTTCGCGCTGGATGACCAGGTTGCGATGGTTCATGCCGAGCAGGTGCAACACTGTCGCGTGGAAGTCATGCACGCTCACCTTGTCTTCCGCGGCGCGGTAGCCGATCTCGTCGGTGCTGCCGTAGGTGGTGCCGCCCTTCACGCCGCCACCCGCCATCCAGATGCTGAAGCCGGAGGGGCCATGGTCGCGACCGGCGTTGGGGCCGGGGTCTTGGGCGATGGGCAGGCGGCCGAATTCGCCACCCCAGACGACCAGCGTGGAATCGAGCAGGCCGCGCTGCTTCAGGTCGCGGACCAGAGCGGCGGCGGGGCGATCGGTCTTGCCGCAGGCGTATTCCAGGCCTTCGCGGATCTTGTTGTGGTTGTCCCAGATCTGGCCCTCGATATAGATCTGCACCAGGCGCACGCCGCGTTCCACCAACCGGCGCGCCATTAGGCAACGCTTGCCGTAGGAGGCAGTGCGCTCATCGTTCAGGCCATAGTCTTCGCGGGTGGCGTCGCTTTCCTTGCTTAAGTCCAGCGCGTCGGTGGCCTCCATCTGCATGCGGGCGGCGAGCTCATAGTTGGCGATACGGGCTTGCAGTTCGACGTTACCCGGGTGCTGCTGGCTGTGGTTCGCGTCGAGCCGGTGGAGCAGGCTGCGGCTCAGGTCGACGATGGCGCTGGGGTACTCTTGCTTGGCCGCCAGGTTCAAGATGGGTGAGCCCTCGGAGCGCACGCGGGTGCCTTGATAGACCGCGGGCAGCCAGCCGGCCTGCCAGTTCTGGATGAAGTTGATGGGCGGACCCTTCGGGTCGTCCAGCACCACATAGGCGGGCAGATTCTGATTCTCTGAGCCCAACCCGTAAACAATCCACGCACCCAGGGAAGGCCGCGTGGGCAGAATGCGGCCGCCATGCATCAGGAAGAGCGCCGCCTCATGCGCCAGGTGCGTCGTGTACATGGAACGCACCACGGCGATGTTGTCGGCCACCTTGCCCAGATGCGGCAGCAGTTCGGAGATCTCAATGCCTGATTGGCCGTGTTTCGAGAACTTGTAGGGGGATGGCATCAGGCCGCCGGTCTCGCGCACGGCCCGTACTTCCGCCGCTAGATCGCGACCGGGAGCTTTGCCCGCGTACTTTTCCAGCGCCACCTTGTAGTCGAACAGATCAACCTGGCTGGGGCCGCCGTTCATGAACAGTTGGATGACGGCCTTGGCTTTGGGCGCGTGGTGCGGTTTCTTGGGCGTCAGGTCATAGAGGCCGGAGGCGGCGCTCAACTGATCAGCCGAGAAGAGCCCAGCCAGCGCCGTGCCCATCAGGCCATCCGAGATGCGGGAGAAGAAATCGCGGCGAGTGGTCATGGCGTCAGAGGCTCCCGATTAATCAATGTAGAGAAATTCCGCCGAGTTCATCAAGGTGTGGCAGAGGGTGGCCAGCGCCAGCCAGCGCGAGCGAGTGGCCACGGGTTCGGCGGGGCGGTCCGCTTCGAGCGACTTCTTCCACTGCTCACCCATTTGCTGCATGGTCGAGACTGAAGCGGCCAATTCATCCGGCGTGGGTGGCCGGGCGAGTGCGAGCAGATAGGCACGCTCCACTTGCGCCTTCGGATCATCGCCCACCGCATCGGCAATGCGTCCGGCCATGAAGCGGGCGTTCTCTCGCGCCAGATCGCTGTTCATCAAGTGCAGTGCTTGCGAGGAGACCACCGACTGGCCACGCTTGACGCAGTTGGGATTCATGAACGGCTGATCAAACGTGTCCAGCAGTGACACGGGCTGCGTGCGCTTTTGCGAGACATAGATGCTGCGGCGGCGGCTTTCGGTGATCACTTCGCCATCGGGCAACTGCTTGATCGCATCTGCGGGTCCGAACTGCGTCGTGTCCAGGCGTCCGGCGATCTGCAGGATGGTGTCGCGGATGGCTTCGGCATCGATGCGTTGCAGCGGGAAGCCGGTGCCGCCGGTGCGCTGGCGGTAGTAGCCGGAGGTCATGATCAACCGGTGCAGGGCCTTGATATCCCAGCCGGTGCGCACAAACTCCGTGGCCAGCCAATCGAGCAGTTCCTGATTCTCCGGTGCTGCGCCCATGCGGCCAAAGTTGCCGGGCGTGCTGACCAGGCCCACGCCGAAATGTTGCTGCCAGATGCGGTTCACCATCATGCGGGCAGTGAGCGGATGCTCCGGTTCGGTCAGCCATTGGGCCAGTGCCAGACGGCGGCCACTGGAATGAGCGAGCGCGACGGGCTGATAGGGCTTCAGGCTGGCGGAAAGCACGGAAGGCGGGCCGGGCGGCACCAGCGCTCCGGGGCTGGCCACATCGCCGCGCATCAGGATGCGGGTAGCGGGTGGTTCCGGGCCCAAATCAAACAGTGCGCGGACCAGCGGCGGCCGCTTGCGCTTCGCCTTCTCCTGCGCAATCTGTTTATCGAGCGCGGCCTTCTCTTTCTTGAAGGCCGGGTAGGCTTCTTCCAACTCCCGCAGCTTGATGTCGGAGGCTGCCGTGGCCTTCTTGGCGGCGACGTGCTGTTCGCGATAGGGCTTGGCCGCCGCTTCGAGTGCACGCTCCAGTTCGGCGATGCGTGCATCGAGAGGCTGGTTGTGCGTCACCATCGCCGCGTACTCCGGCGTGGCTTTGGCGATGAAGTAACGGGTGTTGTTCTCGTCGCAGTTCGCACCGACACCGCCGCAGGGGAACTCGCCAGGCAGCCAGGCGTAGGGGTCGAAGGCCGGGGTCAGGATCGAGACCAGGCGATAGTAGTCGCGCGTGGGCAGCGGGTCGTACTTGTGGTCGTGGCAGCGGGCGCACCCGATCGAGAGGCCCATCACGCCTGAGCCCAGCACTTCAATCTGCCCGGCGATGACGTCCATGCGTTCCGGGATGAAGTTCTGCTCCGTGCTGTTGGTGCCATCGGGTGCCATGCGCCAGAATCCGGTGGCGGCCATCAGGTCGATGTGGTCCGGGGTTAGTTGCTTAGTGGCTCGGAAGTCGAACAGCTCATCTCCGGCCAGTTGCTCCGTGAGGAAACGGTCGTACGGCTTGTTCGCCGCAAAGGCGCGGATCACGTAGTCGCGGTAGCGCCAGGCGTGCAGGCGAGCCTGATCGGAATTGTTGCCACCTTCGCTATCGGCATAACCCACCGCGTCCAGCCACAGCCGCGCGGAGCGTTCGGCATAGCGGGGCGAAGCGAGCAAGCTGTCGAGTAGCGCTTCGTAGCGGTTGGCGCGCTTGTCGCTGAGATAGGCGGCGATCTGGTCGGGCGCGGGCGGCAGACCGGTCAGGTCAAAGTACGCACGGCGCAGCAACGCTCCACCGGCGGCGGGTGGTGCAAGCGGGCCACCAGTGGCTCCTCGATTGGCCAACACGAACGCGTCGATGGGATGCGTGGCTCCGGAGATGACCGGTACGGGCGCGCGGCGGGGTGCTTGAAAAGCCCAAAACTCCCGATCCTTCGCTTTGATAGCCGGATCGTTCAGCGGATCGACGGCGGCCACGGGCTCATTGTCGGGGCGGGCACCTTCCGCGATCCAGCGCTTCACTTTGTCGAACTCATCATCGGTAAGGCCACGGACGGAGAACTGCTCCTGTAGCTTCGGCGGTGGCATCTGCTGGGCGGCGATGCGCTGCACCAACAAGCTGCTGTCAGGCGCGCCGGGTACCAGCGCCGCGCCGGACTTGCCGCCCTTGAGCAGACTGGCGATGGTCCGCAGGTCAAGGCCCGCCTTCTTTTCGACGCGACCATGGCACACCCAGCACTTGGCGCTGAAGATCGCATGGACATCGCGCTCGGCCACGGGTGGCTTAGCCGTTTCGGTCTCGATCCAGGTGCGAATGGTGGCGATCTCGGCAGCAGGCATCGGGGGTGCGCCCATCGGCATTTTGCCGGTTGCGATCTGGCCTAGCAGGATGCTGTCGCTAGGGCGGCCGGAAACAATGGCGCTGCCGGACTTGCCGCCGCGCAGGATGTCCTCTCGTGTCTCAATGGATAAGCCGCCACTGCGGACCTTGGCGCTATGGCAGGGCATGCAGCGGGCGCGCAACAGCGGCGCGGCGTCATGCTCAAAGTCGGCCGCTGCGAGCGCAGGCACAAGTGCCACCAGGATCAACGCGCGGTGCGAGGCAGCGCGAATCACGCTTAGCTGGATGGTGGGCGGCATGGTTCTATTACCAGCAGCATATCGAACTGCCGTCCGCTATGGGGCCGACAACTCCGCCGGCGGGTCCGCCATCAGCCGGACCAGGGTTGCGAGAAAGCGAGCCGCTGGAGCGCCGTCGACGACACGATGGTCGAAGGTGAGGCTGAGCGTCATCAGTTGGCGCACGCTGAAATCGCCTGCGTCGGTCACCACCAGTTCCTTGCGGATGGCACCTAAACCCAGGACGGCGGTTTCCGGATAGTTGATGATCGGCGTGAATGCGTCAATGCCGAAGCTGCCCAGGTTGGAGATGCTGAAGACGCTACCGGTCATCTGCTCGGGCCGCAGTCGACGGGTTTGCGCGGCTTCGATCAACTGTCGCGATTGGCGCGCCAAGTCTGCCAGCGTCGCGCTCGCGACATCCCGCAGCACCGGGTTGAAGAGGCCTTGCGGCGTGTCCACGGCCAAGCCCAGGTCGAAGCGTTGCGGCAGCACGATCCGGTCGGCCTCCCAGCGGCCGGCGAGAAGCGGATGCTGCTGCAGTGCGCTCGCCACTAGCTTGGCGACGAAGTCGGTGTAGGCGGGCGCAACTGCGGTGGACTTCTTCCATTGCTCGCGCAGAGCGACAAGAGCGGTGGCGTCAACGCGGCTGGTCAGCGTGACGGGTGCGGTTTGCTGTTGGCTCTCCAGCATGCGTGCGGCGATCGTGCGGCGCGGTCCGGAGATGGGCACTGAAGTCGCGGGTGACGAAGAGAGAGGTTGCGCGGCGCGCACATCGGCTTCTCGAACGCGACCGCCACGGCCCGTGCCGGTGAGGGTGGTGGGGTCGATGCCTAGTTCCACGGCTACCCGCCGCGCTCTTGGCGTGATGGGGGCTTGGCTGTTGAGGGGTGCATTGGGAGACCATTGCTCTGGTGCGGCAACTGCGGGTGGTGCTGGCTCCGGGAGCGTTTGGGAGTTGAGCAGACTCCGCTCCATACTGTCGCGGCTCGGTTCGGACGTTCCGCTGATGGGTTCAGATTCGCCCGGTGCCAGCAGGAAGCCCAGCATCTGGCCGACCACCACGACGCCGCCCGCGACCGGTGCATCGGGCGGCACAAACAACACCCCGGAGTCGAGCGATTCGACGTCCATGGTGATCTTGTCGCTCTCGACGGCAAACAGCGGCTCGCCGGCACTGACGAAGTCGCCGGGCTGCTTCAACCAACCGGCAAACAGGCCTTCCTCCATGGACCAGCCCAGACGCGGAACGGTGATCTCAATGGCCATGCGGTTACTCGTTCACCAACTCGCGCAGGGCGGTCGTGATGGTCTCCACCGTAGGAATCATCACGGCTTCGAGCGTGGGGCTGTAGGGCGTGGGGGCGAAGATGCCATGGAGACGGCGAATCGGTGCGTCGAGATCGTCAAAGCCAGCATCGGCCACGGCGGCGGAGATTTCAGCGGTCAGTCCGCAGGGGCCGAACGCTTCGTCGATCACCAGGAGCCGCCCGGTCTTGCGGACCGAGGCCAGAATGGCGGCGGTGTCGAGCGGCGAAGTGGTGCGCGGGTCGAGGACTTCGATGGAGATGCCTTGCGCCGCTAGTTCATGGGCCGCCGCCAGCGTGCGTGGCACCATCGCCCCAATCGCCACGGCGGTGGCGTGCGTGCCTTCACTATGCAGGCGGGCTTGGCCGAAGGGGATCTCGTAGTCACCAGCGGGGACGGGGCCCTTTGCCGAGAGCAGTTCGCGGGGTTCCAGGAATAGCACCGGGTCTTGCGAGCGCAGCGCATGCGTCAGCAGGCCCTTGGCGTCATACGGCGTGGCTGGAACAACGACGCGCAGGCCGGGGATGTGGCTGTAGATGGAATGGTAGCTACCGGAATGATGCGTTGCCGCGGCGTGGCCGATGCCAATGCAGCCGCGCAACAGCACCGGCATCTTCAGGCGTCCGCTGCTCATGTACTGCATCTTGGCGATCTGGTTGATCACTTCACCAAAGGCGTCGTTGATGAAGTCAATAAACATGAAGTCAACAATGGGGCGAGTGCCGGTCATCGCCGCGCCTCCGGCCAGGCCGACGAAGCCGCGTTCGCAGATGGGCGTATCCCGCAGGCGCTGGGGGCCGTACTTGGCGTAGAGCCCGACGGTGGTGCCGAAGTTGCCGCCGCGTACGCCGATGCCTTCGCCGAGCACGAAGATGCTGGGGTTCGCGGCCATCTCGTGGTCCAGCGCTTCGAGGGTGGCGGCGGAGTACGAGATCGCTCTCTCTTCGGTGGCGACCTCGGGCTCGGCGGGTGGTGGAGGAGCGTCCGCATAGACGTGCGTGGCGGCGTCGGCGGGCTCGGGCCAGGGAGACTGCTCCGCTGCCGTGCCCGCAGATTGCACAGTGGCGGTTACCTCCGCGTCGATCGCATCCAAAGTCTCGGGCAGCGTGCCAGTTTCCTGCAGCACGGCGCGGTAGCGCTTGATGGGGCAACGCTCCCGCCACGCAGCCACTTCTTCTCGCGTGCGGTAGGTGTAGTCGCCCATGCCTTCCGAATGCGGGCGCGTGCGGTAGGTGAGGCACTCCAGCAGCGTGGGTCCGGCGCCCGAGCGGGCACGCTGAATTGCGTCACCGGCCGCAGCCGCGATGGCCGCCACATCGTTGCCGTCCAGCTTCACTCCCGGCAGGCCATACCCGGCGGCGCGGCCCGCGACATCCGGATTCCCCGCGGCATAGGCGAACGGAACTTCCGTGGCGAACTGATTGTTCTCGCAGACGAACAACACGGGCAGTTTCCAGATGGCGGCCATGTTGAGGCCTTCGTGAAAGGCTCCGTTGTTCACTGCGCCATCACCGAAGAAGGCTACAGCCACCTGGTCGGTCTTGAGGAGCTGAAAGCTATAGCCCGCGCCCGTGGCTTGCAGGATGCAGGGGCCCACGATGCCGCTGGTGCCCATCATGCCGATCTCGGGCGAGAAGAGATGCATCGATCCGCCGCGGCCTCGCGAGCAACCGCCGATTCGTCCGAACAGTTCGGCCATCAGCTCAAGGGGCGGCATGCCTTTGGCCAGCGCGTGGCCGTGCCCGCGATGCGTCGAGAAGATGGCATCGCGCGGCGTCAGGTGTGCGCAGACGCCTGTGGCGATGGCTTCCTGGCCGACGTAGGTGTGGCAGGCACCGTGGACTAAGCCACGCGCATGGCTGCGCGCGAGTTGCTCTTCGGTGGTCCGGATCAGTTGCATGGTCCGGTAGAAGTAGGTTTGCTGGCTGGTCATGCTTGCGTCTCCGCGCGGTGCCGGACGGAGCCGCCGCCGTTCAAAGCAAGATTCCCGCCGTCCATCGGGATCAGCGCTCCGGTGATCCAGCGGGAGGCATCGGAGGCCAGCAGTACGGCCAAGCCGCGGATGTCGTCGGGGTGGCCGAAGCGTCCGGCCGGAATGCCGCTCAAGAACTGATCGCGCAGGGCTGGCGCTTCAGCGATGCGCTTTTCCAGGCCCGGATTCAGCACTTGCGCGGGGAGGATGGCATTGACGCGGACACCGTGTCCGGACCATTCCGTGCTCAGCTCACGGGTCATCTGCGCGACGGCGCCCATCGCCATGCTGTAGGCGATATGGCCGCGGCCCAGCGCGGTGACGCTGGCTAGTGAGCCGATGTTGACGATGCTGCCTTGTCCTGCCGCCAGCATGCGCCGCCCCGCTTCCTGGCAGGCACAGAAGCGGCCCAGGACCAGGTTGCGCCACACCTGCTCGACATCTTCGAGCGAGATATCTTCGGGCGCGCCCAGCACCGCTTCGCCGGCCACATTGCCCAAAAAATCAATGCGCCCGAAATCATGATCGACGCGGCGGAACAGGGTTCTCACTTCGGTGGGGTCGGAGATGTCGTGCACGGCCCATTCCGCGCGCGCACCTTGTGCGGTGATGGTGGCGGCGGTCTGGCGAACGCCTGCTTCATTGCGATCCACCAGCATCAGGCTGGCACCGGCTTCCGCCAACGCGAGCGACATCGCGCGGCCCATGCCTTGGGCGGTGCCGGTCACCACGGCTACTTTGCCCGAGAGATCAAAGAGAGTTGAGCTCATAGTGTTCCAAGAGTCGATCATATGTGAGTGCGGCGGATCAGTGGGTGGCCCGTGCCGGTCTGGCGGCCGGTTCCCGGCTTACGCGCACTTGGCTGACGATCAGGCCGCCCAGCAGGTAGCAGCTGGCCAGCAGCATCAGGCCTTGCAGGTCGCTCATGCCGCGCCCGCGCATCCAGCCAAAGACGTGGTTGCCCAGATACCCGGCCAGGTTGGCAAACATGTTGATGAAGCCGATACTGGCGGCGGCGGCTGAGGCGGTCAACGTGGCCGTGGGCAAGGCCCAGAAGGGCGGAGGCCAGGACTGCGCCACCAGCCCGGTCAACAACAGCCAGGCGATCACCAGCCAGACGGGTTGTCCCGGAATGGTGCTGGCCGCCAGCAGACAACCGGCTGATACCTGGCCCGCGATGCAGTGCCATTTGCGGTCACCGGTCCGGTCCGACGAGTAGCCAGAGACGATAACGCCCACCAGACCGCACAAGTAGAACAGGCCGCTGAGCAGCAGCGTGGAGCGGTCCGAGCCGCCGGAGATACTCTTCACCGTCGTCGGCAGCCAGAAGGTGAGCGCGTAGCCGCCCATGTTGGTGGCGAAGATGCCGAGTGCCAGCAGCCATACGTTGGGGAGGCGGAGGGCTTGAAAGACGCTCACCTTGCCTAAGGCATCCTTTGCTGCGGCCTCCTGCGCCAGTACGCCTTCCAGGTGGTCACGCTCTGGTGGGGTCAGCCATTGAGCTTGCCGGGGCCGGTCCGTCATCACGAAAAGCGTGACGATGCCCAGGACCACGGCCGGCAGGCCTTCAATGATGAACAGCCACTGCCAGCCCGCCAGGTTGAACCAATGCACATCGAGCAGCAGAGCTGACAACGGCGCTCCGATGGCGAGGCTGAACGGGATGGCCACCACGAGTCCGGACATGGCGCGGGCGCGATCACGCTCGGGAAACCAGTGGGTGAAATAGACGACGATGCCGGGGAAGAAGCCGGCTTCTGCGACGCCCAATAGGAAGCGGATGCTGTAAAACTCGGTGGGCGTGGTGACGAAGGCAGTGGCCGCGGAGATGAGGCCCCAGGTGATCAGGATGCGGGCGAACCATTTGCGGGCGCTCCAGCGTTCCACCAGCAGCGCGCCGGGGATCTCAAGAATCAGGTAGCCGATGAAGAAGATGCCGATGCCTAAGCCAAACACTTCGTCCGAAAAGCGCAGGTCCTGCTGCATGCGCAGTTTCGCGAAGCCTACGTTGGCGCGGTCCAGGTAGGCGACCAGATAGAGCAGCACCACCAGCGGCAAGATGCGCCAGCTCACTTTGCGGCGCAGCGCGGCGGCCTGAAAAGCATCGAGCATCATCGGTTTGCCCGATGACGATATCACAGCCGCTGGCGGGCCATACGCGGGTTAGCGGATTTCCGGTAAGATGCCACCATTGCGGATCTGGAAATGACTGAGTCCTCTCACAGCCGAAAGATGGTGGCGCTGGCGGGCTTGCTGCTGACGAGCGCGGGCGCGCTTTCGGCCGCTGACAAAGACGATGAGTTCTTTGAGCTGCGCATCCGGCCCTTGCTCGCGACGCATTGCCAGGCTTGCCATAGCGAAGGCGGACTGGGTAATCTGCGCTTGGATTCGCGGGAAGCGGTGCTGAAGGGCGGCAAGTCCGGCGTGGTGGTGGTGCCGGGTAAGCCGGAGGAGAGCCTGCTGATGCAGGCGGTCCGGCGGACGCACATCCGGCTGAAGATGCCTCCTGTGGGTGCACTGACCGGAGAAGAGATTGCTGCGCTGGGGGAGTGGATCCAGCGTGGTGTGCCTTGGCCGGTGAAGACGGGTCCGGCGGTGGTTTCCGCGAAAGTCATCACGGACGCAGAGCGGGCCTTCTGGTCATTTCAGCCCGTCAGGAAACCGGCTCTTCCAGCGGTGAAAGTGGCATCGTGGCCGAAGACGGACGTGGATCGTTTTGTGCTCGCGAAGCTGGAGGCGGCGCAGTTGAAGCCGGCTGCGGCGGCGGACAAGCGAACCTGGGCGCGGCGCGTCACGCTGGATTTGACGGGGCTGCCGCCCACTCCCGAGGACGTGGAAGCGTTCATCAAGGACACTTCGCCCGACGCCAAACAGAAGCTGGTGGACCGGCTGCTGGCCTCGCCACACTATGGTGAGCGATGGGCGCGGCACTGGCTGGACTTGGCCCGCTATTCCGATGGCCAGCTGGCCGCCGATCACGATACTCCCTTGCCCAACGCCTGGCGCTATCGCGACTGGGTGGTGGCGGCGTTCAATCAGGATTTGCCGTACAACATCTTTGTGAAGGCCCAAATTGCCGCCGACCTGCTGCCGGAGACTGCCGCCCACCGGGCTGGGCTGGGCTTTCAGGCGCTGGGCGGTGGCATCAATGATCAGGTGGACGTCACCACCAAAGTGTTTTTGGGGATGACGGTGGGCTGTGCGCAATGCCACGACCACAAGTACGATCCGATCCCGACCAAGGACTACTATTCGTTGCTCGGCATCTTCAGCAGTTCGCCTTCCGCGCCGCACCCTCTGGTGCCGGCCACGGAGGTGGAGCGTTACAAGGCGCAGAAAGCCAAGATTGACGCGCTGAAGGAGACCCTGGCCGACTACCTCACCGATCAAGGCAAGCAACTGGTGGACCTGCAGGCGCGCGATACGGCGCGGTATCTGGTGGCGGTGTTTGCAAATCAGAACGAAGTGGCGGGCCTCGATACGGCGACGCTCACACGATGGAAGACCTATCTGGCCAACCGTGCTGACAAGGAACATCCGTATCTGAAGTCCTGGTATGAGCTGATCGACAGCAAGCCCACCGAGGCGCAAGTGCAGGCCGAGGCGGCGCGCTATCAGCAGTTCGTGCTGGAGCTGCTGGAAGAAGCCAAGGAAGTGGATGACAAGAACTACGTCGCGTTCGGCGGCAAGAAGGGCCTGAAGAACGAGAACACGCGGCAGTACACCAACATCGTGTCGCTGCCGGTTTTGAAGTTCTACCAGTGGCGCGAGCTGGCCAATGGTCCGTACAACATCGACGGGTTCAAGGCTCCGGCGGGCGTGCTCTATCGCAGCCATGCTGAGGTGCGGCCCTACCTGGGTGGCTTGGCGAAGCAGTATGTCGAGCGCCTGGACGCCGAGATTGCGGCGCTGGAAAAGGAGCTGCCGCCGATGTATCCGTTCCTCCATTCGGTGGAAGAAGCGGCCAAGCCAGCGGACATTCCGGTGGCGCTACGGGGCGACCCGAAGACCCCGGGTGAGATCGCGCCGCGGCGTTTTCTGCAAGTGCTCAGCCGCAGTGAGGGTCCGGCGTACACGCAGGGCAGTGGACGGGCACCGCTCGCCGAGGCGATTGCCAGCACTTCCAATCCGCTGACCGCGCGGGTGATGGTGAACCGCATTTGGCAGCACCATTTTGGGCAAGGCCTCGTCCGCACGCCCTCGAACTTTGGTCGCATGGGTGAACGGCCCACGCATCCGGAACTGCTGGACTATCTGGCGGCGCGCTTTATCGAGTCCGGTTGGAGCGTCAAGGCGATCCATCGCGAGATTCTCCTGTCGAGCAGCTACGCGCAATCGACCAGCAATCCGGCGGCGATGGAGAAGGATGCCGACAATAAGCTGCTGTCACGGTTCCAACTGCTGCACCGCCTGGACATGGAGACACTGCGCGATTCGGTGCTTTCCGTGAGCGGGCGGCTGGACGCGAAGGTGGGCGGCGCTCCGGCGGTGTTGAGTGACACGAATCCGCGGCGCTCACTTTACCTCACCGTCAGCCGGACGCGCCTGGATCCGACGATGGCGCTGTTTGATTTCCCCGATGCGAATACGTCCACCGATGCGCGCCCGGTCACTGCTGGGCCGTTGCAGGGGCTCTACTGGTTGAACAGCAAGTTTGTTGCGCAGCAGGCCCAGGCCTTGAATGAGAGGCTGCTGAAGGAGGTGGGCAATGCGGCGAAGGCTCGCATCGAACGGGCGTATCAGTTGCTCTATAGCCGGCTGCCGGATTCTGAAGAGTTGCGAATCGGGATAGAATTCACTCAACCGGGCGCGAAGGCATGGCCGGTCTATTTGCAGACCCTGCTGAGCTCCGGCGAATTTGCGAGTGTGAACTAAAGCGATGTTGGACCGGCGTCAGTTACTCAAAACTCTCGGTGGCGGCTTCGGCCTCGCGGGCATGCAAGGCACGCTGCAGGCGGCCACGCGGCAGCCGCACTTTGCGCCCAAGGCCAAGCACGTCATCTTTCTGTTCTTGAACGGCGGCATGTCGCAGGTGGACACCTTCGACCCCAAGCCCGCCCTCGTTAAGCATGACGGTCAGCTGATGCCGGGCCCCAAGATCCGCACGGACCGCGCGAGCGGAACACTGATGCGGTCGCCTTGGGACTTCAAGCGCTATGGCCAATCGGGGATTGAAGTCAGCGACATCTTTCCGCATATCGCGAAACGGATCGACGACTTCTGTGTGGTCCGGTCGATGTATACCGAAAACGGCAACCATGGCCCTTCGTTGCAGGTGATGAACTGCGGCCACCAGTTGCCGGGACGGCCTTCCATGGGTTCCTGGGTGACGTATGGCTTGGGCACGGAGAACCAGAATCTGCCGGGCTTTATTGTGTTGTGCCCGGGCTTTCCGGTGCTGGGTTCATCGTTGTGGTCGGCGGGCTACATGCCGTCGAGTTACCAGGGCGTCCACATCCACACCAGTGCTGTGGAGCCGGAAAAGCTGATCCAGAATCTGCGCAACGCGGACCTGACGCTGGATGAACAGAAGCACCAACTGGATCTGCTGGCTCAGCTGAACCGCCGTTATCTGAACCGCGTGGGCGATCAGCCGAACCTGCAGAGCGCGGTGGAATCGATGGAGTCGGCCTACCGCATGCAGACCGAGGCGGGGCAGTTGTTTGATATCCGGAAGGAGCCGGAGAAGATCCGCGCCCGGTATGACATCTCCGACTTTGGGCGCGGCTGCCTGATGGCGCTGCGGCTGGTGGAATCCGGCGTCCGCATGGTGCAGATCTACTACGGCAACTTCCAGCCCTGGGACAGCCACGATGACATCCGCGTCCATGCGAAGCTGGCCCGCAACGTGGATTCGCCGATCGCGGCGCTGGTGGAAGACCTGAAGCTGCGGGGCTTGTTCGATGAGACGCTGATCATCATTGGCAGCGAGTTTGGCCGCACGCCGATGATCCAGAATTCGGGTCTTGAAAAGCTGGGTTGCGGCCGGGACCACAATCCGCCGGCCTTTACGGTGCTGCTGGCGGGCGGCGGCATCAAGGGCGGGCAGACCTACGGGGCCACCGACGACTTTGGGTATCAGGTGGTGGAGAACAAGGTGCACGTACATGACCTGCATGCCACGGCGCTCCATCTGCTGGGCTTTGACCACACACGATTGACCTACCGCCACGCCGGCCGCGACTTCCGGCTGACCGACGTGCATGGGCAAGTGATCAAGCCGCTGCTGGCTTAGAAACTGGGGAAACCCGCAAAGACCACTCCCTTACGGCGAGTGGCTCAGTACTAGCTGCCAGTCGCTAAGCCTACAGAGCCGCGCACGTCAGTAAGCGGTCTTGGGGACTGCGGCCACTTCCGCCTACAGCCGCCCAAGCGCTCTGGCGATGTTGTCCAGCGCCAGTGCCAGTGTCTTGCGTGAGGTGGCCAGGTTCATCCGCATCCTTCCCTCGCCCACGAAGCCATAGGCGCTCCCCGGGTTGATCTGCACCTTGGCCTGCTTCACCAGGAAGTCCTGCACCAGCATGGAAGCGGTGACGGGCCGGGCACCGGCCGGCCTTTGGCGAGTGGCGGCCGCGGCCTTCTCCACCGCGCCGATCTTGGCGATCAAGGGGTTGACGTCCAGCCAAGCCAGATAGGTGCCCTGGGCCTTGGTGTAGCGGATCAGCGGCACCTTCTCGCGCAGGTATTTCTCGGTGAAGTCGTGGTTGCCGTCGATGTAGGCCACCAGTTCAGCCAGCCACGGCTCCCCACCCGTGTAGGCCGCTTGCGTCGCCACCACGCCCAGAGTGTTGATGTCACCGCTGTGGCCGGTGGCCGCGATGCGGGCGATGTAGCTCGCATTGTCGGAGTACATCCAGCCGCACTTCAACGCGGAGAGGCTGAAGGCCTTGCTGGCGGACTTAAAGGTGACGCTGTTCATCACCACTTCCCGGTTCGGGAGCAGGCAGTAGGGCGTGTACTTCTGGCCTTTGGTGACAAAGTCGCAATGGATCTCATCCACCAGCACGACGACGCCGCGCCGGGTGCAGAGTTCGCCCACGGCGGTCAGTTCAGCCGCTGTCCAGACGTTGCCGGTAGGGTTGCTGGGGTTGCACAGGATCAGCGATTTGGTGTCGGCGCTGATGTGGCGGTCGAGTTCTTCCAGGTCGATCTGATACCGGTTGTCCACCAGCTTCATCGGGCACTGCTCGGCCACGCAGCCGGCGGCGGTGATGTCGCCAAAGAAGCCATCGTAGGCCGGGGTCAGCATCAAGACCTTGCTGCCACGTGGCGAAAAGGCGCGCAGAGCGCTAATGATGCTGGGGTGGACGCCGGTGGAAAGCAGCATGCGTTCCGGGTGGATCTCAATGCCATAGCGGCGCTTGTTCCAGCTGATGATGGTTTCCGGGAAGGAGCGGGGCATGTCGAGATAGCCCCAGTTCTCGTGTTTCACGCGCTGGTTCAGCGCTTCCGTGATGACGGGCGCGGTCCGGAAGTCCGTGTCGGAGATGCCCATGCCGGCCACCAGCGAATCTTTGCCGAAGTTACGCAACTGGGCGTCCCACTTGATACTGTTGGTGCCGATGCGGTTGTAAGGCGTGTCGAAATCGAACTTCTGCCCGGCTGCCGCCGCATGCAGTGGACCCGGTGCTGCCGCCAAAGCAGCCAAGCTGGAATTCTTGAAAAAGGTGCGGCGATTGAGACGGGTTTTTCCGGCCAAGCAAATTCTCCCTTGCCCTGCATTAAAGCACGGAGCATTGCGGTGCCGGCCTTAGCGGGCGCGGACGGGCAGGGTGACGGCCAAACTGGACGCACCACCAGCCACGACACGGAGCGGGTGCGAACCCTCCGGCAGGCTGGCCGGAAGATCGACGGTGACCTGCCCGACGCCCACCAGGCCCGCCGCCAAGCCCGCAAACACAGGGGTGAGGGTCAAGTCTCCGATGCGCACCTCGACTGCGCCCACCGCGCGCAGCGGAGGAGTTGGTGGTGCGGCCGCCCCTGGAGGCAGATCACTGTCGATGCGTCCGAGACCGGTCAAGTAGATCAACAGTGTCTCCCCGGGGCGCGCCGGATTGGCGGCGTCGATGACGGCTCCATTCATGCGCCGAATGCCTGAGGCAAAGATCGCGGGGGCGGTCTCGGCGATCTCCACCCTCAGTGTGGTTTCACCGCTGGCGGTGGTGACTCGCAACAGCGAGGGCCCAGTGATGCTGGGGGGCACTAAGGCGTTGATCTGGCCGGGCGAAACATACACCAGCGGCAGGGCGGTATCGTTGATCGACACAGTAGTTCCCGCGAGATCTTTGGGCAACGGCAAGACCTGGGCGGTGGCGGTCTCATTGGCCAAACCTTCTCCGAAGATGGTCACCAACGAGCCGGGGGCTACCCCCGAAGTAAATGACGCCGCGTTGACGAATGCCCGTTCTCGCGGGAGCACCGGAATCGCCAGCATGGTCCGGTCAATCTCTCTGCCATCGGTGCCGATCGCCCGCACGGTCAGCGTCGCGTTGGTGACTTCCACCCGCAGAAAGTGAAACGCTGCCAACGACTTGGCCACCAGATCATGCGGCGCGATGTTGTTCAAGCGGGCTCCACCGCCGCCGCTGACTACGTGGAGCGTGGCGGGTCCACTGGTGACCACCTGATTGCCGCGCACCGGCTTGGACCGCTGATAGGAATGCTCATGCCCGGTCAGGACCAGTTGAATCCCATAGCGCTCCAGGATGGGCAGGAACTGCTCCCGCGTCGCGCGGCACAGGGGGTCCCGCAGGTGGTGCGTCAAGGGGTAGGGCAGGTGATGGAAGAAAGCGATGCGCCAGCGCGCCGTGGTGGCCTGCAGGTCCGCTTCCAGCCAAGTCAACATCCGCTGCGTGGCCGCGGCATTGTCCAGCAAGTTGGAGTCGAGCGACACGAAATGGGCATCGTTCCACGTGAACGAATAATACCGGCCGTGATCCTGGACCGGCACTTGTCCGGCGGGTGCCGCCGTCAGCGCCAGATAGGGTGCCGCGCGCGCGGTCCAGTATTCATGGTTGCCAGGCGCGGTGAAGAATGGGGCGCGCGCCATCAGGCTGGCGTAGTACTCGAAGTAGTAAGCCTGGAACTGCTCGAAGGTGGCGTCTTCGTAGGCAATGTCGCCGACATGCAACGCCAGGTCCGGCCGCTCTTCCGCCATGCGCTGGGCCAAGAGTTGCTGGGGTGCGCTGCCGTCGCCACTGTCACCCAGGACCAGGAAGCTGAACCGCCCGGTATCAGGCGTCTTGAAGCGATTCCTCGCCTCACTGGTGATGACGTCACTGCCGACGGTGATCCGGTAGGTGTACTCTTTGCCCGGCGTTAAGCCTCGTAGTTCGACGCGGTACTGATAAAAGGTGAAAGGGACAGACGTCTCCGCCGGCCCCAAAGGGCGCGCCCGGACGGGCACGGTCACCGGGTCCGAGCCTTCAGTCGCATAGGTGACCGAAGCCTCGACATTCTCACGTGTCGACCAGAGGATCGTGGCTCCATCTGAGCGCACATTCTGCAGATAGGGCCGATGGATTGGTGTGACGGCGGCCCGAAGGGCCGAAGCGGCGAAGTGACCGCCCACCAGGAGGCCGACGAAGCCGCGCCGATCCACCAGTTGCGCTGTACGGTTGGCGGCGGAACGCACGATACCCGTCAGAGACGCGGGCCAATAACGTCGCGCCAAACTGCTAGGAGTGTGCCGTCCTGATTCCAACTACTTCCTGCTCAACTCCATCGTCTTACTGCTTCAAGACGAACGATGCTCACGCCGACGGGGGAGCCGCCACCGCCACCTTAATGGTATTGCTAAATGTCCCATTAATGGGGGATCCAGCGCGAGTTCCGCGCGAATTTGTTGGCCCGGAAACCATCACTGTGATTGGTGTAGTACCGGTACTCGTACCCAGTTCCACCGGAATTTTGATCCGGATGCGGTCCGGGGCCACCGTCAACAACTGTGCTTCAAATCCGTTGATGTACACCGAGACTTTGCCCAGCCTGGTCACCGGCTTGTCGGCGGCCGCTTCCAGCGTTTCCTCGCCAAATCCCAACCCGGTCAACTCCACTACCGCCCCCGGCGTGATGGCGGAGACGGCCTCGCGTGCCTCATTCACCACCTGTTCGGATAACGTAACCGCATTGGAAGGAACGTAGCCGGCCTCGGTCAGCGCGTTCCAAACGAATGCGGCCCGCTCGATGACGTACTTCTCGTTGGCGGCGATCTGCGCCTCGAAGATTTCGTTGGTGCTGGGCGTCTCCACGCCGGACTTCGAATACTGCTTGTTCTTGTCGGCGTAGACAGCTTCCTTGATCTGGTTATAGCTTTGCCGGTTGTACCATTCCAACCAGCCATCTTTTCCCCCGGCCAGAACCACCAGCTTATAGAGCGCTTCCAGATACTCATTCTTGCGCTGCGGGATGGCGGTGAGCCGCCGCGTGAGCACGTTCTTGTTGATGTTGTGGAAGATGTCGCGGCTGGCCCAGTCGTAGGAAGCGTCTTTGTCCCACAGCAGGAAGTCAAACTTGCCTTCTTTGCCGCGGTAGACGAAAAAGTTGTTCATCCCGAAGACATCGCCCAGCATGGAGTCATAGTCGGTGACGTAACTCTCGGCGGCGATGTGGTTCAGGAACACCTTGGGGTCAATCGACTTCTCCACCACCGACGCGAAGTTGGCGTCGCTGGCTTCATTAAATGATCGGATGAAGTTGATCCAGGGAGCGATCTCGAATTTGGACTTGTTCTCCTCCGGGTTGAACGGTGCCGGGGCCCAGCGGGCGGGATCGGTGCTGCAAGCCACCTCGTCGGACTTGCCGCAGGTGGGCCGCCAATCGAAGTAATACGACGGGAAAGGATCGTACTTGAACAGATCGCCGCTGCCCTCGCCCAAATAGCGCGTGGTGTACTCCGAGCGGACCTCTTCCGTCAACAGGAACAGGCCCACGTACTCTCCATTGATGAACAGCCGGCAAGGGGCCTGCATCGAGGCCGGCAGGCCCAGACGCGCATAGAGTTTGAACACCGAGCGTTCTTTCAGCATCGAGGCGTCCTGGTTGTTTGCCTTTAGAACGGCTGAATTCACGCCCAGGAACTTCTGCTCCGGGTCATAGCGATTGAAGTCGATCCGAAGATTGGGCTTGATGGAGCTGCGGCTGCCGCGGCCCCGGGAACGGATGGCCACGTCGGGCACCGTTACTTCCTTGCCGTTGGCCAGCCAGGTGAACTCCACCGGATAGTAGGTGTTGTCCAGATAGGTGGCCTTGAGTTTAGTCCAATCCGCCGGGCGGATCTCAAAACGAAGTTCCTGCACCTTGCTGGCATCAAAAAAGTCTTCCAGTGTCAGCCCGGCTGGTACTTGAGCCAGCACCGCGGGTCCGGCCAGGAGACATAATCCGATCAGGCGGCTGCCTCTCGTGCGTGGACGGTCCGTCAACATTGTGTTTCCTCTCCCAACTGCTACAACACAAAACTCATGCGGGCAAACCTGCTCCAGTAGGTATTGACCCCCGGAATGGGAGCTGTTCGCCCATCCTCCAGCACTTCGCGGATCCAGTTGTATTGAATTCGCATGTGGCGATTGAGATACCAATTCACGCCGAACGTCGCCACGCGTTCGCTTTGCGAAAGAATGTTGGCCGCCCGCGTACTGCGGGACGGTAAGCCGGGGTTGGCCGCCGAGCCGAAACGGAGTTGTTCGTACCGGCCGGCAATCTCGAACGCTCCGAAGCCCTTGCCGGTCCCGAAATCGCGGCGAGGCCGGACAACATTCTGCTTCTGCTCGCCGGTTACCAGCCAAGTGCCGGCGCTGTACCAGCCCCGGGCGATCAAGTCCGACAGATCCTGCCCTCGAATTCCTTGTCCCAACCGCTGGTCCGTTACGCGAATCACCTCGCCGCTCAGCGAAAACGGGCCGTGGACCCAGTTCAATTCCGCCCCCATGCGCCAGCGCTGGCCTCGCACAAAAATCCGGGGGAAAAAGTTATGCGTGTCCACCCACGTCCGGCCACGGAGACTGTGTAACCCCTCGGTGACGGGCGTCTGCGCGACCGCGAATCCCAGTTCTAACTCCTGGAATGGCTTGACCGCGGACGGTACCTTAAAAAAGCGCAGAGGCGCTGCCGCAATGCGCCCGGCGATCGTCCGTTCCCCGCTGCGGGTGTTATCGGGCAACCGGGCCTTCCAGCCATCGCTGATGAAAATGCCGGCCTGATACTGAACGCGGCGATCTAGAACCCGGGCGTGCGCCATGATGCCGACATCGCGACCAGGGGCCAGTCGCTCGCCAATCAGTGACCGGAAGGCGAAGTCGCGGTGGGCGGTTCCTTGTTGGGCGTCCAGGCCGAAAGGGATCTTGAACTGGCCAGCGCGAATCTGGAAGCGGCGCCAGTAGCGAAAATTGCCGTACACATCCCGCCACAATGCTTCGGTGTCGCGGGTGCGCATCCGCAGAGCCGCAGCCACTTCGTTGCGGAGCTCGCGGTCAATCTCAAACTCAAAATGGGGCGTGATGCGGCCTTCAATGCCCACCCGCATGGTGCGGAGGTTGGCGACGTCCCCTTCTTCACCCGTGATCTCAGGCTCAAAGGTGCGGAGGTCGTGCAGAAACTTTACCCGGAAGTCCAAACGGATCCAGTCGCCCAGGTGGACGCGGGGACGGGGCCGCATTTCCAATCGCGGGTTCCCAAACAGGCGCTTCATGCCAGTCAAGGCCAAGGCGGGCGGTGCCGGCGCGGCGGCGGGAGGCGCAGGGTCCTGCGCGGCGGCCGGTCCAGCCACATAAAACATGACGATGGCGAAACCAAGGTAGTGCCGCCGCATCAGCCGTTCTTCTTTCCCGCTTCCTGCCAGGAAACCGACTTCAGCCCGGCCTCGCCGTTTTCCATCAACTGCTGGTTGATCCAGGAGAGTTTGGTGGTGGCGGCCAGCATCACGCTATACCGTATCGTTGCTTCAGTTCCCCGGATCAATTCTCGGACCTCATAATAATCGACTGTTGAACCCAGAATTCGTTGCACGTGTTCGGTAGGAAAATCTTTCCCTGTGGCCACTAGGGTCAAAACCAGGGTTCGGCCCGCCGATTCGCCGATCTTGTCCAGCAAGGCGATGACCACGCAAAGAAACACTGCTCCGCCCGCCGCCACCTCCATGAGGCCAACGCCGCTGGCCATGCCGAGGGCCACCAGCAGGAATAGAACTGTCGTGTCCTTGGGATCCTCCACCGGGGTCCGGAACCGTACAATTCCAGCGGCACCGGCCACACCAAAGGCGATGGCGGTGGAATTGCCAATGATGACCATCACCAGCGCACCGGCGATGCAGAGCAATACTTGCGCCTGCTGGAGAGATCGGGGCAATGGACGGTCGCGGTGGTACCGCTTGTGAACGGCAGTGACCAGCAGGCCGATCAGCGTGGCCAGCACCAGCTTCAGAAATTGAGTGAGGGGGCTGACCGGCCCTCGCGACGAGTCCTCCACTCCCGGAATTCCCGAGTGGATCCCGGCCGCTGCCAGCACATCCGGCATCCGCATGGCACCCAGGACAGCGGCTACGCCCACCAGGCAGAACCCCGCCGCCCATCGCCAGCTTTCGTCAGGCTCCTGTTCGCGCAAACTCATCAGAACGTGTATCTCCTTTGAGGCGGTTCAGGAGTGAATTATAGCGAAAATGCCCTTTGTTCCCCAACGCTTTGGCTGGGCGACCTTTAGGGCTCGGGCTCATCCTCTTCCAGATCGTCGCCCGCCCTGGCGGCCGAGGCGGTCTCGACACCACCAGGCGTGCGGGCAACCAACTGCGTAAAGTAGTCACTCAATTGACATACCAGGCCTGGATCCGTCACCGTCACGGCTACTTCACGGCGGTCGTTCAGCGATGGCTTGGCGAGTGAGGCGCTGCCGAACACGGCTAGTTCTTCATCAATCAGCAGCAGCTTTCCGTGCGAGGTCATGCCGGCCAGGTCACCTTGGCCCAAGATCTGTACCTCCACTCCTTCGCGCTCCCGTTCCTGCAGTAGGCGGACGATCTGGGAATCGCGGACGCGATGGTCGATGATGCGGATCTGGTGCTGGGCGCGGGCGATCAGGCGGGCGAAGCGGGTGCGGGCGATCTCGGGGCCGACCAGCAGCCTCTGGCCGAGATTGCCCGGCAGAGCTAATGGTGGCCGGGACCGATCGGCCTCAAACAAGGCGGACAAACCGATGACGACATCTGGGTCCTGAGTGGTGAGAATAAAGTCGCAGGTCCGGTCAAAGCACTTCGACGTGAAGTTCAGCGACGCCACCAAGGCGGTTTCGCCATCCGCCACCATGTACTTGGCGTGATACTTGGCATGCTCGCCGGCATAGCGGGTCATCTTGACGCCCATCGATTCCAGCAACAGGCCCAGATCCTGCAACCGCTTGTCCCAGTTCTTGGCCGAGGGTGTCAGCAGTGCCGTCACCTGCACACCGCGGGAAACCGCGTCCGCAATTTCATCCAGAATCGCAAAATCCTGGCAGCGGAAGACGGACAGAATCAGGCGGCGGCGCGCGGAACGGATTAGCTCCAACACGGCCGGTCGCCGCTGGGATGCTTCTAGAATCAGCCTTTCACTGTGGCTCACGCCCGCTGACTATAGCATGGTACATCTGGACCACTGCCGCCGCTGATCTTGCATGACGGGGCCAGTTCCAGTAATGTCTTGAGATGGTGTGCCGTCCTCGGTTGTTAGTGCTGGCGGCATCCGGCATCAGTGGCTTGTCTACTGAGGCGAGACATCGTCGCGGAGAATACTCCTCACAATGAACATAATCCCCGGCTTTGAGCGCCGCCGCCGTATCAGCAAGCAGATTGCTGCGTTGATCGAGAAACGGCAAGAAAAGCGTGGGCTGTTGATCGCTTTTGAAGGCCCGGACGGTTCCGGGAAGACCACCCAACGGAAGCTGTTCAAGCAGTGGCTCCACAGTGAAGGCCATGACGTGACCACCACCAAGTGGAACTCCTCGGCGCTGATCAAGCCGGTGGTCAAGGTCCGCAAGCAGGTCCGCGCCCTGAGCGCAGAGGAGTTCTGCCTGCTGCACGCCGCTGATTTCCGCTACCGCATGGATTCCGAGATTCTGCCAGCCCTTTGGGAGGGCACTACGGTGGTGGCGGACCGGTTCCTGTTTACGGCCCTGGCCCGGGACGCGGCCCGCGGGCTGGAACTGGATTGGTTACTGAAGGTGTATTCGCCGTTGTTCTGGCCGGATCTGGTGTTCTATTTTTCCGTGTCGCCTGAAACGTCCAGCCAGCGCATTGCGGCCGACCGCGACCCCAGCTATTACGAAGCCGGTCAGGACATCACGCAGATCGACAACCCCCTGCAAAGCTACCGCGCGTTTATCACCCGCGTCATTGCCGAATATGAGGCGCTGGCGGGCATCTTCAAGTTCGTCACCATTGACGCCGAACAGTCGGTTTATGACCAGCATCGGCTGATCCGGGGCATCTTTGAGAAAGCGGAGCGCCGTTCGTGGGCGGAGTGGAACCAGGAGGCGCTGGTAGACTGGCTGGTGCAGCACCCCAAGCTGGCCCACTAGAGATGACTATGGCGAACCAAGGCCGACTGATCGCGTTAGAAGGTACCGGTGGGTATGCCCTGGCCCAGGCGGCCAAGCGGCTACAACGGCAGTTGCGGGAGCCGCGCAAGCCCGCACCGCCCGTTTGCACCTGGGATGCTTCGGGGATTTTTCACGAAATTCGGGAAGGGGCTCGCGGCATTCCAGGCACCTCTCCCCGGACGCTTCTGTTGCTCTATGCCGCCGACTTGGCCTTCCGTCTGCGGTGGCAGATCCGGCCGGCGCTGGAATCCGGCATCACCGTCATCGCGGCACCCTATCTGGAAACGGCCATTGGCTTTGGCCGGGCGGCGGGCCTTTCCTCGTCCTGGCTGAAGGACTTGCTCAGCTTTGCCCCAGCGGCCAACGGCTGCTACCGGGCGCCGGAGGGTGCCACTTCGATGGCCAAGATGCCCAAGGCTTCCGACAGCTTCCTCGAGTTCGGCTTCCTCCAGCTTCGCAATACCGAGGGCCGCTGGAATACCGATGAGATCCGGGCCGGGTTTATTGCTCATCTGGCGGGTCTGGAAAACAAGGGCAAGTGTGCAATGGTGACGGCCCTGAAGCCCACTAAATAGTAGGCTGATGATCAAACAACAGGACGCGCAGACAACAAGGGCGCGCTGGCTTCCCTGGGCTCTGGCCCTCGTGAGTGCTGCATCGCTTGGTGCGCAATCATCCTCCGGCACCGGGGCGATCAGTGGCACCGTCCGCGACCCTTCCGGCGCGGGCGTGGCGGCGGCCTCAGTGGTAGTGTCGCACGAAGATCGGGGTGTCCGGCGCGAAATCGTCACTGCCGCGAACGGGTCGTTCCAAGTCCTGGGCTTGCCGCCCGCACCCGGTTATGTGCTGACGGTCAGTTTCGCCGGCTTTGCTGACCAGGAGTACACTGGCGTCGAGGTGGAGACCGGCGAAGAGACCGCGCTCGACATCACGATGGATCTTTCGCCGCGCCGGACGCGCGTGGTGGTGGAAGAGTCCATTGTCGTGGCCGACCGCGGGAGTGCCGGTGTCTCCCAGGTCATCCACGAGTCGCAGATTCTCAACCTGCCGATCAATGGCCGCCGCGTCGACAGCTATGTTCTGCTGACTCCGGCCGTGGTGCCAGACGGATCCACGGGACTGGTCTCCTTCCGCGGCATTGCCGGCGGCAATGCATTTCTCACCGACGGCAACGACACCTCCAACCAGTTCTTCCATGAAAACGCTGGACGCACGCGGATCTCGGCGCAGATCTCGCAGGACGCGGTCCAGGAGTTTCAAGTGCTCTCCACCGGCTATTCGGCCGAGTATGGCCGGGCCTCGGGCGGCATTATCAATACGGTTACGCGCAGCGGGTCCAACCGGACGGCGGGCACGGCCTACTGGTTCTACCGCAATCGCGCGATGACGGCGCGGGACCCCTATGCGACGGTAAAGCCGCCCGAGGAACGGCATCAGGCAGGGGCGAGCCTGGGCGGCAAACTGATCCCGGACAAGCTGTTTTACTTCTTCAATGGCGAAATTCACCGGCGGGATTTCCCCATCGTGTCGTCACTTTCACGTCCGCCTCTGTTCGGCCCCGATGGCCGCTTCCGCGGCACCTGTGGAGCGACGGCGCAGCAGTGCGCCGCGGCGCTGGCGTTCCTGGGACGGAACTTTGGCGTGCTGGAACGGACCTCCGGGTCAGAACTTGGCTTTGGCCGCATCGACTGGCGCCCGTCGGAAATGAATGCGGTCAGCGCCAGCTTCAACTACCTCCGCTGGGCCTCACCCAACGGCTACCAGACGCAGTCCGTATTGAACAATGGCGAGGCGTTCGGGGCCAACGGCAACTCCAGTGTTCGGACCCGTTATGGCCGCCTGGCCTGGACCGCGACACCTAACGCCCGCTGGATCAACGAACTGCGGTTCGGCTGGTTCAAGGACCGCCACGCCGACGACCTGCCCGCCAACCTGATTCCTGCCGCGACGGGCCCGGTCCAGATCTCGATCGAAGGCCAATTAAACCTGGGCGTGCTGTCGGAAGTTCCGCGGCTGAACCCCAGCGAGAACCGCTTCCAGTTGGCCGAAAACATCACTTGGAGCACCGGGCAACACACCCTGCGCGCCGGGGCTGACATCATCCGGACCCAGGAGTATCTGCGCTATCTGCGCAACCGCAATGGCACCTACGATTACGCGGACTTCACCTCATTTGCCCGGGACTTTACCGGCAACACCACCGGTGCCCGCCGCTGGCAGGCCTATTCGCAACGCTTTGGCCGCGAGGTCTTCGATCAGACCATTGGCGACTACAACTTCTATGTCCAGAATCAACACCGGTTGCTGCCCAACGTCACACTGAACTATGGCGTGCGGTATGAATACTCCCATCTGCCGCAACCGGAGACCGGCAGCATTCCGACCATCGCCACCAACTTTGCGCCGCGCATCGGGCTGGCGGCGGGCTTGAACCATTCGCGGACCGTGCTCCGGACCGGCTATGGCATCTTCTACGCGCGTTACCCGGGTGGCGTGTTGAGTACGTTGTTTCTGGAAAACGGTACTTATCAGCGTTCCATTCAACTGGAGCGCCGCTTTCTGTCGGATCAGGAGTCCGGACCAGTGTTCCCCAATCGTCTACCCCCCTCAGCGGCATCGAGCAGCGCCCTGGCGGGCTTGCCCACCGATCTGACGATGGCCTCGCCGGACTACCGGAACCCCTACACCCAGCAAGGCGACATCGGCATCGATCACGCGGTGAGCTCCAGCCTCAGCATCAATGCCTCCTATATCTGGAGCCGGGGTCTGCACCTGACTACGGTGCGCGATAGCAACATCGGCCGGATGGGTGCGCCGATCTACTATTCCATCGAAGATGCGGCGGGCAAGGAAGTGGGCGAGTACGCAACGCCCAGCTACCGGTTGATCAACCGCATCAATCCGGATTGGCGCCGGATCAATCTCATCGAATCGGGCGGCAATAGTTACTACAACGGTCTGGCCGTGCAGGTCCGGCGGCGGATGCGGCAGGGCTGGGAAGGCTTTGCGTCCTACACTTGGTCCCACGCCATCGATTTCAATCAGGGCGGCGGCGCGGACAACATCTTCTTTAGCGAAGGGCCGCGGACACTGAACAACGGAGACTACCGGGCCGAAAAAGCCTCGTCGCAGCTCGATCAACGTCACCGGCTGGTGGTCAGCTCCACTTGGGAGGCTCCGGGTACCGGGACCGGGCGGCTGCAACGGCTGCTGAAGGGCTGGCGGTTTTCGCAGATCTCCACCTTTGCCTCCTCGCAGCCCGCGACAGCCGTAGTCTTCGTGTCGGGCGTGCCGTTTCCAGGCGCGGCCTTCAACACGACACTGAATGGCTTCGGCGGCTCGCCCCGGGTGCCGTTCTTTCCCGCCAGCGGCCTGGACATCGACACCGTGGCCCGCACCGATGCTCGCCTGGCCCGCGTGATCCCGTTGAAGGAGCGGCTCTCGCTGCACCTGAACCTGGAAGCCTTCAACCTGCTGAACCACGTTTCAAACACCGCCGTGAATACCCTCGCCTATGAAGCCAAAGGCGGCGTCCTGCGGCCCATGCCGGGGCTGGGCCAAGGTGTCGAGTCGCAAGGCTACCCGGACGGCACCAACGCCCGGCGGCTGCAGATCAGCATGCGGCTGATCTGGTAGCAACCTCCTCATGGGGTGCACCCGCCCGCATCCCCGCCTCATGGCCTACCATCAAAGAAGCAGTGTTGGTCACCATCAATTCCTCGTCTTCCAAGCGCCCGGACTGGTTGCGCGCCCCTGCGCCCGTGGGTGAGAACTACCGCGACCTGAAAGATCTGGTGACGCGGATGAAGTTGCATACCGTTTGCGAAAGCGCGGCCTGCCCCAATATTGGCGATTGCTGGAACCGGCGGACGGCGACGTTTATGATCGCGGGCAACTTCTGCACGCGGCGGTGCGGGTTCTGTGCGGTCCAGAAAGGCGCGCCGCTCGAGGTCGATTGGGATGAGCCGCGCCGGGTGGGTGAGGCCGTGGCGCAGATGGGCTTGAAGTTTGCCGTGGTCACCAGCGTCAACCGGGACGACTTGAAAGACGGTGGCGCTACGCTGTTCGCCATGACCATCCGCTCCATCCGCGAGCGCAACCCCGGCTGCGGTGTGGAAGTGCTGGTGCCCGATTTCCAGGGCTCCCGCGAGGCGATAGATATTGTGCAGGACGCCCGGCCCGACATCCTGAACCACAACACGGAGACCGTGCCGCGCCTCTATAAGCAGGTGCGGTTGGGCGCGCGGTATGAGCGGTCGCTCGAAATGCTGGCCTATGCCAAATCCGTCCGTGCGGATGTGCCCACCAAGAGCGGCCTGATGTTGGGCCTGGGCGAAAATAACGACGAAGTCCGCTCCGTCATGCGCGACCTGCGGCAGCATCAGGTGGACATCGTGACACTGGGCCAGTATCTGCGGCCTTCGCCGAAGCATTTGCCGATCATCCGTTACGTGCCCGTGGAGGAGTTCGCTGAACTGAAGGCTTACGGGCAGCAACTGGGCTTTAAGCACGTCGAAAGCGGCCCGCTGGTGCGCAGTTCGTATCACGCGGATGAGGGCGCCACCGTCGCAAAAGATGCCGGTGTCGCGCACGAGGCTGCGCCTCCGGTGGACACTACGTGGACGACCTCCGCGCCCAACTCGCACTGCTGAAGCAGCGCCTGGATCGCCAGCGCTCCGCTCCAGTTGAAGAAGAATTCATTGAGGACCCGCTGCCGGGTGAAGAAGTCTCGTCTCCGCTGGGCACGCACTGGGAAGCGTTCACGCACTGGGACAATCTGCGCCGTCATGGCTCCTTTGAGATCTCCACGCTGAGCGAAGTGGCGCAGCCCAACTGGGCGTTTCTGGATACCGAGACGACGGGTCTTGCGGGTGGTGCGGGAACGCTCGCGTTTCTGGTGGGCGTGGGGCGGTTGACCTCCCGGGGCTTTACGGTAAAGCAGTACTTCTCGCGCGACTTTGATGAGGAGGCCAGCGTGCTGCACACCCTGGCTGAAGACCTGCGCGACGCCGATACGCTCGTCACCTACAACGGCAAAAGCTTCGACGTGCCGCTGCTCGAAACGCGCTATACGCTCGCGCGCCAGCGGACGCCGTTTGCGCGAATGGAACATCTGGATCTGCTCTACGACGCCCGACGCCGCTGGAAGCTGCGCTATGACAGCTGCCGTCTGGTGGAGCTCGAATCGCAGGTGTTTGGCCTGGAGCGTCAGGGCGATGTGCCCGGCAGCCTGATCCCGCAGCTCTACTTTGAATTTCTGCGGACGCGGCAGCCGCACCGGTTGGTGCCCGTGTTTCGGCACAACGCGCTGGATATTGTGTCGCTGGCGTGCTTAAGCGTGGTGGTGCCGCGCACGGAGTTGACCCATGCCGCGGAGATGGTGGGCATTGCACGGTGGCTGAAAAAGCAGGGCCAGGCTGCAGAGGCGATCGAACTGCTGGAGCGGGCGCACTCGCGTCCGGCTGAGTTTATGCATCTCCCTGCCGCGCGCCAGTATGAGGCGCTGGTGGAGCTGGCCAAGCACTATGAGCGCACCCGCAAGGAGCCTGCACGGGCGCTGGAGTTCGCCATCGAAGCGCGCCTCATGAACGGCTGCGACGAAGCGCGACGCCGCGAGGAGCGGCTGCGGCGCAAGGCTACTGCTCCACTTCTACAATCTCCACGCCCGCCGGTGGAGTGAAGCGGAAGATCCCCGGTGGCACAGCGACATTGCGCTGCTCGCCGCTGAAGCTGAATTCCATCACCGAAGCATCCTGGCCGGTCACTTTCACTTGCGCGATGCGGCCATCCGGTTCGGCGACGAAGCGGACTTCACGATAAGGCCCCTTTTCTGATTTAGGAATGGCCACGATCTCATTGCCTTCCGTGCGGACCTCGCGGAAGTCTCGCGCAAAGTTCAGGCGTCCGAGCAGAAACGCCAGCGGCGCGCGCAGATCGTCCGACTGCTTCACCTTGCTGCGCTCTGCCCGGTTGGCATTCGGCAAGTATAGCCACAGCACCTGGCCATCGGTGACGAAGACCTTGCCGCCTTCATAATCCCAACGCATGCGGCCGGGCTTGAGCAACGTCAGTGAGCCCGTTTCGCGGCGGGCGCGGCCTTGCTGCGCGTAGCTCTGCTCAAACTGCATCTTGAGTGACTGCGAAGCGTTGTAGCGCTGCTCCACTGCCAGCGCTGCCTGCGGCACATCCGCCGCTACCAGAGCGGCCAACACGAGTCCGATCACGGGGCCAACCTTTCGCGCCGCCACACGCCATCCTCCAGGGTGTAGAGCAGCCGGTCATGCAAACGGCTAGGACGGCCTTGCCAGAACTCAATCTCCCGGGCCATCAGCCGGTAGCCACCCCAGTAGTCCGGCAGCGGAATCTCGCCTTCTTCGAAGCGGGTGGCCATATCTCGATACTGCTGCTCGATCGAGGCGCGATCAGCGACGGCCGTCGATTGCCGGGAGGCCCAGGCACCGATCTGGCTGCCACGCGGGCGGGAGTGAAAGTAGGCGTCGCTTTCGGTGCGGGAGACGCGCTCCACTGGTCCGCTGACGCGCACCTGGCGCTCCAGTTCGCGCCAGTGGAAGCAGAGCGCGGCGTGCGGATTGGCATCGAGATCCTGCGCCTTGCGGCTCTCATAGTTGGTGAAAAAGACAAAGCCCGTGTCGACGCCTTTCAATAGCAAGGTGCGGACACTGGGCAGACCTTCAGCGTTGGCCGTGGCCACCGACATCGCGTTCACGTCACGAATGCCCGCGCGTTCGGCGTCCGAGAACCAGCGGTGGAACTGCTCGATCGGGTCCGGGCTGGCGTCATGCTCCAGCAGTCCACCGTAGGTGTAGTCTTCCCGAAGTTGGGCAAAGGCGTCCATAGCTCTATTGTGGGCTCGATGAGGGCGTAAGTGCACTGGAGAATGGTTGCGGCAGGACGATATAGCCGGTCTGCTCATCGCCCAGCACTTGATTCTGCTCGCTGCCGTAGCGCCACCAGTGCCAGCCGACGTAGGCGGAAACGATCGCGTCCATCTGATCCTCAACCGCCTTCAGCGGCTTGCCGGCGGTGGGGATCGCGGGTAGTCGCCACGGATGGAGGCCGCGCAGCAGGCGGCGGTAGCGCTTCATCTCGGGAATGCGGCTTTCCAGTGTACCCTTCTTGTACTTGATGATGCGGTCCAGCGTGAACAGGCGCACCATCGCGCCATGCGGGTGCACTTCGATCTGGTAGCGACCCGGCAATCGTGGCGTGATGGAGGCGGCGTGAGAGAAGCCGCGTTCAGAAAGGCTGCGGGAAAGGCTCACCACCCGCGCGGCAAACGGACGCCCCAGGTTCGCCGGATAGCAGCCAGCGTCGTAGCGGCCCAGGTGGACGTGCGCCAGCCGGTCCACCGGACGCATGCCGGTGGCGTTGGGGATCACCAGCGGGGCATCGACGGCGGCCATGGCCGGGCCAGAAAACTGGTCCACCCAATCAAGCGTCGCTTCCGGCGTGTCGCAGCGGGTGAGCGAGAGCAGGTTGAGATCTTCATCCAAGGCCGCACAGCCGGAAGGTTGGCTTTGCCAGCCGAAATCGATGCCCAGAAATACCACAATCAATTCCGGGGAAGGTCGCGCAGCGCCTGCAACCATTCGTCGGGCACGCGCACGTTGCCTTCGTAGCCGAACCCTAGCTTGAGCCGCGGCTTGTTATCGCCATGGAAGTCGGAGCCGCCGGTCATGGCCAGGCCGAACTCGCGCGCCAGCCGTTGATACCGCAACGCCTCTTCCAGCGAATGATCAGAGTGGATCACTTCCAGGCCCGCCAAGCCCCGGTCGGCACACCGGTGGATGAACTCGGTCTCATCAGCCCCCAGCCGCATCCGGCCCGGGTGGGCGATCACGGGCAGGCCGCCGGCTTCGCGCATGCGGGGAATAGCCTCGTCCAGTAGAACGTCTTCCATGGCCACATAGGCCGGGGCGCCCTCGGCCAGATAGCGGTTGAAGGCATCCTTGATGTCGTGCACGTATCCTTTGGAGATCATCACGCGCGCAAAGTGGACCCGTCCCGTGACGCCTCTCCCCAATGCTTTTGCTTCTTCCAGCGTCACGTCCAGCCGCAGGCCTTGCAGCTTGGCAGCCAGCTTCAGGTTGCGCTCATGCCGGGCCTGATGCTGTTCGGTCAGCCAGTTGGTGAAGCCAGGCGTCGGCTCGGAATGCGGAAAATAGCCCAGCAGGTGCACGGGAAATCTGGCCGTACGTGTTGAGAGCTCGATGCCGCAGACCAGCTCCAGACCCTGCTCCAGCGCGGCGGGCCGGGCCAGTAAGTAGCCTCCGAAGGTATCGTGATCCGTGATGGCCAGGGCGTTGAGCCCCGCCGCGCGCGCGGCGGCCACCAACTCCTCAGGAGCAGTGGTTCCGTCTGATTGGTTGGTGTGGGTGTGCAGATCGATCAAAGTGTGAAGCCATTCACTGAGCAAAACGGTCCGCTGCTGGTGGGCCCTTGCCCCTTGCCGCGGTGGATCCATCGCCACCGGCGAACTACTATAGTAGCGATGCAACGCAGTCTGGCTGTGCTCTCTTTTCTTCTTCTGGCTTCCTGCATGACACCTCGCGACCCTATTGCCGATTGGCTGCTGTTTGAAGACGACTACTTCAATGAACTGTTCGCCGCCTCTCCTACCTTTGGCGTGATGAGCGGTTATCACCAGTACGATGCGGAGGTGGAGGACTTAAGCGCCGCTGCCGTAGCGAAGCGGGTTGCCGCCTTGAAGGCCCAAGCGGCCCGTCTGGCCGCGATCCCGAAAGATCGGCTGGAGCCCGCGCAACAGATCGACTACGAATTTCTGGCCGCTCGCATCGATGGTGAACTGCACGACGTGGACGTGATTCGCGCCTGGCGGAACAACCCGATGGGCTACGTCTCCATGCCTGGCTCCGTGGTGGACGTCATCATGAAGCGTAACTTTGCGCCCGCATCAGAGCGTGTGCGCAGCGTGGTTGCGCGGCTGCACGGCATCCCGTTGATGGTGGCCGCGATGAAGGCCAACGTGCAGAATCCGGCGCCGGAGTTGACCGATCTGGCCGGGCGGCTGGCCGCGGGCTCAGTGGGCTATTTCCGGAACGACGTCGCCATCTGGGGTCGCGCGGCGGCCAAGGATGATGCCGTGCTGCTGGGCCAGTTTGAAGCCGCCAATGAAGCCGCGGCGAAGGCGCTGGAAGACGCGGCGGCATGGTTGAAGAACGATCTCATGAAGCGCTCCAAGGGCGGTTATGCCATTGGAGCGGATGCCTACATCAAGAAGCTGAAGTTCGACGAGATGGTGGACTTGCCACTTGATCAGGTGCTGGCGATCGGTGAACGGAATCTCGAAAAGGACTACCAGGCCTTTATTGAGACGGCGCGGTTGATCGATCCGAAGAAGACGCCCGCCGAGGTGATGGCGCTGTCCGCTGAAGCGCATCCGGCGGCCGATGATCTGCTGCCCGCCGTTCGCCGCACCGCCGATGGCATCCGGCAGTATCTGATTGACCATGACATCGTCACCGTGCCCAGTGAGGTGCGGGCCACCGTGGTCGAGACGCCGCCGTTTATGCGCAGCGGAACCTATGCCGCCATGGATACGCCCGGCGCTTACGAGACGAAGGCGACCGAGGCGTACTACTACGTCACTCCGGTCGAGAAAGAATGGCCCGCGGCCCAGAAGGAAGAGCACCTGCGGCTGTTTAACAAGTACACCATCGACATCGTCACGGTGCATGAAGCCTATCCCGGACACTACGTGCAGTTCCTCTACGCCCCCAAGTTCCCCACCAAGACCCGCAAGATGCTGTTTGCCTATTCGGCCGCTGAAGGCTGGGCGCACTACACCGAGCAGATGATGATCGAGCAGGGCTTTGGTGGTGCCGACCCGCGCTACAAGCTGTCGCAGCTTTCCGAAGCCCTGCTGCGCGACTGCCGCTACGTGGCCGGGATCAAGCTGCATACCCAGGGCTGGACTGTTGAGCAGGCGACGGAACTGTTCATCACCAAGGGGTTGCAGGAACGCGCCGTGGCCAAGGAAGAGGCACGCCGCGGCGCGTTTGACCCGCTCTATCTGGCCTATACGCTGGGCAAGCTGCAGATGCTCAAGCTGCGCGCGGATTATCAGGCGAAGCTAGGCCCGGCGTATTCGCTGAAGAAGTTCCACGACGCGTATCTGCGCCAGGGGTCGCTGCCGATCTCACTGATCCGGCGGGCGATGCTGGGCGAGGGTGCGGGGCCTAGCCTCTAAAGACCCTAGTGGCCGCTATTCAGCTGCACCTTGCCCGCAAAGCGGCGGTAGAGAAACCAGGTGTAGCTCCCTGCCAGCAGCATGCCGGGGATCCACCACCAGAGGCCGACGCTCAAGCCGTAGTTGGCGGCCGCCGTGTTCTGGATGGTCAGGCCCAGGCCCGACTGCGTGGACGACGGCAGCACGTAGGGAAACAGCCCGAACGCCGCCGAGGTCATCATGCCCAGGATGAAGACGCAACTGCCCAGAAACTGCGTCACGTCGCCTTGCCGCAAGAAGACAATCCCCAGACCCGCCACGGCCAGCGCTGGGAAGATCAACCCGGCCGGCTGCGCCGTGAAGCTCCGCACAATCTGCGGCTGTAGCGAAAAGCTGGCGGCGGTGACGGCTCCGGTCAGCAGCAGCACCAGTGCGGCCGTCAAGCGGGCCAGGGCGCGGCTATCGTTGGCTAGGGAACCTTCGGTTTTCAGCTTCACCCACAGTGCTCCGTGCATGGTGAGCGTGGCAAAGGCCAGCAGGCCCACCAGCACCGTGTACCAGTCTAGGATGCCCGGGTCACTGCCGGGCTGCCAGTTGGTCCACAGAGGTAGGAAGAACTCGGCCTGACCATCCAGCGGCACTCCGCGCACCACGTTTCCCAGCGCCGCGCCATAAAAGATGGCCAGCAGTGCGCTGGCGACGCCGAAAACCTTGTCCCACAAGGGACGCCATAGATCGCTGACGATGTGATTCCGGAACTCAATCGAGATGCCGCGCAGCATCAGCAGCCACAGCACCATCATCAGTGGCAGATAGAAACCCTGGAAGCTGGAAGCGTAAAGCGTGGGAAAGGCAAAGTACAGACACCCGCCCCCGGCCAGCAGCCACACCTCATTGCCATCCCAGAAAGGGCCAATCGATTTCAGTACCAGCGCCCGGCGGCTCTGGTCGCGGCCGATCAACAGGCTGACAATCCCGGCACCGATGTCGAAGCCGTCCAGGATCACATAGAAGGTCAGCATCACCGCCACCAGGCAGAACCACAAGATTTGTAGAGTGTTGGTGTCCATGGGTCAGTCTCCAATGACCGGAACGGGTTGCGGCAAGGCGTCAGGCGCGGGCGTGGCCGATTCTGGCCCGTGCTCCACCTCACGCCAGATCATGAACAGGAACAGGACGCTCAGCAGTGCGTACATGCCCATAAAGCCCAGCAACGTGAACATCGTGTTGCCGGCCGAGACGCGCATCGAGGCCCCTTCGGAGGTGCGCATCAGGCCATAGATCAACCAGGGCTGACGGCCAATTTCCGCGGTCATCCAGCCGGCGGTATTGGCGATGTAGGGAAACGGTGCTAGCAGAAACAGCAGCCACAGCAGCGGCTTTGACGTGTAGAGCCGGCCCCGCACCAGCGACAGCGTCGCCCAGCTCATCGCGGCGATGAACAGCGTGCCCAGGCCCACCATGATGTGGAAGCTGTAATAGAGCAGCGGGATGTTGTCCGGCCGCTGGTCGGGCGGAAACTCCTTCAAGCCCTTCACCTGTGCATTCCAACGCTTGTAGGTGATGAAGCTCAGCGCCTCCGGGATGATCAGCGGGTTGTCCAGCTTGCCTTTTTCGACGTCCGGCTGGCCCAGCAACACCACCCCCGCGCCTTGGCCGGCGGGGTTGGTTTCGAAATGGCCCTCCATGGCGGCCAGCGTCGCGGGCTGGTAGCGGGCGATGTTTTGGCCTTGCCCGTCGCCGGTGGGGAACAGCATCAGTACGCAAGCCACCAGGCCCGCCAGCACGCCTACGCGGACAAAAATTCGGCCGTGCTCTTCATGCTTGCGCTGCAACAGGTAAAGCGCACCGATGGACGACATCACAAAGGCGGCCGTCACCACGGAGCCGATCATGTTGTGCAGATACTGCCAAAACGTCCAGGGGTTAAAGATCAGCGCCGTCCAGCTGTCCAGTAGAATCTCGCCCTGCGGACCCAGCTTGTAGCCCACCGGGTGCTGCATCCAGGCATCCGTGGCGATGATGAAGAAGCCCGACATCCAGGAGCCCACAAACACGCAGCAGGCAGCGGCAAAGTGTCCCGTCCGGCCCAGGATCTTTTCGCCATAGATGAACAGGCCCAGGAACGTGGATTCGAGGAAGAACGAATAAACTCCCTCCATCGCCAGTGTCTGCCCGATCACGCCACCGGCCGCTTTCGAAAACCGTGACCAGTTGGTGCCGAACTGGAACTCCATCGGGATGCCCGTCACCACGCCCATCGCAAAGTTGATGGCGAAGATGCGGGCCCAGAAACGGGCGGAGTCGTTGTAGTGCGCGTCACCGGTCCGCAGATGCAGACCCTTGAGGATGACGATTAGCAGGGCCAGCCCCATGGTGAGCTGGGGAAACAGGTAGTGGTAGGTAACGGTGAAAGCGAAGTGAAAGCGGTGGAGAGCCAAGGCCGAATCCATCAGGCGCTCCTTTCTCTGACTGTGCAGAATCTCGCCAAACTGGAGAAATGCTACTTTGAAAAGAATTATTGCATCGTGAGAGGAATTCTACAAGGAGAAAATCAGTGCGGCTAACGGATATGAAACGGGTGGATGCTTTCGGAGGTGGTTTTGGCGATCAGATCGCGCAGGATGAGCGTGGCGGTGTAGCGGCCTCGGGCTACTTTGGAGTCCGGTGCCAGGCTGATCACGCCTGGGATGGCGGGCGGGGGGTAAAAAAACTGCCGGTCCTCGCGCGCGCACAACTCCTGCCGGAATAGAATCTTGCCGGCTGCATCGCGGACCACCAGGCCGTACTCGATCTGCACCGCGTTCCGGGGGCCCAGGTTGAACCCGGACAGGTCAAAGCGGGCCCAGATGGGTTCGCCCGGGGCGTAGTCCGGGGCGTCCAATTCCACGGTGCTCTCTTCGGAGCGGAACCAGCGCAGATTCAGCGCCGCCAGTGCGGCGGGCGGGGTGATGATGCGGCCGCCGACGGGAACCGGAAACTGCTGCCGCACCTCGGTCTGCGCGATCAGGTCTTTCACCACGATGCGCAGCTGATAGGTGCCGGCGTTCATTAGGGCGGGGAGGGCGAAGCCGGCTCCGATCCGCGGGCGCCATTTCTTGTCCTCATCCGCCAATTCCACTTCCACCTTGCCACTGCGGCTTTCCGCCACCAGCAACCCACTGGCATCCGTCAGCAGCAGGGCGTACTCCAAGCGCACTTTGGGGTCTGGATCGTCGCTTTTGCCAAACTGGCTCACCTGGAAGTCAGCGAACACCTGTTCGCCCGGCAGCGCTCGATAATCGCGCGACACGGCTGGGCCGCCTTCGAACTGGCGCAGGGTGAAGTTGTCGATCACGGGCTGGGCAGCGGTTCCGGGGCACTGGGCAAAGCTCAGCACCAAGGCCGCGGCGGCCAGCCAGAACCGGCCTCGACTAGCGCGGCGCGGAGGGCGGTGGAACCACCGGGGGCAAGCCCATCGCGGGGTTGGGCGAGGCCGGGTTGGGTAAGCCAATGCCGGAACCGGGCAGGGAATCATTCAGGCTCTCCATCGAAAGGGGAATCTCAATCATCACGCTTTGTTCACTGCCCGCTTCCCCGCCGTCGGTCACCCGCAGACTGTAGGCGCTGGGCGAGACGTCGAACAGAATCCAGCCCTCTTCCGTTTGAGCCGGCTTGATGGTCCGCAGCATACCCAGCCAGTTGGTGACGCCATTGCCGTCCGCCAGTTCCTGGTACGTGTTGCCCTTGCCATCTTCCAGGTTGAGCAGCGGTACCGAAACATCTTTGCCGCCGGAGTTGGTTATGGTCAGCCGTAGCAGCAGAAAGCGGTTCTGGGGGATCCGCGTGGACAGCATGTCACCCAACTGCGGCTTCCATTGCGTTTCCAGGACGTTGTAGACCAGCGGACCCACTTGCATCCGGTCGCCCATCTTGTAGGTAAGCTTGCTTTGCGTGGGGGATTCCTTCCCGCACCCGGCCAGCACAGCGGTAGCGGCCAGCAAACAGATCGTGTGTAATTGAAACGGGCGGATGGTTGGGTTCATCTTTATTAACGAGGTCTCACGTAACTTCTAATGTATCGCTTTCTGGCAGTTTTTCTTGCACTCACTTTTGGACCCGCTGCCTTGTGGGCCCAGGCCGAACATCCCAAGACCGGCCGCCGTATCGCGGGCGTGATGGGGTTTGGCGGAGCGGAATGGCTGGAGCGGTCCGAACGCGAGATTGAAGAAATGCCCGACACGGCCTTGACCTCTATCGGCGTCAAGGAAGGAATGACCGTCGCCGACGTGGGTGCCGGCTCCGGCTACTTCACCGTTCGCTTGTCGCGCCGAGTGGGCGCCACCGGCAAGGTCTACGCCAATGACATTCAGCCGGAGATGCTGCGCCTGCTGCGCCAACGGTTGGCCAAGGCCCAGTTCACCAACATCGAAACGGTGTTGGGAACCGAGGCGGACCCCAAACTGCCGGCCAAATCACAAGACTTGATTCTGATGGTGGATGTCTATCACGAGTTTGCGCAACCGCAACGGATGTTGCGCAAGTTGCGTGAAGCGCTGAAGGATGACGGGCGGCTGGTTCTGCTGGAGTACCGGAAGGAAGACCCCTGGGTGCCCATCCGGCCGGAGCACAAGATGAGCGTGGCGGAAGCGAAGCTGGAAGTGGAAGACGAAGGGTTTCTGCTGGACGCAGTGAAGAAAGACCTGCCGCGCCAGCACATTCTCATCTTCAAGAAAGCGCTGGCGGCGGCGAAGAATTGACCGGCCGGGGCGAGATGATTCCTGCCCCCCCAATGAATCCTGGATTATGGTGTGGCGCAGGCCTTCAGCCTGGAGGCGGAATTCACTCCGTCCACGGGTGACCGAAGGTGGTCTGGGATTCAAGAGCGGGACTCAAGTCCCGCTGCAGCCTGACAGCCTGCGCCACATAACTTGGCAGCAGCCTTCTCTGCCAAGGCTAGATCTCCCCGCGCAACGCGGCGGCGATCTCCGCCCGCACCTTGGCGGCAAACTCCGGATCGCTGACCCGCGCCGGGGTGATCTCTTCCAGCGACATCCGGGGCCGGGATTCGGCCACCGCCGTGCGCAGTTCTTCCGTCATGATGTCGCGTTGCGATTCGCTCAAGCCAGCCACGAGTTCGCGGATTTTCAATCGAGTGTCCATGTTGTTGTCCTAACCTTTCAGCATCTGTAGGGAGTCGAGTTCGCGCAGCACTTTCTCGTGCTTCAAGGCGCGTTCTTCCGCCCAGCGGCGGTAGTTGTCGGCTTGGGTTTCCAGTTCCACGGCATGGGCGGTCAATGCGCCGGAGAGCGTCTGGGCTGGGTCAAACCGGATGTGGCCTTCAAACTCCGCCGCCTCCGCCATCAGTTGCGCCGTGCGGGCAATGCGTCCGGCCGCTTCCTGCCGCAGGGCCGCCGCGCGCGACAGCAAGTGCGTGGCAGTCATCTGCATCTCGTCGATCTCGGCTTCGGGCAGCAGACGCTCAATCAGCCGGAAGTTGGCGCGGGTCAGGACACGATGCTCCAGGTCCATTTTCAGCAGCGGCTCCAGTGCCGGGGGTTCGGTGCCCTGCGCCAAGGCGAGTTCGATCTCGCTGGTCAAGCTGCCGATCCGGTCCGCCGTCTCCGTGGCCCGGCGCATCACTTCCTGTTGCGACAGGTGAAAGCGCTTCAGCCGCAGCCGCACCTGCTCCAGTTCATTCCGTGTAGTCTGCACATCGGGCAGCGTGTCGATGCGCTCAAAGATCTGCGCCAACTGCGTCTGCATCGCTTCACTGCGTGCGGACGGAGTGGCAAAGGCCGTGATGTCGACGGTGTGGGTTTGGGTCATAGGGTGTCGCCCGGAAAGGCTCTCCGCTTCAAGAGCATTTCTGACAGACGCCCCCGGTCCTGAACCCGGTCGGCGATAAGTAGATGAAAACAGGAGGGAGTTTTTTTGCGTTCGGGCGTGACCCGATTCTGTGGCCCAGAATGCGAAACAGCCTGCACATCCACCATAGGGCGGGCGCACAGGCCGTCTGAGTTCGATCGCCGGCGTTAAGGGCGGATCGCCCGCATCACTGCGCGGGTGGAGGCTGTGGCGGCGGAACCGCCGGGCCCGCATTCGGCGCACCACCGGCTGGCGGCGCGGCCTTCGGCTTCGGTGCGTTCTGCACCATCACCTTCACCGGACTGATGATCAGGTGAGCGTTGCGGCCTTCCAGCTTCGGCTGGCCTTCGATGGTGCCGTGCTCTTTCAGGTCATCCGAAAAGCGCAGCAGCAGCTTCTTGCCCAAATCGACGTGTGCGATTTCGCGGCCACGGAACTGCACCACCGCCTTGACGCGGTTGCCTTCCTTCAGGAAGCGGATGGCGTGGTTTTTCTTGAAGTCGTAGTCGTGGTCATCGGTGTTGGGGCGGAACTTCAGTTCCTTCACCTGGATGACGTGCTGCTTCTTCTTGGCTTCGTTCTGCTTCTTCTTGTTCTCGTACTGCCACTGGCCGTAGTCCATGGCCTTGGCCACGGGCGGCTCCGCTGTGGGCGAGACGCAGATCAGGTCGAGGCCGAGTTCCTGGGCTTTGCGGATGGCTTCATGCGTCGGCATGACGGCCACACTGCCATCGGGGAACACGGCGCGCACTTCACGCGCACGGATCGCTTCGTTAACATTTTCGCGAATTCGGGGACGAGGCCCGCGGGGAGGATAGTTCCGGGGTGGAAACATGCGCTAGGATTGACCGATCGCGCTCGAAATACGGATCATTGCCCGATACTATCAGATTTTTGTCTACAGTTGAACCCACCCATTGGGCGTGGATGCCGCCAGCCAGAAATTCGGGTTCGGCGCTGTTACACTCAGGAGTGGTTATGGCCATCAGTAAAGAACTTCTCGACCTGCTTGTCTGCCCCCAGTGCCACCAGCCCCTGGAACTGCTGGCGGAATCTCGCGGCTTGAAGTGTCAGGCCTGCAAACGCGTCTACCCCATCCAAGACGACATCCCGGTGATGTTGATTGATAAAGCCACTATCGAAGAATAGGGCGGACCTTCGGGTCCTCCTCATCCGGTTGCGGAGCTTGGGCGATTGCGTGCTCACCACGCCCGCCATCCAACTGTTGCAGGCGCATCAGCCGGGCATCGCTTTGGGCGTTGTCGCGGAACCCGCCTTTCGTGCCATTTATGAAGGTGTGCCGGGGCTGGAGATTGTTGATGATGTCCGCCGCTTCCGCCCGGACCTGACGATCAACCTCCATGGCGGCACCCGCAGCGCGTTGATGACCCTAAAGTCCGGCGCCCGCTGGCGGGCCGGCTTTGCGCACTATTCCCTGCGCTGGATCTACAACCTCCGCATCCCCCGGGCGCAGGAGATTCTGGGCGTGGACCGCGTGGTCCACACAGCGGAGCATGTCGCCTCCGCGATGTTCTGGCTGGGCGTTCCCCCAACGGAAATTCCGCGGGCCAGGCTCTTTTCTGACCCACCCGTGGCTGGGCTGCCCTACGCCGTGATCCATCCCTTTGCCTCGGCACCGGAAAAGCAGTGGCCCGCGGAGCGCTTTGCGGAACTGGCCGCCGCGCTCGATCTGGAGCCCGTCTTCATCGGTACCGCAGCGGACGACTTCACGCCTTTCAGGCAGTACCGCTGCGTGGCCGGATCACTGAACGAGACCAAGCGGCTGCTGGCCGGGGCGTCGCTGTTCGTCGGCAACGATTCCGGCCCCGCGCACATGGCGGCGGCATTTGGGCTGCCGGTAGTCGTGTTGTTCGGACCGTCCAATGAAGTGGTCTGGGCACCCTGGCGCACCGAAGCTCGAGTGCTGAAAAACAATGATCTCTCGGCCATCCCGGTCACCGCCGTTCGCGAAGCCGTGGCCGATCTGAGGAGCGCTTCTGTGCGCCAGGCAGGGCGCGGATGAGACGGCTGCTCGCGTATGTGAAGCCATACTGGGCGGCCTTGGCGGGGTCCGTCGTGCTGATGGCCCTGGTCGGCGCGGCGCAAGCGGCGCTGGCCTTGCTGATCCGGCCGATTTTTGACCGGGTGCTGAACCCCTCGACAGCCGATGATGCCGTGCCGTTGCTGACGTTCCCCGCCATCGGCCTGCGCCTTGATTTGAATCATCTCTTCCCGGCCGGTATGCACGATGTCTGGACCATGGTGGCCGCCGGCATTACCACCGTCTACCTGATCAAGGGCGTCTGCGATTACTGCGGCAACTACCTGATCAACTACGTCGGCCTGGGCGCCGTCATGGACCTGCGGCAACGGGTGTTTACCCACGTGCTGAAGCAGGATTCGCAGTTTTTTGAACTGAACTCGACCGCCCGGCTGATGTCGTCCATCATGAACGACATCGAAAAGATCCAGGTAGCCTCCTCCCACATGCTGGCGGACTGGCTGCGGCAAAGCTTCTCGGCGATCGGCCTATTGACCGTCCTGCTCCAGCACGACTGGAAGCTGGCCTTCGTGTCCTTGACCGTGCTGCCATTCGTGCTGGTGCCCACCGCCCGCATCGGCAAGCGGCTACGCCGCACGACACGCCGCGCCCAGGATGACGCGGCCGAAGTGAATGAGGTGCTGCAGGAAGCTCTGGCCGGGCATCCGGTGGTGAAGGCCTTCAATGCGGAGCAGCACGAGGCCGTGCGTTTTGAAGCCGCCACGCGGCGCCTGCGCATCTCGAACCTACGCTACGTGGCCCAGCAAGCACTGGCCTCGCCCTTGATCGAGTTCTTCGGCGCGCTCACCATCATCGGCCTGCTCACCTACGCCCGCACGCAGATCAAGACCGGCGCGATGACGGCGGGAGAGTTCACCAGCTTTGTCATCGCGCTGCTGATGCTCTATGAGCCGGTGAAGCGGCTCACCGGCATCCACAACATATTCCAGCAAGCCGCGGGCGCGTCGCAGAAGGTGTTTGAGTATCTCGATACCAAGCACGAGATCTGCGATAGCCCACAGGCGCAGCCCTTAACCGCGTTCTGCCAAAGCATCCACTTCCGTGAAGTGCGGTTCCGCTACCCAACCGCTGACATCGACACCCTGCGCGGCATCAACCTGGAAGTGAAGCATGGTGAAGTGGTGGCGCTGGTGGGTCCCTCTGGCGGCGGCAAGACGACCACGGCCAACATGGTGCCCCGCTTCCGCGAGATCTCCGGCGGCGAGTTGACGATCGACGGCCGCGACATCCGCGACTACACCCTCGACTCTCTACGCGGCCAGATCGGCATCGTGGCCCAGGAAACGTTCCTGTTCAACGACACCGTCGCCAACAACATCCGCTACGGGCGGCTGAGCGCCACCGACGCTGAGGTTCGCGAAGCCGCGCGCAACGCCCTGGCGGCCGAATTCATTGAACAGCTTCCGGAAGGCTACGAAACCGTGATCGGCGAACGCGGCACTAAGCTCTCCGGCGGCCAGCGTCAACGGTTGGCCATCGCCCGGGCGCTGCTGCGCAACGCGCCGATCTTGATCCTGGACGAAGCCACCTCGCACCTCGATACCGAATCCGAGATGCTGGTGCAGCGGGCGCTCTCGAACCTGATTGAAGGCCGCACCGTCATCGTGATCGCGCATCGCCTCTCCACCATCCGCCGGGCGGACAAGATTGTCGTGATCGACAAGGGTCAGGTGAGCGAAGTAGGCACGCATGAAGAGCTGGTCTCCGGCGGCGGCATCTACCAGCGCTTGCACGAAATGCAGTACTTGGAGGCAGACGTATCATGACTCGTTCGATGACGGGCTATGCCCGGCTCAAGCGGCCCACCGGGTTGGGCGACGTGACATTTTCGCTGAAGAGCGTCAACCACCGCACGCTGGACCTGCACATCGGCCTGCCGAGCGCACTGGAGCCCTATGAGGCCGCTCTCCGCGCAGTGCTGAAGAAGCGGCTCCACCGCGGCCACGTCGAACTGCGCGCCGCAGTCGAACGGCCACGCACGGCAGCAGCGGCGGCCGTCAATCGGGAACTGCTGGACACCTATATCGCCTCCTACCGGACCCTGGCCGCTGAATACCACCTCTCCGGCGAGCCCGATCTGAACGCCGCCCTTCGCTTGCCGGGCATCCTGGCCGATTCCAGCGGTGCCATTGGTGAGCCGGATGCGGCAACGGAAGCCCAACTGGTGGACGCGCTCCACGCCGCCATCGACCTGTTTGACCAGTTCCGGCAGCGGGAAGGCGCGGAACTGGCTGCCGATATGCAGTCGCGCCAAGCGGCCATTGCCGGCCTGGTGGATCAAATTGAGCCGCACCGGGAAGCGATTGTCGCCGCGCTGCGAATCCGCGTCAACCAGAAGCTGGCCGACCTGGAGCTGAAGCTGGACCCGCAACGGTTGGCGCAGGAAGCCGCGCTGCTGGCAGATCGCTCCGACATCGCCGAGGAGCTGGCCCGCCTGCGCATCCACACCGCGGAACTGAAAAAGCTGCTCGAAGCGGGCGGCGAAATGGGCAAGAAGCTCGATTTCCTGCTCCAGGAGCTGAACCGCGAAGCCAATACGACGCTGGCCAAATCGGCCAACGCCGGAGAGGCGGGCATGGCCCTGACGCATCTCGGTCTGGCGCTGAAAGCCGAGATCGAGAAGATCCGGGAGCAGTCACTCAATGTCGAGTAGCGGGAGCTATCTGATGGCCGGACCTAAATTTACCCCTCTTGTGGTCGATGACTCTGGAATAATACTTTTACCTACCCGATGACCAATGTCTTCATCGTTTCGGCGCCGTCGGGCTCCGGCAAATCCACTTTGGTGAACCGCCTGCTCGCGGAAGATCCCCGGCTTGATTTCTCGATTTCCTACACCACACGGGCCCCGCGCGGCAATGAGAAGGATGGCGAAAGCTATCACTACATTGGTCGCGAGGATTTCCAGGCCCGTAACGCCAAGAATGAGTTTTTGGAATGGGCCGAGGTTTTCGGCAACTACTACGGCACCCACATCTCCAGCCTGGAACAGGCACAAGCTCAACGCCACGATCTGGTTCTCGACATTGATGTGCAGGGTGCGCGACAATTAAAGCAGCGGATACCGTACGCGGTTTCGATTTTTATCCTGGCACCTTCCCGGGAGATCCTCGAAAAGCGGCTGCGGGCCCGTTCGGAAGATTCCGAAGCGGTGATTGAGCGGCGGCTGCGGGAAGCGGCCAATGAGATCCGCAACTACGCCGACTACGACTACGTGTTGGTGAATGATCAGGTAGAGGATTCGGTGCGCAACCTGCAGGCGATCGTCGCTGCGGAACGCGTCCGCCGGATCCGGATGGAAGAACGGATTGGCCCGATTCTGGCCACGTTCGACCGGTAGTGTTTAGGTTGACCGCGGTATTGGTTTGAGGAGTTTGAAGAAATGTCTGACTTGCGCCCTAATGCGTTGAACACGATTCCGGATGACCCGGAATCCAGCACCTATCGCTTCATCATCGTCGCCGCCAAGCGCGCGCGCCAGTTGCAAGCGGGCGCCCGCAGCTTCCTGCCGACCACGCTGAAGAAGCCCACCATCGCCTCTATGGAAGAAGTGCGCCGCGGCCTGGTGAAGTACGAAGATTCCAACCGCGACCGTCCCGCCGAAGTCGTCTAGACGCTGGCTCCGTCCAGCTTGAGTAAGCTCGATTCATGAAGATCGCTCTCGGTGTTGGCGGAGGCATTGCCGCCTACAAGGCGGCGGAAGTGGCCCGCAGGCTCATGGAGCGCGGCCACACCGTCCAGGTAATCCTCACCGAGAGCGCGCAACAGTTCATCCAGCCCCTTACTTTCGCCGCCCTAACCGGCCAGAAAGTGATCACCGGCCTCTTCTCTGAAGCCTCGCCCGAGGCGACCCTCTCCAGCTCCGTCGAACACATTGGCGTCGCCCAAGAAAGCGACCTGTTGCTGGTGGCCCCCGCTACCGCCGACCTGCTGGCCAAATTTGCCCATGGCTTGGCGCCGGACTTTCTCTCGACCACCTACCTGGCCTTCACCGGACCCGTCGTCCTGGCCCCAGCCATGAACTCGAACATGTGGCAGCACCCCGCCACCCAGGCCAACGTGGCCGTCTTGCGGCAGCGCCCGGGGCATCACTTGATTGCGCCCGATTCCGGCCTGCTGGCCTGTGGCACCACTGGACCGGGACGGCTGGCGGAGCCGGATCAGATTGCCGCCTTCGTGGACGCTGTGGCGCATCCGCGGCATGACCTTGAGGGCGAAACCATCCTCATCACCGCCGGCCCCACCCAGGAGCCCCTGGACCCCGTACGCTACATCACCAACCGCTCCAGCGGCAAGATGGGCTACGCGTTGGCCGAAGCGGCGCGCGATCGCGGAGCTCGCGTCGTGCTGATCACCGGCCCGGTGCACATCGAAGAGCCAGCGGGTGTCGAGATGGTGCACGTGCGCACGGCCCAGCAAATGCGCGAGGCCGTGATGGCACAGCTGGACCAAGCGTCCATCATCATCAAAGCGGCGGCGGTCGCGGACTATCACGTGGTGGACGTACCGGACCAGAAGGTAAAAAAGAGCGCTCTGCGGCTGAGCCTGAACCTTGATCCGACGCCCGACATCCTGGCCGAAGCCGGACGTCGCAAAGGAGACCGGTTGCTGATCGGCTTTGCGGCAGAAACTCAGAACCTGGTCGCTGAGGCGCGGCGAAAGCTGGAAACCAAGCACTGCGACATGGTGGTGGGCAATCTGGTGAACTCCACCTCCACCGGCTTCGAATCCGACATGAACGAAGTGACGCTGGTGATGAGCACCGGCGAAACCGTGGAAGTTCCGGCGGCGGCCAAGCGCGCCATCGCCGACGTCATTTTTGATCACGCCCTCCGGTTGCGGCTGGCGTTGCACGGGGCGGCGTGAAAGGGCCCATCACGGAGCGAGTGAGATGACACCGGAAGAAAAACGGCGCCAACTGGAGTTCTACCAGGACCTGGGCTTCACTTTTCTGTTCCGCCGCCCGGCGGGTGAGGCCGCTGTGGCTGATGCGGCTGCCCCCGATACGGTTGAGGTGGCCACGCCACCCGCTGCACCACCACCGGCGGCACCATTGTCTGCCCCGAAGTTACCCGCACCGGAGCCTGTCAGCATCGCTCCAGCCGCTCCTGTGGCCAAGCTAGTGCTAGCGGCAACCCCACTGGAAGTACCGCCGCCAGCTATGCCGCCACCCGCCGTGCCGGTGGCCTCCCGGGCCACGCCTCAACCGGAACCGGCGCCCAAGCTCACTCCGCCGCCCCCGCTACCCCTCATTGAACCCATGCCTGAGTTGTATACCTTGCCCCCGCTTGAACCCGCCGATGATTCGATGCTGAAGATCCGCGAGGACATCGGCGATTGCCGCCGGTGCCGCTTGTGCGAAGGCCGCAACAAGATCGTCTTTGGTTCCGGCAATGAACAATCGCCGCTCGTCTTTGTGGGCGAAGGCCCCGGTGCCGATGAAGACCAGCAAGGTCTGCCGTTTGTCGGCCGAGCCGGTCAGCTGTTGACGCAGATGATCGAGAACACGGCGGCCAAAGAAGGCATCGCCATCACGCGCCCGGATGTCTACATTTGCAACGTCGTCAAGTGCCGCCCGCCGGAGAACCGGACGCCGCAGCCGGATGAAATGGAGATCTGCGGCCAGTTCCTGTCGCGTCAGTTGACCGTCATGAAGCCCCGGGCAATTTGCTGCCTGGGCGGCACGGCGGCCAAGGCGCTGCTGAACCTAAAGGAAGGCATCACCAAGGCGCGCGGCCAGTGGTACAAGTGGCGCGATGTGCCGGTGATGGTCACCTATCACCCGTCCTACCTGTTGCGGAACCAGTCCAAGGAACTGCGCCGCGAAGCCTGGGAAGACCTGAAAAAGGTGCTCCACTTCGTCTACGATGAGGCCCAGTAACGTGCCTGATACGCGCGGCCTCTTCATCAGTTTTGAGGGCATCGACGGCGGCGGCAAGTCGACGCAGATGGTCCGTTTGGTCGCGCGCTTGCGTCAACTGGGCCGGCATGTCGTCGAAAGCGCGGAACCCGGCGGCAGCCGCATCTCCCGCCGCATCCGCGAGGTCCTGCTGGACCCCGCGACGCCGGAACTTTCGCCCACCACCGAGATCCTGCTCTATTTCGCGGCCCGCGCGCAGAACGTCGATGAACTGATTCGGCCAGGGGTGGCCAGCGGCGCCATCATCATCAGCGACCGCTTTACCGATTCGACGCTGGCCTACCAGGGCTCCGGCCGTGGCCTGGGGGAGGAACTGGTCCGGCAACTGGACCGGATCGCCTGCCGCGGCGTGAAGCCCGATCTCACCCTGTGCCTCGACATTGATCTTGCCACCAGCGCCGCCCGTGCGAAAAAGCGTGACCGCCTGGAAGAAGAGCCGGACCAGTTCCGCGCCCTGGTCCGCGACGCCTATCACCGGATGGCTGCCGCCGAGCCCAACCGCTTCCGCCTGATCGACGCCTCCGGCACGCCCGACGAAGTGGAGCAATTGGTGTGGGAGGCGGTGGCTCCGCATGTCTAGGCCGGAACCTAGCCGCGACCAGCAGGAGCGGGCTGCCCTCCAATCGCGCCAATCCTCAGACCAGCAGCCAGAACGTTCTCCGCATCCGCTTGAGGTGGCCTCCCATGTTTGACGGTCGCGTCCGCGAACCATTCTGGGGCAATGCTGGTGCCGTCGCCACGCTGGAACAGATGGTGTCCACCGGCCGCATTCCGCAAACGCTGCTGTTCAACGGACCCGAGGGTATCGGCAAAGCGACCCTCGCCCGCCGTTTCGCCGCCGCCGTGCTGGGCGAGGCGAGCAAGATCGAACAGGACGACCTTTCGCTTCCGGCCAACCTGGAACGCATCAGCGAGCGCGAAAAGTGGACCTCGGAGAAGCGCAACGAAGAGCCGCTGTTCTTCGCCACCCAGTCCGACTTTGTCACCTTCCCGCCTGACGGGCCGATGCGCCAGATCGGCATGCCGCAGATGCGCTTCCTGCGGGAGCAGGCCCATTTTGCGCCCCTGCACGGTTCGCGCCGGGTGTTTCTGATCGACGGAATTGACCGGGCCAACGAGCAGGCCGCCAATTCGCTGCTGAAGACTCTCGAAGAGCCGCCGCCGCACCTGGTGATCATCATGACGGCCACCAACGCCTATGATCTGCTGCCCACCATCCGGTCCCGCTCCGTGCCCGTGCAACTGACGGCGCTGGGTCCGGAGGAGATGCAGAGCTTCCTCACGACGCAGGCTAAAGTGGACCGCCCCGAAAGGCGGCTGGCGTTGGCCAACGGTTCTCCCGGTCAGGCGCTGTCGATCGACCTCGATTTGTACGACAAGCGTCGTGGAGCCATGCTCGCCCTGCTGCGTGTAGCCGCCGGGCAGGCGGCGTTTAGCACCTGGGTGAAGTACGCGGAATCGATTTCGGCCTCCAAATCGGAAAAGCTGGATGAACTGCTGCGAGTGCTGGAAATACTGCTGGAAGACCTGCTGCTGCTGGCCCACGGCAACCTTAACATCCGCAACGTGGACCTGCTGCGGGATCTGCAGCAGCTGGCCACCACCGTCACCTTTGGCTGGATCCGGCTGGCCGTGACGCGGGTTGAGGCCTTGGGCCAACTGGTGCGGCGCAACATCCAGAAGGCGATTGCTCTCGATGCCTTGATTGTCGAACTCAGCCGGGCCGCTGGCACCCGTTAGCAGAGCGGGGCGAAATTGGCCTGAAGCGAATGGGCCGGGTCGGCTATGATGGAGGAAACATTTGATCGACGATAAACGTCGATTCATCAAACCCATGGAACCTGTAAACCGCAAGCCGATCCGTAGCGCCCCCACCGGAACCGCATCCCGGCCACCGGCGCAGAAAAAGCAAGTCCCCCCGGATCAGACCAATGCGGAAAACTTCTACTATCTCAAGCAGATGCAGTCAAAAACCGAGATGGTGTTTGTCTTGCGGGATGGCGAAGTCATCAAGGGCGTCATCGAATGGTACGACCGCGCCAGCCTGAAAGTAAACCGCGAAGGCGCGCCCAACCTGTTGTTGTTTAAGGACAACATCAAGTACCTCTACAAGGCCTAGCCCATCGCCGGTCCGGACCGCCACCTAGCCCCAAGCTGACGCATGGGGCTGATCCAGCTCGCGAAAGCCGCTTAGCTCAACTCGCCCGCTTGCGCCCGCACGGCCAAGCGATACCGGCGTCGCTCGCCGGCCGCCTCATACCGGCGCTTCTCCGCCTCAGTTTCCGGCACCACGGGCGGCACCCGAGTATGTTTGCCCTGGGCATCCAGAGCCACAAACGTCAGATAGGCCGACGACGTGTGCCGAACTGTCCCGGTCCGCAGATTCTCGACAATCACCTTGACGCCCACTTCCATCGACGTCGTAAAGGCTCGGTTGACGCTGGCCTTCACCACCACCAATTCGCCGATGTGCACCGGGTGAAGAAAGGTCATGTGATCCACTGAGGCGGTAACGCAGGGGTGCCGCGAATGGCGGCTGGCGGCGATGGCGGCCGCGATGTCCACCAGATGCATCACTTTGCCGCCGATCAGGTTGCCCAGAGGGTTGGCGTCATTGGGCAGCGCCATCTCAGAGATCTCCGAGAGCGATTCGCGCACCGTTCGCGGCTCCAGCGACCGGGGTTCAGGAGTTGGGGGAGTTATGGTTTCAGCCATGCTTGTGCCTGCGTCGAGAGCACCGTCCCCGGCTCGATGGTGGCCAAGCCACCCCACCGCACCGGACGGTGATCCTTCTCCAGGATAAACATCGGCCCTTCCGGCCGCTGACTGAAGCGCACCGCGTCGGCTTCCCGCTCCGGCGGCAGGTGTGGGCAGGGCAGGGCATACCCCAGGTTGCAGTGCTCCAGTTGCGCATCTTCGTCCGGCGTGCCCCCCGCCACGCAGCGTCCCACCCAAAACACCCGCAGCGGCAGCCGGAACGCCACCGAGCGGCGGGACTTCGTCTGGGGCTCAAAGTAAGGGCATGGCACGCGCTGAATCTTAACACGCCCGCCCGATTTGAAGACAGCTCATGACCTGTGCCCGGTATCATAGGAAGCATGAGTGCCCGATCCGATGCCCTCCGCCAAATGCTGGCGCAAGACCCCAAGAACAGCTTCGTCCGCTATGGCCTGGCGCTGGACCTGCTGAACTCCGGCGACGGCGAAGGGGCGGTCACCGAGTTCCGTACGCTGATCGAAAACGACCCCAACTACGTCGCCGCCTACTTCCACGGCGGCCGCGCGCTGGAAACCCTGGGCCGTCTAGAAGACGCCAAAGCCATCTATCGCGACGGCATCACCACCGCTCGCCGGACCGGTGATGGTCACACGCTGGGTGAGCTGGAGGGCGCTCTGGCGATGTTGGGGTAAGCCCCGCACCGCCGGACGCAAGTGATTCTAGAAATCGAGCCTTAGCCCGAACTGCACCGTGCGGGGATCGGTGATCGTCGAAGCGATGCGGCCCACGTTGGCGGGCACGCTGATGTTGTTGGCCGGATTGCCGAAGTTCGCCCGGTTCAACATGTTGAAGAACTCCGTGCGCAGGCTGGCGCGTAGTCGCTCCGTGATGGAGAAGTTCTTGAAGATCGCCGCGTCCCAGGATGCGACGCCGGGGCCAAACAGGGCGTTACGGGCTCCATTTCCAAAGGTGAATGGGGCGGGGATGGCAAATGCCGCCGGGTCGAACCAACGATCAACCGAGCGGTTGGAGGGCACCGCCGCTCCATAGCCATTCACGACATTAGCCCGGCTTGACAGCCAGCCCAACTGCGTCGCGGTGAAATTGACTGAGTACGGCGAACCGGTGCCGGTGCTGAGAATGCCCGTGACCCGCCAACCGCCCACCAGCTTCTCCTGTAGTCCTTTGGCTCCGGAAAGAAATCGCTGGCCCCGGCCGAACGGCAGGTCGTAGGAGTAGTTGGTGACAAACCAGTGGCGGCGGATGCCGTCCTGGTTGCCCCGGTCGTAACGGAAATCCTGATTGTTGGCCGGCGCGTCACCAAAGGTGAACTCGTTCAAAGCCCGGCTAAACTGATACTCCGCCTGCAGGGTGAAGCCGGAGCTGTAGCGCCGTTGCACGCCCACCTGCAACTGGTTCAGGATACTGTTGCGGCCGGATTCCCAGTAGGTGATCGGGCCCCAAGGCTGGAAGCGCCGCCGCGGTTGCACGGTGCCGGGCGCCATGATGGGCTCGTTGGGATTGGAATTGCGCTCCAGCTTGGTGCCTTTGTTGCCCAAGTAAGAAACGCGGATGGCGGTGTTCTTGGCCAGCTCGTACTCCATCGTCACGTTCCATTGCTGTGAGTAAGGCGTGGCGCGGTTCCGGGCCACGGCCAGGATCGCGGGATTCGTGGGCAGCGTGCCCGCGCCCGGGAACGGGTTGGCCCAGGTCAGATTGGGCACGGTAGTGGAGGTAGGTTCAAAGTTCTCCTGCGCCCGGAACGGGGGATTCGTAATGCCCATGCCCAGCGTGCCATTGTAGGCCGCAATGACGTTGTAGAAGATTCCGTAACCGGTCCGGATCACAAACCGGTTGCCGAACGGACGCCAGGCCAAGCCCAGGCGCGGCGCAAAGTTATTGCGGTCCGGAAATAGATAGTTGCCCACATCAATGCCGTTCGTCGAGCCGTCTACCACGGGCAGTCCCAATAGCCGGCGATCCGCATTCGCCATACCTTTCACCACCACCACGCGATTGAGGGTGGCGTCCCAATTGGCGATGTCGCCACTGGAATTGTCGAACGGCGTCGCGAACTCATAGCGCACGCCCACGTTCAGCGTCAGCTTAGAGGTGACCTGCCAATCGTCCTGGATGAAACCGAAGATGCGGCTGTTCACCGGCTCATTCTCGGCGTTACGGGTGTTGCGTGACGACAGCGCCAGCGCGCCCAGCAGGTAATCGGAGAACGCGTTGCCGGAATAGCGGCCGTCGAAGGTGAACTGACCGCGCTGTGGTGGCGTGTTCTGGCGGTTGTAACTGGAGATGCGCTGGAACTCCGCGCCCATCTTCACCGTGTGCTTGTTCTTGATCCAGGTAACTGAATCATAGAGCTCGTAGGTCGCCTGACGATCCGCCGAACCCGGGGCGTCGGCAAAACCGCGGAAGCCCAGAATGCTGACTCCCGGCAGCCCCCCCAAGCCTTCCGCTGGCTTGATCAGGCCCGGGATCAACGAGGAGGGATCGAAATCAAAGTTCTGCGGCGTGCGGAAAAAGCGGTTATGCTGCCAACCGAACCGCGCCTCATTCAGTAGGTTCGAACGGATGGTCCGCGTGTACTGCAACATCGTGTTGTTGGTGGAGTTGCCCCAACCGCCCCAGTTACCAAACTTCTCCGTGCCCGCACCGCCCACGGCACTGGAAAAGAAAACACCAGACTGGTTGAACGGTCCATTGGCCGACCGGAAGAAGCGCCCCGTGATCCGGTCGTTCTGTGAAAGGTTGTAGTCGATCTTCACCGAGTAGCGGTCCACCGGTTCCAGCACCGGAATATTGGCGACATAGTTGTTTCCAAGACCCGCCGGTCCCGATCCGGGCAGATTAGGAGCCGAGAAGAACCGGTCCAGGCCCTTGGGCACCGCCGCAATCCGATCCGAGGGAATCTGGTTGCCGGGGAACGGGACGCCACCGTTGAAAGGATCGCGAATGGCCGTCGGCACCAGCCGGAAGTCCCCCTGCCGCAGCGCGAGGGTGGGCATCTGTGTCACGTTCTGGCCGGCCCGCAACAGGCGGAACCCTTCAAAGCTGCCGAAGTAAAAAAGCTTATTGCGAATGATCTTCCCGCCCAGCGAGGCGCCATACTCGTTCCGGTTAAACACTTGACGCGGGATGCCAGCGCGGTTGTTGAAGAAGCTATTGGCCGCGGTCGCGCGGTTGCGATTGAAGTAGAACAGACTGCCGTGCAACTCATTGGTGCCGGACTTGGAGCTGACGACAATCTGCGCTCCGCCACGGCCAAACTCAGCACTGGCGTTGTTGGCGATCACCTTGAATTCACCAATCGATTCGAGCGACGGCACGGTGGTGAGATTCCGCTCATTGCCGGCATCGTTGCCCGAGACGCCATCAACAGTGAGATTCACTGCGCCGAAGCCGCCATTGCCGGCCACATATGGGTTCATGGCCGGATTCTGCACGCCGGGCGCCAGCGAAAGCAGCCCGAATAGGTTTTGGCGTCCATTGAGCGGCATGGTCGTGATCTGCTTACCGTCGACGACATTGCCGACGCTCGATGAATCGGTCTGGATCACCGGTGCTTCGGCGGCGATCTCCACCCTCGTGGTGACGTCACCAACCGTGAGCGCGACATCCAGGCGAACAGTTTGGTCCAGGTTCACCACGAGGTCGGTGACCACGTTTGTCTTAAAGCCCGCAGCGCTGACCGTGGCCCGATACGTTCCCGGCAAGAGGTTCGGAACGCTGAACTCGCCGCCCGCTGATGCCGACACAGTCACCGCTTGACCGTTGGCCAAGTTGTCGATCAACACTTTGGCCGAACCTACGGCAGATCCCGACGGGTCCGTCACGCGCCCCAGAATAGTGCTGCGCGCCGACTGGGCCATCGCGGTCGGGGCAAAAGCGCCCCACACAAGCAAACTGATGACAAGCCGATTTCGCATGCCTGAGATGCTATCACCGGGTACAAAACTTCGCAATGCAATACAGTTTGCGGTATGTCAAAAAAAGAAAGTGCCGCTCTGGCCATTGAGCGGTTGCCCACCGCAGCGCCCTAGAACGGTACGTCGTCGTCAGTGATGCCGGGCGGGAAGTCGTCGTGGCCGCCAGAGGGAGCACTCTGCTGCATCGGACGTCCGCCGCCAGCGCGGCGCGGAGCGGATTGCATGCCGCCGCCCTGGAATTCTTCGCCACCGCCGCCTTCGCCACGGCCACCTAGCAGGATCACTTCTTCGGCCACCACTTCAGTGGTGTACTTCTTGTTCCCATCCTTGTCGTCGTAGCTGCGCGTTTCCAGGCGCCCTTCGACGTAGACCTGCTTGCCCTTCAGCAGGTAGGTGCCGACATTTTCCTGACGCCACAACACCACATTGTTCCAGGTGGTGGCTTCTTTCCAATCGCCGGTCTGCTGATCTTTCCAGCGGCGCGAAGTGGCCACCGAGAACTGGGTGACGGCTACTCCCTGGGGAGTAAAGCGGGTTTCCGCATCGCGGCCCAAATTGCCGATCAGGATTACTTTGTTGACGCTACGTGCCATGCTCCTCGCAACTTTAGCATGTTCTGCCATAATCGGAAGCGAAGCCCGTCCGCCTGCCACGCGAAGTACTTTGAATCCTCCTCCCCAGCCCATCGTCCTGAAACAGTTTGGCCAGGATGGTCCACTGGTGGTTTGTGAATCCGGCATCGCCGGATCGCACTTGAACTGGATGGGCTTGGTGCCGCAGCTGGCGGAGTTCACCCGCGTGGTGGTGTACGACCGGGCCGGCTATGGCGAGTCCGCTCCACGCCCTGAGCCGCGCACGGCACGCCAATGTGCCATGGAGTTGGCGGAGCTGCTGGAAGCTGGTTCGCTAGCGCAAGAAAAGCTGATCCTGCTGGGCCATTCCTTTGGCGGCTTGATCGTCCGCCTTTTGGCCGAACTCCGGCCGCAGCGCGTGGCAGGCTTGATTTTGCTGGACCCGATCTTGATCGGAGAATGGTGGCCGCCCACGCCCGCCTCCCGCCGCCGGTGGCGTCGCGGCGTCACCGCGGCTCGGCTCATGGCTGCCTTCGCCGCAACCGGCCTGCTGCGTCCGTTACTCGGGCGGGGAGGTGGCGTCGAGTCCGTCCGGCATCCGCGATTGAAGCAGTTGCTGGGTGAGATCGCCAAGATGCCCGCCTGGACTTGGCCACTGGTGCGCCGGCATTGGTCCCAACCAGGGAGTTTCCGCACCGTAGCCCGGTACTTTGCTTCGCTGGAAACCAGCTGTGAAGATGGAGCCCGTTGGGCACCTCTAGGAGATTTGCCGTTGACTGTGATCTCAGGCGCTCATCTGACGCCAGAACTGCAAGCTGAACATCAGCATTGCGCCGCCCTTTCGTCCCGTGGCCGCCATCTGGTGGCCCCGCGCGGCGGACACTGGGTGCATCTGGATGCTCCCGAACTGGTGCTGGACGTGGTGCGCCAGCACGCGGAGGCCGCATGTTGAGCCCGGCCCGCGCCGCCGCCTGGGATGCACTGCTGGACGTACTGGAAGGCGCGCATTCCGATGAGGCGCTGCTCTACCGGTGCATGACGCTCGAAAGCCGCGACGCGGGCCTCGCGCAGGAGATGGTGCTGGGCGTCCTGCGGAATCAGCTCTCGCTCGATTTTCTGATGGGCTACTTTGGCGCGCCCCCGCGCCTGGACGACAAGGTCCGCACCGCGCTGCGCCTGGGGATCTTCCAGATGCGTTACCTGGATCGTATTCCCCGCCACGCCGCCGTAGGCGAAAGCGTCGAACTGGTGAAGCGCAACGGCAAACGCTCCGCCGCCGGTCTCGTGAATGCCGTACTGCGCAAAGTCACGCGGGACCCCGTGCCCTGGCCAGACCGCGAAACCGAATGGTCCTGCCCGGAATGGCTGATGGCCCGTTGGGGAGCGCGCGCGGAGGCGATCGCCGGGCATGCGCTCACCATCCCGCCCAGCGGCATGGACGTCGGCGCGCAAACCATCGTTCCGCTGCTGGAACTGGCTCCTGGCATGACGTTCCTGGACCTGTGCTCGGCCCCCGGCAACAAGACGCGACAGGCGTTGACCTACTCGCCCTCGCTCGTCGTCGCCGCCGACCGCAGCTTGCAGCGCCTGGAAACCGTGCCCGGCCATCGTGTTCTCCTGGACGCCACGCGGCCGCTACCATTCAGCCAGATCTTTGATTGCGTCCTGGTGGACGCCCCCTGCTCCGGCACCGGTACACTCGCCCGCAATCCGGAAATCAAGTGGCGCCTCTGGCCGGAAGACTTCCTCCGCCAGCAGCAGCGCCAGCGGCAGATCCTCGAGCAAGCCCTGAAAGTGGGGCGGCGGGTGGTCTATGCGACGTGCTCACTGGAACCCGAGGAAAACGAGGACGTGGTGGCCGGTCTGCCGGTGCTGAAGACCATGCGCCGCTGGCCGGGCGAAGATGAAGGCGACGGCTTCTTCGCGGCGGTCATTGAAGGCGCCGCGGGCCGTTAAGCGTCGAGCGCCACCTTCACCTCCGCCAACGGAGCACATCCTGGCGATGCTCAATCGCGGGTGGGTTGGCAAACACCACGTTGACGATGTCAAAGCGGACCGTCTCCCAGTCCACCTCCGCGCGATGCACGTAGTCCAGGGCGGCGCGAAGGAGATGGCGTTCCTTTTCCGTACCCACCGCCCGGTCCGGTGAGCCGAACTCCTCGGTGGCCCGGGACTTCACTTCCACAAAAACGATCGTTTCGCCATCCCGCGCCACCAGGTCGATTTCGCCCGTCCCGCCCGGTGCGCGGTAGTTGCGCGCCACCACCCGTAGGCCATGGCCTTCCAGATACCGGTGGGCCAAGTCTTCACCCCGGCGGCCCATGGCGTGGGCTCGATTACCGGTGCGCAGCCTAGCGCGATGGCGTAGCCGGTCCAGCAGTTGGCGGAACATCGCTTTTGATCACTTCAAGCTCCCACTCAATCACCTTGCCCCGCACGATGTAGCAGAGATAGAACTCCCAGAATCGGCGGAAGCGGGGGAAGGCGTTCACCAGCAGCTCAAAGCCTAGATACCTCCACAGTGCTAGTAGCTTGACGTAGACGGAAATCTCTCGAAACTTTACCGCCGAATAGTAGCCAAAGCCCGCATTGTCCGCGCCGAAATAACGCAAGGAAAAGCTGTTCAGGTGCCAGCGGTGCGTGGGGTCGCAAAATGAGCTGAAGTCCGTGTAGTGCGGCGTGGCGATCACCACGCGGGCACCGTTCCGCCCCAGGCGGTGCAGTTCTTCCATCGTGCGGATGACGTCGCCCACATGCTCAATCACGTGGATCAGCCGCAGTTGATCGAACGAGGAATCGGGCAGCGGCCAGGGGAAGTGGTCCAGGTCATGCACAATGTCCGCCGCGGTGCCGGGCAAACGGTCAATCCCGATGGCTCCCGGATACTTCTTGATCCCGCAGCCGACATCGAGGATCTTCATCGTGGCTCAGCCCTAGGCCTTGCGCGGTGACCGGGACCGCAGGTATTCGATTCCAATCGGCAGCACGCTGGCCAGCACAATGCCGATCAGCACCTTGTCAAAGTACTTCTGTACAAACGGCAGCCCCCCCAGGAAATAGCCAAGCAGCGTCACGCCCACCACCCAGCCGATGCCGCCGAAGATGTTGTACGAGGCAAACTTGGAATAGCTCATCTCGGCCACGCCGGCGACAAACGGCGCAAAGGTCCGGATGATGGGCACAAAACGGGCGATGACGATCGTCTGGCCGCCGTGCCTCTCATAGAACTCTTTAGTGCGCAGCAGGTGCTCCCGCTTGAACCACCGGGAAGAAGGCTTGTTGAAGATCGCTGGGCCAGCGCGGCGGCCCAGCAGATAGCCCACGGCGTCGCCCACAATGGCGGCTACCGTCAACAACGCGATCAGCGGCACAATCTCCAGCCGACCGGTTCCCGCCACCATTCCCGCGACAAACAGCAGACTGTCGCCCGGCAGAAAGAAACCCACCAGCAGACCGGTTTCAGCGAAAACAATGGCCGCTAGGGCCGCGTAGGCATACCAGCCGGAAAGGCTGGTCTCCAGCAGCAGCCGCAACTTCTCGGCGCTGATCAGCGTCCGGAGCAGCTCCATTAGGACTGGCCGTAGGACGACAACAGGCGCTTGACGTTGTCGGGATACATCTTCACCTTGCCGTCCTTGGTCAACTTCTGGACCAGGCCATCGGTGAACAGTTCTTCCCGTTCCCGGCCCTGACGCTCGCGGATCGTCTTCACGACACTTTCGCGATCCATGGCCAGCTTTGACAGATCGGCCGGGATGGCTTCGACGACCCGGGCCACAAAGGTCGCCTCACCCAGCGGGTGCGGGCCAGTGACCGTACCGGCCGGCTTCCCGAACGCTTCCTCCACCACCACCGCGCCGCCCAATCCCTCGACGGCTCCATTGCGGGCAAACTCGTTGGGCATCTTGTATTCGCCCTTGAACTCCGCCGCCAGCTTCTTGAAATCGGCTCCGCCTACCTTGGCTTTGGCCAACAGTTGCGCGGCTTTCGTCTTCAGTTCCTCGGTCGCCTTGCGCGTCAGCAGTTCATCACGCAACCGGGCGGCGACATCGGCCAACTGGGCCTGCCGTTCCGGCTCAATCGCTGTCACTACAGCCACCGCCAGCTTGTTGCCGGGGGCTTCCACCATGCTGGTCACTTCGCCCTTCTTGGCCGAAAAGATCAACGACGTCAATTCGGGCCGGGCACCCAGCTCAGGGAAATTGCTCTCGCTGGACGTCATCATGCCGGACATGGCCAGCACGGCGTTGTACTGTGAAGCGATCTCACCCAGCTTCTCGGGAGACTTCGCGGCGGCCGCGCGGATGGCATCAATATTGCGCTGCATGCGGTCGAACACCACCTGCTTCTGCGTCTCGGCCACCAGTTCGCCCTTGGCCTCTTCAAACGGCCGCAACCGAGCGTCCTCCCGGCTCAGAAGCTCCAGGATGTGGAAGCCGTACTCGGTCTTCACCACCGGCGACAGCTGCTTGGGTGTCTTCAAGGCAAAGGCCGCCGCTTCGAAGTTCGGCACCATCTGGCCCTTGGTGACAAATCCCAGATCGCCGCCATTGGCGCCGGAGCCCGGGTCCTCGGAGTTCTTCTTGGCCAGTTCGCCAAAGTCCGCGCCCTTTTGTACCTGCTTCAGCAGGTCTTCAATCTTCTTCTGCGCTTCGGCCACTTGGGCCGGGGACTTGTCGGTGGTCTTCAGCAGGATGTGGCGCACGTGGACACGTTCCGGCGTCCGATAGCGCTCCTTGTTGTCTTCATAAGCGCGGCGCAAGTCCGCCTCCGACACCTGAATCCCGGCCGCGGTGCGGGCCTGATCGACAATCAGCAGCGTGGCCGAACGGCGCTCCGGCAGCTTCAGCGTGGCCTTGCGCTTGTCGTACTCGGCCTGGACGGCGGCATCATCCACGGTCAACTGCTTTTTCAGTTCCGCCACCGTCAGCGAGACGTATTCGATCTTCACCTTCTCATTGCTGCGCTTGAATTCGGTTTCCACCTGCGCCGGCGTGACAATGATGCCTTCGCTGATCACGTTCTGGACCTTGGCCGCCAGCAGTTGCCGGCGGAGGTTGGACTCAAACATCGCCGTCGTCATGCCGCGCTGGGCCAGGAACGACGAGTAGGCCTCTTTGCCCATAAACTCGCCATTGGGGAACAGCTGCGGCAGCACCGTCTGGATCATCGACACCACTTCAGCATCGGTGACCGTAAAGCCCATCTTCTGCGCTTGCAGTTCCACGGCCTTCTCGCGGATCAAGCCGTCCACCACATTGTTGGCCACCATGCTGGCCATGGAGCGGGGAATGCTGGAGTTGCGCATCATCTGTTCAATTCGCGCCGAGGCTTCCTGGATGGTCACCTGTTGGTCGCCCACTTCGGCAATCACGGTTTCCGAGCGGCTGCCGGAAGCGCCCCCCATCCCGGACGGCGTCAGCGACCAGACCATCGAAACGGCAATCACGCCCAGCAGACCCATCAGCACATACCGCACAGCGGTATCTTTACGGCGGAACAATTGAAACATTACAGATCTCCCAAACCTTCTATTGTCGCTTGAATGCGGGCAGGGCACAACCGGACGCGCGCGCGGGCGGTGTCAGTGACGCTACGGTAAGCGGTGGACAGCTATTTGCTGGTGGCTTTGACGTACTTTTTCAACGACTTCGACAGCACTTCCGCACCGTAGAGATTGCCCTTGGAATCGGCGGCCACGCCTTCGGCGGCACTGGTGGCGCCTTTGCCGGGCGTCGGATCGGGGATGAAGGCGGTGACCGAACCGTCCTTGGCACTGCCGATACGCAAACCGCGCTTCCAGCCGGGGTTGTTGCCCGCATAGCCGCCGGTGTCAATCGATTCCGAATCGGCCACGTAGAGCATGTCGCGCTTGTCAATATAGAGCCCGCTGGGCCGCGCGAACTGCTTCCACTCGGTCAGATACTTGCCGTCCTGGTCAAAAATCTGGATGCGGTTGTTGAACCGGTCGCCGACAAACAGGCGGCCTTTGGAGTCGATCGCCAGCGCGTGCGGGCAATCAAACTCACCCGGTCCCGTACCCTTCTTGCCCCAGGCCTTGATGAACTTCCCGTTCTTGTCGAACTTGACGATGCGTGCGTTCGAGTCTCGTCCGTGCCCGTCGGCGACAAAGATGTCGCCATTCTTGCCGGTCACCACATCGGACGGCATGTTGAACTCATCCGGCCCCGTGCCCGCCACGCCCGCCTTGCCCAACGTCAACAGCACCTCGCCCTCTGGGGAAAACTTGAACACCTGGTGCCCCTTGCCATTGCGTCCCTGGCCGTCGGTCACCCAGACGTTGCCTTCCTTGTCGACATAGATGCCGTGCGGAAAGACAAACATCCCTTCGCCAAAGCTCTTCAACAGCTTGCCGTTCTGGTCCAGCTTCACAATCACCGGCGTCGAGGTGTTGCCCACGCAAGTATTGGCCCCGCACCGCTCCGCCGCCCAAACGCTTTTGCCGTCGCGGTCAATCTCCACCGCGCTGGTGGAGCCCCACATGCGCCCTTCCGGCAACTCACCAAAGTTCTCGATGGTGCGGTAAGGATTGGGTTGCGAATTGGGTGCATTCGATTGGGCGCTCAATTGAGCGGCCGACAGTAGCGTGACCGCCCACATGGCGGTTCGGGTCAAGGGCATCGGGGCTCTCCTTCGAGCATTGAGTATATCGCTGGCCCCGCCCGGCTTTACCCCGGAGTGCCAGTCCCTACGCGTCGTTCCCGTGGCGGTCTTCCTGCCGGATCATTGCGCCGGGCGACAGACTTAGCCGCGGTCGAGTTCCGGGTTCTGCTTGGCCCATTCCATGTACTCGGCCAGCGTGTGGAAGGTGCGGTGTTTGTAGAGCCTTCCGGCGTCCTCCACCGGATGGGTCCAGTTGTAGCTCCAGGAATCGCCCGTTTCTTTCATCCACTGCTGAAGCCGCTTTTCCAACTTCGCCTGCACTGCCGCCGCCCCCGGTTGGCCCACCAGATTGTGCTGCTGGTCCGGGTCTGCCTGCAGATCGTAAAGCACCCAGGGCTGGTTTTGATACCGCGCATACATATGGGTGCGCGTGCGGACTCCCCGCCAGCCGCCTGAAGTGCCGTCTCCGGCAAAGGGGCCGAAGATCTGGAAGAAGGCCGAATCCGGACCTGTGGCGGAGCCCGCGACAATGGGCTTCGACAGGTCGCGACCCTGCATGGCCCGCGGCACCGGAACGCCCGCCATTCCCAGCAGCGTGGGCGCGAAATCAGCGTGCGTGAAGAAGAGGCCATTGCGGCTCGCCGGAGCTACCTTGCCCGGCCAGCGCAAGATACCCGGCACCCGGATCGATTCCTCCCACGGCTTGCGCTTCAGCCGCGCCCCTTGTGAGCCCAGCATGTCGCCATGGTCACTGGAATAGAGCACGATGGTGTTCTCGCGCAGGCCCAGATCATCCAGCGTCTTCATCAGGCGTCCCACCTGATCATCAATGGCGGTCACCATGCCGTAGTATTCGGCGATCTCGCGCGACGTGGGCACTCCAGGCAGCGGGCGGTAGTTGGCCCGCATCGCAATTCGCTGCGCATCGTACTGCTGGGCGTAGTGCGGCGGTGCCTTGTAGGGATCGTGCGGCGGACCCCACTGGACCGTCAAGTAGAACGGCCGCTGGTCCTTGCGGGTCTGCTCCAGAAACTCGACACCCAGGTCCGCCCAGCCTTCCGCCTCAAACTTGCCCAGCTTGATCGGCTGGTCAGAATCGCGGAAGTAGTGGTTGTCGAAATGGCGGTGGCTGCACTGGTGCGCGGCCCAGAATTCAAAGCCCTGCCGGCGCGGCCCCGGCGGCACATAGCCCGGCTCGCGCGGCCCGCCATCCAGGTGCCACTTGCCCACAAAGCCGGTGCGATAGCCCGCCTCCCGCAGCGTTCGTGGAAAGCTGACTGAATCCTCCCGCAGCCGGAGATCATTGGCCACCATGCCGTTGCGGTGGCAGTACTGACCCGTCAGCAGCACGGAGCGGGCCGGACAGCAGACCGGTGTATTGGCGAACGTATGATCCAGGATGACGCCTTCGGTGGCCAGTCGGTCGATGTGCGGCGTCTTCACCTGGGGATTGCCCAGACAGCCCACCGACTGATACCGGTGCTGGTCCGGCATCAGGAACAGAATATTGGGCCGCTTGGCAGGCGCGGCTTGAGCGCTGGCCGCAGCGGACGCGGCCACAAACTCCCGGCGTGAAATCGGCATGGGCACATTCCTCTTGGAGCAGTGTACTTGGTCCAGAACTAGTAGCTGATCTTGCCCAGGATCACGGATCGCCGCGCGCCGGTGGCGGAAGGGACATTCGAGGGCCGCTTGCGCCATGTCTCGGCCGCGAGCACCGCGAAGGCCACGGCTTCCTTGGCATCGCTCGACACGCCAAACTCATCCACCGTCCGCATCTTGACGCCCGGCAGGTATCCGGCCAGATGCGCCATCAGCACGGGGTTGTGGACGCCGCCGCCCGCCGCGATCAACTCCTGCACTTCCATCTTGGGCCGTACGAAGCGTTCGATCGATTGGGCGATGGAAGCCGCCGTAAAGGCCGTGGCCGTGGCGATCAGGTCATGCACCTGCACCCATCGCAGCAAGGGCTCGACAAACTCGACGCCATACTGCTCCCGGCCCGCGGACTTGGGCGGTGGCTGCCGGAAGAACGGAGCCTTCAGCCAACGGTCCAGCAACGCGGGCAGCACCTGGCCTCGTGCCGCCAGCTTGCCATCGCGGTCATAGTTCAGGCGACCATCACTGGCGTGATATGCCAGCGCATCCATCACCATGTTGCCCGGCCCGGTGTCGAAAGCGAAGACTTGCTCCGGCGTCGCCCCGGCCGGGATCGCCGTAATGTTGGCGATGCCACCAATGTTCAGCGCCACCCGACCCAAGCGGGCGTGGCGGAACAGCAGATAGTCGAGAAAGGGCACCAGCGGCGCACCCTGGCCGCCCGCCGCAATGTCGCGCGGACGGAAGTCGCTTACCACCGGAACGCCCAGCCGCTCCGCCAACACGCTGCCATCGCCAATCTGGAGCGTGCTCGCGATCTTGCGCCCTTCCATCGGCCGTGGCCGGCCTTCATGGAAGATCGTTTGCCCGTGGCAGCCCACCAAGTCCAGCGTCTGCGGATCACACAGCTTGGTGACCGCCTCCGCATACAGCTCCGCCAGCAGAAAGTGCAGCCGTGCAATGGTGCCCGAGTGGCAGGTCGTGTTCGAGACGCCCAGAATCGCCTCGCGGATCCGGCGCGGATAGGGCGTCGAGGAAAACGCCTCCACCTTCAGCTTGCGGCCCCGGATGTCGACAATCGCCACATCAATGCCGTCAAGCGAAGTGCCCGACATGATTCCCGCTACCCGCATCGTGGGCCTCCCTGGATATTGCTCATTGGCGCAACTGCTTCTGCAGATCCGCCAGCACTTGCAGCGCTTCAATCGGCCGTAGTTCGTCCAGCTGCAAGGCGCGGATGCGCTCGGCAATGTCGCCGGTGACGGGCTCAAACAAACGGATCTGGACTGGCTCCGGAGAAGCTTCGCCTGATACCGCGCGCTCTGTCTTCTCGTGCAGCTTCAAGATCTGCCGGGCGCGTGTGATGACGGCATCGGGCAACGCCGCTAGCCGCGCCACTTCAATGCCGTAGCTCTTGTCGGCGGCACCGGGTTCCACTTTGCGCAGGAAGATGATCTGGTCGCCGCGCTCCTTCACGGTCACCCGCAGGTTGATCACTCCGGGTAACGTGTCTTCCAGCACCGTCAGCTCGTGATAGTGCGTCGCAAACAGCGTCTTGGCGCGGATCTGGTGGTGGATATGCTCCGCCACGGCCCAGGCAATGGCCAAGCCATCGTAAGTGGAGGTGCCGCGCCCGATCTCATCGAGGATGATCAAGCTGTTCGCCGTGGCCGTGTTCAGAATCAGCGCCGTCTCGGTCATCTCCACCATAAACGTCGACCGGCCGCGCGACAGATTATCAGCCGCGCCAATACGAGTGAAGACGCGGTCCACCACCGGCAGCGTGGCGGCCGAAGCCGGGACAAAGCTGCCCATCTGCGCCATGATCGAGATCAACGCCGCCTGCCGCAGGTAGGTCGATTTGCCGCCCATGTTGGGGCCGGTGATCAGCGCGAGAAAGCGCGCCGGGTCCAGGTAAAGGTCGTTGGCAATAAACCGCTGCGCATCGCGCTCCGCCAGCGCCTCAATCACCGGATGGCGGCCGCCTTCAATCTGCAGGATGCCGTCATCAGAGAACTTGGGCCGGGCGTAACGCCGCTCCACCGCCAGCTCGCCCAGCGCCGCCTCCACGTCCACCGCCGCCACGGCCGCCGCCGCCGCCCGGACCCGACCCGCTTCTGCCGCCACATGCTTCCGGATCTCGTCGAACTTGGCGCGCTCGATGGTCAGGATGCGGTCCTGCGCTTCCAGGATCTTTACTTCCAGATCTTTCAGCTCGGGCGTCGTGAAGCGCTCCGCGTTGACGAGGGTCTGCTTGCGCTCATAATCGGCGGGCACCAGCGGCAGATTGGGCTTTGAGACCTCGATGTAGTAGCCGAAGACGTTGTTGAAGCGGACCTTCAGCGACTGGATGGTGGTGCGCGTCCGCTCCCGTGCTTCAATGCTGGCGATGTACTGCTTGGCATTGGTCTGGATATCGCGCAGTTCGTCCAACTCGCTCGAACAGCCCTGGCGAATGGTGCCGCCATCGGTCAAGTCAATCGGCGGCTCATCAGCCAGCGTCGACAAGATCCGCTGCCGCACGTCATCCAGCGTCTCCGCTACCTTTTGTGCGGTGTTCAGGCTTGCCGTGAGCCGCGCAAGCTCCGGCAGCTCCGCCGCGGATCGCCCGAGCGCCAGCAACTCCCGCGGATTCGCCGAACCCAGCGTCACCTTCGCGAGCAAACGCTCCAGGTCGAGAATCCGGCCCAGCACTTTGCGGATCTCGGTGCGGGTAATCGTGGCCCCCGCCAACTCGGCCACCGCGTCCAGGCGCGCTTCAATCTCGGCGCGGTCGAACGATGGCTGCAGCAGCCGCCGCCGTAGCAGTCGAGCGCCAGGGCCGGTGGCCGTGCGGTCAATGGTCGAGATCAAGGTGGCTTGCTTCGATCCCTTGTCCTCGGCAAACAGTGGCTCTACTAACTCCAGATTGCGCACCGTCACCGGATCGAGGATCATTGCCGCGGAGCGTTCAAACCAGCCCGGCCGGTCCAGGTGATCCAGCGCCGCCCGCTGCGTGTCCTTGAGGTAATGCAGAATCGCGCCTGCCGCGCCAACGGCCAGCAGCTTGCCGCCCAGGCCGCAGCCGTCCAGCGACAGCAGCTTAAAGTGCTCCTTCAGTGTGCGGTCGCCATAATCCGCACCGAACATCCAGGCTTCCATCGGTAGCCGCCCCGACTCCAGGATCTCGCGCGCGCCCAGCGTCTCCACCAGCAACGCCGCCTCCGCCGCCTCCAGTTCTGTCGCTCGAAACTCGCCTGTCGAGACGTCGGCAAAGGCCACGCCCGCCCGCGTCCCATCGCGGAGAATTGCCGCCAGCCAGTTGTTCTCGCCCGATCGCAACAGGCCGGAATCAGTGGCCGTGCCGGGAGTGACGATGCGGGTCAGGTCCCGCCGCACCAGCTTCTTGCCCGGGCCGGGTTGCTCCATCTGCTCGCAGATGGCGACGCGATAACCCCGCTGCACCAGTCGCGCGATGTAGTTCTCGGCAGCGTGATACGGCACGCCGCACATCGGAATCGGCTGGCCCTGTTCCTTGTTGCGGGCCGTAAGCGTGATCTCGAGTTCCTTGGCTGCGGTAACGGCGTCCTCGTAGAAGAGCTCGTAGAAATCGCCCAAACGGAACAGCAGCAGGGCGCCGGGCACCTGCTCCTTCACCGAGTGATACTGCCGCATCAGCGGCGTGCGTGCGGCGTCCATCAACTACGCGTACAGTCCGCGCAGCTTGATGGCGTGCGCCACGCGTTCCAGGGCCAGCATGTAGGCCGCCGTGCGGTTGTCCACCTTCTTGGACTGGCCATAGGACACCACGTCCTGGAAGCTGGACACCATGATCTCCTGCAGGCGGTTGTTCACTTCGTTCTCATTCCAGAAGTAGCCCTGGCGGTCCTGCACCCATTCAAAATAGGAAACCGTCACGCCGCCCGCGTTGGCCAGAATGTCCGGGATCACAAAGACGTTCTGGTCCCGCAACACCGGATCTGCCGCCGCTGTGGTGGGGCCATTCGCGCCTTCGCACAACACCCGCGTCCGCAGCTTGTGGGCGTTCTGCGAGGTGATGACGTTCTCCTTGGCCGCCGGCACCAGCACTTCGCACTCCTGATAGAGCGCTTCGTTCAGGTCCATGTCTTCGGCTTCCGCAAAGCCGGCAATGGAACCCGTGTCTTTGCGGTGCTTCATCAAGCCTTCGATGTCCAGGCCGTTCTTGTTGTAGACCGCCGCGTCCCACTCAATGATGGAGACAATCTTGTAGCCTTCGCGCTTCATCAACTTGGCCGCCATGCCGCCCACGTTGCCGAAGCCCTGAATCACAATGCGAGCCGTCGCCGGGTCCATGTCCAGACGCTTCATCGCCTCCCGCGTCACAATCAAACAGCCGCGACCGGTCGCCTCCGTGCGGCCGCGCGAGCCACCAATCGCCAGCGGCTTACCGGTCACCACCGCTGTGGTGGCGTGGCGCTTGTGCATCGAGTAGGTGTCCATGATCCAGGCCATGGTCTGCTCATTGGTGTTCATGTCCGGCGCCGGGATGTCGAGCTCCGGGCCAATGAAATCTATCAGCTCCGCCGTGTAGCGTCGCGTGATGCGTTCCAGCTCCGAAGGAGAAAGAATGTCGGGCTCACAGATCACGCCACCCTTGCCACCGCCATAAGGGATGTTGACCACCGCGCACTTCCACGTCATCCACGCGGCCAGCGCCCGCACTTCGTCCAGCGAAACGTCCTTCGCAAAACGGATGCCACCCTTCGCCGGACCGCGCGCGATCGAATGCTGCACGCGATAGCCAGTGAACACTTCGATGCGGCCGTCATCCAGCACCACCGGAATGTAGACCGTCAGTTCACGCGTCGGCGTCCGGAGAACCTTCTGCATCCCCTCGTCCAGCTTCAACGCCTTGGCGGCCTGATTAAAGCGGGTCTCGGCGGCTACCCAGGGGTTCAGCTCCAGGGCAAGATCAGCCTCGGAGGCGACCGGCGACGAGGACGGCGCGGCTTCTGCGATCATACTTTCTCCTTCAGCCTTGATTATGACACCGGGTTTTCACCGGGCTGGTTCCCTTTTGATTTCCCGGCGCCACTGCCGCTTGCCGTAACCGACAGGCACCTGGCGCCGTCAAACAGAAAGATGCCATTCTGCCTTCGATCTCTATTGGGCTTAACCTTGGCCGCGTCAGCCAGCGCCGTTTGGGGTCAAACAGCGACTCTACGGCCCGCGGCACGCCACAGTCTGCCGACGCACGTCGATGGAAACAGTTCCGCGTTCTGGGTTGATGGTGTCTTGCGGCTATTCACCTCCACGGGCGATCCGCTGATGTTGAGTGAGGCCACCAGCCTGTTTAGCTTCTGGAACTCCCAGCCGGTTGACGTGAGTAAGCAACAATACCGGCCGCTGTGGATGGAAGCCGCTTGGCGGGATGAGGATGGCACGGTGTTTGGGTGGTATCACCATGAGCCCGGTGGCGTGTGCGGCTCCTCCGGCCTAACCGCTCCCAAGATTGGTGCCGCGGTGTCCCATGATGGCGGGCGTTCGATTCAGGACTTAGGCATTGTGCTGGAATCGGGCGACCGGGCCGACTGCGGGGCCAAGAATGGCTTCTTCGCCACCGGGCATGGGGATTTTTCCGTGGTGCTCGATCAATCGCGGGAGTACTTTTACTTCCTGTTCACCAACTATGGCGGCCCGGTTGAAAATCAAGGCGTCGTGATTGCCCGGTTGGCCTTCGCTGATCGTTTCTCGCCGGCCGGCAAGGTCCAGAAGTATTACCGGGGCCTGTGGGAGGAACCGGGCCTGGGCGGCCAAACCTCGCCGATCTTCCCCGCCAGGCAGGCCTGGCAACAAAGTGACGCCGATTCTTTCTGGGGCCCCTCGATCCACTGGAACACTCACTTGGGGCGCTACGTGATCCTGATGAATCGTTCTTGCTGCAAGCCCGGCTGGCCGCAAGAGGGAGTCTACGTCACGTTCTCTGCGGAGGGCCGCCTCGATTCGTGGACACAACCGAGGAAGCTGCTCAGCCTGAGTCAGATCCCGATCAAGCCAGGCTATTACCCGCAGGTGATCGGCCTGGAAGAGGGCGGCACTGACACGCGGGCCGGGAAAGTGGCGCGGCTGTACGTGATGGGTTCCTCTGACTGGGAGATGGAGTTCTCAGCCGAGACGCCCGACGGCGACGGCTCTGACCCGATCGATCACGACCAGACTCCCAATGACACGCCACTGCCCGAAGGAGCCTTACCCCAAAGTGGGCGGCCGCGTGTTTCAGGCAAGCGCATTCCGTAGCCTGGAGATCGCTCTGTTGCCGTGCGTGGGCCTGCCTCGCATTACCGCCACGCGATAGCCGACCTCTTTCCGGATGCCGCGGCTTCTGCGATCATGGTTCTCCTTTGAGCTTGACCATGACACCGGAATCTCCCGGCCGCACTCGCCGTGAAGTGGCACTGGGTTTGGCCGCCATTTGGCCCTTCGGACGGCGGAAGTTGGAAATTGCCGATACACGCTTGCGGGTGGTGGCCCGAGGAAGGTCTGGCTGGCGATTTCTCCATATCCATGGCGATGAGTCCACCGCGCGGACCGTGCTGGAACAAGCGGCCCCGGCTGGCGTGAGCTTCTTTGTCGAAAGTGAACGCCGCGAGGTCCCCATCGCTGGTGGCTCCATCGATCCCAACCGCCTGTTCTCCCACGCCGGAGCCGACCGCAGCCTTCGCCGCCGCAACCGCCAGTGGAGCGAAGCGCAGTTCATCAATGCCGGTCTGCACCTCGATCACCAGCGGCCCAAGCTGCTCGACGCGCTGCTGCCCCGCGACGGTGGTGTGTTGATCGCGCTGCACAACAACGGCATGGGCTACTCGATCGAGACCGAAATTCCGCTCAGCCAGAAAGTCAGCTTCAAAGACCCCGCCCGCCCCGGTGACTTCATGCTGGCCACCTCGGCGCGAGACTTCGCGTTGATGGAGACTTCGCCATTCAACTGCGTGCTGCAATCCAGCGCTCCACCGCCTGATGATGGCTCGCTCTCACGCCAGTGCGCACTGCAGGGCAAGCGCTACGTGAACATCGAAGCCCGCTCCGGCGGCCAGGAGATCCAGCGGGCGATGCTCGACTGGTTGATCGCCCACTTGCCGCCGCAGCAGGAGTTCTAGCTAAACGCCTTGCGCAGCACGTCGTAGCTCTTGGGTACGGCCGTCGCCGGGTCTTCCTTGCCTTCCATCTCCAGCGACACCCAGCCCTTGAAGTTGGCCTTCTTCAAGATGCCCGCCATGCGCGGATAGTCCAGGTCCAGCGTGTACCATTCGCCGCCGCCGTAGTAGGTTTTGGCTTGGACAATGGTGGCGTTGGTGGCCAGCGCCGACAAGCCGATGTACGGGTCGCCCGGATAGTTGCCGGTGTCGACATTCAGGCCCAGCCACGGCGAGTTCACCCGCTTCCAGATGGCCAGCAGCGTCTCCACTTTGGTGGTCAAGCCCCAGTGGTTTTCAAGACACAACGACACGCCCAGCTTCTCGGCTTCCGGCAGGCACTTTTCAATGGAGCCGACGCACCAATCGATGGCGTCCTTCTCCACATAGCCCGGAAGCGGCGGCTCGTCACCCTTCACCTTCATCAGGTCGTCGAAGCTCTTGATGGTCTTCCAGCGGCCGGAGTTCAAACGCACGTAGGGAATGCCCAGCGCTGCCGCCAGCCGCATACAGTGCACCGTATGGTCGATGTTCTTCTGCCGCTCCGCCGCGTCCGGCGAAACAAAGTCCTGGTGGATCGACAGCATCGGCAATGACATGCCGTAGGCGGCGGCTAGGCGCTTGATCTTGGCGATGTAAGCCGGTTCCTCGCTCTCCATGCCGCGATGCAGCAGTTCGACGCCATCAAAGCCAATCCCAGCGGCGTTCGGCAGCAGCTTTTCGATGTCGGGCTTGGGTCCGCGGAAGTGCCAGTAGGAGTAGGTGGAGACCGCAATGCGAGTGCGGTGAGCCGCCAGCAGCGGCGAAGCCAGAACCATCGGGAAGGCGCGGCGCGAAAGATGCATGCCCACCAGTTTATGCCCAGTTGCCTTCTCTGCACAGCGCGGGGCTAGTTGCGCGGCAGTCCGATCAAGCCCTCGGCGGGGATGACCTCTGGCACCAGTTCCACCCGGGCATAGATCAAATGCAGCGGAATCGCGACGCCCATTGGCTCCAGCCGCAACTCATCCTCGGGCTGGTCCAAATACAGCCCCACCCAACTCTCATCCGGCTGTCGCCGGTGGTGCTCGACGCGCATCGCAGATTGGTCCACCAGCACGTAATGCTGAAGTGAGGGGATGGTGCGGTACTGCCGGAACTTCTGGCCGCGGTCGTAGGTTTCGGTGGAGGGCGAAAGAATTTCGATGATGACGATGGGGTTGAGCACCGTGTCCTTTTGGTCATCGGCAAACTCGGGCTGGCCGCAAACCACGACAACGTCGGGATAGGTGTAGAGCCCGGTGGCGTTAACGCGGACGCGGACGTCTGAGCCCAACGCTTCACAAGCGTTGTCCTTGAGCGACAATGAGAGCTCCACCAACAGATTGCGCTGAATTCGCGAGTGCGGAAACGACGCGCCCGACATGGCGAACATCTCGCCCTGGTAGTACTCGCTCTTGTATTCCGCCGCCCGCTCAAGGCGCAAATACTCTTCTTCGCTCAACCGGGGAATTGGATTGGTAGCCATCAAACGCCGCTCCTGTTCCAAGTTTATCAAGCGCTTCCAGCCGAAAGGCACAAGGCCGCGCCGTCATGGGATACTAGTGAAGGTAGTTCTCGCCGTCCCCGATGGATCCAGCCCACATTCGTAATTTTTCAATCATTGCGCACATCGACCATGGCAAGTCGACGCTTGCGGACCGTCTGCTTGAATTCACTGGTGCGCTCAGCGACCGGGAGATGATGGCCCAGGTGCTTGACTCCATGGACCTGGAGCGGGAGCGCGGCATCACCATCAAGGCCCACGCCGTCCGCCTGAACTATAAGGCCAAGGACGGTGAGATGTATCAGCTGAACCTGATCGACACTCCCGGCCACGTCGATTTTACCTACGAAGTGTCGCGCTCCCTGCAAGCATGCGAAGGCGCATTGCTGGTGGTGGATGCCTCACAAGGCGTGGAAGCCCAGACGCTAGCGAATACCTATCTCGCCTTAAGCCACGACCTGGAACTGATCCCGGTCATTAACAAAATCGACCTGCCCTCCGCTGACCCGGACCGCATCCGCGATCAGATTGAACAGTTGATCGGCCTGGATGCCACTGACGCCGTGCTGGCCAGCGCCAAGCAGGGCATCGGCATTGAGGAGATTTTGGAAGCCGTCGTGGCCCGTGTCCCGCCGCCCAAAGGCGACCCGGACGCTCCGCTGCGGGCCCTGGTGTTTGATAGCTGGTTTGATCCCTACCGCGGTGTCATCATTCTCACCCGCATTGTCGACGGCACGCTGCGCAAAGGCCAAAAGATCAAGCTCTGGTCCAACGGCACACTGCATGATGTGGAAGGCGTTGGTTATCAATCGCCCAAGCCGGTGCCGTGCGATCAGTTGACGGCCGGAGAAGCGGGCTTCCTGTTTGCCAATATCAAGACCGTCTCGGACGCGCAGATTGGTGACACCATCATCGATGCCTCTCGCCCAGTGGCCGAAGCGCTGCCCGGTTTCCAGCCCATCAAGCCGATGGTCTTTGCGGGCCTGTATCCAGTGGAGTCCCACGAACATGGCCTGCTGCGCGACGCTCTGGAAAAGTTGCGCCTGAACGATTCGGCCTTCAACTTTGAGCCGGAAAATTCGGTCGCCTTGGGCTTCGGCTTCCGTTGCGGGTTCCTCGGATTGTTGCACCTGGAGATCGTGCAGGAGCGTCTGGAGCGTGAGTTCCGGATTGACCTAATCACCACCGCCCCGGGTGTGCAGTACAAGATCACCAAGACCTCCGGCGAAGTGATCGAGGTGGCCAACCCCACCAAGTTCCCCAACCCGTCGGAGATCGAAAAGATCGAAGAGCCGATCATCGATGCCACGGTGATCACGCAGGAAGAATACCTGGGCGGCATTCTGGCGTTGCTCGAAGAAAAGCGCGGCATCCAGAGAAAGTTCGAATACATCGGCTCCGGCCGCGTGTTGCTGATGTACGAGATGCCGCTGAATGAAATCGTGCTCGATTTCTATGACCGGCTAAAGTCCGCCTCGCGCGGCTATGCATCGCTGGACTATCAACTGTCCGGCTACCGTATCTCGCCCATGGTGAAGTTGGACGTGCTGGTGGCCAGTGAACCGGTGGATGCATTGTCGATGATCGTGCACCGAGAATTCGCTTACGAGCGCGGCAAGGATTTGATTGAGCGTCTGCGCAAGCTGATCCCGCGCCAGCAGTTTGAAGTGCCGTTGCAGGCCGCCATCGGCGCCAAGATCATCTCCCGCGAAACCATCCCGGCCATCCGCAAAAACGTCCTGGCCAAGTGCTACGGCGGCGACATCTCGCGCAAACGCAAGCTGCTGGAAAAGCAAAAAGAAGGCAAGAAGCGCATGAAGCGCGTCGGCAACGTCGAGATTCCGCAGGAAGCCTTCCTGGCCGTACTGAAGGTGACCAGTTCGAACAACGAAGACGACGACTAGCCTCAGCTCTGGCGACTCCCGCCTGCCTTGCTAGACTAAAGGATCTCCTGGCGAACCTTCTGTGATCTCCTCATTGCCACGGCTGCCACTTGTGTTTCTAATCGGAACCCTGCTGTCGGTTGGCGCACACGCCGCAGATGAGGCGAAAAGCTCCGGTGCCAGGGACAACCGGCCCGCCGAAAGCAAGGCTGCGGCGGACAAAGGCGGGGCGGAGGCCAAGGAAGCTCCGGCGGCGGAAGGTGCGGCTCCCAGCGCCCGCACCGCGCTCAACCTGTTGGGGGAAACGGATGCCAAATCCGGTGAGAGCCGCCGCAACGAGAACGTCCAGTTCAATCTGATCGACAACAATGCCCTCAAAGAGCTGAATCAGCGCTTGGGCGTCACGGCGACGTTCGTCAACGAGTTTGAGTCCGAGCGCAGCTTCTTCGGGTCAGAATACGGCACGCTCCCCAAGGCCCGCTTCTTCTCGCCCGCCGTGCCGCGGAGCGCTTGGCATGGGCAACTGAACTATGGCCACCTGAACAGCCGGCTCTCGGCACGGGCCTTCTTCCAGGTAGGCGGCGTCCTTCCGGCTCGGGAGAACGATTACGGCTTCACGACGGGTGGCAAAACCTGGCGCGGCGGCAGCCTGACGATGGAAGCCAGCCAGCGTAAAATCCGGGGCATGGTGAACGGCAACATCCTGGTGCCGCTGGCGGCGGAGCGCACGCCGCTCACCACCGATCCCGCGCGCCGGGCGGCGGTGTTGCGGATCATTGATGCCTTCCCGGCCATCACTCCCAACCGCCCCGACATCGACCCGCGGATGCTGAATACCAACTCGCCGCAGATTATCGACAACGACCGCATCGCCCCCCGGCTGGACCAGACACTCGGTGCCCGGGATCGTGTGACGGCGCGCTACAGCTGGGTCTTTCAAAGTGTCACCGCATTCCAGTTAGTGAAGGGGCAGAACCCCGATACCACCACCCGCGCCCATTCCACGGGCTGGGCCTGGACGCGCACCTGGTCACCCCGGGTTGTCATGAACGTCGGGATGTCGTTTGACCGCGCCCACACGCTGATCGTGCCCGAAAAGAACAACCCCGGGTCAGGCATCTTTGTGGGGACGGCGTTGACCAACATCCTGTCGCAGAACGCCGTGCCGATTGATCGCGTGCAGAACGATGGCCGGCTGGTGGCCCAGTGGCAGCTCTCCCGCGGCCGCCGGTACACAAGCTTGGGTGGCGAGTACTGGATGCGTCAATTGAATGGCTACGAAGGTGATTCGCAATTGGGCTCCTTCAGCTTCAACGCCAACTACGGCAACGACCCGATCACCAATCTGCGCCTCGGCCTGCCCACCACCTACTTTGTCTCCGTAGCGACGGAAGACCTGCGCCGGTCATTCCGCAACCGCGAGGCGATGGCCTACTTCCAGGAGAAGTGGACGGTCTCCAACCGCCTGACGGTCAACTATGGCGTCTCCTACAAGGTGGCCGCGCGCCCCACTGAGACCTGGGGGCGCAACACGCTGCCCTTCCGTGCCGACACCAATAACTTCGGACCCACACTCGGCCTCGCCTGGCGGGCAGGGCGGCATGTGCTGCGGGCCGCCTACGGCATGAACTATGGCGAAGTGTTCCCCGTCACCTACCAGCAGACCCGGTTCAATGCGCCGCGCAACGTCAAACTGGTGCGGCAGGACCCGGATCTGGTGAACCCGCTACCGCTGAACGTGGCTCTGCCTAGGCGCGTGGTGCTCTACGACTTTGCCCCCGATCTGGCCACGCCTTACTCGCACCAGTACAACTTCCTGTGGGAGTATTCACCCCGGGCGGGCTGGGTCTGGCAGACGGGCTATATCGGCAGCCGGGCGCTGAAGCTGCTGCAGCGGTGGGCACTGAATCGGGCCGCGCTTTCCAGTGGCGTGCCCTCCACGGCCAATATCGACGCCCGCCGGCCCGACCCCCGCTACAGCGACATCCGCTACCTCTCCAACGGTTCGCGCGCCTACTATGATGCCTTCCGGACCTCGCTGGCCATCTCGCGGTGGCATGGCCTGGGAATGGAGGTGGCTTACTGGTTCTCGAAGTCGATTGACACCGGCAACAGCTATACCAACACCGCCTATGACGCCGACGCCTTCATGAATAGCAACCAGAGTGACCTGCTCTCCCACCGCGATCTGCGGGCGCTCTCCGATTTTGATCAGCCCCACAGCTTCCTCACTCGCGGCAGTTGGGCGTTGCCTTTCAAGCCGGGCCGCTGGTGGGGCGCCTGGACGCTGGCCGGAGTTGCCCTGGCGAAAACGGGCACGCCCTTCGGATTGCGAACCGGGTCCGATGCGCCGGGGTTCGGCAACGTAGACGGCATCAGCGGTGACCGGCCCAATGTCGTCGACCCCGCAGTGTTGGGCCGCACCATCAGCCATCCAGACCAATCCCGGGCGCTGCTGCCACGCGCCGCCTTTGCTTATGTCAGGCCGGGTGAGCTTCGCGGCAATATCGGCCGCAATACGTTCCGCCGCTCCCGGATCAACAATCTCAACGCCAGCCTCGCTGGCACCTGGGCTCTGCCGCGCGAAACCCGGCTGCAACTGCGCGTCGAATCAATCAACCTCTCCAATACGCCGCAGTTCGCCCAGCCCGGCAATTCGCTCACCGACCCCAACTTCGGCGTCATCACCAACACCCTGAACGACGGCCGCACCTTCCGCCTGGTACTGCAAGTCAGCTTTTAGCTTCCACTGCGGCGTCCGCGCGGCGGTAGACTCAGCTCATGAACCGTCGACAATTCTTCGGCCTCGCGGCGGCTGCCGCTGCTTCCTCTTCCGCACTTCCCGCGGCGGGGCGATTGCGGATCGGCGTCACGGACTGGAACCTGAAGATGTCCTCCGATGTGGACGCTGTGCTGCTGGCGGCTTCACTGGGGTTTGAGGGTCTCGAGGTCTCCTTAGGGCGCAAGCCAGTGGACAACCAACTGCCGCTGGCCGACCCCGCCCTCCAGCAGCGTTATCGGGACGCTTTCCGCCAGCACAAAATCGAAATCGCCGGCACGTGCCTCGATATTCTCCATGTCAACTATCTGAAGTTGGACCCGTTGGGTGCCAAGTGGGTGGCCGACGGTATCTCCATCTCCCAGCGCATGGGGGCTCAGGTGATCCTGCTGCCCTTCTTCGGACGGGGGGCACTACTGGGGTCGGGCACGGCGGAAGGCCGAGCGGAGTTGGACCGCGTGGGCGACACCTTACGTGAACTCGCCCCGGCGGCCGCCAAAGCGGGCATCGTCCTGGCTCTCGAGAACACCATTAACGCGCGAGACAATTTTACTGTCATTGAACGCAGCCGCTCCTCAGCGGTCAAGATCTACTACGATTGCGGCAATTTGTTGAAGGCCGGTTTCGATCCCATGACCGAGCTGAAGGCAATGGGACGGGACGGGATTGCCCAGATTCACCTCAAGGACAACCCCTCCTACCTGGGGCAGGGGACCATTGATTTCACCCGTCTCCTGCAGATCGTTGGGGAACTCGGTTGGAGTGGTTTCGCCAACCTGGAAACTGACGCGCCGTCGAAGGACATCGCGGCGGATATGCAAAAGAATCTTGACTTTATACGGCGTCTGTTGGCCCGGACAGGGCGCGGCTAGGGCCTGGGCTAAGCCTTTTCCCCTAGCCACCAACGCCAAGTGTTAGGTAGGGTTCCTGACACTTGGTAGCAAATTCTGCGGTGATGGGGACGATCAGGCAGAGAATTCTGTCGGGAGCAGTTGGTTTCAAGAATCCACATGCATTTTTTTTATTGACATCATCAGCGTTCCCGTTTAACCTCAAGAACGAAGCAAGGCTGTAACGAAGTGTAACCCTCATCAGGTGTACAGACACCGAGAAAGATAGCGAGGTCTCCGCATGACCTTTCAAATTGGCGAAAAAGTTGTTTACCCGAATCAGGGTGTCGCCACGATTGAAAACATCAGCTCCCGCGCGTTTGGGAGCCAGTTTGAACGCTTTTATCTCCTGCGCCTCGCATGCTCCAGCATGACGGTTATGGTCCCTTTCTCGCACGTCCAAGACGTCGGGTTGCGGAAGGTCACCAAGAACACCGAAGTGGCGAAGGTTCTCGAGTACCTGGCTTGCGGCACCTGCAAATGCAGCGCTGACTGGAAGCACCGGTTCAAGGAGAACTCGGACAAGATGCAAAACGGCAGCTTGCTCGAAATCGCCCAGGTCTTCAAGAGCTTGGTGATCCTGCAAAAGGAAAAGCCTCTTTCGTTCCGCGAGAAAAAGATGCTGGACCGTTCGCGTCAGATGCTGATTGCCGAAGTCGGGACCGCCCGGAACGCCAAGAATCTGGAAGCCATCGACATCCTGGGTAAATCTCTCGCCAAGGCTAATCTGCCGTTCCCTGAAGCGATGTAGCGGCCTTCAGGCCCCCAGTTGCTACCACTGGTAGCGCAGTCCAATAAAAAAGTTCCTACCTGCCGCGTCCGCGCCTGATCCGTGGACGCGGTAGTTTTTGTCGGCCACATTCATCAAACCGCCCGACACCACAAACCGGTCTGTGATGGGAAGCCCCGCCCGCACATCCACTGTTACCCAACCCGCCGTTGACGGGTAAAGGGCCACTCGCGTCGCATTGTCCCGTCCCGGCAGCACGCGATCCTGAATCTGCAGCAGAGTTTCACCTGTCGGCGTAAACCGACCACCCTGCACGAACGGTGCAATCCGCGCCCCATTGAAGAAATCCGCAATGTCCTGCCGCCGCCGGGAAGCCCCAATGCGTTCGTCATCCACATCGCCACCGGACAGCCGGCTCTGCGCACCTGCGGCAACCACGGCCGATTCCACCCACAAGCCGCGCCAACGGGTCTGATACCGTAGCCGGGCTGACCCGGACTGCGGCGGCAGGCGGCGGATGTTGCGATTGGGGTTCAAGTCCCGCCCCACCAGAAACGAATAGCCGAAATCAGCCAACCAGGCACCATTGGGCCGCCACGTCGCCAGCGCCTCCACCCCGTAGTAACGGGACTGGCCGTCGTTGACGAACGACTTAATCGCCCGCGGGTCAATCCCAGTAGCCACCGTGACAACTCCCTGCGCCAATTGAGCCGGTGTCGGTGGAATCCGCGTAACGGCCTGTCCCGCCAACGTGGTGGGTACCGCCGCCGTTGGAAACAGCAGCGTACGCCGGACAATCGGATCCCGCAGATTGGCCCAGAATCCCTGCACCCGGCTATAGAGCTTGTTGCTCTGCCAACGCACTCCGGCCTCATAATTACGCAGCGATTCGGGCTTCAAGCCCACCACCGCCCTACCGGATGACACCGCGCCTTCACCAGACGAACTCGACAGTAGTGCCCCAGCCCCCACCGCCGCGCCGGCCGGCACTTCGTAGCCCAAATCGTTCAGGCCCACCACCCCCAAGTCGTTGGCATTGGGGGCGCGGAAGCCACGGTTCGACAACACATGCAGGCCCAGGCCACCCGCGATGCGCCACAACGCGCTGAAGTTGTAGGTGACATCGCCAAAGCGTTCATCCGAAGCGGCGACGCCAAAACGGTCGGCCTGGGTGACGTAGGAGGCTCGCGTATGCCGGACTCCGCCCGCCAGCCGCAGCCGCCGCGAGAACAACTCCGCCGAATCCTGCGCGAACAACCCTAAAGTCCGGTAACGCGAGCCATCCGGAAACAGCGGCCGTTGTGCCGTGACATTCACCACCCGCCGCGCCGCTAGCCGTTCATCGTAGAACTCGCCGCCAAATGCCAGCGACTGCGCCCGGCCCAGCCGAGCTCGGCCCTGGCCGGTGTACCCGTACGCGCTGACCGTCGTGTCGTCGGTAGTCACCGAATCAGTCGCCCGCAGACCCTGCCGGACGGAGCCGTCCCGTTGCCGGTTCAGCGAAAACGTCCCCGAGACTGAATCCAGCCAGCCCAACTGCGTCCGCTCCCCGCGCAGGTAGAGCAGATCCACTGCCTGCGGCACCACCGCCGATTGCAGCCGGCCCAAGCCACCCCAAAGATCCTTGTAGTTGCGGACGCCGGCCTGCGAGGAATGCTGATACCAGGTCGTTACCGTCGACCGGTCACTGGGCCGAAAGGCCAGCTTGGTATTCGCGCCGCCTTGCGAAAAGCTAGTATCCTGCTGCCGCTCGCCGGTCAAGGTTTGAATCTGCGAATCGTTCAGCCCGAAGAACCGGCGCAGCGCCTGTCGCGAGTCCGTGCCGCCACCCGCGCGCAAGTCCTGGGCCCGAAAGCCGGACCCGCTCACCAGCCACGAAAAGCGCCGTGTCAAAAGTTGGACGTCAGCATAGCCGCGAGCGGAAAGATCCGCCGAAGAGCCCAAAAAGTTGATGCTGCCGTGGATCTCACGCTGATCGGCAAAGCGGGCCGAAGGCGTCAGGACCTGGATCACACCGCCCAGCGCATCGCTGCCGTATTCGGCCGCAGCCGGTCCCAGCACTGCCTCAATGGCCCGGGCTTGCGAAGGCTCAATCAAGGCTAGATATTGATTGGGGCCACTGCGGAAGGTGGAGTTGTTGAACCTGACGCCATCCACCAGATTCAAGACCTGATAGCCGGTCAGCCCGCGCAGAAATGGTGAAACCTGGGCCGGCGTGGTGGCCTGCAGATGAATGCCGGGATCGCCCTGCAGCAGGTCGCCGATGGTGGTTAAGGGGCGTTGACTGGTGGGCGTCTGTTCATGGACAAAGGCCACCTGGGGTGCATCGGTGGTCTCCACCGGGGCCGTGCGGTCCGCCGTGACAGTGATTGAGGTCCGGACAGCGGGCGCAGCCGTCGGAGCGTTCGGCCCTGGCTGTGCGAGTTGCGCGATGACGGTGATGATGATCGTGAGGCTCATTCTTTCAGCAAGGCCTTGGGGACCAGTTCTCTATGATAGTAGTTGATGATTTCAGTCTTATTGCTAGCCCTGCTGGCTGTTCCGGTGCTGGCCCAGGTGAGCGGTGCCTCCGCCTTTGAGTTCACCCGGCAAGCGGTTGAATTCGGGCCTCGGCCACCGGGATCACCGGCCCTGCAGAAGACGCAGGCCTGGATCATCGCCAAGCTGAAGTCTTTTGGCTGCGAGGTGACCGAAGGCAATTTCCCCGCCCAGACACCCACTGGACCCGTGGCGATGAAGAACATCCTGTGCCGCCTGAAGGGCTCCGGACCCGCCGCCCGCGCACTGGTGGTCTCCGGCCACTATGACACCAAGCCTTCACCCAACATGCGGTTTGTTGGCGCCAACGACGCGGGCTCCTCCACCGGGCTGTTGCTTGAACTCGCCCGCGTCTCGGCCAAACTGCCCCGCAAGAAGGATCTCTGGATCGTCTTCTACGATGGCGAAGAAGCGTTCGTCAATTGGTCGGCCACCGATTCGCTCTACGGCAGCCGTCACTTGGCGCGCGAATGGGCCACCACCGGCTTTCTGGGCCGCGTCGAAGCATTGATCAACGTGGACATGATCGGCGACAAGGATCTGAACCTGCTGCAGGATGCCAACTCTTCTCCCGCTCTGGTGAAGCTAGTCTGGAGCATCGCCCGCGAGCTGGGCTACAGCAAGCACTTTGAAGATGCCTCCACCGCGATGGAAGACGACCACATCCCGTTCCGCCGCCTGGGTGTCGAGGCGATCGACCTGATCGATTTTGACTATGGCCCGCTCAATCGCTACTGGCACACGGAGCGGGATACGATGGACAAATTGGCCCCCGCCAGTTTTGAGGTGGTGGGCAAAGTGGTGATGGAAACCTTAAGGAGGCTGGATCAAAGATGAAGCGACGTAGCTTGTTGGGCGCGGTGGGAATGGGTGCCGTGAGCATGCCGATGTTCCCCGCCGCCATTGACGGGCCCCTGCCGAATATCACGTTCAACGTGGAAGACGCCAAGCGCGTCCCGGACCCCTCCGGCGAACTGCTGATCTATTTCGACGGTGCCACCAGCATGTGCAAACGCATGACCGCCGGCAGCCTCCGCCTGAAGCCCGGCGCCTCCCCGCACCCGCCGCATGAGCATCCAGAAGAAGAGTTCATGGTGATCACTGAAGGCACGGGCGAAATGTTCTGCGACGGCAAAACGGTGCAGGTAAAGCCCGGCGCCATGATGTACTGCGGTGCGCGCAAACTGCACGGCATCGTGAACACGGGCAAAAAACCGCTGACGTTCTACTTCTATAAGTGGAGGACCTGATGGCCACCAAAGTGATGGTTCCGCTGGCCGACTATCTGTCCACCTCCTACGAGCACGACCGCGAATACGTCCATGGACAGGTGGTGGAGCGGGGCATGCTCACTTATTCCCATTCCCGATTGCAGGGCGAGATCTACTTCCGTCTGCGGATGGAGGGATTGATTGCGGCCACGGAACTACGGATCGCGATGACCGGCGATCTCTACCGCATCCCGGATGTCTGCGCCTTCGAAACGGAGCCGCAGACCGAGGTGCCCTCCGATCCGCCGCTCGTCGTGGTGGAAGTGGTCTCACCCGACGACCGTTATTCCGAGCTGAAAGCCAAGCTTCGCGAGTATCAGGAGTTTGGCGTGCCCCATATCTGGGTGGTCGGTCCGCAAGACCAGACGCTCTCCACTTTCCAGGCCGGCCGCCTCACCGAAGTCACCCAACTCTCGCTCGAAGGCCGCCTCCAGATCAACCGCCACGACCTGTTTCCGAAAGCTGCCTAACCTTTTTCCAGATCATGCACCGCCTCCTCTCGCTCTCACTCTTGCTTCCTCTCGCTGCCCAGGAGGTTCCCCCGACCCTCAAACCCGTGCTCGACATGATCCAGGCCGACAATGCCTGGACGCTGGAGCAGCAGACGTCTATCTGCGAAATCCCCGCGCCGCCGTTCAAGGAGACCGTGCGCGGCGTCGAATATGCCAAGCGCCTGAAGTCGCTGGGGCTAGTCGACATTCGCACCGATGCCGAAGGCAACGTGATCAGCCGCTGGCCGGGCTCCACAGTGCCGAAGCCGCTGATCGTCTTTTCGGCGCACTTGGATACGGTATTCCCCGAAGGGTCTGACGTAAAGGTGAAGCGTTCCGGAACGCTGATGACCGGCCTGGGCATTGGCGATGATTGCCGCGGCCTGGCGGTGTTGCTGGCGACGGCGCGCGCGTTCCAGAAGCACAACATCAAGTTCGCCGGTACGGTGTTGTTTGTCGCCACAGTGGGTGAAGAAGGCCAGGGCGACCTGCGCGGCGTCCGCTATCTGTTTGAAAAGGGCGAATACGTGGGCAAGGTCGATGCCTTCATCTCGGTCGATGGCGCGGGTGCCCGGGCCACTTCCGGTGGCGTCGGCAGCAATCGCTACAAGATCACCTATCGTGGCCGCGGCGGCCATAGCTATGGCGCGTTCGGCATGCCCAACCCGGCGCACGCGATGGGTCGGGCAATGGCCCGCATTGCCGACATTCAAGTGCCCAAGTCACCCAAGACCACCTTCAACGTCGGCACCGTCACCGGCGGCACGTCCGTGAACTCCGTGCCGATCGAAGTCTCGATGGAAGTGGACCTGCGCTCGGAATCGCCGCTGGAATTGAAGGCGCTCGATGAGCGCTTTCGCGCCGCTTTGCAGGGCGCGCTCGAAGCCGAAAAGGCGCGCTGGCCGGAATCCAAAGCGCTACTGGAGCTCGACGTCAAGTCGATCGGCATCCGCCCGGCTACCGAAGCGTCCGATGCAAAGCCCATGGCCAAGACGGCCATGCAGACCGCCAAAGCGGTGGGCTTGACGGTGTTCTCCACCGGCTCCGGCAGCACGGACTCGAACGTGCCGTTGTCGCTCGGCATCCCGTCGATCACCATCGGCGGCGGCGGCGCCGCCCGCGGCGCGCATTCGCTCGATGAAGCGTATGACGACCGGGCCGATGGCTACAAAGGCCCGCAGTGGGCGGCGCTGCTGGTGGCCACGCTGGCCGGCCTCGCCAAGTAGAGCCGCAGAGGTTCGGGCAAACTAGAGAAGCGATGCTTCTTCCCATTCTGCTAACCCTGCTAATCGCGGCGGAAGATCTCCCCGCGCCCAAATACATCGTCGAGCTTCAAGTGGAACTGGATCATGTCCAGGGCATCGACGTCGAAGCCAACCGCCTCTGGGTCAGCGAGGTGCAGCGCAAAGAGAAGCGCGGCCGCGTCCACAAGTTTGAACTCTCCTCCGGCAAGCTGCTGCGCACGGCCGACGTCACACGGGGCGTCCGCTATCACCCCGGGGGCATCATGCTGGACAAGAACTCGCTCTGGGTACCGGTGGCCGAGTATCGCCCCAAGAGTAGCTCCACCATCCTGCGCCTCGACAAATCGTCGCTCGAAGTGGAGGAGACGCTCGACATCGCCGACCACATCGGCGCCATCGCCATCGGCCCGCAATTGTGGGGCGCAAATTGGGATGCTCGCCAGATCTATGATCTTCGCACCAAGACTCAACGCGACAACGTCGGCGGCACCGCCTACCAGGACCTGAAATTCTCCCGCGGCCTGCTCGTCGGCGGCGGCCTGCGCGGCAAAACCGAGTTTGTCATCGACTGGCTGGATCCCGGCACGCTGAAGCTGGTCCGCCGCATAATCGCCGGCAAAACCGACCGTGGCGTCCCCTACACGCAAGAAGGCATGACCATCAAAGGCGACCGCCTCTACCTGCTCCCCGAAGACGGCCGCAGCCGCTTGTTTGTTTTTGATCTGCCACCAATGAAGACCCGCTAATCAGAGGCGGCTCAGGTCACAACGCCCCCCGGGTTGGCGGGGTCCGATTGTCAGCGGGTCGGGTTGTTGTTTACGAAAAGTAGACAAACCCCGGCCCCAGAGAGTTCTTGTGCAGACATCTGAGGGAAATACTGCGTTTCGTAAGCATAGGGTATGCTGAGGAGTCTTTTTTCAGTCGTCATTGTGTGCAGGCTGTATACAATGACTACCAGGAGTTGCGCCTGCCATGGCCCAGCTCCGGGTTGCAACCACCGCCACCACCATGAACTTGATCGGAAACAGAGTTGGCCCCTATGAGGTCCTGGAGAAGTTGGGTGAAGGGGGCATCGGCGTTGTCTATAAGGCCCAAGATACGCGCCTGAGGCGTACTGTGGCCTTGAAGTTCCTGCTGAAAACGGACCCCGGGGCACGCGCGCGCAAGCGCTTTTTGCGGGAAGCCCAAGCCTCTTCCGTGCTGAATCACCCCAATATCATCACTATCTATGACATTGGTGAACACGAGGGGCAGGTCTATATCGTCATGGAGTGTTTGGCCGGCTCGCCCTTGCATCGCTTGATCCCCCGGATGGGAATCCGCTATGAGTTGGGGATCGACTTGGCGGCCCAGATCGCCGATGCCTTGGGGGCGGCCCATGCCGCGGGCATCGTGCACCGGGACTTGAAGCCGCCCAACGTGTTTGTCACGGACGGCGAACGGGCCAAGGTGCTGGATTTCGGACTGGCCAAGTTTAACCCGCATCACGACGATGATTCCGAGACGCAATCACTTAGCCTGACCGTCGATGGCGGTTTTGTCGGCACGATGGCATATGTGGCCCCGGAACAGATTCTCGGCCGGGATGCGGACCGGCGGTCCGACATCTTCTCCTTGGGCGTCCTGCTCTACGAAATGTTCGCCGGGCACCGCCCCTTTAAGGCCGCCAACCACTTGGCGCTGGCCCACGATATCCATTTTTCCAATCCACCCAATGTGCGTCTCATCCGGCCTGGCCTTCCGGCGACGCTGAGTGAACTGATCGACAAAATGATGGAGAAGCAGCCGGACCGGCGTCCTCAGTCTGCGGCTGAGGTGCTGGAAGTACTAAAGACGATCCGCCGGGAAGTGCCGTCAGTGGTCGAAATCCCGGCCAACTCCAATCTGGCCGCGACAACGTCGGTGCACTCCAATCCCTTCTGGACCACCTCGAGACTCTCGACAGCGGTGGAAAAGTCGGCTCTGGCGGTGTTGCGTTTCCGTTCGCTCAGTGCGGACAAAGATGATCAGTACTTGGCCGAGGGTCTGGCCTCGGAAGTAATCCGCGCGCTTTCGGGCGTGCCCGGATTGCGGGTGGCTTCGCAGGTGGCGTCATTCGGCTTTGATGCCGAATCACCCGACTTGCCGCGCATCTCCTCGGCACTGAATATCCGCTTTGTCCTCACCGGCTCCATGCGCCGGGCCGGGGACCGGATTCGGATCATTCTGGAACTGTCGGACGCCCACAACGGCACGGTGCTTTGGTCGGAGAATTTTGACCGGGACTCCCGGGACCCGTTTGCCATGCAGGAAGAACTGGCGGGCGCCATCGTCGCCTCGCTCAGCGGTCAACTCATCCGCGCCCAGGCCGAGATCGCCAACTCCGCGCCCCTCAACGACCTGGATATCTGGGGCATCATCCGGCGCGCCTACCGGTTCCTCAATCAGGCCTACAACAAAGGTGGAATTCACCAGGCGATTGACCTTTTGCGCAAGGGAGTGCAGCAAGCGCCCGACCACGCGGCGGCGCACGCGTTCTTGAGTTTCTACCTGATCCAGCGCGTCGTAACGGGCGTCTCCGAAGACACCGAAGCAGACCGGGCCGAAGCTTTGGCCTTCGCCGAAAAGGCCATTCTCTTGGGGCCCAGCGAAGCGGAAGTATTGGAGAATGCCGGCCTTGTGATGCTGCACGCGGGTAAGTACAGTAAGGCCGCCCAAACATTGCGGCGTGCCGTGCAGTTATCGCCTTACAACCTGGTGGCCAAAGGCTATCTGGGTCTGGCGCTCAGTTGGGCGGGGCCGGATTCGGTGGTCGAAGAAGGTCAGGCCATCCTGGCCCAGTTGGTGTCGGGCACTCCCAGCCACCCGTCTCTTCCCTACTGGCTGTACTTTCAAGCCGGAGCTTACGCCAGGCAAGAAATGTGGGCCCAGGCGGAAGCCTCGGCGCGGCGCAGCGTCGAGATGCAGCCACGGTTCACGCTGCCGATGCTGGAGGCGGCCAACGCCTTGGCCGCGCAGGGGCAACTGGAGGCCGCCATGGAGTTTATGGGGCTGGTGATGAGTTTGGTTCCCAACTCCGACCCCAAGACGTATTATCACGAGCTGAGGATGACCACCGGAAGCCACGAGCGCGCGATGCCCCATATCGCGGGCTTAGTCGCGGCCGGTATCTTTGAAAGGATGAATTCGCTTGAGTAGCCCCCAGATTGCACTTTATCGCGATAGCTTCAAAGTATCTGACTTCCAGACCGTGGCCACCGGGCTCAATTACCCGGAGGGGCCCGTCTGGCGTCCGGATGGAAGCGTTTTGGTGGTCGAGATCGGTGCCGGGAATCTGACGCGGGTCCAGCCCGATGGCACCAAGCAGGTGGTCGCGCACCTGGGCGGCGGACCCAACGGAGCGGCGATTGGCCCCGATGGCGCGGTCTATGTCTGCAACGACGGCGGCTTCACGATCATCCCCATCGAAGGGCTCCAGGTCTGCCTGGGGCCGTCGTCTGACTACCAGGGTGGCTCCATTCAAAGGGTCGCGGCCGACGGTACGTTCAAGACACTCTACAGCACCTTTTCCGCTACCAACCCCGCCACCAGGAAGCCGGAGACGCTGCCCTTACGCAGCCCCGATGACCTGGTTTTCGACAGCCACGGCGGCTTCTGGATGACGGACTGGGGCAAGGACCGCTGGCGGGATGGAGACTTGACGGGCGTGTACTATGCGCAACCGGATGGGTCATCAATTCAGGAGATGATCTTTCCGCTGCGTTCGCCCAATGGACTCGCCCTGTCGCCTGACGAGAGTCGGCTCTATGTGGCCGAATCATGGACGCGGCGCATTCTTTACTGGAACTTATCGGGCCCGGGCAAGATTGACCGCACGGGGACGAAGACGCTGGACGGGTCCCACTTACTGACCGCCTCGATTCCGTTCCAGGCTGGCCTCGATTCGATGAGTATTGACGAACAAGGCAACCTTTACGCCGTCTCCATTCTGCCGAATGGCCCGGACCCGACCGCCCGGGGAGGCATCACCGTGGTTTCTCCGAAAGGGGAGATCCTCGAATGGATCGAGATCGACCTCGGTGCCGCTGATCCTTTGCCCTCCAATATCTGCTTTGGCGGACCGGACCGCAAGACCGCTTTCATCACCCTGGGCGGCACGGGACGCCTGATCTCCTGCCAGATGCGCGTGGCCGGAAAGAAACCCGCTTTCGAGTAACCAAGATGGAACCTGAAGACTACCGGCCGGCTTCCCGCTGGACCCGATTCTGGATCGCGGTTGGTGACTGGGCGCGTCTGCTCTGGCAGGTCCTTTCCGCGATTCTGACCTACCTGTGGCGGCTGGTCAGTGATTCCATCCGGTCTGTCTGGCGTTCCTTCATTGACTTCCCCAGCTGGACGCTGCTGGGTGTGCTTCGCAATGTGTTCATCGGGGCGGTCGCCCTCTGGGTGTTGCTGGTCGTTGGACTTTGGCTGATTGTGCGGCACCCGGGCACGATGGTGGCCCGGCATGTTCCCGACACCACGATCTACTATCTGGACCAGGGCTGGGGCTCGGCGGCCACGTCGGAGCGGCGGCAGCTCTACTACTACACGCCGCAAGGAACCTCGATTTCCGGGATTCGTTACTCGTGGTTTGTCGAACTGGAACAGGCTGACAGCCGGGAAAAGTTCATTGAGCCGCAGCACATGCGCGCGCTGGGCTTCTTTGTCGACCCCAGCCGCACCGACATGAATCCGGACCAGTTGCCCGTGGGCTTTGCCCGGCACTACGACGACCGTCTGCGGGAGGACGTTCTGGACATCAGCTGCGCCGCCTGCCATACGGGCGAATTGCATACCAGTTACAAAGGGCGGCCGGTGGCGATCCGGATTGACGGCGGCCAGGCCATGCACGCCTTCACGGCGACTGAGCCCGCCGGGCAGTTTGGGCCCTCGCTGTTGGCCGCGATGTTTGCCACTTATCTGCAACCGTTCAAGTTTTCGCGGTTCGCGGAGCGCGTGCTGGGCAGTTACAACACCAGTTCGGCTCGCGACGCACTTCATGCCGAACTGGGCGGCGTGTTCTGGACGATCCTGAAGCAAACCGTCCACGACAAGACCCATAATCTTTACCCCATCGAAGAAGGCTTCGGCCGCACCGATGCCATTGCCCGGATCTCCAACAAAGTGTTTGCTGACCAGTTGGATGTAGCTAATGACCGTCAGGGCAATGCCCCCGTCAGCTATCCGCCGGTCTGGGACATCTGGAAGTACGACTGGGTGCAGTATACGGCCTCGGTGGCGCAGTCCCTATCGCGCAACATCGGCGAATCGTTCGGTGTCGGTGCGGACCTGCCGATGATGGATGCCTATGGCCGGCCCCTGCCGCCGGATCAACGCTTTGTCTCCCAAACGCTGATCGACAACTTGAAACTGATTGAAGATAATCTGCAACTGTTGAAACCGCCGCCCTGGCCGGAAGAGTTACTGGGCCGGATCGATCGGGAGAAAGCCGCGCGCGGGCGCAAACTCTATGAGGAGCATTGCGCGCACTGTCATCAGCCGTGCGAAATCGACGATGAAGGCCGGGCGGTTGCCGTGCCGCTGCGCAAGAAAGGCGAGCCCTTCTGGCGTACCACCGCGATCCCGGTTCAGGAAGTGGGCACCGACCCCAACGCCGCCCTTAACTTCGTCAACGTCCGCGTGAGTCTTGAAAAGACGGGTATCACCGATCAGCAGGCGCGCGAAGTGGTGCGGGAGTTGCTGCAGGAGAATATCAAACGGCAGAACGCCTACCGCAAGGCCCACAACCAGCCACCATTGGCCAATGCGGAATGCTCGATCGAGCAGCAGGTGCAGGCTATCAACGTGAAGTCGGTCACTATTGGCGCGGGCCTGAATCTGCTGGGCCAGCTAGTCCAGAAGCAATTCTTTGAGCGGCATGGCTTCACCGAGCAACAGAAACTGGAATACTACGGCTCTGGCGCGCTGGACTTGCCGCGGGTGGAGTTGATTTACAAGGCCCGCCCGCTGGCCGGGGTGTGGGCTACCGGCCCCTATCTGCACAACGGGTCAGTGCCGACGCTGTATCAGATGCTGCTGCCGGCCAACCAGCGGGCCAAGAAGTTTTTCATCAGCCGGATGAACTTTGACCCCATCCAGGTGGGGCTCTCCCGGGAGGCCAGTTCCGACAAGGGATTCTGGTTCGACACTTCCATTGATGGCAACCGCAATATCGGCCACGAGTTCCGCGCCGGCTACAGCCCATACCGCGCCGGGGCACCCGCGCAGTATGGTGTGATCGGACCGGAGCTGAAAGACAACGAACGGTGGGACCTGATCGAGTATCTGAAGATCCACAGTGACGACCCCGCTCCGGCCTGCCAGGCTGAGCCACCCCCGCCGCCACCCGTGGCGTGTATCGACTCCAAGAGCGGCGGTGCGAAGTGACACAATCCAAGCCCAAGTGGCGGTGGTTTGGCTGGGTATTGATGGCACTGGCGTTGGTCCTGGTGCCGTTGGCCGTGTTGATCGGTATTTCCTTTCAGGCTCCACCGCCGGGCCCTATGGGGGAATCGATTCCGCCTGACGAAGACGTGGTGGTCAGCCAGATCATCGACTCGGGCATCGCGATGCTGAATGCGACCCGGCACCAGGTGGGCGACGGTACCTACCGGCGCGATGCTCACGCCAAGACTCATGCCTGCCTGCTGGGCGATTTTCAGGTGACGCCTCCCGCTGAACCCCTCAACCAGGGGCTGTTTGCCGAACCCAAGCGCTACAAGGCCTGGGTCCGATTTTCCAGCGGCAGCACCGCCATGCAATCGGACTGGACGCCCGACGCCCGCGGCATGGGCGTGAAGGTGCTCGGCGTGCCCGGCGCCAAGGTGATGGAGGGAGAACAGGCGGCCGAGACGCAGGATTTCCTGATGATCAACAACCCGATTTTCTTCATCCGCGACGTCAAGAATTACGCGCTGCTGACTCAGTTTCAGGGTGAAGGCAGCCAGTTCGGCTACTTCTTTCAAGGACGGAACCCACTGGCCTGGAAACTGAGAGAGTTCCGGATCGGGCTGGGCATCTTGAAACCATTGCCGACGGCCTTGCTCGCCACCCAATTCCACAGCATGACGGCCTACAAGCTGGGCGTCGGAACCGACATCAAGTTCACCATGCGGCCAGTCGCTTGCACGGCTGGCGGCTCATTGCCGTCCTCGGGTGTCGTCTGGCAGCGTGATAGCCTGCGCGCCGGCGTGGCGGAACACTTACGGGCTGGGCGCGCCTGCTTTGAAATGGCCGTGCAGCCTCAGGTGGCGGGTGCCAATATGCCGGTCGAAGATACGACCGTCCTGTGGGATCCGAAGGTCTCGCCGTTTGTTCCTGTGGCCCGGATCGAGATTCCCCCGCAGGACATCCGGCCCGCGCTCGATTCCGGATTCTGCGAGAACCTTTCCATGACCCCCTGGCACACGCTGCCCCAGCATCGCCCGATTGGTGGCCTGAATCGTATCCGCCTGGCGGTCTACCAAGGCATCGCCCGCTACCGCCGCTGCATGAATGGGAAGGCTTACGGGGAGCCGCTGAATGACGGGTCGTTGAAGTTCTCCAGTCTGGCCTGCGTGGCCACCGGCGGCGTTCCCGAGTTGAGCAAGAATTAAGCCGGGCGGCATCCGAGGTAACGTCCGCTCCAATAGGACTTGAGGTTCACCCGTGGTCTCCTAATTACGTCAGCAAAGTTCCGCACCGGTGCGGAACGCCGGGGCCAAACCGGCACGTCTACAATGGTGGCGTGGGCGTGGACAAGACGCTAGAGCGCATTCTGAGTGGTACGGCTGACGCGGAAGCTGATGCATAAGTACGAAGTAATCATTTATTGGAGCTCGGAAGACAGCTGCTTTGTCGCCGATGTACCGGAGTTGCCGGGGTGCACTGCCCACGGCGCTACCCAGGAAGATGCGTTAACCAATGCCCAGTCCGCGATTCAGCTGTGGCTTGACACCGCCCGGGAGTTCGGCGATTCCATCCCCGAGCCCAAGGGCCGCCGGCTGCTGTTCGCCTAACGCCCCAAACCTCGCCTTACTGCGCCTGACCGCGCCGCTCGGCCAGCGCCTTCTCGAGCTCCGCCACCCGAGCCTTCAGATCCTCCAGCGCCTCCCGGTCCGGGTCCGGCAGGCGGCCGTGTTCCAGGTCGGCGGGGTTGTCGCCCCAAGTCCGAACCACCCGCCCCGGAATACCCACCACCGTGGAACCGTCCGGCACTGGCGTCACCACCACACTGCCCGCGCCGATCTTCACTGAGTTGCCAATGGTGATGTTGCCCAGCACCTTGGCACCCGTACCCACCACCACGCGATTGCCCAGCGTCGGATGCCGCTTGCCGCGCTCCTTGCCGGTGCCTCCCAGGGTGACGCCCTGGTAGAGCAGGACATCGTCGCCCAGTTCCGCCGTTTCGCCGATCACGACGCCCATGCCATGGTCGATAAAGAAGCGGCGGCCGATCTTGGCGCCGGGGTGGATTTCGATGCCGGTCAGCCAGCGGGATAGCTGCGAGATCAGCCGGGGCAGCAGGGGCCACTCCCAGCGGTAAAGCTTATGGGCCAGCCGGTGCAGCAGGATGGCGTGGACACCGGGATAGCAGGTGAGGATCTCGACGACGCTATGCGCTGCCGGATCTTCGCGAAACACCGTTTCAATCTGCTCTCGGATGGCCCCGAACATGTCCTTGTTGGATTATCTCATTGCGGTTTGGATGCTAACCTAGAAGCGAATTATGCCGGATGGCTACCTGCCGATTTTTCTGTTTCTAATTGTCTCCATCCTGTTTCCAACGGTCACACTGTTGGCCGTTCGGGTGATCCGTCCGTCGCAACCGGGCGTCGTGAAGCAGGAGGCCTACGAGTGCGGTATTCCGGCTGAATCCACCGCCCGCGGGCGTTACTCTGTGCGCTTCTATATCGTGGCGATCTTGTTCGTTATCTTTGATGTAGAGACGATCTTCCTCTACCCCTGGGCTGTCCGTTACCGTCAACTGGGCTGGTTCGGTGTCGCTGAGATGGGGGTGTTTTTGGCCATTCTTGTGCTGGGATATGTGTGGGCCTACCGCCGGGGCGCGCTGAAATGGGTCTAGTTCGGCCCTCACTCAGTGCTCCGTCACGGCTCCAACCGCCCGCGTCCATTTGTCTCCAAAGGAACTCTCCGTTTATGCGAATCATTTTGAAATCTGCCTTGCTGGTGGTGTTTTCCGCCGTGGCGCTGCTGGCGGCCCCCAAGCTGCGGCTGTCCACCACGACCGTCGGACCGGTGTCGATCGCGATTGGCGGATCGTCTTCTCAGGTGGTTGAAGTTTGGAACGCCGGTGACGGGGCGTTGAGCCTCTCTTTTGCGTCCACCGAGACTTGGGCCACGGCCAGCGCCGGGGCCAGCCGACCCTGCACCACGCGCACTGGCACCTGTATCCCGGTGACGGTCTCCTTCAATGCCACGGGACTGACGGCAGGAGTCCGCTCGGCCAGCGTCACTCTGTCTGATCCCAACGCCTGGGACGCGCCGCAGTCGATCGCCGTGGTTCTGCAAGTCGGTGGACCGCTGGCCTCACCCACCACCTTGGTGGTGCCCCCGGGCGGCTCTGCTTCCGCCACTTTCTCCACCAATGGCGCCACCACGGTCACCTCGGATTCTCCCTTCCTCACCGTGACGCTGGACAGTGCCGGCACCTTCATCTTCCCCCGGCGCTACAGGATCACCGGCCGCTCGGCCGTCACCGGCGAGCAACTCCAGAACGGCAACATCACCATCTCCGGCGGCGCTGCCGTTGAGAATCGAACCGCCCGCGTCACCCTGCGCACCACCACCCAGCCCATCCTCAGCTGGACCCCGGCCGAGACCGAGCGCGTCCAGTTCCGGGCGATCCAGGGCGCGGTCGCCCAGAAGCAGTACTTGGCCTACCGCAATGCCGGTCAAGGCACGCTCACCCTGGGTGCCGTCCAGGTGGCGTCGGTGCCGACGGGTTGGCTAAAGGTGAATGTCCTGGCCCAGAGCGGGCTGGTTGAAGTCGTGGCCGACCCCACCGGCTTGGCCCCCGGCAACTATATCGGTACTCTGGCCGTGGCCAACAATTCCGCTAACAGCCTGGGCTTATTCAATGTCGCCCTAACAGTTCTGCCCACCACCCGCCCCACCGCGTTTGCGGGACAGGTGTTGAACAACGCTGATTATGTTCCCGGTGACACCGTGGCCCCCGGAGCCATCATCGCCCTGAAAGGTGAGCACTTCTTCACCAAAGGCGACAACGCCTATGACACCACCTGGCCACGAGACTTGGGTGGGTTGTCGGTGTTTGTCAATGGCGTAAACGCCCCCTTGTATTTCGCCAACTACAACCAGATCAATTTCCAATTGCCCTATGAGACTCGAGCTGGGGAAGCCTCCGTGCAAGTGCTGCGCGACGGTGTGGCGGGCAACGCAGTTACAGTCCAGGTGGCCGATCGGACACCGCGAATCATGCAGTGGTACGGCATTGGCGTAGACGGCTACGGCATCATCGCCTTCAATGGTGAGTTTGCGTTGCCCTTGCCGGCATCCGCTCCCATTCCTGGTTTTGCCAATCGCGGCGCGGCGGCCGGGAACTCCATGGTGATGTACGCTATCGGCCTGGGGCAGACCAATCCGCCCGCCCTTACCGGTGCGCCTGCTGCTGCGGCCGAGCCCCTGCAGCGCATCCCGGGCAACGTCTCGGTGGTGTTCAATGCCGCCTCCGGCCCCGTCAGCGGCGCGCTGTCCATCCGGCCGGATTTCGTTGGCCTGTCGCCAACTTTCGTCGGCCTCTATCAGGTCAACTTCACCGTACCCCCAGGCTTGGCCGGAGCGTTCGTCCCCGTCCGGCTGAACGTCAATGGTGCCTTGAGCAACGCCGTCCTGATGCAGATCCGCTAACCCGCCGATGACCGAGCGTCTCTACTATCAGGACAGTTATCTCTCCGCATTTGAGGCCACAGCCTTGAACGCGGGCGACCGGATCTACCTGGACCGGACGGCGTTCTACCCCACCTCCGGCGGTCAACCTCATGACCTGGGCACGCTGAACGGCGTGCCCATTGTCGAAGTGGTGGACGAAGAGGATCGCGTCGCACATCTGCTGGCCGAACCGATTGCCTCCGGTCCGGTCACCGGAGAGCTGGATTGGGCCCGCCGCTTCGACCACATGCAGCAGCACACCGGTCAGCACCTGCTGTCGGCCGTCCTGGCGGAGCGGTTCGGGCTGGCCACCGTCAGCTTTCATTTAGGCACCGAATCCTGCACTATCGACTTAGCCACGCCGTCGATCAGTGCCGACGTGCTGGAACAGGCCGAACGAATCGCCAATGCCCAAATCGTGGCCAACCTCCCGCTGCGGGTCTCCTACGAAGATGCCGCGCTGGTGGAAGGCCTTCGCAAAGCTTCGGAGCGTTCAGGCGTGCTGCGCGTAGTTGAGATTACGGGCCTGGACCGCAGCGCGTGCGGCGGAACCCATGTGCGGGCCACCGGTGAGATCGGCAGCCTCCTGATCGGGGGCACGGAAAAGGTCCGCCAAACCACGCGACTGACTTTCGTCTGCGGTCACCGCGCCATCCGCTGGACCCGTCAGCTCCGCCGGGACCTCGCGGCCAAGGAGGGTCGGGTGGCCGAACTGACCGCCTCGCTCAAAAAGCTGGCCACCGAGAACGCCACGCTCACGGGCACCCGGCTCTATTTTGAGACTTCGCCGTCGTCTGACGGCATTCGCCGCCACTTGCGCCGCGGCATTGATGAACACACCCGCACGGAAGCGATTTCATTTGCGGCTGGACCGCGAAGCCTGTACTTGGCCATCTCCAGCGATGCCATGATTTTTGCCGCCTCCGCCGATAGTGGCGTCGATGCCGCCGCCGCCATCAAGCCCTTGGTGACCCGCGGCGGTGGGGGCCGGACGCTGGCTCAAGGGACACTCGCCCAGCCTGAATCCGCCGCCGCTATCCTGCTGTGCCCACCGGATCCAATCGCGCCGGCCTAAGGCGCTGTGGCGGCCGCTGCTGCTGCCCCCGGGGTCAGGGCGATCATCGCCAATCCGCCAGCCAAAAACACCAAGGTCAGCAAGCCGAAAACCGTGGCCTTGCCACTGGCTCCCTTGAAATCACGCCAGATCAGCAGGCCCCACACAATACTCACCACGGCTCCGCCATGTGACAGCGCGTAGCTGATCGCCGGAGACACCAGCGTCGCGGCCGTTCCACCCGCGGTGACCAAGCCGGCAATCATGCCCGCGCACCACAGCACGCCTCCCAAGATACCCAGCATATGCTGGCCCAGGCTGCCCTTCAGGTACTCACCCAATTCAAGCGCATTGCCATGCACCGGCAGGTTGATGAAGTACAGGTTGAAGATCATGGTGGAAAACAAAACGCCCACCGCAAAGAACACCATCAGCGCATAGGCCCCCACGCCCAGCTCCGAACCTCCGTCACGGGCCATGGAGACCAGCGGGCTGGCCCCCGCCATCAGAATGCCGCTGACGAGACAGACGATCACGCCCTTGATCGCGCCGCCGGAAGAAGCAGATTTCACGTTAGCGTTCCGCGCACCCGTCGCCGGAGGGGCGGTCGTCACTGCCTTGTTCGCCGCCGCGGATGCCGCCAGAGCCGCCACCACGATCGCAGCCACCACCAACCCTGCACTGCCATACACAAACGCGGCGTTACCCGTCTTGCTGATTAACTGCTTGCTGACCGTGTCGATGATTAGCGCCAAGCCTAAGCTGATCGGGAAAGCTACTGCCATGCCCACAATCGAGACGCCGGCGAGCAGCAACATATTAGCCAGGTTGAACACCACACCTGCCGCCAGCGCGAAGGCTAGCTGCCTCTTACCCGCAATCAGCACATTGTCGGCAAAGGTCAATTCGTCGCCCATGCTGCCGAAAGTAAAGGCCACCAGCAACGCCGCCACTAATGCCCCGAAAGCAAAGTCAAAATAGTAGAGCTCAAAGCGCCATTTGGGTCCGGCCATCTTCAGGGTGCTCGCCCAGGAGCCCAGCAAGAGCATAGACAGGATACCCAGCGCGAGCGTCAGCTCGAATGTTGTTGGAAAGATCACCGAGCACTATGATACACGTGAAACGAGGGTGAAAAACAGATGAACCGGCTCACTTTAGGACTAATCGTGATGTTTTCGTACGGGGTGCTATGGGCCCAGAAGTACCAGACCGTTCCGGATCCAGCCACTCCGGAAGGCAAGCTGCTGGCCGGAATCGCCACAGCCTCTGACTCCAGTCATAAGCTTGCGCTGATGGAACAGTTTCTGGCTATCAGTCCGAATCATGAAGGCGCGGCCTGGGTCTACACTCAGGTCATTCCCGCCTATGTCGCCGCCGGATCGATGGACAAAGCTTCGGCTGCCGGTGACCGCCTGCTCACCCTGCACCCGGATGACATCGAGTATGCCGTCGTCGTCTTGAAGGGGTACGAGCAGCGCGCGGACGCTGCTGGCGCCCTCAAATCGTCAGACAAGACTTCCGCCCTAGCTCGCGAAGCTCTGAAGACCGCCACCGGTCCAGACCAGGACTATGCCCGCCAAGTGGCCCAGTATTGCGAGTACGCCTTGCTCAATCAGGCCTCCAAAGCGCCCGCCGGTGAAGCGCTGGACCGTCTGGTGGCCGCGCTCGAAGCCCAGAACCCGCAAAGCCAATACCTGGGCGGCGCCCGCAACGCCCAGTTTGTCGCCTACCGCCAGGCCGGCCAGAATGAGCGAGCCGCCCAGCTGGCGGAAAAGGCCATCGTCCAGGAGCCGCAGAACGAGGAGATGTTGCTGGTATTGGCCGATCAAGCCATGAAGAGCAACGACGGTTCAAAGACCCTGCTCTACGCCGGCCGCCTGGTGGAGGTGATGAAGGCGAAAGCCCGTCCGCCGCAATTGTCAGAACCGGACTGGGCACGCCGCCGGACCACTCTGTTGGGGGCGGGAAGCTGGATGGCGGGCGTCACTTTGGCCACCACCGGCAAGTCCGCCGCCGCCGACGCCAGTCTGCGCGAAGCCCTTCCGCTTTTGGCCGACGAGCAGATGAAGGCCGCGGCGCTGTTTCACCTGGGCGTGGTCAACTATCAGCTGGGTGAAACGCCCAAGCCGGACCTGAAGCGCCTCGCCGAAGCCCTGCATTTCAGCCAGCAGTCGGCCGCCATCAAGGGACCGTATCAGGCCAACGCCGCCAAGAACGTCGCCAACATCAAGACCAAGTACAAGACGCTGAAGTAGGCCCTTAAGGCCTCGCCGGCGGCACTGTAAACACCCGTACCTGGGCCGTCAGCCCCGGCTTCACTGCCGGGTCCGGGGCCATGAACTCCAGCACCGCCATCGCCCCTTCAACCGTCCGTACCATCGCCGAGACGGGCTGGTTGCCGGCCTCCGCCACCTGGATCACCGCCGACATGCCGGGTTTCAGCAGCGGGGCCTGGGCGGGCGTCAGCTCCACCGTCAGCTCCAGTTCGGCCACGTTGGTGGCAATCTGGAACAGGTCCGCCATGTCGCGCTTCACCTCGTCGCCCGCATCGGCCTTGTGTCCTACCAGCAGCCCATCCACCGGCGCATGGACCTCCGTCGCCAGCAGCTGAGCCTTGACGTCATCCAGATCCTGGGTCTTGTCCGCCAACAGCTTCTTGGCTTCCTCGATGTTCTTCTGGACAACGTCCATCTTGCCGGCGGCCTGCCGGGTCATCTCGGCCAGCGCCTCCGCTTCACTCTTCAGCGTCTCGAAATCTTTCACGGCTTTCTCATAGGTCAGCCGGGCCGTGGCCCCTTCCTGGAATAGGCTCTTCTGCTTCAAGTAGGTGCGTTCGGCGGCGGAAAACTGGCCCCGGGCGCGGATCGAATCCGCATCAGCCCGTGATGCTTCCAGGCGAGCCGCAATCAAAGATCCTTCCAGATTGTTCAGCCGCGTCTGCAAGCGATCCAGTTCCAACTTGGCCTCTTCCTCGGCGGTTTCCAGCGTCGAGTTGCGGATCCGCGCCAGCAACTGGCCTTCAAACACCTCCTGCCCGTCAATGGCTTCCACGCCTTCCAGCGTCCCATCCATCGGCGCGGGCACCAGCACAACGTACTTGGCCCGGATCTTGCCCGAAAGAGTCAGCTCATTGGTTTCGGTCTGCACCTGGGCCACCGCGGGCGCGGGCGGTGGTGCCGCCTTGCGCTGCTGATAAAGCAGTGTCCCGATCGCCCCCGCGACAAATGCCACTCCACCCAACACGATGCGCCAATCGAAGCCACCCTTCATTACCCGATGATATCCTCCACCCATGCGCTTCCTTGGGGTCGCAAATCGTTCACAATAGAGGGCAGTATGTTTGGAGCAATACGGCTCGGCGACGACATTGACGATTTTTGTATCAAGTGCAAACGCTTGAGCAACCACGCCATCGTCGCGCTGATCGAGGAGCGGCCGGCGAAAGTCCGGTGCCTCAGTTGCTATTCCGATCACGCCTTCCTGGCCGGCATCGCACCGCCCAAGAAAGAGACCGTCAAGAAGCCCAAGCCGCCGGCCGCGGAAGCACCGTCTCCTGATGCCGTTGTGTTGGAGGCCTCCCCGACGGAGCCGCTTCCGTTGAACGTTCCACCGGAAGCTTAGGCCGCCCGCCGTAACGTTGGCCCGGTCCCGTGCGCCTCTCAAATTTGATCTGATTGTTGGTGATTGTTTCTGTTGAAGGGATTTACCTGCCATGTCGCTTGAACCGGTCTCGCGCCGCCACTTCTTCTTTGGATCACTGCTGGCGGGCGCTGTCCCTGCCGGTGGCTTTGCCTCCCAGGTTTCGCTCAAACAGCTGGGCTACAAGTCGCCCAACGAGAAGCTGAACATCGCCGCCATCGGTGCCGGTGGCAAAGGAGCCAGCGACATCGCCGGCTGCGCCAGCGAGAACATTGTCGCCCTGGCCGACCCCGATTCCGTGCGTGCCGCCCGAACCTTCCAGCAGTACGAAAAGGCCACCCGCTACACCGACTTCCGCAAGATGCTCGACAAAGAGCGCTCGAACATCGACGCGGTCATCGTCGCCACGCCGGACCACATGCACGGCACCGCCACCATGTGGGCGATCGAACGGGGCAAACACGTCTACTGCCAGAAGCCGCTGACGCGCACCATCTGGGAAGCGCGCCAACTCGCCCAAGCGGCGGCCAAATACAAAGTGGCCACGCAGATGGGCAACCAGGGCTACTCGAACGATGGCACTCGCCAGTGCGCGGAAATGATCTGGGCCGGCGAGATCGGCGAGGTAAAGGAAGTCCACGCCTGGACCAATCGCCCCGTCTGGCCGCAAGGCATGGAAAGGATGCCGGAAGAAGCGGCCGTCCCCACCACCATGGACTGGGAAAGCTGGATCGGCGTGGCCAACATGCGCCCCTACAGCCCCGCCTATGCGCCCTTCTCCTGGCGCGGCTTCTTTGATTTCGGTTGCGGTGCGTTGGGCGATATGGCCTGCCACATCCTGGGCGCTCCGAACATGGCGCTGATGCTGGGCTCGCCTACGTCGGTCGAATGCATCCGCCAGGAAGGCAAGAGCACGTTTGCTTACCCCAAGAAGTCAGTGATTAAGTTTGAGTTCGCCGCCCGCAACAACATGCCGCCGGTGACCATCTACTGGTACGACGGCATGACCGGTCCGCCCGATCGGCCCAAGGGTCTCGATGAAGCCGAGCTGCTGGGTGACCTGCCACGTCAGCGCCCCGCCGGCGCGCCCGCTCCGGGTGCGGGCCAAGGTGCTGGCGGTGGCCAAGGTGGTGGCGGTGCCCGCCGCGCCGCCGGAACTCCCACCGGGGCTGATGTCTCCAATCAAGTAAGCGCCCGCATGGCGCAAGCCAGCCCGTCCAGCAACGGCAGCCTGTTCGTCGGCGACAAGGGCTTCATCACCACGGGCACCTATGGCGAAAACACGCGCCTGGTGCCTTCGGACAAGATGAAGGACTACAAAATGCCCGCCCCGCTACTCACCCGCTCCCCCGGCCATTACCGGGATTGGATCCGGGCGGCCAAGGGCGGCGAACGCTCCTGCTCCGATTTCAGCGTCGCCGCGCCGTTCACCGAATGGATTCTGTTGGGTGTCATCGCGCTGCGCTTTGAAGGCAAGCTGGAATGGGACAGCGCCAAGATGCGCATCACCAATAACAAAGAAGCCAACGAACTGATCAAACCCAACTTCCGCAAAGGCTGGTCCTTCGTTTAGCGACAGACGGCGCAAGTACATCGCCAACAGCCTCCAGCGGTCACGAGCGCCACGCGCCGAGCCGCGACAGAATGGAGCGGAGTCTAGACCTATTCTGAAGCCTCCCGCTTCATCAAGCGTTCCGTAAGTGCGGCGGAATCGCGCTAGACTGCCCCATATGCTGGCCGCCGCCGCAATCCTGTGGACCTTCTGGGTGGAGCCCTGCTCCAAACCCGCCGAAATGCACTGTCAGTCTGGTGACGCCCAGTTGGCGGAGTGGTCTCTGGATGCCTGGGCCAAAGCCGCCACTGGCGCATTGCAGTTTCAGCGCGTCAACGATGAAAAGTCCGCGCGGCTCCGGTTTTATTGGGCCGGAAACCGCCAAGGCCTCTACGGCGAAGCCCGCCCCATCGAATTCCGCGGTCAGCGAGGCGCGGAGATCTTTCTGCGGCCCTCGGTCACCCAAACGGGTGATGCGCTGCTGCGGGATACCATCGTCTTCCTCACCTGCCTCCATGAATCGGGACACGCCCTAGGCTTAGGTCACACGCGCGACTTCGACGACATCATGTACAGTTTCCAGTTTGGCGGCGACCTGGAGGAGTACTTCGCCCGCCATCGCCGCAAACTAAAGGTCCGCGCCGACGTGGCGAAGATCGATGCCATCAGTCCGGCTGACACCCGCCGCCTTCAGACGGTTCTGAAATACTCGAACGCATTCTGACGCAGCACCGCCAGTTCCTGATCGCTAAAGCTGAACACCCGCTGGGCCAGCTCGTACTCCTGCTGGAGCGTAGTCTCAAAAATGGCCGGGTCATCCGTGTTTAGGACAATCGGCACGCCCAGATCAAAAAGCTGCCGCACCGGATGCGCTTCCACGTTCGGCACGGAGCCGGTGGCCACGTTGGAGGTGATCGAGATCTCCAGCGGGATCTGTTGGTCCCGCAGATAGCGGCAAAGCGCCGGGTCCTCAATGGCGCGAATGCCGTGGCCGATGCGTTGGGCGCCATACTCCACCGCCTCCCACACGTTGCGCGCGTCCGTGGTCTCCCCCGCGTGGGGGATAAACAGCCCGTTGGCTCGCCGGATCGCGTCGCGAAAAGCGGCCATGGGCTGTGCCGCCTCATCCCCGCCGATGCCGAAGGCGGCCCCATACTCGACAGCCAACTCCGCCACCTCCACCGCCGCTTCCGGCGTGAACTGACGCACCGCATCAAAGATCAACGGCACCCCCGGCAACTCGGCCCGAAGCGCATCCAGGATCGCCCGCGTCTCCAGTTGCCGGAACACCATCACGCCCACCGAAAGGTTCAGCTCAAAATGAGTGACCCCCTGCGCCGCCAACCGCTCCCGCAACGCCCGCGCCGCCAACGCATAATCCGCTGGCTGGTTTAGTTTACGGACCACCCATTTATAGGCTTCCAGGAAGCCCGCGAAATCGGTGAACTGATAGCGCTCCCGCACTTCCTCGGGCGTGACGGTCGGATCGATCTGGCACAGCGTTTCAGGCTCGATGGAGCCTTCCAGATGGAGGTGCAGTTCGGCGAGGGGAGGGGGCGGCGGCATCCTATTGGATCCCTGGGCGAACCAAGGAGATGCCTGCGCTTGCCGCCATTTGGCTCAACCCATTGTCGAATGTCACAATGGCGCACTTGTTTGCCATCGCCAAACCGACTAGGTAGGAGTCTACAATCGCCTTGGTGGCAGGCCGGGAAGCAAATACTCGGGAGGCAGACCGGAACGCGGCGTCCGTTCCCGCAGCCTCACCGGCAAACCTTACCCTCGGATCTTCCATCCAGCGGTCGTAGACCTGCCACGCTTGGCCCAGATCTAGAACGCTCGCCCCCATCACCTGCCCGTTGGTCAGCAGCCGCAGCAAGCCCAGTTGCGTCGTCCGGCAGAATTGCAACCGGGTGGCACTTTTCGGTCGCCCGGAGAGCCACTCCGTTGCAGCGACGCTGTGTACATGCCCTTCCCAACTCAACGCCAGCCACACATTGACGTCAATTAAATATGAGGTCATACGGGTTTTCCGTATCGGGGCAGAGCGGACCGGGCGGTCCTTTGGACTTGACGAGAGGTCCGTCAACGTAGCGTCCTTTCACGGTTTGGTGGAAAGGTACTAACCGCGCGCACGGTTCGCCGTGCTTGGTGATGACGATCCCTTCTTCCGGCAAGTCGTCGACCAGCGAAAGAATCTGTCGCCGGACCTCGGTGACATTCATACCCTTAAAGTGTACGGCGGAATGTACACTCGCCGCAAACTCGAGCGGTAGGCAGTGTGTTGACAGTGTCTACCCGGTGCGGTAGTATCGGTTGACGGTGTCAACTATGAACTTTCTTGCAAGACTACTCGCCCCAACGGCGTTCGCTCTCGTCCTTCCGGTGCAGGCCAGCGATTTGCTGGTCAAAGTCTCCGGCATCTCCTCCGCTTCTGGTGAAATTGGCTGTGCGCTCTTCTCCGATTCCGCCGGCTTTCCCATGGGCTCCAGCCGCGCGAAGGTGGTTTGGCAGCCGGCCCAACCCGGTAGTGTGGTCTGCCGCTTTGACGGGCTTCCGGCGGGCCGCTACGCCGTGGCGGTCGCCCATGATCTGAACGGCAACCGCAAAACCGACACCAAGATGTTCGGCATTCCCACCGAAGATTGGGGCGTCTCGAACAACGTGCGCCACCGCCTCCGCCCACCGAAGTTTGACGAGGCCGTCTTTACGGTCACCGAAGGCCAGAACTCGACCATCAACGTGGAGGTGGCCCGGTGAGCGCCCCCGTCGGCCCTTCGCTCAACGCCCGGGACCGCCAGTGGTTGCACCGGTACGGCCCTTGGGCGGTGGTCACCGGTGCCTCCAGTGGCATCGGGCGGGACTTTGCCCTGCAACTGGCCTAGCGCGGCCTGAATCTGGTGCTCGTGGCCCGCCAGGGAGACGTGCTCACTCAACTGGGACAGCAACTCACGGCACAGTATGGCGTGAAGGTTCGGCCACTGGTGGCGGACTTGAGTGACCCGGCTGCCGTCGACTTTGTCGTCTCCTGCGCGGCGGAACTGGAAGTTGGCCTCCTGGTGGCCTCGGCCGGCTTTGGCACCTCCGGTCCGTTTCTCGCGTCCTCCCTTGAGCATGAGCTCAACATGGTAGGCGTCAACTGCCGGGCGGTGGTGTCACTTACTCACCAGTTGGGCCGCCGGTTCGCCCAGCGCGGCCGCGGGGGGCATCATCCTGCTCAGTTCATTGGTCGCATTTCAAGGTGTTCCCCGCGCTGCAAACTACGCCGCTACCAAGGTGTTCATCCAGTCGCTGGCGGAAGGTTTGCGGATCGAATGGAAGCCGCTGGGGGTGGATGTCCTCGCCTGCGCGCCGGGGCCTGTCGCCACCGCATTCGGTGAACGCGCCAACCTGCGCATGAACATGGCCGCCACGCCACAGCAGGTGGCGCACGCTACACTTAAGGCGTTGGGCCGCCAGACGACGGTGCGGCCTGGCGCGCTCTCCAAGCTGCTCGAATGGTCACTTGCGCCGCTCCCCCGTTGGGGCCGGGTGCGGATCATGAGCCTAGTAATGGGAGGCATGACCGCACACCAACATGGCGAAACGAAATCCCCGGCTCGAGGACTTGCGTGAGGCATGCGTTGCCGAGGCCCTCTCGATCATCGGCGAAACGGGCCTGGAGCAGTTAAGCCTCCGCGAGGTGGCCCGGCGCTTGGGCGTCTCTCATCAGGCGCCCTACAAACACTTCCCCAGCCGGGACCATATCCTGGCCGAAGTCGTCAGCCGGGCTTATTCTGCCTTCGCCGCCTATCTTGACCAGCGTCCGCGCCACGCGGACCCTCACGCCGATTTGCATGAAATGGGCCTGGCCTACTTGAGCTACGCCCATGATCATCCGCTCCATTACCGGCTGATGTTCGAAACGCAGCTACCCCATCCAACCGAACATCCCGAGATGATGCGCAACGCCAAGCACGCCTTTGCGCTGTTGCGTGACGCCATCGCGAAGTTGCCCGGGCACCCCGGCCCGGCGCCACCTGAGATGCACGCTTTGTTTGTTTGGGCCGCACTGCATGGCCTCGTGGCCATCATGCGTTGCTCAGCTTTGGACACGCTGGGGCTCACCGCGGACACCCTCCAGCAGATGATCCCCTTTGCGATGGGACAGATTGGGCTTACTTTAGAGCCCCAGCCGCGCCCGGACCGTTGACAACACCTGCATAATCAATGTGATGCTCGATCACGATATCGCGGCGATTGTTGGCGGCTACCACCTGGACCCGTTTTCGGTGCTGGGTCCGCATGGGACGCCTTCTGGCTGGGAAGTCCGGGCGTTTATCCCGGGCGTGGCGGCGGTGGAACTGCTGCTGGGCGATGAGGCCTTGTCCATGGAAAGGCTCGATCCCGCCGGTCTGTTTCTGGCGCGGCCCACTTCGGCCCCGTATGACTATCGTCTGCGCGCGGTCGCCCACGATGGGTCAACCGCCGTTCGTGACGACCCGTACCGCTACCCCAAACTGATCACTGAATTTGAGCTTCACCTGCATTCAGAAGGCACTCATTCGGAAGCCTACCGGATGCTGGGCGCACATCCGCTGGAAGTGGAAGGCGTGGCCGGAGTGCGGTTCGCGGTTTGGGCCCCCAATGCCGAAGCGGCTTTTGTCTGCGGCAGCTTTAACCGTTGGAACGAGAAGTCCCACCCGATGCGGCGGCGCGATGGTGGCGTCTGGGAGCTGTTCGTGCCGGGGTTGGGCGAAGGCGTCATCTACAAGTACTTCATCCGGTCCGCCCAAATGGGCTACAAGGTGATGAAGACCGATCCCTACGCCTTCTCCACCGAATGCCCGCCCATGACCGCCTCCATCGTCCACGGGCTGGGCCACTACCACTGGAACGACGCCCAATGGATGGCCGAGCGTGGCCGCGCCCCGATCCTGGAGCGTCCGGTCTCAATCTACGAACTCAATCTGGAAAGCTGGCGGCATGGCCCGGATGGGCGCCTGCTTACCTATAGCGAACTGGCCGATGAGCTGATCCCCTACGTCCAGCAGTTGGGCTTCACCCACCTGGAGCTGATGCCCATCACCGAGTATCCTTACTCGGGCAGCTGGGGCTATCAGGTGACCGGCTACTTCGCGCCTACTGCCCGCTTTGGCGCGCCCGACGGCTTCAAGGAGTTCGTCGACCGCTGCCATCAAGCCGGCATCGGCATCATCCTCGATTGGGTGCCCGGCCACTTCCCCAAGGACCTGCACGGCCTGGCTCTGTTTGACGGCACGCACGTCTATGAGCACGAAGACCCCCGCGTGGGCGAGCACAAAGGCTGGGGCACGCTGATCTTCAACTACGGCCGCAACGAGGTGAAAAGCTTCCTGCTCTCCTCCGCGCTCTTCTGGCTGAAGGAGTATCACCTGGATGGCCTCCGCGTCGATGCCGTGGCCTCGATGCTCTATCTCGATTACGAGCGCCCGGCGGGCGAATGGTTGCCGAACAAGTACGGCGGCCGCGAGAATCTGGAAGCCATTGACTTCCTGCGCAAGATGAACGAACTGGCGCATGAAGTACCCGGCGCGATGACCATTGCGGAGGAGTCCACGTCGTTCGCCGGCGTTTCGAGGCCGGTCTATGTGGGCGGCCTGGGCTTCACCATGAAGTGGAACATGGGCTGGATGCATGACATGTTCCACTACTTCAAGCTGGACCCGGTGTTCCGCAAGTTCAACCAGAACGACATCACCTTCAGCCTGATGTATGCCTTCACCGAGAACTTCGTGCTGCCCATCTCGCATGACGAAGTAGTGCACATGAAGGGCTCACTGCTGGGCAAGATGCCCGGCGATGAGTGGAAGAAGTTCGCCAACGTCCGCGCCTTTATGGGCTATATGTGGGCCCACCCGGGCAAGAAACTGCTCTTCATGGGCCAGGAGATTGGCCAGTACGAAGAGTGGGACGAGAAGAAGCAAGTCCGCTGGGAACTGCTGCAGTACGACTATCACCGTAAGCTGCAAGCCCTGGTGACCGACCTGAACGACTTGCTCCGTCATGAGCCCGCGCTCTACGAGGTCGACTTCGACCATCGTGGCTTTGAGTGGATTGACTTCCAGGATGTCGATGACTCGGTGATCTCGTTCATCCGGCGGTCCAAGGATCCGGACGATGAACTGGTCTTCGTCTGTAACTTCACGCCGAACCCGCGCCCGGATTACCGGATCGGCGTGCCCCGCGCTGGGGTCTACGATGAGCGGCTGAACACCGATTGGGAACGCTACGGCGGTTCCGGCGTGCGCGCCACTGGTGGCGGCTGGACGGCCTCGGAACGGGTGGAGCAGCATGGGCGCATGAACTCCGTCATGATGAAGCTGCCGCCGCTGGCCGTGGTCTGCCTGAAGCGGCGGCAGCCGATTCTTGAAAGCGACCCGACGCCGAAGGAAGAGCAAGCGCCGCTGCCGGTTGAGCTACTTGCCCTGCAGAACTAACCCCCAATGAGAACGGCCCTGCCTATCCCAGATCAGGGACGGGCAGGGCCGTTGCAGCCGATTCGTTTAACTACCGAGCCGTGCGTTGGCGCGAAGCCTTTTGCCAGAACGCTTCCCGGCGGCCTTCCGGACGGGCGGCCTGGTGATGGCGCTGGCCATGGCTGGGGGCGGCGGTGGCCATCTCCCGGCTGTAGCCGCCATCGGTGCGCGGAGCGGGCGGGCCCTTCTCTTCGCGCGTCAAGCCAGCCACGACGGTCTGCTTGTCGAGGCGGATCTTGAGGGTCCGTTCGATGCGGCGGATCTCGCTGCGGTCAGCCGGAGTGGCGAAGGTGGAGGCGACGCCCTTGGCACCGGCGCGGCCCGTGCGGCCCACGCGGTGGATGAAGTCTTCCGGAGCCTGCGGCAGGTCGTAGTTGATGACGTGCGCGACGTTATCCACGTGGATGCCACGAGCGGCCACGTCGGTGGCCACCAGGACGCGGTAGTAGCCGTCCTGGAAGCCGCGAAGGGCCTGGTTGCGCTGGTTCTGCGTGCGGTCGCCATGGATGCTGGTGGCCTTGACGCCATTGGTGACCAGCTTCTTGGCCAACCGGTCCGCGCCGTGCTTGGTCCGGCTGAAGACCAGGAAGGAGCCATCCTCGCGGTTCAACATATGGCCTAACAGGCTCAGCTTGCGGTCCTGGTCGATCTCATAGAGGTGCAGGTCGATCTGTTCAGCGGGCTTGGTGCTGGAACCGATGGAGATGCGTTCCGGGTTGGTCAGGTACTTTTCGATCAACACCGCGGCTTGCGCCTCAATGGTGGCCGAGAAGAACAGCGTCTGGCGCTTGGGCGGCAGGGCGGCGATGATCATCTTAATGGTGGGCAGGAAGCCCAGGTCCAGCATGCGGTCCGCTTCGTCCATCACCAATACTTTGACGTCGCTCAACTTCACCAGGCGGCGGTCCATGTAGTCCATCAGACGGCCGGGGGTGGCGATGATCACCTGCGCACCGCGGCGGATGGCATCGAGTTGCGGGCGCTCGCTCAAACCACCGACGACAACGGCGGCGCGGAGGCCGGTCCGTTCGGCCAGTTTGTAGAAGGTCTCCTGGATCTGGATGGCCAGTTCGCGGGTGGGGCTCAAGATCAGGGCCTGGACGCCGGGCTTCACCGGAGTGCGGAGCAGGGTTTCGAGCATCGGCAGTACAAAAGCCAGCGTCTTGCCGGTGCCGGTTTGGGCGGTGGCCACAACATCGCGGCCTTCCAAAGCAACAGGGATCGCCGCCGCCTGAACGGGGGTCGGCGTCTTGAAACCGTGGCGCGTCAAGTTCTCCTTGAGCACAGCGCACACGGGTAGTTCAGTAAACGTAGTCATTTATCTCTTTCGGTCCAGACAGCGCGCGGAGTGCCTCGCCCGGGTAGGGCTTTAAAAACCCGTATGGGCCTAAAAAGAGGCGCAATTCTCATCCAAGCGCCCGCGCTGCGGTTAAAGCGCCCATGAGAAACTTCCGGGGATCAGCGGACTGTCTGTCACACGTGCCGCATTCGAAGCGGCGGATGGAGGGAGAGAGGGCGCGGATAAAACCGGTCTTTCGTAGGATAGCACGGAAATGGGCTGGGGCTGGCGTTTGGGGCTGGCTCCGTTTTTTTCCGGATTCCGCGACAGAGTGAGACAAAGTGAGACATTTTGCTTTTGGCCTTACCTGACACATGAGTAGCAGGCGCGGGGTGGGCGTCTAGTGAAGATGGCGGGCAAGTGGTTGGAAGCAGGCGCGATGGTGGCGCGGGAGAGCGGTGACCGCCACGGGCACCCGCTGGTGACGGGCGGCTACATCATTCCGACTTGGGCGACCGGGTATAGCTTGGGTAGAGGGCACCATGACGGAATTATTCGAACGTATTTCCATTGATCCGGCTATCTGCCACGGGCAGGCGTGTGTGAAGGGGACGCGGGTGCCGGTGCACCAGATTGTGCGCATGCTGGCCAATGGCGACACCACGGAGGATCTTCTATCGGACTACCCCAGTCTGACTCGCGAAGACATCCGGGCGTGCCGGAACTACGCGGCGGAATTGGCGGAAGAGCAGGTGACGTTGCTGTCTGCCTAGCGCTGGTGCGGCGGGGCTTTTTGTTGGCTGATAGGTGGCTGAGCGAATTTCGAAAAACTGAAGAGATGGATTGAGGCTAGATAGGCTCTTTGGAAAGAGGGCACTCCGCTCCATTCTGTCGCGGCTCGGTTCCGGCTTCGGCCCCATGGATGCCATTTCTTGAACTTTCGGGTGCGCTGTGATCGGAATCGTTGGTCCCCGCGGTGGCGCGGGCGTGATACTTGCCTCGGACATAGCCAGCTAGTTGACGGAGGTCGTATTCGGGCCGCAGCTCGTCGTGGGGCTTGCGTGACCGGTATCTTCTTCATGAAACTGCGGGGTCGAGTGGTGTGGTTAGGCCGCGCTTGTAGTCGTGGAGTGCCTCATCCGCCAATATTTCCAAAGTCGGCAGTGAGCGGGTAAAGAGTTCGTCCCATCGCCGGTCTGAGGCAATTTCCGATATCAGCCAAGCCCCGATCGCATCCTGTTCTTGCGTCGGGAGCAACGCCACTTCAGCCAGTGCTTTTTCCAGCAGCGGAGCCATCGACTTGATGCTAGAGCGTTTTTCGAAGGTTCGCAAGGCTGAGCCGGACCCGCTATTAGCCCATTGCGTGAGCTTGGGGCTCTCTTCGGGCGGGTGAGCAAGCCCCAAGCTCACGCATGGGGCTGGGCATCGCAATGGCGGCAGCCCCCTACCAGAGCGTCAGCTCCACCGGAGCACCCACCGAGCAGCCCAGTTGCTTTGCCGCATGGCCCTGGTTCACCGCTACTTCCAGATACCCCGAGCTGCCTTCGATCAGGAAGGGTTGGCCGAAGGGGCATTCGGCGTAGTGGAGGGCGAGGCGGTGGATTTTTTCGAAGCCGATGGCTAGTTCGAACGGGTTGGTGCGGATGCGTTCGAATTCGGTGACTTTGAAGTTGGTGACCAGGTTGCCGAAGCTGTCGATGTGGATGACGCCGCCGGTCCAGGCGCGTTTGTTGGTGTGGTCGGGGGTGGCCAGGCGGAGTTGGAGGGCGTCTTTCACTAGGGGCCCTACTTGGGCGGGCTTGACCAGCTTGGTTAAGTGCGCGGCGACGGGGGCGAACAAGTCGCGGCCGTGGAAGGTGCGGCTTAGGGCGGGCAGCATCAGTTTCGAGTTCGAGATCACGCGGACTTTGTTTTTGGGCTGCTCGGCGCGGACCATGGAGAGGACGCCGTTGTCCGGGGCGAGGAACAACTGCCCGGCGGCTTCCATCAGCAAGGGGCGGCGGGCGGAACCGACGCCGGGGTCGACGACGATGACGTGGATGGTCTTCTTGGGGAACCAGCGGTAGGCTTCCGCGATGAGATAGGCACCTTCAGGGACGGAGAAGGGCGGGATGCTGTGGGTGATGTCGATCAGCTCGGCATTGGGCTGGATCGACAGGATGACGCCTTTCATGACGGCGACGAAATGGTCGGTGTGGCCGAAGTCGGTGAGGAGGGTGATAAGGGGGCGTGGCATAAATGGCTCCGAGTTGTGGGGTCGCGTGTGACCCCCGGTAACGGAGCGCCATCCCTGTGGCTTTTCCCCAGTGGAGAACTTCCACCGGAAGCTCCCGCTACACTTGAATTGTGACGCGCTTTTACTTCGACCACAATGCCACGACGCCGCTTTCGGCGCGGGCACTGGCGGAAATGACTAGTTGCCTCCGCGACGATTTCGGGAATCCTTCCAGCATTCATCAGGATGGGCAGGCGGCTAAGCAGCGTCTGGAGACTGCTCGGCGGCAGGTGGCGGCGGCGGTGGGGGCGGATCCGGATGAGGTGATTTTTACGAGCGGCGCGACCGAAGCCAACAATATGGCGCTGTTCGGGTTGCGGCCGCGGCATGTGATCACGTCGACGATTGAGCATCCGGCGGTGGGCCAGGTGTGTGCCGAACTCGAACGGCGGGGCGCGCAGGTGACCTATGTGCCGGTGTCGGGCGCGGGCGTGGTTGATCCGGATGATGTGCGGCGGGCGCTGCGGCCGGAGACGGACCTGATCAGCGTGATGGCCGTGAATAATGAGCTGGGCACGATTCAGCCGATTGAGGAACTGGCGCAGCTGGGCGTGCCGGTGCACTCGGATTCCGTGCAGGCGCTGGGGAAGATTTCGATGACGCCGATTGCGCTGCGGTCGTTCTCGGCCCACAAGATCTATGGGCCGAAGGGCGTGGGCGCTCTGGTGATGCGCGGTGGCGTGACGCTGGAAAGCACGTACTTTGGCGGCCGGCATGAGCGCGGGCGGCGGCCGGGGACGGAGAATCTTTCGGGCGCGGTGGGCTTTGGCGCGGCGGCGACGGAGTTGGGCGCGGATCATGCGCCGATGATGGCGCTGCGGGATCGGTTGGAGCAGGGAATTGTGGACCGGGTGCCGCAGAGCTTTGTGAATGCCGGGACGGGTCCGCGGGTGGGGAACACCACCAATATCCGGTTTGACGGCGTGGAAGGCGAAGCGATGCTGATCGCGCTGGACTTGAAGGGCTTTGCGGTGTCGAGCGGGGCGGCCTGTTCCAGCGGCAAAGTGGAGCCATCGCATGTGCTGATGGCATTGGGTTTGAGCAAGGATCAGGCGCGGTCGAGCATCCGGTTTTCGGTGGGCCGGACGAATGATGCGGCTCAGGTGGATGCTCTGGTGGAGGCGGTGGCGACGGTGGCGGCGCGGTTGCGGAAGTTGTCGCCGGTTTACGTGGGCGTGTAGGGTGCTCGGCTAGCCCCATGCGTCAGCTTGGGGGCTATGTGCGGGGCCGGAAGAAGCCCCAAGCTTACGCATGGGGCTAGCCGAGGGAAAAGGTTTTCACGATGGCGGTGCTGGAAGTACAGAATTCGGTGGGGGAGCGGGCGGTGACCGGCACGGAAGCGCCGATTGCGGTGGCCATGTCGGGTGGCGTCGATTCGTCCGTAGTGGCCGGGCTGCTGAAGCGGCAGGGGCATGCGGTGGTGGGGCTCACCATGCAGCTGTGGAACCAGCAGCGGCTGCCGGATCTGGCTTCGGACAAGGCGAGCGGGCGGTGCTGCTCACTGGATGATGTCTATGATGCGCGGGCGGTGGCGGGGCATCTGGGTATCCCGTATTACCTGGTCAATTTTGAGGATCGCTTTGAGCAGAGTGTCGTGAAGCCGTTTGTCGACAGCTACCTGCGCGGTGAGACGCCGATTCCATGCACGCTGTGCAATAACTTCGTCAAGTTTGATCAGTTTCTCGACATGGCCGACGCGGCGGGGGCGGACAAGATCGCCACGGGGCACTATGCTCGGCTGTGGTTCGACGATGAGAAGCAACGCTGGCAGATGGGGCGCAGTGCGGATTCCACCAAGGACCAGACGTACTTCCTGTGGGGCCTGACGCAGCCGCAACTGGCTCGGGCGATGTTCCCGCTGGGGGGCATGATCAAGACCGAGGTGCGGGAGCTGGCGCTTGCCCTGGGGCTGCCGGTGGCGGAAAAGCCGGATAGTCAAGAGATCTGCTTTGTGCCCAATGGCGACTACGCCGCGTTTATCGATGCGTACTTCAAGGAGCAGGGGCTGGCTCCGGCGACGACGGAAGGCGAGATTGTGTCGACCTCGGGCGAGCGACTGGGCACACATGGCGGCACGCACCGCTACACGGTGGGCCAGCGGCGGGGGTTGGGGATTGCCGCCAAGGAGCCGCTGTATGTGATCTCCACCAATCCGATGACGCAACAGGTGATCGTGGGCCGGCCGGATGATCTGCTGCGGCAGGAGTTTACGGTGCGGGACGTGAACTGGGTGTCGATGGCCGAGCCCGATGTGCCGGTGCGGGCCGAGGTGCGGATTCGGAACAAGCACGCACCGGCTCCGGCGACGGTGTCGGCGCTGCCGGGCGGTCGGGCGACCGTACGGTTTGATGAGGCGCAACGGGCGGTGACGCCGGGACAATCGGCGGTGTTTTATGGCGGGGAGTTAGTGCTGGGCGGCGGCTGGATCGAGTAGGCCGCCACCCTGCACTTTTTGAGGGTGTGATTCGCTAGTAGCGATCGCGACCGCCGCCTTCGTAGCCGCCACCGCCGCCGCCACCACGGGGGCCGCGATCACGGAAGCCGCCGCCGCCGGGAGTGGTGGGGCGGGCTTCATTGACCACCAGCGCCCGGCCCATCAACTGGCGGCCATTGCAGGCGGTGATCACTTGGTTGGCCAGGGCGTCGTCCTTGATTTCGGCAAAGCCGAAGCCGCGGGACTTGCCCGAGAACTTGTCGCGCATTACCTGGACTGAATCCGCCGTGGCACCGGCTTGGGCGAACATCGCCTGGATATCATCTTCGGTGGCACCGAAGGGTAGGTTTCCTAAAAAGAGCCTCATGGCTCACCTCACTTTCGTCAGATCCCTGATCTCCACACATTCGAGCTGAAGATCAGCGAACCCAAACGAAACGCGAGGCGCCCACTCCAGACCGTTCGCCCTGAGAATGCCACAGATCGCACGTTCTGTCCAGAGTTTTTCACGCGCCAGGTGTACCCCTCAAGTGTGTGCAAATGGAAGCGGTTCTGGTTTTCATCCGGTGGCAAATTCATTACCGGGGTGTAATCATTCCACCCAACTTGTCCGCTTCGCCGCTGGCCTGGCGCGGGTAGCGGGTGGAGTAGGCTTCCAGGTACTTTAGGCCGGCGCCGGTATTGTAGATTACGATGCGCTCGTCGGGCTTCAGGAAGCCGCTATCGAGCAACTTCTTGAGGGCGGCGACGCAGGCGGCTCCTTCCGGAGCGGCGAAGACGCCATCGAGGGTGGCCAGTTCGATCCCGGCATCGAGCGATTCTTCATCGCTGACGGCGATCGCGGTGCCGCCGGACTTGCGCACGGCTTCGAGCACCAGATAGTCGCCCAGCGGCTTGGGGACGCGGAGGCCGCTGGAGACGGTGGAGGCGTTCTTCCAGAACTCGCTGCGTTCGGCACCGGTTTCAAAGGCGCGAACGATGGGCTGGCAGCCGTCGGCCTGCACGGAGATCATCTTGGGGCGCTTGGGGCCGATCCAGCCGAGCGCTTCCATCTCGTCGAAGGCCTTCCACATGCCGATCATGCCGACGCCGCCGCCGGTGGGGTAGAAGATGACGTCGGGCAGGGTCCACTGGAACTGCTCGGCCACTTCGTAGCCCATGGTCTTTTTGCCTTCGATGCGGTAGGGCTCCTTCAAGGTGGAGACGTCGAACCAGCCTTCCTTCTCTTTCCGGTCGCCCACGATTTTGGCGCAGTCGCTGATCAAGCCGTCAATCAGGGTGACGTGCGCGCCGAAGCTTTTGCACTCGATGAAGTTGGCTTGGGGTACATCGACGGGCATGAAGATGTGCGCTTCCATACCGGCGGCCGCAGCGTAGGCGGCCATGGCGCTGGCGGCGTTGCCGGCGGAGGGGATCGCCACCTTCTTGATCCCAAGCTCTTTGGCCATCGACACAGCGCAGGAGAGGCCGCGGGCTTTGAAGGAGCCGGTGGGATTGATGCCTTCGTCCTTTACCCACAGGTCCGTGCAGCCGAGCTTCTTTTCGAGGCGCGTGGTGCGGATCAGCGGCGTCATGCCTTCACCCAGCGAGACGATGGAGGCCGGATTGCGGACGGGCAGCACGGGTGCGTAACGCCACATGGACGAGGGGCCGTTGTTGATCCAGTCCCGGTTCCAGCCCTGGCGCAGGGCCTCCAGGTCGTAGCGGACCAGCAATGGCCAACCGGCCTCCGACAGGTTCCAGATCTGTCCGGCTTCATAGCGTTTGCCGGTAACGCTGCATTCAAGGTGGGAGACGGTGGTCATTTCTTCGTGTAACGGAGCTGCAAAGGCTTTATCATAACCAGTCATGCGGGTACGCTTGGTTTCTCCTCTTCTGGTTTTCTATTCGGCGATGGCGGCGTGGGCGCAGAATGATGCGGCCTACACGCAAAAGATCAAGGAGTGCACCACGGACCCGGTCTTTCTGACGGAGCTGGTGGATCACTTGCCGGCTTCGGCGAAGGTGCCGACGCCCGACAAGATTCTGGGCTTCATTCCGGGTGAGCCGGGGAAACTGGCCAAGGTCGATCAGATGCACCGGTACTTGCGGGAACTGGAAAAGGCCTCACCTCGGGTGAAGGGCTGGAACATTGGGGCGAGCGAGGAAGGCCGCGACACGATGCTGATCGCCATATCGAGTGAGAAGAATCTGGCGCGCCTCGGGCGGTTGAAAGAGATCACGGCGAAGCTGGCTGATCCGCGAAAGCTGACGGAGGCCGATGCGCAGAAGCTGATCGCTGAGGGGTTGCCGATCTACTGGGCGACGGGCGCGATCCATTCGCCGGAGATGGGGTCGCCTACGATGCTGATGGAGATGGCGTATCGCCTGACGGTGGAGGAGACGCCGGTGATCCAAACCATCCGGGACAACATGGTGGTGCTGATCACGCCCGCCACTGAAGTGGATGGCTGGGACCGGCAGGTGGACCTGCAGGCCTGGAAGCGCGAGAATCCTTCGCGGCAAGCGCCCAGCCTGCTTTATTGGGGCAAGTATGTGGCGCACGACAACAATCGCGACGGTACGGCGCTGTCGCTGAACTTGTCGCGCATTGTGGTGAAGACATTTCTGGACTGGCACCCGACCGTGCTGCATGATCTGCATGAATCGGTTCCGTACTTGTATGTCTCAACCGGCATGGGCCCTTATAACGCGTGGGTCGATCCGATTGTGGTGAACGAGTGGCAGAAGATGGCCTATCACGAAGTGGAAGAGATGACCAAGCGTGGTGTGCCGGGCGTGTGGACGCATGGGTTTTACGATGGCTGGGCGTTGAACTACATGTTCTGGACGGCGAACACGCACAACGCCATTGGCCGCTTCTATGAGACGTTCGGCAATGGCGGCGCGGACACGCGGGAGCGGACGTTGTCGGCGGCGCAGACGTCGCGGGCGTGGTACCGGCCGAATCCGCCGCTCCCCAAGGTGACGTGGTCCTACCGGAACAACATCAATCTGCAGCAGAGCGCGTTGCTGCTCGCGATGAATTACACGGCGCGCAATGGCAAAGAGTTTCTGAACAACTTCTACCTGAAGGGCAAGCGGTCGATCGAGAAGGCAACCAAGGAGGGTCCGGCGGCGTGGGTGATCCAGGCGGACGATCCGCGTCCGGCAGCGGCGGCGGAGCTGGTGAACCTGATGGCGGCGCATGGAGTGGAGACGCATCTGCTGGATAAGGCGGTGGAAGTGAAGGGCGCGAAGTTGGCCAAGGGGTCCTATGTGCTGCGCATGGACCAGCCGTATTCGCGACTCGTGGACATGATGTTCGACAAGCAGTTCTACAACGCCGCCGACACCCGGCCTTATGACGACACGGGCTGGAGCGTGGGCCCGCTACGCAATGTCGCCACGGTGCGCGTGACGGACACGGCGATCTTGAAGGAGCCGATGACGATCCTGGGCTCGATGGCGCGCGTTCCGGGTGGCGTGGTGGGTAACGGGCCGATCTATGCCGTCCAACACAATGCCGACAATGTGCTGGCGACGTTCCGGTATTCGCTGAAAGATGTGCCGATGCTGGCGGCGGAGAAGGCGTTTGAGGCGGCGGGGCGCAAGTTCAACGCGGGGACGTTTCTGATCCCGGCGGACAACGATCTGCGGACGCGGCTGAACCAGACGGGGCGGGACTTGGGGGTGCAACTGATCGCGCTCGATGCCAAGCCCGAGGTGCCAACGCATAAGCTGACGGCGGCGCGGGTGGCGCTGGTCCACACGTGGCTTTCGACGCAGGCCGAAGGCTGGTTCCGGATTGCGCTGGACAAGCAAGGCATCCCGTATGACTATGTCTCGACGCAAGTGCTGGCTTCAACGCCGGACCTGAAGGCGAAGTGGGATGTGATCATCCTGGGGCCGACGCCCGGCGCTTCGCAGCGCATCGTGAACGGGCTGCCGAAGAATGGTCCGGACCCGGTGCCGTTCAAGAAGTCCGAACTGACGCCCAGCTTTGGCCTGGCGCCGGATCAAGCCGATGACATCCGCGGTGGCATGGGCCTGGAGGGCTTACTGCACATCCAGAAGTTTGTGGAGCAGGGCGGCGTGTTTGCGTTCATCGCGGGTAACTCGTCGATTCCGATTGATTACGGGCTGGTGGAAGGCATCACCATCTCCGCCACGCGCGAGCTGAACGCCAAGGGCTCCGTGCTGCAGAGCCGCTTCGCCGATCGCGGCAGTCCGCTGAGCTACGGCTATGAAGAGAAGTTGGCCATCTACTTCAACCAGACGCCCGCGTTCCAGGTGAGCGCCACGGGTGGTCTGCAGATGGGCGGCGGTGGTGGCGCGTTCGGTAACCCGCCGCCGGGGCGGCCGACCGGACGCGGGGGTGTGAATGACCCGGATGAAGTGCAGGCGCGGGCGGCGGTGCCTGCTCCGCCGCCACCGGCTCCGGTGAAGCCGGGGGAGGACGCTCCGGTATCCGATGAACTGCGCGAGTTTGCCCGGCCCTATCTGGCTCCGGAGAACCTGCGTCCGCGCACGATCCTGCGGTTTGCCGAGGAGCGCGAGTTACTGGTGTCCGGTATGTTGGCCGGAGGCCGCGAATTAGCGGGCCGCCCGGCTTTGCTCGATGTGCCGAAGGGCAAGGGACATTACCTGCTGTTCGCCAACAACCCGATGTGGCGGCATGAGACGCAGGGGAGTTTCTTCCTATTGTTCAATGCGATGTTGAATGCGGAGGATCTGCATGTGGGGCGGGCGACGCGGGGCGGGGGGAAAGCGGACTAGCGCCAGCCGTTAGACGAGGGAATTTCGACGCAGGAAGCCGGAGTGTTCCGTATCCAAGCCAGTGCCCTCAGGATCGTAGGCCGCATCTGGCCGAGCCGAAGTTGGTTAGCTGAGCAGTTGCCTGATCCTCCGCCGCGAGCAGCAGGAGTGGGCTATGCGGCGGCGCTTGTCGTTCAAGGCAGTTGCGCGTTCTCGTGCAATCCCGCCGGGGACTTCCGACTCCTTGGATAACGGGAGAGTGTGATCCGGCCCTAGTTGCGGCCGCAGATGCCGGGCGTTTGGCACATGCCTGCGCCGCAGCCACCCGCCGGTCTCGGAGCGGCTTCTTTGGTCATGCCGTTGGCCCGGGCAGAGAACGTGGAATAGCGCGTGGCCAGCTTTTGGGACTGGCATTCCGGGCACTCCACAGCATCATCGGCGCGGCGGACCAGCTTCTCGAACTGATTTCCACAACTCTGGCAGGCGTATTCAAAAATCGGCATTTACTTGCTTAGCTCCACACACAGTTTATCAATCGCGGCCCGGATCTCGGTGGAAGGTACGTGCGACCCATTGGCCATGATGGCCATGGCCAAGCGCCCATAGGTCTGCGATTCGATGTAGCCGGCCAGCGTGTTGATATGCGCCAGGGACCCGGTCTTGGCGCGGACCAGTTCACCCCGAGCACGCTCCGCCGCGGTCAGGCTTTTCGACTTGAACCGATTTTCGAGCGTGCCATCGACGCCGCCCACTGGCAGCACGCTCAACCAGAGATCGCGGTGCGGGCTCTGGTGCAGATGGCGCAACAGTTTCACCGTCGTCTCCGGCGTCACCAGGGACATGCGCGATAGCCCGCTGCCATCCCGGATATCATAGCCGTCCGGTTCAATGCCGATCTCGGCCAGCATCTTCTTCAACTCTGCCAAGCCCGCGCTGGGTGACCCTTCGCCTGCCGCCTGCCAGCCGACTTCGCGCAGGATCATTTCGGCGTGCAGATTCTGGCTGACCTTGTCGAGCACAACCAGCAGTTCCGACAAGGGTGGCGATTGACGCTGCCACAGCAGCTGCCCTTCATCCGGGGTGGGGCTGGCCGGTCCGCTCATGCTGGGTGCGCGATGCCGGGCCACGGGGCGGCCACGGATCACCACGCCGCGGCGCGTTAACGCTTCATAGAGCGCCGCGGCGGCGAACTGTGCGGGATCGTCCAGCGCCACGGTGACGGTCCGCCCTGGGCTGCCGGGTGCGATGCGGCCCACCAGGCGCAGTTGGCCGGGGCCGTCCCGGTAGATCTCCAGTTGGCGCTCACCGGGTTCCGTGCGCACCCGGTTGTCGATCGAGAAGTATTCGAGCGCCGGCAGCCAGGTCAGCTGTGCGGGATCGCCCGGTGTGGCCCCGGGCGTGATCTTCACTTCTAGCGTGTTGTCATTCAGCGTCAACGCGCTCACCGGAGCGCCGCTTTCATACAGCGTGTCGTCCACCGCCCAACCCTCCGGGTAAGGCACGCGCACCCACCGCGAATCATCGCCCACTACATCGCCGGCCACTTCCTTCAGTCCTTGAGCCACCAACGCGTCTGCCAGGGCCTCCACCGCCGCCAGCGGTTGGCCAGGGTCCGGACCCTTGGCGTAAGGATAGGCGCGCGCCGACATGGAAGGATCGCCGCCACCCACCAGGCGCAGGTCACCATTCCGGTCGAGGCGCACACTGGTCGAAAACCGGTAGTCCGGCCCCAGGCGCAACAGCGCCAAGGCACTGGAATAGAGCTTCAAGTTCGAAGCGGGAACAAAGTAGCGCTGCGGGTTCCGCTGCGCCACCACGGTGCCGGTCTCCACCTGCACCACGTGGACGCCCCAATGGGCACGCGCGGCTCCGTTGGTGGCTCCCAGTATGGCCGCCAGCCGCGGCGTGAACTCTTCCTGGCCCCGGGCCGCATGGGTGGCCATCAATCCGAGCAGCAGAAAGCGGGTGATGCATCGAGGGACGATCATAAGGGGTTCAGCTTCGATTCAATCCAAATCAAGATGAGCAGCACGAAGACGGCCAGCGTGCCAACTACCGCCACCAACATCACCGCCCCGATTCCCATCCCCGAGGCCAGCATCCCCACCAGCCACGGGGCCAGCAGGCCACCGGTGAACGCGACGGAAAAGATGCCATTGAAGTAGACCGGGTGGTAGTAGCTGAAGCGTGCCCCCACCCGCTCCACCACCAGCGGATAAACGGCCGCGAACCCCAGTCCGGTGGCCACCACCGCCACTCCCGCTCCGGGCAGGTTGTTCGTGAAAGCCAGAATCATGCAACCAAACAGGGCGGCCAGAACACTGGACATCAGCAGACGGCCGTGCCGGAACCTTTGCAGCAATGGCTGGATCAGGATGCGCCCTAGCACGATCGCCAGCCAGTAAAGCGACAACAGCCAAAGTCCCGCGCCCGGGCTGACGCCCAACCGTTGCACCAGAAAAAGCGGCAGCCAAGCGGCGATGGCCCATTCGCTGCCGAACTGGAAGAACAACAGCAGCGCCAGCAAAATGGCCGCCGGGGACCGGAAAGCCTCGACCGCGCGCGAGGTGGGTACCTTGTCGGGGATGATCGCCGCCGGAAACGGTCGCCGCAGATACCAGAGCCCATATCCGGCGGAGACGACGGCAAACAACGCCACCGGCAACCAAAGCCCGTATGTGCCAATTCCGGCACCCACCAAGAGACATCCCGCCAGGCAGCCGCCGCCAAACAGAATTCCCGCCAAGTTCATCGTGGCGGCTGGGGCCCGTTCATAGGCTACGGCGAGCAACTGGAAAACGCCTGCATTCAACAGACCCGCTGCGGCCCCCATGCCAAACAACGCCGCCCATCGCCAGCCCACCGGCGCGGGCGGCGGCGTAAAGGCCAGCACGATCAGGCAAGCCGCCGCCAGCAGGCAGCCAGAGGCCAGCAGTGTCTTGATGCCACGCTTCTTCAGCAGCAGGCGCGCGGACTGGACGGCGGCGAGCACGCCCAGGTTCATAAACAGAAAGTACAGACCCATGGCGGCGTAGTCGGAACTACGGTGATAGTCCCAGGCCACCAGAATCACGCCCGGAAATGCCAGAAACAGGCCGGAGAGAAACAATCCCGCCAAGGCCCGGCGCGAGGCCACGGGTTGGGCCATGATGGCCGGCGAGTAAGGCAGTTCCACCGCCGGTTCAGCCGGGCTCGGATTGAGGGGCGTCTCATCCACTTGGCAATTGTACCCCCGTCGGCTTTCCGGAGGCACCATACTGCCAATGGACGGAATCTCGAATATGCCCCAAGATTCTGCGGCACACCCGCACTTTTCTATTGACAGCCCGGCCGGAGTGGCCCTAAGATCAGGGCATCACTGAGAAAGGAGGTGATCCAGTCTAAATTTATGAGTACCGACTGTAGTCTTTCAACGCGTGAGGTTATCGGCCGCTGAGCCGGGCTGTAATGTCGTTGGTTTCGCGGCAGTGACGAGACCGTTCGAGCCAGTAGGCTGATCGTCTCACGCGCTGAAGATAACCGTAATTCCTCCGATTTGTGCACGAGGCCCCTGGGGGTGATCCACACCTCCAGGGGCTTCTTGTTTGGGCCGCTGGATGTTCTCCCTCCTTGTCTTCGTCCCTCCGCTGGCGCTTTGGCCGTTGGTTTGCTATCATCAAAAAGTCATGCAAGCCGGAATTCATCCCGCGTACAACGAAGTTAAGGTTTCCTGCGCTTGTGGAAACACGTTCCAGACCCGTTCCACCCATAAAGGCGATCTCCGCGTGGAAATCTGCTCCAACTGCCACCCGTTCTTCACGGGCCGCCAGAAGCTGGTGGACACTGAGGGTCGCGTAGACCGGTTCCAGAAGAAGATGGCCAAGTCCAGCGCCCTGCAAGCGCAGCGCTCTAAGGCTCCGGCCCCGGCCGTCAACTAACAGAGCTTTCAAAGTTTAAAGGAATGCCCCGGCCCCCGGCTGGGGCATTTTCGTTTACGGCCAACGTCCTATTGCCACGGTTCGTTTCTGGCCCGGATAGCGCAACCTGAGGTAGCGCACGCTGTCAGCCCGCAGCGGAACCTTCAGGCCCGCCGGTTTATCGAAAACGGCCTCAGAACAGCACCGAGTCCGGCTTTCCCGCACCCGAGGCGGAACGAATTCCCCCTGCAGGCTGCGCCACGACTTAGCCGCAGGAATTACTGACGCGGACCACTACCGGGGCGACTTCTCGGCGGCTTTGCGCCGGGCTTCGCGCTCCAGGCGCAGGGTCTCATAGAGCGGACGCTGTTCGGCCGTCAACAGCTGCCGGACCTTGTCCACTTGGCTATCGTAGATGGCCTTCATCTCCGGCTTGTACTTGTCGCGCACCTGATCAAACAGCGTTTTCGACTCATCCAGCACGACATGCAGCGCCGTCACCTGCTGCGGCTGTAAATGAACGCGGGTGACCATCTCTTGAATGAACTGGCGCCGCCAGTCGTCCGGACGGGGCGGCATCGCCGTGGCGGCCACGCCGGAGGTGGCATAGAGCCGGTGCCCGAGGGCGCCCACCGCCAGTCCGCTAAAGAAGATCAATGCGCCGTAGATGAACAACGACCGCTTCATCGTGCCTCCCCCGACGGTTTGGCCAGCACGGAATCGGTCTGCGCACTGCCTTCAATCGCCGGAGCGGCGTCCTGGTCGCTATCGAGCGCTTCCAGATAGTTGTGGATCATCGGATTCGATTGCAGCGACAGCAGCAGCGCCAGCAACAGGCAAATCGTTGCCGCCAGGGTCACCACCCCCGAGGTCCAACCACGAGCCTTCTTGAGCATCTGGCGCTGGGCCTCGATGCGATGCCACAACCGCGGCATGAAGTGCATGGCCTCGCCGGGTTCCGGGCAAGCTTCCCGGTAGTTGACCATCAGCTCATCCAGCTTTTTTTCTGCCTGGTTCATCTTTACCAACTTGTCTTCAGCCCTACCTAAATCATAGCGGACGCCCGTGGGCATCACTAGCCGGGCGGATAATCGCCACCCTGCTTCTCAAAGGCCTTCAGCACCCGCTGCCGGGCCCGGAACAGCCGGACCTTGACCGCGTTTTCATTGATGCCGTAAACCTTCTCCAAATCCTTCACCGAAAGACCTTCCACTTCCTTCATCAACAGCAGTAACCGGTCCTCTTCTGACACCGAACCCAATAAACGCTGCACGAACTCCCGAATGCCGCTCTTGCGCTGTTCTTCCTGCGTGGCCAACCCGCCGGCCGCCGCATCGGCCAGCGTCACCTGCGTTTCCGACAGGTCGGAGATCCGCGACTCCTTCTTGCGCTTCTGCTTTCGCAGATAATCGTAGGCAGCATTCACGGTCAGCCGGTAGAGCCACGGCTCAAACATGTCGGCTGTCCGCAACTGCTCCATCGAATAGTAGAGCCTCAAAAATACTTCCTGCCCCACATCCTCCACATCTTCCGGCCGGCCAATCAACCGGCTGATGGTGCCCAGGATCCGCTTCCGGTAGGTGCGGACCACCTCATTGAAGGCGACATCATCGCCCGAACGGGCACGCTCGATCAGTTCGGGTTCCACTAGCACGCGGCTAGCCCCAAACTCACCCTGCGCCACGACCCATGTGGGCCACCGAGCCGCGGAACTGTCAAATTGGAGAGGCGCTTCGGCAAATAGCTAGGTTACAAGGTTGCACGCAGCGTGGTTGAGGATGAAAAACCGCCGGGAGGCTTTGGACACACCAAAGCGGGCGCGACGATGGAGGGCCCGTCGCGCCCGGGGGGAGGTAGTTTGATCAAAGGTCAGCAATACCTCGGAAGTTGGGCCGCAACGCCCACTTCCGGTTCCAGGAATCACGATGGAGCGGTCGTGATTCAACCAGCTGAAGCCTAGCTCGCCAAACGGTATCCTTGATCCGGCGAAGGGATCACGTCATTCTCCGGGCGGGCGGCCGTGTAGGCTTCAAGTGATCGGATCAAATTGGTCACAACAATCCGGCGAGTGTAAAGATACTCCAGACGAGCCTGAAGCAGATCATTCCTCAAAGCGGAAGGCTGAGCCGGGGGGGAGGCTTTCTTCAGCGACATGCGTCCACTTTACTAGGTACTATGAGTACCAAGCAAGAGATTTTATGCGGGTGGGTACTACCCTCATTGGAGGGTGTTTCGCCAAATCCCGCTGCTGGACCTGCTAAGATTAGAGTTCCCCCCAATCAAGGTGCCTTCGGGCAGGCTTGGCTTTTTCTACCTCGATGGACCTACTTTCCGGCCTCAATCCACAGCAACGAGAAGCCGTCATGCACGACCAGGGTCCGCTGTTGATCCTGGCCGGCGCCGGTTCCGGCAAGACGCGCGTGATCACCAACCGCATTGCCTATCTCATTGACGAAAAGCGCGTGCCTGGCCCCTCAATTTTGGCCGTCACTTTCACCAACAAGGCTTCCCAAGAGATGCGGGACCGGGTGCAGGGGATTCTCCGCCAGGGCGCCATGCGCGGCTTTGGCCCCATGGTCTCCACCTTCCACAGCTTCTGCGTCCGCCTGTTGCGGCAGGATGGCGCGCCGCTGGCCCGGGTCCGGCCGGGCTTCACCACGCAGTTTACGATTTACGACGACGACGACCAACTGGCCACCATCAAGCAGATTTACCGCTATGCGGGCCTGGATGAGAAGTTCATGCAGTACCGGGCCGCCCTGTCGCGCATCTCGCAAGCCAAGAACCGCAAGGAAACGCCCCAGGACTTCTACAAGCAGGCCGCTGACCCGAATATGGGCAAGCTGGCCGTCGTGTTTGAGCAGTACCAGGCGCGGCTGCAGCAGGCCAACGCTCTCGATTTTGACGACCTGCTGCTGGAATCCGTGCGGCTGCTGCACACCGATCAGGCCACGCGAGATGCCTGGAACCGCCGCGTGCACTACCTGATGATCGATGAGTATCAGGACACCAACCGCAGTCAGTACGACCTGATGCGGCTGCTTTCGGTGTCGCACTCCAATGTGGCCGTCGTTGGCGACGAAGATCAGTCCATCTACTCGTGGCGCGGTGCGGACATCCGCAACATTCTCGATTTCGAGAAGGATTACCCGAACGCCAAGGTGATTCGCCTCGAACAGAACTACCGCTCCACCAAGAACATCTTGAACTCGGCCGGCGCCGTCGTCGCCCGCAACAAGCAGCGCAAGGGCAAGAATCTTTGGACCGAGTCGGATACCGGCGAAACGGTGAAGCTCTACGAAGCGCGCGACGCCGAGGAAGAAGCGCTGTGGATTGCCGACGTGATGGACCGCGAGATCAAGCGCGACCCCAAGACGCGCCTGGCCGTGCTCTACCGCACCAATTCGCAGTCCCGCCAGATTGAAGAGGCGCTGCGACGGTACAACCGCAAGTACATCGTCGTCGGTGGCTTCAGCTTCTACCAGCGCGCGGAAGTGAAAGACGCGCTCTGCTACCTGAAGATCATTCAATCGCCCAATGACCCGATTGCCCTGCAGCGCATCATCAACACCCCGGCGCGCGGCATCGGCAAAACTACGCTCGACCAAGTGGAGCAGTTCTCGCGTGAGCATGACCTGACGCTCTGGGCCGCCATCGCCCGCATGGTGGAAGAAAAGCAGTTCTCCGCCCGCGCGGAAACCGCCCTGGTGCTGTTCAAAGAGATGATGGAAGGCTTCCAGCAATCAGCCGCGGAACTCGGGCCGGAGCGGTTGTTGCGGCAGGTGCTGGACAAGACCGGGTACTGGAAGATGCTGGAGACCGATCCGGCACCCGATTCCGAATCGCGTCTCCAGAACCTTTCCGAATTGATCAACGCCGCGGCCGAAGCGGCCGAACGTGGTGAAGGCTTGGCGGAGTTTCTGGATCACGCGGCGCTGGTGGCCGATTCTGATTCGCTCGACGAAGAATCGCAGATCTCGCTGCTCACCATGCACAACGCCAAGGGGCTGGAGTTTCCGGTGGTCTTTGTGGCGGGGATGGAAGAAGGGCTGTTCCCGCACTCCCGGTCACGCGATAACGAGACGGCGATGGAAGAAGAACGGCGGCTTTGTTACGTCGCCATGACGCGCGCCGAAGAGAAGCTCTATCTGTCCTGGGCGCGCTCCCGCCGCCGTTTTGGCACGGGTATGCCGGAACCCACCATGCCGTCGCGCTTCTTGAATGAAGTGCCCGCGCACTTGCTGGAGATCGTCAAGACCGGGGCCGCCAATGCTGTCGATGTTGACCTCTACGGAGAGCAGCAGTACGCCCGCGAAACCGCCCGCCGCAACGCGTTCACCGGAAAGACGTATAATTCAGTAGAGAGTATCCAGCAGTTCTTTGCAGCCAAAGGCATTCAGCCTCCGGGCGTGCCGAGATCGGCTGCTGCGCCTCCCCGTTCTGCCACGGCACCTCCGTTCACGCCCGCCTCTGCGGGAATGTCGAGGCCAGCATCTGCGGGACCGGTATCGGCTAGGCCCGCATCGGCGGGGCCGGTATCAACCGGGTTCGGACAGAAGAAGCCGGTGGGACTTCGGAACGGCTCAGTGATTGAGCATCCGAAGTATGGCCGGGGTACCGTCCTCCGCAGGGAGGGCGATGGAGAAGACGCCAAGCTGACCGTCCAGTTTGCGGGGCATGGTTTGAAAAAGCTAGTTCAGAAATACGCAGGGATTATTGTCAAGGAATGAATACCAAGCACGTAGCCGATAAAGTCGAGCGCAAGACGCTCAAGCGCACCGCCCGCAAGAAGGCGGAAGAAGCCAAGCCTCTGGCCCCGCGCGCCGATAGCGTTGCCCGCGGCTCCATGAAACGGAAAGTGAAGAAGCTTGTGAAGGGCCAGACGCGCAAGCGCTAGTCTCTCTCCCTTCTCGCATCAACAGGCGTCCCCTCACTGGACTCCCACACCGCGTCTTCCCACGATGGCGCGGGCCAGTCTCCTCTGGCCCGCGCCTTTCGCTGTTGGCCCACCGCCGCCCGCGCGCCCGCCGGATTTCCCGTCCTGCTAAGCATTCTGCTGACACGGCCCGGCTGCCGTGCCATCCGGCGCGCAGGCGATGTGGGGACAGTTGCGATTGGAGGCTTAATCGCCTAATCCGGTAGCTTCGGCGGACGAGTATACTTCCGCGGAATCTCGCCGGCCCCAAAAAATGGCCCAGTCAGACATCGTCAAAGCAAATCTCGTACCTCGCCCTGCCTTGAGCCTGCTACCCTGATCCCCATGTCCGGTTACTTTCGAACGAAGTCGATTGATGAGCTGCTGGCCGCCAGCGAAGCGCACGGCAAACGCTTGGAACGGACCATGGGTCCGTGGACACTGACGGCTTTGGGCATTGGTGCCGTGATCGGTTCCGGCATCTTTATCCTCACCGGAACCGCCGCTGCCGGCCAGACTATGAGCTTCAGCTCCATCCTGAACGCGCCGGTCCTCGATCTGCTGCGGGAAGGCACCAATGCGGTCTCGACGGTGGGCCGGTTGGGTGCGGGCCCGGGCATCTCGCTCTCGTTCGTTCTGGTGGCCCTGGCGTGCAGCTTTGCGGCCCTTTGCTACGCGGAGCTCGCCTCGATGATCCCCATCGCCGGCGGCACCTACACCTACGCCTACGCCGCGCTGGGCGAGATTGTGGCCTGGATCATCGGCTGGGACCTGATTTTGGAGTATGCCGTGTCCAACATGGCGGTGGCGGTGGGGTTCTCCGCGCACGTCAATGATGTGCTGGAGCGGTTTGGCATGGCGCTGCCTCAGTATCTATCCGAGCCGATGTTCATGAACGGAGCCTATACCGGCCACGTCAACATCTCGGCCTTCATCATCCTGATGCTGCTCACCTGGATGCTGGTCCGAGGCGTGAAGGAATCGGCCAACGCCAACAACATCATGGTGCTGGTGAAGATCGCCGTGATTCTCGTCTTCATCGTCGTGGGTTCAAAACACGTCGACATCCAGAACTGGAATCCGTTCTTCCCCAATGGCCTGCCGGGCGTCATGACCGGCGCGGCGATCGTCTTTTTCACCTACATCGGCTTTGACAGTGTCTCGACGGCGGCGGAGGAATGCAAAAATCCGCAGCGCGATCTGCCCATCGGCATCATGGCCACGCTGTTCATCTGCACTCTCCTGTATGCCGGCGTGGCGTTGGTACTGACCGGCGTCGCCAACTGGCAGACCTTGGGCAATGCCGCCCCCGTGGTGACGGTGCTGAAGAACCTGGGGTATGCCAACGTCCGGTGGCTGGTGGCCATCGGCGCGTTGACCGGCATGGTGTCCTCGCTGCTGGTTTTCCAGTATGGCCAGGCCCGGGTCTGGTTTGCGATGTCGCGGGACCGGTTGCTGCCGGGTATCTTCTCGCGCTTACATTCGCAATACAAAACTCCACATATCTCCACCTGGGTAGCGGGTTTATTTGTCGGCTTACCGGCGATGGTCTGGGATATCGGTACCTTTGCTGACTTGTCTAACATCGGTACATTGTTCGCCTTTGTGATCGCCAGCGTCGCCGTGATCGTGTTGCGGCGCACGCAGCCGGACCGGAAACGCAGCTTCCGCGTGCCGTTGGTGCCGTGGTTGCCACTGATCAGCATCTTCTCCTGCCTGCTGCTGATGCTGAGCCTCCCGCTCCAGACCTGGCTGCTGTTCTTCGTTTGGCTGGCCGCCGGCCTAGGCATCTACTTCCTCTACTCCCGCCCGCGCGTTCGCGGCTAGAGTGGTGGGCGATGGGGCGCTGTGAGGAAGGGCGCCTGCTCTTCCGCGGGTGTAGCAGGCCAGGCCCCTACTTGAAGTGCTTGGACTTTTCCGCTTCCAGTTTCGCCTTGGCCCAGTCGAGCAGCCGCTTGATGGGCGGAAAATAATCGCCCAAAATCACGAGCCCGGGAATGATAAAGACCCACCCGGGCATCACCGGTAGAATGAGGCCCACGATGCCGATCAGAATCAGCCCGACGCCCGCACTGATGCGCCATACTTTTCGGAACACTCGATCCCATCGTAACAGTGCCGCGGGTGGAGACAAGCGGTTATAAACTACGTCACTGAGAGTACTAGGGCTTTTTGCTATCTTTCGATCCGGTTTATGCTTGAAAACTTCCTCCTCAGGCCGTAGAGTAATAGAGTCTGTGACTGATCAACGACGATTTAAACGCTTCGAACTCAAGTTACCGCTTCAATTGCGGCCCGCGGGTGCGGCGAAATTCGAGACCTGCGAAACAAGGAACCTCTCCTCTGGTGGGGTGCTCTTCCAGTCTCAAACTGCTTTTGAAGTAGGCGATCCGATTGAATATCGCATCACGCTGCCCTCGACGGCGCAGGATGCGGTGGAGCTGCTGTGCCGCGGAAAAGTGATCCGCCGGTCGGCCAAGGATACCGCCGACCTTCCTCAAGTGGCCGCCACCCTGGAACGCTACGAGTTCGTCCGCAACAAGTAATTCGCGTCTATCACCCGGCACTGGATTGGCCCGGTGCCGGTGGCTCACCTGGAAGCTTCGGCTGACCGGTAGCCGCTGAATGTCAGATTCGCTCTCAATTCTCCCGCTTGCGCCCGGCACCACTTCGCGTTACGCTCATCTAGAGCCGAAGAAAAAGCGAAAATGGCGACGCCTTCCCTGTTCGATTTGCCTGCCTCGACGCGCCCCCCAAGCGTCGAAACCGCTCTGCGACGCTTTGAAGAGCTGCAGGCCCGGCCCAATTCGCCGATCCGGGCCATCCACCATCAACCCGCTCGCGAAGCGCAGTCAGTGGAGGTTCCGGCTGAAGTAGACCCCCGGTTGCGCGAGGCCTTGACGGCGCGCGGCATGGCGGCTTTGTACACGCACCAGGCGGAAGCTTTTGCGCATACTCATGCTGGCCGCAACGTCGCCGTAGTGACGCCGACCGCGTCCGGAAAAACGCTCTGCTACAACCTGCCGGTGCTGAACCGCTTGCTGATTGAACCCGGGGCGCGGGCCGTCTACCTGTTCCCCACCAAGGCACTGGCGGAAGACCAGATGCACGAGTTCAACGCCGCCGTCACCGCCCTGGGCGCCGACATCAAGGCGTTCACCTACGACGGTGATACACCGCCGGATGCCCGCAAAGCCATCCGGGAGCGGGCGCAAGTGGTACTGACCAATCCCGACATGCTGCACACCGGGATCCTGCCGCATCACACCAAGTGGGCCAAGCTGTTTGAGAACCTCCGCTACTTCGTCATCGACGAACTGCACTACTATCGCGGTGTCTATGGCAGCCATCTGGCTAATGTGCTGCGCCGGGTGAAGCGGATCGCGGAATTCTACGGGTCGAAACCGCAGTTCATCTGCTCGTCGGCCACTATCGCCAATCCCCGGGAACTGGCGCAGGCCATCTGCGAGGAGCCGTTTGAGCTGGTGGATCGCAACGGCGCGCCGCAGGGCGAAAAGTACTTCGTCTTCTACAACCCGCCGGTGGTGAATCAACAGCTGGGCATCCGCCGCAGCTACCTGCATGAGACGCGGGGGCTGGCGGTCGAATCGATCGAACGCGGCGCGCAGACGCTGGTCTTCGCCAACAACCGCCTGGCCACCGAGATCCTGGTGAAGTACCTCAAAGAGGCCTCGGAGAAAGGCCCCTACCCCAGTGAGACCATCCGTGGCTATCGCGGCGGCTACTTGCCGAAGGAGCGCCGGGCGATTGAGCGGGAGCTGCGCGAAGGGACCATCCGCGGCGTTGTCGCCACCAATGCGCTGGAGCTGGGTATTGATATCGGCTCACTGGATTCGGTGATCATGGCCGGATACCCGGGTACGATCGCTTCGACCTGGCAGCGCGCGGGCCGCGCAGGCCGACGGCAGCGGACCTCGCTGGCCGTGCTGGTGGCTTCGTCGGCACCGCTGGATCAGTACATTGTGGAGCACCCGCAATACTTCTTTGATCGCCCGCCGGAGGAAGCGCACATCAACGCCAACAACGCCGAGATTCTGCTGAACCACCTGAAGTGCGCGGCCTTTGAACTCCCGATACGGGATGGTGAGAAGTTTGGTCCGCATGACACGGCTGAGCCCTGCAAGTTTTTGAAAGACGCCGGCTTTCTGCATCATTCGCGTGATGCCTGGCACTGGGTTTCCGATACCTATCCCGCTGACACAGTCAGCCTGCGTGCGGTGACCAGCGACAACTTCATCGTGATTGAGCGCAATGCCTTTAACGCCGGCTACGGCGGCGCGGGATCGGGCGAAGAAGTGATCGCGGAGGTGGCCTTTCCCGCTGCGCTCACCGAGTTGCACGAGAAAGCGATCTACTTGCACGAGGCCCGCCAGTACCAGGTGGAGAAGTTCGATTATGAGCAGCGCAAGGCTTTCGTCCGCCGTGTGGAATGCGATTACTTCACCACCGCGATTGAGCATTCACAGGTGAAGTCGCTGGAAGAGTTTGCCGCAGCCGATCTGGTGCCGGGGGTGCGCGTCATCCATGGCGATGTCCGCGTCAACCGGCAGGTGGTGGGCTTCAAGAAGATCAAGTTCTACACGCTGGAAAACATCGGGGCGGGGAACTTGTCAATGCCAGAGCAGGAGATGCATACGACGTCCTTCTGGCTACACTTCGGCGAAAGCTTCCTGGCCCAGTTTGCTGACCTGACGCCATCAGAACGCCAGAACGGCATCGCCGGCCTGGGCAACATCCTGCGCGGCGTGGGCGCCTTGCTGGTGATGTGCGACCCGCGAGACCTGGGCCTCGCGGTGAGCGAAGACGCGAGCCAAGGGCAGCCCAAGTTTGAGCCGGACCTCTTCCTCTACGACAACTACCCCGGCGGCATCGGCCAATCCGAACCCCTGTACCGCCGCGTCACCAAGCTGCTGGAAATGGCCCGCGACCTGATCGCCGCCTGCCCCTGTGAATCGGGCTGCCCCAGCTGTGTGGGTCCCGTCGGTGAAGTGGGCGATGCCGGGAAGGTAGTAGCGGCCCGTTTGGTGGCGGCGCTGCTTGCTCCAACCGCCGCGCTCGAAGCTGGCGCGGTTGGCGCGCACGGTGGTGAACTGGCGTAGTTCTCGCGGCTAGTTCAATTGCAGCTGTGGAATCTTCTTGAAGTGGGCATCGCGGGTGACCAGCATCAGACCATGCTGCACTGCGAGCGCACCAATCCAAAGATCGTTGTCCGGGATAGGTGTCCCAGCGGACTTCAGTTGGACAAACAGCCGCGCATAAGCCTCCACGGTTTGCTCGTCCGCGTAAAGAACGGTGACGCCCGTGGCTAGCAAAGCCGCCAGCAGAGCAATATTCTCGCTGAGCCGGGTGCCACCCAGAAAGCCCGCCTTGATCTCGGCCAGCACCACATAAGGCAGCCAGACTTCGTCAGCTTGCTCGACGAGCCGGACGAGGGCCGGATCGCCTCTTAACAGGTCGGTCAGCCGGTTGGTGTCGAGCAGGATCCTCATTCCACATCTCCCAATTTACGGGCCGTTGCGCGGCGATGACGGCATCGAAGCCGGGGTCTTCCACCCACCGGCCGGCAATTCCCGAAAGGTCACGCTTCTTGCGCTCGACTTGGCACATCGAGGCCAGGTCTTCCAACACCACCTGATTCAGACTCACCTTCTTCTGCCGGGCCTTCTGCCGCAGCACGCGGTCCAATTCAGGCGGAATTCCCCGAATTGTGTACTGGATCGCCTTCATGCCTGCATGATAACAGCCCGTGCAGGCACTCCTACTTCGCCAGCTTCTCCCGCAATCTCTTCTTGAACTCCGCCGCTTCCGGTGTGAACCAGGCGTCCACATCCACCACCCACTCGTCCGTCCGCGACAAGTGGATGGAATCGAGCATTGTTCGCTTGATCGCCGCATAGGTGGCCGGCGGTTTGGCCGCCAGTTTCTTCGCCCAGGCGATCGCTTTATCAGTGACCTCTGATTCATCCGCCAGCTCATGCACTAGGCCCATGGCGAACGCCTGCGGGGCGAAGATCGGCTCGCCGGTCAGGAACATCTGGCGGGCTTTGGGCACGCCGACGGCGCTGGCTAGCAGGTGGAAGATGGAGGGCGGCAGATTGACGCCGATGTTCACTTCCGTCAGCGCGAACCCGTACGGCCCATCCGCCATCACTCGGAAATCGCATGACAGCGCCAGGATTGCACCGCCCGCGTAAGTCTGCCCGGGCAGTGCCGCGACTACTGGCTTGGGGCAGTGCAGGATGCTCTGCTGCAGGCGGGAGAAAGTGCCCAGAAACTCGGTTAACTGCGCGCGGTCATAAGTGAACACCTCGTTCACGTCAAAGCCGGCGGAGAAGAAACGCGGGCATCCGCTGGACCAGACAATCGCCGCCGCCTCTTCGGTGGCGCGTTCAAACGCGGCCGCCATCTCCGTGATCATGGGCAGATGGATCGCGTTCGCCTTGCCGCGCTTCAGTGTGAGAATGGCTATGCCGTCGGTCAGTTCGTACTGGAGGTGTTCCACGAACCGTATGATAAAGCTTCGCGCATGTCTGACACAGCACCCGTCCGCGCCGGCGAAGAATTGCCCGTCGAATCGCTCACTCGTTGGTTAGGTGAGCCCGTCGTAGTGGAGCAGTTCCCCGGCGGCCACTCGAACTTAACCTATTTGATCCGCACGCCTTCCGCCGAGTACGTACTCCGCCGCGCGCCGCTGGGGCCGGTGCCGCCCAAGGCGCACGACATGGCGCGGGAGTACCGGATTCTCGAAGCGCTGAACCCGGTCTTCCCTCCCGCGCCCAAAGTCCACCGCCTCTGTGAGGACCCGGCTGTGATCGGCGCCACGTTCTATCTGATGGAGCGCCGCCGCGGTGTCATCCTGCGGGATCCGTCCACCGTTGAGCCCGCCGCTGCCCAGCGATTGAGCGAATCTTTCGTCGATTGCTTGGCCGACCTGCACCAGATCTACCTGCCGATCGGCAAGCCCGAAGGGTTCCTTGACCGGCAAGTCTCCGGCTGGAGCGAACGCTGGCTGCTGGCGGAAACGCCGGACCGCCCGGACATGAGTTTCGTGATGGATTATCTGCGCCGGTCTATTCCGCAGCAAGGCGCGCCCGGCATTGTGCACAACGACTACAAGCTGGACAACGTGGTCTTGAAGGCTGACCTATCGGGCGTGGAAGCTGTGCTTGATTGGGAGATGACCACCGTCGGCGATCCACTGGCCGACGTCGGCCTGACGCTCTGCTACTGGACCATCGGCAGCGCCTATTCGGCTCCTGATGGCGGCGGCTGGTATTCGCGTGAACAGTTGATCGCGCGTTACGCCCAGCGCACGGGCCGCGACCTGAGCCGTATCGGCTGGTATGAGACCCTGGGAGTTTTCAAGCTTGCTGTGATCCTTCAACAAATCTACGTCCGCTGGGTGCGCGGCCAAACGCGCGATGATCGCTTCAAAGACTTCGGCCCTCGTGTCCGCTATCTGGTGGAACAAGCCACGCGCTTGGCGGAGCGTCAATCATGAGCCGCGTCTATCTGGTCCGCCACGGCCAAGCCGGCTCCCGGCAGCACTACGACACGCTTTCTGAACTGGGGATCCGCCAAGCGCAACGCCTGGGTGCCTGGTTTCAGCAGGAAGGCATCGTGCTGGACCATGTCATCTCCGGCGGCTTGAGCCGACAGATCCAAACCGCCCGTCACGCTGCTCGCGAGCCCGAGATTGAACCGCGCCTCGCCGAGTTTGATCTGGACGCCGTCTACCGAGGCCTGGCCCCCAAGCTCTATGCCGACAGTCCCGAATTCGCTCGCGAGTACGACGCCTTAAAGGCCGCCGTGCAGTCGCCTGATGCGCCGCAACATCGCCAGTGGACGTCCACTGATGTGGCTGTCTTCCGCGCGTGGGTGGAGGAGCGGTACAGCTACGATGGCGAAAGCTGGCCGCACTTCAAGGCTCGGGTACGGGCCGCGATGGACGTGACGGCTCGTGTGGATGCGGGCGGCCAGCTGGCGATCTTCACTTCCGCCACGCCCATCGGCCTGTGGCTGGCTGCCCTGCTTGATGCGAATGACGAGAATGCGATGAAGCTGGCCGGGGCCTGCTACAACGCCTCCGTCACCACGCTCCGGGTGCAGCAGGGCGATGTGCGTTTGATCAGCTTCAACGCCATCCCTCATTTAGACCAACCACCGCTACGAACGTTTCGATAGAATCCAGCCGTGGACTTCCAGTTTTCCGACAAGGTCAAACAGCTTCAGGCTTCGCTCACCGCCTTTATGGATGAGCATGTCTATCCGAACGAAAAGCTCTACGAGCAGCAGATCGCCACCGGCGACCGCTGGCAGCCCGTTCAGATCATCGAAGACCTGAAACCCAAGGCGCGCGCCGCTGGCCTGTGGAACCTGTTTGCCGAGTTGACCAACCTTGAGTACGCGCCGCTGTGCGAGATCATGGGCCGGTCGCCGATGGCGGCGGAGGTGTTCAACTGCTCCGCGCCGGACACCGGCAACATGGAAGTGTTGATGCGCTACGGGACGATGGAGCAGAAGGCGCAATGGCTGGCCCCGCTGCTGAACGGCGAAATCCGCAGCTGCTTCGGCATGACGGAGCCGGATGTGGCATCGTCCGATGCGACGAACATCCAAAGCTCGATTGTGCGGGATGGCGATAGCTACATCATCAATGGGCGTAAGTGGTGGACTTCGGGCGCTGGTGATCCGCGCTGCAAGATCTGCATCTTCATGGGCAAGACGGACCCCACCGCGGAGAAGCACAAGCAGCAATCGATGATCCTGGTGCCGATGGATACGCCCGGCGTCACCATCCGGCGCATGCTGAACGTCTTTGGTTACGACCATGCTCCGCACGGCCACGGCGAAGTGGATTTCGTCGATGTGCGCGTGCCCGCCAGCAATATTCTGTTGGGCGAAGGCCGTGGGTTTGAAATCGCCCAAGGCCGCCTGGGGCCGGGCCGCATCCACCACTGCATGCGGTTGATGGGCGTGGCGGAGCGGGCGTTGGAGGCGATGGTGAAGCGGGTGAAGCAGCGTGTGGCTTTCGGCAAGAAGCTGGCTGAACAGGGCACCATCATGGCCGACATCGCGACGTCCCGCATTGAGATCGAACAAGCCCGGCTACTCGTTCTGAAGGCCGCCTGGATGATGGACACGGTGGGCAACAAAGAAGCCCGCTCCGAGATCGCCATGATCAAGATCATTGCGCCCAACGTCGCGCTGCAAGTGCTGGACCGGGCGATACAGGCTCACGGCGGCGCGGGCGTCTGTGACGACTTCCCGATGGCGTGGCACTGGGGCAACGCCCGCACGCTGCGGTTGGCCGATGGCCCCGATGAAGTCCATCGTGATGCGGTGGCGAAGTGGGAGCTGAAGAAGTGGTAGCGGCTTCCAAGTGGTGGCGCAGGCTGTCAGCCTGCACCCGGACTTCAGTCCGGGCAAGCAACTGGAAATCTCCGGGTTCGGCCGGCGGTCGCGCATGAAGCTGGGCGGCAAACGCGTCGTCATCACCGGCGGCGGAGCGGGCATTGGCGCGGCTCTGGCCACGCGCTTCCGCCAGGAAGGAGCTACTGTTCTGACGGCGGACTTGAAGAACGCCGACGTCACCTGCGATGTCTCCCACGAAGACCAACTGGTCAGCCTGATTGCCCACGCCGGCGAAATCGACCTGTTCGTCTCGAATGCGGGCATTGGTATTCCGGGCGGCGCCGAAGTGCCGGACGAAGGCTGGGAGCGTATCTGGCGCATCAACACCATGGCCCACATCTGGGCCGCGCGGCACCTGCTGCCGGTCTGGCTCGACCGCGGCCACGGCTACTTCTTGAACACGGTCTCGGCGGCCGGCTTGCTGATGCAGATCGGCTCCGCGCCCTATTCGGTCACTAAGCACGCGGCTCTAGCCTTTTCGGAGTGGCTCTCGGTCACTTATCACGACCGGGGGATTCGCGTTTCAGCGTTGTGCCCGCAAGGCGTCAAGACCGACATGCTGAAGGATGCCGCGGAGCAAGGCTCCGGCTTTCTGCTCCAGGGCGCGATTGAGCCGGAGTATCTGGCTGAAGTGACGGTAGCCGGGCTGACCGCTGAACAGTTTCTAATTCTGCCCCACCCGGAAGTCGCCAAGTACATGCAGAATCGCGGCACCGACCATGAACGCTGGCTGCGGGGGATGCGTAAAATGCAAGCTCAGTGGCCGCAGGCGTAATGTGAGCACTTCGCGAAACGCTCGCATCATGGAGGCTCCTACCTCAAGGAAAACCGGGAGGCTACGCCGCCTGAGTGCCGCGTGTGCGTAGGGCGGCCAGATAGGCCGCCACATAGAACAAGCCGCCGATCAGCAACGTGGCTCGCAGGCCCAGGTAGATCGCCAGGAAGATCGCTCCGGCGGAACCGAGCACACTGGCCGCGGCGTTGATGGACCAGGCCCAACGCACTGAGGGCGCGTGCATTTGTTCGAGCAATCGCAGGCCGCTGGGGAAGGGCATCCCCATCAGGAAGGCGGCTGGTGTCACCAGGCCCGCTGCGACGGCGAACTTCAGGGCCAGCGGCCAGCCGGCACCCGCTTCGGTGACTACTGGTGCCAGGAAAGCCAGCACCGCCACCAGCGCTGTCACGGCCAGTGGCAGCGCGGGGGTGGCGCGCTTGGAGAAGTAGCTGCCCAGGCTGGAGGCCACCAGCATCGAGAAGATGATCACGGTCAAGGCGTAGGTGGGGTGTCCCAGGAAGAGGACGAACTTCTGGATGAGGGCCACCTGGATGAGGATGTAACCGATGCCGATCGACAGAAAGTAGAGCAGGAAGCGCCGCACGCGGCCATCGGCGGGCAAGCGGCTGCCTAGCACCAGTGGCGGCAACACCAGGATCACCAGAGTCGCAATCAGGCTGATCCCGACCAGGCCGAACAGCAGCGGCACGGCGCGGTTGATCTTGTAGTCGGCGCTGTCCTTGCTGGTGGTGGTCAGGAAGGCCCACAGGTCTCGCGGTTGGACGGTGTAGAAGAAGAATGGCCGGTCGTCATCGACGGGCGTTACGTTGTAGGTGTAGTTCTCAAAGAACCGCTCCGGCTCGGTGGTCAACAGCAGATCGGCAAAGGGCGACCGGATGCCTTCACCCGGCAGATAGATCAGCTGCATCTTGGCCCGGGCGATGGTCTCTTTGGCCGTTTGAATATCCGCGGCGCTGAAGGGCTTGCGCGAGACCAGCATCGTGTCCTGTGCGCCCCAGCCTTGCACGCTGCCTTGCCGGGCGATGATCACGTGCTTCCATGGTTCGTTCTCACCCAGTTGCGCCAACGCTACGCGCACCAAGCTGATCAAGCGCAGCGACTCTCGCGGCGGGTCAAAGCCCCAGCGGGTGAAGGTGAGCATGCCATCGGGCGTCAGCTTCGATAGATAGTCGTGAAAGGCGTCGCTGGTGTAGAGATTGTTTTCCGACAACGCAAAAGCGCCGGCGGCGGTGGAGGCCCAGGTATCAACCAGCGTGGCTTGCAGCACCTGGTACTGTTCCGGTGTGCGGCGCACGAAGCTGCGGCCGTCTTCGACCACGATGCGGATCTCGGGCTTTAGGTAAAGGCCTTTGGAGAGTCCGGAGAACCTGTCGCGCATGATCGTAGTCGCGATGATCGGGTTGATCTCGACGCCGGTAATGTCCTTTGAGCCGGAAGCGAGCGCGCGCGATACATCCCAGCCGCCGCCGGGTCCGATGATCAACGCTTTGGCACCCGGACGCAGCACATAAGGCAGGCCGGGGCCTTGATAGAGCAAGTCTTCGCGATCCTGCGGGGTGAGCTTCGCAAAGTCGAATTCCGGGATACCGGTGGCAGCGTCGGCATCGATCACAATCGCCGTGCGGCCTGAACCTGGTTCCGGAGCCAGCGCGATGCGGGAGAAGCTGTTCCACTTGGACCAACGCTCCTGCGTCAAGGCCTGTCCCTTGGCATAGCGGACATCGATGAAGCCGGTGCGGGCGTTGATCAGCAGCAGCGCCATCAGGGCCAAGCCCAGTGCGACGCCACCGGCGCGGCCTTTGCTGCGCTGGTCTACCGAGAACCAGACCGCCGAGGACGCCGCAAACAGCATAGCGACCACGATGATGGTGTTGGGTCCGCCAAAAGCATTCAGCAGCGGGACCAGCAACAGGCAACCGCCGGCGGCTCCCAGCAGATCAAAGAAGTAGACCCGGTCCACGCGGCCGATGGTTTCCGAGATCACCAGCGACACAATCGCTCCGGCGAGAAAGAACGGCAGCGCACTGGCAAAGTAAACCGCAGCCAGCGTGAAGTTGTTCATCTCCCCGCTGCGGGTCAACAGGAATACCAGCGCCCCTAACACCACCAGGCTGTTCGTCCCGGCCAGCCATCCCAGCTTGCTGAACAACGGCGTCCGCCAGCCGGCCACCACATACGAAAAGATGCCGCCGACGCCCAAACCGAACAGCGCGATCGAGATAGCCAGAAACGCGAAGTGGTAATAAAACACCACCGAGAAAATGCGCGTCAGCGATAGCTCCATCAGCAGCGTCGCCAGGGTGGTGAGCAGCACCCCCAGGTAGACCAGCGGCCAGGAGACAGAACGTTCTTGAGTTGGCGAAACGGTGGAGACTCGGGACAAGACTCTTTATGTTATCGGACCCGGAGCCGTGCTGTCCCGAGCATCTGGCTCTGTTGACGGAGCTACATCATGGCTGAAGGCGGTGCCGGCTCATCCGCACGCCCCGCGTGGGCCAGTGGAATGCGGATCAATACCGCCGCCAGCAGGGTCATCACCAGCATGCCTGCGAGTATCGAGGGGTCCGGGAAGAAGGCCGGCAGCGGGATTTCGCGCCAGGCAAAGAAGGCCGTGATGAGGCCGCAGAGTGCCTCGCCCGCGATCAAGCCCGAGGCCACCAGGATGCCGGTGTTCTCAACGCGCGCCTTTTGCGCTTCATTGAAGCCGCGGCGGGCGGCCAGCGTATCGGTGACCCAGCGGATCATGCCGCCGACAAAGATGGCCGAGGTTGTGCCGAAGGGCAGGTACATGCCGATTGCCACCAGCATCACGCTCTTCACCTGCACCAGAATAAACATCACGCCCAGCGCCATGCCGAACACGATCAGCGGCCACGGCATGTCGCCGCCGACAATGCCCTGCGCCAGTGAGGCCATCAGCCCGGCTTGCGGTGCGGAGAGCGCCTTGTCACCAAAGCCGATGCCGCCCATCTTGATGTTGCCCTCGTGCAGGATCAGCAGGGGGAAGTACATCACTGCGCTCGCGACGGCTACGGCGATCAGCTCGACAATCTGGATGGTGCGCGGAGTGCCGCCCAACAGGTAGCCTACTTTGAAGTCCTGCAAAAGCTCGCCGGAGACCGCGCTCGATACGCAAACCACCGCCGCCACGCCCAACACTGCGGTGACGCCCTGCATCCCCGAAACGCCCAGCGACACCATCAGCAGCGCCGCGATGATCAGCGTCGAAAGAGTCAGCCCAGAGATTGGGTTGTTGGAGGAGCCAATCACGCCCACCAGATAGCCGGAGACGGTCGCAAAGAAGAAGCCGACAATCAGCATCACCACGGCGGCGATCACGCCCGCAAAGGCGTTGCCGGAAAGCTGCACGTAGAGGCCGATCATCAGCAGGAAGACGCCGGCGATCATGGCGAGGACGGTCTTGGAGCTCATGTAGCGCTCATTGCGGTTGAGCTTGCTCAGGTCGATCTTAGGGCCGCTCAGCTCACCGAACGCTTTCTTCAAGCCCATCGTCAGGTTCTTCCGCATGCGGAACAACGTGTACGCGGCGCCCACCATCATGGTGCCGACGGCGATGGGCCGTACGATGTAGCGCCACACGGCGTTGGCCATGCTCAGCCAGCTTTCGTCATGGCCACCGGCCGGAACATACTGCGCCACCTGCGGACCCAACACGTACATCAGCAGCGGTACCATCAGCCCCCAGGCCAGCACGCTGCCCGCGAAGTTCAACGCGGCTAATTGCGGCCCGATGATGTAGCCGACGCCCAGATACGCGGGAGCAATGCTGGGTGTCGAGACCGCGGTCACCGCACCCGTCGCCACCGTCTGCGTCGAGCCGACCGGGCCCAGACGCAACACGCTGCGGCCCATTTCGCCGATGCGGAAAAAGAACTCTTTGTCGACGGCGAACAGTTTCATCGCTCCCAGCAGGTAGACCAGGCCGCCGAGGCCAATGTTCCAGAACAGCACGCCCGCGCCTTGGGCTCCGGACTGGCCCGCTTTGTGGATCTCCGCCGCGGCCACGGATTCAGGGTAGGGAAGCTCGGGATCTTCCACCAGCACGCGCCGCACCAGACTGACGAACAGCACGCCCATCACGGAGCCCACCATCATCAACGCGGTGGACTTCCAGTACGCCTCGCCCGGTGCAAACGAGGGCCAGGCACGGGAGATGACAAACGCGGGGATGGTGAAGATCGCGCCCGCCGCCACGGATTCACCGATCGAACCAGCCGTGCGGGCGAGGTTCTCTTCAAGGATCGTGCCGCGCCACAAACGGACCGCGGCCATGCCGATGACGGCGGCGGGATAGGTTGCGGCAATGGTCTGTCCGGCGCGTAGGCCCAGGTAGGCATTGGCCGCCCCCAGCACGATGGTCAACGCGAGGCCGAGCAGGACGGCCCGGACGGTGAACTCGGTCATGGGAACGTTCGCGGGGACGAACGGTTGGTGGGAATGCGGCTTGGTGCTCATTGTGGCTGCTGAGCCGCGATCTTACCAAAATTGGAGGACCTTAGTGGGCAGTTCGAGCAGTCCATTGGCTCGTTCGTTCACCCGTTAGTCGCTCATCATCAGCGGCGTGCCGGAAGTCGCAGGGGTTGAACGGGTGACAGCCAGGACGGCCCACCAGTAGTCCGGTGGCCGTGGATTGCCCTAAAGCTTCCCAAGTGGCCGGACTAGCCTAGGCTGGCGCGGACCTTATCGCTTAATGCCTTGCCGTCGGCCCGTTTGCCGGTCAGCTTGGCTTGCGCGGCTTTCATCACCACACCCATTTGCTTGATAGTGGCACCGGGGTTTTCGGCAATCGCTTCCGCAATCGCCGCCGCGATCTCTTCGTCGGTGGCCGGCTGTGGCAGGTAGGCTTCCAGGACCACCAGTTCCGCCGCTTCTTTGTCCACTAGATCCTGACGGCCGGCCTTGCCGAACTGGTCGATCGAATCCTTGCGCTGCTTCACCAGGCTGTTGACAATCTGTTGTTCGGCCGCCTCATCGGCTTCTTTCATTTGGTCGGCTTTATACTTCATCAGCGCGGTCTTGATTCCACGAATGGCGCTGAGTTGTACTTCGTCTTTGGCCTTCATGGCGGCCACCAGATCCTTTTGAATTCGGTCAGTTAACGGCATGCTTTGCTATTCTAATAGAGACCCGAGTTCCCCCGACTGGCCGCCAACCTGTGTATATCAAGAAACAGCGACTCCTGACCCCGGGCCCTACCCCGCTACTGCCCCAGGCGATGCATGCCATGATGGGCGCCGACATCCATCACCGGACGGCCGATTTCCGCAAATTGTATAAGCAAGTGCTGGCGGATTTGCAGTTTGTCATGGGCACCAAGAATGACGTGCTGGTGCTGGTGGCGTCCGGTTCCGGTGCCCTTGAAGCTGCTGCGGCGAACTTTCTTTCGCCCGGCGACCATGTGCTGATCTGTTCGGCGGGCAAGTTTGGCGAACGGTTCATTGAAATTGCCAAGGCCTGGGGCCTGAAGGCCACGGTGCTGACCGCCGAATATGGCAGCGCGGTTGCGCCGGAAGCGGTGGAGCAGGCGCTGGCGGAGCATCCTGACCTGAAGGCGGTGATGGTGCAGGCATCGGAGACTTCCACCGGCTCCATGCACGATATCCGCCGGATAGGCCTGGCCGTCAAGCAGACCAAGGCGCTGATGATCGTGGATGCGATCACGGGCCTGGGCACGATGCCGCTGGAAATCGATGAGTGGGGCCTGGATGTAGTGGCCGGAGGGTCACAGAAGGCGTTTATGATCCCGCCGGGCGTTGCGTTCTTGTCGATCAGCCCGAAGGCATGGGAGGCTGGCCGGTCCGCGCAGTTGCCGCGGTTCTATTTCGACCTGCGCAAGGAACTGAAGAACGCCGTGAATGGCGAAAGCGCCTGGACCCCTTCCATCGCCATCCTGTTGGCGCTGGCCGAGGCATTGACCTATGTCAAGGAACTGGGTATGGACAAGCTGATCGCCAATGCTGAGTTTCTGGCTCAGGCCACGCGGAAGGCCGCCACGGCGCTGGGTCTGGAGCTGTTTTCGTCATCACCGGGCAACTCAGTGACGGCCATCAAGGCCCCGCCGGGAATGGATTCCGGCGTGATCGTGAAGGAGTTCCGGACGCGCTTCGGTTCGATCATTACCAACGGCCAGGGCTCCATGCAGGGACAGATTTTCCGGATCGCCCACTTAGGTTATTTCGACATCTCTGACTGCTTCATGCTGATCGCGCAGTTGGAGTTGATTCTGGCGGCCAACGGGTATCCGGTTCAGTTCGGCAAGGGCGTGGCGGCGGCGCAGGAAGCCTATGCGGCCGTGGCCATCGCGACGGAAGCAGTGTTAGTTTGACGGGCCTCTTGGCATCCCAAGCCGGTCCTGACACGAGGAGACGTTGATGAAAGTTCTTGTTGCCGAAGCGGTCACACCGGCCGCTCTGGATGTACTGAACGCTCAGAAGGGTTGGGAAGTCGTGATCGCGACGCCCGATGCCTATGGCCCCCATCTGGCCGATTGCGACGCCCTGGTGGTGCGCAGCCAGAAGGTGGACCGTTCCGTCATTACCCGCGCACCGAAATTGCGCGTGATCGGCCGCGCTGGTGTGGGTGCGGAGAACATTGATCTGCCGGCCGCCACTGCGGCGGGTGTGCTGGTGATGCACACGCCGGGCATCAACGCCGTCTCCGTGGCGGAACACACGATGGCGCTGATGTTATCGCTGGCCCGCATGATCCCCGCCGCCACTGCGTCCACCACCAGCGGCAAGTGGGAGCGGCGCAGCTTTGTGGGGCACGAACTGCGCGGCAAGACGCTGGGCATTTTCGGCATGGGCTCCATTGGGCGCGAAGTAGTAGTGCGCGCCAAGGCCTTCGCGATGCATGTGATTGCCCATGACCCGTTTGTGAATCCGCAGGCGGCGGTAGACCTGGATGTCGAACTGGTGTCGCTGGAACAGCTTTATGCGGCCAGTGATTACCTGACGCTCCATGTGGCACTGACGCCGGCCACCAGTAAAGTAATCAATGCCGCTTCGATCGCGAAGATGCGTGATGGTGTCCGCATCATCAACTGCGCCCAGGGCGGCCTGGTGGATAATGACGCACTGTTGGAAGGTCTGCGTTCCGGTAAGGTGGGCGGTGCGGGGCTGGACGTGTTTGATCCGGAGCCGCTGCCTTCCGATCATCCATTGCTCAAAGCGCCCAATCTGATCGCGACGCCGCACATCGGTGGAGTGACTGAAGAGGCCAAGGACATCGTCGGTGTTCGCATCATGGAGCAGGTGGTGCAGTACCTGACCAGCGGCGTGGCCGTCAATGCGGTCAACATGCCGACGATTTCGCCGGAGCAGTACCGCACGCTGGGGCCGTACATCGCCTTGGCGGAGCGTCTGGGCACGTTTGCCACTTCCATCTCTTCCGGCAACCCCAAGTCGGCGCGATTTTCATACACCGGCCGGGTGGCGGAGTTGACCACACAGTTGGTCCGCAATGCCGGTTTGGCCGGATTGCTGAATGGCTCCTTGACCCACAAGGCCAACCTGGTGAACGCCATGCAACTGGCCAGCCAGCGCGGTCTGCGCGTGGCCGAGGTGCATGAGAAGCAGACGTCCTCCTACACCGATACGGTGCGGGTGGAGCTGGAAACCAGCGACGGTACGGTGTCGGTGGAGGGTGCGCTGGTATTGGGCAACATGCGCCTGCTGCGCGTGAACGGCATCTACTGCGAAGCCAAACTGGATGGCCACATCACCTACGTGGTGAATGAAGACGTGCCGGGCACGATCGGCGCCATCGGCCGAGTCCTGGGCGCGGCCAGCATCAACATCGCCAACTTCTCACTTGGCCGCGAAGAAGAAGCGGCCCGGCCCGGTGAGCCGCTACTCGCAGTGGCCGTCATCGAGACCGATTGCACGGTACCGGAAGCGGTGCTGACCCGACTGCTCGAGATCCCGGCCATTAAGCAGGCCCGGATGATTGAGCTGCACGCATAAGCGTCCTCAAGTTGAAGAAACCGCCTCCCAAAGCGCCGGCTCTGGACCCGTTTTCGGATAAGCGGATCATCCTCGCCATCTTTGCCGTCGCTCTGTTTACGCGGCTGCTACACTCCAGCGTCTTGTGGGTGGAAGAAGCCTACCCCACCGCGGCAGCGCTGAACATCCTGGCGGGGCGGAGCCTGTATGCCGATTTCTGGTTCGACAAGCCGCCGTTGTTTCCGTTGCTCTACACGCTGTGGGGGGCGCAAACCGGGGCACTGCTCCGCATCGCGGGAGCCACTTACATCACCCTGTGTGCTTGGCTGATGGCGCGCGTGGCGGGCAATTGGCTGGCGGGGGCGTTGCTGGCGTTCTTTTTGATCTTTGATGTCCCGGCGGCGTCGATGGTGCTGGGGCCGGATCTGCTGACACTGGCGCCCGTGCTGGGGGCCGTGCTGCTGCGGCAGCGGCCAATGGCGGCGGGGGCGTTGCTGGCGCTGGGGTTCCATGTCAATACGAAGGCGGTCTTGTTTTTGCCGCTGCTTTGGTCCGGGCAGGCGGTGGTGAGCTTTGTGCTGGTGGCCGCGCCGGCCTTTCTGATGTCCGGCTATCTGGAGCAGGTCTGGCGGTGGGGGGCGCTGTATGCCCAGGATTCGTTCCTCGACAGCCCCTGGCGCGAGGGCTTGGCGAAAACCGCGGGCTGGCTGGGCTTCCATGCGGCGCTGGTGTTGGCGGCGACGCGGGCCAAGTGGGACCGGCTGCAATTGCTCTGGCTGGGCGCGGCCCTGTTGTGTGCCTTCGCTGGCCTCCGCTTCTTCCCGCGCTACTACTTCCATTTGTTGCCGCCGCTGTGCTGGCTGGCTTCCCAGGCACTCATTAGCGGTAGCCGCTGGGGGCGTTTTGCCCGCTACCGTTGGGCGCTGCTGGCGTTGCTGCTGATCCCTTTGATTCGCTACGCTCCGGGGTACTGGCGGCCGGAGCGGTCCAAAGATCTGGCGATGTTCCGCGATGCGCGGCAAGCGGCCAAAGTGATCGATGAGCAGGCCGGCCCGGGCGACACGCTGTTCACCTGGGGCTATCGCCCGGAGATCGATGCGCTTTCCCGGCTCCCGGGCGGAACGCCGTTTCTCGAGAGTCAGCCGGTGACCGGCGTTTTCGCCGACCGTCACCTCAGTTCCTCACGTCCTTCCGCCCACCCTGCTCAGACCGCCGCCCAGCTTCAGCGGCTGGCGGCCAGCAAGCCTATCTTTCTGGTGGATGGCCTGGGCCGCTACAATCCAGAGCTGGCCATCACCAAAGTGCCCGCGCTGGCGGAGTGGTTGAAGCAGTATGAAGTGGTGGCCATCACCCGTGGCACGGTGATCTACCGGTTGCGCCGGTAAACGTTTATCGAATCCGCCGCCCCCGTGCGCGCATCCGACCAACATGAGCTTGTTTTTAGCTATGTCACTACTTGCTGCCTCCGTCCATGACTTCACGATGAATTCGATTGATGGTAAGCCTCAGCCGCTGGCCGCCTTCAAGGGCAAGGCCGTGCTGATTGTCAATGTCGCCAGCCAGTGCGGCTACACGCCGCAGTACAAGGGCCTGGAAGCGCTCTATCAGAAGTACAAGGGCCAGGGTCTGGTGATTGTCGGTGTACCCGCGAATAACTTTGGCGCGCAGGAGCCGGGCTCGGATGCGGAGATCAAGACTTTCTGTGAGCGCAACTACAAGGTCACCTTTCCGATGATGTCCAAGGTGTCGGTGAAGGGCGCCGACATGACGCCGCTCTATGCGATGCTCACCAAGACCGGCGGTGACGTCCGCTGGAACTTCACCAAGTTTCTAGTCGGCAAGGACGGCCAAGTGGTGAAGCGTTTCGAATCGGGTGTGGATCCGGAATCAGCTGAACTGACGAAGGCCGTTGAGGAAGCGTTAAAGTAGGGTTTGGCCAAGATACTTGTCACCGGGGGAGCCGGTTACATCGGCTCCCATACGGTTCAATTCCTCCTCCGGGCGGGCCACGATGTCACCGTGGCCGATAGCCTTGTCCGTGGCTTCGCCCACAATGTCCCACCTGGTCTACTCCGTCAGGTTGATCTCACCGACACCCCCTCGCTGATTCCACTGCTGGATGGCGTTGATGCTGTCATCCATTTCGCGGCCTACATTGCCGTGGGTGAATCGACCAAGCTGCCGGAACTCCACTTCTGGAATAACTCTGCCGGAAGCATCTCGCTGCTGAACGCTATGGCGCAGACCGGTGTCTCGAAGATCGTCTTCTCTTCCACCGCTGCGGTCTACGGCACCGTGGATGTTTCACCGCTGCCGGAGACTCTGCCGATGGCTCCGGAGAACCCCTACGGAGAGTCCAAAGCCACCGTCGAACGCATTCTCGATTGGATGGACCGCTGCCGCGGCATCCGCAGTGTCCGCCTGCGTTACTTCAATGCTTGTGGCGCTGAGCCGGGCCTGGGGATTGGCGAAGAGCATGACCCGGAAACGCACCTGATCCCGCTGATCTTCCGCGCCATCGAATCCGGTAAACCGATCACCGTGTTCGGGAACGACTATCCGACCCTGGATGGCACCTGCATTCGCGACTACGTCCACGTGTCTGACTTGGCGACGGCTCATTTGGCTGCGCTCAACTGGCTCTCCTCGGGCGGGGCCACCGGAGCCTACAACTGCGGCACCGGCCACGGTCATTCGGTGCTGGAAGTAATCCGCGCTGTGGAAGAGGCTACGGGGCGCACCGTGCCCTACGTGGTCGGCCCCCGGCGTGAAGGGGACCCGGCGCGTCTGGTGGCGGATGCCACTCGGCTCAAGACACAGTTGGGCTGGACGCCGCGCTATACGGATCTGCGCGAGATTGTGCGCACGGCCTGGGAGTTTGAGCAGTTCCGTCTGGCCCGCCGGTCGGCGTAGCTCCCCCTGGAGCAGTGGCCTGAATTCGATGCATAGCTAGTACGTTGACCGCCTGATTTATCGGCTGGGGTTCGAAAAACAGGCTCGCCCAGCCCCAAGCTGACGCATGGGGCTGAAGCCAACAAATCATCCGGTCAACTAACTAGTTCCGGCGCATCTCGCTCTTGACTTGCTGAACCACTTCATCCTGGTCCGCCCCATCGAGATCGCGCTCCAGGCGTTGCAGGGCAACGCCGACGACATCGCGATGGTGGAGGTCGGAACCCAGGCTGAGCTTCTCTGACAAAGTCAGCCAGATGTCATGCAACCGGTCGATATCTTCCGGCCACAGGCGGGGCGGGTGCGGGCCCAGGTTGACGAACTTCGAAGGCCGATCCGGACGGATGATTTCAAGCGAGAAAGGCTCGCGAGGCTCCGGCAGCCGTTCCCAGGCCAAGCCGATGCGGCGGGCGAGTTCGTCGGACGGCATCTTGGCCGATACACCGGTGACCATGCGCGAGGCCTTCAGCCGCTGTGCGGTCTGCACCATGGCGATAAAGGGATCGTTGGCGGGCACCACCAGCAGTTCGACGGGCTTGCCTTCTTTCTCCGCCATCTCGACGACGTGAGAGAACAGTTCCTGTTCGTACGTCGAGAACAACTGGTCATCGGTCAAGGCATACTCACCTTCACCGGCGACCGGACGGACCGTCATCACGACAATGTCATGCCGGCGGAGGTTGGCCTTTTGCAGGGTCTTCCGCAGATGCTCCATTTGGGTGTAGCCACGCACGGCTACCAGGATGCAGCCGGTGCGGGCGTGCAGCATTTCGGTTTCAATCTGGGGCGAATGCTCCAGGTTGAACATCTCCAGGCCGTGGCCTTTGGTCAGCCGCGCCTTGGCGTTGATGTGCTCGGAGACTCGGAACAGGATGTAGAGCACGACGGTAAAGGCGACGCCGGAGATGGTGGCGATCTTTTTGGAGAAGAGATTGGCGATGGCAATGGTGAACAGGGTGAGCGTCAGCAGGCCCAAACCGACCGGGATCTCCGTTTTGCCAACTTGGATGTTGAAGGGGACTTTGTATTCCTGGTCATGGCGGAGGAAACGCAGGGCCAACACGCCCAGGGACTTCAAGAAGAAGCTCCAGATGACGCCAAAGGCGTAGGCTTCGCCCAACAGATAGACATCGCCCTGCGACGCAATGATGGTGACGACCTGCAACAGCGTGATCAAGTTCACCATGCGGAAGGTGGTGCCGAACTTGACGTGGGGCTTGCGGAACCAGTTCAACAACACGCCATCTTCGGCGACGCGGTTGAGCACGCCGTTGGCTCCGATCATGGAGGTGTTCACCGCACCGGAGAGGATCAGCACGCCGACGATGACCACAAAAATGTGGAAGCCCAGCTTCAACAACTCCGGGCCTACCAGGTTCATCGACATGCCGCCGATCAGGTTCTGGTAGTAGTTGGCCCGTTGGGCCTCTGGGATCACCATGGCGGCCAACAGCGTGACGATTCCGGTGGAGACCACGGCGTAGGAGCAGACAATCATCGCCGTAATCTTCAGGTTGGTCATCTTGGGAGATGCGATCTCGCGATAGACCTGGGCCAGTGTCTCAAAGCCCGACATCGCCAGCAGGGAGTGGCCGAAGCAAACCACCACCGCGGCCGCCGGAATGGTGGGCCAGATGGTGCCCTTCAGCCAGCCCACCGCGTCATCGGAGAACTCGATATTGGACATGTTGGGCAGCGGCGGGAATGCCCCCCAACGCCCGGTGACCGTGATCGTGATCAACGACCAGATGATCAGGGATACGACCATCACCGTCATGATCTGCATGATCCGCAGCGCCTTGCCGCTGGATTCATGGATGCCCTTTACGTTGGACCGCCAGAAATAGACCGTCACCACCAGGCCAAAGAACATGGCGAACCAGTTGGGCTCAATGTGGTAGGGCTGATGCAGCAATTCAAAAATCTCGTTCAGCAGCCGGCCCAGGTATTGGCCCGCACTGACGGCGCTGATGGGGCCAGTCAGCACGTAGTCCACCACCAGGGCGGAAACCGAGATCTTGGCCATGTTGGGGCCCAGAGAATCCCGCACCACCACGTACACGCCGCCACGGACGAACATGGAGCAGCTCTCCATGTAGACGCTGCGGACGGCGAAGCTGAACAGCATCACCGCCAGCACAAACCACGGGGCGGAGCGTCCAATGGCCTGTTCCGCGATACCGCCGGCGTAGTAGGAAGAGGAGGCAAGGTCGCTGAGGACGATGGCCGCGCCACGCCAGAAGGAGATAAACGATAACGCAACCGTCGTCGCGACGACGATGCGAGTGGGAGAGCCCGCGGGAGTTGGCCCGTCAGGCTGCGAAGTGCTCACAGAGGTTTATTCTACGCTCAATTGAGATGGATGGGAGAACTGTCGTTGCGGAACTGCGGCGGGTGGGCCATTTGGCCTACCTGGTGGGAGGCTGCGTGCGTGACCGTTTGCTGGGGCGGGCCATCCAGGATGAGGACGTCGCCACCAGTGCCCGGCCGGACCAGGTGCAGGCCTTGTTCCCCGGGTCATTGGCGGTGGGCGCGCATTTTGGCGTCGTGCTGGTGGGCGGCGTCGAGGTGGCGACGTTCCGATCTGACGGAGCCTATCAGGATGGCCGGCATCCCGACCGAGTGACCTTTGAGACGCGGCCCGAACGCGATGCTTCCCGCCGGGACTTTACCATCAACGGCTTGTTTCTTGATCCTGAGTCGGGCGAGATCCTCGATTTCGTGGGCGGCCAGGCGGATCTGAAGGCCGGCCTCATCCGGGCGATCGGCCAGCCGGCGGACCGCTTTCAGGAAGACCATCTGCGGCTGCTGCGCGCGGTCCGGTTTGCCGCGCGGTTCGGCTTTGAGATTGAACCCCAGACGATGCGGGCGATCCAGGTCCAGGCCGCATTGATCCAGTCGATCGCGGCAGAACGGGTGCGGGAAGAGTTGACCCGGATGCTGACCGAGGGTCAGGCGCGGCGCGCGCTGGAGTTGCTCGATCAGGCCGGTCTGCTGGAATACGTGTTGCCGGAGGTGAAGGCGTTTCAGGGCGTGGAGCAGCCGCCGGAGTATCACCCGGAGGGCGATGTCTGGACGCACGTGATGCGGATGATGGAAGGCTTGCCGCCCGGCGCTCCGGCGACGCTGGCCTGGGGTGTCCTGTTGCATGATGTGGGCAAACCGGGAACCTTCACCCGGGCCGACCGCATCCGCTTCAACGGCCACGTGGAGCTGGGCGTGAAGATCGCCCGGCAGATCGGGCAGAGGCTCCGCTTTTCCCATGCGGACTTGACCCAGGTGGAACTGCTGGTGGCCAACCACATGCGGTTTGGTGATGTGATGCGGATGAAGGAATCGACGATCAAGCGATTCCTCCGGCTGGACCGGTTTGAGGAACATCTGGAACTTCATCGCCTTGACTGCGAATCGAGCCACCGGAAGCTGGACAACTATGCGTTGATGCGAAGGCGGTGGGAGGAACTGACTCCGGAGTCGCTCCGGCCGGAGCGGCTGCTGACTGGCGCGGGGCTGATCGCGGCTGGCTATAGCCCGGGGCCGGAGTTCCGGCGCGTGCTGGCGGAGGTGGAAGACGCGCAGTTGGACGGATTGATCACGACGCCGGATGAGGCGCTGGCACTGGCCAAGGCGCGGTTGAGCTAGGCCCCTGCCAGCGGCCCTACGCCCCCGCGGCGGCCAGGCGGGAGGTGACGTACCACTTCAAGACACCATGCGGCTGCAGGCCGACGCTTTCGACGTCGATGCGCATCAGGCCACCCTTCTTGAAATCGATCCGCAGGGCGGAACCATTCAGCAGGTAGGCCGCCACGGAGGAGATCAACGGCTCATGGCTGACCAGCATCACGGAATCCACCGGGCGGTGCGCGCGAATCTCCTGCCATACCAGGTCCGCGCGGCCATCAGGGGTCAGCGTGGCCGTCTCCAGCATCTCTGCTTCCGGGGCCAGCAGATCCGCCACCATATCCGCCGTCTGGCGGGCGCGCCGGTAAGGGCTGGTCAGAATCAAGGAGACGGCGGTGTCCGCCTGGCGAGCCAGACGCAGCACGTCCTTCAATTTCTTGCGACCCTCGGGCACGAGGGCCCGTTCGCTGTCGCTGGAGCCGGGGCGGCCGTCCTCGGCGATCGCATGCCGTAGCAGGTAAATCTGCATGTCTCTCCTGAAGTTCTCCGCGCTGCTGGTGACGCCATTGCGACCGGGCGGCGCGTCCCGGATGGAACGGATCGGACGGGCCGAAACTCCAGCCGGTGCTTTTCCTCAGTTTGTCATACTGATAGCGACGTTTTGATGACGGCCAAAACACAACTGACGAATCATGTTTGGGCGGCTCGGGCGGCCCAGGCAGCTCCGTGGCTGGCGGGCGGGTCGGCGGTGGCGATTCTGTTCTCGATTGCCGTGGCGCAGATCCTGCTGGGTGCGGCGATTGGGTCGCTGCTGGTGGCTCGCGCCAGGTGGCGTTTTCCGGCGATCGACTGGGCGGTGGTGGCGCTGCTCGGCTGGACGGTGGTGGCGATGGTCGCGGCCGGGGAACTGCGGGCCGGGTGGCCGCAGTTGAAGAAGTTCTTTGTCTTCGCCGAGTTTGCCGTGGTGGCTACGGCTTGCGGCACGGTGCGGCGGGCGCGGGCGGTCTTGATGGCCATGGCGGCGGCGGGAACACTTTCCGCGCTGTGGAGTTTTGTCCAGTTTGGGCGCCGGATGGCGGAAGCCGCCGCCGCTCGCGAGGACTTTTACACCTACTACACGCCGCGCCGTACCACCGGATTCATGAGCCACTGGATGACGTTCTCCGGGGAACTGGTGGTGGTGCTGGGCATCGTGCTGGCTTTTGCGCTGTGGGCGAATCGCGCGAGGCCCGGTGGTGGCTGGTGGGCACTGCCGTTCGCTAACCGTTGGGCGGCGCTGGCGCTGGCGGGTGTGGCGGCAGTGGCCCTGGTGTTGAATCAGACGCGGTCCATCTGGCTGGCGGCGGCGGTGGTGGTGGTGTATCTGGTGGCCGCCTGGCAGCCCCGGTGGCTGCTGGCCCTGCCCGTGCTGGCGGTGCTGGTGTATGTGGCGTCGCCAGGCGCGGTGCAGGAGCGGGTGCGCTCCATTGTCGAGCCCCATGGCGAAACGGATTCCAACCAGCATCGCGTAGTGACTCGCGTGGCGGGTATCGAGATGATCAAGGCCCATCCGCTGTTCGGCTTGGGTCCGGAAATGCCCGGCAAGCGGTTCCTGGAGTTTGTGCCGAAAGACCTGCTGCCATTGCCGGTGGGCTACTACGGGCATTTGCACAATGTCTACCTGCAACTAGCGGCGGAACGCGGGTTGCCAGCGCTAGCGATCCTGCTATGGCTGTTTGGGGCACTGGTGCTGGGGGCCAGGAAGCAAGCTGATCCGGTTCTACGTCACGCTGCGGTGGCGGCGGTGATCGCGACTGCTGTCGGTGGGTTGTTTGAGTACAACCTGGGCAATAGCGAAGTGCTGCACGTTTTTCTAGCGGTGGCCGCTTGCGGGTTTGCGGTCGTGGACCGGGTTGACCCAGCTTCCATCGCCTAACGGCCATGGCAGAAGGTCTGAATAGACCGCTTGCTTGCGCGCGGCTCGGTAGCTTTGGTGCGTCACGGCTTACCCAGCTGGGGGCTGACTTTCTGGCATGCTATCAGTGCATGTCCAAGCTTCAATCAAAGACCGCGATCATCACCGGAGGCGCTTCCGGCATCGGGCTGGCGATCGCTCATCTATTTGCCCGCGAAGGCGCGGCGGTGGAGATTCTCGACCTGAACCAGGGGGAAATGGACCGGGCGGTGGCCGAGATCACGGCGGCTGGCGGGGTGGCCACGGCGGAGAGCTGCAACGTGGCCGACACCGCACAGGTAGACGAAGTGATCAGCCGTGTCCACGCGCGCCGCGGGCGCATCGACATTCTGGTGAACAACGCCGGGATTGCGCATGTCGGCAACGCGCTGACCACTACGCCCGAGGATTTTGAGCGCGTGCAACGCGTGAATGTGTTCGGACCAGCCAACTGCCTGCGTTCGACGCTGAAGTTTATGGTGGCCGACGGCGGTGGCGTGATCTTGAATTTGGCCTCCTGCGTGTCGGTGATGGCGATTCCGGACCGGTTCGCCTATGCCACCAGCAAGGGCGCGGTGTTGTCGATGACGTATGCGGTGGCCAAGGACTTTCTGGCTCACAACATCCGCTGCAACGCACTGCTGCCGGGGCGCGTGCATACGCCGTTTGTCGATGGCTTTATCGCCAAGAACTACCCCGGTCGCGAGGCCGAGATGTTCGACAAACTGTCCAAGGCCCAGCCGATTGGCCGCATGGCCGAGCCGGATGAAATTGCTACGGCGGCGCTGTTCCTGTGCTCGGACGATGCGCGGTTTATCACCGGAACTGGGTTGCCGGTGGATGGTGGGACGTTGACCATCCGGTAGTGGCGGGCTGTCGAAGGGACCGCTCGCTGACGCGGGCGGCTCTTTGGCATCAGGGCGCATCCGTTGCGCAGCGGGACGTTTACACTGATTGCGCTTCGGCTAGGGCTCCGGCGGCCCACTCGGCCACGGTCTCGGCGGCTTCACCCAGTTCGACGGCGTTCAGCGTCACCAGCGTCTTGTCCATGTCCTGCCAGGTTTCGAGCATCTTCTTCAGATGCGCGGCGGCTAGTTTCATGCACCAGGGGTCAGTGAGTGCGCGGCCGGATTTGGTGCTTTCGGCCATCAGTTGCGGCAAGGGCAGGGCAATCACTTTGTCCATCGCCTCGCCGGTGGTCGAGATCGCCCACTTCACGTCGACGCAATCGGCGTGACGGATGGAGATGGCGGTCTGCTGCCAGGTGAACTCAGCGGTCCAGGTGCGGCCGAACGGGTCGATGGCTTCGAATTGGCGAAAGTTGGTCATCCCAAAACCATTCTAGACGCAAGCGCACGGCCCTGTTGGGGACGGTTAGAGTCTGACCAGCGACAGAAACTCGTCCCGCGTGGCCTTGTCGGTGCGGAAGCTGCCTAGCATGGCGCTGGTGGCGGTGGAGGAGCACTGCTTTTCCACCCCGCGCATCATCATGCAGAAATGTTGGGCTTCGGCGATGACGCCCACGCCGCGAGCGTCCAGGACATCGCGGATGGCTTCGGCCACTTGCTGGGTCAACCGCTCCTGCACTTGCAGGCGGCGGGCGAACATGTCGACGATACGGGGGATCTTGGAGAGGCCGATCACCTTCTTGCCTGGCAGGTAAGCGACGTGCATCTTGCCGAAGAAGGGCAGCATGTGGTGTTCGCACATGGAGAAGAACTCGATGTCCTTGACGAGCACCATCTCGTCGTATTCGACGTCGAACAGCGCGCCGTTGACGATCTGCTCAATATCGGCGTGGTAGCCGGAGGTGAGGAAGCGGAGGGCCTTCTCGCTACGTTCCGGCGTCTTGAGTAGGCCTTCGCGCGTCGGGTCTTCACCCAGTTCGCGGACGATTCCCGCGACGTTCTGGGCGATCAAGCCGGTTTGAGGATTGGCCTCCAGCCGGGCTGAGGATAGCTTGTGGACTTTCTTCGCTCTCATGGATGTTTGATCTCAAAAATGTTGTTGCGCGTCTCAAAAATTCGCACCCGGTGGAGCGAGGGAAGGTCGCCGGGCCACGCGTGGGTCAGGCGGTCATACACCACGGCCGCCAGATTCTCGGTGGTGGGCACCAGGCTGCCCATAAACTCCGGCACGTCCTGGTTGAGGTTGCGGTGGTCGAACGGCTTCACAATGTTGACCTGGGCCAAGATATCCAGGCGTTCCAGGTTGACGGCGCGGCCGAGAATGGCGTCTACCGGTCCGCGGACGGTCACTTCAACCACATAGTTATGGCCATGGCCGTAGGGGTTGTTGCACTTGCCGTACAGCGCGCAGTTCTCTTCTTCACTCAACTGGGGTGAGTGCAGGCGATGGGATGCGGCGAAATGGTAGCGGCGGGTGAGGCGCACGGTGGCGGGTGTGGCTGATGGATCGAGGGGTTCAAGGTGGGCCTGGGCGTCGGGAATCAGCTTGCCGGAGCTGGTGGAAGAGGGGGGACTGAAGTCCCGCTGCCGGCTGAAGCCTGCGCCACCACTGCTGAGGCCTGCGCTGCTCATTGGCCTACCTCGACGTAGAGGTCTTCGGTTTCGTATAGGCGCACGGTCTTGAGCGTGGCGCGAGTGCCGGCAAAGTGAGGGGCCACGCGACGCCAGATTTCGAGGGCGATGTTCTCGGTGGTGGGGACGATGTGGTCAAACGGTGGAACTTCAAAGTTCAGGTGCCGGTGGTCGAACGGGTCGACTACTTCCTGGTTGAGGATCTGCTTTACGTCCTTCAGGTCGACGATCATGCCGGTGACGGGGTCCGGTTCGCCTTCCAGCGCCACTTCCAGCACGTAGTTGTGGCCGTGGCCGTGTGGATTCGCCGCTTCGCCGTAGACGCGGACGTTCTCCTCGGGCGTCAGTTGGGGAGAAGCGCAGATGTGGGATGCGGAAAATTCAACCCGGCGGGTGATGATCATCGTGGTTCCCCTGTTGGATGCGGGCACTGGTATTCGGGATACTCTAAAATCGAGGCACGGATGAATCTGGATAAAACGTTGAGACTGGTGGCCGGAGCGCTGGCGCTGGGCCTGGTGGCGCTGGTGGCGGATACGATGCGGGATCCGGTCATACAAGTGGGGGATAAAGCCCCCAAGTTCAGTATCGTCTCGGAGACGGGCCAGCCACTCACCCGCGACTCGTTTGGCGGCAAACTGCTGGTGCTGAATTTCTGGGCCACGTGGTGTCCGCCGTGTGTGGAAGAGATGCCATCGCTGAACGAGTTCCAGAAGCAGTTGCGGGATTCGGGTGTGGTGGTGTTGGCCGTCAGCGTGGACCAGAATGAGCCGGCCTACAAGAAGTTCATTGAACGCTACGGCTTGCAATTTCAAGTGGCGCGCGATGCGGAAGCCAACATCAGCGCTTCGTTTGGCACCTACCGGTACCCTGAAACCTACGTGATCAACACCCGGGGCGAGGTGCTGGAGAAGTTTATCGGCGAAGAAAACTGGGCCGATCCGCGGCTGATTGAGCGCATCAAGAAGTTGATGTAATCGGAGCCATCAAGTGAACGCAGCCGCAAAACAACAACTGATGGGCGTAGTGGGTCCGAATGGATTCCTCGACCAGCCGCACGATCTGACGCTCTACGAGTACGACGGTGGCGTCGATAAACACAAGCCGGACATCGTGGTGTTTCCCCGGTCCACCGAAGAGGTGGCGGCAATCGTCAAGATCGCCAATCAGCACAATCTGCCCTTTGTGGGCCGTGGCGCGGGTACGGGGCTTTCCGGTGGCGTGATCCCGCGCGCCGGTGGCGTCATGATTTCGTTCGCCAAGATGAACCGGATCCTCGAAATCGACTTGATGAACGAGCGGTGCGTGGTGCAGCCAGGTGTGGTGAATCTGGATGTCACCTTGGCCGTGCAGGGCGAAAAGTACTTCTACGCACCCGACCCTTCGTCGCAGCGAGCCTGCACGATCGGCGGCAACGTGGCTGAGAATGCGGGCGGTCCGCATACGCTGGCCTATGGCGTCACCACCAACCACGTGATGGCGCTGGAACTGGTGCTGCCGGACGGCTCAATTATTGAGACCGGCGGCAAAGAGCCGGATTTGCCGGGCTACGACCTGGTGGGCCTGTTCACGGGCAGCGAAGGCACGATGGCGTTGGTGACCAAGATCACCCTGCGGCTGATGCGGGCTCCGGAGATGGTGAAGACGTTGCTCGCCATCTATGACAGCACCGAGGATTGCGGCGCGACGGTGGCCGAGATTACGGCGCGGGCGATCACGCCGGTGGCGGTCGAAATGTTGGATGGTCCGATGCTGCGCATGGTGGAAGAAGCCACGCATGCCGGCTATCCGATGGATGCGGCGGCGGTGCTGTTGATTGAGCTGGAAGGCTTGAAAGAGGCTGTCGAGGAGCAAGTAGAGCAGATCCGCGAGGTCTGCCAGTCCTGCCGGGCTCGCGAATTCCGCGTCGCCAAGTCAGCCGAAGAGCGGGATCTGTTGTGGAAGGGCCGCAAGAATGCCTTTGGCGCTGTCGGCCGCATGAGCCCTTTCTACTACGTGCAGGATGGCGTAGTGCCGCGGACGCAGATCGCCGGGACGCTCAAAAAGATTGGCGAGGTGGCAGACAAGTATGGCTTGAGCATCTCGAATATTTTCCATGCCGGGGACGGCAATATGCACCCGATCATCCTGTTCAACGCCCGGATTCCGGGGCAGTTGGAAGCGGCGCAGCATGCCGGGGAGGACATTCTGGAGCACTGCATTTCAGTGGGCGGCTCCATTACGGGTGAGCATGGCGTGGGGATGGAAAAGATGGAACTGATGTCGAAGCAGTTTCCGCCGGAGACGCTGGACATGATTGCGAAGTTCAAGAATCTGTTTGACCCGCAGTGTCGTCTGAATCCCGGGAAGCTGCTGCCGACCGGGCGTGGCTGCATGGAGATCCGGCAGCGGCCGTTGACGGAGAAGACGGCGGTTTAGGCAGGGGGAGAGATCCCCCTCACTCGCCCTCGGGACCCCGGCTACTCTCCGGTCTGGCCTGAGCCAGATTGGCTGGGTCCGGAGTTTGCGTGAACCGCGCCAGCCATTTGCGGAATTCGGCGTTGGGGGTAGAGTTTTCACGAGCGGCCCGTTTCCGGGCACCTTCCAGGACTGCCTCGTCGACTCTGAGGGTGATATCCTCTGCACGCTTGCAGTTTGATTCACTGGCGATTTTGATGAGCCGATGGGGGCGGGCCCCAGACCAAATTCGGCGCTGCATCCCCACCCGCCGCGGGGCGCTGGTAAACTCTATTCTGTATGAGTCCGGTTGTTCTACTCACCCTCCTGTCCCTTTCCGCCGACGTCGCGGTGATCGAAGAGATCATTGCGAAGGTCAATGGCGATATCATCACGCGTGGCGAAATCGAGAAATCCCGGCGCCAGTTTGAGGCCGAACTGCGAGCCCGAAAGGTGCCGTCGCCGCAGTTGGAAGGTGCCCTGAAGGAGAAGGAAAAGGATCTGCTGAAGGAGCGCATCGACTCGCTGCTGCTGGTGCAGAAGGGCAAGGAGATGAACATCAATGTGGATGCTCAGTTGTCGAAGTACATTGCCGACATCCAGCGGTCCACCAAGACGGCGGATCTGGAAATTCTGGCCAAGGAGATCCGCGAGCAGACCGGGTTGGCGTTTGAAGACTGGAAGGCCGACGTCCGCAACAATATGCTGACGCAGCGCGTGATCGGGCAGGAAGTGCAGTCCAAGATCAACGTGCCGAAGCCGGAAGTGCAGAAGTATTACGAAGAGCACAAGACGGAGTTTGTGCGCGAAGAGCGCGTGTTCCTGCGCGAGATCTTCCTGAAGATGGATGGCAAGAATGATGCGCTGGTGGAGAAGAAGGCCAAGGACTTGATCGCACGTGCCAAGAAGGGCGAGAAGTTCCCGGAACTGGCCCGTGACAATTCTGATTCCGATTCCGCCCAGCAGTTTGGCGACATCGGTGGTTTCAAGAAGGGCGAACTGGATCCGGCGATTGAAGAGTGGGCGTTCAAGTCCGCGCGCAATGCCATGACGGACCCGCCGCTCAAGCGCGGCAACGGTTTGCTGATCCTGCGCGTGGATGAAGTGCACAAGGCGGGTCAAGCGGCGTATGAGGAAGTGGAAAACGAAGTGATGGAGCGCGTCTTTATGCCGCGCATGAAGCCCGCCATGCAGGAGTACCTGACCAAACTGCGCCAGGAAGCGTTTCTGGAAATCCGGGATGGTTTCATCGACACCGGCGCCGCTCCGGGCAAGGACACCAAATGGACCGACCCGGCGCAGCTGAAGCCGGAGACGATCTCCAAAGAAGAACTGGCCAACCAGAAGCGCCGCAAGCGTCTGCTGGGCGTGCCGATTCTGGGCACCTCCCGGTCCGCGATGAAGCCGGAAAAAGAGAAAAAGGGCGAGTCCAAGTCCAAGGTCGTCAAGCAGAAGTGAAGACGGTCTACGCCGCTGATCTGAAGCCGGACCAGGAGTTTACGGCTGCCTTCCTGGTAGCCAATAAAGAGGTCCGCCAAAAGCGGACGGGAGAGCCGTTTCTCTCCCTGATGTTGCAGGACCGCACGGGCGATGTGGATGCCAAGATGTGGGACAACGCCGCATCGGTGGCGGACAAGTTCGCCAAGGACGACATCATCGAGGTGAAGGGGACCGTCCAGGTTTTCCAGGGGCGCATCCAACTCACCATCCAGCGTTTGAAGAAGCTGGAAGATACCGCGGTGGACCTGGGCGACTTTATGCCCGCGTCCCGGTATGCGCCGGACACGATGTTCGCCGAGTTGCAGGCGATGGTGGCCGGCATGGCCGACGTGGACTTTCGTCAGTTGCTCGAAACCATCTTTGCGGATTCCGAACTGGTGGCGGCGTTCAAACGGGCCCCTGCCGCCAAGACGGTACACCACGCGTTCCTGGGTGGCTTACTGGAGCACGTGCTCTCCATGGCGCGGATCGGGCAAACGCTCGCCAAGCACTATCCCGGCATTGATGCGGACTTGCTGCTGGCGGGCGTGGTGTTGCATGACATCGGCAAGACGCGCGAGCTGACTTACCGGCGGAGCTTTGGCTATTCGACCGAAGGCCAGTTGCTGGGGCATATCCACATCGGGTTGGGCATCATCGTCGATGCGTTCCGGCAGTTGCCGGAGTTTCCGGCGAAGAAGCGGATGTTGCTGGAGCATTTGATTCTTTCGCACCACGGGACGCTGGAGTACGGGTCGCCCAAAGTGCCGGTGTTTCTGGAAGCGATGTTGCTGCACCAGATCGACATGATGGATTCCAAGATGGAGGCCGTCCGGGCCGCCATTGCGGACGATAACCGGGTAGACGGCGAATGGACGGGCTACGTCAATTCGCTGGAACGCGGGCTTTTGAAAAAGGACAAGTTCCTGGCCAGTGAAGGGGCTCCCAGACCCGCCACGCCAGCATTACCGTCATCCACCCCGGCCCATACGGAACCCGCCACACTGGCTGGCCAATTGGCCAAAGTGTGGCAGTCAAAGTAGTTCCGGCTGCGGCGAAACTTGTTAATATTGAACGAGAGGTAGTCCTATGAGAAAAATCACTAAATGTATTCTCCCGGGCCTGGTGTGTCTGTTCGCGTTCGCCAGCCTGGCGGGTGCGCAGACAATTACGGGCGCCATCACCGGTACCGTGACCGATCAATCGGGCGCGGTAGCCCCCAACGTTAAGGTGACCGGAACTAATACCGGCACGAACATTACCTATCAGGCCGTCTCCAACGAAGCGGGTGTCTACAACCTGCTGTTCCTGCCGGTAGGTAACTACAAGCTGAGCGCGGAAGCGTCGGGCTTCAAGAAAGCTTCGACGCCTGTTTTTGCGATTCAGGTAAACCAGACGGCACGCGTCGACGTGAAGCTGGAAGTGGGTGAGACGACGCAGGCCGTCGAAGTGACCGGCATTGCGCCGGTGCTCCAGACGGAATCCACCCAGACCGGTGAATCGCTTGATTCCCGCAAGCTGGCCGCGATTCCGTTGAAGGGCCGCAACTTTGTTTCGCTGACGCTGCTGATCCCGGGCGCGGTTTCGCCCAATCCGGAAGCGATGAACAGCCGCTTCGGTGCCCGTCCCTATGTGAACGGCAACCGTGAGCAGACCAACAACTTCATGCTCGACGGCGTGGACGTCAACGATTCGATTGACAACCGCGTCGGCTATTCGCCCAACGTGGACGCATTGGAAGAAGTAAAGGTGCTCACGGGCAACGCCGCCGCTGACTACGGCAACTCTGGCGGTGCCACCGTGATGATGTCGCTCAAAAGCGGCACCAACCAGTTCCACGGCAACGTGTTCGAGTTCCTGCAGAACAAGGTGCTGAATGCCAATGGCTTTTTCCGGAACCGCGTGGCTTCCACGGCCCAGCGGACCGGCTTTAAGCGCAACATTTTCGGTGGCACCCTGGGTGGTCCGATCAAGAAGAACAAGTTGTTCTTCTTTGTCGACTACGAGGGGACGATCCAGCGCACCGACGGTCCGGCAACGGCCAGCGTGGCTCCGCAGGCGTGGCGCAATGGTGACTTGAACCAGTTCCCGAACCCGCAGATCACTGACCCGACCACGGGCCAGCCCTTCCCCAATAAGCAGATTCCGCAGGCCCGGTTCAACCCGGTGGCCCGTTTCCTGTTTGCCAATCCTAACTTCTATCCGCTGCCAAGCCAAGCTGGCGCGGGTCCCCTGGGTGTGGCCGGCAACTACGCGTCTGCTTCAGCCTCCCAACTCAACAATCATCAGGCGGATGCCAAGGTGGACTATCGCGCTTCCGACAAGGATTCGCTGATGGCCCGCTGGTCGATCGGACGCTATGAGGCGGTTGGCAGCCAAGCGGCCCTGCCGGTGTTCATGACCTCCGGTCAGGAAGGCCCCACCACCTCTTGGGTGGGCAACTGGAACCGCACCATCTCACCGAGCATCGTGAATGAAGCTCGCTTCTCTTACTCGCAGATCAAGATCAACGACGTCGTTCTTGATTGGAGCGGCCAGTTGGGTGCGGACGGCAACGCCAAGTTCGGTATCCCCGGTGGCCAGCCGATCCCGGGCTTGAGCAGTGTGGCGCTGGGCGGCAGCCTTTCCGGTATCGGATCGGGCGCCAGCATCTCCAACACCACTGACACCAAGTACATCATCTATGACAACTTGACCCTGCAGAAGGGCAAGCACCTGATCAAGATGGGCGGCCAGTTCACCAAGTACAACCAGGACCGCTACTACGCCGGCAACAACGGCGCGCTCGGCCTGTTCCGCTACAACGGCACCTACACGGGCCTTGATTACGGTGACTTCCTGATCGACGCCTTGAACAGCAAGGGCCGTGGTGCCGTGGCTCCGCCTTGGGGACACCGCTTCTGGCGCTCCGCGCTCTTCTTCCAGGACGACTTCAAGGTGTCGCGTAACTTCACCCTGAACATTGGTCTGCGGTGGGAGTACATGCAGCCGATCTATGAGAAGGACGACCGTCAGATCAACGTCGACACGTTTGCCGGCACGCTGATCCGCGCCGGTGGCCAGTATGGCCGCGCCCTTTACAACGGCTACAACAAGCAGTACATGCCGCGTATCGGCTTTGCCTATACCCCGGACATGTTCAACGGCAAGCTGGTGGTGCGTGGCGGTTACGCCTACCAGAGCTTCATGGAAGGTACCGGAGCCAATCTCCGTCTGCCCTTGAACGCTCCGTTCTTCGTCGAAACCGACTTCTCCTACGATCCGCGCACGCCGGGCTCCATCCGGTCGGGCTTCTCGGACGTCGTGACGACGGGAATCGCGCTGGACATGGCGCGTCCGGCTTCCGCCGGCGTGGTTCCGCAGCTCCAGGGCCGCGCCTGGGACCTGAACTTGCGTCCCCAGACGACGGGCCAGATCAACTTCACCATGGAGTATCAGTTCGACAACGCGACCTCGGTCCAGGCCGGTTATGTGGGCCAGAAGGGTACCCACCTGGTGGCCCCGGTGGAAGCCAACCAGCCGCTGGCTGGTACGGGCGCGTTCTCAAGCTGGACCAACCTGAACCTGCGCCGTCCGCTGATCAACCGCTTGCCCAACCTGGGCAACATCGCGCGCACGGAATCTTCGGCGACGATGGATTATCACTCGCTGCAGGTGACCGGCCGCCGCCGTTTCTCCGGTGGCGTTGAGTTCCTGGCCGCCTACACGTTCGGCAAGACCTTGACCGACAACCTGGGCTACTACGGCTCCGGCAACACGTCGGGCGAGGGTGCGTACTGGCAGAATGCGTATGACCGCCGCGCCAACCGTGGCCCGTCGTTCTTCGACATCCGCCAGAACTTCACCATCGCCGGTACCTACTTTGTCCCGGTGGGCAAGGGCAAGAAGTTCGGCAGCGGCATGGGCAAGGCCGCGGACCTGGTGGTGGGCGGTTGGAACTCCAACTTCTCTATCGCGGCCCGCACCGGCCTGCCGATCACCGTTCGTGCGAACGACCGCACCGGCCAAGCCGTGCGCGGCAATGTCCGCGCCAATTACTACCGTGCGCTGACCATCGACGAGTCTGCTCGCAACGTCGACAACTGGTTCGGCCTGCCGGCTGACCGCTCCACGCTGTTCTGCGCGGGTGGCGTGACGGCAGTCAACGACGGCAAGTGCGCCTACGGGCAACCAGCCGATGGCAGCTTCGGGAATGCCGGTATCGGCACGGAGCGTGGCCCCGGCTTCTTCAGCGCCGACATCTCGATCGGCAAGCGCTTCAGCGTGACCGAGAAGACGTACTTTGACTTCCGTATGGAAATGTTCAATGCGTTCAACAACGTCAGCTGGGCCCCGCCCGGCGCCAACGTCGGTGCTCCGGCCGGCTTTGGTGTGATCGGCGGCCAAGTGCAGGCGCCGCGTAACATCCAGTTTGGATTGAAGTACTTCTTCTAAACTGCCGGTTCAGGCAAAAGAAAAGGGCAGGTCCTTCGGGGCCTGCCCTTTTTTCCGTTATGGGTGCTTTGTGTCCTGACCGTGCAGACCGCTCCGTTGCCGTCGCGGCTCAGTATAGGCCTCATTCTTCGTCGGCGTCTTGCTTGAGCGCCGGGACGGGCATCTCGGGCGACAGCGTGGGCTTCCGGGTGTGCCAGTCCGTGGACTTCTGGTAGGCGTGGGCGAGCGAGAGCACTTGGCCTTCCGCCCAGGGGCGTCCGGCGATCATCAAGCCGACCGGGATGCCTTTCGAGTTGAAGCCGCAGGGCACGGTGATGGCGGGGATGCCCAGGATGTTGAACTCGGCGGTGTTGGCCAGTTCCGGGTTGGCCGGTTTCTCGCTTTCGGTGCGCTTGATGGTGTCGTCGACCGTGCGCGGGGAGCGGCGCATGGTGGGCAGCAGGACCAGATCCACTTCGTTTTTGTCGAACCAGTCTCCAATGGTGCGGCGGAGCAGCATCAGTTGGCGCCAACCCTTGACGTACTCAAACGCCCGGGCTTCAGCGCCGCGGGCGAGGTTGCGGCGGGTAGGGATCTGGTAGCGGCCCGCGCCCGCCTTGTAGAGATCCTCATGGTAGGCGTACATTTCGCCCGGGGTCTGGGTGCCGCGCAGGGAGGGCAGGACGACATCTTTTTGGCCCTTGGTCATCTTCGCTGCGGCTTCGATCGCTTGTTCCACCGGCTTCAGGACGTCGGCCTCGACGTGATCAAAGAAGGGGACACGGAGAACGCCCAAGCGCAGATCTTTCACCGGGCGCTTCATTTCGGCCAGGTAGTCCGGGATGGGGCGTTCGATGGAGTGGACATCCAGCTTGTCGTATCCCGCCAGCACTTGCAGGATGATCGCCGCGTCTTCGGCGGTGCGCGTCATGGGCCCGCAGTGGTCGAGGGTCCAGACCAGCGGAATGATGCCGCGGATCGAGACCAGGCCGTGGGTGGGCTTGAGGCCCGTGATGCCGCACAGCGAGGCCGGAGTGCGGATGGAGCCGCCAGTGTCGGTGCCGAGCGCACCAAAGCACATTTCGGCAGCCACGGCCGCGCCAGAGCCACCGGAGGAGCCGCCGGGATGCCGGTCCAGCGCCCAGGGGTTGCGCACCGGGCCAAAGTAGCTGATCGCCGAGGTGCCGCCGTTGGCGAACTCATGCAGATTGGTCTTGCCGACGATCACCGCCCCAGCCGCCAGCAGCCGGCGAGTGACGTCGGCGTCTTCGTCGGGTACGCGGGAATCATAGACGGCGCTCGCTCCGGTGGTGCGGACGCCGGCGGTGTCGATGTTGTCTTTCAAGCCGATGGGGATGCCATGCAGGGGGCCGCGCAGCTTGCCCGCTCGGATCTCGGTATCGGCCTGGCGCGCCTGGGCCATCGCCTGGGCCTTCATGACCGTGATGAAGGCGTTCAGCTTGGGGTTGTAGGTCTCAATGCGCTTGAGGCACGCTTCTGTCAGTTGGGCCGAGGTGACGCTGCGGGCGCGGAGGCGGGCGGCGGCTTCGGACAGGGTGATGCCGCTTAAGGGTGAATCTTGAGCGGGAGCGGCAAGCGCTCCGGCGGTGGAGGCGAGGAAAAGGCGACGGCTAAGGGGTCCCATTCAAGGACGTTAGCACGATGGGTGGTGGCTCGCTGCAAATGGGTGCGGTATCGGGTCACCATGGCGCTGCAGGCTCTCCAAGTACCCTTCAATGGCCTCCCGAATGTTCGCCATCGCTTCGGCGCGCGTCGATCCCTGGGAAATGCAGCCGGGAAGTGACGGACAAGTGGCGACAAAAACACCGTCTTCGTCTGGTTCGAGCAGGACACGGTACTTCATGGCCAGATTCTCCCAAGTCCCTTCCGGCGTCTACTTCGCGTCGCGCCAGTTGGTGCCGGTGCCGGTGTCGACGATTAAGGGGACGGCGAGTTTGTAGACGCTCTCCATTTCGCGCTTCACCATCTTGGCCAGGCGCGGCGCTTCATCGGCCGGAGCTTCGAGTACTAGTTCATCGTGGACCTGCAGCAGCAGGCGGGATTGCCAGGCTTCTTCGCGCAACAGGCGGTCGATGCGGATCATGGCCACCTTGATCAGGTCGGCGGCGGTGCCTTGTAGTGGTGTATTGACGGCCGTCCGTTCGGCGAAGCCACGGGCGTTGGGGTTACGGCTCTGGATGTCCGGGATGGGCCGGCGGCGGCCATGGAGCGTCGACACGTAGCCGTCGCGGCGGGTCTGGGCAATAGTCGAATCCAGCCACTTCCGGACGCCTGAGTAGCGGGAGAAGTAGCTGCGGATGTAGGTGTCGGCTTCGGCGCGGGAGACGCCTATTTGGGAGGCGAGGCCGAAGGCGGTTTGGCCGTAGACGATGCCAAAGTTCACCGCCTTGGCGTTGCGGCGCATCTCGGGGGACACCATCATGGGCGGCACGCCGAACACCTCGGCGGCGGTGCGGGTGTGGATGTCTTCGCCATTGATAAAGGCTTCCATCAGCACCTTGTCGCGCGACATGTGGGCCAGCAGGCGCAGCTCGATCTGAGAGTAATCTGCCACCACCAATTGCCAGCCCGGCTCCGGGACAAAGGCAGCGCGGATTTCACGGCCCAGTTCAGTGCGGATGGGGATGTTCTGCAGGTTGGGGTTGCCGGACGACAGACGCCCGGTCGCCGCGCCGCACTGGTTGAAGGTGGTGTGCACCCTGCCGGTGGAGGCGGAGATCATCGTCGGTAACGCATCGACGTAGGTGCTCTTCAGCTTAGTCAGCTGACGGTACTCCAGCGTCTGCCTGGCGATGGCATGGCCTTCTTCAGCCAGCCCTTCCAGCACGTCCGCGGCGGTTGATTGCTGCTTGGTGCGCGTGCGGCCGCCGGGCTGCAGGCCGAGTTCGTCGAATAGGACCTTGCCCAACTGCTGCGGCGAGTTGATGTTGAACTCGTGCCCCGCGCTATGGTAGATCTCGGCGGTTAAGCGCTCGATCTCGCCGAGCATCTTCAAGGCCATGGTGCCGAGTTGAGCCTTGTCCACCAGGATGCCGGTCTGCTCCATGCGGCGCAGCACGGAGACGAGTGGCCGGTCGATCTCATCGTAGAGCGCGCGCAGGTTGAGCGGCTCCAGTTCGACTTCGAGACGCCGCCCCAGCGCGAAAACCGCCTCGGCCCGTTCTTCGGGCGTCGGGCCGGGCTTGCGCTGGAGGTAGCGTTCGCTCAGCCGGTCCAGGGTGACGTCGCTGGGGTCCGCCAGCACCAGAAAGCCGGCCAGCATGACATCGAGCGTCTCCGGCCGATCCGCCTCCGGGGGCAGTGCCTTCAAGTCGTGCACGTAAAGCGTGCCATCGGGCAGCGGACCATCACCCAATACGCGGATGCCTTCGCCTTCGCGCATGGAGGCACCTGCCGTCGCGGCCAGCGTGGCCGGGGCGGGCACCCAGGCCAGGGGTGCGGAGAGCTCTGTGAGCGAAGCGGCTTCGCGGAATTCAAGCGGCTGGACCAGGACGGCGGGTTCAGTCCCCAGTTCCTTATCGAGCTCCTTGAGGGCGGTGTACATTTCCAGTTCGCGGTAAATCTCGCGAAGCGCCGGGGCGTCGGGCGGCGTCAGGTGAGCCGCTTCCAGGTCCCATTCCACCGGGACGGAGCAGTTGATGGTGGCCAACTTCTTGGACAAAAGCACCTGATCGCGGTTGGCCATGAGGCTTTCCCGATACATCTTCCGCTCCACTTCCGCCGCGTGATCGAGGATCGACTCCACTGAGCCGAAGCGGGTCACCAGATCTTTGGCCCCTTTGTCGCCTATGCCGGGGGCGCCTGGGATGTTGTCGACGGCATCGCCCTTGAGTGCCAGCAAATCGGCGACATGCTCCGGCGGAACTCCCATAAATTCCAGTACCTTGGGTGGATCGTAGAGCGTGAAGTCCGCTGGCGGGTCCGGCTTCATCGGGTTCAGCATGGTGACGCGCTGGTTCACCAGTTGGAGCATGTCCTTATCGCTTGACACGATGACCACATCCAGATCATCGGCCAGGGCGCGGACAGAGAGCGTACCGATGACGTCGTCGGCCTCAAAGCCGGGGAAGTCGAGCACCGGAATCTTCATGGCTTCCAACAGCTTACGGACGTAGGGAATCTGCGGCCCCAGATCCTCGGGCATCGGGGCGCGGTTGGCCTTATAGGCTTCAAACTCCTGCTCACGGAAGGTGGGCCCTTCAGATTCAAAGACCGCCGCCAGCAGTTCCGGCTTCTGGGTGGAGATCAATTTCTTCAACATGTTGTGGAAGATAAAGACCGCCTCCGTGGGCAGCCCGGTGGCGGTCCGCATGGGCGGCGCTCCACTGCGCGCGCGGGCATGGTAGGCGCGGAAGATGAACCCAAAGCTGTCGATCAAAAAGAGCCTACGCCGCATCCTGCCATGATACCCCCGCAGCGTTTGGGCCACAGTCGGGTGTTGGCTATGTTGCGTAAATGACACAGCAGAAGATTTACAAGTCTTTTTGTATCTTTATTTTGCGTGGCCTCGTCAATCCTGGTAGACTCATGTTTCAGTTGAGCACCCTCCCTCCAGTCACCGCTTGGCCTCAGGACCGGATTCTCCGGTTCGAGACCACTATCCAGCGCCCGGTGGAGCTGAAAAACGGCGTCGGCCTGCATAGCGGAGCACCGGTTTCCATTCGGATCCTGCCCGCGCCTCCCGCTACGGGCATTGTCTTTGTCCGGACCGATCTGGATAATTTCCAGATTCCTGCCACTTGGCGATACGTTGAAAAGGTCAGCTACGCCACCAGCCTGATGCGCCAGGGCGTGCTGATTTCCACCACCGAGCATCTGCTGAGTGTCTTTTATTCGATGGGTATCGACAATGCCTTTATCGAGATCGACAACCTGGAAGTGCCGATTCTGGACGGCAGCGGCCAGGAGTTTGTCCGGCTGATTGAGCAGGCGGGCATCCGCCACTACCGGCGGCGTCGGCGTTATCTGAAAGTGAAGCGCCCGGTGACGGTGGAAGGCAATGGCAAGCGGATTACGATTCTGCCCTGCGACCGGTTTCTGTTGAACTGCGATGTCTACTTTCCGCACCCGATGGTGGGGCGGCAGTCGCTGGAAATGGAAGTGACGCCGGGGCTATATGCCACCCAGATTGCGCCAGCCCGGACGTTTGGGTTTGCCAAGGAACTGGACCAGATGCGCGACATGGGGCTGATCCGCGGGGCGACGCTTGATAGCGCGGTCTGCTTCACCGACGATAGCGTGATGAACCCGGGTGGGCTGCGGTTCAGTGACGAATGTTGCCGCCACAAAGCCCTGGACCTAATTGGCGACCTGGCGCTGATCGGGCGTCCATTATTGGGCAACGTGATTGCGGAGCGGGCGGGCCATGCGATGCATGTAGCGCTGGTGGCCAAGATCATGTCGGATGCATCGCTGTATGAAGTGATCAGCTTTGATCAATTGGCGACGCGTGTCGTGCACGCCCTGGTAAGCTAGCGGTTTGTTGCTCCGCCAACAGCTGCCCAACCTCATTTCCATCATCCGGGTCGTGCTGACCCCTTTTGCGGTCCGGGCGATTCTGGCTGGCCAGGATTCTGTGGCTTTCTGGCTGTGCTGGCTAGCCGGATTGACGGATTTCCTGGATGGCGGTTTGGCGCGCCGGTTGGGCGTGGCTTCCAAACTGGGTGCGATCATTGACCCGCTGGCGGACAAATTCATGCTGGATGTTCTGTCGCTGACGTTTTGGCTGGTGCGCGGGGAAGCAGCGGGGTTGGCGGTGGTGGCACGGGATATCTTGATCGTCAGTGGTGCACTGCTGATCCGGGCCCTGCGCGGGCGCACCGATTTTCCGCCCAGCTGGCTGGGTAAATGGTCGACGGCGATCCAGATGGCCTGGGTGCTGATCCTGCTGGAACCGTGGGCGACACCGGCGCGTCCGTGGGCCACGATGGTGATGCTGGCCGGAACCGTCATCAGTGGTTTGGACTATATTCGCCTAGGAGTGAACATGATGCGAGCCGGGCGCCCCACTTCAAATTGACGGTTTCCGCGAATCTCGATAGTCTGGAGAAGAGCGGAGAAGTTTTCGAATCGCAACATGACCCGTTACGAGCCATCACGCAACTATCTGGCCTTAGGCGCGGTGGCATTGGTGTTGGGGACACTGGCGGGCTGGATGGCGACGCGTTGGGTTTCTGCCGCGGTTCCGGCGAGCGTTTTCTTCGCACTGGCCGGGCTGAACTTTTTTTTGGCCTTCCGGCCGGCAATTGAAGTCCGCAACCATTCCCTCTCCGTGGGTGACAAGCAGATCCTTTGGTCGGACGTGATGGAAATCCGGCGCACGGGCTGGGTATCCCCGCTGGTGATCTGGATGATGCTACGCGATGGTTCACGAGAATTGGTGATCTATCCAGGGGCGCTCGATTCTTCCCGTCTTCTGATGGAGGATATGGCAGACCGCTTGGCCCGCCAGAGTGATCTGGGCTACCCGGTGCTAGCTGCTCCCGTAGCGGCGGGCGAACCGATCCGGGGTCCGCTGCTGAACGCTGATGACGAGGCGGAAGTGGAACGTCTCTTCCAACGGCTGAAGACGGTGGGGCATTTGGAGCCTCACTCCACCGACGAGAAATAGTCCTTGTCCCGCCGCCGCCAGCTTGCGGGTTCTCTCTTCCTGATTCTTCCTTTGTTGGCCTTGGGGCTGCTTTCTCAAGCGGGCAGCTTCCTGGTGCAGGCCCAACCGCCGCAGAAGGCGGATGTGGCGATCGTACTGGGTGGCGATTATGGCGGCCGCCGTATTCTGCTGGGCTGTGAACTGCTGCGGCAAGGTCTGGTGCCCAAGGTCTGGGTGAGCGGCCCCATTGTTCTGTTTGGCGAGCACGAGGACGGGTTTGCGATTCGCTGGGCGGCTCGCCAGGGCTGTCCGGTGGAGCGGATGGAGGGCTTCTCGCACGACCTGGACAATACCAAGCAGGAGGCGGAATATTTTGGCCGCGTGCTGGCTGAAAGAGGCGTGCACTCCTATCTTTTGGTGACCAGCAATTTCCACACGCGCCGCGCGGGCGGGCTGTTCCGGAAGGTCGTGCCGGGGATCTCCCTGACCGTTGTGGCCGCCCCGCACGACCGGTTTCTGCCGGAACGCTGGTGGCACTCCCGGGAGAGCGCCAAGGTCTTCTTCTTTGAGTGGGTGAAGACGCTGACGAGCCTGGTGGGCATATGACCCGCCGGAACTGGCTGACCGCGGCGGTCGCCCTGACCGGCTGTGGCTTTCGCGGCGCGCCTGTCGAGCAGCGCTCGAAGGCCGTGGAGCAGTCCGGCACGGGCCGCTTGACCGAGGCCCAATGGCGCGAACTGTTGAGCTATGCCGAGTACGCCGTGTTGCGCGAGAAGGGCACGGAACCCGCGTTTAGCCATCCGCTGAATTCCGAAAAGCGAGCCGGGCAGTACAACTGTGCCGGATGTCAGCTGCCGCTTTTCTCTTCGGCGGCCAAGTTCGATTCGGGCACCGGATGGCCCAGCTTCTGGGAGCCGCTGCCCGCTCCGGCGGTGGAGTCCGAGGCTGATTCCAGCATGGGTATCACCCGCACGGAAGTGCTGTGTCACCGCTGCGGGGGCCATCTAGGACACGTGTTTGACGACGGGCCTCCGCCCACGGGATTGCGTTACTGTATCAATGGGACTGCATTGCGTTTTGTCCCACACGGAGGATCTCAATCTTGAAAACACTCATTATTATTTCGCTGTTGGGGACAACGGCTTTTGCCGGCCAGTTCACCAGCATTATTGCTTTTGGCGACAGCTTGGCCGACACCGGCAATGCCTACATCGGCACGGGCGGGACGACGCCGCCGAGCCCGCCGTTTTATCCGGGCGTTTTCTCGAACGGTCCGAACTGGCTTCAGTACTTGGGAGCGGGCTTGGGTTTGCCGGTGGTGCCCTTTCTCGGGGGCGGTACGAATTTTGCGATTGGAGGCGCGACGACCGGCATTGATGGCGCGGTGCCCAATACGGGCGTTCTCGCTCAGGCCTCCTTTTATGGGGTGACGGTGGGTAACGTTTATGACCCCAATGCTCTTTATGTTCTGACGGGCGGCGGCAACGATATCCGCTTGGCGGCGGGTGTCACCAGTGATCCCTTTGCTCTCTATGGGACCGGGAAAGCTGCGGCGTCCAATCTGCTGAACATCGCTCTCGGTCTCTATTTTGGGGGGGCTCGTAACTTTATGTTTATGACCCTGCCCGATGTGGGCTTGGCCCCGGACGTGATGGCTTTGGGTAAGAGCGTCGAAGCGGGCATCGCTACGAAGGGATTTAACGATGTGATCGGTGGTCTTCCGGGCAGCAGTGCCGGAGCCCGCCTCTACAAGGTCGACTTCGCCGGTCTGGCCGCGGCCATCTACGACGACACCAACAACAACGGCAGCAAGAAGTATGGCTTCACGAATCTGACGACGCCCTGTATCGGCAGCTTCCCGGACACTTGCGCGACGTCCATCTTCTTTGACGACCTGCACCCGACGGCCCGTGTCCAGCAACTGCTGGGTCAGGCCGCGTTGGCACAGGTGCCGGAGCCCGCTACCGCGCTGCTGTTGGGTGCGGGCTTGGGCCTGGCTGCATGGGCTCGCCGCCGCGCCGCCTAGCCGCCAGTTCTTTGGCGGGATGTCTAGCCCCATGCGTCAGCTTGGGGCTTGTGCGGGGTTAGCGAAGAAGCCCCAAGCTGACGCATGGGGCTACGTTGAGCGTAGCCTCCAAACCCCAGCCAACAAATCAGGCGGTCAACCTAACTTGTTCAACATCCAAGAGGCCCTGTGCTTACACCCGCACGCCGCGGGAGCGCAGGGCCTCTAGGATTTGGTCGTGACTCTCAAACTGGACGCCATCCATCCCAGCTTGCTTGGCTCCTTCGATGTAAGCGGCGATGTCGTCGGTGAAGAAGCATTCGTGCGGTTCCACGCCCGATTGTTCGATGGCGGCGGCGTAGATGGTGGGCGACGGCTTCAGCGCGCCCACTTCGTGGCTGAGGACATAGCCGTCGAAGTGGTCGAGGATCGGGTAACGCGGCCGGATCCAGTTGAAGTGCATGTCGTTGGTGTTGGACAGCAGCAGGACCCGGTAGCCATTGGCCCGCAGCGTTTCCGGCAGACTTGCCGGGATCAGTGTGTAGGGTTCAAAGATCGCCGACCACATGCCGGTGAACTCCTCCACCGAGAGGTTGAAGTCCAGGCGGCGGCCCAGTTCGGCCACGAAGTCGGCGCTGGGGATCTGGCCGGATTCATAGCGGATCACCAGGTCGTCCTGCGCGATGCGGGAGCGGATCTCATCCACCGTTAAGCCATTCAGGGCCGAGATCTGCTGGTAGCCACGGCCGAAATCAAACGGGACGATGACACGGCCCAAGTCGAAAATGATGCACTTCAGCATGTCTCTCCATTATCGGGGAGGTCGCGCCCGGTGGGGCTGTCATCTGCCTGTGACGAACGCATAGTAGTGTCAAGAGGATGAACCGGCGAACCTTTGTCTCTCTTCCCGCAGCGGCCTTGGCGGCCCAGGCCTCCCAAGTCTCCAGCTTTCGTTTTGTCCACTTCACCGATACTCACATTCAGCCGGAGCTGCGCGCGCAGGCGGGCACGGAGCAGGCGTTTGCCGCGATCAACGCGGAGAAGCCGGAGCTGATCCTGGGCGGTGGGGATCTGGTCATGGACATTGATGCGTCCACGCCGGCCCGCACCAAGCAGTTGCTCGACATGTATGTGGCGGCCAAGAAAGGCTTGCAGGCCCCGGTGTACGAGGTGCCGGGCAACCATGATGTCTACGGCCTGCACCCCACCAGTGCGGTGTCGCCCAGAGATCCGATGTACGGCAAGAAGATGTTTGAGGACCGCATCGGGCCCCGCTACCGCAGCATTGACCACAAGGGCTGGCACTTCATCCTGCTTGATTCGATCGGCGCTGTCGGCCGCAAGTTCTTTGGCGAGATCGACGCGGCGCAGGTGGACTGGTTGAAGTCCGATCTGGCCAAGGTGGCCCCGCGCACGCCCATTGTGGTGGTGACGCATATTGGCTTGGCCACGGCGGCGGCTTCCTTGATCGGCAATCATGAAGGGCCCGGCTCCTGGGAGGTCTTCAACTCGGTCGAAGTATTGGGTCTGTTCGCGAAGCACAACCTGAAGGCGGTGCTGCAGGGGCATTCTCACATCCGGGAGAACGTTACCTACAAGGGTTGTCAGTTCATCACCTCCGGAGCGGTCAGCGGCAACTGGTGGAAGGGCCTGCGCGACGGGCATCCGGAAGGCTTTGGCGTCTTGACCGTGAAGGGCGATCAAGTGGAGTGGGAGTACAAGACGTACGGCTGGAAGGCCTAGCATGGCTATCGCGCGACTGACGTAGCGCGGCCCGCGCGGCGGCGCGACACTAGAAGGATGCAAGTATTGGGCGTCATTCCGGCGCGCTATCAGTCGTCGCGTTTGGAAGGCAAGCCGCTGGCCGACATCCATGGCCAGCCGATGATTCAGCATGTCTATGAGCGGGCCCGACAGGCGCGGTGTCTCGATCGCGTGGTGGTGGCCACCGATGACCAGCGCATCTTTGACGCGGTGCGTGGCTTTGGCGGCGAAGCGATGATGACCAGCACGGCTCACCGTTCCGGGACTGACCGGGTGGCTGAAGTGGCGCGTTCGTGCGAGGCGGATGTGATCGTCAACGTGCAGGGTGATGAGCCGATGCTGGACCCGCAGATGATTGAAGAGATCGTCGCGCCATTCCGGCAGGGCGTGGGGGCCGGTTTGGTGACCTTGAAGCGCGAGACTCGGGATGAGGCCGTATGGGCCGACCCGGGCGTGGTGAAAGTGGTGACCGACCTGAAAGGCTGGGCACTCTACTTTTCACGCTCCCTGGTGCCCTACCGGCGGAACCAGACTCCCCGCTCGCGCGTGTTTGAGCATATTGGGCTCTATGCCTATTCGCGGGAGTGCCTGGGGCGATTGTCGCAGTTGACGCCGACGCCGCTGGAAGAGACCGAAAGTCTGGAGCAGTTGCGGGCACTGGAGAATGGCATTCGCATTTATGTGGTGGAAACCGAGTGCGGGCGGCACAGCGTGGCCGTGGACACGCCGGCGGATCTCGAACAAGTGCGCCGCTTGCTGGCCGGCTGATCAGAATAGAATGCGGCTATGAACCGTCGGGACTTTCTCCGTTTAGCACCTGCGCTCTCGATGCCCGCCACCGCACCGCTGGTAGAGGCAGCGGGGCGCCGCAAGAACATTGTGCTGATTCTGGCCGACGATCTGGGCTATGAGTGTTTGGGGGCCAATGGCGGGATGTCTTACCAGACGCCCCGGTTGGACGCGATGGCCGCCTCCGGCGTGCGCTTCACGCAGGCCTATGCGCAGCCGCTCTGCACACCCACGCGGATGCAGTTGATGACCGGCCAGTACAACTTTCGCAATTGGAAGGCCTTTGGCGTAATGGATCCGCGCGAGCGCACCTTTGGCCACCTGTTTCGCGATGCCGGGTACAGTACCGCCATTGCGGGAAAGTGGCAGTTCTGGAGCTACAACCCGCCCGACTACAAGCCCGAACTGCGGGGCACGGGCCAAGCGCCGGAGCAGTCCGGGTTTGATGAATGGTGCTTATGGCACGCCCGTCATACCGAAGACAAAGGATCGCGCTACGCCAAGCCCACCATCATGGCCAACGGCAAGCTGCTGAAGGGGATCGAGGATCGCTACGGCGAGGACGTTTACTGCGATTATCTTTGCGACTTCATCACGCGCCACCAGCAGAAGCCGTTCTTTGCCTACTACCCGATGGCGTTGACGCACGACCCGTTCAACCCCACGCCGCATTCCAAGGAATGGAAGACCGGCAACCGCCTGGAGGCCCATCCGCGCTTCTTCCGCGACATGGTGGAGTATGCCGACTACACGGTCGGCCGCGTGCTGGATCATCTGGACAAGTTGAAGCTGCGCGACGACACGCTGGTACTGTTTTATGGCGATAACGGCACGCACTGGACCATCGATTCACGCTTCCGGGACGCCCAGGGCGAGCGTGTCATCCGGGGCGGAAAACGAGACACTACCAACGCCGGGATGCGTGTGCCGCTGATTGCTTGGGGTGGCGGTGCGGTGCGCGGGAAGGTGTCGCATGATCTGATTGATTCCACCGATTTCCTGCCAACCCTCGGCGCGTTGACGGCGACGCCGCTTAGTTCGATGGGCAAGCAGGATGGGCAGAGCTTTCTGCCGGCTATCCAGGGGCGCCAGGCGAAAGGGCGGGATTGGCTCTACTGCTGGTACGACCCGCGCCCTGGCCCGGGGCAGGATGACATCCCGCCCCGGATCTTTGCGCGCGACCGCCGGTACAAGCTCTATAGCGATGGCCGGATGTTTGATCTGGATCAGGATGAAGGCGAGCAGCGGCCCCTGGCGGGGACCGATCAGGCCGGCACTCGGCGGCGGCTGGCGGCGGTGATCGCCCAATATGCCGCGCAAGGTGCGCGCCTCAGTTGACGGGGGACCAACGATGCCGGGGAAGAGTGGCGGAACTGGTCCTCACGGGCCGGGTGATACCCCGGTCTTGATTGATGGTGGGTACCAGCTCCATCGTGGGATGGGTGACCTTGGTCGTCCCGTTGCAGCTTTGTTCGCCGTCTGGGTTTTCCTTGGTGCCCTGTCAGCCCCTCCAAAACAATAGGCGCAATTGCTCGACCTGGAACCCTCAAGTTCCAGTACCATTGGGGAATTGATGACTCTGCTCTGCATTGCCAGCTACGAGAAGGGGTTTGACTTCCTGCGCGAAGCTAAACGCCAGGGGGCGCGCATCCTGCTGCTGACATCGCTCAGTTTGCAGGGCAAGGTGGACTGGCCCCGCGAGGCGATCGACGACATCTTCTACATGCCGGGCGAAGGGGGCGAATGGAATCGCGAGCATACCTTGCACGCGGTGGCGCACCTGATGCGGGAAAGCAAGATTGACCGCATCGTACCGCTGGATGATTTTGATTTGGAGCTGGCGGCCTTTCTGCGCGAGCATTTCCGTTTGCCAGGGTTGACCGAGTCCCAGACGCGGTTTTTCCGCGACAAGCTGGCCATGCGGGTACAAGCCGCCGCGGCCGGTCTTGAGGTGCCGGATTTTGTCGGCGTGCTGAATTTTGCTGAAGTGGACGCGTTCACCAAGCGGATCCCGGCGCCTTGGGTGCTGAAGCCGCGGATGATGGCCGGGGCGATCGGGATCAAGAAGATCGAATCCGCTGAGCAGTTGTGGCCGTTGATCCATGGCATGGGCGACCAGGCCAGCTACTTCCTTCTGGAGCGGTACGCGCCGGGCGAAGTGTTCCACGTCGATTCCGTGGTCTACCAGGGCGAAGTCGTGTTTGCCGTGGCGAGTGGCTATGGCACGCCGCCGATGGATACGTCGCACTCCGGCGGCATCTTTACGACGCGGATTCTGGAGCACGGCAGCGAGACGGAGCGCCGGCTGATTGAGATGAATGCTCGCGTGTTGAAGGCGATGGGCCTGGCCCATGGCGTCTCGCACACGGAATTCATTCTGGGTCGCGATGGGAGGCTCTACTTCCTGGAGACGTCAGCGCGCGTGGGCGGAGCCAATATTGCCGATCTGGTGGAGGCGGCGACGGGATTGAATCCGTGGGTGGAATGGGCGCGTCTGGAGGCGAATCCGGACGCCTACACGCTGCCCCCGTTGCATCAGAGCTATGCCGGCTTGATTGTTTCGCTGGCGCGCCAGGATTACCCCGATACGTCCGAGTTTAATGAGCCGGAAGTTTGCTGGCGGATGAACAAGAAAAATCACGTAGGATTGATTGTCCGGTCCGATGACCGGGCGCGAGTGGCCGTGCTGCTTGACAGCTACACGGCCCGGATTAAAGAGCATTTCCTGGCGGTACTGCCGCCAAAGGAGCGTCCCACCCAATGAAACCGAATCTGGAAGCGTTGCGCGCTGAGATACCGACGGCGGTAGAGTCGCGCGGCATGGCGAATTTCTTCGGCCGGAGCCGTCACTATGAAGGCCCGGTGATGGAGTGGAACGTCACGCGCGCACCGGACTATCAGGAGTTTCTCCAGGTGGCCCAGTCGCTGGCGGTGAAGGTGATCGTTTTTCACAGCGAAGAGTTCGCCGAAGCACTGGTGGAGGCGGCGCTGGAGGATCTGGAAGAGATCGAAATGCCGCTGGAAGAACGGCGCGAGTTTGAATCGAAGCTACGCGAATTCCGCAGCTACCATGGCTTTACCAGTCGCGTGGAGTTGAGCTTCATTCACGATGGGGCGATGTACTCGTTCGACCTGGCGACGGATTGGTTCGATGAGTTTGAGCAACTGTCGACCGAACTGGAAGCGTTTCTCGAAGAGACGGATGAGAATGACGAGCCGTCGATTGGCGGCTACTTCTCGCGCAACTAAATGGCGGCCCCACCCGCTGCGGCGGCTTCTTCAGTCCGGCTGCCGGCCCATTGGAAAGTAGCTCCGCCGGTGGATCCGGCCCCGCTGGCGCAGGCCCTGGGGTTGACCCTGCCTGCGGCTCGCGTGCTGATGGGCCGGGGCTATCAAGACGTGGCGAGCGCCACCGCTTTTCTGAGGCCTCACGCCGGGCAACTGCATTCGCCGTCCCTGTTGGCCGGGGTGCCGGAAGCGGCGGAGCGGTTGCAGGCGGCCATCGCCAGTGGGCAGAAGCTTCTCCTCTACGGTGACTATGACGTCGATGGCACGCTGGCCGTCGTGATCCTGACCAAGGTGATCGAAGTGTGCGGCGGCCGCAGTGAGTTCCATGTCCCGCACCGCCTGAAAGAAGGCTACGGCATGCGTCCCGAGGTGGTGGAGCGGGCGGCCGCTGACGGCGTCAAGCTGATCATTAGCGTCGATACCGGCATCCGCGCCGGTGAAGTGGTGAAGCACGCCACGGCCTTGGGCATCGACTGTATCGTCACGGATCACCACTTGCCGGAAGCGGAGTTACCACCCGCCTTGGCCGTCGTCAACCCCAACCGGCCCGATTGCACGTACCCGAACAAAGATCTCTGCGGCGCGGCGGTGGCGTTCAAGCTAGGGATGGCGTTGATAGAGCGGCAGGGCTGGCCGGAAGCGAAAGTGGCCCGTATGGCTGACAGCTTCTTGAAACTCGTCGCGATTGCCACCGTGGCCGACGTGGTGCCGCTGAGGGGTGAGAATCGCGCCATCGTCAAGCTGGGGCTTTCTGGGTTCGGCAGCATCCACAACCTCGGGCTTCGGGCGTTGCTGAAGGTGGCGGGTATTGAAGAAGGGGCGGCGCCCTCGGTGCGGCAGGTGGGCTTCCAGTTGGGGCCGCGGATCAACGCGGCGGGCCGCATGGAGAGCGCGCGGCAAGTGGTGGAGCTGTTCCTGACCAGCGATGCGGGCCGGGCGGCTGAGATCGCCAAGGAACTGGACGATCTGAACATCGAGCGGCGCGAAACTGAGAAGCGCATTCTGGACGAGATCCTGGCCAGTGTCGATCCCGCGCGGGCGGGCCTGGTGCTGGCGGGTGAAGGCTGGCATCGCGGCGTGGTGGGCATTGTCGCCAGCCGCGTGGTGGAGCGATTCCACCGGCCGGTCTTCGTGCTGGAGATTGACCGGGAAGAGGGCGTCGCCCGCGGGTCCGGCCGCAGCATCGAGGCGTTCCACTTGCTGGATGCGCTGGAGACGATGCCGGAGCTGTTCCAGAAGTTTGGCGGGCACAGCCATGCGGCGGGTTTGACGTTGGGCCTGGAGCATTTGCCGGAGTTCCAAGAACGGTTCAATGCCTACGCCTGGTCCAAGCTGACGGTGGACGACTTCCGCGCTGAGGTGCGGATTGACGCGGAAGCTCGAGCGTCGGAGTTGAATGAGCGGGCGGCGGAGGACATGTGGAGTCTGGGCCCGTTTGGGATGGGCAATCCGCAGCCGGTGCTGATGCTGCGCGGCTTGCGCGTGGTCGGCACGACGCTGCTGGGAAGCTCCGGCAAGCATTTCAAGGTGAAGATGGAGCAGAATGGTTCTCACGTGACAGCGAAGGCATGGTCATTTGATGAACGGTTGCCGGAGGTCGCCACTGGTGCGCTGGTGGACGCCGCGGTGACGCTCGAAGAGGATAGCTATTCAAGATGGTCAACAGTATTACGCGACGTGAGGCCGGCTTCCTGATGAGCGCGGGCATAGCGCAGGGACAATCGGGTCCGCGGGTGACCGTGGTGGGCGCGGGGGCGTTTGGCGGCTGGACCGCGTTGCACCTGCTGCGCGCCGGGGCCAGGGTGACGCTGGTCGACAGCTACGGGCCCGGCAATTCGCGCGCCAGTTCCGGTGGTGAAACGCGCATCACGCGCGCGGCCTATGAGGATCGCGTCTATGCCGACTTGACGCTGCGCGCGCTGGAGATCTGGAAAGAGAGCGAGCGCAAGTGGAACCGCAAGATCTTTACGCCTTGCGGCGTGGTGCGCCTGGAAGGCAAGGCCAGCACGGGGGCGGCGAAGCTGCTGAAGGTGTTGAAGGACTCCGGCGCTCCGCATCGTCATCTGACGGCGGCTGAGGCCACCAAGCAGTTTCCGCAGTTCGATTTCACGCGGGTCGAGAGCGTCATCTGGGAGCCCAAGCACGGCTTGCTCCGCGCCCGGCAGGGATGCCAGGCGGTACGGGATGCCTTTGAGGCTGAGGGCGGCAAGTTTGAGCAGCGGGCGCTGAAACCGGGTGACCGGGTGGAGGCGGATGCGGTGGTGTGGGCCTGCGGTCCGTGGCTGGGCAAGCTGTTTCCGGGCTTGGTGCCGGTGAAGCCGACGCGGCAGGAAGTCTTCTTCTTTGGCACGCCGCCCGGCGAGACGATCTACGACGAACAGCACATGCCGTGCTTTATCGATGATGCCGAACCGGACGCGCACTACTACGGCACACCGGGCAACGATTTCCGCGGCCTGAAGCTGGGCGACGATGCCTACGGGCCGGACTTTGACCCTGACCGTGGCGAGCGGCGCTTCACCGAGAGCATGTACGCGAAAATCCGGGCGTATCTGAAGTTCCGGTTCCCCAAGATGGCGGCGGCACCGCTGGTGGAGACCCGCGTGTGCCAGTACGAGGTGTCGCCCGACGCGCACTTGATTCTCGATAAGCACCCTTCTGAAGCCAAGTATTGGATCGCGGGCGGCGGCAGCGGTCATGGGTACAAACTAGGCGCCGCTGTGGGTGAGCGGTTGTCGGAGATGGTGCTGGGCAAGCGCGCCATCGATCCATTTTTCAGCCTGGCACGGTTCAAGAAATGAAATTAACGCTTCTCGATTGGTTTTTCGTCGCGCTCTACTTCGCGATCAATTTGGCGATTGGCTTTTACTACAAGTCGCGCGCGGGCAAGGATACCAGTGAGTTTTTCCTGGGCGGCCGCAACATCCCGTGGTGGCTGGCGGGAACCTCGATGGTGGCTACCACGTTCGCTGCTGATACGCCGCTGGCGGTGACGGGCCTGGTGGCGAAGGGCGGCATTGCGGGCAACTGGCTGTGGTGGAACATGGTGGCCAGCGGCATGATGACCGTGTTCCTTTATGCGCGCTTGTGGCGGCGTAGTGGCGTGACCACGGACGTTGAGTTTTCGGAGATTCGTTACTCGGGCCGGCCGGCAGCCTTTCTGCGTGGCTTCCGGGCGCTCTATTTCGGTATTCCGATCAATTGCATTGTGCTGGGTTGGGTGAACCTGGCGATGGTGAAGATCCTGATGCTGATCCTGGGTATTGAGAAGTGGCAGGCGCTGGGCGTCGTGCTGGGACTGATCGCCATCACGTCGTTTATTTCAACGCTGTCGGGCTTGTGGGGAGTATTGGTCACCGATCTGGTGCAGTTCGTCATCAAGATGAGCGTCGTCATCGCGCTGGCGTTTGCCTCCGTGAATGCGGTGGGTGGCATCGATGCGATGAAAGATAAGTTGATCGCCATGGGCCGGGCCGACGCGCTGAATTTTGTGCCCGATCTGAACAGTGCCTGGATGCCGATGATCACGTTTTTCGTCTATATCGGCATGACGTGGTGGGCCACCTGGTATCCCGGAGCGGAGCCCGGCGGTGGCGGATTTGTCGCGCAGCGCATGCTGTCGGCGAAAGATGAGCGGCACAGCCTGTGGGCGACGCTGTGGTTCAACATTGCGCACTTCGCCATCCGTCCGTGGCCGTGGATTTTGACCGCGCTGGCGGCGTTGATCCTCTACCCGAACCTGGAAGACAAAGAGTCCGGGTACGTGCTGGTGATGATCGACCACCTGCCCGCCAGCCTCCGTGGGCTGATGTTTGCGGGCTTCATTGCGGCCTACATGTCGACCATCGGCACCAACTTGAACTGGGGCGCCAGCTACATCGTCAACGACTTTTACCGGCGCTTCTACAAGCCCGATGAGCCGGAGAAGCACTACGTCTGGGTGAGCCAGTGGGTGACCATTCTGCTGACCATCGTCTCGGCCATTGTCACCTTCTACTTGACCTCGATTGCCGGGGCCTGGAAGGTACTGCTGGCCACGGGCGCGGGCACGGGCGGCGTGCTGATGCTGCGCTGGTACTGGTGGCGGATCAACGCTTGGAGCGAAATTTCCGCCATGCTGTGCGCGGCGGTGGTTTCGATCGTGCTGCAGCTTGTCATGGGCATGGATAGCGACCGTCCGGTGGACTTTGCCTGGATCATGATCATCACCGTCACCATCACCACCGTCGTGTGGCTGGCCGTGACGTTTCTCACCAAGCCGGAGCCGATGGATAGGCTGGTGGAGTTCTACCGGCGTGTGCGGCCTTCGAAGGCTGGCTGGGGTCCAGTGGCTGAGGTGGCAGGTGCCGTGGAGACTGCCGACGACGCGGGCGCGGGGCTGGTGGACTGGCTGCTGGGTTGCGGGTTGATCTACACGTCACTGTTCGGCACCGGGAAGCTGATCCTGGGCGAACCAGTGATGGGCTCAGGCTTGCTGGCCTTGGCTGCCGTGGCGGCTTATCTGCTGTACCGTCGGCGATAGTGGGGAGAACAGGCCACGCAGCATCAGCTGAGGGCTTGCTCACGCACCCGGAGAAGCCCCAGGATGCCCGCGGCTCAGAACCGCATCGTCAACCCGATGCGGAGCACACGCGGGGAGCCGGGGCTGATGTTGGTGTTGGTGTGGGCGTTGAGGAAGTAGCGGCGGTTGGTCAGGTTCTCCAGGTTGGCTTGCAGGCGAAGCTTGTCGGTGAAGGAGTAGAATACCGCGGCGTCGGCGCGGGTGTAGCTGGGGAGCGTGACCGTGTTGTCAATGGTGGCGAACATGTCGGACCGGTTGAGCAGACCCAGCCCAACACCCAACCGGGGGCGGAGTTGCACGTTGTTCCAGAAGGAGAACGAGTGGCGGGGGACTTGTTCGACATGCGCGCCAGCGCGGGCGCTGATGGTTGCACGCGTGACCACTGCTTCCTGCAGCGCATAGCCACCGGAGACCTGCCAGCGGCGCGCGAGGCGGCCGTTTAAGCCCAGTTCCAGGCCGCGGCTGCGCTGGCTACCGGTTTGGACGATACGGGTGGGGTCGTTGGGGTCAACGGAGCGGGTGTTGGTACGGTCCAACTGATAGAGCGCGGCGGTGAAGAAGATGTTCCGGTTGGCTTCCCATTTGGCTCCCACTTCGTAGTTGGTGAACTGCTCGGGCTTCACTTGCTCGGTGATGGTGGTGAGGGAGGCGAACTGGTCACCGGAGCTGGGCAGGTAGCTGACGCTGTAGGAGCCATACAGCGACAATGCGGCGACGGGCTTCACCACCAACCCCAGGCGCGGTGACAATAAGTGATCGGTGCGGCGGAGCATGTCGCGGCGACGGTTGTTGAAGTAGTTCAGGTCAAAGCGGTCAAGGCGGAGCCCGGCCACCACCTGGACGTGGCGTGAAAGCTCGATCTGATCCTGCACGTAGGTGGCGGCGACGGTGGCGCCGATGTTGTTGTTGGCGTCGGTGTTGCTTTGCCGGAATGTGATGGGCTGATTGATCACGGGTTGCGTGAACGGCGAGGTGATGGAGAGGGCGGTGTTGTCAAAGTAGCCCGTGTTGCGGAGGTTGTCAGTGACTTGGCGGCCCAGTTCCGCGCCCACGAGGAAGGTGTGCCGCGTAAAGCCCAGGGAGCGGGCGTAAGTCACGTCGGTCTGGTTGAAGAAGTTGGTCCGCAGCGTCGCGGAATTGTAGGCCGAATGAGAGACGCGGGCCTGGTCGGCCGAGACCACGCCCGGGACATAGTTGGTATAGAAGCGGTCATAGCCGCCAAACAGCGTGCGGTTGCGAACGTTGACGCGGCCATGCTGGTGCTCCGCGGAGACGGAGCCCAAGTGCACGCTCGCGCGCACGGGTGAATCGGAGGGGTTGCCAAAGAAGGTCGAAGGTGCAACGTTCACCGGCCGCCCTTGAAAAGAGGGGACGCCGCGGTCGCCGACGCGCTGGTCAGACAGGTGCTCGTAGCTGATCCTGATGCCGGTGGCGGCCGAGGGCGTCAGCGTTAGAATGGGGCTGACGCCGTAGCGTTCCAGATTGACGAACTGGCGGAAGCTGTTCGAGTTTTCGTACATGCTGTTCAGCCGGAATGCGGCCCAGCGGTTGAGCGGTTGATTGATATCCCCGGTGATGCGCTTATGGCCGAAGCCGCCACCCTGGATGGTCAGTTCCCGCAACGGTGTGAAGCCCGCTTCTTTGCTGACCCGGTTGATGACGCCGCCGCCCCCGCCGCGTCCAAATATCATGGCGTTGGGCCCTTTGAGCGCCTCCACCCGTTCCAGGTTGTAGAGGTCACGAAGATACTGGACATCGTCGCGAAGGCCGTTCAGGAAGAAGTCTGCTGATGAGTTATTGCCCCGGATGACGACTTGGTCGCGGTTGTTCTCCCCCTGGACGGCGCTAATGCCGGGGATGTAACGGACGACGTCGCCGATGCTCATCATCAGTTGATCACGCATCAGTTCCTTGGTGACGATGCTGATCGATTGCGGGATGTCCTGCAGTGCAGTGAGGGTCCGGGTGCCGGTGGAAGAGGCGGCGGCCAGATAGTCCGGGCTTTCCTGCACCACCAGCGCACTGTTGAACTCGGCAATCGGCAACTCAATGTCAACTGAGATGATGGTCTCCGTACTCACTGCCAGTTGGCGGCGGGTCTCGGCAAAGCCCGGCATGCTGACAGTGACGATCCAGGTTCCGGGTGAGACCGGAAGGTGAAAGAGTCCGCGGTTGTCCGTGGTGGTGGTGACGGGCGGAATGCGGCTGGAGAGCGTGGCCTGCACCTGCGCGCCGGCGATCGCCGCACCGGCCGGATCGACTACGCGGCCTTCTACTCGTGCTCCGGACGAAGGGGTTGGCGGCTCATGGGCCGACATCGCGTGGGGAGCAACGAGTGCCACCGCCGCCAGCAGGAGCGCCGGCCAGGGATGAGAAGAGCCCGTTGGTTCGGCGTGGGGGTTCCGTGGAGATGACAGGTCAGCCGGGCGAGAGGAGGCGTGGGTGGTGCTGGTGGGCGGGGGGGGAGGGAAGGATTGCTGGGAGCCGGGGGTGGAACAATCGATATACGACATATTTGATCCATCACTAAATTAACGCAACTGAGTTGCATCTGGCAAGAGTGGGAACGGCCGGTAGTCCGCGTCAGTGATTCCGGCGGTTAAGTGCTGGCGCAGGCTGTTGGCGTGGAGGCGGCATTCATTCCGCCTCGGGGTGGCGGAATGCCGGACTCGATGCTGATTTGGGCCTTCTACGATGAACCGGCGGGAGTAAAGATTCCGCTGCAGGCTGACAGTTTGCGCCACCCGTCGAGGCTAGAAGGAGACGACGGCTTTGCCGACGCGGTCCTGGTAGTGTTCCACCATCAGGAAGGTGTCGTTGATCTGTTCGACGGGGCGTTGGTGGGTGACGACGGGGCCGAGCAGGGCAGGGTACTGCTCCAGCAGGCGGACGCCGGCGGCGGTTTCGTGGTTGGAACGGCGGACGGTGTAGAAGTAGAGTTCCTTGACGCGCAGGGCGTGGATGTCAAGCGGATAGCTAAGCACTCCGGGGATGCCCGTGATGATGACGCGGCCGGCGTTGCGGGCGGCGCGGATGCACTCATTGATGGTGTCGCAACCCAGCGCCGGATCGGGTGTGGCGCAGTCGATCGCGATATCGACGCCGCGCTGGCCGGTGTCGTGCAGGATGGTCTTCACCACGTCGGTTTCGCTCGGGTCGAACACCACGTCAGCGCCCAGTGTGCGGGCCATGTCGCGGCGATGGGCCACCGGGTCCACGCACCAGATGCGGCCAACGCCCGACATCTTCAAGACGGCCACGGTGAGCAGACCAATGGGCCCCGCGCCATAGACCAGCGCGGTGTCACCCAGGCTGGGGGCGGCGAAGGTCATCGAATGGAGCACGATCGCCAGTGGCTCAAACAGCACGGCTTCGGCCAAGCCCACGCCCTTGGGTGGGGCCATCAAGTTGATGGCCGGAACGTTGACCAGATCGCGGAAGTAGCCGGGCTCCACCGGGGTCGACATAAAACGTATGTTGGAACAAACGTTGTGGCGGCCGGAGAGGCAGAACTCGCAGTGGTAGCAGTAGATGGCCGGTTCGCACAGCACTGGGTCCCCCACTTGCCAGCCCGAGACGCCGGGTCCGAGTTGGGTTATGAGGCCCGTGGGCTCATGGCCCAGGATCTGGGGGTAACTGCATTTGGCCGGGCCGACGCCACCTTCGGAGAAGTAATGAATGTCGGAGCCGCAAATGCCGGCATAACGTACCTGCACTTGCACCCAGCCGGGTGGCGGCGCCGGTGGGCGAGCTCCGTCACGCACCGTGAACTGGCGTAGCCCGGCGAGTTCCGCGATCCTCATTTTTTGAAGAGGCTTTCAAACGCGGAGCGCGCGTCGCTAGCCGTGCGGGGAGCGGCCACGTTCACCGAGATCGGCGGCGGAGCGGCGTTAGCATCGCGGGCGACGGTGACTCGCGGCGAGAACAGTTCGCACTCATTCAGCGCATCCTTCACGGCAATCCTCACGGGGATGGGCTTGCGGCATTGAAAACGTGTAGCCGGTTCAAAATGGGAGCACTGCTTACAGCAATGAAGCGCCGCATGGCACTTCGGGCACTCGGTTTTGAAATCGGTACCGTGCGCCAGCGTTGAGCCACAGGCATAGCAACGCGACGCCGTGACGGATTGCACCAGCCGCGGCAAGCGCGGGCCCGTGATATCAAGCGGCGGGCGCGGCCCGGTGGGGCGGGGACGATCCGGCCGCTGGCTGCGATCAGAATCTTGATAGCCGTTGTGCCGGTACTTACGGTCTTCGTCCATAGTGGGGTGAGACTCCTTACGAGGGGGCGCCACGGGGGCGCGACTGAGGTGGTGGATAAACGAGCGCCGAGGCGCAGTCACCGGCAGTGAGTAAAGACATAAATGATCTCTGAATCACTACACGATGGGGAAATCAGGATGGCAGCTTAACCGGGCTGCCCGCAAGCCAACAAACTCAACCTCAGCGGCGTGCGAGGTCAGGGTATTTCCGGCTCTTGTGGCCGATCGCTCCGCATTCGCCTATCAAGTATTTACCATGGAAACGTACGAGGGTCCAGCGAAATTTTCAGACCCTCGTCCTCCAAGGTACTAGACCTAGCTCCACTTCATCAATGGGTAGCAAGGACGGGTTAGCGGATCGTCGAAATGATTTGGCGAAACGCGGATACTTAGGCCCAGCCGGCCCGTCTGATGGGGCACAAACTCCCGCGCAAACACGGTACCTTCGTGATTACTGCCGGCGGCTTGCAGTTGGATGACTTCGGTATCCTCCAGGTGGCCGCTGACGCCTACCCGGCCCACGACGGCTTCCACCCGGACATCTTCCGGCTTGAGGCCCGCCAAGTCGAGCGTGGAATGCACGTTGATGGCTTGACCTGCCACCACCGTCTCGTCGATCTCGCGGCCGGATTCCACAATGCGAACCCGGTCCCAGATGCGGCTGACTTCCGACAACCAGTTAGACCGTTCGCGCGCCGCCGCAAAGTTGGCGGCGCTGGTGGCCTTCCAGGAATCGTGCGCCGGGCCATAGAAGTTCTGCATGTATTCTTCGATCATGCGCTGGGCATTGAACTGCGGGCTGATGGCCCGCAAACACTGCTTCACGCGCGCCATCCATTCCTTGGGCGCTTTGTCGGCGGTCCCTTGGTAGTACATGGGGAGGATCTCGTTTTCGAGCAGCGAGTAGATCTCCGCGGCATGGATCTCGTCCTGCTCCTCGGAGTACTCTTCGCGGTTGCCGATGGCCCAGCCACCGGAGACCTCATAGGCTTCGTCGTACCAGCCATCGAGGATGCTGAGGTTCAGCACGCCGTTCAGGGCGGCCTTCATGCCGCTGGTGCCGCAGGCTTCTTCGCCGCGGCGCGGATTGTTCAACCAGACGTCGACGCCCTGCACCATCTCTTTGGCGACTTGCAGAGAGTAATCTTCGACGAAGATCAGGTGCTTGCCCAGCTCCGGGTCACGGGTGAGTTGCGCGATCTCGCGGATGAAGGTTTTGCCCGGGATGTCCTTGGGGTGGGCCTTGCCGGCAATCAGGATCTGCACGGGGCGCTTGGCGTTGGCCACCAGCTTGCGCAACCGCTCCACATCGCGGAACAGCAGCGTGGCGCGCTTGTAGGTGGCAAAGCGGCGGGCGAAGCCGATGGTGAAAACATCGGGGTCGAAAATTGTTTCCAGGCGCTTCAGCTCCGTGGCGGAGGCTTTGCGCTTGTAGGCCGCCGAGACCATCCGGTCCCGCAGGAAGCTGACCAGCTGGCGTTTGCGGCGCCGGTGGGCTTGCCACAGCTCTTCGTCACCGATCTCGCCCACCTGATCCCAGATGCGCGGATCCTGGTAACGGTCGCGCCAATCAGGCTGGAGGTAGCTGTCGTAGAGGGTGGCAAAGTCGCCATTCAGAAACGTGGGCAGGTGCGTGCCGTTGGTGACGTAAGTGATCGGAACTTCCCACACCGGCAGGTCCGGCCACAGATCCCGCCACATGTCCTGCGACACTTCGGCATGGAGGCGGCTGACGGCATTGCGGTAGGCGGCCGTCTTCATGGCGCAGATGGCCATGGAGAACCGTTCGGCCTGATCGGAGGCGTTGCGGCGTCCCAGCGAGAAAAACTGTTGGGCGGAGATACCCGCTTCGGCACAATAGTCGCGGAAGTACTCCCACAGCGTGCCCGCATCGAACAGATCGATACCCGCCGGAACCGAGGTGTGGGTGGTGAAGATGTTGTTGCCGCGCGACGCTTCGGCCGCTTCGGTGAATGACATGCCTTGCGACAGCATCAGGTCACGGATCCGTTCCACCGCCAGAAACGCCGAGTGGCCCTCGTTCATGTGAAACGCGGTCGGCTCAAGGCCGACGGCCTTCAGGGCGCGCAGGCCCATGATGCCCAACACGATCTCCTGCCGGATGCGGGTGTGGGCGTCGCCCCCGTAAAGCTGGTCGGTGATCTCGCGCAGTTCCTGGGTGCCGTTCTCCGGAATGTTGCTATCGAGCAGGTAGAGGCTGATGCGGCCCACCTGGACCAGCCAGACCTTGATCGTCAGCAGTCCGATCGGCAGGCGGATGGAGATCTTGATCTCCTTGCCGTCGGGGTCGGTGGCGGGTTGGACGGGCAAGTTGAAGAAATCGTTGACCGGCGTGCGTTCAATTTGCCAGCCATCCGGATTGAGCGACTGCGAAAGGTAACCCTTCTGGTAGAGCAGGCCAATCGCCACCAGCGGCACCTGCGCGTCGGAGGCTGCCTTCAAATGGTCGCCGGAGAGAACGCCCAGGCCGCCCGAATAGATCGGCACGCAGTCCGCCATGCCGTATTCCATGGAAAAGTAGGCGATCAACTCGCCAAAAGGGCTGGATTGCTCCGGTTGGCGTACGTAGGCGTCGAATTTCTCGCAGGCCTTCCGGTAGGAGGCCATGTAGCGCGGGTCAGCAGCGGCTTTGTCGAGTACGGACTGGCTCAGCTGGTTCAGCATCAGCACAGGATTGTGGCTGGCGCGCCACAGTGCCGGGTCCAGGCGGCGGAACAAAGACCGCATTTCATGGTCCCAGCTCCATAGCAGATTGTAGGCCAGCTCCGGCAAACGGCCCAAAGCGGGTGGCAGCGCTGGCCGGACAACGAACTCTTTCAGTGGTCTAATCTGATAACCCATATTCATTAGTGTGAAAAAACTTACGGAAAAATGTGCCGCCGTACGAATACATCTTCTTTTCTGAATCTATTTTGGATACAATTTGGCCATGAAACTTAGTGCTCAGGAGGAGTACGGACTCCGCTGCCTGCTTCAGATGGCCACGCGAGGCGAGTCGTCTAGCCTCAGTATACCCGAGATCAGTAGGGCTGAAGGTCTGTCCGTGCCTAACGTTGCCAAGCTGATGCGCATCCTCCGGTTGGGTGGATTCGTCCACAGCGTTCGCGGTCAAGCCGGCGGTTACACGCTGGCCCGGCCGGCCACCGACATTACGGTGGTCTCGGTTCTGGAGGTACTGGGCGGGCGTCTTTATGGCCCCCGCTTCTGCGATCGGCATTCCGGGCTGCAATCCTCTTGTAGCCATATCGGCGATTGTGGTCTGAGAACCCTGTGGAGTGCGCTACAAACCGCGATTGAAAGCGTTCTGGGGAAGATGACATTGCAGGACCTGATCCGCGACGAGAAGTCAATGGGCGAATGGATGAGCTCGCGCGGGGGGAATCCGATTTTGGTCAACGCTATACAATCCGCTGACGTCCACTAGCGGTTTGGTCCCCGCTGGTTGAAATTGGGTCGATCAGAGGCGGCCCGCCATCGCTGTGCGGCCGGCAGTGCCTTTACAATAAACAACACCAGTGGACAGCACCGAAGCCGTCATCGAGTTTGAGCACGTCTCCTACCGGGTGGCGGACAAGTTGGTGCTGGACGATTTCTCGCTTCGCGTACTGCCCGGGGAGTCGCTGGTTCTACTGGGGCGGTCTGGTTCCGGCAAGACGACCGCGTTGCGCCTGGTGAACGGCTTGATTTCTCCCACCAGCGGCGTCGTCCGCGTCCTGGGGCGGCCGGTGGCGGAATGGAACCTGATTGAGCTGCGGCGGTCGATTGGCTATGTCATCCAGAGCGGCGGCCTGTTTCCGCATCTGTCGGCGGGTGACAACATTGCACTCGGCCCCAAGCTGGCCGGCCGGGCCTGCGATGTAGACAGACTTCTGGACCGGGTTGGCCTGCCGCCGGCTGAGTTTCGCCAGCGACAGCCGCATCAACTCTCCGGGGGAGAGCGCCAGCGGGTGAGCGTGGCCCGGGCCCTAGCCTCTGACCCTCCGCTGCTGCTGCTCGATGAGCCGTTCTCCGCGCTGGATCCGATTACCCGCTTTGAGCTGCAGCAGGAGTTTGTCCGGTGGCGGAGCCCGATGGGCAAGACGGCCGTCTTTGTCACGCATGACCTCACCGAGGCGTTGCGCGTGGGTACGCGGATTGGCGTGATGGTGGGCGGTGCCCTGGAATCTTGCGTGCCCACCGCCGATTTCCAACGGTTTGCCGGCGTTGAGGGACGACGATTTCTCGAAGCCTTTGGAGCCACGCTGTGATCGACGAAATGCTCCAGTTGTCCGCGCAGCACTTGCGGCTGACGCTGTTGGCGATGGCGCTGGCGGTGGCAATTGGCTTACCGCTGGCGGTGTGGTTGCATCGGCGGGAGCGGTGGCGCTCACCCGTGCTGATGGTGGTTAACATTCTCCAAACCGTGCCCAGTCTGGCTCTGTTTGGTTTCCTGATTCCGGTGCTGGGGATTGGCCCGGTGAGCGCGGTGTTCGCGCTGGTGGCCTATGCGCTGCTTCCGGTGGTGCGCGGGACGCTGACGGGGCTGATGTCGGTGGAGCCTACGTTGCTGGAATCAGGCGACGCGCTGGGCATGACGGACCGAGAGCGGTTGCGCTGGGTGGAACTACCGCTGGCGGCACCGCAGATCCTGAATGGCATCCGGGTGGCCACGGTAGCCACCGTGGGTACGGCCACGATTGCGGCGGCGATTGGCGCCGGTGGGCTGGGCGAGCTGATCTTCCGGGGCGTGGCGACGGTGGATTCGCGGCAGATTCTCGCCGGTGCCTGCCCGGCGGCGGCGCTCGCGCTAGCCTTGGATGGAGGATTTGCGTGGCTGGAACGAAGCTTCTTTCGGCGGTAGCGGCGGCGTTGGTGTTGGCGTCGTGCCAGCGGGAGCCGGTGCTGCGGGTGGGGTCGAAAAACTTTACGGAGCAACTGGTGCTGGGCGAGATCATCGCGCAACATCTGGAACACCGGCTGGGCCACCCCGTGGAGCGGAGGTTGAACCTGGGTGGCACGTTACTGGCGCATCAAGCTCTTCAGGCGGGCGAAATTGACCTCTACCCCGAGTACACGGGGACGGCCCTGACGAGTGTCTTGAAAGCCCCGGCCGTGGGTGATGCGGCGATCGTGCTGAACCAAGTCCGACAGTTCTATCGGGCCCAAGCTCAGGCCGAGTGGCTGGACCCGCTGGGCTTCAACAACAGCTTCGCGATGGTGGTGCGTGGCGAGGATGCGCGGCGGCTGAAGTTGGCGACGCTGAGCGATGCGGGCGCGGTGAAGGATTTCTGGCAGTTGGGGGTGGGCTTTGAGTTTCAGGCCCGGCCGGACGGATTGCCGACGCTCACCCAGACGTATCAATTGCAACTGAAGGGCGCGCCGCGGTCAATGGATTTGGGCCTGATGTTCCAGGCGCTGATGCAAAAGTCGGTGAACATGATTGCGGCCAATTCGACCGATGGCTTGCTGGCAGGCGCGGACGTGGCGATCTTGAAAGATGACCAGGCGGCGTTTCCACCCTATCAGGCCGCGATCGTGGTGCGGCAGGACCGGCTGTCCTCGACGCCCGGGTTGCGGGAAGCGTTGGTTGAGCTTTCGGGCAAGATCGATGACGCCGCCATGCGCCAGATGAATGCGCAGGTGGACATCAAGAAGCGGACGCCGCGTGAAGTGGCCGCGGAGTGGCTGAAGGCTGCTGGGCTGTAGCGACTCGGGGCTGGGCGTAGCGCAAATCGATCGGCCTCGGTGTCGCCGAGTTGAGTTGCGGTGAAAGGCCTACGCGACGGCAACTCACAGCCAGGTTGTGATATCCTGCGATCCAAAAGGAGGGTTCATGAAACCTTGTTTGTTCCGCCCGCTGACCATTGTGGGCACCTTGATGTTGGGCAGCAGCGCGCTGCTTGCGGGATCAATCGATTTCGAAATCGGTGTCGGCCGTTGCGTTTTCGCTCAGAGCCCGCGCACCGCGCTCACCACGCAGTATGCCGGATCGGGCGTTACGTTTTCCGGCCCGTCCGCGATCGATGGGGGCGCGGCCCTGGACCAATGCAGTTCCTTCGGCATCAACGCTCGTAGCGGCGCCGCTTTTCTGGCATTCAACGCTTCTGCGGTTGGGTCGTTCGTCGGCGGGGGGACGCCGATTGGGCCGGAAACGCTGACGTTTTCATCGCTGGTGACCGATGTTTCGATTTGGGCGAGCGTGGGCACTGATGTCACGCTGACGGCGTTCGACGGGGGGGGCAAACAGGTCGGCAGCAGCTCTGTGGCAAATGCAGAAGGGTCCTGGAATCTGCTAAAAGTTTCCGGACCGGGCATCGCCACGGCTGTGCTGAGCTTTTCGAGCACGCTCGCGATCTTTGACGATCTGAACTTTACGCCTAGCGGAACTAACGTCCCAGAACCCGGGACGCTCGGGTCCCTGCTGGTGGGTTTGGGTGTGGTGACTGCCGGGTGGATTCGCCGGAATAGGTAATCGCTTCCAACAACCTCATAAAAGAGTGCCCACTGGCCTCCGAATGGCCAGTGGGCATTTTCGTTTCCGGGCTAGCGGCGGTCGTACTTTGTCGCCGAGACGTCAACCTGCCGAAGACGTAAGGTGCGAAAACCAGGGAATCCAGCGCCTTGGCTAGTGCTTGGGTGCGCTGGGCCTTTCCTCGCTGCCAGCCTTCTCCTTTGCACCTTTACCTTTCGCTCCCTTGCCCTTGGCGGCTTTCGGCTTGGCCGCGGCTGCCTTCGCGTCGCCACCCTTCTCAGCGGCTGACGGTTTCTCGGGCTGCTTCGCGGCGGTTTTCTCAGCGGCTTTCTCGGCGTGCTTATCGGCAGCTTTCTCCTGGCCCTTGGCGGGCTTGGCGTCCTTCTCGCCGTGTGGCTTGGCGGCCTTTTCGCCGTGTGGCTTGGCGGCCTTCTCGTCCTTAGCGCCTTCGGCCTTCTCGCCCTCCTTCTTTTCCTCGCCCTCTTTCTTTTCCTTGCCCTCTCCCTCTTCTTCCGCTTGGGGCACCTTGTACTGGACGATGATCGAGATGCGGCGGTTGGAGGCGTCGGTGGGGTCGTCTTTCTTGAACAGGCGCTGGTCGGCAAAGCCTCGGACCTGGAGCACCTGGTCGGAACGCAGGCCCGAGTTCTGCATCACCTTGCGGGACATATTGGCACGGTCGGCGGAGAGCTCCCAGTTGGTGTAGCCTTGGCCGGAGTAGGGCTTGGAATCGGTGTGTCCTTCGATCAGGACGGCGTTGGGCATCTTGCCCAGCTCTTCCGCCATCTTCTCCAACAGTTCGCGGCCTTCCTTGCTAGGGTTAGGGCTGCCGGAGCCAAAGAACATGCCGTTTTCGGTTTCGAGCAGTTCAATGCGGAGGCCTTCGCCCGTCACCGTGAACTTGATGTTGTCCTTCATCTCCTCGAACTTGGGCATCTCCTTGAGTGCCTGTTCGAGCTTCTTCTGCAGGTCCGGCATTTCGTCCTTGCTGATGGAGAGGCCGTCGCCCGTGCCTGCCGCGCCGGAGCCCGTGTTGCCTTTGTAGCCGGTGGGGTCATTGAAGTAGCCGGCCACCGACTCCTTCACCTTTTCGCCGGCGTTCAGCAGCCACATCACCATGAAGAACGCCATCATGGCGGTGACGAAGTCGGCGTAGGCCACTTTCCAGGCACCGCCGTGGTGGCCGCCGTGGCCACCCTTCTTCTTGATGATGATAATTGGCGCGACGTCTTTGGCTTGGTCCGACATTCGTGTAGGTGCTCGTTTCTAACCGTCGGAACTATGCCGCTGCGCCGCCGCCCTTGCAGGCCGCTTCCATTTCCTTGAAGGAGGGCCGCACGTGGCCCGGGATGGTGCGGCGGGCGGTCTCCACTGCCAGGATCGGGGCGGCACCCTTGATGAACGCCATGACGCCCGCGCGGAGGAACTTAAAGAACTCGCTTTCCGCATCAACGATCTTGGTCATGTTGCTGGCCAGCGGACCAGCGACGCCGTACGACATCAGAATGCCGATGAAGGTACCCACCAGCGCTGCCGCTACGTGGTGGCCGATCTCTTCCGGGGGCCCGCCGAGCGCACCCATGGTGATGACGATACCGAGCACGGCGGCCACAATGCCCAGGCCCGGCAACGCGTCGGCGACGGAATTGAGAGCTGTGATGGGCTGCGAGGATTCGTGGTGATGCAGCTCAATTTCACCTTCCATCGTCTGGTCCAGTTCAAAATGGCCGATGCCGCCGGAGATGGCGGTGCGGAGCGAGTCGCAGACAAAGTCGAGCGCGTGGTGGTTCTTGGCCAGCGCCGGGTACTTGGAGAACAACGCGCTCTTGTGCGGGTCGTCGACGTCCTGTTCCAGCTTGGCCATGCCGTTCTTGCGGGCGTAGGCGAAGATCTCGTTCAACATCTTCAGTGCGTCCAGGTAGAACTTCTTGTTGTAGGGGCTGCCCTTCAGGATGCCAATCATGCCCTTGAATACGCCGATCACGATATTCAGGGGGTTCGCTATCAGCAGTGTGCCCAGGGCCGCGCCGAAAATGACGATGAATTCGTTAGGCTGCCACAAGACAGGCAGCTGTCCGTGGGACAGCATAAACCCGCCGATGACGGCACCAAAGACGACGACGATTCCGATGATGGCAAACATACTCAGTTAGCCTCATCGGAACGGGTGACCGAATATTGACGCCCGGCGGGAAGAAATCGCCAAAGATCGGGGGCGGCGCGCCCGTTTCCGGGCCCGACCGTGCCGGTTTGTGAGGTTCAGGCCGGCCGGTTCTTGGGGCCCCGGCATACCGGCGGAGCGCCGGTCAAATATGGTCGTTTGGTCCAGGGCGAACGGAAGCGGTTAGCGGGCTGGCCGACTGAAGGCGGAACGGCGCGGGGCGCTACTCCTTCTATTGCCATCACTTGCCGTGCGGGCTGCGGTTCTGGGCCTCGGACTGCAGCTTCGGCTAGGTGGCCGATGTCTTTGAATGGAGAAAATTCGCATGAAACACTTGATCAATCTCTCTCGCGTGGCCGGTTTGGCCCTCGTGATCCTGCTGGCGATGCCGGCGGCGCAAGCACAAAATACGTGCACCACCCGAACGCTGACCAGCGCCTATGGCTTCCGCCTCAGCGGAAGCATTGATGGCACGGGCAATATCTCCGTGATTGGAGTGCATATCTTCGATGGTGCTGGAAAGTTTGTGGTGGTTGCCCAAACGACGGTGACCGCCGGTGTGGTGCAGCGCAATTTGTCCAGCTCCGGTACCTATTCGCTGAATGCGGATTGCAGCGGCACGATGACGACCGTTCTAGCCGACGGCATCGTCTCGACCTTGGATTTTGTGGTGGCCACCAATGGCGGTAGCGTCTTTACGACTTCCACCGATAAGGGTTCGAATCTATCGGGCGAACTCCGTCGCATCTAGCTGCGGTCAAGGCCAGACTGGGTCGAGCCCGATTCGATCCAGTCTGGTGCTGCAATGCCAGCCGCGGGGCGGCCGGGACGCTATTGAATCGTCGAGGCACCCTGGACGCCCATCGTCATGTCGGCGACGTTCTTGTTGGTGTGATTGTCGAGGTTGATGACGTAGGTTTCCTTGGCCCCGATCAGCACCGGTGAATGCGTGGCGCAGATAATGCGGAACTTCTTCTTCTCGGCCAGCTCCAGCAGCATCTTCAGGATGCGCTGCTGATTGGACATCGACAGTGCCATCTCCGGCTCATCCAGCAGCAGGATCGTGCCTTCGGGCAGTGTCGGGAAGTTTTCCCTGAACATGGCCAGCATCACTTGTCCATGGCTGGCCATCTGCAGAAACTCCATCATCTGCGGATTGTCCTTGAAGAACTCCATCTGCATGCGCGGGTTATGCTGTTCGGCGTCGAACAGGAAAAACTGCGTGCCTTCCGGCTTGCCCTGCCAGCGGTAGATGAAGCCGTCAATCTCTTCACCACGCAGGGCGTGGTAGATGGAATGGAGCAGGGTGGATTTGCCGGACCCGTTTTCTCCCTGCAGCATCACCACGGGATGCGAAAGATCCACGATCATCGGCATGTGGAAGTTGAGCGTCGAGAAAATCGGGTGGGCGAGAATCTTCAAAAACATTGTTGTCTTCAGTGTAAGGGTTTCGCGCTATTCCGCGTCCATGAAGTAGTAGCACAGCATGTGGCAAATGATGTGGTGGCCATCTTCAATGCGGCCCATATGCGGCTCCGCTACATTGATGTGCAACTGCGCCAGTTCGCCCAGACGGCCGCCGCCGCGGCCGCTTAGGCCAATCGTCTTACACCCAATTTCATTGCCGTACTCGATGGCGCGGAGCACATTGGGCGAATTGCCGGAGCCAGAAATGGCCATCACGACATCGCCGGGGCGGGCGAAGTTCTTCAGGTGTTCCACGAAGACATGATCGTAAGACAGATCGTTGCCATAAGCCGTCATCGTGGGCGCCGAATCAGTCAGCGCCATGATGCGGAAGCGCTTGGGCTTGCCGTAGCTGGCCCCTTTCACCATGTCGGTGACAAAGTGGGATGCGGTGGCGGCGCTGCCGCCGTTGCCGCAGGTGAAGACCTGTCGGTCCTGGTCGCGGGCTTCGGTCAGCCACTGCGCTGCCTGCTCCACTTTAGCCAGGTCGATGGTCTCCAGGGCCTTGAGCAGGCCGGTTTTATAGCTTGCGGCGAAATTCGCGGCGGTCATAGTGTTATCTCCTTGGCTAACTCAAGCGCGCCATAAAGCACGCTGTCATCGCCCAATTGGGCCGGCACCACATCCACGCGGGCACGCGACCAACTGGTCATTTGACGCGCCAACTCCTGGCGCAAGGGTACAAAAAGCGCATCACCGGCTTTGCTGATGCCGCCGCCGATGACGATGCGGGCGGGGTTCAGGATCATCAGCGCGGCCTTGAGGCCCAGTGTCAGGTCAACGACGTAGCGGCTGACAAACTCGGGCTGGGTCATCAATTGTTTGGCTGATTGGCCGTGGTCGCGTTCCAGCCACAGGCCGCAGCACATCCGTTCAAAGCAGCCGCGCGCACCGCACAGGCATTCCGGGCCGCCGGGGTGAATCGTCAAGTGGCCCAGTTCGCCGGCATAGGAATCGGCCCCGCGCCAGACGCCGTGCTCACCCAGGATGCCGCCGCCGATGCCGGTGGAAAGCGTCATGTAGAACAGTGGCCGGCAGCCCCGGCCCGCTCCATGGACACCTTCGCCCATCGCGCCCACGTTGGCATCGTTGTCCATCACGGTGGGCACGCCAAACTGAGACGCCGCCCAGGCCGTGAAATCGAAATCGCTCCAGCCGCCGACGTGCGTTGAAAGTGCGACGCGCTGCTGATCGAACAGGACCGGGCCACCGAAACCGATGCCGCAGCGGTCAAACGGCTGCCAGCTCTGGCCCAGGGCCGCCAGTTGCGCCAGCATCCATTCCATGCCGCCCTCACGGTCCGTCGCCTGGCTGTGGCGGCGGATCATGCGGTTGTCGTCAAACAAAGCAGCTGAGAATTTGGTGCCGCCGATGTCGAGCGCGAGTGTCAGCATACCGGCCCGGGAACCTCTTGCGCCGCGGCGATCACCTGCTGTGGCGTGGCGGAGCCCGTGCCCTTCTGCATGATCGTGATCGAGGCCACCAGATTGCCAACGTAGGCTGCTTGCAACGGATCGCCGGTGATGGCGAGCGTGAGTGCGCCGCCGGCGTTGAAGCTATCCCCCGCGCCGCAGATGTCCACTGGTTGGGCTACGGGCCGCGTGGGGACGTGCCATTCGCCGTCGGCCGTGGTTACCTTGGCGCCCGTGCCGCCGCTAGTGACGATTAACGCCGGGGCGCGCGTGTGTGCGCGTAGCTCACTGAAGCTGCTCAGCGCCGCGCGCTCAAATGCGCCGCGCACTTCGTCTTCATTGGGCTTCAGCGTGATGTGCCGGAAATGCTCCAGGCGCCGCCGGGAATCGGCCCAGAACACACGCCCGGGCTGGGTCCGGGCGACCTGTGAAAGTGCCTCCCGGAGCAGTGGCGTCACCACGCCACCCGTGTTGGTTTCGGCCTGATCACTGATGATGACCACATCAAAATGCTTTGCGTGATTGTTCACCCGCCCCACCAACTCTTGTTCGATGGATGGGGGCAGCGGGGAGGTGTTGATGAAATCGATGCGCGGCCGATCCTCTTCGCCATTGCGTCCATTGATGATCTTCGTGTAGGTGAAGGTGCGGATCAGGGGCGTACGGCAGATCAGTCCGGTGCCGATCTGACGATGGCTGAGCTCCCGCATCAATTCATAGCCGTGGCCGTCGTCACCCACCACGCCCATCACCGCCACTTCGCGCGCACCCAGCGTGACCAGATTGTTGGCCACGGTTCCGGCGGCCCCCGGCGTGGAGATGGAGGAAGTGACGGCCAGCCGCGGGATGCCGGTTTCACGGGACGGCTCAGCTTCGGCGGGGTCGTAGGTGCACCAGTGGTCCAGGCAAATGTCGCCCACTACCAGCACCGACAAGCGTGGGAATGCGCCGACAATCTCCGCTACCGTCATGCCGTCTCCAGAGCCTCCGGCGCGGCGATGATCGCTCGGCGCAGGGCGGGCAGGGTCGCGCGATGGTCACCACAGACGTAGAAGCTTTCGCCCCCGTCGGCCACGGTGCGGACCAGGATGGTCTTGTGGGGGCGGAAATAATAGCCCGGGTCAGACTTGGGGAGTTCGCGGTGGATGTCGCCGTGGATGGGCACCAGATCAAACACGGCGGTGGAGAAGTTCTTGATGGTGCGATGGTGCTGATGGGCGACGTTGCGCGACATCGCCAGCGCTTTCAAGTAGACCTCCGGCCCCATGATGGCGGAACCGAAGTTCAGCATCACGCCGCCTTCCAGACGCTCCATCGTGGCGGCCAAAATCAGAAAATCGCGATAGCTGGCGGAACCGAGCGCGGCGCCATCGCAGTTGGGGTGTTCATGCAGGATGTCGTAGCCGACACCCACATGCACGGTGACGGGAACGCCCAGCCGGTAGGCGGCGGCGAACACGCTCAAGTCCTTGTGCGGGTAGCTGCTGGAGGCGATGCGGCGGCCGATGTTTTCGCCCAGACCCAGCTCCAGCGCCGCGGCTTCACTGATCCAATCGTTCAGTTCTCCGGTTTCCTGCCACAGTCCGAACTGTCCACTGGCGATATAGCGCGCCACACTTTCGGTGGTGGCCCCGATGCGGGCCACTTCGTAGTCATGGATCGCTCCCGCACCATTCATGGCGATGTGGTCGATTGCGCCGCGTTCCATCAGGTCGATCAAATGGCGGTTGACGCCAGCCCGCAATACGTGCGCGCCCATGATGAGCAGCCGCGTGGACCCCAACTCCTGCGCGGCCTTCAGGCGCGAGGCGATGGTGGCCAGGTCCGGATGCTCAAAGGCGGGCACGGGCTCGTCAAGCGATAGCCAGCGCTCCAGCGGCAGATCGTTCGTGCGCTCAGCCAACGGCAGTATGCTCAGCCGGGAGCGGTCAAAGGTACGGTAGCGGCTCAAGGCGGATGTCCTAGTGGAACAAGGTCTGCATCAACTGGTCATGCGCCAGATAGTTGGCCACCATCCAGTCAGCACCCACGCCGGCCAGCCGGTCCCGCTTCCAGGAGTCGATCTCCAGGCACTCCGGCTCCTTGCTGGCCACGCCCACAGCGACGCCGCCCACTTCCTTCACATTCTCGATCTCGACGTAGCCATCGCCAAAGCCCAAGAACTCGGGCCCGGAATACTCGGCTGACTCGATGATGCGCTTGATCAGGATGGCCTTGGAGAAGCTCTTGTAATCGTCGAGGGCGCCGTAGACGCCGTCAAAGTAACGGTAGACATCCAGCAGCCGCGCCTCGTCCTTGACGAACTCTTCATCAGTGCCACTGGCCAGGTAGAGCTTCAGGCCGCGAGCCTTCAGCGTTTCCAGCAACTGGCGGGAACCGGGGACGAGATACTGTTCGGGCGATGCTTTGCCGGTGCGCAGTGCTTCGACACGGTCCTTGATGATGTCCCACAGCCGGTCCAGGTACATCTTCTTGTAGACCTTGGGGTCTTCCGGCTGCCCGCCGCGCTTTTCGATGTGGCCGGCGAATTCAATCATCTGGTAGATGGTCTCTTTGCCCGTCAGGCGCCCGACGTATTCTTCGACGACGGTGCGGAGTTCTTCTTCGCTCTCGCCGCTTTTGAGATCAGCCAGGATCTCCACCATCATCGGGACCATCACTTCCACCCAACCGGAACGGATCAGGGACAACGTGCCATCGAAGTCAAACAAAACGACACGGGTGTTGCGGGCATGCGCGCCAGGGCGCAAATGTTCAATCATCTCGATCCATTGTCGCAAGTTGAGCGCTCAGCGGCTACTGGCGAGGCCGCCTAGTAGAGCGGTGGCTCGCCGGGGGGGCGGGTTTTCCAGCGGCGGTGGATCCAGAGCCACTGATCCGGGTACTCGCGAATGGCGGCTTCGAGTGCTGCTTGCAGCGACTGCGTATCGGCCACGATGTCACCGGTCATCTCGACAATCGGGTAGAAGCGCAGGATGTAGCGCCGCTCCGCCGGTGACCAGACTGCAAAGCCGGGAATTACGGCCGCGCCGGTGCGTTGGGCGAGCTTGGTGAAGCCCACATTGGCGGAAGCTTTGAGGCCGAAGAAATCGACGAACACGCCGTCGTCGAGGCCCGCATTCTGGTCGAGCAAAATGCCGACCGCTTCGTTGGCAGCCAGTGCTTTCAATACCCCGCGCAGCAGGTCCTTTTTGCCGATGATGCGGTTGCCGCTGCCGGACCGGCGCTGTTCCACCAAACGGTCGATGCGTGGGTTGTCGAGCGGACGGACGACGACATACATCGGCTCCGTCATCAGCGCGTGGGCGTAGGCGGAGAGCTCCCAGTTGCCCAGATGTCCGGTGGCGAACAGCACGCCTTTGCCGCGGCGCTGGGCTTCTTCAAAATGCTCAAAGCCTTCGTAGCGGATCCATTGGTGGACATTGCTCTGGTTGATTTGCGGCAGCCGCGCAAAGCCATAGAGCAGGCGGGCGATGGATTCATAGACGCCATCGGCCGTTTGAATTGGCATGCCGGTGACGGCCAAATTGCGGAGCGCGATGCGGCGCAGGCGAGGCACCAGTCGGTCCAGCAGGCCGGCGTAGAAGCGGGCTAGGGCCGGGGGGCCGACGGCGAGGCTGGCGAGCACGCCGCGCGCCAGGAGGTATTCCAGCCACCTCAGCATGAGCACCGGCTGAGCTTGCGGCCACGAGTTCGCATGGCTTGGACGGCCTTAGCGGCCGTGTTCCAGCATTGCCGCGATCTGGTCAAAGTCGTTGGCCACCACCACGGGGCGGTTGCCGAAGTTGGGCGCGATGGGTATGTCATCGGGCGCCTTCAGTTGGCCGGTGTGATAGCGGTAGATGTAGTCCGGGTCCTTGAGGACGTTGCCAGTCAGCACGGCCACGACGCGATCCGATTTCGTGATCACGTTCCGCGCGCGGAGCTTCTTGATACCGGCCAGCGTTGCGGCGGACGCGGGCTCGCAGCCAATGCCGCAGGCACCGATGATGGCTTTGGCGTCGGCGATCTCTTGTTCGGTGGCGAACTCCACCACGCCGTTGGTTTCGCGGATGACGCGTTCGGCCTTGGGCCAGGAGACGGGGTCGCCGATCTTGATGGCGGTCGCTAGAGTTTCCGGATGCGTGTCCGGCACAAAGGCCGCGCCTTCCGGTGCATTCATGTAGCAGTAGAAGGGCGATGATCCGGCCGCTTGGACTACGGCGATGCGGGGCAGATGATCAATGAAGCCCCACTGCTTGAGTTCCCGCAATGCCTTGCCCAGCGCCGAGACGTTGCCCAGGTTGCCGCCGGGCAGCACCACCCAATCGGGTACGACCCAATCGAGCTGGTCCAGCATTTCGATCATGATCGACTTCTGGCCTTCGATGCGGAACGGGTTGACGCTGTTCAACAGATAGATGCCCAGCTTTTCCGACAGCACGCGGACCAGCGCCAGGATCTGATCGAAGTTGGCGTCCACCTGGAAGGTCTTCGCGCCGTATTCCAGCGCCTGGGCCAGCTTGCCGTAAGCGATGTTGCCGTTGGGGATGAAGATGTACGGGTCCAGGCCAGCGGCGCTGGCGTAGGCGGCCATCGACGCGGACGTGTTGCCGGTGGAGACACAGGCCACCCGCTTCATGCCCAGGCGCATGGCCTGCGAGGCGCCAGCCGTCATGCCGTTGTCCTTGAACGATCCGGTGGGGTTGAAGCCCTGGTGCTTGAAGGTGACCGACTCCAGATCGGCATACTCCGCGGCGCGCGCGCCCTTCAGCAGCGGCGTGTTGCCTTCGCGCAAGGTGACGATGTGCGCCGGTGAGTCAAGGAAGGGGAACAGCTCCCGGTAGCGCCAGACGCCGCTTGATTCGATGGGCTCATTCGACATGCGGCGCTGTCGCCAGATACCGGTCAAGTCCCAGGGGTTGCCGGGGTCACCCTGATAGTGGGCTTCGAGCAGCCCACCGCAAGCGGGGCAGTTGTAGATCACTTCCGTGATCGGGTAATGGGCCGCGCAGGCCTCATTGCAGCAGAGCAGATCGGCGTGCACTAGTGGGCGCCCTCGGTGATCTCGATATCGGAGGCGGCTGCGGCACCCGGGCCAGCCGGACCGGTGGGTTCACGTTCAATGAACGGGCGGCCGCGCTCCATCCACTGCGGTTTTGGGGCACCCTTCAGGTAAAAGTCAAAGAACTGTTGCAGCCGGGTCGTGTAGTCTTTTTGGTTAGCGCGGCGGCGGAGGTTGTGCGGTTCGCCGTTGTAGTTGAACAGGTAGATCTCTTTGTTCAAGCGGCGGAGCGCGAGGTAAAACTCGATGCCCTGATACCACGGCACGGCGTCGTCAGCGTCGTTGTGGATGGTGAGCAGCGGAGTCTGCACGCGGTCCAGCATGAAGATGGGCGAGTTCTCGATGTAGCGGCCCGGCATCTGCCACGGGGTGCCGCCGATGCGCGATTGTGTGCGCTCATATTGGAACTGGCGCGGAATGCCGGGGCCCCAGCGGATGCCGTCATAGGCGGCGATCATGTTCACCACGACGGCACCGGGGGCGGCGGCCTTGAAGCGGTTGGTCTGGGTGACCATGTAGGCGATCTGGTAGCCGCCCCAGCTATGGCCTTGGATGCCGATGCGGTTGGTATCGACAAAACCCATGTCCACCACTGCTTCGGTGGCCGGCATGATGCAGCGTTGGGCGCTGGCCCCGGGGTAGCCTTCGCGATAGATGATGTCGGGCATCAGCACGACGTAGCCGTTCGAGGTATAGAAGCTGGCGTTGATCGAGTTGGTGGGCCGGGGCTCGACGAAGTTGTGGATGTTCTGGCTGAGCCGCTCGTAGAGGTAGACGATCATCGGGTACTTCTTCGTCGGATCAAACCCGGCGGGCTTGTAGAGAGCGGCCTGCAGCAGCACGCCATCGGCATTGCGGTACTTGATTAGCTCGCCCTTACCCCAGGCGAACTTCTGCAACTGGTCGCCCACGCTCGACACCTTGTCCAGCTTGTTCATGGCGGAGTTGGTGACGTGCAGGTCAGGGAACTCATCAAAGCGCGAGGCTGACAGAACGAGCGTGTCGGCGTTGGCGGCTTTGCTGGGTGCGGTGAAGTTTTTGGCCGCCATGATCAGCTTGGTGGGCATCACGTCCGCGTCTAGTGAATCGCGGTAGAAGCCCGAGTCGCGGGTCTCCAAGTGCTCAGCGCGGAGCAGCACGGGCTGGGCTGGGTCCAGGCCGCGGTCACGCGGATCGGCATTCAAGCGCACGACGGAGAAGCGCAGGTTTTCGCGGCGGCCGACGCCATCGGTCAAGTTGCGGGCCACTGCGCCATCGGGCGAGAGCAGCCAGACATCGTGCCTGTCATTCACCAGCGCATAGCGGCCGTCTTTGGTCCAGATGGCGGGGGCGTAGGCGGGCGGGGCGGCCGGGTGGTCGTCATCTTCGTTATAGAAGTTGCGTCCGGCAATGGCGGTCAGGTTGCGGCGCTCGCCGGTGGACGTGTCGTAAGAGACCCAATCGCGGCCCTCGAATAACAGTGCATACTTGCCGTCAGGCGACACGGACGGCATGCCGGAGAGCTTCTTGCCAAAGGCGCGGCGCTGGCCGGTGCGGGTGTCCACCAGATAGAGATCGTTGTAGCGGGTGTCGTGCTCCACTTGGCGGCGGTAGGCCCGGTCATCCAGGCCAATAGCGTAGGCTCCTTCGCGGACCGGCTGCACTTCGGGCAGCGTGGCATCAGCCAACTGCACCACCTTCTTGTCGGCCAGATGGACCACGGCGCGGAAGTTGCGGTCCCGCTCCAGGCGGGCGCGGACCTTCTGCATGGGCTGGATAAAGTCGTCCTGGTAGTGCCACAGGTCGTATTGAGCCTTCTCCGCCGTGGGGTCTTCCTTGGGGGCGGCCGGCTTGTCCGGAGCTGTCCCGAAGAAGAGGCGGCCGCCATCGTCAGAGAAGCTGAGGGCACTAGCAGTGGCCACTTTCTCGGCGAGCATCGTCGCCGCACCACCGGAGCGGGACCAGTGGTAGAGCTGACGGTCCTTCAAGATCGCCGCCTGCGTCTGCTTCTGATCCATCGTCAGCTTGGTGTACTTGCCCTCGGCCGCGAGCAGCGTTTTCAGATCTCCACCAGCGGTCGCCACCGCATAGAAGCCTTTTTTGTCGGCATAGACCAGCGTTTGCGCGTCATCGGTGAGCTTGTATTCGGCGACGTCCTTCATGGTCCGCTCACTGCCATCGGCTAGCGCGCGGAGCACCAGTTCGCCGGAGTCCTTGAGGTAGGCGATGTGCGAGGACGCGGTGTCCGGCACCTGGAAGCTCTTGACGCTGGCCACGCGCACGGCGGCGCCGGTTCCGAGGTTGATGATCACCAGGCCGTTCTTGGGCTGATCGGCGGGCTTCTTCTTGTCGCGGCGGGCTTGGTCCAAGTCAGCCTTGGAGGGGTAGGCCGTAAAGACCACGAACTTGGCGTCCGGCGTGAATTCCACGGTGAGGTTGCGCGGCGCGGGCGGGGCCTCGCTGCCGGGCTCGGGCGGCGTGGGTGCGGGCCGCTGACCGGCCGACTGCCGGATTTCACGGCCAGACTTGAGGTCGCGTAAGACTGCCTCGCCGTCCCCTTCTTGCGGGAAGACGCCATAGACCAGCCACTGGCCGTCGTTGGAAAGCTTCTGGTTCGAGATACTGCGGAAGCCGTCGTAGTCGGCGTGGGTGAGGGGGCGCTTCGATTGGGCGCTGGCCGTCAACCCGATGACCAGGCCGACGAGGAGGAAGGTGCGTCGAAACAGCATGTTCTCAATTCTACCTAGCGTTGCAGCTCGCCCCAACAAAGTGGTGAGTTCTGGAACATTCCCGGAAGGGGCCTCGTTTAGCCCGGTTGATGACTCTTGCCTTCTCTAGTGTTGCGTTGTGGTCCGCGGCTGCGTTCTGGGCCGTGGTGGCCGCGGCGGGCCAATTGATGTTTGCCTTCTACGTCACCAGCTTCTACGGGCGGCACGCGCTGGCCGGCGACTATGCGGGTTGGAACAAGGTGATGCCGCACGGCTATGTGGCGGGCGATGCGTGGGGCAATTTTGCGGTGGGGCTCCATCTGGCGCTGGCCGTCAGCATTATTCTCGCCGGGTTCCTGCAACTGATCCCGGCGCTGCGCCAGCGATATCCGCAGGTGCATCGCTGGACCGGGCGGGTCTATGTTGCCGTGGCGTTGCTGATCAGCGTGGATGGGCTTTTCATGGTGTGGACGCGCGGGGCGGTGGGAGGTTTGACGCAGCACCTGAGCATCAGCCTGAATGCCGTGGTGATCATGGTCTGCGCCGTGATAGCGCTGCATCATGCGCGAGCGCGGCGGTTTGGCGAGCATCGCCGGTGGGCCTTGCGGCTGTTTCTCGCTTCGGGCGGAGTCTGGTTCTTCCGGGTGGGGCTGATGCTGTGGCTGATCATCCATCGGACTCCGGTGGGGTTTGATCCGAAGACGTTTCAGGGGCCCTTTCTGACGTTTCTGGGGTTGGCGCAGTTTCTGCTGCCGCTGGCCGTGCTGGAGCTCTACCTGCGGGCGGAGCGCAGCAGTCCGTGGGGTCGGCTGGGCCATGGCAGGCGGCTTGGTGATGCTCACGCTGGCCATGGGGGCGGGGATCGGCGCGGCCACGATGGGTATGTGGCTGCCGCGTCTGTAATCGGACCGCTTCAGCCTAGCTCCCGGCGCGATAAAATCAAGTCATGAGTGATCAAGATAGCCATCCGCAGGTTCCACCGGCCAGCTTTGATTTCCTGGTCGCGTCGCTGCAGTTCCAGGCCCAAGTGGCCATGGGAGCGATTTCATTGGGCGACGACAGCAAGGATCAGGTCGACCTGGATGCCGCGCGGCACTTCATTGACCTGCTGGCGATGCTGGAGGAAAAAACCAAGGGTAACCTGACTCTGGAAGAAGGCCTCCACTTGAACAATGGGTTGACTGAACTCCGCTTCCGGTTTGTGCAGGCCGCGGGCGACGCCGCCAAGTCACGGATCGTCTCGGCGTAGGTGGAGAAGAGCTCCATCCGCATTGAGGTGCTGGGGTCCGGCACCAGCATGGGCGTGCCCACCATCGGGTGCGAATGCCCAGTGTGTACCTCGACGGACTCGCGTGATCAGCGGCTGCGGCCGTCGGTGCTGCTGCGCTACAACGGTCGCAACGTGCTGATCGACTGCGGGCCGGACTTCCGGCAGCAGTGTTTGCGGGCCCGGTTGACGCGCCTGGATGCGATCATCTTCACGCACGCGCATGCCGACCACATCATGGGCCTGGACGACGTGCGGCCGTTCAACTTCCGGCAGAAGCAGGTGATGCCGGTGTATGGGTCACGCGAGACCGTCGGCACCATCCGGCAGGTGTTCCGCTACATCTTTGAGACGCTGCACACGCAATCGACCCTGCCCCGGATTGAGACGCATGTGCTGGATGGTGAGCCATTCGATCTGTTTGGCCTGGAGTTTACGCCCATCCCGGTGAAGCACGGCCGGGCGGACGGGTTTGGGTATCGCTTTGGGTCCGCCGCTTACCTGACCGATCACAGCTTCATTCCAGACAGCTCCCTGGCGATGCTGGAAGGCTTGGATGTGCTGTTTCTCGATGCGCTGCGGCACCGCGATCACCCCACGCATTCCACCGTCAAGCAGTCGTTGGAAACCGTGTCGCTGGTGAAGCCGCGCCGGGCTTACTTTACGCACATCAGCCACGAACTGCGCCATGAAGAGGATGAGCCGAAGCTGCCCGCTCAGGTGGCTATTGCCTACGATGGACTCACGATTGACGTGCCCGCGCGGGCGCCGGTCCGGGTTTATGGCAGCGGGCAGGAGCGCATCGGCCCGTGTGCCGTGACGATCGGCAACTTTGATGGTGTGCATCGGGGCCATCGCGAACTGATCCGGCTGGTTGCGGATCGAGCGGCGTTTGAAGGCCTGCACGCCGCCGCGCTGACCTTTGATCCGCACCCCACGCGACTCGTGGCACCGGAGCGGGCGCCGCGGTTGCTTTCTTCGCTGGAAGACCGGTGCCGGATGATGGGCAGCGAGGGGATCGACCGAGTTCTGGTATTGCCATTCGACCGCACTGTGGCCGGCTATTCTCCCGAAGAGTTTGTGCGGCGCGTCCTGCTGGAGCGGTTGGGCACGCGCGTGGTGATTGTGGGCGAGGACTTCCGTTTTGGCCACAAGCAGGCGGGCGATGTGGCGGTCCTGGAGCAGTTGGGCCGCCAGTATGGCTTCAAAGTGGAGGCGATCCGGAAGGTGGATTGCCACCATCAGCACATCTCCTCCACGCTGATCCGGCGGCACCTCTATAACGGTGAAGTATCGGCGGCGGCTCAGGCTTTGGGCCGGCCGTATGCGGTGGAAGGTGACGTGGTTCCGGGGCAGGGAATCGGCAAGCGGGAAACGGTGCCCACGCTGAACATGGCCTGGACGGCCGAGATCATGCCGGCCAGCGGGGTCTACGTGACGCGAACGCGCGAAGTCAGTTCGACGCGCGAATGGCCATCGGTGACTAACATCGGCTTCCGGCCGACGTTTAACGGGGAAGGCCTGACCATCGAAACGTTTCTGCTGGCTCCGCTGACGGGGCCGACGCCCCGGCGCATTGAGGTGGAGTTTCTCCACCGGCTGCGGGAAGAGCGCCGGTTCCCTGACCCGGTTGCCCTGAAGGCGCAGATCCTGCACGATGTCGGCCGGGCGCAGGCCTACCACCGCAGAGCCGCCCGGTGGCTCCGACCGCTGGCCTAGGCAGGGCGCAACCGGCACGTGATGGGGCGGTTTCGCTAAACTGGGAGTGAAATGTCTCTCACCCCCGGTAAAATTGCTCATCTCAATAAGCTGTCCAACCCGGCCGGCGTCATCGCCGCCGCCGCCATGGATCAACGTGGCAGCCTGAAGAAATCAATCGCCACGGCCAAAGGCGTGGACCAGTCGGCGGTCACCGACGAAATGATGGCGGAATTCAAGATCGCGGTCACCAAGATCCTGACGCCGCACGCCAGCGCCATCCTGCTGGACCCCGAATACGGCATCCCCGCCACGCACGCCCGTTCCGAGAACGCCGGCCTGTTGCTGGCCTATGAGTATTCCGGCTACGACAACACCCAGCCTGGCCGCCTGCCGGACCTGCTGCCGCACCTGTCCGTCAAGCGCATCAAGGACCTGGGCGCGGACGCCGTGAAGATCCTGATCTACTACACGCCTTTCGACACGGCCGACATCAACGACATCAAGCACGCCTTCATTGAGCGCATTGGCGCGGAGTGCGTGACGCATGACATCCCGTTCTTCCTTGAGTTCATCGGCTACGCCCCGGACGGGTCCGGCGAGAAGACCTTGGAGTTTGCCAAGGCGAAGCCCGAGATCGTGAAGCAGTCCATGATCGAGTTCTCGAAGCCCCAGTACTTCGTTGACGTGCTGAAGGTGGAAGTGCCGATCATTGCCGAATTCGTCGAAGGCAGCGGCATCTACAAGGGCGTGAAGGCCTACAGCTTTGAAGAAGCCATGGGCCACTTCCGCGATTGTGCCGCTGTTGCCACCAAGCCGTTCATCTACCTGTCGGCCGGTGTGGACAACGCCACCTTTGCTGAGCAGTTGAAGATGGCCACCGAATCCGGCGCCGATTTCTCCGGCGTCCTCTGCGGCCGCGCCACCTGGAAAGACGGCATGGGCATCTACGGCAAGCACGGCGTGAAGGCCCTGGAAGATTGGCTCTCGGATGAGGGTGTCAAGAACATCGGCAACGTGAACGCCTCGATCGCGGCGGCGAAGCCGTGGTGGGCCAAGCTGGGCTACACGTCTGCTCCGGTTGCGTAGTCTAGAAAGTTTGAGTTCAGTGTAGAGTGGCCGCCTGGGCAGATTGCTCGGGCGGCCATTTGTCATTTATCTTTCGGGCTGGGGTTGGCCGGATTGCTGCCGGTCGGACATCACTCCGGGAACCGACCCGGACGATTCAGGATCAGGCGGATCTTTGCTGGGGTAGTGCCTGCTGTGAGTTTTTCCTCGGTCGCGTCCACCCAGCTATCAAACTCCTCCCGGCCATTCTCCAATCTGAGGTGCAGAAACCGACCGCTGAGGGTGTATTCGAGCCCGGCGAGAACGGTCATGGTGGCTGAGCCATCCGCGCCGGTGGTGGCGGATTCGGCGATAGAGCCGCGAAAGTTGGCCGAAAGCCTGACGCCCGGCGCTGGCCGGCCATCAGGCCACTCCACCCGCACACTCACTTTCCGCACGGCCGCTCGTGGGCCGAGCGTGATCGAGAGATTCTCAATTTTCTGATTCACTGCAAGCTGCACGGGCTGTGCCTGGCTTTCGGACAGGGCGCCGGGCCAGTAGGTGGGTAGAATGCGTTCCTTGGTCGTCGGAGCCCTTCTGGCGTTAACCCCCAGCACGAAGCGCCCGGGAGGGACCCTGGCGAAGCTGAAGCGCCCGTTGCGATCCGTCTTTGTGGAGCCTTCGTAAGACGCTGGCTTACCGGTGTTCCGGTTATCGCGAGCGTATTCCACGGAGACGCCGACGGCGGGAGTGCCGTCCTGGTTGACCACCCTTCCGCCCAAGACCCCCTCGCTGAACATCCCAATGTTGACGACACCACAACCATGAGCGGGAACCTCAACCTCGTATCGCTGGCGCGCCGACGTGAATTCCTTCGCCGAGGCGGTGATGATGTGCTTGCCCGGATTCACATCGGGAAGGACGTAGTCCCCGTTGGTGCCGGTGGTGACGTTAGCTACGCCGGATGGTCCGGCAATCTGAATCCGCACGCCGCTCAGCGGCGGATGGTCGCCGTACCAATACCTTTCACTGGCGTGAATCCGAACGGAGCCAAAGATCCGGGCCGGTTGGGGCGATCGGACGAACTGTCGCAAAAAGGCAATGTCGTCGGCGGCGTGTTCGGCTTCTCGCGAACCCAAGCATTGACCCGTGTAGATGATCGTCTCAGACTCGGTCTCTTTGGCGGGAACCGGCCTGGACCCGCGAAAACCTGCGATCAGATATCTCTTGCCGATGCTGAAATTAGTCGTGCAGGTCGTGAAGTTGTCCGGGTCGACCATGACTTCCTTGATGTCGGAGGGGAAGCCCTTAAACACCTCTTCAACGGTGAACCGGTACCATGGACCCCGGCGGGAGTTGTATTGGTGGTCCACGATTTCCACCGGTTTGCCGAGAAACAGTACTGGCGTATCACCCAGCCGATGACACACAGGTAAACTGGCCGAGGCACCGCAACTGCAGCCACTGGCGAAGCGCGTGGCCAGGATCAGCCAGAGCAGAGTTCGCATTGCTGATTTGACGCCAGCTTCCATTTCGTAGTTCCCAGGCTTGACCAGGATCTCACCGTGGACGCCGAACGGGTAGTTCCGCTGCATACATAGCAGTGAAATGTATAATGGTCCTACGTATGGAGCTGAACAAGGACCTCGTGGCTGCCTCCGCTACGCCGCTGGTGTTGGCCATTCTGGCTGAGGGGGACAGCTACGGCTACGCCATCATCAAGCGGGTGGCAGAGCTATCTGGTGGGCACCTGCAGTGGACCGACGGCATGCTCTACCCCGTGCTGCACCGGTTGGAGCGCCAAGGCTTTGTGGAGGCCAACTGGGTGACTTCCGATACCGGTCGCAAGCGCAAGTACTACCGGATCACGGCTGAGGGCCGGGCGCAACTGGCGGCCCAACGCCAGCAGTGGCAGGTGGTGGATGAGACTCTGCGGGGTATCTGGATGAAGGCGTGCCCCGCATGACGCCCTTCTCTGATCAACCGCTGGAAGAACAGATCGCCCAGTGGCGGGGCCACTTGCGGCGCCAGCCGGGCGTGCGGGCTTTGGATGTCGAGGAGCTGGAGGGACATCTGCGTGATCAGTTGGCCGACCTGATGGCGGGTGGCTTGACCGGAGACGAGGCGTTCCTGGTGGCGGTGAAGCGCATGGGCAGCCTCGATGCGTTGTCCCGCGAGTTTGCTCGCACGCATTCGGAGCGGTTGTGGAAGCAACTGGTCATCGAACCCTTGGCGGAAGAAACGGCGTCGGCCTCGTACAGCGAGACTCTGGTGGTACTGGGATTTGCGGTGGCAGCCGCGATTGCGGTTCAGCTACCGGGGCTGTTCGGCATTCACTTGAACCCGAATGATGAGTTGCCGCTTTTCTATCGCCGGAACGCCAGCCTGTTGGTCTTCCCCCTGATGGCCCTCTACTTCCTGTGGAAGCGCGGATCGGCGTGGAGCAGCAGCCTGTGGCTCGCGCTGCCCTTCGCGGCGGGAGCATTGTTCGCCAACGTCTTCCCCTTCGCGGCGGGCAGCCAGACGCAGGTGCTGACCGCCCTCCACCTGCCGATCGCCCTGTGGCTGGCCGTCGGCTTTGCCTACACGAAGAACCGATGGTTCACCGGCGGCCCGTGGATGGACTTTGTGCGGTTTTCGGGCGAACTGGCCATCTACTATGTGCTGATCGCTTTGGGCGGCGGCGTTTTCACCGGGTTCACGATGATGATGTTCAAGGCCATCGATCTCAACGCGGAGTGGTTCGTGTTCGGCTGGATGGTGCCGTGCGGGGCGGCCGGGGCCGTCATTGTTGGGTCCTGGCTGGTGGAGGCGAAGCAAAGCGTCATCGAGAACATGGCCCCGGTGCTGACCAAGCTGTTCACGCCGCTGTTTACCCTGCTGCTGCTCGGGTTTCTGGCGGCGATGGCTTGGACGGGAAATCCGATGAATGTGAAGCGCGATCTGCTGATCGGCTTCGACCTGCTGCTGGTGCTGGTGATGGGGCTGGTGCTCTATGCCGCGTCCGCGCGGGACCCGGAGGCACCGCCGGATTTCTTCGATGCACTGCAACTGCTGCTGGTGGTGAGCGCGCTGCTGGTGGATACAGTAGCGCTGGCCGCGATCGCGGCGCGCATCTCGGAGTTTGGCCTCACGCCGAACCGGGTGGCGGCGTTGGGCGAGAATCTGGTGCTGCTGGTGAACCTGGCGGGGGCGGCGTGGCTCTATGGAAGATTTCTGCTTCGCCGAGGCTCGTTTGGGGCACTGGAGCGATGGCTGGTGGGGTACTTGCCGGTCCATGCGGGCTGGGCGGCGGTGGTGGTGGTGGTGTTCCCGCCGATGTTTGGTTATCGGTAAGGCTCGCGACGTTCGAGTCACCAGCCTTACCGATTCCCTCACTGTTCGCGGGGCTATTTTACGCCCGCGCGGCGATGGCGGGCTCTTCTTCGAAGTCGCCGGTCGGGAGGTCAACGCCTTCCCAGCGGGCTACGACGGCGGCGGCCAGGCAATTGCCCAGCAGGTTGACGCTGGTGCGGGCCATGTCCATGAAGGCGTCGACGCCTAGGATCAGGGCTACGCCTTCCATCGGCAGGCCGAAGGTGGCGATGGTGCCGGTCAGGATCACCAGCGACGCGCGGGGTACCGCGGCGACGCCTTTGGAGGTCAGCATCAACGTCAGCATCATGAAGATCTGCGTGGAGACTGCCAGGTCAATGTGTGCGGCTTGTGCGACAAACACGCTGGCCAGCGCCAGGTAGAGCGTTGAGCCGTCCAGGTTGAAGCTATAGCCGAGTGGCAGCACGAAGGTAACGATGTGTTTGGGGACGCCGAAGCGTTCCATCCGGTCCAGTGCTTGGGGCAGGGCCGCTTCGCTGGAGGCGGTGGAGAAGGCCAGTAGCCAGGGCTTCCAGGCCGCCTGCACGAAACGCCGCATGGGGATGCGGGCGATGACGATCACCGCGCCCAGCACCAGCACCACAAAGACGATCAGCGCCAGATAGAGCGTTCCGACCAGTTTGGCCAAGCCCACCAGTGAGCCCAGACCGTTCTTGCCGACGGTGACGGCAATGGCGGCACCGGCGCCCAGCGGGGCCAGGTAGATGACGTATTCGGTGTACTTGAACATCACTTCCATCACCGCTTCGCACCAGTGAACCACTCCCTTGCTCTTGTCCCCGACGGCGACGCAGGCGATGCCGAACAGCACGCTGAAGATGACGATCTGGAGTACGTCGCCCGTGGACATCGCTTCGATGATGCTCTTGGGGAACATCTTCTCCATCGTTTCGGCAAAGGTGAGCTTGGTGGCCGTCAACTGCGCTGCACCAGCCCCCGGCAGCGTCAGGCCGTCACCCGGGCGGAAGACGTTCACCATCATCAGGCCGATCACCAGCGCGAGCGACGTGGCTACCAGGAAGTAGCTCATCGATTTGGCGCCAATGCGCCCCATCGTGTTGACGTTGCCCGACTTGGCAATGCCGTAAACCAGTGAGGTGAAGATCAGCGGCGCGATGATCGACTTGATCAGGCGGATGAAGATGTTCGACACCACCGACAACTGGACGGCGAACGACGGTGCCAGGGCACCAATCGCGATGCCGGCGACGGTGGCAATGATGATCCACGTCGTCAAAGAAATCTTTCTCATCGACTCTCCTCAAGCGGGGGCGCCGGTCAGTTTAGCGCTCGCCCCATTTCAACTTTTCCCGCAAAACGTCAAAGAATAGCAGTTTTGGCGGTCGAATCAGATGGACGGCATGGTCCGAACGGCGGCACAACACGTGATCGCCCTTCTTGAGAGGTTCGCCGACTTGACCATCAATCGTCAACCAGGCATCGTTGTCTTCGGCCAGATTGGCCAAATTCACTTCGCTTGAGGCGGGGACGATGACGGGACGGTTGGTCAACATGTGGGGGCAGATGGGGGTGAGCGCCAGCGCCTCAACGGTCGGGAAAATGATGGGTCCGCCGGCGGACAGCGAATAAGCGGTGGACCCCGTAGGCGTGGCCACAATCAGACCATCCGCCTTGTAGCGGCAAACGAAATGCCGGTCTACGCGCGCTTCCAGATCGATCATGCGGGCCAGCGCGGCTTTGGTGATCACCACGTCGTTTAGGGCGTGATAGGTGGAGATCGCCTGGCCTTCGCGGTGCACTTCGCAGGCCAGCATGCGGCGGGTGCCGATGCGCTGTTCACCGTTCAGCGCCCGGGCCAGTTCCACGTAGATCTCTTCCACCGTGATGGCGGTCAGGAAGCCGAGGCCACCCAGGTTCACGGGGAACAGCGGAATCTCGCGACCTTTCACCGCCCGGGCGGCCGACAGCAGCGTGCCATCGCCACCCAGTACGATCACCATCTGGGTGCCGTCCGGGACTTCGTCGCGGGCGATGGCGGTGACGCCGGGCGCATAGGCAGCGGTTGATTCATCACACCGCGCGGTGATGCCACGGGCGGCCAGCCAGGCCAGCAGTTCCGGCACCAGTTCGTAGGCCGCGGCTACGCCGGGCTTGGAGACAATACCGATTTGCGTGGTCTTGTTCATTCGGTCAACGCCTTTTGATCGCGGCCCCCGCCAGCATCGGTTTGACGCCAGGCATGCAGCAGAAACTCGCGATTGCCTTCAGCGCCTAGGATGGGTGAGTCTATCAGGTCTGTCAAGAAGCCAAGATGCTCGACAAATTCGCGTACCTTCCGGCAGGCCGCCTGGTGGAGCTCTGGTTCGCGCACAATGCCGCCCTTGCCCACCTGTTCCCGGCCCACCTCAAACTGCGGCTTGATCAGGATGACCATCTCGCCGTCGGGTGCCAGTGTGCCCGCCATAGCCTCGGCGATCAAGGTGACGGAGATGAAACTGACGTCAGTGACGATCAAGGACACGGGCTCACCCAGATCGGCCGGGGTCATCTTGCGCGCGTTGAGATGGTCCTTGACGACGACGCGGGCGTCGGTCTGGAGCTTCCAATCCAGCTGCGTGGTGCCGACATCGATGGCGAACACTTTGGCCGCGCCGCGCTGCAGCAGGCAATCGGTGAAGCCGCCGGTGGAGGCCCCAACGTCGGCGCAGACCAGGCCCCAAGGGTCAATCCGCCAATGGTCCAACGCACCGGCCAGCTTGAAGCCGCCGCGGCTGACGTAGGGCATCTGGCCCAATAGATCGATGCGGCAGGTGGAGGCATAGCTGTGGCCGGGCTTGTGGGCTTTTTGGCCGTCCACCATCACGGAGCCAGCCAGGATCAAGGCCTGCGCTTTCTCGCGCGAAGGGGACAAGCCCCGCTCCACAATCAGGACATCCAGCCGTTGGCGCATCTCAGGTTTTGCGGCGCACGATCAAGTCGGCGATGTCGCGCAGTGGGCCGCCCCGGGCGCCGAAAATCGACAGCGCCTCCCACGCCGCCACGCGTTCGTCTTCGGCCATCTTCTTGGACCGGTCCAGACCATAGACCGCCGGGAAAGTGATCTTCTGCTGCGCGGCATCCTTGCCGGCCGTTTTGCCTAACTCTTCCGAAGACGCCTCGATATCAAGGATGTCGTCGACGATCTGGAAGGCCAGGCCCGTGTGCTCGCCGTAGGCCGTTAGCGCGGCCAGTTCCTCTGGAGAGGCACCGGCATAGATGGCCCCCATGCGCACGCTACAGCGCAACAGAGCGCCGGTCTTGGCCCGGTGGATCAGCTCCAGGCGCTCCGCGGTAGGCGGCTGGCCTTCGCCTTCAATATCGTGGACCTGGCCCGCGATCATGCCGCCCTTGGTGCCGGCGGCTTGTGCGACTTCCACCACCAGGCGCGCCCGCACCTGATCACTGGCGTGCGGCAGGCTGGCCAGAATCTCAAACGCCAGGGTGCACAGCGCGTCGCCCGCCAGAATGGCCATGGCGCCACCAAACACCTTGTGACAGGTCAGGCGGCCGCGGCGGTAATCATCGTTGTCCATGTCCGGCAAGTCGTCATGGATCAGTGAATAGGTGTGGATCAGTTCCAGCGTGCAAGCCGCCTCCGCAATTCCGGGTGTTTCGTCGCGGACGGCGGCGGCAGCTTCCATGGCCAACACCGGGCGGATGCGCTTGCCACCGCCAAACAGGCTGTAGCGCATGGCTTTGTGAATGGTGGCCGGATCGGCCGTTTCCGGGGGAACCCAGCGCTCGAGGGCGGCCTCGACCTGGGGCAGGAACCGCTTCATCCCTGGCGCGGCGAACTGGCGCCGCTGGGCGTGGGGAAGGGCTCCGGTGTCACGGTACTGCCTTTGCGGATCAGCATCTCGACGCGCGTTTCGGCTTCCTCCAGCTGCCTGCGGCAAACCTGGGAAAGCTGCATGCCCTTTTCAAACAGTTCAAGCGCGCGTTCCAGGGGGACCTCGCCGCTTTCCAGTTCTTCCACTACCGCTTCCATCTCGTCCAGGCTGCGCTCGAACGTCGGAGCGGTTACCGCCGTGGGCGCGGGCATCTTGTTGGGAGTCTTGTCCGTCACTCGACTCCTGTTTTAACATGCGGAGTTCGTCGAGTGACAGCTCCCGGTACCGGCCCACGGGTAAGTCGCCGATCGAAAGCGACCCAATGCGGGTCCGGACCAGCTTCTCGACTCGGCTGCCCACGGCCTCCAGCATGCGCCTCACTTGGCGGTTGCGGCCTTCGGTGATGATGATTTCTAGAAACGAATGCGTCTCGTTCTCCATCAGGCGGCGCACCTGGGCCGGGCGCGTCGGCCCGTCATCGAGCGTGACGCCTTGGGCCAGCATCGCGATCGCTTCGTCGCTGACTTGGGGGCGGCATTTCACCTGATAGGTCTTGGCGACGTGAAACTCCGGGTTGGTCAGCCGCTCCGCCAGTTGGGTGTCGTTGGTCAGCAGCAGCAGGCCGCTGGAATCCTGGTCCAGTCGGCCTACGGGTGAGATGAACTGTTCGATACCGGCCAACAGATCGTAGACCGTGGGGCGGCCCTCCGGGTCTTTGTAGGTGGTCAAGTACCCGATGGGCTTGTAGAGCAGCAGATACAGCCGCTTCTGCCGCGTGAGCGGGCGGCCGTCAAAGGTGACGCGATCCTGGCTGAACGTCACCCAATGATCGGGGTTCTCAATCACCCGGCCATTCACCGCGACCCGCCCGGCATGGATCCAACTGCGCGCTTCGGTGCGAGAACCCAGGCCAGCTTTTGAGATCACGCGTTCCAGCGTCTTTTGCGGCTCATTGCGCTCTGGTGGTGGCGGCACGCGCTGCTTCATCGGCTCTCCGGCACAGGCAGATAGACGGGCTCGAAGGCGCCGGTGGAGGAGAATACGGCCACCCCATAAGGCGGTGCGCCGAGCGGTAGGTCAAAGGTCACGGCCGGACCGGACTGCCGGGCGCGGGCCACCATCGGGTGAAAGCGAATGCCGTTCTCGCCGGTATAGCGGACCAGTTCTTCCACCAGTACCACGTTGGCTCCGTGTGGTGCGTTGATGGTCAGCTTCCCCTTTCGTCGCTTCAGGCTCACTTTGGGGGCGGGGCCACGGGGTGCATCTAGACGCTCTTGCAGGCGGGTCTCCAGGCGCTCCCAGGCGGGGATGGTGCGGGACCGGGGCCCGCCGGTGGTCATCGCTTGTCCATCGACCACCATCAGCGGAATTCCCGGCTCGCCTGCTTCGCGCCAGCGGGCTGCCGAGGCGGCGTTGGTGAGCGGGTCCGGCACGGGGATGTTTTGGTGATACATCACCACGACCAGGTCCTGGCGGCGGTAGCGTTCGAGCGCGGCATCCACGGCGAAGCTGGACGCGACGCACGGCGGACAGCCGGCACCCGTAAAGACTTCCAGCATCACCGTGTGCCCGCGGGACGGTCGCTCGAAGGGAGTCACCTGCACCGGGTTCGGCGACACTTGACGGTAGAGCGTATCCACTTCGGCCCGCAGAATGTCATTTTCGGGGGCCAGCTTTTCCTCGATCACCAGCGAAAGAAATTTAATTCGGGGCCGGTCCGCTTCGGGTACCGCAGCAGCCAGCTCCGCTGCCCGTTGGCGCAATGCGGGGAGGCCTTGTTCGGCGGCCAACTCCAGCATGGCGCGCCGGATACGCTCCGATCCGGGAGTTCGTGGATACTGCTTCAGCACCTGTTCCAGCGCGGCCATACGCGCGGCGGGATCGGCCAGGCGGCGGGCTTGTTCAAAGGCGCGCTGGTCTGGCGGCAGTAGTTGGGCCAGCAGCAGCGCGATCAGAGCACAGTGCATGCTCTATGATCGCTGGTAGAGAGTCCCCGGGTCCAAAGCTCCCGGTGGATGTTGGTGGACTGAAGTGGGGAATCGATAACTTGGCGCTGCTTATTCGCGGAGCCCGGCAGCTGTTGACGCTGCGCGGCTCCTCGTCGCCCCGTCGTGGGAGCGAAATGGCGGAACTGGCGATCATTGAGGATGGCTCCCTGCTGATCTCCGACGGCCTGATCCGGGAAGTGGGCCCTTCGCGCCGCATTGAGAATCTGGCCGTTGCTCGCGAGGCTCACGAGATTGATGCCACGGGCCATGTCATGATGCCCGCCTTTGTCGATTGCCGGGCCAATCTGTTCGACGCGGCGCGGCGGGGACGCCCGGGCCTGACGCCGGCTCGCCTGGAACTGGAGGCGCGGGAACTGCTCCGCCACTTCATCCGCCACGGGACGCTGACCGCCGGTGTACACACCGCCGACGCGCGAGAGCTGAAGCTGCTGGCACCGCTGAGCGCCAACCTGATGGATCTGCTGGCGCTAGAGGCACCGTTGGCCGAAGCGGCGGCGGTGGGCGGCATGACTGGCACGGGCCGCGTGCGGGACGCGGTGGCCCGCAGCGCCCGCTACTGTGAGGACCCGCGCGAGGAACTGGATCTGCTGGCCGCTTCTACCACAACGGCACTGCTGCGCCCGCAAGCGCCGTATCTCCGGCACCTGATCAACATGGGCGCGGCGATTGCCCTCACCAGTGGCTTTGGCGAAACGGCGCGCGGCGTCTTCAGCATGCCGATGGTGATGGCGGACGCCTGTTCGCAGTTGGAGCCGGAGGAAGCGGTGGTGGCGTCCACCATCAATGCCGCGCACGTGCTGGGCATACCCCGGCTGGTGGGGTCACTGGAGGTGGGTAAGCAGGCCGACGTGCTGCTGCTCAACATCCGCGACTACCGCGACCTGTTCCGTTACGCCGGTGCGAATCTAGTATCAAAGGCGATCAAGCGCGGGCGCTTGGTCTATCAACAAGGAGCGGTCGAGTGGCCCGACGACTAATCGAAGCTGTCCCCAACTTTTCCGAAGGGCAGGACCCACGCGTCGTGGGCCGCATCGCCAACGTCATTGCCGCCGTGGCCGGCGTCACGGTGCTGCACCAGACCTCCGACATTGACCATCACCGCAGCGTGATCACCTTTGCCGGTGCGCCGGAGGCTGTGCTGGAAGCCGGCATCCGAGCCGTGGGTGAAGCGGCCAGCCTGATCGACCTCCGCCTCCACGCGGGCGTCCATCCGCGCGTTGGCGCTTGCGACGTGCTGCCGTTTGTTCCGGTGGACGGCGTCACGCTGGCCGAGTGCGCTGAGCTGGCCCATCGCGCCGGGCACGAGATCTGGCGGCGGTATCAGGTGCCGGTGTTCTTCTATGAAGCTGCGGCGCTGCGGCCGGAACGGCAGCGATTGGAAGAAGTCCGGCGTGGTGGTTTTGAAGCGCTGGAAACCCGGCCCGACCTGCCGGACGTGGGCAATATTCGCCGTCACCCAACAGCCGGTGCCACCATCGTCGGGGCCCGCAAATTCCTGATCGCCTACAACATCAATCTTGCGACGGACAACGTCGCGGTGGCCCGGGAGATCGCGCGGCGCATCCGTACGTCTTCGGGTGGTCTGCCTTGCCTGAAGGCGCTGGGGCTGGCGCTGGAGGCTCGGAAGCAGGCGCAGGTTTCGATGAACCTCACCGACTTTGAAGTGACCTCGCTGGCCACGGTCTTCTCGACCGTCCGGGACTTGGCAGCGGCACAAGGTGTCGAGATTGCGGGCAGCGAACTGATCGGCCTGATCCCACGACGCGCCTTGGAAGGAACGGGGCAGTTGGACCTTCGCTGGGAACAGTTCGATGAGAGCCGTATTCTCGAGAACCGATTGCCCACGAACTGAGCGGCGGGATTAGGCCCGGGGCAACAGCGACACGTGCGCCGAGACGATGCGCCAACCGGTGGCGAACCGGATCCAGACCTGGCTCTGGCGGCCTCGCACTTGACCGGTTGGCGTGGTGCGAGAAAACTCCAGCGTGACGCTGGCCGAGTCGCTTCCAAAGGTGACAATGTCCAGCCGGTCCACCGTGCGGGCCAGGTTGGCGGCCGGGCGGCCCTTGCGGAAGGCTTCCAGTTCTTCGTGGCCATAGAGGTTCTCGGCCACGCCGAAGCGCATCACCTCGGGCGATGCCCAAAACATCGCCACCAGCGTGTCGACGTCGTTGGTCACCAGCGCTTCCTCGTACCGCGGATAGAGCTCCCGCAGTTCCGCCACGACGGCGGGCAGGTTGACTTGATCAGGTTGGATGGCCATTCGGTTGCCTCTCGATTGCTTCTAACTACCCGCGGGGAATAGGACCCGGTCCGGGAGAATTTGTTTGCTGATCGAACCGCTGACGGTGTAGACCGGCTCATTCACCACCTGGCTGAGCCGCAGGCGGAGCGCCACGCTACAGAGGATGTAGGCATGGACCGGGTCCATCTGCCAGCGGCTGACCAGCAGGTCCACCATGCGGCTGGTGGCGTTGCGGGCGGCGGCGGCGATGTCTTCGCCACACTCCACCACGATCCAGCAATCGCCATGAAGGTCCGGCGCGACCGCTTCGCTTGATTCAATGAGCGGCCCTTCAAGCGGCTCATTCTTGTGCAGACGGAAGCGCAGCGTGGTGTCGAGGGGGCACTCCATGCCGTTGATGCAGACCTCGCCATCGCCCTGCGCCGCGTGGCCATCGCCGCAGCTGAACAGTGCTTCGGGGCAGTACACCGGCAGGTAGAGCTTGGCTCCCGCGCAGAGTTCGCGGACGTCGAGGTTGCCACCGAAGTTGCCGGGCGGCCGGGTGCGGAACTGCCCGGTTTCGGCCCGCGCCACGCCCATCACACCCAGAAAAGGCCGCACCGGCAAGATGGCTGGGGCCAGCGACCGGGTGAGGTTGCCGTCCAGTTTCCAATGGAACAGATACGCTTCCGAAAAGCGCTGCTTTAGGAAGCCCAGGCCCGGGGTCACGCTGGACCAGCCCCAGCCGTGGTGCCGCGTCTCCAATACCTCGACTTCGAGCACATCGCCCGGTGCCGCGCCTTCTATGGCGATCGGTCCGGTGAGCGAATGGATGCGCGTGCGGTCGATGCTCAGGAACTGCTCCGCCGTCATGCCGGGCTGGACTTGGGCGCCGCTGGCGTCCTGGCATTCGACGTGGACGGTGTCGCCCGGGGGAATGCGCAGGCGCGGGGACAGCGTCCGGTCCCAGACGGAATGCGTGGGAGTGGCTGAAAGGTAATGCTCGCTCATGCTTTGACCCTCACCGTCATCTGGGTTTCCACCATCGCGCCGCGGGGCAACCCACTGACGCCGACGGCCGCGCGCACGTGGCGGCCCGCTTCGCCGAACAGCTCAACCAGCAGATCGGATGCGCCATTGATGACGGCCGGAGATTCCGTGAAGCCGGCCACGCTGTTGACGTAGCCGTTGAGCGAAACTACCTCCGCTACGGCGTCCAAAGAGCCCAGCTCCCGCCGGATGACGGCCAGATGGTTGAGCGCGCAGGCCCGGGCCGCGGCATAGCCATCAGCCACTGTCGCCCCCTGGCCCACCACGCCGGTGATCACGCCGCCGGGGCCGGAGGAGATGGCACCGGCCAGAAACAGCAGTTCGCCGACGCGCTTGGCGGAAACATAGGTGCCGCCGGGCGAGGGCGGGGGCGGCAGTTCCAGGCCCAATTCGATGAGTCGCGCGTCGGGGGTCATAACTCGCGAATCTAGCACAGTAGGCAATCACCGATACAATCGAGTCTGGATTCCCTTGAGTACACGCATCGCCAAGCTGCTGCTTTTCGCCGCCATCGGGCTGCTGTACACGCTGGTGGTGTTCAACAACCTGACGGACTTTGATTCCAACTACCAGTTTGTCCGGCACGTGCTGATGATGGACACCACATTCCCCGGCAACCGTGGCCTGTGGCGCGCGCTGCACGATCCGATGCTGCACTTGGCTTTCTACTGGTCGATCATTCTGTGGGAGTTCGTGACGATGGTGTTGTGCTGGTGGGGCTTGGCGCGATTGGTGGCCCAACTGAAGAGTCCGGCGAGCGACTTCAACGCCGCCAAACGAATCCCGATTCTGGCGCTGACGCTGGGGATGTTGCTGTGGCTGGTCGCCTTTCTGGCGGTGGGCGGCGAGTGGTTCCTGATGTGGCAGTCCACCCAATGGAACGGGCTGCAGACCGCATACCGCATGCTGATGATCGTGGGCTTGGTGTTGCTCCTGATGGTGCAGCCTGAGCGGGATGATCAGCCTTAGTGGCGGGGTTAGCGAATGAACTTGATCCGATGCGATGACCGGAATTCCCGCCGCATCTCTTCCCGCTTGCGATCCATGAATGACTCACTGGATGTCGGCACGTGACGGTACTTGCCCCGGACTGAAGCAACCAGCCGCTCCCGGCCGGAAGAGGTGGCGGGCAAAGACGTTGCCATCGCGGCCAAAGCGGCGGCTAGCTCTCGCCGTAGTTCCAGATCGAGGCAACGAACCGCGTCAACGATTGATTGAACCTGTTCCGACATCACAAACCGTCCTCAAACCACCATACCCGGGCCCCACACGAACTAACTGCCTCACAGCTGGACCCCTACGGCAGAAACTTCGTCGTATACGCCGTCGCTGGGTCGATTTTGTGGCGCAGTATGCCCAGGGTGGTGAGCTGATCGTTGAGGGCGGCCCAGCGTTCCGGGGCCATCTTGCCGATGCTGGCGCCACTGGTGTCGTCTCCGGTAATGAAGTGTCCGTCGCGCAGCGCTCCGAAGGTAAACCCGAGCTGGTCCGGCTTCTGGGCGGGGTTGGCTTTCAGGATCAGGGCGTGGGCCGGGCCGGGGTCGCGCAGGTATTCCTGCCAGCCTTTAAGCGAGGCGTGGACAAACTTCCGCACCGCCTCCGGCTGCTTTTCGGCAAAGCGTTTGTCGGCGAAGCACAGGCGGTATGGATCGTAACCAGCGGTGCTGATCAGCAAGGTGCGATAGGTGGCACCGGCTTGCTTGACGAAGAATGGTTCGCTGGTGATGAAGATCTGCTGGATGTAGTTGGGGTCCGCCAGGAAGTTAGCGATCGAGTGGGTGGCGGGCGTTTCGCGCACGTTCTTCAGCCCGTACTTGCTCACCAGAAACTTGAACCACGTCGCGCCCGGTTGCGCGGCCACGGTGCGGCCTTCGAGATCCGCGAAGGTCTTCACCGGTGAGTTCTCGTGGACCATCACCGCTTGCGGGTCATGCTGCATCACGGCACCGACGGCCACCACCGGCAGGCCGTTCGACACTGCTTCCAGAACTTGATCGCTGGAGCCCAGGCCGAATTCGGCGCGGCCGCTGGCCACCACTTGGAACGAACTGGTGTACTGGCCCACCGGGAGGATGGTGATGTCGAGATCCTGGGCTTCGTAGTACCCCTTGGCCAGCGCCGTGTAAAAGCCGCCATGCTCCGGCTGGGGGTACCAGTCTGCTTGGAGGCGGATGGCGATGCGCCCATCCTTTCCCGCCGGGGGCGCGGAGGATTGACAGCCGGCCAAGAACACGACGGCTGTGAAGGCGAGGAGGCGAAGCAGCAGTGCAAGCATCAAGAAGGTCTCCGGTTTTGTTGGTGGCGTCCCAAGGCCGCCGCGACGGCCAGTAATCGGGGATCGTCTCCGCGCGCGGCCAGCAACTGCATGCCGCCCGCTGGGCGTCCGTCGTGAAAGTAAGGAATCGTGACCGCGGGCATGCCGGACAGGCTGCCGGGGGTCGAGTAGCGCAACAGACGCGGGCGCGTGGGCGCATGATCCACACCCGCGGCCAGCCGTGTAACCGGCGCGGCGGGGAGCAGTAGCAGTTGATGCTCCTCCAGCAGGGCATCCATGCGGTCGCGAAACTCGTGGTGGAGGAGGCGCCAGCCGGACACTTCCGCTTCGGTTAGGCTCGCCCCCCATTCCAGGCGTTGTCGGATGGAGGGGTCCAGGCCCGGGTGGTCACCACGATGATGGCGCGACGCTTCGGCGGCCTGGATGGGGGCGAAGATCTCTCGCGACTTGCTCCACCAGGAGACGTCGACGGTGTGGCCGGTTAGCCCCAGTGCGCCCAGTTCCGCTTGGCAGCGCCGAAGGTTCTCGACGATCACGGGTTCGCAATCAGACAGGAACTCATCGTGCACCACCGCGAAGCGGGCAGGGAACTCCGGCGTCGCCGTCACCCCCCAAATCGACGCCAGCCTCGGGCCATCTGTCAGATCGCGAAAGAGCCATCCCATGGTGTCGAACGATTCGGCCAGATGCCCGCCGCCGCGCCAATCGCCCAGCCCGATGGAGGCGCGGTAACCGGCGACGCCACACAGCGCCGCCGGGATGCGAATGGAGCCCCCGGTATCGCTGCCAATGGCCGCCACCGCTGAGCCTTCCATGACGCTGGCCGCGGCACCGCTGGAAGAGCCACCGGTCAATGCGCCCGCGTCACCCGGCTGCAGGCAGTCACCAAAGTAGGGGTTCTCGCCAGTAAGGCCATAGGCCAGCGGATGCATGTGAGTCTTGCCGACGATGACGGCTCCGGCGGCGCGCATTTGCTCCACTAGCCAGGAATCAGCGGTGGCTGCGCTGTGCTCGCCGTGGATGCCGAGAGTGGTGGGTGCGCCCGCCAGATCGAAGCAATCTTTCATCGAGACAGCCAAGCCCGCCAACGGACCGGCATGATCGAGCGAACGGAGGGCCTCGGCGCGCGTCCAGTCCGGATCGCGCCACAGATAGGTGTTCCGGCCAAGGTTCTGGTTGGCTTGCTGGAGGGCTGCTTCCACGCGGGCGAGAACCGTCTCTTGACTCACTGGGGGCACCATGGTTGCCCTTCAGTATAGGGCAGTATGGAATGGCGACCGGCGTGTTACTGTTCCTTATGGCTATGCTTCCTCGCGTGCTCGGTGACGAGCGGCGGATGGCGGCGCTGGTGAAGTTTACCGCACGCTCATTCGTGACTTCCTTCCCTGTCCCCTTCGGTGCGGCCATTGTGGAGACAGTCAGTGGCCAGCTGCTGCTGCGCACAGTGAATGCGGTGGCCCAACAGTTCGACCCCACCTGTCATGCCGAGGTGCGGGCCATCCGGCTGGCCACCAAAAAGCTGAAGCGGTTCTCGCTGGCTGGCTACACGCTCTACACCACCTGTGAACCCTGCCCCATGTGCATGAGCGCGGCCTTGTGGGCGGGCTTGGACCGAGTTGTGTATGGTGCCACCATCGAAGATGCTGCCCGGCATTGCGACCAGATCACTGTTCCGGCCCGAGAGGTAGCCTCGCGCGGTGACCTGCGTTGCGTGGTCGAAGGCCCGGTGCTGCAAGAGGAGTGCTACGGCCTCTTCACGCATCCGGTGATGCTGCGGATGTTCGAGAAGTGGCGGCCCGCTCCGGCGGCAGGAAAGCCAGGCCAGCATGCTTGAGACTCTACGGGCGGCATTGGCGGAGCGAGTGGCGGACCCGGCGCGCGTCATCACGACCCCGGCAGTGGTGCAGCGCCTGTCGAAGGATTTCTACTGGTACTCGCCCATCCTGAAGCGCCAACTGGAAGGCAAGGCGGGCGACATCGTGGTGCAACCCACGCACGTGGACGAGGTGCTGGAGATCGCACGCTACGCCCGCCAGCACGCGATTCCGCTGACCGTGCGCGGGGCGGGCACGGGCAACTATGGGCAATGCATTCCACTGTCCGGGGGCATCGTGCTTGACCTCTCGCTGATGGACAAGCTGGAAGAGATCACCGCGGACGGCGTGGCGGTTTGTCAGCCCGGCCTGCGCCTCGCACCACTGGAGCAGGAGGCGCAGAAACAGGGCTGGGAGATGCGCATGTATCCGTCGACCCTGGCCAAGGCGACGGTGGGTGGGTTTCTGGGCGGTGGCTCCGGTGGTATTGGCTCGATCACTCACGGGATGCTGCGTGACTTCGACAACGTGCGGGCCATTGAGGTGGTGACGCTGGAAGCTGAGCCTCGCGTTGTCCGTCATGAGGGCGCGGCGGTGCATGAGGTGTTGCACTGCTGGGGCACCAACGGCATCTTCACGCGGATCTGGCTGGCCCTGGCCCCGGCGGTGGAATGGAGCCAGTGCGCCATTGCCTTCGACACGTTTGACGAGGCGTTTGACTTCTCCCAGGGCATCGCGCAAGACAGCGCCTGGACCAAGCGGCTGGTGACGGTGTTCGAGTGGCCGATCCCGAAATTCTTCACGCCGGTGAAGCAGGTGGTGGCGGAGGGCAAGGCACTGGTGGTGATGATGATCGCCACAGCGCAACTGGAATCGCTGCGCCACGCTGCTGAGGCCGCGCGCGGTGCCGTTACCTTCACCGGAGCTTACACCGGGCCGCGCACGCAACCGTTGCTGAGTGACTATACCTGGAACCACACCACGCTGTGGGCCATCAGCGCCGACCCGCGGTGGACCTACATCCAAGCCGGCTTTTCACCCACCCACTGCCGCGAGCAGTTCCGCCTGCTGCGGCAGCGGTATGGTGACGAGATCCTCTTCCACATCGAGTTCATGAAGAATGGCGAGGGCGAAGCTGTGCCAGGCTCTATTCCGTTGGTCTATTTCAACGGGGAGGAGCGGCTGAACGAGATGATTGCCTACTGCCGCGAAATTGGCGTGTTTATCGCCAACCCGCACGTGAACTACCTGGAAGATTCCGGCCGCTACCGCGCCGACAATATTCAGCTCAACGCCAAGCAGCGCTATGATCCGCAGGGGTTGTTGAACCCTGGCAAGATGCTGAGCTTCAAGCCCGAGGACACCCAATCGTGAAGACCTGGATACCGGATCGCCGCAACTTTGCCTACCTCACCTGGAAACAGGTGGACGCGTTGCCGCGCGAATCGACCTTGCTGATTCTGCCGACGGCCGCGATCGAGCAACACGGGCATCATCTGCCGTTGGCCACCGATACGCTGCTCAACAACCTGCTGCTGGGCCACGCGCTGGAACTGCTTGACGACGCGCTGCCGATCTACGCGCTGCCCCCGATCTGTTACGGCAAGAGCAACGAACACCTGGGTTATCCGGGGACGCTGTCGGTTTCGGCCACCACGTTCATGGCGGTCGTTCGAGATCTGGGGGCCAGTGTCCATGCCGGTGGCTTCCGCAAGTTGGCGCTCTACAATTCGCATGGCGGCAATACGTCGCTGGTGGATGTGATGGCTCGTGATCTGCGGGCGGAGTTTGGCTTGCGTACCTTTACGCTGTTTGGTTCGCCCGGGGCCAGCTTCGACACGGTCAGCAAGCAGGAGCTAACTTATGGCTTCCATGCCGGTGAGATCGAGACGGCGCTGCTGTTGCACGGCACGCCCGATCTGGTGCACCAGGATCAATACACGTCCCACTACATTGCCCGCGTGGACCAGCCGGAGTTGCTGAAGCCGGAAGGCTCTCACGCAAACTTCGCTTGGCTGACGCGTGACATCGCTCCCAGCGGAGTGATGGGTGACCCGGCAGCGGCCACGGCCGAGAACGGGGAACGGTGGTTGAAGGAATCAGCCCGGGAGATCGCCAAGATCATTGAGGCGATGTATCACTTCGTCCCGCGCCACGATGCGTGATGACCAGTGGAGCCCATGGCAGCATGCTGATCGACTGCGGTAACGGGGTCCGGTTGGAACGCGGCGTCAGCTGCACGCTCTCGGACGGCATCCGCTTGGTGTCAGACCATTACTACCCGCCAGGCGACGGCCCGTGGCCCACGTTGCTGATGCGCCAACCCTACGGGCGGGACATCGCTTCGACGGTGGTCTACGCGCACCCGGTCTGGTTTGCGCGGCAGGGCTATCACGTGGTGATCCAGGACGTGCGGGGCCGCGGCGGATCAGAGGGTGACTTCTACCCGTTTCGCCACGAAGGCCGCGACGGTGCGGAGACCATTGCCTGGCTGCGCCGACATCCGGCGTCAAACGGACGCATCGGCATGTACGGCTTCTCCTACCAGGGCTCCACGCAACTGCTGGCCGCAGCGGAGCAGCCGGAGGGCTTGGTTTGCATCGCGCCCCACATGACGGCCACTGATCTCTATCACGGCTGGTTCTACCATCAGGGTGCGCTGCGCCTCTTTTCGACGCTGGCCTGGGGCATTCAGATGCTGCGCGAAGATGCGCGCCGCCGCGGGGACCGGGCGACCAGCGATCAACTGGAGGCCGCGTGGAGCAACATTCGCTCGCAGGCGAATGTTGCACCGTATGGCGATCATCCCGCGCTTGGCGAAAGTTATCTGCGCGACTGGATCACCCACCGGCATCCGGATCCAGCCTTCTGGGGGGCGCTCGACATCAGCACGCGCCTGAACCGGATTGAAGTACCGGCGCTGCATGTGGCGGGCTGGTACGACCTTTATCTGGAAGGCTCCGTGGCGGGCTACCGTGCTTTGCGGGAAGGTGCCGGTACGCAGTTTGCGCGTGACAACCAGTACCTGCTGGCCGGCCCGTGGGTGCATATTCCGTGGGGTGATCAAGTGGGCGACACGCGGGTGGGCGCAGCGGCCAACCTGGATACCGATGAGGTGTTGCTGCGCTGGTTCAACCACTGGCTGAAAGGTTCAGGCGAGTTCACCGGGGAGCCGCGGGTCCGCCACTTCGCGCTGGGTGCGGGCGAGTGGCAGGCCGCTGAGGAATGGCCTGCGGAGGCACCCTGCACGTTGTATCTGCACAGCCAGGGCCGGGCGAATTCGCGCAAAGGCGATGGCATGCTGACCGCGCTGCCGCCCGGCGAAGAGGAGCCGCGTGACGTGTTCGTGTATGACCCGGAAGTTCCGGTGATGGCGCCCGGAGGCCCGCAAGCGTTCAGTGGTCCCTTTGATCAGGCGGCGCTGGAGCTTGGCAATAACTTGCTGGTCTACTCAACGCCGCCGCTAAAGGCCACGGCCCGTTTGTTCGGACAGCCGCGCGTGACGCTCTACGCGGCCACCTCTGCGCCGGAAGCAGATCTGACGGTCAAGCTGGTTCGCGTGAACACCTCGGGCCGCGCCGAGTTTCTCTCGATCGGAATTGCCCGCTCTTCGTGGCTCTTCACGGACTACGCCGCGGATCGTATGCAGTGCTGGCAGTTCACGCTGGAGCCGACCTCGGTGGTGCTTGAGCCGGGCGATGCCTTGCGCCTGGAGATTGCCAGCTGCGCATTTCCGCTCTACGACCGCAACTCATCGAGCGCCATTCCGCCTGCCGAGGCCGGTCCCTGGACATGGCAGCGATCGACGCAGCAGTTGCTGCATAGCGTCGAATGCCCGTCCGCCGTTCATCTGCCCATCTCGGAGGTATCGCCATGGTAAGCCGTCCGGAGATCAAGCTGGAGCAGGTGAGCAAGCAGTTCAGAGGCGGCTCGCTGGCCGTCGAAAAGGTTTCTCTCCAGGTGGAGAAGGGCGAGTTCGTCTCACTGCTGGGCCCTTCCGGGTGCGGCAAATCGACGCTGTTGCGGCTGGTCTCCGGATTGACGGCTCCCAGCAGCGGCGCGATTTCGGTGAATGGGATGGAGCCCGCGAACGCTCGCGAATTGATGAGCTTCATTTTCCAGGATGCAACGTTGCTGCCTTGGCGGACGGTGGAGCAGAACGTCGGCCTGGGCCTGGAGTTGGAAGGAGTGGCGCGCGCGGCGCGTGAAGCCAAGGTGCGGGAGATGCTGCAACTGGTGGGCCTGGATGCGCTGGCGCAACGCTATCCACGACAGCTTTCCGGCGGCATGAAGATGCGGGTGTCGATTGCGAGGGCGCTGGCGAGCCGGCCGCGGATTCTGCTGCTGGATGAGCCGTTTGCCGCCCTGGATGAGATGAGCCGGGACCGCTTGAACGAGGAGTTGCTGCGGCTCTATTCCGAACAGCAGTGGACGGTGATGTTTGTGACGCACTCCGTTGCCGAAGCGGTGTTCCTTTCGACGCGTATCGTGGTGCTGGCTCCGCATCCCGGCCGCGTGGCGCATGTGGTCCCGATCGAGATGCCGTGGCCGCGCACGGCCGAGACCCGGCTGAGCCCGGCCTTTGACGAGCAAGTGATGCAAGTCTCGCGCCTGTTGCGCAGCGTGCAGGCGGCAGCCCCGGAGGTCCGATGAAGCGTCATCTCTGGTTGGTGGTGAATAGCGTGATCGTCATGGCCGCGCTGCTGTTGATCTGGCAATCGGGGGTATGGCTGGGGGTTCCGCCGTACATGCTGCCGGGGCCACTGGTGGTGGGCGAAGCGCTGGTCAACCGGTTCCCGTCGTTGATCCGCTCGCTGTGGTTGACCGCCGAAGCCGCCGCGTTGGGACTGGCCGCCAGCATCGTGGTGGGTGTGGCCGTTGCGCTGGCCTTTGCCCAATGGCGCGGGTTGCGCCGCCTGCTTTACCCCTACACGATTCTGTTGCAGACGGTGCCGATTGTGGCCATCGCTCCGCTGGTGCTGATGTGGGCCGGGAGTGGTCTATTTTCGGTGGCGCTAGTAGCGTTCATCATCTGCCTGCCGCCGATCATCGCCAACACCACGCAGGGGCTGATCAGTGTCGAAGAGAACTTCCTGCATCTGTTTTTGATGCACAAGGCAACATCGCAACAGGTGCTGTTCCGCTTGCGGCTGCCCCATGCACTGCCGCACCTGTTTACGGGCATCCGCATATCGGCCGGTATCTCAGTGATTGGTGCGATCACGGGTGAGCTGTTTGCTGGGTCCAGCCGCGTGGGTGAAGGCGGACTGGGCTATTCGATCCTTTACGCCAGCGGGCAACTGGAAACTGACTACCTGTTCGCGCTAGTGCTGGCCGCCAGCGCGTTGGGCTTCAGCTTCTTCTTCGCCACCATGTTTTTCGAGTGGTACTTGCTGCACAATTGGCATGAGTCGAGCCGGTCTGATGTGCCGGAATAGGAGGGTAACGAAATGCTTCGCATGGAGTCCGAGACAGGCTGGTGGCTGATCACGCATCCGGATCACGCGTGCCTGGCCGGTGCCTTTGCGGCGGCGTGGGGCAATGAACGGTTCCGCCGGCCGGAGCCGCGGGCTCGCGTGCTGCACGGCATCGCCTCCCACGATGACGGCTGGAAGGCGCGTGACGCGCACCCCAGCATCACTCGCGAAGGAAAGCCGTCGGCCTTCTCGGTGGAACTGGTGGGCAAGTATTCGGCATTCGAGGAGATCGATCTGGCCGACTATCTGGCCGTGCGGGAGCGCGCTGTGCGTCTGATCGCCGAAGCTGATCCTTATGCTGGTTTGCTGATCGCCAAGCACACCTACAACCTGCTGACCGCGCATGCCGATCGCTCGACGATCGCTCCGGCACAGCTGCCGTTGCTCGATACATTTCTGACGGAGCAGCTGGCCTATCAGCAGCAGCTGCTGGCCCGGATCGCGGTGGACGCGTCTCTCAGCGAGATCGAACGGGACGCCCACACGATCGAAGAGCACTTCCGCCTACTGCAAGCTTGCGACAACCTTTCGCTGTTGTCCTGCGTTGCCTATTCCGCTCCTGCCCACTTGCTGCACCCGTTGCCCTTGTACGATGGCACCACGGCGGAGGTGAAGGTGATACCCGTGGCACCGCGCCATTTCCAGCTGGACCCGTGGCCATTCGATGCCCTGGAGCTGACCTTCCACTTCCCGGCGCGGCATGTGCGAGGCACTCGCTTTGAATCTTCCGCTCAACTGGAAGCCGCTTTCGCCGCCGCCACTGAGGTGGAACTGGATGTGCTGCTGACGGCCTAAGCGCCAGCAGCCGCACCCGAGGTTGGCCTACTGTAAGTCGATCCGGAGCGTGGTCATCAGCGTCACGCTCTGATAGGCCTTCCCCTCGTGCGTGCCCAGTGTGTCCTCGCGGAGTGTGACGTGGAACTGGTAGGCCCCCGCCGTGGGTAGGGTCATTGAGAACTCGCCGTTGTCGCCCGAGATGGCCTTGACGGCACTGGCCGGGATCTCGCCGCTGGCTTCATCTTTGCCACCATGCTGGTGATCATGGCCGGACTGCGCGCCGCTGGTGGCCGATGCCGGTGGCGCTCCGTGGCCGGAGCTCTTGGCGGCTTTCAGGCTCGCCATGTGGGCGGCTCCCTGCTCCGCGGTGTAGGCGCGCACGATGGTTGCGCTGAGCGGTTGGCCATTGCGCAGCAAGCGGAACTTTGCCGGCTGTCCGGGCCGCAAGGGGGTCTTCTGCAAGGCAATGATGTCGAGCGGTAGCGGCTCCGGACTGGTCATCGCCGGTGTGCCACGAAAGGCCTTGGCGGTGTAGACCACCAGTGAAGCCGGTCCATGTCCGGCATAGACACCGAACGTGTAGTTCATCACCACGCCTTCATGGCTGCCAAGATTCAGGGCATCGGTCTCGGCGACGATCTTGAGTGGTGAGTAATTGCCGCGAGCGTCGAGGCTCCAGAACTTGGCCGCGCCCATGGCCTGGACGCGTGGACCGGCCATGCGTTCACTGGGGTAGACCCCAAAGTAGGCGCGCGCTGGGGCGCTGGCACTACCCGGTTCCAGCCACGGCCAATGGGCTTGCGCCACGGTGGTCGCGGTCATCAGCAAGGTTGTAGTGAATAGAATTCTCATTTGGATTGCCCTCCTTCAGGGACGTATACAACTTCTCCGTTGTCCAACCGGAACGCGGTGCCCAGGCGCTGTCCCGCGCCGCGGCCCGTTTCACCGGTGGCCTTTAACTTTTCGATTTTGTTGCCGCGCTTGATCACCATCTCCATGTCCGGCTTGCCGGGATTGGTGACGATGGTGACATCCTGTTGCGAAAGGCGGGCCGCCATGTCAGCGACGTTGCCTTTGGACAGCAGCGCCAGCAGCATCGCCACCACCAGTACCATGCTGGCATCAAAAAGGTTGATCAATCCCAGCAAGGGATCGTGATCATCGCCCGAGTGGGCCGCGAACCGGCGCGACTTGCTGCGCCAGTCCGATGGTCCGCCCCGGGGAAGAACACGATTCACGCCCGGCATCAGAACGAGACCTTCAGCATCAACTGGAACTGGCGTGCTTCGGCGGCCGTGAGAACGCGGCCAAACAGCGCGTTGCCCAGATTGTTGATCGGCGTGTCATAGTTGGCCCGGTTGAGCGCGTTGAAGGCCTCGGCGCGAAACTGAGCACGAAGACGCTCGTTGATGCTGAAGCTCTTTTGCAGCGAGAGGTTGATGTCGACAAAACTAGGAGCGCGTTCTGAGTTGCGGCCTAGCGTGCCCACTTGCCCTGCTGCTGGAACAATCTGCGCGGCGGTGGTGCCCGGGGTTAAAGCGAAGCGCTGGCTGCCGTTGGCCGTGCGCTGAATGGTGCCGGGGACGTTGTTGATGCGGTTGTTCAGCGTCCCGAACGGATTGTTCGAGTTGGCCAGCAACGAGAATGGCGTGCCACTCCGGGCGAACATTAAGCCGGATATCTGCCAGCCTCCCAACCAACGGTTGCCGGAGAAGAAGGGCAGGTCGTAGACCGAATAGATCGTGGCCAAGTGCGGCTGATTAAAGTCCGAGACGGCGCGATCCAAACGGAGATTGCGGTCGTCAATGGGAAGCAGAGCCGTGTCGGAAGCGTTGTCGATCGACTTCGAAAAGGTGTAGGTGGCGCGGACCGAGAGCTTCCGCCGGAGCTGCATGTTGAGCGCCGTCTGGAACGCATGATAGGACGACGCGACACCCGACGTCAGGTAAGTCACGACGCCCTGGGCCGGATTGGGGCGCAGGTTAGGTTGCAGATTGTCCCCGCCATTGGGACGCATGGTGCGTGGCAGTTTTGAGCCGCGGTTGCCGACATAGCCAATGCTGAGCACCGAACCCCGGCTGAACAGTTGGCGCTCCACGGTGAGGTTCCAGTTCTGCACGTAAGGGTTTACCAGATTGCGGTCCACCAGATAGCTATCGGAACCAATCACCGCGCCGGCCAGCAGATCCGGGAAGCGCGGCTGGAACCGGGAGAGCGTAGTGACCTGCGGAGGCGTAAATCGGGATTGAGCGATGAAGTCCATCTGGAGCGGGGAATAGAACACACCATAGCCACCGCGAACGATGGTGGTGTTCTTGCCGCGAATGTCCCACGCGAAGCCGGCGCGTGGGGCAAAGTTGTTCCGGTCGGAGCCATAGCGTTGGGTGAGGCGGTTGGCCTTCTCCGTGGGTACACCGTAGTATTCGTGGCGGACGCCCAGATTCAGCGTGAGGGTGCGCGTGACGCGCCAGTCGTCCTGCAGGTACCAACCTAGTTCTTGATTGCGCTGATCGATCCGGGAATTGCCGATCGCACGGGAGTAGGTCAGCGGGGCACCGGCCAGGAACGCGCCGACGGAGGGGAAGATCATCGTCCCGTTGAAGTTGCGGTCGCTGGTGGAGTTGTACTGAATGATCCGCCCGATCAGACCAGCCTTCATGACGTGCTTGCCGGCCGAGTAGCTGAGGTCGTTGGCGAACGTGTAGTTGTGCGTGCGGGTCTCGGTGGGGGGAATGAACGTTCCCAGGCGGGGCAGGCCGGTCACCAGCATCAGGCCAATGAAACCGTTTACCGCCGGATCTCCCATTACCGGAGTGCTGGGAGTCACTCTGGAGTAAAAAGTGGAATAGGTAGCCCGGAACTGATTGTAGGTCCGCGGCGTCAGGGTGGAATCGAGACTGGCCACCGCCGAGTGCGAATGGTTGATGGTGTCGGCGTCGCCCGCGCCCAAACGGTCCCGCGTCGGGCCGATGGCATTCACCCAGTTGCGGCGGGCCGACAGCCGGTGGCGGCTATTCAGCTGATAGTCCAACCGGGCGATACCCGTCAGTGTGGTGGTCGGGCTGGAAACAGCGGTGCTCTGAAGATTGGTTCCGGGAATGTTCGGTTCCGGGTAGTAGGCCAGCAGTGGGCGCACCGCCGGAACTGCACGGGCGCGTTCGGCGGCGGTCAACGTGGTGATGGTGGAAGAGGAGCGAAATGCATTGCGGCTGCTCACTTCGTAGCCGCCGAAGAAGAACAGCCGGTTCTTGCGGAGCGGCCCGCCCAGCGTCATGCCCGGCATATTGACGCGAACCGGATTCCGGGCGGTCAGCATCGGGTTGCGCGAGTTCAGGGCTTCGTTCTGAAACAAGTAGTACGTGGAACCATGCCAGTCGTTGCCGCCCTGCTTGGTGACAAGGTTGACCACCGCTCCGGAGGCGCGTCCGAACTCGGCCTTGAAGTTTGAAGTCTGCATCTCAAAGGCCTCGACGGTCTCCATCGAGACGGGCTGCTCGGTCAAGCCCCGTCCAAGCAGATTGCCCGAAACGGGGTCGTTGTACTCGGCCGAATCTACCATCGTGTTGACCGCTCCGATGGGCCGGTTCCCATTCACCGTAAAGGGCGCGTGGTTGGCCGAAGAGAAACCCACGCCGGGTGTTTGATAGGACAGCGCCCGATAGTTGCGGCCCTGGCCACCGGCGATCATCGGGATGTTCTCCACTTCGCGGGGCGTATAGTTGGAGCCGCGGACGCCATTGGCCGCCACCCGCTCAATTTCGGCAATCGTGTCGGTGACCACCATGGCTTCCTGCACGGCGCCTAGTTCCAGCCGGACAATGCGGGTTACTTCCTGGCCTGCCACCAAATCCAGTGCTTCAATGCGATAGGGCTTGAAGCCGTCCTTTTCAATCGTCAACGCGTAGGTTCCGGTGGTGAGTCCGTTCACGCGGAACACTCCGGCATCGGTGGTGCGGCTGAGCAGGGTTTGATTGTTCTGCGCGGATGTCAACTTCACTTCCGCACCGGAAACCGGCTGGTCCGACGGGTCCAGAATGGTGCCGGACAGGTAGGCGTTCACCCCTTGAGCTAGTGCGGCAGCACCAGCGATGACTAGTAGCGATAGTACTTTCTTCATCTTGTTCTCCTGCGGATTCCGAAATAGAAGATGGCAGCCAGCGTGGCGACAGCCAAGCTGCCCATGAGTGAATTGCGAACGATGGTTTGGGTTTCGGCGGAGGCCATCTCACGGACCAGCCGTTGGCCCACCACCAGCGCGCCTGACTGGGTGCTGACCGTCGACCGCTCCAGCGCTTGGGTAAAGTTCTTCGACAACAACATCCCCGGTGCATTGCCCGGAGCATCCAGCTGTTTCTTGACGAAAGACTGCAGTGCGGTATTGCCCGTGGTGCGTTCGCCGCCCGAGGTTCCGTGCAAGGCCACTGACTGCGCGTACTCGGTGGCGAGCTTCTCCAAAACCTTGGCGTCCGGCTTCCAGTAGCCCTTGCGCGCCGTCTCCAGCATGGTGGCGGTGAGGTTCTGAAAGGCGTAGGGGTTCTTCTTGTCGAACCACTCCTTCATGCCCAGCTTGTCCCGGTCCTCGACGTATAGTTGGTAGATTTCGTCCCACATGTAACCCTTGACCGCGTCGGGCTTGGTCACTTGCCAGCCGTAGAGATTTGAGGCCAGAGTGGCGATTTCAGAGGCGCCGGAGAAGTCGTTCTTCTTCATGCCGTCGATCCACTTCTTGTTCCAGTACAAAGAGCGGAGGTCGGCCGCCAGCGCGTCCTCAACGGTCTTGACGCGGCTCTTGTTGACATCGCGCGTGTCCGCCAGGTAGGCGGCCGCGTTCTGTCCGGTGGTGTCGCGGATGGCCATCACCATGCCGCCGGAGTACTCAAAGTAGTGGTCCAGCGTGAGGGCAGAGATGGTGTTGGACGAATGCGAGATCGAGACCGCGTCCGTGCCTTTCAACGCCGTCTCGTAGAGCTTGGGAACCTTTTGTCCCCACTCCGCACCCTGGGTATAGACGGCCCCGGCGCGGTCCATGTACTCCGCCGTGAGCTCCTTGGTGTCACCGTATTCGCCGGAGCGGCTGATGCCACCCGTGAGGCCCGTTCCATAGCCGCCGGGACCATTGGAGAAGATGCGGGCATTCGACAACTGCCGCGCTTGCTTGGCAGACAGACCGGACTGCTTCAAGGCCTGCTCCATTTGGGCGGAGCCTTCCGCCACATAGTTCTCGCCATCTTTAGCGAGGACGGCCAGGCGCACAGCCTTGTCGATCAGTTCCATGCGGTCCGGGAACGAGTCGCGGAACTGCCCGGCAGCCTGCAGCAGGACATCCACGCGGGGCCGCTTCAGCTCGGTCATGGGAATCACTTCCAGATCGATGACGATGCCGCGCTGATCCCAGACCGGTTTGACTCCCATCAGCCACAAGGCCTGGGCCAGGTCCGCGCCATATTGACGGACCAGTTCGGTGGGCCACAGATTGAAGCCAACCTTGCGGGGCCACCGTCCGAGCCGCTTCCGTTCCGCCTCCAGGAGTTGTGTGCCCAACTCAACGCCCACTTGCCAGGCCGCTTGGGTGGGGATCTCCGCCGGGTTGACGCCGTACAGGTTGCGCCCCGTCGGCAGAGCCGCCGGAGTGCGGACCGGGTCACCACCACCACCGGGCCGGATGTAGCGGCCTTCCAGCGCCCGCAGAGTCTGTGGAATCTCGTTCGATGTTTCGGCAAAAGCGGCCTTCAATAGCGCCACCCGCGCCGTGTCGTCCAGCGGTGCGGGTGGCGCACTGGCGGCGGGCGGAGCACCGGGGCCATCGCCAAAGGCCATGGGCACGGGGCTATTGGCGCGCTGCATCCGGGCCTGCACTTCCGGTGGCGGCGCCCCGATCTTGGGGATCCAGGCCGGGTGGCCACTGGCGACCGGTGCCGGTTTGGCGGGCTGCGTGTCGAGCGGGTACTCGCGTTGTCCGGTGCCTGCCGTAGGTGCATAAGGCCGTGCGAATCCCGCCAGTTTCACCGGACCATTGGCCGCGCCGGAAGCGGCCAACATCTGTCCTACCCGCTCCGCGGCGCGCTTCCGGTCGCCACCGGACTTGGCCAGGAACTCCTTGCCCAGGATCTCAGCCATGGTCAACCGGAGTTCCTGTGGCTCGTCGGCGACACCATGGACATGCATGCCGACGGGGATCCGCGCCTCGTCGAGCTCATCCAGGTAGGCATCCAACTGCTCCACCTGATCGTCGGTGGGCGCGGACTTCTTCCAGTCGATGCGGAGGTCCTGGTCCAGCTTGCGGCGAACGGCAATCTCCCGGATGCGGCCGCGCATCTGTTCCTTCAGTACGCCCGCGTCTTGAGCTTTGAAGCGCTGAGTCTCGCGGTAGAGGTCAGCGATCTCTTTGTCCGATTCCGAAAGCTGAGCCGCTTGGATCGGCGGTGTCTGATGGCTTACCATCACCGCGGAACCACGGCGCTTGGCGATCAGTGCCTCGCCCACATTGTCCATGGTGTAGACGTAGATGTTGGGCAGCGCCGCGACCACACGGTCGGACCAGTCGTCGTCCATCTGTCCCACCGGCCGGCCGGGCAGAAACTCGTAGGTGCCATGCGTTCCGTAATGAACCAGCGCGTGGGCCTTCAGGCCCTCCTGAAGCCACCAATAGAGGGCGAGATACTGATGCGGTGGTGGAACCTTGTCGGAGTGCGCCAGCTTTGAATCCATCACCGCACCGCGAGCGGGCTGTGGAATCAGCACCACGTTGCCGAACGTCAGCGTGGGTAGGACAAAGAAGTTCTTGCCATCGCGCCGGGCGGTCATAAAGGTGCCCGGCGCCGGTCCATAGGCATCCGTCACCGCCTTCTGCATCGCGGCGGGCAGTTTGGCGAACCATGCGAGATAGCCCTCCACCGGGAGCAGCGTGACGCCGGATTGCGCGACCAGTTTCTCCATCTCGCCCGCCTCCGCTTCACTGACATTGCGGCCGCGGGTTTGCATCAACTTCAGGAGTTGCTCCGGATCCTGCGGGTTACCCTCCACCTTGTAGCCCGTGCCCTTCAGGCCCTCTAGGAATCGCACCAGGCTGCGGGGCACATTCATGCCTTGGGCAGTGAAGTCGGCCTTGCCGATGCCGTTGAAATAGACAACCGCCACCTTCTTTTCGGCGGCCGGGGTTCGCCGCAAAGCCACCCAGCGCTCCGCACGATCCACCAGCCGCTCGACGCGCTCGGCGATGGGGGCTTCCACCTTGCGGCCTGCGCTGTCTTTCACCATGCCCTCGATCAGCAGCGGTTCGACGGTCCCGTCCAACTCGCTGACCACGGTGCCGATCGACAGACCCGGTCCTCTTACGCCGGCCTTATCTTTCTGGTACTCATCCACTGTCTTTTGCTCAAACATCAAGGTCAGGCCGCGGATCACCGGGGCGTCGATCTTCGCCTTCAGCAGCTCAACCCCGCGTTCGCCCTGAAAGAAGCGGCCGTGCGAGCGGTTCACCACCAAGTCCGGCTTTATCTCCTCCAACAGTTGTCCTAGCTGGACGGCACCGAACATCGGGGCGACATTGAATTTGCGCTTCTCAAAGGCCCGGATCAGGCCATCGGTGCCCTGGGTAATGCCGGTCTTCCAGCCTTGCGAGAAGTCCAGGGCCACCCAGGGGGCACCCGGCTGCTCGTGGCCGGACTTGGCGTACCAGGCTCGATAGGCGGCCGTCGAGGTCATCACTTCGTCGGCGTCAGGGTGGTAGTAGCCGCTTTCCGGCAGTTCCACCGGCGGCTGCACGGCGGCCTTTGCTCCGGTATAGGTGGCCGTCAGGAAGTTGAGCAGGCGGGCCCAGTTCTCAACCCCGCCATTGGAGAAGTAACCACTGACTGGCTTGTCCTTGTTGGTGTAATCGGCGTTGCCGATCCGCATCATCTCGGCTTGGCGCGGCGGCAGAACCATTACCTTGACGCCACGATTGACCGCATCGGTAAAGGCTTGCTGGGCTTCCTTGGAGTACGGTTCCGCCCGCAGACCACTCACGATCACTACCTTGAACGGTGTGAGATCGGGCGGCTTTGTGGCTCCGTCCACTTTCTCCCGCGTCCACGTCTCCACCTTGATGCCGCTTTTGATGGAGGCCTTTTCCGCCAGAATCACCAACTGATCCGCGAAACCGAGGAAGAGGATCTTCGGCCGGGTCAGAGCCCGGAATGCAAAGTACGCACCCGCCGCGATGGCGAGCGAGAACAGACCAACGGCTAGCTTCTTCTTCATCGGGATCCAAGCCTCGGTTCTTCAAAACGGGAATGATGGTTGGAGTTCAGCAGCGGAGCTACGAGAGTCTCCTCAGGATCCGGTACCGAATCGGTGGGTGCCCATAAGGCCAGCAGGAAGTGCATGTCGGTGACGTCCTGCTGGTACCAGCCCCGCATCACCACGCTGACGGCATAGCAGGTGCCACCGGCCAAAAGGCCCAGCACCGTGGTGGTAAAGCCGATCTGGAGATTGGCCCCCATTGCCTGCACGTCGCCCTTCGCCAGACCTGCCAAGGCGGGCTGCAGCGGAATCAAAGTGCCGATGAGCCCCAGCATCGGGCCCACCTTCGACATGATGCCCAGCCGTTCGACACGGGCCGTCATCCGGTGCTCGATATCCGCCACGGCCTTGTCGGCCATTGCCGGAAAGTCCGGATGACGGTGGATCTCCTGCTGCAGATGCTTCCAGTCGCCGCGCAGGTCAAGGGCGAGAAACCGCAGGCGCGCCGGTTCCTGGTTCATCAGCTGGCGCAAAGCTGCGGCGTTGTGCCGCTGGTCCACTGTCTCGGCGATAAAGCGTCCCACCACCCACGTGGCGTAGGCAAAAGCGGCCAGCGTGCCCACCAGTGTTGGCAGCAGAAAGGCATTGGACAGAACGTAGAGCAGATCGTGAATCGAGTTCATTGAGTTTCCCTCCGGGGCATTGATCGGAAGCAGAACCACACAGGAAAGATGAGTCGCGATCAGCAACTCCCGGGCGCCCCACTGCCGCAGGAGACGAGGCCGCCAAACTAACCGGCCCGCGGCCACCACCGCCCCATAGGCCATCGCCGCTGCCGCGCCGGCCCAGAGACCACGGGAGAACAATGGCAACTTCAGCAAGCTGAAGCAGGCCCCCACCGCCGCCACCAGGAACATCGGCCCGGTCCAGAGGCTGAGTGGCGAAAGCAGAACGGCCCGCCGCTGACAAATCAGCCAGATGGCCAAACCTAGATGGCACGCTACAACCGCACCCCACACCGGCGTCAGCGTGAGCAGCCGAAGGAACTCGTCCATCGCGAACCGGTCCGCCAGTTCGCCTGCCAGCAACAACAGACCAACCGGAACACCAACCGCCGCGGCCCGGAGACGAAGGCTAGACGCACTGTGGCTCGCCCACAGAAGGCCATCGCGCAAAGCGAACAGCACCGTCAGGGCAGCGAGCGCCGAGATGGACTCCAGCGTTAGCATTGATATTGATAGGCCAACATCGATAGGTCGCTATTGAGAATATCCTATCGTTTGCGGTGGCGCAAGCTGGTCTGTGCTTTTCCGTCCTTTTTCCGCAGCCTGCTGGGCGGCGCCGTCTTAGCTGCGGATTGCCGAGCGGCTGGTAGACCTGGACGAGCAGAATCTTCTCGGCTTCCGAAAGTGGCCGCGACTCCGCAGCGCCAAGATATTCCGGAACTTTCTCCAGCAGTGGAGACAAGGGGCGGTGCTGATCTGCCGCCCGAAAACTCGGCCAGTGATGATTTGAGTTATCCAGTTCGACTTGGGCCAATGCCCGAGTCAAGGATTTCGAAATCTAGTGTGGCCTGACCGGGCCACCTCATCGCACGATGTGCCATGGGCGACCGGGTTGAATCCGCGCTCGTTCACGATTGCACCCTGGCGTGATCACCTCAATTGAGCGTCTCCGCCCAGACGCCCAAATAGGGCCCCAGCGGCCGTGCGCCTCGAATGCCAGTGAAGCGGGGCAAACCCGCCGCCTGGGGGCCAAGAAGCAGAGAAGTGGACGAGCCGCTGTCCATCATTCCACCGAACTTTACCCCTAGATTGGCGGCCGTCGCGGCCATCACCATCGCATTGGTTCGCTCAAAAGCGATCAAATAGAGCACTCGTGCTTCCGCATCAAGACCAAGGAACGAGCGGGGGATCCAGCGATCCTTGTGATGAGGAGCCATAGCCTCCGGTCGCACTCGTCCGGCGGCTACCTGGACTGCCTGCAGCCCTACACCCCACCAGGCATCCTTCCAAAGCTCCGGCCGGGGCGGCTTCGACGTCTCCAGGTGAGGCTGCCGGGCGTGGTCCAGCCACAGCATGTACGAATGCGGGTCCAAATGAGTCAACCGGCCATCCCGTAGCACCGATTCCGCAGCGCTCACCGGCATCCCCGGAAAGCTGCGCCAGCGGGCGCCGGGATGATAAAGCGCCGAATTCATGAAGACCGCCAAACCCGATCGCGACCGCTCATAATCGGCCATGGATAAGCGATATTGCCGCCCCTGGGCGAGTAGTTCCGGGTCCACGGGGCGCATCATTAACTGCAACGTAGGCTCATCCAGATGCAGCCGAATGGCCATCACCCGGCCGGACGATGGAGCCGGCATTTCGGCGGCACAGTAATCCACTCCCCGATAGATCGGCCGCCAGCTAGAAACCGTCGGCCGCAGCGAAAAGCGGATACCCGCCACCGCGACCCAACAAAGCGCCGCTGCCGCAATCCCCGCCCGAAGCCAGACTCCACCATTTTTCAGCATCTGATCTCAGTGTAGGTGGCTCCTGGAGTACGAATGAAGCTGTGTGCAAAGGTATATCAGATGGAGTGCCGGCCGCCGCAGCACTCAACGTAAGTTGTTAGTGCGCTGAAAGCCCCTTACCTCCGATAATGGAGGGAGTTTTGCCGATGAGTTTTGAAAGGCAAGCCAACCAAATCAATTCCATGACTGTCAAAAAAGGGCTGATTACCGCCGCCGGCGATCGTGAGCGCCGCATTCCGCTCCAAACGCTGGTCGATTCCGACGGCACCGCGCGGACCGTGCTGGCCATGCTGGTCAATGAGATGGCCGCCGCGGGCATCGAAGACATCGGCATCGTCATACCGGTAGGTCAAAGCGAAGAGTTTCAAGCGACTGTCGCCGCCGCCCCGGCTCGCGTTCAACTGTTCGAACAGCGCGAAGCCCGAGGCTATGCCGGTGCCCTTTGGACCGCCCGGGATTTTCTCGCAGGCCAACCTTTTCTGCACCTGGTGGGCGATCACGTTTATGTCCCTGGTCGCGATCAGCGTCTGGCGGGGCAATTGGTGGCCATTGCGACTCAACGGCAGTGTTCCGTCTCCGCCGTCCAGCCCACGCACGAAAGCCAGCTCACCCGCTTTGGCGTCATCGGCGGCCGTCCGGTGGCCGATCAGATCGGGCTTTATCACGTCGATGCGGTCGCTGAAAAGCCCACCCCCACTGCCGCCGAACAAAGCCTGATCGTGGGCGGTTTGCGAGCCGGTCACTATCTGGCCTTCTTTGGCATGCACGTCTGGACCCCGGCCGTCCTGGAACTGTTGGCGGAAACCATGCGCGGAGCGGCGCCGGTTTCGGAAGCCTTGCACCGCCTCAGCGCCCGGGAGCGGTATCTGGCTTGGAATGCCCCCGGCCATCGCTACGACCTGGGTCCCCGCTACGGCCTGCTCCAAGCGCAGTTGGCGCTGGGCCTGTCGGGCGACGACCGCGAAGAGGTTCTGGCCGCGCTGGTCGGTTTGATCGCCACTCACGGACACTCCACCTCAGAGCGCCGCCCCTCATGAGCCGCCTGGTTGCCATCATCACCGCGCCCGACGCGGCCACCCGAGACCAGGAGATGGCCCCGATCTGTGAGCGCTCCACCGTCGCCGAACTCAGTGCTGAATGCGAGGCGCTCGAACAGTTCCGCCGCCAAAGCGGAAACCTCTATGAGCGCGTCCGGGCCCTGTTCTTTCTCGCCGCGATCCATCGCTATCATCTGCCCCCCAAGCTCGCCGTTGATTCTAGCGGGCGCGTGCCCTATGCCGGGCACGAGCATCTGCTCGAAAGGCGCTTTGAGGAAGCAATCGCGGAGTTCGCCCAAGCTGCAAAACAGCAAGGTCCCTCGGAGCCGGTTTCGATGGCGCTTGCCGCGGCGTACCGCGGCCTAGCCTTCCAAACGCTGGCCGATCAGGTCCGCTATAGCGTGCGCAGCCTACGTGGCAACCAGTGGATGTTCCGAATGGGGCATGTCCTGGACTATCCGCTGCAGATCCGGCCCGAACTGCTCGCCGTTACCGACGGGCGCTTCCCCGTTTTGGTTGAATCAACGCCCGTCCGCATGGACTTAAGCCACAGCGCCTGGAGCGACATCTTCTTCCTCGGCATGGACTATCCGGAAGGTGCGCGGGTGGTGAATGTCTCGGTGGATCTTTGTGTCCGCGGCACTGCCGCCCGTCCGCAACCGCCTATCCAAACCTTTCTCCGCGTGATTGATGAGCCGGTACTCCGCCTCGTCAGCGTCGACCTGGCAGCACAAGTGGAGCTGACCGAGATGCAGGAAGTCTTCGACTTTGGCCGGGACTACCTGGGCTTGATCAAGGCCGCCATCATTGCCTCCGGGCTGATCCCCGCGGGTCTGGAAGGCTCTGGCCAATCACTAGCGGCTCTGCTGGCTCGTCTCACCGGCAAACCCGGCCATGGCTTGGAGATCTCCAGCGCCGTACACAACATCCCCAAGGGCTCCCGGCTGGCCGTGTCCACCAATCTGCTGGCCAGCCTGATCGCCGTCGCGATGCGCGCCACGCGGCAAATTGATTCCTTGAATGGTGGGTTAGCCGAAGCCGAGCGGCGGCTGGTGGCGGCCCGGGCGATTCTGGGTGAATGGATCGGCGGCTCCGGTGGCGGTTGGCAGGATTCCGGCGGCGTGTGGCCTGGCATCAAGCTGATCGAAGGGGCCACGGCTAACGAAGGCGATCCCGAATTCGGGATCAGTCGCGGACGCTTGTTGCCGCAGCACCGCGTGCTGGGTCTCGACGCTGTACCCGCCGAAACACGCCAGCGGTTGCAAGACAGTCTGGTGCTGGTTCACGGCGGCATGGCGCAGGATGTGGGCCCAATCCTGGAGATGGTGACGGAGCGTTACCTGCTCCGGCTGCAACCGGAATGGCAAAGCCGCCAGCAGGCACGCCGCATCGTCGATGACATCCTGGGCAGCCTGCACATTGGTGATCTCCAGAACACCGGGCGCATCCTGCAATCCAACTACGAAGGCCCGATCCAAAGCATCATTCCGTGGGCGGGCAACTATTACACCGATTCGCTGATCGCCCAAATGCAGCAGCAGTTCGGCCGCCGCTTCTGGGGTTTCTGGATGCTGGGCGGCATGGCGGGCGGTGGCATGGGCTTTGTCTTTCACCCGGAAGTGAAGGCACAAGCGCAAGATGCCCTGTGGTCCGTTATGCGAGCCACCAAGAAGCGTCTGGAACCCGCCGTTCCGTTTGGCATGGACCCGGTGGTGTATGACTTTGCGATCAATGAAAACGGCACCTGGGCGCAACTGCGTACCGGTGCTGAAGCCTTGCTGACTCCCGGCTACTACGCTCTGCGTCTACCATCCCTCATCCGGCGCGAACTGCGTACGCTAAGCGCGGGCCAGCGCGCGGAACTGGGCGGAGTCGCGCAAGCCACCCTCGATCAGCCCGCTTTCTCGGGCATCGCCAATGCCTTGATCGAGCAGATGCTCCCGCGCCAGCAATCCGGCCCAGCGGAGCAAGAACGGGCGTTGGATGACCTGCTCGCCCAACATGGCTTCGATCGCGAACAGCACGAACACATCCGGGCCGAACTCAAGAGCGGGCGCGTGGGCCTCGCCCAGAACGTCCTGCCGCGTAGCACATCGATCGAAGATGTCCGGCCCAGCGAAGTGACCGACAGCCGCTCTGGCTTAGCCGCCAAGTACCGGACCCTGGGCGAGGCGGCGCTCGGACGCGGTGAAGTGGGCGTGCTGACACTGGCCGGCGGGGCGGGGAGCCGCTGGACCGGCGGCGCTGGGGTGGTGAAGGCCCTCCATCCGTTCTGCCGCATGGCGGGCGCTTATCGCACGTTCCTCGAAATTCATCTGGCGAAAAGCCGCCGCACGCAACGCGACTGGGGCCGCTCCGTTCCGCACATCTTCACCACCAGCTATCTGACCCAGGACCCGATCGCCGCACACTTGGAGCATCACGCCCACTATGGCTACCCGCCGGAACAGCTCTATCTGTCGCCCGGCCGTAGCATCGGCCTCCGGCTGATCCCCACCGCCCGCGACCTGCGCTTTCTGTGGGAGCAAACGCCGCAGCAAACGCTTGACCAGCAAAAACAGAAAGTCCGCGAGAGTGGCCGCGCGGCTCTGCTCGGTTGGGCGCAACAAGCCGGAGAAGCCACCGACTACCGCGACAATCTGCCCACCCAGTGCGTGCACCCGGTGGGCCACTGGTATGAGTTTCCCAACCTGCTGCTGAATGGTGTGTTGCATCAGGTTCTGCAGCAGTCGCCTCAGTTGAAGCACCTGCTGCTGCATAACGTGGACACGTTGGGGGCCGATCTGGACCCGTCGGTGCTGGGTCTGCACCTCGCCCGGGGCTCCGCCTTGTCGGTGGAAGTCATCGCCCGCTCCGCCGAAGACCGCGGCGGTGGCTTGGCGCGTGTCGATGGCCGCCTCCGCCTGGTGGAAGGCTTGGCTATGCCCGACGAGCGCCTGGAGTTCGAACTCTCGTACTACAACTCCGGCACGATGTGGCTGGACATTGACCGGTTGCTCGCCGTCTTCGGCCTGGATCGCACCACCCTAGCTGATAGCGCCAAAGTAACCCGCGCCGTCCGCCGCCTAGCCGCCCGCATGCCCACCTACATCACCATCAAGGACGCCAAAAAGCGCTGGGGCCGTGGCCAGGAAGATGTCTATCCCGTCTCACAGTTCGAAAAGATCTGGGGCGACATGACGGCCCTGTCAGAAGTAGACGCCCAATACCTGGTCGTCACCCGCCGGCGGGGTCAGCAACTGAAGCAGGTGGCTCAGCTCGATGGCTGGCTGCGGGATGGCTCGGCAGCGTATGTGGAGGGGCTGGGTGAGTGGCCATAAAAGGCACCGGCCAGCGTCCACCTCACCCCACCCAGCAGCTCCCGGATCCGACCTTGATGATTGATATCGGGCTTCAACCCCAGCGCCTGATCATATTGCTTCAACTGCGGGTGAATCCAGCCCAGGGTGTGGCGTTACCGCTTTGCCGTTGGGGCTAAGCGTGACAACTGCCAAACGCGTTGAGTAGTTTAGTAGAAGTAATAGTATGGTGAGTAAGCAAATGTAGCCTGTTTGCGCGTTCGCTTCCCGTTCGGCCAGCCTGAAGGCCGGGCGTTACTGGATGGCCACTTGCAGCGTGTTCGAGGGGCCCAGATCGCTGACCGCCCGAACAGTGACGCTTTTCAGCCGGGCAGTGATGTCGGTGGCGGGGGGCGAGCTGCCCCCATCAAGGCGCAATGTGAAGGGTACGTCGACGGTAAACTGACTGCCAAGCGCTTGGCTGGCGGCGCTTTGGAACCAGACCAGCGCTTCGGCGCTGACGCTGACAGTAAATCGCGCCGTGCCGAGGCTGGTGGATTCATCACCCTTGAACTCAAACTCCAAGCTGGTGAGTGACCGCCCGGTGGCATAGCCCGTCACGTTGATCGACAAACCCGTGGCGGTGCGTGTCGATACCCGGGCGGATAGCAGCACCGGGGCGGTGCGCGGAATGCTCAGGCTGAGACGTGTGGGCGTTGGGGGTGTCAGGTCCGTTCCGTTCTCGGTCAGGAATGTTGGCTCGATCACAATGGTTCCAGCCACGGTGCCGGTTTGCAGTTGGAGGCGGGTTGCCCCACTGGGGAAAACAGCCTCCCGGCTGTTCGCGGGGATCGTGAACGCGACACTCCGGCCGCCGGTGGAGAATTGCACGGCGGGATCGGTGACGAAGTTTTCAGGGGTGATGCTCAGCGTTAGGACGCCGCGCAACGCCTGCGGATAGGGCGCGTTCAGCGACAAACCAAACGAGGGCTGCTGGAAGGGCTGCTGCACGCCCGAAGCACCCGTAAACTGGTAGCTTGGCAGAGGTGGCGGCGCGGACGAGAAGCCGTTCAGCACAAAACCAATGCCATCAATGACCAGTGTTGTCGTGGCTTGCCCCGCCACCAGCGGCGTGAAGTCGACCAGGAATGTAAAGCGGCCGTCGGGGTCCACCGTGGCTGGGAGAGCCGGTAGGGAGCGCAAGCGGAAAACGCCGCGGGTATCCAGCACGCCCACGCTCACGACTGATCCGGCAGCCGTGCCGCGGTTGGAAACCGTGAACGCCACCGAAGCCGTCTGTCCGGTAGAGAGCGGTGGAAATGAAACGCTGTTGGTGGTGACTGGGACATCCACGCCGCCTACGGCATAGGAATAGCGGAGCTGGGCACCCATTCCGCGCCCAGTGACCATAAAAGTATCGTTGCCGATCAACAACCGCACCGTTGACGTCACCGGCTCCACGGGCGCATAGTTCAGCGTAAAGGTCCGTACCTCCTGCGGCTGCAGGGTGAGCGGGACAAAGGGGCCTTCGGTGATAGAGAAACCAGTGCCGCCCAGCAGGATGTTATTGATCACCGAGGGCAATGTCGCCACGTTGCGGAACTGGATCACCAGCGAACTGCGCTCGCCCACCCGCACGTCACCAAACGCCACCAGGCCGTTCAAGGCCAGTGGAGCGGCCACGCCATCCCGCAACAGCTCATAGGTGAATGCACTCAGGAGCGCACTGCCCTGAATCGTGGTGGTGTGTTCGGTCTTGTCGAGCGTGATCTTCAGCGAAGCCGTCGCCGCGCCCGGAATGCGGGGCGTAAAGCGGACGCCAAAACGCAACTCCGTCCCGGATGCCAGCGTGAAGGGCAGCAACGGTACGGCTAGCAACTGAAAGCCGGTGCCTGTCAAGTTGATGGCGTTGACTTGGCCTGAGCCACTGCCGCGATTGGTAATCGATATGGTGACATCGGTGTTGGAGTTCACCAGTGTCTCCGGCAGCGTCACCGTGGCCCCTGAGGCGAGCGGCGTCGCATTGGCGTCGGCCAACGTCGAACTGACCACCAAACTGGGTGCTGTCCCGGTCAAGGTAAAGGCCAAAGCGCCGCTGACGGCGGGCCCGGTGGTGCCTCCGCGGGGCTCCTCGGTGTAGGTCCAGGTAAACTGCCCCACCGCCGCTTCCGTTATCGTCGGTGTGTAACGCAGGGTGAAGGTCAGTGTCTCCAGTGGCTGCAGCGGAATGCTGGTCCGGAGTGCCACCGGCTCCAACGCGGACGTGGAAAAATCCTTCGAACCAATCAGTTGGGGGATGGCGGCAAAGGTGGCTCGCGTCTGACCCAAATAGGTCACTCGCACCACGGCGCTTGAGGTCTGACCAACGCCGGTGGAGTTGAATCCCAGCACGGAACCATTGCTGGAGGTGAAGGCTTGTCCATTCTGCTCCACACGAACGAGAAACTGCGCCGGGGCCACCATGGCGCCCAGCACTGCCAGCAGGAGGAGGCGTTGTATCGGCATCCGTTACTCTCCCGCCGGGACGAACGAGATCTGGCCTTGGTTGGCCGTATGCAGAAAAAACAGTGGCTGCGCGGCCCGTTCGCGAACATTCAGCAGGAACCGCCCGGGGGCGGTCGGAGTGAATTCATGCGGGGCAAACTCCAATGGGAGTTCCGCCAATGCCTCACCAGTTGCCGCATTGAGCACCCGGATCAACTTAGCCGTGCGATCCGCCACAAACAACCGCGCCGCGTCCGGCGAGAGCGCGATGGCCACCGGATCACCCACCTCCGGGCTCAAGCCAAAAAGTACGGCCGTCTCGGGGGTGGTGTTGAGTGCGGCCAGACGGAATATCTGCCGCGAAGCCGCGTCGGCCACGAGCGCGGTATCCGAAGCCGCTAGAAAAACCGCCGCCGTGGGACGGCCCAGGAATGCAAGCTTCACGGGTGGGCTTTTCCGCGAAGCCAGCCACAACGTCCGCTGCTCGCCCTCATCCCGGGCGAGCAGTACGCGCTGAGCGCCGCTATCGGCGGCGAGAATCATCCACCGGCCTTCAACGTCCAGGTTCCAGCGGGCGTCGAGCAACGGCGCGGTATCGGATTGGACCAGCCAGACTAACTCCTCCGCGGTCATAAGCACTACCGAGGCCGAATCCGCCGCCCAGCGTGCCTCCCTGACCAAGGGCAGCCGATCGAGCGTTTCCAGACGATCCGGTGAGCGCAGATCCCGGGCCCACCGCATCGCCCCGTCACGCTCAATGATCGCGGTGTGTTGATTGGGCGCAATACTGGCCCGCGTCACCTGTTCGAGCACTGGTGCTCCCAGATAGGCGGCTCCCACAAAACCGAGTACCGGTCGGATGGCACCCGTCAGGGTGTCATGCACGAAGCCGCTCGAAGGGGCCGACCACGTGGCCGTTTGGGCGTGTCCCGCCAAACCAGAGGCGATGAGGATGAGGGCCGTCAGGCGCGAAGGCGTCATAATCATCTAACGGCCGAAAACCGGTCCTCCAGGAGTCAAAACCAGTGTCGGCCTTGCAGAACTGGATCCGCTGGTGAGCTGCCAGGTCAGAATGCCACCACCCGCCGCGCCACCGATCAGGATCCAGGTGAGCTTCTTCTTGTACCAGGGCGTAGCGGCGATCATCGGGCCAATGTAGGCACCATTGGTATTGGTCTGCGTAATGCTGGCCTCGCCCTTGCGGCCGGAAGATGTGGCCGTCACTTTGATCTCGAACCGGCCAAGGACACCATTGATCAGGAACGGTGCCGTGGCCTGACCTTGCGAAGTGGTGCGAGTGGTCAGAGTCGTCTGATTGCCGGGGAATGTGCCCCCGGGGCCAGTTTCGGGCAGAACAAACACGACGGTAGCGCCTTCCACGGGAAAGTCATTCGAGTCACGGACCTCCACCACGGGAGGTACCGCTCGTCCCAAGGGAATCGAATTCATGACGTTGCCGCCCTCCAGCACCAGAATGCGCAGAGCGGTCGGCACCGTTTGCGCGGTTTCTGCCTTGACAGTCGCCGACACCACCGGCTTGCGGGCCGATTCAGCCGCAGGTGTCTGGGCCTGCAAGCCCAACACAAACAGAAGATTTACGGCCAGCCAACCCATGAGCCCAAGGCTCAGATTCGTCGATCTCATTGATCTTTTTTCTCTGGAGCAGGAAAGTATGGGCGCATCTCGGGATAAATCAGGGTAGCCATCTCGACGGCACGGCGGTCCGCCCTCTCTACTCCATCTTCATTGACTGGCATGACGATCCGCACAAGAGCCATATCGGTTCGATTCTCGCGAATTGCACTCCACACCCGGTGCGCCCGCAATTGCTGCTCAAACACCAGTGCCTGATCATGGGTCTGGAACCAGTAAAGCACTACCGCCTCCGCGTCTCCCTTGGCGATCCGGTAGTAGTTCACGGGAAACGTGGAACCATCCGGCAAGCGCACATCCATCACCCGGGAAGCGCGCGGATTCCAGCCCGAGCCCGGCAGGCAAACCTTGGGGTCGTGCGCGTTCTTGGCCCGCAACTGCGTCTTGTAGTAGCTGACAAACAAGCTGGACCGGGTATCGGACCCGGCTAGCTGAAATTCGCGGGTCAAAGCATCATCTGGCCCCAACATCTCCAGCACTTCCGGTTCAATCACGCCATCCTGCGTGAAGGCCCAGTTTCCCAGCCGCAGCGGCAGATGGGCGAGCGGCGGCGTCACCGGCAGAAATGGCTTCCGCGCCAGAGTGTATGAAGCCGCCGCCTGCGCGGCCAGGATCACTACTCCCCCCCACAGCAGCCAGATTCGACGGTCGGTCATTGCGCTGCCCCCGGCGCGGCCTGCGGTTTGGTCAGCTTGTTCAACATCCAATGGCATAGAGCGACCAACGCAATACCCACAAAAAATCCCGACCATCCCAGCATGTCATGATACGTGCCCTTCGTCCAAGCAGGATTGTACTTGCCTAGGACGCCAGTGGAAGTAATTCGCAAGACGTTCACGAAGATCGCCGCCGGAATGGCCAAAGCCACTACCACACCACGCACCCAAAGGCGCGGCTCCATGAAGTAAGCGTACACGATGCAGAAGAACGTTAGCGTGATCAACGAACGGAGTCCGCTACAGGCTTCCACGACGTTCAACCGCATGTGTGCCAATTGTAAGATGTTGCCGTCGCGCATTACGCCAAAGCCGATCAACTCAAATGCCAACTCCGAAAGACTGCTGGCCAGCAGCTGGAGTGGTTGCGTAATCTGCCCATAGAGAACTTCGGGTACCGGGAATGTAAACAGCAGTAAGAACAGCGGGAAAGAGAGCCGGCGGAGCAAGTTGAAGCCGCCAAACAACAAGGCGCAACCGGCCAGCGAGATCAAGAAGGCGAACCTTGAGAAAGTGGACGAATTGGCCACGGTGGACAATACTCCCAACAAAGCGGCCAAGGTCAAAGCCGTTACCCCCCACCAACTCGGCCCAGCGGAAGGTCTCAGAATCTGCTCCCGCAGTTCCCAAATGAGATAGAGCGACACCAGCGGTGCGAACAAGCCATGGGCCATGTCTTCGCTGGAGACCAGGATGGCACCCGTCATACGGAGCATGGGCCAGTAGCACAGCGCCAGCAGTGCCGCGAATATCCCCAGAAAGAAGGGTGGGGAAGTGGCCGTTGCCGGGACCGGTGGCGGATGCGGACTGGCGACTGGGCCTGTTAGGATCTTCATGAGGAGCTTCTCTTAGTTGTAATGCAACCGGGCCCTTGTTTGCACGCTATTTCGTACCATAACTGTCAAATTGGTTTCGCGGCCAAACTTTTTGGCCTCGGTTTGGCCTTGGCCGTGTCCCTTGGCGGACAATCCCGTCCGATTGCGCCCGATTCCAACCTGGACCGCTGCCTGAAGGGCCTTCCAGGCTGTGATGTCAGTAGTTTACGCCCGGATGAGATCGCCCAGGTCGCAGAGGTCAGCCGTCGGCGCAACAGTGAATCTTGCCGCAGCGGTGCCCCTGGCTGTGACCCCACCGCGCTCACGCGCGAAGACCAGTTGGCGGCACAGTCTTTTTCCCGCCGCCGCAATTTGGAGCGATGCCTGGCTGGGTCGGCCAATTGTGAGCCGGTGGTGTTGACGCAGGAGGAGGCTAAGCGAGTGGCCGGTGAGCGCCGGAAACGGAATCTCCAAAACTGCCTGGAAGGTACTGCGCAGTGTGACCCGGTCCTGCTGAGTCAGTCCGAATCGGAGGCGGTGAACAAAGCGCGGCAAGTCCGGAACTTTGAGCTCTGTAGTAATGTCTCACCCAAGTGTGACCCACTGCTGTTGAGCGCGACGGAGAAGACCACGGTGGCCACCGGCCGGCAGCGCCGTAACGTCGATTTCTGCCTCAACGGCCAGCCCCAATGCGACCCGTCCGCCCTAGCACCATCTGATGCGGTGCAAGTGGCCAATGGAAGCCGCAAGCGTAACTACGACCGCTGCCTGAGTGGCTCCAACAACTGTGACCCGATCGGACTGACGCCCGAAGAAGTGAAAGCAGTGGCCGCCGCCCGGAAGCGCCGCAACGTGGAAAACTGCGTTTCCGGGTACTTTGGCAAGTGTGACCTATCGGTTTTGAATGCCCCGGAACTGGCCAGCGTTAGCACCGCGCAACGCCAGCGTGCCGCCGCCCAGAAGGGCCGTTGAGAATTGACGGATCATGAACAATGAATTGAACAGCGGGGAGGTGGCGTTGTCTCCCGAATCGTCAGCGCTCGTGGCCCCTTGGTACGCCCTGCGCGTCCGTTCCAATTTTGAGAAAAAGGCCAGTGGCGCACTCGCGCTGAGGGGGTTGGAGTGCTTTCTGCCTTCGTACAAGATCCGCCGCAACTGGACAGACCGGGTCAAGGTGGTTGATCAGCCCTTGTTCCCCGGTTACGTCTTCGCCCGCTTTCAGCATCCGCGCGATTGGCTCATGGTGATGCAGACCCCGGGGGTCGTGCAGATCGTCGGCCAGGGCCAAGAACCCACCATCGTCGACGAAGCCGAAATCGAAACCCTGCGTAAACTCGTGAACTCCACCGTCCCATTGTTCCCACGCGCCTTCCTGAAGGTGGGCCAGAAAGTCCGCATCGAACACGGCCCGCTGGCCGGTACGGAAGGGATCCTGGAGCGGTTCCAGAAAGACTATCGGCTGGTGGTCTCCATCAGCCTGCTGCAACGCTCGGTTGCGGCGGAGATCGACGCGGATTGGGTGAAAGGCGTCCAGTAATGCCCTGAGCAAAAATGAAAACGCCCGGATTGCTCCGGGCGTTCCTACTCCGATCCTGCTTTACTGATCTTGCTGATATGCCTATGCCTTCGTGCTGCTGCGACGGCGAACCGCCACCACCAAGCCGCTCAGGCCCAGCGCCAGCGCGCCGTAGAAGCCCGGCTCAGGTACCACTTGCACCAGGAACGTCTGCTTGTTGGGGCTATCCGGGGTGCCGGTGGTCAGGAGGCCACCTTCCGCCACCCAGCTCACCACGGCCCACCGGGTCATGTCAACGCTGGTGAAACTGGCAACGGCCAGATCGCGCCAGTAGCCACTACGGCTCTCCTTCGTCGCCTGGGAGTCGGTACCGAGGTAGGCGTCGAACGTACTCGTGCCACCAGTCGGGGAAACATTGTTGTGCATGATCCCCCAAATGGCCCTCTGGATGGCGTCATTCTTGGGGCCACCACTCAAGGAAGTCGGATTTGAGGAGAAGCCGTCATACAGCGTCACCAGGTAAGCCGCCATCCGGAACCGCTCAGTGGCGGATACCAAACCGGAAGCGGCGCCATTGACGTCATTGGTCCAACCCGGATTGGTTGGTGCCAGGGCGTTGATGTTCTGATACCGGACGGTGTCGGCCGCAGCGCTGGCAACCTGGTCCAGCCGGGTGATGTTGGCAGTCATATTCTGTTCGTTCATATTGAAAAACAGTTGGGAGTCGATACACCAAAACGTGGTTTCCAGCGCTCCCAACGTGCTCGACGGGTTGGGAGAGACCGAACCGCTAAAAGCGCCGCCGCCGACGGCGGCGGCAGCGCCGACGCGACCGCTAAAGGACACTGTTTTCGGGTTGGGCAACCCCACATAAGAAGAGTTGTTGGGCAGCGGGGCTCGGTTTGCTGACGCGAGACCGGCGGTGATGACCGCGAACGACGCGATTCGAAGCGCAAGATTTATAGATTTCATTTCGAGATGCACTTTTCCTTCCTCAATTTTTCTCAAGATTAACCTGAGTACTTAGCGAGTATAGACGGTTATGAAGAGCTAAGTCAAAGCAAACTACACCGGAATATACGGCACTACGAGTGTTTTGTTACTAGAAGTACTGGTAATGGCAATGGTGCGATCGGGCCCCGAATCGGCAGCGGCAGAGGCTTCATCCCTAGCGGAAATCGCAAAAAACCCTGGAAAGTAAGCAATTCCAGCAAGCAATGAGGCGCTCTTCATGGTACTGTATGGCCCGGTACTGACGCACTTGCGGCACGCTACGCCGGGACAGTACCCATGAAGGTACTGTAGGTTATAGGACTTATTCTTGACGCAGCGCGGCGTCGATTTCTTTCAGCTCTATCTGGCTGGGATTACTCTTCCGGGCGGACTCCAGTAGATCCCGAGCCTCCTGCTGCTGCCCCAACGCCTTGTGCGTGAGGGCGGCGTGGAGCTGAAAGGTGGGGTTCTTGGGGTACTTGCGGAGCAGTGAGCGGAATAACTGCAGGGCATTGTCCGATTTACCGGACTTCAGATAGATCATGCCCAGCGTATCGGTAAACAGCGGGTTTTCCGGTTCCTTCTTGACTGCAGTCTGGGATAACGTCAGTGCTTCATCCAGCTTCGTGTTAGCTAGCATCAGGTTCCAGGCGAGATTATTCATAATGGACGCGGTGTTGGGGCTGGCCTGGTAGGCGCGCCGGAACGCCGCGACTGCGTCGGAATAGCGGCCTGATAGTTCCAGTGCTTCACCCAGCAAGGCCGGTGCGACGTGATCTGCCGGTCGCAGCGATTCAGCCTTCTGAAAAGCTGCGATCGCGTCCGGTAACCGGTCCTGACCTTGATATACCTCGCCCAAGCGGACCCAATGGGGAGCATGCGCGGGAAAGTCCTCGGTCAGCTTCTTGGCGGTCGTTAGCGCCAACTCGGGCTGCCGGGCCTCAATGGCCGCAGTGACCAGCACTTCCCTTGTCTCAACATTGTTGCTCCGCTGAATGTCTTGCATTAGCAGCGCAATGCCCTGTTGCGCTTGGCCTTGGCGAATACGCAGGGTGGCCAGCACCCGAACGGCTCGCGGATCGTTGTTCTTCATCAGGCCCGTCAGCGTCCGCTCTGCCTCTGGGAGCCTCTGCTCGGCCATGTTCAGTAAGCCCAGTTGGAGGGTCACCTCGGATAGGCGCGGATACTCAGACTCCAGACGGCGCAGTTCTGCGCGGGCTTCGCCAAAGCGCTGCTGCTGCGCCCAGGCGGACGTACGAATCAACCGCGTCCGGGCGTTGGTGGGTGCCAGAGCCAGCGCCCGGTCAGCGAACTGGAGTGCTTCGGCGGGATTGCGGTCACGCAGCGCGAGATCCGCCAACTCTTGGAGTGCTTCTGCGCTGCGCGGTGAACGCGTAAGCGCCTCTTGGAAGACCGTGCGGGCAGAGCGCTCGTCTCCTAGTTGACGTTGCGCCCGGCCCAAAGCGATACGAAAGTTGGCGTTGTCGGGAGACTTAGCCACCAAGGCCGTGAGGTCGGCTAGTGCCAACTTGGTGTCATCTGGCTGGTTACTGGACAGTCGCAGGGCGGCCCGGGCGAACAGGGTGTCGGGATCGTCGGGTGACTCCTTCAGCATTGCCTCCAGTGAGGCCGTTGCTTCGGCCGTCTTGCCGGAAGCCAACTGCAGCCGCACGATCCTCTGTTGGTAGGTGGCCCGCTGGGTTTTGCCGGACTGGGCAGCTAGGCCCTTCTGGTAGATGGCAAGGGCCTCGTTCACGCGGCCAGAGCGGGCGTAAAAGTCGCCGCCTTCCAACGGCGCCTCGGGATACTGGGCCGTGTTGGCCAAAAATGTTCCCAGAAGAGCATCCGCCTCGGCAGTTTTCTTTTGGCTCAGCAGGTGGTCGGCCAACTGGATCACCACGAAGGCATTCTTCGGGTCGCGATCGATCTTGGTCCGCAAAAGACGCTCGGCCTCATCCGGCCGCCGCGCTTCAATCAGATGGGCGTAGAGCAGGTCGTAGAGTGGCCCATACTGCTTCAGTGCTCCGGAAAGATACTTCTGTGCGAACGCCTCAGCCTGTTCCGGTTGGCGGTCCTGCAACAGTGCCTGAACACGGCTGGTGACGACATCGGGTTGGTCCGGCTTTGCGGTAAGAGCCTTCTCAAAGAGTGCCGCTGCTTCGCCTGGCTTGGAATCCAGCAGCGCCAGGTACGCCTTCAGCCGTAGTCCTTCAAATGAAGTGGCGTTAGCGGCCAACAACTGATCCGCCATGCGGGTGGCGGTCTCATAAAGAACCGGCGGACGCTGCGGCAGGGCCAGCAATCCATCCAAGGCCAACCGCCCCAGAACTACCTTGGCTTCTTCTGAGGCGGGCAGCAATTGCTGGGCCCGTTGCAGAATCAAGAGTGCATCATTCCCCTTGCCCTGTTGTTGGAGAATTTGACCCAGCGCCAAATAGGCTTCACCGAAGTTGGTGTCCTTCTGGATCGCTTTGCGGACTTCGAGAGCCGCGTCATCCAACTTGCCTTGCTTCAGGAACTCCTGGCCCCGCCGGAGAAAATCCTCCTTCGAGGATGAGCCGCACCCAGTGAGGGTGAACAACACAGCGGCAGTCAGGCAGGCCAAAAGGCCACGTAGGGCATGGGAGGAGGAAAGCGGGGTCATAAATTGCTCGGCTAACTCTATAAACATTGTCGGCGAGGGCGAATCAGGGCGCAAGTAGGGAACGTCGAGACGGCAACGCAACGCCCAACTACGCCGTTTCAACAGTGTGCGTGTCTTGCGGGCGGACTAGGGCAGATAAGTTGGACCACGTCCGGTGCTTGAAATAGCTTTCCAAAAGTACCGGAAAGGTGGAAAACAGTATCGGATGAATCGAACGTTGCGGGTCGTAGTATAAGTTGAGGAACTGCTCATCCGGCAGAGGCACGCGAACCTGCCAAAGCCCCGCCGCCGTCACCTCCGGTACAGATAGAGAGTCATAAAGCTGGCCCCCCCAACGCATCCGCGCCCCCATCCATCCCAGCTCTTGACCGATTTCCGAGATTGTCTGCCAAGTCTCATCAAACGAAACGGACTTCTCCAACTCTTGCTCAAACTGCTGCAGGCGCATTTGGGCTTTCACCATGTCCCGAAACGCGCCCCGGAAAATCATCCGGCTGGTGACCCCAAATTCAGCGTACCCCAGGTGCTGGATTCCTAGCCAAGCGCCAGCACAGAACAGAATGATGATCAGACCGCCAAACCGCTCATTGGTCATGTCTTGGAGCAGTGCCAACACCGCCGCCACGCCGCAGCCGGCATAGAGTAGCAGAGCCGCACGCCGGGGCGTTAGTCCCTGATCGAGCAGCCGGTGATGGATATGGGCCCGGTCCGCCGACATGATCGGCTGCCGCCGCAGAAAGCGCCGCACCACCGCCAGTCCAGTATCGAGCAACGGCATCGCCATGGCGATCAACGGGGCCGTCATGCCCAGAACGGTGGCGGACTTATGGCTCCATAACGCGCCAAAACAGCCCAAAAGAAAGCCAATCAAAAGGCTGCCGCAATCCCCCAGAAAGATGGAAGCCGGATTGAAGTTATACCGCAGAAAGCCCAGCAGCGCCCCTACCAGCGGAGCCGTCACAATGGCCAACTCCACGCTGCCATGCACTAAGGCGGCCACCAGCGACGTCATCGTCGCAAAAATGCCCACGCCAGCGGCCAAGCCATCCATTCCATCAATTAGATTGAGAGCATTGGAGCAGCCAATCAACCAAACAACAGTGATCAATACTGAGGCCCACTCTCCTAATGGCTGCCCACGAAAAACCTGAACCCCAAATCCGGCAGAATAGGCCAACAAAGCCGCCACCACTTGACCGGCCAACTTCTGCCAGGGCCGCAAACCCCAAAGGTCGTCTGCCAGTCCGGTGAAAAAGACCACCCCGGCCGCCGGGGCCAGCGCGAGCGAAGCGGCGATGCCGCGCGGCAGGTCGATCGTCAGATTCCGATAAGGGGCAAACGCTATGAAAGCAATGGCGATAACGTATGCCACGACCACACCGACACCGCCCACACGCGGAATAGGATGCTCATGCGTTTTGCGCACGTTATCCGGCTTGTCCACCAAGCCGAGGGCAATCGCGCGATCACGGACCAGCGGCGTCAGCAGTAGGGACAACAGAAACGCGATTGCGCTAATATCGAAAACAACCAGCATTTGCGAGGAAAGGCGGTTATGCCACAACTCCAAACTCTAGTCTAGAGCAAATTTTCCAGACGGAGTGATGTCTGGGAACATCTCTTTACGCTACATGCACAGCGCCAGTTTACAAGTACTACTCGGGCCATAGGGCGAAATGGGGCATTGAATTCAGGTAGCAGCGACACTGGCAAACCCGATAACTAGTCTCATAGCAACGTAATCCAGGGTGTGGTGGCATCCACTCACCCGGTATCACACCGAAGGAAGGGACTAGTTTATGCGTATGGACAGTCTAAGAGTACCAGTACTAAATGGGTTCCGAGTCGCCCGCTCGACCGCTCTATTCGTACTTGCTGCAAGCCTTGGCCTCAGCGCAAACGCTCAGATAACAGTTCGCGTCGCAGCTACCACATCGAGTCTAACGGCCGGCGGCACCTTGCAAATGCTAGCGGTGGTCACCGGAACCACACAAACGTCAGTGACGTGGTCGCTGAGCGCTCCGTTTGGCTCGATATCCACTACCGGCCTCTACACGGCATTGGCGACCGCACCGACAGCGTATGGGGTGGTGGTGACGGCCCGGAGCACGGCCGACCCGACGCAGTTTGGAACGCGGATGATTACCGTCTACCCGAACCTCACCGTAACCCTGGCTCCACGAACTGCGAGTCTCAGCGTTGCGCAGAAGCAGCAGTTCACCGCTACGGTAACGGGCAATCCGGATACGCGCGTCAGTTGGTCCCTCAGCGGGACGAACCCTGGGACGATCTCGAGCGGCGGCCTATACACCGCCCCGTCCACAATCACATCACCGCAAACGCTGACCGTCATGGCGCGCAGTCTCATAAATCCCCTTCGGACGGCAACCGCCACGGTGAACCTAATCGCATCGGCGCCGATTAGCGTCACGATCAACCCCGCCACCTCTATGCTGATGCCATCACAGTCCCAAGCACTCGCGGCGACCGTGACGGGTTCCACCAGCACCGCAGCCGTCAATTGGAGCATGAGCCCCGCCGTTGGCACCCTCGTTCCCAATGGAACAACGGCAGTCTATACCGCTCCGTCTACGGTGACCGCTGAACAGACGGTTGAGATCGTCGCCCGCAGCGCACAGGATTCCACCCGCTTCGCCACTACCCGGATCACTCTTAGGCCGCCGGTAACAATTTCGTTGACTCAGACTTCGGCCACGCTCAATGCATCCCAAACGCAAGCCCTAACAGCCACCGTCACTGGATCCACAAATACAAACGTTACGTGGTCAATGAGCCCCGCAGTTGGTACAATTTCGACCAGCGGCAACACGGCAGTCTACACGGCGCCGAGTGTGCTGGAGACTCCGCAAACGGTCGAGGTGGTGGCAACAAGTATGGCAATGTCTAGTGCGACCGCGAAGGCGATCCTAACCCTGGTTCCGATCATTAGCGTCACCCTGACGCCGCCCACCGCTAAACTGAAGGCAGGCCAATCACAACAGTTTACGGCGACCGTGGCGGGTACGCCAAACAAGGCGGTGACGTGGTCCCTCTCGCCGGCGGTGGGTTCAATCAGTTCCAGCGGCAAATACACGGCGCCAGCGACTGTCAACCTGGCACAGGCGGTCACGATCCGGGCCGCCAGCGTAGCCAGTCCATTGAAGAGCGCTACAGGGTCCACCCAACTGGAGCGGCCAGACTTAGAGTACAGCCTGGATGAGAATGGCCTCACCACACTTACCTATAAAGGCATATCCTACTACACAAAGCCGGTTTCCGCCAATAATCATATTCTTAAAGGTGGAATTTTCCGTTCACCGGCCGGGGTGGAAACGCAGATTGGTTGGCGCACCCCATCGGCTGCGGTGCGGAGCGCGGGCTCCGATTGGATCGAACATGTATACAATTCTGGCCAGCGGCAGCAATTTACCGTGCGATGGACCTGTAGTCGTACGGACGACCGGACGCTACAGGTGGACACGACCATCTCTAACAATGACCCGATCGACACGCTCGCACAGATCAATTTACAATTCGCACCATTGACAGTGCCGGGTCCGATCACTGGCCGGGAACTTCACAACACCTTCTACTTGAATACCGTACAAGCTGAGGGGACTCCGGTGGGCCTCTTGAATGGAACCTGGGGCAGTGTGGCGCTCTGGCCGCAGTTGCCCTCAATGGCGACGCTGGCCGCCGCCTACAATGGGGTGGACCAGGTGAACTTTTCCTTCACTTTGTCTAATTATAGTCAGCGGTCATTTGAGGGAACGAGCGTCATGAAGTATTACGAGGACGCAATCGCTCCCGGTGCCAACCGGACGTATCGCTTTTTCATCCGCTTTGGCGCCGCCAATGCCAACGTTGCGGAATTGGTTCCTGATGCTCTGGAAGGATTGCGCACAGCGCTCCCGCCAGTGGTGAATTGGCCTGATCGCCGCCCTATCGGGAATTGGTTCGTGGCCGAAGGTAGCCGGAAGAGTGCGTTGAATCCCAGAGGATATCTATGGGATCCGCAGCTGAATGTCTCGAATGCGGAAACGTTTCGCCACGTCATGTTGGCCAAGGCCAACGAAGTGATCTCGAACATGAATGCGGTGATACCTCGTCCCCAAGGATTGATTGTGTGGGATGTGGAAGGGCAAGAATTCGACCATGCCTTCACTTACGTTGGTGCGCCCGATATGCTGCCCTTACTGTCGCCGGAGATGAACGGCGTGGCGGACGAGTTCTTCGCGGCGTTCCGAAACGCAGGTTATCGGATTGGTGTTACACTGCGGCCCATGAAGTTCGGGGTGGGTAATACACTGCCCTCGCAATGCCGATACGACACACAATATGGCTTTTCAGATAAGTTTATCAAGCTGAATGCGCCAGTGCCATTCCGTGGCTATCGCTGCAGCGCGCCCAATACTTGGATTCAAGCGCCATTGGGCGACCAAACTCGAACCGACGATGATGCAGAGATGTACACATTACTCAAGACTCGCATCGCCTACGCGAAAAACCGTTGGGGTGCAAGTATATTCTACGTTGATAGCAATATATGGGGTGGCGGAAGCGCGTTGGGGCATAGCATCTTCCGGCAGCTTCAGGGTGATTTTCCAGATGTATTGCTGATTCCGGAGTGGGAAACTCCATACTATTACGGCGCCACCGCCCCGTATAACCAGGCGAACATGGGTGTTCTGCAAACCAGTAAGGCGGTGCGCGAGCTGTACCCCAATGCCTTTTCGGTCATCAACATAGCCGACGGAAATGTGGGGGACCCTGGACGGCGGCCGGCCGTGGTGGAGGGCGTCAAGAATGGCGATATCTTGCTTTACCGGGCTTGGTGGAAAGACGCGCCGGAAATACCTCTGATGCAGTCGATCTACGCCGAAGCGGCTGCGGCGACACCGCCGAGATAAGCGCGGAGAGGGCTAGCGTGGAGTGATGGTACCGGTGGAGCGCAGTTGCCGGTGCCGTAGCAGCGTGGCCGGGTTGCCGGCATAGATTCCATTCGGCTGCAGTTCGCCGCTGGCTACAGATCCTGCGGAAGCAACAGCTCCCTCGCTCAGCTTTGTGCCGGGGCAGATCACGGCGCGTGCACCAACCCAGGCCCCATCACCGATATCGATGGGGCCAAGCTTGAGCGCGAAGTGGAGATCACTCCAGTCGTGGTTGCCGGTGCAAAGATAGGCTGCTTGAGAGATGCACGCGTTGGCGCCAATGCTGACCAGGGCCAGATTGTCGATCCAAGCATCTTCACCGATCCAGGCATAGTCACCCACTCGCAAGAGCCATGGGTATTTGACGCGAACTCCTGGCTTGATGACGACACCACGTCCAACATGGGCCCCGAAGAGTCGCAGGAGTGCGCGGCGCAGCGATGACGATGGGTTCAAGGACGCCCTCAGTAGAGGCTGGCCGAGAAAGAACCAGAGCGACTGTACCCAGAAAGGCCTGCCCGGGCGATACCAGGAGTTGTCGAAACGCGAAAGGTCGACTGTGGGTGGCATTCAGGTTACACAAGGTCCACAACGCAGGATGTGGGCAAGGGCCCACCGCTAAGCCAATCATAAACGTCGGCCATCTGACGGCCGACGTGGCCCCAGGTATAGTGCTGGTTAACCAGAGTGGCTCCTGCTCGACCCATCGCGGAGAGCGCGTCTGGGCCCGCGCGTAGGGCCTCAATGAGAGTGGCGGCAATGCTGACCGGTTCAGTCCCGGTGCGCCACCCGGCGCCCGCGCGGATGGCTGCATCGAAGTAACAGCCGTCGGAGATGACTACTGGAGTGGCGGCACTCAGGGCTTCGAGTACGGCCATGCTGAAGCCCTCCGAGTAAGACGGCAAGATAAAGAGGGACGCGGCGGCGTAGGCACTCCATTTCATCGCGTGATCCATCAGCCCGGTAAACGTTACGGAACTCGCGGCGGAGTGACTGTGGAGGATCCGTTGAATTGCCGCCATAGTGCCGGCGTCATCAGGCCCGGCGAAGACCAAGTGCGCGCGGGGAACCGTATCTTGGACTGTGCGCCACGCTTCAGCTAGGGGTAGAACCCCCTTCTTAGGGTGAAGCCGCCCCAGGTAGAGAACCATGGCGTGATCCCGGATAGCCGGATAGCGGCTATAGAATAGGTCGGCGGAGGTACGTGGCGGCGGCTCGATGCCGTTGGGCACTACCGCAATCGGGTTGCGGAGGCCTAAAGCTCGCATCTGTCTGGCCTCAGCCTCGGTGACGGCCCGCAAACAAGCTGCTTCAGCCAAGTTCCTCATTTCGAACAATCGGGCATAGAGCATCTTCTTGTACCGCTTCTGCCGCAACGCCCACGGATCTAACATCCCATGAGGGGAGATCACGTAAGGTCGCCGGCAGCGCCGGGCAGAGGCCGCCGATATTTGGCAATGAGCTTCCCAGATGCCGTGGATGTGAACCAGATCGGAGGTGGAAACATCGCCGTCCAAGCGCTGCCGGAGCGAGGATTCCCATAACCAGGCACGATGCGAATGCGGCCAGCGGGAGATCTTCTCCTGCCCGCCCGCCTCGTCGGGTCCGCAGAAGGCGGCCCGAGGAGAAAGAAACCGGCCATCGCCCTCGACGGCCGCGCAGAAGTTTGACAGGGAACTGACGATGCCTCCAAAGCGCGGATCAATGTGGGAGTTGATGTTCAGGCAGGAACGTTTAGTCATACAAGTGTTGGCTCCGCCTGCCGCAAAGCTCGCCTTAGGCCCTCCACCGGGTCATTGGCCCTCCGCCATTCCATAAAGACGCCCGGTGCCGCAACGGTCATCTCCTGCAATCGCGAAGGAGATAGGACATCGTTCAGACAACTGACGAGCGATTCCAGGTCTCCGGCGGTAAACACGCGGCCATTAACACCGTCCCGCACGACATCCAACGCCGCGCCAACCACGGAACTGGCAATCACCGGCATGCGGCAGGCCGCCTCCGTGAGCGCCACGCCCCACGGTTCGTAGTCGCTGGCCAAAACGCCCACCCGCGCGCAACCGTAGATGCCGGCCAAAACGCGGGGGGCATTGATGAAGCCTACCCATCGGACCCTTCCGCGCAGAGCCGGTGGCACGCTGTTCTCCAGAACCGTCCGCTCAGGACCGTCACCCGCGATTAGAAGGTCCCAATCCGGCCACCTTTCGGCCACCCGGCTGAAAGCGGCGATCAGCAAATCCACCCTTTTCAGGCCCACCAGCCGCCCTGCATAGAGGATATACAGCCGTCCGTCCGGTAGTTGGAACTGATCCCTGGTTTCCGCGATGACGTCGGGTGCCAACTGTTGCAGAGCATCGTAGTCCGCTTCGTAGGGAACCCGGAAGAGCCGGTCTGGCGACACACCGTAACGCTTAAAGTAGGCCTCGCCCGCGGTACCGCAGCACAGGACGCTGGTGAAGTTCCGCAATACCACAGGAAGCAAGCACCGCTTTACCAGCTTCTGTAGACCAGCCGGGCGATCACAGTCGATATTGCTGTCGCCGAACAGCAGGCACGGAATGTGATTCCTGCGACACCAGGCTAGAATTCTCAAGCGGCCCATATCGTTGTAGCCGCCCAGGACTATCGCCCGGATTGATCGATCCTTCATCCACTGGATGATTCGGCCGGCCTTCTCCCATTCGTGAGGCTGAGCGGCGCCACAATCTGCCGCCAAGCTACTCTCATCAGTCCCAAAAAAGACCGGCCGGATCTCCCTGGGCAAATCCAAGCGCCAGTCCGCATTGCTCACTCCATGCGTGAAGACACTCCAGAAACAATACTGAGGAAGCTGCCGTGCCAGGCGTTGGTGGAAGATCACGCGGTATGGTGTGGGGGCGTTGTTGATCAGGGCAACGCTTGGTATACCACTCATGCTACTCCCATGGACTGTGCTGGATCGGCCATGGCCGTCGCGGCACCGGCCCGCTCACTCCGTCGCCAAATCCACTCCGTCGCCACCGACAAGATGATGAGGCGGAAGACAAAAGCCTCCAGAGCCTGCGTAATCAGGTAGACCGAGAGAAGCAGCAGAATGACATACTGAGTGCCCCACCGACCGCCGTCGGTAACGGCCCGCCTCCACCAGTATCCATATGCCCAACCTATCCCGAAGCAGACTGGGATTGCGCCCCAGGAAAACTCAACCCAGGTATCGGCAACCATAGCCGCCGCCGCTCCAGGAACTTCCCGCCAACCCATGACAGTCTCCAAACCGGCTCCCGCAACTCCAGAGTTCTGCTCGAGCTCGGGTACGGTGTCTTCATACTTTGTTGGCCAGATGGCTCGTGGAATGGGCCGGACAAAGACCTGTGCCAGAACCCGGCGCCCCCAGAAATACCTTCCCGTTTCCCGGGCGGTGGTAATGCAGCCCACACTAAAGATGTACTCGTTCGATTCCGATGCCACGGCCACTTCAGTCATCTTCTCGGTCGTCAGTTCCTGATCGCTACCGATGTAGATCGCACTGCGGTTGGAGACCAGAAAGAGCATCAACAAACCGAGGGCGGCTCCGGCGGTGGAGGCGAACAGGATAGTGGGGCGCTGCCGGCGGGCCAGATACCATGAGACGCCCAAACCAACTGCCAGCACAAACGTCGGCCCTCGCCGCGCGCCTAACGTCGCTTGAAGCACCCAAGGCGTGGCAAATGCCACCACCGTAGCCCACCAGAAATAGCTGCGGGGCGCACAAAGTGTGGGGGAGAGCAGGAGTAACAGGGCCGCCAGCAAAAGATAGACGGAATCCCGAATGTATCCGCTATCGCTCCAGGCGCCACCGTAGGCAGTACCGAATGCTCCGGCAAGGCCGCCCGTGGTGGCCATCATGTAAAGCCAAGCCAACATTCCCACGCCACCCATCGCTACCGCGCCATTGCGAAGCGTCGTGGCGTCTGGGATGGTAATCACGCGGCGCCCGAGCGAATCCGCTGAATCCACGCCTCGCATGCAGCCCCAGGCAAAGGCGATCAAGATCGCCACGGCTAAGCCTTGCGCGAAGACGGCCTGGTCTTCAGTCACGTAACTGAAGAGCTCACCGGTCTCGATCAGGTTCAACGGCATGTAGCCGTAGATGAACAAGTACATCGGGAGTGTCAGGATCAGCGGGTGAAAGATATCACCAGACGTGGAATACGCGTACAATGTCCAACCGGCAACCAATGCCACCGTGAGCCATATGAGGATTAACAACACGAGAATGCGCCCGCCTGCCGCAGCATCATGTCACCAGCCTCGATTCGGGCCGAAGGGTATCGTAATGGGCCATAGCAATGCTTCGGTAGCGTTCCCACGTGCAGGTTCGGGCACGCCGCGCACCGGCACGTCCCATCTCGGCTGCGGCCTCATAATGGTGATACAGATAGGCAAGGTGCTCGGCGATGGCGGCCGCATTCCGAATCGGAACCACGAAGCCCTCACAACCTTGGGTCACCATCTCTCTTGCCCCGGTATTCTCGCTGATAATCACTGGAACACCGCTCGACATCGCCTCCAGAGTAGCCAAAGAGAACGAATCCGCCAGGGAGGGAAGCACGAAGACTGACGCATCCCGATACACGTTGTGTAGTTGCGTTTTGGGCATCGCGCCAGCCCAAGTGAACAATCCCTCATACCGTTTGAGAATCGGTTCCATTTCTGGCGAGAGTGCGCCAACGAAAGTGATCTCAAGCGGAAGCGGCTGGAGAAGGCGAGTGGCCTCCAGTAGATATTGTGCTCCCTTGCGCAAGGTGACCGAACCCACGTAGACAATGTTGAAGCGATCATTGGGTGGTGGTTGCTGGCGCTCGGGGAAAATCGTGAGATTTACGCCGTACGGCCAAACCCAGATTCGGTCGGCCGCAAAGCCACGTTCCACAAATGTGTTCTTGGCATGGAGAGAGGGCAGGACGAAATAATCGGCGAGCGTAAACTCTTCCAGGACGCGAGCCTCATAGCTTGTCCCTGGAACAACTGCCTCCACCTGCCAGCGCTCGGCCTCCTCGGCAAGAATATCGCGTTGAAACCAAGGGTGCTCCTGGCGTACATCGCAGATCGCGGTTGAACCCCACTGCTTCGCCTTGCGGGCGCAGTGCAGGCCGATACCACTGACGAAGTGCAGAATAGTGCAAGGTTCGAGATGACGGGCGGCCGTCCTGTCAAACAGGTAGTTGTTGATCCGGTCTGCGTGATCGGCGGAACAAAGTTTCAGGGCAGGTAGAGATTTCTGTAGGATTTCTGGCAGGTAGAGCTGACGGACCAGGGACGTGGGCACCACTTCGAGATCCCGGCCCGCCAGTTTGGAACGCCAGTAGTCTGGCAGAAAGCGGGGTGGGGGTTGTCCAGGGGCCACCGAGGGACATGTAATGTATTGGGCCAAATGCCCTGCCTCAAACAACGCCCGGGCCAAGGGGTGATAATAGGCCACGTTTGAGCAGAGAACAGTTCGCATTTATTCCACACTAATGGCCGTTAGAAAGTGAGCGCAGGGAAGTCGGCGCTAATAGACAGAGCAAGCGCCGGCAACAGGCTCACCGTGCCTCAGGGGCGATGCTGTCTAGCAATGCTTGCCACTGCTGGGCCGCCACTGAACGAGAGCGGTTCGCTTCGTACCAATGCCGACCCTGCCCGCCTTTGGCTTGGGCCAACGAACGGTAGTCTCGCAAATCAAGAAGGAATTGAATCGCCCCCGAGGCATCGCCGTCGCTCACGAAGCCACCCTGGGAAGCTGAGATATCAAGAGCTGCTTGGCATGCAGATGGGCCCAAGAACAAGATGGGCCGACCAACGGCCATGGCGGCATAAGTTTTGGATGGAACACATGTTCCGAGGAACCGCGCGTCCAGGCAGGCCAGATGGACATCGGCGGACGTCAATAACTGGGGAACTTCCGGACCCGGGACGCGGCCGATGAACCGGGTGTGATCCCACAATTCTTCCGCGGCCATCGAACGTAGCTGGTCCATTCCCTGTCCATTGCCGGCGAAGGTGAACGAAATACGTTGTCCCCTGGCTCTCCTAATCAGACCCACTAGGAGATCTACATCTGCCCATTCTCCCAGATGTCCCGAATAGAGTACCTGCAGATTCCGATCAGAAAACATCTGGATGTCAGTCGGCTGACTGCTCATCATGCTATCGACCAAAGTCCACGCCCCAATCACGCATATACGGGATTGAAGCACAGCGCGTTCCGTCAATCGGGCGGCCATGCAACTGCCTAGTGTGACGACTGCGTCCGCAGAACGGTACGCACCCTCAATCCAGAACCGCAATCGGCGCCGCAGACGGCGCACACCACCTAAACCGCTGACCAGATCGTCCTGGTGGGAGGCCAAATCCATCAGCCAGCAGACGAGTCGTCCCCGCCAAACACCGATGCGGCGCAAAGTATTGAGTAGTGCCGCAATCCCAGCTGGATCCTCCGGGCTAACAACCAGGTCATAGCGCCGGGCATTCACGACCAGATAGAGGCTTGCATAGGCCAAGAAAAAAGCCTTCATGACCGTCCAAGAGACAAGGCGCAGCCGATGAGGCATCTCCTTTACCGGCACATCGGCTGGTGGCTGCGAGACATCCTGGTTCACGATGCAAAGCACATCGACCGCGAAGCCTACCGCGCGCATATCGCAGGCCCAATCGGTGAGCAGATCCGCAATCGCGGTATAGCCACGGCCGAATGACGAATTGACCAACAGGATAGCCGTCGGCCTGGAGCTATTCGGATTCTGTTCGAATAAACCTGAAGGCAAAACCTCAGCGCTCCTCTCTCCAGAGCTGCTGAAGCACCAATTCGGCATTCCGCCGCCAGGAGTTCTCCTCTACATAGTCGCTCCACCGGGCTGGTCCCATCTCACCACGGAGCCAGCGGTCCACCCCCGCCTCAACAGCGGCCTGTGAATCCGGCTCTACCCACACTCCGAGTGAATGCCGCTCCACTTGCGTCCGTAACGGACTTCGGCCGGATGAGGCCAGGCAGGGCCGCCGGAACTGAACCGCTGTGTTCAGCACGCCACTCGCAGAACGGAAGCGTGCACTATAGGTCAACAGAATCAAATCGGCGGCCTCAAAGAACCCGCTCACCTCTGTTGATGGAACATACTCGCGATGCCAACGGCACCGCTCACCCACGCCAGTGGAAGCGGCCAGGGCTTGATAGTCGTCAAAACCTCGCTGTGACGGCCCCGCCTCATGCCCCACCACCAACAGCCAGATGCCGGGATACTTACGCAGTGCCTGGATCGCGAGATGGAGATTCTTTCCATCTCGCACTTGGCCGAAGGCCAACACTAGCTTTGCCTCCGGAGGGATGCCAAATCGGAGCCGAATATTGGGCGCACCATCAACTTTGGAAGGAAAGTCGAAAGGACCGTGTGGGATCATCGTAATCCGGACGTGATCCGGTGCCGCCGTCTGAGATCGCGGAATCTCCTCGTGCACGAACACATCCCGCAGAAACGAGTAACCTGCCTGCACGGACCAGCGATGGAAAGCTGCCGGTCCCACGACATGATCCCGGATCGGATCATGGAGGATGGCGCTGAAACGAACCCCTTGACGGGCCATCGCGTTCAACTCGCCCACCCACATCGGGGCCCCGTATTCGCAGTAGGTGGCGAACAGGACATGCTGGTATCCAGCCGCCACGGCATGGCGGTGGAGACAGGAAACATTGTGACGCGTGTTCTGCACCCGCTGTATCCAACGGCGCCACCTGGGCCCGGGGATGGGTGCCGTCTCATCGATCAAATCCGGAATGGCGGCCACGGGCGCCGCTCCCGCCAATGACGCCGTGGTCAACAACGTTACGTCCGTGCCGAGTTCGGAAAGTGCGCGCGTCTGCGCCAGAGTGTAGTCGGCGATGCCCCCTTTAGAGAGTGGGCAATAGTAGAGAACGCGGCGCTGAGGAAACTTTTCCACTAGACCAATATCAAACCGAATCGCGGTGCTGACTGAACTACCGGTGCAGCCGACGGACGAGGCGCTGCCCGTGATAAATCCCGATGTAGCAGTTTGCCATGAGCGCCATGAGGGTGGATGGCGGGCGGATAAATCCACGCAGCAACGCCTTGGATGCGCCTTGAAAGTGCAGCGTATGAAAGCGCACGCGCCGGCCCGATCGTTCTTCGGTACACCAGGGTTGATTGTCTTTCCAATCCACTGACTTGTACCCATTCGAGCAACGCATTCCTTGCGCCGTATCGATCGTGATGTCAAAGCACGTCGCGTCTGTCGCGGGCACACTGACGTCCGAGATCTCGTCGGGGAACTGCTCACGATAAGTGCGAAAGAACGTCATGTCAGAGATTCCACCAAGAGGGCCCATATTCCGCTGATGATCATCGAGCAACCGTCGCAGTTGCTGATTCGAGTCCGGGGCGGCGTAGCAGCGAGTTATATAGCTCAGATAACCGTCCAGAGTGGCCAAATCTCTGATCACGTTTGAATGGGCACTGACTCCCGCCACGGTCATGCCACCATTCCAGCCAGCGGTCTCCGCCGCCACGCTAAGATCGGAATAGACCAAAATATCGGAATCCAGGTAAACCGCCCGAGTCAGACGCCGGGATGAAAGATACTCGCGGAGAATGAACCACCGCTGGATACAGAACAACTCGTACGGAGCTCCATTAGTAGAGTAATGCTGATAGATCTGCGAGAACTCTTCGGCCTGACGGGTGTAGCGGTGGAAGGGGACATGCTCCACGATGGAGCCAAAGTGGCGCGTGGAGGCATCCCCCAACAGGATGATCTCGCTATGGGGATTCCAGTGCCGGCATTGCAATAGCGTCCAAGGCAGGTAGGACGAATTGCCTTGATGAATAAAGACAATGGGAATCGCCATGGGTGTCGGATTACCACCACGTAACGCCCGCCGCACGCAGGCGGGCGCGGCAGTTCTGGCACCGGGTCCGGCCGATGTTCCAGCCCTCAAGGTAGCCGATAATGCACCAGTAGCGGCGGGCGTAGTCCAGCAGAAACATATCAAGCAGGGGGACGTGCTGTGCTTCGGCAATGGCGTCGCGGCGCCGCCGCCGATACGCGGAAAGTCTTAGCCACAGCAGGGTCAAGGTGGCCGTACTGCTGGCCAACTGAACGGGGAGGCTGTAGGCTGTGGGGAGAGCCCAAGCTGTCAGGAAGAGCAGCACGCACACAATCTCGACCATTAACCGGAACGCGGTCAGGACAACGTGGCGGGCACCCAAGCCGGCTTCTCCGTCCGCCTTGAAATTTCGCCGCGTTTCCTTCATGATGGCCCGCCAGGTTTGAGGCCGTTCCCAGATGCACCTCGGTTCACGGGTGGCACCGATTCGTTTCGTGGCATGAAGGATGAGACGAGCGAAGGTGGAATCCTCCCCAGCGAATGTTAGATCTTCCGGCATTCCGCCCAAGCGCCAATAGATCTCTTTGGAGTGCACCACCGACCGGTTGCAGCCATGAGATTGAGGGGTCGCCAGAAACTTATATCCGTGGCCGAGAACGAAATCAGCCTTGGCCCATCGCGTTTCCTGATCCTGCCAACGGACCCGCCAGCTGCCGATCACCGTCTCCGCCTGTTCAGAAGCGATGGGCTGAAGTAGATCGGCCATCCATTCAGCTTCCCAGTCGCAGCCAATATCGGTAATGGCAATGTAGTCGTACTTGGCGTGAGAGGCGCCAATGTTTCGGCCCCGGGCCACGGCGCAGCGCTTCTCTTGGACTGCCACGAGCGGAATCGGACCACTGGCGGCATAGGTCTGCAAGAGCTCCCAGGTCCCATCGGTGGATCCCGCATCGCAAACGATGATCTCGTCCGGGCGGTAAGTCTGCTCCTCCATCCGATCTAGGAATTTCTGGGTACCCGCCACGTCGTTCAGGACAGTGACGATCAATGATACGGGCCCCAAGGTGGCCTGAGAGGGAGGCTGTAGCGGTTGGCTCATGTGGGTTATTGCCAGGTACTAGCGAAAATGGCGCCGGTACACGTCAAACGCTTCCCAAGATCGCCCCGGGAGAAAGCGGGCGATGGATTCAGGGTTGTTCTTCAAGACGCGCAGCATTTCCATGTTGTTCTCATACCCGATGTATTCGGCCCGCATATCGCGGAGCAGGTCGTGGGGATTGCGGGCTTGAAACACCGAGGCGGCTCCAAACACCACCGCCGCATCGCTGGCCGCCTGCAGGTAGTACGCAGCCCAGATATCTTCCATGCGGCCGGTGAAGGGGAACATGAAGTACTTGGACAGCAGTGACGCGTGGAGGAAAGTGTTCTGGGAGTTGAAGGGAGCAATTGCCGAGGCCGCCATCGGGAAGCAGGCCGGATCAAAGCGGCAATCGGGCGCGTGCTCCAAGCGGCAAATGGCGTCGATATCGGGATCGCCATCCCAAAAATCAGCCTGCACGAGTGGCGTGATCATCTTTTTCTCATGCCGCGAATAATCGCGCTTGGGAATTAGTTGGAGAGGGAAACCCCGGTGCCAGAGATGAGGATAGTTGGTAGCACCAACCGGATCGAAGGCCAGCTGGTCCGTGTGGTAGTAGGTCACCTCGGTGGGTTTGCCGATGAAAAGATCTTTACCCCACTTCTCGTTTGGGATGTTGTCATCGTCGACCACCGCCACCACCTCGGCCCCGTGGTCATGCGCCCATAGGAATCCGAAGTTCCGGCGGGCGATGCAATTCCAGCCGAGCACTTCAGACAAAGCGGGATTGTATTTTTCCTGTTCGTCGGGAGAAAAATACACGCCATTAGCCAGGCGGTAGTCCGCGGGAGTCTTCTTGTCGCCAACGACAAGTAGAGTCCAGCCGGGCATCGCATCGAACCGCAGGATGGCCTCCGTCGGTGGATTGATGGTGGTGGAGACGATGATGTTCATAAATGTAGTCCAGTCTGTCTTCTACAGTAGCTATCGGTTGGCGAATTGGCGCGCGCGGGTGAAGGCCTCAATGCCGCAGAGAGATCGGGCGATCACGGCCGGGCTTCTCCAACCGCCGGAGCGGAGGGCCCGGGCGGCCCATTCATCCGCCAAAATGCGAGTATCTTTCGCCACTCGATGGTTATCGGCCTTAACCGCCCGTTCCCAGAGGGCGGCATAGCTGCGCATGATGTATTGGGCATGCTGCCAATGAAAAGGGCGGCTTTCCGATTGCAAGTAGTTTACATTGTTGGCAAAAACAGCCGACAGTGCGCGGGCCCAGCTTTCTAGCTGGGCATAATCGTTGCGGCTTTGCGGTAACCCAATGCGATAGCGAAATCCACCACCTTCACGGCAGACAACGGGCTGGGCATGCTGGAGGACACGAAACCAGAAGGCGGTGTCCTCGCTGGCGTAGCCATCCAGTTCCACCGGCCATTGCACCAGAGCCGGGCAGACATCGCGGTGCAACAAAACGGCTCCGACCGGCCATGGAGGGTAGGCGATGCTTGAGTATTGGAACGCTTGCGATTCCAACTGTGGCCACTCCCACGCCGTCAGCTTTTGTGTTGCATGGTCGAAGGTCTGCCACCGGGAAGCCACTACGGAGCTGCGTGTGGCGCGGCCTGCGCGCAAGAGCGCGTCCACATGGTCGGGTTCCAGCAGATCGTCTGCATCAAGGAAAAATATCCATTCGCCGCGGGCTTCGGCCAGCCCGGCATTGCGCGACCCGCCCGGACCGCGAGTCTGGTGATATTGAAGAAGGCGGACGCGTCGGTCGGCGGTTTGGTCCACGATTTCCGGGCCGGTGTCGGTGGAGCCATTGTCGACAATCAACCATTCCCAGGCATTAAAGGTCTGCCGAAGTACTGACGCTATGGTCTCCGCCACATACAGACCCTTGTTGTAGAGCGGTGTGATGATTGAGACGACCGGGGGCGGATTCGGTGTCATCTCTTGATTCTCAAGGAGAGCAGTTGCATCTGAGCGGGGAAACTGGCCCGCCTCAGACGCTTGGACGGAGAGCAGTGGCCAGCTGGCTGACCCGTAGAGCCTCGAGCACACCTTCCTCGAAGATACGTTGCAATACTTCCGGGTGAAAGTGTTTTTCGTAGGCAGCTCGAGCTCGCCGGCCCATCTCGGCGTACTGGTCTTGATCGCTGGCCAACTGTTGGAGCGCTTGCCGGAGCGCGGCGGGGTTTGGATCAGTGACGCAGACCGCCGCACCCGTTTCCCGTGCCCAGAGAATCGCGGAACAATACTCAGGCGCCCATACAACCAGCGGACGGCCATAGCGGCTGAACTCCGTAAGCTTGGAGGGAAAGCTTGTCTCCATGCGCCGCTGTTGGGCCGGATCGAACACCATCGCGATCAGGTAGGCATGGGCGGTTTCCAGCCAGAGTTCAAGTTCCTGGCGCGAACAGAACGGTAGCCAGCAATGGGAGGCCTGCATTTCTTGCCGGAAGCTTGGGGCCCAGTTGGGCTGCCCGCCGCGCACCTCTAACCGCAGTTCGGGGGCGTTCTGGAAATGCCGCAAAGCCAATTCAATCATCTTGCCGTAATGGAAGAGATTGCCGGCGTAGAGCACACGAAATGGATCCGCCCCCTTCAACACCGGAGCCGGAGGAGGAGGCGCTGCGATGTCGCGGTCTGGTATCGGATACAGGCGGCGGGTGAACGCTCCTCCACCAAGGGCCTGCAGCATCCCCTCCGAAACAGGAAACGAAACAGCCGCATCCTGGTGCAATTTCAAGAACCGGCGCTCTTCCACCCGGCGGGCCGCCGGTCCAAGCGGTGGCATCGCCGGCCACCAATCGTGAAAGATGACTACCAACGGGAAACCCGTGCGGCGGGCCGCCCGCTGTGCCGCGTAGGCCAGGTCACCATGGGCGATTGTGAGGATGATGACGTTCTGCCGCCCTGCCAGCGCCTTGTCAATCCAGGTGTCAGCCCATCTTCCGGCAATCCAAGAGTGGATGGATTCGCCCAGAGCCTCCAAGCCCAAGCGGGCTAGCAACGCCGCTGCCCGGCGAACTAACACCCAGGGATTGCCATTCTCTAGTTGCGGCGAAAGCACATCGACTACGAATTGGGGCTGGGACGATTGCAAGTGCCGGTGCAAGACCACACACGATTGCTCAGTAGGAGCGATATTGCTCAGATAGACGATGCCCGGGCTATGACTTCCGGCGGGGTCATTGCTGGACGTGTGATGGTTCATGGCATCCACCGGCCGGCCGCATACTTCACTTGTGGTCAAGCCGTCACTGCCTATTCAGTAGGAGCTGCTCGTACAACGTCGAATATCGTTGGGCATTGTAGGCGTAGGAGAATTCCGCCTCGGCCAACTGGCGCCCCTGGGCACCCAACTGATGCCGGAGGGTGGTATTGGTCATCAGTTCTTCCATTGCCTCCCGCAGTTCCCGGCTATCCCCGCATCGGGCCAGCAGGCCGGTACTGCGATGGCGTACGGTGTCCACCAATCCGCCCGTTCTGAAAGCGACAACGGGCCGTCCGCACGCGATAGCTTCCAATGCGGTCTGCCCAAATGCCTCTTCCAGGGAGGGTACTACGCAAAAGTCAGTACAGTTGTAGGCTACGGCCATCAACGCCTCATTGGTCAACTCGCCCAGGTGCAGATGATCAAACTCCCGTAAGGCCGCAGGATCCCCTTGGCCCCACGTAAGAATGAATGGGCGTTGAGCCATACCTCGCAAGGCCTCAATCAAGTGGGCCATTCCCTTCCTGGTGTTCGCAATATCCGCAGCGGCAAATCCAACCACGCAGCGATCCAGCGGGATGCGCAATGCCTCTCGGCCGAAGATGGGCGATAAGGGCCGGAACACCGCCAAATCGAGACCGTAATGAATCACCTCGACGCGAGCGCCTTTCAGGAGGGTACTCTGGCGTGCCTGCTCGCCCAGCCAATGGCTATCCGCCACAAAACAGAGCTTTTGTGTGGGTCGACCGTTATAGGAACTCCGTTTGCGGGCAAGGGCGGCATACGATAGATCGTGAAGGCCGCTCTTGCCCAGCCTAGGACAGCATCCGCATTCATCCGTGAAGCGGGTGCACGTGCCGGTATAGTGACAACCACCCGTGAATGCGTGCATGTCATGCATCGTCACGACAAGGGGTGTGGCGGCTGGTAGCGTCCGGAACAAGGCCGGTTGATCGACAAAACCAGTGCTCCAATGAAGGTTCACCACATCATGCGGCGGCAGGGAGGCGCACTCATCACCGCCATACTCAGCCCGGTCATCGGAGAACAAGGAGTCTGGCTGGGCATCAGCACGGACTGCGCCCAAATAAAGGCGGCGGGCGACTCGCTTCAGCCGCCGGGTCGCGGGAGCTGGTGGGGCATAGGCGGTAACGGTTTCATCGGGAGAATCCCTAAACCGCACCCACATGGACGACGCAAGGCCGGCGCGCTGTAGTGCCTCGTGCTGCCGATAAGCGGCCACGGCCGCTCCGCCCTGGCGGGCATGGCTGCTAAGATGGACAACCCGCATACTATCCGTGAGCGGCCGCCGCGGCGGGCGAAAGCGCCTTCGATAGATACGCCAGGGACCGGTTTGCTTCCTTGGCCAGCCTAACGCGGAGATCTGGTAGGTTGAGCGGGGTCGACAGCGCGGATGCAATCCGGCCGGGCTGCTCAATAAGCCGATCCCGCAGCCCAAACACGTCGAGGAAACCTTGAATCTTCAAACGCTTGCTGCCCGGCATCACCACCGCAAACGGCTTTCCGTAAAGCAACGCGTAGACTGCTCCATGCAACGTGGATGTGACGACAGCATGGGCATTCTGCATAAAGCCGAGAAAATCATCGGCCATCACATAGGCCGAATGCGGAATCTCTCTCGCTTGCGGGTAGATGATTGATCGCATCCCCAGTTGCTCTTTGTGGGCGAATGCTTGAGTGGCCTGAAAGTGTTCCGCGTCCAGGCGAGTTCCGTAAACAAGAATGTCGCGGCCTACCGCAAGCCCCGTGTGCTGGATCTTGCCCTCAAGCAGTGTGGGATCTACCACCAGCGGGGCGTTCAGACCCAGCGCTGCCAATAAACCAACCGTATTCGGGTCTCTGCCAGAGACGTAATGGAGTCTGCGCAAGGCCTGCTGAATCTCAGGAGAGAGTTCGGAGGCTTGATCGACGGCACCAAAGCTCGGTGCATACGCTGACACGGGGCAAGAACCGCCGACAGCCCCGAAATAGGCCAAGTCGGCAGAAGTCCAGGGGTTGCGGACGTTCCAAATCTCATCGCTTCCCAGCAGGATCGCGTCGTATCGGAGGTCGAGAAGATTCTCCCGCTTCGCGATTAACGGTGACAACCGGAGACGCCCCATATCCCGGCGGGCGGCTAGCTAATGGTCGGTGGTCCCGGTGTAGTTGCGTACCACCTCGACTGCTTGAGCAGGGTTTCTCATTGACCGGCAGGCGGAGCCGATGGCCGCCAGGGGTGATGGATCCCGCGGCAGCGCCTGGGGAACGTAGTTGATGACTTCAACCACGTGGCCCAACGAACGGACCGCCTTGACGAGAGAGCGGCACTGCAAAAGCGCCCCCACATTGGGGACATGATGCAGCGTGAGAATGCCCACTCGCATCTACTTAAAGTGCCCGAACGGCTTGGGGCACCTGGTTACGGGAACTGCACTAGGCAGGCGAGATCCACGGAGTGGTGCAGCCCACTACGATACTTCTCCGGCAAGAGCCTCCGGGGACACGCGGCCCTCAACAAGACTGTAGACGTTGTCGCAGCGTTCGATGGTGGTGAGACGGTGGGCAACAATTAGTATTGTCAAGACGCCCTTCAAGGGGTCAAGGGCCGACATCAAGCTGGCCTCTGTGGCATTATCCAGCGCGCTGGTAGCTTCATCCAGAATCAGCAACTGAGGACGGCGGTAGAGAGCCCGGGCCAAACCGATCCGTTGCCGTTGGCCGCCGGAGAGGCGTACACCCCGCTCGCCGACAACCGTTTCCAGGCCACTTGGCAATTCATGTTCGATCAGGTGAAGGATCTGAACGGTTTCGCAAACCTCCCGGAGGCGCAGATAGTCGATCGCACTGGGTTCGACGCCAAGCGCGATGTTTGCCGCGATTGTGTCGTCGATCAGGAAGATATCCTGCGGTACATAACCGATTCCGGCTAACCAAGCAGGCATGCGATCTGGCGTCAACGGCTCCCCGTCCACCAGGATCGAACCCGAAGTGGGTTTGTGCAGGCCGAGAACGATATCCAACAAAGTGGACTTGCCGCATCCGCTGCGGCCGACAAAGGCGACGCAGGAGTTCTTCGGAATCGTCAGCGTCACGTCCTCGATGACGGGTCGCAATGAGGCGGGATAGGTGAAGGAGACTCCTTGGAGGGTGAAGGAGTGTTTCCAAGGCAGCGGTGTGGCCGTGGGAAACGAGGGACTGGGGGCATCCGCCTCCACTGCGAACTCATCATAAATCTCGTCCAGGTGATGAGTCATTGTCCGGAGTTGGGCGATTTGCCCGTATAGTAACTGAAGTGTGGGGATAAGGCGATAGCCGGCCAACGCCATCACACCTAATGTCGGAAGAATGGCTGTCAGGCTCCGGCCTTGAGCGGCCATGAACAGCACGGCGGCAACCAGTCCGCCGAATGCTAGAGGCTCGATCAGATACCGGGGGCCATTGGAGTAGACTGGCACCCATACCATCAGTCGGGCTTGGTTGTGCGAGTGCTGGGCAAAGCGGTTGATGAAGAACTCCTCGGCACGCTGGACCTTGACTGGTTTGATGCCACCGAGCAGTTGGCCCGCTTCGTGCCAGGACCAACGCTGGGCTTGCTTGAGACCCTCCGAAGTGTCACTCAGGCGCCGATTGACATAGCGGAAGGCGATCAGGTAAAAGCCCCCCAAAGTAATGCCCGCAACGGCTGCCATCAGCGGATCGACCCAACAGATGACGATCAGCAGCAAGAGGATGCTCAGCAGCCGGGCGACGCTATCGAGCAGCGGGAGCAATACTCCCTGCACGTAGGAAATTACATCGCTCGCAACCTTCTTCAGCAGCGCGCTGGAGTTGTTGGCCAGGAAGAAGGAGTATGGCTGTGACACGAGTTGCCGCAGGAGGCGGAGGCGCAGCCAATGGCCGAACTCATGCCCGTAACGGACACGGGCTACCTCGCTCAATAGATTAATTAAATTACTGGATAGCAACAAGGCGATGGCCGCCATACCGGCGGCGAAAAGCAGATCCCTATTGTCCATCACTGGCAGTGCGGCCAGCCAGCGCCTCCCAAATTCGGAATGCCGCACTTGATCGGGATCGGCCGCGAGTGCCAAGAAAGGGAAGATAGATGTCACCCCGGCAACCTGCGCGACGCCTTGAGCAAGAACCCACAGGAATACAACGAGCAGTTTTCGCCGCCCGTAGGGCCGCGCCAAAGTATAAGAGCGGTGGAGAAGCTCAATAGTCGTGGTATAGCTGTGGATCAAGTTCGATTGAGTCCGTCAGATAGGAAGTTCTCAGGCGGGCGGCACCGCATTGCGACGATCTTTTCCAAGTGCGCTGGTCGCATAGTAATCCTGATACGTGGGTGTTCCCGCCGGTGGGGCCCAGTCATTGAGTATGGTTCCGAGAACCGGTATCCCGTCTTCCTGGAAGCGGCCGCAGATGGCCTGGGCAGATTCACGGGTGGTAACGCCGGACCGGACAACTAGAACGACACCATCGGCGCTCTTGCCAATCAGCCGTGAGTCGGGGAATGGTAGAGTGGGAGCGGTATCGATTAGGACGAAGTCGAACTGTTCGCGTAGTGCAGCGATGATCTTCTCTAGGCGCTTGGAGAAGAAAAGTACGGCGGGCGAGGGCGTATCCACCAGTCCATGAGTCATCACCTTTAGATCGCTGGAGGGCAGGGAAGCGTAGTAATTGGCGAACGATGTGCCCTCTACCGGAGTGCCATCAGTAAGTAGGTCGCTGAGGCCCTGTGTCTCGGGAAGTCTGAGGAAGCGATGGAGCCGGGGCCGCCGGAGATCGGCGTCGACCAGCAGAACCGAATGGCCGCTCTCGGCCATGGCCATCGCCAAGTTTGCGCTAAGCGTTGTTTTTCCTTCGCTGGGTCCCACGCTGGTGATGACGTAGACCGCACTGTGGCCCGCCGGCTTCGACCGGAGGATTGATGTAAAGGCGTGACGAAAAGATTCGGTCAGGGCGGGCGATTGTTGCTGCCAGGCTTCTAGCTCGAGTATCGGCTCTTCGACGGTGGCGGCGGGTTCCAGGCGACGCCCGATCAGGGGAATGCGCGGGACTAGCTTGGGGGGGGGACGAAGTGTGGCTGAGGGAATCACTCCCAGCTCGGGTACACCCAGCACCATTCGGCTATGTCCTGGAGCGTCGAACAGGAGAGACAGCTTCTTCCGCTTCCATTGATCACGAGCCCAAATGAGACCCACACCCAACGCTGCACCCATGAAGGCCGCGGTTGGAATATCTTTGACCGGGTTTGGTGATGAAGGCCTATCGGGGACCAACGCTTGGTCGACCACTCGGATATTACTGGTCGGCACTAGGGCCACCATGGCGGCTTGATTGGACTGCTGGAGCAGCGAGTTATAGACCTGCTGGGCCATCTCTACCTCACGCTTGAGGGCAGCATACTGGCCGGCTTTGTCCGCTTGTGAGCCAACGGCACGAGTTTGCGCGCTATAGGCGCCACCGAGTAGCCGTTCTTTTCGCAGAGCCTCCTCGTAATCGTTCTGGAGACGGCGGAGTAAAGCGGACTTCTCCTTCTCAAATGCCTGCTCTGTTTCCGTGATCTGGGCCTGGATGCGCTTGACCTTGTAGTGCTCGGGAGTCAGGGTGGCCAGCAGCGGGGCCATCTCGCGGCGCAACGTTATGATCTGCGCCTTCATGCCCTGGAGATTCTGATCTGCGACAACATCCGGGAGAACATCCGAAGAGGCATTGCGCGCCATTTCATAACGGGCTTGTTTGGAGATGCGCTCGGCTTGAATCGATGAAACATCGCCTTGCAACTGGCGCATTTTGGTGTCGGCCAGGGTGGCTTGTTCGGGAAAGAAATCGAGGCCGGACTTCTGGACGAACTCGCGCAGCTTGTCATTGGCGCCCTGCAGCCGGGCGCGCGATTCCTCGAGCTGCGCTTCCATCCACTGGGCGGTTCGTTGGGTAGCGCTGGACCGGGCAGAGAGGTTCTGCGAAATATGCTCGGCGGCCAGGGTGTTCAGAAAGTTGGCGGCCACTTCAGGACTGGTGGAGTCACACTCCAACTGGATCAAGCGTGTAGCCCCTACACCTCGGGCGCTAACAGTCATGGCCGCGGTGGTGATCGCTTCTTTGTTCTGCTCGATCGGCTCCTTACGGGCGATCGGGATGCGGGCACGGATCTTGGCGAATGGCGTAGGCGGTGATGACGTCGAGGGCGTCATCTCCAAATTCAGGCGCTCGACGGTTCGGCTGAGGATGGTGCGGCTGGTGAGTATGCGGATCTGGGTCTGGATGTTGGAGGCTGAAGCACTAAACGCATCCGTGCCCGCTTGGGGATCCACTTGGCTGAGGCCCATGAAACTTTGGTTGAAACCCAATAGCTCGACCGTCGTCGCCGCTTTGTACATGGGTGGCTTGACGATGACGCCAACCGTCCCAGCGATCATTCCCAGAATCATGAAGAACAGGATGAGAAACTTGTGTTCCCAAAAGAGGCGCGGGATGGGGGTAGCCGGGGTGACCGGGGGCAGGGCGGCCTGGAACTTGGGTGGCTGCACGGGCAAAAAAGACGGGCGGCCACCGTTCGGCGGGACACCATTCGGGTGAGATGGAGGAACAAACTGCATCAAAATACCGGCTAAGAATTATCTGACGGCCGCGAACAAAACGATATTCATGACCGACATAGCGACGGGAAGGATGGTGGCCATCGACCGTCCAATCGCACCTTTAGATAGCCCTTTACGCGGCACATACAACAAGTCATTAGGCAGCAAAGGGAAGTCCGCCTGACGGCCGGCCAGAATCTGCTTAAGGTCCAACGGTACTTCGGCACGCCGGGAGGAGTTCAGGACAGGCCGTAGGATTCGAATCTGCTGCAGGTTCGCATTGGGGCCGACGCCACCGGCAAGCGTCAGCGCCTGGAGCACCGACATTGAGTCCTTCTCTTGAAGCTCAAAGGCCCCCACGCGGCCCACTTCACCGCTGATGTAGACCATCTCCGCGCGTTCGACACTGATGACATCAAAAGGCTTCAACAAGATGTCCTCTTCCGGATTTACATTATCGCGCAAGCTGGCCATATTGATCTCGATACTGGAACCACTACCGTCCACGGCCTGGATCGCATTTCCGAGAGGCAGTTCTCCGAACTCCTTGCGTCGTGTTACCTTGATCCGGCGGCTGGCGGTGGGCAGCAAGCCGCCAATAGAGGACATCATCTCCACTAGCGTCCGGCGGCCTTCCAGCGGGTAGATGCCGGGTGCTTTGAAGGCACCGACGAAAAAGATCGGCTCGCTACTGAACTGGATCACCGTAATGGTCACCTGCGGCTGGCGCACATACTTACGGAGAGCTTCGATCAGTTCGGCCTCCAACTTCTCTAAGCTCACGCCACCCGCCTTCAGGCGGCCCAGGACGGGGAGATTGATGAAACCGTCGCCGTCGATCCGCAGCGGGCGCTCGCCCAACTCTTCCATTTCGAAGGCGCGGAGTTGGATCTGATCGCCCGGACGCAGTACATAATTGGGCCGGAGCCGCTCAAGAGGGCCGCGGAGCTCGTTCGATTGCGCCGCCGCTCCGGCCGGTCTGGGTTGGGCCGTTTGTCCGGCTGGACCCGGACCCGTTGGCGGACCCGGTCGAGGCGTCTGAGCCAGGGCTACGAAGCTGGCTGAAGCCAGCAATACGCAGACCACAGCCCGGAACTCAGGCATGTGCCCCATCGCGGTCTCGTTTCGTTTTCGTCACAACTTCTTTCGGACCTTCCATGCTGCTTCCATCTGCTTCAGTCATACCGTTTACCTCCCGCTCGAAGCCGTCTCTGCTCATGGAGCCCAGTGAACTAATGCAACCAACCAGATCGGACATGCTCCGGATACCCTGGCAGATGCACGGTAACTTATTCTGTTGAAATACTGCTTCGGGAACAATGAAGTAAAACGTTTGTTTTCAATTCTGCGGCTAGGGCTTTGGGATGTCTCGCTGCCGGATACTCCGGATAGTTCGGTATTCGGGCATGCTACCGCCCTTTCAGTCCCATCATTCAGGACTTAAAATAAGCAATATTACTTCACCAGTCTTCACTGCGCGCAGGGTAAACGTCAAGTACCAGTACTATCCCTAGTACTGCGCCCGCTGAGTTCCGTTCCTGCGCCTTACCGCTGCCCCGCCGCCGCTTGCGCAGGTACGGCGCGTTCGCCGGGGATATCCACCAGACGGCGCAGTTCGGTGTCCCACCGGTCCAGAGCCAGGTTCCGCGAGAAGTGCTTACGGTAGACCTGCTGGCAATGGCTGAAGAGCGCTTCTTTCGTTCGTGGCGACCGGGCCACGGTGAGCAGCTCTCCTATCACCTCACTCATCGTCTCCGGCGTCAGTACCCAACCAACCCCTAGTTCCCGGATCCAGCGAGCCACCGCTGATTTTTCACTACCGATAAACAACACTGGACGGCCCATCGCCAAGGCACCAAAAAACTTGGAAGGCACCACCGTTCCGGTCCAGTCTTCCCGTAAGCTCACAATGTGCACATCGGCAGCTCCGAGGCGCGCCTCTAGTCGATCGCTGGAGGCAAAGCCGGCAAAGTGCACCGAGATCTGCTCGAAGGCCGCCTTCAGTGCATCAACTCCGTTGCCCCGGACACTGAACGCCACGCGTCCGCCCAAAGGTGCCAAGGCCTCGGCCAGCTCTGGGATTCCTTGCCAGGTATGCGCCCGGCCAAAACTGCCCGAATAGAGCAACCCCAAGGAGGCATGGCCGAAAAGGGCAGTTCGCTCCTGTTCGTCTACTTGCGCAAGGCCCCGGGGCTCCGCCAAGGCCCAGGGCGGAATCGTTTCCACCGCTGCCGGGGAGCCATACTCCTTCAGCAGGGCGCGCATGCACTGTCCAATGTCCACGATCAGATGGCAGCAGGCATACGCTCGTTTCAGCAACCACTTGACCAACCGGACAAATGCCGACCCTTCACGCAGCAGGCCGTCAGTGATCGCCGCTTCCGGGAACAGATCGTGGCACCAATGGACGATGCGGACATTCGGCCGGCAGACCCGCCAGAAGAGCGCCACCAGCGGGCTCAGAATCGGGTCCGTACCCATGATGACGACATCCGGACGGACACGCGGATCGAGAGCTAGGAGACTCCAGGCCATGATCATCCAAATGGCGTTGGCAATACGGCCCAACGAAGAAGATTGACGTAATCGAGGCCGCCATATGCGGCGGAACTGGACGCCGTTCAATTCAGAACGGAGGGGGTAGGTCTGGCTCTCGTCACGGCAACCACGGTTTCCAGAACTCGCCAATACTTGCCAGCCCCGCTCAGCCAGTCCGGTGGCGAGTTCGGTCAGGAGAACCGAACTCACGACATCGTCCGGATAGAGATAATGATAGAGAATGAGGGCGGTCGATTGTTTAGGCATTGGACCTTAGCTAGATCCAGCCTCCCAAACGGCTGAAGCCCACACAAGGATCCTCTGTACCGGAACCTGCTGGAGGATGGCCTAGGCCGCCACTAGTACCAAAGCTGTCCCCGGACGATTCGCCCACTTCGAGTCGCACCGCGGATTTCTGGTAGACCCCCCCCGGAAGCGGCACCCCAAGCCGGAGCAACGGCTTCGGGACTGCGGCAACGGCCTAATGGAAGTGGCGACCGGTCCGATATATACTAGAGGTTTTGGAACTTTATTTGTTTGCGTGGCTCATGCTACGCTCATCAGGTCAATCACTTACATTATGAAGAAAGCGCTAATTACCGGAATCACGGGCCAGGACGGCTCGTACTTGGCGGAGCTCCTGTTGGCCAAAGGTTATGAAGTCCATGGCCTGAAGAGACGATCGAGCAGCTTCAACACGGGCCGCCTGGACGACATTTACCGCGACCCTCACGAGCGAGGCCAACTCGCGCTTCACTTTGGTGATATGTCGGATACGGGTAGCTTGTGGCAGTTGCTCTATGAGATCCAACCGGATGAAATCTACAATCTAGCGGCCCAGAGCCATGTGCGCGTCAGTTACGACATCCCCGAGTCTACTGGCGACATCACGGCCATCGGGGCTATCCGCTTGCTCGAAGGGATTCGCAAGACCGGAATCGCGGCCCGATTCTATCAGGCGTCATCGAGCGAGATGTTTGGCTCTACTCCGCCCCCTCAACGGGAAGACACCCCATTTCACCCACGCAGCCCTTATGCGTGCGCCAAGCTATACGCCCATGCCGCCACTGTGAATTATCGGGAGAGCTATGGGATGTTTGCCTGTTCCGGGATCCTGTTCAATCACGAGTCTCCTCGCCGGGGTGAGACGTTTGTTACCCGCAAGATCGCCCGTGCTGTCGCCCACATCAAATTTGGGCTACAGAAGAAGCTTTACATGGGTAATCTCGATGCGACGCGTGACTGGGGATACGCACCGGAGTATGTTGAGGCAATGTGGCGGATGCTGCAGCAGGATAAACCCGATGATTATGTGATCGGCACCGGTTCGACGTACAGTGTCAAAGATTTTCTGGTGGCCGCATTTACCCATGTCGGCCTGGACTGGCAGGAGTTTGTCGAGATTGACGCGCGCTATTTCCGCCCCGCGGAAGTGGATGCACTGAAGGCGGATCCCTCCAAGGCGCACGAACAGTTGGGCTGGCGGCACCAGGTGGAACTGCCGGAGCTGGTTCGCATCATGGTGGATGCCGCGTTGCAGGATCTGGCGGACAAGTCGTCTGGGGTACTGAAGATGGTTGATTTCCATGGATAGAGCGGATACGAATGAGACTATGCTTGATCTAAAGACCCAATCTATTTGCGTTACCGGGGGCGGCGGCTTTCTTGGTTCGTTTGTGGTCGATGCGCTCCGACAGCGTGGTTGCGAACGCGTGTTCGTTCCTCGCAAACGGGATTATGACCTAACCCGGATGGACAATATCGAGCGGCTGTTGGACGATAGCCGCCCGGATGTGCTCTTTCATTTGGCTGCAGTTGTGGGTGGGATCGGTGCGAACCGGGACAATCCGGGGCTCTACTTCTACGAGAACGCCGTCATGGGCATTCAACTTATTGAAGCGGCCCGGAAGTTTGGGGTGGCTAAGTCCATCGTCGCCGGTACCATTTGCTCCTATCCGAAGTTTTGTCCGACGCCTTTCCATGAAGACGACCTCTGGAATGGCTACCCGGAAGAGACCAATGCGCCTTATGGCATTGCCAAGAAAGCAATACTCGTTCAATGCCAGGCTTACCGGCAGCAATATGGCATGAATGCGGTGTTTTTGATGCCAGTGAATCTGTATGGTCCCCGGGATAACTTCGACCTCGAAAGCTCGCATGTGATTCCTGCACTGATCCGCAAGTTTCTGGCGGCTCGTGAAGAGGGCCGGGCTGAAGTCGAAGTATGGGGCGACGGTACGCCGACGCGCGAGTTTCTTTACGTGGCTGATGCTGCTGAAGGCATTGTGCGCGCGGCGGAACTTTACAACGATGCGGATCCGGTTAACCTCGGCAGTGGGCATGAAGTCTCGATCCGGGAACTGGTGGACATGGTGGCCGAGGCGACCGGTTATCACGGCCAGATCGTCTGGAATGCCAGTAAACCGAATGGGCAGCCCCGGCGCTTGCTAGACACCAGCCGGGCGGCGGAGCGTTTCGGCTTCCGGGCGCAGATGCCGTTGGCGGATGGCCTGAAGCGAACCGCCGAATGGTGGCTTCAGCACTCCACTGAATCAGTAGCCGCATAGCCTCACCACAACGAAGCCCGTCAGACGCTCAGCTCTTACGGTGACACTAGGAAAGCCTCAGCCCTTGGGGCGCGGGCGGCACCTCGGAAAACGAATTGGTCCCGTCCTTTGCCTGACCCTTCTGGCACCCTTGGGCTGGCTCTGTCACCTGAGGGTTGCCTGGAACTTGCGTTATCAGCCTCTGGGTGCGAATTCTGAAAGAAGCGTTCCTGATGCTCATCTTACGCCGTTCAATCTGCTCGCCATCGCGTTCAGTCGGTAGCCTGCTGTTCGTCTGTGTCCTGCTGGCTGGTTGCCAGCGCTTCCAATCAGCGGAGTCGCTGGTGAAGGAAGGCGATCTGCTGGCAGACAAAAAGGAGTATGCGGAGGCGGTGCTGCGCTATCAGAAGGCCATCCAGAAGGATCCGCAGCTGAACGAAGCTTTTTTCCGCCTCGGCCTGGCGCAGGGGAAGCTGGGTAAGAATACGGAAGCCTTTAACGCCTTCCGGATCGCGGCCACCCGGATGCCGAGCCGTCTGGATGTACAGGCGGAATTGGGCAATTTGGGCTTGCAGGCGTATTTGGCCGATACCGCGCGGCCGCAGGCGTTCTACAAACTGCTTCAGGACACAGCCGACGCAGCGCTGAAGCAGGATGCGGGCTTCTTCCCGGCTCTGCGGTGGAAAGGATATCTGGCGGTGGTGGACCAGAAGCCGGCGGAGGCGGTGGAGTGGTTCCGCAAGGCACGGCAGGCCAAGCCCGATGAGCCAGAGATTACGGAGGCGTTGGCGCGGAGCCTGTTTGGGCTGAAACAGCCGGAGGAGGCGGTGCGGCTGCTGACGGAATTGACCGTCAAGGCTCCGGCCTATGCCCCGGCCTACGATCTGCTCTATGCCTACCATGCGGCTGCACAGCGCTGGCCGGAGGCGGTGGCGGTGCTGGAAAAGAAGATCGCCCAGAACCCGAAACAAGGCCTCTACGTGATTCAGCTCAGCCAGCACCACTGGGGGCGGAACCAGCGGCCGGAGGCGGAAAGATGGCTCGCCCAACTGGTCTCGAACCCGGCAGCATATCCCGAGGGGCGCCTCTTGGCGGGGGACTTCCGCGTACAAACCGGTGACGGCCCGGCGGCGATGGCGCTCTATCAACAGGGCATCACGGCCGATGCGGCGCGCAAGGTGGACTATCAGAAGCGCCTCGTGAGCCTTTATCTGGCCCAGCGCCAGGGCCCCGAAGCGGCGAAACTGCTGGAGGAGATCTTGAAGGACCATCCGGAAGACCCCGAGATGCGCGCCTCCCGGGCCATGCTCCGGCTTGAATCCGGCAATGCCAGCGAACTGACCCAGGCCGTGGCGGCGCTGGAGGCGCTGGTGAAAGACAAGCCCGAAGACGTCCGGTTTCGCTATGAGCTTGGGCTGGCCAAGCGCATGTCCGGCGACCTTCCGGGCGCGCAGGCCGACTATCAGGAAGTCTTGAAGCGCAACCCGGTCCACTTTTTGGCCCTGGAAGGGTTGGCGGAAATGGCGCTGGAATTGGGCCAGGCGGCCGCCGCTTTGCCGTTTGCCGACCGAATCCTGGCCGCCAGTCCGCAAGACCCCCGGGGGCGGGTGCTGAAGGCCCGCGTCCTGCTGGCGCAGCAGAATTTTGGCGAAGCCCGCCCCTTGCTGACGCGGCTCATGGCGGAGTATCCCCAGACCATCGATGTGCGCCTGGCGATGATCAATCTCGATATCGCCCAGAAGCGGCTACCCGCGGCGGAACAGACCTTGCAACCGATGCTCCAGGCCAATCTCCGCAACCCGCGCATCTGGCAGGCCTACACACAACTGCGCCTGACCCAGCAGCGGCCGGGCGAAGCGGTCAAGACCCTGCAAGCCGAACTGGCCAAGACCCCGCAACCGGAACTGCGGCGGCTGCTGGCCATCGCCGCCGCCACTGACCAGCAGTATGACCTGGCCATTGCCCAATATCAGGAGCTAGCCAAGCTCGCGCCCACGGCGGCGGAGTATCCGTTCCAGTTAGGGCTCCTCTATCAACTAAAGGGTGACTTCTCCCGGGCCGCTGAGGTGCTGCAACAGGCCGAAAAGCTGGCCCCCAAGAACGCCCGGGCCGTGGCGGAACTGGCGGCCGCGCTGGACCAGGCAGGGCGGAAGCCGGAGGCCGAGGCCGCATTCCGTCGGAGCTTGGCCTTGCAGCCGGATAATCTTCTTGTCTTGAATAACTTGGCCTACTTCTTGGCGCAGAACGGGGGCTCCCTGGAGGAAGCCTTGCGCTTCGCCCGGCAGGCCACCCAAAAGGCTCCGGACGTGCCGGAGTTTGCGGGCACTCTCGCCACCGTCTACCTGCGGCAGAAGAATTTCGACGGCGCGGCCCAGCTCTACGGCAGCCTCGTGGCCAAGTACCCGGCCCGGCCCGGCTTCCACCTGGGCTATGGCACGGCACTACTGGAAAAGGGCGACAAGGCCCGGGCCGTGGCGCAACTGGAACTGGCACTGAAATCTAAACCGGACCCGGCGGAGCAGCAGAAGATCGAAAGCCTGCTGGCCACGGCGCGGCGGCGGTAGCCAGGCGGAGTGCTGGGCAGAACCCAGCCCTGAAAAACTCACAAACGATTCACAACCAGGAAGCAGCCGTACCGAGCCCCGACGTGCAGGAGGGGGCCGTAGTCGGTCGCCCAGAAACGCGTTCGAACGCCAATTCGGAGCCTTCGTCGGCCTGTCCTTGGCGTCTTTGCGCCTTGGCGGGAACCCGTACAACTGGACCCTGACGGGCAAGGTTAGCGGGGCGGGAGACTACAATCGCTTCTCGATTTTTGCAGAGCAGGTGCCGGATCTCACGATCACCCTGCCGGTGCCCGCGGTGGTGCCGAAGCCGAGTTTCTACGCGGCGCTGGCCGTGGGTTTCTCCGGCCTGGTGGTAGCGGTCCGGCGGCGGCGCAACTAGCGCATTCCAGGGTATCGTTACGGCGGAGCGGCACAGCTCTACAGTCGCCTGTTGTACTGACCCATAAGTGTGCGTATAGCGAAGGTCTTACTTCGGCGCGGCATATCGCGGCCAATGACGTGCCACTCCGTCCGCCCCCAAAGGCCCAAGCTGTACGAGGCGTTGTGATCGCGCCAACTGTTGAGGCGCTGGGGCTGGCGGTGGCGTATTCATTACTGGCTAGTGGCTCGCTCTAAGTGCTTGAAGGGATGTACTGGTACTCATTACTTCCCAGCCAGGACTTACCGACAGGAGTGAGCCTCCGATAGCCTAAAACTGTGTTTGTGCGGGAGCGCCAACCGGATCGAATTTGAAGAGCCATTAAAGGTTCGGTTTTCCGTCTCGGCTGTGTGTACGGACTCTCTCACTGGCCGCCGTGCTGGTGCCTGCCGCTTTTGCGCAGAATGTTTATATCAACTCGAATTTGGTGACGTTGGGATCCGGCAGCACTGTCGTGAACGGCCGTTACCGCATTTCGGATGGTAACTTTGACCAACGCTTGAGCAATAACATTTCTGGCCCCACGAACGGTCTAGACCGCAACTTGGGCAATGTTTCCGACCTGAGTGGCGATCTGTTTGACTTTGTGTTGTCACACAGTGCGACCACTGGCTTTAGTTGGCAGCTGACCAACACCACGACCACTGTGACCACCACTCAGTACTGGGGAACCACCGGCACGAATAGCGCTACCGACCAGTTCGCTGCCACATTAGGGAGCTCCTATACGACAGGCACGTCACCGAACGCCAACCCGTTCAACACCCTGCAACTGGCGGTGCGCGCCTCTGAAGAAGGCCCGAGCGCATCGTCTGCTGTCTTTTCCAACTTTTCCTTCACGGGCGGGACCTCGACCACTGGCTCATTTGCGAGTGGTACGGTAACGCCGACCACTGGAGCCGGCCCGGGGTATTCCGGCAAAGCTGCGGACGGCGCGGGTTTCCATCTGCAGTGGGTCTACTCAGACACGAATCTGGCGACTTATGACTGGTCTCTTTCGGGTAAGGTTACACTTTCCCGCACTGGTGCTGGCGACGGTGAAGCGGTGCTCTTCGAGATCTACGGTCAGAACCTAGCTGCCTCCGTCGTTCCCGAGCCAAGCTTCTACGCTTCGCTGGCGTTGGGCTTCTCGGGTTTGGTGTTCGCTGTGCGTCGCCGCCGGAAGCAAAGCTAAGGCGTCGCTGCTCCTGATTTGGTTCTCTCCGAAAGCGGCTGTCCCTCCGGGGGCGGTCGCTTTTGTTTTTGGTGGCGCTGCATGCTCCGGGAACCATGTGTCAGCTTGGGGCGATCAACGAAATGATGCCGTCAAAGTGCTCGTTCTCTCGATGACGCCGCTTGAACGGCGTAGCGGCAGTTACGGCAGCACTTCCACGATGAGGTCCACCTCCACCGGCAGATTGCCGCGTTGGGCCGGGCGGAACTGCCAGGATTCGAGCGTTTTGGTCAGCACCGGGTCACTGCTACCCGAGATCACCTTAAGGGTGCCTTCCGCGCTGAGACGGGTGATCAGGTACTGGCGGCTGCCGGCGGCCACGTGGGCGGGCGTCATCCGGACGGCCACCTTCGGCGGGCGCATCAGCCGGGCGGGGGGCGATCCCGGGGGTTCGGCGAACCAGATGGTCCATTCCGCTGCGCCCGGACGGTCAGAGGGTACGGCCAGGCTGGTGGTGTAGACGGTCCGGGCGGCGAAAAAGGCTTCCACCGGCGCGGGGAGGGAGCGGGTGCCGGGCCGCTGGCCGATCGAGACTTCCGAGGTCGCCAGGTCCGGCGTGACACGCGTGGGGCCCAGCGCGGGGGGCGCCAACGGGCGCGCCGGCAGATTGACGGGCGGTGGTGCGGCGGGACGGGCGTTGCCGGGGATGGCCACACCGGGCACAACCGGCACGGCGGACTGCTTGCCGGCCCCGGAACCCCGTGAGACTCCGGCTTCAATCGATGCGGGCGCATTGCCGCTGAGCTTCGGCGGAACCAGACCCTGTGGGTTGATGCTGATCACGGCTTCGGTAACGGTTCCGGTGCCGGGCGCTGGCAATTCCATGAATTGCTTGGCCGACCCAGCGGAAGCCTTGCCCTCCGCGGTTTTTGCCGTGGGCGCGACAAAGGGTTTCGGGGCAAACTTCGTTTCCGGAACGAGTGTTCCCAGCGGTACGGCGAGGACCGGCTTTTCCACCGGCGTCACGGGTGGTGTGGTGGCGAGATCGGCGAGCGTGGGGGGGGCCTGTGTCGCAGCCGGTTTGGGCGGCGCAACAAAGGCGCGCACGGGCCGAGTTGGCGGGGGCTCGGGAAGGAGCGCTGGCTCTGCCGCAGACGCTGGCGGCGCTGCCGGTCGCACGAAGTTGGGCGATTCCACCACGCGCGGCGGCGGATCCGGACGGGGGCTTTCGATACTTTGCGGCTGGGGTGGCCGATCAGGCCGGGTAACTTTCACTGTGGAGAGCTCCGGCCGAGGAAGGTTGATCGTCAGGCCTTCCGGCGTCGCCGCGCTCTCTGGTGAGATGGCGGGGAGCAAATCGGCGGGACGGAAGTAAGTGATCCGGCGATTCGGAAATTCCTTTAGATGCTCCGGTAGGATGATCTCAAAGCGGCGGAACACGGGGCGCGTGTAGGGGGCGGTGGCAATGCCGACAAGCAAACCGGCATGGAAACCAAAAGTCGCTGCCATAACGGGCAAGCGCTGGCGGTTCTGGGCGAGCCATCGTCGCAATCAGTTAGGTTACACCGTCGGCTGGGGTTGTGTCTGGCCAAAGACGGTCCCCGGGCCTGAACACCAGTTGGGTGTTGCGGAGCGACTACGCCTATCGGCGGATGCGGCTAACCATTCCCAGTGGAATGATTCGATTGTTGATAAACCGAAGGCCGGCGTGCCGGAAGCGAAGATCAGGCAACTAGTCATACCCCGGATTTGGTGTCAAGCCTCGCATTGCTCACCATGGCTCACGTCTCTGGGAGCCTTCGATCCATTACGGCGTCCCTGATTTGGGCGGCTTGGCTGGCTTGGAGGAACAAAGCAACCCCTCACCTCACAGACTTTGTTCCAATGCCCGAGTCGTACTTGGCTCATCTCTCGGCTGCGTGTCGCTGAGTTAGGGCTCCTCTGCGGAGGGAACGGAGCTTACCAGGGCCCGAGGCAGCGCAGCGCCAATCGGCTCTAATGGACCTTCAGTCCGCCTGGAGCCAGGACCATTACGTGCACCATGCCTTGTTGGTTCTCCGGCGCCTTGCCCGAGGCCGGTGTTGAGATAAGCTGAGCACGTATGTGGCAGCAGCTAGCTGGGCGAATGTCGCGGAGTGTCTGGGCGGTGCTCGCCTTGAGTCCCACCGTGCCGGCGCAGCAGCCTGTAAGCCTGCCTGCGGCGGAGGCGCTGATCGAACAGGAGCGGCTGCCAGAAGCGGAGCAGGTGCTGCAGCAGTTGATGAAGCGGCAGCCGGACACCGAAGTAGCGTTCCGGTTGGGCTACGTGCAGTTCCGCCAGCGCAATCTTGCGGCCGCCAGACAACAATTCGCCCAGATCGTCCGCAGCGCGCCGCCAGCCTATCATTCGCGTTACTTCCTCGGCCGCATTGCTTTGCTGGAGAACCGTGCGGCGGAGGCGGTGCAGTGGCTGGAACCCGTCGTCGCATCGCAAGAGACGGTTCATGACGCGGCGGCCCAGTTGGCGGCGGCCTACAGCACGATTGGGCAAGCGGGCCGCGCCATCGAGGCACTGGGCTTGGCCATCCGTCAGACACCTTGGGATGGCTCTTTGTACTACCGGCTGGGCCGATTGCGCCAGCAGTTAGGCCAAGCGGAGTTGGCGCGCGAGGCCCTCGCTACCGGAGCCCGCCTGAAGAGCGCCAGTGCCGCCGACGTCGAGACTCTGATGCAACTTTCAGGCGAGGTGCGGCAAGGGAACTTGGTGCAGGCCGCGGACCTGGGCCGCCGCCTGGTGGCCCGGCCTGAAACCGATCCAGCGGCCTTGGTAGCTCTCGGTTTGGTGTGGGTGAAAGCCGGGTTGACCCAGCAGGCAATCGAGACCTTTCAGCAGGCCTCCAAGCGCGATCCCGTCCACTTCGCGGCGCAGTTCAACCTGGGCTTGGCGCTGCTGCGCTCGAACCGGGCCACGGAAGCCTTGGCGCCGCTTGAGCGGGCGGTGCAATTGTTGCCCCAGTCGGCCGAGGCTCAGTTGACGCTGGGGCTGGCGGCGGTGATGAACCAGCGCTACGCCGAGGCGCGGCCTGCTCTCGAAGCGGCACGGCGCCTGGACCCACCCAATCCCCGCGTGGCGGCACTACTAGCCACGGCCTACTTGCGGACCGGCTCAGCGACCGCGGCGGTGAAGCTGTTGCGCGAATCTGGAGCGGCCACCGCGGCGGATCCCGCTGGAGCGCTGATGTTGGTTGAAGCGCTCGAGTCCTCCGGCCAAACGGAGGCCGCCGTTGAGGCCGCGCGGCAGGCGATCGCTCGATTCCCGCAACTGGCCACCGCGCACATGGCTTTGGCGCAGCAATTGGCGCGGGCGGGCCGCTATGCCGAAGCTCGCCCCGCATTCGCGCGAGTGCTGGAATTGGATCCCGGGCAGCCGGAGGCCGCTCTGGGGCTGGCGGACACCTTGCAGCGAACGGGTGATCACGCCGCGGCAGTCGAGGCCTATCAGTCAGCCTTGCGCTACCGGTCCACCACGCTGGCCGCGCGTCTGGGTTCCGCCCGTAGCCTGATGGCTCTGCGGCGGCTGGACGGCGCGCGGCAGGTGCTGGAGGACGGGTTAGCCGACCATGCCTCGTCCTCCGCGCTACGGCTGGAATTGTCGCGCGTCTATGCGCGTCTAGGGCTCACCGAAATGGCGGAGCGGGAAGCGGCGGCGGTGCAGCGGTTGAAGGGAGAAAGCCGGCCTTGAAGTGGACCGTCGTCATCGTGGGGTTGCTGCTAGCAGCCCAGTCCCCGGTGTCGCGCTCCTTCCAGGATGTCGCGGCGATCGCCGGGCTTCGCGACGTGGTCGTGTCCGGCGGCGCCCAGAAGAAGTACGTGCTGGAAGTGAACGGTAGCGGGGCCTGCTGGCTGGATTACGACCACGACGGCTACCTGGACCTTTATCTGGTGAATGGCTCCACCCTGGCGCAGTTGCAAGGCAAGGCTCAGCCCACCACGACTAACCATCTCTACCGTAATCTTCACAACGGCACCTTCGCTGAGGTTACCGCCAAGGCCGGCGTCCCGGGCCGCGGGTGGGGCTTCGGCTGCGTCGCGGCCGACTTCGACAACGATGGCCATGTCGACCTGCTGGTGACCAACTTCGGACCCAACATTCTCTACCGCAACCGTGGCGATGGCACCTTCACTGACGTGACGGCCAAGGTGGGCGTGGCGGGCGGCAACATCTGGCACGCGGGCGCGGCGTTTGCCGACTATGACCGGGATGGGGATCTGGATCTGTTTGTGCCCGGTTATCTCGACTTCAACGCCCAATCTCCGGAGTTCAAGACCTGCGAGTATCGTGGTGTCGTGGTGCATGCCTGCGGCCCGCTGGGCTACCGGGGCGTGCCCGATGCGCTCTATCGCAACAATGGCGACGGAACATTCACCGACGTCACGTCCGTGGCCGGTGTGGCGGACCGCAAGCTGTATTTCGGCTTCCAGGCGGTGTGGGAGGACTTCAACAACGACGGTTGGCCGGACCTGTTTGTCGGCAATGATTCCAACCCGAACTACTACTACCGCAATAAGGGCGACGGCACGTTTGAGGAAGCGGGCACCACCAGCGGACTGGCGTACTCTGCCGACGGCAAGGAGATGTCCAGCATGGGCGTGGCGGTGGGCGACTATGACCACGACGGCTGGATGGACGTTTTCGTCACCACGTTTGCGGGTGATAACTACGTCTTGTTTCACAACGACGGCGACGGCTTCTTCACCGATGTCTCCTTCCCGGCGGGCGTGGGCGAGCCGACGGTACCCTATCTGGGCTGGGCGGCGGCCTTCCTCGACTACGACAACGATGGCCATCCCGACCTTTTCTGTGCTAACGGGCATGTCTACCCGGAGGTGGATGGCCGCATCCGTGAAACCTACCGGCAGCCGCTCCAACTGCTGCGGAATCTGGGAAACGGCAAGTTTACCGATGGTTCCGCGGCTGCCGGGTTGCGGGCGCTCAAGCCCATTTCAGCGCGTGGCGGCGCCTATGCCGATTTCGACAATGACGGCGATCTCGACGTGGTGATCTCGGTCATGGACGCGCCGCCCGTGTTCCTGCGCAACGATTCGGCGAGGGCGGGTGACGGGGGACAGTGGATACGCTTATCGCTCGAAGGGGTGAAAAGCAATCGCGCCGGAATTGGGGCGCGTGTGAAGGTAACGGCTGGTGGACGAGCGCAATCCGCTTCCCCCCGGGCCGGTGAAAGCTACCTTTCCAGCCACGACCCACGCCTCCATTTCGGGCTGGGCGCCGCCACCGAGGCTGACGTCGAAATCAACTGGCCCAGTGGTAAACGCAGCCGCCATCCGAAGCTGGCCGCCGGCCGCGAGTATCGGATCCGCGAACCGGAATAGCGCCTGAAAGAAGTAAACAATTAGGTATTGCTTTCCTCAAAAAGCGGTGATATCGTTCTCCAAGTCCACGAATTTCGCCAGGAGTTTTTCATGCTTCGTAGTTTCGTGCTCCTTTTCGCCGTTGCCGCATTGGCCCTCAATGCACTTGGGCAAGGCACCACCCTCGGATCGATTGTCGGCAACGTCATTGATCCGTCCGGTGCTGCCGTACCCGGTGCGAAAGTGACGGTGCTGAATACCCAAACCGGTGTACCGCGAGAGATTGCCACCAACAACGATGGCTTTTTCCAGGCGCTCTCGCTGATTCCTGGCATCTACAGCGTGGAAGTAACCGCGCCGAATTTCAACAAGCAGCTTCAAGACAAACTGAAGTTAGAGGTTGCCGGTGCGATCTCGCTCAGTTTCCGGCTGAGCGTCGGCCAAGTGAGCGAAACGATTCGCGTGGAGGCGGAAGGCGAACAATTGAAGGCGACCGAAGGCGTCATCTCCACCACCATCGACAACTCCAAAGTGGTGGAATTGCCGCTGAATGGCCGCAACTTTAACAATCTGATCCGGTTGACGCCCGGCGCCACCCGAGGCACGAATGGCGGCGGACCTACGTTAAATTCAACCACGTTCTCGGTCACCGGCAGCCGCAGTGACAATTCGAACTACACGTTGGACGGTATGTACAACAACGGCACGTTCTTCAAGACCGCGGCCATCGCCCCATCGATCGACGCCATCTCGGAGTTTAAGATCCAGACCAATATGTCGGCCAAGTTTGGGGCCGCCGCCGGGGCCAATATCGCGGTCTCGATCCGGTCCGGCACCAACGAGTATCACGTGACAGCGTACGAATTCCTCCGTAATTCCGAGCTCGATTCCCGCGATTATTTTGCCGCCCGGCGGCCCCCGTTTAAGTTCAACCAGTTTGGCTTCACTCTGGGCGGCCCCTTGTCCATCCCCAAGGTCTACGACGGAAAGAACCGGACCTTTTTCTTCTTCAACTACGAGGCATTCAGGCAACGCCGGGGCGTCACCCAATTGGGAACCATCCCCAACGCGGCCTGGAAGAACGGCGACCTCTCCCGAAGCTTGAACGGCCAGACGCCGCTCGCGGCCGTGTTTGACCCATTTACCGAGCGCCGGACGGGCACCAATGCCGCGGGCCAGCCGATCTTCACCCGCGACGCCTTCGCGAACAATCAGGTTCCGCTCTCCCGGGCTCCCGCCTACGTCAGAGCCTACATGGGCCTGTGGTTCCCCAATACGCTGTCCCTCAACCCGAGCGTCAACAATAGCAACTTCATCAACTCCACCAACGAGGCGCGTGATGACAACCAGACGCATACCAGGATTGACCACAAGTTCTCCGACAAGAACAATTTTTTCGGGCGTCTTTCCTGGACTGACGCCTTCCGGTCGGCGCCTCAGAATCTTCCCAATGCCAGCCAGTCCACCTTCAACAAGTATCTGGGCTTAACCTTCAGCGACACGCATATCTTTAACCCCACGACAGTGCTGGATTTCCGGGTCGGCTATTTGCGGGCGAACCTTGGCCAGGGGCCGATCCACAAGTTCATCGACACATACCGCACCAACGGCCTGCAGAACGTGCCGACCAATTTCCGGAACTTCGATTTCCCGGTCAACTTCAACATCGTCAACGTCACCGGGCCGGGCAACGGCAACCTGGTCAATGGTCCTGACTTTACTTATCAAGGCTCGGTTGCCTTAACTAAGGTCATGGGCAAGCAGACGCTGGCTTTCGGGTACGACTACACGCAACTCCGGATCATCCACGATTCGGTGTTTCTCAATTTTGATTTCAACAATGTCGCCACCTCGGACCCGCAGAATGTGGCGTCCACCGGCCATCCCTTTGCCAGCTTCCTGCTAGGACTCAACAACGGAGGTGGCCGGATCACCGGAGAAGCAGACCTGGACGTCTCGCAGAAGCTGCACCACCTATGGGTGCAGGACGACATTCGCCTGACTAGCAAATTAACCGTTAATCTTGGCCTGCGATGGGAATACAACGAGTGGCCCCACCACCGTCGCGGTCGCATGGGAGGCTTCGATTCGATTGGCGGCAACTTCTACTGGACCGGCCGGAATCCAATCACTGGCGCACCCGCGAATATTCAGAAGACCATTGCCAGCCCGCAGTACGCCAACTTCGCCCCACGCATCGGCTTTGCCTATCGGCTGATGCCGCGCACGGTCGTGCGGGGCGCTTATGGCATTTTCTTTAACCCCCCGGCAGGGTGGGAATGGTCAACCGGCCGTGGCAACTGGCCGTACTCTTTGTCGGATAATCTGACCGGTATCAATATCGCGGGGGCGACACCCACGCGAGCTGACCAGTTCTTCGCCTCCTTTGACCCGGCAAGAGTGGCCCCTTCCGCGCAGCATACGATTGCCCGCGATCTGCAAACGCCTTATATGCAGAACTGGAACATCGGCGTGGAGCACCAACTGACCCAGACCCTGCTGCTGGACGTGAACTACCAAGGTGCAAAGGGCACCAATCTATCTAGCTTCCTCAGCACCAACGACCCGGCTCCAGGGCCGGGCGACCCCAACCCACGCCGCCCGTGGCCGCAAGCCGGAGCCTTTAGCGAGTTGAAGACGATCGGGTCATCGCGCTATCACGGCCTCACCGCCAAGGCCGAGCAGCGCTTGAATAAGGGGCTTACCTTCATCGCTTCCTATGCCTACCAGAAGAGCATCGACCTGAGCTCTGAGTTCGGCGGCACCTCGCCACAGAACAACCAGAACATCAAGGCCGACATGGCCCCTTCCGGCTTTGACCAGACGCACGTGTTCAACACGGGCTATAGCTATGCCTTACCGGGAGCAGCGATGAAATCGCCCGCTCGGTGGCTGATCGGCGGCTGGCAGACCACCGGCATCTGGACCCTGGAGACAGGGCGTCCCTTCAATATCACTCTCCCATTTGACAATGCCAACGTCGGTGCCCGCGGCAACTTCCAACGGCCGAACTTGGTTGGCAATCCTTACCCGGATGGATGGACCAAGACGTTTGGGCCAGGTGGGTCGTATTTCAATCAGGCCGCCTTTGCGGCGGCACCGGCCTTCCAATTCGGCAACCTCGGACGGAATGTGCTGCGCGGACCGGGCTTCAAGAACTTCGACATCGGTATGTTCAAGAACTTTGAGATCTCTGAGCGCTTCCGGATCCAATACCGGGCGGAGTTCTTCAATCTGTTCAACAATGTGAACTTCAGCAACCCAGGCGGTTCCTTCGGTACGCCGAACTTTGGCCGCAGTGTCGGTACACAAAACCAACAGCGGTCGATTCAGATGGGCCTGAAACTGTACTATTGACGCGGATGTTTCTTCCTCTACTGCTGATTGCCGCCGGGGCCGTGCCTGCTGCCCCGGCGGACGATTTGGCAGCGGTGGAGCGCGCCGCCTCCCAGTTAGTGTCCACGCAGCCGACGGCGGAGAACTGGCAGAAGCTGGGCCTCGCCCGGTACTTGCAGAACCGGTTTGAGCCAGCGATCGAGGCCTTCAGCGAGGCCGTCCGGCGCAATCCGAACCTCTGGACAGCGCACCTTTTTCTTGGTATCTCACGGTACCGTACCAACCGCTTCCCGCTTGCCCTGGCTGCCTTGGAGCTAGCCGATCGCTTAGCCCCGCCAACAGCTCCGGGCCGTGACGATGTTGATTATTGGCTGGGCGCAACACGGGTTGCACTCAAGCAACCATTGCGCGGCCTAGAGGCACTGGAACGGCTGCTGGCCCGGAATCCCCGCCACCTGCAGGCTCTCCAGTTGTCAGCCGAAACCTATTCGGAAACGGCCAGCGCACTCTGGAACCGGGTGGCCGATCGGGCTTTCACTACGGCCGCCGGTCAGGAAGTCCATGGCTACGCGCTCGAAAGTGAAGGCAATCGGGCTGGCGCGATCGAGGCTTTTCGTAGCGCCCTCTCCATGGACCCGCAGCGCTCCGGGCCGGGTGCCGCCCTCGGCCGCCTATTGCTCAGTGCTGGCGAGGCGGCGGCCGCCGCACAAGTGCTGCGGCAAGAATTGCGGAACGATCCTGCGTCCCCGGAGGCCAATCTTTATTTGGGTCTGTGGGCCCTGCGGGAGGGCCAGCTAGAGCAGGCCCGTGGTCTGCTCGAAACGGCTTCCGCATGGTTGCCTGACAATGAGGAACCCATGTTGGCGCTATGCCAGGCCTACCTAGTGCTTGGCGACGCCAGCCGAGCCGTGTCGGCGGCCCGCCGGGCGGTTCAAGCCGACGGCAGCTCATTGGCGGCTCACGAGCTACTGGTGGCGGCTTTAGCCGCCGCCAATGACCGGTCCGGCGCAGAAAGTGAACAGAAACGGTGGCTCCAGTACCAAGCTAAGCCTTAGCCGATGCCTCTCCAGTCCAGGCAAGAGTCCGGGCGCTAATGTCCCGTCGTCCCGCCCCCATCCGATAGACGAGTTCATGTGGGCGCAGCGCTTCTGCCGCTAGCTGAGCAGGGGCGAAACTTCGGTCAGGAGAATAGGCTAGCGCCGTTCTGACAACCGGCGGCGATCTTCCAATATTTTGCGGTGTAGGTTCAATTCCCGTTGCGCCGATTCCAGTTCACCGGTTTCCCGGTAGAGGCCGCCCAGCAGGAAATGGACTTGGTCATCACTGGGCCGCTCAAGCGCCACCGCCTCCCACACTCGACGCGCATCGTCGACGCGGCCCACCTTCCGGTAGGCCTTTCCTAACTCCCGGCGCACTTCCGGACGATCAGGAATGGCGCTAGCTGCGCGCTCCAGGGGCACCACCGCTTCCCGCTCCTTGCCTGTGGCTATCAGGACTTGTCCCAGACGAAAATTGGCCATCCCATGCTCAGGCGTCCGTTCCAGCTCGGCTCTCAGATTGCGCTCCGCGGCTTCCATCTCGCGTAGCTTCCAATAGACGCTCCCCAGGGCGTAATGCAGGCCCGGACGCTGCGGCTCGCGGCTCTGGGCCTCCTGGTAGCGGGCGAGTGCGGCCAAGAAGTTCCCTTCACGCTCCAGGCGGCGGCCAGCGATCTCACTCACCGCTGCTTGGCCATCATCCTGGCGGCTCAAGTCGCGGAACCGCTGCTCCGCCAAGCGCCGCAGCAGGCGGCCGGCTTCCATCTCAATCTCGGGCGCGGGATGCGCCTCAAGTAGCCGTTGGAGTTCTGCCAGTGCCTCCGGCACCCGATTCAGCTCCACCAGCGTCCTCACCAGCCACATACGCGCGTGCGGATCCAACGGCTGCTTCCGCAGCGTCTCGCGTAGCGCCCGTTCTGCCTCTGGAAAGCGCCGTGCCTGATAAAGTGTGATGCCAGATGGCGCAGCCGTCGCCAGGGCACACACAACCCAGACGATCGTGGCAAATCCTGTCACAAATCTATTCTGCCCCCACCGCTAGGTCTAGACAAGCCTTGACCCCGTTGACAAACACAGTCATCAAGCTCCGAGCTTGCGAGGGCTGAAGCGGCCATCCTTTTCTCTATCTGGCTTGGACAAGATCAAGGTACCACTGCGACACTTTGCCTCGGCGCCGCTGATGGTGGTTGCCGGAGAACGGCGTCCCTCTGGAGCGGAGATCGGGCCAACCGTCGGAGTGAACATAACGTCGCCGTGCCTCAGCGGAGGCTCTCTCGGGATCGGAACATGATAGAGAACGGTACCTAATCGGTGATCGTCGGAGCACTGGCGCAGGAGAGAATGCGGATGGAAAGTGAGGGGAGCTTTGCGGCTTGCGCAAGGCCGCATTGCTCGCCATTGCTCACCAACTTAACGGAACTCAAAGTAAGTCATTGATTCCATGATGGCGGAGAGAGAGGGATTCGGACTCTTGAGGGGCTCGTGGAATCTGCAACTTACAGATTCGACATTGCCGTAGCTGCCATAACTGCCAGGAGTGCCGTGGCGCATTGCCCGCTATTGCCCGCTGGGCGGTCGGTTGCGCTCAGGGCTTGAGTCGGCTGAGGCTCCGCTCATAATGGTCGGACCTCCTGGTCGGAAGCGTTGCATCGGCATGCGCTTCTGAGTAGAATGCCGAGTAGTGAAGTTGACGGATTTCCTGCGGCGGACTGAAGGCAAGACTCTCGAGTTCAAGCGCGACCTTTCCTCTCCTGATGGTGTGCTGAGAACATTGGTCGCTTTTGCGAACACAGCGGGCGGAACACTCCTCGTTGGCGTTGAAGACGGCTCCCGTCGAGTCTGCGGCATTCCAGATGTTCTTAAGACAGAAGAGCGGCTGGCAAATCTGATCTCGGATTCGATTCATCCTGCGCTGGTTCCTGATATCGAGGTTGTGCACTGGCGCAATGTGAACGTGATCGCGGTCAGTGTTTACCCGAGCAATACTCGGCCCCACCATTTGACGGGCCTCGGCATCGAACGGGGAACTTTCGTCCGCGTAGGATCTACCAATCGAAAGGCCGGCACCGCACAGATTGATGAACTCACGCGATTGAATCGATTGGAATCATATGATGAACAGGCCATCCCGACCCTGAACTCGGAAGCCCTGGACCTCCGAGTAGCTTCCGAGTTGCTTTCGAATCACAAGAAGATCACACCCCTCGTTTGGAGGACACTTCGCGTCACCACCGAACATCAGGGCCGCCAAGTTCCCACGATTGGAGGACTTCTTCTTTTTGGGAAGGATCGATTCGCGGCCTACCCGGACTCCTGGATTCAGGTTGGCCGATTTGCCGGGATCAATAAGTCGCGAATCATCGATTCGGCGGAAGTCCGGTCGTTGCTGCCAATGGCCGTCGAAGAAGCGATGGCATTTGCCCGGAAACATCTGATGGTCGAGTCCGTCATCGAAGGAGTGCGTCGGCAGGAGCGATGGTCTGTTCCGCTGGTTGCCATTCGAGAGGCGGTCGTGAATGCTGTTGTGCATGCTGACTACGCGCAACAAGGAGCGCCCATTCGGCTGGCGGTCTTCGATGACCGCATTGAAATTGAGAACCCGGGACTCCTGCCCTTTGGGCTGACGATTGAAGACATCCAGCGCGGCGTTTCAAAGTTGAGGAATCGGGTTATTGGGCGTGTGTTTCATGAGTTGCGCCTGATCGAGCATTGGGGAAGTGGCATTCAGCGAATGAGTGCGGCGTGTGAAGAGGCGGGGCTCCCTACTCCGAGTATGGAAGAGTTGGGCTCGCACTTTCGGGTAACCCTCTCTACGCAGCGCGTGGCTGCGGTACGAGTGGACGGGCCCGACAACCGGATTCTCAATTTCTTGCGAGAGACAGGCGCCGCCGGGACAGCCGCTATAGCAAGCGCCGTAGGGCTTTCCACCAGATCTACGCAGTCTCGATTGCACAAGCTTGCGTCACATGGCTTGGTCGTGGAATTGGGCACTGGGCCGCATGACCCCAAGAGGCAGTATGCGTTGGCGGACAACTCCGCGCGAACGAAATACTAGGAGCATCGGTCCGCGGCGGAGCGCGCATCGTTCGCCGACATGACCGCCGATGTTGTGCCGGTGGAATCGCTGCTGCAGGCGGGGAAAACCTGTTTGCTTCCATCGTTGGCCAAATGCCTGAGAACCACCGGCGCTTTCTGGTCAGCTTCGAACTGGGAGAGTCGGACTGGACGAGCCTCAACATTGCCGGCCCAGAACACCTTCCCGCCCTGCAGTGGCGGCAGAGGAGCCTTGTTGGCCTAATCGCCAACCAACGGACCAAGCTCGTCTCTCAGGCTCGAACAGGTGCTTTCCGAAGACAGTTCATCTACCGCGAAAGGGCAAGTCTAGCTGCTGCTGGACCTCGGAACGCTGGCATTGCGTAGGAGTCATCCCCGTGGAGGCCCTCCTTCATCGGTCGAGAAAATGCTGTTCTGAAACCGAAACGCATGCCATCACCTCAATCGCCTCGATCCTCTCAGCCCGGTGAGTCGAGCAGGATGGGCATGGTGATGACTGTTCGAGGGCGGGCCAGCCCTAAACCTTAGCCATGAATGAGGTGGTTCAGACGTCCGCGCCATAGACGTCGGCGCGCCCGTTTTTGAGAGAGGGCGCGCCGAGCCGTCAAGCCGCCGTGGTTCGTGGACGCTCGGTTTGACTGATACGCAAACTGAATCACAGCGTTCAAACAATGTATTGGACGCCCAGGAAGATTGGCGTTACGCTCAATCCAGGTGTTCGCCTGGCGACGAATCGACCAGAAAGGAGCATGTCGGAACAAGCCAGTTTGATCCGAATTTCCCGAGGGGCGTCAGCCCTCCTCGCTTGCAATGCTTCTCTACGTTGCCGTGGAGGCTGATTGGTGACGCCCGAACGCCGGGAGCGAGAACGGAAGGATGGACTATGGGGAGAGCTCTGCGATTTGCGTAACACCCCATTGCCCGCTATTGCCCGCTAGGCCACACGAGGCACTGTAACTCATTGATTCTATTGGTGCGTGTTGGCGGAGAGAGAGGGATTCGGACTCTTGAAAGGCTCATGGAATCTGCAACTTACAGATTCCACCTTGCCGTCGCTGCCAGTAGTGCCAGGAGTGCCGTGGCGCATTGCCCGCTATTGCCCGCTGGGGAGGGTCTGTTCTCCAGGCTCATGCCGTGCGATCCTTTGCGTTGTGCGTGCCGAGTCAACAGCGATCGGAGCAACTGATTCTCTTGTTCCAACTGCTCGCACTTCGCGGTGAGGTCGTCTTGCTCGCGGTCACGCCTCGCGTCGCTCATTGCATTGGACCGGTGTTGCTAAGCAGGCTTGTTGGCTCGAGCCTCTAAGTCCCGGCATTGGTCGAGCAACTGCTCAAACGGTTCCGCACCTTCGAGCAATAACCCATCGTCCACCATCCGCGAGTAGTCGACGGAAAGACTCGTGAGCGCATCGTCCTTGGGAACCAATCGCAGGCCACCCGAAACGGCGGTGACGTAATCGATCAACTGGCCGGCGGCATTCTTTTCGGAGAAGAACAGAGACTTGTGCCTGGCGACGGCGTGCGCTAACGAATGGTCCCGAAGAGCCGAATTGGCAAATCCGGCCCGGTCCAGTCGCGTCACATCGTGCCAATGTCGCGCGAACCGTTCACCACCGCGAAACTCGCCCTGCTCGCAGAATACGTGGATCGCGGTGGCCTTTTCCCAGAATGTCCGTTCCGGCCGCATCACCCGCGCCGTGGCTGTGGGAAAAATGGCGCCCGCCACGCTCGGCGCAGCTTCGGAGGTGATCAGCCTCGACTCCCACGGTTCGCCCGTTGATCGCGCGCCAAATTCAAGCATGACAACCGGACGCACGTAACCGGAACCCGCCGCCAACGGAGAGTACTCGAGAAACACCTTCTCGGCTTCCGTCGAGAGCAGCGCTGTCAAGCCCTGCTCTACCAGTGCGCCGGAGATCCGGGGCAGCACTTGTTCGTTGATCCAGACGGGCAGAAGGGTACGAATCTCTTTTGTCCAGCGCTTCTCTTGGCTGCGGGAAGGAGGCAGCGGGTCCAGTCCAGGGCCAGCCAAGTCCGGCGCCAGAACTCGGATGTCGTAGGTCAGATCCACGTCTTCGGAGAAGCGGCTGATGATCTGATAACCCTTGGACAGCGACGATCCGCCTTTGAACACGAGATGCTCGCCGAAGGGTGCTCGGAAAAGGACATCGAGAATCCACACTAGCCAAACATCCTTATCCAGCAAGTGGACCGGTCGCCCGGACGCGGCGGCAGCGACGGCCAGTGCTTCGCGCCGGTCTTCTGGTGACAGCTTGAGAAACGCCTCAGGCATTGGAGGCGAGTCTGCTTACCTGCTGCGCCATCCAAGTGGGCAGCATTCGGCGCAGATCAACAAGGGCGGCGCGTTCCGCAGGGGCAAGCCTGCTTTCCAGTGCTTCGATCGCGTTGCCGGCATGCTCCGGCCCCAGCCAAGCTAGCGCTCGAATCGCGGAGCCCGCGGCGCGCCCTGGAAGCGCCAACTGCCAAGCGGGAGCGTGGCGGAGCTCCACCACCTGCTTCCCCAACTGGAGATTCCGTGTCGGGCCCGATGTCAGGTAAACCTCCCGCACTGGAACTTGAGTGGTCAGCCCCAGTTCGTTGGCCGCCGCCGCTCCGTGAGGAACCACGTTCTCGCCATGCTGTTCGATGATGGCCTGCACTATTCTCGCCGCCTCCGGTGGACGGCTCCCGAAACGCCCTTCCACTGGGCGCACGTAGAGACCACGCGCGACGCGAATCAGGCTCCCACGCCGAACGAGGCGCGAAAGGGTCTGGTCCACCGCCGCACGGTTCCCAAGATGAAGAAGCTCCTTCGCAGCCACGGGCACGCCTTCGCGCACCTGACTAATGTGACGCAATACTTCTGTTGTGAGTGGCTCCATCTGTCAGAAGTATAGCAGTAGATCTGACAGATTGCGTGCTGTCAAGTCACTCGTGTCAACGCACGCATCGCACCGAGAACCCCCTCTATGCTCCAGCTCCAGAGTTTGTCCTGATCTAGCCAACCGTGAAGTTCTGCTCCGACAAGACCCGACTTGCCCCGTCCAGTTGGAGCAAGAGACCACCACGCCTGGATTGATACGAAAACTGAATCACAGCGTTCAAACAATGTATTGGACGCCCAGGAAGATTGGCGTTACGCTCAACCCAGGTGTTCGGCTGGCGACGAATCGACCAGAAAGGAGCAATGCCGGAACACGCCACTTTCATTCGAATTTCCCGAGTGCCGTCAGCTGTTTTCTCCTGCAATGCGTCGTTGCGTTGCTGTGGAGGCTGATTGGTGACGTCGGAACACCGGGAGGGAGAAGGTTGGGATTGGACTATGCGGAGAACTCTGCGATTTGCGTAACACCCCATTGCCCGCTATTGCCCGCTAGGCCACACGAGGCACTGTAAATCATTGATTCTATTATTGTGTTTTGGCGGAGAGAGAGGGATTCGAACCCTCGTTACAGTTTCCCGTAAACACGCTTTCCAAGCGTGCGCCTTCAACCACTCGGCCACCTCTCCTTGCCTGGGAGCAGAAGCATTGGATGCCTCTGGGGTACTACTTGCAGCGGGCCCGCGCTGGGCGGCGCTCGCTGGGCGACGCTGCTCGGGGCGGTCTGGCGCAAAGTGTCTGGCCGTGGTGCCTCGACACTTCTTTTATCTTAGCAGTTTCTATCGCAAGAGCCAGTCGCGGAAGCGCAGAAGCCAGTCGGGATTTTCGGGAGTGACACCGTCCCGACACCAGGCTGACACCGGGCGGCCCAAGGCGCGCTCAAAGGCCGTTTGCACTTCACTTGCCGGGCGGCGCGCAGCCAGGGCGAAATCCTGCGCCAACGTCAAGGGAGCATTTGCGGGGAGATTGGGTCTGGCCGCAGTGGTGACGGTGGCGGGAGCCGCCGCTCCGGGACGCTTCGCGCCAGCACCGGTCGCGCCAGCACTGGTGTTGCTGGTGCACCAATAGGCCTTCAGCGCAGGCGCGGGTGAGCCAAAGTCTTCGCCTTTCACACCAGTGGGAACGGTGGTCTCCACTACACGAATCTCCATTGGGTAGATGATCCAGCCGGCCGGGTCCATGTGAATTTGCGGTTCGATCTTCACGCGACGTACTTCGGCGTCGCGGTCGATCCAGAGACGAAAGCGAAAAACGGCATCTTCACCGGTGGGCGCGATGATGCTGTCGAACGGCAACGGCAGCTGCTCGTTGTCGCGCCACAGTTCGGCTTTGGCGAACTCCTCCGGGTTCTGCCCGAGGTGCACCTGGAACGGTCGCCCCGGTGGTCCGGAGACGATCAGGTGGAAGACCGCCCACGCCTGGCGCGGCAGGGCAGGGGAGAGCACTTCCCGGCCATTGGTGCCGATGGTGTATTCCGAGGTGACGCGCACGCCGGGGATCGATTGGGCGGCCAGGGGCACACCCCACATCGCAGCTGCGCAAAACCAAACGGGCCAGGGATTACCGGAAAGTAACGCCCTGGCCCGTTGCATGGTCATGAAGTGGCTGTTCCTTTAGGAGAGGTCAAACTTCTCGTGGTTCAGCACCGGGTCGGAGACCACGGCCACCGGACGGCCCAGAATCTCTTCGATCTCTTCCAGACAACTGTTGCCGGTTGACTTCAGTTCCTTGGCCACTTCCGGACTGGTGCGCAGTACGCATTCCTTCTGGTCGGCCACGGCGGCGCGGATCTTCACCGCCTCGCTCAAGATGTCGCCAATCACCGTCTGCACGCTCCGGACGTAGCCCGCGCCCTCGCAGGCCGGGCAGGGTTGGCACAGTGTCCGTTCCAGCGACTGCTTGACGCGCTTGCGCGTAACGGCCACCAGCCCGAAATCGTTGAACTGCAGAATCTTGTAGGGCGCGCGGTCTACCCGCATCGCTTCTTCCAAGGCCTGCATCACCTTCTGGCGATTCTTCCGCTCATCCATGTCGATAAAGTCGATCACGATGATGCCGCCCAAATCACGCAAGCGGATCTGCCGGACGATCTCTTTCACCGCCTCGATGTTGATCTTGACGATGGTGTCTTCCAGGCGCGCCGTCTTGCCGACAAACTTGCCGGTGTTGATGTCGATGGCTACCAGCGCTTCCGTCTGATTGATGACGATGTAGCCACCGGACTTCAGCCAGACCTTGGGCCGCAGCGCCTTCTCGATTTCGGCCGTGATGTTGAACGAATCAAAGATGGGCGCTTGGCGCGTGTACATCTTGACGCGCGTCACCAGCGACGGCATCATGCGCTGGACGAAGCGGACGGCGGTCTCATAGACCTGCTCCGTGTCGCACCAGATGGACTTGAACTCGTCGGAGAGTTGATCACGCAGGATGCGTTCCACCATCTCCAAATCGTGATAGATCAGCGCGGGCGCCTTCTTGCGCTCCGCCTTTTGCCGGATGTCCAACCACAGGTTGTACAAGTACTGGATATCGGCGGCGATCTCTTCTTCGGTCTTGCCTTCGCCCGCCGTGCGGATGATGAAGCCGCCGGGCAGGCCTTCGCGATGCTTCAGCAGAATACGCTTCAGGCGGTGGCGCTCGTCGTCGCTCTCGATCTTGCGCGACACGCCGGCATGCTCGACGGTGGGCATGTAGACGCAGTAGCGGCCGGGCAGGGCGATGTGCGAGGTGATGCGAGCGCCCTTCTGGCCCAGCGGTTCCTTGGCGATCTGCACCAGCACTTCCTGGCCTTCCTTCAACAGGTCGGTGATGGAAGGATGCGGGGCACGCTCACGGTCGGGTTTCTCGGTCCGTTCCGGACGCTCCCCCCGTTCGCCACGATCGGGCCGCTCACCGCGCTCCGGTCGATCACCACGCTCAGCGCGCTCGGGACGATCAGCGCGGTCGGACTGCTCCGGACGCGGGGCGCGTTGTTCACCGGGAATCACTCCCTCCGGGCTCACTGGGGCGACTTCCGCAGCGCCAGCGGCGGCGGGTGCCGGGGCACCGTCGCGACGCTCGCCGCGATTGAAGCGACCACGGCCACGGCGGCGGCGGCCACCGCGTTCCCGGTCACCTTCCGGACGCTGTTCCAGGAACCGGACCGCCGGTTCGCGCAGGTGGGCGGAATAGCCCATTGGCTCCAATGCCGGTTGGCCGTCCTCACCCACCGTGCCTTCTGCCGCCTCGGCTACAGGCTCATCGCCTGCATCGTCGCCGTCTGCGTTCTCGGCCGCGGCATCGGCCATCTCCAGATCGCCGGGAACGGCACCATCAGCGTCCAGCGAATCCACATCATCCAAGTCGCTCAAGTCGGAATCGAGCGCCTCTGATTGGCGGGCCAGCGCTTCCGCTGCGTCCTGGGCACGATCCGCTGCATCCTCCATCGCCTCGGCGGCGGTGTGCGAGGGCGCATCCGGCTCCGGTACGGCGGCTACCAGTTCTGGCCGCTCCGGGTCGGCCTCATCGGCGGCGGCTTCTACTTGCGCATCCACAGGGTCGGCTGAATGATCAGCAATCGCCCCGAACTCATGCGCGTCGGCGATCACGTCGGCTTCGCCGGTGGGTTCAATGACGTCAACCGCTTCAACCGTGGGCTCGGCCGCAGCAGCTGCTGGGGGCGCGCTCACCACTTCGGCAATGGCTTCCGGTTGCCGCACCGGTTCCGGGTCTGGTGTTGGGGCGGCGGCCCGCAGGGGAGCTTCAGCCGCCGGCATCCGGCGGTACTTCGACAGCGTCTCGCCGGGCAGCATAAAGGGCTGCTCTTCCGGTGCGTCAGCCACGGGTGAACTGCTCAGTTCGGCATCGTCATCAGCCTCATCATCGTCACCGGCCACGGCTTCTTCCGTGCCCGGTGCGGGAGCGTACTTGGAGTCGGGCAGACGCCCGCCACCACGGTCATTGCCGCGACGGCGGCGGCGGCGGCGGCCACCACGGCGGTCGTCATTGCGATCACCTCGGCGCTCGCCCCCAGGCGCAACTGGAGTTGCCGCGGCATCGGTCGCGACACCTTCCGCCGGCACAACGGCTCCCTCAAAGGCAGGTTCTACGGTTTCGCGAATGGCTGGTTCCGGACGCGGAGCCAGTTCGGGCCGCATCGCCGGTTCCAGGCGTATGGCGGGCTCAGGCCGGGCCGATCCGTCACGGCGGGACGGATTGTCTTCGCGGCGTCCGCCTCCGTGGCCTTGCCCGGACCGGCCACCCTTGCGGTCATCCCCGACCCGATCAAAGTCTTCGCCAGACTCTTCAAAAAAGTCGGTGACGTATAGAAAGGTGTCCCGCTCCAGCCCCAAGTCGACAAAAGCCGACTGCATTCCGGGCAGAACGCGCGTCACGCGTCCCTTGTGGATGGATCCGGCCAGCGAGTACTCATTTCCGCGCTGGAAGTAAATCTCGCACAATTGACCGTCTTCTAGAATCGCGAGCTTCGTCTCATGACGGCCGCTGGAAATCACTAATTCCTTGCCCATGGGCAACTCCTTCAACGGGAGACCCGGTTAGCTTGAGGGCGGATACACGACGAACGATAGGCCACTTAAACGGGGCCAGGCGCCCAGCACCCTGGCTATGCTTCGCTCATCGGAACCCGGCCGGCGGCGCAACAATCAGCGCCTGCATCAGTCCGAGCCATCCCAATAATTCGAAAAACCGAAAAACTGCTTAATTCACAAACCGCCGGAGCCGCACGCTCTGCACCAACCCCAGCATCAAAAACACGCTCAACAAACTCGATCCGCCGGAACTCATCAGTGGCAGCGGAATGCCGACCACCGGCACCCGGCCCACCAACATTCCGACGTTCACAAAAACGTGGAACAACAACAGTGACCCCACCCCCATGCACACATACAGTCCGGCTCGATCCGGAGCCATCTGTGCGGTCTGGATAATCTGCAGGATCAACAGAAAATACAATCCTAGCGCCACCACCACGCCGACAAAGCCATGCTCCTCGGCGAAAGCTGCAAATAAAAAATCGGTCAAACTCACTGGCAGAAACCGCAACTGCGTCTGCGAACCGCGCGTCACGCCACGGCCCCAAATTCCACCATTGCCCACCGCGATCTTGGACTGGATCACCTGATAGCCCCGCCCTTTGGGGTCGCCATCCGGGTCCATAAACGTCGTCAACCGCGCCTTCTGGTAGGGCTCCAATACAAACCAGGCGGCCGGCAAAAGCACCAACGCCACTAAGCCCACCGCCACCACATGCTGCCACCGCAAGCCCGCCAGGAAAACGCATCCACCCACAATCGGCAAATACGTCAACGACGTCCCCAGGTCCGGCTGGCGATTGACGAGAACAAACGGGATTCCCATCAGGACAGCCAACTTCAGCAGATCCCGCGCTTCCACCCCGTTTGACTTTAATTCTGTCAGATACCGGGCCACCAGCAGGATGAGCACTATCTTAACGAATTCCGAGACCTGTATCGTCATGCCCGCAATCGGAATCCAGCGCCGTCCGCCCAACAGCTTCGGGCCCACAACAAACGTCACCACCAGCAGCGCGATGGAGATGGTGTACATGGCCGGCACGCGGCCCAGCAGCGAGTGGTAGTCGATTTGCGCCACCACCATCATCATCCCGACACCAACAGCGGTGAACAGGACGTGCTTCCACCAGGCGCTCTTGTAGTCGGTATTGAGCGTAGCCGAATAGATCTCCAGCACGCCTAGGCTGCAGATGATCAGCACGATGATGATCAGCGTCCAATCGAGATCGCGAATGGAGCGGTAGGAAGCCATTAGCGCCGCAACTCCCGCGGGAACATGGCCTGCGCCAGCGCCTTGGCTGGTTCCGGGGGCGTCATCCGGGCCTTCTTGTCGAAGTAGCTCTTGATCACGTCGCGCACAATCGGGGCCGCCAGATTGCCGTGTTCGCCAGCCTCAAACATGGCCACCACAACGATCTCCGGGCTCTTGTTGGCAAAGCCGACAAACCACGCCGTATCTTTCATCGACTTGCCGGCGGCGGTCTTCAGGAAGTCGTTGGAGGCCAGCTGCGCCGTCCCGGTCTTACCGCACACCTCAACACCCGCCAGCCGCGCGCGCACCCCCGTGCCGCCCTCGTTCACCACGCCAAACATGCCATAGACCACTTGATTGACGTTGTCCAGGTTGAGCTCCGCGCGGCGGGCCGGTGCTTCCGTACCGCGGCGGCGCACCAAGTGCGGCTTCTGCCAGACCCCGCCGGTGGCCATGCCACCAATCGCTGAGGCCAGCTGGATGGGCGTAACAATCAGCGCCCCCTGGCCAATCGACACTGAGATCGTCTCACCGGCGAACCACTTCTGCCGGTAGGCGCGCATCTTCCACTTGGTCGACGGCACCAGCCCCGAAGCTTCATGGGGGATATCAACGCCGGTCTTCTGCCCTAAACCCACCATCTCGGCATACTGGGCGATCGTGTCGATCCCCATCTTGTTGCCCAGCGCGTAGAAGTAGACATCGCACGATTGGGCCAGCGCTTTGTGTAGCTCCACGTGGCCGTGGCCGCCCTTCTGGTGGCACTTGAACGGGCGGCCGTACCAGTTCGCCACACCGGAACAACTGGCCGAAAAGCCTTCCGTGATCGCGCCCGTCTCCAGGCCCGCCAGCGCCATGATCGGCTTAAAGGTCGATCCCGGGGCCAGTTGCGCCTGCACGGCCCGGTTCAACAGCGGCTTGTCCGGATCCTGGATAATGGTGTTCCACAGCTTGGTCGGAATACGGCCCGCAAATGCATTGGGGTCAAACGCCGGGCGCGACACCATGGCCAGCACTTCGCCCGACCGCGGGTCCAACGCCACCACTGCTCCCCGGCGGCCCTCCATCGAAAGCTCCGCCACCGCCTGCAAATCAAGGTCGAGCGTCAATTGCAGCGGCTGGCCCGGCCTGGCTTCCTTGTTCTCCAGCACCTGCCGCTCATTGCCCATGTTGTCCACCAGCACGCGGCGCTGGCCGTCGGTGCCCATCAGCATCTCGTTGTATTGCTTCTCGATGCCATCCTTGCCGATCACGTCGCCTTGCTTGTACTTGATGAACTCCGGCAGGTCCAGCTCCGGTTCGCTGATTTCACCCACGTACCCGATCACGTGCGCCGCCAGGCCATCACGCGGATACAACCGGCGCTGCGTGTGGATCAGCTCCATTTCCGGGAACGTGTCCTGGTTGCGGTGCGCCTCAACAAACGAGATATCTCCGGCCGTCAGTTCGTCCTTGATGATGATGGGCTCATAACGTGGGCGCTTCTTGTAGCGGGCCAGCCGTTGGGTCAGCTCCGTCAGATCGAGATTCAGCCCTTCCGCGATGTTTTTGAGGTGTTCGTCCTTCAGGTTCTCGCGCGACAGCAGCAGCGAAAACGACGAGTGGTTGTCCACGATCACCCGCCCGTCGCGGTCCAGAATCTTGCCCCGGGGCGCCAGAATCGGCCGGCTCTTGATCCGGTTTCGTTCGGCGGCTTCGGAGTAGATGCTCTCCTTCACCACCTGCAGTTCCCAAAACCCGGTGATCAGAAAAACAAAGACCGCCAAGGCGGCGTACTGGAAAAAGGTGAGTTTGGCCGCAATCACCTTCGTGTCGTCCGTCAGCAGCGGGCGATCAGAGAAAGTGCTCGGGCGGCGTTGCGGGAAAAGGTTCAAGGGTGGAGGCCCAATTCATAGTCTAGCGAAGACGAATGGAATCAAGGGTGCCGGCGGCGGCTTTTTGTTCGCCCAAAACACTAGTTACGCCAGCGCCACGTCGTCCTGCCGCAGTTTATCAAGCAGCACAAACAGCGGCAGCCCAACGGCCGCGTTAAGCACGCCCACAATCAACGTCTGCACCAAGTCAAAGCCCACCTGCTGGCTCAGCAGCGCGCGCGACAGAATCCAGTAAAAAAACTGGTGGAAGAAGAAAAAGAAGAAGCCCAGGATCAGCCGGATAGCGGGGTTCTCGACGTCAAAGCGCTGGCTGACCGAGGCGGCGAAATAGCCCACCAAAGTCTTGACGATGCCAAACATCCCCAGCGGCAGGTGGCTCAACGAATCCTGCGCCAGGCCGATTACTGCGCCAATCAACGTACCGGCAATGGGCTGACGCCGCATCAGCGAGAAATAGACGGTCACCAGCAGCGGCAACTCCAGATTCGCGGCGCTCTCGATAAAGCGCGGCACATACACTTGGAACAGGATGGCCAGCAGCGGCACCAGCAGGAAAACTGCCGGACGATACCGCGATGCCGACTTCCGGCGGCTTACACCCGGGATGATCGATTCGGTGTATTCGCTCATCAGGGCACCGGAGGCTTCACCGCGGGCGTTGTGGTGCTTTTCACCGCGGGAGTTGAGGTGGGAGTTGTAGTGGGAGCTGTCGTGGGCGTTACGGGTGCCTTCATGGCCGGGGCTTTCGTGGCGGGCGGGGCCGGATTCGCCACCGTGCCCGACAGAGGCGTTGCTCCCGGCGTCGTGGCCGGGCCCTTGGTGGCAACGCCCGCCGCAGGCGCAATCGGGCGGGCTGCTGTCGTCCCTGGCGCGGCACCCGGCGGCGTCGCGACCGAACCGGCAGGTGTACCGGGAACGACGGGCGGTGTGGCCTGGTTGTAGTTCGGTGCGGTCATGCCTTCGCCATATTTGTGCGATTGCGCTTCGCCCAGGGCGCGATACTTTTGCCGCAGCCGGTCGGCATCCGTAGTCAACGGTTGTGGACCGCCGTCGGGGGCGGCCAAGCTGCCGGATTCCGGGCTCCCTTCCGGTGGCGGGGGCGGCGGCAGTAGCTTGATGGGCTGGTTGAACGCCGAAACATCGTCCGGAATCTGCTGATGGACGCCTTCCACCACAATCAGCACTTCCTCCAAGCCATGCTGGAAGCCGCTGGGCAGCAGATAGATTTCACGGAAGGTGGTGCCCTGCTTGTCAACGCTCACCTGCCCCACGGGCAGACCCTTGGGGAACACGCGATCGTCGCCCGAGGTAAAGAACCACTCGCCCTTTTCGACTTTCTGCTCCAATTGGACATAGTCCACCAGCAAATCGCCGCGCCCCTGGCCCTTCAGTGTCCCCTGCACCCGGCTGCTTTGGGAGATGACGCCGGCCGCAAAGGAAGGATCAGTGATCAACTGCACCTGCGCGGCCGTCGGGTAGCTGGCAATCACTTTGCCCACAATGCCGTCCGGGGTCAGCACCGCCATGCCCTTCAGCACGCCGCTGGTAAAGCCGCGATCGACAAAAACCACCTTGGCGTTGGCTCCGGTGCTGGAGCCAATCACGCGCGCCGCCACCGTTTTTGACGGGGAGCGTTTCTGGAAGACCACCAGCGCTTCCGCCCGCTGCGCCGTCGACAGTTCGCTGCGCAGAAACTGGTTGTCCATCTTCAGCCGGCCCAGCTCCTCGCGCATCCGGCGGTTCTCGGCCTGCGCACCGGAGAGCACCACGTAGTTGCTAAAAAAGTCCGACGTGCTCGAGCGGATCCCTTCCAGCACCCGCGCCAGCGGCGTCACCGCCTCCACTGACCAAACGCGGATCAGCCGGACATCGCCATCCGTCTTCACCTGATAGGCCAACAGCACCAACTGCGCCAGGATCGTCACGACCAGCACAGTCAGGCTCCGGTATCGGTGCAGCAAAAAGTCCATCAGAACAAAGAAAAGCAGCCCGCAGCGGCACGGTCAAACAACCGGCACAAAAACCCTCATTGTGATGCTAACCGATACGGTGGGTCCGGTGCGTCCCAGATGCAAAAATGCGGTTTCCGGCAACCTCACCCCCCCCTAAACAGAACGCTGCCCTCGGGCCGAACTAACTGGTCCCGCTCACTGACTCTGGTGCTGGGCGAGCAGTTCTTCGATCATTTGTTTGCGATAGCGGAAGTTGGTTTGCTTCAACCGTTCAATAGCCTGGGGTAGATCGATGAGTTTGCGTTTGGCGGCGAGGTCGAGGATTCCCAAGGTGCCGGTCACTTCGATCCCTTTGCCGAGGGCGGCGGCGGAACCCCGGCGTTCGTCAATGAGAATGAGATCAGCCTTGAGGCTGACGCCGAGAGAGATGGCCGCAGACGCCGAGGCGTTGTAGCGCGGCACGTTCCCGCTCCAGGTCAGCGGACGTGTAGTCGATCCATACTTCGTGAGCCTTGAGAAAAGTGTCGATCTGATCGCTGGTGGTGAAGCCGAGCAATCGCCTGAGATCCGGCTTATAGAGGCGTCCATGACGGTATTCCCTGGCGGCCAAAGCCTCCAGGGCGCGGCGGGAAAGATCGCCCCCCTCGGTGGAGAGGCGCTGGGCCATGTCGTCCGGAATATCGACCGTCACCTGCATAAACAGCGGTTGCCCCCCTCCATTTAACGGTATCGAATCAGGATGTAGTTGTCACGGCGACACAGAAGGCGTCGCCAGCGGCGATGCCGACGGCCGCGCCTTCTCGGCCGATGAACTTGGCCCGCCATATCGAAGAGCCTCCCCTGTAAACGGGTCTACTCAATCGCAATGCGGCGCAGCAACTTGAAGTCGGTTAGCATCTTGCCGGTGCCCAGCACCACGCTGGCCAGCGGATCTTCGGCGATCGACACCGGTAGTCCGGTCTCTTCCCGGATGCGCTTGTCGAGATTCTTGATCAAGGCCCCGCCACCGGTAAGCACGATGCCGCGGTCGCTGATGTCAGCCGACAATTCCGGCGGTGTTCGTTCCAGCGCCACACGGATGGCATTCATGATGGTGGCGATGCATTCGCTCAACGATTCGCGAATCTCTTTGTCATCAATGGTGATGGTGCGCGGCACGCCCTCGATCAGGTTGCGGCCCTTAATTTCCATCGTCAGCGGCCGGTCCAGTGGGTAGGCGCTGCCGACGGTGATCTTGATCTGTTCCGCCGTGCGCTCGCCAATCAGCAGGTTGTACTTGCGCTTCAGGTACTGCATGATGGCGTCGTCCATCTCGTTGCCCGCCACGCGGACCGAACGCGAATAGACAATGCCGGATAACGAGATAACGGCCACGTCCGTGGTGCCGCCGCCAATATCTACCACCATGTTGCCGGAAGGTTCCGTGATGGGCAGCCCGGCGCCGATGGCGGCCACCATGGCCTGCTCCACCAGGTGTACTTCGCTGGCTTTGGCGCGGTAAGCCGAATCGATGACCGCGCGCTTTTCCACCTGCGTGATTTCGCTGGGGACGCCGATAACGATGCGGGGGTGTACCAGCACTTTGCGGCCGTGCGCCTTCTGAATGAAGTAGTTCAGCATGCGCTCGGTCACCTTGAAGTCGGCGATGACGCCGTCCTTCATGGGCCGGATGGCGACGATGTTGCCCGGGGTGCGGCCCAGCATCTCCTTGGCCTGCATGCCGACGGCTTCTACTTCGCCGGTGGTCTTGTTGATCGCCACGATGGACGGTTCATTGACGACAATGCCCTTGCCGCGGGCAAAAACAAGGGTGTTCGCGGTTCCGAGGTCGATGGCTAGGTCGGAAGAGAATAGACTGAATAAAGACCGATAATTCATTGAAAGTGGTACAACTTCTAAGGGGCGTGCTCGCTGGCTTCTAAGCTGCGGGCTAATCGATTGGGAACTTCGAAGCGCGGGGGCGCGGCGAACCCCGAAATCACTCCCAAGACTAACACATGCGCCGCCGATCGTTCATCCAAGCTGGCCTGGCCGCGGGCCTGGCCTCAACCGCCTGTCAGAAGAAAAAGAGCCGTGGTTTCAGTGGTTTCGCCTTTGTCTCGAACTACGAAGGCCAGGCGATCGCAGTGGTGGACTTACAGACATTTACCGTTGTTCGCCACATCCGTTTAGGCCAGTCGCCCACCGCCCTGATCGCCCACCCGTTCCGCCCCAGTGTGCTGGCTCTGACCCCCTCCACCGGGGCACTCCACCGCATTGATGTCGGAACGATGGCCGTCGAGGTCTCCCGCGTCTTCACCCGCAGCGCCACCGCCATGCGGCTCGACCCCGGGGGCAACACCTTATGGCTGCTAGCCCCGGCGGAGCGCAAGCTGGTCCGCGTGCGCTTGGATACTCTCGATCCGGATGCGATCATCGCCCTGCCGGAAGGCTGCCGTGACATCGACATCGCGCCCGATGGTGGCCTTCCCTATGCCGCCGTCAATCTGGGTGACACCGGCCGAGTCGCCATGATGAATCTGACCACCCGCAAGGTGCAGTACGAACTGAAGGTGGGTTCCCAAACGGGCCCCCTGCAGTTCCTGAAGAACGGCAGGCTGCTGCTGGCCGGCAGTCCGGCGGAGCAGTTGCTGGTGGTCTTTGACGTGGCCACCGGCCAGCGCATCGTCGAGCTTCCCCTGTCGCTGAAGCCGGAGCGGTTCTGCTTCAAGCAGGATGGTGGACAGCTATTCATCACCGGGGCCGGGCAGGACGCAGTCGCCGTGGTCTACCCCTTTCAGACGCAAGTGGCGGGCACCATTCTGGCCGGACACGAACCCGGAGCCATGGCCACCTCCGTCAACCCGGACTTCCTGTTTGTCGCCAACCGCTCCTCCGGCGAAGTCACCGTGCTCGACATCCAAACCCAGAAAGTCCGCGCCGTCGTCCCCGTCGGCCAGGACCCAGACTACATCTGCATCACGCCCGACAACAATTTCGCCCTGGTCCTGAACCGCCGCTCCGGCGACATGGCCGTCATCCGCGTCGATGCCATGGCGGGCCGCAGGACCAAGGCCGGTCCGCTATTCACCATGATCCCGGTCGGGTCGATGCCGGTGGCAGCGGTCGTTGTGGAGGTTTAGGCGGTGCACGGATCTCCCGCGGCCCCGTACTAGAATGCAGGCATGACCCGTTCGCTTCCTCGCCTCGCGCTCGCCTCACTTCTGTTCACCTCCGCCTGGGCCGCCAGCCCCTTTGAAGGGCGCTGGAACTTTAACCTTTCGACGCCGGGTGGCAACCGCGCCAGTTGGCTGGGCATTACGGAGAAGGGCGGGCAACTGGAGGTCTGGTATCAACCCACCGGCGGCAATGTCTACCAGGTGAAGGACGTGAAGGTGGAAGGCGGCAAGCTGATCCTGCCGCTGGTTAGTGCCACCAATAAGCGCCCGGCCGTCTCCTGGGAGCTATCCGCAGCGGGTGGGGAACTGAAGGGCGTCCAGAAGCGCGCCGACGAGACGATGGCCTTAACCGGTGTCCGCGCCCCATCGCTGAAACGCAGCGCCCCCAAAGCCTGGAGCGCACCGGAGCCTCTGTTCAACGGCAAGGACTTGACCGGCTGGTCACCGCTCGGTGACCCCACCAAGAGCCACTGGGTGGTGAAGGACGGCCTGCTGGTGAATGAAGATCACGGTGCCAATCTGAAGTCCGACCGCAAGTTCGAAGACTTCAAGCTCCACTTTGAAGTGAACTGCCCCGATCACGCCAACAGCGGCTTCTACCTCCGCGGCCGGTACGAGATCCAGCTGGAATCAGAACCGCTTTCTTCCAACCCGCTCGAGCGCCGCATCGGGTCCGTCTATGGCCGCATCGCCCCCAAAACCGAACTGCCGCGCCGTCCCGGCGAATGGGACGTCTTTGACATTGAACTCGTTGGCCGCACCGTCACCGTCGTCCGCAACGGCGTCACCACCATCGACCATCAGGAGATCGAAGGCATCACCGGCGGCGCCCTCGACGCCAATGAAGCCGAGCCCGGCCCGTTCTACATCCAAGGCGATCACACCGGCGGCCTGAAGTTCCGCAACATCACCGTGGCGCTACCCAAGAAGTAGCGGCTATTTGGGCGGCAGCACGATCTGGTCCACCTTGGGCCGGACGCCGTAGTTGGAAGGCAGCGTTTTCCAGTCCACCGCGCCGCGGGCGTTCCAGTTCCAGACCACCTTGCCCTCGCGCAGCGTGAGTTCGCAGGAGAGCCGTTCGGCGGACCGCAACCCGCCGCCCGCGAAATCGGCGAAGCCAAAATCGCCTTTCATGACATTCCACACCGCCACGTCCGCCGGTGCGCCCACGGAAAGGTGCCCCAGCTCCGGATGCTTGATCAACTGTGCCGGGTTCCAGGTGGATTCGCGAATCACTTCTGTCAGCGGGATGCCCAGCGCCAGCATCTTCGACATCGTCGTCGGCATGTCCATCATCTGGCCGTTCATTGAGCCCGTATGCTGGTCAGTCGAAATCGAATCCGGGTAAAAGCCCAGCTTCACTGCCGGCACGGCATTGCGGAAGACAAAGCTGCCGCCGCCATGGCCCACATCAAACTTGACCCCCCGCGCCCGCGCCCGGGTCAAGTATTCCAGCAGCTTTCCGTCCGGCCCGACAAACGGTACCGGCCCCCGGAACATGTGCGTCGAAATGTCACCGGGGCGCAGTCGCTCGGTCACCAGTTGCCAGTAGGGCCGCTCAATGTGGAAGTAGCCAAAGTCCACCATGATCGGGATGTTGGCCTCGCGACCGGCCTCCAGCGCCCGGTCCACGCTGTCCCAGTCCGGTTTCTGGTAGTGCGCGCTCTTCACGCCCACCACGATGTCGGAATGCTTCTTGGCCAGGCGCGCCAGTTCCTTCGGATCGAAATCATCCTGCTCCGCCACGTCGGTCATCATGCCCAACCCGGCAATGTTGATGAAGGCGAAAACTCGCGTCTGCACGCGGTCGATCACCGTATGCCGGAACGTCTCAAAGTTGCGCCAGCCGCTCGATCCCGCATCGGCCATCGTCGTCACGCCAGTGCGGAAGCTGAAGCCATCGGGCCAAATGCTGTTGTCGCCCGCCCAGGCATTCTTGACGCCGGTGGTGGCAAACAAGTGGACGTGAATGTCGATCAGCCCCGGTGTCACCACCAGGCCCTTCACATCCAGGGTCTGCTTGCCGGCGAGGTTGTCGCCCACGGCCGCGATCTTGCCCGCGGTGACAGCCACGTCGGCCACGCGGTCCACATTGTTGCGCGGGTCGATCACGCGCCCGCCTTTTAGTACCAGATCGTACTGAGCCAGCAATAACAAAACGACTGAGGTCATCTCGCTATTCTAAGAGCGAATGTGGGTTGCGATGTTGGCCATGCTATTGAAGACCCCGGTGCTGGAACTGCCGCGCCCGGTGCCGGTGACGCTGCGGTTCACGGAAACCCGCGTGTTTATTGAGATGGCGGGTGACATTCAGGATCCGGTGAAGATCTTTGCACCGCAGGCGCTGGAGACTTGGGTGAACCAGGAAAAGATGACCTGCCGCCGCTACGGTGGATACCGCTGGGTGACGTTCCCCATCCTGCATAATCAGGAAGCGTGCGAACCATATTAAAGTAGGGGCATGAGAAGTCCCGTCCTGGCGATCTGCGTAGCTCTGTCAGCTGCCGCCGCCACTGCCGCCCCCGCACCCACCAGCTTCAAAACCTATTGCTTCAGCTGTCACGGCAAGGCCGCGATGGGCGGTGTCAATCTCGAACAGCTCTCCACGCAACCGTCCCCCGGCGAGAACTTTCAACATTGGGAAAAGGTGGCCACCGCGCTCGAAACCCGGCACATGCCGCCGGCCAAGATGAAGCAGCCCACCGACGAGGAGCGCGCCGCGGCCGTCAACTGGATCCGCACCGAACTGCGCACCTATGCGCTCAAGAACGCGGGCGACCCCGGCCGCGTCACCGTCCGCCGCCTCACCTCCGGCGAGTACGCCTACACCATCAAGGACCTCACCGGTGTCGACTTCCGCGCCGACCAGGACTTTGTGACGGACGAAGTGGGCGGCGTCGGCTTCACCAACTTTGGCGATGTGCAGTTCTTGCAGGATTCCAGCCTGGAACGCTATCTGGGTGCCGCTAAATGGGTGGCCGACCGGGCGGTGATCGGCTCCGGCCCGCTGCAGTTTTACCAGGACCCCGGCCGCACCGGCCTGGAGCTATCGGCCATCAACCGCATCTACGCCATCTACAGCGCCCACGGCTTCCGCGCCTCCTCCGGCGAAGGCGGCCGCCCCTTTGGCCTGGATCGTTACGCCAAAGCCATCCACGCCGCCTGGCGCTACCAGCATCGCGCCGCACTGGGCGAACCCAAGGTCACCCTGGCCCAGTTGGCCGCGCGTGAAGGCCTGCTGACGCCCTTTGTCGAGCACATGTGGAACGTGCTCCAAAAGCAGGGCACCAAGTTCCCCACCGCGGAAGTGATTGACCGTTTCCGCAAGCTGCCCGTGCCGCCGCAAGATGAGGCCAAGATCCGCGCCGCCTGCGACCAGATCCGCGACTTCGTCATCGACTGGCCGCGCTGGCTGCTGGGAGCGGGTGAAGCCGCCGCCGGTGGCCTGGGTGATGAGCGCGCGCTGATCCTGACGGACGAAACGGTCCAGGCCAAGCCCAGCCAGAAAATGCGCTTCAACGTCATCCGCCGCGGCCGTGAAGACAGCAAGACCATTCGCGTCTATCTGACCATGGGTTCCGCCAACCCCGATGCCAAAGACCAGCCCTACATCATCTGGCGTGACGGCAACATCCGGCTGATCGGTAAGGATCGCAAGCAACTGCCGCCTCAACCCCTGCGCAGTGCTCTCACACCTGAAAGCGTCGCCCAACTGGGCTATGGCAAGACGCCCGATGGCCGGGAGATCTCGCTGGATGAGTTCACCACCCCCAGCACGGGCACCGTCACTTTCGACGTCGCACTGCCGGATGCGCAGGGCTCATTCGTACTCTCCATTGAGCCCCAGATTGGCCCGGGTGCGAACAACGACGCCGTCATCCGCTGCACCATTTCCGACCGTCCGGAACTCAACAAGGGCCGTCCCTTTTCTGCCCTGGTCGGCAAGCCCGATTCCCCGGGCTACAAGGCATGGAAGGCCAACGTCATGGCCTTTGCCGCGGACATCCCGCTCAACTCCCACGCCGAAGGCAACCCGTCCGACAAGGACCCCATCCCCGCGCCCTACGACAACACCTACAACCAGCCGGAGCGCGATGTCTTCCACACGCAGGTGAAGTACTACCGGGGCGACCGGTTCCTCTACCAGAACATGCTCGATGCCCCCACGCGAATCAAGCTGGACCAGGCCTGGAACGATCTGCTGGCCTCCTTCGACTACCACGACAACTTCCTGCTCTTCGTCAAGCAGAAGTACAAGCTGGACCTAAAGGACAAGACCATCGCTCAGCTGACCCCGGCCGACATCGCCGCCTTGCCCGCCGAGCCCCGCAAGTACGTTGCTGCCCTGCGCGCCGAATATGACGCCGTGCACAAAAGCCAGATCACCGGCCAACCGCAGCACATCGACGATGCCGTCCGCTTCGCCGCCCAAGCCTGGCGCCGCCCGCTCACGGAGGCCGAGAAGGCTGACCTGAAGCTCTTCTACTGGACCCAGCGCGAAACCTTGAAGCTGGACCACGCCGCCGCCCTTCGTGCGCTGATCGCCCGCATCCTGGTGGCCCCGGCGTTCCTCTACAAGTACGAGCAGCCGGCGCTCACCTCCGCCGCGCCCAAGGCGCTCACCGGCCCCGAGCTGGCCAATCGGCTCTCGTACTTCCTGTGGTCCTCGCCGCCTGACACTGAGCTGCGCCGCGCCGCCCAAGCCGGTGAACTGGCCCAGCCAACCATGCTGGCCAAGCAAGTGAAGCGACTAATGGCCGATCCGCGCGCCCGCCGCTTCTCGACCGAGTTCTTTGGCCAGTGGCTGGGCTTCTACCGTTTCGATCAGTTCCGTGGCGTCGACTCCACGCGCTACCCCGAGTTCAACGACGAACTCAAGTCCGCCATGTACGACGAAGCAGTCACCTTCTTTGAGCACATCATCCGCCAGGAGCGGCCCGTTGGGGAGATCTTCTCGGCGGACTACACCTTCCTGAACAAAGCGCTGGCCAAGCACTACGGCGCCAAGCAGGAGGTGAAGTCCACCACTACGCCCGAGCTGGTCACCGGAGCCAACGCCTTTGCCCGCGGCGGCATGCTGCGCCTGGGGGCCGTGCACGCGGCCACCTCCGCTCCGCTGCGGACCAGTCCAGTGAAGCGCGGTGATTGGATGCTGCGCCGCGTGCTGGGCACGCCCACGCCACCGCCACCAGCGGATGCGGGTTCGATTCCAGCTGACGAAAAGAACTTCGGTGGCCTCTCCCTGCGTGAGAAGCTGGCTGCGCACCAGCGCAACGCCACTTGCGCCGGCTGCCACACCCGCATCGACCCGCTGGGCTTCCCCTTTGAGCGTTACGACGCCATCGGCCGCCTGCGCAACAACTACCCCGACGGCAAGCCCGTCGATGACTCCTCGGTTGCTTCCGACAAGACGCCCATCGCCGGTATCGACGGACTGCTGGCCTACTTGAAAAAGCAGGAGCCGCAGGTGCTGAAGAACCTGTCGCACAAGCTGCTGGGCTACGCGCTGGGCCGCACGATCCTGGCTTCCGATCAGCCGCTGGTGGAGAAGATGGTGGGTCTGGGCTCGCAAGCCACCTTCACCGAACTGGCCACCGAGATCGTCATGAGCCGCCAATTCCGCTTCCGCCGCGAAATGCCGGAAACCTCGCGGGCTCCGGTGACGCCTCCCAGTCATGCCGCCGTCCGTGCTGAAGGAGGACAATAGAGAAATGGCCCCGCTCGCCCCACGCCCGCTTGCCCGCCGCAGCTTCCTGCGCGGTGCCGGAGTAGCGCTCACGCTGCCCTGGTTTGATTCATTGACCGCCCAAGCGGCCACCACTGCCAACAAAGCTCCGGTCCGCTTCGGCTGCCTCTACTTTTCGAACGGCGTTGAGCCCGAGCATTGGTGGGCCAAAGGCGAAGGCGCGGCCATGGAGATCGGCCCCGCGCTCGCCCCTATGCAGCCTCATCGCGAGGACATCGTGTTCGTGCGCGGGCTCTACCATCACCAGGCGATGATCATGCCCAGCCCGCACCTGGGCCGGTCACCGAACATTCTCTCCGGATCGCCCATTTCGCTGGACCCGGCCGTGATCCGCTGCGGCACCAGTTTCGACCAAGTTCTCGCCGCCCGCCTGGGCGCGCAGACCGCACTGCCGTCCATGGTGCTGGGCATCGAGCCCAACGAACTGCGCTTGGAAGATGGCCTCTCGATGGTCTACGGCTCCTCCATTTCATGGATGTCGCCCACCAAGCCCGCCGCCAAAGAAATCTACCCGGCTCGCATCTTCGATCTGCTGGTAGGCGATGGCTCCGGCCGTCAAGTGGACCGCTCCATCCTGGACGCCGTCCGCCGCGACGCCAACTCCCTCTCGACCCGCCTGAATTCCGGTGACCGGCACAAGCTGGACGAGTACCTGGAATCGATCCGGTCGATCGAAAAGCGCCTCACCCGCGCCGCCAAGGATGAGCGCCTGGAAGGCTGGCGCCCGTCGATCACCAAACCCAACATCCCACGCCCGGCCGACCAGATCCCGCAGGATGTGCCGGAGCACATGAAGCTGATGCTCGACCTGATCGTGCTCTCGTTCCAGATGGATAAGAGCCGCCTGGCGACGCTGATGCTGAACAACGACCTGTCACAGATGAACATGAAGTTCATCCCCGGCGTCCAAGGCGCACTGCATCTCGACCTGACGCACAACGGCAAAGCCGCCGCTACCGAAGCGATGTACCTGAAGACCAACCAGTTCCACATCGCCCAGTTCGCCTACCTCGTCGACCGCATGAAGAAGACTGACGACGGCAACGGCCAAACGCTGTTCGACAACACCATCCTCATGTGCTGCTCCAGCCTGTTCGACGGCGACGCCCACTCGGCAGAGCAGTTGCCCATCCTGCTGGCCGGCAAAGGTGGTGGCGCGCTCAAGCTAGGCGGCCGCAACCTCGACTACATGAAAGCCGGCGACGACAACCGGCGGGCGTGCAGCCTCTACCTGTCGCTGATGGATCGGATGGGCGTGCAACTGGACCGGTTTGGGGACACGGATAAGCGGCTGGCGAATCTGTAGAGGGCCGTTCCAGTGAACGACGCAAAACTCGATTCCATCCCAATCGTGATTGGCCGAGAAGACGACGGCCGCTGGTGGGCCGACATCGAATCGATGCCTGGCGTCATGGCCTATGGAGCTTCGGAGCAAGACGCCATAACCGCCGTGCGCGCGCTCGCCTTGCGAGTGGTTGCCGACTGCATTGAGCACGGCGAGGACCTCCCAGAGCCCTTCTCGCGGCTTTTCTCGATGGCATAAGCCGCTGGCGATCGGTAAAGGCGCGGCAGTTGCTGGCCGCATTGCTCCGCATCGGCTGGACTGTAGCTTGGTAAAATCGCTCCCACCGCCGGCTGGTGCGGGCGGGATGGCCGAACTATACTTTCGCCTTCCATGACGGCGATGAAGTTGGCTCAAGCTTTCTCGCACAGATCGCCAAGAAGACGGGGCTGCGGCCGGAGGACCTGTAGGCCATTGCCCATTGATACCCTACGGCTGTGCACCTGACGGCTGTCTACCAGAAGACCGACGAATGGTACGTTGCTTGGATCGAAGAGATCCGAGGTGTGAACACCCAGGGCAAGACCATGGAAGAGGCGCGCACCAATCTGAACGAGGCGCTTCAACTCATGTTGGAATGCTTGCGGGAAGAGGCTGCGGCGGAAACCGAAGGGGTGACGGTGGTGCGTGAAGCGCTTCCGATCACCTTTCCATAGCCGCCTCTGACCGGCCTTACCTACCCCAACATCACCCGCTGCTTCGCCCCATCCCAGTGGGCGATCTTGCCGCGGCGGTAGCTTTCGTTGCCCATGTAGCAGGCAACCACGCCTGCCATGCCGAGCTCGGCATCACACTTCAGTGCCTCACCGGACCGGATGGCGCGCATCAGGTTCTGGTGGTGCAACTCCGTCCGTTCGCCGCCCGTCTTCTGGTGCACGATCATCTTGGCTTCGCCCTCAAACAGGCGCTGCGGCGTGATCGTGAAGCCAGTATTGGTGAACTCGAGCGTTGCCTTGTGCCCGCGCAGCAGGTGCGCCACCTTGGTGTCGTTGGCCATCGATGAGATCAACTGCACGGTGAGGCCGCCGGGATAATCGAGCAGGAAGTTCAGCGTGTCCGGAATCTCGGCCTTCGATTGCGCAAACTCAAACTTGCCGCCAAAGCCGACAGCCTTCTCGGGAGCGGTCAAGCCCAGCGCCTTAATGATGCGCGTGACACGGTGGATGAAGAGGTCGCTGGCGATGCCGCCGGAATAATCCCAATAGCGGCGCCAGAACTGGAAGCGGTCCGGATCAAAATCGTGCTTGGCGGCTGGCCCCAGCCAGCTCTTCCAGTCGAGATTCTCGCCGGGCTTGACGTCCGGGTCCATCTCGCCGGTCCAAAAGTCGTCGCGGTGGTTGCGCGAATAGTCGATCTGCGCCAGCACCACTTTACCGAGCGCGCCTTCCTTGACGTACTTGAAAGCCGTCTCGTAGGAGTCGTCCGACATCCCCTGGACGCCCACCTGGAACTTCAGCTTGGGGTTGGCCTTCACCCGGGCCACCAGCTTCTTGGCCTGCTCCGGGTTCTGCGTCATCGGCTTTTCGCAGTAGACGTGCTTGCCCGCGGCCAGCGCGTCCATCGCCATCTGGTAGTGCCAGTGCTCCGGTGTCGCGATCAGGACATAGTCGATGTCCTTGTCGCCCAGGATGGTCCGGTAGTCTTTCACCGGCTTGCCGCCCGTCCGCTTCACCATCGCGTCCATACGCTTCTGGTAAACGTCGCACACGGCGGTGATTTCAAAATTGTCTGATTCACGGATCGGCAGCAAGGAGCTGACATGGGCATTCGCCATGCCGCCACAACCGATCACACCCACGCGGAGCTTTTCGTTTGCTCCCAGAACTCGGGTGGCCGAGAGGGCCGTCATCGCGACGGCCCCCGTGAATTCGCGTCGATTTACCACAGCAGCTTCAAACCAAATTGAATGTTGCGATTCGGGATCACCGTGCTGGTGATGGCTCCCGGACCCTGCACAATGTTGGCCTGTGACGGATACTCAATGCCACCACCGGCGGCGCGCCGCGGCAGGAAGCCGCCCGCCGTGTTCAGCGTGGCGTTCGGCCGGGCGAACTGCGGAGTGTTGAAGAAGTTGAAGAACTCACCGCGGAACTGCACCCGGAAACGTTCCGTGATGGTGAAGTTCTTGAACAGCGAGAAGTCGACAACCTTCGCACCGGGGCCTTCCAGAATACCCACACCGGAGTTGCCATAGCGGCAGAGTTCCGGCAGAGTCGGATCCTGGCAGCTCACCAGGCGGAAGGCGTTGGGATCAAACCACTGGTTGACCGTCGGGTTCGACAAGCTGCCGTTGGCGAGCCGGTCGGGGCGAATGGTCACGTTGGCGGTGTTGGTGATCGCACCCTGCGTGACGGTGAAGGGGAAGCCCGTGCGCAGCGTGACAATGGCATTGGTCTGCCAGCCACCCAGGACGCCGCGGGTGAACGCCTTGGCGTTCTTCAGCGTCGGCAGTTCGTAGACCACGTTGGCCACCATGTTGTGCGTCGCGTCAAAGCCGGCACGCTGTTTGTCGGCGCGGCGGTTGCGCGGGTTCTGGTAGGTGTTCGGGTTGAAGCCGTCACCTTCGTTGCGGCCGTAGCCTTCCATCAGCGTCTTCGAGAACGTGTGCGCCACGGAGAACGACAGCCCGTTGGAGAACCGCTTCTGCAGTGTCATTTGCAGGCCCTGGTACCAGGCATTGGCGCCGGAATCCAGGAAGCGCACACGGGTCAACGGCCGGATGATGCCATCGTCGTTGATGAACTGATAGGGCCGCCGGCTCTGGAGGGTCGAAGTGGCCGTATTGAAGCCCGGATCAGGCGAATTCGCTTCCACCGTGTTGTCCAGGTGCGAGGTCTTGGACCCGATGTAGCCCACGTTCAACACCATGTTGAACGGCAGACGGCGCTGGATGTCCATGCTCCACTGGTTCACCTGGGGCTGGTAGTTGTCGGTGTTCAACACGTTCGCGCTGGTGCCGATGGAGCGGTTGACCACCCCGAACGGATTGGCAAACGACAACGGGTTGACCGTATTCACCAGGGCATTGTTGGTGGCGTTGTTGACGAAGTTGGCCGAACCCGACAGCGGGGGGTTCAGATTCAAAATCGTGTAGTTGTTCAGCTGGTGCACGTTGTAGTAGATGCCATATCCTGCCCGCAAAACCCACGCATCACTTAAGCGGTACGCCAAGCCAATGCGCGGCATGAACATGTTGCGCTGCGGCTTGTAGAACTGGTAGGTGTTGTCACGGATCTTGGCGGGAACAAACGTCCACTGGCCGCTGCGCAGCTCAGCGCTACGCCACAGGCCGCGCACGTCGGTCGCCATGGTGTTGTACTCATAGCGCATGCCGATGTTGACCGTCAGTTTGCGGGAGACCTTCCAGTCGTCGGTGACATAGAAGCCCCAGCGATTCTGGCTGACATCGGTCAGCGGCAGGCCCTCGGGCGTATTGGTGGCCGTCGGCAGTCCCAGCAGGAACGCCGCGTAGCTGTTGTTGGCGATGTTGCCGTTGAAGTCAAATGATCCACGCGGCACGTTGGCCGCGCCACGGAACAACGAGATGAGCCGCGATTCCCAGCCCGCCTTGATATTGTGCGACGAGAAGCTCATGTTGAAGCTTTCGCTGAACTGGTGCAGCTTGTTGTCATCGAAGCCATTGCCGCCATCGAGTTCCGCCAAACCCTGGAAGCCCGTGAGGTTCATCGAGGGTACACCCACCTCGCGCCTAGTGAGCGGACGGTTGTTGTCATTCACCACCCGGAAGGCATCCAGGCCCAGGGAGCTCAGGCTGAAGTCCGAGTTGGCCCGGGGATTGAAGCTATCGGACTTGGAACGCGTATAGCCGTAGCGGGTTTCCACCACGACGGCGGGTGAAAACACGTGGATCCATTGCAGCGCCAGGTTGTCGTTGCGGCCGTCCACCAGATAGGTGAACTGCGGGCGGTTGCCCGGCACCTGCAACCAGTCCACCTGGTTGGTGGCGTAGCGGCCCATGATCTTGTCATTCACCGAGAAGCTGTGGTCGATCTTGACGTAGTACTGATTGTCCGGAATCGACTGCGTGCCCGCGCCAGAGTAGTTAAAGCCCGTCAGCGGATCGGGCAACGCCACTTGCGGACGCTCCCAGAAGGAGTTCAGGTTGCGCGCGGTCTGCGTGATGCGGCCCGAGGGGATGATGTTGCCGGGGAACGGCATCGGGTTGGCGGTGCCGGTCAGCGGATCCACAATCGGCACTGAAGGCAGCGCAGCGCCCGCAGCCGTGCGGCGATTCAATAGCGCGCTGAAGTCGCCATTGCGGAATGCATCGGAGGGCACCAGTGCCGACTGGGCGGCACCGGGCAACACGCGGCGGCGGCCCTCATAGTTGAACATAAAGAACGTCTTGTCCTTGCCGTTGTAGATCTTCGGAATCAGCACGGGGCCACTCACCATACCGCCGAACTGGTTCTGGCGAATGCCTTGCTTCGGGAAGCGGGTCGATGACGTATTGAAGTAGTTCTGGAAGTAGCTTTCCGCATCCAGCTTGTCGTTGCGCAGAAACTCAAACATTGAACCATGCAAGTCGTTGGTGCCGGACCGCAGCACCATCACCAACTGGGCACCGGAGTTGAAGCCGTACTCGGCCGAGTAGCTGCCCGTCAGCACCTTAAACTCTTCCACCGCTTCCGGTGAAGGAGAGAAAGGCACCGTGTTGATGCGAGCTTCAGTGGCCACCACTCCATCCATGGTGGCGTTCTGGTTGGTTTCGCGCTGACCGTTGGCCACGATCGCGATCGTCTGACCCGGAATCGGAATACCGCCGCCGGCGCCGGACTGGCCGTCCAACCCGCCGCGCGGACCAAACATGACGCCAGCTTGCAGCACCGCCAGATTACCGACGTTGCGGCCATTGATCGGCAACTCCACCACGCGGCGCTGCTCGATCACCTCACCCACCGAGGATTCGTCAGTTTTCAGTGCGGCGACCGCGCCGGTGACTTCAATCTTTTCTGAAACCTGGCCCACTTGCATGACGAAGTCAACGCGCAGCTTGTCATTGATCTGCAGCGGCAGCCCGGCGCGCGTGGAACTCTTAAAGCCCGCCGCTTCCACCGACACGGAGTACTCGCCAATGTCCAGCAACGGGAAGCTGTAGTCTCCCGTCGACGTAGTCACATCCTCACGCTTGACGCCAGTGCGAGTCTGCGTGGCAGTTACCTTGGCCCCGGCAACGGCGGCGCCAGAAGGATCGGTTACGGTTCCGACGATCGTGGTCGAGGTGGTCTGGGCGAATGTTGCGGTCGCCAAGCCAAGCAAAACGAAAAGATGCTTCATGGAAAAGCCTCCTGAAAATTTTAAGTACCATCAATGATATCAAGCCCGGCCATCGGATGCAGAGAATAGTTCCTGTCGTGGTTCAGGGACGTGCCTGGGAGACCGCCACCATCACCGCCAAGGCGGCCATCGCCGCCGTTTCCGCACGAAATACATTCTCGCCCAGCGAAACCGGTGCCCAAGTCGCGCACGCCGCCTCGCGCTCCGCCTCCGTCCAGCCACCCTCCGGCCCCACCAAAATCGCCATCGATCGCGCCGGGGCCAGTGCGTTCACTAGTGGCGTACCTCCCGCTTCATCCGCAAACAGCCGCAGCTCCGCGGGCTCGCCCAACGCCTGTTTGAAGGGCACCGGCTCCACGATCTCCGGCATCCGCACCCGGCGGGACTGCTGCGACGCCTCCAGCAAAATCTTGCGCCACCGCTCGATCCGCTTGGCCGCCGCCCGGTCCAGGCCGGCCTCGGTGCGCGTGGCCAGCACCGGCACAATCCGCGACACGCCCAGCTCCGTCACCTTTTCCAGCATCCACTCAAAGTGATCAAACTTGATCAGCGCCGCGCACAGCGTGATCGTGTAACGCGGCTCGGGCACCGCCAGCTTCTCCGTCACCCGGAATACCACGCGCCCCTTGTGCGCTTCCTCTACCTCGGCCAGGTAAAGCGATTCGTTGTCGGAGATCTGATAAATCTGCCCTTGCTCCACCCGCAGCACCCGTGTCAGGTGCTTGGCGTCATCGCCTTCCAGCGTAGCGGTGCCCCGGTGGATGGTCGGAACGTGAAAAAGCCTGCGAGCCATGCCCGATTATTGCTCGATCTCAACTCTCCGTTTGCGCAAATGAGATAGGATCAGGCCAAGCACAAATGTGCCACAAGCTGGAGAAAGAGAACCGCAGCCATGGAGAGCAACGAGATTCAACTCGACGATTTGAAGCCGATGGACATCGGAGTCTTGGACGCAATGGACCCGCGTCTGCAGCGGATGGTGATGCGGCAAAACCAGGGCGACTCCAAGACCGCCGGTTCCTCCACCAGCGCCGATGAAGTGGTGGTGGTGGCCAAGGTCACCGATCTGGCCGCCTGGGAAGGGCTGAGTGAAGTCCGGACTGGCCTGGCCATTCCCGGCGACGATTACACCCTCGTCAGTGCCCGGGTGCCCATCGCTCGCCTGGAGATGCTGCGGACACTGCCGTTCGTCACCAGCTTGAAGCTCTCGCGTCCCGTCACCTCCATGCTGGACGCCACCACCCGGGAGACCGGCGCCGCGCCGCTGCCCGCTGGCAGCCTGGCCGCGGGCGGCGCGGGTGTGCTGGTGGGCGTCATCGATTTCGGTTGTGACTTTGCCCACCGCAATTTCCGCCGCGCCGATGGCACCACGCGGTTGAAGGCCATCTGGGATCAGAACGCCGCCCCTACCGCCACCAGCCCCTTCGGTTTTGGCGCGGTCTACACGCCGGCTCAAATCAATGCGGCCTTGAGGATGGCTGATCCCTATGCCGCCCTCGGCTACGCGCCGCCACCGGACGCGCCCTCCAGCAAGGGAACGCACGGGACGCACGTGCTGGACATCGCGGGCGGCAATGGGCTGGGCTCGGGCGTTGCTGGTTGTGCCCCCCAGGCAGACCTGATCTTTGTCGAACTGGCGGCGGATGATGTCCCCTGGAGCGGCCCGGAAACGGTTGGCAAGTCCTTTGGTGACTCGGTCCAATTGCTCGAAGCCGTGCAGTGGATCTTTGATCAGGCCGGCAGTCAACCCTGCGTCATCAATGCCAGCCTGGGCACCAATGGCGGCCCCCACGACGGTTCCTCACTGGTTGAAATTGGCCTGGACCGGCTGTTGAAGCAGAAGCCCGGCCGGGCCATGGTGATCGCTGCCTCCAATTCTTTTGCTGATGGCATTCACGCGGCGGGCCAAGTGCCGGCCGGCGGATCAGTGGATGTGAAGTTCATCATCGGCCAGCGCGACCCCACCGGCAATGAACTGGAATTCTGGTATGCAGGCGCGGACCGCTTCACTGCGGAGTTAATCAGCCCGGATGGCCGCAGCCTGCTGCGCGTCGCCCCCGGTACCTCTCAGGCCTTAAAAGGGCCCGATGGCCGGGCCGCCGTGCTGCTGGTGAACCGCCTCAACGACCCCAACAACCGCGACAACACCATCGGCCTGTTTCTGGAATCGAACGTTCCCGCTGGTACCTGGGCCGTGCGGCTGACCGGTACCACGGTGGCCAACGGACAGTTCCATGCCTGGATCGAGCGCGATGACCGCGGCCAGACCCGATTCATCGCGCCCAATGACAACTCCCAAACGCTCGGCTCCATTTCCTGCGGCCGGGAGACCATCGTCGTCGGCAGTTACGACGCGCACAAGGCCAGCGTCCCACTCTCGTTTTTTTCCAGCGCCGGACCCACGCGCGATGGCCGTCAAAAGCCCGAGATCTCGGCCCCCGGGCACGATGTCCTGGCCGCCTGGTCTCGCACCGGCACCAAGGTCACCCGCAAGAGCGGTACCAGCATGGCCGCACCCGCCGTCGCGGGCTGCGTGGCGCTGGTCATGGCGGAAGCCGCCAAGCGCGGCAAGACGCTGGCCAACAGTGACCTACGCAGCCTGGTCATCGGAACGGCCCGTCAAAATCCCCCGGCCAGCGGCGGTTGGGATTCGCGCTACGGCCATGGACGGATCGCCCCCGCCGTCATGGTGGCCCAGGTAGCGGCCGCCAATCCGGTGACGCCTCCCAAACCACCCGCCAAGAAGGTAGCTCCGCCTCCGCCACCCCCTCCACCGCCCGCCAAGAAGGTAACTCCGCCTCGCAAACGAGGCAGAGGATCTGTGCCCGTCAAGAAGACGGCCTCGGCCAGCCGGTCGGGCGAACTGGCCGAATGGATTGGCAGCGGCCGCCGGAGGCCGGCCTCGCGAGCTTTGTCCGTTCCGGTCACCAAACGCGCGGCCAAGTCCGTGCCGCCCGCGGTAGCGCCCAAGGCAGTGGCCAAAAAGTCCGGGGCGAAGTCCGCACCGGCCAAAAAGTCCGCCGCCAAAGGTGCCGGGAAGAATATTCCTCCTGCGGCCGCCGGCCGGGTAGTCCGCTTTAAGCCCGGTAAGGCATTGCGCGATGGGGTCCGTTAGTGGACGGCGAGTTGAAGGCGATCATCCGCGTCAGTGCCCCGGATTACGTGCCCCCGGGCGTCACCGTGCGGGCGCGCATCGACGACACACTCTTCACCGCTTCATTCGACGGTGAACTGCTGGAAACGCTCCGCCAGGATGGGAAAATCGTCTCCATCGAAGTCTCCCAGCGCCTCCGCCAGATCGACTAACTTTGATCTGGCACGGCCTTAATGCAGCAAGCCCATGCGCTCCAGTGGCCAGTAGGCAAAAACCGCCTTGCCGTAGATGTAGTCGCGCGGCACGGTGCCCCAACTACGGCTGTCGTTGGAGGAACTGCGGTGGTCGCCCAGGACGTAGTAGTTATCGGGTGGCACGGTGGTTTCCGGACGTGAGATATCATCGCGGAACTCATCCGGTACGTAAGCTTCATCCAGCGGCTTCCGATTGACGTAGACGCGGCCCTGGGCCACCTTCACCGTGTCGCCCGGCAGGCCGATGACGCGCTTGATGTAGCTCTTGCTGGGATCGTGCGGAAACCAGAAGACGATCATGTCGCCCCGCTCAATCTCGTTGCGGCCCAACCGGTAGATAAACTTGTTGATGAAGATGCGCTGCTGGTCTTCCAGTGTCGGCATCATGCTGGTGCCTTCCACTTTCACCGGCTGATAGACAAACAAGATGACCACCACCGCGATCACCACCGAAAGCAGCAGGTCACGCAACCAAAGCAGCGTGGATTTCATCCCGGTTTCGTTCATAGTTCTGTGCTGACAACTCCCGCGATGCCGGACCACTCGAAAACTAGCACGGACCAGTCCTTAGACGCAAACGGCGCGCCCGCGTTACGTCTGGCCCTGGTGATTCCCGCCTACAACGAGGAGGCGGTGATTGAATCCACCGTCCGGGGCTTGCCGCGTGGGATCTTCAGCGAAGTGATCGTGGCCGTCAATGGCACGACGGACCAGACCGCCGAACGGGCCCGCTCCGCCGGTGCGCAGGTGGTCATCAGCCCACAGAAAGGCTACGGGGCGGCATGCCTGGCGGCATTGGCCGTGGTCCAAAGCCCGGTGATGGTTTTCCTGCAAGCAGATGGCAGTGAAGATGCCGCAGAGGCGGTGCGGTTGACGGCCCCCATCCAGGCCGGCACGGCGGACCTGGTGATCGGCGCGCGCACCTCCGGGTTGCGGCCTCATCAGCAATGGGGCAATCAGTTGGCCGTCACGCTGGTGCGTTGGTTCTATGGCGTCCGGTATCAGGATCTGGGCCCTTTCCGCGCCATCCGCACGGCCTCCCTGCGCCAACTGGATCTCCAGGAACTCGCCTGGGGCTGGACCGTGGAGATGCAGGTCCGCGCAATTGAAGAAGGCCTGCGGGTGGTGGAACTGCCGGTGGACTGTGGCGTCCGTCAGGCGGGCGAAGAGAAAGTCTCGGGCAACTGGCGATCTAGCGTACGGGCCGGTTGGCGCATTATTGCGACTGTGGTGGGATTGGCAATGACGCGCTGGCATCGAAGGCGGGCAGGGTAGCGTTGCCGGTCAGTAGGCGGCACATCGTTTCCGCCGGCAGCGGCCCGGCGGTCAGCAATCGCCCATGGAATTCAGAAAGCAAAAAGCCCCGTCCGCGCGAGGTGCGATAAGCCTCTCGCAGCCGCAGATAGTCGCGCCATCCCGCAAAGGCGTGCGGACGTTCCCGGCAGGTCTGGGCCAGGTGCCGTAGCTGGGCCTGCTCAAAGGCTGGGTCGGCGCGCCGGAAACCTTCTTCCACCATCAGGTGTAGCGCATACTCACCCCAGCCTTCGCGCGAAGCGGCCGGCGAATAGAGCGTCCGCAGCAGATGCCTGCCCCCCGGCTGCAATTGATCGGCGAAATGCGCTTGCAGGCGCTCGCCCGGCAGTTCGGTGGTGATGGCGGCCAGCACGTCTGTGGGCGTCTCCCAGGCCGGTAACGGCTGCGGGAGAGGCACTACGGCGCGGGCGCGGAGAAACTGTTCCAGCTCCGCCCGAGATGTGGGGCCCGCGGGCTTGGCGCGGTCATCCAGGCGCGGCTCGATCACCGCCAGTACCGCAGCGGCCTCCGGCGCCATCGGCGTCGCTGGAGGTGCACTAGCAGGCAAGGTTGCGGCAAACTCCGCGAAGCTCTTCAGTGCCGCCGTCGCCGCCAGCCCGGCCACGTCGCCCTTGGGCCGCAATGCCGCCGGAAGCTTGGCGCGCGATTGTTCCACGCCACCCAGCGCGCTCGCGATGTCGACGGGTGCCCAGGCGTCCACCAGGTTCTTGCGGGCATGCTCCAACAGCTTCGGGTAGAGCTCCAGTCGCCGGATTGTGTGGAAAGCCTTCAACTCTTCCGGAGCGTCCGTCCAGGACTGGGCGGTCACCAGCGCGCGCTCCGCCAGGGCGACATACATCTGCGGCGAATGCTTGTACGTCTGCACGCCATCCAGCTCATCCAGAGCGCGGGTGATCTGGGCTGCAATCAGGTCGAAATCGGCCCGGTCTTCCGGTGTCAGCCGCTCTGTCTTGGTGCCGGCAATGCCGTCCCGGAACTCGCGATACCACTTGCGCCGCCGGGCCAGCGCCGATTCGCTCCAGTCGTCAATCTGCTCATCCAGCGAAGTCCCGGCGTGACGGTGGTAGCCGTACGCGGTGGCGGTGACGGGCGAAAAGGCCAGCGTCGTGTAGACAAACTCGTTGGTGACCAGCTCAAACTTCGGTGGACCAAATTTGCAACCGGTGAGGGCACCAGCGGCGAACAGGAACTCGCGTCGGCGCATGCTTCTATTTTAGCGGGTGACCGGCGTGATCTAAGCGGTCAACCCATGCCGACCCCAAAGAAAAAGGTGCCCGCCGCCGGGGCTGGCGTGATGGGCGGACCAACAGCCACGCCCCGGCGGCGAACTGGATAGTGTGCTCCAACGCTATCCAACTCCTCCGGTACAGTTGTGAACGAGGGACCCGGTAGCGTTTCAATTTTCAAGAAATAATTTTTGGAGATCGGCTACTGCTTGATCAGGGTGCCGTCTTTTTTGCGCACTTCACCCCAGCCGCCGTTCAACTTGCCCCGTTCACCCTGCTCGCCGTAGCCGAACGGGTACTTCTTTGCCGCCGCCTCATTGATCTCGATACCCCAACCGGGGGACTCGTTCGCGTAGGCATAGCCATCTTTCAGCGTCGGGCAGCCGGAGAAGACTTCCTGCACCCGTTCGCTAAAGCCGGACCACTCCTGTACCCCAAAGTTGTAGCAAGCCAGGTCCAGCGCCACGTTGGCCGCGTGGCCAATCGGTGAGACGTCGCCCGGCCCATGCCAGGCCGTGCGGACGCCATACACTTCGCACACGGCGGCCATCTTGCGGCACGGCGTCAGGCCGCCCATCTGGCTGACGTGAACCCGCATGTAGTCGATCAACCGTTCATGCACCAGCGGGGTCCATTCGTGGGGCGAATTGAATAGCTCTCCCATGGCGATAGGCGTGGCGCACTGCTGGCGGATGTGGCGGAAGTAGGCGATGTCTTCCGGGCTCAACGGATCTTCCAGGAAGAACAGCTTGAACCGCTCCATGTCCTTGGCCAACTGGATGGCCTGGATGGGCGAGATCCGCTCGTGCACGTCGTGCAGCAGTTCTACTTCATCACCCAGTTGCGTGCGCGCCGCATCAAACACCTTCAGGGCCTTGCGGACGTAGTCGTTCGGGTTGAACACCGGCTTGGTGTGCAGGGCCGGTACCTGGCCGCCCTTCAGGCCCGCCATCAACTGGTTGTAGTTGGCCCCGGCGCGCGACCCATAGGCCGCCTGACCGGGCAAACCGAACTGGATACGGATGTGGCGGAAGCCCTGGTCGATAAACTTCTTGGCACTGTCGATGATCTCCGGGATCTCCATGCCGCCCGCGTGGCCGTAGCAATCCGCCGCTTCCCGGCACTTGCCGCCCAGCAACTGATAGACCGGCATGCCCGCCTGGCGGCCCTTGATGTCCCACAGCGCTTGATCGACGCCCGAGATGGCGTTGTTCAAAACGCCCGAATTGCGCCAGTACGAGGAGTTGTAGCAGGCCTGCCAGATGTCGTCGATCCTGTCGGCGTTCATGCCGATCAGGAACGGCTTCAGGTACTTCTCAACAGCCGCCACCACTAGGTCCGCGCGCTGGGTAAACGTAGCGCAGCCGTAGCCGTACAGACCATCCTGATCGGTGACAATCTTCACGACAGCTAGCCTCAACCCGGCCGGTGCGGTGGCGATCACCTGCACGTCCTTGATCTTGGGGGAAGGCACCGCGCGCGTGGCCCGGGCGGCCTTCTCCTGAGCGGCGGCTTGGCGCGCGCCCAATCCAACGGCTGCACCAGCGGCGACGGTGCCTTTGATGAGATCTCTACGGTTCATGGTGTACGTTCTCCTCTTCCAGTCAGCGGACTAGCGCGACTGTTCCTTCTCGGCGATCAACTTCTTCAGCGTCGCCACTTCCTGCCCCAGCTTCTTTTCCCGGCTCACCAGTGTGATCACATAGATCACGATCACGGTCCAGGCGGCGGCGAAGCCGTAAAACATGTAGGTAAAATTGCGTGCTTCGATCATGAAAACGACAATGCCTCCCGGCGCAACGATTCAATCTCGCGCTGACGCTCTTCCTGGCGCCAGCGAATGGCAAGGAGCAGCCCGGCCAGCAGTAGCAGCGCGAACAGGTTATGGGCCAGCATCCATTCCATCTGCGGGTCAATGGTGCCGCCGCCGGTGCGGATGGAGAGCACCGGGCCCGGATGCTGCGTGCGGAACCACTCGTTCGACTTGTAGGTGAAGATGACGCTGGCAAAAGCGAAGATCGCCATCACCGCCGAATTCTTGGCCCGCTCCGTGGGATCGGGAATCGCCTGGCGCAGCATCAGGTACCCGGCGTAGATCAGCGCCGAAATCAACGCCGAAGTCAGGCGCGGGTCCCAGGTCCACCAGATGCCCCAAATAATGCGGCCCCAGATCATGCCGGTGATCAGATTCATGGCGGCAAACGGCAGGCCCACTTCCGTGATGGCCGCCGCGAGGGAATCCCACTTCCACTTCCGCGTGATCAGGTACATCGCACTAAAGATACCGGCCAGCAGGTAACAGAGCGCCGCCGTAAAGTAGCCCGGCAGATGAAAGTAGAAGACGCGATAAATCGCACCCTGCGCCATCTCATCCGGCAGCACCAGGAAGATCACATAGAGATTGCGGACCAGATAAAGAATGGCCGCCAAACCAAGCCCGTAGAGTAGTTTTTCGCGCATGAGAATGTTGGAAGGTCAGTCGGTCAAAACCACCTCGGCCAAGGCCACTGCCAAGGCCGTGAAAATGATATCAAAGCCGATCAGCAGCCGGAACCAGATTTCGCTGGCCGGTTCACCGGTGATGACGCCGCGGGTCAGCTCAATGGCGGCCACCAGCGGCGGGATCAGCATTGGATAGACCAGCACCGGCAGCATCAGCTCCCGCATATGCAGGTTCACCGTCAGCGCGCTGAACATCGTGCCCAGCACCGTCACCGCCCAGGTGGTCAGCGCCAGCGTCGCGATAAACATCAGCGGAGCGCCCAGCAGTGAGACATCGTAAAAAATGCAGAACGCCGGCAGCGCGGTCAGCTCAACGCCCATCAGGATCAGAAAGCAGGCCACCGCTTTACCCAGAAACAAGGCGCTTGACGGTACGGGCGAAGCCCGCAGCGCCTCCAGACAGTCGTTCATCAGCTCCCGCGCAAAGCTCCGGTTGACGATCAACGCCCCGGCGAAACTGTAAACCAGCCACAGCAGTCCGCCCGACCATTGCTTGGAGTCTTCGGCCGCCGGGTCAAAGGCGAAGCTGAACAGGATCAGCAGCACCACGGTCAGCGACAGCGCCGCGTTCAGAGACTCCTTGCTGCGTAGTTCCTGCCGCAGGTCCTTGCGGGCGATCTGCCAGGCGGCGGCGATCATACGAGGCGCCCCCGGTCCAGCTTCAAGGTCCGCGTCGCCAGCGCCATCACTTCGGGAATCTGGTGGCTCGACAACACGATGGTGGAGCCGCGCCCCAGCGCCTCGCGCAGCACTTCCTGCAGCAGTTTCACTGATCGTTCATCCAGACCCGTAAACGGCTCATCCAGCACCAGTAGCTTCGGGAAGTGCTGAAAGGCTCGGCCCAGAGCCACCCGCTGCCGCATCCCTCGCGAGAATTGACGAACCGGCGCAGCGGCGACGTGATCCAGTTCCACCCGCTTCAGCCACTCTGTGGATGCCTCCGCCGCCGCGCCGTGCAGTTCTCCCCAGAAGCGCAGGTTCTCGATGGCGGAGAGATCTTCGTAGAGGCCCAGGCCATGGCCCAGATAACCGGTGTCCGTCAGCGGCGGGGCAGCAATCGTGCCCTTCTGCGGCGCGGCCAACCGCGCCAGCAGCTTCAATAGCGTGGTCTTGCCCGCGCCATTGTGGCCCAGCAGTGCGACGCAAGCGCCGGCTTCGATCTCAAAGGTAATGTCACGCAGGGCAGGGAAGTCGCCAAAGTACCGCCACACACCTTGTGCGCTCAGCATAACGGCGCTGCCCTGCATAAGGGGGTGTTCATCAGCCCTTGGGCTGCGCCCGGTAGTTCAACACGAAGCCGGCCGCCAGAATGGCGAAGGTCAGGCCCAGCACCCAGTAGAGCCGGTCATAGAAGCGCGGCAAAATCTGCTGGATCGTCGGCCCTTCCGCCGGAGCTTCCGCTTCCGCCGGCCGCTCCGCCCGCAATGTGCCCGCGCCATCCAGCGAAATCTTGTAGGCCGCGCCTTTCAGCGTGAAGATCGAGGCCAGCGTCGTCGGTTCAGTGCCATTGGGTTCCAGCGCGGCTCCGGTTACCTTGACGCCCTTGGGGAACACCATCCGCACCGGACCGCCACCATGGAGAATGCGGCCCGAGATGTCTTCCGGCGTAATGAAAGGCATCGTCCAGTTGACGTCCACGCGTGTCTCCGGACCCTCCGCTTTCACGGTGACGTCCCAAATGCCCGGCTTGGCGGACTTCTTCACTTCGCCGCCGCGCGTACTTTTCACTTCGGCATCCGCGGGCAGTGCAATCTGCACCTTGCCCGAACCTTCAATGATCAGCGTCTCCGCCACGTTGATGTCGGTGCCCGTCGGCTCATACAGCATCATGTGCTGCGTCACTTTGGTTTGAGCCAGAGCCGCGGTGCCCGCGATCACTAGAGTAAAGGCGCCTAGCAGCGCGGAACGTTTCATGCGGTTTTCTTCTGGAGCGAGGCCTTCATCGCTTCGGTTTCCGCCAGCACTTGGGCCAGCTCCTGCTGCAGGGCCTTCTTGGAGGCGGCGTAATCTTCGTCCGACAGCTTGCCCAGGCGCAATTCGAACTGCAGGTCGCGCAGGTTCTCATAGATCCGGGCCTTGCGCTCATCCAGGTGGATGAAGGGCGACAGCGGCTCCGCCGGCGGCAGATCCTTATCGCGAATGGCCAGCGTCATCACCAACACGGCCAGAGTAACGGTAACAGCAACGGCAATCAGCAACATCTATTCAAGGCCATCCAGATCCTTCGCGGCAATCTCATGAAAGCGATGCGCGACAGTAACGGGAGCCGGCGCCGGGCGGCGGTAGCGCTGGATGTAGACGAAGATCGCATACAGGCCCAGCATCAACATCACGATCGGCATGATCCAGATCGATAAGTTGAAGCCGGAAGAAGGTGGCACGGCCAAAGCCTTGATGCCTTCCCGCTGCACAAACTTGGCGATGACGTTCTCGTCGCTGGCGCCCAGCGAAACCAGGTTGACGATCTCCGTGCGGGCCGGTGAGGAATAGCCGCAGCCGATCATCTGGCAATCGCCCACCGTGTTCTTGCAGCTGCCGCACAGGCAAGCCAGCTTGGTGCCGACGCGCCGGACGTCCGGGTTGATCATCATGGACGCGTTCTGCGCGCCCAGCACCCAGGCCACCAGCACCAATGGGAGAAAACGCTTAAACCGGGACATTGTCTTTGGTCGCGATGCCCACAACTTCCGTCTTCGGGAACTCGCGCTTCACTTTCGAGGGGACCAAGCAGACCCAGGTACCGATCAGCACCACCCAGAAGCCGGCCCAGATCCAGGTGACCAGCGGGAAGATGTAGGCCTGGATGACGGCCTTCTTTGAATCCTCGCTTGTCGAGGCGAAGTTGATGTAGAGATCTTCGTTCAGGCGGCGGCGAATTTTGACTTCGCTGGCCGGCTGACGGCTGGCCTTGTAGAGACGCCGCTCCGGCTCCATCTCACCCAGAAACTCGCCATTCTTCCAGACGGCCAGCTTCGCATGCTGCCAGATGTAGTTCGGCAGGTCGCCGTCCTTCAACTCTTTCACCAGAATCTCGTAGTGGCCGATCTTGAACTTTTCACCGATGGTCACTTCCACCGTCGTGTCCTGGTTAAACGCCGCGCCGGTGAAACCGATAAACATGGCCACGATGCCCATGTGCACGATGTAACCGCCATAGCGGCGCGTGTTGCGATGGGTCAGCTCCATAAAGGCTTGTGGCCAGGCCAGGCCGTCCTTGGCCCGAATGGAAGCCGTGCCCTTGAAGAACTCACTCACGATCGTCCAGGTAACAAACACACACAGGCCAAACGACATCAAGGCATAGATGTGGTGCATGCCGCTCAATGCCAGTGCGGCAATCGTGACCACCATGGCCACCGTGGGCCACAGGAAGTTGCGGCGGAGCTGGTCCAGCGAACTGCGGCGCCAGGCGATCAGCGGGCCCACACCGGTCAACAGCAGCAGCACCAAGCCAATCGGAATGTTCACCCGGTTGAAGAACGGCGCATCCACCGAGACTTTCTCACCGGTGGCATATTCGGAGATCACCGGGAACAGCGTGCCCCACAGGATCGCAAAGCAGCTGGCCAACAGGAACAGGTTATTAAACAGGAAGCTCGATTCGCGGGACATCACGCTTTCCAGCTGTGATTCGCTCTTCAGATAGTCCAAGCGCGCCAGGATGATCCAAGTGGTAAAGCCCACGCCCAGCGCCAGGAAGGCTGCGAAGTAGGGGCCAATCGGCGACTGCGCAAAAGCATGGACGCTCGACACCAGTCCCGTGCGGGTCAAAGAAGTGCCCAGGATGCAAAGCAGGAACGTGGCTGAAATCAGCACGATGTTCCAAACCTTCATCATGCCCTTCTTCTCCTGCATCATCACTGAATGCAGGAAGGCCGTCCCCGTGATCCAGGGCAGCAGCGAGGCGTTCTCCACCGGGTCCCAGCCCCAGTAGCCGCCCCAGCCCAGCACCGCGTAAGCCCAACCGGCTCCCAGCACGATCCCGCAGGTCTGGAACATCCAGGTCACCAGCGTCCAGCGCCGCGTCGTGTGGATCCACGCATCACCCGGCTGCTTCACAATCAGTGAGCCCAGCGCAAACGCGAACGGCACCACGAAGCCGACATAGCCCAAGTAGAGCATCGGCGGGTGGATCTGCATCGCCCAATACTGCAGCAGCGGGTTCAAGCCCTGTCCATCCGGCACCGACGTGATGCCCTTGCCGACAGCCAGCATCTGGAACGGGCTGACCACGAAGGCATTCAGGATCAGAAAGAAGATCTGCGTGACGGCCATCGTCGCCACCACGTACGGCATAATGTTGCGCAGCTTGTTCTTGCTGTTGAACACTACCACCGCTGAATACGTGGCCAGAATCCAGCTCCAGAACAGCAGCGACCCTTCCTGCCCGCCCCACCACGCGGCGAACTTGAAGTTGTTCGTCATCTCGCGGTTGGAATGCGCCGCCACGTAGGCAAAGCGGAAGTCACTGGTCAACAACGCGTTCAGCAACAAGGCCGAGGCCAACGTCACCAAGCCCCAGACGGCGTAGACCGCCCGCTGGCCGCTCAAAATCAGAAACGGTTTATCCTTCCAAGCTCCGACAACCGAGCCCAGAAAAGCATAAACGGCGAAACAAAAGGCCAAGACAAGTGCAAGCGCGCCGAGATTTTCCATGGTTCCTTAAGTGTCCGGGTTCAAAAATGGTTTAGCTGACGCGCTTGGGGCCGTAGCTGGCGTCGGCCGGCTTGCCACCGCCAGGCTTTGCTTCATACTTCGAGGCGCATTTGGCTTGGATCTTGCTGGCGTGAAAAGTGCCATCGGCCTGCAAACGGCCATCGGCCAGGGCCTGTGAGCCATCACGGAACGTGTCCGGCAGCGGTTCCGATCCGTTGTAGACCACGTTCATGGTCTGGTTTTCCTGGATCATCGTGAAGTGCACTTCCTTGCCGACGTGCTTGATCGACCCCTGCTTCACATCGCCCGCCACACGCAGCCTAGCCTTGGCCGCGTTGTCGCCCATCGCCCGCACTTCCGGGATGGTCTTGTAGTAGGCCTTGGCCTCGCCAATCCCACCCACCGCCAGCCAACCGAGCGTCGCCAAAACCACCACAATCAGCCCGCCAAACTTCAGTGTCGGATTCATGTTTCGCCTTTCGCCTTCAGTATACTCCCAGACACGATCTTCTTGTCACCCAGGATGTTCTTGTTTGAAGAGAATTTCTACACTCTGAAAGTAAGCCGCAACTGTTCGACTGCGGGACAGCGGATCCCGCAAAAGCACTCGTGAAAACCCACGGCTTAACTAAAATCAATAGTTTAGACGTGGCGCACGGCGTGCCACGTTGCAGGCCATGTTGCAAGATTTAATCCACGCCGTACGCACACTCCGCCGGAGCCCATTGTTTCTGCTCGTGGCCGTGGCGTCACTAGCCTTGGGCATCGGGGCCAACACGGCTATCTTTTCGATTCTCCACTAGGCTTTGCTGCGCCAACTGCCGGTCGAGCGGCCCCAGGAATTGATCCAGCTCGATCATGAAGGCCCCACCCGCGGGTTTTCTGAGTAATCTCCTCCGAAAACGCCTGGGCAAGAGGCGCTGCACGGCCCTACAGCAGCTTCTTCAACATCAAGATCTGCCCGGCGTGATACGTATTGTGCTGCGCCACGCCGGTCAGCAGATGTTCAAAGTTATAGTGACGCCCAGGAACGATCTCGTCCGGGTCGGCATCGGCATAGGCGTCGGCCAATTGGCGGCCCGCCTTTTCCAGCCGTTGTTGGGCTTGCTCCCAGGTGCCGTCCGTCGCAATCCAGTCGTGAAAGCCGTTGGACGGAGGAATGGCGTGGCCGTCAATGGCTTGCTTGGAAAGCTCCATCCAGATAGCCGCGTGTAGCGTGATCTCCCAGATGGAATGCGCACTCGCGATCGGTTTGGCCAGGGCCTGTTCCGCCGTGACGCCCGTCAAAAGTTCCATCAGCGACGGCCCATGCCAGGATCCGCCAAACACTGAACGTTCGATGTCGTTCATCACGCCACACTCCAATTAGGGCTTTTTCTTCCGGTCAATCTTCTCCACCAACTTATTCGGAGGCATAAAAGCCAACGCGAACACCAATGCGACAACAAGCGCAAAGATGATGAAAAAGACCAACGGTCCTATGGGCATAAAGCTATTTCTTGGGCAGCGGGATGGCGTCGCCTAGGTTCATGGACCCGCCTCCTTCGCTGACGTAATTGCGGTTCCAGTTCGGGATCTCCACCACCACGTCACCGGTCACCACACACTGGCAACCCAGGCGCGAATGCAGCGTCAGGCCCGGGGCCATCTCCAGGCGGTCGGCCTCATCGTCGTCCATCGGGGACAGATTGTTGTCGCCCTGTTTCACGATGACGTGGCAGGTGGTGCAGGCGCACACACCTCCACAGGCATGTTCCAGGTGAAGCCCGAAATGCATGGCAATATCGAGCAGCGACTCGGGCTTACCGTGATCGGCAAAGGGGAGCTGGCCCGATTCGAACTCTAAAACTTGCCCCTCGGGCAGGAAGGTCACTTTCGGCACATCTTCAGTATAGCCGCGCGGCCCCGTGGGAACCGGTGATTCGTAACCACTGCCCCCTCTCCCGCGTCGCTTAGACCGGAGGAATTTCCACCACGATGTCGCCCTTCACCACCGCCTGGCAGCCCAGCCGCGAAGTGGACGTCACTCCCGGAACCCCATCAATCAGGTCGCCTTCATCTTCCAGCATCGGCGAAGTGTTCTCAAGACCTTCCTTGATCACGACATGGCAGGTGGTGCAGCTGCAGTTGCCCCCGCACACATGCTCCATCTCAATTCCGAAATGCAGGGCGATGGCCAGCACGGAGCCGGGTTGGCCATGGTCAGGAAAAGGCAGGCTGCCGGCTTCGAATTCAACCGTGCGTCCGGCGGGCAGAAAGGTCACTTTGGGCATTTATTTGAGGATACCGAACCAAGGCCCCGGTCTGGCTGGCGGGCACCAATTCCGGCACCGGGGATAAAATCAAGATGATGAAAGCTCTGTTGCTCTGCAGCCTGCTGGCGGTGTCGGCGTGGGGGCAAAAATTCCAGGTGCCGCTAAAGGGCGAATGGCTGGATACGGCGCTCGATCTGGCGGCGGGCAGCACTCTCAAGGTAGCGGTCACCGGTGACCCTCCGGCCGCGGGCACGCAGAAGGGTTTCAAGGACTTGCTGAAGACCTTTCCCGTCAACGACGCCGGTCGCGGTGCTGTGGTGGGGCGCATCGGCGATGCCGCGGCCGCGCGGCCCTTCCTGATCGGTGAAAGCCTGGAACGCCGCGTACCCGCGGCGGGCCGTCTGTTTCTCGGAGCTAACCTTCCGGCGGGCGAATCACCGGCTGGGACTGGGACCTTTGAGGTCACCGTCACCGTCGTGAAGGGCGCTCCCGCGCCCAAGCTGAATCTCGACCAGTTGCCCAAGCTCACCCAGCAGCAGCTCGATCAAGTCCCCAACCGCGTCGTCGATGCCGAAGGAACCCCGGGCGACCGCGTCAACTTCGCCATCATCGGCGCGGAAAAGAGAATTGTCGAGCTCCTCAAGGCCGGCGGCTGGGTGCGCGTCAACCGCAACAAGTCCGAGGCCGCGGTGGGCATGGTGATGTCCGTGCTCAACCGGCGCGGCTATGTCGAACTGCCCATGAGCGAGCTGATGATGTTTGACCGCGTTCAGGATTACGGTTTTGCCCTTGGCGACCCGCTGAAAAACGTCGCCTCCCGCCACCATTTCCGCTTGTGGAAGGCCCCGTTCACCGCGCGCGGGCAGGAGGTCTGGATCGGCGCCGGAACGCATGATGTCGGCTTCGACAAGGACCAGCGCAACGGCAAGCTGACCCACCGCATCGACGAGGATACCGACAAGGAGCGCGAATTCATCGGCGAAAGCCTGAAGGCCTCTGGCGAGGTGGCGCAAACCTACTACCTCACCCATCGCAACCCAGTCACCAAGACCAAGACCGCCCACGGCCAGGAGTTCTTCTCCGACGGCCGGACACTGATCATCGTGCTGGCCCCGGAAGCGGCGGCGCCGCAGTAAGCGTTACCGCCGGACCAGCAGTAACAGCACCAGCAGGGCACCACCGGCCAAGGCCCAGGATGCCGGCTCGGGCACCGTGGAAACTGCCGTGGAGGTGGAAGTCGTCACCGGAATGTCCATCGCATCGCCCGCGACAATACTGGCACCCATAAACTCGAATCTCACCTTGAGCGTCGTCCACAATCTGTTGCCGAAATTCGGCGCGTACGTCTTGGTCACCGGGCCTACTGAGAAAGTGGGGCCCGCATCTGAAGTAGCGATCAGGGAAGGGAAGCTGGCCGGGCCAAAGACAGTCTGTTGAGACTTCTCCGCCACAATACGGCTCAGCGGATCCGGGCTGGTCAGCGAAAAGCCTCCGGTGAGAATGTAGGAATCCACCACCGGTACCGGGTAATGCGGGTCAAACGCGTAGGAGTAGTCCGGATAGAACAACTGGTTCCACTGCATCAGGACGGTACCGCAGGTGCCATCCAGCGACGTGACAATCACGGTGGCCACCAGTTCCATGTTGAGACCGTCGATGTTCTGCGCCGACGTTAATCCGGTCATGCTGAAGTGGGTACCGGAGGCGGAAAACCATGTGGGCTCCGCGCAGGAGTCCAGGACAAACAGGAAGAGCCCGCAAGTGGTGGTGAAGGTACCGGCGGCGATCTCAACGCCGGCCGCATTCTGTTCGGACCAGGTAACCTTGGCCGCCTGGGAGATCTGTGTCAGGCCCATCAGCAGCGCCATTGCCAATAACTCTTTCACTTGAGTATCCTCCGCCTCATGATGGCCAAGCTGGATTGGCCGCCGGCTATTTTCGGGGTGGTAACACGTTTGGATGACAGCCATCGCTGCTGGTCGCGCCACCGGTTCCCCGGGCACTGCTGCGGTCAGATCACGCGACGCGCGATAATTGCAGTTTGCTCCACACGATTGAACCTCAACTCATCCAGTCGCTGAAGGCCTATCTCCAGGGCCAGGGCCTTGACGTGCCCGTCACCATCGAACAGCCCAAGGAGCCGTCCTTTGGCGAATTCGCGCTGCCCGTCGCCTTCCAACTGGCCCGGCAGCTCAAGAAAGCCCCGCGCGCCATCGCGCAGCAGATTGTGGATGGCCTGGGCGCGATCCCTGGCGTCGCGGCGCTGGAGATCGCCGGCAACGGCTACATCAACGTCCGCCTGGACCGCACCAGCTATGCCGAATCACTGGCCGCGCCCGCCGCTGCGCCCTCCTCCGCCGGCAAAGTGATCGTTGAACACACCAACATCAACCCCAACAAAGCGGCGCATATCGGGCACTTGCGAAACGCCGTCCTGGGCGATACCTTTGTGCGGATGCTGCGCTCCACCGGCCAACGGGTGGAGGTGCAGAACTACATCGACAACACCGGCGTTCAGGTGGCCGACGTCGTGGTGGGCTTCCATTACCTCGAAAAGAAGTCTCCCGCCGAAGTGGAGGCACTTGCTCAGCAGCCGCGTTTTGACCATCTCTGCTGGGACCTCTACGCCCGCGTGTCCAGCTACTACAACGACCATCCGGAGGCCAAGCAGTGGCGCGCCGACACGCTGCATTCCATCGAAGGCGGCACCGATGAACTGGCCCGGCTCGGCCACATTGTCGCCGATGCCATCGTCAGCTGCCACCTGCGCACCATGGCGCGTCTGGGGATCGGCTACGACGTCCTGCCACGCGAAAGCGAGATTCTGCACCTCCAGTTCTGGGCCCACGCCTTTGAGCAGTTGAAGGAACGCAAAGCCATCTACTTTGAGACCGAAGGCAAGAACGCCGGCTGCTGGGTGATGCCGTCCTCGGCCTTCCGGGAACACGACGCTGAAGATGAAGGCGACAGCAAAGTGATCGTCCGCTCCAACGGCACCGTTACCTATGTCGGCAAGGACATCGCCTACCAGTTGTGGAAGTTCGGTTTACTGGGCAAGGACTTCTTTTATGAGCCGCTTCCGGGCTTCCCCGGAGTCTGGGTGGCCACCAGCACGCCTTCCACCACCGAGGGCGTACCCGGCTTTGGCGGCGGCTCGACGGTCTACAACGTCATCGATTCGCGCCAGTCTTATTTGCAGGATGTCGTGGTGGCGGGCCTGAATGCGCTGGGCTACCGCCAGCAGGCGGAAAACTCCATTCACTTCAGCTATGAAATGGTGGCGCTCTCCCCCCGCACCTGCGTGGAGCTGGGTATTGAGCTGTCGGAAGAAGACAAAAAGAAGAGCCACGTCGAAGTCTCCGGCCGCAAAGGTTTGGGCGTCAAGGCGGACGACCTGATGGATACCCTGATTGACCGCGCCTTGGTGGAAGTCACCTCCCGGCACGCCGAAGCGCCCGAAGCGGAACGGCGCGAAGTGGCCTCGCAGATCGCCATCGGCGCGCTGCGTTTCTTCATGCTGAAGTTCACCCGGACCACCGTCATCGCCTTTGACTTACAGGAAGCGCTCAGCTTTGAGGGTGAAACCGGGCCTTACGTGCAATACTCCGCCGTCCGCGCCCGCAGCATCCTGCGCAAGGCGGGCGATAGCGCGGAACCCAGTGCTCAGGCGCTTACCGCTGCTTTACAAGATGAGGGGCTGTGGCAGTTTCTGCTCACTTGCTCCCGCGCCGGACAGGCCGTGCGGCGCGCGGTGGAATCCGGTGAGCCCGCGCATGTATCGCGGTACGCTTTCCAACTCGCCCAGGCCTTTAGTGGCTTCTATCACGACCACTCCGTCATCGGTGAACAGGACGCCGGCCGCCGGCAGGTGCTGGTCTGGCTGACCCGCTATTTTGCGCAACAGCTGGAATGGACGCTACATGTCTTAGGCATCCCTGTCCCAACCTATATGTAATCTTTACGCATATTAACTCGCGTGGGTTCCTGGTTGGCCGATACGCTCCACGTGGTGTGTCGGCTTATTTCATTGACGGAAAATCGCGCGGCGAACGGCCGTCCCGGCGGGCTGCCTGGTTGGCTGGGTGCGCTGCTGGGTGCATGCCTCAGCCTTCCCGCCTTGGCTGTGGAAACCGGCCGGCCGCTCGCGGACTACCTGATTGAACCCTGGTCCACCACGCGGCGGCTGCCGGAAGAGACCGTGGCCTCGATCATGCAGTCACCGGACGGCTATCTGTGGCTCAGTACGGCGAACGGCATGCTCCGGTTGACCGGCTTGACCAGCTCCCCGCTGCCCTGGAGCGTGGAACAGCCCATGGATCGCACCGTGCGCATGGCGGTGCTGGATGGCCGCGGCACGATGTGGATGCTGACCGCCAAAACCGGAGTGCTGCGCCTGGCGGCGGCCGGTCCGGCCTCTACCCTTGATGGCGTCCCGGACCGCGTCACCACGCTGGAACCGAAGACGATGGTTCCGTTGAACATCGGGGCGGCTCACCCACTGCCGGATGGCGTGCGGATTGTCGGCCAGTCGGGGATCTATCAACTCACCAACGCTACCCGGCCCGGTCCGCCACCGCCACCGGTCGCGACGTTTCCCAGCAAGCCGCTAGCCGCCGCCGCCGGCCCGGCCGGTGACGTCTGGCTGGCCGGCACCGACCGGCAGCTCTGGCGCTGGACTCCCACCTCCGGCTGGCTCAGCATCGCCCCACTGCCTCCCGGCGTTCCCCTCCGCATGCTGGCCACCGCGAATCGCCTTTGGCTGCGGGGACAAGGTTGGGTGGCCCATTGGGAGAATGGCCGCTGGCACAACCACGTGATCCAGAGCGAGTTTCAACAGACCAGCCTCTATGAGCCGATGCTCGAAGACCGGCAGGGAGTGCTGTGGCTGGGCGGCCGCGGACGCATCGCCCGGCTAACCGGCAACATCGTGGAAGCCCGCCAATTGGGCGCCATCCATGAGGAGATGTCCGTCACCAGCCTCTATGAAGACCGCGAAGGGGTCATCTGGATTGGTGACCAGGTGGGGCGGCTCTACCGCTTGCGCGGTGCGGCCGTGATCAACTACGGGCTCTCCGAAGGTTTGGTGGGGGACATCATCAACTCCATCTATCAGGAACCCAACGGCGATCACTGGATCTATTCCCTCAACAAGGGCCTCACCCGCTGGTCGCCCGGCGGCTTCCAGGTGTATCCCTTGACGGTGCCGGGAAACGTCTGGCAGGTGGACCGGGACCGGCGCTCCGGTGACCTGGTGCTGGCGGCAAGCTCGGCTCTTTATCGCTTAGTAGGCCGGCGCGCGGAACTCGTGGAGGACCCACTTCACCAATCGCACGGGCGGATTCTCTCCTGGTGGCACTACCCGCAGGGCCGCGGGGTCTTGCTGGCCCGTGCCAGTGGTCTATTCCGGCAGGATTCGCTGACGGCCTTTGACGATTCGCGAGTGGTCTCAAGGCAACCTAACGTCCGGCACCTGACCGGCACCGCGGAGGGGATGGTGTGGGGTACCGACGGCCAAAACCTCCTGGAATGGAGCCCGTCGGGTGAATTGATCCAGCGGCCGCCCGGCCTGGCGGAGGGCACCGAACTCCACGCACTCTTCTGGGATTCGCCGTCCCGGCTCCTGTGGGTAGGCACGGCCACCGGGTTGATCACCTGGGACCCGGCCCGCCACCTCTGGGGGACACTCGGTTTAACTTCGGACTCGGTGTTCGCCATTCAGCGCGACTCGCAAGGGCAACTCTGGCTGGGCACCCGCAACGGTCTGGTAAGCATCGACGCAGCGGCTTGGCTGCAAGGCCGCCGCGAACCATCCGCGCGCCTGATGCGTGAAGACGGCTTGCGCAGCCTGAATTTCGGTATGGTCCGGGCGCAAGGCTCGGTGCGCCTGGCCGACGGGCGTCTTTTGTTCGGTTCCATGCGGGGCATCACGTTGATTGACGCCCATCGCGTCGCGCCGCCCCAGTTTTCCCCCACCGTCACCATCCAGCAGATAGTGGTGGAGGACCAAGTGTTGCCCCTGCAAAAGGACCTCCAACTCACCGCCGGGACCACCCGCGTGCAGGTGCGTTTTGATGCCTTCAGTGTCTCGTCGCCCAAGCTGATTGCGGTCCAGTATCGCCTGGACGGTCTTGACCACGATTGGCGGCCCAAGACGGAGGAGCGCGAGGCCCAATACGCCAACCTCGGCCCCGGGCACTACCGCTTCCGCGTGCGCGCCGCTGGGGTGGCCGGGCCCGTGGGACCGGAAGCCACCATTCAATGGACCATCGCACCGCGCTACTACGAGACCATCTGGTTCCGCGCTCTCGCGCTAGGCCTGCTGCTCAGCGCCGTCGTGTGGTGGGTCAAGCAACGTGGGGCCCGGCTCCAGCGGAGCAACCAGGAACTATCCCTCCGTGTCGCCGAACGCACCCAGCAACTGGAAGCAGCTAAACTGGCGGCCGAAGCAGGCGGCCGCGCCAAGGCTGAGTTTCTGGCCACCATGAGCCATGAACTCCGCACGCCCATGAATGGCGTCCTCGGCCTGGCGCAACTGCTGGAGCAGACCCCGCTGGAGGCTCAGCAACTCCAGCTGCTCGGCACCTTGCGATCCTCCGCTGAGGCCCTGCTGACCATCGTCAACGACATCCTCGATCTCTCCAAGATCGAGGCGGGCAAGCTGGAGGTCGAACGGATTCCGGTTCAGGTGCCGCGCGTGGTGCAGGAGGTGGTGGATCTGGTGGGGCCGCTGGCGCAAGCCAAGGGGCTCTCCGTGCAAGTCACCTCCGAGGGGCCATCGCTGCCCTGGATCGAAGGCGACCCGGCGCGCTTACGGCAAGTCCTGCTGAACCTGCTGGGTAACGCCATTAAGTTCACCGCTCAAGGCGGCGTGGAGGTGAAGCTCCACTGGCAACCCGGCCAGTTGCAGGTGGCCGTCAACGACACCGGCATCGGCATTCCGGCCGAAAAGCTGCCGCTGCTTTTTCAGCAGTTTGTCCAATTGGACTCATCCACCACGCGCTTGCATGGGGGCACCGGCCTCGGCCTAGCCATCGCCTCGCGTTTGGCGGACGCCATGGGTGGATCCATCAGCTGCCACAGCACCCCCGGTGAAGGTTCGCAGTTCATCCTGACGCTGCCCGCCGTGGCCGCCGCCGCACCCCAGGTGAAAGCCGATCGCCGTACTGGCTCCACCCAGTTGCCAAACCTGCGGGTGCTGGTGGCGGAAGACAACGCCGTCAATCAAATGGTGATCCAGGGTATGCTCAAGCGCTTTGGCATCGACGCGGTGCTGGCCGTCAATGGTGCGGAAGCGTTGGCCCGGGCTCAGCAGCAGGCCTTTGATCTGGTCCTGATGGACTGCCAGATGCCGGTGATGGATGGCTATGAGGCCACCCGGCAACTGCGCGCGCTGATGGGCGCGGCGGCACCGGCGGTGGTGGCGCTCACCGCCCATTCCCTCGACACTGATCGCGAAGCCTGCCTGGCCGCCGGCATGACGGGTTACCTCAGCAAGCCGCTGAGGGCCGAAGAACTGCTCCGGCTGCTGGAAGCCCATCAGGCGGCCAGACCGCCTGCGGGGCCCGCTGCTATTGAGTCCACACCCTCGACTTGACACGGAACGGTATTTCTGCAAGTGTAGAAATACCGATGAGCACCGCCCACTACGCCGACATGTTTGCTGCCCTGGGCTCGGAAGCGCGCCTGGGCATCGTGCGTACCCTGCTATCGGCTCATCCCCAAGGAATGGTGGCTGGGGACTTGCAAGCGGAGTTGGGCATCCCCGGCTCCACTTTGTCGCATCACCTGGACAAGCTGAAGAATGAAGGCCTCATCACGGTGGAGCGCGATCGCCAGTTTCTCTGGTACCGCGCCAATGACGAAGCCTTGCGCGATCTGCTCCAGTTCCTTTATGCGGAGTGCTGCACCCGCTCCAGTGTTGTAAACCCCAAGGAGATTACCCGGAAATGTTGATCAAGCTTGCGCTGACGCTGTTGGTGGCGGCCATCGTGACGGCCCGCGAAGGAGGAAAGTTGAAAATTCTGATTCTCTGTACCGGCAATTCCTGCCGTAGCCAAATGACCGAAGGCGTGCTGAAGTCACTTGACCCACGCCTGGAAGTGCATTCCGCCGGCACCGCGCCTTCTCCCCAAGTGCATCCGCTGGCCATCGCCGCGATGAAGGAGATTGGCCTGGATATCTCCGCCGCCCGGCCCAAGAACGTTCGCCAGTTCCTCGATCAACCGTTTGACTACGTCATCACGGTCTGCGGTGAAGCCGACGAAAGTTGTCCCACGTTTTCAGGCAAGGTCGGCAAACGCATGCACATCGGGTTCGAAGATCCGGCCAAGAGCAGCGACATCGCGGTCTTCCGCAAAGTGCGGGACCAGATCCGTACCCAGTTTCGTGAACTCTATCTGAATGAACTGAAGAAGGCACTATGACACCCATCATTGACATCCAACAAGTGGTCCGCCAGAAGTACGGCGAGGCCGCGCTCCGAGTGACGCAGGGCTCGACGAATAGCTGCTGTGGCGGTGCGGAAGGCTGCGGGGAGATTGACCCCATCACCTCCGGCCTCTACACGCAAGTGGAGAAAGCCTCGCTGCCGGAATCGGCCGTGCTGGCGTCGTTGGGCTGCGGCAATCCCACCGCCCTGGCGGAGTTGAAGCCCGGCGAAACGGTCCTCGACCTCGGCTCCGGTGGCGGCATTGACGTCATCCTTTCGGCCAAGCGCGTGGGCCCCACCGGCAAGGCCTATGGCCTGGACATGACCGACGCCATGCTGGCCCTGGCCAACGCCAACAAACTGAAAGCCGGTGTCGAGAACGTCGAGTTCCTGAAGGGCGAGATCGAGCACATCCCGCTGCCCGACTCGAGCGTCGACGTGATCATCTCCAACTGCGTCATCAACCTCAGCGCCGACAAAGATCGCGTCCTGCGCGAGGCGTTCCGCGTCCTCAAGCCCGGCGGCCGGTTTGCCGTTTCGGATGTGGTCGTCCGGGGCGAAGTGCCCGCTGAAGTCCGCAAGAGTGTCGAACTGTGGATCGGCTGCGTCGCCGGAGCTCTGGAAGAAAATGCCTACCGGGCCAAATTGGCCGCCGCCGGTTTTTCCGGAATCGACCTGGAGCCCACGCGCGTCTATCAGGCAGAGGACGCACGCGCGTTTCTGTCGGGTGCTGGTCTCGATTTTGACCAGATCGCCGCGCAAGTGGAAGGCAAGTTTATGAGCGCGTTTGTGCGGGCCTCCAAGCCTGCCTAAATGAACCTTTGGACACTGCTGAGTGACATCCCGCCGGACGCCCTACTGGAGGCCGTCCGGCCTTTTGGTGAGCCCTTCGGCTACCCGGAGGAACGCGACGGCGCCATCATCCACGATCTGCGCCCCGCCGCCGGTCTGGAGGCAACGCAATCCTCACTGGGCCGGGCCGCGTTTCTCCCACACACGGACGCGGCTTTCCTCCCGCCTCACCTTCGCCCGCAGAAGCTAGCGCTTTATGGTTTGAACAATGAAGCGCGGGCGGCCACTCTGCTCTATGCCCTGGATGATGTGTTGCGTTTGTTGACGCCTGAAGTGGTGGAGATGCTGGAGCAGCCGCAGTTCGAACAGGTGCCACCATTGACGTTCCAAGCCAAGTTGGGCTCTGCCCCGCTGCCCGGTCACCGCGTCTTGACGCGCGACGCTGGGGGCGTGCCGCGAGTGGCTTACTCCTCTCAAGGCACCCGACCCGGCTCCGCGCCCGAAGCTCTGGGAGCATTTGAAACTGCTCTCCAAGCCACCAAACCCACGCGCGTCATCATCGAGCCGGGCCAGCTGTTGATCTTCGACAACCTGCGTTGCCTGCATGGCCGCGAGCAGATCGTCGGCCCCCGCCACCTGCAACGCGTCTATCTGCGCTAGCCTAACGCGGGTCCACTTGGATGACGCGATGGTTCTCGCTATCACCCACCAACACCTGTCCCGCCAGGTTTAGCGCCACCCCATGCGGTCGCTTCAACTTGTCCGCCACCACGCGTCGCGCGCCCGTCTGCCCATCCAGAAACGTCACCTCGTGGCTCTCCGTATCGGCGATGTAGACACCCTTGTCCTTGGCTGACCACACGATGCCCTTGGGGCCGTGCAGTTTGTCGGCCAAGACCGTGTGCTGCCTCGTGGCGTAATCCACCTTCCAGACCGCGTTGCCTTCGCGAAGCGCCAGCCACAGCGTCCCATCGGGAGAAAAATCAATCGCGCGTGGGCCCTTCACGGGCATGTCATCGTTGCCCATCCAGGTCTCGATCAAGCCCATCTTCAGATCCACCCGGCGGATGCGGTTGTTGCGGATATCGCAGATCAGCAGGCGACCCTGCGGGTCAAACTGGATGGCGTGCGGCTGGTTCAGTTGGGCTTTGGCGGCCGGGCCTCCGTCGCCGGAAAAGCCGGGCTCGCCCGTACCGGCCACGATGGTCAGCGCTCCCGTCTTCTTGTCGCGCCGCTTCACCACGTGCGCCTTCATGTCGACAAAAAAGAGGTTGCCCTGTTTGTCGAAGCGCACCTCATAGGGTTCATTCTGGCCGGTCACCACTTCGTCCAGCTTCTTCGACTTCAGGTCCAGCCGGAAGATCTTGTGGTCGTCGATCGAACAGATGTACAACTTCTTGTCCGGGCCTTGCACCAGACCGTAAGGGTTCTTCACCTTGGCCAGTTCAATGATCTTCTCAGCCGCCGGTGCTTCCGGCCAGGCAGCGCTCAACAGCAGCAGTAACGTCGTCAACGGTGATCTCCTCCAGGCGTTCCTTCTTGATTATCACGACTTGCGCCCCCCGCGGAGCCCAGATGCCTGGATCGGTGGGCCCGAATAGCGCCACCACCGGCGTCCCCACGGCGGCGGCCAAGTGCGTGATGCCGGAATCGTTGCCCACGTAGAGCTTGGCGCTGGCTAGCCAGCAAGCCAGCTGATACAGGTCCTCAAACAAGGGCCGACGGTCCCGCCCAATGGCAAACTCGGCCCCCAGGCGCGCCGCCAATGCGTCCCACTGGTCCAGTGGCCAGTCCTTCACGGGACTGCCGGAGAAGGGATGAACGAGGATGCGCGTTCGTGGTTGCTCCGGGACATCAATGCGCGGCTGCCCGGGTGGCGGCGGCAGGGCGGGGAAGAACTGGAATGGCAAATGCGAGACGGCCTCGCGGAATTCCGGCTGATGCGTCCCGTACCAGCTGACGATGCTGTCAAAGCCCGCCAACCGGTCCAGCACCGGACGCTGCAAGCCTTCCACCCCCGGAATCGCCAGCCAATCGAGACCCGTGCTGGCAATCGATTCTACCCGGTCCGCAAACTGCAGCAGCGGCTTCATCACCCCCGGCACCCACACCTCCGTGTAATCCGCCTTCAACGCCTCCATCGCCGGAAAGGTCAACAGGCAGTCGCCGATGGCCCCGGGGCGGATCAGCAGCCTTCGCATGGGGCCGTTTAGCGGATGTCCAGCGGTATCTGAACCGGCACGGTCTTGGGCGGGTAGCAGGCGGTGTTGCTGCAAGCCTGATACCGCAGCTTGCCGCTCGCCAAGCCCATGCCGGTGGGGGCATCGGCCGGCACCTTGAACTTGGTTTCGATCACAAACTCGCCCTCATAGACGCTGAGAGGCTTCTCGGAAAACTCAAACTTGTCCTGCTTCGGCGTAGGGAACTTGATGCTTTCCATCACCAGCGGCTTCGGTTCCCAGGTCAGCCGCAAAGGGATCAGGTATTCCTCGTTGGGCGTGTTCGAATTGATGTGGAAACCGGGCTTGACCGTGATCCGCACCGTGGCCACGGCGGTCTCTCCCCGCTTGGCCACTACCTTGCCGCCGGAGGCTACCGTCAACTGCTCATTCTGCCCAAAGGCCAGTGCGGCCGTAACGCTAACGGCCCAACAGCATCGACGCCAGGTCGCCCAGGCGGATCGGCTGGAACCAGTTGGCCTTCTTCTGGCCGAGGAGCTGTTTGATGTCATTTTCGTATTCACTCTTGCTCACCAATCCAATGTGGACGCCCGCGATCTTGCCGTCACGATCCAGCACAAACGTCGTGGGCAAACTTTCGACGCCACCATAAAGCTGCGCCACCGGATCAGTCCCCATCAGCACGCGGTAGTTGATCTTCTTCTGGTCGATGTAGGGCTTCACGATGCTCCAGCCCTCGTCGTCCATCGCCACGCCCAGCACAGCAAAGCCCTGGTCCTTGTAGCGCGTTTCAAAGTCGATGAACCAGGGGATCTCCACCTTGCAGGGGCCGCACCAGGTAGCCCAGAAGTTCAGCAGCACCACTTTGCCCTTGTACTCAGACAACTTGACGGCCTTGCCGGTGGAGTCCTTCAGGTCAAAGCCCGGCGCCTGCTTGCGGCCGGCTTCCGGTTTCAGCGCGCGCGCCTCCGTAGTGGTGGTACAGCTGGTCGAAACCAACAGCAAGGCGCCAAGGCAGAGCAAAAACCGGGACATATGCTTGATTATACCGGCAGCGGCGTAGTCTATTCCGAGCCGGTTACGAAAACATCAAAGCGGTAGCGGCCGCGTCGCCAGCAAATGGTCGAACCAGCGCTTGCGAATGGAGCGGGCACCGCGTCCCAAAGTAAACTCCGGATGCGTGCGCCGTGGAGAAAAGTACCAGGCAGCCGTATCGCAAAAGCTCTCGCAAGCATACTCCCGCCAGCGCCGCGGTGACCCTCCGTCCTCAACGATCTTCGCCTTGCGCCACTCCGCGGACCAGCCCAGTTCGCCAGGCACTTGCTGCCGCAATTCACCTTCCACCATCTGTTGCCAGCTCAATCGTGTGGCATTGTCCAGGCGTCGCCAGACAAAGTGGAAAATCTCGTGGACCGTGATCCGGACAAACTCCGGGGCATCCGCCAATAGTGCTTGATCCAGCTCAATCGTCCGCTGGCGCAGGTTCGTGCGGGCATGCACGCGCTCCAGCGGCTGGCAGGCCTCCAGCTTGAGCGGCGCGAACTTCGGCTTACGGCTTGGGGGCACCGGGAACCGGCGGCACACCAGCCGGTGCCAGCCGGAAGAAATCTTCATTCATGAACTTCACTTCCCCGTTCACTTCCGCCCGCACCTGCTCCAACCAACCCTTGAACAGCGCATCCTTCACCGCGCGCTCCACTTGCTCCCGCACTGCCGCCAGGGGCGGTGTCACCAGCTTCTCCAGGCGGAACACATAGAAGCCATTCGGCTGGCGGACCACTTCGCTATAAGCACCGGGCTTCAACGTAAACACCGCCTGCTTGACGTTCTCCGGAATCGCATCGCCGATCTTCAGCGGCGGATAATCGCCGTTCTTCTCCCGCGAAACCGCGTCATCGGAGTTCTCCCGGATGATCTTGACGAAATCACTGCCCGCCGTTAGCTGCTTCCGCAGGCCCTCCATCTTCGCCTTGGCTTCCGCCTCGTTCAAGGGCTTCTTGCCGCCTGCTGGTGCCGGCTGATCTCCCGTCACGAAGGAAACATAGAGAACCTTCGTGTGAGCCTCAGCAAAGTCCCGGCCCCGAACCTTGTAGTACTTCTCCAATTCATCAGCGGGCGGCGCGGCATTGGACTTTTCATCCAGCATGCCCTGCATCAGCACGTTCATCCGTGTATAGGCCAACCGCTCTTTGTGCGGTGCCCGCTCCGGCAGCTTGGATTTCTCCGCCAGGGACGCCAGCCGCGCCAGCAGGCCGAACTGACGCATAAACTCCTTGGGGTCCTTCTCAAAGAACCCGGGCAACGGACCGCCCATCGCGCTGACAATGCGGAGGACTTCGCCGGCGGTCATCTTCACCCCGCCGCCCAAGTCCACCACCACCGTCTCTTCCGGAACACCATTGCGCGGAGCCTGCGCGAAGGCGCTAAGGCCGATCAGAAGTAATGCAGTGAGTTTCAAACCGCCATTTTAGCCAAGCTCACTGCCCAGTGGCTACTTCAACGGCAGCGGACCAAAGACCACCAGGCCAAAACCCTGCTCGTCGCGGATGTTGCAATAGGGGTCCTTGCCGGCGCCATAGCGCAGCGTGGCCCCTTCCGGCAGCTTGCCCTGGATGTGGAGCAGCACCGTCGAGCCATCGATCTGCGTCTTGTAGATCACCGGCAGTGCCTCGCCTGTCGGCGCGTGGATCGTAAAGCCAGAAGGACGACCAGCGCTCGCCAGCTTGCCGTTGACATCGCGGAACGGCAGCTTGATCAACGAGCCATCGACGACCGGCTCCAGCGGACGCGGTCCACGTTGCGCTTTGCCGGTGGCCCAGGCAGCCATGTTGAAGCCCAGCCGCTTCAAGTCCGGCGTCGAGACGTGGATGCCGTCATCCAGGTCGCTATCCACCGCGCTGAACACGGCCGTGTTGGGTACAGTGGTCTCGGTTAAGCGCTGGATTTCCTGCACTTCATTCCAAAACTCAACGTTCTGCGTGTTGACGTGCCGGCCGATTTGCACAAAGTAGAACGGCAGGTTCGGGTTGGCGAAGTCTTCACGCACCTTGGCGATAAAGTTCTCAAACTTCGCCTTGAACAGTGGGGTGGACTTGGACCCCGCGTCCGATTCGCCCTGGTACCACAGCATCCCCTTCACCTTGCCGCCCGCCGCCTCAAAGCGCCGCATCATGGAGCCGTACAGCGAATCGCCCGGTGCCGCCTTGTCCCACTTGGCCGGATCCCACTGGTCCATCGATGTGCCGCCATGCGCGCACGGCAGCAACCCCACCGGCACGCCGGAGGCCTTTGCATACGCCACCGCAAAAGGCAGGCCCAAACCCGCACCCTTCTTGCGGTTCTTGTTGTAATCCTCCAGGGCCGGACCCATCAGCCGGTCCGTCCGCCGCGCCAGTGACCAGTGGATCTTGTCCACCGCACCGGGCATGTTGTGCAACGGCTCCTGTGCAATCTGCCACCGCTCCTGCACCATGTCGAAGGTGTGCACCCGGTCGTCCTGCGTCTGGACATTCTCCAGGTTGCCCACGCCTTCCATGTTCGATTGGCCACCCAGCACCCAGATGTCGCCCACCAGCAAGTCTTCAATCGCTTCGCTGGCCTTGGTGCCGCCGATCTTCACTTCCAGCTTGTAGGGGCCGCCGGTGGGGATGTTGGTCAGCTTGATGGTCCACTGGCCGTTCTGGACGACACCCAGCTTCTTGCTGGTGAAGCCGAACACCGGCACGATGCCGCGCAGCAGCTTGGCCTCCACCGGCTTGCCTTCGCCATCCACCGCCGTGCCCGATAACGTGATGTCCGCCTTACCCGCATCATTGCGTTGAAAGACCTGATGCGGCATCGCACCCGACGTGATCCGAATGGACTGGGCCGCCAGCGTGGCCGCACACAAACACAGTAGAGCAGTAAACTTCATCACCCGAATTCTAGCGTGTTGTGATGCCGCCGATCACTGGCTGGCAGTCAAGGCTTCAGGGCCGCCCGCCGCGGCTTCTCGCCCACGCTGCGGCCCTTTTCCAGCGCCCGCGCGGCCCGCTGCCGGCCCGCCTCACTCACCACAATATTGTTGACCACCTGCTTCGCCCCCGCCGTGCGCGCCATCCGCGTCGCGGAACCCTTGTGCTGCACAACGTCCGCCTTGCCGCTCAAGTACGCCACACCCGATTGCACTTTCACCTGAAACTTGCCGCCGCCCGCCTTGGAGCGGCTGAACTTTTCCTGAATGATCTGTTGCAAGGCGGCGTCGGCGACACTGGGGCCGGACGGCTTGGCCGCGCTAGGCGCAGGCTTGGGGTCCACGGGCGTTGCCCAGGTCAACTGAGGCCAAACCAGCAGGGAGGCCAGAAGAATCAGCCGGAGGCACGGATTGATGCTCATGTGGAGTAAGTGGCACTGCCGTCACCAAAATCTCAGCTGAAATTGTGGCTCCCAGCGCACGCGCTACTTCCACCGCCAACAACGGGGCCAGAAACGTGAAGTCTTTGGCCGCGAACAGCCGCCGCAGCCGCCGGCCGATCAGCTTCTCATCCTTGCGGCCCAGATACTGCTCCACCAGTTCGCGCTCCGCCACAAACAGGCTGTAGAGCAGTTGCGGCTTCCGCTTGAAACTCGCAATCAGCCGTTCCGCCCGGCGTGGCGCAAACTGGACCGCCTGCTCGAACCCCAAGGCCCGCAGCATCGGCTCAATCACCGCCAGCTTGGCCGCCAGATTCCGCTGTAGCGAAAACGTCACCGCCCGCGGCGTGTCATTGTCCAGCACATCGAATACGTAGCTGGCTTTGGTCTTGGGCGTAAAAGGACGCAGCGCGGAATAGTTCACCACCGTCGCCGCCAACTCAAAGTCCCCAAAGCGCGCCACATCGGCGAACCAGACATAGGGCAACCACGCCCGCAGCCCTTCCTGCAAGGCTACCGACAGCCGCGCGGCCGTGCGGAGAAACTCCGGGTGATTGGCCGCCGGCAATTCGCCGCCACCTTCCGCCATCAACCGGATCTCCACCTGCGCGGCGGAACCGGCTTCAAGCGAGGGCGGAACGACAGCGGCACCATAACGAGCCGCAATCGGCTCAAGCAGCGCCAACTGCGCCGGAGCCAGCGTGGAAGTGTGGGTAAAAGTAAGCATGCGGGAGCGCGTTGACACTATCACGCCGCGGCCGCCCATCCGCCCCACCCGCCTCGCGCCGGCGTCCCGAATACTGCCGCTAAAGTGTTGAAAGAATGCGCCGTGAAGGCGGCTTCACATTTTTCTTCGAGACTTGTGACTGGCCTTCCGCCAGATAACGATTCACGTCCTCCAGCGACGCAAACAAGCCTCGGAACCCGTCCTGGTGGCGTCGTGGTGCCCGTCTCCGCCCGGAAAAGTCCCGCGCCCGGAACCGACCCTGGTTCCCGATCACCGCCGCGCCCATCGGCTTATACTCGTGCGTGCCCTGCGCCCAAGCCAAATCCTGGTTGATCCACAATGCAAAACCCATCTCCTCCATTGTGCTCGACTCGGAGCGGGCACTGAATTTCCCTTGACTGCACTTCCAAAATCGGCGACAAGGTCAATATGGCCTTTCGATCATCGCTGGCTTTGCTGTTCACCACCGCCTTTCTCGGGGCCGCTGACAACCCGGCGGACAAACTGACCTGGGAAAAGTTGAAGGCCGTGAAGACCGGTGCGGAAATCCGCGTCGTCAAAACCACCGGTGGCGCGCCCGTCATCGCCAAACTGGGCGACGTCACCGACGAGAGCCTCATCGTCGCGCTAAAGAACGAACAGGTAGCCATCCCCCGCGAGCAGATCGAGCGTGTCGACGCCCGGCCCACCGGCGGCTCCCGCGTCACCCGGGAAACGCGGACCACCAATGGTCTGGAAGCTCCGCCCCCGCCTAAACCCCCAACGCCCTACGACCGGCCCAGCGCGAATACCGGCAGCAGTTCCTCGGGCATCACCTTTGGTAGCAAGCCGGACTTTGAACCTGTCTACCGCCGGCCCACGGCACCCAAACCCGCACCGCCGCAATAAACTGCCCGCATCTGTTGCCGCTGCCGCCGGGATTGATACGATAGCCGTCATGAATCGACGACACTTTGGCGCGCTCGTCGCGGGCGCTCTTCCGCTGGCCTCCTCCGCCTTGGCGCAAGACCAGAAGGTCACTCGCAAAGGCCGCCTGAAGCAAGGCGTCTGCGGCGGCGTGTTTGGCCGCGGGATGGCGTTTGAAGATCAATGCCGTCACGCCGCCCGCCTGGGCGCGCAATGCTTTGACCTCCGCAATCCGGCGGAGTTCCCCATCCTGAAAAAGTACGGCCTCGTCCCGACCGTGGTCGGCGGCGCCATGACTCTGACTGGCGGCTGCAACCGCAAGGAAGATCATGCCGAAGCGGAAAAGAAGATGCACGCCATCATCGACGCCATCGCGGCCACCGGTGGCGGCAGCGCCATCGCCCTCTCCGGCAACCGCCGCGGCATGTCGGATGAAGAAGGTCTCGATAACGTCGTCGCCTACATGAACAAGGTGAAGGCGCATGCGGAAGACAAGGGCGTCACCATCTGCATGGAGCTGCTCAACTCCAAGGTGAACCACCCGGACTACATGTGCGACCACACCAAGTGGGGCGTCGAGATGGTAAAGCGCGTCGGCTCGCCGCGCGTCAAGCTGCTCTACGACATCTATCACATGCAGATCATGGAAGGCGACGTCATCCGCACCATGCGCGACAACCTGCAATACATCGGCCACCTGCACACCGCCGGCAATCCAGGCCGCAACGAATTCGACCTCGACACCCAGGAACTAAACTACCGCGGCATCGCCAAAGCCATCATCGACATGGGCTACACCGGCTACCTCTCCCACGAATATTCGCCCAAGCACGGCGAAGCGCTGAAGGTGCTGGACGAAATGCTCACCATCTGCGACGTGTAGGGTTTTCGCAGAATGAATTGGCTTAGCCCCATGCGTCAGCGTGGGGCTTTCCGCCTGCGCCAAGCTTGGCTCTAAGTTTGCTCGCACTCTCCCCGTCCCCACGATGCCCCAGTGCGATAGAATCGCGCCATGTTGACCCGCCGTCAGTTCGCTCTCACCGCCGCCGCGCCCCTGGCGGCCAGTGCCCAAAACACGCCGCTGCCCACCCGCCGCCTGGGTAACATCAACTTCAAAGCCTCCATCTTCGGCATCGGTGCCCAGCATCTGGGCGACTATGACGCCACCCAAGCCAACATGGACCGCGTCATCGGCGAAGCCATCGACAATGGCGTCAACTACATCGACACCGCCCCGCCTTACAACCTCAGTGAAGAGCGTCTGGGCCGCGCCCTGAAAGGCAAGCGCGACAAAGTCTTCCTGGTCAGCAAAGTGGAGACTAACGCCAAAGGCGACGTCGACTATCAGATCAAGGATTCGTTGCACAAACTCCAGACCGACTATCTCGATTGCGTCCACATGCACAACGTCGGCCGCACGGACCGTTATCCCTCGCTCGACGTCATGCTCGACCGCAAAGAAGGCACGCTCGGCGCGCTGATGGAATGGAAGCGCAAAGGCGTCATCAAGCACATCGGCGCCACCTGCCACATGCGTCCCGCGCGCGCCATCCCGGTGATCGAGACCGGTGAGATTGAGCTGTTCATGTGCAGCGTCAACTTCGTCGAACGCCACATCTACAACTTTGAAGAGAAGGTGCTGCCGGAATGCCGCAAACGCGGCGTCGGCGTCATCGGCATGAAGGTGCTCGGCGGACCCGTTAAGGGCGGCGCGCGCCTGATGTCCGCAGACGACTATGCCGCGACGCTCCGCTACGCCTGGTCCACGCCCGGCTTGGCCGTGGCCATCATCGGCGTCCGGACTCCCGAAGAGCTCCGCATGGCCCTGAAAGCCGCCCGCGACTACCAGCCTTTGCCCGCCCCGGAGATGACCACGCTCATGCAGCGCGGCAAGACGATGGCTGCGCAGTGGGGCCCGTTGCGCGGGCCGGTGGCTTAGTCCGATGGAGCCCCAGATCATTGAAGTCCCCAGTCTGCCCCCGGCCAACAACACCTATTCGCAGGCCACCATTCTGGGTGATCTCGTCTTCGTCTCAGGCCAACTCGGCATCAACCCCGCCACCGGACACTTGGCCGAAGGCGGCATCGCCGCCCAAACCCGGCAGGCCATCGAGAACATCATCACCATCCTGGCCGCCAGCGGCTCTTCGCTCGACCGCGTGGCCAAGGTCACTCTATTCCTGTCCGACTTTTCGCAACTCGCCGCCGCCAACCAAGTCTACGCCGAATACTTCACCCACCGCCCCGCCAAAACCGGCGTCGGCATCGATCAGCTCTGGGGCGGGGCACTGATCGAAATCGAAGTCATCGCCAGCCGCGCCTAACCGCCCGCCCGCGGGTGCCGCCTTGAATGCCATACTCATGGTTTCATGCGGATCGCTTCCATTCACGCCCACCCCGACGACGCCGAAATTCTCGCTGGCGGCACGCTCGCACTGCTGGCCAACCAAGGACACCACGTCACCATTGTTTCGATGACGCCCGGTGACAAAGGCAGTGATCAACTGAAGCCCGAAGACATCGCCGCCGTCCGGCGTTTGGAAGCGGCCACCGCCGCCATGCTGATCGGGGCCGATTACATCTGCGCCGAATTCCGTGATCTCGAGATCTTCTCGGACCACCCCTCCCGCGCCCGCATCGTCGAACTGGTCCGGCAACTGCGGCCCGACATCGTGCTGACCTCCGCACCCTCGGACTATCTGTGTGATCACGAAGCCACCAGCCTGCTGGTGCGCGACGCGCTCTTCGCCGCCCCCGCGCGCAACTATCTGACGGACTCTCCTCCGTTGTTCCGTATCCCGCACCTCTACTTCATGGACCCCATCGAAGGCCTGGACCGCGACCATCAGCCCGTCACGCCGGACTTCATCGTCGACGTCACCGATGTGTTCGAAATGAAGCACGCCATGCTCGCCGCCCACGGCAGCCAGCGCGAATGGCTGCTCCGCCAGCACGGCATGGACGACTACATGGCCAGCATGGAAACCTGGACCCGCGCCCGCGGCCAAGCCGTGATGGTGCCCTACGGCGAAGGCTTCCGCCAATACCGCGGCCATCCGTATCCCCAAACGCCCGCGCTGCAGGACTTGCTGGGGCCGCTGGTCCACGGGCCGCGCCACTAAGCGTCGACGCGCGGTAGACTTATCGCGATATGCTCAACCGCCGCCAATTCAGCGTGCTTCTCGGCAACTCGGCGCTGCTCGCACAAAGTCCCGCTGCCCCACCCGAACTGGATTGGCACGATGCCCGCAAGTTCACCGTGGAGGGATTGGCCTTCCGCGATGTGAAGTCACCCTACGACCGGCTCCCTGGACGGGCCGAGAACGTCGTTCGCCAAGCGGTCTGGGATCTCAGCCGCCAGCCCGCCGGTGCGGCGGTGCGCTTCACCGCTCACGCCACCGCGATTCATGCTCGCTGGACGGTCACCAACAAGACGCTCGCCGGCGCCACCAGCACCGCGGTCGCTTCCAGTGGGCTTGATCTCTACGTCCGCTATGAGGGCCGCTGGCGCTGGTTGGGTATTGGGCGGCCTACCAAGTTTCCCGACAACACGGTTGCGCTGGCCGCCTCTCTGCCGGCGGCGGAGCGAGAGTATCTGCTCTACCTGCCCCTGCACAACCCAGTCACCTCGCTTGAAATCGGCGTCCCCAAAGAAAGCGTCATCCACTCGGCCCCCGCCCGCCCGGTTACCGCGAAGCCCCTCGTCTTCTACGGCACATCCATTACGCATGGCTACTCTGCTTCGCGCGCCGGCATGACTCACGTGGGCCTTCTGGGTCGGCGGCTGAATCGCGAGGTGATCAATCTCGGCTTCTCCGGCAACGGCCGTATGGAGCCTGAGGTCACCCAGTTTGTCGCCGAACTCGACCCCGCCCTGTTCGTGCTCGACTGCCTGCCCAACATGACCGCCCAGGACATCGAAGCCCGCGCCGCCAACTGCGTGAAGACGCTGCGCACCGCGCGACCGAAGACACCAATCCTGTTGGTGGAGGACCGCAACTACACAGACAATTTCCTCAACGCGGCTCACCGCGATCGCAATGAGTCCAGCCAGGCGGCCATGCGCGCAGTGTTCGCGGACTTGCAGAAGGAAAAGATCCCGGGCCTCTACTACCTGAAAGCCGACAACCTGCTGGGCACTGATGGCGAAGCCACTATTGACAGCTCCCACCCCACCGATCTGGGCTTCACCCGCCAAGCGCAGGAGTTCGCGCAAGTCATCGAAAAAATCCTGAAGTAAGCCTACCGCTCTCGAGTAGCCGGTGATCCCCGCAAACACTCGATCGTGCAACCGAATCGGTGTGGCGCTCATCTACCCGTGCGATGCGTCTTCTCTCACTGCTGTGCGCAGGCGCAAGCCTGCTGACCGCCCAGTCCTGGCCTTCCATCCGGCTGCAACAGGTGGCCGGTGGATTCGCGAACCCCACCGACATCGCGGCCCCCCCGGGCGGCTCCGGCCTGCTGTGGGTGCTGGAACAACCCGGGCGCGTCCGCGCTATCCGCAATGGCGCCGTGTTGCCGGAACCCGTCCTCACCCTGCGCACGCTCAGCTTTGGCGGGGAGCGTGGTTTGCTGGGCGTGGCGTTCCCGCCCGGTTTCTCCACCAAGCGACACTTCTACCTCAACTACACGGATCCGCAGGGCGCCTCCGTCGTCTCCCGATTCCGCGTCCGGGAAGACCTGTTGAGCGCCGACCTCGCCTCGGAACAGGTCATTCTCCGCATTGCGCGCAATCGATCGAATCACAATGGCGGTGGCATCGCCTTCGGGCCCGACGGCTTCCTTTACATTGGGACGGGCGATAGTGGCGGCGGTGGCGATCCCGACAACGTCGCGCTCAACCTGAACGATTTGCGTGGCAAAATGCTGCGCATCGACACCGAGTCCGCCCAGACGCCTTACGCCGTTCCTTCGTCCAACCCGTTTGTCAGCCGCATCGGCGCGCGCCCGGAGATCTGGGCCTTGGGACTGCGCAATCCCTGGCGCTACTCCTTCGACCGGGAAACGGGTGATCTTTGGATTGCCGACGTGGGCCAGAACCGCGTGGAGGAGATCAACTTCCAGCCCGCATCCAGCCGCGGTGGCGAGAACTACGGCTGGCGCACCATGGAAGGCCTCCAGTGCTTCAACCCCTCCTCGGGCTGCAATCGGGATGGCCTCACCCTGCCCGTGCATGAGTACCCCAGATCCCAGGGCGTGTCGATCACCGGAGGCTTCGTCTATCGCGGGTCGCGCTTTCCGGTGTTGCGCGGCGTCTATCTCTATGCCGACTTCGGCTCCGGCCGCATCTGGGGCCTGCGTCGAGCGGGTGAAGCGTGGGAGAACCGGGAACTCCTCGCGTCCGGCCTCCAGATTTCCGCCTTCGGCGAGGACTTGAGCGGCGAACTCTACCTGGCCAGCCACCAGACCGGTGCCATCTTCAGCGTGCTCTCCGGTGAGCCGGCCACCTCCGCCGCCACCATCGTCAACGCCGCCAGCTTTGGCGCGGGCCTGGTGCCCGGATCGCTGGCCACGCTGTTCGGAACCGGACTGACGACGCTCGACGGCATCGTGCAGGCCACCGCATTCCCGCTGCCCCGCGAGCTGGGCGGCATCTCCATCCGGATCGACGGTACGCCCGTGCCGCTGGCCGCGGTTGCCCGCGTCGGCGGCCAGGAACAGATCAACTTCCAGATACCCTTCGAACTGGCAGGATCGCCCCGCGCCTCGGTGGTTGTACGAGTGGGCAACGTGTCGTCCCAGACAGTGGAGGTGCCGCTCGTGGCGGCTCAGCCCGAAATCTTCGCCCTCACGCGCTCCGGCAATTCCGCCACGATCTGGGCCACCGGACTCGGTGTCGTCTCAAACGCCCCAGCCACCGGCGCCGCCGCGGGCTCATCGCCTTTGTCGGTCACCCCCGTTCCGGCCACCGTGACCGTCGACGGCGCCGACGTTCCCGTCACCTTCTCCGGCCTCGCGCCAGGCTTCGCCGGACTCTACCAGATCAACATCAACGTCCCCGCCAGCATGTCCGGCGACCTCGTGCTGCGCCTCGGCTCCGCCGTCAGCCGCGCTGTGCCTCTACGCTGAAACCCTGCGCTGAGCAGGACTGGCCTTTGCCACTCTGTTTGGTATCGGCTAAAAGTAGTACCGCAGCCGGACGCCCGCATTGCGCGGCGTCACCAGACGCGTGCCCACGAAGATCGATTGGAAGTTGAACAGCGCTGTCTCGTTGGTCAGGTTCGACACCTGGAAGCTCAAGTCGTACTGGCGCTTGCCTTCCTTGGACCGCTCATAACCCACCACAATATCGGTGATCGTGCGGGGCCGCGTGCGGGCCGGGCTCGATTCCAGGTTGACGTACGGCAGCAGGTCAGCAAAGTCCGGGTCCGCCGCCACTTCCTTGGGATCGGACGGATTCGCCACCAGACCGGAGTCATAGCGCATGCTCAAACTCGAATAGAAGCCGCGCCGGTTTGAGTAGTTCAGAATGCCTTGCACGGCCAGCTTCTGGTCATGGTCGATCACAAACGGACCCGCGCTCAGCGCGGCCACCGCCTCGTTACCCACAAACAAACCGCCCGTAAACGGCGGTGTCGAGATCGCCCGTGCATGCGTGAAGCTCACCGAACCAGAGAAGCCTTTGTACTGCGGCACCACGATGCGGCCTTCGGCACCGTTCACGCGGATCTTCCGCAGCGTAATCGGAAAGATGATGCCCGTGTTGAAGAAGTTGTTGTTGTCCTGCTGGTCACTGGCGTCCTTGTGATACACCGACGCGTTCAGGCTCACCTTGCCCCACAACGCCTGCTGCAACCCCGCTTCATAGAAGTTCTGCCGCTCAGAGCGCAACGGCGTCACTCGGTTCCCCAACGCCTCCTGCACCTCGGGCGGCGTCAGCACCGCTGCCTGATTTGAACTCGATAGCAGCAGGTTCTCAATCGGCGGCGTCTGGAACGTCCGGTTGTAGGAAGCCCGGAACACCGTGCCCGTCTCCTTCAAGTTGAACGACACGCCCAGGCGTGGCTGGAACTGGTTGCCATTGGCGAGAAAGCGGTAGTAGTCCTGCCGCAACCCCGCCGAGATCTGGAACCGTCCCAGCTTGATGTTGTCCTGCACATAGGCTGAATACATGCTGCCCACGCCCCGCTCACCAAAGAAGAACCGCTGGCCCCGCCGCGTCAGGTCAAACGGCAGCAGGTTGGCGTTGTAGTCTTCCGTGCCGGGGACGTTGAAATTGGGGTCGGTAATGGCAAACGAGAAGTTCTCACGCACCGGGTACCGCTGATAGTCAAAGCCCGCGCGGATCGAATGATTGCCGCGAATCGTGTTGATGCGGTTGGAAAGCGTCAACGTGGAATGCCGCCGCGCCTGCGACGAAGTCACCGGCGTATCGCCCGCACTGTCGAACAACTGAGCGCTGATCGCCCGGAAGCTGGCGTTCGATTCGTACGTCGTCCGCGCATCCACCGTATGCACCCACGCCACGGCGCTCGAAAAATCGCGCATCAACTGCCGCTGGGCCATCCCATTGGCTTGTTGCGACCGCAGGTTTGCCAGCTCAAATGGCGAACTCCCGGCCATCATGTTAAATCGCACCAAGTCGCGAGTGGAAGCTGAATAATCGGCCCGCAGAAAGCCGCGCGTCGAATGGCCGCCATTGCGCAAATTGTCCAGTGACACCTGGTCTAGATACCGGTGCGTCTCCATCGTGTTCACTGACCCGGAATAGCCCCACTTCTTCTTCTCCCCAGCAAACTGCGTCACCTGGCCCAAGGTGTCAAACTGAGCAACCGTCGCCATCGTGCTGCCCGTGAACACCTTCCCGGACCCTTGGCCGGACTTGGTGGTGATGTTCGCCACCGCGGAGACCTTGTTGCCGTATTCAGCCGGCACGTTGCCCGTGAACAGCTCCACCGTCTGCACAATGTTGGGGTCCACGGCGTTGGCAAATGCACCCGTCAGCTGATCGCTCACCGGCATGCCATCGATTACGTAGGTCATCTGGTTGTGCGCGCCCCGAGGATGGATGGCGCCATTGGCATTCTGGGCAAACCCCGGAAAGCTGACCAGCACTGCTTCCAACCCGCGATTGCCCGCGCCAAGCGCCATCTTCTCGATGTCGCTCTGGTTCATCTGGGTATGCGTGCCGGTCTCTTCCGGATCTACCAGCAGCGCCTTCTCAAAGCCCGACACCACAATGCTGTCGGAAGCCGAGGCCAGTTGCAGCTTGATCTCCAGCACCGTGGGCACATTGCTCCGCAGTGACAGCGTCTGATTGGACGGCACGAACCCCGCCTTCTCGATCTTCACCTCATAGGAGTGGAATGGAATGTTGCTCACCAGAAACGTTCCAGCCGCCGTCGATTCTACCGACCGCTCAAATCGCGTCACGGCATTCACCACCGTTACCCGAGCGCCCGGTACGGCCGATCCGCTGGGGTCAGTCACTTTGCCAGACACGCTGGCAGTGGATTGCGCCAGCAACATCGCCGGGCTCAGCGCGGCCACTAGACAAACGAAAATACGAGTCATCACTTCTCCTTGAAGAGACCGCGGATGGACGAGAATCGGCAGCCGAAGCTACCGCCAGCGAAGGAACAGTGAGCCTAGGAGAAGGAAAACGGCGGGGCCCGGCCTGTAGCCGGCAACTGCTGCGCCTGGGGCAGCTCAGTGGGCAGCTCAATCGGCACGTCCAAGCCCAGGTCAGCCAACACCGGCAGATCCACCACGACGGCCGGACCATCGGTCTGCAAGCTTTCAATGTTGTTCAGCGAGCATTTGTTGGTGCGCAGGTCATGCTTGTGCAGCGGACTGACCACAGCCAGCGCCAAGCCAGTCATCAGAATGGCCAGCAGAACACACCCGAATTGGCGTTGGAGACGAGACACCGCTTCTTTCCAGTATAGTAATTGTTCGCTCTCATGAAGACTGCTCGTGGTTTGGCTCTGTTGGTCATCGTGTATTTGCTGGTGGTTTACGGCATTTCCCGTCCCGAGACGGTGAAGCCGGAAGGCTGGCGGCTGACCGGAATCTTCCTGTCCATGGTGGTCGGCCTAGTGGCCCAACCCTTGCCCACCGGTGCGCTGGTGCTCATCGCCGTCACCGCCTCCACGTTCTTGGGCGGCCTCACGCCCGCCAAAGCGCTCTCCGGCTACGGTGACTCCACCGTCTGGCTAGTTCAGGCCGCCTTCTTCATTTCGCGATCACTCATCAATACCGGCCTCGCCCGCCGCATCGCCCTGTTCTTTGTGCGCCTGTTCGGCCACAACTCGCTGGGGGTCTGCTATGCGCTGTCACTCTCGGACATGGTGCTGGCCCCGGTGATCCCGGCCAACGGCGCTCGTGCGGGCGGCGTCATTCTCCCCATCGTGCGCTCCATCGCGGAGCTCTACAAGTCCACTCCCGGTGAGACGGCGCGGCTGCTAGGCGCGTTCCTGATGGTGGCCGTCTATCAGGGCGTCTGCATCAGCTCCGCGATGTTTTACACGGGCAACGCGTCGAATCCGCTGGCTGCACAGATCGGTTCCCAGTTCGGCGGCACACCGGTGACGTTCTTAAGCTGGATGGCGGCGGGCATCGTGCCCGGTCTGCTATCGCTGGCCGTCGCCCCGCTGATCGTGATGGCCATCTATCCCCCCACCATCCGCAAGACCCCCGAAGCCAGCGCCTTCGCCCGTCAGCAACTGGTGGACATGGGCAAGCTGTCGCGCAATGAATGGATCCTGGGCTTCGTCTTCATCGCGGTCTGCGGACTCTGGGTGACCACCGCCTGGCACAAGATCGACGTCACCGTCACCGCGCTGGCCGGAGCGTGCGTCCTGCTGATGACCGGCGTCCTCACCTGGGAAGACGTCAAAAGCGAGAAATCCGCTTGGGACATCTTCATCTGGTACGGCGGCCTGTTACAGCTGGGCAAGTCGCTGAACGAAACCGGCGTGCCCAATGAGTTCGCCAAAGCCGTCGGCAGCGTCATGACGGACTTCACCTGGCCCGCCATGTTCGTCGTCGCGCTGCTGATCTACTACTACGCCCACTACGGCTTCGCCAGTATCACCGCCCACATGCTGGCCATGTACCCGCCATTCCTCGCACTGCTGGCCGCCAAGGGCGCACCGATAGGCCTGCTGATCTACGCCTTCGCCTGCTTCACCAACCTGGCAGCCGGCCTGACCAACTACGGCACCACGCCCGCCCCCATGTTCTTCGCCCAGGAATACGTCAGCTTTAAGGACTGGTGGAAAGTCGGCGCCCTAGTCGGCGTCTCCAACCTGCTGATCTGGTCGACGGTGGGCTTCGGGTGGTGGAAGGTGCTGGGGATCTGGTAGACGCACAGCCCGGCATGTCCGCGTTGTGCCGTACCCGCACATGCACTCCCCGTAATCCCATGGGCTGATCACGTCGAGCAGCCGGATTTGGGATAATCATGGCGATGCGCGCCAACGTAGTTGATTTGTCTCCGGATGTCCAGCAAATCATCGCCTGCGCCGAACTTGGCGAGGTGGTGGTGCTGGAACGAGATGGCCTTCCCGTCGCGGAGATCCGGCCCGTAAACTACCCGACTCAACGTCTGGTCAGCGCAGAGCGCCTGGCTCTTTTGAAGGAACTGTTCCCCGAGCCCATGATGGATAGCGGTCGGATTCTCGAAGAAGACCGCTAGCTCACCCCATGAGGTCCAACCTCAAGCTATCCATGTATTTCGATTCGGCCTACGTCGCAAAGTGCTACCTCCACGAACCCGATTCGCTGAGCGTCCAGTTGCAGGCCGCCCGGTTCCCAACGGTGCAAGCCTCAGAACTCCTGATAGCGGAAATGGCTACCATCTTCCATCGGCAATTGAGGGAACGCAAAGCCCGGCCGGAACAGATTGACCGGGCCCGTGAGTTGTTCAGGGCGGATTTGCGCGCGGGCACTTGGCGTCTGCACGCCGTGAGTAGGGTGATCCTGGACATCGTCGCCGACGTCATTGATCATCACCCCTCTCACCTTCTCATCCGCGCTTCCGACGCCATCCACCTGGCCACCGCCCGCCACCTGGGCCTCACCGAAGTCTGGACCAACGACCGCCGCATGCTAGAAGCCGCCCCGCTTTCGGCGTCACCGGCCGCTCCGTGTAGCTAAGAAAATAGCGGGACCCGTTGCCGGATCCCGCCATTGAGCGCACTACTTTTCCGCTTAGAAGTAATACTTCAAGCCAATCTGGACACTCCGCGGACCAACGCCACTGCGCAAGCCCGTGATCTGTCCAAAGTTGACCGCGCCAAACGATGCGGCCGGGTCTCCGAACATCGGCGTGTTGGTGAAGTTGTTCGCTTCAAACCGGAACTCGAAGCGTTGGCCTTCCCGCGTGGCGATGCTCTTCAGGATAGCGGCGTCCAGCGTCTTGATGCCGGGTCCGCGATAGCCCAGGTTGCGCGGGGCCGAACCGGGGACGTCTGGCGCGGGCTGCGCAAACGCTCCGCGGTTGAAGTAGTTGTTGATGCGGTCCTGTACGCGGCCGGTCGTGCTGGGGTCGCCCACCAGGTTCGGGCGCTGCGTCCCATCCCAGATTGCGCCACCGGCTTGCAGCACCTGCAGCGGCATGCCGCTCGACATCAGTAGGAAGCCGCTCATCTGCCAGCCGCCGGCCACCCAGTCCAGTGCCCGGTTCCAGTTGGAACCAAACTTCTTCTTGCGGCCAAACGGCAGCTCGTAAGCGCCGGTGATCACCATGCGGTGCGCGACATCATGCGAGGATAGCGACCGCTCGCCGCGGAGATCCCAGATATTCTGCAGTGACGTCGAACCGCCCAGCCACGAAACATTGCCCGAGCTATGCGAAACGTTGTCAATCATCTTCGACCACGTGTAGTGCGTCAGCATCGTCAACCCGTCGCTGAAACGCTTCTCCCACTTCAGCTGCATGGCGTGATAGTTGGAATCGCCCCGGGCCGGTTCCGCCGTCCCGACGCCCGTGCCGTCAAACTGCGGCATCGGACGCAGCAGGCGGCTGCGGCTGACGTTGGCGACACTCAGCGGCGAACGCGTATCCGTGATCTGGCCAAAGAACGGATTCGGCACCAGCGCCGCCAGCGTCGTCCGTCCCTGGCCCCAGGCCGATTGCGGCAGCGGCGACAGCGTGGTCACCGGCATGAACAGGTGCACGCCGCGGCTGCCCGTGTAGTTCAGTTCCAGCACCGACTTCAGCGGCAGTTCGCGCTGGATAGAGAAGTTCCAGGAGTGATACTCCGGATTGCGGTTGTTCGACGGCAGAATCGTGCTCGCTCCAAAACCAATCAGCGTGGCATCGCCTTGTGACCGGCCCGGCGGTTGCAGGATCCCGTTCGGGAACGGATTGTTCAACCGCGAATTCAAGGTGGCATTGGCATCCAGCGTCCAGATCGATGGCGAATTGATCGTAAACCCCGTGCCCGGGCGTCCAAACACCGTGGCCCGCGACAGTGTGTAGAACAGGCCATACCCGGACCGGATCGACGTCTTGGGATTCAGTGCATACGCAAAACCAATGCGCGGCTGGAAGTTGTTCCGGTCCGCGTCAAACGGCGAACGCCGATTGTCGTCCACAAACTTGATCACCCCGCGCGTATCGTAGCCCGTGGCCCGAATCGGCGACTGGGCATTCAGATCCCAATAGCTGTAGCGGTTCAGCACCTCCCAGCGCGGCACATCGAAGTCATACCGCAGTCCCAGGTTGATCGTCAGCTTCCGCGAGATCTTCCAATCGTCCTGCACATAGAAGCCCCAGTAGGCTGAGCGCGAAAACGCTTTGGGTTCGATGTGATACTCGCTACCCGTCGTCCAGCCAATCAACATGGCCGCCAGTCCGTTGCCTTCATTGCCGGGGCAGGTGAACCGGTCGCGGCAGGTGACGCCACGGCCGAAATTGAACCGGCCCGAAGGATTGCCCGGTTGCAGGTAATCCAGTTGGTTGAACCGCCACTCGCCACCAGTCTTGATGTTGTGACCGCCCCAAGTCTTGCTCATCGACGCGGAAGCGTGGTGCACGCCCTCCTGCCGGTCCATGATCCAGTACGGCTCCGTGCCAAACTCCTGGAAGCCTTCCGGTGCCCAACGCGGAAACACCAGGTTCGTGGCGGAGTCCTTCATGTTTTTGGGCAAACCCAGCTCGGTCAGGTCGAACGCCACGTTGGGATTGCGCGAAAAATTCGAATAGGTGAAGCCGTAGCGCAGCGTGAACACGGTGGTCGGGCTGGCGATGGTGGTCAGTTCCGCCACCATCGACTTGGTGTTGGTCGCATTGGGCCCGCCCGTGTAGTAGGCCGGGTTGCCGTCCCCAAACAGGTTTGGATTTGTACCCTGGCTGATCACATTGCTGTAGCGCCCGCTTAGCCGGTTGGCCGCGTTCAGGTTGTGGTCGCCCTTGATATTGATCTGGTGGTTGCTGCTGGCATTGATACCCTGGCCAAACCAGTTGGCGGTGTTGGTGAATTGCGCACCCGGCTGATTGCCGCGCGGGACGAAGGAAAGGGCCTTCACCGCAATCGGGTCCATCATCGATTGCGGTACCAGATTGCCGCCAAAGGGCTGACGATCAATCACTCCCGCCGCGCTGGTATTGGTGGCGAACGGATTGTAGACCTGCATCAACTGCCCGGCCGCATTAAACGTCTGAGAAAAATTGCCCGCCCGTTGCAAGTCCGAAGGCAGCGTAATGGTGGCCACCGTCGGGCTCTCCTGCTTGGTGTACTCGTAGCCACCAAAGAAGAACGTGCGGTTCTTGATCACCGGCCCGCCGATCACGCCACCGTATTGATCACGGTGAAAGGCGGGCAGCGCGCGGCCGGAGCGATTGGAAAACCAGTCGTTGGCGTTCAAAGCAGCGTCGCGCAGGAAGTAATAGCCCGTGCCGTGGAAGCTGTTGGTGCCGGAACGGGTCACCATGTTCACGACGGCGCCGCCGGTCTGGCCGTACTCGGCCGAGAAGAAGTTCGTCTGCATCTTGAACTCCTGCACCACGTCCACTGAAGGGGAAAACTTCAGGTCGGAGATGCCGGAATTCTGCTCGACAGTGGTTACCGTCGCGCCGTCCACAAGCACGTCTGATGTCGAGTTGCGCGCGCCGTTGGCCACGAAGTTCGTGTTGCTATCACCGCGCCGCCCACCGGAACCCACCACGCCCGGCGTCAGATAAGCCAAGCCCATCGAGTTGCGGGCAATGTTCGGCAACGACAGGATGTACTTGTTGTCGATCACCTGGCCCAGGTTCGAGATCGTCGTGTTCACCAGCGCCGCTGAACCTTCCACCTCAATCGTCGAGGTGATTTCGCCCACTTGCAACTGGGCATTGATGGTGGCTTGCTCCTGCACGGCCACTGTGAAACGGCCTGACGAGAACCTCTTGAAGCCCGGCGCTTCCGCCGTCAGAACGTAGGTGCCCGGAGGCAGAGCAGTGACCACAAAGCGGCCCGAGGCGTCGGCGACGCTGCTGGAAACCGTGCCGCGATCCTGATTGGTCACCACGATTTTCGCGGCCCCAATGCTGGCACCGGATACATCGGTGACGGTTCCATTCACGCTGGCGGTGAAGGACTGGGCCCAAGCCCTAGCCGCCAATAGGGCCGCCAGGGTGGCAGACTGTAGGAGCTGACGAAGCTTCAAAGAATTCTCTCCGATCGTGGAAAAACGTTCCGCCCAACCACCAAACACGGCCAGTGGGCCGAAAGGATTATATAAGAATCCACGGCGGAAATGTCGCGTCTCTTGCATAATTCCGCCGGGCGGCCCCATCCTCCGGGCTCAGCCCTGAAAGAGCGCGGAATCACCAGCTACTCCCGCCAACATCTCCCTTGCTTTCAATGTCATAGGCCAGCGTACCCGCCAACTCCGCCCCGCCCGGCCTCACCCTCAAGCAGGTTCAATCGAGCCCTCAAATGTCTCACTTTGTCTCACTGTGTCCCGTTTTCCCGGAAAAAAACGGAATTGCGGCGGTCCAGCCGCGGCGCCCCCCCAAATGGTAAACGCGCCACCCTTCGCCTGAACCCAGGCGGGGAGTGGCGCGTTACGCGGCTCGATTGTGGTTACTTGCGCCGGCGCAGGGCGACGGCCAAGCCAGCCAGCGCCACCGCCGCCAAACCCAGGCTGGCCGGTTCCGGCACGGCCTGCACGTCGATCGTCAGCGCCTGGCTCAGATCAACAGTCGATCCCAAGGAGAACAAGCCCTCATTGGGGTCGGTTAGGTCCGAGAAAACGCTAAACACGCTCACACCCTGCGACTGCGCCAAAAAGTGGAATGACACCAGCGTCACCATCGCGTCGGTGGAGCCGGGGAAGTTGACCGCCGCGACTTTGGTATCGGCAAGGCCCAAATCCGCACCGAACACGGGGTTGATCATGTAGCTCTGCAAGCCGATGGAGGCTGTGCTGACCAGATAATCCAGGCCAAAGCCCAGAATCTCGTCCAAATTGCCGCTCACCACCAGGTCGATGGTGAACATCTGGCCCACGTAGGGCGTCGCATCAGGGGTGACCAAGCTGATTGTCCCGGCGGCGGCGCTGAATGCCGAAACCGCGGTGAGTGCTGCTGCCCAAATGAGTTGTTTCATTTCTTGTTTTCCTTAGGGTGAATCTTAGCTTAGCGCTGATACGCGGCAGCGCAGCTGGACCAGCGGCTGAAGTCGGTCAGTGTGATCCGCCCGTCGCCATCCAGGTCCGCGCGACGGTTGGCCGGGGTCAACGGCTTGCCAATTGCCGCGCGCATGATCGTCTGGTCTGCCGCATCGACCACACCGTCATCATTCAGGTCGCCACACAGCGGGTTGAAGCCCACCAGCAGCGGGTCATGATCCGACGTGCGGAAGGCCCCGGGCGCATACCACGCCGCCAACTGGGCCGCGCTCTTGGCGGAGCTATTGCCGTTGCCGTCGTAGTCGGAGTTGTAGTCCAGCACCACCGGCTCATCCGCGTTGATGTGCCATTCAGCCACGCCCGTCACCTGACGGAACAGAGCCGGGTTCGCCAGCGCGTGATCCAGCGCCCCGGATTCACCGCTGAACAGGTAGGAGTAGCCCGCTTTGTCGCCCAGCGTCGACACCAAGTCCTTGTAGACCGCCAAGGGGCTGGCCGGGAAGGCCGGGAAGCTACCCGTGGCCGGCTTGCTGAAGGATGTGCTGGTCAGCGCGGACAGCGGATCTTCCTTCAAGTGGGCATTCAAGTCGCCCACGATCAGGAAGCGGCGGTCGGCGGCTGGCGTCGGGTCAGCCGTCGGATTGGTGGCCAGCCAGTCCAGGATGGCGCGGGCCATGCTGACGCGGGAGAGGTTGCAATTGTCCTGGCCGTCATTCAAGTCCGGATCAGCCGGCGAAGAAGTGCAGGCGCTGCCCTTGGACTTGAAGTGATTGGCGACCACCGTGAAATGCTGCAAGCTCGGCTTGGCACCGGTCAGCAGCTTGAACGTTTGCGCAATGGCAGGGCGATTGCGCGTATCCAGCGCCCGCGGGTCCACCGTGTTGTTCAGCACCTTGTAGATGCCCACCGGCTCCACCAGCGCCGGCTGATAGATAAAGCCCACGCGGATCTGGTCCGTGCCCACCACGCCCGTGTTGATGTAGGCCCATTTGCCAGGGTTGCCCGCGTTCAGACTGTTGCCGAAGCTGTTGACGGAATCGAACACCAGATCTTCGATCGCAGTGGTGTTGTTGTTCTGAAGTTCGCTGATGGCGATCACCGCCGGGTCCATCGCCTTAAAGGCCGTGATGATCTTGTCACGCTGCCGCTGGAACTCAGCGGCATTGTTCGCGCCACGGCTGTTGTAGGTGGTGAAGTAGTTCAGGATGTTGGCGCTGGCCACCTTCACGCGGCCACCAACATTGGGCACCGTCGTGGGACGCGGATTGTCGGAGGGTCCGAATACGACTGGTCCCACCGGCTGCAACCTATAGTTGGAGAAGCCAAAGCCCAGCACGCCCGTGAGCGGCTTATACGTACCTTCGATATCGACGTTCACCCGGTCACCCAGCCGCAGCGTGTTCGTAAAGGTCAACCCGCCACCATCCTGCGGATAGATTGCCGTCGGCAGCAAGCTGGCGTAGGTGGCGTTGGAGCCATCATCAAGGATGATACGAGAGCGGTTGTTCAGGTCCGACACGGCGTTGGCAGCAGCACCCGGGGCCGCTACCTGCGTACCGGCCATCAGGCGGGAAAAGGTGACGCCGGGGACATAATCGGGCACCCAGGCCAGACCCACTTCGCCAAAGCGGCCAAGGTTGTAGTTGTCAGTGACCCGCAACTGCTGCGGGAACCGCACCAGCATCCCTTCATATCGTTCGAGAAAGGTCGTACTGGACACCGGGAAGCTAACATTCACGGGCGTCACCGTACCGGCACCACAAGCCTTTTGATCGGCCACGTTGTTGAGGACGGTCTGATTAAAGGCTTCGGCCACCGTACCCTTCACCCGCACCCGGTCGCCGGCGCTTACAGCGCCTTTGCTGCCACCGGTGGATTCGTCCACGAAGATGCCATCGGAGGTGGCCGTATCGCCATCGCCTTCGTCCTGAATGAAGAAGCCGTTCAGCTTGCCCGTACCTTGGAAGGCCGCTGTGACGACACCCTCGATTTCCCGGACGCTGCCCACCAGCGGACTACTGGCACCGGAGCCTTGGATGGCACTGATCATCGTCTTGGTCGCACCGCAGGTCAACGCCGGCGCGGCGACATTGAACGTGACATTCACCTCAAACGAGGTGTAGCCCGGGGCCGAGAAAGTGATCTTGCCGCTATAGCCGCCCCCGGCTAACGCACTCGGGTCAGCCTTGATTGTCAGGGCAGTATCCGACGTCGTCGCCGAGCCCGAGGAGGGGTCAATTGTTAGCCACGTCTGATTGCTCGATGTGGTGAAGCTAGCGGTGCCGCTGCTGGTCTTCAGCGCAATGGCCTCCGTTGCAACCGGCCCGCCGGACAAGCCGCTGAGGGTGTAGCTGCTGGGTGACACCGAAAAAGTGGGCGTCGGCACGGACGCCACGCCCAGGATCGAGATGTTGTCGATGGCTAGCGCCTGCGCGTTCGTCACCGTAGTGCCGCTGGTCACCGAGTAATTCCAAGCCAAGTAGAGGTTGGGCGTGGTGGCACTGGCCGCCACCGGGATGGCGAGCGTCAGGGTCTTATCGGTCACACTCACGGTCGTGCCGGGGGCGGTTGCAAAGCCGGAATTGGTGCCGGTGTCGGCGGGAAAGGCGGTCAAGAAGTCCAATCCGGCGCTGGTCCACGTGGTGCCGTCGGTGGAATAGAACATTTGGATGCGGAAGCCCTGGGTGTTGGTGCCGTTGCGGTACTTTTCCACGTCGTAAGAGATCTTCAGACCGCTCAAGGAGCCCCCGGAATTATTGGCCAGCGCGGCATAGAGATTGCCGCTGGTCGTACCGCTGCCGGATGACAGGAAGCCCACCGCTCGGTCGGCTCCGGACGTGTTGGTGCCTGACCCGAAATTGTAGATGCCATTCGATGCCGTCGTGCTCAGGCTGGCCCCACCGATCTGGGTGGTGGCGGTGCTGGCCGAAGCGTAGCTCCCGACGGTTCTCGCCGTAGTTGGCCGGTCCACCCGGAAATCAGTGGGCAGACTTGCCGTCGCGGAGGTGGTCGACAGGGAGTCGAACTTCTGGGAGTATGCGGTTCCCGTGGGGATTGAGATCTGGGCCTGCGCGGCCCTCGAGCAGGCCAACAAAGCCCACAAAGCAAGCGAAATCAGATTTCGAATGAACAAACGGTTACCTCCAACTGAATTGACAGATGTCTACAGATAGAGCAGGTTAGCACGGAGGTGTTGCAGCGCCGTGAATTGATTGATTTGAAGTTCCGGAGCGGCCTCACGGGTGGGCTCGCCCATCAGAGACCGCACCGCCGGGTGCCGGGCAGATGCCTATTCGCGACCGGCAGTTTCCAGGGCCAAGGCACGCTGCCGTTGCCAGGCCAGCTTGCCCTTGTACTCTTCGATCAGCGTCGTCACGCCGGCCCAGTAGTAGCCGGTCACAAAGATCAGCAGGAAAGGCACGGCCAGGAAGTTGTAGGTATCAATGGCGAAACCCGTCATGAAGGCGAAGTAGGTGCCAGCGGCCAATTCCAGATATGGCAAGATGCCGGAGCGGCTCTTGTAGGCGGCCTTCACGGCTACCTTTTGCGAGCCGGAGATGGCGTACTTGGGCGTGCGGGCAAAGGCGGTGGAGACACCAAACACGGCTTCAAAAAACGCCTTGGTGTTCGAGAGCGTCAGCGCGACACCCGCCGCCATCAGGGCGGGCAGGAAGAAGACCGTACGCTTCCAGTTGTTGGGGTAGAGCACCCGTTGCGCGGTGAGGTAGAACGCGGAAATCGACCAGAAGGAAGCCACGATCAGCGGCAGGTCGATATAGAGCATCTGCATCCAGCCCATGTAGAACCGGCAGATCATCACCGGCAGCATCAACGCTGAAACGATCAGCATCATCGGGTAGGAGATGTTGGGGGTCAGGTGGAACACCGCTTCCACTTTGTTCCGCAGCGGCGCATCGGATTTCAGGATGTCCCGCAGCAGCTTGATCGCCACCTGCGTCAGCCCCTTGGCCCAGCGCGATTGCTGCACCTGGAAGCCGTAGGTATCGACGGGCAGCTCCGACAAGCACTCCACATCGGGGCGGTAGACAAACTTCCAGCCCTTCAACTGCGCGCGATAGCTTAAGTCGGAATCTTCGGTCAGCGTGTCGTGCTGCCAGCCGCCCGCGTCCTCGATCATCGAAACGCGCAGTAGACCGGCCGTGCCGTTGAAGTTAAAGTAGAGCCCGCTGCCCGCCCGAGCCACGTGTTCGAGAGCAAAGTGGCCATCAAGCAGAATGGTCTGCACTTCGGTGAGCAAGTTGTAGTCGCGATTGAGGTACGTCCAGCGCGTTTGCACGACACCCACTTGCGGGTCAGAGAAGTGATGGATCGTCTTTTCGAGGAAGTCCACCGGCGGCAGGAAGTCGGCGTCGAAGACAGCCACAATCTCGCCCGTTGCTGTGCGGAGCCCTTCCTGTAGCGCTCCGGCTTTGTAGCCGTGGCGGTTGGTGCGGTGCACGTACTCGATCGGGTGCCCCATCGTCTGATAGCGGGCCACCAGCGCTTCGGTGAACGGATGCGTTTCGTCGGTGGAATCGTCCAGCACCTGGATCTGCAGCAGTTCTTTCGGATACCGCATTTTGACGGTCTCTTCGATCAGCCGCTCCACCACGTAGCGCTCATTGTAGAGAGGTAGTTGGATGGTCACCTTGGGCAGTTGGGTGTACTGTGTGGCCGATTCCGTGGGGATGTTTTTCTTGTACTTGAAGTAGCCGTGGATGACGTGATAGCGGTGGCAGCCGTAGATGGCCAGGATGGTGAGCGTGAAGAAGTAGGGCCCCATCAGCGCCCAGTCGAACCAAGAGAGCTGGTGAATGCCGGCGAACGTATCGTCAAACAGCAGGTTGACCAATTGGTCCGACGACGAGGCCGCGAACAGGAACGCGGGTAGGGCGCTGGATATCATGTAGGAACGATTGTAATCTTCTTTGGCCTGACCGGCATCATCCTCGAAACACTCTGGCTGGGAGTGCTCCAAGTTGGCGACCTCCAGGACAAAATTCCGGAGGCGGTCGGCTTACTTTTGGCTCTCCATTCAGTATATCTGGTGGCCGTCTGGTTTGCCCTCCGCCATTCGCCGCCGCGCTGGCTGGTGGCCGTGGGCGCCATCGCCTTCCGCTTGACGCTGGCCCCGCAGGCTCCGTCGTTGTCGGATGATCTCTACCGCTACTCGTTTGAGGGCCAGGTGCAATCGATGGGGGCCAACCCCTACGCCGTCCGCCCCGCCGATCCGCCGTGGAACGCGATCGCCCACCCTCGCACGCCGGGCGCGGACTTTCGCGCTGTCTATGGGCCGCTGACCGAGCTGACGCAATGGGCCGCGTGGCGTTGGCCCAAGTTGCCCGCGATGCTAGCCGACCTGGTGGTGCTGCTGTTGCTGGCCCGGTGGATGCCCGGGCGTTGGCTCATCTATGCCTGGTCTCCGCTGCCGGTGCTGGAATTTTGGGGGCAGGGCCACAATGATGCGCTGGTGGTTCTGTTTCTAGTGCTGGCTCTGTATGGACGGGAGAGCTGGGCCGGGATGTGGCTGGGGTGGGCGGCAGCGGTGAAGTGGTGGCCGCTGGCGCTGCTGGCCGCCTTCCAGCGTCAGGGCCGGGTGAAGTGGCGGGACTACGTGCTCGCTCCGGCGGTGGTGCTGGTGTTGTTGGCCTGGTACCTGCCGGGCCTGCAATGGACTAGCGCTCAGTTCCTGTCCGGCTTTCTGGGCGGGTGGCGCAACAACGATAGTGTCTATGGCTTGCTGCTGTGGCTGGTGGGTGATGTCTACCGCGCCAAGTATCTGGCCTTCGCGTTGTTTGGTGCCGCCTGCCTGCTGTTGCGGCAGCCGCTGTGGGTGGTGGTGGCGATGCTGGCCGTATCGGCCAATGTGCACCCGTGGTACTTAAGCTGGCTGCTGCCGTTTCTGGTCCGGCAGCCGGTGCCGGGTTTGATGTTATGGATCGCGCTGATGCCGCTGGCTTATGAATCCGTGATCTGGTGGCACACCCTGGGCCAATGGACCCAGTCACCCGAGGTCCGCTGGTGGATCTACCTGCCGGTGTTCGTGATGCTGGTGGTGTCCTGGTGGCTGCGCCCCGTCCTGCGCAAGACAGGCCCGCGCTTGACATCCGACGCGGGCACAATAGAATAATCCATATTGCGTTTATGACTTCAGGGTGCACTCACCCCCGCACGGAGTTCATCTACCGTGAGGATGGGGTTGACTATGTCCGGTGCTTGGGGTGTGGCCAAGTGTTCGAGGCCGAAGACCTAGAGACGGTGCCGGTTGCGGAAGATGACGGCGAATAGGCATCGCTATTGCCGGTAGAATGTCTGAGCCGCGAGATGAGAGTGTAGATTGACGATCCCGTTCCGCAAGAAGGGAACCTGATCGTGGCGGAGGAATGCCGGTGGCCACCAAGAAGAAAACTTCGCCCGAGCCCGATGGGGATGGCCCCCACGCCGGGGGTTCCGCGAATGCGGTAAAAGTGAAAGAGAAGCCTCTATCCGGCGGCTCTGGCCGGCGGGTGGCAGTTGAAGGATCCACCATGACCTCCGCACCAGTGTCCTCCCGCTCCGGCCGGTCCAATACGCCCACCGAAGATCCGGCCAGCCAGCAAGCTAAACAGTTTGACCAGGCGATCGCTTTGTTCCAAAGCGGCCAGTTTCAAGCGGCGCGCGCGCTGTTTGAGCAGGTCGCCGAAGGGCCCACCCGTGACCTGTCCTTTTCGGCCAAGATGCATGTCCGGATGTGTGAGAAGCGGATGGAGCAAGCCGCGCCAGCTCTGGAAAACGCTGAGGACCACTACACCTACGGCGTCGCGCTCACCAACCAGCGCCGGTTGCCGGAAGCGCTCCGGCAGTTCCAGCAAGCGCTGTCCATGAAAGAGGTCAGTTATTTTCACTATGCTCTGGGCTTCTGCCTGGCCTTGGCGGGCGATGCTCCAGCAGCGATCCAGCACACCAGGCGGGCCATCGAGATGGACGCCGCCAACCGCACCGCGCTCCGCAATGATGCCGAGTTTATGGCCGCTCTGGGTCCGGCCAACGCGCAGGCTATTCTCCGCTAAGCGCTGCTCATGAATTCTCCCTTGCGTATCGTCGCCCTGGGCGGCGGCACCGGCCTTTCGTCTCTACTGTCCGGCCTGAAGAAGTATTCCTACCTGCGGCCTTTTTCCGAAGGCCGCTTGACCGCGGACATTACCGCCATCGTCACCGTCACCGACGATGGCGGCAGTTCCGGCCGCCTGCGGCGTGAGTTTGATGTCCTGCCACCGGGTGATATCCGCAACTGCATGGTGGCCCTATCGGAAGACGACGACCTGTTGTCGCAACTGTTCCAGTACCGCTTCGCCGCCGGGCAGGGCTTAAAGGGGCATAGCTTCGGCAACCTGTTTCTGACGGCCTTGACGGATGTCACGGGCGACTTTCTGAAAGCCATTCGCGTCTCCTCCGAGGTGTTGGCCATCCTGGGCCGCATCTATCCTTCCACCCGATCCAACGTCGTGCTGGAGGCTGAGCTGGCCAGTGGCGAACGCGTGATGGGCGAATCCCGGATTGGCCGGGTGAAGGAACGCATCCACCGGATTCACTTGAAGCCCAAGCGCGTCAAGCCGCTGAAGGAAGCCTTAGACGCCATTGAAGCGGCCGACCTGATTACGCTGGGCCCAGGTTCGCTCTACACCAGCGTTATTCCGAACCTACTGGTGGCGGGCATCCCCAAAGCGATCCGGGAATCGAAGGCCACCAAAGCTTACTTCTCGAACTTGATGTGGCAGCCCTGGGAGACCATGCATTATTCCGCCGCTGACCACGTCGCCGCCATTGAGCAGCACGGCGGTAAAGGCCTGGTGGATTGCGCGATCGTCAACACGCGGCACATCGGCGGCGAACGCCGGCGCTTGTATGCGGCGGAGAAGGTTTATCCCGTGGTGGTGGATCAGCCGCGGCTGGCCGCGATGGGCGTCCAAGTGATCGGCCTCAACCTTCTGGCCAAAGGGGAGAAGGTCCGTCACAACCCCGCCGCCGCCGCCGCGATTGCGATTGAGCTGGCGCAGAAGTCCCGCCTGCGCAGGTCCGTGTAACGCTCTCCTCGCTAGAGCGGCTTCACGTCTAAGTCAAACCCAGCCGAGTTCACCAAGCCTGCGCGCTCAAACTGCACCCAGACCTTGTGCTTTCCGGGCCGCGGGAAGATCACGTTGAACTGCATCCGCGCGCCGCCATCGGCAATGAAGGGATGCGTGTGGATCAGGTCCACCGTGTCCGCGCTGGCCACCAGGACATGGCCCCAGGCACCCAGCCAAGGCGTCAAGCCCGAGACCGGGTTCAGCGTAAAGTAGAGCCGCGTCCTTTCGCCCGCAATGGCCTGTACGGGCTCCGTGGTGAGTTGCACGTGGGTGTTGGAGGGTAGCGGCGGGATCGGCGTGTTGCGCTCGCCCGCGCTCACAAACAGGGTCTTGACGGTCAGCTGCGGCGTGGCGTTCAGCGGATAGTAGTCGGCCATCAGGCGGTACATGCCGGGTTTCGGGAAGGTCCAGTTGAGGGTGAACTCGGGCGGCCCGCCGATGACGGGTGGCTCCGGATGTTCATGGGCAAAGACGGTCAGGTCCTCGCTGACGACGAACAGATGGAACAGCTTCTCGTGGATCAGCTCAAAGTCGCGGACCGGCTTGCCGGTCTTGGGGTGGACCACCACCAGCTTCAAGTCCGCCGCCTGACCGGCGCGCAAGTGTCGCGGGGCGGTGCTGAGTTCCAGGCGGAACTCAAGGGGGTCCGGCAGGCCCGCCAGTAGCTTCATGCCGCAGCGCGGACATTTGCCCGGGCCCTTGGCGCGGACCTCGGGGTCCATCGGGCACAGAAACTCGACCGGCTTTTCCGGTGGATCTTCACCCACCGTGGGTTTGGCGGGCGGCTGTTGCGCAAGTGCTGCGCCCGCAGCCAGCGCTGCTGGACCTGCCAGTAGCGCCCGCCGCGTCAAGGGTTCCGTTATTCGGCGGGTTGAAAAGGCCATACTGCGGTGGTGGAATAGCCGCCGTCGACGTAGATCGTCTGGCCGGTGATGTAGTCCGAACCAGCCGAAGACAGAAACACCGCCAGCGGGGCGATGTCTTCTGGACGGCCCATGCGCGTATTGGGTTGCGCGCCGGCCAACCAGTTGGCCATGATCGGTGCCTTCCACATCTCGCGGTTGAGATCGGTCAAGATAAAGCCCGGCGCGATGCAGTTCACCTGGATGTTGTGCGCGCCCCATTCGGCGGCCATCACGCGGGTCAGGCCGCCGATGGCGCTCTTGGTGATGGCGTAGGGGGCCAGGTAGGGCAGGCCCAGCCCGGAGGTGAGGCTGCCGATGTGGATCACTTTGCCCCCCGCGCCGCGAGCAATCATCTTCGCGCCCACCTTCTGGCACAGGCGGAAGATGCCATGCAGGTTGGTTTGCAGGATCCGGTCGTACTCTTCGGGCGTGTAGTTTTCCAGCTTCTGGCGCGAATTGGTGCCGGCTACGTTGATCAGGATGTCCACGTCGCCCGCGGCTTCCGCCGCCGCGTCCACCGATTCGTTGCTCATCATGTCCAACTGCAACACGCTGGCCTTCAGTCCGCGAGCGGTGAGGGCGTTGGCTTCATCATTGAGCTGGGGCAGGGAACGGGCGGCCAGAATCGTGTCCGCGCCCGCTTCCGCCACCGCCTTGGCGATGGCCAAACCAATACCCCGGCTGGCGCCGGCAATCAGGGCTCGTTTGCCCTCAAGAGAGAAGAGATTCACCCTCGCATCGTATCAGGAGCGCGGCCGGGAGTGGCTTCAATGGAAGTAAGCCCAGGCTCTACAATCGTCAAGTATGACCAGACGCCAACTGTTGGCCGCTGCCGGCGTAACTGCTGCTCTGGGCCAAAATGCTAGTCCGGCCAGCGTTCCAGGTTCCACGCTGGTGCATGAGCACTTGCTGGTCGATTTTGTGGGTGCCGCCGCGATCCGTCCCGGGCGGTACAACCCGGATGAAGTCTTCCGCCTGGCCAAGCCCAAGCTGGACGCTGTGTATGCGCTGGGCTGCCGGCGGTTTCTGGATTGCGTGCCGAACTTCCTGGGCCGCGACCCGCGTCTCTTCCGGCGGATCGGCGATGCGGCGGGCATTGATGTCTGGACCACCACCGGGCTTTATGCGGCGGGCAACTACAAGTACCTGCCGGAGTTTGCCAAGCACGAGACGGCGGATCAGTTGGCCCGGCGCTGGACCACCGAAGTGGAAAAAGGTGTGGACGGCGTTAAGCCACGGTTCATCAAGATCGGTGTCAACAAGGTCGCTCCGGTGCTGGGCGAATGGGACCGCAAGCTAGTGGTGGCCGCCGCCCAGTGTGCCAAGCAGACCGGCTTGACCATTGCCAGCCACACGGGCGATGGTGCGGGTGCTTTGGAGCAGGTAGAGATCCTTTCCCGTCTGCATGACCCTCGACACTTAGTTTGGGTTCACGCGCAGAATGAGTTGGACCACGAGATCCATGCCCAAGTGGCACGCGCCGGGGCGTGGGTGGAGTTCGACGGCATCAGCGAAAAGACCGCCAACTGGCACGAACAATGCATCCGCGCCATGGAGAAGCGGGGTTTGTTGGGGCAGGTCCTGATCTCACAGGATTCCGGCTGGTATCGCGTGGGCGAGCCCAACGGCGGTGAGTTCCGCGGCTACGACTACCTGTACTTGAGCTTCCTCAACCGGCTGCCCACCGAGTGGCATTCGCGGTTGCTGGTGGACAATCCCCGCCGCGCCTTCCCGCAATGACGGTGCGGTGACCGGACGGCTAGTGGCCCGCTGCCGGGGCTTCCACAATCTCGCCGTCACGCATGTGCACGGTGCGGTCCGCGAACTCCGCCGCTTCCGGGTTGTGCGTGATCATGAGGATCGTCTGGCCGATCTTCTTGTTCAACTGCCGCAGTAAGTTCAGGACGGCTTCGGAGTTCTTGGTGTCGAGATTGCCGGTTGGTTCATCGGCCAGCAGGATGGCCGGATGGTTGACGATGGCGCGGGCAATCGCCACCCGTTGCTGTTCGCCGCCCGATAGCGCGCGGGGCTTGTGATCCAGGCGCTTTTCCAGGTCGAGCAGCTTCAGTGCGTCCTTGAACCACTCCTCCTGCGGGCCGGTGCGGTGCGCGATGGAACGCGCAATCTCAATGTTGTCGCGCGCCGAAAGCGTGGGCAGCAGGTTGTACTTCTGGAAGACGAAGCCCACGCAACGTTTCCGCAGTTCCGTGCGCCCGGCATCGGTCAGCGCCCGAACGTCCTGCCCGTCCATGGAGACGGTGCCGGAGGTCGGCGCGGCCAGGCCGCCCAGGATGTGGAACAGCGTGGACTTGCCGGAGCCCGACGGCCCCACCACGGCCAGAAACTCGCCCCGCGGTACGTCCAGGTTTACGCCACGCAGTGCATGCACGTCCACTTCGCCCACGCGGTAAATCTTCCGGAGGTCCCGGACTTCAATGATGTTCGGTGATTCAGGCATGGGAGCTAGTCGTAGGCCAATGCTTCAATGGCGTCCTGTTTGGCCGCTTTCCAGGCCGGGTAGAGCGTGCCCAGCAGTGCGCCCACCAGGGAGATGGCCATGCAGATCAACCACCATTCCGGCATGATCTTCTGTTGCAGTGACGCCGGTACCAGCGTCGTGATCAACCAGCGCGACACAAAGCTTAAGCCGACGCCCAGGATGGAACCGAAAAAGGCCAGCACCGCGGTCTCCCGCAGCAGGATGTTCAGCACGTAGCCGGGCGATGCACCAATGGCTTTCAAGACGCCGATCTCGCGCGTACGTTCCAGTACGGCGGTGTACATTGACAGGAACACCACCAGGAAGCCGATGACGATGCCCAGGCCGATGATGACGGCGATGAACGCCTTCAGGCCGGGCAGATTGCTGACCGAAATCAGCGACACCAGCTCTTCAGTGGAATAGACGCCGTACTCCTTCAGTGCGGGCGTGTCTTTCAGGCCCTTGATGATGGTTTGGATATTGGCGTCGTCGTCGGCCTGCAGGTAGATCTGGCTGAGTTTGCCCTGGTTACCTTCCAGGTCCTGCAACACTGGCAGCTGCACAAACAGGCGGGCCAGCTTACCCGATTCGACGATGCCGCAGACGCGCCAGGTACGGTTGATCAGGTTAACCTTCTGGCCCACCTTCAGCTTCTGCTGGCGGGCGTAGTGTTCATCGATGATCAGGTCCTCTGGCGATTGGAACGGGCCGCCTTCCAGATACTTGAAGCCGCCGCTCATTTCGCCGAACGCGGCCAGGTCGATGCCGGTGACGGATTCCGGGAACACCAGCGGGTGCACGACGGTGCCGGTGACGCGGGTGACGTGCGGCAATCCGGCAAAGTAGTTCTGCAACTTCTCCGGCATCGGCGCGTTGCTGAGGGTCAGGGCGGAACTCCCCGGGGGCCGCACGATAACGTCCGCGCCCACGCCGCGCGTGCGCCGCACGGACTCTTCCAGCATGCCGTAGCTGAGGCCCACCAGGGTCAGCACCATGGTGACCTCAATGCTGATGGCCAGCATACTGAGAAACGTGCGGACGGGGCGGTGTTTCAGGTTTTCGATTACCAGCTTATTGATCAAAGCGAAGTCTCAAGTGAAATAGCGATTCTGTCCCGGGGCGCGGCACGCCCGTCATGCAATTGGAGCCGAACCATTAGTGTAGCGGGTCAGACCTCAAATTCGCTCACTTGCGCATAGTGCTGCTTAAACTGCGACGGGTCGCCGCCGCGCAGCAGGCCGGCGGCAACGGCGTTGACTGCACCATGAGCGACGATGGCCTTGGGCCGGGGATCAATTAGCACCACTTGCAGGACGCGGCCCACGCGTGCGGTGAAGTCCGCCCACGATTCGCCACCGGGAGGAGAAACGCCAAACCAGTTGCGATTCAGGCCGCGCGTCAACTCCGGCCAGCGCTGTTCAATTTCGTCCCAACCCAGGCCGCCCCACTGGCCAAAATCAATCTCGCGCAACTCCTCGAGCACAATCTGCGGCACCGCAAAGTTAGCCGCCGTTTGGCGCGCCCGCTGCATGGGGCTGACGTAGACCACTTCCACCGGCAGGTCGAATGTGGGCGGCGCCTCGCGCAACGGCACGTCGTTCCGGCAGCCGTGGAAGACGCCGGTGACGGTGGGCTCCGCGTGGCGGATGAGGTAGAGCTTGGGCATGAATCTTCAGTGTCGCCCGGAGGGTGGGCCGGGGCGCAAGTCTAAAGGTACAGTTGCTCAAAAGCCTGCGTGTCAGCATTCTCCGCGAACCATTGGGCCAGCTTCGCGTACTCGCCGCGCTTCGGTGCCGGAGCGTCGACAGCGTGGCCTAGAATGGCGCTGGCGACGTGCGGGTCTTCGAGCGCCCCGTGCAAATAGGTGCCCAGCACGCGGCCAACACGTACGCCTTCCGGGCGGCCGTTGATGGTGGCGAAGGGTTCGGCGCCGTCCGGGCGCGTCGTGCGGCCCATGTGGATCTCATAGGCGGGGAAGTGGTGGCCGTCGGGCCATTCGGCCTCGACGGTGACGGTGATCTTTGAGTCTTCAAAGTCGGTCTCCACCGGCAGCAGACCCAACCCTTCCATCTCACCCGCGCGCCGGCCCAGCATCTGATAGCCGCCGCAGATGCCTAGAATTGTCGCTCCGGCGGCGTGCTGGCGGAGGATCCAGCGGTCCAGGCCTTGGTCGCGCAACCATTGCAAGTCAGCTTCGGTGGCCTTGGTGCCGGGCAGGATCAGGGTGTCGAACAGGCGGTCCAGCGGCCGGTCGATGACGACGGCGGTGGGCAGCAATCGGAAGTCGGTCAGGTTTGAGATGCGAGGGAAGGCAATGATGCCCACCTTGCTGCCGGAGCGTGCCCGGTCTTCGAGCGACACGCCATCTTCCTCGTCGACATGGATGTCGCGCGTGTAGGGGAAGACGCCCATGCACTTCAGACCCGTGCGCTCTTGGAGCATCGTGACGCCTTTTGAGAACAGCGACCGGTCGCCCCGAAAACGGTTGACGGCGAACGACCGCAGCAGGGCGCGTTCTTCGGGCGGCAGCAGCACGTGCGTGCCGACGATAGAGGCAAAGACGCCGCCGCGGTCGATATCGGCCACCAACATGGCGGGCGAGTTGATGCGCGTCGCGAGGCCGAAGTTCACCAGATCCGTGCGGCGCAGGTTCATCTCGGTCACGCTGCCCGCGCCCTCGATCACGATCACCTCGAAGCGCGCGGCCAGCCGCTCATAGGCGTCCAGCACCTGGCCCAGCAGATAGTCAAAGTTCTCGTAGTAGTCCCGCGCCTTCAGCGTCTTCCACACCTTGCCATTCACCACCACCTGCGAGCAGGCATCGGCATCGGGCTTCAACAGAATGGGGTTGAAGTCGGGCGATGGCTCCAAGCCACAGGCCTCGGCTTGGGCCACCTGCGCCCGCCCAATCTCGCCGCCGCCGGGGCAAGGGTAGGAGTTGTTGGACATGTTCTGCGCCTTAAAGGGTGCTACGCGGAGGCCACGCTCGCGGAGCCAGGCGCAGACGGCAGTGGTCATCCAACTTTTGCCGACATGGGAGGCGGTGCCGCCGAGGAAGATGGAACGGGCGCGAGGCATCTAGCTTCTATCTCAGCAGACAGTGGACAGAGGCCGCTCCAAATCCGGCTGGGGTTGCCTGGTTTTCTCTCAGAAAGAGGAAAGGGATAGAATCCCTAATCATGAACCGTCGGCTTTTTTTGGGAACTACCGCCTTGTCCGCGTCCCGCGTGATGGGGGCGAATGATCGGGTGAATGTGGGGTTGATTGGCTGTGGTGGGCGGGGCCGTTATGTGGCCAGCTTGATGCGGCAGGCGCCGAATACGGCTTTTGTGGCCGTGGCCGACGTCTACGACACCAATGCCAACAATGCTCGCGAATGGGCCGGGGGGGACGCGAAGGCGTTTAAGGATTTCCGGAAGCTGCTGGACATGAAGGAAGTGGATGCGGTGATGGTGTCCGCGCCGGACCACTGGCATGCGATTCCGACGATTATGGCTTGCCAGGCGGGCAAGGATGTCTATGTCGAAAAGCCGGTCTCGCTGACCATCCGCGAAGGGCGCGCGATGGTGAACGCGGCGCGCAAGTACAACCGCATTGTCTGCGCGGGGACGCAGCACCGGTCCGCCAAACACTTCCCCAAGATCGCCGAGATGATCCAGCGCGGCGACATTGGCGACGTGAAGTTTGTGCGCGTTTGGAACTACATCAACGTGACGCCAAATGGCATTGGCCGCAAGCCCAACCAGGAGCCGCCGGCGGGTCTGGATTGGGATTTCTATTGCGGGCCATCGCCCAAAGTGCCGTTCAATCCGAACCGCTTCCTGTCCACCTATCGCCAGTTCTTTGATTATTCCGGCGGCTACATCACCGACTACGGCAACCACCGCATCGACACGGCGCAGCAGATCATGGGGTCCAGCGCCCCGCACACGATTTCCGCTTCGGGCGGGCGATACATCGTCAAGGATGACGGCGATGTGCCGGACTTCATGACGGTGACCTATGAGTTCGACAACTACATCATGACCTACGAAGGGTCGAATTTGAATGGCTTCGGCATGGGGGCCAATAAGGTGGGGCCCAAGTACTACAACGGCCGGGGCGAGTACGATCAGCCGAATGGCATCTGCTTCTACGGCAGTGACGGCACGATCTTTGCCGAGCGCATCAGTTGGGCGATCTACCCGGAAACCTCGAACCCGCGGCATCAGGCCAAGCCGATCCAGGTGGCGTACGAAAATGTGCCGGAGCCAACCAAGGATCACGCGGCGCATTTTGTTGACTGCGTGCGCAGCCGCAAGACGCCGTCGGCGGATATCGAGATTGGCCATCGTTCCACTAGCGTTTGCCTGCTGGGCAACATTGCGCTGAAGACGGGCAAGAAGTTGAAGTGGGACGCGAAGAAGGAAGACTTCCTGGGTGCTGCCGATGCGTCGGCGCTGTTGGGGCGGAAGGCGCGGAAGCCTTGGGATCTGGTCTAGGCCCGTTTGGGGCGCGAGCAAGTGAAGCATTACACTAAAGCCATGCCGGTGATGAGGGTGAAGGCGCTTGCGCGCCCCTATTTGAGATCTGACGAGCGCAGCCATTTTCTGCACGATGCTGGCAGCGTTAGTGAACTTGGCGCATGAGCGAGCTTTGTCCGGCAACCGCGGCGGAACTGGCGCAAGCACTGGCGGATGCCGCTTCCCGCAATCAGAAGATCCGGCTGGGCGGCAACTTTTCAAAGCCGGGCACGACGGCTGGGGATGTGTCCATTTCGACGCGGGCGCTGAACCGCGTGCTCACGTTTGAGCCGAAGGATCTGACCATTTCGGTAGAAGCGGGACTGCCTTATGCCGAACTGACGCAGTTGCTCAACCGGCACCAGATGATGATCCCGCTTGATCCGCCGTGGTCGGCACAGGCCACGATTGGTGGCGTAGTGGCCGCCAACCATTCCGGGCCGCGGCGGCGGCTCTATGGCAGCGCGCGGGACCTGGTGATCGGCATGACGTTTGCCACCCTCGATGGTCAGGTGATCCAGTCCGGCGGCATGGTGGTGAAGAACGTGGCGGGGCTCGACATGGCCAAGCTGATGATTGGCAGCTATGGCACGCTGGCCGCGATGGCGACGATCAACTTCAAGCTGATTCCGAAACCGGCCGGGTCACGGACGTTCTGTTTGACCGCGCCGACGCTGGAAGCGGCGATGCAGAAACGGGACGAGATTCTGCGAGGCGTGCTGCAGCCGGTGGCGCTTGATTTGCTGAACCCGGAGGCGGCGGAACTGGTGGGCTTGCCCGCGCAATGGTCGCTGCTGCTGCAGGCGGCGGGGAATGCGGCATTGCTGGACCGGTATTCGCGTGAACTATCGGCGGGCCAGATGATCGGCGAAGAGGTTTGGCCGCGGGTCCAGGAGTTTACTCCCATGTTCTTGGCGGCCCATCCGCAGGGACGGGTGGCCCGGTTCTCGACCACGCTGACCGATGTCTCGGAGCCCTACCGGGTGTGGCGCGGGCCGATGATTGCGCGGGCCGCAACGGGGGTGTTGTATGGGTATTCAGAGAGGCCGCTTTCGTTGCCGGCAGGATTGAAGATGGTGATTGAGTACGGCGAGGCACTGATGCCGTGGGCGCAAACGGGAAGTGACTATTCGGCGATGAAACGAGTGAAGCAGATGCTGGACCCCAAAGGCTTGTTGAATCCGGGGAGGCTGTATGCACGGCTCTAACGAACAAAGCGCGGCTGTACAAGTTACAGGTGATTCTTCTTACGCGCGGCCGGTGCTTGCTGGCCGTCACCCGGACGCGCCGCAGCAGAAGGATCTGGATAAGTGTGTCCACTGCGGGCTGTGTCTGAACTCTTGCCCGACGTACCGCGAACTGGGGATCGAAATGGACTCCCCGCGTGGCCGCATCTACCAGATGGTGCAGGTGGCCACCGGGGCGGCTCCGGTGAACTCGGAGCAGTATCTCGAACACTTGGGGCTGTGCCTGGGCTGCCGGGGCTGTGAGACGGCGTGTCCGTCAGGCGTTCAGTATGGCCGGTTGATTGAGGCGGCGCGCACGGAGATCCAGGCCAAGATTCCGCTGTCGCCCCTGGCGCAGCTGCTGCAGTGGTTCGTCTTTAAGCAGCTGCTGCAATCGCCGCTGCTACTGAAGATCGTGGGCTTGAAGCTGTGGATCTATCAGCAGAGCGGCTTGCAGCGCCTAGTGCGCGCGTCCGGCATCTTGAAGCTGATGGGGGCGTTGGGGCGGGCGGAGAAACTGGCTCCGGAAGCCGAGATGCCGACGTTTTATGGTTCGATCGGCCAGGTGTTTCCGGCGGAAGGGCCGCGCAAGCACAAGGTGGCCTTTATGGCGGGCTGCATGGCCAACATCTTCTTTGCCCGGCTGAATGAGGCGACGGTTCGTGTGCTCCAGAAGAATGGCTGCGAAGTGCACATTCCGGCGGATCAAGGCTGCTGTGGCGCTCTGCATGCGCATGCGGGGCTGCGGGATGAGGCGCGCAAGTTGGCGCGGCAGAACATCGATGCGGTGCTGGACGGGGGCTTTGACGCGATTCTGACCAATGCCGGCGGATGCGGGTCCACGTTGAAGGAGTATGGCGAGTTGCTGGAGCATGACGCCGCTTATCACGCCAAAGGCGAGCGGTGGGTGAAGTTGATGCGCGACGTGAATGAGTTCTTGGCATCAATCGAACTAAACCGCGAGATGGGTGAAGTGAAGCTGACGGTGACGTATCAGGATTCCTGCCACTTGGCCCATGGCCAAAAGGTCCGCAGCGCGCCGCGCCAGTTGCTGCGTTCCGTTCCCGGGCTTACGTTGAAAGAGATGGCTTCAAGCGACGTCTGCTGCGGCAGTGCGGGCATCTACAACGTGGTGCAGAACGAGATGTCGATGCAGATTCTCGAATCGAAGATGCGCAACGTGAACGCCACCGGGGCGCAGGCGATCGCCACGGCCAACCCGGGCTGCTTGCTTCAAGTGAAGGCGGGGGCGGAACTCTACGGGCATGGTCAGAAGGCTTACCACGTAATCGAGATTCTCGATCAGGCTTACCGCAACCGGAAGTAGTTTACTGGCCGGGAGCGCTACTTCGCCAGTTCCAGGCCGGCGTGTTTGGCGAACATGGCGAAGCCTTTGTCGCGTGTGAGCAGGGGTACTTGATAGTCCAGGCAGGATTGGGCAATCAGCGTATCAGCCAGCTTCGGGCGAAGGCCCTTCTGCCAAAGTTTGGCCCGCAATAAGCCGACTCGTTCCCAGAAACCTGCGGTTACGTCGAGACGTGGGACCGATTGCAGATCAAGTTGGTGCGGGAAGGGCATATCTGGATCGCTGAGCAACTCGGACAGTACTGGCGGTGGCATCATTGCGCGTTGAAATCTCAATGCAATAGCTAGAATCTCCACATCGGCCGCCTGTTCGCCAGCCAAGTGGGCAATCCAGACGTTGGTATCGGCGCTCACCATCCTAATCTCTGAGGGCAGCGAAATCCATCTTCGACTTATAGGTGCCACGCGCCGCCAACAGCCGGGCGTAAGCCTCCTTGGCCGCCACTTTTCGGAGACCTTCCACTACTGTCGCGGTGAGCCCTTCACCATTGGCCTTCATCGCAAGATCCAAGACATCTGCCGGGACGTTGACGGTAATCTTTCGATTTTCGGACTTCTTCGTTTTCGTCACCATAGCCTCAGTATGCCATATCGGTTACGGCTTGGCGTATGGTCTACTTCTTACGCGGCGTCGCCACTCGTCCGGCTAACGCATCCTCCACCGCCCGCTCCGCCAGGGGGGCCATCAGGCGGTAGCCCATGGCGTTGGGGTGCAGGCCGTCTTCGGCGAGATCCTTGCGGAGGTATCCGGCACCGTCGCGGACGGAGTTGAAGTAGTCGAGGTAGACGTAGCCTTTGCTTTCGGCCAGGGACTTCATCCAGGCGTTCAAGGCGTTTATCGTTGCGGGTGGACGTTGCGGGCTGCGGGCGAAGCGGGGGTCGATGTTCTGGTTGTAGTCGTGGATGGGGAGGACGGAACCGAGCACCACTTTGATGCGGGCGTGGTCGGCCAGTTCGCACATCATGCGGAGGTTGTTCTGGATGATGTCGATGGGCGTGCCGCGGGCGATGTCGTTGGTGCCGGCCAGGACGACCATCACGGCCGGCTTGAGGTTGATGACGTCGGCCTGCATCCGGCCTAGCATCTGGCCGGTAACTTGGCCGCTGATGCCGCGGTTGATGAAATCCTGGCCGGAGAAGTACTCCTTCAAGGGCCAGCCATCAGTGATGGAATCGCCCAGGAAGACGACGCGTGGCTTGCCAGCGGCAGGCGCGCCGAGTTGCGCGTTCGGTTCTTTGTACCGCGCCAGGTTGTCGCGATCCGCGGGCGTTAACTGTGATTCTCGGCTGTCGAGCAGGGCCTGGAAATGATTCTCCAGCTTGCCCCAGCCATCGCGGAGTTCGCTGAGTTGTTGGGCCCCGACGGCGGGGAAGGGGACCGGCTTTGGTAGTGCATCGCTAATGGCCAGGTAGTTCTTGTAGAGGCCGAGCAGCGTGTAGGTGAGCTTGGTGCTCTGGGGGGTCCGGTCCAGGGATAGGCGTGTTTGGCGGATCTGGTCGATGATGGGCCCGGCGGCGCGAGGCAGTTCCGGGATGACGATGGCCACGGATTCGGCCACCATCTGCATGCGCTCAGTTAGCTTGCTCAGTTCGGGCGCGGGCAGCACGGCGGGTTGCGCGATGGCAACTGCGGTGAGGGTGAACAGGCAGGCAAAAGCCCGGGTCGCTCTCATGGATTCTCCTCTTTCACCAGTTGCAGCGTGATGGTGCCGATCAGGATTTGCAACCGCACGCGGATTTGCACGGGCAGCTTGCGCTCATCATCGGTGAGCCAGAAATAGATCCGGCCGCTGCGGGGATAGATGACGTTGTTTAGCAAATGGGCTTCGTAGCGGATGGCTTTGAACGTTCCCAACGGAGTCTTGACGGTCTCGCGTTCCTGGGCTTCAATCCGCACGTCGGCGAACTTTTTGCCATCGCTGACGGGCACGGTGCCGCTTTGGCCCAGGGCGAGATTCATGCGGCGCAGCGCCATCAGCGCCCCCACGACATCGTGCACGCAGGCCGGCGTTGCGACGCTGTGACTGGCGATGACCGTGTTCTTCGTCAGATCCCGTTCGACAAAGGAAGCCCGCTTGTTCTCGCGATCGTAGGTGACGCGGTTGGAGCGGTGGCGGTTGCCTTCGCGCACTTCCATTCCGGTCTCGATGGCGCAGAAGCCGCCGGCGAGATTGGCATGATAATCGTTCCTGATCTTGTAGAGGCGTGAGATCAGGCCGGAAGATTCAACGTGCAGCTTGGCCAGGCCCGCGGTGGGGGCGTCGGGCTCCCACTTGAGGTCGATGGTGCCCGCGTGGATCAACCGCCATTCGGCGTTGTAGGTCAACGACACGGGTTTCGGAGCTTGCGCCCAAGCCGCCGAGACCAACGCAACTGCCACCAGGAGCCGCAACTATGGACGAGCCCCCGTATCACGGTAGTTCAGCGGCGCCTTCTGCCCCTCCGGCAGGCGTGACTTATAGAGCACGCCGCCGCGGCGCTTGTCGAAAGAGTCGCGCGCCAGCTTCACTTGCTGCGGGTCATGGAAAAGGTCGAGCGCGGTTAAGGCCAAAGTCTTGGCGGCCACCATCATGCCTTTCTGGCCGATCGACATGCCGTTGGCGGCTACGGCCTGCCAGCTATGGGCGGGCGTGCCGGGTACCCATGTGGCAGCATTGAACTCAGCGGCGGGCAGCATCCAGGTGACGTCGGCGAAATCGGTCGATGCCCCCGGAGCACCGGCCTCGGGCGACAGAATCACTTCTTGCTGTCCCATGGGGTGGTCCTCCATCATGCCCAGCGTGGTGCGTAGCTTGGCGGCGAAAGCTTGCTCTTCCGGCGAATACTTCACGCCGCCGACCAGCTTCAAGTTCTTGTTAAACAACGACGATAGATAGTCATTTGGCAGGATGTTGTAGACCGCGCTGACCAGATCCATCTCCATGCGCGTTTCCGTGGCCAACGCTCCGGCTTGGGCGCACTTGATGATGCGTTCCCAGACGCCATCCAGGATGGCCATGGAGGGCGACCGGGCGTAGATGTAGACCTCGGAAAAGTCGGGCACGATGTTGGGGGCCGCGCCGCCATTGGTGATGATGTAGTGGACGCGGGTCTCTTGCGGGATGTGCTCGCGCATTAGCTCGACCGCATGGTTCATCACCATGACTGCATCCAGCGCGGACCGGCCCTCTTGCGGTGCCATGGCCGCATGCGCCGCCCGGCCATAGAACTTGAACTTGGCCGTGATGTTGGCCAGTGAGCTGCGGGTGGAGGCTTGGTTGGAGTCCGATGGATGCCAGGTGAGGGCCACGTTCACACCCTTCAACGCCCCGGCGCGGGCCATGTAGATCTTGCCGCCGCCGCCTTCTTCCGCCGGTGTGCCCAGGAAGCGGATGGTGCCCGGCATCTTGCGGCTTTCCAGATACTCCTTCACCGTGATGGCCGCATGCGCGGCAGCCACGCCAAACAGATTGTGGCCGCAGCCATGGCCGGGGGCACCGGTCTTGATCGCCTTGCGCTCCGGCAGGGAATCCTGCGAGAGGCCCGGCAGAGCGTCAAACTCGCCCAGAATCGCGATGACCGGGCTGCCGGAGCCCCAGGTGGCCGTAAAGGCCGTGGGGATGTTGGCGATGTTGGTTTCCACGGTGAAGCCCTGGTCCCGCAGAGTCTGAGCCAGCAGGGTCGAGCTTTTCGCTTCCTTGTAGCCCACCTCGGCAAACTCCCAGATCTGCCGCGAGAGTGAGGCGTAGTGCGGAGCGCGTGACTCCATGCGGTCGATCAACTGGGCGCGTGCCGCGTCGGGCGTTTGCGCCACCAGCAGGGTCAGCGCCAGCGTTACCATCCCATCCGCTCCCGCAAGGAGGTGATGTGCGCCACGTGGTGCCGGCCATGCCAGGCATAAAGGCCCAGGGCCTTGTCGAGTTCTGTGCGGCCGTTGGCGGGATGGACAAAGGCTTTCTGCCACTGCGCGTCATCCAACGTCCGCAGCATCCGCACCCAGCGCCGGTGCAACACCTCTAGCAGTTGAAGCGATGTTTCCACTGGCTCGGCTTTGGCGTCATCGAACTCAGCCCACAGCTGTTCTTCGTAGGTGTTGATGGTGGGTTCCCGTTCGGTCAACGCGAGCCGAAAGCGGACATAGCTGTTCATATGGCTGTCCGCGGTGTGGTGCACCACTTGCCTCAGCGTCCACCCACCTTCGCGATATGGAGTATCGAGTTGGGCGTCCGTTAGTCCAGCGACCGCCGCTTTCATCTCAGCCGGCAGGCTGGCAATCTGATCCAGCCATTCGGACCTTTGGGGTCCGGCGTACGCAAAGCGGCCGATGGGATAGCGGAGATCCGTGGACATGCCTATTAGATTGTCACGACTTCGGGCGGGTCTGCCGTGTCGCTGCCGGGCGTGCAGCCGGACGCGGGTAGCGTGACCCTAACCGCGGCCCCGGAAGCGTTGGATTTCGCGGCGGTCGCGTTTGTTGGGCCGGCCTTCCGGCAGGGTCTCAAACTGGGCCTGAGCTTTACGTTCCTCGGCCAGCTTGGCCCGTCGTGCGCGGCTGGGCTCAGTCTCCCGGTAGAGCGTCTGGGCCTGGGCCGCGGGGCCGCGCATTTCGCTCAACTGAAGTACTTCCACCTCGAACTCGCCGCCCTCGTTCTTGATCTGCAGCAGGTCGCTGACTTTCACTTCTCGAGCGGGCTTAGCGGGGAGCGTGTTCGAGAGGATGCGGCCCAGGTCACAGGCGCGGGAAGCGAGCGCGCGGGTCTTGAAGAAGCGGGCGGCCCAGAGCCATTTGTCGATGCGCATGGTGGTTATCGTGCAGGGGTCTTGGCAGAGAGCGCGGCGAACTGAAGGAGGACCGAAACATGCTCCCTGCTCTAGATCGAGAATAGCGGGTGGGCGAGGGCGATGCGGCGCTTCTTGCGATCCCGCCTCGTGTGCTGTAGTGTGTGAAACTGTGTACAGGTGAACACACCATGACTGAGACGCTATCGATCCGCCTCGACTCCGAGACCAAGAAGCGTCTTGATGCGCTTTCCAAACGGTCCAAGCGCTCGAAGTCTTTCCTTGCCGCTGAGGCCATCACCGCATTTGTCGACTCCGAGGAATGGCAGTTGGGAGAGATTCACCAGGGGATCGAAGATCTCGACTCGGGACAATCCGTCGGCCATGAGAAGGTTTCAGCATGGCTCAAGTCCTGGGGCAAGGCCGGTGAGACCAAAGCTCCGCGATGAAGGTCGTTTGGTCTGGCCGAGCGATCCGGCATCTGGTTTCTCTCCGTAGCTTCATCGATAAAGACTCGGAGCAAAACGCGGCGCTTGTTGCTAAGCGCATCCTGGACTCTGTTGATCTCCTCGAAACCCAACCAGACATGGGAAGGCCGGGGCGAATTCTAGGCACTCGAGAGTTGGTTATCCCAAACACTCCTTACTTGATCCCTTACCGAGTCCGTCGGGGTCGACTTGAGATCATCGCCGTTTTTCACGGCCGTCAAAAGTGGCCATCCAAGCTCTGAGCCAGGGTCAAGGGCGGACGGGCTCATTCGGACTCCGCTGATGACACAAGACAGCAAGATCTCGCAGTACCCCACGTGCAGTTGGCCTGAGCCATGCTCTACCCCAACCGCCCCCGCTCTAGCGCCGCAATGATCATTTCGGCGTCGTAGACGGCTCCGCCCCAGGGGCCACCGCTGGCTTGCTGCAAGGCGGCCCAGAGGCGGGAGTCGGCGGGGAGGAGTGGGTCGGGTTGCAGGCCGGGGTGGGGCTCGCGGGCGAGCAGTTCGGCTTCGTCACCCACGAAGTTCACGGTTCCTTCCAGGTTGTTGCGGTCGATGATGATCTCGATGGGGTCGCCATCGCGGAGCTTGCCGATGGGGCCGCCGGCCAGGGCTTCGGGCGTCACATGGCCGATGCAGGCGCCGGTCGAGACGCCGGAGAAGCGGGCGTCGGTGATGACGGCGACATGCTTGCCAAAGTCGAGCATCTTCAAAGCAGAGGTGACCTGGTAGGTTTCCTCCATGCCAGAACCCAGCGGGCCACGGCCGGCCAGGACGAGAATGTCACCGGCCTTCACCGTACCGTTCTTGATGGCGGCGACGGCGGAAGGTTCGGTGGTGAAGACGCGGGCGGGGCCGCGCTTGCGGTAGATGCCGTCGGCGTCCACAACCGAAGCGTCGATGGCTGTGGACTTGATGACGGAGCCGCCGGGCGACAGGTTGCCGGTGGGGAAGCAAACGGTGGAGGTGAGGCCTCGGGAGCGGGCCGTGTCGCGATCCATGATGATGGCGTCCGGGTCAATGCCGTCGCGATCCTTCAGTGACTTGCGCAGGGCGTGGCGGCGTTCTGAATCCTGCCACCAATCAAGCAACGTGTCCAGCTTCTGGCCGCTGACGGTGATGGTGCCGGTGTTCAGCAAGCCCGCGGCTCGCAAGTGGAGCATCACTTCCGGTACACCGCCCGCCATAAAGACCTGCACGGTGTGGTGGCCGACGGGTCCATTCGGGAGCGCGTCCACCAGTCGCGGAACCTGGCGGTTGATGCGGGACCAGTCATCCACGGTAGGCCGCCGCAGTCCAGCGGCGTGCGCGGTGGCGGGCAGATGCAGAATCAGGTTCGTCGAGCCGCCAAAGGCCGCGTGGAGCACCATCGCATTTTCGAGCGCGGCCGACGTCAGCACGTCGCGCATGGTGAGGCCCTGCGACATCAGATGCAGCACGGCGCGCGCCGACCGCCGCGCCATGTCCAGCCAAATGGGGTCGCCTGAGGGGGCCAGCGCCGAGTGCGGGAGCGACATGCCCAGCGCTTCTGCCACCACTTGCGCCGTCGCCGCGGTTCCTAGAAACTGGCAGCCGCCGCCGGGGGAGGCGCAGGCTTTGCAGCCCATCTCCTGCGCGTATTCCAGCGTGATGACGTTGTGGGCAAAGCGGGCGCCGATGGTCTGGACCTTGCCGGCATCTTCGCCATCTTCCGGAGACAGGGTCACCCCGCCCGGCACCAGCACGCACGGCAGGTTCAGCGTTCCGGCCAGCGCCATCATCATCGCGGGCAGACCCTTGTCGCAGGTGGCCACGCCGATCACACCCTTGCGTGTGGGCAGCGAGCGGATGAGGCGGCGGAAGACAATCGCGGCATCGTTGCGGTAGGGCAGGGAATCGAACATGCCCGGCGTGCCTTGCGTGCGGCCATCGCAGGGGTCGGTGCAGAAACCGGCAAAAGGTACGGCGTCGCGGGACTTCAACTCTTCCGCCGCCGCCTGCATCAGCAGGCCCACTTCCCAGTGACCGGTGTGATAGCCCAGTGCGATCGGCGTGCCGTCGGCGGCGCGGATGCCGCCGTGCGTCGAAAGCAGGACCACTTCCGGCCCGCCTAGCTTGGCCGGGTTCCAGCCCATGCCGGCATTCTGGGTCCAGCCGAACAGATCGCCCGAAGGACGATTGAGCAGCATGTCCTCGGTGAGAGGGAGAAAGCCGTCGGGACCCTTGGCTTTGCTGCGCGGTGCGAATAGGGATGCGTCCTCGGAATCGAGGATGCTCTGGAGACTTACTGGACTGGGGCTGAAGCTCATACCGAGCGTCAGTTTATCAAGTGGGCCTTACGCAGTACGGCGATGTAGCGGGGCTCCCGCTCAATGGACGTGAAAATGGGGTCGGCGGCGACGTCCGGAGTGAGTTCAGCCGCGGGCACCTTTTCAAGGGCGTCCAGGGCGGGGCCCGTCTCGGTCATCAAGGCGTAAAAGCGGGCCTGCTCCAGGGCTGAGGCGGAGCTGAGCTTGGCGCGGGCTTGGTCGATCTTCTTGGAATCGATCGAAGCCAGACCCCACATGGCGAGGATTGAGGGCGAAAGCTCACCCTGCACCTGCTCCCAGGTCTTCGATGCCGACTTCCGGCCGCCTTTCCACCAAAGAGCCTTGGCCAGTTCGACGCGTTTGGGGTCGGTGTCGGCATGGCCTTTCAGCCGCGCGATGGTGGCGTTGAAGTCGCGAGCCGCGGCTCGCGCCTGCTGGAAGGGCGTGGCTGGCGGGGCTTTTTCGGAGGTAGGTTTCCGCGCCGGAGCCTTGGGCCGGGAGGCGGCCGCAGGCTCTTCGGCGGCTTCGTCCGGGCTATCCGCCTTGTCCATGAACTTCAAGCCGAACCACAGGCCCACGCCGGCCAGCAACACGCCGGCGGCCGCCAGGATCAACTTGGTGGGAGCCTTTTTCTCGGGCGCGCTCGCGGTGGTTTCGTCGCCAACAGTCGGGGCGGGGGCGTCTTCCGCGGCGACGAACACCACATTGAAGGTGCCCTTGGGGATGAAGAGGTGGATCGGGTCCCGCCGGCCTTCGCGATGGTAATACTCCTGCAGCCGGTTGCGCAGGTGGGACACTTCCAGCCGGACCGTGGCATTCGTGCGGGGGTCCCAGTCGCCGCCCAGACGCAAAACCTGGACGCCAATCTCGTATTCCCGTAGCGGTGCGTTCGGCGTGGCCAGGGCCCGTTTCACCATAAAGCTGATCAGCCGCCGCAACGTTTCTTCTTCGCCCAACGTTGACGACTGCACGATGGAAGCCAAACAGGCGCGCACGTCGGAAGGGTCCACGCGCTGTGGCGGGGAACTCTTCTCAAGACCCGAGCTCATGATTCAGACCCCCTCACAAGGACCGTATCGGCGTGATTACTTCCGTCTTTTAACGGGACTTTTATGTCCGCATAATTGGCGCAGACGTTCGGCACAGAAAGCAGCTAGATATGGCCGTTGCGCCCGGCTGTGCGGCGGAGATAGAATTCCGGGGCAATGTCCCAAACTTCTCGCCGCTACTTTCTGGGTGCTTTGACCGCCGCGGGTGCTACGCGCGTCTGGGGTGCCAATGATCGGGTCCAGGTTGGATTTATCGGCTACGGCCTGATTGGCGCGCAGCACGTCTTTGATTTCAAGAATCAGCGCGATGTAGATTGTGCCGCAATGTCGGATGCCTATCAGCCCCGGATGGAAGAAGGGGCGCGCGTCTGCGGACCGAATACGAAGCAGTATTCTGATTTCCGCAAGCTGCTGGACGACAAGGATCTGCAGGCCGTGGTGGTCTCGACGCCGGACCACTGGCATTGCATGCACACGCTGATGGCCTGCGCGGCGGGCAAGGACGTCTACGTTGAAAAGCCGATGACGCTGTTCATCAAGGAAGGCCGGTGGATGATCGACGTCGCCCGGCGGACCAAGCGCGTGGTGCAGTGCGGTACGCAGCAGCGCAGCGGACGGCATTATCAATCGGGCAAGAAACTGCTGAACGACGGTTATCTGGGCAAAGTCCATTCCGTGCGCATGGGTAGCTTCCGGAACATCAACCCGGGCTTTGGGCGACCGGCCGGAGATAAGGCGCCGACGGAGCTGGCCTACGACATGTGGCTTGGCCCGGCCCCGGCGCGGCCCTATTCACCGCACCGGAGCCTGTACCACTTCCGCTGGTTCTGGGATTATTCTGGCGGCCAGATGACCAACCTGGCGGCGCACGAGATCGACATTCTGCAATGGTGGATGGGCGTGAAGGGGCCGACGTCAGTTACCTCCACGGGTGGGCGCTTCGTGTTGAAAGACGATGGTGAGACGCCGGACACGCAGGATGCGTTGCTTGAGTACCCGGGCTTTACCGCGGTCTGGTCCCACCGGGAAGGCTCCCGCGGGCGGGCCATTGGCAAGAGCGAATACTTTGGCGAGTTCGGCAGCTTGTCGATTGCGCGAGACGGCTGGGAAGTGCACCCGGACAACAAGGTGCCGCCGGAGAATGCCGTACCCCAGTTCCGCGGACAGCCCACGGGCGGCGTCAATCGCGTGGAAGTGAAGCCGGAACAGTGGGTGGCGGCGAAGAAGGAACCGGGCAGCAGCAACGAACAGTTCGACCTGCATGTCCGCAACTTCCTCGACTGCATCAAGACCCGCCAGCGGCCCATCGCTGACGTCGAAGAAGGCCACAAGACGGCTGTTGCTTGCCACTTGGCCAACATTAGCCTCCGCACGGGGCGGAAGCTCCGTTGGGATGCCGACAAGGAAGAGATCATCGGCGACAAGGAAGCCCAGGCGATGACCGAACGGCCCTATCGCAAGCCCTGGGACGGCATGCTGCGGAGCATCTTGAAGGGCTAATGATGCGGCAACTGATTGTCTTGATGGCGCTGGCCGCCACGGTGCGCGGTGAATCCGTCAGGGAGAAATTGCTGGGGATCTGGGAGTTGACCGGGTACGATTTGCGGGCCGCTGATGGCAAGGTGACGTACCCGTTTGGCCAAACTCCAGTGGGGCGGATTGCCTATCTGGCGGGAGGGCAAATGGATGCGCAATTGATGCGGCCCGGCTTGGCCAAGTTCGTCTCAGAGAACCGCTACTTGGTGCAACCTGCGGAGGCCGTGGCCGCGATTAAAGGGTACATGGGATACTTTGGAACCTTCACCGTGGATGAAGCCCGGGGCGTGGTAATCCATCATGTTGAAGGTGCGTCTTTCCCGAATTATGTCGGCACGGATCAGGTCCGCAAGTACCGTTTTGAAGGGGACCGGCTAACGCTGGAGGCCGACACGGCCGCCGGGCAGGCGCGGGTCTGTTGGAAGCGGGCTCGGTAGCGAACGAGAGGCCCTTGCTAGACTCAGATTCAACCGGGGCGACCCGAAGGAGCATACACGCCATGACGCGCCGCACATTTTCTTTTACCGCAACCGCAGCCGCGACCGCTTTTGCTGCCCCGCCAAAATCCCAAATGGGCGTGGCCACCACCTGCTATTTAAGCTACTGGAAGCCGCGCGACGCGGATCTGTTCCTGGATCACTGTCAGGCACTGGGGGCAGCTGGCGTGCAGTCGGCCTTGCCCAAGGAGCCGGCCAAATTCCGTGCCCGTTGTGAGCAGGCCGGAATGTACTACGAGGCGATGCTGGGGCTTTCCACCGACGCCGAGACGATGCGCCGCCAGATGCGGATGGCCAAGGAAGCGGGCGCGCTCGCGGGGCGTGTTGGGTGCCTGAGCGGCCGGCGCTACGAGACGTTTGACACGCTGGACAAGTGGAAGGCCTTCGTCGCCGATTCACGGGCCAAGGTGGCGTTGGCGGCCAAGGTAGCGGGCGAAGAGAAGTTTACCCTCGCGCTCGAGAACCACAAGGACTGGACGCTGGAAGAGATGGTGGCTCTGATGAAGGAGTTCAGCGGCGAGTACTTCGGCATGCTGCTGGACACCGGCAACAACATCTCACTGCTGGATGATCCGCATGAGTTTTGCGAACAGCTGGCGCCGTATGCCACCTCGACGCACTTGAAGGACATGGCCTGGCAGCCGCACCCGCAGGGCTTTGAGATGTCGGAGATGGTGTTTGGCGAAGGTCAACTGGACATGCCGCGCATCATCAACGCCATCCGCAAGGCGCGGCCGAAGACCAAGATGACGCTGGAGATGATCACGCGCAATCCGTTGCTGGTGACCTGCAACACCGAGAAGTTCTGGCTGACCATGGGCGGGCGCAGCGGGTTGCCGCTAGCCAAGACCATGAAGATGGTCTACACCGACAAACCCCGGCAACCGCTGCCGCGCATGGATCATCTGGACGACGGCCAGAAGTTGCGCCTGGAAGACGACAATGTCAAGTGGTGCTTGAACGTGGCGCGGGAGCGTTACGGTCTGTAGCGGGTTCCCGCACCCACCGGACCGCTGCAGGCCACACAGTTCATCCTTCGGGAGCGTTTAGCGGCGGCGCCGCCACCGGATGAAGCCCAGCAGAGGGCCCACGCCAGCGGTGATACTGCCGGGTTCCGGCACGGTGGACGCAGTTCCAGGATCCACCCACTGGAAGGTTCCTTCATCCGGGTAGGGTCCACTGAAAGCGGAACGGCACAAGCGCTTCATGACCGCGATTGTGGGGTAGAGGCCGATGGTGGTTCACTTCCCTCGGAGATAATGGCCGGCGACGGTTCCCCTTACCTGCCAGGTAATGGAGCGTACGCCGCCGTCCGGTTTAAGCTATCGAGTATGGGGACATCCTTCTTTCAGCCGACCCAGATGCCGCCACCGCCACCGCCGGGTCCGGGTGCCGCTTTCGGGCCGATGCTGCGGCATTTTCGCAAGGCCCGCCAGTGGAGCCAAATGCAACTGGCCCTGATGGCCAACGCTTCCAGCCGCCATCTGAGTTTTCTTGAGTCCGGCCGCGCTCAGCCCAGCCGGGAGATGGTGTTGCGGCTGGCGGAAGTGCTGCGGGTGACGCTGCGGGATCAGAATCAGCTGTTGCAAAGCGCCGGCTTTGCCGCCGTGTTTCCCGAGACGCCCTTGGGCACGGATCCGCTGGGTCCGCACCGGCGGGCACTAGAGTTGATTCTCACCCAGCAAGAGCCCTACCCGGGGCTGGTGGCCGATGCGAACTGGAACATCCGGATGAGGAATGAGCCGTTGGCGCGGATGGCGCGCAGCCTGATCCCGCCGGAGAACTTTGCGGCCGCCGGAGCGGCGGCGGGCAATGCCGTGAAGTACCTGTTTGACCCGCTGCTGTGGCGGCCCTACATCGTCAACTGGGAACTGACCGCCCGGCAGATGATGCAGCGGCTGCGGGATGAGGGGGCACACGAACTGATGGCCGACCTGCTGCGCTATCCGGGCGTGCCCTCCGGGCTGGCGACGCCGGGACCAGGCGATGCCGCGCTCCGTGATCCCGCGATGACCATCCGGCTGGTGAAAGGCAACCTCCGCATCCACTACTTCAGCATCTTGTCGACGTTTGGCTTGCCCCAGGACATCACCTTGCAGGAACTGCGGATCAAGTTGTTCTTCCCCGCTGATCCGGAAACTGAGGCCTTGTTCCGTCAGTGGGCGGAAGCACCCGCGGGGGCCTCAAGGTAACACGCGGCGCGGAAAGATGGTGATGCTCCGCAGCAGCTTGCGGGTGGGCTTGTCCTTCATGGCGAGCAGTTCGGCGTGCAACTCCAGCAGATCGCCACGGCTGAGTTCCAGCACATGTTCGTCGGGCTGGTGGATGGTGCGGACCGGGTAGTCCACGTAGGGCGTTCGGGACTGCTCAATGTGGGTGCCCAGGATATGGGCCACCGGATGCGTGGCCGTAAACTCCACCAGCTTGCCGATGCTGGCGACGAAGGTGGGGAAGTCGGTGATGTAGAGCCGCCCGGGGTATACAGTGTCGCCGGTCAGTAGCAGGCCCGTGCGGCGATCGTAGAAGGCCGTGCTGGCGGCGTCGTGGCCGGGAATGGGTAGGACGTCGATGAGGCGGCCGCCCAAGTCGATCAAGTCGCCCAAGGGCGCGCCGGGCTTCGTCAGGTCGACGCCGTCGCGGTTGGCGAAGAGTTTGTCGCCCGCGATGTGGTCGCCATGGCCGTGGGAGTGGACCACCAGCAGTTTGGGCGCGGGGCGCTTGTTCCGGGCAGCCCAATCGTTGATCACGCTGGCCACCACTTTGGCTACGTCGGTTTTGCCGGCGCCCGTGTCTTCCAGCAGCACGCGGTCCTGCCCAAAGATCAGGTAGAGGAACGGCTTTTCGTAGTTGCTGCAGCCGGATTCGCGGAGGATGTAGAGGTCCGGGTTGTATTGATGGATCTGCCATTGCTCCGCGGCGGCGGGTGTGCAGGAGGGGCCGCTCGAAGGCCACTGGCGGGGCAGCGTGCCGGGTTCGAGAGATTGGGCCAGGGTGGGGAACACTTCCACCGTGAGGAAAGTCAAGATCAAGCCAACGGCGCGGAGCATCCCCTTATCCTAGAGGCATCGCCATGTTCCGTCTGACCGCACCAACGGATGAAGAGATTCCCCGGTTGCTGGCCGGGCACGGAGACAGCCGCTGCTCTTATCCTTTGCGGGGCTGCACGAAGGGGCCCGTTCCGGCCGGTTACCGGGCCGACCACAACCGGGTGCGTTTGGGTGACGGACCCGAAGTGTTTGCCGAAGCCTGCCGGCTGTTGGACTGCTGGCGGATGTTCGAGCTGAGTTTCGTGCGACTGCTGCACACCGGCCCCCGTCCTCAGGTGGGCCAGACGGTGGCCGTTTGCGCCGCGCATCTCGGCTTCTACTCGTTGAACTTCTGCCGGGTGCTGTATCGGGTGGATGAAGATGGCCCGATTCGGCGATACGGGTTTGCCTATGGCACGCTGGCCGACCATGCCGCCCGTGGCGAGGAGCGCTTTCTGATTGAGTGGGACCGTCGTGACGACGGAGTCTACTATGATCTGCTGGCCTACTCGCAACCCGCGCATTGGTTGACGCGGCTGGGCTATCCCGCGGCCCGATACTTTCAGAGGCGGTTCGCGCGCGAATCGCTGGCGGCCATGGCGGCGGCCTGTAATGATGGCGGGTCCGGCCGCGACGCTCCGCTAAGCTAACTACCAGTGCCCGCCGTTTCCAGCGACAGTCTGATCCTCCGTTCCTTCCCGGTGAAGGAGTCGGACCTGATTGTCAGTTTTCTGACGCGTGAATCCGGCAAACTGCGTGGCTATGCGCGGGGCGTGCGTAAGCCCAAGTCCCGCTTTGGGGCGGGCTTGGAGCGGATGTCCCAAACACGCCTGAGCTACGTCGTTCGCGAGAATCGGGACCTGTTGAACATCACTTCCTGCGAACTGATCCAGTCTCAATTCTCGATGGCGGCCGACTACGAGAAGGGGATTGCGCTGGACTTTATCGCTGAGATCAGCGATCTGCTGTTGCCCGCGCAGGAGGTGAATGAGCGCCACTACCGGCTGCTGCTGGCGGTGCTGAGCTACCTGCGCGGTGACGGGTCACCCTGGTGCGCCGTGCTTTACGCCAGCCTCTGGTCGGTGCGTTTGGCCGGGTTGTTGGGGGAGCCGATGGTGGGTGCCGAATCGATTGCGCTGGCGCGGGAGATGCTGGTCACTCCGATTGCGGAGCTCACGCCGCGGGTGTGGACCAAAACCACCGCTCGGGATCTGCGGCGCTGGCTGCTGCGGGATATCGAAAGCCACACGGAGCGGCGGGTGCAGAGTGCGACGATTCTGGAGACCCTGTAGCCTCCGTCCTCTAGGCCAGCGTTGTCGGGCCCTGGCGATCGAGCACGGTGCTACCTTCTGTGCGCACGATCGCGACTTCCAGCGCTCCCCGTCAGATCTCTCAAGTGCCCAAACTCCAATACCCGCTATCCTAAAAGCTAAACGCTTCGCATGCCTTCACCCGACCATTTGTACTACCAGGACGTAGTCCTCACGCTGAAACGCTACTGGGCCGATCGCGGCTGCATCATCCAGGAGCCCTTTGATGCCGAAGTGGGCGCGGGCACCATGTGTCCGGAAACGTTTCTGCGCGTGTTGGGCGCCAAGCCTTACCGCGTGGCTTACGTGCAACCCAGCCGCCGGCCCGCCGATGGACGTTATGGCGACAACCCGAACCGGCTCTATAAGCACCAGCAGTTGCAGGTGATTCTGAAGCCATCGCCGGCTGATGTGCTGGATCTCTATCTGGGGTCGCTGGAGGCGATCGGGATTGATCTCGACAAGCACGACATCAAGTTTGAGGAAGACAACTGGGAATCGCCGACGTTGGGCGCTTGGGGAGTGGGCTGGCAGGTGATGCTGGATGGCCTGGAGATCACGCAGTTCACCTACTTCCAGCAGTGCGGGGGCGTGGATCTCGACCTGATCCCGGCCGAGCTGACCTACGGCCTGGAGCGGCTGACGGCGTTCATCCAGAACAAGGACAGCGTCTACGACATCGACTGGGCGCCCGGCTTCCAGTACCGCGACGTGCGCTACAACGACGAACTGCAACTGTCGGTCTACAACTTTGAGATGGCCGACGTGGCCACGCTGTGGGAGTCCTTCCGCCTGCATGAGGCCGAAGCCCAGCGGTTGATCGAAGGCTTTAAGGCGCTGGAAACGCCATCGCGGCGGTATCCCTTGCTGGCGGCGCATGAGCAAGTGCTGAAGTGCTCGAACTGCTTCAACCTGCTGGATGCGCGCGGCGCGATCAGTGTGACGGAGCGGGTCGGCGTGATCCAACGCGTACGGAGGCTGGCGGTGGGTGTCGCGCAAGCCTGGGTGGTGCAACAGCAGGAGGTGGTGGCGTAATGGCGACCCATCAGCTGCTGCTCGAAGTCGGTGTGGAGGAAGTGCCGGACTGGATGCTGGTTCCGGCCATGGACCACTTGCGCGGTCAAGTGGCGGAGTTGCTGAAGCCGCTGGGCGGCGAAGTGACGCTGGCTGAAGCGACGACGCGGCGCTTGGCGATCATCGCCAGCGGTCTCGGCGAGCGTGAGCAGGACCAGACGCAGATCGTGAAAGGCCCGCCGCTTTCTGCGCCCGCGCCCGCCGTGGAAGGCTTTGCCCGCAAGCAAGGCGTGACGGCGGCGGACTTGAGCCAGGAAGGCGGCTACTACCAGTTCACCAAGGTGACGCCCGGTCGGGCCGCGACGGAGATCTTGTCCGAGAAGCTGCCCGCCATCATCATGGGCATTCCGTGGCCCAAAACGATGCTGTGGCCCGGCAAAGGCGGTGCTCGCTTTATCCGGCCGATTCGCTGGCTGGTGTGTTTGCTCGGCGACGCGGTGGTGCCGTTTGCGATCAACGGCGTTTCGACCGGCAGCCAGACCTTTGGCCATCGCCAACTGGGTGCCCGCACCGCGGACCGCAAGCCGCAGGCCGTTCCGGTGACGATTGAGAGCTATGAGGCTGTGCTGGAAGCCAACGGCGTCATCCTGCAGGCGGCCAAGCGTCGCGCGAAGCTGGTGGAGGAAGTGGGGCAGGACAACTCGCTGGTGGACCTGCACGTCTACCTGAACGAGTGGCCCGCCGCGTTCCGTGGCACCTTTGATTCGGCGTATCTCGACCTGCCGGAAGAAGTGCTGGTCACCGTGATGCGGTATCACCAGAAGTACTTTGCTGTACATGGTGAGGATGGCAAGCTGAAGCCCGAATTCATTGCGGTGATGAACCGCAAGGACGACCCTGATGGGTTGATCCGTCATGGCAACGAGCGCGTGCTGCGCGCCCGGTTCAACGATGCCCGGTTCTTCTATGAAGTGGATCAGAAGCGGTCGCTGGCTGATCGTGTCGAAGACCTGAAGGCCGTCACTTTCCACAAGGAGATCGGCAACTACTACGAGAAGACGCTCCGCATCCTGGCTCTCTGTGATGATGCCACCTCCAAGCGAGCCGCGCTGCTCGCCAAGGCCGACCTGACCACGGAGATGGTGAAGGAGTTCACTGAGCTGCAAGGCATGGTGGGTGGCCGTTATGCGGCTGTCCAGGGCGAATCGCCCGAAGTGTCGCAAGCGATCTACGAGCAGTACCGGCCTCTGTCAATGGATGACGCCATCCCGGCCTCGCGCGCCGGGCAGATGGTGGCCTTGGCCGACAAGGTCGATACGTTGCGCGAGATGTTCCGCATCGGGCAGATTCCGTCCGGCTCCAAGGACCCGTTCGCTTTGCGCCGCGCAGCCCAGGGCGTAATCCGCATTCTGGCCGAAGGCGAGCTGGTATTCAGCCTGTCTCAATTGGCCGACGATGACAAGCTGCGCGAGTTCCTGCTGGACCGCGTGCGCTACTACTTCCGCGACGTGAAGGGCTTCGCGTACGACGCCGTGAACGCTGTTCTCGCGGCGGGCGCCGATGGTCTGAAGGATGTGGCGTTGCGTCTGGCCGCTATTCAGGCCGTGCGCCAGACGGCGGACTTTGAGCCAGTGGCGGCAGCTTTCAAGCGGATCAAGAACATTCTCTCGAAGGCCGAATTCGTGCCTTCTCAGGCGATCGACCCGGCGCTGCTGGAAGCCGGCCCGGAGGCCGATTTGCATGCCGCTTTTGTGGCCGTCAAGGCCGGCTTAAGTGGCGACTATGGTGCTCAACTCACCGCCATCGCCTCATTGCGGCCAGTGGTGGACGCCTTCTTCAACGGCGTGATGGTGAACGTCGACAATGCTGCGGTCCGGCAGAATCGCCTTACGCTACTGCATTCGATTCTGAGCGAGTTTTCGTCGGTGGCGGACTTCTCGGAGATTGTGACGGTGAACTAAGATCCAGCCCCATGCGTAAGCTTGGGGCTAAGCCCAGGTTCCAGCTGCGGCTGGAGGACTTCGGTTGCCCCAAAGGCGTGGGCGAAGCGTCTTGGGCGGGCCGCTTCCGCTCTATACTCATTCCGTGACCAACCGGCGTGAGGCTTTGCTCCTCCTTTCGGCAGCGGCGGCGGCCGATCAAACCACACCCGCTTCGCCGCTCCGCGTGGCCGGGGCGCGGGACTTACCGAAGCTGGTGACCGATAACTGGCGGTTCGAAGTGGTGGAGATCACCGTGCCGCCGGGCGCCCAGTCGCCCGCGCACTTTCATCCGAATCCCGGGTTTGTCGTGGGTTAGGTGCTGGAAGGCAGTTACCGTTTTGCGATTGACGATCAACCGGCGCAAGTCCTGACCGCGGGCCAGATGTTTTATGAGCCGCCGGGCGCCAAACACAGCACCTCCGGCAACGGTAGCTCGACCAAGCCGGCGCGCATTTTGGCGATCGTATTCGGCGACAAGAGCCAGCCGCTGTCGCGTCCGGCCTAGCGCGGAAACGGAGCCGCGATGTGCCCTGTTGCGGCTGGTTTTGAGCGTCGCGATGACGTTCGGGTCGCGAGTGAAACTGGCGTGCCCGCCGAACGTCTCTCTGATCTTCAAGGCCAATGCGGGCGGCGTGCGGCCCAAATCGGCTAACATGATAGTTCAGCCTCTCCGGTCTGTAGCGCCGCCCGGCTGAAAGTTCCGAAATCGTTACCAACCAGCAGTTCCATCAGGAGACAAAGCACCCAAGATGAGCAAGAAGTATGTTTACTCGTTCGGCGGCGGCACGGCCGACGGCGACGCGACGATGAAGGATACCCTCGGCGGCAAAGGCGTTGGCCTGGCCGAGATGTCCAAGGCCGGCGTGCCGGTGCCCCCGGGCTTCACCATTTCCACCGAAGTTTGCAACATCTACTTCCAGAACGGCAACAAGGTTCCCGCCGACATCGACCAGCAGATGGATGAAGCCATCGCCAAGCTGGAAGCGCAGATGGGGCAGAAGCTGGGCGATGCCAACGACCCGTTGCTGGTCTCGGTCCGCTCCGGCGCCAAGTTCTCCATGCCGGGCATGATGAACACGATTCTCAACCTGGGCATGAACGACAAGTCGGTGCAGGGCTTGATCAAGCGCTCCGGCGGCAATGCCCGCTTTGCGTATGACTGCTACCGCCGCTTCATCCAGATGTTCGGCGAAGTCGCGCTCGACATCGACATGGAACACTTTGACCACATCTTCGACGAACAGAAGAAGAAGGCCAAGGTGAAGCTGGACACCGATCTGACGGCCGAAGATCTGCAGAAGATCATCGTCGAGTACAAGAAGCTGGTGAAGAAGGAAACCAAGAAGGATTTCCCGCAGGATCCGCGCGCACAACTGAAGATGTCCCGCGACGCCGTGTTCCGGTCCTGGTGGAACCCCAAGGCTTCTTACTACCGCAAGATGGAGCGCATCCCGGATTCGATCGGCACCGCGGCCAACGTTCAGGCGATGGTGTTCGGCAACATGGGTGACGATTGCGGCACCGGCGTCGGCTTCACGCGTGACCCCGGTTCAGGCGAGAAGGTGTTCTACGGCGAATTCCTTATCAACGCGCAGGGCGAAGACGTCGTGGCCGGTATCCGTACCCCTCGGCCGATCTCGGAACTGCACGATGAAATGCCGGAAGTGTACAAGCAACTGGTGGAGATCACCTCCAACCTGGAGCGCCACTACCAGGACATGCAGGACTTTGAGTTCACTGTCGAGAAGAACAAGCTCTACATGCTCCAGACCCGCAACGGCAAGCGCACCGGCCCGGCGGCCGTTCGCGTGGCCGTGGAGATGGTGAAGGAAGGCTTGATCACCAAGGACCAGGCCGTGATGCGCGTCGCGCCGTCGCAGCTGGATCAACTGCTGCACCCGGTGTTCGACGCGGCCTCGCTGAAGACTCTGCCCAAGTTGCTGACCGGCATCGCGGCCTCGCCCGGTGCGGCCGTCGGCAAGGTGGCGTTCTCGGCGGAGAGCGCTGTCGAGCTGTGCAAGGGCGCTCCGGTGATCCTGGTCCGCAAAGAGACCACGCCGGACGACATCCATGGCATGGACGTTTCGAGGGGCATTCTCACTGCGATCGGCGGCAAGAGCTCGCACGCGGCCGTGGTGGCCCGTGGCATGGGCCGCCCCTGCATTGTCGGCGCCAGCGCGATGTCGATTGACGAGCGCGCCGGCAAGGCGACGGTGAAGTCGGGCGACAAGACGGTCACCTTCAAGGAAGGCGACTGGCTTTCGATCGATGGCACCACCGGCCATGTCTACCTGGGCCAGGCCCAGACCAACGATCCCGACCCGAGCTCAGGCGTGCTGGCCACGTTCATGGGCTGGGCGGACGAGTATCGCGGCAAGTTTGGCGTCCGCGCCAACGCCGACATCCCGCGCGATGCCAAGGTGGCCCGCAAGTTCGGCGCCGAAGGCATTGGCCTGTGCCGCACGGAGCATATGTTCTTCGCGGAAGATCGTTTGCCGCACGTGCAGGCGATGATTCTGGCTCGCGACGAAAAGACCCGCCGCCAGGCGCTGGCTAAGCTGCTGCCGATGCAGCGCAAGGATTTCGCCGGTCTGTTCACCGCGATGAACGGATTCCCGGTGGTGATCCGTACGCTCGATCCGCCGCTGCACGAGTTCCTGCCTAAGCGCGAGGACTTGATGGTGGACCTGGCCAAGCTGCCGCACGCCGACACCAAAGAGAAGAAGGCGATGTCGGAGAAGTACGGCTTCCCGGTCGGCCAGCTGAAGAAGGAACTCCCGGTTCTGCTGCACCGCGTGGAAGAGCTGCATGAGTTCAACCCGATGCTGGGCCACCGCGGCTGCCGTCTGGGCATCACCTACCCCGAGATCACGGAAATGCAGGCGCGCGCCGTATTTGAAGCTGCCGTTCAGGTGGCCAAGAAGGGCGTCAATGTAATTCCGGAAGTGATGATTCCGCTGGTGGGCAGCTGGAAAGAGTTGGAGCACCAGAAGAACATCGTGGAAGGCGTGGCCAAGGAAGTGCTGGCCAAGGCCGGCATCACGCTGAAGTACATGATCGGCACCATGATCGAGATCCCGCGCGCGGCTGTGACCGCGGCGAAGATCGCCGAGCAGGCCGAGTTCTTTAGCTTCGGCACCAACGACCTGACGCAGACCACAATGGGCCTGTCCCGCGACGACTATACGAAGTTCTCGGGCCACTATCAGGACATCAAGGTCTTCCCGGCCGATCCGTTCGCGGAACTGGACCAGGAAGGCGTGGGCGAGCTCGTGAAGTGGGCCATCGCCCGCGGCCGCGAAACGCGTCCCGAACTCGAAGTCGGCATCTGCGGCGAACATGGCGGCGACCCGTCGAGCGTGAAGTTCTGCTACGACGCCGGCATGGACTACGTCAGCTGCTCCCCGTACCGTGTGCCGATCGCCCGTCTGGCCGCTGCTCAGGCAGCCCTGGCGAAGTCCTCGGCGGGTGCGGAGGCGGGCCGTACGGTCTAGCTTTCGGGTTTGATTGCAGTACTAAGGGGGGCGGGCTTCGGCTCGCCCCTTTTGCATTGAAGTGCGCGAATCAGGGGCACCGGCCTGCCTGTTCCTCCGATACTATCGGCATTATGCCGGACGGTCGTTTTCTAGCAGTTGACGTGAAACCCCAAAGGGAAGGGTGGCTCCGCACCAGCTGGACTTCCTCGATTCAATTAAGGCGCGAGGCGGGGTGGCGCTTGTGGCGAGAAGCACGCACTTAATTGGCCTTCCCGTTCTATTATGTGAGTTCGGTACCTAGCTGAATTACGCCAGATGACAGACGCTCAATATCCTCATCTATGTTCAAGTGGAAAAACGTGCTGAGAGCGTGAGCGAAGTGGCCCAATACATTGTCCCAGCCTTCACTGTCCCACTGACTACTCGACGATCGCCTGTGTGGCGACGTTCTGGAACTCGGGGCGGATGTTTAGGTGGGCGTAGGGCATGAGTTGGATCATCATGATACCGATCATCTGCTCCTTGGGGTCGATCCAGAAGTAGGTGCCGTACGCACCGCCCCAGCCGTAGCTGCCTTCTGATCCCAGCACCGCTGCTTGGCCATTGCTCGCGCGCACCCGCAGACCCAAGCCGAAATGGTAGCCGCTGAGCGTGTCCTGCCACATGGGCAGATCGCCGATGTGGTTGGCGCGCATCATCTCGATGGTCTTGGGACTGACCAGGCGCTTGCCGTCCAGTTGTCCGCCGTTCAGCATCATCTGGCAGAAGCGGAGGTAATCCTCGGCGGTACCAGCCAAGCCACCACCTCCGGCATAGAACTTCGCGGTGCGGCTGGCCGGGCCTAGGGCGGGGAGCTTGCGGAGTTGGCCCTCGGCCTTCTCATACGCGGTGGTGAGGCGCGGCAGACGATCTTCGGGCAGATAGAAGTGCGTGTCCGTCATGCCCAGCGGATCGAGGATGCGCTGGCGGAAGAACTGGTCGAGCGATTGGCCGGAGACCACTTCCACCAGCCGGCCCAGAACGTCGGTGGCGGGGCCGTACTCCCAATGCGTGCCGGGTTGGAAGTTCAGGGGCAGGGCAGCCAGCTTCACCGTGTAGCTGGCCAGAAGGTCTTCGGGCTTGCGAGTGGCATTCAGCTTCTGCACCAGTGCCATGGTCGCTCCGGCCGTGCCACTGGCCAAGCCTGAGGTGTGGGTCAACAGATCGCGGATGGTGATCTCACGCTCCGCGGGTACCGTGCGAAAGCCGCCGCCCGCGCGTTCGTTCGGTGCATTGGCCACGGCCACCTGCGGGTTCTTGAACTCGGGCAGGAACTTCGAGATCGGGTCCTTCAGCAGGAAGTGCCCTTCTTCGTGCAGCATCATCACGGCCAGGCTGGTGATGGGCTTGGTCATGGAGGCCAGGCGGAAGATGGCGTCCGTGGTCATGGGACGCTTGGTGTCGAGGTCCATCACGCCTTGGGCGTTCAGGTGGGCGATCTGCCCTTTGCGTGCCACCAGTGTCACTGCGCCCGCGATCTCGCCCTTGTCGATGTAGCGCTGCATCAGGCGATCAACACGCTTCAAGCGCTCGGCGGAAAGGCCCACCTTCTCAGGGCCGGTCTTGGGGAGCGTTGCAGCCGCTACAGGGAGCAGGCAGAGAACGGCGGAGAGGCAGAAACGGGGGCTCATGGCGCTCGACTATATCAGAGTCAGCTGCGCGACGACTCGCTATTCCGGTTCGCCGTCCGCACCCGCGTACACTTCGAGCACGGGCAACTCGACGCCCACGGAGTTCAAGGTCAGCACGGCGTCCGGTTGCTCGACGGTGATGACGTCCCAGTGGCCGTCGGCCACTTTGCGCCAATGTTCGATGTGGGGGTGGTCTTGTTCGATCAACAGGAACTCGAGCAACGTTTCCATGTCCCGATATTCGGCTGCCTTCAGTCCCCGGTCTCGATTGCGTGTCGAAGGTGAGAAGACTTCGATAATCAGTACGGGGTTGGAGATCGTGTCCCGGTCATCCTCGATGGGCCGGGGGCGGCCACAGACCACTGAGAGGTCGGGGTAGACGATCATGTTCTTGATCTTGGTGCTGATGCGCAGGTCAGATGAGTACACACGGCATGGTTTGCCGCGAAGTGCGCCATAGAGAACCCCAACGAGGTTGGCCGTGATCAGGCTATGGCGGGGCGTGCCACCGGCCATGGCTAGGATTGCGCCATCGATGTACTCGTGCCGTTGTTCCGACTCTCGCTCGTGGCGAAAATACCCTTCGAGTGTGAAGTGGACAAGCGGTTGGCTGGCCATGCCTTCAGCGTACCAATCCCCAGCGAACTAGGGCTTCTTCTCTTTCTCTTCTTCGGCTGGCTTGATCAACTCGACACCCTTGGTCTCCGCGCCCTTGATGCCACAAGCGCCGATCACGTCATAACCTTTCGCCTTCAGCATGGCGGCCGCACGGACCGCTCTTCCTCCGGCGTTTCAAGCGGTGATGATGCGCTTGTCCTTGGGGAGTTCTCCCATGCGCTTGGGCAGTTCATCAATGGGGATGTTGATGTAGCCCTTCAGTGTGCCGAACTCGCGGATCTCTTGCGGAGTGCGGACATCAAGGAAGATCACGTTGGGCCCCAGTAGGTCCTTGATGTCTTCCGCCGAGATCTTCTTCACGTCGTCTTGCGCGAAGGTGCCCAGGGCAAAGGCGAACAGATGAATCAGGCTCTTCATGAGAACGAGTATACGGGACACATGCATTTGCTGTCTGGCCGCGCGATGGGCATCGGGCCACAAAAGGAAATCGGGGCCGCTCTGGTGAGCTGGCCCCGATTGGAGACTTGGTTGGCAGGCCCGCGAGGAGCCTACCGGAACAATGGAGAAACTAGGCCTTCTTAGGGGCGACCTTCTTGGCCGTGGCCGTGGTCGGAGCCTTCTTGGCGGGAGCCTTGGCCGGAGCCTTCTTGGCCGGAGCCTTGGCGGGGGCCTTCTTGGCCGGAGCCTTAGCCGGAGCCTTCTTGGCCGGAGCCTTAGCCGGAGCCTTCTTGGCCGGAGCCTTGGCCGGAGCCTTCTTGGCCGGAGCCTTGGCCGGAGCCTTAGCGGGGGCTTTGGCCGGAGCTTTCTTGGTGGCGGCTTCGAGCGAATCAACCACGGCGGGCTGGCTCAAGCTGCGCAGTACGGCGTCAACAAACGGAAACGCCGCCATTGATGTTCCGATGGAACTCATCTGTTGCATTCAATTCTCCCTATCAATCAGCATGGCGCGAACCGCATTGACGCTGAGTGAAGAAACATCCTCCATTTCAGGTACGCGAAAACACACCTTTGGCAATCAGTATAACCGGAGATCAAACGTTTCGTGCACAAAATGTATTAAAGGATTTTCGAAATCCTACTTCGTGTGATGAGCATGTGGTGTCGAAGCTGCCCATCAACCGGCAAGCCATCGCCACAACCCGCCGCTACGGCTTCGGTGGAGCGGGTGCTTCACCCTTGCGGCGCAGTGTGGGTGGCTTGCGGCCCGTGGCCCTTTGTTCCGCATCAGGAGCGGCCGCATCAGCCGCGCGCTTCTCTGATTTGGCGGCTTCGGTCTTTGGCAATGCCTTGCCTTCGGCCCCTTCAACGGCCTTGGTGAGAGACTCGCGCTCAGCTTTACGGCGCTGGTCGGCTTCGGCTACTGCAGTGCGCCGTGCCTCTACATCCTGCTTGGCCATGTCGAGCGAATCCTCGGTGGTCTCAAGCGCCTGCGTCAGTGCGAACTGATAGCGGCCAATGTCCTTGGGGGGCGCATCAGCAATGGCTTGCAGCTTGGCGAGCATGGCCTTCTCTTCCTTGATCACCGCGCTGATGCCTTCTTCAATGACGATCTTGCGCTTGGTGGCGTCATCGGCCACGATGTCCAGCGCCTCAATGATCTTGGTGTACTCTTCCAGGTACTCGTGGATCAGGCCCGCGCGGCCGGCCTTCTCTTTCTTGAGTGCCTGTTCGATCAGGTCGACGCGCTGTTGTGCAAAGTGGAGGTAGACGCGCAGGCGCATATTGGGCTCCTGTGCCACGCGGATTTGGTCGGCTTCATCGGAGGTGAGAAAGTCCTTCTGTTGTGCTGTGGCGTTGGTGATCATCATCACCATTCCCAGCAGTAGCGTTCCAAAGCATCGCATCGCGAGTCCCTCCCTGCGCACTATTCTATCGGCGGCTCAGCGTTTGCCCATCACCAGCTCGAGTAGTTTCTCGTTGGATGCGCGAGCGCGCTTCTCCACCGATTCAATCACCGCCCGTTCATCAAACGGGGCATCCTGACGCAATGTTTCCAGGCGCCGGATCAAGTCGTGCAGGCGGATCTCGGCCTTCTTCATGTCGCCGGTGCGGCGGCGCGCCTGGCTGAAGGTTTCCACCATCAGATCAATACCAGCGGTTATCTCTTCGGCGGTCTTCTTCAGCGCCTCGGCACTGCCGTCGCTGGTGAGCTTGCGGGCTTCAGCCAGTTGCTCGAACGCATAGTCCAGTGCGCGGTTCGCCCGTTTCACCAGATCCGGCTCCGCCTTCACCGCCGCCAGATCCAGGGCCAGCATCAGCACGAGAATTGTCATCGGCGGGCGGCCTCCTTTTCCAGAATGCGCGCACGCTGCCGCGCCTTAAACTCTTCATCGGGATACTTCCCCTCAGCCGCCGCGAGAAACGCGCGGTAGGCTTCGATTGCGGGCTTGGGTGACAGGCGATGGTCGGCTTGATGGCGCTTGTCATGGATCAATGCGCGGAAGAACAGATGACCGGGGATCTCGGCGTTCAAGGCCTTCAAGCGATCCAGGGCCAGCAGCGCGCGGTCGTAGTCTTCGAGCGAAATCAGCATGCCCGCCAGCTCGTTTAACGCTGCGGTCTCCTGCGGCTTCAGGTTGACGGCGGCGGCGAACTGCGTGGCGGCTGGTTGAAACTGGCGCTTGTCGCGCAGCAGGCGCCCATAGGTGAGGCGCAAGTCATAGTCGTTGGGCGCAAGCTTCAACGCTTGCGTCACCACGCCTTCGGCCTTGTCGAACTGCTTCTGCCGCAGATAGGCTCCGGCCAATCGCGTCAAGATCGCCAGGTCCGGCGTTACTCGTTCATAAATGGGAATGGCCTTCTCCCATTGCCCCGCGTCTTCGTAGGCTTGGGCCAGCTCCAACCAGCTATTCGATTTTTCAAAGTGCGGCACGGCTTCGTCCAGCTTGCCGTTGGCGGCCAGGGCCTGGGCCAAGCCTTGATGGACGGCTTCCAGCTTGGGGTCGATTTCCAGCAGACGCCGGAAGATGGGCTCGGCGGCGGCGAACTGCTTGGTCTCGCGATAGGCATCACCCAAATGGAACAGCGTCCGCACATCATCGGGTTTTTGCGCGGCGGCTCCCTTCAATTGCTCGATCGCTTCGGGGAACTTGCGGTAGCGGTGGTAGAGCAGGCCTAAGTTGATCTGCGCCTCATAGAGGCCCGGCTTCAGCTCCAGCGTTTTGCGGAACCCGGCCATGGCCGGCTCATCCTTGTTCAGGAACGTCCGCGCCAAAGCCAGGTGGAAGTGGGCCGCGTAGTCGCTGGGTTCTGCCGTGACCGCCTTCTCAAACGCCTGCTCGGCCTCCGCCCATTGGTTGGCATCCAGCGCCTTCATCCCCACGTCCATGGGAGATTGCGCGAGCAACAGGAACAGTAAAGCCGTCATCGACTATGAGTGTAGCGCCGCTTTCAGGGCCTGTCCGGTGTAGCTGGCGGCGCATTCCGCCACTTCTTCCGGTGTGCCTTCCGCCACCACGCGTCCGCCACCGGCGCCGCCTTCAGGCCCCAGGTCGATCACCCAGTCAGCGGACTGGATCACGTCCAGGTTGTGCTCGATCAACAGCACTGAGGCGCCCTGGTCGATCAGCCGGTTGAAGGCGTCCAGCAGTTTGGCGATGTCGTCAAAGTGCAGCCCTGTCGTTGGCTCATCAAAGATGAACAGCGTACCCTTGGCGGAGGTGGCGCCCACGTTCGCGATATAGGCGGCCAGCTTCACCCGCTGTGCTTCGCCGCCGGAAAGCGTCGTCGCCGATTGGCCCAGGCGCAGATAGCCCAGGCCGACATCGGCCAGCACCTTCAAGCGCGAACAGAGCTTCGGCGTCGACGCGAAGAACTCCACTGCCTCATCGATGGTCAGGCCCAGCACTTCATGGATCGACTTGTCCTGGTACTTGATCTCGAGCGTGGACGCTTTGTAGCGCGTGCCCTTGCAGTCCTCGCAGATCAGTTCCACGTCGGCCAGAAACTGCATCTCCACCGTCACCGTGCCATCGCCCTGGCACATCTCGCAACGGCCGCCGGGGATGTTGAACGAGAAGTGGCCGGATGAATAGCCGCGGCGCTTGCCCTCGGGCGTCAAGGCGAACAGCTCGCGGATCTGGTCGAAGGCTTTCACGTAGGTGACGGGATTGGAGCGCGGCGTGCGGCCAATGGGTGATTGATCCACCAGCACTACGTCTTTCACCCGCTCCGCGTGTTCGATCTCGCGGCAGGTGACCTTCTCGCTGATCTCGTTGTCAGCCAGGGCGGCGGCACCCGCGCGTTCCGGGTTGAGCTGCTTCAAGCGGGTGTCCAGCGCCTTGTGGATCACATCGTGCACCAGGGTGGATTTACCGCTGCCGGACACACCGGTGACGGCCACGAGAATGCCCAGCGGGATGGTGACATCGATGCCCTTCAGATTGTTGGCGCGCGCCCCGCGGAAGGTGACCGTCTTCTTGGTCTCCATCTCACGCCGTTCGCGCTGGGCTGCGGCGTGTAGTTCGCCACTCAAGTAGCGCGATGTCAGTGTGCCTTGCATGGTGTCAAACGGACCTTGGAACACGACGTGTCCCCCGAGTTCGCCCGCCGCCGGCCCCAGGTCGATGATGTGGTCGGCGGCGCGCATCACTTCCGGGTCATGCTCCACGACCACGATGGTGTTGCCCAATTCACGCAGCTCTTCCATGATGGCGATCAGCCGACCGGTGTCGCGATGGTGCAAGCCAATCGAAGGCTCATCCAGCACATAGGTGGCCCCCACCAGGCGCGAGCCCAGGCACGTGGCCAACTGGATGCGCTGTGCTTCGCCACCAGAGAGTGTCGAAGCCAACCGGTCCAGCGTCAGGTACTCGAGACCGACATCGTTTAAGAACTTCAGCCGCTGCCGGATCTCGATCAGTACCTTGTCGGCCACCTTGCGCTGTTCTGGCCGCAGCGTCATGCCTTCAAAGAAGGCGGCCGCTTCGGCAATGTTCATGCGGTTGACGTCGGCAATGGTGGCACCGGAGAGGCGAATGTTCACGGCCTCCCGCCGCAAGCGGGAACCGCCACATTCCGGGCATTCGGCATAGCCGCGGTAGCGCGCCAGGAAGACACGGACATGGACCTTGTACTTCTTCTGCTCCACTTCCTTGAAGAAGGCAAAGACCGCCTCGCGGACGATCTTGCGCTCTTCCGCGGTCAGGTCTGCATAGGGCACCTTCCAACGGTTCTTGTCCTTGAACGGCCCCGGCTTGGACTTCTTGAAGTCGTCAAAGAACCAGCTGTAGCTGGGCTTGGTCCAGGGGTCGATGGCACCTTCATCCAAGGACCGCGATGGGTCCGGGATGATCAGGTCCATGTCGTAGTCGATGGTGTTGCCAAAGCCCTGGCAGCGCGGGCAGGCGCCGAACGGATTGTTGAAGCTGAATAGGCGTGGCTCCGGGTCAGCAAATGTGGTGCCGCAGGCCTTGCAGGCGAACGTTTCGGCGTAGCGGATCTGGTAGACCGGGAAGACGCCCGCTTCTTCAAAGATCACTTCGCCGCCTTCGCGGTAGCAGATCTCCACCGTATCGACGACGCGTTGGCGGTCAATGCTGCCGATCGCCAGCCGGTCGGCCAGCACGAACAGCGGCTTCTTGAAGTTGATTTCGAGCAATGACTCCGGCGTCGAGAACTCAAACGTCTTGCCTTCCTGGTAGAGACGGTTGAAGCCTTTGGCGCGCAGCTCGAACAGGCGATCACGGAAGCGGTCCGTGGCCACAGCGGACGGCTTGGCGGCGCTCTTGGGGCCGGTTTTGATCACCAGGTCCGGCACCACCACGGGGAACAGCGCGTACCAGCGGGTGCCGGCGCGCTGCTCAAGGAAGTGAGTGGCCACTTGATCCACCGTGTCGCGCAGCACTTCGCCGTGGCCGTTGGGGCAGTACGTGGATCCGGCGCGTGCCCACAGCAGGCGCATAAAGTCGTACACCTCGGTGGAGGTGGCGACGGTGGAGCGGGGGTTGCGCGTCGTGTTCTTTTGCCGGATGGCGATGGGCGGCGCGATACCTTCGATCTCGTCGAGATCGGGTTTCTCCATCCGCTCCAGAAACTGACGCGCGTAGCTGGACAAGCTCTCAACGTAGCGGCGCTGGCCTTCGGCGTAGATGGTGTCAAACACCAGCGACGATTTGCCGGAGCCCGACACGCCGGTCACCACCGTCAACTGGTTGTGCGGGATCGAGACCGAAATGTTCTTCAGGTTATGGACACGGGCTCCACGGATTTCGATGGAACCAGCGGCGAACTGGCCAGGGCGGGTACTCATTCAGGCAAACTTAGAGGGACCTCTTTAGTCTACCGTGCCGCCCTTTGCCCGCAAGTTGATCGATTGGTATGCCCACGCTCACCGGCCCCTGCCGTGGCGCGAAACAGCGGACCCGTGGGCCATCCTGGTCAGCGAGATCATGCTGCAGCAGACCCGGGCCAGCGTCGTGATCCCCTACTGGCAGCGGTTCCTGGAACGCTATCCGACGCCAGCTGCTTTGGCTATCGCGCCTGAACAGGAGTTGCTGACGATGTGGAGCGGCCTGGGCTACTACTCCCGTGCCCGTAACCTGCAGAAGGCGGCGCAAGCCATCACGGACGCCGGTGGCTTCCAGCCGGACTACGATTTTCTGCGCGCGCTGCCCGGCGTGGGTGACTACACGGCGGCGGCGGTGGCTTCGATTGCGTTCGGGCTGAAGCATGCCGTGCTCGACGGCAATGTCATGCGCGTGGCCGCAAGGCTCGCCAACGATGCGGGCGACATCGGCGCGGGCGTCACCAAAAAGCGGCTGCAAGCTGCCGTGGACCAGTTGATCCCCACGCCGCAGCCGGGGCTGTTCAATCAGGCCATGATGGAGCTGGGGGCCACCCTGTGCGTGCCGCGACAGCCGCAGTGTCTCTTGTGTCCGGTGGCTGAGTTCTGCGAAGGGCGCAAGGCGGGGCGGGCCAGTGAGTTGCCCGTCAAGTTGCGCCGCGCCGTCCCTATTCTGGAAGCGATGACGCTTCTCGTCGTGGAGCGTGAAGGCGAACTGCTGATGTGGCAGCGGCCCGCGGATGCTGACCGGTTAGCCGGGTTTTGGGAGTTGCCGGAAGCCTCCCGGTTGCCGCAGGCCAAACTGGGCGAGAAGCTGGGGACGGTGCGCCACTCAATCGTCAACCACTCGTATACAATCACGGTATATCTCGCACGACTTCCGCGAGCGCTGCCGGGCAAAGAAACGCAGCTCAAGTGGATTAAACGAAACCAGTTGGCGGAATTGCCCGTCAGCACGACATCGCGAAAAGCGATTCAGCTTTGGGTGAAGGGGAGGGAATCTTGAAACTTATTGGAATCATTGGGGCCGCGCTGTGCTCAGCCGCGGTGTGGGCGAATAATGCGGGGGCGCCCCCGGCCACTTCCGGAGTGCCCGGCGAAGGCGCTACCTGTGTGCAATGCCATACGGGTGCCCTAAACGGGGGCGGCGGCAATGTCGCAGTGACACTGTCGGGTGGCACCAGCTATACCCCCGGTGTGACCCAGACGGTAACGGTGAGGATCACCGATTCTGTAGCGCGGGTTTATGGCATGCAGGCGGCTTCCCGGTTTGCGGCCAGTTCATCTACCCAGGCCGGCGGGTTCCGGGCGCTCACCGATCGGCTCCAGGTTGAGTGCTGGTCCACTGATTTCATCCGCGATGCGCAGAAGACGGCTTCGGTCTGTCCCGCCGCGCAACCGCTGGAATACATCACCCACACTCGTGCCGAAGCTGGCAACACGTTCACCTTTGAGTGGACACCGCCCGCCACCGCCAACGGCAACGTGATCCTCTACGTGGCGGCCAACGCAGCCAATGGGAATGGCAATTCCAGCGGCGACCGCATCTACTCGACCACCGTCACGCTGACCCCGGCTGCACCGCAGACGTCCAACCGTCCCACCGTCCGCGCCACCGATGGCGTGCTGGTGGCGGGCGACTTCTACAGCCAGTCCAAGAACATCGCGCCCGGCTCCTGGGTGGAGATCCGCGGCGACAACTTCTACTCCGGTGATGTGCGTGTCTGGCAGGGTGGCGACTTTACGGGCATCAACGCTCCGACGTCGCTTGAAGGCGTTAGCGTCAGCGTGGGCGGCAAGCCCGCGTTTATGTACGTGCTGGTGGCGGCCCGTCCGGGGTTGCCGTCGCAGATCAATGCGCAGATTCCTGATGGGCTGGGCAATGGCGCGCAGGTCCTGACCGTGAGAAACGCCAACGGCACCAGCGACAACTACACCATCAACATGGTGGACCGGGTTCCGTCGTTCCTGGCGCCAGGGGCCTTCAAGAACGCGGCGGGGCGGCAGTACATTGCCGCCGTGTATGAGGGCGTCTCGCCGACCACGTTTGTCTGTGCGCCCAACTCGCTGCCCGGTATTCCCTGCCGCAGCGCACGGGCGGGCGACAACATTTCGTTCTACGGCGTGGGCTTTGGTTCCACCACGCCGGACCAGGGCACTGGGCGGATTGTGCAGGTGCGCAACGACCTGCCAAACGTTGTACTGCAGTTTGGCACGCAAGCCGTCACACCATCGTTCGCTGGCTTGGCGACCGGTGCGGTGGGCCTTTATCAGTTCAATATCACTGTGCCTACCATTGCGGCTGGCGACTATGAACTAGCCGGTTCCATCGGCGGCGTACCGCTGCCGGCGGGGCTGTTTATCAACCTGCGGTAGTTGCCCAGCAGCTGTTGGCTTAGCTTTGAAGGGGAAGGTGCTGCTCCATGAGACGCCCTTCCCCTTCTTGTTTCTTTGCGCACCTGAATCCTGAACTCGCCGCCGGGCTCGGTGTGCCGGGTCCACGCACGACGATCTCCACCACCTGATTTGCTAAGCACCCAAGGGAGGCCTGCATGAAAGTCACCAGAATCATCCCGGCCGTGTTGTTTGCGGCGGCTGAGGCCTGGGGCAATGGGAAAGGTGCTCCGCCCGGCCGCGCCGGTGTGCCGGTTGACGGGCCTACGTGCTGGGAAGTGGCTTGCCACACGGGGACGCCGTTGAATGGCGGGGGCGGCAGGGTTACAGTTTCTCTCTCCGGGGGAGGCACCTACGTCCCTGGGGTGGCGCAGGCGGTGACGGTGACGGTGACGGACTCCGCCGCCGTCATCTATGGAATGCAGGCGGCCTCGCGTCTTTCCGCCAGTGCCTCCACTCAGGCCGGAGGCTTCCGCGCCACCAACGCGCGGCTGCATGTCGACTGTTGGTCAGCCGACTGGAGCAAGATCAACAGCAAGTCCGGAGCCACGTGTCCAGCCGCCACGCCCCTGGAATTCATCACCCACACCGGGCCGGAGCCCGGCAATACGTTCACCTTTGAGTGGACCCCTCCGGCAACGGCCAGCGGCAGCGTGGTGATCTACGTAGCCGCCAATGCGGCCAATGGGAATGGCAATCCGCAGGGCGACCGCATCTACTCGACCACCGTCACGATCACCCCGGCCCCGCCGCAGACCTCGAACCGCCCCGTGGTGCGCCCGACCGATGGCGTGCTGGTGGCGGGTGACTTCTATAGCCAGTCGAAGAACATTGCGCCGGGCAGTTGGGTGGAGATTCGCGGCGACAACTTCTATTCCGGCGACCTGCGCGTGTGGCAGGGTGGCGACTTCACCGGTATCAACGCGCCGACGTCGCTGGAAGGCGTCAGCGTCAGCGTGGGCGGCAAGCCCGCGTTTATGTATGTGCTGGTGGCGGCGCGGCCCGGTCTGCCGTCACAGATCAATGCGCAGATCCCGGATGGGTTGGGCAATGGCGCGCAGATTCTGACCGTGAGAAATGCCAATGGCACTAGCGACAACTACACGATCAACATGATGGATCGCGTGCCGTCGTTCCTGGCACCGGCGGCCTTCAAGAACAGTGCCGGACGGCAGTACATCGCGGCAGTGTTTGAAGGTGTCTCGCCACTTGCGTTTGTCTGTGCGCCCAACTCCCTGCCGGGGATCAACTGCCGTAGTGCGCGGGCGGGGGACAACATTTCCTTCTACGGCGTCGGCTTTGGAGCCACCACGCCGGACCAGGGTACGGGCAAGATCGTACAAGTCCGCAACGATCTGCCGAACGTCGTGCTGCGCTTTGGTGCTCAAGCGGTGACGCCGTCGTTTGCGGGCTTGGCGACGCAAGCGGTGGGACTCTATCAGTTCAACATCACGGTTCCCACCATGGCGGCGGGTGACTATGAACTGGCGGGCTCGGTGGGCGGCGTGCCGCTGCCTTCGGGGCTGTTTATCAACCTGCGGTAGTTTCCGTTACCCGGTGCCGTTCCTCGTCTTGGGGCAAAATCAGCGAGAGAAGATTGCGCCCGCCCGCGCACTAATCAGACATGCATTCATGCGTGCCATGTCCTGGCGTCCGGCGGGCCCACTTGGGCTTCGGCGTGGTGGTGGCCGTCCTGGTGGCCGCAAGTCCGGCTTTGGTGGCGCAGACGCCCGCTTACCGGGCCATCGATTTGGTGAACGCGGCGTCCAATGCTCCGACGCCGCTCAGTCCGGGGACGATCGCCACTCTCTACGGCACCAACCTGGCCTTTACTACCCGCCAGCAGACCGCGGACGACATCACTGCCAACACCCTGCCCGCCACGCTGCCCGGCACCGGAGTCCGGGTCTTTATCAGCAATCAGCCGGCCCATCTCTACTATGTGTCGCCCACGCAGATCAACCTGGTGATCCCGGTCAATCTCCCGCCGGGTGAAGGCGTGCTGGACTTGCTGCTGGACGGGCGGCGCGGCCCTACCATCCCAGTGGTGCTGGTGGCGGAAACGCCGGAGTTCTTTTTGGGCGATGGCCGCTTTATCGCCGCCACCAACGTCCAAAATCAGCCGCTGACACCGAATCGCGAGGCCCAACCGGGCGAGGTTGTCGTGCTTTATGCCACCGGCCTGGGGCGCACCACGCCCAGCCTGATGCCCGGGCAGTTGGCCCTGCAGGCCACTTCCATTGCACGGCTGGCCCAGTTCCGGGTGCAGATTGAGGGCCGCGTCGTGGAACCGGAAAACATCTTGTATGCCGGACTCTCCCCGGGGTTCGCGGGCCTTTACCAGATCAATGTCCGGCTGCCGCTGGATACCCCGGCCAACCCGGAGGTCCGCATGGGCTTTGATACCCTCACCAGCCAGCCGGGCACGAGGCTGCGGGTTCGCCGGTAGGGCTGGTGGGAAGCTGCGTCTCCGCCCGCCAGAGCGAGGCCGTGGCACCCCTGATGGGCTAGAACAGCATCCGCTGCGGCAGCTTCTGGCGGAAGATGCCGAAGTACTCAAAGGCGCGGTCGGTGGCGACGCGGCCGCGGGGGGTGCGGTCGATGAAGCCCAGTTGGATGAGGTAGGGCTCGTAGACTTCCTCGATGGTGGCCGATTCTTCGTCGATGGAGGCGGCGATGGTATTGACACCCACCGGGCCGCCGCCGTACTTGTCGCAGATGGTCATCATGATCTTCTGGTCGATTTCATCCAGGCCGAAGCGGTCGACATCCAGCAGATCCAGCGCCGTCACCGCTACCTCATGCGTCACTGCGCCGCCGGCGCGAACCTGGGCGTAGTCCCGGACGCGGCGTAAGAGCCGATTGGCGATGCGGGGCGTCCCCCGGCTGCGGCGGGCCACCTCGGCGGCGGCTTCGGCATCCACCTCAATTCCCAAAATGCCCGCCGAGCGCAGGACGATCCTGGCTAGGTCTTGCGCCGAATAGTGATCCAGGCGCAGCACCAAACCAAAGCGGCCGCGCAACGGAGCACTGACCAGGCCCTGCCGCGTGGTCGCTCCGATAGCCGTGAACTTGGGCACCGGCAGCGTGTGCGTGCGTGCGCCGGGTCCACTGCCGATCAGAATGTCCACCCGGAAGTCTTCCAGCGCGGAATAGAGCATCTCCTCCACATCGGGCAACAGGCGGTGCACTTCGTCGATGAAGAAGACTTGCTTGGACCGGATGTTCGAGAGGATGCCGGTGAGGTCCAGCTTCTTTTGCAGGATCGGCCCGGAGGTCTGGTCAAAGGAGACTTCCAGCTCCTGGGAGATCAGCAAGGCAAGCGTGGTTTTGCCCAGGCCCGGCGGGCCGTAGAGCAATACGTGGTCCATCGCTTCGCCGCGCTGCCGGGCGGCTTCAATGGCGATCGACAGGTTTTCTTTCAGCTTGGCCTGGCCGGTGAAATCGGCCAGACGCTGGGGGCGCAGGCTGGCCTCGAAGAGCTTTTCGCCCTCCAGTGCCGCGCCTGAGACAATGCCTTTCTCCTTCATCCTTATTGAGGCTAGCGCACCAGTTCGAGGGCGCGCCGGAAGAGGGTCTCAAAGTCCTGTGGCGCTCCGGAGGCTTTCAGCTTGGCCAGGGCGGCTTCGGCGGCATTGCGCTGGCACCCCAGGTTCACCAGCGCCGACAGCACGTCCTGATCGAGCGCCGTAATGGCCGTGGCCACCGGGAACGGAGTGTCGGTCGCCGCACCCACCTTGTCGCGCAGTTCCACCACCAGCCGCTCCGCCGTCTTCTTGCCAACGCCCGGGATGCGCGTCAGCCGAGCCAGGTCCCCACCCTTGATGGCGGCGATCAGGTCCGGGGCTGAAAGGCCAGACAATACCGTTACGGCCAGTTTGGGGCCGATGCCGCTGACGCTGATCAGCTTCTCAAACAGCGCCTTTTCGTCCTTTGTCAGAAAGCCGAACAGCAGCAGTGCATCCTCGCGCACCACGGTGTAGATCAGCAGGGAAACGGTGTGGCCCACATCGGGAATGCGGGTCCAGGTGGAGATGGGTACGGTGACCTCGTAGCCCACGCCCGCCACATCCACGATCAGGTGGCCGGGTTCTTTTTCGAGCACGCTTCCGCGCAGGTGGGCAATCATGAGTCGAGTATAGTGTGGCGGGCGCGGGCGTTACTTGAAGCCGAACTTCTTCATCTTGTAGCGCAGCGTATCGCGGGTGATCGACAGCAGCCGGGCGGCTTGCGTCTGATTTCCGGCGGCGGTGGCCAGGGCGCGTTCCACCAGCCGGCGCTCGCTCTCTTCCAGCGGGAGCCACTCTTCCGGAACGGAAGCCGCCTGCGCGGCCAGCACCTCTCGGGCGGTGGTTTCCAGCGGCAAGCTGGCGGCCGTGATGCGCGAACTGTCTTCCAGAATCATCGCCCGCTCAATGGCGTTGCGCAGTTCACGCACGTTGCCCGGCCAATGGTGCAGCAGCAGGGCGGTTTCCGCTTCCGAGGTCAGGCCTTCAATGCGGCGCTTGAACTTCAGGTTGTACTGGTCGACGAAAAAGCGGGCCAGGGGCACGATATCGGCCCGGCGCTCGCGCAGCGGGGGGATGTCAATGTGGATGACGTTGAGGCGGAAGTAGAGGTCCTGGCGGAAGGCCCCTTCCTTCACCGCCTCCCGCAGATTGCGGTTGGTAGCGGCGATCACGCGGGCATCGAGTTCAATGTCCTTCAGGCCGCCCAGGCGTTTGAAGGTACGTTCTTCCAGGCACCGCAGCAGCTTGGCTTGCAGCGGCATGGGGATCTCGCCGATTTCATCCAGAAACAACGTGCCGCCCGCCGCCAATTCAAACAGACCCCGCTTCTGCGCGCGGGCGTCCGTGTAGGCACCCTTCTCATGGCCGAAGAGCTCGCTTTCGAGCAGTGTGTCGGGAATCGCGGCGCAATTGATCGCGGTGAACGGGCCACCCTGGTGGAGGCTCTGGTAGTGCAAGGCTTTGGCCAACAGATCCTTGCCGGTGCCGTTTTCACCTTCCAGCAGAATCGTCGAAGCCTCGCTGGCCGCTACCCGGCGCACGAAGCTCATCACATCTTTCATGGAGCTGGATTCCGCGATGATCTCGAAGTTGCGCGCCGGGGCGAAGGAGTTGGACACGGCCCGGAAAGTGGCCACGGCCCCGTCCGGGTCGCCTTCGTCGTTGATCAGCGCAACGGTCCGGATAAGGGCCACGCGGTCCAGACCCCGGCGGTCGTGGATGTGCACCGTCGAGTTCCGCTCGTCGGGACCGGGTATCAGGCCCTCGGCGATCCCGCAGTGATGATCGCAGGAGACACAGCCAAACACATCACGGCAACTCCGCCCCACCATGGCCTCGGCGGACATGCCGAAGATATGCTCCGCCGCTGGGTTGGCCGCCGTAATCCGTTTTTCACGGTCATAGACCACCAAGCCATCCGGAATCGCACGAAATAGGACATCTAACAGGTTATGGAGCATCGCTTCCCCCCCCTCAGTCTACATGCTATCCGCATATCCGGTGGCTAGAGGATATCCGGTAAAGTTTGTGGGAAATAACTCAACTGCGGAATTTGACCCACTGGCTGCGCTTGTACGTGGTTGATCCTATTGGGCAACCGTGTGGCGACCCGATTGCACAGGAGGGAGTGATGATGAACCGCATCCAGGTCGCGCTGGTGGACCGCCGGGAGGCCGAAGACCTCCGGCGGGTGCTATTGAACACCTGCAGCCTGAACATTGAGGTCGTCGATCAACCGGATCCGGCGTACGAAGGCGTGCTGGTGGTGGATTGCGCGGGCTTGGCATCCGCCGCTTTCGCCTGTGGCTTGGCCCATCCGGACCGCGCCGTGGTGCTGGCGGACCGGGGTGATGAGGCGGGCTTGTCGCGGGCCTGGAATGCCGGGGTCAAGACGGTGGTGTTCCATGACGATCCCACCAGCACGATTGTGTTGGCGGTAATGGCGGCGCAGTTGCATGCCCGGACGCATTTTGATAAACCGGCCCGCGGGGGCCATCTAGTTAGTTGATTTGGGAGGTAGAACTATGAAGTTCAACAAGATCGTTTTCCCGGTTGATTTCTCGGCCCGTAGCCGGGGAGCGGCCCGCTACGTGGAGGCCTTGGCCCGGCGTTTCAATCCCACCATCCGCATGGTGCATGTGTTGCCGCCACCCCACTATGAGGCGATGTCGATTGAAGTGAGCGGTCCGGCGCTGGCGGAAGTGCTGACCGCGAGGGAGGAGTATGCCAAGAAGCAGTTGGCGGGATTCCTGGCGGAAGAGATGGCGGGGTTTGATGTCCAGAGGACTTTGCTGGAGGGCGAACCCGGCACGCGGCTGGCCGAGTACGCTGCCGCCGAACAGGCCGATCTGATTGCGATCTCTACCCACGGCTATGGGATCTTCCGGCGTTTCCTGCTGGGTTCGGTGGCAGCGCAGATTTTGCACGATGCCAAGTGCCCAGTGCTGACCGGGGTCCACATGGAGAATGCGCCACCGCTGGACAAGATTGAGTTCCGCGACATTCTGGTGGCGCTGGACTTCACTCCGGAAAGTGTCAAGGTGCTGCGCTGGGCGGCGGATTTTGCCCAGGAGATGGGTGCCCGGCTGGTGGTGGCGCATGTGGCGCCGTCGCTGGAAGGCCAAGCTGGTGAATCGTTTGATCCCAAGTGGCGGGAGTACTTTGCCGCGTCGGCCAAGGCGCGACTGGAAGAAATGCTGGGCGAAGTGGGCCTGAAAGATACCGCGATCGTGATTGACTTCGGCGACCCCGCCCATCAGGTGTGCGAACTGGCCGCCGCGGAACGCGCGGACCTGATCGTGATTGGCCGCGGGCACTCGACGGAAGGCATGCTGGGGCGTATGAGAGCCAAAGCCTACTCGATCATTCGCATGGCACCCTGCCCGGTGATTAGTGTGTAGCTACAACCCCGTGAAGGTCCGGGTCCGCGCTTGAATCTGGCGCGGACCCGGGCTGAGGACGCCGGCTATGCCGCAGATTGGGCGCGTTGTTCCAGGAAGCTGCTGATCGCCTCGGCAGCCTCGCGGCCTTCGCGGATCGCCCACACCACCAAGGACTGGCCACGGCGCACGTCGCCCGCGGCGAAGACGCCCGGGGTGGAGGTGGCGTAATTGTTGGCGGCGACATTACCGCGTGCGTCCAGCTTGACGCCGAACTGGTCGGCGCGGTCGGGGCCGACAAAGCCCATGGCCAGCAGCACCAGGTCGGCGTCCACCGTGAAGGCCTCGCCGGTGGCGATGTTGACGGCCTCGATCTGCTTTACATTGCCGTTGGAATCGCCGATCAGGCGGACGGTCTTCACCTGATACCGGCGCGGGTCGGGCGTCCATTCTTCATGGGCGCTCTCGATGCGCTTCTGGCGGGGATACATGGGCCAGGGGTGCGCCGGGAGGCGCGTACCCTCGGGCGGCGGTTCAGTCATCAGTTCCCACATCTGCACATCGGCGCAGCCCTGGCGGATGGCCGAGCCCAGGCAATCGGCACCGGTGTCACCACCGCCAATGATCACCACCCGCTTGCCCGTCGCCATGATCGGTTCACCCGTGACGGGCAGACCAATGGCGCGACGGTTGGCTTGCGGTAGATACTCCATGGCAAAGTGGACGCCGTTCAAGTGCCGGCCGGGGACATCAAGATCGCGCCCCGCTTCCGCGCCATTGCAGAGCAACACGGCATCGAACTGCTTGCTCAGCGTCGCCACATCGATATCCACGCCGACGTTGACGCCGCAGCGGAACTCAACGCCTTCGGCTTCCATCTGCGCCGTCCGCCGGTCGATCACCCATTTCTCCAGCTTGAACTCCGGGATGCCGTAACGCAGCAGACCGCCGGGCTTGTCGGCCTTCTCAAACACGGTGACCGTGTGTCCGGCGCGGTTGAGCTGTTGCGCCGCCGCCAGCCCAGCTGGGCCGGAACCGACGATGGCGACGCGGCGATGCGTGCGGCGCACCGGCGGCTCCGGCTTAATCCAGCCTTCCTTGAAGGCGTGTTCAATGATGGTCTTCTCGATCACCTTGATCGATACCGGCGGTTCGTTAATGCCCAGCACGCAGCTCTGCTCGCAGGGGGCAGGGCAGATGCGGCCGGTGAATTCCGGGAAGTTGTTGGTGGCGTGCAGTTCGCGGATCGCCTCTTTCCAGCGGCCCCGGTAGACCATGTCGTTCCAATCCGGAATCAGGTTGTTCACCGGGCAGCCCACGGTGCCCTGGCCGGTATGGCAGAAGGGCACGCCGCAATCCATGCAGCGGGCGGCCTGGGTCTGGACGCGCTCTTCGGGGAAGGGCTGATAGACCTCGAACCAGTCGTTGATGCGTTCCGCCACCGGGCGGCGCGGCGCGGTCTCGCGCTCGTATTCCTTAAAGCCTGTGATCTTTCCCATGGGTTCTCTCTCGCGGTAGTCTCGAACGGCGCGGCCCTACGCCGCCACTCCAAAATCTGGCCGCGGCCTCTAGGCCGCTACCTTATCCGCATTGCGCGTCATGCCCAGCACGCGCTTCATGTCGTGCGGGAACACCTTCCAGAACTTGGGAGCGAGCGTGCTCCACTCGCTCAGTATCCACGCACCGCGCGGTGACCCGGTTTCGATCACGTGTCTGGTAATCAGATCCCGGATCAACTGTTCATCGGAGGCATCCAGCGGATCCAGATCGACGCTGGATTGATTGCAGTGCGTCGCCGCGAACTCGCCGATCTCATCCAGCACATACGCCACGCCACCTGACATGCCGGCGGCAAAGTTGCGCCCGGTCTCGCCCAGGATCAGGGCGACGCCCTTGGTCATGTACTCGCAGCCGTGGTCGCCCACGCCTTCGACGACCGCCGTCGCACCGGAGTTGCGGACGCAGAAGCGTTCGCCGGCGCGGCCATTGAAGTAAGCCTCACCCGAGGTGGCACCATAGAGCACCACGTTACCCACCAGGATGTTCTTCTCCGGCGAGAACGTCGCGCCCTTGGGCGGGTAGACCACTACCTTGCCGCCCGACAGGCCCTTGCCGACATAGTCGTTGGCATCGCCTTCCAGCATCAGCGTGACGCCGCGCGAGAGGAACGCCCCAAAACTCTGTCCAGCCGAGCCCAGGAAGCTGAAGCGGATCGTGTCATCCGCCAACCCCTCTGACCCGTAGCGCTGGGCGATCTCGCCCGACAGCATCGCGCCCACTGTCCGGTGGACGTTCTTGATCTCAAACCGGCCTTCGACGCGTTCGCCGGAATCAAGCGCGGCTTGCGCTTTGCGGATCAGCCGGTGGTCCAGCGCACCGCTTAAGCCGTGGTCCTGTTCGATCAGGCAGCGACGGCCCACCGACGAGGGGACGCGCGGGTTTTCGAGAATGGCCGTCAGGTCGAGGCCACTGGCCTTCCAGTGGTCAATCGCCTTGCGCATCTCCAGCTTGTCGACGCGGCCCACCATGTCGTCAAAGTTCTTGAAGCCCAGCTTCGCCATCAGCTGCCGCACTTGTTCGGCGATGAAGAAGAAGAAGTTGATGACGTGCTCCGGTTGGCCGTGGAACTTGGCCCGCAACGCCGGGTCCTGCGTGGCGATGCCCACGGGGCAAGTGTTCAAGTGGCACTTGCGCATCATGATGCAGCCCAGCGCCACCAGCGGTGCGGTGGAGAAGCCGAACTCTTCAGCCCCCAACAGCGCGCCCACCACCACGTCACGACCAGTCTGAAGCTTGCCGTCGGTCTGCACCTTCACGCGAGAACGCAGGTCGTTCAGGACCAGCGTCTGCTGCGTTTCGGCCAGACCCAACTCCCAGGGCGAACCGGCATACTTGATCGAGGTCAAGGGCGAGGCACCCGTGCCGCCCGTATCGCCCGAGATCAGCACCACGTCGGCGTGCGCCTTGGCCACACCCGCGGCCACCGTGCCCACGCCCACTTCGCTAACCAGCTTCACCGAAATGCGCGCCTTGGGGTTGGCGTTCTTCAAGTCGTAGATCAGCTGCGCCAGATCTTCGATCGAGTAGATGTCGTGGTGCGGCGGCGGCGAGATCAGGCCGACACCCGGCGTCGAGAAGCGCACGCGGGCGATCACTTGATCCACCTTGTGTCCAGGCAACTGACCGCCTTCGCCGGGCTTTGCGCCCTGGGCGATCTTGATCTGCAGTTCCTCGGCGTTGACCAGGTAGTTGGTGGTGACGCCAAAGCGGCCGCTGGCCACCTGCTTCACCTTCGATTTCTTCGAATCGCCATTGGCCAGCGGAATGAAGCGCTCTTCGTCCTCACCACCTTCGCCCGTGTTGGAGCGGCCGCCGATGCGGTTCATGGCAATGGCCAGGGTCTCATGCGCTTCTTTGGAGATCGAACCGAAGCTCATCGCTCCGGTGGCGAAGCGCTTGACGATTTCGCTGGCCGGTTCCACATCTTCCAGCGCCACCGGCTGCGCGGCGAACTTGAAGTCCATCAAACCGCGTAGCGTGCAGAGCTGCTTGTTCTGATCGTCAATCAGATGCGCGTACTCTTCAAAGGTGGCGAAGCTATTGTTGTTCACCGCGTGTTGCAGCGTGGCCACCGTCGAGGGGTTGATCAGGTGATATTCGCCGCGCGCGCGGTAATGATAGTTGCCGCCGGCGTCGAGCTCCGTTTCACCTTCGCGCAGCGGCTGAAAGGCGTAATCGTGCTTCATCTGCGCTTCGCGCGCCAGTACTTCGAGACCAATGCCATTGATGCGTGACGTGGTGCCGGTGAAGTACTTGTCCACCATCTCCTGCTGCAGGCCGATGGCTTCAAATACCTGTGCGCCACGGTAGCTTTGCAACGTCGAAATTCCCATCTTCGAGAAGACCTTCAGCAGTCCCTTGCCGATCGCCTTCTTGTAATTCTTCAAGGCCTTCTCAAACGGCAGGCCCACCAGACCCTTGTTGGAGAGATCTTCCAGCGTCTCAATCGCCAAGTAAGGGTTCACTGCGCTGGCACCATAGCCGATCAGCAGGCAGAAGTGCATCACCTCGCGCGGCTCGCCGGATTCCACCACCAGCGCCACCTGGGAGCGCGTGCCTTCACGGACCAAGTGGTTGTGGACAGCGGTCAGGGCCAGTAGCGACGGGATCGGGGCAGACTCAAAGTCCACGCCGCGATCAGACAAGATCAGCAGCGAATAGCCGTCCTTGATGGCGAGCGATGCCCGCTTGCACAGGCCGTTCAGCGCCCGCTCCAGCTCCTTCTGTCCGCCATCCACCATGTAGAGCGCGGGCAGCGTCATAGCCAGGAAGTCACCCTTGGACACGCGGCGGATCTTTTCGAGATCACGGTTGGTGAGGATCGGGTGTTCCAGCTTCAGGGTGTGGCAATGCTCGGCCGATTCTTCCAGTACGTTGCGCTCATTGCCGATGTAGCTGGTCAGCGACATCACCATGTCTTCGCGGATCGAATCAATGGGCGGATTGGTGACCTGCGCAAACAGCTGCTTGAAGTAGGCAAACAGCGATTGCGGCTTATCCGACAAACAGGCCAGCGGCGTGTCGGCCCCCATGCTACCAATCGGTTCTTCGCCGTTGGTGGCCATGGGCGTCATTACCATGCGCAGATCTTCTTCGGTGTAACCAAAGCAGCGCTGGCGTTCGAGCAGGGTGTTGGGGTCGAACGTGTAGACGCGCGGCGGTTCCGGGAGTTGGTCCAGCTTGATCTGCTGGGCGGCCACCCACTTGCCATACGGCCGGCGGCGGGCGAGCTCGGTCTTCAGTTCGTCATCCGGGATGATGCGCTTCTTTTCGAGATCCACCAGCAGCATCTTGCCCGGCTGCAGACGGCCCTTTGATTCCACTTCCTCCGGCGGAATCGGCAACACGCCGGCTTCCGAGGCCATGATCAACTGGCCTTTCTTCGTCACCAGGTAACGAGCCGGGCGCAGACCGTTTCGGTCCAGCGTTGCGCCGATCACGCGGCCATCGGTGAACGCCACCGCCGCCGGGCCGTCCCAGGGCTCCATCAAGGAGCCGTGATACTCGTAGAAATCCTTCTCCTCGACGGGCATCGTTGGGTCGCCTTCCCAGGCTTCCGGAATCAGCATCGCCATCGTGTGCGGCAGTTCGCGGCCCGCCATGCGGAGCAGCTCCACGGCGTTATCGAGACAGGCCGAATCGCTTTGGCCTTGCCGGATGATGGGGAACATCTCCTTCATGCGCAGCTTGCCGTCGGGCCCATTGAAGATGTCGGAGGACATCTGCTCCTGCCGGGCGTACATCCAGTTGACGTTGCCGCGTACGGTGTTGATTTCGCCGTTGTGGCAGATGTAGCGGTAAGGATGGGCCAACTGCCAGGTGGGGAAGGTGTTGGTGGAAAAGCGCTGGTGGACCAGACAGAGCGCGCTTTCGGTGTCGGGGTCCGCCAGTTCCTTGTAGAACAACGCAATCTGCGGCGCCAGCAACAAGCCCTTGTAGACGATGGTGCGGCCGGAGAGCGACGGCATGTAGAAAAAGTCCCGGTCGCGGATCTCGGTGGCGGCGGCGATTTCTTTCTCCGCGCGCTTGCGCACCACGTAAAGGCGCCGCTCCAGTTCGTCCTCATTGGCGCAGCTGGCGCAGCCGATGAAAATCTGCTCGATGTAAGGCTGCGAATCGCGGGCCAGGCGGCCAATGGCATCGGAGTTGATCGGCGTGTCGCGCCAACCCAACACCTCCAGGCCCTCTTCTTCCACCACGCGTTCCAGAATGCCCTTGCACATCAGGCGCTGCTGCCGGTTCACCGGCAGAAAGCACATGCCGACGCCGTACTTGCCCTGCGGCGGCAGCGTAAAGCCCAGCCGGTCGCATTCCTTGGCAAAGAACTTGTGCGGAATCTGGATGAGGATACCGGCACCGTCGCCCGTGTCCGGGTCACACCCACAGGCGCCGCGGTGCGTGAGGTTGATCAGGATCTGGATGCCCTGCTCAATGATCGAGTGGGACCGGGTGCCATCGATGTTGACGATGAAGCCCAGGCCACAGGCGTCCTTTTCGTTTTGCGGGTGATAGAGCCCTTGGGGGGCGGGCAGTGCGGGGTCGAAACGAGCTTGGTCCATAGAAAATCGCCTCCAGACGCTGGGGGTTTTCGAAGAATAGCAGTACGTTCTTTCATTCGTCAAAATGATGATGTAATATTAGTTCGTCTAATGTATTCGCTGAAATTTTCCGATCTCCGGCTGTTTCGAGAAATCATTCACTATCAGAGCGTTACCAAGGGTGCGAAAGAATGCGGGGTCACTCAATCGGCCGCCAGCCAGCATTTGAAGGAGTTGGAGCGCCGATTCGCCACCCCGCTGCTCAGCCGGCGGCCGATGAAGCTGACGGCGGCGGGAACGGCGTATCTGGAGTTCTGCCAGCAGGTGCTGCGCCAGCATGACGAACTGCAGTCGTCAATTGCGGCGCTGAGTGCGCAGCCCCGTACCGGAGTCCGGTTTGTGGCCATCTACTCACTCCGCCTGCCGGAACTGAACCGGCTGCAGGAGGAGTTCCGCCAGCGCTACCCGGCGGCACAACTGACGGTGGACTACATGCGTCCGGAACGGATCTACGAGGCCATCCGTGATGGCGAGGCGGATCTGGGTTTGGTGAGCTATCCCAAGTCCTCCCGCGATCTGGTGGCGATCCCTTGGCGGGAGGAGGAGATGGTGCTGACGGCCGCCCCCACCCACCGGTTTGCGCAGATGCCGTCCGTGCACCCCATGGCGCTGGCGGGAGAACCGTTTGTCGCCTTTGACGAAGACCTACCCATCCAGCGCCACCTGGACCGTTTTCTGCGAGAGCAAAAGGTGACCGTGAAGAAGGTGCTGCACTTGGACAACATGGATTCGGTGCGCGAAGCCGTGGCGCTTTCTCAGGGGGTCAGTATTTTGCCGAAGCCGGTGGTGAAAAGCTGGGTCGAGATCGGGCGCTTAGTCGCCATCCCGCTGGTACCGCGTAGCTTGCGGCGTCCGCTGGGCATTGTGCACTCCAGCCGCGAACCGCTGTCGGCCCCAGCGCAAGCCTTTCTCGACCTGCTGCTGGAGAACGCGCTGCGGCGGGGGTAGGCACCGTGCCGAGGGGTTCGCTGGTGCCAGCAAGCTAACATTGGATCGGCCATGCACGCGGCTCTCTTCCTTTGGCAACTCTGGGTAGCCCAACCCGTCGGCAATGCCGCGTGCGCGCCCTGCCACGCGGGTGAGCTGGAACGCCATGCGCGGTCCGGGCATGGGCGGGCTCTGCGGCCGGCGGCTGTGGCTGACCACCTGCAGGGGCTGACCCGCGCCGAAGCCAATGGCACTCGCTACCGCTATCCTGCCGGTAATCGGGTCGAGATCACCAAGGGAGGCCAATCGATGCAGGCGGTATTTGATTGGGCTTTCGGCTCCGGCCTCTACGGCATCACCTATGTCGGCCAGCGCGAGGGCCGTTGGGTGGAGCACCGGCTGACCTACTACCTCGATTCGAAGACCGCCGACTTCACACCCGGACATCGCCGCTCGCCGCCCGCGACGCTCGAAGACGCGCTGGGTGTGCGGCAGTCCGTGGCCGATGCGCGCCGTTGCTTTGGCTGCCATGCGACGGGTGTTCAGCCGGGCGACGATGCGACCGGTCCGGACTTGAAGCAGATGACGCCCGGAGTTCAGTGCGAGCGCTGCCACGGCCCCGGGGCGGCGCACGTGAAGGCTCCCACCGCCAAGAATGTTCTGAACCCGGGGCGCTTTCCTGCCCGCCAGCAGGTGCTGATCTGCGGCGAATGCCACCGCACGCCGCCCGCTCAGAATGCGTCGCGCGAGCCGGAACTGGATGATCCGCTCTCGGTACGCTTCCAGCCGGTAGGCTTGATGGCCAGCAACTGCTTCCAAAAGTCCGGCAAGCTGAGCTGCCTGACCTGCCACGACGCCCACGACGCCCCGCAACGCCAGAAGGCGGCCTTCTACGACGCCAAGTGCGTGGGCTGCCACGAAGGCACGGGGTCCAAGTTGCGCCGCGCCGCGCAGTGCAAGCCGGATTGCGTCAGTTGCCACATGCCCAAGTCGACACCAGTGCCGCACCTCACGTTTACGGACCACCGCATCCGGGCTTACTAACTCCCCGTTCGTGTTGGAATGCCGGCCAAGTTCGAATAGGGGCATGAGCAGATTCTTCCTTGCCCTGACTCTGGCCGCTCTGTCCGCGGCGGCCCAGGCCCCCGCCACTTCGAAGACCTACGAAAGTGTGGATGCTGTGCTGTGGACGCAGACGAGTGTTGAGTATCAAGCCAGTACGCGGCAAGTCTATGTGGCCGCCCGGGCGGCGCTGGATCGAGCGCTGGCCACGCCGCATTGGGTGGCGGCGCTGGAGGCAAACTACATCGGTGCGCAGCCCCAACCGCCCGCGGTCATTCTTGATCTCGACGAGACGGTGCTCGACAACTCCCCCTATCGCGCGCCGTTGGCCAAAGCCGGACAGCGCTTCACCGAGGAGACCTGGGAGAAGTGGGTGATGGAGTCGCGAGCTGGGCTGGTGCCGGGCGCACGGGAGTTTTTGCGCTATGCCCGGATGCGCGGCGTCATGGTTACTACATCACCAACCGGCAATGCAGCGGGGATGCATCCGATCCCACGCGCAAGAACATTCAGGCGCGGGGAATTCCCGGGGTGCCGATTTGCCGCACCGACACATCCGACAAATCTCCCCGCCGCAGCGAGGTAGCAGGAATGTACCGCTTGCTGCTGCTGATCGGGGACGACCTGAACGACTTCGTCACCGCCGCCACCACGCCCGAGGCGCGACAGAAGCAGATGGAGCAATACGGCGCCCTGTTTGGCGACCGTTGGTTCATCCTGCCCAATGCCATGTACGGCAGCTGGGACCGCTTCTATGGTGACGACCTCGCCAAGAAGCTTTCGGACTTGAAGCCATAATTTTCGCCGGGCGCTCTCGAACGGCACGCGATTTCGCATAAGATGATGCCGTATGCCTCAAATTCAAGGTCCCGCCATTTTCCTGGCGCAGTTCATGGGCGATACCGCCCCCTACAACACACTGCCGAATATCACCGAATGGGTGAGCAGCCTCGGCTATAAGGGCGTGCAAGTGCCCAGTTGGGACGGGCGTTTGCTCGACATCAAGAAGGCCTCCGAGTCGAAGACTTACTGCGATGACATCAAGGGTCAAACGAACGGTCTCGTGATTACGGAGCTGGCTTCTCACCTGCAAGGCCAGCTCGTAGCCGCCCATCCGGCCTATGACGAGATGTTCGACGCCTTTGCCCCGGCCGCTGTGCACGGCAACCCGAAGGAGCGCGCCAAGTGGGCGGTGCAGCAGTTGAAGTACGTCATCAAGGCGTCCAAGAACATGGGCCTCACCGTCACGCCGTCGTTCACCGGCGCGCTGCTGTGGCCTTACATCTACCCCTGGCCGCAGCGCCCGGCGGGCTTTGTCGAGGAAGGCTTCAAGGAGCTGGCCAAGCGCTGGATTCCGATTCTCAACTATGCCGATGCCAACGGCATCGACTTCGCGTATGAGCTCCACCCCGGCGAAGATGTCTTCGATGGCTCCACCTTTGAGATGTTCCTCGAAGCCACCGGCAACCACCCGCGCGTCAACATCAACTACGACCCGTCGCACTTCGTGCTCCAGTGCCTGGACTACGTCGGCTTCATCGATGCCTACGGCCCGCGTATCAAGGCGTTCCACGTGAAGGATGCTGAGTATCGCCCGTCGGCCAAGAGCGGCGTCTACGGCGGCTTCCAAGGCTGGACCGGCCGCCCGGGCCGCTTCCGTTCGCTGGGCGATGGGCAGGTGGACTTCAAGCAGGTCTTCTCCCGCATGACGGCGGCCGGCTACAAGGGCTGGGCCGTGCTCGAATGGGAATGCTGCTTCAAGGACAGCGTGCAGGGGGCGGCCGAAGGTGCTCCGTTCATCGCTTCGCACCTGATCGACGTGCCCACCAAGGCCTTCGACGATTTCGCCGGCGCCGCCACCGACGCCAAGCGCAACCGCCGCATTTTGGGCTTGGGCTAAGCGTTTGGTCTCATAGTCACTGCGAATCGGGGAGGCTCAGCTTCCCCGATTCCTGGACGGTTCGCCTAGACCCATGCGTCAGCTTGGGGCTGTTCCGAATTTCCGCACAGGCCCCAAGCTGACGCATGGGTCTAAGCGTTGAAGATTAGTCTGCCTAAACCGCCAGCAGCCCCCGCAAATCATCCACCCGGTAGCCGTGCGACAGCGCCACTTCTCTTGAGATCTTGCCGGAGCGTGTCAGTTCGGCCAAGGATTGCTCCATCGTGTTCATCCCCGCCGCCCGCCCGATCGTCAACTGGGACCGTAACTGCTGATCCTGCCCTTGGCGGATCAGGTTCCGCACCGCGTCAGTGGCCATCATGATTTCCAGCGCCGGGTAGCGGGATTTACCGTCGACGCTCGGCACCAGTTGCTGGGCGATGACGGCGGATAAGGCTAGCGAAAGCTGCAACCGGATCTGTGATTGGTGCGAGGAGGGGAAGACGTCCAGGATGCGCGAGACCGCCTGCGCGGTGTCGTTGGTGTGCAGCGTGGAGAGCACCAGATGCCCGGTTTCGGCGGCCGTCAGCGCGGTGGCGATGGTTTCGGGGTCCCGCATTTCGCCAATCAGGATGACGTCGGGCGACTGGCGCAGGATGCTGCGCAGCGAGTTCAGGAAGGCGGGCGTGTCGCGGCCCACTTCGATCTGCTCAATGATGGCGGAGCGATTGGCGTGCACGTACTCCACCGGCTCTTCAATGGTGACGATGTGGCACTCGCGCCGGTCGTTGATGCGGTCCACTAGGGCGGCCAGCGTGGACGTCTTGCCGCAGCCGGTGGGCCCCGTCACCAGCACCAGGCCTTGGCGCAAGTTGGCCAGCCGGTCCAGTGTGTCCGGCAGGTGCAGATCCTCGAGCGTGGGGATGGTGCGGGGCAGCAGCCGGATACAGCACGCTAGCGTGCCGCGCTGGTAATGCACGTTGGCGCGAAAGCGGCCCGTGGAGCCGGAATCAAAGGCTAGATCTACGGACTTCTCCTTCTGCAGCGTCGCGTATTCGCCGGGTGTCAGCAACGGTAGCACAAGGCGCTGGATGTCGGCGTCGGTCAGGGCGGCCCCAGGCACCACGCACATCTTCCCCCGGCGCCGCAACGCTGCCGGAGCGCCCGAGACCAGCAGGATGTCAGAGGAGTCCTGCTGCACCGCCAGTTCCAGCAACTCGGATAAGGCGGCACTGCTGGAGGGCACCTTGCCGGTGGTTTCCCGCGACGACGCGCGGTTCAACTCGGCCACGATCTGGTTGAGTTCGCGCTGGTAGTCCGCCATCTGTTGCTAGTGTAGTGGCTTGATCCATTGGGCGGGATCACGCGAGAATCAGGGTATGCGACTTTTAGGACTGGCGTTGGCCATTAGCGGAACTTGGGCTATGCATTTGTGCGCGCAGGTGCCGGGTGAAGTGCATGGAGTGCCGGCTCGTGCCGGGGCCGAGGATTATCAGGCCAAGGCTGAGGTGGGTGGCGTGACGATTGCGGCCGATTTTGTGGGCCATGCGGTGCCCACACCAGGCGGGACCTTCACCAATGAAGACTATGTGGCCATCGAGGTGGCCTTCTACGGGAAGCCCGAAGCGAAACTGAAGCTGACCTGGGAAGACTTCTCGCTGCGGGTCAATGGGAAGAAGATGCCGACGCCAGCGACGCCGTTTGGGATGGCCCTGAAATCGCTAAAGGACCCGGAGTGGCAGCCGCCGGTTTCGGCCGAAGAAGGGAAGTCGAAGGGTGGCGTCAGCGGGGGCGGCGGAGGAGGGGCCAACGATCCTAAGCCGCTGCCACCGAAGATGCCGTTTCCGCTGCGCCGGGCGATGGAGTTGAAGGTGACCAAGGCGGTGTTGGCCGAAGGCGAACGTGAGTTGCCGCAGGCTGGCTTAGTGTTTTTCCCCTATCGCGGGAAAGACGAAGGGATCCGGCAGGTGGAGCTGATCTACACGGGCGCCGCGGGGACGGTCACGTTAACCTTCGAGCGGTGACGCTTTTGTGCTGAGCCGCGCGCGTCAGCAAGTGGTTTCCAGGCTACTTGCACCAGCCTGCTAGTCTTTTGCCTTGGCGATCGCCGCATACTGCGCGCTGACCGCGCGGCAATAGTCGTCCGGGGCGATCAGGATTTGCAACCCGCGCTGTCCAGCGGAGATGGAAATGACGTCGAACAGGATGGCCGTTTCATCTAGCCAGACGGGGTAGTCCTTCTTGCCGCCGAGTGCGGTGACCCCACCGCGGATGTAGCCCGTGAGGGGCAGCACTTCGTTCAGCGCCACGGTGTCGATCTTGCGGTCGCCCGTGGCCCGCGCCAGCGCTTTCAGGTCGAGCTGGGCGTTGCCCGGCACGACCGCTAAGCAGACCCCTTCGCGATCTCCCCGCGCCACCAGCGTCTTGAAGACCTGCTCCGGTGGCAAGCCGATTTTGGCCGCGACGGTCTCTGCCGCCAGATCGGCGGGGTCTACTTCGTACTCGCGTAACTCATAGCCGATGCCCAGTTGATCGAGCAAGCGGCAAGCATTGGTTTTGGCGGCCATCCGCGTTACCGCCGCCCTAGTTCTTGGGCGGCAGGGAAGCCGCGGCGATCTGCGCAATGTCGAGCAGTTGGGGCGGGTTCGCCCCGCCGACCTGCACCAGCGCATCGCGGAACATCGTATTGCAGAACGGGCAAGCGGCGGCCACGGTGGTGGCTCCGGTGGTCACCAGTTCCTTCGCGCGGGTTTCGCTGACGCGGTCGCCATGTTCTTCACCCAGGAAGGCCAAGCCACCGCCCGCACCACAGCAGAAGCTGCGTTCGCGGGCGCGTGGCGGGTCAATGACGGTGCCGCCCAAGCCGGCGACGGCGCGCGGCTCATCGTAGACATCGCGATAGCGGCCCAGGTAGCAGGGGTCGTGGTAGACCACGGTTTCGGTCGACTTGTTCGCGGGCAGCTTGTCCTGGTAGCGGTGTAGGAACTCGCTGTGGTGTTCGACGTTGGGCGTTTCGCCGAACTCTTTCCAATCCTCGGTCATCGTGCGGACGCAGTGCGGGCAGATGGAGACGATCTTCTTGGGCTTGGCGGCGCGGATGTTTTCGAGGTTCTGTTCAGCCAACTGGCCAAACGCCAAGTCATTCCCCAGACGGCGCGCGGCGTCACCGGTGCAGCGTTCTTTCTTCAGCACGCCGAAGGTGACATTCAAGTGGCGCATCACCTGCACCAGCGACGAGACAATCTCGCGGCCCTTGGGGTCATAGGAGCCCATGCAGCCCAACCACAAGCAGTATTCCTGCGTGCCGTCATAGAGCGGCAATTCCTGCTTGGCGATGAATTTGTCGCGCTCGCCGGAAGACATGCCCAGCGGGTTGCCGTTGCGCTCCAGGTTCAAGAACAGCTTGTTGCCGTAGTCGTCTTCCCATTCGCCCGTGTTCACCGCGCCGCGGCGCAGGCCGACGATGACGGGCAGGTGCTGAATGCCCACCGGGCACTGGAACTCGCACGCACCGCAACTGGTGCACTGGAAGGCCGCCTCCTGCGATTCGTACTTGCCCATCAGCGTTTCTTCACTGGCGGGCCCGAACTCATTCAGATAGCCGCGCAAGCCCAGGATGATCTCCTTGGGGTTCAGCGCCTTGCCCGTGTTGTGCGCCGGACAATGCTCTGTGCAACGGCCGCACTCGACGCAGGAATACGCTTGCAGCGAGACGATTTGCGTCAGGTCCTTACCCGTCAACAGACCGAAATCTTCATCACCATCCAGCTTGGGGATCTTCGAGAAGCCATCACGCCGCAGGAAGACCGTGAATGGGCTCAACAGCAAGTGCAGGTGCTTGGTGTGCGGAATCAGCGGCAGGAAGATAAACAACGCCGCCGTGTGCAGCCACCACAAAACGCGCCCGGCCACCGTCGGCCCGTCATGAGTGGGCAGCGCGTAGTCGGCCAGATAGGTCCACATCAGAGTGAAGATCAAGAACGAGATGAAGCCGCTCTCCCAGGAGACCTTCTCACCCAGCCATTTCGGCCTGACCAGAAAACGGCGCACCGCCAGGCCGGTGATGGAGATCATCACCATCACCGCAAACAGTGAAGCCAGCAGAAAGTAGAAGCGGCCGAAGAAGCTCTCCGGATTCAGCAGCGGGAAGCCGAAGCCCTTGCCGATGTGGTCCACGGTGATGACGCCAAAGGCGCAGAAACCCCAGAAGACAAATGCGTGGGCAATGCCCGGCAACGGGCGCTGCTGGATCACTTTGGCTTGGAGCATCACTTCCCAGACGAACTCCCAGACGCGGCGTCCGACGGGTGCCAGCACAAACTCGCCGTCCTTCTTCGACGCCAGAATATTTTTCAGCATCGGCTGAAAGCGCCGCCAGAAAAGGCTTACGGAGGTGACGAGGATGGCGGAAAGGAAAAGAATTTCCGCCCAGTGCGGTTGAACCATATCTTCTACAATACTGTTTCCGGCGGGGTGGCCCATGCCTGATGCAGGGAGTGGGGTGTTCTCTCGAGGTCCGCTCAGGTGCCGGCAGAAGATTGAAGCCAAAGCGGATGACGGTATGATGAGAAGGTTGGAATCTTCATGTCATTGCACCTAGTGGCCGGCGCAGCTGGATTTATTGGCTCTCATCTTTGTGATCGGCTGATGGGCGCGGGGCATTCCGTGGTTGCGGTGGATAACTTCATCACGGGTTCGCCGGACAATCTCCGGCAACTCGACGGCCATCCACAGTTCCGCTTCATCCAGGCGGATGTGACGCAGCCGGGCTGGGATGCGGGCATCGCGGCGGAGCAGTTTGAGTATGTCTGGCACCTGGCGTCATTGGCCAGTCCGGTGGACTACTTGAAGTATCCGCTGGAGACGCTGGAAACCGGTTCCACGGCCACCCGCAATCTGCTGGAAGTGGCTCGGCGCTGCCGGGCGGCGTTTCTGGTTACCTCCACCAGCGAAGTGTACGGCGATCCGCTGGAGCATCCGCAAACGGAGCAGTACTGGGGCAATGTGAATTCGATCGGCCCACGCTCCTGCTACGACGAATCCAAGCGCTTTGCCGAAGCGATTACCATGGCCTATCACCGCGTGCACGGTGTAAGGACCGCCATTGCCCGCATATTCAATACCTACGGCCCACGTATGGCCCTGAATGATGGCCGCGTGGTTCCGGCGTTTGTGGACCAGGCGCTCCGGGGCGAAGCCCTGACCGTGTTTGGCGACGGCAGCCAGACGCGGAGCTTCTGCTACGTCAGTGATCTGGTGGAAGGGCTGATCCGGCTGATGCATTCCGGTTTCCATGAGCCGGTGAACCTGGGCAATCCCGCCGAAATGACGATGCTCCAGTTTGCAGAATCCATCCAGGCCAAGACCGGAACCCAGTCCCGCATCGTCTTCCGGCCACTGCCCCAGGACGACCCCAAGCGGCGGCGCCCGGACATCACCCGGGCCAAGCAAGTGTTGGATTGGGAACCCCAGGTTCCCTTCGACGAAGGCATGGCTTTGACCATCGAATACTTCTCCTCGCTGGTCCCGGCCTGACCGGTTTCTGCCTTAAACCGGACGGACCCAGACGCGGTGAGCGGCGGCGGGATCAACAGACCGCAGTTCCCCTTCCACCATCACCTCAACGGCGGTTAGACCGCGAACGGTCCTCGCTTCCAACCCGGTGGCGGGGCCCCGATTCTCCACGCTGCCGTGCGGCCGGATGCCCAACCCGTCGAGATACTCCAGCAACGGCCGGTCCCGCTCAAACACATACTCGACGACGCCGCGCCCGTTCAACTCCACCAGCGGCTTTAGCCCTCGCGCCCGGCGCTGAGCCGCTGTTTCCAACTGCAGCGGACTGCCATGCGGGCAGGGGCCGGCCCCACCCAGCTTCTCGTCGAGCAACCGCTCAAAATCGGCACTGATGGCATGCTCCATCTGCTCGGCTTCGTCATGGATCTTGTACCACTCCATGCCGAACACCTCGGCCAACATGCGCTCAATCAGATGGTGCCGGTAGAGCAAGCGGTTGGCGATATCAGCACCAGCGGTGGTGAGCGTGATGTGGCCATTGGGGGCCACGTGGATCAAACCATCGCGCACCAGGCGACGGGTGGCCATGGTGACCGCCGGTGCCGATACGCGCAGCCAACGCTTCAGCGTCGCCGCAATCACGGCTTCGCCCTCGGCCTCTGCTTCCGCAATGGCTTTCAGGTAATTTTCTTTGGAGATCGTAATCCGCAAGCGTTCAATGCTATTCTCTCGTGAAACCCATGCTGTCACGAATCTGTCTTCATTCCACGCTGATGCTGGGCCTTACCCTGGGCCTGAACGCACAGGAAAAGGTGGACCTGGAAGTGGTCCACAAGATCCGCAAGGAGGCGTTTGAGAACTCGAAGGTGATGGATCACCTGTTCTATCTCACCGATGTCTCCGGCCCGCGTGTCACCGGCTCACCCGGCTACACCAAGGCGGCGAACTGGGCTGTGAAGCGGCTGGTGGAGTTGGGCGTCTCCGACACGCACCTGGAAAAATGGGGGCCGTTCGGCAACGGCTGGTCGTATTCCAAGTTTGTGGCCACGCAGGTGGAACCCGCGTTTTCGCCCCTGATCGGCTTTCCGCTGGCCTGGACCCCCGGCACCAATGGCCCGGTGCGCGGCGAGATCCTGCTGGCCACCATCCGCCTGGAACCGGATTTTGACAAGTGGAAGGGCAAGCTGAAGGGCAAGATCGTGCTGATGGACCCGGCCAAGGATCTTTCTCCGCAAGATAAGCCGCAGTTGCAGCGCTGGAGTGACGCCGAGCTGGCTGAACGTGCCATGGCTCCCGAAGCAGGCCAGACGCCTCGCGCGGCCGAAGGCGCTCCGGCGCGGATGGCCATGCCCGGTATCGCTCCCGGACAGCCTTTCTCAATGGAGAAGGTGCGGGCGTTCATCGACAAGCGCAACCAGTTCCTGCATGATGAAGGCGCGCTGGCCGTGTTGACGGTGGGTACCCGCAATGACGGCGGCACCATCTTCGCCACCTCCGGCGGCAGCTTCGACCCCAAGCGCCCGGTCCCCCCGCCCACCATCGCCATCGCCGCGGAGCAGTACAACCGCATGGTCCGCCTGGCGGAACACAACATTCCGGTGAAGGTGGAACTGGACGTCGAAACCAAGCTCCACACGGAAGACCAGTACAGCTACAACGTGATCGGGGAGATTCCGGGCACCAGCAAGAAGGGTGAAGTGGTGATGCTCGGTGCGCACCTGGATTCCTGGCACGCCGCCACTGGAGCCACCGACAACGCCGCCGGTAGCGCCATCATGATCGAGGTGATGCGCATCCTGAAGACGCTGAACCTGAAGATGGACCGTACCGTCCGCATCGGCCTCTGGAGCGGGGAAGAGCAGGGGCTGCTCGGCTCTCGCGCCTATGTGAAGGAGCACTTCGCCGACCCCGCCGACATGAAGCTGAAGGGCGAGCATGCGACCATGGCCGGCTACTTCAACATCGACAACGGCACCGGCAAAATCCGCGGCATCTACATGCAGGGCAACGATATGGTGCGGCCGATCTTTGAAGCCTGGCTTTCGCCGTTCAAGGATCTGGGCGCCACCACCGTCTCCATCCGCACCACCGGCGGCACGGACCACCTGGCCTTCGATGGCGTCGGCCTTCCCGGCTTCCAGTTCATCCAGGACCCGATCGAGTACCAGACCCGCACGCACCACTCCAACATGGACGTCTACGACCGCGCCGTGCCGGAAGACCTGAAGCAGATGGCCGCCATCGTAGCCAGCTTCGTCTACAACACCGCCGCCCGCGAAGAGAAACTACCGCGCAAGCCCCTGCCGAAGCCCCGCCCCGCCGGAGCCGGCTTCGGTGGCCCCGGCGGCGGCGGACCTCCCGCAGGCAACTAGCCGCCGGATCTTTGGTTTCACGTTTAGAGATAGCCACGCGAGAGGCCCCAGTTAGCAATCTGGCTGGGGCTTCATGTGCTTTTCGGTACGCCTGTTTCGAACCTCAAGCGAGCAGCTTGGCTTCCGCCTTGTTCCAGTAGCGCGAGAAGCGTTGCAGGTTGACAGTACCCTTCAGTTCCACGAAAGCAGGCGGCGGAATCACGTCCACCGCGAACCGTCCTCGCAATTCGGTGATTCGAGCCTGCAGCCAGGGGTCAGGCGTGTCAACCGTCACGATGCCATCAACGGCGGCCAGTTGCGCCAGAATGTCCACCGTAGGCCCGCGATAGATCTCGACGGGCAGTTCCAACAGCGTCTCGTAGACGAACATGATTCGCTTGAGGCCCCAGCCGGAAGCCGCGAGATAGTCGTCGTCAAAGACGAAAACGGCGCGGCTGTCGGGTGGTAGCCAGTCCGTGTTGAGGCAGTCCGGGTGCATCCAGGCGAGCTTCATGCGGCACCGCCGATCTGGAAGAGTCGCGCTGAGAGATCTGGGTAGGTGGCCTCAAACGGGCATTGGGTCTTCGAGTGGCAATCTTGGCAGAAGCGTCCACTGGTGAATTTTTCGAGGTTCTCGCGGTTGAAGATGTAGGGCTTGTGCGAAAACGTAGACGCTACCCACTGCCAAGACAGATTATTTGAAGCGGCGTCGCCGTCCAGCAGGTGGACCAGAAACCAGCGCGCTCCGGCTTGCCATTGCACCCGCCGCCAATGCACCACGTAGGCGGCCAGCCACATGCGGGCGTGATTGTGAAGGTAGCCCGTTGAACGGAGCTCGCGGCTGAAGAAATCCATACAACCAAGTCCCGTCCGGCCTTCCTGAATGTCGGCGGGAAGTTCGGCGGCGTAGTCGCTGGGCGACCAACCCGTCTTGTACTCCTCACGGTCCAGCCAGACGCCCGTGCCCCATTGCACGTAGAGGCGCTGCCAGTAATCCCTCCAAGCCAGTTCACTAATGAATTTGGCGATCACCTGAGCGGAGCCCGCCACCGCTACGGCCTGCGTCTTGACGGCGGCGAGGCTCAATATGCCATGCCGGATATAGGGCGACAGGCCAGAGACTTGACCGTCCAAATGGTTCCGGGTGGCAGCGTAGCGCTGCGGCTTGAACTCGGCCAGCTTGCGCAGCGCTTCGGCTAAGCCGCCCCGCCACGGGCTGATTTCCGGATCGCGCTCCGTCGCGGCCGGGAATTGTTGTTGCAAGTAGGCGGCCAGCTCCGGGCGTGAACTGAACTGCTTCTTCAAAGGCTCCATCTCAGTTAGGTGATGCCCTGGGCAAGGGCCCGAACGCAGAATAACGTTGCCTGATACCCAAAAAAGACAGGTCCAAAGAAAAGGATTGACCCTTCACACCGATAAATATTTTCGATACACTCTTGGCGTTTAAAGGAACTCCTATGCATTACCCTCGTGTGTCGGTGTTTGTGCTTGGCTTCGCGGCGGTGGGTTGCGCCCTGGCTCAGGATCAAATGAATCAGGCCCACGCGCCCATCTTCCGGCCACCGCCGTCGAAGGAGTTGGGTCGGCTGACGGACCGCGTGGCCTCTCAACTGCCTCCGGCCACCACCGCCGGACCCATTGCGCGCCGCAATTTCGTTGATCAACATATCTTTGCGAAGTTGGCCGCCGAGAAAGTATCGCCCGCTCCGCTGGCCACTGACCATGAGTTTGTGCGGCGGGTGACGCTGGACTTGGCCGGGCGCGTCCCAACCCCCGATGAGGTCCGCAACTTCGCTGCCAGCCGCGCCCCCCGCAAGCGTGACCAGTTGATTGACCGGCTTCTCGACAGCGAAGCCTTTGTCGACAAGTTCGCCTACTACTTCATGGACCTGTTCCGCGCCAACGGCAAGATGGGCCGTGGGCAGGAGTTGTTCCATTACTGGATGAAGGAGAACCTGCGCGTCGACCGGCCGTATGACGACGTGGCCCGCTCCATGATCGCGGCCTCGGCTAAATCGAATCACGTGGTGGCGGCGGCGAACGTCATCGCTCGCGAGCATGTCCAGGGCAAAGCCCAGCCGGACGATGCCGAGGACTGGGGCATGGTGCAGCAGTTGGATACGCACGATGAACTGAATGTCCTCTATGCGCAGCGCTTTCTCGGGTTGAACCTCTCCTGCATTTCCTGCCACGACGGGCAGGCGCATCTGGAGAAGGTGAATACGTGGCTTTCCCGGAAGCGCCGCGTGGACTTTTTCCGCAACTCGGCCTTTATGGGGCGCAACCGGTATTTGATGTATTGGGAAGACGGCAAGCCCCAGTCGGGCGAGTTTCTGATTGACGATGCCGGCCCCGGCTACAACACCAAAGGCGCCAGCATGATCCGGGTGCCGCGCTTCGGCGGGGCGAGTGATCCGGCGTTTATCATGACCGGCGAGAAGCCGCAGCCAGGCGAAGAACCGCGTGAAGCGCTGGGCCGCATGTTGACCGCCCACCCGCAGTTTGCTCGCGCCACCGCCAACATGCTGTGGGCCAAGCTGATGGGCACGGGCATCGTGGAGCCGTTTGATGACTTTGATCTCGACAACCCCAACCAAGCCTCGCATCCGGAACTGCTCGATGCCCTGGCCGCAGACTTCCGCGGCAACGGCCACAGCCTGCGCCGCTTGATCCGCACCATCTGCCAATCCAGCGCCTATCAACTGTCAGCCCGCTATCCGGGTGAATGGAAGGAAAGCTACACACGGCTCTATGCGCGCAAGCTGGTGCGGCAATTGACGGCGGAAGAAGTGCATGATTCGATTGCGGCGGCGACGACGCGGCCGGCGGACTTTCAGGCGCGTGGGCAGCAACGCTCCTGGGCGATGCAGATGTCCGGCCCCACGGGCGGCGGCGACGTCAAGCATTTCATGTCCACGTTTGGCCAATCGAACCGCTCGAACCCGCCCAAGAATCCGGTCGGGTCGCCGCTGCAGGCGATGCTGATGATGCAGTCGCCCGTGATCGGGGAGCGCGTGGTCGCCGAAAAGGACAGCCGCGTGCAGCGGTTGCTGGATGCTTATTCCGACAACGGCCGCGTGGTGGACGAACTGTTCATGGCCACGCTATCGCGTCCGGCCACGGCCACGGAAAAGGAGATCAGCCTGGCGGCCTTGAAGCCGGACCGGGTGCGCGGGGCGCAGAATCTCCAGTGGGCGCTGCTAAACCAAGTCGAGTTCCTGTTCAACTACTGAGGTCTCCTGATGCGAACTGTGGGCGACATCTATCCTTCGCGGCGCGATCTGCTGAAATTCGGCGGCTTGGGCCTGGCGGGTGCGGCGGCGGAAGGCATTTGGCCGCTCCACGCCGCCGCCAGCGGCAGCAAGGTGACACCGCGCGGCAATGCCCGTAATGTCATCTTTTTTGAACTCTCCGGGGCCATCAGCCACGTCGAAGGCTGGGATTTTAAGGAGACGGCCGGGACACCCAAGGATCTCGACATGAGGCCCGTGGCCCGGGACCTCTACATGTCCCAGTTGCTGTTCCCGCGGCTGTCAAAGCAGATGTCGAAGTTCGCCATCGTGCGGTCTTTGTTGAGCCACGAGGAAGTCCACTTTCGCGGCCAGTACTACTTGCAGACCGGACGTCAGTTGAACCTGGCTTTCGCCAAGGAGATCCCCTCGGTCGGCTCTGTCATCGGCATGGAGCTGGAATCGCGGCGGCGCGAGAAGGACACCTTTCCCACTTACCTGTCGCTGAACCTGGACAAAGGCGCTGCGGGAGCGTTGGCTGCGGGCTTCCTCCCTCCGCGTTTCTCGGTGGTGGACATCAACCCGGAGTCGGCCGTGAAGGGTGGGGCACTGGATGAGAAGGCGGTCCAGTTGCTGGAAGAGCGCTGGCGACTACTGAAGGCTCTGCGCGATACGGACCGTAGCCGTGCCCCAGCACTGGGACGGGACATGGCCGGGTATCTCGATTATTACGACACCGCGCACCGCCTGCTCACCGACGACCGGTGGCCCGCGTCATTCCGGCTTGCTGAGGCTGACAAACAGCGCTACGGCAACACCTCGGTTGGGGTATCGGCGATGCTGGCGCGCAACGTCCTGGCGCAGGATGCCGGGACGCACTACGTCCACATCTGCCATCCGGGCTGGGATCATCACGTGCAGATCTGGGACCGCTCCGCGCCCAGCCATCATTACAAGCTCTGCGAAGAGCTGGACCCGGCGCTTTCTAGCTTGATGGAGGATCTGGCTTCGACGCCGTCCAAGATCAACCCCACGCGGACGTTGCTGGATGAAACGCTGGTGGTGGTGATGGGCGAGTTTGGGCGCACGCCTGGGGCGCTGAACAATATGGGCGGCCGGGACCATCACAACAAGTGCTTCCCGGCACTGTTCGCCGGCGCGGGCGTGGCGGCGGGCCGCATCATTGGACGGTCTGACAAGGATGGCGTCACCTGCGCCGAGACGGGCTGGCATCGCAAGGAACAGCCGCGGATCGAGAACGTCGTGGCCAGCGTCTATTCGGCCTTGGGCATTGATTGGACGAAGGAAATCCGCAACACTCCTTCCGGCCGGGCGTTCACGTTTGTTGATCCGCTGGGCCCCAACGGCTACATCCCCACCGATGAGATCTCGGCACTCTACGCATAACCCACGCCCTCGGTGGCGGGTGTTGGCCTTCGCCCTGGGACTGGCCAGCCTGACGCTGGCGGGACAGGTGCCGGGTCCGCGAAGGTCGGCTGCGCCGCCGCCGGGGGCAGCCTCTTCGGCACCTTCCGGCATGGTGCTGATTCCGGCCGGTGAGTTCCTGCGGGGCCGTTCCCACCCATTGCCTGATGATGGCCTCAAGTGGGTGCCAACAGTGGTGAAGGACGACCGGCCCGTGCAGCGCATTTACCTCGATGCCTACTGGGTGGACCGGCATGAGGTGACTAATCAGGAATACCAGACCTTCGTCAAAGCCACCCGCCACCGACCGCCCTATAACTGGCCCCAGGGCATCATGCCGCCGGCCATGGCCGAACTGCCGGTGGTGGACGTCGATTGGCATGATGCGACGGCCTATGCCCAATGGGCGGGGAAGCGTCTGCCTACCGAGGCGGAATGGGAGCGGGCCGCCCGTGGCGAACGGGAAGGCCAGCTCTATCCCTGGGGCAACGAAGCGCCCGTAAAGCAGGACACGGAAAAGGACGGCCGGAAGCTCATCTCTCAGGCGGTGTTTGACGGCCTGAATGGACCGTCCAAGGTCTGCAGCCGAGCGGTGACCGGCTTCGGCTTGTGCGACATGGCCGGCAACGTTTGGGAGTGGACCGCCGACTGGTACGAGCGCACCTACTACGAGAAGGCACCCAGCCGTAACCCGGCCGGACCCACGGAGGTTCCCGAGGCCACCCGCTACCGGGTGCTGCGGGGGGGCAGTTGGGCGGATGAAGCCAAATACCTTATTTGCTCCCACCGCAGTTGGGCTCGCCCCGCCGAGCGAAGTCCCAATATCGGCTTCCGCTGCGCAAAATCCGCCACCCCACCGCCGCCGCGCCCTTGATGGCAGCCTGGGCAGAGATCACCTAGAAGACCAACTTGCGTTAGCCGACATCGTTTGGTAACCTAAAGGTTCGCAGTTTCCCGATTGGGAGGCTCCGGGGTGTGCGCGTGGGCCGCTGTATCAGCCAACCGCCTCGGACGGAGCCGCTTGGACCAGTCCTCTAGTAGTCCCTCTTAAGTTTTAAGGCGACGATGGCAAAACAAGGCAAGAAATATCTCTCTGCGTTCAAGCAGGTTCAAGTGCGGCCCTATGCGGTCGAAGAAGCTGTTCCGCTGGTGCAGAAATTGAAGTTCACCAAGTTCGACGAAACCGTCGAGCTGCACATGCGTTTGGGCGTTGACCCCAAGCATGCTGACCAGATGGTTCGCGGCACCGTGGTGCTGCCGAATGGCCTGGGTAAGTCCAAGCGCGTTCTGGTGGTCGCCTCCGGTGAGAAGGCCAAGGAAGCGGAAGCGGCCGGGGCTGACTTTGTTGGCGCCGACGACATGATCACCAAGATCGCCACGGAGAACTGGCTGGATTTTGATGCGATCGTGGCGACGCCCGACATGATGAAGAGCATGGCCAAGGTGGCCCGCATTCTAGGTCCGCGCGGCCTGATGCCGAACCCCAAGACCGGCACGGTGACCACCGATGTGGCCAACGCGGTTCGCGAAGTGAAGGCCGGTAAGGTTGAATTTCGTGTGGACAAGACGGGTGTGGTGCATGCCCCTTGCGGCAAGGTCAGCTTTGATACAGCCAAGCTGGTCGAGAATGTCACCAGTCTGATTGCGGCGGTGATCCGGGCGAAACCGGCGGTGGCCAAGGGTAAGTACGTCAAGAGCGCGACGCTGTGCTCGACGATGGGTCCTGGCGTGTCGCTGGATACCACGGCCATGAATGCCAATAAGGTTGTAGCGTAGGCCTGTTGAGGACGAAATGAAGAACCGGCAAGAAAAGAAGAAAGATTTCGAGGCGCTGCAGAAGGATCTGCAGTCCAGCCCGCATGTCTTCCTGACGGGCTACGAGAAGATGACCGTCAGTCAAGACTTCCAGCTCCGTAAGGTGGTGCGCGGTGCGGGTGGCAACTATAAGGTTGTGAAGAACAATCTGGCTGAGTTGGCGGCGGCGGGTCTGCCGGCTGAGGGTTTGATGAAGGGCATCCGCGGGATGACCTCCATGGCCTTCACTTCGGGCGATCCGGTGGCTTTGGCCAAGGCCTTGTCGAAGTACGCCAAGGAAAATCCGGCGTTCACTTTCAAGGCGGGCATGGTGGAAGGCCGGGTGGTGGACGTGGCGTCCATTCAGGACCTGGCGAACATGCCGCCCAAGGAAGAGATTTACGCCAAGATGCTGTTCCTGATTAACGCGGGTGCGCAGCGCTTGGTGACGGCGATCAATGGCGTGGGCCGCAATGTGGCCGTGGTCATCGATCAGGCAGTTCAGGCAAACAAGTTTCAGTAGTAGGTAGGCGGCGCGAGCGGCAAGCTGCCTTCGAGCGCTGGAGACGATTCTTAGACAACGGAGTAAGGAAATGGCAGATATTAACGCAATTGCGGAACAGATTCAGGGCCTGACGCTGCTCGAGGCTTCGGCGCTGGTCAAGCTTCTTGAAGAGAAGTTGGGTGTCTCGGCGGCGGCGGCCAGTGTGGCTGTGGCAGCGCCGGGCGCTGGGGCGGCTGCGGCTGCTCCGGCGGCGGAAGAAAAGACGGAGTTCACGGTGGTCCTAACGGGCGCCGGTGCGAACAAGATTAACGTCATTAAGGCTGTTCGTGAAGTCACGAGCCTGGGCCTGAAGGAAGCCAAGGACCTGGTTGATGGCGCTCCCAAGCCCATCAAGGAAGGCGTGACCAAGGACGAGGCGGCGGCCATCCAGAAGAAGTTTGTGGAAGCCGGCGCTACGGTCGAAGTCAAATAGTCCCTTACCCTCAGCAGTGAGAGAGTGTTGGCGGGCTGCCCGTTTCGGGCTGGCCCGCCTGCTCGCGTTTGCCCGGTTTGACAGGCCGGTGGATATTCTGTTAGGCTACTGTTAAGTAATTGGAATATTCTGGGCAAATTTTGCGCCTGTGAGGCTCCACGTCAAAACTGGGTGCGGTTTTGCGGCCGGACCGTCCCAGGGTGCTCACTATCATACCCGTGCGAAGAGCACGCTTGGCGTGTCTTTTGACGCGCGTAGGCCGCTTATCTCAGTTTGTCCACCAGTCGCAGGGCAGCGAGTACAGCTGCCAGATGAAGTGTCGGCGCCGCCAAGAGCGGTGATCGCAATCAAAGAGGACCCCGAACCATGTCCACGTCTCTGAACGGCGCGTTTCCGGAACGCGTAGATTTTTCGAAGATCAAGACCTCTGTCCCGATCCCTAACCTCATCGAGGTTCAGAAGCGTTCGTATGAGCGTTTTCTGCAGATGGATATGTTGCCCGACGAGCGCGACGATTCCGGTCTGCAGGGTGTTTTCCGCAGCGTCTTTCCGATCACCGATTTCCGTGGGCTTTCGGAGTTGGCTTTTGTCGACTACGCCATCGGCAACTGGGAGTGCAAGTGCGGTTCGCTGAAGGGCTTGAACCACCTGCGCACGGTTTGCCGCCATTGCGGCGCCACCATCAAGACCGATCCGTTCCACGTGGGCGATGTGCTGTGCGGCCAGTGCGGCACATTCAACAAGAACATCGTTACCTTCTGTAACCGCTGCGGTGACCCGGTGGGGCTGCAGCACAAGTACGATGTGCCGGAATGCGAAGCCCGGGGCATGACCTACGCGGCTCCGTTGAAGGTGACGATCCGCCTGACGGTTTACGACAAGGATCCGGATACGGGCAACAAGAGCGTCCGGGACATCAAAGAGCAGGAAGTGTTCTTTGGCGAAATCCCGCTGATGACCGAGAACGGCACCTTCATCATCAATGGCACGGAGCGTGTCATTGTCAGCCAGTTGCACCGTTCGCCGGGTGTGTTTTTTGAAAAACAGCAGGCGCAAGGCTACTTCCTCGGCAAGATCATTCCGTATCGCGGCAGCTGGGTGGAGTTCGAATACGACAACAAGAACCTGCTCTATGTTCGTATCGACCGCAAGCGGAAGTTTTACGGCACCGTATTCCTGCGGGCGCTGGGCCTGAAGAGTGATGAGCAGATTATCAAGGCCTTCTATCGGGAAACGCTGACCACGTTGCACCTGGGCGGCGGCAAGCTGCGCGCCGATGTGTCGCGTTGGCTGGTGGGTTCCAAACTGAGCTTTGCCATCACCAAGGGCGGCAATACTCTGGTTCCGCAGGGCCGCAAGGTGAACGACCGGCTCTACAAAGAGTTGATGCAGAACAAGGTCACTGACATTGAAGTGGCCTCCAATGACATCGAAGGCGCTTATGTCGCCGCCGACGTCATTGACATGGAGACGGGCGAAATTCTGCTGGAGGCCAACCAGGAATTGCTGGCCACACATCTGGAGCGGCTGACTGCAGCCGGAATTCAGAAGCTGGAAATCTTCTTCCCGGAACGCGACGACGTCGGTACGGTCATTTCGGCCACGCTTCGCAAGGACGCGGTGAAGAGCCAGGAAGATGCGCTGCTGGAAATCTACCGCAAGTTGCGCCCGGGCGACCCGCCCACCCGTGACACGGCCAAGTCCCTGTTCGATGGCATGTTCTTCGACGCCCGGAAGTACGACTTCTCCCGCGTCGGCCGCATGAAGTTCAACATCAAGATCCACGAGAAGGCCGATGCCACGTCTCTCGATAAGCGGACCTTGGATGAGAAGGACTTTGTCGATACCATCAGCTACCTGATGAAGCTGCGCCGCGGTGTTGGTGCGGTTGATGATATCGATCACTTGGGTAATCGCCGCGTCCGCGCGGTGGGCGAGTTGCTGGAAAATCAATTCCGGATCGGCCTGGTCCGCATGGAACGGGCGATCAAGGAAAAGATGTCGGTGTACCAGGAGATGTCGACGGCGATGCCGCACGACCTGGTGAACGCCAAGCCCGTGATGGCCGCCATCCGCGAATTCTTTGGCTCCTCGCAGCTGTCGCAGTTTATGGATCAGACCAACCCGCTGTCGGAAATCACCCACAAGCGCCGCCTGTCGGCTCTTGGGCCGGGCGGTCTCTCGCGCGAACGTGCTGGCTTTGAAGTCCGCGACGTGCACCCGACGCACTATGGCCGTATCTGCCCGATCGAAACGCCGGAAGGCCCGAACATCGGTCTGATCTCGTCACTGTCCTGTTTTGCCCGCATCAACGAGTACGGCTTTATCGAGAGCCCCTACCGCCGTGTGCAGGAAGGCGTACTGGCTGATCAGGTGAAGGTATTGAACCCCGGTGATACCGCCTACAAGGTCGGCGATATCCTGGACCGGCGCGAGCTGGACAAGTCGAACCAGAAACTGGCCAAGGGGAAGATCCCAGCCGAAATTGAAGCCTACTGCGACTATCTGTCGGCATGGGAAGAGGACAAGTACCTCATCGCCCAGGCCAACGTGAAGGTGGACGAGTTCGGCCGTATGTCGAACGATCTGGTCAACGCCCGCAAGCAGGGCAACTTCGTCCTGGTGCACAAGGGCGAAGTGGAGTACATGGACGTTTCGCCGAAGCAGCTCGTCTCGGTGGCCGCCTCGCTGATTCCGTTCCTTGAAAACGACGACGCCAACCGCGCGTTGATGGGTTCGAACATGCAACGCCAGGCCGTGCCGCTGTTGCGCGCCGATTCGCCCTATGTCGGCACTGGCATGGAAGGTGTGACGGCTCGTGATTCGGGCGCCGTGGTCATCTGCAAGCGCTCCGGTGTGGTGGATTCGGTTGACTCCGAACGCATCATCGTCCGCGTGGATGGTTCGGATGCGCACGAAGGCCAGTTGTCGCGCGAAGTGGGTGCGGACATCTATCCGCTGACCAAGTTCAAGCGCTCCAATCAGAACACCTGTATCAACCAGAAGCCCATCGTCAAGCTGGGCCAGCGGGTGAAAAAGGGCGGTGTGCTGGCTGACGGTCCTTGCACCGACAAGGGCGAACTCGCTCTCGGCCGCAACGTGCTGGTGGCGTTCATGCCCTGGCGCGGCTACAACTTCGAAGACGCCATTGTGGTGTCGGAGAAGTTGATCAAGGAAGATTACTACACCTCGATCCACATCGAGGAGTTTGAAATCGAAGCCCGCGACACCAAGCTGGGGCCGGAAGAGATCACGCGCGACATTCCGAACATCGCCGAGAGCTTCCTGAAGAACCTGGACGAATCGGGCATCATCCGCATCGGCGCCACGGTGAAGCCGGGCGACATTCTGGTGGGTAAGGTGACGCCCAAGGGCGAAACTCAGCTGACGCCGGAAGAAAAGCTGCTCCGCGCGATCTTCGGCGAAAAGGCCGGCGACGTGAAGGACGCTTCGCTCTACTGCCCGCCGGGTATTGAAGGCACGGTGGTGAATGCCAGCGTCTTCTCCCGCAAGGGTGCAGAGCTGGACGAGCGGTCCAAGCTGATTCTGGAAGAGCAGATCGCCAAGTTGAACCGCAACCTGGACGACGAAAAGCGCATCCTGAACGACGAGCGCGCCAAGCGTTTGGCGAACCTGCTGGAAGGCAAGCAAGTGCTGGCCGACCTGCACGACGAAAAGACCAACAAGAAGCTGCTCTCCAAGGGCACCGATATCAGCCGCGACATGCTCGAAAAGATGCGGGCCAAGGACTTGAAGCGCATGCGCTTGAAGGATAAGGACCCGCGGCTGAACGAGCAGATCGACGAGATCGAAGAGATGACGTCGCGCCAGATTCAGGTGCTGGAAAAGATCACCGAAGAGCGCGTGGCCAAGCTGAAGAAGGGCGACGAATTACCGCCCGGCGTCATCAAGCTGGTGAAGATCTACATCGCCATGAAGCGCAAGCTTTCCGTGGGCGACAAGATGGCCGGCCGTCACGGCAACAAGGGTGTTATCTCGCGCATTGTGCCCGAGGAAGACATGCCGCACCTGCCCGATGGCACGCCGGTGGAAATCGTGCTGAACCCGCTGGGCGTTCCCAGCCGTATGAACGTGGGTCAGATTCTCGAAACCCACCTGGGTTGGGCTGGTCAGAAGCTGGGCGTGAAGTATGCGACCCCGGTGTTTGACGGTGCCACCGAAGCCAACATCAAGGGCCAGTTGGTGGAAGCCGGTTTGCCGACTTCCGGCAAGATCCAGCTGACCGACGGCATGACGGGTATGCCGTTTGAGCAGCCGGTCACCGTCGGCATCATCTACATGCTGAAGCTGTCCCACTTGGTGGACGACAAGATCCACGCCCGCTCCATTGGACCGTACTCGCTGATCACGCAGCAGCCGCTGGGTGGTAAGGCGCAGTTCGGCGGCCAGCGCTTCGGCGAAATGGAAGTCTGGGCGCTGGAAGCCTATGGTGCGGCGTACGTGCTGCAGGAACTGTTGACGGCCAAGTCGGACGACGTGTTCGGCCGCGCCAAGATTTACGAGGCCATCGTGAAGGGCGAAGCCGCCGCCGAACCCGGCGTGCCGGAATCGTTCAACGTGCTGATCCGTGAATTGCAGTCGCTGTGCTTGGACGTGCAGCTGGAAAAGAACCGGGTCACCGAGACGCTGGATACGGCGCTCGCGGCTGACTAGTTGGAAGAGAGAGCGAAGGAGAAGAGCCCACTATGTTCCGATCATCACCTTACGACCGCGCGAATCTGATCGCTGACTTTGACTCGATCCGCATCTCTCTGGCCAGCCCCGAAAAGATCCGGAGCTGGTCCCACGGCGAAGTCACCAAGCCGGAAACCATCAACTACCGGACCTTCAAGCCAGAACGCGATGGTCTGTTCTGCGCCCGCATTTTCGGACCGATCGCCGACTGGGAGTGCTTGTGCGGCAAGTACAAGCGCATGAAGCATCGCGGCGTGATCTGCGATAAGTGTGGCGTCGAAGTGACGTTGTCGCGTGTCCGTCGTGAGCGCCTCGGCCACATTGAGCTGGCCAGCCCGTGCTCGCATGTCTGGTTCTTTAAGGGCCTGCCGTCGCGCATTGGCTACCTGCTGGACATCACGCTCCGTGAACTGGAGCGGGTGCTCTACTTTGAAGCGTTCGTCGTCGTCGATCCGGGTGAGCTTTCCTCCATCGTCGAGATGGGCGAAGTGTTGAGCGATGAAGACAAGCGCAAGCTGGATGCCGATCACGGTCCTGGCAAGTTTGTCGCCATGATGGGTGCCGAAGGCATCAAGGAATTGCTCCGTAAGGTAGATTGCGAATCTCTCTCGGTGGAAATCCGCGAGAAGATGAAGACCGAAGCTTCGCAGCAGAAGAAGCTGAAGTACGCCAAGCGCCTGAAGGTGACCGAGAGCTTCCGCAAGTCCGGCAACAAGCCGGAGTGGATGATTCTGGATGTGATCCCGGTGATTCCGCCGGAACTGCGTCCGCTGGTGCCGCTGGATGGCGGCCGGTTTGCCACCTCCGATCTCAACGACCTCTACCGCCGCGTCATCAACCGCAACAACCGGTTGAAGAAGCTGATGGAACTGCACGCCCCGGACGTGATCGTGCGCAACGAAAAGCGCATGTTGCAGGAAGCCGTTGATGCTCTGTTTGACAATGGCCGCCGCGGTCGCGTGCTGCGTGGCGCCAACAACCGTCCGCTGAAGTCGCTGTCCGATACGCTGAAGGGCAAGCAGGGCCGCTTCCGTCAGAACCTGCTGGGTAAGCGCGTCGATTACTCCGGCCGCTCGGTGATTGTGGTGGGTCCGGAACTGAAGTTGAACCAGTGCGGGTTGCCCAAGAAGATGGCGCTCGAACTCTTCAAGCCGTTCATCTATCACCGCCTGGAACAGCGCGGCCACTGCACCACGATCAAGCAAGCCAAGGAGTTGGTGGAGCAGCAGGACCCGGTGGTGTGGGACATCCTGGAAGAAGTGATTAAGGATCACCCGATTCTGCTGAACCGCGCCCCGACTTTGCACCGTTTGGGCATCCAGGCCTTTGAGCCGGTGCTGGTGGAAGGCAAGGCCATCAAGCTGCACCCGCTCACCTGTACCGCTTTCAACGCCGACTTTGACGGTGACCAGATGGCTGTGCACGTGCCGTTGTCGCCGGAAGCGCAGATCGAAGCCGGCACCCTGATGCTGGCCTCCAACAACATCCTGTCGCCGGCGCACGGTGGCCCGATCACGGTGCCGACGCAGGACATGGTGCTGGGTCTTTACTACCTGACCAAGAACCGCCCGGGCACCAAGGGTGAAGGCCGCACGTTCGCGTCCATGGACGACGTCCTGATTGCGCTGGAAATGGGTGAGGTGGAAACGCTCTCCCCGATCAAGTTGCGCTACACCGGCAAGGTGATCGACCTCACCAAGGCGTTTGATAGCCAGAACCTGCTGCACACCGAGCCGATCGAGTTTGCCAAGCAGTACATGGACACCACCGTCGGCCGCGTCATCCTGAACGACACGCTGCCGGACGAAATGCCATTTATCAACGGCCTGCTCAAGAAGAAGGGCATGGCGCAGTTGGTGCAGTATTGCTACCTGAAGTTCGGCCTGAAGACCACGGTTGAGATGCTGGACAAGATCAAGTCGCTGGGCTTCAACTACGCCACGCGCGCTGGTATCTCCATCGGCATCGACGACATGGTGGTGCCGGAATCGAAGGCGCAGTTGGTGAGCGACGCTGAAAAGCTCGTGATCGACGTGCAGCAGCAGTATTCCGACGGTGCCATCACGCACGGCGAACGCTACAACAAGATCATCGAAATCTGGCAGAAGGTGACTGACGCGGTCTCCGGCGCCATGTTTAAGGTGATGGAAGACGACGACAAGTCGGGCCGCAAGCTGAACCCGATTTACATCATGGCCGACTCCGGCGCCCGCGGTTCGAAGCAGCAGATCCGCCAGCTGTCCGGTATGCGCGGTTTGATGGCCAAGCCGTCCGGCGAGATCATCGAAACGCCCATCACGGCCAACTTCCGTGAAGGCTTGAACGTGTTGCAGTACTTCATTTCGACGCACGGCGCCCGTAAGGGCTTGGCCGACACGGCCTTGAAGACCGCTGACTCCGGCTACCTCACCCGCCGCCTGTGCGACGTGGCGCAGGACGTCATCATCAGCGAATCGGATTGCGGCACGCAGGAAGGCATCTACGTCGAGAACATCGTCGAAGCCGGCGAAATCATCGAAGCTCTCCGGGAGCGGGTGGTGGGCCGCGTGGCGCTGGAAGACAGCCGCGACTTTGAAGGCAACATCATCGTGGGTGTCAACCAGCTGATTGATGAAGCGCGCGCCTCGGCCATCCAGGCCGCCGGTATTGAGCGCGTCAAGATCCGCTCCGTGCTGACTTGCGAATCCCGCCGGGGCGTCTGCCAGCTCTGCTACGGCCGTAATCTGGCCACCGGACGCATGGTGGAACGCGGCGAGGCGGTGGGTATCATCTCCGCCCAGTCGATCGGCGAACCGGGCACTCAGTTGACCATGCGTACCTTCCACGTGGGTGGTACGGCGACCGGTCAATCGGAGCAGTCCCGTCAGGACGCCAAGTCCGACGGCTTCGTCCGCTTCGACGATGTCCGTACAGTGCGCAACGCCAAGAACGAATTGATCGCGATGAACCGCTCGGGTTATGTTGCCGTCGTCGATTCCAAGGGCCGTGAAAAGGAACGTTATCAGGTGGTCTACGGTGCGAAGATCCTCGTCGAGGATGGCGCGCCGGTGAAGGCCAATGAGCTGTTGCTGGAATGGGATCCCTACACGTTCTCGATCCTGACCGAAGTTACCGGTAAGGTCCACTTCAAGGACATGATCGATGGCTTGACGGTGCAGGAGCAGGTGGACGAAATCACCGGCATGTCGCAGAAAGTGGTGATGGATTCGACGGACGAAAAGCGCGTCCCGACCGTCATCATTCGCGGCGAATCCGGCTCCAAGGCCGATGAGCGCCGCTACCTGATGCCCACCCATGCGCACATGATGGTGGAGAACGATCAGGAAGTGCACGCCGCGGATGTGATCGCGAAGATCCCGCGCGCCACTACCAAGACCAAGGACATCACCGGTGGTCTGCCCCGCGTGGTGGAGTTGTTCGAAGCCCGCAAGCCGCGCGAAACCGCGGTGATGGCCGAGATCAACGGCACCATCCGCATGGGCGAAATCTCGAAGAACACCCGTAAGATCTACATCGTGCCGGAAGATGGCAACGAAGAGAACAAGCGGGAGTATGCCATCCCCCGTGGCCAGCACGTCAACGTGCAGGACGGCGAGCGCGTCAAGGCGGGCGACCGTCTGAACGATGGCCCGCTGAACCCGCACGACATTCTGGGCGTGCTCGGCGAGAAGGAACTGCAGAAGTACCTGGTGAATGAGATCCAGGAAGTTTACCGCCTGCAAGGCGTGAACATCAACGATAAGCACCTGGAAGTCATCTCCCGCCAGATGATGCGCTGGGTGAAGATCGAGGACATTGGCGACACCGAATTCCTCCCCGAGGAAGTGGTGGACCGCTTTAAGTTCGCCGACGAAAACGACCGCGTAATCGCCGCCGACGGCCGGCCTGCTCAAGGCAAGCCGGTGTTGCTGGGTATCACCAAGGCGTCGCTGTCTACCGACAGTTTCATCTCCGCTGCCTCCTTCCAGGAGACAACGCGTGTCCTCACCGAAGCCGCTATCAACGGCAAGGTGGACTACCTGCGCGGTCTCAAAGAAAACGTCATCATGGGCCGCCTGATCCCCGCCGGTACCGGCATGGATTACTACCGGGCCGTGAAGATCGCTGGCGAAGACATCGTCGAAGAAGAGACTCAGCCCGAGGGCGATCCGCTACTCGATTCGATGAACGGCTACGACGACGAAGCCCGCGCACTCTATGTGGGCGGCTTGAGCGAAGACCTGGGTCCCGACGATTCAACCCCCGAGTAGGTTTTTTCAGGAAAGGGACATCAGCAGATGATCGGATTAGGGGCCGTTGCTTTGGCAGCGGCCCTTTCTCTTTCTCCGGTGGACCTTTTTTCGGAAGCGGTGCAGGCCAGCATCCGCGCGAAGGTTCAAGAGGCCTGTGAGGTGGTGGATACGGCTGCCATGGGCCGCGAATGGGTGGACTTTGCGCGGGGCCTCGATTCCGAAGCGGACGGTAAGCAGGCGTATGTGGGGTTTTTGAAAGAGCGCTACGAGTACAACATCGGGCGGCTGAATGAGGCCTATGGACTCGACGCGCAGTCCTTCACGGAGCTGACTTCGATGAACTTCAAGTCACTGGACCGGGCGCGGAAGGCGGTGGTGGAGGATGATGCCCAGATGCTTGGGATGCTCCGCGAGATCGTGGTGCGGGTGTCACAGGAAGGATTGGCTCAATGCAAGCCGAGGCATGACTAGATAATGCCTAAACATAATATGTTATTGACAGGCAGGCACGCATAGATCTATCATCGGCTCATGTACTCACTTGAACCTCCGATCGCCCGACAAACAACTGAGATCAACTCAGACCAAATTCGTGAGCATGTCCGCATCCATCGGGTCGAGCCAGCTCGGCAGCAGCAGCTGAGCGGGTTCTCGGTTCGAGCGGGTGACATTGAAAAAGAACTCGGCATGCGGAACCGGATTGCTCATGTCTGCACTGCACTACGCTCAAATAAGTTCCTGAAATCCAATGGCCTGGAACTCGTCAACGTGGCGGGTCCTCCGTCGGGTACTTCCACTACCGTGGTTTTTACATATCAGTTCAGTAAGCCCGTTCCAGCCGGGAACTCTGCACCGACCCAATCGTCGAGCCCCGTGGGGCACGGTCAGTCCTTATTTGATCTGCTGCGGGAAACCCGTGGCATCGCGAAGGACCTTTATGTGCACCTCGGCGGTGCCGAGGAGGCATTGGCGGCCGAGCGCAGAGGGTGGCCCGAATGAGCCTGATTTATTGCGATTCAATGCTGTGGATCTATCACTTCGAGGAGAACGCACAGTTCGGGGAGCGCGTGGCCCAGATCTGGAACCGGATTCACCAGCGGGGCGATCAGATCTGTCTCAGCATGCTCGGTGCCGCCGAAGTCCTGTCGGGTCCGCACCGTAATGGGAACTGGGATCTATACTCAACCTATCTCAAGGTCTTCCGGTCGCCAGAGCTAAGGCTGTTGGAGTTCAAGTTGTCGACCGCCGAGGTCTACGCGGAGATTCGGTCTCGCCACAAGATAGCTCCACCGGACGCGATGCACCTGGCCTGTGCCTCTGAGGCAAGGGTGGATCTATTCCTGACTCATGATAAACAGCTGGCCGGCAAAATCGTACCCGGCATCCAGTTTATCGTCACGCTTGATAGCGACATTCTATAGTCTCAATTCATGACAACAATTCAATGAACTGCAAGGCAACCAGGAGCATGATCGCACCCTCTTCAAACACGAACCGACCCCGCAGGGTCGCGGAGCCGGGCCCTAAAGCCCGTCAATGATGTGGCTGAGGCGCAGCCTCCGGGCGGAGCTAGGAAGCCTTCTTGACCGGTGCCGCCGGGCCCTTGGCCTTCGGCGCTGCGGCACCGCCGCCTTCCTTCATCAGCATCTCGATCATGTCGCGCATGTTCTTTTCTTCGGCGTTGAAGAACGGCTCCGTGCCCATGTACTGGGCGCGGATCTGGAATTTGCGGTCGATGAAGACCAGCGCGGGCATGTAGAGCTGTTGGACGGAAGGGTGCTCCAGATAGCCGTACACCGGATCACGCTGCGAATACCCCACGGGCCAGCTGAGGTTGCCGTTCTTCTTGAAGTCCGGCACCAGCATCTTCGCCATATCGTTAATGGCGACGCCGATCGGCTGGAAGCCCTTGGGGCCGTATTCCTTGTACATCTTCTCCACCACCTGCGAACAGCGCTGGCAGTGGGGGCAGGTGGTTAACAGAAACTCCACCAGGATGATCTTGCCCTTGAGCTTGCTCAGCAACTGGGTGGTGTCGTCCGGCATCGTAACGACGAACTCCGGGCTGGGCCGGGGAACTTTGGCCGCCCAGGCCGGAAGAGCTCCGGTAGCCGCCAGTACAGAAAGAGCAGTGCGCCGCGTCATGAGTCCAGTGTAACTTAGAGTGTCAAATGTCAGCGCATCGATTGATCACCCGCCGCCACTGCTTGCCCCTCGCGTACGGAATGGTGGCCCTGCCGGGGCGGCTGGCGGCGGCCCCCGCTCCGTTGAAGATCACCCGCTTTGTCACCCGGAAATTCATCATTAGCGGCCGTGACTACCTGTTTCTCGAAATCGAGACTGACGGCGACATCACTGGCCTGGGCGAAGGCTCTCTCCCGGGCCGCGCGGCCATCACGGAGCAGGCCATCCGCTGGCTGGAGCCGCACCTGATTGGTCTTGACCCGGCGGGCATTGACGATCACTGGAACCGCATCTATCATCAGCTTTCCCGCTGGCGCGACGGCAGTGTGATGATGACCGCGCTGGCGGCGGTGGATATTGCCTTGTGGGATTTGGAGGCCAAGCGCTTGGGCGTTCCGGTGTGGAGGCTCACGGGAGCTTCCTCCGCTAAGCCCCTGCCGGTCTACTATTCACACTGGAGCCAGGACATCAGACCCCGTACGCCCGCCGCCCTGAAGGAGCTGGCGATCAAGACGCGGGAGCAGGGCTGGAAGGCCGTCAAGTGGGTGGTGCCGCAAGCGGCCACCGAGCGCGAGCGATTGGATCAAGCGGTGGCCGAATGCCGTGCCGTTCGGGAAGCGGGGCTCGATTTCGGTTTGGAGATGTGGGAGAAGTTCACCGTCCGGTCGGCCATTGAATTTGCCCGCGCGGTGGCTCCTTTCAACCCGCTGTTTATTGAAGAGCCGGTGTTGCGCGAATCCCCGCAGTCGCTCGCCGAGGTGGCGGCCGCCAGCCCGGTGCCAGTGGCCACGGGCGAAGGCCTGCTCACCCGCTACGACTTCCGCCATCTGCTGGACCACAAGGGCGCGCGCATCATCCAGCCGGATGTCGTCCACTGCGGCGGCATTACGGAAATCCGCCGCATCGCCAGCCTGGGCGAAACCTACGGCGTCGAGATCTCGCCGCACATGTGGTACGGCCCGGTGGCCCACGCCGCCTCCATCCACGCCATGTCCAGCGTCCGCAACTTCTGGATGCAGGAATGGGACGCCGTGCACGACCGGCTCTTCGTTGAATTGACGCGCGGCACGCACACCCTGCCGAAAGCAGGTGCCGTGACGCCCTCCTCCCAGCCGGGCCTGGGGATCGAGATGGATTGGGTCCAATGGGAAGGCCGGTTCCCCTACACCGGACAAGCCACGCGTCGGCCCGGCGGGCGTTAATGCTGTGGCGGCGAAACGACGACGATGTCAGTCTTCAAGAAGTCTGAATCAAGCGTCAGGAGGGGCAGGCTCAACCGTTTGGCCAATGCATAGGCAAAGAGCAATCGCCCAGATTGATGGGAAACAGAATACTCGCCTCCGCCGCCGCTTCCGCGTCGCGCTCGTCAGGGGCGGAAATCTGGATCGGTATAGGCTGGGCTGTAAAGGGCGGTAAGGCCGATCGGTCTAGGTTGACGCAGTCTCAACGCCATCCGGCTAGCCAGTTAAGATAACTCATGCAGACACAACTTCGTGAAGTGGTAGATGAAGCGGTGCCCCGCCTGCGGGCGATCACTGAAGAGGCGGCGACGGCCAAGCCCGCCCCGGACAAGTGGTCCAAGAAGGAAGAACTCGGTCACCTGATCGATTCCGCTGCCAACAACCACCAGCGCTTCATCCGCCTCCAGTTGCAGCCCGAGCTCACTTTGCCCGGTTATGCGCAGGAAGGCTGGGTGGTGGCCAACCACTATCAGCAAGCGAGTTGGGCGGACCTGATCACCCTATGGGCTGCCTATAACCAGCACCTGGCCTTTGTCATCCAGCACCTGGATCCCGCGCTCGGCAGCCGCATCTGGCATCATCCCGAAGCCGACTACACGCTCCAGTTTCTGGTGGACGATTACGTGGTCCACATGAAGGGGCATCTGGCGACCATCGGAGCGATCTAGCGGGCGTCAGCGGGGGCTCCGACGCCCTGCGCCCTACCTGATATCCTCATTAATTCAACCCTGCGGAACATGCGGCCGTGCTGTCCGGATCCTACGGGCATCGGCCGCGTGCGAATTGAACCGCGAGCATTTGAGGAGCCATCGTAATTTCCCATGAACCGTCTAGCCGGAGTTCTTGCCCCTGCCGTCACGCCCTTCCGCCGCGACTTGTCGCCGGACGCCGAGCGCTTTGCCCGCCACGCCAAGTGGCTGCTCGCCAATGGTTGCGCCGGACTGGCCTGTTTTGGCACCAATAGCGAAGCTAACTCGCTCTCGGCTGAGGAGCGCACGTCGCTGCTGGAAGCTTTGATTGCTTCCGGAGTGCCGGCGGAAAAGCTGATGCCGGGAACGGGCTGCTGCTCGCTTACCGAATCCGTGCACATCACTCGCCACGCCATTGAAGCGGGCTGCGCCGGGGCGCTGATGCTGCCGCCGTTCTACTACAAGGGCGTGCCGGAAGATGGCCTGTATGCCTACTTCTCGGAGGTGATCCAGCGCGTGGGCGACGCCCGGCTGCGGCTGTTTTTGTATCACATCCCGCCGGTGGCGCAGATCCCGATCTCGGTGTCTTTGATGCAGCGGCTGAAGAAGGCCTATCCCGAAACCATCGCGGGCATGAAGGACAGTTCCGGCGATTGGAACAACACCAAGGCCGTGCTCGATGCCTTTGCGGGCGAGCAGTTTGATGTCTTTGCCGGCAGTGAAGTTTTCCTGCTCGACAACATGCGCCACGGCGGCCGCGGCTGCATCTCCGCTACCGCGAACGTCAACCCCGGACCCATCCACAACGTGTTCGCCAACTGGCAAGCCGACGATGCCGACGCTCTACAGGCGGGCATCACCGCCACTCGCGCCACCATCCAGAAGTACCCCATGATCGGTGCTCTGAAGGCGATTGTGGCGCACTACGGGGCCGACCCCGACTGGGTCACCGTCCGCCCACCGCTGATGAACCTGAGCGCGGCGCACACGGCCGCATTGATGCCGGAGCTCGACGCGCTGGGCTTTGTGATGCCGGGGTTGTAAGGGGCCGCTCTGGCCCCCACTAGCTTGAATGCCCACCCAGTGGGCTGGAAGTGCGCACAGCTTACGCCGCAATGATGTCGGTCTGCGTAAAGTCGTCGCCGACGAAGAGCAGCGGTTGGCCAGCCACCTTGGCGACGGCATAAGACAAGCAATCCCCGTAGTTGAGCGCAGCCTTGGAACTGATGCCGCGCCCGAACCGAAGGTGAGCGTCACTGGCCGCGCTGTAGTGCTGCTCCGTGAAAGAGACCACCTGGGCATCGATCCGCCGCAGGAAAGCCTCTAGACTGGGGCGATAGTCGCGCCCGCTGCGGCGCGCCATCACAATGGCAATCTCCGTCATGGTGGGGGCGCCAATAAGAATGACCTCCGCCTGGTCAATCTTCTGCTCCAGCAGTTCATGGCCTGGCTCTTGCTGGAAGATGGCCACGATCGCAGACGAATCGAGAACCACTACACACCGTCCGGGCCAAAGCCCAGGATCTCGTCTTCTTCCTCGCGGGTGAGTGGGCGGCCTTTTACCTCAGCGGGTAGGGAGGCGCGGATCTCACGCAGAATATCGGCGGCTCGCTCCATGCGAGTTAGCGGAGAGGCGTTCATCGAAAGGCGGTCCCGACGCTCCAGCAGGGCTCGCCGCACGGCCTCGGTCTTGGTCTCATTGGCCATCTGAGCCACCTGCGCGGCCAACTGGTCCACCTCTGGATTCTTTAGGCTCAGGGCCATGGTGACTCTACCCTTCCATCCGAATTCTACCATTCCGCCACTTTATGACCCGAACTTGAAGCAATAGCTCCTGCAGCGTGCGTCTATTTTAGCCCTGCCGGTGCTTCCCAAATCGTCGAGGCGATGTAGCGTTCGGACTCGCGGCCGTCGTTGAAGTAGTAGATCGTCACCAGCTTGCCGTCGGGGCGGACCACGGTGCGGGTGTAGCCCAGGTCCCGGTCGCCGCCGTCTTGGCGGAGGCTCAACTCTTCGCCCCAGGTGGCGCCGTCGTCTTTGCTGATCCGGGCGCGGATGCTGTAGGGCGCTTCGCGATGGCCATAGGTGATGACGAGGCGGCCGTCCTTCAAGCGGACCATGCTGGGCGGGTTGCCGGAGTTGCCGGTCACTTGGGCGGTGACGCGCGAGATGATGCGCCACGTCGCGCCGTTGTCGTCGGAGCGGGTCAACTCAATGAAGTTGTCCTTGCCTTCAATGCGGCGGATGGCCGAGAGGATCGTCTTCGCCGACAAGCGCAGTGACGAGGGCATGATCGAGAAGCCGTTGGTGGGCACCGATGGGACTCCCACCTTGGTCCAGTTCAGGCCGCCGTCGATGGTGCGAATGCAGAACACCTGGCCTTCCTTATTCGTATCGAGCGCCGCCGTGATGAACATGGTCATCGACTTGGGTCCATCGATGAAGTAGTCCGTCCGGGCCATGATGCCCTTGGTGCCGAACGTGGGCACGTGGTAGGGGCCGTTCCACGTCTTGCCCTTGTCGTAGGAGTAGTAGAAGTGCGACGGGCCGGTGTCTTTCGAGAACATGCGCGCCGTCAACGCGAAGCCGGGCTTGGAAAAATCCATCGCGGTCTTCAGGTCAGTGGTAGCCTTGCCGCCATCTTCGGTGGGCACGCCGGCCATCTTGCCGCCCGGAGGGGGCAGCAAGGAGAGCGGCTTCTCGATGGTCCAGGTGACGCCGCCATCCAGGCTCCGAGCCAGCAGGTGCTCTTCCTTCTGGCTGTAATCGACGGCGTGGATCGAGCGGTTCACTTTGAAGTGGCCGGATTCGAAGCCCACCACGATCTCGTTGCCCCAGCTCCAAATGCCATGATTGGCGGGCCAGCCGGCATAGCGGCCCGCCACTTTGTAGACCACGCCGTTCTTTACCGCCAGCGGTTCGGCCGCCAGGCCAGCAGAGTGCAGCAGCACGCTCGCAAGCGTGGTCAGGATCAGTCGGTTCATTCGATCTCCGGTCTCTAGAAGGTCATCCGCAGGGCCACTTGCAGAATTCGCGGATCACCCGCACTGGTAATGCGCATGAAGTTGGCGCTGTTCTGCGTGGCCACGGGATTGCCCAAGTTTACCCGGTTCAAGGCGTTGAATGCTTCAAAGCGGAGGAAGGTGTTCACCCGCTCGCTGTACTTGAAGTTCTTCACTAAGCCCAGATCGACGTTGGCCAGCCCCGGACCAAAGAACGTGTTGCGGCCCAGGTTGCCGAATGTGCCGATGGCATTGGGCGTGAAGGCGGTCTTGCGCAGGTACTCGAGCACCACATCCTGCCGCGCGCGACCGCTGGGCAAGTTCGGGTCGCCCACCATGTCCGCCCGCTGGCCGCCGGTGCCGGTGCGCGCGTTGTCCACGCCGCTGCCGACGGTGAACGGCTGGCCGGTGTTCAGGTTGACGATGCCGTTCATGCTCCAGCCGCCGAACAGGAACCGCCCCGCGCCCGCCTTGGGTGACCACGGCAGGTCCCACAGGCCGGAGAAGTTGAAGACGTGGGCGCGGTGGAACTCGGAAAGCCCCTTGTCATAAGCCTGATTGGTGGGGTTGGTCCGCGCAATGCCGTTCACCTTGTTTTGTGACGTGTCGTCGATCGACTTGGCGAACTGGTAGTTGGTCAGAATCGTCAAGCCCTTCGAGAAGCGCCGCTCCAGCGTCACTTGCAGCGAATGGAAGGTGGAATTGCTGACGCTTTCGAGAATCGGCGTCGCCCCCAGTGACGGGCCCAGCGGACGGCGCTGGTTCGTCGTGGCAGTGGTCGCACCCACCACGTAGGTAGCGGGGTTCAGCTCGCGGCCCACGCCCAGGCGCGTGCCCTTGGAGGCCGCATAGGAAGTACGCATGACGAAGCCGCCGAAGACTTCGCGTTCCAGCGTCAGGTTCCAGGATTGGATGTAGGGGTTCCGGAAATTGGCCGCATAGAGGAACTGCGAAGTGTAGGCCGGGAACGTCGCCGTCGAAGGCGGGTTCAGCGGGGCAGGGAAGGGATTTGTCGTCCCCGCCCAGGGGTTGGTGAAACTATTGTTCGCGTTGCCGAACACGGTCACCACCGTGCCAAACGGGGCTTGCGTAGCCTGGCTGTTGGTGGAGATGGTGTTGGTCCAGTCGTAGAAGACACCGTAGCCGCCGCGCAGCGACGTCTTGCCATCGCCGAACACGTCCAGCGCAAAGCCCAGCCGCGGGCCAAAGTTGGTCCATATGGTCGGCACCGTGCCCTTGGGGACCGTGGGGTCGCCCGCATAGATGACGCCCTTCGGCGCGTTGACGTAGCGGGTTGACTGCTCGGCCGGACGCCAGACGGCGATCTTGTTGAGCGCGTCGGTGTAGGGGGTGAATGGCTCCCATCGGACGCCGAGGTCCAACGTCAACCGCCGTGAGACCTTCCAGGAGTCCTGTACAAAGCCCGAGAAGCGGCGGATGCGAGTGCCCTTGTATTCGCCGATGCCCTGCGTGAGGGAGTTATAGCGGCCAATCACAAAGTCCGCCAGGGCGTCGGTGGTGAAAGGCGCGGCTCCGTTGAAGTTCCACTGGCCGTTGGCGCGGAAATTGTTCACGATGTCATTGGACCCGTGGGCGTACTCGCCACCCAACGTCAACTGGTGCTTGCCCTTGGTCCAGCGCAGCGTGTCAAGGTATTGGAACTCCTGGCGCGGAAACGAGTTGGTGTCGCCGGTGTTGACTGAGAAGTAGCCGGCGATGGCGATGTCCCATTTGATGATGGGGTCGTTGTAGTAGTTCAGCCCCAGCGAGGCCAGGCTTTTGTCAGGCTGCGGCGGCGTGAAAAAGCCATTGAGACGGTTAAAGCTGAACAGGGCTTGGTTGGTCAGGTTCGGGGTAAAGGTGTGCGTATCGGTGACTGAAACGCTCTCGTTGATCCAGTTGCCACCGCTGTTTTGTTCTAGATAATTGTTCGGGTTCAGGAATGCCGTCGCGCTGGCCCAACTGCGGTAGTAGCGGCCGGAGATGCGGTTGCGGTCGGAAATGGCATGGTCGCCACGGGCGAGAATCTGGTCGTCATTGGAGTTGTTCGGTGCAGCCGTGAAGATGGTGTTGCCGGATGTAGGGTTGGGTACCTTGGCCAGCACGGCGCGCGAGACCGGGTGGAACTGGGAGGCCGGAATCACATTGCCCGGATAGGGCTGCGCGGTTCCCGGATCACGAATGGCGCGCGGTAGCAGATTGGCGAAATTGCCGTTCTTCTGCGCTTCGGTGGCCACCAGACGTTGTGCGGAAACCGGCGCGCGCTTGATGATCGTCGATTGGTAGGAGAAGAAGAAGAACGTCTTGTCGCGGCCGTTGTAGACCTTCGGGATCACCAGCGGGCCGCCGATGGTGCCGCCGAACTGGTTACGCTTCAAGCCATCGCGCAGCTTTGAGCCATTGACGATGGGTGAAAAGTAGTTCGTCGCATTCAATGACTGGTTGCGCACAAACTCAAACGCCGAACCATGCAGTTCATTGGTGCCCGATTTGGTGACGGCATTCACCACGCCGCCCGACTGGCGGCCGAACTCGGCGGAGAAGTTGTTGGTCTGCACGCTGAACTCCTGCAGCGCGTCCGGGTTGGGCAGCGGCGCGGGGGCGTTGGAATAGACATCGTTGTTTTGCGCGCCGTCCAGTACGTAGTTGGTGGTATTGGCCCGGCCGCCGTTCACCGATACCGGGTTGGTACCCGGATAGGTGGTGCCGGAGGTAACGTTGGCCCCAGGATCGCTGGTGACGCCGACAATCAGCCGCATCAACTGCGTGGCGTTGCGGCCATTCAGCGGCAGTTCCTCAATGCGCTTCTGATCCACCACGGCCTTCAATGTGGAGGTGGTGGTGTCCACGTTGACCGCGTTGGCCTGCACGGTAACTGTCTCCGTGGTGGCCCCCACGCTCAACCGGACATCCAGGCGCGTGACTTCGTTGACCTGCAGCCGTACGTCTTTCACCTCAAACTTCTGGAAGCCGGCCGCTTCGACGACGATGTCGTATTCGCCCACCGGCAGATTGCGCAGAAAGTAGACGCCATCGGCGCTGGCGGTGGCGGTGAACACCGCCGCGGTTCCGCTGTTGCGGGCGGTGGCTTTGGCGGAAGGCACCACGCCGCCGCTGGAATCCGTCACCGTACCGGTGATGGAGCCGCTGACATTCTGGGCCCAGGCTGAACTGGCCCACAATGCGGCGGTGGCCATAAACAAAATTATTGATCTCATAACTTTCTTGCTCCCTGCTGCTTGAATGTTGTATCAGATGGCGGCTTTACGCGCTGCGCATCATCTCGTCCCAAGTGATTTCGCGCTTCCGGTCAATCGCCATCTGCCCCAGAATCGACGTTAGCGTGCTCTCCGCCGCGCGCACGCCCACGTTCTCCGGCTTGCCTTCCGCAATGCGCTGCACGAACGCTTGCAGTGCGTCCTGCGTGATGTCATGCCCGGACTTCTCGGTCACCGGACCCGCGCCCGTGTTGTAGGTCCAGTACTCGCGCGCCGTTTCGATGAATCCGTTCTCGCCGATGTAGCGCTCTTTGTTCGACCGGAAAAACTTGGGCGTCATCTGCGACCCGGCAAAGGTCATCTGCACGTTGCCCGGGTAGTCGTAGGTGACGCTTAAGTGGTCCAGCAGATCACCGCGCTTCTCCACTGTGCGGCCTCCAGTGCCGATAGCCTTCAGCGGGTGCGCCCCCATAAACCAGTTGATGGCATCCAGGTTGTGGACATACGTCTCGACGATCACCTCGCCAAACGTCGAACGCCACAGCTTCCACTGCTCCAGCTTCTCTTTCTCGTTGCGCGGCGCCGGTAGCGGCGGCTCATTGCCCTGCAAGGCGAACTTCAGAAACTCGCCGTGCACTTCGCGGACCTTGCCGATCGCGCCCGATTCCAGCATCTGCTTGGCCTTGACGTAGACGCCGCCATAGCGCTGCTGGAAGCCGAAGGTGATGTTCACCTTGCGGTCCGCACTGTCGGCCGCGCGCATCACGCGCTTGCAACCCGCCACATCCAGGCCCGCGGGCTTCTCCATGTAGATGTGCTTGCCGGATTTCACGGCGGCCTCAAAGTGCTCCGGGTGCAGATAGACCGGCGTGGCGATCATCACCGCATCCACGTCACTGGCCAGCAGCTCTTGGAAGTTCGAGTACGCCTTCGCGTCCGGCGCGCCGATCTTCACCTTGGCATTGGCCACCTGGCTCTCGACGACATCGCAGATCGCCGTTACTTTCGCGCCGGGGTTCTTGTTGATCGTCGTGGCCGTGTAGGTGCCACGGCTGCCCGCGCCGATGAGGCCAATCTTGAGGGCCGAATTCTGCGCACTGCCGCGGACCGCCTGCAAAGGAACGAGCGTGGCGGCTTGCACTAGTGAGCGTCTCGATACGGTGTTCATTGTTCGTTCTCCTGCTGGGGTCGGTTTCCAGTGCCTAGAGCATTCCACAGGCTTCCAGCAACACGGCCTGCGTCATCAGATCATGCTCGGCTGAATAGGTGGGCTTCGCGCCGTGGCGAATCACGGCCGCCATCTCGGCAAAGTCCGGCGTGTAGCTGAGGCCAGGCGGGCTGGGCGGCTCCAGCGTCTGCAAGCCCGCCTTGTACGGACCAGCAGACTTCTTCAATTCCACCGTCAGCCGCACCGGCGCAAACGGTTGCGCCTTGGCCGAGCCATTGGTGCCCAGGATCTCAACATAGCGGTGTTGGTTGCCCAGCGGATCAAACCCCGCCAGCGAAATCTCGGCCACCGCGCTCGGGTAATCCAGCACCACCAGCGAGTTGTCAGCCAGCCCATCGGCGATCGGCGAATGATGGCGAATGAAGCCCGTCACCTTGGTGGGCTTGCCCAATAGAGCCGTGGCGCGGTCGATCAGATGGCAGCCTTCGGAAAACATCATGCCGCCGCGATACTTGGCCAAGTGCTTACGCTCGTCCGCATCGATGGGCTTGTCGATGGAGGCGCGGAAGCGATAGACGCGCCCCAGCCACCCTTGCCGCGCCGCTTCCATTGCCGCCTGCATCCCTGAGTGATAACGCCACTGGTAGCCCATCTGCACGATGCGTCCGCGCTTGGCTGCCTCCTCGAGCAGCCATTGCAGCCCCGTTAGATTTGCCCCGGGCGGCTTGTCCAGGTGCACCCACTTGCCCGCGCTGATGGCCAGCTGCGCCCAGGCCAGATTCTGCTCCGCGTCCGCGCCCTCAACCGCGATCATCTCAATCGAGGCATCCTTCAATACAGCCGGATAGTCGAGCGCAGGCACTTGGCCGAAAACGTCGCCAATTGCCGGATCCTGCGCGTCCGGGCGGCACAGGCCGACAAACTCGTACTCCGGCATGCTCAGCAAAGCCTTGATCTTGCTGGCGGCGTGGCCGTGCCCAGTTCCCACCATCGCCGCGCGGATCTTCCCGGAGCCAGCAGCAGCCAGCGGTGCGGCGGCGGCCATATGAGCAAACGTGCGGCGAGTCATCGGCAGCTACTTGTTCTCAACCAGCGGTGCTTGCACCTGGATAATCTCGGTACCCGGACCATCGGCAGTGACGGTGAGTCGCGCTGCGCCTTGGATGAAAACCGTGTCGCGCTCCCCGGCCATATACGTGGTCTTGCCGTCGCTCACCTTTAGTGCACCCTTCCAGACAAACAGCAACTGCTCGCCCTCATTTTCGACACGGGTCCGGAACGATTCTCCGGGCTTCAGCTTCCGGTGGGCACCTGCCGCGCGCTGCGAGCCGATCTTGGGAGACGTAAAGAGACCCTCGGTGTGTCCAAAGTCAACGTACTTCACCGCACCCGGCGTGATGTCGCCCTTGGGCGCGATGCCGGTCTTTTTCGAGTCGCGGGCACCGGCATACAAAATCAAGTCCGGTGGATTCTGGAAGCTGATCATCACCGCGTCGCCCTTGCCGGCCGTCACGGTGCCATGAATCTGCCCGGTTGGCACAAAGGCGCACTCGCCGGCCTTGAACAGGCGCAACGAATCGCCTTGCCGCAGGTTGACCTCGCCTTCCAGCACCAGGATCGTGTCGTCGGAATAGTCGTGGACGTGCTGCGCGAACTCGGCACCAGGCTGGGAGACTGACAAGTTCAGCGTCGTCTTCTTGGCCCCCAGGCCCGGGTGGATGATGCGTCGCGAAGTCACCTCACCCATGCGGAACGGGTCACTCTCTGAGAAGCGGACCACGCGAATCGACTGGGCCTCCAGCGTTGCCGCCGAGGCCAGGATCAGGGTAATGAGCAGGGGTTGAGAGAACATGAATTCGCGCGCTTCGGGCACGATGATATAACAAACGTCTACCTCATCGATCCATGCAACGCCGCACTCTGCTCACCTTGCCGGCCTTCGGCGCTCTGGCCAGCGCTCAAACAAGCTCCCGGGCCCGGCTGAAACTATCGGTTCGCGTTGAGCCACTGTTTCCCGGCCTCACTTTGCCCCAGCAACTGGAGAAGGTGGCGGAGGCTGGCTACCAGGGCTATGAGTTTGGTGACTGGCGGGCAGTGGACGCGCAGCAGATCGTGGCCCTGCAGCGGCGGCTGAAGCTGGAATGCGTTTGTCTGGTGGGCAATCGCGGTGTGAACCCCATTGGCATGGGCCTCTGCGAACCGGCGGAACGCCCCGGATTCTTGGCCGAGTTGCGTGCCTCCGCTGAGGCCGCCCGCCGCTTGGAGAGCCGCATGCTGGTGGTCCTGAGCGGCTTCAAGGTGCCGAAGCTTTCCCGCGCTCAGCAACACTTGAATATGGTGGAAGGCCTCAAGCGCGCCCATGACATCGTGGCCCCGCTGGGGATCACGATGATCGTCGAAGTCATAAATACGCTGGCTCCGGTGGAGCCCTTAAACCCCAAAGGCAACAACCACGCCGACTATTTTCTCGACCGCACACCGGAGGCGTTTGCGATGGTGCGCGAAGTGGGAAGCCCGTTCCTCAAGATTCTCTACGACCTCTACCATGTGCAGATCATGGAGGGAAACCTCATCGAGACGATCCGGCAAAACATCTCCGCCATCGGCCACATCCACGTCGCGGACGTGCCGGGGCGGCACGAGCCGGGTACGGGGGAAATCAACTTCGGCCAAGTCTTTCGGGCCATCGAACAGACGGGCTTTTCGGGCTATGTGGGAATGGAATACATTCCCACCAAAGACGCGTTGACGACGCTGGTGGATGTTCGCAAACTGGCTTGGTCCAGCCGCTGATGCTCCGCCAGATGGCTGGCCGAATGCCCCGTAAAGCCGCAAAAACGCAAAGGCCAAGAAGCGGTTCGTTCTTGGCGGCTTTGTGTCTTTGCGGGAAACGTCAAAACGGGCCGCGGGCTGCTACCGGACGCGGATGAAGCTGAAGCGGAACTTGTGCGGTTGCGTGCCCGTCTTCAGCGGCTGCACGGTGGTGCGGGAGGGTAGCGTCTTGCCCTTGAACACTTCACCGTAGGCGGCGTTCATTTGGCCGAACTCGTCCACTGAATCGAGATAGAGATTGGTGGCGACGACGTTGTCCAGCTTCAGTTTGCTCAGCGTGCCAGTGGTCTGCGCGGCGACATCAGCTCCGGGGGCGTGCGCCAGGGAGCAGAAGTCCGTCGCGCCAATGCTGAGGCAATCGCCTTCCTTGGTCCGGTCCTTCAGGTTGCGGGCGGCGATGCCGGTGATCGAGACGTTGGTGCCGAACGGCAGCGCGGCCACTTCCACCAGGGCCAGGGCCGGACGCTCGGCCTTCCAGTATTTGGAAAGCGCCCGGGTCACCAGCGCCACCGGCATCTGGGGCGTGTGGTAGACATTCACAAACGCCAGGTGATTCTTGTTGATCTGGGCAGAAGCGAGCACGCGGTCCAGCCGCGACAGCACCATGTCCACCTGGCCCTGCGGCGTTGAGGGAATGGTGCCCTTGTCGGCGTCACGCCCTAGGATGCCCGCCACATAGAAGCGGTCCGCGGTGAGGATACCGGGCGAAATCGGCACGGGCGAGGTGGAACCAGCCAGCGTCACCGGCGTACGGGCGCCCTTGTAGGCCACCACTGTGATCTCAATCGGCAGATCAGTTGGCAGCCGCGCCATGCCGACCGTCGCGCGCGCCGGCAGCACCTTAAAGTACTCCGGCCAGATCTTGTTGACGGTCTCGTAGTTCTTGATGTCGGCCAGGTAGAGATGGGCGTAGACCACATCGTTCATCGTGAGGCCCGCACCTTCGACGATCGCCTTGACGTTGTTCAGGCACTGGTGGACCTGTGGCTCAAAACCCTCCGGCCGCGTGCCATCGGAGCGCGCGGAGCCCTGGCCAGCGACGTACAGATAATCACCCACCAGCAGGCCCGGTGAATAAGGCCCGGCCGGCTTGGCCCCGTTGGCCGCGATGATCACCTTAATGTCAGCCCCAAAAACGGAAGCGGCGACCGTCGCCGCCAATGTCAATAGCAGAACCGATCGCCGCATCATGTCTCCTGGGTAAGGTCGAACTACTTCAGCTCGAGGATATCTTTTTCCTTGGCCTTGGCGGCCGCGTCCAGCTTGGCCATCATGCCGTCGGTGAGCTTTTGCACTTCGTCCAGCCCCCGGCGCTCGTCATCCTCGCTAATGGCTTTGTCCTTCAGCAGCTTCTTCAGCGCTTCATTGGAATCGCGGCGGACGTTGCGGACGGCGACGCGGTGCTCTTCGGCCACGCCGTGCAGCTTCTTCACCAGTTCGCGGCGGCGTTCTTCATTGAGCGGTGGGATGGGGACGCGGATCAGCTTGCCGTCGTTGCCCGGGTTCAGGCCCAGTTCCGCGTTGCGGATGGCCTTCTCGATGGCATTGATGATGGAGCTATCCCAGGGTTGCACCGTGATCATGCCCGGTTCCGGAACATGCAGCGTGCCCACCTGATTGATCGGCGTGGGCGTGCCGTAATAGTCCACGCGGACATTTTCCAGCAGGTTCACCGACGCCCGGCCGGTCCGGATGGAGGCCATGTCGTGAATCAGGCCATCCAACACTTTCTCCATGCGCGATTTCGCGCTTGCTTCCACTTCTTTGACGGTTGTGAAATTCATAGCAATAGTTCTCTCTAAGCCCCCTGGCCAGCGGTCAGGCTAAGGGTGAATGCGCGTGCCGATCGCTTCGCCACGGGCCATTCGCATTATATTGCCCCGGACGTTGAGATTGAAAACCTGGATCGGCAGGGCGTTTTCACGGCACATGGCAATGGCCGTGGTGTCCATCACGCGCAGCTTGCGGTTCAGCACTTCATCAAAGTCAATCGTGTCGAACATCACGGCATCGTCGTGCTTCAATGGATCTTTGTCGTAGACGCCATCCACCCGCGTGGCCTTGGCCACCACTTCCGCGTGGATTTCCAGCGCGCGCAGAGTGGCACCGGTATCGGTTGAAAAATAGGGGTTGGACGTGCCGGCCGCAAAGATCACAATCCGGCCCTTTTCCAGGTGCCGGATGGCCCGGCGGCGGATAAAGGGTTCGGCCACTTGATTGATGTGGATAGCCGTCATCAGCCGGGTGGGTGCGCCATGACGCTCCAGCGCATCCTGCAAGGCAATGCCATTGATCACTGTGGCCAGCATGCCCATGTGATCGGCGGCGACGCGGTCCATGTTCTTAGCCGCAGCGGCGACCCCCCGGAAGAAGTTGCCGCCGCCCACCACCAAGCCCAATTGATAACCCTCACGGGCTACTTCGGCCACTTCGGCGGTGATGGCGTTTACCTTCTCCGGGTCAATGCCAAAAGATCCTTGGCCGGCCATCACCTCGCCGCTCAGCTTGAGCAGGATTCTTTGATAACCGGCCATGGTCGTGCTACTCCGCCGCCCCGGCGACAGCCGTTTCGCCCACTTTGAAGCGGACAAAACGAACGACGGTGAGGGCTTCACCCACCTTGGCGGACTTCTGCTTCACCAGTTCCGTGATCGAGAGCGAGTTCTCCTTGATGAACGGCTGCTCCAGCAAGCAGACTTCCTCGTAGAACTTCTCGATGCGCCCGTCGATGATGCGGTCCCAGATCTTTTCGGGCTTGTTCTCGTTCTTGGCGCGATCCCGGGCAATGGCCCGTTCCCGCTCCAGTACGTCCGCGCCCACTTCCTCGCGGCGCACAAACTTGGGGTCGGCGGCAGCCACTTGCATGGCCAGATCCTTCACCAGTTCCTGCACTTCGGGGTGAGCGGCACCAGCGGCCGTCGCGGCCTGCACTTCCAGCAGGACACCCAACTGGGAGCCGGCGTGGATGTAGCTGCCAAAGGCGGTCGAGCCCGAGCTAGTCAGCCGGGCGAAACGGGCGATCACCATGTTCTCGCCCAACTTCGCGATCTTCTGCTTGACGGCTTCCAGTACAGTGACGGAAGGATCGCCCGCGTAGGGCAGGGCACTTAACGCGGCCACATCGGCCGGATTGCTCGCTGCCACCTGCGAGGCGACGTTGGCGACCAAGGTCTGGAAATCGTCCGTCCGCGCCACAAAGTCCGACTCGCAATTGATTTCGACGATCACGGCCGTGTCGCCGGCAATCAATGTGCCCACGCTGCCTTGCAGGGCCGAACGTGAAGCCTTCTTGTCCGCCGAGGCCGCGCCCCGCTTGCGCAGTTCGTCGATGGCCTTCTCCAGATCGCCGCTGGTGGAATCGAGCGCCTTCTTGCACTCCATCATGCCTGCGCCGGTGCGCTCACGGAGCTGCTTGACCAGTAGAGCGGTTACTTCCGCCATAGGTTCCCCTTATCTCGCTTTTCTAGATTTCGTTGGTTTTGACTTGAACTGGCTGGGGAAGGGAGGGTGGATTACTCCACCCCCACCTCAGCCGTGGGCTCCACCGGAACTTCGGCGGCGGGAGCCTTCTTGGGCAGCGACATGTTCGGCAGATCTTCATCGGAGAGGCTCTCCGACATCAGCTGCGCCGAATACTGCGGATCCACGTAGTGCGAATACTGCGACAGATCTTCCATCGTCGCCGCGTCATCGGAGACGATCTTTTCGGTCTGGAAGTCCTGCTCGGTGGCCAGAGCGCGTCCTTCAATGCAGGCTTCCGCGGTCTTGTTGGTGAATAGGCGGATGGCGCGGAGAGCGTCATCATTGCCCGGAATCACGTAGTCCACCTCGTCCGGGTCGCAATTGGTATCCACCACAGCCACCACCGGAATGCCCAGCTTGCGGGCTTCCTTGACGGCGATCGATTCCTTATTGGAATCCACCACAAACATCAGGTCCGGCAGACCATTCATGTCCTTGATCCCACGCAGGTTGCTGTCGAGGTGCTTCCGCTCGCGCTCCAGGCGGATGATTTCCTTTTTCGGACGGCCACCCCAGTCACCATCGGTAGCGTAGCCTTCCAATTCCTTCAGACGCTTGATCGACTTCTGAGCCGTCGCCCAGTTGGTCAGCAGGCCGCCCAGCCAGCGGTTGTTCACGAAGTACATGTTGCACCGCGTGGCCTCTTCGGCAATCGCTTCCTGAGCCTGGCGCTTGGTGCCGACAAACAGGACTGTCTTGTTCTGCGCCGCCATCTCGGCGACAAAGCGCATCGCATCCTTGAACAGCTTCAGCGTCTTCTGAAGGTCAACGATGTAAATGCCGTTACGTTCGCCAAAAATGTATTCTTTCATTTTTGGATTCCAGCGCTTGGTCTGGTGCCCGAAGTGAACGCCAGCTTCGAGCAATTCTTTCATTGAAATTTGGGGCAAACTTCTCTCCTGTCAGCACGCGCAAGGATTGCTTGTCGCGTATGAAACCTAAGGTGTGGATTGGACCAGACGACTCACCGGCGGTCCAAGGCGAGATTTACCGGTAGACGTGAACAACCCAGAACAGTACAACTGAAACTCAAACCCAGCCAGCCGCTCGCGCAGCCCGCCACGGAACCACTTGAACAAACCACCGAACAAGACAAGGGCCGCTTCGAGAGCGGCCCCTGCATTTCCACCAGAAGCGTGTTTAGCGCTTCGAGAACTGGAATCTCTTACGGGCACCCTTCTGCCCATACTTCTTACGTTCATGCTGGCGCGGGTCGCGCGTCAGGAAGCCTTCCGACTTCAGCTTGCCGCGGAGCTCCAGATTGAACTCGCACAGCGCGCGGGCGATGCCCATCTTGATGGCACCGGCCTGCCCGGTGTAGCCACCACCATGGACCAGCACGAGAACATCGAACTTGTCCGTCGTCTCGGTGGCCGCCAGCGGCTGCCGGACCGCGTTGCGCGATGATTCCGTGGTGAAGTATTGCTCGAGCGGACGATCATTGATCGTCACTTTGCCCGAACCGGGACGGAGAAACACCCGCGCCGTCGACGTCTTCCGCCGGCCGGTCGCGAGATATTGTGTGATCGTTGCTGCCATCTAATCCTCTTACTACTTCACCAGCAGTTCCGGCTTCTGCGCCTGGTGCGGATGCTGATCACCCGCGTAGACGTTCAGCTTCCGGTACATCTGCTTGCCCAGCTTGGTCTTGGGGAGCATGCCAGAAATGGCCAGCTCAATCATTCGTTCCGGCCGCTGCACGCGCATCCGGCGAGCCTGAGTCTCCTTCAGGCCGCCCGGATAGCCCGAGTGGGTCCGGTACATCTTCTGCTCTTCTTTGCGCCCGGTCAATTTGACCTTTTGGGCGTTGATGACCACGACGTGGTCGCCAGTGTCCAGGAACGGCGTATAGATGGTCTTATGCTTACCCATTAAAAGGTTGGCTGCCTTCGAAGCAAGGCGGCCCAGGACGGCGTTTTCGGCGTCCAGAATGAACCACTTACGCTCAAGCTCGTTCCCAGACGGAAATACGGTACTCATGGACAGACGCCTCTCCGTTCGGTAACTACAAACACTTCATGGTAGCGGAAATGACGGCTGAGTGTCAAACCGGGGCGATGCCCTACCGGCCGCACCAGGACTTCGCCTTACCTCCGCCGTCCACCTGCTGAATCGGTTGGCTCGAAGAGTTCTGGGCGTACTGAATCGAAAGTGGCGCTTTCTCAGCAGACAGATGCTACGTAGGACCTGCCGATTCACGCCGATATGCCTTAGGAGATCGCTGGAAAGCGGGAAGCAGCCTTCGGGTATTCCCCGAGTAGTCCAAGGGATACAACTAGTTGAATCAGGCGTTTACAAAAAGATATACTCGGCAAAGCCGCTTCGCTGCAATCCGTGTGGACGGGCGCTTTCGTAGGTCGTCTTTGAAACTGACAAGCGCGGCTCCACACTAAAATGTCCACGTGGCTCGACAGTTTTGTCATCAGTTTGGTGCTGCTGCTTGTTTTTGTAGCGGTGGTCACGTTGATCAGTGGCCTGGACGAGTTCTTTCTGGACCTAATCTACCTGTTGCGGATTCTCCCACGCCGCACTCCCGGTGCCACGGGTGAGCAGGCGCTAGTGGGGGCCAAGGCGATGCACACGGAGGACTCCCTGGCCGGGTTGCCGGAAAAGCCGATCGCCATCATGATTCCGGCCTGGAACGAAGGCGACGTGATCGCGCAGATGCTGGAGAACACGCTTCAGACGGTCCGGTACTCCAACTATCAGGTCTTCGTCGGGGTCTACCCCAACGATGAAGCGACCAACGCAGCGGTCGAAAAGGTAAGCCAGCGCTTCGGCCGCGTCCACCGGGCGGTCTGCCCGCTGCCCGGGCCCACCAACAAGGCCGACTGCCTGAACGCCATCTTTGACCGGATCTTCGAATATGAGCGCGATGCCGGGATGCAGTTTGACATCTTTGTGCAACACGATGCCGAGGACTTGGTGCACCCGCAATCAATGCGGGTGTTTAACTTCTATCAGCCCCAAACGGACATGGTGCAGTTGCCCGTCTTTGCGCTAGAAACTGACTGGCGCGAGTTTACGGGTTGCCACTATGTGGACGAGTTCTGCGAGCACCACATCAAGAGCATCCCGGTCCGCGAGCTGTTGTCCGGGTCGGTGCCCTCGGCCGGCGTCGGTTGTGGCTTCAGCCGCGCGGCGCTGGAGGCGATGCGGGAGCGTCAAGGGGCCGGTGATGGCGGGTTGTTCAACCAGCGGTCGCTCACCGAGGACTATGACTTCGCCTTAAGGTTGGGGCTGGCCGGTCGCACCACCCGCTTCATCCGCCCGGTCCTGAAGCGGCGGGAGATGGTGGAGCGCGGGTGGTTCAAAAAGAAACTGGTGGAAGTGGAGCGCGAAGAGATCGTGGCCACGCGCGAATACTTCCCCAGCGAATTTCAACCCGCCGTCCGCCAGAAAGCCCGCTGGATTTTGGGCATCTCCATTCAAGGCTGGCAACTGCTGGGCTGGACCGGTGGCTTCTGGACCCGTTACATGCTGATGCGGGACCGCAAGACGCTGCTCACCAGCCAGATCAATGTGCTGGGCTATCTGGTGCTGGCCGGGTTCTTCTTCCTGTTCATGGTGGGCCTGTTGTTCCCGGATGAATATCAGTACCCGTCGATTGTGGAGCGTGGCACCTGGCTGTGGTACGTCGTACTGGCCGACACGTTCTTTCTGTTGTGGCGGCTGGTGCTGCGGGCGCACTGTGTCTATGTGGTTTACGGCTGGGGGCCGGCGATCTGGTCAGTTCCACGGCTGATCTGGGGGAACCTGATCGGCTTTTTCGCCACCAACCGGGCGATTTGGCTGTTTTCGCGCTCACGCCTGTTCGGCAAACCGTTGGGATGGGAAAAGACGCAGCACTCCTTCCCGACTGAGCAGAAGATCTCCTCGTTCCGGCGCCGGTTGGGCGATCTCCTGCTGGAGCAGCGCCTGATCGCCCCGGAGGAACTGGAGGCCGCCCTGGCCGAACAGCGCGCTCAACCGCTTGGGTCCCGGCAGGCGTTGGGCGAGATCTTGTTAAACCGTGGCCTGGTGGGTGAGCGGGATCTGTTCAACGCCATCGGCGTCCAACTGCTGATCAGCCCGCAGGATATCGACCCTTACTCGACGCCGATTGAAGCGCTGCGCCTGCTGCCGCGCGAGATGGCGATCCGGTATTCGGTCTTCCCTGTGGCATTTGTTGACGGCGCCCGCATGCTGGTGGCGACGGACCAGATCCTGACCCGCGAAGCGATCGACACGCTGGAGGCGGCGGTGGAGCGCCACATTGAGCTCTGCCTCACCACCCGCACGGGTCTGGAGTTTGCCATCGTCCATGGCTATGAGCGCCTGGAAACGCCCGATCAAACGCTGCTGGGTGAGCGTCTGGTTAAGGCGGGCCTGTTGACGCCGGAACAACTGGACCAAGCCCTGGCCGAACAACGCCGCGCCTATGTCCGGCTGGCTGATGTGCTGGTGGAGATGAAGCTTCTCTCGCAGCCGCAACTGGCGGAAGCCCGGCGCGCGGCAAATCCTGGAGAAATGCTCTCCGATACGCTGGTCCGCCTGGGCCGAATTGGTCCACAGGAACTCCGGGAAGCACTCCGCAGCCAAACCTCCCGCCGCCGGCCCTTGGGTGAAATTGCCATATCGCACGGCTGGGTGACTGCCGATCAGATCCGAAGAGTGCAAGGTGAAGCCGAATGACGCCGCTGCTGGTGGCTCTCTTCTTGGTGCAGGCGCCGCAAAGCGAATTTGACCGCTTTGCCGCCCGCGTGCGCGCCTACCCGCAACTGCACCGCGCTTACCGGCTGATCGACAAGGGGCAACTCCCCGAGGCCCGGAAAACCCTGGAACTCGCCTTGCGCATCCGGCCGGGCGATAACGACGCGCAGCGCGCCTATGTGCTGCTGTTGCATCGGCTGCAGGACTATCCGGCCACGGTCCGGGCGGCCACCACCCTGCTGGACCGCCAGCCCAACGACGCCTTGACGGCGCTCTACCGCGCGCTCTCCTATCAGTCCATGGGTAGAGCCACGGAAGCTATCCAGGATTTTCAACGCGCCGCCAATTCCGGCTTGCCCCCCAAGGATCGCGCCTTCGCTCTGCACTCCCGGGCCGAACTGGAGATCGCCGCCGGGCGGTGGGAGCAGGCCTTGCCCGCCGCATCGGCGGTGGCTTTGGGGGATCGTGACCGCGCCGCCCGCGCCCGGTTGGCAGTGATCTATGAGAAGTTGAACCGCGATGACGACGCGCGAGCGGCCTGGTTGACCGTGCTGGAACTGGCGGCACAGGATGCGGCCGCTCTGCGGGCGCTGGCGGATCTTGAGTATCGCCAGAGCCGTTACCGGGAAAGCCTGGCCTGGATCACGCGGCTGAATGCCATCGCTCCCACCGGCGTGGGGCTAGATTTTGCGGTGCAGTTGATGATCCGGCTGGGTGAGTACGCCCAGGCGGACGCCATGCTGGAGCGGCGGCTGGCCGCGCCCGAAGAAGCGGAGCGCCGCCAGGCACTACTGTTGCTTCAGGCCGATGTCGCGCAACGGCTGGGCGACACGGAGCGGGAGCGGGCCAAGTTGCTCCAGGCCGCCACCGGCGGTGTTGCGCCAACGGTGGCCGCCCGGCTGGGGACACTGTTCGCCCAACAGCAGAAGCTGCCCGAGGCGCTCAACTGGTACCGTCGCGCGCTGGCCCAGCGGCGCGATCTGGAGACCGTGCTGGCCACGGCGCGGCTGGAGTCGATGACCAATCATCCGGCCGAAGCGATCGCGCTCTACCGCGAAGCACTGCCCAACCTCCGCACTCCAGCGGAGCAGTTTGAGGCCTGGATGGCACTGGGGGCCAGCGAGCAAAAGTTAGGCCGTTGGCCCGCGGCCGTGGCGGCCTTTACCGCCGCCGCCAAGTTGCAGCCGGCACCCGCCGCCCGTCCGGAACTGGCGGCCGCGCGGGAACTGGCGGGTGACCAGCGCGGGGCAGTGGAAGCTTTGAACGAAGCCCTGGCCGTGCGGCGCGATTCCATTTGGCTGTTGCGTCTGTCGCTGCTCAACGCCAGCCTGGGCGAACTGCTGCTGTCCCGCGATCAGGCGGAAGAGGCGTTGCTGGGGCTTTCCCGCCCGGCCGACCAGGCGCTGGCCTACCGGCGGCTGGGTTTCTCGCGCTCCCTGGTGGGGGATCTGCGCGGTGCCCGCACTGCCCTGGAATCCGCCCTGATGATTGAAGGCACATCCGTGGAACTGCTGCGGGAACTGCTCGACCTTTCCTTGCAGGCCGGGGATGCACCCGGAGCGTTACGCTACTCCCGGCCCCTGGCGGAGTCCAAAGACGCCCCCACGCAACTGCTGGTGGCCAAGGCTGAGGCCCAGGTGGGCAACTTCTCCGGGGCGATCGCGCGCCTGGCCAACTTGCCGCCGCAGTGGGAGTTTGCGGCCTTGATGGGCGATTACGAAGCGCGGCGGGACCGTCCGTCCGCGGCTGCCGATCAGCTCCGCCGCGCCGCCGCCTTACCCGGAGCGCCCCGCACCCAACTGCTGGAACAAGCGGCCGGTCATCTGGTGTTCGTCAAGCGTCTCCCGGAAGCCCGCGCCGTCTATCGGGAACTGGTCCAAATGGCCGGCAGCGACCGCTTGCGCACCGCCTCGCTCTATGAACGCCTGGGCGACATTGAGTCCTTGCTGAATCGTGATGAAGAAGCCGCTGCCGCCTACCAGGCGGCGCTGGACTACGGCATCGACACCACCCCCAGGCTGGCCAATACGCTGGCCCGGCTGCGCCACTTTGCCGATGCCGCGCCCCTTTATGAGCAGTTGCTCCGCCGCGCGCCCGCGCCGTCGCTGGCCCGCAGCCTGGCGGAATGCTACCTGCAGATGGAACAGCCCAATCGCGCGCTGGAAGCCTTGACGCAGGCGCTGCCGCCCGAACTCGAACTACCGGCGGCTGATCGGGCGGGGCATTACCGTCGGGCGGCTTATCTCGCCACCGTCCAAGGCCAGTTAAGCCGCGCCCTGGGCTACTGGGAAGAAGCACAACGCATCGCGCCGACGCACCTGGGCCGCTTGCGTCTTTTGACTACCGCGCTGCGCCTCGGCCAACCCGTCACGCTCGATCAACTGGCCCTGGTGGACGCCGCGGGACTCTCGCCCGAGGAACGCAATGAACTGCTGGATCTTCAGGGCACGCTGCTGGAACGGGCTGGACGGCGCGCGGAAGCGATCGACGTCCTGGAGCAGGCCAATCGCACCGCCCGGACACCGGAACGCTCCTTCTTTCTGGCCGGCCTGTACCGGGAACTGGGCCGCCTGGATGATGCAATCGATCAATACCAGTGGGTTGCCCAACAAGCCGCGGCCCCGCCGGGATGGTCCAGCCCACTGGCGTATGCGCTCGCCGCCAAGGGAGATATTCTGACGGCGGCGGAAGTGCTGGAGCGCGAACTGCAACGCCATCCCGCCCAGCCGCGCCTGGAGGCCCAGTTGGGCTATCTCTACCGCCAGCGCGGCCGGAACCCGCAGGCCATCGAATCATTTGAGCGGACTCTGGCCGGCCTCGGCACCGCCGATGACTTCCGGCAGGAACGCCGCCAGATCCGGCGTGACCTGTCGGAGCTACGCCGCCGTCTCAGTTGGAACGTCTACTGGGGCTTTGCCTCCTCGGGTCTGCAGGATCAGTCGTTCCTGGGCACCGGCTTCGGCCCGGCTGTTCCCTCTCAAGGCGGGCTGGAGCTGAACTGGCGTCCGCCCGGCATTGGATTCCGCAATGACCGCATCTTCACCGTCTTCGCCCGCCTGCTGTGGGCCAACCGCTTCCAGTCGCTGGCGGTGAATTCCGAGAGTGCGCAGTTGGGCGTGGGCGTCCGCTATAAGCCCTTGCGTCAGCAGAACCTGTTCTTCAGCGGGGAGCGCCTGGTGCGATTGGGCGACGTGGCGCTGAACTCCTGGCTCGTCCGCACCACCTATTCCGCCAGCCAGGGCGAACTGCCGTGGATCACCACCCGCCCCGCGCTTTACTCCACCGCCTTTGCCGATGTGGCCTACTTCACCGCTGCGCCCGCCACGTGGCTTTATCTGGGGCAAGCGCGCGTAGGCTTCTCCGCACCGCTCAGTGCGCGCACCCTGCTTTCGCCTCACACGGTAGTGGAAGCCCGCTACCAGGACCGGGCCCGCCAGCGCCTCTCCTACCTACAAACCGGCGTCGGCCTGGCCGCCAACTTCAGCCTCACCATCGACCCGGAAGCCCCACCCCAAGGCCGTATTGAGCTACTCGTGCAATACCGCTGGGGCCGATTCCTGGACCGTCACCCCTCACTACTTGCGGCCGCCGACCAAGTGTTTAGCGGGCTCTACCTTTCCGTCGCGATGATCCGGTAAGCCGCCGACAATCGCATGGTGCCGCGCGATGATCGTGCGTTGCTACTTGCGCTGGTCCTTACCCGGCGCGTCATACGGAGCACCCGTGCCCGAAGAGCCCATGAAGAACTTCTGCCCATCGGGCAGTGTTATGTCGCGGCCATTGGCGCGGTTGGACCGGTCCTTGGCCTGGTAGCCATCGACGATGATGTTCTGTCCCGGCTGGATGCTGTCGCGTTTCAAACCGCGCCGCAGCAGGCTGTTGGGCGTGCCGCCTTCCACCATCCACACTTCCTTCTTGCCGTCTTCCTTCGTCACTTCCAGGTGGATCCAGGTATGCGGGTTGATCCACTCCACCTTCACCACCGGCCCCTTCAACAGCAACGGGCGGTTGGGGTCAAACTCCGCGCCGAACGCGTGGTGCGCGTACACACTGTGGACTTGAAACACCGCCAGGCCGACGGCGCCCACCGCGGCCGCGCTCAACAACACTCGCGTCAGTGACTTCATCGTGATCCTCATTTTATCTACTTCGCCGCCTTCTTCTTCTCCGCGTCCGCCTCCAGAATGCGGGCGCCCTTCAGGATGCCGGCAAAGGAGTAGTTGCCCTCATGGCAGGCGTACTCAAAGATCCGCTGGTCGGTGGCGGGCCACAGGATCTCGCCGCTCCAGGGTGCCGTCCAGACCGTCGGATCCTCCACCGTGAACGAATAGAGCAGCGACTTATCATCCAGCCGCTTAAACTTCTCAATGACATGCAAGTTCCGGCTGGCCCCGCTCAGCGCCGGCATATCGTTGAAGTTCGTCGTGTCCACCACCAGCGTGTCACCCTCCCAGCGGCCGATCGAATCGCCCAACCACCGCCGGATCTCCGGCGGCTCATGCTGGCCGTTGATCCGGATAATGCGCGCGTCGTGCACCATCTCATTCAGGATCATCACCGTGTCTTTGGTCTGCACGATCTGCTTTAAGTTGTTGTAAAGCACTGGCAGCATCGGCGGGCCGCCGCCGGACCCGAACGACAACAGGCAGCGCTCCGCCGTGGGCCGCAGCTCCGGGTCGTCGTAAGGGCCCGGGGTGATGTTCTCGGTAATCCAAAACGCATCGCCGCGGTTAGGGCGGTTGTATTTGGCCCGCTCCATGGCCCGCTTCCGAGCCTCGGGGGTCATGGGCGGGATCCGCCCATTGGCCGGGTCCGTGATGATCGAGGTGCGGAACTTGCCGTCGATCTTGAAGTTCTTCTCGCCTGTATCCACCCACACCGTGTTGTAACCGCCAACGTTGCCCGCCGCGCCTTCTGAACCGTCTCCACCTTCAGGCGGAGCTTTGCGGTTCGGGTCGCTGGCCTTGCTGGTGGCGGCGCGCAACGCTGCTGCCTCATCGGCGATCTTCTTGGCCTCGGCATCGGTCAACGACAGCCGGTCGCCCAAAGCGGCCGGACGCGTCAGCGGCGTCAACGTGGCGATGTCGTAGAAGCCCGACAAATCTGGCCGGACCACCACCTTGCGGGGCGCGTCCGCACCCCATCCAGTGGCCGCGGAGACGGCCGTCAATGCTGAGATTGCTGCCCATCGGATCTGCATCGGGGTTACCTCGGGAGCGGCTTACGCCGGTACTGTCCAAACACTAACTCTTCGACAAACTCCACGCACTTAAAGTCCATCAGCCGCGCATCCTTCTCCATCCGCCGGTAAAGCGGCAGGGAGATCTTCCACGGCTGCGTGAACACTTGCGGATCAGTCATCGTGGCTTCGTACTGGATGTGGTTGGGGGACAGGAAGCGGTAGCGCTCCACCACTACCAGTTGGTTGCTGTGATGCGTGCCGGAGCGGTCAAACCAGGTCTGGTCATTAAAGCCCGATACCTCCACCACCAGCGTGTCGCCTTCCCAACGGCCCACCGATTGGCCCATCCACGAATCCGTCTCCGCCGGTCCAGGGTTCTTGAAATAGACATCCCGCACCGCGCCCGCGTACTCGTAGGCGATAAAGAACTGCTTCGCGTTCTGGAGAATCTGGAACGGGAACGGCATGTAGTTGGCCCGCGGCACGCCCGGCAAATAGCACTTGATCTCGGGGTCCCGCTCCAGCCAGTGCTGCCGGTTCTCATCCCGCAGCTTGGCGGCTTCGGGTTTATAAGGAATCTTGCCGCCTTCCACCACGCCCATGCCTCCGGGCACGGCCCCCACCGCTCCCAGTGCCAGCAGGGGAACCGCCGGCAGAGGTCCATGCGGCCCTTCCCGCAGCATTAGCGAATGCCGCGCGATGTGGCGCTCCACGTCATAATGCGCTGATCCCAATGCTTGCCAGATGCCACTGAAATCAGGCTTACCGTTCGGCAGCCGCGGAACCTGCCCCCACAAGGGAGCCACCAGCGCCAGCGCCAACAAAAAAGTTGCTCTCATTCGAACTCCACCCCGCCACACGACGATTAACCTACCACGGGCGTCCGGCTAATAGAACGCGATCCACCGTCCGGAGAATCCCACGCCGAACCACAGAGACATCGAAACCACAGCCAGCATTTTCGCCATCAGCGGAGCCCTCTCCTGCTCCAGCGCCGCCCGCCGCACCGTATAAGCGAACGCGATCGCCAACACCAGCAGCCCCATCTTGTACCAGAACGGCGGACTGTAGTAACACTTGATGGCTTCAGATAGAAACATCGGAATGCCGGTGGCAATCAAGGTCACCACGGACAGCGTCAGCCACGGCTGGATCTTCCGTGCCAGTTCTGGCACCGGCTGACTGCGCAGGCCCAGCCCCAACAGGCGCAGATCCACCACCAGCACCGCGCCGCCCAGCAAGGACAGCGCCAGCAGATGGACGCACTCGATCACCGGGAACAACCACAACGACTCGCGCACGACGGTCCCCAGCCGCGTCGCTTCAAACCACTGGAACAAAGGCAGTAAGTCCATGGCGCTACCCCGACACCTTGTCGAACCAGTTATAGGCCTGCATGCGCCCGCAGATCACCACGCCGCACCACAACATCAGCGAGCAGAATCCCGCCACCCGCGCCCGCAACGGAGGCCGCGCGTCGTTGTCCCAGCTCACCACCCGCTGGTAGACCGTCCAGTGGAACACCAGCGCGTTCACCCCCGTCAGCAGGATCATCACCATCTTGATCCGGAAGAAAACGTTGCCCCACGCCCGCAGGGGTCCGGAATAGAACAGCAGCGCTCCACTAACAGCCATCAACACAAAACCCGCCAGCGCCCAGGGCAACAGCCGGCCCGCCACCTGCGACACCGGCACGCCACGCAAGCCAACACCCAGCAACCGCAAGTCGAGCATCGCGATCATGCCCAGAAACAGGCACAGCATCAACACGTGCGTCGTCTCAATCACGGGATAGAGCAGAATCGATTCGCGGATCGCGACGCTGCCCGGCGTAGCGTCCAGCCATCGAATAAAGGGGAGAAAATCCATGGCAAGTCCGAATGAGTGTAGCAAAGCCCAAGCTCGCGCTCTGGTAAAATTCCGAACGGCCATGAGAAACTCATTTCCGGTTCTAGCCTTGATGGCCCTACTGGCGGCCTGCCAGCCACCCCCACCCCCGATCAAGGCCGTGGCCACGCTGGAAGAAGTGATGCATCACATGGTGATCCCCAACGCCCAGGTGGTCTGGAAATCCGTGGGCACCATCTACACTCCCGGCAAGGTGGAAGAGATCCAGCCTCGCACCGAAGAAGAATGGCTTAACGTCGAGGCCAGCGCCACCATCCTCACCGAAGCGGGCAATCTGCTGATGATGCAGGGGCGCGCCATCGATAGAGGCCCGTGGATCGAACGTGCGAAAGCACTACGCGAAGCCGGCGCCTCCTTACAGCAGGCCGCCAAGGCGCGCGATGTCTCCGCCGTCTTCGAACGCGGCGGCCATCTCTTTGACGCCTGCCAGGGCTGCCACTTCCAATACCGTTTTGAGAAGGACCCGAGTACGATCCGGTCGCACTAACGGGCTGACGGGCTGCTCGTACGCTTGATCAGGTCGGCCTTGATCTTGTCTAGTGGCACGCCCTTCTCCTTGCGGCGCGCTTCAGAAACCAGACCATCCCAGAAATCTTCAAGCACAGCACCGTAACGATCCAAGTCAATCTGCACGGCGACTTTCCGGCCCTTGTCGTCGGTGACGTACTGAATTCCGGTCATAACGACATCATCCCCCAACCCATCCTCGAACCGCCACTGGCACTAATGGCCGTGGCCCACCTACGCTAGCACCGCCTTCACCACCTTGCCGTGCACATCCGTCAACCGGAAGTGGCGGCCCTGGAACTTGTAGGTCAGCTTGGTGTGGTCCACGCCCAGTGTGTGCAGCAGGGTTGCGTGTAGGTCGTGCACATCCACCGGGTTCTCGGTGATGTTGTAGCTGAAGTCGTCGGTTGAGCCGAAGGTTGTGCCGGGTTTCATGCCGCCGCCCGCCATCCAGATAGTGAAGCAGCGCGGGTGATGATCGCGCCCGTAGTCATCCTCCGTCAGTCGCCCCTGGCAGTAGACCGTGCGGCCGAACTCGCCGCCCCACACCACCAGCGTGTCGTCCAGCAAGCCGCGTTGCTTCAAGTCCGCCACCAGCGCCGCGCCGGCTTGATCGGTCTCTTTCGCGCGAGCGGGCATGCCTTTGGGCAGGCCGCCGTGGTGGTCCCAATCGCGGTGGAACAGTTGGATAAAGCGCACGCCGCGTTCGGCTAGACGGCGGGCCAGCAGGCAGTTGGCGGCAAAGGTTCCCGGTTTGCGGGCGTCTTCGCCATAGAGCTTGAAGGTCGATTCCGGTTCCTTCGAAATGTCGGTCAACTCCGGCACTGAAGCCTGCATCCGGAACGCCATCTCATACTGCGCAATGCGGGCCTGGGTTTCCGGGTCACCGTTCTGCTCATACTGCACTTGATTGAGAGCGCCCAACGTGTCGAGATACGCGCGCCGGTCGTCGCGCGTGATGCCTTCCGGGTCCTTCAAATACAGCACCGGATCGCCAATGCTGCGGAACTTTACGCCCTGATATTTGGACGGCAGAAAACCCGCACCCCACAGCCGGTCATACAGCGGCTGCCCGCTGCCGCCTTGCCCGGGTGAAATCAACACAATGAAGCCCGGCAAATTCTGGTTCTCGCTGCCCAGCCCATAAGCGATCCAGGCCCCAATCGAAGGCCGCCCGGCAATCTGGAATCCGGTCTGGAAGAACGTCACCGCCGGATCGTGGTTGATCTGGTCGGTGTGCATGGACTTGATGAACGTCAGCTCATCAACAATCTTGGCGGTGTGCGGAAACAGCTCCGAAACCCACGCGCCGGACTTGCCGTGTTGGGCGAAGCTGAACTTCGAAGGCACCATCGGGAAGCTGGATTGTGAGGCCGACATCGTGGTCAACCGTTGCCCCTGCCGCACCGACTCCGGCAGATCCTGCTTAAAGACATCCTTCAGCTTGGGCTTGTAATCGAACGACTCCAGTTGTGACGGACCACCCGATTGGAACAGGTAGATGATGCGCTTGGCCGTCGGCTTGTGGTGCGGCAGATCCGCCATCTCCGCCAACGCCGAGCGCCCCGCCAGGCCGGCGGCCGAGGCACCGAGGAAAAGACGGCGCGAAAGGTTGTGCGCTTGGGTCATGGCTTGGTCACCGCTTCGTCGAGATTCAAAATGATGCTAGCCACCTGGTTCCAGTTGCCAAAGCGCTTCTGTGCAGCCAGCAGCAGCTCGCGCTCCTTCGCCTGCGGCTCCCGCGCCAACACCAGCCGGAAGCCCGTGGCCACCGGATCAGCCGTCGCCGACATGCGCGCGGCCAGCCTCAGCGCGGCTTCGACGTAGGCTTCGTCATTCATCAGGTTCAGCGCCTGCAACGGAGTATTCGTGCGGGTCTCACGCACCACGCAGGACTCGCGCGTGGGCGAATCAAACGTGATCATCGACGGTGGCTGGATGGTCCGCCGCCAGTAGGTGTAGAGACTGCGCCGGTAGCGGCCTTCGCCTTCATCGGCCTTATAGCCACTGCCCCCCGCCAGTTCCTGCCACAGCCCCGGCGGCTGCGGCGGCTTGACACTCGGGCCCCCAAACTTCTCCACTAGCAGCCCGCTTGCCGCCAGTGCCTGATCGCGGATCATCTCCGGTGCCAGACGCAATCGTGGACCACGTGCCAGCAGCCGGTTCTCCGGGTCCCGCTGGGTGAGCTCGGCCGATGCTTTCGATGTTTGCTGGTATGTCTCACTCAGCACCATCGTCTTCAACAGACGCTTCACATCCCACCCCGTATCCATGAACTCCACCGCCAGCCAATCGAGCAGATCCTGATACACCGGCCACTCGCCCTGGCTGCCCAGATCCTCCACCGTCTTCACCAAGCCTGCGCCAAACAACGTCTGCCAGAAACGGTTCACCGTCACCCGCGCCGTCAGCGGATGCTCACGGGAGACCAGCCATCTTGCCAGCCCCAACCGGTTGCGCGGAGCTCCCGCAGGCATGGGCGGCAACGCGGCGGGCACGATGGGTTGCACTTCATCGCCAGGCGCATCGTAGGCACCGCGCCGCAGCAGATACGTCTTCCGCCATGTCGGCGAATCCTGCATCACCATCACGGTCTGGATCGTAGCGAAGTACTTGTCCCGCTCGCGCTGCGCTGCTTGGAACTCGCGGCGGGCCTGCGCAATCTCAGGCGGTGCGGCCACGTCCAGCCAGGCATAGTAGGAGCGGTTGGTCCATTCAGCAGGCGTCAGTTCCCGCTTCCAGATGGCCACGTCGCGAATCTCGCCCTTGAAGCGCTTGCCACCGCCTGCGCCAATGCGGAACGGCTCCTTTGAGTCGATGGGCCACGACAATTCATTGAACAGGATCTTCAGCGGTTGATCGACGCCATCCACATAGATGTGGAAGCCGCCCGGTTTGCGCTTGCCATCGTAGGTGGCGATGATCTGATGCTCGCCGGGCGGGAGTGGCTTTTCGGTCTCCAGACGCAGCCCCAGGTCGGTCCACCGGAACACCACATGCAGCCGGACCTTGCCGTCCACCAGATACAGGCCATGCCCGGTGCCTTCCCAGTAATCTTCTGATTTCGACAGAATCGCGCCGTTCGGTTCTTCCGGCTTGATGGTGGCCATGAAGGTGAACGGGTCCTGGAAGTTCAGTGGGGTCTTGTTCAGGCCACCGTCGATGAACTCCTTGCCGTCAAACTTCGCGCCCGCAAAGCGCAGCACAAAGTCGTCCATAGAAAGCCATCCCACGGGCGGCGTGAACTTGGCCGAAGCCTTCCGGATCTTCGATTGCAGCCCGTCCCAGCGCTTCCGCGCCACCTCCAGCTTGGCGTCCAACTCGGAAAGCCGCTTCTCCTGATCGGGCAGGGGAGCCTTGATGTAGGGCTCCTCATTGCCGAAGTTGAAGACGAAGCCTTTTTCGGGAACCTGATTGAAGAACGAGAACAGCTGGTAATACTCTTTCTGCGAGATCGGATCGTATTTGTGATCGTGGCAGCGCGCGCAGCCCACCGTCAGCCCCAGCCACACCGCCGCCGTCGTCTCGGAGCGGTCCGCCACGTACTCCACGCGGAATTCTTCATCGACAATGCCGCCCTCCGCCGTGGTGCGGTGATTGCGGTGGAAGCCCGTGGCGATCTTCTGATCGCGCGTGGCGTTGGGCAGCAGGTCACCGGCCAGCTGCTCCACCGTGAAGCGGTCATAGGGCATATTGGTGGCGAACGCGTTCAGCACCCAATCGCGCCAGCGCCACATCGATCGTTCGCCATCAGATTGATAGCCATTGGTATCGGCATACCGTGCCGCTTCCAGCCATCGGATGGCCATGCGCTCGGCATAACGAGGAGATGCGAGGAGACTGTCGACGTAGGCGGGGTAGCTGATGTCGGAGGCCAGATCATCGAGCGACGGCGGCAATCCTGTCAGGTCCAGCGCCACCCGGCGCATCAACGCTTCGCGCGAGGCCCGCGGTGATGGTGCCAGATTCTCGCGGGTCAACCGCTGGCGCACAAAGTAGTCGATCGCGTTCGCTCCGGCGGGCACGCTGACTTTACGCGGGGCGATCAGGCTCCAGTGCTGTTGGTATTGGCCGCCACCCTCCACCCACTGCTTGATCAACGCCACTTCGGTGTCTTTCAGCGGTGCATGCCCCAGATACTGCGGCGGCATGCGCTTGGCCGGGCTGGTGGTGACAATGCGCTCGACGGCCTTCTTCAAGGCCTCCGGGCCCGGGTCACGGTCCAGGCGGAAGTTCGCCTTGCGCTGGTTCGTGTCCGGCCCGTGGCAGGTGTAGCAGCGATCAGACAGGATCGGGCGCACGTCCCGGTTGAACTCAACCGGCTGTGCGGAAAGGGCAAGAGGAAGTACCCAAAGGTGCCAGCGCATCTCGCCCTATCTTATCCCCTTCAAGGTCAGGAACAACTAGGAGCGGCGAAACCGGATCGAAGCGGCCAGCGCAAGGGTGCCCAAACCCATCAACGCGAAACCCGACGGCTCTGGCGCAAGCGTGCCCTGACCCCCAGCCGTGAGACCGCCGACGGCGTCGATTTCATTGTCCCCGTCGCGCATGATAGCTCCCGGTCCACCCCAGGTGACGGAGGCGTAGCGAAACGTCTGGGCGCTGGGTAACTGGTAGACGGCCACAAAGCCATCCGCGACATCTGGATCCTTGGACCAGCCAGCACCATAGACATGTACCAACGAAGCCTGAGTCCAACCAGCGTCTGTGGCATTGGGGTTGTTCGAAAGCCAGGCCGTGTTCTCAAGAACTTCTTCGGGGACGGGTCCGTGATCGACGAAAACGAAGACGGCCAGTTGATTGGCTTGCCCACCCAGATCCCACACAATTCCTTGCGACGGAGCGCCGCCCAGAGCTCCATTGAACGTTCCGGAATTGCCAGTGTCCTGGACCCAATAAAAATCCCGAGCGTTCGCGTTGGCAGCCATACTGCCGTTGGAGTTGTAGGCGCCGAGGGACGTCGGGTCATAACCAAATCCATAGCCATCGCCTCCCTTGAGGTATGAACCGAGGACAAACCCACCGGGGTCTGTCCACAAGCCATTTTCGATGCAGGTTGTGTTTGGATTGATGCCCAGATTGACAAAGGTCTGGACTGTGGCTCCGAACACCGGATTTCCAACCGGATCAGCTGGATTGATGAGGCACGGACCAGCCAGGGACACTGACGTGACCGCGAGAAACATGATCGACAGATTCAATACTTTCATTTACTATATCCTCCAGTACTTTCTTGATTTGCAGACACCCAAATAGACCATACACGAGATATAAGTCCGGATCAAGTAAATACTATTTAGTAAAATAACGAAAACGTTTCTCCGGTGGGACAGCCAGGCCGGTGCGTCCAAGAGGTGCGCCTAGTCTTCGCATATGATGATTTGGTCATGGACCACTCCCGACGTTCGATCCTCACCATGCTTCCCGCGGGCCTTGCCGCCCAGACCGTCTATAAGTTCACCGCTGACTCCGAGCGGCAGCCCAACGTTCCGCAAGGCAAAGTCACCAAGTACCAGTGGGCATCGAGCAAGCTCTACCCCGGCACCGTGCGTGACTACTGGATCTACGTCCCGGCCCAATACAAGGCTGATAAGCCCGCCTGCCTGATGATCCTGCAGGACGGCCAGAGCTATTTCGACGAAAAGGGCGGCATCCGCTTGCCCGTGGTGTTCGACAACCTGATCCACAAGGGCGAGATGCCGGTGACCATCGCGCTGATGATCACCCCCGGCGTGATGCCGCCATTGAAGCCCGAACAGACGGGGCGCTACAACCGCAGCTTCGAGTACGACGCCGTCAACGACCGTTACGCCCGCTTCCTGGTGGAGGAAATGATTCCCGAAGTGGCGAAGCTCTACAACATCTCCAAGGACCCGAACGATCGCGCACTGGGCGGCCAAAGCTCCGGCGGCATCGCGGCGTTCACCGCGGCCTGGTTCCGGCCCGACCAGTTCCGGCGCGTGGTCAGCTTCATCGGCAGCTACACCAACCTGCGCGGCGGCCATAACTTCCCCACCATGATCCGCAAGGCGGAGCCCAAGCCCCTGCGCGTCTGGCTGCAGGATGGCTCGAATGACCAGAGCATCTACGCGGGCAGTTGGTTTATCTCGAACCAGGACATGTACGCCGCGCTCGACTACGCCGGCTATGAGACCACCTTCGTCCAAGGCGACGAAGGCCACAACATGAAGCACGGCGGTCCGGTGTTTCCGGAAGCGCTGAAGTGGGTCTGGAAGGGCCATGGCACGCCGATCGCCAAGCCGCAGGGCAAGGGCCAGCGGTTCTACGTCAACGAGATTGTCGATCTCCGCTCTGACTGGGAACTGCTCAGTTCCGGGCACCGGTTTACGGAAGGGCCGGCCGTGGCTGCCGATGGCACGGTGTACTTCACCGACGTCCCGGAAAGCAAGATCTGGAAGATCGGTCTCGACAACAAGGTGACGTTGTTCAAGGAGAACTCCGGCGGAGCCAATGGCTTGATGTTCGGTGCCGATGGACGGCTCTACGCCTGCCAGAATGGCGAAAAGCGGATCGTCAGCTTTGGCCTGGACGGCAGCACGAAGGTGCTGGCTGAAGGTGTTACGTCGAACGATCTGGTGGTGATGGCCAACGGGAATATCTACTTCACTGATCCGCCCAACAAGACGGTTTGGCTGATCGATGGCCAGGGCGCCGTGCGGATGGTGCACCAGGGGCTCGAATTTCCCAACGGCCTCGTCGCCTCGCCGGACCAGTCGCTGCTGATGGTCTGCGATTCCCGGTCGCGCTGGGTGACCAGCTTCCAGATTCAACCCGATGGGTCGCTGGCGAACGCGCAGGCGTTCTATCACCTGGAGACGCTGGATGAATCCAGTTCCACCTCCGCCGACGGCATGACCACTGATAGTGAAGGTCACCTCTACGTGACGACACGGCTGGGATTACAAGTGTGCGACCAGCCCGGGCGCGTCGTGGCCGTCGTCTCGAAGCCGCACGCCGGGTCGCTCTCCAACGTCGTCTTCGGCGGGCCGAATCTGGACTGGCTCTACGTGACGGCGGGTGATCGTGTCTACCGCCGCAAGGCGAAACGGCAGGGCGTCTGGCCCTGGCAGGTGGCCAAGCTGGCCCAACCGCGCCTGTAGGAACCAAGCCGAAACACAAACAGACATTTTGTCGCCGCCCGTATCAAACATTTCTTCCAGAATTGTTTTATCTGAAATATCCGCTTCCGATACTAGCGGGTGACGTGATCCATTTCCTGCTGGTTCTGGCTGCGGCGGACGTGCAGTTGCTACCTGCCATCCGTCACGAAATTGCCGTCGCGGCTGAAATCCAGTTGCGTGTACCCGCCAGCCGCGTGGTGGAGGCATTCCGGCATATTGAAACCCTGAAGCGCTGTGAAGAGGTCCCGGCCGTCGGACGGTTCAGCCTGTTGCCCGTGGAGGCGGATCTGCAAGGCAAGGCAGACCGGAAACCGCTGCTGGAGGCTGCCCGCCGCTACCAGGCCCACGGTGGCCAGAACGCACTATTCCGGGCACTGGTCGACCGGTCGGACCAGTTGCGGCAAGTGGCCCCGGAGCTGGCGGCCTTTCTGGTCGACTATCCGAATTCAGGGCTGGCCGTAGATGACCAATTCCTCTATTGGTCCACGGAGCGGATGGGGCCCACCTCGGTGGGCGTGGTGACCCATGCGGTGGTCTACCAGGTGCCTGGCACGCGGGTCACCGTGATCGCCACTAAGCAGGCCTATGCCTCGCGCCATGTTGATGCCTCACTCGGCATCACCCTGCTCACCGATCAGCCCGGTGGTGCGACGCTGCGCTACATCAACCGCACCGTCGTGGGCAAGCTGCCCGGCTTCCTGCGGCCCCTGGTGGAGCGCCGCGTGCTCTCCACCACCCGGCGCAAGCTCGACGAACTGCGCCTCCGCCTGGAGCAACCGGCATTGGTGGAAGTAACCGCGCGCTAGCCGTCCTCCGGCCCAACACTCCCACCGTCAGCGTGCTTCAATCAGGCTGGAGGGCATGACGTGAAACTACTCAAGTACATTCTGGGGGCCATCGTTCTATTGGTGCTGGCCGTCGCCGGTGCAGGGGCCTGGCTGATCAATGCCGCTCTTTCCGATGACGGCCGCGCCCGGCTGGTGGCGGAGGCCAGCAAGGCGCTTGGTGTGCCCGTGGGCTTGAAAGGCCTGGATGCCGACATTGGTGCCCTGCTGCGTCTGAAGCCGTCAGTGGTGTTCTCCGGCCTGACCATCGCCAACCCCCCAGGCTTCTCCAGCGGCAACATGCTGGAGGCGGACCGCGTCACGGCGGCCATTGATTTTTCTGCAGTGCTGGACAAGAAGATCCGGCTCACCGCAGCCACCATTCAGGATCCCCGCATCGTCATCGAAAGCGCCGCCGACGGCCGCACGAATCTCTCTACCGTGCTCAATGGTCTGAAGACCAAGGCCGCCGCGGACTCGGCAGCGGGGGGCAGCGCGGCCATGGAGTCCACCACCGAGCTTCGCGTGGACCGGGTGGATCTGGTGGGTGGCACGGTGCTGCTGTCCCCCAGGCCGGGCCAGGCCCCGCGCCAGACGCTGCGGGATCTCACCATCCGCTTCAGCGACTTCGTCCCCGGCCAACCCTTCAAGCTCCAGCTTTCTACTAAGCTCTACGACAGCCCCAACTCCTCACTCGACGTCAGCGGAACGCTGGGGCCGCTGCTGGGCGGCGCGCTGCCACTGGATGCCAAAGCGGCGATCAACCTGGCGCTGGCCGAGATCCCGCCAGCGGTCCGCACGGAGAACCTGGGCGATCTGGCGGCTGATCCCGGCGCCCAGTCCAGTGTCCACCTCGCTTTCTCACTGAAGGGCAATTTGGCGCAGAGCGCTCAAGGCACCGGGCAGTTGACCATCAAGCAGTTCCAGATCGGCCCCCAGGGCGCGGAGGGCCGCTTGGCGCTGTCAGGTCAGGCTCCGCTGGCTTTTTCCGCCCGCCAGTTGCTGGCCGGCGGTCCGGTGGAACTGCGGACGCAGAAGGCAACCCTGCAACTGGGTTCCGGCAAATGGGAAGGGGGGCTGCACTTAATCAGCCGCCGCGGTGCGCTGGCCGGGACACTGGACGGCGCGATTGAGGGCGTGGACATCAACCAGATGCTGACCAGCTTTGCCGGGAGCCCCGGCAAGATGTTCGGCACGCTATCCGTGCCGCTGTTCTCGCTCCGCTTTTCCGGCAAAGGCGCGGCGGCTTTGCAAAAATCACTCACCGGACGCGGACACCTGGATATCGACAAGGGCCGCGTGAAGGGGCTGAATGTCCTGGCTGCGATTGAGCGAGCGCTGGCCACCAAGTCCGCGACCTCACAAAACGGCGAGTTCGCACTGCTGGCCACCGATTTTGCGGTGGAGAACAGCACCATCCAGCTTTCCGCCATCAATCTCTCCGCCCCGGGCATGACGATGGACGGCGCTGGCAGTATCGCTTTCTCCACCGCGTTGAGTTTCTCCCTCACCTCGCGGCTCACCGGCAACACCGCCGAAGCACTGCGCGCCCGCACGGCGGGTCTGATGGCGGGCGATCTGCGGGTGCCGCTGCGGATCGATGGCACGCTGGACGCTCCGCAGGTGCACCCGGAAGTGAAAGCGATGGCCAAAAGCGCCGCCGTGGGAGCCATGAAGGGCATCCTGAACAATTTCTTCGGATCCAAGCAGAAGAAGTAAGATCAAGACATGCGCATCTCTCGATTCATCTCGTTGGCCGCGGCGTTTGCTCTGGTCAGCTTCGCCCAGGAAGCCAAAGAAAAGAAGACCGCCGGTGACGACATCAAGGCCGCCGGCAAAGCCAGCAAAGATGCCGTGGTGAAAACCGGCACCGCCACCGGAAAAGCCACCAAGGCCGCTGCGGGAGCCACCGCCGAAGGCACCATGAAGGTAGCGGAGGCCACCGCCGGGGGCACCAAGAAAGCCGCCAAGGCGACCGGCAGCGGCGTGGCGAAGGCCGCCGGAGCCACCAAGGACGGCGCGGTTGTCGTCGGTGAGAAGACCAAGGACGGCGCGGTCGCCGTGGGTGAAGGTACTGTGAAGGGCTTGAAGGCCATCGGCAGCGGCACCAAGAAGCTGATCAACAAAGGTGCCAAGTCCGTCGAAGGCGCCACCGACGGCAAGAAGTAGCATCGGCTGAGCGTTCACCAGTCCAAAAGAAAAGTCCGGGGGAGAGTTGATCTCCACCCGGACTTTTTCTGTTTAGACTGACGCTGCGCGCCCTAGAAGGTAAGCCGCAACTGCATATCCAACCGGCGATTGGCGGTGGCGTTGGCAAAGAAGCCGCCCGCCAAGCTGGTCGATGTACCGAACAGCGGCGAGGTGGCCGTGCCCAGCGGAGCGCCCAGGTTCACCCGGTTCAGCACGTTGCGCGCCGAGACGGACAACGACAAAGCGTAACGTTTGCCCGGCACGCCGCCGCCGCCAAACATGCCACCGGGGCCACCGCCGCCCGGGCCGCCACGCATGCCGCCACCGCCGCCAGGAGGGCCACCACCGGGAGGTCCACCACCTCCCGGCATGCCGCCGAACATCCGGGGACCGTCAGGTCCGCCGGCCGCCGCCGCCGCTTCCTTGGTGGTGCCGAAGCCCCAGGTCCGGCTCAACCGCAGGTTCATGTTGAACTGTCCCGGGGCTTGGCCATAGTTACGCGCGATGATCGCGTCCGCCGAAGTCGGGTTGATGTTGAAATACTGTCCCCAAGGTGCCCGCACCACGTTCGGGCCGGGTCCGGAGGCCAGCGCCGGACGATCCGTGAATTGCGTGTCGCCATTCAGGTCGCGCCCCGCCGTGATGTTGTAGGGCCCGCCGGTGGAGGCGATCATAAACGGGCTCAGCGAGACCTTGTAAGGCAGCGTGATCATTCCCCCCATCACGGAACGGTGGCGGACGTCAAAAGCCGTCCGGCCCCATTCGCTGGACAGGTCGTACTGATCGGCCGGAAACGTTCCCGGGCCGTCGGTGTTGCCGCGCGCAAAGTTCAGCATGTAGAAGCCGAACATGGTGAACTTCGGGCTCACCCGGGCGCTGGAGTTGACGATCAACTGATTCTGCTTAAAGATGCCCGTCGATTCGTAAAGGAACAGGTTGCCCGCCGCCACGCCGAACGGGCGGTTGCCGTTCGGGTTGGTGGCCGTAATGGAACCTGGCAGCGGAGCGTTGATGTTGCGGGAACGGAGCGTGTGCACGCCCCGGGAGTTGGTGTAATTGATCGCCAGTGTAATGTTCTTCGGCAGCTGGCGTTCAATTCCCAATGCCGTTTGATACAGTGCCGGCGCGCGGAGGTTGCTATCCACCAACCGGATGGCTTGCGGCCGCAACGCCGCGTTCAGCGTCGCCACGGAGGGTACCGCCGGGAAGAAGTTCGGAGCGCCCACCACAAACTGCTGCTGCACCACGCCATTCACGCGGCGCGCCTGCAACGTCAGGCTTTCGTCAAAGCGGTCGTAGAAGACCCCCCAGCCGCCGCGGATGACGGTCTTGGGGCGGCCAAACGCGCCCGCCTTGCCCACGCCATAGGCGAAACCGACGCGAGGCGCCAGATTGGTCCAGTCGCTGATATTGGTTTGTGATTCGTAGCGTAGGCCGTAGCTGATGGTCAGATTCTGTTTGGCGCGCCAGTCATCGGCAAAGAAGATGCCCATATCCCACTGGTTGATGGCCACCAGCGGCGTACCGCCCGTCAGCGTGAACTGGATCGGACCGCCACCCATCGCTCGTATCTGATCGTTGCTCAAGCCCTGCGCCTGGCCCTGCACCTGAAGCTGATAAGCGCGCAGCGAGGAGAACGTGTAGTTGCCGCCGTACCCGTTGGTGGCGTAGTTGTTGTCGTTGATGCCCCGCAAGCGGCCGCCAAACTTGTACAGGTGCGTGCCGCTGGTGATCGAGGTGGTGTTGGAGATCTCCCACCGGTTGGTGTTCTGGTAGTTGACGCCGAAATCCGCGCCGCCACCGATGAACGAGTCCAGCACATTGATGGTGGGCGTTGAGATGTCGCCCAGGCTGTCATTGCGCGTCTTCAACCACTGGAAGCGGACTTCGTTGATCGCCTTGGCCCCCAGCACTGCCGTTTCCGTCAACTGCACGGTGTGTTCATTGCCGGCCCGGTTAAAGGCTCGCGACGGCAGCGTGAGGTTGTTCAATCCCTCGTTCTCACTGGCGTTGCGGGTGAAGCGGTAGCGGCCGACGAACGTGTTGTTGGCGTTGATCGCGTAATCGATGCGCGGCGTTACGTCGGTGCGCGTTTGCGGGTTCACGATCGCGGTCGAGAAACGGCTGGTGTTGAAGTTGTTATCCAGCGTCACCGCATTGATCGTGCTGGCTTCATCCTGGTTGCGCCGGTCCACATCAACGAAGAACGAGCTGCGCTTGTTGATGGGGCCGCTGATGTTGCCGCCAAAGAACCTCTGCTGATAGGGCGGGCGGATGGTGGAGAACGGATTGCGCGAATTCAGCACCGCGTCCGAGAAGTTGAAGAACGCCTGCCCCCGGAACTTGTCCGTGCCCGGCTTAGTGAACACCTCAATGCGGCCAAAGCCGATCTTGTCGTACTCGGGTGAAAACGGGTTGGAGTTGATACGCACTTCGCGGATGGATTCCTTCGGCGGCAACCGGCCGCCCGAAAAGCCATCAATGAAGATCTGCCCGCCATTGGGGCCCGCCGCCGGACCAGCCAAGGCTTGCAGATCGCTCTGCAAATCTTCCGGGTTGTCCGACAGCGCTTGCAGGTCTTCACCCTTCAATACCAGCGCGCCGACGTTGCGAGAGGGGTCCAGGTCCACCTGTATCGACTCGGTCACCGTGATCTCCTGCTTTTCCGTGGCCAGGTTCAGCTTCGCATCGAACGTGATCGGCTGCGTGCCGCCCAGGTTCAGGATGCGCTCAAAAGGAGCAAAGCCGGGAGAGGCGATGCGGAACGTGAACTTTCCCGCCGCCAGACCGGGCACGGTGTAGCTGCCCTTCTCGTCGGTGCTGACCGTCTTGGCGACGCCCGGGCCACTCACCGTAATGGTGGACCCAGGGATCGCGGAGCCCGACGGATCAGTGACAACTCCCCGCAGAACAATGGTTTGCGCGCCTAAGCCGGTTAAGGCGAACAGTGCGATGAGTAGAGACAGAAAGAGCCTGTACATGTTTTTCCTTATCAAAAATTCGTTCGATTGGTTGTTCGAGGAGAGCGCCTAGGGCATCTGGCCCATGCCGCCACCGCCGCCGCCCATGTCGAGATTCCAGCCGCCCAACATGGCTTGCCGGTTCTTTGACGGCGCGGTCAAAATCGGCTCTACACCCGCCATCACGGTGATGGCCGTCACTTGACCGGACTGCTTACCGGCCGTCGAGGCGATGATCAGGGCATCGCCCGGTTTCAATTCACTCAGCTTGGCCGCCGGCATACGGTCCATCATTTGCGCCGGGTTGGGGGCACCGCCGCCGCCCATCATGCCGCCGCCCATGCCACCCATGCCCATGCCGCCGCCCATCATGCCGCCCATGCCCATGCCGGGCGCGCCCGCCGGACGTCCACCTGCACTCGCTGGAGGTCCGCCCGCACCCGGTGCAGCACTGGCCGCCCCTGGCGCTCCCGGGCCGCGACCCGCACCCGGTGTACCACCAGGACCCCCTGGACCACCCATGCCCGGCATGCTGCCGCCATTCATGCGCATCGCCATAAACCGCGCCATCATCTCCGGCATCCGGCGCATGGAGGAATCCGCGGTGATCTTGACGGTCACCGGCTTCTTGGTGTCCAAGTCGGTCACTTTCATCGTGCCCGCTGCTTCATCGATCGAGATGATCGTGGCGGCGATATTCAGAAACGTGCCGGCCACCATCTCTTCCGCCGTAATTGCGGAGCCATCAGCCGCCTTCGCCCCACGCGCCCGCACCTGATCGCCCACCTTGACGTCGGCCAGCGTCGCCGTCACCGCTTCGGAGAACTTAACCGAATCAGGAGCATAGCGGCGCACCACGGTCCTGTCGGTGGCCGTCAGTGTCACTGTCTTCACGGGCGAGCCCGGCATGCCGCTGGAGACCGTCAGCGTCATGGCCTTGGCCGCTTCGTCGATCGAAGCCACCTTGCCCATCAGCCCCCGCTTGTCCCAATCCGCCCGGTCCGCTGCTTGCTTGGCCGCAATGTCGTTCTTGGCCATCACGATCACGCGGGTGGCCGGGCTGCCGGTCACCAGCACGCGATCACCGTTTGCCAGGTCCGCCATGGTGATCACGGTCGCGTTGGCCAGATTAGTTTCGCCGGGCTTCACTCGCATGTACTTGGTGGACTCTTCCAGGCCAATCTCGGTGGCGGCACCTGCATCAGGCTGTACCACGATCTTCTTGGCCGCCGCGTCGATGGCGGTGACGGTGCCTACGGTCCGGGTCTGGCCGGAGCCGAGCGCCGCTGCCAGCAGGGCCGCTGAAACGGCGGTGAGTAGGTGATTACGCATGGTCTACATGTATTGATGCTCAAATCGGCTGTTTGTTACGCCAAGAAGGCAAAAGAAGCGGTAAAGAAGTGTTAAGTGTTCCCGCCGCCGTAAAGAAGTGTTAAGTGATTGTGTTTGAACCGTTTGGCGAGCGCCGCACGTCCTAAGATAAAAGAGATGACAGCCGAGGCCAATGTTTTACTGATTGAAGACGACGCGGAGCTGTGCGAGTTAATGCAGGAGTTCTTCTCCCAGAACTCCATCGCTCTGGAAGTGGCCACGGATGGGCGGCGCGGACTCGCGCGGGCCATCGACGGCCAACACGATTTAATACTGCTCGACGTGATGCTGCCCGGCCTGGATGGATTCGAAATCTTGCGCCTGTTGCGCCGTCGTAGCTCCGTACCGGTGATCATGCTGACGGCCCGCACTGAACAGGCGGACCGTATTGCGGGCCTGGAAGCTGGAGCGGACGACTATCTCCCCAAGCCCTTCGGTCCGGAAGAGCTGCTGGCACGCATCCGGGCTGTTCTGCGGCGGACCCGCCAATCCGGGATGGCCAAGCCGGACATCCTGGAGGCCGGTGCATTGCGGGTCCACACGGGCACGCGCGAAGCGACCGTGGAGGCCCAGCGCCTGGAACTGACCGGCATCGAGTTCGACATCCTGGAGTTCCTGATGCGGCAGGTCGGGCAGGTGGTCTCGCGCGATCAGTTGATGACGGTGCTCTATCAACGGGAGGCCAGCCCGTTTGAGCGGTCACTCGATGTCCACATCAGCCACCTGCGCAAGAAACTGGGCGACAGCCGTGACCTCATCCGCACCATTCGCGGGTCCGGCTATATGTTCTGTATGCCGGAAGGGGGCGTGTCATGATCCGCTCGGTATTTGCCAAGATCTTTCTCTGGTTCCTGGTGGCCATGCTGTCTTCGATCGCGGCGTTGTTTGTCACCCAGTGGGTGCTGTCGAGCACGGTGCGCCAGGACGACCCCTTCGTGCGCACGCTGCGCTTGCAGGCGGAACTGCTGCGCCGCGGGTATGAATCAGGTGGCACCGCGGAGCTGGCCAAGCTCACCAGCCAGCTCGATGACTTCTTCCCGGGCAAGCGCCACTTTATCGACCGCCAGGGCCGGGATCTGCTGACGGGCGAGGACCGGTCCCAATTGGCCGCCAAAGCGGTCACCCCCAGCCTGTTTCCCCGCTTCAGCCGCCCGCCCGCAGTGGGGCTTTCAGTCGGCGACGGCAAGTACCGGTACCTGATTGAGATGACCGGCCGGGTGCCGTCACTGTGGAGCACTATTCCGTACTCGCTGTGGATCCTGTTGTTCGTGGGCGTGCTCTGGTATCCATTCACCAAGTACCTGATTGCCCCTGTGCAGCAACTACGGGCCACGGTGGATCGCTTTGGACGCGGCGACCTCACCGTCCGCACCGGGTCGACGCGGGCTGATGAGTTTGGCCAGGTGTCGCGCGCTTTTGACCAGATGGCCGATCGCATCGAGACTCTGCTGACCGCCGAACGCCGCCTGCTGCAGGATGTCTCGCACGAGTTGCGCACGCCGCTGTCACGGCTGGGTTTCGCCATTGAGCTGGCCCGCACCTCGACCGACCGTGAAGCGTCACTGGCGCGCATCCGCAAGGAAGTGGACCGGCTGTCCGCTCTGGTGGGGCAACTGCTCCAGGTCACCCGCGCGGAAGGGGACCCAGGCAGCCGCGAACTGGAAGAGATCTCGCTGGACGGTCTGCTGGCCGAGGTAGCCGAAGACGCCGCCTGGGAAGCCGAGATCCGCCAAGTACGCATCTCCTGCCGGGTGGCTGAGCCGGTGCATGTCCTCGGCGATACCGAACTGCTCCGCCGGGCCGTCGAAAACGTCGTCCGCAACGCCATCCGCTACGCGCCGGACAACTCCACCGTGGAGGTGACCCTGGCCCGGGATCACGGCCACGCCGTCATTCGCGTCCGGGACCAGGGGCCGGGCGTCGCCGAGCAGCATCTGACGGAGATCTTTAAGCCGTTCTTCCGTGAAGACGTCTCCCGCACCGGTGCCACCGGCGGCGTAGGCCTGGGGTTGGCCATCGTGTCGCGCGCCATCAATCTCCACCACGGCACCGTGCGCGCCGAAAACGCCCAACCCGGCCTGATGGTCGAAATCGAACTGCCCGCCGCCGCGTGAGAGCCAGCATCTGCGCTGCGACCGTGAGGGAGCGTTCTGCTGACAAAGCCTGCCGCCACCCACTCTGCGCACATCGCGCGGAGTGCACCATCGATTTGTAGTATCGTGGGCGGCGAAATGGAACGACGCACATTCATCGCCGGAACCGCCGCCGCTGTCACTTCAGGAACCGCCCTGGCGGCCGGGCTTAGCAAGATCCGCGTGGGCATGCTGGGCACCAAGCACAGCCACTTTTACGGCAAGTGGAAGGCCATAGTGGATTCGCCGGACTATGAAGTGGTGGGCATTGCTGAGAATGACCCGGCGGCGCTGACCACGGCCAAAGGCGACCCCCGCTACGCACAGGTCCGGTGGACCGATGAAGCCAGCCTATTGAAGGACCCTTCGATCAACTTGATCGTCGTCGAATGCAACGTCTGGGAAGCCATTCCGTGGGGCCGCAAGGTGATCGATGCGGGCAAGCACTTGCATCTCGAAAAGCCCTGTGGCGACAAGCTGCCGCCCTTCAAGCAACTGCTGGCCGACGCCCAGAAGAAGAACCTGCTGCTCCAGACCGGCTACCTTTGGCGCTGGCATGCGGGCGTGATGGCGGCCATTGAAGCGGCGCAGAAAGGCTGGCTGGGCGAGGTCTTTATGGTGCGCGGGACGATGAACTCCGACCGTGGCCCGGACGAGCGATTGAAGGAAGCCCGCTACCCCGGCGGCGGCCTCTTCGAGCTAAGCGGCCACGTCATCGACCGCGTGGTGGAACTGCTGGGCCGGCCCACCAACGTGAAGAGCTGGCTGCGGCATGACACGTCGGTATCGGACAAGCTGGCCGACAACAACCTGGCCGTCTTCGAATACCCCAAGGCCCTGGCGGTGATCACGCAATCGGCCAAGATGGGCGGCTCGGGCGACCACCGCTCCTTTGAGATCATCGGCACCGACGGCACCATTCTGGTCAATCCGGAATCGAACCCGCCGCGCATGAAGGTCTTCATGAAGAAGCCGCAAGGCCCCTACAAGGCCGGTTGGCAGGACATCAACCTGCCGCCGCAACCGCGCTTCATCGGCGACTTTGCCGAACTGGCGCGCGCTCTCAAAGCAGGCCAGCCGCTGAAGCATTCCTACAATCACGAACTGCTGCTGCACGAAACCTTGCTGCGCGCCTCGGGCGAAATCAGCTAAGCCAACCCTCAAAGGACACCCGACATGAGCGAACTCAAGATCACCCGCCGCCGTGCCCTGCACGCCGCCAGCATCCTCCCCTTCGCGGCCGTCCGCGGCACTGCTGCCAATGGCGCGGTCAACGTCGGCCTGCTGGGCGCTGGCAATCGCGGACCCTTTGTCGCCAGCATGATGGCCAAGAACACGCCGGGCCGCATTGTCGCCATCTGTGATCTCTACGAAGACAAGATGGAAAAGGCCAAGACGCTGATCGGTGCCGAGAATCCGCGTCTCTACAAAGACTTTCGGAAGATGCTCGAAAGCGACATCGATGCCATCATCATCGCCACGCCGGTCTTTCTGCATGCCGACCATTTCGACGCCGCCGTAAAGTCCGGCAAGCACATCTATCTCGAAAAGCCCGCGTCCGTCGATGTCGCAGGCTGCAAGCGGATCATGCGCACGGCGGATTCGGCCAGCCGCAAGCTGAACATCACCTTCGGCTTCCAACGCCGCTACGCCGAGGTCTACCGCAAAGCCAAAGCCATGGCCGATTCCGGTGCCATCGGCAACATCCGTATGGGCCGCGCCAGCTTCATCAAAAGCGATGGCCCCGCAAAGCAGGAAGCCGCCGTACCGCGTCCCACCACCGAGACCGACAAGATCGTCCAGTGGGGCGACTGGAAGGATCTGTCTGGTGACCTGATTGTCGAAAACAACGTCCACTCAATCGACGTACTGAACTGGTTCCTAGGTGGCCATCCCCAGTCCGCCATCGGCTCCGGTGGCCGCACCCGCACGGGCGGCAAGGGCGACATGCGCGATCACAACTTTGTGGCCTTCGAGTATGACAAAGGCATCCAAGGTCAACTGACCGGCATGACCATCGCCCCCAACGGCTACCGCGATGTCACCGAGCAGTTCTTTGGCGAAACCGGGATGATCGAGACGTCAGAAAACCACTGGCGTCACTGGAAAGCCCGCGGCAACGAGACGATGGAAAAGTCACCGCGCAACATCACCATCGATTCGGTGTCAGAATTCGTCAAACGCATCGCCGAAGGCAAGCCCGAAAACACTGCCGTCCGCGGTGCCGAAAGCACCCTCACCGCCATCCTCGGCCGCATGGCGATGGACCGCCGGGCCGAGGTGACGTGGGAAGAGATGATGAAGAGCTAGCTAGCTGTTCACGCCGGAGCAGAGGAAGCCGCCGTCGACCGCGATCGATTGGCCGGTGATGAAGCTGGCGGCGTCGGAGGCCAGCAGCAGGGCCGCGCCCACCAGTTCTTCTGGACGGCCGAAGCGCTTCATCGGGGTGCGCAGCAGGAACTCGCGGCCACGTTCGGTGCCGTTCAGCAGGCTGGCGTTGAGTTCGGTCGGGAAGACGCCGGGGGCGATGGCGTTGACGCAGATGTCGTCCTTCGCCCATTCAATCGCCAGGCTCTTGGTGAGCGAGAGCACCGCGGCCTTGGAGGCGGCGTAGGCGGCCACTTCATTCAAGCTGACAAAGGAGCTCAGGCTGGCGATGTTGATCACGCGGCCGCGGCCACTGGCCTTCAGTGGAGCATGGAAGCTCTGGCAGGCGCGCAGGGTGCCGGTGAGGTTGATGTTCATGATGCGGTCCCAGTCCGCTTCCGCCACATCCACGGTGGGCTTGCGGAAGGTTTGCCCGGCGGCATTCAAGAGAATGTCCACGCCCCCCAACTGCTTCACCACCTCGTCCCGCAACGCATCCAGCGATTCGCGGCTGCCGGCGTCCGAGGCCATGCGAATGGTTTTGCGGCCCTTGGCCTCGATCTGGGTGGCGACTTCGTCAATCAGGTTGGCGCGGCGTCCCGTCACCACCACGTTGGCGCCGGCGGCGGCCATGCCGAGGGCAATCGTCTTGCCCAGGCCAGAGGTGCCTCCCACGACAACGGCGGTGCGGCCGCGCAGGTCAATCGGGTTCTCAATGTGTTCGCTCATGAAGCTAATAGCGTATCGAAATACCGGCAACTGATGTACGTGGGATACTGTCGATCAGCAGATGCCAACAATCAAGGATGTGGCGAGCCGGGCGGGCGTTTCCGTGGGTACGGTGTCGAACGTTCTCTCCGGATCAGCCACCGTTACCGATGATCTGCGGAGCCGCGTGGAAGCGGCGATTGCCGAACTGGATTACCGCCCCAACCTGATCGCCCGCAGCCTGAAGAAGCGCCAAACCAACACGCTGGGGATGATCATCTCCGATATCGTCAACCCCTTTTTCCCGGAGATGGTGCGTGGGGCCGAGGATGCAGCGGCTGCGGCCGGGTACATCCTGACCACCTTCAACACCGACGACCGCGTGGAGCGCGAGCGCCAAGTCTTTGAGCTGTTGCGCAGCCGCCGCGTGGATGGGCTGCTACTCGTCGTGGCCCTGGTCCGGGGAGACTTAAGCCACGTGCACCAAGCGGTCGAAGAAGGCTTACCCATCGTGTGTCTGGACCGGCGGCCGGAAGGGCTGGATCTTGACTCCGTCACGGCGGATAACGCGGGCGGCGTCCGGCAGTGCATCGAACATCTGATCGAACGCGGCCACCGGCGCATTGCCGTGATCACCGGGGGCCAGGGTAAGTACATCACCCAGGTCCGCTTGGATGGCTACCTGGAGGCGATGGTCGCCGCCGGCCTTCCGCTGGACCCCAACCTGATCCGCGACGGCAATTTCCGGCGCGAATCCGGCTTCGCGATCGCCAAGGAATTGCTGAGTGGCCCCAACCCGCCGACGGCCATCTTCTCTTGCAACTTCATGATGAACCTGGGCGTGGTGCAGGCGGTGGAAGAACTCGGCCTGGAATCCCCGCGCGACATCGCGCTGGCCACCTTTGACCGGCTGAAGCTGGCCGAAGCCTTCCGCCCCCACATGACCTCCGTGGAACAGCCCAGCTACGAAATCGGTGCCCAAGGCACCCGTCTGCTGATCGACCGCATCCAGAACCCATTGGAGGGTGCGCCGAGCATGCATATCCAGTTGCCCACCCAACTGCGCATTGCCGAATCAAGCTCCAGCCGCCTGACCGCCGCTGGAGTCTGACCGCGACGGACCAGGTATATCGCTGAGGACGGCCTTACTTGTCCAGAACTTCCAGGCTGACCCAGCCGGGGAAGAAGGCCGGGGTGGGGCCTTCGCTCAAGATGCGGCGTGTCTTGGGGAAGGGAAGTCCGGTTTGGATGGCGCGACTGTAGAAGGGCATGGCGCGCAACACGGTCCGGTAGGCCGCTTGCGTCGTATCATGAGCGGCGGTCTTGCCCAGAAAGCCGCCACCCCAGCCGATGGAGAGTAGGCCGGGTTTGCCGCGAAGTTCTTCCAGCTTGGCGGCCAGCGCCGGCAGCTTGGCTTGCGTGGCGTAGAGGATCTGGCCTTCCAGCAGTGATTCCGCCCACGGCGCGGGTGCGGCGGCGCGGCCTGCCACCCTTGGATCTTCTGTGGTCCAAGCACCTTCAAACGTGGTGCCGGGCGTGGCCATTTCAGCGAACGCGGGCGTCGTATCCTTCCAGCTGACCACGCCCTGCTGCAGGCGCGAGGTGCGGACCTGGTAGATCTTGAAGCCGCCGGAGACCAAGCGGGCATCGCCGGGCTTGGCTTTCGGTTCGGAGTTGTCGAACGGTTGCGAGAGGTAGCGGGGAATGCGGTCGCCGGAGACCCGCTCGGCAGCCTGTTCCAGCACCTTCTCGACACCGCGATCACGCCAGCGCAGGAAAGTCAGCGCGGTGCGGATCGCGCCACGCACGGCGGAGCCGGGCAGCACAGGGCCGGTGGGCGTGTTGGCAAACAGCGGGATGTGCAGGCTATCGGGGCGGGCCGCTTCCCAGACCTTGGTCAGCAACGCGTTCTCAAAGGGAATGCGGCGGACGGCGTAGTTTTGCGCGTAGCCACCCCAGGAGGCGAAGTCCAGCTTGGTCGCGCGGCGGATCTGCTCCAAGTACGGCTCCAGGCGCGGACCCTTGGCCAGCATCTTGAAGATGCGTCGCTGGTCGAGCACATTCACCTGATCCTTCCACACCATGTAGTCGATGGGCGAAAGGCGCTGGCCGTCGCCGACCAGCGTGGGGGTCAAGACTGTGACGCGGTATCTCAAGCCGTCACCTCCTCGGGCAGGGTGACCGAGACGGCGAAGCCGCTACGCCATTGGGGTGTTTCCACGTCGCCCAAATCAACCAGGCGGCCCTGGGGCGTGCCCAGGGCGCTAAGCACGGAACCTTCTTCCAGCATTTGAATCGCCTTTGACCCATGGCTGCCCCGCGTGAGCGCAGCATAGTGGCCTTGCGTCCAATCCACCTGATCAGCCGCGGCGGGATGGTACAGCGACCACAGCCAGTGGCGTCCGGTCTGCTGGCCAGCGGCGGGAGTGGTGGGCGTCAGATTGCCGGGGAAGGCCCCGAACTCGACCGCGTCGGCTTGCCCCCAACCAATCGAGCGCTCCCCGCCCAGGCCGGAATCGGCCAGCATGCGGAACGCTGACTTGACCGTGGACTCCCACTCCGGTGATTCCAGCACAACGGCACACCAAAGCCCGGCATTGGGTCCGAATTCGAGGCACGCAGTGCGGTGCGGTTCGATGCGGCCCGGGATGGCGCGATCCACACCGGCGGCGCGGCGCAGGGCGATACGGAACGGAGCGGCGGCACCGGAGGAGACCAAGCACCCGGAACGCGGTTCCACTTCCCAACGGTCTTCCGCCAGCGCCTTGCCGGAAAGCAGGTCTTCGACGACCGAGAGCGGCACCAGACGCGCCGCCTTCCAGCGCACGCGGGCGGAGGCCTCCGGCGGCCAGTGAGTCTTGGGCGGTGCGATGTAGAGGGTACGTCCGCCAAACGGGTAGAGCGACGACACCCGGACGGCGGGCCCCGCCTCCGCGGCTTGGGCGGCCGCGAACTCATCGCCCCGGCCCAGGCGCTTGACGGCCCAGTGGAGCGCGGCGTGCAGCGTATCGCTGTGCCCGATCGAATCCGTTTTGTCGCGTGCGCCGGCCGCATTGCCGAACCGCCAGGGTCCGGACGGGCGGAAGCGCACGATGAAGGCGGTGCTCATGGAGATTTAGACGAGCTGTTCGGCCACTTGGGCCGCATCGACGGCGCTGAGGTCAGCCGCGGTCAACACTTCGGCGGCCGCCGCGCCCGAGGCGTAATAGGCCTTGGAGCGCCACTGGCCCGAAAGCTTCGAGAAGCGCACGACGCCCGAACCACGGGAGCGGCCGCCACCTAAGCCGGAATCTTCGATCAGGCGCAGGGCCTGAACAACGGGCGCCAGCAGTTCGCGATCTTCCGGGCAGAGAATGTCCAGCACCAGGCGCACGCGGAAGCGGGCCCCGGCGGGCACGCGTTCCAGCGTGCGGGAGGAGGACTGAGCGGTCAGGCGATCGATGGCCGTTTCGCTCTTCACTTCCGTCATCTCGTCGTCGAGATACTCGCGCATGGCGGGAGTGATGGAGTCGGCATCCAGCTTCGCGTCCGAAACCGCCAGCCGCGCGATGGCCGTAGTGCCCCCTTCCGAACTGCGTCCGAACAGCAGGCAGACCTCATCATTGGGCCGGTTGCTTTGGTGGATGCGTACTTCCTGGCCACGGCGGCGCGACAGATAGACGATTTCGTCGTTCTTGACCAGGTCCAGCGCGCGCTCCAGTGCATGGCGCATCGCGCCACGCAGCGAGCTACCGGGCAGGTAGGGGCGGCCGAACGAATCCTTGATCACCGGGTTGTCGGCGCCGCCGATTTCCAGCGTACCCTTGCCGGCGCCGATGTGCAGGCCGGTTTCGCAAGTCAGGTCAGCTTCTAAAATCAGCTTGCCGAGGAAAGACAGTTGAGTTTCGGCGGTATGGGAGCTCATGGAAATTACTCGCTATTCGTTGTAGGCGACAATGGCTTCAAACAGATCGCGGAAGCGTTCATAGCCCCGGAGATCGTTCTTGCGGGTGACTTGGAGAAGCAGCTTCTCCAGCGGGTCGAGCGAGCGCAGCGAATGGCGGGCCACGGTGTAGGCCAAGCGCGCGCGCAACATCACAAACTCGTGCTGCCGCTCATTCTCGGGTGCCCGGCAGGCCCGGCGGACCGAATTGTACAAGCGCCGCAACTGGCTCTTGGTGCCGGAATCCATATCGCGCAACCGGCTGACCAGTGCGTGGGCCTGGTTGTCGAGATACAGCGAATCGGAGATCAGCTTCTCCAGCTCGATATCCAGGAACGCGTCGGGGCCACGGAAAGGACGGTCACCGCCCCGGCCACGGTCCCCCCCGCGGTCGCCACCACGATCACCACCCGGACGGTCGCCACCACGGCGGTCTCCGCCACGGTCACCACCGGACGGACGGTCACCACCGGGGCGGTTGCCGCCACGATCACCACCACCGCGCTCACCGGCAGCGCGGGGAGGCCGGTCACCAGCAGGGCGGTCACCCGCCGGGCGATCGCCAGCCGGGCGCTCACCACGCGGAGGACGGTCGCCCGCGGGCCGGCCCGATCCGGCGGGACGCGCTTGACCCTCAGGCCGCGGCTGGACTTCCGGTTTCACTTGGACTTCCGGGGCCGGGGTTACTTCGGGGAGAGCCTGGGCGCGCGGCTCCGGCTGGGCCTCGCGCGCCGTTTCCGTGGTGGGAGATTCCTGTTTCTCGTCCGACATGAACTAAACCTTTCTCTCGCTATTCGCTTGGGCGGCCGGCAGCTCAACTCGCTGGGGAAGCCAGCCGGGCGGCCCATTCCAGCGCCACCCGTCCGGTGGGCCGCAGCCGGGCCTGGCCGACATTCTTGCCGATGATCTCGCCCGCCAGATCCGTGCGGGTCTTCACAAAATCCTTGGAGCGGGCGCGGCGCTCACTGGGGTCCAGCGTAACTGCCAGGCGGCGGTGGAAGCGCCACGGACGGTCGTACTTGGCCACGCCCCGGCGCCCGGTCTGCCCTTCCGGGTAAAACGATAGCAGCTCACCAATGAACTGCGTGGAGCACTTGAACTCCTTCACTAAACGCACCGCCAGATCCTTGATCGCGGCCGCTTCCGGTACCTGCTTCCACTCGATCGTGCGGCCCAACAGGTGGAACCCGTCACGCATCAGCGTTTTGGCTTCGTTCAACAAAACCCCGGCGCGGGCATAGACCTGGGCCTCGCCGTCGCCTGATTCCGGTAGCGCCAACGCCATCGACAGCGTCTTGCCTTCCGGACCGGGAGACTCCTTCAGGTTCTCGGTGACAAACAGCTCAAAGATACGGCGCGTCTCGGCCGCGATCTCGATGAGATCGGCAAAGTTGCCGGAGAGCGCAAAGCCGGAGCCCGAAGAGTAAATCACGCTCGCCCGTTCCGCGGGCAGCCGCGCCAGTTCGCCTTCAAAGAAGCTCTTGAACATCAGGGAGCGTTCCACGTGGGCTTCAATCGATTCGGCACCCAATAGGAAGCGGCTGAAGTTGTCGACGTCACCACGCAGCACCGCCTGGCCGGGGGCCATCGGCGCAGACGCGGCGGGCGCTTCCCCTTGGGTGGTGACCGGTTCAAATGATGGCGCGCCGGGGGCTCCCGTGCGCTGTTTCAGTTCGGCATCCAGCCGCGTGCGAATCAGCTTCCAGGTGCCTAAGTTCTCAGTGGCGGCCCAGATCAACCGCAGCCCCTTGGGTGCCAGGTCGGCCGCTGCGGTGGTGAAGAAGGCGATGGCCGCATCCTTCGATTCTTCCGGCAGCACCAACATAAACTGGCCCAGCGTCGCCGTACCCAGCAGCATGGGCGACAGGCCGTTCTCCGACAGAAAGCGCAGTGGTAACTCTTCCGAGGCCGCGCGCAGCTCCGCCGCTCCGGCCGCCAGCGTGGAGCTGGCTACCAGAAACTCATCCGTGCCCAGGAGTTGCACCTGGAAAAAGATTTGGAGCGCCATGCAAACCGAAAGAAACTAACTCAGGCCAGCGTAGCACGTGGCAGTGTTTTCAGGCCAATGGCGGGATGCGGCGCGGCTACACCAGCGCCAGCGGGCGGATGGGGGACCCAGTCGCGCCGGTCATCTTCAGCGGGGCGGCGATGAAGCCGAATTCGTAGATGCGGTCGTGTGAGAGCTGTTCCAGCAGCAGGTTCTCGATGATGTAGATGCCCATCTTGGGCAGCAGATAGACATGCGCGAACATGGTGGCCCCGGTTTCCGGGTCGCGTTCACCATTCAAGGTGTCCCAGGCCATATTGTCCGCGCCCACGGCAATCACCCCCTGCTCCGCCGCCCACAACGTGCCGGATTTGGCCACTCCGGCCGCGCGCAAGTAGGTCTCTTCGTCATTCCAGATCGCCCCGGAGCCGGTGCGGACCAGCAGCACGTCGCCGGGGTTCACCAGTACATTCTGGGCGGCCGCACAGCCAATCATTTCGTCAGCCGTGATGGCGTGATGGTCGGGCAGGCGGTCTACATGGAGGAAGCGGGCGATGTCGAGCATCACGCCCCGGGCCACGATGGGTGGCACGGTTTCGACACCATGCTCCTTGAAGCCGGCCGGGGTTTCCGCTGCATCGGTCTTGACGCCGCCGAACAGCTCCAGCTCGCAGGCCTGGTGGCAGAGCGCGTCGATGTGCGTGCCGGTGTGGTCCGTCATGGTGACGATGCCGGAAGAGCCGGAGCGGGGTCCGTTCACCGCCGGGTTGTAGGTGTCGCGATGGCGGCGGTGCAGCGCGTAGAAGTAGCCCGGGCGGCGGTGGGATTCATGCAGGGGCATCGCGGGGAAGCGCGGCTGCTCCAAATCATAAATGCGGGCTGAGCTAAGCGCGGGAATCAGCATTCCTGTCATCCTAGCTCAGCCGGTGTGAGCTGAGCTAGAAGCTCCGGCTGGGCCGGTAGCCGGGGCGGGAGCGGACGCGGAATTTCTTACCCGGGTCCGTGGCGATCTCGACGGCGATCTTGCGGAAGCCTTCGTTGGGATTACTGGCCGGATAGTACGTGACGGTGTAGGAGTTGCCCAGATCCTCGCGGATCGACTCAAACGCCTCCACCTGCTTCTGCCAGGTCTTGGCAAAGTACGCCTTGCCACCCGTGCGGCCGGAGATACGGCGGAAGACGCCCGAAGAGATGGCGTCCTTGCTGACTTCGCTGGTGGAGATGACGTAAATGGGAATGCCTTCGTCTTCCGCCACGGCGCGCACGTCGTCCGGGGCCACCATGGAGCCATTGTCTGGGCCATTGGAGAAGACAATGATCACCTTGCGGCCCGGCACCTTGGCGGCGTCGCGGAGCGTCAGCAACAGGGCGTTGTAGAGCGCGGAGTCGTCTCCGGCCACGGCTTTACGCAGACCGGCGATGGCGTCGGCGCGGTCCTTGCTCAGGTCCGCCGCGCGCGTCAGGTTGCGGCTGAAGGTGTAGACGGCCACTGAATCCGCGCGGTCGAGACCCCGGACGAAATCGGCGATGGCGTCCGAGGCGTAGACGAACCCGCGGTACATGTAGTTCGAGGTGTCGAACAAGACAAATACGTTGGTGCCCACAAAGGCGTCGGTGGAGCGCTGATCGCCCGCAGCCGGGTTTTGCGATTCAGAGGTCAGAATCGGCCGGGTGGTGCCGTCGTCCAGAATCTGCAACGGCGGTTTGTTGCCTTCGGCAAAGGTGGCAATCTTCTGTTGAATGCCATCTTCCAGGATGCGGATATCGGTGTGCTTCAGCCCGTTGACATAGCGGCCCTTGGCATCCGTGACGGTGAAGCTGTGCACCACCATGTCCACCTTGACGCGAAAGGTGGGGCGATCCTGGGCCAACGCAGCGGGCCCTCCAGCAAGCAGCGTGACGCCACCCCCCAGCGCGGGCACGGAGAGCGAAACGGCGGAACGGCGAGTGATCTTCAAGGCTGGTTCTCCTCAAAACAATCTATTGCAAAGTCGCCCGCTGGCTGGCGGACTTGCGGTTGGCGTTGCGCAGATTGTCGCCCACCACACGCAGAGAGCGCAACAGAGCCGGCCAATCTTCCAGGTGGGTGGCGAAAATCGCCTCCACTGTTTTCTGTGTCCACAGCGGGACGTTGACGTTAAGTTGCGCCGGCGGAACATCCAGTTCGTCGGCCAGGGCGGCGTAATACAGCGTCGACGATTCCCAGCTTTCCGCCAGAATGCGGCTGGAATAGCCCATCAGCGTTGGGAAGGTGCGCAGATCCATCAGTGCCGGGCGGTAGGAATTGGCCAGCGTCGGCTTCGGCGTGCCAAAGGCGCGCGAGATGGCCACATCGTTGTGCCGGGCCGGATCGGCGGCGGCCAACCGCTTGATCTCCGCCGCTTCCGGACCCGGTACTGCCAGATCGCTGGCCAGCACGCGGCCACCCAGCAGATAGGCCTCCGAGGGCAGCAACAGGTCCAGCGCGCCCCGGACATCACCGGCCCCCAGCAGCGTCTCGATGCGGCGGGACCGGGCGGGTGGCGCCTGTCGCGAAATAAGCTCCACCACCACCGGCCGGGCCTGGGCATCCACACCGGCCAGGGCAACGGCCGATTCACCCAAGCGCTGCAGCAGCGCGGCGTAGTGCAGTTGCGACGGGGTCACCTGCCAGAACCGCGGCACCTTGGCACTGACGATCATCTGCGGCACCAGATCGCCCCAGATCAGCGCCTGCTCCCGCGTCGGGATCAGGAAGTTCTGCTCGGCTTCCGCCAGCGCATACGGCACGTTCGCCAGGGAGCCCACCAAGCGGCCGCCCGCGCTGGACGGCCAGCCGGTGCCGAATACTTCGGTGGTCTTCCAGGTCTGGATGCTGCCCTGCGCGCCAATAAAGTCATGGCTGCGGACAAACAGCGGATTGGTGATCAGGATCTGCGCACCCGGCGGGGCGTAGTGGATGTAGTTATAGCCCACCAGCGTGTCGCGCAAAAATTGGGCCAGCAGGCCGCGGGCGTCGCGCAGTTTTTCCGGGTCGTTCCCCAGCTTCTCGAAGATGGCACGGAAGTTCACCTTGCGCTGGTTGTCGATGTGCTTTTCGGTCCAGTAGCCAAACGCCATGGCGTTCTTTTCCGCGCCCGACAGTGCGATGCGGGCGGGTTGGATCTCCTGGATGCGCGTGGACAGCTTGGTCACCAACGGAATGTTGATCTTGCCGCCCTTGGCCGCGCTTTCCAGGTTGTCGGCCAGATCCCACAACGTCTTCAGCGAGATCAGGTGCTGCGCCTCAAAGATGCGGATCATGTCCTGCGTCATTTGCGTGTGGGCATCCTGATCGGTCACTTGCACTTCGCCAGCCAGCAGGTCCAGCATCCGGTCCTGCGGGTCGGCGTTGTCAGCCGTTTTGGTGGCCTTGAACAGAGCTTGCACGCTGGCCCGGCCGGCGTCGAACAGCTCGCGGCTATTGTGCGGCTTGGCAAAGCCCTGCACAATCTGCGCCAGCGTCGCATCGGCGTCGGCGGCCGTGATCAAGCCCTGACGGCAAAAGATCTGCCATAAACCGACGGCGGCCTGCATCATCCCGGCATGGTCGGCGCGGACGCCTTGATCCCGGATGTTACTGATGGCGTTGGCGCTGTCGAGAAACGCCAGAATCGTCTTGTCCTGCAGGTCGGGCGCTTCCGAGAAGATCGAATACTGCGAACCCAGCGTGCGATACTCTCGGGCCAACCGGTCCACCGTCGCCGTTTCCAGCGGCTTGGTCCGGCGGCGGTTCAGATCGCTGAGCGCCATGAAGATCTTCAACGGCTCGTTCTCCACCGCCTTGCGGGACAGCGCAAACAGCGCCTCCAGCACATCGTCGGATTCCTTCCAGTTCACCGCTGATTTGGTTAGCTTGCCGTCGTACTTGCCGTGCGGATGATTGACGAACAGGTTCTTCCAGACCTCGATGGAGCCGGGGATATGCGGTGCTCCACTGGGCTCCAGGCGCAGGCGCGTCGCCAGCAATAGCATGTCGGTGTTGGCCCGGAAGACAGGGCGCGCGGGGCCAGGTGAGGTGATGCGGCCGCGAATCGCGGTGTAGTAGCGCTTCATGCGGACTGAATCCGTCAGGAACGCTTGCTCCGGGCCCCGGATGCGGGCGGCGGAATCGAAGTAGCTGGCCAGCCAGCCATCATCGCGATTGATCAGCTTTTCCAGAAACTGCACGCCCTGCTCTGGGCTGGCACCGGCCAACTCCGTCCAGCCAGGAATCGACTTGGGCGCACCCGGCACAATCGCCTTGCCGCCGCGGATCTGGAACATGCCGCCAAAGAAGTCGAGAATGTGCGAGAACGCCTTCAAGCGGGCCACCGGAATGCCCTTCTTCATCTCCTCCGCCGTCTCCGGGTCCAGTTTCGAGAGGCCCAGATACAGGCGGCAGAGCGCCGGATCAGACAGGAAGAAGTCGACAAAGCCCGTCTCCGGAGAGCCCTTGTCGCGGGCGGACTGCCAGTATTCCGGGCCATACAGCACCGGCACTTTGGTGGGTGCGTAGTTCAACTCAAACGGGCGGTTGGTGCGGAGCGCCTGTTCCAGCGGCGACAACGGGAAGCCGGAATCCACCGTCAGGAAGGCGCGCGTGGCGTTCACGGTTTCCAGCACCACTTCCGCGCCGCAGCCGCCGCGCATCCGATAACCCAGTACCTTCAGCAGGTCGGCCGTCTGGGTGGATTCGCACTGTTCGATACGGATGATACCGGTGGGGCCGGCCAGTTTCTCCAATTCGCGGGCCTGCGACAGATAGCGGACCACCAGTTTCAAGTACTCGGTCTGCTCCAGTGCTTCGTTCGAAGAAGCCGCCTGATAGCCATTGGTGACGACGTTGCGGGCCAGTGCGCCAAACAGATCCTCCGGGGGCAGATCGGGCGACAGCGCTGCCATGCGGTTGAAGCTGCGCAGTGGTCCGGGGATGTTCACCGTGGGCCATTCCGAAACCTTGGCATTGGCGGCGGAGGTGATACCCACCAACTCGATCATCTTCACGCGCCGTTCCACCACGGAACGCCGGGGTGAGGATGCAGGCAACGCCTTCAACAGTGCTTCGTAGGCCGCCTTGGCTCCGGGGTCGCGCCGCCGGTCCAGAAACTCGGCATACGCCGCCAGATCATCTGGTGAGCCACTGGAGACACCGCTCCGCAACAAGGCGCGCGCTTCAGCAATGGCGCCCCTTGATTCAAGCGCCTGCACCTGGCGCAGATCGACTGCGGCCAGCGCCGGCAGACACGCAACACAAACCAGCAGAAACCTCGGCTTCATAAGCTCGGCTCCTCCCCTTGCACTTTGGCTTCTAACTATACAACGCCATCGGGGCGGGGAAAACAGCCCCTCCCGAACCGTACTTTCCGTGCGTCCCCCGATGCTCGTTCAAACAGGCACCAGGGTCGCGCCCGGCTGGACCCGTCACCAGCGGGTGGCTCGCTACAATAGCGTGGTGATGAAACAGATTGCCGCATGGGCATTGATGCTCGGCCTGCCGGTGAGCGCGCAGGAAATTAAGATAGGCGTGGTTGGCTTGGTGCATTCCCATGTCTGGGGACACCTGGGGACCATCTTGAAGGGCGACAAGGTACAGTTGGCGGGCATCGCGGAGACGGTGCCGGAACTGATTGCCGAAGCCAAGCGGCGTGGAGCTCCGGAAGGCGTATTTCACGCCGATTGGCGCAAGATGCTGGAGGCCACCAAGCCGCAAGTGGTGTGGGCGTTTGTCGAGAACAACCGCCACCTGGAGATCGTTGAGTTCTGTGCGCCCCGCAAGATCCACGTCATGTTTGAAAAGCCCCTGGCTTCCACCTATGCCGATGCCTTGAAGATTCAAGCCTTGGCCAACAAGCATGGCATCCAGGTGATGACCAACTATCAGATGGCTTGGTGGTCTCCTAATTACACCGCCAAGAAGCTGGCCGACGCCGGCGAACTGGGCCGCGTGTGGCGTTTGCGCGGTGTCGTCGGTCATGGCGGGCCGGGGCAGCCTACGGGTCTGAACAAATGGTTCTTCAACTGGCTCACCGATCCCGAGCAGAACGGTGCCGGATCACTGATGGACTTCGGCTGCTACAACGCGCTGTGGAGCCTGTGGTATCTGGGCCGGCCGGAGAGCGTCTACGCCCAGACCAATCAATTGCGCCCGGAAACATTCCCGAAGGTGGAGGACAACTCCACCATGATCCTGAAGTACAAAAACGGCGTGGGTCTGTTTGAAGGCAGCTGGGACTTGCCGCGCAGCTTCCAGGATCTGGAAGTGTTTGGTTTGAATGGCAGTGCCTACATGACGCGCGAAGGCGTAAAGCTGCGCAAGGGCCGCGCGCCGGAGACCGCCGCCGAGGTGGAACCGTTGCCCGCGGACCGGGCCGAGCCGGTGGCCTACATGGTCAGCCGCATCAAGTCCGGGCAGCCGCTGGAAGGTTTGGTGGCGCTGGACATCAACGTCCAGGTGGTGGAGATCATTGAGGCCGCCAAACAGAGCGTCAAAACCGGTGCCGCCGTCCGGCTCCCGCGGCGGTAGCGGCCCGGGCCGCGCTTAATGGCCGCCGGGCGCCGTAACCCGAGCGAGGACTTCCAGCAGGTGCTTTTTGTGGATGGGCTTGGTGAGACATTCATCCATGCCCGCCTTCAGGCATAGGTCCCGGTCGCCCTTCATCGCTATGGCGGTCAGGCCGACCACCGGCAGCCGCGGACCATGTTCATCGTGCTCCCGCTGGCGCAGGCGCGCCACTGCCTCCAAGCCATCCATCTCCGGCATCTGGACATCCATCAGCACGACGTCATACTGATTCCGTGCCAGTGCCTCCAGGGCCTGAAGTCCGTTGCTGACCACCGTGGCCGAATGGCCCGCTGATTCCAGCAGCCGCTGAATCAACATCTGGTTGACCGGATCATCTTCAGCCGCCAGCAGGCGCAGCGCGCGCACCACGGGTTGGGCCTTCGGGGCAGGTGCCGCGGCCACTGCTTTCAAGCGTTCAATGGCTCCCGCCAGCGTATGCCGGAACACTGGCCGGCTGATCACCGCTTGCCCCGGCTGTTCCAGGATGGATGCGCCCGGGTCAGTGAGCACGATCGTGCCGAGCGCCGGCTGGGGCGACGGCGCAGGGCCGTCGGCCGGGTAGATGGCAATATCGGCGGCACCGGAGACGCATTCGCCGCCCGTCACCTTCACCAGTTCCACCATCCGTGCCCGTTCTTCCGGACTGGCAATCGCCAACTGTACCTTCAAACCCGCCCCCGGCCGTACCAGCTCCGGCGGCGGACCCGCGGGCAACGTGAATGGGAACTCCACCGTGAACTTTGAACCCTCTTGCGGCTTGCTTTGCACTTGGACGGTGCCGCCCATCAGCCGCACTAGTTCCCGGGTGATCGCTAAACCCAACCCGGTGCCGCCAAACTGACGCGCCACCAGTCCGTCGGCTTGGGCGAACGCATTGAAGATATGCTGTTGCTTCTCGATCGGAATACCAATGCCGGTATCAGTCACGGCCACGCGGATGGTGCCCGACGTGGCGGTGCGCTCCACTTGGGAGACATCGATGCGCACTTCACCTTGGGTGGTGAACTTGACGGCGTTGCTGGTGAGATTATTCAGGATCTGCCGGAAGCGGACGGGGTCACCCAGGATGATCGGCGGCAGTTGCGGGTCCACCCAGGCGCGGAAGCGGATCCCCTTGCGGTAGGCCTCGACCGCCGAAGCCCGCGCGACGGCCGCCACGGCCTGTTCCAATTCAAACGGGATCTGCTCCAAGGCCATTTTGCCCACTTCGATCTTGCTGAAATCGAGAATGTCGTTCAGCAACACCAGCAGGTGCTCCGCGGAGGATTTCGCCAGTCCGATGTACTCCCGCTGCTGCGAATTCAGGGGCGTCTCCAGGGCCAGTTCAGACATGCCCAGGATGCCCCCCAGTGGCGTTCGCAGTTCGTGGCTCATATTGGCCAGAAACCGGCTGCGCATGGCAAACGCGTTCTCGGCCGAACGGCGGGCGCGCCACAGCACCAGCAACAGCACCGCAAAAATCACGCTGATGGCCAGCGTCGCGGTCAGCGCCCAAGTCAGCCACGCATTGTTCTGGCGGGTGATCTGGATCTTGGCCAGCAGCAGCGGGTCGATGGCGTTGCCCATGCTCCAGCGCCGGGCAATGGCTTGATACCGGCCATCATCGATCATCCGTTCGATCTCTTCATACAACCGGTCGGCGGTGCGGGCGGCCCGGAACGTTGACGCGATGCCGAACGATTGTCCTAGCGTGGGGTCAACGGTGTATTCCAAAGCGGCACCGTCGCAGACCTTGGGCCGGTTGAGCAGCACCTGCTGCAGCAGGCGGTAGTCCACCGCCACCACATCGGTATGGTCCTGGCAAAGTGCCGCCACCGCGTCCGGCGCATCAAGGCGCCTGTCGACCGCGGTGGCGAGCGACTGCAAACGGCCGTTCAGGTCCAGCCGGATGACGCCGCTCAACATCAGGCGGCGTCCGCGGAGATCTCCGGCAGAGGTGACCCCCGCACCCTTGCGCGACAACAACGCTCTCTCGGATCGCCACCAGGGCTGGGTCAAGTGCATCTTGTTACGCCGAGAGTCCAGGATGGCGGCCAGCGGCCATAGGTCGGCTAGGTCCTGCGCAAAGGCGTCTTCGGGCAAGACGTCCACCTTCACCCATTGCAGGGGGATGTCTAGCTTGCTGGCGGCGGCCTCAATCACTTGAACCGCAAACCCCGTGGGCCGGCCCTGGGCATCCCAGTAGTTCAGCGGGACACTCTGATTGGAGGCGATGCGCAAAGTCTGCGTCTGCCCACTTACACACGTCACCGCCGACAGAAACAGGATTCCAACGCGGAGATGGCGCGGGCCAGGCATTAATACTCAGATAGGTTCTCGGCTGCGGGCCGGATGTTCGACGGAATAATGTTCGATCTTGTCTAGGTTGCGAATGGTCTTTGCATTTTACACCCGCGGGCGCTGCCGGGCGGGGGGCCTCCGGTCCAGACCCTCCGTCCCGAAGCGCCGAAAACCGTGGTCAACTGCGGTCCTCCCAGTTGCGGCCCGCAATGGATCAGTGATATCAATCACTCCATGCGTTTCGCTTTATTGCTTCTCAGTCTGACGTTCGGTTTGCTGGCTCAAACTGACCGCGGCACTATCTCCGGTATCGTGACAGACTCCGCCGGAGCTGCGGTGTCGGGTGCCAGCGTGGCCATCACCAACGCGGCCACCAACACCACCTTCACCATCCGCAGTGCCGATACCGGCGAATTTGCGGCCCCCAATCTCACTGTTGGCCAGTATCGGGTGGAGGTGACGCAACCGGGCTTTAAGCGCTTCGTCCGGGCGCAGATCATCGTGGCCGCCGGCGGCAGCGTCCGTGTCGATGCGCAGTTGCAATTGGGCCAGGTCTCGGAAACCATCGAGGTGCAAAGCAGCTCCGTGCAGGTGCAGACCGAGAACGTCAAGATCACCACGGCCGTCTCCAACAAGATGGTGGACGAGTTGCCCCTGGTGGTGGGTGGCGCAATGCGCAGTGTCTTCAATCTGGTGACGATCGCGGCGGAAAGCAAGGGCGATGGCACGCGCTTGACGCTGGGTGGCGGGCAGGCGGCGGCCTGGGATGCCACTCTCGACGGCTTGTCGATCACCACCAACCGCTCCGCCGACACGGGCGAGATCGCCTATCTGACGCCATCCGTCGATGCCATCACGGAGTTCGCGGTGGACACCAACGGATTCAAGGCGGAGTACGGCCAGGCCGGCGGCGGCGTGATGTCATTTGTGTCGCGCTCCGGCACCAACCAGTATCACGGCAACTTCTATAACTTCTTCCGCAATGAACGCCTGGATGCCCGCGAGTTTTTCGCCGCCCGCCGCAGCGTGTTGCGGCAGAACAACTTCGGCCTCACCGCCGGCGGACCCATCTCGATTCCGAAAATCTACAACGGCTCCAACCGGACGTTCTTCTTTGCGGCCTACGAGGGCTTCCGCAACCGCGCCGGGTCCAATGACACGATCTTGACCGTACCCACCACCGAAATGTACTCGGGTGACTTCCGCCAGTGGGTGGACGGCAATGGCCGGCCTTTGGCGATCTTTGATCCTTCAACCACCCGGGCCAATCCCAACGGCAGCGGCTCCATCCGTGATGCTTTCCCGGGCAACCAGATTCCGGCGGCCCGCTTTGCCAACCTCTCGCGGCGCATGTTGTCGATTGCGCAGCCGATCGCTGTCCCCAACCGTCCCGGCCTGGTGCCCGGAACGAGCGCCTACGTGCGGCTGAACTATCTGGTGAATGGCGGGTCCATTCAGAACCCGCAGGACAAGGGCAGCATGCGCGTCGATCACCACATCACCAGCAACCAGCGCGTCTCATTTTTCTATAACCGGACTGAGTTCAACCAGGCCGTCAGCGCCGGTGGCCCTCCCGGATTGCCGTTGCCGCTGTGGAGTGGCCAGGTGCAGGAGTTCCCCACCCGCGCCTATCGCGGCACCCATGACTGGACGTTGAACCCGCGCATGCTGAATCTGTTTTCTGTCGGTGTCAACAACTTCGACAAGGTCTCGGGCTCACCCAACGTCGGGGGCAACTGGAAGGACCGGGTTTGCCTGGGCAATGTGCCCAACTGCAACCAGAACCTCATGAACGTGGCCTTCAGCGAGTTCACGCAATGGGGCGGAACCTCGCTGAACGGTACCTATCAGCCTTCCATCCAGATCAAGAACGACTTCAGCTGGGTGAAGGGTAAACACACCATCAAGATGGGCTATCTGTTCCAGCACCAGAGCGCCGAAGGTTATGGCGAACAGGATATCTCCGGCCGCGCGGAGTTCAGCTTTTTGGGCACCAGCGTGCCCGGCGCGACGGCCTTCACCAGCGGCTCCAGCTTTGCCAGCTTCCTGTTGGGAGATGCGAACGTGGGCCGCACGGAGACGGAGCGCTACGTTCCGCAGGTCTACCCCTATCATGGCCTCTACGCGCAGACGGACTGGCGTGTCTCGCGCAAGCTGACCATCAATTTCGGGGTGCGCTATGACGTAACGCTGCCCCCCCGTGCCAAAAACGACCAGTACAGCGACTTCAACCCGACGCGTCCCAACCCCGCCGCCGGCGGCATTCCCGGAGCGCTCTGGTTTGCGGGCTTTGGCGAAGGCCGCGAGAATACGCGCTCCTTGGTGCCGGGCTGGTATGGGGGCATCGGTCCACGCCTGGGCATTGCCTGGGCGGCCGATTCCAAAACCACCATTCGCATGGGTTATGGCCGGTCCTTTAGCAAGGTGACGGCGGTCCAGGGCAGTGGCCACTTCGCCGGATTCATCGGGCAGTACACGTTCCAGTCACTCAACCAAGGCATCACGCCGGCTTTCCGGCTGGATCAGGGGCTGCCCGCCTATCCCCTGCCGCCGCAGATCAACCCGTCGTTCTCCAACGGCAACAACGTCGAATACTGGCAGGGTCAGGAAGCCACGCGCGCGCCGGAGCAGAACTCCTGGACCTTCTCCATCCAACGTCAGGTGGGGCGCAACACCGTGCTGGAAGGTTCCTACAGCGGCGTGGCGGGCAGCCGTCTGCAAACCGGACTCCTGAACATGAATCAGGTTCCGACGCCCATCTTCAACGATCTGGTGACGCGCTTTGGCGGGGCCCAGGCCCTTAACATTCTGCGCGCCGACATCAGCTCCCCCGTGGCGGCGGGGGCGGGCATCCGTCTGCCCTTTCCCTCCTTTAGGGGCAGCGTGGCGCAAGCGCTGCGGCCCTTCCCCCAGTACCTGAACATCCTCACCGGTGTTCACAACGGCGACAAGAGCGGGCACTCGTCGTATCACGCGATGGTGCTGAAGATGGAGCGGCGGATGACTGCCGGCTTCACTTGGCAGTGGAACTATACGTTCTCCAAAGTGCTCACTGATTCCGACACCTACTTCGCCAACAACCCCTCCGCCCAGGATCACTACAACCGGCGCCTTGAAAAATCGATCGGCCAGCTTGACCAGACCCATGTGGCCAAGTTCTCGACGATTTATGAACTGCCCTTCGGCAAAGGCCAGCGGTGGGTCAAGTCCGGCATCGGCAATTTCGTGCTGGGCGGTTGGCGCATCGCGGCCGTCCAGGTATATTCCTCCGGTCTGCCGATTGCGCTTTCCCGCAACAATCCGCTGCCGATCTTCAACGGCCAGACGCGGCCCTTCATCACCAGCTATGACAACTGGCGTCCGGCCACCAAGGGCCCAGAATTTGACCCCGCGGTCGACCGCTACCTGGACCCCACCGTGTTCCCGGTGCAACCGATTGCCGAAATGGGCAATGCAACTCGCTTTAACCCCAAACTGCGCAACTTCCCCAACTTGAACGAGGACATCAGCCTGGGCAAAAGCTTCCCCTTCTTTGGCGAAGGCCGCCGCGTCGACTTCCGGGCGGAGGCCTTCAACGTCTTCAACCGTGTCGTATTCGGCGGACCGGCGGCCAACCTGAACTCCAACGTCTTCGGGGTCATCACCAGCCAGGCCAACACGCCGCGGCGGTTGCAGATGGCGTTGAAGGTTTACTGGTAACGGCCAGGCGCGGACCGCCGGGCGGGTGGGCTCAAGGCCTCTTTACCCGGTCTTGAGCCAGCCACTCAAGCGCCTTTCGCGCTTGCGGAAACTTCTCGGCGGCGATCTTCAGGTGCTGTTCCGCCTGGGCCGGGTCCTGGCCCTGCTGGGCCAGCGTTAAGCCCAGCACAAAGTGGGCCGGAATGGATGAACCATCCATCACCAGGGCCTTTTCAGCCGAAGCTCGCGCCTCGTTCACCCGCCGCACGTTCAGCAAGGCAAAGCCCTGGTTCACCAGCACCCCCACGGCGGAAGGGTCGATCTCCAGCGCCCGCTCGTAGGCGGCGACGGCCTCCGCCGCCTGTCCGGCACGGAGACGTTCATCACCCAGCAACGCCTGGGCTTCAAAGTACTCCGGGTCCAGCGCCACCGTCTGTTCCAGTTGCTTCAGCGCCGCCGCGTGGTCGCCCTTCACGTACAGCTTGGTCGATTCGGCCCAGGAACGCTGGGCGTTCTTGGGTGGCTTGTGCATCAGGCGGCGCACGGAAATGTGCCCTCCGGGAGCATTCCGGCGCGGCGCGGGCACGCGGATCTGCACCGGGATGGTGTGGCTGGCCAGTTGGACAGACTCTTCCCGAAGCACATCACCCCGCAGCGTCGTCACCCGGACAATGTAGGCTCCGGGCGCCAGATGAGGCACCTCAAACCGGCCATCGGCATTCAGTTGAACGCGGGCCGCGGGCATGTGGTTGGATGCGACCACCTCCAGCAGCAGGTCTTGAAACCGGACATTGCCTTCGGCCACCAGTTCCCCGCGCAAGACCTCGCCGTGAACTTGGGATGCCAGGGCAAAAAGAGACAATACGGTACTCAGCAGGACAGCTTTCCTGTTCATTCATTTACTCCTTAAAATTTTGTTTTCAGGAAGACTTACACAGCTTCAGAGCCGGCAGGAGACAGAAGTGCCGGGCGTGCGACATGGAAACAGCAGGCTTGGCCCAAGGGCCCAAACCGGGGTCAACTGACGTAGGCCGGACTAAGCAGCGGCCGCGGCCAAGGGGCGTTGACGGGACGAGAGGATCCAGCCCAGGTGGGCCAGTTCAAACGGAGCAGAGCAATAATCCACCGCACCGCCGTCCAGCGCGTCCAGCCACTCCGTTACGTTGGAGTGCGGGCTGACGACGATCACGGGTAGACCCGGGTGCATGCGGCGCAGGGCATCCAGACCGCCAGGCTCGCAAAAAGCCAGCGACGCCTGGTCCACGGGGACAATTTCCAAGGACAGTTCGCGCAAGACAGCCGTCAGTTCCAGATCAAGCTCCGGGGCCAGATTCGCGAGGCATACCGACTGTTTGAGCGCGGGGGAGGAGCTCATGTCTTCTTTCCTTTGCCAACTCAAGACTATCTTGCCCGCCAGTACAGTGCGGGCTAGTTCTCATCTGGGAGAAAGAAACGGGTCGATCAGGGACGTAAGGCCTTGGCTACCGCTCTCGCCTTACTATCTCCTTTGTACATCACAATCGAACAAACTTTCAATCAAAATCCCTTATCTAGGTGATAATTTCGGGTTTCGCCGGAAACTAGGAATCGCGCTAGACCCCTGATAAACTAGGGGTTGGAGGTGAAATGGAAGCGGCTCCCGGTCCAGTGAAAAGAAGATTGTCCACGGTTGTGAACGTGGGTGGCGTCAAAGTGGGTGGCGGCCACCCGATCGTCGTGCAATCGATGACGAACACCGATACGGCCGACGTGGCCGGCACAGTGGAGCAGACCCTCGCCCTGGCCAAGGCCGGTTCTGAAAAGGTCCGTGTCACGGTGAACACCGACGAAGCGGCCCGCGCGGTACCCCGCATTGTCGACCTACTGCGCTTTAAGGGCTGCGACGTGCCCATCATCGGTGACTTCCATTACAACGGCCATCTGCTGCTGAAGAAGTACCCGGAATGTGCCCGGGCCCTCGCCAAGTACCGGATCAACCCGGGCAACGTCAACATCGGCAAAAAGCACGATGACAACTTCCGCACCATGATCGAAACCGCGATCGAGTACCGCAAGCCCGTGCGGATCGGGGTCAATTGGGGATCGCTCGACGGCGCCCTGCTGACACGCCTGATGGACGAGAACGCCGCGTCACCGGAACCGCTGGATGCCAAGGACGTGACGCTGAACGCCATTGTGATTTCCGCGCTGGAATCCGCGGCGGCGGCGGAACGCTACGGCCTGGGCCACGACATGATCATTCTGTCGGCCAAGGTCTCCGGCGTCCAGGACTTGATCAAGGTCTACCGGATGCTGGCCCGCAAATGCGACTATCCGCTGCACCTGGGGCTGACCGAGGCCGGAATGGGCGCCAAGGGCATCGTGGCCACCACCGCGGCCCTGTCCGTTCTGCTACAGGAAGGCATTGGCGACACCATCCGCACTTCCCTCACCCCGCTGCCCAATGGTGACCGGACCGAAGAAGTGATCGTCAGCCAGCAGATCCTGCAATCGCTGGAACTGCGCAGCTTCACGCCACAGGTTACCGCCTGCCCCGGCTGCGGCCGCACCACCTCCACCTACTTTCAGGAACTGGCCGACCAGATCCAGACCTATCTGCGCACGCAGATGCCCATCTGGAAAATGGACCACCCGGGCGTCGAGGAGATGAAAGTGGCCGTGATGGGTTGCATCGTCAACGGGCCGGGCGAAAGCAAGCATGCCAATATCGGCATCTCGCTCCCCGGCACGTTTGAGGACCCCGTGGCTCCGGTTTATGTGGATGGCAAGCTGAACCGGACCCTGCGTGGGGACCACATCGCCGCCGAATTCATGGAGATGCTGAACGACTACGTGGACCGCACCTATCCGTCGCTGGTGGCCCAATAGTCTGGTCTCACCTCCCGCCGGTAACGTAGGGGGGCTGGCGAACGTTTTTCCATTCTCGGGCCATAGCCCGGAATTGTGTGTACAGGTGAAGATGATGCGCATGTTGAACATCCTGCCGGTCCTGGTGGCCGCAACCTTCCTGCTGGCTGCTCCCGCACGGGGCCAGGAAGGGATCTCGTGGCTGGACAACTATCAGCAAGCCTTGAACGAGGCTAAGAAGACCGGCAAGCCGATCTTTCTGGAGTACCGCTGCGAGGCTTGAATCGCCGGCAGAGTTTTTGACGCACAGGTTGTGCTGTCACCGGCCAATTCACCCCGCGGGAAACTGATGCAGCAATACGTGTGTGTGCGCATTCCACGCATGGACGACGTAAATATTGCGCTATTCGAATACGATCGCTACAACACGCTCTACTTCTTTGTCATGAATGCGGACGAGCAGATCTACATGCGTTACGGAGGCCGGGACGCGGAGTCGCCGGACACTTACCTCAATCTGGAAAGCATCGAACTGGCGCTGACCAAGGGCCTCGAACTGCACGGGCAGTACCAACGCGGCGAACTGAAGCCCAAGCCGCTGCCCACGCCCCGCTACCCCCGCGAGATCCCGCTGCTGGTGGAGCGGACTTTCGCCCGCAACAACTGCGTCGAATGCCACCTGATTGGCGACTTCCAGAATCAGCACCGCGAACTGGATGGCACCCTCGACAAGCCCACCCACATGTTCCGCTCGCCCGACATCAAGATGCTGGGCATCTTCCTGGACGTGCCCAAGGGTCTGATCGTGAAGGAAGCCAAGGGCGCGGTGGAAAAAGCCGGGCTGAAGGCCGGAGACCGGATTGCCGCGCTGAACGGCACCACCGTCTGGACGTTTGCCGACCTGCAGTACGCCTACGACATGGTGCCGCGCAAGTCGGCCAAAATCGAGCTCACCGTGGACCGGCAGGGACAGGCGGTGGAGTTGCCGGTGGATCTGCCGCCGGTCTGGTGGTGGTCTGATGTGCGGTACAAGCAGCTCAGTATCGACCCGCGCGTCTACTTTGAGTCCCGCGAAATGACCGCGGCGGAAAAGAAAGAGCGCAGCCTGGACCCGGAGGGCTTTGCCAGCATGGTCACCTATGTCAGCAGCCTGGCCGCGACGCTGAAGAGTCATGAGCTTAAGGTCGGCGACGTCGTGGTGGGCGTCGATGGTGCCCAGCGCGATGAGTATGCCCGCACCGCCGATGGCTTTATCCGTTTGCGGAAAAAGGCCGGCGATCCCGTGAAGCTGGATGTATTGCGGGAAGGCAAGCGCTTTGAGATGCCGCTGACGACGTATAAGATGAGTTTCCGGAAATGATGCCTCGCTTTCAATTCGTGCCTTCCTGGCTGCGCTCCGCCGCTGGCGTACTGATGATGGCCGCGCTGCTGCCCGGCGCGGCGCGCGGGGCGGATTGGTCCCAACCGGTCGAGGTCCACCATGATGACCGCCTTTGTATCACCTACCGGGCGCTATGGACGGGTGAGGATTTGGTGGTGGAGGCGGTGATTGAGCCGCGCTGGCACACCTTTGCCATGGACAACAAGAAGCGGCAAGCCGAAAAGCTGGCCGGCAAGCCGTCCCTGGGCATTGAGAAACCCACCGAAATCAAGCTGGAAAGCGGCCTGGAAGTGCAGGGCAGCTGGCGTCAATCTCCCCCGCAGGACTTCTCCAAGCCCGAGATTCAGTGGTATTCCTTCGGCTTTGAGCGGAAGGCGCTCTTCGCGGCCAAAGCGAAACCGAACGGCCCGGGCCCCGCCACGGCGCGAGTGCGCGCCCAAGCCTGTTCCGACGCCATCTGCAAAAACGTAGATGTCGTGCTGACGGTGCCGCTCAACGGCCCGTCGGCAATTGATCTTTCGGCGCTGATTCCACTCAAGATGTAGCACCGCCCGGGCGCACCCCGGGGTCAAGCTTCCAGCGGCCGTCGCCAGAATTTCGAGAACCGGTCAAACTATTAAGTCGCATTGCGCGGCCGAATTGAAAGTGGCGGCCAGATGTGGCAAGCTAGTTTCACTTGTTTTACCAGGGAGGATCTCTGGCTTCGGGTCCGTCTCACTAGTAGTCGTGCGCCGTCTCCGGTTGGCCAGGACTTATTTTTCACTGTACTGGTACTGATCGTAGTCGGCTCCTGGGCTAAAATTACGAATCCTTCGGGGAGACCGCCCGTCCTCGCCTAGGAATCCTAGTACTTTTTCGCTTCAAATGATGGCTCCGCACCGGGTCGTAATCGGCAAGGTTACGGTACAATCGTGCACTAAGTGAAACTACGAGTCGAAGTGGGCCTGGAGCCGGAGTACTGGCAAAATCGGTCCAAAGCTTCGCGGATGATTTCTTTCGGAGGGTGACGTTGAAATTTCAAAAGAGTAGTCGTTTCCGGTCCCTAGCTCTGTGGCTCGCCTTGGTGGCCTTCACTGCGTTCCCCGCTTGGGGTGGCCGTCGGATCTTCCCAGCGCCGAGCGAACCCGTTGTTCCGAACGAATTTCTGGTGAAACTGCGAGACCGCGTATCCCCGGCAGTCCTTTCAGCTGCGGCGGGACCAGGTGCGCAGAGTGACCGCCTCCACCCTTCGGTGAACGTATTCCGGCTCCAACTCCCGGCGGCTTTTGCTGACGCGCTCGCCACCTCGCTGGCGGCCCTCCCTGAAGTCGAGTACGTCGAACCCAACCGTATTCGCGTCACCAGTGGCGTGAATGCGCCCAACGACCCGATGTATGCCTCGCAGTGGGCGCTCACCAACATGAAGGCGCTGCCCGCCTGGCGTCTGCTGCCCAACCAGTACGGGTTGACCGGCGAAGGCCGTGTGCGCGTGGCTGTGCTGGACACTGGTGCCGACTGCACCCACCCGGATTACTCCAATAGCGGCGGTAGCTCCGTCTATTCCACCGCCGGTGGCCAACTCTCGGCGGAGTTAAGCCGCGCTCTCATCCCCACCATCCGGCCCACCCCCGCCTGCTTATGGCAGGACGATCACGGCCACGGAACGCATACCGCCGGCATTGTCGGCGCGGCGACCAATAATTCGCTGGGCGTGGCCTCGCTGGGCAATGGCGTGGAACTGGTGATCTACAAGGTGCTGGCCAATAGCGGCGCCGGACCCGATTCCAACATCGCCTCCGCCATCATGCTTGCCGCTGATGCCGGGGCGCGCGTGATCTCACTCAGCTTGGGCGGCAGTGGCTATTCCCAGGCCCTGCAGGACGCGGTGAACTATGCCTGGGCTCGCGATGCGCTGGTCGTGGCCGCGGCCGGAAACTCGAACTCACCGGGGCTGTTCTATCCGGCTGGTGCCCACCACGCGGTGGGTGTGGCCGCCACCGACGTCAACAATGCCAAAGCGTCGTTTTCCAATTTCGGCGACAACGTCGATCTGGCCGCCCCCGGCGTTTCCATTTTGTCCACTTACCCCACCTACACCATCGGACTTTCGCCGGCGAAGGACTACCACTCCATGTCGGGTACTTCACAGGCCACTCCGCACGTGTCGGCCTTGGCGAGTATGGTGGCCATGGCGAACCCGGGACTCTCCGGTCAGGGCATCCTTCGCCGGCTGCAGCAAACGGCTATGTCGCCGCTGGCGGGTGGAGGCTGGGCGCAGTTTTTGGGCTATGGCGTCATCGACGCCCTGGCGGCGCTGACGGGAACCGCGCGGGCGGCCACCACGGGTTCAGTCACGGGACAGATCGTCGATATCAATGGTGCTCCGGCCGCCGCGACGCTCACCATCGGTACCTTTACTGTTTCGGTCAACACGACCGGCCTGTTCCGGATCAGAGACCTGGCCCCGGGTACGTATACGATGACCGCCACAGGCACCGCCGGGACGCAGACCTTTCCCGTGGGCGTCAGCGCGGGTTCCGACACGGCGATTAATGTCCGGCTGGGGGCCACGCTGGGCTTGATCAACGGCACCGTCTCATCCAATCAAGGACCCGTCGCGGGTGCGGTGGTACAGGCGCTGGTCGGCGGTCTGATCCGGGAAGAAGCCACCACCGGTCCGGCTGGCGAGTACACACTCCCGCTAGTGCCCGGTGCTTCGGCGCAAGTGTACGACCTGCGCGTTTCCGCTCCTGGGTACAGCACCCAGTTGGTGAGTGGTTTCAATGTGGGGCCCTCAACCAGTCAGGTGAGCAATTTTACGTTGGTTAAGTATGGCCAGATTTTGGGCACCGTCACCGACACGGCGGGAAACCCCGTCAACGACGCGGACTTGCTTTTCGTCAGACCCGGCATCTCGGCCGGAGCCACCACCAATGCTGCGGGGATTTATTCCAGCTTCGGTCTGCCTCCGGGCACCTACACGGTAACGGCGTCCTCCGCTGGCCGCAAGGTCATCACCAGCGGTGTCCAACTGGTGGGTGAATCGGTCGCTCAGGCGGATTTCGTTCTGCCAGCCGTGGGGTTGGATCTCACTCCCTCCCTCGTGAGCCTGGCTCAGGGCCAGTCCCGGCAGTTTACGGCGACCGTTACAGGCACGGCCAATACGGCCGTTACCTGGTCCCGCACCCCGGCCGTCGGGACAATTTCGTCTACAGGGCTTTTCACCGCGCCAGCCACCGTGACTACGCCTCAATCCATCACTATTACCGCCACCAGCGTCGCGGCCCCCACCGTGAGCAACTCGGCAGTGGTCACCTTATCCAATTTCTTCACCCTCAGTCTGTCGTCCACCTCAGTGGTGGGTGGGGTGCAAGTATCCGGTACGGTGACGGTCGATACCGCCCCGCTGGCCGATGGCCTGGTGTCGTTGTCCAGTTCCAATCCCGCGGTGGCCCCCATCTCCCCGGCGGCGGTTGTGCAGGCCGGCATGACGACGGCAGTATTCAACATCACGACACCCGCCGTCACCTCCACCGGTACCGCGGTCATCTCCGCCACCTATGGCGGCATCACCAAGAGCATCACTCTCACGGTGCGGCCGGTGGCGTTGAGCTCCGTTGCGCTGTCCAGCACCCTGATCAATGGCGGTGTCTCCACCACCACCAATCGGGTCAACCTGGATGGCCCGGCCCCGGTCGGCGGAGTAGTTGTCACTCTCACCAGTTCCGATCCTGCCGCCGTCGTTCCTGCTTCCGTGTCCATCCCGGCGGGCGCTACGTTTTCGCCCTACTTCACCATCACTTCGGTCCAGGTCTATGGAGCCAACAAGGTGGTGACCATCACCGGTTCCTACAACGGGACGGTCAGAACCGCGGCGTTAACGTTGCGGCCCCTGGCCCCGCTGGCCCTGACGCTTTCACCAACCTCGATTGTGGGCCCCGCGCCCACCACGGCCAACAAAGTGGCGATTGACGCCCCGGCACCGGCGGGCGGCGCAACCGTGATGCTGGCCAGTTCCAACCCGGCCGTTGTCGTGCCCACCTCGGTTGTGATTCCGGAAGGCGTCGGCACTTCGCCTGATTTCACCATCACCACGCTGGAAGTGATGGTGGCCACTCCGGTCACCATTACGGCTACCTACAATAGCCACTCCGTGACCGCCACCCTCACCGTCCGCCCGGCGGCACTCAGCAGCCTGGGCCTGTCTCCCGCGACCGTGGCGGGCGGCGTCGTCACTACCACCAATAGAGTCAATCTGGATGGGCCCGCCGGCGCGGCCGGCGTGGTGGTGGCCCTGGCCAGTTCCAGCCCCCTGGCCGTTCTGTCGGTACCCTCGGTGACCATTGCGCCCGGCCAGACCGCTTCCCCCAACTTCTCCATCGTCACCACCGGAGTGGCCACCTCGACGCAACTCACCGTCTCGGCTTCCTATGCCGGCGTCACCCGCAACGTCACGCTGACCTTGAACCCGCCGGCTCTCTCCAGATTGTTTCTTTCCCCCGGCTCGATAGTCGGTCCGCTGCCGACGACCGCGAACTGGGTATCGCTGGACGGCCCGGCTCCTGCGGGGGGAGTGACCGTCACCCTGACACCATCAAACGACACCATTTCATTGCCCCCGTCCGTGGTTGTGCCGGAAGGGGCCCTGCGGTCGCCCAACTTCACGATCAACACCCAAGCCGTGAACGTGTTGACCTATGCCACCGTGACCGCCGCCTACAAGGGCGTCGAACGGACCCTCTTGTTCTCGGTCCGCACGCCTGCCGTCAGTAGCGTCTCCCTCGGGTCTACCACCATGGCCGGCGGCGTGACTTCCACCACCAACCGGATCAATCTGGACGGCCCGGCACCAACCGGGGGCGCCATAGTGGCCCTCAGTAGTTCCAGCCCGCTGGCCACCTCGCCCGCCACCGTGACGGTGGCCGCAGGGGCCACGGCCTCCCCTGTTTTCTCGATCGTCAGCAGTGGGGTCGCCAGTTCGACCCCGGTCACCATCACCGCCACCTATGGTGGCGTTTCAAGAACCGCCACGCTGACGTTGACGCCGACGGCTCTTTCGTCGATCACCCTTTCGCCCTCTTCCCTGGTGGGCCAGTCTTCCGCGACTTCCAACCGCGTAACCTTAAACGGTCCGGCCCAGAGCAACACCGTCGTCACGCTGGCCAGCTCCGATCCGGCCGCCGTCGTGCCGGCCTCCGTGACGGTGGCCGCGGGGCAGACCCAATCGCCTGTCTTCACCATCACCACCAAAGAAGTGGCGGCCAACACCGTCGTCACCATCTCCGCCACCTTGGCCGACGTCACCAGAACCGCGGCTCTCACTGTTCGGCCTGCCGCGCTGTCATCGGTCAGCCTATCGCCCCCAACCGTGGCCGCCGGCGTCAGCGCCACCAGCAACCGGGTGAGCCTGGACGGACCCGCGCCCGCGGCGGGTGCCGTGGTGAGCCTGGCGAGTTCGGATCCAGCCGCCGTTGTGCCGCCGACCGTCACGGTTTTGGCTGGCGCGTCTTCCTCGCCCGTCTTCACCATCACGACCAAGGAAGTGGCTGCGCCCACCCTGGTGACGATCACCGCTACCTACAATGGCGTTACCCGAACCGCCACCATGACGGTACGTCCTCCGCTGCTGAGTTCGGTCTCGCTCTCGCCCACCACGGTGGCCGGCGGAGTCAATACCACCAGCAACCGGGTGAATCTGGATGGGCCCGCGCCCGCGGCGGGTGCAGTGGTTAGCTTGGCCAGTTCGGACCCGGCGGTCGTGGTTCCGGCCACCGTCTCCATCCTGCCCGGCGCAACCGCCTCGCCGGTCTTCACGATCACCACCGCCAGCGTGACCAGTTCCACCACTGCGGTGATCACCGCCACCTACAACAGTGTCACCAAGACGGCCAATCTGGTCGTCACACCGGTGGCCTTGTCGGCTATCTCGATCAGCCCGACGGCCGTGGTGGGGCAAGTCTCGGCCCCCTCGAACCGGGTCACCCTCTCTGCCCCGGCACCGCCGGGCGGTGTCGTGGTGCCGCTGATCAGCGATAACCCGGCAGCCGTGGTACCGGCCTCCGTCACCGTACCCGCGGGCCAGACTGCGTCCGCTTTGTTTGTCATCACCACCACCGAAGTGGCGGTGACCACGCCGGTCAACATTTCCGCCAGCTTCGGTGGGGTCACCCGCACCGGCGTGCTGACGGTTCGGCCAGCGGCGCTCTCCTCCATCACCATCTCACCCAGTTCCGTCTCTTCGGGCTCTTCCGCCACTACTTGCCGCGTCACCCTGGACGGTCCTGCGGGAGCCGCCGGTGTGGTCGTGGCCTTGGGCAGTTCCGATCCTGCGGTGATCCCTCCGGCCACGGTCACGGTCCCGGCGGGTGCCACCAGTTCGCCGCTGTTCTCGATCGCTACGGCGAACGTCGCCTCCTCCGTGACGGCTACCATCACGGCCACCTTCAATGGCGTCTCCCGGACGGCTTCGCTCACGGCAGCGCCGGTGGCGTTGTCCAATATCATCCTGTCGCCCAGCGTCGTGGTCGGGTCTTTGTCCACTACAGCCAACCGGGTCAATCTCTCGGGAACGGCCCCGGCAGGCGGTTTGGTTGTTGCGCTCAGCAGCAATAACCCATTGGCTGTTGTGCCTCCCACCATCACCATCGCGGCGGGTTCCGCGACTTCGCCCATGTTTACGATCACCACCAGCGTCGCCACCGTTGCCACCAATGTGACGATCACCGCCACCTACAACGGGGCCAGCGTCAGCGGTACGCTGACGGTCCGGCCGCCTGTATTGAGCGTCCTGACGCTGTCGCCCACCAGCACCAAGGGTGGCACCACCACCACCGCCAACCGGGTCACTATTGATGGACCGGCACCGGTTGGTGGGGTCACCATCAGCCTGTCGGCGGATTCCGGAGTGATTGTCCCGGCCACCGTGACCATCCCGGCGGGTGCCACGCAGTCCCCGAACTTCTCGCTGATCACGCCGGTGGTGGCCGCCACCACGACGGCCAATGTCACGGCTACCTACAACGGTAGTACTCGGACTGTGTTCCTTACCTTGACTCCCTAACGGAGAGACCCTGGTCATCATCAACCCGGCTGCGGAGAGTTCGCTCCACCGCAGCCGGTTTTTTGTTGGTGCCAGCGCGGCCAACCCGAGTGCCAGTCCTGCCCCCAAGCATCCCAATGCGGTGCCTGATCGACTAGGCTGGATCTATGGCTCCATCGATGTCGAAGCTCCTGGGCGGTAGCCGCCGTGATCTGTTCCGTCAAGGTGGTTGGGCCGCCGTTGCGGGCACCTTGGGTGGGGCGCTGCAGCGCGCGGTGGCCGCTCCGGCCGAAGCGGTGAAGAACCTCTACCAGGCCATCGGCGTCCGCCCCGTGGTGAACGCGCGTGGCACCTTCACCATCATCAGCGGGTCGCAATCCCTGCCCGAAGTGAAGAAGGCGATGGAAGAGGCTTCGCGCAGCTATGTCCAGATGGACGAACTGATGGAGGCCGTGGGCAAGCGTCTGGCCGAGATCACCGGCGCCGAGTGGGGTATGGTGAGCAACGGCTGCGCCGCCGCCATGACGCACGCCACCGCCGCCTGCATCGCCGGCACCAACCCGGAACGCATGCAGAAGCTGCCGGACCTGACCGGCCTGAAGAACGAAGTCATCATCCCGGAGTACTCCCGCAACGTCTATGACCATGCCATCCGCATGGTGGGCGTCAAGATCATTGAAGTGCGGAACAAAGCCGAACTGGAAGCCGCCTTCAACGCGCGCACGGCCATGTGCTACATCCTGGCCGGTCCCGGTGACGAAGGTCCGCTGGGTACAGCGGTGGTGGCCGAGGTAGCCAAGCGGCACAACGTGCCGCTGCTGGTGGATGCCGCCGCCGAGATTTTGACCTTCCCCAATGTCCACCTGAAGCGCGGCGCGACGCTGGTGGCCTATAGCGGCGGCAAGTGCATCCGTGGTCCCCAGACCGCCGGGCTGCTGTTGGGCGACAAAGCACTGGTGCAGGCCGCTTGGCTGAACAGCGCCCCCCATCACGCTTTTGGCCGCTCCTTGAAGGTGGGCAAGGAAGAAGTGATGGGCATGCTGGCCGCCGTCGAAGCCTGGACCAAGCGCGATCACGAAGCCGAATGGAAGCGCTGGGTCTCCTGGCTCGACACCATCGGCACTCGCGCCAAGCAGGTCAACGGTGTCACCACTGAGGTGCGGCAGCCGGAAGGTTTGTCCAACCGCACGCCCAGCCTGGTCATCAAGTGGGATGGCGCGAAGCTGGGCGTCACGGGCGGGGAAGTGGCCAAGCTGATGCTGGATGGCGAACCGCGTATCGTCGTCGGCGGGTCCAGTGGTGCGCGGCCCGACAACATGGCCAGCTCACTATCGATCACGCCCTACATGATGATGCCGGGCGATGACAAAGTGGTGGCGGACCGTCTGCACGCCATCCTCTCGAATCCGCCCCGCTTCTCGAACCCGCCCGTCTCCGCCGCGCCACCCGCTGGGCTGGCCGGGCAGTGGGATGTCGAGATCAGTTTCTCCTTGGGTACCGCCAAACACTCCCTCGCCATTGAGCAGGAAGGCAAGCGCCTCGTCGGCACCCACCGCGGCGAGACCCTCGCGGGCGACCTGACGGGTTCGGTCAACGGCAACGACGTCCGCTTCCGCAGTTCGCACAAGATCGAAGGCACCCGCCTGGGCTACAACTTCACCGGGTCACTGAAGGGTGACACGCTGGAAGGCACGGTCGAGATGGGCGAGTATGGCGAAGCCCAATGGAAGGCCGTTCGCCACACCTACCGCACCCCGGGCGGCATTGTGCGCCCGGTGAAGAACGGTCAAAGCGCCGCCGACTAGATCGACGGCACTCGCCCGAGAGTCCTTGCCGCCCGCTGTCTGCGCGCCGGAGGCGGGGGCCGGGGCCGGCTCGGCCTTCGGTGCGGGCGTGGGCGGCGGCGTCTTGCCCAAAATGTACTTGTCGTACCAGGCCAGGTAACGCTCCATCATGTCGCGGCGGTAGCTGGGCCGGCTGATGCCGTGGAACTCGTTGGGGTAGATGATCAGTTGCGTGTCGATGCCCAGGCTGCGGAGCGCCTGGTACATTTGCTGGCTGCCTTGGATCGGCACGTTGAAGTCCCGCTCACCGCCCAGGAAGAGCGTGGGCGTCTTGATCCGGTCGGCATGCAGGAAGGGGTAGGAGAGCTTCACGTACGCATCCCAACCCTTGGCCGTCCACGGCGGGCCGATCTCGTAGTCGTACTGGATGATGTACTGGTCCGTTCCGTAGAAGCTGACGGTGAATGCCGTGCCCGCGCCGCTGGTGGCGGCTTTGAAGCGCGTGTCGGTGGCGATGATGTAGTCGGTCAAGATGCCGCCGTAGCTCCAGCCACCCACGCCCAGTTTGTCGGGATCGGCCACGCCCATCTTGATCACCTGATTGACCGAGGCGATCAGGTCGTCCACTTCGTAGTGGCCCCAGTCCGCCGCAATGGCGCGCGAGAACTTCTGGCCCCGGCCCGCACTGCCACGATAGTTCACCGCCAGCACCGCATAGCCATGGGCAGCGAAATACTGCCGCTCGGCTGAGAACTGGTGCTGGTCCTGCCCGTTCGGCCCGCCATGGATGCGGAGCAGCAGCGGTACCTTGGTGCCCTTCACGTAACCCACCGGGTAGGTCAGCAGGCTGTGCACTTCCGTCCCATCCTTGCTGATCGCCTTCACTTCTTCGGTGTTCGCAATATCCAGCTCCGCCATCAAGGCATCATTCTGATGCGTCACCTGACGCAGCGCGCCACCGGAGAGCACATGGATCTCCGTGGCCTTGGTGTCGCCGCCGGTCAGCACGGCCGTCGTGCCACCCGCGCTCGACGGGCCGCTGATCACCACCGGCTTCGCCATCAGGCGTTCGGCGCTCGATCCATCCACTTTGGCGCGCACCGGATAGACCGACATGTCATCGGTCATCAGCACGTCGATTGACTTGCCGTCCGCGGAGAAGCGGGGCGTGTTCACACTGCGGTCCATTGCCTCCAGTGCCGGCAAACGTCGCGGTGCGCTGCTGCCATCAGCGGGAACCACCATCAGGTGATCCATGTTGTAAGCGCCCCACTTCTTCTCATCCGGCTCCGTAAAGGCCAGCAGCTTCCCATCGGGGCTCCATTCCACGCCAGACCGGCCACGGCCCGCCTGCTTGGCCACTTGCTTCTCGGTGGCCCCGGCGCGGGCTTCGACCACAAACAACTGCGACACCGGGTCGCGATCCGGGTCCGGGTTGCGGTTGCTCAGAAAAGCAATGCGCGTGCCGTCGGGCGACCAGGAGGGTGCGCCTTCATCCCACTTAGTCTGCGTAGTGACGCGCTCCAGCTTCTTCGTCGCCACATCGAACAAATAGAGGTAGCTGTGGCGGCCGGAGAGCAGATACCCTTGTACGTCCTGCTTAAACTTGTAGCGGTCGATCACGATCGGCTTCGGCGTCTTGGGCGGCGCGCCCGGGCCGGCCGGTTCGCCATCCGGATCGGGGTCGCCCACAATCATGGCCAACTTCTTTGCATCCGGTGACCATTCGTAGCCCTGCAGGCGGCCCTTGATGTCGGTCAGCTGATACGCCTCGCCACCCTGCCGCGCCATCACCCACACCTGGCTCCCTTTGGCTGGGCCGGGGCGGCCGGAGGTGAACGATAGGAACTTCCCATCTGGGCTCCACTTCGGCGCGGACTCGCTGTCCTGGCTAAAGGTCACCTGCCGGTCATTACTGCCATCCGAGTCCACCATCCAGATATGCGAATTCGACTTGTCGGCCTTGACGTCAATCTGCGAGACGACATAAGCGATCGACTTGCCATCGGGCGAGACTTCCGGATCCCGCACATCCTTCATGCGCTGCAAATCTTCCAGTTTCAGTCGACGTTTGGCGGGCTGGGCAGCAACGGTGAGACCAAAGCAAAGGGCACCAGCCAGCAGTGCACGAGACAGGAGGGAAACAACCATTTCGTCAGTTTAACGCCAATGGATCGGCGAAAATTCACGAAACCTGCCAACGCCGCGTTGGGCCCAACCATCGCCCCGGAAGCTATCGCCACGGCTCCAAACAAGCACGTACCTTCCGCCCCGTACGTTGCCCCGCGTGAAGCTGTACCCACCGCGCGCCACGCTAGACTAGAATTGAGGAAGGTTATGTCGAGTACTCTCTCTCCGCGGGAAGCGGGAATCTTGCACTCGATCGTGGAGTCTTACATCCACACCGGGGAGCCCGTCGGCTCGCTTACCCTGGCGCGCCTGCGCCGCATGAAGTTGAGCGCTGCCTCCATCCGCAACGTCATGGCGGATCTGGCCGATCAAGGCCTGCTCTCGCAACCCCACGCCTCCGCCGGCCGCATTCCCACGGAACGCGCCATTGAAAGCTACGTCAAGACTCTGGCCGTCCGCGTCGTCAGTGCGGAACTCTCGCGCCTGCGCACCGAACTGCGCCGCGCGCAAAGCGTCGAAGAGCGCGTCGAATGCTCCACGCGAATCCTGACCGACCTGACGCACAACGTCGCCATCGTCTCTTCGGTCCCCGGAGCCGGGCAGATTTTGCGCGAAGTGCAGTTCGTCGCCATCCCGGGCAACCGGCTGCTCATCGTTGTCGTCACCGGCGACGGCCGCGTCCACAACCGCGTCATCGAACTGGAGAAACCGGCTGCCGATGGCGAACTGGTCACCCTGCGGAACTACCTCAACCAGAATTTCTCCGGCTGGGAACTCCCCGTGGTCCGTCGCGAGCTTTCCCGCCGTCTGGAACTGGAAAGCGCTGCCTACGACACCGTGTTGCGCCGCCTGATGGAACTGCGCGTCCATGGCCTGCTCGATTTGGCGCTCGACGCGGAAGTCTTCATTGGGGGCGCCTCCAACCTCGTCGGGGTGGACCTCCACCTCACCCGGGAGGCGATGCGCGACATCTTCCGGACCCTGGAACAGAAAAAGCGCTTGATCGAGATCCTCGACCGGTTCCTCGACAAGAACTCGGATGAATTGGGCGTGCAGGTCGGGCTGGCCGACGTGCACCCGGCCATGAGCCAGTTGTCATTGATTGGCGTCACCATTGAACAGCCCGGCGGAACCGCCACGCGGATGGCCGTGCTGGGCCCGTTGCGGATGGATTATGCCAAGGCTCTCTCAGCCGTGGTTCATATGCAGCAGGCCTTGCGAGCGCTACCATCCTAAGCTCGCTCCGTAGTTTTCTATCGAACTTGAACATGCAAACAGATAAGCAGGAGGGCTCCGGAATGGACGCCCAGGACAAATTGGTGGATGTTGTGGATATGCCCGAATTAGGCTCCGATGCCGGCGCCGACATGGTTGCTCTGACCGAAGAGCGGGACCGGCTGGCGCTTGAGAAGAACGATCTCTATGAGCAACTGCTGCGCCGCACCGCGGAGTTTGAAAACTTCCGCCGCCGCACGGAGCGGGAGCGTCTGGAGTTCAGCGAATATGCCGCCATGGATACCGTGAAGGCATTGCTGCCCGTGCTTGATGACTTTGAGCGCGGCTTGAAGGTGGAATCCACCGACAAGGAATTCGTCAAAGGCGTGGAGCTGATCTACAACCGGATGTTTGAGCTGATGAAGAAGCAGGGGCTGGAGCCGATCTCCACCGATGGCGCCAAGTTTGACCCTAACCTCCATCACGCCATCGAAATGACGCCCACCGAAGAAGCGGAAGATCAAACCATCCTCTCGGAGTTCCAGCGCGGCTATCAGTTCCGGGGACGCCTGCTGCGGCCGGCCCTGGTGAAGGTGGCGGTCCGGTAAGCAAGTGGCGAAAACGGATTACTACGAAGTATTGGGTGTCGCTCGGGATGCGGATGATCAATCCCTGAAGGGTGCCTATCGCAAGATGGCCATGAAGTACCACCCGGACCGCAATCCGGGCAGTGCTGAGGCCGAGGACAAGTTCAAGGAAGCGGCGGAAGCCTACAGCGTCCTCAGCGATCCGCAAAAGCGCGCCGCCTATGACCGCTATGGCCATGACGGTCTGGCGCGAGCCGGTGGCGGTGGGGGCGGGGCCGGGTTCGACCCGAACAACTTCACCGATTTCCAGGATGTCTTTGGCGACCTGTTCAGCGACTTTTTCGGCGGCGGTGCCCGCAGTGGCCGCCAACGCGTGCGCCGCGGAGAGGATCTCTCCTACGAGCTGGAGATCAGCTTCGAAGATTCCATCCGCGGCACCCAGGTAGAGATCTCCGTGCCCCGCATGCAGCCCTGTCCTAAGTGCGATGCCACGGGAGCCGAAAAAGAGGACGGCCTCACGGTGTGTCCCACCTGCCGTGGCCGCGGCCGCGTCAGCTACTCGCAGGGCTTCATGACCTATCAGCAGACCTGCGGCCAGTGCGGCGGCAGCGGTCAGCTGATCCGGCGTCCTTGCAAAGAATGCAAAGGCTCGCGCTTCCTCCGGACTGACCGCAAGCTGAAAGTCAGCATCCCCGCCGGCGTCGATACCGGCGTCCAGATGCGTGTCACCGGAGAAGGCCAGCCCAGCCCCACCGCGGGTGGCCCAGCGGGTGATCTCTATGTCGTGCTCCGCGTCCGGGAACATGCCTTCTTTGAACGGCAGGAAAACGACCTGCACTGCACGGTGCCCATCAGCGTCGCGCAAGCGGCCCTCGGGGCGCTCATCGAAGTGGATACCTTTGACGGCATCCGCGAAGTGAAGATCCCGGAAGGTACCCAGCCCGGCACCCGGTTCCGCCTGCGCGGCCTGGGCGTGCCCCGCATCAACTCGTCCGGCCGCGGCGACCTCTTCGTCCGCGTCCACGTCCGCATCCCCGAAAAGCTGAACAAAGAACAGCGCAAGCTCTTCGAACAGCTCCGCGACGCCGTACCCGAAGACAACCGGCCCCGCGAAAAAGGCTTCTTCGACCGGATGAAGGATATCTTCAACTAGGCCACCCGCCAGCAGTCGCAAATTTATCGGGCAAGCCGTGGCAGCAGACCGCCTCACCCGCTAAATTAGATAGATGTGTAGAGTTCTGCTGGCCTTGCTGGCCATGCCTTTTCTGTTTGCCCAGTCCACCGACGGCTTGATTTCGGGCACCGTGCGGGATTCCAGCGGTGCCATCGTCGCTGGAGCCAAGCTGGAGATTCTCAATGCCAACACTGGCGTCAACACCCGCGCGGAAACCAACGGCCAAGGCATCTATTCGTTCCCGGCCCTGAACACCGGCCGGTATCGCATCACCGCGACCCATCCCGGATTTCAGACCAGCATCCTGCAGAATATCCAATTGGATGTCGGCGCGCGCCTGGCGATTGACCTCAAGCTGGAAGTGGCCGTCGCCGGCCAGAGCATCGAAGTGGTGGCCGAATCCAAGCTCGACCTCGCCGCCGCCACGGCCACCGTTGGTGGTGTGCTCACCGAGAAGAAGATCCTCGAACTCCCCCTCACCAGCCGCAACGCCATCATCTTCGCCACCACCCAGGCCGGCACCTTTGGCGATTATTTCAGCGGGGCCCGCATCGGCACCTTGAATATTCAAGTGGATGGCGTCAACATCCAGGACGCCCGCATCAATCAGGGCCGCTCGACGCCTTTCTTCCTCTCCACCGATCGCGTGGCGGAGTTTCGCGTCGTCACGTCTCCGGCCGACGCCGAATACGGCCGTGGCAGCGGCCAGATCCAGATGATCACCCGCTCCGGCACCAACGAACTGCACGGCAGCCTGTTTGAGTTCCACCGCAACACCGTGCTCAACGCCAACACCTGGTTCAACAACTTCCAGGGCAGTGATGCCAACGGCAACCCCATCGCCCCGCGCAACATTCTGATCCGCAACCAGTACGGTGGCCGCGTCGGCGGACCGGTGGTGTTGCCCAAGTTCTACAACGGCAAAAACCGCACCTTCTTCCACTTCCTCTGGGAAGCCGAACGCATCGCCCAGCGCAATCGCGTCACCCGGACCGTCTACACGGAACCCGCCCGCCGCGGCATCTACCGCTTCTTCCCTGGCGCCCAAAACGCCAACGCCACCGCCAACATCCCCGTCGTCGACTTCCAGGGCAACCCCGTGGCTCCCCGCACCGCCACCGGCCCTTTGAGCAGCGTCAACGTCTATTCCGTGGACCCGCTGCGCAGCCGCCCCGACCCTAGCGGAGCCGTGCAGCAGATGTTGAACCTGATGCCGCTGCCCAACGTCTTCAACGTCGGCGATGGCCTGAATACAGCCGGCTATGCGTGGATCCAGAGTGCGCGTTCACGCCGCGATCAATACAACGTCAAGATCGACCACAACTTCAACGACCGTCACCGCCTCACCTTCAGCTGGAATCGCGAGGATAGCCTCAGCTTCAACGGCTTCCAAAGCCAGCGCTTCCCGCAAGCCCCGGGCGGCAACGTCGATTCGCCCGATAACGTCTATTCGCTGAAGTTCTTCTCCATCATCCGGCCCAACCTGATGAACGAATTCAACGTTGGTGTCCTCCGCAGCCGCTCCCGCAGCCTGGCCCCCTGGGAAGTGCCCGGAGGCTTGGACGCCTTGCCGAAGATCAACGGCCGCCCCTACCTGATCGACCTGCTCACCGTCACCGATCCGATCCTCGTCGATAACGACCCCCAGGGCCGCATCTCGCCCAACTATCAATGGAGCGACACCATCTCCTGGCTCAAGGGCAAGCACAACCTGCGCGCCGGCGGCGGTGTCTGGTTTGTCTCGAGCAACGGCTTCAACTCCTTTGACGTGATGCCGCGCGTCGTCCTGGGCAATGGCATCCAGCCGGTGCAGAACATGGGTAACGTGGTGGGCTTGGGCGTCAACCGTGGTGGCGCGGAGAACATGCTGAACAACCTCGCGGGGTCCATCAGCACGGTCTCGCAAGCGGTCAACGCCCCCGGCGGCGCCAACCCGCAATTCTTGCCCGGCGAATACAAGCAACGCACCTGGAAGAACCAGGAATACTTCTTCTTCGTCAAGGACGACTACCGGGTCTCCAAAAACATGACCCTCAACCTGGGCCTCCGCTACGAGTATTTCGGCGTCCCCTATGACCCCAATGGCAAGACCGCCGGACTGGCCGGTGGCAGTGCCGCCATCTTCGGCATCTCCGGTCGCGATTACTCCGCCATGTTCCGTCCCGGTGCCACCGGCGGTGCCCTCACGCAAGTGGAGCTCATCGGTCCCGGATCGGCCAATGCGTCACGGCAGCTATTTCGCCCGGACCGCAACAACTTTTCCCCGCACATTGGCCTCAGCTGGGCCTTGCCCTGGCTGGGTGCCAACAAGACCATCCTGCGCATGGGCTACAGCATGGGCTACGAACGCACCGCTCTCCGCTTGATCGATGTCGTCAGCGGGGACCAGCCCGGCTTACGTGAACTGGTGGTGCAGCGCCCGGCCGCCTATACGCAACTGGCCAGCCTCGCACTGCCCCTGGCACCCAACGGCCGCCCGCTCACCACCGTGCCCTTCTCTGACCGGGGCCAGACCGTCCGCGGCTTTGACGACAACCTGCGCACGCCCTACGTGCAAAACTTCAACGTCAGCATCCAACGCTCCCTGCCCAAGAGCCTGCTGCTCGATCTGCGCTATGTCGGCAACAAAGGCACGCGCCTGATGCGTACGACCAACCTCAATGAAGTGAACGTGTTTGAAAACGGCATCCTCGATGCGTTCGTCACCGTCCAGCGTGGTGGCGAATCCCCCCTGCTGGACCAGATCTTCCGGCCCCTGCGGGGCAATGCCAGTGGCGCCACTTTTGCCCGAACCAACGCCACGCTACAAGCCGCCCTGGCCAACAACAACGTCGGCACCTTCGCCAACTTCATCAACACCCAGAACGTGGGCGGCCGCAACGGCGGCCTGCTCCCCGCCGCTGGTCTGCCCGAGAACTTCCTGGTCGTCAACCCCCAGTTCTCCGGCGCGCAACTGGTGGGCAACTATGCCAACTCCACCTACCACTCCTTCCAGGTGGATCTGTCGAAGCGCTTCGCCAGCGGCATCTCGATTCAGATGAACTACACCTGGGCCAAAGCGCTGGGTGAAGAAGAGGGCGCTGGCCAAAGCCTCCTCGATAGCTACCGCACCAACCGCAACCGCCAACTCGACAAACGGCAGCTTTCCTTCGGCGCGCCGCATGTGTTCCGCTCCAACTGGATCTGGAACCTGCCGGTGGGCCCCAAGCGGCGCCTGCTCGGCGGTTCCAGCGGCGTGCTGGGCCGCGTGCTCGAAAACTGGCAGGTGGGCGCCCTCTTCAATGCCTTTGCCGGCACGCCCATGAGCTGGGAAAGCGAACTGGCGTCGTTTAGCCAGGTCTCCGACGACACCAGCGTCGATACCGTCGCCGGCATCGCCCGCCAAGGCAAGGTGGAAAAGCGCGGCAACGGCGTCTTCTTCTATCCCGGATACACCGTCGGCCCTGACCCGCAGGTGCGCAATCTCACCACCACCGGCGGCGTCCAGCAGCGCAGCACCCTGCTGTCTGTCTTTGATTCCAGCGGCCGCCCCATCGCCACCAACCCCGCGCCCGGAACGCTGGGCGCTCTGCAGCCGCGCTATTTCTATGGCCCCGGGTATTTCTCCTTCGACCTGAACCTGCTGAAGACCTTCTCGATTCGCGAACGGGTCCAGTTCCAGTTGGGCGTCACGGCGGAGAACCTGACCAACACGCCCATCTTCGATGACCCCGATACCGTGATCAACTCGCCCACCTTCGGCCAAATCACCAGCGGCTCCGGCACGCGTATCGTCATCGTCAGCGGACGGCTCACCTTCTAGCGGACAGCCCGCCCAGATGGGATGTAAAAAATACTAGACACCCGGAGGGGTGTATGGTCACTTCTACGTCGCGGTGGTGGTGATCGTGGCGGGACACATCGTCACCACACTGGCCAGCCGTCCGGAAGAGCAGGACGAACGGGACCGGCTAATCAGCTGGCGTGCCGAAAGCCAGTCCAGTTGGCTGGTCGCCACCGGGGTGCTGGCCGGCATCGCGGCCCTGGTCTTCTCCGTGCCCACAGTTTGGGTCGCCCATCTGTTGCTGTTCTCCCTGTTCCTCTCCGAGATCCTGAAGCTGACCCTGCAACTGACCTACTACCGGCGGGGAATCTAGCCGTGGCCGTTGCCATCCGCAATCAGATCCGCGTCCTGCGCTTCCACCACGGCGAAATGACCCAGCAGCAATTGGCGGAGCAAGTTGGCGTCACCCGGCAGACCATCAACGCCATCGAAGCAGGCAAGTACTCGCCTTCGCTCGAAGTCGCCTTCCTCATCGCGCTCGTCTTCTCGAAGCCGCTCGAAGAAGTCTTCCAGTTCGACGGTCAACTGCCGGGCGCCTGACGGCTCACATCCGGCCTCGCGGCTGGGGCTTTACCTCGGCCATCGAGCCATGTAAACTACAGTCGCGACCCCGTGTCCTTCATGCGATTACACTGCCTGTGTCTGCTGGCCTCGTTCGGGTTAACGGCTGCCCCAGCCGATCGCGATTTCTTCGAAAAGAAGATCCGCCCCGTGCTGGCGGAACGCTGCTGGTCCTGCCACTCCACCAAAGCCAAGATCTCCTTCGCCGATCTGCAACTGGATTCCCGCGCCGGAGCCGCCAAAGTAGTCGTCGCGGGCCAGCCGGAGCAGAGCCCACTTTTCCGCGCCCTCTCATACGAAGCGCAGACCAAAATGCCGCCTTCGGGCAAGCTTCCCCCGGACGTCATTGCGGACTTCAAAACCTGGATCGCCTCCGGTGCCGCCTGGCCCGACGAAGCCCCGGCGCCGGTAATCCCAAACGCAGCGGCACCCAGCTCCACCCAGCTTCAGGCCCTGGCTCACTGGGCCTGGAAACCCGTTGTGCGTCCGCCCGCCGCCTCCATCGATAGCCTGGTGCTGGCCAAGCTGACCGAGAAAGGACTGCGTCCGCTCGGCGAAGCCTCCGCCGCTACCTGGCTCCGCCGCGTCACCTTCGACCTCACCGGTCTGCCACCCACTCTCGAAGAACAGGAGGCCTTCGCTCGCGACGCATCCCGGGAAAAAGTGGTCGATCGTCTGCTGGCCTCTCCCGCCTTCGGGCAGCGCTGGGGCCGTCACTGGCTGGACCAGACCTACTACGCCGACACTATCGAGATCGGCCGCCGCGTGCCTGCCCGGCATGCCTGGCGCTACCGCGACTATGTGATCGATTCCATCAACCGCGACGTTCCTTACCCGCGCTTCATCCTGGAGCAGTTGGCCGGCGACCAACTGGAATGGACTACGCCGGAAGAACGCCGCAACAACCTGATCGCCACCGGCTTTCTCGCCCTGGGCCCCTGGCCGCTCGTCAACGCCGACAAGGAACAACTCAAGATGGACGTGGTCGACCTGCAGGTAGACATGGTGGGCCGCACCTTCATGGGCCTCACCATGGGCTGCTCCCGCTGCCACGACCACAAGTTCGATCCCATCACCTTGAAGGACTACTACGGCATGGCCGGGATCTTCTCCAGCACGCGGACCCTCGCCGGCCGCTTAAGCCTGGGTGTATTCTCCAACGTCAGTGCCGTCGCCTTGCCCGAGACCCCGGAAGAGCTAACCCGCCGCGCCATGGAGACACAAAGCTACTGGCAAAAGTTGTCCGCCGCCCGCGCCGAACTGGCCGCGCTCCGCGAGAAGCGCAAGCCGCTCGAGAAGGAGACCGATGAAGCCAAGGCCCTCGACAAGCAGATCTCAGCCGCTGTGCAAGCCGTGAAGTTGCTCGAGTATCTGCCCGTGGTTCCACCCACCGCGCACGCGGTGCTCGATGCCGAGACCCCCGCCGATTGCCGCATCAACATCCGCGGCAACGCCCATCAGCTGGGTGCGGAAACGCCCCGCAGCGGCGTCGCCATTGCGGGCAAGGGCCATCAACTCGACGTCCCGGATTTCACCAGCGGCCGCCAGCAGTTAGCAGAATGGATCGGCAGCAAAGACCATCCCCTCACCGCTCGCGTCGCCGTCAATCGCATCTGGCACCATCTATTCGGCTCGGGCATTATTCCCACCATCGATAACTTCGGCACCCGGGGTGCCACGCCCAGCCATCCGGAATTACTGGATTACCTGGCCGCCGAGTTTGTGGAACGAGGGTGGTCGGCCAAGAAACTTATCCGCACCATTGTGCTCACCCAGGCCTATGGACGCAGCAGTGCCAACGATGCGGCCTTGCTGGCGGCGGACCCGGAGAACCGGCTGCTCTGGCGGATGAGCCGCCGCCGCTTGGAAGCTGAGACCCTGCGCGATGCCATGCTGGCGGTCAGCGGCAACCTGGACACCCGCGCCGGGGGCGAGGTGCTGCCGTTCTATATCCCAGGCAACATGAACCTCGGCCAGCCCGAGTTCTTTGGTGATCACACCAAGCTGGAGCCGTCTGAACGCATGCGGCGCACCGTCTATCAGCCAGTCATGCGCAAAAGCCAGGCCCCCGAGCTCGACATTCTCAACCTGTTCAACTTCCCCGACGCTAACCAAATCACCGGCGCGCGCCAAGCCACCACCATCCCCACGCAGGCGCTCTACCTGCTGAATGCCCCCTTCGTGCAGGAGATGGCCGCCGCGCTGGCGGAGCGATTGCTCGCGGGCGAATCGAGCGACACAGACCGGGTGCTGACGCTCATCCGGCGCGTCTATGCCCGGCCTCCGCAAGCCGGGGAAGTGGAGCGTCTGTTGGACTACACGCGCGGCTATCCCGCGGGCGAGCGCACCGAGGCCTGGAAACGCCTCTGCCATTCACTGCTCATGTCGAACGAATTCTTGTACCGGAGCTAGCACCATGGAACGGCCATATCGACGGGAATTTTTGCGGCGCGCGGGCTGTGGCTTCGGCCTCACCGCATTGTCCTCTCTGCTGGGTGCCGCCACCGGACCGCACCATGCGCCGAAGGCCAAACGCGTCATCTTCCTGTTCATGCAGGGCGGCCCGTCGCACATGGATCTGTTTGAGTACAAGCCAGAACTGGAAAAGCGCAACGGCCAACCCCTGGCCACCGCCCTGCAACTGCCCGCCAACTACGAGGCCCCCGGCATCCGCGATTCGCGCCTGTTTGGCCCCATGGGCAAGTTCACCCGCTATGGCCAACGCGGCATGCTGATGTCGGAGATGTTGCCGCATCTGGGCGGCGTGGTCGATGATGTCTGCTTCCTCCACGGGATGCATGCCGATAGTGAGGCCCATGCCCCCGCCATCCGCCAACTGCACACCGGCCACAGCATTCAGGTGCGACCCTCGATGGGCTCCTGGACCCTATATGGCCTCGGCAGCGAGAACCAGAACCTGCCCGGCTTCGTCACCATCTGCCCGGTGCTGGGTGGCGATGGAGGCACGCCGCAGTTGTTTGGCAGCGCCTTTCTGCCCACCATCTACCAGGGCACTCCCATCGGCCGGGAGAACGATGCCAAGAACGCGCGCATCGACTATCTCAAAGATGCCGCCGCCACCGCGCGCCAGCAGCGCCAGCAGCTGGACTTCTTGCGTGAGATCAACCTCCGCCACGCCGCCCAAACCGGCCCGGATCAGGAACTGGAAGGTCGCATCGCCTCCTTTGAGTTAGCCTTCCGCATGCAGATGGAAGCGCCGCGCGTGCTGGATATTGAGGCCGAATCCGACGCCACCAAAGCGCTCTACGGCATCAACGAAAAAGAGACCGACAACTTCGGACGCCAATGCCTGATGGCCCGCCGGATGGCCGAGGCCGGCGTCCGCTTCGTCCAGATCTCCGACGGCGGCTGGGACCATCACGGCAAGCTCCGCCAGTCACTCCCAGTCCGCTGCAAGGCCGTCGACAAGCCCATCGCCGGCTTGATCATGGACTTGAAAAAGCGCGGCCTGCTCGATGACACGCTCGTTTTGTGGGGCGGCGAATTTGGCCGCACGCCCTTTGATCAGGACCTCTCCCAAGGCAAGTCCCCCATCACCGATCGCGGCCGGGAACACAACCCCAAAGGCTTCACCATGTTCATGGCCGGCGGCGGCATCAAGCCCGGCATCTCCTACGGTGAGACCGACGACTTCGGCTGGCACGCCGTCCAAGGCAAGGTCCATATCCATGACCTGCACGCCACCATGCTCCACCAATTAGGCATCGATCACGAACGCCTCACCTACCGCTACACCGGCCGCGACTACCGCCTGACCGATGTGTTCGGGCGCGTGGTGAAAGAGATTCTGGTCTGAAGTGCCCGCACTGAAGAAGCTTTGCGCGAGCTAGCTGCTTAGGCGAAATGAAAACCTGGCTATCGGAACTTTACAGGCAGCAAATCAGTCAGAAAACTGGCTGATCTTCACCGCCGTTCCATCGGGGAAAACTGCGCGAATCTCCAGATCCGCACCCACCGCCTGAAGGTAGCTGGCGAGGGTGCTGACGTACATGTCCGTGCGCCGCTCTAGCTTCGAGACGTCCCCTTGCCCAATGTGCAGTTCTCCGGCAATCTTGGTCTGAGTCAGTTCGCGGGCCTTGCGAAGTTGGTGGAGCGACATTTCCTCCACCAAACGGCGGTGCTCGGAAGCGCTCACGGCCCGCGCCTCGGCAGACATTCCCGCTCGTAGTTGTTGGAAATTCTTAGCCATTCCCCATCTCCTTCTTGATCGCTCTCAAGTGGCGCTCGAACAATCGATCCGCCAGCGGAACCTTGGTCTCATACCATCGGCCGTCGCCCGTTTTGTCACCGGCGATCAGCAGGAGCGCCACCCGGCGCGGATCGAAGGCGTACAGCATCCGCAGCGGATCGCCCCCCGACTGAACGCGCAGTTCCCGCATCTCGGGGAAGCTCGATGTCTTTACCTGCGAGCTGAACGGGAACCCGAGATTCGGACCGTGCTCGATCAGCAGCCCGACTCGGGCGTCAACCCTTCCCTGTTCCGATTCCGACAAGCTATGCCACCACTCCTCGAACTCGTCGGTGAATTCGACTTCCCATGCCACAATCTAAGTATTGAACGTGATCCATATGGAGTGCAAGCAATGTATCCCTTGCCGAATCGCAAGCCGTCTCAGGATACGATTCGGTAGCGATATGTCACGCAGCGCACTGCGTCGCCCGCCGGTGTAGGATGCTATTCAGGCCATCCCATAGGAGCAATCGTATGAGTCTTCCCCATCCCTTGTCGTCCGTGAGCCGCTGGATCATATCAATGGGGGCTCTCCTGTTGGTGGCCGGCGTCCCGCAATCGCTTCACGCGGCAGACCTCTCGAAGTTCCGGCCGATCGAGCCGCAGTTCATCGCGGCGCTTGCCGACCCTGGGGCCACCTCCGGAAGTGGCGCGCAATCCTGGGGCCTCTGGAGCCTGGACCCGGGCCCGCGCGGTAGCCAGTTGGACCGCTTCGATCAATTGAAGGCATCCGGCGGCGTGACGCCCGCTGGCTGGCGCTTCGATGCCGCGGACTGGTGGCTGGAAGAACACGGCTTGCTGATGGAGAAGCCCACCTTTCCGCTAGCCCCGGGGAAATACGTCGTCACGGGCGACCGCAAGGTGACCACCGTGCTGACCATTCACCCCAAGGACAAAAACGGCAATCAGCGGTGGGAATTGGCCGACGGCGCGACCATCTACGATGTCACCCACCTGGGATGCCGCGCCGCCCGCTACCAGCCAGAGACGGCCAACAACGCGTGCTCGCCCGCGAATGTTCGGAACACGGGTTTCCCGGTATATCCCGGGGCGGCCATGCCCGTGGTGACCGGCTGCCGCAAGCAGGACTACCCGGTTCTCATCATCGTCGGCCTACCCGCCACTCAATAAGTGACCGCATGTGGGCACTCGACGCGTGTGGCCAGAAGCCTACCTTCCGCTCCCCAAATCCAACCGCCCACTAAACACCGGATCCCCCGGGTCCGGCTGTGTCACGTGGAAACCGAACCCTCGGATGATCTTCAGCATCCGCGAGTTCTCTGAATGGACATCCGCCGTGATGGCCACTGCGCCCTCTTGCCGTGCCACCTCCACCAGCCGGCGCATCATCTCCGTTCCTAGGCCCTTCCCTTGCGCCCGGTCATTGATCAGCAGGCCCAACTCCACCTCTTGCTCATAGCCCGGCACCCGCTTCAAGCGGCCCACGCCCAGGATCGCCCCGTCCTGCTCCGCCACCAGCGCGATCTCGCGGTCGTAATCGTTGAAGCAGATGCGGGTCAGCCGCTCATGCGCGACGCGCTGCGACAGCTTCATGAACTGGAAGTAGCGCAGGTAAATGGAGCGGTCTGACAAGCTCTCATGGAACACCACCATCGCCGGTTCATCCTCCGGTCGAATCGGCCGGAACCGCACTTCGCTTGCATCCCGGGCCAACCAGTCCCCCACATACTGCTGCGGATACGGCCGGATCGCTGACCGGACCTTCGGCAACTGTTCATGCAGCACGATGCGCGCATCGAGAGCCAGCAGCCGCGTGGGCGAAGCCAGCAGCGGATTGATATCGATCTCTGAAATCCAGCGCTGCTCCAGCACCAGTTGCGAGAACCGGACCATCAGCTGCGCCAGCTCTTCCAGGTCAACCGGCGCGCGGCCCCGAATGCCTTTCAGCGCTTTCAAGATCTTGGTTTCCTCCATCATGCGCCGGGCCAACGTCGTGTTCAGCGGCGGCAGAGCCAGCGCGCGATCTTCGAACACCTCCACCATCACCCCGCCTGCGCCGAACAGCAGCACCGGGCCGAACTGCGGGTCGATGGATGAGCCCAGGATCAGTTCATAGCCGTCCAGCTTTTCCATCGGCTGCACATTGACACCCTGAAAAGCCGCCGCCGGAACGCCTGCTTCAATGCGCGCAAAGGCCTCCCGCACCGCTGCTGCCTCGCGCAGATTCAGCTGCACGCCGCCCACATCGGTCTTGTGCGTGATGGTGAGCGAATGCAGCTTCAGGACCACGGGATAGCCCATCGCTTCCGCTGCTGCCACCGCGTCCTCCGCCGTCGTCGCGATCGCCGTGGCCGTCACCGGAATGCCGTAAGCCGCCAGAATCTGCTTCGATTCGTGCTCGGTCAAAATGCGCCGCCCCGTCGCCCGCGCCGTATCGATAATCGACCGCGCAATCTGCGTATCGGCGTCCATCTCCGTGTAGGCGGGCGTCTCATAAAGGCCGCGCAGATTGTCCGTGTAGCGCCACATGTACTCAAACATGCGCGCCGCCGTATCGGGATAGCGGAACGTCGGGATGCCCGCTTCGTTTAGGATCTTCTCGCCCGCCTCGACAATCGGCCCGCCCATCCAACTCGCCAGCACGGGCTTGGCTCGGCCTTGGTGGGACAGCTTCGCGAGCGGCTTCAACTGCTCGGCGATCTCGGTGGGCGAAGTCATCGCCTGCGGCGTCAGGATCACCAGCAGCCCATCGCTATTGGGGTCCTGCGCGGCAATGGCCAGCGACTTGGCGTAGCGCTCCGGGTCCGCATCGCCAATGATGTCGATCGGATTGTGATGGCTCCACGTCGGCGGACACACCTGGTTCAGCGCCGTGATCGTGTCAGGCGTCAGCTCCGTTAGCAGCCCACCGGCTGAAATCAGCGCATCCGTCGCCAGCACCGCCGGACCACCGGCGTTGGTCAGAATCGTCAAGTGCGGACCCGACGGCCGCGGCTGCTTGGCCAGCACTTCCGCCATGTAGAACAGCTCCGCAATGCTTTCCACACGCAGCACCCCGGAGCGCCGGAACGCCGCATCCAGCACATCATCAGAGCCCGTCAACGAGCCCGTATGCGAAGCCGCCGCCTGGCCTCCCTGCGCCGTGCGCCCCGCCTTGATCACGATGATCGGCTTGGTCAATGCCACCTCGCGCGCCGCTGAAAGAAACTGCCGCGCATCGCCGATCGATTCCATGTAGATCAAGATGGCGCGCGTCCGGTCGTCCTGGCCCAGGTAATCGATCAAGTCGCCCCAACCGATATCGAGCATGGAGCCGGTCGACACAAACGCGCTAAAGCCGACCAGTTCCTGGAAACTCCAGTCCAGCACCGCCGTGCACATCGCGCCCGATTGCGAAATGAAGGCGATGTTGCCCGGGCGGGCCATGGCCTGCGCAAAGGTGGCGTTGACGCCGGTGGACGGTGACATCAGGCCCAGGCAGTTGGGCCCCACGACGCGCACACCAGCCGCCCGTGCTTCGGCCAGCAGTTGCCGCTCCAGCTCCGCGCCCTCCGGGCCAATCTCCTTAAAGCCGGCCGAGATCACCACCGCGCCCCGGATGCCTTTAGCCCCACATTCGCGGATCAGGCCCGGAATGGTGGCCGGTGGTGTGATGATGACGGCCAAGTCCACCGCCGGCGGCAAGTCCGCCACGCTCGAAAACGCCGGGACCCCCAGGATCGCGGGCCGCGTCGGGTTCACCGGGTAGATCTTGCCTTCAAACCCTCCCGCCAGCAGGTTCTCCATGCAGGCCCGGCCCACGCTGTGCGGTCGTTCCGTGGCCCCGATCACCGCGATATTCCGCGGCGAAAAGAAGACATCGAGCGGATGCCGCTCCGACAACATGTAGTGCTGGGCCATCTACCTCCATGATGGCGTAAACGGGGTGCATGACACACCAGCGCCAAGCTAGAACCCGGAGCTCGTGTTGTCGGAGGCTGTCCATTGACGCTGCGCTCGAACTCGCCAGTTCACAGTTTGCATTGACGCCATCGGGGGCATGCGCATCGGGCGGGTCACGAACTCTCCTCCGGTGAATCTCCCCTGCGCGGTAGGCGCCCTTTAGCCAATGCTTCGGATCCAGGTGGTATGCGGAAGGGTTCGACTGAAATGCGCTCGTAACTAACCTCCAGCACGGTCAAGCGCACCGTGCCACCCGGTGCGTGGAGATCGACGTCGTCGCCTGCTGCTGCCTTCATCAACGCGCGTCCCAGCGGGGATACCCAACTAATGTGCCTGCGATCGAGATCAACCTCGTCGGCGCCAACGATACTCACCACTCGCTCCGTTCCCTCATGATCTTCATAACGCACAGTGGCTCCAAAATATGCCTTTGTCGCCGCGACGCCCTTTCTCGGAGCTTCCGGGTCCACCACTTCCGCTGCTTCGATGCGCTTCAGCAAAAAACGAAGCCGCGAATCGATCTGGCGTAGCCGCCTCTTGCCGTACTGATAGTCGGCGTTTTCGCTGCGGTCGCCGTTGCTGGCCGCCCACGTTACCACCTCCGTAACAGCCGGACGTTCGCGGGTCTTCAGGAACTGGTACTCGTCTTTGAGGCGTTGCAGGCCCCCTGGAGTAATGTAGTTCGGGCCTTGTAGCGGTGGGTCCGGAGTTGGTTTTCTAGTAAAGCCTTTTCGCATTTCTAGTCGATCTGATCGTGGGGGCCAGGTCACCTTGCCACCACCCAACGTTACAGTAAGTCAGCAAAGCTGCGGCGCAGCGAGTGGAACCACTTTCGTCCGACGATCAAAACCACCGCTGACAGCAGCCACAGCTTCCACAACGCCGCAAACTCCGGCGCGTGGCCTTCCAGCAGCACCGCCCGGTAGCCGCGCACTAGCACGTACACCGGATTCTTGCCGAGCACCGGCAACGCGAACGCGGGCAGGGAAGCGTCGGGGTAGCAGATGGGCGTCAGAAAAAACACCAGCGTCAGCAGGAAACCCATCACCTGCGCCAGGTCCCGCACAAACGCGCCGAGTGCCGCGAGGATGTAGCTGACACCCAGCGTAAGCATCAGCTGCGGCACAATCAGCACCGGCAGCCACAGCGCGGAGCTGGGGATGCTGCCCCGGGTGATCAGCAGCAGGGCGAGAAAGATCACCAGACCCGCCGCTTGGGTCACCAGCGCCGCCAGCGTCCGTACCAGCGGCAGAATCTCCACCGGGAAGATCACTTTCTTGATCAGCGTGGCGTGCTCTGGAATCAGCGCTGGCGAACGGACCCAGGTTTCTGACATGGAAAGCCACGGCAACATCCCGGCCAGAAAGTAGAGCACAAAGCCTTCGCGCGAAGGGTCCCCCGGAAACCGCGATTGCAGTACCAGCCCGAACACAAAGTAGTAAGTCAGCATCAGCAGCAGCGGATGCAGGAAGGTCCACAGGCCACCGCCAAAGCTGCCGCGATACCGGGCTTCAATGTCGCGCCGGGTGAGCGCAAATGTCAGGCCACGATGCGGCCACACTTGCTTCAGCCACCGCGACACCGCCGGTTCGGTCACCGTCACCGGAGGCGGTGCGGAAGCGGGCGCGGGGATCATGAGTAGAGCCAGCCGGGATAACGGTCCCGCACCGGGCCGGCCTTTTTGCCGACGCAGTACACGCCCTCGCCGCGCAGATCTTGCGGGAAGCCATACTGCTCCAGCAGATGCGTCACCCAGGCCAGTTCCGGCCGGGGCTGCTCCTTGAAGGGGCCAGAATCGATCGTGGTGATGTCGAACCCGGCGTAGTGGAACAGCAGGTAGACCTCTTTGGCCGTGTACTCGCGATGATGGCGCGCTTCGCCCTTCTCCGTCGCGGCAGGGTGCAGATAAGCCGGAAACAGCGCCGGGTGATACCCGTTCAGCATGGCGGCAATGGAGCGCAGCGAAGCGATGTTGGGCGTGGTCAAGATCAAGTGCCCGCCCGGCTTCAGCACGCGGTTGATCTCCGCCATCGTGTGCATCGGGTCACTCGGCAAATGCTCAATCAGCTCACAGCACAGCACGGTGGAAAAGTGGCCATCCGGGTAAGGGAAGACATGCTTCTCCGCATCAAAGTGATCGATCTCACACGTGAAGCTGCGACCATCGTCGGATTCCACCGTCTTCACGTCCACGTGGCCCGGCGTCCCGTAATAACAACCCCGCACATGCCCGTAGCCCAGCTGATACTTCAGCGCCGCCGTGATCATCATGTAGGCACCCATCTCCAGCACGTGATCATCCGGCCCACCGGGCGGCGTCAGTTCCAGCGTGCGCTGAAAGCGGGTGAGATGCGTATCCACGTAGGCGGCCACCTCCGGCTGCGGATTGGTCCAAGCGGTGATGGCGCTCACCGGCACTGGCACCGCGGTCGGCTCAGTTGGCTCGTGCGCCATGGTGGCGCGGGCTTCAGCCTGCAGCGGGACTTCAGTCCCGCCGGGGTCTCCGGTGACTGCCGGTGCTTCCGCCACATACTCATCCCGCGAGTCGCCCTGCAGGAACCCGAGATATCTCCCCGCCACCACATCCCAAGGACATTCCCGTTCCACCCACGCCCGAGCCCGCTCGCCCATGCCCCGCGCCAGCGTCGGTTGCGAACACAGCAGGTTCAGATACTCAAAGATCAGATCTTCTTCGCCCGCTCCCACCGGCACTTTCAGGCAGATGTCGTCCGGGTATTCGCTAAATGCCCCCACATCGCTCACCATCACCGCCCGGCCCAACCCCAAGGACCGGTGCAACGTGCCCGAGGTTTCCCCCACCGTCGGGTACCGCAGGTTCAGCACGATGTCGCACGCCGCCAGATAGCCGGTAAAGTCGTCAATCGGTGCGTAGCCGATGTGGCGCACGTGCGCTTCCAGGCCCAGCCGCACCACCAGATCATCCAGGCGCAGTTCCGGGTGCGGCTCACCCACCAGGATGAACTTGGCCTCGGGGATCAACTGCACCAGCCGCCGGAACGCGCGCAGCGATTCCGCGATCCGCTTGTACGGCTTCAAGTGGCCAAAGGTGCCGATCAGCGGCGTCTTCACCTCAACGCCCAGCTTGTGGCGGTAACCCAGCCGGTCAATCTCCGGCAGCCAGACGCCGTGTGGGATCACCGCCGTGCGCCCTGTGAAGCCCTGGGCCGCCAGCTCACGGGCTACAAACCGGCTATGCGCGATCGCGCCCGTGGAGGCCGCCAGCACGCGCCGCAGCATGGGCACTCCTTCGTAGTCCGGCCCCACTTCCAGCTTCCGCACACGCTCCCCAAAACGCCGGGCGCGCTCTCCGCCATCAAAAGCCAGCTCATTCAGGTAGCCATCCCAGTTGCCCGCGCGAATCGTGCGGTCGGCGATCAAGTGGTGCAGATTCGCCTCATGCATCACCACCGTGCCGGGATGCTTCAGTGCGTAGTCGTAGACGAAGCTGTGATCCGGATTGTTGCCCAACTGGTAAACGATGGCGTCATACTGCGACGGATCAAACGCACCGGGTGCCTCCCGGAAGACGTCCACTTGGGCTTGCTTGGCCAGCGGACCCAGCAGCGCCGCCGAGTAATCGGCGATCCCGCTCTTGGACGGCGGCAGCGGAGAGAAAAACGCGAGACGCATGGGTGGGCTTTTAGTCAACCAGATCCATGCTGAACGATCCCAGCGGCAGCGGCACCCGCACCTTCAGCAGCCGCCGCGTTGCGTCATGCGCAAAGAAGAGTTCAAATTTCGATTGCGAAGCCGGGCCCTTCAGCCGAGCCTCCAGCCGGTCCGCCGGTATACGCTGATCGTTCACGCGGATCTCTTCGGTGCCGGCAAAGTGTAGGCTGATCTGGTAAGGCGCGCCAAACAGGATGGTCTGCGCCTGCGGCAAACGCCCCGCTGCCAGTTCGCGCCGCAGATGATAGAGGTACGCCAGTGCATCATGCGCGCAGCCAGAGATGGGGATGTCGCTTTTGCCCCCACCCACCGTCTCCCGCGTCGCCACGTCCGCATCCGGTTTGAAGGTCACCTTCTCGGAGGCCTTGCGCAGTCCGTGCTGGATCTTTTTCTCGAACTCAATCGAGCACAGCCGGTCAGACACCAGTGACCGCAGCCGGTCTGCCACGGTAAAGCCCGGCACCGAAGCATCCAGGAAAAACCGGTACTCCATGCGCGAAGGAGCATCCATGCCGGTGCTGACCGCACGTGATTCCAACTGCGCCTCGCCCAGGCTCAACCCGCTGGGCCAGTTGATGACGTAGCGGAGACTTTCATCCGCGCGGGCCGCCGCGGCTAGCGCCAGCAGAAGGCACAGACTTCTCACGGGCGGCGCACCATCGACGCTGAACTCACCGGAGCCGTCGAGGTAGCCGCTGCCCGGCGCCCCGCCACCATCTGATAAACCTCATGCGTGGACCGTGCCGCCCGCTCCCAGCTGAACCGGGCCGCGTTCTGCACGCCCAACCGCTCCATCCGGGCCCTCAACTCTGCATCCACCAACAGATCCCGCATGGCGCGCACCATCTCCGGGATCGAAGCCGGATCAAACAACAGGGCCGAAGAATCGGCCACTTCCGGAAGCGACGTTGCATTCGACGAGGCTACCGCCCGTCCGCAGGCCATCGCTTCCAGCACCGGCAAACCGAAGCCTTCGTAAAACGACGGGAATACAAAAACATCACAGCCGCAATAGAGCTCCCGCAGCTGCTCATCCGTCACGAAACCCGTAAAGTGAATCCGCTCCGCCACGCCTGACCGGCGGGCGGCCTCCCGGACTTCCTGCCCGTGCCAGTTGTCCTTGCCGACCAATACTAAATGGTGCGGTAGGTTCGGCTGTGCCTTCAGCAGCTCAGCGAAGGCCCGCACCAAGCCCACCTGGTTCTTCCGGGGCTGCAAGTCGCCTACCGTCAACACATACGGAAAGTTGATGCCGCAGGAGGCGCGCACGCCACTCTCGGCCGCCACTCGGGCCATGGGCCGGAAGCAGGGGTCGACGCCCAGCGGAATCACATGCACCAGCTCCGGATCAACGCCGTAGACCCGCAGGATCGATTTTCGGGAGTACTCACTCTGCGTCACAATGCGGGCGGCGCGGCGTACCGTCCGGGCGACCGTCAGTTTCAGTTGCAGCGCCCGAGACTTCGAGAAAAACTCCGGATGGTCCAGATAGCTGACGTCATGCACCACGGCGACAATCGGCACCGGGCAGATCAGCGGAGCTGTATACTGCACGTGGATCAGATCCGGCCGCAACCGGCCCAGTTCCATCGGAAGCTGGTAGCCCAACCGCACAAAGGGGTTGTTCGAAACGCGACGCGCCTCAAACCGCTGCGGAATATGGCGTTCCGCGCCCTTGGCCGAAACAAACGCCACGTACTCCGATTCCTCGTCCGTACGCGCCAACTCACGGATAATATTCCGGATGTAGGTTTCGTTCCCCGTTAACTTGCGCCCGATGGCGTGCGCGTCAACCGCTATCCGCATGGCTTGCTCTCAGTATAGTGCACGCGCCTCATCCAACTTCTCCCAGGCCTTGGGCCAGGTAAACTCCTGCTCATACCGCCGCCGGCCCATGATCGCCAGAGCCGCCCGCAAGTGTTTGCTGTCCAACAAGCGCAAGACAGCGTCCGCAAACTCCTCCGGCGTATCCCCAATCAGCAGTTCCACGCCGCTGGTCACACCCAACCCTTCACAGCCAATGGTCGTGGAAACGACAGGTGTTCCCGCCGCCCACGCCTCCAGAATCTTCAGCCTCGTCCCGGACCCGGCCAGCAGCGGGACAATCGCCACCTCCACCCGGGCCAACTCCGGCAGCGCATCTTCCACCGCCCCCGTCGCCACGCCGAATGGCATTTGATCGCTACATCGGCCGATCAGCTTCCAAGGGATATGGTCCAACTGCGGCCAAACATTTCGGGAAAACCAGCGCGCGCCCTGGACATTGGGCGCAAAGTCGAAATTCCCCGACATCGCAATCCGCGGTTGACCCGCCGGAACCGGCGGCCTCACCGGTTTCTCGCGGAAGGGCAGCGCATTTGGGTATACCACCGATGGCACCGGAATCCGCGCCGCATCCTCCTTTGATGTCACCAGCACCGTGTCGAACATCGGCAGCAGCTTGTGCTCCAGCCGCCGCGCCGCTCCCACAAACGGTAAGCGCATGCGCTTCAGCCAAACGCTCTCCACGTTGTGCAGATCGCAGACCACCCGCACCGCATGCCGCCGCAGCAGATCCACGTACGGCGCCGCCCAGAAGTGCTCGATCACCGCGACGTCGTAGGTCCGGCCTTCCAGCCACTTGGCCATCAGCTTCTCGTAACCCGAAAAACGATCCACCAATGGCGGCACTTGGCGAATAAACCGGATCGCGTTCCGAGCCAGCCGCGCCGCCAGCGACCGCGAATGCTTCGGCAGGTTGATCGACAGCACGTCCTCAAAACCGGGAGGTTCCGATGGCGCGTCAAACAGGATCAAGTCAACCGCAAAGTCCCGCTTGCGCAGGTATTCCAGGATGGACGCAGTCCGCAGCGGACCGCCCCCATGCATGGGGAAGGGGGATTCAGGGCACAGGACAAGAGCCTTTTTAATGAAGCGCGGCAATGTAGATATCGTACGTGGCCCGGGCCGTGCGTGCCCAGGAGAATGTCGCCGCCCGCCGGATGGCACGTTCCTGCCACTCCCGCCGCCGGTCTGGTTGATCGCGCATCGCCCGCATCGCCTCCACCCAATCGCCGGGCTCAACCGCCAGCGCCGCCTCCCCGGCGGTCTCCATCAGCGCCGGATCCCGTGACGTGATCACCGCCGCGCCACACTGCATCGCCTCTAGCACGGGCAAGCCAAATCCCTCGTAATGCGATGGATAGAGCACCGCCGCCGCCCCGGCATACAGCGCCGGCAACTCTTCGTCAGGCACCTGGCCGCGCGTCTCCCGCAGTTGCACCCCCAGCACCCGAGACGCCTCCCGGATCACCGCGACATTCTTGCGCGGGATGTCATCGCCGACATAGAGAAAATAGGGCTTCCCCGTCACCGGCGTCACTTTCGGCGGACGCATCCACTCCGGTGCCGCCAGCGGCGTGGCCACCACCCGCTCCGGAGCCCACCCAAATTCCGCGATCACTTCGCGCCGCACCGCTTCGCTCGGCGTAATCACAAACCGGGCCAGCCGCAACCGCAGCAGCCACGGTGTCCTCCGCCGCACCCGCGGATTGTTGGCCGGATAACGCCAGGGTGCCAGGTCATGCACCGTGATCACCGCCGGCCGCAACGGCAACACCGGCACCTCAAAGTTGGTGCCATGGAACAGATCAAACGGGTGCTTCCAGACACCGCTCAACCACCAGCGTCCGCCGCCCGGCGTCAACGGCTCAAACTGATCGGCCGGAAACTCCTGGCGCAGCGCCTTCGTCAGTTCCTCCACATACCGCCGCAGCCCGCCCGCCTCCAGGCCCAGCGGCGCACCATCCAGCGCCACCCTCATCGCCGCTTGGCCGATTGCCGGCCGCTACCGAGCCGCGACCACCAGGGATCGGTCCCCACCCCGCTTCGCCCCCTATGGCACCCGTTCATACGGCAACCCGGAAACATGCAAATACTGCATCCGGCCCCCCTCCAGCAACGAGAACCACCCCGTCTGCCCATGCGCCTTCACTGACCCATCCGACAGCCGCTTCACCTCCGCCGGACCGCCCGGAGTCGCCAGCCACAGCTTGCCCTCCCGCAAAGTTAGCTCCGCCTTCTGCGCGCCCCGGGCGTAGACCCCGGCCATCCGCTCCATCTCCCCCGCCGCAAAGCTTACCTCTGTCGGTGCCGCCGGAGCTGGATCAACGGGCAGCAGCGCCTCCTGGATCTTCTCCAGCGTCCGCGGCAGATTCGCCCCGCTCCGGTTGGTCATCAGCGCAATGGCCAGATTCTGCTCCGGTGCCATGATCAGCATGCTTCCGTAGCCTTCCCGCGACCCCGAATGGGACCACCGGGTGACCCCGCGCCATTTCTCGACAATCACGCCATAGCCGTAATCGGCCGTCGGATTGGTGGGCAGGGCGACGCGGGGTGCCGTCAATCCCGCCACCACCCGCCCATCCAGCCGCTTGTCCGGAAAACGCTGCTTCATGAAGCCATCCGCGAACCGGGCCAGCTCCAGCACATTCGTAAACATCGACCCCGCCGGCCAAAACCCCGCATGGTCCGCCGAAGGCCGCACCACCGCGCTCTTCTCGTTGTGGCCCTGCGACAGTGGATACGTCATCGCCTCCAGCGGCCGGAACGTCGTCCGCGCCATGCCCGCCGGCCGGAACACCATCTCGCGCACCGCATCCGCGAACGGCTTGCCCGATAGCTTCTCCACCAGATAACCAGCCAGCGCGTAGCCATGGTTCGAATAGCTATACACCCGGCCCGGCTTCGTGAAGAACCGCTTCTCGTCCCAGCTCATGATATTGGCCGCCAACCCGGAATCGTCGTGGGAGCCATTAAAGCCGGTATCGGGGATCAGGCCGCTGGTATGGCTCAACAGTTGATGCACGGTCAAGCCGCGCAACGCGGCCGGTAGCGTGGGCACCCGGTTGCCGATCGGCTCATCCAGCCCAATCTTGCCGTCCAATGACAACTGCAGCAGCGCCGCCGCCGTCATCATCTTCGTCGTCGACCCGGCCCGGAACAACATCTCCGCCCGTACCGGCTCATTGGTCTCCGTGCTCGACACCCCCACACCCACCGAGTAGATAATCTGGCCGTCCTTGATGATCGCCAGCGCCGCGCCCGGGATGCCGCGCTCTGTCATCTCCGTCTGCAACAGTGTCGGCAGCGATAGCAGTAATGGAACCAGGTTCATCGTGACTCTTCTTTCTCCCTGCGGATGGGTGCTGTTAAAAACTATAATGGAACCTTGGACCTGGAAAGAATCATTGGCCGCAAAGTAGCGGAGGCCGTCACGCGCTTCAAGATGATCCGTGATGGCGACCGCGTCGCCGTCGGCGTGTCCGGCGGCAAGGATTCGCTCACCTTGCTGGACGCCCTGCTGGCCCTGCAGAAGCGCGCCCCCATCGATTTTTCGGTCTGCGCCTTCACCATCGAACAAGGCAAGTTTCTTGCGCCCTTTGCCCCTACCGGCGAATGGCTGCAGTCGCGCGGCATTGAGTGGACCTACTTCGAAGACGGCCCCTCGTTCCGCCTGCTGGACGAGCAGCCTGATCATGGTTGCGATGTCTGTAGCCGCTTCCGGCGCCGGGCCGTCTATCAGGTGGGCAAGGAGCTGGGTGCCAACGTCATCGCCCTGGGCCACACCGCCGACGATTTCTGCGAGGCCTTCCTCCGCAACGCCATGTTCACCGGCCAGCTTTCGGCCCTGCCGCCGGTCACCTATTCCAAGAACAAGGACTTCCGCCTCATCCGGCCGCTGGTCTTCGTCGATGAAAAGTTGACCACTCAGTACGCCGGGACCCTGGCCGCGCCCGTCATCCCCTGCGGCTGCTCGCAGAAGACCGGCACCGTCCGCCGCTCCCTCCGCGACATCTTCCTCGAACTGGAACAGGACCATCCGTATCTGAAAGAAACGCTGCTCGGGGCCATGGGGAACATCAAGCACCAGCGCCTGCTCGACCCGCGCTATCTGGACCCCGATGCGCCCGACGAAACCCCCACCGAGTCATTACTGCCGGTTTTAACCAGTTCGTAACCATCCGAGGGTTGACCTTCCTTTCAGCACGATGCGAAGATAGTGTGCCGATAGAACGCGAAACGCCCCCAAAAGAGACCAACCACAGCCTCGTATGCGATTTCTCCCACGGGAAGAGAAGTTTTTCCACTTTTTCAACCAACAGGTCTCTTTGATCCTGGCTGCCGCGCAAGCTCTGCGGCACGGGCTGGATGCTGGGTTGGCTGCCTTGCCGGACACCGAAGCCAAGGTCACCGATCTGGAAACCCAGGCCGACGCCGTCATCCATGAAATCTTCATCAAGTTGGGTGAAACCTTCATCACCCCCATTGATCCCGAAGATATCCAGTCCCTGGCCTCCCACCTGGACGACGTCATCGACTATATCGAGGACGCCACTCATCGGATGAACTCCTACCGCATCGATCAGATCACGCCCACGCTGCGGGATCTGGTGAAGCTGGTCGAAGAATGCGTCATGAGCTTGCAGCGGGCCTTCCTGGCCTTGGAAAAGCAGGAATCGGTTCTCGTGCACTGCATCGAAGTGAACCGGTTGGAGGAAGCGGCGGACCGCGTGGTTCGCGGCGCCGTCTCGGCCCTGTTTGAAAACGAAAAGGATCCCATCCGGCTGATGAAGTACAAAGAAGTGTACGAGACGCTGGAAGCGGCCACAGACGCTTGCGAAGACGTAGCGGACCGGCTCCAAAACGTCGTCGTGAAAAATAGCTGATCCCGCACTTATGTCGACGGCCCTTATTCTGGTCATCGCCATCATCGTTGTAGCGCTGATTTTTGACTACATCAACGGCTTCCACGATGCGGCTAACTCGGTGGCCACCATTGTTGCCACTCGCGTACTCTCCCCTTTTCAGGCGGTACTCTGGGCTGCTTTCTGGAACTTCATCGCCGCCGTGCCGCTGCTGCTGGCCCTCGACGCGGCCAAAGTAGCCAAAACGGTTGGTTCCGGCATGGTCGCCCCGGAGTTTTCGAGTAACTCCTATGTCATTCTCACTGGCTTACTCGGAGCTATTGCCTGGGACTTGATTACTTGGTGGCTGGGCTTGCCCACTTCTAGTTCTCACGCCCTCATCGGCGGCTATGCCGGTGCCGCCATGGCCCGCGCCGCCCTCACCGCCGGCCCGTCCACCATTCTGGCCGCCATCGTTCCACAGGGCTGGATCCGGACGATGTTCTTTATCGTTATCGCCCCCATGCTGGGCATGATTCTGGCCTTCATCCTCATGATCTCGGTCTACTGGATGTTCCGCAAGTCCACGCCCAAGAACATGGATTCCTGGTTCCGCCGCCTGCAACTGGTTTCCGCCGCGTTGTTCAGCTACTCGCACGGCGCCAACGACGCGCAAAAGACCATGGGCATCATGACCAGCGCCCTCATCGCGGGCGGCTACTTGACCGAGTTCACCGTCCAGCCCTGGGTGGTCTTTTCCGCCCACGCCGCTATCTCGCTCGGCACCATGACCGGCGGTTGGCGCATCGTCCACACCATGGGTGCAAAGCTCACCCGCCTGAAGCCGCGCGGCGGATTCTGTGCGGAAACGGCCGGTGCTCTGGCCATCCTGTTCCCCACCTACCTGGGTATCCCCGTCTCCACCACCCACGTCATCACCGGTGCCATCGCCGGTGTCGGCAGCATCCAACGCCTAAAGGCCGTCCGCTGGAAGCTGGCCGCCAATATCGTCTGGGCTTGGCTGCTCACGCTCCCCGCCTCCGCCCTCGTGGCCGCCCTCTGCTACGTCGTCGTCCACTTCCTCACCGGCCAGGGATAGGCCGAGCCGCTCGCCAGCAGCAGCGGGCTGCCCAATCCGATCCGAGCCGCGACGGCAACGGAGCGTTCTGCTCTCCAATCCGCAGTAGCCCTCTTGCCCCTCGGGTCACTCGCCAGCTTCGTCCGTAACTCAAAAGGAATCAATACTCTGCTGCTTCGGTGCGGCTATGTGCCAGTCGCTTCCCGTGCACCATTCAAGAGGGCCAATCGTTGCCGACGCCACCACTAGATGTCTCAAAATGTCTCACTCTGTCCCGGAATCCCGGAAAAAACGAGACCGCTCCGGCTGCGCCCCCGTCCGGCGGGCGCTAAGCTAGAGATCCCGGTGCATTTTCCGGCCGGACCATCACATGAAGTTGGGCATTGATTTCGGCACCACCCGCATCGTCGTGGCTGCCGCGGACCGCGGTAACTACCCGGTGCTCTCGTTTGACGACGCCGAAGGCCAGCCGCGCGAATGGATTCCCGCGCTCGCCGCCGTTCGCGGTGCTGAGATGCGCTTCGGTTGGGCGGCGGCGGCCGTCGCGGCTGACCCGTCCTGGACCCTCCTGCGCAGCTTGAAGCGCCTCCTGGAATCTGCCGGCCCGGCCACCCGCGTGGCGGTTGGCGCCACAGACTATCTGCTGCTCGATCTGCTCACCGGCTTGGCTATGGCCATCCGCAGCGGACTGCGCCCGGATGTCCACCAGGTGTTCTTGGGTGTGCCTGCCAACTCGAACTCCAACCAGCGCTTCCTGACCGGCGAAGCCTTCCGCCGCGCCGGGTTTGCGGTGCTGGGCCTGCTGAATGAGCCCTCCGCCGCCGGACTGGAATACATGCACGCCTCGCGCCGTGCCGACGGGGCCCCCGCCGCCTCGCCCGAATGTGAATCGCTGTTGATCTACGACCTGGGCGGCGGCACCTTCGACGCGTCCCGCGTCGTGCTCCGCAGTGGGGAGCAGGAGGTGGTGGCTACCGAGAGTATCTCCACCCTGGGCGGCGATGACTTTGATGAAGTGATCGCCGAAATGGCGCTGCCCAACGGCCAACTGGACCGACTAGGCCCCGGCGCCCACTTCCGCCTGCTGGAGCAGTGCCGGGAGTTGAAGGAGGCGCTCACCCCCAACAGCCGCCGCCTGCTGGTCGAGACCGACCACGGCCCCGTCACCATTCCGGTGGCGGACTACTATGACCGCTGCCGCCCGTTGATTGACGAGACCCTGCATGCCGTCGACGACCTGCTGCTGGACGCCAATGGCGCGCCGCCCGACGTGCTCTACGTCACCGGCGGGGCTAGCGAACTGCCGCTCGTCTCGCGCATGCTGCGGGAGCGGTTCGGGCGCCGGGTGAAGCGCTCTGCCTATACGCGCGCGGCCACGGCCATTGGTCTCGCGATCCAAGCCGATGGGGCAGGCGGCTTCACGCTCCGCGAACGCTTCTCGCGCTACTTCGGCGTCTGGCGTGAGGCGGACTGCGGCACCCGGATCATCTTCGACCCCATCTTCGCTAAAGGCACCATCCTGCCGCGCCCGGGTGAACCCGCCTTAGTCAGTCAGCGCACTTACTCGCCCGCCCATAACATTGGACACTTCCGTTATCTGGAGGCCACGGCCTTGGTCCCCCACGGCGAACCCGCGGGCAATCTCACGCTGTGGGACGAAATTCTGTTCCCCTTCGATCCGGCCTTAAGCGGGGTGGACCAGCTTTCGCCCGCCGCCGTGTGTCATAGTAGCGTGGCGCAGCAACAGGAGATTGTCGAAGCCTGGTCCTGCGATGAAAATGGAGTGGTGGAAGTCTCCATCGAGAACCGCACCGCCGGCTACTCCCGCCGCTACCGGCTGGGGCGATGGAATCATGATGCCGCACCGGCCAAGCCCGTGCGGTCAACCAGGAGAAAAGTGAAAGTATGAGCGAGTTTCAAGGACGCACAGCATTAGTTACCGGCGCCTCGCGCGGGATCGGGCAAGCCACGGCAGTGGCCCTCGCCAAGGCGGGCGTGGCGCACGTCATCGTGCACTACGGCGGCCATCTGGCCGGTGCGGAAGAGACCGCGGCCCAAGTGCAAGCCGCCGGTGCCACGGCCCAGATCATCCAAGGCGAACTCGGTTCAACCGCCGGCGTCACCGCCTTCTGTGACGCGTTGAAGCAGATCAACGCGCCCATCGACATCTTGATCAACAACGCCGGATCGCTGGTGAAGCGCGCGCGGATTCTCGAAACCACCCCGGAGCTGTTCGATGAAGTTTACACTCTCAACGTCAAGAGCGCCTGGTTCATCGCCCAAGCCGTCGTGCCCGGTATGATCGAGCGCAAGTCCGGCTGGATCATCAACCTCTCCTCCATCGCCGCTCGCAATGGTGGTGGCCTGGGTGCGGCTCTCTACGCCTCCGCCAAAGCCGCCGTCGCCTGCTACACCAAAGGCATGGCCAAGGAACTGGCCCCCCAAGGCATCCAAGTGAACGCCGTCTCCCCCGGCACCGTCGACAACCACTTCCACGAAGTGTTTTCGACGCAGGCGATGCTGGACACCATGAAGGCCTCCACGCCTGCCGGCACCTTGGGCACCAACGAAGAGATCGCCGACACCATCGTCTTCCTCTGCTCCCACGCTGGCCGCTTCATCCACGGCCAGACCATTGAGATCAACGGCGGCATGTTCATGGTGTAAGTGCTTCCGCCGCACCAGTGATATCTCCCGCCGCTCCCTTGCGGTCATGGCTCTGTATGCAGTCAGCGCGGACCGCCGGTTCCGAGCCGCAATGCGCCAGCATGCGGTTTACTGAATCTTGCGATGGAAGATCACTAGCCGCTACGGCAGCGTGATCCTTACCGTCTTTCGCGTCGACGTCAACCCGGCAATCACGGTGATGTCGCGCGCGGGCACCTGATAGTGGGCGGCCAACACGGAGCACAATTCCTCGTTGGCCTTGCCCTTTTCCGGCACCGCCGCCACCTTCACTTTCAACGTACCGTCGCCCATCGTGCCCGCCACCTCTGACCGGTTGCTGCGCGGTACTACTTTGACGTTCAGCGTCAAAGTCTTCACGGCTTGCGCGGTGCGGGTGGCGCGGGGATGATGGTGGGCGGCAGCTTAAACGGGCGGCCCGGCAGGTAGTCTGGTGTCAAGAAGAAGGCCGGGGAGATCTGCTCGATCTTGCAGGCAGCGCCCGGGTCCTTGATGCCGTCTTTCTCATTGGGCAGACAGTCGTAGCCAAACTCCGCGATCTGCTTCGGGCTGGTGCCTGCGGGCAGGGCAATCGTCGAGCGAACCCAGCCGGAGCGCTCAATTGCTAGGCGACGGTCATCCCGGTGCGACATGCGCCAAGCCTTCTCTGTGGTCAAGCGAACCTTGAAGCCGAGGCGCGCCTTGGTGTTGGTGATGTTGGCTTCGAGATACAGATAGTTGCGCGGGTCGCCGATCTGATCGAGACGTCCTTCCCGCGTCAATTCCTTGGCCGCAACGGCATAGGTCCAGGGCGCGCGGTCCATCACGATCTCGCGGGAGTGCGCAGATAGCTCCACTTCCATGGGCACCAGTTGGACGCGCATTGCGCTCCTGCTCTTTCCTGTCGTGGTGGGGGCCACCATGTTGTTCTTCGTCACCGGCACCAGCAGCGGATGATGCCCTTCCAGCGGCCCATCGTAGGGGATGTCTTTGTGGTCCTTGGCTTGGATGATCGCCTTGCCGTCGGTGCCGACCCGGTAGATGTATTCGATGTCGGTGGTGCGGCCCCAGACGGCCATCAGGCCGCGCGTGGAGGTGCCGCCATCTTCGTTTGAGAAGACGATGGTGTACTGCAGGATGCCGCCGGGCAGGCGCTCCGCATAGACCAGTAGCGGGATGTCGGAGAACTGGCCTATCGTGTCTTCCCGGGCATAGAGCACGGGCGCGTTGGCCAGGATGTTGCCCGTGTCCTCACTGAACTTCGCGCCGCGCACGTCAAGCGTCGAATCCGGGGCAGAGAACGCTTCATCGCGCTCCACCGTGAGCCGATGCTTGCCCGCCGGCAGCTGTCCCAGAAAGACGCTGACCGGACCCTTGCGTTCGCCCAGCACCCAAACATGCTGCGGTTCGCTGCCGTCCACGGTCAGCTTCGCTACCGCCGCCTGCCGCCGGGCGAGGCCCCAGTCCGAAGTGCCAGACCGCAGGTCAAGCTCGGCCACGGTTTCACCGCGGCCCGCCGTTTCAAAGGTGAAGTCCCGGCCCCAAGCGGGCAGGATCAGCACGAGGCAGAGGACCAGTTTGGCGATGACGTCCATGAGATGTTTGGCCGTAGAGGGCTTCGTGATCGTAGCAGTTACGAGAGCCTTCTCCGGACGCCCGTTCAGCGCCGCTGTCCACCCGCTCAAGATGGCGATCTTGGTGGCCGGGCAGGCGGCAGCCACTTCCCGTATCAACGCCAGGCCGTCCTCGATGCCGGGGAGGCTTAAATCCATCACCGCCACCTGCGGTGGCGGGTCCAGTGCCAGCCGCGCGGCCGCCACCGAGTCCGCTGGCGTCACCTGATGCCCGGCACGTTCCAGGATCATGCGGCGCAGGAATAGCTGGTCCACGTTATCTTCCACCAGCAGAATGCGTGCCATGGGGGAAGCCCGCCCTAGCCAAAGATGATGGCGGCAATCACGAGGCCCGGCGCGGCCTGGTTCCAGCTGGCGGGCAGCGTGTCGAAGGGCAGGCGGAACGGTTTGGTCTCACCGGGCTTCAGGCCGCCCGTTTTTTCGCGGACAATCGTCACGCGCTCCCGCGCCACCACTTGGCCCGATGGGTCATAGAAGACGCACATCACTTCCACCGTTTTCAGGATGCGGTCGCCCTTGTTGCCGATCTGCCCGATGATCTCCACCACCTGCTGGCCGGAGAAGGATTCGGCGGCCTTCATTTCCACGCCGGACAGCGCCAGGTTCTTCACATACGCCTTGGCCTCCGGCGTCAACGCTGCTGGCTCCTTAGGGCCGGTGGCGCAGGCAGACAGGAGGGCCAGCACGGGCAGGGCAGTGAGGATGGCTCTAGTTGCCACTGACGGTCATCTCCCGGATCTTGAGCGTGGGGCTGGCCACCGAACCGCGGAACTCGAGGTCCGCACCGGGCTCTTCGATATCGAGCAGCATCTGTTTCAGATTACCCGCAATGGTGATCTCGCTCACCGGGTAGGCCAGTTCGCCATTCTCAATCCACATTCCGGCCGCGCCCCGCGAGTAGTCACCATTGACGACATTGACGCCCTGACCCATCAGTTCGGTGACGTAGAGGCCACTTTTGATGCTGCTGATCATCTGCTCCGGAGTCTTAGACCCCGCTTCTAAAAAGAAGTTCCCGTGATCGACATAAGCATTGCCGGCCAAGCCGCGGGCAGCGTTGCCGGTGGTGGTGGTTCCCAGCTTCTTGGCTGTATAGGTGTTGTGAAGGTAGGTCTTCAGGATGCCACGCTCCACCACCACTTTGCGGCGGGCGCGGACGCCTTCGTCATCAAACGGCCAGCTGCCAAACAGGCCCGGAATCGTCGGGTCGTCGATGACGGTGAGATACTCACTCGCCACGCGCTCACCCAGTTGTCCATTCAGGAATGAAGCCTGACGGTAGATCGAATCGCCGCTGACGGCCTCAAACAGATTGCCCAGCAAGCTGCGCGCGATGCGGGGCTCAAACACGATGGGCACTTTTTGCGTGGATACCTTGCGCGCCCCCAGACGGCGCACCGCACGTTGAGCTGCCAAGCGGCCGACCAAGTCCGCCGCCTCCAGCCGGTCTGGGCGGCGGGCGATGGAGAACCAGTAATCCCGCTCCATCTTCTCGCCTTCTTTGGCCACCGGAATAGCCGCAATCGAGCACGATGACGACCGGGCCAGGCCCGAAAAGCCGCGCGAGTTCGCGAAGGCGCGGGAGCTCAGGTAAGTATCAAAGGAGCCGCCTTCAGAGTTGGTGATGCGCGGATCAAACTGCATCGCCGCGGCCTCCGCCGCCTTGGCCTGGGCGATCTTCCATTCGGCTTCCAGTTGCTCCACGGCCTCGGAGTAGGTTTCCAGATCGACGTCGATTGACCCCAACTCCGCCGCATCCGGTAAGCCGGCAAACGGATCGTCAGTGGTGACGCTGGCGTTATCGATGGCGGCGCGGACCATGCGTTCCACGCCTTCTGGCGTTAGATCGGACGTGGTGGCGGAACCGGTGCGCTGGCCGATCAGCACGCGGATGCCCGCGCCCCGGGAACCGGCCTCTTTCAACTGCTCCACTTCGCCCAGCCGGACGCTGGCCGAGAACTCATTGCCTTCGGCCACCGTGCACTCGGCCTCGGTTGCGCCCAATTTCAAAGCTCGCGCGACGACATCGTTCGCCAGTTGCTGGATCACGCGACACCGCCGACGGTCATCTGGTCAATGCGCACGGTCGGGATGCCGACGCCCACCGGGACCGACTGCCCTTCCTTGCCGCAGACCCCGATGCCTTCATCCAGCTTCAGGTCGTTGCCCACCATCGAGACGTACTTCATCGCCTCCGGCCCATTGCCGATCAACGAAGCGCCGCGCACCGGGCGGCCCAGGCGGCCGTTCTCGATCTCATAGCACTCGCTGGCCGAGAAGACGAAGTTGCCGGAGGTGATGTCCACCGAGCCACCGGAGAAGTTGACACAGTAGAGGCCCTTGGGCACGGAGCGGATGATCTCTTCCGGCGTGCTGTCGCCGGCCAGCATGAAGGTGTTGGTCATGCGCGGCATCGGCACATGCTGATAGCTCTCGCGGCGTCCACTGCCGGTGGAGGCGCTACCCATGAGGCGGCTGGAGAGATTGTCCTGCAGATACCCGCGGAGGATGCCTTTCTCGATCAGCACGTTCTGCTGCGTCGGATTGCCTTCATCGTCCATGTTGATCGACCCGCGGCGGTGCGCCATGGTGCCATCGTCGATCACGGTGCAGAGCTCACTGGCCACCTTCTGGCCGATCCGCCCTGAGAAGGCCGAGACGCCTTTGCGGTTAAAGTCCGCTTCCAGGCCATGGCCCACGGCCTCATGCAGCAGCACGCCGGGCCAGCCGGGGCCGAGCACGACGGTCATCTCGCCCGCAGGGGCGTCGATGGCGTCCAGTTGCATGATCGCTTGCCGCGCGGCTTCCCGCGCATACCGTTCCGGGCTCTTGTCGGACTCGAATACTTCCAAGCCCATGCGTCCGCCGCCGCCGGCATAGCCCTCCTGCGGTGAGCCGTCGCCTTGCCGCGCCAGCACCGTCACGTTCACGCGGGCCATCGGCTGCCGGTCATGGCTGAGCGTGCCGTCGCTAGTGGCGATCAGAATCTCGCGCACGTTGTCGGCATAGCTGGCGCGCACTTGAAAGACGCGTGAGTCATAGGCACGGGCGGCGCGATCGGCCCGCTTGATCAGCTCGACGCGCTCATTTAAGGTGGTGTCGTTGGGGGCGGTCAGAACCGGATAGAGGTCGCGCTTGGGGCCTTCATAGAGGCCGGTCTTTTCCACCTTGGCCGGACCGTTCGCGATACAGGCGGCGGTCTTGCAGGCGTGGCGGATCTTGTCCGGGCTCAGGTCGTCCGAGTAGGCGTAGCCGGTCTTTTCGCCCGACAGCACGCGCACGCCAACGCCGAGGGAGACGCCCTGGCTGGCACTTTTGACGATGCCTTCGTCGATGCCGAGTGAACTGGTGGCGACGTACTCAAAGTACAGGTCGGCATAGTCGCCACCGTGGCTTAAGGCGACGGACAGGTAGCCTTCGAGATCAGCGGCCGTAAGGCCGAATTTACGGGCGAAGAAAGAATCGGTGAAGCTCAAATTTCAGGCTATCACGGGGTGAGGAAAGCGGTTTTCGCTATCCTCAACTCATGCTTTCCATCCGGATCCTGGCGGCACTGGCCGCCCTCCCGCTTCTTGCCCAGCGCCCCCCGGCGGCCGACGCCGCGCGCAAGTACCGCGAGGCGAATGAGCAGAAGATTATCCGCGAGTACGTGGACCTGCTCAGCATCCCCAACGTCGCCGCTGACAAGGCCAACATCCGGCGCAATGCCGAGCACATCGCCAAGATGTACGCCGCGCGCGGCGTCAAGACGGAGTTGATCGAGGTGGAGGGTGCCAACCCGGCCGTCTATGGAGAACTGCTGGTGCCCCGGGCGACGCGGACGCTGCTGTTCTACGCGCACTACGATGGCCAACCAGTGGACCCGGCCAAATGGACGGACTCCGGCCCGTTCCAGCCGGTATTGCGAACCGCGCCGGTCGAGATGAACGGCAAGCTGTTGCCGCTGGACCAGGCGAAGTATGACCGCGAATGGCGCTTATTTGCGCGCTCCGCCACCGACGACAAGATCCCGATTATCTCGCTCGCCACCGCGCTCTCCGCCTTGTCCGCGGCCGGTATCAAGCCACAGGCGAACTTGAAATTCTTCTTTGAAGGGGAAGAAGAGGCCGGGTCGCCCAATCTGCGGCGCCTGATGATGAAGGCCAAGGACAAGTTGAAGGGCGAGGTCTGGCTGATTTGCGACGGCCCCATCCACCAAAGCCGGGCGCAGAAGCTGAGCTTTGGCGCGCGCGGCGTGGCGGGGCTGGACCTGACGGTCTTCGGAGCCAAGCGCGGCCTCCATTCCGGCCACTATGGCAACTGGGCGCCGAACCCGGCCATGAACATGGCGCGCCTGCTCGCCTCGATGACCGATGGCGAAGGCAAGGTGCTGGTGAAGGGTTTTTATGACGACGTGACGCCGCTGGGCAAGCTGGAACGTGACGCGATCATGAGCAACCCCAGGCAGGATGCGGAGCTGAAGCAGGAACTATTGCTCGGCACCACGCAGCAGTTCAACGGCGATCTACGGGAGAGCTACTACAAGCCTTCGCTGAATATTCGGGGTCTGGAAAGCGCGCAAGTGGGCACCAAGGCGGCCAATGTAGTGCCGCCGGAGGCGAAAGCCTCGATTGACCTGCGTCTGGTGAAGGGCAATGACGGCCGCCGCCAGGCCGACAAAGTGATCGCCCATATGCGGGAGCAAGGCTACTTCATCGTTGAAGGCCGTGACCCTACCGATCAAGAGCGGTTGAGCCACGCCAAGGTGGCCCGGGTGGACGTCAACTTGAGCTACAACGCTTTCCGCACGCCGCTGGATCTGCCTATCGCGCAGAAGATCATCGCTCTGGCCAAGCGGGTGAAAGAACCGGTGGTGCTGGAACCCTCATCGGGTGGTAGCCTGCCGCTGGTGGTGTTCGAAGAAGTGACGGGAGTGCCGCTGGTGGCGGTCCCGATCGCCAACCACGACGACAACCAGCACACGCACAACGAGAACGCCCGGATCGGCAATCTCTGGGACGGTATTGAGCTGTTGGCGGCGTTGCTGGCGATGTAGTATCTAAAACTGGAAGTAGAGAAAGACCGATTCTGTTCCGTTGATGTAGTAATAGGCCAGTAACAACCCGGCGGCGTAGACGGGTGCCCAGCGGAGGGTGGTGGGGAACTTGATCTCCCAGCTTTCCGGCACCAGCAGCACCCAGGCGGCGGCCACCGCCAGCCAAGCTGCGGCGCGGGGGGCAAAGCTGCCGGCATTGTCTGGTTGGAACATCGCGGAAAGCCAGCGGCCCGCCATCGGGAGATTGTCCGACCGGAATAGCACCCAGCCGATGACCACCAGGATGAACGTTTGTAACTGGTACAAGGGCCGTGGCCAGTTACTGAAGAAGCTACCGCCTTGGCGGTCCATGATCAGCAGCAGGCCGTGGTAACCGCCCCAAATAACAAAAGTCCAGTTGGCTCCATGCCACAGGCCACCCAGCACCATGGTGAGCATCAGGTTACCCTGCGTCCGGAAAGTACCGCCCCGGCTGCCGCCGAGCGTGATGTAGAGATAATCGCGCAGCCAGGTGGAAAGGCTGATGTGCCACCGGTGCCAAAAGTCCTGGATGCCGGCGGCGCGGTAAGGGGAGTTGAAGTTTCTGGGGATGCGCAAGCCGAACAACAGGCCCAGGCCGAGCGCCATGTCGGAGTAGCCCGAAAAGTCGAAATATAGCTGCCCGGTGTAGCCGAGCGCGGCGGTCCAGGCATCGAGGAAGCTGAGGTGCGGCTGCTTCAGCAGCGGGTCCACGATTGTGCCCAGGTGGTCGGCGATGACGACCTTCTTGAGCAGGCCCGCCACGAAGATGGCGATGCCGCGGGCGGTCCACCCGGTCTGGGGCGGGCCATCGATATGGTCCAGGTCATCTTCGATCTGGCGGAAGCGGACGATGGGGCCGGCGACTAATTGGAAGAAGAGATTGACGTAAGTGAGATATTCCCATAGGTTGCGCGTGGCCCGGACACGCCCGGCATAGACATCCACCACATAACTGATGGTGTGGAACGTATAGAAGCTGATTCCCACCGGCAGAGCAACTTCCAGCACCGGCAGCGGCACGCTGGGCCAGGCAGCCCGCACGTTGCCTGAGAAGAAGTTGAAGTACTTAAAGAAGAACAGCAGGCTTAGGTCAACCGTGACCGCGCCGATCATCCACCAGCGGGACTGGCGTGGTGAAGGCGCGGACATGATCGCAAGACCGGCGCCAAAGCTGAGCAAGCTGGAAAACAGCAGCAGCAGGCAGAATCGCCAGTCCCACCAGCCATAGAATACATACCCGGCCGCCGTCAGCAAGACGTAGCGGGACTGCTTGGATCGCACCGCCCAGAACGCCAGGTAGACCAGTGGCAGGAAAGCTAGTAGGAAGACGTCGGAGTTAAATACCATAGGCGGCCAAGCGGCGGGCGATCTTGTCCGCATCCAGCGGCGAGATGTGGATGGAGTCGTACCAGCGGTCCGGGTCGCCACCAAAGGCGGAGGGGTGGGTGAGATCGATCACCTGCACGGGGTAGCGCTCCGCTAGGCCGATGGTGAACTGGCGGGCGAGGCCATCGGCGGTGGTGGCCTGGGGGGAGCGGGCCATGGTCTCGAGCAGCGTGGGGTGGACGGGGGGAATCCAGATGACCACCCGCGCCTGATCGGCCGCGGCCTCCGCCATCAGGGACTCAATCAACTGCGTCCGCCGCTGGGACAGCCCCTGGAAGTTCTGGAGACTTTCGATCATACGACGGCGGGAGAGTTCCAGTTCGGCGCGGAAATTGTATTCGCCGGATTGAATGGCCCGTTCGGTTTTGCGTTCGTGAAGCCGTCCGTCGGCGTCGAAGGTACTGCGTGGTTCTGGCGGGTGGCGGCGCATTGCGATCGAGGTGGCCACCTCCACCAGCGCCTGGGGGCGCAGCATCTGCTTGTAGAGAATCAGGGAATGCCACGCTTGGCCCCATCCGCTGACGGCCCGATTCTCGAGCGCTGCGGTGAGGGCGAAGTTGGCGCTGAGCTCCTCTTCGGGGCGACCTTCATAGATCGCGGCCGGGTCCAGGCCCAACACAATCACTCGGGGATGATTCCCATTGCGGCGGGCAAGCCGGTAGAGGCTGAGGAAGTCCTCCGCGGTACCGGAGAAGACGCCGGCATTAAAGAAGCGTAGTCCGGTCCGGCGGTCAAACTCCTGGGGCGAGAGCAGCATGGAGCGGCTGGAGCCTAGAATCAGGCCGGTGACGGGTCCGGCTTGCTGGAATCGCGCCAGCGCCTCCACTTTCACGCGGCGGCTGTTGGGGTGGAGCTGGGGGAAGCTATTTCGGGAACTGAAGTACCGGCGCGGGTCAACGGTGGTGACCAGCAGGCAGTGGGCTCCCACCATCAACACGAGGCTGAGCAAAAAGATCCACCAGAACTGGCGCGGGCATAGTGCTGAAGCCCTCACGGGATAGTCCTCACACTAAAAGCGTGGCGGGACTAGGAAAAACTCTCAGGGAATGTTACGGAATTATTTGCTGAGATAGCGGAATTTCCGCGCGAGCGTCATTTCTTGCGAATGATATTGATAATCCGCACCGGCGGGGTGAGGCGCTGGATGGTCTGATTGGTGCCGTCGTGGCCCGCGCCGCTGGGGGCGGCCTGGATTTTCCGCACAATTTCCATGCCTTGTGTTACTTTTCCGAAAGCGGCAAAGCCCTGGCCGTCGGGATTGCGCTGGCCGCCGAAATCGAGCGAAGGCTGGTCGCCAATACAGATGAAGAAGTCGCTGACGGCGGAATCGGGCTGAAAGCGGGCCATGGAGATGGTGCCGTTCTGGTGCTTGAGGCCGCTGAGGGTGGTCCGTTCCAGCTTGATGGCACCGAAGCCCTGGTCCTTGCGGTCGGGGTTGACGCCGCCCTGGATGACTTCAATTTTGATCGCGGACTGCGGCTGGTTGTCGGGGTTGGTTTTCACGGTGCGATGAAAGCGGCCGCCCTGAAAGTGGCCGGCGTCCACGTACTTAAGGAAATTGGCCACCGTGAGCGGGGCATGCTGGTTGTCCAGTTCGACGTGAATTGCGCCGAGCTCCGTTTCGATGACGACGGGGACTTGGGCTAATGCGGATGAGACGACCAGAATGAGGGGAATCATGGGGCAGTTTTGGGTGAACAGGCGTATGGCCTGGTTCAGGAGTTGAGTGTAACAACGGTTGGTCCGGCGTTCAATCACGGTGGACGCGAAATTCTAGTACCAGAGCGCGCCGCATCGGGCGGCGAAACCCTTCGCAGAGCGGGAGTTCCGGTGATAAACTTGGGCGCAGGAGTATAAGGACACACTTCGATGGGACAGACCCTTGCCCTGCCGGCCCTTGGCGTGGCGGCCCGTGCGCGCGAAGCAGCTACGCCCTGGTATGTCTGGAACTTTGCCGCGGCGGTCCTATCGGTGACCATTGGCGGGGTGTGGGACATCTCCTGGCATCTTTCGATCGGGCGTGATTCGTTTTGGACCCCGGCGCACATGTTGATTTATCTGTGCGGCATTCTGGGTGGTCTGGGCAGTGCGGCGTTGATCCTGGGCACCACCTTTGGGCGGATGCCGCAGTTGCGCGCCTCATCGGTGGCGATGTGGGGCTTCCGCGGACCCTTGGGGGCGTTTGTGGCCGCCTGGGGGGCGACGGCGATGCTGGTGTCGGCTCCGTTTGATGACTGGTGGCACAGTGCCTATGGCCTGGATGTGAAGGTGCTGTCGCCGCCGCACCTGGTGCTGATTCTGGGAATTCTGGCGATCAAGTTCGGCGGCTTGCTGATTATTCTGGGCGAGATGAACCGGGCGACGGCGGAGACCCGGGCACGGCTGCGGTGGTTCTTCGTTTTCGTGGGGGCGTTGCTGGCGCGCGATGTGGTGGGCGTGTTTTCGCTGGAGTTTATGTCGCGAACCATGCAGCATTCGGCGCGCTTCTTTTTGATGCTCGCGATTACGCTGCCGCTGGGGCACTTTGCGGTGGCGCGGGCGGCGAATCTGAAATGGGGCTTGGCGCTGGTGTCGGGCGTGAGCACCGTGATTTCTCTGGCTTTCTTGTGGATCCTGCCGCTGTTTCCGGCCGAGCCGAAGCTGGGGCCAGTGTTCCGTGAGATCACGCACTTTATTCCGCCCGGTGGGTTCCCGTTGCTGGTGACGCCTCCGCTGCTGTTGGCGGACTGGATGTGGCAGCGGCTGGGCAAGCGCAATGATTGGGCGCTGGCCTCCATTTTGGGGCTGACGTTTTTGGGGGTGTTCGCTGCGGTGCAATGGCCGTTTGCGGAGTTCCTGCAGTCGCCGGCGGCACGCAACTGGTTTTTCGGATCGCACTATATGGGTTTCTTTGTACCCGCCCAATCGGATATGGCCCGCTATGTTTTTTCGGCTATTGAAACCTCACCGGCGCAGTTCTGGGCGCGGATGGGATGGGCGGCGGTGGCGGTGGTGCTGTCGGCGCGGGCCGGTTTGGGATTGGGGAATTGGATGCAGCGGATTCAACGGTAAGTTAAGCGGAGTATTTGTCGAATCATGATCTTCAGTAATGTCGGTTTCCAGCGGACCATCGCTTATTTCACCGCTTGGGTGATGATGGCTCCGGTGCCGGGTATGGCCGCTTCGAACACGGTGGCGCCGCTCGAGAAGTACACTCCCGTGGAGCGCCGCCACTGGGCGTTTCAGCCTCGCAAAACAGTGCAACCTCCGGTGGTGGCTAATGCCTCGACCGTGATTGACCGGTTTGTGATGGCCAAGCTGGCGACGGAGGGACTGGCGCTGGCTCCGGCGGCGGATCGGGCTACGTTGCTGCGCCGCGTGACGTTTGATCTGCATGGCTTGCCGCCGTTGCCGGCGGAGATTGATGAGTTTGTGCGTGACAAGTCCGCTCAGGCTTGGGAGAAGGTGGTGGACCGTCTGCTGGCCTCTCCGCGTTATGGCGAACAGTGGGGCCGTCACTGGCTGGATGTGGTGCGGTTTGCTGAATCGGATGGTTTTGAGTACGACACGCACCGCAGCGATGCCTGGCGGTACCGCGACTACGTGGTCCATTCATTTAACTCCGACAAGCCCTATACCGATTTTGTCCGGGAGCAATTGGCGGGTGACGAGATCAACCCGAAGAACGAGACCTACCGGATCGCCAGCGGCTTCAACCGGTTGGGCCCGCTGCGCAAGAATGCCGGCAATCAGGAAGTGGCGTCGAGCCGCAACGAAGTGCTGACGGAGATGACCAACATCGTGGGTGCGTCGATGCTGGGCGTGACGCTGGGTTGTGCCCGGTGCCACGACCACAAGTTCGACCCCATCCGCCATACGGATTACTACCGCATGCAGGGTTACTTTGCGGCGACGCAGGAAGAAGACGTTTCCCTGGCCTCCAAGGAGGCGCAGGCCGAGTGGAAAACGGCCACCGAAACCATCACCAAAGAGATGAAGGCGCTGCAGAAGCAGATGGCCAAGATGGAAGGTGCGGAGAAGGAAAAGATGGAGCAGAAGGTGAAGGAGATGGAGGCGAAACTGCCCGCTCCGCTGCCCGCGCTCTACAGTGTCACGAACAATGCCGAAAAGGCCACGCCGATTCATGTGCTGGCCCGGGGCGACTTTGCCAATAAGGGTGCCGCCGTGGGCATGCGTCCGCTGGGCGTACTGCTGCCGGAGGGCATGCCGGAATTGCCGCTGGCCACCGAGAAGCCGCGGCAGAAGCTGGCGGACTGGATCCTGACCGCGGAGAATCCGCTGACGGCCCGGGTGATCGTCAACCGCGTGTGGCACGGCCACTTTGGACGCGGCATCGTGGCCACGCCCAATGATTTTGGCCGCATGGGCCAACGCCCGACGCATCCGGAGCTGCTGGATTATCTGGCCAACCAGTTTGTGGAAGGCGGCTGGACGTTTAAGAGACTACATCGCGAGATTCTGCTGTCGAAGGTCTATCAGCAATCAAGCGTCAATCCGTTGCTGGAGAAGGCGGCGATGGCGAAGGATCCGGACAACAAGCTGCTGTGGAAGTTCAGCCGCCGGCGTCTGGAGGCCGAAGAGCTGCGGGACGCCACGCTGGCGGTGACGGGCCGGCTGAACACCAAGGCGGGTGGGCCCAGCGTGATCGTGCCCGTGGATCAGGAGTTGATTGGGTTGCTCTACAAGCCTTCACAGTGGGCCGTGGCCAAGGACGCCAGCGAGCATGACCGCCGTAGCGTCTATCTGTTCCAGAAACGCAATCTCCGGCTGCCCTACATGGAAGTGTTCGATGCGCCGGATACGCAGATTTCTTGCCCCAAGCGCGAATCTTCGACGCATGCCCCGCAGGCGCTGGAACTGCTCAACGGCAGCTTTTCCAACCAGATGGCCGTTGCGCTGGCGGGCCGCCTGGAGAAGGAAGCCAAGACCCCAGCGGCCCGGATTGATCTGGCGTACCGCCTGACCGCGGGCCGTCTGCCGACGCCCAAGGAACGGGCCATTGCGCAACAGTATTTGGCCGCGGGCTCCACGCGGGAGTTTGCGCTGGCCGTCCTGAATCTGAACTCATTTTTGTACGTGAACTAACCATGGATCAGTTTTTACGCCAACCCCATGTCCGCTATACGCGCAACCGCCGCGAATGGTTGACCGATGCTTTCTGCGGCTTCGGTTCGCTGGCTTTTGCGTCGATGGAAATGCAGGCGGCCGCGATCAAGAATCCGCTGGCGGCCAAGCCGCCGCACATGCCGGACAAGGCCAAGGCGAAGTCGGTGATCTTCCTGTTTATGGCGGGCGGCCCGTCGCATCTGGAGACGTTTGACCCGAAGCCTTTGCTGAACAAACTGGACGGCCAGAAGCGTCCGGCGGAGTTTGGCGAAGCGAAGTATCAGTTTGTCCAGAACGACGCCAAGATCCTGGGCACGAAGCGTCAGTTTGAGCGGTGCGGCCAATCGGGTTTGGACGTCTCGGATCTGCTGCCGCACCACAAGACGATCGTGGATGATTTGTGCATGATCCGCTCGGTCCACGGTGACATGGTGGTCCATTCGGCGGCCCAGTATCAGTGCATGACGGGCCGGATCATCCCGGGTTTCCCGTCGATGGGGAGTTGGGTGGTGTATGGCTTAGGCAGTGAGAGCCAGTCATTGCCGGCATATGCGGTTATCCCTGATCCGGATGGGGCGCTGGAAGCCGGGCAGCCGATGTACTTGAACGGCTTTCTGCCCGCCATTTACCAGCCGGCAATGCTGCGTCCGGGCAAGCGTCCGGTGTTGAATCTCGACTTGCCGGACGGTGTGAAACTCTCTGACCGCCGCAAGACGATCGACCTGATCCGGGCGCTGAATGAAGCGGGTATGGTGGGCGAGGACGAGGAGTTTGCGGCGCGCATTTCGGCCTATGATACGGCGTTCAAGATGCAGACCGAGGCTCCGGAAGTGTTCGACCTGACCAAGGAATCGCCCGAGACGCTGGCGATGTATGGGGTGGGGACAGAGCCGACCGACGACTATGGCCGGCGTTGTCTGCTGGCCCGCCGGATGGTGGAACGCGGCGTCCGGTTTGTGACCGTGGTGCATGGCGGCGGCCCGGGCAACCTGCAGTGGGATGCGCACGAGGACATTGAAGAGAACCATCTCCGGATGGCGAAGCAGAGCGATCAGCCGGCGGCGGCGTTGATCAAGGACCTGAAGCGGCGCGGCTTACTCGATTCAACGCTGGTGGTGTGGGGCGGGGAATTCGGCCGGTCACCGGAGGCGCAGGGCGGCAAAGGCCGTGATCACCATAACCTGGGCTTCACCATGTGGATGGCCGGTGGCGGCATCAAGGGCGGTATGGCCTACGGGGCGACGGATGCGATTGGTCTCAAGGCTATTGAGAAGCCCGCCCACTTCCGCGACATCCACGCCACGATCCTGAATCAGCTGGGCCTGAATCAGGATGCATTGAGCTACATGCACCAGGGGCGCAAGGAGCGGCTGACGGAAGTGCACGGCGAGATCCTGAAGGACATCATCGCCTAGCGTATTGCGTTAGTGATTCTGGCGGGCTGGGACACGCCGTCGAGTTACAGAACCGGAGTATCGGTCTGGGCCAGCAGGGTGAGGATCTTTTCCCGGTCCCGGCCCATGGTTTCCACCGCGGAATCAAGCGCCACTTTGTAGAAGCAGATGGCGATGAACAAACCGACGCCGATCACGGCATAGAACGCCTCTTCCCGTTCAAAGGCGTAGCGGCCCAAATACGCCAGGCCCACCAGCATGGAGATGAACGGGTAGACTAGCAGCGCGAACATCGCCACCTTGGCACCGGCGTTGCGCTTCCAGCCTTCATTGGGGTTCATGGCCCGCGGCGCGCGCGTGGAGCCCAGGTTGCCGATGCCCAGAAGAAACAGCGTAAACAGAGCGCAGACCGACAGCGCCTCACCCAGTTTCTGCGCCGTGACGGGCATCTGCAGGATCGTGCACGCCGCCGCCACCAGTGAGATTTCCGCCACGACGAAAAACGCCCCGGCGATGTTTTTGGCTTTCAGAATCGTCGCTGGCGGCACCGGCACCAAATAGTACATCTGCGTGGCCAACCGGTCAAAGCCGAAGGTGTTGTAGAAGCAGACTTCGCTTAACAGCATTAGCGCATAGACGGCCACCACGGACAGGAAATTCTGCGTCATCCAACCGCCCGAGGATGGCCCAGAGCCAAAGCCACTGGCCAGCGGCAACCAGATCAGCAAGCCAAAACTGAAGCCCATGAAGAAGACCACGCGGAACCGGGTGATCCGGCTGAGGAAGCGGATCTCTTTCTCCACTAGGGCCCCCAACGGGTCCGGGAACAGGCGCGACGGCCAACTGGACATCCACTCATAGCGGCTGCTGACCTCCCGCTTTTCCTTGGAGCGTTCGGCATCGCCATCAAAGAAGAGGCTCCGGTTGAACTGCCAGCGCCCAAACGCCCACCCGATCAGGGCAAAGCCGATCAGCCACAGCCAGGGAGAGGCTCCCCCTTCGGCCAGCGCCGCGGACCCGGCCGCTTTCCAGGGCCACCAGGGGCCACTGGTCCACAGCGAAAGCTGACGTCCAAACTCGCGCGCCTTGTCGCCGCCGCGGGAAGCCAGGAAGGACGGGACCGCGGCCAGCAGCACCACCACGATCAAGCCCACTTCCCGCACCTTCTTGTGCGCCAGTGCCCGCATCAGCAGATCCCGCAGTCCGGCGCCCAGAGTCAGGTTGAACACCGTGTAGAGCACCGGAGCCAGCGCGCACCACTTCGGCAAACCGGGGTTCAGCAGCAGGCCAATCGTCGCCCCCAGCATCACGATGGGCATCTCCAGGAATAGCGAGCTACGCAGCAGAATTTCCAGCCGGTAGAGTCGCGCCTCGGCGATCGGATAGACGCGCAGCTTTTTCAAGTCCAGCATGCCGCCCATGCTGGCCATCAGCAGCGGCATGCCCTGCCAGTACAAAAAGACCAGGAACAGGATGGGCCCTAAGGACTTGCGCGCCAGTGTCAGCGAGCCCGGGTCCGCCAGGAAGACGGCGGCAAACACGGCCAGCGCGGCAAAGCCGAGATACCAGATGACGCTGAAGATCGCCGACAGGATGAACGCCACCCGCCCGTGGCGGCGGTAGAAATTGATCAGCATGCGCCACTGGGTGACGAGAATGGCCCGGGCCTGGGAGTTGATCACATGCGCCTCTTCATCAGCTCGAAATTCCAGCGGTCTACAGCCAATCTAGTGATTCGGCGGAACGGCCGCCGCCCACCAGCCGGACAAAGAGATCTTCCAGCGTCTCCGCGCCGGAACGCAGCTCACCCACCGTGCCATCGGCGACGATACGGCCTTCATTGATGATCGCGACGCGATCACACAAACGCTCCACCACTTCCAGCACGTGGGAGGTTAAGAAAATCGTCGCGCCGTGCCGCACTTGTTCGAGCAGAATATCTTTCATCAGCCGCGCGCCGACGGCGTCAACGCCTTCAAACGGCTCATCCATCAGGAACAACTGCGGCCGGTGGATCAGGCTGGCGGCCATGGCAGTCCGTTTGCGCATGCCTTTGGAATACTCCGCGATCAGCTTGCGGGGAGCGCCGTCCAGCTCGAACAGAGCCAGCAGTTCCCGCGCCCGCTCCTGGGCTACGGGGCGGGGAAGGCCATACATGCGCCCAGTAAACTCAACAAATTCGAGGCCGGTCAACTGGTCAAACAGCAGCGTGTCGTCCGGCACGACGCCAATCAACTGCCGGATCTCCAGCGACTGGGCGGGCATCACACGACCCAAAATCCGCACTGTTCCGACGGTGGGCGGGGCCAATCCCATCAGCATCTTGATGGTGGTTGTCTTGCCTGCTCCATTGGGGCCTAGAAAGCCGAAAAAACAACCAGCGGGAACCGTGAGGCTGAGGCCATCGACCGCCGCTTTGTCACCATAAATCTTGGTCAGCCCACGCAGTTCGATGGCCGGCGGGCCCGGGGGCGCGACGGGGCGCGGTGGTTGGGGTACGGCGTCCAGACGTAGATTGTTGTCCGCGGCGACATCCAGCGCGGGTGGGACGGGAGCCGCAAGCTCCTGCCCGGTGGTTTCGGTATTCGGCGGCTCCATAGGCTAATAGTCCCTTCGATTATCGCCGATAGAGAGAGTTGAGAGACCATGGTTACCGCTGAACTGGACTATCGCACGAAAATCGTCAAGAGCCTGGGCCAGCTGCCGCCCTTCTCCCCGGTACTGAACAAGCTGCTGGCGACGCTGGCCCGCGAAGACGTGGCCTATTCAGAACTGGCCGGAATCATCGAGAAGGACACGGTGATGTCGGGCAATGTGCTGCGCCTGGTCAATTCAGCCGCCTATGCCCGGCGTAGTGAAATCAATTCCATTCCTCATGCCATCTCGGTGCTGGGAATCAGCAAGTTGCGCAACGTCGTGCTGGGTCTGTCGATCTCCCGGATGTGGTCGGGCGTCAAGACGCCGAAGGTCTGGTCGGCCGCCCGCTTCAATCTCCACTCCATCGCTGTCGCCGTAATGTCTGACAATTTGGCCCAGCATGTGTCCGTCAACTACCCGGAAGGCGCGTTTGTCGCCGGACTGATGCACGACTTCGGCAAGCTGCTAATGGCGGTGGCGATGCCAGCTGAATATGAGCAGATCGACCAAATGAAGCTGGCCAGCGGCAGGCCTTTGTGGGAGTGCGAACGCGAGGTGATCGGTGCCGATCACGCGGCGCTGTCAGCGATTGCCCTGGAAGAATGGAACTTGCCGGTCCAGATCCGGCGCGCCGTGGAGTTTCACCATCGCGTGAGTGAGAACCCGAGTTTCGAGGCCGAAAAAGAAGGCGCCACGTTCCATCTGTCGGAACTGATTGACACCGCCGACCAGGCCGTCAATCGCCTGGGTGTCACGGTGCATGAGCTGCCCCCGGGCACGCCCAAGCATGAACATCCTTCCGAACCGCTCCAAAGGCTGACTGATGAAGAAGCGACCTGGAAACTGATGGGCGACTTCGAGTGCGAGTTTGAGGCGATCCGGAAGTTCTTCTAACGCGCTCGGTCGTCACGCGGCGTCAGTGGTGCATCAGTGTGGCTGATCAGCCCCGGGTCAGGTTGACGAACGAAGCCGCCCAACTGACCAGCGCCGCGCCCGCCATCACCCATAGCGTATCCACCTCGGTCCGCAACAGAATCACCAACGAGACGCCAGCCAGCACCCAGGCCAGCGGCGTCGTGAGGGCGTCCAGGCCTAAGGGCAACGTCGCGGACAAGCTGATGCCGGCACTGGCGATCACCACGGTCCGCAGCATCCGCTTCACCCGCGGATCGCCCGTGAAACGCGCCGCGACCCCTAGCATCGCCACCACCAGCAACGCCGGGGTCACCAGCGCGGCCCAGGCCATCGACGCGCCGGGATACCCCGCGACGTAGTAGCCCAGCGAGACCACATACAGTCCCTTGGGCCCGGGTGTGGTCCGACCGATCACCAGCGCGGTGTTCAACTGGCGATCAGTCAGCACCGGCCGCCGCACCACAAAGTCTTCTCGCAAGATGGGCAGTGAGGCGAGGCCGCTAAAGGAGCTTAAGGTGGCCTTCAGCAGCAGGAAGTAGAGCGTCCACAAGCTCATTCGCGCTCCCTCCAAAACCAGCCCACTACCGCCGCCAGCCCCAGCACCAGCAACGGCGTCGAGATCAGGGAGAGCCCAAAGCTCACGCCCGCAAGCAGCGCCGTGCGTGCCCCATTGGCGCGTGTCACGTAGGGCGCGATGATCGACCAGCAACTGGCCAGCAGGATACCCACTGAGGCGGCCACGGCACCATCAATCGCCACATTCACCGCTCCCCAGCGGCTGGCCGTGTCAAACCCGGCGGTCAACACCGCCACCAGAATGCAACTGGGGATCGAGGCGGCTCCCAGCGCCACCAGCGCCCCCGCGAAGCCGCGCAACAGGGCGCCGGTGCAGGTGCAGAACGCAAATAGGTTCGTCCCCGGTGTGATGCGGGAAAGCGCGTAGCTGAGCGCGAACTGCTCTGGGCTGAGCCACTGTCTCCGGTCCACCATTTCTCGCTGGAAGGCGGCAATGGTGGGGCCGCCGCCACCAAAGGTGAGGTTACCGATCCGGAGGAATACGTTGGCCAGCTGGGCCAGAGGCGGGGCCGTCACCCTTCGATGATACCGGCCGGGCCAACGGCAGCAGATGGGTGCCTATAATGGTCCCACCCTTGCTATGGCCCGCCAATTAGCAGAGCTCGCCCCCCTTCCTCCTGCCGCCACTGGGCGCTTGACCGCGCTGGACGCCTTTCGTGGGGCCACCATCGCCTTGATGGTGCTGGTGAACGACCCTGGCGATGGCGCCCACAGCTATGGCCCGCTGCAGCACGCCGACTGGCACGGCTGGACCATCACGGACATGGTCTTTCCATCCTTTGTGTGGATTGTTGGCGTGGCTATCACGTTATCGTTGGGCAGCCGCATGGCGGCCGGTGCGTCCCGGCGGGAGCTGTTCACACAAGTGCTGCGGCGCGCGGCCATCATCTATGCGCTCGGGTTGTTTGTGTATGGCTTCCCCCATTTCGACTTGGCCACGCAGCGAGCGTTGGGCGTGCTGCAACGGATCGCCATCTGTTATCTGGTAGCGGCGGTGATCTACCTGACGACCACCTGGCGCACGCAATTGGCCTGGATTGTCGGGCTGCTAGGTGGCTACTGGATGCTGATGACGCTGATGCCGGTGCCGGGCTTTGGGGCCGGGCGGTTGGACGTAGAAGGCAACTTCGCCCACTATATCGACCGTCTGGTGCTGGGTGCGCACAACTATGCTGAGACTCGCACGTGGGACCCGGAAGGTATCGTCAGTACTTTGCCCTCCATCGCCACCGCGCTGCTGGGCGTGATGGCCGGGCACCTGCTGCGCTGGGGGCGCACACTGGCGGAGCGCACCACCGCGATGTTCTTTATCGGGCAAATGCTGCTGGCCGCCGGCTTGATCGCGGACCTGTGGTTGCCGATCAACAAGAAGCTTTGGACCAGCAGCTTTACGCTCTTCATGGCCGGGATCGACTTTACGCTGCTGGCCATGTTCACGTGTGTGGTGGACCTGGCGGGTTATCGCAAGGCCGTGAGGCCGCTGATGATCATGGGCATGAACGCCATTGCCATCTACATGCTGTCGGAGCTGATCGAGATCTCGCTGCACGCCATTCACTTCATGGGTGCGGCGGGAGAGATCTCGCTGCGGCGGTGGATCTATTTGAACTGGTTTGCGCCGCTGGGGTCACCTGAAAATACGTCACTGCTTTATGCCATCGCCTACACGTTGCTGATGTGGGTGATCGCTTGGGGGATGTATCGCAAGAAGTGGTTTATCAAGATTTAGTGGGTGGATGGACCGCTCCCTTGCGGTCGCGGCTCAGTAGCATTGTGCGGAGCACTACCAGCCCATCATCTTCATCCGTTCCTGGATGTTGTTGGAGAACCAGTTCATGCGCGCTGGTTTGCGGCGGAGGGGCGCCGGTAGACACGCTGTCAGTCGCGCTGCTTGCTCCCGGCTGAGCTTAGAGGCAGAGATGCCGTAGTGGTACTGCGACGCCGCCTCAATGCCGAAGACGCCGGGGCCGAACTCTACCACATTCAGGTAAAGCTCCAACACGCGGTGCTTGCCGAGCACGGTATCCACCACCGGGGCCAGCGTGTATTCGGCGAGCTTGCGCAGCGGGTTGCGGTGGGTGGTGAAGAAGAGGTTCTTGGTCAACTGCTGCGTGATGGTGGAGGCGCCACGGGCGATCTGGCCCTTCTCCTCAGCATCTTCCAGCACCTCTTCGACGGCCAGCCAATCGATGCCGTGGTGCTGATAGAAGCGCCCGTCTTCAGACGCAATCACGGCATGGGGCATGTGCGGCGAGACGCGTTCCAGCGGCACCCACACTTGACGCTTCTGGTACTTGCCTTTTGTGAACCAGCTCTCGACGCGCCGCTGCATCTGGACACCCGTGGTGAACGGATCCACCCACCGCAGCAAAACCGTCGCCGCTACCAGCCCGAGATAGACGGCCGCGATGGCCATCACCAAACCCCACAGCAGCCGCCGACCGGTGAGTGCGCTTCGCCAGTTGGATACAGGCAGCGCGGCGGTGAGAGCCATTACGCTGCCGTGGCCGTCCCGGAATAGCGTTCGCGTTGGGCGACAGCCAAGTCATAGGACCGGCGCAGTAAAGTGATGGCCGTCGTCACATCCTCCGGTGCCCACAGGTACCGGCTGATCCAGCGGATCTCCGGCAAGTAGTGATGCTTGTCCGCCAAGCCTTTCTCCAACACCTCATCCCGGACCACCTTGGGGAAAGGGATGTCCACCAAATGATTGCCATGGATATGCCCCAGTTCTCGCTTGCCGAAGCGGAATTCGATCCCGCCAAACCGGTGTGGATCCACTGAAACATCGGGCCACTCCATCACGGCTGTCTTGATGATCCGCTGTGCTTGATCAGTTGCCATACAGTTCTTGGATGCGGCAAATCCCGCAAAGGACTCCGCCGGCAAAGGCATGCCGGCCCCGCCCAACACCCCCTTCGCCCTCGAACGCCGCATTTGATACGAACTCGCCCATTGGCCTGATCCAGCGCCACCCGGATCAGCCATCGCTTCTCTCCTCCGCGTTGGTTATATACTGACCTGGTCTGTGAAACCCAAGACGGAGATCCCGGGATGAATAAGCTAACCAGAAGAGCCCTGCTCGGATCGCTATCCGCTGCGGCGCTACCCGCGCAGCAACGGCCCGCCGGCCGCCCCAAGATCAAGATCACTGACGTACGTTGCGCCATCATCGGCCAGAGCCCGGTGGTGCGCATCGTCACCGACCAGGGTATTTCCGGCTACGGACAGGCCGAAACGCGCAAGGTCTACCTACGTCCCATGGTGCTTTTCTACAAGGACCTGATCCTTGGTGAAGACCCCACCGACGTCGAGCGCGTCATGATGAAGATCCGGCGCCTTGGTGCTTTCAAGCCCTGGGGCGCGGCGGTCAGCGCCATTGAGATCGCCCTCTGGGATATCGCCGGGCAGGTGGCGGGCGTGCCCGTCTATAAGTTGATGGGTGGCAAGACGCGGGACCGTGTTCGCGTCTACAACGGCGGCTTCCGCCCGCAATTCAAGGGCCAGGAACCGCAGCACTACGCCGAAGTGGTGCAGCAGATGAAAGAGGCTCCCGAAGGCTTCACCCTCATCAAGATGGCCGTCGCTTTCCACAACGCCGTGCAGATGACCGCGGCGCCCGGCATGTGGTACGACGAGCCCCGCAGCGGCACACCACACGCCAACAAAGGCATGCTCACCGAGAAGGGCATGAAGCGAATCATTGCTAGCGTCGAAGCGATGAAGAAAGTACTCGGTGACGAAGTCGGTCTCGCGCTTGATGCCGGGCCCGGCTGGATGATGAAAGACGCCGTCAACTTCTGCAAGGCGGTGGAGCCCCTGCACTTGGCCTGGGTGGAGGATATGCTGACCGGCGATTATTCGCCCTACCCCAACGCCGACCTTTACCGCGACCTCAAGATGCAGACCTCGGTGCCCATCCACACCGGCGAGCAGATCTACAACCGGCAGAACTTCAAGGACCTGATCGAGAAGCAAGCCGTCGACGTCCTGGGCCCGGATCCGGAAGACATCGGCGGCATCGGCGAGATGAAGTGGGTCACCGAGTACGCCGATCTGCACGGCATCCTGATGGCGCCCCACGGCATTTTCGACGGACTGATCGGCCTGGCCGCCCACGTTCAGGTGGCCGCGACGCTGCCCCAAAACTACGTCGCCTTCGAGTATCCCTACGGCCAGCCAGACTGGTGGTACGACATCGTCGACGGCCTCCCGAACCCCATTGTGAAGAAGGGCTTCATCGATGTTTGGGATAGCCCGGGCTTGGGCGTAACGTTCCGTGTCAACGCGGCCAAGGCGCGGCTATCGCCGGAAGATCGCGGCTTCTTCGATTGACGAGTTAGGCGTGGCGGGGCAGGCCAGCCCGGCAAACGCACTGCGTGCCCGCGCCCCAGAGATTGCCCCCATCGCACTGCCCGGACCCTCCGGCCAAGCCGTCAACGCCGTTTGTCGACGTTCCGCATCGCCTTGTGGATCGACTTCCACTTGGCCTTGCGGGCCAGCATCTGGTGGATGTCGGTTTGTACCGCCAGATGCTCCGCCTCCTTGCGCAGCTTGTGAAGACTGCCCAGGCGCTCCGGATCAAGCAATCCGTCGGCCACGGCTTGACGCACCGCGCAGCCCGGTTCGTTGGAGTGTAAGCAATCACAGAACCGGCACTGCGCCGCCCAATGCTCGACATCGCCGAAGGTGGCGGTGACGCTCTCCTCGGAGGCCCACAGCTGGAGCTCCCGCATTCCGGGCGTGTCGATGAGGAACGCGCCGCCGGGCAGTTCCACCAGTTCGCGATGGGTGGTGGTGTGGCGGCCCTTGGAATCGGCTTGGCGGACCTCCCGCGTCGCCATCCGCTGCTCGCCCAACAGGGCATTGGTCAGCGTCGACTTGCCTGCGCCGGAGGAGCCTAACAGCACGGCGGTGACGCCCGGCGTCAGATAGCGCCACACGTTGTCGATGCCTTGCCCGCTGGGAGCAGCAATCGGGTGGACATCGCGGCCCTCCACCACCGCTTGCGCCGCTGCTACCCGGCCCGCGACATCGGACGCCAGGTCGGCCTTGGTCAGCAGAACTACGGGCCGCGCGCCGCTTTCCCGCGTCAACACCAGATACCGCTCCAGCCGCCGGAGGCTGAAGTCATGATCCATCGCCATCACCAGAAACGCGATGTCAACGTTGGCGGCAATCGGTTGCACCTCCACTCCGGACCCGGCCGCCTTGCGGGCAAACAGAGTCCGCCGCGGCGCTACCGCGACAATCTGCGTTTCCCGCAGTTCCACCCAATCGCCCACGCAGGGGCGCACACCATCAAAGCTACCAGCCAGGGTCACCGGCTGATCGCCCACCAACCACACACCACGATGGTGCGCTGTAATTCTGAAATTCAAGGGATTTTCGCTTTCTTTTTGGACCAGTCTGCGAATGCAGACACGTCCGGCGCGAGGGGCCGAAGAGAGAAAGCGCTTGTCGGCCGGGCACCGGAACCGGACTGGGACAAGCGGCCTAAGCGATGACAGTAGTAGCCAAGTGACGAAGATAGCTTACCCCCGCCCCTTTCGGCAAGTGGACTATTGAAACGCCGGGCCCAAGACGCTACGCTGACACCCATGAGATTGCTGCTGGCGGCTTGCTGCGCGACGGGGTGGTTGATGGCGCAGGAAGTGACCGGCTCCATCGTGGGTACGGTCTCCGACAAAACCGGTCTGCCTGTTGCCAATGCCAAGATCACCCTATCCGCTATCGACCGGGCGATCGACCGCACCTACCAGACCAACGCTGAAGGCAACTACGCCGCCACTCTTCTGAGCATCGGACGCTACTCCGTCCGCGCGGAGGCACCCGGCTTCAAGGCGGCACTGCGCAGCGGGTTTGACCTTCATGCCTCGGACAAGCTGACTGCCAACTTCTCGCTGGAAGTGGGCGACACTGCCACGACTGTGGAAGTAGTGGCCGAATCCGTCGCCACCGTGGAACTGCAATCAGCTACTTCGGCGGGCCTGATCTCCGGCGTAGAGGTGACGGAACTGGCGCTGAATAATCGCAACTACATCCAGCTGATCTCGCTGATGCCCGGCGTCACCAACAACTCGCCGACGGATGAGGTCTACATTGGCACCACTAATCCCACGGGCTCCACGAACACCATCCCGTTCTCTCTGAATGGCGGCCGTACCAGTGGCAATAACTTCATGGTGGATGGCGCCGACAACGTCGACCGCGGCTCCAACTTGACCCTGCTCAACTACCCTTCGGTGGACGCGATTGCTGAGTTCAAGGCTCTGCGCGGGCAATACTCGGCCGAGTTTGGACGCGGTGCGGCGGGCATGATCAACGTCATCACCAAGTCGGGCACGGCCAAGATTCATGGCTCCGCGTATGAGTTCTTCCGCAACGATGTACTGTCAGCCAACACCTTTTTCAACAACGCCCGCCGCATTGCCCGGCCCCCGCTGCGCTACAACAACTTCGGCTACACCATTGGCGGACCAGTGCCTTTCCTGGGTACCCGGAAAAGCGACCGGAACAAGACCTTCTTTTTCTGGTCCCACGAGTTCCGCCGCGTGCTCACTTACGCCACCTTCAATGCGCTGGTACCCACCGAGGAGATGAAGCAAGGTAACTTCACCGCGCCGGTCTGCACGCAGTTCACGGGCAATACCTGTGAGGCGACCGCCACGCGGATCACCAATATCAACCCGGTGGCGCGCGCCTATCTCCAAAGCGTGTGGTCCAAGATTCCGGCGGGTGACCCCATCACTTACAACCTGTTCACCCCGCAGCGATCGATCTACAACGCCCGGCAGGAGCTGATCAAGATCGACCACGTCTTCACCGCCAGCCACCAGGTCTCGGTCCGGTTCATCAACGACTCCATTCCGACGGAAGAACCCGGCGGCCTGTTCACGGGCGCGGCCCTGCCCGGCGTCTCCACCACGCGGACCAACTCACCCGGACGCGGCTGGATGTTCCGCGGCACCTCCACTGTGCGGCCCACGCTGCTGAATGAGGCGGGCTTTGCCTACTCATCCGGTGCCATCACCAGCACGCCCGTGGGCCTGATCGCTGCGGCAAACTCGCCGGCCGTTCAAGTAAAGCTGCCGTTTGCCTCGACACTCGACCGCATCCCGTCGCTCGCGGTGGCAGGCTTTTCGAGCGTCACCGGTTTTGGCCAGTATGAGAACTACAACCGCAACTTCAACTTCTTCGACAACCTGACCAAGGTGTGGAGCCGACGCGTCTGGAAGTTTGGTGCCTCGGTGAACCTCTACCAGAAGAACGAGAACGCTGCGGGCAACAATGCCGGTACATTCTCCATCCCGAATACACCGCGCCCCACGACAGCCACGCCGCTGGCGCAACAGGCCTGGGCGAATTTCCTGTTGGGCAATGTCAGTACCTACACCCAGGCCTCCGTTGACCTGTTCCCCGACGTGCGCCAACGGCAGTGGGAACTCTACTTTCAGGACGACTGGCGCGTGAAGCCGAGCTTCACGCTGAACTTGGGCGTGCGCTATTCCAACTTCTATCTGCCCTATGACGCCGCTGGTTTGTTGACCAACTTCGACCCATCACGCTGGGACCCAGCCAAGGCTCCGCAAGTGAACCCCACCACCGGCAATGTCGTGCCTAACACGGGCGACGAACTGAACGGCATCGTGATCAACAACCGCAACTCACCGTTTGGGTCGAAGATCTCCAATGAAGACCACCACAAGTTCGCGCCGCGTATCGGCTTTGCCTGGGACCCATTCAAGAAAGGCCGCACCGCCATTCGTTCCGGCTATGGCATCTCGTATGATTCGACGCTGGTGGGCATCTACGAACAGAACATCTTCAACAACCCGCCCTACGTCAACAGCATCAACATCTCCAATACGCGCCTGGAGAACCCCGCCGCCGGAGTGCAGGTGATCTCCGCCGCACCCAAGACACTACGCGGAACACCTGCGCCCAACCAACTGCCCTACACCCAGCAGTGGAGCTTCGATATCCAGCATCAGTTGGTGAAGAACCTGGTGGCCAGCGTCGGCTACTACGGCTCCAAATCGACTCATCTGTTGGGCGTGGTGGACATTAACCAAGTGCCCGTCGGAGCCGCGGTGGCTGCGGACATCACGGATGCCAACACACCGTTCACCACGCAGACCACGCCGCGGCTGAACGTCATCCGCCCTTACCGGGGCTATGGGCCGATCAACACGGTGCAGAACTGGTTCAACTCCAACTACAACTCGCTGCAAGTAAGTGCGCAGAAATACTACACCGGCGGCTTCTCGCTACGGCTCAGCTATACGTGGTCCAAGGTGATGACGGATGCCACCAGTGACCGGTCGAATGCGCCGCAGAACACCTACAATCGCAGCGCGGAGCGCGCCCGCGCTTTGTTTGACCGGCCGCACATGCTCACCGCCAGCTACATTTATCAGGTGCCGATCGCCACCAAGTCGCATGGCGCAACTGCGCTGGCTTTGCGTGGCTGGCAGCTGTCCGGCATTGCCACCTTCAATTCCGGCACGCCGCTCCGCGTCACCTCCGGCCTGGGCCAGGATTGGGGCGGCCTGGGAATTTTGGGTACCAGCGCTTCGTCACCCCGCCCGGACCGCATTGCGGACCCCAACGCGGGAGCACCCCACACACTGCTGAAGTGGTTCAACACGGAAGCCTTCGCCGCCGTGCCGCAAGGCGAGGTGCGTCCGGGCAACGCCGGGCCCGCCACGGTGGTGGGTCCAGGCTTCTCACGCTATGACCTCTCGATGTTCAAGAACATCAAGTGGGGCGAGCGGGGCAAGGATGTGCAGATCCGCCTGGAGAGCTTCAATACCCTCAATCACACCAACTTCCTGGGCGTCTCGACGTCGCTGGGCGCCACCAACTTCGGTCAGGTGACGTCGACGCGCGAGCCACGAAGGGTGCAACTGGCGATGAAGTTGCGGTTCTGAGTTTAAAAGACCCGACGCAGGGTTAGTTTGGTGTAGACCACGCGGAACCCGCAGCGCTCGTAGTTACCTTGCGATTGGCTGCCGGGCAGCGTGGCGGCGAACGCTAGGTCGCAACCCGCCGCGGCGGCCGCCGTCAGGCGAGTTTCCACCAGTGCCCGCTGGAGACCCAATCCTCGCGCGTCACCGACCGTAGCGTCGCCAAAGAAGAAGCCCGTGTTGTCGCAGATGTTGAGTGTCCCACCCGCGACGGCTCGTCCGTCGACAAAGGCCAGATAGGGCTGCAACGGGCCGCTGGACAGCGCCGCGCCGATGGCCAGCATCTCTGGGGGCGGTTCGCCTGGCCCGAAGAAGCCCTCCGCCACCACGCGCGAATAAGTCGGCCCGTCACCCGGCACCACGCGCGGGTCCGCGGGGGGCAGATCGCCGGAGATCACCCGGGCCAGGACGTTGTTCAACTCCACCACGCGATAGCCGCGCTCGCTCAGTTGCGGCAGATAACCTTCATCCGCCAGCGGGCACAGGTCGATCTCCGCGTGGCACCCGCGAGACAGGTAGAACTGCTCCATGGCCTCGATCTCGGCCGGACTGACGACACCATGCATCCCGGTGCCGATGGCGTGCGTGATGGGCGAGCCAACGCCCGCAAACATGGCGACGCCGCCCGCGTAGTCCATGCTTTCGGTTAGCCCGCCGCAGCAACGGCAGGTGAATGTTTCTGCGGCTTCCAAGCGCCGGGCGAGAGTGTGGTTGGCAAAGAACAAACTAACGCTAGCTTACCCATTCAATAGGCCCAGGGCGTGCCGTCGGGCCGCCGGATGGCGGGGCGCAAACGGCGGACGTAGGGGTACTTGCGGGCCACCGCCTCATTGACGTCGATGCCCAGGCCTGGTTTGTCGTTCACCGTGACTTGTCCATTGGCGTATTGCGGCACATCGCTGAAGACCTCGCGCACGGGGTCGCCCCAGCCGGTGGCGAATTCCTGAATGCCGAAGTTCGGGATCGACAAGCTGACTGCGGCGTTCGCCATGTGTGTGATCGGCGAAATGTTGCCCGGCCCATGCCAGGCGGTCAGAATGCCGTAGGGTTCGCAGAAGGTGGCAATCTTTTTGCCGGTGGTGATGCCACCGCAGTGGGCCAGGTCGTGGCGGACATAGTCGATCAAGTGCTCGGTGATGAGGAACAGGCCATCCCATTGGCCGGTGTAGACCTCACCCATGGCGATGGGCGTTGAACATTGCTGGCGCATCAGGCGGAAGGTATCCAGGTGCTCCGGTCGCAAGGGATCTTCGAAGTAGAACAGGCGGTAGGGCTCCAGCGCCTTACCCAATTGCAGCGCTTGCGACGGGGTGATCCGCTCATGCACGTCATGCAGCAGTTCGATCTCATCGCCCACGGTTTTGCGCAGGTGGTCGAACAGCTTGGGCAAGGTGCGGGTGTAGGCCATCGGGTCCCACACCTCATCGGGCGGCATCCCGGCCGCATAGGCGTCCTTGGTCTTGGCGGCTTGCGCGGCGGTCTGGGGTACGGCATAGCCGCCATCGTTGCCTGGCAGCGCTACCTGCACCTTGATCACCTTGTAGCCGCGCTCCATCAGCTTGCGGACGTTGTCTTCCACCTGCTTAAAGTCGCGCCCGCCGGCGTTGGTGTAGGTAAGCATTCCTTCGCGCACTTTGCCGCCCAGCAGGTCATAAACGGGCAGTCCGGCCACTTTGCCCTTGATGTCCCACAGCGCCATGTCGACGCCGGAGATGGCCGACATCTGCACGCTGCCGGAGCGGTAGTATGGCAGGAAGAACAGCCGCTGCCACAGCCGTTCGCTGTGCATCGGGTTCTGCCCGATCAACCCGGGTGTCAGATGCTCCTCCATAAACTTGGCGACGCCCAATTCGCTACCGGTGCAGGTAGCATCTCCCCACCCGACCAGGCCCGGCTGGTTGGTGGAGATCTTGATGAGCACGAAGTTGTTCATGGCCGTCGCGCCGGGGTTGGTGACGATAACGTCGACACCCGTGATGCGGATGGAGCCGGGCGATTTCTGCGCGGCCGTCTGGGCGGCCAGCGGAAGCGGGAGCGCAGCGGCTGCGCTAGCGAGGGTCTTGAGTAGTTGACGGCGATGCATTCAGTCTCCTTGCGGTTTCCGCTGGACAGCGTATCACTGGCAGCCACGATCACGCTACTCGAATGGGCCGCAGACCGAGGGTACTGGCACTAATCCACACCCAGATGGATTGCCCACGGCGATGAACCACATGCTATGCTCTGCGTACACCGGTCAGTTAGGAAGGCTGACGGTGAATATACTCCAAAAGGTGAAAGCAAATGTTAAGAATTGTCAGTGTTTCTCTGTTGATCCTGGGGATCAGCGGTATGGTGATGGCATCAACTCCGGTTCCTGAAATCGATCCTGGTATGGCCACCAATGCCATTGCGCTGGTTTCTGGCGCGGTGTTGGTTTTCCGCTCTTCGCGGAAGAAGTAGTTGGCGCGGATAATGGCGGGCGTCTCTCACGAGCGCCCGCCGCTCCTCTGATAGTAGCGTACGTTCCAAGATTTCCCCGTCGGTCCTCCCTTCGTCCATGTCATACCCCTCGGCGCCGGTGACTCCGCTACAAACTTTCACGGGAAGCCTCTCCGCGCGCCTGGGCTTGATGACCCTGACACTGCTGCTGGAGATCGCCATTATCTCGCTGTGGGTCGACAATGCCCAACTGAGCCGCGATGGCTTGATCGTCGGTATCGTCGCCCAGTGGGGAGCAACCGTGGTTCGCGCGGTGGTCGCGTTTGCCTTGTTCTGGATTGTTTTCGGTCAAGCCGGCGCTGGCACTGCCCTGGAGGCGATTCGCCTCCGTCTGGCTGACCAGCCGGTCCGTTGGGTGCTGGCGCCCTGGCATGGGTTGGCCCTGGCGGCCTTCGGCGCTCTCTCCCAGCAGCTCTACTGGAGCGGACAGACGGGCAATCTCCTGCCCGCCGTTTGGATCGCCGGTGGCGTGACTGTGTTGGTGACGCTGGCCATCGTCTTCGCCCCTTGGCCGGTGTGGCGGGCGCTGCTGGCCAGTACAGTTGATGTGTGGGGCTTTGGTTTGGGAGCCACTATCGTGGCGGTGGCCCTGACGCGGGCCGCCCGAGCGCTATGGGAACCGGTTAGTTCGCTAACATTCGAGTTTGCCGCGGCGCTGTTGCGGTTGACGATGCTACCGGTCCGCTCCAATCCGGTACTCCGGGAGTTGGGCACTGACCACTTTCAGGTTGAGATCGCCGCTGAATGTTCGGGATTGGAAGGGGTGGCGCTGGTGCTGGTGTTTGGCGCGGCCTGGCTGTGGTTCTTCCGTTCTGAATACCGCTTCCCGCATGCGCTGCTGTTGCTACCGGCGGGCATGGCCGCCATCTGGGTACTCAACACGGTGCGCATCGCGGCCCTGATCGGGATCGGCCACGCCGGCTGGGAATCGGTCGCGCTGGGCGGGTTCCACTCCCAAGCGGGCTGGATCACGTTTGTCTCCGTCTCGCTGGCGATCTGTTGGGCTTCGCGACGCCTGCCGTGGTTAGCCTCGGGATCGAAGGCATTCTCTCCGGCGGCCCCGACCGTGGCGAAATCTACTGCGGAAGGCGACTGGACGGCCCCTTGGTTGGTGCCTTTCCTGGCGATCCTGGGAGCGGGCCTGGTGTCGCGCGCCTCGACCGGTGGGTTTGAATGGCTCTATCCGTTGCGGGTGATCGCGGCGGGGGCGGCGCTATGGTTTTTCCGCAACGAGTACCGCAAGATCTCATGGCGGCTGAGTTGGGCCGCCCCGGCAGCCGGTGTGGCTGTCTTTGCCCTTTGGCTGGGCCTGGAGAAGTTGTCGCCGCAAGCGCCGAACGCGGCGCTCTCTTCTGGCTTGGCCGCCTTGCCGATGCTGCCTCGCGCATTGTGGCTTTGTTGCCGGGTACTCGGGGCCGTGGTTACGGTTCCGGTGGCCGAAGAGCTGGCGTTTCGCGGCTTCCTGATGCGCCGGCTTTCATCGGCGTCATTCACCCAAGTGGACCCGACGCTGTTCCGTGCCTTCGCGTGGTTCGCCTCATCCACCGCCTTTGGCCTGCTGCATGGGGAGCGCTGGCTTGCCGGAGCTCTGGCGGGGTTGATCTACGCCTGGGCCTACAGCCGACGTGGCAGCATCGGGGACGCCGCCGCCGCCCACGGCATCACCAATGGCCTGCTGGCGCTGTGGGTGTTGGCCACGGGCGAAACGCAACTCTGGTAGCGCGTCAGGCCGGGCCTGAGCCGTCATCAAGCCTCAACAAAAGGCTGCTCAAACAGGATCAACTCCGGCTTCGCATCGATCTTTCCAGCCAGCATCTCCTCCACCGACAGCTGTCCGCTCTTGATCACCTTGACGTCCAACTGGGCGGTGACGGTGCCCATGATGGAACGGTCGAATACCTTGGCCGCTTCCATGAACAACAGCGTCGATAAGGGCCGGGCCGCCCCCGAGAGAAACGGATTGTCGCCGATGGTCTCGTTGAATGCGGTGGCCAGTTCCTCACCGAAGCGGGCCAGCTTCTTGAGGGCTTCCGCCGGACTCTCGGTACCGAGTGTCCGGAACTCAGCCATCGCGACGCCGGCATCCACGGCATTGGTCACCAACTGCAACTCCATCTGCAACAGGGAACTGAGAAACTCCGGCAGCCGCGCCGCCGCCGAATGCTTCTTCAGCGCGTCGCCCACGACGCTAGGAGCCGCGGAAGGTCCATAGAATTTCGCTGTGCTGGCCAGGTCCGGGATGCCCCGCAACATCGCCGATACCGAGCCCAGCCTTCGTTCCAGTGCGGCCCGCGTGCTGGAGAGTTGCGCCATTGCCGACACCTTGGCCGGGTCAAAGCAATCCCAATAAACGTCGGTATCGAGATCGCGTGTCAGCGTGTTGTCGGACAAGCGGATGTTGGTGCTGGGCGGAATGGCGGCATAGACCAGCGGCGGAGCGGCGGCTGCGACGTCCTTGTAGTTACCGGCATCGGCAAAGTAGTAGAACTGCACCAGTTCCTTCAAGCGGCGTTGCAGCACGCGGGAAAGGTCCATGTAGACCGGGCTGCGGCGGTCAGATGGTGCCTTTAGCCAGGCCTTCAGATAAGCGGGCGGTGCCGCCAGGGTCAACTTCACCAGTGTGTCGCCAATGTCGTGCGTGCCGGAATTCGGGTCACGGGCGTCCAGCAGTTTGTCCAGGTCCGCCACCCACTCTTCGAAACCATGGGCCGGCGGAGCAAAGGCGGACGGCAGATACTGTTCCACCAGCGGGCCAATCTCACTTTGGAACTGCGCAGCCCGCATCCGGCGCACGGCGCGCTCCATGCGGAACGAGTAATTGAAGGTCCCCTCTTTCCAGGTGCGTATGGTATTGCTGACGCTGGCGGGCAGCGTGGCGGCCACTGTGAACGTGCTATCGCGGCCACTGCGCGCGCCGAATAGGCTGCGCCGTTCGGACTTCTTGTCCGTGGTATCCAGCGAATAGGCCAATACGCGCCCGTCGTCCTCGGCGATCACCAGCTTGGCCGATGACAGCAGCTTCGACGACGCCGATACGTCGCCAAAGGGCATCGACAACTCGGTAGACACGCTCCGCGAGATGTTGTGTGAGAGTTCCGCCATGTGCAGCGTGACGGCCGGATGCTCCTGAATCAGGAGATCGCCGAAGTCGCCATTGATCGCTTGCGCCAGCAGGGCCAGCGTAGTGGCGTCGGCATTTTCGGTGTTGAAGCTGAAGTCCACCAGCGCGTTGGACGTTGTGCTGCGCGCGTAGCGGGCGGAAAACGAGAACTCCTGCTTCTGCTTGGCCGCTTTAAGCGCCATCTCATAGAAGGTGTCGGCGCGTGCAAACACTGTCCGCGCCACGTCCTGCACCTTGTTGAGATCGGCCAATACGGCGGTCTGCTGGCCCAGGAACTTCGCGACGCGATCCTTTAGCAGGTTGTCGACGGTGGCGAAATCGGCATCCTCGACCGCCTTCTTGATGCGGTCGAAACTCACTTCCTGGCGGATGAAGTCCAGCACCTTCTGCAGCGTGCCGCCTTCGATTACGTTCAAGGCATCCTGGGCGATCGTCTTCAACTTCTTGGCGATCTCTGTGTTGGTGACCACGCCCAGCCCCGGCCCGACAGCGGCTTCAATCGCCCGACCCAGCGGCGTCCGCTCAAAGCCGGCCTTGCTGAGCAGTTGCTTTACCACGGTCTCGACCGGTTGCGCCGGATCGACCAGCATTTTCAACCCGGCCTCCAACTGCGAAAGGTCCTGGCCGCTCAAGGAAAGCAGCATGCTGGTCAGGTCGTGACCGCCGGTTTTGGCCAGTTGATCCAGCTTGGCCAGCAGACCCGTCACCTTCGCGCGGCCTGCTTCGTAGATCTCCTGGATCTGTGCCTTAGTCAACCCCGTGGCCGCTTGGAGGGCCGTGCCGCCCGCGTGCATCAGCACACCCGCCAACTTATCCTGCAAGCTTTCTTCTGACGTCACGAACGCCCGGGTCTCTTTCAGTACCTCAAAGATCTGCGAGTGATTCAAGCCAAAGATCGCCGCCACCAGATCTTCCGCCTTGTGCGGCTGGTCAAAGAACGGCGGGAGGACACTCTTGAAGCCGGCCTTGGCATCCAGGGCAAAGTTCCAGCCCTTGTGGGCCATCTTGTAGAGGCGCAAGCGCACCACTTCGGCCTCCGATTCGCGGCCCACGACGACGGCATACTTGCCGCTAGCCTCAAACCCCAGCGCTGCCGATGCGCCCAACTGCACCCGCAAGCCGATGTCACCCTTTAGAGCACCATCCAGCGACCGCACCCAGGAAAAGTCATACCCCGCCTGCACGCCAATGCTGAGCGCAATGGAGCCATCCACTTCGGCGATCACCCACGTACCCGGCTGAATGTCGGTGGCGCTTTTCACCTGCTTGGGCAGCGCCCAGCACTGGAGGAAGTCCGCTGCCACCTGCTTGGCAGGAGCCGTGTCCAGAAACCGGTGCAGCAGCGCGTAGCCCCCGCGGGTCTTCACCTTTGCGCCAAAGGTGGCACCCACGCCCGCCCCTAAAGCCACGGAACCTTTGGCCGCTACGTCGGCGCTGTAGGACGCGGCCAGCACGATGAACCGCATGCCTGCGGGCTGCACCAGGCCGAGGCCGGCGGAAAGCTCCGTTGCCGGCATCGCGGCCTTCAATGCCGCTGCGGCATCGGCGTAGATGCCTAGCCCGAAGGCCGCCTGACCATGGCCTTCAAAGGCAACGCTGCCTTGATCGCCCAGGCCCACTTGGCCATCCCCTCCGGCCGAGGCTTGTAGCTGGCCCAGTTGAAAGGTCCCGGCGGGAATCGGCTTGTCGGATGATTGAAAGGCCGCCAGCAACAGCGGCGCATCCGGAGAGGACAGCGTGGCCGCGACATCAGCGGCTCCCGAGAGAAATTTGCGGTTCAGAGGAAAACTGTTTTGAGTGGCCATAGTTGGTGACAGGAAGTACGGGTGCCTCACCCGATGGTGAGCGATCAGGCTTGCAGCGTATCACTGAGTGGAAACAAATGCGTTACGTGATTCGTGGCGGACTGGGGGAGCCAGTTTAATGCGTCATCGAATAGAGCACATAGTTGATCCCCAGGCGGTAGGCCTGCGAGGTGAACTTTTCAGGATAGTCCGCTGAATCGGCGAACTCCCAGGCATCGCCGACGTCCATGTTGAAGCAGGCGGCCACCATCACGCGGCCCTTCTCATCCAGCACGCCGCGCCAGTGGGGCACCACGCCGTCTTTCTCATAGCCCCGGCCATGCACGACGTTGGCGCCGGGGATTTGGACGCGATCGCTCAGGTTGTAGAGGACGTGAAAGATGGGCGAATCATTTGGCAGCTCGACAATCTGCGCGTTGGGCGCAATCCGGGCCATGCCCGACATGAAGCCGTCCCAATCGCGGGGGCCATGGAAGTCGTCCACCATCAGAAAGCCGCCGCGGTCCAGATACTGTTTCAGCCGCGCGCAGTGCGCGTCGGTCAACTGCCAGTCGCCAGGCGAGACCGCGAACAGCCAGGGCCAGTTGAAGATCTCGTCGCTTTCGACATCGATGATCTCTTCAATGGAACGCGCATGCACGCGCGTCAAGCGTTTCAAGCCCGCAATAAACTGCCGGTCGGACTTGTTGCAATCGATGCCCCAGCGCGCGTAACCCCAGCCATCGCGGTTGGAACGGTAGCGCAAACGGGCAAAGGCGAACTCGGTCTTTTCATTCGCATCGGCGGGATCGTCCACGGGGTCCTGCATTTCGTGCTCATACCGCGACCAGCGGTTGCCCACGGCCGGAGCCGCCAGCAGCACCGCCGCACTGGCCAACACGAGCATCCAAGCCCAAGCCTGACGCGCCGTCATGCTGACAAGTGTACTGGAACCGGCAGCCCCGGACACTGCGCCCCGCCATCGCTCAGCGCTACCGCTGGCCATCTTCACTCATCTCCGCCCAACCGACTAGCCGTCGCCCGTTGCGCTGCGATATGCTCTCCTCACGATGAAAATGATTGCTCTTTTTGTCACCACCGCCGCCCTGACGCTGGCCCAGGCTCCTCAGCTTCCCAAGACGCTCCCGAATAAAGGGATGATCCATCGCCTGGACCCACGCCTGGATGCCATTCTGGCCCCGGACGCCAAGATCGAGGTGATCGCCTCCGGCTTTGCCTGGTGCGAAGGCCCGGTTTGGGTCTCCAAGCGCCGCGGCTGGGGCGAGGACGCGCTGCTGTTCTCGGACATCCCGCGCAACTCCGTCATGAAGTGGTCTCCCAGCAACGCCGGCATCACCCTGTTCGCCAAGCCCTCCGGTTACACCGGTGTGGTGGACTACGGTGCGGAGCCGGGCTCCAATGGCTTAACGCTGGACCCGCAAGGCCGGCTGGTGCTGTTCCAGCATGGCGACCGGCGGGTGGCCCGCCTGGAGAAAGACGGCGGCATGCGCACGCTGGTGGACAATTACCAGGGCAAGCGCCTGAATTCGCCCAACGACGGCGCGTTCCACTCGAATGGCTCGCTGTACTTTACCGACCCGCCCTACGGCCTGCCGAATCGTGAGAAGGACCCGCGCCGTGAACTCGACCACTTTGGCGTCTACCGTCTGGCACCCGACGGCAAGCTGACGCTGTTGACGAAAGAGATGACGCGCCCCAACGGTATCGCTTTTTCTCCTGATGAGAAGACGCTGTATGTCGCGCAGTCTGACCCGGATGCGGCCATCTGGAAGGCGTTCCCGGTGAACGCCGACGGCACGCTGGGCGCCAGCAAAGTGATCTTTGATTCGACCGATGCGGTGAAGAAGGGTTGGCCTGGCCTGCCCGATGGCCTGAAGGTGGACGCCAAAGGCAACATCTTCGCTTCCGGCCCGGGTGGCATCTACATCTTTGGACCGGACTACAAACTGCTGGGCCGCATCGAAACCTATGAGCGCACCTCCAACGCTGCCTGGGGCGACGATGGCTCAACGCTCTATATGACCACCGATATGTTCGTCACCCGAATCAAGACCAAGACCAAAGGCGCTGGCTGGTAAGCCGACGGCCATTGGCGAGTGGATGGCGGAGGCGGTGTGTGTTTCGGCGTGATCCGCACGCTTCGCGGCTGAACGGGGCGGCGTGAATCCTTTCTGAAGGGAGCACATCGAATGACATGTAAAAGGTTGTGACAACGATCACAACCCTGAAGCTTAAGGAGGCTTCCCATGATCACCATTCGCAAATCCGACGACCGCGGCGCCGCCAACTTTGGCTGGCTCGATAGCAAGCACACCTTCTCGTTCAACACCTATCATGACCGGGAGCACACGCACTTCCGCACCCTCCGCGTCATCAACGACGACATCGTCCAAGCGGGCCAGGGCTTCGGCACGCACCCGCACCAGGACATGGAAATCTTGACCTGGGTGATCAGCGGCGCGCTGGCACACAAGGACTCCTCCGGTGGCGGCGGTGTCATCCGCCCCGGCGAAATCCAGCAGATGTCGGCCGGCACCGGCATCTATCACAGCGAGTTCAACCATTCGAAGACCGAACCCGTGCGGTTCCTGCAAACCTGGATCTTCCCGGAACGCAAAGGTCTGAAGCCCCAGTACACGCAGACCGGCTTTGCGGACGCGGAACTCCGCAACCAGTTCAAAGTCGTCGCCGCCCAAGGCGCCCCCAACGGCGCGGTGCCCCTGAACCAGGAGGCCCAACTGCTAGTCTCGCGCCTGGACCCCGGTGCCTCCGCCACCCACACCTTGGGCGAAGGCCGCGGTGCCTACCTGCAAGTGGCCCGTGGCTGCATAACGCTGAACGGTCAGACCTTGGCCGAAGGCGACGGGGCGAAGGTGACCGAGGAAGCGGCGCTGACGGTCACCGGCGTGAGTGACGCGGAAGTGCTGTTGTTTGACTTGGCGTAAGTGCGGGGATAACCCGCCGGTCCCGGACCCCGGATAAGCCCCAGGCTGACGCATGGGGATAGGAGGTTAGTTGTTGAAGACCGGGATGAACAGGGTCTGCCCTAGGGGCAGGCCGTTGAACTTGACCTTCAGTTCGATGTCGCCCGTCGTGAGGCCGCCGGGGACGATTACGTTGAACTGGTAAAGGCCAACGGAGCCCTGCACCAGCGTGGCGGACTCAATGCGGGCCAGGGTGTCGCCGAAGGAAAATTCAATGGGCCTCGTGATGGGCATGGCGGCCGGTACCACCTGACCGGCCAGGGGCGTGTTGCCCGCAACTGGCCCAAAACCGATGCCATAGAACGTCAAGGTCTCGCCGACACGGGCAGGGCGGGTTGTGATGCCCCGGATGGAGCCGTTGCCAATCCACTCCGAACCGCTCAAGGCCACCACGTACTGCTTGTCGCCAACCCTAAACGGGTCCGGCGGTGCCAGCAGACCAGCCGCGTTGCCTTCTAGCGGCAGACGCACAGCTTGGCTAGCATTGCCCCGATATGTGACCACGACAGGGACGGTGCTGCCGTCCGGGACATCTGCCGGGACCTGGGCATTGATCTGGGTGGGACTGATGTAGGAAAGGAAAGCAGGCCGACCATTCACCGTGACCCTGACGTCATCCAGTGTAGTCGGCGCAGCACCGTTGACAAAGTCTTCCTTGGCCCACTCGCGGGTTGTGCCCGAAAAGCCAGTGCCGAAGATCTCAATGTAGGAGCCCGGGGCGGCTGTCGAATAGCCACCAAAGGCGCCGGCGGTCAACACGCCATTGGCCGTGCGAATATCGGGGGCTTCGCCGAGTACACGCATGGAAGTCACCATCAGGAGATTGGAGGACGTGAAGGCACCTGTCCTGTTGTAGTTGAACAATGGGATTTCGTTAAAGACGCTGTCGTAGGCCGTAATGTTGACACCGGTGTTGGGGCCGGTCATTCGGTCGATGACTGCTTGGCTGGCGTCATTCGCCACTTTGCCGAAAACCGTAAAGCCACCGTTATTCGTCGTGTCCAGTTTGGTGGTATTGTCGGCCAAATTGAAGAACCATTGATTCGTGGCGGAATCCTTCTCCCCGTTCAGTTTCGCCATCGCAATGGTGCCACGGGTGTTGGCTACCTTGTACTCATTGGTGACCTTTTCATACTCGTTCACCGGCACCGGACCCAACCGGCTGTCCCATTTGAAGCCGCCAGCCTGGATCACGAAGTTGTTCACAAATCGGTGGAAGAACGTATTCGTGTAGTCGCCATTGCGGACGTACCGCAAGAAGTTTTCCACGGTCTTGGGCGCACTCTCCGGCATCAGCACCACGTCGATGGTCCCGAAGTTGGTCGTCATGCGGACGGTCTGGGAAAACGACAGCGGGCTGGACAACAATACGGCGGCAAGGCCAAGAAGCAATCGGTGAGACATGGATTCCTCCAATTTTAGCGCGCCCGGCACCACTTGCGCTGCTTAACAAACCCAACCAACACTTTACAGTTCGGCAGGCAACGAAACCGGGCGCCGGCGGGTCAATACCAGTAGACCCATGAACACCCAATCCGGTTCCATCTCTCGAAGAAATCTGTTACGCGGCGGCGCTGGCGTATGCGGCGCTGGCATCGGTGGGTGTCGCTCAGTTCAATCTGGGGGTGCCGGATTTGCCGAATGGCGATGATCTGGTGACTGCGGAGGTGGCGGCATCCGGTCCGGCCCGACGGGCCGTTTCCGCATCCAACGCTGTAAGCGGTGGCAGGTGGTTCGGGAGAGGTGCCTTGAAGCGCGCTTGGGCCGGGTCGTGCTGGTCGCGGCTCAGAGCGCAGCGGTTGCTTGGTTTCAGGGCGCTGGTGTTTCTACTGGCCGCTTAACCAGGGGGGCGCGATGCCGTTTGCGCGGCTGTAGGCGATCAACTGGCCCAGGTGTTCGGCCAGGTGGGCGGTCATGGCGGTGTAGACGCCACGGCGGGTGGTGGGGGTGCCGAAGAAGGTGGCGTCGGCGGCCAGCGTCCCGGCGCGCATCGGCGTCAAGGTCTTGCGGACCTGGCCGAAGCAATCGGTGAGCAGCTCCAGCACCTTGTCCTTGGGCAGGGGCTGCTTTTCGAGCGCTTCATTCACCTTGATGCGCGCCTGTAGCGTATCGCCCGCCAGCGACTTGTCGGCGATGCCCAACATCAACCGGCTGCCGGCGGCGGCGTGGATGAAGACCTCCCGGATGCTGCGCTGGCCGGGTGCGGGGCGCCAATCGTACTTGTCTTCCGGGATGGCCTTCATGAGGGCCATCATCTTGGTCTCGGTGTCGTTCCAAGCGAGCAGAAGGTCGGCGGCGGCGGGCGTCTCCGGCACGTCTTCCACGCCCAGCAGTTCAACGTCGAAAATCAGCTCGGCTTTGGGTGGGATGACCTTGCCACTGCCCTTGTCCCCATAGGCCATCTGGTGCGGGATGAAGAGTCGCCGGCGGCCGCCCACTTTCATGCCCTCAAAGCCGGCCTCCCAGCCGCTGATCACCTGGCGGCGGCCTTGCACGAACTGGAGGGGCACGTTGCGATCGCGGGACGAGTCAAACTGGGTGCCGTCGCGCAGCCAGCCCGTGTAGTGCACCGTGTACTTTTGTCCGGCGAGGGCCGGGGCGCCGGAGCCTGTATACATATCCGACCAGCGGAGCGTAAACGCTTCGGCCACGGGCGCATCCGTAGCGGGAATCGCGGCGGGGAGTTGCGGCGAAAAGGTCTGGGCCGACACGAGGAGCGCGAGCGCGGGGAGGGTCATGCGAATCATTGTCGCTCGACAGGGCCTGCGGCGGCATCTGGAGGTTGTGCGCACGCTTGCGGTGATTCTCGGTGACCATTTGAATGAAGATTCGGCGGCCTTTGACGGCTTTGACCCGCGGCAGGATGCGGTGTGGATGGCGGAGGCGACTGACGAGTCACAGCATGTGCCCAGCCACAAGGCCCGGACGGTGCTGTTTTTGAGTGCGATGCGGCATTTCCGTGACCGGTTGCGGGCGCGGGGGCTGACGGTGATCTACCAGGAGCTACAGCCGGGTTCGCTGGCGGGATTGCTGCAGCGCGACATCGAGCAGTATGCGCCGGAGCGGGTGATTTGTGTCTGGCCGGGCGATTTCCGGCTGAAGGAGGCGCTGTCGCCGCAGGTCCACCAGTTTCTCGAAGACCGGCATTTTCTATCGACCCCGGACGATTTCCGGCGGCATGCGGAGGGGCGGAAGCAACTGCGGCTGGAGTACTTTTACCGGGAGATGCGCCGCCGCTACCGCATCTTGATGGAGGGCGACCAACCAGAGGGGGGAGCCTGGAACTTTGATGCGGACAATCGGGAGCCCTTGCCGGCTGCCGGTCCGGGGAAGATGCCCCCGCCGTTGCGCTTCCCACCGGACGCGACCACTCAGGCCGTGATGGCGGACGTGGAACAACAGTTGCCCGGAAATCCTGGTTCGCTGGCTTCGTTTAGCTGGCCGGTGACGCGAGAGCAGGCGCTGGAGGCGCTCCAGGACTTTGTCACACACCGGTTGCCGCTGTTTGGCCGGTATCAGGACGCGATGTGGACGGCGGAGCCATTTCTTTATCACTCGCTGATTTCGTCGTCGCTCAACTTGAAGCTGCTGGACCCACGGGAGGTACTGGCCGCGGTGGAGCAAGCCCCCGCTCCGTTGGCCGCGCGGGAGGGCTTTATCCGGCAGATCCTGGGGTGGCGGGAGTATGTGCGCGGGTTGTACTGGTTGAAGATGCCGGGCTATGCGGAGCTAAATGCGCTAGATGCCCAGGCCGCGCTGCCCAGATTTTACTGGACGGGCGACACGGAGATGGCCTGTTTGCGCGACGCGATTGGCCAGACGCTGGAACACGGGTATGCGCACCATATCCAGCGGCTGATGGTGACGGGCCTCTATGCGATGTTGCTGGGCGTGGCGCCGCGGGCGATCCATGAGTGGTATCTGGCGGTTTATGTAGATGCTGTCGAGTGGGTGGAACTGCCCAACGTGATCGGCATGTCGCAGTTTGCCGATGGCGGCATCATGGCGTCGAAACCGTATGCGGCCTCGGGCAAGTACATTGACCGGATGTCGAACCACTGCGGTGGTTGCCGGTTTGACCCAGCCCAATCCACCGGGCCGCGGGCGTGCCCGTTCACCACGCTTTACTGGGACTTTCTGATGCGCCATGAACAGACGTTGCGGAAGGTGCCGCGGATGGACATGCAGTTGCGCAATCTGGTGCGGTTGAAGCCCGAGCAGAAGAAGGCCATCGCGGAGCAGGCGGCGGACATCATACGAACAGGATGTCCAACTACCTCATCATCGGCGCCAGCGGCGGCATCGGCTCCGCTTTGGTCCAACGTTTAACTGTCAAGGGCGATGCCGTGCTGGCCTGTGGCCGCACGGAGGAGAAGCTGGCCGGGCTGGGCGTGCCTTACCGCGTGCTGGATGGGACGCAGCCGGAGGCGGTGGCGGAGGCCGCGGCCTCGCTGCAGCCGCTGAATGGCATCGTGAATCTGGCCGGGTCGATTCTGCTGAAGCCCGCTCATTTGCTGACCGAGAATGAGTGGCAGCAGACGATCGCCACCAATCTCACTACGGCCTGGGCAACGGTGCGCGCTGGGGCCAAGGCGATGATGGCCACCGGAGGGTCGATCGTGTTGATGTCGACGGCGGCGGCACGGATCGGCCTGACCAATCATGAAGCGATCTCGGCGGCCAAGGCGGGCGTGGAAGGACTGGCGCTGGCGGCGGCGGCCACGTATGCGGCGCGTGGGATCCGGGTGAATTGCGTGGCCCCGGGGCTGGTGGATACGCCGCTGGCGGCTCGGATTACGTCCAATGAAGCGGCACTGAACGCGTCCAAGGCGATGCATGCGCTGGGTCGGATTGGCACGCCGAACGACATTGCGTCTGCTATCGCCTGGCTACTTGATCCGGAGCAGAGTTGGGTGACCGGGCAAGTGATCGGAGTAGATGGGGGCTTGGGCCGGCTTCGCGCCCGATAGCGGCACGACGCGCTTGCCGGTAGCGGCGTAGAGCTGTCCGCCGCGCACTGCCGCCCCGGCCGCAAACGGCGAAAAGGCCGGGAGGCAGCAGACGGTTTTCTTCACCTGGAAGACCGGCACGCGGCGCGAGGCTCCAGCGGCGTCGCGGATGTTGACCACGGGATGCAGGTGGCCCATGATCAGGAACCGGTCCGTGTTTGGCAGCTGGTCACCATGCACGGCTAGCAGGCCGGGGGCTTCCCAGGCGGGTAGGGCGGAGAGGCCGAAATCGCGCGCGATGGCCCGGTCATGGTTGCCGCGGACGACGATAAGTTGGCCGGTGATGAGTGCCAGGGCCTGCTCCACCAGCGCCCGCTCCGCGGGAGATGGCCGGGGAGCGTGATAGATGTCGCCCAGCAGCACGACGCATTCCGGCCGCAAGCTATCCAGCGTCTCGCGCAGCTTGCCGAGAAGGCCGCCATCGTCCAGTGGCCCCAACTCGCCGCGCCGCCGCTGGGCCCAGGCGTAGCCCAGGTGCAGGTCCGCGATGAGGGCGGTGGCGAGTTCCGGCACGAAGAGCGCGCCGCTGGGGTGTGCCCACAGGGTTAACGCGCTCATGCGGACCACCCTTCGTAGAGCTCCGCTACCAGTTCGTCGAGCGCTTTGTCCGGATCCTGCTTCAACAGCACTTCGCGGTTGAAGAGGGAGAACATGGGCAGGGCGAAGGGCGACGCTTTCTCGAGGTCGATTACTTCCCAGGGCTCGCCGTAGATGCGCTCGCTTTCGGCGGCTGCCCGTTCGGCATCCAGTTCATCTTCGATCACTTCCCGGACGGCCTCGCGCACCAGCGGATGGGTCGGCTCATGCTTCAAGAAGGTCTGGTAGAGCAGGGAACCGTTCCAGCTGGATTGGCGTTTGCCGGCGGGCCCTTTGGTGGTCCGCCGTTCCAGCAACTGCCCGGTTTCGGCAATGGGTCGGAACTTGCGCCCTAGCGTTTCCGTGGCTTCCAGCGCCGCCCGCAGATCCTGCTGCCAGTTCTGAGGGTGGAAGCAATCGCGTAGGCGCTCAATGTCAGGCGCCGACTTCGCGTTGAAGCTAAGCAGCAGGCCGTGGTCATCAAAGTTCGAGACGACACTACCAAAGCTGGCGCCGAGGCGGTGGCCGATCACCCAGGCCAGTGACCGGTTGACGGCCCTTCCGGCGACGATGTGGAAGATCACCAGCAGAGCTCTGGCTTGACGGATGCGCTCCACCTGGACGGGCGTATTGGCGGGCACGGGAGCGGCCCGGCGCTGGTGGGCGACATAGCTGGCGGCACGGGCGGCGGAGATGGGGTCCAACTGGTAGTCCGCTTGGAGCATCGCCGCCACATCGGGTGCCTCCCGCAGGGCGCGGCGCAGGGAAAGCTCTTCGGAGGCCAGGCGCGCGGTTAAGGACATTTTGCCGCCCATCCAGCGTGGCGTCTTGACGCGTTCGCCTTGGGCGGGCTCGACGGTGGCGGTGTCGCCAACGAGTGACCGGACGCGGACGCTTTGGCCGCCGAGGGTGAAGGCTTCACCGGGCTGGAGTTCTGAGATGAAGCTTTCTTCGACGCGGCCCAACATGCGGTTGCGGGCGAGCACCTTCACCTGATAGTCGTCCGAGATGGTGCCGATGTTGCGGTAGTAGGCGCGCGCTACTTTGCGGGAGGCCACGCGGAAGCGGCCGTCGCGCACGATGATCTTGCCGAAGGCGTCGCCATAGCCCGCCAGTACGCGCCCGCCACCGGCCAGGTATTCGAGCACGGATTGATAGTCCGTCAGCGTGAGGTTGGCATACGGGCCAGCCTGGCGGATCAGCGCGAAGGCTTCGTCGATGGGCCATTCACGCTCCACCGCCATGCCCAGCAGCACCTGCGCCAGGACATCGAGCGGTGCTTGCGGTGGGCGCAACAGATCGAGACGTCCGGCGCGGGCTGCTTCCCGTAACGCGATGCATTCCAGCAGATCGGGCAAGCTGAGCGGAGCCAGAACCCCGACGGCCGTGCCGCCCAACCGGTGGCCACTGCGGCCCAGGCGTTGCAGTGCCCGGCTGACGCCGCGGGGCGCGCCGATGAGCAGCACTTGATCGACGGCCTGGAAGTCAACGCCCATTTCGAGCGAACTGGAGCAGACGACGGCGCGGAGGGTGCCGCGGCTGAGGCTCTGTTCGATCTGCAATCGTTCCGCACGTTCGACGGAGGCGTGGTGGACGGCGATCTGGTCGTCGAGCGCGGGCAGCAGCACCTTCAAGGCTAGCCCCAACTGCTCCGCGGCGGAGCGGGTGGAGGTGAAGACGAGCGAGCATTGGGCGCGCTCCACTAGTTCGGCGACGGCATGGGAAGTCCGGTAGGGCGAGAAGCCGGCGGCGGGGAGCACGACATCGAGCGGGATCTGGGCGATCTCCAGACGATGGGCTTTGCGGCCGTCCACTTGCGCGACGGCGCAAGGGCGAGCGCCACACAGCAGGTTGGTGACTGCCTCGACGGGGGCGGCGGTGGCGGAGAGGCCAATGCGCTGGCGGGGGGCGAGGCGTTCCAGGGTTAAGGCCAGCAGACTGCCGCGCTTTGATTCGGCGAAGGCGTGGATCTCATCGATGATCACTGTGCCGCAATCGAAGCCATCGCGCCAGCCGGTTTGGGAGAGCAGGGAACTGAGCGATTCGGGCGTGGTCAGCAGCAGATGCGGGTGGCGGCGCGTCTGGCGGAGGCGTTCAGACAGTTCGGTGTCGCCCGTGCGGACCTCCATGCGGATCTGGCGGCCGGTGGCTTGGGCGACGGCTTCCATGGGCGGTGCGAGGTTGCGCTCAATGTCGCGGGTGAGAGATCGCAGCGGGGAGACGTAGACGGCCAGGGTCCGGTTGGGCAGATCGGGCCGCTGGGCCAGGTCATTCAGCACGCTCAGGAAGGCGGCCAGGGTCTTGCCGGAGCCGGTGGGCGCGAGGATGAGAGTGTTCTCACCGCGCAGGGTGTGGGGCAGGGCGAGACGCTGGGCTGGGCTGAAGCGGCCATAGCGCGCCGCCATCCAGGCGAGCAGGGCGGGGTGAAGACGTTTACGCCAGGGAACGCTCATACATTGCCTTCACCACGTCAAGCGTGTCAATTTCAGCGACGGTCTTGTCCTGCCGCCAGCGGAGGATGCGGGGGAAGCGCAGGGCGAAGCCGCTTTTGTGCCGGGGTGAGGCTTGCACGCCGTCGAAGGCCACTTCGAGCACCACTTGCGGCTCCACCAGCGAGACCCGGCTGAAGCGCTCCCGGGTGATGGTGCGGAAGATGCGGGTGAGCTCGCGGATTTCGTCATCGGTCAAGCCGGAATAGGCTTTGCCGATGTTGAGGAAACGGTCGCCATCACGGATCGCGAAGGTGTAGTCAGAGAGCACCGTCGCCCGGCGGCCATGGCCTTGTTCGGCGGCGGTGACCACCACATCGAGAGTGCCATAGGGCCGCTTGACCTTCAGCCAGGCCTCACTGCGCCGTCCGGCTTCGTAGAGGCTGCCCGCGCGTTTGAGTAGCAGACCTTCGTTGCCGCGCCCTCGAGCGGCCGTGAAGAGAGCTTCGACATCGCCAAGATCGGTGAGGGGTTGCTGCGGGCTGACGCGCAACGGCAGCGCTTGCAGGAGGGCGCGCCGCTGTTCCAGCGGGGTATCGACCAGCAGTTGACCGTCGCGATAGATCAGGTCGTAGCCCATGAAGATCAACGGCACCTGGGCGCGCAGGTCAGCCGAGACTTTCTTTCGGGCCAGCCGTTGTTGGAGCAGGGTGAAGGGCAGTGCCCGTTCTTCGCCCGCGTCGGTCACCCGCCAAGCCAGCACTTCGCCATCGATCACGGCGCTGCCGGGAATGGCGGCCAAGGGTTCAAGCAGTTCAGGAAAGGCGGCCGTCACCTCTTCCATGCCGCGCGAGAAGATGCGCACCTGGCCCGCGCGGATGTGGGCCTGGGCGCGGATGCCGTCGTATTTGTCCTCCACCCACCAGCCTGAGGCAAGGTCGAGCGGCGGTACGGCTTCGAGCGGCTT
>CANGYQ010000001.1 GCA_947458745.1 Bryobacteraceae bacterium | reverse complement strand
GAATGGGCCAAGTGTATCAAAGCGGGGATTTCCGACCAGCCCTAGCGGAACGCCATCGCCACGGTAGGCGGTGGGAGTGTATCAAAGCGGGGATTTCCGACCAGCCCTAGCTCTGGGCGGCGTTCACAGTCAACGAGTGGGAGTGTATCAAAGCGGGGATTTCCGACCAGCCCTAGCCTAACCACGGCGGCATCTGGCTGGTGGCCTAGTGTATCAAAGCGGGGATTTCCGACCAGCCCTAGCACGCATCCGCCAGAACGCTCCCGTTGACTTAGTGTATCAAAGCGGGGATTTCCGACCAGCCCTAGCACTGAAACTTCATTGCACTTTATCCCCTTGAGTGTATCAAAGCGGGGATTTCCGACCAGCCCTAGCGCGCATTAGCTCGGGCGGCAATGGCACATTAGTGTATCAAAGCGGGGATTTCCGACCAGCCCTAGCGATTGCGCAAGGATACGCGCCTAGCCGAGTAGTGTATCAAAGCGGGGATTTCCGACCAGCCCTAGCCCCAGATCAGCGCGGGTTCGTCAGATTCGAAGTGTATCAAAGCGGGGATTTCCGACCAGCCCTAGCAGAATCGCGGCGGCAACGTGCTGGCCGACAGTGTATCAAAGCGGGGATTTCCGACCAGCCCTAGCACAATCACGTTCTGCCAACCTTGGGCGGCAAGTGTATCAAAGCGGGGATTTCCGACCAGCCCTAGCATGAGCGTGCTAACCGTGACGCCGGTTCCCAGTGTATCAAAGCGGGGATTTCCGACCAGCCCTAGCATTCGCTGCCTAGTTGCGGCAGGCCGTCACAGTGTATCAAAGCGGGGATTTCCGACCAGCCCTAGCCGTAACGCTTCGGCTGTTTCTTCTCAGCGAAGTGTATCAAAGCGGGGATTTCCGACCAGCCCTAGCTACCACGCGGTGTGCTCCTCCTGCCCGTCTAGTGTATCAAAGCGGGGATTTCCGACCAGCCCTAGCCCATTTCGGCGGCAACGATGCGCCAAACGAAGTGTATCAAAGCGGGGATTTCCGACCAGCCCTAGCGTGCGGTTTTCTTTGCGTCCGCGTCGCTGGAGTGTATCAAAGCGGGGATTTCCGACCAGCCCTAGCATCCCCGCTGGATGATGCCGCTTCTTTCGCGAGTGTATCAAAGCGGGGATTTCCGACCAGCCCTAGCATTCGAAGATGATCAATGCCACTTGACACCCTGATCTACTTGCGCTCGTACAGGTGGACGCAGTTCTCGAGACGGCTGGCCCCGCCGTCGTTGACGGCAAACTGTTGAGAAGTAAAGCTGCCATCGCGCCGCTGGGTGCCGCTCCACAGGGAGGCGCCGGCGAAGACGCCATCCTTGCGCAGGGCATAGAAGTTGATGTCGAACTTGGCCAGACGCGCGAGGTCGTTGTCGTAGTTGCGCGCGATGCGCTTCATCACTTCCATCACCGCTTCCTGCGGTGAGCGGCCGGCGCGCATCAGCTCGACAATGCTGTGCGCTCCGGCGACGCGGATGTTCTCTTCACCGCGACCGGTGGAGCCCGCGCCGCCCACTTCCTGGTCCACGTAGAGCCCGGCGCCAATCACGGGCGAATCGCCTACCCGGCCCGGGATCTTCCACGCCAGCCCGGACGTGGTGGTGCAACCGGACATTTCGCCCTTGCTGTTGAGCGCCAAACAGTTGATGGTGCCCGTGGTGGGGTGCAGTGCCATCCATTCGGCCCAGGCCAGCGTGTCGGCGGAGGCATTGGGAAACAGCCGCTGCAACGCCGCCGAAGGCTTCGTCCCCGGTTTGGGCGGCGGGGCATCCAGGCCATCGCTCCAGTTGCTGTGGCCGCTGGGGTTCTTCAGCATTCGCTTCCAGACCAGCCAGGCCAGGCGCGATTCTTCCGTCAGCAGTTCCTCTTCCTGGTAGCCCATCGCCTTGGCGAAGCGTGTTGCGCCTTCGCCCACCAGCATCACATGGTCCGTTTGTTCCATCACCAGCTTGGCGATGTTCGAGGGCGTCTTGATGCCGCGGATGGCGGCCACTGACCCGGCTCGCCGCGTGGGCCCATGCATGACGCTGGCGTCCAGCTCGACGACACCTTCTTCATTGGGCAGTCCGCCGTAGCCCACGGTATTGTCCTTGGGGTCCAGTTCCACGATGTTCACCCCGGCCACCACCGCGTCCAGCGTGTCGCGGCCAGCCTTCACCATCTGCATGGCCTTGGCACAACACTCCAGACCATTGGCGCTGGCGATGATAATGTTCTTAGGTGCTCCGGTAGACTGGGCAGGGCTGGCCAGGGGTGTAGCGGCGGCCATAGCCGTACCGGCCAGCAGTTGACGGCGATTCAACGGCATCATGGAAGATATGCTCTCACGTTTGGTTTTCCTGCGGGCTCTAGCCGGGGTCCTGCTGTGCGGCAGCTTGGCGGCACAGCGGCAGAAGCCCCCCAAGCCGCCGGATCTGGAGATCCTGGAGATCCATGCCGTCCGCACGCACGAAGGCATTGAGATCGATGGCAAAGTCCGCAATACCAGCGCCCGGACGTGGATTCAGGTGCAGTTGCTGATCGACTTCATCGGCACGGGACGAAAGCCGCTGGCCACCCGGCGCGGACCCATTGAACTGACGGAGCTGGCCTCCGGCGAAGAGTCCGAGTTCCGGCTGCGGGTTCCCGATAATGGTAAAGCAATTGATATAGCCGTCAACGCCGAAGACGTTGACAAACGGGACTTAACCGTCCGGAATGCGGGCCCCTTCCGGATTGAGTGATCCAGGACAAATTAACAAAGTTTAACTGTCCCGTTTCGTTACAATTCACGCTTTTTTCTCACGTGTAGGAGAAAGGAAGCAAGATGGACCGCACCGTCGAAACTGAGTTCTTTAACCCCGCCGCCGATTATGCAGATCCGCGACTGAAGATTTACCTTGAGCAGCGCCGGGTGCGCTTTGATGGCGCAGTTGTGCCGCTACCGGACCGCGAATTCGATGTTCTGGCCACCCTGGCCGCCAATGAAGGTCGAACGGTCTCGCGCCGGGCGCTCCTCACCGGACTCTGGAATTTTCCGCCCGGCCTCAAGTCCCGCACGCTTGATGTGCACATCCACCGTCTCCGCACCCGCCTCAAGGATCATGAAGGCCTCAACCTCGAAACGGTGTTTGGGGTCGGCTACCGGTTCCGCCGCTTCGCCGATCCGGCGGAGGGTTCCGCTCAACCGGAGTCAGCTCTGGATTCAGACGATGGCCCGGCGCCCTGTCCCAAGCCGATGGGTGCCGTCGCTGCCCTAAGTATGGCGATGGCTCCTTAGCCGGATGCAAAACGAAAGGGTTACCGCACCCTTGGCCCACCGCGGGAGAATCAGTGGAGCAACTAGCAGCCGGCTGGAACCATGGCCATCTGCCGGTCGCGCTTGCCGCCGCTGCCATCATTCAGTAGGCAGTAGGCAATCGCGAACACGACCGCGTAGAAGACAACGTCCAGAATTTCCATGGCTGTAGACACAGTATGGCTGCTGCCGATCGCATAAAGCGTAGTGATTTAGCGCCAGTACCCGTCAAAAAGTCCTAGAACCAACAGACTAGCCCCGCCCACCAAAGGAAATGCCGCCACCGCCGCCCCAAATCGCACTACCGGCGGCCAGGGCCGGAAGTTGAGCCACAGTTGCAGGGCCGCGACCGCCGCAAATACGCCCGCCGGTAGCGCCGTGCCATGGGAACAAAAAGGGCAGTGCCGCACGCCATGTTGATGGATGTTGCACATCGCCTCCGCCCCGGCCCACCAACTCCGGCAGCCGCAGCGGTAGACCAGGTCACACAAGTTGATGATGAAGGCCGTGTTCAGGCCGATCGGAATCGCCGCTCCGATGACGCGCTTGCCCCAACGTGCGTATGACATTCTCAATCAACCTCAACCCGCAGTTGTCGTCCAGCGACAGTAGCGACTCCGGATGAAACTGCACCGCTTCAATCGGCAGCGTCCGGTGCCGCACACCCATGATCACGCCATCTTCCGTCTGCGCCGTCACTTCCAGCACCGCCGGGAACGTCTCATGCTGCGCGAACAGTGAATGGTAGCGCCCCACCCGGAACTTCTCCGGCAGGCCCGCAAAGATGCCCACGTTGCGGTGGCTGATCTCTGAAGGCTTGCCGTGCATCGGGTAGTCCAGCACACCCAACGTCCCGCCAAACGCCTCGACAATGCCCTGGAGCCCCAGGCACACGCCAAACACCGGAATCCCCAGTTCCGCCGCCGCCAGCACCACGCCCGGCACGCCAAAATCCTGCGGCCTTCCGGGACCCGGCGAGATCAGCACCAAGTCCGGATCGATGCTCTTCAGCATCTCCACCGGGAACCCGGCGCGGTAAGTCACCACTTCGGCACCCGCCTGCCGTGCATAGTTGGCCAGCGTATGGATAAAGCAATCGTCGTTGTCCACCAGCAGCAGCTTCACTGGACGCGTCGGCTCCACCTTCGCCACGGCGGCCTCGGCCTTCGCCACCGGCGTGCCCAGCACCCGGAAAAAGCCCGTCGCCTTCATCCGCGTTTCGTTCTCTTCCGCGGCCGGCACGGAATCATACAGCAGCGTCGCGCCCACCGGATATTTGGCCACGCCATCGCGCAAGTGCACCGTGCGGATCAGGATGCCGGTGTTGATGTCGCCGTTCATCGAGATCAACCCGATGGCCCCGCCATACCAGCCGCGAGCGTCCTTTTCCAGATTCTCGACGGCCTGCGCCGCCCACTTCTTGGGCGCGCCGATCATCGTCACGGCCCACATGTGGGTCAGGAAGGCATCGAGCGAATCGTAGCGGTCCTCCAGCAGCCCCTCGACGTGGTCCACTGTGTGGAACACCCCGGCGTAGCTCTCAATCAGCCGCCGACCCAACACACGGACGGTCCCCGGACGGCAGACGCGCGACTTGTCGTTGCGGTCCACATCCGTGCACATGGTCAACTCACTCTCTTCTTTGAATGAGTTCAGCAGCTCCTTGATGGCATCCGCATCCTTCAACGGATCGCCCGTGCGGCGCGCGGTGCCGGAGATCGGGCAAGTCTCGACGCGGTCACCTTCGACGCGCACAAACATCTCGGGCGAAGCGCCAATCAACTGCTCATTGCCTAGCTGCAGGAAGAACTCATAGGGGCTGGGGCTGGCGGTCTGGATCTTCTCAAACAGATCGCTGGCCTTGCCGCCGTAGCCCGCCCGGAACGTCTGCCGGAGGACCACTTCGTAGTAGTCACCCTGCTTCATCCCCTGGCGGACCTTCTCCACGTTCGCCATGTACTCTTCCGGCGTGTGGTCGCTGACGATCGGCGTGCTCTTGCCGCGATTCTTGGGCACCTTGGGCGACGTCCGCTCCAGTCCCACTGTCGAGGCCGTGGCGGTGGAGAACTCGTACTGGTAACGCTCAATCACTTCTTTGCGCCGGTCCATCACGTAGATCTGGTCGCACCAGTAAAGGTGCAGCAACGGCTTACCTTCGCGCGGCAGCTTCAGCTCAATCGGGTCGAACTGGAACAGCAGGTCATAGCCGAACGACCCCACCAGGAAGAGCCGCGAATCCTCCGGGTGCCGGAACTCCTCAATCAGCGCCCGTAGAATCGACAACACCGAAGGTTGGCGGCTGCGCTCTTCTTCGGAAAACAGCTCCGGCAGCGGTTTCAGCACGCCCTTCAGCAATCCCGGCTGGCTCTCAAATGACGCCCAGTGCGGATGCGGAGCCAGCACCGGCTCCAGCATCTGGAGCAGCGCGAGGCCGCGCTCATTCAGCGCCCGGAACTCCATGGTCCGGCCTTCACCAATGATCTCGATCGGCGGAGCAATAGTCGCAAAGTCCCAGCGAGAATACCGCCCGGGATATTCGTATCCAGAGGAAAGATAAGCGCCCCGCTCAGAATCAAGCTTGCGCAGCAGCCCGCGCAGGCCACGGGAGTAGGGCACGTTCGTGACGCGCCGCTCAACCTGAATGCCGGAGCGGGTGGAATAGGTCAACAAGGCCACTACCCATTATGGCGTTTCGGCGCGCCTGCTTGCTTAGATGCCCCCAAGAAGAGCACCAAGCGGTCAACACACGGCCCACCGTCGCCCGCTCCAACCGAACCCTGTTTTCCGCTCTGTGCCGGGATTTGTGTCGAGTGCTGGCCGAAGTGGAGCAGCGCTCGGGTTGATGGGCGGGGAGAGAGGGGTGTTGGTGCCAGTTGTGCGCCGTGATGCGTCAGCGTGTGGTTCGCTGAAGACGGCGGCGGAGCGCCGTTAGTGGACGCCCAGGCGGTCAGAAGCCCGGTCGGCGATCCGGCGGGGGTCCAGCAGGTGCATCGGCCGGAACATGCGGGAGGTCCAGCGAACGCCAGGATCGAACTGGATGCCGACGAAGTAGCCGATCTCACGGAAGGTGCAGTAGCGAACCTCACCGCTCAAGCTACCCTTGGTGACCGTAAAGCGGACTTTGGTGCCCGGGGTGATTTGCTGGTCAATCTGTAGGCAGGCGCCGGCCAAAGAGATGTCTTCCAGGTTCGCCATGGTCCGGCGGGTCCGGCCAACCGGATCCGTCCATTCCAACGGCACCAGATCAGCACACAACATTCTGGGGTGTACGCGCTGTTCACTCATTTCTTGTTTCATCGGCAATCAGGTAAGCGCACTTTAGGGCGAACGGACCGCATTCGTCAAAGTTCCCAGGAAAAAGTTGGGGGCCGTTCAAAGGCCGGGCGCGGCTCTCCTGAGAGGGTCCAATTGGTCGCCCGGGGGTGGAGATAGACTTTAGGTCGCGTGGCCGTCCTGTGCGCCCTCGATGAGGAACGTGATCGCTTCGCCGAAGCCGTAGGTGCTGTAGACCTGCATTTTCAATTCCGGGAAACCGCCACCGGAATCGTCCTTGCCGTAGGTTAGTTCGAACTGGCTGAGGGCATTGCTGAGAATCGCCTGCAGCGGCATCGTGAGGAGAGAAGGGTCAGCCAGACGGCGCGACAGCCCCCCGGTGGCGCGGGCCAACTTCTCAAAATCCAGCACCGCGCCCGCTTCGGAGGCCGAAAGCTCCGGCGTGATGGTGTGGATGCGGACGTTGGTTACTTCCGCCGATTGCGTTTGCAACGCCACGTCAATGTTGGCCAGCGACTCGGCGGAGTCGGCCACCAGGATCAGATGCTTGTCGCCAGGGGAGCCCGCCAGCAATTTGATCAGCCTCGTCGCCGCTTTGTCCAGGCTGGCCGCCGTCTGGGCGGTGGTGCCGGGCTCCATGAAGAGGGCCGTGGCCTCGTCGTGATTGCCGGTCAGTTCACCCACGGGAGCCTTCAGCGGCTTGGTGCCCTCCGCCGACCCATTGTTGGCATAGCGGAGCAAGGCCCATCGGTCGCTCGGCCGCTTCAGTGGGACACAAGCCGGTGCCGCATTGGCGATGCCTTGCTGGATGGGATCGTCGGCACTGCGGAAGGGCAGAGCAATGGCGATCGAAAGCAGTTCCGGCACATTGAGCGCCTTCACGGTGTAGCCGAGCTCACTCTCACCATCTTCATAGACCGCCACATTGGTGGCCACCAAGCTGTCATCGCTCAATACAGCTGAGCGCTTGGCATCCACCACCGAGAATCTCACCCGCCGGCCCCCATCGGGCAACTGATTGGCGGCGGCCAGGTGAATGTTCAGGCTGCCATGGCTATTCACCAGGTCGCGCTGCTCGCGGATACGGCGGATGGTCTGGAAAATGTTGGGGCGCAAGTTTGCTTCAATGCGGCCCATCGCTTCGGTCAGCCACGGCAGAAACCGTGGGTCGCCCAGATGCCCCATGGCCCAAAGGGCCGTCACTTTGAACGGCGCGCGCTCATCCTGGGCCATATGGATGATCTGTTGGATGGACTGTGGATCGCCGGCGCGGTAGAGGCCCACCAGGGCATTGCCCACGGTGCGTTGGTGCTCATCGGTGGTGGCTTGAGTGAAGACTTTCTGGGCGTCGGCCGAACGGTCTCCCCACAGCGATTCCACTGCATTGGCGCGGACGCGGACGTCCGGGTGAGACAACTGGCGTTCCACCCACCCGGCCTTCTGGTGTAGGCGGCCCAACAGCAAGGCCGCTTTCGATTTCAGGTAGAGGTCACCGTCGCGCATCACTTGCGCCAGCATGGCCGCCAGACGGCTGGTGGGTGCCCCCAACATCAACACTTCCAGCACCCGCAGGTATGCGGTCAACGAGTGCATTTCCATCACTTTGTGCAGCAGCGTGACATCGAAGGCCGGGTCGGCCACCTTGGCCACTTTCAGGACTTCGGCTGCTTCTTCCACGGTGAGCATGCCTGGTTCCGCCAGCGGTTTCACCAGTAGATCTTTCGCCATCAGGAAAGCCAGCAGAAACTGATTGCCGGGCCGCTCGGAGAAGCCGTTTTTCAAGAGCGGCAGACAGTGTTCGAGAAATTGTTCCGGATCAGCCTGGAATACCGCCACCAAACCCATGCGCCCCGCCGAGGCATTCTGGGTAAAGCGCTGAAGACAAGTAGCAATGACGTCGACAATAGACTCATCTGTCACGATGGCCTTATCGGACAGTGCCGATCTATTTATGAACTAACTGTGCGCCTTAGCCCCAAAACTTCCAGGACGGGCGGCGTTCCCTGGCTCCGGCTTTGCGGGAGCCTTCGCCAGAGGGCGGTAGCGGCTGTCCGGTGAGCGTGGCGCGCGGATTGTGTTCCAGCAATTGCTCGGCCCGAGGCGCGCCATACCGGCCGGTCAGCCATTCCCGGGCCGCGTCCAGGCGCGTGGTGCGGTTCTGGGTATCGTGGGCGTCGCTGGCAACAAAATGTACCGCGCGGGCGTCCAGCAGGTCCTCGCACATCTTCCGCGCGGTGGAACCAAACATCCCGGTCAACGATTGTGCCGTCACCTGTACCAGGCAGCCGGAGGCGGCCCACTGCTTGACCTCGTCTACCTTACCGCGCAGCAGGAAGTACCGCTCCGGATGCGTCAGGATGGGGGTCAGGCCCGCGCGCATCAGCGTTTCCACCACTTGGGGCACGGTGCGCAAAGGAACGCGCTCCGGCAGTTCGATCAACAGGTAGGGGCCACCGTTGATCGAATATCGCCGTGGATGCGCCAGCGCATCCTGCACTAAATCGTAATCAATGTGGAAATCAGCGCCTTGGTGAATGTTGATGCCGGGCGGGGCCGCGGCTCTTACCTCCGCCACGCGCGCGTTCACAGCCTCGGGGTCAAACGCGTAGTTTGGGCTGGCGTGCGGGGTGGCGACAATGTCGGTGGTCCCGGCGGCCACGGCTTGGGCCAGCATCTGGAGAGTGGTCTCCATGGAGGGCGACCCATCATCGAGACCGGGAAGAATGTGGCTGTGAATGTCGACCAAAGCGGTCCGCCCGGACTAGATAAACATCTCTTCGTCTTGCGTGGCATGGGCCACATTGGGACGATTGCCCTTCATCAGGTGCGAGACTCCGGCACGGATGCCCGCTGCCAGGCCATTCACTTCACGGATGGGCTTCAAGATGGTGCCTTGCACCGCGGCCACGGTTTCATGCACCCGGGTGACGGTATCTTCCACCACCATCTCGGTGCGCTCCAACTGGTGGCGGGCCCGGGCCGCGGCATCGAGAACCACTTCCTCGACGCGGCTGATTTGCAGCTGAGCGGAATCGAGCACCGCAATGCTGCGGACGGAAACTTCGTTTATCTGTCTCCGGCTGTCCACCAGCGCTTCGCGGGCCGATTCCAGCGCCGCTTCGGCACGCGGAATCAGCGGCGCAATGTCACGCTGCAGTTCGCCCACCATGGTCTTGATTCTCATGGTGGCAATCGCTTGGACCACCATCGAAATGGCCGCCAAACCGACAAAGGCGACCACTGCCCAGGCCATCATCGGATCGTTCATTAGCCCTCGGTGACAACCGAATCGCGGTAAGCCTTCTTGCCGGCCTCGACGGCGGCGGCCAGCTGTTCGCGCTGACGCTGAACGGCTTCCTTGCTGCGCTCCACCAAGTCGGCGGCGGAACTTTGGATGTCTTCGGTGCGCTTGCGCAAATAGTCGGTGCTTTCAGTGGCCTTGGACTTCAGGAATCCGCGCGTTTCCTCGCCCGATTTGGGGGCAAACAGCAGACCCGCCGTGACGCCAATGCCGAGGCCGAGGAAAAAGTAGGGGAGTTTGTTTGAATCTTCCATGGTTGGGCTTCCTTGCTGCCTCTAGCATACACTCGTTGTCATGGCGCTGAAAAAGCAACCCCGGAAACTGGATGCCGAAGCGCTGTGGATCTACGCGTTGAAGCTACTGGGCGGGCGCGCGCTTTCCGCCGGCGAGGTGCGGGAAAAGCTGCGCGCCAAGGCCGAGGACCCGGCCTGCGTCGACGGCATCATGGCGCGGCTGAAGGACTATAAGTTTCTGGATGACGCCCGGTTCGCCGAAGCCTACGCGGCGGGCCGCCGCGACAACGAGGGGTTCGGCAAGTTCCGCGTCCTGCAGGACTTGCGTAAGCGCCGCGTCTCCGGCGAGGTGGCGGAGCAGAAGGCCGCCGAGGTGTTCGCCGAAGTAGACGAACTCACCCAGGCGCGGCAGTATCTGGAGCGCAAGTATCGTACCAAGGACCTGCCCGTGTTCCTGGCCGAGGAAAAGCACGCCGCGCAAGCCTACCGGCGGCTGCGGACAGCCGGGTTCGGCACTTCCGCCGCCATCAAGGTGCTGAAGAGCTACACGCCCCGCGCTGAGGAGCTGGAAAGCCTGGAGCTGGAAGAGCCCGCCGAGTAGCCCCGTTGCGCTTTGGGTACAATCTCCGGCATGACCCGCCGCGAGTTCGCTGCCGGGCTGGCCGCGCCGGTGCTGTTGCGCGCCCAGTCCAAACGCCCGTTGAATATCCTTTGGCTGAGTTGCGAAGACACTTCGCCCACCTATGGCTGCTACGGCGACACCTATGCCCGGACACCCAACATCGACCAGTTGGCCGCCGAAGGGCAGCGATACAACCAGGCTTATTCGGTCTACCCGGTGTGCGCGCCATCGCGTTCTTCCATCATCACGGGAATGTACCCGGCGACGATCGGCAGCCACCACATGCGCTCCCGGGCGGTGCCGCCGCCGGAGGCCAAGTGCTTTACCGAATACCTGCGCGCCGCCGGCTACTACTGCACCAATAACTCGAAGACCGACTATAACTTCAATGGTCCAGCCGGAGCACCGCTGACGGCCTGGGATGACAGCTCCGGGCGCGCCCACTGGCGCAATCGTCCCGATCCGGGTCAGCCCTTTTTCAGCGTCTTCAACTTCGTCAGCTCGCATGAATCGCAGATCCGCAGCCTACGCAGTGAAGAGACCAAGCGGCTGGTGGCCCGGCTGCCTGCGCTGCATGACCCGCAGAAGGCACCTATGCCGCCCTACTATCCGGACACCCCCATCGTCCGGCGGGACATCGCCAGCTACTACGACGTGGTCTCGGCGATGGACCTGCAGGTGGCCGAGAAGCTGAAGGAACTGGAGCAGGACGGGCTGCGCGACTCCACCGTCGTGATGCATTGGGGCGATCACGGCTGGGGCATGCCGCGTGGCAAACGCTGGCTCTACGATTCCGGCACGAAAGTTCCGTTGATCATCCGCTGGCCCGGGAGTTTGAAGCCGGGTTCGGTGAACGATGACCTGGTGAGTCTGATGGACCTGGGGCCGACGACGCTTTCTCTGGCCGGAGTTCCGATTCCGAAGCACATGCAGGCTCAGGCATTTCTGGGTGAGCAGAAAGCAGCGCCGCGCAGCTATGTCTTCATGGCGCGGGACCGGATGGACGAATCCTACGACATGATGCGATCGGTCCGCGACAAGCGTTACCGCTACACGCGCAACTACTTCCCGGGCCGCCCCTACGTGCAGCACATCGAGTACATGGATGAGATGCCCACCATGCGGGAAATGCGCCGCGTCTACAAGGAGGCGGTGGGCAATGGCCCGCACGCCGGGGGCGCGCCGATGCCCGAGGGGATGAAGCCCTTCTTTGCCGCCGAGAAGCCAGTGGAGGAGCTCTACGATTCCGTCGCCGACCCGCATGAGATCCACAATCTGGCGGCGGACCCGAAGTTCAAGCCGACGCTGGTCAAGATGCGCGCCGTCCATGAAAAGTTCATGCGCGACACCAAGGACCTGGGTCAGGTGCCGGAAAGCCAGCTGACGGAGCGGATGCGGCCCGGCGGCAAATGGCAGAAAACCGCCACCCCAGTGCTGACCCCAAAGGGCGGTGCCGTTGAGGCCACCTGCGCCACCCCGGGTTCGTCGATCGCCTACACGTTCGAGACGGGCGCCAAGCCTTACTGGCGGCTCTACACCGGGAAACCAGTCACCATCCAGACCCCCGGCACGCTCCGGTTCATCGCTGCCCGTTTGGGCTATCTCGATTCCGACGAAGCCCGGCCGTAGACCACTTCTTTAGCGAACAGAGTCGCGAAGGACCTCAGAGAGCGCGTCCCGGTTGATCGGCTTGGCCAGAAAGCCGTTCATGCCGGCCTCAAAACAGGCTTCCCGGTCTTCGGGCATGGCGTTGGCGGTTAAGGCAACGACGCGCAGCTTCTGGGCGAATTCCCTGATCTGGCGGGTCGCCTCGAGCCCGTCCATCTCCGGCATGCGGCAATCCATCAGCACCAGGCCATACTCGTTGTCTCGGGCCATGGTCACCGCTTCCAGGCCATTGTTGGCGATCTCCACCTGACAGCCCATTTGCCGCAGCAGGCCGGTGGCCACTTTCTGGTTCACCAGATTGTCTTCCGCCAGCAGCACCCGCAACCCTTCAAACCGGTTGGCCCGAGTTTCCGGCAGGGCGGGAGCGGGCAAGGGAGCCACGGTGACGGGCAAGCTGACCCGGAACCAGAACGTCGAGCCGGTACCGGGCTGTGATTCCACCCCAATCTGGCCGCCCATCAGCTCGACGATCTGTTTGGAGATGGCCAGGCCCAGCCCGGTGCCCCCCCGCTGCCGGGTCTGCTCGTCGTCCACTTGGGCAAATCGCTGGAACAGTTGCCCCAGGGCCGCCGCGGGAATGCCGATGCCGGTGTCAAGGACTCTGACGTGGCACTCGCTCTTGTGCCCTTGGGGCGGGCCTAGCTCCAGTGTCACGGCGATGCTACCGTGGTCGGTAAACTTGATCGCATTGCTGATCAGGTTCACCAGCACCTGCCGGAACCGGATGGGATCACCCGATAGCCAAAGTTCCGCTGGGCCATGGATCACCCGGGTCATCTGCAAACCCTTGGACTGCGCCGCCGGTCCCATGAGATCGGCTACTTCGGTTAACACTTGGGCGGGCGAGAAAGGCTGGCTGGACAAATGCAGCTGCCCGGCCTCGATCTTGGATGAATCGAGAATATCGTTCAGAATCGTCAGCAGCAGCTCGCTGGAGTGTTTTACCACCCCGGCCCGCTGTTTCTGCTCCGCGCTGAGCGGGCCATCCAGCATCAGCGCCGTCATGCCCAGGATGCCATTCATCGGCGTGCGGATCTCGTGGCTCATGGCGGCCAGGAAGTTGCTCTTGGCCTGGCTGGCGGCATCGGCCCGGAGCCTCTGGCGATAGGCGACGGCGAACGCGGCCAGGGAAAGGGCCAACATGGTCAGCAGCAATGAGACGGCCACAATCTGCACTGTTCCATCAGCGCGCTCCTCAAACACGTGCAGGGGTGCATCGAAGTTGGCCGCCAGGGGGCCCAGATAGCTCCGGTAGATGGGGTAGAGATTCCCGCTCCGGGCCATCCGGCCCAGCTCCGCCCGGATGGCATCGGCATGACGGCGGGAAGCGAAGGTGGACGCCACTCCCGCGCCTTGGGTGGCTTGCGGCAACTCCACCAGGGAGAATTCCGTTGATCCGCATCCCAGAGGCCGGGCGGCCAGTAGATCCATCATCACCCCGGTCTCGACCAGGACCGCGTCGGCGCGCCCCAGGCAGACCTCCTGGAGAGCGTCTTCCCGCCGAGAGCGCATAATTCGCGGGATGTCCGCGAAAAGCTTGCCCACAAAGTAAGCGTCCACCGGGGCGTTGAAGTACGCGAGCCGCTGGATGGGACTGTGCCGGTCGGCATTCCGGCGGGAGCGCAGCAGCGCGAAGTCGGACTGCCACCAGGGCTCGCTGATGTAGATGCGCCCCAGGCGGCCGGGCAGCCGGGAGGCGGCCGGGAACAGATCAATCTGGCCACGCTCGAGCGCCACTTCCAGCTCGCCCGCCACTTCCACCCAGGTGATCGAAACACCCAGTGTCGCCACCGCGCGCCGGAAGGCTTCAATGGTGGGTCCGTCGGGGGTGCCATCACCCCGGGTATAGGTGAGTGGGGGCCGATTGTGGTAGCCCACCCGGAGGGGTTGGGCTGACGGCCAATAGAAGCTGGTGGGCCAAAGCGCGAAGGCGCCGATGAGAGCAGCTATCATAGCCGCACCCAACGCCACCAACAAGGGCCCCCGGCCCCTCATGGCAAACCGAATCATCGCCCTACTGCTTATCGGCGCAAAAGTGGGATTACCCACAGCAAGCATCCCACCAGCACCGCGGGAGCCATCGGCTTTTTCTGTTTCAGAGCCGCCTTACCCCCCGTCACCAGCAGCCCTAGGGCATGGATGCCCCCGGCCACGGCTGAGTAGGCAAAGATCAGCAGCCACGGCATCGGCCCGGCCAATGCTCCCAAGGTGATCATCAGCTTGGCATCGCCCGCGCCCACGCCGCCCAGCATAAACAGCGCTCCGTAGACCAGGGCCGCCAATCCGCCCCCGGCCAACGCTTCCTGCCAATGGAGCGCCATCCCCGCCGCGAACGCGGCCAAGCACAGCCAGTTGGGGATTCGCCGTTCCCGAAGATCAAACCACGTGGCCATGAACGCCGTGGCCAGCACCGCAACCCAGCAAACTACATTACTGTTCGTTCCGCCGTCCACGCCTCAATCTTAGGCCACAGCGGGGTGTTGTTTGTGCCATTCCGTCCGCCGCTGAAACTCCATGCCCAGGGCCAGCAGGGTGTTCTCGGTGAAGTGGCGGCCGACCAGTTGGATGCCAACCGGCAGCCCGGTGACCAAACCGCAGGGCAGAGACAAGGCTGGGGCTCCGGCAATGTTGGAAGCGCTGACCAGCGAACTGTTACCCCGGTCCGCCGGGGGGGTGGGTACCGGGGGCGCACTATCGAAAGGCTTCAGCGCCTCCAGGGCCACCCGCGACCAAGACGGCGCGAGCAGCACATCGACATCGCTGAACAGCTGGCCAAAGGCTTCGATGATCTCCCGTTGCGCGGTTTTCGCTTTCAGGTAGTCGGCTGCCGTCACCTTTAGGCCGTTCTTCAGCCCGTCGATCTGCACTTGGTCAGCCAGCTGGTCCACTTTGCGGGACTCGATCAAGGCGCGGAAGGCCGTCGAGGCCTCCGCCGTGATCAGCGTCCGCACGGTGGGGCCATAGGGCAGCTCCGGCAGCTTCTTTTCGACCAGAGTGACGCCCATCGCCCGGAACAGCGCCAGCGCCGCCTGGAAGGCCGGGCGGGCGGCTTCCTGCGCCCCGGCATCAAAGTCTACCGGAGCAAAGCCCACCCGCAGTTCCTTCAACGGCCGCACAAACTCCGGCGCGAAGTAGAAGCTCTTGCCGGCAGAATCCGGGTCCCGGTCATCGCCACCGGCGATCACGGCCAGCACATGGCCGCAATCCTCCGCTGTGCGGCACATCGGACCCACTTTGTCGAGCGAGCGCGATAGCTCCATCGCCCCGTACCGGCTGACCAGTCCATAGGTGGGCCGCAGCCCCGTGACGCCGCAGAAGGCACTGGGGTTGATGATCGAGCCGTTCGTCTCCGTCCCCAACGCCCAGGGCACCAGACCTGCAGCCACCGCCGCGCCGGAACCGCTCGATGAGCCACCCGACCAGCGGGTGACATCCCAGGGGTTCAAGCAAGGCCCGGTGACCGAGGCGGAAGGCGCACCATAGCTGGGCCCGCCCGCCAGCTCCACCATGGTCAACTTACCCAGCAGCGGAGCCTTGGCTTGGGCCAGCTTCTTCACCACCGCCGCGTCGTAGTCGAACACTTGCGTGGCGAACGGCTTGGCTCCCCAGGCCGTCACTTGTTTCTCCACGGCAAACAAATCCTTGGCTCCGTAGGGGACACCTTGCAGGACGCTCCGCAGCCGGTTGCGCTTGATCTCGCCGTCTACATCCTGGGCCAACTTCAGAGCCGCCTGGCGAAGGCTGAGCGCCAGTGCGTGGTAGCGTGGACCGAACCGTTCCAGCCGGTCGGCAAAGGCGCGCGTCAGTTCGACACAGGAAAACTCTTTCTTGCGCAGCCGCGCGCTTAGCTCGGTGAGGGAAGCGAAAAAGACGTCGTTTGACGCGGGCGCAGCGGCCCACGTTATCGCCGCACTGCCCGTGGCCAGAAAGCTGCGGCGCGTCAGGCTCACGTCAGGGCCTCCAGGGCTGCCTTTTCCATTACCGCGCGCGGAGCTGATTCGCCGGTGAAGATCTCAAACTGCGCCACCGCCTGTTCGACAAACATCTGGATGCCGGGGATCACCGTGCAGCCCTGCTGCTTGGCGCGCTTGAGCAGCAGCGTCTCCATGGGGTTGTAGACCATGTCGAATACCAGCTCCGCCGGAATCTCGTCATCGAAGAAACATTCGTCCGGATGAGGGAACATGCCGAGCGGCGTGGCATGCACCACGGCATCGAATTTGCGACCGGCTTTAAGCTGGTCCCGCATCAAGGGCTCAGCCCCACAGACCTTCGCCAGCGCCCGCACCCGGTCTGGATTGCGTCCGGTCAACGAAAGCTTGGCACCCGCATCAGCCAAGGCAAACGCCGCTCCGCGCGCGGCTCCGCCGTTACCCACCACCAGGACATTCGCCTTGCCCAGCCGCAGATGCTTCGACAAGGGCTTGGTGACACCCGCCGCATCCGTGTTGGTCCCGCGCCACTTGCCGGCCTTGCGCCAAACCGTATTGACGGCCCCAATCCGGCGGGCCAGCGGCTCAATCACATCCAGGTAGCGGATGATCTTTTGCTTGTGCGGAATGGTGACACTGAAGCCGCTGATGGGCAACCGGTCCGCCAGCAGCAGGAAATCGCGCAACTGGACCGGCTTCACGAGAAACGGCAGATAGACGCCATCGATCCGCCGCGCTTGCAAGGCGCGGTTGTGCACGGCCGGTGAAATCGAGTGGCGCACCGGGTCGGCAATGACGCCAAAGATCTTCGCGGCCTTGGTGAACTTTTCGATGCGGTAGAGATTGCGCAGGTGCCGCGCGCTCACTTGTCCTGGGGCGGTGCCTTCAGCCGCGGAAGGGGCGGCGTAAGTGTAAAGGCCACCGGCGGCCGGTGACAGCACCCGCGTCGGGAAGCCCGCTTCGCCCATGGCCAGCAGAATAAACTTCAGCTTGGGATAGGCCTTCCCCAGCGCCAGCACGCGTTGCGGATCAGACGGCTTGCGGGCCGTGGTCACCACCTTGTAGGCATCCGCGCCCACCTTCGTCATGCGCTTCACCAGCGGATCCAGTGGAGGCGTGCCATCGAAGTTGTGATAGCTGACGATGAAGAAGCACTTGGAGCGCAGGGCTTCCAGATGGGCCAAGCTGGATTCGGCGCTCTCAATTTCCAGGTCCACCGCCCGCGCACCGGCATCCACCGCTTGGCTCAAGATGCTTACCTGTTCATCAATCGAGCCATTGAAATGGCCGTGATTCTGATGCCGCCGGCACGTGGCCAGGATCACCGCCTCCGGATGAGTTGTCAGGAAGGTGCGGATGACGGCCAAGCCATCCTGAGGCCGGGGCAGGTAGTCGAGCCGGAATTCCAGAAAGCGCTCCCCGGAGTCCAACTCACGATGGGCGTGCTCCAGTAACTTCTCGGTGGTGGGGAAGCCCAGGGCGATACAGATGGATGGAAAGGAGGCTCGCGACGGCATGACAGCTACAGTCGGTTAGCGTAGCATGCCTAAGATGCTGAGGCGGGAGGCGTGTTGCGCTGCTTCCACGCTTCCAGGATCGCGGCGGGCTGCGGCACGCTGATACTGGTGCATCCTTGCTCCAGTGCCGCCAGCACGCCATCGAGTGAATCACGATAGAAAGCCAGCTGCACCAGAGGCACGCACTTCTTCAACAGCAGCGCTTCATCGTCAACCGGAACGGGGCCCAGCGCGGGCAGCACGCTATCCACCTCGCTGCGTTTGGCGATCTTGGATGCGACCAGCTTGCCTTCTTCGTTTAGCAGGGTGGTGCCGAAGATCACGCGCAGATGGGCTGAATGTTCGTGGCAGACTTGCGCCAACTGGATCAGCTCCATCTCGACATACTGGAACTGCCGCGAGTTCAACTTGCCGATATTCAGCACCGCATGGATCTCGCGGGCGCCGCGGCGGATGGCGTCACGCGCCTCATACACTTTGATGGCCGTGGTCGAGGACCCGTGGGGAAAGCCCACAAATGAGCCCAGCAGCGTCGAGCCGAACATCGCGCGCGCCGCTTGATCAACATCCGAAGGCCTGACGATGACGGCACGGATGCCTTGCTCGCAAGCCAGCGTCACGGCCGCATGGACATGATCATCGGTCAGCGCGGGGCCCGCCACTGCCAGCTCCAGCTTGGCCGGCGTCAGCAACGGTTCCGGCGGAGTGACGGCATCAAGCCCAGCGGTACTGGCCGCAACGGTGTCAGGGAGGGGTGTCATCTCTTGGGTCCGGTCATGATCCACAGCGTGCCAAAGTCCTTCAAGTTGGTGCGGGTGCCGGGATGGCCCGCCCACCAGTCTTCATGATTGAAGTGGTAGGGGTTGTCGTTCACCCGCTCCTTCTCATCCAGGTCGCCGAGGGCAATGTTCAGGCCCATTTTGCGATCGCCCAGCGCGGTCGAATAGAACTTGCCGGGCTCCACTTCCAGGCAGGGATCAAACGCCACGGACCATTCCACAACGTACTTCCGGGGCTTCGCCTGGGGGTCGCCGGAGCGCTTCGCCGCGCAGTCCATGGCACCATCGAGAATCCACTTCTGATAGGTGTTCCAGGCCGCTTCATTCGACCGTGGCTCGCCTTCCAGAATGCCGCCCACACCCACGCCGCCCTTGCGGGACTTGGTGAGGTTGCAGACCATCTGCCAGCTTTGTCCATTGCCCGCGGCGTTCTCCTTGCCGGTCCACTTGTTGGTGGCGTTGATCAGCAACTCCATCTCATCGCCGAACCAGGGGAAGCCTTCGCGGGTCAGCTCATGCACCTTCGGGTTGTTGTCTGGCAACCAGCGCGGAGTGTCGATGCCGTAGAGCACGTCATCGGTGATCTCAAAGGCAAAATAGAGCCGCTTGCCGTCATGCTTCACCCAGCCCTTCAGCGCCAGATCTTTCGGATCCGTGGTGCGGGAAAACTGGGGCGTCCAATCCAGCACGCCGGTAAAGGCCGTGGCATCGTCATACTCGCCTTTGGAGAGCACGCCATCGATCTTGGGAGTCTTGCCGCGATAAGCCTTTAGCTCGCGGGCAAACTCGCCCGCCGGCACCAAGGCCGCGCCTAACAGGACCAGCGCCGCGAGTCTCATTTCTTTTTCCGTACCGGGGCCGCGGCGGTCGGAGTCAGCCGCTTGATCTGGTCCTTCGCCTTGGCCGCCTGCTCGCTGGTGGGAGCCTTCTTCACGAGTACGCGAAACTGCGCCAGTGCTTCGGCCCGTTGGTCTAACTTGCCCAGTGCCAGGCCCTTCATGTACATGGCGTCGAGCGTCTTGTTGTTCTCGGGATATCCTTCCACCACCGCGTCAAACGCCGTCACGGCGTCTTCAAACTTGTCCCGCTGGTAGGCCAGCTCGCCCAAATAGAACTTGGCGTTGGGGGCCAGGTCGGTGGTGCCGTAGAAGCGTAGAAATTCTGTGAAGCGCTGCTCGGCCAGGTCAAACTGGCCGCTCGATTTGGCGCGCATCGCTTCCTGATAAACGGCTTCTGACGTCATGCCGGGCGGCGGCGCGTTGGGGTCCTGTGCGGGGGCCGCCGGCGGTGCTTGCATGATCTTCACCGCGTTGTTCAGGTCCACCATCTGCGCCTGGATTTTGCGCATCTGGCTGTTCACTTCGCGGAGTGCTTCTTTGAAGCCGCCCACCTCGGTTGACAGCTCATCCACCTTGCTGCCAATGGTGGCCACCGGCGCGATCAAGGCCTTCTGCTGGGTGGCCATCGCCGCTTCCAGGCCACCCACCACGGTGGCGATCTTGCCCTGATTGTCGATGGCTTGGTTGATCAGCTTTTCGATGGCGGCCAGGCGTTCGGCCTGCGTGCGCTCCATCGTCTTCAACTGATCCTGCAGCAGACCCAGGTCGCGCTGCATCTCCACCAGTTGGTCGCGCTTCTGTGCCCAAAGGGCGGGAGTGACAGCCACCGCCATCACCAGCATCAACCGTCCCATTCGCTTGGCACCCATCATCGTTTCGCCTCCCAAAATAGCCACCTTCAATATGATCCGACAAAAAGAAAGGGCGGTAGCGCTTCAAGCGCCCCGCCCCTTCCTCACTTGCTTCTACTTTAACGGAACCGTTGCCCCACTTGCCAGCAAGCCTACTGGCCAGCCGAGAAGTGAGCGCGGCGGTTCTTCTGGTAGCACGCCTCGTTGGCGTCGGTGCAGGTCGGGCGTTCCTTGCCGAAGCTGACCGTCTTCAACTTGTCGCCCGCGACACCCAACTGCACCAGGAACTCCTTGGCGGCAGTCGCGCGACGGTCGCCCAGGCCCAGGTTGTACTCCGCGGAACCACGCTCGTCGCAATGGCCTTCCACGTTGACGGTGGCGTTGGGGTACTGATCGCGGAAGATCGTCTTCAGCGCTTCCGAATCACGGGTGAGAATGTTGCGCGCATCCTCGCGGATCTCGCTCTTGTCGAAATCAAAGGGCGCGTCCTGCAACTGCTGCGCCAACAGATCGCTCAGCGAGGTCTTGGCGGGCGGCGGGGGCGGCGGCGGGGGCGGCGGGGGAGCCGTCACGTTCACGGTCGCGGTGGCCGAATCGCTGCCACCAGGGCCGTCAGCCTTGGCGGTGTAGGTGGTGGTGGTGGTGGGGCACACGCGCTGCGTGCCGCTGGCGGCCACTTTGCCCACACCGGGGGTGATGTTTACGTCCGTTGCATTGGCGGCGTTCCAGCGGAGCGTCGCGCACTGGCCGCGTTCCACCGTGGTCGGTTCCGCAGCAAAAGTGATCGACGGGCGCGGCGGTGGCGGCGGTGCTGCTTGCACCACCGGCTTCGGTGGCGGCGGCGGTGCCGGCGCTTTCTTCTTACAACCAGTCACACCCACTGCCAGGGTGAGCGCCATCAACAGGGCGCCAATATTTCGTTTCGTCATGGTTTCAGTCTGCCTCCCTACGCAATCCTAACAAACAATAGCCTAAACCGACACTTTACCCTATTTTGGCTACTTGCTCCAAACGGGCATCGTGTTCGATCCCTGGCTGGTCAGCCGTTTCACTTGAGTCCCATCGGCCAACATGGTCCAAATCTGAGGAGTTCCGCTCCGGTTGGAGCAGAAAACGATATGGCGTCCATCCGGAGCCCAAGTTGGATTTTCGTTGCGGCCCACGCCGTGTGTCAACTGAATGTACTCTTTTTTCGTCACATCCATGACGAAAATGTTGAAGTTACCCGGCTCAAATCCGCGGGTCCAGGCAAAAGTGATCAGTTGCCCTTCCGGGTGCCAGCTGGGGTTCACCGCGTCGCCTTCGCCGGAGGTGAGACGTTCGATGTCAGCCCCATCAATCGACATCTTGTAGAGCTGTGGCGGACCCGACCGTCCGGAAGTGAACACCACTTCCTGGCCCGTCTTGGGATTCACCTTGGGCTCGGTCTCCACCGCACGAACGCTTGTCAGACGACGGATGCCACTGCCATCGATACCCGCCATGAACAGATTGGCAAATCCGGCACCCAGCGACGACGAGAAGATGATGTTCTGGCCGTCCGGCGTAAAGTCAGCCGAGGAGTTGACACTGGCCTGGGGATTCACGAACGGCAGCTTGCGATTGGTTTCGAGTGAGTACACAATCACCGCCGGGTTCTTCTGCGATAGCTGCGTAAACGCCAGCTTCGTGTTGTCCTTCGACACCGAGGGCATAAACGAGGTGTAGCCCGGCCCGTACTGCGTCACCGGACGCTGGTTGGAGCCATCGTAGTCCATCTGCCAGATCTCTTTGGAATCCCGGCCCATCTGCCGCACAAAATAGATCTTCGACCCCGCCAGAGACTTCACGCCGAAGCGCGCCAGGATGTCGGCGGCGAATTCCTGGGCCACGCTCCGCGCGCCCTCTGCCGTCGGGTCACCAAAGTAGAGCTTGCCGATCACCTGCGCATTGGCCGCATCCGGCTGCTTGACGTCGTAGAGATAGCCCATCAGCACCAGCCGCCCTTCCTGGATGGCGGTGTAGCCAAACGCCAGATAGTTGGCGGCCACCGGCGGCTTGGCCCAGTCGGCCATCACCGCACCACGCGCACTGAAGTCCTGTGGGCGTTGGGGCACGCTGAGCGGATACATGCTCTTCGGCGCGATCTTCAACATGCCGGAGTTGTCGATTTCATCAAACAGCGTGCGGTTGAAGACGCCCATATGGGTTTGCGCGTCGCCGGTTCCGCGCATGTCCGTAATGGCGATGACGGGCACTTGCCCGCCGGTCAACTTCACCAGGATGTCGCTTTGCTGCGAAGGTGCCACAAGCGCCGTCAGCAACAACAGAAAAAGAGCAGGGATTGTTTTATTCATCGTTTTAGCTCAAACCAGAATTCGATCCGCGCGGAGTCCCGCTCAAACTGCGGAGGCAGTGGCGGAAACGGAGCTGAATCATAGATAGCCCGCTGGGCGGTGGAGTCCAGCTGATAGTTCCCGCTGGACTTCAGCACCTTCACATCTTTCACGCTGCCATCGCGGTAGATCGTAAAGGTCACCACGGCCACCGGCAGCATCCGGATCTGGGCCGGGATCTCCTGCGTGCGCCAGTTCTGCGCGACGCGCTGCCGCAGCAACGCCTCATACCAGCCAAAGCGCGTGCCCAAAGGGCTGCCCGTGCCCGTGCCCACGCCGCCTGCACCGGGCACACCGAACATCGGCGAAACAGCGCGTTGGCCCACTTCAGAAGCCACTTGGTTGGACTTCACTTCGGTCTTGTAGCGCTGCGTGGCGGCGGCGACGTCAGTCAACTTGCGCTTCTCGCGCTTCATCTTCAAGGCGACGGCGTCGGGGTCGTCCACCGATTTCTTGGCCGTAGCTTTTTCCTTCTTCGGCGTGGGCGTTTCGGATTCCGTGTCGTTGGCCACTGGATTGACCGGGCCGGGCCGGGCGGGCAACGGGATCTGGCTGACTGCTTGCACCGCGACGCTACCGCCGCCCTGCGAGTTCGGATCGCCCCACTGTTCGCGTCCGCGGGCCTGCCACCAAGACCACAGCAACGCGGACCCAATCACTGCTCCATGCAACAACATGGAACTTCCCAGCGGACGTGCCAAGCGTTGGGTCATCCCTTGGTGTAGCGGCCGGCCGTTAGCGGCGCCGGCGCGTATCCTCCTGCGTGGTGGTGACAACACGCACATCAATTTTGGCCCGGCCCAATGCGTCGATCACTTGCACGGCTGTATCCCAAGACGTAGCTTTGTCGGCGCGGACGTACACAGCCTTGCCATTTTTTCCGTACTGGGCCCGCACCTTGTCAGCCAGTTCGTTGATGTTCACCGGCTTGTCGGCCAGATAGATTTCGCCCGTACGGGTGACGCTGACCACCGGCAGATCCTCTGAGCTGGCCTTCTCCTGCTTTACCTTGGGGACTTCGATTTCGAGGCCAAACTCCATGGCCTGCGCCGTGATCATGAAGATGATCAGCAGCACCAACACCACGTCCACCAGCGGGACGACGTTCATTTCCGACAGCGTGCCGCCGCCGTAGCGCCGCCCTCGTCCGCTGCCGCCACCCAAGTTGAAAGCCATTGCCGCCGGTCCTCCCTAGTGGTTCTCGTAGGTGCGTTCAGCGAAGTTCATGAACTCGAGCGTGAAGTCTTCCAGGCGCGTGCCCATCTCGCGGATCTGATTGGAGAACCAGTTGTAGAAGACCGCCGCCGGCACCGCCGCCGCCAGACCCAATGCGGTCGCCACCAGTGCTTCCGCAATGCCGGGGCCTACCGTCCGCAAGCTGGCCGAACCAGCGCTCGACAACGCCTGGAAGGCATCAATGATGCCCCACACCGTGCCGAACAGGCCGATAAACGGGGTGACGGTGGCAATGGTGGCCAGCCAGTTCAGGCTGACTTCCAGCTGCCGGATCTCTTCGCCAATGCCCAATTGCAGGTTGCGCTCAATGGAGGTGCGGTTGAAGATGGTGCGCCGGGCTTTCACCTGGCGGTCCACTTCGGCATAGCCGTACTCGAACACGGTGGCTAGCGGTGCCCCGCGGAACTGCTCAATGGCGAGCGAAAGCTGATCGAGCGCCCCGGCCTTGCGGAAGGCGCGCAGAAAGTTCAAGTTCGCTTGCCGGAGCCGCCGGAAGCGGCCCCACTTGGAGAAGACCACCGTCCAGGAGAACAGCGATGCCGCCGCAAGCAGAAGAAACACCGCGAACGTCAGCGGTTTAGTTGGATCAATCAGCTGCCAGATCACGTGACTCCCATTGTATCGGCCTCAACGGAAACATTTCACCTATAAAATGTCGCGCCTCGCTCGCCAGGCGTCCGATCAGCGCTAAACTCTCGTTAGATGCTCGTCGAGCTTGTCGTCGAGAACTATGCCGTCGTGGAACGCGTGCGGGTCCGTTTTCATTCGGGCTTCAACCTGCTCACCGGCGAAACCGGCTCTGGTAAGTCCATCGTTGTCGATGCCTTAGGCCTCGTCTTCGGCGAACGGGCCTCCGCCGACGCCATCCGGAGTGGCGCCGATTGCGCCCGTGTCTCGGCCATCTTTGAAGGGGCCGATGGCGAAGACCTGATCGTCGAGCGCGAGATTCTGTCGAGCGGCAAAAGCCGTGCCTACCTGAACGGCCGCCCGGTCACCGTCACCCAACTGCGCGAGCTGGCCCCCACCCTGGGCGACATCCACGGCCAGCACGATCAGCAGGGCCTGTTCTCAGCAGACCGGCAGCGCGAGCTGCTGGACGGATTTGGGCAACTGGACATGGCACCGGTCGCCCAGCTCTATGCCGAATGGCGAGCGGTGGCGGCGGAGCTGGAGCAACTGGAGACGCAAGAGCAAGAGCGGCTCCGCCAAGCCGACCTATGGGCCTTCCAGAAGCGCGAGATTCAAGCCGCGGAACTGGAGCCCGGCGAGGAAGAAGAACTCGCGCAGGAGCGCCGCCGGTTGTCGAACGTGGGCAAGCTGCAGATGGCGGCGGCGGAAGCCTACGGGGCTCTCGATGACGGTGCCGAGTCGGTCGCGGCCCACCTCCGGCTGGCGCTGAAGCGGCTCGAAGAGTTGACCCGCGTGGATGATTCACTGGCGGCCACGGTTGAGGAGCTCCGCACGGCCGAAGCCACAGTGCAGGAGGCCAGCCGCACGCTGGCGGCGTATCTGGATGGCCTGGAGGCCGACCCGCAGCGGCTGGACGATGTCGAGACGCGCCTGGCGGCGCTCGACAAGCTGAAGCGCAAGTACGGCAGCACGATTCCCGAGATCCTGAGCTATCTGGAGCAGGTGGAGCAGTCGCTGGAACAGGCCGAGTCCGCCGAAGACCGGGCCAAGCAGTTGCGCGAACGGCGCGAAGTGCTGGCGGCCAGCTATCGCGCCGCCGCCGCGAAGCTGACGTCTGCGCGGCAGGCAGCGGCCAAGAAGCTCGAGAAGAAGGTAGAGCAGGAGCTGAAATCGCTGGCCATGGAGCGTACGCGGCTGCTGATCTCCTTTGAAGCGGCCGAATGGTCGAGCGTTGGTGCGGATCAGGTGACGTTCCTGGTGTCACCCAATCTGGGTGAGGAGCCGCGACCGATGGAGAAGGTGCTCTCCGGCGGTGAGCTATCGCGCCTGGCGCTGGCCTTGAAGTGCATCACCGGCACCGGCCCGGCGGGCCGCACGCTGGTGTTTGACGAAGTGGATGCCGGGATCGGTGGAGCGGTGGCGGAAGCCGTGGGACGCCGGTTGAAGGATGTGGCAGGCGACAATCAGGTGCTCTGCGTCACACACTTGGCGCAGGTGGCCGCCTATGGCGAGCATCACTACGTGGTGGAGAAGCACGAAGTGAAGGGCCGTACCGTGGCCTCAGTGACCGAGCTGACGCGAGAGCAACGCATCCAGGAACTGGGCCGGATGATGGCCGGGGAGCGCGTGACGCCGGACGTGCTGAAGCACGCGGCGCAAATGATTGGCTGACCGCTAAACGTTACTCGTCGTCGTCTTCGGCCAGCGGTTCCACTTCCACCGGCTGGATGCGCGGCGGCGGGGGTTCCAGCGGTTCTTCGGCGTCGGCGGCCATCTCGAAGATCATCTTCTTCAAGTCCTTCAAGCCGGCTCCCGAGACGGCGGAGATGCGGAGGAAGGGATGGCCTTGGGCGGCCTCTTCCAGCGCGGCCACGACATCCAGATCCTGCGCGGCGTCCATCTTGTTGGCACAAACGATTTGCGGCTTGGCGGCTAGCTCAGAGCTGAAGCGGGCTAACTCATCGAGGATGACCCGGTAATCTTCCAGCGGATCCCGGCCGCTGGCGCCAGAGACGTCCACCAGATGCACCAGCACGCGCGTGCGTTCGACGTGACGGAGGAACTGGTGACCCAGGCCATGACCCTCGCTGGCCCCTTCGATCAAGCCCGGAATGTCGGCCATCACCAGGGTCCGAGAATCGGTGAGGTCTTCAAAGGACATCACGCCCAGGTTGGGGGTCAGCGTCGTGAACGGATAATCGGCAATCTTGGGCTTGGCCGCCGACAGGCGCGAGATCAGCGTGGACTTGCCCGCATTGGGGAATCCCACCAGGCCGACATCGGCCAGCAGCTTCAACTCCAGGCGCAGGTTGAACGAATCGCCTGGCTTGCCATCTTCATGCTCAGTGGGCGCTTGATGGGTGGGCGTGGTGAATCGGGCGTTGCCGCGTCCGCCGCGTCCGCCTTTGGCGACGATGAAGGTTTCGCCCTTCGTCACAAAGTCGTGCAGAATCTCACCGGTGGCATCGTCGTAGACCACGGTGCCCACCGGGACGGGCAGCGTGATGCTGGCACCGTCGGCACCCTTGCGGTTGGACCCTTCGCCGTGCCGGCCGCGCTCCGCCTTGTGTTCCGGATTGAACCGGAAGTGGAGCAGGGTGTTGTGGTGCGGGCTGGCCTTCAGGGTGATGTCGCCACCCCGGCCACCGTCGCCACCGGAAGGTCCGCCGCGGGGAACAAACTTTTCCCGCCGGAAGGCCATGCAGCCGTTGCCGCCATCGCCCGCCTTCACCCAGATTTTTACTTCATCAATAAACATCGCGAACCCTTACCCCGGCTGAAATGCCCGCCCGAAGTAGCGTGATCAAGAAAAAAGGGCTACCCGGATGGCAGCCCTTATGACTCTGACGGACAAAACTGACTTTACGAACAAACTTGTAAACTGGCCCGCCTAAACACCGGCCCTAGTTTTGAGAAGCAATGATCGACACGAAGCGGCCCGCACGGCCGCGATCCCGGAACGAGACCACGCCAGGGATTTTTGCAAACAACGTGTCATCCTTGCCAATGCCGACGTTCTCACCGGGCTGCAGCGGCGTGCCGCGTTGCCGGACGAGAATGGAACCACCGGTCACCACTTCACCGGCGAACGCCTTGACGCCCAGCCGCTGTGAGTGCGACTCACGGCCATTTCGAGTACTGCCTGCGCCTTTTTTACTTGCCATGAAATCCTCTTACGTGATACTAAGCGACAATGTCGCTGACCTTAACGGCCGTAAAGTACTGACGATGACCGATGGTGCGCTTGTACTGCTTTTTGCGCTTGAACTTGAACACCAGGGTCTTCACACCGCGATCCTGCAGTTCGATCGTACCGGTCACCTTGGCACCGGCCACGTCTGAACCAGTCAGCAGTGAGCCATCTTTTTCCACCGCGAGCACCCGGCCCAGTTCAACCTGCGTACCAGGGTCACCCGCCAGCTTTTCCAACCGGACCACCTGGCCCGGCTGAACGCGGTATTGCTTGCCACCATTTTCGACTACAGCGTACATAAATGTCCTTGAGGTTGTCAGGGCGCACACGTCCACCGGGTGGCCACAAAATATGAGAATAGCATGACTCGGGGCGAGGCGCAAACCGGCGCGCCGAGACCCGGGCTACACTGGCATCAAGCCCATGAGCCAGAGCCTGATGTCAGGAGAATCGTATCACTTCCCGGATCGCGAAACCGGGCGCCGGGTATGGCAGATCACCAGTGCCGAAGCGATCAGCCATCCCAGCTACTTCCTCCAGTCGAGCTTTCTGGCCGATGAAAGTGGCCGCGACGAGAAGCTGTTTTTCGTCTCCTACCGGTCCGGCTCCGCGCAACTCTATGAAAAGGTATACCCCGACGGCACACTCCGGCAGTTGACCCGCGGGACCCCCATCCACCCCTTCTCCCCGGCGCTGCACCCTTGGCGTGACAACCCGGAGCGCCGCGAGATCGTCTTTACCCGTGGCGGCGGCCTATGGGGAGTGCGCCTCTATTCGCTGGCGGACCGTTTGATCGCCGAGCTCGACGGTGCCCAACTGGGTGAGCCGTCCATCTCGGCCGATGGCGAATGGCTGTGCGCGGCGGCGAAGCAGGGCGGGCAGAACGGCATTTTCGTGGCCCGCTTTGATGGCCGCGCGGCGCACCTGATCCCGTTTCCGCGCACCGTCATCCACCCGCAGTTCCACCCACTGGAACCGGAGTGGATCGAGTTTTCAGGCGACCCCGCCCCCCGCATGCACCGCGTCCGGCGCGATGGCACGGGTCTGGAATGCCTGTACGAGCATTCGAACCACGAGTTCATCGTCCATGAGACGTTTCTGGGCCAGACCGGCGATATCGTTTTCACCGTGTGGCCGCACCTGCTGGCCCGGATGGATTGGACGACGCGCCAGATTTCGACCATCGCCGAATACAACGCCTGGCACATCGCCCCGAACCGGGCGGGCACCAAGGTGCTGTGCGACACCAACCACCCGGACCGTGGGATTAAGCTGATCGACGTCGCCACCGGTTCGATCGAAGCCGTCTGCCAGAGCGATGCCTCAAATCAAGGCAGCCAGTGGCGCACCTCCCGCTACGCGCTAGCCGAAGATTTCGCCCGCGCCCGCAGCGAAGCCAAATCCGGGGCAACCCTCAGCTGGATGGAGACCGCCACTGACACCGTCTACGGCCCCCAATGGACCCACCCCCACCCCAGCTGGTCAGCGGATGAGAGCAAAGTGGCCTTTGCGAGCGACCGGACGGGGTTGACGCAGGTGTATGTTTGCGAGCTGTAGAGGGAGTTTCGTGAGGCGTCGGTTGAGCTTCTGATGTAGCCGTCTAGGGATTGCTCCCAGTGGGGCATTGGTTACAGAGACCGTAGAGTACGATTTCGTGGTGGATCATCAGGAAGCCGGGCGGCAAGAGATTCGTCAATGGGACGCACCCTGGCAGCTCGAAGAGCCGTTCGCAGTTCCGGCAGCGAAAGTAGTGGTGATGGGGTTTGGCCGCTGCCTCATAACGTGCGGCGCTTTCTCCCGGGAGCCGGACTTCATTGACGACGCCCGCAGCCACTAATGCGTTCAGAGTTCGGTAGACAGTCGCAATCCCCAGTTTGGAATGGTGGCGTAGAGCGCGGCGGTGAATCTCAGACGGCGACATGGCGTGCGCGGCCTGCCGGATTACCTGGACGATCGCCTCTCGAGGGGCGCTGCGGCGGTTCCCGAGTACCCTTGCGCTTGACATACTCGATAGTGATAACTCATTATTGATTACGGGTCAAGCATGCACATCGCTGAAGGTTATCTGCCCGCCGTACACGCTGCCGCCTGGACGCTGGGAGCGGCGCCGTTCGTCGCCGACGGGATCCGACAGCTCAACGCCCGCGTCAGCGCGGATCGTTCAGAGCGGTATCTTTTGGCCGCCGCAGCGGCCTTCGCGTTCGCACTGTCCGCCCTCAAACTGCCGTCGGTGGCTGGATCGAGTTCGCATCCGACAGGTGTGGCGCTGGGTTCACTTCTGTTTGGCCCGCGCATCATGAGCGTGATCGGCCTGCTGGTTTTGTTGTTTCAAGCTTTGCTGCTGGCTCATGGCGGTTTGACGACGTTGGGCGCGAACGCCTTTTCGATGGCCATCGCGGGTCCATGGATGTCGTGGTTATTGAACCGGCTCAGTACCCGCCTGGGTAGTGGCCCGGCGGCGTTCATCGCGGCCTCGGGTGGGGACCTCTTCACTTATCTGGTTACCGCGCTGCAGTTGGCGATTGCTTTCCCGGCGACCGACGGTGGCGTTCCTGCTGCCGCGGCGAGGTTCGTTGGAATCTTCGGGGTGACACAGATTCCGTTGGCGCTGCTGGAAGGTGGACTGACCGTGTTCGTCCTGCGGTCGTTGAAAGCGCAGCCGCAGGAGGCTGCCGCGTGAAGACAGCTCAATGGATGTTGGCCGGCACGTTGGTGTTGGGGGCGGTGGCGGCCTTCCCTTGGGGCGGCGATGGCACGGACGATCAGGCAGTCAGTGCAGTGGAGCAGCTGAAACCAAGCTATGTGCCGTGGCGGGCTCCATGGTTTGAGCCATCTGAACAGACTGAGAAGTTTCTGTTTGTCGCACAGGCAGCAGTAGGTGGTGCCGTGGTGGGCTGGGCCATTGCCAAGCGGAGAGCGGCGTGAACGTTCGAGCAGCGCTGCGGCCGTTTCTGTCGACTCTGGCGGCGCCAGCGCTGTTGATCACCTTGGGGTCCCTACCCATTGCGTTGGACGATCCTCAGCTAGCCGCGCGGACAGCGGCGCGTTCCTTGGCCGCGACAACAGTGTTGCTAATGGTGGCGCGGACGCTGCCCATGATGAAGTGGGTGGCGCAGATGTCGCGGGTCAGTTGGCTTGCGCCGCTGGCCGATGTCGCTCTGTTGACGCACCGGTTGATTCACAGCCTGGCAGAGACCGCACGCACCACCGATCAGGCGCAGCGGATGCGTTTGGGGGGAGCAAGCTGGCGGGCACGGTTTCGATGTGCTGAAGGCCAGGCGGCGCAGCTGCTTCCGGCCAGTATCCGGCGGGCAAGGGCGATGGAGCGGGCCCTTGATTGCCGCTTGGCCGGGGCTGTGCTGAAGGTGGTGGCATGAGCCTGATTGAGGCACGCCAGCTGGTCCATCGCTACGGCGACAATCAGCCTTCTCTGACAGGCATCGATTTCGCCCTCGCCGAACGGAGCCGCACGGTCTTGTTGGGGGCCAATGGCGCGGGCAAGACGACGTTGTTGCTTCATCTGAACGGAACGCTTCGGCCCGCTTCCGGGGCCATCTTTTTGCGGGGCCAGCAGATGGGCTACTCCCGCGCCGAGTTGAACCAATGGCGGCGACAAGTGGGCTTTGTGTTTCAGAACCCCGACGATCAGCTCTTCGCCCCCACGGTCTTGCAGGATGTTTCTTTTGGGCCTTTGAATCTTGGCCTGAGCGATGCCGACGCGCGGGCCCGCTCAGAGTGGGCGATGGAGCAACTGGGTATTGCCGACCTGGGCGGTCGCGGCGTGGACGAATTGAGTTTCGGCCAGAAGAAGCGCGCCGCCATCGCCGGCGTGATTGCCATGGAGCCCGACGTCTTGCTGCTGGATGAGCCCACCGCCGGACTCGATTCCAGGTCGCGCAGCCAGCTGCTCGAAACGTTGACCGCCCTCAATGAGAAAGGGACTGCCATGTTGGCGGCCACCCATGATGAAGCGCTCGCGCGCGATTGGGGACATCTCGCGGTGACGCTGGAGGAGGGCCGCCTGGTCGGAGTGCGCGACGTCTCCTCGGAGCTTCTTCCCACTAAGCGCGGCAAGCTGGCGCAGATGTCCGTTTGCCTTGGCTGCTGCTGCGGGCAGGTGGATAAGGGTAAGCCGCCCGTACCGGTTGACAGCCTAAAGAAGGCCTGGAAGGAAAACAAGCTGCTGAAGTATGTGCAGCTATCGATCTCCGGTTGTCTGGGCCCCTGCGACGTGCCGAACGTCGTCCTGGTGACCAGTGCCCGCGGGCAGGAATGGATCGGCAACATCAAGGACCCCGCCGAGTACGACTTGCTGGTGCAGTGGGCGCTGGCGACCAAAGAGTCCGGCAGCCTGCAACCGTTGCCGCCGGCCTTTGATGGCCGCCGCCTCGATCCGTTCCGATAAGGTGAAGGGTTTAGGTACTGGGGCCGGTTAGGGATTCGGCGCTTGAAACAGCCGGATGATGCCCGACTCGTCTCCCGCCGCCAACGTTTTTTCGTCCGGTGACCACACCAGTTGGGAGACGGCGTCGTCCAGCCATTCGACCGCCAGCGCCTGGTCTTTCCGCCCCACGTGCCACAGCGCCACGATGCCGCCGCCACAGCCAGAGGCCAGCAACGGTCCACGGGGCTGAAAGGTTAGCTGGCTGAGGAGCTTATCGTGAAATTGAAGCGTCAGTGGTTTGGTATTCGCGGGGCCCTTGCCAGAGCAGTCCCAAACGACGATAGAGGAGCTGCCGCCCGTCGCCAGATAGCGGGACTTGGCGTCCCAGGCGAGTTCGCGGATTTTGGCTGGGTAGCCCCACATCTGGAGGTCCTTGCCCGTTTGGACAAACCAGAAGTGGACCGTGGAATCCTGGTTTCCGGTGGCCAGTGCCTGGCCGTTGGGCGACCATGCGAGTCTCAGCATGGAGCCCTTCCACTCGAACTTCTTCAGCGGCTCGTCACGCTCGGGTGACCAGAACTGCACTTGGCCGTAGCTGGCGCTGGAGAGTTCATCGGTATTGGGCCGCCAGGCGATATCGGCGATGGTGGAACTGTGCGCTGGGTAATCCCGGAGCATCTCGCCCGCGGGAGTCCAGACTCTCAGCTTGCGGCCGGCCGCGCTCGCCAGATAGGCCCCCGAAGGGGACCAGGCTACGCGGTCCGCCCAGGCGGCCCCCGCCTCCAAGGCGAGGCACTCCCCGGGCCGGTTGAGATCCCAGATGCGCAGCTTTCCATCCTGGCCGGCGGAGGCGAATGTTGGCTCACGCGGATGCCAGGAAAGCGAAGACGCCCCGAAGCCGTGGCCGGGAAAGGATACTATTTCCAGTCCCGATTGCGCGTCGAAGACGTGAATGGGCCCGGAGATGCTGGCTGCCGCCAAGAGACGCCCGTCATGCGACCAGCCCAGCGATTGGACACAGTCGCCGATTCGTGCCGACCAGCGGCTCCGTAGCTCCTGTGGTTTGGACACTAGGCCAGGCAAGTGCGGAAGCCCTCGGTCAACTTTTCGCGGTCAAGATTGCGGCCGATGAAGATCAATTGATTCTTGCGCTCGCCCGGCTTCCAGTCGCGGTCCGGCCGGCCGTCGAACAGCATGTGGACCCCTTGGAAGACAAAGCGCTGCGCCAAGCCCTGCATGGAGAGCACACCCTTCATGCGGAAGATGTCCGGGCCCTGCGTCTGCAGCAGATTGGACAGCCAGCGCTGGAACTTCTTCTGATCGAGGTCGCCGGGCGTGGTGATGCCGACACTGGAAACCTCCTCGTCGTGCTCGTGGTCCGGCTTGTACTCATGAGTTTCAAGCGGAGTGAAACCTTCGACTCGAGCCTCGAACTCATCCGGGTGATGCTGCGTGAACAGTGCGTAGCGCCCGGCCGTTGGCACGTCAAATTCCCAGGTGGACTGTTTCGCGACCTCCTCAGGTTCCCCGGAGAAAGCCAGCACCGCCTGCATCTCCACATCCTTCAATCCACCCGGCGTGGGGAAGAGGGCGACTTCCATGGCGGGGTCCGGGCCATCCAGCAGAGTGAACCGATGTTTGCCGGCTGGCAGGTCGTAGACGCCTCCCCATTCAAACGGATACTCGGGTTCCATGAACTTGGGGTCCACTTCCATGGCGCGGTCGAGATTGAAGCCGCCGACATTCAAGACGGCGTCCATTCCGATGACCGCGTCCTGAGCCGTGTAGATTTTCGCGGCGCTGTTCATCGAGTGAACCCTCGCCTTCAGCTTCTCCACCTCCGCGGGCGTCACCAGATCGATCTTGTTCAGAATCAGGACGTCCGCAAACGCGATCTGCTCCTTCACTTCGTCGGAGTCATCGATGTGTTGCCACACATGCTTTGCATCCACCAGCGTGACGATGCCATCCAGCGTCAACTTCTGCTGCATTTCGTCATCGACGAAGAACGTCTGCGCCACCGGACCCGGGTCGGCCATGCCGGTGGTCTCAACCAGGATGTAGTCGAACTTGTCGCGCCGCTTCATCAGGTTGCCGAGGATGCGAATAAGGTCCCCGCGCACCGTGCAACAGATGCAGCCATTGTTCATCTCAAAGATCTCTTCTTCGGCACCGATGACAAGTTCCTGGTCCACTCCAACTTCGCCGAACTCATTCTCAATGACGGCGATCCGCTTGCCGTGATTCTCGGTAAGGATGCGGTTGAGCAGAGTGGTCTTGCCGGATCCGAGGAATCCAGTGAGGACGGTGACGGGGACGCGTTGATCGGTTGCCATGCGGTTCTCCTTAATGAGAATGATACCGCATCATCAAATAGAGCGCCTAGGGCAAACGCCAGAGAGCCACGAATGGACTAGGGTTCTGCCCCTAGTGGACCTTACCCCTAAAGGGCAGAGCGGCGTTTGCAAGTGGCCAGAGGGGGTTGACGCAGGTTTATGTTTGCGAGCTATGAGATCACGCGAAAGACCGGCGAGGCATAGCGCCGGATATCGCTGTCGAGCGTGACCATCTCCAGCCCCTCCACCACTGCCTGAGCGATCAGTACGCGATCGAAGGGATCTTTGTGGAGCGGTAACAGTTCCTGGACCATGCCCACATGGTCAGGTTTCAGGGAAAGTACGGTGGCCGCGAGTTGATCGATGGTGTCGTGCCACCAACGGCGCGGATCGCCAACGTCGAGAGTGCCCTTCATGGACTTGAGCAGCACCTCCCAGTACGAGACCACGCTGATCACGTTGGGGCCCGCCAGTATTGCGGTCTGCATGGCCTGCGGCAAACGTCCCGGATCCGTCAGGGCGATCAGCGCCGCATTCGTATCGAGGAGGTAGCCATTCACAGCTCGCCCGCCAAAAAGCGATCAGGATCAACCGGCGCATCCCAACCGGGCAGGAGGCGAATACGATCCTTCATTCCGCCCAGCCGGACCTGCCGCCGTTCGGCCGGAGCAGCAAGGATCTGAGCGACCGGCTTGCCATGCCGGGTAATCACCACTTGCTCGCCTTGTTCAACCGCCCGAATGATCTCCGGGAAACGGTTCTTCGCTTCGGCGATGCTGAAATCCATGATCCCATTATAGCCATGGATAATGGCCATAATTAGATAGAAGCTATGAATGGGTAGCGCAGCTTGGGGCTGGTGGCAGTAGCCGAAGGCTTCGCCCGTGCCCGCAATGAAGCCAAGTCCGGTGCCTCGCTTGTCAAACCTCCGCCGAAACCGACGACGGCCTCCAATGGATCCACCGACACCGCAGCTGGTCAGCGGATAAAAGCAAGGTCTCTTTGCCGGCGACGGGACTAGGTTGAAGCAGGTGTATCTTGCGCATTGTACGGGTTCCCGTCTGATGTTTGCCCAGCACGCTAATAGGCGGTGGGAACGGGGTGTTTTCGGGGCGAGACTTTGCGGATTTTCTCTGGCGAGATTAAGGCTCGGGGGAACTTCATTCGGGTTATACTATTTTGGTCCGAATGAGACTAAGGTACTAAGGAGATTTGATGAAATTCATTTTTCTGAGCATGGCCTTGCTGTGCGCGGCGAGCGCACAGGCGGGGTTGGTGACACCGTCGTCGTACACGTTGACGACCGGGGAGGTAGGACACTTCAGCTATTTCGACGACACGGGCAAGCAGTTGACCGACGGCATCCTGGGTGCGGACCTTTGGTCCGCAGATTTAGGAAACGGGGGTGCGTACGAGTGGGTTGGGTGGTACATCACGGAGCCGACGATGTTGGCGGTTTTCGCGCAATCGGTGAATATCACGCAGGTGTCGATCGGATTTAACCGGGGTGCGGGGGGCGTTGCCTTGCCATCGAACGTGAACATCGCGGGGACGAATTTCGCTTTGACAAGGACGGAACTGGGAGAGGGCAAACGCGGCTTCTTGAACTTCAACGTGTCGCTGACCGGGGTGAGCCAGGTGCAGATCACGATCACGGACGGCGCGACCCCCAGCTGGATCTTCATGGATGAGGTGCAGTTCGCGGGGACTGCGGGAGCTGGCAGCGTACCCGAGCCGGGGACGACGGTGCTGGTAGCGGCGGGTATCGGGCTTGCAGCGCTAGCGCGTAAAAGGAAAGGCTGAGGAGGCTTGGGAAGGCCAGCCAACAAAGGAAAGCGAGAAACGCCGCTGAGAGGTGAGTGTTGTGGACGGAGGGGTTGGTTGCGGGGGCATGATTTGAACATGCGACCTTTGGGTTATGAGCCCAACGAGCTACCAGGCTGCTCCACCCCGCAACGCTAGTGTAACGAATCGCCTAGCGGTAGGTCAATGTTTGGGGCTCGAAAACTAGGCCCACGGCGGGGTGCTGGTGTGTCCGGGTCTGGCGGGAAGGGTGGACTCCGCTCCATGCTGTCGCGGCTCGGGGCGCGGCGTTGTTTTGTGTTTGCTATCAGTTGTGGGTTGTGAGGGCGTTGTTCTGCCGACGGAGTAGGCCCCTCCTGCTGGTCGCGGCTCGGACTAGATTGCGGGGATCAGTTTGGCTAGCAGCGCGGTCCGGTCGGCGATGCGGTCGATGAGGATGCTTTCGTGGGGGGCGTGGGCGCCTTCGCCGACGGCTCCGACGCCGTCGAGTGTGGGAATGCCCAGGGCGGCCGTGAAATTGCCGTCGGAGCCGCCGCCGGTGGACGATTCTTCCAGCTTCACGCCCAAATCCTTACCCAGCTGCTGCGCCAGTTTGAACAGCTTGACGATTCCTGGTGAGCGCTCCATGGGCGGGCGGTTGAGGCCGCCTTCGATGGCGATGGAGCAGCGCTTGTCGACGGGCTTCAGGGCGCGGAACTTGCGGTCGATGGTGGCCGCGTCCTTCAAGGTGGCGACACGGAGGTCCAGTTGGGCCCAGGCTTCGGCAGCGATGACGTTGCGGCGGGTGCCGCCGCCGATGACGCCGGGGCTGACGGTGGTGCCGCGCTTCAGGTTGGTGAAGCCCGAAATGGTTTCCAGCTGCCGGGCGAGCTCCAGGATGGCGCTGGCGCCCTTTTCAAAATCGACGCCTGCGTGCGCGGCCTGGCCGGTGACGCGGATGGTGTAGTCGCCGATGCCCTTGCGGGCGGTCTTGTGTTTGCCGGTCAAGCCGGTGCCCGGTTCCAGCACCAGGACAGCGGCGCTCTTTTGCGCTTCGGCTTCGGTGAGCGGCCGCGAGTCGTCGCTGCCGGTCTCTTCATCGGCGTTGATCAGCAGGACCACTTTGCGCGAGACCGGGATGTCCTGCTCGATCAGGCTGCGGATGGCGTAGATGAAGAAGGCGAGGCCCGCCTTCATGTCGAGCACTCCCGGACCCCAAAGGCGCCCCTCGGCCTCGCGCCAAGGCATCGATTTCAGGGTGCCCAGCGGCCAGACGGTGTCCGAGTGGCCCAGGCCCATGATCTGCTCGAAGTCCTTCGACTTGCGGCCCGGTGTCTTGAATTCCAGCAGCAAGTGGTTGCGGATGCGCTTGGCTTTGGCGATGTCGGCCGTGCGGTCCGCGATCAGGTCATTGCAGCGCCGGATGTCGGCGGGGGAGTCACTGGGGGACTCGCATTCCACCATTTCCCGCAGGAACGAAATCAACTCGTTTTGTTTCAAACGAATCTGGCCGAGTGTGGCATCCATCGCTTGTTATCATAGCGAGAAGTCCATGCTTTTCGATCTGCTCGCCATCCGCGAGGTACTGCCCCACCGGTATCCATTCCTGTTGGTGGACCGTATTCTCGAAATGACCGACATGTCCATTGTCGGCCTGAAGAACGTCACCGTGAATGAGCCCTTCTTCCAAGGGCACTTTCCGGAGAAGCCCATCATGCCGGGCGTCCTGATTATTGAGTGCATGGCACAAACCGCCGGTGTACTGGTGGGCAAGAAGGTGTTGGACTCCTATAAGAAGCTGATGTTTCTGGCTTCGATTGAGAACGCCCGCTTCCGCCGCACGGTGGAGCCTGGCGACCAGCTGCGGATTGAAGTGGTGATGACGCGCTTCCGGCCCTCGGCCGCCAAGATTTCCGCCAAGGCGCTGGTGGACGGCCAAGTGGTGGCTGAAGCTGACCTGATGTGCGCCATCGTCGACAAGCCCGGCTACGAGACCGCCAAGCCTCCAGCGGAACCGGCGTCCTAGCGCTATGGCGGTACACGCGACAGCGGTGGTGGATCCGGCGGCACAGATCGACCCGGCCGCCACCATCGGGCCTTTCTGCGTGATCGGCGCGGGCGTCAGCATCGGTGCGCGCACACATTTGATGGCGCAGGTCTTTGTCGAGGGCGATACCGAGATCGGCGAAGACAACGTGATCTTCCCCAGCACCACCATTGGCGTCGCGCCGCAGGACTTGAAGTATCACGGGGAACCCAGCCGCACGCGCATCGGATCGCGCAACCGCATCCGCGAGTGCGTCACCATTCACCGCGGTACCGAAGGTGGCGGGATGCTGACAGAGATCGGCGATGACAATCTGCTGATGGCCTACACGCACATCGCGCATGATGTCCGGATGGGCAGCCATTGCGTGCTGGCCAACGGAGCCACTTGCGGCGGCCACGTCACGATTGGCGATTGGGCCGTGATCGGAGCATTTACGGGTCTCCACCAGTTTTGTCGTGTCGGACGTCATGCCATGATTGGCGGCTATAGCGTGATCACGCAGGACGTGCTGCCGTTCGCCACCACGGTGTCGGAGCGCGAGAACAAGGTTTTCGGGGCGAACAAGACGGGTCTTGAGCGCCGGGGCTTTACGGCGGAGCAGATCGAGCCGCTGCAGACCGCGATGCGCTTGCTGACGCGGGCGCAGCTCAACACGGCCCAGGCGCTGGAGCGGATTCGTGAAGAGCTGCCGGAGACGGCGGAGCTGGCGGAGCTGCTCGACTTCATCGCCACCTCGCAGCGCGGCTTCATCAAGTAAGCGCCATGAAGTACGCCGTCCTGTGTGGCAATGGCCGCTTCCCGATTCTGGCGCTGGAGCAGGCGCGCGTGTTGGGTCATGAGGCGATCGCCATTGGCATTGAGGAAGAAGCCTCGCCTGAGATCGAGAAGCTGGCCTCGCGCACTTACTGGATCTCCCTCGGCGCGCTGAGCCGGCTGATCGAGATTTTGAAGAGCGAGCAGTGCAGCGAGGTGATGTTCTGCGGCCAGGTGAAGCACACCAAGATTTTTTCCGCGATCCGGCCGGATTGGCGCTTGGCGAAGCTGCTGTTCTCATTGCGGGAGAAGAACACCGATGCGCTGATCGGCGGCGTGGGCAAGGTACTGGCGGATGAAGGGATTCAGCTGGCTGATTCGACGCGCCTCTTAAAGCCGCTGCTGGCGGGTGAAGGCGTATTGACGCGTCGCAAGCCCACCGACGACGAAAAGCGCGACCTGGACTATGGCCGCCGCGTGGCTAATCATCTGGCGCAAATGGACATCGGCCAAAGCGTCGCCATTGCCGAGCGAGCCTGTGTGGCGGTGGAGGCGATGGAGGGCACGGACGCGATGCTGCGCCGCGCGGCGGAGCTGGTGGACGGCAAACCGCTGCGCCTGGTGAAGGTTTCCCGGCGGCGCGGCCATCTGCTGTTTGATGTGCCGGTGGCGGGGTTGGCCACGATCGCCACGATGCAAGCGACGGGCACTACGGCTTTGGCGGTTGATGCGGGGCGCACACTGCTGCTCGACAAGGAAGAGCTGCTGCGGCAGGCGGATGTGGCGGGTCTGGCGATAGTGGGTTACGCGGCGGCGGACGCCCAATAGCGCTGCTGGTTGAGTGTAGATTCAGTTTTCGCCGGATGGCTTAGGTCCCGGCCGAGCGGCTCTGCACGCGGACTTGGGAAAGCATTCCGAAGAGCTGGCGGGCGTCGACGGGTTTGGGGAGAAAGTCGTCCATGCCGGCTTCCAGGCAGCGTTCGCGGTCACCGCTTTCGTTGGAGGCGGTCATGGCGACGATGCGGGTGCGGAGATGGCCGGTGGCGGCTTCAATCGAACGGATTTGCCGGGTGGCCTCCAGGCCGTCCATCTCCGGCATCAGCAGGTCCATCAGGATCAGGTCAAAGGTGGCGGCACCAAACGCTTCGACGGCCTCGACGCCATTGCGCGCCACCACCACCCGGTGATGCTGTCTTCCCAACAAAGCTTCGGCGACACGCTGGTTGACCAGGTTGTCTTCCACCAGCAGGATGTCGAGAATCTCGGGCTCGGAATCATGCGCTTTGGGGGCCAAGCCCAGGCGGGCGGTGAAGTAGAACGTGCTGCCTTCGCCCGGGTCGCTTTCCACCCACAGCATGCCGCCCATCAGGGCCACCAGTTGCCGGGCAATCGAGAGCCCGAGACCAGCGCCTCCGTGCCGGCGGGTGGCGCTGGAATCGGCCTGATGGAATGGCTCAAAGATCTCTTCCTGCTGCTCATAGGGGATGCCCACACCGCTATCGTGGACGCGGAACAGCAACAGCAGGGAACTATCATCGTCGCTGCGGCGCTCCACCGCCAGGTCGATGCGGCCTTCGTCGGTGAACTTGGCGGCATTGCCGAGCAGATTGATCAGGATCTGCCGCAGCCGCATGGCATCCCCGATCAGCAGTTCCGGGATGTCGTCGGCCACATAGTAGTCAAACTCCAGCTGGCGGTCCCGGATGACGATAATCACTGGCCGCAGGGCATCGAGGATGCAATCCCGGACATTGAAGGCACGGACACTAAGTTCCATGGCGTTAGCCTCAATTTTGGTTAGGTCCAGCAGATCGTTTAGCAACGCCAGCAGTGTTTCGCCCGACGAGCGAACGGCCAGCAGATACTCGCGCTGTTCCGGGGTGAGACGAGTGGAAAGCGCTAAATCGGTCATCCCGAGCACGCCGTTCATGGGCGTGCGCAGCTCATGGGTGACGACGGTGAGGAACCGGGCTTTGGCTTCGCTGAACTGATCCGCGCGCGCGCGCTCGGTACGCACAGTTTCCCGCTCGACCAGGACATCTCGAGTCCTGACCGCCAGTTGCTGACGCAAATCTGCCAATTCCGTCCGCAGCTCGCGTGTCCGGCGAGCTGACTGCGCCCATCCTGCAACCGCCAGCGTAGCGATGAGGGCAGCCGCCACCAACAGGATTTCCAGAGAAACCAATGGCCTCTCGGATATCATAACCACATAAATGGAAATAAACAAAGCAGTTCGTGTGGGGGTGGTGGGCGCTGGCAGTTTCGGTAAGAACCATTTGCGGGTTCTCAGCCAGCTGCCGGGGGCGCAACTGGTGGCGGTGGTTGATTCCGATGCCGCCCGGCGCGAAGCGGCCGCGGAACAGTATGGCTGTGCCGCCCTGGACGATCCACGGCAGCTGCCCGGCCTGGCCGACGCCGTCGTCGTGGCCACACCGACCACGTCACACGGAGCGGTGGCGGTGCCATTGCTAGAGGCTGGCCTGGATGTTTTGGTGGAGAAACCGATCGCCGGATCAATGGAAGAAGCACGGCGGATGGTGGAGGCCGCGGCGGCGGGGAGGCGGGTACTACAGGTGGGCCACCTGGAACGCTTTAACCCGGCCGTGGAGGCGCTGGAAGGATTGAAGACCTTTCCGCTCTTCTTTGAGATCCACCGGATGAGCTTGTTCACGCCGCGGAGCCTGGATGTCGATGTGGTGCTGGATCTGATGATCCACGACCTGGAGATTGTGCTGGCGCTGACGGGTGCAATGCCGGAAGAGATCCGCGCGGCGGGCCTGTCGATTCTCTCTAGCCAGTCCGACATCGCCAACGTCCGCTTGCAGTTTCCGGGCGGGTGCGTGGCCAACCTGACGGCCAGCCGGGCGTCCACCGATCAGGTCCGCAAGCTGCGGCTGTTTGCGCCGCACCAGTATGTTTCGCTCGACTATTCCAAGCAGCAGATGATGGTGATCCAGGTGGGTGAGGACCGGCAGATCCGGTTCCAGCCCACGGCGATCACCAAGGATGAACCGCTGCGGCGGGAACTGGAACATTTCATCGCCTGCGTCAATACCCGGCAAGCACCGCGCGTCGGCGGAGTGGAGGCGATGCGGGCACTTGAGGTGGCGATCGGTATCCTTGATAAAATCAGGGAGCACGCTGAGGTGGTAGCGGGCAGTCTTGCGGCACGCTGACGAGCTGAATCTTCTTTACGACTGGGATGCGATGCACCCGCCCCGGCCCCGGCTGGCGGCAGCGGGGTCGGTGCTCGTGCATTTGCTGTTGGCGGCATTGGTCGCCGTGATGCCGGATGTACCGGTGCGCCGGTACGACTTTCCCGAAGTCCGAGTGGCCCGCCGCAAGCTGACGCCGCTGATCGCGCCCCGGTTTGAGCTGACGCAGAAGGAAGCCAACAAAGGGAAGCTGGCCAAGGACGTCACCCTGGAGGCATTGATGCCGCGGCCCAGTGCCCCGGCCAAGCAGGCTCCGGTGGGTGCTCCGGCTACTCCGCGGCAGTTTACGCCGCCGCCCTCGGCACCCGCCCCGGCGCCACAGGCGATGATGCCGGAGCCGCCGAAGCTGGTGGCGCAGGGTAACGCCAACATCGCCACGCCGCAGATTGAGCTACCCGCGCCGCCACCGCCGGTGGTGGAGAAACCGAAGCTGGCCTTTGAAACGCCCGGGCAGCCCCGGGGCGGGCCGCAGGGAGGCGCGCTGGGCAACGTCCGAATTGCCACACCCAAGAGCAACGTGGACGATGTCGTGCGCCAGACCATCCGCATGAAGCCCAACGGCGGCGTGGTGGTGACCGACATGATGGACCTGCCCGCTGGTGCCGGGGCGACATTGTCCGCCACTCCCAATCAGGGGCGTGCCGGGTCCAGCCTGGAGCTATTGAGCGACCCCCAGGGCATCGACTTTAAGCCCTATCTAATCCGCGTGCTGGCGGCCGTGCGCCGCAACTGGTTTGCCGTGCTCCCGGAAAGCGCGCGCTTTGGGCAGCGGGGCCGCGTGCTGATCCAGTTTGCGATCGCCCGGGAAGGGCGCGTGCCGAAGCTGGTCATCTCGACGCCGTCTGGTGTTGACGCTCTGGACCGGGCCGCGGTGGCCGGCATTAGCGCCTCGAACCCGTTTCCGCCGCTGCCCGCCGAGTTCAAGGGCGACCAGATCCGGCTGCAATTGAGTTTTGCCTACAACATGCCGGTGGTGCCTTAGCGCGATGGAGATTCGGCGGCGGTTCTGGCTGGCGATGGGCAGTTATGGGATTCTGGCCGCAGTCGCATTTCGCCAGTTGGACGGGCCGATGCGGCTGGCGGTGTGGGTGTTTCTGGCGGGGCTGGCCCTGAAGACTTGGATTGCGCTCTACCGAAAAAGCAGTTAGAGCACTGCGGAAGGACCTTATGATGCCGCCTTACATCTGGCCGTCTCGTGTGGCGCTACTCCTGGCCAGCGGGGCCCTCTGGGCTTCCGCCCAACCTGCCCCCGCCGCCAAGCCGCTGCCCCGGGTGTGGGTGTTGTCAACGGGCGGAACGATCGCCGGGCAAGGGTCTTCATCCACCGACTTGACCAACTACAGGGGCGGCTCCCTGACAGGGGCCGACCTGGTGCGGGCGGTGCCGGAGATTGCGGCGATCGCCCAGATCAAGACGGAACAGATCGCTAACGTAGGAAGCGCGGATATCACCGTGGCGCATTGGCTCCAATTGGCCAACCGGATCAACCAGATCTTGACGGACGAGCCCGGCACGGCTGGAGTGGTGATCACGCACGGCACCAACACCATTGAGGAGACGGCCTACTTTCTGAACCTCACGGTGAAGCATGACCGCCCGGTGGTGCTGGTGGGCTCCATGCGGCCCGCCTCCGCCATTAGTGCCGATGGACCACTGAATCTGTTGAACGCCGTGCGCACGGTACTGTCGCCTGAGGCGCGGGGCAAAGGAGTGCTGGTGGTGCTGAATGATGAGATTCACGCCGCCCGCGACGTCAGCAAGACGAACACCTTGCGCGTCGAAACATTCCGCAGCCAGGACCTGGGATTTCTGGGCTATGCCGATGGCGATCGCGTTTCCTTTTACCGCGCGCCCACCCGGCGCCACACAGTGAACTCAGAGTTCGACGTGAAGGGGCGGACAACGCTGCCGCAGGTGGAGATCCTCTATTCGTACGTCGAGCCCAGCGGCGTGTTGCTGAAGGCACTGTTGGCCAGCGGAGCGCCAGGGATCGTGTTTGCCGGTTCCGGTGCGGGGCTGATCTCGAGCGCCGAGAAGGTGGCATTGCAGCCAGCCTTTGCGGTGCCGGCGCAGAAGCGGCCGGTGATGGTCCGCTCCAACCGGACGGGCAGCGGACGGGTCACGGCCCGGGACGAGTACGACAAGCTGGGCATAATCCCAGGGGACACGCTGAATCCGCAGAAAGCCCGCATCCTGCTGATGCTGGCGCTGACCAAGACCCGGGACGTGGCTACGCTGAACCGGATCTTTTCCACCTACTAGGGCGGCTACTTCTTGGCTTCGGCCAGCTGCTTCATCTGCGATAAGCCGCGTTCGAAGTCCGGCCCGACGGTGCTGTCCATGCTGGTGAACAGCATGAAGGCCTTCATCATGAAACTGCTGTTGCCTTCCATGGCCCATTCAACCCGCGTTCCCGTACCTTCCGGTGCCAGCGTGAACGTGGTGATGCTTTCGGATTCGAAGGGCTTGATGAACTCCAGATTCACCCTCACCACATTCGGCGGTTCGGTGGAGAGGATGGTCATGCGACCCTCGCCCACTTCTTTGTTGCCCAGCCAGTGATACTTGGCCCCAGGACCGGCGGGAGCACCGCTGTAGGTGGTCTTCATGGCGGGGTCGAGCTTGGCCCAGGGGGACCAGCCTTCCCATTGATGAAAGTCGTTGATCAGGTTGAAGACCGCCTCGGGAGCGGCGGCGATAGTGGCGGTTCGCGTCACCTTGTAGGCACCGGGCTGCGTAGCCACCACCGCGATCACCGCGACCACGATTCCTCCGACGACCCTGAGAATCTTCTTCCACATGGTTGACTCCTCTTCGGACGTACGCCGCTCGGGGAATCGTCCTCAGGGGAGTGTACTGAGGGCTGCGGCCGAGGTCAATGCCCGCGTGGTGGCCGGCTGGGGTGAAGCGCGCGGGAGCAGGGCCAGAAATTGAAATAATGTAAGAAGCATGGCCAAGCGGGACAAGCGGCGCGGCGCGGGCGAAAGCAGCGGGGGAGCATGGTGGGCCGTGCTGCTGATGAGTGTCCTGACTGGCTGCGGGACCGCGCCCGCGCCGCCGGCCGTATCCAGTTTGCCCCGGGTAGGCACCGCAGTGACCCTGAAGGCACCGCTGGGTTTGCCGGAGGTGCCGGTGCCAGAGACCAATCCGCTGACCGTGGAGAAGATCGCGCTGGGACGGCGGTTGTACTTTGACCCCATCCTGTCGGTAGACCGGACGGTCTCCTGTGCGTCCTGCCATCACCCGGACAAAGGCTTCGCCGACGGCCGGCGGACAGCAGTGGGGGTGGGGGCCCAGACGGGAGCCCGCAGCGCGCCGACGGTGTTGAATGCGGCCTATTCGCGCGTGCAGTTCTGGGATGGGCGCGCGGCCAGCCTGGAGGCGCAGGCGGGTGGCCCGATCGCCAATCCGATCGAGATGAACCTGCCCCATGATGTTGGTGTGGCGCGCCTGCAAGCGGAAGCGAGCTATCGCGCTGGCTTTCAGAAGGCGTTCGGCACGGAGGCGATCTCCATGGAGATGGTGCAGCAGGCGCTGGCCAGCTTTGAGCGGACCGTGCTGAGCGGCGATTCGCCATTCGACCGGTTCCGCTATGGCGGAGACCCGAAGGCGCTCTCGCCGGAAGCACAGCGAGGCCTGGAGGTGTTCATGGATCCGCAGAAGGGCAACTGCGCTTCCTGCCACTTGATCGGTGACCGGCACGCCCTGCTGACCGATGGGCTGTTCCACAACATCGGCATTGGCGCGGATGCGGAGGGTGCCATCAAGGATGTGGGCCGGTGGGCGGAAAGTAAACTGCCCGCGGACAGGGGGGCGTTCAAGACACCGACGCTGCGCCAGATCGCCGCCACGGCACCTTACATGCACGACGGCAGCCTGAAGACGTTGCGCCAAGTGGTGGACTACTACGTGGGCGGTGGGAATGCCAATCCGCAACTGGACCGGCGGATCCGCCCGCTGGAACTGACGGGGCAGGAACGCAGCGACCTGGTGGCATTTCTGGAATCGCTGAGCGGCCCGATGCCGCCTGAGGTTAGGCCACCGGCACCGGCAACGGTGGCGGCAAGGCAGTAGACTGGTCAGCGAGTATGGTCCGTCTGCTCCGTTTGCTTCCGTGGTTGTTGATTGCGCTGTTGCCCGCCTGCAACCGCTCCGCCGCGCCAGTGCCCGTGGAAGCGGTGCCCGCCAAGCCCGGGTACTTCCAGGTGGACGCGGCCACGGCGGGGATCATCACGGGTACCATCCGATTTTCAGGCGTGAAGCCGGCGGCGGCTTTGATCGACATGGACCAGGACGCCGATTGCGCCAAGCTGCACCAGAACCGGCCGGTGCCGGATGAAGCGGTGGCGGTGAACCGCAACGGGACGCTACGCAACGTTTTTGTCTATCTCAAGAGCGGACTGGAGGGCAAGGCGTTTGCTCCCCCGGCGGCCACGGTCACCATTGACCAGAAGGGCTGCTGGTTCGCGCCGCGCGTGCTGGGCCTCCAGACCGGGCAAACACTGACGGTAACCAATTCCGATCCCGTGACGCACAACATCCATCCGCTGGCCCAGGTGAATCGCGAATGGAACCATAGCCAGGCACCAGAGGAGGCTCCGTTCACGCGGAAGTTCTTGAGTGCGGAGGTGATGGTGCGGGTGAAGTGCAACGTCCATCGCTGGATGCGGGCCTGGATTGGGGTGCTGGATCACCCCTATTTTGCCGTCACCGGTCCGGATGGAAAGTTTGAGCTGCGCAACGTGCCGCCCGGTACCTATACCTTGGCGGCTTGGCAAGAGAAGTTGGGCACACAGGAACAGACGCTGACTGTGACGCCTTCAGGCAAGGTGACAGCAGCCTTTGTGTTCCAAGGAGAATAGCTTGAATCTGAAAATCATGGGGATGGCGCCGGTGGCATTGATGCTGCTGACATCGGCCTGCTCGCGGCCGGCGGCCGAGAAACCGGCCTACCGGATTTATGTCACCAATGAGACTTCCGGTGACCTGAGCATCATCGATTCCGCCACTTTGAACGTTGTGGCCACGGTCCCGCTGGGCAAGCGTCCCCGGGGCATCCACGCGAGCCCGGATGGCAAGACGATCTACGTCGCATTGAGCGGGTCCCCCATTGGCGGGCCGGGTGTCGATGAGAGCAAGCTGCCCCCGGCGGACAAGAGTGCCGACGGCATTGGTGTGTTCGACGTGGCCCAGAACAAGATCGTCCGGGTGATCAAGTGCGGGTCGGACCCGGAAGAGTTTGATTTGAGCTTGGATGGAAAGCTGATCTACGTTTCGAACGAAGATACCGCGGGCGTCACGGTTCTGGATCTGGCCACGGAGAAAGTGGTGGCCACCATTCCCACGGGCGAGGAACCGGAAGGGGTCCAGATGAGCCCGGACGGCAAGCATGTGCTGGTGACATCGGAGGATGACGGATCGGTGGCGGTGATTGACACGGCTACCCAGAAAGCTGTGCACACCATAAAGGTGGGGCGGCGGCCACGGACGACCGCCTTTATGCCGGATAACACCCAGTTTTGGGTGAATGCGGAGAATGACGGCACCATTAGTCTGGTGGACGCGCTGAAACCGGTGGTCCTGAAGACTATCTCGCTGGGCGCGCCCGGCGCCGTAAAGCCGATGGGAGTGCGCTTGTCGAAAGACGCGGCGAAGCTGTATGTCTCGACGGGCCGCGGCAAGAAAGTGTTTGTGATCGATACGGCCACCAAGCAGATTGAGGGTTCAGTGGAAGTGGGCACGCGGCCCTGGGGCCTAGCGCTGTCACCAGATGGAAAGACACTTTTCACGGCCAATGGCCCGTCGAATGACCTGTCAGTGGTTGACCTGGCAACGCGTACGGTGACGCGGAAGGTGACTTTGACGGGTTCGCCTTGGGGCGTGATCACGCTGCAACCGTAGTCACGTCAAGCCGCCGGAGTCCGGTTGAAAATTGCGGTTGGTTTTCCTGTTAACAACTATCTGCGCTCGTGATTAGTGATTGAGCCGAGGCTGGCGTAAGCTGGGAGCATGTGGGGAGTGGGTGATGCTGGACCTCTCCGTTGGAGATATCCGGCAACTTTGTTCCTCGCGCTGAGCGCCGGCTGTCAATCCCTGCCCTCGGAAGCGAAGTCGGTCCGGATCGCCAGCGCGACGCTGGTGCCTTTGGCCTTTGCTGACACCACCGGCAAACCGGCGGGTTTCTACGTCGATGTGATGCGGGAAGCGGCGCGGCGAGAAGGCCTGCGAGCCGAGTACTCACTGCACCAGGAAGGCTTGGAGATGACGCTGGCTTCGGGGTCAGCGGATATCTGGGCGGCAGCGGTGGCCAATCGGGCCCTGCACCCTTCGGTCTACTTTGCCGAGCCCTGGTGGGCCGACGACTACTACCTTCTGGTCCTCGAAAACAGCCGGATCCGTTCCACGGCGGAACTGCCGGGCCAAAGTATGGTCTACGGCAACGTTCCGCCGCTGGCCATGAGCATCGACAGCTACTTCCCTGGGGTGAAGGGCATCCGGATGGACCATCCAGAGGACCGTGCGGCGGCGGTGTGCCGGGGTGAGGCAGAGGTGGCTCTGCTGAACCACCGCAGTCTTTCTGCATTCTTCTTGAAGCGGGTGCCCGCCTGCGAGGGAATCGCCTTGCGCCTAGTGAGCCAGAATCGCCTGCAGAGTGAGGTCTCCATCGCGGCTACCTTTGCGAATCAGGCCCTGGCTGACCGCTTACAGGCGCGGGTCCGCGAGATGACGCAAGACGGGACGCTGGCCCGGATCGCGGAAGCCTACCCGATGGTTTCCATGCGCAGCGCCAACCTTATCCGCGCCAGCGTGGAGGAAAAGGGACGTCAGGTGGCGTTGGAGCGCGCGCTGTTGGCCACTCTCGCCTTTGGGCTGTTGAGCCTCTATTGGGCCTTCAGAATGCGCCGTGAGCGGGAGCGTTCGGTGCTGGCACGGCGCGATGCCGAAAGGGCGTTGGCGATCAAGACTGAGTTCCTGGCCACCATGAGCCATGAGATCCGGACGCCGCTGACAGCCGTCGTGGGGTATCTGGACATGCTGGCTGAGACCGCGCTGAGCCCGGATCAAAAGCTGCTGGCTCGCGAAGGGCGCGGGGCATCAGCGGCGCTGCTGGGGATGGTGTCGGAGATACTGGACTTCTCACACATGCAGGCCGCCACCGTGAACTTGCGGATGGCGTCTTGCGACCCTTGCCTGCTGTTTGACGAGGTGGCGGCGGCGGTGGGGCCGCTGGCGGAAGCCAAGGGTCTGTTGATGGCCGTCCAGATTGGCCCGGAAGTGCCAGCGGCGGTGGTGACAGATTCTTCACGGGTGCTGCAGGTGTTGATGAATCTGGCGGGAAACGCCGTCAAGTTTACCGAACAGGGCAGTGTCCGGCTAGCCATGCGTTATGAGGAGGAAGTGGGGGGCCAGGGGAGTCTGTTGTTGACCGTCGCCGATTCAGGCCCTGGTATACCGGTGGCGGAACAGAAGCGTATCTTTGAGCCGTTCACGCAGCTGGATTCCTCGGATCGCCGCCGTCACGGTGGGGTGGGCCTGGGCTTGGCCATCGTGAAACGGCTGGTGTCAGCACTGCGTGGCGAAATTCAGCTGAATAGTGTGGTGGGAAGTGGTACGGAGTTTGCCGTCCGCATTCCGGTGGAGCGGACAGTGGAGCGGCGCAACTGGCTGCAAGTGCTGGAAGCGCAAGCCCGGCAGCCCCGGCCGGAGGTGATGCTCCTGGGGCCGACGCAGGAGCGCTTTCGTTTTCTGCTGGACACCTTGAAGTGGCTGAACATCCCGGCACAGAGTTGCGTGGATGAAGCCGGGCTGTCGGCGGAGCTATCGCGGGTTCCGGCGGGCGCTGCTGTGTGCGCGATCGTGGACCTGGGCAGTTCGCCGTCGCCGTTGGCGCTGGTGCAGGCCGCCCCGCCCGGCGTCGAGATCCGCTGGGTGCTGATGGGCACTCACCGGGAATTGAAGCAGTGTGACCGGGCCACCCTGGCGGCTTTCCAGATCTGTGGCACCTGGCCGGTAACGGTGGGCTTTCTCCGTCTGCTTTGCCCCTCCACGCCATCGGCGGTGCAGCCAGCGGTAAGCCCGCTGTCGAAGCCCGTGCTAGTGGTGGACGACAATGCGGTAAACCGGAAAGTGCTCGGCCGGCTGCTGGAGAAGCTGGGTTGCCAAGTGGATTTTGCCACGGATGGAGAGGAAGCGGTAAAGAAGTTCCTCGACGGCTGCTACGGCCTGATTCTAATGGATTGTCAGATGCCGGTGCTGGACGGATTTGCGGCCACGGTGCGCATCCGGCAGGTGGTTGGGCGGGAACGGGTGCGGGTGATTGGGGTCAGCGCCAGTACCGAGGAGCTGACGCGCCGCCGGTGTCTGCAAAGTGGTATGGACGGTTATCTCGCGAAGCCGATCGATCTGGCCAGCTTGCGCGCGGTGGTGGACGGCTTACCGCGAGGCTAGGGCCTGCTGCCCTCGGCCTGGGCCAAGGCCTGGGTGATCGCCTTTTCCGCCAGAGGAGCCATCTTTTCGTAGGCGGCATCATTGGGCAGAAAGCCGTCCACGGTCAGTGCCCGATTCATCGCGCGGCCTTCAACCAGAGCGCTGTAGTAGTCGAGATAGACCAGGCCGCGTTCCGCCGCGTAGCTCTTCAGCCAGTTGTTGAGGCTGATGATCTTGCCGATCGGGCGCCGGGCGGTCTGCTTGACGAAGCAATCGCAGACCGGTGTGACAGAGGCCAGCACGACGCGGATGTTGTGCGCCAGGGCCAAGTCCACCATCGACATGAAATGCTCCGCCATGGTGCCTTCGGTGGAGGGCCCCATCACGCTGCCCAGGTCGTTGGTGCCGGCCGCGATGATGACCACTTTGGGCTTCAGCGACAGCACGTCCTGCCGGAACCGGACCAGCATCTGCGCGGCGGTCTGCCGGGTGATGCCGCGGTTGAGATATGGCTTGCCGGGGAAAAACTTCGCCGTGCCCTGACCCCACCGTTCCGTAATCTCGTCACCCAAAAACACGACACGCTTGTCAGCCGGGCGTAGTTCGGCATTCTCGCTGCCGTAGTGCGTCAGGCCGCCCCAATCGAGCAAGATGCGGCGGTAGGCATCGAGTTCCTGCTCCAGTTGGGCGCGGGTGGGTTCGGCGGGCGCGTTTTGCGCCATCAAACCGGCCGCTCCCAACAATGCGAGCACGCCTGCCAGGCGGATCATTTTTTGAGACCGAAGCAATAGAGATGACCGTCGTAGGTGTTGATGTAGACCTGGCCGTTGGAGACCGCGATGCCGCTCCAGTGGTTCCAGTTGGTGATCTGCTTGCCGCTGGACCAGAGTTCCTTGCCAGTGGTGGCATCGAGCACATACAGAACGGCGTGGGTCGACAGCGGAATGCGGCGCTCCATCCGGAAATCGAGGCCAACGTCGGGGAACGCCTGCGCCGTGTTCTCACCGCTGCCGTAGGCAAAGACCATGCCGTTGGCAATCAGCGGGGGCTCCGCTTGATTCATGTCGCGCGACACCCAGGCCGGGGTCAGCTGCACTTTGCCGCCCACGGTCTCCATCTTGAAGGCGGCGATGGCGCCCTTTTTCACTTCGCCGTATTCCAGCGGCGCCTTGAACTTGGAGTGCTTCGGTCCCCAGAAGGGCGTCAGGATCCAGCGGGTGGGGCCATCTTCCCAGGTGGCCAGCGACCCCCAGATACCGGCTTCGGCAAAGTCCACGATCTCATTGCAGATCAGCGGCGTGCGATAGGCGGGCGTGCGGTGGTCATCACCACCGATTGATTCAGTGTCCATCAGATAGATGCGGCATTCCTTGCTGGCATCGATCATGTACTCCTTGCCCTTGTAGTCGAAGATAGCGGGCGTCACCTGCATGTCGAGGTCGCGTTTCCAGAGCCACTCGGCATTGGACGGGCCGTAGTAATCCACCAGTTCCAGCGCCTTGGTTTTGGGGTCCTGCTTGACGCCGATGATGCCGTTGCCGTAGACGCCGTTTTCAGGGTCCCAGCGGCCATCGCCGGTGCCCGTGTACATCACCAGATCCTTGCTGACGGCCGGGCCGGAACGGCCCCACATGCCGCCGCCGGCCGGGCCCCAGCTGCCCACTTTGTGGGTGGCCAAGTCGTAGGTGTAGGCCATGTTGGGGTTGCCGCCGCAGCCTTGGGCGCTATGCGTGTAGATGACGTTGTTCACCAGATTCAGCGCGTAGGGCTTGCCGTTGGGCGGCATGAACTTGCGGGGCGGCGACATCGCTTCGCCGTCGGCGGCATTGATCAGATGCAGGCGGCCATCCCAGCTGGCGGCATAGATGGTGTATTTGCCGGGGCCGTCGCCGGGGCCGATGGTGACGTTGGCTGTCATGCCGCCGGGGCACAGCACGCTGGGGCCACGGCCGGTGGGCGGGTCCTGGTAGCTGCTGTCGAAGTGGCGCTTCCAGACCAGTTCGCCCGTCTTGGCATCGAGGGCATAAACGTTGTCGGAAACGCCAGCCTGAATCACCAGCTCGCGCGGCCCTTTAGGCGTCATCACCTGGCCAATCACCAATGGTTCCAGCAGGGAATGCATCTGCCGTTGCTGGTTGTCCAGCTTGGTCTTCCAAAGCAACTGCAGGCCCTTGACGTTGGCCTTGGTGAGGATCTTTTCGTCCTTCTGCCAGTTGTTGCGCTTGGAGTCGCCCCCATCGGTCAACCAGTCGGCCGCCAGGGCGGGGAGGGTAAAGAGAGCCAAAAACGGAACCAGCCGGAGCATTTTCATGGGTAGACCTTTCAGGATGGCACGGGCACGTGCAGCCCTCGCCAAATCATCCTCTACAAAGCTCACACTATATATCAATCGAACGGCCCGACGCCCGCGCCGCCGGGGAAGTAAGCAGTGTGGCATTCGGTATATGATCGATGTTCGAATACCTGAAACCGCGAGAGGATCTTTTTCCGTGATGCGACGACTTTCCCTGGCTGTGACGACAACGCTGACCTTGCTGGCGACCGCGACGGTGGCGCTGGCCCAACGCGGGACCGGCGACTGGATGACCGCCGGCTTTGATGCACAGCGTTCCAACTGGGTCCGCAACGATGGCAAGATCTCGCGCGACAGCATGGCGAAGCCCGGATTTGAGCTGGTGTGGAAGCTGAAGTTCGACAACGCCGCCCGTCAGCTGAACACCGTCACGCCGCCCGCACTGCTCGACTTTTTTATCGGCCACCGCGGTTTCCGCGCGCTGGGTTTCTTTGGTGCCTCGTCGGACCGCATGATTGGCGTTGACATCGATTTGGCTCGCATTGAGTGGCAGAAGAATTACTCTACGTCAGCCGCGCCTGCGGGAACGATCGATTGCCCGGGTGGTTTGACGGCCGGCGTCACGCGGCCGTTGTCGCTGGCGTATCCGCCCGTGCCGACGGGTGTGGGCCCGGGTCGCGGCACGCCCGCCAAGGGCGGTGTTGGTGAGCCTTACGAAGGCGCGGTGACGTTGAAGAATCGCCCCGTGGCTCCGCCGAAGCCGATGCCCGCCAAACCCACCGCCCCAGCGGCGGCCGCTTTCAATCCGTTCGCGCCGCGCATCCAGTGGGCGGTGGGGTTGACGGGTGACGGCAAGCTGCACTCGGTTTATGTTTCGAACGGCGAAGAGCCCAACCCGGCGGTTCCATTTGTGCCGGCCGGAGCCCATGCGAAGGGCCTGATGGTGTTCGACAACACCGCTTACGTGGCCACCGTGAACAGCTGTGGCGGTGCGGCGAATGGCGTCTGGGCGCTGGATCTGGCTTCGAAGGCCGTTTCTCAGTGGAAGGCCGCCGGTAACGTGGCGGGAACTGCCGGACCGGCCGCTGGCCCGGATGGCACGCTGTACGTCGCTGCCGGCAATGAAGTGACCGCACTCGAAGCCAAGACGCTGAAGCCGCTGAGTAGCTACAAGGCTGATTCGGCGCTGACCTCTTCGCCGGTCGTGTTTGAGTACAAGGGCAAGAACCTGGCTGCCGTCACCAGCACCGATGGCCGTCTGCATCTGGTGGACACGGCCGCCCTGGCCACGCCGCTGGACAAGAGCGCGGCATTCTCGGGCGCAGGCTACGCTGCTGGAGCCCTGACCAGCTGGCAGGACCCGTCCGGTACGCGCTGGATTCTGGCTCCGGCCAGCGGCTCAGTGGCCGCCAGTGCCGGCTTCACCGCCAGCAATGGAGCAGTGACCAACGGCGCCGTCGTGGCGTGGAAGGTGGTGGACAAGGGTGGCGTTCCGGCACTGGCCCCGGGCTGGATGTCGCGGGATCTGGTGTCGCCGACCGCGCCGGTGGTGGTGAACGGTGTGGTGTTTGCGCTCTCCAGCGGGGAGTTCCGTTCGGCTGATTCGAAGATGACGGCGGCGCAGCGCGCGCAAAAGTCAGTCCCGGCCGTGGTTTACGCACTGGACAGTGCGACGGGCAAAGAACTGTGGTCCAGCGGCAAGACGATCACGTCGTTTGTGCATTCCGGTACGCTGTCAGCTGGCGGCAGCCGCATTTACGTGGGCACGCATGAAGGCACCCAGTACGCCTTCAGCTTCCCGATCGAGCATTAGCGGAAGTTGGGGATCAGCATGATATCGGTGTTTTCGACATCGTACTGGCTGAAGATCATTAGCTTTTCGTCGGGCGAAACATCAAAGCCCCAGAACAGCGTTTTGGCTGTGGTCCACAGGGGCCGGGAGCGCATGGTGTTGTGGGGCCGTAAGCGCAGCTCAGCCGGTCTTCCGGCTGCGATGTAGTAGAGGCCGGAATTCGTGACGGCATAGAGCGTGCCAACTGCTGGTCAGCGGGCAGTCCGGCGAGAGAATCGAAGGCCCGCTTGATCTCGCGATCCAGGCGGACGCTCAATGCTGTCCCGCTCCGCTGAGATACTGGCTCAACGAGGCGCGCGCGTACCTCCACTCACCCTTGACGGTAGTGACCGGAATGCCCAGTACAGAGCTGATCTCTTCGATGGTGAGCCCCAAGTAAAACTTCAGCTCGACCACGCGGACCACTTGCTCACTGATTTAGTTGAGTACCGTTAAGGCTTGATCCACCGTGATGACATCCAGCGGATCCTTCGGGTCAAACGGCAACTGTGCGGGCAGCTCAGTGGCTAAGTGGTGGCTACGTTTCTGCCGGCGGTTGCGCCGGCCATGATCGGCCAGTGTCCGCCGCATCTCGCGGGCCGCTCCCACCAGGAATCCACGGCTATCAGCCCAGGGAATCGGGACGCCGTCAAACAGCCGCATGAAGGCCTCATGCACCAGGGCCGTGCTCTGCTGGGTATGTCCGGGCCGCTCTTTCCGCATCAGTGCGCCCGCGATACGGCGCAGTTCGGGGTAAATGATCGCCAGCAGCGACTCCATCGCCCGGTGGTCACCATTGTTGGCATCGGCCAGCAAGCTGGTGACGACGCCCGGTGCGGGAACAGGCATCTCAGTATTGTAGCGGGCGGCGTGATGGCGGAAGAATGGGTTGAGGGAAACTGGGTGGGCGAGAAACGTCTCGGGATTACGAGCGCGTCCGCCATTGGCTAAACTGGAATTCGGGAACGCTCTTCGAGGGCAGACCCGCGAGGTTATCCATGTCTGAAACTGTTTCCCGCCGTTCGATCCTGTCGAGCGCGATTGCGGCCCCGGCGCTCCTGTCGGCCCAGAATGCGAATTCCCGCCTGAAGGTGGGTTGGATTGGCGTGGGTAGCCGCGGCTACCACGTCATGAATATGGCGTACGGCGGATCCGCCGACCTGATGGAGGTGACGGCAGTCTGCGACACTTACGCGGGCAACTTGGCCAAAGGCAAGGACAATGTCCAGACCAAGGGTAAGAATACCCCCAAGACCTTTACCGATTACAAGGACCTGATTGCCGACCCGTCCATCGACGTCGTCGTCATCGCGACGCCGGAGCATCTGCACTACGAGATGGCGATGGCCGCGTTGAAGGCCAAGAAGCACATCTACCTGGAAAAGCCGATCGCGCACACGCTGGAAGAAGGCGCGGAGATTGTGAAGGCCGCCGAGGCCTCCGGGCGGATGGTGCAGGTGGGCACACAGAACCGCTCCAATTCGCTCTACCAACAGGCCAAGAAGATGGTGGAAGACGGCATGATTGGCGACATCCACTATGTGCGCGCCTTCTGGTACCGCAACTCGGTTGACGACAATCCGGCCTGGCGCTACAAGATCCCCGAGGACGCCAGCGAGCAGAACACCGACTGGAAGAAGTTCCTGGGCACGGCGCCTTACGTCGACAAGAAGCGCGCCTTTGACAAGCAGCGCTACTACCAGTGGCGTCTCTACTGGGACTATTCCGGCGGCATCTCCACTGACCTGCTGGTGCACCAGACCGACATCACCAACTTCGTCTGCGGCAAAACCGAGCCCACCTCCTGCATGGCCTCCGGCGGCATCTACCGCTGGACCCAGGACGACCGTGAAGTGCCGGATACGCTGTCGGCCATCTACGAGTACCCCAACAAGTTCCACATCAACTACTCGTGCTTCTTTGGCAACGACTGGTTCGGCTACGGCGAGCAGTTCATGGGCGGCGAAGGCACCATCGAGGTGTTGAACCGCCAGATCCTGAACTACTACCCCGAGAAGTTCGGCGGCAAGCCCCCGGCCAAAGTGGCCGCTCGCAAGCCGATCAACATCCACCTGCCCGGCAATGACATCCCCGCCGTGCAGAACCACGTGAAGAACCTGTTTGAAGCGATCGCCGGGAAAGCCAAACTGATCGCCCCGGCCCGCGCGGGTCAGCAGGCAGCAGTGGGCGGCCACCTGGCGACGCTCTCCTACAAGAACGGCAAGAAGGTTCTGTGGGATGAGAAGTCGCAGAAGTACCGTTTCTCGTAGGACGGTTGCCGTCGGGCAACGCTGGTTTTGTTCGCGTTAGCAGAAGGAGCACCTGGGGAAACCCTCAGTGCTCCTTTTTGATTGAGCGCGGCTTCTAAGAATAGACGGTGGAGCGGTGCGCGATTCGGAGCACGGCTACTTGCTGACTGGCCGGTTCAAGATGGTAGACCATCCGGTACCCCTCACCCAGATAGACCCGGTAGAGGCCGCGGCGTCCACGCATCGGCGCGGCGCCCACGGCGTTCGGATCATCGCCAAGCGCTTCCAGCATGTCCAGCGCTTCATCCCGCACCCGCTCCGGAGCGCGGTCCAAATCCCGCGCCGCTTGCGGCCTAACGCTGACGGACCACATTTCGACGATACTTGGCCAGGAGCACAGAAGCGGGGATCATCTGTTCACGTTGGGGCAGCCCATCGACATAGGCGATGTCGTCCAACTCTTCCAGTTCTTCCAGTTCGTCCGCCGACAAGGGACGCCCCAGCCGGGCTTGGATCTGACGCGCATCAAAGGCCAGCTCAGCCGCGTAGGTGCGCCAGTCGGTGGATGGTTCGAGAATAGGATTCTTGCTGGCCATCGGTGTCGCGCCTCCACTCCCAGGGTAGCGCGAGTGCGCGCCACGGTCTAGCGGCGAGATATCATGTCAGATTGACCAATGCCACGTACAGAATCTGACTTACTGATCATCATCGGCGGCCTTTTGGTTTGGTCGTACTCTTCAAAATCGTGTACGCCGCTCGTGAGGGGATCAGATGGTGGCTTAAGGCTTTGACCCATGGAATGATCGGGTTGATCGCTGGGGCCTTGATTGCCAAATCGGGAGGACTTCATTATGACCAAGCTAAAGTCTGTCAATGGCTGGGCGCGGGTCTCGGGGTGGCAACAACACGTCCGCGTACTCGGTATGTTCGCTCCAGTACCCGCCGGCGCGTGATTGCCCGTGATCTAAAGGGCGAGAAGTTCGACCCCCGGAAGCATCACATAGACCACGTGTGGCCATATTCCAAGGGTGGTAGCAACACAGAAGATAACCTGCGGGTCCTCGATAGGAAAAAGAACCTGAAAAAGGGTTCGAAGGTGCCGGGCATTGGGGACCTTTTTGGTTGACGCCCGTTACGCGCGCCTCACTGGTACCGCTGCATGATCCCATCGTAACAAGCAGGCTGGCTGCGGTCCGCTACTCCCCTCGCCACTATTCACCTCGCCACTATTCACCTCGCCACTATTCACCTCGCCACTATTCACCTCGCCACTATTCACCTCGCCACTATTCACCTCGCCACAGTGGAGTCCGCTTTTCGAGAAACGCCGTCATCCCTTCCTGCGCGTCGGCGGCCTGGGCGTTGCGGCGCATCACTTGTTCGGCACAGGCGTAGGCGTCGGGTTGGGGGCGGTCGAGCTGTTCGTAGAAGGCGCGTTTGCCCAGACCCACCACAAAGCCGCTGGCGTTGGCGATGCGGGCGGCCAGGCGTTCGGTTTCGGCGCGAAGCTCGGCAGCGGGCACGGCTTGGTTGATGAGGCCCCATTCGGCGGCCGTCTGCGCGGAGATCGGTGTTCCCGTCAGCAGCATTTCGAGCGCTCGCTTGCGCCCGATGGAGCGCACCAGGGCCACTGCCGGGGTGGTGCAGAAGAGGCCGATCTTGACCCCAGGCGTGGCGAACTGGGCGTCTTCGGCGGCGATGGCCAGGTCGCAGGTGGCCACCAGTTGGCAGCCCGCGGCGGTGGCCATGCCTTGGACTTCCGCGATCACCGGCTGGGGGATGGACTGCACACGCGCCATCATCCGGGTGCAGGTGGAGAAGATCTCGCCATAGTCGGCCTCACTGCGCCCAGTCATCTCCCCCAAGTCATGGCCGGAGCTGAAGACCTTGCCCGCGGCGGCGAGGATCACGACGTGCACCTGCGGTTGGGCGGCCAGTGTATCCAGACACGCGATCAGCTCCCGCATCAGCTCCAGCGAAAGGGCGTTGCGCCGCTCCGGACGATTCAGTTTCACCCGGGCGATGCCATCGGCGACCGTAACTTCGAGATACCGGAACTCCATCGGCCCAGTGTAGTGGGTCCGGGAGCGGCTTAGGGTTGGGGCCGCACCGTTAGCGCCTGGGCGATCGAGAGTTCGTAGAGAGCGAAGGCACGGTAGTAGTCAGCCAGCGCATTCACTTCACGGACTTGAGCATCCACGGTGGCGATCTCGCGCAGGTTGAGCGTGAACAGGTTGGAGTCGCCCAGTTCGTAGCGCTCGCGCTCGGCATTCTCCACTTCCTTGGTCACGCGGACTTCATTGGCCAGCACCACTGTACGCTCATAGGCCGCCCGCACGGCGGAGACCGCATCGCGCACTTCGGCACCAATCTGATCCTTCTGGAAGCGGACGCGCTGGTCGATTTGCGAAAGCCGGGCCTCGGCGGCATCTTCCCGGCCCCGGGCGGCGCGGCGTTGCAGCGGCAGGTCGAAGTTGAGCGTGGAACGCACTTCGTCCGGACCGCGTTTGGTTTGCTGTTCACCCAACTGCCGGGCATAGCTGAATAGGAAGTCGACGCCGGGAGACTGCTGATTGATGGCCAGTTTCCGGTCGATCTCCACTTGATCCCGCTGGGTGAGCAGGCGGGTTACCTCGGGCCGGCGGGTGAGTGCGAGTTCGATGTCGTTACGGAGCCGGTTGTTGTCGATGACCGCGGGATTGGGGAAGCCCGGGGGGAGACGATCGGCCCCAGCGATCACTGGCTCTCCGTTGAGGTCGCGATAGAACAGCGAGAGCTCAATGCCGGCTTGTTCGAGGATGCGGCGGGCGGCCACTAGATTGCTTTGCCGTTGCAGGATCACGCGCGCATTGTCGGTGACGTCGATGCGCGGCAGCGCCCCGCGGTCCACGGCCTCCCGGAGATAGGCGTCCCGAGCTTCGGCAATCTGGAGGATCGCCTGGGCCACGCCAAACAAGCGGCCAGCCGACAGCCAGTCCCAGTAGCGGCGGGTGGCGGCCTGGGTGATGACGATGCGCTGCTGGTCGATACTCAAATCGGCCAGCTTCAGGCCCAGCCGGGTCTTGTACAGGTCGGCGCGGCGTGAATCGATGGCGCGATCGCGGAATAGCGGCACGCGGATGCCGGCGCGGTATTCACCGGCCGAGTTGGTCAGTTCCTTGCCATCGTAGTCGGCGAACGTGCCGCGAGAGAGGCGATACCCAGTGAAGTAACTGATGCCGCCAGTGGCCAGGGACTGCTCCAGTTGCGTGTTGAACTGCCGGTCGCTGTAAAGTTTGCCCAGTTCGTCGGTATTCCCGGAAGCCCTCAGCACCAGATCAAAGCGGCCCAGGGAGGAGAGCACGTCCGCTTCCGCCAGCTGCTTTTCCTGCAAAGCGGCCAGCAGCGGAGGATAGTTACGATTGACCGAGGCAATCACCTCCGCCAGTGTCAGCGGTGCCGTGCCGGTGGAAGCGGCCGCGGGCGACGGCACCTGTCCAGCAGCGTTGGCTTGACTGAAGGCGATTCCGGGTGAGGCCGCCGTTCGCGAAAGAGATCCCGCAGATGGCGTCTGCGTCCAGGCGCATGTCAGGGCTAGGCACAGTAGAGCAACGGGCTTCATGGTGTCGATGGAGTTATTTCTTTCCCTTGTCAGCCTTACCGCCAGCAGCGGTGGAATCCTGAGGCGTCACAGTGGGCGGGAAGCCATTGAATTGGCGCCATAGCTCAAAGCCCAGTGAGACCTCGTTCAGCAGGACCCAGCCATTGGCTCGCACCCCCTGGCGCAGATACCGGTTGTTGGGCCAGGGTTCATCCCGTTCGTCCGGCCGGACCAGAATGCGGAACTTGCCCTGGCCGTTGTCGGTGGCGTCTACCAGCGTCACCTTGCCGCCGAAAGTGCCCACTGCCACCGAAGGCCACCCGGCGAATTGGATCGCCGGCCAACCTTCAAACTGCAAGCGGACCGAGTCCCCCGCGTGGATGAGGGGGATGTCGTTGCCATCCATGAAGATCTCCACCACCAACTGCCCCGATTCCGGGACAAACAGTGCCACTGGATCGCCGCTTTTCAGGAACTCGCCACCTGGTTGGGCTAGCAAGCGCAGAATCACGCCCTCACGAGGCGCAACCACCTGCTGCCGGGTTTGGCGGGACAGGCGCACCTCAACGCGCTGGAGTTCAGCGTTGGCGTTGCCGACGTCGGCCCGAGCCGTGGCCAGGCTGGCGCGGGCGTCGTCCAGGCGGGTCCGGAAGTCGCTCTCAATCTGCAATAGATTGGATTCGCGGCCCAATTTCTGATTCATCGTTGCACCCAGTGACGCTTTGGCGCGATCCACTTCGGCTTGCGCGCGAGCGTAGTCCTGTTGGGCCACTTCCACGGCACGAACCGCGGAGAGGCCTTTTTGTTGCAGGACGGTGGTGCGGTCAATGTTCTGTTTGGCGGCAACCAGGCTGGCTTCGGCGGACTTGATGACCTGCTCCGCCGCTTTCACGTTTTCGATGGCGGCCGACAGATCGTTGCGGCCCACCTGGAGGGCGTTCTGGCGGAACAGATCAAACTGCGCCACCCGGGACTCCAGTGAGACGACTCGGCTTTTAGCTTGTTCCAACCGGACCATGACAGCGTTGCGTTCTTCTTCCAGGCGTCCCAGGATTTGCGGGTCGTTGTCGGTGATGTCGGCGATCAGGTCGCCTTGCTTCACGCGGCTGCCTTCCACCACGTGCCACTTGACGATGCGGCCTTCCACCGGTGCCCCGATCGTCTGCTGGCGCTCCACCGGTGTCAGCGCAATCACCCGGCCAGTGCCGGAGACATTTTGCACCCAGGGGCCAAAGGTGAGCACCAGGATCATGACGACCAGCAGCAGAATCAGCAGCCAGGCCAGGATGCGGGCTCCGCGGGTACGTCCAGCCAGGGCAAACGCGGGCAGGACTTCGATGGCGGCGTCAAACGGTTCGGGGCTATGTGAATGCGAGGCGCTCATGACTTGCTTTCCTCCAGTATGGTGCGGCGCAGTGGAAGGGTTTGGGCGCAGCGCCCAGCCAGGGCGGCGTTGCGGGTGGCCATCACGACGGTCCAGGGTGCGTCGGCGGCAAACAGTGTATCCAGCAGCCGGTCACGTTCAACCGTATCGTCGATCGCGTCAATGGCTTCGTCAATCAGTAGCAACCGGGGCTTCTGCGAGATAGCCCGGGCGAACATGAGCAGGCGGAGTTGGCCCTGAGAAAGTGGCAGGCCCCCGGTGTTGAGCATGGTTTGCAAGCCATCCGGCAGGGCCATCAAGGCCTCGCCCAAACCCACCCGGGTTAAAGCTTCCCGGATCTCGCTGGTGGTGACGGCGCTATTCCCCAGCCGGACATTGTCGGCCAAAGTGCCCTGGAAGACTTCGGCACTCCGGACCAGCGCGGTCTGGCTCCGCAGAGCTGCGACGGAGAGATCCCGGTAGTCGTGACCATCAAGTTCTATCGTTCCCTCCGAAGGGAGGCGGAGTCCGTAGAGAAGGTCGATCAGCGTACTCTTGCCTTGACCCAGTCCGGAATAGAGCACCACGCGGGCACCGGCGGGGATCTCCGCATTGACGTTTTCGAAAACGTTGCGGTGTCCGTCGAACGTAAAGGCGACATCGTGCAGCCGTAGCGCCGCCGGCCCTTTGGCTTCGTGAGCTTCGCCGCCGGCGCGTTCCAGGGGCAGGTCGGTGAGGTATCCCAACTTATCCATGGCGGCCAGCAGATCGTAGAAGGTCTCCAGCTGTTTGCCGAATTTGGCGAATCCACCCACCACCACGGCCACGATCAGTTCGGCGGCCACCAGTTGCCCCAGTGTCAACTGGCGCTGCATCACCAGCCAGCCACCTGCACCCAGCAGGACAGCACTGGCCACCGCTTCCAGCACCAGCGAGCCGATGATCTGGCGGAACAGGATCTTGAAGTGGTTACTGCGCTGTGCCAGATACCGGGCGGTGATAGCGTTGGCCTGCTCCGTGGCCAGCGTTGCTCCGTAGGGAGACTTGAACGTGGCCGAGTGGCGCGCGATCTCCTCCAGCCAGGCCGCCATCTCATATTTGGCCTTCGATTCCATGACGGCCGTGGAGACAGCTCCGAAGCCCAGAGGAACCACAATCACGAAGATGGCCGCAAACAGCACGGCACCAAAGGCCAGCAGCAGCGGGTGATAGACGGCTAGCAACATCAGGCCCGCGACGGTCTGGATCAGGATCGCCAAGCCGTCGATCAAGAGGATGGCGGCACCTTTTTGAACCGTGACCACTTCAAAGAAGCGGTTCACCAGTTCCGGACCATGCCCGGCGTCAAAGGCCTCGACACGCACCCGCAACAACCGCATCACGGCGTCGGAAATCACCCGGACAAAGATCCGGCGCTGCAACACTTCCACCACCCAGTGCCGCAAAGCGCGGAGTGCGGCGGAGAAGGTGAGGGCCAGCAAAACGATAAGTGCGAGCAGGACCAGCGGCTGTAAAACAGTGCCAAAGGCGATGGTATTCACCACCGACTGCGTCACTACCGGGACCACCAGCGTGAGAATGCCGATGGCCAGCGAATAGGCCACCACCACCCACATGTCCTGCCGCTCGGCTTCCAGCAGCCGGCCCAATCGCGTCATGGGCGAGACGCCGTGCCAAGGGTGGGAGTGCCCGGAGGAGGAATTAGCGCCAGCCACGGGCACCTCCGCCATTGCCGGTCTTTTGGACCGTGGGCCCGGACGTCTGGGGCCACGGCGCGGTCAGAAAATGGCGGAAACCCGAGGTCCGGGCCGCTTGGTAGATCCCATTAATAAACATATTTTAATCTAAGAACGTCTCTTCCAGTGAACACCGACTGTAGACCACCTGTCAACTAACGGACTTCATAGGTGACAATGTTTGGATGTGAAAAGGTTTGCGTGCCGGCAGATTTTCGTGGAATGATAATGACAATCATGCCTGCGCGAGCTCTTGCATCCAAACAGATGGCTACATTCCTGGGGATTCTGGCGCACCCCCATAGGATTCGTATCGTTGAAGAACTGCGCGACGGTGAGCTGGACGTCAATGGTCTGCAAGCCATTTTGGAGGTCAGCCACTCCCGTGTCTCCCAGCATTTGTCCGTTCTCCGAGCCCACCGGGTGGTGGTGGAACGCCGTGATGGACGCCGTGTTTTCTATCGGTTAGTAGCCCCAGCGCTCTCCAAGTGGCTGCTGGAAGGTTTCAGTTTCCTGGAAGTGGAAGCCACCGCCCAGGCCGAAGTCCGGGAAGCGGTCCGCAAGACGCTGGAGTTGTGGCAGAGTTAGTCCGCAGCGTTAATCTGGTTTCCACGACTGGGTGTTGTCCCATGATTCGGTCTACCCCGCGATGCGGTAGACGTCGCTTTTGGGTAAGCCATATTGCCGGGCCACGGTCTTGATGGCGTCCATCCGGGAGTCCCCATCCGCGATCCGTTGAGCCACGGCTTCCAGCAAGACCTCATTGGTGGGTTTGGCCGCGATCCCTTCTGCTTTCCCGACCAGCAAAGTGAATTCGCCCAGCACCGCGGGACGGGCAGCCAGCGCGGCCCGGATTTCGGCGGGAGTTCCCCGAATTACCTCTTCATGCAGTTTGGTTAACTCGCGCGCGGCTACAACAGGGCGGCCCGGAAGCGTCTCCGCGATATCCGACAAAGTTTCCAGAACACGGTGTGGAGCTTCAAAATAGATCAACGTCCGCTGCTCCGCTTGGTGGCGTGCCAGCTCATTCCGGCGGGCACCGGACTTGGGCGGCAGGAAACCGGCGAATAGAAACTCATCAGTGGCCAGACCCGATGCCGCCAGGGCGGTCATCACGGCCGACGGGCCAGGAATGGCCACCACAGGCACTTGCCGGGTGATCGCTTCGCGTACCAGGCGGTACCCAGGGTCGGAGATCAGCGGTGTCCCGGCATCGGAAACCAGCGCGACGTTCTCGCCCGCCACGACACGGTCCACCAGTTGCGCGCAGCGTTCCCGTTCATTGTGCTCGTGGATGGCTTCCAGCGGCCGGTCGATCGCGTAATGGTTTAGCAGCTTGCGCGTTTGCCGCGTGTCCTCACAAGCGATCCGGTCCACTTCGCGCAGAATGCGGACGGCACGATAGGTGATGTCCTCCAGGTTTCCGATGGGGGTGGCGACAAGGTAGAGTGTTCCGGTCAATGACTAAAAGAATAAGCCACGGCGACCCCTGCGCCCAAGCGGGCGTCCCGGCACTCGCCACCAGCTGAGGGACACCGCGCTTCCCATGGGAGTGCTGATGGCGCGACAATCCGAAGGGGCGGCCTCTTTCTGTGCCGGCCGGAAAGCGTCATGGAAACACCCATTCACTATCTTTGGCAACCGGACGGCGCGCAAGCGCCGGTGAAGATCGCCTACGACGTCGTCGATGCCATGCTGCAGGATGTGTTGCGCGGCTTTGGCGCTGTGCCCAAGCGTGGTGCCGAGGTGGGCGGCATTTTGTTGGGGTATCTGGAAGAAGGCACGATTGTGATTGAGGGGTTTGAGCAAGTACCCTGCGATCACCGCCTGGGGCCCTCCTGGCAGTTCAGCGACAGCGAAAAGGGGCGAGTGACCGCCGCTCTGGCCGTTCCCCGGCCGATGAAGACGGTGGGGATTTGGCGCAGCCATACCGATGAGGGCCTCAGCCCCCGGCCGCAGGACCAAAGCCTGTTCGACCAGCACTTCCCGGGCGCCCCACAGCCACCAGAGGCGGTCCTGCTGATCATCCAGCCCTTTGCCACTCGCCTGAGCCAGGCCGGTTTCTTCCATCGTCGTGGCGGCGTGTTGGAATCCGTGACGCCGGCGGAATTCCCGTTTGCCCGGAAGCAACTGGGCGGTGGCAAGCGCGAGCGCCGGTCTCGCCCGAGCGATAGTTCCGAGATGCCAGCGGGGTTGACGGTCCCGCCAGATAGCACCGCCTCGCCATCCGTGGTGGCCGACGTGTACCCAGGTCCGGGTGTAACGCGGGTCCGGGCCAGCAAGGGAATCGTCGCGGCCGCCCTGACCATGGCCGTGGTCCTGGGTTGGAGTGGAGGCTTCTTCGCCGGAAGGTCCTTGACGCATCCGCCGGAACCAGAGCACTACGCTCTGTCGCTGGCGGTCCAGCCGCAAGCCGACGGCCGCCGCCTCACCTGGAACGCCAGTTCCCCCGTCTTCCGCACGGCCACGCGTGGTCAGTTGCAAGTCCGCTCGAGCGAAGGAGAGAAGACAGTGCCGCTCGATCTGGAACAGTTGCGCGCCGGGTGGCTGCTTTATGCGGATGCCGTGGGTGCGGTGAAGTTCTCGCTGGAAGTGCGGCAGATGGCGGGGTCAGTGGTGGTGGAGACGGTGGAGTCTGGGGCTGGGCGGTAGCTGCATTGCTCGACACTGCGCTGTTGATCGGATTCTATCGGCGGCGTAACAGGGCAAGCGGTTTAGGAGCAGTAGTTTTTCGCCTGATCGGTCCAGGGCTGGGAGCAGCGCGTTCGCCTGCTGCAATGGTTGCGCGGTCGGCCTGCGCGGTGGCCGAGGCTTGGCTTACTCGGTGATTCCGAACGTCAATGATCGGCGATTGTCCGAATAGGCGCCGATACTCCCGGCTAAATTGACTTGGGCTTTCGTATCCCACCTCGAAGGCTGCACTGGCGGCATCGACGCCTTCCGTGATCATCAGTCCTCGGGCCGCCTGCAACCGGAGCTGCTTCTGGTACTGAACCGGACTCATCGACGTTAGCGCCCGAAAGTGATGATGAAACGTCGACACAGCCATGCCCGTCATCTCCGCCAACTCTTCCACGCGTAACGGCTTGGCGTAGCTCGTTCGAATCCACTCGATTGCCCTTGCCGTTCGCTGACTCTGATTGCCTAGCGTGGCAACCGCTCGAAGGCGGGCACCCTCGGGCCCATTTAGAATTCGAAAGATGATTTCCCTCTGTATCAGGCTGCTCAAGACGGGAATCTCGTTCGGCTTACCGACGAGGTCCACCAGTCGACGGCAGGCGTCCAGAATCTCAGGAGTCGTTTTGCCGGTGGCCATCGCAGGGCTATCGCCGGTACCCTCCCAGGTCGGGAGTTCGGCGACGCGCAGCAACTCCCGAACTACCGAAGGCTCTAACTTGAGCGCCAATCCAATGAATGGTTTCGACTCGCTTGCTTCTGGGATGTGGCTAATGATGGGAAGATCGACCGACGTAAGCAGATAGCGCGTTTCATCATAGACGAAAGTCCTCGCGCCGAGCACCACCTCCTTACGCCCCTGAGTGATTACTGCAAGGCTCGGTTCGTAGGTGACACACGATGGAGCCGTCGGTTTCACCCGGCGTACGATGGTCAGCCCGGGAACGTCGGTGATCCGTTTCTCTGTTTTCCCGACAAGATGTTCAATTTTACTGGATAGTTCCGACCGCAGTCTGCGGACTAGCCCGGCACCATCATCAGCCCCATTCATCGAGACCTTCAGCGTCTTCATATCGTTTCCAGCGTACCGTCATTCTGGCCAGGACGAAACCGGAATTGACCGCAATCGACAGAAATAGGCAACAACTCGGCAGGATCGGGCTATCGCCAAACTGACACGTCTCTTTATTCTGGAGACAGTGAAATCGAAGTAGGCAAACATGCAGAAACGGCGCCCGCTACCCTGAGGCTGCACAGAGAATGATCGACCGATAAGGCAAGGATGAATGATGCATAAGAACACTCAGACAAGGAACAGTCGACGTCGTTTTCTGCTTACGGGCGGGGCTTCGACCACCACGCTCCTAAGTATCAGCAGCGCCGGCCATGCCCAATCAGGCGACGGCGGAGCGGCGAAGGGGTCGGCCACCCGCACGCTGGGCACCGGAAAACAGAGCTTAAATGTTTCTGCGCTGGGACTCGGATGTATGGGGATGAGCTACCACCGCAGTTTTGTGCCGGACAGGAGCGCGATGGTCCGGCTCATCCGGAACGCAGTCGACTCCGGAGTGACGCTCTTCGATACGGCCGAGGTGTACGGGCCGTACGTCAACGAAGCGCTCGTCGGCGAGGCGCTGAGTCCGGTCCGCAAAGAGATCCTGATCTGCACAAAGTTCGGGTTCAACATTCAGAATGGCGAGATGGCCGGTCTCAATAGCAAGCCGGAGCATATCCGCAGGGTTGTGGAAGAGTCCTTGCGGCGGCTGAGAACGGACCACATTGACTTGCTCTATCAACATCGTGTGGACCCGCAGGTACCGATCGAAGACGTCGCCGGGACGGTCAAGGATCTGATCGGCCAAGGCAAGGTGCGCCGCTTCGGATTGAGCGAAGCCAGTGCGGAAGCTATTCGCAAGGCGCACAAGGTCCAGCCGCTGACCGCAGTCCAAAGCGAATACTCGCTGATGTGGAGGGGGCCTGAGAGTTCGGTTCTGAAGGTCTGTGAAGAGTTGGGAATCGGATTCGTACCGTACAGCCCGTTGTGCCGTGGCTACCTAGCCGGATTCATCAACGAGCAGACGAAGTTCAATCCCAAGAACGATAATCGCGCGACGCTTCCGCGCTATCAGCCAGAAGCGATCAAGACGAATTGGGCGATGATCGATCTACTCACCGAGTTCGGCAACCAGCGTGGATTCACCGCCGCACAAGTGGCATTGGCTTGGTTGCAGGCCCAGCGGCCGTGGATCGTGTCGATTCCGGGCACCACAAAGCTGGCGCACTTGCACGAGAATATGATGTCCAGCCGGGTTCAGTTCAGTCCGGAGGAGTTGGAACGCTTCACCCGGGCTGCCTCCGAAATAAGGATCGTTGGCGATCGCTATACCGGCCAGGCCGCTCAGCAAGTCAACAACTGAGCCGGTTTCGATTACCGGAATGTGGACGGATCGTGGGCGATCCGGAAGTTGGCCTCGAACGGTGTGCTAGGCCGCCTGGCTAGATGGCGGATCGAGCACAAAATCCTGGCCGTCAAACTCCACCCGTACCGTACTGCCAGGGGCGATGCGGTTGTCGGCCACCAGGGCGGCTAGCGGTTGCAGGATGGAGCGTTGCAGGGTGCGCTTCAGTTCGCGGGCGCCGTATTCCGCGCTGGTGCCTTGATCGAGCAGCGCCCGGCGCGCGCGGAGGGGCACTTCCAGCTGGAAGGCACGGGCGGTTAGCCGCCGGTCGATGTGGCGCTGGATTTCGTCGAGTTCCAGGCCTAGGATACGCTCCAGCGCCGGGCGGTCCAGCGGCTGGTAGGTGATTACTTTGTCGATGCGGTTCACAAACTCGGGTGTGAACTTGCGCTTCATGGCGCCCGTGGCCACGGTCTCCAGGCGCGCGCGGCGCTCTTCCGCCGGGGCCGCGGGCCGCTCAAAGCCCAGGCCGGGACGGAGCTCGTTCGCCATGCCCTGCGCGCCCAGGTTCGAGGTGAGGAAGATCAGGGTACGGTCAAAGTTGACGGTGGTGTTGTCGCCCAACCGCAGGCTGGCCTTGTCGAGCACGCCCAGCAGCAGCCGGGTCATGGAGGCGGCGGCTTTCTCGATCTCGTCGAACAGCAGGATCGAGAGCGGGCATTTCTCGCTGGCGGCGGCGGAGAGTTTGGCTTGGGTCAACATGGGCGGCGTTTCCCGGTGGCCCAGATAACCCGGCGGAGCACCAATCAGCTTGGCTACCTCGTGCTCCATCTGGAACTCGCCGCAATCGATCTTGACGAGATTCCGCTCGCTGCCATGGAGAGTAGCGGCCAGCGTCTCCACCGTGCGGGTCTTGCCGGTGCCGGTAGGCCCCAGCAGCAGGAACACGCCCGCCGGCCGGCCTTCCAGCGACAACCCGGCCTGGAACATCTGCACGTAAGGAACAATCGCGCGCGTGGCTTGAGTTTGCCCAATCAGCCGGGCGTTCAGCTGGCCTTCCAGCGAGGCGATCGCGGCTTCCGGACTTGTCCGCCGTAATTTGGAAACTGTGGTGGATACCTTCAAGCTGCCCCCCTTTGGAGCTACCAAAGTATAGAAACGCAGCGAAGGGGATTTGGGACCGTCAACCGCCGGAGAAAAGCAGTTGGAGGGAGCTTAGAACTTCTGATTTGAATTTGTTAGCGCGGAATTGCACGCCGGAGAAAATATCGCAGTTGGGTTGTGACCAACCCGGCTGACTCGGCTGAGTGGCCCGGTAATGGGACTATGGCGCTGCCCGGTCCAGCGCCACTTTTCGGGCAGGGCTAGTCCGGCGTGATATCGAGACTACTTGTGGCGATAGGTGATGCGGCCCTTGGTCAGGTCGTAGGGCGACATTTCCAAAGTGACGCGGTCGCCGGCCAGCACCCGGATGCGGTTGCGGCGCAGCTTGCCCGCCAGGTGCGCCAGCACAATGCGGTCCTGGTCCAAGGTGACACTAAACAGGCCGCTCGGAAACTTTTCCGATACCGTGCCGGTGACTTCGATCGAATCTTCTTTGCTCATCCGCCTCCGTAACAAATCGAACAGTGCACGGCCGCATTCCGCAGCAGTACCACTAACGAGTATACGCCGCCCCCGCCCAAGTGCGTTACACTGCGGGCGGACGTGAGCAAGATAAAGGGTTCATCGGAAGCCGCCGTGGCGGGCAAGGTCGTTCTGATTACCGGAGCGGGCCGCGGCATTGGCAAGCGGCTGGCGCTGGAGTTTGCCGCCCGTGGCGCGAATGTCGCGCTGGTGGCGCGCAGCCGGGCGGAACTGGATCTGACGAATTTGGAGATCCAGCATTCCGGCGGCTCGTCGGCACGTTTTGCGGGTGATGTGCGGGACCGTGAGTTTCTGGCGGTTACCGCCAACAGCGCCGCGGTCAAGTTTGGGCATGCGGTGGAAATTCTGATCTGTGCCGCCGGTATTCAGGGGCCGATCGGCCCCACGGTTGAGGCCGATGCCAAGGCCTGGTGGGATGTGATCGAAACCAACCTGGGTGGCACCGTAAACGCCTGCCGGGCGGTGTTGCCAGGCATGATCGGAAATCGTTCCGGCAAGTTGATCGCCTTGACGGGCGGCGGCGTGGCCAGTGCCCGGCCCAACTTTTCAGCCTACGCGGCGTCAAAGACCGCCATCGCCCGCTTCATGGAGACACTGGCCGCGGAGGTGGCGGAACACAACGTGCAGGCCAATTGCATGTCCCCGGGCGGCGCCTATACCGCCATGACGGATGAGATCCTGCGGGCGGGTGACCGGGCCGGAGAGGCCGAAGTGCAGCGCGCCGAGCAAGTCCGCCTGACCGGCGGCGCGGCCACGGACCGCCAGCTGAACTTGGCCCTGCTGCTGGCGTCTCCCAAATCCAATCACATCACCGGCCGGCTGTTCCACGTCAATGATGATTGGGAGCGGATGGCGCACATGACGCTCGACACTGATGCCTATACCTTGCGCCGCCTGCAACGTGACCAGCCGGAGCGGGGCCGCACTTAACGCCTGCCCTCCGCGATATCATAGCGGCGTCATGCGGACTTTGCGTCTCTTCCTCGTTCTCGCCCTGGCGGCGGCTTCTCTTTCTTGGGCGCAGCAAGCACCCAAGCGCAAAAAGGTGCTTTGCATCGGCGCGGTGAGAGGCTTCCAGCACGATGCCACCTCCCATGGTTTGGCCACCATCTGGAAACTGGGCCAGGAATCGGGCCTCTACGACACCTACATCCGCACGGATACACAGCTGTTGACCAAGAAGAAGCTGGGCGGTAACGCCAAGAACCTGGATTACTTTGACGCCGTGGTCTTCTACACCACTGGTGAGTTGGATCTCGATGACGAGCAGAAGGCCGATTTCATGAAGTTTATCAAGGAAGACGGCAAGGGCTTCATTGGCGTCCATTCCGCCATCGATACCTTCTACAAGTGGCCGGAGTTCGGCGAGATGGTGGGCGGCTATTTCGATCTGCACCCCTGGAACCAGTTCCAGGCACCGATCATCATCGAAGATTCAAACTTCCCGGCGATGAAGCACTTCCCCAAGCAGTTCATCGTGATGGACGAGATCTATCAGGTGAAGGATTTCTCGCGCGACAAGGTGCGCGTGCTGGCGCGCCTGGATGAAACCAAGATCGACCTGGGCAACAAGAACGTCCGCCGCACCGACAAGGACTTTGCCGTGGCCTGGTCCAAGATGTACGGCAACGGCCGCGTCTTCTACTCAACGTTCGGCCACCGCGAGGACGCCTGGGATCGGCCGGACGTGCAGAAGATGTATCTGGAAGCGATCAAGTGGGCGCTGAAGCTGACCGACGGCGACGCCACGCCACGCCCACGTCCGTAAGCGGTCATGCTGACGCTGGAGCAAGTGGTTGAGGGAGCGGCTCAACGCGGGGAGTTCGTTCACATCATGTTCGAGCAGCGGGTATTCGATCTCGTCGGTACGCTCCAGAAGTTCTCCGATCCGCTGAACGATGCCGGGATTCCGCACCAGTTGATCGGTGGGTTGGCGGTGTTCATTCACGTGGAGCGCGCGGACGCCACCATTCCAGCCTCACGCGCGATATCGACGTCTTGATTCGGCGGGCGGACCTTGACCAGGTAATTTCTGTGGCCGAGCAACATGGGTTCCGTTATCGCCATGCGGGTGATATCGACATGCTGTTGTACGGAGATACCAATAGCGCCAAGAACGCAATCCATCTTCTGTTTAGTGGTGAGAAGGTGAAGGACTCTTACCTGGAACCGGCACCGGAGGTGTGCCCGGTGGAGGTGAACCTTTACGGCGCGACGTTCCGGGTGATTCCCGTGGCCGATCTGGTGAAGATGAAGCTAACCGCCAACCGGGACAAGGATCGCGTGCATGTGCGGGGCATGGATGCGGCCGGGTTGCTGACGCCGGAAGTGGAAGCAACTCTTCCGGCTGAGCTGCGGGCCCGGCTGCAGGTGACTCGCGAGACGGAGTAGGCGACGGGCTAGCCGCCGAACATCTCGCGCAGGATGGTTAGCGTGGCGGCGAGTGCGGTGGCTGGAATTTTTCCTAGCCGCTTCACCAGGCGGGTCTTATCGATGGCGCGGACCTGATCGGTGACGATCAACCCGGGTTGGGCACGAAAGGTGACGGGCACGCGAAAGGGCGTGGCGGCCGCCGTCGAGCTCATCGGCGCGACTATCACCGTCGGCAAAAGTGCCAGCTCCGGCGGTTGCAGGACGACGCAGACGCGGGTCTCTTGAAGCGCGCCTTCGGTCTCCAGGCCGATCAACCAGACCTCGCCCTGCTTCACCATGCTGGCCTCAGCTCAGGCGGCACTACCATCGCGGCGTCCCGTCGTCGATGTCGAGAAACACGGGCCAGCGGTGCTCACCGGCGCTGTTTTCGGCAATCGTCTCAGTGGCCTCGGCCCAGCCCAGACGTGGGTCAGGCTTGCGCAAGACGATGCAGTCTCCGTGGCGGGACACCTCCACTTCGTCGGTGATGCCGGCTTGGCGTAGCAACGCTCCGGGAAGGATCACGGCCAGGGATTTGCCGGACTTGCGGATGGGGGCTCGCATGGTGGATCGAGGGGAGTCTTCGCTATCGTAGTATGCCCCACCGGAGCGCATCAATCCGCCGCGGATCGCCTAGCGGGCCGTGCGCAACAACAGGACGGCGTTGAGGCCACCAAAGGCAAAGGAGTTTGAGAGCGCGTAATCCACCGGCACCAAGCGCGCATCGTGGGCGATGATGTCGCCCGGGCATTCGGGGTCCTGTGTGGTGAAGTTGGCGGTGGGCGGCAGAAAGCCTTCTTTCATGGCCACCAGGGTCGCCACTGCTTCAATGGCTCCCGCTGCACCCAGCGTGTGGCCGTGCATGGATTTGGTGGACGAGATGGCCGGGTTGCTGCTGCCGAAGACTTGGCGGATGGCCTGGCATTCCACCGGATCGTTGGCCGTCGTGCCCGTGCCATGGGCGTTGATGTAGCGGACAGCCTCCGCGGCCACGCCTCCATCCGCCAGTGCCGAACGCATGGCGTGCTCTGCGCCCACCCCTGAGGGTTGCGTGATGTGGTGCGCATCGGCGGACATGCCAAAGCCGCAGATCTCGCCGAAGATGGTGGCTCCACGGGCCACCGCGCGATCCCATTCTTCCAGCACCAGCATACCCGCCCCTTCGCCCAGAATCATGCCTGGGCGACCGGCGCAGAAAGGACGGCAGGTGTCCGGGCTAACCACGCGCATCGCCTCCCAGGCGCGCAGAATGCCCAGGGAGAAGGTCGCATCGGACCCGCCGCACACCGCAGCATCCACCACGCCGCCGCGCACCATCCAGAACGCCTGGCCGATGGCATGGTTGGACGAAGAGCAGGCCGAGGCCACGGTATAGGCCGGTCCGCGAAAACCCCACTTCATCGTGATCAGGCTGGCCGGAGCATTCTCCATGATGCGGGGAATCGTTAGCGGGTTGAACCGGGTGCGCTGCTCCCCGTAAAGCTCACGGAAGCTTTGATCTTCAAAATGATTGCCCCCGAGACAGCTGCCGGTGACCACCGCCGTGCGATCAGCGGGAAGCTCCGCTTGGGCCAGCGCCTCTTCCGCCGCCGCGCCGGCCATCAAGGCGAAGCGGTCATAGAGAGCGCGCTCCCGGTCATCGCCCCAGCTGAAGTTCTTCACCTCCGCACCGTGGCGGAATTTCAGCGTCGAGACATCGATCTGCTCAATCGGCGTGATCCCGCTACGGCCTTGGGCGAGCGAGTCGCGGAATGCCGCGACGCCCTGCCCGATCGCGCTGACCACGCCCAGTCCCGTGACGGCTACGCGGCGCATCGTGAGTTATGCATGCTTGGCTGCCAGGAGTTGCTTCACACCGGCCAGGACATCGGGCACGGCGCGGATTTTTTTGGCTTCGTCATCGGGGATCGAGATATCGAACTCCTGCTCCAGCGCAAACAGGATCTGGATGCCGTCGAGTGAGTCGATGCCCAGGGCCTCAAAGGTCGAATCCGGTTGAAACTCCTCGACCGGCTTGTGCGTGGTTTGGGCGATCACCGCGATGATGCGGGCCACCAGTTGATCGTCGGTCAGCGGTTGGGGTGAGAGAGCGGGTGACATGAATTGGTTTCCTTGGGCTAGATCGCGTTGCTTAGTGGTCGGCCGTCCCAGCCCAGCGGACGCTATGGTCGCCCGAGACATCCCAGACACCGGCTGGCGATTCCAGCTTGAACCTTGACCAGGGCCCCGGAATCCAGGGATACTTCTCGATCACTTTTTCATTCACTTTGATTCCCAGACCCGGTGTCCGCGGCACGATCAAGTCACCATTTTCAATCTGCAGCGGCTCCGCCAGAATCTCTTGCGCCAGCGGGAACGGGTACATCACCGGCACGCCCGGGCGACGGTAGAGCGGGTACTCCAGCCACTCCGCCACGGCCTCCGGATAGCAGATGCCCAACTGAGCAGCCACCATCACCTCCAGCTCCGTGCCCCAGCTGTGGAAGGCGAACCGCAGATCCTGCCGGGCCGTTTCATTCAGAACGCGGCGGCCACTGTAGTAGCCGCCTTGGCAGACCAGATCCGCCTGGACAAAGTCGACGCACTCGTTGGCGATCAGATGGAAGAAGCGTTCGTCCGATGGCTCATGCTCACCGGAGGCCAGCGACACGGCACCCTCGGCGCGCAAGCGGGCGTAGGCCTCATGATCATCCGGCGGCAGCGGCTCTTCCAGCCATTCGATATCGAACTCGGCCAGATCCTGGGCCAGGCGGGACACGGTTTCGGGCGAATAGCTCAGGTCGCCCATGCGCCACCAGGTGTGGGCGTCCACCATCAGGCCAAAATCAGGCGAGGTGGCTTCGCGCATCAGTTGAACGGTGCGCAGATCCTCCACCGGGCCGAGGCCCGGTCGCATTTTGTAAGCCAGGTAGCCCAACTCCTGAACCGCCGCGGCCTCTTCAGCGTATTGCTCCGCTGGCATGTACATGCCGCCCGAACCGTAGAGCTTCATCCGGTCCCGATCCCGGCCGCCTAACAGCTCCGATACGGGGATCTCTTGCGCCTGGGCCGCCAGATCATAGAGGGCGATCTCCACCATCGCGTAAGCCTTGCGGGCGGCGGGGTCTTCCGGAAACAGCTGGAGAAACTTGACGCGCAGCAGATCGGGATCATTCAACAGCTGACCCACCAGGAAAGGTGCCACTTTGCTCTCGATGTGGCGGTGGGCTTTCTCGCTCCCTTGCCCGGGTGCCCAGCCGATGCTGCCCCGGTCCGTGGTGACGCGGATCAGCATCGCGTCACGCTTCAGGATCGTCCGCTCCCCGCCGTGGTAGCGCAGCGTAAGCGGCTCCGGCAGCGGGCAACTCAGCAGAAAAGCTTCGACCTTGGCGATTCTCATGACGCCGTTAGTTTACCGTGCCCGGCTGGTGTCGGCGTTGAAGCGCCACTGGCGCTAAAGGACAATCTCCTGCCGGCAGCCACGCAGGTCCATTTCAAACTCGATGGAGACAATCGGCGGGCGGGCGTAGTGCCAGGTGATGCCATGGATCTGCGAGGCGCCCATGGGCCGGACCAGCTCCTGCGCCAGGAAGCCGCAGATCGGGTGGACGGTGTAGACTTCGGTGACGTTCACCTGGTCCCAGCCGACACCGAGACCCTTCAAGCGGCCAGTCATCAGACCCATGACATAGCGCGCTTTTTCGCGTAGGGCCTCCGTTGAGGTTTGTCCGGCCCGGATGACATCGTGCGGGTCCAGGGAGCCTTCCGGCAGCTCGCCCGCACCGGCCACGACAAACGTCTTCTCGCGGCGCGGGCTGGGCAGCGTGTAGGTGAAGCCATAGAGCGACGGCACGGGCGGCGGGCCGATCTCAGGGGCGATGTTGGTGCGAGCCACCGGGTTGGTGGGCCCCAGAAAAATGTCCCAGCTTTTCAGGACGTTGATGTAGCTCGAATTGAAGTCGGCAAAGCCTTGGAAGGTGAAAGGCTTGGGCGAGCGGAGCTCCATGCCGCACAGCGCTTGCAGGGGCCGCTGGCGCGAGCTGAGATGCGCCTTCACACGCTCAAACCCCTGGGCCAGCGGGATGGGCTGTTGAAAGCGAACGTGGACAATCTCAAAGCCCGGTTCCGCCACCGCGCCGGCTGAGTACGGGGCGATGCCTTGGACGAACGAGTAGTTTCCTTTGGGGTTGGCGATCAGCATGTTGGTTCCTTCCTACGGGCGCGCGGCGCGCTTCTGGTACTTGAACGACTGCCAGTCGGTGGCGGCGCGGCCATTCAGATCCCACATGACGCGGCCAGCCTTGATGGTCACTTCCGGCACCAGACGCTGCGTGCCTTTCTTGACGGCACCGGCGGAATCCAGAAAGCCAAAGTCGCCGGTCTCCAGTTTGAGCACCGTGACGTCGGCCTCGCCGCCTTCGTCGAGATGCCCCAGTTCAGGCCGCTTGATGAACTGCGCCGGGCTCCAGGTGCTTTGGCGAATAACTTGTTCCAGCGGCGCGCCCAGGCTGAGCATTTTCGACATCACGTTGGCCATGTCCTTCATGCCGGCATTCATGCTGCCCGTGTGCAGGTCAGTGGAGATGGAATCCGGCCAGAAGCCCTGCTGGGTGAGCGCCGCCGCCACCGGCCAGTAGAAGCTGCCGCCGCCGTGGCCGACATCAAAAAGGACGCCGCGCTTGCGCCCGGCCAGCATGGCGGCGTTCACCTTGCCGTCCTCGCCCAGCTCCCCGCGATGGCCGGAGTAGCAGTGCGTGTAGATGTCGCCCGGCCGCAGCTTATCGGCCAGCAGCGTGGATAGCGTGCGGTCCAGGCTTAGGAAGCCGAAGTCCACCATCACCGGCAACCCCGTCGCCCGCCCTGCCGCCAAAGCGCCATCCACCGACGGCCAGCCTTCGCCCGCAAAGTGGGCGGTCTTGAAGCCGACGACGATGTCTTTGTGCTTGGTGGCCACCGCGGCGGCCCGTTCGCCCAACATCTCTTTGGGGTCATCTTCCCCGGCGGGGCTCATGCCGTTGCCAACAATGTTGACGAAGGCGAGCACACGCGTCTGCGCCCGGTCGATCACGCGCTGGCGGAAATCATCGAAGTTGCGCCAGCCAGCCGAGCCGGCATCGACGAGCGTGGTGCAGCCAGAGCGGAAGCTGAAGCCGTCCGGGTAGACGCTGCTGTCTCCGGTCAAGGCCTTGACGCCCGTGCCCGCATAGACGTGGGCGTGCATGTCAATCAAGCCCGGCACCACATACAGGCCATCGGCCCGCGCCACGCGGCGGGCTTGGTCGGCGGGAATGTTGGCGGCCACTTTGACGATCTTGTTGCCCGCGATCGCCACATCCAGTCGGCCATTGCGGCGGTTCTTGGGATCAATCACGGTGCCGCCCTTGATCAGCAGCGTATAGGGTTGGGCCTCCACCATCAGGGCGAGCAGGCATCCACCAACAATCAGGCGTAGGAGCATGGCCTGCATTTTATAGCGCTGGCGTAGGTGCGCGCAGAATCTGAGAAAATGCCTGTTGTGGAGGGCTCTAACTGCCCAGCCATGCCGTTGGGGCCGTTGATGATCCATTCTTCTATAGCAAATCTCGTTTCGACCCTGTTGTGGCTGGTGGCAGCTGGCTGTTCGGGCGAGCTGGCGCAGGCGCAAGCCAGCAAGGCCCAGATGCCCGAGGGTCCCGGCAAGGCGGTTACCCTGCGCATCTGCGGCAACTGCCACGGGCCCGGCATCTTTACGAAGCGCCGCCTGGACCGTGAAGGTTGGGCCGACGTGGTGGACGACATGATCCGCCGCGGTGCCAAGGGTGAAGACGAAGACTTTGTATTGGTGATGGACTACCTGGTCCAGAATTTTTCGAAAGCCGATGTGCGCCGCGTCAACGTGAATTCAGCGGAAGCCAGTGAGCTGGCGGAAGTGTTGGGCTTGGCTCAAGCCCAGGCCGTCGCGCTGGTGGATCATCGGCGGGCCCAGGGGAACTTTAAGACGATCGACGACATTAAGAAGGTCCCGGGCATCGACACCCGGGCCGTGGAAGAACGCAAGGACCGCATCGACTTTTGAGCGGCCTCGTGAAGGCGGCTGAGTTGCCCTACTCTGGCACCTGCTCCCAGGCGGCTTGGATCCACTCGGTCAATGGCGCTTCAATTTGATCCTCATGGTGCACCAGCACCGTATGAGCCAGCTTTTGCTTCGAGACGGGCTTGCTGGATTTGATGATGGGATGATCGAGCTCGCCCGCCAGAAAGATGCACAGTTCCAGGGAGGCCTTCTTGGGTCGAGCGAAAAAGTAGCAGCTGGACCGCGAGAACATCACCGCTTTGGCCGAGGCGTAGATGCGTTGTTCGCCCAGGCCAGCCGAGACCTCCCGCAGCTTCACCCAGGCGTCACGCAACTCGCCGGTGAGGTGGCTCATCACCTCGTGTTCAGTGGGCGTGAGGCAGATATGGTGGCGGTTTTCGCGTGGGAGCCAGCGCGAGCAATTGAGACAGTGGATCGGGATGGAGCTGTGGGCAGCGGTCTTGGAGCGCACAACAAATGGATGCGGGCACGCGCCCCGTTAGAACAGAATCCGGTCCTTTTTGGCGTCCAACTTGGCCGCATCGAGACCGGGCACTTTCTTCAGATCGTCGATCGTTTTGAAGTCGCCATTCTTTTCGCGGTAGGCCAGCACTTCCTTGGCTTGTGACCGGCGCAGCCCGAGCACGCTTTCCAGCTGAATCGCGGTGGCCTGGTTGACGTTGATGCGCGGCACGTCTTCGGCCGGGTAGTTCTTCACCAGGTAGTCGAGCACCAGGGCGTACTCTTCCGAGGTGCTCTTCATGCCGAAGGCCGTCATCTTGGTCATCGTCTGGCCCCAGCCATCACGGTCCAGGCGCGGCGAAATGGAGCGGGCCACTTCGTGACACTGCTTGCAGAGCTTCTCGGTTTCGGCGCGGCCGGGGCCTTCGGGCAGCTGTTGCGCAAGGGCGGCGGAGCCGAGAACGAATACGACGGCGACGAAAGCAAGGCGGAGCATCAATCTCATTTTAGCCCCGCCCGGCAGCAACTTGAAGCTGGCTATTCGGAACGCAACGCGATCGTGGGGTCCACTCGGGACGCCCGGCGCGCGGGGATCCAGGAAGCGAAAGCGGCCACCACCAGCAGGACGCCCACAGTGACCGCCAGCGACAAACCGTCGCGCGAAGTGACGCCATAGAGCATCGATTCCAGCAAGCGGCTGGTGCCGAGCGCAGCCATCAGGCCCGCCGCCAAGCCCACACCCGCCACGATCAAGCCGCGGCGCAGGACTTCCATTTGAACGCGACCCGGCGCCGCACCCAAGGCCAAGCGAATCCCGATCTCCTTGGTGCGTTCCGCCACTTCGCCCGCGATGATGCCGAACAGGCCGATGGCCGCCAGCAGCAGGGCCACGCCGGCAAAGCCCGCCAACAGGTACGTGATCACCGACGGCGACGAGGCTGCTTTTTCCAGCTCCGCGTCCATGGTGGAGATCTTGTCGATGATCGTGTCCGGTGAAAACTGCGCCACCGCCTCCCGGACCGGCCGGGCCAGACTGGCGCTCTCCGAGCGCAACGCAAAGCGGAGCATTGGCCAATAAACATCGCTCATGGGGAGAAAGGCTTCCGCCGCGGGCTCGCGGTTGGTCAGGCTTTGGCGCAGATCGGCCATGACGCCGACAATGCGGTACGGCACGGCCTTGCCGCCGCGTTGGAAGGCGATCTCACTGCCGAGGACGCGGCCGTCGGGGAAGTACAGGCGGGCGAGCGTTTCGTTGACGATCGCTTCCCGGGGACCGTTGGGGCCGCGCGGAGTCAGCCACTGGCCGGATTTGAGCGTCGCGCCGATGGTGGCGAGATACTCAGGACTCGCTCCCCGCATCGACACTGATCGCTCGGACAGCTCGGGTGACAGCGTCCGGCCGACAACTACGATGGGCCCGGATTGCGAGCCGCCCTGCGTAGGCAAGCGGTCAGTCACGGAGGCGGCGGAGACTCCAGGGATGGCGCGGAAGGCCTCCAAGGCCTGCTGCGTGAACTTCTCCAGCCGGACCTTTTCGGTATCCCAGGGAAAGTCGATTTCAACAATCGTCAGCCGCTGCGGGTGAAAGCCCAGCGGGGCGGACTTCATCTCAAACAGACTGCGGGCCAGTAGCGCCGACCCAACCACCAGCACCGTGGAGAGCATCACTTGCCCGACGACCAAGGCGGTCCGGAGGCTCCGGGTGTGGCGGGTGGCCGTCACTCGTCCGGCAGCCAACTGGACTCGCGACAACTTGAGTGCGGGGGCGATGCCCGCTACCAGTGCCGCCACGATGACGGCGGCCAGCATGAACAGCAGGGTGTGCCCGTCAATCACGGCGCGTTCTAGGCGCGGGAGGGCCTCGGCGGGCAGCACAGCCTTGAGAACATCCACTCCGGCAAAGGCCAGCGTTAGTCCGAACGTCCCACCCAGGATGGCGAGTAGTAGACTCTCCGCCAGTTGCAACCGGATGAGGCTGCCGCGCCCCGCACCCATCGCCACACGGATCGACGATTCCCGCTGCCGCTCCGCGCCCCGCGCCAACAGGAGTCCGGAGACATTGACGCAGGCAATCAGCAGGACGCTGACTACGGTGGCCAACAGAAGCAGCAGGGCCGGTTTGGCGTCTTCCACCTGCTCCTCTTCCAGCGGCACCAGCCGGGCGGAGCGATTGCGGTCCGTGTCTGGATACTGGGCCGCCAGCGTGGCCGCGACAGTGGCCAGTTGGCCTTGCGCCTCAGCGATGGAGACACTGGGCTTCAAGCGAGCCACTCCAGCCAGAAAGCCTGCGCGGCGGGCCGTGTTCTGCATGTCGCGCGTTGCCGGAGCGATCACTTCCAGGTCGGATGGATAGTCGATGTGGGAGGGCAGTACGCCAATGACGGTAAACGTAGCGCTGTTGAAGCTGAGCGTCTGGCCCAAGATCTGCGGATCGCTGCCCAGGCGAGAAACCCAGAACCGGTGAGATATGACAGCCACCGGCGGCCCCTGGTTCTCTTCATCCGCAGTGAACGCCCGCCCTTGCGCGGGGACAGCTCCGAGCACATCGAGAAAGCGCCCGAAGGTCCGCGTGACCGTTACCTTTTCCGGCCCGCGCGCCCCGCGGCGAATCAACGTCTCGCCATAGAAGCCCATGGTGGCCTGAAAGGCGGGCACCATGGTCGCCCAGTCCTTCAGGCGTTGAGGATTGCCGCCTGATTGTTGCCCGTTGCGGAATTCACGGATCACCACCAGGCGGTCTGGCTCCGGCAGCGGCAGCGGCTTCAGCAGGACCGCATCGACGATGGTGAAGATGGCCGCCGTGGCTCCCAGTCCAATGGCTAGCGAAGCGACCGCGGTCAGCGTCATCCCGGGGCGGCGGCGCAAGCTGCGGGCGGCCAGGCGCAGGTCGCGCAGCCAGCCTTCCAGCCACTGGATCATGTCGGCATCGTGGGCCTCATCCTGCAGCCGCGTCACGGCGCCGAACCGCCGCCGGGCCTCACGCCGTGCGTCGGACAGCGTCATGCCCCCGGCCATCAGATCGGCCGTGGTTTGCTCCAGGTGAAACTGCATCTCGGCCTGGACATCGTCGGCCACACGGTCGCCACCGCCCAGGGTGTTGCGCAACTTGTTGAGTAGTCCCATGATTTAGCTCCAGGCCAGCACTTGCGCCACCGCGCTGGTCAGTCGCGCCCAGTTCTGCTCTTCCGCCTCCAGTTGGCGACGGCCTTCATCGGTGAGCGAATAGAAGCGCGCCCGCCGGTTGGTTTCGGTCAACTTCCACTGGCTCGCAATCCAGCCGGTCTGCTCCATGCGGTGCAGGGCCGGGTAGAGCGACCCTTCTTCCACCCGCAACGCTTCTTGAGAAGCTCGCTGGATGTGCTGGGTGATCGCGTAGCCATGCATTTCGCCAAAAGCCAAGGTCTTCAAGACCAGCAGGGAGAGCGCCCCTTGTAGTGAATCTGCGCGGCCAGATGCCATACCTAGAACTCTACATGTAGAACGCTAGGGATGCAAGTGTTTTCTGAATGGTGCGCCAAGTTCGCAATTCGGAATCGCTAAACTTTCCCTGTACTCCGTGTGTCCCTGCTGGCACCGGGTCTATCCGAACAGGCCTACAAGACTGGTATGAAGGCACGATTCGTCTACTGGCAATACGGCCAGGATTGGCTGGGTTACCTGGAAGAGTTTCCAGACTAAGTCACCCAAGGCGAATCGCTTCAGGATCTAGAAGAGCACTAATCTCAGGGTCTCTTCAGAGTTTTCCTGGGATGCTCGCCTAATCTCGCGCCTTTAGGGGAACTCTGAGCCCCGAGGATACGCGCTCTAGCTTCTTCCGCACCTTACTTTAGCGGCCTTCCCGTCATCGTGAGGCGGCACCGGCCCTAGCAAGTTCCCCACCGGTTTAGGCCCACGCGGAAAGCTCAGAAGTAGGTCCATATCCTTCGCAAGTGGATGCGTCCTCGCTGATATGCGCGGGCACAATGGTGCAGTTAGAGAGCGGCCCGAAGTTCCAGCCTACGCATGATCCGTGAGATGCGATCGGCTTTCACACTTCTGCTACATTGCCAACATGCCCCGCTCGTTTCGCCGATGCCTCGTCATACTGCTCTCTTGCGCCGCCTTTGCCGCGCCTGATCCCAAGCTCTATCAGTCGTTGAAGTACCGCCTGGTCGGCCCCTTCCGGGGTGGTCGTGTGACGGCCGTGGCGGGGGTCGCTTCGCAGCCCAACACTTACTACTTCGGGGCCACCGGCGGCGGGGTGTTCAAGACCACCGATGGCGGCTTCAATTGGGAGCCCATCACCGATGGCCAGATCGGCACCGGCTCCGTCGGCGCGGTGAGCGTTTGTGAAGCGGACCCCAACGTCATCTACGCGGGCATGGGCGAAGTGCCGATCCGCGGCAATGTCTCTCATGGCGATGGCGTCTATAAATCCACCGACGCGGGCCGCACCTGGACCCGTGCTGGCCTGGGCGACACGCGCCACATTGGCCGCATCCGCATCCACCCGAAGAACTGCGACATCGCCTACGCGGGCGTCCTGGGCCACATTTTTGGGTCCAGCAATGAGCGCGGCGTCTACCGCACGCGCGACGGCGGCAAGACTTGGCAGCAGGTGGGCCCGGTCCGCAATGACCGGACCGGCGTCATCGATTTGGCCATGGACCCGAGCAACGCCAATGTTCTCTACGCGGGCTACTGGGACGTCAAGCGTACGCCGTGGAGCCTGGAATCCGGTGGCCCGGGCGGCGGCCTCTTCAAGAGCGTCAATGGCGGCGATACCTGGACCGAGTTGACCCGCAATCCCGGCGGCCCCAAGGGCATCGTCGGCAAGATCGGCTTGACCGTTTCCCCCGTCAACCCGGACCGCGTCTGGGCGTTGATCGAGGCCGAAGACGGCGGCGTGTTCCGCTCGGAGAATGGCGGCAAAACCTGGACCCGCGTCAATGAAGACCGCAACCTGCGCCAGCGCGCCTGGTACTACTCGCGCATCTATGCCGATCCGCTGATTGCCGACCGCGTCTATGTGTTGAACGTGCAGTTTTGGCGGTCCAACGACGGCGGCAAGACGTTTGAGGCGATTCCGACGCCGCATGGCGACAACCATGACCTCTGGATCGCACCCCATGATTCGCAACGCCTGATCGAGGGCAACGACGGTGGCGCAAATGTTTCGGGCAACGGCGGCAAGGCCTGGACCTCGCTCTACAATCAGCCGACCTCGCAGTTCTACCGCGTCACCACGGACAATGAGTGGCCCTACAACATCTACGGCGCGCAGCAGGACAACACCACCGTCCGCATCGCCAGCCGGACGCTCGACGCTGGGATCGATGAACGTGCCTGGCACCCGGCGGGCGGGGGCGAATCCGGTTGGATGGCACCGCACCCCAAGGATGCGAACGTCATCTTTGCCGGCAGCTACGGTGGCCTGCTCACCCGCTATGACCACCGCACGCGGCAGGTCCGCAACGTCACCGTGTGGCCGGACAATCCAATGGGTTATGGCGCTGAAGGCATGCGCTACCGGTTCCAGTGGAATTTCCCGATTCTGTTCTCGCCGCATGATTCGAACCTGCTCTACGCCGCTGGCAATCGCCTCTTTGCGAGCACCAACGAAGGGCAGAGCTGGAAGCCGATCTCGCCCGATCTGACGCGCGACGACAAATCAAAACAAGGCTCCAGCGGCGGGCCGATCACCAAGGACAACACCGGTGTCGAATACTACTGCACCATCTTCACCGTGGCCGAATCGCCGCGCACCAAAGGCGTCATCTGGACCGGGTCCGACGATGGCCTGGTCCATGTGACGCGCGATGGCGGCCAGAAGTGGGACAACGTGACGCCGCCCAAAGAGATGATGCCGGAATGGATCCAGATCAACTCGATTGAGTCCTCACCGCACGACCCCGGCACCGCCTATGTCGCCGCCACCATGTACAAGCACGACGACTTCCAGCCGTATCTGTATAAGACCTCCGACTACGGAAAGACCTGGAAGAAGATCGTCTCGGGCATCCCGGCCACGACGTTCACGCGCGTCATCCGGGAAGACCCGGCCCGTCGCGGGCTCCTGTTTGCGGGCACGGAGACGGGCCTCTACGTCTCGTTCAATGATGGCGACGCCTGGCAGCCGCTGCAGTTGAATCTGCCCACCGTGCCGATCACCGACCTGACATTCCAGGCTCGCGAGAAAGATCTGGTGGTGGCGACACAAGGCCGCGCCTTCTGGGTGCTGGACGACCTGCCGTTGCTGCACCAGCTAACCGACGACCTGGCGGCCAAAGACCTGCATGTCTTCGCGCCCAAGGACGCTTACCGGCTGCCCGCGGTGGGCTTTAGCGAAGGGCGCGCCAGCGGGCCCGTGGGCCAGAATCCGGCACCGGGGGCAGCCGTCCTGATGTGGCTGAAGACGAAGCCGAAGGACGACGTGAAGCTGGAGTTCCTGGACAGCACCGGCAAAGTGATCCGTGAAGACAAGCTGAAGGCGGAAGGTGGTCTCAACCGCTACGTGTGGGATCTTCGCCATGCCGACGCCAAGACGTTCCCGGGGCTGATCATGTGGGCGGGTAACGTCCGCGGACCCCGCGTAATGCCCGGTACCTATCAGGTTCGTGTGACCGCGGCCGGTGCCACACAGACGCAGAGCTTGACCGTGAAGAAGGACCCACGCGTCACCACGACGCCCGCCGAGTATCAGCGCCAGCTTGAGCTCAGCCTCCAACTGCGCGACAAGCTCAGCGACACGCACCAGGCCATTTTGGATATCCGCGACATCCGTAAACAACTCGACGGTGTCACCGACCGTTGGAAAGATGCGGCGGAAGGCAAGAAGGTAGTGGAAGCGGCCAAGGCACTCAATGAAAAACTGACGGCGATTGAGCAGGAGCTGTACCAGACCAAGAACCGCTCCAACCAGGACCCGCTGAACTACCCCATCAAGCTGAACAACAAGCTGGCGGCGTTACTGGGTGTGGTGCAAAGTGCCGATGCCGCGCCCACCGATCAATCCCGGATGCTGCAGGAAGAACTCAGCACGGCCATCAATGCGCAGATCGGCAAACTGGCCACCGTGAAAAAGGACGAAGTGCCGGCCCTCAACAAGCTGGTGCGGGATGCCAACCTGCCGGCGATTGAGGTGAAGAAGTAGGGGCGGGCTATTCGGGCGATCCCAGCCAGGTAAGAGATCCACGGCTGGCCTGATTCTGTATGGGCATCCCTCGAGTGCCCATCACCAAGCCAGCCGTTATTAGAGCTTAGCGGCGGCGTAACCGAAGAGCGAGCACGCCCGCTCCGGCCAGCGCCAGGGCGAGCGTAGACGGTTCAGGAACGACGCCACCCGCTCCACTCACGGTCAAGACTCCGTCTTGCAGTCCATTCAGGAGGAACGAGGTATAAGCGCCGTCCGCTGAAAAGGCACCTGGATCAAAGTAGAAGAAATAGGTTGAGCCCGTGCCGTCAATTCCATAGGCTACAACGGTTGATGGGGTACTGGTAAATCCTTCGGCCACCGCATCGACGATAAACTCCACGTGGTCGCATACGCTGCAAGTAAGCTGCGCGCCAGGCAGAAAATCCGTGTTCACCAAGACTGGCGTCGGCAGCGTCAGCGTAAATGTGGCATTGGTGAAATCCTCAGCGTCACCCGCCGTGCGAGAGCCGGTGAACTCATAGACCACCCCGGCGTACATCGATGCCGAAATCAGAACCAAACCAATCAGTGCTTTCATACCAACAGTCCTCCAAGCAAACAAATTTGGGCTAAACAATCAGCCCAGTGTTGCCCGGAGTGTAGCAAGGAATAGGCACGGACGCAACCGGCTCTCCTACTAGTACCGCGAATCCGTCAATACTATCAGCGCGCGACGTCTTCCCACAGGCTGATTAGTGGCCTTCTGCTTCCAGGAACCGCTCCACTTCAATCGCCGCCATGCAACCCGCTCCGGCGGCGGTGATGGCTTGGCGGTAGGTGCGGTCCTGTACGTCGCCCGCGTGGAAGACGCCGGTGATGTTGGTGCGGGCGCCGCCGTGGGAGATGATGTAGCCGTCCGGATCGAGATCCAGTTGGCCCACAAAGGGCTTGGTGTTGGGGATGTGGCCGATGGCGACGAAGAAACCGGAAACGTCCTGGCGCCACACCTCGCCCGAGACCACGTTCTTCAGCGTGACGCCGTTGACCGTGTTGGCCTCCACATCGTGGATCTCTTGCACCACCGTGTTCGGCAGCCACTTGATCTTGGGGTTGGCCTTGGCCCGGTCCAACATGATCTTGGAGGCGCGGAAATGTTCGTTGCGATGGATCAGCGTCACTTCGCTGGCAAACCGGGTGAGGAAGTTGGCTTCCTCCATGGCGGAATCGCCGCCACCGACCACGATCACCTTCTCGCCGCGGTAGAACGCGCCGTCGCAGGTGGCGCAGCTCGATACGCCATGGCCCACCAGCTTCTTCTCGCTTTCCAGGCCTAACCAACGGGCGGAAGCTCCGCTGGCAACAATCAGCGTGCGGGTCTCCTGCCATTCACCATCAATCGAGATGCGGAACGGGCGCTTGGAGAGCTCGGCTTCAACGACCGTGCCCCAGCGGTACTCCGCGCCGAACCGCTCAGCCTGCTTCTTCATGTTCTGAATCAGGTCCGGCCCCATGATGCCTTCCGGGAAGCCGGGGAAGTTCTCGACATCGGTGGTGATGGAGAGCTGGCCGCCGGGTTCATGACCTTCCAGAACCAACGGCTTCAGACCGGCGCGCGCCGTGTAAATAGCTGCGGTGTTTCCGGCGCAGCCTGATCCCAGAATGACGACATTGTGCACCATTCCAGCGTATCGCGACTTGTGCGACGAGGCTGCCTATGCGGTGATAGGGCGGGCCGGCGACGTTGGTTGCTCAGGCTTGGTACACCACAAAACCCACCAGATCAAGACCGCCTGCAAGGGTAACCGGACCCACAGCACCCACTGTGGCACGGCTTGCGCCCCCAGCGGAATCTTGTTGAGGGCCATATGCACGTTGGCCGGGAAGACGGCCACCAACAACGCCACTAGCCACCACGCGGCATAGCGGCGCAGGGCCGGGATCAGCAGCCCGACACCCCCTACGATCTCCGCCACGCCGCTCAAATAGACCAGCTCCAAGTGCCAGGGCAGGTAGGGCGGCATGATCTTCAGGTACGTGGGCGTATTGGTGAAGTGGGCATAGCCCGCAAAGATATAGGCGAGCGCCGCTAGTACCAGGAGTATTCGGCGAATCCAGAAAAGCACATCCTACTGTAGGTGATCCAGGGCGGGCCCGCGGAATCCGTTACTTCGACCAGGGCGGCGTGACACCCAGCAGGCGCGCATAGGCGATCATCTGGCTCATGTGCTCATGGCTGTGTACCAGGATGCGGAGGAAGACGGCGTCGGAGGTACCAGTCGTGTTTGCCGCCATGCCGGATTAACTGACAGGCAACGGCTTCGAGGCGACGGACTAGATCGAACAAGGTGCGCACCAGCACGCGAGTGCCCCGGAACACAGGTTCGCCTGACATGATTTTGGGATCGCGGACCACAACCGATTCCAGGCACCGATTCCAGGCTTCGAGTCTACATCCGTTGTCCCAACCTGACGGGAGGCAGTCTGGATGGGTGCCGTCCGTCTTCCGGCCGATACTCGGCTGAGGTTTGGCCGACGACCTTTACGAAGTTGAACAATCCGTCCTCGCGCCCTTCGCGCCTGATCTGCTAGCCTGACTCGCATGATGCGAGCGCTGCTGTTCCTGATTCCCACTGCCCTCCTGTTCGCCCAGGCCCCACTCGATTGGGCCAAGATCGACGCCGAAACGCTCCAACACTTCACCGCGCTGGTCAAGATCAACTCCACTGACCCGGGTGGCAGCGAGGAGCCGGTGGTGAAGTATCTGAAAGCGGTGCTGGACAAGGAAGGCATCGAGTCGAAGATCTTCCTGCGGGAGAACTTCGGCAACCCCGACATCAAGCGGCCCAACATCGTGGCGCGGATCAAGGGGAGCGGCAAGAAGAAGCCACTGCTGATCGTCGGCCACACCGACACCGTGAACATCGACCCCAAGAAGTGGACCCATCCGCCGTTTTCCGCCCACCGCGAAGGCGGCTACATTTATGGCCGCGGCACGGTGGACGACAAGGACAACCTCACGGCGGCGCTGATGTCGATCATTCTGATCAAGCGGCAGAAGCTGGCGCTCGACCGCGACGTGATCTTTTTGGCCGAGGCGGGTGAAGAGGGCGCGACGTCGGTGGGGATTGCCTTCCTGGTCAGCCAGCACTATCACGAGATCGATGCCGAATACTGCCTGGCCGAAGGCGGCGGCGTCACGCGCACGGGCGGCCGGTTGCGGAACGTTTCGATCCAGACCACCGAGAAGCTGCCTTCGGGAGTGAAACTGGTGGCGACCGGGGTGGCTGGGCATGGCTCCATGCCGTTGCGGTCGAATCCGGTGGTCCATATCGCCCAGGCCGTGGCGAAGGTGGCCGCCTGGCAGCCGCCGATGCGGTTGAACGATACGACTCGCACCTACTTTGAGCGGCTGGCGACCGCTTCCAGCCCCGAGGAGCGGGAACGCTACAACGGACTGCTGAACCCGGAGAAGACCGACGCCGTCCAGGAGTATCTGGCTGTGAATGAGCCGCGCCACAATTCGATGCTGCGGACCTCAATTTCGCCCAACGTGATCCAGGCGGGCTATCGCCGCAACGTGATTCCGTCCGAGGCTGAAGCCACGCTGGACATCCGCGCGTTGCCCGATGAGGATCTGCCGAAGTTCTACGAAACGTTGAAGAGCATCATCAATGACCCGGCGGTGAAGGTGGTGCGCGATATGGGCTCCAACCGGCCGCCTGCCAGGCCCTCCGGCCTCGACAATGAGGCCTTTAAGACCATCGAGGCGGTGGCCAAGAAGCACTACCCCGGCGTGCCGGTGCTGCCCACCATGTCAACCGGAGCTACCGACATGGCGTTTCTGCGAGGCAAGGGGATGCAGTGCTATGGAGTGGGCCCGATGACCGATTCCGAGGATGGCCCCAAGGGTTATGGTGCGCATTCCGACCAGGAGCGGATCCTGGAGTCCTCGCTCTACACGTTCGTTAAGTTCCACTATGACCTGGTGGAACAGCTGGCTGGCGCGAAGTAGCGCCTCACGGCAAGAGGTTGAAGTGGGCGGGTTGCGCGGGAGGCCCAATTGTTGTTGACAGTGTGTGCTACTCTAATAAGGCTGGAAGGGCCTCGCCTGCTTCCCCATCCCCAAACGGAGTACAACCGACCTCGTTCATGAGCTTTACCGTTTTCCTTGGAAATTTACCTATCTGGGTGACCGCCGACGATATTCAATCGTGGCTCACCGCAGAAAACCTAGTCGCCGACCATATCAAAGTTATCCGCAATCCTGAGACCCAGGAATCCAAGGGTTTTGCTTTTATCGAGGCTCCCAACCAGGAGGAGATGAATTCCATCATCCGCCGGTTTGATCGGGCTCCGCTGGAAGACCGCTTGCTGCGCGCCAATCCGGCGCAACCGCCGAAGGGCAAGACCGGTGCCCCGGCCCCGCGTCCGGGCTACGGAGCTCCGGCTCCCGCGATGGCCGGCGCAGCGGGTGCTCCGCAGGGTGCCGCTGGGGCCGCTGGCTTGGCCCAACGCAATCGCCGTGGTGGCAAGAAGCACCGCAAGGGCCGTCCCGACGGTCCGCCGAGCGCCTTCGCCGAAGAGCTGGCCAAAGCACTCTAGGCCTATTCCGGTGGGGAGGATGCGGAAGTGTTATACTTTCGGCACCTTTCTGGCAGGAGTAAGTCGTGAGTGGACGGTGGCTGATACGCGGGGTGTTTCTCCTGGGCATGGCTGCGCTGGGGTGGAAGCAAAGCTTTCCGTGGGAAAGCTTAAGCACCGCAATCGCGATAGCGTTGATATTTGTATTTGCTGAGCATCGGCTCCGCCATCAATCTCCCTTGAGGTTGGTGGGCGGGGCCGTCGGCATTTTGGTGGGGCTTTTGGCCGCCCGGTTGCTGCCGGTGGTTCCGCCACCACTGGAGGGACTGACCTGGCTAATCCCGATGGCGTTCGGCTATGGCGGGCTGATGCTGGGGGCGGATGCGGCGGATTCCTTCACCGGCGCGACCCGCGCCGGCAACACGGTCATCGCCAAGATTCTCGATACCAGCGTAATCATTGACGGCCGCATTGCCGACATCTGCGAGGCCAAGTTTATCGAGGGTCCGCTGGTGATTCCGCAGTTTGTCCTGCGGGAGCTGCAGATGGTGGCCGATTCAGGTGATTCCCTCAAGCGGAACCGGGGCCGCCGGGGATTGGACATCCTGCAGCGCCTGCAAAAGATGCCCGATTTGGGTGTTCAGGTGACCGACCAGGATTTCCCCCAGGTCCGCGACGTGGACATGAAGTTGATTGAACTGGCCCGGTTGTTGAACGGCAAAGTGGTCACCAATGACTTCAACCTCAACAAAGTGGCCCAGGTCCGCGGCGTGGCGGTCCTGAACATCAATGAGCTGGCCAACGCCCTGCGGCCGGTGGTGCTGCCCGGCGAGATGATGCGGGTCTTTATCCTGAAAGAAGGCAAGGAACATAACCAAGGCGTCGCCTATTTGGACGACGGCACGATGGTGGTGGTGGACAATGCGCGGCGCCAGATCTCGAAGACCATTGATGTGACGGTCACCAGCGTCTTGCAGACCACGGCGGGGAAGATGATTTTTGGCAAGTATGACGAGCGACAGCACGCCGTCTATGAACCCAAAGCCGCCGAACGGGCCGCACCGGGCGCCTAGACGAAGTCTGGGGAGACCGGATGGTTCACCCGTTCAACCCCGGCTGGGCGCTACAATGGGAGACCCTGAGGCAGAGCGCCGAACATGAAAGTTTCCGTCATTCTACCAGCCGCCGGGCTCGGTACCCGCATGAAAACCCCGGAGAAGGCCGGCACCAGCCGCAAGCAGTTTATGCTGCTGGACGGTGTACCCGTCCTCATCCACACCCTGCGTAAGTTTGCTGCCTCCCCGCGGATCACCGAGATCGTGGTGGCGTTGCGGGCCGAGGATATGGAGTGGTTTGCGGAGCTGCTGGCCGCAGAGAGCTTCACGACGCCAGTCCGGGTGGTGATGGGCGGCGATTCGCGGCAGCACTCGGTTGAGAATGCCTTGGCCACCTTGAGTGAGGACACAGCGCTGGTGGCGGTGCATGATGCCGTGCGTCCCTTTATTGAGCCGGCACTGATCGACAAAGCAATCGATGCGGCGGCTGAAAACGGCGCGGCCATTGTGGGCATTGTCCCGGTGGATACCGTGAAGCAGGTGCACTTGAACAAGATCCGCACCACCATCTCGCGGGAGCGGCTGGTGCTGGCACAGACGCCCCAGATCTTCCGGCTGGATCTGCTGAAGCGCGCCTATGAGCGGGCCCGCGCGGATGAGTTTACTGGCACCGATGAATCGAGCCTGGTGGAACGCCTGGAAGAAGTGGAAGTGACCGTGGTGCCGGGCAGTGACCGGAACATCAAGATCACCAAACCCACTGACATGGACTTGGCCAAGCTGCTGCTGTCGCAGGAGACAGCGGCTCAGTAATGCCGGTTGAATATCGCACCGGCCTGGGCTGGGACAATCACCGGACCGCGGCGGGCCGGCCGATGATCATTGGCGGCGTCACCATCGAATCTGAGTTCGGCCTCGACGGGCATTCGGATGCCGATATCCTGCTGCATGCGCTGACCGACGCCTTGCTGGGCGCGGCGGCGCTGGGCGACATCGGCATGCACTTCCCCGACACGGACCCCCGCTGGAAGGGGGCGGCCAGTACTCGCTTCCTGGAGCATGCCCGCGAACTGGCCGAAGGGTTGGGCTTTCGGCTGGTGAATGCGGACTGCACCGTGATCCTGGAGCGGCCCAAGTTGAAGGACTACCGGGCGCGGATTCGCGAATCAGTGGCCATGATTCTGGGGCTTCCGCTAGACCGCGTGAATGTGAAGTTTAAGACTTCGGAGAAGGTAGGGCCCGTGGGCGAAGGCCGTTCGGCCGAGGCCCAGGCCATCATTACCTTGGCTCGCGAAATTCCCGCCAGTTAGGCACCGTCTATGCCAGCGGGCCGGATCCGGTTACCATGACGGTATGCGGGTACTGGCCGGACTGGGTTTGATCTTGATGGCGGGCGGCGTGATGCACGCGCAGCCCACGTATTCACGCGAGATCTCCCGCATCTTCCAGGCCAAGTGCGTGCAGTGCCACCGGCCAGGCGACATTGCCCCGTTTGCGCTAACGACGTTTGATCTGGCCTCCACCTGGGCGCCCGACATCAAGCGTGTGGTCACGGAGGGGTTGATGCCTCCGTGGAAGCCGGTGGAAGGGCACGGCAAGTTTGTTGATTCCTTTGCCCTGACGGCCGACGAGAAGCAGCAGATTCTGGACTGGGTGAATGCCGGAGCGCCGCAAGGCGAGGAAGCGGACCTGCCTCCGGCGGTGGAGAACAAGGCTGATTGGCCGCTGGGGGATCCGGACAAGATGCTTGCGATGCCGGCTCCGTTTGCTGCCCCGCGCGGGCGTGACCTCTACCGTTGCTTCGTGCTCGACCCGAAGCTGGAGGACGACAAGTTTCTGGCCGCGGTGGATTATCTGCCCGGTAACCGCAAAAGCGTCCACCACATTATTCTGTACCTGGACGAAAGCGGCGACGCGGAGAAGAAGGAAGGGGCCGACGGATCGCCCGGCTATGACTGTTACGGCGGCCCGGGTGTGAGTTTGGTGGGCGGCAGCGGCGCGCAGAATTCGCTGAACAGCCTGCTGGGCTTTAACTACGCTTTAGGCGGCTGGGCCCCCGGCAGCCGGACACGGCTGCTGCCAGAAAACATTGGCATCAAGCTGTCCAAGCGGGCCAAGATCGTGATGCAGATTCACTACTTCACGGCACTTTCAACAGAACCCGACCAGACGCGGATCGGGCTGTACTACTCAAAGAAGCCGGTCGAGAAGTCGATGTACTTCCTCCCGATGGTGCAGACGCGGCTGGCCATCCCGGCGGACAACCCCAACTACAAGGCGGAGTTCGAGTTTATGGTGCCGATTCTGCTGGACGCCCAGGCGATCAACATCTTCCCGCACATGCACCTGCTGGGCCGGGATATCAAGGCTTGGGTGGACCTGCCCAATGGCGGCGGCTCGCAGCCGTTGGTTTGGATCAACAACTGGGACTTCAACTGGCAGGGCTCCTATACCTACGAGAAGCCCGTCGAGTTGCCCGCGTTTTCCCGCATCAAGATGACCTGCACCTACGACAACTCCGCCCAGAACCCCCGCAACCCGTCGAGCCCGCCCAAACTGGTCCGGTGGGGTGAAGGGACCGAGGATGAGATGTGCGTGGCGTTTCTGGGTGTGACGTTTAAGAACGAGAATCTGCTCAGCTTGATTCTGCGTTAGCCAATAATCACGGCTGATGCCGTGATAATCATTGACAAATGTAGCCCAAGGGCGTAGGCTTGCCGTGGCCCGTCTTGCTACTCACTGATTTGATGGATGAATTCGCCCGGAGTGCCGTTGAAGTGCAGCGGCAATTTGACCGTGCCGTGCAGCCGACGGACGCGGCGTTGGGCGTACCGCGGATGCGGATTCCCGAGCTGACCGTGGATGCACGGTTGGGCGTCGCCACCAGCCGCACCAAGGGCTTTTCGCTCGCGGTGAGCCCAATCAATTTAGGATTTCAGGTGACGCATGCCGTGAAAGACGAAACGTTTTCACGGATTCGGATCACCATTGAGCAGACGGTACCCGCCAAGCCAGTCCAGAACACGTAGAGGAGGGATTTCCCCATGCCCGTCAGTAAACTCATCAGAGACCTTAGCTCTGTTCCCAACGTCGTTGCCGACCTTGGGCTGGCCATCGCGCAAGCGCAGAAGCAGCTGAACATCGACTATATCGATAGCCTGAAGGTTCTCGCTGCGATCGCGAAGGACGCGCTGGGCTCCTCCAAAGAGGCGGACAGCGATGCCTTTCTGAAGCACTTGGTGATGACGGCGGCTCCAGCGCGCTATCAGTTCACCGAGACGACCTTGATGGTAAGGATGGATTTGTCGGAAAGCAAACAGTCCCAGATCACCGCAGGTGGTGGTTTTGGAATGGCTGGCGTTGTGGTGAACGGCTCCTTTTCCGCGGGCCGCTCCTCGGAGTATCGTGCGGGCGCGGAAGTGCGCACGGTCATCCATGCGGTGCTGCCGCAGGATAACCAGACCGCCTTCAATTCGTTGCTGGACCGCGCCAAGAACTTGGCGATTGACACCACGAAGGAACTGCCGAGCACCCTCCAGTTGGACAAGGACTTGTTTGAGTCTGCCCAAGCCGCTCGGAAGTTGGCGATGGAAACGTTGCCGGAGAAGCCATAGTAGTAGCCGCAACTGGCGACCATGACCAACCAGCAAGTACGTGATCTGCTCGGGACGTTGTCTGTCGACTCAGGGAGACTTAAGAACGTCAAGCAAGACCAACAGCCCATTGATTCCGGTTCGGCCGACAAGCTTGGTTCCGACCTGGATGGCAATGATATGGTGAGATTGCTGGACCTCGCCCAGGAAGGGTATGAAGCCAAGCAGCGGGAGATTCAGCAGAGCGGCTCGTCCCAGACTCCGTTTGATGAGTTCCTGACAAGCTTGGCGCAATCGGTGGTGGCCACTCAGAAGAAGCTGGATCGTGAGACCGCCACCTATCTGAAAGAGATTGAAGGCCAGGCGCACATCCAGCCCACCGTCTTCCGGATGCCGAAGTTGGAAGCACAGATGAAGTTCGGGCTGGATGTGACCGCCGGCAATAAGCTGAATTTGTTGTTCTGGGGCAAGAATAGCCAGACGGTGCAGCAGAACCAGCAGGGCATCAATTTCGAGATCATCTCGGTTCCAGCCCCTCCGGGCGCGATCGAGTCCGCCCGGCGTGTCGTGCCGCAGTGGACGCTGATCGTCGACCCGCTTCTGCGGCAGGAGTTGGTGGCCGCGATCGCCGCCGCGGAAGTGAAGGCGCAGACGGCCACGGACCCGCTGGCGCCGCTGGTGAACGCGGCCTCGGCCTCGCCGGCCGATGTTGTGTTGGTGGATGTGGGTGGTGGTACGCGCTACCTGGTTTTCTATGCCGAGACCGCGGCCTCCAAGGATGTCGGCATCTGGCTGCTAACCCTGGCGGTGCCGGGCCACGCCACCAAACTGGAGCCCATCTACCGCTTTGCGAAGAACAATGGTGACGGCGAGCCGCTCATGCAGCAGCTGGTGCTGGAGTTGGCCGCCAAACAGAGGACGTTCCTCGGGACGTAGCCTATGACGGGAAGGTCTCCCGCAGTTGCCGCACCTGAAGACCTGGCGGCAGTTCGAAATCTACCGGCCTGTTATGGCGAGATTGTCCGCGGAGTGATGGCGGCGCAGCGGCTGATGGCCTTAAGCGCCATCGCGCGCGACGCCGAAACGATCTCCGTCGTCCGGTCCACACAGGTGACCAGCCGCGCCTATCTTTCCGTGGCGCAGGGAAAAGGCGTGCGCTTCTTCTTCCGCCGGCCGCCAACCGAGGAGGTAGTACTGGAGATGGACACCGGCTTTTCGGTGACTCCGTTGATGCGGTCGCCCGCGGATGACAGGGAAGCCCCGCCGCTTGAAGTAGGGGACATCTCCTCCATTACGGCGATGCAGCCACCGTTTTTTGGGGATGGCATCCCGCCCGAGAGTAAGACGCTGCTGGCCGAGGCTTTGCGCAACGCGCGCTTCGATGAAATTGCGTTCGCCGATCTTGGCGATTCCTACCTTGGCGTCACGCAGCCCAGTGACGTGCGGGTGGCTCGCGTGGCGTACATGCATCGGGGAGAGGCGGATGCCCGGATCGTCTTCCCCACCAGCCCCCCGGGCGCGAAGAACTTGTCCTACGAGCCAGAAGCGTTCAGGAAGCTTCTCGACGAAGTGGCGCGCTGGGCCCGGAGTGGATTCAAGTCCGGCGAGCCTTGGGTGATCGAGCTGGAGCATCAGTCGAACGAGGCTATTCCCCAGATTCTCCGGGCACTGGTTTCGGGCTGGAGTACCGCGCGGAAGGCGACCGTGCTGCCGCCCGGCGATCCATTGAGGGATTTAATGCCGGACTTGGAGATTCTCGACTACCGCGCCTCTGTCACCTTGCGCTTGCAGCCGAATGGCCAACTGGCCACCAAGCCTGACAATGACAACTTCAGCCTGGAGATGTCAGTCGCCGAGCAGGATGGGCAATTGAAGCTGGCCGTCGGTCCGCCCGATTTTCTGGTGTCTGGCCCGCTGCGGGAGCAGATTATGGCAGAGGTGCTCACCGCAAAGATTATCGAGCGGTGGGCCAAGAGCGCCGAGCTAGACGAAATGCTTGGGCACTTTGAGACCTTCGTCCGGACCGCCGCACCGCAGGCCCTGGTCTTCCGCGGGGAGAAGCAGGGCTCCAGCGATACCGAGATTCTGGTCTTTGACGGAGAGTGGGCGGGCAAGCCGCGAAAGGTGATCGCCTCGATTGAACTGAAGGTGAAGAAGATCGACGGGGAGTTCCAGCTGAACATCAACGAGGATTCCGCTACGATTGTTTACCTGACCGACGCGCCGCGCGGTTTCCAGCATGGCCTAGCCTTCCCCAAGTTTCTGCTGTCGCTGATTGACCAATTGCGCAACTGGGAGAACTCCTTCGAATGATTCCGCTGCTCACCATCTGCCGGGAGTTGGGCCGCCGCGCTCTGGGGCGGCTTCGCCGGTGGCGGCGCGAAAGGCAGTGGGGTGCGGCCCGGTCAGAGGCCTGCGTTCAGACGACCGAGCCAGGCCGCCAGTGCACCGTCGTTAGCCTGGAACCCACGCTGCCCGCCTTGCCGGCGGATTGGTCTCCCGTCAGCCGCCACGTGGTTCGCGATCCGCTCCAGGCGCTCCGGCGGCTGGCTCCGCTCCTGCCGGACGGTGCTGAAGGTGTGGTGGTGACCCTTTGCGAGGCGGAGGGCTTTCGCCAGCTTCACCTGATCCGCTTCGGCGCTCGCCAGCCGCGTTAGGTTGCCGCGGGTTTACCCGACTACTTCACGCCGCTGGCCACTCGGGCGGGTAGAAACTCATCGCCCGGATTCCACGTTGGCAGCTTGTCCTGATTGGCGACTTCAAGGGCGATGGTCATGCCAAAGCGGGCCAATTCTTCCATTCCGGCGAAGTCCCAGGATTCTTTGTACTCATCCGAAGGCTGGTGGTAGTTCTTCGAGTTGAACTCGACGAAGAAGTCGTCACCGGAGCGTGACCCGGAGCGGAGTTCGTTGCCCATCTTCACGGAGAAGGCCGGGACGCCAACGCGGGCCAGGGAGAAATGGTCGCTGCGGTAGTAGAGGCCTTGTTCGGGCCGGGCGTCAGGGGCAATGATCAGGTTGAACCGGCGGGCGATGTCCTGCACGGTGGGCCAGACGGTGGTCCGCTCCGCACCGGTAACCACCACATCCTTGGTCCGGCCGAAGGGATACAGCGCGTCGTAGTTGACGTTCAGCGCGTGCTTGCCGGTGGGGATGAACGGGTGGAGGCCGTAGTATTCCGCGCCGCGCAGACCGCTTTCTTCCGCCGTCACCGCCAGAAAGATGGCCGAGCGGCGTGGCTTCACTGGCAACGCCGCCCAGACGCGCGCAATCTCGAGCAGCGTGGCGCAGCCGGTGGCGTTATCGACCGCGCCGTTGTAGATCGCATCGCCATTGACGGGTACGCCGATACCCAAGTGATCCCAGTGGGCGCTGAAGACGACAGCTTCATTCTTCAGCACCGGGTCACTGCCTTCGACGAAGCCGACCACATTGCGGCTGGCGATGGGCCGGACGGCGGTGGGCAGCTTCGCGGCCAGCTTGATGTTCAACGGCATTGGCTTGAAGCCCCGCGTGTCGGCCAGCTTCACCATGTCGTCCACGGTCTTGCCCAAGTGGGCAAACAGGCGATCGCCCGCTTTGCGGGTCACCCAGCCGGCCAGACCCATGGCAGTCTGTCCGTTTTCGAGCACCATCTGCGGATCTTCCTTGCCCCACGAATTTCGCACCACTTCCCAGCTATAGCCCGCGGTGGGCGTGGTGTGGACAATGATGCATGCGATCGCCCCTTTGCGCGTGGCTTGTTCGTACTTGTAGGTCCAGCGGCCGTAGTAGGTGAGCGCGCGGCCACCGAAGAACTTGGGGTCTTCGCTGGGCGGTTCGTTGGTGAACAGCACGACGATCTTGCCTTTGACGTCGATGCCGCGATAGTCGTCCCAATCGAACTCCGGCGCGGTGATGCCGTGGCCGACAAAGACGGCTTCGGCTTCAAACTCTTCCTGCTTCTGCTGGCGCTGGGTGACGCCGACGAAATCGTCCTGCCAGGTGAGTGGCACCCGCTCCCCGCCCTTCACCAGCGCCAACTGCGCTGACTTCTCGGTGGCGACGCCCACCATGGGGACGGCCTGGAAGAACGTCCCTTGGTCGCCCGCGGGCTTCAGGCCGGAGAGCGCGAACTGGGTGGCCAGATAGTCTGTCGCGAGATCCCCGCCGCGTGAACCGACGCCGCGACCTTCCAGCAGATCGCTGGACAGGAACTTGGTATGCGCCCGAATATGCGTGCCGGTGATCGCGGTGGGTTGTGCGCTTAAGGCAGTGGCGGTGAGCAAGGTGAAGAGGAAGGCGGGGGTGCGCATCTATTTGGTCTCCTGGGGGGCGGCTGGGGCGGCGGCAGGTACTTCTTCAATGGCGGTGAGCCAGTAGTCCGGGCCCCGTTCAATGATGGTGCCCTTGAGTTGCATACCTTCGCGGAGCTTGGCCCATTGGGCCTCTTCGCGGACTTCAAAGCCCATGGTCATGGCCTCCATGAAGTCCTTGATCTCTCCGTGCTTGATGATGGCCACCTTGTCCTTGGCATTTAGCCGCATCACCTCGCCGCGGATCTCGTGGCGCTTCTCGGTGGGCGGGGGGGCTGGTTTGGAGACGCAACCTATCAGCAACACTGACAACAGGGCGGCGAGGACAAACCGGGGAGCATTCATTCCTTCTATTGTCCTGCAACGTGAGCGCAGTGCTGCCCGGCCTCACCCCAACGACGAGCCATTACTTCGCCAGGGATGTCAGTGCTGGTTGCAGCCATCCGCCTACCAGTTGGTTGATGGCGGGCGTGTAGGAGGCCAGCAAGGAGAGCAGGGGCAGCGCCGCCGCCGAAAGAAGTTTCGCCAGGAAGCCCCGGGACATTTGCCCGCCATCGGCACCACTAAACCGGGCCAGCATCGGGTTATGCTGCATCTCGGTAAAGACCTTCAGCACTATCGCCCCCAGCACCGCTGCTAACAAGAGGGTGATGACTTGGATCACCCGCTCCCGCCCAAACGGATAGGAGTTGAGGGAGAGAGTGATGGCCACAAAACCGGCCGTCATGGCAGTCAGACGGTTCCGGATCAGCAAGAAGATCGACCGCAAATAGGCCGCTAATCTCACTGCCAGGAACTCTTCCATCAGGCGGCCCGCATCGATCGGCGGAGATGTGGCGGCCTTGGCCATTTCTTTCTCTTTCGCTGCCCGCTCCAGCTCAGAAGCGCCGCGCTTCCAGCGGCCATCCACATCTTCCAATTCCCTTTCGAACAGTTTGGCCAGCTCCGCTAAGGGCGTTTCAATCGTCCCGCGGAACTCTCCATCCCCCGTGCTCCGGTTCGCCAGATACTGCCGGATGTTCTGGGCGACGCCGGCCACGTAGCCGCGCGTGAGCAACGGTGGCTGTCCGGCGGCCTCTTCAGGTTTTGGCGATTCCGGAAGCTCTCGCGCCAACCGCTCCAAACACTCCGCCGAGCGGGCGTAGAACAGATAGCTCCGGCGGCGGGGATTGGGCTCCCAGATGGCCCCCTCATCTTTCTCCTTGGGCAAGTCAGACGCAACAAACCGGATGGGATGGAGTTCCAGCCAGTCCAGGAAGCTCCGCACGGAGCTCCAATCGCCCATAAACCACAGGCCTTCCAGGATCGTCCAGACGACCAGCGCGGCCGCGGCCAAAGTGAACCCAAGGTCATACCTCATGGTTTCCAAGGAGTGGAAGTTGAGAAACAGAGCGCACCAGCAAGCCAGTGTCACGCACACCGCCACCAAGCACTTGCCCCAGGTGCCGGCCAGCGGACCCCCTCCGGCCTTGTGCGGTTGCGCTGGACTGTCGGGAGTGCACGCCCGGCGGGGTGTCAGCGCCCCGAGGCAGATGAACCGCTCCGTGCGGATGATTCCACCCATATGACTGGCCCACGCGAATCCAATCAACCCCAGGCCGAGCAACTCCGGCGGCAACAGTGGGTCAATCCCGTTCAAGTAGTCTTGAGACCGGCGCAGGAAGAACATCCAATAGTGAAATTCATCATCCGCCCGCCGCACCGTCAACACGACGCCAAGAGTTGAAAGCATCGGAGTGGCACAGGCGATGGCGCCCACCAGATGCCATTTGTTGAATGGAGTCCTTCCCCACCATGGAACGACGGCTGCGGCAGTCAACGCCGCCAGCCCGAGCCAGAAGGCTCCCGCCATCGGAAAATCGACGTCCGACATCGGATGGCGTTGCGGCATCCAGGCCGGCATGGAGCGGACGACGTAGTAGATCGCGATGGCAACCGAAAGCGCACTGAGCGTCACGGCACGGGTAACCCAGCCATCCCACTGGGAATGGATGTCGAGATCCTCAAGAAGATTATTCTTCGTCCAACGGGCCCAGCACAGTAATGCCAGCCATGCCAGGCAGCCGGCCGAGGCCGCCAGGAAGGACGCGAACCACAGCAGGGTGGGACGGTGCCACTCCAACCTGCGCCAACCGCTCTGCTCCGCTTGATCCTCTTTATCCTCACCCGCAGCGGGTCTTTCCACCAGGGGCATTTTTTTGCGGTGCCATGCTCGGGTCGCCAGATGGTGGCGGAACCCGCAGTTGGGCGATCGGCCAGTAGCCATCCTTGCCGAGTGCGACCAGCCATAACGGCGGTGACGGTGGTGCACAGAGCGGGTTCAGGGTAAGGGGCGCGACTATGTCACAGGGCGGGATCGCCGCTCCGGACCAGCCGAGATCCAACCGTTTGCTCGTCGGGCCGGCAACAGTGTTTGCCGTCGGGCTCTTGGTTCCATCCGCCTTGAGCCTGAGGCTCTGCATGGCTTCGCGAGCAGCCTGAAAGACGGATGCCTGGTACTCGCTGTCAAAGTTGAACTGCCTAATGCCGGAGATGAGCAAGTGCGTGGAGTTAGGCAACGTTGTGGCCGCCATCACACCGGTGGCCGAAATCATTTCCTGGGCCCGCAGATACAGAAGGTCCGGATCCACCAGGAGTAGTCTCTGATCCGGATTGTTGGCGCGAAGCAACTTCACCAGGAACAACGAGTCCATCACGTCCGTGGCGACGATGGAGACAAAATTGGGCCGTTGGCGCTCAATCTGGGCGGCAATCTGGGCCAGTACCGCTTCTTGGGCAGTTGGCGTCTGGCTGGCCGCAAACATCGGCACGGAGCCCTCTTCCCGCCGGGTGTCTCGCAGCTGAAGCGGGAGGCTGAATACTGATGGGGCCGAGGCCGGCCGTTCTTTCGAATCCGCCAAGTCGGGGGCGGCATTTCGGATGCGAGAAATCTGCCACGGGAAGCTGGCATCGTCCGGCGTGCACGCCCGATCGTTTACGGACAGGCAATCGATAGCGTAGTTCACTGCGTGTCGCCACTCGGGCGGTTTATCGCTGACTTTGAGCAATGTCCGGACGGGCGGGTTGTTGCAGTTCCCCAGCCTCAGCTGTGCACGGCTCTCCACATCGGCCACTTCGCAGGAGGAATAGTTGATCTCTATTCGCTGCCCGCGCATCCAGCGGTTGAAGCCATTGCCCAGTTGGTGCCTGGCCGCGTCAGAGTCTGACCATCCGCGCTCAACAACGCGGTTCCAAAGTGCGAGTACGTTGGTGAGCTTCGCGGGTTAAATTCGTACCGCACCTCCCCCTTGGAGGGCCACGCATCTTTCAGAATGAGCTCCTGCGGGTCAAGTACTTTGCTGACCTCAGTCTCCGTTCCATCAAGTTTGATCGACAGGACTCTACCTGGCTCAAACGGCCTGCCGGTCTGCTCGATGGCAAAGACGTGAGTCTTGTTGGTCTCGGGGTCGGTAAAGATGTTGGCCTTGCCTTGCGCCACGCCGTCTGCCAGGGCGATGGCGAAGCCGGTGGCATCCTCCACCAGGCGCAGGACGCGGCCGCGGGAAATCAGCCCGAGGCCAAGTTCCCGCTGCGCGAACAGGTAATCTTCCACCGCACCGCGGGATTCGGACTGTTGAGTTCTGACCCAGTTTAGAGGAACACTCCGGGCGGCTGGGGGCTCCATTGGGTTGGCTGGATTTGTGGAGTCGGCACCCAGGCCTTGCAGAAAACCAGGGCTAATCCCAGTGGCTGGGCCGGTGATGACCCGAGAGATGCAGCCGCCTCGGTTGCCGACAATAAAGTCGTTCAGGCCGTGGAGGCCTCCGCTGAATGAGGGCCCCACCAAGGTCACCTTGCAGGCCGGGTCTTTTGATCCTTTCGGGTAAGAGTTGCCGTTGCTGTCGGTGAGCAGCCCCAGTGCTTCCTGCAGAACAGGGATGTTCACACCGGACGTGGGCGTGTCTGGAACTAGCAGCACCACCATGCTGCCGTCGGCAGCGCTATCCTCAAACACCAGCATTCCTGGAAACTGTGCCTTGGCTGCGTTCTCCTGGGCCTGCGCCCGGCGCGAGGAATAGGTATCATCCAAGCGGTCCGGCCCGGTCTTCCAGGGCACCCAATGCTTCATCAGCACGTACTTGCGATGAAAGGCCGCCAGTTGAATCGCATCGAGAGCCCGGTCAGTATAGATCCGCAATCCGGTCTGGTCCGGGTCCGGTACAGTGGCCACCAGGACGGAGAGCGGCCTCTGTGCCCCCGCCACCATGTCGCTCAGTTTTTCCCGGTATGATTCGGCGGTGGGCGGTGCCAGCGCGGATTCCGCCGTCCGGAGGCCGCTTGATGGGCTACTTGCACCAGAAGCGCCGCCATTCTGCGATACCGTCCGGGCTGTATTCAGGCCGAGCACGGACAACAGAGCCATGGTGACAATGGTCTTCGTGTTTACCTCCGGTTTCGGCATCGATTCGGGCGCCTGACTCCTGATCGTGACCGGCGGCAGCCTAATCGTTTCACAGATACCCGCCGGTATCCCGCCTCAGCGATTACCAATGCTAAACGAAAATCGCCTCCGCGCGACGCCTTTTTCACACGATCGTAAGGCAGCAGACGCGCGCAGCAGGCACAATGGAGAGGATGATTCGCCGGACCTTCGTTCTCTGTCTTTTCGCTGCCCTGGATGCTTTGCTGCTGCCCGTGGGGGCGCAAACCAACCCATTTCTCACCAAGCCCTATCTACAGCTGGGGGACGCGCCCAAGCCGGCGGCCAAGGAATCACTGGTGCTGCTGTGGCATGCCGCGGATACCGATCAGGCGTGGGGTGTCGAGTACAAAGGCGAGGGTCAGTCGAAGTGGGTACCGGCTAACGCGTCGACACTACGGCGCGTCAACGTCAAGGGTTTTGAGGCACACCGGGTTTATCAGGCGACATTGTCCGGTCTGAAGCCGGGCGGCGCGTTCAGCTACCGGGTGACGCTGGCCGGCAAGCCGGTGTTTGAAGACAAAGGCCTGGCACGCAAGCCCGCCGGTGTCACCAGCACGTTTGCCGTGTTGGGGGACATTGCGCAGAATAGCGACGGACAGAAGGCGGTGGCTTTTGAGATCTCCAAGGCCAAGCCAGACTACGTGTTCATGGTGGGCGATGTGGTGTACGGCCGCGGCTTGGTGACTGAGTACTACCAGAAGTTCTTCCCCATCTACAACGCGGATCAGGCGGCCCGCAACGTGGGCGGCCCGGTGTTGCGCTCCACGCTGACGGTGGCCAACTTGGGCAATCACGATTCTCAGCCGCAGGTGGATCTGGAGAAGACGCCGGATGGCCTGGCCTACTTCTACTACTGGAGCCAACCGATGAATGGCCCGCTGACCGAAAAGAGCGGCAATGGCGTTCCGGAACTGAAGGGCAGCTCGGAACAAGTGGCCGATTTCGCTCGCACCGCGCCCAACTTCCCGCGCATGGGCATGTACTCGTTTGACTACGGCGACGTGCACTGGACCATGCTCGACTCCAACCCTTATGTCGACTGGACCGACCCCAAGCTGCGCGAGTGGGTCCGCAATGACCTGCGCGCGGCCAAGAAGATGCCGTGGCGGTTTGTGGGCCTGCACCACCCGCCGTTCAACTCATCAAAGGCCCACTTCAACGACCAATGGATGCGCCTGCTGTCGGACATCTTTGAAGAAGAGGGCGTCCAGGTGGTGTTCTCCGGCCACGTCCACAACTACCAGCGGAGCCACCCGATCCGCTTCAAGCCCAATGCGGAGCAGGCGGCGAAGCGGCCGATGATTAAGGGCAAAATTGACGGTGCGTTTACGCTGGACAAGAGCTTCGATGGAGCCAAGAACACCAAGCCCCAGGGCGTCATCTGGCTGGTGACCGGCGCCGGCGGGGCGGGCCTCTACAACCCGGAGCAGGAGACGGACCCATCGTCCTGGCAGGAGTTCACGGTGAAGTTTGTCTCCACCATCCATTCATTCACCCACGTGACTGTGAACCCCAAGAGTGTCCAGATCAAGCAGATCGCCGCGGACGGGCGCGAGCTGGATAAGTTCACCATTACGCAGTAAGGTCAACGTCCAAACGCATCGGCGGGCGGTCCAGGGCAGTAAACAGTGCGATAAAGTGGGGAAATCCCGCTATGCTGCTGAACGCGCGTACTCTCGCCTTGGTCCTGGCTTTTGCCGGACTGCCGTCTGCTGCCTGGGCGGCGGACCCGAAGTTCGACACGGACGTTAAGCCGATCTTTGAGAAGCGCTGCTTGAGCTGCCATGGGGCGGTGGCGCAGGGCAAGCTGGATCTGCGCGCGGCGGAGGCGGTGCTGAAGGGTGGCGCATCGGGTCCGGCAGTGGTACCGGGTGATGCAGCCAAGAGCCTCCTGCTGGACAAAGTAGTGACCCAGCAGATGCCGCCCGGCAAGTTGAAGCTGACCGCAGCGGAGATCGATACACTTCGCGGTTGGATTGACCGGTCGCTGAAGCCCGCTGAGGAAGCGGCGGCTGTCGTGGCCGAGCATGAAGTGCGGGCCATTTTGCAGGCGCGCTGTGTGGTGTGCCATGGCAGCGGCACGCAGTCCGGCGGCCTGGATCTGCGGACAGTGGCCAGCCGGGCCAAGGGCGGCAAGTCGGGTCCGGCGTTGGTTCCCGGCAAGCCTGAGGAGAGCCTGCTCTACCGCAAGATTGTGGACGGCCAGATGCCGCCCGCCGCGGAAGCCAAGGACTTGGCGGTGGAACTGCCGACGGCGAGTGAAACCGAAAAGATTCGCGCCTGGATTGCCGCCGGTGCGCCTGGCCCCAGTAATGCCCCCGTGGCCTCCAGCGGTGTGGTCACTCCCAAGGACCGCCAGTTCTGGTCCTTCCAGCCTCCCCGTAAGCCGAGCGTGCCGACGGTGAAGGCGGCGGGCCGCGTGATCAACCCCATTGATGCTTTCTTGCTCGCCAAGCTGGAAGCCAAGGGCCTGAACTATTCGGCGCGTGCTGATCGGCTGACTTTGCTCCGCCGCGTTTACCTGGACCTGACGGGCATTCCGCCCACCACCGCGCAGATCGATGCTTATCTGAAGGATCAAGCGCCCAACGCCTATGAACGGCTGGTGGATCAACTGCTCGCTTCGCCGCAGTATGGTGAGCGTTGGGGGCAGCACTGGCTGGACATGGCAGGCTATTCCGATTCCGAAGGCTTTGGCCAGGACGACGGCGTGCGCCGTTTCGCGTGGCGCTATCGCGACTATGTCATCCGGTCACTGAATGCCGACAAACCCTACGACCGGTTCCTGATGGAGCAGATTGCCGGGGATGAGTTGTCCGATGACTGGACCAAACTGAAGGGCGGCGTCGCCAGCCAGGAGCTGATCGACCGGTTGGCGGCCACTGGGTTTCTGCGCACCGTGCCGGACCCGACAGATTCGGCGGAACGCGGTTTGATCGCTGAGCGCATGAACATCGTGGCCGAGGAAGTGGAAGTGCTCACTTCATCGGTGATGGGCCTGACGGTGGGCTGCGCGCGCTGCCACAACCACAAGTACGATCCGATCCCGCAGAGCGACTACTACCGCCTGAGCGCGATTCTCGAAGCCGCCTATGACCCCTACGAGTGGCGCACGCCCAACAAGCGCCAGTTGGATCTGGCGCTCGACAGCGAACGCCGGGCGGTGCAGGAGGCCAATGGCCCGCTGGAGATCGAGATCAAGCGAATCGATGAACACATCAGCAAGCTGATGGCTCCCTATCGCGTGAAGGATCCGGGGTTGAAGGATGGCGAGCTGACGAAGAAGTACCCGGAGTTGGCCCTGCAGACGCAGCCCTTTGAAAAGCAGCGCCAGGAAGCGCGAGGCAAGTTGAAGCCCAAGCCGCACGTCCGCATCTTGAGTGACAACGCGGAGCCATCGCAGTTCTACCTGCTACGCCGGGGGGATCCGGTGGGCTTTGGTCAGCCGGTGGATGCCGGTGTGCCGCTGCTGTTCGATAACCCGGCGTTGAAACCGTATCAGGCCGTGTCCCCCTTCCCGGGAGCGTCCGGGCGGCGATTGGGCCTGGCCCAATGGCTGACGCAACCCAACCATCCGCTGACGGCGCGGGTGGCGATGAATCAGCTTTGGATGCGACACTTTGGTGCGGGCCTAGTGCCGACGGTGGCGAACTTTGGCAAGTCCGGCACGGCGCCGACGCATCCGGAGCTGTTGGATTGGTTAGCGACGGAGTTCGTGGATCGTGGCTGGAGCTTAAAGACGATGCACCGGTTGATGGTGACTTCGGAAGCCTACCGGCAGAGCTCGTACATTTCCGATGAGCTGGCCGCGAAGGATCCGGACAACGCGCTGCTGTCGCGCATGACGCTGCGGCGTATGGATGCAGAGACGTTGTTTGATTCGCTGGCGGCCACCGCTGGTCGATTGGACGCGACGCCCTACGGTTCACCCGCGGAGATTGAAGTGCGCGCGGACAAGGAAGTGACGGCCAAAGTGACGCCCACCGGTTATCGGCGCAGCATCTACACTCTGCATCGCCGGCAGACGCCGCTGTCGCTGCTGGATGCTTTTGATCAACCCGCCATGACGCCCAACTGCACGGAGCGCCGCCGGTCGAACGTAGCCACGCAGGCGCTGCACATGATGAACGGCTCCATGACGTGGGATCTGGCGAAGTTCATGGCCGGGCGCGTGATCGACGAGGCGGAAGGGGACCGGGCCAAGCAGGTGGAGCTGATCTACTTGCGCGCCTACACGCGCCGCCCATCAGAGAGCGAAGTACGGACGGGCTTGCAGGCGATCACCCAATTCCGCCAGCAATGGCCGGCGCGGCTGTCGACGGACAACGCCGATGCTCCGCGGACCTGGCAGGCGGAGTGGTTGGCACTGGCTAACTACTGCCACGCCATCCTGAACTCAGCGGAATTCAGTTTCATCGACTAGGAATGAATATGGCCAAACGGACGCGGCGGGACTTTTTTTCGACAATGGTGGACGGGGTCCACGGGGCGGCGCTGGCGTCGTTGCTGGGGGGCGACTTGTACGCAGCCCCCACGTTTGACCTGAAGCCCAAGAAGGCCCACTTTCCGGCGCGAGCCAAGAGCGTGATCCACCTATTCATGAACGGCGGCCCCAGCCAGGTGGATCTGTTTGACCCGAAGCCCATGTTGAACAAGATGGCGGGCAAGACGCCCTCTCGTGAGCTGGCGTTCGCCATCTCCAATGGCAAGGAAGCCGGAACGCTGATGCCGTCGCCGTTTGAGTTTAAGCCGTGCGGGAAGAGTGGCATCGAGATCTCGGACGCGCTGCCGCACTTGGCTACGTGTGTGGACGATATTGCGTTGATCCGGTCGATGTACGGCGAACATGCCAATCATGAGCCCGCGCTGTTCCTGCTGCATTCCGGCCGCACCATTGCTACCCGGCCTTCGATTGGGGCGTGGGTGAGCTACGGCCTGGGCACGGAGAATCAGAATCTGCCCGCCTATGTGGTGTTGGATGACCCGAAGGGTCTACCGATCAACGGCATCTCGAACTGGCAATCGGCCTGGTTGCCGCCTATCTACCAGGGCACGCGCTTCCGCGCGGAAGGTCCGCCGGTGTTGAATTTGCAGCCACGCGCGGAGATTCCGGGGCCCCTGGTCGAGGCCGAACGGAGTCTGTTGCGGCAACTGGACGCCGCGCACCGCGAGACGCGACCGTATCAGCCGGATTTGGACGCTCGGATTTCCAGCTATGAGCTGGCGGCGCGCATGCAGCTAGCGGCATCAGATGCTCTCGACGTCAACAAGGAGACGGAGGCCACGCGCGACGACTATGGCTTGAATGACCCGGCCACGGCCTCCTACGGCAAGCGCTGCCTGATGGCCCGCCGCTTGGTGGAACGTGGCGTGCGCGTGGTGCAGCTCTACATTGAAAGCCAGATCTTTGACACGCACGGCGACCTGAAGGCCGGGCTGAACTACGCCTGCAACAAGACCGACAAGCCCGTGGCGGCGCTGCTGAAGGACTTGAAGCAGCGTGGATTGCTCGATTCAACGCTGGTCGTCTGGGGCGGTGAGTTCGGACGGCTGCCGATCTCACAAGCCGGCGGCAAAGATCCCGGACGCGACCACGGACCCAACGGGTTCAGCATGTGGATGGCGGGCGGCGGCGTCAAGGGTGGCGTGGTGCACGGGGCCACCGACGAGGTGGGCTTTAAGGCGGAGGACAAGAAGGTGAGCGTGCATGATTTCCACGCCACGCTGCTGCATCTGCTGGGCCTCAGCTATCGGGATTTGGCTTTTGAGCGGGCGGGCCTGAAGGAACGGCTCACCGACCAGTTCCCGGCGCGGGTGGTGACGGAGATTTTGGCCTAGGGTTCGCGGCTCGCGGCCCAGGCGTGGCCGGCAGACTAGCGAGGGTTCTTGTAGGCCAAAGTTGGTTGCTGGTCCTGGGTCACTTGGGAGATGTGGGCCGGGCGGTGGCGGTCCCAATTGAGGACGCTGTGTGCCAGAAGCGGACGGGAGTAGAGGTAGCCTTGTCCTTCATCGCAGCCCATCGCCAGAAGGGCATGGTGCTGGGCGGCGGTTTCGACGCCTTCGGCGATGACGCGCAAATTCAGCGAGTGAGCCAACCGGATGACGTTTTCGAGCAGGGGAGGCCGGTCGGATGCTTGCTGGATCTTGGTGACGAAGGAGCGGTCAATCTTCAACGTCTCCACCGGCAGGTTCTGCACATAAGCCAGTGACGAGTGGCCCGTGCCGAAATCATCAATGGCAAAACGGATGCCGCAATTGCGCAGGCTGTTGAGCTGCGCGATGGAGCGCTCCGGATCACTCATCAGGGAGCTTTCGGTGATTTCGAGTTCAATCAACGCCGGTTCCAGTTCATGCTGCGCCAGATGGCCCATGACGTCCTCCGTGAAGCTGGACTGTTCGAGTTGGAGGGCTGATACGTTGACGCCTACTCGGACGGTGGAAAGACCTTCCTTCTGCCATTGGCGCGCCTGGCCGCAGGCCTCGTCGAGGGCCCAATCCCCAATGGAGACGATCAGGCCGGTTTCTTCCGCGATGGGGATGAAGGTGGCCGGCGATACCAAGCCCAGTGACGGGTGACGCCAGCGGAGGAGCGCTTCGACGCCCGCCAGTTGACCGGTACGAAGTTCTATCTGCGGCTGATAGTGCAGTTCCAGTTCCTGATGGCGGATCGCTGAACGCAGGTGGCGTTCCATTTCCAGGCGTTGCGGGGGCGCGGAGCCCATCGCCGGATCGAACATGACGGTGCGATTGCGGCCCTGCCGCTTGGCGTGATGGAGGGCGGTGTAGGCATCGCGCTGGAGAACTTCCGGATCAGCACCCGGGGCGCCTGCACAGCCACCAATGCTGACCGTGAGGCAGAGCTGATGCCCATGCACATCGAAGGACTCTGCCAGGCGGGTTCGGAGCTTCTCCGCCACGGCTTCAACTTCACCCGGGCGGGCCATGGCCGGGATGATGACGACAAATTCGTCTCCCCCAGAACGGGCGACGATGTCGGTATCGCGGACGGCGCTGCGGAGGCGATTGCCCACCTGGCGCAGCAGCTCATCACCGGTGCGATGGCCCAGGACATCGTTGACCAGCCGGAAACGGTCGAGCCCCAGGTAGAGGACCCCGACGGTTTTCGGTGCGCTGCGTGAGCGCTGCACGATCTGTGAAAGCCTGCTTTCCATGGTGAGGCGGTTGCAGAGGTTGGTGAGCGAGTCGTATTGGGCGCGGTGGATGAGTTCGTCCACCATGTTGTGCTGCTCGATGGCGATGACGGCTAGGCGCTGGGCCACGGCGAGATGTTCGGCTTCCAGGGCTGACAGCCGGCTGGACGGATGGCGGCACAGGAGAATGGCGCCCAGTTGTTCACCCGCCGCCGATTGTAGGGTATAGGCTTGGATGTCGTTCGGGATGTCCGGCACTTGAGCGGCGGCGATGCCAGCGGCGAGGGCGGGAGGAAAGTCTGGGCTGGCAACAAGGCGAACACCTTGAGCTGTGGGAATCAGGATGCCCGCACCGGTGCGAGGATTCAACTGCGCCAGTCGAGCGACGGCGGAAAGCGTGTCTTCAAGGGTTGCATTCTGGGCAATCTGCTCCAGGATGTCCTGACGGCACAGATTCAGGGCGTGATGGTGCTCCCGGCGCTTGGGCCGTAACGTGCGCCGCGGGTGGAGACGCTTCATCGGGAGCTGATCCCTTGGGCGAAGCGGTCGGTTTCGGTGACAAACGCGGCCGAGTCTGGACGAACCGGAAGAACCACCCACCGCAGATTCACTTGAAGTGTGGCCACCCGGTTCCCGAGGAACGCCTTATGTTCATAGATTGTGTCGGCCAAGGAATTGACTTGTTTGGTGACCGCGGCGGTGTCGGCGTCGCGCTCGAGGAAGACGATTAAGGTGTCGTCATTCCAACGGTAGGCCTCGGAGGCCTCCGGGATTAGGCGTAGCCGCTTGCGGGTGAGACCTTCGATTATTTCTTCGACAATGGCTGGGCCATAGCGGGCGGTCACCAGACGCATCCGCTCTAGTACAAGAATGAGGCAGAAGTGACGGCGGCCGGAGGCAGCGCGCGCCTCGTAGTCCTGGAGTGCCGCAGGCCGGGAGTTGACGGCCGTGGCGTACTGGTCGGCAACGGACCGGATGACAGCATACTGGGGGCCGAGTTCGCTGACGGCCCGGTCCTTTTCCGCCTTTTCCTTTTCGGCCTCTTGTTCCACCATGCGGGTGAGAGCGTGGATTTCACCCCGGATTGCTTGAAGATCCTTCACCTTGGCGGTCCGGTCTAAGTTTTCTTTGACGTGTTCCAGGCGGCTGATGGCGCGATCACTGCCGGACATGGCCATGGTCATGGCTTCATTCAGGGTGGCGAGGATTCTCAGCAGTTCATTACGGGCGAGAACTTCCGACAGGGTGCGCTTGGACTCCCACGCCTTGTCGAAGGTTTCCGTGATGGTTTGGACCAGACTGGCGCTGGTCTGCGGATCAATGGTTGCGTTGAGGCTATCTCGGAGCCGTTCAGCAGAGAGGCGAAGTTGCGTTTCTTGCGTGGGGAAAGTGTCGGCAATGGTGGCCAGGATGTGCCGCACGACAGTGGCCATGGGCTGTTCTGGTGGGGCCGTGCTGGAACCGCGGCGTAGGTATTTGTCGAGTGTCGTAAGGGACATGGCGGCGCCGCTCTTTTGAGAGCATATCGGCATAGCCGCTAGGTCCAATAGGTGGATGGTAGGGACGGGCAGATTCGAACTGCCGACCTTCCACTTAGGAGGCGGATGCTCTATCCAGCTGAGCTACGTCCCCCCAGCTGATTCCATTATAAGGTGGTCCGGGTCGGGCCTTTACCAGCGCTTCAGTCCCTTGGCACCAATGTCGCGGCGGAAGTGCATACCGGCGAACTGGATGCGGTCGACGCCCGCATAGGCGTTGCGGATTGCTTCATTGAGGGTAGGGCCCGAGGCGGTTACGCCCAAGACTCGTCCGCCGCTGGTGACCAGGCGGTTGTCTTGGGTAGCGGTGCCGGCATGGAAGACGACGGCGCCGGTAGCCTCGGCCGCGGCGATCCCTGCGATGGTATCTCCTTTGCGGGGCAAAGCGGGGTAATCGGCGGCGCACAGGACAACGCAGACGGACGGGTTGGGTTTCCAGCGCAGGGGGACGCGGTGGACCTGTCCTTCGGTGGCCGCGGACAGGAGTTCGCCTAGGTCAGAGTCGAGCCGATGCATCAGCACTTGGGTCTCGGGGTCGCCGAGGCGGACATTGAATTCCAGGACGCGGATGCCGCTAGTGGTCAGCATCAGTCCGGCAAACAGAAAGCCAGTGAAGGGCGTGCCGCGCTTGGCCATTTGATGGACGGCGGGTCGCATCACTTGCTCCATGATGGTGTTCTGCGTGGCTGCGTCGAGAATGCGGTCGTCGCAATAGGTGCCCATCCCCCCGGTGTTGGGGCCGCGGTCGCCATCGAAGACGGCTTTATGGTCCTGAGTGGGGGCGAAAGGGACGATGTTCTGTCCATCGCTGAGGGCGATAAAGCTGACCTCCTCACCGGGGCAGAAATCTTCGATGACCACGCGCCTGCCAGCGTCCCCCACCAGTTGGCCGGTCATCATCTGTTCGAGCGTGATTTCGGCCTCCTGGCGGCTCTTGGCGATGACCACGCCCTTGCCGGCGGCAAGACCGTCGGCCTTAATGACCACCGGATACTCAAAGCGGATCAGGCTATGTTTGGCCGAGGCGAGGTCATCATGAACCTGGTAGCGAGCCGTGGGGATGGCCGCCTCATCCATGATTTCCTTGGCGAAGATCTTGCTGCCTTCCAACTGGGCGGCGGCGGCGCTGGGTCCGATGACGCGCTGGCCCTGGGCACGGAGTTGGTCGGCAACGCCGGCTACCAAAGGAACTTCCGGGCCGACCACGGTGAGGTCCGCGTGGCCGGGATGGGCGGTGCAGTGGGCCAGTTGGGCGATACCTGGATTGCCTGGACTGGCGGTGAGGCTCTTGATCTGCGAGCTCTGCGCCAGCTTCCAGGCGAGCGCATGCTCGCGTCCGCCACCACCCAGGATAAGAACGTTCAACCTAACTGCCCCCTAAAATAGATATTGTCGCCCATGATGAATACCTCCAGCCGTAAGTATGACGTCCTTGTGATCGGTGCGGGGCACGCCGGATGCGAGGCGGCGCGGGCCTGTGCCCGCTTGGGTTTGCGGACCGGGTTGATCACGATGAATATCGATCTGATCGCGCAGATGTCGTGCAACCCCGCTATTGGTGGGATTGCCAAGGGTCACCTGGTACGGGAGATTGATGCGCTGGGTGGTGTGATGGGCGAGCTAACCGATGAGGTGGGGATCCAGTTCCGTCTTCTGAATACCAGCCGTGGCCCCGCGGTGTGGTCGCCCCGGGCGCAGTGCGACAAGAAGCAATATCGTGTCCGGATGAAGGAGCGGATGGAGCAGGAACCGAATCTGCGGATCCTGCAAGCCGAGGTGGCGTCGCTGCTGGTTGAAAACGGTGAAATGCGCGGCGTCGGGTTGGCGGATGGGCGGACGGTGACGGCGGCCTCCGTGGTGGTGACTACCGGGACATTCCTGAATGGCTTGGCCCACGTTGGTGAGACCAAGTATCAGTGCGGGCGCAACGGTGAAGCGCCGTCCAACCTCTTGGGCCATGCATTGCGCGGGCTGGGCCTGGAATGGACGCGGTTGAAGACCGGCACTCCGCCGCGCCTGGATGGCCGTTCGATTGATTGGAGTGTCTTTGAGAAACAGCACGGTGATGTGGAGCCGACGCCGTTTTCCTTCATGACGGATCGGATCGAGCGGGAGCAGGTTTGCTGCTATGTCGCGTATACGAATCAGGCGACGCATGCGGTGGTGCGAGATAGCATGAGCCGGTCGCCGCTCTATTCGGGTCAGATTGAGGGTATTGGACCTCGGTATTGTCCGTCGATAGAGGACAAGATAGTTAAGTTTCCGGACAAGAGCCGTCATCAGCTCTTTCTTGAGCCGGAGGGCCTGGATACTTATGAGATTTACGTGAATGGGCTTTCCACGAGTATGCCGGTGGATGTGCAGGAACGGGTGCTGGCTTCAATTCCGGGGCTGGAGCAGGCTGAGATGATCCGCCCCGGTTATGCGATTGAGTACGATGCGATTGATCCGCGACAGTTGACCCATGGGTTGCAGGTTCGCCGGATTCGCGGCTTGTTTCTGGCGGGTCAGATCAATGGTACCTCCGGGTATGAGGAGGCGGGCTGCCAGGGGTTGATGGCGGGGCTGAATGCGGCCTGTCATGCGGGTCAGCGCGATCCATTTGAGTTGGCCCGGACGGATGGCTATACGGGTATTTTGATCGACGACTTGATCAGCAAGGGGGCCGACGAACCATACCGGATGTTCACCTCTCGTGCCGAGTACCGGTTGCATCTGCGCATTGATAATGCCGATGCTCGGCTGACGCCGTTAGGTGAGCGGATGGGTTTGGTGTCTCCCGATCGGTCCGCCCGCTTTCAGGTGAAGGAAGAACAAAAGACACGATTGCGGCAGGGCTTGCTCTCGCGACGGATGGATGCGACGTTGCGGCGGCCGGAAGTACGGCTGTCTGTGGACTTGGCGACGGAGGTTCTGGGTGCAGCGCCGGTCCGGGGTGTGATCGATACCGTCGAAACGGAGATCAAGTACGCAGGTTACCTGGACCAGCAGGATCGGCATGTGCAACGTCTGCGGGATAGCGAGCGGCGTCCTTTGCCGGACAACTTGGTTTTTGCGTCGATACCTGGTTTGTCGCGAGAGGTGGCTGAACGTCTGGCCCGGGTTCGCCCTTCCACTTTGGGCCAAGCGGGGCGGATTCCTGGGGTGACACCCGCGGCGGTGGCGATTCTGGACATCTATTTGAGTTCTCATGCTGAATGAGCTGCGGAAGTACTTTTCTATCTCTGATGAGCAGTTGGCGGCGTTGGAATCTCATCGCATCTTGCTAGAGCGGTGGAATCAGCGCTTGAATTTGACTCGGGTGGTGGGTGAGGAGGCGGTGCTCCGTCATTATGGCGAGGCGTTGTTCCTGGCCTCATTGCTACCAGTGGGTATCGTGAAGGTTTGTGACATCGGGAGCGGTGGTGGGTTTCCAGGTATTCCTTTGGCGATTATGCGGCCCGATCTTTCGGTGACGCTGGTGGAATCTCACACGCGGAAGGCGGTGTTCCTGCGAGAAGCGTCTCATCAGCGGGTGTTGAGTGAGCGTGCGGAATTGGTCAAGGAACAGTTCGATTGTTTGGTGAGCCGGGCGGTTACGCCGGCAGAGGTGGCAGCTTTGACTCCACGGCTTGCCGGTCAGGCCTGGATGTTGATGGCGCGATCCGACGCCGATGGTTCCACGTGGAACATTGCGAGCGAGCTACCCTGGGATCCCACTAGCGTTGTAGCGTTCCACGTGAAACACTCCGTGGTAAGCTAACATTTCGACATCGTGGGAAAAGTCATTGCCATAGCGAATCAAAAGGGTGGGGTCGGAAAGACTACCACCGCCATCAACCTTGGCGCAGCCTTAGCCGTCAACGACCTTCGCGTCCTCCTCATCGACTCCGACCCACAGGGAAATGCCACCACCGGGATGGGCGTCGCTAAGCCAGGACTGAAAGCCACCATCTACGACGTACTCCTCGGACGCCACACGGCCCGCGAAGCGATCGTAACCACCTCGCTCCCAGGATTCGATCTGCTGCCAGCGGACAAAAACCTGGTTGCGGGCAATCTAGATCTCGTAGAGGTGGAGCACCGAGAAACCGCCCTACGCCAAGCTCTACTGCCCATCCGCGCCGAGTATGACTTTATCCTGATCGATTGCCCCCCCGCCTTGGATCTATTGACCTTAAATGCAATGGTGGCGGCGGACTCCGTCCTGGTCCCGATCCAATGCGAATTCTTCGCACTGGAAGGCGTCTCGCAGTTGCTAGACACCGTAGACCGCATACGCGATTCCTTCCAGCATGGCTTGAAACTCGAGGGCGTATTGCTCACGATGTACGACGACCGAACGAACCTCACCCGCCAAGTGGCCAACGATCTGCGGGAGTTCTTCGACGAAGAAGTCTTTGAGGCCGTCGTGCCCCGCAGCGTCCGCCTCGCCGAAGCTCCCAGCCACGGCCAATCGATTCTGACCTACGACCCACGCTCCCGGGGGGCGGAGAGCTATATCCGTCTCGCCAAGGAAATCATCAAGCATGAGCAAGCCGCAAGATCCTCGCAAAGCGCTGGGTAAGGGCCTCTCCGCCCTTCTCCCCAGCCGCACACCAACACCCCAACCACCCGTTGCGCCTCCCGCAGACCCGGCGAATGCTGTCCTCACCTTGTCGCTCGAGTTGATCGACGCCAATCCCACGCAACCCCGAACCGAATTCCGGCCTGAACAGCTTCAGGAACTCGCCAACTCCATCCGGACACACGGGGTCATACAACCCGTGATCGTTCGACGACGAGACCAGCGCTATGAACTGGTCGCAGGCGAGCGTCGCTGGCGAGCATCCAAACTCGCGGGACAGACCACTATCCAAGCCATCGTCCAGGACATCGCGCCCGACAATCTTCTCGAAATCGCACTCATCGAGAACATTCAGCGCGAAGACCTCAATGCCATCGAAACGGCAATTGCCTTTGATCGCTTGGCGAAAGAATTCAATCTCAGCCATGACGAGATCGGACGCCGCACGGGAAAAGACCGGACCACCATCACCAATCTGGTCCGGTTGCTCAAACTACCCGCCGAAATCCAAAGCCTGGTGGCCGAGCGCCGTCTCTCGATGGGACATGCCCGGGCCATCCTCGCCCTACCTACTACGGAACTTCAGCAAACCGTCGCCGAAAAAACCATCGCCCAGGGCCTCTCCGTTCGCAACGTGGAGCGCCTTGTCCAGTCTCTTACTGAACCCCGCGAGCCAAAAGAACCCGCTGAACCCGAAAAACTTGACCCAAATGTCAAGGCTGCGATCGACGAACTACAGCGGGTTCTGGGCACGCGAGTGCGGATTTTGGCCAAAGGAGCAAACCGGGGAAAAATCGAAATCGACTACTACTCGACCGAGGACCTGGACCGAATCTATCAGCAGATCGTGGAAAACTAGGAATGGTGCCGGCGGTAGGAGTTGAACCTACGACCTACGGATTATGAGACCGTCGCTCTAACCACCTGAGCTACACCGGCACAGTCTTATTCCAGGGTAGGGTTTCAAAACAGTGGTTGTCAATTTTCATCAAGTCGCCAAGAGCTACGCCATCTACGAAAAGCCAGCCCAACGCCTGGTGGAGCTGGCTACTTTCAACCGCCTGACCCGCCACCGGGACTTCTGGGCCCTGCGCGACATCAGTTTTGAAATCCCCCGCGGCGAGAGTTTCTGCGTCATCGGCGAGAACGGCTCAGGAAAAAGTACTTTACTGCAAATAGTGGCCGGCATCCTCCACCCCACCTCCGGTAATGCACAGGTACAAGGTCGCGTCGCCGCACTGCTCGAACTCGGCTCCGGTTTCAACCCTGAATTCACCGGACGTGATAATGTCTACCTGAATGGTGCGATCCTCGGCTTCTCCTCTTCCCGCATGGACTCGGTCTACCAACGGATCATTGAATTCGCCGAAATCGGCGATTTCATCCATCAACCGGTCAAGACCTACTCCAGTGGCATGGTCGTCCGCCTTGCCTTCGCGGTCGCCATCCACGTCGATCCCGAAATCCTCCTTGTGGACGAAGCCCTCGCGGTCGGCGACATCTACTTTCGCCAGCGTTGCCTCCGCAAGGTACACGAGCTCCGCACCCGCGGTGTCACGATCATCTTCGTCTCCCACTCCATGGGCGACGTCAAAGCCATCGGTAAACGCACGCTCTGGCTCGAGCAGGGACGTATCCGTGCCCTGGACACGACCGACCGGGTCGTCGCGCGCTACCTGGCGGCGATGACCGAAAAAGACACTCACTACGCCGAGGAACATTCCGAACCCAACGAACTGACTACCACAACCCCCCACGCCCTCGCCACCACCATCCCCAACATCGACCACCGCCACGGCGACGGCCGCGCCAGCGTCATCGGAATCGCTATCCTGGATGCTGACGGAAACCCCACCGCACTCATGGAACCGGCCAGCCGCATCACCGTACGCATCAGTGTACGCGCCGAACAAGCTATCCCCCGCCCAAACGTCGGCTTCATGCTGCGCAACCATCTCGGTCTAGATTTTGCCGGTACCAACACCCTTCGTGAAGGCCACGCGATGCCGCCAATGGCTCCGGGCGAATTGCGCACGATCGACTTCCACCTGGACCTGCCCCAGCTTTATCCCGGTGCCTTCTCTTTTTCCCCGGCCATCGCCGACGGCAACCTGACCCACTACCAGATGTGCGACTGGATCGACAATGCCATTACCCTCCAAATGGGCCATGGCACCGGACAGGTTTACGGCTATCTCCACCTGCCCTGCCGCCTGGAGATCAACGGCCAACCGGCCCCCGAGACAATGGCATGATCGAGTTCACCGGCGAACGGGTTATTCCCGGTCAAGTGGAACCGGATCTCTGGAACGAGCACTACGGCCGCTATCTTTTCGCTGCCCGCCTGGCCCGCGGCAAACGCGTCATCGACCTCGGCTGCGGCAGCGGCTATGGGTCCCATGAACTCGCTCAAACCGCCACCTCCGTCGCGGCACTCGACATCGACCCGGAAGCGGTTGCTTATGCACGACAGCACTTCCAACGAGAGAACCTCAGCTACCTCACCGCGTCCTGCGAAGACGTCCCGCTCCCGGATGGAAGCGCCGACCTGGTCATAGCCTTTGAACTCATCGAACACCTGCACAGCCCGGAACGGCTGCTCACCGAAGCCAAGCGCCTACTCGCGCCGGGTGGACAATTCATCGTTTCAACTCCCAACCGCGCCTACTACGCCACGTCTCGTACGGAACCTAATCCGTACCACCTGAACGAGATGGACCAGAACGGCTTCCAGCAGGCCCTGGAAGAGACGTTTCCCCACGTCACGCTGTTCACCCAAAACCACGTGAGCGCCTTGCTGTTCCAACCGCTGGAAGCACCCGCCGCCACCAGCCTCCGCCTGGACCCGCACCCGGCGGGCTCAGAGAATGCGCATTTCTACTTGGCCGTCTGCGCTCAGGCCCCGCAAGTCGGCTCCCCCAACTTCCTCTACGTACCCGCCGCCGCCAATGTCCTGGGGGAACGCGAACGCCACATCCGCAAGCTTCAGGGCGAGCTCGCGACCAAACAACAATGGCTGGACCAGACGCTCAGCGAGCACCAGGCACTGGTCGAACAACACCGCCAGCAATTGGAACAACTGGAAGCCGCCAACCAGTGGGCGACAGAACGCAATCGGCAATACGAGGAGAAGGCAGCCCATGTGGCCGCCCTGGAGCAACAACTCACCGAAACCCGAACCCATATCGTTGGATACCAAACCGAGATAGCGCGGCTTGAACAGCGGCAACAAGAGCTTCAGCAAACCCTGGAAACTACCCAACGGCAACAAACCGAACTCGCCACCACGTTAGACGCCAAGGTGGCCGAACTCGCCCGCTGCGTCGAACTTCTTCACCAGGCCGAAGCCGAACTCGACTCCCGCACGCAGTGGGCGCTCACCCTCGACACCGAAAAACAAGCACTGCAGGAGCGTTTGGCCCAGGCCAAGGCGTCACGCTGGGTTCGCCTGGGCCGGGCACTCCATCTGGGACCTGATCTCAAGCCGTGACGCGTCTCTTGAACTTCATCCAGAACCTGATTCTTCTGGTTCTCACACCGGTTGCGGCGGTAATTCCTTTCGGGACTCTCCTGACGGCAGACCTCGTCTGGAAGCTCTTGGGCCGCCAACGCCCCTGGACACTCCCTGGTCCCCAGCAACAATCCGCTTCCGTGGTGATCCCCAACTGGAACGGCCGCGACTTGCTGGAGCGCTACCTGCCCTCGGTGGTGACGGCCATGTCCGGGCACCCGGCCAACGAAGTAATCGTCGTCGATAACGGCTCTCAAGACGGCAGCGCCGAATTCGTGCGCCAGCACTTTCCCAGCGTCCGGCTGCTGGCCCTTCCTGAAAATCTCGGCTTCGGCGGCGGATCGAATGCCGGCTTTCGCGCAGCCGCCAACGACATCGTCGTCCTACTCAACAGTGACATGCGGGTGGCTCCAGACTTTCTGGCACCACTACTCGCAGGCTTTGCCGACCCCCAAGTCTTCGCCGTCTCGTGCCAGATCTTTTTCAGCGATCCCGCCAAGCCGCGCCAGGAGACAGGCCTTACTCAAGCCGCTTGGCGCGACGGCGCATTGAGGGTCCGTCATCGCTTGGATGACGACGTGCAGACGCTCTACCCGTGCTTTTATGGCGGAGGCGGCTCCTGCGCTTTTGACCGACGCAAGTTTCTGGACATTGGCGGCTTCGACAGCCTCCTGGCACCCTTTTATCTGGAAGACACCGACCTTGGCTATCTGGCCTGGAAGCGCGGCTGGAAAGTTCTTTACGAGCCCCAAAGCCACGTCTGGCATGAACACCGTGGCACCATCGGCAGGAGGTTTACGCAAGCCTACATCGATTCGATCCTCCAGAAGAACTTCCTACTCTTTGCCTGGAAGAACATCCACCAGACAAGCTGGCTGGCTGAACACTTCTTCTTCACCGCCGCCGGTGCCGCCGTCAGTGTGTTTGCGGGCAACTCTCCCGAACGGGCCAGCCTCGCCGGACTGTGGCGCGCTTTGCGGCAACTACCTGCGGCCGTAACTTCGCGCTGGCAAGCCCGGTCGCTGGCAACCGTCACTGACATGGAAGCATTCCGCCGCCCGCTCGCCGGATACTACCGGGATCGCTTTCAAACAACCGCGAACGTCCCACAGAAACCTTCGGTCCTGTTCCTCAGCCCCTACCCGATCGAACCTCCCGTGCACGGCGGTGGCGTCTTCATGAGCCAGACGCTACGCCACCTGGTGAACCACGCCGACGTCCATCTGGTCGTGCTGCTCGACCGCGCCAGCCAGATTGCCGACCATGACGCCATGGCCGCCCGTTGCCGTTCGTTCCATCACCTCGTGCGCATGCATGGCGAATCGCACACCATCGGCTCACTAAAGCCTCACGCCGTGCGGGAGTTCGCCAACGGAGATCTGGAATGGATGCTCCACCGGATCATCTATCAGCATGGAGTGGATGTCCTCCAAATTGAGTACGCCAACATGGGCCAGTATGCGCCGGCGTTTGACCGGATCGCGACCTGTGTGTTCGAGCACGACGTCTACTTTCAGTCCATCGCCCGCCAGTTGCGCCAACCGGGCTTCTCGTTGCGCAAAATCCAAGCGACGCTCGAGTACCTGCGGGCGCTTCCCTATGAGCTGAAGATGCTGGAGCGGGTGGATGATATCCAGGTCTGCACGCGAGACAACGGCGAGTACCTCACCAGCTTCCGCCCCGCCCTGGCACCGAAAATAGCCCTCAATTTGCGCGCCGGCATTGATGTTGACCGCTACGAATTCCGCGCGGACGGCCGCTTGGCTAACTCCATCTTGTTTGTCGGCAGCTTCCGGCATCTGCCCAACCAGGAAGCGCTCCAGTGGTTCGCCCAACACGTCATGCCCCACGTACTCCGCCAGAACCCGGACGCGAAGCTGGTCTGCGTGGGTAGTGATCCACCGCCCAGGCATGCTTTACCCTCGCTGGGCGGTGCGATTGAGATTCGCGGCTTTGTCGAGGATGTTCGCACGGCCTTCTATGAGCACACGGTCTTCATCTGCCCCATCCTGTCCGGATCCGGCGTGCGGGTGAAACTACTGGAGGCCTTTGCCTGCGGCATCCCGGTGGTTTCCACCACCCTTGGGGCAGAAGGGTTGGGACGCAACGATCAAGAGTTCTGCCGCCTGGCGGACGACCCGCAGATGTTCGCCCAAGCAGTCATTGAGCTATTGGCGGCACCGCCGGTGGGCATGGCCGAGCGGGCACGGGCCGAAGTTGCGCAAAATTGGAACATGCGTGTCATCACCCAGCGCCTCGCCCAGCGCTACCAACAAGTCCTCAAGAGGAAACGCGGTGTATAACTCGCAACGCATCACCGTGATCATTCCGTGCCTCAACGAAGAGCAGGGCATTGAGCAGGTGCTGACGCGCATGCCCCCGTTTGTGGATCAAGTGATCGTCGTCGACAACGGCTCCACCGACCGCACGCGCGACGTAGCGCAGTCTTATGGTGCCGAAGTGATCCGCGAAGATGTGCGTGGCTATGGCCGGGCCTACAAGCGCGGCTTCACCCATGCCACCGGCGACGTCATCGTCACTCTCGACGGCGATCACAGCTATCCGCCCGACGCGATCAGCTATCTGCTGGAAGCATTCCGCCACCTGGACGCCGACTTCCTCAACGCCTCGCGGTTCCCGGTGCGGGACCGGCACGCGATGAGCTTCAAACACAAGCTTGGAAACCTGATTCTGTCGCTGGCCATGTCGGTGCTGTTTTTCCGCTGGGTGTCCGATTCGCAATCGGGCATGTGGGTCTTCAAGCGGGCCATCGTGAAAGACATGAAGCTGGAATCCGATGGCATGGCGTTCTCGGAAGAAATCAAAATCGAAGCGCTGTTGTTACCCATCCACTTCGTCGAGATTTCCATCCAGTATTCGTCCCGCCTGGGCGAGATCAAGCTCAACCCCTGGCGGGACGGCATCCAGAACCTGCTGTTCCTGCTGAAGAAGCGTTTCCTGCGATAATTCGCCCTTGACGATCACCGCCGTCATCCCGACGTTCAATCGCGCGGCACTGCTGGAGCAAGCCGTGGCGTCGATTGAGGCAGACGAGATCATTGTGGTGGACAACGGCTCCACTGAGCGCATCGCTCCAGCGGGCGCGCGGGTCCTGCGGCTCGACCGAAACTACGGCTTCGCCTGCGCCGTCAACCGCGGCATTGAAGCAGCGCGAGGGGACGCGGTGGCCATCGTCAACAACGATGTCGTCCTGTCACCCGGCTACCTGCGCCTTTTGGCCCAGTCGGGCGCTTGGTTTGCGACGGGCAAGATCCTGCAACAGTCAGCGCCAGACCGGATCGACGCCACCTTTGACCTGCTCGCCCGGTCCGGTTGTGCCCTCCGCGCGGGGCATGGCGCGCCGGCCACCGAGTTTTCCGAGGCGCGCCCGATCGCCTTCGCTCCCATGACGGCTGCACTCTACCGGCGTGAGTTGTTCGACCGGATTGGCCTTCTCGATGAGAGCTTCGACTCCTACATGGAAGATGTTGAGTTCGGATTGCGCGCCGCCCGTTGCGGTTACCAGGGGGCCTATCTCCCCGCCGCAACGGCACTACACCGGGGGAGTGCGACACTCGGGGCGTGGCATCCGGAAACAGTGCGCCTGATTTCACGCAATCAATGGTTGCTGGTGGCGAAGCACTTCCGGCATGGCGGCGAAAAACGATATGCCCGTGCTGTGCTCGTGGGACAACTGCTCTGGGGCCTGTCAGCGCTGCGGCGCGGATGCCTTCGTGCCTGGTTGACTGGCAAATGGCAGGCCGCGTGCACTGAAATCCCGCGATGGACTCCCGGTGATGCCTGCGCGGCAACCGAATTGAGCGATGAAGATGCATCACTCCAACTCGATCGAATCCTCGCCGCCAGCGAATCGGAGCTGCTTCGACTCACCGCTGGCAGCGCGTTTTGGAGGTGGTACGCGTGGTTGACGTAACCGCCGTCGTCGTCACTCACAACTCCGCCGAGGAACTGGCGGCGTGTCTGGAGGCGGTCCTGCAGTGGACGCCGCACGTGGTGGTAGTGGATAACGCTTCCCAGGACACCAGCTGTTCGGTGGCGGAAAGCTATTCCGTGGAGCTGATCCGCAATACCGCGAATCTCGGCTTCGCCGCCGCCGTGAATCAGGGCTTTGACCGTGCCGCAACCGGATTCGTTCTCCTTCTCAACCCGGATGCGACGGTGCTGGCGGGACGGGATGAACTGCTGGCGGCGGCCGAAGGCGGGGCTTCGGCGGGGCTGCTGGTCTCGGAAGATGGAACGCCCCAGACAGGTTTCTCCGTCCGCAGGTTACCCACCGCCAAGGCCTTGGTGTTTGAGTGTCTCGGCCTGAACCGCCTGTGGCCCGGAAATGCGACTAATCGCCAGTGGCGCTGCCTGGACCTGGACTTAACCAAAACGCAGAATGTCCAGCAGCCGGCTGGAGCGTTCCTGATGGTCCGCCGTGACGTCTGGCGGTCACTCGGTGGCTTCAGCGAACACTTCTACCCCGTCTGGTTCGAGGATGTGGACTTTTGTGCCCGCCTCCTCGCCGCAGGGTATGAGGTCTGTTTTACACCGGCCGCCAAAGCCTCCCATCGCGGTGGTCATTCCGTTGGGCAACTGGCTTGGCTGAATAAACAACTGTATTGGTATCAGAACCTTGCGCGTTATGCCGGGCGTCATTTTTCACGTCCGGCGGCGCTTGCGGTCACCGTGGCCGCCATGCTGGGCGGATGCCTCCGGGCTTGTGTTAACCTAGTGACAATAGCGTCGGTGGCAGTAACGGGTATGGGGAATGGTTCGGCGGTAGAACATGGGGACGCCAACCCGGATGTTGATGGCCCTCACAAGTCAGTAAATTTCGCTGCAAAGCGCCACTCGAAAGACACGGGCAAAAGACATCTGCATGTGCCATAAAGGCTTAGTTTCGGTCACGATTGTGACCTATAACAGTGGACGGTTTATCAAACGTTGCCTGGAATCCATCCTGCAGCAACGTTACACGGCCAAAGAAATCCTGGTTATCGATAACGCCTCCACCGATGGCACAATCGACATTTTGGAACAGTTCGAAAACCGCTGCCAGATTGTCTACAACCCCACTAACGTTGGTTTTGCTGAAGCCCAGAATCAGGCGATCCTGCTGTCCAGCGGCGAATGGGTCCTGACTCTCAACCCGGACGTGCTGTTGTTCCCCAACTTCATCCAGTCACTCGTCGATGCCGGCAATCGTGACCCGGAGATCGGCACGGTCTGCGGCAAACTACTTTCGATGCTGGCCACCTTTGATCTGCCGGATCATCCGCTGGTGGATTCCACCGGCATCTACTTCACGCCGACGATGCGGCACCTGGACCGAGGGTCACTCGAAGAAGACAACGGCGACTATCTCAACTTTGAGTACGTCTTTGGTGCCACCGCGGCGGCGGCTCTCTACCGGCGGGAAATGATCGACGACATCTCCATCAAGGGTGAGTTCTTCGACAACGATTTCTTTGTCTACCGTGAAGACGCTGACGTGGCTTGGCGAGCCCAGCTATTGGGCTGGAAGTGTCTCTATACGCCCTACGCCCGCGGTTACCATGTGCGGGCGGTGCGCCCGATGAATCGCCGGGCGCTACCGGCCGAGATCAACATGCATTCGGTGAAGAACCGTTTCATGATGCGCGTCAAGAACATGACGGCGGACCTCTATTGGCGGAACTTCCTGCCGATCACCGGACGGGACTTGACTGTCATCATCGCCTGCCTGCTGCATGAATGGTCGTCACTGAAGGCCTTTTGGATTGTGGCCAAGAGCTGGGGCAAACTGATGGAGAAGCGCCGCTGTATTATGGCCCGCAAGAAGGTCTCGGACGAGTACTTGTCCAGTTGGTTCCGCTTCCAGCCGGTCAGCCAGCCTGCCACCAAGCAAGGGGCGCGGGCCATGGCCGCGCGGCCCAAGCCCGTCCGTAGCTAGCAATTGGCGGCCGGGTGCCGAATACTCGCCGCACCCATCCACAGGAACTTTCATTCACCTTGCGCATTGCTCTGGTTGGCACTCGAGGCATCCCGGCCCGGTACGGAGGGTTTGAAACCTTCGCCGAAGAGCTTTCCCAGCGTCTGGTGAAGCGCGGCCACGAAGTACGCGTTTACACCCGGCAACCTTTTCACTCCCCCACCTATTTGGGTGTCGATGTCTGCGTGTTGCCGGCGCCGCGGCACAAGTATCTGGAGACCATCGTCCATACCTTTGTCTCCACGCTGCACCTGGCATTCTTCCCAATGAATGCTGCGCTCTATTGCAATGCGGCCAACGCCATCTTCACCTGGATCCCGCGCGTCCTGGGAATGCCGGTGGCGCTGAATGTCGACGGGCTGGAGCGAAAGCGCAAGAAGTGGAATGTGCTGGCCAAGGCCTGGTACCAGATGTCGGAGCGGTTGTCCACGATCTTCCCCACTGAGATCATCACCGATGCGGTCGCCATTCAGGACTACTACCGGGAACGCTACCACGCGGCCTCAACGATGATTCCTTATGGTGCCGAGCCGGAGCCGGTTTCCACGCGCGCCGCACTGGATCAGCTCGGTCTGGAACCCCGGCAATATTTTCTGTTTGTCAGCCGCATGGAACCAGAAAATAACGGCCTCCTGGTCCGGCAATGCTTTGAGACGCTCGACACCCCCATGAAACTGGCGCTGGTGGGCGATGCCCCCTATGCCCACGAGTATCTCCGGCGCGTGCGCGACACGCAGGATCCACGCGTGGTCTTGCCGGGCGCGGTCTTCAATCCTGGATACTCGGAACTGCAATCTCACTGCTACGCCTACATCCAAGCCACGGAAGTAGGCGGCACCCACCCGGCGTTGATCGAGGCGATGGGCCGCGGTGCCCTGGTGCTCTACATGGACAACCCGGAGAATCGGGAAGTCTGTGGCGAAGCCGGCCTACCATTCACGCACGACACCTTAACCGAGGTGATGCAAGTGGCGGTCGACATGCCGGCGGACAAGCGAGCGGATTTTGGCCAGCGCGCCATCGCTCGGGTTAAGGAACGCTACTCCTGGGACGCGGTCACTGATGCTTACGAGCAACTGCTCCAGCGGTTGATCCGGTAGGACCGCATGCTAGCCTACGGCCATAGCGTCTTGATCGCCAACGTTCTCCGGTCTCGCGGCGTCTTTCTGCCCCCTAGCATCCCATGAGTTCACCCGTCCAAGCCCGGTCCTGGGTGGAGGTTGACCTTCACCGGATCGCTACCAATTACCGCTCCATCGCCGCCGCCCTGCACCAGAGATCCGCCTCCGGCACTGGGATCGAGATCATGCCGGTGGTGAAAAGTGATGCTTACGGTCACGGCATGGTGGCGGTGGCCCGCACTCTGGCGGCTGAAGGTGCCCGCTGGTTTGCTGTCTCGAGCTTTGAAGAGGGGCTGGAACTGCGGGCGAGTGGAGTGGCGCATCGCATTCTGGTGATGGCTGACCACGGGTTCGACGCTCTGCAGCACTCCGGTCTGACGCCGGTGATCCATTCGCTGGATGAACTGCCTCCAGTGCCGTACCACCTGAAGGTCGACACCGGCATGCACCGGCTCGGGGTGCTGGCCACACCGGAACAGATCGCCTTGCGTGTGCGGGGCACACCGCTCGAAGGGCTGATGACGCACTTTGCCTCGTCGTCGGACTTCACTTCGCCGCAGACCCGCGATCAGCAGCGGCGGTTCGACGAAGTGATTGCCGCTCTCGACCAGCAGCCGCCCTATCTTCATTCCTCCAGTACCAATCCGCTCCACTTCGGGCTCCGCTCCGCCTGGGGCAACCTGGTCCGGCCGGGGCTGGCGCTTTATGGCTACGTCTCGGCTCCCAAGGGTACTGCGCCCAGCCATCTCCTGGATGTCCGGCCAGCGTTGACCTGGAAGGCGCGCGTGATCGCGGTGAAGGAAGTCCCGGCCGGCGCCAAGATCGGCTACGGCGGTATGTTCGTCGCGCCCAAGCCGATGCGGATCGCCATCGTCGGCGCTGGCTATGCGGATGGCTTGTCGAGACGCCTGTCGAACAAGAACCGCTTTGTCGGGGCCATCTCCATGGATGTTTCCACCATCGACGTCAGTGACTCACCCAGCATCCGCCCCGGTGACGCCATCACGCTGCTCGATGAGCATTACGACGCTCGCGCCATGGCCCGAGACGCCGGCGTGATCGCCTATAGTGTCCTTACCGGCATCAGTGCGCGGGTGCAGCATGTCTACCGCTAAACGCTGAGCTGAGTCCGGAATAGGAGCCCGAGACCATGACTACTCCCGTCCACTTCGAGAACAGCCAGCCCATTCTGCGCGTGGCCGACCTGAAGGCCAGCATCGACTTCTACGTGAACCGTCTGGGCTTCCGCAATGCGGACTGGGCGATGGATGAGTTCACTTCCGTAAACCGCGACCAAGCGGGAGTCTATCTTTGCCAACAGGGCCAGGGCCTTGGCCGTGCCTGGATCTGGGTAGGGGTCAGCGACGTACGCGCCTTACGTGCGGAGTACGCCGCCGCCGGTGTCGCGGTTCGCATGGAACCCACCAACTACCCGTGGGCTCTTGAAATGCATGTGGAGGACCCGGACGGCAACGTGATCCGCTTTGGATCAGAGCCCGAATAGCCGCTTCGCGTTTCCGGGCACCCTATTCTGTTGGGAACCAGCTTTCAGAACCGCTGCATCCAGCTGGAAGCCTAACCTTCGCGGTCCTCCTCCAGCGGCCGGTCGTCCCAGGCGAGCAGGGCCGACGGGAGCGTCCCGCCGACGAGGATGAGCCCCCAGACGATCCGCGAGACCTCGTCGTAGGTTCGTGGCAGCCACAGCCGCGGGTGGTCAATCGCGATCGATACATACACCACCGGCAGCAGCGTGATCGCCGCATAGGCCGAATAGGCTGCCCGGTAGCTGCGGTTGCGGACCGCCAACTCCCGCTCATCCAGGGATCCATCGGGCGCATTTCCCCAGTTCCAATAGGGCGTCTGGTAGAGCAGAGCCCAGACCGCCGCCAGACATCCCACCAAGGCGGCGATTCCGGCTAGGCCCAGCGCTCCACTGTCGAAAGACACCGCGAGTCCGCGCAACAGCATATACGCGGCGTACCCGCCATACATCGCCACCACCAAGGCCCGCCGCTCGAACAGGCTCAACCGGCGCGTCGGGGTAGCCGCTGGGGCGGGGGATCTTGGGTTTGCGCTCATTGCGCCTCCTTTTCAAAACTCACGCTCACGCGGCTAGCCTCAATGGCCACGGTGGCGAAACTTTGGCTGGCCAACCGGCCGGCACGCGCCACCCAACTGGCCCAGCGCGCCGAATGGTCGACCTCCGTCAGGCAAAGCACCAACAGCAGAGCGCCCAAAGCTATCGGGCTGAATGGTGCCGGGACAGGCTGGTGCATCCGAGAATCGCGTCTCACTTCTGTTCTCCTTCCTGCATCTTCCTCAACTGACTGGACAAAGACGGGAACGGCTCCGGCGAGAAGATCACTTCCACCGGCAGGTTGAAGTACCGGCTGATCTTAAATGCCAGGTCGAGCGACGGGTTATAGTCACCCCGCTCCAGGTAGCCGATGGTCTGGAAGTTGACGCCCACAGCGTCGGCCAGTTCCTTCCTCGACAATCCCCGTTCTGCCCGAAGCAAGCTGATCCTGTTGTGAATCATGGTCTATCTGTATTTAATATACAACATATACTTATCCTTTCAATACTTTTCGTATCGACACAGCACTATTCCATGGCGGATCAACCATCAGGGGCGAAAGCGGAGCTACGGCGTCCAAAAAAGAGAAAGGGCCCACCGGAATCATCCGGGGGCCCTTGCTGGTTCTGGTTTAGTGTTTAGTTTGCCTAGACGTCCAGGTTGCGGACGTCTAGGGCGTTGTCTTCGATGAACTTGCGGCGGCTTTCGACGTCTTCGCCCATCAGTGTGGAGAAGATCTCGTCGCTTTCCACCAGGTCTTTCAGGTCGATCCGAAGCAGGGTGCGGCGCTCAGCATCCATGGTGGTTTCCCATAGCTGCTCCGAGTTCATTTCGCCTAACCCCTTGTAGCGTTGGACGTTGGCGTCGCGCATGCCTTCTTCCTTGACGAAGATCAGCAGGTCGCGCCAATTCTCCTTGGTCTCGGTGGCCTTTCCTTCCCGCACCACCTTAAAGGGAGGAACGTTCAGCGGCCCAATCTGCTTGGCCAGCGTCCGCAAGCGCCGGAACTCGGGCGTAACCTGCAGGCCGACACTGATCAGCCGTTCGGCTTGCGTGTTGTCACGGAAGACAATCTGGAACGCGGAATGCTCTTCATCGGGGCGGATCTCGGCCACCACCTTCAAGGCTTGGATGGAAGCCAGCAAGGGCTCCAGGTTGGCCTGATCCTGGAAGTCCGCCTTGGAATCGAGGTTCAAGGCTTGATCCACGAGTAGTTCCACCACGCGCGCGTCACGCAGCCGGCGTTCCACGCGGCGGGTGACGAGTTGCAGCTCATCCAGTTGCGCCAGGAACTTCCGCGCCTCGGCTCCCACCAGGCTTTGCCCGGCAGCTTCGATGGTGATGTTGTCGGTCGCCCGGCGCAGAATCTCCTTGGTGAACTCCGCGTCGTTCTTGATGTACTCGATCTTCTTGCCCTTCTTGATGCCGTAGAGCGGCGGTTGAGCAACGAAGATATGCTGCTGATCGATCAGCGCCTGCATATGGCGGAAGAAGAAGGTCAGAAGGAGAGTTCGGATGTGGCTGCCGTCCACGTCGGCGTCCGTCATGATGATGATCTTGCCGTAACGGAGCTTCGTCACATCAAAATCATCCTTGCCGATGCCTGTCCCCAAGGCCTGGATCAGGGTCCGGATTTCCTCGTGGCCCAGCATCTTGTCGTAACGGGCCTTCTCGACGTTCAGGATCTTGCCCTTCAGGGGCAGAATCGCCTGGTAACGCCGGTCGCGGCCGGTCTTCGCCGTGCCACCGGCCGACTCACCCTCGACCAGGAACAGTTCGCAACGAGTCGGATCCTTCTCCTGGCAATCAGCCAGTTTGCCGGGGAGACCGCCACCGTCCAGCGCTCCCTTGCGGCGGGTCAGGTCGCGAGCCTTACGGGCTGCTTCACGGGCTCGAGCCGCATCGATCGCCTTGCCGACGATCTTCTTCATCACCTGCGGGTTCTTGTCAAAGAACTCGCCCAACTTCAGGTTCACCAGCTGGACTACATCACCCTGGATGTCGGAGTTCAGCTTGCCCTTGGTCTGCCCTTCAAACTGCGGCTGCGGAACCTTGACGCTGATCACCGCCGTCAGACCTTCGCGCACGTCATCGCCGCTCAGGTTCTCCTTGACGTCCTTAAACAAACCGCCCGATTGACCGGCGGCGTTGATGGTACGCGTGAGAGCACTACGAAAGCCGGAAAGATGAGTTCCTCCATCAACGGTGTTGATGTTGTTGGCGAAGCTGAACACCTGCTCGGAGTACGCATCGTTGTACTGCAGCGCGATCTCCATTTGGATTTCGCCGCCATTGGGTAGTGTTTTCGAACCCTCAAAGTAGATCGGCTTCTCGTGCAGGACGTTCTTGCCGCGGTTCAGATGCTTGATGAACTCGGCGATACCGCCTTCGTAATAGAACTCATGAGCCTTCGGCGTTTCGCCGCGCTCATCCGCCAGGAAGATCTTCAGGCCTTTGTTCAGGTACGCAACCTGGCGTAGGCGGCCGGACAGCGTGTCGTAATCGAACTCGCTGGCCTCCATGACCGTCGGATCCGGCCGGAAGGTGATGCGAGTGCCGGTCTTCTTGCCGGCTTTGCCCACCTTCTGCAGGCGTCCCTTAGGGACACCTTTCTCGTAATCCTGCTCCCAGGTGTAGCCTTCGCGCCAAATCTCCAAATGCAACGTCTCACTCAGCGCATTCACGCAGGAGACGCCCACGCCGTGTAACCCGCCCGAGACTTTGTAGCTGGATGAATCGAACTTGCCGCCCGCATGCAGCTTGGTCAGCACCACTTCGGCCGCCGAAACTCCCTCTTCCTTGTGGATGTCGACGGGAATGCCGCGGCCGTTATCCTCAACGGTCAAGGAGTTGTCGATGTGGATGGTGACCCGGATCTCGGTGCAATAGCCAGCGAGCGCTTCGTCCACCGAATTGTCCACCACCTCGTAAACCAAGTGGTGAAGCCCCGCCTCACGGGTGGAGCCGATGTACATCGCGGGGCGCAGGCGTACCGCCTCTAAGCCCTCCAAAACCTTAATGCTAGTGGAGTCGTAAATCTGAGTGTTCGATGCCATTCTTTGCTTTTTGTGTACTTCCTGCCAAGACCTGGCCAGCTTTTGCCAGCCCCGAATATCCAGAAACTACCTGACCCGGTCAGATTCTCATCGGCATGACGATGTAGCGGTATCCAAACTCTACGTCGTCACCAGCCGGGCGCAGCTCACCAGCCGAGTTGCCATCCTTGAAATGAAACCCAGCCTTGGATTCGCCCAGCGCCTTCAGGAACTCGGTCAGGTAATGGGCATTAAACCCGATCTCCACCGAAGGACCCGTGTATTCCACCGGAATACTCTCTTCGCTCTCGCCCGTATCGGACAAGGACGAATGAATCCTCACTTCGCCATCGTTCACCTGAAGGCGGATGGCGTGGGAACGGTCATCGGAAAACTGGGCGACGCGTTCGATCGCACCCTTCAGTTCATCCTTGGCCATGGACACGGAGTGCGGCTGCTCTTTCGGTAGGACGCGCTCATAGTCGGGGAAGTTTCCGGTCAGCTTGCGGGACAACAGCAGACGCTCGCCCAGCTCAAAAAAGAGGTGATTCTCATCGCCCGAGAACTTAACCTTGTCCTCCGGCCCCGCCTCTGCTGCCAGCCGCACCAGCTCCTGCATCGCCTTGCGCGGCAGCAGAGCCTTGTAGACGCCACTGATCTCCGGCAGCTCATACGCCTTCTCGACCATTGCCAGCCGGTGCCCATCGGTGGCGACCATCGTCAAGCCTTCGGCCTTCAACTGCAACAGAGCACCATTCAGCGTGAACCGGCTCTCTTCGGCAGAGATCGCAAAGATCGTGCGCGAGATCAGCCCGGCCAACACCTTTGCCGGAATCTCGGCCACTTTCTCCGGCATCACCGGAAGCTCCGGGAAGCTTTCCCTCGACATGCCCGCGATCTTTGTCTTCGAACGCCCGCAGGTGAGAGAAGCCCAATGGTTGTCGCCAACCTTGACATCCACATCGGCATCGGGCAGCAACCGAACATAGTCCAGCAGACGCCGGGCTGGAATCGTTCCGGAACCGGCCTTCTTCACCCGGGCCGGGCAAGAACAACGGATGCCCAGTTCCAGATCAGTGGCTGTTAACGTGATCCGGTCGCCCGAGGCTTCAATCAGCACGTTGGACAGAATCGGTATCGTGGTCTTTTTCTCGACCACTCCCTGCGAGAAGCTCAGTTCCCGGACCAGGTTCGCCTTGCTAACGGTGAATTCCATTTCAGGGGTTCTCCCTAACGTTCCTTGAAGTAATTACCGATACAGATCTAAGAGAACTATCTATTGGGCCTGTGAAAATGTGGATAACACCCTAAATTATACTAAAATCAGGAGCTTCCCGCTACCACTGCCTGTCAATAACCCTTAGTCCTCCTCGGAAGATCTCACTACTACCAAAAGCGTCCACAGCTCCCACCAGCCTTTGGGCCGGTTGGCTGTGGAATTACAGCTAACCGACTGTTAATGTGTCGGATAGACTGTGGATGAACTTGTTCAATTCCGGGTCCTTCAGCCGCAAAGTTTCAATTTTCTGGACTGAATGCAGAACTGTCGTGTGATGCTTCCCTCCAAACGCCCGCCCAATCTCCGGCAGTGAGGCGTTGGTCAACTCTTTCGCCAGGTACATGGCGATCTGCCGGGGGTAGGCAATCTTGCGCTCATTCGACTTCTGCTTCAGTTGAGCCGGCTGCATCGAGTGCTTTTCCGCCACCAGCCGGATGATCGATTCCAGTGAAATCCGCTTGTCGGTACCTTGGGAGAGATGGCGCAGAACCTGCTGGGCCATGGGCAGGCTAATCGGTTCGCCGGTGACGCTGGAGTAGGCGGTCAGCTTGATCAAAGCGCCTTCCAGTTCCCGCACGTTCGACTTGGTCTTGGTGGCCAGGAAGATGCGGACCTCGTCCGGCAGCACCATTCCCTCCGCCTCGGCCTTTTTGTCCAGAATCGCCATCTTGGTTTCCAGATCCGGCGGCTGGACGTCCACCATCAAGCCCCACTCAAAGCGGGATCGCAGACGCTCCACCAAGCCCGGTGTGTGCTTGGGAACGCTATCGGAGCTGAGCACAATCTGCTTCTGCCGCTCCTGCAACTCATTGAAGGTATGGAAGAACTCTTCCTGGGTCCGCTCCTTGCCGGCAAAGTGCTGGACATCATCCACCAGCAGAACATCGGCACTGCGGTAGTGCTGCTGAAAAACCGCCATCCGGTCCGACTTCAGGCTCTGGACCATTTGGTTCACGAACCGTTCGCTGGTGGTATAGACCACCCTCAGGTCAGAGTACCGTTCCACCAGGCTTCGCCCGATCGCGTGCATCAGGTGAGTTTTACCCATGCCCGTGCCGCCATAAATGAACAAAGGATTGTAGCCGCTGGCAGGGTTCTTCGAAACATGAATGGCCGCCGCGTGCGCGAACTGATTGCACGAACCGACCACGAAGCTGTCGAAGTTCAGCCGGGGGTTCAGAATCAGGTTGCTGAAGTTGAGCGGGTCGGCGCTGGCGGCCGGTTGGCCGTTTGAAGCAGCGGCCACGAAACCGTTCTGGTAACTGACTGACCGGATTGGTAAACCAAGCGTCCGGATCACTCGCTGAACCTGAGCAGAATACTCAGTTTCCATCCACTGCCGGGTGACGTCATTCGGAACGCTAACCCAAAGCGTCTCGCCATCAACGTGGCTAAGCTTGGTTTTCGAGACCCAGTTCTGATATCCCTCGACGGTGATCTCGCTGGCCAGCTGACGCTTAATCTCTTCCCACAAATCCATCAACGCTTCAACACCCCACTACCGAACTGCCCAACGTCCCCCTCGAAATCAGCCAAACCAAATAGGGCCATTTCAAGGTAAAGCTTTCCCACATGTTTTCCACATCTGTGGAAAACCTACACTTTCCCGAGGACTAGGGGGGATTGTCCTGCTTCGAGTCGAGGCGGCTGGAACCCTGATCAGATCCCTGAAATCTGCCCCGCGGACTCTTAGTCTAACACAGGGCTCCGGAGCTTCAAGGGGTCTCTTAAAAATTCTTTAAAACTATATAAACAATAGACTTGACTCGTGTTAAAGAACAGTTTCCAGACCTTCTGTTTCAGCCCGGTTTGACAGCCATCTCAACCTGCGCGATACTGGTAGTCGCGCCACTCGATGCGGGAGTAACTCAGCTGGTAGAGTGCAACCTTGCCAAGGTTGATGTCGCCGGTTCGAATCCGGTCTCCCGCTCCAAATTTCCCCTCTACCTCTTCTTCCGGCGCATTACTCAATTCGACTGCTGCTCGTTTGGCCCTGCTCCGGATGCGATGCGCCTACTTCTTTTGCATCCTCTGGGCGCGGGCGGTGGTGGGAGGCGTAATCCCTTTTACGCGCATGTAGCCCACCAAGTTGCCGTAGTGCTCATTCCAGCTGTTCAGCAGGCCAATCATGATGCTGGCCGGAACAATTTTGCGTCCGCTGGCCCCATCCATTTCCTTCAGCGCCTTCTCATCGTTCATTGAGTTGAAGCCCTTGTCGCAATAGGCAAACGACTCTTCCAGCGCCTTCTCCAGCACCGGCTTGGACATTTCCCCCTTCTTCACTTTGTCCTTGGGAGCCGGTTCGCCCAACAGCGTCGAGCAGAGGTTGTAGTTCATCTCCACGTTGTGCTCCATCCACCCGGCGAAGCTCCGTTGAACGGGCGTCAGCTTGAACTCGTAATCCGGCGCCGGCATCGCGGCGGCGGTTTCGACTAGATTCAGCTTGGCCGTCGCATAACGCGGCAGGATGGCCTTCATCAAAGGGCCTTCCTGTGCCGCTGCAGCGGCCGAAAGCAGGGTAACGGACAACATCAGTTTCATGCTCGCGATTGTATCGTGATCAGATCCCCCTGGCTGCAAGCCCACCTCGCCCGGCGGAGCGTTCAACTGCTAGGCCACTGGCATCTGCCCTGGAGGATTCCCATGCGACTCAAACCGCGTCCGGATCGCACTGCCACTTTCCCATCGTCCAGCAAGGGCCACAGGTCAAATGGGCCTACATTAAGCCGTCGTGGTGACCCGGTGGCTTGAAATCAGAGCCGCGCCCTGCAGCTTTTTCATCTCCCGGCGCGCGATGGTGGCCCAGCTACTGGTGGGGTCCAGCTTGAGGTAGGTCCGCCAGTGCTTCAGCGCCTTCATCGCCTGGCCGGTGGTTTGAAACAGCAGCGCGAGATTGTAGTGCGCATCGGCATAGCCGGGCTTCAGCCGGAGCGCTTCCTCGTAGTGATGGAATGCCCGGGCGCGGTCACCCCTCTCGTCATACAAGTTGGCCAGGTTAAAGTGCGCCAGCGGATAGTTGGGGTCAGCCTCCAGCGCTTTGGTGTAGTGCCCTTCGGCCTCTTTCCAGGAGCGGGCGTTGAAAAAAATCGTCCCCAGATTGACGAAAGCTCCCGCCGAGGTGGGGTCCAATTCCCCCGCCTGCCGGTAAGCAGCGATGACTTCGTCCAGCGGTGCCCTGGATTGCTCCAGTTCCAAGCCGCGCTGGAAATGCCGCTCGGCTTCCTGGCGCTGCCGCCGCAACTCGCTTTCTTGCGCGCGCGGCCGCTTGGCCACAGTGACCGTCTCCATCGCCTCGAAGCTCAGCTGCATCTGGCCGCTCCACAGCTCCAGTTCCTGGCCCGGGAGCTTGATGAGCAGGCGCTTACCGCGCCGGTAGATGCGGGTCTTTTCGAGAGGCCGCTCCAGTTCGCTCAAGCGCGACGCCAGCCATTCCAGGGCCCGCCGGAGCTTTTTGCCCGATAGTCCCACGGCCTTCATGCCCGCAAGCGCACGGATGGTTACGATGTCTTGGTATTCAAAGGCATCGGCACAAGTCAACAATCCTTGCTGCTGCCAGCTACGGAGCTGCTGCGCCGAAACCCGACCGTGGCGGCAGGCCTGCTGTGGCGAGTAGACCTGTGCCATCGCAGAGATGGCCACGGTTTGAGTGTAGCATCGGGCCCCTACGAAACAAGCCTCAGAATTGCTCGACAAGGTTAAAACTGCTTCGAAACACCGAAAATGATCCGATACGTGCCGCCCTGCGCATCGAGGAACGTCTTCCGGCAAAACGGCCTGTAGGCCTTCCCGTTGAGGTGAGCAGCCCACGCGGCCCTCGCCCGCCCGTATGGACTGACCCACCGCTAACATGAGGACGTACCCCTTGCGGACCCGGCCAAGTGGAAACTCCAAGCCACGCCGACGGCGACGTTGGTCTGAGACTGCCTCGCAGGCCACCCAGCGCACCTTCCCGGCTGATTCGCGATATGCTGTGATTTGCAACTGAGTGGCAACAGCGCGCGCACCGTGGCCGATCTGGCGCACCACGAAACCGGTGTTCTGCTCAGCCTGGACTTGGAACCCGCCTTGGCGGACCGGCTGATGCTGCTCGGTTTTCTGCCGGGCGAATCGGTGGAGGCGGCGCAATCGGCCCCCGGTGGCGATCCGCGAGTCTATCGAGTGGACGGAACCGAGATTGCGTTGCGTCGCGAAACAGCCTTGCGGCTGATGCTCAAATGACCGTCTCATCTCCGGGACGCTCCGCCGCGTCCGGCACCAGCCTGGTGGCATTGATCGGTCCACCCAATTCCGGCAAGACCACCCTGTTCAACCGCCTCACCGGACTCCGGCAGAAAGTAGCCAACTACCCGGGCGTCACCGTGGAGCGCCACGTTGGCCGCGCCCAACTGGGTGAGCACGCGCATGTGGATCTACTGGATCTGCCTGGCGTCTATAGCCTACATCCACGTACCGAGGACGAGAAAGTCACCAGCGATGTCCTGTTGGGCAAGATGCCCGATCTGCCGCGGCCGAATGCCGTGTTGCTGATCCTGGACTCCACCAACCTGGGACACAATCTCGCTTTGGTGGCCCCGATCCTCGCACTGGGCTTGCCCACCATGGTCATCCTCAACATGGCCGATGACCTTGATGCTCGGGGTGGTGCGGTGGATCTCAAGGCGTTGAGTCAGGAGCTTGGGGTGCCGGTGGCGCTGGTCAGTTCTGTCCAGGGAACCGGTGTTGATTCTGTCCGCAATTTTCTCCGGGGCCCGGCCGCCCCCGCGGTAAATCCCTTCCCGATTCTGCAGAACGTACAGGATGCTCCCCACTGCCGCCGCTGGGCGGCTACGGTAACCGCTTCCGCGGGCTATCGCGCCCCTGCGCCGCCGGCCTGGACCCGACGCCTGGACGCAACTCTGTTGCATCGCGTGTGGGGACCCACCATCCTCACGCTGCTGTTGATGGCCATCTGGTGGACCATCTTCGCGGGTGCCAAGCCGGCCATGGACGCGGTGGAACTGGTGATTGCCACCAGCGGCGGCTGGCTGAAAGCTCAGCTGCCGGACACGTTATGGCGCGGGTTGCTCATCGATGGCGTCTGGGCCGGGGTCGGCAGCATTGTGGTCTTCCTGCCCCAGATCCTTATTCTCTCGCTGTTTATCGGCATCCTTGAGGATTCGGGGTACATGGCCCGTGCGGCGCTAATTGCGGACCGTATGCTGGCCCGCGTCGGCTTGCAGGGCAAGGCCGTGATCCCGCTGGTCTCCGCTCTGGCGTGCGCTGTGCCCGCCATCATGGGCGCGCGCATGATCGAATCCAAGCGCGACCGCCTGGCGACGATCATGGTGGCACCGTTCATGGTCTGTTCCGCACGGCTGCCGGTATATACCCTGCTGATCGCCGCTTTTGTACCCGGAGCAGCGTGGATGCAGGCGCTGGTGCTGGCTGGCCTGTACGTGTTGGGCGCGGCCGGCGCTTTTGGCACGGCCCGCTTGCTGAAATCGACCATCCTCAAAAGCGAACGCATGCCGTTCGTACTCGAAATGCCTCCCTACCGGTGGCCCACCTTCCGTTCTCTCAGCCTGCGCCTGATCGACCGCACGCGCGTCTTCCTGCGGCGGGCGGGCACTATCATTCTGGGTGTGGCGGTAGTGCTTTGGCTGATGGCCACCTTGCCCCTGAAGTCCGATGGGACGGCTGCCGACGTAGGCGACTCTATCGCGGGCACCATCGGCAAGACCATTGAACCGGCCATCCGGCCCCTGGGCTTCAACTGGAAAATCGGCGTGGGGCTGATCACGTCACTCGCCGCCCGCGAAGTGATCGTCTCCACCTTGGGCACCATCTATGGGATCGAGAGTACGGACGAGGACGCCGTCAAAGAGAGCCTCCGCACGGAACTGCACCGCGACCTCACCCCTGGCGGTGCTGCGGCACTGATTGTCTTTTTCGCCTTCGCCATGCAGTGCATGTCCACTGTGGCCGTCATTCGACGGGAGACCGGTGGATGGAAGTGGCCGGCGCTGCAGTTTGGGTATATGTTGGCGCTGGCCTACCTGGGCGGTTGGGCGGCCAATGGCATCACCACCTGGTGGCTAGCCTAGCCGCAAGACTGGCGCCCATCTATTTCCATCGCACGGCAGCGTCCAGTGTGATAGCATCGCCGGGCTTTGAAAGATCAACGCTCCACCTACGCCGCCGTTCTGGTGTTGTTCGCCGTGAACGTGCTGAACTTCTACGACCGCAATATTGCGGGAGCGCTGACGGAACCCATGCGCAAGGAGTTCGGGCTCACCGATACTCAGATTGGTCTGCTCGGTAGCGCCTTCATCTGGATCTATGCCGTCGTCGGCGTGCCCTTCGGCCGCATCGCGGATCGTTGGAGCCGCAAGAACCTGCTGGTGGCCGGCCTGGTGATCTGGACCTCGCTGACTGCTTTCGCGGGAACCGCCAGCTCCTACGCCATGCTGCTCGCGTCCCGGCTGGGCGTGGGTGTGGGAGAAGCAGTGTGTGCGCCCACGGGCACCAGTTGGTTGGGCGATCTGTTTCCGCCGGATAAGCGCGCCAGGGTGCTGGCGATCTTTATGCTGGGCGTACCCATCGGCGGCGCGTTGAGCTACTTCATCAGTGGGCCAGCCGCCCAAGCCTGGGGCTGGCGCACCGCGATGGTAATCGCCTCCCTGCCCGCGCTGATCCTGGTTCCCGCCCTGTTGATGCTGAAGGAACCCCAGCGGGGCGCGTCTGAAGCCGGCGGACCTGCCGTCCAGATCGCTCCGGACGGCCGCAACCCCGTGATGGCCGTGCTGTCGATTCCCACCCTGTGGTGGATCATCGCCTCTGGCGTCTTCCTCAACTTCAACATGTACGCCATCGGCACCTTCATGCCCGCGCTGTTAAGCCGAGTGCACAAGCTGTCGTTGGCGGCGTCCGGCACGGCCACCGGCTTCACCTACATCGTGGGCGGCATCGGCGGCGGTCTGATTGCGGGCTACTTCGGCGACCGTATCGTCCGCACGCACCCCAACGGCCGCCTGGTGATCGCCAGCTTCGTCTCTTTGATTGGCGTGCCACTGGCCTACTTCGGTGTGGTGCAACCGGCGGGCAACATTGTCATCACCCTGGTCTGCCTGACGGCCGCCTACGGCACGATGAATACGTATTACGGCCTGGTCTACTCCTCCATTCAGGACATCGTCGCCCCTACGCAGCGCGGGCTGACCATGGCGCTCTACTTCATGGCCATGTACCTCTGCGGTGCCTCCTTCGGCCCGCTGCTGACCGGCAGCATCAGTGACCGCATGGCCCGGCAGGCGATGGCGGAGGCTGGCGCTTCGCAGATGACTGAGGCGTTCAAGGCGATTGGCCTGCAGCAAGCCATGGTGATCATCCCCGTGCTGTCAGCCGCGCTAGCGGTGGTGTTGTGGATGGCCTCGCGGACGTTTGTGACGGATGTCGCAAAGCGGGATCGGGCGATGCAGGGCGCCGGGAGTGCTTAGCTAGCGCCGCTCAAGGACGGGACCCTTACTTGCCGAGGCGCCAGTAGGGAACGGCGTCTGGTGGCCGGATGGCGGTCAGAGCCCCGGTGTAGTGTCGCAGGTCATGGGGCATGTAAGGATGTTTGGCCGCCTCTGCCTCATTCAATTCCAAGCCAAGGCCGGGCTTTTCTGGGATGCGCATTTCGCCGTCGATAATTTCCAAATCCTCAAACGCCACGTCTTTTCGCCAAGGCACGTCGGTCAACATCGTCTCCAGCATGACGAAGTTAGGCGTCGAGGCCGCTATCTGCAGGGTCATTGCGTTGCAGATGGGGCCATTGGGATTGTGCGCCGACACCGGACGGTCCTCCATCAATGCCAGGCTGCAAACGCGTTTCGTCTCTAGCATTCCGCCCACGTGGATGACGTCTGGTTGAAGGTAGTCCACCCCGCCCAGACGCAGCGCCTCCTGGAAACGTTCTACATCATAGAAGCGCTCACCGGAAGCGATCGCCAATGGGATGCTCCGCTTGACCTCAGCGAGCGACCGCAAATTCTCCGGCAGCACCGGCTCTTCATAGAACAACGGCCTGAATGGTGCCAGCCGTTGGCCCATCGCGACCGCGGTAGGCACATCCAGCCGGCCGTGCACTTCGATCAGGATGTCCACACGCGGGCCTACCGCCTCCCGTACCGCCGCCACCCGTGCCACGGCCAGGTCCTGTTCGGCCGGGCTCATCGACAGATAGGCCTTGGCGAACGGATCGAACTTCAGCGCCTGGAAACCCAGCTTTGCTGTCGCCACCGCTTTCACGGCAAACTCCTCCGGCAGATTGGCACCAGAAAACCAACCGTTGGCGTAGCACTTGATGCGATCGCGGTACTTTCCGCCAAGCAGTTCGTACACAGGCACGCCAAGCGCCTTGCCCTTGATATCCAACAGCGCCGCCTCCACCGCTGCCAGCGCGCTGCGGAGGATGACGCCGTTGCGCCAATACGACTCCCGCCGCAGGATATGCGTGTGGTACTCCACTTGAAACGGGTCCTTACCCACCAGATAGCGGCTCATGTTGTTGATGGCCGCCGCGACGGTAGGTTCATTCATCTCGGTGGTGCCTTCTCCCACGCCGGAGAGCCCTTGGTCGGTGCCTATCTTAACGAAAACCCAGTTGCAGCGAAAGGCATCGACGACAAACGTCTTGAGTGAGGTAATCTTCAACTTGGGAGCAGCCGCGGGTAGAGCGCCTGGCGAGGCAAGTAGCAAGGGCAGAATGTCTCTTCTTCGCATAGGGGTTCCATATCATCGTACGCCAGTGCCGGACCCTCTTGGTGTTCTACCACCATGAGTCTGAGTATTGTGTCCGAGGGCATCCGCGGCCATCGTGCCGCGATAACTCGAATCGACATAGTTGGGTAATCCGGTAGCCACCAGAAATGGTGGAGCGCCGTCACGGGGCGCCAAGTTATCGTTGCGGGCCATCGCGGGAAGATCCTTCCGATTCCGCGCGCAGCGTGGCCCGACTAAGCCGCCCCGCCCATCTACTTCGCCGCCGCCAGCTGCTCCACGATCTCGTAGTGGAACTTCGCGTGACGGTAGAGAGCCGCTTCGACAATCCGCTCCTGGTCCGAGTGGTAGCTAAACCCCTTCTGGATATCTTCGGCGTCCATGATCGGGCCCAGGCCGTAGCACTGCATGCCCTTGGCGCGGAGGAATGACATGTCCGTGGCGCCGGTCATCATGGTGGGCAGCACGGGCACGCCGGGGTAGTGCTTCTGCGATAGAGCTTCGATCGTCTTGAAGGCCTCACTCGTCAGGCTGGAGGGCGCGGCGGGCGGACGGGCGTTGAAAGTGTCGCGCACAATCTTGATCGACGGATCATTGATCACGCTCTTCAGCTGCTCGTAGAACTTCGGCAAATCTTCGTCCGGCAGCGCCCGGATGTCGAGCGTCGCCTCCGCCTCGGACGGAATCACGTTGATGCGGTAGCCGGCTTTGATGATGTTGGGCGAGATCGACGTGCGCAGCATCGAGTTGTGGAACGGATCATTGATGGCCAGGTACTCCTGGATGGCGTCCGTCTTGTCCGGATTCAACAGGCCGTTGAAGCGGTCGCGATCTTCCGGGCTCACCACCGTGGCCAGACGTTCAAAGTAGGTGCGCGTCGTATCGTTCATCCGCATCGGCGGCTGCCACGCCGCCACCCGCGCCACGGCCTGCGCCAAATGCGCCACCGGGTTCGAGCGCAGCGGCATCGACCCGTGGCCCGCCACCCCCGTTGCCACCAGCCGCACGCCCGACGGCAGCTTCTCTGTGGTCTCTACCGATACATTGCGGATCTTCCCGTTGATCCGCGTTACCTGACCGCCTTCGGCCAGGCAGTACTCGGCATCGATGGCGTCGTAGTGCTGGTTCACCATGAAGGCGATGCCGACTGACGTCGCACCTTCTTCGCCCGATTCGGCCAGGAAGATCACATCCCGGTCCAGCTTCACGCCCTGCCGCTTTAGCAGCAGCATCGTCATCAGGCAAGCCACCACGCTCGGTTTGTCGTCCAGCGTACCCCGCCCGTAGATGTAGCCATCCTCGCGATGAGCGGAAAACGGCCCGTGCTTCCACTTCTTGGGGTCGATGTTCACCGTATCGGTGTGGCCCATCAGCAGGATCGGCCGCTTCTTGCCGCTGCCCTTCAGTCGCGCCACCAGGTTGGGCCGGTGGATGCTGGGGTCAGCGAAGTTCTCAATCTCGTAAACCTTCGTTTCGATCCCTTCCTTGTCGAGAACTGCCTTCAGATAATCCACCACCGGCTTCTCGCTGCCACCCGGATCCGAAGAGTTGATCTGCACGATCTTGGTAAAGTGCAGCAACGTTTCGGCATCGATCTTGGCCCAGTCCAGCGCCTTCGGTTGAGCGGCGGCTACGGAAACAGCAAACAGTGCAGCGAGAATCTTCACCATGGCAGTCAGACTAGCAAATTGAGCCGCCGCCCCGCCGTGCAAAAAAGTTCGCCCAACCTGTCGATATCCGGGTTTCCCCGCGTCGATTGAGCGTCCGGACTTCTCCGGAATCTGAAATCACTTCAAAGGACACCCAATCATGAAATACGCATTCCTCATCTATGGCGACGAGACTCAGATGGCCGCCATGTCTCAGGACGACATGCACGCCACATACGCCAAGTGCTCGGCCTGTGGCAAGGAAATGGCCGAAGCCGGAGTCATCCGGGGCGGCGCGGAACTGAAGCCCATCTCCACCGCCACCACCGTGCGCGTCCAAAACGGCAAAGTGCTGACGCGGGACGGCCCGTTTGCGGAAACCAAGGAACAGTCTGTGCGGCTTCTACCTGGTGGAAGTCGAGAACCTGGAACAGGCGCTCGAGTGGGCGGCCAAGTGCCCCGGAGCGTCAGACGGTTGCGTCGAAGTCCGGCCGCTCGGGATGGGTGCCTAACCACCCATGCTGCTGGCGCGCATGGTCGAGGACGTGGTTCGCAGCGACGGCGCGCGCATGCTGGCCAGCCTGATCCGGCTCACCGGCGACTTCGACCGGGCCGAAGATGCTCTCCAGGAAGCCTATACGCGCGCCCTGACCGTCTGGGCGCGCGATGGGCTGCCGGAACGGCCGGCGGCCTGGATCAATACAGTCTCCCGCCGGGCCGCGCTCGATACCCTTCGCCGTCACCGCAGCGTCCCGCTGGAGATCGAAGCGGCGGCTCCCCCCAATGAGCCGGAGGCCGAAGATCCTTCCGGCGTCGAGGATGACCGCCTCCGCCTGCTGTTCACCTGCTGCCACCCCGCGCTTTCGCCCGAAGCCCGCACCGCCTTGGCGCTGCGCACCCTGGGCGGCCTGACGACACGCGAAATTGCGCGCGCCTTTATGGAAGGCCCCACCACCACGGCCCAACGCCTGGTCCGCGCCAAGAAAAAGATCCGCGAGGCGGGCATCCCCTACGAGATCCCGGCCCGCGAAGCACTGCCGGACCGGGTGGCTGCGGTGCTCCAAGTCATCTACCTGATCTTCAATGAAGGCTATGCTGCTACCGAAGCACCTTCGCTGTTGCGGCCCGATCTTTGTGCGGAGGCGATCCGCCTAGCCCGGTTGAGCGTAGAACTGCTGCCCGGCGAAGCGGAGGCCGGTGGTCTGTTGGCGCTGATGACGCTGACCCACGCCCGCCGCGCCGCGCGCATGTCCCTGGAAGGTGAACTGGTTCCCCTCGAACTACAGGACCGTACCGCCTGGAGTGCCTCCGAAATCTCGTTGGGCGTGGCGGCGCTGGACCAGGCTCTCCTGTTGCGGCAACCAGGCCCGTACCAGATCCAAGCCGCGATTTCCGCGCTCCATGTGCGGGCCCCGTTGGCAGCGGAAACCGACTGGCAACAGATCTCAGCGCTCTATGGCGCACTCTTGCAGTGGGCCCCGACGCCCGTCGTGGAGCTGAACGCCGCCGCCGCCCTGGCCATGGCCCTGGGTGTCGCGCACGGCCTGCGCTGGATCGAGAATCTGGAGCAGCGCGCGGAACTGGCCGGGTATCACCTGCTACCCGCGGCCAAGGCCGACCTGCTGCGCTGCGCCGCGCCGGCCGCCTGCCCGAGGCCGCCATCGCCTATCAAGCTGCCTTGCAGCTAGTCCGCAACCCGGCCGAACGCCGGTACCTGGAACGCCGCCTCGCCGATTGCGGCCGCTAGCCGCGCCACTTACGCCGCCGGTTGTCAGCCACCTTGGCCTCGCCGCCCGTGCCCGCAAATGCAAAGCCCCAGGCGATCACCACCAGAATCGGATTGCTGTGCCAGTAATACGTCGTGGCCAGAAAAGCCACCAGAAAATGTGGCGCAAAGATCCATCCCAAGATAGACAACAGTCCAAACGACGCCGCGGAAAAGAACAGTGTCGTGATGCGCGGGAAAAACGCGCACCCAATCAGAAACAGCCAACCATGTTGCTGCCAGAAATCCATAGTTCCGGGACCTCCATGTCCTCACACTATCACTCGCCACGCTCCGGCCTGCTTCGGGTGATGGCCTCACCTGACGAAAGATGAACAGGGCGTTTATCCTGGAAGACGATGAAGTTTCTCGTCTCCTTCGCATGGGCTGTGGCCACTTTGGCCGCGCAATCCAAGTTTGAATTCTGGCCGGGCACTACCTACGACCCCGCCATCCCCACCATCAAGAAGGTACTCGGCTTTGAACCCGGTGAGCGCATCGCCTCACCCGCGCAGACCGTCCAGTACTTCAACGCCCTGTGCGCGGCCGTGCCGGGCAAGTGCAAAGTGGCAACCTATGGCCAAAGCTGGGAGAAGCGGCCGCTGATCGTGGTCACCATCGGCAACGATCAGAACCTGAAGCGCCTGCCCGAAATCCAGGCCACCATGAAGAAGCTGGCCGACCCGCGCAAGACGCCCGAAGCGGAAGCCAAGCGGCTGATGGCTAACCTTCCGGCCGTCATCATGCTGGCCTATTCGGTCCACGGCAACGAGATCTCCACCACCGATTCCGCCATGCTGGCCGCCTATCACCTGCTGGCCGCCCGCGGCTCCAAGATGGTGGACGACATCCTGGCCAACACCCTGGTCCTGATCGACCCCATCCAGAACCCCGACGGCCGCAACCGGTTCGTCCACAACTTCGAAGTGGCCGAAGGCCTGGAACCCAACATCCATGCCGTCTCGGCCGAGCACGACGAACCGTGGCCCGGTGGCCGGTCCAACCACTACAACTTCGACATGAACCGCGACTGGTTCGCCCTGACGCAGCCCGAAACCCGCGCGCGCATCAAGATGCTACTCGATTGGTACCCGGTGGTCTTTGTCGACCTGCACGAGATGGGCGGCGAGAGCACCTATTACTTTGCTCCGGAAGCGGTGCCCTACAACCCGCACATCACCAAGAGCCAGCGCGAATCTCTCGACTGGTTCGGCAAAAACAACGCCAAACACTTTGACCAGTTCGGCTTCTCCTACTTCACGCGCGAAGTCTTCGACGCCTTCTACCCCGGCTACGGCGCCAGCTGGCCCATCTACTACGGCGGCATCGCCATGACCTATGAGAACGCCAGTGTCCGCGGCCTGCGCTATCAAAAGAACGACGGCACCATCATGGAGTATCCGCAGAGCGTCCAGAAGCACTTTGTCGCCTCCATCTCGTCAGCCGAAGCCTCCGCGCAGAACCGGCTGAAGCTGCTCGAGAACTTCTACAACTACCGCAAGACGGCGATCGAGGAAGGGCAGAAGGACGAGACCAAAGCCTACGTGTTGTCCCGCAAAGGCGACGTGGCCAACGTCGACAAACTGGCCCACTTGCTGGCCGCGCAGGGCATCGAGATCGACCAGGCCAAGCAGGCCTTCGCCGCCGGTGGCCGGGACTTCCCTCAAGGCAGCTACCGCGTCTCCATGGCCCAACCCATGAAGCGCATGGCCCGCAACTACCTGGACGCGAACGTCGAAATGGAAAAGGATTTTCTGGCCGAACAGGAACGCCGCCGCAAGCGTAAGCTGCGCGATGAGATCTACGACGCGACGGCCTGGAACCTGCCCATGCAGTATGGTGTCGAAAGCGTCGCCCTGGGCTCCGTACCCGCGGGACAGTTTGATCCGGTGGCGGCCGACAAGATGACCCCCGGCAAGATCGAGGGCGGCAAGGCGGCCGTGGCCTACGTGATTCCCTGGGGCTCCACGGCCTCGGCCAAGCTGCTGGCCGCGATGCTGCGCGCCGATGTCAAAGTCCATTCCACCGACAAGGCCTTCACGCAGAACGGCCGCAAGTTCGGCTCCGGCACGTTGATCGTCCAAGTGAAGCAGAACGACGAAAAGACCATCCATGACACCATGTCCAAACTGGTGCCGCCCTCCGGTGCGGAAGTCATCGCCACCAACACGGGCTGGGTGGAAGATGGGGCGAACTTCGGGTCGAACAACGTCACCCTGGTGAAGAAGATCCAGATCGCCATGACGTGGGATTCACCGGTGCAAGCCAACTCCGCCGGTCACGCGCGCTGGCTGATTGAACGCCAGTATGGCTACCCGGTCACGATGATCCGCACCTCACGCTTGGGGCTGGCCGATCTCTCGAAATTCCATGTGCTGGTGATGCCCGAAGGGCAGTACGGTGGCGTACTGGCCGGTGCGGCACCGCGGCTGAAGGCCTGGGTGCAGGCGGGCGGTACGATCGTCGGCCTTGGCTCCGCGCTGAACTTCTTGACCGATTCCCGGGTCGGCCTATTGAGCATCCAGCAGGAAACGCTGGCTCGGGAAGGCACCGCCGCTCCGCCCGCCCGTGGGGGTGCTGCTCCTGCAGCGGGTGCGGCCAGCGAAGGTGCACCCGGCAAGATCATCGCCAAAGAGGAAGACTTCAACAAGGCTATTCAGGCGGACCGCGAAGCTCCGGATGACGTGGCGGGCGTACTGGTCCGTGCCAAGGTGGACCAGGAACATTGGCTCACCGCCGGTGTGGCGGACACGGTCCATGTGCTGGTCTCCGGCCGCACCATCTACTCGCCCATCAAGCTGGACAAGGGCATCAACGCCGCCTACTTTAAGGGCGCTGATGAGATTCTTGCCTCCGGCTACATGTGGGAAGAGAACCGCAAGCAGATGGCCTACAAGCCGTTTCTGGTGCTGGAACGCCAAGGTCGCGGCAACGTCATCGGCTTCACGGCGGACCCCAACTATCGCGGCTACATGGACGGCCTCAACCTGATGTTCCTCAATGCCCTGTTCCGGGGCCCGGCGCACTCCGGCGGTTTTGGTGCCGCCGCCGCGGAGCAGCAATAGCCATGCGTCAACTGATCTTCGGCGCCTTCCTTGCGGCCAGCCTCCCGGCGGCTGAACTCCAGCGCGACATCGAGTTCGCCCAGGTTCCGGCCGCCGATGGTTCCAAGATCAGCTTGAAGTTGGATATCTCGACGCCTGAGGGCAAAGGCCCCTTCCCCACCGCCATCATCGTGCATGGTGGCGGCTGGGAGGGGGGCGACAAGGCGATCGAGTGGGTCCAGCCGTTGTTCAAACCCTTAAGCGATGCCGGCTTTGTCTGGATCTCGATCAACTACCGCCTCTCCCCGCAAGCGCCCTACCCGTCCATGTACCAGGACGTCATGACGGCCATCCAATGGGTGGACGCCCACGCGAAGCAGTATAAGGTAGACCGCAAGCGTCTCGCGCTGATCGGCGAATCAGCCGGCGGCCACCTGGTGGCGCTGGCCGGAACCCGCGGCAAAGGAACCACGAAGGTTGCGGCCGTCGTCGATTTCTACGGCCCGCACGATCTGGTGAAACAGATCACCGAGCGCGACCAGGGCGACTACACCGCCATGGCCAAACGCATGTTCCGCAGCGCTCCCCAACCGGACACCGAAGCCCGCCTGCGCGAAGCATCGCCCATTCACTATGTCCACAAAGGCATGCCGCCGTTCCTGTTCATCCACGGCACCCTGGACAAGAGCGTTCCGTTCAATCAATCGCCGCTCATGTGCGACAAGATGAAGTCCTTGGGCGTCGCCTGCGAAGTCATCCCCATGGAAGGCGCCCCGCACGGCATGTCCAACTGGGAAAAGAACCCGGCCTGGACTACCTATAAGCAGCCCATGATTGCCTGGCTGAAAAAGACGCTACGGTAGCCGTGATGCTTTTGATGCTACTCTGAAGGCATCATGAGCATCAGAACCACACTGACGCTGGATGACGATGTCTTTGAGCGTGTCAAAGCCAAGGCCGCCGACACCCAGCGCCCCTTCCGCGAGACGGTGAACGAACTGCTCCGGTTAGCCCTTGTGAGTCGCGTGGAATCAGACCCCACTTTTACCGTTGAGGCCCATCCAATCGGGCTGAAGCCGGGGCTCAATTTTGACAAGCCGCACCAGTTGCTTGAAGAACTGGAAGGCGGAAAATACCGATGATCGTCGTTGATGCGAATCTGCTGATTTACGCACACGACTCCACCGCACCGCAGTACCCCCAAGCCCGGCAATGGCTTGAATCCGCGATGCGAAGCCCGCAAACCATCGGGTTGCCTTGGGTTTCCATTTGGGCATTTCTGCGGATCACCACCAACCGGCGGGCGACGTCGCAACCCTTGACCGCCGGTGCTGCTTTTGCCATCGTGGAACGCTGGTTGCGCCTACCCAACATTCGTGCGCTTAGCCCTTCCTCGGCTCATCTCGCGATCCTCAGCGAACTAGCGGTCGAGCGGAGCATTGTTGGCCCGAATCTGACGGACGCCACACTAGCCGCACTCGCCATCGAGCATGGCGCCACGTTGGCATCTACTGACGCTGACTTCGGGCAGTTCCTACCGCGGTTGAAGTGGGTGAACCCACTATGGCCGACGACGCTAACTCATTAGTCAATCGGGGCGCCGTCCAGTTGGTTTACCCAACTCGTCACAGCCCGTCGATCAGGTGGCCCAGCTTTTCCTTCTTCACCCGCAAGTAGTCCCCGGCCTGATCGCCCGCGTCGGTCTCGGCCGAGATCCGCTTGACGTGAATTCCCACCGCTTCCAGCGCCGCGATCTTTTCTGGGTTGTTGGACATCAGGCGCACCTGCTTCAGTCCGAACCATTGGGCGATGGCAGCCGGTAGGCGGTAGTCGCGGAGGTCGACATCCAGACCCAATTGCAGGTTGGCCTCCACCGTATCGGCGCCCCCATCCTGCAAGGCGTAGGCGCGGACTTTGTTGACGATGCCGATGCCGCGGCCTTCCTTCATTTCGTAGACGATGAGGCCTTTACCTTCGCCAGCAATCTGCTCCATGGCCTGTTCCAATTGAGCTCGGCAATCGCAACGCAGGCTGTGGAAGACGTCGCCGGTGAGGCACTGCGAATGGATGCGGTACAGCGGGCAGTCGTCCGGGCGCAACTCTCCCATCACCAGCGCAACGGCTTCATCCAACTGTTGTCCGGTACGCTGCTCAAAGGCGAAAATTCGGAACTCGCCAAACCGGCTGGGCAGACGAGCCTCAGCGGCCATCTGCAAAGAGGAACTCATGGGGCTACCTTCAGTATAGGGCGAGAACCACACTTGAACTCTGAACAACAACTGATCGTCTTGCTGGTCCATGTGGCGGTGGCGGCCTCGGTGGCCAGCGTCCTGTCCCGTCTGGGGCCGTTCATGCGCATGCTGCTGCGCGAACAGCGCACCACGGTGGAGCGGACGCAGATGGCGCTATTCTATGGCGCCGTCTTTGGCGCCGGGGTGATGCTGCGCGTGGTCAGTCCGGCGTATCAGGCGGCCGACATCGCCCTGGCCGGGGCGCTGATGGCGGGCCTTACGGCCGGTTACTGGACGGGCCTGCTCTCCGGTGTGCTGATGTCCATCCCGGCCATGTTCCACGGCGAATGGATGTCGATGCCGATGCTGGCGGGCTTCGGCTTGCTGGGTGGCCTGTTGCGCGACGTCGCGCCGGACCCGGAAGAGATCTGGCGGTTCTCGCCGTTCTTTGACCTGCTGGCTGGTTATCGGGTCTTTCGCAAAGGGGCAGACCTGAAGCGCAGCGCCTTCCAGCTTCTGTTTGTTGTTTCGATCGTCTTTGCCGCCTTTATCTATGAAGCCGTCAGCCAGATCTTTGGGCGTCGCGTGCTCCAGGCGCTGGCCCCGGGCGACGGACTGGAGCTGTTGGCCGCTTATCTCACCGTGCTCGCGTGCGTTGCGGTGCCGTTGAAGATCTGGCAATCGGCGCGCACGGAGCGGATGCTCGAAGCGCAGAACCGGCTGCTGGTGGAAGCCCGCCTGGCCGCCCTCACCAACCAGATCAACCCCCACTTTCTCTTCAATACGCTCAACTCCATTGCGTCACTGGTCCGGGTGAATCCGGAACAGGCCCGCGGCGTCATCTATAACCTGTCCAGCATTCTGCGCCGCCTATTACGCAAAGTGGAGCCCATGGCGGTGCTGCGCGAAGAGTTGGCCTTTATCGACGATTATCTGGCCATTGAACTCGTCCGCTTTGGCGCGAAGCTACGCTTCGTGAAAGACATCGATCCTGCTGTCCTCGACCATCCGGTGCCCAGCATGCTGCTGCAGCCGATTGTGGAGAACTCGATCAAGCACGGGATCGCCAACCAGCTGGAGGGCGGGCGCATCGTCATCCGGGCGCGCGTGGTGGAAGGGTTGCTCCGTGTGGTCGTTGAAGATGATGGCGCCGGCATGACCGACGAAAGGCTGGCGCAACTGTTGGGCAGTGGCGTCGGCGTCTCCAATGTCAACGAACGGCTCCGCGTCATCTACGGCGATGCCTACCGGCTTAGCGTCGAGAGCCAGCCGGGGCAGGGGACGCGGACGGAGATCGACCTTCCGCTGTTTTCACCCACAACACCGCGCGCGGATCGCGATCGAGAACTTGCCACTCTGGCCGCTCGGCCAAAAGCGCGCTAAGCGGCGTGTCTGGCGGCAGCAGCATGGCATCAAACCGGTAGCGGCTGATGATCGGCTTCCAATCGGGCAGGCCGTTCATCAGGTGGATAAACTCATTGCCAATCTGCGGCCCAAAATAGTTGTGCCGCGCGTCCATAAAGACCTGCTGCCGGGGTCCGTCCGCGCCGGGTGAGTAGTTGCGGTAGATCAGATAGTCCGCCCACTGGTCACTCGTAAAGACCCGAGCCTGCTCCAGGCGCGCCGCGTGCTTGTCCACCAGCTTGACGGGAAACAGGTCTTCCGGGAACTGCGTGGGCCACGTCATCCCGGGCACGATGGCAATCAACAGCGCGAAGGCCGCGGTCCACGGCGTCATCACGCGAAAGTCAAACTCCGGTAACGGTGCCTTCAGCCAGCGCGAAATCTCCTCCGCCACCAGCGGGATGATCACCACCATGAAGATGGTCGTGTGCCGCACGCTGGTCAACGCCAAGTAACTGAACATCAACACCAGCAGCACGTCTACATAGCGCTTCCGCGTCAGCCACAGCCCCGCGCAGCCCACGGCGGCAAACAGCAGCAGCATGAAGCACAGCATCGGCTCCGCCCGAAAGCTGGGGCTCTTGAACTCGTCCACAAACCGGATCACCCAATCGGAGCGCAGATACTCAATCACGTGTGCGTGCAGCTTCCAGCCGTAGGGGTTGGCCAGCGCCGCCACCGCTGACCCCGCTCCCAGCCACGCATAGCGGCGCGACTCTAGCGTCAGAATGGCGAAGTAGGGAAACAAAATGAAGAACCCGCCATGCAGGTTGGCCCACAGCGCCACCACCGGCAGGATCACCCAGAGCGCGCGGGAATGCTGGCGGCGGTCGGCTTCCACCATCCAGCTCACCAGCCCCAGCAGCAGCAGCGTAAAGATGTGCGGCCGTGCCAGAAAGTGGATGTTCAGCGCATTGGTGGCCACCAGCGTCAACAACAGCACCACCCAACCCTGCGCGCCGCGCCACGCCGCGTGCAAGGCGATCACCGCCGGCACCGCCGCCAGCACCAGCCCACATAGCAGCACCATCCCCTTCAGCCCGGCCAGCGAATGGGCGATGGAGAAGATCACGCCCGCCAGCCATTCATACGCCAACCATTCGCCATGAGGCTTGGAGAAGCCAAACAAGTCCTGCACCGGCGCGCGGCCATTTTCCAGTACCCAGTCGCCGATCCGCAAGTGCACGCCCGCGTCACCATCCATCAGCAGGCGCATCCAGCCGCCTTCACCCGCCGCGAAGCACCACACCAGAATGGCCAGAAACAGCAGATCAGCATGCGTCGGCCGGCGCAGCCAACCGGGGCGCACAGCGGTGATGGCAGGGTTCACCCCTAGCTCATCGGCACGTTCGGCGCTATAGTGACGTCGAAGGAGAATTCGCCATGTCGCCTGATCCTGTCAATGGCCGCACACCGAATGCCCAACCGCTCAGCCGCCGTCACATCCTGGCTGCTGCGCCCCTGTTGATCCCGCGCTCCGCCTTTGGAGCCAATGACCGCGTCACCTACGGCCTGATCGCCGCCGGTGGCCGTGGCCGCTACCTGAACCGTAACTTCCAGAAGCTGGGTGCCCAGTGCGCCGCCATCGCCGAGGTATACGAACCGAACACCGCCGAGGCTCTCAAGGAAGCTCCGCAAGCAAAGACCTACGTCGAATACCGCCGGTTGCTGGAAGACAAGTCGCTGGATGCCGTCGTCATCGCCTCACCCGACCATCACCATGCGCCCATGCTGATGGAGGCACTCAGCGCCGGCAAGGACGTGTATCTCGAAAAGCCGCTCTCGCATTCCCTCGAACAGAGCCGCCAGATGATCAAGGCCGTGCGTGGCTCTAACCGCATTGTCCAGATCGGCATGCAGCGCCGCAGCGCGGAAGCGATCCATAAAGCCAGGAAGCTGGTGGATGACGGCATCCTGGGCCGCGTCACGATGGTGAAGCCGCAATGGCATTGGAACATCGCCAAGCCGCTCGACAATTCGCCGCTGGCCGGCAAGCTCGATTGGGACCGCTTTCTCGGGTCCGCCGCCAAACGGCCACTCGAACCCATGCGCTTCCGCCGCTGGCGCTACTTCCAGGACTATGCCGGTGGCAACATGACCGACCAAGGCACGCACCTGATGGACGTCGTCCAATGGTTCATGAAGTCCGGTCCGCCCCGCTCCGCCATCGCCCACGGCTATGTGGCCAAAATGACCGGCGCCGAACACCCGGATGTCTTCTCGGCCATCTTTGAGTACCCCGACTTCATGGTGAACTGGACGCTGAACTACGACAACGCCTATCAGAACGGCTGGTCCATCACCTTCCAGGGCGACAAAGCCACCATGATTCTTGACGAGTACGGTTACCGCGTCTGGGAGGAGCCCTGGAAGCCCAACGCCCTGCCCACCATGGAAGAAAAGGCGCCGGTGCCGATTGAATCGCACATTCAGAACTTTTTGGATTGCGTGAAGTCCCGAAAGCAGCCGAACTGTCCAGTAGAGATTGCCGCGCAGGCCGTCGCCGGTCCGCATTTGGCCAATTTGGCCATGTTCGGCCACCGGCAAGTTCGATTGAAGGAGGACGGCTTCAGTACCGCCACCGACTAGGGTGGAGCTGAACCGTATTCAGGTAAACAGCCCCGAAAAATAAGGCCGTCACCGAATATCTATCGATCCCGACCGGCCGTAAGCTTAGATCATCGGACACTTCCTGTAGGAGGGGAGACAAAGATGAAAAGAGTGACGAACCTGGTTTGGGCCGCTCGTATCTGGAAGGATACTCGGGGTCAGGATTTGATTGAGTATGCGCTGATGGCCGGCTTTGTGGCCGTAGCCGCGGGGGCGATTATGCCCAACGTGGCCTCCAGCATCAGCACCATCTTCAGTAAAGTCTCGACAACGATGTCTTCCGCAGCAACCACCGGCTCTTAGATTGTTCGCCGGATCATGACCGAGAATCCTTGGGCGGATCTTTCGAGGTCCGCCCGTTTACCTTGTCCAGAATAGAGTTGGACGGCTGACCGGATCACCCTGATGGCTACTCTACTGAACTTGCTTCTTCGTCCCCTCGCACGGTTGTCGCGCAATCGGCGCGGCCAGGATCTGCTCGAGTACGCCTTGATCGCCGGCCTGATTGCCTTGGGTGCCGGTGCCCTGATGCCCGGCGTCGCTACCAGTATTTCCACCATTCACTCGCGTGTTGCCAGCCAGGCCGTTCGCATCGCGGCCTTCTAGCGCCCCCGCCCCTCACACCGCTTCGCTGGCGGTATTCGCCATCTGCTGCTCCCGCCCGCTACACTAACGCCAATGTGGCGTGTACTAGTTGGTTCACTTTCTCTGGCGGCCCTCGCGGCTGATTTCTCAGTCACCATTGCCCCTTCCCGGCAGCAACCATCGCTCGACGGGCGTCTGCTGGTGATCCTCTCCACTGACCCCAAGGCCGAACCCCGGTTCCAGCTCAACGACGGACCCACCACGCAGTTGGTGTTTGGCGTCGACGTCGAGAACTGGAAGCCGGGCACCGCGCAGACGGTTGACGCCAAGGCTCAGGGCTGGCCGATCGGCCTCGCTCAGGTGAAGCCCGGTGAGTACTTCGTCCAGGCCTTACTGCACAAGTACGAGACGTTCCGCCGCGCCGACGGCCACACTGTGAAGCTGCCCATGGATCGTGGGGAAGGCCAGCAATGGAATCGCGCGCCCGGCAATCTCTACTCCAAGCCCGCCAAGATGACCATCACGGCCAAAGGTCGCCTCAAGCTGGAACTCACCGAAGAGATTCCGCCCATCGCCGAACCGAAAGACTCGAAGTACATCAAGCACCTCAAGATCCAAAGCCCGATGCTCACCAAATTCTGGGGCCGCCCCATGCATCTGGGGGCGCACGTGCTACTGCCGGAAGGCTTTGACCAGCACCCGGAAGCGCGCTATCCGGTGGTGATCTTCCACGGCCACTTCCCGGCTGATTTTGAGGGCTTCCGCGCGGAGCCGCCCGATCCCAACCTGAAGGCCGATTACAGCGAGCGCTTCAAGCTGGAAGGCTACAACCGCATCCAGCAGCAGGAAGCGCACGACTTCTACAAGAAGTGGACCGGCCCCAACTTCCCTCGCATGATCATTATCCAGATCCAGCACGCCAACCCCTACTACGACGACAGCTACGCGGTGAACTCGCAGAATCTGGGCCCCTACGGCGACGCCATCATGAAGGAGTTGTTGCCCGAGATCGAGAAGCGCTACCGGGGCATCGGCCAAGGCTGGGCGCGCTTCACCTATGGTGGCTCCACCGGCGGTTGGGAGGCGCTGGCTGTCCAGGTGCTCTACCCCGATGAGTTCAACGGCACCTTCGCCGCCTGCCCGGACCCGATCGATTTCCGCGCCTACACCACCATCGATCTTTATGGCGACAAGAACGCCTACTTCAACGAAGGCCCGCACCGCCGCGTCGCCCGGCCCGGCCGCCGCAACTACTTGGGCCACGTCACCGCCACCGTCCAGGACATGAACTTGTTTGAGCTAGTGCTCGGCACCAAAAGCCGCAGCGGCCAGCAGTACGACATCTGGGAAGCGGTTTACTCACCCGTCGGCCCCGACGGCTACCCGCAGCGCATCTTCGACAAATCCACCGGCGTGATCAACCCGGAAGTGGCCAAGTACTGGCGCGACAACTTCGACCTCCGCCACATCCTGGAACGCGACTGGGCCACGCTCGGCCCCAAGGTCCGCGGCAAGATCCATCTCTACTGCGGCGACATGGACAACTTCTACTTGAACAACGCCGTCTACCTGATGGAAGACTTCTTGAAGAAGGCCGCCAACCCCCCCGCCGAGGCCATCGTGGCCTACGGAGATCGCTTCGAACATTGCTGGAACGGCGACTCCAACCAACCTAACTACATCTCCCGCCTGCGCTACAACACCATGTACGTCGACAAGATGCTGAAGCGCATGGAAGCCAACCACCCGCCGGGGGCGGACTTGAAGAGCTGGCATTACTGAGCAGCAGCCTGGTACTTATAGTACTTATCTTGTTTACTTTCTTGAGGTTGCGGTTCGGAACAGGCTTGCGATGGCCCAACCTTTCGGGTACCATCAACCGAACTCGATCGTTGGTATTGATCTGGTGAGACTGAATAGGAGCAAAAGTTTAATGTATAGACATTTTGGAAAATTCTTGACGACCGCCCTCCTTGGGGCCGTCTATTCTGCAGCCGCGGCTTTCGGAGGCACTGTCAATTTCGATGAGTTCACCTCTCCTCCCGTGACTTGCTGCTTCGCCGACACCGGTGTCACCGGACCCTTGATCTATCCCAATGTCACCATCCAAGATGGCGCGGGCGGCGGGTCGGTGATGAATTCTGGCGGGTGGTCTGGTATGCAAACGTCCGGCGACAACCTGTTTGGAACGCTCACCAGTACCATCAGCCTGGCCTTCAATAGCCCGGTGAGCAATCTGGCCTTCGACGTCATCAACGGCTCTGACGGCGCTCCCTTCGCGGTGGACCTCTACGGGCCGGGTAGTTCCCTGCTCGCCTCCTACGTGTTGAGCCTAACCGGCTTTACCGAGACTGGCAGTGTTTGGAACTTCAGCTCGAACATTGCGGGCGTGACAAACGCGGTGGTCACGCAGAACACCACCGGCTTCGTCGACTTCGCCATCGACACGGTCAGCTGGACTGGTAGCGACGTTCCGGAGCCGGGGACTTTCGGACTCCTGGGCGCGGCGATCGTGGGCCTGGGCCTGCTCCGGCGCCGGAGCGCTTAGGGCGCGGGCGTTGTCACAACCTACCTTTTGAAAGAAGCCTTGCGCCTGTGCGCAAGGCTTCTTTCGTTTGGGATGCAGGCGTGTTCTTTTTGACCAGCCACCCTGGTGGAATTGGGCATAACGGTGGCGCGGTAACCCCACTGGCCGCAAGCCCCATCCCACGAGTTTTACCGGCCGGCCGCAGGTTAGCGCTTACCCCAATCCCGGCAGACCGCCCAGCGGCTTGGCCAAGCGCACACCGCGTTCGATTGCCTGCGCCACCGCCATCCCCGACGCCACGCCCAGCGCATTCACGTCCACGGCTCGGTCACCGAGCGAGAGAGCCACAATGAGGTCGCCATCATAGGACGTGTGGACCGGCGAGATGGTGCGGACCATCCCGTGTTGCCCCAGTTGCGCCAGCTTGGTCGCCTCCACTTTGGATAGGCGAGCGTTGGTGGCCACGACGACCAGCGTCGTGTTCGACAACGGCGGCGGTGCGCCTTCGCCGCGCAGCAGAGCCTCAGCCGTCCCGCTGAACTTGTTCGACGACGCCGACTCGCGCGCCCCGGCCAGTACCTTTCCGGTCTTGGGCTCCAGCACATCGCCGAAGGCATTCACTACGGCCAAGGCCGACACCATCGCGCCCGCCCATCGCCCCGTCAGGTTCACGGTCGCCGAGCCGATCCCGGCCTTCATCGCCCGCTCCATGCCAAACAGCTTGCCCACCGTGGCTCCCAGGCCCGCGCCGATATTGCCTTCCACCACCGCCCCCGATGTCGCCGCGGCGGCCGCCGCCAGACCCATCTCGCGCGTCGGGCGTGCCCCTTTCTTGCCGAACACCAGGTCATACAGGATCGCTGAAGGCACCAGCGGAACGCGGCCCCCGCTCGTTTGGACACCAATGCCTTTCTGTTCGAGAAAGCGCCGCACGCCAGAGGCGGCTTCGAGACCAAATGCACTGCCACCCGCCAGACACACCGCGTGGATGCGCTGCGTGCTGTGCAGCGGCGACAGCACATCCATCTCCTGCGTCCCGGTCGCCGACCCGCGGATGTCCACCCCGCCCACCGCCCCGCCTTCGCACAAAATAACCGTGCAACCGGTCAAGCCATCGAAGTCCGAGGCGTGGCCCACCTTGATGCCGGTTATGTCGGTCAGACCCATCACGCCTCGAATGGTAGCATCGAGTTTTCGGGGAAACCATTGCTCGACCTACTGAAGCCATCCTTCCTGGAGTTTCAGGAGTTCTTTTACCTGGCCAGCCGGGCGCTAAAGAACCTCTTCCGGAAGCCCCATTACTGGGATGACGTCCTATTACAGATGGACGTCATCGGTGTGGGCAGTTTGCCGATTGTATCCCTGATTGGGGCGTTCAGCGGCATCGTGATGGCCTTGCAGATGTCGCGCGCCGTCGCGCAGTACGGGGCGGCCAGCCAAACCGGAACCTTTGTGGCGATCGTGCTGGTGCGTGAATTGGGCCCGGTGCTGACGGCCCTGCTGGTGGCCGGACGCAATGCCTCCGGCATCGCCAGCGAGATCGGCTCAATGAAAGTAACCGAGCAGATTGACGCCATGCGCGCGCTCGGCACCGATCCGACACAGAAGCTGGTGACGCCCCGGATGCTGGCGTTGGCCGTCGTGCTGCCGCTGCTGACCATCATCGCGGACTTTGTCGGCCTCTGCGGCGGCTTCCTGATCGGCAAGTTCCGCCTGAACATTTCAGCCGCCCAATACTGGAACAGCGCCCAGCAGGCACTGGTGTGGAATGATGTCGCCCAAGGCCTGTTGAAGCCGTTCTTGTTCTCGTTCGTCATCTCGCTGGTGGGTTGCTTTTATGGCATGCGGACCACCGGTGGCACGCAGGGCGTCGGACGTTCCACCACCGAAGCAGTGGTGGTTTCCTCCGTCTGGGTCTTTATCCTGGACGTGTTTGTCACCCAGATTTTTGTGAACATGTAGCGGCCCGCCCACCCCCATGCCGGACCTTTCCGCCAATCACGATTCTTCCAGTGAGGAGGCCGTCGTTGTCTTCGACAACGTATCGCTGCATTTTGGCGAAACGGTGGCGCTGGACCAGGTCAGCTTCCGCATCAACCGGGGCCAGACCTGGGTGTTTCTGGGCGAAGCCGGCAGCGGCAAGACGCAACTGTGCAAAGTGATCATGGGCCTGGTGCGGCCGGATTCCGGCCGCGTCACTGTCTTTGGTGACGAGATCACTTCCTTGGGCGAACGGGACATGTTCGCCATCCGGTCCAAGATCGGAATGTTGTTTCAAGAGAGCGCGCTGTTTGATTCGATGACCATCGAGGAGAATGTCGCTTACCCGCTCGAAAACCAACCCGTGCGCCACTGCGGCCGGGAACAGATCCACGACCGTGTCGTCGAAGCACTGCGTTTTGTGGAGCTCGAACAGACACTCACCAAGGTGCCGAGTGAGCTCTCCGGCGGCATGCGCCGCCGCGTCGGGATTGCGCGTGCCACGGTGACGGCTCCGCCGCTGGCCATCTATGATTCACCCACCGCGGGGCTGGACCCCATCACCGCCAACAACATCATGGCCTTCATCGCCAAACAGCGCGACCTGAAAGGCACCACCAGCGTCATCGTCAGCCATCGCTACCAGGATGGCGTGCTGATGGCCAACTACTACTACGATGAACCCCAAGGCCGCCTGGTCGCCGCCACGGGTGACCGCTTGGCCGCCGTCCGCACCACGTTCGTCGTGATGCGGGACGGCCGGATCGTTTTTCTGGGACCGCAAACGGAGCTGGAAGCTTCCACCGATCCCTATGTGTCAAAATTTGGGAGACGCTGACTGTATGTCCCTAAGCCTGTCAGCGATCGCGCGAGGAGACGCCAGCAAAGCCAGTGCCATCCCCGAATAAGATCAAGTGGGCCCAAATTCGCGTCGGCGTAATGATGGCCGCCGCTCTGGTCGTCATGGCCGTGCTGGTGTTTTACATGACCAGCAACCGGAGCCTGTTCTCCACCGATGAGGTGATTTACAGCTACCTCGATTCGGCCCCCGGTGTCGCCAAAGGCGCGCCGGTCCGGTTGAATGGCTTGACCGTGGGCAACGTTCGCGCCATCGACTTTGCCCCCAACCCCAAGCCCGGCCGCGCCATCCGCGTCGAGATGAATATTTTCGAACGCTACACCAAGCTGATTCCCTCCGATTCCAAGATCTCAGTGGGAGCGGAGAATCTGCTGGGTTCCAGGCTCATCGATATCGCCCGTGGCAGCAGCCCCACGCCCATCGCCGCCGGTGGAGAGCTGAAGAGCGATTCGACGACGGAGCTGGAAGATTTGTTCAAGCAGGGCACCACCACCCTGGCCGCGGCCGAACTGATCTTGAAGCGCCTGGAGGCTATCGTCGCCCAGGTGGAACTGGGCAAGGGCTCGATCGGGCGCCTGCTGAAGGATGAAGACCTCTACAACCGGGTGAACTCGATTGCCAGTGAGGCGGACCGGATGGTGAAGGCGATCAACACTGGCAAGGGCACCATGGGCCGCCTGCTTTACGACGAGGAACTCTACACCGATGTCCGCAAGACACTGGCTCGCGTGGATTCGATCGCCGAAGGCATGCAGACCGGACAAGGGACGGCGGGCAAACTGTTGAAGGACCCTGCGCTCTACGACGAAGCCCGCAAGACTATCGTCGAAATGCGGACACTCATTGCCGACCTCAATGCTGGCAAGGGCACCGCTGGCAAGCTGCTGAAAGATGAAGCGCTGCACCAAAGGCTGAACGCTTCGCTCGACAAGTTGAACACCATGGTGGACAACCTGAACGCGGGCAAGGGCACGCTGGGCCAGTTGCTGGTGAACCAGCAGCTCTATGAGAACTTGAACGGCACCACGGCGGAAATGAAGGGCCTGATGAAGGACTTCCGCGCCAATCCCAAAAAGTTCCTGCGCATCAAGCTCGGATTGTTCTAGGTTGAGTGGATGAACGGCTTCGATTTCCTGGATGCCGGTCGGTCCAGCCCCATGCGTCAGCTTGGGGCTATTGCGTGGTGTCCAACCCAATGCCCAGCCGGCGGCTCTCTGATGACGGAAGGGAAAGGCCCCAAGCTCACGCATGGGGCTGAAGTGATTTAGCGTTGCGGCAACTGGTGGTCAATGCCGATGACTTCGGCTTCACGCGCGATACCAATGACGGCATCATTACTGCCCATCGCGACGGCATTCTGACGGCCACCACGCTGATGGCCAACGGTTCGGCTTTTGATCACGCGGTGGAACTGGCGCACTCCCACCCGACCCTCGATGTCGGCTGCCACCTGGTGCTGGTGGGCGGTCCCGGCCAACCTGGGTCGGTCAGCGATTTGCTGGTGGCGCTCACCCGCGGGCAGATGGACCCCTACCGTGAGCTGCGCGGGCAAATCGAAAAGATCGTCGTCGCCGGCATCGCGCCGCGGCATCTTGATACGCACAAGCACACGCATCTGTGGCCGCCAGTTTTGAAGGCCGTGGCCAGGCTCAGCCAGGAATTTCAAATTCCCTGGGTCCGCCGTCCTTTCGATTTCCCCCTCACCATCCGCCCCGTTCCTTGGACCCGCCGCCTGATGAGCGCTACGTTGGGTGGCCTGCGCCCCTGGTTCCACCGCGTGCTCTCACAGCACGGCTGCCGGACCACGGATCACTTTGCGGGCTTCGAGATCACGGGTGCCTTTGTAGCAGATGATCTGGTGAAGCTGATCGCCGCGCTTCCGGAAGGGTCCACCGAATTCATGTGCCACCCGGGCTATCTGCGCGACGAGTTGCGGCAGGCCCGCACGCGGCTGAAGGAAAGCCGGGAGCAGGAGCTACAAGCTCTCATCCACCCCAGCGTCCGCAAAGCCCTCACCCGCCACGGCGTGCGGCTAGTTGGCTACCGCGATCTGTAGGTCCGGCGTGCGCAACACAAACTCGGCACCCGGCCCGGGGATGCGGTTGCCCGCTTGAACTGTTCCGCCATGCTGGCTGACAATCGATTCCACGATCGACAGGCCCAACCCCGAATGGGCGTGCCGCGTCGAAAAGCCCGGTGTGAAAAGCCGGTCCAGAATATCCGCCGGGATGCCAGGCCCGCTGTCCCGAACCACAATCTCAATCCCACCCGGAGACCGCGACGCCAGCACTTCCACTTCGCCGCCCTGCGGCATGGCGTGCGCCGCGTTCAGAAACAGGTTCACCAGCACGCGCTCCCAGGCGCCGGGCCGCCCGGCCAGGCGGATGCCCGGCTCGATATGGCAGTGGAACTCCAGCGGCGCATGCTGCCCGGTCAGCTGGAAGTCGTGGATCGACTGTATGGCGTTGTCGAGAATCAGCTCAAAGTCGAACGACCGAGCCGATTCCCGAAAACTCTCGGTGATGCGGCGGCCTTGTTCGCTGGCGCGCTCAATGGTGGCCGCCAGCTTGGCCCAGCGCTCATCGTCGGCCAGCAGGTCCGCAGCTTCACCGAGAGTCTCAAACACGTTCCGCAGATCGTGGACTAAGCCCGCCAGGGTCAGATCGGAGAGATTGCTGTTGGCGTGCTCGCCCGGGGCGCTCATGACGGTTGCGAAAGGCGGCTCAGGTGACTGTAGAATTCCGGGAACGACACCGACGCCGCTTGCGCTTCCTCGATCATCGAGGGCTGATCAGCAATCAGCGAGGCGACGCTAAAGGCCATGGCGATGCGATGGTCACCAAACGAATCAAACGTCGACGCGCGGAACTTCTGGCCGCCCGGCACGGTGAACCCATCGGGCCGCGTCTCAATCTCCACTCCAGCGCGGCGCATGTTCTCCTCGATGGTGGCGATCCGGTCCGTCTCCTTGATGCGCAGTTCGGATGCGTCACTCACGGTCAACCCGCCGCCAGCCGCGCCCAGAATGGACAGCACCGGGATCTCGTCAATCAGCGCCGCGGTTAACGCTCCACTGATGTTGCCGGCGGTGGTTGGCGAATAGCGCACTTCCAGGTCGCCCACCAGCTCGCCGGAAACCTGGCCGTACTTCAAGATCTTGATGCTGGCGCCGAGACCCACCAGATAATCGAGCAGCGCTGTCCGGGTCGGGTTCAGGCCCACGCCCTCAATCACGACGCTGGAACCGGGAATCAGCAGCGTGCCGACCAGCAAGAAGGCGGCCGACGACAAGTCACCCGGCACATGAAACTCCCGGCCCACCAGGCGCGGTCGGCCCACAATGGAGATCGCACCCGCCGTGCTGGTCACTTCGGCCCCGAACTCGCGCAGTCCCATCTCGCCGTGGTCGCGCGTGACAATCGCCTCGCGCACCGTTGTGACGCCGTCGGCATACAGCCCCGCGAACAACACGCAGGTCTTCACCTGGGCGCTGGCTACCGGCGGCGTAAAGTCGATCGGCTTCAGCGGACGCGCGCCGTGAACGGTCAGCGGCGGAAACTTTCCATCCCGCGCCTCGACGCGCGCGCCCATCTGCGCCAAAGGAGCCATGATGCGCGCCATCGGGCGGCGGCTGAGCGACTCATCACCAAAAATCTCGGTGGCAAAGGGTTGCCCGGCCAAAATGCCCGACAGCATCCGGATCGTCGAACCGGAATTACCGGCATCCAGCGGCCCGGCCGCCGGCCGCAGTCCGTCCAGGCCCACGCCGTCCACCGTGATTTCAGTGCCGTTCTTGGTGACGCCTGCGCCTAGCGCCTCCATGCAACCCAGCGTTGAATGACAGTCAGCGCCGGTGGAGAAGTTGTGCAGCACGGAGCGGCCTTCCGCAATCGCAGACAGCATGGCGGAACGGTGAGAAATGGACTTGTCGCCCGGTAGCCGTACACGGCCAGTAAAACACTTCGCGGGCAAGATCTGTTTTTGCATGGGAACCCCTAGTTTAGCGATTCCAGGCCGGAATTGCCGTAACCCGCACTGGTCTCCGCATCTCCTCCCGGCCCCACTAACGCAAATACGGGACAATAGCCCTTAAGGGGTGCGGCTTTGTTGACAGGGCTTTGGAACAAGTTGGCGGGCGCGGCATTCTGGGGCTTGGCCGTCTGCGGGCAGGGCCTGGACCTGCGCGGCTTCGACCGTGCCCTCACCGGCCTGTCGGAGAAGATCTCGCCCGCCGTGGTGCAGGTGCTCAGTGACGCCTACAGCCCCTTGTCAGAGGAGCGCGGCGCACCGGCGGCCTATGAGCAGAGCTTCGGGTCCGGCATCATCCTCTCCGCCGATGGCTACATCGTCACCAACGCCCACGTGGTGAAAGGTGCCACGCGGATCAACGTCGTCCTAGCCACCGCTGAGCCCCGTCCAGCCCGCGGCACCATCCTCCGTCCCAAAGGCCGCAGCGTCGCGGCGCGCCTGGTGGGCCTGGATCGCGAAACCGACCTGGCGGTACTGAAGATCGACCAGAAGAATTTGCCGCACTTGAGGCTGGGCGATTCGGACCGTATCCGCCAGGGCCAACTGGTGCTCGCCTTCGGCAGCCCGTTCGGGTTGCAGAACTCCATGTCGATGGGCATTGTCAGCGCCGTCGCGCGGCAGCTGGAAGCCGATGACCCGATGATCTATATCCAGTCCGATGTGTCGATCAACCCCGGCAACTCGGGCGGGCCGATGGTGGATGTGGAAGGCGCGGTGATCGGCGTCAACACCATGATCATCTCTGAATCCGGTGGCTCCGACGGCGTGGGTTTGGCCGTCCCGGCCAACATCGTCAAGTCCGTCACCGATCAGATCATCCAGAACGGCGTGGTCCGCCGCGGAGAGATCGGGATCGAACCACAAACCATCACCGAAGCCATGGCCGGCGGGCTGGGTCTGGGGCGCGCCTCCGGCGTGATCCTGGGCGATGTCACCCCCGATGGTCCGGCGGACCGCGCGGGGCTGCGCGTGGGCGACATCGTGCTCAGCTTGAATGGCCGCACCATGGAAAATGCCCGCCAGTTGCAGGTGAACCTCTACTCGCAAGCCTTGGGCTCAGCCGTGACGGTGGAGTTGCTCCGTGGCAAAGATGAGCTGAAGCATTCCGTGACCGTGGCCGAGCGGCCCAATGACCCGGACCGCTTTGCCGCCTTGGTGAACCGTGAGGTGGCCACCATCGACAAGATCGGTATTATGGGCCTGGAGATCGGCTCCAAGGTCCGGGAACTGCTGCCTTCAACGCGTCAGGCGCGCGGCATCCTGGTGGCCAACGTCCTGGCGGCGGCGGGACGCAATTCAGGCTTGCTCGAAACGGGCGATATCATCTATGCAGTGAACCGCAAAGCCGTGGGGACGCTGGATGAAATCAAGGCGGCCCTGGCCCCGGCCAAACCCGGCGATGCGGTGATCCTGCAAGTGGAGCGGAACGAGAAACTGCGGTATGTCGAAGTTACGGTGGACTAATTTGCGCCCGGCAGCGGGCGTGCTGCTAGCGGCGGTGGCGTGTGCACAAACACCGGTGGAGTTCAATCGCGATGTCCGCCCCATCCTTTCCGACAAATGCTTCCAGTGCCACGGACCCGACGCCAAGACCAAGAACATCCCCCTGCGCTTGGACGTTGAGGCTGAGGCCAAGGCCAAAGCGATCATCCCCGGACAGCCAGAGCAGAGCGAACTGATCCGCCGCATCACCTCTGACAGCAAAGCCAAGCGCATGCCGCCGGTCTATACGGGGCACACTGTGTCGGCCACCGAAGTAGCCACCCTGCGTCAGTGGATTGCGGAAGGCGCCGCCTGGCAGGCCCACTGGTCTTTCATCCCACCGCGCAAGGCGGCCGTGCCCACCGGTACCGATCCGATTGACCACTTCGTCCGCGCCCGGCTGGCTAAACAGAGTTTGAAACCTGCTCCCGAAGCGGCTCGCGAAACGCTGCTGCGCCGCCTGAATCTGGACCTCACCGGGCTGCCCCCCACGCCCGCGGAGCTGACGGCCTTCCTGAAAGACAACTCGCCCAAGGCCTACGAGAAGGCGGTCGACCGGTTGCTTTCATCGCCGCGCTATGGCGAGCGGATGGCCGCCCGGTGGCTCGATGCCGCGCGCTATGCCGATTCCAATGGCTACCAGTACGACGGCGAGCGTTCCATGTGGCGCTGGCGCGACTATGTGATCGACAGCTTCAATCGCAACAAGCCGTTCGATCAGTTCACGGTGGAGCAGATCGCCGGCGACTTGTTGCCCAACGCCACGCGCGAACAGATTCTGGCCACCGGCTTCAACCGCAACCACCGCATCAACACCGAAGACGGCATCATCCCGGAAGAATACGCCGTCGAGTACGTCGTCGATCGCGTCGAGACCACATCCACCGTCTTTCTGGGCCTAACGCTGGGCTGCGCCCGCTGCCACAACCACAAGTACGACCCGCTGTCGCAGCAGGATTTCTACCGCTTCTACGCCTTCTTCAACAACGTGCCCGAAATCGGTCGGGGCATCAAGTACGGCAACTCCCACCCCTACATTCCGGCGCCAACCTCGGCGCAAGAAAAGCAGCTGGCGGCGCTGAACACGCAGATGGCGCAGCTGGAAAAAGAGCTATCGAAGCATCGGGCGCAACCCGTCGCAGCCGCCACCTACCGGCCCTCGGTCGCTCTTGACTATGAGCAGCAGTTTCCCGCCAAGGAGCCGCGTGTGGCGGGCATGGCCGGGCAGTGGGACATCGATGACCGGTTCACGCTGTCGGCCAAGGTGCGATCAGAGAGTGTGCCCGACGGCCCGATCTTCACGCGCATGGCGGATTCGCCCACCGGCAAAGGCTACGGCCTGCATGCCGACCATGGCAAGGTGCACGTGCACTTGACCAGCGTCTACGCCGACGATGCGACGCGCGTTGAGACGGAGCCGGTGCTGAAGGCTGGGCAATGGCAGACGGTGACCGTCACCTACGACGGGTCCAAGATGGCCTCGGGCATCCACATCTATGTGGATGGCGCGCCGGTGAAGCACAAGACACTGAACGAGACGCTCTACCGGCCTTTCACCAACGCGCATGCCGTCTTCCCGCAACCGCTGCGGATCGGCATGGGTTGGGGCAAGGAGCGGCGGTTCAATGGCGAGATCGACCAAGCCCGCGCCTGGGCCCGCATCCTCACCGTGCCGCAGATTGAAGGTGTGGCCGGCGTCGGCGACACCGCCCGCATCGCCCGCTGGAGCTACTTCGAGAACGCCGCTCCCGCGCCGGTGCGGGAGGCTTGGCTTGCCCTGGGCAAGCTGGAATGGCAGCGCGAGAAGCTGGAATCGAGCTTCCCGACCGTCATGGTGATGGCCGAACGGCCGCAGCGCCGCGACACGTTCCTGCTGATCCGCGGCGCTTACGACAAGCCGGGCGAGAAGGTAGAACCGGGCGTTCCAGGAGCATTGCCGCCGCTGCCCGCTGGCGAAACCAACAACCGCTTGGGTCTCGCCCGCTGGATGACCTCCCGTAGCAATCCGCTGCTGGCGCGCGTCACGGTGAACCGGTTCTGGCAGATGTACTTTGGCACGGGCTTGGTGAAGACCACGGAGGACTTCGGCCAGCAGGGAGAATGGCCGTCGCACCCCGAGCTGCTGGATTGGCTGGCGCTCGAATTTATGGACTCCGGCTGGGATGTGAAGGCCTTGCAGAAGCGGATCGTGATGAGCGCCACCTATCGCCAAGCCTCGCAGGCCACACCGGAGCTCACCCAGCTCGACCCCGAGAATCGCCTGCTGGCCCGCGGTCCGCGCGTCCGGCTCCCAGCAGAGATGATCCGGGATCAGGCGCTGGCGGCCGCCAGCCTGCTGGTCGACAGAGCCGGTGGGCCTTCGGTGAAGCCTTATCAGCCCGCGGGCTTGTGGAAAGAGATCACCATGCAGGATGGCGACTACGAGCCCGGCTCCGGTGAAGACCTCTACCGCCGCAGCCTCTACACCTTCTGGCGCCGCACCGTCGCGCCACCCATGATGCTGAACTTTGATTCGGCCATGCGTGAAAGCTGCACCGTGCGCGAGAACAAGACCAACACGCCGCTACAGGCGCTGAACCTGATGAACGACGTTACCTTCCTCGAAGCGGCCCGCAATCTGGGCGCTCTCATGCTGAAGGAAGGGCTCAACGAAGGCTTCCGCCGCATCCTCGCACGCGCACCGCGTCCGGCTGAAGTGGAGATTTTGAAGAGCAGCCTGGCCTACCATCGCGATTATTTTTCCGATGCGGCGAAGGCGGCCGAGTACTTGAAGCAAGGCGCGGCTCCGGTGGACCCGAAAATCAACCCGCGAGAGTTGGCCGCCCACATGGCTGTCGCGAGCTTGCTGATGAATCTCGATGAGACGGTGACCAAAAACTGATGACCCGCCGCAAGCTGTTGAATCTCTCTTCGATGATGCTGGGCCGGGCGGCCTTTGACGGACTCGCCGCGGCACCCATCGACGGCCTGCCGCACTTTAAGCCCAAGGCCAAGCGCGTGATCTACCTGTTCCAGCACGGCGGCCCCTCGCAGCTGGACCTGTTCGACTACAAGCCGCAGCTGGCCAAGCGCCGCGGCGAGGACTTGCCGGAATCGATCCGAGCCGGCCAACGGCTGACCGGCATGACGGCCTTCCAGGCCAAGTTCCCCACCGCGCCCACCATCTTCCCGTTCGCCCAGCACGGCAAAAGCGGCCAGTGGATGTCGGACCTGATTCCGCATCAAGCGAAGATCGCCGACGACATCGCCATCATCAAGTCACTGCACACCGAGGCGATCAATCACGACCCCGCAGTGACCTTCTTCCAGACCGGCTTCCAGCTGGCCGGGCGCCCCTCCATCGGCTCCTGGTTGAGCTATGGCCTGGGCAGCGAAAACAAAGATCTGCCCGCCTTCGTCGTGATGGTCTCCCAAGGCATCGGCAACACGCAGGCCTTGGCGGACCGCATGTGGGGCTCCGGCTTTCTGCCCACCAGCCACGCGGGCGTCAAGTTCCGCTCTGGCGCGGACCCCGTGCTGTATCTGTCGAACCCCGCCGGTTACGACCCCTCCGCGCGCCGCCGGTTTTTGGACGATCTGGGCAAGCTGAATCAGATCGAATCCCGCGAGTATCAAGACCCCGAAATCGAAACCCGCATCGCGCAGTACGAGATGGCCTACCGCATGCAATCGAGCGTACCGGAGCTGACCGATCTTTCGAAAGAACCCGACAGCACCTTCGATCTCTACGGTCCCGACTCCCGCAAGCCCGGCACCTTCGCCGCCAACTGCATTCTCGCCCGCCGCCTCGCCGAACGCGGCGTCCGCTTCATCCAACTCTTCCACCGCGGCTGGGACGCGCATTCGACGTTACCCCAACAGATCCGCGGCCAGTGCGGGCAGACCGATCAAGCCTCCGCCGCCCTGGTGCAGGACCTAAAACAGCGCGGCATGCTGGACGACACGCTGGTGGTCTGGGGTGGCGAATTCGGCCGCACCGTCTATTCGCAAGGCACGCTCACTGAAACCGACTACGGCCGGGATCACCACCCCCGCTGCTTCTCCGTCTGGCTAGCCGGCGGCGGCATCAAGCCCGGCCAGACCTACGGGGAAACCGACGATTTCAGCTACAACATCGCCGAAAACCCGATGGACGTGCATGACCTGCACGCGACCATCCTGCACCTGCTCGGGATCGACCACCTGAAGCTGACCCACAAATTCCAAGGCCGCCACTACCGCCTCACCGACGTCCACGGCCGCGTCATCAAGCCCCTACTGGCCTAGCAAAAGAGTGGCGCAGGTTGTCCGCTGGCAGCGGGACCTTCAGTCTCGCCGGTTCACGGCGGACGCCACCCACCAAAGCCTCTTCCGCTTCCCCTCGCCCCAAGCCGGAATGCATTCCGCCTGTCAGCCTGCGCCCCCACAGAACCTACGAAATCTCTGACGCACGATACTCTCGGGTCGAGAGATATTTGCTTACTTTAATTTAATCATCATTTTTTGTCTTTATCATAATTTTTCTGTTACCGTACGATAAATAAACTAGTCCACCTTAGGTGGACCTTAAACTCGGTTTCAAATGGGCCGGGGGGCCTGCAACCGCAGGGCCTGCCCGGGGGAAAGGTCAGTATATGAGCACCATCTACCGGTGGGGCGAGCTTTCGCGCACCCTGTCGTTATCGTTTCGTTTTCCTCTCAGCGCTGATCTCGCGTTATCGCAACTACGTGCGGGAACGGGCCAGGGTCTGCTCCTTGATTCTTCAGGGACCACCGTACCTAACGACACCTCCGGTCCTAAGAACTTTTTTGTCATCGACAGTGCAGCGCTTGAAGCCGGTTCCATCAAGTTCATGAACGGGTTGGCAGAGCGTTGCCCCAAGGTTCGCAGTTTCCCGGCCAGTCTCCGGGGAATGGATGATCGGTCAGGATTTACAACATTTATGGAAAAGGGGTCTTTCATGAGAACAAAACTCGGGCGCAGCGGGATACGCTTCGCAGATGAATCCGCGAGCAGTACCGGAGTGGAGGGGCAAACTGCTCTACGACGTATCCTCGCTAAAGTGGCCTTGGTGGCGCTGGCGGTTGCCGGGCTGGTTTCGGCGCAAGAAAACTACGGCGCCATCCAAGGCACGGTTCTCGATCAAGCCAGTTTGGGCATTCCGGGAGTCAAGCTAACCGCTTCGGCTCCCACGCTGCCGCGGCCGGTGGAAGTGGAATCCGATGCCAGCGGCCGGTACGCGATGCAGCGCTTGCCGATTGGCGTCTATCTGATCACAGCCACCAAGCCGGGGTTTGCGACGGCAAAGTATTACAACATCAACGTCCAGTTGGGCTCACAGATTACGTTCAACCCGGCGCTTAAGGTAAGCAGCGTGGCCGAGACGATCGAGGTCTCCGACAGCGCCATTTCAATCGACCCAACCTCAAGCCGCACGGCCGTCAACATCACCTCTGACGTGTTTGACAACATTCCGCGCAGCCGTAGCTTTGAGTCGATTTTGACCATGGCCCCGGGCGTTCGCCTGGAACCGAAGGCCTCGAGTTCTTCCGGTGCCGGCAATGCGAGCCGCACCACGGGCATCCAGGTAGATGGCGCTTCGGGTTCGGAGAACAGCTTCGTCATTGACGGCGTGGATGTCTCTGACGTACGGCGCGGGACGCTCCGCACCAACAGCGCGATTCCGTTTGAGTTCATTTCGGACGTGCAGGTGAAGAGCGCCGGTATGGATGCCGACACGGGCGGCGCCACCGGTGGAGTGGTCAACGTGGCCACCAAGGCCGGTACTGATCAGTGGCACGGCCAGTTGCTGTACCAGTTCACGAACAGCGACTTGAATCCGCGGCCCCGCGGCTTCTGGAAGCTGCTGCCTTCCAACGCTAACCTCCCGGACTTCTTTGCGCCGAAGGAGGACAGCTATTACAACCGCTACCCCGGCTTCACGCTGGCGGGACCGATTATCAGGAACCGGTTGTTCTTTAACCTCGGCTACATGCCGGTGTTCACCAATGTCGACCGCGAGATCGCCTACGCCTCCGGCACCCGGACTTTCAACCAGAAGACCAAGCAGCACTTTGGCTTGGTCCGCGTGGACTACAACCCGCTTTCCAAGCTGCAGGTCAATACTTCTTGGATCTGGAGCCCCGTCAAGGTTCAGGGCGGCGCACTGCCCAACCAGGACATCCGGTTAGCGGCCCCGACTAATAACCTGACCGTGCAGGGCGGGTTCCAACCGTCGCAGCAATATAGCGCATCGGCCACCTATACATTTACACCTCGGTTCCTGGTCAGCACCCGCTACGGCTACCGCTACCAGAACGACAAGCTCTTCAACTACGGATTGTCGGGTCTCCCCTTCATCTCCTATCAGACGGCGGCTCCGGCCGGCGTTCCCACGCCGGGTGGGGCGGGCTTCACCAATGTGTCCAGCACGCTGGGTACCCAGTACGACGTCACGGATCGCCACAACGTCTACGTTGATTTCTCCTACCTGCGCGGTGGCCACACCATCAAGTTCGGCTATCTGCTGAATCGGCTGGGGAATCAGGTGGTCTCCGACTACACCAACGGACGCTTCCAGATCTACTGGAACGAAGCCTTCAGCCGCGGTCCCATCAACGCGCAACGCGGGGATTTCGGCTACTACGTCTGGCAGGACGGTGTCCGCCTGAACAACGGCGTAAACGGCCGCAATCAGGGCCTCTACCTGACCGACAGCTGGCGCGCCAGCAAGCGCCTTACCCTCAACCTCGGTGTCCGGCTGGAGAATGAGTTCCTGCCCCCGTACACGCCCGAAGTGAACGGCAGGAAGGTGGCTAATCCGGTCTCGTTCGACTGGTTCAGCAAGATCGCTCCCCGCGTGGGCGCCGCCTGGGATGTCATGGGTGACGGCAAGTGGAAGGTTTCCGGTTCGTTCGGGCTCTACTACGACGTCATGAAGTACGAACTGGCGCGCGGCAGCTTCGGCGGCGACTACTGGTGGAGCTATGTCTACCGCCTGAACAGCCCGAACGTCCTCAGCTTGGGCAAGGCTTCGCCCGGCGCTCTGGGGCCCCAGATCACCAGCTTCAACAATCGATCCATCCCCATCAATGCGGCGGGCCAGTTGGAAGGAATTGATCCGGACATCAAGCCCTACACGCAGAGAGAGTTCACCGTGCGTCTCGATCACGCCTTCAGCAGCCGGCTTACGGGTACGATCCGGTATAGCCGTAAGCGCTTATTGAAAGTGATTGAAGACATCGGCGTGTTGGACGAGGACGGCAGCGAAGTCTACCTGATCGGCAACCCCGGCTTCGGCCAGACCCGCGACACCAAGTCCGTCTACGGCGGCAAAACGCCCGACGGGAAGGAGTTCCTGGTTCCCGAGGCGATCCGCGACTACGATGGCCTTGAGTTCCGCGTCCAGGGTCAGGCTTTCCGGAACACCTACTTGCTCGCCAGCTATACGTATAGCCGGCTGTTTGGCAACTACTCCGGTACTGCCAACTCCGATGAGAACGGCCGCTCGGATCCCGGCGTTTCGCGTGCCTTCGATCTGCCCTACTACTACTTCGACTCCAAGGGCAAGAACGCGACGGGCCGCCTGGCGACGGATCGCCCAAACGCGTTCACCTTATTTGCCAGCCACGACCTGAAGTGGAAGGGCGGGGCGACCAACTTCGGCCTCAGCCAGTCAATCTTCTCCGGTACGCCATTCAGCACGCAGGTGATCTATCTGTCGGCTCCAACGTTCCCCGGCGGCCGCGGCGACTTGGGCCGTTCACCCGCCTACATTCAGACGGATCTGACCGTGAAGCACACCTTCAAGATCGGTGAGCGCGTGTCGGTAGTTCCGGAAATGAATGTGCTCAATCTCGCCAACCGAGCTGCGGTCACCAACGTTAACAACAGCATCAACCGCTCCGGCGCATTGACCGAAGCCACGTTGCCGTTGAAGACCTTCTTCTCGGGTTACGACATTAACCGGCTGGTGAATCCCTCGAATCCGACGCCGGGTATCTTCTATAACCCGATCTTCAACCGCCCGATCAGCTACCAGAATCCACGCGAAGTCCGCCTCGGCGTTCGCATGATCTTCTAAGAGCAGACGCCCAGCAAGTCTTGGCGGCCTCCATGGCTGGATCGCCCTTCGAAAGGCGGTCCAGCCATTCTTTTTGTAGTGAGGTTCGCTGCCTGCCCGGCCACCACGGCCGCCTGGCATCCCTTCACCCTCTTCCCGCAACGACCAACCAACTCGGACCGCTGTGGCGGCCATTGTTGACCGCCAGCAAGGCCTTTGATAATGTTGGTGGCCTAGAGAGGGGTCCATGTCCAAGATCTTGCGAGCTTTTTCCTTATTCGTTCTCACCGCCGCCTTTGCCTTTGCACAAGGCGGGTTGGGCGAAATCAACGGTAGCGTTACTGATTCCACCGGTGCCGTCATTGCCGGTGCCACCATCACTATTTCCAACCCGGCCACCGGGTTTTCCCGTTCCATTACAACCAATGCCGATGGCCTTTACAACGCGCCGGCGCTGTCCCCCGGCGCCTACAACATCAAGGTTGAGATGAAGGGCTTTGGCGGCCAGGTCCGCAACGACGTCACGTTGAACGTCGGCCAAACGGCGGCCCTCGACTTCATCCTGCAGGTCGGCAACATCGCTGAAGTGATCGAAGTGACCGGCGGCGCGCCGGTGCTGGAAACTGAGTCCACGTCGGTGGGCACGGTGATCGAGAACAAGCGCATTGTCGAGTTGCCGCTAAATGGCCGCAACTACCTGCAGTTGGCGTCGCTGATCCCGGGTGCCACCACCAACGGGCCGGCGTCGTCGCAGGGCCAGCAGCGCATGGGCGGTCAACGCAATCAGTTCGCCTTGAATGTGGCCGGACAGCGCGTGCACTACAATCACTATTCTCTCGATGGCATGGAGAACACGGACCCCAACTTCAACACCTACCTGTTCCTGCCCTCGATTGACGCGCTGCAGGAGTTCAAGGTGGAATCGGGACTGTTCTCGGCCGAGTATGGCCGCGGCATTGCCCAGGTGAACGTTTCCACCAAGGGCGGCAGCAACCAGTATCACGGTGTGGCTTTTGAGTTTCTGCGCAACTCGGCTTTCGATGCCCGCAACTACTTCGCGGCCGTCAACCCGCCCTTCAAGCGCAACCAGTTCGGCGGTACGTTTTCGGGCCCGTTGAGCATCCCGAAGCTGCTGGACGGCAAGAACAAGCTGTTCTTCATGTTCAACTATGAAGGTCTGCGCGAACGCCGTGCATTGACCCAAACCTCAACCCTGCCCGATGCCCGGTTCCGGTCCGGCAACTTTGGCTTTTTGAACCGCACGATTCGTGACCCATTCAACCCCGGGCAGACGTTCCCCAATGGGATCATCCCCGACAGCCGCATCAGCCCGACGTCGCGCAAAGTGCTGAACGACTTTTATCCGCTCCCCAACCAGGGCGGCACGGGTCCGCTGGGCATTGCCAACAACTACCTGAACGACGAAGGCCGCCGGACCGATGGCGACCAGATCTCCGTTCGCGGCGACTTGACGGCGATCAAGAACCAGACGCTGTTCTTCCGTTTCTCCCAGACGCAGGAGCCCCAGTACATCCCGTCCGCTATTCGCGACCAGGGCAACATTGTGGGCATCCTGGGCCAGCAAGGGGTCTTGGGCCATACGCAAGTGATCGGGTCGAACAAGGTGAACGAGTTCCGCTTCGGCATGAATTACTTCAACTCCCGGAACACCCAGCAGCGGGCCTTCCAGCGCAACGTCGTGAATGAGCTGGGCCTGCGGGGTGTCTCCCAGGACCCTCTGTTCTGGGGCATTCCGGTGTTCCAGATCTCTGGTTTCGGCAACGTCGGGGAGTGCAACGACTGTCCGTTCGTCAACTGGAACACGACGTTCCAGTGGTCCGACAACTTCTCGTGGACTTTGGGCAAGCACAGCCTGAAGATGGGCGGTGAGTTCCGCCGCCTGCGCTACAACCAGATCGGTGCCGTCGTTCCGCGCGGCCGGTTTAGCTGGAATGGCCAGTACACGGGTGAGCCGATGGCCGACATGCTGTTGGGTGTGATGTCGGGCACCGAAGGTCAAGTGGGCGCGCCGATTGCCAACTTCCGCCAAAGCTACATGGCGCTGTACATCCAGGACACCTGGAAGATCTCCTCCAAGCTGACCGCCAACTTCGGTCTGCGCTGGGAGTATGAGCAGCCCTTCTATGACAAGCACGACGCCATCGTCAACGTGGACTTCAAGTGGGACAACTCAGTGGAGCCCACCTTTGTACGCGCGGGTACGGGCAACATCAATGAGGGCAACCCGCAGTTCCCGGCACCTCCGGGCTGGCAGCTGGTCCGCGATGGCCGCTTTGGCCGCGGCGCAGGCGTGCCGGACCGCAATGACCTGGGACCACGCGCCGGGTTGGCCTATCAGCTGAACTCGAAGACGGTGCTGCGGACGGGTGTCGGCATCTACTACGTGCGCGATATCGGCAACGCGGTATTCGACATTGTGCGTAACATTCCGTTCACGATCCGGCAGGCCGAGACCGCCGACACGACGCGGCCCAACCTCACCTGGAACCAGCTGTTCACGCAGACCGGCGCACCCAGCTTCCTACTGATCAACCAGTTTGGTGAGCGGACCAGCTATGTCGCCCAGTGGCAGAGCTCGATTCAACGTGAGCTGACCAAGAACATGTCCCTGGAAGTAACCTACATGGGCTCGGCCGGCATTAAGCTGCGCCGTTTGACGGCCTACAATAACCCGGTTCCGGGCCCCGGCAACCCGAACCTGAACCGGCCGTTCCCGAAGTTCAACGGCAGCTTCCAGAACATGAACGCGCCCAGCCATTCCAACTATCATTCGCTGCAGGCTCGCTTGCAGCACCGGTTCGCGCATGGCTTTACGCTGCTGGGATCTTATGCGTATGGCAAGTCGATCGACAATGGCTCCGGCGTCCGGACGACGGATGGCGATCAGCTGACGCCTTCCGACAACTACAACCTGCGCGCCGAGCGCGGCCTATCGGCGTTTGATATGCGCCAGCGCTTTACGGCGTCGTTCCTGTATGAGCTGCCCTTTGGCCGGGGCCGCGCGATGAACATCACCAACCCGGTGGCCAATGTGTTGTTGGGTGGCTGGCAGTTGGGTGGCATCATCACCTTCCAGGATGGTTTCCCGAACACCGTCACCTGCGGCCCGGGCAACGTGCAGAACGGCGGCGGCTATTGCAAGCCGGACGCCATCGCGGGCGTCAACCCCAATCTGGCTGATGGAGAGCAGACGGTGCAGCGGTTCTTCAACACGGCGGCCTATGTCGACCGTCTGGGCGTCGCTCCGGGCGCGGCTCAGCCCGTTTTCCGCTACGGCACAGCCGGACGCAACACGGTAATCGGACCGGGCATCACCAGCCTGGATATGTCGGTGAACAAGTTCTTCCGCTTCAAGGATGGCAAGCACACGGTCGAGTTCCGCGGGGAGTTCTTCAACCTGCCGAACAAGGCCCTGTTCGGCCAGCCGGGAACGTCGCTGCGGACGCCCACCTACGGCGTCATCAGCGGCACCCGCATCGATTCACGGCAGATCCAGATGGCACTGAAGTATAGCTTCTAGGGCCAGTTCGGAAGCCGCAAAATGAGAAAGGCCGGACCCTTCGGGGTCCGGCCCTTTTTGTTGTTTGGGCGGGGGCTTATTTCGGGAAGCCGCTCGGATCGATACCCTTCAGCAGGCGCAGCGCGTTCTTGTAGTAGAGCTTCTTCAGCACTTCGTCCGGCAAGTCCAGGCCGTACATGCTCCAGAAGGCGTGGCGCTTGCGGTAATAGGGGAAGTACTCGTCCGAGGTTTCCAGCACGCGGAAGTAAGTGGCGTATTCTTCCGGGGCCCAGGTGTCCTTGCCCATCAGGACGCGGTCCTGGTAGCGGATGAACCACTGGCGCGCAAAGCGGGGCTGGCGGCCGAGTTCGGCCAGCACGGCACCGATCTCGGCATACATGTTGGGCATCTCGTCCATCAGCTTGCCCAAGCGGCCCAGGTCGCCGCCCAGCCAGCTTAAGTGGGCGCTGATGAAGTTGACGTTCTTGTGGCGGCGGAACAGGCTCCAGTGCTCGTTCATCAACACATCCCAGGAGGGGTAGCGGTCCGGTGGACGGCGGCGGCCGGGGATGGTGGTCAGTTCGAGCCACCGTTCGTTGTACTTGTCGACCGGATCAAAAAACTGCCTAGGTTCGGCGGTGTGGATCAGGCAGGGGGCGTTGTACTTGGCCAGCACCTGGAAGGCTTTGTCGTAGCGCGCGTCATCGACGTGGACCCGTTGGCCCTTGGCGTCTTTCAAGTCCATGCCGAAGTTTTTGAAGATCTTCAGGCCTTGCGCGCCGGCCTTCAGGTCGTCTTCGAGTTGTTTGGCGACGCGGTCCGCGTAATCCGGCGCGTCGACATCGCGGAAGGTGAAGTTGGCGAACACCACAAAGCGGTCCTTGTGCGGGCCGGTCCGGTAGGTCTTGAGGACGCCTTTCAGGGCGTCGCCATAGGAGCCGGAGAGGTTCACCATGACGCGCATGTTCAGCGCGTCCATGTCTTTCAGGACCTTGCTGAGGTCGTCATCACCACGGAACGTCGGCTGGTGATTGTGAATGTCAATGAAGGGAAACCGGGCCCGGTTACGCGGAGTTTGAGGCACCACCAGGCTGGACTTGGGTTCATACTCTTCGATCGAAATGGACTGCTGTTGGGTGAAGGCGGTGCGGGAAAGCGTAAGGCCAGCCGGCAGCAGGCCCAAGAGTGAACGGCGCGAGACCATGGGTCGATTATACGGCTTGCGGCGGGCGGGCACAGCCTAGACGAAAGAAATCAGCCGGGTTACGTCATCGCGCAAGCGATCGGTTAAGGCACCGCGCTCCTTGATGTCCAGGCCTTCGGTCACGATGGGGTGGCCGATGCGGACGGTTACCTGGCGGGGTTGGACGTGGACGGAATGCATGGGCAGAAGTTCGAAAGTGCCAACCAGGCCCACGGGTGCCAGCGGTACGCCACCTTTAATGGCAATAAAGGCCGCCCCTTCGCGGAACGGGTCCATCTGGCCCATCGTGCGGCCCCCCTCGGGGAACACGAGCACAGAGACTTGCCGCTCGCGGATGATGCGCCCGGCTTCGGTCATACTGCGGACCGCTTCGCGCGGTTTGTCGAGAGGCACCGGAATATGCCCGGCGCGTTGCAGGTGGCCACCCATCAGGGGGATCTTGAACAGTCCCGCCTTGGCCATAAACCGGAACTGCCCCGGCAACGACGCCAGCATCACCGGCGTATCCATGTAGCTGCGATGGTTCGAGACAAAGATATAGTGTTGGCCGGGCGTGAGGTTCTCGAGACCCTCCACCTTCACGCGGGTGCCGGAGACCAGCAGCAGCGTCCGGGCCCACATCTTCGCCATCCAGGCCTGCTTGCGGCCATTGGGGTCAAACGGGGAGATCAACAGACTCCAGAAGCCCCAGAAGGCCGTCGCGACGACGATTGACGGGGCAATGAACAGCACGGAGCGGAAGAAGCTGAAGGACCATTCAAAGCCGTACTTCATCGGTTCCTTCATGAATTCACCAGCAGCGGCCGCGCTTCGCCGACCAGGAACAGAGACCCCGTGATGAAGACAGTATCCCCCGGTGCCGCGGCGCGGATGAGCGAGAGTGCTTCCGGGACCGAGGCCACGACACGCGCACCATTGGCGGGGATCGCCTCCGGTGACAGGGCACGCTCTGAGATGGGGGCGGTGAGAATCAGCTCATCCACCAGCGGGAAGAGGTGCCCGGCCATTTCGGCTACCTTCTTGTCCTTCATGACGCCGAACACCATCCAGATGCGGCCCTTCCCAGCCGCACGCCGTTCCTCAATAAACTCAGCCAGGGCCGCGGCACCGGCCGGGTTGTGCGCCCCGTCGAGATAGATGTCCGGCGCGCGGCCCACCAGTTCCAGCCGCCCCGGCCAACGCGTCTCGGCAATGCCTTCCGGCCCCACGCCCAGCTGCGCGAGCGCGGCGACGGCCGTGCGGCAGTTGTCCAGCTGATGCCTCCCAGCCAGCGGCGGCGGAAACGGCAGTTCGACCGGTCCGCTCAGGATGACGGGAGCACCTTCGGCGCGAGCCTTGTCCACAATTGCGGCCATGGCTTCCGGCCATTGCGGGGCCACCACCACGGGCACACCCGGTTTGATGATGCCGGCCTTCTCCGAGGCGATCTTGGTGACGGTATCGCCCAGGTGCTCTTGATGATCGAGGCTCACCGGCGTGATCACGGACACCACCGGGGTGACGATGTTGGTGGCATCCAGGCGTCCCCCCAAGCCCACTTCCCACACCACCGTATCCACCTGCTTTTCCGCGAACAGCACCAGGGCCATCGCGGTGACGGTTTCAAAGTAGCTGGGGTGTACTTCCATGCCTTGCGCGGCTTCATGCACCTGGTCAAAGGCGCGGCTGAACTCTTCTTCGGTGACCGGTTCGCCGTTGATGCGGATGCGCTCGGTGGGCGAGACCAGATGGGGTGAGGTGTAGAGCCCGGTGGTTTGCCCGGCATGCCGCAAGCCAGCTTCCACCATGGCGCAAACGGAACCTTTGCCATTGGTGCCGGCCACATGCACGAAGCGCAGCCGGCGCTCCGGGTGACCGAGGCGGGCGGCCAGATTCCGCATCTGCTCCAGGCCGAGCTTGAGAGTCTTTACTTCGTTCCCCAGCGCGTAGAGGAACCGGACCGAATCAGGAAAGTTCATCACGGGACGGCGTTGGGCTGCGCCAAAAGGGCGCTAGGCCTTACAGGCGAACGAACGCGGCACGCGCCCGCCCTTGTTCAGCTCCCGGAAGCCGATGGCCGTGTTGTAGTAGATGCGCGAGGTGAGCATCTTGGCCTGGGTGAAAAAGTTCTGCGAAGGCTTACCCGCCGTGCCGGCGCTGAACTCCTTCAGGATGGTGATCTGCTGATCTTTGGTGGCGTCGATAAAGGTTTTGCCAAACTTGCGGACGGCGTAGCCATCCAGCTGTCCCAGACCTTCGAGGAACCGGTTGCGGTCCGCTTCGGAGCCATCGGTGAGGAACAGATCAATGTAGCGGTTGACGTTGGCATCCCTGGCGCCCGGGGTATCGGTGGCCGGGATGATCAAGTCACTGAGCACTACGACGGTCTGATTCTGGTGCGCGTCCAGCGTCAGCGGCTTCCATTCCACCTGCTGACCTAGCGCTGCGGCGGGTACGGCGACAGCGGCCGCCTGGAAAACCTGGCGTCGATTTATCATGCAAAAGTCTCCCTTACGGCTTCACTTCGACACCCAGCGCCTTGATCAGGAACGCGTAGTCCAGCGCCGTCTCCTTGAAACGATCATAGCGGCCTGACGCCCCAAAGTGTCCGGCCCCCATGCTCATCTTCAACAACAGCATGTTATCGCCCTTCTTCATGGTGCGGAGGCGGGCTACCCATTTGGCTGGTTCCCAGTAGGAGACGCGCGGGTCATTCAAGCCACCCGTGATCAGCATATGCGGGAACTGCTGGCGCTCCACGTTGTCATAGGGCGAATAGCTGCGGATGTAGGCGTAGGCTTTCTGTTCTTCCGGATTGCCCCACTCTTCAAACTCACCCACCGTCAAGGGCAGGTTCTTGTCCTGCATGGTGCTGACGACATCAACAAACGGCACTTTGGCGATGACCGCCCCAAACAGATCCGGCCGCATGTTGGTGACCGCGCCCATCAGCAAGCCACCGGCGGAGCCACCCATGATGCCCAGCTTCGCCGTGCTCGAGTACTTGTTCTTGACCAGATGCTCCGCCGCGGCGATGAAGTCGGTGAAGGTGTTCCGCTTGTTCATCATGCGGCCCTGGTCGTGCCAGGGCTTGCCCATCTCACTGCCGCCGCGGATGCTGGCGATGGCGTAGACGAAGCCGCGGTCCAGCAGGCTGAGCCGCTCCGAGGAGAAGAACGGATCACTGTTCAACCCATAGGAGCCGTAGCCATAGAGCAGCGCCGGGTTGGAGCCATCCTTCTTAAACAGCGCCTTCTTGTAGACCAATGCCACCGGCACTTTCTGCCCATCTTGCGCGGTCGCAAAGACACGTTCAGTGGCGTAGAGCTTCGGGTCATACCCGCCCAGCACGGGCTGCTGCTTCTTCAGCTCGCGGGTCTTCTTCTCCATGTCGTAGTCGTAGACCGAGGGCGGCGTGATCAGTGAGGAGTAGGTAAAGCGCAGCGTGGTGGAGTTGTACTCCGGATTTCCGGCGGGAGCAAAAACGTAGGCCGCTTCCGGCGCATCAATCGAATGCGACTGGTTCGTCCGCAGATCCGTCACCTGGATCTGCAGTAGGCCGTTGACGCGCTCCGACACCACCAAGTGGTTGGCGAAAGCATCCACACCTTCGAGCAGCGCATCAGCCCGATGCGGGATCACTTCCACGGCATTCGACAGCGCCGGGCTCTTTTGAGCAACGCGGACCAGGCGGAAGTTGCGGCCCTTGTCGTTGATGCGGACGTAGAATTCATCACCGCGGTCGACGACGTCGTACTCGATATCGTTCGCCCGGGGGTAGAGCACGGAGAACGCCGCGGTGGCCTGGTTGGCGTCAAGGTAGCGAACTTCGGAGCTGGTCTTGCTGCCGCTTTGGATGTAGATGAAGCGGTCGTTCTTCGATTTCCCCACTTGCAGCTCAAAGCGCTCGTCGGTTTCGTGGAAGACGACGGTGTCGCTCTTGGGGTCCGTGCCGAGGGTGTGGCGGAGCACCTTGTAGGGGCGCTTGGCCTCATCGACGATGGTGTAGAAGACGGTCTTGTTGTCGTTGGACCAGGCGATGGAATAGTAGACGCCGGGCACTTTGTCGGCCAGCAGTTGGCCCGTCTTCAAGTCCTTGAACTGGAGGGTGTAAACTTCGTCACCCGCTGTGTCGGTGCCGTAGACCATCAACTGCTGGTTGGGAGCCACCGACATGTTGGCCACGCGGAAGTACTTTTCGCCCTTGGCCAGCACGTTCTGATCGAGTAGGATCTCTTCCACGCCTGCCATCGACCCCTTCTTGCGGGAGTTGATGCCGTACTGCTGCCCTTCCACCGTCCGAGAGAAGTACCAGTAGTCGCCCTTGCGGTAGGGAACGCTTTCGTCGGTCTGCTTGATGCGGGCCAGGATCTCGTCGTAGAGCTTCTTCTGCAACTCCTCGGTGGGCTTCATCACCGCCTCGGTGTAGCGGTTCTCGGCTTCCAGGTAGGAGAGCACTTCGGGGTTCTTGCGGGCGTCGTCGCGCAGCCAGAAGTAGGGGTCGTGCCGCTTGTCGCCGTGGGCCTCGATGGTCTTGGGAACGGTCTTGGCGATGGGCGGGGAGAGGGAGGGTTCGGCGGCGGACAGCAGGGAAGACATAAGGAACAGGAGTGAAAGCAGCTTCACTCCCGCATCTTAGCAGGACGTACCCGGCGGTACCTCAAGGCCGGAGCGTCCATCAGCCGGAGTGCCGCCGCCGCGCGCATCCCACGGCGATCAGGAGGGCACCGCCGACAAGCAGCAGCGAAGCTGGCTCCGGCGCCGGGTCGGTCGTCATGCGGGCACCCACCAGGTTGTAGTGGTAGCCGCTGAGACTCTCCATCGTAATGCCTGTCATCGGCTGGCCAGCGTCATCGGTGACGATGATCTTTTGCAACCTGATGGTGTTGCCGAAGTGGGCGAAATAACGGCCGGTCACCAGATCCTGACCCTTCTGAGACAACAGGGGTACCCAATTGGGAGCCAGGGAGCCATCCGGATACAGATCCGGGAATAGTGGCTCCAGCGTACCCCCCAGCACGAAGGTGAGGCTTTGGGTCATGACGGTATCGAACGGCAGGCTCTTATAGTGGTTTGAAAACGTGGGCAAGAGCGGATCGCCGGAAGTCTTGCAGCCGAACCCCACCTGCTTGCCCATTTAAATAGAGGTCCGCGCAGAAGTGCGGGTTAAAGAGGGTGGGATCGGTTGAGCTGAGGTAGCCTTCGTAGGCAAACAAGTAGTTGAGGGAGAATTTCCCGGTCTGGCCCGCGAACTTCACCTGATCGGAGGTTCTTACGAAGATATCGCTCATGGAAGTGTAGGTGGCGAAGTTTGGCCCCAGCCACGTCGCCACGATGTTGTCTCGCCGATACGTTGGAGAGGGGAGTGTGTTGGAGCTAGTGGGAGAGCCTGACGGGAGAGATGCAGCTCCACCAGTGCATCGCCAGATCAGCTGACTGGCCAGTGGAATGATCGGCCGGTGTAGCGTGCCTGAGAGCCAGTGCACCACGTTCGCCTCTTCCCGGAGCTTGCTTCGTCCCAATTGGAAGGTAAGCGATTCAGGCAAGTGAATCAAGACGTCATTTCACCCTTACTTGGTGAAAATGCGCTACTGCTGGCCGGTGGGGAAGATAGGCCGTGACTAAAAACAGAACGGGAGAGAAGACCTCTTCCCTCCCGTTATTCTCAAGTTGAGCCAAGCTATCGGATAAGACCGATCCGGGTTAGCGCGCAGCCCTGGATGGCGGAACATACCTGACAAAGCCATACATCGCAGGTGAGCGAATAAGCCTAAACAGCTTACCGGGCCTGAGCAAAACGTTGAGAGCAAGTCGATGCCTCAGGAGAGCCTGCCTCCGCCGTCCTCCCGGGACGGGATTCTCCCGTATGATGAAGACCGATGAGCAGGCCAAACTGTGTGTGTCGAGCCTGGGCCAAGGAAGCCTCCACCGTGCTACTGATTTTGTTGGCGCTGGCTGGCTGCAACACGCCGCGGACTGATCGGGCGATAGAGCTTGGCGTGAATGTCTCGCCCGGCCTGAACCTCTACCGGTTGGTGGTGGCGGGCCGTGTGGGCGCCCCGCCGCCGAAGCTGGTGGTGGCCAATGGCGCGGGCGACGACGATTCCGGCCGGATTGCGCCTGACGGAAACTGGTTCGCTTTCCGCACGCACCGGGCGGGGCTGGCCGAGATCTGGATCGCCCGCAAGGACGGCACGGGGGCGCGGCGTTTGGCCGCCGGCATGGAAGAGATGGGCGCTCCAAGTTGGTCACCGGACGCCAAGTGGGTGGTGTTCCAGGCGCGCAAGAGTGGTGTGGTGCGGCTTTTTGCGGCCTCGCCTTCAGCGCCCGGGCTGCGCGAGATTGCAACACCGCCGACGCCCTCGCGCCAGCCCGTGTTCTCGCGCGATGGGAAGAGCATCTATTTCACCCAACAGGATGCGGGTGGCGGCGCGCAGGTGGCGCGCGTTGGCTTTGATGGCCGAGGGTACGCTGTGGTCCGCGAGGCTGCAACGGAAGCGGAGGAGAGCGGGTCCGACGGAGGGACCCTGTACTACTCGTCAGGGCCCAGTTCCGGCATCTTTGGTGTCCCGTTGGCGGGTGGCAAGCCCAAACGAGTGACCCCGCTGGGTGGTGACCGGCAGTGGGCGTTGAGCCGGGAGGCGCTGTTTGTGCTGGACGCCCAGCAGAAGGCAGTGGTGCGCATCGATTTGAAGACCGGCCATCAATCCGCCGCCTTCGTGTTGCCCGCCACTTTCCGGCTGCCTGCCACGGGCCGAGCGCTGGATGTATCGGCGGATGAAACCTGGTACCTGCTACCGCTCGATGATGGCGCGGCGGCGGGTCAGCCGAAGTAGGCGAAGAGGGCTTCACACGGCCGGCTGAAGCGGGATAGAATCGAGCGCTATGCGAACTCCTTTGCTCTTTCTGGCCATGGCCGGTCTGCTCCGGGCCGATCTGGTGGAGCAAGGCGTGAAGGATGCCAAGCCCTCGGGACTGCTGGCGGGCGTGGCGCGAGTTTCGATTGACCCGCCGATCCCGATCGCCAAGCTGAACTGGGGCTCCCAGACCCACATCGTCGCCAAAGGCATTGACCCACCCGGCTTGAAGGCGACGGCGCTGGTGCTCTCCGACGGCAAGCAGCGGTTTGCGATGGTGGACCTGGACATCATCACAGTGGAGGGGTTGGAGTCCGCAGTGGAGGATGCCGCGGCCCGGACGGGCATTCCGGTGGAGCACATCCGGTTGGCGGCTTCTCACACTCATGCCGCGCCGCTGTTGTCGCTGGAGCGCGGCCCGGCAGGGGTGGACCTGACTGAGTTCGCCCGTGTCTACCAGGGCTACATGGAGGATGTCCGGGCGCGGATTGTGGAGGTGATCGCCGCCGCCAATGCCAAGCTGGAGCCCGCGCATCTGGCCGGTGGGCGCGGCACCGGGACGATCAACATCAACCGCCGGGTTCGGGGAACGCCCAATTCGCCACCCGCCGTGGGGATCAACCCGGACGGGTTTGTCGATCGCGAGCTGATTGTCTTCCGCATCGACAATGCGCAAGGCCGACCGCTGGCGGTGCTGGCCAACTTCCAGACGCACGGCACCGTGCTGGCCTATGAGAACGAACTGGCGTCACCGGACTGGATCGGGATGGCGCGGCACACGGTGGAGCAGGCTTTACCGGGTTCGCTGTGCCTCTACTTTCAGGGCGCGGCGGGCAATCAAGGGCCGGTGGAGGGCTTTACGGGTGACGTCGAAGTGGCACACCGGTTGGGGCGGATTCTAGGTCATCAGATTAGTGCCGTGGCAGAACAGATTGACACCGTGGTCCGGCAACCGCGCGCGGAAGGGTTTGTGGAATCCACTGCGTTTCAGGCCAAGCAGCACTGGCGGGTCTCGGGTCCGCGCCCCGCGCAGTTGAGCTTTGCCCGGGTCACCGTACCGCTGCCGCGCCGCACGTACACGCCGGAAGAGATTGCCGACATGGAGCAGCGGATCACGCGGGCGCAGCGTCAAGTGGCCGAAGAGAAGAGCGCTGGTGGCGACCCGTGGAAGCTGTACCAGGCTGAGGCTCGTGTTCGGCGCTTCCGGAACCTGCTGAACAAGTGGAAGCAGCCCGCTCCGCAGACACCGGTTTCGGTGGAGATGCGGGTGCTGCGGATCGGAGACGTGGCGATGGTTTCGATGCCGGGCGAGCCGTTTGCGGAGATCGGGGTGGCCTTTAAGAAGGCGTCACCGTTTGCCTTTACGATGTTCTGCGGGTACTCAAGCGGCGTCGGGGGCGACTACATGCCCACGGCACCGGAGTTTTCCTTCGGCGGCTACGAGATAGAGCGCACGCCTTATGGCCGGGGGGCCGCAGAGGAGCTGATGTCGACGGCCCCGGCATTGTTCGGGAAAGTGAAGTAGGCGGCGCGCGCTACTTCTTGGCGTAGGTCTTCGAGAACTTGTTGCGCTGGTTGGTCACCACCATGGTGCCGTTTTGCTCGGCTGAGATCTTGATGCCGAAGCCTTCGTCGTTCTCGTCGATGTTGGCGATGAAGCTGTCGGGTACGTTGCCCTCTTTGCCGGCGGCGATGGAATAGTGGATCATCCAAAGGTCTTCGAGACCCGGCGAGTTGCGCACGGTCTTGATGGCTTCGGGCGACCCGCCCTTGCGCGCGCCATTGTTCATGACGGCGACGCGCGGTTTCAGGCCATGCACCAACGGGGCGGCGTTCGAGGAATCCAGGCCGTGGTGATTGGTGAGGTAGAGATCCACTTCGCCCAGCAGATTGTTAGGGCAGGCTAGTTCCAGTTCTTTGTTGTGGGTCAGGTCCGCCAGATCGATGAAGCGGAACTTGCCCCAGGTGAGAATGAAGCCGATGGACCGGGCATTCTCGGTGGGGTCCGCTGCTTTCTGGGCGACGCCCGAGCACGCTGCATTGGGCTTGCCCGCGCCCGGTAGTGCCGCCGTGATCTGGTTGCCGCGGCCGGCCACCACTTTGATGTCTAGGCCCTTCAGCGGGATCGTGTCGCCGGGCTTCACGACAAGCGTCTGGGCGCCGGAGGTCTTGAGGGCATTCTCGTAGGCCTTGGTCATCGTCTCAGCGCCTTTGCCGGTTTCGGTGTTCGGGCCGTGGGTGATGATGGTACCGATCTTCATGCGGTCCGCCAGTTGTTCAACGCCGCCGATGTGGTCCAGGTGGTAGTGCGTGGCTAGAAAATAATCGATCTGCTTGACGCCGGCTTTCTTAGCGGTTTGGAGGATACGGTCGCCATCGCGGCCGTTGAAGCCGGGGAAGCCCGCATCGACCAGCAGCGATTGGCCGGACGGCGAGACGATCAAAGTGGACTGGCCCCCCTCGACATCAATAAAGTAGATATCCAGGGTCTTGGCCGCCTGAAGCGAAACGGTGCTGAGCAGGGCGCAGAGTAAAGCAAGAATGACACGCATGGGGCGGATGCTATCACACCGGAACATTCCTGGGCCAGGCATCGTATGATCGGGTGAACGTGGACCTGAAAATGTAGTGGAATCGAGAGAACAATGGCCTTTTGTCCCAGTTGTGGCAACTCTGTAACCCCGGTAGACCGGTTCTGCGCCAAATGTGGCGCCGCGCAGCCGGTCACCGGCCCGGTGCCGCCGCCGCGCCGTCCCAGCAGCAAGTCCGGACTGGACGATATCTCTCCTCGGAACGCGTCGATTCTCTGCTATATCCCGATGGTGGGCTGGATTGGGGCGTTGTTTGTGCTGGCGGCTGACCGGTTCCGGCAGATGCGCGATGTCCGGTTCCACGCCTTCCAGGGGCTCTACCTGTTTGTCACCTGGCTGATCGTTGATCTGGTCACCAAGGAGCTGTTGCCACAGGGCTGGATGATCGGTCGGCCGCTGAAGTTTGCGGTGTTCGCGGCTTGGGTGTACATGCTCTACCAGACGTCGCGGGGCCTGATGGTGCGGCTGCCATTTATCGGCGAGTTGGCGGACCGGTCGGTGGACGAACAGAAGTAGCAGTTCGGAGCAGTTGACCAGGACCGGATCGGGCGTTCATGAGGCAGCGGCAATCAGAGTATAATTATTCACGAGTGTGTATAAATAGTCATGAGTCACCCCGTGAGTGAGGTTGCCTGAAGTGAGCCATCGAGTAGGTATTGCTGGATATCGCGGCTATAGCGGCGAAGAGCTGGTCCATTTATTGGGCTTTCATTCCGGGATTGAACCGGTCCTATTGGAGCACCGGGCTGATTCCGCCGACCGGCCCTTGCCGCGCGGGGAGCAGCCGCCGCTCCGCATCCCCTGTACCCGGGACGCAGCACTGGCGGAGGGTTTGGACGCGGTCGCGCTGGCCACCCCGCCGGAAGTTTCGATGGAGTTGGCGAAGACGTTTCTCGATGCCGGCTTGAAGGTGGTCGATCTCAGCGGCGCGTTCCGCTTGAAGACGCTGGACGAGTACAAGCGCTGGTATCCGGAAGAGCACACTGCGCCGGGGTGGCTGGCCAAGGCGGCCTACGGGCTGCCCGAGTTCTACCGCGAGACCATCCCGCAAGCGCAACTGGTGGCGAATCCGGGCTGTTATCCAACGGCCGCGAATCTCGCCCTGGCACCGCTGCTGGCGGCCGGTGCGATTGACCGTTCGGCGGGGATTGTTTGCGATGCCAAGTCGGGTGTCAGCGGCGCGGGCCGTAAGCCGTCGCTGAAGACCGCTTTTTGCGAGGTGACCGAGAACTTCTCCTGCTACTCCTTGCTGAACCACCGGCATGTGCCGGAAGTGTTGCAGAATTCGGGTCTAGAAGAGCATGAGTTCAGCTTCACCGCACACCTGTTGCCGATCGACCGCGGGATCCTGGAGACGATTTACTTCCGCGGGGTCAACATCGAATCCGCCCAAGACCTGATCGCCATCTACGAGCGGCGTTATGAGAATGAGCCGTTCGTGCGGCTCTACGACCCGGGGCAGGTGCCGGACATCCGGTCCGCGCAGCGCACCAACTACTGCGACATCGGGGTGAAGTACGACCCCAAGACGCGGCGCGGCGTGATCGTCAGCGTGATCGACAATCTGGTGAAGGGTGCCGCTGGGCAGGCATTGCAGAACCTCAATTTGATCCTGGGCTATGAGGAGACGGACGGCCCCTTCTAGGGTCGCCGGAGTTCCGATGCGGGCGTTGATCAAGCTGGGTGGGACGTTGCTGGATGAGCCGGTTTCAAGGGCGCGGCTGGCGGCGGAGATCGCGGAGCTTGCCGGGCAGCATGAAGTGGCCGTGGTCCATGGCGGCGGCAAACAGATGACGCGGTTTCTGGCGGAACGGGGCGTCGAAAGCCAGTTCGTGGACGGACTGCGGGTGACGACGCCGGACGTGGTGGACGCACTGCTGAAGGTGTTTGCCGGATCGGTGAATCATCAGCTGGTCTCGGCCTTTGTTGGTGCTGGGGCGCGCGCCGTGGGGCTGACCGGAATTGATGCCGGCCTGGCAGTGGCGGAGCAGCTGGATCCGCGCCTGGGTGCGGTGGGCCGGGTGATCAGCTCCGATGCGGCCGTGCTGACCCATCTGGTGAAGGGCGGCTTTCTGCCGGTGATCGCTTGCGTGGCTGGTGGCCAGGCCGGTGAAATCTACAACGTCAACGCAGACCAGATGGCCGTGGCCTGCGCGTCCTCTTTCCAGGTTGATGCCTTGGTCTTTCTGACGGATGTGGCTGGAGTACGCGTGGCCGACGGCACCACCGCCACAGACCTGAGTGTCGCCGATTGCCAGCAGCTGATCGACGATCAGGTGGCCACCGGCGGCATGCAGGCCAAGCTAACGGCGGCGATGGATGCCCTGCGCCAGGGCGTGGGTCGCGTCGTCATTGCTCACGGGGGGCACCCCCACGCTGCGGGTAACGCCCTGGCCGGGCAGCCCATCGGAACCACCATCCATGCTTGAGCTGCGCAAGGCCATTTTGGGCGACATCCCGGCGATCACCGCGATGGTGAATGCTTACGCCGCCCAAGGCGTGATGCTGCCGCGGACCGAGTTTGAGCTGGCCGAGAGCATCCGCGATTTCACCGTGGCTTATCGCAATGGCCAGCTGGTGGGTTGTGGCGCGCTGCGGATCTACACGCCGCTATCGGCCGAAGTGCGGTCACTGGCGGTGTCGCCAAATGAGAAAGGTTCGGGAATCGGACGCCAGGTCGTCGAGGCGCTGGTGGCCGAGGCCGAGCTTTTTGGACTGGAATCACTGTTCGCTTTCACCTATGTGCCCGGGTTTTTCGCCAAGCTGGGGTTCGACGAAGTGGACCGTGGCCAACTGCCCCTGAAGGCCTGGAAAGACTGTCTGCGGTGCCCTAAGTTCAAGGCCTGTGACGAGATCGCAGTGCTGAAACCACTGCGTCACACCACTTTATTCCAGGCAAATACCCCCAAACGTGGGAATATTATTCTCCCGATTCTTCCTAGAACTGCTCACGTCGAAGTACCAGTCTTGGTGGATAAACTGGCCTGAAAGCCTGTTTTTTCTGCCTCTTAGCTGTAAACTAGCCTCTGCTCAAGCCCCTCAAAATACCTACCCACAAAGTGAGAATATTCGCCCGAATACTCACTTAAAGGAATGTACAATAAGTCTTCTTTAGGAGCCTTCCTCGAAAGAAGCGGTTCAAAGGCAAGGCCAATTGGGAGAGTAGGGGACGATGAAAGCGCAGACCATTGAAGTCAACGAATCCATGGGGCGGATTTTGTGCACCACGATATTCCGGCCCGGCGGAAAGAAATTGTTGGCCAAGGGCCATGTCCTGCGGGAAGAAGACATCCGCCTGTTGCAGACCGAAGGCCTGGACAAGGTGTGGGTGACGGAACTGGAAGCCGGCGAAGTGAGTGAGGACGACGCGGTAGCGCGGGTGGCGGCGGATATGGGCTGCGGGGCGATGGAAATCCGGCCCGCCGCGGGTGGCCGGGCCAACCTGGTGGCCACCGAGAACTGCTGTCTGCTGGTGGATGACGAACTGCTGCGGCAGATCAACTGCACCGCCAGCGTGGTGATATCCACACTGAGCAATTTCAGCTACGCCCCGGCGGGAACGCGGATTGCAACCGTAAAGAGTTCCCCTTTCGCGGTGCCCAGCAGCCAGGTAGAGGCGCTGGCTTCGATCATCAAGGAGCGGGGCCCACTGCTCCAAGCGCGGCCGGTGCGGAGCCCCAATGTCGCCGTTTTGTATTCCGACCCGCTAAGCGCGGAGCGAGCCCGCCAGCTGTTTGAGGGTGTGATGCGCCAACGGTTGGAGCGGGTGGGCGTATCGCCCAGCTTCGTTCTGGCCGTCCAGGAAGAAGAGGGTTTAGTGGCTCGGGGCTTGCAGCACTTGCTCCGCAGTAAACCAACTGTTATCTTGGTGGCGTCGACGACGGCTCCGGCTGGTCCGGATGATGTAGTGGGACGGGCATTTTCCCGCTTGGGCTGCCATATTGAAAGATTTTTGGCTCCCGTTGAGCCCGGGAACCTATTGCTTTTGGGCTACCACGACGATGTACCGATTGTTTCCGCGCCGGGCTGCTTCCGCTCCGCGAAGACAAATGTCGTGGATCTGATTTTGCCGCCGTTGCTGGCCCGCTACCGTGTATCGGGTTGGGAAGTGGCGTGCCTGGGTCACGGAGGGTTGTTGGCCTAGATCGACGTTGTATTGTGCTCCTCCACAGCCACATGCTGCGACCTCCGAGCCGCATGTGGGTGCTCTTCAAGCCGGACACCTGACCAGTGTCCGGCTCTTTTTTTGAGCGGATCTCAGCGCGGACTGAATGTCCATACCCACGGCGCTTCCTGAGCCAGGCCGCGAATGCCATAATTTCAATGTGCCCGGGTGGCGAAACCGGCAGACGCAACGGACTTAAAATCCGTTTTCTCGAAAGAGGAGTGCGGGTTCAAGTCCCGCCCCGGGCACCAACGGGCCGATTCGCTTCATTTCACCTGCACCTGCCCCGGCGTGCCAGAATCAAGGAACCTCCCCGTCGAGCCCCTACGCTCAAAACCATGGCTATTCGTGTCGCGCTGCATCATCGGACGGTTTACAACTACGACCGCCGGGTTGTTCTGTCTCCTCAGATTGTCCGTCTGCGTCCGGCGCCGCATAGCCGGACGCCGGTACTGAGCTATGCGCTCAAGGTTCAGCCGGGCAAGCATTTTTTGAACTGGCAGCAGGACCCGCAAAGCAACTATCTGGCGCGGCTGGTTTTCCCGGAACCCACGGACCACTTCTCGGTGGAAGTGAACCTGGTGGCGGACATGAGCGTCATCAATCCGTTCGACTTCTTTCTCGAACCGGAAGCGGAAAATTTCCCATTTCTCTATGAGCCCGCGCTCAAACGGGAGTTGCGGCCGTTTTTGGAGACGCTGCCGATGGAGCCCGCTTTCGCGAAGTTGCTCGATTCCGTGGACCGCGCGCCGCACCAGACCACGAGCTTTCTGATGCAGCTCAACGGGCGGCTGCAGCAGATGATCCGCTACACGATCCGGATGGAGCCGGGGGTGCAGACACCGGAGCAGACGCTGGCCTTGATGAGCGGGTCCTGCCGCGACAGTGCTTGGCTGCTGGTGCAACTGCTGCGGCATCTGGGGCTGGCGGCGCGGTTTGTGTCCGGCTATTTGATCCAGTTGAAGGCGGATGAGAAGTCGCTGGATGGTCCTTCGGGTCCGGAGGCGGACTTTACGGATCTGCATGCCTGGACGGAGGTCTACTTGCCGGGGGCGGGCTGGGTGGGGATGGACCCGACGTCGGGTCTGTTTGCCGGGGAGGGTCACATTCCGCTGGCGGCGACACCGGAGCCTTCTTCTGCGGCCCCGATTACGGGGCTGGTGAGCCCGAGCCGCGTCGAGTTTGAACACTATATGCGGGTGACTCGCATCCACGAGGATCCGCGGGTGACCAAACCCTACACGGATGCGCAATGGGAGGCGATTGATCAGCTGGGCCAGCAGGTGGACCGCGACCTGGAAGCGGGCGACGTCCGCTTGACCATGGGTGGGGAGCCGACCTTTGTCTCCATTGACGACATTGACGGCGAAGAGTGGAACACGGCCGCGCTGGGCGAGGAAAAGGAGCGCCGCGCGGGCCAACTGATCCGGCGGCTGCGCGATCTGGTGGCCCCGGGTGGGCTGCTGCATTTCGGCCAGGGCAAATGGTACCCCGGCGAATCTCTGCCGCGCTGGGCGTTCACCTGTTATTGGCGGACCGACAGCTTCCCGCTGTGGCGTGATGACCGCTGGATCGCCAACCCGGAGCAGGATTACGGCTACTCGACCGAAGAGGCTGAGCGCTTTGCCAATGGCTTGGCGTCGCGGCTGGCCATCAGCAACGACTACGTGATCGCGGCCTACGAAGATCCGCTGGCCTACGTACACAAAGAGCGGCTGCTGCCGATCAACGTCGATCCGCGCGACAACCGCCTGGCCAACCGCGAGGACCGCGACCGCCTGCGCCGCACCTTTGAACGTGGTCTGAATACCCCAAGTGGCTACATCCTCCCGCTGCAGCGCAATTACAGCAAGGACGGCCCGGCGTGGCAGAGCGGCACCTGGATGATGCGCGCCAGGCACGTGTTTCTGTTGCCTGGGGATTCTCCCGTGGGGTTGCGTCTGCCGCTACCCAGCTTGAAGTGGGAGCCGCCCGGGAAGGTACAGCAGATCTTTGAGATCGATCCGTTTGCGCCGCGCGGTCCGCTGGGTCCGCCGGTGCAGCGCCGGTTTGCTGTGCCGTCGTACACGCCCACCAGTGGCTCACAGCCGCGGCAGGATGTGCAGGAGCAGACGATCGGTTCCGACAATGGTGAGCCGGTGGTCCGTACGGCGCTCTCGGTTGAGACCCGCCGCGGCCGCCTGCATGTGTTTATGCCGCCGGTGGCCAGCGCCGAAGAGTATGTGGAGTTGGTGAACGCGGTGGAAGATACCGCGGCGCTGCTGCACCTGCCAGTGCTGATCGAGGGCTATACGCCGCCCTACGACCACCGGCTGAAGCAGATCAAGGTGACGCCGGATCCGGGTGTGATTGAAGTGAACACCAAGCCCGCCGCGTCCTGGCGGGAACTGGTGGAGGACACGACGCAGCTTTATCATGAGGCGCGCCTGTGCCGGCTGGGCACCGAGAAGTTTATGCTGGACGGCCGCCACACCGGAACCGGCGGCGGCAACCATATCGTGATGGGCGCGGCCAATCCGGCCGACAGCCCGTTCCTGCGCCGGCCGGACCTGTTGCGGTCCCTGGTGGGCTTTTGGCTGAACCACCCGTCGCTGTCGTATCTGTTCTCGGGCACGTTCATTGGACCCACCAGCCAGGCACCGCGCGTCGATGAGACGCGGCCGGATTCGGTCTACGAACTGGAGATCGCCTTCAATCAGGTGGACCATCATGGCCTGCCGCCGCATCAGCTGCCCTGGTTTGTCGACCGCGTCTTCCGCAACTTGCTGGTGGACGTCACCGGCAACACGCACCGGGCGGAGTTCTGCATCGACAAGCTCTATTCTCCGGATAGCAGTACCGGGCGGCTGGGCTTGCTGGAAATGCGCGCCTTTGAGATGCCGCCCCATGCGCGGATGAGCTTGACGCAGCAACTGCTGCTTCGGACGCTGGTTTCGGTGTTCTGGCGCCAGCCCTACCGCGAAGCGCCGATCCGTTGGGGGACGCGGCTGCATGACCAGTTCCTGCTGCCCAAGTTTGTCGAAACTGACTTTGCTGAAGTGATGCAGTACATCCAGCGCGCGGGCTATCCGTTCTCGCTGGACTGGTTCGCGCCACACTTTGAGTTCCGCTTCCCGGTCTACGGTACGGTGAACTACGACGGCGTCGAGATCGAGCTGCGCCAGGGTATTGAACCCTGGTACGTGCTGGGCGAAGAGCCCGGCGGTGGCGGCACCACGCGGTTTGTCGATTCCTCCGTGGAGCGTCTGCAAGTTCGCGTGAAGAACCTGGTGCATGAGCGGTTCATCCTCACCTGCAATGGCCGCCGTCTGCCGCTGCGTTCGACAGGCACGCATGGCGAATACGTCTGCGGCGTCCGGTACCGCGCCTGGCAGCCACCGCGCTGCCTGCATCCCAACATTCCGGTGCATGCACCGCTGCGGTTCGACCTGCTGGATCTGGCCAGCCAGCGGTCCATCGGCGGGTGCACGTACCATGTGGCCCATCCGGGGGGCCGCAACTATGACACGTTCCCAGTGAATGCGAATGAGGCGCAGGCGCGCCGGGCGGCCCGCTTTCAGGCGTACAGTGGAACCACGGGCACAATGCGGATTCCCCAGCCCGAGCCGAATCCTGAGTTTCCATCAACGCTCGATTTACGCCGATAACTGATTTGTATGGTGAGGCCCCCCCAACTTGAAGGCCGGACTTGGCGCTACCGCCCGGGAGAATCGTTCTGGGATGAAGCGGTAGGTCCGGATGGCCGTCCGCGGCCGCACTGGGAGCGGTTCGCGGAGTCCTTGGAGCAGATGGGCCCCGCGGAGTTTGAGCGCCGCTTGCAGGGCGCGCGGCAGATCATCCGCACCAACGCCATCACCTACAACGTCTACGGCGACCCGCGCGGTTCGGAGAGGCTGTGGCCGCTGGACCCGGTTCCCCTGGTGATCGCCGAGGATGAGTGGGCTTTCCTGGAGCGCGGCATCGCCCAGCGGACGCGCCTGTTGAACGCGATTCTCAACGACTGCTACGGCGACCAGCGTTTGATTGAACAGCACCGGTTGCCGCCGGAGCTGTTGTTTGCCAACCCGAACTTTCTGCGGCCCTGCCATGGCGTGGGAGTGCCGGGCGATGTCCGGCTGCATTTCCATGGCGTGGACCTGGCGCGGTCCCCCGACGGCCGGTGGTGGGTGATTTCGGACCGCACGCAGGTGCCTTCCGGGGCGGGCTATGCGCTCGAAAACCGGCAGGTGAGTGTCCGGTCGCTGCCGGGAATCTTCAACCGGCAGCCGGTGCGGCCGCTGAGCCATTTCTTTTCGGCGCGACGCCATGGGCTGCTCTCGTTGGCGCCGGGCAAACGCCGGATGGTGCTGCTGACGCCGGGCCCGTTGAACGAGACTTACTTTGAACACTCTTACTTGGCCAAGGCGTTCGGCGTCCCGCTGGTGGAAGGCCCGGACCTGACCGTCCGGGACGACCGCGTGTACCTGAAGACGCTGGAAGGCCTGGAGCCGGTGGACATGATCTTCCGCCGGCAGGATGACTCGTACTGCGACCCGCTGGAACTGCGCGGCGAATCGTTGCTGGGCATTCCCGGATTGCTGCGGGCGGTGCGCGCAGGCAACGTGGCGGTGGCCAATTCGCTGGGCAGCGGCTTAGTGGAGACGCCCGCTCATCGGGCTTTTCTGCCGGGTTTGTGCCGGCATCTATTGGGCGAGGAGTTGCTGATTCCTTCGGTGGCCACCTGGTGGTGCGGCCACGCGCATGAGTTGCGCTATGTGCTGGATCATCTGCATGAGCTGATCATCAAGCCGACTTTCCCGCGCTTTGGCAACGGCCCGGTTTTTGGTTCCACCCTGGACCACGCCGCGCTGAATGAGTTGGCCCGCCAGATTCGGGCGCGCCCGGAGCAGTACATTGCCCAGGAAGTGGTGGCGCTGGCGACGGCCCCGGTTTGGGAGAGCGGCGGTTTGGCACCGCGGCATGTGATGTTGCGGACCTATTCAGCCTGGGATGGCGAAGGCTATTCCGTGATGCCCGGCGGGTTGACCCGCGTTTCCAGCTCCACCCAATCAGCGATTGTCTCGATGCAGGACGGCGGGACCAGCAAGGATACGTGGGTTTTGGGCCACGCCCCGGAGAACGCGTCGGCGCGGGCCGGTTTGGAGACGCAGGATCGCGAGAGCTTTCCCGCTACCATGCAGCCGCAGTTGCCCAGCCGGGTGGCGGATAACCTCTATTGGCTGGGCCGCTACACGGAGCGCGTGGAGTGGATGATCCGCGTGTTGCGCACCGCCGTTCCCTCACTGCTGGGGGAGGAAGACTTTTTGCACCACGTCACCCTGGATGGTGTGCTGAGGTTGCTGGCAGGCTTTGGCCACTTGCCGGATTGGGTGCTGAAAGAACCGATGCCCAAGCAACTGCAACATCTGGAGAAGGCCCTGGGCAGCATGATCCACGACCCCGCCGGACTCTCCGGCCTGGGCTGGAACTTAAAACAGATCCGCCGCGTGGCCTGGCCGATCAAGGAGCGCTTGTCCACGGATACGTGGCGCATCCTGCAGCAGTTGGGCGATAGTACGGGCGCGCCGTCCGCCAGCGCGGTGCGGCACCGGCCCGCCGCGATGGTGGCACAGTTGGACCAGGCGATCGCGTCCTTGGCCGCTTTTGCCGGCCTGCTTTCCGACAGCACCACGCGAGGCCACGGCTGGCGGTTTCTGGAGATTGGCCGCCGCATCGAACGCGGGTTGCAGATCACCGATTTGCTGCGGCATGGTTTGGCCGCCACGCCCACCAGCGAATCGGCCCTGGACCTGGTGCTGCAAGTGGCGGATAGCACCATCACCTACCGCAACCGGCATCTGACTACACTTCGTCTGCCGTGGGTGCTGGAGCTGTTGCTGGTGGACGAGACCAATCCGCGCTCCGCCGGGTTCCAGCTGGCCAGCTTGACGGAGCTGATGGCGCGGCTGCCGGCGGCGGAGCTCGCCACCGCCCCGATTGAGCACGCCTTGGCCGCCCGGACGCTGAGCGGGCTGCGCCTGGCGAATCTGGAGGAACTCTCCCGCCCGGCCGCCTTGACGGGTTTTCTGGACCGCATCCGCCGAGACTTGTTTGATTTGTCGGAAGCGTTGACGGGCCGGTATCTGACCCATGTCATGCCGTCGCGGCTTACGTCCTTATGAGCCCCGCATGCTGAGCCGTATCGTCCACAAAACGCGCTACACCTACGAAGGGCCGGTCTCTCATTGCTTGAGCGAAGCGCGGCTAACCCCCCGGCTGCTGCCATCCCAACAACTGCGGGACTGGCAACTGGACGTGCACCCCAAGCCCACCGCCATTGTTTCCCGCCAGGACTACTTTGGCAACGACGTCAGCAGCTTCGCCGTTCTTGATGCCCATTCCGAGCTGGAGATCATCGCCTCCGGCACCGTCGATCTATCAGCGCATCCTTCGGCGGTTTGCCCGTGGACAACGTCAGAAACCCGGGCCTACCTGGCTACCCTGGCGGAACCGGCGGCCTTGCGGGCCAGCGAGTTTACCTGGGAGTCGCCCTTTGTGCCGTGGCTGCCGGAGCTGGCCCGGTATGCGGAGCCGATTCTCGCCTCCGGACGCCCGGTGCTGGAAGCGGCTTATGAACTGATGTGCCAAGTGCACCGGGACTTTGCCTATACCCCCCAAGCCACCTCCATCGAAACGCCCTTGGCCGAAGTGCTGGAGCAGCGGCGGGGCGTCTGCCAGGATTTCTCGCACGTCATGATTGGGGCCTTGCGCAGCCATGGGTTAGCCGCGCGCTACGTCAGCGGCTACCTGCAAAGTGATGCCGGCTTTGAGGGCGCGGGGGCATCGCATGCCTGGGTGAGCATGTTTGCCCCAGGCGTCGGCTGGGTCGATTTTGACCCCACCAACAACCTACAACCTAGATTGGGCCACATCACCATCGCCTGGGGTCGCGACTTTGGCGATGTCACGCCGGTGAAAGGTATCACCGTGGGCGGCGGCGCCCACACGCTGGAAGTAGAAGTCCGCGTGGTGCCGGCGTAAGGGCTGGGGGAATGCCGCATTTGCCCGTGCAATGGAGGGGGGCGGCGAGCGGTGCGCAGCATAAGGGAAGTGGCGCAGTCGCTGGTGCGCGCGGGAAAGGATGCGGGAGTGCCAGTGGCATCAGTTCTCTGGCGCCGGAGTTGTTCTGGGATGGCTATCAATTGGGCGCGGAGGGTGCCCAGTTGTTTACGTCCAGTCTGATTCCGCGGGTCCAGGCGACGATTGCCGCTCCTTAGACCGGTCCTTATTCCGGCTCGTGGGCGGAGAACTGAGGCTGCGGGGGGTTGAGCTTGATTTCGATGGTGCGCTCTTCTTCATCGACGTCAAAGGTCTGGCCGAAGGTCTGGTAGCCCTTGGCGATGACCTGGATGCGGATTTTGCCCTGGGGGACGGTGGGGATGCGCGCAACGCCGTCCTGGTTGGTGCGAACTTCCCAGTTGGTAATGATCTTCTTGCCCAGCTTGACGACGGAGCGGCCTTCAATGAAGCGGACCACCACGGCGGCGCGTTCAATGGGCTTGCCGCCTAACGTCTTGACGTCGATGCGGAGCCGGGTCATGGGGGCGTCGGCCAACAAGGGAAGGGACAGAAGCAGAGCTAACAAAAACCGCATGATCTGATTATCCCAGTTTGCGGGCGAATTTTCCCGCTGAGGGGCAAAGGCCGCCCAAATGCTGCGGTAGTGGCATGTGGAGGGCTACTCCGAGGGTGGAAAAGCCCCAAGCTGACGCATGGGGCTACGGGAAGAACCTCCGCCTCGTGGCCCCGAATCGGGATACGCGTGATCTTGCTAGCTGATGTCGCAGTGGTCGCCACCCAGGCGGTAGCGGTTGGCAGCGATCCAGCGGTAGACGCGGTCGCCGATGGGGTCGAAGATGGGGAGCATGGCCAGGGCGGGCAGAATCAGCAGCCAGATCAAGGGCAGTTTGAGCGCGATGGCCTTGACGGCCTGCCAGTAGATCAACCGCTGGCCGCCTTTCTCCACGACGATGCTGCCTTGGGCTTCCGTGTTGGGTACCCAGTGGGTGAGCTTCAACCAATCAAGCGCCTCACCCATCCGCCGGGAGCGCTGGCAGAAGGTGCAGCGGCCATCGTAGAGAACAGTCATGGTGGTCATGCGATGCGGTTACGCAATGTCGGGGAGCAGAAACTTCTTGCCGCTGACGGCTTCGGCGGCGATGTAACCGCTGCGGACGGCGCCTTCCATGGTGGCCGGCCAGCCGGAGCGGGTCCAGTCACCGGCCAGGAAAACGTTGGGTTCGGCGGTGCGCACGTCCGGGCGCAGCAGCTCAGCGGCGGGGCTGGCGGAGAAGGTGGCGCGGGCTTCTTTCACGACGTGCGCTTTGATGAGCTTGGCTTCGCGAACCAGCGGCAGAAACTCGGCCAGATCGCGCACGGCCAGGTCGATCACTTCCTGACGCGGCATTTCGAGCAAGGATCGCGAGGCGCTGACCACCACCTGCAGATAGTCACCGGAGCCTTTGGTGAAGAACCATTGCATGGTGCGGTCGAGCAGCGTGCCATGCGGCAGGTCCGTGACGGGCCGGTCAAACCAGAGGTGGATGCCAGTGATGGGCGAATAGTCGAAGCCACGCGCGGGCTCAACGGGGAGGGCGGACACGTAGGCGTCAGCGGTTTTGAGTTCGCCGTTGACGCGGACGCCCGCGCCGCTGAACTCGTCGACGCGCGCGCGCAGGTGAATGCGCACGGTGGGGTAACGGCTCCAGGCCTCGCTTGAGTAAAGGCTACCGAGCGGCACGTTGGGGATGCCCATTTCGTAGGAGTCGCGGGCGGCGAGAAAGCCCAGCCAGAAGACCTGGAAGCCATGGATAGCGGCCATGCGGTCTAGCTCTTCGTTGATGGCGCTGACCAGGACTTGCCGCCAGAAGCGTTCGATCAGGCGGAGGGGCTGCTTCTTTTCCTGGAGCCAGTCCAGCATGGTGATCTGCGCCAGGTCCGTGCGGGAAGTGCGCTCCATTTGCAGGGCCAGCAGCGCCCGGCCGAGCGCGAGTTTTTCGCCGAGCGAGAGCCAGGTGGCTTTCAAGAATGATTCGGTGAAGTGCAGCGGCTTGGGGAAGTGGCCGGCCTCGAGGGTCGAGGTGCGGCCGCCGGGTTCGATGAAGTAGAAGCGTTTGTGCCAGCCGATGCGGTCGGCCACTTGCAGGCGGGCGTAGAAGTCGAGCAGGTTGACGCAGCACTTGAGCAAAATGTGCTGGCAGTTGTCGATGTGTTCGCCGCCGACATCGTAGGAAGTGGCGCGCCCACCCAGGAAGGGGCGGGCTTCATAGAGATCCACTTGGTAGCCTGCATCGCCCAACGCTGCCGCGCAGGCGAGGCCAGCCAAGCCGCCGCCGGCAATGATTACCGAGGGCATGGGGCTGCTTTCGGGTGTGGGGATGAAGCTGGGAGGTGCGACATGAGCCGGTGTAGGAGTCGATCTACGTGTTTGATGAGAAGTCGCGCGCTTAGTTCCAGTTTAGTTGGCGAAGGGACTAGCTGCTTCCCGTTGGTAGGCAAGTAAGCCCCACGCTTCACGCATGGGGCAAGGCGAGGGCGGGCAGCGGCTATTGCAGGTGCTTTCTACCCAGCCGATGTGCCCTACAGGTGATGCCTCCTAGAGAACGGCCCGCATATCTTTGACGGCCTTTTCGAGCGAGGCGCCCTGGTCGCCGATGGGCAGGTACTCCATGGTCATGTAGTGCGCGTAGCCAGTCTTTTTGATGGCGGCGTAAATGTTCGCGTAGTTCATCTCGCCGGTGCCGGGTTCGTGGCGGCCGGGGTTGTCGGCGATGTGGAAGACGCGGACGTGCGGGGCGGCTTCGACGACCGTGCGCGTGACGTTCCCCAGCTGGATCTGCTCGTGATAGATGTCGAACAGCAGCTTCACGTGGGGGTTATTGGTCTCCTTCACCATGCGGAGACCGTCCACGCAGTTGGACATGAAGAAGCCTTTGTGGTCCACCTTGTTGTTCAGCGGCTCAATGATCATGGTGACGCCTGCCTTAGCGGCCATTTCACCGGCACGCTTGCAGCCTTCCAGCATAGAGGCGAACTGTTCGTCGAAGCTGCGGCCGGCGATGGCATTGCCGGACATCAGCAGCAACTGCGGGATCTCGAGTTTCTTGGCCCATTCGATCTGCCGCGCCACTTCTTTCAGCATCGAGGGGCGCTGGGCCGGGTCCAGCATGGAGACGGGTTCCTTGCCCCAATTGGGCATGGCGGAAATGGTGTCCATGCCCAGCTTCAAGCTCTTGGCCGTGGCCATCTTGTTCTTGACGTCCGCGTCGGACCATTCCAGATGCTCGCCCACTAGCTCCACACTTTCGCAGCCCGCCTTGGCGGCGATCTCGAGCTTCTGCTCAAAGGTGCCCTTCAGGGTCCACAGCATGACGGAGGCCTTGGGCCGGGCCGGGGCTTGAGGGGCGGCGCTGGCGGCAGCGGCGGAAGCAACAAAGGTGCGACGAAGCATATGGGTTTATTATGTGCCCATGTCCGACACCGCGCATTTGATGATCAACGTCTTTAACGGTGAGCGAGAGCCATTTCCAGAGGGCACGGAGTTCCTGGTGACGATCTCGGACCTAAAGCGCGGGCGGTTGTTCCGGGGAGAGCGCGGAGGGCCGTCATTTCCGGTCAATCTGCCATTTCATGATGACGGCAGCGATCACGTGAATGTCGTGGCGTTTCTGGATCGTGTCGGGCAGACGGCGCTGGGTCCGGTGAAGTTGCGGCCTAAGGCTTGGGCGGCGGCGGACCTGATGCTGTTGCCGAACGAAGGCGAGCTGAACTTTGCCCAGGCCACCTGGCGGGCGCTGCCCGAGGAGCTGCGGGCGTTCTTCCGGGAAGAGGACAAGTACGGCCAGTTGCTGGAGCTGAAAGAGGAACGGCTAGCTACACTGCTGAATGTGGTGACGGCGGCGCAGTTAATCGATCTGGGAGGACGCAGTGCATTCTCATTTTTTGAGGAGCTGGTGTGGGGCAAGTTGATGCCGGACCGGTTTATGGGCTGGGTGGACCGGGCGATCGTGCCGCTGCTGGAGAATGGTCCCTTTAAGCCGAGCCCGGCGGGCCTGCATGCGGGGGCGACGCGGACGTTTAAGCAGTTGCAGTTTCCATTCGCAAACATCCAGTTCTCGTTGCACGAGAATGACCGGCACCCGACGCGGCCGGAGCTGGTGCTGGTGGAGTTCGACATGGATCTCTACCAGGACCTCCTGCTGCATGGGTTGCTGGAAGTGCTGCCGAATCACGCCACGGGCGGCAAGACGGACCCGCGGATGGTCTACATGCTCCGCTGGATGGCGGGCAAGCAGCAGGGCCAGAATTTTGCGCCACCATACGTAGTCCGCGAGGAAGAGGCAGGCGTGGCGCGGGCATAAGGGGAGCGCCGGGGAGGGTAGGCTCCGTCGCGCGTTTAGTGGAGTGTTTAAGGGTTGGAGTTAGTGCCGGGGGCGGCGGTGGGTTCGGCCACGGGGTTACTCAACGCTGGCGATGGCGTCGATCTCGACCAAAACATCCTTCGGCAGACGAGACACTTCCACGGTGGCGCGGGCAGGCCAGTGGGCGGTGAAGTATTGGCCGTAGATCATGTTGACGTCGTTGAACGTGCCCATGTCCTTTAGGTAGATGGTCGTTTTGAGGACTTTGTCGAGCGAGGAGCCGGCGGCTTCCAGCACGGCCTTCAGGTTATCCAGCACGCGGCGCGTCTGCTGCTCCACGGTCATGCCAGCCTGGATGGTGTTGCTTTTGGGGTCGATCGGGATCTGGCCGCTGACAAAGACCAGTCCGTTGTGGACGACGGCCTGCGAATAGGGGCCGATGGCCTGCGGGGCGTTGGGGGTGGCGATGATGGTTTTGGGCATGGGGTTAGCGCGAAGGAAACTTCAGTGTACCTGTGGTGGCGCTGACGGTGGTCTTTTGGGCGGCTAACCAGCGGTCTAACTCCTGGGCGATCCGCTGGGGGGCGCCGGGGTCCCAAAAGCTGGCGGTGCCCACTTCGACGGCAGTGGCGCCGGCTACCAGAAACTCGGCCGCGTCGGTGCCGCTGGCGATGCCGCCTAAGCCCACTACCGGGATCTTGACGGACCGGAAGGCCTCCCAGACCATTCGCAGGGCGATTGGCTTGATGGCGGGGCCGGAGAGGCCCCCGGTGCCCGCCCCCAGTCGCGGCTGCCGGGTGTCGAGGTCGATGGCCAAGGCTACAAAGGTGTTCACCAGCGATAGCGCATCCGCCCCGGCGTCTTCCGCGGCCCGGGCGATCACGGGGATGGACGTGACGTTGGGCGAGAGCTTGATCAGGATGGGCCGCTTGGCAATCGCCTTGACCGCGCTCACCAGGCCCGCGAGTTCCACCGGGTCGGCAGAAAAGACCATGCCGCCATGCTTGGTGTTGGGGCAACTGGCGTTGATCTCGTAGGCGGCCAAGCCGGGGGCGTCGTTCAGGACGCGCACTACTTCCAGGTAGTCTTCAAGCGCATAACCGAAGACGTTGGCGATTACGGGCGTCTGCCACTGCTTCAAGTGCGGCAGCTTCTCTACCACAAAGGCCCGGACCCCTACGTTCTGCAGGCCCACCGAGTTCATCATGCCGGCCTCGGTCTCCCAGAGGCGCGGCGCGGGGTTGCCTTTCATGGGCTCTCGTGAAAGGCCTTTGGTGACGAGGGCGCCCAGCGCGTTCAAATCGGCCACCGATTCAAACTCGACACCGTAGCCATAGGTGCCGGAGGCGGCCATCACCGGATTCTTCATCGCAATGCCGCACAGGCTGATTTCGAGGCGCGGGGAGGTCATACCAGGCCGGTGGCCAGTTCCTGGATGCGCGTCCACGTTTGGGCGATGTCGTCGCGGGTGGTCATGTAGTTGCCGATGGCGAAGCGGAGCACGTACTGGCCATTCTGCAACGTGTGCGCGATGAAGGCAAAGCCCGACTGGTTGAGCGCATCGAGCAACTGCTGATTCACTTGGTTGGTCGCTTTCAGCCGGAAGCAGACCAGCGAGAAGTGCGTGGGCGCGGAGATCTCAAACCGGGGGTCCGCCTCAATCTGCTGCCGCAACCATCGCGCATCGGCGTTGTGGCGGCGCAGCATTTCTGAGATGCCATCGCGGCCATAGCTGCGCATCACGAACCACAGCTTCAGCGCCCGGAACCGGCGGCCCAGGGCGACGGAGTAGTCCATGTAGTTCAGCATCCGCGGGTCCGCTGTGGTGCGCAGATATTCGGGCGTCAGGCCGATGGCGTCGCTGAGTGCTTCCTTGTGGCGCAGGTACAGTACGCTGATGTCGACATTGGTCAGCATCCACTTTTGGGGATTCAGGACGATCGAATCGGCATGGTCCCACCCGGCGAAGTGGGGTGCGCATTCGGGCAGCATCGCGGCGGGTCCGGCGTAGGCGGCGTCGACGTGGATCCACATGCCGTAGTGCCGCGCGAGCGTGATCACCTGGGCGATCGGGTCCACGGAGGCGGTAGGCGTGGCGCCGACGCAGGCCACGACACAGCAGGGCACGCGGCCTTCGGTGAGATCTTTTTGAATTGCCGCTTCCAGCAGATCGAGGCGGATGGCGAAGTTCTCGTCGGTCGCAATCTTGCGGACGTTCTCTTCACCGAAGCCCAGGGCGAGCGCGCCTTTCTCGATGGAGGAGTGCGCCTGGTCACTGGTGTAGACCACCAGGTCATGCCGGGCGCCGTGGCGGCGGGTATCGGGCACGACAAACTGCCGCGCCGCGATCAAGGCGTGCAGCGTCGAAACGGAGGCCGTGTCGTACATGATGCCGAAGTACTCGGGCGGCAGGCCGAGCCATTCGCGCAACCAGCCCAGCGTCACCTGCTCCAGCTCGGTCAGCGCCGGGCCGGACTTCCACAGGATGCCGTTCTGGTTGATGGCGGCAGCGAGGAACTCAGCCAAAATCGAGGGCGGCGTGGAGGAGATGGCGAAGTAGCTGAAGAAGCGCGGATGGTTCCACAGGGTCGACCCGGTGAGGATCTGCGCCTCGAAGTCCTGCATGATCTGTGCGAACGGTTCGGCCGTGTCGGGGGCGTGCGCGGGCAGGCGGTCGAAAACTTCGCCGGGCTTCACATCGGGCAGAACGCGGCGGTCGCGAACGGTTTCCAGATAGTTGGCGATCCACTCCACCATCTCGTGGCCGTGGCGCCGGAAGTCATTGGGGTTCATTGGTGCCTTACTGGGTGATCAAGATTGTGAGCCGGGCCATTCCCGCGTGCGGCCACAATTCGTGATCACCACCTCTTTAATGTATGATGCTGGCACGATGAGCGATTACGGTCCCTCAAGACGACAATTGTTAACGGGTGCGGCGACAGCGTTCACGATCCTCAAACCGGAGCTGGTGCGAGGTGCGGGCAAAGAGAAACTGACTGCGGGTCTGGTGGGTGCCGGTGGACGCGGGCGGCAGGCCGTGGTCGATCTGATGACCGGTAGCGAGAACGTGGAACTGGTCAGTATGGGCGACCTGTTTGAGGACAAGCTGGAGCAGAATCTGGCGTGGCTGAAGGATGCCCAGCGGCACCCCCGCATCCAGGACCGCTTGAAGGTAGACCCGGACAAGCGCTTCACGGGCTTTGATGCCTACCAGAAGGTGATCAACTCCGGCGTCGACATTGTGATGCTGTGCACCCCGCCTGGCTGGCGGCCGATGCACTTTGAGGCGGCGGTGGAGGCCGGCAAGCACGTCTTTTGCGAAAAGCCCTTCGGCACCGATCCGGTGGGTGTGCGGCGCTTTATGGCGGCGGCGAAGAAGTCAGAAGAAAAGAAGCTCACCGTGATGTCCGGCGCGCAACGGCGTCACCAGCGCGAATACGTCGAGACGGTGGACAGAATTCGCCAGGGGGAGATTGGTGATATTCGCGCGCTGTACGCCTATTGGGTGGGGACACCGGTGATCCAGCAAAAAGGCCGGGACCCCAAGTGGGGCGACATGACCTGGCAGCACCGCAACTGGTACAGCTTCGTCTGGATCTGCGGCGACCAGATCGTGGAACAGCACCTGCACAACATCGACGTCGCCAACTGGGTGATGGGCACGCATCCGGTGAAAGTGAATGCCACCGGCGGTGCCGTCTGGCGGCCCAAGGAAGAGCTCTACGGCAACATCTACGACCATGTTTCGTCCGACTTTGAGTACCCGAACGGCGTTCGCCTGTCGAGCTACTGCCGCCAGTTTCCGCGGGGGCTCTATTCGAACATCAGCGAGTTGGTAGTGGGCACCAAGAAGAACTCTAATGCCCGCGACATGGGCACCAAGGGCGAGAACCCCTACGTCACGGAGCACACCGCGATGGTGAAGTCGATCCGGGGCGATGGCCCCTACATCAACCACGCCATGACGGTGGCCGAAAGCACGATGACCTGCATCATGGCCCGGGAGAGCGCCTATTCGGGCGTCGAGGTGACCTGGGACATGATCATGAATTCGAAGTTAGACCTGATGCCCAAGCAACAGAGCTACGACGCCAAGGTGGAAATGCCACCCTTGCCGGTGCCGGGCACGTACAAGTTCATATGATAGGAAGTACCGCGCTCTACCGGGCGGGGTAAGGAAAGAGAAGGCTCGTTTACCGCGAGCCACGCCATGAATATTGACCGACGATCACGATTCCGCGGCAGCCTTCTAGGGTTGGCCTGCGGAGACGCTCTGGGAGCACCCATTGAGTTTATGCGGCCGGACCACTTCCATCCGGTCACCGATTTCCGGGGCGGCGGCGCATTCGGCGTCCGGCCGGGGCAGTGGACCGACGACACCTCGATGGCGCTGTGCCTGGCCGACAGCCTCATCGAGTGCCGTGGCTTTGACCCGCGCGACCAGATGGAACGTTACACCCGCTGGTATCAGGAAGGCTACTTGTCCAGCCAAGGCCAGTGTTTCGACATCGGCTCCACCACGCAGGCCTCGCTGGACCAGTTTGCCCGCACGGGCGAGCCGTACGCCGGACCGGATTCGCCCGGCACGGCGGGAAACGGCTGCCTGATGCGCCTGGCCCCCGTGGCCATGTTCTATGCGGAGTCACCCGCCGAAGCGGTCGCGAAGGCCGCCTTGAGCGCGCGCACGACGCACGGCACCGTTGAGTGCCTGGACGCGTGCCGCTTCTATGCCTGGCTGCTGACCCGCGCTCTGCATGGCGAGTCCAAGGAGAGCCTGCTGGTGCCCCAGCGGTGGCCGTTTGCCCCGCTGTGCGAGAAGGTGGCGGAAGTGGCGGCCGGGTCGTACTGGCGCAAGGACCCGCCACAGATCCAGGGAACGGGGTACATCATTGAATCCTTGGAGGCCGCACTGTGGGCCTTCGACCGGGGCACTGACTTTGCCGATTGCGTCCGCAAGGCAGCCAACCTGGGCCACGACACCGACACCACCGCCGCTATCTGTGGTCAGATCGCGGGAGCACACTTTGGCGAGGAGGGCATTCCCCGCTATTGGCTGGCAGAGTTGGATTGGACCGAGAAGATCCGGGCCATGGCGGATGCACTGCACGAATTGGCCACGTTGCCGAAGGCGGCCTAGGCCAAACGCTAGTGGTCCGCGTCACTCTCGGTGGCGGATGCGGTGCAGATCAAGGGCTGGGGGTGTTCGTTGCGATGGTCGATGTAGTCGTCGATGGCCGTGACCAACTACTCACCCTCAACCAGCAGCGCGCCCCAGTTGAAGCCCGCGCCAAAAGCGGCAAACACTACGGGCTCACCCGTGGCGAAGCCTACTTCGCGGGACCACTCCGTCGCCGCGATCAGCATGGAGGCGGACGAGGTGTTGCCGTAGCGGCGGATGTTCGAGTAGAACCGTTCGCTGCTGACGCCGATGGCCTGGGCCACGCGATCGATCAGATTCTGGTTGGCCTGGTGCATCAGGTAGACCTGTACGGTCTGCGCCAGCACGCCGGCTTGGTCCAGCACGTACTGGATGGCCGAGGGAATCTTGCGCGAGGCTTGCAGGATGACGCTGCGGCCGTTCATGGCTAGCGGACGGTCGAACTCCAGGCGCAGATCTTCGGCGTAGCTGCCGTCACTGCCCAGCCAGGAATCGACAATGCGGGCCCGGCCCTTGTCGGCGGAGACGAGACACGCACCCGCGCCGTCACCAAACAGGACCGCGACGCCACGCTCCATGGGCTCAGTCAGCACGACGCTGGACATCTTCTCGGAACCGATCACCAGGATGTGGCCGAACTTCTCCGCCAACCGGCTGGCGAGCGAAAGCCCGAACAGCGCGCCGGCGCTGGCCAGCGGCAGATCGAGCGCCACGGCGTTCTTGCAGCCCAACGCCTGAGCCGCCGTGGTGGCCGGGCCCGGGAAGCGGCGTTCAGAAGACCCACTGGCGACAATCACCATGCCGATGTCGGCCGGTGAGATATCGCTCCGGGAGAGGCAATCTTCCGCCGCCCGCGTCGCCATCACGGCCACGGTTTCATCGGCGGCGGCAAAGCGGCGTTCTTCAATGCCGGACACGTTGCGGATCCAATCGTTGTCGGTGCCCACCTTCTCGCCAATCTCCGCGTTGGTGACCACACGGGAGGGGAGCCACATGCCGAATTCGCGCAGAAAAGCCATCAGCTGAGGGAGTCCAAGTAGGCTTCGATGCGTTCGATCGTGTCGAACTTTCGCGGGTTCAGATCGGAATCGGGAATCCGGATCGAGTATTCCTGCTCCAGCGCCGCGACAAGGTCGGGCAGCGCGAAGGAATCGAGCAGGCCGGAATCGAAAAGACTTTCGTCCGGAGCCACGGAAACTTTCTTCTTCGAAACGGCTTCAATGAGCCGCTGGATGGTCGCCTGTTTGTCCATTTTGAGTCGGTTCGAACAGTCGTTCGCGAATCTTGGCGAAACGAGCGTACTCGGTCAGGATATCGCGATGGACCACCTCGCCGAGCAACTGGTAGCCGGAACCGGTGAAATGCACGTGGTCCGCCTGCGCAAATCCAGCCAACACCCAGCGCTTCATCGCCCCTTCGCCACCCATCCGGCCACGCCAATCCCAGAATGCGCACTTCATTTCGGCGGCGGCTGCACGCTGTGCCGCGACGATCTCATCCATGCGCGGAAACGTGCTCCAGCCGCGATTGCGGACGCGCGCCAGGCGGTCCGGGGGACCAATCACCAAAATACTGGCGGCGGGGGCGGCGGCGCGAATGTTCGCCAGCACTTGGCGGAAGGCGTCGCGGTAGCTCTCTTCGGTCCATTCGCGATTGGAGGCCTCATTGGTGCCATAGGCCAGCACCACCAGCGCCGGATCGCGCCGCGACAGCTGGTTGGCCCACAATTGCTGCTCCCAGCGGCCAAACACCGAGATCTGCGCGCCATTGATGCCGAGCGTCTCATAGGTGACCCCGCGCCGCCGGTCGACTGACCAGCCAAAGACCCGCACCGGGCCGCTATCCAGCGTTTCGAGCTCAATGTGCGGCGACGTCGCCTCAAACTTGAAGTAGCCCGGGCCCTGGGGGCCGCTGGTCGAGAACGCCTCCACCGGCCGGCCTTCATCCAGAATGTTGACCCACCCGCCGCCGGGTTGCCGCAGGAAGAAAACCTCCACCGTGGGGATGTCGGTGCCCGGGGTCAGGTCGAGCGAAAGAATCTCTCCCGGACGTGACGCCTCAACGGCCGCACCACCTAAGCCGTAGACCGAATCGCCATCGCGGCTCAACAGCCCGTGCACCTGCCAGCCATTGGTCATGGAGCTGCGCTGGCCCAGACGGCGGTAGCCACGGAAGGGCCGCCCGGGTAACGAGAAGCCATCGCCGCCATCACCGAAGCGGGCTTGGAAAAGGTAGCGGAGGCGTCCGGTCCATTCGTCGGCGGCGGTGTGAGAGTCACCATAGTGCAGGATGTGCACCGGGTCCGCTGGAGCGTTGGGGGTGCTGTGCTCAGCGCGGAAGAGCCGCTCAAAGAATGGGATCAGTGCGGCGGCATTCTCAATCTGCGCGGGCTCATCCGGGTCCGTGCGTTCCTCGACATACTCGCGGGCAGCGGCTCGGGCTTTGGCACTGACAGCGGGCGCCGTTCGTTTCGGGGCGGTCTTGGTGCTACCTTTCGACTTGGCGGGTGCCTTCTTGCTGGCCGGGGGCGTGGCGGAGGAGGCCGTGAAGACGGCGACCCCGGCCAGCAAGGTTCCGGCAATCAAGAGAAGAAACCGCACCGCCTCTATTGTTGCGCGAAACGCTCGGTCAGCACGCGGGTCTTGTAGCGGCGGTAGCCTTCCATCAGAGCCTTTTCGAGGAGGCCCCCGACGATCTTGGCCCCGGCGGGCATGGGGTGGATGAAGTCCGCGCCAACGAGGCGAGGCTCGGCTTGATACCAGCGAGCCATGGTCCCGGAGCCGCCCATCGCTTCAAAGGTGTTGAAGAAGCCGACACCCAGGTCGGTGGCGGTCTTTTGTTCGATGTTGACCAACCGATGCAGCGCGGGAACGGTGGAGATATTGCCGGTGGAATCCCGCTGGCCGCGGTCCATGGGGCTCATGATGAGGATGGAAGAATCCGGCACCGCGGCGCGGATGCGGCGGACGGTTTCGCGCAGTTCCTTCTCGAACGCTTTATCGACAAACTGCGCGTAGACGCTTTCGTTGGTGCCGTAGTTGATGATCACCAGATCGGGTTGCGCGCGGCGGAGATGCTCGCTCCAGTGCGCCTCATTAAACATCTTGTCCAGCACGGAGATGTACGCGCCATTCAGGCCCAGGCTTTCGTACAACACGCCGGGCCGCTCATCAAGCGCGCGGATGCCGAACAGGCGCACTTGGCCGGAGGCGACTTTCAGCTCAAAGGGCGAAGCGCCGGGCAGCGTGACGAAGCCTTCGCGCGTCGACAGATCGACCGGTCCGGTGCTGGTCTCCAGGCGGCCTTCGCCCGGCAGAAAGTGCACTTCGATCTTGGCTGGCGTCGAGCGGAAGCTGAAGTGGGAATGCGCCCCGGGTGAGCCGCGAAAGCTGACGCCGCCCAGCCCGTACAGGCCATCCTTCACCGAGGACTGATTGGCGGGGTCGATCTTCCAGCCATCGGCGGAGACGGTGACGCCGCGATGTTCGTACCAGGCCCACGGCTTTGCGATCAAGTGATAGCCATGCCCGGCGTCGCCAAAGCGCTTCTGCAGCAGAACCCGCGCGTCGGCGGTGATCATGTCGGCGGTGGTGGGAGAGTCGCCATAGTGCAGGATGCGGACCACGCGGTCCTGCCCGGTTTCGCGTTGGCGGAGCGCCTCATAGAAGTGCTCCATGTTGCCGGCCAGCAGCGTGGCGTTCTGAGCGGTGACGGCGTCCACGGTCGGCTTCAGGCGCAGTTGCTCCTCTTCAATCGAGGCCTTGGCGTGAAATTCGAGCAGCAGGGGGATGGTGGACCAGTCCAGAACCTTATAGTCCTTGTACTGCGGGATCAGGTCCGGCACGGTGAGCAGAACGGCCAGCGTACCGATGGTGAGGAGAATCTTGACGGGCACTATTGCGGCGTGGTCCCTTCTTCAGGCCATTCAACTTTGGCGTACAGCGAACCAAGCGGGATGGAGGTGTTGATCGAAGCGAGTGGCAGCGCCTCTTGTAGTCCGCGAAGCACGCTGATCTGCCAGCTGTCGTCGGCCTGCCGGGAGAAGCGTTCCACCTGGGGCTGATCCTGGGAGATGAGAATGTATTCCCGCAAGGAAGGTAGCGCCCGGTAGTACTCGAACTTGCGACCGCGGTCATAGGCCTCGGTCGAGGGTGACAGCACTTGGACGATCAGCAAGGGATTGGCCACCAGATCGGCCCGGCCTTTGGCGAAGAGATCCTCTCCGCAGATCACCATCGCATCGGGGTAGAGGGCTACGTTGTGGGCTGCGATGTAAATCTGCAGAGTGCCGCCGTGCGCCCGGCATGGTTTGTCTTCCACGGCCAATGTGAGCCGAGTGATCGCTTGCGCCGCTATCAGGTCATGGGTCCGGCTACCTCCGGCCATAGCGAACACCAAGCCATTCCGGTACTCGTGCCGCGTGGGAGCTTGGCGCTCAATAGCCAAGTACTCCTCGAGAGTCGGTAATGCGACCGGCTGGGCTGACATCTACCCCTCAGTTTACCGCCTGCACGCTCAGAAGCGCGTGTAGATAAATGGTGCCGCTCCCGTGGCAGCCAGATACTGCAGCGTCAGGATCAGGCCGAACAGCAATGCCGCCTGGACGTAGAACGGGGCGGCGGCGAAGGTTTCGCGGAGCCACTCAAACCAGTTCTTCGGGATGAAATGAGTGACCGAGCCGATGGCCAGTACCAGGGTCAGCGGCAAGGAGACATTGGCCGCCGAAAACGTGAAGGAGCCGATCCGGTTCAGCACATCGAAGGCGCCCTCCAGCGTCCCGGCGCGGAAGAAGATCCAGCCCAGGCAGACGAAATGGAAGGTGGCGAGCGTGGCCAGCACTTTGGTCCAGGGTTGTTTGGCCTCAAACGGCAGGGCGCGGACCACGGCCAACCCGACGCCGTGCAGCGCGCCCCAGATGATGAAATTCCAGGTGCCGCCATGCCAGGCTCCGCCGACCAGCATGGTCACGATCAAGGCGATGTACTGCATGTACTTGGTGGACCGCAGGCCGGGGAAGCTGAAGTAAACGTAGTCGCGCAGCCAGTTGGACAGCGTGATGTGCCAGCGCCGCCAGAAATCGGCCAAGTTCTGGGCGGCGTAGGGGGCGTTGAAGTTGGCGGGCAGTTTCAGGCCCAGCAGTGCAGCGGAGCCGATAGCGACGTCCGAGTAGCCCGAGAAGTCGTAATAGAGCTGCAAGGCATAGGCGTAGACGGCCACCAGCGTTTCAAAGCCGGAATAGAGGTTGGGGAAGTCAAAGACGCGATTGACCAGGTTCTCGCCTAGATAGTCCGCGATCAATGACTTCTTGGCCATGCCCAAGCCGATCAGAAACAGCGCCCGGCCGCCATCGGTGGCACTCAGCGACTTCAGCTTCTCCAGTTGCGGCAGCAGCGAGGCGGGCCGCGTGATGGGTCCGGCAAGCGTGGTGGGGAAGAAGGCGACGCTGGTCAGGTAGGCCAACAGGCTCTTGGTGGCTTTGGTGTCCTTGCGGTAGATGTCGATGGTGTAGCTCAGCGATTGGAACGTGTAGTAGCTGATACCGATCGGCAGCGGGAAGAACGGCAGGTACTTGAAGTAGACCAGCAAGCCGACGTTCATTACGAGCGACACGCCCAGCAGCCAGGGCGACCGCCACCGTTCCAGCATCCGGCCGATCGCGTAATCGGCCAGCGACGCCACCGGGATCAGCGCCAGATAATGCAGGTCCCACTTGGCGTAGAAAAAGTAGTTCGCCAGCAGGATTAAGGCGAGGCAGGGCGTGCGCCAGCGCGCGATGGGCCAATAGACCACCAGCAGCGCGGCGAGAAACAGAAAAAACGCCGAGGACGTGAGAAGCAACTCTCCAGTTTAAACGTGCTCGACGCTCGCGAGGGCGCCTAGCTGGCGGGCAGGATGTCGTCCTGTAGGCGCTGCCATTCGGCCAGCAGGGTGCGCAGCTGGGCCACCCGGCCGGGTTGGGCGGTGGCGAGATCGTTCATTTCATCCGGGTCCGCCCGCAGGTTGAACAGCTGGAAGCGTTCGGTGCCGTTGACGGTGTAGCGGATCAGCTTCCAGTCATCCTTGGTGCGGACGCTGCGCATGAAGGTGCGGTAGCCGCAAAAGATCGAGTCGCGCCGGGGGCCGGTGAACAGGTCGGTTCCTTCTACCGTGGACGGTATGGCGAGCCCGGCTCGGCGGCAGAGCGTCGGGAAGACGTCAATGGTGTAGACCAGCGACGGGTCCCGGCGGCCGCGCGGAATGCCGGGGCCACGCAGCACCAGCGGGATGCGGACGGAATGGTCGTAGACGTTCTGCTTGCCCATCAGGCCATGTTGCCCCACCGCCAAGCCATTGTCGCCCGCGAAGACCACCAGCGTCTTCTCGGCCAAACCGGTGGAATCAAGTGTATCCAGCACGCGGCCGATCTGCGCATCCACTTCGCTCACCATCGCGTAGTAGTCCGCCAAATGCCGCCGGACCTCGGCCTCGGTGCGCGGGAAGCCCGCCAGCAGCTCATCCCGGACCTTCAGTTCGCCGTTGTCAAAGCCATGTTCCGGGCGGAAGTTTTTCGGCAGGCTCACCTTATCGGGCGAATACATGGCGGCAAACTTGGCTGGCGCGGTCCGCGGGTCGTGCGGGGAGGTGAAGGCGACGTAGGCCAGAAATGGATTACCGGCGGGCTTGCGCTGGCGCAGAAAATCGACGGCGGCGGAGGCGAACATCTCGCTTGAATAGCGGTCGGCGGTATGTCGCTGACTAGGCGGGTACTGGCCTGCGGGATTGAAGTCCGCCACGGAGACGTGGTTCTGGTCGCTCATGCCGCCGAAGAAGATGGGGCCGCCCGAGGAAAAGCAGCGCGCATACAGCTCCGGCTGGTTGTGCCACTTGCCGCAGCCAAACGTGTCGTACCCGGCCTGCCGGAAGACTTCCGGGAACAGGTGGAACGGCTTCTTGGCGGCCTCCGGGTACTTCTGCGGCTCGACGATGGAGCGGTGGACATGGAACAGGCTCTGTCCGGTCATCAACATCGCCCGGCTGGGGACGCAGACGGCGCCGGTGGTGCCGCCCATGATGTGGGCATGCGTAAAGGCGGTGCCGGAGCGGACCAGCCGGTCCATGTTCGGCGTCGAGATTTCGCGGTTGCCCAGCGCGCGAATGGTGGAGAAGCGCTGGTCATCCGTAAACAGCACCACAATGTTCAGCGGACGGTGTTGCGCCAGCAAGGGTGTCGCAAGGGAGCTCAGGAACTGGCGGCGGTGCAGCATCTGGGCAACATTCTAGTGGAGTTGGGGAGCCGCTCGGGCAAGAACGATCAGGTCTTGGCCGCATCAGACGCATGATGCAATCGCATCATACATGAGATGCTGTGATGTATGAGGACCACCGTCACCCTCGATCCGGATGTCGTCCAGGGGCTGCGAGAGCTTCAGGAGGCCAAGTCCTTGACGCCCAAGGCGGCCATCAATGAGGCTCTGCGCTTGGGGCTGCGGGGGTTGCGATCGTCAAGAGAGCTGCCGCCTGCGCCCTTCGTCATTGAAGCGGCCACCCTCGGACCACCGCGCTTTCAGAAGGTCAGCGATATGGAGGCCTATCTGGACGAACTGGATTGGGCGGAGAGCCAGGGAAAGTGACGCTGCTCGACGTGAGCGTTCTTCTGCAAGCGCATGATTTGGCGAGTGAGTTCCATCATGCGTGCTCCGGTTGGCTCGCCGATGCGCTGGGTGGAGCGGGCTCGGTGGGAATTCCTTGGCACACGGCCTTGGGATTTCTGCGCATGTCCACCAATCCCAAAATTTACCCCGGTGCCTTCGCCATGCCGGAGGCGCAGCGGCACCTAGACCGCCTGCTCGACCATCCCCGTGTCTGGATGCCTCTACCTGGGCCGCAGCACCGCCTCATCTTCCGTGACCTGATGGCGCAAACCCCCGGTACCCACAAATGGGTGGCCGACACCCACCTGGCCGCCCTGGCGATTGAGCATGGCCTCACCTTGGTCTCCACCGATGGCGACTTCACCCGCTTCCGTGGGCTCAGCTTCTTGAATCCGCTATCGGTGCATCGCGGATAAGATGATGCAGGCGGACGCTGGTCGCTTACCGTCGAAGATGAGCTGGCTAACCGGGGCGAGCAGAAGGAGTGGAAGATACGCGGGAATCGCAGCGGGTGAGGAGGGCGGCCTATGCGGGATCGCCGCTGGGACCAGCAGTCCCTGGAGCGGGAGTTTGGGCGGCAATGGAGGAGTCGTGGGCGTCCGGCGAAGAAGGGCGCGGAGAAGGAAAAGGGGACGGAGCAGACTGCCTCCGCATCGGCAGGGTGAAAAGGTGCAAATTCAGGCCGTCCCCTTTTCCCTCGAACACCTTCGCTGTCAAGAACGCACAGGGCGTGCCAAAGACCATGTTCAAGCCGAAGGATGGCGCAGTGTACTTTCACAACCAGAAATGAGGAATGCGATGTTTCCCTGTCCATGCTGTGGATTCCTCACAATCGGCGAAGAGCCCCCGGGGACGTTCGAGATTTGCCCCGTGTGCTTTTGGGAGGATGACAACATTCAATTTGAGGATCCAAACCGCGTGGGCGGCGCAAACGGGGTCAGCCTCAATCAAGCCAGACAAAACTTTACGGTTCTCGGTGCTGTATCAAAGGAGTTTGTAAACCAAGTTCGCGAGCCGAGTCCAGTGGAGATTCCCTCATGAATCGAATCTGGATTGTGCTCCTAGCGTTGCTGTGGGCGGGTGTTGCCGCGACTGCGAAGCCGAATTTGCCGCCGAGCAGTTCACTTGCTGTGCTGAGCGTAATGAGCGCGTGGACGGGGCTTTCGCCGAATTCGTTCACTCCCGTGAATGCCGCGAACTTTGATGGCGGCAACCGGCTGCTGATCCAGAGCAGTGCTTACGATGCGGCGGGGCAGCAGACGGCGATTGGCGGCTACACCTTCAGCTATGACGCTGAAGGCCACGTGACGTCGAGCACGCTGGCGGGCGTTACGACCACCTACACCTACGATGGCGATGGACGCCGGATCACGAAGTCGACGGGTTCCAGCGCGATCACCTATGTCTACGATGCGGCGGGCCAGTTGGCGGCGGAGTACGGCGGGACCGCTCCCGCAACGACGACGCAATACCTGACCAGCGACCATCTGGGCTCGACTCGCGTGGTGACCAGTGGAGCGCAAGCGGTGGTCCGCCGGTATGACTACTTCCCCTTCGGCGAAGCACTCCGCGCCGGAGCCGGTGGCCGGACGGATGTGGGCGGGTATGAGCCGACGGAAGAGCCTCAGAAGTTGTCGCTGCGGTTCACCGGCAAGGAGCGAGATGCGGAGTCGGGCCTCGATTTCTTCGGGGCGAGATACTTCAGTGGCGCTCAGGGTAGATTTACTTCGCCCGATGCGCCGTTCGCAGATCAGCACACAATTGATCCGCAGAGTTGGAACCTGTACGCCTACGTTCGCAACAATCCGCTCAAGAACACCGACCCGAATGGACGAGACTGCTTTCAGGGTGTGGTCAGTTGTGCAAACTATGTGCTCGGCGGTGTGGGCGCAGTCACCAACGCTTTCACCAGCGGCCTCGTCAACCTCCCGAATCGTTTGGCTGACGGACTTGCGGCCCCATTCAATGGTGGTCAGCGAGTCTTCGGCGATTTGGTCCCGGACGCATTCACGCCGACGAACATAGACCAGCGTCAGGGGATGGAAGCAGCTAATGCTGTGATGCTCTTGTCGCCGTTGGCTGAACTAGGGGCTGCAAGGGCCGTGAGCGTAACAGCAGCCGAAGTGCCACTTGTCACACGGAATGCGGCCCGTGGTGCGGCGAGTGAGGGAAGAGTCCTCAATGACATGGGGCTGACGAAAAATACGACGCCCATCACTGGCACGGCTGGAAGATCGATTCCTGACATCAACACGAGCACGGTGGTCGGCGACATAAAAGATGTGAAAGTAGTCAGCAATACATCGCAGATGAAGATTCAACGGGAAGTTGCGGGGCAAACGGGCCGAGAGCATGTGATTGTGACGGGAACCAATACACACGTCACGAAACCTACCCAACAACCCCCTACGAGGATTATCCGCCGAGACGATCTTGGGCCACCGCAATGACACCTAAATCGGAGTCGGAGATGCTGATGAACGCAGTGCTTCCCGTAGCTGAGCGAATGCTGAAACAGCACGGGGAGTTCTATCCTTATGGCGGCTGCATGAGTCTGGACGGATCAATCACTCAAATAGGAGCCGCCGACTCCGACACGGATCGCCCAAAATCCAGAGACTTGCTTTTTGTCCTAAATGACTCGCTCAGAGCAATGGCGAGTCGAGGAGAGTGTAAGGCGATTGCAGTGGTTTTCGATGTATCGATAACGTTGCCGAACTCCGTTGAGAAGAGTGACGCCATTCAAGTAAACCTCGAACATTCAGGCGGCTACTCGGTAGAAGTGTACTTTCCGTATCAACTCGCAGATGGCGAACTAATCTATGGCGAAACGCTTGTTCAGCAGGGGAAACACGAGGTCTTCTGTGAAAGTTAGCGTGGCGTTCAACACACAACAACGCCCCGTGCCTGCACTTCGAGCTTGACCGCATAGAAGGCGGCTTGGAGGAGATGGATGGGGCCGTGGTTGGCGTCGATGACGAGCGTGCCGTTGAACCAGTCCGAATTTTCGTGAGCGCCGATCAGAAGTTCCAGGGCGAACTGTTCGAGGATGTGATCGTAGGCGGCTTGGAGTTCGCAATCGGAAAGAGAGCCGAGAACGGCGCTTGGTTCGGTGATGTCTTGCAGGAGGAGTTCGTCGGCGAGGTTGGTGAGCAAAGATTCCATCGGGAATCGCTTTTGATCATGGATGGGAGAACGCCGGGCGTCTCACGAGATCTTGGACAGCCGGGTTCGCAGATAACATAAAGCCGTCCGACTTTTTTCCATTTGTCTGCGTCTTGAAGAACGGAGCCAGAAATTGATCTTCCGGGAAGTGGAAGACCGCGACTTGATCGGGAAAGCCCGCCGCGGGGATGTGGACGCCTATAACGTCCTCGTCTCCCGCTGGGAGAAGCGTGTCTTCAACTATGTAGCCAAACTGCTGGGGCACCGGGAGGATGCGATGGATGTCACTCAGGAGGTCTTCTTGAAGGCCTGGCAGAATTTGGGCAAGTTGGACGATGCGGGACGGTTTTCTCCTTGGCTGTACCGCATTGCGCACAACGAGTCCTATTCGCTGCTGAGAAAAGCCCGGCCCCAGCAGGAGATGGAAGAGCAGGCGGTGGGGGATCAGACCGGCCGCCTGTATCCTGTTGAAACGACGCTGGCGGTGGAGCGGGCGCTGAAGCAACTGTCGCCCGATCAGCGCGAGGCGGTGGTGTTGAAGGTCTATGAGGGCTTCAAGTTTGACGAGATGGCCGCTATTTTGGACATCCCGGTCTCGACGGTGAAATCCCGGTTGTACACGGGTCTGGAGATCCTGAAAGGCGTGCTGGCACCGGTGGTTTAGGCGAAAGCTTGAGGAAACGATGGACAGGCAAGCGATGGACGAAGAACTGAAAGCGCTTTTCCGGGAAGATCCCCCGGAAGACCAGGAGCGCGTGGCGGCGACGATTGCCGCGTTGCGCCAGGTGCCGGACCAGGAGCCGCCGTGGCGGATCGCGTTTGTGTCCGACAAAGTGTTTGAGCCGCGCTGGTGGCAACGGTTCCCGGCCTGGGGTATGGCTTCGGCGTCGGCGATGTTGTCGCTGGCGATTTTGGGGCATGGCTGGATGATGCGTCCGGCGGCCGCGGTCCCGGCGGCGGTGGCGACGGCGCAGACCGCGCCCGCTGATCCGGCGGCCTACGAAAAACTCTCGCGGCAGCTCGAAGCCCGGTTTGAGGCTCGGCTGACGGAAGCGCTGGCCGATGCCAAGCAGACGCACGATGTTCAGTTGAAGGAAGCGGTGGCGGTGGCGGAAAAGCGCCTGGAGTTCCAGCACCGGGCGCAGATGCTGACGGTGGAAGAGAACTTTGACCTGTTCCGCAAGCAGATGAACCGCATGATTGTGGCTTCGGCCGATTTGGGGTCCACGCGATGAAGCGGCTGATCGGACTGGTTTGTTTGGCGGCGCTGGCAGCACCCGATCGGGCGGCGCTGCAGACGGTGGAAAAGATGGTGGACCGGCGCATCGAGACGCTGTTCGACGACCCGTTCCTGCTGCTGGGGATGACGCGGGGCGTTTATGTTGAGGGTGTAGGCGTGGTGCTGTCGGCTGAAGTCGGCCTGGCGGTGACGGCGGCCGGGCCTTTCTCCACCCGGCAGTCCAAGGAAGATTTGGCGCGGCTGCGGCAGAAGCGGCTGGAACGGCTGCCGGTGCTGCGCGCCTCCATGCAGGAGATCCTGCAGCGGACCGCCGTGATGCTGGAGACGATGCCCGCGCAGGAGAACGTGGTGCTGGGCGTCACCATTTTTCGTAAATCGAATGAAGACAACACCGGCCTTCCCGGACAGATCGTGATGCGGGCGACGCGGCAGGATCTGCTGGATAAGAAGAGCGCGCAAGTGAGCGAGTTTTAGGTGCGGCTCGGGGAACGGCTGATCGCGAAGGGTCTGCTGACGGCCGAGGATCTCGGGCGGGGCCTGGAATTGCAGCGGGAGCGGCCCGGTGACAAGATCGGTCGCATTCTGGTGGACCTGGGCTTTGTGGCCCAGCGCGATGTGCTGGTGGCGCTGTCGGAGCAGTTGAGTCTGCCGCTGGTGAGCCTCACTGATGGCGCGCCGGAAGTGGACGGATTGACGGAGCGGTTTCTGGAAACCGCGAAGGTGATCCCGTATGCGCTGGATGAAGACACGCTGACGCTGACCCTGGCGATGGCCGATCCGATGGATTTTGAGACCATCGCCGCCGTGCGCCTGGCCACCGGCTTCCGCGTCACGCCAGTGATCGCGGCGGAAGGTGAGATTGCTGAGGCGCTGGCTCGTCAATTTGGGGAGCGGCGGTTGGACCCGGCGCAGTTGACCGATGCCGAAGCGTCGGAAGATCTGGAACATCTGCGCGACATGGCGAGTGAGGCACCGGTGATCCGCCTGGTCAATGCGATGGTCGCGCGGGCGGTGGAAAAGCGCGCCTCCGATATTCACCTGGAGCCGTTTGAGAAAGAGTTCCGCGTCCGGTTCCGCGTCGATGGCGTCCTGCAGGAGCAGGAGCCGCCGCCGCGTGAACTGAAAGCCGCTGTGATCTCCCGCGTCAAGCTGATGGCGAAAATGAACATCGCCGAGCGTCGCCTGCCGCAGGACGGCCGCATCAAGACCAAGACGCTGGGCCGGGAAGTGGATCTGCGCGTCTCCACGCTGCCGACGCTCTATGGCGAAAGCGTGGTGATGCGCTTGCTGGACCGGTCGGCCACGGGGTTGTATGACCTGCGGTCGCTGGGCTTTGATGACCGGATGCTGGAGCGAATGACGTACTTTACGTCGCTTTCGCACGGCATCTTTCTGGTCACCGGGCCCACCGGCAGCGGCAAGTCCACCACGCTGTATTCCGCGCTGAAGCGCATCAACCAGACCGACAAGAAGATCATCACCATCGAAGACCCGGTGGAGTATCAGATGGATGGCATCAACCAGATCCATGTGAACGGGCAGATCGGGTTGACCTTTGCTTCCGGCTTGCGGCACATCGTCCGCCAGGACCCGGATGTGATCATGGTGGGCGAAATCCGCGATCGCGAAACGGCTGATGTCGCCATTCGCGCCGCGCTGACCGGCCACTTTGTCTATTCCACCCTGCACACCAACGATGCGCCGAGTTCGATTGCGCGATTGACGGACATGGGGGTGGAGAACTACCTGATCGTTTCGTCCCTCACCGCCGTGCTGGCCCAGCGGCTGGTGCGTGTGATCTGCACCCAGTGCCGACGCCCGGATGCGATGGTCACCAATCCGTGGGGCGACACGATCCAAACCCACCGCGGCGCGGGGTGTGAGCGCTGCTTCGGCACGGGTTACCTGGGACGCGTGGGTATCTTTGAGCTGATGGAGATGAACGAGGAGCTGCGCCGTCTGTGTATGCAGAATGCGTACTCCAGCATCCTCACTGCCGCCGCCCGGCGCGCGGGCATGAAGACGCTGCGCGAAGACGGCTGGCAGAAGGTGGCCGATGGCGTCACCACGGTGGATGAAGTCGTGCGCGTGACGCAGGAGTTTTAACGGGTGACGACGTTCCACTATCGCGCGGTGGCTCGCGACGGACGCCCTCGCGCGGGCACGCTGACGATGGCGACGCGGGAAGCGGCGCTGGCGGAGTTGCGGCGTCAAGGGCTGACCCCGGTGGATCTCGGCACGTCGGCCCCGAAAGGCTTCGCGCTGCCGGTGTGGCGGACCGTCTCGCGCAAGGATGTCCGGTTCTTCACGCAGGAGATGGCGACGCTGCTCTCTTCCGGCGTCCCGCTGGACCGGGCGTTGACGATCGCGACGGAGTTGACCGAGCGCGACGAGATGAAGGTGATCATCGGCGAAGTGCTGCAGGCGGTGAAGGGCGGCAAGCCGCTGGCCGATGCTCTGGCCGGTCAGCCGAAAGTTTTTGGCGAGCTGTTCGTCAACATGGTCCGGGCGGGTGAAGCGGGCGGATCACTGGCGCTGGTGTTTGAGCGGTTGGCCGAATACGAACGGTCGAGCGACGATCTGCGTGGCTACGTGATCTCGGCTATCGTCTATCCGGCGTTGCTGGCCGTGGTGGGTGCGGCGTCGATCTTTGTGCTGCTCTACTTTGTGGTGCCGCGCTTTGCCACGATGTTTGAAGATGGCCGCATGCAGATCCCGCTGCCAACGCAGATCATGCTGACGTTGAGCCAGGTCACCACTGACTATGGCCTGTTGCTGCTGGCGGTCGTGGCGGCGCTGGGCGTGGGTCTGTACAGCTACATCCAGACTCCGGCGGGGCGCGCCCAGTGGGATGCGCTGCAACTGCGGATACCCTTGCTGGGCGATGCGGTGCGCAAGGCGGAGACGGCGCGGTTTGCGCGCGCGATGTCCACGTTGATCTCGAACTCCGTGCCGCTGGTGCAGGCGCTGGGAATTGCGGCGCGCGTGCTGACGAATACGCAGATGGCGGGTTCACTGGATGCTGTGGCGCAGGGTGTCAAGCGGGGTGAAGGCCTGGCGGGACCGCTCGAACGGTCGCACCAGTTTCCGCCGCTGGCCAGCCACTTGCTGGCGGTAGGCGAAGAGACCGGACAGATGGACCAGATGTTCACGCGCATGGCCGACATCTACGATGCCGACACGCGGGCCGCCGTGAAGCGCTTTACGAGTTTGTTTGAGCCGCTGCTGATCCTGGTCATGGGCCTGGTGGTAGGTGCGTTGATCTTGAGTATGCTGCTGGCGATCACTAGCATTAATGAGGTAGGAATATGAGCCGCAAGACCCCCTTGAAACCTGTCCTGAACCCTGTCCGTCGCGCGCGGCGCGCGGGCGTCACGCTGATCGAGATGCTGGTGGTGGTGACCATCATTGCGTTGTTTGCGGCGCTGGTCGCTCCGCGCTTGCTGGGCCGGGCGGATCAGGCGCGAGTGACGGCGGCCAAGGTACAGATCCAGAACTTCCAAGGGGCGCTCGCGCAGTACAAGCTGGACCTGGGGACTTTCCCCACCACCGAGCAAGGCCTGAAGGCACTGCGGGAGAAGAACTACCTGCCCAAGGATGTGCCACTGGACCCTTGGGGTCGCGAGTATCTCTACAAGTTCCCAGGTGAGCATGGCGATGAGCCGGACATCATTTCGTTGGGTGCCGATGGCCAGGCCGGCGGCGAGGCGCTGAACGCCGATGTCGTGAGCTGGAAATGACCTGCCCCAATGCCCGGCACCCCAGCGGCCGGGCGGGCGTGACGTTGATCGAGATGTTGGTGGTGGTGGCGATCATTGCGGTGATGGCGGGCATCACCTATCCCTCGATCTCGGCGGGGCTTGATTCATTGCGGCTGACTTCGGCCTGCGAGTCCGTGGCGAGCTTGTTTTCCGAGGCCTCCACCTACGCGCAACGGCAGCAGGAGTGGGTGGAGATTCGTGTGACGCGAACGCAAGTTGAGGCTACCGGGCGCAAGTTTCGCCGTCAGTTGAACCTGAGCGGGTTCAACGTCACGCCGGATCAGGTCCTGTTTGTCGACCCGCAAGGGACATTGCCGGGCGCGGAGATGGAGATCCGCAACACCGGCCAATCGCGCCGCGTCCGCATTGACCCGATCACTGGGTTGGCGGAGGTGAAGCGTGCGCCGTGATCGCCGCGGTTTTTCGCTGCTGGAACTGATGGTGGCCACGGCAATCCTTGGCATCGCGGTGGCGGCGTTGTTGGGCGGTTTGACGGATTCGCTGCGGTCGGCTTCCCGGGCTTCGGAGTACGACCAGGTGACGGTGGCGGCGCGCCAGAAGATGGAAGAGCTGCTGGTTCAGACGCTCTTACCGCGCTTTCAGACGATCGAGGGCAAATTCTCCGCAACCAGTGGCTGGAAGGCGCGCGTTACTCCATTTGACCTGCCTCCCCAGGCGGCGCCAGGAGCAGCCGTGCTGGACCGGATTGCATTAGAGGCGTGGTGGATGGCGGGGTCGACGCGCCGGTCGTTCACGATCGAAGGCTACCGGCGTGGCTACCTTCTGCCGGAAGACTTCGCCGGGGATGTTTTGCGCCGATGAAGAAGCATCAATCAGCCCGGCGGCGCGGCGTCACGCTGCTGGAACTACTGGTGGCCATGACACTGTTCAGCTTGCTGAGTGGGGCGCTGTTCTGGTCACTGCGGCTGGGCTTGAGCACCTTAAGCAAGACCCGCGACTTTACGGTGAGCGCTCGCCGCACTTGGGGCGCGCAACGGGCGCTGGAGAGCATGCTGGCGGGATTGACCCCCACCAGTGCCGAGTTCACACTGCCGGGCACGACGGGCCTGGATTATGCGCCCTTCTTCCAGGGCGAAGGCCGGGCGATGCGCTTCTTGACCGCCCACTCACTCTCCGGGGGCGCGCGGAGTTCACCCCGGCTGGTGGAATTGGCCGTGATCCCGGGTGAAAACCAACAAGGCCTGCGCCTGATCGTGAATGAGTTTCCTTACCTGGGCCCGGCCAGCCTGGGCGTGCTGGTGATGGGCCGCACGAATGACCCGCTGACCAGTTCCACTTTCCTCGACTTCCGTCCGGTGCAAGCGGGTCCGAACAGCTTCGTGCTGGCCGACAAGTTGACGGAATGCCAATTTCTGTACCTCGATCGCGGGCCCGCCATCACGCCCGATCTCTGGCGTAGCCGGTGGCCCACCGGGTATTTGCCGCGGGCGGTCCGTATTGAAATGGGCGGGCAGCGGCGGGTGACGGCTTCAATCCATGTTTCACAACTGCTCCACCCCTAACCGTCCTGGGTCACCGCCCCGGCACCTGCGTCAGCGCCGGGAAACCGGCGTGGCGTTGATCATGGTGCTGTGGCTGACGGCGGCCTTGGGCGTGATCGCTTACTCGGTGGCGGAGACGGCCCGCAGCGAGGTGCGGCGCGCTGAAAATACCTTGGATGCCACTCGAGCGGGTTTTCTGGCGCGGGCGGCGATTGAACGCACTTATGGATGGCTACGCTACGGGTATCAGCCGCTGCCGGGCCAGATTCCACTTTATGAGTTCGGCCAGCAGCGGATCCTGCACCGCTTTCCGGGGGGCGATGTCTGGGTGGAGATTCTCCCGGAGTCCGGCAAGCTAAATGTCCTGCAGGCTACCCCGGACCAGATGCTGGCTCTCTTCCTGCGCCTGCGGATGGACCCGGCGGTGGCCGGTAGTTTAGTGCAGACCATTTCGACTTTTCGCGCGAGTGGTGCGTCTTTAAGGCAGATCGAGGATTTGTTTCTCTTGCCCGGTATCAACACGAGCCTGTTTTTCGGAGGTCTGGACCGCTTACCCGGCGGCGCCCTAGTGGAGCGTCCTGGCCTGCGCGACGTCTTGTCGCTCTACGGCGGCACCACCATGGTGGACGCCAATAGCGCCCGGCCCGAGGTGATGGAGGTGGTGGGTGTGCCCCCACCTGCCGCGGCGGCCGTCGTCGCTCTGCGCCAGCGCGTGCAACTGCAATTTGCTGACCTGGAGCGGCTGGGCTTGGCCAAGCTGCTGCGTGCCGGTCCTGACCAGGCCTACGTGATTCGAGCGACGGCGCGGCCGCGGACCGCCAGCGGGCAACTGAGCGACTTCCGGCGGACCATGTCCGCGCTGGTTTTGAACGAGCAGAGCTTCAACAATTACTTCATACCCCAGATCAAGCGTTGGGATGAATCCTCCGTATCGGAGACGCCATGGCCTTAGATTGGCGGAGTTGGAGCAGCCTGCTGCGTGGCGCGCGGGCGGGTCTCGAAGTGGTCCCGGAGGGCTTCCGGGTGGCAGTGATGCGGGGTTCGGCCCTGCGCGGCACCCAGATTGTGACCACCGCCGGTCGGCCAGCGTCGGCCTGGGGGGCGGAGATCAGTGCGTTGTTGGCTGCCTGGGGCGCGCCGCAAGAACCTGTGATGCTGGTGCTGCCGGAAGATCAATGCGTCGTCCGAACGGTCGCCCTGCCGGGCGTGGCCGCCAAGGATCGGGACGCCGCGCTGGCCCTGCAGTTGGATACCTTGTCGCCGGACCCGGAACCCGTGGCCGCCTGGCTGCCGATTGCGGGAACTGACGCCGTGCTGGTGGGTGTCACCCGGCCGGAAGTGATCCGCCGCTGGAGCCAGTTGATGCAGGAGGCGGGTCTGGAACTGGCTGGTTGCACGCTGCCAGCGGCGCTGATCCCCCGTCAACGCCGGCCGCTGATCGCCTTCAGCGGAGACTCTTTCTATGCGGAGAGCGCCACCGGGCACACGCTTTGGGCGTCAGGAGTGCCGGCTTCGATGGTCCGGGCCCAGATGCGCTTGGGTGACGAAGTTGAGCCCGAGCCCCTGGAAGCCCTGTTGCCCGGTGGGACGCTGGCCGCGGCGGCAGCGGCTTCATCACGATTCAATCTGTTGCCGAGTCAACAACGCGTGGTCCGTCATCGCTGGGGTTGGGTGCCGACCGCGGTACTGGCGGCGCTGGCTGCGCTCAGCATTGGCGCGTTGTGGGCATTCCCCGCACTTGATCAGCTGCGGCTGATGTCGGCGCTGAGGGTTGAGATTGCGCGGCTGGAACCAGCGGAAAAGCAGTCCGCCGCCGCCTTGCGGTCGCGCCAGCAACTGCTTTCCCAGATCGATTCCTTGCGGGCCTTCCGGGCCCGGACCCGCGCCGACCTCGAGGTGCTGCGGGAGGTGACCCGAGTGCTGGCTCCTCCAGGATGGGCCACGCAACTGGACCTGAACCGGACGGGGTTGAACCTGGCCGGAGAGTCGCCGCAAGCCGCCGAGTTGCTGAAGAGCTTTGACAACTCCACCTATTTTCGGAACACCGAGTTCACCATGCCGCTGAGCCGGACGGCGGTGGCGGGTGTGGATTCGTTCCGGTTGCGCTCGGAGCGCCGGGAGCCCGCCGCCGCACCCGCGCCGGCCGGTCTGCCTGGTCCAGTCCGTCCGCAGGAGCCCTCCAAGCGATGATGACCCTGACGGAACGTGACCGCCGGGCCCTGATGGCTTTGGGCGTGGCCGTGATTCTCTCGCTGGCGTTGTACTTCTGGCCGGAACCCACCATCGAGACCGTGGGGCCCACCGTCAATGATGCCCAGTCAGCGGCTGTGCGTCTGGATAAAGTGCGGCAGGAAGCGGCCCTGGAACCGGTCCGGCAACAGCAACTGCAGGAGACCAAGGCGGCCTTGGCGCGATTGGAGAAAGGTTTGATCGCGGGCGACTCACTGCCCCAGGCGCAGGCCCAGATGGTCCAGATTGTGCGCCGCATTGCCCGGGCTCAGGTTCCACCACTTGCCTTGGGGAGTACTGATTTCGGGCCTACGCGGCCGTTTAATGGCCCCTACGGCCAAGTGTTGCTGACGGTGACGGCGGAATGCCAGGTGGATCAACTGGTGAATTTCCTGTCGGATGTCGCCGGGCAGCCAGAGCTGGTGGCCGTGGAAGAGATCCACGTCGCCACCGCGAACGCGAAGCAGAAGTTGATCCCCGTGCGCCTGGTGCTAGCCGGTTTGATCCCGGGCAACCTGCTGAAGTCTACACCTGCAGGAGGTGCGCGATGATGCGCCGCTGGCTGTTGAATCTCGTGCTGGCGGCAGTGACGGTGTACTGCGGCTGGACGCTCCGGCAACGGTGGCTGGAATCGGAACAGCGGTTGGCGAGCATCCTGGCGGCGCGTTCAGCGGCCGCGAGCATCAAGACCGCCACCCCTCCGGCTGATCCGCCGCTGCGGCCGGCGGACTTTTTTGAAGTGGCCGAGAAGTTTCTGTTCACCAAAGACCGCAATCCAGCAGTGGTGGCCGAAGTGGAGGTGCCGAAACCGATGCCTCCGCTGCCGACCGCCTTTGGCGTCATGGATCTGGGTCAAGGTCCGGTGGTGTTTCTTTCCTTGAAAGGCGAGACACAACGGGCCTACCAGCCGGGTGAAACGGTCGGAGATTTCAAGCTGCTGGAGATCACCGCCACTGACCTGACACTGGAATGGAATAACCAGCGCCTCAAGAAGCGGCTGGAAGAGCTGCGCCCGGCGACGCGCGAGGTGGTGACAAATGCACCGGAGCCGGTCCGCAATATGGGGTCCGGTGTCACCAACGTCTCGGCCGCCTCTTCTGCAAGCGCCGCGGGTAGTGCGCCCGCAGCCGCAGCGTCGAACCTCAGCCAACCCACCGGGAAGGCCGTTCTGGGCGCCCCGTCCGGCAGCCTCCGGATGTGCGTCCCCGGTGATCAATCCGCCGAAGGAACCGTCGTCGATGGCTACCGGAAAGTGTTCAGTCCCACGCCGTTTGGCAAAACCTGTCTTTGGGAACCTGTGAAATGAAACTAACCATCCTCTTACTTGCGTGCGCTTGCGTTCTGATGGCGCAGCCGGCGCCGAAGTCCGAAACACCAAGGGCCGCCGCGCCCAAAAAAGCCAAAGGTGCGGCCAAGAAGGCGGAAGCTCCGCCGGAGCCATCGGGTCTTCCGGCGACGGCCAAGCAGATGCCCGACGGTGACTGGCGGTGGGTGGATGCCAAAGGTACGGCCTGGATCTACCATCGCGGCATGATGGGCTATTCACGCTGGCCAGAGAAGAATGCGCCGAGAGCGTCGACGCCGGCGGGCATCAATCTGCAGGTTGAGGACTTAGGAGAGACTGTACGCTTCTCCCGCCGCAGTCCCTTCTCGACGTCCACCTGGACCAAGAAGAAGACCGATGCAATGGATTCCGATGAGCAGACGGCGCTGGACGCCCTGAAGTTGAAGGAGAAACAGTGAGAGCTGGATTTTTGACGCTGGTGGCCGCCTCAGTGCTGGCCACCGCGACGTTTGCCCAACAGCCGCCCGCCCCGGCCAGCCCGCCGATCGTCTTGAATCTCCCCAACGCCTCGCTGGCGGAGGTAATCGACATCCTGGCGCGGCAGCTGAAGATCAACTACATCCTCGACCCGCGGGTGAAAGGCTCCATTACCGTCCATACCTATGGCGAAGTGAAGTCCACCGAAGTGAAGGGCCTGCTGGAAACGATTCTGCGCGTGAACGGTTATTCGATGGTGCAGGTGGGCGAGCTCTACCGCATCGTCCCGGCGGCGGAAGCGATCAGGCTGCCGGTGAGTCCGCGCACGGCTGACGGCAAAGAGATTCCCAACGACGAACTGCTGGTGCTGAATCTGGTGTTTCTGAAGTTCGCCAGCGCGGCCGAGATCGCCAAGCTGGTGGAGCAGTTTCTGGGCGAAGGGGCCAAGGCGATCGTCTATGAGCCGGCCAATCTGATGCTGGTGCTGGACAACGGCCGCAACATGCGCCGCACCATGGATCTAGTGTCCTTGTTTGATTCCGAGACCCTGGCGGGCCAACGGATCCGGCTGTACGAGATGAAGCATACCCGGCCCGTGGAGCTGGCCCGCGAACTGGACCGCGTCGTCTCCACGCTGGGCCTGGCGCAGAAGAACGCGTCGGTGCAATTTCTGCCGGTGGAGCGGATCAACATGCTGGTGGCCTTTGCGCCCAACCCGGCCGCCTTCCCCGAGATCGAGAAATGGATCGATCGACTGGATGTCGAGGCCAAACCGCCAGTGGGTGGCACGGATAACTATGTCTTCCGGGTGAAGTATGGCCGCGCGGAAAGTTTGGCGATGGCCGTCACGCTGCTGTATCTCAGCCAGAATCTCAACCCTTCCGACACCTTTACCTATCTGTGGCTGATGCAAGCCATGAGCTCCCTGCAAACCACTCAAAATGGGCAAGGCGGGACAGGCCAGAATCAGAATGGCGTCGGGGGCGGCGGCATGGGCATGATTGGCGGCATGGGTGGCCTGGGCATGATGGGAATGGGTGGTATGGGGATGATGGGCATGGGCGGCATGGGCATGATGGGGATGGGGGGAATGGGCGGCTACGGTAACCCCTACATGCAGGGCGGCTATGGCGTTCAAGGTGGCTTAGGCGCGTCAGGCGGACTCGCGGGTGCTGGTGCTGCTGGCGCGGCCGGACGCCCCGGAGATGCCACCGGAACCTATCTGGGTGGTGGCTACGGCCAGGGCATGGGGATGGGCGGCATGGCCCAAATGAAAATTCCCCGCGTGATCCCCAACCCGTTCGACAACTCCCTGTTGATCCAGGCCACGCCACAGGAATTTCAGCAGATCGATAAGCTGCTGAAGCAGATCGACGTGCCTCCTCGCCAAGTGCTAATCGAGGCCAAAATCTACGAGGTGACCCTGAGCGACGCCTTCAGTTCCGGCGTACAGGCCTATCTCCAGCGCGCCGGTACCATGACCACGCGGAACCTGCTGGGCCAGACCACCGGCACCGGGGTTCAACTTTCGGCCGGTTGGCTGGTCAGCCAGAGCCGCGAATTGGCTACCTTTTTGCAGACGCAGGAAGATGTCCGCCGCACTAAAGTGATCGCGGCCCCCAGCGTCATTGCCACCGACAACATCCCCGCCAGCATCAACGTCGGCACGGAAGTCCCGATCCTGACCTCGCAGCTGGCCACCGGCGTTCAGCAGGGCGGCACGTCCCAGTTTGCCAACACCGTGCAGAACCGCAACGCCGGTGTCACGCTGGCGTTGACGGCCCGGGTGCAGCCGTCGGGCATCGTCACCTTGATCATCAACCAGGAGGTTTCCTCCGTCATCGCCCCGGCGGCTTCGGCCTCCATCCAGTCGCCCTCCTTTGCCAAACGAACCGTGCAAACTCAGGTGACGGTGCAGGATGGCGATACGGTGGCGATTGGCGGCATCATCCAGGAGAACGACGTCAACTCCACTTCGGGAATTCCTGGTTTGATCAAGATCCCCTTCATCGGTGGCTTGTTCGGCAGCAAGAGCATCACCAAGACCCGCACCGAACTGGTGATCTTCCTGACGCCCCGCGTTATCTACGACACCAACGCCATTACCGAGGCCACCGAAGAGATCAAGGGACAGTTCAAGCGCCTGAACCGGGTGTATAACAAGAACTGATCGTCCGGCCCCTTTCCGCAACTTGCGTCCAGGGGCCGGGTTCTCCACACTAAGACCTGACGATGACCTTCCGCTCGAGCTGTCTTTCTGCCGCCTTCGCGCTGGTGGCCCTGGCCGGCCCGCTAAGGAGTGCCGAGATTGGTGGTGGAGCGCCCACGGCTCAGATCCAGCAGAGCTTTCTTAACGCTTACCAGCGTGGCAACTTCCGGTTTGGCGTCAATCCGGTGCCTCCCAATGACATTCGGTCCTTTGGTGGGACGGGCTTCCTGCAGGAGTTCATCGACTTGGCCCGGCCGACGCAGCGCGCGGCACTGATCTATGGCATTCCAGTGCAGGTGGATGGCGTGGCGGTCCAGACTTTCCAGCTGACCACCGGGATGTACGCCTACTATTCCAGTTCGGCGGTTGGTGTCGCCACCGCCGGCTTTCCGTTGGAGGACACGCGGACTTTTTCCAACAGCACCACTGCCAATGCGGGGGAGTGGCAGACTTTTCAGAAGACCACGGCTTTGTTCGTCTGGTCCGCCACGCCCGATCCGCTGACCGCCGGCCTGAATTTCATGGTCCGGGACCCGTTCTATAGCCGCTGGGTATTGTTGGGCGCACTCAGCGGCCTGGGTGCTCCGACCTCGGCGGAGACGGCAGTCACTTCGTCGCGGGGTGGCGCGGCAACAGTGCAGCGGTTCCAGAATGGCGTTGCCTACTACTACACGACGGGGAGCCTGACCGGCCGGCTGCTCGCCGTAACCGCCCCGATCTTCGCGCTCTATCGCGAAAATGGGGCGGAAGCTGGTCTCCTGGGGCTTCCCTTGTCGGACGAGCTGGTTCTCCCGGATGGCCGGCGTCAGCAGCGGTTTGAAGGTGGCACCGTCGTTTACCGGGTGGGCGAAACGCCAACCGTTCTTCCGGCCGTGACGCAGGTGACCATCCTCGGCCCGAACCCGGTCCGGCTGGCCCCCGGGCAGAAGGCGACTCTCCGGGCTGAACTGGTGACCGCCCTCCAGCAGTTCGTCACCGACCGCGCCGTGACATTTACGGTATCCAACGGCCGCGTGGCCACCGTTCGCGGCGACGGCCTGAGTGCAGAGGTGACTGCGGTGGGCCCGGGCGTGGCAACCTTGACGGCCACCAGTGAAGGCGTCGTTTCGGCTGCCGTACCCATTCAAGTTTCCTCTGTGTGCTGCGCCCTGGGCGAGGGGGCTGGCAGTGCAGTCTCCGAAGCGATGCAGGCGGCCATCACGCGGAACCGGCTGACCTTGCGAACCCCCCTGGCCGCCCCGGCGCGGCGTCTGGGCGGTGGTTGGCTCCAGGAGGCCTTGTCGGCCAACGGAACCATCCGCTATCTGCTCACCAAGGCCGATTCGAGCGCCAATGCTTTCGTGCTGACGGGACTCCTTCTGCCCGTATGGGAACAGACCGGTGGGGCCGCCGGCAGCCTGGGCTACCCCGCATCGGATCTTTCGGCTGCGGGCCGCCAGATGTTTGAGCGCGGCGCACTGGCCGGCAACCCGGCGCAATCGGTGACCGGAGCAATCCTGTCCCGCTGGGCGCAACTCGACTTTGAAACCGGCCCGGTGGGTGACCCGGCCAGCGCCGCCAGTCCCTTTCTCACCTTCAATGCCACGGCGGGCCGGGCGCAGTTCTTCAAAACCGGACTGATTGTCGAGACGGTCCGCGCCAGCGTGGTGACTGGCCGAATCCTGGCCCGCTATGCCCAGTTGGGCGGGCCCACCGGCCGCCTGGGGGCGCCCCTGGGTGATGAGTTCCAGGATGGGGTCCGGCGGCGGCAGAATTTTGAAGGGGGCGCGCTCTCCTACACCAGCGCCGAGGCCGAAGTAAGGCTGGACGAGGCGGCCCGGCGGCCGCAAATCACCGCAACACCCGCCGTTGTAGCGCCCGGCAACCGGATCCAGTTGGCCTTGGGCGGATTTGCCGACGGCGCGCAAGTTCGCGTCAGCTTTCCCGGCTCCACCCAGCTCCACTTTCTAGCCACCTTGCCGGCGGGCGCTTATGCCTGGGAGGTGATGATCCCGGCGGGTGCCCGGGCTGAAACGATTACTCTGCAAGCCACTGACACGGCCCGGGCTGGCGTGCAAGCCTCCGGCTCCTACTCGGTGCGCCCCGCCACCGATCAGCGCTTGTCGAAACTGAATGGCGACTCTCAGTCCGGCGCGCCCGGTGCCCTGCTGCCGCAATTGCTGCGGGTGGTCGTCACCGATTCGGCCGGAATACCCCTGGCGGGACAGTCGATCCGCTGGGAGGCCTCACCCGGGGCTCAGATCGTGAACGCCGCCCCCGCCACCGACAATCAAGGACAAGCTGTGGCTGCGCTGCGCCTGCAGCGGGCCGAAGGGGTGGCCCTGGCCACCGCTGCCGTTGGAACCCAAGTGGTCACCTTCAGCGCCCGCTCAGCCGCCCGCAGTCTGGCCAACTTCACCCGCTACCCGCAGGCTGATGGTGGAGCCCTGGTCGCGGTGCTCGCCAGTATCTTGCGATTCCGCCAACAGGCTGGTGCGTGGGGCGCTCCGCAGGGTCTGGCTGACGTGGCGAATCTGAATGGCTTTCTGAAAGCCTTCTGCACCAATGACGTCAACGGCGCTCCGGTCTGCGATGGATATCTGCCTGCTGGCAGCAATACCTTTGCCAATTTGGCGCGGCTGGCGGCCTTCACCGGCGGAAATCTGGACCTGGCGGCCGAACCGCTGGACCCCGGCCGTCTGCGGGACCTGGCGGCCGCGGATGAGCCCACGGTGGTGGCGCTTTCCGTCGCCGGACAAGCTCACTTCGTCGTGACCACCGGTGTGGGTGCCGGGGGCGAAACCCTGATTCATGATCCAAACCCCGCCTACGGCCGCTCCACCCTCGATGAGTACCTAAACGGCTTTACGGGGTCCGGTGGTGCGCAGCTCCGGGGCACCCTCAGCGCCGCCTTCCGGCTGATCCCGCGCTCCGCCTTGACGGAAAGCTTCCACCTCTATTCCAGCGCCAGCTACCGGCTGCAGTCCGCGGGCACTGAGTGTCAACCCGCCCTTTCCTGGCCCGGCCTCAACCAGACCTTCTGCGACGGTGCGGCCGGCAGCTATCAGTTGCAGACCGAACCCGGCACCCGCGTGGTCTTGACCAGCCTGGGTGCGCCCACAGCCCGCACGGAGCTGGGTGCCGCCACGGCAGCTACCTACCGCCTCCTCCGCGGGCCTCTGGTCTGGACCGGAATGCCACAGGAACTCACCTTTGGAGCGGATACAGTGGTCAACAGCGCCACCTACCAACCGGGCCTGACGCCGGGTGGGGCGTTTAGCGTCTTTGGCACGGGCCTCCTCAACGCCACGGTGGAGCTGGCCGGACAGCCAGCCGCGGTGCTGTTTTCCAATCCCTTCCAACTAAACGCCGTCGTCCCCCCCACCCTCGCCCCCGGCCTCTATCCCGTCCGCCTCCGCAACGCCCAGGGCGATCAGACGCAAACCCTGGAAGTGCAATCCAACGCGCCCGCCATCTTTACGATGCCCGATGGTGCGGCGGCTATTGTCAATGCCGACAATAGTCTCAACCGCCCCGCCAACCCCGTGCGGCGGGGACAAGCAATCGTGATCTATCTCACGGGCTTAGGCGCCGTGGAACGCCGCGGCGGCCTTGACTGGGCAATGCTGCCGGTCACCGTCAGCCTGGGTGGGCGCAATCTACCGCCCATCTTTGCCGGAGCCACGCCCGGTTCTCCCGGCCTCTTTCAAGTCAACCTCACCATTCCGGCCGACATGGCACCGGGCCTCCGTCTCTCCTTACGGCTCCGCCAGGGCCGCCAGGAGAGCAATCCGGTCGAAATCTCGGTGCAGTGACGCTTTTCGTACTGTTTTCTAGATGAAAGTTGCTTCACTAGGTGAAATCTCGCTTGACGGCACCCACATTGACATGATTACATTGCAGATGTAAGAAGCGGAGTTCCTTTTGGCGCTTGGCGCAGGTTCCGGCGGGCTGGGGATTCCCTGGCGACTGTCTGCACTTGACGTATCCGGTGTCAGAATGCTACGCTTCCATCCAGACGGGTGTATTTAAAAACTAAAACAATCCCGCGAGCACGACTTGCCCTCCAACGGCAGGCACAAATCTGACTCTGACAGGAAGACCATTAACGGTGAGTTCGTTCGACATCGAAGTGTTGAGATCGACTGAGGCTCAGGTTGAGAGAGTACTTCCATCAATTCAAAATTGCTTTTCAAATCACAAGGAGATTCTGAATGCTTAGTTTTCGCAAAATCGCTCTCGCAGTAGCGACCCTCGGCCTGTCGGCCGTGGGCGCCTACGCCCAGAGCTGCACCGTTACCTCTGTACCGCTGGCCATCCGTCCGGAAGGCATCACGGAACAGCTGGGTGACATTACCCTGAACTGCTCGAACCTGGTTAACGCCAGCGCCACCGTTCTCGTCACTGTGAACGGCACCATCACCAACTCCGCCTCGTCCCCGGCTGTCAATGCCGTGGCGACGCCCGGCCCGGTGACCGGCGTTCTGAACTCGGCCATTGCCAACTCGGTGAGCTTCGCGCTGACCGGCCTGACCACCGGTGCGTCCACCTCTCAGGTGATCACCATCGGCGGCATCCGCGTGAATGCCAGCCTGCTGACCCCGAACACCGCTGTCTCGGCGACCATCATCGTCACCAGCGGCCCGACGGTTCTGCCGCTCAGCCCCAACCCCACCACGGTGGGCTACGTGCTGCCGGCCAGCTACACCTTCACGGTGGTTGGCGGAACTGTTGCAAACGTGAGCGCCACCGCTAGCGGCGCTGCCTTGGCTTCGCTGCCGATTTGTTCCAGCACCGCTTCGGTGTCGGGCTTCTTCCGCTTCACCGAACTGTTCTCCAGCGTGTTCCGCGCTCAGGCGAGTGAAGGTCCCGGTTCTCTGACGAACGGCACTCAGCTGCGCGTCATCCTGGGTAACGTCCCGTCCGGCGTTGGCCTGTGGGTTCCCACGGGCGCCGTCACGCTGAACAATGGTGTGGTTCTCACCCTGGCCTCCGGCACCGGCACCACGGCTGAGCCGACCAGCAACGTTCTGAACAAGACCTACACCGCCCCCGAAACCGGCGCTGCTGTCTACGCCGGCACCTTTGGTCTGGTGAATGCTTCGGAGCTGGTGTTCAACGTGACGACGGACAATGTCAACACGGTTGATCAGCTGAACATTCCCTTCATCGTGCGCTTCTCCGGCAGCCCCAACAATGGTGTGGGCACGGCGACTGCTCAGGGCTCCCTCGGACCGACGGCTGCGGGCACCTTCCCCCGTTTCGCCACCACCGGTGCGACGGCCAACGCCTTCAACACTGTTTCCTGCGCCACCTCCCTGCTGTTCCCCTTCGTGACCAACGCGGCGGGCTTCGACACCGGGCTGGCGATCTCCAACACCACTGCTGACGGTCCGCTGTTCACGACCTCTGCTCAGACCGGTGTTTGCTCGGTCAACTACTACGGCGACATGGAAGACGGTGGCGCTCTGCCGACCACTGCTACCACCAGCCCTGTGGCTGGTGGCCGCTCCGCCCGCTGGAGCATGTCCGGTGGCGGTTCGGGTGTGGCTGCGGTTCGTGCCGGTTTCACCGGTTACGTGATCGCCCAGTGCACCTTCCAGCTGGCCCACGGCTACGCCTTCGTCAGCGACCTCGGTGCGCGCACCATCGCCCACGGCTACCTGGCCCTGGTCCTCGGTTCCGACTCCGGTTCGCGTACGGCTGGCTCCAGCACCCGTGAATCCCTGAACAACTAGTTTCGAGCCCTGCTCGAATCGCCCTGACGGGGGAAGGCCGACCGGCCTTCCCCCGTTTTGCATTTGTGGGCGCGCCGATCCAGCTACGGATCCACCTCTTGCAGTACAGTCCGGCATGGGTGATAGAATAAGGTTGCCCGCGTTCACCTTAGCCCCTGCTGGGCTACAGCTGGAGACTCATGCGCAAATCAATCGCTCGACGCACCCTCACCTTTGCATTACTACTTACATCCCTGACAACCGTTCTCTCGGCCCGCTGGGCCTTCGTGTTGCCGGGGACGACACCGGGCACTCCCAACCTACAGATCTTCGGCGCCGATCCCCTGGCCCTGATCTCTCAAGTGCCCACTCTCCCGGGCGCTTACAAAGTCCTCGTCAACCCCACTGGAACCCGAGCGTACGTAATCGCCCGCGCCGGCGGCATTCAGGTCCTCAACCTGGCCAACCAGTTCCAAGAAATCACCCGCTACTCACTCGGCGCAACCATCACCGAGGCCACATTGACCCCCGATGGCCGCAAACTCCTCATCCTGGCCGGAGAGTTGGCAATCATCGACCTCACCAATGACACCCCGGGGGCCATTCCCCGAATCGCCGCCGGCAATCAACCGAACGACGTGGCCGTTTCGGCCGACTCCCGCTTCGCCTACGTCGTCAGCGCGGTATCCCGCCTTCTCACGGTGGTGGACCTCACCACCAACGCGCCGGCGGCCACCCAGAGCTTTACCCAAAACCTCAACGGCGTTTCCGTGTCCCCCAATGGCTTGGTCTACGTCAGCGCCACAGGCCGCCTATACGAACTTGACTATCGCGGCGGCGTCCAATTCGTCCAGCCAAATGGCTTCAGCTTCGATGCCGATCCGGGTCGCGCCAGCTTTTCACCCTCCGGCAGTATTGCCGTTATGCTCAACCAGGCAACCGGTGGAATAGGCGTCATCGCGGTGGATCTCAGGACCCGGACCGTCACAACCGCCTCCACCACCGCGACGGCCCCACTCACTAATCTCGTCGTCAGCTCAGAAACCAATGCCTTTTGCATCGGCAATGAACGGCTCCTGGCATTCGGAATCGCACCGGCCAGCATCCCCACTCCCGCTTCCCTTGGCATCCCCGACGGCCTCACCGGCTTGGCCCTCTCTGACGAGAGCCCGCAGCCCCGGAGCCTCTATTCCACCTTGGGATCTCAAATATACCGGGTCATTCTGGGGGGAACCACGGGAGCCAGCAGCATCAACATTCTTGGAACAGTGAGTGGCGTATCCTTCGGAAGCGCCTCCTCCACTAATCCCGTCGCAACCGTCCGCAATGTCACCAGCAGCCTGGCCGTAGCCCCCGGCGGTACGACCCTTCCACTCGCGGTCCGGTTGAGTGACACCGAAGGCCGCCCAGTGATTGGTGCCACTGTCGGCTACAGCTCAACCAGCACCGGGGTCCAATTCAGCGCCACCAGCACAACCTCAAACTCCCAAGGCCTCGCATCCATCCGGGCCACGATGCCCGCCCAGGTTGGTAGCTATGTCATCCGCGCCCAGAGTGCGAACGGCAACGTGGCTGAAATCCCAATCCAAGTCGTTCCCACCGCTCAAGTGGGGCAAACCCGCCTGACCATCGTCTCCGGCAACGGACAAATCATCACGGGCGGAGCTCTGAGTCAACCCTTCCGGGTTCTTCTCCAGGACAGCTTGGGCGCGCCCGTCGTCGGGGCCACCATCAACTGGCAACTCTCCTTTGGCGTCGGTGCTGTCATCGCCGGGGCAACCACGGCTACCGATGCGATCGGAGGAGCACAAGCTTTCCTCCAAACCACGGCCTTCACCCCATCGCTCACCGACGCCATCCGTCCGGTCACCATCACAGCCAGTGTCAATACCCCATCATTCAATGGCACAGTCGCCCTTTACGGAGTCATCTATCCCTCGGCCCTGCCGCAACCCGCCGTACAGTTCAGCTCAACGCTCGGCGGAAGCTCGGGTACACTCCTGCTGCCGGCCGGCGCGCTCTTGAACAACGCCTTCCGCGCCGTCATCAACTCGTCCGATCCCGCGCTACCGGTGCCGGTCCCGAACTTCGGGATCCGTGCCTACCTGGACCAGACCAACAACGGACCCACCGCGTCGTGCCAGAACAACCCGGTCTCTAATGCCTCTGGCCTGGTTGTCTGTAACCTGATCGTGGGAAATAATCTTGGAAACGGGACGATGACCGTCATCTTAGGCGAATCTTCCCAGTTTGTTTACACCTACCCCGTCCGCGTCGTACCTGGCGTCCCCGCCCGGCTGGCCAAGATTCAGGGCGACGGCCAGACCGGCACGCCCGGAACCACCACCCCCCGGGCACTCGTGGTGGAGGTACAAGACTCACAGGGCAACACCCTACCGGGAATCAGCGCCACCTGGACGATTGTCTCCGGTGATGGAACCATCGTTGGCCCAGTAAATGTCTCGGATCGCGACGGTCGAGTATCGGCTCTCGTCCGCTTTGGAAGCGCCGCTGGGCCCGTCCAGGTCCGTGTCGCCACCGAAGGCCTCTCCGAACTATTCATCCTCCAGAACAATGCCCCAATCGGAGCCTTTACGCTGGTCTCCGGCAATAGCCAAAGCACGCCAGTCGACCGGGCCTTCGGCCAACCATTGGTAGTCGCCCTCACCCGGACAGACGGAACGCCCTTCGCCGGGGCCACCATCCAGTTTGCCGTAACGAGCGGCCCCGTTTCATTATCCGGAGCCAGCGCCACCACGGACTCGCTTGGCCAAGCCTCCGTCACCGCCCGAGCCAACTCCATCGATGGCCCGGCGATCGTCACTGCCACCTTTGGAACCAACTCTGTCACCTTCAGCCTCACTGTTACCCCGGCTCTCCCCGCAGGACCCGCAATCACCGCCATCTTGAACGGCGCCAGCTTTGCCCCGGGCCTGTCCGCCTGCGCCATCGGGACTCTGCAAGGAACAACCTTCCTGCCCCTCAATCCGAATGGGCCCCTCACCGCAACCCTGCTTGGGCCACTGCCCACCAGCCTAGGCGGAACCAGCCTAACCGTCGGCGGCATCACCGCACCGTTGTTTAGCGTCAGCAGTACACAGGTCAACTTCCAAGTACCCTGCGAAGTGGCCAACGGTGCCAGTTCTCTCACTCTGACAGTCGGCTCCCAGAGCGTTTCAGCCAACGTGACGATCTCGGAAACCGCACCCGGAGTATTCGAATTCACCAACAGTCTGGGCAACCGTCAGGCAGTTGTCGTCAAAGCGAACGGCACTTACGCAACACCCCAAAATCCCGTAGCCCATGGCGAAACCGTCACCGCCTACTTCACCGGTCTCCCGGCTACCAGCACTACGCGCTTCACTAACCAACCCGGCAACGGCCAAATGCTAGACGCCAGCCAAGTGGTAGTAGGCGTAAACAATCAGGGGATGCCGGTAGTGGCGGTCCGTTACGCCCCGAACCTGATCGGAGTCTACACGGTCCAATTCACCATCGATCCGGCAGTTGCAGGCGTGGGCAACGCCCAAGCCTTCGCGATGGCTGCCTTCACTCAGGCTCAACAGCTGGCCTACAGCCAAGGCACGACGATCCCGGTCCGCGCTGCCCAGTAGTTGGTCGCACCACTATAGCCTGCTTAGTCACGAAGGGGCCAGAATTGTTTCTGGCCCCTTTTCCTATACTTGACCACCAAAGCAGACCTATCCAGCCCGCCTACCCTGTGATTCTCCTAACCGGAGGATCACCGAATGCCCCAGGCCATCATCGGAATCAACGAAGCCGCTCTGTATCCCGTCTACCAGTCCCGCCAACACTATCGAATAGCTGTCGGCCAAGAACCCCCGCCCTACAACCCCGCGCGAGCTCCGAAAAACTGGTTCGACAGCACTGCCACCAGTTCCCCGCGCCGCAACGTAGTCTATGACAGTGTTATCGCGCAGGGCGACACCGGGCAGCCCCTTCGAGGACCGGACGGCAAACCACAACTGGAAATTCTGGTCCTCAGGAAAGAAGAGGCGGCCACGGTGAACCTGTTCGAGAACGGCCTTGGCGAACCTGCCCCAAGCGAACCGCCCATCCCGGTTCCGCTTCGCCCACTACAGCCCCACGAAGAACTGGAGTTCGGCTTCGGCGGAACCGTAGTGATCCGGGACAAGACCATACCCCTACCGAGCGAACAGACCGGATTCACTCCGGCGGACCGCAAGCTCCTGCAACTGATCGCCAACAAAATAGGCCTCAACCCATAAGGGTGAGGCCGAAATCCCGGAACCCAACCAGTGGCTACTCAGCCCAGCGAATCCGAAACTGAGTTCTCTTGTTCCAGGGCTGGACAACAATCGAACCCCAATCCTGCCCGTACTCTGGCTTCTCACCCGGGGTCCAAATCAACCGGAAAACTGCGGTCTGGCCCGGCGCCACGGTAGCCGTCGCCGGCTCAAACTGAAGACCCTTCAGGTCCGCACCACCGAAATAAACATTCAGGTAGCCCCGAGAGCCATTATTGACCTTAAACTCGGCCGAACCAGGCTTGTTCAGACTAAACGCAACATCCTTTGCCTCGACGGAAAACGCCTTGCCGTCCGGCACCATCGCCGCCGCCGTCGCTGCATCCACCTTCGCCTTCAAATCAACGCTCGCCCCACCAATCAGCTTGCCGTCCCGATCAACCTTCACGACACCAAATGGAGTCTTGCGTTGACGAACTGGGGGATCAAAATACATCCAAACTCCACCCACCCGCTTCCAGTAACTATCGAACACCGTACGTGACGGGACCCTTTGCCCGGCGACAGCGATTGTCGTCTGGCCTACCGCAGAAACCTTGGCCTCTCTGCCCCCTTCTAGCCATTCCAACTCCGCAATCTCCAGCGAATCCATCTTCGGCTTCTCGCTGGCAAGGAAGATGTCTTTGCTATCCGGAACCACCAACTCAGTGGCCGCCAACATCTTGCCATCGCGGGTCAGCTGATAAAACAACTGCACCCGCTCCCGAAGTTGATGCTCCACCGTCGCTGCAACCCCATTAGCCCGCGGTGTCGACGCGGCCCCTGGCTTCACAGCGCCACCGCCTTTTGGGGCTACCCGCGGCGCGGGACCGGCCTTCTTGGGCACCTCAACGGGACCAGACTGTGTCCACGCCGCCGCACAAACTAGCGCACCGGCCAAAACCACGCGCAGAAGCCTGATTCTCAACATCACTTGGCCTTCTTCCGGTACTCGGCGGGTATCCACCAGACCCACTGACCCTTCTCCAGCTTCCAGAATGAACCCTCGGGAAAGATTAAGCCCTGCGGATGGGCCACGTCCAGGTCCGCGGCTACCTTAGCTTGTGTGAAACCTTCGGACCAGGTCACACCGGTCACTTCGAACTTCCTGACGGCGCCCCGAGGCTTCGCAAACAAATCCTTGCTATCCTCCGCCACATACTTGGCGGCCTCGTCCAACTTACCCGCTACCTGCGCCTGATAGAACAGCCGAACTCGCTCCCGCAGTGCCGCGTCCACTGACGGTGGTGCCTGATCAAACAGGCTCTGCGCAGCCGCACACCCTACTAAAGAAACAATCGAAACAAGAGACCTAGCGATTAAACAAGAACGCATTCGAATTCATCAAGGCCCAAAGCAAATCTTGGGCCCGCTCCGCCCGAGACCCGCCTTTGCGAAGGTAGGTCTGGCCAAAATCAATCTCCTGGGCTGTTGGACGACGGCTGAGAGCGCCGAGGTACAGCTCTTCGATCATCTTCCGGTCATCCGCACCAGACACCACCAGTTTAGCGATTCGGCCATCGGCGTCGGCCAGGGCGTCCGCGATGGTGGATCCGTTCAACAGGTTCAGCGCCTGCACCAGGGACACATCACTTCGACGTTCACACTCGCAACTGGTTTGGCGTTCGGGGCGGCCAAATAGATCGAGAAAGCCGCCGCGGTCGATGGTGGTGTCCGGGAAGTCTTGCGCCATAGCACCTTCGGGGAGTTCCTTCAGCTTCGGCTTCACGCCCGCCGCCACGTACACTGCATCGTAGAGCTGCTCGGCAGTTAACCGGCGCGGGGTGGCGTGAGAAAAATTCACCTCGTCGTCCACGTTCCATTCGTTCGAATCAAAGCTCAACTGATAGGTGCGAGAGGTGACAATGGAGCGGATCAGCTTGCGCAAATCGTAGTTGGAGGCCAGGAAATCCTTGGTCAGGGCGTCGAGCAGCGCGGCGTTGCTGGCCGGATTGGAGGCGCGAATGTCGTCCACCGGATCGATGATGCCCCGGCCCAAAAAGTAGCTCCAAACGCGATTGGCCATGGCTTTGGCGAAATAGGGGTTGTCGCGCGCGGTCAGCCAGGAGGCCAGCGTCTCGCGCAGCTGCTTCTCTTCGCCCGTGATCTCGGTCGAGAACTTCTCGGTCTTGAACAGGAACTTGGCGGGCATCACGCGCCCGTCTTTGGGGTGGTGAATCTCGATCTCTTCACGCTTATCGAAGATGATCTCTTCATCGCTATCGCCACCGTTCTTGATCCCGACCGTGGCGAAGTAGGCGCTGAGGTTGTAGTACTGATTCTGGGTCCACTGCTCAAAGGGGTGGTCGTGGCACTGGGCGCAGACCATCCGCACGCCCAGGAACAACTGAGTGGTGGTCTCCATGGCCACCTTGGGGTCCCGGGTAAAGCGCAGGAAATTCGCCGGCGGGTTCTGGAAGGTGGAGCCCTTCGCCGTCACCAGTTCGCGGACCATCGCGTCGTAGGGCTTGTTGGCGGCCAGCGATTCCTTGATCCATTCGCGGAACGCCCACATGCCCTTGTCGCCCAACTTGCTGCGGTTCACTTGCAGCAGATCGCTCCATTTGACGGCCCAGTGCGCGAGAAACTCGGGGCGAGCCATCAGCTTGTCGATCATTGCCGTCCGCTTTAGGCGGGTCTCGCGCTTGTCGGCCAGAAAGGCGCGGGTCTCATCAGGGGACGGCGGAAGGCCGATCAAATCCAACGACACGCGGCGCAGAAACTCTTCATCGCCGGAAAGCTTCGACGGCAGGACGTGGAGCCGCTTCAGCTTGGCATTCACCTGCTCATCAATGTAGTTCCAGGCGGGCGGATTGGACCAGGCGAAACCGGCCTTCTCCGGCAGGACCGTGACGGGTACGACGCTCAAGCGCCCTTCATAGCGGACCAGCACGGATGTCTCGCCCTTGCGCTGCGTGGTGATCAGGCCACCGTCGCTGACCGATGCGGCGGGTTCGTAGGTGCTCAAGTAGAGCGCCCATTGCGTGACGTCGCGGGTGGCGCCGTCGCCATAGGTGGCCACCACTTTCAACTGCTGCTTGGGGCCAGGCTTTTCAGCGAACACCTCAGAGGGCTCAATGGTCAGCTTGGTGACGCCGCCCGTGGCCACGTCGCCAAAAACGGCACCCTCTGACAGCCAACGCAATACGGTGGCGTAGTCGGCCGAAGCCGGGTCCAAACGCAGACCGCCCCCATGGGCCACCTTCATGGCTGGCTTCAGCAGGATCAAGGAACTCTCAGGTTCGGTGCGGTTGAAGCGGCGACCGGAAAGGTCGTGCAGGATGGCGCGATAGTCGAACTCGGCATCGTAGCCGCGGAGCGATAGCTTAAAGCCGCCTTTGCCCTTGGCTCCACCGTGGCAAGGGCCGGAGGTGCAGCCTACCTTGTTCATCACGGGCAGCACATCGCGGACAAAGGTCAGCGGCTCGGCCGCCCATATGGCCCCGGAGAGGCCCGCCACAACCGAAACGCCCAACCGTAGAATGCCCAACCGCATTTGGAACCTCACCTTCAGTTTCCCACCTTCAATGTCAACGCCGTCTCCGGACCCTTGTAGTCGGCCTTGGCCTTGCGGCCCACTTCAGGTGCCGAACTGGTCAGCAGTACCGGATAACTGCCAGGCTTCACCGTTGCGGCCACCTGGCACGACAGCGAAAATGCCCGCACGTCGGCGGCTAGTTCCGTGCCCACGCAAACTACGCCTTCCGGCAGCTCCTGCATGGCGAGCCGAACGATACCACCTTCAAAAGTTGGTTCCCGGAGCAACTCTCCCGACACGGTGAAGGACGCCCCAGCCCGCGCCGGCAAATCCCTGGCGACCGGGTAGACATGGAAGCCCGGTACCACGTCAATCTCAATGGCCGGGCCAGGAATGGTGACGGTCTTGCCGTCCAGGGTGACATCCGCCAACACCAGCAGATCAAACGTCCCCAGCGGCGTCGCAAAATTGGATTGCAGCGACATGGAGCCACTGTCCGGGCTCTTGCCGGGCTCGGCCCCGCCAATGCGCAAATTGCCCACCGCGCTCGGTTGCGAGGACACAACGCGTAGAGCGGCCGGGGCACCCGCCCGCCGCTGAATCCGATACACCAGTGGGATCTCGAAACCCTGGGCCATTCGCACCAGCGGCGAGACGGTAGCCACCGACACCGGAAGAGGTTTGGCCGTCGAAAAGGGCAGCCGATATCCCAGCCAGTTCGCATTCACGCTGCCTTGCCGCAGGCCCCGAACCGCCACCGACATGGCGGGTCCGCTTAGTTCCCGCACCAGCCGACCTTGCGGCGTTTCGGCTACGGCCACCAGCTTTAGCTCGCCGGTCTGGGGGGCCAGATCGGCCGGGGCGGTCAGCGTGATGGCGCCGCGCGCACCGCGGAATCCGGCATTGTCATTGTTAAAGCTCTGCGCCGCGGCTTCGGACGGGATGTGGCCACCGGCCACCTTGACGCCCGGCGGCGGGTTCACCACCGAGACCAGGATCGGGCCATCGTAGCCCCGCCGCTGGATGGCCACGGGAATCACCACGGTGCCTCCGGCGGGCAAATTGATGAACGGTGTTGCGACAGAGGCCACGAAGTCAGCCGCAGCCTTGGAGGCGCGCATCCGGTAGTGATACTGGTCGCCGCCGCGGCCCAGTAGTTCCTCAATGCTCACCGTCACCTCACTGACGCCCGCCGGGACGACGAAGGGCAGCGCCAGGGCGGCGCTGGAAACCTCATTGCGGGTGGCCAGCTTCTTGCGGCCAGGGCCGTAGATGGTCACAAATGGGTCAGCCAAGCTTGGACCCGCCGCTCGGCCGGCCAGTTCCACCAGCCAGGACTGCCCCGGCTCGACCGCCAGCTTGTAGTCGTGCACGGCACCGGGCTTTTCCAGGCGTCCATTCACCCAAAGCGAGCTCTGGAGTGCCGCCCCGGGAGCGGCGGCTGAATCGACACTGCCTTCCGTCGATACCACCGCCAGGGGCAGCGAGGCTGAGCCCTCCACCTGGACCAGCGCGACCGGCTTATCCGCGGGCATCGCGACGTTGGTGGCCCTGGGGGCGGCTAGATTACCTCCGGCGAGCGTCAGGCTGGCGCTGGCGCCACGCGGCGCACCTAGCGGGAACACAGTGTCGGCAAACTGCCACTGGCCCACCTTGAGCCGGTAAAAGCCCACGTCTTGAATCGAGTACTTGGAATCATGCAGCCGGATAAAGTAGCGCCCGGGCCGCGCGAAGTTCACTTCAAGGCGGGTATCCACGCCACAACCGGCCGAATCGTCGGCCTTGGCGATCACTTTGCCCTGGGCGTCCTCCACCTCAAAAGCGGGGTCGAGCGCTGAGCCGGCCCGCCGGGCATCCACTTCGATCACCAGCTTCTGCGGCGTGCGGATATCGAGCGCGTAGTAGTCCACATCGGGACCATCAAGCGACCCATTCACCGTCAACGGCCACTTCAGCGACATCGCCGTCTCGCGGGTCTCGCCCGCACCATCACGCTTGCCTTTGGGCTCGACCGCCGTGTCGGCCACTTCACTCGATTCCGGCAGCGACCCGACGCTAAACAGCACCAGGTTGGAGAGGCCATCTTCGTTCACCAGGCGAATCGGATACAGGCCCACGGCGGCGTCCGGCTTCAGTTCCACCAGAAACGAGTACTCGGTCCCGGTGAGGCGCGTGATACTGCCCGGAATGTCACTGATCAGCTTCGAAGTGGGGGTGAGTCCATCGCCCTTCAGCACCACCTTCACCGACTTGCCGCGTTGAGCGCCCGGCGGGACCGCTTCACGGATCACCGGGGACAACGCGAGCAGACCGCACAACGCCACGGTAATCATCGGGCCGCCACCTGACCGGCGCCGATCGGCACGGGCACGTAAGCCAACTGGAGCTCGCCCTTCAGGCTGAAGAATCGGATCTGCCCATCAAAGCCAGCCGCCACGATGCTTGACCCATCGGGTACAAACTGCACGGAATAGATGCCTCCTTGATGTCCGCTACAACTGGCCACCAGATCACCCGTCTCCGCGTCATACACGCGCACCGGGCCCAATTCCGCTCCCACCGCGATCTTCGATCCATCGGGCGAGAAGGCCACTGACAGAATCGGACCGTCCTGCTTCTCAAACTTGCGGATCAACGTCGAATCATCGGCGATGCGCATGGCGCGGGGCCGGTCCATCCGGTAAAGGTAGGGCGTCCGGTCCTGCCCGCCGATCACCACCCAATCGCGCCGGGGGTGCCGGGCGATGGTGGTCAAGGAATCGCGCAGCAGGTTCACGTTCTCGATGAACGCGCCACTGGAGGCATCAATCAACTTGGCGGCCCGGTCCCGGCCCACTGACACGAGACGCTTGCCGTCAATGCCGAACACCGTCGCAAACGCCCACTCCTCGTGGTGGTCCATCTTGCGAATCTCTTTGCCTGCCACAACGTCGAACAGCCGGATCGATTTATCAGCGCCGGCGAAGGCTGCGCGTGTGCCGTCGGGCGATAGGGCGACGCCAAAAAACGTGTCGGCCGCCAGCTTGGTCTCTGACCGCAGCGACCGGCCGGCCACATCCCACACCTGGACTTCACCGGACTGGGCGGGGTCGCCACCAGTGGCCACCAGGGTTTTTGAGTCGGCCGCAAACGCCAGTCCGTGAATGCGCATGGCCCGTCCCGGCAGCCGCGCCGCCAGCTTTGCCGGGCGCCCGGCGGATATCTCATGCAGAAGGATCTCGCGATAGCCGGAAACAGCCATCCATTGGCCGTCAGGCGAAAAGGCCACGGCGGTAATCAGCGGGGATTGCTTGTAGACAGGAACCCTGGGTGCGCTCGACACTAGGGCCGGGGCGGCCACGGAATCATCCTTGGCCCCTTCCCGAATCCAACGCCGGAACAGGTCCACTTGCTCGGCCGGGAGAAGTTTGCCGCCCAGCGGCATCGATGGCTTCGCCTCGCCCACCAGATACTTGATCACCAAGCTCTGATCGGGTTGGCCGACTACCAACGCTGCCCCTTTGGCCCCACCTTTGATGAAGCTCTCCACGCTGGCCAGCGAAAGACCGGACTGCGGGCCGGAGGGCTGGTGGCAGGCCAAGCACTGGCGACTCACAATTGGCTTCAGGTCGCGCTCAAAACTAACCGGAGCCTGCGCGCGCAGGCCGAGGGCAATGGCAAAGCAAAACACAGCTCGGAGCATTAACCGGAATTATATCGAAGCTGGGTCGCATCCATCACAGCTTGAGGGCAATGCCCCAGCTATCCGCGATCCCGATCCTCGGAAATGATCGCAGTTGTGAAATCCTCGGCTATCGGAGCCAAGGTGGCGAACCAAGATTCCCGGTCTGGAAAAGGACCGCCCGGATTCAATGGGCGCTTCTCGAGAGGCTCCGCTGCCAAGCATTCTCCCTCAGCGCTCAAATCTGATGCTCCTTCGTTCAAACTAAACCTTCGGCTTGGGCGGCGGCAGTTCCTTGGCTTCGCAGAGCGAGTCAAAACCCTGGCGGGCGTGGGTGCCGTCACAGAAGGGCTTGTTGGCGGACAAACCGCAGCGGCACAGGCCGATGGCAGAGCGGCCGCCGAGGCCGTACTTATTGCCGGCGGCATCGACAATCTCGAATTCGCCCTCAATGCGGATGGGGCCGTTGTTGAAAATAGTCACCTTGGTCGTCATTCGACTTGATGGTACCAAGCCGGGCCACGCTAGCGCCCTAAATGGCGGGCAGGGGGCGCGTCTCAGTGCCCACCCAGATGTCGCGAGCGACGTATTCAGAAGCCCCAAAGCCCACGATGCGCGGCCGCAGCACCAGCAGCGTTTGCCCTTCGGACTTCTGCCGGTCATTCTTGCGCAGCGCCGCCCCCAGCCCCGGAATCTGGGCCAGGCCAGCAATTCCAGAAAAGGACTTCGTCTCATTGCTCGTGACTAAACCGGACACAATCGCCCATTCGCCTTGCTTCAGCCGCACCTGGCACTGGACCTTGCGGTTGGAGATCACCGGAATGCCGTTCAGCGATTCGCCCGTCAGCACCTTGAACTCGCTCTCAATGGCCAGCGTCACTTCCTCGGTGCCGTGCACCCGGGGAGTGATCTTCAGCGACAAACCCAGATCCTCAAACTGAATCTGCGGCGGTGGCCGGAAGACGTTGGTGCCGCCGGCATTGGCCCCGGAGGTATCGCCGATAAAGGCTTGCGTCTGGATCGGGAACTTGTCCCCGATGTGCAGCGTGGCCGGCAGATTGTCCAGGCTGCGCATGCCGGCATGATAGATGGATTCCGCGCGCGTCGAGGTGAGGCTGCCAAACACACCCGCCCCCACCGCTGCGACGCCCATCATCGACAGCCCGCCGCCAAACGTCCACAACGACAACGCGCTCGATACCGAGGGCCGGGAATTCAGCACTCCACCCAGATAGCTGAAGTTCAACGACGTAGGCAACGAAAGACCCATGCTGGTATCGCGCTTCTTGGCGAGTTCAATAAACTCGATGTCCAGCATCACTTCCGGCCGCCGCATCATCAGCTGCTCAAACAGAATCTTCGCCCCTTGCACTTTGTGCCAGCGGTCCCGCATGAGTGCGACGCGCCGCGTGGGGTCGATGGCGAACTTCTGCAACTCAAAGGCCTGCTGGACGGCGCGGGCCATCTCCTGAAAATCCTGCACGGTGTAGGGCTCCGGCAGATCAATGGTGATGGCAACGGTCCGCTCCTGCTCCAGACGCTTGGGCTGGGTGTCTTTGGCGACCAGCACCATTTTGGATGTGACAGGCACCATGAAAGCGCCCGTCACCGTCTCCAGCGCCCGAATCATCTCCGCACAACTGGCCGAATCCAGGCGGAATTGGACATCCCGGGCTTCCTGGAACTCGCTGTCGAAGATCGAATCCAGGCCGCACTTGGCCAACGCATCCTGCCAGACTTCGCGAATCCGGCCATTGAAGGCGAAAGCCTGCTGTCCCGGCTTCACAATCAGACGCGGCGGCGGCTGCAGCCGCTTCACCTCGGCCAGATCCGAAGGGTCCAGCTTCGACAGAAACTCGGTGGAGGCCAACGGAGGCGTGGCTCCACCGCCCACAACCACCCGAGCACTCTCCAGCGCCGCCCGCTGCAGCGAGATCACTTTGCCCGCGTACTTCTTGTTCTCCGGAGCAAAGGCCGCCGCCTGAGCGTAAAGCGTATAGGCCCGCGTCAGTTCGCCCCTTTTCTCGGCCTGACGGGCGTCGTAAGCCAACTGTGCCGGGTCCGCCCCAGCCAGAGCCCCAGCCACCGCCAATAGAGCGAGAAACCGCACAACAGGTTTGACGCTGCGGCGGGCCGGACCGTGCAGACCCGTGTAGTGTATCCGTTCCCAACCGCGATAATGGAGATTCGTGCGCGCTGTCCTGATCTCCACCTATGACCTTGGCCATCAGCCCCTGGGCCTGGCGTCGCCCGCGGCCTATCTGGAAGGGCGTGGCTGGCAGGTGCGCTGTTTTGACACCTCCGCCGGGACGCCGGACCCGGAGGCGCTGGCGGCAGCCGATCTGGTGGGCTTCTTTCTGCCCATGCATACCGCCACGCGGCTGGCCGTCCCTTGGATCAAGCGGGTAAAGGCGCTCAACCCTCGCGCGCGGTTGGCGGCCTACGGCCTCTATAGTCGCCTGAACCAGGAGTATCTCCGGGAACTTGGTGTGCACTGGTTCGTGCCTCCGCCGCTCGACAAGTCGGCCGACTACCCGGTGCCACAGCGGCAGGGACTGAAGCCGCTGGATCAATACGCCCATCTGCATGTTCTGGGCCAGCAGCGGACCGTGGGCTACACCGAAGGCTCGCACGGGTGCAAGCATCTGTGCCGCCACTGCCCGGTGGTGCCGGTCTACCAGGGCCAGTTCCGCATCACGCCCGTGGAAATCGTCATGGCCGACATTCGCCAGCAGGTGGCGGCGGGGGCAGAGCACATCACCTTTGGCGACCCGGACTTCTTTAACGGCCCCGGACACGCCCGCCGTCTGGTCGAGGCGCTGCAGGCGGAGTTTCCCCTACTGACCTACGACGTCACCATCAAAATCGAGCACCTGCTGCGCCATCGGGAGATACTGCCGGTACTGCGCGGGACAGGTTGTAGTTTCATCACCAGTGCCGTCGAATCGCTGGACGATACCGTGCTTGAGAAGTTGGCCAAGGGCCACACGCGCGCCGACTTTCTGGAAGCCGTCGCGCTGGTCCGCCGCGAGGGCTTGACGCTGGCCCCCACGTTTATCGCCTTTACGCCGTGGACCACACTGTCAAGCTACTGCGAATTTCTCGAAACCATCCGCGCGCTGGACCTGATCGAGAATGTCGCGCCCATGCAATTGGCCTTGCGTTTGCTGATCACCCAGGGTTCGCGGTTGCTGGAGCTGCCGGACATCGAGCGTGTCCGCGGCGATTTCCACCCGCCGTCACTGCTTTACCGCTGGCAGCATGAAGACCCGGAAGTGGACGCGCTCGCGGCCCGGTTGATGAAGCTGGTGGCCCAACCCGGCACGCGCACGGAGGTCTTTGCGAAGGTGTGGGAGCAGGTTTTTCATGAACCGCTGGACCTGATCCCCCGCTCGGCCATTCCCTACATGGACGAGCCCTGGTACTGTTGAGCGGAGCCCTCCGACGGCCAGTTGGCCGTCCTCTAAACCGCCATGAGCACCCTGCTGCTGTGCGCCACCACCACCGGGTACCAAACCCAAGCGTTCGCGGAAGCCGCGCGCCGCATGGGGCACCAGGTGATCTTGGCCACCGATCGATGCCACGTCATGGAGAACCCCTGGGGCGATGACGCCGTGGCCTGGCGCATCCTGGACCAGCAGCCCGGTGCGGGCATTCCGCCGGGGATCGATGGTGTAGTGTCGTTGGGCGACCAAGCGGCGTTGCGGGCGGCGGCGCTAGGGTTGCGGTTCCATTCACTGGCCGCGGTCCAGGCGGCCATCGACAAGCAGCTGACGCGACGCTGCTTTGAAGCGGCAGGTCTGCCGGTGCCGGCCTACCAGTTAGCGGAACACGGAGCGCCTGGCTTTCCGTGTGTCTTGAAGCCGGCGAACCGGTCCGCCAGCCAAGGCGTGATCCGCGTCAACAATCAGGCGGAGTTCGATACCTCGCTGGCCCGCATCCGGCGTCTGGTGGGGCCGGAGCCTGTGCTGGCGGAGCAGTTCATCCCCGGGCATGAGTTTGCCCTGGAAGGCGTCGTCACCAGTGGCCAGCTGCATGTGGTGGCGATGTTCGACAAGCCGGATCCGCTGGATGGGCCTTACTTTGAAGAGACCATCTACCTCACCTCGCCACCGGATGACGCCATCATTGCCACCGCCGGGCGCGCCGTGGCTGCATTGGGGCTTACCGACGGCTCAATCCACGCGGAGATGAGGGTGAACCGGAAAGGGGTATGGATGCTGGAGGTCGCACCGCGGCCCATTGGCGGGCTGTGTGCCCGGGTGATCCCGCATTTAGCGGAGCAGTTGATTGAGCACGCGCTCACCCGCCAAGCGCCGGCCTTCTATGCCGACCCGGCCGGTGTGATGATGATCCCGGTGCCGCGCGAAGGCCTCTACCGTTCTGTTGAAGGGATAGAGCGGGCGCGGGCCGTACCCGGCATTGAGGACGTGGTGATTACCGCAACGGTGGGCCAACACTTGAAGCCGTGGCCGGAAGGGAACAGCTATCCGGGCTTCATCTTTGCCCGTGGTGGGGACCCGAATCAGGCCTTGCGGCAGGCCCATGCATGCCTGAAATTCGATCTGGCAACGGTGCTGCCGTCGTTCGCCAGTGGCGCACTGGCCGACTAGTTCTTGGTCTTCGGCGGAACGTAACCCTGGGGGAACGCGGCACCTTCGCCAAAGAAGTACTTGTCCATCTGCTCCAGCAGAAATTCCTGTGCTTCCTTGGTGCCAAGGTTCAAGCGGTACTCGTTCATCAACATCTTCATGTGTTCCAGCCACAGCTTCCAGGCATCGCGGGAGACCTGATCGAACACTTTCTGGCCCATGGGGTGGTTGTCGAACGGCGATTCATCCAGACCGTACATCTCTTTCTGGAACTTGACGCAGATGACGCGCCGGCCTGTCTTGTTGGGCTCTTCCTGAAGGAAGGCCGTATTCATTCCCGAACCGCAACCCATATTCCTACGATACCGCAGGTTGTTCTTCGTCGGCCGTTTGTCGGGAACGTTCCGTTTCCACCTGCTGGCCCAGTCGGGCCAGTTGCCGTGAGCGCAGGCTCTCGACGTACTCGGAAAGCAGCATCGGGCGCTGGCCGCGCCGTCCCAGTTGCTTCTGCACTGCCTTCTGGTAGCGCTTCAGCAGATCCCGGCGCGTCTCCACTTCTTCGACGCACCCCTGGATGTCCAGCAGCAACTGCACTTCCCACGGCTCAAACGATGTCCGTTGGAAGCTGCCTTTGATTACATCCTGCATCAGCCGGTTAAAGCGCGGCAGAATTACTTCGCTGTCGTAAAAGATATCCGCCATTCAGAAACAGATATCGGCTCCAGTTGCGCCGGAATGAGAACTTCTAGCGGCGGGAGGACACCAATTCCTGCATTTGCGCCCGCTCGCGCTCTAACTCCGCGGAACGTGTCGCGAATGTCATCAAGTCCAGCACGTGTAGCGCCTTTTCGTAGGCGTTACGTGATGTATAGATGGCCCGCAAGTTATTCAGCATCCGGAACAGTACGGCGGCCGCGGGCACCGGCTGAAAGACACTACGATCTTGCGAGATGTCCACGCCCGCCCCTTGGGCTGCTAACTCAATGCACTCTTCCCGGCTGAGCAGGCGCCCGCCGTGGAATGCGTCGACATAAAGCGATTCGCCCCGCACGCCCAGCACAAAGTGTCCGGGAAGACCAATTGGATCCAGCACCACGCCCGCGCGCCGCGCCACGTGCCACACCACCAGGCTGAGCGTGATCGGGATTCCGGTGCGGCGGGTCACGACGGAATTCAGGCAGCTGTTAAGGGGGTTGTAATAATCCCGCTGGTTGCCGGAAAAGCAGAGTTGCCCGTAGAGCAGATGCAGCACCGACATCAGCGAGTTGCAGCGGGCACCCCAGTCATCCAGCTGCTTCAGTGTCGGCTGCGGGTCAAGATCAGGACACTCAATCGTGGCGATCTCCAGCGCCGCCACCGCCAGATCGCCCGGTGCCCCCCGCAACATGGTCCGCAGCGTCTTCACAGCACCTAGCTTAGCGAACGCGATGCGCGCCTAGAGGCAGGTGGCATGATGGAAATCAGTGGCGGATACGGCGGCCCATCTCTATACCGGCGGTGCCTGGCTGAACGGGCGGCTTCATACATGGGGCGCGCAGTTGCGCCAGTGGGATGCGGCGCTGACGGCCAGCCAGGTGCTGACCTCCGGGCCATTTACGTTTGGCGCTGTGTTTCAGGGGAAGCTGGTGCTGGAACGCCGGGGCGTGCTGCGGTGGGGCGACGAAGTGATCGACGTCAACACGCAGGTGATTGACGCCCAGGAAGCGGTGCTGTTCGGCCGCACCGGCCTGCTGGTGGTCCACCGTGGCATGCAACTGCGGTTCTATGAGCGCCCGGAAGCTCCGGCCAAGCGCTGGCCCTACCGCGAGATCTACTCCTTCTACACGGCCAGCGAGCAAGGCGGCTTGGTTCTGCACGACGTAGATGGCGATGGCCGCATCGACATCCTGTGCGGCAACTACTGGGTGCAATCGCCCCCGGAGTTCGACCTGCCGTGGCGTCTCTACGCGATCAACCTGTTCAACGAACATCCGCTGGCTGCCTCGGCCCGCTTGGCCTGGCACCAGGGCAGGTTGCTGTGGCTGGAATCAAAGCGCCCTCAGGCGCGGGCATTCTGGTTCACGCCACCCGCGGACCCCAAGCAGTTGTGGGACGCCGCGCCGGTCACGCTGGACCGGCCGCTCAACTACCCACGGGCGCTTCTGATCTCCGGTGACCAAGTGTTGGTGGGCGAACAGAATGGCGCGCCATCGCGGTGCCTCAATCTGGGCGTACACCAACCGCGGCTAACAGGTCAGCCTTTGCACACGCTGCTCGATACCCCGGCCGGCATCGTCGGAATCGGGCCTACTTCGATCCACCGCCTCTAAGGTAGGCGTCGTCACCCCGGCGCCAGTCTTCGCGCACGGGCGAGAACAGGTCAGTGGCTTCGCTATCCTCGATCGCTTCGACGCGATGCGGCACGTTGGGAGGAATCACCATCACTTGGCCCGCGTTCACCGTGTGGACGCCACCTTCCATGTAGAACAACAGGCGGCCCTTGGCCAGCATGGTGATCTGCTCGTTCTCATGGTGATGTTCCGGCACCACGGCGCCAGCCTTCAGCCACAGGCGCGCCACCGTCATCCGCCCGGTGTGAATCACCTTGCGGGCCGCCTGCGGGCTTAATTGTTCCAGCGGTACCGTGGACCAGTCGTAGGTCTGCATATCCTCCAAATTGTATGCTGAAAGCGTATGAACATCGCTCCATCGCACCCGGTTCTCGAAAAGGGGATCGGTTCGATCATCCGCACGCCGCAGTCACCAGACCTGATTGCGGGCGTCGTGGTGGAGCCCTACACCCTGTGGCCGGACGACCGGGGCTACTTTTTGGAAGTGATCCGGTTGGGCAAAGGGCCGGCGGCCAACTTCCCGACGGAATCCACCCAAGTCTCCGCCGCGCTCAGCTACCCGGGCACCATCAAGGCCTTTCACATTCACCAGAAGCAGACCGATTTCTGGGTGCCGGCCGCCGGCATGTTCCAGGTGGCGCTGGCCGATCTGCGGCCCGATTCGCCGACCTTCGGTTTGCGCAACACGCTTTACTGCGGAACGCTGAAAACGTGGCAGATCATCATTCCGCCCGGCGTGGCGCACGGCTACAAGGTGATCGGTGAGCAGCCGGGGACGTTGATCTACGTCACCAACCGCTTCTACGATCCAGCCGATGAAGGCCGCATTCCCTACAACGACCCCCAGATCGCCTACGACTGGGAGACTCAGCACAAGTAGCCAGCGCCGCTTGTGTCCCTAGAAAGCAACCATGAAACTTCTCGTTACCGGCGGCGCGGGCTTTATCGGCTCGGCCTTTGTCCGCACCACGCTGGCCACCCAGCCGGAGGCGGAGATCCTCACGCTCGACAAGCTGACCTACGCGGGCAACCTCGACAATCTGGCACCGGTGGAAGGCTCGGCGCGGCACCGCTTTGTCCGGGCCGATATCTGTGATGCGGCCGCGATCGACGAAGCCTTCGCAAGCTTCCACCCGGATGCCATCGTCCACTTTGCCGCCGAAAGCCACGTCGACCGCAGCATTCACTCGCCGGCCCCGGTGTTTGAGACCAACCTGCGCGGTACTTTCACGCTGCTCGAAGCCGCCCGGCGGCATGGGCTGGCGCATTTTCAGCATGTGTCCACCGATGAAGTCTACGGCTCGATCGAAGCGCCGCATGACGCTGACGAACAGTATCCGCTGCACACCTCCAGCCCTTATTCGGCCTCCAAAGCCGGCTCCGATCTGCTGGCGCTCAGCTACTACACCACCTACAAGCTGCCGGTGACGGTGACGCGCGCCTCCAACAACTACGGGCCCTACCAGTTCCCCGAAAAGCTGATCCCGCTGATGATCGCCAATGCGCTCGAAGACAAGGCGCTGCCCGTGTATGGCGACGGCCAGCAGATCCGGGACTGGCTTTATGTCGATGATCATTGCGCCGCCATCCGGGCCGTGATCGCCAAGGGGCGCGCCGGGGAGGTCTACAACATCGGCGGCAGCCGGTCGCTGGCAAATCTCGACGTGGTGCACCGCATCCTGAAGGCGACGGCCAAACCGAAGAGCCTGATCCGCTATGTCACGGACCGTCCCGGGCATGACCGTCGCTACGCGCTCTCCAGCGCCAAGATCGAACGGGAAACCGGTTGGGCCCCGGCGGTGGAGTTTGAAGCTGGGTTGGCGGCTACTGTCGCCTGGTATCAAGCCAACAGCGAATGGGTAGGGCGTGTCCGGTCCGGCGCCTACCAAAGCTACTACGAGCAGAACTACGCCCACCGGTAGCGCCCTTGGGGCTGAAGATCAACCCACCGGCTGGTTATACCAATCGGGCGCCCGCAGAACTTCGCGTGGACGGCTGCCATCCGGCGGGCCGATGATGCCTTCGCGGTGCATCCGGTCCAGAATGCGCGCCGCGCGGCCATAGCCTAGGCGCAGACGACGCTGCAGCGTGGAGGTGGACGCCTTGCCCATCTCCAGCACCACGCGGACGGCGTCCGAGTACATCGGGTCTTCGTCGCCTTCCTCGAACTCCTCGTTGCCCTCGGCGTCTTCGCCGGGAGGCGCTAGGAGGAAGGTCTGGTCGTATTCGGGCGCGGCCTGTCGCTTCCAGAATTCGACTACTTCGTTGATCTCGGCCTCCGTCACAAACGCGCCGTGCATGCGGACCAAGCGTGACGATCCGGGCGGCAGAAACAGCATGTCTCCCTTGCCCAACAGATGCTCGGCACCCATCACGTCCAGCACCGTCCGGCTATCGACACGAGTGGCCACCCGGAAGCTCATGCGGGCGGGGAAGTTGGCTTTGATTAAGCCGGTGATCACGTCCACGCTAGGGCGCTGGGTGGCCAGCACCAGGTGCATGCCGACGGCGCGGGCCATCTGGGCAAGGCGAGCAACGCTCTCTTCCACGTTGGCCCGTTCCAGCATCATCAGGTCGGCCAACTCATCGATCAGGATCAGGATGTAGGGCAGCGGACGCAGGTCTTCCTGTGCCGTCGGGTCCACTTCATCGGTGAACAGGCTACGCGGTTCGGCGGCCATCTGGCGGACTTTCTTGTTGTAGCCGTCGATGTTGCGCACGCCCAGCGCTGCCATCAGCTTCAGCCGGCGCTCCATTTCCAGCACCGCGTTGCGGAGCGCGTTAGTGGCCTTCTTGGGGTCCGTGATCACCGGCGTCAGCAGATGCGGGATGTTGTCGTAGATGCCCAGTTCGACGCGCTTGGGGTCGATCATGATCATCCGCACTTCTTCGGGCGTCGACTTGTAGAGGATCGCCATGATCATCGAGTTCAACATCACGCTCTTGCCGGAGCCGGTGGAGCCAGCCACCAGCAGGTGAGGCATGGTTTCCAGCGACGACACCTTGATGCGCCCGCTGACATCCTTGCCCAGCGGCATCACCAGGCGCGAGGAGGCGGCCTGGAACTCTTCGCTTTCCAGCACCTGCCGCAAGCTGATCACTTCGCGGCGCGAATTCGGCACCTCGATGCCGACGGTCGGCTTGCCCGGAATGCGCTCAATCAGGATCGATTCGGCCTGTAGGCCCAGGCAGAGGTCTTCCGTCAGCGTGATGATTTTTGAGTACTTGATGCCCGCTTCGGGCTTAAACTCAAACGTGGTCACCACCGGGCCGGGATTGATCTGCACCACCGAACCCAGGACGTTAAACTCCTCAAACTTGGCCTTGATGCGGACGGCGGTTTCTTTCAATTCCGCCGTGTCGAAAGCGTTCCGCTCGTCGGGCGGATTCAGCAATTCAGTGGGCGGCAGCTTCCAGAAGCTCTTCAGCTTCGGTTCTTTGCGGGCCGCCACCGGGGCGGCGGGGATGGGGGAGTCCGTGTCCGGCTCCAGCTCCGCCAACGTGCGGATGGGGATCTCTTCCTCGAAGATGTTGGGCTCCGGCGGAGCCGGCACGGGCTGAGTTTCGGCGTACTGCATGTCGCGGTACTGTGTGTCGAACTGCTGCGCCGCGGTATAGCCCGGCTCCATGCCATTGGTGGGCTCAAATGGCGGCGCTGCCTCCAGCACCATCGGGGCTTCTTCCTGGGTCCGGGACGACCGGCGGGAGCGCTTGACGATGGCGGGGGTTTCATCCACTTCAATCGGCAGCCGCACGGCGGAAGGCAATCCCTCCGGCTCATCCGTACGTTCCCGCTTCGGGAAGCGGATCTTCGGCATGCGCCAGGAACTGATCCAAGACGCCAAGCTGGCCAGCGCCGCCCGAGGACGCACCAGCCACCGCGCCAGCACGGCCATCGAGAAGGTGGAGATGAGGTAAAGCGAGACCAGCAGGCAGACCGCTGTGAACAAGGCCGCGCCGGTAAAGTTCATCAGCGCCACTAGGCCATCGGCCAGCAGGAGTCCAATCAACCCCCCGGCCGGAATCGTCCCGCCGAAGGCGCGCAGGCTGGGCGATAGCGACAGCGCCGTCGCAATGCCCAGCAGGAACATCGCCCCGCCCGCCACCTTCACGCCCGGCGATTCGATCTCGCGGGATTGCATCCACTGCCAGGCCAGCAGGACAATCAATCCGGGCATCACAAACGAAGTGAGGCCAAAGACCTGGAACAGGATGTCGCTGAGATAACTGCCGACGTAGCCCAGCAGATTCAAGGGCCGGAATGGACCGGTGGCCGTGTTGAGGGAGGGGTCCTCCGGCCGGTAAGAGATCAAGCTCAACATCAGGGCGACGCTCGCGAACAAGAAGACGAGCGCCATCACCTCGTTGAGCCGAGGGTGACGTGTGGGGCCTAAAAATTTCATCCGCTAAGCGCGGAAAACAGCCAGGGCGATCACCAGAATACCAAATCCGATGCGATACCAAATGAAGGGCATCAAGCTGGAACGTTGCAGGTAGCGCATCAGGAAGGCAATCACGGCCCAGCCGGTGACGCCGCTTAAGGCGATGCCAATAAACAGCTCCTGTGTGAGCAGCGCCGAAGCGCCTTCGGTCTTCACCGCGTCGTAGACCGCCTTCAGCCCCGCCGCCGCCACCGCGGGCGTCGAGAGCAGGAAGCTAAACCGGGCGGCCGCCGCGCGGTCCAGGTTCCGGAACAAGGCTGTCGTCATGGTGATGCCGCTGCGGGAGGTGCCAGGGATGATCGCCAGCGACTGGCCGATGCCGATCAGCAGGGCGTCCAGCCACGTCACCTGCCCCATGTTCTTGGCCCGGCTACCCCTCTTCTCACCTAGCCACATCAGCAGGCCCACCGCGATGAGCATGGTGCCGATCACCCAAGGCGACCGGAGCGACGTTTCCGCCGCGTCCTTGAACTTTAAACCCAGCAGTCCGATCGGCAGCGACGCCGCGGCCAGCATCCACAACAGACGGGGATTCTGCTTCAGATGCTCGTCGGTGCCAAAGCTGACCCCAAAGCCTTGGGCGATCACCTGCAGCCAGTCACGGAAAAAGTACACGATCACGGCAAACAGCGTCCCCAGATGCAGCGCGATGTCAAACGCCAGTCCTTCATCCTGCCAGCCGAGCAGCCAGGAAGTCAGGAACAGGTGGCCGGAACTGGAGATGGGTAACAGTTCCGTAACGCCTTGGACGATAGACAAAGCGATGACTTGGTAGAGAGGCATAGGGAAATGTCATCCTAGCAAGGTAGGGGCCTGACCTCCGGATGCTTAGGCCAGAGACTTCCATTCCAGAGGACGTTTATGCCAAATACGAAAATCGTCGCTACCCTTGGTCCGTCTACTGATTCGCCCGGCGTGGTGAGGAGTCTTTTGGAAGCGGGAGTGGATGTTTTCCGGCTCAACGCGTCGCACGGGACACAGGAGGCGCTGGCGGAGCGGGTCCGCATCGTTCGGGCTACGGCCAGCGAACTGGGCGTCCACGCCGGCATTCTGCTGGACCTCCAGGGGCCCAAGATCCGCCTGGGCACGTTTGAAACCGGTCGGCTGACGCTCCAAACCGGGCAGGAGTTCACCATCACCACCGAGGCGGTAACTGGAACTCAGGAACTGGCCTCCACCACCTATGCCGACTTTGCGGCTGACGTGCGCGTGGGCGATCGCATTCTGCTCAACGACGGTGCCGCCGAACTGCGGGCGCTGGCGAACAATGGCACGGCGGTGAAGTGCAAGGTGATCTCCGGCGGCGACATTGGCGACCGCAAGGGCATTAATCTGCCCGGCGTCAAGGTTTCCGCCCCGTCGCTGACCCGCAAGGACAGCTCCGATCTGGCGTTCGGATTGGCCTTGGGCATCGACTTTGTGGCGCTATCGTTTGTCCGCACGGCGAATGACGTCCTGCGGCTGAAGTTCTTGCTGGAAGAGAAAGACGCCAAGGTGCCGGTGGTCGCCAAGATCGAGAAGCCGGAAGCTTGGCAGAACCTGGACGCCATCATCAAGGAGTCTGACGGACTGATGGTGGCGCGCGGCGACCTGGGCATCGAGATGGCGCTCGAAAAGGTGCCCTTCATCCAAAAGAGCATCATCCGCAAAGCACGCGCGGCGGGCAAGTTTGTCATCACCGCCACGCAGATGCTGGAATCGATGATCCAGAACTCGACGCCCACGCGCGCCGAAGTTTCCGACGTCGCCAATGCCATCTACGACGGCACCGACGCCGTGATGCTGTCGGGCGAAACGGCCGCGGGCAAATTTCCGGTGGAAGCGGCGCGGATGATGGACAAGATCGCCGCGGAGACGGAGGCCAGCCTGCGCGCTCGCGGCTTCCAGCCGTATGAAATGGGCGAGGACCCCTCCACCGCCGAGATCATTGCCGACGCCGCCTTCCGGGCCGCGGCCTATTCGCGCGCGGCGGCGATTGTGGTGTTTTCGGCCAGCGGCTCCACGGCCCGCCTGGTCTCCCGCAACCGGCCACCGGTGCCGTTGTTTGTCTTTACGCCGTCCGAACATACCGCCCGGCAGATGTCGGTGGTGTACGGCGTCACCCCGCTGATCGAAGCCGAAGCGCTCTCCACTGACCAGATGATGGAACAGATGGAGCACCGGCTGAAGAATGCCGGTTTGGTGAACTCGGGCGACCAGATCGCCTTCACCTCCGGCCAGCCGATCGGCAAACGCGGCACCACCAACATGATGAAGCTGCACACGATCGGGTAGTCCGAGGTCAAAAGACACCTGTGAGGCGGCTTCACCATGTCGCCCCACATTGCATCCGCCGTGAATCGTCACGCTACTACCGTTTGCGGCCGAAGTAGCCCGCCGCGATCAGCAGCAGACCCGTCGCGCCCATCCAGGCTGGTTCAGGAGTGTCGAGCTCGCTATTGTAGCGGAAGTAATCCATTTGCCAGTAGGCATCGGCCCCGCCGGTGCCGTCGCCAAACAGAACTGAACCATGGGGCTGGGGTGTCGGGTTGTACGAGGCGGCGTAGCCGCCGTTATAGATCAAGTCCCCATTGACATACAACCGCCACCCTGCTCTATCGCCCGTTGCGAAGTAGGTGTGCCAGATCGGTCCACGCCACGGGAACGCATGGCTTCCGACTGCTCCCAGGTCGACATAGCCGGGATAGATGCCGACGTCCACGCTGAACTGCGAATTCCGGACGGAGAAAAACGTAGCCCAGGGGCTGGTTTCAACATCCAGGATTTGGATCATCGTCTGCAAGGACCAACGATCCCGCTGATCCAGGTCGTCGTCACGCTGATAGTAAGCCCCGGCATTGGTGCCCATCGTATAAAGCTGCAAGACACTGCAACAGGTATAGAATGCGGCTGACTGGGGGATCGACCCGACATAATACCAGCCAGGAGGAGGCAGACTAGGACCCGTAAAGTGCTCGTCAATCGAATACACTTGCGTCGCTCCGGCCGAAAGCGCCAACGCGAATACTGCATATTTTGGTGACATATCATCCAGCTTTCCTACAGAGGCCCTTTTCGGATCGCCTCTTGACCCAAGCATGCGCTGGATGAGGAGCAGGGGAAAGGGACACATTGGTGCATTCGGGGTAATTCGCCTCTAATTTACGATCTGTCGCGCCACATTTCGGCGTTACAATCAGTTAGAGGCTGACCGATGACGGTGCATCCCGAAAAGCTCGAATCCTGGAAACAGATTGCCGCTTATCTGGAACGGGATATCAAGACGGTGCAGCGGTGGGAGCACCGGGAAGGCCTTCCCGTCCGGCGCCTTTTGCACACGGGACACGGCAATGTTTTCGCGCTGAAGGCGGAGCTTGATGCCTGGAGCCAGTCACGCCAGCAGGATCCAGCGCCCATCCACAATCGGAGCCGTCGGCCATTCCCGCAAGACCGCGTCCTGTGTCTGTTGGCGATAGCCGCGCTGGCGATCGCGCTCACGGTGCACATTCTACGGTCACCCTAGTGTGACGGCCGGCCCAGGCGGCGTGTCGAAATCGCTCCACAAGCCTTGAGATATCTTAGGGGCGGCACACTCGCATTGGGTGTTGGACATCCTGAGTGGAGCCCGATATTCTAAGTCCCACATGTCCGCTGCTACGCATGTTTGGATCGGCACCCGGAAGGGTGCCTTCGTCTTCCGTAGCGGCGATCGCCGAGACTGGACGCAGGCTGGTCCCTTCTTCCCAGGCGAAGAGGTGCACCACGTCGCGCAGGACCCGCGCGACCCCAAGCGCCTTTATGCTGCCGTCGGCACCAGTTGGTTTGGGTCGCATGTTTATGCCTCCACTGATGGCGGCGAGACCTGGGCGCAGTCGGAAGCGGGCGTGGCCGAGGCGAAGCTACCCGACAAGAAGTTGGGCCGCATCTGGCATATCGCACCCGGGGCGGCGGATGAGCCCGGCGTGGTCTACATGGGCGCCGAACCGGCTGTTCTCTTCCGAAGTGAAGACCATGGTGCCAACTGGCAGGTCGTGGAAGGCCTGACGCACCACGCCACGCGCGACAAGTGGATGGCCGGCGCGGGTGGGCTGATGGTCCATTCCATCCAACCGCTCGGCCAGGGCCGCGTGGTGGTGGGAATCTCCGCCGCCGGTGCGTTTCGCACATTTGATCACGGCCAGACCTGGACCCCCTTCAACGGCAACGTCCTGGCGGACTTCAATCCGGACAAGTTTCCTGAAGTGGGCCAATGCGTCCACAAACTGCTGGCCCATCCCCGGACTCCGGGCGCTCTCTATCAGCAGAATCATTGTGGTGTCTATCGCGCTGGAATCGACGATAAGGAATGGGTGGATATTTCGGCCGGATTGCCGTCGCGCTTTGGTTTCTGCCTGGCTGTCCCAGCCGTAGAGCCCGAGACGCTGTTCACGATTCCGATTCAAGGTCCGGAAGCCCGCTATGTCCCGGAAGGGAAGCTGCGCGTCGCCCGCAGCCGTGATGGGGGGCGCAGTTGGACCCTGCTGACCACTGGCCTGCCGCAGCAGAACGCCCATGTCCTGGTGCAGCGTGAGGCGATGGCCTCGGATGATCATGACGCCGCGGGCATCTACTTTGGCACCACTGGGGGCACGGTATTTTATACCCGGGACGCGGGTGACCAATGGGCGGTGCTGGGCGAGTATCTGCCACCGGTCTATTCGGTCTCGGTGGCACAACATTGAACGGGATCCGAATCATCCCGACCGGCGGGCTTTGCACGCAGTGCACCTTTTCCAAGACCATCGTGTCGGATCGGGGCTCGCAGTTCACCATGTGCCAGCGTTCAAAGCTGGAGTCTCGGTACCCGAAGTATCCCCGGCTGCCGGTCCGTATGTGTGAAGGATTTGTCCCGATGCCGGACGATCCGCCACCGGAGTGCTAGCGTTTCCTTGGTCAGCGGACAGAGTCAGACCGCCACGGTCGTGGAAGGAGCAGCGTTCGGAGATTCAGCTGGGGTTCGGCCATCCGACGACCCGGCGAGCGGCAGGACGACAGTGAACACCGACCCCTGGCCGACCTCGCTTTCCACCTCGATCCGGCCGCCGTGTTCCAACACCATCTTCTTGACAATGGCCAAGCCCAGGCCATGGGAAGGCTCGTTTGCCGTGCCGCGGACACTGGTGGTCTGGAATGGCCGGAACAGTTTTCCGATCTCGCTCCGGGGAATGCCTTGGCCCCGGTCGCGCACCTCCATCACCACATCGGCGCTGGTTGCTTTGAGGGTCAGATCCACAGGCGAGCCCGGATAGGAGAACTTGATCGCATTCGTCAACAGGTTGTTCAGTACCTGCAAGACCTTACCGCGATCAATGTTCACCACCGGCATCGGCCCCAGGATCTGGAAGTGCACCGGAATGCCCTTGGCCTGCGCCAGTGAACGCAACACCGGAAGTGCAGTCTCTACCAGCTCCGGCAAATGGGTCGGTTGGCGGTTCAGCCGGACAATCCCGCTTTCGATCTTGGCTACATCCAAAAGGTCATTGACCAGACGGAGCATTTGCTCGCTCGATTGCTGGGCCAAGCCCAGAAACTCCCGCGATTCCGCTGACAGTGTACTGGCTGAGTCATCCATCACCAGTTCGGCCAGCGATCCAATCGCCCCCAACGGCCCCCGCAAGTCGTGCGCGGCCATGCCTAGCAGCCGGTTCTTCTCCTGGTGCAACTCCAGCAGCCGGAGCTTCTCCGCTGCCAGTTGCTGATGGAGGGCGGCCAGTTCCTCGTGGCGCTGGCGGAGATCGATGGCGATGGCTTCAGCCTGCTGTTTCGCCGTTAGCAGTTCGCGTTCAAAGATCCGCCGATGAAGGCCGCGGGTGGCGGCGATCCGGCAAAAGATCGCCCGGCCGCTCGCGTCGCGCACGGCGACGGCGGAAACAAATACGGGCAGGGTTGGACCTTCACCCGGCATCAATTCCAAGGCCACCTCGTGGAAGTAGCCGTGTAGCCTCAGCAACGGCCAGAGGTGCGTTTCGGCAAAGATGCGCCCCCCCGGTGATAGGAGATCAGCAAAGCAACTACTGGTAAGCGCACCCGGTTGTTCGCCCAACCACCGATGAAATGTGGCGTTCGCACGAAGGACGCGGCCTTGCGGATCGGTGTAGAGATAGCCGAACGGTGCGTCCTCAAACGCATCCCGGTCGTCCTCCCAAGTCGAGACACCCGCGGCCAGTGCTTCAAGTGGTGACATGGCTGTCGAGGTAACGCTGAATGGCCACAATCGTCTCTTCCGGCGCACTCAAGTTTGGGCAGTGTCCCGTGGCCGCCAATTGCACCATGTGGCTGCGGGGGATCATGCGCTGGACATATCGTCCCACCACCTCGGGGGCTATCGCATCCTGAGAGCACTGAAGAATCAACGTCGGCAAGGCCACGCGAGGAAGCTCATCCCGGCAGTCGGAGAGAAACGTGACGCGGGCAACACGGCTGGCGATATCCGGCCGCATCCGGCAAAAACTTGCGGCTAGTTCTTCGCTTAACTCAGGCCGGTCCGGATTGCCCATAATCACCGGCGCCATGCTCCCGGACCAGCCCAAGTGATTGCTGTCCAGGACATCCAGCAGATCTTCCAACTGCAAACGCGTGAAACCGCCTTGATAAGCCTCATCATTGAGGTAGCAGGGCGACGGTCCAATCAAGATGAGATGCCCAAAACGTTCTGGCTGGCGGTTTGCCGCCAAAATGCCGATCATCGCACTGACGGAGTGTCCGACGAAAACAGTCTGCCGTAAGTCCAGTTCGGCCGCGATGTCCAATACATCCTGGGCATAGCCTTCCAAGGACCCATAGCGGACGGGATCGTACTGAGAGAGGTCGGAACGGCCGCAACCGGTGTAGTCAAACAACAACACCCGGAATCGCTCTTCGAACGCCGGTGCCACCAACCGCCACATGTTCTGGTCGCACCCATACCCATGGGCAAAGATGATTGTTGTCTGGCCCTGGCCGCTCAGTCTGACGTGGTTTCTTTGGGCAGCCAACATGCGTGTGAAACTCCTTATCGGCAGAGGGTGCGCGCTTGCCGCGCAGGCCCCTGTAGGGCATATCGGCGACAATCTTCCTTTGGCTAGACGTGCGTGAAGAGGGAAATACACGTCACGTTTCGGTGCCGGTCGGTGGATAGTAGGGTGGTCTCTCCGAGGGTGATACCTCCGGGGTCCAAGCCCTGCCCGGCGCTCGCTAAACTAAGGATAATCCCTTATGCGCACCCCCACCATCGCCGTGATGGCCGTATTCGCCTTTGCTGGTGGATTGCTGGCCCTGCAAGTTGCTTCCACCAATCCGCCAAAGCTTCCGGCTCCCTTTCACTCCCCTTCGGCCAACAATCGGCCCCAGGTAATCGACCGGCCCAACGGCGCCCAACTGGCTCTGCCCAAGGGCTTCCAGATTGAGGAGTTCGCCACCGGCTTTGAACGCCCGCGCTACATGATGACCGGCCCCGCCGGCGAATTGCTGATCAGTGACTCCACCAACAACGGCAGCGTCTACATCATCAACAAGGACAAGACGAAGAAGAAGCTGCTCGGCAATCTCGACCGGCCTTTCGGCTTGGCCATTCACAAGGGGATGCTCTATGTGGCTGAAACGACTTCGCTGAAGCGCTATCCCTACGATGCCAAGACCCTCACCGCCGGACCGGGGCAGGAGATCTATTCGATGCGGGATTTCGGTGCCGGCCACTGGACGCGGACCATCGCGTTTGACCCCAAGGGAGAAAAGCTCTACCTGGGCATCGGCTCGCGGTCCAATGTAGACGCCGGGGAGCCAAAGGAACGCGCCGCCATCATGGTGATGAATCCCGACGGCACGGGTGCCGAGATCTTCGCGACGGGCACGCGCAATCCTACGTCGATCCACTTCCATCCCGCCACGGGGGAGCTGTGGGCGGCCGTGCAGGAGCGCGACGGTTTGGGCGACGACCTGGTGCCGGACTACTTTACGTCGATCAAGAAGGGTGGCTTCTACGGCTGGCCGTTCAGCTACATCGGACCCAACGAAGATCCGCGCCGCAAGGGCGAGCAGCCAGAGCTGGTGAAGAAGACCATCGTGCCGGACCATGTGCTGGGCGCGCATGTCGCCGTCATCGACTGGACCATCTACACCGGCAAGCAGTTCCCGGCTGAATATCAGGGCGGCGCATTTCTGGCCCTGCATGGCAGCTGGAACCGCTCGCAACGCATTGGCTACTCCGTCGCCTTTGTGCCGATGAAGAACGGCAAGATTGCGGGTCCGCAGCGCGACTTCCTGTCGGGCTGGATGATGGCCCCCGATAAGCGTGAAGTGTGGGGCCGTCCGGTGGCGGTGCACCAGTTGGCCGATGGCTCGTTACTGATCTCCGACGACGGCGGGAACAAGGTGTGGCGCATCTCTTACAAGGGTTAGCTTGGTTGCTGCTGGGTTGCGCGGCCCTGTTCGCGCAGCCAGCCGCCCCGCCTGCCGTGCCGTCAACGAAGGCGACCACCGGCGGGAAGATCAGCGTCAAGTTCAGTCACTCGACGCATCTCAAGCTGGGTGATCTGGGGCCGGTCTTGAAGATGGCCCGCGAGCGCGGCACCCATCTGCGGCCCGAAGGTCATCTGCCGGGCAGCCAGTGCGAGGCCTGCCACACGGGCCTGAAGGAAGACCAGCGCCGCGCGGGCCTGGCCCTGATGGGCGATTGCCTGGTCTGCCATTCAAAGATCGACGCGCCCTTCTCTTGTAGCTTCTGCCACACCCAACCGGCGAGTGCGCTGAAGCCGGTGCATCACACGCCCGATTTTCTCGATAAGCATTCCGCCGGCCTAGCCAAGCTGAATCTGGCCAAACAGGAATGCCAGGTCTGCCACGGCCCCAAGTTCACGTGTCTCGGCTGCCACTAGAGCTTTGATCGAATGTAGCGAAGTCCCTTGCGTCAATCCGGAAGAAGCTCCCTAGCCTGCGCAGGGTGCTGGCGGGCGGAGAAATCATCAAGCGATCACTGGCGCGCCAGCCGATGCACCAGCAACGCGGCCCGCTTGGCTTGCTTAGCGATGCTATCCAGTTCCACGGTTTCGCCCACGGCGTGGCTACCGGCACCGACGGCCCCCAGGCCGTCCAGACAGTCGGTGTACTCGGCGATGTAGGAGATGTCACCCGCTCCGCGCAGCATCGGGTCCAGCTCCAAGATCTCTCCCAAACCCGCGGCCTGGCTGGCCTGGTTGAGCACTTCCAGCAACCGGCGGTTGCCATCGGTTGGCGGCATCGGCGCGCCGCCTTCTTCGAACACGATCTCTGACTTGGTGCCGGGCAGGTTCTTGGCGACGATGGCGTACATGCGGTCCTTGGTGCGGGCCACCTGCTCGGAGGTGAGCGCGCGGATCTCACCGCGAGCCAGCGCTTTGCTGGCGACAATGTTGGGTTTGCCGTTCACCGTCGCTGCGCCGTCGGGGTCGGCTTGCACTTCACCACCCCCCAGAATGAGGCCGACATTGAAGGTCATGTTGGGCTCCTGCAGAGTCTGCTGGAAGGTGTTCACGACGCGGGTGATCTCATAGATCGCGCCGTATCCGGCACTCGGCGAGAAGACTTGCCCGGAGTGTCCGGCCTTGCCGGTGGAGCGCAGTTCCCAGCCTGTGTAGCCGCGGCGGGCGGTGGTGGCGTAGTCATGCCCCACGCCTTTGTGGCCGCCTTCGAAGCTCAACGCCGCGCGGGACTGCTTGGCGATGGCCACCATCTCCTGCCGCGAAAGGCCGGGTGAGCCGTCAATGCGGCCGGGCGACTCTTCATCTCCCGTCAGAAACACCGTAATCGGCAGCTTGTCCAGTTGACCGGACTGCTTCAAGCCCTGCAGCGCGGCCAGCAACACCACCAGGCCGCCTTTCATGTCGCCCGTCCCGGGGCCCACTGCGGAGCGTCCCTTGCGCTCAAACTTCTGGAAGGGGCTGGAGGGTTCAAACACCGTGTCGATGTGGCCGATCAGCAGCACCGGCTTGCCACCTGCGCCTTTGTGCTCCGCCACCAGGTGCGGCCCGCGCTTGATGGCATCCATGGGTAGCATTCGCGTGGTGAAGCCCAGCGCTTTCAGCTCGGCCTCCATCAACTGCGCCATGGCTCGTACGCCGATCGGGTTGTAGGTGCCCGAATTCAGATTCACCATCCGTTCCAGCAGCGCAATTGAGGGCTCGGTCTGCTTTTCCACCGCCTGCACAATCGCGGCCTCCGCCGGGGAAAGCGCTGGTTTCTGGGCCAGGGCGGGCAGGCTGATCATGAGTAGCAGGCAAACAGAACGCATCCCTCCATGATAGGAGCGCGGCCGCCCGTTTCGGAAAGTGCCCGTGATGCCTATATTCGTGACGTCTGTGCTCGTGATGCCTGTGATAAATTGCCTCGGGAGCCGCTGCCGGCTGCACGGGAGGATTTCATGCAACTGAAGTTTGGGATATCGCTGCTGCTGTTGACGCTGGTTGGCCCCTGGACGCAAGCCGCTACGGTGAAGCCGGAATCGGTGGGCCTGTCGGAAGAGCGCCTGAAGCGCATCCACGACACCATCCAGCGCCACATCGACGAGAAGCAGCTCACCGGTGCCGTGACGCTGGTGGCGCGCAAGGGCAAGATCGCCCACCTGGAGGCACATGGCCAGATGGATGTAGAGGCCAAAAAGCCCATGGCCACGGATGCCATCTTCCGCATCTTCTCGATGACCAAGCCCGTGGTGGGTGTCGCCATCCTGATGCTGATGGAAGACGGAAAGGTGCGGCTGAACGATCCGGTCTCGAAGTTCATCCCGGAGTTTAAGGCCCTGAAAGTGGCCGTGCCGATGGAGCGCTCCGCTTCCGGCGGCCCACCCAGCTTCTACACAATTCCGCCAGCGCGCGAGATCAACATCCAGGATCTGCTGACCCACGTCTCCGGCCTGGGCAGCAGCGGCAACAATGCGCTGGAGATTTTCCGTGCCCCTTTGAAAGAAGGGCAATCACTGAAGCAGTTCATCCCCAAGTTGGGTGCGACGACGCTCGATTTCCAGCCCGGCACCAAGTGGGTGTATAGCCCCCTGGCCGCCTTCGACACGCTGGGCCATGTCGTGGAAGTGGCTTCCGGCATGACGCTCGACCGATTTTTGCAACAGCGCCTGTTTGGGCCGCTGGGCATGAAGGAGACTTTTTTCCACCCCGGCGAAGCCCGCTGGTCCCGGATGGTGACTGCTTACACGCGCGCGGACGGCATCCTGAAAAAGGCGACGGACCCGGACTTTCTGCTCAGCAAGACCTATCTGTCCGGCGGCGGCGGCTTGACCTCAACGGCGGAAGACTACGCCCAGTTCGGCTTGATGCTGGCCAACGGCGGCCAGTGGAATGGCCAGCGCTTTTTGAGCCCCCGGACGGTGGAATTGATGGGCTCCGTTTTTGCTCCGGCTACGTTACCAGGCCGCGCGCCGGGCCGGGGATTTGGCCTCAGCGTGCAGGTGATAAACGATCCCGTGGCGGCCGGCTACCGCGTCTCGCCGGGCAGCTTCGGCTGGGATGGGGCGTACGGCACCCACTTCTGGGTGGACCCCAAGGAAAAGCTGGTCGGCGTCCTGATGATCCAAACCAGCAATCCGAACCGTCAACTGGATCGCGATTTTGAGAACGCCATCATGCAGGCGGTGATCGAATAGATCGTTGTGGCTAGCGCCGCTTGGCCCGGGCAACGATCAGCGCCAGCCCAGCGCCCAGCAAGGCCCAGGTGCCTGGCTCCGGTACTGGAGTCAGGTTCCAGCCGATCACGTCCAGCGCCGTCAGGTCGGCTTGCGAGACGTTGCCCATCTGGCCCGCGTAGGTGCCAGGCGACATGATGCCGTAAGGGGTACCCACTGTGCGCTTCCAGAGGGAGGCAGAATCCTTGTCACCGTGCGTGCGTCCGGTGGCGAAGGGTGTCAACCCGGTCAGGCCACCATCAATCGAAAAGTATTTGTCACGGGCATCAGCCGTCCAGTCAAACACGCCCAGCGCTTTGCTGTCGGCGGAATAGCGGAACAGATCAAGCGGAGTGGCCAGCAGATCATCCTCACCCTGGGCGCTGGCGTTGGGCGGCGAGTTTAGGTCCCGCTCGTCCACACCACTGACAAAGCCCAGAGCATAGCCAATCTCCCGCAGCGCCACCGCCACGAAATCGATCGAGCCCGGGGCAATACCGTCCGAGCCGTCATAGTCGTAGAGCAGCGTATCGTTAAACGTGATCACTGAATCCACCACACCCGGGGCGTAGAGGCCAGAAAAAAGGCCCGGAAACAATGAATCAGGCAGCGCCGCCTTGATGTTGGCACTAGAGGCCAACAAAAAGAAGTTGTTGGTGCTACTGCTGTCATCCAGGTAAGGCGTGATGGAGCCGCCGTTTTCCGTCGTCAAGTTCATCAGGGCCGAAATCGCGAAGGCAAACGGCAAGCTGTTGTAGGCCGTAACGTCCGTCAGCGAGCTTTGGTCAGCAAACAAACCAATGTTGTACTGCAGGTAGCCCACCTCGGCGTAGAGAACATCCGACTGCGCCACCACTGAGCCGCCCAGATTTGCCGCCCGCAATTCAATGTTCAACGCGACGTCATCGGTGAGCAGGCTGGACCAGATCGCTCCGGCTTGGACAAAGCCCGCATAGGCACCGGGTAAGGTTGCTTGCAGATTGGAGGGATCCTGGAAATTGAAGGTCAGTCCCGCGCGCGCGGCCTGCGGCAACAGCAAGGACAATAAGGCCAGAGAACGCAACCCGTTCTTGAGTGATCGCACACATCCTCCGATGGCTTGCCGGGTACTTTTGTTATCCATTCCCGGTTCTCATTCCAGGATAGTCGATTTCTAAATTCCCCCTAGTACCCTTCGCCCAGCAGCGCTCAGACGAATGTACCAGTACTTTAGTATAGTTGCGGCGGTTCTGGATGTGCATTCGCGTAACCCTACACCATGCGGCGGTGGCGGATCAGCGCCAGAGCCAGCAAGCCCCCGTCCAGCAGGTGAACCGCGGACGGCTCCGGTACGGCGTCCCAACCGATCACATCGAGCGCGATTAAATCGTTGCTGGTGATTGGGGACCCCTCCCCGAAGTGGCCGGAAGGATCCATGATGCCGAACTTGTTTCGGCGGCGATACTCCCAGTGGGAGGCCTGATTGCCATCGCCATGCTCAACACCGGTGGCAAACGGAGCAATGGCCGTCACGCCGCGGTCCACCACCATGAAACGCCTAGGGGGAGTTAATACCTGCCCGGCGTGTCTGCTATCCTTAAGGATTCGTTTTCCCCCTATGGCAACCAAGACTCCCATCACTGTCGCACACGGCGACGGCATCGGCCCCGAAATCATGGCCGCGACGCTCCACATCCTCAAGGAAGCCGGAGCTGAACTGGACATCGAAGAGATCGAGATTGGCGAGAAGGTCTATCTGCGCGGCATCTCGGCCGGCATTGAGCCTTCCGCCATTGACTCGCTCACCCGCACCAAGGTGTTCCTGAAGGCGCCCATCACCACGCCCCAGGGCGGCGGCTTCAAGAGCCTGAACGTCACCACGCGCAAGATGCTGGGCCTCTATGCCAACATCCGGCCCTGCGTCAGCTATCACCCGTTTGTCGACACCAAGCACCCGGTGATGGACGTGGTGATTGTCCGTGAGAACGAAGAAGACACCTATGGCGGTATCGAATACCGTCAGTCCGACGAAGTGCACCAGTGTCTGAAGCTGATCACCCGGTCCGGCTGCGAGCGCATTGTGCGCTACGCGTTTGAGTATGCCCGCGCCAACAACCGCAAAAAGGTGACCTGCTTCACCAAAGACAACATCATGAAGCTCACCGACGGCCTGTTCCACAAGGTCTTCGATGAGATCGCTCCGCAGTACCCGGATCTGGTGAACGAACACTGGATCGTCGACATCGGCGCTGCCAAGCTGGCTGACACCCCGGAAGCCTTTGACGTCATCGTGATGCCGAATCTTTATGGCGACATCCTGTCCGACGTGGCCGCGCAGATCGCCGGTTCGGTGGGCTTGGCCGGTAGCGCCAACATCGGCATGAAGTACGCCATGTTTGAAGCTATCCACGGCTCCGCCCCACGTCGCGCTGGTCAGAATATGGCCAACCCCACGGGTCTGCTGCTGGGTGGCGTGATGATGATGAACCACATCGGCCAGCCGGAAGTGGCTTCCCGCATCCACAATGCCTGGTTGAAGACGCTGGAAGACGGCATCCACACCTACGACATCTTCAAGGAAGGCGTGTCGAAGGAAAAAGTGGGCACCAAGGAGTTCGCGCAAGCCGTCGTCGACCGGATGGGCCAGAAGCCCGCCACGCTGAAGTCTGTTGAATACAAGAACTTCAAGGCGCCGACGCAGATCTACACCACCGTCCCCGGTTCGGTGAAGGAACTCGTCGGCATCGATGTCTTCGTCGGCTGGAAGGGCACGGCCAACGAGCTGGCGCCGATCCTGCAACTGGCCGAAGGCGACGGCCTGAAGCTGGACATGATCTCCAATCGCGGCACCAAGGTGTGGCCGGATGGCTTCCCCGATACGCTCACCACCGACGTCTACCGTTGCCGCTTCCTGAAAAAGATGGGCAGCAAGACGATGACCCACGCCACCAGCGTCTCCCAGATGGGACGTCTGGCCGCGCAGGCGCTGGACATCGTCAAGTTTGAGAGCCTCTACACCTTCGACGGCCAGATCGGCTACTCGCTGGGCCAGGGCCAGTAAGCAAATGCCTCGTGTCGGCGTGATCATGGGCTCCCAGAGCGACTGGGAAACTCTGCGTCACGCCGCCTCGACTTTGGCGGAGTTCGGTGTCGACTTCGAGACGCGCGTCGTCTCCGCGCACCGCACTCCGCAACTGCTCGCTGAATATTCCCAATCCGCGGCGGAGCGTGGCCTCCACGTCATCATCGCCGGCGCGGGCGGCGCGGCCCACCTGCCCGGAATGGTGGCGGCGCAAACGACCCTGCCCGTCCTTGGCGTCCCGGTCGAAAGCGCGGTTCTACGAGGTGTCGATTCGCTGCTGTCGATTGTCCAGATGCCTGCCGGGATTCCCGTCGGTACGCTGGCCATCGGCAAAGCGGGTGCCCGCAACGCGGCACTGCTGGCGATTGCCGTCCTCGCGCTGCATGATGATGAGCTGCGGACCAAGCTGAACGCCTTCCGCGAAATCCAGACCAGTAGCGTCCTTTCCCAGACTCTTCCGCCCGCCTGACTTCTCTCACCGTGAAACAGATCCTCCCCGGCGCACGCATCGGCATCTTGGGCAGCGGTCAACTGGGCCGCATGACGGCCATCGCCGCCCGCTCCATGGGCTACCGCGTCACCACCTATTCGCCCGATCAGGATTCCCCCACCGGCCACATCGCCGACATTGAGCTAACCGGCGACTACGACGACGTCGACGCGGTCCGCGCCTTTGCTTCGAGCGTCGATGTGGTGACCTTCGAGTTCGAAAACGTCTCCGCCGCCGCGGCCGCCGCCTGTGAAGCCGTAACGCTGGTCCGCCCGGCCGGTCGCGTTCTGCATACGACGCAGAACCGCCTGCGCGAAAAGACCTGGCTGCGCAACCACGGCATTCCGGTAACGCCGTTCCGGGAAGTGGTCGGACCGGAATCATTCATCGGCGCGCCGTATCCGGCCGTGCTAAAAACCGCGGGCTTCGGCTACGACGGCAAGGGCCAAGCCAAAGTGATCGGCCCCGGCCAGGCGCTCACCGCGTGGGCCGACGCCGGGTGCCCGCCGTCGATTCTCGAAGCCTTCATCCCGTTTCAGCGTGAAGTGTCCGTGGTGGCCGCGCGCGGTGCGGACGGCACCTTCGCGCACTTCGGCGTCATCGAGAACGCCCACCGCAACCACATTCTCGACGTCTCAAAAGCCCCCGCTTCTGGCGCGGCCCGCGCCGCCGAGATTGCCCGGGCGGTGCTGGAAGGCCTCGACGTGGTGGGCCTGCTGTGTGTCGAGTTCTTTGAAGCGGCCGATGGCACGCTGATGGTGAACGAACTCGCCCCCCGTCCTCACAACTCCGGCCACTTGACCATCGAAGCCTGCGCCACCAGCCAATTCGAACAACACGTCCGCGCCGTCTGCGGCTTGCCGCTGGGGTCGACCGAATACTGGCGCCCCGCCGCCATGGCCAACCTGCTGGGCGACGAATGGCCCAGCGTACACGGCCAACCCGGCGAGCCCAACTGGTCCGCAGCGCTAGAAGACTCCCGCATCAAGCTCCACCTCTACGGCAAAGCCGAGCCTCGCAAAGGCCGCAAGATGGGCCATCTAACCGCGCTGGCCGACACGGCCGAAGCCGCGGCCGAAGCCGTCGTCGCTGCTCGGGCGCGGTTGGCGAACTCGTGATGAGCCTCTCTTGGCGTAAGACCTCGGAGTGGATGGATCGATACAAAGTGTCCCGGTTGGCGCGTTAGTCGCGCTGGCCTACCTGTTGCTGGTGATTTTGGTCACTTGGTTTGCCTTCTCTCTCTCTCTAGTCCTTCTAGCATGGGGTACGAGGCGATCTTGATCTATTTCGTGACCATGCCCGGAAGCTTCGTGGGGATTCTCCTTCCTCGCGCAGTCCCCGCGGTGGTCCATTGGTTTATCGGTGCGGCCATGAATCTAGTCGTTCTGTACCGCCTGTTCAGCGCCTTTGATCGTCACTACCTGGAGCGCCTTTAGCTGGATCTGCCGGTGGTCGGTCAGCCGGCTCCGAGCTTGACGTGGGCTATGGACTCAAGACAAATAGGTCTGGCCACTCCTAGACCCGCCCCAACTCTCGCGCCGTCAGCTCCCCCTCGACATTCCCCGTATTCAGCGCCCCCGCTGGTTCAAACAGCAGCACCAAGACTTCTTGCTCTGCCACCGGCCGGTGCTCGACTCCACGCGTTGCCACCTTCGCCAATTACAAGAACCGCCTAAGCGGCGTCCCGGTCCTTTGAGAACTGCCCAATGGTCACCGCCGGGGAGCCTGGGAACTTCGCCCGGATCTCGAGCTCGCCGCCCATCGCTTCCACCACATCGCGCCGAGTGGAGACGTACAGGTCGGTCCGCTGCTCCAGGCGGGACACCTCGCTCTGCGCCACCCCCAATTGTTCAGCCAGCTTCACCTGGGTGAGATTCCGAGCCTTGCGAAGGTCTGACCCGCCCGGCCTGCTGCTGACTGTATTCTTCCAGACGGCGGCTGGATTCAGCCTCAAACTGTTCGCGCTGCTCCGCTGTCATCTTGGCGAGCATCGCCTCGCGTAGTTCAGAAAACTTTCTGGTTCCCATTCTCAATCCTCCATCCCCACCCTCAAACCCGCCCTAACTCCCGCGCCGTCAGCTCCCCCTGGACATTCCCCGTATTCAGCGTCCCCGCTGGCTCAAATAGCAGCACCCAGACTTCTTGCTCCGCCACCGGCCGATGCTCCACTCCGCGCGGGATGATCACCATCTCGCCTTCCTCGAGCTGAAGCGTCTGGTCCCGCAGCTCCATCTGGAAGTGGCCGCGGACCACCAGGAACAGCTCGTCTTCGTGCTCATGGTGGTGCCACACAAACGGACCTTGGAACTTCACCAGCTTGACGTGCTGGCCGTTTAGTTCACCCGCGATCTTGGGTTGCCAGTGGCCCTCAAAAGTACCGAAGGCGTCGAGCAGGTTCAGCTTGCGGATGGTGGACATGCCTCCAGCGTGCCACGCTTCACCTCCGGTTCGGGTGTTCCGTTAGACTGGTGGGTCGCACTCCGCTGCCCATGTCGACCACCCGCTACACCTACGAACCGTTTGTCGAATCCGTCCTCTGCGTAGCTGATTTTTCGCACGCCGGCTTGAGCGCCTTTGCCCATGCCCTGACGCTGGCCATCAACGCTCGCGGCGAGTTTGTCCTGCTGCAGCCCGGCAAGCCCGGCAAGGAATGGGCCCAGATGCCCGGCGTGCGCGAGATGCTGGAAAAGTGGGGCTACCTGGAACACGGCAGCAACCGCGGCGAGGTGTTCGACAAGCTGGCCGTGCGGGTCGTGAAGATAGAGGTGGCGGACGCCTATAAGGGCGTGCTCGAAGTGCTCCAGCGCCGCTCGGTGGACCTGGTGGTGGTGCCGTCGGAGCCGCACGGTGATCTGGTCTCGCTGCTGAAGCCGTCTACGGCTGAAAAGATCGCCCATGAGACACGGACCATGACGCTGTTTGTGCCGGCCCATGGCAAAGGCTTCGTGTCCGTGGACAAGGGCGAATTGAAGCTCAAGAACATTCTCATCCCAGTCAACTATGAGCCCAACCCGCGTCCGGCGATGACCTACGCCATGCGGTCCGCCTTGTTTTCCAGCGAAGAGATGATCCACCTGCATCTGCTCTATGTCGGCGACAGGCCCGCGCCGGTGCTGCGCGAGACCGAAAAGCCGTATCTCACCTGGCACCAGTTGAAGCGCAAGGGTGACCCCACGGAGCAGATTCTGAAGGCGGCCGAGGAACTGGACGCCGACCTGATCGTAATGGCCACCCGCAGCGGCAGCGGCTTCTTCGACAGCTGGCGCGGCAGCGTGCCCGACAAAGTGGTCCGCCGGACCAAGTGGCCTGTGCTGGCCGTGCCGCTGGAAGAATAACCAGCGGCGCTAGAATGGCCCTATGAGCGACCGCGAGCGCCTGCACAGCATCATCGACACGCTGCCCGAGTTTCAGCTGCCTCAAGTAGTGGCCCTGCTGCAGCCGTTCGAGATGGAAGAAGAAGAGATCGACGAAGAGACTCGCCAAGCACTGGAGGCGGCAGATGCCGATCCTGCTCCAAGCATTTCACTGGAAGAGGTCAAGCGTAGGCTGGGACTGTGACGCGGCTCCTTGTCTTTCGGCCCGCTGCCCTCAAGGACCTTCAACGGCTGGATCATGGAACTCAGACTCGAATTCTGGAAGCGCTCGGGCGCCTCTCCAAGACCGAGTATGGAGACGTCAAGAAGCTTCGCGGCGAAGAGGCACAATTCCATTTGAGGGTTGGTAAATGGCGGGTGTTCTTCCGCTATGAATCTCCGGATCTTCTGATCGTTCGTGGGATCGACAACCGCGGCGAAGCCTACTAAATGTCACTTACCACCGCCCGCACTCTTCTCCGCCAGGCACGCTCAGTCATGGTCCTGACAGGCGCGGGAATATCCGCCGAATCAGGCATTCCCACTTTTCGCGGCGCCGGCGGCTTGTGGCGCAACTTCCGGCCTGAGGAGTTGGCCACGCCCGAAGCCTTTGCGCGCGACCCCAAGCTGGTCCGTGAGTGGTACCAGTGGCGAAGGGGCGTGGTCCGCGAGGCGCAACCCAATGCCGGGCATGTGGCGCTGGCCGAGCTGGAACGGCGGGTGCCCGAGTATCTCCTGGTCACCCAGAACGTGGACAACCTGCATGAACGTGCCGGGTCCTCGAAGGTGACTCATCTACACGGATCAATCTTCATCGACCGCTGCATCGAGTGCGGTCGCGAAATGTCTCCAGTACCCGAGGAGCACTGCGCCTGTGGCGGCTGGCTGCGGCCGGGGGTGGTCTGGTTTGGTGAGCCGCTCCCGGAAGCCGCCTGGCAGGAGGCGGCCGCCGCTGCTCAGTGCGAGGTGTTGCTGGTGGTGGGGACTTCGGCGCTGGTTTATCCCGCTGCCGCCCTGATCCCGCAAGCGCAAGCCTGCGGAGCGAAGGTGATTGAAGTTAACCTGGAAGAGACGCGGGTGTCGGACGCGGTGGATGTTTCCCTGCGAGGCCCCAGCGCCCGCATCCTGCCTGAACTGCTATGAAAATCTGTTACCTGGACGCCTATTCCGGAATTGCGGGCGACATGACCGTCGGTGCCCTGCTTGATGCCGGGGCCGATTCGGAGGCGTTGCTCGACGGCCTGAAAACCCTGAACACGGGCGCGGAGTTCCGGATTGAGAAGACCAAGCGCAAGGGCATTGCGGGCACCAAGTTTCACGTTGATCCGCCAGACAGTGACAAGCAGCACCGGCACCTGCACCACATCATCGACATGATTGATGCCGCGCCGCTGCCCAAGCCCGCACAGGCGAACGCAAAGCTGATTTTTCAGGCTCTCGGAGAGGCGGAAGCAGCGGTCCACGGCATCGAGATCCGCAAGGTGCACTTCCATGAAGTGGGTGCCGTCGATTCGATTTGCGACATTGTGGGCGCGGCGTTGGGCTTTCACCTGCTGGGGATCGATCAAGTACACTGTTCGCCCGTCAACGTGGGTAGTGGCACGGTGACGGCGGATCACGGGGTGATGCCAGTGCCTACGCCCGCCACCGCCCGGCTGCTGGAAGGCAAGCCAGTCTATTCCAGCGGTCCGACGATGGAGCTGACCACGCCCACCGGTGCCGCCATCGCCGCAGCCCTGTCAAAAAGCTTTGGCGCGATGCCGGCCATGCGTCTGCGCGCCACCGGTTTTGGCGCGGGCGACAAAGATTTCCCCCAGCAGGCCAATCTGCTGCGCATTCTGATCGGCGAAGCGTCGCGAGCAGTCGAAGCGACCACGGTTTCCGTGATCGAAGCCAACATCGACGACACTAGCCCGCAGGTGTTGGGCTACGCGCTCGACAAGCTGATGCAGGTGGGGGCGCTGGATGCCTCGATTGAAGCGATCCAGATGAAGAAGGGCCGTCCGGGGTCGTTGCTGCGCGTGATTGCGAAGCCCGAAGATCAGGAGCGGCTGGCGCAGGTGATGTTTGCCGAAACCACCACGCTGGGCCTGCGGATCTATTCCGCCGAACGCCGCGTGCAGGAGCGCGAGATCGTCCAGGTTTCAACGCCTTGGGGCCCGGTCCGCGTGAAGATCTCCGCCCAGGGGGCAGCACCCGAGTACGAGGATTGCCGCCGGATCGCCGAAGAGAAGAATGTACCGCTGAAAGATGTCATCGCGGCGGCGACTGTCGCCTACCGCCCGTAAAACAACATGAGCAAGTATTACCTGACTACGCCGATCTACTACGTCAACGCGGCGCCGCACATCGGGCACACCTACACCACCATCGCCGCCGATGTCATCAAGCGGTGGAAGACGGCGCAGGGCTTCGATTGTGTGCTGACTACCGGCACCGACGAGCATGGCCAGAAGATCGCCCGCGCCGCCGCGGCTCAGAATAAACAACCCAAAGAGTTCACCGATATCATCGCGGCCGAATTCAAGCGCGTCTGGGACCAGATGGGTTTTGCGATTGACCACTTCAAGCGCACCACCGATGCTGATCACGCGCTGAACGTGCAATCGCTGTTCCATGCCTGCAAGCAGGCCGGCTACGTCTATCCGGGCTCTTATTCGGGCTGCTACTGCTTCTTTGATGAGCTTTACGTCAACGACGCCAAGCCCGGTGATCCGTGCCCGGATTGCGGACGGCCCATCGAAGGCATCACCGAAGAGAACTACTACTTCAAGCTTTCGGCTTTCACCGACCGGTTGCGGCAGTTCCACCTGGACAACCCCGATTGGTGCCAGCCCGAAATTCGGCGCAACGAAGTGATGGCTTTCCTGAATCAGGAAGGTGGCCTGAAGGATCTCTCCATTTCGCGGTCCACGGTGAAGTGGGGCATTCCGGTGCCCGACGCACCGGGGCAAGTCTTCTATGTCTGGTTCGACGCGTTGATGACTTATCACACCGCTGTGCTCAACCAGTCGATCAACGGTGAGCCGCTGTGGCCCGCCGATCTGCACCTGATCGGCAAAGAGATCCTGCGCTTCCATGCTATCTACTGGCCCGCGTTCCTGATGGCAGCCGCGGAAGCCGAGCCCACCGGCAAATGGGCGCTGCCCAAGAAAGTGTTCGCGCACGGCTGGCTGCTGTTTGAGAACGACAAGATGTCGAAATCCAAGGGCAACATCGTCCGCGCGACACCCATTCAGCAAGTGATGGGCGCCGACGCGCTGCGCTACTTCCTGTTGCGCGAAGTGCCGTTTGGCTCCGATGGCAGTTTTTCCTTTGACGCACTGGTCACCCGCTACAACGCGGACTTGGCGAATGGTCTCGGCAATCTGGCCGCCCGAACACTAGCGATGATTGCGCAGTATCGCGGAGGCAAGGCGCCGGAATCGGCGGCCACCTTTGACGAAACGCGCGCCGCTGCGGCCTCCGCCTATGAGCGGTTTGAGTTTCACAAGGCGCTGGAAGCCATCTGGTCCCTGATCGGTGAAATGGACCGCTACATCGTGGCCCACAAGCCTTGGGAGCTGGCCAAGCAGCAGAAGGACGCGGAACTGGATGAAGTGTTGGGGCGCTGCTTTGCGGCCCTCAAGGTGATTTGTGAGTTGGCATCGCCCGTCATTCCGGAATCGGCCGCACGCATCCAGGCCCAATTGGCCGGTGGAGCGTTGGGTCCGATCTTCCCCCGGGCCGATGCCAAAGAAGTGATTCCCAAAATGCTCGAACTCGAAAAAGAAGAACTGGCGCGGCAAGCGCAACTGCTCGGCAAGGCTCCGGCCGAAGAAGTGAAAGCGGAAGCCCCGGCGGCTCCGGTGAAGATGATGGTGGATGGCGTGGCCGACTTGGCCCCGGAGATCACCATCGACGATTTCATCAAGGTCGATCTCCGCGTCGGCATCATCGTCTCGGCGGAAGCAGTGCCCAAGGCCGACAAGCTGCTGCATCTGAAGATCGACATCGGCGAAACCAAGGGTCCGAGGACCATCGTGGCCGGCATTGCGCTGGCCTACAAGCCCGAGCAGCTGATCGGCCGCAAGGTGGCGATCGTCGCCAACCTCGCCCCCCGCAAGCTGCGCGGTATTGAATCGCAGGGCATGATCGTGGCGGCGTCGCTGGAAGGCGGCTCCCCGGCGTTGGTCTCGTTCCTGGAAGAAGTGCCTGTGGGCGCGCGGTTGAAGTAGCGGCCCGTGATCGACTCGCATTGCCACCCGGACGATAACGCGTTTGATGTTGATCGCGACGCGATGATGGAGCGTGCCCAAGCGGCGGGTATCACCACCATCCTTGCGATCGACCCGTCACCCGAATTTCTCGATCAATACAGTTGCTTGCTGGGCAGTGTGGGCGTCCATCCGCACCAAGCGGCTGAAACGACGCCGGATACGATTCCCCATCTAAGGCAGCGCGCGCAGCATCCAAAGGTTGTGGCGATCGGTGAGATTGGTCTCGATTACCACTACGACTTCGCGCCGCGGGATGTGCAGCGGCGCGTGTTTATTGACCATTTGCGTTTGGCGGCGGAGCTGAGTTTGCCGATCATTATCCATACGCGAGAAGCCTGGGACGATACTTTTGCGGTGCTCGAAGAGCACTGGCAGGGTACGGGCATCATGCACTGCTTTTCGGGTGGTCCCAAAGAGGCGGAACGGTCCGTCGCCATGGGGTTCTATTTGGCGTTTGGCGGCGTGATCACGTTTCCCAAAGCCTTAGAGGTGCAAGAAGCGGCGCGGTGGGCTCCGGCGGATCGAATTCTGCTGGAAACCGATGCGCCGTATTTGGCACCCGTACCCATGCGGGGCAAACGGAACGAGCCGGCGTTGATGGTCCATACCGCAGCCCGGCTAGCGGAGCTCCGTGGTGTTAGTGTCACTGAAATTGAGCGCCAGACCACGGCCAATTTCCATCAGCTATTCAGCGCCGCCTTGGCGGACGGATTACACTAGGGGTTCCCGGATGAGTTTTGGAAAACTAGGCGCCGCCCTCACCGCTCGCGAGATTCAATCCCTGGTTGCGGGGGATCTCGAGAAGGCGGAAGCGTTTATCACGGACGAGTGCGTTGGCTCGGTGGAGCAGATCTCCGAGATCGCCCGCTACCTGCACTCGGCGGGCGGCAAACGCATCCGGCCTACGCTGCTGCTGCTCTCAACGCGCCTGTTCTGTGAACCGGACACGCAGGCGATCCAGCTGGCCGCTGTTGTTGAAATGATCCATGCGGCGACGCTGGTCCATGACGACGTCATCGACATGGCCACCACGCGCCGGGGCCGGCCTTCGGCCAATGTTATCTGGGGCAACCATGCCAGTGTGCTCGCCGGTGACTGGATGTACATGCAGGCGTTCCAGGTGGCACTGCGCCAGCGGAACTTCCATGTGCTGGATGTCTTGATCAGCCTCACCCAGATGATGGTGGAAGGCGAACTGATCCAGCTGCAACGGATCGGGCGGATCGATGTTTCCGAAACCGATTACATGGAGCTGATCGACCGCAAGACGGCTGCCCTGTTTTCCGCCTGCGCCCGGCTGGGTTCGATCGCCGGCGGCGCGGATGAGGCGCAGGAGCAACGTTTGTCCGAGTTTGCCTGGAACCTCGGCATGGCCTTCCAGCTGGTGGACGACCTGCTTGATTTCACTTCGCGGGAAAAGATCTTGGGCAAGCCCGTGGGCAATGATCTGCAGGAAGGCAAAGTCACGCTGCCGCTGATCTATGCGCTCGAGGACGCGACGCCGGCCGAACGTCAACTCGTAGAAACCGTTCTCCGCGATGGCAACTATTCGCGCGTCCCTCTGTCCCGCATTCAGGATCTGATCAAGGACAAACGCGGCATCGACCGTGCTCGCCAGCGTGCCCAAGCCTTCACCGACCGGGCCCGCCTCCTGATCGGCACCTTCCCGGAATCTCGCTACCAGGCTGCCATGGCTGCTGTTACCGATCTGGTGACCGAGCGCGACCGCTAGATCGCCGCCATCCGCGGGAATCGCTTCCACGATCTGCCCCTCGGACGCCATTCGGCATCCCGCCGCCGCAACCTAACCCGCTTCGCCCATTGTTTGCCATCATTCCCGTTGGCCTCCGGCTTGCACCTACTGCGGCATGACCCGCACCAATATCCAGATCGCGGCGTTGGCCTTCACACTCATCGTCAGCGCCCAGATGCACGCCCAATCGATCCGGGCCACCATCACCGGGGGTGATGGGGATGGCAAGTGCACCTTCGAGGTGCAAGTGGACGGGGCCGCCGACATCGAGATCCAGGGTGACCGTGGCCTCATCCGACAGCTGAGCGGTCAACCGGCCCAGTGGCGGCGATTTGTCTGCAATCAACCCCTGCCGAACAATCCGGGCCAGTTCCGATTCAAAGGCATCGACGGCCGGGGGAGCCAGCAATTGGTCCGGGACCCGAACTCGAGCGGCGGCGTCGCCGTCATCCGCATCGAAGATCCCAAGGGCGGCGCCGAAGGCTACACCGGCGACATCGAATGGCGCGGCGGCAGCAACAACTTCGGCTATTCGGGCGGCATCGGAAACTGGGAAACCGGCCGCATGCCGAATGGCAACTGGAATGGCGCCATCTCCAACCGCGAGGCGCTCAACATCTGCCGCACCCAGGTGATGGAAAGCCGCAATATCCCGGGCAATCGCGTGACCGTGCGGCGTGGCCAGGTTGAACCGGATGGCGACTCCCGCGTCGACTTTACATTCCGCAACGCCAAAGGCGTCACCAAGAAGGGATTCTGCACTGTCTCCTCCACCGGCCAGCTGGTCCAGTTCCAGCTAGAAGGCGGACGCAATACGAGCCGCACTTCCTGGGCTCAGGCGTTGAGCCTCTGCCAGGATGAAGCCAGCCGCAACTGGGGCGTGTCCGCCGGTGATGTCCGCGTCCAACATGGGCTCGACCCCGGCAACGGCAGCTACTTGGTGAACTACCAGGCGATGGACCGCAACCAGCGGATTCGCACCGGCACTTGCCGCATCTCTGCTACCGGTGAGGTTGACCAGTTCCGCCGTCAATAGGAAACCGGTCAATCCGCTCCTGACGCGCCATCAGCATCGTCCGGTAGCGGCCTCCACTCGTGGAACTTGGCACACCGCAGCAACGGCTGCATGCCCTGACGGTGTAAAATCCAGCGATGCTGGATACCGTCATTCTGGTGGCCTACTTTGCCATCGTCTTCGCCATTGGCTTCTATCATTCGCGCAAGGAACGCACGGCGCGGGACTACTTCTTGGCCGGTGAGAACGTGGGCTGGGTGGCTATTGGCCTCTCGCTGTTCGCCACCAATATTTCGAGCGAACACTTCATTGGCCTCGCTGGTTCCGGTGCCACCAGCGGCCTGGCCGTGGGCTGCTATGAATGGTCGGCCAGCTTCTGCCTATTCATTCTGGGCTGGCTGTTTGTGCCCTTCTACCTGAAGAGCAAGGTCTACACGATGCCCGAGTTTCTGGAGCGCCGGTTTGGCCCCGGGTGCCGCTGGTATCTCACCATCGTTTCTCTGCTGGCCTACGTCTTCACCAAGATCTCCGTGCACCTGTTTGCCGGGGCGATCCTGATGCGGGAGGTGTTCGGCTGGGACTATGTCACCTCTTCCGTGCTGCTGGTGCTGGCCACCGGCATCTACACCATCACCGGCGGCCTGGCGGCGGTGATCTATACGGACCTGTTCCAGGCCGTGCTGCTGATCCTGGGCGCGATCGTACTCACCGTGCTGGGCTTAGACAAGGTGGGCGGTTTCGAAGGGCTGCGGGCGACGCTACCGCTGGACTTCTTCCACATGATCAAGCCCAATGATGACCCGGTCTATCCGTGGGTGGGCACCATCTTTGGCAGCCTGATTTTGGGCATCTGGTATTGGTGCACCGACCAGGTGATCGTGCAAAAAACCCTGAGCGCCAAGTCGCTCACCGATGCTCGCAAGGGAACGTTTCTCTGCGCGGCTTTGAAGATCCTACCAGTCTTCATTCTGGTGCTGCCGGGCTTGATCGCCAAATCGATCTGGCCCACGGAAGTGACAGGCGACAACGCATTTCCGATGCTGGTGAAGCGTCTGTTGCCACCGGGCGTTTCGGGGCTGGTAGTGGCGGCGTTGCTGGCGGCCCTGATGTCGGCCATGAGTTCGGTACTGAACTCCTGCTCAACGCTGGTGACGATGGACATCTACCAGAAGATCCGCCCCAAGGCGAGCGAAAGCCAACTCGTGTTGGTAGGCCGCGTCGTAACCGGTGTGGTGGTGGTGCTCAGCATTGCGTGGATTCCGTTCATCAAGTACCTCTCCAACGAGATGTATCAATACCTGCAAAGCGTCCAAGCCTATGTCGGCGCACCGATCACCGCCGTCTTCCTCACCGGAGTGCTGTGGAAAGGCGCCACCGAGCGGGCGGCGTTTACCACCCTGATCGTGGGCGGAACCGCGGGGGCCTTGCGCTTTCTGCTGGACATCCTGCGCAATGCGTTCCACCTGGACCTGGGGCCGCTGAATGCTGTCGCCGCCTACAGCTTCCTCAACTTCAGCGTCATCGTGTTTCTGGCCTGTGTGGCGATGATGGTGGGCCTCAGCCGGGCGTCGGAGGTGCGGCGGGATATCGATGGCCTGACGCTTCAACGCTCCGGCTTCCAGTTCGCCACCGGCGATCTGGCCTGGACCGGTCTGGTTGGCTGCACCATTGTGGGCCTGTGGATCCACTTCGCCTGACAATTACCGGCCCGACAGATAGTTCGGCAATGGGCGGCGAATGGGAGTAGCCTTAACGCAGCTACATGATTTCTGCCTTTGCTGGATTGTTCTCGCCGCGGTGTCCGTTTTGCCGCTCCATCGTCATCCGGCGAGTGGGGGTTCGCAATGGCTTTGAGCAGGCATTGTTCTGGTTGCTCCAGCCTTACCGCTGCGAACTGTGCGGGCACCATTTCTTTCTCGTCCGCTGGCAGGCACCAGCGGAAAGCGTGGCCTAAAGGCTAGGCAGTCCCGGGAATTTCCCAGCTCTCGCCCGGCTCGAACATCTTGAAGCGTTGCAATGGCCGATGGCCTAGCATGTGTTCCAGGAACCGCTGGCCATGCTCGGGTGTGGCGGGTGCGGGTACCAGCCATGGCAGCTGTAGCTGCTCCGCCAGATCGGCGGCCTGCGACTCCGAGAACGTGTCCGGACCAATCGAGACAATGGCGACATTGGGGCTGTAGGGACGCAGGCGGTCCACCAGCTCCGAATACGGAACGCCCCGGCCGGAATGGAACACTGTACATGCCCCAAAGCGCGCCATGAAGCCGATCTGGGGGAAGCCGCCAATAGGCGTGTAGTCTAGTTGGGGCGCACCATGCTCATCGCGCCGCGCTGCGGGAACACCGTAGATGCGGCCGTACTCGCCATTCTTGAAGTACTCCACCCGCAGGGCAGCATCCGTTGTCGTCATGCGGTGATAGTCCAGCCCCTGGGCATGCGCGTACTCGCCAACGCCCTTGGGCAGCACCACCTTAGCGTGCGCCGAAGCGGCCAGAATCCCCGTGAGCACCGGCACATTGAGCGATCGGCGTCCGCCTACGATCACCATGTCGGCGTCGGCCACCGGCCCCGACTCCGGACCGGGCTCCAGGTAGAAACTGATGCCGCGGTAGCGGACCGCAAACGTCGGCCCGCCGCACCATTCAAGGGAAACGCCGGCGGTGGGTGTGTCGAGTTGGCTCATGCTGGGGCTTCTCCTGGGGCGTGATGCTTTTCCGCTCGGCTGCCGTCCGGCGTCGCCGCCCGGACTAACCGGTCCCGAACGCCTGCCCAAGCGGGCGTGTCCGGTGGAAGGTACACTGCGATCCAATCGTAGTTCATTCGATCCAGGCGATGAAGCGTGGCGTAGAGCTCCGCCGCGCATTGGAGCGGATCACCAGGGAGAACCCACCGGTAACCATTGCCCTGCATAGGCGGCGGACCCAGGATCAATGGCGTAGCCGGACTGTAGTGTCGCGCATGTTGGCCGGGTGCGGCATGGGCAGCGCCTTCCGCCGGAGCTTCGCCCAGCGCCACGCCCTCCAATTGGAGAACGCCTGGCCGCAGCAGCACCGGCACAGGCCCGGCCAGCGAGACCACCGTCGATTCAATACCGACCTCGGCGGGTCCGCCATCGAGAAAGTAATCGGCCAGCTCCGCGCGGACATGCTCGGCCTGGGTTGGCGACAGTTGCATGAACGGGTTGGCGCTGGGCCCGGCAATCGGGACGCCCGCGGCACGGATCAGGGCCAAGGCCACTGGATGGTTCGGGATACGAATGCCCACCGTATCCAGGCCTGCCGTCACTCGGTCTGGCACATGGGCGGCTTTGGGGAGCACCATCGTTAGCGGCCCGGGCCAGTATCGCTCCGCCCACTGCTGCGCGAGCGCGGGCCATTGGCGTGTCAAGGAGCGGGCCATCTCGATGTCGGCCACATGCACGATCAAGGGACTTGAGGCCGGGCGGCCCTTCGCGGCGAAAACACGGCTGACCGCCGCCTCATCCAGCGCATTCGCACCCAAGCCATAAACCGTCTCCGTGGGAAAGGAGACCAGCCCGCCCGCGCTGATGATGCGAGCGGCTTCGGCGATCTGGCGGGCGTCAACCATGGCGCGGACCGCAACCAGCCGCCGCGTCCAGGTGGCCGCTAGTCGTCGAGATCATCCTTGCCATCTCCACCGGCGGTCTTGCCGGTCTTCTTGTAGACCAGGAAGGCATGCATCAGCGCTTCCATGTCGCCATCCAGCACGCGGTCCACGTCGCCCACGGCCAGCTTGGTGCGATGGTCCTTGATCATGCGGTAGGGCTGCAGGACGTAGCTGCGGATCTGGCTGCCGAAGTTGATTTCCAGCTTGGTATCTTCCAGCTTCCGCTGCTCAATCCGCTTCTTGTCCAGCTCAAACTCGTACAGCTTCGCCTTCAGCTGCTTCATCGCGCTTGCCCGATTCTTGTGCTGGCTGCGTTCGTTCTGGCACTGCACCACGATGCCGGTGGCCAAGTGGGTCATGCGGACTGCGGATTCGGTGCGGTTGACGTGCTGGCCCCCGGCACCGGAGGCCCGGAATACGTCGGTGCGGATATCATCCGGCTTGATCTCAATCGGCACATCATCATCCACCTGCGGGTAGACAAAGACGGAGGCGAAAGACGTCTGCCGCCGGGCGGCGGAATCAAAGGGCGAAATCCGCACCAGGCGATGGACGCCCACTTCACTTTGCAGCAGGCCGTAGGCATATTCGCCGTTCACTTCAAACGTCACCGACTTGATGCCCGCGCCGTCGCCCTCCAGGCGATCCGTCACTTCGGTGGAGAAGCCACTGCGCTCCGCCCAGCGCAGGAACATGCGGAGCAGCATCTCGGCCCAATCTTGCGATTCCGTGCCCCCAGCGCCGGGGTGGATGGTCATGATGGCGCTGCGGACGTCGTTTTCGCCCGACAGCAGCATCCGCGTTTCCAGCTTCTCGACGCGCGCCTGGAACGTCTTCATCTCCCGCGCGATGTCACCCAGCACGTCCTCGCCTTCGCGGGCGAGTTCGAACAGCGTGTCGACGTCCTCGATGGAGGCACCCACCGACGCGTCCTCCGCCAGACCTTCTTCCAGGCGCTTGCGCTCCTGCATGATCTTCTGGCTCTTCTCTGGGCTGTTCCAGAAATCCGGATCGCTGATTACTTTTTCGAGTTCAGCAAACTTCGCACGCTTGCCAGGCGCGTCAAAGATAGCTCCGCACAGACGCAGCTTGCTGGCGGAGCGGGGCGTATTCGCGCTCGAGTTCTTCGAGAGTCATCAGCTTCCAGTGTAGCGTCGCGGGCGAGAACTAGCGATGGACGGCAGACCAGAAGCCATCTCGCAGGCGCGCCCAGAGGCCGGCTACAGACTGAGCATGTTCACGCTTCCATCGCTCCCGGGCTCGCACGGATTCAAGCATCGGCTCCGTAACCATGTCTCCGCGCGATCCTGCGGATTGACGCAAGAACTGATCAGGTCCCCCGCTGGAGTGATAGCCGGGCGGCAATTCAAACAGAGCGGTACTCGGCTCGCCCAGGATCAGCTCCTGGGCGAGCGTTCGCGAGGCGATTTGGCCGTCGGCGTAGAACTCGACCCTTAAGGCTTCCCAGCCCAGGGCGGGCGAAACCCACATCCTGCGCACGGAGCCGGATCCAGCGGGCGCTATTTGGACTAGGAAGGTAGGCTGGTTCAGGATCGGGTCTGCGGGTTGGCATTGCATGCCGAAGTTTTCTTCGCACGAATTGCGCATAGGCGCGGAGCGGTAGGCCACGCTACCCGGACTGAGGGCCACCATATCGTAGACTTTTGCGTGATGGTCGATGACAATATTTAGGCGCTTCGTGACGTCGATAATCTCGTGGATAGGCGGGAGAGCATGATCCCGGCCGGTGCGTATCTCCTTTGCCGTGGAACCATCCTGCCGGACCGCCAGAAGAATTGACTGTCCGGCAGCACCGCCGGCTTTTCCACCCAAATACTCTTCCTCCAAGCGAAGGGTGAACGGGCGACGCGGAGAAGTTTTGGAGAGAACAAGTGTAACCGATACGATCAGGCTACACGCCACGGCAACTGAAGACAATACTAGGATTCTTTTCATGCGAGTCGCCTCAACAGCCCTGAGCGCATCCCGTGTACCGACAAACCGAACAGTACTGCCCTAGGATACAGAATTTCGCATAGTCCCAATAATATGGTGGCCCATCTCCTTGACGGCAACTGTCAATGCGGCAGTATTCGCCGTACATCTCCTGACACCCATCTCGGGACATACAGGAAGAACTGCTCAGGTAGCCCCAACCATAGTAGGCCGGGCAACCTTGAGCAAACAGGAGTGAGCCACAGACTACGCCAATGACAATCGCTGACAGGATACTGAGTGCGGTATGACCTAGCCGACGCCTCAGTCGGAACTGTTGCATATCTATACCACATGGCATGGTTTGAATCTGCCATGAAACATCAACCGTGTCAATTGGAATTTTGTGTCTGTCGCCGCCACATGGTAAGTCCGGTTGGAGCGAAGTAGAAAATACCGGTTTTCGAGTTCAGCAACTTTCGCAGATTGCCAGGTGCCCTGGCCGTCAACCCAAACCAGCTGCCGCTTCGGCGCATCATCGGCGATGGTGCGGTCAAGACGGGCGCTGGGGGCTGTGCTGGGAATTGGTAATCGAGTAAAATTGAGCGGTTGAGCGTGACAAACTAGGGACGTGGCGAACAGCGCTGGTGCCCATGTCAACCGTTGCACACCCGCTGAATCCGCTTGGCCATGCGCTTATGCCCGATTCGGGCAAATTGCCGGGGCGGGAATAAATCAACCATGGACGCTGATGTCTCCAGCGTATGGCACTCTCCCACACGATGGAGCGCTGGATGGCCGGTGATCTCAGCGGCGCGCAGGAATCTTCCGGCATCGCCCAAACGGCGTCGGCTAACTTTGAGACCGAGGCGATGCCTCACCTGAACGATTTGTACCGGTCGGCCGTCCGCATTCTGGGCGATCCGCAACGGGCCGAAGATGTGGTGCAGGAAGTCTACCTGCAGGCCTGGAAGTCGTTTCACCGCTTCGAGACCGGCACCAATTGCCGGGCCTGGCTTTACAAGATCCTGTTTCATTGCGTCCATCATCACCGGCGTAAGTGGTTCCGTTTCCCGCTGTTGAAAGAGACCGAGGAGTTTCTGGAGTCGAGTCTGACCGCCCCGGCCGTGATCCCGGAGCAGTTGACTGACGCCGATATCCTGGCCGCGCTCGATCAGATCCCCGGTGACTTCCGGGCAGCGGTCCTGCTGGTGGACGTCGAAGAGTTTGCCTACAAAGAGGCGGCCGACATTCTGGGAGTTCCCATCGGCACTGTGATGTCCCGGCTGAGCCGTGGACGTAAGCTACTAAGGGAGCATTTAGCAGACGTGGCGCAATCGTATGGCCTCGGGCGGGCCGCAAAGGCCAAGCAATCATGAGTTCTCAACCGCCCAATTTCCCGCCTGACCAGGACCCCAACAACCGGCTGCGGCAGGCCGTGCGCGGAGCGGCGGCTCCCCCGCATCTGCCAGTGAAGATCCGGCAACAGCTGGACCAGGTGCGTCAGCGCAAGGCCACCGCCCTTTGGGCGCGACCCTGGGTGCCGGTGGCGGCGCTGTTGGTGGTGGGCGTAGCGGGAGGCTTGATGTACCGCTCCGGCCATCGCGCCTTGCCGGTTAATCCGCAGGAGGTGGAATCGGCCGCCCTGCTGAGTAACGTCTCGCACACGATGCGGCCCGGCTTGGATGATCACCTGCACTGCTCTGTCTACGGCGGCAACCCGGTGCCGAACCGGATGCCTGCGCTGGCCGAAGCCGTTCAGGATTTGCCGCCCCAGTTTCGTGAACTGCTGGCCGCCGTTCAACGCCACATCCCGGAACAGTTTCGGATCTATTCCGCGCACGAGTGCCTGCGCAGCGGCCGGAAGTTTGTCCATTTGCAGTTAACAACTGACTCCCAGCTGTTGTCAGTGATTGTTACAAGCCGCGGTGTCGACGAGTCGTTTGTGCGGGACAAGATCATCCCCTCCCTGGCCGGGGCCGGGACTTCAATCTACCAGGCCAAAACACTCCGCTTCCAGATGGCAGCCCTGGAAACCCGCGACTATCTGGCTTACGTGGTCTCCGACCTATCAGAGCAGCAGAATCTCGACCTGATGACCGCCATGGCCCCCGAAATCCGGCTGGCGCTTGAAAAGCTGGAAAGCTAAACTGCCGCGAACAGAACGCAGACACCTCGCAGACTCAAGCCGCAGCCGTCTCCGAGCCTCGACAGAATTGCGCGGAGTGATGCAGAGTCTCGTGCGTCACTCGCGCCGCGCGCCTTTGCCGGCGATCATGTGGAACGCGACCTAGCAGTACGTTAGCGCTGCCCGCCAACGCGGCGGCCTGCGGAGGCACTGCCAAGCTTCTAGCCTTCGGCCCGGCCCACCAGAATCATGGCCAACATCACATCGCCCACTTTGGCCTGCAGCACCCAGTCGTGCTCGCCCATGGCGGCAAAGCCTGGCTTGAAGTCAGCGGCTTCCTGCTTCCAGATGCTCAGCACCGCCGGATGAGGCGTGCCGGAGGCCTTGCGGCTCCAACCCACCAGCACGTCAAAGGTGGGTGTCGCCGCGGGGTCACTGTCATCAGCGGCGGGCGTCAGCAGAGCAAAATCGCGCTGAGGAGCCGCACCCTGGTGATCACCATTCACGGGGTACATCGAGTAACGGAGAGTGTAAACACCCGGCTTGATGGTTTGCCCGCGCCGGTCGGAGTTCTTGGTGGGGAAACGAATGGCACCCACCAGCGATCCTTGCACGACGGCCAGCGTCGAGGCCTCTTCCGGACCGGCCGAAGCCTTCGGGTTAGACGCCACCAGCCACACCTCGCACATCACGCTGCCGTCCGGATTCAGGATCTTGCTGCCGGTCTTGTGGAGCGTCGCGGCAATCGCCGGGTTCAGTTCCGCGGGCGGTGCGCCAGCAGCTTCCGCCTTGTATTGAGCGAGTGCCGCAAGCGAAGAAATCAGGAGGAAGGCCAGGGTACGCATGGATGTTTCTATTGTAATGATGCAAACCACTGGCCCGGGGCTGCAAGGATCTCCCGGGCAGCTTTCCAAGAACGAGTTCAACAAAGATTCGGCGAGCCCTACTTGATCGCTACCGTCACCCCGGGTTGGCTCTCGACGCCCGCCATCGTCACCACGACCGGAACCGCAATACCAGTGGGGGCCGACGCCGGCACGGTGACATTGAGTTGCAGTAACCCTGGCACCGAACCAACCGGCGCGGCACCGCCAATCACCGTGCCCGCCTGTCCGCCGATGGTCACCGTTGGTGCTGATACGGGGGTCACCGGCGGGCTGGCCGGAATCAGCTGGTTGTCCACGGAGGACGTCATCGCACCGGCGCCCGTGACATAGAGCACAATCACCCCACCCCGAGCCGCGGCGTTGGCGGCCGAATTGATGGTGTAGTCGTTGGTAGCAGTGTTGAAGTTAAGAACCGCTCCCTGCCCCTGCCCAGTGGAGGAAGTGGTGTAGATGCCCGGATCGACGGGACCGAAGGCCACCGTAAAGGGCTGTGAGCTGACTGAGTTGTAGGTGGCCACCACCTGGGCCGCCACTCCCGTGATGCTGTAGGGCACGATGCAGGAGATCTGGTTGGCATCGGCATAGATCAAGGGAGCCGGAGTGCCGTTGATCGTCACGGTGGTCGCTGGACCGCTAGCCGGCAGCGAGGTCGCGATGGTGGGGGCATTGGAGTCGAAAATCGCAGGCGTCGGCCCGCCCAGATTCTTGCCAAAGATGGTAATGATCTCACCCGGCGCAAGCGTGCCCTGCCGGTAGCTGGCGGAGTTCACCACCGACGCGATCTGCGGAGCCGAGCCGAACACTTGAATCACGGCATCATTCGACAGGCCACCACCGGGTGCCGGAGTCGTCCCCGCCACCCGCAGCAGGCCTTCATTCACCAGAAACGTCGCCGGAATGGTCACCAGCGTCGCGCCCTCGCTGATATTGCTCGAACTCATCGGCCCCGTGGTGCCTATTGTTGTGGGCGTACCGGTGAGCACACCCCCGGCACTTAGCACCAGGCCCGGAGGCAACCCAACGGCGGACCAGGTGTAGGGCCCCGTTCCACCGGCCGCGGTTAGGGTGGTGCTGGAATACGCCGTGCCGACAATACCCGCCGGCGGGCTCGGTCCGGTGATCCGCAGGGCGGTGGCCCCGATGGGATCAACGGTCAGTTCAACCGGCAGATAGGCGGCCAGCGGAAGTGGCGTAGAGCTGTCCGTCACCCCCAGCGTGAAGCGGTAGGTGCCGGCCGAATTAGGCACGCCAACAATGGCGTTCGCGACCATCACCAAGCCCGGCGGCAGTGTTCCGGAAGTGACACTCCAGGTGTAGGGGCTGGTCCCACCCGCCGCCACCAATCCTTGCCCGTAGCCGGTACCCACGGTTCCTGAAATCAGCGGTGTCCCCTGGTTCACTCGCAACTGGTTGGGTGTGGCCGAGGCATACACCGGGATGGTTATCGTACCGGTCCTGGTTCCGGACGCTGAGTCAGTCACCGTCACTTTCACTGCCGGTGCGAAACCGCTGGCCGCAAAAGTGGTGGTGCTAAACAGCTGGCTCCCGGTCAGCGAAAAGATGCTGTTCGTCGAGCCCTGCACGACGCCGGGCGGCCAAGTGGCGCTGATCAACGGCGGAGCGGCACTGACCGTGAGGGTCACCGGGATATCGAGAGTCTTGTTGGACGCGGTGGGGGCTGAAAGCTTCAACGTCCCGCTATACGTCTTGGGCTGCAGCCCGCGCGGGTCCACCGTCAATGTGATCGTGTTCAGCAGCCCGGCCAGATTGACGGCTCCCGTGGGGCTGGCCCTCAGCCACGGTGCGCCCGTGATGGCGAGGGTGGCGGACACGGCACCGCCCGTACTGGAGATGACGACACTCCGGGTCAGCGACGGTCCGGAGAACGACGTACCCGTAACGTAGTTGAACATCACATTGGCCGGGCTGGCCGTGATGGTTGGCGCGCCGGTATTGACGATCAATGTCACCACCACGTTGCGCGTCGGAGGGGTCAAGCCGGAACCGGTCAGCGTGATCGTCGCGGTATAGGTACCGGTGGAAAGCCCGGTCGGATTCACTTGCACCTTCAGGCTGGCCGGCAGCTTGCCGTTGTAGCTGGACAGCAGCAGCCAAGCGCCATTGGAGGGCGCTCCGGTGACGGTTGCGGTATAGTCCTGCGTGGTGGGCTGCCCGGAGACTTGCAGGTTCTGGGCTGTCGGTAGGGTAACTGCGCCCACCTGATAGGTGAACGTCATCGTCGCCGGTGTAGCCGAGATGGACCCGGTGGGCTGCGCCCACAGAGTCCCGGCACCCGGCACAAGCCCGCCAATGGCGACCGCAACCATAGCCCGGGCAGCCTGGCCGCAAACCCGATTAAACAATTCAGAATGGCACGACATCAGTAGAGCCATCGGCGGGTGCCCTGAAAATCTTCAGGGCGGACGATGGACTCCAGCCGGAGGCGCTGGTGGACCCGGCCCTGGCGGCTACTTCTTCACCGGTTCCGGCTTCAAGTACGGGCGCAGAAAATTGTAGATTTCGGCGCGTGATTCGCGCGCCAGCTTGGTGTCCAGCCGGTTGAAGCTATGGCCGCCCGGAGCATTCTCGTAGATCTTCGACTCCACCTTCTTGCCCGCGGCCTTAAAGGCGGTCAGCAACTGCTGCACCTCCATCACGTTGACGTCTTCATCGTTGGTATTGGTGTGCACCAGCAGCGGTGTCTGCAGCTTGTCCACATGGAAGACAGGCGAGCGGCGGCGGTACTCCACCACGTCCTCACGAACGGTTTTGCCGATGTGGTAGCTATCGGAAAACAGACGCCGGTAGTTTTCCGTTTGATAACCCAAACGCTGCACCAGATCGCTGACCGGTACGCCGGCATAGGCCACCGCATACTGTTCCGGCCATTGAAAGAGATTCATCAGGGTGATCAGCCCGCCATGGCTCCAGCCGATCAGGCCAACACGCTTGGGGTCCAGAAACGGGTACGTCTCCAGCATCCATTTCACACCTTCATGGACATCGTCCACTTCGCGGCCGCCGTAATCGATCTGTCGCCAGAACTCAGCGCCATAGCCGGTTGACCCGCGGTAGTCCGGGGCGATCACGGAATATCCCTGCTCCACCAACTCGCGGATAATGTGCAGCGAGGACGAGTTGACATTGGCGTGCACCCCGCCATGCGTGTAGGCCAGCATCGGGTGCTTCTTGGACTTGTCCAGGCCCTTCGGGATGAACGTGTAGGCGGAAATCACCACCGGGTTCCGCGCACCAGGCGCAGTGGGATTGGGTGACTTGGCCGTGGGCAGGCTGGTGTACTTCACCTGATCCACCTCCGCGATGTCGCTCATCTTCAGGTAGAAGATCGCGGAATCCATCACGCGAGCCAAGGAGTCGGCGCGGTGATCGGGCCCGGCCTGGGGTTCCGGCGCCCGCTGTGCTGCCGGGGGCGGACCAACCGGCGGCGCGGGGGCGGCCTGAGCCATCAAACTAAGGGTAAGTAGGGTGCTGAACACGCTACCAATTATGCCCGATTCGGAAACCCGCCCATGCAGGCTCGCCGCCGGATGAGCCTGTGAACGGAGAACCCCTAGGACGGCAAGTACTGGCGGACCACCGGGAACATCGACTTCACAAATCCCGTCGCGGTCGCCATCGCCGCATCGTTGTTCCGGTTCAGCACCGGCACAATCACCCGCACCAGCGCCGTGTCGGTCCGGTTGAACTCCATGGCATCGCGGATCACGTAATACTTTGCGGTGTACTCGCTGGCCACCACCCGGTCCCGCGACTGGTACCAGTAGAGCACCAAGCTTGCCGCATCACCCTTCTGGACAATGTAGCGGTTCACCTGAATGGGCGTGCGGCCGGCAATTTCGATCGGAACGATGTCCGAAACTGACGGCACCCAGCCTGATCCAGGCAAGCAATTCTTGGGGGAGTGCGGTGCCTGCCCAGTACGTTGTGACTTGAAGAACGCGATAAACAGATTGGCCGATGCCGTCCGCGCGGAGTTCACGTAGGACCGGCTGAGGACGTCGTCCGCCTTCAGAATGTCCATCACTTCCTTCTCCACGACACCCTCTTCACTGAGCGTCCAATCTGCGGTCACCTTGGGGAACTGGTTCAGCGGTGGGCTTGCAGGCACCACCTCTTTACGCGAGAACCCAAATAGAAGAGCGGCCTGCAAAAGCAACACCCCCGTCAAAATCCGTGACCGGTTGGAAGAAAGGACACTAAGCATGCTTCACCCCTGGCGAAAAACGGTTCACTAACTTATGGAAGCCCACCAACAGGCCCAGCGCCACCATGAAGATCACCCAGCCTTCCAGGATATGGAAGAACCCGTTCGCAAACTCAGTATTGATCTCGCTGATGATGCCCGTGATCGTCACGCGGCTGGCATTCGCCACAATCGCAATCGGAATCGTGGCCCCCAGCAGCACCCATCGCATCCATTCTTTCTTGTCAAAAAAGAACCCGTAGACCAGGGAGAGGAAGGTCAGCGACAACAATGACCGGATCCCACTGCAAGCTTCCACCACGGAAAGCTTCTGGCTGGCCAACTCCAGCACGTTCCCTTCGCGCAGCACGGGGATGCCGATCGAGTTCAATGTTGTCTCAGCGACGGCGCTGGCGAACAGCTGTAGCGGGAAAGTAATTTGGCTGTAAATGATCGCCGGTAGCGGGATCATGAAGATCGTGAGAAACAAAGGAAACGCCAGTTCCTTCAACACTTGCCAGCCGCCCAGATACAACACCAAGCCCACCAGAGATTCGATAAAGGCCGTCCGCTGGAGGAACAGCTCGGCGCCCAGCGTGCCAATCATTAACTGAAATGCGCCAAAGGCGATGATGACCAGGCCAAAATTGCTACCCGACCAATCCATTGAAAGCAGCTTTTCGCGGTTCAGCCAGGCGATGTAACCGGCCACGACGGGAACAAAAAACCCATGGCCCATGTCCTCGTCATTCATCCACTGGTTCACCAGCCGCGTCAGAGTCGGCAAATAACAGACGATCAACAAGGCCATAAACCAGCCAACCTTGATCCACGGAACGGGCAAAGGAGCCGACTTAACTTCCTCAACGTTCGAAGATTGCTCCAGCAGTGGAGACTCTGGCGGTGCACCCATAGACAACTTTCCTCACTTTCAGTAGACCATAGGTCCCAGATGCCAACAAGGCCTTCGACTCCAGAACCGGGGTACCGGAGCGAAGCAGTACTACGGTTCGTAGACGCGCCAAATCACGCTGCTACGCTAAGGACATCAACGTGCTTTACCTACGACTATCCTTATCGCTGCTCGTCGCCCTGGTCTTAACCGCCCAGTCGCGCATCATTCCGATTCGTGAGATTCAGCCCGGGCAACGTGGCGTGGGGCGCACCATCTTCACGGGCAACAAGATCGAAGAGTTTCAGGTAGAAGTGCTGGGAGTGCTTGAAAACATTGGCCCCCGGCAGAACATAATCCTCGCCCGGCTTTCCGGCGGACCGCTGGACAAGACAGGCGTCATTGCCGGCATGTCGGGCAGCCCGGTCTGGATCGACGGACGTCTGGCGGGCGCGGTGGCTCTCGCTTTTCCCTTCTCCAAAGAGCCCATCGCCGGCATCCGGCCCATCGAGGAAATGCTGGCGTCGGGCAAAGCAACGCCGCCCGGTCCGCGAGCCGAAGCGAAGTTCGGCGAAGCCCGCCTCGCGGAGGTCGCGACACCCGTCAGCTTCTCCGGCTTCACCGCCCGCGCCATCGAACAGTTCGCCCCGGAATGGCGCAAGCTGGGCATGACCCCACTGCAGGGCATCAGTGGCCAGGGCGCGGTGTCCAAGGCTGGTGCCTCAAATCCGCCGCTCGAACCCGGATCCATGATCAGCGTCCAGCTGGTTTCGGGCGATATGCAAGTGGGAGCCGACGGCACAGTGACGGCCATTGAACAGGACCGCGTCTACGCCTTTGGCCATCGCTTTCTGGCGCTCGGCTCAGCCGAACTGCCCTTTAGCCGGTCGGAAGTGATTACCGTATTGCCCAGCCTCGATGTCAGCTTCAAAGTCTCCGCCACCAAGGAACCCTTGGGCACCATTCGCAGTGATGGCAACGCCGCCATCGTCGGCACCATGGGCCGCCGCCCGGCTACCATCCCGGTGAAGCTCTCCGTGCAGGGCACGGCGGGCCTGCAGACGTTCCGCATGCAAATGATCCGCACTCCGGCGCTCGTGCCCTTCCTGTTGCAGATGGTGCTTTTCTCCGCGATCGACGGCAGTGAGCGGACACTGGGGTCGTCCACCGTAACCGTCACCGGCGAACTGAAGCTGGAAGACGGGCTGCCGCCGCTGAAGATCAAGCAAGCCTACGCGGGCGACTTCAACACCCCGATCCTGGCCGCGATGTCCACCGCGGCCCCCATCGCCAATCTCCTGCAAGGCAGTTCCGAGACCCTGCGCATCAGCGAGATCAATCTGGCCGTCAACTCCACCGAAGTGCGCGCCCAATGGCAGATTGACCAGATCTCCTCCAGCCGCCGCGAAGTGCGCCCCGGCGAGACCATTGAGTTGGCCGTGGCCCTTTCGACCGACAAAAGCGAGCGCGTCGAGCGCCTGAAGTACCAGATCCCCGCCGGAGCCCCTGCCGGGCCATTGACTATTACGGTCTCCGATGGCACGACGGCCAACCTGGCCGAGGCACGCACCATGCTCAGCCTCTCCCCCCGCCCGGCGGCGCAGCTATTGACTCAGTTGAACGGCCTCCGGACCAATAGCAGCGCCTGGTTGCGGGTCAGCCGTCCGGAGCCGGTCTATTCGTTCGGCGGCATCGAGATGCCCAACATCCCGGCAGGCCTGGCGATGTTGGCCGCCCGGGGCAATCCGCAGCCCCTGCTGACCCCCCAAGGCACTCGCGTGGCCGAATTTGAGATTGCTCTGGGCACGGCCGTCGTGTCCGGCCAGAAGAGCATGCAGATCGAGGTGAAGGAATGAGTATCCAGCGGTTGATCGCGATTATCGGGCTGGCCTCCGCCTCCGTTTGGGCCGCCGGTACCACCACCTGGGAGATGACCACCTGGCAGGACTTTCTCCGGGGCCGTCTGGCCAACATCAGCCTCTCTCGTGATGGCCAGTTGCGCCCGGCGGCCCCCTGGAAGGTAGCGTTTGAAGATGGCCAGTCCTCCATCTGGAGCGCGGTCCAGGCCGCTGATGGCAGCCTCTATCTCGGCACCGGCCACAAGGGCCGCGTGATCCGGATCGCGCCCGATGGCCAGGCCACCACCATCTTCACCGCACCGGAGCCCCAGGTGTTCGCCTTGGCCCTTGACGCGCAAGGCGTGCTCTATGCCGGCACCTCGCCCGATGGCAAGATCTACCGCATCGAGAATGGCCGCGGCACCGAATACTTTGACCCCAAGGAACGCTACATCTGGTCCCTCACCGTGGGCACCAAACCAGGCACGCTCTACGCCGGTACGGGTGAGCGCGGCAGAGTCTTCCACATCACCGGCGCCGGCCAAGGGGAACTCTATTTCGACAGCGCCCAATCGCACATCACGGCACTCACTCTCGACGCCGATCAAACACTTCTGGCTGGTAGCGACCCCAACGGCATTCTCTACCGCATCCGCGCCAAGGATTCCGCCTTTGTTCTCTATGACGCGCCCCTGCCTGAAATTCGCTCCATCGTGCTCGGGCCGGAAGGCCGCATCTATCTCGGAGCCCTGGGCGGCTCCGTGGCCAAGAGGGCCGGAGCAGTGGGAGCGGCCGGAACTTCCAGCGGCTTGACGGTGGTCACCGCTCCCATGACCATCACCGTCGAGGCCCAGGCAGGCATGGAGCTGAAGCCCAAGACCGAAGCGCCCAAGCTGCCTGTCGCCGCCGCCCCGTCCGTGGCGACGCCGCAGATTGAGATCTCCGGCGTGGAAAAGAGCGCCATCTATCGCCTCAACGCCGACAACACCGTCGAGACGCTCTGGTCGTCCAAGGACGAGAATGCTTACGATCTGCTGCTCAGCGGCGGCGCCATCACCTTCTCCACCGATTCCACCGGCCGCGTCTATTCGTTAACCGATGACCGCAAGGTAACGCTGCTCGACCAGACCAATCGCGGCGATCTGGTCCGGCTGGTCAAGCTCCGCACCGGCTTGGCCGCCATTTCCAGCACCCCTGGTCTTGTGCTGACCCAAGGCGACGGCCCGGCCAGCACCGCCCCCGCTACCTACGAATCGCCGGTCCACGACGCTGGCGTGGTGGCGCGTTGGGGGCGCCTGGACTGGCATGGATCCGGCGCGCTGAAGTTCTGGGTCCGCAGCGGCAACTCCGGGCGCCCGGATAAAACTTGGAGCGATTGGAGCGCCGCTCTCAGCACGCCCGGCGTGGCCGCCAGCCCCAATGCCCGATACGTGCAGTGGAAGGCGGAGCTTGGACCAACCGGCATGGTGGACACCGTGTCGCTGGCCTACCGGCCCCAGAACAATGCGCCGACGGTGAAGAACATCAACGTCGTCTCGCAACTGGCCACCACCGGCACAGCCGCCAAGCCGCAAGCCACCCCTGCCGGGGGAGCCTATTCGATCACCGTCACCGATACCGGCGACAGCGGCGCCTCGTCCCTCTCTGGCACCGCCACCCAGAATGCGGGCCGGGCCGGCGCACGCCAACTGGTGATCAGTTGGACCGCCGAGGACATCGACAACGACAGCCTGAACTTCACGCTCAGCTTCCGGGGCGAAGATGAGACCCAGTGGAAGAACCTCCGCACCAACTTTGGAGAAACCACCTTCACCATCGATGGCGACGCCTTGGCCGATGGGCGCTACTTCTTCCGCGTCATCGCCAGTGACCGGGTGAGCAATACACCAGCCGATGCCCGCGACGGAGAACTGGTCTCCGCCCCCATCCGCATCGACAACACGCCGCCATTGGTGTCGATCGCCCGCGAAGGCGAAGACGTACTGGTGAAGGCCACCGATGCCACCACCGCGCTGCGCCGTTGCGAGTACTCAGTCAACGCGGGGCCCTGGGTGCTGGCCGAAGCCGAAGACGGCGTCACCGACAGCCGCGAAGAGACCTTCCGCCTGCGCCTGAACGGCTTCAAGACGGGCGAAAACCTGCTCACCGTGCGGGTCACCGATGCGGCCGGTAACCCGGGCCTGGCCAAACTGGTCCTGCGCTAGCCACATGTGGCCAGGGCTAGAATCGGGGCATGCGTCTCTGGCCTTGTCTGCTTCCCGCCGCGCTGTTGGCCCAGCCCATCGCGCTGCACCCCGATAACCCGCATTACTTTCTCTACCGGGGCAAAGCCACCGTACTGGTCACTTCCGGCGAGCACTATGGCGCCGTGCTCAACGCCAAGTTCGACTACCAGAAGTATCTGGCCACCCTGGCCAAAGACGGCCTCAACCACACCCGGATCTTCACTGGCATTTATCGCGAGGTTCCCGGCAGCTTCAACATCACCGGCAACACCCTGGCTCCCGAACAGGCCGATTGGCTAACGCCCTTTGTCCGCCTAAGTGACGGCAAGTTCGACCTCACCCAGTGGAACCCCGCCTACTGGAGCCGCCTCAAGGCTTTCTTGAGCGAAGCCGAACGCCGTGGCATTGTCGTCGAGATCTGCCTCACCACCACCCACTACAACGACACCCACTGGGCGCTGGTCCCCTGGAATGAACGCAACAACGTCAATGGCGTCGGCGCGGGACTCACCCACACTGACCCTTGGACACTGAAGGATCCCAAGCTGCAAGGCTTCGTCGATGCCTTTGTCCGCAAGCTGGCGCAAGAAGTAAAGGGCTTCGACAACCTCTATTTCGAGATCTGCAATGAGCCCTACTTCGGCGGGCCCACGCTGGCCTGGCAGCGCCACATGGCCGCCGTGCTGAAGCAAGCCGACGGCGGCCGCCATCTGATCTCACAGAACATCGCCAACCACGAAGAACAGATCGCGCAACCCGATCCCAACGTATCGATCTTCAACTTCCACTACGCCCGGCCCCCGCGCGCCGTCGCCCAAAACTACTCGCTCAACAAAGCGATCGGGATGAATGAGACCGGCTTTGACGGCTTCGATGATGCCATCTATCGCATCCAGGCCTGGGATTTTCTGATCGCGGGCGGCGCGCTCTACAACAACCTCGACTACTCGTTTACCGTCGGCCATGAAGATGGGACCTTCACGCCACCAGCAGCCACGCCCGGCGGCGGCTCCCCCGCGCTGCGCAAGCAGTTGGGCTTCCTGCGCCGCTTCCTGGATCGCTCCGGCATCGTCAAGATGTCACCCCAGCCCAACGTCTCCAGCGTCGGCCGCTGCCTGGGCCAGGAAGGTGAGCTCTACCTCTGCTACGCCCACTATGGCGAGCTCCGTAACGGCTTCCGCCCGCGCTACGCGGTGGAGACCACCAAGCGCACGAGTGAATGGCGCATCCAGGTGCCGCCCGGACGCTACCAAGCCATCTGGCACGACCCCAAAACCGGCCAGGAGATCGGCCGGGGCACCTTTGAAATGGACTGGGGCATGGTGCTCAAGACACCGGAGCACGCCGAAGATATCGCCCTCGAACTCCGGCGTCTGCGCTAAGCTTCAGGTCACCCTACCAGAGAATCTTCAAGCCCAACTGCATCCGGCGCGCCGTGATGCGGGTGCTGGTGATGGCCCCGAAAGTGGGGCTTTGCGTGTTGGTGTTGGCGTTGCCAAACTGCGTATGGTTGAAGGTATTGAAGGTCTCGGCGCGGAACTGCGTCGTGAACCGTTCCCCCATCCGGAAGTTTTTGAAGATGCTGGCATCGAGGTTATTGATACCAGGCTGTTGAAACGTATTGCGGCCCGCGTTGCCGACAATGCGGAGACGGTTGCCCTGGGCGTCGCGCGGGAAGTCAAACGCGCCCACGTTCCAGTAGCGGTCCGGCATCGTGCGCCCCGCGTAAGGGTCGCCAATCACATTGGGGATCGAACGGGAGAAGCTGCCCACGTTGATCCAATCCGTACCCAGTCCCAAGGTCTGGAACTGTCCCTGAGCCAGCGTAAGGATTCCGTTGGTCTGCCACCCGCCCAGCACAAAGTCCGCCACGCGATTCATGTTGGTGCCCAACTTCTTGCCCCGTCCAAACGGCAGCTCATAGACAAAGCTGCCCACAAACCGGTGGGGCACATCAAACGTGCTGCGGCCCTTGTCCCACTTCCGGAACTCGGTGGAGATGGTGGAGAATTCGTCGGTGGCCCCCAGATCAAGGCTCTTCTGCCACGTATAGGAAGCCAGCAAATAAAGCCCCTGGGCAAACCGGCGTTCCAGTTTCGCGGTCAGTGCATTGTAGCTGGACCAGCCGCCGTTGTAGGTGATCAGCATGCCGGGTCCGAAGCCCTGGAAGGGGATGCGTTGGGCGATGGGGATGGTGCCCGTCGGGTCCACGCGGCCAGCGTTCAGGTTGCGGCGTTGCGGCAGCTTGCTACCCGTGCTGCCGGCGTACTCGGCTTCCAGCACCCAATCATTCCCAAACGACTTCTGGATGCCAAAGCTCCACTGCCCCACGTAGGGCGTGCGGTTCAACCGGTCAAAGGTAAACGGGCTGATCGCCGGCGAGGTGCTGAACGAGGGCAGCATGTCCCGCATGAACAGGTTCGGCGTCCGGGGATCGCCAATCAGCGTTTGGGCCTGGAAGAACGGCGGACCGTTCACCTTGAACTGCTCTTCGTTGAAGTTGTCGGTGGCGTAGAAGATGCCCGCGCCGCCGCGGATCACCAGATTCTTGACGAAAGTTGGGTTCCAGTTCAGGCCAATGCGCGGAGCCCAGTTGTTGTAGTCCGGGTCCACAATGTCGGGCCGGACACCCTGCCCGGCCAGCACCACCCGCCGCACATCGGTGCTGAAAAAGAGGCTGCGGTTGTTGATCTCGACAGGCGACCGCGCAAACTCATACCGGATACCCAGGTTCAGGGTCAGGTTAGGCCGGATGCGCCAGTCGTCCTGGATATAGGCACCGTAAAAGGTGCTCCGCATGTCCTGCTGGCCATCACCCACCGCGCCACCGGCCGTGCCCGGGATACCCAGCAGGAAGTCCGCCAGGCCGGTGCCGACGGTGGTCTGCAAGCCGCTGTAGCGCCCGTCAAAGGTGAACGACGGGTTGCCGGAGAAGTTGGTCACCTGGAAGTAGGATTGGCGGCTGATCTGGAACCCGGCGCGGAAATTGTGCTTGCCCCGGATGACGCTGAAGTTGTCCGTGAACTGCAAGTTCTCATCGGTAGCGCCAATGGCCTGCGAAATGGAGCCGATCGCGCTAAAGCCCGAGATGTTGAAGGCCGGCACACCGTAGACGATCGGTTCAGTCTTCAGGTTCCGCAGCTTAAACACCTCCTGCGCATAGTCGCGCGTAAACGAGGTTTCCGATAGCCGGTAAGTGACGCTTTTGTTGTAGCCGAAACGGAATTCATTCAGGATCGTGGGGCTGAAGGTGTGATTCCACGTGGTGGTCACCAGGCGATTGCTCAGCGGGAAGCCTTCGCCGCCAAACGGGCGCAAAGCCTTGATGTTGCGCTGCTCATCGGACCAGGAGTAGGTCCCGAACAGTTGATCGCGCGACGTCAACTGGTGGTCCAGGCGGACGTTGTACTGGTCCCAATCGTTGATCTGGCTAGGCGTGCCCACCGTGTTGAAGGTGGGGAAAGCCACCGCGTTCGAGGCGACCGAGACATTCGGCGTGGGGATAAACTGCAGCGCCAACTGCGTGGTGGGGTCCAGCCGGCTGGCCGGAATCACATTGCCGTTAAACGGCAGCCCGGCCGAAGACAGCGGATCAATCACATCGGCGCAACGGCGAGCCGTGGGGGCCGCCTGGCAGAAAGCCGAGCCGCGCGGCAAGATGCCCGTGCCCGTGCTGTCGTCCGCCAAATTCCCTTGCAACTGGGCCCGGGAAGGATACAGCGCCGTCGCCGCCGAACTGGACCGCTGGCGGCTGGCCTCGTAGTTGAAGAACCAGAACGTCCGGTTCTTGCCGTTGTACAGCTTGGGCAGCAGGACGGGGCCGCCCACCGCCGTGCCAAAGTTGTGCAAGTTCAGCGGCGGGTTCCTACGGCCCGTGCGGTTGAGGAAAAAGTCCGTCCCGTTCAGTTCACGGTTCTGCCAAAAATCAAAGACACTGCCATGGATCTCATTGGTGCCGCCGCGAAGCGTGGTATTCACCACCGCCGAGCTGCGTCCAAACTCAGCCCCAAAGGTGGACCGCTGAATCTTGAACTCCTGAATCGCCTCAATCGAGGGCCGGATGCCGACACTGCCAAAGCGCGCGTTGCGGGTCTCGATGCCATTCAACAGGAAGCTGTTGTTCGATTCGCGGCCCCCGGCAATCGACAGCGTCATGTCAGTGCGGCCCGTCCACGAACTGGCGGGCGAGGTGCCAATGCCGATCGGGACAGCGCCGGAAGTGATGGCCGCCAACTGCAAAAAGTTGCGCCCACTCAACGGCAGGTTGACGATCGCCTGCTGCTCCAGTACCTGGCCAATCGCAGCGCTTTCCCGATTCAGCAGCGTCGTGGCGGCGGCGGAGACAGTCACCGATTCCGTCAACTGACCCACTTGCAAATCCACGTCAACGCGAGCGCGCTGGCCAACCTGAATCCGGATGTCCTTCACCGACTGCGGCTGGAAGCCAGCCATCGAAACATCCAACTGATACCGTCCCGGCTTCAACTGCTGAAACAACGCCAGCCCCAGCGTGTCGGTGACCGACTCCTGGCGAACCTTCGTGTCCACCTCGGTCAGCACCAGCTTGGCCCCCGCCACATTGGCCGACGAAGAGTCCGCTACTTGGACCACCAAGTCACCCGAGATCGATTGCCCCCACAGGGGCGTCAGGCAGGCCGTGGCGATGGCCAAAACGAAAGCCGCCGAGCGGCCGGAGCAGGAACGGCGAAGGTTGAAAGGCATAGGGACTCCCCTAGTGATATCCGCCGCACGCGCGGCTAGATGAGCATATCCCAAATCGAACCCAGCTTCAAGACGAACTTATACGGATTGGCTGGAATCGTGGCGCGGACGCTATTTCTTCTTCGGCTTCAGAATTCGCAGGATCGTGACCGCTCGCTGCCCGGCGGTCCAACTGGCTTCCGCCTCTTGCTGGGAAACTCCGCTCACCCGGCACAGCAGCAGATAAGACGGCAGCGCGTCAGGCAGGTGCTGAAACTGCGCCATCTGCACGAGGGATTCAAACCCGCGCTCCCGGATCTTGCCCCGCAGCACCGGGTCGGGCCGCTCGGTCAGTTCCATGAGAGCTTCGACGGCACTCTTGCGGTCGGTCAACACCACCGAGTTCAGCATTTCGATCATCCACGTAGGTTCGATCCTCACCAGCGGATTGATGGAGTGCCGCACCAGGCTGCGGACCGCGGCTTGGCGAACCACCGGGTCGGCATCCTGGGCGGCAAATTGCAGGTCGTCCACGATCTCCGGGGTACCCAGCAACTCCCCCAGCAGCAGCGCGGCATCGGCACGGACGCTGGCCGAATCCGCCTCCCGCACTGCCTTGCGCAAGCCCGGCAAATCATCCTTGGCGGGTAGCGGCAACTCCACGCCCGCCGAAGGAAGCCGGAACTGAAAATGAGGCGCGCCGCGCTCTTCAATGCCCAGATAAAGCACCGCGCCATGGGCCGAGCAGCACACCGCTTCCGTGTGGGAGCGGACAATGCCAGAAACCGCCTCCAGCTTGTCTTCCAGATCCACCTTGGAAGCCGGCAACGGGTCGCCCACCTTCACACCCAGCGCCTTGACGACCCGGTCCGCGGGAATGCGCCGCTGGCCGTAGACATCGATCACCCCAATCCTCGGCGGCCCGCTCATCGAGATAGGCTGCGGCTGGGCCGAAGCCAAGCCCGCGGCAATCAAAACCAACCAGAGAAAGCGATGCTGCACTCTTTCAGTGTCGCCCGAAAATGGAGCGGGGCCGGTTACCCGGCCCCACACCCTCAGCTAGTTGTAACCAGCCAGGCCTTACAGCGCCAGGTTCACCAGGATCAGCAGCACGCTGGCCGCCGGCAGCAGCAGCAGGGCTGTCTTCAGCCGCTTCGGATCGGACCCGCCAATGCCGCCAATGATCGGCGAACTGGCCACCAGGCCCAGCCAGCCGCAGGTGATGGCAATGCCCATGGCGGTCGCCGTGCCTTCCTTAAAGTTGTCGCCCACCATGGCCAGCGTAGTCGGGAATACCGGAGCCATGGCCACACCGGCCAGGAACACCCAGACCCCTGCCAGCATGGGCGTTTTGGCTTGCAGCATCATGTAGGTTGTAATCGCCATCACCACTGCGGCCCCCAACGTCACCTGCTTGGCGGGAACCGACAGCAGAATCGGCGAAACGGCCACACGGCCTAGCAGCAATCCCAACGCAAAGCCCAGCGACAACGCATTCAGTGCCTTGGATTCCGGAATCCCTTGCGCCACCAGGTGGCGGACCAGCCAGTTCCAGACACCCACTTCCGCCGCCACATACAGGAACAGCATCAAGGAGAGCAGCATCAGCGTCGGCGAAGAAATCAGCGCCCCAAAGTTAGGCAGGCTCGCCGCCGCACCCGTGGCCGGACCCGGAATTGGCGCCATCACATGCACGCCCAGCGTGATCGCCGACAACACCGCCGTCAGGTAGCACAGCTTCACCGAATCGCGATTCAGCAGGTTGGCTGAGATCAGCGGCGTAGCCAGTCCACCCAAACCGAAGAACAGGTTCAACAGGTTCAACGTCGTGCCGCGAGCTTCCGCGTTCACGTCACTGGCCAGCGCATTGGCGCCCGTCACGATCACACCACCACCCAGACCCAGCACCAGGATGAACATCAAGATCTGGCTGAAGCCCTTGGCTTTCGGCAACACAAACAAGGCGATGGTGACCAGCGCCAGGCCCAGCAACAAGCCCGTCTTCTTGCCCTGCGTATCAATCAGCGGGCCGACGCACAACGAAGCAATCACCAAGCCAATCGCCTGGGCCGTCGCGATGGTGCCGTTCTGTTTCGGCGATAACCCAAACTTCTTCGATAGGTCAGGGAGAATGGTCCCCAGCATGGCAGCGATCATTCCGTAAACGAAGATCGCCAGGATAGCGGCAAGAATCAGCATAAGCCGATGAGGGTATCACGACGGCGGGTGGCGCGTCTGGTGTGGCGTGCCGCCCAGCGCTCCTCCGGGCGGCTTGCGTCACAATCGAAAGAGTGAATTTCCGTTCTCAAGCGTCCGGATTGCCGCCTCACATCGTCGTGGCGGGTGCCGGCATGTTGGGCGCTTCCATCGCCTACCACTTGGCCCGCCGCGGCGCACGCGTGACGGTGCTGGAAAAAGAGCGCCCCGCCGCCGGCACCACCAGCAAATCCTTTGCCTGGATCAACGCCACCTTCTCCAAGGAGCCCCGCGCCTACTTCAACCTCAACATGCAAGGCATCGCGCACTGGCATCGCCTGGAAGAGGAACTCGCGGGCGACCTTCAAGTCGATTGGTCCGGCGCCGTCGAATGGCATGCCCCCGGTGAGGCCGCTGAGACGCTGCGCCGTTTGGCCCGCCGCCATCAGGAATGGGGCCATGCCTCCACCGCCAGCGAAGGAACCGCCGCCACGGAAGAACTGGCCGGTCAGCTGCCAGAGGTCACACCCGGTGACGTCCAGATAGCCGCTTACAGCAGCCAGGAAGGGGCGGTGGACGCGGTCCGTGCCGTGGAGGTATTGCTCCGTCATGCACGCCGTTACGGAGCAAACGTGATCTACCCCAGCCAGGTAAGCGCCCTGCAGTTAGAGAACGGCCAGGTCCGCCACGTCGTCACGCAAAATGGCCAACTGGATTGTGACGCCCTGGTGGTGGCCTGCGGCGTCGGCACACCAGCCGTGGCCGCGATGGCGGGCGTGAACGTGCCGCTCAAGGAAGCACCGGGAGTGTTGATTCACACCACGCCCCTGCCGCCACTCACCAAACCCGTCACCCTGGCACCCCGCGCCCACTTCCGCCAGTACGCCGATGGCCGCATCGTCGCGGGCGTCGATTTCGGGGGCACCGAAGTGCCCGACGCCACCTTCGACTATGGGACGGAGTTGATGGCCCGCGCCGCCGAGTACTTGCCCGCACTGCCGGCAGGCTCACTAGCCACCGTCTCACGCGGCCAGCGCGTGATGCCTCTGGACGAATACCCCATCGTCGGCTTCGCCGCTGCCTGTCCCAACCTCTACGTCGCCGCCATGCACAGCGGCATCACGCTCGCCGCTCTAATGGGCCATTCGGCGACTATGGAGATTTTGGAGGGCGTCCGCCTGGACTATCTGGAACCATACCGCCTGGAGCGGTTCAGCTAACTGCCCGCGCGCACCCGGTGCGCCGTCCGGCCTCGCGATATGATTCTCTACTTGTGATCCGGCCATTCTCTCCTCTCGATTTTCTCGCCCGCTCCGCCCGCGTCTACCCGGACCGGTTGGCCCAAGTGGACGGCGCCCACCGTGTCACCTACGCCGAGTTCAACCACCGCGTCCATCGCTTGGCCGCCGCCTTGCGGGCGCGTGGCGTACAGCCCGGTGACCGGGTGGCCGTGCTGGCCCCGAACTCTGCCATGGCGCTGGAACCGCACTACGCCGTGCCGCTAGCCGGAGCCGTGCTGGTGATGCTCAACACCCGCCTCGCCGCGGCGGAGCTGGTCTGGATCCTGAACCATTGCGGAGCAAAGGTGCTGCTGGCGGATCCGCAACTGGCACCATTGCTCGAACCCGTACGCGCCGAGATGCCCGCCATCGAGCACTTCGTCACTGACTACGAAGCACTGCTCGCCGAAGGCACCGCGCCATTCACCGACGCGCCACCGTTTGACGAAAACGGCATGCTGGCCATCAACTACACCAGCGGCACCACCGGCTTCCCCAAGGGCGTCGTCTTCACCCATCGTGGCGCTTGGACCAACGCCATCGGCGAAGCGCTGGAACATGGCCTCACGGCAGAAAGCGTCTATCTCTGGACGCTGCCCTTGTTCCACTGCAACGGCTGGTGCTTCTCCTGGGCCGTGACGGCCATGGGCGGCACGCACATCCTGATGCGTCAACCGGACCCCGCCCGTGCCGTCGAGTTGATCCAGGCCGAAGGAGTCACGCACCTGTGCGGCGCGCCCGTGGTGGTGGCCGGGCTGGCGCAGTATTGCCTGCAACGCGGCATCCACTTTGACCGGCCCCTGAAGCTGGTCACCGCCGGAGCCCCGCCCGCGCCTGCCGTCATCCGCGATGCCGAGCAGATCGGTTTCGATATCGCCCACGTCTACGGCCTCACCGAAACCTACGGCCCCCACACCATCTGCGCCTGGCGCTCGGAATGGAACTCGGGGGACGCCGCTGATCGCGCCCGCCGCCGCGCCCGCCAAGGCGTGCCGTACATCATCGCGGGCACAGATCTCCGCGTCGTCGATGAGCAGATGACCGACGTCCCCGCCGACAGCGAAACCATGGGCGAAATCATCATGCGCGGCAACAACGTCATGGAGGGTTACTACAACAACCCGGAAGCGACCGCCACGGCCTTCCGGGGCGGCTGGTTCCATTCGGGCGACCTGGCCGTCATGCACCCGGACGGCTACATCGAGATCCGCGACCGCGGCAAGGACATCGTCATTTCCGGCGGTGAAAACATCTCCTCCATCGAAGTCGAAAAAGTTCTCTACGACCACCCGGCAGTGCTCGAAGCCGCCATCGTCGCGGCACCGGATGAAAAGTGGGGCGAAGTCCCGCTGGCCTTCGTACTCCTCAAGGACGGCTGCTCCGCCACCGCCGCCGAACTGATCGAGTTCTGCCGCAGCCGCCTCTCGCACTTCAAGTGCCCCAAGGTGATCGAGTTTGGGCCCCTGCCCAAAACCGGCACCGGCAAGATCCGCAAAAACGAACTCCGCGACCGCGTCTGGGGCGGCCGCGCAAAACGGGTCAACTAGAGTTATCTGGATTAGCCCCATGCATCAGCTTGGGACTAGTGCGCCGCTTACTTCACCACCAGCACATTTACCCGCGAGGCCTGCGCCTTGGAGTGATACAGCCGCTGCGTCGCCTTCACAAAGTCCGCATCCTTGGCTTCATTGATGTTCATGAACTTTTGCGGATTGCGGTCCGCCAGCGGGAACCAAGTGGACTGCACCTGGATCATGATCTTGTGGCCTTTGCGGAACGTGTGGAAGACATCGTTCATCGCAAACTTCAGCGGCGTCGCCTTGTTGGGCACAAACGCCTCCGGCTTCGAGAAGCTGTTGCGGAACTTGCCCCGGAACATCTCGCCTCGCACCAGTTGCTGATAGCCGCCCATGCGGACATAGGTGGCCGGATTGCGCGCACCCGCCGCCGGACGCGCACCGGGAGGGCCTGCCGGGGGACCGTCTTCGGTATCGGGGTAGTCATCCGGGAAGACGTCGATCACCTTCACCGCCCAATCAGAATCGGTGCCGGAGGTGGAGAGGATCAGCTCATTCTCCAGCGGTCCGGCGATGGTGACATCTTCGGTCAGCTCGGCTGATTCAAACACCAGCACGTCCGGCCGCGAGGCCGCAAAGCGCTGATCGGCCGTCATGTACTCACGCGTCATGCCCGTGGCGATGTTGGTCATGAAGGGCACCGGTTTCATCGGATCGCTGACGTACTCGGCGAAGCTGTCGCCCGCTTCCGTCGGCGCTTCCCAGGCCAGCTTGCCTTTGGCGTGGAAGTAGAGCGACTTCTTCTCGACCGTCAGGCCCGGCCCACTCTTGGGCGGCCAGGAATCAAACGTCCGCCACTGGTTGGTGCCCGTCTCAAACGCCGTGGCCTTGGCCAGCTTCATGTCGCCCTTCTGCTTCAAGTGGTGGGTGAAGAACGGGAACTCCAGCTTGTCGCGGTAATACTCCGAAGCCTTCGTGCCGAACCGGATATCGCCCAACCGGTCGCCATCGCCGCGGGACCAGCCGCCATGCACCCAGGGCCCAAACACCAGCAGGTTCTGCTTCTCAAAGCCCTGCTTTTCGACATTGCCGTAGACCTGCAGCGCGCCGTAAATGTTCTCAGCGTCATACCAGCCGCCCACGGTCAGCACGGCGGGTTTGATCGCCTTCAAGTGCGGCCGCAGGTTGCGCGACTGCCAGAACTCGTCGTAGGTGTCGTGCTTCATCATGTCGGTCCAGAAGGCGACATTGTTTTTCAGGAACCGTTCATTGGCATTGGCCAGCGGGCCCATCTTGCGCAGGTAGAAATCGTAGCCGTCGGGCGTTTTGTAGCTGAACGGATTGCGCGGCGCGTCGTCCGGCGTGATCGGCTCCGGACGCGGCACGCCGAAGCTGGCCAGAAAGCCAAATGCGTGCGGCAGCCACAGGACCCCGTTGCGGTGGAAATCATCACCCGTGAACCAGTCCACAATCGGTGCCTGCGGCGAAGCCGCCACGTGCGCCGGGTGGGCGTTGATCATGCCGGCCGCCGTGTAGAAGCCGGGATAACTGATGCCCCAGGTGCCGACGCGCCCGTTGTTCGACGGCAGGTTCTTCACCAGCCAGTCGATGGTGTCGTAGGTGTCGGTGGATTCATCGATGTCCTTGGGGCCGTTCTTGACGGGCCTGTGCGGCGTCATGTTGACGAACTCGCCTTCCGACATCCACTTGCCGCGCACGTCCTGGTAGACAAAGATGTAGCCGTCTTTGCCGAACAGCGGCGAGGGGCCCAGGTCGGTCTTGTACTTGTCGACACCATAGGGGGCCACCGTGTAAGGCGTCCGCGACATCAGGATCGGATACTTCTGCGTCTGATCCTTGGGCACGTAGACCGACGTGAACAGCTTCACGCCATCACGCATCGGCACCTTGTATTCGTACTTGGTGTAGTTCGCCTTGACGTACTCCAGGCCTTGACCAGACACCAGGGCCGCGCCCAGCGCGAGCAGTCCAAAAATCTTCCGCATTCGTCGTTGTCCCTTTCGCCCACCCGAGCAACAGGCACCCGCAGGTCGCACACCGTTCGCTCTCCCCGTCATTATCGCGCCGATAAGATGGAAAGTATGAGCGCCGCTCTCCTGTTGCTCGTGGCCCTAGCGGCCTCACCACCGCCCGCCCCCTCGCGGGACCCTCTGCTCAGCCGGCTGGCGGAGGAAGCCGAGGTGTTTGCGCAATCGGTAGCCAAGCTGATCGGCGAAGAGACCATCCGGCAACGGGCACTCAAAGCCGGCAGCCGGTTCCGCCCGCGTATCGGACAGGCGGCCCTGGAGCCGCCCAAGCCGGTCTATCAGGCGCGGGAGCTCGCCTCGGAGTTCGGCTACACGACCATCGGCGACCTGTGGCACGAGGCACGGGAAGTCCGGCTGGTGGATGGACGCACCGTGCAGTCCACCGACAAAGCGCGCCGGAAGCTGGTGCTGGGCCTGCGATCAGATGATGATCTGGTGAAGAAGAAGCTGCTCGAAGATCTGGAGAAGCATGGCCTGCTGGGGTCCGCCACGGACTTCACTCTTTCGCTGCTGATGTTCCGCGGCCGCAATCTGGAGAACTACCAGTTCGCGCCGGTGCGGCGGGAACGCGTGGGTGCCGATGAGGCGATGGTCTTTGCCTTCACCCAAGCCGGTGGGGAGGAGGCCTTCACTGTTTTCCAGGGCAAGAAGACCATCCGCCAAAAGTTGACCGGGCACGTCTGGCTGCGCGCCGGTGACGGACTGCCGCTGCGGATCCACCTCACCACCACCATCCCCGGGCCGGAAGGCGCGGACATCACCGACGAAGCAGTGATCGACTATGTCCGCAACCCGTTGGGGCTGCTGCTGCCCGCCTCCGTTCTGCACCGCCGCATGTCGAACAATCAACTGCTGGCGGAAAACAACTTCACCTACGGCAACTTCAAGCGCTTCTCGTCCGACAGCGAAATCAAGTTCACCCCGGCCGAGGAGGAAGAGCCGCCACCCGCCGCACCACCCGCGCCCAACCGGAGACCCAACCCGTGAGATACGTCTATCTGCACGGCTTTGCTTCCAGCCCCCGCTCGAAGAAAGCCCAATACTTCCACCGCTGCTTCGCCGAACTCGGCCTGGATCTGGAGATCCCCGCACTCGACGACCAGGGCTTTGAGCACCTCACCGTCACCGGCCAGCTGGCCGTCGTCGAGCGGCTGCTCCAAGGCGAGCCGGCAGTCTTGATGGGTTCCAGCATGGGTGGCTACTTGGCGGCGCTCTACGCTGCGCGCCATCCGGAGACGCATTCGTTGATCCTGATGGCTCCCGCCTTTGGCTTTGCTCGCAACTGGGGTCCGGTGCTGACCAAGTGGAAGGAAGAAGGGTCGCTGGAAGTCTTCCACTACGCCGAGAACCGCCCCGCCCGCGTCGGCTACGGATTGATCGAAGACGCCTTGCAGTTCCCCGATGAGCCACAGTTCGCCTGCCCGGCCATGATCTTCCACGGCATCCGAGATACGGTCGTCCCCGCTGAAGCATCGATGCGGTTTTGCACCCGGAACATGAATGCCCGCTTGCAGCTGTTCGATTCCGGCCATGAACTGACCGACGTGATGGAAGAGATCTGGCTAGTCTGCCGGCAGCATCACCCAGAGCTCCGGTCGGCCTGAGTTGCAGTGCACGGCCCGCGCCAGCAGACCCATCGACCCCCAGGAGAGAAACAGCGCCATCCGCGCCGCGTGCCAGGCGCCCCAATGGCTGCCCCCCGCGGCAAACGCCTGCTCCCGCCGGACCACTGAAGGAATCGGGTGGAAGATCGCCTCAATGCCCCCCGGCCGCGCCGGTTCGTCATCCTGCATCTGGTCCAGCGATGAGATAGTGCGGCTGAACCACGCTGGCGAAACGCCTCGCGCCCGCGCATAGCTATCCGCTTCCATCACGCCCGCCCGGCTGAGCGTTGGCAATACCAGCAGCCCCAGGAACGACCAAGCATTGAAGGCCAGCGCCAGGCTCACCAAACCGGCGACGGAATCGAAATTCGCTAACGGATGGTAAGTCGACAACCATAGACCTAACAGGTTCCAGCCCATCGCCACCAGAATTCCCCGGGCGCGGCTGCCGCTCTCCACGGCACCATAGCGGCGCACAATCTCCACTGCCACCTCTTCCGGCGCCAGATGGCGCAGCCAGTGGTCCGGGATGACGATATGCGTGGCCCCGGGCCAGCCGGCCACACCGCCCGAAAAGCCGCCATCCACGCCCCGCAAAACAACAACCGGAGGCACGGGCAGATTCCACTGCCGCAACACCGCCTCCACCCGCGAAAGGTCGGCCGGAACCCGGTGTAGCCCGCCCACCAGCCGGCTCACCGGAGCCTGCAGCGCCACCAGCGTCGCCATCAACAGGCCCGACGCCAAAATCGCGCCCCACCGCCCTCCGGCACGGCCCGCCGTCAGCAGGGCAAACGCGCCGATCAGCGTGATCGTGCAATGGCCCGCCGCCCCTCGCACACACGTCCAGACAAAGGCCGGCAGCATCTGGCACATCCGGGCATGGGAGCAGGGCAGGTGATAGCCGCCGAGAAAATCGAACGGCCAACTCAGCACTGTGTAGACGGCCAGGACGGCGGAGATCCACAGCAGTTCCTGCCACCACGGCAACTGAATCACGGGCAGAAACTGGTATGGCAGCCGGGTGACCAGCGCCACGGAAGCGAGCAGGACAAAAAAGCCCACACCCGAGATGCCCAGCCACAGTCGGGCCCGAGCGTAGGTTATCTGGGGCAAATTGGGGTCCTCATTTCTCTCGCGTTGTACGCTTTGGAAGATGCTGCTCAGCGCGTTGTGGCTCCTAAATCTCGGTCTGCTAAATTTCTGGGCCACCGCAGCAGACGAGCCTCTTATCGGGCCGGAACGGGTCGCGCTGGACTTTCAAGGTAAGTCCGGGCGGGTTTCGGCCAAGTTTATCGCGCCCACGGCGGACCGCTGGGTCCGGCTGCTGGGTTCCGGCACCATCCGCATCAACGGCACCCTGGTCCCCGCCCGCCCGCAGGATCAGGCCACCGGCAGCGTCGCCCTCACGCCCTTCCTCCGCCGGGGAGAGAATCTCCTCGAAGCCGACGATTATTCCGGACCCGGTGTGTTGGAGATCACTCCGCGCGTCTACCTGTCCGTCCGCCGGCGCGGCGACTCTTTGTCGGCTCTGGTCGAGAACACGCTGGCCAACGCTTGCAACGTCGAGGTTTCTACTGGGCAACAGTCTCAGAACGCCTACATCCCGCCGGAATCGATGACGGTTCTGGAATTTTCGCTCCCCCAGGCAGGATCCGTCGAAGTCAGGCTTTACAAGTTCGCGGAGGCGCTGGAAGAAGGCTACACGTTCCGGCTCCAGGTCCCGTAAAGCCTGATACACTGCCAGACGATCTATTTTTGCGGCCGTGTTAGACTTCGGGCAGGCGAGGTGTTTTCCTACTTTGGAATTTTGCCCTCGATTTTGGAACCAATTCGGTCCCGGGTGGCGTCATACTCGTGTGGCAGGCGCGTGGAACGGCTTGCGGGAAGTGTTAGAGAGCGAAGACTATGGTCGAGCAGCAGGACAAGCAGCAACTCTATAAACCCGGTGAGGCTGAGGCTCGTTTAGCCGGCGTGTTCGGCGGCTATGACGAAGAGCCTTGGTTTGCTTCCCTGGTCCGGCAGGTCAAGGAGCGGTTCAATCCGCCGCCGCAGCAGGAATTAGTACTCACGTCCAAGCCCATCCCGGTGAAGGATATCTGGGGGGCCTACGGCGGCAACGAAAATCGCGCGGGTGTCGGCTCAATCCTGATCCACGCGGCGGTGGTTCTGTTGCTGATCGTCATCGGGACCAGCCCGGCGGTCCAGAAAAAGGCGAAAGACGTCACTTCGTTGATTGCCCCTGATCTGGCTCCTTACATGGCCTCCAAGCCTTCGCCTAAGCAGATGGGTGGCGGCGGCGGTGGTGGTGACCGTTCTCTCACCCAAGCCAGCAAAGGCAAGTTGCCCCGTTTTGCGGACAAGCAGTTTACGCCGCCCATGGCGGTGGTGAACAATCCCGCACCGAAACTGGTGATGGAACCCACGCTGATCATCCAGCCGGATGCGGCAGTTCCCAACGTGGCGATGCCCAACTATGGCGACCCGCTGGCGAAGCTGGGCGCGGCCTCCAACGGCACCGGCAGTGGTTCCGGCATTGGCAGCGGCTCCGGTGGTGGCGTCGGCTCCGGGCGTGGCGCGGGCATGGGTCCGGGAGAAGGCGGCGGCTTTGGTGGCGGCGTCTACCGTATCGGCGGCGGCGTTTCAGCCCCCTCGTTGATCTACAAGGTCGAGCCGGAATACTCGGAAGAAGCCCGCAAGGCCAAGCACCAGGGCACGGTCGTGCTGGATGTCGTCGTAGATGATAAAGGCATGCCCCAAAACGTCCGCGTCATCCGCGCCATCGGCCTGGGTCTGGATGAAAAAGCGATTGAAGCCGTCAGTAAGTGGCGCTTCAAGCCCGGCCTGAAAGACGGCCGCCCCGTCGCCGTCCGCGCCAGCATCGAAGTCAACTTCCGGTTGCTGTAGTCCGAAAGGCTTTGCTCAAGCCTGCCCATCGACGAGCTGGCCAGTTGTAAACACCATTTTTACGAAATGGTTGGCAATCCGCTTTCATTCCATTAGACTTGTGCCGAGGGAACATCATGACTCCGTGCCAGCACGGTGATGTGGTGGCATGGTCACAACAGGGAAATTGAGTCGTCCAAGCGGCATCCAAGACCGCGCTTCGGCTTAACTCCGTCCCAGACCTCCCGCCTGGGAGCCCGAGTCGTTGCGGTGCCCTTCAGTAGCAGTACCATTTAGATCTTTTGGAGGATCGGTCGTGAGTACACCAAGCAGTGGACCGGCGGCGGCATGAACAATCCGCTACTCTTGCACTCAGTCAGTTATGCGGGTTTGTGGGGACAGGCAGCTTTGCCCGTCACCGCGATCCTGGACAAGGCCGTTCAGTTGGGGTTTGACGGCGTCATGCTGATGGCCAAGCGTCCGCACGTTTCGGCGCTCGATTTCGCCGCCCGGGAACGGGAACAGCTCCGCCAGCAACTGGAACAACGCGGTTTGAAGCACCTCTGCCTGGCCGGGTACTGCAATCTCACGGCGGATCTGGAGCATGCCGAAATCCCGCACCGGGAACTGCAGGTGACCTATCTGCTGGAACTGGTGAAGCTGACGCAGGAACTGGGCGGAACACTGCTGCGCGTCTTCACCGGGTATGACCACCCGGCAGCGGATTCAGGCCGCCAACTCCGCCTGATCACCGACACACTGAAAGAAACCGCCCAGCGGGCGGCCATGTTCGGTGTCACCCTCGGCGTCCAGAATCATCATGACCAGGCGGTGGACTGGCAAAGCCTCCACGACCTGATCCATGCCGTCGGCGAACCCAACTGCCGCGCCTGTTATGACGCCTGGGCACCCGCGCTCCAGGGCGTGGATTTGAAAACCGCCGCCACCGCCATGGCTCCGCTGACGGTACACACCACCACGGCCGACTATCAGCTCCGCCCCCGGTTCCGCTACCGCCCCGATCTGGTGAACTATGAGGCGCAGACCCCGTCCACCATCGCCGTGCCGATGGGCGAAGGCTTCATCGATTACCCCGTTTTCCTCAAGGCGCTGGTGGCCAACGGCTTCACCGGCAGCATCGCCTACGAAATGTGCTCCCCCCTCCGGGACGGGCGCGACCTGGACACGCTCGACCGCTACGCGCGCCGTTTCGTGGACTACGCCCGGGGACTGTAGCGCTTAGCCCCATGCGTCAGCTTGGGGCCTCTTCGCGAGCATGAAAAGTGCCCCATCTCACGCCTAACGCTACCGGAGCGGGAACCAGCCCGTCATCGGCCAGCGGCCAAGCAGGCGACAGGGGTTGGCGGAAGCCAGTCGGAGTCGAACCGACCAGAGACGGTGACGCCTCTCACTGGTTTTGAAGACCAGGCCCAGCACCGGCTAAATGTGGCTTCCGCCCTTAGTTTAGCGAACTAGCCGCTGGCCGCCCCAGCCCGCGCCACCAGAGCGGCAAAGCGCGGCTCCTGAGAGATGCTGCTCAACCGGGGGTCGACCAGGAAGAACGGTGCCTCCCGGTTCTCCACTGCCCGTTCCAGGCGCTCATAGGCCCCTTCCCGGTCACCCATGGCCAACATGACACCCGCCAGGTCGCATTGCTGAATGCAGCGGCTCTGCACCAGCAGGTCCAGACCAGCCACCTGCGCCCGGGCCTCCTCGTGGCGCCCCGCCGAGGCCAACGCCTGGGCGCGCATCATCAACTGATAGGGCTCACCCGGCGACACTTGATCAAACAGGTCCGAAAGCGCCAGCGTATCGTCCCATCGCTGCTCCATCAGCGACAGGTTCATGCGGGCAAAGTGCGTCGAGATGGTCCGGGGAAACAGCGCTTCCATCTGCCCGCAAAGGGCCTTCGCCCGGGGCAAGTCCGACGCCAGGAAGGCCGCATAGAACGCCGACTGTAGCAGCGACGGCGAAAACGGATCCTGGTCGAGCGCCCGGCGCAGAGATTCAGCACCTTCGGCAAAGCGGCCCTGGGGCGTCATGATACAAAGACCCAGCACCTGATGCGCCACCGCCGAACCAGGGCGCAGTTCCAGGGCATGCCGCACATGCTTCTCGGCTTCGGCCCAGTTCCAGTCGAACAGCGCCTCGGTGGCCCCCAGCGACGTCCAGCCTTCGGCCAGATTGGGGTCCAGCGCCAGCGCCCGCTCGGCCGCCTGCTTGGCCTGCGGATAGATCAGCCGCGGCGGAAATATGCCAAAGGAAGCCACCACGCTATAGGTGTCGGCCAACCCACACCACGCCGGGGCGTAGCTGGAATCCAGTTCCAGCGCCTGCTTGAAGTGGGTTTCCGCCTGCTGGAAGCTTTGTGGCTCCCACTGGTTCCAGGCGTGGCGGCCTTGCAGGTAAAGGCTGTAAGCCGCAATATTGTCGGTGTAGCGCCGCGCCGCTTGGGAGACCGGCCGCGCATCAAAGCGCTCACGCAGAGCCTCAAACACGGCGGCGGCAATGTCGTCCTGGATGGCAAAGACGTCGGCCATCTCACGGTCATACCGTTCGCTCCACAGTTGATGGCCATCCGCCACATCGATCAGTTGCGCCGTCACCCGCAGCCGCTGCCCGGCGGTCCGGACACTGCCTTCCACCACCAGCCCGACATTCAGCTTCCGGCCGATCTCGCGGATATCTTCCGGGCGCCCCTTAAAGGAAAAAGCTGACGTGCGCGCGGCAATCCGGACATTCTTCAGCCGGGTGAGCGAATTGATGATCTCCTCGGCGATCCCGTCGCAGAAGTACTCCTGATCGCGCAGCGGGCTCATGTCAGCAAACGGCAGCACGGCCAGCGAGGGCCCTTGCACCGCGACCGGTTCCGCCGATGGCGCCAGCGCTCCCTGGGAGCCCTTGCCGCTCAGCGCGTCACTCACCGCGCGGAAGCTCTGAAACCGGTGCTCCGGAGACTTGCGCAGGCACCGCGCCACCACCTCACCCAGCGGACCAGGCAGCGGTGGCGGATCATCCCGCAGCACCGCCGTCAGCACCGCCACCAGCGAACTGCCCAGAAAGGCCCGCCGCCCGGTCAGCATCTCATAGAGAATGCAGCCGAAAGAGAAAATGTCCGACCGCGCGTCCACCGCCCGGCCCTCGGCCTGCTCCGGCGACATATACGCCACCGTCCCCAGCAGCACGCCCGCCTGAGTATGCGGGGCCGCCGCCAGCACGCTCCGCGTCACCTCATCCGGCGCACCCGCAGCAAACGTCATCTTGGCCAAACCAAAATCGAGCACCTTGATCCGGCCGCTGGCCGTCACAAAGACATTCGCCGGCTTCAAATCCCGGTGCACCACGTTGGCCGCTTCAGCTAACTCCAATGCTCCCGCCATCTGCTGGGCATAGGCGAGCAGTTCCTCTCCAGGCAGGCCGCCCGCTGGGATCAGCCGATCCAGCGCCTGGCCGTCCAGATACTCCATGGCGATGTAGTCCTGCCCGGCCGCTTCGCCCACCTCATAAATGGTGATGATGTTGGGATGGTTCAGCGCGGAGGCCGCGCGCGCCTCCTGCAGGAAGCGGGCCCGCTGCTCCGGGTCCACCACCCCGGGCAGCAGGACTTTCAGCGCCACCAGACGGTTCAGCAATGGATCGCGCGCCTTGTAGACCCGGCCCATCCCACCTTCGCCCAGCTGCGAAAGCACTTCGTACCGGCCGATGATAGATTCCGTGTGCACCAACGTATAGGGTACGAGAATTATCTGCAATCCGATCCTGAAACGTTTCCGTACAGGAGAGTAAGCATGCCGATCGCGCGCGAACTCTTCATCACCGGCGGCACCGGCTCCATCGGCCGGCCGCTGACTGAGATGCTGCGGCAACGGGGGCACAGGGCCTTAGCCCTGGCTCGACCGGGCTCGGAGGGCCGTTTGCCCCCGGGCGGTGCGCGTCTGGTGGGCGATGCTCTTGCGGCGTGGACCTTTTCGGAGCGGGTCCCCGCCGCTGCACCTAGGGCCAGCCGCTGGAATCACTATTCCAGTACGCGCGTCGTGGGTGCCTGAAAGATCGAGAACGGGTTGCGGCCATCCCGGCCGGCCCCTTCTTCCATCACCAGTTCCTGCTCCACCCAACCCGACAGCGGAATATTGCGGAACCAGAGCCGTTCCTGCACCACCACGGATTTACGCGTCACAAACAGGGACTTGGATTCCCGGGGATAGCGCCGTTCCTCGACATGCAGATCACCAAAAAAGTCGTCCAGTGATTGACGCCGGGCCACTTCTTCAGCGGCACGGATCCGCTGGGCCACCGTATCGGCCTGAGCATCCAGCCGGGCTTGCGCCTCAGCGGTCCGCTGCTGCTCCCGCGCCACGGCCGTTTCGATGCGCTGCAGCATCAGCACATAAGTTAACAGCGCCGATCCCGCCGCGACAAACAACGGGAGGCCGATCCACAAGGCCAGTTCCACTCTCGTAGAATCGGCCAGTTTCCAGACCGGCTTTAACGATTGTCTTCGCTCAAATGGCTACCCTTGGGTCCCGTCGATTTTCTGGCCACTCAGAATCGACAAAAACCGCGTGATGTGCGGCCCAAAGCTGGAAAACGAGAACACGCCGCCGAATGAGCGCGCCAGCGTTCCCAGCTTGAACCCCAACCCGGCGAGAAACCCTTCATGCTTGCCGATATAGGCCGCCGCACCCAGCGCCGCATCCGCCGACAGGATGGCACCCCAACGGTCCAGGTTGTCCGGAATCGGCTTGTGCACCGGCAACCCGGCCACCTTCACTCCGGGCAGCAGCACGATCGATTTTCCGGCGCGTCGAACCTCAAAGCAGATGTCGGCATCAGCCCAAAACTGGCCATACCGCTCATCCACGTAGTTCATCCCCGCCAAGGACCGGCGGCGGAGCACTAGTGGCGAATTGACGAGGTAGGGCGCCGTCACCGTCGGCGCACTCAGATCGAACGCTTCCGGCCGGCCCAAACCGCCGGTCCGCCAGAAGTTCGACAACATCTCGCGATCGGGCAGCGGATACACTCGGGTCACCGGTGTGCCCTGCGCGTCCACCACCAGCGGCGCAACCGCCAACGCCTGCGGGTCTGCTTCCAGATGTCCCACCAGCGCACCCAAGGTTTCTGGAGCGAACTGGACGCCCGGAGCCGTCAAGCAGATAAACTCGCCAATCGCGGTACGCGTGCCGAGATTCACCCCCCGCACCCAGCCAAAATGGCGCGGGCTGCGCAGGAACTTAGCAAAGGGAAATTCATTGTCCAGTTGAGCACTGCCGTCCGTGGAAGCCAGGTCCACCACCAGCACCTCCACCGCCGCATCCTCGCCCGCGGCCACTGGAATCAACGAATTGAGGGTGCGGCGCAATTCATCGGCGTGATTGCGGGTGACGATCAGAACGGATGTCTGGAAACTAGGACTGAGTTCCTCCATGGGCACCCGTCAGGATACCAGTCTGGAGGCGAATTCCGTTGTCCCACCGCAATGCGTAGTGACAGTTCGCCCGGCCCGGCCACTAAAGTCCAGCAAAAGGAGGCTACTTCCGCTTCCGCACGCAACCCGGAAACTGCTTCTTTAGCTTCTCCACCTTCGGGTCACTGACGTTCACAATGTAGGGGTTGTTCCGGTTGCCGACGGCGTAGTTTTGGTGATAGCCCTCGGCCGTGTAGAACTTTTCCAGCGGCCCCAACTGCGTCACGATGGGGTTCCGCAACACATGGGCGGCATCGATCTGCTTGATGTAGGCTTCCGCGATCCGCTTCTGTTCGTCACCGGTATAGAAGATCGCGCTGCGGTATTGCGGGCCAACGTCGGCCCCTTGACGGTTCAGCGTGGTGGGGTCATGCGCGACGGCAAAGAAGATCTTCAGCAACTGGCCGTAGGTCACCTTGGAAGGGTCGTAGGTGATCAGAATCGCCTCCGCGTGGGCCGTGCGGCCGGTCGAAACGATGTCGTAGCGGGCCGTGTCGGCCGTGCCACCGGAGTAGCCGGAGATCACATCCTCCACGCCTTCCATGATCTCGAACACCGCTTCGGTGCACCAGAAGCAGCCGCCGGCCAGAACCGCCGTTGCTTTGCCCGGCGCGGCAGCCAGCTTGGCATCAATCGCCGGATCCGGAAAATCAGCCGCCATCGTGTTTCCTCCCCAGGCCATCATCAAGCCGGCCAACGCCGGCAGCGCGCGCAAGATTCGCTTGGTCATTTTTCCGCTACGTTGCTAGATGACGGCGGAACCGGGAAAGTGGCACAAATCATGAAAGTTGATGCCCGATCAGGCGGCCAGTGGCGGTGGCATCGGCGGACGGAGCGCCAGCAACTTGCGGCGCAACCAGCGGCCCAGTTGTCCAAAGACGACGGCCAGCAGAGCGCCCGCGATCGAGAACGGCACGTAGCTGGAAAAGTCCTCCCAGCGTGCGCCCAGCAATACCCGCACCGGCACAAACGCCGCCAGCGACAAGCTGACCCACACCAACCGGCTGACCCTTGAAATCAACAATCCCTGCAGCAACCACAATCCCACCACAGCCCCAGCCGCCACCCAGTACTCCATATTCGAAAACGTCGGCGGCCACTGGAACAAGCGCCGCTGTCCGGCGGAGTAAGCAATGACAAACCACAGCATGAAGACCAGGTTGTGGACGGCCATCGCCGCCACCACCGTTAAGGTGCTAGCCAGCAGAGCCGCTAATCCGGGCTTCCGGTCGCGGGGATTGTGAGGTATCAACATGGCAGTGTACCTGGGTTATCGGCGAGTCCGATCTAACCGGTGAGCGCAAATCGGCGCCTTTCGCGCCTCAAAAAAGTTAGCGCTTTAGGGTAGCGCCAGCCGGGTCCAGTACTACCTTTGTCGGCACTGCGGGCAGCGCCACCGTCAATGTCGCCGGCTCACTGCTCAGCCGGACCCAGCGGGTGACGGGCTTCCCCTTCGCCAGCTGAATTTCCACCGGTACGGCATCGGTAAAGTCTTCCGCGACGCCGGTCTGCGTAATGGTAGCGGTGAGGGTGACTTTGGGAGCCACGCCCTTGGTGGTCCAGCTCAACTTCAACCCGGGAACGCCTGTGCCGGAGGCCCAGGTGTCGAAAAATCCCTCCAGCTTCGGGTCGATCGCCCGGTAACTGTCGCGCGCGGGTTGCTTGGCCAGAAACGTGGCCGCCAGATCACGAAATTCCGCGGTCGACAGCGACTGCAGCCGGTACTTGCGGGCCGTTTCCGCCAGCAGCGCCCAGAACAGGTCATCCCCCAGCCGCCGCCGCAGCATGTGGATGATCCAGGTGCCCTTCTCATAGATGATCGTGCGCCAGGCAAACGGCGACTGGGAGGAGTTTAGCCGCAGCCCAAACGTCACCGGTCCCGCCGATTCAATCTCGTGGCCGTCCGGGTCCTTGGTGATCAACCGGTTCCGGTATTCGCCCAGAATCGTATCCATCGCCTTCACGCCGTGCCGCTTTTCCAGCGCCAGTAGCGACATGTAGTTGGCCAGCGCCTCTTGCAGCCACTCATCGTCATAGCTGGCGGAGGTGACGGAGTTGCCCCACCACTGGTGAGCGGTCTCATGCGTCTCCAGCAGCTCAGCAAAATACAGCAGCGACTCCCGGTTCTGGATCAGTTGTGACGGAGAATCCAAATAAGCCAGCGTCGACAGATAGATCAACCCCGGAAAGCCCTGCCCGAAGTTTCCCGGAATCGGCGACACCGACAGCGACGTCAACGGCGGCGGACCCAGCCGCTGCGCCATCCATTCGTAATCCTGCGCCATGCTGGAGGCAATCTGCTCCACGCGAGCCAGCGGGTTGGGCGACACCAGCAGCGGCGCCGGCACATCCGCGCGGCGGCGGGGAAAGGGCGACGGCATCGGCATCGTCGTGGCGGTAGCAGGGCGCTCCAGAGCAGGCTCCAACTGGCGATTCGCGTAAACCACCACCTCATAGCCGCCCCGGCTGGCCGTCACCTTGGCGTAGTCGCCCAGGTTGAAGCCAACAAAACGCAGCGGCACGGTGGACTTCCGGTGGGTGATCCTCTCCTCGCCCTCCACCTTCTCCTCGATCAGCGCCCCGGAGGCCACCAGATTCAGCCGCCGTGGATAACGGAACGTGATGTCGTAACGGGCGAACTGCAGGCCATGCGACGGATACCAGTTGCCGCGCGCACCCACGAAGAACACCTTGTTGCCGGCATTGGAAATCACATCGCCTTCATGCTGGATGGTCACCGTGTGTTCACCCGCCGCCAGCGGCGCAGCCAGCACCAGCAGAAACGAATCGTTCTGATCACCCCGCATCAGGTTGGACCGGACCGCGTCGCGGCGCAGCACCTCCACCGGCACACCATCGACACTCGCCACCGTCACTTTCATCCGGGGCGAAATCTCAAAAGGCAGCGCGCTCACCGGACGATCCAGCGCCACCTTCAACTCTGAGGTCACTGCCAAGTGGAGATTCGCATCCAGGCGAGCATCCAGGCGCGCGTCCGTGATCCGGTATTCCAGCGGCGGCTGGCTGCGGCGCCCTTCCCGGAAGTTGCGCGTCTGGAAATGGGTCCAGACATCAAAGAACGTCCGCTCATTGCGGGTAACGATCTGCCCCACGGTCAGCTGCTGGCGGGATCGCGGGTCGTAATAAACATCGAAGTTGCCCAGTTGGATGCCGGAAACAGCGGCAAAGAAAATGCCATTGTTCAGCGGCCCCTCCGAGAGCAGATCGCGCGCGAGGCGTAGCTCAAAACTGGCCAGCACATTCCGGACCACCGGGGTCCAGCGGGAGACCTGCAGCAGCGCTTCCTCCCGGGCGGGCTGCGCCGCGCCCGCCTGCCGGAGGCTCTCCAGCAACTCATTGCCCGCGCCGTCCGAGAACAGAAACAGCGCCGTCTTGAAGTGCTCGCTCAACGTCGGACTCTTGGTGAAATTGGCCAGCGACTGCCGCTCCGCCCGCGATGGCGGAATCAGCAGCAGCTCCCCATCGCCACCCTCCACCTCCGCCGAAAACACCGCCCCCAGCACCCGGCCCTGGACGGGCTTCAGAAAGGTCAGCACCCCTTCGTTCAGATAGAACCGCGCCTCTTCGCGCGAAAACTGGAGATCCCGCACCCGGTAACACTGACTCGGGTCCAGCTCCACTTCCCGCAACTGCTGCGTGATCGGCACAGGCGCGGAGGAAACCACCGGCGGCGCCACTAGCAACCAGAGGAGCGTCAGGACAAACGCCGAACCAAAAGCCGCAACTCTCACGCTTCCAGTCTATCCACGCCGCCCGCCGTGATGCCGCCCGCCAGACAGCGGCCACACTGCTTGAGATTGTGCCGGCGACGTCCCTAGAACCTTAGATGCGCTTAAACAACGCCACCACCTTCGAGAGCGATTTTTGCTCCTTGATGAAGGGCACCATCTTCGTTTCCCGTTCGTCGATCTCCTGGCTGCGCTTCAGCACTTCTGCAGCTTTGTCTTGCGGCACGCTGACTACGCCATCTTCCCCCGCAACGATGATGTCACCGGGCTTGATGGTGACTCCGGCGCATTCGACGGGTTGCTGATTGAGGACGCTGGCCCAGCGGCTGACAGAGCTGGACGGGGCGACGCCGCGGGCGAAGACCGGCAGCCCCAGGCCGCGGACTTCCACCACGTCGCGCACCGCGCCATCAATCACAATGCCCGCCATGCCTCGCGCTTTCGCGGCTGTGGCCATCAATCCGCCTAGCCCCGCCACATCCAGCGTGCCTTCCACAATGATGATGCCCACCTCGCCCGCCGCGGCCCCATCGATCATCTCCACGGAATGCTTGGCGGATACCTCCGCCGTGGCCTTGTCCGGCGTGGTCTGGCGCAGCACGGCGGTTCTTGCCCGGCCCACAAACCGCTCCGGTACGCCGGCACCGATGATGCGCGGGCGCATGTCATGCGACATGAAGCCGCGCTTGCCCACCACCTGATCCACCGCATCGGAGACCGAGGCGATCGCAACTTTTGAGAAACCATCCAGCAAGGGGTCGCCGGTTTGCGCGGGGGCGGGCTTCAGCAGCAGGCTTCCTCCGGCAATCAGAGTGACAGCCGCGGCCAGAGTCAACAGGGTCTTTCGCATGTCCGTATCGTAATGGAATTGCGGGGCGGGTGGCAGGCGTTGGTTCCGCGGACCCTGCTCCAATGGGTAGGCGATTCGCCTGCGCCGATCGCGAGCCCCGCCACATCCAATGGCTCATGAGTAATGCTTCCGAACTGTTTCAGCCGCTGAATGCCAGTGGCTTGTCCTGGCCCAACCGCATCGTGATGGCTCCGATGACCCGCAGCCGAGCGACGCCCGATGGCGTACCCAGCCCGCTGGCGGCCGAATACTATTCCAGCCGCGCCAGCGCGGGCCTGCTGATCACGGAAGGCACCCAGCCCAGTTACGGCGGCCAGGGCTATGCCCGCACGCCCGGCATCCACACGCCGGAGCAGGCGGCGGCCTGGAAGCTGGTGGCAGACGCGGTCCACGCGCGCGGTGGCCGCATCTTTCTGCAACTGATGCACGTAGGCCGGATTGCGCAAGCCAACAATCGCCAGGTGGCGGATCAGCCGGTGGCCCCGTCGGCCGTGCGCGCTCCCGGTCAAGTATGGACCGATCAGGGTGGCCTGCAGGCCTATGACGAGCCGCGCGCCCTAACGCTGGACGAGATCCCCACCGTGATCGCCGACTATGCCACGGCCACGCGTCTGGCCATCGAAGCGGGCCTCGATGGAGTAGAGCTACACGCCGCTTCCGGCTATCTGCCCCACCAGTTCCTGTCGACCAACGTGAATCAACGCACCGACGCCTATGGTGGCAATGCCTGGGGCCGCATCCGCTTTGTGGTGGAGACGCTGCAAGCGATGGTGGCCGCCGCCGGTTCGCCGGCGCGCGTCGGCATCAAGATCAGTCCAGAGATGCCGTTCAATGGCATAGAAGACAAGGACCCGGCCACCTATCCCGCCCTCGTGGAAGCGCTCAATCCGTTGGGTCTCGCCTACCTGCATGTGATGCGCGCTTCACCCACGACGGACTATCTGGCTCTACTGCGGCCCTTGTGGAAGGGCGTGCTGGTGGCAGGAGCAGGCTTTACGGCAGAATCCGGTGCGGCGGCCATCGCCAGCGGTTTGGCTGACGCGATTGCCTATGGCAAGTTCTACATCGCCAACCCGGATCTGAAGGAGCGGTTTGAGCAAGGCCTGCCGCTCAGCGAAGCGGACGGCAGCACGTTCTACACGCCCGGCGCAAAGGGCTACACGGATTACGCGCGCGCTTCCTAGCGGCTGCCCTTGCGGGCCTGGACGGCCATCGGGTCAGTGGGCGGGAGGTTCTTGGCCAAGTTCAGGAACTTCTGGTAATTCGTCTTGGCCCCGGCTGAACCCAATCCCTCTTCCGCTTGTGCCAGATAGTAATAGGCCGGCGCCATCAAGCGCCAAGTTCGGCCTTGATGGTCTTAAGTGCAATCTTCTGATGGAGTTGGCGATCAAATACACGGAAGACTGAACCCATACCGCCATCAGCGATCAGGTTGCCTACCTCATACCGGCCCGCGAACAACGGCGGCAATCCATGCGGATGCGCGACCGCTTCGATCGTTTCGGTCTTGTCGGGCTGTAGAGAAGGTACCTCCATCCGTGGTCTCTTAAGATCTCATCACTTGGGCTAACGCAAGGGCCGCCCTGACGATATTTTTGGACAATGGTGTACCTGGGCTGGTACGGGGGTACCGGCTGCGTGGTCAGAGGCTGCGTTGCGATTACCGCTGTCGTGTAGTGTGCCGGCCGCACCGCACGGATTGCCCCCAACGGAACAACCATCAATTTTCTGAATGGGATCAGCCAGATGCTGGATTACCCCTACTACCGGAGAGATAGTCCCTTTTGGCACCCGCACCATCGCGCCTGCCCCCAGACGCAGATAGTTTCCGGCCAGATGCCGATAAGCCCCGCATGCCCTCAGTGTGCCCGCCCGTCCCCGACAATATCGCCGCCACCGGCTTGGCGGAAGCCATGGTGGAGCAGATCCTGCTCAAGCGCCTCTACTTTGAAGGCGAAACCGTGGGGCGTGATCTGGCCACGCTGCTGGGCTTGCAGTTCTCCCTGATCGAGCCGTTTCTCGACAACCTCAAGCGGACGCAGCACGTGATGGTGAAGCGGTCGCTGGGGATGGGCAGCGTCTCCAGTGTCTTCGCGTTGTCGGAGCATGGCCGCCAGGTGGCTCGCGATCATCTGGAGACCAATCAGTACGCCGGCCAGGTGCCCGTGCCCATGGACCAGTACGCCAAAGTCGTTGAAACCCAACGCCTGGAATCCAACTGGCTCACCGGCGAGATGCTGCGCGACGCCTACCGCCACATGGTGGTCAGCGATGACATCCTCAGCCAGATCGGCCCGGCCGTGAACTCCGGCCGCAGTTTTTTGATCTACGGCCAACCGGGTAATGGCAAAACCTATCTGGCGGAGGCCTTGTTCAATCTGCAATCCGCCCCGATCTACATTCCCTACGCGGTGGAGTGCATGGGGCAGATCATCCAGGTCTTTGACCCGATCTATCACCAGCCAGTGGACCCGCCGCCACCCGCCGAACCCTCCGCCTTGCTCAGCTTGTCCGCGGCCGTCTCCGAAGATCTCACCCATGACCCGCGCTGGGTGAAGTGCAAGCGCCCCTTCATCACCAGCGGCGGCGAACTGACGCTGGGAATGCTCGATCTCAGCTACAACTCCACCTCCAAGGTCTACGACGCGCCTTTCCAGATGAAGGCCAACAACGGCATCTACCTGATCGACGACTTTGGCCGCCAGAAGGTCGCGCCGACCGAAGTGCTCAATCGCTGGATTGTGCCTATGGAGCGGCGCATCGACTACTTAAGCTTCCTCACTGGCGGCAAAGCGCGTGTGCCGTTTGAGACGTTTTTGATTTTCTCCACCAACCTCAACCCCGATCAGTTGGGCGATGAAGCCTTCCTGCGCCGTATCCAGTACAAGATGTTTCTGCGTTCGCCCGACGAACAGGAGTTCGCCAACATATTCGCGGGCTTTGCCGCTTCGAAGAAGCTGAACCATGAGCCGGAGCTGATTGAACGCTACATCGCCAAGCATTACCGCCACGGCAAAAAACGGCGCCGCTGCCAGCCCCGCGACGTCATCTCGCACGCACTCGACATCATCGCCTTTGAACGGCGCGAATACAAGCTCACCGATGACGTGCTCGACCACGCCTTTGAGAGCACCTTCCTCACCGTCAACCACCTGGAAGACTAGCCAGCGCGCCTATGCTGGTGAGGTGCGCAACCTAGGTCCTTTGACGCAAGCGGAACTGGCATCGGTCGGCATCTATTCAGCGGAGCAGATGGCCGAACTAGGCTGGCCGGAAGTCTGCCTCCGCTGGGTGGAAGCCTTCCCCGCGCGCGCCAACCTCAACGCCTTCGCCGCCGTCATCGGTGCCATCGACGGCGTCGACTGGCGCAAGATCGACCCGCTGCAGAAAGAAGCAGCTCGGAAGTTGGCGCAGCGGCTACGCCGCCGGTCGGATCCCTAAAGCCCCAGCCGAGCCGGTGGATGATCCGGGGCGTAAGCCGTCCCAAACAACCAGTCCCAAATGCTCAGGCTGACCCCAAAGTTGCGGTTGACAGGCCCGGAGTCCGGATGGACATGGTGCCACACATGCATCTCCGGAGTATTGATCAGGTACTTGAGTGGCCCCAACCGCCAACGGAGGTTGGCGTGCGCGAAGTGGCCCAGCGTCGTGGACACCACGGCACAGCCAAACGCCGCCTCCGCCGAAAAGCCCAACAGCGTCGCGGGCACGTAGAGGACCATTTGGTAGACCAGAATCTCCAGCGGATGAAAGCGCCAATTGCTCAGCCAGTCCATCTGTTCCGTGGAGTGGTGCAGCCGGTGGATTCGCCAAAGCACCGGAACCCGGTGCAACAGATTATGAACTCACCACTGGAGAAAATCCTTCACCAGCAGCAGCGCCACCAGTTGTGTTCCCACGGACCGCCCGGCCAACCAATCAAGCGGCAACAGAGTCCGGAAATCAACCACCATCGCAACGGGTAACAGAAAGACCAAACCCGTGGCCACCAGCGCGCCCACCACTTCGGCATTCAACACCAGCGACGCCACATCCCAGCCCCAACTACGCCGCAACACCGGTTGCGGGTGGCGAGGCCATCGCCTCTCCACCAGCGTGAAGACCACCGACGAAATGGCCAGCAGTAAGGCGTAAGGTAACATCCGTGCTTAGCCCAGAAACTGTTCGATCTTGGCTTTGTTCACGGCGGCGGTCTGCGCGTTAAAGCCATTCAGCGCCGAATCCTCATCCGGAGCGATGTCGAACAACTGCGTCAGCCCGGTCAGCTTCAGCGCCTTGTGCACCAGGCCCTTGGGAGGCATCACCAACTTCACCGCGCCACCCTTCCGGGTGATCGTGGAATACGCGTTGATCAACTCGCCAATACCCGCTGAATCAATCCGCCCGGCCGGCGAAAAGTTCACCACTAGATTGTGATTGCCGCTCTCAAAGGCATCCACCAGCGCCCGGCGCATCGCTTCACTGGCCGGACCCAACACCGTATCGCCCACAATATCGATGACGGCGATTCCCGCAATATGTCTCATCTAGAAGAACCTCCCCAATTGGAAGAACCACTTCCGGTGCCCGCTTTCGCCCACCGCTCCGCCGAACAGCACGGGACCCAGAAGGGTGTCCAGCACTACGCCAACCGTTGCGTTGGTGGGCAACCGCGTACTCTGCCGTCCCCACGCTTTCCCCACTTCGTACTGACCTAAAGCGTACACCCGTTTGCCCAGAAAAACAGGTAGCGTCAGCAGTTCATAAAGATAGCCCGCGCGCCCGTAAATATACTGATTATTCAAGAATTCGTTTTTTCCGTAGGCGGACAACCGATTTACACCGCCCAGCGAGAAAGGCGGCAGGCCCACCCCACGGCCATAAAACGTGGTTCCGGCGGCGCTTTGCAGAAAGACCGATCCCCGTTCACTCACCGGACGCGCGCCCACATAGTTGGTTTCACTTAAGGGAAAGCCGCCGGTGGAACCCAGGTTCTTGTTCCAATACTCGAAACGAGCTTGCAGAAACTGCCCCTTCCGCGGAATCACCGGACTATCCATCCGATCCATCGTAAACCGCAACGATGTAGCCGAGACGGTGCCGTTGAGCGACGGCAGTCCCGGGTCTCCAATCTGGCGGCGTAGCCCCAGGTATTGCGCCCGGTAACCCAAGCGCAGTTCGGCGGTCCGGCCAAAGATGCGGCCGACATCCAGGCCGCCCCCCGCCGCGCGCGTCCGGTACTCCGCCAACCGCGTCCCACGGGAATAGATCGATACCGGGGTATCGGAAGCCGAGCCCATCGCGGACAGGAACCAGCGGCTGGAGGAGGAAAACGGTCGGTAATACTCGGTACCAACGGAGTAGATGTTGCCAATCTGGACATCGGTGCGCAGTTCACGCCGGTGGCCCCCAACGTCCAGCATAACCAGACGGGTAGCCAGGCCCACGCGGATATTCTCAAAATCACCGCCGTCAATCACCACCCCCGGCAGGATCATCGGTGGGGCGTATTCCTTCTCGATGGTCCGGATTTCCAGCCCCGTTTGGCCATTCCGCTCAATGGCGTGGTAACCCACTTTCTGATAACGCCCCCGGCCGGTCACCTGCGTGAGATCGGCCTCCAGCGCCGGCGGATCAACCGGCCGGCCGACGTGGGCGGCAAGATCCGTCCGGATGTCACTGGCCAGTTGCGGGCTGGTTCCGGTGACGTCCAGAAACTGGGGCACCGGGACTTCCTTCAGCCGTCGCGCCGTGATCTGCTGCTGATGCCGGGCAAACTCGGAAGCGGTGATCGCGACCGTGCCGAGGATCTTCTCCTTGCGAGCCGCCGCCGCGCGGCCCACATCCGCCAGTTCGTCGCCTTTTGCATACTCCATACCCGAATACTTCTCCAGCGGCACCGAAATCAGAATGTCCGCCTTTTCCATGCTCCGCAGCTCATTCACCGCGATCACCGTGCTGATGGAGCGGTTCAGGGTAGCAAATGGTGAATTGGCGTCGTTGGGCTGGAACGGCTTCACCTGCAAATGAACCGCGATCACGATATCGGCACCCATGGCGCGCACGACATCCACCGGCAGGTTATTCAGCAACCCGCCATCGGCATACACCTTGCCGTCGCGCTTCACCGGCGCAAACACTCCCGGGATCGACATCGTGGCCCGCAGTGCCTGGCTCAGCAGTCCGTCCTTGAAGACCTCTGAGCGGTTTGTGGTCAGTTCGGTCGCCACACAGCGAAAGGGAATCGGCAGTTCGTCAAAGCTCTTGATCTGTGAATACGGCAGCGCGGCGCGGTCAAGAATCAGGCCGATTTGATGGCCGCCATTGATGCCGCTGGGCAGAGAGAATCCCCCACGAAGACCGAACTCGATCGGGTTGGGAAATGTCCGCCGATCCTCTTTGCGGCGAAAGGTGAGGTCACGATAAGGGGTCTCGCCGCGCAGCGCTTCTTCCCAGTTAATGCTCCGGATCAACTCCCGGATTTCGGCGGAACTCTTGCCCGTGGCGTACATCCCCGCCACCAGGCCCCCCATGCTGGTGCCCGCCAGATAGTGCACCGGAATGTGTTGCTGCTCCAGGTACTCCAGTACGCCAATATGAGCCAGACCCAGTGCGCCGCCCCCCTCCAGCACCAGGCCGATCTTCGCTGCCGGCCGCTGCGCAAGTGCGGGAACACTCATGATTAGGGCCAACAATCTACCCCATTTATAGATATTTCTCCCTTGCGCCACAACATGATTTATAACATTCGCAGCTATCAACGGCGGGTCGGTTGCACAGGATATCTGCGCCCCACCCGCCGGGGCGCGAACAACCACCCACTCCCGGCCACCAACCGGCTGAGGATTCCGGGATCCTTTGCCGCCGGGCTGACGTAGAATTCTCCAGCTGAAAATTATTCGCTACACACTCCTCGGCCTGGCCACGCTCGCCGCCGCGGGGTTTGTTTACTTGACCTTTAAGTCAACGAAGAGCGCGCCGCCGTCCGATATCCGCATTGAGGCCACCGCCGCCCGCCTGGAGCGCGGACGCTACATTTTTGAGAATCTGGCCGACTGCGCCGGCTGCCACTCGGAGCGGGACTGGACCAAGGCTGGTGCCCCCGTCATCGCCAGCCGCACCGGCGTCGGCGTGGCCTTCCCCAAGGAACTGGGCCTGCCCGGCGATGTCGTCGCCCCCAACATTACGCCGGACCCCACCACCGGCATCGGCACCTGGACCGACGGCGAGAAGATCCGCGCCATCCGCGCAGGCATCTCCAAGGACGGCCGAGCGCTGTTCCCGTTTATGCCCTATCAGGGCTACCGGCGCATGAGTGATGAGGACGCGCAGTCCCTTGTCGTCTATCTGAACGTGCTGCCCCCGGTGAAGAACGCCGTGGCCCGCACCAAGTTGAACTTCCCCGTGAACCTGCTGATCAAGGACGCCCCGCAACCCGTCACCGGTCCTGTGCAGGCGCCGGATTCCAGCAATGCCGTGCAGCACGGCGAGTATCTGGTGAACCTGGGCGGCTGTCAGGATTGCCACACCCAGCAGGAGAAAGGCGCGCCCAAAGAAGGCATGATGCTGGCCGGCGGCTTTGAGTTCCGGGTGGGGCAGTACACCGTCCTAAGCGCCAACATCACGCCCGAGATGGAAACCGGTCTCGGCTCCTGGTCTGAGCAGCGCTTCCTCGATAAGTTCCGCGGCTATGCGGCCACCACCGCCGCAACTGCGCCGCAGGTCAATCAAGCCAACTTCACGCTGATGCCCTGGACCAACCTGGCCCAACTCACCGACCAGGACCTGAAGGCCATCTACGCCTTCCTGCGCACGGTGAAACCCGTCAAGAACGCAGTGGAGCCCCACAAGCCCCTGACGCAGCCCTAAGTCAGCGGGCGGGGGTCGGCTACACTAGTTTGCTTGCACCTCCGCATCTCTTCCACGCAGGCCGTCCTGGTCGCCATGGCGGCTGGCATCGCGGTGGGAATTTGGGCCCCGGAATTTGCCCGGCAACTGGCACCGCTGGCCAGCATTTTTCTCCGGCTGATCCGCTCCATCATTGCGCCGCTGCTGGTGGGCGTTCTGGTGGTCAGCATGGCGGGCACCGGCGGCCTGCGCGAAATGGGCCGCATCGGCCTGAAGTGCGTCGTCTATTTTGAGGCCGTCACCACCGTCGCGCTGCTGCTGGGATGGGCCGCGATCGCCTGGCTGCAACCGGGCACCGGCATGGCGCTGGGCAGTGAAAAGGCCGCCCCGCTGGTGCCCCCCAACTTCCAAAGCATTGTCGAGAATCTGGTGCCGTCCAGCCTGATGGACGCTCTGTCACGGGGTGACGTGCTGCAGATCGTCATCTTCTGTCTCCTGTTCGGTGCCGCCGCCGCCGCCGTCAGGCAACGGGCCACAAAGGTGATCGCTTTCTGCGATGCCCTGCGGAGTGTCGCGTTCCAGTACACCAGCTATGTGATGTATGCCGCTCCGGTGGGCGTCTTTGCGGCGATGGCTGCCACCATCGGGGAGAATGGCCTGGGCGTGCTGTCCAGCCTGGGTAAGTTTGTGGCTGTCGCCTGGGCGGCCCAACTGGTCTACGCCCTCTTTCTGGCCGGGCTACTCCGGCTGACGCGCGCGCCCTTCCCGGGCTTCTGGCATGCTATCCAGGAACCAATGCTGGTGGCCTTCGGGACCACCTCCAGCGCCGCCGCCTTGCCGCCCGCACTGCGCAACCTGGAACGTTACGGCGTGCCGCGAGCAGTGCTCGGGATCGCCATGCCCTTGGGGTTGAGCTTCAACCTCGGCGGGTCCACCGTGCACTTGGCGATGGCTGCGTTCTTTGTCGCCCAAGCGGCGCAGATCCCCTTGAGCGTCACTCAGCAATTGATGATTCTGCTGACACTGAAGCTGACCAGCAAAGGCGTAGCCGGCGTGCCCCGGGCGAACTTTGTCGTGCTGACGGCGCTGTTCGCCAGCTTCGGCTTACCCCTGGAAGGCCTCGCGATGCTCCTGGGAGTGGATGCCTTAGTGGACCCGGTGCGCACCAGTATCAACGTCCTCAGCAATAGCGTGGCCCCCGTGGTGATCGCCAAATGGGAAGGCCAGAACATTCGCCACCAAACATAATTGCTCCCCGCCCGCGCCTTACCCGTCACGGCAGGGCTTACAATAAAAGAGAAGTCGGGGCGTAGCGTAGCCCGGTATCGCGTCTGCTTTGGGAGCAGAAGGTCGCTGGTTCGAATCCGGCCGCCCCGACCATTCCTTCCGTCTCACTTTCCCGAGCGCCAGACAGCGCCGCCCAGAGTCCCCCGCGTAAGATCGGTCACCCCGCGTGAGATGATTCGAGCGGCTGGTCCCCAGCTAGGAGCATCATGGCCACCAAGAGCATTGCCACACCCTTCCGCGTCACGCAAGGCAAGCGATTCCGCCTGAAAGACTACGACCCGGCAGCCAGTCCAGGCTTGACGTCCAAGGACCAGGCCGCCGAAGCCTTGCAGGAAGGTGTTACCCGGCTGGCCCAGTTGCAGGATAAGCTCTACGCCGGCAACCGGTACGCCTTGCTGCTGATCTTCCAGGCGATGGATGCGGCGGGCAAGGATAGCGTCATCAAGCACGTGCTCTCAGGCATCAACCCGCTGGGCTGCCAGGTATTCGCCTTCAAGGCCCCATCACCGGTGGAGCTGGATCACGACTATTTGTGGCGGACCACCTTGTGTCTGCCGGAACGCGGCCGCATCGGCATCTTCAACCGCTCCTACTACGAGGAGGTGCTGGCGGTCCGGGTGCATCCGGAACTATTGCAAGCGCAGCGGTTGCCGCCCGTCAAAGGCAATCTCTGGAAGCAACGGTTTGAGGACATCAACGCTTATGAGCGGCACCTGACGCGCAACGGCACCGTGATTCGGAAGTTCTTCCTCCACGTCTCACGCGAAGAACAGCGCAAGCGATTCCTGGAGCGGCTGGACGAGCCCGAGAAGTACTGGAAGTTCTCTCCCGCCGACGTCGATGTCCGGCAACAGTGGGACGACTACATGCACGCCTATGAGCAGATGATCCGGCATACTTCCCCGCCGGAAGCACCCTGGTATGTAGTACCGGCCGACAAAAAGTGGTTCACGCGCCTGGTGGTGTCGGAAGCCATCAACGACGCCCTGGAATCGCTCAACCTCAGCTACCCCAAACTGGACCCCACGCAGCGCAAGCAACGAGAGGCCGCGCGGGCCTTGCTGGCGGCCGAACAAGACTAGCGCCGCCCTCAGCGGACCGTGTGCTCCGTCGAGATGATCAGGCCCCGGTCATCGATCAAGTTGAGATACGCCGCTTTGGCGTCCGCCGGAATCGTTGCCGAAACCCGGCGGGCGTCGGTATCAATCTTCGCCGCCACCGTCTCCCACTTGCGTTCCTGCCATTTGCCGGTGTCCCTGGTAAAGCAGAGCTCCGCCTTCACGGGCAAGCGAGCCCCCCGGTAGACGGCCCACGCCTCGCCCTGCGGCGTGACCCCTTGGCGGCTCAATGCCATCAGCGGTGCGCCGCCCGCGAGCGCCGCCTGCGCATAAGCGAAAATCTCTTCCGGCTTCGCTCCATCCGGATGGCTATGCTTCATGCGGACCTGCAGGCTCAGCAACCGTTCACCTCGTGGCAGCCGGTAGGACTTTTGCCACGACGGCATGACATACGCGAAATCGTTCGTCCCGTTGATCCAGAACATGGGCCGGCGCCCTTGCGGCAGATACGCGGAAGGATCCCACAGCTTCAGCCACTTGGCCGCCCGCTCCGGGCCGAGCTTTTCAAAGTCCTTCAGCCACGCCGAATCCTCACCCAGAAAGCCACAGCCATAGATCGGGATGCCAAAGCGGAACCGGTGATCGAGACTCGCCACCATGCTCGTCAGGTAGCCACCCCAACTGATGCCCGTGACGCCGATGCGCTTGGGGTCCACCCCCGGCTGAGCGCGCAAGAAAGAGTGCGCCAGAATCGAGACCGCCACCGCATGGTAGCTCCACTGGTCTGCCACCGGCGCGTCGATGTGCGAAAAGTCTCCCCAGCCCGCGGGACCGGAATCAGCATGCCGCGCCCGCTTGGGGTTCCACAACTGATCCGGCGCCGCCTTTTCCGGCAGCGTACCCACGGTGTCAATCGCGATCGCCGCAAAGCCACGGCTATTCCACATGCGGACCCATTCGGCAAACGCCGTGCCCCCACCGCCATGGATCAGTACCATTCCGGGAGCCTTGGCCGCTCCCGCCGGGATGCCGTAATAGGCAAACGCCCGCGTCGGCTTGCCTTGATACACCGGGCCAGCCAGCCAGACCGCTTTCACCCCCGGCTCCTCCGTGGTGGCGGCCCAGGATTGCGGAGGTCTTTGAAGCTCCGCCAGCTTCCAGGGGACATCCGCCCCAGCCAGCGTGAGCAGGAATACAAGTGATGACAGCAGCAGTTTCATCGGGTCCGCCTACTTTGCACCTTTCGCGTCCACCACTGCCGCCACCACCATTTGCAGCGTCTTGCCCGTGGCATCACCAATCACTTTCGGATCACCCGGCTTCCAGTTGTCACGCGAGCCGTCGTAGGTATACTTCACCGGCAGCCGCGTCAGCGCCGGGTCGTACTGGCCTTCGTTGCCGCCTAGCTTCCAGATCACCAGATCCAGCGACGGCACGATGTAGATGGCATATCCACCCGACCCGCCCTTCCAGAACGCATCGCCCGGCACACCATTGAGGTGCTTGTCCTCATTCACGTTGAAGTTGAAGCTGTGCGTAAAGTGCGGGTTGTACTTCACCATCCGGCCGCACATCCGCGCGAACTCCGGCGTCAGAATCTGCTCCTTGCCCCAGCGCCCCTCATGCAGCATCAGGTAGCCAAACCGCAGCATGTCCGTTGAGCGCACCGCGATGCTGCCCCCGCCTGGCGTGTGGAACATCCGGCCGTCGGCATCGATCCCGCCCTTCAGCTTGGGCCGGTACATGGCGTAGCCCCAGTTGCCAAAGCCCAGCGGCTGGGTCAACTTCTGCCGCAGGTACTCTTCCATCTCCATCCCCGTCTGCTTCCGCACGATCATGGCGGGCAGATGGCTGGAAGACGTCGCGTAGGAGTAGCAATCGCCCGGCGCACACCACAGCGTCTGCTTGGCGGCAAAGCTATCGGTGGTCGAATACGGGCCGTTGTCTTCGGTGGGGTTCTCCCAGGTCTGCTTGACGCCCTTCACGTAGACCGGATTGGTGCCCCGAATACCGGCCGACATGGCAAGCAATTGCCCCAGTGTGATCTGCGCCTTGCGCGGGTCATCCAGCGGCAGCGTATCCGGCAGGTACTTCGCGGTGAACACCTTCTGGTCCAGCCCATCCGGAAACTGCGCCGCCTTCTCCCGCAACATGATGCCCACCGCGACACTGGTAAACGCCTTGCCACACGAAGCCAATTCCGGCAACGCCTCGCGATGCCCGCGGCCAAAGTACCGCTCGTAAATCAAATGCCCGTGCCGCACGACGAGCAGGCCGCCATGCTGAGTCGTCTGCTGGATGTAGTCAAACGCCTCATCCAGCTTCTTCACATCGATGCCCGTGGTGGCCCGGATCTGCGCCGGATCCTTCAGCGTCCTCCAGCCACCCGCCGAATCCGGCGGTGGGAAGTAGTCGGCTCCCCTCAGCGCGAGTGAAGCGCAGAAGGACACCAGAAGGAGACGCGTAGTCGGGAAGCTTGCAGGAGACACGAGGGCCATCATACTGAAAACGGCAGAGCACGATGGGACTGAAACGCGGTGAAGCGCAAACTACGAAATGATTGAGGGGGAAATGCGAACAGGGAAGGATCTGGTGGACGGCATGGGATTCGAACCCACGACCCCCACGTTGCGAACGTGGTGCTCTCCCAACTGAGCTAGCCGCCCACTAAACTACTACTTCAACAGTTTACCATCACCGCTTCACTTCAGTCACTTCCAGCACGCTTCCGCGTGCGCGGGCCAGGAAAATAGAAGCTATTTGCGCCTTCGCGGGAAACGCCTTGCTCAGAAAACGTTAGCTGGCGCGAACGATCACCGTAGTTATGTTGTCCGGTCCGCCGGCACTGCGGGCGGCATCCACCAGAAACCTGCACTTCTCTTCCAGGTTCCGGGCGTTGTTCATTAAGCCTTCGGAGATGATGGAGGCCGGAATCACCCCGTGCAGACCATCGCTGCACAGCAGCACCTGGACACCGGGGCGCAGGGAGATGCGGTAGGTGTTGACGCGCAGCGGTTGGCTGACACCAATGGCCATGGTCAACACGTGGCGCATCGGATGCACCTTCAAGGTGGCATCGTCAATACCCAGGCGGCGGCCAATCTCGTTCACCCAAGTCTGATCGTCGGTCACTTCGCGCAAGCCCCGGTCGTCACAAACATAAGCGCGGCTGTCACCCACGCTGGCCACCAGCAACTCCGGTTCGGCCCCGTCCGCCGGGACAAAATACCAGGCGGCAACGAGCGTAGTGCCCATGCCTTCCAACTGCGGGTTCCGCGCCGCCGCTTGCATGACGGCCTGGTTGGCTTCCTGCACCGCCTGCACCAGCAGTTCCGTTGACGGCAAGGGGGACAACCGTACCTTGTCGCGCACAAAATCGGACGCCAGCCGCGAGGCATGCTCCCCGGCTTGAGCTCCGCCCATGCCATCCGCCACCAGAAAAAGGCCAAGTTCCGGTTCCACCAGAAAATAGTCTTCGTTGTTGGCGCGCACGCACCCGGGATCGGTTAGGCCGCAGACTTCAAGCATCCAATCTCGATTCTATATGCACTGAGCTCATATTCACCGGCATTCTCAAATTTGGAGCAGATCCTTCACCGTAATCCCCACCAATGCCAGCGTCAAACCGATCATTACCGCCACCGCCACCCAAGCCACCACGTTGTACCCGTGCGAATTGGTCCATTCCTTCATCAGCCGCGGTTTGTTGACCAGTAGAATCATGAAGATTAGCACGAATGGCAGCAGTACGCCGTTCAGCACCTGGCTGAACAGGATCATCTTCACCAGCGGAAAACCCGGCAGCAGGATCACGCCCGCACCCGCCACAATCAGAAACGTGAACAAACCGTAAAAAATCGGGGCCTCGCTAAACGTCCGGTTGACCCCCGCCTCAAACCCCAGCCCCTCACAAACCGTGTACGAAGTCGACAGCGGCAAGATGCACGCCGCAAACAGAGAGGCGTTAAACAGACCACCGGCGAACAGCAGAAACGCATACGGGCCAAACGGCTTCAAGCCCAGCGCCGCGTCCGCCGCATCCTTGATGTCGCGCGGTCCGTTGGACCAGATCGCCCCGGCGCAGGCCACGATGATGAAAAACGCGATCACCGTCATCACCACGCATCCCACGATCACTTCCACGCGGGATTGCTTGTAGTCCTTGGCGCTAATGCCTTTTTCGACAATCGCCGCCTGCAAATAAAACTGCATCCACGGGGCCACCGACGTACCCACCATGCCGATCAGCATGGTCAGATAACCGGGCTCCAGCATCAGCACCGGCCGGACACTATACAGTGCCGCCTCCCGCCAATCAGGCTTCACCAGAATGCCGGAAATGATGTAGCCCACATAGGCCAGCGTGGCCAATAGAAACACTTTCTCCACCCGCTCATAGGTACCCTTCACCACCAGCAGCCACACCAGCACGGCACCAATCGGCACCGAGATATAGCGGCTGATATGAAACAGCTCCAGCGAACTGGCAATGCCCGCAAAGTTGGCCATCACGTTGGTGAGATTGGCGGCCACTAGTGCGGCCATCATGGCAAACGTGGTCCGCAGGCCGAACTCTTCCCGGATCAGATCCGAAAGCCCCTTGCCCGTCACCGCACCCATCCGGCTGCACATCTCCTGGGTGACGATCAGCAGCAGCGTAATCGGCAGCAGGGTCCAAAGCGGCAGGTAGCCATACTTGGCACCCGCTTGCGAATAGGTATAAATCCCACCCGCATCGTTATCCACCACCGCGGTGATAAAGCCCGGCCCAATCACCGAAAAGAAGACCAGGATGTGATAGCGGAACCGCTGGAAGAGGCGAATCATTCGTTCCTCAGCAGCGAAATAATGTCATCAGCGGTGATGATGCCGCTCAGCACACCGTCGTTATCCACCACCGGCAGGCAGAGCAGGTTGTACTTGTCGAACATCTCCGCCACGCGGTGCTGGCGGTCGTGCACCTTAGCCTTGATCAGGGGCTCCGAGGCCAACTGGCGCAACGGCATGCTGGCATCCTGCAGCAGCAATCGGGCCAAGGGAACCGTGGCCACCAGTTTGTCGCCCTCCGACACCAGCAGCAACGTATTCAGCGTTTCCAGCAGATCTTCGTTTTCCACCAGCGCCTTCAGCGCGTCGCCCACGGTAGCGGTGGCGGGCAGGGCGACATACTCGGTGTTCATCAGGCCACCGGCGCTGTCTTCCCGGAACTCCAGCAGTTCTTCGATGTCGCCCTTGGGCTCATCTTCCATCTCATCCAGAATCTCGCCCGCGGTTTCGGTCTCCAGCTCGCTCAACAAGTCTGCGGCCTGGTCCGGCGACATCTCCTCGACAATGTCAGCCGCCTTTTCAGTCTCCAGTGACTCCATGATGGAGGCCTGGATATCCGGGTCCATCTCAGAGAGCGTCTCGGCGGCCATATCACTGGTCAGGCCGGAAAAGATGGCCTCGCGGTCATCCGGACCCAGTTCTTCGACAATGTCCGCCAAATCAGCCGGGTGCATCTCTTCCAGCAGCCGGTTGGACAAATTCAGGCGCAGCCGCCGCATCGGGTCGGCTTCGACAATGCTGCACGTCTTCCAATCGATCGAATGCGGCGCAATCGGCCGCTGCACCCGGCGCACCCACCGCGGCGGCAGCACACCCTGCGCCAGACGCCGGAAAATGCTGCGGATACCGATGTCGATGTCTTCAATCTTCAAGATCTCGCCCGCGCCATGCCGCTGGATGCGGAAGGTGACATCGGTGACGCGGACCACCTTGCGGCCATGGGCGTCGATGATCTGCTGATCCAGCAAATCCCGCACCACCCGGAGCAGATATTCGTCGGAATGGTAGGGCGTCAGCTGCTCGTCCGCCAGGTGAATGCCATCAAGCGAAATCTCGCGGACTTGATCGTGGCGGATGGTGAGCCACGTTTGGCCGCCACCGACCAGAAAGCGATCGATCCGGTCCGGATCGATCAGTGGAATTACCGCCGCGTCACGGACACGGCCCAGCGTCCGGCCTCGAAGGTCCATGACCTTGAGCCCCACGAGTTCGGTGAGGTAGAGGATGCCGTCCATGAAGTGCCTGGGCCCATCGGTAAAGGGCGGAGTTTCCGCCTCTCTCCACTATGAGGCACGGCACGGGCGGCTGGCAAGGCCCCCACGTAGAGCCAACGAATGAATAACTTAGCGAATTTAGAATTCGCGCTCGGGGGCCGGCCCTCGCGGCTTCGGCCTCATGCCACCCATCAGCATCGCCCGCTCAGCCCGCATGGCGATAACGCGCATCGAAGCCCGCAGCAGCAGGAGCATCAGCACGGGCCAGTAGACACGAGACACCGCCCTCCAAACCAGCCGAACGCCTCACACCGAGCTGCGACAGAATGGAGCGGAGTCTACCCAATACTCGCCGCGCTGAAGCTAAAGAATCTCGAACACCGCTTCCACTTCCACCGCGACACCGGTGGGCAGCGAAGCAAAGCCCAGCGCGGACCGCGCATGATAGCCGTTGCCGGTCTTGCCGAAAATCTCGTGCAGCAAGTCCGAAGCGCCGTTGATCACCAGGTGGTGCTCAATAAAGTCGGGCGCGGAGTTAACGCAGCCCAGCACCTTGACGACGCGGAGACCGTCCAGCGTGCCATGCGCGTTCCACACCGAATTCAGAATCTTGGCCACGCAATCGCGCGCCGCGCTGTAGCCCTGTTCGGTCGCCAGGTCGACGCCCAGCTTGCCTTTCAGGGTGCTGACATGGCCGGAGGAGATCAGCTGGTTGCCAGAGCGGATGCAGAGGTTCAGGTACCCGGGCGTCTGTTTCTCAAAAGTGAGGCCGAGCGATTCGGCAATCTGTTGGGGAGTCATGGGTGAGACTTCAGCGTAGCGAAAGGCGGCCCAGCCCGGCAACGCGGCCGCCCCAAAATCGGCACCCCACCACCGTCACCAGCTCGATATAATCACGCTGCACATGAGCGCTACCTTTCGTGTCGGCATCACGCCGGACTTCTTCGTTGAAGCCCGCGGCAAGTTTGAAAAGGAACTGGAGTCCGTCCTCGGGCCCGCGGGCGTTGCCTGGGAAGAGATGCCGGCCATGCCCGGCAACGTCGCCACGCCCGAGGCCTGCGACCGTTACGACGCCATCTTCGCCCTGGCCACCAAGTTCACCCGCGAAAGCGTCACCGGCGTCCATCGCCTGGCCCTGATCTCGCGTTGGGGCGTGGGCTACGACATGATCGACACCGACGCCATCACCGACAACGAGATCGCCCTCGCCATCACACCGCAAGCGGTGAAGCGTCCGGTGGCCGAAGCGATCCTGACGCTGCTGATGGCTCTCTCGACGAACCTGGTCAAGCAAGACGCGCTGGTCCGGCGCGGCGGCTGGCGCGGCGACCTGCCGTCGCTCGGCTGGAACATCAAGGGCCGCGTCCTGGGCTCGCTCGGCTGCGGCAACATTGCGCGCGAACTGTTCAGCATGGTCCAGTCGCTCGGCTTCGGAGCCTTGATCGCGCATGACCCCTACATCGACAAAGCCCAAGCCGCCGCGCTGAACATCGAACTGGTCGACAAAGAAACCCTCTTCCGCCAAAGCGACTATCTGGCCGTCAACACCTTCCTGAACGCGCAAACCCGCGGCCTGGTGGGTGAACCGGAACTGCGGATGATGAAGCCCACCGCCTACTTGATCAACACCGCCCGCGGCCCCATCGTGCAGCATCAGCCGCTGGTCCGCGCGCTGAACGAAGGCTGGATTGCGGGCGCGGGCCTGGACGTCTTTGAGACGGAGCCGCTGCCGCTCGACCATCCGTTGCGCGAATGCCCCAACACCATCTTCACGCCCCACGGCCTACCCTGGACGCTCGAAATCGCGCGCGACAACAGTCTGGAAGCTTGCGATAACATCGTCACCGTGGCGCGTGGTGCCGTGCCGGCCGCGATCGTCAATAAGCAGGTCCTCGGCCGCGAGGGCTTCCTCAACAAACTGGAGCGTTTCCGTTCATGAAAGTTAACCGTTACCGCCAGGCCCTGGCCGAAGGCCGCATCCCCATTGGCCACATGGTGTGGGAGTTCGGCACCCGCGGCATGGCCAAGATTCTCGATTCGCTCGACCTCGACTTCGTCATCTACGACATGGAGCATTCCTGCTTCGGCGTCGAACGCGTCGCGGATCTCATCGCCTATTCCAAGGCCGCCGGCTACGCCCCCTTCGTGCGCGTGCCCCAGCCGCAGTATCACTTCCTGGCCCGCATCATGGACGCCGGAGCGCTGGGTGTGATGATCGGCAACGTGCAGACCCCGGAAGAAGCCGCCCGCATCGTGCAAGCCGTAAAATTTGCCCCCATGGGCAGCCGCGGCGTCGGCATCGGGACCGCGCATACCGACTTTCTGCCGCTCGAACCAGTGAAGTACTTCCGCGACATCAACGAATCAAGCGTCGTCATCTGCCAGATCGAATCCCCGCTGGGTGTCGAGAACGCCGACGCCATCGCCGCCACGCCAGGCGTCGACAACCTCTGGGTGGGCCACTTTGACCTTTCGACCCAAATGGGCATCCCGGCTGAATTTCAGAACCCGCGCTTCCTGGAAGCCCTGGACAAAGTAATCGCCGCCACCCGTAAGCATGGCAAACAAGCCGGCATCCAACCCGGCGCCATGGAACAAGCCGACCAATGGCTAAAGATCGGCTTCAACGTCATCAGCTGGGGCGCAGACTCCGCCGTCTACCGCGGCGCCATGCAATCCGCCATCAGCAACCTCCGCCAACGCATCGCGCAAAAATAGGGTTGGGAGACAGGAGTGCCGGGCTTTCGAGCCGCCTTTGGAAGGTGTCTCTCGGAGCCCGGCTTTTTCCGAATTCTGGCGCTAGACTAGAGCCAGAAAGGTTTGTATCCGTGCAAGGCTCTGGGCTCATCGTCTCCAACCCGAAGGTTATGACCGGCAAACCCGTCATCCGCGGCACACGGATCACCGTGGAGCTAATTCTCGAGAAGTTCGCGGCCGGGCAAACGGAAGAACAGATTCTTCTAGCTCATCCTCACATCACCCGGGAGGGGATTAGAGCCGCTCTGGCTTTCGCGGCCGAAGCCCTCCAGGCATCGGTCGTCTATCCCGTTGAACGCGTCGCGTCGTGAGATTGGTGGCGGACGAGAGCGTTGAAGGTCCAACGGTAGCCGCTCTCCGAGCCGCCAATTTTTCCGTCCTCTTTGTTGCGGAGACCTCGCCAGGAATCGAGGACATGGAGGTGCTGGAGCTTGCCCGTCGCGAACAGGCTCTTTTGCTTACCGCAGACAAGGATTTCGGTGAACTGGTCTTCCGCAACCGTCAGCCGCACTCTGGCGTATTGCTGATCCGGTCATCAGGAGATAATTCAGACGAGAACGCCGCGACCATCCTCGCCGCGATTCGCCAACACGGGCCGCAACTACAGAATCGGTTCTCCGTTCTCGTCGGCGGCTTCTTGCGCATTCGATTTGAGTCGTAGTTTTTTGGGCCGTTGCTACTCTCAATGGAGATGCAAACAGCAGCGCAGAGCGGCGTGCAACGCCTCTATCATTATCAAGACGCTAACCTCGACTACCTGCGAGACACTCTGACAAATCGGAGGGTGCATCTCTCGAATCCTAAGAACTTCAACGATCTCTGGGATTGCAAACCCTATTTCCAGTTTGACGTGGAGTACCAAGAGAGCCGTCGGAAATGGGGCCTGCATTTGGACAGTCATCACAGGGACTTCTTGCCTGCAGTAGTTCGGGCCCAATTGGAGACCGGAGGTAACTGGTATGACAAGAAGGAATTTCTAGCCCATGTGATAACCGTCCTGAAGACGACGATCCAACAGAATATCGGGCGCTGGCGGATGTAATGCCTTGCGTCCAGTGCCGTTTCGCCACTAATGTGGGCTCACTACGCGCAGAAGCATGAGGGCATTTGCCTGGAATTCGACGCCGGACATGACCAAGTCGGCCGCGCCTGCCGCGTCCTATATCAGGACCACTTTCCTCTGATTGAACCGGATGCTCTGAGCGACCCGTTAAGACTGATCAACGAAATGTTCCTCACAAAGTCGCAGGAATGGGCTTACGAGGAGGAGTATCGCTTGATGGGACGGAGTGACTTCGATCCGACGTTCCCACTGCGGACCGTCGACGACTACCTTCCGCTCAGACCTAGCGCGCTAACCGGGATCGTCGCGGGCGTCAGAGCCGACGTGGCGGCAGTTCAGGAGGTCATGTCCCAGTCCGGGTGCGATATCCCTCTGAGACGGGCCGTGCAAGTGCCAAATCAGTACCGTCTGGAGATCACTGGCTGACTCTCGCCAGCTCCTTGTTGGACTTCGACCGCCAGCCGCGTTCGCGACCGGGAGATATTGTCCGTAAGGTTGGGATTTTCGAGTCGCCCTCCAGCACTCAAAGATCCTCGGGCTTCAACCCCGTATGCTTGGCCAAGCGAGCGAGCATCTTCGGGCCAACCTCGTCGTGATCGTGAAAGGAGAACTCATAATCCGGCCACCCCGGCCGGACAAGGAGACGGTGCGAGCCGCTTTGGCGCTTGATCCGCCAGCCAATCCGTTCCAGTGCCGCCAGGACACGGCGCGGTTTAGCAGATGGCCATTTGCTCATCGGGAATCGAGAATGAGACCGCCAGGGCTGATGACGGCAATTCCCCGTGAGCGATGCGGTCGGCAATCACTTCGATGGCCAACCTTTCGGCAAGACAAATGGCTTGATCACGGCTCTCGCCGTAGCACATCACTCCGGGCAACTCCAGGGCCTCTGCGATCCAACGCCCATCGTCCTCACGGTCCAGCTCAATGGTGAGTCTCACGCTTTGATTGTAGCGTTCCGCGCAATCTGATTCGGTTCTTGACGCTGAGCAGCGGACACAGGCGATCACACACCCACCCCGCCAACATCCCCCACGCCGCCAACCACTTATCTCCCGCCCTCCACGCACCGCCCGCAACCGCCTGCTACTCCAGAGTCAGGTATCGCTGAGAGGAAAATGTCTCACTTTGTCTCACCTTGTCCCGGAATCGGAGAAAAAACGGAAGTGCCGGCTCTCCGCCACCCGGCGGCCCTTTCCGGCCTTCGGAAAGGAAGAAGTCGCCACGAGCATCGCCGCACTGCTTTCGGTGTTGCAGGTGAACCCGACCCGCAACACTCAGTGAAGCGGGCCTGGCCAGCTGCGGTCCGGTCAAAGCGAGGCTCGTATTCACCGCCCGTTGGGGCGGCCGTGCCGAGCCGATATGGCCGCGATAAATCGGAAGATTCGAGGATCCCTAAACTGTCGCGCCCAGGCTTAGCGAGGGTATCGGCAAGGCGATCCCACCGCTCACCCGCCCCTGCGCGCGGTCCCCATCGGTGGCGCATCGCCGCCAGGTGAGGACGTTGAGGTTTACCAACTAAAGGTCACCGGCAGTCTGAGCAGCCGTTCCAGCATGGCATCACCGCTGGCGGCTATGCGCACGCGGCAGAGGATGTTCGCCGACGTGATGTTCTGATCTCGCAGCACTGCTCGCGAGGGCGCATTAATGTAGGCGTTGAACTGGTCCGCCCATTGGAAGACCGACGATTCATCAGCGCCTTTCATTTGAACGCGGGAATCGTCCGGTAGCTGGATGATCCAGCGGCAAATCAGGTTATGACCGGGCGGAAGCGGACGCACTTCAAAATGCGGACCATTCGCGGATCCCGGCGTCGTGCCGGAAATGTCGATGGGCCCGGCTCCGCTCAGGCTCTCGATGCTGAGACCACCATTGAGAATCGCTTCATACCCGGCCAAACCGCGGTTGAACGTGCTAGCGGTGGTCTCAAACGTCGCGTCGGGCGAATCCATCAGCGGTCCGCCGGTGGCGGCGGGCGTGATGGAAGAGAAGTCCGCCGGCCAGGCGCCTCCGGCCGGGAGGCTGAGCGGGCGGAAGCCGCCGTTCTTCTGGAAGGTGTAGCCCTGTAACTTAGTCACCGACCGGGCCGCATCCCAAACATCACAAGCGGTCTCCACATGGGCGCGGTCGAAACTGCGAGCCGCCATATAGAAAGCGATGAGATTCGAGGGCAGGTCTTCTTCGGAGAATGACGACTCGCCAATCGAATCCGTCCAGCTCTGGAGCGCCTCAAACCCCATGGATTGCAGCATGAATATGCGCAGCGAAACGCTATCGATCTCATCGGCGGAGAGCGGCCGCTTGATATGGGCGATTGGAGTGACGCCGCTCAGCAAGGTGCCGAGATGGGGTACGCGGGCCGTCATCTGCGGCGCGTTCACCCGTTCCGGGCTCGATGAACCGCTTGCGGCCATGGCACTGGAGGCGGTTCGGACCGAGGCGATGAGGCGGCTGGTCATGCCGGGGTTGGCATGGCTCCAATCGATCCAACCGCAATTAGTGGAGTAAGAATACCGGGGCGGCGTCTCATTGACCCCGGACTCATCAGGAATCCGATGAAGTGCATCATCGCCCGCGTGCCGGGTGGCATGGACCAGCTCATGGGCGAGAATCTGGTGGTGTTGCGCGGTGCCGGGCACGACGCGATCCGACATCACGATGTCGTGCCCATAGGTAAAGGCGAGCGCTGAAACACTGCGGGCGGAGAGATTCGCGTCCGCACCGCTGTGGACGCGGACCGGGCTGAGGTCGTAGCCCAGCCGCGGCTCGAAGGATTCCCGTTCAGCGGGTGAAAGCGGTTGACCGCCGGAGCGGGTGGCTTGTTCAACGACGGCACCGGAGACCTGCTTCCGCTTCCCGCTGGCCCGGCAGCGGGGGCAGGTTCCTTGGCAGGCGCACGGAGCTGCCTGGGGGGCCGCTTCGGGCCGGCCGGTCAAGCGATGGGACAAGTGACTGGCTTCCCGCTCGGTGGCGTCGTGAGGATCGCTGACCGTCAGGCGTTGTGCCGCGCTGGGGGCGGGTGCACTCCGCATCGCCATACGCGGCCACAACGATCCCGCGGGGGAAGAGTTCGGTGCCCGCGAGCTCGCTTGCGGGCCTGGTGCGACGGCCGGGCGGGCGGCGGCGCGCGCCGGTGCCGCCGCCGTCCGATTCATGCTCCGACTCATGCGTCCACCTCGGCGAATCGAGGCTGGGGGGGCGCCTGAGAGGGCGGCGGGCTCGCCTTGCGCATAAGGAGTTACCCGAGGACCTCAGCCAGGATCAACTCGCTGGCACCATCGGGTATCTGGTTCTTCAGCGACGCCGGCAAGGCGGCCGAGTCCAGATCGAACTGCGGCGCTCCGGTGGCATCACGGACGATGAGGCCCATTTGCACCAGACCGCCCACGAGAGCTTTGGCCCGACGCTCCGCACCCGCCTCGACGGCTGAACCGGGAGTCCCGATGGCCACGCGGCGCACACGGGCTTTGAGTTCGGGTGGAAGGTCGGGGAGCGGTCCATCAAGCGTGGAGTCCGCGGTGAACTTCACGAGGAAGGTCCGCGTGGGGAATAGATCAGCCAAGCGGCCCGAAGCGGCAAAGGACGCGGTGTCCGCTCTGACGAACATCAGCCGCGCGACTCGACCGGCGGCGCGGACAGGCGCGGGCGTGGTGGAGGGGATCACAGGCGGCGTCACCGGTGTAGCTGGTGTGGATGGTGCGGCCGGTGTAGCGGGCGTGTTGTTTGGCGTCGCCGGTGTGGTGGTCGGCGCGGCCGGGGGCGCGGGAGGCCTCACGGGGGTCGTCGTCGGGGTCGCGGGAATCGATGGCGGTTGCGCGGGGACAACGTCGGGACGGGCGGGCGGGACGCGGTCGCCCGGAATGCTGGGAATGGTTGTGTTGCCGGGATTAGCGGGCACCGGCTGTACGGGGGCGGTGGGCGTCCTGGCTGGCTCGACCGTTTGGATCAGGACGAGCACCACGGACTGGATGTCGGCCTCCAGTGCCCTCAACCCTGTGCTGATGATCGGGTTGGTCTGGTTGGAGCCGAACGCCGGCATGGTGGCCCTGAAGCGATCGACGGCCAGGGCGGGAATGTTGGCGGGGGTATCACGATAGACCACCGAGGCCAGCCGGGGTTTTCCGACCCCCAGCGCCAGCCACTTGTCGGCCAGCACCTTGAACTCAGTTGCTTCCGGGACGGCAGTACCGGACTCAAAACGCAGGTCGGCCAGCAGAACGCCCTGGAACTTCTGTTCGATGGCGGTCCACTGCCCCGCAGCGGCCAGGTCAGGGGCGCTATCAAACAGGTCCTTGTTGGTGAAGGCGTAGATGCGCTGGCGGTCATAGGTCTTGGCCACCGGCGTGAGGGTGAGGATGAAGATGCTGCCGTCGGTGCCGGCCACGGCCAGCGGCGAACCCGGAAGATCCTCGAAGATCGCCCCCGCCGTGGGCACTGACAGAGGCGCCAGTGCGGCCACGGTGGCATTGAGACGGGCATTGCCCAACGCGGGCCCCTCATCTTCCGCCGCACCCCGGGAGCCGATGGCCGCGTAGAGAATCCGTGTGCCCGGCTTGACCAGTGCCCAACTGGCGCGCACGGCGTCATCGGAGGACGCCAACTGCGCGGAACCGCCCTCAAAAAGGATTTGTCCCGCGGTTTCAAAACCAACCTTCGCCAAGTCCGGCGATGCTGCATGCAACAGGGTGCGAACAACCTTAGGTTGATCTGGCTTATTCAAATCAATTTCCAGCTGATAGATCTGGTACGTGCGTCGCGGTGGAGCCTGGGGCTTGGGCGCATCCTGGCCACAGTCCTTCTCCCGGCGCCGGTGGAAGAGCACCCAATCGCGGGTGGCCTTCACCAGCAGCTCACCACCGGTAGCCTCCGGGGTGGCGAACAGCAACTTCGCCGAGGAAGCGGAGAAGCCACTTTCGCCCAGCGCCGCTTCAATCACGTCAAGGGCCGCGCGGGCCAGCGTGTTGTTGGCGTTGCCGGACGTCAAGACGGCCGGGTCCTGCTCCAACTCGCCGGGGATCTGGTCGGAGTCAGAGTCAGGTGTTTGGAAGCGTATGGTTCCTCGGGCCAATAGCGGGTCGCCTCCGCGCACCAGGTCGAGCGAGTACTCGAAGCCTTTCACCTCCGACACGATCTGCACCTTGATCCGCGTCGCCGTCCGGACCAGGATCACGCTTAAGGGCACCGGCGGTACTGCGCCAGGTGTATTGCCGATGGCGCTGCGGACGTGATGCTGGATGGCGCCGATCAGTATCGCTCGGGCCTGGACGGCATCCGCGGTGTTGCCGGTCTTGGTCTCCAGCACGCGCAGTGTCCCGAACACCTGAATGTCGTGACTTTCCAGCGTGCCTTCGTTAGAATGCAGGACCATCCGCGAGCGAACCGCGGTCTGGTCATTCACGCGCATCGAGAATGGATCCCGGTCGAACTCGAGACTACCCCAGGCCGCCACGCTCTGAGTCTGATAGGCGAGCTCCACCGGCTCATCCAAGACTTTGCTGGTACGCTGGCGGGCCATGTACTTCTTGGCATCTCGAGCGATGTTGGCGTACTCGGCCACGGACTTGCCAACGGTACGGTAGCCGCCGGAGAGCGACCCGGCGACTGCGGCATAAAACTTCAGCGGTCCATTGACCGTCGATTCGAAGCGGGCAGCACCGTTGAGCGCGAACCCTTCACCCTCTCGTACCTTCAGCCAGCGGGCCTGGAAGGCCGTGCCGGTGGCCTGGGGCGTGGTCCGGGTGATTTCGCCATCGGGAATCAGGATGTCGACGCGCGGCTTGCGCTTGGCGTCGTCCAGACCTTCCAGCAGCGAGATGCGCTCCATGTGCTGGGCTTCTTCCCAGGCATGGGCAACAAAGTCCGGGCGGACGGCGCAGAAGCGCAGATCAACGCCCTCGCCCATCCAGCGGCGGACCTGTTCATTCACCGTCAGGGCGTCGCCGGGCACCACCGGCAGGTAGCCGGCGCTGGGCAATTCGACGATGCCGCCATCGATCAACGCACGCTCAGACAGAGTGACGGCAGCCTGCTCTTTGACTTGCCGCAGTTGGTCCGACATCACCCGCAGCGGCGCCGAGCCTCTCTGCCGGAGGTACTTCATGCTCTCGGTTTCCGGAATGCCCGGGGCCGACACCAGCCGCTCCGCCACCTGGCTGTAGAAGGTGCTGAGGTGAAAGTAGGCCTCTTCGGCTTCTGAGAGGACGCGCTTGGTTTTGGAGCACGGGTCGTCCTGAGGAACCGAAGTGTCGCGCGTCAGGTCCCGCAGTTGGCACTGGAACTGGAGCACCTGGGCCAGGAATACGTCTTTGGGCCGCATGGCCATGCGCCACTGCCAGTAGCGATGCGGGGGTGTCTCGATCCGCTCGCGGCGCACCGTCCAGCTATCGAGAATGGTGGACGTGCCGGCGCGCAGCAGGACACCAACCGGCACGTCTGCGCCACCGTCCGCCTCAGCGCCAGCGCACCAGGTCTCGGATGATAAGCCGGACTTCGAGATCAGATGAGCAATCTCACGCCGCTCCTGTTCAAAGTAAGCGGAAGCGACCAGCGAACGGAGATGCTGGCGAGTGAGAGTCGCGGCGCTGGAGGTGGCCAGCGGTATGCGGAGTGCCAGTGGCCGCACGCGCAGGACGACGCCTTCCAGCCAGTAGGCGCGCTGCGTCTCGTTCTGGCAAGCGTTGTCGCACAATTGCCCGTAGACGTCTTCGGGTCCACAGAGAGCGTCGGCAAAGTTCAGCGTGACCAGATAAAGCGTGGTGGAATTCTGCACGCCAGAAGGGGTGGCGGCGGCGTCCTGAACGCAATCCTTCATCTCCTCGCTGCCGCGTTTGGAGGCCGTGGTGGAACGCTGACTGCCGGTCGACCGCGCGATCAGCTCAGCAATGGAAACGGAGCGCTTCTCGGCCAACAACAGCACACGGCCCTGCGGGTCAATCGCCAGGCCATCGGAGACGTTGAGGGTATCGCCCGACCCCAGCGACAGGCTGAAGCCGTGGGTGATGCCGCCGCCCCCGGCTTGATTGGAGAACTCGACCAGACGGCGCAGGTAGCGCTGTTCCAGGTTGAGGTGGCTGGCGCGAAGGAACTGGCCGTCGAAGTAGTTCAACCGTGTCAGCTCGGAGTCTTCTGGGATGAGCGAGATGCCCGAACCCGGACTGGCGAGCAGCATCCGGTCAGTGTTGCGAGTGGACAGCAAAATGCCGGCCGCTGGGAAGTTCTTGTCGTAGGTCACGCGCCCCTCCTGATAATGAAGACAAAGTCGCTGCCATCATGCGCCGTGCCGCGCGGCGCACTTTGAGCGCCCGCCAGCGGGAAGCCGTTGACGCCCATGACGGGTGCCGGTCCGGTGCCGCGGACGATCAGCCGGACGATGGCCTTGGCGGCCAGCGGTGTATTGGTGGTGATCTTGGCTTGCCGGGCCGCCGCATCGTAGGCCACCGATTTGAGATTGGCCCCCCACGGCCCATTCAGCACGGTCAGCGCGATGGAGTCGAGGGAGAGTGTCTTGTCCTGAATGTCGGCGGTGAACTGGAGAACCAGCGTCGAATCATCGGCAATCGTAACGGAGGCATCGACCACTTGCGGGCCGGCCGCTGCCGGAGCAGCCGCGGTGGCCGGACCATTCAGCAGTTCGCCGATGGTTCGCGTGGCTACATGCGTGGGCCGCAGCTTGTAGTCCACGGAGCCTTTGGTGAGATTGGCACCACTGGCAGGACGAGCCACGCGCAGCCCGAGTACTTCGGCCAGGACAATCGGCTGCAGATCCGGAGCGGGGCGCAACGAGGATTCGCCGGTGGCAGGGTCAGACCAGGGCCGCAGATCAATGGCATCCAGCGCCGCGAACTCCTGGAAGGCTTTCAGCCAAGCGGCGGGCCGTTGGGCAGCCGGCAGAGCCAGTATCGCGTTGCGCGCCGCCAGCACCGCCTGATCGGCCGGGGTCAGGGGGCCGCCATCGCCCGCCATCAGGGGCTCCAGGGAGAACAAGCGCCGCAGCCGCCGGTAAGGGGGCGCCAGCGGCTTGGGCGCGCGACCGGGAACCAGCCGGATCTCGACGGTTTCACTCACGCGGGAGTACGCCACGGCGGCCGCGGAACCGGAGTCTCCGCAGGTCTCGGCGATGGCGGGCACGGCCCGGGACAGGCATGCGGCTGGAGCGAGGGTGATGTAGGCATCGAAGATCTCGGTGCCGGGCTCCGCCGGGTCAGCGGTGATCACCAGGCTCGCCTCGCCTCGGTGCTTTTCAAGCCAGGCCGGGACATTGACGCAGACGTCGTGGGCCACGTAAAGTTCCTGCCCGGCAGGCGCCAAGGCCAGACCCGGGCTGACCACAATCTCGTCCCGGTCCACAGCCACCGCGACGCCCAGGCCCCAAACGACGCCTTCGCGATGAAGCCAGGCGTTGTGCAGCCAGGTTTTGCCGCGGTGATAGCCCTGCTCGGTTGAGAAGTCCTCACGGCCCAGCAGCATGCCGTATTCGTAGTTCAGGCTGAGGAACGGGTTGATGTCTGGGATGATTTGTTTTTCCGCCATCGCTTGTCTCCTTGAAATTTGGCTTGGCCGCTTTAGCTGTCGCCGCGCAACGCTGAAAGGATGCGGCGGGATTGTTCGCCCACCGCCGACTGCCGGGCAGCCTCCAGGCGGGTGCGCTCCGCCGCCGCGAATGCCTGGGTCCGGGCGGCCTTGTCGGCCGCCAGCAGTGCGTCGACGTAGGCCTTTTCCGCCGTAGTCCGGTCAGTGATCATTTGCGCCGGGGTGGCCGCGCCCAGCGTGCTGAGCGTATCGGCGGCCTCTTCGAAATCGGCCAGCAGGCCCCAGGTGCCGTCGGGAATGGACGCTTCCCAGGCCGCCAGGTCCGCCTTCATCGCGGGGGTGTAAGCGGCGACCGCATTGTTGAAGGCGGTCACGGCCTGATCACGAGTGGTCACCAGTGGGGCCAGGGTGGCATCGCCCGCCGGGTTGGCATCAAGGGCCGCGGCTTGATCCAGGTTTGCCACCTTGGCCTTCAACACGGCCACCGCCAGATCGGTCTGCGCGGTGTCGAGCGCCTTGCGGGCGTCACTCACCTTCTTCTGCTCGGCAGCGGCTAGTTCGCCTTTCGCGGTGGCGGCGGTGATGGCTGCCTTCTGTGCCGTTGAGAGCGGCTGTTCCTGCGGATCGGCTACGCGGGCCAACTGAGCCTTGGCCTGATCGAGGCGGGCCACGGCATTGGCGATAAAGCTGGATACCGCTTCCGCCGCGGCCAGGTATTGCAGTTGGGTCCGGTCCGGAGCGGAGGCCAGTCCATGGAGAGCTTCTGCGCTGGCCTGCGCAAGTTTCGATTGATTCGCCAAAGCGGCCAAGGCGGCTGCCCGGCGATCCCTTGCCCGCTCAATCAACTTGGCGGGAATGTCGGTTTCAATCCGCGTCCGCGCATCCCGGAAGGGCTTGTTGGTCGGTGCGGTGTCTTTCAGCTTCTTGGCGCTGGCGGGCAGCGTGGAAAGAGGGGCACGGCTAAGGGCGTCATCCACTCCTTGACGCCGGGCAGAGGCGGTGGTGGCCTGCGCGAGATCCGCTTTGGCCGCCGCCACCTGGGCCGTCGCCGCGGCGGCTTCCGCCTCCGCAGCCTCAAGTGCACGCTGAGCTTCCGCAAACCCGCCCTCTGTTGTCAGCAAGACCGCGCTATGGCCGCGCAAGGCGACCAGCTTGCGGCCTAGTTCCGCTGCCGCGGCTTTGGCATCGGCCTCCGTCTCGGCGTCATTCAGCGCTTGGCGAATCCGCGCGACATCCTGATCGAGTTGCGCGCGCTGAGCCACCGCAGCCTCATGAGCCGTGCGTGCGGCCTGTACCGCAGCCTGTGCGGCCGAGAATATCGAGCGCGCGGAAGATACCCGCGCCGCGGCGGCAGTGTCTCGCGCTTGGGCCAGTTCCAACAGGTTGTTCGGCGTTGCCATATGAATCTCCTTTAGTGCTCACGATCAGGTTGGCGGGTAACTGTTTCCGGAAAGCGTCCCAGGGCTTCCCGGCCTCCGGGTTCACCGGGGAAAGCCCGGCCTGCTTTCTCGTATTCGCGGCGCACGGCATGGACCAAGTGCGCCCGTTCAATCGGCAGGCCATCGCGCGCGGCCAGAAAAGCAGCGGCGGTGGCCGCATTGCGGATCACGGCCCCGACGATCGGGTAGGAAGCAGCGAATTCGTAAAGGTTGACGTCGGAGGCCAGGGGCGTGCCGGAGGGGATGTGCGCGCGCCACAGCCGGGCGCGATCTTCACGATCCGGGTCCTGGAAATCGACGACGAACTCCAGCCGCCGGATGAAGGCCGGGTCGATGTTGGAGCGCAGATTGCTGGCCAGGATGGCCAACCCGTCAAAGCGCTCCAGGCGCGACAGCAGGTAAGCAGTTTCCAGGTTGGCGTACCGGTCATGCGCGTCGGAGACTTCGGTGCGGCGGCCGAACAGCGCATCGGCTTCGTCGAAGAAAAGCACGGCGCGGGTCTGTTCAGCGGAGTCGAACACCTGGGCCAGATTACGCTCCGTCTCCCCAATCCACTTGGAAACGACGCGGGCGATGTCGACCAGCAGCAGGTCCGCCTTCAGCTCTTTGGCCACCACTTCCGCCGCCAGTGTCTTGCCCGTACCGGGCGGGCCGGCAAATAACATTCGGACGCCGCGAGAGCCGGTCCGGTCCGCCAGGAAGCGCCAGCGGTCGAGCACTTGCATCTGCCCTTCCAGACGGGAAACCGCTTCCTGCAACTGGGCCACACGGTCGCGCGGCAGCACGATGCTGGACCAGCCGGCCTTGGGGACAATCAAGCGGACCCCGGCCGAGAGCGCCCGCGCATTGCGGGCCCGGATGCTGCCGGCGGCGTCCTCGAGCGTCGGTGCCCGGCCGTCCAACGATTCGACCGCCCGCAGGTCGCCCGCGACGGCGCTGACATAGGCGGGCTCCAGCGGAAACCGCGCGGCCAGCCAGGAGGCCTGGGTGGCGAGCGCTGGAATCTGGTGGGCCCAACTTTGCCCGCGCGCGACCATCGCCAGCGGTCCGGCATCCACCGGAACAATGGGGCGGCCGTGGGGCACGTCCACCATGCCGGGCCGTCCGCAGAGGATGGCGGTTCCCGCAAAACGCAGGAAGGCGGGTGAGGGCATGGCTCCGGGAGCCTCGGCGGGGGCCACCCGAATTACCGGCACATTGCCACGCAACAGCGCATGCAGAACCAGCAAAGCTTCATGGGCCGGATCACCGGTCCAATCGATGGCGATGGCGGTGGCTCCCGCGGCATCGACCAAGGCGAGTGCCCGATCAAGCGCGGTGTCCGGCAGGTCGGCCGCCACCATGATGGTCAACGGCTCCCGGCGTTCCAGTGCCCGCTGGGCCCGCATCGAATCCGGCTGCGCCAGCCAGGTGGATAGTCCCGAATGGACGACCTGCCGGTCCAACCGCCGCGGATGCGCGGGCCACGCATCGATCCCTGCCAGGGCGGGCCAGAGGGCGGGGGCCAAGACGAGAGAGCGTTCAAAGAACGGACCGTCGCCGGTCAACTGCACCGCGCCAAATTGCGTGAGGGGGCCCGTCTCCAAGCGCTGGCGAAGGCTGACCCGTTCATCGGCGGAAGGCGCCAGCAGTTGGGCGGCCAGGGCCACTGAGGGTCGCGATTCACCGCGCGGGTGGAGACTGCGGAAAATCGCGGCGAAGCCTTCATGCTCCTCCGGCAGTCCCGCCAGCAGCAGTATCTGCCGGTCCGTGGGGTCGAGACGCAGCCCGCGGGCGAGCCGGTCCAGGGGCAAGTCCTCGGCGTGCGGCAGCGGCTCCAGGGAAGCGGCGTGCGCCTGCGCGAGAAAGTTGAGGCCAAATTCCAGCGTTCCCTGCACGTGGGGAAACGCCGACTCGAGTAAGCGTCCAAGTTGGCCCGCCAGTTGTCCGGCTTCGGCGCGAAGATGGCGGCTGACGGCGACGGCGTTACTCATAGACGAACCTCACGACGCAGCCCAACCAAGGCAGCCAGCCGGGGTCCACATCCAGTCCAGCCCGGCGCAGATCGATGGAGACATCGCGCAGAGAGAACCGGGCTTCCAGCCAACCCGGATCGCCCTCAATGCGGGCGAAGCGTTCGGCAACGTGTGTCAGCCGGTGCTCAGATGCTGCTTCGTCACCCATCGCCTGGGCCAAGGCCAGCTTGAGTTGTTCGGCCCAGGCGGCCAGCACGGGCAGTTCCTCGGGCTCCGGCAATCCCTCCTCAACGGATGGGGGGACGGAGCCCGGCAGCACCCCGGCAAAGGCCAGCGCGCCCGGGTCCGTGGGCTCACAACCAACCAGCAACTGCGCCAACTGGTGCAGCACCCAACGCAGGGAGCGCCGGTGGAGCCGTGGGTCCGCGATGATGGCGGCCGCCAGGCCGGAACGCTCCAGCACATTCAGCAGGAAGAGCAGCCCGCCGAACCTTGTTTCGGGTTGCACGTCGGCCAGCTCCACCCGCTCCGCTTCAATTGCTGCGTGCGCTACAGCCGGTGCCGGCACGATCTCGGTGCCGCTGGTCAGGAGCGGTAGAAGGCGACGCAGGGCAGGATCTTCATCGAGCGCGAGCAGCGCGAACAGGGCGGCATCACGCCGTAAGGGGTCGGCGTACGGTGCGGCCGGAGAAGCGAGACTGGCCATCAACGGACGCCAGCCGGACGGTAGCAGGCTCTCAAGGTTTTCCGGAGATGCGCCCAACTGTTGCTCGATCGCGTTCAGCAACGTCCCGGCGGAGGCATGGCTTTCGCCGAGAGCGCGAGCGGCCAGTTGGTGCCATTCCGCAGCCAGCAGCGAGCACGCCCACGGCCCCAGCAGACGCCGCCGGGCCAGCAAGGCGATGATGGGGGCGATCGAAGCCGGGTGCGCCAGCAACGCCCGGAGCAACTGCCGGGCGGCCTCACGGAAGGTGGCGTCCTGGTGGCTTCCCGTCCACAGGCCCAGTTGCCGCCAGGCCCACAGGCGCGTGAGATCTCCCGCGGCGACGGCGAGGGCCATCTCCTGGAGCGCAGCTTGCAAAGACCGATAGCGGGCGACGTTGGGCTCAGCTTCGGGCGTGGGGGGAGCTTCCGGTGGAGCAGTGCGGTCGGGCGGTGTCCCCACGTCCGCTGGCGTGGCCGATTCGAGTGACGACGGCGCGAGTTCCGCGTTCAGTTCGTTCGCCCGGCGGCCTCGCGACGCCAAGGGTGCCTGATGCAGTGGCGCGGCCCGGCGGATGGCGGTGACTAGGGCGTCGGTCCAGGCTGCTTCCATCACGGCATCGGAGGCATGGGCGGGAAGGCGCAGTGGGGCGTGTAAGGAACGGATGCAGATCTGCTCCGCCGGGTTGATACCCGCCCACTCCAGGGCCCGCTCCAGGGGCTCGCCCAGAACGCGCGCCAGGGCGGCGTTCAGCCGACGGGTGAGCTTCTCATCCGGCGCGGGCAGACGGTAGCGGGCGCGGAACTGGCCGATCTGGACCGTGGGGGTCATCCGAGTCCGCTCCCTTCGCCCAGCGTGCCGCCGACGGACAGCCCTCGGGCGGGACGGCCGACAATGGTGCCGCGTCCGAGGGCAGAGGCGTTCAACCGCCAAGGCCGCCATCCGGTGGGGCGTCCCACCTGCGTGGTGAGGCCGACATAGAGGCTGCGTCCGATCCGCATGCCCGAAGCCTGCGTGCAGAGCTCGTACAACGTGTGCGCAGGGCGATGGACTTCGAGAATCTGCTGGACGGCCGCCGTCTGCTCTTCGGTCAAGGTGGCGGGCACAAAGATCGTGAAGCGGTGGGCATTGGTGCGGAACGCGTCTGGGGCGGCCTGGGCGCCAGCAAGCGGCGCGTCTTCGTCGCTGCCGATCGCTCCGCCGACGCGAAAGCCCAAGCCGAGCACAGAGCTGGAGATGATGCCGGCACCGCCCACCGTGCCTCCGCCGAAACCCCGCAGGCGGTACTGCTCCACTAGTTGCACCGGGTATCCCAGGTAGATCTCGAGGAAGCGCAGCAGCCCGGGAATGGTGCCCCGGTAGCGGAACAACCACGCGGCGTCAGCGATAGCTTCCCGGCGGGCGCGTTCGCTCCAGCGCCCATCCAACACCAGGCCCAGAAAGCCGGCCAACCACGGCAACATCTCGGCCGGGGCGCTATGCGGATCGATGATGACTTGCCGTTGATCCGCCACCCCATCCCACAGCCCCAACAAGCCTTCGATCGGTTGCAGATACCGGCGGAGAAAGTCTTCCGCCGAGGGTTCCTGCGAGAAGATCTTGGGGAGCTTTTTCAGCAGCTCGTGCGCGGGGTACTCCGCGCGTACGTTCTGGATGGTGGGTGTCGAACGTGTATCGCCCGTCAGATTGAGCACGATCCACAGATAGCGGCCGTGTCCCCCGGCCAGCGGCGCTTCGTAGGTTTCCAGGCGCCCATCGGTTGTGGGGGTCCACGGAAGTTCGCGGCCATTGGGGCGCCGGAATAGGGGTTGAGCGGGCGCGTTAACGGCGGGAACTTGTGAGCCGGCCGGCATCGGGGGCGACAGATCCGGATGCCGAACACTCACGACCGGAACGTTAGCGGGCGGCGTCAGGGCAATGGCTGCGTCCATCGCCGGGTCGTCGGTGGCAATCAGCTGGATGGTGACGGCGGTGGCCTCCGGGATGCAGGCATCCAGAAAGACACGGCCCCAGCGGGTGTGGAACTCCCCGCTATCCAGCCGGTAGGAGACAACGCGGCCCTGCCGGACATATTTGCGCCGTGCGGCGACGGCCGTGCGGAAGCCTGATGGGGTCCAGAAACCGATGCGCTGGTCCGGGGTCGGCACAATGCCCCGGCCATCATAGCCGCGGGCCATCAGCGACGCCACACGGGCGCGGGCTGAGGCCGTCAACCGGTAGCGGACAAAGGTGTCGCCCGGGGCACGCGCGATCACCAGCAATCCATCGTTGTCAAAAACGAGATCAGTGGCGTGGGGTTCAATGAAGTGCTCGCCCGGTTTGTCCAGCGGACCCACGGTGGCCGTGGCTGTGGCTGCCTGGGCCATCACCCAGACTTGCCCCTCGGGGCTGATCGCCAGCCGGGAAGCTGGGCGGTAGGCGGGCGGCAGCGGGGTGGAGCGGCGTACACGTTGGGCGCTGATTTCGACCAAGTCTTCAACCGTTAGCACCAGGACCCGGCCGCGGAAGTAAACAAGGTCCACGGGCGCTGCGTCCAGCCGGTGCGTGGCGACGATGCGTTGGGACCACAGATCAAAGACCAGCACGCGGCGATGGCTGGCGTCGGCGACGTAGAGGCGATCCTCTTCATCGATGGCCAGGCCGCGCGGGAAGGCGAACGGCCCTTCGATGTCCGGTGCGGCAAAGTCTCCCGTGACGGGCGGCGGGGCGGGGGCAAAGTAAGTGCTGGCGGGTAAGGGCGTGCCGGGCGGGCGCAGGGGATCGGGCGGGATCCAGAGGACCCGTTCGATTTGGCCTTGTTCCGGCAGGCTGTGGAAGAGGCGGCAGTGCGTGTCAAACGCCAGACCCGCACCGGGAAGGACCGCATCCGTGGAGACCGCGGCGGACGCCACCTCCGGCTGCTCTGCCAATTGGACAAGCCCCTCCTCCAGTGCCGTGGACTGGTGACTGCAGCGCAGCCACTGGTCCTCGGTGAGGATCGCGCGGAAGGGCCGGATCATGATCAGCAAACCTCGCAGTTCATTAGCATTGGTCTCGCAAAACAGGAACGGGCACCGGAGCGCCGACCGGCGGCGTAGGCTTCAGCGCCGTACCCACCGGAGGCGGCGTGCCCTCCACCACCGTGATTTCGGTCAGTTCCGGAACCTCCCACTTGTTCAGTTCCACCGTGCCCGGCACCCAGTTGGCACCATTCCAACTGGCCACCTGGAGAGTCTCGACAAACTCCACACCCTCCACCTGCAGGGCCACCGCCTCCAGTTCCGGGCCGTAGACGCGGCGACCCAGCGGGTAGCCCGCGCCGGCTGGGCCGAACGGCGGCAGTGGGGCCAGGTACTGGCGGATGATCTGCTCCACCCACCGGCGGACGGCTTCGGCACCGAAACCGGGCTTGACGCCCAAGCCCACAGACACCGCTACCTTGCGGTAGGTGGGCGGGATCACGTAGAGCTCGGTGGTCACTAGGCGGCGCTGGTCCAGGTACTCACAGACAGCGCGGAGAAGGTCACGATCCGGCAGCGGCGCATTGGGACGTAGCGGATCGGCTGAGGGCCACACCACCACGCTGACCACCCCAGCGGCTTCCTGCTGGGGTATGGCGGGGAAGAAACGCGGGAGTGATTCCGCGCGGCCCACGGCCGCCCCCGGCGTCGCGCGAGCCAGTTCGGAAAAGTCATCCCGCGTAACGGCGCGGTCGTGACGGCGGAGTTCGCCCGGAATCCGTTCCAGTCCCGCGGCAAGCGATTCGGCATCGGCACCAAAGCGCGCGGGCAGCGGGTTGGCGCACTTCACCGCCTCGGCCGTGACTAGTTTGCTGATGGCCTTGGGGCCGACGTTGCCCGCGGCACCACCGCCGTAGCGATATTCGGTGGCCCGGATGCGTTGGCCGATTTGCGGTGCCAGCCCCTTCAAGCCGGTACCGAAACGCACTTCGCCCGCCTCCAGATCGACGATGTAGTGGCGGTCATCCGGGGCTGAGGCATCAAAGGTGTCCACCGCCTCCCAACGCGACCACTGGCCGGGATTCTCTTCCACCTCAACCACCAGGCTGGCTTCCAGGACTTGGCGGTGCACCAGCCGGTAACGCTGAGCCGGCTGCGCGGTGCCCGTACCCAGGAACTCGGGCAGCGCCTTGCGCGTCTGGCTGACTTCGGTCGCGTTCACCAGCATCAATTGGACGGCTCCGGGCCGCGTGCCGTCCACCCGGTAGGCCCGCAGCCAGAAGAGCACCTTCGCCGCGGTCTCATCGTCCAGCGACGGCGGCAGATCGCCGGTGCCGGCCAGATCCTCATCCGCAACGACGAACGGCCCAAAGGCGGCCTTCTCTTGCGGGAGCTTCAGCCGCACGACACCTTGTTGCGTCAGGCCGCGGGTTGAATCTCCGGCGACGGTGAGGCGGGCATAGCGGGGCGCGCCGTTCAGCATTTGCCCGGACGAAATCTCCCACTCAACGGCCGGTGCCGGGGTGCCGGAGCCACCGGAGCAGGGCGGCACCTGGTTCATGGTGGGGACGCCCGCATCGGGGACGAAGCCCAGGTTCAGAATTGCTTCCCGAAAGTTGTCGCGCAGCGTCTCGCGGTCAGCGGCGGTTTTCACCTTGTCGCCCGCAACGATGGCCACCCACACCAGACCATCCACGGTGGCGGAAAAATCAACCGGCAGGCCATCCGGACTATCCGGCACGGTCTGGTTCTCGTAGTAGGTGGCGGTGACACCCTGCGGGTAGCGGCCGGTGGCGGTGAGGGCGTCGAGCGCTCGTTCGGCAAACGCGTATACCTGCGGCTCGGAGACAGCGTTGGGGGTCTTGAGTGAGCGCGCCTTGGCCACCGCGATCGACCGCACGGGCCAGGCTCGGCATTCGGTGAGCGTTTCATAGGAGACCGCGCCCGCCTTGGCCTCCGTTCCGAGTGCGATCAGCGGACCCGTCAGCGAATCCGTGGTGAGGCCCAGCATCGCCCGGGCGGGCACGGCGGACCGGAGCGGGATCTGGAGCAGCTTCAGGTAAGCGGACAGCGTCGCTTCCGGAATCTGATTGAAGCGATAGAGCAGGTTCTCGCCCAGGAAGGCGACCAGTTCGAGCAGGGTGATGCCCGGGTCCGATGGGTTGTGGTCGGTCCACTCCGGCGTATAGACCGGAATTCTCCGCACCAGCTCATCGCGGAGCTGCTGGTAGGAGCGGTCATCGAGAATAGGGCTCGGGATCGGCACGTGCTTACTCCAGGTAGAACGGGTAGACCAGGTTGTCCGGACGCCGCGTGCGGGCGTCCATGTAGGCAATCGAGATCAGCACCAGGGACGGGTCGTCCCCCGGTTCGACACTCACCGATTGCAGGCGGATACGGGGTTCCCACACCGAAAGCGCGGTTTCGACATCATGCTCGATTAAGGCGCGCGTAGCAGTGGTGTTGGGTTTCATCAGATAGCGGCGCAGGCCACAGCCGAAGCTGGGGCGCATCAGACGCTCGCCGGGCTCGGTTTCCAAAATGATGCGGATCGCCTGCCGGACGCGGTCTGGGCCTTCGACCTCGGCCAGGGCCCCGGTGCGCGGATCGGGAGAGGGCGGAAACGGCCAGCCGCGCCCCAAATGACGGAACGTCATGCGGACACCTCCACCTTGGTTTCAAACTCCAAGTTGGCGGTGAACGGCGGCAGCGGCGCGGAGGCCGTATTGGGCTTGGGTGGCAAGCCGACGGAGGCACTGAAATCGACGGCCGTGTTGGCGGCGATCGAAGCCCGCTCTTCGGCAGTGGTGGAGCTGCGAAGACTGTTCAGCGCACTGGCGTCCAGATCGAAGTTGGCGGTGAAGGCGGCGTCCAGCTTGGCATCCAGGCTGGCGCTGATGCCGATATTGGCGTCAAGAGCGGCATTCAGATCCGCCACCACGCCCGCGTCCAGCGAGAAGCTGGGCGGGATGCAGAACTTCAACTTCAGCAGGAAGAAAAGCTGGAAGACGAAGACGACGATCGGCAAAAAGAGCTGAAAGACAAAGGTGGCGACGATGGTGATCAACGGGATCGAGAACGAGCAGATCGCCGCCGAGGGTGCCTGCGGCGACGTTTTCAGCGTCTTGGTGTTCACCGTGAAGTTCAGCTTAGACGCATCGGGCGACACCATGCGCACCGGCGCACCGGCACCGGGGGGCAAGGCGGCGGCCTCCGCCTTCAATGCCGGCAGGTCCGGCAACTGGATGGTGACCGGCCGATGGCTGGTGCCCGTGAGATCCATGTGCGGGGCCAGGCGGTAGGATTCCGTGCGCCGGCTCCAGACCAGTTCACCGGGGCAGGCCCCCTTCTTGCGGCGCACAAAGCAGCGGACTTCATAGAGCGCGTCGGTATCAAAGCGCGGTTGGCCCAGCGGATCAGCATCGCTGGACCCGGTGGGAAGCAGCCCAAAGTAGATGGCCCGGCCCGCGCCGGAATGGCCCGATATCCGCGGATCGGGCTTCAGCGCGGTCATGGGGATCACCTGTTCGGTGATGGTCTGGGGCATCTCGTCCACGCTCTGCCAGGAGCCAAAGCCCTTGAATTCGCCGGGCACCCAGCCTTGCAGCGTCAGGCCGACGCCCAGTTGATCCAGCTTCTCCATCTGCTGGTAGTACTTCACCTGCGACTGAATGCGGAAGCGGTCAAAGTCGTCACGCAGACGGTAGCCTTCCAGGACGTCGGCGGTGGCCATCCCGGCGCGGGCGGTGTTGATCACCTTCACGGCGCGCTCCACTTCAGGCAGGGCCAGTTGGGGCACCTTAGCGACGCGGCGGCGGATCACAAAGCCGGCTTCCATCACTTCGCTGTGCTGTGAATTAGGGAAGCCCGGCGCGTCGCAATGGAGCTCGCAGACCACCAGATAGAAGCGCTGGTGGGAATCGAGGAAGATCTTGCGGGGCGGGTTCAGCGGAACCGGTTGTCCGGCGCGTTGCCACACATCCTCGGCGACAAACTTCAGCGAATGCTGGGGCTCCTTCAAGAACTGATTCACCAGCTCGGACGTGTCGTACTTCTGGAAGACCGGCGCGGAACTGCGGCCGGTTTCCACATCACCGGGTTTAGACCAGCGGTACCACGGTGCGACGAGGGCCCAGGGACGGTTATCCATAGATCACCAAATGTTCCCCGCGCCTGGAGTGTAGGAGGGCGAGACGACGCCGGTGTTGGCGATCAGCGTCTGGCAGTTGACGATGCCATCAAAGGTGGCCGTCGGCGCATGAACGTTCACCGCAGCGGCGTTCACCTCAACCGTGGAGTTGGCCGTGATCGTCACTTGGCCCCCAGCATTCATCTTCAGCAGGCAGCCGTTGGAATGCTCGAGCGTTACTTCCATGGCCCCGTCATCGAGAATCAGCTTGTGGCCGCCGCTGGTCTTCACCGTGATCTTCGGCGCGCCTTCGGTGTCGTCAAATTCGAGCAGGCTGCCGGAGCGCGTCTTGATGAGGCGTTTGTTGTTCGGCGCGGCGGGCGATTCCGGCATTGAAGCCGTGCCGTTCCAGCAGGCGCCGACAATGTAGGGTCGCTCCAGTTGTCCGGCCTCAAAGGCGACCACCACCTGCGAATCCACCTCGGGCAACATTTGAAAGCCCTGGTCCGCGTCGGCGTAAGGCGTCAACAGGGTAGCCCAGGCGCGCACATCCGCGCCCGCGTCACCCAGCCAGGGGAACTTCAACTCAATGCGGCCCAGGCTGTCGGGGTCCACCAGATCCGTCACCAGAGCCGGGTAGACCCCGAAGTAGCGGAGGGCCTGGCCATCGGGCTGAAAGTTGGCGAGGCCGCTCATGAGGCCCCCTGGATCGTCGGCCGTTCGGCCTCAAAGTAAGTGCGGTAACCGTTCGTCAAATCGTAGCGATGGCGGACCAGCGTCGTATAGTAGCCCGCGCCATCAAAGGGCGCGCCACAGCGTTCCAGCGTCACTTTGCTGCCCACCACCAGATCCGGCGTGCCGCGCGTCGTACCGGTCAGCGCCACAAAGGCGCGCGCGCGGCGCAGCATCTCGGCGCGCGCCCAGGCGGTGGCTTCGGCGCTGACCAGCGGGACTTCGCGGACCCGATAAGAGACGCGTTCGCCGAAGGCTTGCTGCAAAATGTCCACCCCGGTCCGGCCGCCGGAGATCTCGGCCTGAATGGCGCTGCCTTCGGCTTCCTCGTGGATCTTTTCCTTAGACTGCGCGTCAAAGCCGGAGACGGCGATCTTGGTTCGCTGATGAGCCAGGTCGGCCCGGACGCGGAGCTGGATCAGATCATTGCCCTGGACTAGCGTGACCTCAGGGGCGGAGCGCTTGTCGCGCGTTTGAAAGTAGAGCTTCTCCTCGCTGAACCAGATCTCGGCCTGCAACAGGCGGGCCCGGTCCCGCAGGAAGGCCAAGTCGCTTTGGTTCCACTGCTGCACCACTTTGTAGGTGGGGCCTTGTGCATCCACCTCCGCGGCCAGCCCATGCTGCTGCGCGATCTGTTGGGCGATGTCGGCGTCGGAGACGTTCTCGTAGGTCTTGATACGGCGCGTCATGCGGAGGCTCATCAGTTTGTCCTCGGCAAAGATGGCCACATGGGGCGAGGAGCCTTCCTGAAACTGCGCCTCCAGTGCGCTGATCAGGCCATCGAAAATCGTCCGGGCATTGTCGGCTGGCCCAATTGAGACTTTCAGCTTCTTCCCGAAATCGAGAATCTGGCCATCCAGGTACCGGGAGCGTTCCTGCTGGGCGCCATCGGGGGCACCCAGGTCAGTCAGCGTCAACGCCAGCTTCTTCAGGCCTTCGGTGTTCTCTTCCACTTCAAGCGCCAACAGATCAAGCGCAAGTTCGCCCTTGGTCTGGCCGTCGACCTCAAAGACCGGAGCTACGGATCGGAGCAGGTTAGTCATCAAACCCCTGTGCCGCGGTGCGGGCATGATCCCGCGCTACATCGAGCAAATGTTCCTGGAACTGAGCGGGCGTGTTTCCACCGGCTGAACCGGCCGGAGCCGCGCCGGGTGCCGGGTCCACCATCACTTCGCTTGTCACTTCGTTGACGACGACGCTCATCGCGGACTCCTTGATCTCTGACAGCCACAACCGCAGCCGCCCTTATGCCGGGCTGCTTTGGCCGGTATGGTGTGGGCCGCGCCCGAACCCACCGGAGCATCCAAACCGCTGTCCACCGCAATGGTGGGACGCAGCGGGACGCCGAACCCGAAGGCGGTGGCGCGCTGGTCCGCCAGCGGTCGCGGTGGTGCGGCCGCCGCACCCAGCTGACGGCTGAGCGAGGGGAAGCCCGACTGTGCGAGAGGCGCTCGCGACTGGGGTGGCAAACCCTGCCGGACCGGCGGCGGCGTGGGCCGTGCTGTGGGTGGCGAAAAAGCCTGCACGGCTTTGGTGGCCGCATCACTGGTGCGGGCGATCTTTGATTGTTCAATCGCCGCTTGTGGACCACCCGCCGCCGACAGCGCGAAACCGGAACTGCGCGCGCCGTTCGCTCCGGGTGCCGGTTCCAGCCCCAGCGCCTTCTCCGGTGCGGCATTGGCTCCGGCACCCGCACCCGCGGTTGCGCCCAGGCCGGCGGCGGTGGTGAGATTGCTGCTGAAACCGACTTCCGCGCCGGCGGAGAGGGCCAGCGGATTCGAAACACCTTCCAAGCCTCGCCAAGCAGCGGGGTCCAGGCCGGCCCGGGCGGAGAACTCGGCGGCACTTTCTCCGCCCAGCGCCAACGACGCGTTCGCGGAGAAGCCGGCGGTGAGGCCGCCACTTAAGTTCGCACTGATGCCCGCGCCCAAGCCCAACGAAAGATCCGCGCTGAGGCCCAGCGATACGCCAGCACTGAGACCCACGCTCAGCCCGGCGTTCAGCCCCAACGAACCCACTGCACCTAGTCCGGGAGAACCTGGCACGGGGGCATTGCCGGCCCGATTGGCACCGGGGCCCGCCTTCAAAAACTGATACTTGCTGTTCTGCTCCTTGATCGAGACCGACATCTTGGCGCGCAGGGGCGTGCCGTCTTCGGCGAAGTGATCAAAGTCGATGGTGATGCCGTCAATGATGCCGTCGAAGATCAGGTTGCCCCAATGGAACCGCACGCGCGGCACGGCCTGCTTTTCTTCGTTGGAGGCAGTGCCCGCGGGTACGACGTACTTTTCCACCATGGCCGTCCGCTCGCGCACGTCGCGCGCCCGGGCCGTTGTCCCTTCGTCCGCCGTATCAAAGCTGAGATCCACGGTGAGGGTGGTGGAGCTGGAGCCTAAGTACTGACGGGCCTGACGACCCCGGCTTTCGCCGCCCTCGATGGAGTTTGAGAACTGCAGGCGAAGGCTGGCCGGATTGAACTGCACCGGCACGGGGTCACCCTGCGGCGTCGAGTTCTCGTCGCTGGCGATCTCCTGTAGTGTGGCTTTGCTAAGCAAGGTCTTTCCCCATAAACGTCATGACTCAACCAGTTGGAGGCCTTCGTGGGCGATGTGCAGTTCTTCGATGGCGATCTCACCGGTCTTGCCGTTCAATTCCGGCCCGCGCACTTTCAACGGCAGGCCGCGATTGAAGGCCCAGGTGGCGACGACCGAGGCACCGGACGGGGTCATCACCTGCACCAACCCGTCGTAGCGGGGCACGGGCCGTTCTCCGCGTGAAATCGACTGGAGCCAGTTCCACAGATCGCGATTCACACCGCCGGAGGAGCCATGAAACATGCCTCGCTTCAGCACCAGCGGTGAATACTTGGCCCGGCCCACGCGCCGGATGACGCCGTCATTGCGGCCACCTTCGGTCAACTCCTGGATGTCCAGTTCGATCTCCAAGCCGCTACATTCCTGGAACGCCCCGTCGGATAGCGGAGCACCGGAGATGGTGGAGGTGAACGCACCATCGCCCGCCGCCTGAGCCGGGCTGCGGCGCAGCTTCAACTGGAACCGGAATGTATGCAGCAGAGAATCAGCCATGGCTTATTCTTCGATCCGGAGACCGCCTTCAAAGGTCCGCTCCAAACGAATGACGATGAACTCCAGCGGCTCGGCCGGTGCCACGCCGATCTCCGCGACCAACCGGCCCAGATCGAGATGGGCGCGCGGGTTGAGTGCATCGTCACAGCGCACAAAAAATGCTTCCTCTTCCTTGGCCCCGCGAAAGGCTCCCTGGGCAAACAGGCGCCGCAGCAGACCGCGCAGCAGATGGCTGATCTCCGAACGCAGTCCGCTATCGTTGGGTTCAAACACCGCCCACTGCATCTCCCGATCCAGCGTCTTGCGCAACATCAGCATCAGCCGCCGGACACTCAATTGCCGGTAACTCACATCGGAGGAAAGCGTCCGGGCAGCGGAAAGGAGCACGCCATCGCGGGTCTGCAGCAGGACGTTGACACCGACTGGATGCAGTTGATCGTGGCGCGCGGGGGAGACCGGATCGGTGACATCGACCGCGGCCTTGAGAATGCGGTTGGCGGGCCCATGAGGCACGCCGAACAGAGCTTCGGTCTGGGCAATCGTGCCGGCCGCAAACGACGAAGGCGGCACCGCAATCAGTGCGTCGCGCTGGTCATCGCCACGGGCCACCTGGACCCAGGGATGGTAGGCTGCGGCATAGGATGAATCAAACGAGGCCCGCCAAGCCAGGATGGTCCGCTGATCCAAACCCGGCGGGACATCCAACAGAACAATGAAACGCCGCAGTTGATCGGCCAGCGTCACCAGTCGTGACTGCAGCGCGATGATGGCGGCCCGGTCACTGGGGAGTGATGGATCCAGGCGCAAGCCCTCCAGTTCAGCCGGAGCCGGCTGCTGCTCTCCCGGCGGAAGCGGAACGACGCAGCGGGCAAACTCGGGACCGGCCAGTGAGACGGGGTCCAGCACGGAAGCCCACGGCGTGAGGGGACCCGGCGAGTAGAGATCCGGTGCCAGCACCTGCGTCACCTCATCGAGATGGGTGAAGGCGTGCACGCCGTCACCGGGTTCGTCGTCACCCAGTACCCAGCCGTCATCGAAGAAGTCATCGGGGACAATGGCGGCATAGTCGTCCAGACCACCGCTCAGGCGCACTTCAGCCGGGGAAGTGAGGCTGGCCGACGCTGGCCACTGCGCGGTGTGGATCCAACTTTCTTGCGGCCACAGCAAATCCGATTCGTAGCAGAGTACGGTGGCCAGCCAGCGCGGATGCTCCGGGGAGAAGCCAAGGCGGTCGTGCTTTTCGGTGACGGCTCCGCCATCGTTCGCGTTCAGTTCGCCTTCCACCAGTTCCACCCGGAGGGCTACAGCCGCGGCGGGCGAATCAAACAGTGCGCGGCGGGTGGAACGATCAGCCGCCGTCCGCTCCACCGAGACGATGAAATGCAGCGCGTACGTACCGTCCGCAAAGGTCAGCCGGACCAGCGCTCCTGGCACCAGCGGCTGTCCGGCATCGATCGTCAGCCCCGTGGTGTCGATGGCGAGTGCTGCCACCGGCCGCGTCGTATAGGTGAGGCCAGCCCGGACCTGATTGCCCCAGCTTCCTTCGCTGCGCGCCCGCAGTCCGGCTGCACCCAACACGCCTTCCGCCACACGGGCATTGTTGAGCGCGGCGCTGCCATAGTCATGCACGATGCGGGCGATCCAGGCACGGCGGCCACCATTGGCAAAGAAAGCACCCACCGCGTAAGGCAGCAAACCCGGCCCCTCAAAGCCGCCAAAGCGGGCGCGGTATTCATCAAAGCTCTCCACCACCACCGGCAGCGTGCGGCGCCGGGGCCGGGCTGATTCGACGCACGGGCGGTCATCGCGCCACTTTTCGTTGAACACGGGATGGCGCACCGGCCCCCGGGGTGCCACGCCCGCAAAGGCGCAGATGTCCATGCGCGCGGGGTCCAGGACACGCGTGATGGCGGGACGCGCCCGGTAGATGCCGGGCGCCCCCAAGGGAGTCTGGGTGATCGAACTCATGGTCTAGACCGCCCGCAGCAGGGCTGCTATTTGTATTCGATCCCCTCGTGTACCAGAGAGATCTCTTCCATCGCCACCTCGCCGCCACCCTTGGCGGCCAGTGTCGGTCCGGTCCATTTCTTGGGCTGAGCGTTGCGCAGCGCCCAGGTGGCGACCGGTTGACGCGCCTCATCAAGCAGCGTGATGGTGATGGTGCGCGGGTCGGCCGTGCCGTCGCGAACACCTTTCAGCCACTGGAACAGGTCGTCGGAACCCACCAGGCCACGCTTCAACGTGACGTCGTCGTTCTTGTGTGTGTTGGGTACCTTGCGCACCGTGTTGAACTTCTCGTTGCCGTTGCGGTACTCCGAATAACTGACATCGACGCCCAGGCCGCTGACGTCACTGAAGCCGCCGACGACGGAGCCGCTGGACCCATCACCTTGGGAGCCACCCAGGGCCACCAGGAAATTGAACGCGCCGTATGGATTGTCGCGAAATGTAGGCATGTTGCTCTTTCTCCTCGATACTTAGGGAACTCTGGGAAACGGTTAACCCTTCCGGTCGCCGGTCCACTGGCCGATCCGGAAGATGACAAACTCCGCGGGCTTGGTGGGAGCCACCCCCACCAGGCAGATCATGCGACCGTTGTCGAGGTCATTCTGGGTCATCGTGGTGCGGTCGCAGCGGACAAAGAAGGCGTCTTCCGGCTTGTCGCCCATCAAAGCGCCGTCACGCCACAGCACCAGCAGAAAGTCCTCGACGGTCTGCCGGATGTTGTCCCACAGGCGCCGGTTGTTGGGTTCAAAGACCGCCCACTGGGAGCCCTTGTCGAGCGAATGCTCAATGTAGATGAACAGGCGCCGGACGTTGACGTACTTCCATTCCGGATCGGAGCTGATGGTGCGGGCACCCCACACGCGGCTGCCCCGCCCTTCAAAGAAGCGCAAGGCATTGATGCCTTCCGGATTCAGCACATCCTGCCGCGGCTTGTTGATGTTGGCTTCAAACCGGGTCAGGCCGCGCACCACCTCATTGGCCGGGGCCTTGTGAACACCGCGCTCGATGTCCGACCGGGCATAGATGCCGCAGACGAACCCGGACGGCGGCAGCATCAAGCGGCGCGGGGGAGCGCCTTGAGCGGCGCGCTCGGTAGGATCGAGAATCTCGATCCAGGGGTGATAGAGAGCGGCGTACTTGCTGTCGAACTTGCCGCGGAAATCGCGGATCTCGTTCATCGAACTCTGGAAGGGCGCATCCAGCACGGCGATGCGGTAACGTAGCGTCTCCGCATGACTGATCAATTTGCCGGTGGCCACTTCACACAGCGTCTTGTCGTCATAGGTGCCGGAATCGGGCAGGGCGACAATAGCGATGTCATCGATCTCACCCAGGGCTTCCAGTCCCGTAGCCTTGACCGTGGTGATGTCCGGATCGGCCGCCTTGCCGGCCAGATCATCGGGCTGAGGCATCTGGCCGTCATGTCCACCCGCCAGGCGAGGGCTGGGGTTGCTCTGCAACGCCGCCACCAGGCGTGCTTCCAGGAAATTGTCGGCGATCACCGTGGGATCCCACGCCAACCACACCGTGGCGTTTTCATCTTCCGGATCATTGCGCTGCAGGATGCGGCCAATGAAGCGCTTCTGGGCAAAGCTGGGGGAGAGTTCGTCGTAAACATCTACCCGCTCAGCGTCCACGCGGACCTGAACCTGCAGTTCAATCAGGCTGACCGTCTCGCCAGCGGCCGGGGCCACCACGACGCCCAGGCGAGTATAGACCTGATTGCCACCCGCGTCCAGCCCGACGATGGCCAGTTGCGTGAGATCCACCGGATCATTGCCAACCTTCTTGACGCCGGCAGGTAGGATCTCGATGACGCTACCCGGGCGTGCCCGGCCCAGGTTGCGCGAGCGCACCACGACGGTTGTGACTTCGACGTTGCCCATCGCGCCCGGCCAGCGGGCATTCCAGGTAGCCGTGCCAACGGCGCCGACGGGAACGGCCCGCGTGGCCACGCCATAGTTCAGCGCGGGAGCGACGCCCCGCGGCGAAAAGACGCGGGAGATGTAAAGCCGCTTGCCGCCGTTCTCAAAAAAGGCACGCGCCGCGTGGGCGACATAGCCGGGACGCTCTTCCAGCGTGAGGGCATCCGCCCCGACCCGGATGGTCTCCAAGCCGCCGTAGATCCGCTCGAACTCCGTGAAGCTGGTGACCAGCCGGGGCTCACTGGTGGCGGGTCCACCGGGATACTGAACCGGCCCGAAGCGGGTGACCCCGGCAAAGCCGGTGGTACTGGTCGGGACCCCTTCGATCGACTTCGACCGAAAGCTGACTTCTTCAACATAGACGCCGGGAGCAAGGTACTCGGGCATTCAAATTTCTCCTATGGCCGCGTTTCAAATATCGGGAGCCGTGACACGAATTGAAAACTGGTTCGTCTCATCGGGTTTAGGGGACGGCAAAGACCGGCTCGTTTCCACGAAGCCGACCGAACTGGAACTCAACATTCCGGGCTAACAATTCGCTATATCCGGTGGGCAGGGCTTCGCCGGTGGAAACCGTATCCGGTAAGCCAAAAGTGGGCAGCACCTCAAGCGGCAAATCCCACAGAGGGTCAATGGAAGGCCGGTCAGGGGAAACCGGCACCGGCGGTGCCGCCAAGCCAAAGATACGGACGCTGAAGACAAAAGGCTCCACCAGATCGCCCACGCCCGCCGAGCGGGAGTCGAGCAGCAAGAGGAACTCACCGCGATCATCGCCGTGGGCCCGACCCACAACCGTTGTTCCGCGCCGGGCTTCGACCCGGCACCAGCGGAAAGGAGCACCCCCGCGCGTAACAGTGCCGCGCAAGCCCGTGATGGCCTCCGTGGTTTCGTAGGCGGCACCGGGGAACAGGCTGAGGCGGCGCACCCGATCTCCCGCCCGGTTCAGATCGGCCTGCGCGACCGTCCGCAACGGGACAGTGAAGCGGCGCGGCACACAACGGCGGCGATCCTGAGACGGCGCATAGAGAGATTCGGCTCCGTCAAATACACGTACACTAAACGCCGGCGGCGCGACGCCCAACTGATATCGCAGGGCGTGCAACCCGGACCCATGCCGGTCCACGGGTATCTGCACACCTCCCAGCGGCGCCCGGTCATCGGTCAATTGCAAGGGTTGCAGAAAGCGCTGGCCCCGGACCGCATCCACCGGCTCAATGCCGATGGCTAACTGGTGGCGGCTGACCACGTAACGGCTGTCAATGGTGGTCACGGTGTCGCCTCCGGCGTTGCGCCCAGCAGGACAGTGGTCACCGGGCCAGCCAGCGGTTCCGCCGCCTCGATGCGGGCGACGCGGGCCATATAGGGAACGCTCAGCCGGTAATCAGTGGGCAGCGAATCGAAGGTCCGCATGACGGCCTCCGTGGTGATCTCGTCGGCGACTACCTGGACATTCTCGTGCGGGGCCCAGCCGCCTGATTCATGCAGCAGCGGACCGGACAGAACGGGGTGCGCTTCAATGCACTGCATCGCGCGACCGAGGATGCGGTGTTCAAATTCGGCGTTGTCCGCCCAGGCGGTTAACAGAAAATGCAGGTCCAGCGGCAACACGGCGCGGCCAGTCTGGCTACCGGTGGCCGACCACGCAGCCCGCATCGCATGGTTGAAGTCAACCCGGTAAAGGAAAACGGTTAACGCTGGGGTGCCGACACGGGTGGGGAAATTGGCGGGAGCAAAGTCGTCGGTGGTGGCTAAGTGAACCCGAGTGGTTGTTCCGGCTACCGGAACAGGATCCTCGCGTTCAAACCATAGCCGGATCAGCCGCTCAATGCTTCGACCGACCGCACCGATTGCCGCGTATCCCGCCACGCGTACCCTCCGTCCTACAAACCGACTATCGGGCTTTGGGGTGAGCAACAATCTGCACGATTGTTACTACTTAGCCTCTGTCTTCTTTTCAAATCCTCTTCAAGTATAAGGAAATGAAGACGGATGTCAATCACTTTGTTTCGGGTTGTACACGCGGCAGTGTCGGACGGGATTTATCGCAATCCACGATGGGCTGGCCGCCAAATGAAACAAGGCCCCCGGGGGAGACCGGACCGCCGCCCGGGCACAATTGCAGAACGCGGCCACGAACAAAGACGCCCGATGGATCAGCCGTGATGGCGCGCGGCCAGAAGAGATTGGCACTCGTCGCCGCGCCGCCATCACCGCCATAGAGACCCGAGAAGGTGGCACCCGATACGGAACTGATGGTGGTGATCTTACCGCTCACGTCCACTTTGCGGATACGGTGGTTGCCTTCGCTGATGTATAGGTTGCCCGCCGCGTCCACCGCCACCGAATGGGGCAAATTCAAGCTGGCGAAGACCGCCGGGCCGCCGTCACCCGTGTAGTTATAGGCCCGTTACCCGCAACCGTGCTGACGATGCCGGTGGCCATGCTGATTTGACGGATGCGGCTATTGCCCATGTCCGCCAAAAACAGCAACTGCCGGGCGGCATCGTAGGCCAGGCCGCGAGGGGTGGAGAACCGTGCCGTCGCCACCGGGCCATCCGCGAATCCCGGTATGTTGCTGGGGTTCGCTTAAGAGGTGACATTTCCGGTGGTGCCGTCGACCCTGCGAATGTGGTGATGATCCCGCCCGAGATTCGGCGGATTCAGCTGCATCTGCTCAATCGGGATTGGTCCGTTAGCGGATTGTCCCGGCCCGGGCGGACGGCTGCCGAAAGCGTAGTCCGACACACGCGCGGCCTGGAAAGACAAAGACAAAAACGCCAGATTCGTTTGCGCCACGCGGACATCCATGGTCTGGCGAATGGCTAAGGGGGCGCGGGTGCCGTCACGAATCACAAGTCGTTGGGGCAGTTTGCCGGCGGCAGCAAGTACCTTTTCTCGAGCCCCGTTTCGGAGTTCTCGGTGATCGGCATTTCCCCTGCGCCCGATTATTCTGACCCAACGGCCTTCCCGCTCTGGATTAGCTTCGATCAGCCCACGGGCACGTTTATGATGAAGCAGTATGTGGAACCGCCGCCGGTCAATCCAGGCGTTGTTCCCGAGCCGAGCGCCTGGGTGTTGAGCGCGGGCGGACTGTTGAGTCTGGTGGCGGTCAGCCGCCGCCGCTTCAAGGCGTAGCCAGGCTTTGCGCGGCCTCTCCGAGTGGGCTTCGGACACTGTTGCCGTCAGCGGCCGGCGTTCCGAGACACGGCACGTTCCTGATCGAGCAGCACCCGCTTCCGCTCCACACCCCAACGGTACCCGGCCATCTCGCCGGTGCCACGGATGACGCGGTGGCAGGGAATCACTAAGGCGACGCGATTGGTGGCACACGCGCGGGCCACGGCTCGGGCGGCGGTGGGTTGCCTTAGTGCCTGGGCGACCTCGGCGTAAGACTGCACACTGCCATAAGGGATTGATTGCAGGTACTGCCAGACCTGCATCTGGAAAGCCGTGGCCCGCAGGTCGAGCGGCAGTTCCAGCCGGGGTTGTTGTCCGCGGACATGCTGCTCCAGCGCGTGCATCCAAGCCGCAAACTGGTCCGGGTAAGGCTCTACCATGGGCTGGAGAAGGGCTTGGGGATATTCCAGGCGCAATTGAGCCAGCAGTTCTTCATCGGTTTCGGCAAACTGCACAAAGCAGAGCCCCCGGTCCGTCGCGCCGATCATCATCCGGCCCAGGGCGGAACTGACGGCCACATAGGAGATGGGCACATGCTTGCCGCCGGAGCGGTACTCAACGGGTGTCATTCCAAGGCGCGTGTCCACCTTTTCATAAACCCGGCTCAACGATCCGAACCCCGCCTCAAAGATCGCATCCGTGACGGAGCGTTGCTGGCGGAGTTCCGTCTTCAGGACATCCAGCCGGCAGGCTTCCGCGAACTGGCGCGGGGTGACGCCCATCACGGCCTTAAAGGTTCGCTGAAAGTGGAATCGGCTGAGCGAAGCCTGCTGGGCCATCTCGGCCAGCGTGAGCGGCTCTTGGGCGTGGGCGCGGATAAATTCCGATGCTTGCCGGATGCGGTCGGTATCCGGGTCCTGCCCGATGGCCGCCAAGGGGCGGCAACGAAGGCACGGCCGGAATCCCGCCCGTTCCGCCTCCGCTGCGTACTGAAAGAAGCGGACGTTCTTTCGCAAGGGACGGCGGCAAGCACAGGAGGGCCGGCAGTAGACGCCGGTGGTGATGACGCCGAAGAAGAACTGGCCATCAAACGACGGGTCGCGCCGCTCTAAGGCTTGCCAAAAGTGCTCTGGATCCGGCTGCTGAGTGTCGGTGATATTTCTCATGATGCCTCGTTTCTCTGGATCCAGCATGAAGGTTCCGCGCAGATACTCCCATCCGTTTGTTGCGGGTTGATTCAAAAGGTTAGTTTCCGGCGGCCGGTCAGCGCCGGCAGGGCCGCGCGGATACGATTCACGCATACGGTAAGCGACCCGATAAGTGTCGATAATGCTTGGGCCGTCTGCGCTAGTCGCTTTATCGATGCTGGCTTCGGATTCACCCGCCGGGACAGGGGGGCAAGATCCGGCCACTTTGCGGGCGCTTGACCTGGAACAGCTGCTGGCCACGCCAGTCACCTCCGTAAAGCGCAAGGAAGACAGCTTGGCGCGCACGGCCGGAGCGGTTTACGTCATCACGCAGGAGGAGTTGCGGCGCTTTGGCGTCACCAGCATCCCGGAGGCGCTGCGGCTTGTCCCGGGCATGAATGTGGCTCGGATGAGCCTGACCACCTGGGCCGTGAGTGCGCGCGGCTTCAACGGCGGCTTCGCCAACAAGCTGCTGGTGATGATTGACGGCAGGACAGTGTACAGCCCGATCTTTGGGGGGGTGCATTGGGACAGCCAGGACGCCATGATCGAAGATGTGGACCGTATCGAGGTGATGCGCGGTCCGGGGGCGGCGATGTGGGGAGCCAATGCGGTGAAGGCGTCGTCAACATCATCACCAAGACCTCCCAGCGGACGCAGGGGACGCAAGTGACGGTGGGCAGCGGCACGCAGGACCAGGCGTTGACCCGGATCCGGCACGGGGCAGCTGCCGGTCGCCACGGCTTCTACCGCACATATGCGCAGCACACGCTGCGGGTGGGTGACGCCAGCGAAGTTGCGTCGCTGGGGACGGCCCGGTGGAGCTTTCTGCAAGGCGGTTTCCGTGGGGACTGAACGCCCACGGATTCCGACAGTCTGACGGTGCAGGGAGATATCTACCGCAGCGGCACCAAGACGGCCAACCATCTGGCTTCGTTTAAGCCTCCGTATAGCGAAGTGAGCATCGACCGGGGGGGGAGATGACCGGCGCCAACGTGATGTCCCGTTGGGAGCGGACGCACCGCAAGCGGCGGGACCACGTCGGTGCAGTCGTACTTTGATCACTACGGCCGGGAATCCGGCTTGATCAATTACACGGTCCGGACGCTGGACGCCGATCTACAGCATCGCCGCCCCCTGGGGAGCCGTCACGAACTGGTGGTGGGTGCTGGGGCGCGGTCCATCTGGGACCAGACGTGGGTCTCAAGCGGGTTCAGTTTCGGAGAGAGCACCCGGCAATACGGACTGGTCCATTTCACCTTGCAGGATGAGGTGACGTTGCGTCCGGAGCGCCTGGCCTTGACCGGGGGCGTCCGTCTGGAGCGGAATAGCTTCACCGGCTGGTCCGTCCAGCCCACAGCGCGGCTGCTCTACACGCCCTCGAAGAAACAAACCCTGTGGGCCGCGGTGTCGCACGCCGTGCGGACGCCATCTCGGGGTGAACTGGGTCTCAACTTACTGTTGTCGGTGCAGCCGGGGCCGGGTGGCCTGCCGGTAGCGGTACAGACGGATGGTTTACCCAGCTTGCGCAATGAGCTGGGCAACGCGGCGGATCTGGGCCACCGGTGGCAGTGGCGAAAGCGCTGGATGTTTGATTCGACGGTGTTCTATTCCCGGACCAACGGTGCCGCGCAACTGGTGACCGGCACACCGCGATTGCAATACGGGGCGGGCGGGCACTATCTTTTGGCGCCGCTGAGCTACTCCAACGGCTTGCAGGTTGGTTCCGCCGGCTTTGAATCCGCCGTCCGTTTCGAGGCCGCGCGCCGGTTGCGTTTGGCGGGCAGTTACACCTTCCTGCACGTCAACGCCGCGGAAGCGCTGCAGGCGCTGAAGGAAGATGCCCGGATCCGCTCCGCCCGGATCTGCAATCAGACCGGCCAGCTGTTTGCGCAGTTCAACCGCGATGCCGCCGCCGGAGTGCAGGCCGGAACGGAAGCCGTTGGTGCGTGCCGGGAGGGCGTGGAATTTACCGCCAGCGGACAAGTGATCGTCACGCGGCCGGTGCTGGCGCGAGGCCGGGCGTTGGGCATGGTGGAGATTCGCGCGGACCTGGAGCCGATGGCCGATGTGGCTCTCCGGTTTCTGGCGGTATCGGGTGTGGTGTTGCTGCTGTCGGTGATGGTGGCGGGCCTGATCGGCTTCTACTTTCAGCGGTTGATCGCCAGCCCGCTGCAGCGATTGGCGGAGACAGCCAGCCGCATCAAGGAGCAACATGACTACACCGTGCGCGCTCAAACGGAGTCCGGCGCGGAGGTTTCACGGCTGGTTGGTTGCTTCAACGAGATGCTGAGCGAGATTGAGCATCGCGACCGGGCGCTACAGAAAAACAGCGATCAGCTGGAGGCCACCGTCGCCAGCCGCACGGCGGAACTGGTGCAGGCCAAAGAGCACGCCGAAGAGTCGGCTCGCCTGAAGAGCGAGTTTCTGGCCAACATGAGCCATGAGATCCGGACGCCGATGAATGGCGTGCTGGGGATGGCCGAGGTGCTGCTGGCCACCCAGCTGGATGCCGCGCAGCGGGATTGCGCCGAAACGCTCCAAGGCTCGGCGGCCGGGCTGCTGACACTGCTGAACGACATCCTGGACTTCTCCAAGGTGGAGGCGGGCCGGCTGGACGTCGAACATGAACCGTTTGATCTGCATGACGTGGTCTTTCAGACGGCGCGAACACTCTCGTTGATCGCGGACCGCCAGGGCCTGGAACTGATTGCCGGCGTCGGCCCGGCGGTGCCCCAGGTGGTGTTGGGTGATTCGGTGCGCTTGCGGCAGGTGCTGCTGAATCTGCTGGGCAATGCGAACAAGTTTACGGCGCAAGGCGAGGTGGAGCTGGAGGTGGAGCTGCAGGCCTATGAAGACGGCTCCGCCACGCTGAGGTTCTCCGTGCGGGATTCCGGCATTGGGATTGCGGCCGACAAGCTGGCCCTGATCTTTGAGCCGTTCCGCCAGGCCGATGGCTCCACTACCCGGCGTTATGGCGGCACCGGGCTGGGCTTGTCGATCTGCCATCAACTGGTGCGGGTGATGGGCGGACAGATTGTGGTGCACAGCAAGGAAGGCCAAGGCAGCGTGTTCTTCTTCTCGTTGCCGCTGGCCGTTCCCGCCGACGCTAGGCCCGCGTTGCCGGCGGTGCTGACCTCGCCGCTGGCGGGCAAGGCGGTGTTGCTGGTGGACGACAGTCCCGCGCATTTGCGAGTGCTCGAAAGGATGGTTGCGGCTCTGGGGATGCGTCCCTTCCTGGCTCAGACAGGCGAGGAGGCGCTGCGCCATGCGGAGGCTTTGGGCCAGCGGCTGGAGCTGGTGGTGCTGGACGCCCGGTTGCCGGATGCGGATACGGCTGCCTTGCTGAACCAGTGGCCCACGACGCTTGACCCCGGGCGGTCGGTGTTGATGTTGGCACCGCCATCGGGGGCGGATTCCGGGTCGGCCCGGTTAGCCGGGTTGGGGTTGCGGCACCGGCTGCTGAAACCGCTGTCGCCGGGGGACCTGCGCCGGGCGTTGGAATCGATGGTGACAGTTCAAGTGGTGGAGCCGGCACCGGCCGCCGGTGCCGAGCCGAGCGCGCCACGATGCCTGCCCCAGCGGATCCTGCTCGCCGAAGACACCGCCGTCAATCGCAAAGTGGTGCTGGGGCTACTGAGCCGCGAGGGCCACACCGTGATTGCGGTCAATGATGGCCGGGCGGCGGTGGAGGCGTATCAGGCCGAGAGCTTTGATCTCATCCTGATGGATGTGCAGATGCCGGTGCTCTCGGGCCTGGAAGCAACTCAGGAGATCCGCCAGTTGGAGTCCGGTTCAGGCCGGCGCATCCCCATCGTGGCCCTGACGGCCGGGGCCTTCGCGGAGGACCGGGCCGAGTGCTTCCGGGCCGGGATGGATTTTCACATCACCAAACCCGTCAGCCGGGCATCGCTACGGCGGGTGATCGAAGAGAGTAGTCAAGCCACCCTGGTTCAGCCGGTGCCAGGGCTTGGGCGATGAGTCAGGCACGCTTGCGAGACACCTCGTGCGCGTAACCTGCATCTTGGTTAGTGATGGTAAGTATGGATGTTCTAGTACTTTCAATCGTCAACGCATTTCTGTTGCTTTGAGTCACTCCGTGTTGCATACTTGGGCAACATTGCTCTAAGGAGGAGCTCTAATGTCAATCAATGGTTTTTACGCCACGGCCCTGCTATTGTTTTCTGTACCGGTCGGAGCCGCTAGCATTTACACCCAAGATTTTGAAGGCGCTGTTGGCACCGAGTGGAGCGGATCCGGTTCCGCTGAGTCCACCGGTGGACTCAGCGGATATGGTTTCGGCTCTCAGCACTGGCGGAACGCCACTACAGGTTCGACCACGCTGACACTGAGCGGGCTGGCGGCACATTCCCAGGTGACGCTGACTTTCAACTTGGCCCTGTGGGACAGTACCGATCTGGGCGGCGATCAATTCATTGTTCAGGCCGACAGCAACACCCTCTATGACGAGTCTCGGGATTTCGGCAATTACTATCCGAGCGACAATCTCGGGCGTGGTCCGGGGACGCTGATTACGCCGGCCTTTACGGCTTTTGGGGATCCCAACTTCGGTTACAACAGTTTCTACCGGGACTCTGCACGGACCGTTTCATTCACTTTCGCGCACACTGCATCCACGCTGGCAATTACCTGGCAGTACCCGAACTCTCAGGGTGGATTCGACGAGTCGTTTGGCATCGACAACGTCGTGATCAGTAGCGACGCAAGGCCGTCAACCGGTGTGGTGCCGGAGCCCTCCACGTTGGCGCTCGGCGCCGTGGGACTTGGGCTGTTGGCGTCACGGCTGCGCCGCTAAAGGCGACCAGAGTGAAGGTGAGAAGGGCTGTACCGGACCGGTACAGCCCTTTCTCTTTTGGCTGCCTGGATTCTGGCTTCCTTTGTTCGCGGCATTCCGCAATGGTCTGCTACCACTAGCTTTCGGGGATCAGTTCGCCCAGGCCAATCTGGCCATGGATGCGTTCGGCCGGATGCGCGACGTCGCCGCCGCCAAACCAGACCTTCACGCGGCCGTCAGGCTGGGGTTCGACGTGCGGATCGCAGACCACCTTGGCATTCCACGGTTGGTCACCCGCGATGACAAAGCCCTTCACTTTCTCCCAACGGACACCATCGGTGGACCGGGCTAAACCGATCCGCCGCACTTCGTCGCGAGCGCGGCCGGTATACAGCATCCACCAGGTTCCCTGCGAGCTCCAGACAGCGGGCTCACCCAGGCCATTCTCATCAAAAGAACCCGGCTCACCGGGTTCCAGCACCGGGTTGGAGCGCAGCTTGGTCCAGGTATGGCCATCCGTGGACGTGGCGACGCCCAGGCGTTGGCGTTTGGCCCGGTCCTGCCCCAGATAGTAGAGGTAGAGCGCGCCACCGGTTTCGATGACATAGGGGTCCGCTACGCCGCGCTCATCCCAGCTGCCGCTGGGGCCCACATCGACGGCGGCCGTGGCATCACGATCCCATTCGCGGCCGTCTTTGGAGCGGGCAAAGGCGATCTTGGGGATGTCCGGGCCCAACACGTGATACCAGTGCCAGTATTGACCGCCATGAAACAGTACGCTGCCGTTGGCGGCGATGTAGCCGCCTTCCCAACCTTGGGGCGCGAGTACGCGCTGGCCGTCGAGTGCGGTGTACCAGGTCTTGCCGTCGAACACCGAGTAGAACAGCTTGCCGTTGGCCATGCTGGGGTTCAGCACGTCCACTTCGCCGGAACCCGGGCGGAGCAACGGCTCCTTGGGAGGAACCCAGCGCCAGCGGACCTCACGGCGCACCCCTTCAGGCGCGGGCAAAGAAAAGTCGGCGTACCGGCCGCAGCCGGTCAACATCACGAACGCGAGCGCACTAGCGCAGATAGAGAAATAGCGTATGGCTGCGCCCTTCACCGTCATCTTCAATCGTGATCGTCTTTTCTGGGTTCCAACCGCCCACTTCGAAGTCGTGGGCGACTACGCGGGTGCCCTTCTTTAACTGTTTGTCCAACATCGGGCGGACCTTTTCATTGGACAGCGGCAGCAGGTAGATGGTGATGACGTCCATCTGCGAATAATCCTGCACCATGATGTCGCCGTGGATAATGCGGGCGGTCTTGTCGAGACCAAGGCTTTTGATCTTGGCGGAGCTCTGCTTGTAAAGAGCTTCGTCGAACTCAATGCCGGTGGCGTCGGCCCCGAATTTTTTGGCGGCCATGATGACGATGCGGCCGTCCCCGGAGCCCAGGTCCACCATCTTCTCGCCCTTCTTCAGCCCCACCACTTCCAGCATCTTCTGCACCACGGAATCGGGCGTCGGGTAATAGGGAGCCAGCTTTTCCGTTTCTTTCGGCTGCTGGGCGACCAGTAAGGTAAGGGCGAGCGTGGCGGCGGTGATCATCGGCAAATCTCCTAAGGTTCAATGTGGACGCGGACCCGGTTGCTTTCCCGGCCAGCCACCTCAACGGAAAGTTCCGCCGTGCCGCGGTTCACCAGATTGGGTACCAGCGCTTCCACCAGGTAGAAACCAATATAGCCGGGTGCCAGCACGGCGCGGGTCACCTCCAGCGGCTGCCCATCCAGCAGCACGCGCACGGTAGCGTCCACGACGGGGGGCGCTTCCAATGGTGCTTCCACACCCGCCGGCCATTCCGGGCGCACCCGGCCCAGCCCTGTCGCCAAAATCTGGAGCCGCATCCCGGAGCGCGCCGGCCGCAGAGCATCCAGCAACACGCCGGAATCGCCATCAATCAGCATCGGCGCACCATCACGCTCAAACACCGCGGGCGCCGTCCGCTCCAGTGGCACCGCCAGGCTCCAGGCACGGGCGGTGGATTCCAGTTGCAGCAGCAGTTCCCGGCCTTCGGCATTGAACGGAACCTGCAACTGCGTTTCGCCCGCCAGTGAGCCTAAGCCCACCGCTCCCCGTACCCGCAGGCCTTCGGGTCCGAGAATACTGAGCAGGGCCCCCGGAGCCGCCGCCCGGGGCCGCAGATCAGCCGCGCTGACCAGCGTTGGCAGCTGGCGGCGGTGCGGGGCCAGCGCGGCGTAAATGCCCCAGCCTTCAAAAGCCGCGAACAACTGATTGCCGTTTTCATCCAGTTGGACGTCCAGCGCCTTGGTGTCCGGCAAAGCGCCCGTCACTTTTCGCCAGGAGCCGCCCAGTACCGGCGCCCGCAGGTCCACCGAGGCCACAAAAATACCTTTTTCGGTGGCCACGTAGACCGTGTTCGATTCGCTGTGGGCCGTGACGCCATAGATGGCCGTTCCGGCCAAATTGAGTGAGATATCGTCCCAAAGTCCGCCGCCGTCGACGGTCCGGAAGAGTTTACCGTCCCGAATTTCCAGCGTCGTCAGCAGGTCGGCGGCCTCGTTCCACCGCCGGGTTGCGGCAGGAGCGGCGTCCGCCACCCGCGCCCAGCCGTCCCGCTGCCATTCAAAGATGGTTTGGCGGGAGGCGATGCGCAGCGGACGAGTGCCGACAATTCGTTCCGCCGGCAGATTGGGGAGCGTCGAGTTCAAGCCCGCCCAGGTCCGGCCGCCATCGAGTGATCGCCAGACACCGTCTTCGTCGGCCTCTACTAGTTCCTGTTCGCCGCGTACGGTGGAGCTGGTTGCGGAGGCCGGAACTTTGGTGCGGGCCGGTTGCCAGTTCTCAAAGTCAGTCGTCAGAAAGACGTTACCCGCGACGGTCTGTGCGGCCAGCCCTGCGCCCTCAAACCACACTCGCTCCACTGGGCCCGTGGCCAGTTCGCCGGAGCGCGTGCGGATAGCGGAGTTGCCGATGCGGCGCCAGTCGAGCGTAACGTCCTGGGCCAGGGCGATGGAAGACGCCGCGGCAGCAATGGCCCCGGCGGCGAAAACCAAGCGGATTGTGGCAGTGCGACACATCGCTAGTATCCATTGTATCCTGGGAGGAGTGGTAGCCCTCTCGCCAGATCAAGCATTTGGCTGAAGGCCCCTGACTTGCTTTGCAATTTGGGGTACACTCTGGTTTCCAGCGGTGTGGTGGCGGTTGGACTGGCTTCAAGATGATGAGTCGGCTTCATAAACACTTATCGGCAGCGCTAATCGTAATGGTTACAGCGCCCGTTTTGTGTCTGGCGCAGCTGGATTCCCTGGAAGCAGCCAAAGTATTGAGCGTGCAGGGCAATGTCTCGGTGGTCCGCGACACACAGGCCTGGGCAGTGATGCCGGGAATGACGTTGCAGCCGCGACAAGAAGTCATCACCGGGGCAGACGGCTACGCGCTGCTGCAGGTTGTTGATGGCAGCCAGTTTGAAGTTTTCCCCAACAGCCGCTTCGTTTTTCGGCAGAATGCCGGGTCCTTGCGCGAGTTGCTGGATCTCTGGATTGGCCGTGTCAAGGTGCACATCCAGAAGATGAACGGGCAACCGAATCCCAACCGGGTCCGGACGCCAACCGCGGTGATCTCGGTGCGCGGCACCATCTTCGACGTCACCGTCGAGGATGATGGCGACGTCACGCTGGTTTACGTGGAAGAAGGCCAAGTGGCGGTGCAACACGCCATCCTGCCCTATACGGAATCGAAGTTGCTGAACGCAGGCGAGTACCTGCGGGTCTACAAGAATGCCCCGCTGGCGGCACGCCGCGTGGATCGCGGATTGGTTCTGCAGCGCAGCCTGCGGGTGCTTTCCGATGTGCTGGTGATGCGGGGCCCGCGGCTGGGCTCGGGCGGCTCCGCTGGCAGTGCCGGTTCGGCTGGTGGAAGCGTTGGTCTTCCCGGTGATACGGCGTCCACCACACCACCTCCGCCTCCACCGCCTCCACCGCCACCGGGTGGCAATTAGAGTTTGCGGGGCTGCGGATGCTGTCCCTAACGGTGGTTCTTCTCCTCGCCCAGTCGGCTTCAAGTCCAGCGGGTACTTCTGGGGCTACCCCCGGCCCGGGTGCCCAGGCGGAATGGGAACTGCAGCGTGATCTTCCCCGGTTGCCCGCGCAAGTCAAACAGCTGTTGCCCTTGCTGAAGCAGTTGAACCCCAAGGAATGGATCGCCAAAGGGGCCTCGGAGATCTACCTCCAGCAGTGGGAGTCGGTCCAGAAGGAAGTGGGCTACCTGGAGCAGTCCGCCCAAACGCTAGCCCGCCAACCGGACCGGCTGACGCTGGCCCTGGAAACCTTCTTCCGACTGCAGGCGATCGAAACACGGATGGGAAATCTGGTGGAGGCTGTGCGTAAGTATCAGAACCCGGCGCTGGCCGATCTGCTGCAATCCTTGACGGCGGAGCATTTGAGCGTCAAGGTAGGCTTACAGCAGTTTGTCGCCGAAGTGGCGGCCCAGCGGGAGGCGGAATGGAAAGTGATGGAGAGCGAGGCCCAGCGGTGCCGGACCCAGTTGACCGCCCCGACGCCGCGAAAGACACCGTGAGCACCCTGGCTGCTGCCGCGCCGCCCGTTCCGGCGCTCGGTTTCCGTTGCTCCATCTGCCGGGAGCCGTCGGGCGAGATTTGCGTCTGGTGCACCAAGGACGCTTGTGCCCTGCACCTGTGCGAGAGTTGCCACCGCTGCAGCGACTGCTGCCTGTGCCGTCAGCACGACCAACGACGCTAGATCTCTCCGGTACTTGACCCCAGTTTGCGGCGAACAGCGGTCTGGCTTGCCTTATTTTCGATAGTGAGTTATCACTATTGATATGTCGCCCTCGCTGCAAGACCCCACTGCTTTGGCCGCCAAGCTCCCCGTCACCGTCCTGTCCGGCTTTCTCGGTGCGGGCAAGACGACGCTTTTGAACCACGTTCTGAACAATCGCGAAGGCCTGCGCGTCGCGGTGATCGTGAATGACATGAGCGAGGTGAACATCGACTCGCGTCTGGTGGAACAAAACTCTGCCCTCAACCGCGTGGATGAAAAGCTGGTGGAGATGTCCAACGGCTGCATCTGCTGCACGCTCCGGGAGGATCTGCTGCTGGAAGTGGCGAAGCTGGCCCAGGAGCGCCGTTTTGACTATCTGCTGATCGAATCTACCGGTATTTCGGAGCCGATGCCTGTGGCGGCCACTTTCAGCTTTGTGGACGAACAGGGCGGCTCACTGGCGGACGTGGCTCAACTGGACACGATGGTCACCGTGGTGGACGGCGAAAAGTTCCTGGAAGACTACGAATCGCTGGACTCGCTGATGGACCGCCGCATGGAGCTCAGCGAAGACGATGAACGCAACATCGCCGACCTGCTGATCGACCAGATTGAATTCGCCAACGTGCTGGTGATCAACAAAATCGACCGGATGTCGGACGAGGAGCGCGCGCGCCTGCGCTTGATCTTGAGCCGCCTGAACCCGGAGGCTCGCCAGGTGGAGGTGGAGTTTGGGAGGGTGGCCATGCGGGAGATCCTCTACACCCGCTTGTTCGATGAGGCCAAGGCGTCCAGCGCCGCCGGTTGGCTGAAGGAACTGCAAGGCTTCGGCCAGCATACGCCGGAGTCGGAGGAGTATGGCATTTCCAGCTTCGTCTACCGCGCCCGGCGGCCCTTCCATCCCCGACGCCTATGGGATGTTCTGGACGAGGGCTGGGCGGGCGTGTTGCGGGCCAAGGGCTTTATGTGGCTGGCCACCAAGCACGACCTGATCGGCGTCTATTCTCAGGCCGGCAACTGCGTCACGCTAGAGCCGGAACGGCCCTGGTATGCCGCCGTACCCCAGGAGGAATGGCCCGAGGATGAGCAATCGCTGCAGGCCATCCGGCGACTGTGGCATGAGCCATATGGTGATCGCATGCAGGAGGTGGTCTTCATCGGCGTGGAGATGGACCGGGCAGACATCGAGACGCGCCTGAACGCCTGCCTGCTCACCGATCAGGAACTCACCATTCCGCTGGAAGCCTGGGAGGTCCTGTTTGAGGATCCCTTTGGGGCCTGGGAGCACGACGCCGCATAGCGCCAGCACGGTTGGCCAAAGCGAATCGCCGGACCGGCCGCAGGCCGAGCCTCGCAGGTTAACGTCGGACGCTTAGAAGATCAGCTTCAGCGCAAACTGCAATTGCCGCGGGTCAAAGCTGGAGCGGATCTGGCCAAAGCCGGGATTGGAGATGTTGCCGTCCGGCTCGCGGAAATTGGTTTCGTTCAGCACGTTGAAGGCCTCGGCGCGGAACTGCAGGCGGAGCTGCTCGGTCAGCGTGAACGTCTTGCCCAGCGTCAGGTCGGTCTGGTAGAAGTTGAAGCCGCGGACGATGTTGCGGCCGGAATTGCCGAAGGTCTGGCCGGCGGCCGGTATGCTGACGGCGGAGCGGTCCAGATAGTTGCTAATGGTGCGGGAACCTTCGGGCGTCAGGGGGTTGCGCGAGACATCGGGCCGGTAGGTGTTGCGGCCAAACACCGCGATCACCGGCACCACTTCCTGCGCGGCACTGGGCGTGTAGCTCAGCGTCAGCGGCGCGCCGGAGCGGACGTTGATAATCGAGTTGACCTGCCAGCCACCCAGCAGCAGATCGGTCGCGCGGTTCAGGCTGGACAGGAACTTCCGGCCGCGGCCGAAGGGCAGCTCGTAGACAAAGCTGGTGACGTTGTTGAACTTGCGGTCGTAATTCGACGGCCCCTTATCGGCGTTGAGATCAAAGATGTTCTGCACCGACGGGGCGTTGCCGTTGTTGGTGTCCAGCGCCTGCCCGGCCAGGTCCATGGCCTTGGACCAGGTAAAGGAATTCAGGAAGTAGAATCCGGCGGAGCTCCGCTTTTCCACCTTGATCTGCAGGCCGTGGTAGCTGGACCAGGCCCAGGGCAGGGTGGCGGAGATGCTGGAGAAGCGCTGATTGGGACGGCGGAGCTGGGTGGAGATGTTTTCTCCGACGCGGTTGGGCCGGGCTTGGTTCAGGTCGTTGATGATGATCAGGTCGTTGGCCCGGTTGCCTACATAGCCCAGATCCACCAGCCAGCCTTTCGGTAGCTCGCGTTGGATCGAGACGAAGTAGCTCTGCACTGAGCCGGAGGGCGACTTCGGGTCGATGTACTGGACGGTCGAGTTCAACGGATTGAAGTTCCGGCCATCGGTGAAGCCCGCCGGGTAACCCTGTTGGGTGTTGCGGAACCCGGGCAGGGCGGGAGACTGCGAGACGCTGGCCAGGATGAAGTTGGGCGCGTTGTAGGCCAGATAGCTGGTGCCGGTGCGGTTGAAGTGGACGTAGCTGACGCCGTAGCCGGCGCGCAGAACAGTTTTGGGCGTCACGGTGTAGGCCAAGCCGAGGCGAGGGGCGAAGTTGTTCTTGTCCAGGTTGACGAGACCCCGCTCAGCGAAGCTGCCGTCCTTGGCCGGGATGATGGAGTTACTGGTGGCGTCCCAGTTGGTCAGCCGGTTGTCGCGCTCATAGAAGGGCGTCACCAGTTCATAGCGAAGGCCCAGATTGAGGGTCAGCTTGCGGGTGAGTCGGATGTCGTCCTGCACGTAGAAGAACAGTGACTGTTGCCGGTGGTTGACGATATCCGGGTTCACCAGCTGATACTGGCTGCGCGCGCCCAGCAGGAAGTCGGCAAAGCTGAACAGGCTGGTCTGGGTGGTGGGCGCGCCCAGTGTGAACAGGCCCGAATAGATGTCGCGGCCAATCACCGGATTGACGTCCAAGGCCTCCACGGCCAAGTGCTGATACTCGACACCGGCCTTCAGCGTCTGGCGGCCCAGGATCCGGGTGAAGTTGAACTTGGGGTTCCAGGTGGTGGGATGTTGATACTGCGGATTGGTGGCCTGCCGGCCGAGGCCGGTGAAGCCGACAAACGACTGCACGGTCAGCCCGCCGGTGTAGCGCTTTTCCGTCGGCAGGCCGGTGATGCCATAGGCTTCCAGCATCGACGGACCACCGATCAGCGGCGGATCCTTGCCCGCCTGTGAAGTTGAGTAGCCGAGGCGCGCTTCGAGAATCGTGTTCGTGTCGACGGCCCAGGTGGCACCACCGGCAAACGACTTGATCGGCACTTTGGTGAAGCCATTGCCTTCGCCGCCGGTGGGTCCACCCAGGATGCCGGGGTCGAAAACATCGAGGCGCGATTGCGAGTAGCGGAAGAAGCCGCGCAGCTTCTCAGAGAAGTAGTGGTCCAGCTTGGCATCACCCTTGTCGCGATAGTCAGTGATCCGGTAGAGCGTCTGGAAGTTGTTGGCCGCGGCAGCGTTGGTGGGCACCGGAATCTGCCCGGCGACGGTGCGCGCAAACGGAATGATGTCGGAGGCGGGTATCACGTTATTGGGGTAGATCACGCCCGAAAACGGATTGCGCACCGGCAGCCCGACGTTGCCGCCCCGCAAAGCCAGTGAGGGCACGGTGGCAAAGGCATTGCTGGTGTTTACTTCGCGGTAGCCTTCGTAGTCCAGAAAAAAGAAGGTCTTGTTCTTGATGATCGGGCCGCCGAAGACGAAGCCGAACTGGTTCCGGTTCAGCCGCGGCTGCCCGGTAACGGGACGGAAGAAGCCAATGGCATTCAGTTCCGTGTTGCGCAGGAAGTTCCAGGCGGCGCCGTGGAAGCTGTTGCCGCCGGACTTCAAGCTGGCGTTAATCGTGGCTCCACCAGAGCGGCCATACTCCGCCGACATGTTGTTGGTGATGACGCGGAACTCTTCCACCGCATCGGGGGATACTTGCACCACCTGATTCGAGAAGCCTTGGTTGGAGGTGCCGAAGTAATTGTTGTCCAAACCATCCAGCAGGAAGTTGTTGAAGGTGCTGCGCAGCCCATTGGCGACGAAGGAGCCCTCACGGGTTGAGAACCCCTGGTTGGCCGACGGGCTGCGGACCACGCCCGCGCTGAGATAAACCAGTTCCGAGTAGGCCCGCCCATTGAGCGGCAGTTCCCGGATCTGTTTTGATTCGATGCGCTGGCCCCGGTCGGAGCTGTCGGTCTCCAGCAGGTTTACATCCGCCACTACTTCCACGGTCGTCTGGGCGGTGGCCACGGCCAGGCGGAAATCGACGCGCTGGCGGGCACCAATAGCCAAGCCGAAGTTCCGCGAGATCTGCGGTTGAAATCCCGCCTGCTCCACCGCCAGCGTGTAGCTGCCAATGGGCACCGTCGGAAACTCAAAGTTGCCGTTGTCGAGCGACTTGGTGGATAGCGACACGCCCTTGTCCGTGTTCTTGAGGGTCAATGTGGCGCGGGCCACGGCGGCGCCTGAGGCGTCCGTCACAGTGCCCAGCACCGCAGCCGTGTCAAACTGCGCAAACACCGGCGCAGCGGCGGCGAAGAGGAGGAAATTCCGGAAAAAGTGCATCTCTTCCAGGAGGCCAGAAACCAGATCGTTGATGCATGAATTGACAGTTACGTCCCGATAGACATTGCGTTTCCGCGTGCCGGGTGAGTCCGGACGTCAAGCATGTTCACCGGACTGAAACGCCCGCCCGCTATGCTGTTGGGCATGCGTTGGGTTCTGTTGGCGATCATGATGAGTGCGATGACGATGGCGGCGGCGGAGAAGATTCAGGTCCACGGACACCGCGGGGCGCGGGCCGCCATGCCCGAGAATTCGCTGCCGGCGTTTGAGTACGCCATCGCCCAGGGCGCGGATGTCCTGGAGCTGGACTTGGCCGTCACTCAGGACAACATCCTGGTGGTCTCGCATGACCCGGAGATGAGCAAGGTGTTCTGCCAGGCCCCGACGCCCGAACTGGCCGCGCAGCGGGTGATCCGGCAGATGCCCTTGAAACAGCTGAAGCAGTGGGATTGCGGCGCACTGGGCAACCCGGAGTTCCCCAAGCAGAGCAAGATTCCGGGCACCCGGGTGCCTACGCTGGATGAAGTGTTCAAGGCCACCAAGGGGTCGCGCGTGGAGTACAACATCGAAACCAAGATCTTCAAGAACAAGCCGGAGCTGACGCCCACTCCGGAGGAATTCTCGAAGCTGGTGCTGGCCGTGGTGAAGAAGCACAACCTGGAATCGCGCGTCATCCTGCAGAGCTTTGACGACCGCACGCTGATCGCGATGAAGCCGCTGTCACCGAAGATCCGCCTGTCGATGCTGACGCCCACAGGCATGGCCGACGCCGCCAAGAACTGGGTGGAGACCACGCAAGCCGCCGGAGCCTTCATTGCCTCGCCGCACTTCCGCACGGTCACCAAAGAGCGGGTGGAGCAGGCGCATCGGGCTGGGTTGAAGGTAGTGCCGTGGACGGCCAATGAACCGGCTCAGTGGCAGGCCCTGGTGGACGCCGGTTCCGACGCGATTATTTCGGACGACCCAGCAGCGTTGATTGCTTGGCTGAAGGCGAAGGGCCTACGGTAGCGGGCTCCAGCGCCGGCTCACCGTGGGCCAGCTTCTTCACGCATTCCAGACTGGGCCCCACCAGATCCCAGGAGTCTTCGCGGAAGCTGAGGTCCACGGTCCACCAATCGAGCTTCATGGCGCGCAGATCGGGCACCATGCTCGCGAAGTCCACCACGCCTTTGCCGACGGCGCAGTGCGTCGAGGTTTCGTCAGCGTAGAGCGTACCGTCGGAATCAACCAGGTGGAGAGCACCGATGCGCCCCGCGCATTCATCCAGGCTGACGCCGCACATGTGGGCGTGGGCGGTGTCGAACAGGAGATAGAAGTTGGGGTGGGCGACGCGTTCGTAGAGCTCGCCAATTTGGCGCGAGGTGTTGAAGGCGAAGCCCGGCTCAAACTCCCAAACTACCTTGATGCCGGCCTTTTCGGCATAGTTGGCAATGGTGTGCCAGCAGTCCGCCAAGCGTTCCATCGCGTCGCCCATTTCAGCGGCCGCAATCGAAACCGGAGCGGCGACGGAATCGACGCGGATGGCGGGGCTGCCCACTCCGGCGCAAACATCGAGTGTCTTCTTGAACAGTTCCAGATAGCGTGGCTTGTTGCCGGCAGCAGTGGGATTGACGCCAGTGAAATCCGCGGCAAAGCCGGAAACGCCCAAACCCAGACCGCTTAAGCGGGCTTGCAGGTCACGGCGGGAGGCGGCGGTGGGCAGTTCGTCCAGTGAGGCATGGGGAGGGAACCCGCAGAGCTCAATGCCATCGTAACCGGCTTGGGACAAATGCTCCGCAACGCGCCCCAACGGCACGGGATTCGCGGCATAGGGGCCAAACGAGAAGGCCCAACTCCCCATGGAGAACTTCGGCATTGCCTGCCTCTATTGTTTCAGATTCCTCTGGGGTGCGGCAGGGCGACTGCTTGTCATGCGCCTGCAATCCTGACAGTCCTAAAATGGGGTATGCGACACAAAGTGGTGGGGGCTTTCGTTCTTTTCGCTGCGGCGGCTTACGCCCAAGCCGTGGCTGGATTTGGTGGAATTTCCGGCGTCGTGCGCGACGCCTCCGGCGCGATCGTTCCTAATGCAGGCGTGACGGTTTCGAATGAGTCCAAGGGTATCCGGCGAACGCTGACCAGCAACGCGGCCGGTGTGTTTACGGCCCCAGCGCTGATTCCGGCCGGCGGATACCGGGTCCAGGTGACGGCACCGGGCTTTGCCCCGTTCGACAACCAGAACATCACCCTCCAGGTGGGCCAGCAGTTGGACTTGGCGGTGACGCTAAACGTCGCCTCCGCCGCCTCGGAAGTGCAGGTGACGGACGTGCAAGCGGTGGTGGATTCCACCCGGACCGGATCGTCGCAGGTGGTGGATTCGACGCAGATCGTCAACCTGCCGATCAATGGACGCCGGGTGGATAGCTTTGTGCTGCTGACTCCCGCGGTCGTCTCCGATGGCACGTTCGGCCTGGTGAGTTTCCGGGGCATCGCGGGTGGCAATTCATTCCTCACCGACGGCAACGACACAACGAATAACTTCTACAACGAGAACGCCGGCCGCACGCGCATCACCACGCAGATCTCGCAGGACGCGGTGCAGGAGTTTGAAGTGAAGACCACCGGCTACTCGGCCGAGTTTGGCCGCGCTTCGGGCGGCGTGATCAACACCGTTACGCGGTCCGGTGGCAACAATGTGCATGGCACGGGCTACTGGTTTTTCCGCAACCGCTCGCTGAATGCGCGGGACCCGTACTCGATGGTGAACCCGCCGGAATCGCGCCATCAGACCGGCGGTTCAATCGGCGGACCGATCAAGAAGGACAAGCTGTTCTACTTCTTCAATGGTGAGACGACGCGCCGCGACTTCCCGCTGGTGTCGTCGATGACGCGCCCGCCGCTGTTTAATTCTGATGGCAGCTGGGCGACCCCCGGTCCGGCTACTTCGGGCTGCACGGCCACGGTGGCGCAGTGCCAGGCCGCCCGTGATTTCTTTGGCCGCCAGTTTGGAACTCTGCCCCGCACGGCGAATTCCGAGCTGTTCTTCCTGAAGCTGGATTGGCGCCCCAATGACCACAACGCCATCAGCGCCAGCTTCAACTACCTGCGCTGGATTTCGCCGCTGGGCATCCAGACGCAGGCCGTGCTGAACAACGGCGAAGGCGTGGGCAACAATGCCGATTCCACGGTCCGCACGCGCTATGGGCGCCTTTCCTGGACCGCCATTCCCGCTAACACGATCGTCAATGAAGTGCGCTTTGGCTGGTTTAAGGACCGGCTCTATGATGACTTCAATCCGTCACTGGTGCCCAGCATTGGACCCGTGGGACTCAGTGTCAACAGCCAGAACAACGCCGGCGTCGCCACGGCCTATCCGCGGTTGAACCCTAGCGAGAACCGCTACCAGATCGCCGACAACCTCACCTGGACACTGGGACGCCACACCATCAAGACCGGCTTTGATTTTGGCTACACGCAGGATTACGCCGTCAGCCTGGCCAACCAGTTCGGCACCTACTCCTATGCCACCTTTACCGCCTTTGCGCAGGACCTGACGGGCAATACGAGCGGGGCCAAGCGCTGGCAGACGTTCTCGCAGCGGTTCGGCAACCCGGTGGTGGACAACCGGGTACGCGACTACAACTTCTATATCCAGGACCAGTTCCGGCTGAACCGGAAGCTGACGCTCAACTATGGCGTCCGGTATGAGTATTCGCAGTTCTCCCAACCCCCGTTAGCTACGCCCAACTACCCACTGACCGGTTCGATTCCGCAGCCGGCCAACAACTGGGCGCCGCGCCTGGGGCTGGCTTATCAAATCAACTCGAAGACGGTCATCCGCGGTGGCTACGGCATCTTCTTCGCCCGCTTCCAGACCGGCATTCTGAACACTTTCTTTGTTAGCAATGGTCTCTACCAGAAACAGATTTCGCTGAATGCCGCGATCCCGGCCGACCTGGGGATCGGACCTGTGTTTCCCAACCGGCTGGCCGGGATCGACCGCGATCCGCCCGCCGGCACCATTGACCTGACCTTCCCCTCGCGCGACTTCCGCAACCCTTACACGCAGCAGGGCGATGTGACGGTGGAGCGCGAGATCACCCGCACTATCGGGCTAACGGTCAGCTACCTGTGGAGCCGCGGCAAGCAGCTCTATACGGTGCGCGACATGAACGTGGGCGGCCTGGGCCCGGATGTCACCTACCGCATCAACGATGCCTCCGGCGCGCAAGTGGGCAGCTACTCGACGCCTACCTATCGCCTGGCCAATCGCGTGGACCCGCGGTGGCGCCGGGTCAACCAGGTAGAGAACGGTGGCCTGCAATACTACGACGGCCTGGTGGTGCAGGTGAACAAGCGCATGTCGAAGGGCCTGCAAGCGTCGGTGGCCTATACCTGGTCCCACGCCATTGACTTCAACCAGGGCGGCGGCAACAACGTGATCTTCTTCTCGGGCGGCCCCAACGGGTTGATGAATGGAGACTACAAGCTGGACAAGTCCAGTTCGGCGCTCGATCAGCGGCACCGCATGGTCAGCTCGTTTGTCTATGCGCCGACGTTCGGCAAGATGGATGGGTTTGCCGGCCGGTATCTGGCGAACGGCTGGCAGCTTTCCGGCATCGCGACACTGGCCTCCACGCAGCCTGCCACGCCCACCATCTTTGTCTCCGGCAACCCCTTTGCGGGTGCGGCCTTCACGGGTTCGCTGAACGGCTTTGGCGGCAGTTCGCGCGTGCCGTTTATCCCGGCCGCCAGCATGCCGATCGACCAGATCTATCGCCTGGATTCGCGGCTAACGAAGGTACTGGCCTTCAATGACCGCTACAACCTGCAACTCAATTTCGAGGCGTTCAACGTCTTCAATCATGTCTCGGATACGGCGGTCAACACGCAGGCCTTTACGGCCGCCAATGGCGTGCTGACGCCGACACCGCGTCTGGGTGAAGGCTCACAGTCGCAGGGCTTCCCGGATGGCACCAACGCCCGCCGGGCTCAGGTGAGCTTGCGCTTCGTGTTCTAACGCGGAACCTCGGACCATCAGTGAAACAGGCCGGCCCCGTTCGCGGGTAGCCGGCCTTTTTCTTTTCCGGGCTTGGCGCGATATGGTGTTTCTCATGAAAACCGTCTTCTTGCTCATCGCTCTGCTGACGATTCCCGCCACCGCCCAAGTTGTCCGCACCGAAATCACCAAAGCCACCACGCCGGAGTTGGATGCCAAGGGTCTCAATCCGGACGTGCCTGACGTCTACGCCGTGTCCGGCAGAATTGAGCGCGTGGTGATTATGCGGTTCAAGTATCAGGCCGACCTGCTGGCCGGGATCGAGGAGATGGTGAAAAAGGAGAAGGTGAAAAATGCCGTGTTCCTGTCCGGCATCGGATCGGTGAGGAACTACCACGTGCACTCCGTGTCGAACCGCACTTTCCCCTCAAAGAACGTCTTCACCAAGGATGCCAGCGCCCCCGCGGACATCGTTTCAATCAACGGCTATGTGATCGACGGCAAGGTCCACGCGCACATGACGATGACCGATGCGACGAAGGCCTTTGGCGGCCACATTGAGCCGGGCACCAACGTCTTCACTTTCGCCATCGTGACTCTAGGCGTGTTGAGCGACGGCATCGACCTGAGCCGTGTCGATGACAAGACTTTCCGCTAGCGGCTAGATCTTGACCGCTAGACTTTAACGAAGCCGCCCTTTTGCGCCGCCTCACGAGCGGCGTAAGCCGCTTCACTGGCGGCCCAGATTTCGTCGTGCGAAAGCGTGGGCGCGGCGTTGTTGTAGGTGGCGTTCAGGTAGTCGACAAACAGTGAGCCCGCTGGCGGCAGAGGCACCGCGCGCGGTGGAGCGGTACCGGTCATCAGCATCACTCCGGTGGAGCCCTGGTATTCGACCACGCCCTTGGTGCCCGCAATGCGGAGCCGGTCGTCGTCATGCGTGGGTGCTTTGTTTGGGCGCAGATAGTCGCAGTTGAGCGTCGCGGTGCCGTTGTTGTCCAGCCGGTAGAGCACGGAGGCGGTGTTCTCGCGGACGCCCAGTTCCGGCCAGCCAATGCGGGTCTGGAAGGCGGCGCACTCCACCAGCTTGCGGCGGCTGGCAAACATCATGGTGTCGATCATGTGGATACCTACCCAGGGGATAGTGCCCGAATAGCTCTCCGCCCGGTTCTTCCAACCCGAATCGGCACCGGCCTTGTAGGACTTCTGCCCCTGCAACTGGGCCACTTCGCCAATCTCGCCGGCATCGACCACGGCGCGCATCGCGAGGAAGTGCGGGCGGTAGCGGAGCGGCAGCATCAGGCCCATTTTGACGCCACTGGACAGCACGGCTTTCTTGATCCGAACATAGTCCTCACGGGTACGAGCCAGGGGCTTTTCGGCCACAAAGTTCAACTTGCAGGAAACGCAGTCCAACACCGCGGCCGCGCGCGCGCCGTCATCGGTGGTGACGGCCACCACGTCCAGCTTCTCCTGATCAAGCATCTGCCGGTGGTCGGTGTAGTGCTTGGCCCCGCTCCACTTGGGGTTCGGCTTGGAGAGCGCATAGCAGGCAAACTCGACATCGGGCAGATCGCGCAGGTGATCGGTCACTTCCGCCGTGTGGCCATCGGCGCCGATAATCGCCACCCGGATCTTGCGCGGAAGCCGGATCGCCAGTGCGGCGCCCAGCAGTTGCCGCCGGGTGAGATCAATTCGTGGCATCCTTCGGATTATGCCACTGCTGCTTCTTCTGCTGGGATTGGCCGCCTCCGGGTGGGCCGCTGAACCGACCGTACACGTTGTCTTGTGGTTCGACACCGAAGACTACATCACGCCGGAAGACGACGATGCCTGCCTGCGCCTGGCGCGGGACCTGAAGGCGCGCGGCGTCACGGCCACCTTTAAGATTGTGGGCGAGAAGGCTCGCGTGCTGGAACAGCGCAAGCGCTTTGATGTCATCCAGGCCTTGAAGGGTCATGACATCGCCTACCATTCCGACAACCACTCCATCCCGCCCACGCCCGCGGTCTATCTGAAGCCGCTGAGCATGACGGAAGGGGCCACTGAGTTTATGTTGCGCGAAGGCCCGGGGGCGCGCGACGTGATGCGCATCTTTGGTGTGAAGGTACTTTCTACCTACGGACAGCCAGGGTCCTCTTGGGGCCCGCAATCCCATGCCGCGCTGAAGCAACTGGGTATCCCCAGCTACGTGGATGAAGGGCGGCATGTGGGGCTGAACAATCAGCCGTTTTGGTATGGCGGAATGTTCTGGATGTTCAACCTGGGGCCCAATGCCATCCGCGTGGACATCAATGATCCCGCGAAGCTGGAGCCGACCCTGGCCAAGGCGGCGGAGCGCGTCGTGGAGCTTCAGAAAGCAGGCGGCGGCGTCCTGCACTTCTGGTATCACCCCAATGAGTTTGTCACCACGGAGTATTGGGACGGGGTCAACTTCTCTCGCGGAGCCAACCCCGCCCGGGCCGACTGGAAGCCCGCCAAACTGCGCACCAAAGAAAGCAGCGAGCAGACTTATCAGATCCTGAACAGCTACGTGGAGAAGCTCCAGAAGATGCCTGGTGTGCGCTTCACCAGTGTTCGCGAATTGATCACACACTACCAGCCCGCCACTCCTCCGGCCATAGCGCCGGAAAAGGCCCGGGCGTTCTTGGCGGCGGGCCTGACGTGGCATGAAAAGTGGTCGGCGGCGGAGTTAGTGGCGGCGGCGTTGGGGGTTCCCGGCGAAGTGGCGTCACCGGCGGCGCGCCATCAATCAACGCTGAAGCGCAAACAGATCACTCGTGTGGAACTCGAAACCGCCATGGCGCAAGCCAAGCGGCACATCCGCGAGAAGCGCCAGTTACCCGCGCAAGTGTGGGTGGACTCAGATACACTTTCCATCGGCGACTTCGTGGCCACGATGGCCCAGGCTCCCGACGGTGCGGGCCCGGTACCGGTGCGCCAGGCCGTGCTGGCCTTTGAGCAGCATGTGGCCACCGATGCCTGCCGTAACTACAATTGGGTGATCCACCCGGAAGGTTTCTGCGCACCGGAGCTATATGATCTGGGCCGGTTGGAGGCCTGGACGATTAAGCCAGCTACGCTGAGGGTCGCCGGAATGAGACAATCGCGCTAACGAATGCATACACGGCGGCTTGCTTGCATCCTGTTAGGGATATGGTTTGGCGGATCAGTCTTTATGACCGCTGTGGCTATCTTTAATTTCCGGTCAGTAGAAGCGGTGCTGGAGGAGCCCGCGAATCGCAGCACCTCCAGCATGGCCCAGGACATGGTGAAACGGCTGGGCGGCAAAGGTGAGGCCTCTCTGTTTCTGCGGCATCACGTGGCGGAGCAGAACCGCTTCTATTTTGAGCATTGGGGATTAGCCCAACTGGGCCTGGGGTTGGCCCTGTTCTCGATCCTGCTGTTTGGATCGGGGGGCAGCAAGCTGGCCATGGGGATGACTTTGGCGATGGTCGCGCTGGTGGCCACGGCTCAGTTTTTCGTCCTGCCACCGATTGTGGGATTGGGGCGGGAAGTCGACTTTGTCCCGCGCGACGTGCCGAACCTGCTGCGTGACCAGTTGAAGACATGGCACACCACGTATTCGGCGCTGGAGATCGTCAAGCTGGTGATCGGAGTAGGTCTGGCCGGGAACCTGGTCGTCAGCCGGCAGCGGCGTCGCGGGTCGAGCTCAGGCAATAGTGAAGAGTCGGAGTTGCCCAGCGTCCCCTCGCTCCGGCGGCGTTCCTCCAGCAGCAACCCGGATTAGGCCTAGCCGCGCGACATCAGGGCTTCGTCAATCAATGCCAGCAGCGCCTCGCGGGATACGCCGGCGGGAAGTTCCGGAGCGGCGGCAGTATCTTCGGCCACGATGGGATTGCCGGGCTGCATGCGCGCATTGGAACTGATGCCGTAGCGGCTGCGGGACTCAAACAGTTTTTCCACTTCGCCGCGCGGCAGCAAGCGCGGGCCACCCAACAGTTCCGCCACCAGGTTGATGCGGGCGAAATGCTCCACGGTCTCCATCTTGAAGAAGGCATCCCACACGGTGCGGCCATAGCAGACCGCGCCATGGCTGGCCATCAACAAAGCGTCGTAGTTGGGGATCAACGGAATCATACCCGCCGTGAGGGCGGGCGTCCCCGGAAGGCCGTATTCGGCCAGCGGTACGGAACCCAGGGAGATAATCACTTCCGGCAACACTGCCCGGTTCAGCGGCTTGCCCGCCACCGCAAAGCCGGTCGCCACCGGCGGATGCACGTGAACCACGCCACCAATGTCGGGCCGCATGCTGTAGATCGTCAAATGCATGGCGATCTCACTGGTCCGCTCGCCGCGGCCGGAAACCTTGTGGCCGTCCATATTCACAATGATCAGATCGTCGGGCGTCATCATGCCCTTGGAGATCATGGTGGGCGTACAAAGGATGGTGTTGTCTTCCAGGCGGACGGAGAAATTACCGTCGTTGGCCGCCACCCAGCCTTTTTGATAGGCTAGGCGACCGATCTCGACGATATCTTTTTTCAACTCCTCCAGGGACCGCAGCATCGAATGACATTGTATCAGTTGAGCTTTGCCGCGCCACCGGCAAGGTAGAATGGTAAGCAGTGGAATCCCGCCGGATGTGCCCCAATTGCCGTGCGTTTGTCAGCACGTCAGACCGCGTTTGCCCCTATTGTGAAGTTGAGATCGGACCTCGGGCGGTCTCCCGCCGGTCAGATATCGGCGGCATGATTGCCGGGTTTATCCCGCAAGCCCGCTTCACCACCGCCATGATTCTCTTCGTGAATATGGCGCTGTTTCTGGCATCCAGTCTCACCGAAGCCGGACGGGCGCTGTCGATGGCGGGGGCGATGTATGGGCCGGTGGTGTTCCGGATGGGGGAATGGTGGCGGCCCATCACGGCCGGGTTCTTCCACGGTGACGTGTTCCATATCATGATGAACTCCTGGGCACTTTTCGATCTGGGGGCCCAGGTGGAAGAGCTGTACGGCACCCACAAACTGATCTTCTTCTACTTTGTTTCCACCATCGGCGGCTTCCTGCTGAGCGGCGTTTGGAGCAATCATCCGTCCGTCGGCTCCTCGGCCGGAATTTTTGGGCTGATCGGGGTGATGATCGCCCTCGGCGTCCATGACCGCAGCAGCCTGGGCGAACAGATCCGCGGTATGTACACCCGCTGGGCCGTGTTCGGGCTGGTCATGAGCGTGCTGCCCGGCATCGACATGGCAGCCCACCTGGGCGGCTTGGCGGCGGGGTTTGGCGCGTCGTACCTGGCGGGCTTCCCGAGCGCTTTTGTCGACCGCCGCGATACACTGTGGCGCGTCGCCGCGGGCATCTGCCTAGCCGTGACGCTGCTGGCGTTCGGTCGGATGTTCCTGAAGTTTCTGGCTATTTCGTCCTAGGCAACGGCCCGCCCGTCTAGCCCCATGCGTCAGCTTGGGGCTTCTTTTTGACCCCGGATATCAGCGCCGTAACCTCAGCATGGGGCTTATTCAACCGCCCGCCCTAGCCCCAAGCTGACGCATGGGGCTAGGGCGAGAATCATCGGCTCAGGGTTCTAATTCTCTTCCGGGTTCAGCAGGTCGCCGCGGACGACGCGTTCGCCCTTTACGATTACCAGCGAAATCTGCTCCAGTGCCTCGATGCTTTGCAGCGGGTTGCCATTGATCAGCAGCAGCGTAGCGTCCATATTGGCGCGAATGGTGCCGGTGCGGTGGGCGATGCCCAACAAAGCAGCGGCGTCCGCGGTGGCGGACTGGAGGGCGGCGTGCGTGGGCAAGCCCGCCTTCACCCAGAGTTGCAGTTCGCGCTGGATACCGGCGCCGTGGAGCACCAGGATACTGCCCGCGCCGGAACCGGCCAGCACCTGGACACCCGCCCCGTAGGCCCGGCGGAGGTTGTCGGCGGGGATGGTGAGCAGTTGCTCAGCGGCCGCCGCGCTGCCCGGCGGACCCATCCGCTTTTTGGTGGCGGCAATCAGATCCGGCGGGCCAATCTGCTGAACCAGCGACCGGTCCAGCAGTTCCAGGTTGCCACTTTGTCCTTCGCGGACCGCCAGCAGCGGCATGTAGGCGATCTTCTTTTCGACCATCTTCTTCCAGGTCTCATCCGGAATGCGATCCTTCCCGGACCCGCTCAAGATCACCGCCGCCCCGGCATTGACGGCCTCCAGCACTTGCGTCGAATCACTGGTCATTACCATCAGCGGCAGCTTCTGGGCGCGCGCTTCTTCCGCGATGGCGCTGAGATACCCGGTGTCGAGCACGGCGGCCTTGATGGCGACGACGCCAGCGGCTTTCAGGGCTCGCACCATCTGCTTGGCCTCGGCGGCACTCGCCGGGGTGCGGGTGAATTGGGCCAGCATGGTCTCGCGAACGTTGGCGGGCAGGAAGCGGAAGCCTTCCGTTCCAGGGCCGTCCTTGGTGGTGAACAAGGGACCGGTGTAGTGAACTTCGGTGCCCAGGCGCTCACCCCGGGTGATCTTTTGCGACTCCCGCTCGATTGCGTCCATTGCCTCGCCACCGCTCAGGACAGACGTGACGCCAGCGAACAGGTAGGCGGCCAGCGGGCGGGAGATCGAGTCCTTCTTCATGAAGTCCTCGCGCTTCTCGTAGATGCCGCCGGGGGCGGAGAGAAAGACTTGGCTGTCGATCAAGCCAGGCAGCAGCGTCTTGCCCTGGCCCTCAATCACTTCCGCGCGCAGCAGCTTGGAATCAGGCACGGCACCGGAAAAGACCTGCGCGATCTTGCCGTCGCGGATCAGCACCGCGCCCGATTCGATGATCTTGCCATCGCCCACAAACAGCCGCGCGTGTTCGATCAACAGAGAGCGGCTGCGGCGCAGCAGGCGGTCGGCCTCCTTGGACTTCACCAGATTGTCTTTGCTGTAGGCCTGCCACATGCCCACCAGGAAGAACGGTGCCATCACGGCCAGAATCCACAGCTTGGCGCTGCCCTGCAACTTCTCGTCCTTCTCCCAACGGAACAGCTTCATTGAGATAAACATCCCGAGCGCCGTCGTCAGCACCAGCGCCACCGCGGACTGCCAGACGTCACCCAGTGAACTGCCGCGGATCAGGATGTCCTGCATGCCGTTGTAGAGGTGCGTGGCCGGGATAAACTGCGTGACAATCTGCAGCCAGTCCGGAAACATGCTGATCGGGAAGGTGGCACCGGACAGGAACATCATCGGGAAGTAGAGGGTCTGGATGATGATCTGGCTTTCAGCCATCGAATTCGCCACCGAGGCGATGATCTGGCCCAATGCACGGAAGGCCACGGTGGCGATGATGGTCAGCACCAGGGCCGACTGCCAGTGCGTGGGCACGCGCATGCCGTATTGAAAGTGCGCGATGGCAAACATGATCAACGCCGAGGGCAGGAAATTGATCAGGCCCACCACGATGGCGGAAACCAGGATGGGCGCGGGCGTGATGGGGGCCACTTTGAAGCGGCGCAGGATGTTCTGTTCCCGCTCCACCACCGCGCGGATGCCGCCGCCAAAGAAGCCATTGCCCAGGATGCCTATCACCAGCACGCTGGCATAGACAGTGTTGATCGCCCCGCCCTGTTCCGCTTTGTTGAGGTAGGCAAACAGGAAGAAGAAGATCATCGGAAACATGTAGTTGAAGAAGACCACCATGCGGTCGCGCCAGGTCAACTTCAAAGTGATCAGGATGTAAGCAATGTAGGGCTTCATGGGGCGGTCCGGTTAGTCGCGCAGCTTCTTGCCAGTCATTTCGATAAAGACATCTTCCAGCGTGGGCCGCTTCAGGTGGATGTCGGCCAAGCTGACGCCCATGCCGTCGATCCACTTCACCAGTTCGACAATGGCGCGGGCGGGCTTGGGCGATAGCACGGTCACGGTCAGGCGATCCGCGCTGAAGCTGAACTTCTCCTCGACCAAAGCGGCCGGGGTGGGCAGGTCATGGAGCGGTGCCTCCGTCTGAATGTCGATCCGTGACATGTTTTGCGCCTTGGCCTGGATCTCTTTGGGAGTGCCAATGGCGATGATCTGGCCTTGATCGATGATGGCGACGCGGTCGCAGAGGCGTTCCGCTTCTTCGATGTAGTGCGTGGTGAGCAGGATGGACCGTTTGCCTTCGCGCAGCTGCTGGATCAGCGAATGGATCTCCAGACGCACCTGCGGGTCAAGCCCGGTGGTGGGCTCGTCAAAGAAGACCACTTGCGGATCATTCACCAGTGCCAGGGCAATGGCGACCCGCTGCTTCTGGCCGCCGGAAAGGGTGGAATAGAAGGCGTTGCGCTTTTCGCTGAGTTGCAGCCGGTCGAGCAGTTTATTCAGGTCCGCGGTGCGGTCGTAGAACGAAGCAAACAGCTCCAGCGCTTCGATCACCTTCATCTTGTCGGGCAGCTTGGTGGATTGCAGGGCCACGCCAATGCGCTGCTTCAGCGCCATGGTCTGCACGTTGGGGTCGTAACCGAGCACGCGGACTTGGCCCGAAGTGGCCGGGCGAATACCTTCCAAAATCTCGACCGTTGTCGTCTTGCCAGCACCATTGGGCCCCAGCAATCCGAACACTTCCCCGGGTTCGACGTGGAAGCTGACGCCGCGGACGGCCTCAAAATCACCGTAGCTTTTCCGGAGATTGGATACGTCAAGGACAGGTGCACTCATCGGCACTAGTCTAGCGGTGATCCCGGATGGAGCGCTGATGTTTCCGATGAGTGGTGAATCTGATGGATGAATGGTCAACCAGCTGGCGACCGGCTGTTCCATCCCGCCGCAAAAATAGTAGAGTGTCTCGTGATACGAATAGCCAACGCAGCTCGCGTATCGGCTAGAGGTAGATCAAGTCCATGAAACTCTTTAAGTCTGCGCTAGCCCTTTGGCTGGCCTCCGCGATGTTCGCTCAGCAGATGCCCGCGCCCACCCCGGCTCCGGTTCGGGCAGAAACATTCAATTGGCAAGCGCCACCGGATCAGGCAACGGCTCAGAAATCGCAAAAGGCCGCGAAGAAGGGCAGCGGCAAGACGAAGTGGATCGTCATTGCGGCGGTAGCCGGCGCGGCCGTGGTTGGCGTAGCGGTGGTCAACAAGCGTCTGGGCAACGAGGGCAAAGGGTTGTTTTAGCCTGGCGGCTGGTGGAACGGCGATCCGCGACGTTTTTGCGGCTACGCGCCGATAGAGCCAGTGAACTCACACCCGGAGCGAGCCACGAAAGCCGCGGGCGGCGAAGTAGGATTCCGCGCCGTTGTGATAAACGAAAATCGTGTCGTAGCGGCGGTCACAGAAGAGCGCGCCGCCTAGTTTTCGGATGCGCGCGGGCGTCTCGATCCAGCTGGATGTTTTGGCGTCGAACTCGCCCAGCCTTTGCAGTTCCCGATACTCGGCTTCGGTCAGGAGCTTGATGCCCATGGCCGACGCCAACCCTAGCGCGCTGCCGGCGGGCTTGTTCTGCTTGCGCGCATCCAGTGCCTGCTGGTCAAAACAGAGGCTGCGACGGCCGGCCGGGCTCTCAGCGGAGCAATCGTAGAAGATGTACTCGCCCGTTTGGGGGTCGTACCCGACGACGTCCGGTTCGCCCCCGGTCTGCTCCATTTCATTGAGCGACGGCAACTTTTCCGGGTGGGCCTTCAGCCGGGTCTGCACTTTCGCCCATTCCAGGCCTTGATGGCGGTTCGGGTGTTTCTCGAAACGGAGCCGGAGAGCGCTGAGCAGTCGGTCCCGCTGGGCCGATGGCGGGGTCTTCTCAGTGTCGCCGCGGCTGTGTCTGTCACTTTCGCTGTGCGTTTTTGCGGTCTTCAAGCACCCACCTTCCGGTCCCGCGCGGAACGAGACCGAGCACGTAGAGGTCGTGTCCGGCTTAGGCACGCGGCGTGTATGACGAGATCATCTCACGGCCTGCCCAAGGGTCGCGCACCGAGGTCGTTCAGCGAGCGCTTTGTTCCGCTCAGCGGCTGGCGTCTGGGGCCTCCATGAGATGCTTGAGGGGCATGCTTAAGCTTCTCGTCCTGGTTTCCACCGGTAGCGCCAGCCTGCTGCATGGCGCCGACACGCCGGGCCCTTTACCCTCCACCGAGGAGGTGGTGGCCAGCCTGACCCAAGCAGACCTGGCCCGCGCACCCAAGCTGACGGGCTACACGTCCATCCGGCAATACCGGGTGGAGAACAAGCGCTTCGGCGTGAAGGCCACCATGAAGGTGGAGATCACCTATCGAGCGCCCAACGAGAAGACGTTCCGGGTGCTGGAAGAAACCGGACCGGCACCCCTGCGCAAACAGGTGTTTAAGCGGATGCTGGAATCAGAGCAAGCAACCGCGCGCGATGGCGAGCGCGAGGCGACGCAGATCACCAGCCGGAACTACGAGTTCAAGCTGACGGGCGTCGAGGTGATCGATGGCCGCCGGATGTTTGTGCTGGAGGCGGAGCCGCGCACAAAGAACCAGTTCCTGTTTCGCGGCCGGATCTGGGTGGACGAAGAGGATCGCGCCATTGCCCGGATTGAAGGCTCACCCGCGCAAAGCCCGTCGTTCTGGGTGAAGAAGACCAAGTTCGTGCACCGCTATCAACGCGTGGGCCAGTTCTGGCTGGCCGAATCGAACCACTCCGATAGCGAAGTCCGCATGTTTGGCCACAGCATCACCAGCATCGAGTATGGCGACTACAAGCTGGATGCTCCACCGGCGGCGGCGAATTAGCTTCAGGATTCAGTCTTCGCCCCAGCCCGATGCGTCAGCTTTGGAGCTTCTTCTGCAACCCGATGAAAAAGCCCCACGCTGACGCATCGGGCTAGGCGAGGCTATTGCGCCTGGACCACGGCGATCATGGCGCGGCAGAAGGCGGGCAGGTCTTCCGGCTTGCGCGAGGTGACCAGGTTGCGGTCCACCACCACCTCGGCATCAGACCAGATGGCACCGGCGTTGACGACATCGTCCTTGATCGCCATGAAGCTGGTGGCGTGGCGGCCCTTCAGCATGCCGTGGGCGGAACACAATACCCACGGCCCGTGGCAGATGGCGGCGACCAGCTTGCCTTGGGCGTTGATGTCGGCCACGAGTTGGTTGGCCTTGGCGTGGCGGCGGATGTGGTCCGGGGCAAAGCCGCCGGGGACAACGACACCATCAAAGTCACTGGCGCTGACCTCGTCGTAAGAGCGCTCGGCAACACAGGGATAGCCCAGTTTGCTGGGATAAGTGGTGGCAGCGCGCGCACCCACAGTAATCACTTGCGCGCCCGCTTCCCGTAGCCGGTAGAGCGGATACCATACCTCCATCTCCTGATACAGCTGGTCCACCAGCAGGGCGATCTTCTTCCCGGTCAGTTCCATGATCACCAGTGTAGACGGCGACGGATGATTGCTGCTCCCGGTCGAGAGGCGCAGCGCTGGCTCCATCGAGAAAGTCTAGTACTAGTCCCATTACCACCCAGTACGTTCACCCCATCGGCTCTGACGAGGCAGGTGCCCCATTCTTGTTCCATACCCGCCCGGCAGATGGTAAAGCTGGCGGACCCAAGGAGCCCTACATGAAACCACTTTTCTCGATTACACTCACCCTCGCCGCCATCATCCCGGTGGCCGCCGCGCCCATTCCCTGGACCTCGCTCGGCGTGGCCAAGCAGGTGAACGTTACCAGCCACCCTTACAATGCCCTTGGCGGCGGTGGCTTTGCGGCCACGGTCGATGGCTATGCCACCACGGTGTGGTGTGTTGACCTGCAGAACTTCATCAGCCCGGGTTCCGGCTCGGCGAACTACCGGGCCAACATCACCCCGATCGACACCTGGACACTGGGGATGAACCCGCTGGTCCGCAAGGGTACGGAAACGGTTTGGAGCGACGGCAACACATTCACCCCGGAGCAGCGCTACAAGGCGGCCGCCCGGCTGGTGCAACAGTACTCCGGCTTCCCCAATGGCCCCACCGGCACCGGCAATGACAACAACCTGCAGAATGCCATCTGGCGCATGACCCACGCGGTCAGCAATGGTGGCTCGGCCCCGGCGGCGAACGCGCACTACAATGCCGCGGTCACCTTCCTGGGCACTCCGGCGGCCATCACCTTTGGCCACAACCGGTGGGCGATCGTCAGCGGTGTGGTGAACTCCAAGGGCGTGGTCCTGGGCGACAGCCGCCAGACCTTCCTGGTGGAATACGCCACTCCGGAACCGGCGAGCTACGCTCTGATTGGCTCCGCACTGGTGGCGATGGGCATGCTGGCCCGGCGGCGCAGCTAACCGGGGGCCGGGCGAACCGGCCAGACAACGAATAGACAGAGCGGCGCCCGGCTTCGTGCAAGCCTGGGCGCCGTTTGAGTTTCCCCCGGATGGCTACCGGACGGTGATCACTTTGGTCTCGATGGCGGTACCGGTCTCCCAGGCCGCAAAGACGGAGCCATTGGGCAGTGTTAGCAAATTGACAAAGCCCCCGGGCTTGGCCAGCTCGATTGCCGCGGCCGTCCTGGGCAATCGGGCCTGGATGCCACCATCGGTGGTCCACTCCACCACGGGCCGCCCCTGCCTGGTCAGCGCTTGGGCGACAACTCTGCCGGTGCCCACTTTCCGGTCCGGCTCTCCGTCTGCACTGAGGAAGACATCGCTGTCCCGACGCCACGCGGAAGTGAGTTTGCCGTCGTTGACGGCCTGTCCACCACCGTCCATGGGGCAGGCGTTCAGTTTCCAGGTACCGGCGCCCAGCTTCTGCGCTTTGCCGAAATGTAGGCCATCGCTCGAGCGGGCCGCGTAAAGATCACGATAGCCTTCCACCACGTTGCGTCACAGAGTCCTCTCCATTCCGGTAGTGCATTCCATTGAACCACCCCCGGGGAGCACGGACTTCAGTTAGGCGAGCGAGATCCCGGAGGAAGGCTTGGCCGTCGCGGGAGGTGCACCGTCAGCCGGGACATCCGGTTGCGGGCTCCGGGCCCACTTATTGAGCTGCGTGCGGAGTGCGTCCAGGCTGATGGGTTTGGTGATGTAGTCATCCATGCCCGCTTCCAGGCACCGCTCACGGTCACCCGTCAGCGCGTTGGCCGTGAGCGCGACGATGGGGATGTGATGGTGGACTGTCTGGCGGATCAACCGCGCGGCCTCCCAGCCATCCATTTCGGGCATCTGGCAATCCATGAAGATCAGCCCGAAGGGCCGCTCGCTGGCCCGCTGGACTGCTTCCCGACCGTTCACGGCCAGCTCCACGACGCAACCCAGCCGTTCCAGCATCGCAGTGGCCAGGATCTGGTTGGTGACGTTGTCTTCGGCCACCAGCACCGAGGTGCCGCACAGCTCTGAAGCCGGACCCTGAAAGGCGGGTTCGGCCAGCTTGAGCAAACGGCGCAAGACGCGGACCAGGCTGCCTTTGCGGAGCGGTTGCGCCAGCAGTGCAACATCTTCCAGTGCGAACCGGGCCGCCTCATGCGGGTGGCTACCCGCGCCACCGATCAGCAACAGCGGCAGAGGCGTGGTCCGTGGTTCCCGCAACTGACGGGCCAACTCATGCAGGTCCGGGCCGATGCTTCCCAGGTCCACCGCGACCGCCGCCCAGTCCCGCCCCGCCGGCGGCTTCGCAGCGACGGCACCGCTGGGGTCCGTGACCACCACGCGTAGACCCGCTGATTCCATCAACTCCCGCCCCATCAAGGAAAGCATGGGATCGGCGGTCACCAGCAGAATCAGTTCTCCCCGCAGCGCTTGCTGCGGGCCCAGGGCGGGCACGGGCTCGTTCACCGAGGGCAGGTCCACCGTGAACCAGAACGTGGAACCCGCACCAGCTTCGCTGCGGACACCGATCTCGCCGCCCATCAGTTCCACCAATCGGCGGGAGATGCTGAGGCCCAGGCCGGTGCCACCGTAGTTCCGGGTGGTGGATCCGTCGGCCTGCGAAAAGCTTTGGAACAGCCTGGACTGCTGCTCCTCGGAGAGCCCCAGGCCGGTGTCCACCACTGAGAAGCGCACGCGCGACAGATCGGGGCTGGTGGGTTCCGCCAGATCAACCAACAAGGAGACACTGCCTTCCGCCGTGAACTTAATGGCGTTGGACAGCAGGTTCAGCACCACTTGGCGCAGCCTGAAGGGATCGCCCACGCCGGCCCCGCCTACATCACTGCTCACCCAGTAGCTGAGCTTGAGATTCTTGGCGGCGGCGAGATCCGAAACGACGCTGATGGCCTCTTCGACAATTTGCCGCGGGTCCAACGGAACCTTCTCCAGCACCAGCATCCCGGCCTCAATTTTGGAAAAGTCCAGGATGTCGTTGATGAGGGCCAGCAGTGAGTCGCCGGAGGACTTGACGATCTCCAGATACTCGCGCTGTTCAACCGTGAGCGGCGTCTCCATCAACAATGACGCCATCCCGATGACACCATTCATGGGCGTCCGGATCTCGTGGCTCATGGTGGCCAGAAACTCGCTCTTGGATTTGACTACGGTTTCCGCGATGTCGCGGGCGCGGCGAAGTGCTTCCTCCACCTCCCAGCGCGCCGTGATGTCCTGGAGGGTGCCGCACAGGAGATGGATGCGGCCATGGGCGTCGCGTTGGGCTTCGCCGCGTCCCACCACGCGCAAGCGTTCGCCTGAAGTACGGATCATCTCCATCTCGATTTCGTAGGGGGTTCCATCTTCAAGGGCCCGCTGCACCGCGGCGGACAAAAGAGCCCAGCTTTCCGGCGTATACAGTTGCGAATGCTCCGCGTAGTTGGGAGGTGCCAACCGCGGATCCCATTGGGCGATGGCGTAGAGCTCCGGTGACCAGGTCACTTCATCGGGGTGGATCTTCCAATGCCAGCTTCCGACACGCGCCAGGCGCTGCGCGTCCAGCAGTTCGTCCGTGCGGAGCCGCAGTTGCTGTTGGGCCAGCCGTTCACGCCGCCAGCCAGCCGACAAGGCAAATGCTCCCAGCATCAACAGCACCACGGCGGACACGGCTTCCCAACGGGAGATCCAGTTGTTCTGGGCCCGGTAGGCTTCCAGATTCCGCCGGGCGTGGGTTAAGCGTTGACGCTCGGCGCGGGAGGCAGCTTCCAGCCGTTGCGCCAGTTGAACAGTAAGCAGTCCTTCGGCAGGATTGGGTGGAGAACCTTGCGCGGCACTGCGTTTCAGCCGCAGAGTCTGCTCACTGAAGAGCGATTCCAGCTCCGCCAGATGATGAGTTCTGAATTCCGGCGTAGACGCGAGCCGGAGGCGTTCCCAGGCATCGCGTGCACTTTGCTGCACCGCCCGCAACTCGGCCTCGGAATCCTTGGCTGATCCCAACGCGGCGGCTTGAGTCCAGGCAGCGCGGCGGAGGACAGTCATTTGCGCCCCGTCAAGAGCCGACACTAGGCGGTGATGGCCCGCCAATTGCTGATCCATCGCTTCAACGGCCTGGCTGGCCGCCAGGTTGGCAAATCCCAACAGGAGCAAAGCCAGCCCGACCACGCCCAGCAAGCCACCGATATGAGTCTCCAGCCAACGCACGGCACGGCCACCATGCGCGCGGACAGCCACCACCCGATCAGTGAGGGCGCGACTGCCGGACATGGTGGCCATCGGAGTGTTGTGAGTCAGCGCGGGGCCTTCCGGACCGGCCTAAGCCACCACTTGAGGACGCAGCCGCTCAATGCGCGATTGAGAGGTCTGCGAGGGCATCAGGCAGAAGCGGATCTCGATATGGTCTTCCCCGGTGCGGAAGGGGATCACCATCCAGTTCTGAACGCCTGCGGAACGGGTGTGGTAGTTGCGGCCAAACACCACCGTCGGCACACTTAACCCCAACGGTCCCAGCTGGGTCTCGAAGTTGGTTTTGACGTTACCGATGATCATGTTAGCCACCTCCGCCATGGCGTCCAGCACCTCTTCATCCACCTCGGGGTAGGAAGACATCAGGAGGGCACCGGCGAGCTTACAGGCGGCTTGCTTGTCGCACGCGATCCGCCCGCTACCGGTCCAACTGCCGCCGATCCCCACCAGAGCGACCACTCCGTCTGTGCCCGGAGGTTCAGAGGTGGCGGTATGCGGCTCCAGTTTCTCCAGCGGCAGGTTAAGCATGGTGGAGAACAAGTCTTCGGTGGCCTGGGTGACCGTCGCTATGATGTCCTCGGGTGATATGGTGCCGCTCATATAATGCCCGCGAGCTTTTCCTGGATCTGTTCTGCCGTGAAGGGCTTGCGGACATAGCCGGCCGCGCCCAACTCCAGCGCCTGTAGTACCTTGGCCTGGCTGCCCTCGGTGGTGACCATGACGATCGGTACGGACTTGAAGTTCTCGTCGGTCTTCAGCCGGTTCAGCAGTTCAATGCCGTCCATGTTCGGCATATTGATGTCGGAAAGAATCAGACCTACTTTGGCGGATTTCAACTTCTCCAGCGCGTCCTTGCCGTCGCATGCCTCATGAACTTGGCCCAGCGGAACCTCCGCCTGCACCAGTACCCGGTGGAGGATCTTGCGGATCGCCGCCGAGTCATCAACAATCATCACGTCGAGTGCCATAACACACGTACCTTTCTTGAATCTGGTCACGCTGGGCTAGCGCGAGCCTCGTGAATGCATATCGACGCTGGGTTCTGGAGCGTGAGGGCAAGATTGACAATTAGGAAACGGGAGATGGGGGCCCGGCAAGCAGTGGCCACGCGACGCCGGCCAGGTACTACATTCGGGGAGCGTAGTAGCCCTTACGGGCGCGGACCTGGAGCTCTTTGCGGCCCTTTACCCGGATGTCGACCGGGTGGAACAGTCCGTCAGTCTTCAGCGGCTCCGGCCGGTAAAGCACGTTGTACTGGCTACGCAGCTCATTGGCGATGTTCTCGAAGCTCTGCGTCAGGTCAGTCACCTTGAAGGGTGAAAAGTAGGTGCCGCCCGTTTGATCAGAGAAATACTTCAGCACTTTATCCCCGTCATTGGGCATGCGCGTGATGTTGGTCGAGATGGTGTACAGCACGGTGTCGGCCTTCTGCGCCATCTCCAGCGCCTGCTCACGGGTGTAGCGGCTCTGATTGTCATCGCCGTCGGAGAGCACCACCAGCGCGCGCCGGAACTTGTGCATCGGCTGGTCCTGCATCATCTTGTCGCGGCAGGCAAAGAACACCGCGTCATAGAGCGACGTGCCGCCACCCGGGCGCATGCCGCGCACGGCCTTTTCCAGTTTGTCCACGTCAGTGGTCATGTCGGCGATCAATTCGGCGGAGGTATCAAAGCCCACCACGATCGCCTTGTCCTGCTGCCGCATCACACTGCGCAGAAACTCGACGGCGGCTTCCTGTTGGAACCGGAACCGGTCGCGGATGGAATTGGAGGTATCCACCAGCACGCCCAACCGGAGGGGCAGATTGGTTTCCGCCACAAACTCGAGAATGTTCTGGGGCCGCTTGCTTTCGATGATCTCGAAATCTTCTTGCGCCAGATTGGTGACGAAACGGCCCTTTTTGTCCGTGACCGTGTAGAGGAAGTTGACGCGCGTCACATCCAGCGTGATGGTGCCGCTCTGATCCTGCGGCACAATCCGGGGCGCTTGTTTGCTCCCCTGTGCAAAGGCCGCCGTACCCACCAGCGACGTCAAGAATGCTCTACGATCCTGCATGGCTACCATTGTAGGTCCGCCGCAACATCGGGGCGAGGCTGGGGGCCTAGTTGGCCAGCGGGGTGATTTTCAGCGTCACCGCCGGTGCGCCATTTTTTTCGAGCGTTACTTTCTCGAAGCGCCCCTCGATTTTGCGCATCACCTCCGGGTCTTCCCAGAAGCCAAATTCAAACTCCTCCACGGCGAGCAGCAGATAGTTGCCCGGGGCGAGGTTGTTGAGCGTCACGGCATTGGACCGGTCCGCCGCGGCTGTACGGACCACCCCTTGTTCGGCCCAGCGGCTTCTGTCGGCCGGAAACAGCACTACTGTGGCACCCTGCGTCACCGCCTCATCCCGTGTCACCGTGACGCTCAGCGAGGCCATTTCATGGTTGACCGTCACCCGCAAAGGTGCGGCGCTGCCGGGGGCGATCTCCACTTCCTGCCCCAGCACCTCCATTTCGCCGTACTTGATCGACTCGATGTAGCCGCCCGCGCCCGCAGTGGCTGTGATGCGATAGCGGCCGGCGGCCACACCTTCCACCACAAAGGAGCCGTCCGGCTTATTGCCGCCGCGAGATCCGGCATTCATCATGCCTTCCACGTCCGTGAGGGTGACGCGGACGTTCTTGACGTCGCTTTTCTCGGGGTCCCGCGCCACCACTTGCCCGGTCAGATTCAGCGGTGGCATCAGCCGGATGTTGAGGTTGTCGATGTTGCCGGCGACGTCCAGCCGCTCCCGGTGCGCCGTCCCGCCGCGGCTGACCGCTCCGCCGGCACCACGCACAATCAGGTTGTAGCTGCCCGCCGGGACACCGCGCAGTTCGAACCGGCCTTCGGGTTGGCGTCCGCCGGAGCCGCTCATCACGACGCCCGAAAAGGGAGCATCACGCGGCATCAGCATCACCGCCGCCCCGGCCGGCGGCTGGCCGGTGGCCGAATCAATCAGCCGGCCGCGCACGGTGTAAATGCGGGTTTTCTGCAAACGTATGTCAAACCCCGTCAGCTCGGCCCCGGCCGTCACGGCAATCTTCTGGGCGCGGCTGAGTTCGGTGACGCCGGGGAAATAGGTGGTCACCATGCTCGAGTCAGCGTTCTCGGGCGGGCCACTGGCCGCTGGTCCAAACTGTTGGTTCGGGCTTACCTGCACGACCACTTCGCCGGGCGGGACGTTCACCAACCGGAACTCGCCGCGGTCATCGGTGGCCGTGCTACGTTGCGGCCCCCCGCGTCCGCCGCGCCCACCCACGCCGCCGCTCACCAGCATGACGAATGCGCCTTGCAATGGCTCTCCTTCGTCATCAAAGACCCGCCCCGCGATCACCGCCTGCGGCAGCAATTCGATCTTCAGGTTCCGCAGATCATCGCCGTCGGCCACCTTCACCGGGGTGGCGGCTTGGTTGGGTCGCTTGGCCCCGTAACGGCCGTTGACGAAACCGTTGCGTTGGGCCGCCAGCGTATACTGGCCCGGGTCGACATCCGGGAAGACAAACTTGCCCGTCGCATCCGTTGAGACTTTGCGCCCACCGCCTCCCGGGCCACCGGGTCCGCCGAAACCGCCGCCCCCACGGCCCGCGCCGTTGGGCAGCAGTGTTACTTCCGCGCGGCGCAAGGGTTCCTTGGTTTGGGCGTTAATGACGGTGCCTTCCAGCGTGGCGCGCTTGGGCTGATTGGCCGTGCCGGAGGCCTGACCGGCAGCGTTGGCCACCAGCAGCACGATGAGGCTAGCTGTCCACAAAAGCAATCGCATAGGGGTTGAGTCCTAAGCTTAGACGGTCCCCCCCGGTCTCTTGTTTCGTTGTCTCCCCCATAGATTCACGAATCTTTACGGAGCGTGTACCGGTTTTCACTCCATTTACGCGGATCAGCTGAGGCCGAGCAGTCAAGTTGGCCACCAGCAGCCGGTGGCGGCCGGCGCGCTTCAGGTGGAAGGCGATGGCCTTGAGCGGTGCCGAGGAGCCCATCGGCACCACCGCAGCCCCGGCCAACTCCATCGCCGCTGCTAGGACGTACTTCACCGGGAAAGCTTGCCCGTTCTGGCTGAGGCCACCGGGGCCGGCCAGTTGGTAGTAGGTGATGCTCGCAGCCGCCCCTTCCGCCAGATACTTCAGGCTGCCCACAGTCCAGGCGGCGCAGAACAGGCTGGGCTGGCGCCGATCGGGCGGGTTGGGGGTGTAGACTTTGGCCTGCGGGTTGAAGCGCGGACCCAGCGTCACCGGAGTGACGGCAATAGGCGCCGCCCCGAGGAACGCGCGCGCCGATCGGACCGTGGCCCCTTGAGGCTCCAGATTCTCGACCAGCGAACGGTTGTCAAACGCATGCACCTGGGGGTTCAGCGAATAGCAGGCCACGTCCAGCCACTTTGGGTCCGGCCGCTGGCGGTTCAGCTCCGTGAAGTATTCGTTGGTGCCTCCACCCACGGGTGCGCCCTTCAAATACTTGCGGCCGAGATCGAGCCACTTTTGCGATGTGGAAGCTTCACCCTGGGGCAGCACCAGCCAGCGCGCAATGGCGCGGCCCTTGGCCAGTTCAGCCAGTTTCGCCAGGTCCGCCTGGTCAGCCACCAGCGCCGCGATCTCCAGTGGCACCGGCGTAGCGGGCAGCACGCCGCCCGGACGCCAATCGACCCGCAGGTGGGCCGGTCGTAGAGTGTCCAAGGGTCCGGGTGTGTAGCCGAGGCCGATGGCTGGCAGAGGCGTCTCTCGCGCAGCGGCCACCGGCTCCAGCAGGATCTCGGCGGAGCGCGTGGAGCGCGCCGCCACGGGCCGGCCTTTGAGGGTGACGGTAATCGCCTGCCGAACCCGGGTGCCCTGCGGTACCTCCACCGGCCAAGGCTTGGCGAGCGGCGTGCAGTAGGTCTTGAAGTTACCATCGGTCCAGTTGCGGTGATCTTCCATCTCGAAGGTCTCGCCCTCAAAGCGGACCTCGGCCTCCAGGCCATTGGCCACGCGGTGAGTGATCGCGCGCAGGTCCTGCACGGGCTGGTGGGGTGCGATCAACTGCGGGAACTGGCCCCGTACAGTGGAGCCATCAGATTTTTCCGCCACATACTCCTGCCCCACGCATTCCGTCAGCGGGTGGAGGACACAAAAGCCAATCCGGTTGCGCCGGAAGGATGTTTTGGCTTCGCCCATCATCTCAAACCGGATGGTCCCCTGAGCATCGCCGGTGATGGTGCCTTGCCAAAGGAAGCTGATCGGCCCTTGCGTGCAATTGGCGGTGAAGGTTAGCCTGAAGCCGCCATCCGCGGTTTCCAGACGCACTTGGCTCACCTGGGGCAGCACCGTCAGCCAGGTGGAATCCCGCACGGCGGCATAGATGCCGCGAAGTATCTCGCGGTCGCCCCAGCGCACATAGCGGACAAAAGCCAGTGCAGGCTCAAACTCCAGCGTCACCGGTCCGGCCACCAGATTCATCACAACCGGTGCATCGGGTTCACTGGTCTGCGAAAGAGCCAGCCGGTAGGCCGCCGGAAGGGCGACCGCTGCCTGGAGCAGTTGCCGCCGGTTGAGGTCAGGTGAAAGACTCATGCCGGAGATAGACTATCGCAATGAGACTACGCTGTCTTTTGTTGCTCTGCGGCTCGGCGATGCTGTTCCCGGCGGTGGCCGCTCCCCCAGCTGACCGGGGGTTGGGCCGCTGGAGTTTCAACGCCCCGGCCTCCACCTATGAATCGTCACCCGCACCGCGTGAATCGACGCGCCTCTGGGAAGCGGCGGGCGAGCAAGCCGGCGTGCCCATGGTGCACTTTCTCCACACCACCGTGAGCGCCCAAGGCCAACCCGGACGCACGGAGTTCACGGCCGGCTACGATGGCCGCGAGTATCCCGTGTCCGGCAGCAGCCGCTATGACCGGGTGGCGTTGAAACTGGTCAACCCCAGCGTGGTGGAGCAGACCTTTCGTTTGAAGGACGAAGTGACCGTCCGCGCTACCCGCACCATCTCCGCCGATGGCAACCAGATGACCATCATCGCCACCGGCACCAACCCGGATGGCAAGAAGTTCCGCAACGTGCTGGTCTACAAGCGCGTGCGAGAGAAGCGCTAATGCCGTTTCTCCGTCGCCCGATCGCGCTGGTGGGCTACGTGGCGGCTTTGCTATCGCTAGCTTCCTGCGGCCCCACGGCCCGCGCGTGGAGCTGGAGCTACACCGCCCCCGGCATCACCGCCAGCGGCACCTTGTTGACCGAACGCGCGCCCGATAGCACGGGCTTCTACCGCATTCTGTCGATCCGGGGCAATCGCAACGGGGAGGTGATCATGGGCCTTCACCCCACGGGCCAGGCGATCCCCGGCAATGAGCCCTGGGCGCTGGACAATCTGATCTCCGCCACACCGGGGCGTCAGTTAACCACCCATGGCTTCGGCTTTGCGCTGGCGGGCGGCAGCTACGTGAATCCGTTCTTTGCCGCCAACCGGCCCCAGCCGGTCTACATCGAAGTCTTCTCCGCTCCGCCCCTGTTGCCGGACGCGAAGAACATGGGTCCAGAGGATGCGGAACGCCCCGTCACCTTCACGGCCCGGATCGAATAGCGGCTCCAGCGTCGCCGGCGTCCAATGCCTGACAATGCGAGAAGCCGCATGCCGTCCATTCTCTTTTTCTCCGACATCCACTCTGACCTGAAAGCGCTGGAAGCGCTGATGGCGATTGAGGCCGATTACTACTTCGCCGCGGGCGATCTGGTGAACTGGGCCAAGGGCCTCGACAAAGTGGGAGCCATCATGAAGCCGCGCGCGGAACGCATGTTTGTGATCCCCGGCAATCACGAATCAGAAGGCGACATCGCGGCCTTCTGCCGCCAGTATGGTTTCACAGCAGCGCATGGCCAGTCCTATGCGATCGGCGGGCATCAGGTGGCGGCGTTGGGCTATTCCAACATCACGCCCTTTGACACGCCGGGCGAATATAGTGAACCGGAACTGGAGCGGCGGCTGGCACCGTTTGCGGAGCTGAAGCCACTGGTGCTGGTCTGCCATTGCCCGCCGCATGCGACCCCGCTGGACGCCGCAGGCCCCGGCAAGCACTTTGGCAGCCCCGCCGTCGCGCGATTCATTGCGCAGCATCAACCCGAACACTTCTTCTGCGGCCACATCCACGAGTCCGCCGGCGTCTCGGCCACCCTGGGCCGGACGCAGGCCCGGAACCTGGGCAAGAAGGGTTTTCTACTGGAGCTGTAGCGGCGGCGTTTAGGTAGTGATTGGGCCCGTGCCGCCCTTCATGAAGTCCTTGTTCTTGTCGCCCACCCAATAGCGCGCGCCCGCGATGCACCAGATGAAGTGCACGGGTTCGGCCTGGGAGAAGACCGGGTGGTAGTTCAGGTAGGGAATGGTCACCATGTCGCCACGGTTCACCGAGTGCACAAAGCTGAGCGTTTCCGGCTCTTCGTACACTTCCATTGCGCCCGAGCCTTCAATGAAGATGTAGACCTCTTCCTGGTCCGTGTGGTTGTGCGGCGGCCAGGAACGTTGGTTCGGCAGGAAGAACGTGTAGCCCGCCACCAGCTTCTCGGCCGGTTCGCTGACGTCGAACATCAGGTAGACGTCCTTGCCCTTTAGGTGGCGGATGCGGTCTTCGCGCTGCGAGATCTCGGCGAAGCGCGAATGGTGCACCGGGTGCGCGACGGTGGCCGTGGCGGAACACTGCATCAGCGTCGCTTGCTCGGTGGCGGCGTTCGCGAGCGAGAACTCCGCACCACAGGGGATGTAGAGCGTGTCCAGATGGCCCAGGCAATAGTCCTGACCATTGACGTTCACCGTGCTGGAACCCTGCCATTGGAACAGCAGACTTTCGGCGCGCGGCAGGCAGAAGCTCTGCGAACGCGAGCCCGGTGGCAGCGTGAATTCGCCACAGCTTAAAAATTCGAGATTGGCCGTCTCCGGCGTGAAGCGCTGGCGGAAGGTCACGCCGGCATCGTTGGCGCGGATCAGGCGCGCGGGTTTTACGTCACTCATGAATGTCTATCCCAGTATGCCTGCCGCGCGAGGAAGCAGGGGCGCAAACCATCCAAGCCCGTCTCAATCGGCGTGGACGGTGCGCGCTGCGCGGCAATGGCATCGATAAAGTTGCGGGCGTGCGCGATCTCCAAAGACCCGGCGGCCTTCACCTCCACCGGAGCGCCCTGGTGCGGCTTGAAGATGTAGCTGGCACGCGCCAGATCCAGCGTGCCTTGCGTGCCTTGGAACAGCACCGTTGGCCGGTCGTCACTCACCGGCAGCACCGTTGATTCAAAGCTCAGGTTCCAGCCCGCATATTCAATGGAGGCCGAAACGGTATCCGGATTCTCACGGCCATCCTTCAGTTGATAAATGCCGCCCGCCACGTGAGCGGACTTGGGCGAGGCATCGCCCATCATCCATTGGGCGACATCGGCCCAATGGTTGAGGATGTCGGCCAGCACGCCGCCGCCGTAGTCGCGGTAGGCGCGCCAGGAATCGTAACGGGCCCAGTCATAGGCGCGCGCTGGGGCGGGTCCGATGAAGCGGTCCCAATCAAGGCCTGCGGGCTTGGGCTGCGGCGCGATCCGGCGCGCCTGCCAGGGGAAGTTCGACCAGTTGGCCCGCACCATGGTGACGGTGCCCAGCAAGCCTTTCGCGAAGATCTCTTCCTTGGCCCGGCGGTAATGCTCACCGGAGCGTTGCTGCGTGCCCACCTGGCAGACTTTGCCGGAGGCGCGGACGGCCGCACGCAGCGTCTCCCCTTCTGAGGGCCAGTGGAGCGCGGGCTTTTCGAGATAGATATGCTTGCCCGCGCGCAGGGCGTCGAGCGCGATGTTCAGGTGCAGGTGGTCCGGCGCGGCGATCAGCACCGCATCCACGTCTTTGCGCGCCAGCACATCCTGGTAGGCCATGCATTCCAGGTCCGGCTTGCCCAGCAAGGCGCGAGCGCGATCGCGCTGTACGTCGTAGACATCGGCCACCGCGCGCAGATCCGCCGCGCCGGTATCGAGGAAGGCCTTCATCACTTCGCGGCCCCGGCGTCCGCTGCCAATCAGGGCCACGCCCAGGCGGCCATTGGCGCCCCAGACGCGGCTGGCGGAGGCAGCGGTGGCGGCGAGGAAAGTACGTCGATTCATGGCTAGACTCCAAACAGCTGCTTGAGCGCCGCGCGAGCTGGTGCAACGGCGCTGTCGCCGGGCTTCACGTCGCTCAACCGCTCCTCTTCATTCATCACCCAGCCGCTCCATTGGGCGGAACGGATGGCGGCTGCCAGCGGCTTGTAGTCCACTTCGCCTTCGCCCAGAATCACCTGGTCCCGGGCCTTGAAATCGCGCAGGTGGATGCCCGCAATGCGGGCGTGATGCTGCTGGAAGAACTTTGCTGGGTCCGCGCCACCCAGGTAGGCGTGTCCGGCATCGAGCAGCAGCGGCGCGTCGGTGCGCTTCAGGATCTCGTTGAGCTCCGCCGCATTGTTGGCTACTTCCGGACCATGGTTGTGATAAGCGAAGCCGAGGCCAGCTGCTTTGGCGGCTTGATGAGCGGCGTTGATGGCGGCAGTCTTGGGCCCGATACCGGCAGTGGCGGGCGCTCCGCTGATGATCAGCCGCTCCGCGCCGAAGGTGGCACCCATGGTGATCACGCGAGCGATCAAGTCGGTTTCCGGCACTCCGTTCGGCCCGTATTGCGGCATCCAGATGTGGACCCCGATCAGCTTCAAGCCGGTTTGGCTCAGGCGGGACTTGAAGTCCGGGCTGCGGCCTTCAAAGTTGCGGAAGCTGGTTTCGAAGCCGGCGAAGCCGTAGCCGCGGATCTTGTCGAGGACTGCCGGAAAGCTCTGCGGATCCTTGGCATCGATGCGCCAGGCATTGGTCTGGCAGCCGGCTTGGGGCTTGGCGGCGCCCAGCAGGGAAGGGGCCAGCAACGGAGTGGCCAGCGAGGCCAGCAGTGCCCGGCGCGTCAGCCCGGGCAAATCGTGCTCGATCGGTTCACAGATCAACTTCTGGCACCTCCTCAATCTGGCGGGCTCACGGTCGCTTCACCGCAAGCGCCTGGGCAGCCCCCAGGGCCGCCTTGATATCGTACTCCCATTGGATATGCAGACTTCAGCGCTCTACTTAAACGGCGAATGGGTGACAACTTCGACGACGCGGCCCGTGCTTAACCCGGCCACCGGAGAGGTGGTGGGCACAATGTCAGTGGCGGACCGGGCGCGCGTGGCGCAGGCTCTGGATGACGCGCAGGCCGCCTATCCCGCTTGGCGAGCGCTACCCGCGAAATCGCGCGGCCAGTACCTGCACCGCATTGCCGATCAGCTGGAGCAACGGACGGATGAGATCGCGCGGCTGATCACGCTTGAGAACGGCAAGCCGCTGGGACAGGCCAAGGGTGAGATCGCGATGTCGGTGGATCACCTGCGGTGGTTTGCCGAAGAGGCGCGGCGCAGCTACGGCCGCGTGGTCCCGCATCAGGTGGATGGCAAGCGGCATTTGGTTTTGAAGTCGCCGATTGGCGTGGTGGGCGCGATCAGCCCATGGAATTTTCCGCTGGTGCTGGCCGTGCGCAAGGTAGCGCCGGCCTTGGCGGCCGGTTGTCCGGTGGTGCTGAAGCCCGCCGCGCAGACGCCATTATGCGCGGTGGCGTTTGCGGAATGTGTGCACGCGGCGGGGCTGCCGAAGGGCGTCTTTCAGTTGATCCTGGCACCGGCGGCGGATGTGGGTGCGGAGTTTCTCGCCAACCCCAAGTGCCGCAAGATCACCTTTACCGGGTCCACGGAAGTGGGCCGCCTGCTGATTGCCGGTGCGGCGGAGACGGTGAAGCCGCTCTCGCTGGAACTGGGTGGACAAGCGCCCGTGCTGGTGTTTGATGATGCTGACCTGGCCCGCACCGTCGAGGGCGTGATCATCGCCAAGTTCCGCAACACGGGCCAAAGCTGCATTGCCGCCAACCGGATCTACGTGCAAGCCGGCATCTATGACCGCTTTGTGGCGGCGCTGGTGGAACGCGTCGGTCAACTGAAGACCGGCAACGGGCTGGAGCCTGGAATGGACGTAGGTCCGTTGATTGATCAGGCGGGTCTCGACAAAGCGGTCGCCCATGTTCGCGACGCCGTGGCGCAGGGTGCGCGCTTACTGGCCGGTGGTGAAGCGCTACCGGGTTCGGGGTACTTTTTGCCGCCGACGGTGCTGGCGGAAGTGCCCGCCCACGCGCGCTGCATGCAGGAGGAGACCTTTGCGCCCGTGGCGGCCATCGCCAAGTTCTCGACCGAGGCGGAAGGCATCGCGCTGGCCAATGGGTCGATCTTTGGGCTGAGCGCCTATGTCTTCACTGAAAATCTGGACCGCGCGCTCCGCGTGGTGGAGCAGTTGGAAGCGGGCACCATCGGGCTCAACGACGGCGTGCCCACGACGAGCAACTGTCCGTTTGGCGGTGTGAAGCAAAGCGGTTGGGGACGCGAGTTGGGCAGCGAGGGGCTGGACGCATTTCTGGAAACCAAGCATGTCTCGATTTCGCTCTCCAGTGGATTGTAAGGGGGGTTGCCAATGAGCTGTGTGGTCGAGAATATTGCGTTCCGCGGCTGGCCGAACTGCTGGCGGGTGGCCAATGATGCGGTGGAGATCATCGCCACGGCCGACGTGGGTCCGCGGATCATCTCGCTGCGGCTGACGGGCGGCGACAACCTGCTGTTTGTGCGCGAGGAGTTCGCCGGGTTGACCGGTGGCAACGAGTGGCGCAACTATGGCGGTCACCGGCTGTGGCACTCCCCGGAGGACATTGTGCGGACGCGGGAGCCGGATAATGCTCCCGTGAAGGTGCAACCCGTATCGCGTGGGTTCAACTTGATCGCGCCGGTTGAGTCTCAGTCGCGGATCGGCCGCGAGATCACGGTAGAGTTGCATCCAACCGAGGCGAAGGCCACCGTTTCGCACCGGTTGATCAATCACGGCCTGTGGCCGGTGGAGCTGGCCCCCTGGGCGTTGAGCGTGATGGCCCCAGGCGGTTTCGCCCTCTGTCCGATGCCCAAGGCCTGCCACCTGGACCGGCTGCTGCCCAATCGAGCGCTGGCCCTATGGCCCTATTCCGATCTGACCGACGGGCGGTACCTGCTGGGCAAGGACTATGTGCTGCTGCGCCACGATGGCGGGCGTCCGGAAGCAAGTGAGCGAGCCAAGATCGGCGTGATGGCGAACGACGGCTGGACGGCCTACGCCTTGGGCGATACGCTGTTTGTGAAGCGCTTCCCGGTGATTGCGGGCGCGCGGTATCCGGACTACCAATCAACGGTGGAGCTATTCACCAACAACCGGTTCCTGGAGCTGGAAACGCTGGGTCCGCTGCAGCTGGTCGCGCCCGGTGCGATGGTGGAGCACGTTGAACAGTGGGAGATCCACGGCGGCTTGCCGCTGAAGTTTGATGAGGCCAGCGTGTCGGAGCGCGTCGCTCCGCTGCTGGCGGAATGAGGGAGTGACCAGAAGTGAAGCTATTCATTGATACGGCCGACGTGGAACAGATCCGGGAGGTGTGGAGCTGGCGCATCATCAACGGCGCCACCACCAACCCCACGCACGTGGCCAAGACGGGCCGCGTCCCGGCCGAGGTGTACCGCGAGATTTTAGGTATCGTGAAGGGTCCGGTGAGTCTCGAGACCATCACCTTGACCGCGCCCGAGATCATCGCCGAAGGGCGGGAGCTGGCCAAGCTGCACGAGAACGTCGTGGTGAAGGTGCCGCTCACGCGGGAAGGCCTGAAGGCCGTGGCCGCGCTGAGCGAGGAAGGCATCAAGACCAACGTCACGGTGACGTTCTCGCCGCTGCAAGCGTTGCTCGCGGCCAAATGCGGCGCCACCTACATCAGCCCCTTTGTCGGACGTCTGGATGCCGTTGGCCATTTCGGCATGGACCTGGTGCGGCAGATCAAGACGATCTACACCAACTACGGCTACAAGACCGAGATCATCGTGGCCGCCGTCCGGCATCCCACCCATGTGCTGGAAGCCGCGCTGTGCGGCGCTGACATCTGCACGATGAGCTATGACGTGATGAAGCAGCTCTACGACCATCCGCTGACCGATGCGGGCATTGAGCTGTTCCTGAAGGACTGGGCCACCGTGCCGAAGTCCTAGCCTGTCAGAACGTGAACGAGAAGCCGGCGGAAATGCGCTGCTGGGCCAGGCGGCTGGAGAGATTCGGAACGCTTTGCACTTCTGTTGTGCCATCCGGCATCTTGACGGCCGCGGCCAGGGAGCGCGTCAGGAAATCGGGCTTGTGCGAAATGGTTGTCCGGTAGTCCAGGCGGAACATCCAGCTCTGGTTCAACCGGACCCGGAACCCAGCACCGCCCTGGACTCCCAATTGGAAAATGCCACCCCCTTCCAGGGGCGCGGCTTGGCGAAAGTTGTAGGCGGCCCGCAGCATGCCCACGTTGTTCAGGCCGAGACGGAATACTCCGCCTGCCTTGCGGAAGGGGGCGTCGGTCAGGTGTACCAACTGCAGGGCGGGGCCCAAAGCGACGTAGGGCCGCCAGCGGCTTTCCCGTGGACGGAAATTGAATAGCGTGCTGTAAGCAAACTGCCGCGTCAGCAGTCCGGCGCGCTGCTCCTCCACCGCATCGGCGATGGCCATGCCGCGCGTGTCGAGACCCGCCAAACCGATCTGAAAGATGCCCCGCAGATATTGAAAGCCCAACTCATGGGAGATCCAGCGGCTGGAATTCAGCGTCACCGTGCCGCCCAGGGAAGACCCCGGCGAGATTCGGTTGCCGGCCTCCAAGGCAAACAGTTGCTGGACCCCCGACGGTTCCAGGCGCGAGATGATCACCCCTTCCGGGCCCACGGAAGAGTTGCAGAACATCGACTCGCCCACGGTGAAGCCCAGCTCCACTGACACCGGCCTCCAGCGCGGCTGCTCCAATTGCGGTCCCTGGCCAGCGGGTGCCGGCCGGGGGCTGGGTTCGATACTGGCCGGCACAATCGAGTAGGTCAACTCCGGCGCGTGGGGACCGCCGCGAAAAGTGGTGGGGGCCCCTTCTTCTAGCCGGTGCCGGTCAGCATCTTCAAGCAGCGTTCGCGGAGGGCGCCGGGTGGTCAAGCGATTGCGGTGGGCCATCATGCGCCAGCTCCGGGTCCCCCACGAAACACCTTGCCAGAGAAAGTTGCCGCGCAGCAGATCGTTGCGAACCCTAAGAAAAGCTTGGCGGCTGCCGCGTTCCAGCCGCGAGCCGCGGTAGGGGCCAGCGGCGGCGGTGATCTGCTGATCGAACCGGCGAGGCTGCTGGCAATCACTGATGCGCAAGATGGCGACGGCCCGGTCGGTTTCCAGGCGCTGGCCGGTGCCGTTGCGGAGATCCAGTGGCACCCACGGCCGGTCGCGGGTCTCAATCGCTTCGACGCAGCCGGTCAAGACCAGATCGTTCACCACCTTGGCGCGCTCATTATCGATGTTTCCATCAATGACGTGAATCAGGCGCTTTTCCTGGGCCGAGAAGACAATCCGCAGATCGTGCGTAGCGGCGGCAGTGAAGACGCGGAGATTGTCCCATCCGGCTGTTGTTTCCCAAATGCGCACGTGATGGCGGCTTTGGAACGTGTTGAGATTCTTGGAGAGATTGAACACCGCCCGCTCACCGCCCAGCAGCAGCTTGGACATCGGGGCCTGGGGGTACTCCTGGCTTTCAGCGAAGGAGCGGAGCGTACGGTAGCGAGTGGCCGCGTTCTCGTCGTCGGCTTCCACCCACCCAGCCGCACCGAAAGCCCGCGCCACCGCCGCCCGGTCTCCGATAAACACCAGATTGGTGAGATCGGAATCCTTATTGCCGCGTTCGGTTTGGGCGCGATGAGGGAGATTCCGGATCAGCTCCGCTAGCGCTTTACGTTCGGCGGGCGTCCCCGCCAGTTTGGGCTTCGTGCCCGTGTCAGCCAGACCGGTATCAAGAGGCTGAGTGAGGGTAAGGAACAGTTCCGTACCTGCGGTGAGGCGAATTTCGGGCTCTGAGAACCGCAACAGCGTCGCAAAGGCGGCACTGGAGAACAGCAAGGCGATGGGGTCCACGGCCGCGATCCAGGTCAAGGTGCCGGCGGCGCGATATCCCGGCGTGGCGGTGGAGCGGATGCCTTTGATGCGGCCGGTGAGCACATCCACCTTTTCCCGGGCATTCTCTACTTCGATCACCCGGCTGCCGAAATGTAGCCAGCGTCCGTCGGGCAACTCCAGCTCGTCAAACTCCAAAGTCAGGCTGGCGGTTTCCGCGCGTAGTCCTAGGCCCACCCGCCGCACTGCGGTGATCTTGCCCCCAATGGCCGTGCCCGGTGGCAGTACCATCACGCCCTCCACCGTCACGGGAGCCACCAGCATGGCGCGAACCGCTTGACCGCGAACACCGGAATAGGAGTTCACCTCCTGTTGCAGCCGGATCTCCAGGTGCGTGCCGACCGGCGCGATCGCGGCCCAGCCAACCACCCGGCTCACCATCAGCATCAGTAGAAGCAACGCGGGACGGCCTGCGGAGCGGCAGCAATCGACGGCATGAGTGGGCTGTCTGGCGGGTCGGCGCATCAAGAACACTAAATCAACAAAGTATATCGGTTCACAGTACCCCTGGACGCAGTGCGCACACCACGGTTTCGCGATGGCCAGACAGGCTGAACTGAGGCCGGGCTGAGACAATGGAGCCATGCCGGACTATCGCTATCGGATCGTGGACGTCTTCACTGACCGGAAATTGGAGGGCAACCCCCTGGCGGTGTTTCCCGAGGCCGACGGCCTGGATGCCGGGACGATGCAGAAGATCGCACAGGAGCTGAATTTGGCCGAGACGGCGTTTGTCCTGCCGCCCACCCGCCCAGGTTGCGTGGCGCGAGTCCGCATCTTCACGCCAACTCGCGAGATGGTGTTCGCCGGACATCCCACCATCGGTACGGCCTGGGTACTGATGGACGAAGGACGCGTCGCCGCCGGAACGGACGAGTTCTTACTGGATGAATTAGTGGGGGCGGTGCCGCTGCGGGTGGCGGGTTCGCAGCTTTGGTTGCGCACGCCGCCCATCAGCTGGGGGCCGAAGTTCGACCGGGCCACCTGTGCGGCCGTCGTGGGCCTGGCCGAGGACGATCTATTGCCGGTGACGCCGCAGCTGGTGACGGCGGGGAATCCCAACATCTACGTCGCAGTGCGAGACCAGGAGACTGTGGACCGGGCTATGGCCGACGCCGCCCGCCTGCAAGACCTGCGGGCTGGCCTGGACCCGGTCTGTTTTTTCGTCTTCACGCCCACCGCCACCGGGGCCTACTCCCGGATGTTCGCGCCGGAGCATGGCGTGGTGGAGGATCCCGCCACCGGCAGTGCCACCGGACCCCTGGCGGCTTTCATGATGCACCACGGCCTGGCCCCGACCGCTGCCGGAACTCGTCTGGTGAGCGAGCAAGGCGTCAAGATGGGGCGGCGCAGCCTGCTGCACATCCTGGTGCACGGCGAGGCGGGCGCGGAAGGCATCGATGTCGGCGGCAGCGTGGTGCCCGTGATGCGTGGCGTGCTGACGCTTTAAGCCGTTAGCGCTTCCCGAATCGGCCAGAATACTTCGTCAGCGCGGCCACGAATGGTTTCGCCACCTCCGGCGTGGCACCGGGCGTGGAGAGAATCTCCTTGGACGAGCGAGCCGTGCCATAGAGCTCCGCATTCGCCTTGGCATCTTCGCGCAGCGTCGAACCTTCCAGCGAAATGCCGGCGAATACTCCGCGCGAACGCGAATAGGACAGGATCTCGGCCCGCATCTGCAGGTCGGTTTGCGCGTTCGCTTCGCGGCCTACTGGACCGGCGGCGGCGGTGACGTCGCCTCCCAGCGTGAACTTGCTCGACATCAGCTTCTCCGCCCCGCGACGGCTCTTAACCAGCAGAATCACATCGGTCTCTGCGCCGCCGATCTGAAGGCCGACACTGCCGCCCTCAATCCGGATGGCCGCGGGGGACTTCCAGCCAATGCCATTGTCATTGCGGCAGGTGAGGAAGCCTTTGCCGTACTGGCCGCCGACGATAAAGCCGGCTTTCTTCATGCCCGGGATCACGGCCGCGCAGGTGGAGTTGTCCAGGATCTCCTGGGGCACGGTGCGGTCACTCGTACCCATCATTTCAGCGATCGTTTCGGTGGCCGCCCGCAGACGCTTGGCCTCATCCTCACCCGCGACGGACAAGGCCGCGCAGATCACCAGCAATAGAAAAGCTCGCATATCCCCACAGTATGCGAGTTTGCTGGTCACAGAAGCATCAATTGGGGCGAGAATGGGCCGCCAGAGCCTGGGTCAGGCCGCCAGCGCCCTTTTTGCCGCTCCGCGCCCCATGCGGATGCAATCGGGAATGCCGATGCCTTCCAGGTAGTTGCCGGTCAGGACCAGCCCCGGGTGCCGTGCTTCCTGCTGGCGGAGCGATTCGAGCCACTGCTGGTGGCCGACGTAGTACTGCGGCATCGAACGCGGCCACCGGGCAATGGAGATGCCTACCGGCGGATCGGTGACGCCCATGATCACCGCCAAATCCTCGCTCACTGCCGCCACAATCTCTTGATCGGATGCCGCACACCAGCGATCACCACCCAGAAACGCTCGAACCAGGGCCTTGCCCGGGCCGGCGCGGTGCGAAAACTTGGTGCCCACCCAGGTACAGGCCACCAAATGGCGGCGTTCCACTTGCGGCACCAGGAAGCCGAAGCCGTTCAGCGGATGCGGGAAGCCATCGAGCGGCCAAGTAAAGCCCACCGTGACGGCGGATGAGTAGTCGATTTGCGTCAGCAAAGCCGCCAGGTCCGCATCCAGCGTCTCCACCAACGGTGCCGCTTGCCAGGTGCGGAGGCCCAGCACGACAGCATCCGCGTCCAGCCATTGTGCCGGGCCATCCGGCGGCAGGACTTGGACGCGCCAGCCAGTAGCGGTCTTCTCCACTTGTTGAGCCGTCGCCTGGACGCGCCGGGCGGCGATGCGGCCGTTGAGCGCGGTCACCAGCGTCTCCAGACCGCCTTTCAAGCTGCGGAACAAGGACCCGGCTTCCGGCGCGCGTGGTTCCGCCATCAGGCCGCGAGTGACGCTGCCGTAGCGGGCTTCGAGATCCACAAAGCGCGGCAGCACCTGCTGGATGCTCAGCCGGTCGACATCGCCGCCAAAGACGCCGGTCAGCAGCGGCTCCGCCAAATAGTTGACGATCTCTTCGCCCCAATGGTCACGGACAAAAGCGCCGATGGAACGGTCCGGCTGGGGCTCCGGTGGCGGCTGGCGGAGCAGTTCCTGAGCCGCGCGGGCTTTCCCCGCCAGCGACAGCAATGGGGTGGTGGCCAGCGCCGCCATGTCGCTGGGGGCCATCATCACCAGCCCTTCGGGCATGGGGATCAGCCGGTCACTCTTCCACAGGTAAGTGCGGCGGGCGTGGTCGTTGGAGGAAATCACTTGGTCGGCCAGACCAAGCTCGATGATCAACTCCAGGGCGGCGGGTTTGGCGGCGAGGAAACTGTCCGGTCCGGCTTCGATCAGGCACTCATCCACCAGCCGGGTTTCCAGCAGCCCGCCCAGTCGCGCCTCGCGCTCCACCAGCGTGACCCGCGCGCCATCTTTCTCCAGTTGGTAGGCGGCACTGAGGCCGGAAAGGCCACCACCCACCACCAGTACTTGCTTCAAGTCTTCACTCCCTTAACTCCAGGGTAGCGAAGACTGCCGTTTGGGGAACAGTTGAGGGCGTGTTCACGCAGCTTGGGAGCAGATCGAAAGGTCCTCCCGATTCCCCGGCTCCGTCTGTTAGTCGAGCCGCGACAGCATGGAGCGGAGTCTTGACCATCCGATTGGGGTAGAGGAATGCGCACGCATATTTCCCCGGCCACGAGCAACGCGGCAGCCACTGTTTCCAGCTCTCCAATCACAAGGTTCCTGACCCGGAAGTCCGCGTGCAACAATGGCCAGCTCAGACGGGGGGAGGGCAGGCGGCGGCAGCAGAGGCACTCCGCTCCATGCTGTCGCGGCTCAGCGTGCGGCTGCTCTTATTGTTTGAGGCAGTTGCGGGTTCTCGATGCTGGGATTCCCAACGGGAACTCCCGACTCAGCGGATAACGGGCGCGTGGAACAGGCGCTAGTTCTGGGTGGCGCAGCAGGGTTGGATGGTCAGCGGCGCCGTGGGCGCAGCGGTGCCCTTGGCGTAGTAGTTCTGGCCGCTTAAGATGCGATAGACGCTGCCGGCGATGCCGGAGGCGACGGGCCCATTGACGCGGCTACCACCGGTAAGCAGAACCACCACCACCAGTTTGCGGTCTCCAATATGGTTGTAGGATCCGAACCAGCCCAGGTGGGTCCGGGCATCATTATGGGTGCAGGTGCCGGTTTTGCCCCAGATGGGGTCTTCTGATTCAAACGACTGGCGGGCGCGCTTCCCGGAACCGTAATCGACGGTGCCCTGCATGCCGGGCAAGATCTGGTCCACCACTTTGGCCAAGTCCAACTGGCGCTTGACTTTCGGTTCAAAGGCCGCCAATTCCTCGCGTGTGCGGGGATACTGCAGCCAAGGCAATTTGCCATTGTTGGCGATCAGGGACATGACGGCCGTCAGCTGGAGCGGAGTCAATTGAACTCCGGCACCCGTGTAGGCCAAACCGCCCACGCCGCCCACATTGATCGGCTCCTCTTCCGGAAACACACCGGCCTGTTCGCCTTCGATATCGAACCCAGCCTTTTCCCCCAAGCCAAACAGGCGGGAGTAGTAGGCTACGCGCTCAAAACCCAGCTTTTTGCCGAGAGTCGAAAAGTAGATGTTGCTCGACTTGGCGATGGCCATCGACAGGTCCATATATTGGCGATGCTCAACGCGCATCGTGGTCTGGGGCGTCAACACGCCTTCGATCAACCCGGCCATGGAGGTAACCAGCTTAATGGTGGAACAGGGCGTAAACCCAGCCTTCAGCGCCACCCGTTGATTTACGATGGTCAGGACGCGGCCCGTTTCCGGGTCGGTCACCATGACGCTGCCGTTATAGGGGCCCAGCGCTTCAATGGCGGCGCGGCGCACCACCAGATCTTCACCATCGACGCGATCGCCAATGGTGGAGTCGGCAAAAGTCGGCTCACCCCAGTTGGAGCGATAGATGGAGTAGCGGCGCTTGGACGCCGGCACATAGGAGGCGGCCTTCACCGTCGCCTTGGGTGCGGCTTTTGCTACCGCTTTGGCGGCGGGTTTGGCCGCATTCGACTTGGCCGCGGGCTTGGCCGGAGTCTTTTTGACGGGGGTGATCGCCGCAGCCGTCAGGCTGAAAACGATCAATAGCGCCAATCTGGTCAACGGTCGCGTCATTACCTTAGCCAACTCTACCATTTTCAATATCCTCAATATCGAGTCACCCCAAAATGAGGCGGTAAATCAGTACCATTCCGCCCGCTTATGACGAAAGTACTGGAGTAGGGCAGCTTGGCCCGGCCCGCCACCAACCAGACACGGCGACTAGGCTGCCGTCCAACCACCATCAATCGAAATCACCGCACCGTTCACGAAACCGGCCTCGGCGCTGGCCAGATAGAGCGCCATATGCGCGATCTCTTCCGGCTTGCCCAGTCTACCAATCGGCTGACGGGCGTTTAACTGTGCACGGACGGCCTCTTTTTCGTGCGAATGATATTTTTCCAGATAGCCTTCCACAAAAGGCGTATCGACCGTTCCAGGACAAATGCAATTCACCCGAAACTCTGTCGGGAAATCGACGGCCAGTTGGCGCGTCATGGCCACCACGGCGCCCTTGGTGGCGCAGTAGCCGTAACGCTTCTTGACGCCAATCAAGCCCGCCACCGAACCGATGTTCACAATGGCTCCATGGGAGGCAATGATCAGCGGTACCGCGTACTTGGTCACCAGGAACAGGCCATCGACATTGATGCGGAAGATCCGTTGAAAATCAGCAAGTTCAGTTTCGAGCACGCCGCCCACGAGGCCGACGCCCGCATTATTAACGAGAACATCTAATTTCTCGATGGCGGCGAAGGTGGCCTTCACCTGCTCTTCATTGGTGATGTCGCATTTCACCGCGCGGGCATGGCCCACTTCGGCGGCCAAGGCCTCACCGCGGGCCAAGTCAATGTCGAGAATAATGACTTCGGCACCGGCGTTTACGAAGGCGCGGGTGGTCTGTTCGCCAATCCCGCTGGCGCCACCGGTGATCAGGGCCGTGCGGCCGTCAAGTCGAAAAGGAGTACTCATCCTGAGGCGATTGTATCGAAGCGGCGGGGAGGTGTGAAGGATGCCGGTACCCACGCCAAACCGGCGGGCCGCTAATGGGCGGCCGAAGGGGTGACCGGAGAAACAGTGTCAGCCGGTTCCAGCCGTCGCACGGTCAAAAACAGTGCCAGGCAACCGAGCGCGGGCATACCTGCCGCCAGCACGAACACCGGTGTATACGAGAACTTGTCCACCAGCATTCCGGTCAGCAGCGGGAAGATCACGCCACTCAGACCCCCGGCGATGCCTGTCAGCGCCGTGACGCGGCCGACGGCTTCCGGCGGGAACATGTCGGAGATGCTCGAGAACATGTTCGCCGACAGGAATGTATGGCCGAACAAAACTATGCAGATGAAGGCCATCGCATAGAATGCCGAGGCCGAAAGCGCGACCGCCAGTGACATCAGGCAGCAGGCCGCGCCCAGGCCCATGGTGAAGCGGCGGGCCCGGGTGACGGACCAGCCACGGCTGATCAAACGGCCCGCCACCCAGCCGCCCATAATGCTGCCGATGTCGCCAAACAGAAACGGCAGCCACGCGAACATGCCAATGGTCTTCAAATTGAAGCCGTGCTGGCGGTAGAGGAACTCCGGCAGCCAAAAAATGTAGAACTGCACCACTGGCCCCACCAACATTCGGCAGGCCATGATGGCCCAGGCTTGGCGGCGCTGCAACAGGTCGCGCGTGGCGGGCGGCGCGGTGGCGGGAATGCGATCGGCCGAAATATAGGCCTGCTCGGCTGGGGAAAGCTGGGGGTGCTCGGCGGGCGGGTGGTAGTTCCGCCACCAGAGAATCGCCCAGACTAACCCCAAGGCACTGGGCAGAACAAACGCGGCATGCCAGCCATAGGCCAGCGTCAGCCACGCCAGCAGCGGTGGGGCAATGATCGACCCGAGCATGGAACCGCCATTGAAAATGCCAACCGCCAGCGTCCGCTCCTTCACCGGGAACCAGGCCGACACCACCTTCATGCCGCCCGAGTAATTGCCGCATTCCCCGGTCCCCAACCAGAACCGCAGTGAAGCAAACTGCACGGCCGATCGGGCAAAGGCGTGGAGTGCGTTGGCCAGGCTCCACCAGATGACGGCGAAGGTGAGCCCGATGCGAGTGCCGCGCCGGTCCATCAGCCAGCCCATGGGAAACTCCCCGGCCATCATGCCGAACTGAAACGCGCCGACGATGAAGCCGTAGTCGGTATTGGAGAGCTTCAGTTCATCGCGGAGGATGGGCGCGACGACGCTGAGCGATTGGCGATCGACGAAGTTGATCACCGTCACCAGCAACAGCAGCGCAAGAATGCGCCAACGGATCTGGCCCAAAAGCGGGGGCATGGTCCGCTCATCATATCTTCTTCCCTGCCGCTACTCCCGCATGTCTCCGCGCATACGGATTGATGAACGGAAGAACTGGGTTCTAAAGTGCGCCAAACCACCCGCTGCGGGTCCTCTGGCGCAAGCGAGAGGGGGGCTCCAAGCCAGTCGATCTTCCCAATCCGCACGTGTGAAAGGGAGTTATTCGCGCGGCCAGTGTGCTGATGGCCATGGTATCCGGCGTGCACAGATTGAGATGAAAGTGGGGCTAGCGAAGACCATTGGGTTGATCGGATCTAACTCCCACGAGGAGAACACATCATGAAAACGACAGTCACATCTCGGTTGTTTGTCCTGACGGCAATCGCGGCAGCGTGGAGCGCGGCGGGGAACGGCGCGACCCTGGTGGCACCATGGAACTGGACCTTGACGCCGGTGGGCACTTTCTCATCCACCATTGACCTCGTAAGCACCGGCCCCTTGGGCCACATAAGGACTTGGAGCGAAGACTTCTCCGGGACGTTCGTGATCGGCCACACCTTTACCGCCCCAGACTCCAGTTGGACTCAACAGACTCCTTTCCCCACCGAGACCCAACTGAAGGTGCTGGCCGGATGGAGCGGGAACCTGATTAGCGATACTGTCACTCTTGACTACGACTCCTACTCGTCGGGGGCGTCCGTCCGCATGGATGCCTGGGCCGTATCCACCGGATTGCCGCCCTTCGCCTCCTCGTATCCGGGGTACTTTACAGGCGGGCTAAGGACGGCGCGGTTCAAGATCAACGGCGGGGGTAATACGACTGTGGCGGTCAAGGATGGAGCGACTGTCGCGGCTCGGGGGCTGATGGAAGCCAGCGTATTCTATGGCGACAATCTCGGGAATGCGTCGGCGACGGTTGAGTCCCATTCCTTCATGTCCATCTACGCCGAACTGGTGGGCCCTGCTACCGTGGACATCACGTACACCAAAAACGAGGGGGAACCGCCGTTGCCAGCGGAGCCCGCTTCGTTCGTCTTGGCTGTGACCGGTTTGCTGCTGGTAGCGGTATCCCGCCGTCTTCGCGCGGGGCGTTGACGCTTACGGCCTCACACGTACTTCGCGACCGGTTGCAATCCGACCCGCCAACCAATCGCGATATCTTTACTAACGATGGCGCTTCTGCTGCTGATCCTGCTGGCACAAACTCCGACATGGCGGGCCGAGGCGGATCAACGCAAGAACGCCGGCGACGCATTAGGTGCTCTGACGGCACTGGAACGCGCCCCCGCAACCGCCGCCATCGAAGACGAGCGCGGCTTTTTGTTGGCGGTGCTCAACCGGCGGCCTGAGGCGATTGAGCGCTTTGAACGGGCGGTAAAGCTAAATCCGGCCTTCGCGGCGGCGTGGTTTCACCTGGGCGTGGCCCAATGGCTGGACCAGCGACGTCCCGCCGCGCTGGAGGCTCTCCGCAAAGCGGCCAAGCTGAGTCCGCAGGAAGCGGAATACTGGAACCGATTGGCCGTGGCGTGCTCCGATGAGGGGTTGCGGCTGGAGGCGATTTCAGCTTACGAGCGGACGCTGAAGTTGCAACCAACGAATCTGGGTGCGCGCAACGCATACTCGTTTCTCCTGATCGATACTGGACGGGCGGAGGATGGCCGGACGCAGGCGGAACTGGTGCTGAAGGCGGACCCCAAGAATCTGGCGGCCCATTCCAACTTGGGTTTCGCCTACCTGCAGAAGAACCAAGTGGACGCGGCCATTGGCGTCTATCGGCGAGGGCTCACGTTGAAGCCGGAATCGGCACCGTTGCACTACAACCTGGGTCTGGCGTTGAAGCAGAAGGATCAGCTGGCGGAAGCGCGCGATGAGCTGCGGCAAGCGGTCCGGTTAGACCCGGATCTGGTGGAAGGCTACTACACGCTGGGTGTCGCCTCCTGGCAGGCAGGAGATTTTGATGACGCCGCCACGCAATTCTCCGCCGCCGTCCAGAAGAAGCTTGCCTACCCCGAGGCCTGGTATATGTTGGGGACGGTGTTGAAGCAGCAGGGGCAGGTGATTGGTGCTACGGCGGCGTTGAAGGAAGCGATCCGGCTCGATCCGGGCGCACCGGGTCCGTATAATCTGCTGGCGCAGTTGTTGCGCCCCACTGAGCCGGCGGAATCAAGGCGCCTGTTTGCTGAAGGCGCTCGTCTGAAGGCGCAGAAGGAAGCCGAGCAGAAGGCGATGTTTGATCGGGGTGCCGCCGAGCGGCCCAGGCGGATCGAATGAGCATTCTCCGCCCAGCCTCCCGCCGGGGCTTCGTCAAGTCCTTATGCCGGACGGCGGCCGTATTCGCCTTTGATGACCTGGTGCAGGGGCAGCAAGGGCTGGGCGTCGAGTTCGTCAACGTGGCGCGTGAAGCCGGGCTGAACCACAAGACCATCTTTGGCGGCGAAAAGCACAACCGTTATCTGGTGGAAACCACGGGCTGCGGCGTCGCCTTCTACGACTACGACCAGGACGGTTGGCTGGACATTTTTCTGGTCAATGGCTCACGGTTCGACACTAAGTGGGCACCCGGGCAGGCCCCGGTGAGCCGCCTGTTCAAGAACAACCGCGACGGTACGTTCACCGATGTCACGGCAAAGGCAGGGGTCGGCTATCACGGCTGGGGACAAGGCTGCTGCGTCGGCGACTACGACAACGACGGTTGGGACGATCTGTTTGTCACCTATTGGGGGGAGTGCAAACTGTGGCGCAACCGCGGCGACGGCACCTTTGAGGACGCGACCCGCAAAGCCAGCGTCACCACTGCCCGCCCCGGGCTGCCGCGCTGGAACACAGGCTGCGCTTTCTTGGACTACGACCGCGATGGCCACCTGGACCTGTTCATCGCCAACTACATCGACTTCGACCTGAAGAAGGTGCCGGTGCCGGAGGGCGGCACGTGCAAGTACAAGGGCCTGGCCGTCGCCTGCGGACCACCCGGACTGCCCGGCGCGAAGAACATTCTCTACCGGAACAATGGCGATGGTACGTTCCGCGACGTCTCCAAGGAGGCCGGGATTCTCAATACGCCCGGTACGTATGGGCTTGGCGTGCTGGTGGGCGATTTCGACAACGATGGCTGGCCGGATATTTATGTGGCCAACGATTCCACCTCTTCGGCGCTTTACAAAAACAATCACGACGGCACGTTCTCCGAGATCGCGATCGAGGCCGGCGTGGCCTATTCCGCTGACGGCAAATCCCAGGCGGGAATGGGCGTGGCGGCGGCGGACTACGACGGCGACGGGCGGCTGGACATCGTCAAGACCAACTTCGCGGGCGATACCTCGACGCTTTACCGCAACCAAGGCGAGGATACGTACGAAGATCAGACGCTGCAGGCGGGTCTGGGCCGGAACACCCGTTTTCTCGGCTGGGGGGCGGCGTTCCTCGATATCGACAACGACGGCCTGCCCGACATTTTGCTGGCCAACGGCCACGTCTACCCGGAAGTGGGCGACACCGACACCGAAGCCGGCTACCGTCAGCGCAAAGTGCTCTACCGGAATCTGGGCGGTGGAAGATTCGCCGACGTTTCGCTACAAGGGGGTACAGGCATCACTGAAGCGGTCCCCGCACGCGGAATGGCGGTGGGCGATTTCAACAACGACGGGGCGCTGGATGTGGTGGTCAATTGCGTCAACGACGTGCCGCAACTGCTACGTTGCGCGAACCGTACGGGAAATAGCTGGTTAAAAATCAAACTAGTAGGCACCAAATCCAACCGCAGCGCCATCGGCGCCCGGGTTACCTGCCGAACGCCAGACGGAAAGGTCCAGATACAAGAAGTCCGCAGCGGTGGCGGGTATCTGTCACAGTCGGCGCTCGAGTTGCACTTTGGGCTGGGGAAGGCGGAGAGTGCGGAGGTGGAGGTCCGGTGGCCGGGTGGGGCGACTGAGCGCATCAAGGCGTTGCCAGCCGGACGTTCGCACCAGATTCAGGAAGCTGAATCCAGCCGCTAAGGGTAACCGCCGTGAATGTTCACACCACCCGGTCGCCTGGCTGGAAGCAGAACATCCACCCGGCAAGCCTTGGCGAATTTCGACGGAACCTTCAACGGAGAGGTTGTGGAGTGCCATGCTACTATTCCTACAGGTGTTTGCAGGCGCGCTTTGGTGAGTTCCGATGGAACTCGCCGAGCGGCAGCATTGTCTGAATATGGCCACCGATGAATGGTTTGCACTGATGGTTCGGGGGGGGCAAGAGTCGCGCGTCGAACAAGCCCTGCAATCTAAAGGCATAGCTACTTTGCTGCCGGTATTTGCTGTCCGGAAACAATGGTCTGACAGGCTGAAGACATTGCTTCGGCCGCTGTTTCCGGGCTATCTGTTCTGCCGCCTGCCCAGTGCCGACTTGGGGCTCCGTGTCGTAACAACGCCGGGTGTCATTGGCTTTGTTGGCTTTGGGTCGGGGCCGGCGGCCTTGCCGCGTCATGATGCCGAAGTTCTGGCACGCTTGGTCAAGTCTGGTCGGCCGGCGGTACCTTGGCCGTACCTTCGACGCGGCCAGCGGGTCAGGATTGAACAAGGCCCCTTTCAGGGATTGGAGGCATTGGTGATCAATGACCCGAAGGCCTACAGCCTAATCTTGAGTCTCGATCTACTGCAAAGGTCAGTAGCCGTCGAAATTGCACGAGAGGACGTCGTTCCTCTACCATCCGCGGGGGTCCTCGCCGCTGCCAGTTCGCGTTGAGAAAGAATGGATGTCCAACCAAAAATCTGACCTAATGCTGCCGGATCGGGGTCTTCAGGCCGGAGCCGAGTTTCGCCCGCCGGTATCAAATTCGGGTATGGTGCTTGACCTTGAGCAGGGCGAGCCCACCCTCCCCTTCTCCCATTACTTGTGGATACTCAGGCGACATGCTTGGGCGATCGTAGGCTTTGTCGTCGCGGTGGTGACGGCGACGGTGATCATTTCTGCCCGATTAACGCCAATCTATGAATCCACGGCAACGGTCTATGTGGATCGGCAAGAAGCCAAGAACATCGTGGGGCGCGAATCGGAATCTGGGGCTTACTCCGGTATGGATGCGGAGCAGTTCCTGGCGACCCAGATCCGAATGATTCAATCCGACTCAGTTGTTCGGCCGGTGGCGCGCCGGTACGATTTGCTGGCGAAAGAAGGCCAGACGGAACAAGTGCAGTCTGATTCCGTGCGAGCGACGGAAGCGCCGATCATCTTGAAGCGCCTCAAGGTCTCCAGGCCGCCGAATACTTACCTGGTGCAGATTAGCTATCGCTCAACTGATCCTCAGCTGGCAGCGGATGTTGCCAACGGCTTGGCCAATAGCTACATCGAGCACACCTATAACATCCGGGCCCGTTCCTCGGTCAGTCTGTCCCGGTATATGGCCAAACAAACCGAAGATCTACGGGCGAAAATGGAAGACTCTTCGGCCAAGTTGGCGCAAATGGAGAAGGAGTTGAACGTCGTCGATCCCGAGGAACGCACGAATATGCTCTCCAAGCGCCTCATTGAGCTGAATAGCGACTACGCCAAAGCGCAAACCGAGTTGGTCCGGGCGCGGGCATCATTTGAGTCCACCAAGAGCGGGTCACTGGACGCAGTCATGCTCTCCGGCCAAGCTGACTCACTGAAACGCTTGGTGGAGCGGCGGAATGAGATCAACGAGCGATTTGCGGAACTGAAGTCTCACTTTGGGCCGAATCATCCGGAGTTTCGAAAGACCTCTGCACAACTGAAGGCGATTGACGAGGACGTCGAACGAGCGCGATTGCGCATCGTGGCGCAGGCGGAGTTGGAGTACTCTTCGGCACAAAGCCGCGAAGCAATGATCAAGAGGAACTTCGAGGATGCCAAGGCGGAGGGCGATCGTCTGAACTCGCGGTCGTTCGAATACCGCCGTGCGAAGCAGGAGGCCGATGCAGACAAGAAGCTCTATGACGAACTAGTCCGCAAGATTCGCGAGTCCGAGATCAACGCCAGCTTTCAGAACAACATCGTGCGAATCTCTGATCCGGCCCGGGCGGCCTGGAAGCATGTCTTCCCCGACATGAAGCTGAACATCCTCCTGGCACTGATCCTGTCGGCTTTGCTGGGAATCGGAGCGGCCGTCTTGGCGGATACTCTCGACGATACGATCCGGGACCCGGAGCAGGTAACCCGCTCCATGAATACTCACGTCATCGGATCCCTGCCCTCAGTCAAGGACTTGACTTCGCTCCACATTGCTACCACGGGGGCGGTGGGCACGGGCCTCCCCGTTCGATCCGGCGGGGCTGACCGGCAGATGTCCACCTATGATGAAGCCATCCGCACGCTGCGTAGTTCAGTCTTGCTCACTGATTTTGACCGCCGCATCCGCACGTTGCTGATGTCATCTGCCACGGCCGGCGAAGGCAAGTCCACCACCGCATCGCATTTGGCATACACTCACGCTGAGCAGAAGAAAATGACCCTGCTCATCGATTGTGACCTCCGCCGTCCTTCGCAGCACAAGATCTTCAGTGTCCCATCGGGGATCGGGCTCTCGAATATCGTAAACGGTGAGCTGGAGTGGCGGGACGCAATCCTCAAACTCGAAACTAATCCTTATTTGCATGTCATCACGGCCGGCCCACCGTCGCGCCGGGCGGCTGACCTGGTTGGTCCTCGCATGCCGGGCCTCATCGAGGAGATGAGTAAGGAGTACGATCTGATTATCCTGGATGGCCCCCCATTACTGGGCTTTGCCGAATCTCTCCAAATGGCTTCGGCCGCCGATGGAGTGGTGGTGGTGACGCGGGCCGGCGAAACCTCCCGGAAAGCAGTGGCCGCCGCCATTCAAACTCTCGGCCAGCTTCGCGCCAACGTTGTCGGCTTGGTGCTCAATCAAGTGAAGAAGCACCACTCGGATCACTATTACTACTACGGGTATTACGGGAAGTACTACAAGCGGTATTATGGCACCAACGATCGCGCGGCAACATCGTAGATATCAACTGCAAGGCGCATAGTTTGGGAGGTACCTGTGATGCCAGAGCAACTTCAATCCCATGACTATGCAGATGCTGTCGCGGGCAATCTCCGCGGATACGATTCATTGAAGACGGCGGCCTACTCCTCAGGCGCGCCACATTTATTGCACGATTCAGTTCGCAATCTGTATCGTTCCCTGGCAGACCAGATTGCCCGCAGGTATCCTGGTGGTCATGTCCTCGACTTGGGGGCGGGCGAAGGTGGGGCAACAGCCGAGTTCTTGGAACGCGGGTTACGGGTAACAGCCGTTGACCTCTCCTCGAGCCAACTCGAAGCTTTGAAGGGTCGCTGCGCGCACCACGGTGCCAATCTCCAGACCATTCAGGGGGATGTTCTTGGTGTACTGGATAGCCTCGTCGAGCAATACGACGCCGTAGCCCTTATTTCATTTGCGCACCATGTTCCCGACTACATTCAGTTGCTGGAGGTATGCGCGCGGTCACTGAAGCCGAGCGGGTCCATACTAACTTTTCAGGATCCCGTCCTTTGGGGTTCGCGCGGACTCCTATCGCATACCTTTTCAAGGCTTGCCTATTTTGCGTGGAGAATCGCCCAAGGCGATGTTTGGGGGGGGCTGCGGAGGCACCTTCGCAGGAAGGTGCTGGGGGTCTACCTGTCCAATGACCCGAAAGATAACGAAGAGTATCATGCTGTACGGAACGGGCTCGATCAACACGCTATGGCGCGGAGCCTTGAAGCACAGGGATTTTCGTGTCACATTTATTACTACTTCAGCACACAAGGTATGATTTGGCAGTGGATCGGAGAACGATTGCGCGCAGAGAACTCGTTTGGTCTCATCGCGTCCTCAGAGAGGGTGGCCATCGCCAGGGACCTCGGCGGGACTGAGCCTCAACCGAACCGCGTCAACCGGCTCGAGTAACTAGATACTGACGAGGGTGCCTTGCCATCACGATTCAACTAAAAGTTGAAGTTTGGTTAAGGTCCAGATATTGGACCGGCCCCGAGAGCCGCGCCAGCTAACGACTTAGACCTTGCTCTTGATGTCTCCACAAATCCAGTGCATACCATTTATCGCCTAGCGCGCGACATGTCCGGTCCGCTGAGCTGGGGAGTTTTCGCCACTGGGTCTGCCCAGATTGCGACACTAGGTGCTGCGATGTACACGGCCCGAACCTTGGGCCCTCAGGAGTACGGAATATTCGCAGCGATCCAAGTAACTGTTAATACGATTGCCATCGTCCTGGGCGGTAGCTTATTCGCGCCTATTTCGACTACCTTTTCAGCATTGTTTAGGGAAAAGAAAGGAGTACTTCTCGGGGCCGCACGTTCACTCGTCCTGCTGTGGATCATCGCCAGCGTACTGGGTGCAATGTTGTACTTCTTCTCAGGTATCATTACCAAGGCATCGAACCAAATCGGAGAATTGAGCCTGGCGGCCATAATGGCGCCTGTCGTGTGGTCTAGTGCCCATATCGGGCAACAACTAGTCGGGGCGGCCCTACTGGGTCTGAGGTGCAACCGCCAGCAAGCGCAAGCGTCACTGTTGCAGGCGACCATACTAACCTGCCTCGCTTATCCTCTAGTCAACCGATGGGGGGTCATTGGAATACTGTGGGGCCTGGCTGCAAGTGCCGCAGCTGGCTTTGTCGCCAATTTGCGGACGCTCTTCTCCGTGGGAACGGGCTATTCCTCGCCGCCCCTGCGCCATTCAATGTTGATGTTGGTAGGCGGCCCGGTCCTTAGCTCTTCCTCTGCTACAATACTGAGCCATGCAGCCAACTGGGGCGCGCTCAGTCTATTGGCAAGTGGTGCAGGCGGTCCTGCGGAGGTTGGACTAGTAATGGCCGCCAACACCATCCGGCAGATGCTTCAGTTTTTCCCAGCCCAAGTCGTCCGTCTAGCGGCTAGCCGCTTGGGTGGCCGTGATCTGACTACTCCGCGTCTTCCTACCCTCGGCTTGGCTATCGCTTGTTACGCGGTACCCTGCTTTGTCCTGTTGTGCGTAGCCCCGCAGATGATGTCGATATTCGGCCAGACCTACTACCGCGCCGACGCAATGATCATAAGAGTAGTTCTCGCGGGCGGCCTATTCGAAGTCGTCGCGCAAGCCGTCCAGACTCTGCTATTACTGGAAGGCAGAAACTGGCCTCAGCTTATTGGATCGGCCGTTTGGGCACTCATGGTGGTGACGGTCACCGCTCTCTGGCGCGAACAATATGGGGCGCGCGCTTACGCATTGGCCTCGGCGGCAGCATGGCTTAGTTCAGCTGGAGTGATGTGGGGGCTACGCGCGATTGCAGCCCGATCGGAGGACACCTAGTTGCCAACGGAGATTGGGCTCTTGTTCTTGGTGGTATTTTCGATCGGCTGGCTCTTTAACAGAGACTGGGGATACTGCCTCCTGATAGCTTGCCTTCCGTTTCAGGCATCGACTGTGCTCATTTTCGGTGATCAACAGGAGCTTGGCCTACAACCAGCTTACGTTGCCCTCATGATCGCCGCGCTGGGTTTGCCGTTAGGCTCGGGTGCTCATTCACGGTTCAGCTTGCGCGCTGTCCGATGGGCTTTCCAACCGCTTCTGTTTCTCGCGGTGTGGGTTTTTTTCGTTACAGCCGTAGCTCCGCTTGTTTTCCCCGGAACCATCGAAGTGATGCCGATGCGGAGTGTTGGGAGCTTGGTCCCACTTGCCCGCTCCCCCAGTAATCTGAGACACCTGGCCTACTTAGCCGTTTCTGCGACGGGCTCCTTCGCGCTTGCTGCGAGACTGGCCCAAGATCCGAAGCGCATGGGGCCCATGATCATGAAAGCGTGGATCGCGGCTGCGTTTGTAGCAGTCTTCTTCATGGGCTGGCACGCGCTAAGTCTGTACGCCGGGTGGTATTTCCCTCGAGAATGGCTGCACAATAACCCGGGGGCCGCTCAATTACAATTTGGCTACCTGCGCCCCGAGCTTCAGTTGAATCTGTCATTCCGCAGATTGTCGGGCTCTTTCACCGAGCCCTCCCTGGCAGCTCTGTTTCTATCAACAATGACAGCCTTTAGCGCGGGTTATTTTGTGCTCCGGCGGGCGTGGGTGGGCATTCTCTGGTTCGTCCTGAATATCGCGCTTCTGCTGGCAACGGGTGCGACGACCGGATATTTTTCCGGTGCCGTGATTGGAGGCTTTCTCTTGGCTTGGACAAGTTCTTCAGCCTTTCGAAAGGGCCGGCCAGGCCGCTTATTGATGTTGACGGTAATCATGGCAGTTGCCATCATAGGTGCGTCCATTCTTTCCGATTCTGTTCGATATGAGGTAGAAACGATCGCGAATCTGCAGGTGTTCAATAAGATAGAGGACGAGCGTAGCTCTCCGGCTGGACGGTACCGCGTGGAGAGCAATGCATGGGCGGTGCTGATTAGCTCGTACGGATTTGGCGTAGGGTTGGGCAGCAATATGAGCTATACACTTGTGGGCTACGTCGCCTCTAACCTTGGCGTGCCTGGGATATTGCTATTTGGATGGTTGCTGCGACGCACATGGGGAATGAGCCCGTCGCTATTGGACTACAATAGTGCTGGTCATCCTAGCATTATGCTGCTCAAGTTAGGCATGCTGGCTGCGCTCAGTGCGGGTTTGGTGGGAGTGCCGCTCCTGCAGCAACCTGTGTGGTGGGCCCTGCTGGGAAGCTACGTAGGCCTAGCTGCGGGAACAATTGGCGTCGGCCGAGTACTGGAACGATCAGCACCTGATCATTGGGCGACGGCTGGAAGGGGGGAGTTCTTCAATAAATGCGCATAGTGGTCAGCTTGCTACGGTTCGTACCAGAGCGATTCTTGGGCGGACGCACATTCCTGGCTGGTGCGCTTGGTGGGCTATCAGCGCTTGCTGGCTCTGAAGAGATCATTCTGGTGGGCGGCGAAGAAGCCCGAACATGGTGCGAATCATTGGTGCCGCAGATGGAGTTCGCGAAGTGTGGCCGAGCGGGGCGCTCAGTAGCACAGCAGGTGTGGCATGAGAGGCGACATATCGACGATTTCGCTCGGAGACGGAATGCCGATGTGGTTTTCTTTCCTTTCAACATTATGGCGACATGCGGCACGCCAACAGTATTGATGTTACATGATCTCGTCGCCCAATACTACATCAGGCACCTACCGAAGCACGCGGGTGTACTTACTCACCTCAGGGCGTGGGTCATCTCTCAATCCATTACTAAGGCATCGCTGATTGCCGTGCCTTCTCAGGCGATTGCCGAGGAGCTGTACCAGGAGCGTCCAGGCCTGCAGGCGCGCGTTAGGGTCGTGCCTGAGGCTGTGCCTGACCACTTGTGGGGCCTTCCAATTGTACGGAATGCTAAAGATGACGGACTTATCATCCTCCAGTCGGCCGGCTACGCACCGCATAAGGACGTCGAAACGGGTATCAACGCGCTCTCCTCGTTGAGGCGGCGTGGCTCGAAGGTTTACTCCAGCTGCAGTCTATTGATTACGGGCTGCGATACCGGATTTGGAGAGCGAATTGGTGCTCTAGCCCGGCGGTTGGGCGTCGCCGATAGGGTCAAGTGCGTTGGGCAAGTCTCAGCGGAGGAAATGTTAAGGTTGCAACAAAGTGCGGACATCGCTTGCATCCCCTCAACGTACGAAGGCTTTGGTCTTCCGATCGTTGAGGCGCAGGCCCTCGGCACACCTGTTGTAGCTTCGGACATACCAGTGCTGCGTGAAGTGACCAAGGGGGCAGCTCTTTTCTTTACTCCACGAGACCCCGAGATGTTGGCAGACCGAATCGAGAGCTTGGCAGCGGACCCCGGCTTACGGGCCCGGTTGGGTCAAGCCGGTTATGTCGCTTGCCATCAGCGGACCTGGCGCGACTTCGCGAGTGAGCTCGTGGATGTTTGCTATGAGGCCGCTGGGCGATCCCGTCTGAGGACGCGGGCAACGCCAACAGAGCGGGATCCCGAAGACCAACCTATACCGACTAGTGGCAAGACGTACGTCCGGCGGTCGAACGTCCCTATCCAGCCGAACCTGAGAGATCACTCAACTCGCACGATCAATGAAGAGGTAGAACTGCTGTTCCGCTCAGTCATCCTGAATTCCTCAGCCTCTCGCGCCTGCGTTGAGAACCCGCTAGGAGACTTGATCCTACCGGGCGAAACTGTTTTCCTCAAGCCTAATCTCGTCAAAGAGACCCATCCGCGTGACCCCGAGGGGTGGCGCTATGTGTTGACAGACGCGGCAGTGATTGATGCGGTGGCGGCTCTTGTTTGCCGGGCGGTTGGGCCGCAGGGGCGCGTCATCGTGGGCGATGCCCCGCAGACCGATTCGTCTTTCTCGGCAATCGCTCAACTGCTCGGCCTATACGAGATGCGCGACCGGTACCGCGCTCAGGGCTATCAGTTCGACGTGATCGACCTTCGGCAGGAAGAGTGGACGGCGCGGGACAACGTCATTGTCGACCGCCGGAAGTTGCCCGGGGATCCGGCGGGCTATGTGGCTTTTGACCTGGGGGCAGCGAGTGAGTTCCAGGGCCATCGCGGCTCAGGTCAGTATTACGGAGCGGACTATGATTCGGCGACCCTGAACTTCCACCATTCGGGCGGGCGCCATGAGTACTTGATTTCGGGCACCGCAATCCAGGCCGACGTGGTCTTTAGCCTGCCCAAACTGAAGACGCACAAGAAGGCGGGCATTACGGCGTCGCTGAAGAATCTCGTGGGGATCAACGGCGACAAAAACTGGTTGCCACACCACACGGAGGGTCCGATTTCACGGGGTGGTGATGAGCGGCCGGAAGCTTCGTTCAAGGAAAAAATGGAGCGCGCGGCGGTTCGCCAGTTGAAACGGCTCGCCCAGGAGGTGCCGGGGTTGGGGCCTCAATTGCTCCGTTTGGCCCGCAATGCGGGGTCTGGCGTTTTTGGCGACACCGAAACTGTGATTCGGAGCGGGAACTGGTGGGGAAACGACACGACTTGGCGGATGTGTCTGGATCTGAACAAGATTCTGGCTTATGGCAACCCGGACGGGACGCTACGGCCACCCGGGGCTCAATCGCGCAAGAGGCATTATGTCCTCGTCGATGCTCTGCTGGCGGGCGAGGGTAGCGGCCCGATGAACCCTGATCCGGTGGAAGCGGGGCTGCTAATCTTCGGAACCCATGCGCCTTCGGTAGACGCAGTCTGCGCCTGGGTCATGGGTTTCGATCCAGGCCTGATCCCGATTGTGCGTCAGGCCTTCCGTTGCGCAGATTATCCGCTGTCTGAATGGGATTGGCCGGATGTGACCGTGACCAGCGATCATGAGGCATGGAATGGCCGTCTGGGCGACATGATGGATCGGTCCACGCTGAAGTTCCGTCCGCATTTCGGATGGGAGGGGCACATCGAAAGGAAAGCGGTACCTACCGCTGTGGAAGAAAGATGAACCGCCTCGAGCAATTGTACGAGCGGTTGCCGGTGTACCTTCAGAACGTTGCCTGCTCGGCGGAAGGCTGGCGGCTTCAACGCCGGCGCTTTGATCAGCGATTCCACCGCATATTGGCGGATTATCGCGAACGTGCGACGTGGCCGGATGAGGCCATCCGCCAGTATCAGGACGGCCGCGTGGCCGAGTTAGTCCAGACAGCCGTCCGCGATGTGCCGTTCTATGCTGAGTGGTTCCGGCGCAATGGTGTGGATGCCCGGTCTATCCGCTCCCGGGAAGATTTGCAGCAGTTGCCGATCCTAACCAAGAACGACGTGCAATCGGCGGGAGCCTCCATGTTCTCGGCCGCGATCCCCATCTCGCAGACCACGATGTGCCATACGAGTGGGACTACCGGTGGCGGGCTTCGGTTTCCCCGGGCGTTTGATGCAGAACGGGAACAATGGGCCGTCTGGTGGCGGTATCGAGGCTGGCATGGCATCCAGTGGGGCGAATGGTGTGCCTACTTTGGAGGCCGGTCAGTAGTTCCAGCTTCCCAGTCAGCGCCTCCTTACTGGAGGACCAATTACCCTAATCATCAGGTTCTTTTCAGTACGTATCATTTGAGCGGAAAGACCGTGCCGGCCTATGTTGCGAAGCTGCGTCAGCTTCGACCAGCGTGGATTCACGGCTACCCTTCCATGATTGCCCTATTGGCCGGGATGATGCTGGATCTGCGAATCGAGCTGGGCTATCAGCCAAGGTGGGTAACTACCGGCGCAGAGAACCTGCTGCCCACCCAAGCTGCTGTTATCGAGCGGGCTTGGGGAGTCAAGCCCCGTCAGCACTACGGCATGGCCGAGGGGATCGCGAACTTCTCGGAGTGTGAGCTAGGCTCACTTCATGTCGATGAGGATTACTCAGCGGTTGAGTTCGTTTCTGTTGACGGGGACCCAACTGCGTTTAGGGTAGTCGGGACCGGGTTCACCAACCCTGCTGCCCCATTGATCCGCTACGATGTCCAAGACATCGCCACTCTATCGACACGGGGATGTCCTTGTGGCCGGCCGGGCCGTATTGTGCAGCAAGTCGATGGACGGGCCGAAGACTATGTGGTCTTGACCAGTGGGGCGTTGGTGGGGCGATTGGACCACATCTTTAAGGACATGACTGAGGTGCGGGAGGCCCAGATTGTGCAAACGCAACCAGGCGAGCTGGTGTTCCGCCTCGTTCGATCTAGCGGCTATGGCCCGGCACATGAGCAGCAACTTCGGCGGGAGATCGCGCAGCGAGTTGGCCCGGACGAGAGAATTCGACTGGAGTATGTGGAACGCTTGCCGCGCACCGCGTCTGGTAAGTTGCGATTCGTTGTGTCGTCCGTGGTGTCTGGGAAGTTAGGCCGCCCGGCGGGGGGAGTTGTTTGAAACAGATTCTTCAAAGCTTGAAGACGGGAGTGACTGAAGTGGTCGAGGCACCGGCGCCCGGACCCTCGTCCGGGAACCTATTGATTCGTACGGCCCGCACTCTGATCTCGGCGGGGACAGAGCGGATGCTGCTGGAGTTTGGCCGCGCTGGTTGGATTAACAAAGCGCGCCAGCAGCCGGACAAGGTGCGCATGGTGCTCGACAAAGTCAGAACCGACGGGATCATGGCAACTTGGGAGGGTGTTCAGTCCAAGCTCGATCAACCGTTTCCGCTGGGCTATTGCAATGTAGGCCGTGTAGTTGACGCGGGCGGTGCTGGGGCGGCATTCGCTCCCGGGGTACGTGTGGTCTCGAACGGCCCCCATGCCGACGTGGTGAGTGTTCCTCGCAACTTGTGCGCGGCCATCCCGGATGAAGTTTCTGATGATCAGGCCGCCTTTACCGTGCTGGGGGCGATCGCTTTGCAAGGAGTCCGGCTGGCGGCTCCGACGCTGGGCGAGTGCTTTGCCGTGACGGGGCTGGGGTTGTTGGGCCTGCTAACGGTTCAGATTCTGCGGGCGAACGGTTGTCGTGTGCTGGGGGTGGACTACGACGGTCGAAAGCTTGAGCTGGCTAGATCTTGGGGTGCTGAAACGGTTGACCTCAGCCGCGGTGAAGATCCTTTGCGCCGGGCAGAGCAGTTGACCGGCGGCCGCGGGTTGGATGGCGTCATTCTGACCGCTGCCACCGATAGCTCGGAACCGGTTCATCAAGCCGCCTCCATGTGTCGCAAGAGGGGCCGCATTGTGTTGGTGGGAGTAACGGGACTTGAGCTGTCCCGAGCTGATTTCTACAAGAAGGAGCTGAGCTTCCAGGTCTCCTGCTCCTACGGCCCAGGCCGTTACGACCCGGAGTACGAGGATCGCGGGCATGACTATCCAGCGGGCTTCGTGCGTTGGACTGCTCAACGGAACTTTGAAGCGGTGCTGCAATTGATGGCCGAGGCACGGCTAGAAGTTGCACCGCTCATTACGCACCGGTATGCGTTTGAGAAGGCCGGCCAAGCGTACGATTTGCTCGAGTCAGGAGCCGAGCCATACCTGGGCATCCTGCTGGACTTCCCCGAAGAGTCAATCCAGCCTACGGCCCGGATTGTGCAGCGGACATGGTCGCTGCCGGGCGAATCAGGTCCCGCGCTGGCCAGTCCGGGGGTGAGCTTTCTCGGGGCCGGCGGGTACGCGACCAGGACTTTGGCACCGGCCTTTCTGCAAGCGAAGGCTCGACTCCAGACCATTGCCTCAAGGGGCGGTGTGACAGCCGCGCATGCCGCTCGAAAGTTTGGCTTCGCGTCGGCCTCCACCGATAGTCAGGCGGTCATCCTCGACCCCCAGGCTGACGCCATCGTGATTGCAACCAGACATTCTTCGCATGCGCTGCTCACGAATCTCGCACTCAGCGCCGGCAAGCACGTCTTTGTGGAGAAACCCCTGGCGGTTACTAATGAACAGTTAGACTCTATCGGAGAGACCTACCAACGGTTGGCGGACTCCGGGAGGGTGCCCGTGCTCATGGTCGGATTCAACCGCCGTTTCGCGCCCCAGGTTCAGAAGATGAAGAGCCTTCTGATGGGCGTTACTCAGCCGAAGACCATTGTGATTACTATCAACGCCGGAGCGATTCCGGCCGAACACTGGACGCAGGACCCTTCCGAAGGAGGCCGCATCATTGGGGAAGGGTGTCACTTTGTGGACCTGCTGCGGTTTTTGGCGGGCTCGCCAATCGTAAGCCACTCGGTCACCGCCAGCCCTACAAGCGGCGTGCCGGCGGACAATGTGACATTCTCATTGAGGTTTCAGGATGGGTCAATTGGTACGGTTCACTACCTCTCTTCCGGCAGCAAAATGTATCCCAAGGAGCGTGTCGAAGTGTTTGCTGGTGGGGGAATTCTGCAACTGGACAATTTCCGCCAGCTTCGAGGGTTTGGGTGGCCGGGCTTTAGGTCGATGTCGCTGTGGAGGCAGGATAAGGGTCAAGTGAACGCTGTCGCCGCCTTTATGGCTGCTATCCGAACCGGCGGATCCAGCCCAATTCCATTCGCGGAGCTACTCGAAGTTTCGGCATTTGCACTAGCGGTTGCTCGAGATGCGGGGGTGTGAAGCTGCGCCGCTACTGGGACACCGTTCGACACCTGACACCATCGCAGATGATCTTCCGCGTCCGGCGCCGTCTGCTTCCCGCAACCATACCGTCGATGACTGAGCCACCCCAGCTCAGACGGATCACCAAGCGGTGGGCAATTCAGCCGCTGCGAGAGCCAAGTTTTGTAGCTCCGGGGAGGTTCACTTTTCATGGAGAGTCCGCCGATCTAGATGTCGATCAAGCTTGGGATGCACCGGGGCGAAGTCTTCTGTGGCGCTACCATCTACACTATTTCGAGCATCTGCATGCCGTGGAAGATCCCGGCCGGCCGGAACTCGCCCAGCTAGTCGACCGTTGGGTGGCGGCAGCAGTTCCCGGAAATGGTCCTGGCTGGAAGGCCTATCCCGCCAGTTGCCGGGTCACCAATTGGGCGAAGTGGGCGTTGCGCGGCGGGGTTCTCTCCCTGGCCGCCAGGGCCAGCTTGGCTCAGCAGGCCGAATGGATTGCGAGGAATCTGGAGTTCGAAACGAGGGGTAATCACCTAGTCGCCAACGCTAAAGCCTTGGTGTTTGCCGGGGTCCTGCTGGAATGTCAGCGGGCGGCGCAATGGCTGGCCCTGGGATTGCGTCTGTTGGAGCAGCAACTGCCTGAGCAGATACTGGCTGATGGGGGCCATTTTGAGCGCAGTCCGATGTATCACAGTCTCGTGCTGGAAGACCTGCTCGATCTGGTTCAATTGGCGAGACTTTCTCCAGAGCAGTTCCCACAAGCCACGATCGAGTACTGGCAAGAACTCGTTCCCGGAATGCTGGGCTGGCTTCAGTTGATGACTCACCCGGATGGCCAGATTGCGCTGTTCAATGATGCGGTCTTCGGTCAGGCTTTGGGGCCCGCCACACTTAACGATTACGCCGGCGTCCTCGGCATGGCGAAGGGCACCCAGCCATCCCACCTGGGGACAGGCTACGTACGGTTGGAGAGTGGCAATTGCGCAGTGCTCTTCGATGCCGGCGACATTGGGCCAGACTATCTTCCGGCTCATGCGCACGCGGATACGCTTTCATTTGAGCTCAGCTACCGGGGACAGCGCGTGATCGTTGATACTGGCACCTCAACCTATACGGCCGGTCCCGAGCGGCAGCATGAGCGCGGGACGGCGGCGCACAACACTATAACTTTGGACGATGCTGACCAAAGCGAGGTGTGGGGGGCATTTCGTGTCGCCCGAAGGGCCCACGCCACCCTTGAAGCTCTCGAGCATGGTGGGGCCGATCAGCACGTGAGCGCTAGCCACGACGGCTACCTCCGGCTGTCGAATCCAGCCATCCATCGCCGCACAGTCCGGTTGAACCCAACGGCTTTTTGTCTAGAAGACACTGTGACGGGCGGAGGTCAACACCGGGCCAGCTATGCCCTGCATCTTCATCCAGCATTCCGTTGGGAGGTAGCTCCGATTGAGTCGTCCGGGCAAGGCTGGCAGATTGTGGGCGGCAATGGTGTCCTGGCGCGACTGCATGTGGATGGGGCGGTCGAAGCCCAAGTGGAGCAATCCCACTATTGTCCGCGTCTCGGCTGTCCCGAGCCGAACAGCCGGTTGCGGCTGGTATGGCAAACACGGGAACAGACCCGGGTGAGAACGGAGCTCCGCTTCGTATGAGGGTTCTGCTGATTGCGCAGTACTTTCCGCCAGAAACCGGCGCTCCCCCCAATCGGATGATCTCCCTGGTGGAGGGTTTGCTCACCGCTGGTCACAGCGTGGATATCGTGACGGCCAAGCCTAACCACCCGGAAGGGGTGATCTGGGAAGGCTACCGCAAGGGCTTTGTACAGGAGCGCCGATGGAACGGATGCCGCGTTCTGTACACGTGGGTTTGGACCTCACGCAAGCGTGGAGTGGGCGGAAGGATATTCAACTACCTCTCCTTCATGGTGACGGCATTCATCGCGGCGCTCGGCCTGGGAGAGCGACCCGACATCGTCGTGGCGTCCTCACCGCCGCCGTTTGTGGGAGTAACGGCCTGGGCATTGGCGCGTTTGAACCGTGTTCCCTATTTGTTGGACCTACGTGACCTCTGGCCCGGTCTGGCCATAGCTTTAGGTGAGCTCCGCAACCCGCTGGCCATCTGGCTCGGACAGAACCTCGAGCGCTTTCTCTACCGGAGTGCCGATGGCATCACGACTGTGACTGCCCCCTTCATAGCGGAGATCCGGAAGATCTCTGGGGAGGAAACTCCCATCCGCCTGTCGATGAATGGCACAACGCTAGAGTTCACCAAGCACGACGAAACCCGGGATGCGCTGCGGTTACAACGAGCCTGGGCGGACCGGTTTGTGGCTCTTTACGCCGGCAATGTCGGTGTCTGCCAGGGCTTGGAGCACATCATCAAGGCTGCACTTCTGACCCCCGAGGTCCACTTCTGTTTTCTTGGCGGGGGCCCGAGAAAAGAGGAGTTGATGGAACTGGCTGCCCGGGCGGGGACTTCGAATATTGAGTTCATTCCTCGACTTCCTCAAGATGAGGCGGCGGCATGGATGGCGGCAGCCGATGCTTTACTGGTTCCCTTGGCGTCTCACCCGATGTGCGACATCTTCATCCCCTCAAAGTTGTTCGATAGCCTTGCCACTGGGCGGCCCGTGTTGCTTTCGGTGAACGGGGAAGCCCGGCGGATTCTGGAAGCGTCTGGGGGAGGCTACTACTATCCAGCCGAGGATGCACAGGCACTTTCGGCTGCACTGGTGGCACTCTCGACACAGCCGGAGATGGCACGCGCGAAAGGCCAGCGCGGTCGTGCGTATGCGATTGCCCATTGTCTGCGAAGCCACCAGATATGTCCCATGGTCGAACTAGCCGAGCACCTGACGGGTCATTCGAAGTCGAGTCGGGGTTCCCGCGAAAAGGCAGCCACGACATGAAGATTCTCGTTACCGGCGGCGCTGGATTCATTGGTAGTCACGCCTGCAAGGCCCTGGCTCGCGCGGGACATGAGCCTGTGGTGTTTGACAACCTAAGCCGCGGGCATCGGTTGGCGGTAAAGTGGGGCCCCTTTGTGCATGGTGATCTTTCGTCACCGGAGGCTTTGCAGGAGGCGCTGCGACTTTACGCGATCGAAGGCGTTCTGCATTTTGCGGCCCTTGCTTATGTGGGTGAATCCACCCGAGAGGCCGGCCGTTATTTCTCCACTAATGTCGGGGGCACCATCAATCTATTGGAGGCGATGCGGATGACCGGATGCCATAAGTTGATACTCTCCTCCAGTTGTGCCACCTATGGCCTGCCCGAGCGGCTTCCGCTAACCGAATCTCACCCGCAAAGGCCGGTCAACCCCTACGGAGAAACCAAACTGATGGCTGAAAGAGTGATCGATTGGTACCGCCAGCTGTTCGGTCTACGGGCGATGAGTCTGCGGTACTTCAATGCGGCCGGTAGCGATCCGGAAATCGAGACCGGTGAATTGCACGAACCCGAGCCACACCTGCTGCCATTGGTGATCGAAGCGGCGCTGGATCCGTCCCGTCCCGTCACGATCTTTGGAACCGACTACGCCACCCCAGATGGAACCGCAGTCCGCGACTATGTGCACGTCAGTGACCTGGCGTTCGCCCATGTCGCGGCGTTGCAACGGCTGGAACAACCAGATCCGCCCGGCGCATTGAATCTAGGGACAGGCCGGGGGGCTTCGGTGCGGGATGTCGTGGATGCGGTGCGCGAGGTAACCGGGTTGAAGCCGCACACAATCGAGGCTCCCCGGCGTCTAGGCGATCCGGACATACTGGTGGCTGATTCAACGCTGGCCGCTGCTGAGCTTGGGTGGCAGCCTAAGTTCAGTACGTTACCCCAGATGATTAGAACGGCCTGGCAGTGGCGAACGAGCCCTCTTCGTTCAACATGGGCGGATGCCCAGAAGGCATCCGGACGGGAAGAGTAATTTCGCTATGAGTACTGCTATCGCGCCCCTCAGCAGGGCTCCAATCAATGTCCCCGAGGCTCGGGGGGGCTGGCTCATCGCAGCCAGTCTGGCGCTGGTCGACGCGTTGGCCCTGATCGCCGCATTCGTTGTGGCTGTCTCTATTCGCCATGCATTCCGGAGCGACTATGAGGTGTCCTTCTACCTGGCCTTGACGCCTGCGGTACTACTGTTTCTGGCGGCGTATGCGCTGGCCGACCTCTATCCTGCTGTGGCGCTCAGCCCGGTGCTCGAGGTGGAGTTGTTGTGCAAAAGCACGACGGCGACCTATTTGCTGCTGCTTGCATTTTCCTTCTTCCTCCGTGACGTTGAAGCTTACTCCCGGGCCGCGCTGGTTCTGGCTTGGGTTCTGAGTATGGTCGCCACAGTGGTTGGACGGCTGGCGGCACGACACTTCCTGGGTCCCCGGGCTTGGTGGGGCGAACCGGTTGTGCTGCTGGGCAACCCACACGATACCGAAGCAGTGGTACGCCAGTTGAGGTCGCGCCCAGGCCTCGGCCTTAAGCCGTATGCGATCTTGTCGGAGGCAGACACAACGCCGACAAACATCCTTGATGTTCCTGTTGTGGGACGGTTCTCTTATGCGCCGGAACTGGCCCGCCAAGCGGGCCTGAAGTACTGCATCCTGGCGATGCCACAGATGCGCGGCGACCAACTGACGAGATTGTTCGAACAGTATGCGTCGGGGTTCCGGACCGTGGTGGTAATCCCCGATCTATTCGGACTGGCCAGTTTAGGGATCAGTACTAGGGATTTCGGGGGTATTCTCGGGCTGGAAGTCCGGCAGCAGTTGCTGCGACGGTGGCCTCGATTGCTGAAGCGGGCGATGGATTTACTGCTTTCCATCACAGCGATGGTCTGCCTCTCGCCGCTGTTTCTGGCTCTGTATTTGATCGTGCGCCTCAGTTCGCCGGGCGGGGCGATCTTTGGACACACGCGGATCGGACAGGATGGGCACACTTTCCGTATGCTCAAATTCCGTACGATGCGGGAAGATGGTGCGGCTATCCTGGAGAGGTTTCTTGCCAACAACGTGGAAGCGGCTCGCGAATGGGAGCGGGATAGGAAACTGAAGGATGACCCACGGGTCACCGCCATTGGACGCCTCCTGCGGCGAACCAGCCTGGACGAACTTCCCCAGTTCTGGAATGTATTCCGAGGGGACATGAGCCTGATAGGTCCAAGGCCCATCCCCGAATCTGAAGTTGAGCGCTATCCCGGCAAGTTGTACTTCCGAGTGCGGCCGGGGATCACGGGGCTGTGGCAGGTCTCCGGCCGTAACGCAACTACGTACGCTGAAAGAATTTTTTATGACGAGTACTACGTTCGGAACTGGAGTGTCTGGTTGGATACCTATATCCTGAGTCGCACCATCCGGGTAGTACTTACCGGCGAGGGGGCCTACTAAGGAAGGCTAAGGAGCCAGAAGCGATTCCGCCGAAATCACGCGAAACAAGATCCATACGCCCCCAGCCAAAACCAATCCCACCACTAGACGGCGGAAAGCTGCAGGCGCTTTTTTCTGTTTCCATAAGTGCCAAGCCCGCTTATCGGATACCGGTATCCGAAACTCCGACAAAGGTGCGAAAGCAAATAGACTTCGGAGGGGATGATGTGAGAACTGCCTTCTGCACGTTCTGCAGCGTAAAGGTCGAATGCCCACCAGTGTTCCCAATACACGGCCCGTGTCTATATGTCGCGAGGGGCGCACATCAGAACTTTTGCAATGAGGGCACTGCACCATCTCTCAATTGTACGATGGGCGTACACGGTTCCGGTAGGTTTCCACTTTGAACGGCTTGAGGCCAGCTCGATAACCAGTGAGGCTAAATGGCCTAACGGCGCCAGATCAAGACGCCGGACATAGTGGCTAGGCCAAAGCCTGCGGCTTTCTCGGCTATGCCCAAGGTTGTTCTGCGGCGGCCATTCTCGGGCACGTACAGCAGGTCCTCTGGTTCAAGCGCGACATCAGAGACTTCCCGCTTGAAAATGCGGGCGAGCTCAACCGGAATCTCCTTCTTAGCGCCTCCTTCAACGGGACGGAAGATATAGCCGATCTTCATCGAAAATGGAGAGACCCCCTCGGCGAGCGATAGAGCCTTCATGACGGTCATCGGAGTTCCTTCGCGGACGGTAAAGGCTCCCGGCTTCTTGACGTTGCCGGCCACATAAATGCGCTTGGCCTCGGGAACCCGAATCTCCTCGCCGCCCTGCAACTCAACGTTCAGTTCGGGAACTGCCTGGTCAATTAACTCTCGAATGGCGATCCGCGTGACTAAAGTCTTGCCGGGGGATCCGGCCACGGGGCGGGTCAACAGGATCTCGGGCCCAGCGTCTGCGGTCAGTCCCTCGGACCGGCCGAGAGCCTCCAGTAGTTTCATCGAGCCAGCCGCCTGGAAAGTGCCTGGCTTCTTCACCGCACCGATCACGCTAATGGGCCGGCTATGATACTCGACCAGGGTGACGGCGACAATCGGTTCTACCAGAATTCCACCCTCTTTCAATGCCTCCGCGATGGAGGTTTCCAGATCCGCAGGCAACAGCCCTGACGCCTGCAACTTCCGTTTGACCATAGGCAGCGTGATGAACCCATCGGAGGAGACGCGAACCGTCCGGGTTAGCTCAGGAGCATCGTAGACCGATACACCCACCAGATCGTTCGCCCCGATCTTTTGGCCAGGCAGGTTGGATTGCGCAGCGTCGGCCATCGGCCCATATAGGGTCACCGGTTTGGTTTGCGCTCCCAGGCCGCAGCCAAAAGAAACACTCAGCACCAAAGAAAAGCAGATTAAGCGCATCACCTTATTCCCCTAATTCTCCAAAACGTTTCGGGATCGATACCAACTGGCGGCCGCTCCGGCACTTCGTCCGGGAGGCACGCCCGCAGCGAGCGCGAACAATGCCAATACCAGAGTCGCAAACTGCGGTACCTGCTGCATTGGGTAATCGACAAATCCATGCAATAAAACGAACGGCACACCTAAAGCCCAGGGGCGTTCCAGCCCGACCCGCACGGACTGCACCGCCAAGGCCACCATTATCAACAGCCCGAGGATGCCGCCTTCGGCCCACCACTGCAACCAATCACAATGGGCTTGATTGACAAAAAGACCGGTATCAATCCGGGCAAACTGCCCGTACGCACTCGACCATGCACCCAATCCGTAGCCCGTCCACGGCCGCTCCTTAATCATATCGGCAGTTGCAAGCATGATCGGAAGACGAACGTCATCACGAAAGTCCATTTGGAACCGGTCATGCAGGAATTCCCATCCCACAAGCCCCGCGCAGACTACCATCCAGAGAATGGTCTGCGTGGCGATCTTCAGTGCCCTTTGCTCGCGCAACCATGGTCCACGGCCCAAAACTATTAGCAGAGTGAGGGTTTCGGCCAGCATGACTACAAAACCGGACCGCGACCCGGCCGCGACTGTACCGGCGAGCATCATCGCGGCGACGGCGAGAGAAACAGCGGCCCGCCGGGGCCGCTCGGCTGCTCGGAAGACGGCAAGCGGAAGCAGAAGTTCTAGAAACTGCGCGAACTTGTTGCGATATACAAAGGGGCCGAGGACAAGGCTTTGGAAGCCGGAATCGAACAGCCAAAAGACCTTACCCCCACTCGTGAGATTCTGAACGATCCCCAGGATTGCGATGGATCCACCGAACCAGAACAGGACCTCCCGCACGTTGTTCCGGAGCCGGGTAACCGATGCAAACTGAGCTGCGAGTACCATTGCAATCAGATGCGTTAGCCAGTTTCCGGTACTGTTCAAGGTCTCCCATAGATTCACTGTCCCGCCGCCGATCAACTGGGCGGCGCCGATACTCACAAGGGCCAGCGGAATCAAAACGAACTGGGGCAGTGCGAGTGGCGCTGGCCGCACGGAGAGTCGAAGCAGCCACCAGGAGCCCAGAGAAAAAAAACCGATCTGAAAAGCGGCCACCGCCCACCGGTCCCTTACCCAGGCAGTCAAGATACCCAAAATGAGCAATGCCACCCAACCAAAGGCCAGCGTTGCCTGGGCTGGGGTCATGGAAGCCTCTCCGCTTGCAGGTTGCGTATCCAAAGCTCGCCCTGGGGCCGGGTGACGCCGGTTTGGCGATGCCAAGTTAGGATCAAGTTCGTCACTCGCTCGCCATTAGCCGCGGGCAACAAAAAACTACTGGTCGCCCACGATTCGCTCGCAAAGCCTCCGGTGATGCTCAATGGTTCCTCGCCCAACACCCAGGCGAAAGTGGCCTGCCGAGGCGCGATCCCCTCGGTCCGATAATCAAAGTGGACTCGCCACGCTTGATTTGGCGTCAGCGCAAGGGTTTGTACCAGCAGCTTCAGGTGGTCGGGTTGATCGCCCGAAAAAGCATATTTCACCGTTCCCGAACCCGGGTGATGAACCGAGATCACACCCTCCTGCTCAATTAACTTCCAATCGAGTGCTTGCCCAAGGAACCTGCGGCTCAGGCTCCCATTTACGATGGGTGAATCTTTGCTTCCGGGTGCTTCATCGATAAAGGCCTTCTCGCAGCCCAGATCCCAGAGACGGCGCGCCGGCAGTCCGTACCCATCTTCCAGGAGGCGATTGATCGCGACCAGCAGAGGCTGTCCATCTCGAGCGGAGGGTCTAGCTTGCACCGAGAGTGCGACATATCGGCGACCTGAACTCTCCAGCAGGCGAGCGCGGTCGCCGGTCGCTGGTTGGCTGGCCAGAAAAAGGAGGAACTGCCCGTACGAGTGGGCATTGTCAGGTAGCACCTGTTCGGCAATCACGGGCTCGCTGATCCCAACATCCAAAGCCAACTGAAAGGCGGCTTGAGTCTGTCCATACGATCTTTCTAAAGCGGACTTGATCCAGAATAGGGCTTGAGAAGAGTCGCCACGCCGCGCATAGAAGTTAGCCAGTGTCCATCGGGGGAGCCAAAGCCGGTTGGTCTTCTCCGCGGTCTTGAAATAGTATTCGGCGGATGCGAGATCCCCGGCTATCTCAGCCTGAATTCCGGCTGGTATCAAAAGGCGTGGATCACGAGGGTTCAACTGACAAGCCATCCGCCAGCTTTGGGAAGAGTTCTTTCCTTGGAGTTCTTCATGAAGTGCCTTTGCTCGAAAGCCTTCTGGATTGAATGGATTAAGATGAACCGACCGGCGAATCGCTTCCAGGTCCGGCTTCTGCCTCAAGTAGTCTGCCAGAGCAAGCCGACCCGAAAACAGCCCCAGGCTGGCAAGCAGTATGGCTCCGGTCGCCATTACCCAGCGGAATAAGGGTGAAGATGCTCTCACGTTTTGAGGTCACATGGTCGATTCGCTCTCTTGAGGGAATCGGCGGTTGTTTTCCAGGAAAAGATTACACTTGTTTTTTCCTGCTGAACTGACGATAATACCCCATGTGAGGCCGACTTCGCTGTAACGTATTTGAGGTGCGTCTCAGCAGGTCAGCTTGGAGCGATTAATCCTCCCTTTGGGAACAGGACTGATCGGCAGGACACGGTAATTCGGGAGACTCGGAAATGAAAAATAAGTTGACGCTATTGTCGGCGATTCTGGCTGGGACGGCCTTCGCCGCCAGTCCCTCGATTGGGATTGCGGTTTCCCACGGCAAGTTGGAAGTGAATAGCGCGATGGTGGATGGGAATGCCAATCTGGCGGCTGGCGCTTCCGTCAAGACTTCGGCGTTCCCTTCAATGTTGCAGCTGACGGGTGGATCCAACGTTGCTTTGGATCGTGAATCGCAGGCGAAGGTTTTCGCTGACCGGGTGGTGTTGGAGCGTGGCGTCAGCCAGCTGGCCGGAAAGAATGCCTATGCTGTTGAAGCGATGGGCTTTCGCGTCACGGGCGATGCGGCCCAGGCTCGCGTTGAAATGAAGAAGGACCATGTCCTCGTGGCTGCTCTTTCGGGTGTTGTTAAGGTGACCGATGCCAGCGGCATGCCCGTGGCCAGTCTTACCGCTGGGCGTGCGCTGGGTTTGCAACCCACTGGTGCGGCTGCAAGCTCCACCATGACGGGACGTCTGGCTCGCGAGAACGGGCATTATGTGCTTCCCGATGAGGTTTCCGGTCTCAAGGTGGAATTGAATGGCACCGGCCTCGACCGCGAGATCGGCCGCCGGATCCAGGTGACGGGTGCTCCGAAGGCGTCCGCTGACCGCTCCACCCAAGTGATCGAAGTGGCCCGGCTGAATCGTCTGACTGACGAACCGGCTCCCATGCCTGCTCCCTCACCGGCTCCTCAGGCTGCTGGTGTCGGTGGTTTGTCTGCCGCGGCCAAGGTGTGGATTGTCGTCGGCGTCCTGGGTGCCGTCGGCGTCACTGCCGGTACTCTTGCCGCTCAGTCCAACTAGATAACAGAAATTTGATTCGGCTGGCCCGCTTGCCGGAAACGGTGAGCGGGCCTTTTCAGTTAGGCCCGCCGGGTTTTGGGGGCCGTTCTATCTGAATATACCCGCCTTGTCCCACAGCTTAACCGTTGAATTCGTTAGGTCGACCAGTTTGTCCACCACACCCTTAAAGTAGGCATCCGCCTTCCCTTGATCAAACTTCACGTAGCCCTGCTTGGGTTGGTAGAGGATGATGGAGGCGGGGAAGGGATAGGCGGACCAGGTGCCGGCGGTTTGCCGGGGAAGCGCAAGGGAGTCGTCATAGAGATCCTGCCGGACCTGGGCGCGGTCAATGGCTTGGATCATGGCCGTTTCGTTCCAGCCGGCGTGTCCGCCGTCCTCGTTGAAGGTGCGGTACGTGACATCGGAACAGTAGCTCCACCAATCGATCGACAGAATCCGGACGTTTTTCTCGCGGCCGATCTTTTCCGCCAAGTCCGCCAGCACCGCACTCTGGCCGCCGTGGCCATTGATCAGAATGATGTTCTTGAAGCCGATGCGGGCCATCCCGCGCAGGACGTCGCCGACATAAGCCCGATAGGCCTCATCGCTGATGGTAAACTCGCCGGCAAAGGCGTCCAGGCGGCCCGTGATGCCGTAGGAGACAACTGGCGCCACGAGCGCATTCACTCGTTCCGCCATTGCCTTGGAGATGGCGACCGGGGCCGTGATGTCGGTGCCGTTGCCGGTCACGCCGTGGGCCTCCAGGGTGCCGAGCGGGACCAGAACGGTTTCGATCTTTTTCGGTACCAGATCGCGAAACTCCATCCAGTTGATCGAACTGAGCTCGCGCGAGGTTTGGGCCGAAAGGAGGGAAGCAAACAGACAGGTGGTGAGTAGCCGCATGGTCCATTCTAGGTCCAGCAGCCGCCACGCGGTGGCAGTGTCCGTCTCTACTAAAGTCGTACTATCTTGTCGGACTTCAGTCCCTTGCAGGCATTTCGCGTGTCGACGATCAGCTTTGCTTCAGCTACCAGGCGGGGATAGTCGAATTTCTCGTGATTGGTGACGATCACCACGCAATCGGCTTCCGGTGCCAGACCCGGTTGTGATTCGAACGGAAGGCTCTCATGTTCGAGAGTGGCCACGAAAGGATCTTCGTAGGTGATCCGGGCCCCGGTCCGCATCAGCAGGTGGATGATATCCAACGCGGGCGACTCCCGTACGTCGTCAATATCCCGTTTGTAGGCAACGCCCATGATGTGGATGTGGGAGCCTTTCAGCGGCTTCGACTGCTCATTCAGCGCCCACTGGATCTTGTCCACCACAAAATGGGGCATTTGGCCATTGATGTAGCCCGCCAGCTCGATGAAACGCGCCTCGATGCCGGCTTGCTTCGACTTCCACGAGAGGTAGAACGGATCAATGGGAATACAGTGCCCGCCCAAGCCCGGGCCCGGGTAGAAAGGCATGAAGCCGAAGGGCTTGGTGGCGGCCGCGTCGATCACTTCCCAAACATCAATGCCCATGCGGGAACACATCACGGCCAGCTCGTTCACTAGCCCGATGTTGATCATCCGGAACGTATTTTCCAGCAACTTGGCCATTTCGGCGGCCTGCGTCGAGCTGACGCCCACCACATGGTCGAGGGCCTGGGAGTAGAACAGTTGCCCTAGCTCGCCACAGGCGGGCGTGGTGCCGCCGACCACTTTGGGGATGTTCTTGGTGTGGAACTGCGGATTGCCGGGGTCCACCCGCTCTGGTGAGAAGCACAGGAAGAAGTCCTGGCCCACCCGAAGCCCGCCTTTCTCCAGAATGGGCCGCACCAGTTCGTCCGTAGTGCCGGGGTAGGTGGTGGATTCCAGGATAACCAGCATGCCGGCATGGAAGTGCTCCGCGATCGCCTCGCAGGAGGCGACGATGAAGCTCATGTCCGGGTCTTTGGTCTTGCGCAGCGGTGTCGGGACGCAGATGTTGATCGTGTCCAGGCCGGCGACGGCGGCAAAGCTGGTGGTCGCGCGCAGTTTTCCGGAACGCACCAACTCCGCTACTTCCGCGGATGGAACGTCCTGGATGTAGGACTCTCCGCGGTTGATGGCCTCCACCTTGCGCTCGGAGAGGTCAATACCGGTTACCTCAAAGCCAATTTTGGCGTACTCCACCGCCAGCGGCAGGCCGACATAGCCTAAGCCAACCACGCCTACCTGGGCGCTGCGGTCAATGACTCGTGACCGCAAAAATTCGAAATGAGCGGAGCGGCTGGATGCCTGGGCCTCCTGACTGGTGACCAGAAAATATCTCCTCACTCTAAGCGGGTACGACCCGAGAAATGGCGATGCTACGTATTTCCATTAGCACCGTATTTGTAGTGTAGTACGCTGCCCGCTAGGCGCGGGCGGCCTGTGCCTGGTCGTCCGGGATCGCCCGCAGGCGCTCCAGTTGCTCGGCGCGTTTGGCCGCCAGCCGGTCCCGCAGCACTTTGTCGAGGGCGTTGCGCTGCGAAGGGTTTGTTTTCAGGAACTGACGGGCGTTCTCCCGGCCTTGGCCTAAGCGCTCGCCCCGGTAGCTGTACCAGGTGCCGGATTTCTCCACCAGTTGCTCCAGCACGGCGACGTCCAGCAAGTCTCCCTCGCGCGAGATTCCTTCGCCATAGAGAATATCGAACTCGGCCTCGCGGAAGGGGGCGGCCACTTTGTTCTTCACGAGTTTCACTTTGGTCCGGTTGCCGACCACGGCCTCCCCATCCTTGATCGGCCCGGTGCGGCGGACTTCGGCGCGCACGGAGGCGTAGAACTTCAGCGCGCGGCCACCGGTGGTGGTTTCCGGATTGCCGAACACGACGCCGATTTTCTCGCGCACCTGATTAATAAAGATGAGGCAGCAATTGGTCTTGGCTACCGCACCGGTCAGCTTGCGGAGCGCCTGCGACATCAGCCGGGCCTGCAGGCCCATGTGTGAGTCGCCCATTTCGCCTTCCAATTCGGCTTTGGGAACCAGCGCCGCCACCGAATCCACTACCACCACATCAATTGCACCGGTAGCCACCATCGTGGCGGCGATCTCGAGAGCCTGTTCGCCGGAATCGGGCTGCGAGATCAATAGCTCGTCCAGTTCGACGCCCAGACGCTTGGCATAATCCGGGTCCAGCGCATGCTCGGCATCAATGAATGCTGCCGCGCCACCCACTTTTTGCGCCTCGGCCACCACGTGTAGCGCGAGCGTTGTCTTGCCGGATGATTCCGGGCCAAAGATCTCGATCACCCGGCCCCGTGGGAAGCCGCCGACACCGAGTGCCGCATCCAGCGACACGGAACCAGAGCTGATCACGGAGACGGGAACCACGGTGCCGGTGCCGTACTGATGCACGGCCCCCTTACCGAACTGCTTATCCATTTGCAGCAGCGCCTGATGGATCTGGCGCCGGCGGTCGTCAGTCATGGGCATAAACGCAATCCTCCATGGCACCTAAGTGCAGGTGGCCCGTCGAGACTCTCGTAAAACTTTTGTCTACTTTCTAACGCGGCAAGAATTGAAGAGTTTCGGACGAACCGCCGATAGCACTCTAGTTGCATGAGGATTGAGACGAACTCTTTCGGGCCGATTGACTGCGCCGACGAGGACATCATTCACTTCCCGCAAGGCCTGCCGGGCTTTGAGTACGAGAAGGCGTTTGTGGCCATCGAGCGGCCGAATTCGCAGCCCGTCGTCTTTCTGCAGAGCGTCCAGTCCCCGGGGCTATTCTTTGTCACCCTGCCGGTGGAGACCATTGATCGCAGCTACCAACTGAAGCTAAGCGATGAATACCGCCGCATTTTGGGTGTCACCGACATGGCGCGCGATCTGCTGAGTCTGGCGATTGTCTGCATGCCGGACGCGGGCATGCCTACGGCCAATCTGCTGGGGCCCATCGTGATTCAGCGCCAGGACCGCGTCGCGGTGCAGGCGGTGCGCGATGACGCCTTATACTCGGCGGCTCAGCCATTGTTTCCGGGGGCCGTATAAGATGCTGGTGATCCGGCGGCGCGCGGGCGAATGTCTTCTGTTGGGCGAGAACACCGAAGTTGAGGTGCTCGAAATTGAAGGCTCGCAGGTGAAGTTGGGCATTCGCGCCCCCAAAGAGGTGCTGATCCTGCGCAAAGAGATCTTCGAGACATCTCAGGCCAACCGCTCGGCGGCGCGCAACGCGGTCCCTGCCGGGTTGGCTGGTTTGCTGGAACGGCTGCGCTAACCCGTAACTTGACGCGGTCCCTCCCGGGGGCGCATACCGCTGTCAAGCAAATTTCAAAATTTCTCTCACACCCCGTAGCTGGGTTCCGATATGCCCCGTGAGGTCAGAACTGGCGGGAAAGGATTTCCCCCCCTTGACCTTGCGTCAGACGGCCGAGCCGCCGGACGGAACCTACACTTCACGGAGAGAACACAGTGGCATTTTCCACCAACACCAACATCGCTGCGTTGCAAGCGCAAGAGTATCTGCGCGTCAACAGCGACTTCCAGCAAAAGACCATTGGCCGCGTCACCAGCGGCTTGCGCATCACGGCCTCCGGCGACGACGCCGCGGGCTTGGCCATCGCCAACGGGTTCCGTTCCGACCAGGCGGTGTTGACTCAAGGTATCCGTAACGCCAACGACGGTCTCAGCCAGCTGCAGATCATCGACGGTGGCATCAACAATATTTCGAAACTGCTTGATCGCGCCCGCACCCTGGCCACCCAGTCCGCTTCAGGAACCTTTACCGGTTCACGCACCGTGCTGAACAACGAATTCCAGTCCGTCCTCGGCGAAATCGACCGCCAGGCGCAGGCCATCGGCCTGAACACCTCGGGCGAATTCGCCAAGTCTCTGTCGGTGTTCATCGGCGGCGGCAAGGCCTCCGGCGGCATCACCCAGATCAGCAATGGCGCCGTGGCCCTTGATCTGTCGCAATCCACTGTTGATACCAAGAGCCTGGGCCTGAAGGGCGTGCAGGCGAAGGGTGTCGACGGCACCGATATCGGCACCGGTTCTTCCACCACCAGCCTGGCGCAGATTCTGAGCAACTCCTCCAACAGCGCTTCGCTGATCTCCGCCAACAAGACCCGCTTCACCCTTCGCGGACCGGGCTTCTCCGGCCAGGGCGTCAACATTGATGTGAGCACCAACGCCGTCGGCAGCACCGCCGACCTGGTGGCCAACATCAACAGCGCGATTGAATCCGCCGGCGCTGCTGGTACGCAGTCGGCGACGGCCTTGAAGAATGCCGGCATCCGGGCTTCCGTCGTGACGGATTCCACCGGCAAGCAGCAGTTGGCCTTCAACTCCTCCACCACCGCTTTCCAGGTGGAAGCTGGTGACCGTACGGCCAACGCTCTGTTGGGCAAGTTTGAGCGCAATGCTTCCACCACTGGTGCCAACACCGACGTCAACGTCAACACCAACGGCGCCACCTCGCTGGCGGTCGCGATTGATGGCGGCTCCGCCATTACGGTAACCTTTGCCGACAACGGCGCGGGCGGCACCACTTCCAAGGGTTCCATCGTCTCTCAGTTGAACGCCAACAGCTCGTTCTCGGCTGCGGCCACTGCTTACCTGGAAGGCAACCAGGTGGTCATCAAGTCGAAGGGCAACACTTCCACCTCTTCTGTGGCGATCACCGGCGGCACGTTGGCCACCCGTCTCGGGTTGAGCACGACCACTGCCACGGCGTCCTCGGCCTCCACCGGCGCTGATGTCAACACCCGCGTCCAGGGCAACCGGGCGGTTGCGGGCGGCGCTAACCTGACGGGTACCGACACTGCAGCTACGGCGACGATCACCGCCAGCACGAATGACCTGATCAACCTAACTGTCGGCGGGGTCACGGCGGCGCTCACCCTCACGGCCGGAACCAACCTCACCAAGGACCAGATCGCAGCGGATATCAATACGCAGATTGCTGCCGGTGCCTTGGCCAACAAGGTGACGGCCACCGTCGAAGCCAACAACCGGATCACTCTGACGGCCAATAACTCGGGTGACACCGTCACCGTGAACACGTCGGCCACCAACGCCTACACGACCCTGGGCTTTACGGCCGGTACGACGTCCACCACCAATACGTTCACGACGTCAGACAGCATCACCTTCCGGTTCCAGGGCGGCGGGTTGGAGAGCCCGGTGGATGTGGCGCTCAATGCCGCCACGGCGGGTACCACCTCTGTTTCCTCCGTGCTCACGGAACTGGTCAGCAAGATCAGCAACAACAGCTCCCTGCTCGCTGCCGGCATCTCGTTGGCATCGGCGGCGGCGGGCAACAACCTGGTCTTCAAGAGCTCCAGTGGTGAGAGCTTCCAGGTGTCGGTGACCGGCGACACGCAGAACAAGCTGGGCTTTGGTTCGTTCCAGGTCGGCAGTGGCGGGTCTTTCGACTACTCCACGATCACGGCATCGAGCGCGTTCTCGGCTTCCTTTGATCCGTCTAACGCTGCCGCGGGAGGTGCGCAACAAGCCACGCTCCAGTTCTCACTGAACGGTGCGGCCAGTTCGGCCAACTCCGTCACGGTCACCCAACTGGCCGATCGCGGCATCGTCACTGGCACCGCGCAAGGTGCCGGTACCATCGCACTGACCAACACCACGCTGAACCTGATCGTGAACGGCACGGCGGCGACGGCTATCACCCTGACCACCAACAACACCCTGGCCCAGTTCGCCACCGCCATCAATACGGCCGCGGTTGGCGTTACGGCTGACGTGGTGGGCTCCGGGGCTAGCTCCGCCCTCCGCATCCGGGCCAACACGGCCGGGCAGTCGGTCGTCGTCGCTAGCGGCTCCAGCACTGAATTCGGTCTCACGGTGGGCCAGAGCGGCGTGGCCAGCAGCGCGGCCACGATCCGGCAGGACATTGCCGATCAGATCAACACGGCCATCGCCGGCGATGCGGAACTCCGCAACGCGGGCCTGCAGGCCAGCTTTGATGGCTCCAACCAGCTGGTGCTGGCCTCCAACAACAACACCTCGTTCCGCGTCACCTCCTTCGGCAACGTGGACCTGGGCCTGGGCAAGGCGGGCTCCACCTACACTGGCACGCTGTCGCAGGGCGCTTCGGCGACCAGCGCAACCGTAAATGCCGCTGGTGCCAACGCCACTTCGGCGATCACCTTCAGTGATGTAGCCTTCGGTGGCGACGACCAGGCCGTGACCATCACCGCCAGCGACGCCTCCGGCGCGAAGCAGAGCCTGAGTGTCGCCCTGCGCAACGATAACGGTGCCCGCAATGCCCGCACCATCGACGACGCCGTGAAGACGATCAACGACGCGCTCCAGCAGTCCAACAACGCCACGCTCAAGCAGATTGTGGCTGTCAAGGAAAACACGGGCGGTGCGGAAAAGATCCGCTTCCTGAGCAGCGGCAGCGCCTTTGAAGTGGGCGTCGGCTCCACGCCGGGCTCCACTGGTTTCACGCAGCCCTCGGGCGGGATCGACAAGTCGGCCGTCGTGGGCGCGGGTTCTAACAGCGCCATCGACACGCAGGCTGCGGCCGAATCCGCCGTCAGCGCGCTGTCGTTGGCCGTGTCGGCCCTGGGCGATGCCCAAGCCGTCGTCGGTCGCGGTCAGAACCAGCTGAACTTTGCCGTCAACCTGGCCAGCTCCCAGCTGACCAACCTGGCGGCATCGGAATCCCGCATCCGTGACGCCGATTTGGCGGCGGAAGCAGCCAACCTGACCAAGGCGCAGATTGTCTCGCAGGCCGGCGTTGCCGCCCTGGCGCAGGCCAACTCCGCCCCGCAGGCTGTGCTGGCCCTCCTCCGAGGCTAAGCTCAGCGGCTAGTTGAGTGGCTCTTCCGGTCTGGTGCCGTGGGGTGGGCGTTGACGCGCCTGCCTCCGGCCCCGGCCGGGGTGCTCTCCTGAGGCCAGGCAGCGGATCGCGGCTGCTCAATTCATCCCATCCCATTCACCGGTGACGCCAACCGTCTGCTGCCCATGGGCACCAGCGGAGCGGGCGTCTCGAATGCTGTCTCGACACTTCTGCAATTCCAACCGTTTGGAATGCTGCGTTAAGGAACCTTGTGACTGCCTCACCCCATCGCGCCAGTTTTCACCGCGCCGTGGCCCACCACCGGTCTGGCCGGCTGCGCCAAGCAGAACGCGTGCTTTCACGCATTCTGGCCGAGCGCCCGGAAGATCCCGATGCGTTGGACCTGCTGGGTGTGATTGCCGCCGAAAGCGGCCACGCGGACAAGGCCTGCAGCTTGATCGCCCAGGCTATCCGGCTGGGCGGCCCGACGGCCACCTACTGCTCCCACCTGGGGGCTATTCTCGAACATCAACAGAATCTTTCCGGAGCCATTGCCTGTTACCGTCAGGCACTGGACCAACAGCCCGATGACGCGGGCATTCTCTGGCGGCTGGGCAACCTGCTCCATCGCGGCGGCCAGTTGGAAGAAGCGGCGCAGCATTATGAACGCTGTACGGTGCTGGCGCCCACGAACGCTGAGGCCTGGTTCAACCTGGGCGTCACGCTGACCATGCTGAACCGGCCGGCCGACGGGTTGCGCTGCTATGAGCGCACGCTGGCGTTGTCACCCAAACACAAGGACGCGCACAACAACCTTGGTATCCTGCTGCACGCCAGTGGACGACTGGACAGCGCCGTGGCCTCCTATCGCCGGGCGTTGCATCATGCGCCGCACTATGGCGAAGCTCGCTATAACCTGGGCCTGGCCCTGCAACAGCAGGACCGGCTGGACGAAGCGGCCAGCACGTACCGCCGCTTGCTGGGTGACTGGCCGCACCACCGCGAAGCGCACAACAATTTGGGCAACGTGCTGCTGGCGCTGAATGATCTCGACGGTGCCGTCACCAGCTACCAGCGCGCCTTGACGTTTGACCCTCACCATGCGGAAGCCAACTGGAACATGGGACTGGTCCGTCTGTTGAAGGGTGATCTGGCCGCCGGCTGGCGCGGCTTTGAGTGGCGCTTCGATCAGGTGCGCAGCATCCGCCGTCATGGCGAACATCCCCGCTGGGCGGGCCAGGATCTGAATGGCGGCCGCGTTCTTCTGTGGGCTGAGCAAGGCCTGGGCGACACGCTGCAGTTCATCCGCTACGCCGCCCTGGCGGAAGCCCGTGGCGCCTCTGTGGTGGTGGAATGTCATGCCCCACTGGTGCCCCTACTGAGAACGGTTCCGGGTGTCGGGGAAGTGTACGCCATTGGTGACGAACTGCCGTTGATCGAAGCGCAGATTCCGATCATGAGTTTGCCGCTCCTGTTCGGTACGACGCTGGAGACGGTCCCCGCGCCAATCCCCTATGTAGAAGTTCCCACGGAAGCCAATCAGAAATGGGAAACGCGCCTCAAGCAGTTTGACGGGCCCCGGATCGGGCTGGTCTGGCTGGGCAATCCGAATCACAAAAACGATCACCACCGCTCCATCCCGCTGGACACCATCCGGCCGCTGCTGGAGCTGGGCGTCCACTGGTTCACGTTGCAGCCGGATGCCACGGCACCGCACGGGATGATCTCGTTGGCCGAGCATCTGCACACCTTTGTCGACACCGCTGCCGCCATCTCCCAGATGGACCTGGTGATCAGTGTCGATACTTCGGTGGCGCATCTGGCGGGGTCGCTGGGATGTCCGGTTTGGGCGCTGATCCCCCATGCGCCAGACTGGCGCTGGATGCTGGACCGGCCGGATAGCCCGTGGTATCCGTCGATGACGCTGTACCGTCAGCCGCGACGTGGTGACTGGGACAGCGTGATTGCTAAGGTGAAGCACGATCTGGCGGAGGCGGCCAGCAAACGCGGCCGCTCCTTGCCTTTATCCAGCGGATTCTCGACCGCTGTCATCTAGGCGCTTCCGCGCGTCAGTCGAGCCGCTTCTTGAAGCGCAAGACGCTGACGGTCAGAATCAAGGTTCCGATGCCAAACAGCGCCAGCATCTGCGGCCAGTAAGTCTCTGCGCCATTTCCTTTCAGAAACACGCCGCGGACGATCTCCATGTAGTACCGCAGCGGGTTGAGATAGGTGATCCACTGCGCCACTTCCGGCATGTTGCGGATGGGGAACGTGAAGCCGCTCAACATGAAGGCCGGCTGAAAGAACATAGACGTGGACAACATCGCCTGCTGCTGCGTCTGCGCCAGCGTGGAGATGAAAAGTCCCGCGCCCAGTGTGGTCATCAGGAACAACAACGTGGACGCCGCCAGAAATGCGAAGCTCCCGCGGAACGGCACTTCAAATAGCAGCAGCGACACACCGGTCACCATCACCAGATTCACCATGCCGACTAAGGCGAACGGCAAGGTCTTGCCCAGCATCAGCTCAATGGGCTGAATGGGCGTCACCATCAGCTGCTCCATCGTGCCAATCTCTTTTTCGCGCACGATGGCCATGGCCGTCACCATGATGGTGACCAGCACCAGGATGTTGGCGATGACACCGGGGATAAAGTAATTGCGGCTGAGTAGATCGGGATTGAACCAGACGCGGTCGGCGGAGCTGACGCGCGGGATCACCACCCGCAGCGGTTCCAGCACCGCGCGGCCGACCAGACGGTCCTGCTGCCAGCGGGCCAGCCATTCCGCTGAATAGGTGGACACGACGCCCGCCGCCTGGGACGAAATCAGTGACGCCGCATTCGAGTTGGTGCCGTCGATCAGAATCTGCATGGTGGCCGTCTGTCCGCGTGACAGATCTCGCGCGAAACCCGGCAGGATGCGCGCCACGGCTTGCACATCGCCGCGGTCCAGCATCCGGTCAGGGTCCGATTCCGCCGCCGCATCGACCACCACAAAGAAGCGCGACCCGGCAAAGCGGGCCCGCAGCTCGCGGCTGGCGGGCGTGCGGTCACCATCAATGAACGCCACACGCGAATGCTCCACGTCCAGGTTAACGGCGTAGCCGAAGATCAACAGCTGCAGCACCGGCGGCATGATGAGCATCACCCGCATGCGCGGCTCCCGCAGTGCCTGCAGCAGTTCTTTGCGAATGATATGACGCAACCGGTCCCACATCGTTAAGCCACCTTCAAGCGCATCTTGCGCATGGTCCGGACGAAAACGAACAACGCGTAGAGCGTGAGAAACAGCACTTCCACCCACATCACGCGCAGCGAGACACCCTTGAGGAAGATGCCCTTCAGGATGGTGATGAAATACCGCGCGGGAACCAGATAAGAGATGCCCTGGATCACCAGCGGCATGTTCTCGGTGGAGTAAATGAAGCCGGACAGCAGAAAGGCCGGCAAGAAGCTGGTGAGCATCCCCATCTGATACGCCATCGCCTGATTCTTGGCCATGGTGGAGAGCATGATGCCCCAGCAGAGCACGCCAAACAGGAACAACATGCTGATGCCGAACAGCTCCACCACACTGCCCTTGAGCGGGACATTGAAGATGAAGACCGCGGCGATCAGGCACACCACCATGTCCACCATGCCCACCGCAAAGAAGGCGGTCAGCTTGCCCAGCAGCAGTTCCACCGGGCGGACCGGTGTCGAAACCAGCTGCTCCATGGTGCCGGTCTCCCATTCGCGCGCCACTGTGAGCGAGGTCAACATGGAGGCGATGATCATCAGGATGACGGCGATCAGGCCCGGGACGATGTAGTTACGCGAGCGCAGATCGTCGTTGTAGACGATGCGCGCGCGCAGGTCCACGGGCTGCTTGGTCTTGGGCAGCCCGCGGAGATTCTGGGCCCGTTCTCGCTGCTCCAGGGCAAACTGCCGCACAATGTTCTCCGCATAGCTGCGGGCAATGGCGGCGGTATTGGAGTCACTGCCGTCCACCAGCAGCTGCACTTGGGCCGTCTGTCCCTGGGCGATGTACCGGGAGAAGTTCTCGGGCACCACGATGGCCACCATGGCTCGGCTGCTATTGATCTGGGTATTGATCTGCCGCGTACTGGAGACATGGCCGGTGACGGCAAAGTATCCGGAACTGGAGAAGCGCTCAATCAAGGCGCGGCTTTCGGGCGAGCGGTCCCGGTCGTCCACAACGGTGAGGATGCGGTTGACATCCAGCGACAGCGCATAGCCAAACAACAGCAGGATCACCAGCGGCAGCGTCAAGGAGATGCTCAAACTGCGCGGGTCCCGCGTGATGTGCAGAAACTCCTTGCGGGCGATGGCGCGGTAACGGCGGAGGTTCATGCTCGGGCCGCCTCCAATGCCTCAATCGTCTCGATAAAGACATCCGCCATGGTGGGCGAAATCAGCTCCGGCTGGCGCGCGGCGAGCGCGCTCTTCAGGTCCGCCGGGGTGCCCAGTGCCACCATCTTGCCGCCGTACATCAACGAGACGCGGTGGCAGTATTCGGCCTCATCCATGTAGTGCGTGGTAACGAACACGGTCTTGCCCTCGGCGGCCATCTGATGGATCAACTCCCAGAAGCTCCGGCGGGCGATGGGGTCAACGCCGGAGGTGGGCTCATCGAGAAACACAATCGAGGGCTCATGCAAGATGGCGCAGCCCAGTGCCAGACGCTGTTTGTAGCCACCGGAGAGCAGGCGGGTCATGTCGTGGCGGCGATCCTCGATGCGGGCCATCTTCAAGGCGAACGCTTTGCGCTCGGCCCGCTTGTCCGGTGCCACGCCATAGATGCCGGAGAAGAAGTCGATGTTCTCTTCCACAGTCAGATCGTCGTAGAGCGAGAACTTCTGCGACATGTAGCCGATCGATCGCTTCACCAGTTCCGGCTGGGTGGCGACGTCGTAGCCCAGCACGGTGGCCCGGCCGGAGGTGGGCGCCAACAGACCGCACAGCACCCGGATGGTGGTGGATTTGCCCGCGCCGTTGGGGCCCAAAAACCCGAAGATCTCACCCCGCTGGACCGTCAGGTTGACGTCGTCGACCGCGACGAAATCGGCAAAGCGCTTGGTCAGGTGCTCGATGAGGACGGCAGGGCCGCTCATGCCGCCTGCCTTTCGATGGCTGCGACAAAAGCGGCCTCCAGCGTTGAGGCTCCGTAGAGCTGCTTCAAGGCCGCCGGAGAGTCGCAATGGATCAGCCGGCCGTGGTGCAGCAGGCCGACGCGGTGGCAGCGCTCCGCTTCATCCAGGTAAGCGGTGGAGACCATCAGCGTCAGACCCTGGGCCACCAGCTCGTCAAGGATCACCCAGAAATCCCGGCGCGACAGCGGATCGACGCCGTTGGTGGGTTCATCCAGAAACAGAATCCGGGGATGATGCAGCAGCGTGCACATCAACGCCAGCTTCTGCTTCATGCCGCCGGAAAGCTTGCCCGCCGGGCGCGTGCGGAACGGGGCCATGCGCGTCATTGCCAGCAGCCGGACCATCAAGGCATCGCGATCGCCGCCGGTGACGCCGAACAGGTCGGCGTAGAAGGCCATGTTCTCTTCCACCGTCAGATCGGTGTACAGCCCGAACCGCTGCGCCATGTATCCGATCTTGTCCTTCACCTGATCCAGATGCGTGCTGACCTCATCGCCCCCCACCAGCACCTGGCCTTCGGTGGGATCAAGCAGGCCGGTTAACATGCGGAGTGTGGTGGTCTTGCCGGCGCCATCCGGGCCCACCAGCCCAAACACTTCGCCCGCCGCCACCGACAACGACAACCCGTCCACCGCCGTGACGGTGCCAAAGCGGCGGGTGACGTGGCGGAGTTCGATGGCAGGAGAGGAGGGCATTGCGCGCGGCTACTTTTCGTCCGTGAGGATCTCGGCGTCAACGGGCATGTTGGATTTCAACTCACGCGCAATATTGTTGACGTCCACCTTGATCCGGTAGACCAGCTTCACCCGTTCTTCCTTGGTCTGGATCTGTTTAGGGGTGAACTCGGCTTCCGCGGCGATGAATGAAACGCGCCCTTCGTAAACTTTGCCGCGATAAGAGTCGGTGGTGATCTTTACGCGTTGCCCCAGCTTGACGCGGCCCAACTGCGTTTCGCTCACATAGCCGCGCAGCCAGGGATGGTCCAGGTCGCCAATCGACAGCAGGCTGGTGCCGGCGGCCACCACATCCCCCACTTCTGTGCTCTTCACCATTACGACACCGTCGGCGGGGGCGAACACCTGCGTGTCGGCCAACTGCGTTTCGAATACCTGCGCATTCAAGCGCGCCCGCGCTATTTCAGCACGACGCGTGACGGCTTCCTGCTCGCGTTGACGGACCGCCACCCGGGAGGCTTCCGCCAACCGCAGCGCCGCCGTGGCGCGGGCGACACTGGCCCGAGCGGCCTCCAGTTCTTCCACCCGCGGCCCTTCTTCAACCATCGCCAGGCGCTGCTCGGCCTGGCGGAGGGCGGCACTCAGTGATTCCTTTCGGGTGCGCCACTGGTCAAACTGAGCCGTCGAAATGTCGTCGTTCTGGTGGAGCTTCTGGGCGCGGTCCCAGTCTGCCGAGGCCAGCTTGAACTGAACGCGCAGATCCTCCACCGCGGCTTGCGAGGCGCGCTTTTCCTGGGGACGGCTGCCTGCTTCCAACTGCCGCAAGACGGCCTGGGTCTGGGCCAGTTCGGCGCGCCGGAGGGCGATTTCTGATTCGCTGGCCGCTTTCTGATACTCCACCGCGAGGCCCGTCTGCACCAGTTGCGTTTCCGCCACCCGCACGGCGGCCTGCTCCCGGTCTCTGGTTTGGGCCACTTGCTGGGGGTCGATCCGCGCCAGCAGAGCCCCCCTCTTGACCGACGTGCCTTCGTCCGCCGTCAGCTCCACCAGGCGCCCCGCCGACTTGAAGCTGATCTCATACTGCTTCAGTTCCAGATTGCCGGACAGCAAGATGCGGCCGTCGCTGCCCACCTGGGTGGTCCGCCACCAGTAAAAGCCGCCACCCGCAGCAGCGGCCAGAATCACGAAGGGAAGTACGCGTTTCATGAAAAGGTGTCCTTACCGGATCGTCCGGGAGATGGTGCCCAACGCCGCCGTGTAGTCCAGCCGCGCTGCGTTGTGGCTGAACAGCGCCGCCAGATAGTTGTCCCGGGCGCGCACCAGGCGCGTCTGCGCATCAGTCAGCTCGAGTGAGTTGGTGACGCCGGCCTCATAGCGGCGCTTAGCCTGCTCCACTTCGGTCTGTGCCAACTGAGCGCCCAGTTCAGCGGTCTTCAACTGGCTCTCGGCCGCCCGTACCCCGTCGGCCGCTAGGCGCAGTTCCAATTGGATCTGCTGCTGGAGGTCGCGGGTCCGGATCTGTTCCGCCCGCCAGGCCGAACCGGCTTCGGCCCGCCGGGCATCGCGACGGCCACCGTCGAACACCGGCAGCCGCACCGCTACGCCCACTGAACGGGTGGGGATGGAGTTGTTGGCCGCAGGGCCGGTCGTGCCGTAGTCGCCTGAGGCCACCACCGACGGCAGCCGCTCCCATTTCGCCGCTTCGTAGCCGGCGCGAACGGCCGTTTCGCGAGCCTGCTGCGCCTTCAGGTCAGCCCGGTCCGGGGCGGGCGCAGGACCAAGATCAACCGGCTGATAGGCCAGCTTGTCGGTCAGCCGGACGGTGTCCTTCATCGAGATGCCCGCCTCCCGCAGCAGCCGCAGTTGAGCGCGGGAGAGTTCATTGCGGGCCACCAGCAGACGTTGCTGCTCATTGGCCAGTTGCACCTGCGCCCGGGTGATCTCGATGCCGGTGCCGGTGCCGGCGTCCTTCTGCGAACGCGTCAGCTTCACGATGGCCTCGGACAGGGTGACGTTGGCTTCAGCGGACTCGACGTTGGCCTGGGCGGCCAGTGCGGCCAAGTAGGCGCGGGCCACTCGCTCAATGGTCTGGTCAGCAGCGGCATCCACCTCGGCCCGGGCCTGATCGGCCCCCCGGCGGCCAGCCTGGTAGCGCTTGAGGGCCGCCAGATCAAACACCGTCTGGGTGGCGGTGGCCCGCAGATCGTAAACGCTGAACGGCCCCGCGAGCGATGGAATCGCGCCGATGCCGGGAATCGAAAAGTTCAAACCAAACGTGCGGAGATTGCGCGTCTGGTCGGCATAAGCCACTGAGGCATCGACATTCGGCAGTAGGGCGGCCAGGCTCTGCCGCTGGCGGGCCAGGGCGGCAGTCACGGCTTCCCGGGCCAGTTGTGTCCGGGTGGTGCCATCTGGGGCCAAGGCCAAGTCCACCGCCTGCTTCAGCGACAGCTCCAGCACTTCTTCGGCCTTCAGCGCCGGGGCTCCGGCGGCTAGGGCCAGCAGACCCGCGGTGGCAGGCCAAAACAGTCTACTCATGTGCTAACTCCCGAGTCGTGGCCCGTGCCCGCAACCCCCCGGCACCGAAGGCCACCAACTTGGCCAGCACGGTATCCATGTTGTCCAGCGGTGCGGGGTCACCGGAAATCGCCCGCAGAATCGGCTCCGCGGCCAAGGTGTGAATCGTCAGCCCCACCAGGAAATGCATTCGCCACCCCAGTTCCATGGCGGTGAGTTCCGGCAGGCGCTGACCGAAAGCGGACGCGAAGCGATGTGCGCTGGGCTGCAAGTGGGTTTCAAAGATGCGCTGGAACAGGTCCGGGCGTTCCACGTACATCCGGGCCACCAAAGCCTTGTGTTTGGCCATCTCGAGCGCGGGCCGGAAAAGGCAGGTCAGCACATCCTCCAGTGAGGCATCCGGGGCAAGGGCATCCAGTAACGCCAGGCGGCGCGCCGTCATCGGTTCCACTAAACGCGTGAAGACGGCCAGAATCAACTCATCCTTTGACCGGAAGTGATAATTCACGGCTGCCAGATTGACACCTGCGGCTGAGGTGATATTCCGCAAAGAGGTCGCATCCAGGCCCCGTCTGGCCAGGAGCAGCTCAGCTGTATCCAGTATGCGGTCTTTAGTGGAGCCCGCGTTCATACGTTCGCTTCAATGATACGTTCGATCATTTGAGGTGTCAAACATTTACGTCCAGTGAAATTAAACTGCACCATTCTTCACATTAAAGAATCTCTCCGAATGAGGATTGTCCTCAAATCTGTTTTGCCAAGGAGATTTTTGTGAAGGTATTTCTGTTTGCGCTTTTGGCTGTATTGAATGTCGCCGCAGTGTCGGCCCAGACGATGGATGCGCAGGTGCGTGTGCTCCATGCTTCCCCGGACGCTCCGGCAGTGAATGTCCGCGTGAATGGCAACGTGGTGTTCGAAGGCTTGCCGTATAAGGGCTTTACGGGCTACGTCCCGCTGCGGGCGGGCACTTATGTCTTTGAGGTGGAGGTAGCCCCCATGGGTCCAGTGGTTCTTCGCGAAACCTTCACCGTCGCGGCCAATGTCACGTACACGTTTATGGCCGTAGGCCGCGTGAGCGGCGGTTCGAATCCCTTGCAGCTCTATGGCTACGGAGATGACCCAACGCCGGTGATGGGCCAAGCGCGCTTCCGGGTGGTTCACGCGGCCCCTTCCGCCCCGTCAGTGGACGTATACGCGAGCTCGCCCTACTTGGCGCTTAGTTCCCTCACGCCGGCCCTGCGCAATGTTCCCTTTGCCGCAGCGGGTCCGTTCCTCTCGGTTCCGGCGGGGTTGTATCAGGCCCGGGTGACGCTTGCCGGAACCCGGACGGTGGCCATTGATTCCGGTGCGGTCTCACTGATGGGAAACACGGTGCGGACGGTGGTGGCCCTTGATCCGGACAGGCCGGGCGGACCCTTCCAGCTGCTTTTCCTCCCCGACGCCAACTAGTTGTTGCCCCTTCGGTCGCGGACTGGTGCGGGCAGGGCAAGGCTCTGCCCGCCTCCAGTACCCCCCCATGACTGCCTTTAGCTTTCTCCCACTGCGTACCAGTCACATTTCTGCTACTCTCACCCGGTGAGCCTGCTCGCCCAAGAGCTCAAACAGAATCGGCCTTTCCGCTCGCTTGAAGAAGAGGCCTTGCTGAATTTGGCCCGTACGTTTGAAGTCAGCAACACGCGGCTGGGAGAATTTCTCCGGCAATTCGATCTCACTTATACTCAGTACAACGTCTTGCGGATTTTGCGGGGGGCAGGCGAGTCGGGCTTGAAGTGCTCGGAAGTCAGCTCCCGGATGGTGAATCACGATCCGGACGTGACGCGCTTGATGGACCGGTTGGAGCGGCGCGGCTGGGTAGTGCGCAAACGTTCCAACACCGACCGTCGCGTGGTGCTGGTGGCCATTTCTCCCACCGGCATCGCGCTCCTGGCCGGTATCGATGTTCCGCTGGCGCAGTTTCTAGCCGGGTTGGGCGGCCATATGGGGCCGGAGCGACTTCGGCAGTTGATTTCACTCCTGGAAGATTGGCGGCGCGGCCAAGCGGCGATTCCTGCTCCATTGGCCGAGATAGTGACGCCGGTCCGCGTGCCAGACGACCGTCGATAGCTCCGGTATCCGGCCCGGAGCCGCGAAGAGCATTTCTTTCCCGCGCCGCTCCGGCATAGACTGGAGGGGATGAAACGTTCAGAACTGGTCCGCAGAATTGCGGAGATTGGGATTGTGCCGATTGTCCGCGTGAATTCGGCGGAGGCGGCCGTCCGCAGTGTGGAGGCGATTGTCGAAGGCGGCATCCCCTGCGCGGAGATCACGATGACCGTTCCCGGGGCGTTGCGTGCCTTGGAAGCCGTAGCGGCCAAGTTTGGCGACAAGATCATGTTGGGCGCAGGCACGGTGCTCGATCCGGAATCCTGCCGGATTTCTATGCTGTCTGGGGCCGAGTTTTTTGTCACGCCGGCGCTGCGGGTCTCCACCATCGAGATGGCGCATCGCTACGACAAGGCCATCATGCCGGGTGCTCTCACCCCCACCGAAGTGCTGACCGCCTGGGAAGCCGGGGCCGATGTGGTGAAGGTCTTCCCGTGCGGCAACATGGGTGGAGCCAAGTACATCAAGGCGCTGAAGGGACCGCTGCCGCAGGTGGAGATGGCTCCCACGGGTGGGGTGAATCTGGACACCATCGGTGACTTCCTGAAGGCCGGCGCCTGTGCGGCCGGCGTGGGCAGCGAACTGGTGGACGCGGCAACGATCAAGGCCGGCACCTACGAAGTTTTTGTGGAGCGCGCCAAACAATATCTGGCGGCCGTCAAAGCGGCGCGGGCGTAGCTCCAGCAACGGGCTAGGCCCGTGGCCCGGTGGTTAAGCAGGCGTATCCCGATAGCTGCTCTGGAGCCGGGCCAGCCGGACCTTCAAGTCCGCGGCCACTTTGGAGTAGGCCGCGTCCTGGTAGACGTTGCGCATTTCGCGCGGGTCCTTCTGCAGGTCGTAGAGCTCCCATTCGGGCGGCGTATCTTTATCCACGGCCCCGGCTGAACCGAGCGCCTTGCCGTAGAAGTAGATCAGCTTGTAGCGCTCTGTCCGGATGCCGTAGTGGGCGGTCACGTCGTGGCCGCCTCCCAAGTGCATCCAGTAGCGGTAGTACATCTCGGTGCGCCAGTCACGCGGAGTTTTGCCTTCCAGATTTGCCCGGAAGCTGCGGCCCTGCATCTCTGGGTCCGCCTTCACTTGCGCGTAGTCGAGGAAGGTCTGGGCGAAGTCGAGATTCAGCGTCATGTCACGGTTGACAGTTCCCGGCTTGATGCCGCGCGGGTAGCGCATCAGGAACGGCATGCGGATGCTCTCTTCGTACATGAACCGCTTGTCGTACCAGCCATGGTCACCCAGGAAGAAGCCCTGGTCGGAGGTATAGACCACGATGGTATCGTCGGCCAGCTTCTCTGCGTCCAGGTAGTCCAGCATCCGGCCTACGTTCTCATCGACGGCCGTCACGCAGCGCAGATAGTCCTTGATGTAGACCTGATAGCCCCACTTGCGCAGCGCCATGCCGGTAAGCCCCGGCGGAGGGTCCATCTTCAGGTCGGTCTTGGTCATGTCCTCACCGACGCGCATCCGGGACCGCTCCGCCGCGCCACTGCGGCCGCGGTAGTCATCAAATAGGTTGTCCGGCTCGGGGATGGTGACGTTCTCAAACAGCTTGGCATGCCGCGCCGCGGGGGACCATTCCCGGTGCGGCGCCTTGTGGTGACACATTAAAAAGAACGGCTTGTTCGGGTCACGCTTCTTCAGCCAGTCCAGTGAAAAGTCCGTGATCAGGTCGGTGGCATAGCCCTGGTGCTTGGTGCGCTTGCCCATCTCGATCAGTTCCGGATTCTGGTAAAGACCCTGGCCGGGCAGTATGTTCCAGTAGTCAAACCCGGCTGGGTTGGTGACCAAGTGCCACTTGCCGATCATCGCCGTTTGGTAGCCATCGCCTTGCAGCATCTTGGCCACCGTGTTGCGGGCCGGGTCGATCTTGTCGTTCAGGGTCTTGACGCCATTCAGATGGCTGTACTGGCCGGTGAGAATCACCGCCCGGCTGGGCGTGCAGATGGAGTTCGTGACAAAGCAGTTGGTCAGCCGCGCGCCGCCTTGGGCTAGACGGTCAATGTTCGGGGTCTGGTTGATCTTGCTGCCATACGCACTGATGGCATGCGCCGCATGATCATCCGACATGATGTAGAGAATGTTGGGCCGCTTGCGCGTCTGGGCCTTGCTGACGGTGTGCACGAAGGGAGCAGCGAGCGCAGGCAACAGAGCGCGTCGGGTGAGGGCGTGGCCGGACATGCTCGCCATTTTATCGGGTGGCGGACGCCCTGTCTGCTAGCGCGCGAAATCCAGCAACATCAGCAGCTGCAGTAGCGAACTCGCCGCCAGCACCAGCCCAAAGCCCTGCACAAACCGGACCGCGCCCGCGGTGCGCCACGCCTCCGGGTTGCTCCGAAGCAGCGAGGGGTGGCGACGCCTCAACAAATGTCCGAAGTGGTTCAGCCCGGCCTCGAAATCCGCCAGGCGGTTGCACAGCAGTTCCGGCCGGAACCAGAGCGCCGTGCCAGCGGCGAACAGGAGGATGTGGGCGGCGGGGAAGGGTGCGGTCATGCCAGTACCTCTTTCAACACGTGCCCATGCACGTCGGTCAGGCGGCGGTTGATGCCGTTGTAGTAGTAGGTGAGCCGGGTGTGGTCCAGGCCCATCAGGTGCAGGATGGTGGCGTGGAGGTCGTAGACGGTGACGGGCTTCTCAGCGGCCTTGTAGCCGAGTTCATCGGTTGCGCCGTAGCTGATGCCGGGTTTGACGCCCGCGCCGCACAGGAACGAGGTGAAGCCTTCGGGGTTGTGGTCCCGGCCGCCTTCGCCGATGCCTTCCGAGATGGGCAGGCGGCCGAACTCGGTGGTGAAGACGACGAGCGTGTCCTTCAACATGCCACGCTGCTTCAGGTCCTTGAGCAAGGCGGTGAGCGGCTGATCGAGGATGCGGCCGTTCTTGGAATGGTTGGCGCGGATATCTTCGTGGGCGTCCCAGTTCACTCGTGGCTCGCCAAAGTGGCCGCCGTTATAGAGCTGGATGCAGCGCACGCCCTTTTCCACCAGGCGGCGCGCCAGCAGGCAGTTGTAGCCGAAGTCGCGCGTGGCCGGGTCGTCCAGGCCGTACATCTTTTTGGTGGCTTCGCTTTCACCGGAAATGTCCGTCACCGACGGCGCGCTGACCTGCATGCGGGCAGCGAGTTCATAGGCCTTGATGCGGGCCACCAGCGCGTCCTCGCCGGGGTTGGCCTTCAGGTGCTCTTCGTTCAACTGGCTCAGCAGGTCGTAGGACGCGGCCTGCGTGCTCGCCTTCACGGCCTCTGGCGGGCGCAGATCGGCGATCGGCTTCGACATGTCGCCAAAGATCACCCCTTGATGGGCGGCGGGCAGAAAGCCATTGCCCCAGTTCGCCACGCCGCACGGAGGCAGGCCGCGCTTGTCTGGCAGCACGACAAACGAGGGCAGATTCTCGTTCTCGCTGCCGAGGCCGTAGCTGACCCAGGAGCCGATCGAGGGGAAGCCCTGGAAGATGAACCCGGTGGACATCTGGAACAGCGCCGGGCCGTGGGCATTCGAACGCGCCACCATCGAATGCAGAAACGTCAGGTCATCGGCGCAGTTGGCGAGATTCGGCAGCAGGTCTGAGATGTACTTGCCCGATTGCCCGCGCGGCTTAAACTCCCAGGGGGACTTCATCACCCGCCCCGGCTTGCCAAAAAAGGGCGTGATCGTGTTTTCGCCTTTGGTTTCCAGGCCGTGGTATTTGGCCAAGCTGGGCTTGTAGTCGAACGAATCGATGTGCGACAGGCCGCCTGGCAGGAAGACCATGATGATGTTTTTGGCCTTCGGCGCAAAGTGCGTGCCCGCTTGCCGAGTGGCCGCCAGCGCTTCCATTTGCGCCATCGCCAAACCGGCAGCACCACCACCGAACTGCCACAAAAGTTCACGACGCGAAGTCTTAGGGGACATAAACGAACTCGTTGGAATTGATCAACACACGGGCATAGGCCGCCAGTGATTCGGTTTTCAGAAACTGCGCCGCCAGTTCCCGCTCGCGCGGCAACGGTTGGCGCTGGAACAGCAGTTGATACAGCGCTTCGACGTTGCCCGCCCGCTCCGCCAGCAGACCAGCCTGGCGCACCACGAACTCATTGTTCATCAACGTCAGCGCCTGGACGGCGGTGTTCGAGGTGTTGCGCTGCGGCGTCGCTACGGCTGGGTCCGGGCAGTCAAAGTTGTCGATCATGAGGCGCTCGCCGCCGCGGACCACAAAGCGGTAGACCGCGCGCCGCCACACTTCCGGACCGTCATTGTCGAGCGCCTTGTAGATGTAGGATCCCGAATCGCCCTTCTTCTGGAGCAGAAAACTCGGGCCACCCCGAGCGGCGAGATTCAGCTTGCCCGAGGCGAACAGCACGGAATCGCGCAGCGTCTCGGCGTCCATGCGCTTCAGCGGCATCCGCCATACGAGGCGATTGCCCGCATCGACCGCGAAGGCTTTTTCATTCATCGCGGAAGACTGCTGGTAGGTCTGGGAAGACAGGATCTGGCGGTGCAGCCACTTGATGGACCAGCCATGTTCGACGAATTCGGCCGCCAGCCAGTCCAGCAGTTCCGGGTGTGAGGGGCGGTCGCCCATGACGCCAAAGTCGCTGGGCGTGTTCACCAGGCCGGTGCCGAAGTGGTGGTACCAGACGCGGTTGACGATGACGCGCGCCGTCAGCGGATTGCGCGGATCGGCGATCCAGTTGGCCAGCGCCAACCGCCGGTCGCCATCGCTGCCGTCGTGGAGCGCGGGCGGCAGCTGGTTTACCGCACTCAGGGCGGCCGGCTTCACTTCGGCGACCGGCTTGGTGACGCTGCCGCGATCAAGCAGAAAACTCTTGTCGACCTCGGGCCGTGGCCGCGCGGCGTAGACCAGGGGCGGCGCGGGAATAGCGGCCAGCTCGGCTTCCAGCTTCTTGCGCTGGTCCAGCAGGGCATGCCGGGCGGCAGAATCCACATTGGCGTCGATCTCGGCTTCGGTCAACGACGGCATAGTGAGCTCCACTTTGCCCACGTGGTCCAGCGAGGAGCAGATGGTGCGCCAGGTCACCTCATCATCGGTCGCCTGCAACTCATAGACGCCGACCGAGCCCGCCCATTCGATCTCTTTCAGTACCGAATTGCCGAACGTGATGATCTGCGGTGCGGTGGGCGTAGCGGGCGCGGTGCCCACCCAGTCCGTCTGCCGGAACGTGCCCGCGCGGAACCAGCGGAGCTTCGGCGCCGCCTTGCCCAGCTGCCCGTTAATCACCAGCCGGAACTTCTTCGCGGCCACGGGCGTGAAGCGGTTGTGGTTGTAGTAAGCGTTCACCGGGAGCCGTTGCGGCTCATTCTGCCGCGCGATGTCGAAGGCCCGGAACTTGGGCTCCAGCAGTTTGATACGGGCGGGCTCTTCCAGGTCGGTCAGTTTTGCCTTCAACTCATCCAGTTGCTTCTTCACCGGAGCGATGCGCGCATCATAGGTGGCTTTCGCTTCCGGTGAAACGACGGCCCGGTTGCCGAAGCCGACGCCCGCAAACACAGCGGTGAGCTGGTAATAATCCTTCGCCGGAATCGGATCAAACTTGTGGTCGTGACAGCGGGCGCAGTTGACGGTGAGGGCCTGGAAGGTGTGGAAGGTGGTGGTGACCATGTCGTCCAGCTCATCCATGCGCTGCGTCATGGCCATGGCCTTGTCCTTGTTGATCTCGGCTTGCACCTGATCCCAGGGGCCGGAGACCAGGAAGCCTGTCGCCGCCACCATGTTCGGATCCTGTGGCGCCAGGATGTCACCCGCGATCTGTTCCTTGATGAACTGGTTGTAGGGCTTGTCGGCGTTGAAGCTTTGGATGACGTAATCGCGATAGCGCCAAGCGTGGGGCCGCTCGTAGTTGTGTTCGCCACCGTCGGTTTCACCAAAGCGGACCACGTCCAGCCAGTGGCGTCCCCAGCGTTCGCCGTATTCGGGCGAGGCCAGCAGTTTCTCAACGGTGGCTTCGTAGCTCTGCGTTAAGTCTTCAGTCCGCGGCGGCAGACCGGTCAGATCGAAATAAAGGCGGCGGATCAGCGTGCGATGGTCGGCGCGGGGGGCGGGCGCCAGGCCCTTGCCCTCCAACTTCGCCCTCACGAATGCATCAATGGCGTGCGGGGCGTTGCCGGGTACTGCTGGCTTGATGACGGCCTGGAACGCCCAGAACGGCCGCTTCTGCGCGACCGCCGCCAGGGTCATCAACACAGCCGCAATGGCGATTCTCTTCATGCCTTTTTCCTCGCGCGCGCCTTCGCAATGTAGGCCACTGCATCGGGGGTCTTGCAATCCGTATTGCCGTGGTCTACTTCCACTTTACCGATGCGGGCGGCGATCTGGAGAACCTGGGCGTGATGCTGGTCACTGGCGATGCCGATCGAGATCAGTGCGCCGTTCATGGCGTGGCGGGTCCAGTTGGGGGCGGTGTGGATGTCGCGTTCAATCTCGGCCAGAGCGGCGGCCATCTGTTCGTCGGTGAGGGCGCCGTTGCGGGCCAGTATTCCGACTAGATCCCAACCCTGCTGGCGCGTGTGATCAGACTTGGCCGCGCGCCACTTCTCCATCAACTCTTGCGCGAAGGGCGCTTTGGAGGAGACATGAGCGGCCACGAGATCGCCGTGGCTGCGGTTGTTGACGCTTTTGGCCCAGGCCTCCACGGTCTTCTGGCTGATGTCGGCCGGGTCCGCGATCAGGGTGGCCAGATTGCGCGCGTCAAAGTTGCCCGTTGCCCACAGCTCTTCCGCGAGTGGCGTGTTCTTCTTTAAACGCTTGGCGATCTTGCCCAGGTGGGCGAAGCTGACACCGAAGATGTTCGCGCCGCCGCCATGCCGCGAGTAGGTTTTGCGATTCTGCTCCGTCCCGAGCGATTCCAGCTCCGCCATTACGTCCGCTAGCGCCATGGGCGGAGTTTAGCACTAGTCGGGCAGTTCCACCTCGACTTCGTGGAGGTCCGTTGTTGCTGACTGTGGGGGCCGAATCGTCTCCCAATAAACACCGATGGCCTCCACTGCTCGCGCCGTCAGTTCCTGTTTGGTATTCCCCGTAACGAGGATGGAGGGCAGTTCGGGCACGTAGGCGCTGTAGCCTCCGGCCGCTCCTTCAATGACGAGTGAATACTTGCGAGTCATCGATCTACCCCTCGCCCCGCACCTTCCGTGCCGTCTCCACACCGAACACCGGCAGCGTGGCCGGGTCCAGCAGCCCGATCTGCACCAGCACCGAGGCTTGATCCCAATAGATGTGCTCATGCGCCAGCTTCCCATCGCGGAAGTGGACGATGACGACGAGTGGAATCTCCACCTTGCGGCCAGTGGGCGGGATGCCGGGCAGCATCCAGGGCATCTCTTGGGTGTGGGTGAAGGAGAAGATGATCTCGTCCACCAGTTGATCCTGGCCGATGGTGCGGGAGACCGGAGTGAGTGCCGTGTCGGGCGGCATGCAGGGGATGAAGTCCGTCGAATAGAAGCGCCGCAGCGCTTCGCGGCCCTGGCCTCCGGTCATGACGGGGATGTGGTTGACGTAGGCGTCCTCCACCATGGTGTCGAGCGTGGATTCCGTGTCGCGCGTGATGAACTCATCGCGCGTGTGTTCTTCCCAAAGCTGAGCGAGATCGGTGGACATGATGAGGTCATGCTAACCGATCCCGCCCGCCGGGCTTTCAGGTGTTGCTATTGCAGCTTCTTGAACTCAGCTTCGGCTGCCGCAGCAACGACGCCATCCTGCGCGCTGGTGGCTCCGCTGACGCCAACAGCGCCGATGACGCGGTTGCCGTCCATGAACACCACTCCGCCTTCAACGGGGATGGCGCCGGGCAGCTTCAGGATGGCCTGCCGACCGCCGGCCAGGGCGTCTTCAAACACCTTGGTGTTGCGCTTGAACTTGATGGCGCTGGCGGCCTTCGCCACGGCCACGTCAATGGAGCCTATCTGGGTGTCGTCCATCTTTTCGAGATAAACCAGGTTCGCGCCATCGTCGAGCACGGCGATCACCATGGTCCATTTGTTCTTTGCCGCTTCGGCCTCGGCGGCGGCGGCGATCTTCTTGGCGGCGGCCAGCGTCATCGATTTCTTGGTGCCCAGATCAGCGGCGCTGACGTGGGTGGCGGCGAACAGCAAAGCCGCGAAAACGGAAAGTGCGGAAGCAATTTTCATGAAGGCAATAGTACACTGCCCCCAGGATGTACGCAGGCATCGATCTCGGCGGAACCAACATTGCGTGTGCCATTGGCGACGCGGAAGGCCATATCGTGGCGGAGCGGAGCGTGCCCACGCACTCGCATGAAGGTCCGTCAGCGGTGCTGGACCGGATCGCGCGGCTGATCCGCGAAATGGCCCCGCGCGTCGATGCCGTGGGCATGGGGCTGCCCGGACGCGTCGACCGTGAAGCAGGCATCTCGCAGTTCCTGCCCAACATGCCGACGCAATGGCGCGACGTGCCGGTGTCGCAGATTCTGCGCGCGCCGTTGCAAGCCCCGGTCTACCTGCTGAATGATGCGCGCCTGGCGACGCTGGGCGAACTGACGTTCGGCGGGCGTGAAGATTGGCTGCGCAAGTTCGGCACGGTGGTGTTTTTTACGCTGGGCACGGGTGTCGGTGGAGGCATCGTGGTCGAAGGTAAGCTGCGGTTGGGCCCCTGGGGCGCGGCGGGCGAGGTTGGCCACCAGACCATCATTCCCGACGGCCTGCTGTGCGGCTGTGGCAATCGCGGGTGTCTTGAAACCGTGGCTAGCGCCCCGGCCTTGAGTGGCGAAGGCGTCCGCCTGATGCGGTCCGGCTTGGCGCCCCAACTCCATCAGTTGGTTGAAGGCGAGGCTTCTCGAATCACTCCCCAGCAGATGTCGGCCGCGGCGCTCGCCGGGGATGCGGCGGTGATGGAGGCGATCGAACGGGTGGCCGCGTATCTGGGCATCGCGATCGCCAACATTGTCAGCCTGCTGCATCCGGAACTGGTGGTGTTGGGTGGCGGCATGGCGCAAATGGGCGAGGTACTGTTGCAGCCGGTCCGCCAGCAGGTGGTGCGGCGGGTGGGCATGTTTCCCGCCCATGGTGTCAGAATCGAGCAGTCCGCTTTGGGTGACCGGGCGGGCGTGATGGGTGGCCTTGCGCTGGCGGCCCGAAGTGGCCAGGTGTAGGGCGCGGGATGAAGGAGTTAGCGATGCGTTATTGGATGCTGGCAAGCGTGAGTTGGATGGTGATGGCGCAAACGCTGCCGGACCCTAAGCTGGACGCGCAGACGGTGAAGTTGCGTCAAGCGATTGCGGCGGCGCCGCGATCGAATCTCCAGCGGACGGAACTGGCCTTACAGCTGCCCAAACCAGGCTGGGAGGTCGGCATGATCTCGTCCGTGGCTGTCTCGCCTGGCCCCAAGCCCACTATCTACCTGTTGCAGCGCGGATTGGTGGCTGACCCGGTGATCGCTGTCGATGAAACCGGCCGCGTGCTGCGCAGTTGGGGCGCGGGTATGTTCCAGATCCCGCACAGCATTCGCCTCGACCCACAAAGCAATGTCTGGACCGTGGATGCGGCGAGCTCAAAGATCTACAAGTTCTCACCCGATGGGAAGCTGTTGCAGACCATCTCGGTGGGCGGGCAGCCCGTAAAGGCGGGTACGAAGTTTGTCGGCACGGCCGACATCGCCTTTGCTCCCAACGGCCATCTCTACATCGCGGACGGTTACGGCAACGCGCGCATTCTCGAATACTCTGCCGCAGGCGAGCGGCTCCGCGAGTGGGGCAAGCACGGCACCGGTCCAGGCGAGTTCGACACGCCGCACGGCATCACGGTGGACCCGCAGGGCGTGCTGTACGTGGCGGATCGGGAGAATGGCCGCATCCAGCGGTTCGACTTGAACGGCAAGTACTTGGGCGAATGGAAGGAGCTCGGCAAGACGTTCTCGATCACGTTCCACCAGGGGCATCTCTTTATCGGCACCCAGCCCCGCAACGCTCCCAACACCTCGCCTGGTTGGCTGATGTCAATCGACCGCGGCACGGGGAAGATCAACTGGCAGATGGAATCGACCGGGCAGCATTCAGTGGCCTTGAATGACCGGGGCGAACTGATCAATGGTTCCGCGCCGAACCGGTTGATCTGGTTCCGCAAGCCGTAGTTCCGGCGATAGGCCAGTTTCGCTCTCAATTCTCGGCTCAGTCACCGGAAGAGCTGCGGGACAACAGTCTGGGTGACCTGCTCGGGACATGGTGATGATACGCTGATGCCGGTGGTGTCCGCGCCATTAAAGAGAATGGCGCTAATCTTTAATAGCAATCGCCGCTATTAAAGAGTTCTTTCATCTTTGCACTGCTTACCCACGTGCGAACGGAAGGAGCTTGAGAACAGTGGCTCGAGTTCTTCTTGTTGGGCGTCAAGCAGATAGTCGACCAAGCCGTGGCTACGGCCCGGCGGCTGCTTGACCTAATCGAGCGCGACCGGAAGGCCGTCGAAAAGGCAAACCTGCCCCCATCAGTACTTCGCGTATTCCACTGGCTGCCGGAACGGCCCATCGTCAATGCTTCGCTGGCGGCTGAGGAGTTGGACCTCTCGTTTCCAACCGCGAGTCCGGCCGTTGAGCACTTGCGGTCGCTCCAAATCGTCCAGGAGATAACCGGTCGCGAACGGAATCGGCTTTACTCCTATCAAGCCTACGTCGCAATTCTGAATGAGGGGACGGAATCCCTGCCTTAGCTGGTTATGAATGCCGGGCGCAGGTTTCGCGGAGTTTCTTGAATAGAGCAGGCGTGGCCTCCAGCGCCGGTGTCTTTTCTTCGTACTCCAGCGCCAGATAGCCGCGGTAGTTGTTGGCGGTTAGCATTTTGGCGACGCGGTCCCAATCAGAAGGAGCGGGACCGGCTTCGTCCTTCACCATCGCCTTCACTTGCACGTTAACGGCGTAAGGCGCAATCTGTTCGATCTGTTCATAGATGCGGGTCCTGAAGTTCGCCGTATCCAGGTTGACGCCCACCCACGGGCTATCGACCTTCTTGACGATTTTGACGATGTTGTCGGCCTTGTCTGTGACGCCGCCGTGATTTTCCAGGCCCAGGATGACGCCATGCTTTCCGGCATATTCGCCGGCGGGACCTAGCATCTCCGCCACCCAGTTGGCGGCATCGTCTTCAGTGGAACCTGCCGGAACCGCGCCGCCGAAGACGCGGATGTGGCCTGCGCCTAGCTTGGCCGCGACGTCGATCCATTTGCGGAGCTCGGCTGCGGCAGCATCGCGCTCTGGGCCGGCCGGTTTGGTGAGCACGGTGCGGACGGAGATGGAATAGATCTCGATCCCGCTCTTGAAGGCGGCGCGCTTCAGGGGAAGCAGGAAGCTGTCTTCCGTGTTGGGGAACCAGTAGACCGTCAGGTCCACGCCATCCAGGTCCTGCTCGGCGGCAATGCGGATCAGGTCCTCGTACTTCAGGGTGCCCTTCTGCAACTCATTGCGGAAAGAGTAGGCACACAGCGCAGGGCGCAGGCGGGGCTTGGGCTTGGCGGTAAGGGCCAAGGGCATGGCGGCCGCGGTGGCGAGTAGGGAACGGCGTGAGAGCATCGGGAAAAACCTCTTGGGGAAAGCATATCGTGCCGGGGCAGTGGAGCGCCGGGGCCAGTCTCGCGCACCGCCCCGGCCGCTCGCTATAATCGCGGACGATGAAGCGTCGAACTGCTCTTGCTCTTCCGGCTATGGCCGCCTTGCCTGCGGTCGCCCAGGCTCCGGCCAAACTGGCGATCCTCGAGTTGCGCTATTTCTACCTGCGCAACACCAAGGACAACATGTCCGGCCGCCTGAATGACTTCCTGAAGTCCGCCGACGCCCCTGCTTCGCAACGCGCTGGTGCCACCGCCTCGGCCTATTTCGCCGCCAATTTGGCCGCCAATGCGCCCTACGTGCTGGCGGTGCGGAGCTGGCCGTCGCTCGCCGCCTATGAGCAGGGCCTAGCCAAGCTGGAGGCGGATGTGGCCTATGTGGTCGCCTGGGCCAGTGCCACGGTCGACAAGGGCTTGCTGTTCACCCGCATGGAGACGCAACTGTTGCGCGCCTTCAAGGGTGTGCCGGATCTGGTGGTGCAGGCGGCGGCGAAAGCGCGCGTATTTGAGCTGCGCACCTACCAGTCGAATGACCCGCAAACGCTGATCCGCAAGATCGGCATGTTCAACGATGGCGAGATCGCCATTTTCCGCAAAACCGGCCTGGAGCCGGTGTTCTTCGGCGAAATGATTGCCGGGCCCAACCAGCCGTGCCTGGTCTACATGCTGGCCTATGAGAGCTTTGCGGCGCGGGAGGCGAACTGGGACAAGTTTATTGCTCACCCGGAGTGGCTGAAGCTGCGCGCACAGCCGGGATTCGCGGATGGCGAGATTGTGTCGAACATCACCAGCTGCTTCCTGCGTCCGCTGCCGTTCTCGCCGGTCCGGTAGTTGTGCTGGCCTAAGATTGGGTGCTTTCGGCGAACGACCGTTCGTGTGTAGCCCCATGCGTCAGCTTGAGGCTTCTTCGGGTACCATGAGCAAGCCCCAAGCTAACGCATGGGGCTACATCGGGGTCCGGTCGAAGCCGCAAAACCTGATCAAAGTGTTTCCAGAAAGCGCAGCAATTCCGGCGCCAAAGGAGCTTCCACCGTCACACGCTCACTGGTAGCCGGAGAGGTGAAGCTCAGCCGGTGGGCATGCAGGAAGAAGCGTTCCCCTAGCGATGGTGCTGGCTTGGCGCCATACAGCGTGTCACCCACCACCGGATGTCTGATCGAAGCCAGATGCACGCGGATCTGGTGCGTGCGGCCCGTGCCGATCTTCACTTCGAGAAACGAATGGTGCTCAAACCGCTGCCGGACCTTCCACATGGTGAGTGCCGTACGTCCGGTGGTGACCCGCGCCGTCATACGGGTGCGGTGGTGCGGGTCGCGGGCGATGGGTTTTGAGATGGTGCCGGAATCGGTCTCCATGCGGCCTTCGACGACGGCCAGATAGATCTTTTCCACTTCGCGTTCGGCGAACTGGTGCGCCAAAGACTGGTGGGCGGGATCGGTCTTGGCAATCACGATGACGCCGCTGGTATCCTTGTCCAGGCGGTGGACAATCCCGGGCCTTTCATCGCCCCCGGCGGTCGAAAGCGTCTCGAAGCGGTGGAGCAGGGCATTGGTGAGCGTCCCGGTGGAGACGCCGGCACCGGCGTGCACCACCATCCCAGCGGGCTTGTCGATCACCACCACGGCGGCATCTTCATACAGCACCGTCAGCGGGATCTCTTCGGCGGTGGCGTGCAGTGGCGTCAACTGCACGGGCTGCACGGCAATCTGTTCACCGCCCCGCAGTTCGTGCGAGGCCTTGCGCGCCACGCCATCCACCAGTACCCGCCCGGCCTTGATCCATTCCTGGATGCGGCTGCGGCTGAATTCGGGCAGCGCGGCGGAGACAAACTGGTCTAGACGCTGGCCCGCAGCCGCCGTCAGAAAAGCCGGGGCGGCGGGGTCGCTCATCGGGGCCCCACCGAGCCGGGATGCCGGCTGGAAGTCAGTAGGGCCATGCGGGTTTCGAGAACAGGCCGCCGTCTACCCAGATGGTCTGCCCGGTGACGAAGGCTGATTCTTCACCCGAAAGCCAGGCCACGGCTTGCGCCACATCGGCGGGCAGGCCGACGCGCTTCAATGGTGTCAGCGCGGCCCAAGTAGCGCCATAGTCACCGGCTTCATTCTTGGTCCGCTCAATCTCCACCGCTCCCGGCGCAACGCAATTGACGCGGATGTTGTACTGGCCCAGTTCGACGGCGGCGACTTTGGTGAACTGCTCAATGCCGCCCTTGGAGGCGGTGTAGTCGACCAGGTTCGGGAACGCCACCTTGTTGCAGCCGGAGCCGATGTTGACGATCGCGCCGGGGCGTCCTTGGGCCACCAGCAGTTTGGCCGCAGCCTGGGTGCACAAAAAGCAGCCCTTCAGATTGGTGTCGATGACGCGGTCCCATTCCGGCTCCGTCAGCTCTAGCAACGGCTTCCAGGTCTGCACGCCGGCATTGTTCACCAGTACATCCACGGGTCCGGTCGCGTCAAACATCCGGCGGACGTCGTCTGAGACGCCGACGTTGGCTTGCACCGCGGTGCCGCCGGTCTCGGCGGCCACGGCCTCTGCTCCTGGGCGGTCGGAATTGTAGTTGACGAAGACGCGATAGCCGCGGCGGGCAAATTCGAGAGCGATTCCCTTGCCGATGCCTTTGCTGGCACCGGTGACGAGTGCGGTTTTCACTCTTTGATCTTAAGGCTTTATGGGACGGTGGGCGCGGGCCTGGGGCATCAGGGCTGCGTGTGATGTTTCTTCTTCTTGCGTATCAGCCGCACCAGGTCCGGCAGAAACTCGCGGGAGAGATTCCCCAGCGCGGTGTAATAGAACTGTGAGGTGCCGTTGTTGAGGAACTCCCGGAATGGGCTTGCGCCTTGGGGGTAAATTCCGTAAACCACTACCGCCGCACTGGTATAGTTTGCTGCCACACGGCCCGGGGCGAAAGTCCATTGGCCTTTGTCATCGTAGGTCTGCACCACTTGCCGCAGCGCATTCCACACGCGTCTGCGGCCGCCACTGCAGGGACAGGCAATGTAGCGGACCTCCTGGTGCAACGCCATCGCCACCGTGGTCCGGGTGAAGTCGGCCGCCAGTGTCCCCACCCAGTTGGCGCCGTAGCGCTGGGCCGCTCCAATGCCGGTGCGGGGCCACTCCTGCGGGCTGCGCTTGGCGAACGTCAACACAACGGGAATAATCGGATGCACAACCGTGACCGGGGAGGCGAAATCCTGCTTGACGAATAGCCGCCAACGTTCCCGCTGGCTCAAGGGTTGCCAGCGGCCGGCCTTTGGCAGTTGGGCCCCGAACAAGGGCTGCATTTCCGTCTGTTCAACCTGGGATTTAACGTCAGGCTCCGTGACGGGTATCGTGGTATCCCGGGGGGGCGGCGGTGGTTCCTGCGCGGCTCCTGGTAAGCAGAGCGCGGCCAACAAACATAGCATCCTACTTACGCTTGAAGACACGCTTTATCTCGGGCCCAAACTCGATCAAGGAATTGAAGAACATCGGAAAAATAAGGGAGGTAAATCCCGCCCGGAGGACTTCATTGTGGTTGCGGGCACTGTCAGGATACCAGCCATAGACGCCAATCGCGGCACCCGCGGCGGCCCCGGCCCACTGCGGGATATTCAACCGCCACTTGCCTTCGTGATTTTTGGTGACGAAGCTCTGCTTCAACGAATGAGCAAAGCGCGGACCAAAGCCATTACATTTGCAGCGCAGATACCGGACGTCATACTTCATTCCCGCCGCCAGGCTGGACTGGATCGTGTCCTGCAGAGTAAAGACCGCAAACCGGCTGGCCACGCGTTGCGCATATGCCTGGCCACCTTGACGCCATTCGGGGGGGCGGTTGCTGGCCTGGTCACCGGCGGCGGAGCCCGCCGCGCGGAATAACACTCCGGGATTGAGCCACGTCTGGCGGAAGTAGAGCTTAAGCCGCTGTTCGTTGGTCAAGGGCGTCCAGGGGACCTCCTTCGGCAAGACCGAGCCGAAAAGGTAGGTGACTTGAGTGCCGGCCACAGCATCCGCCGCCGCATTCGGGGTCGAGGGTCCCGCAGCGCTGGTGGCTTGCGGGTCTGGCGCCGGCGCGGTTGAACCCGGGTTTTGGCACAAGACGGCCGTCATTAGCGCAAGGGAGATCATGCCTTTAGCTAGATGGCTGCAAGCGTTTCATGGTTGCTGAATTATGATGGAATTCATGAACCGGCGCCGTTTTCTCCAAGCCGCCGCGGCGCTGCCTGCCGCTGCCGCGCTTCCGATGTCCGCCCAGTCCAGCAAATGGTTCCGCACGTCATTGGCTCAATGGTCGTTGCACAAGGCGATTCAGAGCCGGATGATCACCAATCTCGACTTTCCGCGCATTGCCCGGGAGCATTTCGGGATTGAGGGTCTGGAGTTTGTGAATACTCTGTGGCAGTCACCCACCGCTGGCTATGTGGCGCGATTGAAGAAGAACATGCAGACGGCGGGCGTTTCCGGCGTGTTGATCATGTGTGATGACGAAGGCCTGATGGGCCACTCCGACCAGAAGTTGCGGCTCCAGGCGGCCGCGAATCACTTCAAGTGGGTGGACTACGCGGCGGAGTTGGGCTGCTCGGCGATCCGGACCAACATGTACCCGGACAAAGCACCGGTTACCCCGGCCGAGATCGCGGAGTTCCAGAAGCGTTGCTCGGAGAGCTTCAATAAGCTGACCGAGTACGCTCAGGGGTCCAAGATCAACGTCATCATCGAAAATCATGGCGGCGTCTCTTCCAATCCGGACGTGGTGCTGCCCCTGATCAAGATGGTGAACCGCCCCAACTTCGGCACGCTGCCGGATTTCGGCAACTTCCCCAAAGACATCGACCGTTATGCGGCGGTGGAAAAACTGATGCCCTATGCCAAGGGCTGTAGCTTTAAGTGCCTCGACTTTGGCCCCGACGGCAAGGACCCCAACTGGGATCTAGACCGACTGATGGGCATCGTCAAGAGGTCCGGCTACACCGGCTGGGTGGGCATTGAGTACGAAGGAGCGCGGTTGAGCGAGTTTGAGGGCATCGCCGCCGCCAAACGCTTCCTCGACCGCGTCGCCTAAGCCTCATGTCCGAGCACCGGCACCAGTTCGCGATTACCAACCGCTGGACCGGCAATCTAGGCACCGGCACATCAAGCTACGCTGCCTACTCGCGCGATCATGTATTCGTCTCGGAAGGCCGGCCGGACCTGCCGGGCTCATCGGCGCCCGCCTTCCGTGGGGACCCGGCCCGCTACGATCCGGAAACGCTGCTGGTGGCTTCGCTCTCGGCCTGCCACATGCTGTGGTACCTGCATTTCTGCGCGGTCAATCATATTGTCGTGCTGGAGTACGAGGATCAGGCAACCGGGGAGATGGTGACGGAACCCGATGGGCGCGGCCGGTTTACCTCGGTGGAGTTGCGGCCGCGTGTGGTGATCTCCGCCGCCTCCGACGAATCGGTGGCCCGCTCACTGCACGGGCAGGCGCATGAGTACTGCTTTATCGCCAACTCAGTGAACTTTCCCGTCACCTGCCGGCCAGAGATGATCCGGCTGGCAGCATGACTAGAAGTCTCATGGCTGAAGGTCAGCTTCGAGCGGTTAGCCCCAGCTTACGTCTGGGGCTGGACAAGCGAATTGTTTGAACGAGAGCGATGATTCTTGTAGCTAACGCATGAAAGGTTCTTCTCTTGACCAGGACATTCCATCTGGCCCAGATCAATATTGCCCGCATGAGATACCCCTTGGATGATCCGCGGATGCGGAGCTTCGTCGATCAACTGGACCCCATCAACGCGCTGGCTGAATCGAGCCCTGGCTTTGTGTGGCGGCTCCAGTCTGAAGAAGGCGACGCGACGTCGCTGCGGCCCTTTGGCGACGACATCCTGGTCAACATGTCCGTGTGGGAGTCGGTCGAAGCGCTCGAAGCGTTTGCCTACCGTAGTGCTCACACGGAGGTTCTGCGCCAACGCAAGGATTGGTTTGACGCGCTGGACAGCCGGGCGGTCGCACTGTGGTGGGTGCCTGCTGGGGCTCAGCCCACCCCCGCCGACGCGCGCCGGCGGCTGGATCTGCTGGACGGCTGGGGCGAGTCCCCGCTGGCCTTCACCTTCAAGAAGCGCTTTCCGCCTCCGCCCGCGATGCCCGTTGACTACGCCGGCCGCCGCTTTTCGAGTGCCGCCAACACCGCCAACGGCGACGTCACCGGAGCCACCACGTTCGACTATCGCCACGAGGGCGACACCCTGTGGGCTACCTACTCCGGCGGTGGTGTCCGCTGCGGCACGCTGCTGGCCAAGGTGGACGGCACCAGTGCGATCGACATGCGTTACCAGCATTTGAATGAGGCGGGAGAATTCCGCACCGGCGAATGCTGGTCCGCTCCGGAATTGCTGCCCGATGGCCGCGTTCGCCTGCACGAGTATTGGCAGTGGACCAACGGCGACCGCTCGCGCGGCCAGAGCGTGATTGAAGAGATAGCGGACTTGCGACAATAGAGGTTTGCAGAGTCTTCTCGGTCTCGACGCCCCTGAAATCGCCAGCGCCCTGGGTGTGCCCGCTTTCCGCGCGCGCCAGATCTACGATGCCGTCTACCGCCAGCATGAAGTGGACGTCACGCGGATCACGACGCTGCCCAAGCAGCTCCGCGAGTCGCTGCAACTGGGCCTGCCATCGGTTGATCAACAGTATCAATCCACCGATGGCACCGTCCGCTATCTGCTGAAGTTGAGCGACAGCAAAACGGTGGAAACCGTCATGATGCCGGAAGAGGGGCGCGACACCATCTGCATCTCCTCCCAGGTGGGCTGCCCGGTCGATTGCAAATTCTGCCTCACCGCGCTGATGGGCCTGGAACGCAACCTGACGGCGGGTGAGATTGTGGGCCAGGTGCTCCACGTCGCCGCCGCGCATGGCCTGGACCCGCGGGACCGTCAGCTGAACGTGGTCATGATGGGGCAAGGCGAGCCGCTGTTGAACCTCGCCAATGTGCTGAAGGCGACGCGCCTGCTGGTCGATCCGGCGGGCATTGGCATGTCGGAACGGCGCATCACGGTTTCGACGTCCGGCATCATCCCCCGCATCGTGGAACTAGGCGCGGCGGAGATCCGGCCGAAACTGGCCATCTCGCTGAATGCCTCAAACGAAGAGCAGCGCCAGCAGTTGATGCCGATCACGCGTAAGTGGCACTTGAAGGACCTGATCGCCACCTGCCGCGATTATCCGCTGCGGGCTTGGGAGAAGCTGACCTTCGAGTACGTGCTGTTGAACGGCGTCAACGATAGCGACGCCGACGCCCGGCGCGTCGTGAGGCTGTTGGCGAACTTGAACGCTAAGGTCAATCTGATCGCCCTCAACCCCGGCCCCGGCATCCCCTTTATGACGCCCGCGCCGGAACGTGTGGCCAGCTTCCAGGGGATCGTGCGGCAAGCGATGCCGTGCTTCCTGCGCAAGCCTCGGGGCCTCGATATCTACGCCGCTTGCGGGCAGTTGAAGCGGATGACGTCGGATGAGCTGGTGCAGGTCCGCTAAGGCGGCCTTTAGAGGACGCTCGTCTCGGTCCAGCTGCCGAATACATCGCCGATCGCCGCGCAGATTTCGCCGGTCGTGGCATAGGCGCGCACGGCGGCCAGAATGTGCGGCATCGTGTTCTCCGTGCCCCGGCAAGCTTCCCGCAACTGTTCGAGCGTGCGCTCCACCGCCGCGCTGTCACGCCGCTGCCGCAGACTGGCCAGCTTCGTGCACTGGCGCTCGGTCGCCTCGCCGCTGATTTGGAGCAACTCCGGCGGATGCTCATTCTCCACCGTGAAGGCATTCACCCCGGCGATCAGCAGGCGCTTTGATTCAATTAGCCGCTGATAGTCGTAGCTGGCTTGGGCGATTTCGGCTTGTGGGTAGCCCAGCTCGATCGCCGGCAGCATCCCGCCCAGTTCATCGATCTTGGCGATGTAGGCCTGGGCGCGCCGCTCGATCTCGTCGGTGAGCTGCTCGACGAAGTGGCTGCCGCCGAACGGGTCCGGATACTCGGTAATGCCGGATTCGTGCGCGATCACCTGCTGCGTGCGCAGGGCCAGCGTGGCCGCTTGCTCACTGGGTAGGGCGTAGGCCTCATCGAGCGAGTTCGTGTGCAACGACTGCGTACCGCCGATCACCGCCGCCATCGCCTGCACCGCCGTGCGGACCAGATTGTTCTCCGGCTGCTGCCACGTGAGCGTGCAGCCCGCCGTCTGCGCATGGCACCGGAGCTTCCAGCTGCGTTCATCGCGCGCCCCAAACCGGTCCCGCATGATGTGCGCCCACATGCGCCGCGCGGCGCGGAACTTGGCGATCTCTTCAAAGAAGTCGTTGTGGGCGTTCCAAAAGAAGCTCAGCCGGGGCGCGAAGCTGTCGACAGGCACGCCCCGCTTCAGCAACTGGTCGACATACTCAATGCCATCGCGCAGCGTGAACGCCAACTCCTGCACGGCATTTGAGCCCGCTTCCCGGATGTGATAGCCCGAGATCGAGACCGGGTTGTAGCGCGGCGCATGGCGCGCCGTGTACTCGATGACATCCACCGCCAGCCGCAGCGATGGCGCGGGCGGATAGATGTACTCCTTCTGCGCGATGTACTCCTTCAGGATGTCGTTCTGCAGTGTCCCGGAGAGCGCAGCAACGTCCGCCCCTTGCCGCTCCGCCGCCACCGCATACATGGCCCAGATCACGGGCGCCGGGGAGTTGATGGTCATCGACACCGAGACCTCCGCCAGCGGAATGCCGGCGAACAACGTCTCCATGTCCTCGAGCGAAGACACCGCCACGCCACACTTGCCCACCTCACCCAACGAGTTCGGATGGTCGCTATCGAGGCCCATCAACGTCGGCAAATCAAAAGCCACCGAAAGCCCGGTCTGCCCCTGGCTCAGCAGGTACCGATAGCGCGCATTGGTCTCCTCCGGCGTCGCAAACCCGGAGAACTGCCGCATGGTCCACAAGCGGCCGCGGTACATGGTTTCGTGGATGCCACGCGTGTAAGGAAACTGCCCCGGCGCTCCGGCCGGGTGCGGATGGTCGGTGTAGGCGGCTTCGACAGGAATGCCGGACAGAGTCTCGTAGATGCGGGCCGCGGCCAGCTTGCTCACGTATTGAGTTTATGACGTACCTGACCCACAGGGACTGATGATCAAAGAAGCCGCTAAAGATTTAACGTGCGATGACCGCCAGACCCAGCATCCACCGGGCGTAAGCTAGGGCATGGACGTCGAATTTCAGACTATTGCGAATTCCTCCGATTCGCCGCATCGGCAGACTTGGGCGATTGCGAAGCGTGAAAGTCAGCGGGCTCGGCAGCTTCGACTGGCGATGAACCACGATGGTGATGTTTTTGAGCACAAGCTGGTTGCCATTGCCTTCGCGATGTTCTCGTTCGAGGGGTTTCTTCACTACGTTGGGCGAAAGTTGGACCCCGCCGTGTGGCAGGATGAGCAGAAGTTCTTTAAGCGAGAGCCATACAGGGGATTTCATGGAAGGCTGAAGTGGGTGATAGAAAGATGCGAGCTGTCACCAAATCCGGATTGGGAACAAGCGGTTGAGGCATTGAAGATAGCCCGAGATGATCTAGCCCATCCAAAGGCTGTCGATCGCAAAGCCACAATCATCCACCCAGAGCCTACCCTGCCGCCCCCACCTACTGGCGAGCCATGGAGGCAACGTGTTGATGCTTTGGATCTCGACGCTGCCCTAATCTTCTTGGAGCAGTACGTCCGGGCGATCGACAACGCCGCCCGTGCAAAATTCCCCGATGCTGCACCCGATTACCTGGATGTTCTCGAGAGCAGCTCACTATTTAGCACTCGGACTACTGAACCGGTCAAGAGTTGACTGAAGTAGTTTAGGAAGATGCCCCAACTGATCGACTACGGCGACGCCTCACCCGCCGTGAAGGCCGTGTTTGACGACATTATGCAAACCCGTCAAACCGACTACATCAACAACTTCTGGAAGGCCCTCGCCAATGACCCCGTGACGCTGAAGCGCACCTGGGAATCAATCAAGCAGATCATGGGCCCGGGGGCGCTCGACCCGCTCACCAAAGAACTGATCTACGTCGCTGTCTCCACCACTAATCAGTGCAACTACTGCATCGCCTCCCACACGGCCGCCGCGCGAAAGGTGGGGATGACGCCCGAGATGTTCGGTGAACTGATGGCCGTGGTTGGCATGGCCAATGAGACCAACAAGCTGGTGACGGGGTATCAGGTGGAGATTGACGAGCGGTTTAAGGGGTGAGGCGGCCGCCGCTAGCCTTCCGTCGACCGGTCCCCTTCGACGCCCGGCGTCCCCAGCGCCTGCCGGACCTTCCGCGCCGCCACTGCCCCCAGCACCTTCACCAGAGCACCTTCATCCGCCTGCCGCACGCGCTCCAGTGAGCCGAACTCGGTGAGCAGCTTCTGAATCGTCTTCGGGCCCACGCCGGGGATCTCGGCTAGCTCGGAGGTCATGCGGGAGGTGTTGCGGCGGCTGCGGTGGAAGGTGACGGCGAAGCGGTGGGCTTCATCTCGAACCATTTGCACCAGATGCAGGACGGGCGAGAAGCGGTCCAGTACCACGGGCTCGTCTTCCTGCCCCAGCACGTAGATGATCTCCTCGCGCTTGGCGATCGAGGCCAGTGGCTGGTTGATGACGCCAATGGCTTCGAGAGCATCCGCGGCGGCGTGCAACTGGCCCAGGCCGCCATCGATCAGCACCAGGCCGGGGAAGGGGAGGCCTTCTTCTTTCAGGCGCGAGTAACGGCGCGTCACTACTTCATGCATGGAGGCAAAGTCGTTGTTGCCCTCCACGGTCTTGATGATGAACTTCCGGTAGGCGGATTTGTTCATCTTGCCGTCTTCCCACACCACCATGCTGGCCACTTTGTCGGTGCCCTGGATGTGGGAGATGTCGAAGCATTCGATGCGCTTGGGCGGATCGGCCAGGTTCAATGCATCGGCCATTGCCTCCGAGATCTGCTTGGAGCTCGGTTTCAGCACCCGGAAGCGTTGCGCGAAGCTGTGTTGGGCGTTGGTTTCGGCCAGCGCCATCATCTGCTTCTTGGGGCCGCGTTGCGGCGTGTGGATCTCCACCTTGCGCCCGCGCTTCTCTGAGAGCAGTTCCTCCATCACTTCGCGATCCTCGAACTCCACCGGCACGTGGATGATGCCCGGCACGTAGTTCTGGTCGAGATAGAGCTGTAGCAGCAGCGAAGAGAACAGCTCCGCCGGCGAGAAGACGCCGTCTTCGGTGGGCAGGTCCTCCCAGAAGAACTCGCGGCGATCGACGATGCGGCCGCGTCGCAGGTGGAACAGGTTGACGGCTCCCAGGGGCGGTTCGGCGTAGTAGGCGAGGATGTCGGTGTCATCGCCTTCGGCCGCCGCCATCTTCTGCTTCTCTTCGATCTCCTCAACGGTGGTGACCAGGTCGCGCAGGCTGGCCGCTTCCTCAAACCGCAAATCCTCGGACGCCTCCTGCATGCGCCACCGCAATTCACGCGACAGGTCCCTGTGACGCCCTTCCAGGAACAGGCGGACATCGCGGACATGCTGCGCGTAGATCGCATCCGTCGTCAGCCCTTCGACGCAGGGCCCCAGGCAGCGGTGGATGTGGAACTGGAGGCAGGGATTTTTGTGGGTCCGGTTGAAGTCCACTTTGCAGGAGGGCACCTTGAAATGCCGGTGGATGAAGTGCACCAGCCGGTGTGCCAGGTTGCCGGGGAAGTAGGGACCGAAGTACGTCGCGCCGTCTTTGCGCAGCCGCCGCGTCACGTAGACGCGGGGGTACTTTTCGGCCGTCAGCTTGATGTAGGGGTAGGTCTTGTCGTCGCGCAGCAGAATGTTGAAGCGCGGCTTGTGCTGCTTGATGAGGTTGTTCTCAAGCGCCAGCGCTTCCTTCTCGTTGTCGACCAGGATGTACTCCAGGTCCCGGGCGGTCGCCACCAGCGTGGACGTCTTCGTGTCGCCCAGCTTGTCGTCGTTGAAATAGCTGCGCACCCGCGCGCGCAGGCTCTTCGCTTTGCCGACATAGATGACATCGCCCGCCCCGTCCTTGTACAGGTACACGCCCGGCTGCGTGGGCAACTGGGAGACTTTCTCGAGCAATGCTGGATGAGCAGACTGGATACTTCCATTCTGGCGCACCCTCCGGGATCCCAAGTGCCGGATCGGGAAACCTTCGCCACGGCCCCGGGGCCGATTGGCATCCGCTCTACCTCCAGTGGTATTATTGGAAGGTTGGCGCCCGTAGCTCAGTTGGATAGAGCGTTTGGCTACGAACCAAAAGGTCGCACGTTCGAGTCGTGCCGGGCGCACCATTCCCCTCTCCCTGCTTTCGCTCCCCTCAGGCCGTAGATTTCCGTAGCTACCCATTTTCCAGCCGCGATTTGACGTTGGCGTAGGCCAAATCGATCAGCCGGTGCAGCGCCGCCTCCTGGTGCGGGGCTCCGGGCGTTAGCTTCACGTGGCGCATGGACTTGCCCGTGCCTTGCAACAAGCGCGTCGGGTCCGGCAGTTCGGCTCCCTGAAAGAATCCAACGTTCACGTGCGCGGTGAAGACATTCACGTAAGCGAAGGGTACATCTCCCAGGCAGGCCACCGGGCAGCCATCATGGAGCAGTTCCTGGACTTCATCCCCACAGGTCCGCATCACTGCAAACCAATGCCGGGCGATGGCTCCTAGCTCAACGGCCTGTGCACTCATCCACCGATCAATGGCCGGATCCCGCAGGACGGCACCGTCGAAGGTCAGCAACTGCCTTTGCCTCATCGCTTCATGGTATTCAAAAGCGACGACGTGGCCCGCTATACTGGCGGGCGAAGCGCGCTGAATGATTCTTCTTCCCACCTTGGCCGCCGGAGCCGTCGCGGCGGTCGCCGGGTCGCTGGCTACGCGGCACCCGCGCTCCGGTGTGTTCAGCCCGAACATTTGGCGTGGGCATCCCGGCAGGCGGTCGGTGGCGTTGACCTTTGACGATGGCCCCAGCGAATCGACGCCGGAGCTCTTGCGGCTGCTGGAGCAGTACAACGTGCCGGCCACCTTCTTCCAAGTCGGCCACCATGCGCGCCGCCTCCCGGAGATCGCCTGGCAGGTGGCCCAGCGCCACGAGATCGGCAACCACACCGATACGCACCCGGCGCTGTGGCTGAAGAGCGGCACCTTTATTCGCGATGAGGTTGACCGCGCACAGGAGACTCTCAGTGCCTACGCGACGGTGCGATGGTTCCGTGCTCCCTTTGGCGTGCGCTGGTTTGGCCTGCGGCCGGCGCTGGCGCGGCATCGACTGACCAATGTGATGTGGGGCGTGATTGGCCGCGATTGGACTAGTCTTTCCGGGTCGGCCATTGCGGACCTGGTGCTGGCCAAGCCCGCCAGCGGGTTGATCGTTTGCCTGCACGATGGCCGGGGCCTGACTGAGAAGCCCAACATAGCCAATACGATCGAAGCCGTGCGTCGACTCATCCCGCAACTGCTGGAGCGGGGTTGCCAGTTCGAGACAGTCTCGGAAATCGTTCGCGAAAACACGCCGCCGCGCTAGCCGCCGATTGTTTTGGTGATGTCGTTGTAGAGCACAAACACCACCAGCGCCATCAAGAAGACGAAGCCAAACTTCAGCACAGTCTCTTTGACGCGCAGGCTCAAGTCGCGCTGCATCAGCATCTCAATCAACAGCATCAGTATCATGCCGCCATCCAAAATCGGAATCGGCAGCAGGTTGAAGATAGCCAAGTTCAGGCTGACCATCGCCATCAGGCTGATATACGGGATGATCCCCTCGCGCGCCGCTTCGCCCGAGAGTTGGCCGATGCGGATGGGGCCTTCCAGTGACTTGGGCGACATGCGTTGCTCCACGATGCCGCGCACGAAGCCGAAGATGAGCCCGGCGCTCTTGGTGTTCTGCTTCACCGATTCCGCCAGCGCATCCGGGAAGGATAGCTGCGTGAACACATACCGCGGCTCCAGGCGGACGCCGATCATCCAGCGGCCCTCGGGCGTGTCGTCTTTGGAGAACGTGGGCGTCACCGCCACCTTGCTCCGTTCCCCGGCGCGGGCGTAGGCCACATCCAGGGGCTTGCCGGCGGAGGCGCGCACCAGTTCATGCAACTTCATGGTGGAGTGCAGCGGCACGCCGTTGACGGCAATGATGACATCGCCCTTCTGCAAGCCCGCCTTTTCGGCGCCCATACCGGGCGACACCGACGCCACCAGCGTCTCGTTCTGCTCAGACCAGCCCAGATAGCCGAGGCCGGTCTTGGCGTCCAGCTTGGGAGTCAGTACATAGCGTTCGGTTTGCGGGCCTTGGTCGGCCTTGCGTTCGACGATCACGGGCAGCGGAATATCCACGGCTCCGGCTTCGCGCATCGCGACGTCTTCCCAGGTGGGGTTGGCGCTATCTTCCAGGCGAACGATGCGGTCGCCTTCCCGCAGTCCGGCCAGCGCTGCGGGCGAACCCGGCGCGATGTGCCCGATGACAGCGGGTCCGTCTACGGACAGCATCTTGGGGTAGCGCACCATAAAGATGCCCGTCACCAGACCAACGGCCAAAATGATGTTCATCGCCGGACCGGCAAAGGCGATAATCAACCGTTGCCAGCGCGGCTTGTTCATGAAGGAGCCTTCGTCGGCGGAAGCCTCAAACGCCTCGCCGGTGTCCGATTGCCCGGTCATCTTGACGTAGCCGCCAAAGGGAATCAGCGAGAACCGGAAATCCGTGTCGCCCTTCTTGAAGCCGAAGATGCGCGGACCGAACCCAAAGCTGAACGCTTCGACGCGGACGCCAAAGTAGATCGCCGCCCAGTAGTGCCCCAGTTCGTGGATCAGAATCATGATTCCGATCAGCACCAACAGCGCGCCAACGTTCTGTATGAACTCCATGACTCTCCTTTGACCGCGGGCTCACCCGGCGCGCCGGTCTATCCCTTTCATTCTACGCGCGGCGTAGGGTTCCGGTTGCGCGTTTCGCCACCACTGCCCGGGCGACCTCGCGTGAGCGACGGTCTATCTCTAGTACTTCGGCGACACTGCGCGGGTTCGATACAGCGACGAGGGACAAAGTTTCCGCCACTGTTTCCCAGATGCCGGGGAAGGGGATTTGGCCCTGCAAAAATGCTTCCACCGCAATCTCATCGGCGGCATTCAGGGTGCAGCCCGCCGATCCGCCCTGCCGGACGGACTGGTAGGCCAGCCCGAGCAGCGGGAATTTTTCAAAGTCCGGCGGATAGAACTCCCACTGGCGAGCCTGTTGCCAGTCCATGCGCGGCACCGGAGCTGTGGCGCGTTCCGGGTAAGTGAGCGCGTACTGGATCGGCATCCGCATATCGGTGGCACAGATCTGCGCAATCACGCTCCCGTCGTTGTACTCCACCATGGCGTGGATGCTCGATTGCGGGTGCACCACTACTTCCACTTCCTCCGCCGGAAAATCGAACAGCCAGCAGGCTTCAATCACCTCAAAGCCCTTATTCATCAACGTAGAAGAGTCAATCGTGATCCGCTGGCCCATCTTCCACGTGGGGTGGTTCAGCGCCTGCTCCGGGGTGACGGTGGCCAGTTCTGAAGCGGGTGTCTTGCGGAAGGGGCCGCCAGATGCCGTCAGGATCAATTTGGTGACTTCGTTGCGCCGCCCGGCGCGGAGGCATTGGTGGGCGCCGTTGTGTTCACTATCGACCGGCAGCAGTTCGGTGCCCGCCGCTTTTACCGCCGCCATGACGAGCTCGCCGCTGGCCACCAGGACTTCCTTGTTGGCCAAGCCGATCGGCAGGCCGCGCTTGATCGCCTCGTAGGTGGCTTCCAGGCCCGCCACGCCAACAATCGCCGACATCAGGAAGCCGACTTCCGGGGCGATCGACGCCTGCACGCGCGCCTCCGGCCCAAACAGCAACTCCGGCTTATGCGCGGAACCCGAAAGCCTGGCCGCCAGCGCATCGCGCCCGGTCTCGTCGGCGGTCACCACCACTTGTGGTTTAAATTCTTCTACTTGTGCTGCCAGCTGGTCAATATTGTGGCCGGCCACCAGGGCAAAGATACGGTAACGGTCCGGCCACTGGCGCACGACATCCAGCGTGCTGCGGCCAATGGAGCCGGTGGACCCAAGGACGGTGATCTGCTTCATGAGGTTCTCTCTTTGATGAGTAGCACGGACGACCGGATGGATGATGCGGGTACGCCCGGGGCCGCTCGCTCAGGGCGCTGTCCGGGTGCCGAAAACTCCCGCCACCAGGGCTTGAAAGCGGGGATCGTTCCGCATGGCCTCCAGCCGGAGGTCCCCCTGGATCTCCAGGAGCGCGGTTCGGTCTCTGTTGGTCTCCTTCTCGATAGCCGTCATTGCCTCGTCGGTCTTGCCCAGTGCCACGGCCAGCAGCACAATCGAGCTCGGGCCGTACCTCCCGGCCGTCACACTAGCTAAAGTCTCGGAGTACACCTCTTCAGCAAGTTGCCGCTTGCCTTCGAGCATCCCCAGCCAGGCGCGATCAGTTCGCAGAACGCTGGGATGCAGGCGGGCTTGTTCCATATGCTGTTTGGCTTCGCGGAACCGTCCTAGAACGGCAACGGCTGCCTCAAACCACTCCAAGGCACGGCGTACTTCCTCCGGCGAAGCCTTCAAGAGCAGGTGGCGCGCAATCCGCGTGGAGGCATCAAACGGTGGCTGCGCCTTGGCGGAACGAAACTGCCGGGCGGCCAGCCAGGCCAACCCGGCCAAGACAACCACGGCGGCGCGGATGCGCAGACTGCGGCTGGCTCCTGCTGACTCGGGTCTCCGCTCCGAGCCCGGCGTAGACGAGACGTCGGCGGGTTTGGGATCCGCTGGCACAGGATCCGCCGGGATTGCCTCCAAGACGTCCGGGCTGGTGGGTTTCCGGTCGGTTAGGGACTCAAGCGGGGCCACGAACCGATAACCCCGCTTGGGGATGGTCTCAATACGGGGGCCGGGCCCCCCATTCTCCTCCAGTGCCTTTCGAATCAGCGAGATATCACGGGCCAATCTCGACTCGACGACAAACGGATCCGGCCAGACCGCGGCGATCAAATCTTCCTTGGTGACAATTTCCGGGGCCCTTGAGACGAGGAAGTAGAGCGTATCGATCGCCTTGGGCGACAACGGCAAAAGACGGCCGTTGAGCTCAAGAATTGAAGAAGTTAGCCGGAAACTTCCAAAAGCGTACTCGGGTCGTTGGTGGTTGTCGGCGGGCACGCTCAGAAAATTGTAAGGGCTTTGGAAGGCCCCAGCAAGGACTCCACCGGGGATTCGCCAGCAGACTCCAATTCGACCCTGCCGCACGAGTGGGCGGCGAAGTCCTAATTCAACTGACGATTCCGAAAGAGGAGCAAATGAAATTCTTCACTCAGCCCGCGCGAGTTTTATGCGCCGTGGCCGCCATGGGGTGGCTTACGGCCCAGGGCGGGATAATTTTCGACAACTTCGGACCCGGTGAAACAACCTCGGCGAGCGGCCGCGTGGTGCAAGGGCCAGATGTGGGGACGATTGGGAATGTAGACCGAGCCGTCAAGCTAAGCATGGGCGGAGCCTATGTCGAGCTGGCATTGGGGAGCCGCGATCTCGCTGATCGTCAGCGCACGCCGTTTTCGCCGCCTTCAACGCTGGCCGATAGCACTTGCAGGCCTCTACAACCGTATGCAATTAAGGGATCATGAGCCGAAAGAGTCAGAGAGAAGCTAGTTTTTCGGTTAAGACCCAAACCCCGAGGGGCGCCGGGAAGGTTTGCTTCAGGGGTCTTATGAGGTTAGTCTCGCTTTGGTGGGAGTTGCCTCCCCGGCTTACTTCCAATAATAGGATATGGAATTTGGAATTGCAAGAGAAATCTTTTCAGATTCTTGTAAGCTTTACGTAGTTCCCTTCACCTCGACGCCGACGATTTCCTCTAAAACCTTGATTGTGCTACAAATATCGTCGTCGCCGTAGCCTTTGGCGATTGCCGCGCGGAACATTTGCTGGGTGAGGGAGGTGAGCGGAAGGGGCACATCCAGCTCTTTTCCACTGTCGAGCATCAGCCCGATGTCCTTGTGCATCCACTTTACGGAAAAATTGGTGGAGAAGTCACGCCGGAAGATGTAGGGGGCCTTGAAGGCGACCAAACCGCTCTTGGCGGCCGAATTTTCCAGGATCTCCAGCATCAGTTCCGGTTGCACGCCGCCCTTGGTGGCCAGCACCAGGCCTTCGTTGAACGCCTGCATGATGTTGGAAAGAATCAGGTTTTGCGTCAGCTTGGCTTGCAGGCCTAACCCTGAGCCACCGCAATAGTAGAGATTCTTGCCCATCGGTTCAAAGAAAGGCTTCACGCGCTCAAACACTTCTTTGTCGCCGCCGACCATAAAGGTCAGCCGGCCGCCCTCGGCACCCGGTTTGGAGCCGGTGCAGGGCGCATCCAGAAAATGGAATCCTTTGGCCGCCACCGCCGCCGACATCGCCCGGCTGGCCGAAGGGGACACTGTGGAGGCATCGACGATGACGGTGCCGGGCTTTGCTCCCTCAATGATTCCGTTCGGACCCAGAATCACCTGTTCCGACATGGCGGTGTCGCCGACACACAAGAAAATGCAGTCGGCGTGAGCGCCCACTTCGGCGGGGGTGGCGCAAGCAATGCCGTCGCCCTTCGCCGCCAACTCCACCGCCTTGGAGCCGGTATGCGACCACAAGGCCACACGGTGTCCCGCTTCCAACAAGTGCCGGGCCATCGGGTAGCCCATGATGCCCAATCCAAGAAATCCCAGGTTTGCCATTCGTCGCCGATTGTACGACGTACGCCTTCCCCAATGGAAGAGCCATTTCAGCAATACAGCCGTAATCCGGTCGAAACCTTGTCCTGATAACCTTCGGCTTATGCGGCGATACGCTCTTTGCCTAGTACTTGCTTTCAGCGGCTTGGTCTCTGCCCAGGAATTCCGAGCCACCATCACGGGCTTGGTAACCGATCCTTCCGGCGCCCCCGTAGCGGGGGCCAAAGTGGAGGTCCGAAGCGTCGAGCGCCAGTCGGTCTTCGAGACGCAGACCAACGAATCCGGCCGTTACTTGACGCGCTTCCTGGCACCTGGCGACTACGCTCTGGCCGTTTCAAAAGACGGCTTCAAGAAGGCCGTGCGTGAGACATTCGCGTTGTCGGCGGCGGACCGCCTCAGCATTGACGTTGCTCTCCAGTTGGGCGCAGTGGCGGATAGCATCACGGTCTCCGGCGATGTCCCGCTGTTGAGCACCGAGACCGCTTCGCGCTCGGCGGTGATCGAGCAAAAGTTCGTCGACAATTTGCCCACCAGCGGCCGCAACCTCTACCAACTGTTGTTCTCGCAACCCGGTGTCATCAAGACCAGCAGGTACTGGGGCTCCTTTGAGCTGTACGCGTTTGGCAACATCAACAGCATCTCGATTAACGGCGGCCGCTCCGGCGAGAACGAAACGCTGATCGACGGCATCTCTTCGGTGCGCGCGTCGCGGTCGGCCAGCTTTGCGCCAGCCCTGAACTCAATCCAGGAAGTAACCGTGCTGACCAACTCTTATGACGCGCAATATGGCCGTTTCGGCGGTGGCGTCACCTCAGTGACTCTGCGCACGGGTACCAACCGGCTGCACGGCCAACTGTTTGAGTTCTTCAAAAACGACAACCTCAATGCCAACGGCTACTCGCGCAACTCCGTGGGCCTGAAGCAGCCGGAGTACAAGAACAATACGTTCGGCTTTACGTTGGATGGCCCCATCTTCATCCCGAAGGTGTTCGACGGCCGCAACAAGATGTTCTTCATGGTTTCGCTGGAAGGCTTGCGGGAGCGCAATCCGCAGACCCAGTTGTGGACCGTGCCCACGGCCCTGGAACTGGGTGGCGATTTCAGCCGGACGCTCGACAACGCCGGGCGCATGATCACGATGTATGACCCGACGACCACTCGCGCCTCGGGCAACGCCACCATTCGTACGCCGTTTGCCGGCAACCGCATTCCCACCCAGCAGATCAACCCGGTGGCCGCCAAGGCGGCTGGCTTCTATCCAAAGCCGAACCGCGTCAGCGAATCGCTGGACGGCCAGAACAACTACCTGTTCGTGAACAGCTCCAAGAACTTCTACGACCAGTGGCTCGGCAAGATGGATTGGAATCTCTCCTCGCGCCACCGCGTCAGCGGCCGTTATGGCCAGACGCCCTGGTACAACTTTGCCCGTGTCCAATGGGGCACCAACGCCGCGGAGCCGTCCAGCGAGTACCCTTCAACGCGCATCTCCCGCAACTGGGGCATGGATTGGACCTGGACGCTCAGCCCCTCTTCCGTCTTCAATCTGCGCGCTGGTCTGGCCCGTTATGAAGGCTTCAGTGGCAACACCTTCGGTAAGGATTACGACCCCCGCGAGTTGGGCTTCCCCAGCGCTCTGGTGAGCCAGTTTATCGGCCTGCAATTCCCGCGCTTTAACCTGAGCGGCAACAATTTCTCGCCGCTGGGCGCCACGCAGACCTCTGGCTATGAAACGCAGGATACCTACAGCCTGCAACCCAACATGCAGATCTACCGGGGCAAGCATGCGCTGAAGTTCGGCTCTGAGGCGCGGCTTTATAACCAGAACGCCATCCGCCCCGCCTCGGCCTCGGGCAACTACACCTTCGGCCGCAACTGGACCCAGGCCGACCCGCAACGCGCCGATGCCGCCTCCGGCAATGTCTTCGCCACCTTCCTGCTGGGCTACCCGAGCTCTGGCTACGTGGACCGCAACATGAACCCCGCCTATCAGAACAGCTACTTTGCCCTTTTCTTCCAGGACGACTGGAAGATCGCCCGGAACGTCACGCTGAACCTGGGCTTCCGCTGGGACTACGAAGGCCCCATCTGGGAGCGCTACAACCGGCAAGTCCGCGGCTTTGCGTTCGATCAAGCCAGCCCCATCCAGTCTTAGGTGCAGGGTCTCAGTTTGAAGGGCGGACTGGTCTACGCCGGCGACAGTGGTGCTCACCGGCTGGCGTTCAATCGTGACTGGAACAACTTCCAGCCGCGTGCGGGCATTGCCTGGCAGATTCAACCCAAGACGGTTCTCCGTGGCGGCTACGGCCTCTTCATGATGGGCCAAAGCGCCGCCGGACCGGACACAGGCTTTTCCCGCCGGACTGACATGATAGCCTCCACCGACAACAACCTGACGCCCGCCGCCAGCTTGAGCGATTCGTTTCCCCGTTCGTTGTTCCCCACCGGGTTGCTACAGCCCGTCGGCAGTTCACTGGGCCTCGCCACCAATCTTGGCCTAGGGATCGGCGCGCAAATCCTGGACCGCCCGCTGCCTTACTCCCACCAGTTCAGCTTCGGCTTTCAGCGCGCGCTGCCCTTCCAGTGGGTGGCCGATGTCAGCTATGTCGGCAATCTCACCCGGAAACTTCCTGTCAGCGCGAATCTCAACTTCATCCCTGCCACCGAGTTGACCCGGCTGCCGGTGCCGGAACGGGCCGCTTACTTCAACGCCCAAGTGCCTAACCCGCTGCGCGGCCTGCTGCCGGGCTCAGCATTCAACGGAGCCACCGTCCCGCGCCAGCAACTGTTAGCCGCCTATCCGCACTTCCAGCAGGTTGGCATCTCGAACTTGCCCATCGGCGGCCAGAGCTATCATTCGCTGCAAGCCAAGGCCACCCGCCGTTACAGCCGCGGGTTCGCCATGCAGGCCAGCTATACGTGGTCCAAGTCGCTGGAGCGGGTCGCTTCGCTGAACGCCCAGGATGTGACGTTGAGCGACCTGACGAAGACCGGACTGGAACAGCGGCTGGTGGAATTCGACATGCCCCACACGGTCGCCGCGGCGTTCTCCTACGAATTGCCGTTCGGCAAAGGCCGGCCGTTCCTGAAGAACATGGGCGGTTGGGGCAATGCCGTGTTTGGCGGGTGGAATGTGAACGCGCAATACTTTATCCGTTCTGGTCAACCGATCGACTTCCCCAACGCCTCGCCGACGGCGGCCCGCAGTGCCAAGCTCACCTCCAGCCAACGCGACGAACTGGCCAAGACCAAGGGCCGCACTGAGTTCAACCCCTTCTTCGATAAGTGGTTCGATACGTCCCTGTTCCCCACGCAGGCGCGCGCGCCGTTTACCTTGATTGACGCCCCGACTCGCTTCCCGGATGTTCGCAGCCCGTATCTGGAAAGCTGGGAATTCTCGGCTTACAAGGAGTTCCGCATCCGTGAAGTGGCCCGCGTTCAACTCCGCGCCGACTTCCAGAACGCTCTGGACTACGCCTACTTCGGCCGCATGGTCGCCCGCCCGAACAATGTGCAGGACCCGCGATTCGGCCAACTGGACCCCGCGCAGGACAATCAGCCCCGTGTGGTGGTGCTGGTGCTGAAAGTGTTGTTTTAGAACATCCGGGCGGACTTGCTAAAGTAAGCCGCATGCAGAAGAACCGCCTGGAAGCCTTCAGCGATGGCGTGCTCAGCGTGTCTTTACGCGTGATCGTCCTTTGTCTCGGTTGTCTCGCCGCCTGCTGGGCGGCGGTCCCCGCGCCCGTTTACGTCGTCGCGCACCGGGGCGCCAAGAGTATCGCTCCGGAGAACACGATCGCTGCCTTCGACGCTGCCGCCGCGGTGGGCGGGGACTACATGGAGCTTGACGTCCGCCCGACGCGCGACGGCGAATTGATCCTCATGCACGACGGCACGGTCGACCGGACCACCAACGGCCATGGTGCCGTGGCCGAGTTGACGTTGGCCGAGATACGCACGCTTGACGCCGGCGGTGGCCAGAAGGTGCCAACCTTCCGGGAGGCTTTGCTTTGGGGTAAGAAACGCGGCGTCCGGATTGACGTCGATCACAAGGCTGGCACGGTGGAGAAAATTGCAGGAGTGATTCGCGAAACCGGGATGATCGAGCACGTCGTCATTGAGGGCGACCGGGCCAACCTGAAGAGGTTCAGTGAACTGCTGCCGGGCGTGGACACCATGGCAAAAGTGAACTCAGTGGCCGAAATCGGCGAAGTCTGCCAGATGCTGCACACCACGGTTATCCGGCTTTCGATCAAACAGCTGGAACAGCCGGAGGCGGTGCGGGCCGTCCGTGCCTGCGGCGCCCGCGTATCCGTAACCATTCTGGGCCGCACGGACACCTACGAGAACATGCGCCGCGTCGTTGAACTGGGCGCGCAACTCATCGAAACCGACTATCCGGATATCCTGGTGAAGGTTCGGACCGAACTCAAGGCCGTTCCGGCCCATTAGGCGGCTTAGATGGTCCTGGGCGTGACTACGTGTTGATTCTGGCCGGACCCGTGCCGCGGCATCCGGCCTTCTAAGCCGCGGGTGGCGGCTGGGGACGGCCACCGATGGGTGAGAGGACCGCGGCAGGTTCTGGCCACGTGGTCCGTGCCGTTCCCGAGCGTCTGCCCACTGCCCCACGGACGAATACCGGTGGCCATGGCATGCTGAACAGGAGTGAACCCCATGGCCACCGAGCATTCCGTCTCCGCCCATCTCCGGCTCGACACGCAAGAGTACGACCGGATCATCCGCACCTACATCCCTTACTACGACGAAAGCCGGGGCGTGCAACTCGATCTACTGGCGGCTGCTCTGACGGCGGAACGTCCCGTCGTGGTGGACCTGGGCGGCGGCACCGGATCACTGGCCGAGGCGGTGCTGGAACGGTTTCCCAAGGTGACGGTGATCGTCCGCGACATCGACCCGGAGATGCTGAACATCGCCATGGGCCGCCTGGAACGCTTCCGGGATCGCGTCGAGTTAAGCCTCGGCTCCTTTGCGGATGAGCTCCCCACCGTGGACGCCGTGCTTTCGGCCTTCGCGCTTCATCACATTCCTGAGCTGGAGGAGAAGACGCGCGTCTATTCCCGGATCCGCCAAGCGATCCGCCCCGGCGGCGTCTTCCTGAACAACGACGCCACGGCCGGGCCGTTCTGGCTGGAGATCCGGCAGCAGTGGGCGGCCTTCATGGCCAGCAAAGGCTTCACGCTGGAGCAGGGCTTTCAGAACCTGGACGACTGGGCCGCGGAGGACACCTACTTCTCCGTCCGCGAAGAGTTGATGGCCATGCTCGAAGCGGGCTTCCCGGAACCCGAGTGCTTCTGGCGCCGCGGGCCCACGACAATTCTCGGCGCCAAGCTGTAGCTGCCCTCCATAGGGCATACACTGGGCACGGAGGCATTGTGTCCGATCATCCGCTGTCCGATCACCCTCGCCGCTTGCGCCCCACCACCGAAGTCCTGACCCGTGGCTTCGACCCCACGCTCTCGGTGGGCTCCGCCCGCCCGGCCGTCTTCCGTAGTTCCACCTACGTGTTCGAAAGCCCGGAGGCCGCTGAGCATGCCTTCAACCTGATGGCCGGCCGCACCGCTTTTATCCCTGGCGAACAAGTCGATCTGGTCTATTCGCGCTTCAACACCCCCAACGCACAGATCACGGAAGATCATCTAGTGCCGCTGGAAGAAGGTGCCAATGCCGCACTGGTCTTCAACTCCGGCATGGCGGCGATCATGACGGCGTTGATGGCGCACTTGAAACCTGGCGACGCCCTGGTCTACACCGTGCCCATCTACGGCGGCACGCAGCATTTGATTGAAGACGTGCTGGAGCCGTGGGGCGTCATCGGCGTCCCGGTGGTAGCGGGCGAGACCGCGCTGATCGCCCAAACGATCGCGACGACGCCCAAGCTAAAAGTAGTCCTGCTCGAAAGCCCGGCCAACCCGACCTTGAAGATGACCGACCTCGCCAGCGCCGCCGCTGCCGCCAAGCAGCGTGGAGCCCTAGTAATGGTCGACAACACCTTCCTGGGCCCCGCCTTCCAGCACCCATTGCTGCTGGGCGCGGACATTGTGCTCTATTCCGCCACCAAGTACCTGGGCGGCTTCAGCGATCTGCTGGCCGGTGTCGCCATCTCGAAGGACCCGGCCATACTGGCCCCGGTCCGCAGCAAGCGCAGCCTGTTCGGCAACATTCTTGCGCCCGATGAATGCTGGATTCTCGACAGCCGCCTGCCCACGGTGCACCTGCGGATGAACAAGCAATCCAAGAACGCCCAGCGCATCGCCGAACAGCTGGTCGAGCACCCGCAGGTAGCTAAGCTCTACTACCCCACGCTATTCACCGACCCGGAACAGCTCCGCATCTTCCGCTCCCAATGCGACTTCCCCGGCGCCATGTTCGCCATTGAACTCAAGGGCGGCAAACCCGCCGCCTTCCAGTTCCTCCGAGCCGTCAAACTGGCCCGTAATGCGGTCTCATTGGGTGGCGTCGAGACGCTGGCCTGTCACCCCAAATCAACCACCCACTCCGGCTTCAGCGAAGAGGCCTGCGCTCTGGCCGGGGTGACCGATGGGCTGGTGCGAGTTTCGATTGGGATTGAAGATTGGCGCGATTTGCTGGATGACTTTACGCAGGCGCTCGGGACTATTGAGGCCTAGCCTCTCGCCACCCACTCGCAGGAGAACCGCACCCTTCGGAGGGCCAGCCCCTTCGCCGTTGTCCTCGGCTGATTGACCGACGGTTGCCTACAGCCGCGCGCTCAGTCCATCGAGCAGGGCATTCCGGTAAGCCTTTACCGCCGGCACAAAGCCGATCAGGATGCCGGAAACCACCACGGCGGCCAGATAGATGTAGCCCGTTGACGTGGGCGGCTGCACCGGCAGGTAGAGCCCGAACTGTTGCTCGACGATGGGTTGGGCGACGAAGCTGAGGCCGTAGATCAGGGCCACTCCCAGCACGCTGCCCGCGATGGCCAGCAGGCCGGATTCCAGCACCAGCAGCGAGATGATCTTCATCGGGCCCGCGCCAATGGCGCGCAGAATTGCCATCTCCCGCCGCCGCTCATTGAGCGACGTGTAGAGCGACACCAGCATCCCCAGCATGCCGACAATCAGCACAAACAGCGTCACCACTTGCAGCGCGTCTTCGGCAAAGCCAATCGTGCGCCACAGTTCGGCCAGCGCCACGCCCGGGATGATTGCCTGCAGCGGCTCATCTTCAAAGGTCGAGACTTCGCGCTGCAACCGCAGCGTGTCGATGCGGGACTTGGTACGCAGCAGGAAGGCCGTGATCTGCTTGATCTTCAGTTCGTCCTTCTTGATCTTGTCGGCTGGCACTTCTTCGCCGATCATCGGCGGGCCGCCGTCAGACCAGTCAATGTGAACGGCTTCGATGCCATAAAGCGAGATGTAGACGCTGCGGTCCACCGGCGTTGCCGTGCGCTTCAAAATGCCCACCACTGTGAATGGCTTGTCGGCGTGGTCCTGAATCGTCTTGGTTGAAATGCCGTGGGCGATGACGATCTTGTCGCCCACCTTGTACTTCAACGTTTCCACCACGTCCGACCCCAGCACCACATCGAAAATGCCTTCCGGCATCTTACCCGCCGCGAACTCGATCTTTCGGTCTCGGCGGAACTTGTAGTGCTCGTAGAAGTCGTTGGTGGTGCCCACGACGCGGAAACCACGATGGCTATCGCCCAACGAATAGGGAATGGTCCAGGCCACCGCCGGATGCTGTGCGAAGTGTTGGTAGCTTTCGTAGGTGATGTTATTGGTGGCCGAGCCCATGCGGAACACGGCATAGAGCAGCAACTGCAACGACCCGCCACGCGCGCCGACAATCAGGTCGGTGCCGGAAATGGTGTTCGAAAAACTTTCGCGCGCCCCCGTGCGTACATTCTCAACGCCCAGCAGCAGCGCCACCGAAAGCGCAATCGAGATCACCGTCAGCCATGTAGTCAGCTTGCGGTTCTTGAGCGAATGCCAAGCCAGCGATAGGACCACCATATTAGGCCGCCGCCTCCAGTTTCGATGCGCGATTGATCTCCGGCAGCGCAATGGCCCGGTCAAACAGAGGCTGCAATGTCCGGTCATGGCTGACAAAGATCAGCGTGGACCCGGCCGCTTTGGTCGCCTCAAAAAGCAGTTCGATGAACCGTTCGCGATGGTCGTGGTCAAGCGATGAGGTCGGCTCATCGGCCACCACCAACTCGGGCGTGCCGATCAGCGCCCGCGCGGCGGCAACTCGCTGCTGCTGGCCCACACTCAACGCCGTGACGCTCTCTTTCAGAAGGCCGTCGATCCCCAACCGGGCCGCGACATCGCGGGCGGCCGTTGCCAGCGACTTGCCTGCCAATCGCTTGCGCCGCTCGGGCGACAGGCGGCAGGAGAGCGTGATGTTCTCCTCCACCGTCAAATAGGGGATCAGATTGAACAGCTGGAAAATGTAGCCCACGTGGCTGCCGCGAAAGGCGTCCCGTTGGGAGGGCGACATTTTCACCAGATCCTGGCCCAGGATCTGCACCTGGCCCACTGTGGTGCGGAGCACGCCAGACATCAGGCCGAGCAGAGTAGTCTTGCCACTGCCCGAAGGGCCAAACAGGAACACCCGTTCGCCCGCGGCCACCCGCATGGAGGGGATATCCAGCACCGGACGCCCTTTCCGGTACTCAAACTTCAGATCAACCAGCGACACCGCGTCAGCCATGATCACTATTGTGCTTGATTCGTGCCTTCACCAACCGCTCAGCGCGATTTTTCGCGAAACGGCGAGTCTAGCGGGGCAGCGTGACGGAACCCTTGTCGCCTACAATCTCTGCGCCCGTTGACCCGGAACTACCCACGGCCTGCACCTTCACCTTGGCCACGGCCTTGTAGGCTTTCGAGAAACCAAACGTCGCCTTGGTGCCGGCCCAGGGCTTGGCGCAGGCCACGGTGAATTTGCCGTGCACTTCCGCGTGGTCCTCTTCTTCCTGGTCCACGTGGACATTGCCCTTAGGTGTCAGCTTGCACGCAGCCGCGGCGTCCAGCACGATCAGGCTGGCGATATTTGTCTCCAGCGCCTTCAGCGCATCGGCCTGCTTCTTCTTGTCAGCCGCTGTCTTGGGCACATACTCAAAGCCCACCACGCCCATGGCGGGCACGCGGATCTCGATTTCGCCGCCCTTGCCCTCCACCGCGATATCAACTTCGGCCGTGTCGTGCACGTGGGCCCCGTGGCCGGCCTTCTTGTGGTCGTGCTTGTGCTTTTCGTCAGCGCCCAGCAGCAGGGCTACGGGCAGAATCAGCAAAGAAGCGGACAATCGAATCGTGCGCATGGTGAGAATAGATTATCGAATCTGGACGCCCAGGTAAACACCCATCACGTCGAACCGCCACGGTCCAGCCCCATGCGTCAGCTTGGGGCTACTGGCGAGAATGCGAAAAAGCTCCAAGCTCACGCATGGGGCCAATACTAGTCTTTGTAGGGCTCAATCAAATTAGCGGCCAGCTTGAAGCTGACATCGCCATAAGGGCTGCGGACGGTTTGCACTTCCAGCTTGCCGTGCACCCACACCGGATCCCAGAAGCTGACCTTGGTCTTCTTGCCGGAGTCCATCTTCACCATCACAATCTGGTTGGGCGGCGGCGGGGGGGTGTGGACGCAGGCACCGACGTAGGGCACCAGCAGGAATTCCGTAACGAACTCATCCTCATCTTCAAGCGGCACCATGAAGCCCGGCACCTTTACCTGCTTGCCGTCCACCTGCTTCAGCGGTTCAGTCTTTTCGCCGGTGCGATAGTTCAGCCCGCGCAGCGTTCGCCAGTCAACACGCGCCGACTCCACCGCCGCCATCGCCGTCAGAGAGAAAGGCGCAAACGGCTTCTGGGCAGCCGCCTGTGGCTGACTCATCACCAGCAGCGAAATCGATAGAACCACAGCCGTGCAAACAAGGGTGCGCCACATACCTCTCAGATTAGCGGAGTTGCCGCGAAGTTTCACGGTCTCCCCGCCGGTCTTCACAAAGCTAGACCTCACCCGGCACAATGGAAGCATGACGGCATCGAAAATCCTCTGGCGCGGAACCGTCTGGACGGCGTTGACCGTGGCCGTGGCCTCAGCTCAAGTCCTGGAGATCGGCGCGGCCTTGCCGCCCGTGGAAGGGGAGCCGCTCTCGGGCGGTACGCTGAAGCTGCCGGAGGCGGCACGGGGCAGAGCGGCATTGCTGGTCTTTGGCTTCAGCCAGGATTCAGCCAAACCCTCTCGCCAGTATGCCGAGCGCTTTGAGCAGGAAATGGGCGCGGCGGGTGTGGCGTATTCACTGCCGGTCATCGAAGGTGCCCCGCGCCTGGTACGCGGCATGATCCGTTCCGGTATGCGCGGGGACACTCCCAAGGAGTTCCAGCCCCGGATGCTGCCCTTGGTGAAAGAAGAAGCGATTTGGCGGGCACGGCTGGGAATCGGCAAGGATAAGGACGCGGGCGTCGCGCTGGTTGTGCTGGACCGGCAGGGCAAAATTCGGTTCCGGGCCAACGGAGGCTTTTCCGACGCGCTGCTACGGCAGGTACTGGAAGCCGCGCGTAAACCAGACTAGAGCCAAGGGTAGACAAGAGACTTTATGAAAACAATTGCCGTGGCGGAGCAGTTTCTGGAAGCGGCCGGCCCCATGTTGAGGATCCCCGGTTGAAGTTTGAGATCGATGCCGTCTGCTCCGTCACTGGAGCGCGGGCCGGACGCCTGCACACGCCCCATGGGGTGATTCCCACGCCCATCTTCATGCCTGTCGGCACACAGGCGACGGTCAAAGGGCTGACGCCGAAACACTTGGTGGACGAAGTGGATCCACCCGTGATCCTAGCCAATACCTACCACCTCTACCTCCGTCCCGGGCACGCCCTGATCGAGCGTCATGGAGGGCTGCACAAGTTCATGCACTGGGATCGGGCCATCCTGACCGATTCCGGCGGCTTCCAGGTTTTCTCGCTATCCGAGTTGCGCAAGATCCATGAGGATGGCGTGGTGTTTCAGTCTCACCTGGATGGCTCCCGGCACAAGTTCACTCCCGCTTCCACCGTCGACGTCCAGTTGGCACTGGGTTCCGACATCATGATGGTGCTCGACGAGTGCCCGGCCTATCCTGGGGAGCGTCCCGCCATCGAGCGGGCCATGCGCCGCACGGTGAGGTGGGCCCGGGACGCCTTTGAGCATTACCGCGGACCTCGGGCCGACCGGGTGGAGCGCCATATGCTGATGCCGATCGTGCAAGGCGGGATGCACGCTGACCTGCGGCGCGAATGCACTCAGCAACTGATGGAGCTTGATGCGGCGGCCTATGCCATCGGGGGCCTTTCCGTGGGCGAACCGCGCCCGCTTTCGCTGGAGATGACGGCGGTCTGCACGGAACTGTTGCCCAAGGACAAGCCGCGCTATGTCATGGGCGTCGGTCTGCCGGAGGAGTTGCCGGAATACGTGGCGCAGGGCGTCGACATGATGGACTGCGTGATGCCGTCTCGCAACGCCCGCAATGGTTCGCTATTCACTTCCGTGGGCCGCATCTCGATCAAGCGCGCCCAATACCAGGATGATCCAGGCCCCCTAGACCCCGGCTGCGGCTGCTATACCTGCCGGCATTTTTCCCGGGCTTACCTGCGTCACCTCTTTATGGCGGGCGAGATTCTGTTTTCTACGCTGGCCACCATTCACAACTTGCGTCATTATCTTGACATTGCCCGGGGAATGCGGGAGTCTCTAGTACTTGGGGTTTTTCCTCAGTTCTTAGAGGCAATGCGCGCTCGTGCGGGGAAACCTGCTGGAGTGGCGGATTGATCTGCTGACTGGGGGGTGTGAAGCGAAGCCCGAGGGTATAGTACGTTCTAAGGGGTTCCCGCCAAGCAATCCGCTCCGATCGCGTTCTAAGATTGAACTTCCGACATGGCCTTTCTTTTGCAATCGCAAAACCCGATCCTCGGCTTCCTGCCGGTACTGCTGATTTTCGCGATCTTCTATTTCCTTTTGTTCCTGCCTATGCAGAAGCAGAAGAAGCAGACCAAGCAGATGCTGGAGGGCCTGAAGAATGGGGACGAAATTGTCACCAACGGTGGGCTGATCGGATCCATCGCGGCCATCAACACGGATAACGATACTCTGGTTTTGCGTCTCAAGCCGGATGGAGTGAAGGTATTGATCGCCCGTAGTGCGGTGGCGGGCATGATGGGTGCCAAGCCGGAGGCTCAAGGGTAATTTTCGATGAAGAGTCTACAAGTCAAATTTTTGGTGATTGCGGCAACCGTCCTGGTCTGCCTGTACGGCATGATTGGGCTGCCGAAGTCCAAAGATGAGCTGGTGGCCAACTGGAACCAGAACATCAAGCTGGGGCTTGATCTACGCGGCGGTAGCCAGTTGATGCTGCAAGTTCAGGTGCAGGATGCATTTAAGGCGGAAGCCGACCGCGTCATCGAAAACCTGCGGGACCAACTAGGCAAGGCGCAAGTGAACTATGCCGGCATGGAGCGCAATGATCCGCAAACGCTCTCTGAGGCCAGCAAGATTGAGATCACTGTCAAGGGTGTTGAGGCCAACAAGGCTGGCGCCTTCCGGCAGGTAATCACGGAGAACTATGCCGCCTGGACGTTGACGGCGATCAACTCCACTGACTATCGCATGAATCTGAAGGCCACCGAAGCGCTGGCCCTGCGCAAAGATACCGTGACGCGTGCCCAGAGCACAATTGAAAATCGCATCAACGGCCTGGGCTTGGCCGAATCCTCCGTCCAACCCAGCGGCCGGACCGAAGATGAAGCCGAGTTGCTGGTCCAGTTGCCGGGCGTTGATGATCCGGCTCGCATCAAGCAGATCATCCAGACGGCTGCTCTGCTTGAAATCACTGAAGTCCGTGAGGGGCCATTCCCGACGCGCGAAGGCGCACTCGCCAACTTTGGCGGCGTTTTGCCCTTGAATACTCGTCTGGTGCGGCAGTTGCCCCGGGCGGGAGACCCCAGTGCTGCCGCTGAAAGCTGGTACTTATTGACCCGCACGGCGGTGGTGACCGGTCGAGATCTCCGCGATGCCCGTCCCAGTCAGGATGGTGCCACGGGCCGGTGGGAAACCAACTTCGTTTTGTCGCAAGACGGCGCACGTCGCTTTGAGCGCTTCACGGAGGCCAACATCAACAAGCGCTTGGCCGTCATTCTGGACAATGCGATCCGCAGCGTCGCCACGATCGAAAGCCGTATCTCCGACCAGGGCCGCATCTCCGGAGCCTTTGGCCAGCAGGAGGCCTCGGACTTGGCGCTCGTGCTCCGGGCTGGCTCCTTGCCTGCGGGGATCCTATATCTCGAAGAGCGCAGTGTCGGGCCCTCCCTCGGTGCTGACTCCATTGCGCAGGGCCTGCAGGCGGGTGTGATTGGCTTAGTGGCCGTAACGCTGGTGATGCTTTTCTACTACAAGAAAAGCGGCATCAATGCAACGCTGGCGCTGATCCTGAATGCGATCATCCTCATTGGCTGTCTGGCCTATTTTGGGGCCGTATTGACCTTGCCTGGCATCGCCGGCATCATCCTCTTGATCGGCATGGCGGTCGATTCCAATGTTCTGATTTTTGAGCGTATCCGTGAAGAGTTGCGCGCTGGCAAGGCCGTGGCGGCCGCCATCGACGCGGGTTTCGGTAAAGCTTGGTGGACCATTGTTGACACTCACGTCACGACTGTGGTTTCCTGTGCATTCCTCTTTATCTTCGGTACAACCGCAGTGAAGGGCTTCGCGGTCACGCTGGTAATTGGTCTGCTGGCCAATGTGTTCACGGCGGTGTTCGTATCGCGGGCGATTTTCGATTGGGAACTGTCTGGCAAAAAGCAGGTAGACTCTCTTAGCATTTAGGGGTTCACCGGCCAGTTGCCGGGAACCAATGGAGAAGTGGTGGTGTCTATGGCTCAGGCAGAAAGCGCCGGAGCCGGGCATAGCCAGCTGGCTTGAACGATGGAGTTATTCAAGAATTCAAATTTCGACTTTTTGGGCAAGAAGTGGCCCTTTATCATCGCTTCGCTGGTATTGACGGCGGCGGGCTTGGTAAGCCTGGCTGTAAAGGGCGGTCCCGAGTATGGGATTGACTTCAAGGGCGGCGCGGTGATGAATGTTCGCTTCGCATCCGCGCCCCAAGTGGACCGGGTCCGGTCTGCCATCGGTGCAAAGATTGCCGGTGAGATCTCGGTGCAGGAAGTCACGTCCGGCAAGAATGAAATCATGATCGGGACCGAGATGAAGGGCGAGAAAGAGCTGGAGACCGTGCGTGCCACGATGGTCCAGACACTTGACTCAACGTTCGGCCAGCCTCAGTCAGGCAAGTTGGACTTCAACAATGCGACGCAGTCCTCCTTGGCGGAGCGGATGCGTGGGCCACTCCAGCGTGCTGGGGTGCCTTTGTCGGAACAGCAGTTGCAAGACTTGTCGAAGGCTTTGATGGATTTCCGCAATACACCTCCTCGCTCCGGACTGATCGGTTCCCTTGATGAGGTGACGAGTGTTGCGGGTGTCACTCCGGCGGTCGTAACGGCCCTGAAGCAGGAATGCTATTTGGCTCCGTTCGCGATCCGCAATGTGGAAGTGGTGGGTCCCAAGGTGGGTAGTGAGTTGCGCTCCAAGGCCCTCCAGGCGACGCTACTGGCGTTGGTCGGGATGCTCGTGTATATTGGTTTCCGTTTCGAATTTGTGTATGGCTTTGCGGCGGTGCTGGCCGTGTTTCACGACATGATCATCACGCTGGGCTTGTTCTCGTTATTCAACAAGCCGCTCGATCTGACGGTTGTCGCGGCCCTGTTGACGCTGGTGGGCTACTCGATGAATGACACCATTGTGGTGTTCGACCGCATCCGCGAGAACTTGCGGCTGTCACGCAAGGCCGGCTTTGAGGAGTTGGTGAACGCAAGTATCAACCAAACCCTCAGCCGTACGATTCTGACGTCCGGGTTGACGTTTTTGAGCGCCGTGGCCTTGTGGTTGTTTGGTGGTTCGGTGTTAAATGGTTTCTCGTTCGCGCTGGTGGCTGGAATTGCGGTGGGAACCTATTCTTCCGTGTTCATCGCCAGCCCGTTTCTGATATTCTGGCAAAACTTCCTTGAAAGCCGAAAGAAGCCAGCCCCCACTGCTCCAGTGGCGGTTGCGCCGGTCGGCCGTAAAGGATCCAAATAGGCAGTGAGTAATGCGCCGACAGCCGCACAATAGGGCTGGAAGCAGGGAAAGGTAGCTATGTTTGAGCAATCGTTGATTGAAGACAAGAATAAGACGCGGGCAGCGTCTTCCCTCCTGATCTCTTTTGCTGTGCAGATCGGCCTGATCATTGTGTTGGTGGTCATCCCGCTAATCTACTTTGAGGCTCTCCCGATGGCTAGCCTGTCGGCGTCGCTGGTGGCTCCTCCGCCGCCGCCTCCGCCTCCCCCGCCGCCGCCTCCGGCTGCGGTCAAGATCGTCAAGGTTGCTCCTCGTCAGATCGACATGGGCCGCCTGATGGCGCCTAAGACGATCCCCAAGGACGTGGCGATGATCAAGGAAGATGAACTGCCGCCGGTTTCTGGTGGCGTGACGGGTGGCGTCCCCGGTGGCGTGCCCGGTGGTGTCGGCGGTGGCGTCCTGGGTGGCATCATCGGCGGTATTCCGAACGCCGCTCCGCCTCCGCCTCCGCCGCCCCCGAAGCAGGAAAAGCCGAAGCCCCCCTCGGGCCCGATCCGTGTCGGTGGCAACGTGCAGGCAGCCAAACTGGTGCGGCAACCGAAGCCCATGTACCCTCCGCTGGCCAAACAGGCCCGCATCCAGGGTGCGGTGAAGTTCACGGCCATCATTGGCAAGGACGGCACCATTCAGAATTTGCAGCTCCTCAGCGGTCACCCTCTGCTTGTGCAGTCGGCGACTGAAGCGGTGAAGCAGTGGGTGTATCAACCGACGCTGTTGAACGGCGACCCGGTGGAAGTGATCACCCAAATCGACGTCAACTTTACGTTGAGCCAGTAAGGAGGGCGTCACACTCCTTACCCGGGGTGTGACGGCCTTAACCAGACCAGACCAGAAACTCAATTCAACTCGTAGGAGATAAGTAACAATGTTTTTGCTCGCACAACAGATGGCCTTCCTGTTCCTTCAGGAAGCCGGCGGAATCGCCTTCGACCCGATCTCGATGTGGAACCAGATGGGATGGCTCGCTAAGGCGGTCGTCATCATCCTGTTCATCATGTCCGCCTGGTCCATTGGCGTTATGATTGATCGCCTGATGGCCTTCAATGCCGCCCGTACCCAGTCCCGTATGTTTGCCCCGAAAGTGGCCGGCGCCCTCCGTGAAAACAAGCTCGATGAAGCCATCAAGATTGCTGACAGCTTCAAGAAGAGCCACTTGGCCAAGGTTGTTGTCGCCGGTCTGCAGGAGTTCCGCGCCCACCAATTGAGCGCTGAAATCTCGGGCGAAGAAATCGAAGCCTCCCGTCGCGCCCTCGAGCGCGCTGAAGCGATCGTTCAGGCGGAAATGAAGCGTGGCGTTTCGGCTCTGGCCACTATCGGTTCAACCGGTCCCTTCGTCGGACTGTTCGGCACCGTCGTCGGCATCATCAACGCCTTCAAGGGCATCTCGACGGAAAAGTCCACCGGTCTCGGCGCTGTGGCCGGCGGTATTTCGGAAGCCCTCGTGACCACCGCTATCGGTCTGTTTGTGGCTATCCCGGCCGTTATGATGTTCAACTTCTTCACGAACAAGCTTGAAGCGTTCAACGTCGAGATGGGCAACTCCAGCTCGGAATTGATCGACTATTTCATCAAGCGTTCCCAGAAGACCTCCAAGTAGTACGGGGTCTGGTCCCTACGAGTTGAATCCCGCGCCGGGCCCGGATGGGCCCGGCCGGGGCGAGTTTCAAAGGAGCTAAGGAAAGATGTCGAAGAAGAAGAAAAAACTCCAGGGAGTTGTCAATGACATCAACGTCACCCCCATGGTTGACGTGATGCTCGTGATGCTCATCATCTTCATGGTGATCACGCCTATGTTGTCCAAAGGTGTGACCGTGGAAAAGGTGAAGGCGAAGAACCCGATCGCGATGCAGGATGCCGACAAGGACGATGCGGTCCTGATTTCCGTCACGCGCAACGGGGAAGTGTTTTTGAAGACCACCAAAACCGCACCCGACGCCCTCCCGGCGAAGGTGAAGGACATGTTGACCAGCCGTTTGGATAAAACGGTGTTCATCCAGGCCGATGCTCGTGCCCGGTATGAGGTCGTGGTGGACGTGGTGGACAACCTGCGCGCGGCTGGCGTCGAGCAGATCGGTTTGATTACCGAGCAGGACCAGAAGTCTAAGGAAACAGCGCTCGCCAAGTAGTCTTGGGCGGACGCGACCGGGAAGAATCTTTCGAGGAGAATCTCTATGGCAATGGCAGCTGGAGGCGGGGACGGCGGCCCGCAGTCGACAATTAACATGACGCCGCTCATCGACGTCCTGCTGGTGCTGCTGATCATCTTCATGGTCATCACACCGCTGACGCCGAAAGGACTGGAAGCGGTCGTACCGCAGCCGCCCCCACCGAACTCTCCCCCTCCACCCCCGGATCAAGACCGGACGGTGGTGATCATCATCGAAAAAGACAAGTCGATGAAGCTCAACCAGGAAGTGGTGTTGGAGGCGAATCTCCAGGAACGTCTGGAAAGCATCTTCAAGACGCGCGCTGAGCGCGTGGTCTTCGTGAAGGGCGATCCGGATCTGGACTTTATGTATATCGCCCGGGCGATTGATATCGCTAAGGGTGCGGCACTCGATAAAGTGGGTCTGATGACGAAGGGTGTGGAGGAAGGCCGATGATTCTCTCCACTCGTAACACCTCCGTCGTCCTGGCCGTGGCCGCTCTCAGCCTGTTGTCCACGGGCTGCGAAAAGCTCCGCGCTCGCGACCATCTGAATAAGGGTGTGCAGGCGTTCAAAGGTGCCAAATTTGCGGACGCTGCGGATCACTTCCGCCAGTCCGTCGATCTGGATCCGGAATTCCCGACGGCGCGCCTCTACTTGGCCACGGCCTACATGAGCCAATTCATCCCCGGCGCGGAATCGCCGGAGAACAAAGAAGTGGCCGTCAAGGCGAACGAAGAGTTCATGAACGTGCTCAAGCAGGAGCCCAAGAACCTGATCGCCATCGAGTCGCTGGCCTCGCTGCGCTATAGCCAAGCCCAAGGCATTCCTGGCTTGGAAGAGAAGCTGAAGAAGCTGGACGAAGCCAAGGAATGGTATCAGAAGCTGGTAGAGGCCGAGCCCAAGAGTAAGTCTGGGTGGTATTCTCTGGCCGTGATCACTTGGCTGAAGTGGTATCCGGACTATAAGCAGACCCGCGACAAGCTCAGCATGAAGCCGGAAGAAGCCGGCCCGCTGAAGGATAAAAAGGTTCGTGAAGAGCTGCGAGAGAAGTGGGCGGCGCAGTTGGACAAGGGTATCAAGGACCTGGAGAAGGCGATTGAGATCGACCCTGAGTACGATGACGCCATGGCGTACATGAATCTTTACCACCGTCAGCGAGCTGACTTGGCCGACACCAAGGAACAGTGCGCCGCGGAAGTGAAGACGGCCGACGACTGGATCCAAAAGGCCCTTCAGGCCAAGAAGATCAAGGCGGAGCGGCTGGAGAAGAAGGCCGCTGGCGGCATCGTCTCCGAAGAAGGCAAATAGCTCTCTTCTTCGTACATCAGTCCGATATAATTAAACGGGCGGCCCTCTCCGGAGCCGCCCGTTTTTCTCTTTTATGCCCCCTCTTCCGGCCGAGATGGAGTTGGCCCGTTCCGCAGCTGCTGACGCCCAGTACCAGGCCCTCCGCAGCCGCGTGGCCCAGCTTCGCCCGGCGGAGGACCTGACTGCCCTGGACAACGCTTACGCATTGGCCAAGCAGCGCCACGGGACCCAGACCCGCAAAACGGGGGAACTCTACATTACCCACCCCGTTGCCGTAGCGGGAATCCTCGTCGGCCAGCAAATGGACATGATCTGTTTGGTCTCCGCACTTCTCCATGACGTGCTGGAGGATACGGCAACCAAACCCGAGGAGATCCGGGCGCAGTTCGGCGACGAAGTGCTGCGCTGCGTCGAAGGCGTCACTAAGATCGGCAAGATCCACCTCTATTCACGTGAGGACCGGCAAGCCGAAAGTGTCCGGAAGATGCTGCTGGCGATGGTTTCGGACATCCGGGTCATCATTGTGAAGTTCGCCGACCGTCTCCACAACATTCGCAGTCTTGACATCTTCGATGAAGAAAAGCGCAAGCGAATCGCCCAGGAGACCCTCGAAGTCTACTGCCCCATCGCGCACCGCCTCGGCATGGGAAAAATCCGCGCGGAGCTAGAAGACCAGGCCTTCATGCACCTGGAGCCGGAAGCATTCGCCGAGATCCGCGATAAGGTCCAGTCAAGCCGCAACGCCAGCGAAGAGTTCCTTCATCAGATCAAGGCGCAGGTGGAAGAAAAGCTGGCCGCTGAGGGAGTACCCGCGCGCGTCGAGGCCCGCCTGAAACGGCCTTACTCGGTATGGGTGAAGATGAAGCAGCAGCGGATCGGCATTGAACAGGTATACGATCTGCTGGCCCTCCGCATCATTACGGATTCGGTTAAGAACTGCTACGCGGCTCTGGGTGTGATGCACGCCGAATGGAGCCCCATCTTCGGCCGCATCAAGGACTTCATCGCCATACCGCGTCCCAACCTCTACCAGAGCCTACACACATCGGTGATGGTGCCTGGCGGCCAGATGTTCGAAGTGCAGATCCGGACCGAGGAGATGCACCGGATTGCCGAAGAAGGTATCGCGGCGCACTGGAAGTACAAAGAAGGCAAACGGGGACAAGCTCCCGAGGACCAGCGCATCGCCTGGCTCCGCCAACTGGTGGAGTGGCAGCGCGAAGTGCGTGACCCGGCCGACTTTATGTCCACCATGAAGATGGACCTGCAACAGCAGGAGGATGTCTTCGTCTTCACGCCGCAGGGCCGCGTGATTATGTTGCCCCACGAGGGCACACCCATCGATTTCGCATACGCCATCCATTCCGATGTCGGCAACACCTGCGTTGGCTGTCGCGTCAATGGCCGCATCGTCCAACTGCGCCATCAACTGCAAAATGGCGATGTGGTGGAGATCCTCACCCAGGCCTCGCACACCCCTTCCAAGGACTGGCTGGCTTTCGTCAAGACCTCCCGCGCCCGGTCCCGCATCAAGCACCACATCAGCGAGGCAGAGCGGGCCAAGGCCATCGAGATTGGCGAGAAGTATCTGGAAACCGAGGCCCGCCGTCTAGGCGTCGCCCTCTCTCGCGTCACCAAGGCCCGCACCGAAGAGGTGATCCGGGATTACGGCCTCGCCAAAATCGAAGATCTGCATGCCCAACTAGGGTATGGCCGCTTCTCACCGCGCGAAGTCATCAAGCGACTCGCGCCGGACCAAGTCCCGCCAGAAGGCGAAACCGAACGTCCCCCGGCCGGAAAGCCCGAATTCCGCGATGGCCGTGAACCCGTCATCACCGTCAGCGGCTCAGCCGATGTTTTGACGTTCCGGGCCAACTGTTGCGACCCCGTCTGGGGTGAACCCATCGTAGGTTACGTCACCCGAGGCCGCGGCGTAGCCGTGCACGCCACCAGCTGCAAGAACGTTCAAAACCTGATGTTTGAGGCCGAACGGAAGATCGACGTGAAGTGGGGCCGGTCTTCCAAGGAAGCCTACCCCATCAAGGTACAGATCCACGCCGGAGACCGCCCCGGCATGCTGGCCCAATTCACGTCCATCCTGGCGGCTGAAAACAGCAACATCCAAAAACTGGAAGCGCACACCAATCACAAGAATCTGGAAGAAGGCGCGATCATCGACATGACCATCGAAATCCGCGACAAGAAACATCTCGACAAAATCCTCGCCGCACTTCGCCGGGTTTCTGGCGTCCGCGACGTGAACCGCATCCACTAGCCTCAATCAACTATGCCCGCCGACCCCGAACACATCGCCATCTCGAAAAGCCGCGGTATCGCCATTGACTGGAAAGACGGCCTGCACGCCGACTATCCACTGGCCCTACTGCGCGATGAGTGTCCATGCGCCACCTGCACTGGAGCCCATGGCACCCCGCCGGAACGCTCCAACTATCAGGGCACCTCCAACGCATCGAACCCCTTCCAACTGTTCAAGCCAGCGCTCCGAATCAACAGTGTCGAGCCCATCGGCAACTACGCCCTTCGCATCTACTGGAACGACAATCATTCAACCGGCATCTACACCTGGGAATTTCTGCACGAACTTGCAGGTAAACTGTCCAAGGGGTAGCAGAGGCGCTCCGGCACGGAACTAGCGCCTGACCCGAACAGCACCCCGGAGAGGTTCAACCATGTTCGTACGTGTTCTTCTGCTGGCGCTGACCAGCGCCTGTCTCCATGCCGCTGACGTGACCGGCACCTGGTTCTTTACGGTCGATCTATCGGCCGGCAGCGGCGCACCGACCATTGAGCTCAAGCAGGAGGGCACCAAGATCACGGGCAAGTATTCCGGCACGCTCGGTGACGTTCCCCTGGTAGGAAAAATCGACGGTGACTCCTTTGAACTGGTGGGCAACGCCGAGTACAGCGGCGAGAAGCTCCGCCTCACCTATGTGGGCAAGTTAACCAGCGCCACCACCGTGGAAGGCAAAGCCATCTATGGTGAGCTGGGCGAAGGTACGTTTACCGGCAAGAAAAAATAGCCGCGTGACCTCAACCACCTCCGCTCCTCTGGCCGCCCCGCGGACACGTCTTGCCTCGCTGGACGTATTCCGTGGACTCACGGTGGCCTTCATGATCCTGGTGAATAATCCCGGCTCCGGCAAGGACGCCTATGGGATGCTAAAACACGCCCCCTGGCATGGCTGGACACCCACGGATCTGGTGTTCCCCTTCTTCCTGTTCATCGTGGGCGTGGCGATGACGTTCTCCTTCGCCGCCCGGGTGGAGCAGGGGGCTGACAAAGCCAAACTCTTCCAACACGCACTGCGGCGCGGCGCGATCATTTTCCTGATCGGGTTCCTGTTTAATCTGGTCCCCAAGTTCGACTTTCAGCACGTCCGGATCCTGGGCGTGCTGCAGCGCATCGGCCTGTGCTCCATCCTGGCCTCCGCCATATACCTCACCACCTCCACGCGCGGACAGATTCTGTGGATTGGGGGAATCCTGGCGGGCTACTGGGCCGCCATGACACTGGTGCCGGTGCCGGGCTTTGGACCCGGGGTGCTGCAGCCGGAAGGCAACCTAGAACAGTACATTGATCAACTGGTGTTGTCCGGCCACCTTTACTCAGGCACCAAGATCTTTGACCCGGAGGGCATTCTGTCCACGTTCCCCGCGGTCTGCAACGTCCTGCTGGGCGCGCTGGCCGGTACCTTGTTGCGCGCCAAGCGCATGGCCGACATCCCATTGCTGGGCGCTGGTCTGGCGATCAGCGGCATGGTAATTGACGGATGGTTCCCCATCAACAAGATGATCTGGACGTCGTCCTATGTTCTGTTCACCTGCGGCCTGGCCTCGATGATGCTCTGGCTGTGCTGGTATGTGGTGGACGTGCGGGGCTGGCGGAAACCCTTTCGTCCCATGGAAATGGTCGGGATGAACGCCCTGGCCTTGTACGTAGCCAGCGGCATCCTGGCGCGCATCCTCAATCTTTCAGGGGCCCACGCCTGGCTGTGGCCCAACGTCTATTCGCGGCTGGCCTCGCCCCCTAATGCTTCGCTGCTGTTCTCATTAACTGAGGTGGCATTGCTCACGCTGCTGGGTTGGTGGATGCATTCGCGGAAGATCTTCCTCCGCCTGTAAGCCCCAGCCACAACAGGAAACCCGTCGCTGGCAGCAGTCCGGCGACCAGGAACGCCAACTCATAGTTCTGCTGGTCGAACCAACGCCCAAACTGCGGCGCCAGCAAAGCGATAAAGGCGGAAAAGGAACCCGCACCCAGGCCGGCAATCAACGCCGTTTGAGAGCGCGAGAAGATCTGCGTGGCGTAGTGGACGCTGGGAATGATGAAGCCGCTGGTGATGAACATCGCAAAAAACAGCTGGAACATCAGCAGCGGCAGCGAACGAACATAGGGCGCGACAATCAAGGGCAGGCTCAACACCGTGGCCACCGTCAGGATACTCCGGATGGAACGGCCGCCCAAGCGATCGCACACCCAGCCCCAGAAGAAATACCCTACCTCCCAGCCGAGCGGCGGAATCCACAGCACTTGGCCCAACTCCCGCTGGGTTAAACCAAAGCGCGGCGAAGCCAGATAGAGCGCCGCGTAGTACAACACAAAGCCCAGCGGCACTGAACCCAATGCATAGGACGACAAGAAGGCCCATAACCGCCGATCCTGAAACCGCACTCGGGCCCGCTGGTCCTCAATGGCTGCTGGTAGCGCCCGAATGTCATCGCGCCCCGAAAGAAACGCCCACCACGCCAACCAGGCCAAACCGATTGCGCCCGTAAACAGAAAGCCGCCCCGCCACCCCAGCGCCGCAGCCACCGGGGCCATCAGCAAAGGCGTGACGATGGCCCCCAGCGAGCCACCGCTATAAGAAAGCGCCACGCCCCGCCCTCGATTCTCGGGCGGCAGTGTCTGGGTAACCGTCCGCAAGGCCCCGGGGAAAGTTGCCCCCTCGCCAAAGCCCAACACCAGCCGCAGTGCCGCAAAGCTCAAAAATCCGGTGGCCCAGGCATGGGCCCCGGAGGCGATCGTCCATAAGCCCACCGCCAGCAGCATACCGACGCGCAGCCCCAACCGGTCCAGCAGAACGCCCCAGATGGGGTTGCCCACCATGTAGGCCATGGAGAAAGCGGAAACGATAAAGCCGTACTGTTCGGCGCTGATGCCGGTCTCGTGGCGGATGGTGGGGATCAGCAAGGCCAGCGTATTGCGGTCTATGTAGCTGATCGTCGAGACCAGCATCATCGTCACGGTAGGGGTCCAGCGTCGCAGCATCGGCAAGAGAGGCGGCAGATACACCGCGCAACGCTCTAGTCTAACCTTTCATCCGGAAATGCCGCCGGTTCGTCGCAAAACTCACCTTCCGCCAAGTGCCTTGCTCCACACTCGAACCATGAAGCAACGTCTCACCATCCTTGCAGCAACAGCAGTGGCGGCTTTCCTGTTTGGCGCTCTCTCCAACGGCCAGAGCGCGCGATTCGACCATTAAGTCCGCAATGATTTCTTCGCTGGGTTCTCGGGTAACAATGAGGCCATGGCCCGCGCCATGACGAATGCTGAAGCGGCGCTGGCCACTGAACCCAATCATGCCGAAGCGCTGGTGTGGCATGGGTCCGGGCTCTACTATCAGGCCGGGCAGGCGTTTCAGAAGGGCGAACCGCAGAAGGGAATGGAGCTGGCCACCAAGGGTATCGCCGAAATGGATAAGGCTGTCGCACTGGCGCCCGACAACGTGGGCGTCCGCATCCCCCGCGGTGCCGTGCTGTTGACCGCGACGCGCTTCCAGCAGGGCCCGCACGTAGGGCCGCTGGTGGAGCGGGCGATGAAGGACTACGAACATACCTATCAGCTGCAAGAGAAGTTCCTCGACCAGCTGGGTACCCACCCGCGCGGCGAGCTTCTGCTGGGTATCGCTGACGCCGCCAACCGGATGGGCGACAAAGAAAAGGCCAAGCAGTTCTACCAGCGCGCCGTCAACGACCTGCCGGACACCGTCTACGCGCGCAACGCCAAAGAGTGGTTGGAAACCGGCAAGCTGGCACCGCAGAAGGCCGGTTGCCTGGGCTGCCATAGTGGGAAGTAGATGAAGCGCTGGCTGCAGTTGTTTGGCCTCAATCTGATCCTGGCCAGCATCCCGCCCCTGATGTTCCTCTGGTTTGGAGGCTGGGGCCGGTGGCGGATGGCCGGGATCAGCTTTGCCTATAGCTTTGTCTACGCCAACGTAATCGGGTTGATTTCGGCCGGCGTGATGCCGCTGCTGGCAGCCCGGCTGTTTGGCTTACCGAAAGGTTGGCGCTGGATCTCCATCATCGTCATGATGGCTGTGTTAGCCGTCGGCGGCTCTGTCCTGGCCACCGGGTTGCTGTTTCTGATCGGCATCATCGAGTACCGGCATCTGGCCGCCACCTTTCAGCAGAGCACCAAGATTGCCATTCTATTGACCGAAGCGTTCGGCATCGGCAGCTTTGTTTTTGCCTCTCTCCGCACCCGCCTGGAAGAGACGACGCTGGAGCTGCGGACGCGGGAACTCGAAAAAGAGCGGGCCGAAAAGCTGGCCACCGATGCCCGCCTCGCTTCGCTGGAATCCCGCATCCATCCGCACTTCCTGTTCAACGCGCTCAACTCCGTGGCGGCACTGGTCCGCGAAGACCCCAACCGCGCGGAGCAGCAAGTGGAGCGCATCTCTCGCTTCCTCCGCTTCGCCATCGACCAGGGAGGCCAAGGCCTGGTCACTGTTGAGCAAGAGATGAAGACCGTCGAGGATTATCTCGAAATCGAACGCACCCGCTTCGGTGAGCGCCTCCATTACGGCCTGGAAGTAGACCCGGCAGCCGCTGGTCAGTTGGTGCCGCCCATGTCGGTCCAGACCCTGGTGGAGAACAGCGTCAAATACGCTGTCTCGCCCCGCCGCGAGGGCGGCCAAATCCGCGTCACCGCCACGCTGGCCGCCCCCGCGGGCCTGCTCATCGCGGTCTGGGATGATGGCCCCGGCTTCAACCCGGACGCGCGGCCCCAGGGCCACGGCCTGGACCTGCTGGAGAGCCGCCTGAGAGCCCAGTACGGAACCACGGCCGCCTTGAGGTTTGCCCATGGACAAGGAATGACCGTGACACTGGAGCTGCCATGCGCGCCTACCTCGTAGACGACGAGCCGCTTGCCCTGCGGCGTCTCGAACGGATGCTGGATGAATCAGGCCAAGTCGAGGTCGTCGGCCGCTCCACTGACCCTGTGGAGGCTCTGGAGCAACTCCCCGGTCTGCGGGTTGCGGTCCTGTTCCTCGACATCCAAATGCCGGGACTGAATGGCTTTGAGATGCTGGCCCGCCTGGAACCGCAGCCGCTGGTGGTCTTCACCACCGCCTACAACCAGTACGCGCTCCAAGCCTTTGAAGTGAACTCCGTGGACTACCTGCTGAAGCCCATTGAGCAGGCCCAACTGGACCGGGCACTCCGCAAGCTCCGCTCCCGTCCCGCCGCCGCACCCGCACCCGACCTTTCCGCGGTCTTGCGGCAACTGCTGGCGGGCCAGAAACCGGCCTACCCGGAGCGGGTGGCCTCCAAGATCGGCGACCGGGTGGAGTTGGTCGACCTTTCGCGCGTCACCCACTTCTTCGCCGAAGACAAGCTGACCTACGCCGCCACCGAAACCAAGAACTACATGATCGATGCGACCATCGCCGAGATGGAAACCAAGCTGGACCCGAAACGCTTCATCCGCATTCACCGTTCGACCATCTTGAACCTGGCCTACATTCACGAGCTCTACACCTACTTCGCGGGCCGGATGCTGGTGCGGTTGAAGGACGCCAAACGCACTGAACTGACCGTGGCGCGGGACCGGGTGAAGGAGCTGAAGGAACTGCTGGGGCTTTAGCTTCCGCTGGGTGTCCTGGTGCCGCTGCCCGGTCCCAGCGGCAGTTGCACAATCACCCGCGTGCCGGCCCCGGCTTCGCTTTCGATCATGATTTCGCCGCCATGCTCCCGGATCACCTGGCGGGCGGTGAACATGCTCCAGTTGCCGGTGGACATCCGGCCCGAGTTCTCTTGAAAGCCTGGCTCAAAGATGTTGGCCAGCTTTTCTCGAGCGATACCCCGACCGGTATCTTCAATCTCCACCTCCGCCATTCCCGACCGCAGCCGCAGCCGCAGCGTCACCCGACCCGTCTCGCCTACAGCGCGCAGTGAGTTGTAGACCAGGTCATAAAACACGGCACTGATCTGCTGCGGATTGCCAACCAGGCGCGGCACGTCCGCAAACTCCCGGACTATCTCCACCCCCGCCGGCACTTTGGACCGCAGCAAATCCACCACATCGGTCAACGTCTCCGCCAGTCCGATCTGCTGCAACTCCGCCTGGTCGAGATTGGTGAAGCGAGCCACGCGGGCGGCGATCTCCTGCAGGCGGGTGGCGGATTCCTGGATGGACCGGCGCAGGTCGGCCTGCAACCTCACCAGGCGCGGCATCTGCTCGGGTGCCGCGGTGGCCTGGCGCGACGCCAGCAGCAACAAAGTGTCGACACTGCTCTTCAATGCGCCCACCGGCGTATTGAGTTCATGGCTGATCGCCGCCGCCAGGCGCGCCATCGACGCGGCACTTTCGGATCGCACCAACTGCTGCTGTGTGCGGCGTAGGTCGCCCACCGCGGCCAGCGTCTTAATCTGGCCGAAGTACAGGTTCCTCCGCTCCGCGTACAGGGTCGCCGAAAGCACGCCGGCCAGCGCAGCCATCACCATCATGAACAGGTAATACTCTGGCCGGGGCCTCGCTTCCGGGAGAAAGGAATGGGCGGCCATCCACACGATGCTGCTATAGACGCCCAGGATGCCGCCACAGTGCAGCAGAGTATGCAGCGGGCGCAGGGGAAGGGCCACCACCGCGATCAGCACGGTCAAGGTCATCTGCGAGGCGACAAAGTCTTCTGCGGCGGGCTCTACGGAGCTCAGATACAGCGATGCACCGATCAGGCAGGCGGCAGTTACCTGAAGCAGGACCAGCGCCGCCAAGCGCGACCGCTCGTAGATGGCCGGCCACTTCGACAGGCCATAGCCGACTCCACCGAGGCCGATAATCAGCAGATCAGCCAGCAGCCGGGCCGGGGTAGACTTGCCGTGCGGGTAGAGCAACCACCAGCCCACCATCAGCACCAGCGCGCCGCCGGCCGTCAAGGCCGCGATTATGCGCAAGCCATGGTGACTTTGGTTGAATACTTCCTCGCGGAAGCCCTCGTCCTGCTCGGCGCCGCCCGGTGCCAGGTACTCGGTCAGCGCCGTTATCACGGCGGGTTTGCGCATAGGCTCCATGCTACACTGGCGTGCTGTCTGGTCTCAAAAAACTATGCTGGCGCAGCTAAGCCGATTCCGCCGAAGTTTCCTCGATGTCCGTGAAGGTGAATATGGGCGGACACTGTTTGTCAGCCTCTATTTAATGTTTGTTTTGTTCGCGTACTACATTCTGAAGCCCGTCTCGCGAGCTTTGTTTGTGGATCGCATGGACCCCGATAAGCTACCCGGCCTATATATGCTGATTGCGCCGGTGGGCGGCCTGCTGGCCTACGTCTATTCGCGCGTCACCATGCAGATCTCGCTGAAGGCCGCGGTGAATGCCGCCACCTTCTTTTCGATCGGCTTTACCGTGCTAATGGGGTACCTGATCAAGTTCCAGTGGGAGTGGACCTACTACGTCTTCAACATCTGGGTCAGTATGTTCTCCATTATGATGGTCACCCAGGGTTGGGTGTTGGCGGCCAATGTTTTCAACACGCGGGAGGCCAAGCGCCTGTACGGCATGTTGGGGTTGGGCAGCGTCATCGGCGCGGGCTTTGGCGGATCGTTCACCGCCTTCGCGGTCACCTTGATCGGCGAAAACAACCTGATCTACTTTTCCGCCCTCATTACCCTGCTGGCCTACCTGATGTTCATCGGGCTGCTGCGCGTACCCGGTGTCAACCTGGAGAAGGCCAAAGCCCACGAAGACGAACCGGAAGAGACGTTCAGCTTTGGCGACATCATGCGCGACATCCGCCACTACCGGCACTTACAGGTGATTGTCGGCATTGTGTTGCTGACTTTCATCGTCGATGTGACGGTGGAGTATCAGTTCCAGGTCTTTGCTAAATCGCAGTACAAGGGCCGCGAGTTGACCGCCTTTATGGGGTCGTTCAACGGTATTTATCTTAATCTGGTCAACTTTGTCTTCCAGTTCTTCCTGACCGCGGCGGTGGTGCGTTGGGTGGGTGTCGGCGGGGTCCTGCAGATCATGCCCATCACCATCTCCATGACATCGTTGGGCATTTTCTTCGCTCCGGGCGTGCTTTCCACGTCGCTGGCGCGGCTGACGGAGGCCGCCACGCGCTACACGTTCAACCGCACCGGCATGGAACTGCTCTATCTGCCGTTGCCGCTGGATCTGCGCAATCGCACCAAGGCGTTTCTCGATATCTTTGTTGACCGCTTTGGCCGCGGCTTCGGCGGGCTCTTTCTCCAGATCTTCACCGTCTGGCTGGCGGTGAAGCCGCGCGAACTGTCGCTGGTGATTCTATTGTTCACCGCCAGTTGGAGTGTGCTGGCTTGGATGGCCCAGCGCGAGTACTTGCGCAGTGTCCGCCGCCGCCTGGAATCCCGGACGCTTGATTTTGAAGAGATCCGGATTTCAGTCAGTGATCCTGCGGTGATCGCGCTGCTGGAAACCACCGCCCGAGGCGACAACGCCCGTCAGGCGGCTTACGCCCTTCGCCTGCTGGGTGAGACCGAAGGCTACGACGCCATGCCCTTGGCTACCTCTCTGGCCGGCAGCCGGTTGCCGGATGTGCGGGCGCGCGTGTTTTCGCTCGCCGCCCAGTCCGCCGATGAAAGCCTGCTGCCCCAGGCGCTGGCCGAGATCCGGAACGCCCGCGCCGGTGCCACCACGGCATCCATCAAGCCGGCAGTCGACTACGCCCTCGCGGTCTCCCCGGAGCGGCAGGATCTGGCCGCGCGGCTGCTGAATCACCCTTCCGGGATCGTGGCCGAAGCGGCGCTGGCGCTCCAACCGGCTGATTCCATTACTCTCGAATGGGTCACTTCGATGGCCTCCAGCCCGGATGGCTCCAATCGACGCTTGGCGGCCATTGCCCTGTGCAAGTTAGGCGACACCGGCACGCCGCTGCTGCATTCCCTCCTGGCGGACGGACAGCTGAGCGTGGCCGAAGCGGCGCTGGCTACCGCAGGCGAGTTGCGCAAGCGCATCTATCTGGAGCACATCGTGCAACGGCTGGCGGACAGCCAATTGCGGGGTGCGGCGCTGGACGCTTTGGCCAGCTATGGCTCCACGATTGCCGGCACCCTGCGCGACCTGCTGGAGGACCCGCAACTTCCCGCCAGTATCCGCCGCCGCATCCCGCGAGCGCTGGAACATATGCGGGACCAACGGGCCGCTGATGAACTGATGGCCGCGCTCTCAGTGCCGGATCTCACCCTGCGCGCGGCTGTTGTCGAAGCGCTCTCCCGGTTGCGGCGGGCTGCTCCGGAACTGAATTTCGGCCCGTCCGTCGTGGATCGCGAGATTCTGGACGAAGCCAAGCGCTACTACGTTTTGTCCGCCTCGATCGACCCGTTCCGCCAACAGGCTCCCGCCAGCGGTGCCACGCGATTGCTGGCTTCGACGCTGGAAGAGCGGTTGAGTACGACGCTGCTGCGCTTGTTCCAACTGCTGGGTCTGCGCTACCCGGCGGCGGAGATCCACGCCGCGCACCGGGCGCTGAAAGGCCGGTCGTCAGAGGATCATTCCGCCGCCATTGAGTTTCTTGATTCGGTGGTGGACCGCGAAGTAAAGCGCTACCTGATGCCTCTGCTGGATGATCACGCCCGTGTCCTGGACCGGGCCAAGGATCTTTATGGGATTGAGCGTCACACCGTGGAATCGGCGCTGCGGGAACTGATCCGGTCCGGTGACCCGTGGCTGGTTTGCTGCGCCATCGCTGCGGCTGCGGAGTTGAAGATGTCATCCTTGAAGGCAGATGTCCTGGCACTGGAGGGAAAGGCAGGCTTGGAAGTGGATCGCCTAGTAGCGGCATGGCCGAACTAAACATCGTGGAAAAGGTCATCGCTTTGGAAGCGGTGGATCTGTTTAAGAATCTTTCGGGCGAGCAGCTTGCGCGGATCGCTTCCATCGCCCATCAAGTGCACATTGCGCCGGGGCGTACGATCCTCGAACCGAAGCGTGAAGTGGATTCGCTGTACGTGATTTTGGATGGCGAAGTTTCCCTGGTCCGCGGCACGGACGTCATCCATACGGCCAAGCAGGGCGAAGTGCTGGGTTCGTGGGCTTTGTTTGATCCGGAGCCGATGGCGGTTGAGGCGCGGGCTGAAACCGACGTCCTCCTGCTGAAGATTGCCCGCGGCGACTTCTACGATCTGTTGAGCGACAACATGCAGATCACGGCCGCCATCTTCACCACCCTTGTCCGCCGCTTCCGCCAACTGGCCGGGAGCTAAGCTATGGAGCCGACGCCAGCCCCGGATCTGGAACTGGAACACTTGCGGGCGCAGGTGGCGGCGATGTCCAAGGATGCCATACTGGCGCAACTGGCCGCGGGTGTCATCCACGAAATCAACACGCCCATCGCGTCTATCTTTTCAAACATAGATGTGATCGAGCGGTCGCTCGACGCGCTGGAGGCTCAGTTGGGGCCGGCCAGCCCTCCCAAGGCCTTGGGCCTGGTGAAAGTGATCCGCAACCTGGTCCAGGTGGACCGGATGGCCTGCCAGCGGATCGCCGGCATCATCCGGAGCCTGAAGCTTCATGCTCGGGGCGAAGAGGAAGGGATGCGAACGGCCGGATTGAACGGTCTGGTGGAAGACTCGCTGCTGCTAGTCGGCAGCGAGTACAAGCGGCGGATCACCTTCGTCACGGATTTGGGCGACCTGCCACCGGTCGAGTGTAATCCGCAGCTGATTGGCCAAGCCCTGTTGAACCTGCTGGTGAATGCCGCGCAGGCGATCGAGGGGGAAGGCCGGGTGACCATCCGCACTTCTGTCGATGGCGATTGGGCGGTGATCTCCATTGCCGACTCGGGCAGCGGCATGACGGACGAGGTGAAGGAGAAGATCTTTCGCACCGCTTTCTCCACCAAGGCGCTGGGCGTGGGCACGGGCTTGGGGCTGCCGCTGACCTACCGCATCATCACCGAGCAGCACCATGGGACGATAACGTTTGACAGTCAGTTGGGCCGTGGCACAACTTTTGAAGTGCGCATTCCGATCAAATCCAAGGAGCAATAAGTGAACCCGCAACCGGAAGTCGTTCTGGTCGACGACGAAGAGATGGTGCTGACCAGCGTCTCAGCCCTGCTGATGCTGGAAACGGAGTGCAACGTCCACACCTTCTTGAGCCCCGCCGAAGCTATCCGCCATCTGGAAACACACCCGGTGGATCTGGTGGTCAGCGATTACCTGATGCCGCAAATGAACGGCATCCAACTGCTGGCCAAATCAAAGGAGCTCCAGCCGGAAGCCGCCCGCGTCCTGTTGACCGGTCACGCCGACAAGGCCAGCGCCATCCAGGCCATCAACGCTGTCGGCCTCTACCACTACCTCGAAAAGCCCTGGGAGAACGCGCAACTGCTGATGATCGTCTCCAGTGCTGTGGAGCGCACCCAACTGCTGCGGCAGGTGCAGGCAATGCTCAGCGATCTGGACAATGCCAATGATTCGCTGAAAGATATCCAGACCCGCTTGATCAAAGCGTTTCTCTAGGGCCCGTTCACACTCGCCCGTTATCAACTTAGCCGGGTGTTCTCGGTGGCCTCCATAAGAACCCGCAACTGCCTCAAGCGACAAGGGCCGGTCGCGGCCCTCTCCGCTCAACAAAGAAATACTCTCGCTACGATGGTCCGCTGGTGCTGGGCGGTCTCCATTCCAGCCACTGGTCAGCCCGGTCCGGGCGGGCCAGATAGGTGTCGAGTTCACCCGGATCGAGCAAGTCGTAAATCGAGATACTGGCCACCTCCATCAGGCGGTCGGCCAGGGGTGGCGATATCTGGCGGGTTCCGCGCAGCACCTGGTGCACGTGGGGCTGCGAAATGCCGGCCCTCAAGGCCAGTGATCGCTCCGTCCATTCTCCGTTGGAGACCTTCCGGCGGAGGAATGCGACCAGACTCACGCTGAGGTGTTCGAAACCCATGCAGCCTCTATCCCTGCCAGCAATATATCACGGGTTCAACGCTAGGATAAGAATAAAATTCAATAATTCTCGGTGATATTCTTATCGCTATGGTCCGGGTCAAATAGAGGAAAATAATGGATTTATCTGTTTAGTAGCCCATAGAAGAAGTGTTTACTACGGAAATAATTCTCAGAAAATATTTGACATATTTTCCCCAAAACCTAGGATTGAGTTGAAGCCGGTGCCTTGAAGGAACTCGGAAGCCAACAGGGAAGACATCGCCGGTAAAAAAGGACAACCAAAATGGAATGGACTCGTTCAGAAACTCTCGCCCTCGCCTCCCACGATTGTACGCAGTGCCTCGGCCTTGGCCTTCGCGCCGGCCGCAGGGGTAGCCAAACCCCCTGCAACTGTGTCTTGCGCGGCATCTTCCGCGCCTGCTACAACCGTTTCCGCCTTTGCGTCAGCAAGGAAAAGCACATGTCCCGGGTTTCGCTGGAGCACACCGGTTCCGGTGGCGCGCGCCGCTACACCTGGGGCCGCAAGGATGAAGAGTACATTGCCGACTTCACGCTGGTGAGCCGCCGCACGCTGACGCCCGAAGAGTATCGCATTTTCAACTACCACTTCCTGCTCGGCGCCGACTGGAAGCTCTGCTGCCGCAAGCTGAAGATGGACCGGGGCAACTTCTTCCATGCCGTCTACCGCATCCAGCAGAAGCTGGGCAAGGTCTACCGCGAACTTCAGCCCTACGGGCTCTATCCGCTGGATGAGTATTTTGGCGCGTCCAAGAAGCTGGACCCCATCACGCTGCCCACGCCGCCCGCGCCGGCCAACGTGATCAACTTCCCCTGGCGCCCGGTCGCACGCCCCACTCCGGTGGAAATGCCGCTGCTGCGCGCCGCCTAACAGCTCAACCAAAGAAGCTGAAGTAAACCCCACTACCCGGCCGGGAGGTTCGCCTCCCGGCCATTTTTTAATTCTGAAGCCATGGTTTAGGTGGCTAGTAGCTCACCCGGTCGACAAACCCAACAAACTGCACTTCCGGCTCCAGTGCGAAGCCGAACTCGCGGGCCACGCGGCCCTTCAGTTCATCGATCAACTCCACCACCTGCGCCGCCGTGCCACCGCCCGCGTTGTAGAGCAGGTTGGCGTGGTACTCGGCTACCTGGATGCCGCCGCGGACCTCGCCCTTGGCCCCGACCTGTTCGAGAAAGTAGGCCGACGGTACTTTGCCGTCCCGGACCAGCTTTTCCGGTACGCGCCGCTGGGCCGCTTCGGGCAGGTGGTCGAACAGGCAGTTCTTGAAGATGCTGCCCGCGCACTTCATGGACGGCGGAAACTTTTCATCGCGCGTGGCGCGGATCTCTTCCGCGCGGGCGGCCAGTGCGGCCGCATCGCCCGGGCGCAGCGTGAACTCAGCGGTCAGAATGATCCAGTGCTTGTTCTGCTTGAAGCGGCTGGCGCGGTAGGTGAAGCCGCACTCGGCGTTTGAGAGCCAGCGCCGTTCCGTACCATCCCAAATCTCGACGCGCGCGAGCGTCTCATGGATCGACTGGCCGTACGCCCCGGCGTTGCCGTAGACCGCCCCCGACACCCAGCCCGGGATGCGCATCATCGATTCCAGACCCGCCAGGCCGTTCGACACCGCGTACCGCACCAGATCTTCCAGATCGGCGCCCGATTCGACGCGAATGGTCTGGCCTACATGCTCGATTGCGCGGCCTGTGTAGCGCAGCACGGTGCCCCGGTAACCGTCATCGGAAACCACCAGATTGGTGCCGCCGCCCAGGACAATGTGCGGAGCCGCCGCAGAGCGCAGCTCATCGATAAACTCGACCGCCGAGGCGGCGTCCACCAGCAGGTCGGCGGGGCCGCCCAGTCCGAAGCGCGTGTACTCAGAAAGGGGAGCGTGAAGGCGTCGCATCTTTTAGGATAGAGGCTCAGGGCTCCGGGGAGGGGCTCCGCACCATGGCAGCCAAGTTTGACGGGTTTTCTCCGGCCGCGCTGAAGTTTCTGAAGGGCCTCAAGAAGAATAACAACCGCGAATGGTTCCAGGCCCGGAAGGAGATCTACGACCTGGAGCTGAAAGCACCACTGGAGCAGTTGGTGAGCGCCATCAACGAGCGGCTGCTGGCTTTCGCGCCCGACTACCTGACCGAGCCCAAGCAGTCCATTTTTCGCATCTACCGTGATACCCGGTTCTCGAACGACAAGACGCCGTACAAAACCCACATCGCCGCCTGGTTCAAGCGGCGCGGCATGGTGGCGACCTCCGGCGGTGGCTTCTACTTCCACATCTCGGCGGAAGAGGTGGTGGTGGCGGGCGGGCTCTACATGCCGCCTAAGGAGCAGTTGGCCGCCGTGCGGCATCATCTGTTGGAGCATCACGAGCGGTTTCGCGCGCTCGCCGCCAGCAAGAAACTGAAGAAGTTGGCTGAGTTTGAAGGCGCAAGTTTGCTGCGCGACCCCAAGGGTTTCCCCAAGGACCACCCGGCCAGCGACCTGATCCGGAAAAAGCAGTGGGGTTGGCATTCGACGCTGCCCGCGGAGGTTGCCCTGCAGCCCACGCTGCTGGGCGAGATTACGTCGCGGATGGAAGTGTTGACTTCAGTGGTCGAGTTTCTGAATGAGCCCTTGCTGGTGGCCGCCAAACCGCGCCGGGATGTTTTCTTCGACTAGCGCGTTTCTCATCCTGCTAGGCCTGCCCTATTCTGCTGGGCCTAAATCGAAATCGCGAAAAGGTGGGGTGAAATTACGAAATGCCGGGGCCAAACGCAGTATGCTTAAGAGTGAAACACGGGGCGTCTCCAAGCGGTTTGGTCGTTGGGGAAAGGGAGCTCGGAGACGCTTTGTTCCCGTCGTTATTTAATAGTACGTTCTGCTCCTCATTTCGTTCCGCCGATTTCTATGAATTTTCGTAGAACTCTGTCCATCCGCTAGATCCTCTCCTGCTCGCCCACCCAACCGTCCGAAAACTAACTACAGTAGGCCTACCACAGCGTTCAGGGCTAGTGAGGCCAAGCCAAGTGGAATCAAGCGTTTCCAGCCGATATCCATCAATTGGTCGTACCGGAAACGGGGCCAGGTGCCACGGAACCAGATGAAGACGTACAGCATCGCTCCCACCTTGAAAAAGAACCAGAAGAAGCCCGAGAGATAGTGGTTTAGCTCCGGCACCAGGAATGGCCCGGCCAACAGAATCAGCAAGCCTCCCACAATTTGTAGCCCGATCCGCGGCAGTTTGGGTTGCAGCTTTCCGGCCATCCAGATGGAGGCCGCCCCGGTACCGGCGATCGACAACACCGGGAGCGCATAGTCGAACGCCGGGCCCAGCCACGTGACGTTGGGGAAGGGACGCATCCAGCCACCCAGGAACAGCGTGGCGCCGACGGCCGAGATCACGAACATGTTGGCGTACTCAGCCAGCATGTAGAGCGCCCACCGGAAGCCCGAGTATTCGGTGTGGAACCCCGCCACCAGCTCCGATTCCGCCTCCGGCAGATCGAAGGGGGCGCGGTTGGTTTCCGCCGTGGCCGCGATCACGAAGATCAGGAACGGGATAAACATCAGCCCGTAGTTGGAGAACAGGAACCAGATGCCCCGGTCGTGCTGGGCCTGGACAATCTCTACCATGCTCAGCGTACCGGCGGCCATCACGCCAGCCAGGAGGGCGAGCGATAGCGCCACTTCATAGCTGACCAACTGAGCCGCGCTGCGCAACGCACCCAGCAGCGGGTAATGGCTGTTGGACGACCAGCCGCCCAGGATAATCCCAAGGATGCCCACGGCCCCCATACCAGCCACCACCAGCAGGCCGACGTTGACGTCCGCCGCCACGATCGAATCGGCAAACGGCAGCACGGCGAAGCTGGTCAGCGCGGTGAACAGCGTGACGATGGGCGCCGCCAGAAACAACCACTTATCCGCGACGGTGGGGACGATGTCTTCCTTCAGCAGCAGCTTCAAGGCGTCGGCGATGGGCTGCAGCAGGCCGTAGGGCCCAACGCGCATGGGTCCCAGGCGCACCTGGAAATCAGCCAGCACCTTGCGTTCCAGGTGAACCAGGTATCCGGCCACCAGCGGGAAGATCAGGATGACGACCAGCAGGATCAGAATCGAGACCAGCATGCTAGCGGGTGACTCCTTTCACCCACTGGAACAGCGGCTCCGGCCAAAGTCCGAACCCGAGCGTAGTCAGTGCGGTTACCGCTGTGGAGACGCCAATGCCCCAACTGATGGCCAGCGGCGCTTCCGGCTTGGCGTCCCCAGCGAACATGGCGCGAACGATGCGGAAATAGTAGTAGAGCGAGACGGCCACATAGACCGTCCCGATCACCGCCAGCACATACTGCTGTGCCTCCACCAGCGCCAGGAACAGGTAGGCCTTTGCCACGAATCCCGCTGTCGGTGGAATTCCCGCCAGTGACAGCAGGAACACCAGCATCAGGACGGCATAGACCGGACTGCGGCGCATCAGGCCGGAGAAGTCTTCCAGCGTCTCACCGGGTAGATTCTGGCGGCGCATGGCCACCAGCACCAGAAACGCGCCCAGGTTCATCAACGTGTAGACCAGCGTGTAGAGCAGCGCGCCCCGCAACCCGGTCTCATTGCCGGCGGCGACGCCCAGCAGAATGTAGCCGGCGTGCGAAATGCTGGAATAGGCCAGCAGGCGCTTGATGTTCGATTGCGTTACCGCGGCCAGGTTGCCGATGGTCAGGCTGAGGATCGCCACCACGGTCACCACCGGCTGCCATCTGTCGCGCAACGGTGCTAGCGGACCCAGAAACAGCCGTAGCAGCAACGCAAACGCGGCCGCCTTGGAGGCTACGGACAAGTAGGCCGTCACGGGAGTAGGCGCGCCCTCGTAGACATCGGGGGCCCACATATGGAACGGTGCGGCCGAGATCTTGAAGAACAGTCCGGCGGCAGTGGTGATCAGCGCCAGGACCACGGCCGGATGGGTTGGGTCGAGTGCGGCCAGCGCCTGGGCCATCGGCGCGAGTTTGGTGGTGCCGGTCAAGCCGTAAAACAGCGATAGGCCATAGGCCAGAATGCCGCTCGAAAAAGCGCCCAGCAGCAGATACTTCAGGGCAGCTTCGTTGGACCGCCGGTTCTCCCGCAGAAAGCCGACCAGCACGTAAAAGGTGACCGACATCAGTTCCAGCCCCGTGAACAGCGTCACCAGATCAGTGCCCGTGGCCAAGAAGAACATGCCGCACTGGGCCAGCATCAGCAGACCGTAGAACTCCGGGTGATGCTCGTCCTCGATATCCAGGTAGCGGTAGGAGATCAGGCCGGTGATGGCCGCCGCCGCGACGAATAGAAAATTGAAGAACAATCCCAGTCCGTCGATGACCAGGCCGCCGTCAAAGGCGGTGATCGCGCCGGCCTGCAGTTGCCGCCACAGCGCGATGCCTGTGAAGAGCTCGCCTGCCACCAGCATGGCCACGCCCGAGATCCGGCGGAAGAACAGGCCCGCGCAGCCGAACAACGCCAAGACCAGCGCCGGCATCAGCGCGAAATGGTCGGTGGAAGTGTAGAAGTTGCCCATCGCGCTTAGCTGCGGTGCAGCGCCTCCAGGGCGGCCTTCACGCCGGGGGCGATCAGGTCAAAGTAAGGCTTGGGATACACGCCGATCGAAATCGCCCAGGCCACCAGCGGCAGCACGGTCAGCCATTCGCGGACGGTCAGGTCCTGCAAGCGGGCGTTGACCTCCTGCGCCGGACCCAGCATCGTCCGCTGGTAAAGCCAAAGCAGATACGCCGCCCCCAGCACGACACCCGGCACGGACCAGTAGGCCCACAGTGCATTGGCCTGATAGGCTCCGTTCAAAATGGCGAACTCACCCACAAATCCATTCAACAGCGGCAGCCCCGCGGAACTCAGCATGGCGATCGCAAAGATCACCGACATGTTTGGCATGGCGTGCGCCAAGCCGCCGAAGTCGGCAATCACGCGGGTATGACGTCGCTCGTAGACAATGCCCACGATGAGAAACAAGAGGCCCGTCGAGATGCCGTGATTCACCTGCTGCAGGACACTGCCGGAGATGCCGCTGGCATTCAGGCTGAACAGGCCCAGCGTGCAGAAGCCCAGGTGCGACACCGACGAATAAGCCACCAGGCGCTTCCAATCCTTCTGCATCAGGCTGACCAGCGCGCCGTAAAGGATCGCAATGATAGAGAGCACCCCCAGCACCGTCACGATCTCCCGCGCATGACCCGCTTGGGGTAGCAACGGCAGCGAGAATCGCAGAAAGCCATAGGTGCCCATCTTCAGCATCACGCCCGCCAGGATCACGCTGCCCGCTGTCGGTGCCTCCGTGTGAGCATCGGGCAGCCACGTATGCAACGGGAACATCGGTACCTTGATCGCAAAGGCCAGGAAAAACGCCCAGAACACCCATTGCGCCGTCACTGGATCAAGCGGTGCGGCCAGTAGCGTGGCGGCGTCAAAGGTCCGGGCACCGCTTTTGAGGTAGAGCGCGATGATTCCCAACAACAGGAACACGCTGCCCGAAAGCGTATAGAGAAAGAACTTGATGGCCGCATAGAGCCGCCGCTCCCCGCCCCACAGGCCGATCAGGAAGTACATCGGCACCAGCGAGAACTCAAAGAAGACGAAGAACAGAACAAAGTCCTGCGCCACGAACACGCCCAGCATCGCTGATTCCAGCAACAGCAACAGCGCGTAGAACTCCTTGACGCGATCCTTCACCGATTCGAAGCTGGCCAGGATGGCCAGCAACGTCATCACCGTGGTCAGCACCAGCATCAGCAGGCTGATGCCGTCAGCCGCGACGTGGTAATCAACCCCCAGCGAGGGGATCCAGGGCATCCGCTCCGCCGTCGCGCCGGTGCGCAAAAGCTGGACCGACAGCAGCGCCGTGGCGGCGCTCACCGCTGCCGCCCAGTACTTGCTCAACCGGGCCGGCAGGAAAATGGAGATCAACATCCCCGCCAGCGGAACCAGCAGCAGCAGGCCGATCATCGGCTCGCGCCTCCTGCGAGGGCCCAGGCCAGGACGGCGGCCAAGCCAGCCAGGAAAACCAGTGCGTAGGATTGCAAGGACCCGGTCTGCAACAGACGTACGGGGTAGGAAACCGCCTTCACCAGAAACGCCGTCAGACGTACCAAGCCATCGACGACGCCCGCGTCGAACATGCGCGATAGACGGCCCACGCTTCGGGTAAGCAGCGCAAAGCCGTTCACGGCACCGTCAATGATGCCGCGGTCCAGCCGTCCCAGCAGCTCGCCGCCACCTTGTGCTGCGCCCCGAACCAAGATGGCCTGGGCCGCCTGATCGACATACCAGCCACGCTCAAACAAGAAGTAGAACGGAGACAGGAACCGCCACCGGAAATGGGCCATCGCGATGCCGCTGGCGGCGGCTCCAATGGCGACCGCCATCAGGACGTACTCCATCGATTGATGATCCGCTTGGTGGAGACCCAATGGCAGCCACCCGGCCACCACGCTCCCCAGCGCCAGCACGGCCAGCGGGGCCCGCATGGTCAACGGTAGCGAGTGCGGCTCGGCGTGGTGCGATTCACCCAGAAAGGTCATGTTGATCAGCCGCCACATGTAGAACGCCGTCAGCAGCGAAGTGGCAATGCCGAACGCCCACAGCGAAGGTGAGGTCTTGAAGGCCAGCCAGAGAATCTGGTCCTTCGACACAAAGCCCGCCAGTCCAGGTACGCCCGCGATGGCCAGGGTGCCGATCACCATGGTCCAGAACGCAAAGGGGAACTGCTTCTTTAGGCCTCCCATTCGCCGCATGTCCTGCTCCCCATCCAGCGAATGGATCACCGCGCCGGCACACAGGAACAGCAGTGCCTTAAAGAAGGCATGGGTGAACAAGTGGAACAAGGCCGCATCATAGGCACCCACGCCCAGCGCGATAAACATCAGGCCCAACTGGCTAACGGTGGAATAGGCCAGCACGCGCTTGATGTCGTTCTGCACCAGGGCAATGGTGGCCGCCAGCAGTGCTGTCACTGCGCCCACCACTGAGATTACCGCCAGCACCTGCGGGGCCGCATTGAACACCGGGGCGCAGCGCACAATCAGGAAGACGCCGGCCGTCACCATGGTGGCAGCGTGGATCAGGGCGGACACGGGCGTCGGGCCTTCCATGGCATCAGGCAGCCAGATCGCAAAGGGGTACTGCGCGCTCTTGCCCATGGCGGCCAGCAGCAGCAAAACTGCGACTGTGGCGGCCCACTCGGGTGCCAGTTGCGGCAGAAACTCGCGATACCGCAGCGTGCCGGTCTGGGCCAGGATGGTGAACATCGCCAGCAGGTAAGCGGCATCCGCGACGCGGTTGGTCAGGAACGCCTTGTTCGCCGCGTTGCCGGCGGCGGGGCGATCGACGTAAAAGCCGATCAGCAGATAGCTGGACAGGCCCACGCCCTCCCACCCGGCAAACGTCAGCGCCAGGTTGTTCGACATCACCAGCAGCAGCATGAAGAATACGAACAGGTTGAGGTAGCCGAAGAACCGGGCCGCTCCGGCTTCATGCTCCATGTAGCCGCAGGAGTAGAAATGGATCAGGAAACCGATCCCCGTAATCACCAGCATCAGTAGAGCGCTGGATGAATCGATGAGAACAGCGAAATCCGCGCCGAGGCCCGGCATCCAAGTGCCGTAAATGATCTCCCGGCCCGTTTCGCCTCCCGGCGCCGGCTGCAGCAATAGGACGACCGTCGCCGCAAACGCCAAGCCCACCGTGGTGCAACAGATCAGCTGGACCAGCAGCCGGGGTATGCGCCTCCCGGCCAGCAGCATGGTCGCTGCCCCCGCCAACGGCAACAGCAAAATCAACGCCGCCAGGGTCTCTACCATTTCAGTAGATCCACTTCATCGGCATTCACCGTGCCCTTGTTCCGGTAGAGCGCGATCAGGATACCCAGGCCCACGGCGGCTTCCGCCACCGCCACCGCGATGACGAAAATCGCGAACACCTGGCCGTGCAACTGCCCCAGGTGCTTCGAGAAGGCGATCAGGTTGATGTTGACGGCATTCAGGATCAGTTCCACCGACATCAAGATCACCACCACGTTGCGGCGCGTCAGCACGCCCACGGTGCCGATCAGCATCAAGGCTGCGCTGAGAGCCAGGTAGTGTCCCAAGCCGATCGTGGTCAAGCTCAGCCCGGTCATGCTTGCGCTCCCTTGGCCGGGGTCTCACCAGTCTCGGCGCTGGGCTTCGGCCGTGCCATCAGCACGCTGCCCACGATGGCCACAAGCAACAGGAGAGAGATCGCTTCAAACGGGACCAGATACTCGCTGAACAACAGGTCGGCCAAGCGTTCCGTGTTGCCGCCCGAGGCTGCCGGCAAGGCGCCTTCCGGGCCGGGCCAAGGCTTCTCTAGCGCCCAGCGGAGTCCGATGGCTCCCGTGCCCGCCGCCAGCAATACGCCCAGCCACCAGCCCTTGATGAAGTGCCGCTGCTGGCGCGATTCGTCCAGGTTGATCAGCATGATCACAAATAGGAACAGCAGCATCACCCCACCGATGTAGAGAATAATCTGCGTCGCAAACAGAAACTCCGCCCGCAGCAGCAAGTAGAGCCCAGCGGTGCCCAGCAGCGAAACGATCAGCGCCACCGCGCAATGCACGGCATTACGCAGCGCGACCGTCAACACTGCACCGGCCAGCGCCATCAACGCGAAGATCCAGAAGAAAGCTGCGTCCACGGGCTTGGCTATTGGCCTCTCTCGCGTTGTTCAACCAACCGGGCGGCAAGGTGGATCATTGGCGGTACTCGGTGGGCCGGGGCCCTTCTTCTAGCATCTGCCGATCCCAGATCTGGCCGCCGCGGGTGTAGCTGGCCAGCTCAAAATCCTGGGTCAACTCCAACGCATCCACCGGGCAGGCATCTTCACACAGGCCGCAAAACATGCAACGCGACAGGTCGTAGGTGAATGTAGTCAGCTGCTTGCGCTTTTTCTCGTCGCGCACAAACCCCACCACAATCAGGTTTTCCGGGCAGGCAATTTTGCACAGGTCACAAGCGATGCACAGGGTCTCATTGGTCACCGGATGGATGTTCAGCCGGGGCGCTCCGCGATAGCGTTCCGCGACGGCCGGCCGCGTGATCGGGTATTGTTCCGTATAGATGTTCTTGGGATGCTGATGGCGGAAGGTGATCCACAGGCCTTCCAGCAGGTCCAGCAACAACGCCTTTTTCAGAAACTCAATCACGGTCTTCATTGGCTAGCGGTCCACTTCTCCCATCACGCAGTCGATCGATCCAATTATCGCTACTACATCCGCCACCAGGGCTCCGCGCGCCATCTGGTCCAGGGCCTGCAGGTTCAGAAAACTCGGCGGCCGGACCCGGACCCGGTACGGGTTGATCGTGCCATCGCTGACAATGAAATAGCCCAGTTCACCCTTGGGCGCCTCAATCGGTACATAGGCTTCCCCCACTGGTGGCTTGATCACCTTCATCCCGCGCGCGACGATGGGCCCTTCTGGAATCCGCGCCACGGCCTGCTCGATGATCCGCACACTTTGCCGCATCTCTTCGATGCGGACCAGATACCGGTCCAGCGTATCGCCGCGGGTGCCGGTGGGGATCTCAAACTCGTAGTTCTGGTAGCCCGAATAGGGCATCGCCCGCCGTACGTCCCAGGCCAAGCCCGAAGCGCGCAGCATGGGGCCGGTCACACCCAACTGCTTGCACTCTTCCACGGTCAGCAGCCCGATACCCTCCAGGCGGTCCCGCCAGATCCGGTTGCCCGTCAACAGGCGGTCGTACTCATCAATCTTGGGCGGAAACATCGCGCAGAACGCCCGGATTTCTTCCTCAAATCCGGCATAAAGCTGATACTGCAACCCACCAATGCGGAAAGCATGGGTGGTGAGACGCGCGCCGCAGTAGTTCTCAAAGATCTTCAGGATCTCCTCGCGTTCGCGCATCGTGTAGAACAGCGGCGTGATCGCGCCAATGTCCAGCGCGTGCGTCCCCAGCCACAGCAGATGGCTGGCAATCCGGTTGAGCTCCGTCAGGATCACCCGCGCCACTTGCGCCCGCTCCGGTGCCGTAACGCCCAGCAGCGCTTCCACCGCCAGGCAGTAGCCCAGGCCGTTGGAGACCGCTGAAACATAGTCCATGCGGTCCACGTAGGGAGCGAACATGGCGTAGGTGCGGTTCTCGGCAATCTTCTCAACGCCACGGTGCAGGTAGCCGATCACGCATTCGGTGCCCGTCACCCGCTCTCCATCCAGCTTCAGGATCACCCGCAGCACGCCGTGCGTCGAAGGGTGCTGGGGACCCATGTTCAGGACTAGTTCGCTGGACTCAAAAGCCGTCGTCATGTTGTCTTGGGTCGCGGCTGCCCTACTGCCCGCTCTCAATTCCCAGATTGGCCTGCACCCAGGCGTTGTCCATCTGCGTCAGTCCGTAATCCCGCCGCAGCGGGTGCCCCTCCCACCCGTGGGGAAGCAAAATGCGCTTCATGTCCGGGTGACCTTCAAATGTCAGCCCGAACATATCGTACAGTTCTCGTTCCAGCCAGTTGGCTCCGGAAAACAATCCAGTGATCGAGGGGAGGGGCTCATCCGCGGTGGCCATCACTTTGGTCAACTGTTCCGCATTGTCGCTGAGGCGGCGGAGCCGGTAGATCACCTCAAACCGGGATGGGCGTTGTGGATAATCGACCGCAGTGAGATCAACCAGGAAGTCAAACCCTTCCTGCTTCGATAGCTCCAGCCGTGACAAGAGGGCAGCGGAGGACACTTCGATCTGGCTAGCAGAGTTTTCTGGCACTGAACCCTTAATTGTAGAAGGTCCACCCCCGGAAACGTATGGTCCCGCAACGGGTGGGGAAAACTAGGGCTTCAATGCAAATCGGGGCCACCGAATGGTAGCCCCGTCTGATTACAACACGACCGTTTGGAAGCCAACCACCCACCGTAGAGGGCGTGCCAACTTCTTTACGCCGAACGACGACGATACAGGGCGCCGAATCCCACCAACGCGATGCCAATCAAGGCAAACGAGGCCGGCTCGGGAACTGCGGACGGCAGGATCTCGAGCGTTCCATTAAAGGCAACATTGCTCGCACCCGCCGGCATGACTGAGTCAAATTCCAAGACCAATCCCAAGCTGCTGACCGTCCTCGGGCCGAAATCAACATACGGACCCGTACCGCCCTTGTTGGAGTTGTCGTTCGACTTGGTCAAAGTACCGCCGACCAGGAGGGACGTGTCCGATAGGGAGACGAAACCCTCCGGGACGACATTCGCATTTGCGTCCGGCCACGGCACGTAGGCCTTCACCGAGACGTTCTTGATCGAGGAGGCACCAGCACCCTTCTTTGTGGTTAAGGTGTATCCCGCCGAATTAAAGATCCGCGAATACACGTCGCTGAAGATCGGGATGTCGAACTTGACGACGTGCTTGCCGCTCTTGGAGGTGTTGTACGTCCAGGAGATGAAAGGGTCCTTGTCCCAGGTGGCTGAATACGAGAACCCGGTTCCCGCCAAATCGCCACCGATCCAGGTTCCAGTTTTATCAATGACTTCAAAGGTCTCCGAGACCACTCGATTTCCATTGAGATCAATCGTCAGATGGCCCTCATTCGCATCCTGAACTTCGACCAACATGGAGCCAAACATCATCGGCGCACAGGCCAGAAGAAGAGGCAAAAATAGGCGAATCATTAAATTTCCTCCATATTCCATAGATCGGGCGTAGTACCCCCGATTCTTTCCTTACCTAGATGAGTCTAAGGTGTCCTAGTACCGCTGTCAACTGAGATCTACACAAAAATCTTGCTCTTTCTCTCGTTGGCTGCATCGTTCAACCAGCCCTCGATGGAGGGGCGTTCAAAACGAAAAGCCCCCGCCGGGGGCTTTTCCTGACAACGATGTCAGCTAGAGTATACGGTCGCGAGTCAGGCGAAAGCTGAATCTAGCTTCTTCGCGCCGCCAGCAGTGCCATCGAGGCCAAGGCCAACGCGATCAATCCGGAAGTAGCTGGCTCCGGAATGGGCATAATGTCCAATTGGCCGTTCAATCCCAACCGGTCATTGCCGCCCAGGGTGGCATTGAACGTAATCACCACCGCCATCGACACTACATTCTTGATGGGCATTGGTAGGTAGTATCCGGTGCCGCCTTTGTTGGAGTTGTCATTGGAGACCGTCTTGCTTCCCTTGACGGCAGTCAACCCCTTCACCGTGGTCTGGCCCGCCGCGACCTCGTTGCCCACTAGGTCCGGCCAGGGAAGATAAGTCTTTTGTACAACATCGGAGATGCTGGCTCCCGGGCCTTTGGCGTCCCCGGTGAGCGTGTAAGCGGCTGAGGTGAAAATATAGGCGAACTGATCGGCGAGGATGTTGATGTTGAACTTCAGCGTGTGCGGGCCTTTGTTGGTAGTGGTGAAGCTCCAGGTCAACACCGGGTCTACGTTCCAGGATGCGCTCCAGATGAAACCATTCTTCAATATGGATGCTGCGCCGAACGCGTCGCCCGGGTCCAGCGGATTGTAGGACAGGACTTGGCCCGTCTTGGTGTTCTGGGCAAATGGAACGGTTGGAAGGCCGTTGATTGTCACTCCACCAAAGCCGTATGCGGGTGCGATGGGCGCGGCCAGCACCGCTGAGCCGAGAGTGATCATACCTAAAGCAATCAGCTTGAGGGCGCTTATCATTGTCGAAGTTCCTTAAGTGTCAATGAACCAATGACATTCCTGGCGAATGCCGGCGGGATACAGCGGGGAAGCTGATAACGTGGAGCACCGATTCGGTTGCCCTGAAGAACGCGCCCATCGCTTCCGATTGCATTTGTAAAACGCTAATCCCAAGTCTAAAGCTGATAGGTGCCGGTGTCAAGCGAAAAGATAGTGCGCGATCAAAAGATAGCCTGAAGCCGCATGGGTCACTTAGAGCCCAAAATGCCCAACGGCCCGCAAAGTGCGAGCCGTTGGGCATTGCTTCAATTGGACCTACACTGTTGGCCTTGGGCCTAGACCGCTTGAGCTAGGGAAATACCACCAGAGGATCTTGGAACTTAGGCGCGGCGGCGAGCCACGGCACCCAGAGCGACCAGCGCAGCGCCGATCAGGCCGAACGTGGCCGGCTCGGGCACGGGGGGGGCGCCCTTCTCGATGGTCAGCGTGCCATTCAGGGACAGTTGGTCACCCAGAGACAGCGTGGACTCAAACGAAACCTTGACACCCATCTTCATGGGGGTCACCGCCGGGCCAAAGGCCAGGAACGGACCGACGCCGCCCAAGTTGGAGTTGTCGTTGCTCTCGGTCTTGGTGCCCTTCACGTTGGAATGGCCCGGAACGGAAACGGCACCCTGCGGAATGAGCGTTCCGGGGTAGGGAACGTAGGCCTGGACAGTGAAGTTCTTGATGCCCGCGCCCGCGCTGGCCTTGGTTCCGGTCAACGTGTAGCCGGCGGAGTTGAAGATACGGTCGTAGGCGTCCGGAACAATGTCGATCTCGAAGTCCATGGTCTGCAGGCCATTGATCGTGGTGGTGTAGCTCCACGACAAGGTGGGGTCCACATTCCAGCTGATGCTCCATTCGTAGCCATTGCCCTTGAGGGTGCTGCTACCCTTGACGCTTCCCAGTTTGGTGGGGATGTTGAAGGTTTCGCTCGCGGCGGCATTGTTGCCGAACGCAAAGGAAGCGCTGCCGCTGCCGGAGAACGGCGTGGAGTCGAACGTGGTGATGGTGACGGCGAACATGCTGCTGGACATCAGCACGGCCCCCGCCAGGATGTTGGTGATTTTCATTACGCTTTGGATGCTCCTTGTAATCTGCCCGGTGATTCATTCCCAGTGTTAGTGAAGTTTCTCCGGGGTCAAACCAAGGTTATGGGCCACTCGCGCTTTAGTCAATGCAAATTAGTCCCGCTCGTACTAGATGTCCGGTACTGTATTGCGGGCCATCAGCGGCGAAATATGGTACTTCTCTAGCCCAGGGAGTTCTCTCAAGTCATTGCAAAATAGATACATCATCAGGAAAATAGAATTTCACGAAAGTGAATAGCCTGGGGTCACGACAAGGTCTAGTACGGTACGAAAGCGGTTTTCCGGGTGATGGACAACGCTTAAGTCATGAGTATCGCGCGCCAACTGTGTTACACATGTCGATACCGTAAGTGCTAACATATGTAGGCGGGCCGCCAGCGTGCGGCAGGAGGGCCCCAGGGTGGTGCGCCGGTGCCGCGGCCCGGCTGGCTTTCCCGCGCTGCCGAGCCGGATGGTTCGGCTGATGTAGAATCACAGGCACCATGGCTACCGTGTTCGCCTCCATGCCCGCCGCGGCCTCTGCGGCCGCCGCTCCGCCCCGACCCTCGCTGTTGGCCGCCACCGAGCGGTTGGTCTCACTGGATGTGTTCCGCGGCTTGACGATGCTGCTGCTGATCTCGCACGGCTTCGGCATTCACGAAGCCTGCAAGGATCTGCCTGCCTGGGCGTGGCTGGCGAATCATTTTGAACACGCCGACTGGGTAGGCTGCACGCTCTGGGACTTGATCCAACCCGCGTTCACCTTTATCGTGGGCGTCGCCATGCCGCTCGCCTTTTCGCGCCGCTTGGCGGCCGGGGTGACGCGCGCGGGCTTAGCGGCTCATGTACTGTGGCGCTCGGCGTTTCTGATTGTGCTCTCCAACATACTTTCCAACTGGAACACCCGGGGCCCGCTGAAATTCCAGTTGATCAACGTGCTGTGCCAGATCGCGCTGGCCTATGTGCTCTGCTTCCTCATCTGGAATCTCCGCCTATGGCAGCAGGTGGCGGCGGCCGCGGCGGTGATGGTGCTGCACCACGGCCTGCTGTTCCTCTATCCCGGTCCCGACGGGCCGTTCGATGGAGCCCGTAACTTCGGAGCCGTGGTGGACCAGGCACTGTTGGGCTACAACTATCCGGGCTACTATACGACGCTGAACTTTCTGGGCAATGCGATGACGGTACTGTTTGGGGTTTGGACCGGCATGTTCCTGATGCAGCCGCGGCCTCACGCGGAGCGCCTGAAGTGCCTGGCGGCGGCGGCGGCTGGGGCGTTCACTCTCGGTCTGGCGCTGGCACCCTGGGTGCCGATGGTGAAGCGGCTGTGGCTGGGGTCATTTACGTTTTTCAGCGCCGGCTGGGTTCTGCTCGCGCTGGCCGCCTGCTACTGGCTGGTGGAAGTGAAGGGCTGGACGCGGTGGGCCTTTCCGGCGATCGTGGTCGGCACCAACTGCATCTTCATCTACTCGTTCTCGCAAGTGCTGCGCGGCTGGCTTTCCCGTGGTGTCGGTAACTTCACCGGCAACTTTGCCTTTCTCGGCAGCTTCGGCGCGATTCCGCAGAATCTGGTGGTGCTGGGCCTGATGTGGGGGCTTTGCTACTGGCTCTACCAGCGCAAGATCTTCTTCAAAATCTAGCCCGGCTCCGATTCACTGCCTTAGCTAGTGGTGGCGGTCGCATTCGGCAAAACGCTGGACCAGATCGACCAGCGCAACCGCGCTCAGCTCACTCAGCCGGACCTTGATGTAGTTACGGTTCAAGACCAACTGATGGTTGAGGATGTGGCGAACGTCCTCCAGGTCTCGCGGCCGGCCGGCGAACACTTTGTGGATGATCAAATCCTCCGGCCGGGCGAATCGCGCCGAGCCGGTTCCCGCCGGGAGCGTGACGGCGGCATCGATGGCTTCGTACTCATAGGGCGAAAACGAAAACACCAGATCCACCCGGACTCCGGACGCCAAATGCCGGAGCGGCAAAACCATCGTCCGCTCGACGAACGACTTCGGATCATCCACCAGATCATCCAAGCCCAGCGGAGCCAGCGCGGCCCGGACTCGAGGCAATTCGTCCGGTCCCAACCGCAACGTGAGATCAATATCCTTGGTCATCCGCGGCTCACCGTATCGCAGCACCGCTTGACCGCCAATCACCATGTAGGCGATGCCCGCCGCCCGCAAGGCCTGATCCAATGCCACCAGCAGTTCTTCAAACATGCCGTAGCAGTTCCGCCAGCCGCAAATCCACTTCTAGCCCTTCCAGCGGGTCCTGAGGCGGGAACGCCCCCACTTTGCGGGCGTAGTCGTACATGGCATTCAAGATGGCGTACTTCTGCTCGATCGTCAGCGGATGCTCCCGCGCGTCCTGCCGGTCCAATTCCTCTAGCAGATGAGCGTTCTTCACCATTGATACTTCAATCCCGTACACTTCCCCATGCGCTCTTAGGATAGCGGGATGCCACTGTGGATGGCGTGCCCCGGGCATTGGCAGACCGGCCTTCACGTTGTTTGATAGTTCGATCCCGAAGCGCTGCGGGATGCGGCATACTAACCAAGCGGGAAAGTTCTGGCTTAGTGCCCAATTTGCGCTCAGGATGGATCCCGATACAGGTGACTGACCCCAGATGATGGAACAGATTTCGCCGCAGGCCGAAGATCTCTCCGCCCGGGAACCTTCCCGGTGGCAAGCTTTGGTCGTTCGTTCCTACCGCGATGCTTTCTCCGCGCTGCCCCTGCCCGCCTCGATTGGCAAGCCGGGCATCCTGATTGCTGCAACGCGGGCGGCGGCCGATGAGTTTATCTGGCAGGCCGGGCAAGGCAGCTTAGGGTTACATCGGTTTACTTTGCCGCAACTGGCCGCCCAGATGGCGGATGAGGCCCTGACGCCGCTGACGCCGCTGGCCGAGGAGGCATTGGTCGCCCGAGCGATTGATGAACTAAGTCGAGCGCGCGAGATGGGTTACTTCTCGCCCGTGGCCGACATGCCGGGCTTTGTCCGCGCTTCGGCCGCGACCCTGAATGAGTTGCGGCTGAATGGTGTTCCGCCCCAGGGCGACCTGGGCCCGCTGCACCGGCGCTACACAGAACTGCTGGAAGCCGCGCAGTTGGCTGATCTGGCCGAGCTCTATAGTCGCGCGATGGAGGCGGAAGAGAGCCGCTTCTTCGGTCTCCCGCTGATACTGCTGGACGTCCCTGTCCGCCACCGGCTGGAGCGTCAGTTTCTCGACCGCCTCATCGCCCAGGCCCCGTCCGCCACCATCCTGACGCTGGAGGGCGATCCCGAGCCCTGCCAGGCACCAGGACGTCAGCCCTGCCCGGCAGCAGAACCTCCCACTGCCATCAGTGTGGACTCTGGCCGGGCACTGGACCGTGTCCGACGCTATGTCTTTGCGCCGGAACCACCTCCGGAAGCAACACTTGATCCGACGGTCGCCTACTTTGCCGCACCGGGCGAGAGTCTCGAATGCGTCGAGATCGCCCGCCGCATCCAGCGCTGCGGCCTGCCGTTTGACCGGATCGCCATCCTGCTGCGCCACCCGGACCGCTATCAGCCTTTGGTGGAAGAGTCGTTACGGCGGGCGGGTATTCCCGGTTGGTTCTCCCACGGCACGGTGCGGCCTGATCCGGCGGGGCGAGCATTTCTGGCGCTACTGAACTGTGCGCTCGAGAATCTGACGGCTACCCGCTTCGCCGAGTATCTGTCGCTGGCCCAGGTGCCTCAACTGGAGGCGTGTCCGGTGGCGCCGTTTGCCTGGGAGCAGTTGATTGTCGACGCAGCGGTGATTGGCGGAGCCGGCCGCTGGCGGCGGCGCCTGGATGGCTTGGCCCGCGAACTTCGCCTCCATGAAGCACCACTTTACCGGATCGAGCAGTTGGACCGTCTCCGCGACTTTGCCTTGCCTCTGATCGAGCGCCTGGCGGACCTGCCCACCGCCGCGCCCTGGGGCCGCTGGCTGCAGGTGCTGGAGGAACTGGCGCACGCTGCCTTGCGTTCCACCGAGGCCGTCGACGCACTGCTGGAAGAACTGGAGCCGATGCGCGATATCGGCCCGGTGACGCTGGAGGAAGTCCAGAACGTATTGAGCGAACGGCTGGGGCTGCTGCGGGTTGAGCCACCGCCGCGCCGGTTCGGGCAGGTCTTTGTCGGCACGATTGAGGAAGCTCGCGGGCGGGCATTCGAGGTGGTCTATCTGCCGGGGCTCGCCGAAGGTTTGTTCCCCCGGCGCGCCCAGGAAGACCCACTACTGCTTGATACAGCTCGGGAGCCGCTGGGGCTGGCGGTGCAATCCACCCGCATTGCGAGGGAGCGTCTGCTGTTGCGGATCGCGGCGGCGGCGGGGGACCGGCTAGTGATTTCCTATCCCACGATGGACACCGGACAATCCCGGCCCCGCGTGCCTTCGTTTTATGCGCTGGAGGTGGTGCGCGCTGCGACGGGGCACCTGCCGGGACTGCGTGAGTTCGAAGAAGCCGCGCGTGCCTCCGCCTCCGCCCGGCTGGGCTGGCCGGCTCCGGCTGACCCGGCGCTCGCCATTGATGACGCGGAGTACGATCTGGGTATTTTGGGCCAGCAGGCGCAGCGGCCCACGCCTGGGGCCGCGCACTATCTGATCGCTGCTAGCCCCACGCTCGTGCGGTCCATGCGTTCCCGCGGCCGGCGCTGGCGCAAAATCTGGTATGCCGAAGATGGGTTGACCGAACCGCTGCCGGAATTAGCCGCGCATCGCTTGGCGGCGCGCCCGTATTCGGCCACTGCCCTCCAGACCTTTGCCTCCTGTCCGTATCATTTTCTTTTGCGCGCGATTCACCGGTTGTCCCCGCGTGAGCAGCCCGTCGCGATTGAGCAAATGGACCCGCTGACGCGCGGCACGCTGTTCCACGAAGTCCAACGGCGATTTTTTGAGAAGTTGTCACCCTGGCAGATCAGGCCCTTGCCGGAACTGCTGGATGAGATGGATGAGGTATTGAATGCGACGGCCGCGCAGTATGCCGAGGATCTGGCTCCCGCCATTCCGCGGGTCTGGGAAAGTGAAGTAGAAGATCTGCGGACCGATCTGCGCGGCTGGCTGCGGGAGATGTCTTATCAGCCGGAATGGGTGCCGCTCAAGTCAGAGTTCAGTTTCGAGCAAACCGTCTTTGGCGCGCACTTGCATGGCCGCATCGACCTGGTGGAGGAGCACCGTGATCGCGGGACGCTGCGCGTCACCGATCACAAGACCGGCAAGCCCCCCGCTGAGCGTCCGGCCTTTGTGGGCAAGGGTCGCGTGCTGCAACCGGTGCTGTATGCCGCCGCACTGGAGGAAGCGATGAAGCGCACCGTGGAGATGGGCCGCCTCTCTTATGCCACGCAACGCGGTAGCTACCAGGAAACCGAGATCCGGCTCACCGATACGTCGCGCCACCATGCCACCGAAGCGCTGCGGATCATTGATGAGTCGATCGCCAAAGGCTTTCTGCCGGCCGCGCCCGATCAAGGCGCTTGCGAGCATTGCGACTACCGGACGGTCTGCGGGCCCTATGAAGAAAAGCGCGTCCTGCGCAAGCATACAGATCAGTTGCTGCCGCTGTTCGCGCTGAGGGCCCTGCCATGACATCGCCCAAAGTCATTTCGATCATGATGGGCCGCCCCTCCGCCACGGTGGTGAGCGATGCGGAGGCGCGGGAGCTAATCCGAAGTTCACTTAACGAAAGCCTCGTCGTCGAAGCTGCGGCGGGAACGGGCAAGACGACGGAACTGGTGCGGCGCATCGTCGCGCTGCTGGAACATGGCCATGCGAAGGTGGACAACATCGCCGCCGTCACCTTCACCAACAAGGCCGCCGGGGAGCTGAAGCTAAGGCTACGCTCAGAGATCGATGCCCGGCTGCGAGCGGCTCCGTCAGCCGCACTGGAAGAAGCGTTGAAGCATCTGGAAGAAGCCTCCATCGGCACCATCCATGCCTTCTGCGCGCAGATTCTGCGGGAGCGGCCCGTGGAGGCGTGCGTCGATCCCGGCTTCCAGGAACTGGACCCTGCCAGCCAGGAGCGTCTGTTCGAGCGGGCCTTCCGCGGCTGGTTTCAGCAGCAGTTGAATCAGCCCGCGCCCTCCCTGCGCCGCGCCCTCATTCGGCCCATTCCCGGTTGGAGCACCAACGCACCCACGGAACGGCTCCGGTATGCCGCCAAGCAGTTACTGGAGTGGCGCGACTATCCGGCAGACTGGTTACGCCTGGAATGGCATCGCAACCGCGAGATCGACGAACTGACGGCCCGGATGTTGGAAGCGGCCACCCGCGTCGGCACGCGCTTTGCGCCGCTGAAGCAGTTCGCGCAATGGGTAGAGCGCCACGAAGAGGTGGAGGCGCGCGACCACGACGCGCTGGAAGCGCTGTTGCTGAAGCTGCTGATGGACCTGAATGAGCTGAAGCGCAAGGGCGTGGAAGAACTGCAACTGGCGCTGAAGCAATTCCGACAACGGGCCGATGCGGATCTGGCCGTCAGTTTGCGTGAGGAGATGTTGACCCTGATCGACCGCTACAACGAGCTGAAACGGCGGACCGGGCGGCTGGACTTTCTTGATCTGTTGATCCGGGCGCGGGATCTGGTGCGCGATAACGACGCGGTCCGCGCCCATTTGCAAGGCCGCTTTACGCATCTGTTCATCGACGAGTTTCAGGACACGGATCCGTTGCAGGCGGAACTGCTGTTGTCGCTCGCTTCGCCGGGGAAGCTGTTTATCGTGGGCGACCCTAAGCAGTCCATCTATAAGTTCCGCCGGGCTGACGTGGTCTTTTATCACGAGGTCCGCCGCAAGCTGGAGGACGAAGGCGCACGCGTGGTCTTTCTGTCGCGCAGCTTCCGTGCGGTGTCACCGATTCAAGAACTGGTGAACGCCGCCTTTGAGCCAGTGATGCGGGCGGACGAGCGGACCGGCCAAGCGGGCTACATTGCACTCGTGCCGGAGCATCAGCCACTGGATTCGCAGCCCTCCATTGTTGCTCTGCCGGTGCCTCGGCCGCTGGGCAAAAGCGGTTACGTCACCAAGGCGGCCATCAACGAGTCACTGCCCGATGCCGTCGCCGCTTACGTCGAATGGCTGGTCACCAAGAGCGGCTATCAGGTGCGGGAGCGCCTGCCCGGCCGCGCTGAAGAGGAGTGGGTGCCGCTGAAGGCAAAGCACATCTGCATTCTCTTCCGGCGGCTGGTGAACTTTGGCCGGGACCTGTCGCGCGACTATACGCAGGGCTTGGAGTCACGCGACATCCGCCACGTCTTGGTGGGCTCCAAGTCCTTCCACCATCGCGAAGAAGTGGAGACGCTGAGGGCGGCACTGACGGCCGTGGAATGGCCGGACGATGAGCTGAGTGTCTTTGCCACGCTGAAAGGCTCGCTGTTTGCGATTCCGGATTCGACGTTGCTCAAGTACCGGCTGGCCGGCGGGCGGCTGCATCCGTTTCGGGAGGCGCCTGCCAGTAGCGAAGAGTTTGCGCCTATTGCTGAGGCGCTGGCTTTGCTGGGCACGCTGCATCGCCAGCGCAACCAGCGGCCGGCCGCTGACACGGTGAGCGCACTGCTGGACGCGGTCCGCGCCCATGCCGCCTTCGCGATGCGCCCAGCGGGTCATCAGGTGCTGGCCAATGTCTACCGCGTGGCGGATCTCGCGCGGCAGTTTGAAGCGAGTGGTGGCACCTCCTTCCGTGGCTTTGTCGAAGAATTGGAGTCGCAGTCCACCAAGGGCGAAGCCTCCGAAGCCCCGGTGATTGAAGAAGGCGCTGATGGCGTCCGCTTGATGACCGTCCACCAGGCCAAAGGACTCGAGTTTCCGGTGGTGATTCTGGGCGACATCACGGCCAACCTGGCCGCCAAGGAGCCGGAGCGCTACATCCATAGCCACCAGCGGCTGTGTGCGTTGCGACTCATGCAGTGTGCGCCCTGGGAACTGATCGACCATGAACCCGAGGAGCTGGAACGCGAACGTTCCGAGGGGATTCGCGTGGCCTATGTAGCCGCCACCCGGGCCCGAGACCTGCTGGTGGTGCCGTCGATCCAAGGCGAAGAAATTGATGGTTGGCTAGCGCCGCTCCATCGGGCTATCAGCCAGGCGCGACCCGTCAAGGCGCACTTCAAATGGGCCAGCCTGGACGAACTGCGTCTGGACGTGGCCCCGCGGATGGGCTTGAAGGATGAAGAACTGCTGACCGACAAAGGCGTCGCCGCCCCGCCCGCCGCGGAAAGCCATCAGGTTTATCAGCAGTGGCGTCAAGCTCGTGGGCTGATGCTGGCGGCAGGCGTGGCGGCCACTCGCACGATCTTTCTGCCCAGTGTCGATGCTGAAGCCGCCCCGGAAGTGCCGCCGATTGAAGTGGTGACGCTGGACCGCCCTCCCTTGCGCGCGGGCGGCCGGCGGTTCGGCAAGCTGGTGCACGCCGCGCTGTGCGACGGGCGCCTGGAGTTGCACGCGCGCACGCTGGGCGCATCGGAGGAAGAAGTGGAATCAGCGGCCGCCGCCGTCCAAGCAGCTCTGGCCCATCCCTTGTTGCAAGCCGCGGCACAGGCCCGGCGCACGCTGCGCGAGGCTCCCGTGACGCTACCGTTGCCCGATGGCCGGGTGCTGGATGGCGTGGTGGACTTGGCCTTTTTCGATGGCCGGTGCTGGACCGTGGTGGACTTCAAGACCGACGACGCCAGCGAAAGCCGCTACGTGCGGCAGTTGCAGTGGTACGTCTACGCCATCGCGCAGCTTACCGGCTCACCCGCCCGTGGCGTGCTGCTGGCCGTGTAGCAGTTCTTCCGCGTAGAGCGCTCCGGCTGGATTTTCTTCATGCTTGAAGTAGAGGAAGACGTCTTTGCCCGCAGCAATCAGCTCGCCCGCGCGGCGGCCGATCTCCTGGCGCTCGTCAGCTGAGTACTCGCTCTTGCGCAGCCGGAAATAGACGTAATCCGCCGTCACCCGGTCCGGCACCACCAGCTTGTCGGATTCGGCCAGGCACAGCGCCAAGCGCCGCTGTTCGAGCAGGCGGTAAACCTCTTCGGTAAACCAGCTCTTGTGCCGGAACTCAAACGCGCAGGGCAAATCCTCGGGCACGTCCTGCAGGAAGTCCTCAAACTTGGCCACGTCGCAGGCCAGGTTGGGCGGCAACTGAAACAGCACCGGACCCAGCCGCTTCTGCACCCGCAAGACGTCCATCGATTTGAAGAAGACCACGGTGAACTCACTCCGCGCCAAACGCTGAAAGTGGGTGATCTTCTGATGGGCCTTCAGTGAGAACTTGAACCCCGCCGGCGTCTCCGCCAACCAGCCTTCCAGTGTTGAGGCCGACGGCAGCTGGCGGAAGGTGTAGTTCACTTCCACTGCATTCAGCCGCGTCGCATAGTGGCTGAGGAACTTCTTGGCCGCTAGCTTTTCCGGGTAGAACAGGGGCTTCCATGCCGCGTAGGCGAAGCCGGATGTGCCGGCAAAGAGCTGGGCCATGCTCCCTATCATCCACAAAATCTGAGCCGTGAAATGCAGCTGCCATCATCGCGGGCTGCGGTAACGGTAAAATTCAGGCGAATGCTTCGATTCGGAATTTGGATGACGGCCGCCTTGTTGTCCGCGACACCGGCACTGGCGCAGACGGTGGTGGACGTGAAGAAGATCTGGGATGAGGCCCCGCACAACGCCTTCACCGATCTGGTGCGTCACAACAACCGTTGGTTCTGCACGTTTCGCGAGGGGGCCGCGCACGTTTCAGGCGACGGCAAGATCCGTGTCCTGCGGTCCAAGAACGGCACCAAGTGGGAATCGTTCACTCTCATCGAGCAACCGGGCGATGATCTGCGGGACCCCAAGCTCAGCGTCACGCCCACGGGCCAGTTGCAGGTGATGGCCGCCGCCGCGCGTTCCTCCGGCCACCAGACTTTGCGGTGGACCTTACCCGAAAAGCCCGGCCCAGTGGCCAAAGGCGAACCGATCGGCGACTTGAACTACTGGCTGTGGCGCAGCACCTGGCGTGGCCGTGAAGCGTTTGGCATTGGCTATCGCACTCAAGCAGCCGAGCGCGGCGTCCGGCTTTACCGCTTTACCGGTGCGAAGTTCGAAACACTGGTGGCTGACTTGAAGGTGCCCGGCTACCCGAATGAGTCCGCCATTCGATTCGGCAAGGATGGCTCCGCGCTGGCCCTGCTGCGGCGGGATCCGGTGAACGGGCAGATGGGCAACGCGATGCTGGGCAGCGCCAAGGCCCCGTATCGGGACTGGACCTGGAAGGAATTGAACGTCCGCGCCGGTGGCCCCAACTTCATCGCCCTGCCGGATGGTCGCCTGGTGGCTGCGGTCCGGTTGTATGACGGCACGACGCGCACATCGCTCTGCTGGTTGAATGCCGAACAGGGCACTTTGACCGAGTTCGCCAAACTGCCCTCCAACGGCGATTCCAGCTATGCCGGAATGGTCTGGCACAAAGGGCTGATCTGGGTCAGCTACTATTCCAGCCACGAGGGCAAGACGTCGATCTATCTGGCCAAGGTGAAGCCGTAGGGCTTTGCTTGCTGTTCGCCCCTGTGTTCGGGGTTCCGAAGCATGGGACAATTAAGGGTGTTCCCCCTTCATGCTTGACCGTATCACTGTGCATGGCGCCCGCCAGCACAATCTGAAAAACATCGACGTTGAGATTCCACGCAACTCCTTCACCGTGATCACGGGGTTGAGTGGCTCGGGGAAGTCGTCGCTGGCGTTTGACACTATCTACGCCGAAGGCCAGCGGCGCTACGTGGAGACGCTCTCCCCCTACGCGCGCCAGTTTCTGGACCAGATGGAACGGCCCGAAGTGGATTCCATCGACGGCTTGTCACCGGCCATTTCGATCGAGCAGAAGACCACGTCCCGCAGTCCGCGCTCCACCGTGGGCACCATTACGGAGATCTACGATTATCTCCGGCTGCTCTATTCCTCGATTGGCGTACCCCACTGCCCCAATTGCGCCATCCCCATCACCCGGCAGACCACGGCGCAGATTGTCGAACTGATTCTGGGCCGTGAGCAGGATCAGCGGTTGATGATTCTCGCTCCCATCGCCCGCGGGCGCAAAGGCGAATACAAAAAGGAACTGGAGAAGCTGGCCCGGCAGGGCTTTGTCCGCGCTCGCATTGATGGCGAGCTGCGGGGCCTGGAAGAGGATATTCAGCTCGACAAGCGCAAGAACCACACGATCGACGTGGTCATTGACCGGTTGGTGGTGAAGGAGGGCGTCGAGAAGCGCCTGGAAGCGTCGATTGAGACGGCCACCAAGATGGCGGATGGCCTGGTGACGGTGGTGGTGGTCAGCCGCGCCGGTGAGCCGGAGAGCCTTTATTCGCAGAAGCTGGCGTGCCCCAACTGCGGCTCCAGCGTGCCGGTGATTGAGCCGCGGTCGTTCTCCTTTAACTCGCCCTACGGAGCCTGTGAGACCTGCCACGGCTTGGGCAGCCGCTGGTCTTTCGATCCGGACAAAATCATCGTCGATCCCTCGCGCCCCCTGCTGGATGGTGGGTTGGGGCCGGGAGCCAGTTCAAACACGATGGGCCAGCGTCTGGCGGAAGCTTCCTGGAAGCTGAACATCGACATTGCGCAGCCGTTTGCCAACCTGCCCGCCAAACAACAAGAGATTCTGCTGAACGGCCAAGGCAAGTTCCCCGGCATCATCGCCACACTGCAAGAGGCTTACGAAGGCAACGGTGCCGGGTATCGTGAATGGCTGTCGGACTACATGACGGCCACCGCGTGCGTCACTTGCCACGGGCACCGCCTGCAGCCGGCGTCGCTGGCGGTGAAGGTGCGGGAGCTCAGCATTGCGGACTTCACGGGCATGTCGCTGGGGCGAGCGTTGGCGCTGGCGCGCGACTGGCAGTTGACCGACCGTGAGCACCAGATCGCCGGCCGCGTTCTGGATGAAATCAAGAACCGCCTCCAATTTCTCGATGCGGTGGGTTTGCAGTATCTGTCGCTCGGCCGGTCCGCCCAGTCACTGTCGGGCGGCGAAGCGCAGCGCATCCGCCTGGCGACGCAGATCGGCTCCAAGCTGCGCGGTGTGCTGTACGTGCTGGATGAACCATCGATCGGCCTGCATCCGCGCGACAACGACCGGTTGCTCGATACCTTGACCCAGTTGCGTGACCTGGGCAATACGGTGCTGGTGGTGGAACACGATGCCGACACCATTGATCGGGCGGACTACGTCGTCGATCTGGGCCCCGGCGCGGGACGACTGGGCGGAGAAGTGGTGGCTAGCGGCACACCGGCACAGATCCGCGCCAATCCTCGCTCGCTGACTGGACAGTACCTTTCCGGCCATACGGAGATTCCCGTGCCTCGCGTCCGCCGCCCGGGCAACGGGCAGAAGCTCGTGGTGCGGGGCGCGCGCGAACACAACCTGCGTGACGTCGATGCCGAGATTCCGCTGGGCATGCTGGTGGTGGTGACGGGTGTTTCGGGGTCCGGCAAGTCGACGCTGGTGAACGATATTCTTTACCGCGCGCTGGCGCAGCATGTCTATGGTTCCAAGGCCGCGCCCGGCGCGCATGATTCCATCACGGGGCTGGAATTTGTCGACAAGGTGATTGAGATCGACCAATCGGCCATTGGCCGCACGCCCCGCTCCAACCCCGCCACCTATACCGGAACCTTCACGCCGATCCGCGACCTCTACGCGATGCTGCCGGAGGCGCGCGAGCGCGGCTACAAAATGGGCCGCTTCAGCTTCAACGTCAAGGGTGGCCGTTGCGAAGCCTGCCAGGGCGATGGCTTGAAGCGGATCGAGATGAACTTTCTGCCGGACGTCTTTGTCACTTGCGACGTCTGCCGCGGGCGGCGCTACAACCACGAAACGCTGCAGGTGAAGTTTAAGGGCCTTTCCATCTCCGACCTGCTGGGCACCACCGTGGAAGACGCGGCGGAGATACTGAAGAGCATCCCGTCGATCTATCCCAAGCTGCAAACGCTAGTCGATGTCGGCCTGGGTTATCTGCACCTGGGCCAGTCCTCCACCACTCTTTCCGGCGGCGAGGCGCAACGCATCAAGCTGGCCAAGGAACTCTCGCGGCGTCAAACCGGCAAGACCTTCTACATCCTGGACGAACCCACCACCGGCCTCCATTTTGACGACGTGCGCAAGCTGCTGGACGTCATCCAGAAGCTGGTGGACCTGGGCAATACAGTGCTGGTGATCGAGCACCAACTGGACATCATCAAGTGCGCGGACTGGGTGATCGACCTGGGGCCGGAAGGCGGTGAAGGCGGCGGCCAGATCATCGCCACCGGCACGCCGGAGCACATTCTGAAAAGCAAGAAAAGCCACACCGCCGCCGCGCTGCGCAAGATACTGAAGTGAGATTGAAGTGAGCCACTACAAGCAACAACCGCTCTCGTTTGAAGGCCTGAAGACCGTGTCGCTCTATGAGCGCGGCGGCAAGGTGCAGCTGGAACATTTTGCCACGGTTCCCCAAACGCAAGTTGGCGTTTCGGCGTTGATCGATGCGCTGCCCAAGATCCTGGCCGCTGACTCTCTGCGCGCCGTCATCGACCGGCTGGTGGAAGCCAAGGCCAAGCGCCGCGCGATCATTTGGGGCCTGGGCGGACACGTCATCAAGTGCGGCTTGGCCCCCACGTTGCTGCACCTGATGCGCAACGGCTATGCCACGGCGTTCGCCATGAATGGCGCGGCTTCGATCCACGATTTTGAGATTGCCCTGGCCGGCTGGACCAGTGAGGATGTCGAGAGCGTCCTGCCTGATGGCCGCTTCGGCTCCGCTGGTGAAACCGGGCAGGAGATGAATTGCGCGATCAGCGACGGTGCGCGCGCTGGGCTGGGCATGGGCGAGGCACTGGGAGCGCGGCTGCAACGGTTTTCAGACCGCCCCGGCTTTCAGCAGAGCCTGGTGGGGCAGACCTACGCCGCGCAGGTTCCGGTGACGGTGCATGTGGCCGTCGGCACGGACACGCCGCACACTTTCCCCGAAGCCGATGGCGCAGCCATTGGCACGACGACCCACTTGGACTTTCGCCTGTTCTGTTCGCTCGTCCAGGAACTGGATGGCGGCGGCGTCTACCTGAATGTCGGCTCCGCCGTGCTGCTGCCGGAGGTGTTCCTGAAGGCGGTCAGCGTGGTGCGTAATCTGGGGCACGACCTCAAGAACTTCACCACCGTCAACTTCGATTTCCTGCAGCACTACCGGCCCGTCACCAACGTGGTGAAGCGCCCGCACGCTAACGCCGGAGGCCAGGGCTATTCATTGACCGGGCATCACGAGATCATGATTCCCCTGCTGGCCGCGGCACTGATGGAACGCGACGCGGCCTCTGGGTCTTAAGCGGCATGAGTGAAACTGGCGCCCCTTTCTCCGATCCGCCCCTTGAGCTGGACGCGCCCGCTTCGGGGCAGCCATTCTGGAGCTATGGAGACTTAGCGTTTGCGATCCTCAGCTATGCGGCCTTGTCGATCGCGGCCACTTTAGCCACGCGCCGCTTGCCGGGCGGGCTGCTGCTGGGGCAGGTGCTGGGCTACGGCGTCTGGTTCGGCCTGCTGGCCGGCTTCTTCCGGCTCAAGTATGGGCAGCCGTTCTGGCGCTCGCTCGGATGGCAGCCGGCCGCGCGGCTGGCGGCAGTGGGCGTGCAGTTGGGTGTCGCGCTGATGGTGCTGGCGATCGTCGTGGGACAACTGGCCCACTTGCCCGATGTCGATACGCCGCTGCGGGCCTTGCTGAATGATCCGAAGATGGTTCCCTTGACGGCCGTCGCGGTGGTCGGCGTGGGCCCGTTGGCGGAAGAGTTGTTTTTTCGCGGCCTGGCGCAGCCGTTGCTGACGCGGAGTTTTGGCGCAGTGGCCGGAATTGCGCTGACGGCCCTATCGTTCGGGTTGCTGCATGCCGAACAGTTGAAGAACTCCTGGCCCAATGTCGCCTTGATCGTGGTGGCCGGGGCGGCTTTTGGAGCCGTGCGGTACAAGCTAGATTCAGTTTTCGCATCCACCGTGATGCATGCCACCTACAATGGGTTGCTGCTGACCGGATACTTAATGGGGAAGAACCTTTTGCATGGTTGAGACAATTCAGTGGACCGATGCGGGCGTCGTCATGATCGACCAGACCCGCCTGCCGCGCGAGCAGGTGTTTGTCACCTGCCGCACTTATCAGGAAGTCGCGACGGGGATCAAAGACATGATCATCCGTGGAGCGCCCGCCATAGGTGTGGCCGCCGCGATGGGCGTGGCTCGTGGAGCACTGGATTCAACCGATCTGGCCGCCGACTTTCCGGTGATCTGCGACACGTTGGCCGCCACGCGGCCGACAGCGGTGAACCTATTCTGGGGTATCGAACGCATGCGGCGGCTCTATGCGTCACTGGCCGGCAGCCCGGCGGCCGAGATCCGCGCGGCGCTGGTGCGGGAAGCGCAGCTGGTCTACGCCGAAGATATCGCCATCAACAAGGCCATTGGCGCTCATGGCGAACCGTTGGTGCCCGCCGGCAAGACCGTGCTGACACACTGCAACGCCGGGGCCTTGGCCACGGCCGGTTACGGCACGGCGCTGGGCGTCATTCGCGCCGCCTTTGCCGCAGGCAAGAACATCGACGTCTACGCCGATGAGACCCGGCCCTTCCTGCAAGGTGCCCGCCTGACGGCCTGGGAACTGCAACAGGACGGCATCCCGACGACGCTGATCACCGACAACATGGCGGGCTATTTCCTCGCCAAGGGCCAGATTGGCTGCGTCGTCGTGGGTGCGGACCGTATCGCCGCCAATGGGGATGTGGCCAACAAGATCGGCACCTATTCCGTGGCCGTGCTGGCCAAGGAGAATGGCGTGCCGTTCTATGTGGCCGCGCCGGTTTCCACGCTCGACTTAAGCCTGAAGTCCGGGGCCGAGATTCCGATCGAGGAACGGGCCGCGATTGAGGTGACCGACATGTTTACGCCGGGCGTCGCCCCGCCGGGCATCGCCGTCCGCAACCCCGCCTTCGATGTGACGCCCAACCGTTACGTGACGGCGATCATCACCGAAAAGGGTGTCGCGCGGGCCCCGTATGAGCAGTCGCTGGCGGCCATGATAGGGTAAGGGCATGAAGCACTGGGTTCACCTGGGGGTGGCACTTGCGCTGAGTTTGGGGTTGCCGGCGGGGGAACTGTCCGGCCGCCGCGCGCCGGGTTTCTCACTGCCTGACGTCAACTTGAAGCAGCATGATCCGCAGGACTATCGCGGGCGCGTGCTGATCATCGAGTTGATGAAGTCCGACTGCCCGGTCTGTAAGTACACCGCCAAACTACTGGCTAAAGCCCAGCAGAAGTATGGCAACAAGATCGCCGTGTTGGGTATCGCGCTGCCACCGGACAATCTGAACACGGTCAAGGCTTTCATGGAAGCCGAGAAGATCTCGAACCCCATTCTGTTTGACTGCGGGCAAGTGGCGGCCTCCTACTTGAAGGTCTCCCCCGCACGTCCCCGTATTGAGCTGCCGCACGTCTTTGTGATCGACGGCGCCGGCCAGATTCGCGAGGATTGGGGCAGTGAGAACACGATGCAGACACTGGAAGAGCTGTCGGCGGTGGTAGACCGGCTGCTCGCTGAAAAGCCCCGGCCCTGAGCAGCTGCGGGATGAGCAGGGGATAGCGGAATTGAGGCATGCCGTGAAGTTGTTGTTCGCCGCGTTGCTGGGATGGAGCGTCACCGCGGGTGAGCTGCATCAGGCTGTCCGCGCGGGCGATGCGGCCAAGGTGAAAGCCCTGCTGGAAGCAGGAGCTCCGGTCAACGAGCGCGACGCCCTCGGCGGCACCGCACTGCATGAGGCGGCCTGGAATGGCGATTCCAATCTGGCCTGGATTCTGATTGCCGCCGGTGCCGACCCCAACGCCGCGCATTCTGAAGGCGGCTCCACGCCGCTGCATTACGCCATTCTCACCAACCACGTCGAGATCGTGAAGATCTTGCTCGACAAAGGGGCTGACGTCAAGGTCCGTTACCGATCTGGTTCGACTGCGCTGCATCTGGCGGCCAGCCGTGGCCACAAGGAGATCGCCGAGTTGCTGATCGCCCGCGGCAGCGACGTCAATGCCACCGACACGCAAGGGTCCACGCCCATGGATGAAGCGGCCTGGAAGGGGCAGACGGAAGTGGCGCGATTGTTGCTGGCCAAGGGGGCCAATGCGCGCAACCGGAATAAAGATTCGGGGGTCACTCCTCTGCATGAGGCCGCGGTGAAGGGGCATTTGGAAGTAGCCGAACTGCTACTGGCGGCCGGCGCTGAACTGGAAGCGCGCGACAACTCCGGTGTCACCGCGCTGGATGAAGCGATCCGCCACAAGCACACGCGCGTCATTGATCTGCTGCTCCAGCGGGGGGCCAAGTTCTCTGGGCCGGAGCAGAGCGGCTCGCGCCAGTTAGCCGAGGCGGTGATGCGTGGGCAGGGCGACATTGTCGCGTTGCTGCTGGGGAAAGGCGCTGACGCAAACGCCCGCACGGCCAGCGGTGGCACCTTGCTGCATGATGCCGCACTGAAGGGCCATCGCGACATCGCGGAGTTGCTGATCAAGGCGGGGGCCAAAGTGGATGCCCGCAACGCTGCCGGTGCCACCGCCCTGCATGATGCAGCATTGGCCGGCAAGCGGGCCGTGGCGGAGTTGCTAATCACCGAAGGTGCCAGCGTCAATGCGATCGACACCGAGACTGGCGCAACCCCCTTGCATCACGCCGCCAGTTGGGGCCGCCGCGATCTGGTCGAACTGCTGGTGGAACGTAGGGCTGACTTGGGGAAGCGCAACAAAGCGGGGCAAACGGCGCTGGATGTGGCGCTCGCGAACTCCCAGGCTGAAGTGGTGGAGTTGCTGCGGCCTGAGGGTGCCGTCCCGTAGTCAGCGGTCCCGCCGCACCAGGCGTATACCTGAGCTCACCTTAAGCGTGCCCGATTTCAGCTAAAGGGATGCCCGACCCGCGCCGATAACCTTTTTGTGAAGGCCACTTGGCGCAAGCCGCTGCAACTGCTGTCAGCGGACCCGGCACTGGAAGAACAAACCGAGTACAACAGCCGGCGTTTAGCCAAGCTGGGTGCCACCGTGGCCGACGTGGTCGGGTGGCTCGAAAAGCGCGTCCCCGCCGCTGATGTCCGCACCATTGAGCTGATCCTGACGCGCAGCTACGTCGAGGTGCGTGAGGCAGAGGTGGCTCTGCTGGAAGAGCTGTTCCGGGCGGAATTGGAATCGTCCAGCTTGGCAGAAACGCTGCGGCACTTTGAAGCGGCTCTAAAGACTTATGCTCGTGCCGACGCGGTCTCAATCCGCTATCCGCAGGCCATGAGTTCGTCGCGTGCCAAATGTGAGACGGGTCCCGTGACGATCTGGTCCGTCCCGCTTGATCATGACGGACTGATTGAGCTGCGGTTCGATAAGCCTTACCCCTGGCTGCCCCGCGAGTTGGATGTCTTGCGCATTGCCGCGGAGCGCTGCCTGGCGGCGGGTGAGAAGGCCCGCCGCGAAGAGCAGGCGCGCCGGTTGGCCGGAACGTTGACAGAAGTGGCCGAACGGGAGCGCCGCCGCATCAGCCAGGAACTGCATGACGAGGCTGGACAGTCGTTGCTGGTGATCCGGCTGAGCCTGGAGATGCTGGAGCAGGCGCTGGATGGCCCCAACCGGGACCGCGCGCGCGAAGCCCGTCAGATGACCGAGCACGTCGTGAACGAGATTCGCCGGATCTTGAGCGCACTGAGCCCGGAAGTGCTCACCAAGCTGGGCCTGGCGCCCGCCGTGCGGCAGCTGTCTTCCCGCTTGCGGTGGGTGCAGCCGGCCCAGGTGTCGATGCAGGTGAGTGATCTGCCGCGCTTGCCCGAGAAGCTGGAACTAGTGGTGTACCGGCTGGCGCAAGAGTGCCTGAACAATGCCGCGCGCCATGCGGAAGCAAAAAACGTAACAGTTTCGCTCAATTTAGCCGATGGGTATATCAGGCTCAAGGTGAGAGATGACGGCCGGGGTTTTGAGCCAACCGGAGCGATGGCCAGGCCGGAGTCGTTCGGGCTGGCAGGAATGCGGGACCGTGTAGCACTGCTGGGGGGACGCATGGATGTGTCCAGCCGTCCCGGCCGGGGTACCGCGATCGCTATCGAGTTGCCGGCGAATTGATTGAGCTGACGATAACTAGAGGAGAACATGCCGCAGATTCGTATCCTGCTTGCCGACGATCACACGCTATTCCGCCAGGGCATCAAGACCCTGCTGGCGGCCGAGCCTGATTTCGAAGTCATTGGTGAAGCGTCTAACGGTGGCGAGGCCATTGAACGCGCGGCGGAGCTACGTCCCGACGTCGTCGTGATGGATGTCAGCATGCCCGGCATGAGCTGCTTTGAAGCCACGCGCCAGATCCGCAAAGCTCGTCCCGAAGTGAAGGTTTTGTTTCTCACCATGTACGACGACGAGGATTACCTCATCGAAAGCATGGAAGTGGGTGCCAGTGGTTACGTATTGAAGGATTCACCCTCCACGCAGCTCTCCGCCGCAGTCCGCGACGTTCATCGAGGAGGCAGCTATCTTTCACCCCGCATGCTGTCGCAACTGGTGGACGATTTCCGCAGCCGCGTCAAAACCCAAACCCGCACCCCCCGCTTCGCCACGCTCACCAACCGCGAGCGCGAAGTACTGAAGATGCTGGCCGAAGGCAACTCCGTCAAGGAGATCGCCGGCGACTTGAACCTGAGCGTCAAAACGATTGAGGCTCACAAGTTCAACCTGATGCGCAAGCTGGACATTCACAACAAGGCTCAACTGGTGCAGTACGCGATCCAGAAGAAGATCATCCAGCTGCCCGCCATGGCCTAACCGATTTTCGTTGATTGATCCTCCCCTAAGCCCGGCGATGGCCTGACCAGCCTCCGCCGGGCATTTTTTCGTTTACCCGGGCCCGCCCGGTGAGCGATAGAATCAGGGCGTGACCCGTCGCCAACTCCTCGCTGCCCCCATGGCTTTGCCGCTGGCGGCCTCCGCCGCCCAGGCCGCTGCGAAGCCCATCCGGTTGGGCGGACCCATCTACTTGAAGTCCGACGATCCGGCCGAACTGGCGCGCGAACACAAGCGCCTGGGTTACGGCGCGGCTTACTGCCCCAAGGCCGACGTCAAGGATGGTGTCCACGTCAAGGCCATTGAGGCGGCGTTTGCCAAGGAAGGCGTCGTGATCGCCGAGGTAGGTGCTTGGGTGAACATGCTGGACCCGGATCTAGCCAAGCGCGCCAAGAACTTCACCTACGTGCAGGAACGGTTGGCCCTGGCGGAGGCCGTGGGTGCGCGCTGCTGCGTCGACATCGCGGGCTCATTTCATCCGACGGTCTGGTATGGTCCGCACCCTAAGAATTTCTCGACCGAGTTTTTCGACCTGACGGTGGAGAACTGCCGCAAAGTGATCGATGCCGTCAAGCCGACGCGGACCGTCTTTTCGCTCGAGATCATGGGCTGGAGCCTGCCGCACGATGCGGACAGCTATCTGAAGCTGATGAAGGCCATCGACCGCAAGGCCTTTGGCGTGCATCTGGATGTCTTCAATGCCATCAACACGCCAGAGAAGATGTACCGCAATGCGGAGTTTACGCGGGAGACCATTCGCAAGCTGGGCCGCTGGATCGCTTCCTGTCATGCCAAGGATGTGGCCTGGACGCCCGAGTTGCAGGTCCACTTTGTCGAGGTGATCCCCGGACGTGGTGAGATTGATTATCGGCCCATCCTGAGCGAACTGGCCCAGCTGCCGCAGCAGCCGCCGCTGATGATGGAGCACTTGAAGTCCGCCGAAGAATATGAGGAAGCGGCTCGCCACATCCGGAAGATGGGCGCGGCCGCGGGAGTGACTTTCGCATGAACCGACGCCAATTTACGACCTCTACCGCCGCGGCCTTAGCCGCCGCCAACATGGCCACCGCCGCCCGTTTGCCCATCAAGAAAGCCGTTCTGCTCGGCATGATCGACGAGGGCGCAACGATTGCCGACAAGTTCGCCGTCGCCCGCGATGCGGGGTTTGACGCCATGGAAGTGGGCAATGTCCCCACGATGAAGGAAGCCGAGGAGATCGCGCGTGCTTCGCAATCAGCCAAGCTGCCCATCCACGGCATCATGAACATGGAGCACTGGAAGAGCCCGCTCTCCTCGCCCGAAGCCGGTGTGCCGGAGCGGACGGTAGAGAGCATGAAGTCCAGCTTCGAACAGGCCAAGTTGTTCGGAGCCTCTACCGTGCTGCTGGTGCCGGCGGTGGTGAACGGGCAGGTGCGCTACGAAGAGGCCTGGAAGCGCAGCCAGGCGCACATCCGCTCACTGATCCCGTTTGCCGAGAAGGCGAAGGTGATCATTGCCGTCGAGAATGTCTGGAACAAGTTCCTGCTTTCGCCGATGGAAATGGCCCGCTACGTGGACGAGTTCAAGTCGCCCTGGGTCCGGTCCTATCTCGATGTCGGCAACATGCTGCTGTTTGGCTTCCCGCAGGATTGGGTGCGGACGCTGGGCAAGAACCGCATCGCGAAGCTGCACTTCAAGGACTTCAAGTTTGCGAAGCGCCAAGCCGAGTTCGTCAACCTCCGCGACGGGGAGCTTGATTGGAAGGCCGTGCATCAGGCGTTGACCGAGATTGGCTGGTCCGGCTACGCGACCGTGGAGCTGAACAAGGGCAACGCCGCCTACCTGAAGGATGTCGCCCAACGTGTCGATCTAATCTTGAACGGCGCTTAGGCGCCCGCCGGCTGGGGCCGGTGCGGTTTCGAGCGACAATCGGATTACCGAGGCAATCCTTTACATGCGTAAGTTCCTGGTTGGCATATTGTGCGGGCTGTTGCTGGCCGGCGTCGTGGGTGTGGTGTTGATTTTCGCCGTCATCCGCTTTGGCGCCAGCGAAAGTGCGCCGGTCGTCGCCAGCAACTCTACGCTGTGGTTGAAGTTGGAAGGCGGCATCGCGGAGGCTCCGCCGGATGAGATGCCGCTGCCGTTTCTCGAAGCGCAGAGCGCCGTCACCGTCCAGGAGCTATGGAGCGCCCTGCGCGCGGCGGCCACCGATAGCCGGATCAAGGCCGTCGTGCTGACTCCGCGCGGCGTCAGCGCGGGCTGGGCCAAGCTCGATGAAGTCCGGTCCGCCATTGTCGAGTTCAAAAAGAGCGGCAAGCCCGTTCTCTGCTGGCTGCGCACGCCCGGTGCCCGTGAATACTATCTGGCGACCGCAGCCGACAAGATTTACCTGGCCGAACAGGACATGGTGAACGTCAAGGGCCTGGGTGCCGAGATTACCTACTACAAGGGAACGCTCGACAAGCTGGGTGTCCAGATGGAGTTTGAAACGGCGGGCAAGTTTAAGGACGCGGGCGACTCCTACCGGCGGACCGCGATGAGCCCCGAAACGCGGGAAGTGCTGGGGTCGATGCTGGATGGCATCTACGGCACCATCGTTTCAGCCATAGCCCAAGGCCGCAAGAAGAGCCCGGCCGAGATCCGGACCATGATGGATGACGGTCCGTTTCTCGGTCAGAAGGCACTGGCGTTGGGCTTGGTGGATGGCCTGCTCTACGAGGATCAGTTCCGCGACGAGCTACGCAAGAAGCTGGGTGGTAGCGAGGTAACCAATATCGGGGCGCGCGAGTATGCCCGGGAATCGGGCCGCGGCAAGGGACCCCGTTTCGGGCTGGTGGTGGCGGCGGGCTCAATCCTGCGCGGTCATGCCGGGGGCTTCGGCGAATCAGAAGCGATCATGTCCGAGGATTTCGTCAAGACCCTGCGCGCCGCCCGCGATGATGAATCGCTGCGTGGCGTCATCGTCCGCATCGATTCGCCTGGCGGCGATGCCATTGCCTCCGATGACATTTTGCGCGAGATGAAGCTGTTGAGCGCCAAAAAGCCGATCGTGATTTCGATGTCCGACGTCGCGGCTTCCGGCGGCTACTACATTGCCGCCACGGGTGACCCGATTGTGGCGTATCCCAACACCATCACCGGTTCCATTGGCGTCATTTATGGCAAGCCCAACCTGAAGGGGTTGTACGACAAGATCGGGGTCACCAAAGATTCTCTGGCCCGGGGCCGCAATGCGCTGATCGATTCCGACTATGGCCCCATGTCGGAGCCGACGCGGGCGAAACTCCGTGAAGGCATCATGTCCACCTACCAGGGCTTCCTCAAGCGCGTCGCGGACGCCCGCAAGATGAAGGTGGAGGAAGTGGATGCGCTGGGCCAGGGGCGCGCCTGGCTGGGCTCGCAGGGCAAGGACCGCAAGCTGGTGGATGAACTGGGCGGCCTCGACAAGGCCATCTCTCTGCTGAAGGCCAAAGCCAAGTTAGGGCCGGATGAGTCCATTCGGCTGGTGCCCTATCCGCCGCGACGCAGCTTGGTGGCGCGGTTCCTCACCAAGTCCACGGAAAGCGTGGCTGATCGGGAAGTGCGGGCCTGGCTGAAGGGCCACGGCCTGGCCGGATTTGAGCCGGGGCTGCTGCACGGCGGCATGATGCAGGTGATGCCCTACACGGTTGAGTTCAAGTAGCCCTTACCCTTTTGCGTATTGCTTGAACGGCCCGAGGCGCGATTCGCAAGAGCGGTGGAATCAGGCAAATGCCGCGCTGGACTGGACGCCAGTCTGTTGAAGCGCGAAGTGCATCTTTTCGAGTGCCGCTTTGTGGATTTGTGAGACGCGGCTTTCGTTGATCCCCAACACGTGGCCGATCTCTTTCATCGTCATCTCGTTGGTGTAGTAGAGGTTCACCACCGTCTGGTAGCGCTCCGGCAGACACTTCATGGCCGTGCCCAGGCGATCCCGAAGCTGCTCATGCACACACATCCGGTCCGGCTGCAGTTCCGGCCCGGCGGGGAAGTCCGGAGCTGGCAAATCTTCCTGCTCCTGGGCGCGCGTGGAGGCGGAGACCAGGCCAACGTTGCGCAAATCCAGGACCATCTGGCGCCAGCGCGCAACATCGACGCCCATCTTGGCCGCAAGTTCTTCTTCGGTCGGGTTGCGATGAAGGGCAGCCGCTAGATCCCGAGTTACCTGCTCCACCTGCTTATGGCGGCGGCGCAGGTCGCGCGACGCCCAATCGGCTTGGCGGAGGCTATCGAGTATGGCTCCCTTGATCCGGTGCTTGGCATAGGCCGCAAACGCCACTTTCTTGTCCGGATTGTACTTCGTGGCGGCATCAAACAACCCCATGATCCCGGCATGGATCAGGTCATCCACATCTACGTGAACAGGTAGATTCTCATGGACGCGGGTGGCGATCGCCCGCACTAGCGGTAAGTGCTCTAGTACTACCTGATCTCGTTCCTCCGTGGTGGGCTGTACGAATTCGGGCTCTGGTGTACGAGCTCTTGCGGTGGCTGCCGTCATTGACATATGGCACTGTATTAGCAATACGGTGGCCAAACGCCGAAAAAGGCCTTAAGAAGTTGGTAGGGTTACCCTTAAGTGTTAATCGTACTGGTGGTACTGGTTGTACCATATGGGAATTCCAGGTCCGTTTCGGTACACGTGTTTCAAATCGGCACACGTCAGCAGGGGACAGGGTGACAATTTTTCGTCAAGCGCCAGACTGTTGGCGGCTAACGGAGCCACACTGGTAGTATCATTGCCATGATCAAGCTGACCATTGCTTCACTGCTGGTAATGACCATGACTGCCGCCGAACTCCCCACCAAGAAGACCCTTAATCTGGCCGCCATCAAGACCATGGTGGCCGCCGCCGAGGGCGAAGCGCAGAAGCGCAACGTTCAAGTGACTATTTGCATTGTGGACGAAAGCGGCAATGTGCTGTTTCTGCAAAAGGCCGACGGCGCGGGCCTCAACACGATTCAATTTGCCCAGAAGAAGGCGCGCCATGCAGCGATCTTCCGGCGGCCCTCCAAGGCAGCGGCGGACCAGTTAGCCAGCGGCAATCTCCAGGTTCTCGCCTTCCCGGATGCCTTTCCCAATCAGGGTGGGCTCCCGATCCAGGTGGACGGGCAGACGATTGGAGGGATCGGCGTCAGCGGGGCCCCTTCGGAAGTGGACGAAGCAATTGGGCAAATCGCGATTAACGCCCTATTGGGCCAATAGACGCCAGCCGCGGGGTCTGAACCCCGCACGCAAGCTGGCCCGCGCGGGCCTAACTATGAGCGCAGGTCTTCGTCGGCTGCGATCTTCAGTGCCTTCAGGAACTTGTGGTCCTGTGAGGTCCACTTAAACCGCCCGGCGGACTTGAAAGAAGTCTCTTCGGCTACCGGTTCATCGTCGTCCGAGGTTTCGCGCTTGTTGAAGCCAATGGTGGCTTCCAGCACCAGGAAAACATCGTATCCCGCGCGCTTGATTTCGCCAATGGCGGTGGCAATCCGGTCGGAGTCGGACAGCGACTCGTTAATCGCGTTGCCCAGCTCTTGCATCAAATCTTTAAGGCGTTCGTCCAACTCTAGGCCTCTTCCTGAAGGCTCAACCCAAGAATAACATCGCTGTCCAGTGGCTGGCACGGCATTTTCTTGGGCTCTCTTGCTCCTACTCTCTCGATGTCCCTGCGCCCGATCTGGTTGCAAGAACCTGATTCGCGTACAGTATAGGTATCGGATCCCGGGCGTGATTTCCGTAGCCCGGGGCAATTGTGATTACTTATGCTTGACGCTGCTGGTAAGTTTGTGAAGACTGTGGTTCCCGGAGTGATCAAACCGCTCCGGGTACTTTGGAACGAGATGATTGGCTTTGCTTTCCTGGTGTTTGCCGTCGTGGCCGGCGGGTCGGCGTTCCGCGCCTGGCAAACCGGGGACGGCAGTGCGGATTCGACGGGCCGGATTATCCTGGCCGGCTTTTTCGCGCTCACCATGGCCTTCTTTGGTATCACCTCGTTCTTGCGGGCCCGCAAGATCAACCGCCAATAGCACCGTCCCTAGACTCTCCATGAGCCAACCCCTCCCGCCCGCCGGCCAGTTTCCCTACACCCGCGGCATCTACCGGGACATGTACCGCACCCGCTTGTGGACCATGCGGCAGTATGCCGGGTTTGGCACCGCGGAGGAATCGAACCGCCGCTACCGCTATCTGCTCTCGCAAGGCACCACCGGCCTCAGCGTCGCCTTCGATCTCCCAACCCAGATGGGCATGGATTCCGATCATCCGCTGGCGCTGGGTGAAGTGGGCAAGGTGGGCGTCTCCATTTGCTCCCTGGCTGACATGAGGGTCTTGTTTGACTCGATTGAGCTGGAGAAGGTCTCGACATCGATGACCATCAACTCCACCGCCTCCATTCTGCTGGCGCTCTACGTGTTGGTGGCGCGGGAGCAGGGGGCGGACTCAAAGAAGCTTTCCGGCACCATCCAGAACGACATTTTGAAGGAGTACATCGCCCGCGGCACCTACATCTATCCACCGCGTCCCGCGATGCGGATCATCACTGATCTGTTTGCCTGGGCCGGTCGCGAAGTGCCGGAGTGGAACACCATCTCGATTTCGGGCTACCACATCCGGGAAGCGGGCTCCACCGCGGTGCAGGAAGTGGCCTTCACGCTGGCCAACGCCATCGCCTACATTGAGGCAGCGGTGGCGGCGGGCCTCGACATCGACCAGTTCGCGCCACGGCTCAGCTTCTTCTTTAACGCCCACAACAACTTTCTGGAAGAGATCGCCAAGTTCCGCGCCGCGCGGCGGCTCTATGCGCATCTGATGCGGGACCGCTTTGGGGCGCGCGATCCCAAAAGCTCGATGCTGCGCTTCCACACGCAGACCGCTGGGGCGACCCTGACCGCTCAGCAGCCGGACGTCAACGTCGTGCGCGTGGCGATTCAGGCATTGGCTGCCGTGCTGGGGGGTACCCAGTCCCTGCATACAAACTCGCGTGATGAAGCGCTGGGCCTGCCCACGGAAGAGTCCGCCCGCATCGCCCTCCGCACGCAACAGATCATCGCCCACGAGACCGGCATCACCAACACGGTGGACCCGCTCGGCGGCGCCGAATGCATTGAGGCGATGACGGACCAGATCGAGGCCGACGCGCGCGCGTACTTAAGGCACATCGATGAGATGGGCGGCACCCTGAGCGCCATCGAACGCGGCTACGTCCAGTCCGAGATCCAGAACGCCGCCTACGACTACCAGCGCGGCATTGAGCGGGGTGAGATCACGATCGTTGGTGTGAACAAGTTCCGCCAGGATGACGCGGCCAAGATCCCCACCTTCCGCGTGGACCCCGAGCTCGAACGCCGCCAGGTGGCCCGGTTGCGCGAAGTACGGGCCTCCCGCAGCGCCACCGCCGTCGCGGAACGTCTTACGGCACTCGAAGCCGCCGCGCGCGGCACGGACAACCTGATGCCCCACATCCTGGACTGCGCCGCGTCCCTGGTGACGGTGGGCGAGATCTCCGACTGCCTCCGCACCGTCTTTGGCGAATATCAGGAAACCCAGTAAGCTCTGGCTCGTCTTGGAATTTAGAAAAAGGTAACGATGAGTTCGTCCATCAAGAGCTTAGCTTCCGAGTTCACCGCCGCGGCGCTTTGGGCGAAGCGGTTGACCGAGCAGTATCCGGCCGATGCCTGGTCCATCCGGCCCAACTCCGGTTGGGCGGCCACCGATTGTCTGGCCCACCTTAATCTCACAGCCGAGGCGTTCTGGCCCGTGCTGGAGCAAGCCAGGCAGGCCGCGCAATCGATGCCCGCAGCCGGCCAGCCCTTCCGCCTACGACTAATGGAGCGGCTGTTGTTGTGGTTTCTGGAACCGCCCTATCGCCAAACCGTGAAGACCCCTCCCGCATTTCAGCCCGCCGTGCAGCCCCTGGAGGAAGTGCTAGCCCAATTCCAAGATCATTCCGCCCGGCTCGCCGCGTTCGCCTTGTCTCTGGACGGACTGGCCATCGATCGTCCCCAGGTAGTGTCGCCCTTCAATGCTCGCGTCCGTTACTCACTTTGGGCAGGCTTGCGGATCATGGCGGCCCACCACCGGCGTCACCTCTGGCAGGCCGAGCGCACTTTGGCCCGGGCGGCCGGTCTGTCGACATGAGAGCGGTCTGTTAAAGCTCCAGTGGGGATCTGCCGATACCCCTCCTGTGAAGCCCACAGGGCCAGAAACCATCTACCGGCTTGTTTACACCAGCACGGCCACGGCCCCGATGTTCGAGGAAGAGTTAACGGAGCTTCTGCAAAGGGCTCGGCAACACAATGGATCAATTGGCGTAACCGGGGCCCTGGTCTACCGGGGCGAGGTTTTCCTGCAGGTGCTGGAAGGTCCAAAAGAAGTTGTACGCTCTCTCTATTACGACGCTATCCAGCACGATACCCGCCATAAGGAATGCCTTGTGCTCTGGGAAGGTCCGGCGCAGGTCCGAGAGTTTGAAGACTGGTCGATGGGTTTCTACCGCCTAGCCGTCGGGGAGCTGCCGGGACATCGCAGCCTGGACGATCTGTTGTTCTGAGTCACTGCGCGACCTTGCGCCCTTTGCCAGATAGGGCTTTCTCCAGCGCCGCCGCTTCACCGTCGGGGTCGCCGGCAGCCTTCACGTGCTTGATTTCGCGCTTGCAGGCCCGCACGTCGCCCACCAGGTACGCCATCCGGCCCAGGAAGGAGCAGATGTAGCTATCATGCCCCACGCTCTCGGCCGTCTGGGCTTCCTTAAATGCACCCAGCGTGTTCCCCAGATTCAGCAGCGCATAGGCGGTCAGTACGCGCACGCCCGCGCTGCTGGGATTGGTCCTGGCTACACTGTTCGGTTCGATCAGCGCCAGGTTATGGTCGCCCTGCTTGATCAGTGCGATGGCGTTGTCCACCGTCTGCCGGTCAGTGGAACTTAGCATCGCCAACGCTCCATTCAGCCGCTCAAACTTCAGGCTAAACACCTCCGCCTGGGCCGGGGCCAAGGTCAGTGCAACCAACACTAGATAGCTGCGCACAAGCGCAAGTAAGCTTTGCCACGTAGGATTCATCCCACGGAAGATCCCGCCACCGGGCCCGCTTATTCCCGGTCGGAGCTACAGCGGCAGAATCTCTTCGCGATCCGCATCAAACTTCAGCCGCCGCTTCTGCACGTAGGCGATGTTGCCCAGGTGTGAGGCTTGCGCGCTGCGGTGGCCGATGTAGACGTCACCGTTGGGGCGCTTGCGGCTCTTCACGCAATCGAGGAAGTTGGCGACGTGCTCGATGGTCTGCTCGCGTTCGGCCTTCACTTCCACCGGGACCGAGTTGCGGCCCTTGGGTGTGTAGACGTAGCGTGACCGGTCAATATAGAGCTTGCCTTCCGTCCCGCACATCTCGATGCCCGCACCGGTGATGCCTGGAGCGAGAGTGGCTTCAAAAGTCGCCAACCAGTCGTTGGGGTATTCCAGCAGCACGTTGATCGTGTCCGGGGCCGTGCGGCCATCCTTGGCGAAGTAAACGCCGCCCGCCGCGACGGCTGATGTCGGGTTGTCCTGCTCCATGAACATGTGGACCACATCGATCCAGTGTGTGAACAGGTCCGTCACTTGGCCGCCGCCAAAATCGAGATAGGCGCGGAAGTTCCAATACTGCTGCGGGTCATAATCGCGCCACTTCACCGGACCTAGGAAGCGCGACCAATCCAGGTTCGACGGCTGCTGCATCAGTTCCGTCGGCGCCTTGCGCAAGTGGAAGCCATTGCCATGCCACCAGGTCCGGGCCATGGTGATCTTGCCCAGCTTCCCGGACTTCATGTACTCTTCCTTGGCCCGCAGGTAGTGGCTGCCGGACCGCTGCTGCATGCCCACCTGACAAATGCGGTCATTCACGCGCGCCGCCTTGACGATGGCCGGACCTTCTTCAATGGTGAGCGTCAGCGGCTTTTCGACATAGACATCCAGCTTGGCGTTCAGCGCGTCGATGGCGATGCGGGAGTGCCAATGGTCCGGCGTGGCGATCAGCACCGCGTCGATGCCCTTCATGGCCAGCAGTTCCTGATGCTCCTTGACGCCCTTGGCGCCCGGCGCCTTGGTGAGCGCGGCATCAACGTTCTTGGCGTAGACGTCGCACACGGCCTTGACATCGATGCGGCCTGACTGCTGGAACGTCCCCATCACGCCGGTGCCGCGATTGCCGACACCAATGACGCCCAACTGCACTTTGTCATTAGCGCCATAGACGCGCGAATAGGAGGCGGCCGTCATTGCCAGGGCGGTAGACTTCACCATCTGGCGGCGAGAGAGGGGAAAGTTGGACTTCGTGGTTCCGGGCATAAGCTCAATTCTATGCTACGTTTCCCGGGAAGTTGCGGGCAGGTGCCGAGCCAGATCTGATGGGCGGCCCCGGGGCCGGACGCAAAACTGCGCCAAATATCATCAGGCCGGGATGGCGAAGCTCTGGTGATACAGTACGATGGCGAAAAACGCTTCTGTATGATAACGGGGAAAGGGCACCCACGAGATGCCTTGACGAGGACGGAGGAGCAAAATGCCCCTAGGTGATCTGGACTTTCCCAACAAGATCCTCTACAACTCCATCGCCGGCCTGAAGAGGCTCTCAACCACTCGGCGGCCAGTTTTTCTTCTGGCGGGCTGGACACAGGATAAGGTGGTGGTGGAACACGAAAGTGGCGACAACGTGGACGCTTCTGTCGTAAAGTTCTCTCACACCGTGATGCGGGCAGTGGACCCGGCGGTGAAGATCGTTCCCTTGGATCCGCAGGAAGTGACGGAGACCCGTGACTGGATCGCTGACCGGCTCCAGGAAGTAAACGATAACCAGCGGGTGGGCATCACCGACCGGGCCACGGACGACGAACTCTATTTCAACGAAATGATGAATGTTCCGGCCAATGGACCAAGATGGCGCTCGAGCAAGGCTTAACCTCGCTGCACGCTGCCAACGAGGCCTTTCAGGCGGCTCACCGCGACAAAGGCCCATCGCGAAAGTTGGCGTCTGCTCTGAATGCGCCGGGGAGGATGGAGGGCGTTAGGCGCGATTGTCTTGGGAGACGCATTTAATGGGAACGCCGACCGTTTTCACCCCGGTGTGTGGGACAGAACAGGAACCCATCGACCTACGGGTCAGGCAGTTACAAGGTGCTGATTAACCTGGGCAATGTGATTCTTACCGGAGATGGTAACGGCAAGCTGCGTCCCATCGGGCTTGACCCCATTGAAACCGCGGTACCCCTGCAGACTGGGCTCAACAGCACGTTGGCCGTGGCGGACGTCAGCAACGACTGGGCCGGGTCCCTTCTGGCCAGTAAGGGTGTGGCTCAGACGCGGCTGAAAGGTTACGCCGAACTGATCTTCGCTGACCTTAACCTGGCCCTGGGCCAACGTTCCCGGCGGTTTCCTGGATTACGCAAGGAGCGGCTGAACTCTGATGCGGCCATCCGCTTGCTGAGCGGAATGAATACCGCCAAGATTCAACTCTCCCAGAAACTGCGAGGCCGGGTAAACTGTAGCAAAGCCACCCCGCAGTTAGTTCTGGACAAGATGAACGCGCTCGGCTGGTAGCAGCACCGTCACCAGTTCTCCGGGTGTGCTGGCAGAAGCCGGTTGAGTTGAACTAGAGTGGTCGCACAGATGCCTCCCATCCTGTTCACACTCCTGTTTGCGGCCACGCCGCCGCCCGGTGTCGTCATCGACCATCATCCGGCGCATACCCGTCAGTACATCGGGTCGCCCTCGATCGCCATATTGCCCGATGGCAGCTACGCCGCCTCGCACGACTTCTTCGGCGTCGGGTCCACCCAGTCCACCTCCGCCGTCTCCCGCGTCTTCCGTTCCACTGATCGCGGTCTCACCTGGGCCAAGACGGCCGAGTTCAATGATCAGTTCTGGTCCAACCTATTCGTTCATCGCGGCGCGCTCTATCTGATGGGCACTACCTACGAATACGGGCGCATCGTCATCCGCAAGTCTTTGGATGGCGGCCGCACATGGAGCCCGCCCTCGCTTCTGCATCCTGCTACCGGCTATCACACCGCCCCAGTGCCGATCATTGAGCATCGCGGTCGCTTGTGGCGCGCCATGGAGTTCCACCCGGAAGGCAAGTGGGGCGGCTTTGAGGCGTTCGTACTCTCGGCTCCCGTGAAGGCTGACCTGATGGACCCCGAGAGCTGGCAGCTCTCCACCAGCCTCGCCTATCCAGCGGACAAGGCCGGAATGGGCTCAACCTGGCTGGAAGGCAATGTCGTGGTGGACCGCCAAGGCCGTCTGCTGGACATCCTGCGGGTACACAATGTGGAGAAGGCGGCCATCGTCAGCGTAAAGGGGCCCCTGCTCCAGTTCGACCGCCTCATCGACTTCCCCGGCGGTGCCAAGAAGTTCACCATCCGCTGGGACAAGAAAAGCAAGCGCTACTGGACGCTGTCCAATCCCGCGCGGCCTGAGTTTCCGCAGTCGGCCAAGGACCCCGCGTCCGTGCGCAACACCCTGGTGCTGATGTTCTCGCCAGACTTACAAGCCTGGACCATCCACCGCACCATCCTGTCGCATCCGGACCCAGTGAGACATGCGTTCCAGTATGTCGATTGGCAGTTCGACGGCGAAGATCTGGTGGTGGCCTCCCGCACCGCCTTTGACGACGACGAAGGCGGCGCCCACCGCGCGCATGACGCGAACTTTATGACCTTCCACCGGGTGGACAAGTTTCGCCGCAACTCCAACCCCTGACTGATCCTGCGCCAATTTGCGAAGCGCGCCCTACGGTCTACAGGCCGGCGGCACGGCTACCAGGGCCGCATTAGCGTCCGCTTTGGCAAACCGCAGTGCCTGCAAGCTCACCGGCATCGTGGGGGCGAGAGTGAAGGTGACGTCCACCGCCCCGCGCTCGCAGGTCAGGCGGAACTTGCCGCGCAGCAGGTTTTCAGGCAACACCGGGCCAGCGCTGGAACAGGTGCCCACTTCATTCTGGATGGCCTCCATCGCGGTCTTGCGGGCCGGGGCGGGGGTGTCGAGCAGGAGGTTCATGGCGGCGACTTTCTTCAGTGCGCCTTCGTCCCATTTCTGCCAGAGGCTCCAGATCGATTCGCGCATCGAGATCAGCTCGGGCGAGGCGGGCAGTTCGCGCGGCTGCAGTGCGCCCGTCTTGGAAAGTACTTCGATGGCCTGTTCCATCGCGGGAGCCGGTGAGGTGTAGGTGAGGTTGCTCATACCGATGAAGCCGATGCCGTACTCGGGTAGCCACATCATGTAGCTGCCAAAGCCAGGCAGGCCGCCGCCGTGGCCGACGATCTGGCCGATGTTGCAGGTGCGCGAGATGTTCAGGCCATAGCCATAGGCTGACGCGCGGACCGTCAGCGGTGAACCGCTGGCCCGCAAAGCTGCCGGACGCCAGGGGTGTTGCATTTCGCGCTGCGAGCTGCGGCGCACGGGTCCAGTTTCTGCCCCATCGCGCGGTGGGTACGCCGCCAACTGATAGGCGACATACTTGCCAAGATCATTGGCCGAGACGGCCAAGCCGCCCATCGCGCCAAATGCGCCATGCGGTAGCGAGGGCTCGACGCTGTAGACATCGCCGGTCTTGCGGTACCCCACGGCGGCGACGCTTGCCGGAATGCGCGACGGGTGCAGTGTGGAGGCCTTCATGCCCAGTGGATCCAGAATCTCTTTCTGCAGATACTCGTCGTAGGGCTTGCCAGACGCCTTGGCGATGATGCGGCCCAGCAGACCGAAGCCGTAATTGGAATACTCGTAGGCCGTATCCGGCGGCGTCGAAAACGGGATACCTTTCTTCAGCCAGGCCGTCATCTCCGCATCGGGTTGGCCCAGTTGTTGATCACCCCAGGGGTTGTCTTCGGGAAAGCCCGCGCCATGCGTCAACAGCTGCCGCACCCGCAGCGGAGCCGTATCGCTGCTCGGGTACTTCAGTTGGCCGATCTCCGGGACATACTTCGACACCGGATCTTCCAACGACAACTTACCCTGATCGCGCAGCTTCAGGATGGCCAGCGCGGTGAAGCTCTTGGTCATGGAGGCGATGCGGAACACCGTGTCCGCGGTCACCGGCGCATTGGAGGTCCGGTCCTTCACGCCCACGCCTTTGGCCAGCACCAACTCGCCATCGATGACGACGCCATAAGCCATGCCGGTGACGGCCCGGTCCTTCGCGAACTTCTCAAACACCTTCTCCACTTCGGGCATGGCGGCCATCAGTTTGGCCTTCCGGTTGGGGTCAGTAAAGCGAGGCAGAGTCTCCGCTGAAACAAGCGGCAGGCAGGCAAGAAGTATCAGGATGTTCCGCATGGGCTTCTCTTGAGTGTCGCACCGCGTCAGGCTCATGGGCGGTAACCCGCGCTCACGGCGGTGCGCCATAATCAGGGAACCATGGCTGTCTTTGGGACACCAGTGGGATCTCGATGAGTCTAGATCGAAGAAGGAGCGCGCAACAATGAGCAAGATCAACCTGAAGGTGAACGGCCCGCTCAATCAACGTGGAAAGCGAGCCCGCTACGCCGCTACTCTATGTCCTCCGCAATGACGTAGACCTGGAGGGCTCCAAGTTTGGCTGCGGACTGGGCCAGTGTGGTGCTTGCACAGTGTTGACCAATGGCGCAGCGGTCCGCTCTTGCGTCATGCCGGTTTCTGCGGTGAAGGGCGAGATCACCACTCTCGAAGGCCTGGCGCCCCCCGGTAAACTGCACCCGCTGCAACAAGCCTGGATCGATGAGCAGGTGCCCCAGTGCGGCTTCTGCCAGAACGGCCAGATCCTGAATGCCAAGGTCTTGCTCGGCAAGACGCCGCATCCCACCAACGCCCAAATCCGCCAGGCGATGAATGACACCCTCTGCCGCTGCATGAGCTATTACCGCGTGCAGTCCGCGATCAAGCGCGCCAGCAAGGCCATGGCCGCTGGTCACCCGTTGCGAAAGAGGGGGTGGTGGCGTGAGCATTCAGAAATCCGTACCCCAGCAGGGGGAAGACGTCCTCGCGCTGCACCGCCGCGGCTTCCTCAAAAGTGCGGGCCTGCTCGTGGCCAGCTTGGGTGGCTGGGCCACCGAAGCTGCCGCTTCGAAGGCGGGGTTGCGGACGGCGATGCCCGGCGGGGCGACGCCCGGCGTAAACATGTCGGTCACCTCAATCGCGACTGCCTGGCTCGATCAGAGTGATTCAGCGCATCATAGAAGTAGCGTGGAACCAGTTTCAGTGATCGGTGGCGGGTTGGCCGGCTGCGAAGCGGCTTGGCAGTTGGCGGAGTCCGGGCGTGACGTGACGCTCTACGAGATGCGGCCGCAGCGGTCGACCGCCGCGCATCAGACGGACCGGCTGGCGGAGCTGGTCTGCTCCAATTCGCTGAAGAGCGAAAGCGAGAACACTGCGCCGTGGCTGCTCAAACAAGAGCTGCGCCGGATGGGCTCGATGCTGCTGAAGGTGGCGGCGGAGGCTCGCGTTCCGGCGGGTCATGCGTTGACGGTGGACCGGGTGACGTTTGCCGAAGGCGTTTCGCGCGCGATCGAAAGCCATCCGCGCATCACACTGCGGCGCGAAGAGGTGATGTCGCTGCCGGAATCGGGTACGGTGATCGTTGCCAGCGGACCACTGACCAGTGACGCCCTGGCTGCCGACATCGGCCGCCGCACGGGCAGCGACCGACTTTTCTTTTACGACGCCATCAGCCCGATTGTCGATGCCGAGTCAATTGATATGAGCATTGCCTTCGCGGCGTCGCGGTACGGTAAATCGATCGATGGCACGGACGACTACCTCAACTGCCCGTTTAACAAAGAAGAGTACGAGCGATTCCTGGACGCCCTGGTGGCAGGCGATAGCGTCCCCGCGCATATCCCGGAAGATCAGCCGTCTTGCCCGTTCTTCGAAGCCTGCTTGCCGGTGGAGGAACTCGCGCGCCGTGGCCGGGAGACGCTGCGCTTTGGTCCGATGAAGCCCATGGGTTTGACGGACCCACGCACGGGCCGCCGCCCCTGGGCGGTGGTGCAACTCCGCAAGGAGAACGTGCGCTCCGATAGCTACAACCTGGTGGGCTTCCAGAACCATTTGCGCTTCGGCGAACAGCAGCGGATCTTCCGGTTGATCCCGGGGCTTGAGCAAGCGGAGTTTCTCCGCTACGGCCAGATCCACCGCAACACTTACATCAACGGGCCGACGCTGCTGGATGAAGCGCTGCGGATGAAGGCGGACCCGCGGCTCTACTTTGCCGGGCAGGTCTGTGGCGTGGAAGGCTACGTGGAATCGATCGCTACCGGTTTGGCCGCTGCGCATCACCTGATCACCGGTGAAGCCTTTCCGCGCGACACCGCCATCGGGTCGCTGTGCCATTACGTTGCTCATGCGGACCCCAATCACTATCAGCCCGCTAACATCACTTTTGACCTGCTGCCCAAGGTAGAGGGCTTCAAGAAAGACAAGCAAGCCCGACACGCCGCTGTCTGCCGCCGCGCCATCGAGAGCATGGATGCCCACCTCCTCACCCACGCTGGCTGATTGGACGCACGAGTATCTGGCGGAGCGTGCGCGGGAGAACGTGTCTCCGCATACGCTCCGCAACTACGGGACCGATCTAGAGCAGTTTGTTGAGTACCTGAGCCGCGGCGGAAATGAGCCCGCCGTCACCGCGATCGATCTGTTGCTGCTGCGCGAATGGTTGGGTGAACTGCATGATCGCGGCCTGGCCGCCGTCTCGATTCGGCGCAAGGTGGCCTGCATCCGCAGCTGGTTCCAGTTCCTGCTGCGCCGCGGCCAAGTGGAGCTGAACCCGGCTAAGTTGTTGCGCACCCCGAAGGTGCCCCAGCGTCTGCCGAAAGTACCCAGTGAGGAGCAGACTAACCGTCTGATCGACGGCGTCGCTTCGCAAAAGCTGCCACGTCCGCACCCGGAACGGGACTGGCTGATCTTTGAACTGCTCTACGGCGCGGGCCTGCGCATTAGTGAGCTGGTGGGCCTGAATCTGGCTGACATCGACCAGCGTGACGGCTGGCTGCGCGTACGAGGCAAGGGAAAGAAGGAACGGATCGTGCCGTTCAGTGGCGGTGCCGCTACTGCGCTGGCCGCTTACCTTGAAGTTCGTCCGCCGGTGGTGCTGGCCGACCAAGCGCCGCTTCTCGTTAACCACCGCGGCGGCCGCCTGACGGACCGCGGCGCGCGCGGCATCATCGCGCTCTACGCCCGGATGCTCGAAGGCGATTCTTCCATCCACCCGCACACCCTCCGCCACGCCTTTGCCACGCACCTGCTTTCCGCTGGTGCGGACTTGCGATCGATCCAGGAGTTGCTCGGCCACTCATTACTGTCGACCACGCAGAAGTACACGCAGGTGTCGCTGGAGGGGCTGATTGAGGTGTACGACAAGGCTCACCCGAAGGCGTGAGGTATTCTCGAGTTATGGCTCGTGTTGCCAAGCAGATCGTGCCGCAGGTTGCCGGTGAAGCTCTGGGGAATCAAACTATCCTCGCGGTAGCCGATGGCGTAAGGTCGGCCATTCGCGCGCGAGGTGCCCGTGCCGCAACTCTGGCTGAGGTCAACGCGGAAATCAAGGCCGTTCGGCAAAGCAGCAGGTCGTCGAAGCGTCCGAGAAAAGCGGCTTGACCAGGGTTGTCCTCGACACAAACGTTGTTGTCAGCGCCGCCTTGGCGGCCACAAGTCCGGTCTGGAAGATTCTCATCCCGGATATTCGCCTGGAACGACAGTTTTGTCTCAGTACGCCCCTATGGAATGAGTATCGCGAGGTTCTCTACCGGCCCAAGTTCCGTCTGCCTGCCAAAGACATAGAAGGACTTTTGTACATCGTTGCGGCTCAAGCCGAATTCGTCGAGCCGGAAGTGAAACTCCAGGTATCGCCTGATCCCAACGATGACATGGTCCTTGAACTCGCACAGGCCGCCCACGCAGATCTGCTCATCACTCGCAACATTCGTCACTTCCCGGCGATCTGGGGACGTACCCGCGTCATCACCCCGGCGCAATACGTCCAGTTGCTGGATCGCCGCGGCCATCCAGCCAAGTAGTTCTCCAGCGTCTGTGCGGCGGCACAAACGAATGGCTACAACTTCACCGTCCGCCCGCTCTTGGCCGACTCCCGTGCCGCCACCAGAATCTCAGTCGCGATCAGGTTGTTTTCAAGTGAGGATAGGCCGCCCGGCTTCAGCGTGCCACGGACGATGGCGGCCAAGTAGGAGATCGGGTCACGCTCGGCTGGGGCCAGAGGGTCCGGCGTGAGGACTTCCTCGTCTTTCGCCTTCGGACGCCGCACGCGCAGTACGTTGCCGCCGATGGCGTGGGCGCAGCCGCTCTCCGTGTAGACTTCAAAATCCTTGCGGCTGTAGGGCCAGTTCCAGGAGCCTTCGATCAGGCCTACGGCTTTCGGGTACTCGACGATGATGTTGGCTTCATCATCCACCTTCGAATAGATGTGGGGCTTCATCTGCTGCACGCGGGCGGTGACGGAGAGCGGCCGGGCGTTGTCCATCAGCCACGTGCAGAGGTTGGCGCCGTAGCAGCCGAAGTCAAACAGTGCGCCCGCGCCGTTCTTCACCGGGTCGGTCAGCCAGTTGAAGAACTCCGGGCCGGTGCCGATCTCCTTGGGCCCCTGGTGGCCGTCCATCGCCACCATCTTCCGGATGTCGCCGGCAAACTTCTGCTGCTTCACCAGATTCCACAGCGCGCCGTGGCTGCGGTACCAGGTGGTTTCGTAGTTCACGATGACGGGCGTCCCGGATTCGCGCGACAGTTTGGCGATCTCGCGGGCGTGTTCATTGGAGACCGCCAGCGGCTTCTCCATCATCATCGGGATCTTGCGCTGGGTGCATTCGCGGACCACCACCGGATGGTCCAGCGTACTGGTGAACGCACCCACTGCTTCCGGCTTGGTCTCGTCCAGCATCTTGCCCAGATCGGTGAAGAAGGGAGTCTTCTCCAGCTTGAACATGGTCGCGTACTTCTTGTGCAGGGCCGGGTCCGGGTCGAACACACCGGCCAGTTCCACATCGGTCCGGTCCGCCAAGCCGCGCAGGAAGCCGGAGGCGTGGCCGTGCACCAAGCCCGCCAAGCCAAAGCGCAAGGGTTTCTCTTGTGCCCCAAGAGTCGAATTGAGCTGCGGCAGCAAAGCCGCGCCTGAGGCCAGGATGGCCCGGCGTGTCGTGTCCATGGCCCCCATCATATAGCCTGAGCAACGGGCTCGCAGTTGCCGCGCGGTTAGCGCTTCAGGTTGAGGCTGGGCCGGTAGGCGCTGACGAACAGACCGTGGTCGGTCAGCAGCTTCCGTCCCTCGGGCGACATCAGGAACTCGACCAGCTTCCGCGCGGCCTTGCGTTGCTTCGACCGCCGGATTTCGGCTCCTACTTGCCGGATCGGGGCGTGGGCTTCAGCGGGGACCAGGATGCCGCCCTTGTCATGCACCAGTGACCAGGCGGTCAGCGCGACATCCACATTGCCGCTTTCGGCAAACTGGAACGCTTGCCGGACATTCTCGGCCAGCACGATTGAGGGCTGGTACCGGTCCCAGATCCCGAACCGCTTCAGCGATTGCTGGGCGGCCAAGCCGTAGGGAGCGTGCTGCGGGTTGGCAATGGCAATTTTGAGGTTCTGAAACTTGGCGAAATCGTCAAAGTTCTGGATCGCCCCGGACTTCGACCACAGCGCCAGCCGTCCGGTGGCGAAAATCTGCACATCGTTCGATTCGACCTTGCCCTTGCTCACCAGTTCCTGCATTAGCGCCTCATTGGCCGACAGGAACACGTCAAAGGGAGCTCCCGCATCAATCTGACGGGCCAGCATGCCGCTTGCCCCAAAGGTGAAGGTGAGAGTCGCGTCCTTGAAGGCTTCCTTCAGCGGTGCCTCCAGCGGAGCCATGTCGGACGCCGCCGCCACCAGCAGCGCCGGAATCTCCGCCGCCGCCTTGGGGGGTTTCTGGGCCCACGCCGTTAAGTCTAATGAAATGAACGCAGCCAGGAGTAGCGGGAGAATACGGCAACCCATGTTCACCATCATACCGCTCGGAGGCAACCGGGATAGGGCGAATGTGGGGACTCAAACTTTAGCCCAAAAGATTGACAAGGAAACGCTAATATTTGATACTAGTGATGAGCAGGACTACTTTATGAGCAAGATCATCGGAATCGACTTGGGCACGACCAACTCTGTCGTGTCCGTTATGGAAGGCGGCCAGCCGGTCGTCATTGCGAACCAGGAGGGCGGCCGGACCACGCCGTCCGTCGTCGGTTTCGCCAAGAGTGGCGACCAGTTGGTGGGCACGGTGGCCAAGCGCCAGGCCGTGACCAACCCGGAAAACACGATCTATTCGATCAAGCGTTTCATGGGCCGGCGGCACAACGAAGTCTCCGAAGAGATGAAGCTGGTGCCCTACAAGGTGATGGGTGGCGACAACGGCGACGCCCGCGTGGATATCAGCGGCAAGCTCTATTCGCCGCCCGAGATCTCGGCCCTGATCCTGAAGAAGCTGAAGCAGGCGGCGGAAGCCTACCTGGGCGGCAAGGTCACCGAAGCTGTCATCACGGTTCCGGCCTACTTTAACGACGCCCAGCGTCAGGCCACCAAGGACGCGGGCCAGATTGCCGGCCTGGAAGTCAAGCGCATCATCAATGAGCCGACGGCGGCCGCGCTGGCCTATGGTCTGGACAAGAAGAAGGACCAGACGATCGCCGTCTACGACTTCGGTGGCGGTACGTTCGACATCTCGATCCTAGAAGTGGGCGACGGCGTCGTCGAAGTGAAATCCACCAACGGCGACACCCACCTGGGCGGCGACAACATCGACCAGCGGATTGTCGACTGGTTGATCACCGAGTTCAAGCAGGAAGAAGGCATCGACCTGTCGAAGGACAAGATGGCCCTGCAGCGCCTGCGTGAGTCCGCTGAGAAGGCGAAGATCGAGCTCTCGAACGCTTTTGAGACCGAAATCAACCTGCCCTTCATCTACGGCGACCCGGCCACCGGCCCCAAGCACTTGGTGAAGCAGCTGACCCGCAAGCGGTTTGAGCTGATGATCGAAGAGATTCTGCAGAAGTCGGCCGGCCCCTGCAAGCAGGCCCTGGCTGACGCTGGCATGAGCCCCTCGCAGATTGACGAAGTGGTGCTGGTGGGTGGTTCAACGCGTATCCCCCGCGTCCAGGAGATTGTGCGCGACCTGTTCGGCAAGGAGCCGAACCGCAGCGTGAACCCGGACGAAGTGGTGGCGATTGGCGCCGCTGTTCAGGGTGGCGTTTTGGGCGGCGAAGTGAAGGATGTGCTGCTGCTGGACGTGACGCCGCTGTCGCTGGGCATTGAGACGCTGGGTGGTGTGTTCACCAAGCTGATCGAGCGCAACACGACGATCCCGACCAAGAAGAGCGAAGTCTTCTCGACCGCTGCTGATTCGCAGCCTTCGGTGGACATCAAGATCTTCCAGGGCGAACGCTCCATGGCCAAGGACAACCGGATGCTGGGCGTGTTCCAGTTGACCGGAATTCCCCCGGCCCCGCGGGGCGTGCCTCAGATCGAAGTGATCTTCGATATCGACGCCAACGGCATCATGAACGTGATGGCGAAGGATCGCGCCACCAACAACGAACAGAAGATCACCATCACATCCTCTTCCGGCTTGTCGAAAGAAGAAGTGGAGAAGATGGCCAAGGACGCTGAAGCCCACGCCGCCGAAGACCGCCGCAAGCGCGACGAGATCGACGCCCGCAATAAGGCTGACGCCATGATCTACAACGTCGAGAAGATGTTGAAGGATCACCGCGACAAGATCGGCGAAGAGGAAGCCACCAAAGTGGAAGCCTCCATCAAGGAACTGCGCGACGTGATGGTGTCGGGTACCGTGGAAGCTATCAACAAGGCCACCGACAATCTCACCCAGGCCAGCCACAAGTTGGCTGAAGCGATGTACAAAGCATCGTCGACTCCTGGTGCGGGTCCGACGGAAGGTGCCGCCAACGGTGCCGGTCCGCAGGAGCCCAAGAAGGACAACGTCGTCGATGCCGAGTTTGTTGACGTGGACGATAAGAAGTAAGCTGGGCGCAATCACGCCCTAGCCAGACGGCGATAGGTAAAACGGGTTTTAGGCATGGCTTCGCAACAGGACTACTACGGCACTCTAGGCGTCGCTCGCGGAGCCACTGAAGACGAAATCCGGAAAGCCTATCGCCGTTTGGCGCGTAAGTATCACCCGGACCTGAACCCCGGTGATAAGTCAGCAGAAGAGCACTTCAAGAAGGTCCAGGAGGCATACGACGTCCTCTCAGACTCGAAGAAGCGCCAGATGTTTGACCAACTCGGGTTCTATTCCGAGAACGCCCGCCCGCAGCCCGGCCAATATCCGGGTGGGGCGGGCTTCAATTTTGACGGCTTCGATTTCGATAGCTTCGTCCGCAGTGGAGCGGGCGGCGCGGCGGGTGCGGGTGGGGCCGGCGCGGGGGCGGGTGGCGGGACCAACTTCAAGGACCTGTTCAGCCAGTTCTTCCGCGGCGGCGAAGGTGCCGCCTCGCAAGCCCCCGAACGTGGCCCGGATCTGGAATACGCGCTCGATATCGATTTCTGGCAGTCCATCAAGGGCACGCAAGTACGCGTGAACATCAACCGGCAAGAGACCTGTGCGGATTGCCGTGGTTCGGGCACGGCTTCCACCGGCACCACCAACTGCCCTGAATGCAAAGGCACCGGCAACGTGGAACAGATGGTGGGGGCCATGCGGTTCACCATCCGGTGTCCGCGCTGCAATGGCAAAGGCAAAACCTCGAACATCTGCTTCGCCTGCCGCGGCGAAGGCCGGGTCTCAAAACCGGATTCGGTGGAAGTGCGCATCCCAGCCGGTGTCCAGTCCGGCGCCCGAATGCGCGTCGCGGGCAAGGGTAACGCCGGCTCCCATGGCGGCCCAGCGGGTGACCTTTACATCACCATTCGCGTACAACCGCACGAGTTCTTCCAGCGCGATGGCGACAACATCGAGATTCGCGTGCCGATCACCATCTCCGAAGCGGGCCTAGGCACTAAAATCGAAGTACCCACCATCGACGGCCGCGCCCTGCTCAAGATTCCGCAAGGCACCCAGAACGGCCAGAAATTCCGCCTGCGCGAGAAAGGCGTCGCCAACGCCCGCAAAAACAGCCGTGGCGACCAGATTGTCGAAGTCTTCCTGCAGCCGCCCGATACGGCGGATGAACGGGTCCGTGAGTTGCTCCGTGAGCTCGCTAAAGCCAGCCCGGAAGACCCGCGCGCCAAGCTGTTTGCCAACCTGTAGACGAGTTTAGTTTCGGTGCCTGGGATCATGCCATCCGGTGCCGCGGCACTTTCGCACATCCACTAGAATTAAAGGACAGGTATGGCCACCCGAAAGCGTCAAAAAGCGGCGTACATGATCTCGGCGGTTTCCGAGCAGTACGAGATCCATCCGCAAACGCTGCGTCTTTACGAGCGTGAAGGCTTGCTGAAGCCCTCCCGGAGCGATGGCAACACGCGGCTTTACACCGACGAAGACTTGGTGCGCCTGGAAGTGATCCTGAAGCTGACGCGCGAGATGGGCGTCAATCTGGCGGGCGTCGAAATCATCCTGAACATGCGGGAGCGCATGGAAGCGATGCAGAAGCAGATCGAAGAATTCATGTCCACCTTGAACCATGAACTCTCCTCCCGCATCATTGTCCGGCACGACCCGCCGTCCAACGCCCTCATCCCGGTAGCGCGATCGGTCAGCATGGATGATGAACCGCGGCCCGGGCGGAAGATCCGAAGCTAGACCGTAGCCCAACAACTTCCTTTGGTCCGCAATGTTTCGGAAAGCCCTAGGGGCACCTAGCGTCACCCCGCCTCGCACCACTCTTCATCGGCCTGTAATCTAGAGGTGTCACGATACCTGATACGAATGAGCCCGGCCTACTCTCCAATACCGGCACGGCTGGCCATCACCCTGCTGGCCTTGGCGACTATGCTAGGCGCGTCTTGCAGGACAGGGCCTTCTCAGGCCCGATTGGTGATCCGCAACGCGGGTTCCGATACGCTCGTCAATGCGGCGCAGGCTTGGGCTGAGGCCTAGACTCAAGTGAAACCCGCAGTTTCGGTGGAAGTGGCTGGCGGCGGATCCGCGACGGGCCTCGTCGCCTTGATTGACGGTGCGGCGGACTTGGCGAATTGCAGCCGTCGCGCAGAAGCAGAGGAAATGGCGGCCGCCCGCCGGAAGACCGGCTGGGAACCTCAAGGATGGATCGCCGGCTATGACGCCTTGGCGGTCTATGTCCATCGTGACAACCCGCTCTCCGAGATCAGTCTGGAGCAACTGGCTCAGGTCTACGGCCGCAACGGACGAATCCTCACCTGGAATCAGCTAGGTGCGGCCTTACCGGGGCCCAGCAGGCAGGAGATCATTCTGATCAGCCGGCAATCCAACTCCGGCACTTACCAGTACTTCCGTCGCGCCATCCTCGGCAGATCGCAGGACTTTCGGCTTGGCACCCGGGATTTGAGTGGTTCCAAGGAAGTGGTCACGCTGATTGGCACCGCCCTGGGCGCAATAGGCTATAGCGGAATGGGCTACGCGACCAGCCAAGTAAAGACGTTGAGCGTCTCTCGCCGTTCTGGTGAATCGGCCTATGCCCCAACGGAAGCCAACGTTGCCGCGGGAGCGTACCCCATTACGCGGCCTCTCTATCTTTACTCCCTCGGAATGCCAACGGGCGCCACCAAAGAGTATCTTGACTGGATCCTGTCACCCGCCGGGCAGACCGTGCTGCGCCAAGCAGGCTACGTTCCTGCAGCCAGCGGCCCGCAAACCGATTTGGCCCGGCGAGGCTCAGCAGGCGGCGCCGACGTGAAGCAACCATGACCGCCCTGGTGCCTACCAATCCGGCTGCCGCCCGGCGCCGCCAAACGGAACAGTGGCGGGAGGTGCTGATCGAGGGGTTGATCCGGGCCTGTGGCTTAAGCGCCATCGCTTTCGTGTTCGGAATTTTCTTCTTTGTCTTCCGCGAAGGTGCCGGCCAGCTGTGAGGTGGGTTCGACGCAGGTGCCCGGTATCCCGGACAGCGTCGCCTACGGGACGGCGGTGGTGCTGCTGGGCAGCGTGCTGGGGATTAATCTGCTCGCGATTGGCGCGCGGGTCTACCTGCGGACGAGGAAGAAGTGGTAGCGGCCCCCGCCATCAAGGTGCGCGACTTGTCGCTGTGGTTCGGATCGCGCCAGGCGTTGAACAAGGTCAGCTTCACCGTGCCGCGCAACGAGATCTTTGCCATCATCGGACCGGCGCAGTCCGGCAAGACATCCCTACTGCGTCTGTTTAACCGGACTGTTGACTTCACACCCGGAGTCCGTTGGGAAGGGAGCGTGACCGTATTGGGCCAGCCACTGCGCGATGTGCGAAACGTCTACGAACTGCGGCGTACCGTGGGTATGGTGGCTCCATTGCCGGTGGGGCTACCCTTGACTGTCTTCGATAATGTGGCTTTCGCGCCCCGCATGGCGGGCCAAGCTGACGGAACTGAACTGGCGGGGTTGGTAGAACAATGTCTGCGCCAAGCCGCCCTCTGGGACGAAGTGAAGGATCGCCTGAATGAGTTGGGTACTCGGCTGTCCGGCGGTCAGCAGCAACGCTTGGCCATCGCCCGGGCTCTTTCCCATTCCCCCGAAGTCCTTTGTCTGGATGAGTTTTCGATCGCGATCGATTCGGTCACCACGATGCGCATTGAAGATGTGCTCACCGAACTACGGTCACGCATGACCATCGTGATGGCTACCAATCTCACCCAGCAAGCCCAACGGATTGCCGCCAACACTATGTTTCTTCTGAATGGGGATCTTGTCGAGGTAGGACCGACCGCGAAAATCTTCTCACCTCAACCGGAGCGGCGCGAGACATTCGATTACGTGCGGGGCGCCTTCGGATGAGTTCCCCGGTGGTGATTCGAACTCAGGCCCTTCACCTTTGGTACGGTACCTTTCACGCCCTTAAGGACGTCACTCTCCTATTCGCCGCTCAGCGTATCACCAGCCTGATTGGGCCCTCCGGGTGCGGAAAGTCTACGTTGCTACGTTGCTTCAACCGGATGAACGAGCGTTTCGGCAACGTTCGCACCCAGGGTGCCATCCTGATCCATGGCCACGACATTTATGCTCCGGGGGTCTCTGTGATTGAGCTGCGCCAAGCCGTGGGCATGGTTTTCCAACGTCCGAATCCGCTGCCCGTTTCGGTCTTTGAAAACGTCGCCTTTGGGTTGCGCATCCATCGTCCGTTGGACCGGGCGGCGACCAGGCAACTGGTGGAGCAAGCCTTGACCGAGGTGGGTCTATGGAACACCGTCAAGGACCAACTCGACCATCCGGCCACCGAACTGCCGCTCGATCAGCAGCAAAAACTTTGCATCGCCCGGCTGTTACCGTTGAAGCCCAGCGTCATCCTCATGGACGAGCCGTGTTCCGCGCTCGACGTTGCTGGAACGCTGGCGGTGGAGGACCTGTTGCGGCGCTTGGCCTCGGAATACACCATTCTCGTTGTCACCCACAATATGGTCCAAGCCCAGCGGATCAGTCAGGACTGCGTCTTCATGTTGAACGGAGAAGTAGCCGAAACCGGACCGACCGCGCGGGTGTTCCAGGACCCGGCCGACGAGCGGACGCGAGCCTATGTGAGCGGGCGCTATGCCTAGGATAAGATGGACGATATTGTCTGCCGGGCGGGCCGCGGCGTACCCTGATTTCGCCGCGTCTCAGGCCGTCCAACTGCTAGACTTTCAATCAAGTCACTTTGGAGCCCCAACAGCAGCTTGGCCACTATGAAATTCGGTCCCGCCTGGGCTCTGGCGGCATAAGGGAAGTCTATCTCGCCCGCGACACGCGGCTGAACCGCCTGAGTCGCCATCAAGACGCTGCTGCCCAGTTTTGCCGCTGACGAAGGGCGGCTGAAGCGGTTCCTGCAGGAAGCTAAAGTCGCCTCGGCGCTGAACCATCCCAACATCGGCCATCTCTAAGAGATCGGCGAGGTGGATGGAACTTACTATCTGGCGCTCGAATAAATTGAAGGGCCAACGCTGGGGGTGCGGCTGCGGTCGGGGTCGCTTCTAGCTTGGGCCGCATACTGGTCTCACATGATCGGAAAACGATGCCCCGCCACTTTGCTGGCCCTATTGACCAGCAGTCCAGTCCAGGCTTGATGATCATTTCCCAGGACCTCGAAATCGGTACGGCGATCGACGAGCTATTGCTGGTGTGGCTGGCCACCGACGCCCAGGAGTGGGTCGGCCAGGTAGGTTTCCTGCCGGTCTAACGCGTCGACCTGCGCTAACGCCCTTGCCACCCGCCCCGCAAACGGATTATAGTCCTCTTCATGAGCCGCACGATCAGAATTTCGGGGGTTGTGTGCGCTCTGGCCTGTCCGCTGGCGCTTGCGGCCCAAACCGCGCCCTCTGCTGGCGGCGGTGTGCCCGGTAAAGCGGCGATTCAGCGCTACTGCCTCGGCTGTCACAACACGCAATCGAAAGCGGCCAATCTGGCCCTCGACACGGTCGTGAACGCGCCCGCCGGCCAACACCCCGCGGAGTGGGAGAAAGTCGTCAAGCGGTTGCGCGGGCGGTCGATGCCTCCGGCAGGGCTGCCGCGGCCGGATGAGCAGACGTATCAGACGCTTCAGGCCGGTCTCGAAAAGACGCTCGACGCGCAGGCGTTGGCTAGCCCCAATCCCGGGCGCACCGATACCTTCCGGCGGCTGAACCGCACGGAGTACCGCAACGCCATCCGCGATCTGTTGGCGCTCGATGTCGATGTCTCCTCGCTGCTGCCGGCGGATGACGCCAGCCACGGCTTTGACAACGTGACGGTGGGGACTCTGTCGCCTACGCTACTGGAACGTTATCTCGGGGCCGCCCGGCGCATCAGCCGGTTGGCGATCGGCATTGCGCCGAAGGCCCCAGGTGGGGACACGGTCACGCTGGTCCCCGATCTGACGCAGGAAGATCATTTTGAAGATCTGCCGCTGGGCACGCGCGGTGGAGCGGTGGTGCAACACACGTTCCCGGTGGACGCCGAATACGAGATCCAACTGCGGCTCCAGCGGGACCGCAACGAGCATGTCGAAGGCTTAACGGCCAAGCACCAAGTGGAACTGATGCTCGATGGCGAACGGGTGGCGCTTTTCACCGTGGAGCCACCGCCGCCGGGCAAAGACCATAGCCAGTCCGATCAACACCTGCAGGCGCGGCTGGCCATCAAGGCCGGGCCGCATACGGTGAGCGTCGCCTTTCCCAAGCAGACCTCCGCGCTGCAGGAAACAGAGCGCCAACCCTACCAGGCGTTCTTCAACATGGACCGTCACCCGCGCCCGCAGCCCGCGCTCTACCAGGTCTCGATCAACGGGCCGTATGAAGCCAAAGGGGCAGGGAAAACGCCGAGCCGTGAGCGCCTGTTCGTCTGCCGTCCGTCGAGCGTGGCGCAGGAAGAAGCTTGTGCGGCGCGGATACTGTCCACGTTCGCCCGCCGTGCCTACCGGCGCCCGGTCACCGACACGGACGTGGCGGTTCCGATGAAGTTCTTCCGGCAGGCCCGCCCGGAAGGCGATTTCGACAATGCCATTGAGATGGCTGTCCGGGCTGTGCTGGTGAGCCCGGAGTTCATCTTCCGGGTAGAGCGGGACCCGGAGGGCATCGCGGCCGGCACTGCCTACCGCGTCAGCAATCTCGAACTCGCCTCCCGCCTCTCGTTTTTCTTGTGGAGCAGCATCCCGGATGATGAGTTGCTCGATGCTGCGGTTCGCGGCGATCTTGCCAAGCCCGAGGTGCTGGAGCGTCAGGCGCGGCGGATGCTGGCCGATCCACGGTCGCGCCAGCTGGCCAGCAACTTTGCGGGGCAATGGCTCTATCTGCGCAACCTGAACTCGATCCTACCCGACATGCGTTTGTTTGCCGGGTTCGATGACAACCTCCGCCAGTCGTTCCGCCGCGAAACGGAGTTGTTCTTTGAAAGCATCATGGCGGAGGACCGCAGCGTGCTCGATCTGCTGCGCGCCAACTACACGTTCCTGAACGAACGCCTCGCCAAGCACTACCGCATCCCCTACGTCTACGGCAGCCACTTCCGCCGCGTTGAACTGACGCCCGAATCGCAGCGCGGCGGCCTGCTGCGGCACGGCAGCATCCTCACCGTCACCAGCTACGCCACCCGGACCTCGCCCGTGCTGCGCGGCAAATGGATCCTCGAAAACATCCTGGGTGTGCCGCCTCCGCCACCACCTCCCGCCGTTCCGGCGCTGGGCGAAAAGGCCAGTACCGGCAAGCCGCTGACCATGCGGGACCGGTTGGCGGAGCACCGTAAGAATCCGGCCTGTTTTGGGTGCCACCAGCTGATGGACCCGGTCGGGTTCGCAATGGAAAACTACGACGCGGTGGGCCGCTGGCGCGCCACCGAAGACGCGGTGCGGATTGACGCCTCCGGCGGGCTGCCGGATGGGAGTAAATTTGTAGGGGTTGGCGGATTGCAGCAAGCACTGCTGGCGCGGCCGGAGATGTTTTCGTCGGCACTGGCCGAAAAGCTAATTACGTACGCGCTGGGCCGGGGCGTCGAGACCTATGACGCACCTGCTATCCGGCAGGTGTTGCGGCAGAGTGCGGCGGAAGATTACCGGTTCTCGTCGTTCATTTTGGGCGTGGTCCGGAGTGCCCCATTTCAGATGCGGCGTAGTTTGTAGCGGGAGGTAAGATGTTCATCACCAAGAAGGCTCTGCCGCGGCGGGCGCTGTTGCGCGGCGCTGGCGCAACGCTCGCGCTGCCACTGCTCGACGCCATGATGCCCTCCATGACGGCGCTGGCGGCTTCGCCCCTGAAGCCCGTGAAGCGGCTGGGCTATGTCTACATGCCGATGGGCGCGCACATGCCGCAATGGACCCCACCCGGCAAGGACCTGACGCAGCTGTCGCCCACGCTCCAGTCGCTGGCACCCGTGATCGATCAGCTCACCGTCATCGGCAACCTGGAACTCAAGAACGCCTACCCCGGCACCCACGCCACCTCGAACGCCGCCTTCCTAAGTGCGGCTACATCGAAGTGGACCGAAAGCACGGACTACTACCTGGGCACCACGGCCGATCAAGTGGCGGCGCAGAACATCGGCCAAGCCACGCGGCTGCCGTCGCTGGAGTTGGCGATGGATCTGCTGCACACCGTCGGCCAGTGCGACAACGGCTACGCCTGCGTCTACCAGAACAATCTCTCCTGGTCCTCCCCCACCACGCCGCTGCCCGCTGAGGCGCATCCGCGCATGGCGTTTGAGCGTCTGTTCGGTGACGGCGGCAGTGCTCAGGAGCGCCGCGCGGAATTGAAGAAAGAAGCCAGCCTCCTCGATTGGGTGCGCGAAGATATTGCCCGCCTGCAGAACAAGCTGGGTGCCGCCGACCGCTCCCGCGTCAAGGAGTATTTGGACACGGTTCGCGAAGTGGAGCGCCGCATCCAGAAGGCAGAAGCGCAGTCGGCTGAATCACGGCTGCCCGATCTCGACCGTCCCGTTGGCGTCCCGGCCGCTTATGGCGATCACGCCCGGCTGATGTTCGACCTGCAGATACTCGCCTTCCAGGGCGACGTCACCCGTGTGATCACCTTCCAGTTGGCGCGTGAAACCAGTACCCGCACCTATCCCGAAGCAGGTGTCACCGAAGCCCATCACCCGCTCACCCACAACGCGGGGGACCCGGAAAAGTTGGCCAAGGTGGCCAAGATCAATGCCTACCACGTGTCGCTGTTCGCCGAGTTCTTGAAGAAGCTGAAAGCCACCCCCGATGGCGATGGCAACCTGCTGGACCACTCGGTTTATCTCTATGGCAGCGGCATGAGCAACGCCGATATTCACGACCACGTCAATCTGCCGATCCTGGTGGCCGGTGGCGAACGGGTGAAGGGTGGCCGCCACATCCGCTACTCCCAGCCGACGCCGCTCGCGAACCTGCACCTAACGCTGCTGGAAAAGGCAGGCGTCAAGATCGACTCGTTCGCCGACAGCAAGGGCAAAGTGAAGGAGTTGCTGGAGCCGCTGGCGCTCTAGCTGGGGCCCGATGCTCTCCACCCGAAATTGCCCCGTACCGAGCCGCGACAGAATGGAGCGGAGTCTTCCCCTGGACAGCCGCCGTCCGGCGCAAGCGCCGTTTGCCTGGTGTGCCCTCCGGCTTTTCACTCTGGCGCTCATCACCTTCGCCTACGCCGCAGCCGCCGATTCACCCATTGCCGACGCCGCCCAGCGCGGTGATCGCGCCGCCATTGAGGCAATGATCGCGGGCCGGGTGAACGTCAATCAGACGCAGCCGAACGGCACCACCGCGCTCCATTGGGCGGCGCAACGGGACGACCTGCGCCTGGCGCGAGTCCTGATCGAGGCGGGTGCGGACGTGAAGGCCGCCAATCGCTACGGCGTCACGGCCCTGTCGCTGGCGTGCACCAACGGCAGCGCCCCCATGGTGGAGCTATTGCTGAATGAAGGGGCCGATCGCGAGGCCCGGCTGCCCGGAGGCGAAACGCCCCTGATGGTGGCCGCGCGCACGGGCCGGGTGGCTGCGGTGCAAGTGTTGCTCAAGAGCGGAGCCGCGGTAAACGCCACCGAAGGCCGGGGGCAAACGGCGCTGATGTGGGCGGCGGCCGAAGGCCACGCCGAGACCATCGATGCTTTGCTGAAGGCGGGGGCCGATCTGAAGATCCGGCTCGATTCCGGCTACAACGCGCTGCTATTTGCAGTCCGCGAAGGGCGCATTGCGGCGGTGAAGGCACTGCTGAAAGCTGGGGCCGACGTCAATGACACGATCGTCATCGCTCCGGGCAAGAAGCCGCCGTCGCGTGGTGCCCGTGCGGGGTCCAGCGCGCTGATCCTGGCCGTGTTGAACGCTAACTACGAACTGGCCGCCGTACTGCTTGATGCCGGGGCGGACCCCAACTCTAATGGTCCCGGCTACACCGCGCTGCATGTGCTGACCATCGTCCGCAAACCCGGCCTGGGCGACAATGATCCGGCTCCCGATGGGTCAGGCAACCTGACCGCCATCGAGCTGGTGAAGAAGTTCTCGGCCAAGGGCGCCGACCTCAACAGCCGCATGACCAAGCGGGTCGGCCTGGGACTGACCAGTCTGAATACCTTGGGTGCCACGCCATTTGTGATGGCCGCGCGCGCCGGTGATGCCGAACTGATGCGGACGCTGGCGGCACTGGGTGCCGACCCCAAGATCCCAACCAATGACGGTGCCAATGCCATCATCGTCGCCGCCGGATTGGGCACGCGCTCACCCGGTGAGGACGCCGGTACCGAAAGCGAGATCGTCGAAGCCCTGCAGGTGGCGATTGACTTGGGTGTCGACATCAACGCGGTAGACAAGAATGGCGAAACCGCCATGCACGGCGCGGCCTACCGCAATCATCCGCTGGCCGTTAAGCTGCTGGCGCAGCGGGGCGCGGATATCAAGATCTGGAATCGCCCCAACAAGTCCGGCTGGACGCCGCTGCGGATTGCGGAGGGCTATCGGTTTGGCAACTTCAAACCCTCTCCCCCCACGATCGCGGCTTTGCAAGAGGTGATGGTCTCCGCTGGTGTCCAGCCAGTTTCGCAGCCCCAAGCTGCACCGGCGAATTAGCTGGCTAGAGCCTGAAAGACTAAACCCTGGACCTGCCCGACCCGCAGTGCTGGGCGTTGAAGCCGAGCTACCCCTTAGACCACGCGGCCGACCGCGGAACGAATCTTCTCCTTGGCGGGCTTCACTAACTGGCAACGCACTAAGGCACTAGTGAACTCACGCGTCAGTGCATTATGGATGGGCCGCAACTTACGGATCGGGACCGTTTCGAGCTGTTGCAGTTGCAGCGGACTTTCCTTCACCAGCCGTTCAAATCGGGCGATGGTCATGCTGTTCAGACCTCCTTCCACTTCATGGAAGCGTGTCGCGCCGTCGCTGCGAATGTCGTTGCGCCACCGGATTAACGCCTTCTCGGAGAAGATCAGGTGCGCCCAGGGAAACACGGAGAACAGGTGGCCGCCCAAGGGGTGGTACCACGTAGGGCCGAAGCTGGCGATCACCCGGCCGCCGGGGCGGAGCAGAGTGCTCATCAACTCCAGAATGCCCGCAGGGTCGGAAAAGTGTTCGAACGCATCGAGGGAAACGATCCGATCGACGGGTTCTTCCAACTTGGTGACAAACGAGCACCGGTCCGCAACCCCTTCTTGCTCGGCCAGCTTCCGGGCGTTAGCCAGCGCATTCTCGCGGATATCCACGCCAATTACCCGGGCGGCCCCGTGCTTAGCCAATTCAACTGCTTCATGGCCGTCGCCACAACCAAAGTCAACCACGGTTTGCCCTTGAATCTCATCCAGCACCTGGTCGCCCAGCAGAACCTTGATCTTGGACTTGTTGATGTAGGCTGACCCATTCATTCCGCCAGGCTCCCCGGGGGAGATGGCCCGCAACAGGCGATACTGCAACGCTGTCCACATAGCTCCCGTATTTTAGCAAGCTGGCCAGAAGAAGGACTAGGTCTGTGTCCGATGCTTGACTGGCCTTCAGTACTAGGCCCACACTGGCAGGATGGCCTTACCGTTTCGCTTTCTTACCGCCATCCTGCTGGGATGGGTGCCGTTAGTGGCGCAGGCGGTGGAGTGGCAGGCACTGGAGGGCTGGCAGGCAGTGGCATTCCGGGGCCACGGGGCCGTTGTCGTCAACGATGGCGTCATTGCACTGCCGCCAGGCGCCCCGTTTACGGGAGTCCATCGCACGGAACCCTTTCCCTCATCCAACTATGAAGTCCGCTTTCAAGCCCTTCGGGAGAAGGGGAATGACTTCTTTGCGAGCTTCACTTTCCCAGTGAAGGAGTCCTTTGCCACGCTGGTTACCGGCGGTTGGGGCGGCGACATCGTCGGTATCTCCAGCATTGATGGCTGGGATGCGGCCGATAATGAGACGCGCACCTACTTCAATTTCGAGAATGGCCGCTGGTACAGCTTCCGGCTACGCGTCACCGACGACCGGTTGCAAGCCTGGATTGACGAGAAGCCCGTGATCGACGTGGTGATCACCGGCCGCCGCATCGATCTGCGGCCCGGAGAAACTAAGCTCACCACACCGGTGGGCTTCATGTCCTACAACACTGCCGGACGCATCCGGAAAGTGGAATACCGCTTGCTAAAGCCAGCCGCGCGCTGACCCTTGGCCACTACGGTTTCGGCTTAGCCGGAGCAGGCGGTGTAGCGGCGGGCACTTCGTCGCCGAAGGTGATCTTCACGTCGCTCTTGAACTGCCGGTAGTCTTCGTACTTGATCGTTTGCTTGATCGGCACCGTGTTGTCCTGGAACACCAGGATGTCGTTGGCCGTCGTGTAAGTGGGGAACCAGTACTTTCCGTCAATCTGTTCGCGGTAGGTCTCAAACTTCGGGAACTGCTGGTCGGACTTCTTTGACAAAATGCCGCGCGCCCGGCCATAGGTCTTCACGATCTGCAGTTCGTTGTCGTCCACCCAGATCATGCCGGTGAAGTAACGCTGCCCGGTTTCCATCTTCTTGGGCTTCACCGCAAACACAAAGCAGCCAATCTCGTCCAGAGTCTCACGGCCCAGGTAGCGCACATGGTAATTGCCGACGTCCTTGGTGGTCAGCACGAACGGCTGAACGCTCCGCATGTCCTGCTCGTCTTCCGGTGACAGCGAGATCTGCGTCAACGTGGGAACCGGGCTGCGAACTACTTTCTCGTTGCGGCGGCCGCCGGGGTCAAACACGATGTCCGACACCATCTCCCACCGCCCGGTGGTCCGGCCGCTGCGGTCCATCTCAACGAGCCGAGCCGTCTGGCGATAGGTGTAGTTCTCGCGGGCGCGCGAGAACTCGGATTCCTTGGCCGCGAAGTTGGCGATGATCTTTTCCACCTCCGCCGGCGACGGGTCGGCCTGGGCCAACGCTAACGAAAACAGAATTGCGGAAACCATAAATACTCTCCTTAGCGGCTCAACAGATCCTTGGCAATCACCACGCGCTGCATATTGGACGTCCCTTCATAGATACGTCCGATCTTCGCATCACGATACAGCTTTTCCACCGGGTAGTCCTTGGTGAAGCCGACGCCGCCCAATACTTCTATCGCCCGGGAGGCGCATTTCTCCGCAATGTCAGACGCGAAATACTTGGCCATCGCCGCCTGCGACACAAAATCGTGCCCGCCATCGCGTAACCGAGCCGCGTTGTAGACCAGTAGCCGCGCCGCCTCTACCTCCACCGCCATCTGGGCGATCTCAAACTGCACGCCCTGGAACTCGCCGATCACTTTGCCAAATGCCTTGCGCTGCTTGGCATAGGCGACGGCATGATCGAGAGCACCCGCCGCCAGGCCCAACATCTGGCCGCCAATCGCGATGCGGCCTTCATTCAAGGTCTCAATGGCGATCTTGTAGCCCTTGCCCACTTCGCCCATCACGTTGCCCTTGGGCACGCGGCAGTCATCCAAAATCAGCTCACAGGTGGACGACGCGCGGATGCCCAGCTTGTCTTCCTTCTTGCCGACGGCGAACCCGGGGAAGTCGCGCTCCACCAAAAAGCACGTGATGCCCTTGTATCCCAGCGCCGGGTCGATGGTGGCGAACACGAGAAACAGCCCAGCTTCATGCGCGTTGGTGATCCACAGCTTGCGCCCGGTGAGGGACCAGTGGTCGCCCTTGTCGATCGCGCGTGTGGTGAGTGCGAAGGCGTCAGAACCCGCGCCCGCCTCACTCAAGGCATACGACGCCAGCATGTCGGAAGCCAGACGCGGCAGATAGGTGCGCTTCTGTTCTGCGGTGGCCCAACGCAGGATGGCATTGTTCACCAGCGTGTTCTGCACATCGACAATCACGGCGGCAGCGGGGTCCACTTTGGCTAGCTCTTCTACGGCCAATACGCTCTGGAAGAAGGTGCCGCCTTGGCCGCCATACTCCTCGGGAATGTCGATGCCCATCAGGCCCAACGCGAACATCTGCTTCAGCAATTCCGGCCGGAATAAACCCGCCTCGTCCATGCTGCGTACATGGGGCCCAATCTGTTCCCGCGCAAAGCGCCGCACTGACGCCTGGAACATCTGTTCTTCTTCTGACAACAAAGTCAGAGGCCGGGCCGGAGCGTCGGTCAACGGGTCAGCAAGGACGGTGGACATACCAACTATATTTTCGCACCATAGAATCCATGTGCTGGTTCGCGCTTCCATTTCTTGTGGCCGGTCTGGCCCAAGCTCCATTTGATGTGGTCCTCACCAACGGGCGGATTGTCGATGGCACCGGAGCCGCCTGGTTCCGTGGCGACATCGCTCTGGCAGGCGGCAAGATCGTCCGGATGACGCCCGCCGGCCGGCTGAAGGATGTTCCCGCCACTCGCCGCATTGATGTAGGAGGCAAGGTGGTCGCACCGGGCTTCATCGATATCCAAAGCCATTCCCGCGCGGCGTTGTTGACCGGCGATGGCCGGGTGATGAGCAAGGTCACCCAAGGCGTCACCACTGAGATCATGGGCGAAGGGGCCACCAACGCCCCCGCCAATGAGAAGACCGTCAGCGGCATGGCGACACTGGGGCGAGGGGTCGACGGCAAGATCGAGTTCTCCGGCCTGCGCGGTTTTGATGAATGGTTGCGGGCGATGGAGGCACATGGTTCGTCGGTGAACTTTGGCAGCTATGTGGGCGCTTCCACGATCCGGATGTACGTCAAGGGCATGACGCAGGGTGCCCCCACTGCTGCCGAGACGGTCGAGATGCAGCAGTTGGTGCGGGAGGCGATGAAGGACGGCGCGTTCGGATTGGCTACCGCGTTGATCTACCCGCCGGGGGAGTATGCCACGACTGAAGAGTTGATCGCTCTGTCGCAAGCCATGGCTCCCTATGGCGGCGTCTACATCACCCACATGCGCAGCGAAGGCGATCAACTGCTGCCCGCCGTTGATGAAGCCATCCGCATCGGTCGCGAAGGTGGAGTGCCGGTTGAGATTTACCACTTGAAGGCTGGCGGCAAGCGCAACTGGCCCAAGATGCGCGAAGCGATCGCCAAGATCAACGCCGCCCGGGCGCGCGGCGAAGATGTGCAGGCCGACATGTACACTTACGTTGCCGGTGGCACCGGACTCACTGCCTGCTTTCCGCCTTCCGCCTCGGCCGATGGTTTTCTGTTCGACAACCTGAAGGACCCCGCCAAGCGAAAGGCCATCCGTGCCGAAATCGAGCATCAGACGTCGGCCTGGGAGAACCTGTGTGAACTGGGCGGGGCAGAGAATGTCCTGCTGCTGGATTTGCGTAAGCCGGAGAATCAGCCGTATGCGGGCAAGCGTTTAGCCGAAGTCGCCAAGATGATGGGTAAGGACTGGATTGAGACCGCGATGGATTTGGTCTTGAGCGAACGCCAGCGCATCGGCACCGTTTTCTTTCTGATGGATGAGGACAACGTGCAGATGCAGATGCGGGAGCCGTGGATGAAGTTTGGCAGCGATGCCGAGGGCGCGAATCCGGACAAGCCGGGCAGCCTCACGCACCCGCGCGCCTACGGCAACTTCACGCGTCTGCTGGGCAAGTATGTGCGCGAAGAAAAGGTGATGCCGCTCGAAGAGGCCATCCGCAAGATGACCTCCGCCACGGCGACGCGCCTGAGTTTGCATGATCGAGGCGTCTTGCGCGAAGGCCTGGTGGCGGACGTGGTGGTGTTCAATCCGGCCACCGTGGCCGACAAAGCCACCTTCGAGAAGCCGCACCAAGTGTCGGTGGGCGTCGAGTATGTCTTCGTCAACGGCGTCGCCGTCATCGACCAAGGCAAACACACGGGCGCAATGCCGGGCAAGATCGTGCGTGGCCCGGGCTACAGCCAGAAATAGCGAATGGACAGGGATAGCAGGGCGGCAGACGGCCTTAAGCGGCTTGAATCTCCACGCCCGCGTAGAGCTCAGTGAGCGGGAGCGTAATACCCAAGCACTCAATGGGCACCACGGCCTCCGCCCCGGCGTAGCTCGACAGCATCCACTGGTTCTTGGGCACGCGCCGGAAGACCTCTACCAGATACGCATCTTGAGAGACGAGGATGTATTCCTGCAACGAACTGAGCGTCCGGTAGAGCGCAAACTTGCCACCGTAGTCGAAGTCGGCGGTAGAGGGTGAGAGCACTTCGATGATCACCTGGGGGTTCAACACGATGTCCGCATGTGAGTCCGCCAGTTGCGGCTGGCCACAGACAACCGCCACGTCCGGATAGACGTAATTGCGGGCGGTGGCTCGCACTCTGGGGGCACCGGCAACGCGGCAGGGGGTGCCGTCTAAGCGTTCGCTCAGGCGACGGCCGAGGTTGACTGTTAGCAGAGAATGGGCCCAAGAAGCGGCTACCACGGGGAACACTTCCCCGTCGTGGTACTCACTTCGTAGCTCAGCCACGCGGTCAGCAGCCAAGTATTCTTCCACCGAGATGCGGGTAATCGGTAAAGCGCCCATCTCTACAAATTGTACAGCCGCTCGCCAACGAGAGAAAGCTCCCGCTAGCTCCAATACTGCCACTGGCCCCAGAAGATGGTGTAGAGGCTCAGCATGAAGTTGGTGACGCCGTGGACGACGATCAGGTCGCCCATGGATTTGGTCTTGTTCATCCAGGCATTCCAGATGATGCCGGTCAGTAGGCCCACTTCCCAGTAGGAGCCGTGCTCAATGGCGAACATGGCCGCGACGATCCAGAAGGCTTGGGCGCCGTAGGTGCCAAGCGGTACCGACAGAAAGTCCGGCTTGATCAACCACCGCATCATCCAATTGCGCCAGAACAACTCTTCAATGATCGCCACTAGTACGGTGGCTTTCAGGGTGCGCGAGATCAGCACCAGATAGTCGCCCCGCCATTCCGGCGCCACCGTCGATCCGGGTTGGCCGACGTAGGCGTTCGAGAACAGCCAGTGCGCGCGCCAGCCGGGCACCAGCACGTCAGGTGCGATCCAGAGAAAGAACGTCGCCGCACCGATGGCGATGCTGGCCACCAGGTGGGTGGTTTTGAAGCTGATGACGTCGCGCGAGGCCCACCACAGGAAAGCCGACAGCACGAGCACTTGCAGCGGATACTCAAGCGGCCCGATCTGGCCGCGCAGCGGCAGAAAGGCGAGCAGCAGCACCATGGGTGCGACGTAGGGAAAGTGTGGTGATTTCATGTGGTGTGCTGGCCTGGCCTATGGCTTGGCCCCTCGGATCCAGTTCAGGATAGCGTTATACTCCGGGCTCCCTTTCTCCCAGCGGACGCCGCCGCCGTGCGAGACTTTCGCCCCACCGCTCTGAACCGCAAGCGTACCTTCCTCTTCGGCCGAAGAAGTGGGCTTGCGTAGGATCAGGCTGTTTTCGGGGTTCTCCAAATCGACGACGTTCATCGCCGTTGCCGGAGTTCCGTTGAAGATCGTATGCGTGGCGTGGCAGTGCACGCAAGCGTAGCCGTCCTTGCCTCGTGATTCGAGAATGGGCTGCACGTAGCCCCGGAAGTAGGATTCATCCGGCCGGTCGCCGCGGAAAACCGGCTTGGCTCCCCCCACGATGGCTGATTTCGGGCGCGCGGGCGGCGGGGGCAGCTTGGCCAACACTTGCGCCCGCTCCGGACCCGGTGCGCCCGAGATCTTCGCGGGACCACCGAAATTCGCGTCGCGGACCATCTGGGCCGCTCCCTGTGTGAGCCGCTTCATCTCCGGATCGGGCGAATCCATCAGGTGCAACAACGCCCGGCTGAAGCGCGTGGCACTTTCGCCAAAGAACACGGTCTGCTCGATGTCGTTGCCGATGCGGTTGTAGACAAACGGTGCCGCGGCCGAGTGGTCCGCCCGTTCGTCGTAAATGTCAGCGCGGCGCAGCGGGAATTCGGTCAGCGCGGTCAGCAGCCGCTTCCGGTTCGCATCACTTTCCTTTTCCAGGAACGTCGCGAACTTCTCCGCTTGCCGCGCTTCAATCGCCAGCCGGCCGCGGATCACGCGCTCCTGGTCGGTTATGCTCGCCAGTGACGGTACCCAGTTGTTGTACAGGTACCGGATATTCTCGTCGGCGATGTTGTAGATCGCCTCGCGCAAATTGGTCTCCACCCAAGGGTGCTGCGGGACTTTCAGCCCGGCCAGCACGGCGTCCTCGATCCGTCCCTTGACCTCCGCCGATGGCGTCCAGAACCAGAACTGCCACAGGCCCTTGATCGCCTGCATGCGGATCACCGGCGCAGGGTCTTGGGCGAGACGGATCAGAGCATCGGCGAACTCCGGGCGTTGTGCCAGGGCGGAGAAATGGGTGGCGAACACGCGGGTCGCACCCCATTTTTCCCGCTCGGTGCCGGAAAGCGCTTTCAAGAGCGGCGCGGCCGGCATTTGAGGATTGCGCGAATACGCTAGCCGGATCTCCCAGGCCGCCTGCCGCTGGTCAATCTTGCTAGCGGCGCCCAAGCGGGCGATGGCGGCGGACAGGTCAAACGGCGTGGCTGCATCGGGCTGCTGCTTGCCCGGGCCGGGGAAATAGGCGCTCAGCGCCAGCACCGCCATCTGCGTCTCCCGGAACGGCGTGCGGAAGTTCTCAAAGCTCTGCAACGGGTCCAGCCAGCCGCCCCAGGGTTGTTGACGGGCCAGCAGGTAGTTCAAGCCTTTGGACACTTGCGGGTGCTCGCGCGGGATGCCGGCGGCGTGGAGCGCCCACAGCACATGGCCGGTCTGGAACTCCACTTCCTTCTCTTCCGGGCTGAACTTCATTGACCATTGGCCGGATTCCCGTTGCAAGCTCAGCAGCCGTTCGGCATTCGCTTTGATTTTGGCCGCGTGCTTCCGCGCGTCAATCGCCGCCAAGGCCTGGGTCTGGTAGCAGAGATCGATGACGTTCTTGACGCCCGTGTCCTGCACGATCAACGGCTCGATGGCCGGGTCGTGGGTTACTTCCCAGGCGTACCAGGCCACCTCATAGGAGCTCACCAGCGGCAGATTGCCGTTGGTCTCATCCGGCGGAAGCTTGGTGCGGCCGTTGTAGTAAAGATGCAGAAACTCGCGAATGCTGGCGTGATACGGCTCACGGCGGACGCCACTCACCTGCTTCTCATAAAGATCCAGCAAGTGCGACATCCGGCCCAGCACGTTGGCCGGGGCCGAGATCACACGAGCCCAAACGGCCCCAGCTTCCCGGCCCGGTTGCGGCTGCTCAAATCCGAACAGCGGCCGCGGATTGTTGTAGAAGCGCTCAGCTAGAAAATCCAGTTGATGCCGCTGGTGAATGGGATAGCCATTGCGGGCCGCATAGAGCGCCGCCCGTTGCGTGAAGTGCGTCGGATGGCAGGCGACGCAGAGCGAGGTCTCCTGATGGACGTTCGCCACCCGGTCCCAAACCCCGCCACGCCGGGGCGTGTTGGCGTGCCAGGAATCGCCTGCTCCCAGCAGAAAGTCGAGAGCGGTCCGGACGGCCTGCTCCGGTTGGGTATAGGCCGGAGGATCGTAGACCCGGGTCCGCAGTTGATAGGCCGGGTGATTGGCGGCCACCCGGACATAGTAGGCCCCCGGGTCCTTCAGAATCCGAGTCGTAAACTTGTTGCCGGGCAGCGCCTGTACCTCGTGCGGCAGAGCGACCGGGTCCTCGCCTTCGCTGTAGGGCACTTCTTTGCCGTTCACCACCCGCCAAACCGAGACATCCACCGGTATGTTGTCGCGCTCGATCAGCTCCAGCTGAAAGAAGACCAACTTCGGCGGCCCGCCCGCAAAATCGATCCGATACCAGTCCACGTTCTCCTGACCCAGCGAGCGCGGCGTCCCCACCACCGGCACATACGGGGTGTCGTCAGCGGTGGCGGAAATCAGATCGCCCAGGCGGATCAGGTTGGCTTGCTGCCAGCTGTTGTTGGGCTCCTGTTCCACCTGCGCCGCTTCACCTGGCAGCGAGGTCACCCGCACCGAGTAGCGCGTTCGCCGGGTTGGTAGGCCCTCGAGTGTGACGCTCAGCTTGGGTTGACCTGAGGCGGCAAAGTTAATCTGGAAATCACCGTCACCCCGATGGAGAGTCTTCGCCCCGGTGCCCTCCAGCCGCGCCGTCAGCCGCGCCGCGCCCAAGGCATCGGGCTGCTCCAAGGAAACCAGCAGGGAGTAAGCCTGACCCGCCCGGAGACCAGGCAAAGAAAGGGCCCCGGATTGCACCGGGGCCTGCTTTTCGAACACCACCGTCTGCGCACAGGCGCAGAGCGCTACCAAACCAATCGTATGCCGCACTTCTTTAGCCTAAGGCATTTGGAACAAGATCACGCACGCGAAGGTACGCTTATCAGCCGCACTTGGCGATCAATTCCTTGATCTTGGCCTCTTCGCTCTTGTCGGGCTTCTTGGTCAGCGCGCCCTGCAGGATCTTCTTGGCCTGGGGCTTATCGCCCTTCTGGAAGTACGCCATACCCAAGTGGTATTGATACACCGCCCGGTCCGGGTACTTTGTGGTCAGCTCGCGCAGAATCGAGATGGCGTTGTCGCTCAAGTTCTTCTTGATGTAGATCCAACCCATCGTGTCGGAGATTTCCGGGTTGGTCGGCAGCTTCTGCTTGGCCTTCTGGACCATGGTCAGCGCCTGATCGAGATTGACGCCCTGTTCGGCCATAATGTAGGCCAAGTTGTTCAACGCCAATGGGTTGTCGGGCTCCACCGAGAGCACCTTCTCATAATGCGGCTTGGACCGTTCCGCCGAGCCGGTGGTGTCATAGAGCAGCGCCAATTGCAGCGTCGAGACCGGGTCATTCGGTGCCGTCGCCTGGGCCTTCTGGACGATGGCGATCGCCTGCTCCATGTTGCCCTTCTGGCGGTAGCACTCGCCCAGCCGGAGCATCAGGTTGGTGTTCTTGGGCTCCTTCTGCATCACCTTCTGCAGTTCCTGGATGGCCAAGTCGAAATTCTTGACATTGAATGCCGTGTTGGCCAGGGCCAGCCGCAGATCACTCCGGTCCGGGCTCTTCTCCAGTTCAGCGGTGATCATTTTGATCGCCTCGGGGTACTGGTTCTGGCGGGCCAAAGCTTCAATGGTGCCCAGCAAACCGCGCGGGTCCCGGGGATTGCTCTCGTAGAGACGGCGGAAGACGCCTTCGGCTTCCTTAAACTTGCCTTCACTAAAGTTCACCATGCCCAACTGGAACTGGGCGTCAGTCAACTGCGGATTGGCCTCCAGGATGCCCTTCAGCTCCTGGCGCGCTTCGACGTACTGGCGCAGGCCGATCATGGCGCTGGATCGCAGCAGCTTGGCTGGTTGGCTATTCGGATCGTACTGCAGGATCTCATTGGCCATCTGCTGGGCGTTCGGGAAGTCGCCCTTCGTGACGTAGACCTGCGCCAGCGCCAGGCGGGCCGGCACAAAGTCCGGACGCAGCTTCACCGCTTCCAGCAGTTGAACCTTGGCTTGGTCCAGTTCACCCTTGGCGATCAAAGCCCGGGCGTAGTTAAAGCGAAGCACCGGATTGTTGGGGGTACGCGAAACCACCGACTGCAAGTCGTTGATGGCGGCCTGCACCGTTTCTTTGGTGCCGGACCGCAAGGCCAGTGCGCCGCGCATGGCAATGCCGTCGTCGTCCTTGGGGTTGGTCTGCAGAATTTCCGTCACCACCTTGTTGGCCTCGGGGATCTTGCCTTGGGCCACCAGCACTTCCACCTGCCGCTTCTGGAAAACCAGCTTCTCGTCGTCCTTCTTGGCTTCCTTCAATCCCAGTGAGTACTGCTCAATCGCTTTATCCAGCGACCGGGCGCGGAAGTAGAAATCGCCCACCATCGCCCGCGCACTTGGGAAATCCTTCTGATTGGACGTGATCCGGTCCAGTTGAACCTGCATCTCCGGCATCTTCTGCGCGGCCAGGTAATGGGCCGCCAACTGCAGGATGTACATGGGAACGCGCGGGTTGTTGCCCGACTTCAGCTTGAGAACGGCTTCTGCTTCGTCAAACCGCTTGGACTGGATATAGGTGCCATACAGCAGGTCATAGAGCGGCGCGTAGCCTTTCTCCTTATCCAGCGTCGCCCGGGCCAGCTTTTCGGCTTCGTCGCCCTTCTGGCTCGCCAGCAGGCTCTGGCAGAGCACCAGCACCAGGTCCGGCTGGCCGGGCTTAATGTCGTTGGCCGCGCGGAAATCCGCCGTGGCCGCCTCAATGTTGCGCTTGGTCAGATTCAGGTAGCCGCGCAGCCGCAAACCATCGTAGGATTTAGGGTTACGCGTGAGGATTTTGTTGGTGTTCTCCTCAATTTCCTTCAGGTACTCCTGAGGATGCTTGGGGTTGGCTGAATAAAAGGCCAGGAATAGCTCGGCCAGCTTGGCCGGGGCGTCCTGATTATTGGGGTCCAGTTCCACCGCGCGCTGCAGGGCCCGGAGGGATTCAACCGGTCGCCCTAACTTCAACTCAGACAGGCCCAAGCGGTAATAGGCCTCGCCAAACCGTTGATCCTGCTGCAACGCACGCCGGTACATGATCGACGCTTCTTTGTACTTGCCATTGTTAAAGTACCGGTTGCCATTTTCCAGGTGCTTTTGCCGTTGCACCTTCGGATCACGATTACAGGCCGCACCCAGCAGTGCCAGGGCGAGCAGAAGTATCAACTTGGTAGAACGCATAGAGACAAACTTTCTAATCGGCTAGTATAGGTCAATTATACAGTCGAAGACGTGTACAAAAGAAGATTGGATTGCCTTGCGCGCACGTCTGTGAAACGGCTTCCCCGCCGGACTCCCTAGTCCACGTCGATTTTGGGTACTACGGGACCCGTTCGTTGGCTTTCGACGCCCGCTACCTTTACCACGAGAATCTGCTCGCCCCGTAGGCGGTACCACGGGACGTAGAAGTTCACCTGGTAGATGCCCACCAAACCCGGCACCAGGCCCGCCCAGCGGACATCCATCTCCGCCTGGTCCATCTTGGGGTCTCCAATGAACACTTCCACTTTGTCGGCCAGCTCGGTCAATGTGGTGGAACCGCTCCTCTTGAAGTTCAGCCCAAAGCCAACCCCATAGATGGAGACATAGCGGTCTCGGGTGGTGGGGTTATCCGGCGAAATCCGCTCGCCCGTTTCGCCGTCATAGGCGGCGGCGCGGCCGGTCGCACTATCGACAAAAAGCGCCGGGGCCAGCCGGCTGATCCGGATCGTCTGGGCGGTGCTGGAAGAGCGGCGATCCAGCGATCGCACCACCAGGGTCTGCGGTACCGTGGTCGCCCCCACCGTGATGTTCTCCGGAATCCGGGCGTTAATTTGTCCGGCGGAGGTCATCAACAGCGGGATGGGCGTATTGTTCAACGTGACGCAGGTACCACCCAGCGTCGTGGGGTAGGGCGGTTCGGCGCTGGCATCCTGGCCCAGGTTGCGGCCAAAAATCGAGATCAGGCCGCCGGGCGCAAAGGCCGGCAGGTAGCTGGCTAGCGATACTGTGCCGTTGTTGTTGGGCAGCGGCCGGTCCGCCGCTGCCGGGGTGTCCAGCGGGACGATACTGAGGCCGCTGGTGGTGATGACATAGGCATTGGTGCCGGTGGCATCCAGCGCCATGGTCCGGCCGTCCACCACCACCCGCTGATTGCCCACGGCTTGGGTGGTGGGCCCTTCCAGCGCCAGTGACCGCCGGGTGGCGATACCGGTTTGCACGTCCACCAATTCCACTGTTCCCGGGTCCGATAGCGCCTGGTTGGCGGCTGTGCGGAAGGGCTGCGTAAAGCGGGCGTAGGTTGTGGCCCCCACCGGTACCGTGGCGGCCACCGGGAGATTGCCCGTCACTCCGGCCGCCACCGCCTGGGCCGTCGAGACCGGGCTCAATGCCGAATTTAGCGTCGTTCCGTTGACGACATAGTAGGTGCCCCGCGGTCCAGCCGTCACCGCTCCGTAGTAGCCGGTCATCTGCTGGCCGGTAAAGATCTGGCGCGCCTGCACGAACCGGTCATCAAGCGCACTGTAAAGATAGGCAAACCCATTGCCGGCAAACAAAAGGATGAATTCGCCATTCGGCGTCGAGGTCATCGTGTAAGGTGCCGGGATGGTGGTGGCCGTTCCAAAGATTTCCGGCTCCAGCCGCCGGGGCACCATCTCATTGCCGATGATCTTCCACAGCGTCGCGGCTGTGCCGCTGCCCGTGCTCACCAGTACCAGCGGGCCGCTTTGTGACGGTGCAATCACTCGCGGCGTAGCCAGGGCCACGTTGGCGTTCAGCGGGATAGGCGGAAACTTGATCTTGCCCATCACCGCCCGTTGATCCAGGTCCACCACCGTCAGCGACTCGCCGCCCGAGTTCGCCACATACATCAACGACCCGTCCAGTGACAGTGCCATCGAACGGGGCAATTGTCCCACCTTCAACGGTGTCAGCAGTCGGCGCGTGCGGACGTCATAGGTCTCAATGCGGTTCAAGCCGGAGTTGGCCATGTAGACGCGCTGGCGTTGAGCATCGAAGACCAAGTCCGTCAGCGCCTCATTGGCCGAGATGCCCACGGGCACCGGAACCACTTCGCCCCGGGCGTCGGAGTCACGATTGTTCTGGAATACCCGGATCCGGGCTGGAATATTGACCGCGTTGTTCGACTGCACCAGATAGTCATGGAACGGGTTCACCGTGCCGACGGCATTGCGGTTGGCATTGTTGAAGGTGAACTCGAAATCTACTCCAGTGGCCGAAGGAATGGTCCGGATGCTGGGGGCCGTCGCGTTGGCGGGGGCGGTCGCCGCCGGGACATTCGCCGGTAGGCCCGGCACTCCGCCGATCGGGATGGTGATGACGCCGCCGCCGGGAACCGGAATGGCGATGCCGCCGCCCGGTCCACCCGCCCCGCCTAGTCCCGCCGGGCCGCCGGTGGCCGTCAGCAGTTGCGCCGAGGTTGCGCCCAGTGTCCCACGTCCGTCATTGCGCAGTGAGACCCGCGTGGTCCGGAGGTTGGAAAACACCCCGCACTGATCATTCGCCAGCAGCACCGACGATTGGGCCAGCGTGGCAATGGGTTGCTGCGCCACCTGACCAATCGGAATCGTCAAAAAACCAGACTCGGAAATGGCGAACATGTTCTGCGAATCAGCCGAGATCAGAATCTTGCCGGACAGGTTCTCGGGCAACTGATAGCCGTCGCGAATCAATAAGTTGTCCGGGTCAGAAAGCATCAACTGGCTGATATTTGGCCGCGCCGCCGGGTTCTGCTGCGGGGCGACGTTGAAGGCCGAAAAAATGGCGGACCCATCGGGCGCGAAAACGCTGCCGCCCTGATTCTGCTGCAAGTTGAAGTTGGTGCCCGCGGGGATCGGATAAGGGGCGTTAGCCAGATTCTGCTGGGCAAGAATCTCGAGTGTCGCCGTATCAAACAGCGACAGGCCCGCCATGAAGCGCTGCCCGTTGCTCGAAATCGACAGCACGTTCGAGATACTGCCGATATTGCGGGACCGCAACACGCTGCCGGACGCCACCTCGTAGACAAACACCGTCCGGGTACCGTTGGCCAAAACGTTGGCCCCGACAATCGTGGTGCCGTCGATGGAAGCCGCCAGGAAACTCCGGTTGGCCCGCAGTGGTTGGCCCTGGGGTGCGGGCAGTACGGGCGGCGTCGCTGCCGGGGGCGTCACCTGGACGGCCGACAGCGCCCGCGTCTCCGCGGCATTGGGGTCATAGAGCAGCAGCACATTGAACGCATTGCCCGCGCCCGTGCCGATGGTCGAGATCAGCACGCGTTCATCATTGCCCACCGCCACGCCTTCCGGACGAGCCGGCAGGTTGACCGTCTTGACAATGCCCAGCGACTCCAGGTCAATGACATTCAGTGCTGAGGCATTGTGAGCAACCACGTAAAGAAACTTGCCGTCGCGCGACATCGCTGCCGCCAGGGGCAGCGAATCGGTCCGGATGGTGGCAATCGTGCGGCGCTGGGTGATGGAATAAACATCCACCTTGTCCGGAACCCCAACTAGATAAAGCCGGTTCCGGGCACTGTCGAGCACCATGTCGGTCACTCCGCCCACCACCGGAATAGCGGTTCCAAACGTCGCGGCACACGCCTCCTGCTTAAGCAGAAACGTCCCGCCTGCCATCAGCCACACCAAAGAAAGGAAGACCCGGATGAGCCTCATGCGCACCCCAGTATAACCCTGGCCAGTGCGCCAAGTTGCGGTTACCACCCGCCTGCTGCCCCGGTCCGTCATTGCCCCGAACACCGGCTAGGCCGGCATCAGCACGGCTCCGGAGCCCCCAAGTGCACCGGGCTGTGGCTACCGGTTAGCGGTGGTGATGGGCGTGGCTTTGGCGCCGCGGATCCAAGCGAGGATTGTCTGGTACTCAACGCTCGATTCGTTGCCCTTCCAACGCTCGCCGCCATTGTGGGTTGCCAAAAAGAAGTTCGGGTCGCCGGCGGAATCGTTGGGGCGCGTCGGTTTGATCAGGATCAGGCTTTGCTTTGGATTGGCCAGGTCGATCACCTTCAGGGCGGCCCTATAGTTGGCCGCTGCGTTCAGGCGCAGGGTGAAGCGGGCATGCGTGGCGTGGCACATCACACAAGCCTTGCCGTCTTGTCCGGCCCGGCTGAGGATGGGCTGGACGTGTTGCTCAAAGTACTGCGGATCGGGCATAGGGCGCGCGGCGGCCGTCGCGCCGATCTGCTTAGCCAGTTGCGGATAGGTCCGAACCAGGTCCTGGGCGGCGGCTCGCACTTGCGGCTCTGCCTCGTTCAAGCTCCGCGCGACAAACTCCTGCACCTTATTGCTTGAAAACAGATTGGCGTCCGCGGGGATGAAGTTCAGGTTGCCCGGGTTGTAGAGCGACAGCGCCGACAGGCGCAGTGAAAACCGCGAAGGGTCCAACGAATCGAGCAGTTGCTGCCGCACCCGCCCTTGCGTGGCCGCCCCAAACTGCTCCGCCAACGTCGGCATTGTGGGGTCCGCAAAGTAGTTCCGCACCACCACTTCGATGGCCGCTGCTTCCGTGGCCCGGTCGCCGGAGCCCAGCGCTTCCAGGACGACACTGCGCATCAGGGGGCCGTCGGCCACTCGCGGAAAAACCGCCGCCGCCGCGATCACCCGGTCTACCAGGCCTGCCGGGGGCTTCTGGAGCAAGCTCTCCATCCAGGCCATCAACCGGGCATCGCGCGTGATGACGGACCCTGGCGGGATCGCCGCCACCAGCGGCAGCGCCACGGCCAGATTCTCCGTCTTCAGCAGCGCTTCGATGGTCACGTCGTCCGGCTGATTCGGGTCCCCCAAGGTCAGCCGCCCCCGGGCGCTGTTCTCGTAGACATAGCGGACTTCGCCCGAGTTGGCCAGCGCCAGCATTGTCCGGGTAAACGCGGGCGACATCGCCCCGCCCAAAGCGGATCCGGCCTTGATCGCCGCCGTCTGCAACTCTGCATCGCCGGACCGGACACAGGCGAGAATTGCTGCTTCCAGCTCTGGCCCAGCTCCCGTCAGGTCAATGGCGTCACTGTCATTGCCCACGCGCGTTTTGAAAAAACCATTGCGCGCGTCATATCGGAACCGCAGTGCTTCCCCATAGGGCGCGTACCGTGTCTCCGGCTCATGCAGGCGGGGCACACCGCGCGAGAACTCTTCGTAATAGGCCGGCAGCGTCACTTCGCTACGGTGCGCGGCGTCCTCGGGGATGGCCATGTGGCGCAGGGGCAGATCCCATAGGGAGGTCAACAAAGAAAGCTTGGCGTCACGTGTGCCCGTCGTCAGATGACGGGCCAGCACGGCCCCCTGGCTGCGGCTTCTTTCGTGCAGCGCGGCCACGGTCTTCGCCCGGTCCTCGTCCCGGACCATCGCCCGCATCCAAGCCTCGGCATAGCCCAGGTTCTCATCGAGAATGTTCGAGACTCCTTCGGTCAGCACACGCCGGACGCGAGGCTCCGTTTCGCGGCTCAGGCGCGCCGCCAGGGCGTCCAAAATGCTTTCATCGTTGCGCCAAGTGTACCAGTGCGTCAGCGCGATGGCGGCATCCAAGCGCTCCAATGGTGAACCATCGTTCAGCGCGGCCTTCGTGGCGGCCAGCAGCGAATCATGGCCCGCCAGTTGACGGAACTGTTTATTCAGCGCCCGTAGCATCACCCAGCGGGGCGCGTTTAACAAAGCCGTCGCATCGGCCGCGCGGCGCAGCCGCACTGCTTCACGCCGCAGCTTCGCCTTACCGGCAAGTGCCGGCTCCGGTTCCTGCACTACTGCCGGAGCAACTGCTTGCGGGTAGCGCTCAGCCAGCGCCAGCAGTGCGAACTGAGTATCACGGAAGGGAGTATTGAACGTCTTTGGGCCCGGGTCACCCTGCCAACCACCCCATGCCTGTTGGCTGGCGAGCAGCGCCGTCAGGTCGGGCTGTGCGCCGGCCGCGGCCAGAGCATAGAGACGCAACGATTCGATAAAGTCGGCTTCGCCCCGCATGGCGCGCAGCCGCTCAATGTCGGCCGCGTCCCGCAGCGCCAGCACCTTCCAGCTCAAGTCGGTGACGCTGGAGGCGGCAAAAGCCCGCACCTGACGCTCCAGTTCGGCTGCCCTCGGATGGTTCTGTTCGCGATAGAGCCGCAACGCGCCAAAGGCCACTTCCATGGGGCTAACGTTTGGAGGCGCTCCATCGGCTTCCGGCTCCAACGCATTGACCAGATTAAGAAACTTCACCGCGCCCCGGCGGACGTCAGGCACATCCACCAGCAACGGCAGGCGCGTCGAAACAGCACGCGCCGAAAAAATTACCCGGGACCAGTTGGCACCCTCGTGCCCCGGCAACGGGCGCGGGTTGTTTTCGAGTTGTGCCTGCAAGTTGGCGGCGGCATGCGGATTCACCGGGGCAAAGCCCCGATCGCGTGCACCACGGTAGGCCCGCATCGTGAACTGCGTGGCATGGCAGGCGACACAATTCTGCACTTCGGCATGCTGCATGGTGTCGCGCTGCGCTATGGCACCCCGGCGCGGGATGTTGTTCAGCCAGGCATCACCCAGGCTGACCATCAGGTCCATACCGACTTCGACGGCTTGCTTCGGGTCGGCATAAGGCGGCACCGGGTACGACTTGGTGCGCAACCGGTACCAGGGATGATTCGCGGCCACGCGCACCAGATAGTCGCGCCCCGGCTCCAGCACGCGCGTCCGGTAACTGGCCAAGCCGGGGAAGTTTTGCGTCGCCTCCGGCGTGTAGCGGTGGGACCCTTCGCGATAGGGCGTCAACTCGCCCGACGCGCTGGCTGTGAACAAGTCGACATCGGACGGCACATCGCGGTCGTCCACTTCGACATTGAAGAACACCAACCGCTTCTCGCTCTCGCGAAGCCGGACCTTGTACCAATGCACGCCCGGGCGCAGTTCCGCCTCGGTTGCCGGAAAATAGGGCCGCTCGTCAGCATAGGCGGCGATGTTCTCACCGGCACGGAACGTCTCCGCCGCGCGCCAATCACTGGCTGGAAGAACATGATCCGCCACGGGCTGCAGGTCCAGCGTGGCCCCGGGTGGAAGCTCAATGGGGGGCGCGCCGGACTGCGTGGCGCGGAATTCGCGGGTGAAGTCGCGGTCCCAGACATCGAGCATCTTCGTGTGCCCGGCGATGGAGGCGCGGCCCACGCCCGCGATGCTGGCGCGGTACATCTGGCCTTGATGGACTTCAAGCGACAACGGGGCAGGCACCAGCAGCCAAGCCCCGGCGAGCGCGGCTACTGGGACAAGCCACCGGACCATGCTGACAGTTTAGCGCTCCCGCGGGGAGACTAGTTGAGGGCCGCCAGCAGGTCGCCCGTGTCCTTCAAGACGGTCAGGCGCAACTTCTCCACCGAGAACTGGGCGTCGAGAAACGCCATCCAGCGCTCGTTTTCCAGGATGCGCGCATCCTCCACCAGCTTCAGTGCCGCCCGGCCTTCTTCATACTGCGCCATGCTGACCGCCAACTGTTCGCGGGCCACTTCCAGATCCAAGCGCGCCACTTCGCGGAGTGATTCGGCGTTCTTCAAGTCCTGATAAGCTCGCCGCGCCGTCAGGCTCACCCGGGAACGGGCCGCCGCCATCTCCAGGCGCAACCGGGCCGATTCCGTAGCGGCCTGTTCCGCGCGCGCCGGGGCGGCGGAGCCGGGCAGAATGGGCAACTGGAAGGAGACGCCGATCTGGCCATTGTGGCGCTGGAAGCGGCGGAAAAATTCGTCGTAGTTATTGAACCGGGCAAACAAACCGTACTGCGCCACCAAGTCAATCCGCGGCAGCCGGGCAGCCTGATTGGCCTTGACGTCCAGGCCCGCGGCTTGCATCTTCGATTGCAGTACCCGCAGATCCTTCGACGCTTCCAGCGCCCCGCGCGCCACTTCGTCTTCGGACTCCGGCACCTTCAGCACCGGCCGCTCCTCGGCGATCGGCCGCACTTGATCGCCCGAGGGGAAGCCCAGCAACTGCCCCAGCACTTCTTCTTCAACGCCCGCCGCCCCTTCCAGCACACGCGCCCGGTGGCGCGCTTGGGCCAGCCGGGCGGCGGTGCGCTTGTTCTCCAGTTCCAGTTCGCGCCCTTCCGCCACGCGGATGCGCGTGATCTCGGCCATCTTCTCGATGCTCTCGGTCTGCCGCCGGGCCACTTCGGCGGCGCGCCGCAACCGGTCCGCCTCCAGATACTGCAGGGCCGTCCGCAGCGCGGCATCATCGCGCCGGGCCTGCGTCGCGATGCCCGCTCCGCGGGCCTGCTCCCGCACCTTGGCCACTTCGTAAGAACGCTGGCGGTTGAACAGCGACTGTGTGGCGTCGGCCCGGATCAAGCTGGGCGCCGAGCCTTCAATGCTCAGCGGAAAGCCGTTGGTGTAGGCCAAGCCGCTGCCCACGATCAGCTTGGGGTGGAACGGGTCCCGCGCTTCCCGGATCGCCTGCTGCGCCTTGGCTTCGTCAAAACGCGCCAGCAGCAGGTCGGGGTTCTGCTTCAAGGCGAGATCGACGGCTTGCTTCAGCGAGAGCGTATGTACTTCGGCCGCCAGCATCGCGGCCACAACAAGAAATGGGGTCACAATTCCAGTGATAGCGCGATTTGGGCCACGCCTGGAAGCGGGCTAATCCAGGCGCTTGATCTTTAGGTTGCGAAACTCGATCTCGGAGCCATGATTCTGGAGCGAGATAAACGACTCGCGTTCGGGCAGCACCGCGCTGGCCGCGCCGGGCTGCGCCTTGGCCCTCATCTGGCGCAGCGCATCCGCCACTACCGGCAGCGACAAGTCAAAATCCAGCACCTCGACGCCATCCATCCAGTGCTCCACATGGCCGCCCTTGACGATGATCCGGGAGCGATGATAGGCCCCCGGCTTCACTTCCACGCGACGGTACGGTGCCAGAAACGAATAAAGCGACGCCGTCGCGCGCATCGGTGAAGAGCGCGCATCGGGATTGCCCAGGTCGTCGGCAATCTGATACTCCAGGCCGCGCGCCCGGGCGCTGAATTCCGGCTCACCCTTGCGCTGCCAGCGGTCGGTCCGTTGCACCAGATACTTCACGCCGGAATTGCCGCCCGCCGCCAGGCGCCATTCAAACTGCAGATCAAACGATCCGTATAACGTAGTGGTGCGGAGGTCCTGGAAGCCCTGCGGATTGGGCCGCGCGCGCAGACAGCCGTTCTCAACGCTCCAACACGATTGCGGAAAAGCCAGGCCGGTAACTTCCCGCCAACCCTCAGTGGTGTTGCCATCAAACAGGAGACGCCAGCCAGCGGCGCGTTCATCCGCAGTCAGCCGGTTCTCCAAGGACCCTTGCGCCGCGGCGACACTCGCCAGTAGCAGGCTTGCCCCGGCCAATCGAATCAATCGGTCCCTCATCGCCGCTCGCTGCGTCATGTCAAAAAACGGGCTTAGCCAATCGCCCGGCGTGCCGCCTCCAGCGTCTCATCGACATCGTGGGCCGAATGCGCCGTCGACAAATACCAGCGGCCGTCCGGCAGCACCAGCACGCCCTCGTCCAGCAAGGCCAGTCCGAAATCGGAATAGAGCGCCGTGTGCGCCGTCAGTGTGTCGCGATACGTATGCGGCCGGGCTTCCATGAACGACAGGTGGAACACCGGCCCACCCCCGGTGGTCATCACCGGCAAACCGGCCGCCCGCAACATCGCTTCCAAGCCCAGGCGTAACCGCTCACCCTGCTCCCAGAGGTGACGGTAGGCGGCGCCGTCATCCCGCGCCAGTTCCAGAATGGTGGCCTTGGCCGCCGCCAGTGCCACCGGATTGCCATTCAGCGTTCCGGCGTGCACCACTTGTCCCGCAGCGATGTGGCCCATGTACTCCCGCTTGCCCGCCAGCACGCTCAGCGGCAACCCGCCACCGGCGGCCTTGGCGAAAGTTGCCAGGTCCGGCGTGATGCCGTAGTACTCCTGCGCGCCCCCCAAAGCTAGGCGGAACCCGGTGATCACTTCATCAAAGATCAGCAGCGCGCCATGAGCCTGGGTGATGTCCCGCAGGAACTGCAGGAACCCCGGGTCCGCCGCTACGCAACCGCTATTGCACAGCAGCGGCTCACAGACCACGGCCGCGATCTCGTTGCCGGATTCGGCAAACGCCCGCGTCACGGCCTCGCGATCGTTCCACTCCACTGCCACCGTTTCATGGTTGGGCCGCTGGCCCAGACCCACAGGAATCGGTTGTCCCGCCGCGGCGTCAATTTGCTGGCGGGTGGGCCGGTAACTAATCAGGACACTATCGTCCCAGCCATGATAGTGGCCTTCAAACTTTAGATACTTGGTGCGCCCCGTCGCGGCGCGCGCCAGCCGCAGGGCAACCTGCACGATCTCCGTGCCGCTGTTGGCAAAGGCCACCAGGTCGGCACAGGGGATGTAGCGGCACAACAGCTCTGCTACTTCAAACTCCAGGTCATGCTGCGCGCCAAACGTATGTCCCCGGCTCAACTGCGCGGCCACCGCCTGGTTGATGCACTCCGGCGCATGCCCCAGGATCAACGGCCCCCACGCCAGCGTGTAGTCCAGATAGCGGTTGCCATCGACATCGGTGATCCGCGAGCCGTGGCCGCCCTCAAAGTAGAGCGGTGAGGGGCGGGCCGAACGGCGCAGCGCCGTCGATACGCCGCCCGCCAGGGACTTCTGCGCCCGCTCATACCGGGCCAGCGACCCCGGAATCTTGCGCCGCACCGATGCTTCGCGTTCCGGGGCGGTGACGCCACCGGGTAGAGCGGTAGGGACTTGAGGAAAAGAAGTCATCAGCAAGTTGGTCCGGCCTTCAGTGTATACCGAGGTCTCAGCCATTCGCCGAATGGTCTGGCGCCTCGCGTGCGGTCGAGCCGTGTCATCACTAACAACCAGACGCAGCTTGACATTATTGAATGATTGCCCAATACTAGGTATGTTGAGGGCAATCCTGCCTTCTCGCGAGTCGGCTGAGCTAAGTACGCCGATTTGTCCCACCCTCTTATGCCGCCGGCCACCTGAGGAGGTTGCCATGTTGGATCTCCACCTAAGGTCCATTGCGGCTATCCGCACCCTTCATGCTGGTCCGTGCCGTGATCGCGCTGGCATGGCCGGGCAGTTTCTCCCCAGCCGGCGGTCCCGCTAACGGCATGGAAGCCTCCATTCAAGAAACGATGACCGGAACAACCAGCCAGATCGAGTGGGCCACCCAGATCAAGCCGCGCGCAGGGGCGGAATTCGACCGCGTCGCAGCCGCTCTGCAAACCGTTGCCGACCGGCAGAGTGATCCGGCGCGTGAGGATACTCTCCGGCTGATCAGCATCCTGGGCGAGAAGCGCGGCGAAGTGATGGCGCGCACGGAGGCCGGCTATTTCATTGCGCATTGGCAGGAACTGGGTGGGCGGGTGCAGGGCTTGCTGATCGCCGATCCGCGCTACCTCGTCATCAAGACCGATCAGCGTGCCCGCCAGGCGGCACGGAAACTGGAGCGGGCATGATTCAACTAACACTGAAGCTGACCATGAAGGAAATGGAGCTGTTGGCCGCTTTGGCGTCCGATCAACTTTTCCGGCGGGAGTTCATCGACCCGAAGTTTCCCGGCCATAAGGGCAACTCGGGCGACATCGCCCTGGGTAAGGGTTTGGTGTCGCGTCTCCGGACGCTGATGAATCCCGACGCGGCCAAAAAGGGCTTGCCCGTCCGAGCCGCCCAATGAAGTTATCCGGCGATCTGTTGGCTTTGCATGGAGGTTCTGATGCCGTTTGAGGATTTTGCTCCCCGTCTGTTCACGGCGGCGGCCATGCGGGAGCATGCGCCCATCACGTCCGGTGTCTACGGCATCTCTACGGCCCGCCAGTGGCTCTACATCGGCGAGACCGACAACATCCAGGAAACCTTGCTGGAGCACCTGAAAGATCTGCACCGCGTCGAAGCCCGGAAGAAGCCCACGGGCTTTGCTTTCGAGGTCTGCGCCCTGGCCGATCGTCCAGAGCGCCAGAACCGGTTGGTGATGGAATACGAACCGGCCATTAATCGCGGCGGGACGTGGCCACAATGAGCGCCAAGGCCGTCCTGTCCGCGAAGGCTCCTCCGGCCGTCAGCACTAAAATGCAGTTCAGCTTGGCGGGCTTTACCCAGGTAGACGGATCGCGGGTGTTCGCGTTTGAAGGACTGGCCGGTGACCGGACGCGCCACTCGTTTACGGTGAAGGCCAATCTGGCGTTGGCGCGCCAGTATCGCATCCCGCTCCAGGATCTGCCGCTGTTGTGCCTTGCGCTGCTGGACGCTTGCGAGCCTGGTGGCCCGGTCCATGCCTTTACTTACTCTGAGGCGCAGATGCGCCTCCATGCGGACCATGCGGCTTCACTGAAGCAGGCCGCTCGGCGACGGGTACCGCCCCGACCGAACCACAACGCCACCCCTTCCCCCTGGCCCCTGCCCGCATCCACGGAGATCTCCTAGCTTATGGATCACCGCATGGAGGGTGTCCCCGACGTGGACCCGAAGCGTTGGGCGGAGTGGTTAGCGAAAGGCAAACAGATTGACCGCCGCGCAGCCAAGCTGACCCTGGGCTTTGCCCTGGCGCTGGTGGCTGCAGGTGGCGGTGCCGGATTTTACATTTTGATGGCCAGGTAACGTACCTGCAGGCGCGGCTTGAGCGGCCGGTTCCCTGGTGGGGCCGGGAGTGCATCAGGCACGGCTTGAAAACACGACAAGGTTGGTTCCGAAGGAAGTTAGTTTGATGACGAATATTTTTGTTGGTAACTTGAGTTTCCAGACGACGCAGGACGAACTGCAAACGGCTTTTGCCAGTTTCGGTACGGTCGAGCGCGTCAACATCGTAATGGATCGCGACAGCGGTCAACCGCGCGGCTTCGCGTTCGTCGAAATGACGGACCGCTCAGCTGCTGAAGCAGCGATTAATCGCTTGAACGGATCCGACATGAATGGCCGGAGCCTGAACGTGAACGAAGCCCGGCCCAAGACGGCTGGCGGCGGTGGTGGTCGCGGCGGCGGTGGCGGCCGCTGGTAGTCTAACCCGGGCCCTCGGGCCTGGACTTGTGACCTCTACAAAGAAAGCTGGCACCAAGCGGTAACCCGCGGGGCCAGCTTTCTTGCGTTTGGAGACGGTGCCAACTCAACGCCTGTCCCGGTCAGATTCACCCCGCCCCGCCAATTCAGCGAGACTGGTTAGACCAGCATGGATTCCTACCGCCCGCCGCCCGCCGGCTATCTTGAACAGCGCAGCTTGAAGCGGCACGCCCGGATCTTGCATTTGTGGGCCATGGGCGTCGGTGCGGTCATTTCCGGTGACTTCTTCGGCTGGAACTTTGGCCTCCAGTATGGCTTTCCGGCCATGCTGAGCGCACTGGTGATCGCCACCGTGCTCTACGCCGGGCTCTGCTTTTCGATTGCCGAGATGGCGGCCGCACTTCCACACACCGGCGGCGCTTACTCTTTTGCCCGCACCGCCATGGGCCCCTGGGGTGGCTTCATCACGGGCTTGGCCGAGAACATGGAGTACGTGCTGACACCCGCCGTCATCGTGGTCGGCATCGGCGGCTACCTGGGGGCGATCTTTGGCGCTCCGGCATCGATGGCACCCTTCTGGTGGCTGCTCTGCTACTGCGTGTTTGTCGGCTTGAACTGCTGGGGCGTGGAGCTTTCGTTCCGCTTCTCGGTGGTGGTCACGATCGCCGCTCTAGTGGTGTTGGGCGTCTTTTATGCGCTGGCCTTCACGCGGCTCGATCTGCCCCGTTGGTCGGCAAGTGGCAGCGGCACGCCGCTCGATGCGCTGCCGTTCGCCATCTGGTTCTATCTGGCGATTGAGCAGTTGCCGCTGGCCGCCGAAGAATCGCACGACCCCACGCGGACCCTGCCCCGGGGACTGCTGGCTGGCTTTGCGACGCTGGTGGTGCTGGCCTTCGCCACCCTGTTCGCCAGCGCGGGCGTGGCCCCGGGCGCGGCTGTGATCGCCAAATCAACTGAGCCGCTGCTCGATTCCTTCCAGGGCATTTTGGGCAAAGGGCTCAATACCAGCCTGCTGGGTGCGGTGGCCTGCATTGGCCTGGTCTCCAGCTTCCACACCATCATCTTTGCCTACGGGCGGCAGATATACTCACTGTCGCGGGCCGGTTACCTGCCCACCAGCCTTTCACTTACCCATCCCAGCCGCCGCACGCCGATTCGGGCCATGGTGGCCGGGGCGGCATTGGGCTTTCTGGCGGCACTGGTGGTGCATCTGTCCCCGCAGGATTCTCCCGTGGGCGCGGTGCTGTTGAATATGACAGTGTTCGGCGCGGTGCTGGCCTACGTCTTGCAAATGGGCTCCTATCTGGCCCTGCGCTGGCGCTTCCCCCAACTCCATCGGCCCTACCGCAGCCCGCTGGGTATTGCGGGCGCGGTCGTTTCGATGGCCATCAGTCTGGTGGTGCTGGCGAAGCTGGTGCAAAACGGGGTGCTCGGTCCGATAATCTGGATGGGATTGGGGATCGCCTACTTCGCCTTCTATGCGCGGAAGCGCCTGATTCTGGCTCCCGAGGAAGAGTTTGCCCAGCACGCCCACACTCAAAACACTACTGGCCCACGCTAGCCCCCTGCGTTCGGGCGATGTGCTGGCGGGCGTCGCCGCCAACACCGAACAGCAGCGGGTGCGGGCGCAGATGGAGCTGGCCGACGTGCCGCTGAGACGCTTTCTTTCAGAAGCGGTCATCCCGTATGAAGACGATGAAGTCACCCGGTTGATCATCGATGCCCATGATGCCGCCGCGTTCGCGCCGATCGGGCACTTAACCGTCGGCGGCTTCCGTGATTGGTTGCTTTCACCATCGGCCAACGCCACTACACTAGCGGCTCTGGCACCCGGGTTGATGCCCGAAATAGTGGCGGCGGTTTCCAAGCTGATGCGCGTGCAGGATCTGGTGCTGGCGGCGTCCAAATGCCGCGTGGTGACCCAGTTCCGCAACACGCTGGGCTTGGCCGGCCGCTTTGCCACCCGCATCCAGCCCAACCACCCCACCGATGACCCGCGCGGCATCCTGGCCAGCACCATTGATGGCTTGCTGCTGGGCGCGGGCGATGCCGTCATCGGCGTCAATCCCGTCGCCGAAGATGTCGGCTCCGTCTCCACCATCCTCCACTTGCTGGACCGGTTCCGCCAGCAATACGAGATCCCCACCCAGATCTGCGTGCTGGCCCACGTCACCACGCAGCAACGGGCCATGGACGGCGGTGCGCCAGTGGATCTGTTGTTTCAATCGATCGGTGGGACGGAGGCGCTTAATCGGTCCTTCGGCGTGTCGTTGAGCCTGCTGGATGAGGCCTGGCAGCAGACGCTTGAACTCCGGCGCGGCACCGTCGGCGACAATGTCACCTACTTTGAGACCGGGCAGGGCAGCGCGCTATCCGCCAATGCGCATCATGGTATCGATCAACAAACGCTGGAAGCCCGCGCCTACGCCGTCGCCCGCCGCTACCGGCCCCTGCTGGTGAATACGGTGGTGGGCTTCATCGGCCCGGAGTATCTCTACAACGGCAAGCAGATCACCCGCGCCGGCCTGGAAGATCATTTCTGCGGCAAGCTGCTGGGCCTGCCCATGGGCTGCGACGTCTGCTTCACCAACCATGCCGAAGCGGACTTCGACGATCTCGACACGCTGCTGACTCTACTCGCCACCGCAGGCTGCAATTATGTGATGGGCGTGCCGGGCGGCGATGACACGATGCTGAGCTATCAGTCCACGTCGTTCCACGACGCGCTCTATGTGCGGCAACTGCTGGGGCTGAAGCCGGCACCTGAGTTTGAAGAGTGGCTGACCAGAGAACCGGAGCGGGAATGGCGAATGATCTCTTAACCTGCCTGCGGGCGGTGACCGATTCCCGGATCGGCTTGGAACGCGCCGGCGGATCGTTGACCACCCGCGATTGGTTGGCCCTGCGCGCGGCCCACGCGGCGGCTCGCGATGCCATTCACGCCACCAGCGGACAACCCGATATCCCCCCGCCCGTCCTTTATGTCCACAGCCGCTGCCAGGACCGCCAGCAATACCTGCTCCGGCCGGACCTGGGGCGGCGCTTGGCTGATGACACCGAACTGCCCGCGGGGCCGTTTGATGTCGCGCTGGTGGTCGCCGACGGCTTGTCGCCACTCGCCGTCGCGCACCATGCCGGTCCACTGGTGGGCGCACTTCGGAACCTGTTGGCCGAAGCGCAACTGACGGTCAGCCCCGTCATCCAGGTCTCGCAAGGCCGCGTAGCCATTGGCGACGAGATTGGCGAACGGCTGCAAGCGCGTCTGGTCGTACTGCTGATCGGCGAGCGCCCCGGCCTGTCGGCGGCCGATAGCCTGGGTGTTTATCTCACCTACGCGCCCCGCGTCGGCCGCACCGATGCGGAGCGCAACTGCATCTCCAACATCCGCTCAGGCGGCCTCGATATTGCCCTGGCTGCCCGCCGCACGATGGCTTTGGTCCAAGCAGCATTGGCCCGGCAGTTGACGGGCGTTGAACTAAAGGAGTCCGCGCAAACGCTGACCGCACCTACTGCACGCCTGGCTGAGTCTGCGGCCGCCCCACCTCAGGCAGAGTAGCCCCGCCGCCAGCGACACGCTGTTCCGTCCGCTCGATCAGCCGCAACCATAGCTTCTCCGGGTCCGCCGTGAATACCAGGTCCGCCGTCGCCGCCACGACATGCCACGCCCCCAGCCGTACTTCGTTCTCTAACTGGCCCGGGCCCCATCCGGCATAGCCCTGAAACACCCGATACTCCCGCGCCGAGTTCAGCTGCGCGCGCTCGCTCATCAGGTAGACGTCCTCGATAATCGCCTTCTCGTCCGGCTTCTTCTTCGGACTCCGGAGCAGGGCATAGACCTGGCGAGGGCTCACCGGGCCGCCCTGATAAACCATCCCTTTCAGGTCGCTGATGATGGCGGAGACCTCGCGCTCGGTCGCCCGGTTTAGGATCAACCCCATTGCGCCCTGTTCCGAATGCCGCACCACCAGCACCACGGAGGTGGCAAAGTTGGGGTCGGTCAACTCGTGGCGCGCCACCAACAGGCTGCCCGTGGCCAAACGTTCCTGCGCCAGTGTCGAGACGGTCCACAACAGCCAGCTTAGGCGCATCATGCCTGATACTCTACGCCAAGCAGGTGCCTCGGCATATAGCGGGCGCGGCCGCCACCAATGCCGTACGCTGGTTGTCTATGGAGCACACCCCAATTGATCATCCTTAACGCCAGCAACACCGATCAGGTTGCTTCGGCCTCTACGCTCGAAGTCCTGCTGGGCGAACCGAGCCGCCGCATGATGATCTTCTCCGGCATCGCCCGGCCGGAGACCCGGGTCAACAACGATGAAGAGACCTACGGCAACGAGGTCATCGTCAAGCTGGGCCCGGTGGTGTCGCACCTGGAGTCCGCCGTGGCCGAAGTGGGGCTGGCCAGCATCAGCAACGATGAGACGGCGTTCACCTTTTCGCTCACCAACGCACGGGTGGAAGTTGAGCCGGCCACCGGCCATTTGCAACTCCGCGTGGCGATCGAGTTGCGGGGCGAGGATACCTGGCTCCACCGCTTCAGCTATCAGGTAGTCGCCCATGTCGTAAAGGCTGCCGCCCGCATTTCGGGTACCATCCGCCTACCGCACGACATTCTGGATGCCCGCCAGTTTCCCGCGGCTGAAGTGGCCTCCTGGTTTCGCGTGACGGCCAACCGGGTGGATACCGTCCCGGCGGGTGGTTTCTCCTTTGAACAGCTGGTGCCCCTGGCCGCCGCCCGGTTTGGCGAGGTACGGCATGGCGACCTGGACAGCTTCGTCGACTACACCATTGACGGCTGCCCCTTCGCGCTGCCGCTGCGGGTCACTTGTGATGCCGGCCCCACTCTGCAGCGGGCGGGTGCTACCTTCGTCCAAGTGTCCGGACCCCGGCCGGTCTTTTTGAGCAATGTCGAACCCGAAGCCAACGGCGTCGATTTCGCCGCCGCTCGGGCGGTGATCCGGTAGCCATGCCCACCTATCCGGTTCCTCAACCTGTCTTCACGGAATTCATCCGGATCCCCGCTGCTGGTCCGGACCCTTGCAATACGCTCGCCTTTCTGCGCTGCAGCGGAGGAGCCGTTGCCACGCCGCCCACTCCCGGCCGCGGCGGCCTGCGCGCCGGATTCCGCTTTGGGACCCGATTCCGCATCGACGGATTCCAGCAGTCCAAGTACGACTGGTACCTCGAAAACACCCTCGTTTCCGCCACCGTGCACCTGCGCGACATCCGGATCAGCACGGACATGACGTTTCAGTTGGCCGTTGAAACCGTGACGTCGTATTTGGACGTGGATGGTGTCATCGGGTTCGAGTGCGATTTGGTGGGCGAAGGTGAGGTGAACCACGAAGTGCACGTCGGCTACGACGTTTCCGCCTATGTGCTGCTCTATGAGCCGCGGGTCGACCTGCCGCCCTCCGGCAAATTCAGCCAGCGCCTCAAGCGGCCCGACCAGTTGCCGCCCTTGACGCGCCTGTCTCAATCTGGCCCCGGCTGGACCACCGTTCGCCGGGCGGCGAGTGCGGCTCCGGTTGCGAAGCCTTGCGATTCGCCGGGTCGTCAATAGACTGAACGCCTGCAGCCTGGCTAGCGCGGGCTCAGCCTAAAATCTTGTAGGTCACCATCCCAAAGGCCGCCAGGCGCTTATTGGCGTCCTTCACCTCGACGCTGGCCACGGTCAGCGAACTCCCGGCGCGCAGCACCTTGGCCCGGGCGGTCACCTTGCCTTCGGTGAGCGGCAGAAAGTAGCTCAGCTTCAAGCTGACCGTGGTCGCCCTCTTGCCGGTGACGTGCATCGTGGCCACTCCGGCCGCGACATCGATCAACGTCGCCGTCACTCCGCCGTGCAGGGTGCCCCAGGCATTCCGCAAGTCCTCGCGGAACTGGCAGACCACCGTCACCCCGTCCTTGTGGGCGGTCGTCACCTTAATTCCGAGCAGTTCATTGAACGGCGTCGTGAATTCCCTTACATTTGTATTCTTCATGATTGATTTGAAACAGCCGATAACCTCCCAAAGGCTAGACTAAAGGGCATATGTGCGGAATCGTAGGCTACATCGGTGATCGGAAAGCAGTCCCCATTATCCTTGATGGATTGAAGCGACTGGAATACCGGGGGTACGACTCGGCCGGAATCGCCGTACTGAATGGTCAGGATAACCTGTCCGTTCGCCGGGCTTCCGGCAAGCTGCGCAACCTGGAAGACGTTATCCAGGCCAGCCCCATGGAGGGCTTGTATGGCATTGGTCATACGCGCTGGGCCACCCACGGCCGCCCGACCGAAGAGAACGCCCACCCGCACCGTGATTCCAAGGGCAATATCGTCGTCGTCCACAACGGCATCGTCGAAAACTACCTGACGCTGAAGCATGAGCTGCAAAGCGAAGGCCACGTCTTTGCCTCCGAGACCGACACCGAAGTCATCGCCCACCTGATCGAAAAGTACTTCACGGGCAACCTGGAAGAGGCCGTTCGGGCCGCCGTCAAGCGCATCACTGGTGTGCTGGCCATTTCGGTGATCTCGAAACTCGACCCGCAAAAGATCGTTGCCGCCCGCCAGGGCCCGCCCGTCGTCGTCGGCATTGGCCGGAACGAGTACTTCGTCGCCAGCGACATCCCGGCCATTTTGAGCCACACGCGCGACATGTTCTTCCTGCAGGACGGCGACATGGCCATCCTGACCCCGCACGGCGTCCACCTCACCGACTTTGAAGGCAAAACCGTCCGCCGCCAACTCCAGCACATCCTCTGGGACCCGATCATGGCGGAAAAGGGCGGCTACAAGCACTTCATGCTCAAGGAGATTTTTGAGCAGCCGCGCGCCATCCGGGACACCATGCTGGGCCGCATCGGCCAGGAGACCGGTCGTGTGTTCCTGGACGAGATGGACATCACGCCCGAGGAGTTCAAGAACTTTAAGTCCATCAAGATCATCGCCTGCGGCACCAGCTGGCATTCGGCGCTGGCCGGCAAGTTCATGATCGAGAAGCTGGCCCGGATCCCAGTGGAGGTGGATTACGGCAGCGAGTTCCGCTACCGGGACCCGATCATCACCGCCGACACGCTCACCGTCGTCATCTCGCAATCCGGCGAAACCGCCGACACTCTGGCCGCCCAGCGTGAGGCCAAGCAAAAGGGATCGAAGACGCTGGCCATCTGTAACGTCATCGGCTCCATGATCACGCGCGAAGCGGCGGGGACGTTGATGACCCACGCCGGTCCGGAAATCGGCGTCGCCTCCACCAAGGCCTTCACCGGCCAGTTGACTGCGTTGTTCGTCCTGGCCGTCTACCTGGGCCAGGTGCGCGGCGTGTTGAGCGACGAAGAGTCGATGCGGCTGACGCAGGAAGCGCTGAAGCTGCCTTCGAAGATGGAACGGATTCTCTCGGAAGAGGATATCTACGAGGAGCTGACCAAGCGCCTCCACCGCGCCAAGGATTTCCTGTTCCTGGGCCGCGGCATCCACTTCCCGATTGCGCTTGAAGGCGCGTTGAAGTTGAAAGAAATCAGCTACATCCACGCTGAAGGCTACCCGGCCGGGGAAATGAAGCACGGCCCCAATGCCCTGATCGACGAAAGCCTACCGGTGGTGGTGCTGTGCGCCTACGACCCCAATAGCGCCGAAGGCCGGCAGCGGTACGAGAAGACGCTCTCCAACATCCAGGAAGTAAAGGCCCGTTCCGGCATTGTCGTCGCCATTGCCAACAAGGGCGATGAGGAGATCGGCAAGGTGGCCGATCACGTTATCCGCGTCCCACCCACGGACGAAATTCTGCTGCCGTTACTTGAGATCGTGCCGCTGCAGCTGCTGGCCTACCACATCGCCGTCCGCCTGGGCTGCGATGTCGATCAGCCTCGCAATCTGGCCAAGTCCGTCACCGTTGAATAGCAATCCTCGCGGCATCACAACGCTCTACGGATTTCAGTATCGCGTTTGTGATAAGGCCAAGCAGATTTATATTTTTCAATGGTTTACTGGTTTACCGGGCGTACGGCCCATTACTGAATTTCATAAGATTTTACAAAGTTTGCGTAACGCTTGACTCAGATGCATCGTCGGCGCAAAATCGCTAGAGGGCTGCTCTTTCGCAGCCACGGGATTTTGCGACTTCAATTTTAGTTGAAGGAAGGGGCTTATATGGTTTTAGCGCGTTTTTGCGCTCTCCTGCTCGTGCTTTCGTTAGCCGGGCTTTCCGCCTACGCTCAGGTGCTCTATGGCACTCTGGTGGGCAATGTGACTGATCCGCAGCAGGGTGCGGTGGCGGGTGCCACGGCCACCTTGACCAACAAGGCCACCGGCTTCACTCAGGAAACCAAAGCGGATGACCGCGGCGCCTATGAGTTCCGCAACGTACCTCCCGGTACCTACGACCTGAAGATCGCCGCCGCCGGGTTCTCCAGCTTTGAGACCACCCAGCTGTCGATCGTGGCCAACAACATCTCCCGCGTCGATGCTGGCCTGAAGGTCGGTAACGTCAGCGAAGTGATCACCGTGGGCGCGGAAGCCGCGCAGTTACAGACCGACAAGTCAGATATCCACACCGACGTCGGGGCCAAGCAGCTGACGGAAATCGCCATCGGCGGTTACCGCAACTTCCAGACCATCATCGACTTCATCCCGGGTTCGACGCCGTCGGCGTTCCAGAACGCCTCCACCGACACGCCCGGCCGCGCGTTGACCACCAACGTCAACGGCACGTCCCGCAACTCCAACAATACCCGTATTGATGGCGCGGGCACGGTGATGCCGTGGTTGCCCCACCACACGCTTTACGTTCCGCCGCTGGAGTCGATCGAAACGGTGAACGTCTCCACCAACAGCTTCGACGCCGAACAGGGCATGTCCGGTGGCGCCGCGGTCAACGTGATCACCAAGTCGGGAACCAACCAGTTCAAGGGTGTGGTCTTCGCCTACCACTCCAATCATCTGTGGGGTGCCAAGAACCTGTTCTTCAATCCCAATACCCCGGCTGGCCCGGGCACTCCGCAGCGCATTGATAACCAGTACGGCGGAGCCTTTGGCGGCCCCATCAAGAAGGACAAGCTGTTCTTTTTCACCTCCTGGGAAGGCACCACGACCGCCGAGCGCGGCAATGGCCTGTTGAGCGTTCCCACCTCGCAGGTCCGCTCCGGCAACTTCGATGGCCTGGCGACCATTTTTGATCCCACCACGGGTAACAATCTGGGGCAGAACCGCACGCAGTTCCCGAATAACCAAGTTCCTCCTTCCCGTTTCAGCCCACAGGCGGTAACGCTGCGCAACATGGTGCCGCTGCCCAACACCGGCACGGGCCAGTTGGCCAACTACTTCGCCTCCGTTCCGTACTACTTCAAGCGGGACATGGTGGATGCCAAGATGAATTGGACGCCCAACTCCAAGACGAACGTGTTTGGCAAATACAGCGTCATGATTGCCCCGGTCACCTCTGGCGTTCCTCTGGGCGAAGCGCTGGGTGGCTATCCCGGTGGCGCGGCGGGTGCGGCGGGTATCGGGACTGGTAATAACAAGACCGACCTTTACGGTGCTGGCATCAGCTACGTCATTTCACCCACCTTGCTGTTCGACGGCAATATTGGTGGCGTCTTGATGCACCATGACACCACTGGTCCGGACTTTGGTAAGAACATCGGTACCGATGTCCTGCGTATCCCCGGCACCAATGGCTCCGATATTCGTCAGTCCGGCTTCCCGGTCTTCAACTTCAACGGCTACACCGCGCTGGGCAACGTGAACACCTGGAGCCCGGTGGTCCGGGACGACCGTACGTTTACCTATGTGGCCAACCTGAACTGGACCAAAGGCGCGCACAACATCCGCATGGGCATTGACTTGATCAGCCTCCAGATGAATCACTGGCAGCCGGAATTGGGCGGCTGGTCTCCCCGTGGCGGCTTCAACTTTACTTCCAATGGCATTACGGGTTTAAATGCCGCCGGAGCGCCGGCCTCGAATCAGTACAATGCCTACGCTGGCTATCTGCTTGGTCTCGCCGCCAGCCTCGGCAAGGCCTACCAGAACTATGACCCGATGCGGACCCGCGAATTCCAGCAGGGCTACTACATCCGCGACAACTGGACGGTGAACCGCAAGCTCTCGATCAACATCGGTGCCCGTTTCGAACGGTTCCCGATCATGAATCGTGGTGAGTTCGGGATCGAACGCTATGACCCGGTCACCAACCAGGTGCTGATCGGCGGCCGTGGCAGTGTGCCCCGCAATGCGGGCACCACCGCCGCGCCCATGATGTTTGCGCCTCGCATCGGTTTGGCCTATCGCGCCTCGGAGAAGACGGTGATTCGCGCCGGCTATGGCATCACCAACGATCCCTACCCGGTGAGCCGCCCGATCCGCAGCCCGTACCCGGCCGTGATCATCGACGAATACATCCAGACCAATTCGTTTGTCGCCTCCAACCCCACTGGCGTCCCGCTGAGTTTGTCGTCCGGTATTCCGGCGGCCACCCTGCCGAATTTGTCCACCGGTGTCTTGAACATCCCGAACACCATCTCGACCAACTCGCTGCAGGCCGGCCGGTTCCGCCGCGGTTACATCCAGTCCTACAACTTCACCATTCAGCGTGAACTGGGCTGGGGCTTCGTGCTGCAATCGAGCTACGTCGGCACGCGTTCGATCCGGCAGGCGGTTACCTACTTCGAGGCCAATGCCGGTCTCGTCCCCGGTGCCGGTGCACAGGGCCGTCCGCTGTTCCAACAGTTCGGCGTTTCAACGTCGCGCCAGTTCTTCATCCCGATGGCGAATCAGCGTTACGACGCTTGGCAGAACAATATCACCAAGCGTTTCTCAAACGGCCTGTTCTTCACGGGTAACTACACGTGGTCCAAGTCGATAGGCATCAACGCCGGCAACTCCGACGTGGGCCTGCGCTTCTACGTCCCCAGCCAGTTCTCCAAGAACAAGGCCGTGGCGGATTTTGACCGCACGCACACCTTCACGGCGGCCGCCAACTGGGAGCTCCCGTTCGGCAAGGGCCGTAAGTACGTCACCTCCGGCCCCGGCGCCGCGATCCTGGGCGGCTGGCAGTTGAACCCCACCTTCCAGTTCTACACGGGCCTGCCGTTCATCGTTTCGGCGGACGGTTCTTCGCTCAACGCTCCGCAGAACACGCAAGTGGCGGATCAGGTGAACGCCAATGTGTCGAGACTCGGCGGCGTCGGTCTCGGCGCTCCGTTCTACGACACCACTGCCTTCCGTCCCGTCTCCGAAGTTCGCTTCGGCAACATGGGCCTGAACGCGATCCGTGGCCCCTGGTTGGTCTCTTCGAACCTGGGTGTCTTCCGCAGCTTCACCGTCTCCGAACGGTTTAACCTTCAGTTCCGTGGTGAAGCGCTGAACTGGACCAACACGCCGGCGCTCAACAACCCGAACGCCAACGTGTCCAACCCGGCCAACTTCATGGCCATCACCGCCGCCGCCACCGGTCAGTCCCCGCAGCGCACCCTGCGCTTCGGCCTGCGTCTGGCGTTCTAAGCTCCGGCAACGGAAGCAAGGAAACAGGGCCGTTGTGCCATCCCTTCGGGGTTGGTACAACGGCCCTTCTATTTTTCGGCGCAGCTAGTTCCCGGCCGAGCCCCATGCGTCAGCTTGGGGCTTCTTCCGGGCCGTGAATAAGCTCCAAGCTGACGCATGGGGCGGGTCATCAGGCGCTCTGGTGCCAACCGTCGGTTGGCGAATACCGGATCCCCAACGCCGGAGTTTCGATGCGTTGATAGCGCTTCGCCTTCGAGTCAAACAAATGGGCTAGGATGCCCGTGGTCAGCAGTGTGCGCTCCACCGGGTAGGGCGGCTTTCCCGTGACAAACATCTCCTCAATGCGCGAAACCAGGCCGTCAAAGTGCGGCAGCGGGCGCGTCTCGTAGCTCATGTTGAATAGGCACGAAAGCGGCTTCAACTGCCCCTTCACCCGGGCGGCAAACGTAAAGTGCTGCACCGCGCCATTCAAGAGGTAAACCCGCGTCTTCAACCCGTCCCGGTACTCGATGTCGAACCGGACCGGTTGGCGCGTGGACATATTGGTCCGGCGGCCCGGCTGGCGCGCCATTGCTTCCTCGGCCAGCGGGTCATTGTTCGGGGCCGCTTCCGGGCCTTCCACCATGCGCACCGCCGCGACACCCGTTTCGCCTCCCTTGCGCCGCTCCACCATGCACTGCAGCACCTCCAGCAAGTGGAACCCGTAGGCATCGGCCTCTCCAAAGCCGATCACGCAAGCATCCTCCACCTCAACGCCCACCGGAAAACTGACGTCCGGAATCCGTACCGTCACCGGCAGTGACGAGCCCGCAAACCACGGCACCTTCAATACCGCCGCCTCGTCGTAGAGCTTCTTGGCCTTCTCCCACGAATAGGACAGGTGCTTGTCAAAAAACGTCGGTACGCTACGGCCGCTGTCGCGATACACGGCCAACACCTCACTGAACAACTCAAAACGCGGGTAGAGCTTCTGGCCCAGTTCATTGGTGGGGTAGTTGCCATGCTCGCCAATGAACACCACGGCATCGACGGCCAGTGTCGAGCCGCCCAGCGTCAGCGCTTCCCTGATCGTCTTGTAGAGCGGGATGCCGTGGCGGGAACAGAGCTCGCGAGCCATGTCGTTCTCCGGCGTCTGCGCCGTAAACATCGACACAATGTCCGTGCGCGGGGCCTGCCTTTTGCCGTTCACTGCATAGCCATCAAAGATACGCCCGCAGACCACGTCGGCGTGCGAATAGTAGCGATACTCCGTCACAATCGCGGCCACGCGAGGCCGGGTGGTGGCGGCGTCCGCAGAGGTCGCCGCGGCACCCGCGCCCACTGCCGCCGCACAAATTCCGGGAAAGGCTCTTCTCGTCAGCATGACAACGATGATAGATATGTTGGATGCCTCTGTGCACGCCCTCGAACAATTGCACGTCACCGAAAAAGGAGTTTTGTCTCGTGAAGCGATTCGCCCTCTCCCTTAGCGCTGTGTTTTTTGTCACGCTATCAGCCATGGCCCAGACCAAGCCGCTGGTAGCGATCGGCAGCATCATGCACGAATCGAACTCCTTCAACTCGGAGAAGACGCAGTTGAAGGACTGGAGCTATCTCGAGTTCAAAGGCGAAGACAAGCTGGTCACCTGGGCGCGCACGCCATCAGAGGTGGGCGGCATGGTGACCGGCGGGCAGGCCGCGGGCTTTGAACTATACCCCACGTTTCTGGCCTCGGCCACACCCAAAGGCCCGGTCACCCGGGAGGCCTTCGAGAAGTTGACCGGCGACTTGATCGCCCAATTGAAGGCTGCCCCCCGCAAGCTGGACGGCATTCTGCTGGCGCTCCACGGCGCGCTGGTGGCGGAGCATTACCCGCAGGGCGATGAAGAGATCATGCGCCGCGTCCGCATGGCCTTTCCCAAGATCCCCATCGTCCTGACGCACGACTACCATTCCGCCATCTCGCCCGACATCGTAAAGCTGTGTGACGCGCTGGTGGGCTACAAACAGACCCCGCACCTGGACACCAAGGATCGCGGCCTGCAGGCGGCCAGGATCATGGCCGGGATGCTGAACGGCACGGTGAAGCCAACCCAGGCTATGGTGAAGCCGCCGATGGTCTACAACATCATCTACCACAACACCTTCGCCGGACCGATGAAGACGCTGGTGGATGAAACCATCAAGCTGGAACGCGAGAACCCTAAGGTGCTGGCCGCCACCGTCGCCGGTGGCTATCAGTACAGCGATGTCCCTTGGATGGGGCCGGCGGTGGTCGTCGTCACCAATAACGACCAGGCCCTGGCCGACCGCGAAGCCAAGCGCATCGGCGACATCATGTGGGCCCAGCGGGACTATCTGGTGCTAAACATCCCGGATTCCGCCGGGGCCGTCAAGCAAGCCATGGCCGAAACCAAGTTCCCCGTCGCGCTGATGGACACCGGTGACAACATCGGCGGCGGCTCCGCCGGAGATTCCACGTTCATCCTGGACGAATTGCTGAAGCAGAAGGCGGAAGGCTGGGTGTTCACCGTGGCCGATCCGGCGGCGGTGCAAGCCGCGCTGAAGCTGGGCATCGGCGGCAGCTTCGACATGGAGGTCGGCGGCAAAACCGATGGGATGCACGGCAAGCCCGTTCGGGTCCGCGGCAAGGTGCGGAGCTTCCATGAAGGCACCTATATGGAGCCGGAAGTGCGCCACGGTGGCCACCGCTACTTTGAGTTGGGGCTCACCGCCGTCATCACGGTGGAAGGCTCCACGCGCGATCTGGAGAGCTATCTCGTGCTCACCACCATCCGCTCCAGCCCCAACAGCATCCGCCAGTTGACCTCCATTGGCATTGAGCCGCGGATGCAACGCATTCTCGTCGCCAAGGGCACCATCGCCCCCCGCGCCGCCTATGAACCCGTGTCGGCCAAGATCATCATGGTCGATTCCCCCGGGGCTACGGCCATCAACCCGGCGCGGTTCACGTTCAAGAACCTGCGCGGGCCCATGTTCGGGTTGAAGTAGTCGCACGGCAAGCCCCGCGCTGCGATATAGTTTTAAGCCGCTATGGCATTGCCCGCATATTTGGCCCAATCGTCCCCCAACCCCGCCTCCAGCCGCGGGCCCTGGTACTTGAATACCGCCCCCAGCTACGCGGGTGTCTTTCTCTGGGTGGCCTTCTACCAGCAGATGGCCGCGGGAACAATTGATCGCGCTCCGCTGCTGGTGTGCCTGGCGGCGCTGGCCGTTGCGGGCCTGTTGAGCTACGCGCTCTACTACTACGTGCCCGCCATGCTGGGCATGAAGACCGGCTATCCCCTCTATGTGGTCGGCTCCTCGACGTTTGGCACCACCGGCGGCTACCTGATGCCGGGCCTGCTAATGGGACTGCTGCAAGTGGGCTGGTTTGCGGTCGGCGCGTTCTTCTCCACCAAGTACATCCTGCAAGCCATCGGCTCGGCCGCGGAGCCCGGCTCCGCATTGTTCACCGGCGTCGCCATTGCCTGGAGCTACTCGATGGCCGCCATCGGCATCATGGGCATCCAGTACGTGGCCCGCGCGGCGATTTTCTTGAATGCCATTCCGCTGCTGATGCTGGCCGTGGTGCTGTACAAGACCAGCCCGGGCATCAGTTCCTACAACGCCACCCCCACTGACCCGGTGGGCGCGTTCACTTTGATCCTGCAGGCGGTCATCGGCTTCTTCGCTACCGCCGGCGCGGCTGGAACTGACTTCGGCATGGGCATGCGGAATGAGAAAGACGTCCGCTGGGGCGGCTTGGTCGGCATCTCGCTGGCGGTGCTCTATGCGGGCGGCCTGCCGCTGCTCAGCGTCGCCGGAGCCAAGGGCCTCGATCCCACGATCACCAGCTTCGGCTACGACGCCGTCATCGGCTCCATGGGCGGCTTCCTCGCTACCGCAATGTTCGCTCTGTTCGCTGTCGCCTCCATCGTCCCGGCCTGCTTCTGCGCCTTCATTGCAGGCAATAGCTTCTCCACCATGATCCCCAGCGTCTCTCGCACGCTCTCGACTCTCGTCGGTGTCACCATCGCCGTCGGCTTGGCCGTGACCGGTGTGGCCGCCAACCTGGTGGGCTTCTTCTCGATCGTCGGTGCCTCCTTCGGCCCCATCTGCGGAGCCATGGCGGCGGATTGGTTCCTGTCCGGCAAGAAGTGGGCGGGCCCGCGTGAAGGCATCAGCATTGCCGGATACGGTGCCTGGGCCATCGGCTTCCTGGTGGGCATTTTGCCCTTCATCGGCTACCCTAACGTGCAACCGGCCGTGGTCTACAGCTTCCTGACGGGTTTTGTGGTCTACATTGCGCTGGCCAAGGCCGGCTTTCAACCCAAAACCGTGCCGCTGGGTGCGGCCAAGCATAAGGGCGCGTAATGTCCGCGCTGAACCGTCGCGATTTTCTGGCCGCGCTCAGTGCCACTTCGGGTCTGGCGGCGGACCGAAAGCTGCGAATGGGCATCGTGGGCGGCCGCTTCGGCACGTCGTTCTACTTCCACGAGCACCCAAACTCGACCGTCGAAGCCGTCGCCGACCTGCGCGAAGACCGGCGTGCGCAGCTGCAAAAGACCTACCGTTGCTCCAAGGCCTATTCCTCGCTCGATCAGCTCTTGCAGGACAAGGCGGTCGAGGCGGTAGGCCTGTTCACGCCCGCGCCACTGCACGTCAAGCACGCCGTCGCCGTGATGAGGGCCGGCAAGCACGTGCTGTCCGCCGTCCCCGCTGCCTACACGCTCGAAGAATGCCGTGAACTGGCCGACACGGTGAAGCGCACCGGCATGACCTACATGATGGCCGAGACCAGCTATTTCCAGCAGCTCACCATCTCGGCGCGGAAGCTCTACCGGGAAGGCAAGTTCGGCCAGCTCTACTATTGCGAGTCTGAGTATCACCACGCGGGTCTGGATGAACTGTTCATCGAAGACGGCCAGCGCACCTGGCGCTACGGCTTCCCGCCCATGCATTACCCCACGCACTGCACCGCGCATCTGATCAGCGTCACGGGTGAGCGGCTCACTGAAGTCTCCTGCCTGGGCTGGGGCGACAACGACCCCGCGTTGAAGGACAACCCCTACGGCAACCCCTTCTGGAACGAGACGGCGCTCTTCAAGACCAACCGCGGCCACGGCTTCCGCGTCGCCGTCTGGTGGAAAGGCGCGCATCGTGGCACGGAGCGCGCGCAATGGTTTGGCGACCAGATGAGCTTCTTCATGAACCATCCGCACGGCGTCCCGCCCACGCTGGTCTATTCCAACGACCGCCGCGAAAAGGACTCCGGCGGCTTCAATCGCCAAGCCACCCGCATGGAGCGCTACGAAGAAGTGAAGTGGTGGTCCACTGACCTGCTGCCGGAGCCGCTCCGCCATTCCAGCGGCCACGAAGGCTCACACACGTTCCTGACGCACGAGTTCGTCGAAAGCGTCCTCGCCCAGCGCAAGCCCGTCGTGGATGTGCACGAGGCGCTCGCTTACACCGCGCCAGGAATCGTGGCCCACCAGTCCGCCCTCAAAGGCGGCGAGCGGCTGACGATTCCGTCGTTCGACTAGGCCTCGCGCATCAGCTTAGCGCCGCCGCCGGTGGCCCAGCCGGTAGTTGGCACCATCCTGGGTGAACTTTCCGTTGTCATTGTTTGCCTGTGGGTTAGCGGGTGGCACACCGTCCAGCTTCTTGATGACGATAGTGCCCAGATTGTCCAGGGCATTGCCGCTGGTCACGTCGTTCTCCAGATCAGACCCATCCTGGTCAAAAATGGTGATCGTCACATCGCCCTTCACCCAGTTCAGGCCCAGTTGCGTGTGCCCGGAAAGGTTCACATCCTGTCCTTCGTCAAAGTCGCCCAGGTCGATGATCTTGAGCACCTTGCCGTCGGCGGAGTACGTCATCCGGACGCGATCGTCCCCGGTTGCGTCCTCCTGTTCAATGCACTCCAGTACCTTCAGCTGAACCTCCTGGTGATCGGTGATCACGCGGAAGTCGAGTGATAGGCCTTGCGCCGGGTTAGCCGGCGGCTCTCGCTCGATCACGAAGAACATCTCGGTCTCGGTGGCACCGCCAAAACCTCCGGCGGGCTTCAATCCCCACACTCCATCGAAGCCAGCAATCCAGGTGACCGGCGGCGGCGAACTGCCTACCTGTGCCGTGCCCACGCGGACCTTGCTTTGGTGCGCAAGCATGACGGAGTCCAAAGCGTGCGGTGCTTTCGAGAATGTTTTTGGCAATTTCACTAGCGTCCACAGCAGATTGGTGGGATTCATGCCGTACTGGTTGCCAAAAGCCACCTTCGAGAAACGGTTTAGTGTCAACACCACGGGATGCTCCGGGTCGGCTCCGACGTTCGGAGCTATCTTGATGCGGTAATCGCCCGTGCGGTTCGGGTCCAGCCAGCACACCTTCAGATAAAACGCCTTGTCCACCGCCACCTGTGCCTCATCCTTCTTCTCAACGTGGCCCAACTCAGCATCGCCGCGGAAGAATGAGAGCTCTTCTGAAATGTCGTCAGCCAGCCAAGCACTGATGCGCACTGGATCGCTGGTGTAGCTGGTGACGGTCCAGGTGCCGGGTTCAACACGCAGCCAGTGGCAGGCACCGGGCGAGCGCAATACTCCCTTCATTTCGGCACTGGGTAGCAGGCTCTCGACGGTGCGGGCCTTGCTGGGGCTGCACGGCTCGACGCTGCTGCCGTTCGGATCGCGATCACGCGGCCGCAACTCTACGCCGACGCCGAAGTGATCAGAAAGATCGATGGTGGCACCACTGGGCCGGAGTACATCAAACTTCCGTTCGACAAATGGATGCTGGGCGCACATGTCGTCGCCCTTCCGGTCACGCCACAGGATATAGTCCAAACGTTCCTGCGGCGTGTTGGATGGCACATGGTCGTTGCGGTGTGACCAGGTGAGGCCCCGGTCGTCTTTCGGTGCGGATTCCGCCCAGAGATCGCGGAAGCCGATTCCGCCCAATAGACTGTCTGGCCCGGTCTGGATGAGCTTCTTGTATTCGTCTTCCAGTTCCTTGTCGCCGTTGACATTCAGATCGCCCAGGATCACCGCGTCACGCTCGCCCATCGGCGACCACTGCTTCACCATGCCCGCCAGTTCCTTCAGCTGACCTTCGCGCTTCGTCAGGAAGTCGGGTGGCTCACTGTACTCGGGCGGCCGCAGGCTGGCCTGCGTGTGGCTCCAGAAGACGTCGAGCGCTTGGCCGTTGACTTGGCGCAGACGGACATAGCCGACACCTTTGCCGGCATCGCACTCCGCGCCAATGCCAAGATTGAAGCCATCCGGGGCTTCGCTCGTGCAGGCGCGATAGCGGTGAAACGCGATGAGGCAGTTGGCGCTGGCTCCTGGCACCCAGGAATCCACTTCACCGTCGTTAGGCTGACCTTTCCACCAGACATCCATGGCCGCGCAACTGCGAGTGTCCAGGTAGTCGTCGGTGCCCGGGTATGGCTTGGCGAAACCGGGCAGCTTATATGGCAAGTCGTGCTGCCCTGAGGTTGGCTCCGGTGCCGTGAATCGAATCGGCTCCAGCCGGGATAGCAACACCAAGCCGGAATCTTCCATGCCCCCGCCATCCAGGTCTTCCACGACGAACCGGAAAGCATCCGGGCCAGACTCGGCCTCTTCGATCAGCGCGGCGCGCACCGTTTCATCGAAGACCTCGTTCAATGCGATCACCTGGTAACCGGACCGCTTCAACAGCTTCGCCACCAACCGGCCGCGTTCCTTCTCGTCGAGATTGATCTGGCCCTGCTCCCCTGCGATTGTAGGGAGATTGAAAGTGTTCCAAGTCAACACCTTCAAGACGCCCTCCGGCGCCTCGACTTTACGGCAGGAGGAGGCCAGCCCAGCCAGAATCGCAAACAAGAGTAATCGTTTTAGCATTGCCGGGCAACCAGCGTATCATTGAACGCCAACAATTGCTCCGGGTGCCGCCTGGGCCTCCCAATGTCGCCTATTGATCAGTCAACCATCCCTGCCCGAGGAACCGCTGACCGGAATCGCGAAGCGCTACCGCTGCCCGCCCGGCGTTGGCTTGCGAACTTTCGTCTTCAGCACCAGCGGCACGCCTTCAAACCCAAAGCGCTTGCGCAGCTGGTTCACCAGGAAGCGTTCGGTGGAGAAGTGGAGCGGCTTGTAGCCTTCGGTGAACAGAATGAACGTTGGCGGGCGGATGCCGGCCTGGGTGATGTACTTGATCTTGACGTCGGTTTCGGTGTGGAGCAGTTCCACAAACCGGTTCAGCTCGCCCGTGGTCACGCGATGCGTGGCGGCGTCGTAGCTGTGCCGGATCATCTCGAATAGCTTCGAAACGCCGCGGCCGCTCTTGGCGGAAATGAAGTGGATGGGGGCGAATTCCAAAAACTTCATCTGGTCGCGGACGCTCTCTTCAAAATCCTTGCGGTTGAAGTTGGGCACCGCATCTACTTTGTTCACCACCAGAATCACCGGCCGCCCCGCTTCATGCGCGTAACCGGCAATGGTGGCATCCTGGGCTGTGACGCCTTCCACGGCTTCAATGATCACGACGACCACGTGCGCCATCCGGATGGACCGGCGCGCCATCACGACGCTCAACTTCTCGGCCATCAAGTGCGTCTTGCCCTTGCGCCGGATGCCGGCGGTGTCGACGAAGACAAACTCGCGACCGCCACGGATCACGGTTTCATCGACGGCATCGCGAGTGGTGCCCGCAATCGGCGTGACGATCACCCGTTCCTCCCCGGCCAGGGCGTTCAGCAGTGTGGACTTGCCTACATTCGGGCGCCCAATGATCGAGACGCGCACCGGGCGCGCCGGTTCATGCACCGGGACGGACTCGCCCTCCGCCCCATCTTCGGTGCCGTCACCTTCTTCAAAGTTGTCCGGGTCGGGCTCCGGCTCCTCGTCCATCTCGGGGAAGCCTTCCGTGATGTGCTCCAGCAGTTCGCCCACGCCCAGGCGATGTTCTGCGGAGACGGCGGCCACGTGGCGGAAGCCGAACTCGTGAAACTGGTCGGTCAGGTTGGCCCGCTTGGGCACGTCGATCTTGTTGACCGCCAGTGTCACGGGCTTGCCCAGCTTGCGGAGCATGATGGCCAGGTCGCGGTCGGCGGAGGTGATCTCGGTGCGGCCGTCGATCACAAAAATAATTTGGTCCGCCTCTTCGAGCGCCGTTTGGGCCTGTTTCAAGATGTTGGCCGGGATCAGCTCCGCATCGTTGGGGATGATGCCGCCGGTGTCGATCAGCTCAAAAGGCTTGCGTTGGTAAGTGGCCTCGCCGTAGATGCGGTCCCGGGTTATGCCCGGCTCATCGCCCACAATCGACTTGCGCTGTCCGATGATGGTGTTGAAGAGAGTGGATTTGCCTACGTTCGGGCGGCCGACGATGACCACCGAAGGCAGGCGTACGTCGGACGGTATGCGTGACATCAAATATTGATGGTAGCAGTGTGGATCAATGCATGACGCATTATCCGGTGTTTCTCAACCTGCGCGGGCGGCGTGTCGTTGTCGTTGGCGGCGGTCCCGTGGCCGTGCGCAAGGCCAAAGGGTTGCTCGAAGCTGGGGCCCTGGTGACGGTAATTGCCCCGGAGGTCTTGACCGGCCTGCCCATTCAGCAGAAGGTCCGCAAATACCGCCCCGGAGACCTAAAGGGCGCCGTGCTGGCCTTCACGGCAACCAATGACCGCGCGGTGAACGCGCAAGTCACCGCGGAGGCGAACAAACGCCGAATTCTGGTGAATGTGGCCGATGCGCCGGACGAAGGGGACTTCATTGTGCCCGCCCGCGTGCGCCGCGGACGCATACAAATTGCTATCTCCACCGGCGGCGAATCTCCCCGTTTGGCCAAGCAACTCCGCGAGAAGCTGGAATCCGTGCTGCCAGACGTGCGAACATAGAAGTTCCCCTCAAGAAATGTCAGCACTCGAAATCCGTAACATCGCTATCATTGCGCACGTCGACCACGGCAAGACCACGCTCGTCGACGCGATGCTCCGTCAAAGCGGCATCTTCCGCGCCAATGAAGAATTAAAAGATCGCGTCATGGACTCCAACGACCTGGAGCGTGAACGCGGCATCACCATTCTTTCCAAAATCACCGGTGTCCACTACCACGGGCACAAGATCAACATCTGCGACACGCCCGGCCACTCGGACTTTGGCGGCGAAGTGGAACGCGCGCTCAAGATTGTCGATGGTGTCATGCTGCTGGTTGACGCCAGCGAAGGCCCGCTGCCGCAAACGCGTTACGTTCTGATGAAGGCGCTGGAAGCACGCCTGACGCCGATCGTCGTCATCAACAAGATTGACCGCCCGGACGCGCGCGCCCAGGAAGTACTGAACGAGGTTTACGACCTATTCATCGACCTCGACGCGGCTGAAGACCAACTCGACTTCCCGGTGGTCTACTGTATCGCCAAGGACGGCATCGCCAAGAACAGCATGGACGAGGAATCCACCACCCTCCAGCCGCTGTTTGAAGCCATCGTCAAGCACATCCCGCCGCCCAAGGGGGACCCTGACGCCACGCTCCAACTGCTCGTGGCCAACCTCGATTACTCCGACTACCTGGGCCGCCTGGCCATTGGCCGCATCTTCAACGGCACCCTGAAGCATGGCGACGAAGTGTCGATTGCCAAGCTGGACGGCAGCTTCCAGAAGACGCGCATCACCAAGCTCTACACCTTTGAAGGCCTCAAGCGGATCGACGAAACGACGCTCTCGGCCGGTGACATCGTGTCCATCGCGGGCGTGGAAGGCATCACCATTGGTGAGACCGTTACCAGTGCCGAGAACCCCGCGCCACTGCCGCCCATCCAGATCGATGAGCCCACCATCGCCATGACCTTCTCGGTGAACAACTCACCGTTTGCCGGTCGCGAAGGTCAGTACGTCACCTCGCGTAACTTGCGGGACCGTCTGAACAAAGAACTGCTCACCAACGTTTCGATCAAGGTGGAAGAGGCCGGTGGGCCGGACGCCTTTAAGGTGATGGGCCGCGGCGAACTGCAGTTGGCCATCCTGATCGAAATGATGCGGCGCGAAGGCTTTGAGATGCAAGTGGGCAAGCCCGAGATCCTGACCAAAGAGATCGACGGCAAGCAGCATGAGCCCCTGGAACTGCTGGTGGTGGACGTGGGCGAAGCCTTCGTCGGCGTCGTCATCGAAAAGCTGGGCATGCGCAAGGGCAAGATGACCAAGATGGTCAACCACGGCTCCGGCCGCGTGCGCGTCGAATTCGAGGTGCCGTCACGCGGGCTGATCGGCCTGCGCAGCGAAATCCTCACCGACACGCGCGGCACGGCGATCATGAACAGCCTCTTCCATGGCTACATCGTCTGGCAGGGCGACATCCCGTTCCGCCCCACCGGTTCGTTGATCTCGGACCGCAACGGCATCGCCACCGGCTACGCACTCTACAACCTGCAGGAACGCGGCGACATGTTCATCGGTTCTGGCGTCGATGTCTACGAAGGCATGATCGTTGGCGAAAACGCCAAGGACGCTGACCTGACGGTGAACATCGTCAAAGAAAAGAAGCTCACCAACATGCGCGCTTCCTCCTCGGACGAAGCCATCCGCCTGGTGCCGCCGCGCTTGATGACGCTCGAAAAGGCGCTTGAATTCATCAACGAAGACGAACTGGTGGAAGTAACGCCCAAGTCGATCCGCCTCCGCAAGAAGATCCTGCGCGCCGCGCTGCGGTAAGCGCTACCCTGCGTCGGAGCCTAAGTCTTTACTTGGCAGTGCCACGCGCACGGCGTTCAATACCGCTGCGACGTCAATCACTTCCTGGGCGATCGCTCCGGCGACGGGGGTCAGGAGTCCTGCCGCGGCCAAGCCCATGCCGATCATGCTGAGCGCCATGCCGCCCACGGCGCTCTGCATGGCGATGCGGCGCATCCGCAGGCCGATGTGGATCAGTTCGTCCACCTTGCCGAGCGAAGCGTCCAGAACCACCGCATCCGCGGCTTCGGCCGTCACATCGCTGTTCTGCCCAAAGGCAATGCCCACCGTGGCCGCCTGCATGGCGGGGGCGTCATTGATGCCATCGCCCAGAAACATCGTCGGCGCCAGTGCCGCTTCCCGGCGGACGATTTCGACCTTCTCTTCCGGGCTCTGGCCGAACAGAGCTTCCGTAATGCCCACTTCCTTGGCGAGATAAACCACTTCACTCTCCCGGTCGCCCGAAAGCAGCATCACCCGGTTCACCTGATGCTTGGGGCCCAGGTGCCGGATGAAGGAGCGGCTTTCCTTGCGCGGCGTATCCCGGAAGCGGAATGTCGCGGCATAGTCGCGGTCCACCAGCAGGATGCATTCCATGCCCGCCGCGGCCGGGGGCAGCAGGGCCGCCACTTCAGGTCGACCTGCCAGCTGCTTGCGGCCGACAATCTGGATCAACCGGGCGCCAGCGGTGGCCGTCAGTCCTTCGCCCGGCTTCTCGTGGATCTCCGCCACTTCAACCAGGGCCAACTTGGCGGCGGCGGCAGCTTCTCGAATGGAGGCCGCCAGCGGGTGCTTGGAGAACTGTTCCAAGCTGGCGGCAAGGCACAGCGCTTCGGTGGTGTCGAAGCTGGGCGCGCTGAGCGTCTCGGTGAGCGCGGGCTTGCCATACGTGAGCGTCCCGGTCTTATCAAAGATCACCGTCCGGCAGGAGCCAATGCGTTCGAGCATCGCCGGGTTCTTCACGATGATCGCCCGGCTGGCGGCGGCCGAGATGGCGCCGATGATAGCCACCGGAATCGCCAGCAGCAACGGGCAGGGCGTCGCGATCACCAGTACGGCCAGAAACCGGGCCGGATCGTTGCCCAGCCACCAGCCCAGGCCCGCCACGGCCAGCGCGAGCACCGTGTACCAGGCGCCCAACCGGTCCGCCACGCGGCGGAACTGGGGACGGTTGCTTTCGGCCTCCTTCATCACCTGGATGATCTTGGAATAGCGGGAATCGACTGGCAGTTGCGTGGCCGCAATCGTCAAAGCGCCTTCGCCATTGACGGCACCTGACAGCACCGGAGCTCCCACGATTTTTGAGATCTGGTAAGGCTCGCCGGTCAAGTAGGATTCATCCATCGTCCCGCGACCTTCCACCACCGTGCCGTCCACCGGGCAGATCTCATGCGGCAGCACCACCAGTTGGTCGCCCAAGCGCACGCTGTCCAGGCTGACGTCTTCCAGACCCGCCGCGGTCCGCCGGTGCGCGATGCGGGGCATGCGCTTGGCCAGCGCGCTCAGCACGGCGGAGGCGCGACGCGTGGCGTACTGCTCGATGGCGACGCCGCCGGAAAGCATCAGCACGATGATGGCGCCCGCCAGGTACTCGCCCACCACGGCGGAAGTGATGATCGAGATGCCGGCCAGCAAATCGCTGCCCAGTTCACCCGCCACAATCCGGCGGGCCAGGCTGACAATCAGGGGCGTGCCGCCAATGGCGAGCACCGAAAGTAGAATCCAACGGCTCTGTGTTTCCGGCCAATGGAGGCCGAAGTGGGCCGCAAAGTAAGCGGCGATGCCCAGCGCCGCAATGATGGCGGCGACGGTTTCCTGTGAGAACCAACTGCTAGCGGCCGGGGCGTCGGTGAGCGCTGCGGTGGGAGGCGCAGGGGCAGGGGCCGCCGCCTCCGGTTTCAATTCCATGCCGGTACTCGCCATGACTGCCTGCTTCCCATTACTCTCGGGCGGACCTAGGGGTCCCGCCTTGAGTGTAGCGCCGGAAGGCAGGCAGCTGGCCGACCACATCAGCTTCTGGCGGATCAGAATGGCCGGCCCTAAACTGCCTCTACAGAAACGCCCCTGCGTCCAGTCGGAAGAACTCGCCCAACTTGCGCGCGTGGTTCTTGCTGATCGCCCGGCGGCCATTCAGCACGGCCGAGGCTACGGAACTGGAGCCGAACACCTCAAGCAGGTCGCATTGCCGCAAGCCGTGCTGCACCATCAGGAGCTTCAGCACTTCCAGGGGTGATACATCTGGCACGTTCACCGTAACACGCTCCTCGTAGTCGAGAATCAGCCGTTCCAGCAACTTGGCCAGGGCCTTTTCCTCCGGCGAGAGCGGGCGTTCCGGGAAGTCGAGCTTCTCCAGCGTGGCCACCGCCTGTTCATGATCTCGCGGAGTCTCGATAATGCGTGGCAAAGGGCAGTCCGCCACGTCTCAACCTAGATCGCGAAGATGGCTCAGTTTCAGTGCGTCAAGTTTCGCCCGTGCCTGCTCCGGCGTGCAGATCTGATGCCGATCCACTTGGTCCAAGGCGCGGTCGATTTTCGCATCCAAGTTCGGATAAGACCCGGCATCGAGGTGCTTCTGAACCAAATCTTCCAACTCAACTGGAACAGTCAAGTGCATAGCTCCATCGTATCCACGCCTGATGGAGGATGGGTGACGCGCTTGTCTACGTGTACGAAGGGCTCAACCCGCAACTTCTCTGCCCAGCTAGGCGAAACCGGGCGCGCCGAATACACTGGAGTATGACCTCGCCACAACCCGCCCCCGACGCCGGATTCTGGCCGTCGATCCGTGAAGCCTTGCGTGGCACCCACCGCGACTACACCACCGGATCGATTGACCGCGCCATCTTGCTGCTGGCGATCCCCATGGTGCTGGAAATGGCGATGGAATCGCTGTTTGGCATCATCAACGTCTTCTGGGTCTCCTCCCTGGGGGCGGATGCGATTGCCGCCGTCGGCGTCACGGAAAGTATCCTCACCCTGGTCTTTGCCGTCGCGATCGGGTTGTCGATGTCACTGACCGCCACCGTCGCCCGCCGCATCGGGGAGCAGGATCACGAAGGCGCGCGCGTCGCCGCCGGGCAGGGCATTCTGCTGGGCACCGTCCTGGCCGGGGTGATGAGCGCGGCCGGCATCATCTGGGGCTCTGATATTCTGCTCGCGATGGCGGAAACGCCCAGCGTCGTCAAGGCGGGCGCCGGCTATACACGGTTGATCCTGGGCAGCTCTCCGGCGGTGATGATGCTGTTTCTGATCAACGCTATCTTCCGCGGTGCGGGCGACGCCACGGTGGCCATGCGGAGCCTCTGGATCGGCAATGTCGTCAACATGATTCTCGACCCGCTGCTGATCTTCGGCTGGGGTCCGGTGCCTGCCATGGGCATCCAAGGTGCCGCCATCGCCAGCACCATCGGCCGTAGCTGTGGCGTCGCCTACCAGTTGAGCCAGTTGTTCTCGGGCGACGGGCGTTTGCGAGTCACGGCCGCGCATTTCCGGCCGCAGCCTGCGGTGCTGAAATCTCTGTTGACCGTGGGCCTGCCCGGCATATTTCAGTTCATCATCGGCCATGCCAGCTGGATCGCCATGATCAAGGTGGTGGCGATGTTCGGTGCCCAAGCCATGGCCGGGACAACGATCGCCATCCGCATCATCATCGTCACCATCCTGCCCAGCTGGGGACTTTCCAACGCCGCTGCCACACTGGTGGGGCAGAACCTCGGTGCTGGGCATCCGCGCCGGGCCGAACACAGCGTCTGGCGCTGCGGCATCTATAACGCCATCTTCCTGGGCTTTATCACGGTGCTATTCATCGCCTTTGCCGAACCGATGATCGGCTTCTTTTCCACCGACCCGCTGGTGGTGGCCACCGGCGTCGATTGCCTGCGCTACATCGCCTACGGCTACGTCTTCTACGCCTTCGGCATGGTGATGGTGCAAGCGTTCAACGGAGCGGGCGATACCTGGACCCCCACATGGATCAACATGGCCTGCCAGTGGGCCTTCCAGATCCCGATGGCCTATCTGCTCGCCAAGCCCATGGGGCTGGGCCCACGTGGTGTCTTTATGGCGATCACCATTGGCGAATCAGTGCTCGCTGTGGTGGCGGCCATCGTCTTCCGTCGTGGAAGCTGGAAGGGCCGCAAGATTTAGCGGATCGGAAGTGCCGGACACCGTTTCTCATTCCGCGGGACGACCCATCTCGGCGAAGAAGTTCTTCGGCAAGAAGGGAGTGCTGTCGGAATGGCACCCCAACTTTGAGTTCCGCCCCGGGCAACTGGCCATGGCGGAGGCGGTGGAGAACGCGCTCGACGAGAAACGCCACCTGATCGTCGAGGCCGGTACCGGCACCGGCAAGACGCTGGCCTATCTGGTGCCAGCGATTCTGTCCGGCAAGCGCGTCGTCGTCTCCACTGGCACCAAGAACCTGCAGGAACAGCTCTACTTCAAAGACATTCCGTTCCTGCAGCAGCACCTGACGGCTCCGCTGCGCGTCTGCCTGATGAAGGGCCGCCAGAACTATCTCTGCCGCCAAAAAGTCTACGACGCCGAACGGGAGCCGATTCTCGAAGGCCTGGAAGAAGTCACCGACTTCAAGGTGATCCGCGAATGGGAAGAGAAGACCGAAACCGGCGACCGCGCGGAACTGAAAACTCTGCCCGAGACCTCCCGCCTGTGGGAGAAACTGGATGCCCGCCGCGAACGTTGCACCGGCCAGCGCTGCACGCAGTTCGAACGCTGCTTCATTACCGAACTCCAGCGCAAAGCCGCTGAATCGGACGTCATCATCGTCAATCACCACCTCTTCTTCGCGGACCTGGCGGTGAAGCAGGAAGACTTTGGCGGCGTCATCCCGCACTACGCAGCGGTGATCTTTGACGAAGCGCACGAGATTGAGGACGTGGCCGGTACGTACTTTGGCGTCTCCATCTCCAACTACCAGATCGACGACCTGATGCGCGACATCGGCGACCTGTCGCGCCGCAAGAACTTCGGTTCGCCCGAAATTGACCGCGCTCTGATTGCGGCCAGTGACCGGGCCGCCAAGTTCTTCTCCTTGTTCGGCGAGCAGGAAGGACGCCAGGGCTTCTCGCGGCAAGCCGCGTTGATCGCCACCCATCGGGAGATCTACGAGGATGTGCTGATCTCGCTCGAACTGGTGGAGACCATCCTGAAGCTGGTCGATGATGCGCCCGACGAACTGATCCCGCTGGTCCGCCGGGCCAGCGACATCCGCGACAAGGTGAAATTCTGGATGGAATCCGGAGACCAGCAGTACGTCTTCTGGATCGAGAAACGTGGCCGGGGCCGGTTCCTGCAAGCTACGCCCATCGATGTCTCCAGCTTGCTCGACCAACGCCTGTTTGACCAGATCGATACCGTCGTGCTCACCTCCGCCACGCTCGCCGTCGCCGGTGGTTTCGACTATGTGCAGAAGCGGCTCGGCTTGCGGCAAGCGCGGACGCTGGCCGTCGAAGGCAGTTTCGATTACGAGAATCAGGCGCTGCTCTATGTGCCGCAACATCTGCCGGACCCGCGCAATGCCGCGTTCGCCACGGTGGCTGCCCGCGAGGTGTTGCGGATTCTCGAACATTCCCGTGGCCGGGCCTTCGTGCTGTTCACCAGCTACGCGCAAATGCGGACGGTTCACGATGCGGTAGTGCCGGATCTGGAGTACCCGGCGCTGCTGCAAGGCACGCGGCCGCGCAACGCCCTGCTCGAACAGTTCCGGGCCACACCCAACTGCGTGTTGTTCGCCACCAGTTCGTTCTGGCAGGGCGTCGATGTCCAGGGCGACGCACTCTCTTGCGTCATCATCGACAAGCTGCCTTTTGCCGTGCCCTCGGACCCGGTGGTGGACGCCCGCCTGCGGATGATCCGGGAAGCCGGCGGCGACCCATTTTCTGAATACCAGGTGCCCGACGCAGCGTTAACCTTAAAGCAGGGGTTCGGGCGGCTGATCCGCAGCCGGACGGACCGCGGTGTTCTGGTGCTGCTCGACCACCGGATCACGCGCACCCGCTACGGCCAGATGTTTTTCGACAGTCTGCCGCCCTACGGGTTCTCGACCCGGATCGAAGATGTCGAGAGGTTTTTCGAGAGCTAAGGAAGAGGATGTTCGAAGTAATTGTAGAAGCCAGTTTTGCCGCCGCCCACAGCCTTCGAGGCTACCAGGGTAAGTGTGCGCAGTTGCACGGGCACAACTTCCGCGTGAGGCTGACGGCCGAAGGAGAAAAGCTGAATGAGCTCGGCTTGCTGGTGGATTTCACTGTCCTGAAAAGACGACTACGGCAACTGGTGGAGCGGTTTGATCATGAGAACCTCAACGAAATCCCACCCTTTGATGTGCTCAATCCGTCAACGGAGAATATTGCCCGGTACCTGGCGGTGGAGATGCAGACGGGAATGCCCGAAGGGGTCCGCGTCAGCTCTGTTTGGGTACAGGAAACTGACGCGAATATTGCCGTGTACCGGCCGTAAGCAGCACTCAATGTACTAGCCTCATGCGTCAGCTTGGGGATTCTGTCCCGGGACACGAAAAAGCCCCAAGCTCGCGCATGGGGCTGATCGAATGACCGAAGAGATCAGCGGCCGCCAAACTAAATTCCTGAAGGCAAACAAACGGGCCGGGGCTAGCGGCCGTACCACTCGGCATTCTGCCGCGTGAAGTCAGACCACTTCTCCGGCAGGTCGTCCAGCGCGAAGATGGCCGAAACCGGGCAAACAGGAACACAAGCGCCGCAATCAATGCACTCCACCGGGTCGATGTAGAGCATCGTTTCTCCCTCAAACTTGGCTTCATCCTTTTTCGGATGAATGCAATCCACGGGACAGGCGTCGACACAGGCGGTGTCTTTGGTTCCAATGCAGGGTTCAGCGATGACGTAGGCCATAACCCTTGAATTCTAGCATGTGCGCCCTGCAAGCTTGTGTCGTACGACGGCAGATTGGTACCTGGCCCGGCCCTAGTACCTGATGGACTGCCGGCATCAACCGGCGGCCCGGTAGAATAGAGCGACATGCAAGTCTCCGTGCGCAAAGCGGTGATTCCGGCTGCGGGTTTGGGTACCCGGTTTCTTCCGGCCACCAAATCGATCCCCAAAGAGATGCTGCCGCTGGTGGACAAGCCCATCATCCAGTACGGCGTCGAAGAGATCGTCGATTCCGGCATTCCCGAGGTGGTGATCATCACCGGGCGTGGCAAATCGCCCCTGGAAGACCACTTCGACCGCAGCTTCGAGCTGGAACACGTCTTGCGGACCCGCCAAAAGCACGAACTGCTGGCCATCGCCCAGCGTCCATCGCAGTTGGCCCAGGTCTCGTACACACGCCAGCAGGAGGCCCGTGGCTTGGGCCATGCGGTCCTTTGCGCCAAGCCATTGGTGGGCGACGAACCGTTTGCGGTGCTTCTGCCGGACGACGTGATCCAGGCCGCAATCCCCTGTATCCGCCAACTGCTGGACATCCATGATCAATATCAAGCCTCCGTCATTGCCCTGATGGAAGTGCCAAAGGATCGTATCTCGGCCTACGGCGTGGTGGCGGCGGAAGATCTGGGGAACGGACTTTACCGCATCACCGATCTGGTGGAGAAGCCCAAGATGGAAGATGCGCCCAGCAATCTGGCGATCATCGGGCGTTACGTGTTTACCCCCGGGATCTTCAGTTCGCTGGAGCAAACCGGACCCGGTGCCATCGGTGAGATCCAGTTAACCGACGGCATCCGGCATTTGCTCCGCACGCAGCCGGTTTACGGATTGAAGTTTGCGGGCACCCGTTACGATGCCGGCGACAAGCTGGGCTTCCTGCAAGCCAACGTGGCCTTTGCGCTCCAGCGGCCAGAGTTTGCCGAGCCGTTGAAGGAATTTCTCCGCACCCAGGATTGGGGCGCATGATCCCCTTCCAACTGCCCATCGATGCGGGTGAAGCGGTGGCGTTGGCGGATCTGATCCTGGAAGTGGGCGGACACGCCGGGCGTCTCAAATCGCGTCTGCCTGTCCTAAAACTGCAACGCATCGTGGCTGACCCGGCCACCCTCACCGCCGACACTACGCATCCGGAAACCTGGTACATCGCCGTCCAGGCCAAAGAGGCCTTGATCCTGCACATCACCGCGTCCTCCGCGCCGGCCGTCGTGCTCTTCCCTAAATCGATGATGATTTCGCGCACCCACAACTTGGTGATCAGCGCTGTCACCGACACTCCGGAACACCGCGCCGTCCTGAAAGCCGCCGCCGCAGCAGCTCGCTAGCGCCCTAGCTGCGTGAGTGTGTAGTTGGTCCCCCACCTAGCCACATGCGTCAGCTTGGGGCTTCTTCCGGATCAGAATAAGCCCCAAGCTGACGCATGGGGCTACAACGCGGGTGAATTGCCGCGCCGTGGAATGTGATTGGTCCGGGTCCGACACCAGCTGCCACTCCCCATTTCCCGCCGCGCCCCATTATGATGGAGGGCATGCGCCGCCGGGACTTTACTGCCGCAGTAGCGGCCGCTCCACTTGCCATGGCCTCTACTGATACTCCCCTGGGAATCGACCTTTTCAGCATCCGTAGCTCCGGCTACACGGCTTTTGAGCATCTCGATTACTCCGCCAAGCTCGGCGCCAAAGTGGTCCACTTCTCTGAGATCCGCTTCCTCGGGTCGCTGGAAGATGAGCACCTGAAGAAAGTGAAAGCGCACGCCGACCGCCTGGGCATTCGCATCGAGGCTGGCATGCGCTCCATCTGCCCGGGCTCTAAGTTTTTCGATGCCAAGGCCGGTACCGCGGAAGAGCAGATCACCCGGATGCTGCACGCCGCACAACTGCTCGGCTCACCCATCGTGCGCTGCTTCCTCGGCATGATGCAGGACCGCGTGCCGTCCATCGAGGCCCGGATCGAGGAGACCGTGAAGGTGCTGCGTTCGGTCCGCTCCCGTGTCCTTGATTCCGGCTTGAAGCTGGCCATCGAAAATCACGGCGGCGACATGCAGGGCTGGGAGCTGCGCCGGTTGATTGAGGAGGCCGGGAAGGATTTTGTCGGCGCCGTGCTCGATTCCGGCAACCCGCTGTGGACCATTGAGGACCCGCATGTCACGCTCGAAGCCCTGGCCCCCTACGTGCTCACTAGCCACATCCGCGACACCGCCTTGTGGCGTGTGCCCGAAGGCGTGGCGGTGGCCTGGTGCCGCATGGGCGAAGGGAACGTGGGCATCGACGAGTGGGTCCGCAAGTACCGCCAGCTTTGCCCCGGTAAGGCGCTTTCGCTGGAAGTGATCGTGACGCAGCCCCGCACCTTTGCCGTGCTGGACCCCAAGTGGTGGGAAGGCTACCGCAACATCCCCGCCTGGAACTTCGCCCGCTTCCTGGCCTTGGCCGACAAAGGCCAGCCGTTGACGGTGCCGGCTGTGCCCAAGGAGCAAGCCGCTCAGAAAGAGCGCGACGACCTTGAACGCTCCATCGCCTACACCAAGAAGCTGCTGGTTTAGCATGCATCGCTTGGGCACCCTGGAAACAGCGCCAGTGGTTCAACCGCCTCGTCGGCCCGCGTGGCGCAGGCTGACAGTCTGCGCCACCTCTGCAGCTAAAGCACCTTTCAACGTTCGGAAGGAAACCATCCATGATCCTCAAAGACAAAGTCGCCGTCGTCACCGGTGCCAGCCGTGGCATCGGCAAAGCCATCGCCGCCACCTTCGCGCGGGAAGGTGCCACGGTTTTCATCTGTGGCCGCAAGCAGGAGACGCTGGACGCCGTCGCCCAAGAACTGGGCCCGGGCATCGTCCCGGTGGCCTGCCACGTGGGCCGCAATGAAGACATCGCCCGTCTGGTCGAACGTGCTGGGGCCGTCGACATTCTGGTGAACAACGCCGCCACCAACATCGCCCAAGGGTCGTGCCTGGGCTTCGATGACGTGCAGTTCGACAAGATGGTGGAGGTCAACCTGAAGAGCGTCTATCGCCTGGTCCGCGCACTGGCGCCCGGCATGTGCGAACGCGGTAGTGGCTCCATCATCAACATCGCCTCCGTGGCGGGCCTGAAGCCTCAACCCGAGAGCCTACTCTACTCGATGACCAAGGCCGCGCTGATCATGATGACGCGCAGCTACGCGCTCGAGTTCGGCCCCAAAGGCGTGCGCGCTAACGCCATCGCCCCCGGGCTGATCCAGACGCAGTTGAGCGAGTATTTCTGGAAAGATGAATCGAAGCGCGGAATGTTCATGGACCGCCAGGTGATCAAGCATCTGGGCCAGCCGCAAGAGATCGCCAGTATTGCCTTGATGCTGGCCAGCGACCAGGCCTCGTATCTGACCGGCCAAACCGTCACCGTCGACGGCGGCTTCATGCTGATGTAATCAGGAGACAATAGCTTATGCTCAAGCGTTTCGTCCTCGCCCTTCTTGGGACCGCTCTCGCGCTGCCCGCCGCCCTCATCCCGGAAGTCCGCGCGCTGGCCAACAAGGCCGATTTCCCGGCGGCCCAGCGTCTGCTGGCCGAATTCAAAGCCGCCAGTGGTGAAACGCCGGAGTACCTGGAAGCCATGTCCTGGCTGGGCCGCGGCGCGCTGGCCAACAAGCAGTTTGACCAAGCCGCTACCTTCGCCGCCCAGACGCGTGACAAGTGTCTCGCCGAGTTGAAGAAGCGCCCCATGGACTCCGAACCGCGCCTGCCCATCGCCTTTGGCGCATCGCAGGAAGTGATGGCGCAAGCGCTGGCGGCCACCGGCAAACGCTCAGAAGCCGTGTCGTTCCTGAATCAAGAGATCAAGACCTACGGCACCACTTCGATTCTGACGCGCATGCGCAAGAACCTGAACCTGCTGACGATGGAAGGCCGGCCCGCGCCTCCGGTCGCGGCCAAGACCTGGGCCTACCTGGGCAAGCCCACCATCGTCTTCCTGTGGGCCCACTGGTGCGGCGATTGCAAAGCGCAGGCACCGATTCTGGCCAAGTTGCGTGACGAGTTCAGCGCAAAGGGCTTAACCATCGTGGCCCCCACCAAGCTCTACGGCTACGCTGCCCGCGGCGAAGATGCGACGCCCGAACAGGAGAAGGCCCACATCCAGAAAGTGCTGGACGACAGCTACGGGATGTTGAAGCCGATGCCGGTGATGATTGACGCGGATACCTTCGCCCACTACGGCTCCTCCACCACGCCCACCCTGGTGCTGGTGGACCGCAAAGGTGTCGTCCGCCTCTATCATCCCGGAAAAATGACCTACGAAGAGCTCTCGGCCAAGCTGAAGGAAATGCTGCCAGCCAGCTAACCTCGCATGGCCGCTTGGGCCTCAAGGCTGGGCCATTGTTGGCCGATACGCCCTCTGAGGTCTAGTGTGCCGTCGTCAGAACAGATCCACCCTCATTTGAACGCGCTCTCCCGCGCGGCTGCGGAAGAAGCCTCAACCGGAATGGTCCGGCCTCATGCGATCCCGCAGGACCCGGAACTGGCCCGGCAGTTTGAGGCGCTCTCCGAATCGATTGGTGAGATGTTGGCGGAGCACAAAAAAGTAGTGGCCGACACCGTGCGACGCGAAGTGGACCGTATCCTCTACATCCTGCTGGGCTGCGCCGGCATGACCATGGGCGGCGTGCTCTGGATGATCCTGAAGCCGTAGCTGGTGCCGCGGTCTTAGCCATTGAAGCCCGCTCACTTGCGGTCACGGCTCGGTAACGCTAACGTCTACCGAGCCGCGCGCGTCAGCAAGCGGGTTGCCTAGCTATTCGCCTCAGCCCTACCCCACGCGATACTTCGCGATCGCATCCTCATCCAGATCAATCCCCAGCCCGGGAGCATCCGGAATATCCAGATAGCCATCCTTGGCCCGGAACTTCTGCTTGGTCAGCGATTCGCGCAGGTTGGTCTCTTCCTCGGCCACAAACTCACAGATCAAGGCGTTCGGAATCGAAGCCAGGAAGTGCAGGGCGGCGGCGACGTTGATGTAGGTGGTGAAGCCGTGGTTGGCCACCGGCAGGCCGCGGTCCCAGGCCAGCGCCGCAATCTTGATCGCTTCCGTAAAGCCGCCGCAGCGCGTCAGGTCTACTTGCAGCAGATCGACGCGGCCCTTGTCCATCAGCTCAATGAACGTCGCCCGGCAGGACTCTTCCTCGCCCGCCGCGATGCGCAATGACGTGGCCGCCGACAGCTTGGCGTAGCCCTCGTAATCGTCCGGCCGCAACGGCTCTTCCAGCCAGAACGGATGGTACTGCTCGAAGGCCTTGGCCCGCTGGATGGCGGTCTTGGCATCCCACGGCAGCCCGGCGTCAATCATCAGGTCCACGTCTTCGCCCAATCCCTTGCGCGCTTCGCGGACCAGGGCGATGTCGGTCTTTTCGTCCTGCCCCATCGGGTCCCAGCCAAACTTTACGGCCGTAAAGCCCTGGTCCCGATACCGTCCGGCGAGCTCTCGCGTCGCATCGGGCGTCGGACCCCACAGTGAGCTGGCATAGCAGCGAATGCGCTGGTTCTTCCACGGGCGATTGCCTTCCGCCCACGGCAGCTTCTCCTCGCGATGGAATCCGCCGCCCAGCAGCTTCCACACTGGCATCCCCAGCGCCTTGCCCTTGATGTCCCACAGCGCCATGTCCAAGCCCGACATCGCATGGATGGCCACGCCGCGCCGGCCGCCGTAGATGTTGGCGCGGTACATCTTGTGCCACAGCCGCTCCGTCTCAAACGGATCCTCGCCCAGCAGCACGTTGGCCAATCCGGTAGCCGTAGTGTGCGAAAACGGTCCTTCAATCATGGCCTTGGCGGCCAGTGGGCTCGAGTCCACCTCGCCAATCCCGGTAATGCCCGCGTCCGTCTCAATCCGGACAACCAGCGCGTCCTGGCCGCTATCGCACTGCTCTTTGACAACATTTTGCCGAAGATAAATGGCTTCGACTTTGGTGATCTTCACTTAGGCGTTCTCCATGTTTGATCCAGCGCCATCACCCGGATGGCCCATCATTCACCGCCGTATTCTATCGAGTCTTGCAGTGCTCAGCGGGCCGGACCCGCATTGGCTCAGGATCCCTTGGGCCGGAACAGCAGCGGGGTTAGTTCGGCCAGGTTGCGGCGCCAAACCAGCCAGGTGTGCGCGCCCGGCGTTTCAACTGCGGTATGGCGCACATCCTTGGTCTTCAGATACTCGATGAACTTGCGGTTCGACTCGATCAGCCGGTCTTCAGTACCGCAGGCGATCCACAGCAGGCGGAGCTGCTCATTCACCTTGGCGTCCAGCTTGGGGTACGTCGCGGCATAGTCGCTCGACGCGCCGCCCGCGCTGAACGAACCCACCCACGCGAAGCGGTCAATCGCGTTCAAGCCGACATAGAGCGACTCCGCGCCACCCATCGACAAGCCGGCAATGGCGCGAGACTCACGGTCGGGCTTCGCGCGGTAGCTCTTCTCCACCGCCGGAATCACTTCGTTGAACAGCGCATCGCGGTAGCGGTCATAGTTGCGCTTCACCAAGCTGGGATCGCGGAAGGCGCCCACGCCCGCGCGAGAAACAATCTCCGGCGCGCCATAGCCCAGCGTCATCACCACCAGCATCGGCTTGGCCTTCCCCTGCGCGATCAGGTTGTCCAGTATCACGTGCGCCTTGCCCACTGCCGTCCAGCCGCTGGCGTCGTCACTGAAGCCGTGCAGCAGGTAGAGCACGGGGTACGTCGTCTTGGCCGTCGGGTCATACCCGGCGGGCGTGTAGACGTAGAAGTCGCGGTCGTCGCCCACGATGCCTGAATGATAGAAGTGCCGGTGAATCGCACCGCGTGGCGCACTGGTCAGCTCCCACGCGAGCGGCGTCGCGCTGGGGACATGCACCATGTTCGAGGGGTTCAGCAGGTTGGGCGTGAGGACGGAGTTCAACGGGTCCATCGCGCTGACGCCATCCACGTTGAACGAGTACCCATAGATATCGGGCGGCAGCGGATCGGTGGTGACGCTCCAGACACCCGCTTCATCCCGCTGCATGGCCAGCTTCGGCGAGCCGGCGCGGTTGACGAAAACTTCCTTCGCGTTCGGGGCGCGCAGGCGAAAGGTGACACGCTTATCCGCATGCACTTCGGGCGAAACGATCGGCGCGGGCGGGGCAGCCGGTTGTGCCCACAGCAGACCCGCCAGCGCGGGCAGCAACAGAAACTGACGACCAGAGATTGGCATGACCACGATCATTTCGCATTTTGGGCGCGCACGCCAGTGGTCAACGCGCATAAGTGGAATCCGATAAACTTCCCCCATGCGCTCACTAATTACCCGCCGCATGCTGATGGCCTCCACGTTCCTGCCTGTCGCTGGAAAGTTCCGCGTCTGGGCTCACCCGGTCGCGCAGACCCTGGCCACCCGCCCGCTGGGCCGCACCGGCCGCGAGGTGACGACGTTTGGCTTGGCGGGCGGCAACAAAGTGATGTGGGACCTGCCCGGCGAAGAGGGCCCGTCGATCGTGGTGAAGGCCGTGCGCAGCGGCATCACGTATCTGGAGACCGCCAATAACTACCAGTTGAGCCAGCTCAACTACGGTAAGGCCTTCCGCATTCTGAACCTGATCCCCGGCCAGCCCGGCTACGACGCGAACCTCCGCGCGCGGCTTTTCCTGGCCACCAAGACCAGCCTGCGCACGGCAATTGTGCGCGGCGATGCTCAGCCGGTGGGTCGCGCGGGCAGCGGGATGCGCCTGGCGGTAGAGGACCTGCTTCGTTCGATGACGCAGTTCTTTGGCGACGGCAAGGGCTACATCCCCGACGGCGCCTACATTGACCTGATGCAGATCCACACGCTGGTGAACGAATCCGATGTCGATGCCGCGTTTGAAGGCTACGACAACCCCGGCGAGAAATCTCTGCCGCGCGTCGGTGTCGTGGCCGCGCTGAAGGACTACCGTGATGGCACCAACCTGACCGGCCTCAATCCCGGCCAGAAGAAGTACATCCGTCATTTGGGCATCACGGGCCACTCCAACCCCTACGTCCACATGTACGCCATGCGCAAGGACAAGAACAACGATCTGGAGACGCTGCTGGTGGCCCTCAACCCCAACGACAAACACTTCGCCTGCCACCAGCACAACTCCGTGCCGGTCGCGCAAGCCAAGGGCATGGGCATCATCGGCATGAAGATCTTCGCCGATGGGGTGATGTATGGCCTCGAAAAGAAGTTCGCCTCACAGCCGGGGCAGAGCGTACCCACGGTGGGCCAGCCCGGCAAAGTGGACCATCGTGATTTCCTCCGCTATGTGCTGTCGATCAACGGCGTCTCCACGCTGATCACCGGCATCGGCCTCACCGACAAAAACGACGACCCCGCGCGTGACCAGATCGCCGCCAACTTGGCCGCCTGCCAAATGCCGAACCTCGATCAAGCCCGCATGCGCGCCATCGAAGATGAAGTGGCGGCCAAGCACTCCACCGACACCAACTTCTTCCAGATGGCCGCCCGCGGCCTGATGGCACCGCAACTTGAGCTCCGCAAGCGCAATTCAGGCGACGTGCAGGTGCTGTGGAATACGGGCTTTGCCGGGGCTGACCCGCTGGTCCGCTACGAAGTGTTCCGCAAGGGCGTCAAGGTCTTCACGCGGCCCTTTGAGCCGCAGACTACCGAAGAGCCGTTCGACTTCATGGACAACTCCGCCACCCCCGGCGAAGAAGAGTACTTCATCCGCGTCGTGGATAAGGCCGGGAAGACGGCGGATTCGAAGACGGTGAAACTGTGAGGTTGCCCCGCCTCTCCTTCGGCACCATGACCTTCGGTTCGCAAGTCAGCGAACCCGACTCGCACCGCATCCTCGATTTCTGCCTGGACCACGGCATCACGTTGATCGATACGGCGAATGTCTACAACCTGGGCAAGAGCGAAGAGATCATCGGGAACTGGTTGGCCGCCCGCGGCAAGCGCGACGATTTCTTCCTCGCCACCAAGGTTCGGGGCAAGATGGGCGACGGGCCGCTCGACATCGGCGTCTCTCGCGCGGCCATCTTCAAACACATTGACGACTCGCTGCGCCGCCTGAAGACGGACTACGTGGACCTCTACTACCTCCACATGCCGGACCCGGCCGTGCCGCTGGAGGAATCGCTGGAGGCGCTGGAAGACCTGCGCCGCATGGGCAAGATTCGCCAGCCCGCCATGTCCAACTACCCGGCGTGGCAGATGGTGGAAGCCCGCTGGATCGCCGCCCGCCGTGGCTTTGTGCCCGTCACCGTCACGCAGCCCATGTACAACCTGCTGGCCCGTGGCCTGGAGCAGGAGTACATGCCCATGGCCAAGCAGTACGGCATTGAGACCTGCGTCTACAATCCGCTCGCCGGTGGCCTGCTGACGGGTAAGCACCCGGCCAAGCCAGTGGAAGGCTCACGCTTCGACGGCAACCAGATGTACCTGGACCGCTACTGGCACGACGCCATGCACCGCGCCGTGGAAGTGCTGAAGCAATCCGATCGCCCGTTGATCAGCATCGCCCTCAACTGGCTGCTGCACCATTCGGAAGCGACCTCGATCCTTCTGGGTGCTTCGCGGATTGAGCAGCTTGCAGAGAACGTCCGCGCGGCTGAAGACGGGCCGCTCGATGAGGCGACGTTGAAGCTGTGCGATGAATCGTGGGCGATCTCGCGGGCCGTGGCGCCAAAGTACAACCGTTAAGGAGACGGACTCTCCGGCACGACCGCGCCGCGTAGCATACTCATTTGAGGATGCTCACTCGCCGAACTTTCGCCTCCAGTCTGCTCGCCGCGCCGCTGGCTGCTCCGTTGTTGAACGCGCAATCGACGCGCCGGCCCAATCTTGTGATCCTCTATGCCGATGACATGGGCCACCATGACGTCAGCTTCAACGGGCGCAAGGAATGGTCGACGCCGAATCTTGACCGGTTGGGCGCGCAGGGCACCGTGTTTGATCGCTGGTACACCGCGTATCCGCTCTGCGCTCCGTCGCGCGCGGCGCTGCTCACCGGCAAGTACGGCATCCACAATACGGTGCGGAACAATGTCACCGACATCCCCAAGGATGAAGTGACACTGGCCGAAGCGGTGAAGCCGCTGGGCTATTCGACGGCGCTGTTCGGCAAGTGGCATCAAGGCAAACTCGCCCAACGCAATGAGCGCGGCGAGACCTTCACGCATCCGCTGGAGCAGGGCTTTGATGAGACGTTCGGCTATCTTGATGCCCTGCACGCCTGGGAGCATTTCCCGAAAGCGCTCTGGCGCAACCGCACCTCGGAGCCGGTCAGTGGCTATTCCTGCGACCTTTTAGCGAACGAAGCCGTGCGCTTCATCAATCAGAAAAAGGCCGACCCGTTCCTGCTCTATGTGCCCTTTATCGAGCCTCACTTCTGGGTGGAAGCCCCGGAAGAGAACCTGAAGAAGTATCGCGGCAAGTTCCCGGAGAAGGACCCCTCAAAGCCGGTCCGCGCCGCCTACGCCGCCATGATCGAACGCCTGGATTCCGCCATCGGCCGCATCGTCAAAACGATTGACGACGCCGGACTCGGCAAAGATACGTTGATCCTGTTCAGCTCCGACAACGGTGCCACCTTTGAAGAGCGCACCTTCGGCGCGCCCTGGCATCACGATTCCAACCAGCCATTCCGCGGCCAAAAGCGGTCGCTCGAAGAAGGCGGCATCCGCGTGCCCGGCATCGTCCGTTGGACCGGGCAGGTTCCTGCGGGCAAACGGTCCAGCGATGTGATGCACATGACCGATGTGATGCCCAGCATGCTCACCGCTGCCGGAGGACGCCCGGACAGCGTCTGGAAGGTGGACGGCACCAACATGCTCGATGTCTGGCGCGGCAAGGCCAAAGCGCCGGACCGCACGGTCTTCTGGGAGTTCACCGTGGAAGGCTGGAACATGCTCGCGGCCATGCGCGGCGATTGGAAGTATTTGGAGATGGGCGACAACCGCTGGCTCTACAACGTCAAGGACGACCCGCAGGAACGCCGCACGCTGGCTGGCGAGTACCCGGAGGTCTTCAAACAGATGCAGGCGGAAACCCGAGCGTGGCTTGCGACTGCCAAACGGAGTTGATGGCCCGCACCAGCTTCCGGTACGAGAGCGGGTACGGTAGCCACTCGCCGTCCCGCCACGTCGAATAGAACCACTGCGCCAACAGCGCCGTGTGGTCGTTGCGTTCCTGCACCGAAGTGCGAGTGGCCGAAACCTGATCCAGCACATCCCGCAACCGTGCATCCATCGATTGCCCCGCACCTGCCAAGCTGAAGTTGATGGGGGCCTGCCACCATCCGTCAAAGAACGGTCGCAACCGCACAAAGCCCGGCTCAGGAGCGGGCAACACGGCCAAACCGCGCAACTGGCTCAGATCATGCGCCAGTTCATCACGAAGCTTGAGCACCTCGGTCACTTTCTCGAAGCGCCGATGCTGACGTTGCGCTTCTTCAAACTCCAGTTCCTCGCTGGCCCGGTCCCGCGCGGCGGCGATCGTGTCCAGCAGCGTGCCGCCATTGGTGGCCAAAAAGTCGCCCGCGCGGCGGACTTCGCTCAAGTACTCGCTGGGCGTCACTGCCATCTGGCAGGGCCGCAGACAGAGGTTCATTTCGCCATAGATGCAGCCGGGGTGCAACACCGCTGGTGCCAGGTCCTCCGGGCAGCGGCGCAACTGGAACAGGTCCAGAAACTGTGCCTCAAAAGCCTCGGCCGCGGCCCGCGTGCGGAAGGGCCCAAAGAAGCGGCCTTCGCCGCCGGTCAGCCGCGAGGTCACCTGGCTGCGCGGAAACTGATTGGAGAGCAGCAGCTTCAAATAGCTCGGCGGCCGCAACCGGATGTAGCGCGCATAGTTGGCCGGAAAGTGGCGGCGAGCCGCTTCATACAGGGAAAGGTTGCCATCCAGGCGAGAACCCGTCAGTTCCCACTCCAAGCGCCGCGCGACCGTCCGCAGAGAAAAAACGCGGGCATTCGGGCCCAATAGCCGCTTCAAGCGGCGGCGCAGTTGGGAGGTTCTGGCCAGATACGGCTCGCCCTGATCGGCAAAGATCGAAAACACCGCCGCGCCTTCCGGGACAGTCTCCAGTAGTTCGTCCAGTTCCGCGCCGCTCGTTTCGCGGCCGGCCTGCGGCAGTTCCAGGGTCTCCAATGCAAAACTAGAATCTCATGCTTGGTAGGGCGAAATGAGTATCGTCACATTGAATGCGGAGTATCTGGAATCGCGCGGCTTCGATGTCCGCCATGCGGAGGAACTTTCGGGCGGTGTCTCGAACGTGGTGCTGATGGTCGAGACCGGCGCGGAATGCCTGGTCTTCAAACAGTCCCTGGCTAAGCTCCGCGTGGCTGAAGAATGGCTGTTCGACCAGAAGCGCATCATCAATGAGCGGCGCTGCATGGAGATGCTGGGCAACTTGCTACCGGGCTCCGCTCCCCGCGTCCGCTTTGCCGACGATGAAAATTTCATCTTCGGCATGACTTGCGCTCCGCCGGGCGGCCAGTTGTGGAAGACGGCCCTGCTGGACGGCAGTACCGACACGACCGCGGCCGCCAGAGTCGGGGGCATGTTGGCAGAAATGCACGCCCGCGCCGCCACGGATCCCCGCACCCAAGCATGGTTCGGCGATCAGGAAGTGTTCATCCAGGGCCGCATCGACCCCTATCACCGCTTCACCGCCCAGGCCCATCCGGACCTGGCACCGTTGATCGAAGTGGAAGTGGCGCGCATGCTGGCGCATCGGACCACGCTAGTCCACGGCGACTACTCGCCCAAGAATCTCTTTGTCTATCCCGACAGCGTGCTGATGCTCGATTTTGAAGTTGCGCACTTCGGCGACCCGGCCTTCGACGTCGCCTTCTGTCTGACGCACTTGCTGCTGAAGGTGATCCACTTCCCCTCGCGCCGCGCCGAGTACTTGCGCGTGGCGCAAGCTTACTGGCAGGGTTACTCGCGCGTGCCAGGACTTGATCCGGACGTGGAACAGAATACGATTCGCGAACTGGCCTGCCTACTGCTGGCGCGCATCGATGGCAAATCGAAAGAAGACTACATCACGATGGAACACGAGAAGCAGCAGGCCCGAGACCTGGCGCGGTGGCTCTTCGTCTCGCGGCCAGCCTCGCTTGAAACGGTGTGGGAGGAACTCGCATGAGACCCATTGAACGCGTCCGCGCGTTGGAAGTTCTGGATTCACGGGGACGGCCCACGGTAGAGGCTGAAGTCTGGTTGACGGGTGGCGCACACGGCAGAGCCATCGCCCCGTCCGGCGCTTCCACCGGCAAGCATGAGGCGCTGGAACTGCGCGATCGAGACCCCGCCCGTTACGGCGGCTTGGGCGTCCGCAAAGCCGTCCGCAACATCCATGAAGGCATTGCTCCCGCCATCATCGGCATTGCTTCACAAGTTGAGTTGGATGACCATCTACGCCACGTCAAGCAGTTCGGCGCCAACGCCACATTGGCTGTTTCGATGGCCATGGCGCATGCGATTGCTGACGCCCGGCAGGTGCCTCTCTGGAAGTCGATCGGTGAAGGTCCGGCCACCATGCCCGTGCCCATGGTCAACCTGATCAGCGGCGGTCTGCATGCCGGGCGCAACCTGGACTTGCAGGACTTCCTGATCATCGCCGCCAACTGCGACACCTACTCGCAGGCGCTGGAACGCATCGTGCGGGTCTACAACAACGCCAAGCGCATCATCGATGCCCGCGGTTTGTCGTCACTCAAGGCCGATGAAGGCGGCTTCTCGCCCGCGCTTGAGTCCAATGAAGCGGCGCTCGATCTGGTGATGGAAGCGGCAGAAGGGGTCGAGATCAAGATCGCGCTCGACGTGGCGGCCACGCATTTCTATGAAGAAGGTGTTTACCGGTTAGCGCGAGAATCGCGCTCGCTCACCGCCGCCGACATGGTGGAGCTGCTCGCGGGCTGGTGCGACCGCTATCCCATCGTCTCGATTGAAGACGGTTTAGCTGAAGACGACTGGGATGGCTGGCAACTGCTCACCCAGCGGCTCGGCCAGCGCGTGCAATTGATTGGCGACGATCTCTTCACGACCAACCCCGGCCGCCTGCAACGCGGCATCGACATCGGCGCCGCCAACGGCGTGCTGATCAAGATGAACCAGATCGGCACGGTCACGGAGACGCTGGAAGTGATGGCGCTGGCCAAGGCGAACGGCTATCGCACCGTGGTGTCGGCGCGGTCTGGCGAAAGCGAAGACTCCACCATGTCTGATCTGGCCGTGGGTACCGGCGCGGGGCAGATCAAAGTCGGCAGTGTGAATCAAAGTGAGCGGTTGGCCAAGTACAACCAACTGCTCCGCATCGAACGGGAGGGCTTGCCCTATGCGCGCTTATATTGAACGGGTGCTGACAAGGCTGGTGCAGATCAACTCCTTCAACCCAACACTCGCTCCTGGTTCGCCGGGCGAACGCGAAGCAGCGGAGTTTGTCGCGACCGAGATGCGCGCACTCGGCTGCCAGGTCCAACTGGTCGGCGGTGACCGGCCCAGCGTCATCGCGACACTCAAGGGCACCGGAGTCGGGCGCAGCCTGATGCTGAACGGCCACATCGATACCGTGGGCGTGGAAGCGATGGCGGAACCATTCAGCGGCCGCATCGATGACGGCAAGCTCTACGGTCGTGGCGCTTACGACATGAAGGCCAGCGTTGTCGCCTCCATGGCCGCCATGCGAGAGTTGGCGAAAGCTCCACCGGCGGGCGACGTCGTGCTGGCCGCCGTAGCCGATGAAGAGTACGCCAGCGCCGGCACTGAAGAAGTACTGCGGCACTGCGTCACCGATGGAGCAGTCTGCACGGAGCCGACGTCGCTCAAGACTTGCCTGGCCCACAAAGGCTTTGCCTGGATCTCCGTCACCACCCATGGCCTGGCCGCCCACGGCAGCCGGTTTGAGTTGGGTATCGACGCCAACATGAAGATGGGGCGCTTCCTGGCCAAGCTTGACCTGCTAGAGCAAGAGTTACGCCGCCGCACTCCACATCGCTGGGTGGGGCCTCCGTCGCTCCACGCCGCCACGCTGAACGGCGGCCAGGGCTTGAGCACCTACTCCGACCGGTGCGTCCTCCAGATCGAACGCCGCACCATCCCCGGTGAATCGATCGACCAGGTAATGGCCGAAATCAAGGCTCTAGGTGAAGCGGACGTCGAGCTGATCTTTGCACGGGAGCCATTTGAAGTCAGTCAAGATGCCGCGATCGTGCAAGCCATCCGCGCGGCTGGCGGGGGCGACTATTTTGGCGATACGCCCTGGATGGACTCGGCGCTGCTTTCGGCAGCGGGCATTGAGTGTGTCGTCATCGGCCCGCACGGCGCGGGCGCGCATGCCGCGGTGGAGTGGGTAGACCTGGAGTCAACCGTTCGATTAGGGGAGATCCTGCGCGATGCCGCAATCAACTACTGCCATTCGTGAGTTCCACCGCACCTGGGGCCCAGCCACGCTGCTGCACACACTGCCGGGGCGGATCTACCTCAAGGATGAATCGCAGCGCTTCGGCCTCAACGCCTACAAGATCCTGGGCGCTTCCTGGGCGCTCTCACAGCTGAAGTTGCCACCGGGTACAGTCGTGGCCACGGCAACCTCCGGCAATCATGGCCGTGGTGTCGCGCATGCCTGCCGCCGGTTGGGCCTGGAATGCGTAGTCTACATCGCCGCCGGAGCCAACCCCGTGCGGATGCGCCGCATTGAGCGCGAAGGCGCGCGCATCGTCCACGTCAACGGCAACTACGATGCCAGTGTGGCGGCTTGCATGGCGGATGCTGCAGCCCACGGTTGGACGCTGGTGCAGGACTTGGCCAAAGGCGACTACCAGCAGATACCGGAACTGATCATCGAAGGCTACTCGACGCTCTTCGCCGAAGCCGAGGAGCAGTTACCCGAGCCGCCCGAGACCGTGGTAGTCCACATGGGCGCGGGGAATTTTGCCGCCGCCGGACTGCGCCACTGGATCGGCCGCGCGCGCATCATCGTGGCCAAGCCCGCGCCGGAAGCGGTGTTACCCGATTGCCTGATTCTCGATGAACCATCAGAAGGGCTGCTCGATTCGGGTGTCGACCAGTGGGTGGACATCACCGACGATGACGTTCGCCACGCCGTCCAGTACTTAGCCGATCACGGCATCGCGGCTGGGCCATCGGGCGCGGGCGGCGTCGCCGGAATGTTGAAGCTAGGCATCCAGGGCCCCGCACTGGCTGTCATCACGGAGGGGCCAGTTGTAGACTGAGGAGGCGATGACTCGCCGAACTGCTCTCTCCCTGACCGCTCTGCCCATGATGGCCGCGCCCTCCATGCGCTGGCCCGTGTCGATGTTTTCGAAGCATTTGCAGTGGCTGCCCATCGGTGAGGCGGCCGTCTTCGCCAAGCAACTCGGCTTTGAGGCGATTGATCTGACCGTTCGCAAAGGCGGCCATGTCGAGCCCGAGAACGTGGAAACCGCGCTACCGGCCGCCGCCGAGGCCATCCGCAAAGCCGGGCTGGAGATCAACATGATCACCACCGCCATCGGCGGCGCGAGCATCCCGCAAACGCCCGCCATCTTCAAGACCATGCGCGCGCTCGGCATCAAGTATTACCGCTGGGGTGGACTGAAGTACTCCGAGAAGCTCAGCGTCAAGGAGCAGATTGCGGCGCTCAAGCCGATGGCGAAAACACTGGCGGCCCAAGGCGCGGAATACGGCGTCTGCGGCATGTATCACACGCATTCTGGTCTGGGTGAGTTTGGGGCCTCCATTTGGGACATCCTGGCGGTCGTCGAGGGTCTGGACCCGGCCACCATCGGCATCAACTACGACATCGGCCACGCCACCGTCGAAGGCGGCTTCGGCGGCTGGGTGAACTCCTTCCGGGCTGCCGGGCCTTATGTGCGCGGCGTCGCGCTGAAGGACTTCAAGTGGGAGAAGAACGCCAAAGGCCAGTGGCGTCCGGAATGGTGCCCTTTGGGCGATGGCATGGTGGATTGGTCCAGCTTCGCGCAACGCTTGAAAGGCACCGCCTTCAACGGCCCCCTGCAGTTGCATTGTGAATATCCGATGGGCGGAGCCGACCACGGTGACCGCCAAGTCACCTGGGCCGCCGACCGCATCGCCAACTCCATGCGCCGCGATCTCGAACGCGTGCGCGGTTATCTGGCGGCTTGAGCACGTAAGGCCCCTCCTGCTAGTCGGGGCTCGGTTGCGGGCGATCTCGGGTGAACCGGTAGTTCCGTTAGAACACGCGGCGGTTCAGACGGGCGACGGTAAACTTCGCCGTATCCGCCACCGCCATCACCGCCATCACGCCAGCCTGCACCGGATCGGTCACCACTAGGTCCGCTGCGTCGGGCACACTGCCCGCCATGTTCAGGCTGATCACCAGTAGGCCCTGCGCCCGCACTTCGCGGACGGCGGCTTCGATGTCGCCGCCCATCAGTGATCCGGCCAGCACCAGTGCCTTGGCTCGCGGCAGCCGAGCCACCGCGCGCACGGCGGCACCCAACTGTTGTTCGCCCACCAGCGGAATCGTATCCACGGAGATGTGCTCGCCGCGGATGTTGTGGCGGTCCGCTTCACTGATCGCGCCGATCGCCACCTGACCCACCTGGGCGCCACCGCCGGTGATGATGATGCGCTTGCCGAAGATGCGCTGCAGGCTGTTCACCACCTCCACGCGCCGCACCACCTTCAGCTCTTCCAGCGCCGCAATCATCGTCTCCTGCTCGCCCGGTAACTCGATCTCAAAGTAGATCCGCTCCACATCGGCATGGCGCTCCATAATGGCGATGGAGGTGATGTTGCCATTGCAGCTGGCGATCACCCCCGACATCTGGTGCATGATGCCGGGGCCCGGGTCGGTATGAACGACGAGGCCGACTTTTTCGAGCATAGAGATCTAGGATACGAAAGGTGGCTCGGTCGTTGGGCTACAGCGCTTCGTAGTGCTTCAAGATCTCAGGCCACTTGCCTTGCGACTTCAAGATCAGTTCGCAGACTTCGCGGATCGCTCCCTGCCCGCCACGGGCTTCGGTGACATAGTGCGCGGAGGCCTTCACTTCTTCGCGAGCGTTGGCTGTCGCCACGGCAAAGCCGACGCGCTTGAAGCAGACGATGTCGGTTAGGTCGTCGCCGACGTAGCACGTATCGGTGCTGGAAATGCCGCTCTTCTCGAAGCACTCTTCCAGCAACGGGATTTTCTCCGTGTGGCCCTGATAGACGAAGGTCATCTTCGTTTGGCGGGCCCGTTCGGTGGTGGCCGGTGAGACCCGGCCACTGATGACGCCTTTGATGATGTCGTACTTAGACAACCATTGCAGCGCAATGCCGTCCTGCGAATCAAAGCCCTTGGTCTCAAAGATGGTGCCGTCGGGCGCGGGGACGTTCCATAGCGTGCCATCAGTCAGCACGCCATCCACGTCCATCAACAACATGCGGACCCGCGCGGCCCGCGCTTGCACGTCAGCGGAAATTGAGCTCATGGTAAAGTCCATCACTAGCGCTGGATGCGGGCCGAGCCACCCTGGGCAAAGGCACGCACTTGTTCCACTGTGGCCATCGTCGTGTCACCCGGGAAGGTGGTCAACAGCGCGCCGTGCGCCCAGCCCAGCTTCAGGGCATCTTCCGGAGACTCGCCGCTCAGCATGCCGTAGAACAAGCCGGCCGCAAAGCCGTCACCGCCACCTACGCGATCCAGAACATCCAGTTCGCAGGTGGGCGAGACGTAGGTCTGGCCATTCACCCAGGTCACCGCGCCCCAGCTGTGGCGATTGGTGGAATGCACTTCGCGCAGCGTCGTCGCTACCACCTTCACATTCGGGTACATCTCCACCACCCGGCCGATCATGCCGAAAAACGTGCTGGGGTCCAGTTTCGATTTCGCCGCCACTTCCGGACCCGGCACGCCCAGACCCTTCTGGAGATCTTCTTCGTTGCCCACCAGCACATCGACGTTGGCCATGATGCGGCTGATTACTTCCACCGCGCGATCCTGGCCGCCGGAGATCTTCCACAGCTTCTCGCGGAAGTTGAGGTCCAGCGAGACGATCGCCCCCGCGGCCTTCGCCGCCTGCATGCCTTCGATGATCACTTCGGAGGTGGTCGGCGAGAGTGCCGCAAAGATGCCGCCCGAATGGAACCAGCGGACACCGCCCGCAAAAATCCTGGCCCAATCAAAGTCGCCCGGCTTCAGGCGAGCCGCCGCTTCGTTGCACCGGTTGTAGAACACCACCGGGGCACGCATGCCCAGGCCGCGGTCACTGTAGACGGTGGCCATGTTGGGGCCGTTCACGCCGTCATGTTCGAAGCGCTTGTAGAAGGGGCGGACGCCCATCGCCTTCACTCGTTCGGCAATCAGATCACCAATGGGATAACTCACCATCGCGGACGCGACGCCCGTATTCAGACCGAAGCAGTCCGCTAGATTGGCGGCCACGTTAAACTCGCCCCCGCTGACGTGAATCTCAAAGGCCGAAGCCTTGCGGAACGGGATGACACCCGGGTCCACACGGTGCACCAATGCACCCAATGACAACAAATCCAGCGAGCCCTCAGGGCGGATATTCAGGCCGTAACTCATGTGAGTCTCCTTCAAGATGAATGATCGCGGCACCACCGGGCACCTGGTGTGTGCATAGGATGAAGTAGTGAAATGCTCGACCGGGTCCGCGAAACGATTCGCAAACATCATATGTTCTCACACGGAGAGCCGTTGGCCGTGGCCGTCTCCGGAGGACGGGATTCGGTCTGCCTGCTCGACGTCCTCTGCGAACTGGGCTATCGGCCGCTGGTGCTGCATGTGAACCATGGTCTACGGCCGGAGGCCGCAGCCGAAGAGCAGTTCGTGCGGGATCTGGCCGCGGGCCGCGGGCTGGAATGCCGGGTGCAACTCGCCGAGTTAGCGGACGGCAACCAGGAACAGGCCGCCCGCCAGGCGCGCCAACTCTTCTTCGCGCAATTCCCCAAGGTAGCCACCGGACACACGCTGTCCGATCAAGCCGAAACCGTGCTCTACCGGTTGCTGCGTGGCGCCGGGTCGACCGGCTTGCGCGGCGTATTACCCGTGACGGAGCACGGGCGCATCGTGCGACCGCTGATCGAAATCGCACGCTCCGACATCGACACCTGGATGGCCGCCCGGCAACTGCCTTACTGTGACGATGCGTCGAATGCGGAACTCCGGTTCGACCGCAACCGTATCCGCCACCAGTTGCTGCCGCAACTGACCGAACAATGGAACGAAGCGCTACCCCAAGTGCTGGCCCACACCGCGCTGCTGGCGGCGGAAGATGAAGCATTCTTTGAAGTCCAGGTGGCCACGGTTTGGTCCACGCTCTCTCGCTGGGAGCATGGCGCGCTGATTCTCGATTGCCAGCCGCTGGCCGAAATGCCGGACGCTCTCGCGCGGCGCGTGGTCCGCCACGCGATCAGCCAAGTGAAGGGCAACCTGCGGAGCATCGACTTTACGCATGTCGAACAGATTCTGGCGCTTACCCGGCTCACCGAAGGCCACGGGCGGGTGCAGGTGCCGGGCGTCGATGCGATGAGAAGTTTCGAGTGGCTGAATCTAGCGCCGGAACGCCGTGCAGCCGATGAGCCTAGAAATTGGAGCGTCGCCATCGATGCCTCCGGCGAGTGGGACATCCCGCCCGGAATAACCGTCCGGATTGCTGGCTATAATAGGGGCAGTTCCGGCAAGTCATTGATTTTGCGAAATTGGCGGCCGGGTGACGCGATTCGATTGGCCGGATCGCAAGAAGAGGTCAAAATCAAGCAGCTGTTCCAGGAGCGCCGAATCCCGTTGTGGCGGCGTCGCAACTGGCCAATCCTCGAATCGAACGGGGAAATTGTGTGGGCCGGTGCAATTGGAGGAATCAGTTTGCTTGATTTCGACGTCTGTATAGTCAGGGAGAGTTCATGAGCTCGAATGTAAAAAACGCCATCTTCTGGGTGGCGCTGGTGTGTGTGGTGGTCCTGTTCTGGGCAGTGTTCCGGCAGGCCAAGGGCCCGCGCGAGCAGGCTGTCAGCTTCACCGAGTTTATGGACATGGTGGAAAAGGACCGCGTGAAGTCGGTCACCATCACCGGTAATGAAGTCCATGGTGTCTTCAAGGATGAGAATTCGGCGCTGCGGACCCTGATCCCCGCCAACTTCCCTGACATCTACCGTACGCTCCGCGAGCGCCGCGTCAACGTTGAAATCAAGGACGTTAACTCCGCGCCGTGGGTGTCCATCATCATCAACGCCGTGCCGTTTGTGCTGCTGCTGGCCTTCTGGATCTTTATGATGCGCCAGATGCAGTCAGGCGGCAACAAGGCCCTAAGCTTCGGAAAGAGCCGCGCCCGGCTCCATTCGTCACAGCAAAAGAAGGTGACGTTTAAGGACGTCGCCGGCGTCGAAGAAGCCAAGGAAGAACTGCAGGAGATCATCGACTTCCTGCGCGAACCGCAGAAGTTCCAGAAGCTGGGTGGCCGCATCCCCAAGGGTGTGTTGCTGATCGGCGGCCCGGGCACCGGCAAGACCTTGCTCGCTCGCGCCATCGCTGGCGAGGCCAACGTGCCCTTCTTCTCCATCTCCGGTTCGGACTTTGTGGAAATGTTTGTTGGCGTGGGTGCTTCGCGTGTCCGCGATTTGTTTGAGCAGGGCAAGAAGAACGCCCCCTGCATCGTGTTCATTGATGAGATCGACGCCGTTGGCCGCCATCGTGGTGCGGGCCTGGGCGGCGGTCATGATGAACGTGAGCAGACCCTCAATCAGTTGCTGGTGGAGATGGATGGCTTTGAGTCCAACGAAGGCGTCATCCTGGTGGCCGCCACCAACCGCCCCGATGTGCTGGACCCCGCGTTGCTGCGTCCCGGCCGTTTTGACCGCCGCGTCGTCGTAGACCGTCCCGATGTGAAGGGCCGTGAGGCGATCCTCCGCGTCCACACCAAGAAAGTACCGCTGTCGGACGATGTCGAACTGAACATCATCGCTCGCGGAACCCCGGGCTTTGCCGGTGCCGACCTCGCTAATCTGGTGAACGAAGCTGCTTTGATCGCCGCGCGCCAAAACCGCAAAGTGGTCACCATGTACGACTTTGAGCACGCCAAGGACAAGGTGATGATGGGCGTCGAACGCCGCAGCAAGCTGATCTCGGACGAAGAGAAGAAGCATACGGCCTATCACGAAGCTGGTCACGCCGTCGTGGCGGCCATGACTCCGCTGGCTGATTCCGTGCACAAGGTCACCATCATTCCGCGTGGCATGGCATTGGGCTTGACGCAGTTCCTGCCAGAAAATGACCGCGTCGATTTCTCCAAGGACCAGGCGCAGGCGGCCATCGCGGTCAGCATGGGCGGACGCGTCGCCGACGAAGTTTTCCTGGGTCTCAAGACTGCCGGTGCTTCCAGTGATATCGAGAAGGCCACTGAACTGGCCCGCCGCATGGTCTGCGATTGGGGTATGAGCGATCTGGGCCCCGTCAGCTTCGGCAAGCGCGAAGAGCAGATTTTCCTGGGCCGTGAAATTGCCCAGCACCGCGACTTCTCGGAAGCCACGGCCATCCGGATCGACGAACAGATCCGTGCTTTTGTGGATGAAGGATACGGCCGTGCCAAGCGGATCATTGAAGACAACCGCGAGGCGGTGGAGAAGATCACTGAGGCGTTGCTGGAGCGCGAGATCCTGGACGGCAACGAAGTGAAGCTGTTGTTGGCCGGCCAAAGCCTGCCCCCGTACCGCTCCACCAACAATCCGCCCCGGCCCTCGTCCGGTGATGACGGCAAGGCCTCTCCGGCCATCAACCCCGGCATGCAACCGGGGCCCCAACCGGCATAGGGATCATCCGGATACTCGGTGATGATCCCCCGGTTTCCCGTCTATCTGTTTGATGTAGACGGCACTCTGACGCATTCGGCACCTGACATCTGCGGCGCGGTCCAACAAGTGATCGCGCCGCGTTTGTCTGGCCGGACGGTCAGCGATGCCTACCTGACCAGCTACATCGGACGTCACCTGTTCGACCTCTTCGCTGACCTGTTCCCCGGCATCAGCCAAGCGGACATGGATACGCTGCTGGCCGAATACCGGCAGGTCTACGCGGCCCGCGGTCACAAAGCGACAGTGCTCTATCCGGGCGTCGTCGAAGGGCTTTCCCGCCTGGAAGGCCGCAAGTCGACCGCCACCACCAAAGGCACGCCCACCACGCGTATTGTGCTCGAAAAGTTTGGCCTGCTGCCGTTTTTTGATCACGTGCAAGGCACCGACGGATTTCCCGCCAAGCCCGAACCGGATGTCATCTTCAAGTCGCTCCAGCTATTTGGCGCGGACCCGCAGGATTGCCTGTTCGTCGGCGACGCCTCTGCCGACATGGAGGCCGGACGCCGGGCGGGCGTGCGCACCTGCGCCGCCACCTACGGCTACACGCCTCGCGAAGAACTAGCCAAGTGGGAGCCCGACTTCTGGATTGACGATCTGCGGCAGTTGTCGTAGGTTGCATCCAGAAAGCCGTTGACTGCGCAGGCTGAGATCCTTGCCGATGTTCTCCGCACTGCGTGGATCAGGGCCATCCGATCCGCCGCTCAAGTGATGGACCCATGTCAGGTGCGGGCCGGCGTTTGCGTTAGAATCTCACTCAAATGGGCCTTGCCATCGTCCGCTACGCCACCGCTCTTGTGATCATGGCCTACGGATTCGCCAAGGTAAACGGTTCACAATTCACGATTCTCGATTCGGAACTCGACAAGCCCATGGGCCACGTCAGTGGCTTCTGGCTGACTTGGTACTACTTTGGCTTCTCAACGTTCTATGGGAACTTCATTGCCTTTGCGCAGATCGGCGGAGCGCTGTTGCTCACCTTTCGGCGCACCACGCTTCTGGGAGCCTGCCTGCTTGCGCCAATTCTGGGCAACATCGTTCTCATCGATATCTTTTATGGCGTCGACCCAGGCGCAACCTTGGTCGCATTGATCTTGTTTTGCGTCCTGGTGGGGCTGATTGGCTTGCACTTTAAGGATCTGGTGGAACTGTTTTGGACGCGACAGAAGACAACCGGAGGAATTAGATTCGCCGGGGCCCCCGTCGTGAAGTGGACGCTCCGGGTTGGCATGGTGTCGGCCGCGTTTGGATTTACCTACTGGGTTGCCAACTACAACAATCGGGCTCCCTCGCCCATCGACGGTACCTGGGAAGTGGTTCGTGCAGAACCGAGAAGTACCGCGGGGGCGATCCCGCAGAGAATTTACTTTGAGTACAACCGCGCTTACATGAGCGTTTTCAAGTTCGCGGATGGCTCATCTGCCACTCACCACTTCCAAGCCGATCCGGATAACCATTCTCTGGATATCTGGCAGAAATGGCTAAGCAAGGGGGCAAAGATCTTTACGGGCACCTACGTTCTGGATGGAACAAAACTGTTGCTGCGGGGAGACCTGCAGAACCTGGGAACCATCGCATTGGAGCTGGAGAAGCGCAAAGTCCGATAGTCGGCGTGCACTTGCGTGTGCTAGCCATTGACGTTCGCGCGGCCGTCTGGGAAGCACGGACCGCGCCAACACCGATGATGGTTCCAACTCTTGCCGGAACCTCCAGCCGTCGGCAACCAGAGCGGATTACGGCCGCGCCAGATACTTCTCGTACATCTTGGTGTGCTTGTTTTCGAGCGACACCGCCCGACCCTTGATCCACATCTGCTTCACGCTGGTCTTGTGTTCCAGCAAGTCGCCGTCGGTCAGGATCAGGTCCGCCCACTTGCCCTTTTCGATCGAGCCATACTCCCCGGCAATGCCCCAAATTTCGGCGGCATTGATGGTGACGGCCTTCACTGCTTCGGCTGGCGGCAAGCCGTAGCCCGCCGCGATACCGGCCTGGAAGGGCAGGTTGCGGGCGAACTGGGTGTCGAAGGTGCCGAAAGCGAACTTGATGCCCGCCTTGTGCAGGTCCGCGGCGCGGGCGTAGTTCTTGTCGTAGGCGTCGTCTTCCTGCTCCGGCAGATCGGTTGATTCGCCGATGATCACCGGGATGTTCTTGGCCTTGATCAGCTCCAGTGCCGTGCCGGGCCGGCCAATATTGGCCAGGATGCCCTTCAGCTTCTGCTTCTCAATAAACTCAATCGCACCCTTGATGGTCCGCTCATCCGGAGCCGGAATGATCACGGGCAGCTTGCCGTCCAGCACGGGCAGCATCGCCTCAAACGCCAGGTCGATCCGGAAGTCCGGCCGCGCCACTGCCTTGGCCTTCTGGTAGTTCCGAGCCTGGTCGAAGTAGTCGTTCAGCTCCTTCACCCGGCGGTCGTAGAACCGCTTGGCTTCCGTGAACGCCGTCCGTCCGGCGGTGAACTCCATGAAGTTGAAGGTCCGCGTCTCGATGGTCGGGAACTGGATCATCAGCGCGGCATTGCGCTTGATCTCCATCTCTTCCCAGGTCCAGCCATCCAGATGCATCAGCGATACATGCCCGGGAATCAGCGGACTGGTGCCCGCCGAACGCGACCCACCACCGCCACCAGAGGCGGGCATGGTCATCGCGGAAGTGATGCCGTTGGCGCGCGTCACCGGCAGGTGCTCGCTTTCCGGGTTCACTGCGATCAGCGGCCGCAGCTGTGGGTTGAACGTGCCGATCTCGCCCGTATCCACCGTCTCGCGGATGGAGCTGATCTCCTGCAGCCCTAATTGCGTGGCGGAGTTGATCATGCCGGGCCACACATGCAGCCCCTTGCCCTCCACCACCTTGACGCCCTTGGGCGCCACCAGCTTCGCGCCCACCTCAGCGATCTTGCCGTCCTTCACCAGCACGGCACCGCCCGCCACCTCAGGCCCGGTTACCGGGTGCACCGTGACGTTGCGCAGGAAGAACGAATTGTCCGCGCCCGCGGCAGCCGGGGCCGCCGCCTTCTTGTCGGCTTGCGCCACCAGCGTGGCCGCGCAGGCGGCCATCGAAATCAAAATACGACGAGTCATCTAGGCAGGCCTCCGGGCGCCAGCGGGCGGCGGCCCCATCTTCTTCTGTTGCAGACGTTCCTGTTCCTTGGCGCGGTCGATCATCTGCTTCTTGACCAGCTCCTTCTTGCCGCGTTCCTCAATGTCCTTCATGCGGTCAAAGTAGACGTTGCCATCGACCAAGACCTTCTGCGCGACGGCATAGCTCGACAGCGGATGCTTGTCGTAGAGCACCAGGTCGGCATCCTTGCCCACTTCGATCGACCCTACGCGACTCTCCACCGCCAGTTGCTTGGCCGGGTTGATCGTAATCAGCGCCAGGGCTTCGGTCTCGGTCAATCCGCCGTATTTCACCGCCTTGGCCGCCTCCGTATTCAGGCGGCGGGTGACGTCGGCTGAATCGGAGTTGATCGAGGTCAGCACGCCTTTCTTCGTGAGAATGGCAGCGTTGTAGGGGATGGCGTCAAAGGCTTCCACCTTGTACGCCCACCAGTCAGAGAAAGTGGAAGCGCCCGCGCCGTGCGCGGCGATCTCCTTGGCCACCTTGTAGCCTTCCAGCACATGCTGTAGCGTCCGGATCTTGAAGCCATAGTCGTCCGCCACGCGGAGCAGCATCAGGATCTCGTCGGCGCGGTAGCTGTGGGCGTGCACGAAGCGCTTGCTTTCCAGTACTTCCACCAGCGGCTCCAACTTCAGGTCCCGGCGCGGCGGAATGGCCACTTCGCCCTTGGCGGTCTTGGCGTTGTACTCCTGCCACTTGGCCTGATAGATCTTGGCGTCGTTGAACGCCTGCCGGATCACGTCCTCCACGCCCATCCGCGTCGCCGGATACCGCAGATTGCCCGCCGACCCCTGCAACGGACCGGAGCCCGCACTGCCGCGGCGCTTCGGGTTTTCACCCAGCGCAAACTTGATCGAAGGCTTCGCACCCTCAAACACCATCTCGCTGGCCGACTTGCCCCAGCGCATCTTGATCAGCGTGCACTTGCCGCCGATCGCGTTGGCCGAACCGTGCAGGATGTTCGAACTGGTGACGCCACCCGCCAAACCGCGATAGATGGAAATGTCAGTCGGGTTCAGCACATCTTCAATCCCCACCATCGACGACACCGACACGCTGCCTTCATTGATCGCATCAGCGGCGATGTGGGAGTGGCAATCGATGATACCTGGCATCAGGTACTGGCCATTGGCCTCGATCACCTGCGCCCCGGCAGGCACCACTACTTTCTCGCCCATCTCCTTGATCTTGCCGTTCTCGATCACGACGGAGCCCTTAAAGCCCGGTTTGGTCACCGGCAGGATGTTGGCGTTCTGGATCACAATTACTTGCGCACGCAGGGTGCCGGCCGCGGCCAGCGCCAGTAAAAATGAAGAATAGATCTTGCTCATTGAGTCACCTCCGGCTTGGCCGCGGCCGCGGGCGGCGGCGGATCATACCGGACACCGTCCACAAACACATGTTGAATCTGGGGCCGCTCAGCGAACAGGTCCCCTTTGACGACCACCAGATTGGCGATCTTGCCCTTTTCAATGGAGCCGATGCGGTCGGCCACGCCGTAGATCTCGGCGGGCGTCAACGTCAGCGCGCGCAACGCATCGTCGGTCGAAAGCCCTTTCTGGATCGCCCGGCGAATGTTGCGGGACACGCTTTCCGATCCATCAGAGTAGAGCGCAAACTTCACTCCCGCCTTCGCCAGCGCGGCGGGCGTCGACGGAGCATTCTCGCGCAACTCCAGATCCTTCATGCTGTCCACGTCGTCCGGGTCCCGGTCGCGAGCGCCTTCCGGCCACTTCAGGCTCACCAGCGCCGTGCTGCCTGATTTGGCCAGCAGCGGAGCCGCCTTGTAGCCTTCATGCAGGCCGTAGAACATTGTCGGCACGCCCATCTCTTTGGCGAACCGGATCATGCGGTCGATCTCATAGCCGCGCACGGCCGGCATGAGGAACCGCTTCGATTCCAGCACGCCTTCGAGCGCGCGATCATAGGCCGGACGCTCCAGCCCTTGCGGGGCCTTCGCGTAAAGCTCCTTGGCCTTCTTGTAGTGGTCGGCGTCCAGGAAGACTTGCCGGATGTAGGCCAGAGTTCCCATCAGCGAGCCCGGAAACGCCGTAAAGCCGCCGCGGGCGAGCGTGACAAACTGCCCGGCGCTGTTGTCCAGCACCATGCGGCTGCTATTTTCGCCAGCCAGGTTGATCACCGCGCCCTGTCCCGTAAAGATGCCACCGGTGGGGAAACTCACAGCGCTGGTAAAGCCCGAATTGCGAAGGGCCTCGACGCGCCGCTCATTGCCGCGGACCAGATCCGCCGCGCGCACCCAGGTGCTGGTCAACGGCCGGTCTTCCGGACCACGCGCCGGCAGTCCGGCTTGGTTGGGAGCAGGCAGTGCACCCGCCGCATTCCGTCCACCACCACCACCGCTAAATCCACCCGCCGCCGCCGGTGCCGCCTCTGGAATCCCGATGGAGCCCATCGCGTCCACCAGACCGGGATAAACCGTCAGCCCTTCACCGTCCACCACCCAGGCATCCGCCGGGGCGGGGACATTCTCGCCGACTTCTGTGATTAGCCCGTTGCGGACCACTACGGTGCCCTTCGCCATCGCCGGTCCACTGACCGTGACGATGCGGGCGTTCCGGATAGCTACAACAGGCGGGGGCGCTTGACCCAAAATCGGCGTCAAGGCAAAGACGAAGGTCACCAAACCGCGCATAGTACCCAAGATGATCGCAGTATCATGGAAGGTTACACAACTTCCTCATGGCTCAATCTCCTGTCCGCTACACCGATGCCGGTGTGAACATTGACGAAGCCGATCGCGCTGTCAAGCAGATCCGGCAATATGCCCGTGCCACGTTCACGCCGGGCGTGCTCACCGACATTGGCAGCTTCGGCGGCGGCTTCGCCTTACCCAAGATGCGCCAACCGGTGCTGGTCTCCTCCGCCGATGGAGTGGGTACCAAGCTGAAGGTGGCCATCGAGGCGCAAAAGCACGACACCATTGGCGAATGCCTGGTCAACCACTGCGTCAACGACATCATGGTGCAGGGTGCCCGGCCCCAGTTCTTTCTCGATTATTTCGCCTGCGGCAAGCTGGATCACCGCGTCGCTGCTCAGGTGATCAAGGGCTTGGCGCGCGGCTGCAAGGCCAATGGCTGCGCCCTGATCGGTGGCGAAACGGCCGAAATGCCGGGCCTCTATGCCGATGGCGATTATGACTTGGCGGGCTTCATCGTCGGCGCCGTCGAACGCAAGAAGATGCTCACGGGAGCCTCCATCAAGGCGGGCGACGTGCTGCTGGGCCTGCCCTCTAGCGGTCTGCACACCAACGGCTATTCCCTCGCCCGCAAGCTTCTGTTTGAAGTTGCCGGCTACAAGATCGATAGCGTCATCCCGGAACTGAAGCGCACCGCTGCCGACGAACTTTTGCGCGTTCACCTGAGCTACTTGAAGCCCATCGTCACGCTGATGGAAGCAGGACTCTTGAAAGGCGCAGCCCACATCACCGGCGGTGGCATCACCGACAATACGCCGCGTATTCTGCCCGCTGGCCTGGGCGTGGAAGTACAGGTCGGGTCCTGGCCCGTGCTGCCCATCTTTGAACTGTTGCGGCAGATCGGACAGACGCCGGATGATGACTGGCGGCGCACCTTCAACTGCGGCATCGGCATGATCCTGGTTGTTGGCGCAAAGCAGAAGGAGGCCGCCGTGGCCGCATTAAAGACGTTGCGCCAGCGCAGCTATGAGATTGGCGCGGTGGTGAAGCACTCCGGCGGCGACCGCGTGAAGTACTCCGCGTGAAGCGTCTCGGCGTTCTCCTCTCCGGCCGCGGGTCCAACTTTGAGGCCATCGCGCGTCACATCGACAATGGCCAACTCGAGGCCGAAATCGCCGTCGTCATCTCCAACTTGGCGGACGCTCCCGGCCTCGCGACGGCGCGCAGCCTGGGGCTGAAGGCCTTATGGGTGGGCGGCAAGGGACTTTCGCGCGACCAGTATGATCAACGCCTGATCGAAGTGCTCCAGGAACATCAAGTGGACCTGGTCTGTCTGGCGGGCTTTATGCGGTTGCTGGGTCCCGTGATGGTGCAAGCCTTCCCGGAACGCATCCTGAACATCCATCCCTCGCTGCTGCCGGCCTTCCCGGGGTTGCATGCGCAGCGTCAGGCGCTGGAGCATGGCGTCAAGTTCGCGGGCTGCACCGTGCACTTTGTGGACGAAGGCGTGGATTCCGGCCCCATCATTCGCCAAGCCGCCGTGCCGGTTCGGGATCACGACACGGAGGCCACACTTTCAGCGCGCATCCTGCAACAAGAGCATCGAATTTATGCCGAGGCAATTGCCCTCGTGCTGAACGAAGAATACCGGATTGAGAATCGGAGGGTGATCGGGTAATGAAGGCATTGCTGGTTGGGTTGAGTCTGGGCGCGGCCCTATGGGCCGATGTCGTGGTGATGAAGAATGGCGACAAGCTTTCGGGAACGGTCGTCACCACCTCCGACAAAGGATTGGTTTTCAAAAGCGAGTTTGCCGGCGAAGTGACCATCGCCCTCGATAACGTCGTGTCGATTGAATCCGCTGCTCCCGTGGTGCTGGTCACCAAGGACGGCAAAAAGTTGACCGGTGTCATCAAGACTGAAGGCAGTGTCGTCCGTGTCGGTGACGCGACCGCCGATCGCCAAACACTGGCCGCCATCCGCCCGCCCGCCGCGCAGGAGAAGTTTGAGCTGGAAGAGCGGCGCAAACTGCAACCCCAGTTCCTGGATCTCTACAGCGGCTATATCGATTTTGGCCTCGCCAACGCCTCCGGCAACGCCCAAACCAGTACCTATTCCACCACCGGCAATCTGGCCCGCGTGACGGCAAAGGACAAGATCAGCCTGCGCTTTTCGCAGATCTACGCTGCCAACAGCACCACCGGACCCAAGATCGCCACCGCCCAGGCCATCCGTGGCGGCTGGAGCTACCAGCGCAACGTCGGCCCCAAGCTGTTCCTGCAAACCTTCAACGACTATGAAAACGACAAGTTCCAGCTGCTCGATCTGCGCTTCGTCTTCGGCGGCGGCGTGGGCTACACGGCGATCAAGAGTGATCGCACACTTCTGACGTTCGGTGGTGGTGGCGCGCTCAACCGTGAATCGTTTGCCCCCAACAGTGTCAACCCCCGGCTGGTCGCCTTCAACCGGAGCTCGGGTGAAGCTTACGCCAACCAGGAGTTCAACCATAAGTTGAATTCCGTCTTCTCCGTTTTTGAACGGTTCTCGTTCTTCCCCAACTTGTCCAACTCGGGCGAGTACCGCCTCAACTTTGACGCGGGTGGCGTGGCGACACTCTACAAATCCTTTGCCCTGCAGGTGGCTTTCAGCAATCGCTTCCTGTCCAATCCGCCCGTCGGCCGCAAACAGAATGACACTCTGTTTACCACCGGCATCCGCTACACCATTCCCACACGGGTGAAGTAGCGCGGCGGCGACCGCCGGGATAATTTTCGATTGGTCGGGTGATCTCTCAAGTGATCCAATGAGCCGTATGCACCGCTGGGCCGCCATCGTCTGTTGCTTTTCCTTCGCGGCCAAGGGCCAGCAACTGCTGACGCCGGGCCGCGCCGAGACGGTCAAGATTGAACAAGCCTTCAATCAGGCGCTGAACGACAACACGGGCGGCGTGCTTGCCTGCAACATCTTGAAGTTTGAGCCGCGGCTCAGCTTCGGCTTCCGCTTCTGGACCGGCTACGACCTGTTCATGCCGGTCCGTCAGTTCGCCAATACCGATAAGCCGCAGGGCTTGATTTCGGTGCTGCGCGTCACTCCTCAGGGTGGCCAAGCCTCTTACTTTTTCCGGCAGGCCACGCTGCCCGCGCTGCCACAGGATAAACCCTTGCCCAAGAATATGGAGTTCACTGCCGGTGGTGGTTTTTCCCTCGGCGAGGGCCGATACGATCTGCTGCTCCAGGTGCTCGATCAATCCGGCCGCACCTGCCGCCAGCGTTGGTCGATTGAGGCCAAGAAGGCCGGCGTCCCCCTCCGCATCGAACCCGGCAAGGTGGCCGACAACGGCCTGGAACGCTGGTCCGGCATCCCCGCCAAAGCCGGCAGCCTGGACAAGGTGACCGTCTTCCTCCACGCTGCCCCAGTGATCCCCCGCCGCGCCACCGTGCGCCTGTCGGCCTTTGACATCACTGTGCTGCTGATGAGCTTGACCAGCCTGCTCGATACCTCACACTTTGCCGAAGCCCGCGTCGTCGCCTACAGCCTGGATAATCGCCAAGTGCTGTTTGAAGAAGAGAACTTCGATGGCCGCGCCCTGCGCCGTCTGCTGCGCGTGCTCTCGGATCTCAACCTGGGCACCATCTCCTACCGCACGCTGAATGGCGCCGGACCCGCGGAAGTACTGGAAGATCTCACCCGCCGCGAAAGCGCCCGCCCGGAGCCGTCACAAGCGCTCGTGTTTCTGGGCCCCACGTCCCGCTATGACGCCCGGGTCTCGCCGAAGCTCAAGGAGTTGCGGATGACGCTGCCCAAGAGCTATTCACTCAGCTTCCCCTCACGCTATTTTCCGGATGACATCGTAAAGCGCTTCGTCACGGCCGGTCCGGGCAAGGCGCTGACGCTCTACGGTCCGGGAGATCTGGCGAAGGCGATCCGGGAGATCGACGGCAAGTAGCGCGCAGTTCGTGGCTGAGGCTGCCTCTATTTGCGACGCAATAGACACGCCAGACCAGCCGCTACCAGCACGAGCGACGAAGTCTCAGGCGTCTCAATTGGTAGGGGCGTGGGTGTGCCGTCTAGGCCATCAAAGTTGAATGTGCCATTGAGCGCGCCAACGTTGTCGCCATAGTATCCGGGGTCAAGGCCCGGCGGCCAGTAGTGCCCAAAGTAGAATGTATCCTCAAACCCGAAGTAGAGCCTCCGGGCGCCTGCCGGGACGAAGAAGGTTTGTATTGTTCCTGAGCCGGTACCGGTCAACCCATCACCGATAAAGAAACTCTGATTCAGCTCCGGGCTGTAGCTTGTCTGTGAATAATCAGCCGGCGTCACGTAGCTGATTCTATTCGGAGCTGGGTCAGTCGGATTGGATGCTCCCAGGAAGACCCCCACGAGGAACAACTGGCGCTCGCGGGCCACTATGCCCGAAATACCTCTATAACTGTTGATCTGCGTATCTATTCCGGAGCACTGGCCACCATCCGGGCCGATCGAAGGCACAATCCGGACGCAGTTCGTCAGCCCCGTAACGCTTTCAAACGTAGCCATGGTCGCGGTTGAGGGCACCAGAAAGCCGGGGGGCGGAAGGCCAGGCTCGTACGAAATCCCTCCTGGTTCGGGAGAGGTTAGCCGGCCTGCGCCGAATATGTTAGATCTTGCATCAACCGTGAACAGCCCTGTGGTGCCCGCGCTCAATGCCCCTGCCATCGCAAAGCAGACAAAACCAGTCTTCATGCCGGGCACCTCTTACTGACGGACCTTAGCTAGGTTCTTCGTCAACTGGAGATTAGCATGCATCTCTTGATAGTCAAGAAAAAACTAATAAGTACGAAAAAGAGGGGTGGTTAAACGGCAGGAACTTATTGAAGTAACCCTTTGAGCTCTTCACTCAGCCGGTCAAGATCGTTCTCGTCATTATAAAAATGCGTCGAGACCCGCAAACGGCCATACCGCGCGCTCACCAGCACGCCCGCCTGCTTCAACTGCTGCGCCAGCAACGAGGCATCGCGGCCCGGAAACTTGGGGGCCAGGATGGGTGAGCGGTAAAGCTCGCCTTCCAGAAACTCCCCGCCGTGGCTTTCCAGCATCCGCCGCGTCCGCCCGGCGAGTTCCATCACCCGCTGCTCAATCGCCGCCGGTCCGATTTCGAGCATCATCTCCACGGACGCGCCCAAGCCGTAGATCAGCGAATGGGCCAGCATGCCGCCTTCATAGCGCTCCGCTGCGGGGCCGAACTTGGGAGCCGCTGCTTCCAGTTGGTCCACGTTGCGCCAGTTGCGGTCGCTCCGCCAGCCCACCAGCGTCGGCTTTAGCCACTCCCGGACTTGCGGCGCAACGTACATGAAGCCGGTGCCGTTCGGTGCCAGCATCCACTTGTAGGCGTGCACGGCAAAGACGTCCACCGGAATGCGGCTCAGGTCATACTCCATCGCGCCGCAGCCCTGCGTGGCATCCAGATAGAACAACACGTTGCGCTCCCGGCAAAACCGGCCCACTTCTTCGGCGGGTGCGCGGAAACCATTCAGATAGCTGAGCCCGCTTAAGGCCACCAATCGAGTGCGGCTATTGATCGAATCGTAGAACCGCTCCCACGGAGCCACCACCAGTTCCACGCCCCGCTCGGCTAGCAGGGCAGGGAAGTAGATCTGGTTCGGAAACTCGTTTTCGAGCGTCACAATCCGGTCGCCTGGCCGCCAGTCGATGCCCGCGATCAGCAGCGAGATCGCCTGCCCGGCCATCGGGATAAAGGCGATGTCTTCGGCCTCGACGTGCAGTAAGCGCGCCACCGAGCCGCGCACCTGGTCGGCATCGTTGAACCATTCCAGAAAGTCAGCACAGGCCACTTCGTCACGATGGTCAAAGTGGCGGTCAATGGCCGCGCGCGTGCGGCGGGCCAGTTGGCCAAACGTGGCGGTGTTGAGATACGTGCAGGCATCCAGCGCCGGAAACTCGGCCCGGATCGCCTTCCAGTCGTTACCCACGGAGCCGGTCCGCAACGTAGGCGATCGCTTCCGCCAGCGGCTTCTCCACCATCTCCTTTGTCCGCCGTTCCACCACTTCGACGAGACCCTGGGCCACCTTCTTGCCGATGTTGATGCGCCACGGAATGCCGATCAGGTCTGCGTCCTTAAACTTAACGCCCGGCCGTTCGTCACGGTCATCCATCAACACATCAATGCCCGCCGCCTTGGCCTGGGCATAGAGATCATTGCCCGCCGCCAGCAGCGCTTCGTCCTTCAGATTCGTCACCGTCAGCACCAGCGCAAACGGAGCGATCGAGGCCGGCAGCGAAACGCCGTCCTTGTCGTTGTACAGCTCAAAGGCCGCGCACAGGATGCGCTCAATGCCGATGCCGTAGCTGCCCATGATGACGGCCTTCTCTTCACCGGATTCGGTCAAGACGTTCAGCCCCATCGATTTTGAGTAACGATAGCCCAGCTTGAAGATGTGCCCGATCTCGACCGTCTTTACGACGTCCAGCGCCGCCCCGGTTTCGAGTTCGGTATCGCCCGAAACCACCTGCCGCAAGTCATGATACTCGGCCATGAAGTCGCGGCCCGGCGTGACGTTCTTCAAGTGATAGTCGTTCCGGTTCGCCCCGGAGACCATGTTCTGGCGGCCTTCCAGTGCCTTGTCCGTCAGTACCTTCAGCTTCGTCACGCCCACCGGACCCAGTGAACCGGGGTCCGCCTGGAACCATTCGCGGATCTCGTCCGGATGGGCAGCACGGTGTTCCTTGGCTCCGACGGCCGAGTTGAACTTGGTCTCGCTCAACTGGTGATCACCACGCAGCAGCACCAGGAACGGGCGGTTGTCGTCGGTCACCACCACCACGCTCTTGATCAGCGAGGTTTCCGGTAGCGACAAGAACGCCGCCACTTCGGCGATCGTTTTCTGCCCCGGAGTGTGAATCTCTTCCGGCGCGTCGCCTTCGGGATCGGGCTGCGCAGGCGGCACCGGGCGCGAGACGGCCTTTTCGAGATTGGCCGCGTAGCCGGTGGCGCGGCACCGAACCACAAAATCTTCGCCTGCCGCGGAGGCCACCATGAACTCCTGGCTCTGGCTGCCGCCCATGGCGCCGGAATCGGCTTCCACTTCAATAAAGTCCAGGCCGCAACGGGTGAAGATCTTGCGATAAGCCACCGCGTGCGCGTCGTAGGATTTGTCCAGCCCTTCGGGCGCCAAATCGAACGAATAGGCGTCCTTCATGATGAACTGGCGGACGCGGAGCAGGCCGGATTTGGGCCGGGGTTCGTCACGGAACTTGGTTTGGATCTGATACCAGATCTGCGGCAGTTGCTTGTAGCTGCGCAGTTCGCCGCGGGCGATGTAGGTCATGATCTCTTCGTGGGTCATGCCCAGGCAGAGGTCGTGGCCCCAGCGGTCCTTCAGGCGGAACATGTTCTGCCCCATGCCTTCCCAACGGCCCGATTCCTTCCAGACCTCAGCCGGATTCAGCGCCGGCAGCAGCATCTCCTGGCCGCCAATCGCATCCATCTCCTCGCGCACAATCTGCGTGATCTTCAAGATCGAACGCTGGGCGAGGAACAGATAGTTGTAAATGCCAGCCGAAAGCTGACGGATATAGCCCGCGCGCAGCAACAGGCGATGGCTCGCCACTTCGGCGTCGGCGGGGTCCTCACGAAGCGTGGGGATAAACAGTTTTGACCAGTACATGAGAAGGAGTAATGTATAGTATACATCATGAAGCGGACGCAGCTTTATATCGATGAGCATCTGTGGACGATGCTTGAGTTGCGTGCCAGTCGTGATGGGACTAGCGTTTCTGAGGCGGTCCGTCGCATTCTCCGTCAGGAGCTTGAGTCCGATTCAGAGGATCGCAAGAAAGCCATGTTGGGCGTGATCGGTCTGTGGAAAGACCGGGATGACCTGCCGGATACGGAAACCTACGTGCGGTCCCTTCGCCAGAGCCCTCGAAGATGGCAGAAACTCCAGTAGACGCCATGCTCCTCGACACCGATGTGGTGATCGAGGTGTTGCGGGGCCGGAATCAGGAGATCGTGGGGCGCTGGACGACCGTGGCGGGGTCAAGCACCATTACTCTCTACAGCCCCATCACAGCGGCCGAGTTGGGCCGGGGCGTGCGGCCTAGCGAAGTCAAGACGTTGACCGAGTTCCTGAACAAGCTGACGTGCCTTCCGGCGGATGCCCAGACCGGGCGGCTGGCGGGGGAACTGCTGCTGCGGTATCAGGCCAGCCATGGTCTGGAATTGCCTGATGCCTTCATCGCCGCCACTGCCATTCAGCACCGGCTGCCGCTCTGGACGCGCAACCGCAAACACTATCCCATGCCCGAACTGCAACTGCTCTAGTCCGCTATTTGCTCCAGGCACTGTCGCTTTCCGCTGCCGCTTTGCGCCTATACTTCTGTATGCGATTGACCGACATTGCTAACGGCGGAGCCCCCGTCCCTTTCTCCCGGATCAGCGCCGACGTCCCGCTGGCCACCGATATCCAGGATCGCTTGGCCGCCTTCGGGCTGCTGGACCCGCCCAGTGACGGCAAATTCGGTCAAGTCTCCAATTGGGCGCTGCGGGCGTTTCTCGAACGGGCGGGGCAGCCCGCGGCCACGCAGCTCGATGCCGCTCTCGCCAAACGGCTGCTGGGCGAGAATACTCTGTTCCCTCTCAAGCCCGGCGCTGATCTTGCCGGACGCCTGATCAGCCGGATGCAAGGGGCCGGCCACTGGGTGGCCCGCCATCCGGGCTGCGTAAACATCGTCTACGCCGAGGGCATCAACCCCCAGGGCGTCTTGAATGCCAACGCGGCCAACGCCTACAACGACAGCCGCTTCCTCATTCGCATCGGTGCCGATGGCGTGCCCGTCATGGCTGGGGCCTGGATTGCCACCACCCAGCCCGGCCGGAAGTATTCGCTGGACCCCACGCTGCGTAACCCCGGCGGCGCGGCGCACATCACGCTAGGCCAGCACAAAGCGTGGGTGGTGGGCATTCACAATGCCTCCAAGCCGTCCGCCCACGAGGCGCTAGTACAGGCCCAGCCCTTGCGCATCACCCGCGATCGCAACAACGACCTCCGCCGCGACGGCGACCCTGGCGACCTGGGCATGTTCGGCATCAACCAGCACCATGGCTGGAGCCGGTCCGACGACGACATCGGCGTCGATAGCGCGGGTTGCCTTGTCTGCCGTTCCCAGAGCGGCCACGCCGAGTTCATGAAACTGGTCAAGACCGATGCCCGCTACGGCGTCAGCCAGGGCTATACCTTCATGACTTCCGTTCTGGATGGCCGGACCGTTTAGGTCCAGATGGTATTCTAAAGATACCCATGAAGATCGCCCTCGGCGCCGATCACGCCGGTTTCCAACTGAAAGAACACTTGCGGCAGCACCTGCTGCAGCAAGGTCACGATGTCGTAGACGTCGGCACAAGTTCTGAAGAATCAACGGACTACCCGGACTACGCGGCTCAGGTGGCGCATCGGGTGGCCCAAGGCGAGACCGAATGCGGTCTGTTGGTCTGCTCCACCGGCGTCGGTATGTCTATTGCTGCCAACAAGGTAGACGGTATCCGGGCGGCTCTCGCCGTCAATGAAGATGAAGTGCGTCTCACCCGCGCCCACAACAACGCCAACATTCTGGCCATCGGTGCCCGCTTTACCAGCCCGGAAGAGGCCGATAAGTACGCTGATGTCTTTCTGTCCACCACCTTTGAAGGCGGCCGCCACCAGCGCCGCCTGGACAAAGTGGCGCAGCTAGAGCAGGAATAGCGCCCTGGGAGCAACCGTGACGCAGTTGGAGGAAAAGCATAAGTGAACGCACAACAGAGCATGGCCCGCAGTCTCGCGGCCGTCGACCCCGAAATCGCCCGCGCCATTGAGCATGAGCTGGAACGCCAGCAGACCTACATCGAACTGATCGCCAGCGAAAATTTCACCTCCGAAGCGGTGCTGGAAGCCACCGGCAGCGTGCTCACCAACAAGTACGCCGAAGGCTACCCCGGCCGCCGTTACTATGGCGGCTGCGAGTTCGCCGATGTCGTTGAAACCCTGGCCCGCGATCGCGCCAAGCAGCTTTTCAAGGCCGAATACGCCAACGTCCAGCCGCATTCCGGCAGCCAGGCCAACCAGGCCGCCTATGCCGCCGTGCTGCAACCGGGCGACACGATCCTGGGCATGAATCTTTCCCACGGCGGCCACTTGACTCACGGCCACCACCTGAACTTTTCCGGCAAGACCTACAAGTTCGTCCCCTACGGCGTCCGTCAAGACAACGAACTGATCGATTACGACGAACTGGCCCGGTTGGCGGATGAGCACAAGCCCAAAATGCTGGTGGCCGGTGCCAGTGCCTACTCCCGCGTCATCGACTTTGCCCGCTTCCGTCAGATCGCCGATTCTGTGGGCGCGCTGTTGATGGTGGACATGGCCCACTATTCCGGCCTGATCGCCGCCGGGCTCTATCCCAACCCCTGTGAGCATGCCGACATCGTCACCTCGACCACGCACAAGAGCCTGCGCGGGCCCCGCTCCGGCATTATTCTGGCGCGCGAGAAGTACGGCAAGGCGATCGACCAAAACGTCTTCCCTGGCGCGCAGGGCGGCCCGCTGGTGCATGTGATGGCCGCAAAGGCGGTCTGCTTCCTGGAAGCGATGACACCGGAGTTTATCAACTATCAGCGCCGTGTAATGGCCAATGCCAAGGCCTTGGGCGTGGCCCTGCAGGGCGAAGGCTTCCGGATCATCTCCGGCGGCACCGATTCGCATCTGGTGCTGGTGGATGTATTCGCTAAGGGCGTGCGCGGCAAGGAAGCCGAAGCTTCGCTCGACAAGGCGCACATCACGGTCAACAAGAACGGCATCCCGTTTGACCAGAACCCCCCGCTCAACCCCAGCGGAATCCGCTTGGGCACCCCCGCCGCCACCACGCGCGGCTTTGGTGAAGCCGAGTTTTCCAGCGTTGGCCGCCTGATCGCCGAAGTCCTGGCCGAACCGGCCTCCGACGACAACATCGCCCGCGTCCGCCGCAAAGTAACCGAACTCACCGAACGCTTCCCGCTCTATGCGTGGAAGAACGCGATGGCGTAGGGAATCCCGGGCGGCACCGCCGCGACCGCGCAACCCTTTACCGCGTCAGGATCAAGTTGCCGAACCGGTCCCGGCTATAGCGCCATCCCGCTGGCACCAGCGTGGTGGAGCCGTAACTCAACAGTACCTGGGGCCCTTTGCCGGAAAGAGGTTGGGCGGGCGGCGTCCGCCACGGTTTGGTTTTCACACGGGAGCGGACGCGGAGCGTGACCACTTCGATCTCCGTCGTCATGCGGTAGCCGTAGAGGCGTTCGTGGAGTTGCTCAAAGGCGCGCTGGGCACCTAGGCGCGACTTCCAGGGGACCGTCAGTTCGTAACTTTGGCCCGCATACCGCAAGTCGGCATATCGTTCCAGCTTGCCGTGGCCTTCAGCTTGCCGGGTCAGTCGAGCAAACACGCCTTCCAGGTCCGGGCTGCCCAACACGCCCTGGGCGTAATCGCGGAGCTGGTCGGCGGCCAGCATGCCATAGGCGGACAGGACGCCGGCCTGGTCGGGCACGATGACGGTAGTGATCCCTAAGTCTTCCGCCATTTCACAGGCATGGAGCCCACCGCCGCCACCAAACGCCAGCAGCGCGTAGTCGCGCGGGTCGTGCCCGCGTTCGATGCTGACGGCGCGGATGGCCCGCAGCATGTTGGCGTTGGCGACGCGGATCACGCCTTCGGCTGCCTTCACCGGGTCCAGGCCCAGCGTCGCCAGAGCCTTTTCGCTGCGCGCCCGGTCCAGCGGCATGGAGCCGCCCAGCAGCGCATTCATGCGGCCCAGCACCACATGGGCATCGGTGACGGTGGGCAGTGTGCCAGTGCCGTAGCAGGCGGGGCCGGGGTCCGCACCGGCGCTTTGGGGACCGACGCGCAGCAGGCCGCCTTCATCGATCCGCGCAATGGAGCCACCGCCCGCGCCCACCGTGTGGATATCCAGCATGGGCACGCGGACCGGCATGCCGTCCACTTCGGACTCGGTGGTTTCTGCCGCGTCGCCGTCGCAGAGGCTGACGTCAGTAGACGTGCCGCCCATGTCGAAAGCCAGCACGCGCGGAAAGCCGGCTTGTCGCGCGATGGCGAGTGCTCCGACGACACCCCCGGCGGGTCCGGACAGAATCGTCCGCACGGCTTGGCGGCGGGCCTCGGCGGCCGTGATGATGCCGCCGCTCGATTGCATAATCGAGACCGGGTAAGGGCTGGTTTGCTCCAATCGACCGAGGTAGCGGTCCATTAAGGGGCCGACGTAGGCGTTGATGGCCGTTGTCGAAGAGCGCTCATACTCGCGGAACTCCGGGCAGATTTCGTGCGAGGCGGAGATGTAAAAGCCGTCGCCCAAGGCCTGCTGGACCATCCGCTCCTGCGTGCCATCGCGGTAGGCGTGCAGAAAGCTGAGCGCAACGCTCTCGATGCCGGCCGCCTTCAGTTGCCGCGCCAGTTTGCGGATGGCGGCGGGGTTGGGTGCTTGTTCGATGGTGCCGTCGGCGAACTGGCGCTCGGTGACGCCAAAGCAAAGATTGGTTGGGACCAGGCAGGCACGAGGCCGGGGGCTCAGGCGGTAGAGCTCACGGCGGTTCTGGCGGCCGATCGTCAGCAGGTCTTCAAAGCCGGCGGTGGTCAGAAATGCGGTGCGCGCGCCCTTGCGTTCCAGCAGCGCATTGGTGGCGACAGTGGAGCCATGGACGACGTCCACGGCGGCGGGTGTCGCCCCAGCCAAGGCTTGCTCGATACCGGCCAGGATGACGGCGGCGGGGTCTTGCGGGTTGGAGCGGAGCTTGAAGGTGCGCAGGCGGCCTTGGGGGTCAAGGACGACGAAATCGGTGAACGTGCCGCCGGAATCGATGCCGATGCGCATGGGCTAGGCTCCCACCGGTGGTCCAGTGACGACATAGTCCATGCGCGGCATGGGGACGCCTTCGCGCCTCAGGCGGCGGGCGATGCGGAAGCGGAGGTCGGACCGGACCAGTCCCTGCAATGTCCGCTCCGGGATGTTGACCCACAGCTTTAGCTGGACGTGCGTGGGCGTGACGCCGGGGTCCATTAATACGATGGGTGGCGGGTCCGCCAGAACACTGTCGGCCTGCGCGGCTTCTTCCAGCAGCATGGTGCGAACGGCATCAAGATCGGCCTCATGGCCCACCACCACATCGACATCAGTGGCCAGGCGCGATTCGGGCAGACTGAAGTTGAGCAGGATGCTGGCGGTGATCTTGGAATTGGGAATGACGATCACGTTGTTCTGCATGTTGGTGACACGCGTCGTGCGCCAGCCAATATCGGTGACGATGCCTTCTTCACTCGACGACAGGCGGATGAAGTCCCCCACACTCACCGGCGACTCCACAATGATGTGGATACCGGCGAAAAAGTTGGCCAGCGTGTCTTGCAGGGCCAGCGCCACCGCCAAGCCGCCGACGCCCAGGGCGGTCAGCAACGGCGTGACGGTTAAGCCCAGGCTACGGAGCAGGATCACCAGGCCGATGCCCAGCACCAGGACATAGATCAGGGTTCGGGAAAGGCCAGCGGCGGCGAGTGGCCGGTTATTGCGGCGGCCATAGAGGCTGACCATCCGCTCCAGCATGCTGGCGATGCCCAGCGACAGGCTGAGCGTCAAACAGACGGCGATGGTGTTGGTGGAGATGCGGGCGGCACGGGCCGGTAGGTCGGAATACTCCATCGTCACCCACAGCGCGCCCATCAGGGCCCACATCCAGGAGGGTGCTTTGGTGGATTCCAGCAACGACCACAAGTAGGAATCCGTCCCGGTAGCCCGCCGGTAAAGCCAACGCCGCCCCAACTGGCGAATGACCAAAAACACCGCCAGCGAGACCAGGAAGGCAATCCAGGGCCGGAGAAACAGGAAGACCGCGTCTTGGGACGCCAACACGGTTGTTATTGTCTCATTCCTGGAAGTGGCGAGGCTTGAGGCACTGACCAGCCGTCGCGGCTAGGGGCGAGGCTCCGGGGACTCGTCTTCCGCTTCCAGTGCATTGATGCACGCATAGTCGTGCGTCGGCTCCAGGGACACCAGCAGTTTGCCACGGGCATTGGCCTTTAGGCCATGGAAGGTCTTCACCAAAGCGCGGCGAGGAGCGCCCGCTGCCCGGAACAAGTCAAAGTTGGCGAGCAGGGCATTGTGGTTGACGTAGACATCAAACGCTCGCGCCCCTTCGCCCCCACCGCCATTGTTGCCGGGGCCGAACCAGGCTTCATGGAAGAATAGCGACAGCTTGTAGGTGCCGTCGGTCGCCACTGGAATGGCGTACTGGAAGTTGCCGAAGCGCTCGCCGCGGCAGATCTCCGGGGTGTCAGTGTCAACGGCGGGACGGTTGCGCTTGACGACGTTGCCGCCGCTGGCCAGATAGTCCGGCTCCCAGGTGCGGCCCAGGGAATCCCGGATGGGCAGTGCCTGGGCCACCATGCGGATGGGGCGGATACGCCCCGGGGTGGTCCGGCGGATCTCGATGGCGTTGACGAAAGGCTCGTTATGCATGTTGGCCCGGAAGCTCAGGTGCAGCTTCCCGTCGGCGGCCGGCTGGATGCCTTTGAAGACACGGATGTCGGCCACCCGGGCGCCCGGGGCGTCGGCCAGCACGTCGAACAGATCCAGGACGCAGTTGCCATTGGCGATGACGTCAAATAGACGCGTGCTTTCCGCCCCTCCGGCGGGATTGCCTTCACCGAAAACGGTCTCGCCAAAGTACAAACGGAGTTCATAATAGCCCGGATCGAGGGGAATATCGTACTGAAACTCACCTTCCCGGTGACCCGCAAACAGGGCCGGGTCGCTGCCGCGTTCCACCGCCGGATGGGGGGTCTTGTTGACGTTGCCGCCGGTAAAGTAGCGGTCCGCTGACCAACGGTAGCCCAACTGATCGGTGTAATCCTTGTCGCGACCGGCCAGTATCCGGATCTCCCCGCCGGCATCAGCAGCCTGAACGGGCGAAGCGGTCATCGACCGCTCGGTCGAGACACGCTCACTCTCGGGTCCAGATGGTGCCTTGGCCCGGGCGGACCACATATAGCTGACGGCCAGCACCAAAGCCGCCGCCAGCAGCACCGCCGTGGTGGTCCCTTTGGGGGAAGCCGCGGGGGGCGGTAAGGGCGGGGTGGCAGCCGGAAACGATGCACCAGGGTCTGGTCCAGTTGCCAGCGCGGTCTCAACCGGGGGCGCGGTAACCGCCGGCGTTTCCGGAGGCGGAACCACCGCCAAGGCACTGGAACGCGCAGTCGGGACGAAGAGTGGGACGTACTTGCCTTCCGGGATGACAATCCGCAAGGGTTCATCCTTACCGGTAGTTTCGTAATACTGAAGTAAGCGCTTTCGGAGCCGGTGAATTTCGACGCGGACGATGGAGTCTCGCTTCTGATCGAAGTCTGCCGGGCGGCCCAGTGCCTCGGTGGCAATGGTGTATTCCTTCAATTCGTCGTCGTAACCCTCCTGGCTGCGCGCAAGGCGGTACTGGTGGTGCCCAAGCGCGCCGACGGTTTGTCGATATCGGAGCTTGTCCTGTTGCGCCGCATGCAACCGCGGCCGGAGACGGTGGATGCAAATGATCCCACCGTGCTCGCGAACTCCCGCGTCATCCCTACGCTTGCCGATACGATCACCCGCGCGGGCGGCGCGGTGAAGACGGCGCTCAGTGCGTACCTGGTGGTCTATCCGGCAGAGGGTCGCATGCCCCGGCTGGTGCTGGATCTGGTGCGTGACGGTAAGGTAGCAGCACGCATGGAGCCCACGCTGCCCGCGCCCGACGGCGAAGGGAATATTCCGTTTGTCACCAGCATGCCTGTCGATGGCCTGGCGCCGGGCCTCTATGAGTTTCGGGCGACCGTGATTGATGGCGACAAAGGGTTGCAGCGCAGCCTGATGGTGACCATCGAATGAAGCGTTCGACGCGCCTGAATGCGCCTGCCTCCGCTACGATGAACACTGTGAATCTCAGCCGGCGTCAGTTGTTGAGCTTGGGCTTGGGTGCGCCCGCGCTTTTGGGCGGAGGCGCATTGGCTTCCGCGCAGACCTTGGCGAAGCCCTTGTTTGAAGAAGTACCGCCCGCTAAATCCGGCATCACCTGGGTGCACGACAACGCGATGTCACCCGAGCGGTTTCTCCCCGAAACGCTGCCGCCCGGTTGTGCGTTTATCGATTTCGACAACGACGGCTGGATGGACTTGTTCCTGGTCAACTCCGGGCCCTCGGACTTTTTCACGCCCAAGAAGCCGCTGCGCAACGCTCTCTACAAGAACAATCGCGACGGCACCTTCACCGATGTGGCGGAGAAGGCGGGCGTCGCCATCCCGAACGGCTTCGGCATGGGCGCGGCGGTGGGCGATTACGACAACGACGGCTTGCCGGACCTGCTGGTGACGGCCTATGGAAGGCCAACGCTTTATCACAACAATGGTGACGGCACCTTTACCGACGTAACCGAGAAAGCGGGACTGGCGGCACCGGGCTGGACCACGTCGGCCACCTGGCTCGACTATGACCAGGACGGCAAGCTCGATCTGTTTCTGTGCAGCTTTGTCAGCTACTCGGTGGCGGAACGCTTTTCCTGCGGCGATAACAAACTGGGCCGGCGCTACTACTGCATCCCGCGCGTCTTCAAGCCCACCGCCAGCTTGCTCTATCACAACAATGGCGATGGCACCTTCAAGCTGGTGTCGAAGGGCACCGACATTGAAAAGTCGCTGGGCAAGGCGTTGGGGGTGGTGGCCACCGACGTCAACAACGATGGCCGCACCGATCTGTTTGTGGCCAACGACACGGTGCAGAACTTCCTGTTTCTGAATCGCGGCGGCGGTAAGTGGGAAGAGGTGGCCCTCGCGGCCGAGGTCGGCTTCAGCCAGAACGGACAGGCCCGCTCCGGCATGGGCGTCGATGCGGCGGACATCAACACGGACGGCTGGGAAGACCTGTTTGTGGCGAACGTGGACCAGGAGATGTTCTCGCTCTATGAGAACCAGAAGACCGAATCGTTCGCCGATTCCGCGCACAAGCACAACGTCGCCCAATCGACTCGGCTGCTGTCGGGTTGGGGGCTGAAGTTTTTCGATTACGACAACGACGGCTCGACCGACCTGATTCTGGCCAACGGCCATCCCGACGACATGATCGAACAGTATTCGCAGCAAGTGAAGTACAAAGAGCCGCTGCTGCTGTTCCACAACGATGGCGGCAAACTGCGCAATGTCTCGCTGCAAGCGGGGCCGGCGTTCTTGAAGTCCTGGCCCGCGCGTGGCTTGGCCGTCGGCGACTATCTGAACAATGGCAAGCTGAGCGTGCTGGTGGCCAACTGTGGCGAAGCGCCGGTGCTGCTGAAGAACGTCGCCGGGGAAGGGAACCACTGGGTGGGGTTGAAGCTGGAAGGCACAACCTGCAACCGTGACGCGATCGGCGCGCGGATCACCTGGTCCGCCGGTGGCGTCAAGCGGTCACGGCTCAAGAACAATGGCGGCAGCTACCTGTCATCGCACGATCCACGCGAGGTGCTGGGGCTGGGAACGGCGGCGAAGCTCGATTGGGTAGAGATCAAGTGGCCTGCGCCATCCAAGCGCGTCGACCGGTTCGAGAACCTGCCGATTGACCGGTATCACCGCATTGTCGAGGGCAAGCCGCCAGTGGCGTAGTCTCGGCGCGCCCGGCGCGACCCGCTCCTTTGCGGCGAGCGGCTCAGCCACGCGGATGCTACCGGGCTGCGCGCGCCAGCAAGCGATGTTCAGGCAGCCGCACGATATGGCATGATTGCTCAGCAGCAGTAGAGATCGACAACAGACAGTGATTGGGAGGAAAGCGAAATGGGAATGGTGAGCGAGTTTCAGGAGTTTATCAAGCGCGGCAACGTGCTGGATTTGGCCGTCGGCGTCATTATCGGCGGGGCGTTCGGCAAGATCGTTTCGTCGGCCACCGATGATCTGATCATGCCGGTAATCAGCCTGGCCACGGGCAAGATCGACTTCACCAATCTGTTTGTGGCGCTTGACGGCAACACCTATGCCACGCTCGCGGAGGCCAAAAAGGCCGGTGTGGCCGCGGTCGCCTACGGCAACTTCATCACCGCCATCATCAACTTCCTGATTATCGCGATGGTGATCTTCCTCATCGTGCGGCAGGCCAACAAACTGAACGCGCCTCCCCCGGCCACGTCGGCCCCCCCGCCCGGCCCCACCCCCACTGAGGCACTGCTGGGCGAGATCCGCGACCTGCTCTCGCGGCGGTAACACTCCTCACGCGAAATACGAAAAGGCCACCCCCGAAGGGATGGCCTTTTCTTTTTGAACAGCCTCTGCTTACCGGGTGCCGATGATCGGGGAACCAGCGCGGGCCGCCTTCACCACCGCGATCACGGACGGGCGTGGCGTGTCCCGGCCGTCGGGCCATAGGCTGGTCTGCTGGCCGCCAAATGTGCCGCCTTCGCCGGGGTGCTGAATGGCACCAAACATCGAGGTGTTGTCCGGCGTCAATTCCGGACCGCAGCACTCCGCGCCATTCGGGTAAGCCATGAACATGCGGAGGTAGCCGCGTTCCGGCCCTTCGGCGGGGCAAGCATAAACCGCGTCGGCAAAGCCGAGACCAGTGGCGGCCATGCCGTCCGTTCCGATCCAGAGGTTGCCCCGGTTATCAAACACCAGTTGGTCCGGTGCGCCAATGGGAGTCAGTTCACCCTGCCAGCCACCCCAGAACGTGCGGTGGGCCGGGTTGTTGGGGTCGCCGCAAACCATGAACATGTCCCACCGGAACGTCAGCGACGCGTTGTCGCCACCCGCTTCAGTCATCTCGATGATGTGGCCCCAGCGGTTGGCCGCACGCGGGTTGGTGGGGTCCGGGCCGGGATTGGTCCCGACGCCGCGGTTGGAGTTGTTGGTGCACAGGACATACACCTTGTTGGTGACCGGATTGGCTTCCACGTCCTCCGGGCGGTCCATGCGGGTGGCGCCCAGGGCGTCGCCGGCCTGCCGCGCGCGGATCAGCACATCAGCCTGGTTGCGCCAGCCGTTGGCGGCCGTCAGCGGACCCTGGCCGAACACCAGCGGCAGCCAGACGCCGGTACCGTTGGCGTCGTAGCGGGCTACATAAAGAGTGCCTTCGTCCAGCAGGTTCATGTTCGCCGCCCGGTTGGCCGGATTGAATTTACCCGCCGTGACGAACTTATAGACATAGTCAAACCGCTCGTCATCGCCCTTGTAGACGACCACGCGGCCATCGCGCGCCAGAATCGTCGTGGCGCACTCATTCTTGGCCCGGCCCAGCGCCGTGCGCTTCTTGGGCACCGACTGCGGGTCGTAGGGGTCGATCTCGACGATCCACCCGAACCGGAACGCCTCGTTGGGTTCCTTGGCCATGTCAAACCGGTTGTAGAAGTTCTCCCAGCGCAGCCCTGAGGCACCGGTGGGCATGCCCATGCGGGCATGAGCCGTACGGACCGGGCCGGCGGGCAAGCTGTTCAGGTTGGCGAAGTACTGGTTGAAGTTCTCTTCCGCGGTCAGCACCGTGCCCCAAGGCGTCTTGCCGCCAGCGCAATTGTTCAAGGTGCCGCGCACGCGGCGGCCAGTCGGATCAGCGCTGGTCCGCATCCACTCGTCGCCCGCCGCCGGACCCGTGATTTCACACTCGGTCTCGCCGGTGATGCGGCGGTTGAAGGGAGAGTTGCCATTGTAGACCCAGGCGTTCGGCATCCGCTGCACTTCAATCATGGACATGCCGTGCGCCGCAATCTCGATGTCCACCTGTTCCTTGGTGACGTTGGCGACGTTGTAGTTCCGGAACATCAGCTCTTCATTGACATACTCGTGATTAACGGCCATCACGCCAAAGCTGGAATTCTGGCTGCGCCAATCGGAGCCCGGGAAGTAGCCGATAAAGTCGTTGTTGTAACCAAACTGGACCGCCTGCTTGGCCGCCGTCTGGGCATTGACATCAAACTGCGGCGCACCCGGCACCACCGGGTCACCCCAGCGGATGATCAGAGAGACTTCGTAGTTGCCGGGGACGTCGATGTAGTCCTGCGTCCCGGACCGTACGGGCCGGATCGGATCGAAATCAATGCCGCTGTTGATAAACGCGGCCTGAGGCACTACCGCCGCCTCCGCCGGTTCGGCGGCACTGGCGGCCTCAGCCGTCACCACCGCCCCGGCAAACAAGGGGGCCGCCCCCAGGACCTTCAATAGATCCCGGCGCGCGGTCAGCACCTCCTCAAATGCGGGCGAGGAGGCATCAGGGCGCTCGCTCTCGTTGTCAATGTTTCGAATGTAATGATCAGGCATGGTTCCTCTGGGCCTACATGGTCGCGGCTTGTGCTCGCAGGACAAGTATCCAGTGGCTATGTGAAGTTGATATGAACGTCGAGTTGGTATTGAATGACGGATGTCAATCACATGTCCCGTCCGGGGAGGGCTGGACTCGCTGTGGCCCCAACCCAGGGGGCAGCGTTCCGGGTAGGCCGTTTTGCCACCTCTACAAAAGAGTGACACCCGCCGCGGACGCGGCCCCTTGCAACGCAGCGTCCAGAGTAGCCAAGGGGCACTTTTGGCCCAGGGCCAAGTGCAAGTAGGCGGCGTCGTAGCCGGTCAGGCTGAATCTTCTGGCTGCGGCCATGATGGTGGGGACGTCCTGGTTAGCCCGCATTGGCTCAGTGTCGATCCGGAGGGCCATGAGGAGACTCCAGGCGGTATCGGCCGATTCGATCCGGCCCCGGCGTTCAGCTCGAAGCAGGCCGGTCGCCACTTCTAAGGGCCAGTTGGCAGGCACAATGAAGTTGTAACTCGCTGCGATGGCAAGAGTGCGTGTGGCGTAGGCACTTGGCTCGTTCAGCAACCAGGCCAGCGACAAGGAGGCGTCCAGAATGGCGACGGAAGCTATGGCCGGCCCGCCTCAATAAGTTCGCGAATCTCCTGGGCCGTGGCCGGGGAGATTTGTTCGCGAAACCTGCGGATCGCCTCCATTGCGTTACAGCGCCTGCTGTTCTCCTGTTCGGCGGTCGGCATTAGGCGAGCGACTGGGCGGCCGTGGCGAGTAATCACGACTTCTTCCCCTTGCTCCACCCGATCCAGCAGCTCAGAGAGTTTGGTTTTGGCTTCGAACGCACCGACGGTCATATGAATAAACTAGACAACTAGTTGACCAGTTGTCAACACCCGCGATCGTCCTCTGAAAAATATGAGTAGACATCGCTAATATAACCTGCTAGTATTTTTCTAGGAGTTCTCCATGAATTTCGAACGCTTCACCGAAAAAGTCCAAGAGGCCGTCCGATCCGCCCAAGGCATCGCCCTCAAGCGCAGCCACCAGCAGGTGGATGCGGAGCATCTGGTCCTCGCCCTGCTTGAACAGTCCAATGGCTTGGCCTCCACGCTGCTGCGCCGCCTGAACCTGAGTGCTGACCCGTTACGGCGCAAGCTGGAGGCGGAGCTCGACAAGCTGCCCAAGGTGACCATGGCCTCCGGATCGCCTGATCAGGTCTACGTCACCACGCGCTTCACCAAGCTGTTTGCCGATGCCGAGGAGCAGGCCAAGCAGTTGAAGGACGAGTTCCTTTCGGTGGAACACCTTCTTCAGGCCGCGCTGGCCGATACCGGAGCCGTGGGCCGTATTCTTCGCGAATCCGGCTTGACGCGCGATAAGCTGGAGAGCGCCATTGCCCAGGTCCGTGGCGCACAACGCGTGACCACCCAGAACCCCGAAGCCACCTACGAAGCCTTGGAGCGCTACGGCCGCGATCTGACCAAGGCTGCCTCCGATGGCAAGCTAGACCCGGTGATCGGCCGCGACGAAGAGATTCGCCGCGTCATCCAGGTTCTCTCGCGCCGCACCAAGAACAATCCGGTGCTGATCGGTGAGCCCGGAGTGGGCAAGACGGCCATCGCCGAAGGCCTCGCCCAGCGCATCGTGCGCGGCGACGTCCCGGAAGGGTTAAAGAACCGACGCGTCGTGTCGCTCGACTTGGGTTCGCTGGTGGCAGGTGCCAAGTATCGTGGCGAGTTCGAAGAGCGCCTCAAGGCCGTGCTCAAAGAAGTGCAGGAGTCTCAAGGCGAGATCATCCTGTTCATCGACGAGCTGCACACCGTCGTCGGCGCAGGTAAGAGCGAAGGCGCGATGGATGCGGGCAACCTGCTGAAACCCATGCTGGCTCGCGGGGAACTGCACTGCATTGGCGCCACCACGCTCGATGAGTACCGCAAGTACATCGAAAAGGACGCCGCTCTCGAGCGCCGCTTCCAGCCGGTGATGGTGGATCAGCCCTCGGTGGAAGACACGATCTCGATCCTGCGTGGCCTGCGCGAACGCTACGAAGTCCACCACGGCGTCCGCATCAAGGATTCGGCGCTGGTCGCCGCCGCGGTGCTCTCCAATCGCTATATCTCGGACCGCTTTCTGCCCGACAAAGCCATCGACCTCGTTGACGAATCGGCGGCGAAGCTGCGCACCGAAATCGACTCCATGCCCTCGGCGCTGGATGAAAGCCTGCGCCGCCTGATGCAGCTCGAAATCGAGCGCGAGGCATTGAAGAAAGAAACCGACGAAGCCTCCCGTGACCGCCTCGCCAAGATCGAAGCAGAGCTGGCGGCGCTGAAGGCCGAAACCGATCAGGTGAAGGCGCAATGGCAGGCTGAAAAAGGCGGCGTCGATAAACTCCGCGAACTGCGCGAGCAACTGGAGCAGACCAAGACCGACATTGAACGCGCCGAACGCGAGTACGACCTCAACCGCGCGGCGGCACTGAAGTACGGCACGCTGATCGAACTGCAGAAGGCGATCACGGCGGCGGAAACCCGGCCAGTGGATGCCGACGGCAAGACCTCCAGTCCGTTGCTGAAGGAAGAGGTAACCGAAGAGGACATCGCGCAGGTGGTGGCCCGCTGGACCGGCGTGCCCGTGGCGAAACTGCTTGAAGGCGAGCTGCAAAAACTGCTTTCGCTGGAAGCTGAACTCCACAAGCGCGTGATCGGCCAGGATGAAGCGGTCAGTGCCGTGGCCGAGGCCGTCATGCGGGCCCGCGCCGGCTTGAAAGACCCGGCCCGCCCCATCGGCAGTTTCATCTTCTTGGGACCCACCGGCGTCGGCAAAACCGAACTCGCCCGCGCTTTGGCCGACTACCTGTTCGACGACGAACGCGCCATGATCCGCATCGACATGACCGAGTATCAGGAGAAGCACTCCGTCTCCCGGCTGATCGGCGCGCCTCCCGGCTATGTGGGCTACGACGAGGGCGGCCAGTTGACCGAAGCGATCCGGCGGCGCCCCTATTCGGTGATCCTGTTCGACGAGATCGAAAAAGGCCACCCGGACGTCTTCAATGTGCTGCTGCAGATCCTCGACGACGGTCGTTTGACCGATGGCCAGGGCCGGATGGTGGACTTCAAGAACACCATCATCGTCATGACCTCCAACTTAGGCAGCGCCCGCATTCTCGACTACCGCGGTGACTACGCGGGCGGCCAGTTCGAGATGATGAAGCTGGCCGTGATGGAAGAACTCCGCAAGTTCTTCCGGCCGGAGTTCCTGAACCGGGTGGATGAGACCATCGTCTTCCACGCTCTCTCCGAAGAGCACCTGAAGCAGATCGTCGAAATCCAACTGGGCGGACTGCGCAAACGCCTGGCGGAGCGCAAGATCGAACTGACGCTCACCGACGCGGCTCGCCAGCACCTGGTGCGACTCGGCAACGACCCCACCTACGGCGCAAGGCCGCTGAAGCGCGCCATCCAGAAAGAGATCGAAACCGCCATCGCCAAGCGGCTCTTGGCGGGCATCGTCCGGGATGGCGAAAGCGTCACCGCTGACTACGACCGCACTACCGGCGGGCTGAGCTTCACCTCTCAGCCCGCCGCGGCGGTGCCCGTGATAGCGTAAGGGCAGGAGCCCTCAATGGCGGTTCAAGCACCTCACATCGAATTGGCGCTTCTTTACCGGGAAGACTATGCGGCCTGGGCCAGGGAAACGGCCGCCCGCCTGCGTGCGCGGGATTTTGATGGCCTCGACACCGAGAGCGCCGCGGAGGAACTGGAAGCCTTGGCCGGCAAAGATGAGCGCGAATTATTGCGTCGGTTGACGATTCTCATCCAGCACCTGCTGAAGTGGGAGTATCAACCGGAATACCGCACGAAGAGCTGGTTGGCGACGATCCGGGTCCAGCGCAAGGACATCGGAAAGCTGCTTCGGGACTCGCCGAGTTTGCGCCGCCGTATCGGGCTCAATCTCGAAGAAGTCTTCGCCGAAGGCCGCGAAGAAGCGATCTTCGAGGCCGGTTTGGTGTTGGAACGGATTCCGGTCGGCGTTCTCTATACGGAAGATCAGATTCTCTCGCCCGACTGGCTCCCCGGCACCTCCGCTTAGCCCAGATATACTAGATCCCGTGAGAAGACGGGACCTGTTAGCGGCGGCGCTGGGCGCCTTGACGTTGCGCGGGGCCTCCATGCGCCTCACGCGCGAACGGCTAAGCGTGCTCACCGATGAGGTAGGCACGCTCGATGAGGCGATTGCCTTCGCCCACCAGTACAAGCTGAAGTGGCTGGAAGTGCGCGCCTACCGGCCGTTCTCCACGGCGCAGCTAAAGGAGATGAGAAAGAAGCTGGATGATGCCGGCCTGGGCGTCTCCTTCTATAACTCTGCGCTGCTGAAGTTCACCATGCCGGGCACGGTAGCCATCGCCAAGGAGGACTTCTATGAGAACCTCTACGCCAAGGAAGGCCTGACCCCCGCCAAGCTCTACGCCCAGCGCAACGATGTCTTGAGCCAGACCATTGAAGCCGCCCAGGCATTGAATGTCCGCAAAGTGCGCGGGTTCTCCTTCTGGCGCGTCGCGCAGCCCGCCACCATGCTACCCAAGCTGGTGGAAGCCTACACCGGGATGGTGAACATGGCAGCCAACGCCGGCATCACCATCTGCATTGAGAACGAATACTCCACCAACACCGGCACCACTGCCGAAACCGTCGCCCTGCTCGACAAAGTGCCGGGTTTGATGCTGAACTGGGACCCCCAGAACTCAGTGGGCTTGGGTGAGATGGACGTCTTCCCCAACGGCTATGCCAAGATCCCGAAGGCGCGTTTGCTGAACGTCCAGGTGAAGGCCGAAGGTCTGCTGGGTAAGGATTGGGGCGGCGATAAAGAACCGAAGATGGTGGATTGGGTCGGGATCTTCCGGGCCCTGGAACGTGACAACTTCGCGGGCATGATTGGCCTGGAGACTCACACGCTCAAGCCCCAGGCGATCAATCTGCCGGCCTCGCACCGCTCCATTAAGCGGATGCTGGAACTGGCCGGCGAGATGTAGGCGTGGCCGCCACCAGCGGAACCATCCAGTTCACCTGTCAGCCGGGCTGTACCAAGTGCTGCGAAGTGACGGGATACGTCTATTTCACTGAGGCCGACATCCGCAACGCCGCTCGCTTCCTGGGCGTAACCAAAGCCGCGTTCGAGAAGCAGTACATTTACCGCACCGCCCACCAGCGCCGGATGCGGAAGCCCAAGGGCAAAGGCGCGGCCCAGCCTGCCCAGTGCCATTTCCTGAAAGACGGCGGCTGTTCCATTCATCCAGTTAAGCCCGTCCAGTGCCGCCTGTTCCCCCTCTGGCCGGAACTGGTGGGTGACCGGAAGGAGTGGTGCAAAACCGCGTCCTTCTGTCCGGGCATTGGGAAAGGCGAACTGATCCAGATCGGCACGGCACTGGAGCAGGCCTCCGAGATGACCACCGCGTACCCGGGCTTCTACTAGGCCGCCCGCCTACCGCACCAACTCGCTCAACCGGCGAATCTGGCGCCGGCTCAGCGCACGGTCAAACACGGCCACGCCGCCGATCAGGCCCGGTGAGGTGCCGTTGCGGCCCATGTGGATCACGCGGCCAATCGTGAACGGACCGCCCGCATCCGCCCCCGGCGTATAGAGATCATGCGGGAACCAGAAAGGGTTCACCTTCAGCGCCGCCAGCTTGCCTTGCCCGGTCCTGACAAAGCTTTTCGGCGGCCGGTATTCACCTCGCTCCCAGGCTCCAGCGGGCCATTGGAAGAACGGGTGAGCGGCCGGATCGGGGATCCAATACTCAGTAGCCTTGCCGTCCACGTAGGAGGTGACGGTGTCTTTCCGGTTATCGAATACCAGCGCCACCGCTGTCCATTCGCCCACCGGAATCTTCTCCGGCGTCACACTGATATTGCGGGCGTACTTGTCGCCAAAAGAACTGGCGCCATTCTCAGAAACATGCGCCGCGCTGGCTCCATTGTTGGCGGCCAGGCCGCTGAAGATGGCGTACTGGCGCTGGCCGCGTTCCACGCGCTTGGCCTCCGGACCGCGCTCGCGAAGATCGGTCCCTTCATGCCAGATCCCCGCCACGGCGTGGTTCCCGCTGTCCGCCAGTCGCTTCAGCCAGACCACCAGCGTGACGCTTCGGCCCGGACCGTGCACATCAATGCGGCTCCCCCGCAAACGGCTCCGGGGCACCATCAGCAGGGGCCTGAACGTGGGGTCGGTTTGCGTGGGCAGATGAATGGCCTTCCCAAAGGGTCCTTCATTCACCACCGGAACATCGGCATAAGTCGCGGCCCGGCCCTCGCCCCAGTAGTCCCGGACGTAGTTCACCACCTCCAGGCGAAGGTCCGTCTGATCGCCGGGGCTCTTCCAGGCATCAAAACGCTGGTCCGCCGGATCACGCTTCACAAAATCCCAAAGCGCGGCAAAGCCCGGTGTGCCCGTAACGGCGCTGACCCGTTGGTCATACGTGCCGGCGGAGAGGCTGACAAGGAGAATTGTGGCAAGCACAAAGAGAGTTTAGCCCTTTGGCCCGGCCCCCCGGAGGCCGATTGACTGCTCAAGCATGGCGCCTTTCCGGCCTAGGTGCGGATGGCTCTCCCCCTTAAGGCAAAACTCCTTCTAAAGCCTAGTACCTGGTTCGCCGATACAGGCTCATGAGCCATTCTCCGGCTCTGATGTTCTGGGCTGTAATTTTTTGGATGGATTTGCCATGCTAGACCCTCTTGCTGGAAAACTTGCGCATTATATGGACCTATTGAGCACCCGCCAGAAGCTGGTGGCCTCCAACATCGCCAATGCCGACACGCCCGGCTATAAGACCAAGGACGTCGACTTTCAATTCGAGTATCTGGCGGCGCTGGAAGGCGCCAAGGTGGATGTCATTGAGGTGCAAGGGCTGGCGGTGAAAAATGACGGCAACGATGTCAGCCTGGACCGTGAGGCTCGCCTGCTTTCCGAAACCGGACTCCGCTTTAACGCCGCTCAAACGATGCTGAAGGGCCAGTTCCGCGCGCTCAAGTCGGCCATTCAGGAAGGACGGGGCTAATGAGCTTGTTCCAGTTGCTCTCTGTCTCCGGTTCCGGCATGTCGTCGCAGCGGCAACGGGCTGAAGTGCTGGTGGAGAATCTCGCCAATGCCGAGACCACGCGAACGCCTGATGGCGGGCCCTACCGGCGGCGCGACGTCGTGTTTGAGAGTGCGGAACAAACCACTCCGTTCTCCGCCATCTACACCGACAATCTGGACGGCGACGGGCCGCAAGGGGTCCGGGTGGCCGAAATCCGGAGTGACAACCGCGAGCCGGAACGGCGTTATGTGCCTGGCCATCCCGACGCGGATGAGTCGGGTTATGTCGCGTTTCCCCGCCTGAATCCGGCCGAAGAAATGGTGGACCTGATGAATGCCAACCGCGGCTACCAGGCCAACGCGGCCGCCTTTACCGCCGGGCGCGACATGATCCTGCGGTCGATCGACCTGATGAAGTAACCGCGCCATGAATCCCATCTCCCCCATCCGTCATGTCGTCGATACCATCAAAGCCCCGGCTTTGGATGCCATCAAGGGTCTGGAGGAAACCCAGGCGGCCTCTTCCGGCGATTTTGGCTCGTACCTGAAAGCATCCATCAATGCCGTGGAGGCGGTGGGTCAGGCTTCTGTTCAATCAACCGAGCGGTTCCTGAACGGGGAAGGCGAGGAACTGCATCAGGTCGCGCTGGCGATGCAGAAAGCGGAGTTGTCCTTTGACCTGTTTATGCAGGTCCGCAACAAGGTGGTGTCGGCCTACCAGGAAGTCATGAGGATGCAGCTCTAGTCTTTCTTCAAGTACCGTCCGGGCATGGCCTGGCCGGGTTGACCTGAGACGCGAACTACTGCCATGGACCAGCTCCGACGGCTCCTCGAAAAACTCTCGCTACGTCAGAAGATCTCCATTGTCGTGGCGGTCCTGGCGATTGCCGGCGGGATGTTTTTCGTCACCAACTGGAACACCGCCCGCAACTACAAGGTGCTGTTCGCCAAGTTGAGTGACGAGGAAGCGGCCAAGGTTCTGACCCGCCTACGAGAGCAGAACGTCGAGTTCAAGCTGGAAAACAAAGGCGGCACGATCCTGGTGCCATCGGAGAAAGTGGATGAGCTGCGGATCGAGCTGGCTGCCGAAGGCATCCTTAAGTCGGGCATGGGCTATGAGCTATTTGACAAGCCCAACCTGGGCATCACGGATTTTGCCGAGAAGGTAAACTACCGCCGTGCCCAGGAAGGGGAACTCGCTCGAACCATCATGGCGATGCCCGAAGTGGAATCGGCCCGGGTCCACTTGTCACCGTCCAAGGATTCGATGTTCGCTGACCAGCGCCAGGCGGCCAAAGCCAGCATCATGGTGAAACTGAAGACCGGCGAGGCACTGGCTCCTCAACGCGCTCTGGGTATCTCTCTTCTCACCGCCAGCGCCATCGAAGGCTTGCAGCCGGAAAACATCACCGTGGTCGACATGCACGGCAACATCCTGGCCAAGCCCAAGAAGCCGGGCCAGCCCAGCATTCCGGAGCCCGATGAAGCGCAGATCCGCTACCGGGCCAAGATCGAAGATGACCTGCTGGTGAAGGTGAATGACCAACTCGCCAAGTTGGGATCGGACCATTACCGGGCTGGTGTAAGCGCCGAGATTGATTTCTCCAGCGGCGAACAAAGCGAAGAACGGTTTGACCCGGAACGCTCCGTCATGACCAACCAGCAGCGCAGCGAGGACTTCAGCGGGTCCACCACGCCTTCCGGCGTCCCGGGTACACCTTCGAATCTGCCACGGCCTCCGGCTCGTCCGGGTGAATCGGGCAAGAACGCCTCGCGCCGGAATGAGACCACCAACTACCAGTCTTCCCGCACGATCCGGCGGGTGAGTATGCCCCTGGGGTCGATCAAGCGTTTGTCGGTCTCGGTGCTGGTGGACCACAACTTGCGGTGGGAGGGCGTGGGCCCCAAGGCCAAGCGCATCCTGGAACCGCCGACTCCGGAGACGCTGAACACGATCAAGGAACTGGTGGCGGCCACGGCGGGTGTCTCGCTGCAGCGGGGTGACACGATCTCGGTGTTGGCGCTACCGTTTGAGGCGACGCTGCAGCAGGAGCCGCCGCCCGCGCCGCCGGCACCCGTGGCGGCCACACCCGGAGCGCAAGGGGCGCCCAATCCCAACTCTCTATTTGGTATTCAGCTGCCTGTCCTGCCGCTACCGGCCTGGGTGCCGGGACCGTTGCGTGACACCAAGATTCTGCTGCTGGTGGCGGTTGCGCTGCTGCTCGTGTCGCTGGGTGGTATCACCTTCCTCGTCCTGCGGCTGAAGGCGAAGAAGAAGGTGGTGAAGGCCAAGGCGGCGGCCGCTGCTGCTGCCCTCACGGCCGAGGCCAACGGCACCGCGGCGGGCCCGGCAGCACTGGAAGTGGCCAAGGACGTTGATCCGAACGCGATCGACCCCAACGACCCCAACAAGTCGATTAGCGAGCAGTTGGCGGAGCGCCGGGCGTTGCTCGAAGCGGCCCAGCGGGTCCGCCTGCCCACCCTCGCCGGGCCGACCACCAACAAGACGGAAGTGCTGACGCGCCATCTCACTGAAGAAGCCAAGAAAGATCCTGCGGGCGTCGCCGCCGTCCTCCGCAACTGGCTGGAGCAGGATGAAATCGCGCGATAGCGGCCAGGACAGGAAACCTATATGACGACTGATGCCGCGCGTTCCGAAAAAGCCGTTCAAGCAATGGGCGCCAAGAAGGCGGCGATTCTTCTCATCACGCTGGGCGAAGAAGTTTCGACCAACGTCCTGAAGAATCTCACCGAGGATGAGGCGCACCGCGTGGGCCAGGAGATGGCCCGCGCGCAATCGATCTCCGCCGAGCAGGCCGAATCGATCCTCGATGAGTTCTACAACATGCAGTTGGCGCGCGAATACGTCCTCAAGGGCGGTGTGGACTACGCGCGCAAGGTGCTGGTGGCCGCCTTCGGGCCCGATCAGGGCCGCAAGATTGTCGACCGGATGCTCAAACAGCTGGGCGGTGAAAACCTCAGCTTCGACGCACTGCAAAAGGCTGATCCGCAGACGCTGGCGAAGTTCATCCACAACGAGCATCCGCAAACTATTGCGCTGATTCTGTCGCACTTGACTTCGCAACAGGCGGCGGGGATGTTGTTCTGGCTGCCGCCGGAACTGCGCGCCAACGTCGCGCTCCGGATGGCCAACCTGGATCAGATCTCCCCGGAGATCATCGGCAAGATCGCCAACATCATCGGGATCCGGATCAAGGAGATCGGCGAAGTCAGCCGCGAATCCACCGGCGGCATCAAGGCCGTGGCGGAAATGTTCAACCGGTTGGATTCCAGCACCACCAAGGAACTGCTGGACAAGATCGAGCACTCCGACGCCAAGCTGGTGGAGCAGATCCGGCACCTCATGTTTGTCTTTGAGGACCTGATGCTGCTGGACCCCAACGGCATCAAGGAAGTGCTGGGCCGCGTAGACCGCAAGATTCTCACCGTCGCCTTAAAGGGCACCTCCGACAAGCTGAAGGACCACTTCATGGCCTCCATGTCGCAGCGCGGTGCCGACATGTTGCGCGAAGACATGGACGCCATGGGCCCGATCAAGATCAAGGAAGTGGAAAGCTCGCAGCAGCAGATCATCGCTGTCGTGCGCCAACTGGAAGCCGAAGGCGTCGTCAGCCTGAAGGGTGCGGTGGGCGAACAGTATGTCGTCTAAGATCCTGGGCTCGGTCAACACCGCGGAACGGATGATCTGGCTGCCGCTGGGCGCAAGCGAGCCGGAGGAAGACCTGGACCCGGTGGCCGAAGAAGCGCCGCCGCCACCGCCACCGGAGCCGCCGCGGGAATTACTGGACCGGATCGCCGCCCTGGAGCAGGAAGTCACGCGGCAAAGTGATGCGCATTACCGTCAGGGCCTGGCGGAAGGCATCCAGGAGGGCGAGCGCCGGGCGGTGAAACTGCTGGAACCCTTGCAGGCCCGGATGGCCGCCACCGTGGTCGACCTGGCTGGCACGCAGCGGGGCCTACGTCGCGAGGCTGAAGCCGACGTGGTCCGCATGGCGCTGGCCATCGCCCGCCGCATTCTCAACCGTGAGCTATCGGTGGACCCGGAAGCGATTCTGGGGCTGGTGCGTTCCGCGCTGGACCGGCTGGAAGCGCGCGAAATCCACCGGGTCCGCGTCGCCCCCACCGATAAGGCTGCCGTCGAGACGGAACTGGCCCGCCGGTCATTGCCCCGGTCGATTGAAGTCTACGCCGATCCCTCGCTGGAGCGCGGCGCGGCCGTGTTTGAAACCTCGCGCGGCACGCTGGATGCGTCGATCAACACGCAGTTGGATGAGATAGACCGCGGCTTGGCTGACATGGTGGGCCGCCGCCCATGAGTTCCGCAACTGGAGAAAACCGATGACGACGCCAATTCCGTCGGGCTGGTCCGTGGCCCCGTACCTGTCGGTGCTGGACCGCATTGATCCGTTGCGCTGGTCCGGCCAGGTCACCGATCAGGTAGGGCTGTTGATCGAAAGCCAAGGCCCGGCGGCTTCAATCGGCGACTTCTGCGAAGTGATGGTGCCGGGCACCAAGGCCATCCGCGCGCAGGTAGTGGGGTTCCGCGACGGGCGCGTGCTGTCGATGCCGCTGGAACGGACCAACGGCCTGCCCCTTGGTGCCACCATCGTCGCCCGGCGCGAGGCCTCCAAAGTGGCCTGCGGGCCCGGGCTGCTGGGCCGGGTGCTGGATGGATTCGGCCAGCCGATGGACGATGGGCCGCCCATCCAGCCCGATGCGTTCTACGACCTCAACAGCGCCCCGCCGGGTCCCCTGGAACGCGGCCACATCGACCGGCAACTGGTCACCGGCATCCGCGTTATTGATGGCCTGCTGCCCACCGGCAAGGGACAGCGCATCGGCCTGTTCGGCGGCTCCGGCGTGGGCAAAAGCACGCTGGTGGGCGCGATGGCCCGCAATAGTGCTTCGGACGTCTCCGTGATCGCATTGATCGGTGAACGTAACCGCGAGGTGCCGGAGTTTCTGCGCCATGAGCTGGGCGAAGAGGGGCTGAAGCGCTCGGTGGTGATCTGCTCCACTTCCGACCAGGAGGCGCCCTTGAAGTTGCGGGCGGCCTTTGTGGCATTGGCCGTTTCCGAGTACTTCCGGGATCAGGGCAAGGACGTGCTGCTGGTGATGGATTCGGTCACCCGACTGGCTATGGCGCAACGCGAAATCGGCCTGGCGGCGGGCGAACCACCCTCGCAGAAGGGCTATACGCCCAGCGTTTTCAATCTCTTGCCCAAGATCTTTGAGCGGGCCGGGGCGTTTCAGAAAGGCTCCATTACGGGCTTCTTTACGGTGCTCGTGGAAGGTGACGACTTTAATGAGCCAATTTGTGACGCCGTTCGCGCCATTCTGGACGGACACATCGTGCTTTCGCGTGAATTAGGAACCGCCGGTCACTATCCGGCGATTGACGTGCTAAATTCTGTCTCTCGCCTGGCCGGGCGGCTGCATCTACCGGAAGAGAAGGCGGCGGCCCGGCTGCTCCGCGAAGGCATGGCGGAGTATCGGCGCTCAGAGGATCTGATCAATCTGGGGGCCTATGCTGCAGGCAGCAACCCCAAACTCGATTCCGCGATCCGGCTGAAGAACGAGTTGCAGCAGTTTTTGCGTCAAGATGCGGCGGAACGGACCGAACTGGCCGATACGAATTACCGGATGAGGCAACTCTCGTCGCGACTTAGCGACATGGGCGGCGTTTAAGGGAAACAGATTTGTCCACTTGAGGCAAACGGAGAGCCAGCCAAGATAAGGCGGAGGGTGACATGAAGCGTTTTGAATTCTCGCTGGATCGAGTGCTGAACTTCCGCCGCACGCAGGCGGAACTGGAGCGCCGCAAACTGGAATCCCTGGGGGTCGAGCGGGCGACGCTGGTACGTCAGATCTCCGACCTGATGCGTCAACGTCAGGAATCACATAAGCGCGAGGATCTGGTGCCTGGTGCCTCGATCATCCCGCAGCAGTTGGCGGCTCGCGAAACCTTCCACGGCTTCCTGTCGCGCGAGAAAAGCCGCTTGCAGGGTCTGCTGAACAATCTGGAGACGGCCATCCAGCGGCAACGTCAGCAGTTTATGGAAGCGCGGCGCAAGTGCGAACTACTGGAAAATCTCCGGGGCAAGCGGCTGAGCGAATGGACCGCCGAGATGCAGAAAGAGCTGGAGGAACTCGCTTCGGACGCCTTCCGGGCCCGGTCCGCCGCGGAAATCCGCCGCAGTTACCGCGAAGCTAGCTGAACTGGTGCGCCCTGCGTCAGAAACGCGAGATACTCCTGTGGGCTCTTGGTGATGCCGGGGAACACCGCCAACTGCTTTTCATCCGCATCAATGATGGCGTAGAGCGGAATGGCCACCGTCTGGAAATGGGCTTCCTGATACTTCTGATTCTCTTCACTGGCCGCATCGGTGCCGTCGGTATAGAGTTCCAGCAATACGTACTTGGACAGAGCCTCACGAATCTCTGGCCGTGGGAACATGTTCGCCTTCATCCAGTGGCAGTTGGTGCAGGCATAGCCGGTGAAGTTCACAAACACCTGCTTGCCTTCGGCTTTGGCTTTGGCCAACGCGCCTTTCAGATCGTTCTTCATCCACGGAAGGCTGCTGGATGAGGAAGCGCCACCGCCGGCCTGCTCCTGCGCCAACGGTACGAAGGCGTCCAATTCGCCCAGCTTCGCTCCCATCATCCCGGGCAACAGGCTGAAGGCGAAGATCACAAAGAGTACGCCGGTCAGCAACCGGCCGACGCCCACGGGTTCATCCCGCTTGATGCCTTCCATCGGAACCATGCCCAACAGATAAAGCCCGGGCAGCGTGAACAGAACAAACCAGGCGGCGATGAATCGCTCCCGCGTCAGGAAGTTCCATTGCAGCACCTGATCGACGTTGCCCAGGTACTTCAGCGCGGCGGCCAGAATCACGAAGCCGAAGACGATCTTGATGCGCACCATCCACATGCCGGATCGTGGCAACTTGGCCAGGAACGACGGGAAGATGGCCAGAAAGAAAAACGGCAGCGCCAAGCCGGAGGAGAATGCCATCATCCCCAACACCGGCTGCAACTTGTTGCCCGAAACCGATGCCGCCAGCAAGGTGCCGACGAAAGGCCCGACGCAGGCAAACGAGGTCAGCGAGAACGTCAGCCCCATCAGCAGCGTGCCGATGGTGCCACCGCCGCTGGAGGCCGCGTTCAACTTGGTCAACAGGCCCGAGGGTAGCGTGATCTCATAAGCGCCAAACAAGCTGAGCGCCAGCGCGATGAAGACGCCCGCAATCACCGAATTCACCCACGGGTTGCTGGCTATCTGCACCACGCCAAACGGACCCATGATGGCTGTCAGGCTAAAGCCTAGTAGCGTAAACAGAAACACGATGCCCAGGCAGAAGATCAAGGCTTGAACGATCTGCTGCCCGCGGGACCGGCCTTCCGATTGCCCCAGGAAGAACGACATCGTGATCGGGATCATCGGGAAGACGCACGGAGTAAATAGGGCCGCCAAGCCAAAGCCAAAGGCGATCAGCAGAAACTGGCCCAGATCCTCGGTACCCGGTTTGGGGGCCGCCGGCGTGGGCGAAGTGGCAGCGTTGGGCGACGCCGCGGCCGGCGAAGCGACCTTGGTGTAATTGGCCGGAATCACCGCAGCGGGTCCAGCGCCAATCTCGATGGCCTTCTTGCGGGGCGGCAGGCACTGGCGGTCGTCACAGGCTTGGTAGCGGACGTTGACCGTGGTCAGCTTGGTACCGGCCGGAAGCTGGCCTTGGAGGTAGAAGACGGTCTCGCCTTCAAAGGTCTCGGTTTCCGCCTCAAAGTTCTTATCGAGCTTGCGGATGGGTGCGGGCTGGAAGACTTCCACTATTTCGACACCCTCCACTTTGGCTGAAGTGGCAATGGGCGGACGCGGCGTAGTCATCGAATAGAGATGCCAGCCGGCTTCAGAAGTAGCCTTCAGGGTAACGATGAACTTGCCGTCGGCAGTGGGCGCGGCGGCAGTCGCTGACCATTGGATGGGGTCCATCTTCTTGGCCGGAGCCGCGGGTGCTTGCGCCCAGACCAAGGGAAGGGCGGCGAAAAAGGCGATCGCCAAACTACTCATAGGGTTTAGTGTACGGGCTACTCGGCAGTAGATGCGCGGGCCGGGCGGGCCGATTCGTGCCAGACCGCCAATTCCTGCTCAATCCGCTGGTTGATGCCGCCGCCCGCAAACTCCGCCGCCACCCGGATGGCGTTCTTGATAGCGTTCGCATTGGAGCGTCCGTGGCAGATGATGGTGCCGCCCTTGACGCCCAACAGCGGCGCGCCGCCGTATTCGGAGTAATCCATGCGGCGCTTGAAGTCGGAGAAGGCGTTGCGGGCCAGCGCCGCACCGATCTTGCGAGTGATCGAGGCGTCCAGTGACTCTTTCAGCATCTGCTTGATGACGTCCACGATGCCTTCGCTCACCTTTAGCGCCACGTTGCCCACAAAGCCGTCACAGACGATGACATCGGCGTGCCCGGTGTAGACGTCGCGGCCTTCCACATTGCCGATGAAGTTGATGGGCAGGCTTTTCAGCAAAGGCGTCACCAGCTTGGTGAGATCGTTGCCCTTGTGCTCCTCTTCACCGATCGAGAGCAGGCCTACGCGAGGGTTCTTGGTGTGGAAAATGACGCGGGAATATACTTCGCCCATCAGGGCAAACTGCGCCAGCATTTGCGGGGAGCAATCGACGTTGGCCCCCACGTCCACCATGACGGCGGGGGTACCTTTCAGGGTAGGGAAGGCCGAGGCCAGGGCGGGGCGTTCGACGCCGCGCACCATGCCCTGCACCATCTTGGAGGTGGCCATCACCGCGCCAGTGTTGCCGGCGGAGACAATGCCATGGGCTTTGCCTTCCCGTACCAGGCGGCAGGCGACCCGGATGGAACTGTCCCGTTTGGTCCGCATCGCTTTCGCGGCGGAATCCTCCATAGTGATCACTTCACTGGCGTGATGGATCTCAATGGGCAGACCGGCATGTTCATGCTGGCGAAGCTCATGCCGGACCACTTCTTCCTGGCCAACCAGGACCACGCGCACTCCCAGTTGACGAGCCGCGCGAATAGCGCCTTCGACTTCCGCTTTGGGTGCGTGGTCGCCACCCATGGCGTCAAGCGCGATGGTGAGCATGGAGAAGGACAGAGGGAGCCGTTACTGGGCAGCGACTTCGATGACTTCGCGACCCTTGTAGTGTCCGCAATACGGGCAGGCGCGATGCGGCACCTTGGGCTCGTTGCAGTTGGAGCACTCAGAAATGTTGTACGACTTCAAAAAGTCGTGGGCGCGGCGGGTTGACGTGCGGCGCTTCGAGTGGCGGCGTTTTGGATTAGGCATCTCACTTCCCTCTCAGTTACTTTTCCAGTGCGGACGGCGCGGGCACGGCAAAACCCTTGAGGGCGGCCCACCGCTCATCCACCAATTCACTCACGCAAGAACATTGCTCCCGGTTCCGGTTGATGCCGCAGGAGGGGCACAAACCGTGGCAAGCTGGCTCACACACCCGCTGCATCGGCAGCGCAAGCAGAACCTGTTCCCGCAAAACTTCCAGCAACTCTAAACCCTGTCCCTCGAAGAAGCCCATTTCGACTTCCCCTTCCTTCAGGGCCACTTCCCCACCACCCGCCGGAGAATTCGCGGCACGGTAGTAGAGATCAAATCCCCGCTGGACCGGCATGACGGCTAATTCCAGGCAACGCTCACAGTCCGATTCCATTTCGACGGAAAACGAACCCTTCAGGTGAATTTCCTCCACCAGTTCCAGCCATTCCGCCCGGCCTTCTACTTTCAGGTCCGTGCGTTGCCGCAAACCAGCCTCGAGAAACTCGATCTCTCCCGGAGCGTAGGTGAGGTCGAAAATAATGGGCCGGACTTCCATGTCCCGGATATTCAAGAACATCCGCACCTCCCCCGGCCGCACACAAACGGGCATAGTTCACCCGCTGTCACGCCAAATCAACAGTATAGCGCAAGGCTGGGCGTGGGTAAAGGGTTTCCGCCGCTCGGCTGGCCCGGCCGCGGGCGTGGCCCACGCCCAGGATGGGGAGGAGCTGTGCCGCGGGTGGAGGATGCGGCGAGATTCCACTGATGAACGCTGCACGAGCAACTAGGCAGAATTCGTTGGGAGGTGTAGCGTTAAGGTATGAACAAAATATTGCAGAAGCGCCATAAGCGCCAGGTGGCGCGGGCCAAAGCGAAGGTGAAGCTGTCGGAGCCGGACGTGCGGACGCATGAGGAGATTGAGGCGGCGCGGGAAGCCAGCCGGTTCGATGCCAGCCGGGGAGCCGGGTCCTCGCTGTCGGCGACGGGTCGGACGGTGGGCCATAACCCAAGTACGACGTCGGGCAGCGCGGCCAAAACTTCGGTCTAGTTGGTGTGGTGGGGAAGGTGTAGGTTTTTGGGAATCCGGCCCGTTGGTAGAGGGTTCGCTCCTATTTGAGCGGGTGGGGCGTGGAGGGGGGCTGGGGGATTTACTGCAAGAGGAGTAAAGGCCAGGCCGGATTCCCTTTTCCGTGCCTGAATTCTCGCGTCCCTTGCGGCGGCGCCGCCGGTGGGCATTCCACAAGTAGCTGAAAGAAAAGCAAATAGACTTTCTGTTGCGCCGTGACGGGGTGACGCGGTGCGTCGTATGGCCGCAGTTCCGTTTTTTCGGGATTCAGGGACAAAGTGAGACATTCTTCTTCCGGCCTTACCTTACCCCTGAATAGCAGTTGGTAGTGGCTGGCGCGGCGAGGGCGGCGCGTAAGCGGTTGTGCGTAGGCGGGATAGGCGCAAGCGATGCTGGTGACGGCAAAAGTTCGTGCACCGCTTGCTGGCGCGCGCGGCTCGGTAGAATTGGCGCGCGGCTCGGTAGAGTTGGTGGGTTTCACAGTTGCCCCAGCGAGCAGATTGCCTACGAGTTGCTAACCCGCCTGCAGTTCGCCGCAGGCCAGCCACAGGGCGCGGGGCACGTGGAAGAAGCCCTTGTAGTGGTTGCCTTTGGCGTTGTGCGTGATGCGGCCGGAACGGTCGGTGTAGCCGAACCATTCGCCGGAGGGGGCACCGGGCACGGCCTTTGAGGGCGCGCCGGGGTCGTCGACAAAGGTGCGCCAGTTGTAGTCGTCCATCCGGTCCAGCCAGCGGAGCCACTTGGTGTCACCCGTGCGGCGCCAGGCATGGGCCAGGGCGAGCATCGCCTCAGTGTGGGGCCACCAGAGCTTCATGTCCCATTCCAGCTCCAGCATCGGCAGGCCTTGCGTGTCGAGGAAGTAGTAGAGCCCTTCCTGCTCAGCATCCCAGCCAAGTTCGAGCGAACGCTCCAGGTTGTCCAGCACGCGGGTCTTCTTTGCCGCATCGGGGTACTCGTCCAGAATGCGCAGGAGAAACCAGCTGACCTCCGCACTGTGGCCGGAGCACCAGAGGCGTCCGCCGGGGAGTGACTCATCGCGACGGAGGCCATCGGCGAGGATGTTCTCGGTGAGCACGCCCAACTCGGGATGCTGATGCGCCAGCGCTTCATCAAGCATCTGGTTCAGCAGTTCTGCGTAGCGCGGGTCGTCATGCGAGGGCATCAGCTCCTGCAGCATGGAGATGGTGACCATCACGTCGGCCAGTTGGGACTGCCCATGCCGCGCCCGGCCCAGCAGCGCCGGGTCCGCAATCCACTGGCGGATCTTCCAGAACAGCTCGACTGCTTCCTCGAGATACTGCTGCTCGCCGGTGGCGCGGGCGTACTCGGCCAGGCCGATGCAGACAAAGACGGCTCCGTAGGGCTTGCGCTGGAAGGCCGCGGGCGCGCCTTCGCGTGAGAGGGCAAAGTAATAAGCGCCATCTTCGCGGCGGGCATGTTTGCGCAGAAAATCGAGGTTCAGCTTGGCCGCTTCCAAGTATTCCGGCTTTGCCTCCCGCTCCCGGTAAAGCCGCGAAAACATCCACACGGCTCGACCCATCAGCCAGACGTACTTGCGGGTGTCGTAGACCTGGCCTTCCCGCTTAAGGCAGGTGAAGTAGCCCCCATGTTCACGGTCGAGCGAATGGGTGAGCCAGAAGTTGGTGGAAGCGTCAAGCGACGCGAGGTATCGGGTGATGCGGGCCGTTTGGTCCATGGTTCTATGGGATCGAATATCAGGATCGTCGCTTAATGAATGCAGGAACGGGCACTTCGGTGTATGAGCCCGGTGAGGCCGAATCAACCGTCGATGTGATCGACGCCGCTACCAATTTCACCATAGGCCACTGGGACCGCTCGAGCACCACCAGCGCGATTCGTCGCTGGGAGAGGTTTTGCTGATAGCGGATGTTCTTGTCAGTGGTGACGAGCACCTCGAAGCCGGCCCATTCCGCGGCCTCGATCAAGTCACCATTCTCCAACTCTTCCCATCCATGGTGGCGAGATTCTTCGACGGTATGACCGCTCAAGAACCTAGCCAAACCTCGTGGTGTTCCGTTATCAAAAAGGACCCGCACAGAAAGACCTAGCAAAGTCCCTACTGGCGGTAGGCTGGTTCTTTATCGAGGGAGCGGGCCACGAACGCCATCAGGCTCTCCAGTTGTTCACGCGTGACCGGGAACTGCTCGATCAGTTCGTCGAGACTGAGGCCAGCCTCGAGATTCTCAAACAGCACTTTTACCGGTGTGCGAGTTCCGCGTATCACCCATGCACCACTGACTTTGCCGGGGATGCTTTCCACGGCGGGGCATTGTGACCAATCGAGGGTTGTCATGGCACGTAATCCTGGCTCCAATATAGCGCTTGGCTGTGATCTTTGCGCATCGTCAACTGCGAGCGTCGCTCCTTGCCGGACCGTGACCGGGAGGACGTCCAGTTTCTTTTCGGTGCTGGGGAGGATACTAACTGTCCAAGTGGGGGCGCTCAATCATCGGCTGAGTCTGGCGCTGGTCTTCTCGACTGCAACCTCCAGTTGCTTGAGCGTGCGCATTCCACCCTACGCCAGCATCTTCTCCACCACATTCCCGTGCACGTCGGTCAGCCTGAAATCACGGCCTTGGAAACGGTAGGTTAGTTTTTTGTGGTTGACGCCCAGGCAGTGCATGATGGTGGCTTGGATGTCGTGGATGTGGACGGGGTCTTGGGTGATGTTGTAGCTGAAGTCGTCGGTTTCGCCGACGGAGACGCCGCGCTTCACGCCGCCGCCAGCGAACCACATGGCGAAGTTGCGGGGGTGGTGGTCGCGGCCGTAGTTGGTGTCGGTGAGACGGCCTTGCGAATACACGGTGCGGCCGAATTCGCCGCCCCAGACGACCAGGGTGTCATCGAGCAACCCGCGTTGCTTGAGGTCCATGACGAGGGCCGCGGAGGGTTGATCGACGGCTTCGCATTGGCGGCGGAGGTCACGGGGCAGGTCGTTGTGTTGATCCCAGCCGCGCTTGTAGAGCTGCACGAAGCGCACGCCGCGCTCCACCAGGCGCCGCGCGAGCAGGCAGTGCGAGGCGTAGGTGCCGGGCTTGCGGGCGTCCGGGCCGTACATGTCGAGCGTGGCGGCGGACTCCTTCGACATATCCATCAGCTCCGGCACGGAGGTCTGCATGCGGTACGCCATCTCGTATTGCGAGATGCGCGTTTCGATTTCGGGGTCGCCGAATTCGGCGCTGTGCGCGCCGTTGATCGCCTTCAAGGAATCGAGCATGCGGCGGCGGGTTTCGCGGTCGATGCCGGGGGCGTCCGATAGAAACAGCACCGGGTCGCCAGAGGAGCGGAAGCTGACGCCCTGGTAGTTGGAGGGCAGAAAGCCGGCGGACCAGAGGCGGCTGAAAAGTGGCTGATCGATGTTGATGGCGCTCGACTGGCTGACCAGCACAACAAAGGAGGGCAGGCTTTGGTTCTCGCTGCCCAGGCCGTAGCTGACCCAACTGCCCAGGCTGGGGCGGCCAGGCTGCTGGCTGCCGGTCTGGATGAAGGTAATGGCGGGGTCGTGATTGATGGCGTCGGTGTTGACGGACTTGACGATGGTGATGTCGTCGACGATCTTTGAGGTCCACGGCAGCAGCTCCGACATCCAGGTGCCGGACTGGCCGTGCTGTGAAAACTTAAACAGCGACGGCGCGACGGGGAACGTGGCTTGGCCGGAGGTCATGCCGGTGATGCGCTGGCCCATGCGGATGCTGGCGGGCAAGTCGATGCCGCGGTGCTTTTCCAGCTGCGGCTTGTAGTCGAACAGATCCTGCTGCGCGGGGCCACCCGATTGGTGCAGGAAGATGACGCGCTTGGCTTTTGCCGCAAAGTGCGGCAGACCGGGCAGGCCGCCGTTGGCGGACTTGTCACCGGAGGCGGCGCTGGCCTGGCCCATCCCCAAGGCGTTCAAGGCGGCTAAACCAAGACCAGTGGAGGCGCGGGAGAAGAGCGCCCGGCGGGTCATCGCGAGTTCAAATTGCTGGCGGAGGTCCATGGTGTTTCCTTGGCGGCTATTCCTTGGTGATCGTTTGGTCGAGGTTGAGGATGGTGCTGGCGACGGTGGTCCAGGCAGCCAGCAGAACGCGGTCACGCCCGGCGGGCACGGGCGCTTCGCCCACCTTCAGCAGCTTGTCGACGCCTTCTTTCCAGTTGCGATAGACGGTCACCTGCTTGGCCAACTGCGCGCGCAGCAGGGTGCTTTCTTGCGGGGAAGGGGCGCGGGAGACGGCCCGTTGGAACATGAAGGCCAGAGGATCGGGCGCGGCCATGGCTTGGGCGGCGAGCACGCGGGCGGCTTCGATGTAGGTGGGGTCATTCAGCAGCACCAGTGCCTGTAGTGGCGTGTTGGTGGTGGCGCGGCGGGCGATGCACTTTTCGCGATCGGGCGCGTCGAAGGTGGCCAGCGACACCGGTGGCGAGGTCCGCTTCCAGAACGAATACATGGAGCGGCGGTAGAGCTTGTCGCCATGGTCCTGCACGTAGCGCTGGGCGGAGAAGGTGTCGCCATAGGCGATGTCTTCCCAGACCCCGGGCGGATGATAGGGCAGCACGCTTTCGCCGCCGATCTTGCTGTTCAGCAAGCCGCTGACGGCCAGCGCGTTGTCGCGCACCAGTTCGGCCGGGAGGCGGAAACGCGGGCCGCGGGCGACAAGGCGATTCTCGGGGTCTCGCTCATGCAGTTCGGGGGTGACTTTGGAGGATTGCTGATAGGCGGCAGACATGACGATCAGCTTCTGCATGTGGCGCACATCCCAGCCGGACTGCACAAACTCGGTGGCCAGCCAGTCGAGCAGTTCGACGTGCATGGGGTATTCGCCCTGGCTGCCGAAGTCTTCGACGGTCTTCACCAGGCCCGTGCCGAAGTACATCTGCCAGAAGCGGTTGACGGCTACGCGGGCGGTAAGCGGGTGCTGGCCGGAGGTGAGCCATTGGGCTAGGCCCAGGCGGTTCTGGGGCGCGCCGGACGGGAGAGGTGGTAGGAAGCTGGGGACACCGGGGGTGACCACTTCGGTGCCGTTGCGATAGTCACCACGGGCGAGCACTTTGCTCTCGCGCGGGATAGCCATTTCCGACATCACCATGGCGGAGGGGATGACGGCGTCCAGGTCGTCACGTTCCCGGTAGAGCGCACGGAGTTCGCGGTTGACTTGGCGGACCCCGGCTGGGGCGCCGTGCTCAAAGAAGTAGTCGAGCAAGGCGCGGCGTTGTTCACTGTTGCGCTTGTCGGCGGCCACGGCCAGGATCGCTTTGGCCGGTTCGTCGATGGCCAGGACACGGATCTCATCGGCGGTGAGGGCGCGGTCGAAGAAGCGGAGGTCTTCCTTCGAGCCCTTGGGTGGGTTCTTGGGAGCAGTGGCTTGGGCGGGCTCCAGCGTCACGGGCTTGGTGTCGAGATAGAGCACCGGAGGCCCACTCAAGTTGAGCGCGGCGTGCTGCCAATCGCCGGTGACGAAGTTGTCTTTGGTGCGCCAGACCTGAGTGCCTTGCTGGAAGTAGAGGCGAGAGCCGCGGCGGTTGCGACCGATTGCCTGGCCACCATCGATCCACAACTTCAAGTGCGGCTGATCGATGAGCAGGCTTTCCACCAGATCGAGGCGGGAGCTCATCTTGAACCGGAGCGAAACGGCGGCGGTGGCCTTTTCATTGGCCGTGGGCGGCGTGGGGAACTTCGGCTGCTGGAACTCCCAGCCTTCGCGCAAGGCTACCACGTCGCGTTCATCGAGCCAAGCTTCCAGCTCTATGGTGCGCTTCGTGATCGCATCCAGGCGCGATTGCTGCCAGGTGTCCGGCAGCTTCAGCACCGGTTCGGCATTGCCGCGCGATCCATCCAGGCCTTTCTCGCGAACGGTGTTGAAGAAGGCGAAGAAGCGGTAGAACTCTTTCTGGCGGATGGGGTCGTACTTGTGGTCGTGGCAGCGGGCGCAGCCCATGGTCATGCCCATCCAGACGTTGGCCGTGGCTTCCACGCGGTCGATCACGTACTCAGTGAGATACTCCTCCGGGATCGCTCCGCCTTCGTAGTTGATCATGTGGTTGCGGTTGAAGGCGGTGGCCAGCAGTTGCTCCTTGGTGGGGTTGGGCAACAGGTCGCCCGCCAACTGCCAGACGGTGAACTTGTCGTAGGACAGGTTCTGGTTAAAGGCCTTGATCACCCAATCGCGCCAGGCGGACATGTCGCGGTGGGAATCGATGTGGTATCCGTGCGTATCGGCATAACGCGCCAGATCAAGCCACGGCATCGCCATACGCTCACCGTAGTGCGGTGAGGCGAGCAGGCGGTCCACGACTTTCTCGTAGGCGTTGGCGGAGGCGTCGTTGAGGAATGCGGTGACTTCGGCGGGCGTGGGGGGCAGGCCGGTCAAGTCCAGGCTGACGCGGCGCAGCAGAGCGGCCTTGCCGGTGCGCGGGGCGGGCTTGAGATTTTCTTTTTCGAGACGCGCCAGGATGAACCGGTCAATGCTGGTCTGGGCCCAGGCGGCGTTCTTCACAGCGGGCGCTTCGGGCCGCTGGGGCGGCAGATAGCTCCAGTGCATTTTCCATTCGCCACCTTGGCTGATCCATTTCTGGAGCGTGGCGATCTGCGGCTCAGTGAGAACGCCGGACTGCGGCGGGGGCATGCGCAGAGCCTTCTTCTCATGCGCGATGCGCGGGCCGATCTTGGCCAGCGCCGCTTCCATCCCTTCCTTGGTATCAAGGCGCAGGTTGGCTTTGCGGTTGGCTTCGTCGGGTCCGTGGCAGGCGAAGCAGCGGTCCGACAAGATAGGCCGCACTTCGCGCACATAGTCGACTTTCTGAGCCGAAGCGGCGAACGAACAGAGGAACAGAAGTGTTGCAAAGCTGCCGGGTCGCATTTGTCCTAATTATGTCACCGTTGTGCAATGCCAGCCGCCCTATTCGACGCGCGGCGTTCCCACGAGATAGCCGGTGCGTGCGATGACGCGGGCTTGGGGGTAGCGGGCGCGCGCTTCGGGGCTCAAGTCCACTTTCACTTTGCGCTCCTTGCCGATCTTGCCTGGCGGGGCGTCGTACTGCAGACTGTAGCGTTGGCGGATGCGTTCGAGCACCTGGGCGAGCGCGGGCGTACCCGGAGCCCAGTCCATAAAGTCGCCGCCCGTCGCATAGGTGATGGGCCGGACGTCGGACCAGTTGACGGCGCGCGTTGGCGCGAAGCCTTGGCGGGCGTTGGCTTGGGGTGACAGGATCAGTAGCGAACTCACGGTAGTATCTGCTGACCAAAGTGACCGCGTGACCCGCGACGCGGTGGTGCGCGATTCGGCGACGTTGTCGGTGACGATCAGGATGGCGCGGCGGCGTTGATTGTCGGGCCCGGTGTAGGCGGCATCGGTGCGGAAGTGGCGGGCGGCACCGATCAGGGCACCATCGATGTCGGTGCCGCCGTCGAACTTCTCGTGGTCGACCAGTTGGCGCAGGAACTGGGTGACCTTCCAGAAATCCGTTTCGGGCGGCAGGACGAAATCGGGCCGCTCGCGGAAGACGGCGACGGCGATGCGGTCGCCTTCCTTCATCACGCGCATGGCATCACCAGCGGCTCCGGCCAGTTCGCGGATGGCGGGCTTCATGCTGCCGCTGACATCGAGCAGGAGCAGCAGGTCCAAGGGTTGCGCGCCGTAGTCCACGTACTTCAACTGCACCGGCGCGTTCTCGTCCAGCACCCGGAAGTCCGCCTTGGTCAGCCCGGCCACTGGCTTGCCGTCATCGAGCACCAGCGTGTCCAGGCGCACCTGGTTGATGTCGGCGCGGAAGGTAACGGTTTCTTGCGCCAGCACAAGTTGTTGCACCAGCACAAGGCAAGCGAGGGCGGTGAGCATCCGCCCCCTTTATACCTCGAATCCAGAGTTGTACCTCGAATCAGGCCGCACCTGCGCTAGGATGCTTCACATGCGACTTGTTCTTGTCTTTGCGATGGCCAGCGCCTTGTGGGCGCAGCGTGGCCCGCAGATCCCGCCTGCCGAATTGCTGTGGCCCAATGGCGCACCGGGCGCTGCCGGCACCGAAGAAGTGGACAAGCCTTCCCTCACCCCGTGGATCGCCAAGAACGGCAACGGCATGGCCGTCTTGGTGTGCCCCGGGGGCGGCTATGGCGCGCTGGCGGTGGACCATGAGGGCACGCAGATCGCGCAGTGGTTGAACTCGCAAGGCATCACGGCGTTCGTGCTGAAGTACCGTCTGGGACCACGCTATCGCCATCCCGCACCTTTGCAGGACGCGCAGCAGGCGTTGCGGATTGTGCGGCGGCGGGCGGCGGAGTTCAAGATCAACCCGGACCGCGTGGGCATTATGGGCTTTTCCGCGGGCGGGCACTTGGCCGCCACGGTGGCCACACATTCCGGCCCGGGCACCCGGCCGGACTTCGCCATTCTGGGCTATCCGGTAATCACCTTCACCAATGAGCCGTATGTCCACAAAGGCTCACGGCGCAACCTTCTGGGCGATACGCCGGACGCGAAGTTGCAGGAAGAGATGTCAAATGAGCTGCAGGTGACGCGGGACACGCCACCCATCTTCTTGTTCCACACCAACGAAGACACTGGCGTGCCGCCGGAGAATAGCGTGCTGTTCTACGTGGCGTGCCGCAAGGCGGGCGTGCCCGTCGAGATGCACATCTACGAGAAGGGTCCGCACGGTGTGGGCTTAGCGGCCACTGATATTGCGCTGTCCAGTTGGCCCGCGCGATTGTCGGACTGGCTGCGGCGGCGATGACTGGTGAGCCGCCGGCGTGGGGGCCGTTGCGTGGTTCCGGAAGAAGCCCCAAGCTGATGCATGGGGCTTGACGGTGGCATTCACCTGCTCCGCGGAGCAAGCTTCTAATCGCTCAGGACTGACTACAACCGGCAGATCAGTAGTTCGCGCTCGTAGACCATCTCGGACGGCAGGTGGTCGTGGAGTTCGAGGAACAGCTCGGCGTGCTCGATCACTTCTTTGCGCCAAGCCGAGCGGTCAAAGGCTTGCAGTGTCTCAAACCTCTCTTTCGGGAAGTCCAGTCCGTTCCATTCCATGTCTTCGTAGTGCGGTGCCCAACCGATCGGGGTTTCCAGGCCGAGGGCGCGGCCGCGGGCGCGATCAACGATCCACTTCAGCACGCGCATGTTTTCGCTATAGCCGGGCCAGATGAAGTTGCCGTCTTGGTCCTTGCGGAACCAGTTCACATGGAACACGCGCGGCGTCTCACTTAAGCTGCGCTGCATCTTGATCCAGTGCCGGAAGTAGTCGCCCATGTGGTAGCCGCAGAAGGGCAGCATCGCCATCGGGTCACGGCGGACCTTGCCGATCGTCCCGGCGGCGGCGGCGGTCATTTCGGAACCCATGGTGGCGCCCACATAGACACCCGTGCTCCAGTTGAACGCCTGGAAGACCAGCGGCATGGTGGTGGCGCGGCGGCCGCCGAAGATGATGGCGCTGATCGGCACACCATCGGGGTGTTCCCAGTTGGGGTCGATGGTGGGGCATTGCGAAGCCGGGGCGGTGAAGCGGGCGTTGGGGTGAGCGGCCTTGGCACCGGTCTCTTTGGCGATCTCGGGGGTCCAGCGGTTGCCCTGCCAGTCGGTGCATTCGGCCGGCGGGTTGTCGGTCATGCCTTCCCACCAGACGCCGCCTTCGGGCGTCAGCGCGACATTCGTGAAAATGCTGTTGCGCGACAGCGCCGCCATGGCATTGGGATTGGTCTTCATTGACGTGCCCGGAGCAACGCCAAAGAAGCCCGCTTCCGGATTGATGGCGTGCAGACGGCCCTGGGCATTCGGCTTGATCCAGGCGATGTCGTCGCCCACGGTCCATACCTTCCAGCCCTCAAAGCCGGCCGGGGGGATCAGCATGGCGAAGTTGGTCTTGCCGCAGGCGCTGGGGAAAGCGGCGGCGACGTAGGTCTTTTCACCCTGCGGACTCTCCACACCCAGGATCAGCATGTGCTCCGCCATCCAGCCCTCATCGCGGGCGATGTTGGAGGCGATGCGGAGCGCGAAGCACTTTTTGCCGAGCAGCGCATTGCCGCCGTAGCCCGACCCATAGGACCAGATCTCGCGCGTTTCCGGGAAATGGACAATGTACTTTTCCTTGTTGCAGGGCCAGGCCACGTCTTTCTGGCCGGGCGCCAGCGGTGCCCCGACGCTGTGCATACAGGGCACGACGCGCTTGACGTCCTTGTCGATCTCGGCGATCACGGGCAGGCCGATGCGCGCCATGATGCGCATATTGACGACGACGTAGGGCGAATCGGTCAACTGCACGCCGATCTGCGACATGGGCGAACCCACCGGACCCATGCTGTAAGCCAGCACGTACATCGTCCGGCCGCGCATGCAGCCGCTGAAGAGGTCCTTCAGCTTCTTGCGCATCTCATAGGGGTTCTCCCAGTTGTTGGTGGGGCCGGCGTTGTCTTTGGAGAGCGAGCAGATAAAGGTGCGGTCTTCGACGCGGGCGACGTCGCTGGAATCAGAGCGGGAATAGTAGCAACCCGGCCAGAGATCCTGGTTCAGCTTGGTGAATGTGCCGCTTTCCACCAGCTGGGCGCAGAGGCTGTCGTATTCGCGTTGAGAGCCGTCTACCCAGTGGATGGCCTCCGGTTTGGTCAGCTGGGCCATCTTTTCAACCCAGCGGAGCAGGTGCTTGTTCTCGCTGAGTGGGACTGAAGGATTGCGGGAATTCATGAATCTACCTGAATATATTGTCTCAGGCCCGGCGAAAAGAGTCGAACCGGGCGTTCCGGGTTCCCGCTACTGAGGAGATGGCTCTTTCGCTCAACTGAGGAACTGCTCAGGTTGCTCAAACAATTTGCTGGGCCAGCCCAGCCCGGGACGCCCCGGAAATCAGCTACAATCGAAAAAGCCTCGCAAGCCGAAGTGGCGGAACTGGCAGACGCAACGGACTCAAAATCCGTCGGGATTCACTTCCCATGTGGGTTCGACCCCCACCTTCGGCACCATACAAAATAAAAGACTTAAAGTCGACTCCAGGGCCTCAGGGATGAGGCCTTTTCCATTGGCCGGTGTGACTAACGTGAGCGGGGTGTGACCTCATTGAGGCGGGAACAGTGCGCCAGGGCCAATGTCCCGGTCCAGATCAAGAGTCGCTTGATTCCGGCTCAGCCCCGGTGGAAGCCGTAGCGGCTCCCTCTTGGCGGGTTCTGGGCTTGGCGTCAGAAATCGACAACCGCCGCAACATCGAGGCCTTTTTGCGCTGGTGCCGCTTCATCCGCTCCAGCACATCTTCCAGAAACTTCACGGCGTCTACAATGTAGGGGCCCTTGTTCAACATCACACATTCGGCGCGGCCGCTCATGGCGGCGTCGGTTACCTCCGCCCGGGAGGGCATGCCGGTCTTGGCCATGTTTTCCAGCACCTGGGTGGCCCAGATCACGGGTACGTGGGCGGCCTCACACAACCACAGGATCTCCTCCTGAAGCTCCGCCAGACGATCAAAGCCCACCTCCACCGCCAGGTCCCCGCGAGCCACCATCACCCCCAGCGGCATCGTCTGCAAGCCCTGCAGCAGCAGGTGCGGCAGATTCTCAAACGCCACCCGGTTCTCGATCTTCAACACGATGCCGACATCGCCGGCATCTAGCCGCTGCAACTCCCGTTGCAGCAGTTCAATATCCTTGGGGTGCCGGACGAACGAGAGGCCCACCATGTCGGCCCGCCGCGCGGCAAACTTCAGATCCTGAAAGTCCTTGGGCGTCAGGGCGGGCAGGTCGAGATCGGTATCGGGCAGGTTGATCCCCTTATCGGAGCGCAGTTTCCCGCCGGCGTGGGCGGCATAGGTGATCTCCACCGTCATCTTGCGCTTCGTCACCGCCTTGACCAGGCCGCCGATCTTGCCATCGTCAAAGAAGATCCGCTCTCCTGCCTTGACGAACTTAAACACTTCCGGCAGCGTCGTCGGGATCGTCGCGGGACGCTTCACCCGTCCCTGGCCGTCCAGTTCCGCCGGCCGGCCGGGAACGGCGGGACCGGTCACTTCCAAGACATCGCCCCGTTTGAGCAGCAGCGGCTGCTCCACCAAGGGCAGCAGGCCGATTTCACCCAGCGCCACCCGCTGTGCACCGCGATAGGCAGTGGCCACCATCCCGGTTTCCAGCATCGCCGCCTGCGCCGTTTCGGCCCAGCAGCCGCCCGCCTCACGCGCCGTAATCGTCAGCGTCCGCTGACGGCCACGCGTATCGGCGAACTGGACTTTGTCCCGCACGCGCAGCTTGCTGATGACGATGCCCGTCAGCGGGATCACCGGCACCCCCGCCATTGGCTCGAGCGGGCCTGGAGCATCGGTCAGCCAGACGCGTGCCGGCTGCAGCAACTGGTCCCGCGCGTCGCGCTTCGGCCGCAGCTTCAAAATGCGCAGGCCACCCGCCAGCGCCCCCGTCCGCAGCTTGGGACCGCCCAGGTCCATCAGGATCCGGCAGCGGCGCGAGTACTCCCGGTTGGCGCGCTCCAGGTTGGCGATCATTCCGCTCCAGGCCGCTTCGTCATCGTGCGCGCAGTTGACGCGCATGATGTCCATCCCGGCCCCCACCAGATCCCGCACCAAGTCATAGTCGGTGGCCGCGTTGGGCGGCATGGTCACCATCACGCGGACCGGATGGCTGGCGTGCGAACTACCCAACAGGCGCTGCGTATGCCCCTGTAGCAAAGCCGGGCCACTACTGAAATCAACCGCCGCCGCCCGCTCCGGCTTCTTCTCGCCCGCCATCAGACGCAGCGCCGTGCGCACCGTCATCAGGCTGGCCAACACATGCGCCTCGGTCCGACCCAGGGAGGAAAGCCCGTAAGATGAAAGCACGATCTGCAGCGACCGCACATCGTGCTGGCGCAGTGCCAGATAGTGGATCAAGTTGCGCGCGCTGGCCTGCTGTTCCGGCAGAATCTCATTCAGCTGAAGGTCAAATGACTTCTCCAGCGCCACGCACCGGTCAATGACCGCCGTGACCGAGTCAATGATGCGTTGAAAGGAACGGGAGTTGGTCATGGCGTGGAGGTGTTCGTCGTGGTGGTGTACTCATTCTGCCAACAAGTTGTCGCGGGCGCAGTCACCGGACGTTCATCTTCCACTTCAACACGGGCCGCCCTTCCGATGCCTACTGGTAGTGAATCTCAAAGGGCTTATTGGTGATAAACAGCACCACCACATCCGCCTCTGCCGTCGCCCCATGCTCCATCGCCGGACCTTCCGGGAACCAGACAAAGCTGCCCGGGCCATACTGGCCCTCGTGGGTCACCAGGGTGCCTTCGATGACGTACATCCCGTGGGCACAAGGATGCGTGTGGAGTTTGTTGATGACGCCCGCCGGATACTTGACGATCCGCACCTCCATGCCGGTGTCGGGATCAGTGATGAGGTTTTTGCGGTAGAGAGTTTTGCCCAGCGTCTCGTTCCAGCGTGCCTCCCACGGCAGGGCGTTGGTGTCCAGGGCGATCAAAGTAGGTTGGGCCATGCGCGTGAGCGTAACATACACGCGCATGGCCCGTAGTTGAGGAACAGCTGTTGAGGAACAGCTGTTGAGGAACAGCTATCTAAAAGAACAGCTTCAAGGCGAACCGCACCTGGCGTGAGCCGGTGGCGGAGGTCACTTCCGTGTAGCCATTCAACTGCGGCACGCCATTCAGAACGCGAATGGCACCGTTGGCTTCCCGCGTCGGGGCCGAGGCCGTCGCACCGGGATTGCCAAACTGCGGCGTATTGGTCAGGCTGAATGATTCCGCCCGAAACTCCATGCGGACCCGCTCAGTTACCTGGAAGTTGCGGAACACGCTGAAATCCAGGTTAAACACGCCCGGTCCGCGCATCGAGTTGCGGCCGACATTGCCGTAGCGGACAGTGGTGACCGGAGCAAAAGCATCCGGATCAAACCAGCTGAAGCCACGGCCGATATTGCCGAGAATCGCGGCGGAGGCCTTCACCTGATCCGCCGTCTGCGCGTTGCCTTGGGCGTTCACTGAAGTGCCCGCTGAACCAACGGTGAACGGCGTGCCGCTCATCAAGCTGAGGATGCCATTGGTTTGCCAGCCGCCCAGCAGCCAGCTGGACGGGCCCGTGGTGGCCCACTTCTTGCCCTTGCCAAACGGCAGGTCGTAAACAAAGTAAGTCTGCACGTTGTGCGGACGGTCAAAGCTGGCCGGGGCGCGATTGCGAGCCCAGTCTTCGGGACGATTCCAGCTGAGGCCGGAATCGTTGTTGTCGGCAAAGCTGATCGCCTTCGAGTAGGTGTAGCTCAGGCCGAACTGCCCGGTCTTGCCCAACTGGCGCCGCAACTGCGTCTGCAGTGAATTGTAGTTGGACGTGTTGAATGGCGTGTAGAGGTTGATATTGCCGATACGACCCGGGTAGAGCACTGCCAAGGCGCGGCCGGCGTTGCCGCCACCGGGGCCCGAGGTGTTGATGTTCACAATCGCCGTCTGGCGGATCGCCCGCGTGCCGACGTAGCCAGCCTGCAGGTTGAAGCCCATGCCGATGTCGCGCTGCACGGTGAAGTTAAAGGACTGGATGTAGCCGCGACGGAATTCCTGGGGGAACGTCGTCGTACCCACGGCCAGCGGCAGGTCGATGATGCCTTGGCTCAGGTTCGGCCCGCGCACCTCCGGGATGCCCGTCCGCAGATTGCCGGCGGCCTGGAAATTGGTGGCGCCGGAGAACTGGCTGGAGATCGTGGCCGGATAGGAGTCGCGCATACGGCGGAACGAATCCGGGTCGATGCTGATGCCGTACCCGGCGCGGACCACCGTCTTTTCATTCATGCGGTAGGCAATGCCCAACCGCGGAGCCATCTGCAAGGTGGGCACATTGACGCCGGTGTCGCGCGGAACGCTGCCTAGGCCGCCCACCAGCACTTTGTCGGTCGTCGGATCATACCGCTCGCCGCCACGATGGTCGCGGGTGGCAAACGGGTAGCGCTCAAAGCGGGAGCCGTAGTTGATGGTCAACTTGCGGTTGACTTGCCATTGATCGCGGAGATAGAAGCCCCAGCCCGGCATCCGGACCGCGGCCGGATTGACGTACTGCACGTCCTTACCTAGGCCCTGCGCCTGCCCCAACAGCCAGTCGCCCCAGCCGTTATAGAGATTCGGAGCCGCCCCGCCGTTCAGGGCCGTCAAGCCGCCCGTGAAGTTAAAGCCCCCACGCGGACCAAAGGCGGCCTGCGGCTGGAAGTGGTTGATCGTGTAGTAGGTATATTCACCGCCGAAGCGGAACGAGTGCGCTCCGCGAATGACGCTGACGTTGCCCGCCGCCGAATACTGATTGTCGCGGAACAAGAACGGATTGGAGACGTTCGGGTTGCCGATGGCCGAAAAGCCGCTGATGTTGAACCGCGGATAACCGCCCTGCAACCGGTCACTGCCGTTGGTGCCCGGGATCCTCAGGTCATCGAGACCATAGTTCTTGTCAAGGTCGACGTTCTCCGCCCCTAATCGCTGCCGCGTGAACCCAATGTTGCCATCCAGCAGAATCGTCGGGCTCAGTGTGTAAGTGCCGCCCACGGAAGCCGTCTGCACCAGGCCCGGGGCCGTGCCCGGCTGCCCGCCCGTCAAGGCATCGCCACCCGCCGCGCCCAACGAGGGCGGATCAAAGATCCGGCTGGGGGAAACGCTGTAGCGCGTAAACATCGAGACCTTCGCGGTCGGGTTGAAGTTCACCTTGAAGTCCGCGTTGTTGCGGTCAAAGGTGTAGTTGCCGGGAGCAAAGTAGTTGTTCTGGATCGTCCCATCCAGGTTCGGGTTCGGGATCAGCGAAGTCATCTTCACCGCCGCCGGGTCGAACAGTGCCGCCGGAATGCGCGAATCGGCAAACGGCAGCCGTCCGACGCCATTCACCGTGCCCGTGCTGGGATCGAAAATAGTCGCGCCGGTGCCGTTAAAGTTGCCTTGCCGCAGCGCCGCCGTGGGCAGAGTCCGGAACGCCTGCGCGTATTGACGGCGCGTGGTCCGCTCCCAGTTGGCGAAGAAGAACAGCTTGTTCTTGATCACCGGGCCGCCAAAAGTGCCGCCCATCTGATTCAACAAATTCTTAGGCAACTGCGCGCCCACGAAAAAGAAGTTCTTGGCCTGCACCTTGCTGTTGGTGTGATACCAGTGCGCGCTGCCGTGATACTCGTTGGTGCCGGACTTGATGGAGACGTTGATGGCCGAACCGCCAGCCATGCCCTGTTCGGCGTCAAAACTGTTCGACACCAGGTTGACCGTCTCGATGGCTTCCGCCGGTGGTACGTAGGCAATGATGTGCGGCAGCCACGGATAGCTGACCGTCGCGCCATCCAGGCGCGTGTTGTTGTTCGAATAAGACGCACCGTTCACATTGGTGCCCAGCGAACGCTGCGGATTGCCGGCGTCGGAGTGCAACTCAGTGGGCGGGCTGAAGCCCGGCAGAATCTTGTAGAGATTCTGGAAGTTGCGGCCCTGGTTGCCCGCAAACGGCAGGTTCTGCACTTGTGACTTGTCGATCGAGTTGTTGATGTCGGCGCGGTCGGTCTGCAGCGAAAGCGCATTCGCCGAGACATTGATCGTCTCCGTCACCTGCGCCACCTGCACCTTGACGTCCAGGCGCCGGATCGTGTTGACATCGATCGGCACGTTCTCCTGCGTAACCGGGCTAAAGGCGGCCGCCGCAATGGTGACCTTATAGCGGCCCGCCTGCAGATCATTAAACTGAAATGCGCCGCGATCATCGGTCGTCGCCTGCCGGCTGACACCGGTGTTCATATTGACCGCATCCACTTTGGCGCCGGGAACGGCCGCCCCCGTGGGGTCAGTGACATTGCCGGTCAGCGAGCCGTAGAGAACCTGGGCAGCCGCCGGAAAAGTGAGCGCAAGAGCGCAAAGCACAGTTAAGAGAGTTTTGATCATTGGTAGACCCGTGTGGGACAAGTCTATCCGCCCTGCATACCGTACGCAAGGGGTATTGTTCTGGCCACCGGGGCTGAAGCCGAACTCGGCTAGCCCTTGCTCTACCCGCCTCAACACGTTGAATCTCTGACGGTTTCTCTGCTACCCCGGGCCGGAGTGCCTCCCATTCGCCTCATTTTTTCCCCATCAGGCCAGAGTTTTCATCATTTCGCTGACCCATTCTCGACCACTGTACGGAAACGTACTACACTTTTCGTTCGAGACTAAAGTCTCATCCAGGAGAATCAGGCAGACAAATTATGGTTAAGCCCATCAAGTACGTCGAGAAAGCTCTCACGGTCGCCGCCAATGGCGCCTGGCAGGTGTTTGACAAGATCAACAGCATCAGCCAGAACCCGTCCTTCACCCCCAAGTGGTCGGACAAGCCGCTGCTGAAGTCGTACCAGAAGTCGAAGCCGCCCCTGGGCTGGCCGCGTACCACGGATTCGCTTTGCCCCAAGTGCGTGCCGGAAGCTCGTGAGAAGATCCTCAACGGCGAACTGCCGGTGGAAATTCTGAAGAATGAAAAGGTTGGCGAGATCAAGGCTCAAGTGATTGAGCGTGATGGCCAGATCTGGATGGTGAAGGAATGCCCCGTCCACGGCAAGTTTGAAGACTTGATGGCGATCGACTCGGCGTTCTTCGCTCACCTGGAAAAAGTGTTCCCCGGCCGCGACATCCGCGCCCACAACGACGAAGACCTCCACAACCACGGCACGTCCACCATTAAGCATGGCCGCGGTTCGGTGTTGACGGTCGACTTGACCAATCGTTGCAACATGATGTGCGACCCCTGCTTCATGGACGCCAACCAGGTTGGCTTCGTCCACGAACTCACCTGGGACGACATCACCACGCTGCTCGACAACGCGCTGAAGATCAAGCCGCGCCGCCAGATGTCGGTGCAGTTCTCCGGCGGTGAGCCGACGCTGTCTCCGTTCTTCCTCGACGCTGTCCGTTATTCCCGCAAGGTGGGCTACAACTCCGTTCAGGCCGCCACCAACGGGATTGAATTCGCCAAGAGCCCGGAATTCTCGCGCCAAGCGGCCGAAGCCGGCCTTCGTTATCTCTATCTCCAGTTCGACGGCATCGGCAATGAGCCGAATTCGCACCGCGCCGTCGGCAATCTGTTCGACGTGAAGCTGCGCGCCATCGAGAACGCCCACTCGGCCGGTATCGACATTGTGCCGGTGATCACGATCATCAACGGCATCAACAACGAGCAGGTGGGCAGCGTGGTCCGCTTCGCGCTCGACAACCCGAAGAAGATCCCGTTCTTGAGCTTCCAGCCGGTCAGCTTTACCGGTCGCGACGAAGCTGTCACCCCGGAACGCCGCATGGCGCAGCGCTACACGCTGTCGCACCTGGCGCATGACGTGAAGAATCAGACCGGCTTGGGCGAACCCATCCGCGACTGGTTCCCCATCTCGTTCATGTCCACCTTCTCCGACTTTGCCGACCTGATCCATGGACCGGCGTCGGAATGGGGCCAGCTCTCCTGCGGTTGTCACCCCAACTGCGGCACCGGCTTTGCGGTGATGTGCGACAAGGAAACCAAGGAAGCCGTCCCGGTGACCGCGTTCCTGAATGCCGTCCAGCTGGCCGAAGACATCAAGAAGATCAACGACGGCGCCCGTGGCAAAGTGATGTCCGGCATCGGCGTCGCCCTGGCCTTGATGCGCAACTACGATCCGTTCAAGACCCCGACCCACTTCAAACTGACCGACATGATGGCGAAGTTCGACAAGTGCTTCGGTGTCACGGGCCGCAAGTACGGCAAGGTCACTGCGGACCGCACAATGACCGACATCGAAAAGCGCCGCGCGGACCGCTGGAACTTCCTGTTCATCGCTGGCATGTGGTTCCAGGATCTGTTCAACTACGACTTCCGCCGCACCGAACAGTGCATCATCCCCTACGCCACCCAGGAAGGCGAAATCAGCTTCTGTGCCTACAACACGGGCATCGGCTGGCGCAACATCATCGAAAAGATGCACATGACGGCCACGTTGACCAAGTGGTACGAAGACCACGGCCGCCACAAGATCTACGCCGGCGGCAAGAACGTCGAAGTGGAAGCCGGCGCCCTGGACCGCTACGTCGTCCTCCGCACCGAAGACGTCCAGAAGGGCAAGCAGCACGACCTGGACGACCTGGGTGTGGCCAAGAACTCCCGCGAAGAGAAGCTGCGCGCCCGCGCGCAGAAGATCAAGGAGCAGGAAGAGAACGACCGCATGATGCAGCTCTACAAGAAGCACGTGCTGAAGGCTCCGGAGCAGGAAGGCTTCGTCTCCTTGGGAGCGATCAAGCCCGCCACCACCGAAAAGCAGGAAGAAGTCGGCTCGATGGGCGACTAGTTCGCCCCCAAGCTACTGATTCATAAAGACCGCCCGGGCTTCGGCTCGGGCGGTTTTTGCTTTTGGAGGACTCCATCGCGAAAACCCGGCAGGACCTACATGCATCTGCATGCATGTAGAATGGAGTCGTGCGTACCACCCTGGAGCTAACCCCGGAAAACCATACCGCCTTGCGCGAACTAGCCGCCCGCCGGGGTGAGAAGGGCTACTCCCGCATTGTGAACGAGGCGATTGACCGCTACGTCCATGCCGCCGCACAGGAACGGCGGGCTCAGTCCATCGCCGCACTGGAAGCCAGCCGCGGGATCATTTCTGAGGAAGAAGGCGAGCAGCTGCAAGCCAACATCAGGAAGTGGCGCGAATCGTGGCGCTCGTAATTCTGGATTCTGACGTCGCCATCGATCACGCGCGTGGCGTCCCGGGCGTCACCGAGATACTGTTATCCCTCATTCGCGAAGATCGTTTAGTCACGACGGTCACTACGATTTTCGAGCTCGAACGGGGTCGAGTTCCCGGCCGATCCTGGGACAGGCTGATGGATCTGGTGAATGGGATGCCGGTTCTCAACCTGACCGCCCCGGTGGCGCGACTGGCGGGCGAGTTGGCGTTCGACCTAGACCGGAAGGGTGCCAAGATCGCCATGGGCGACCTTCTTATCGCCGCCCTCACGCTTCACCACGACGGCGAACTGCTCACCCGCAACCTCCGCCATTTCTCCCGGATTCCGAGGCTGAAGTTATTTGGCGAGATCTAGGCGTCGATGGCCTCCACGGTGGCTGCAAGTATACTTGCTATAATTGCCTCATGCCCCAGCTAAACTTCTACGTCCCCCAGTCCACCGCCGACGAGTTGAAGCGCCGGGCGAAGGTGCGCAAGTTGCCGGTGTCGCGCTACATTGCCGAGATTGTTTCGAAAGACGTCAAAACGGGCTGGCCGCCGGGGTATTTTGAGTCGACATTTGGCAGCATTCCCGATTTGGAACGGCCCGAGCAGTGGCCTTACGAAGAGCGCGGGCCGATCTTCGACTAGACCATGTACCTGCTTGACAGTGACCTATGCGTCGCTCACTTGCGCGGACAGCGGGCCGCGCGCCATTGGCTGGAGGCTCACGCCCCCAGTCAAGTTCGAGTTTCGTCAGTGACTCGGGGCGAACTGGTTGTTGGCGTGCATAAAGCCTCCAATCGTGAAGGGGCCTTAGCCGCCCTGAACCTCTTCCTCGCCCCCTTCCCCTCGCTGCCCTTCGATGACCAAGCCGCCGACCACTATGGCCAAATCCGCGCCTCGCTCGAACAACAAGGGCAAAAGATCGGCCCCAATGACCTCATGATCGCCGCCATCGCGCGCACGCATGGGTTAACCGTCGTCACCCGCAACACCCGCGAGTTTCAGCGCGTTCCCGGCGTGGCCGTCGAGCCCTGGTAGCCTACTTCTCGGCGATCTCGGGCTTCAGCGTGTCCACCATCTTCAGAAACTCTGCCTTCTCCGCGCCCTTGATGCTGGCCTTGTCCAGCGCCGCCGCCATGTAGTCCATGTTGGCGTGCCACTCCTGCGCGTTGATCCCCAGGCCGCCATGCACCGTCTTCATGTCCCGGCCCACATACGAGCACGGACCACCGGCCATGGCGCAAAGTTGATCCTTCAATAGTTGCCGTCCGCGCTTTAGCGAGTCCGCACCGCGTCCAGCAAAGCGCGCGAACTTGGGGTCGGCGCGGAGGCCTTTCAGATACTCGTCCGCAATCACCGCGATGGTGTCGTAGCGGCCGACGCGCTCATAAAGAGAGGCGGGCTTGGGCTGCGCAAGCACAGCGGAGCCGGCCAGCGACATGACCGCCAGGAGAACGACGACACACCGCATGGCTAGTCCACCAACGCCGAGTAGGCGATATTCACGAAGGCATTGCGCTCATCGCTGCCGCCTTCGCGGTGGATCATGAAGATGCCGATCAGGCTCTTCTTCGGGTCGATGAAGCAGTACGTGCCGTAGCGTCCACCGTGGCCATAGGTGCCGATCGAAAGCGGTGCGGCCGCGCCGTCCTTGGCCACCGCCCAGGCCAGCCCATAGCCCATGCCCGGTCCATTCGTGTACAGCTCGCCCGTACCCACCTGCGTCATCGTCTCGATGGAGTGCTTGGACAGGATGCGCGTGCCGTTCAACTGGCCGCCGTTCAGCAGCATCTGGTAGAGCAAGAACAGATCGCTCGCGGTAGAGTACAACCCACCTTCCGGCAGCGGATACTTCGCCCCATCGCGGAACTTCATCGCGCCCTCGCCCAGCGGATCGGAAGTGTACTTCAACGGCTTGCCGTCCTTCAGGATATAGGCCGTGGGCATGCGGCCCCACTTCTCTTTCGGCGGATAAATGAAGGTGTCCTTCATGCCTAGCGGCGCGAAGATCCGTTTTTCGAGAAACTGCTCAAACGGCATCCCACCCAGCACTTCGACAATCCGCGCCAGTGACGCAATGCCGGTGTTGCTGTACTGCCACTTCGTCCCGGGCTCGAATTCCAGCGGCACCTGCGAGATCACTAGCACCACCTCGGCCAGCGTCTTGTGCAGCGCGCCATGCAACTCCCCGATCCCCGCCGGCGGGTTCAGCGGCAGACCGGAGGTGTGCATCATCAGATCCCGCACGGTTATGCGACGCGCCGCCTTCTTCAGCGTGTCACCCACCAGCAACCGCTGCCCGCGAAACTCTGGCAAATGCTTCTCCACCGGGTCATTCAATGCCAGCTTCCCCTCCTCGGCCAGCATCATCGCGGCCATCGCCACGATGGGCTTGGTCATGGAATGCAGCTGGAAGATGGCATCCGTCTTGATCGGCTGCTTCGTCTCGATGTCGGTGTAGCCAGTGGCATGCAGCGCCGCCACTTTGCCGTGGCGGGCCACCAAGGTCACTGACCCGGCCATTGTCCCGGCGTCAACAAACTCCTTCATCCGGACCGGAATGCGCGACAGCCGCGCGGAGTCCAGGCCGGTCTGCGCGCTCAAGGCCGGCAGCAGGACACATAAGGTGGTGAGTGTACGAATCAGCATCGCGCTTATCGTATCGCGAAGCCGGAGGCCCGGCGTCTTCACCCGAATGAAACGAAACAGGCTGCCCTGAACACAACTGTAATGAGACGGCTAGTCCGCTGGGACTAAAAGTGTTAGGCTCAGCTGATTCGTTCCTGCGGGTGCATTTGCAGGACGAAATTCCGCCGTGGGCGGAAGCAAGGATTTCCATGTCAATGTTTGGTCTTGGCCGCTTGGGTAGTGCGGGGCGTATCAGCGCTCGGGTGGTAGTGTCACTCCTGGTTCCAGCAGCATTTGTCGGATGGCTGCTCCTGAGCGGCAGCGCCCAGCGCAGCGCGCTGGAAGACAGAAATATGCGCTGGTTGGGACACATGGCCAACCAGGTAAAGTCGCGAGTCGCTAATCTTTCGGAAGTAGCGGAGCGCTCGGCGAATCTCCCCAAAGAAGCCAAACCCGCGGGCAAGCAGATTCTCTCCGTCGCGGAGAACCCGGCATCGGCATCGGACACCGAGAAGGAGGAAGAAGACACGGAGAAGGAGGAAGACGATCAACTACTGGGGCTCGTGACAAATCTCACCAGCGAAGTTTGCTCCAAGGATGGGACAAACCTCAGCATAACCATTGAATCCACCGTCTTGAAGCTACACTTCCGGAAGCCTGGGCCCACCGGTGAGACCGTCTGCTCCTACTCTGACCTCGCCAAGCTAGTGGAACAGTCGCTGCGGAAAGATGTCTTCTCGAATATCATCCTGGCCGAACGGAATGGAAACGTCCTGTATCAAACCGCCTCCGGGGACACTCGTTTCACCAATCTCGACTTCTTGTTCTCTATAGCGGCCGAGCCGCCAGCCAAGTCTTTGCTGAGCGACGCGCCGGCCGCCAAACCGGCCCCGCCCGCTACCGCGGGGCAAAATGCCCCTACCTCGTCCACCCACTTGGTGCGGTCCATCGGCGACCATCAGTTCGCGGTTTTCGTCCAGCCCATACAACTCACACTAACGGATGGCAAGGGCAAGGCCGCTTCCGGCGATTGGCTGCTGGTCGGGCTGTCTGATGTGAACACGCCCTGGCAGAGTTCGGGTCCGCAGGGATTGCTTTTCGTCCTCCCGCTTGTCGTGCTCCTGGTGGCCTTGAGCTGGACCTTGCCCCGGCCTTGGCTGATGTCTTCCGCCGAACCGCTTCGCCCGCGACAACTGGGAGTCACCGCCCTGTGCTCGGGAGGCATGTTACTGGTGCTGACGGTGCTGGGCCTCTATTTCTTTATCCGGAGCTTCGCCGACGTGCGTACCGATGGCCGGCTAACTTTGCTGGCGGAGGAGATCGGCTTTAATGTCAAGCATGAACTGACCTTGGCGCTGAAGCAGTTAGCCATACTGGACTCCCGGGCGGTCGATGACAACATCTTTCCGCAAGGTCTCGTCGAACCGGAGAGAGGACTTTTCAAAAGGCTCACGCCCGATCAGGTCATCAGTAATTTTCAATACGCGGATTGGATCACGCCGCACGGCAACAAGAAAATTCGCTGGACGACGGGCGAGTACCTGGCCAAGCACGTCAATGTGAAAGACCGGGACTACTTCAAAGATGTCCGGCAAGACCACATGGTGCGCGGGCTACCGCTGGCCGGGACGGCTCGGACCAGTCCCTTTGCCATCGAGAAGGTGCTTTCCAGAACCACCGGCGAGATGGCCACGATGCTGGCCGCGCCCTCTGAAATGCGATACCAGGGCCGACCGGTGCTTTCGATGGCCCTCACCCTCACGTCGCTCGAGAATCCAGTGCTGCCCGCTGAATTTGGAATGGCCGTCATCGCTTCGACCGGCAAGGTTCTCTATCACTCCGATCCCAGCCGGGCTCTGGTGGAGGATCTGTTTGCCGAATGTTCCGACATCCCGGAGTTAGTACAGGTGGTGGAGCGGCGAGCCGTGGCCAGCTTTACCAGCAACTACTCCGGCGCGGCTCACCGGATGTTGGTGACGCCCTTGCCCGGACTGGAAGAGGTGCCCTGGACTTTGGTGGTGTTCCGAAAGTTGGAACCCATCCGAGTGATCCGGGCCCAGGCCATGTTTGGTGCGGTGGCGTTGTTTGGCTGCTATGCCGCGGCGGTGCTGGCCATTGCCGGATTCGTTCTGTATCCATTCGCCCGATGGCGGCAGCGGTTTCAGGCAAAGTTGTTGTTGGAGGCGGCCTGGTGGTCCCCCCGCGAATCCTGCTACCCCGTATTGGCGGCATTTGGAACCTGCCTGATGTTGATTTTCTGGCGGAGTCTTGACGGCGCACCGGGTTCAGAGATCTTCTACAGTTCCATCGCCACCGGCGCGGCATTCCTGATTTTCAGTGCCTTGGGGCTGGGTGTCCCGGCCCGGCAGCCGCTGCACCGATTCAGCCTTGCCTGGCTGGCGGGTGCGTCCCTTTTCTTGGCCGGATTCGCCTCGCTCTTGAATGACTGGTGGATGGCCGGCTTGGCCCCCATCTCACTGGCTTTGGTTCGCTACGGCCAATACCGCATCGACGCTCCCCGCGGGTCTTTGAGACAACGGACGCCCGCCAGTTGGGTGGTGTGGGCGGCGGAATTGGCCCTCTGCCTGGTCATTCTTCCGACCTTTGGCTTGGGCAAGCTGTCGTATGAGTATGAAGCAGGCCTGTACGCGCGGGAACTACAGTGGGAATTGCAGGACGCACACGCTCAGCGGGAAGATCAACTTGCCCGCGACATCCGCTTGCTGCCCGGCGTCAAGAAATGCGACCTCATCAGTTACAAGCTACTCTCCGGCTTGGGTACTGGTCCGGCAACCGAGTCCGGCTGCGCCCCCACCTACTTTTATGGGAGCGCGGGTTACAACACGCGCCTCGTGGCCTTCGAAGGCAACCCCGGCGGCCCGGAGCTGGTCGGCTCGAGTTCATGTCCCGCGGTCTGGAAGGAAAAGACGCAGCCTCTATCTACCGATCGGGACCGGAAATGCGGGAAGGAACAACTCCTGTTGAAAGCGAGGGATCTCCCCCGCATTCGCACTCTGTTTGACGAGACTCAGCCCTCTTGGTCGCGCGCGTTGAGCAAGCTTCCCGTCTTGGTGATGGCCATGGTTGAGCTCCCATTCGACGCGCGGCAGGAAGGCCTCGATATGCGCCGGGATGAATTGCAACCAGGCGGCGAGCCCCCTCCATGGGAGTGGCGTGTTGAGCACGGCCCGGCTGAGCACAATTTATGGCTGGCTAGATGGTCTGAGGCCGAAGAAAAATATCAGCCGGTAGCACGCTCGACACTTCCGGCATTTGTTCCTTGGAACGTGTTTGCGAGCCATCTTTGGGAGGCTTCGGAGACCGGTCTCCCGACGCCGCGGGCCGGATCCCTACCGACCCTGTGGATGGGCTTCCAGTTCTGGATGGGCATGTCGGCCATCGTCGGCCTTTTCCTGTGGTGGGGCCGGGCATTCCGGCACCGCGTGCGCCTGGACGATCTCCAGGTGCCTGCGTCGACCCCCTTGTATCAGCCGGCCACCGTTTGGCAGGGGCGCTTCTTGGTCCACATACCACCCGGTTATCCGGCGGCGCCACTGCTGGGCTATTGGGCCAATCATACGCGGATCGATTTGGCGTCCATCGACCTGTCCCAGACGGTCACTATGCCCGAAGGCGCCATCCTGATCAACAATCTTCAGAGCTGCCTGGCCATCGCTAGCCAACGCAAGGTCTGCCTGGACTTGATTGAGGGTGCGATGCGGACCCCCAACCGTTGCGTGGTCGTCACGACGTCCATCGAGCCCTTGAGCTATCTACAATCAGGCGGCGCGGGGGCCGCCGGTGAGCCTGCGGATACAGCCGAGTTGTCGCGCTGGAAGCGCATCACCCACTCGCTGGAATCCCGTCGCATGGATCCGCCCGAAGGTGCCGCTCCTCCCGAAGATGATGCGGTCTGGATGAGCTGCTCCGTGCACGAGAAGGCGATTCTCACCTACCTGGACCGCCACAAGCTGGTGGCTCCCACGGCTGGCTTGGTCGCCGCCCGGCTCCTGGGCCGCGGCTTGCTGCGCCGGCGGCCCGATGGCCGCATCGAATTCGCCTCACCTCCGTTCCAGCGCTTTGTCAGTGCGCTGCAGGAAGCTCCCGATGAGGCCCTGCTGGCGGCCCAATCAGCCAGCAAGGCTATCTCTCCCTGGGCAATCGGCATCGTGTTGGTGGGCGTGGTGCTGTTCTTCTCGCAAGAAGAGCTCACCAGCCGTCTGCTGGGCTTCCTCACCAGCGTCGGCGCGGGCCTGGAGGTGTTGCGCAAACACTTGACCGCCAGCTCCGCCAGCAGCGGCGGCTCTGGCGGCAAAGCCTAAGCCGTTCCCGCCATCGGGGCGGCATGCGTCAGCCGGCGACGTGCCGGCCCTTAGCAGAGCGCGAGATATTCGTGCACCAGCCGAACCACCATGGAGCCTTCGCCCACCGCGGAGGCCACCCGGTTCATCGCCCCGGCACGTACGTCTCCCGCGGCGAAGACCCCGGGCACGCTGGTTTCCAGCGGCAAAGGCTCCCGCGGCTGTTTCCAGGTGCGGGCGTAGGCCTCCTGCGCCGCCAAGTCCCGGCCCGTGATCACGAAGCCCTTCTCGTCGCGCAGCACCGCCTCCGGCAGCCAGCCACTGCGCGGATGCGTGCCGATGAAGACGAAGAGCGCATCGGCATCCACTGTCTCCTGGGACCCATCGTCCACCGAAGTCAACACCACCCGCTGCAAGTGCCCGTCGCCTTCCACCCGTTCGATCTCGGTCCTTGATCGCAGCCGGATATTCGGCGTGGCCGCGATCTGCTCAATCAGGTACTGCGACATCGTCTCCGCCAGCCCGTCGCGGCGCACCACAATCTGCACTTCCTGCGCATGACGCGCCAGATAGACCGCCCCCTGCCCGGCGGAGTTGCCGCCGCCCACCACAATCACGCGGCGTCCGCTGCAAGATTGAGCTTCCGTCGTCGCCGCGCCATAGTAGACCCCGGCGCCGGCATGTTCGGCCACGCCCGGTGCCGGATGCTCGCGGTAGAACATTCCGGTAGCGGCCAGTAGCGCACGAGTGACAATCTGCCGTCCGTCGCCCAGCGTCAGATGCTTGTAGCCGCCCTCGATCTCAACTGCCGTCACTTCCAGTGGGACCAGAAACTCCGCGCCCAGCCGCTGGGCTTGCATCAAAGCCCGCCGCGTCAACTCGGAGCCGCTCACCCCGGTGGGGAATCCCAGATAGTTCTCGATCCGGGAACTGGTGCCCGCTTGGCCACCCGGCGCGTGCCGGTCCAGCAGCAGCGTGCGCAACCCTTCAGAAGCCCCATAAACCGCCGCCGCCAGCCCCGCCGGACCCGCGCCGACGATCACCAGGTCATAGACCTCCCGCGACGCCGACAATCGCAGACCCAGCCGTTCGGCCACCTGCCGTGGTTCCGGGTTCAGCAACGCCGATGAGCCATCGTCAAAAATCAGTGCCGGCAGCTCCGTGGCGCTAACGCCGGTAGCGTCCAGCAGCACCCGCGCCGCCGGGTCCCGCGCGATGTCCAGCCACCGGTAAGGAATCAGATTACTGGCGAGAAACGTCTTGATCTCATGCGACCGTGGCGACCATTGGTGCCCCACCAGACGTAGCCCCGACGCTTCCGGCAAATGAGCCGCCTGCCAGGCATCCAGCAGATCATCCATCACCGGATACAGACGCTCCTCCGGAGGATCCCAAGGCTTGGACAGATAGTGGTCCAGATGCGCTTCGTTGATCGCGCGCACGGCCGCGTCAATGTCGGAGTAGGCGGTCAACAACACCCGTCGCGCCAGTGGATACCATCACGCCCGGGCTTCGAGACGCCAGGCAGGCTCCGCGGATCGAATCCACGGCCGCCAATTGCTCGTCCGTCAACCGCGCGGCACCCAGCACACGCGTGGCCTGCTCGGCTTCGTCCAGCCGGTCTTCCAGCAGTGACGCCGTGCGTTCAATCGCGGAGGCCGGATTATTCAGCTCGTGGGCCAGGCCGGCGGAAAGCTTGCCCAGCGAGATCATCTTTTCATCGTGCAGGCCGCTGGAAGTGAAGGTCCGGGCCCGATCCAACATCACGCGCACTAGAATGGCGGTCACTTCATGACACTCCCGGATCATCTCCGGCAAATGGTCCCGGTGCACCGCCAGAATCACCGTCGGCTCCTGGGCCACCGCATCTCCGGGCGGACTCACCAGCCGCGAATACGGCAACAGCCCGGAGACGTCGCCTCCGCGCCATTCCATGATCTTGTTCCGGCCCGCACCCCGATCTGCAGACATCTCCAGATGTCCAGACAGAATGATGAACAGGCTCTCTACTGGTGCGGCTGGTGAACTCAGGATCGCTCCCGCTTCCAGGTGCCGCAACACGCCACGCTCCGCCAGCCAGGCCAATTCGTCTGGAGGGGCTGCGCCCAGTGTGCGATGTCGGGCGAGTTGCTCGCTCAGAGGAACTTGGCTCATTGTTCGCGCTCGCCCTGAAATAGCGCCGGCCGGACCGGCAGTCCGCCCAACCGCGGGTGGCAAATCGGCATAAGCCGCCATCCTACCATCAGCGTCACCATTCCCTATCTTTTCTCGCCCACGGGACTGGTTTGCCTTAGCCCATGCACGATAAAGCGGACCGTGCTTGTCGTCATTTTCATCGCCCAGTAGTCAGAGAAATTCAAAGAAAAGCTTTAGATTTCAGTGATGGATCGCTCCCCTCAACCGATACTTTCACCTGGGAGAGGAATTCTAGTTGACACTGGGAAACAAGATCGTATGTGGGGCGCTGGCCGCCGTGATGGTGACCGCCATTGCTGGGATTCTGGTGCAGCGCACCGTGATCCGTGAGCAAGGCATTCAACTCACCCGCAACACCATGCGCACCGCGATCCTTGAAGCGGAGAACGTCCGGGAATCCATCTCCGGACTGCGCCAGGCCAACGTCTTCAACCAGGAACGGATGCTGGAAGAGATCAAAAAGACGTCCGATTTCCGAACCACTGGTGCCTATCAGACAGTGCCTGTCGTGGCGGCCTGGCGCGCAATCGAGAAGGTGGCGGCGGTGGAGGGCTATCAGTTCCGCATTCCCAAGAACAGTCCGCGCAACCCCAAGAATCAACCCACGGCGGAAGAATCAGCCTGGCTGAGCGCGTTTGAATCGGGACGCGTGGCCGAGGTGTTCGAGGTCAACAGCGCCCGCAACGAGATTATCTATGCGCGCCCCATCAAGCTGACCGCCGATTGCCTCAGCTGCCATGGCGACCCCGGCAGCAGCACCACCAAGGACGGGCGTGACGTGCTGGGCTTTCAGATGGAGAACTGGAAGGCCGGAGAAGTGCACGGCGCTTTTGTCCTGAAGTCCAGCTTAGACCGCGTGGATGCGGTGGTGCAGGCCGGCATGCTAAAGACCGTGGCCTGGGTACTGCCGCTCACGGCCTTGGTGTGCGGCGCGTTGATCTGGTTCAGCCGCCGTTCCATCGTCGGCCCGTTGCGGAAGGCACTACAGGAAGTGAAGCGGACCAGTGGCGAATCATCCAGCGCCTCCGGACAGATTTCGCAGTCCAGCGAATCGTTGGCCTCCGGTGCCACCCAGCAGGCGGCCTCGGCTGAAGAAACCGCGGCCGCACTGACCGAGATGCGGGCCGCCGTCGATCTGGGGGCCACCACGGCGGCGGAAGCTCAAGCGCTGGCCGGTGAAGCGCGCCGGTTCGCCGAATCCGGTGCCGAGCAAATGGACCACGCCCTGAAAGAGATCGAGGCGATTGAGGCGTCAAACAAGCGCGTCGCCCGCATCGTGAAGGAAGTGGAAGAGATCGCTTTTCAGACTAATCTGCTGGCCTTGAACGCCAGTGTCGAAGCCGCCCGCGCCGGGCAGTCCGGTGCCGGGTTTGCCGTCGTGGCCGATGAAGTTCGCGCGCTCGCGACACGCTGCGCCGCCGCAGCCAAAAGCACCGAAGAGATCGTCACCCAATCCATTGCGGACTCCAAGCGCGGCGTCGCCTTAAGTCACGAGGTCCGCATGGAGCTCGCCCATATCGTCGACTACACCGAACGCGTCAGTGAGGCCATCGGCAAGACCGTTTCCGAGGCCCGAGGTCAAACATCGCGCATCAGCGGCGTGGATACGGCCATGCGCCAAATCAGCATCGTCACGCAATCGATCGCCGCTCAATCGGAGCAAATGTCAGCCTCGTCGCAGGTCCTGGCGCAACAGGCGCGCGTGTTGGACGGATCGGTGGAGAGCCTGTCGTCGATGGTGGGCGGCTTCTAGCCGGCAAATGCCTATTTGACGTACTTCTCCATCCAGCCCAGGATGTGCTCAATCTTGGCGATCCGGTGGCTGGGGCTGGCACCGCGGATCCCGTGCGGTTCACGCGGGATCCGCACCAGCACCGTATCCACATTGTTCATTTTCAGCCCGGCGTAGAACTCTTCGCTTTCGACGATCGGTGTGCGCCAATCTTCTTCACCGGTCACCAGCATGGTCGGCGTCTTCACCTTGTTGACGAAGAAGACTGGTGAGTGGTCCACATAGGCCTTTAAGTTGTCCCACGGCGTGCCCTTCATCCAGCGCACGGTGGTCAGCGGGATGTCAGAGGAGCCAAACTGCGTGATCCAGTTGGTGACCGGGTACTGTGAAACCGCCGCCGCAAAGCGCGTGGTTTGCGTCACGATCCAGGCCGTCAGGATGCCACCGCCGCTGCCGCCGGTGACGCAGAGCTTCTTGGGGTCCACATAACCTTTAGCCAGCACCGCATCGACGCCGGCCATCAGGTCCTTGTAGTCGTCGCCCGGATACTTGCCATGGATGATGTCGCCAAACGCTTCGCCATAGCCGGTGGAGCCGCGCGGGTTGGTGTAGAGCACGACAAAGCCCCGGGCAGCAAAGATCTGCATCTGGTGGTTGAACTCAATGCCATACATCGCATACGGACCGCCGTGGATATCGAGGATCAGCGGGTACTTTTTCGAAGGATCAAAGTTCGGCGGCTTGATGATCCAGCCCTGGATGTTCTTACCATCAAAGCTGGGATAGTTGATCTCTTCCACCGCGCCGATGTCCCGGTCGGCCAGCAGGCTGTCGTTGGAATAAGTCAGCCGCGTCAGCTTGCCGGGAGTAGCAGCATTGAAGGCGTAGAGTTCTTTAGGCTCCGCCGGTGACGTACGCGAGATGGCGATGGTGCCGGTCTTGGACACTGACAGCGTGTCCGCGCTGGCGTAGGCAGTGGCAAACCGGTAATAGCCACTGGTGATGGGCTTGGCCGGAGCATCCAGAGAAATCGCGTGCACTTGCGCCTGCCCCTTGTCTTCGACCACCGCGAACAGCCCCTTGGAATCCGGCATCCAGCGCGGCGAGATCACGTTGCGGTCGAGATTCGTGGCCAGTTGGCGCGCACCCGTGCCATCCAGATTCATCACATAGAGGTTGGTGTTGTGGTTGGCCTGCCCCTTGTCATCAAAGCCCAGATACGCAATGCGCCGGCCATCGGGCGAGACACTGGGCGCCAGGTCCGGTCCCTTGCGCGTCGTCAACTGCTTCACCGCACCCGTCTTCACATGGAAGCTGTAGATGTCGTCGGCAAACTGTTCCATGTCCGCGTTCGGCACGCGGCGGCCCGAGACATACAGCATCGTGCCGTCGGCGGACCACGCCGGTTCACCCGCGTGCTGAAAGTCGCCGCTCGAAATCTGCCGCGATGCGCCGCCGGTGGCCGGGACCACAAACACATGCGTGTAGCCCTCGGGGGTCTTGCCATTGCCGCCCACGCCATCGGCCCGCCAGTTCAGCTTGGTGACGATGGTGGGCGCGTCAGCCCACTTGGCTCCCGGAGGCGCGGCGGGCATCTTGATGCTCCACGGTGACTTGCCCGGGACTCGCGCCAGATAAGCGATCGATTGCCCATCGGGCGACCAGGAGAGCGCTGACGGCGCGGTCTCCAGATCCGTAATCTTCGCCTCGGCCCCCGTGTCCATCCACCGCACATAGATCTGCGGCCGCCCGCCCTTGCTCGACACATAGGCCAGCCGCCCACCATCGGGCGACCAGCGCGGAGCAGCGTCACGATGCGAGCCTACGCTGATCGGCCGGGCGTTCTTGCCGTCCACATCCACGATCCACAGATTCGAGTAGAAGACATCGGCCATCTTGTCCTCGGTCTCCATCAGATAAGCCACCTTCTGGCCATCGGGTGAGACTTGCGGCGATGACGGCGTCCGCCAATCAAACAGCGTCTCCGATGTAAGCACCGTCCGCGGAGCGGCGGCAAGCGAAACAGCAAAAAGGGCAACGGCCAAGCGCATGCGTCCAGGATAGCGCCCAGCGGCCGGAGCTTCGCAATCCAGTACAGTCTGGCGAAACCAGTTGAACAGAGCCGCTAAGCGGCGATACGCTGCTCCGGGATGGCGATCTCGACGTAGGCAAACAGCAGGTCCTGGAACTCGGGATTCAGCAGGTGGCTCATAACCGGCTCCCCATCCGGGATGCGTTGTCCGCATTGGCGATACCCGTCAAGGTTTGCCTGGATCGCTTGAATGGCAGCTTCCTTCGCCGCCGCAATGCTGTCGCCGCCGGTGATGATCGCCAGATCAGGCACTTGCACGGCGAAGCCAGCCTCGGTTTGCTCCAACATAATCAGAAAGCGCTTCATCGTACCTCCAGTCTGATCTTCTTAACCGTATCAACCACCCGGCCCACCGCCACATCCTTCTGCGGATGGACGATGGTGACGATAAACCGGCTGCCCGGATGCTTGAAGTTATGGTGATCGCCCTTGACGCTCACCAGCTGCCATCCAAAAGATTCGGCCATTTTGAATAGCTCCCGGCTACTGTATCGCTTGGGCATCCGTCCCGCTTTCCCCATTCTGCACGCGGTTCGGGATCCCCAAGGCCAACCTCCGCTTGCAACCGCATCCCCGTAGGAGCCAAGATGACATCCATGACCCCCAACATGCTTGGCGCTTACGGTGAGTGGGCCGCACAGTCCATGGCGGACCCGCCGCGCCTCTCGTTCCGGCAGCCGATGTTCAAAGATCCCGCCGCCTGGCGTCCCGTCGCCCGCGCCCGCTACCGCGAGCTGTTGATGGGGCCGGCCCCGTCGCCCACCCCCGTCGCCACCGTACAGCATCACATCGAGTTCGACGGCCTGGCCATTGAGCATCTCCAGTGGCAGCTGCCTTACGGCCCGCCCACGGAAGCGCTGTTGCTGAAGCCCGCCAAAGCCACGGGCAAGCTTCCCGGCATCGTCGGCCTACATGACCACGGTGGCAACAAGTATTTCGGCCTGCGCAAGATCACGCGCATGTCCAAGGACCCGCACCCGCTGATGCTGAAGCATCAGGAGCACTACTACAGCGGCCTGGCCTGGGCTAACGAACTGGCAAAGCGCGGCTATGCCGTGCTGGTGCACGACACCTTCACCTTCGGCAGCCGCCGCATGCGCCTGGCCGATCTGCCCGGCAATATCCGCAACAACCTGGTGGAGGCCAACCCGGAAGCGCCCGACGAGATCCTGCGTTACAACCAGTTCGCCGCCGCGCATGAGCATCTCGTCTCCAAAAGCCTCTTCAGCGCCGGCATCACCTGGCCCGGCGTCTTCGTCAATGACGACCAGCGCGCGCTGGACTACTTGGCCTCCCGGCCCGATGTCGATGCGACGCGCCTGGGCTGTGCCGGTCTGTCCGGCGGCGGCTTGCGAACGGTAATGCTCACCGGCGCCGATGAGCGCATCCGCTGCAGCTGCTGCGTCGGCATGATGACCACCTGGCGCGACTATGTGCTGAACAAGAGCCACACCCACACCTGGATGTGCTACGTCCCCGGCCTGCCTAAAGATCTGGACTATCCCGAGATCCTGGGCCTGGGCGCACCCAATCCGGTGCTGGTGCTCAACAACCGGCAGGATGCGCTTTTCACCATGCCCGAGATGGAACGTGCGGACCGCATGCTGACAGAGGTCTACCAAAAAGCCGGCGCGCCGGAACGCTACAAGGGCAGCTTCTACGACGGCCCACACAAGTTCGACGCCGATATGCAAAAAGAAGCCTTCAACTGGTTTGACCGCTGGCTAAAGGCGTAGCCCGCATAGCCCCATGTGTAAGCGTGGGGCTTGATCGATGTCCAGATAAAGCCCCACGCTCACGCATGGGGCTGATAGTAGCGGGTCCGGCCTAGCGAGTTTTCGAGAAACGCTCTAATGACGAGGGCGGACTGTGCGGGGCCCGCCTGCCAGCCGTATCCGCAAACCCGATCTGTCCCCGACAAAAGCAAATGCCGGAGAGCGAGCCATTCCAGCTTCGCCCTCCGGCGTTCTCCACCAAACTGAAAGCGATACCCGCCTAAGCCCGCCGCGCCACCACCATGCCGCTGGTCTTCCAGGCGTTCAACTGGAGCACGGGCGTCTATGTGGGCGCCACCATGGGTTCCGAAATGACCGCCGCCGCCGCGGGGACCATCGGCAAGGCCCGCCGTGACCCGATGGCGATGCTGCCCTTCTGCGGCTACCACGGCGAGCTGTTCCTGGAACTCCACGACCACCTGCCGTCCGAGATGGTCTACGAGCGCGAACTACTGATCTGCCGGCTTTAGGCAGCCCACAAATCTAGGGTCGTGTGTCACACAATGGGCTGATCGCGTACTCCAGTCCCACTTGACTTTGAGCCCCTGCTCTTCCGGCCGGTTGAAATGCGCCATTTGGTACCAGGCGTACCGAAACTATTTGCAGGCAAATTTCACCCGGCTTCCGGGGAAAGTCCTTGACACCAAAGACCCCCGTCCGGCATTCTGCTGGAGGAGGTTTGAAAAAAACATGAAATTGTTGGTTCTTTCACTTGTGCTCTTCCTCAGCTCCGCCCAGGCGGGTCTGGTGGATTTCGCTTCCTTGAAGCCACGTTCCAACTACGGCGCGATTGTGGACGGAGACGGTAACCAGGCAGACCTGGCATTGAGTTATCGAAGCCTGACTGGCGCTCTGGCGCCGTCCTCGAATCGGGCAGAGTTCTGGAACACGGGCTACTCCGATCTGGAGGCGGTAGCCTACCCTGACGTAGATGGGTTGGTCATGGAGATCACGCTGACCCCGGTAGGGTTCAACACGGTCACCCTCAACAGCTTCTACCTTGGCAGTTACAGTGGTGGCCCTGTGCGGACGGCCAGCATTCTTCGTGTCACCGATGGAAGCGGAGTCACCCTTTGGAGTGACGAACCGTACAAGTTTCCGGGCGGAAAGGCTCAGAAGATCATGGTGAACAAATCAGGCAGCCAGCTCAAGATCCTTCTGGGCCAGGATTGGAATTTGGGTCTCAACCTGATCAACTACAGCACCTCGAACTCGCTCGGAGCAGTTCCGGAGCCTTCGAGTGTCATGCTGGCGCTGAGCGGAGCGGCAGTGCTGCTGTATCGCCTACGGCGGCGCTAAAGCAGGTCAACGGCGGGCAATTTCGGCAGGCGGGCTTCCCCCAAGGAGCCCGCCTTTTTCGTTCAGCTGCTTCACCCCCAGCCGGAGAAACGAATCCGCTTATGTCCCAGCTCGCCGGGGAAACTTACCGCGCACCAGTTAATAGCTGGTTTCGATGAGAGCTTGCAGTTCTTCCTCCGGCACGGCGGGCACTAACTTCAGCGTCACCCAGCCATGCCGGCCCACATAGTCCGCTTGCCGGAACCGTGGGTCGGCCAGAAATGCCAGAACTAGGGGCATATGGGCTTTGCCCACCTTGACCGTAAGGGCTGGCGTCCCGTCCTTGTCCGCCTCGACCGCGCAGAAGATCTTGTCCGCCGCGCGAAACTGCGGATGCCCCACTTCAGGGTCTCATGCGCTCCTGGCAAGGCCAGGGCGATGGAGCGCGCGGTGGCGAGAGCGGGACGGGCCTTCATCTGACCATGCAGCTACTGCGAGGCTGCAGGCGGGCGCTTCACACGCAGCCGGATCGCCTGCGGGGCGGCATAGCTATTCTGCTGCGGCGAACGGGTCTCCACCGTTCCCGAAACATAGATCATCTGCTCCACTTCCTCAGCCGAGCTAAGCGCTTCCAGCGTAAAGGAGCGCGTGGTCTCATCCTCGTTCAGCAGCACGCCGTTCAGGCCAACATCCAGCACGCGCACCCGCGGCGGCAAGCCGCGCACGTCCACCGGCACACGGCCACCATAGCCATTCTGGCGCTTGATCGAAACCTTCACTTCGGCCGTCCCGCCGGGTTCCAGCACGACGTCCAACGTCTCGGCGGTCATCACGACATCAGGCTTGGGGCCCAGTGTGATCAACTTCAGCCGATCTTCGGGATTCGCTTCGCGCGTCAGACCGGCCGCCGATCCCAGCAGCTTCAGCGGGGCCGCCACCGGCAGCTTGGCATCCGCCGCGGCGGTCAGCAGAATGGTGCCAAAGGTCTGGCCCTTGCCGATCTGCCCCTTCGTCGCCGTAATCCCGGGCGGCAGGTTGGGCAGTTCCAGGTCAATCTTGTCGGCAAACCCTTCCATCCGCAGAGCGGTGACGGTGAGCGGAACGGAGCCGCCCGCCGGAATATTGGGGTTGCGCGGCGTCACCGTCAGCTTGAAGTCCGGCCGCGGAGCCCGCGCCGTCAGCCGGTAGGCGTGGGCGTCACTGCCCTGGCCGCGGACATCGGCCAGGCGCACCATGTACTCGCCATCCGCCGGGGCCACAAAGCGCAGCAGCGAATCCTTGCCGTAGCCGGGGCCGCCATCGTCGTTGCGATAGTAGATCCGCGCCAGCGGCAGCCCATTGGGTGAGAACTGCTTGCCTGCCGGGTGCACCTGCACCTTGTAGAAGGACTTCTCGTTGGCATGCGCCTCGGGCGTCGTGCCAAAGAAGCCCACTCGCTGTCCACCAAATGATTCGAGGATGATGTCGTCATCCGGACCGCGCGGCAGCGCCTCAATCCGGTTCACTTCGTTGCCGATCATGGTGAAGTCGCCCACCTTGATCGAATTCCAGCCCTGGATACGGATGCCGCGCGCGGCGGAGTCATGATCCCGGAGAGTGGTAAAGGTCTCCCAGACCGGCCGGATCGTGGCCTGCTCAATCGGTTGACCCTTGGCATCCAGCACTTCCAGCATCGAATCCAGTTCACTGCCAAAGCGTCGCGCCTTCACTTCAAACACCACCTCCTGGCCCTTGGCGGCCTTAAAGCGGAACTCATGTGGACCCTTGGTGATCTTGCCGTTCACGGTGACCGGCAATGTCAACATCTTCGTCGCAGCGGCCTCCACCTCCGGCTCCGCGCCTAAATCCAAGCGGACCCGGTTGAACGAGCGGCCGGACGGCGCATCCGCGCGCGTCAGCACCGCATCGGGGTCTTCCGCCGAGGGCTTGCCTTCCACCTTCAAAACGCCTGCGCCCAGGTTCATCCCGGCCAGCTTGATGTCAGCCGTCGCGCCACGCCGCACACCCAACGGATAGGCATGAGTGACCAGCGGGAAGTCACCCACCTTCAACCGGTAGATGTGGCCCGCTGAGCCCTTACGCTGGTAGTCGCTGACACGCACATAGTAGGTGCCCGCTTGGGTGAACTTGTGCGTAAAGAACTCTTCGGTGTAGCTCTTCAATACCGACATGTCCGGCGCGACGATTTCGATCACGGGCATCAACTGTGTGCCCACCATCGCGGCCGCATTCTCAAACGTCAGCGTTTGCCCGGCCGTCACCTTGATCTTGAAAGTGTCCACATCGCCCGACTTCGCGATGGACCCCGCCAGAATCGCCGGTAGAAAGGTCTCAAAGGCTTTGTCGAGCGAATCATTCGGCTCATTGTCGGGCGCTTCGCCATAGTAGGGCTCCACCACGAAGGTGCCCACCGGCGAGCTGCCATAGGGCGTCTGCACGCGCAGGTTCACGGGGCCGATTTCGGTCTCCGGCGCCACTTCCACTTCCAGCGTGATTTGATTGCGCGGCGGCAACGGTCCGACGTCGATGGAGGACTGGGTACCATTGGCGCCGATGCGGATATCCGGCAGATCGGGCAGTTCCTTGATGCGGACGATCTTCGCCTTCACGCCCGGCTCCGAGAAAAAGACTTGCGTCGCCCCGGCCAGGTTGAACCCTTCGATGGTCATCTCGACACTCATGCCGCGAGAGACGCCCAGCGGAGCCACGGCGCGGATAGTGGGCGGTGTCAGACGTGGCCCGGTGGGATGATCTTCCGCCACGGCGGCTGCGGACAATAGCAGAACCAGATACTTCATAACGCTTCTACTCCATCGAATAGGTCTTGAAACTGCCATTCAGCCGGGCCACCGACAACTGCTTGCCGTCGGCTGAAAAAATGAGACCGCTCACCCAATCAGGCTGCGTCTCCATGGTCTTCAACTCGGTCAGATCTTTCGCGTCAAACGTCTTCATCGAGCGGTCGGCAGCGGTGGAGACCACACGCTTGCCATCGGGCGAGAACGCCAGCTTCAAGATGGCATCTTCATGCGCAATCTGCGAGGCCAGCAGCTCACCGGACTTCTCCCCCAGCGCCCACAGCCGTATCGTCTTGTCGCCCCCGCCCGCCACGACAAACTTGCCGTCCGGCGAGATGGCAATCGCGTTGATCCCGTCCATCGGCTCGCCCATCGTGTAGAGGCGCTCGCCCGTTTCCGGGTTCCACACCTTGACGGTGCGATCAGCAGCGCCCGAGATCAGCCGCTTTCCATCTGGCGTGAATTCCAGCGCGTAGATGGCGTCAATGTGATCCTTCAAAGTGCGGATCTCTTTGCCTGTAGCGACGTCCCACAGCTTGATCAGTTTGTCGTAGCTGGCGGTGGCCAACGTCTTGGAATCGGGCGATAGCGCGATCGCATAGATGCAATCGCTGTGGCCGGTGATCTTGACGCCGTCCTTGACAAGAGCTTCCCCACGACGCCCAGGCAGACCGCCCGCCGCCACCATCACCTTGCCGTCCTTTGATACGGCCAAGGCGCGCACGGCATCGGCAAACCCCGTCCATTCAGGGCGGCCATCGCTGAAGGTAACTTTGCGGAACCCACCGAGCGCGACGTTCTTGCCGTCTGCCAGGCCCGCGATTGAATAAAACTGCTCCTTCACGGGTCCCGCAGCAGCGATTGGCCCGGCCGCAGCCGCCGCAGCTGCCATCGCTGGCCCTGGCGCTCCTTCCGCGATCCAGCTGCCCACCATCGCCACCAGTTGCGGCTCCAGCACCTTGCCATCCATCGGCATAAACGGACTGGTCTCACCCGTTAGCATCGTGAAGAGACGGCTTTCCTTCGGGCTCCCGGGCACGACGATGGTGCCATGATTGCCGCCCTTTTTCACGCCCTCATAGGTGTCGAGATTGAGCGAACCCATGGTGACCGTGGCCGCGTGGCAGCCATTGCAATGCTTGTCGAAGATCGGCTGAATGTCGCGCGAAAAATCGACAGCCAAGCCATTGGCAGCGAAGATAAGCAGCAGCGTCCGCATTAGTGGTTAAACAGAAATTCCTTCGAGGTCAGCAGCGCCCAGGCCATGTCTTCCACCGCCTGCCGACGCGCGTCCTTCACCGCTTCGGGCGAAGCCTTTGCCAGGCGCGCCTGGCCGAGATTGCCGAGAATGGTCGAGCGTTCATCGTCGGTGGGGAAGCGTGAGTAAGCAGACAAGTAGAGCTGGTCCACCATGCGCGCATCGGACAGCCCCAACTTTTGGAACAAGGCCACCACGCCGTCTGGCTGCGAGAGCTTCTTGTTCAGCGTGTCGCCATTGATGACATGCAGCGCCTGGGCAATGGAAGGATCGCTGGACCGTTCACCCGCATCGCAGATCACCCGCGCCGGGCGGCCAAAGACATCCAGGAACTGCGACTGCACCCGCACATCCGGCAACTGCATCGCCCGCGTTCCAGCAGGCATCCCGGCAAACGCCGTCGGCACGCCCGTTACTTGGCTCATTGCATCCAGCATCACTTCTGCCGGCAGGCGTTTGATGATGTAGCGCGAGTAGTATTTGTTGTCGCTCTGATTGGTGGCGTTCGACTCTGACGACAGCTGGTAGAGGCTGGAGTTCATGATCTGGCGGATTAAACGTTTCTGATCGAAACCGTTTTTGATGAAATCCGCCGTCAGGGCCGACAGCAGCTCTTCGTTCGACGCCGGGTTGGTGGCGCGGACATCATCGATCGGGTCAATCAAGCCGCGACCCATGAAGTTGCCCCACACTCGATTGACGAAGCTGCGGGCAAAGTAGGGGTTATTCGGCGACGTCAGCCACGCCGCAAAGTGGGCGCGCCGGTCCCGCGTGTCATTCAGCGCCAGCGCCTCACCATCCAGCGGCGCCGGACGCATCGGCTTCAGCAGCCGCGGGTGATTGACATCGCCCTGCAACTTCGCGAACACCACGTTCTCCGCCGCCGTCGCGCCATTCTTGATGCCCACGCGCGAGAACAAATTCGCCATCTGGTAGTACTGCGTCTGCGTCCACTTCTCCATCGGATGGTTGTGGCAGCGCGCGCACGTTAGGCGCTGGCCCAGGAACGCTTGCGTGGCGTTCTCGGACAGCAAAATCGGGTCCTTGTGCAGCACAAAGTAGTTCAGCGCGCCTTGATCGCGAGTGCTACCGGTGGACGTAAAGATGTCCCGGGCAAATTGATCCCAGTGCTTGTTCTGGCGGACGCTTTCGCGGATCCAGTTGTAGAAGTCCCACATCGCGGTCGAGTTCAGCTTGCGGCTGGACACCAGCATCAGGTCGGACCATTTGTACGCCCAGTAGTCGACGTACTCCTCGCGGTCGAGCAACCCTTCGATCAGCTTCGCCCGCTTGTCGGCGGCCTTGTCGGTCAAGAACTGCTCCACCTCTTCGGCGGAGGGAAGCGTGCCGGTTGAATCGAGGAACGCGCGACGGATAAAGGTCGCATCGTCGGCCACCTTGGACGGAGCCAGATTCAGTTGCTTCCACTTCTTCTGCGCCAGCTCATCAATGAAGCTCTTCACCGTAAACCCGGCATAGGAATCAGCTGTGGTCTGGTTGGGGAACGGCACGGAGAGCCGAGCATAAAGCACGCGCGAGGAGTACCACAGCGTGATCGCCGCTTCGCCCGAACCATTCATCTTCACCTTGCCGGTCGTGTCATCCACCGTGGCCACGCCTTCGTCGGTGGAGGTGTACTTGGTCCACCGCGTGACGTCCATGGTGGAGCCATCCGCGTACTTGGCGATCACGTTCAGTTGCTGTTCATCGCCGATCTTCAGTGTGGCCGTAGCCGGTGTCACTTGCAGCGAAACCACTTCCTTGTCCTTCTCAGACGGCGGCGCGGCCCCATCGGTGATCCATTCCGAGATCACCTTGTACTCGAGCGAATCTTTCGTGAAGCGCTTGCCGCCACCATGTGGAATCGCAAAGGTGGCCTTCTGCAAAATGAGGCTCGCAGCCGGATCGGCCAACGACACGCGGCGTCCCAGCGCTTGGCGCGTCATTACGTCGTAGTCCACTTCCGGGTCATAGCCGCGCAGGGTCAACTTGAATCCGCCCTTGCCCGCCAATGCTCCGTGGCAGGCGCCCTGATTGCAGCCCATCTTGGTGAACACCGGAATCACATGCTGGCGAAAGTTCCAGCCGGTGGCGGGCTTCTGGATCGGGCCATCGGCGGCTAAGGTCGAGAGCAGCAGCAACGTGGTCAGCATTAGGCGAACAGCTCCTTGATCGGTTCCACGCCACGGTCAACAATCGGGATCGGCCGCCCTTGCGCGCCGGGTAACTCATGATGAATATCGATGCCCAGCCCCTTGTAGATCGTCGCTGCCACTTCCATGGGCGTCGTCGGGCGGTCCTTGGGCATCGCGCCGATCTCGTCGGAAGCACCAACAATCGTGCCGCCCTTCAGCGGTCCACCACCCATCAGGATCGACCAGCATTGCGGCCAGTGATCGCGTCCACCCGCCGGGTTCACTTTCGGCGTGCGGCCAAACTCGCCCAAGCCCACCACCATCGTGTTCTTGTAGAGCCCGCGTTCGGCCAGCTCTTCGAGCAACGACGAATACGCCATGTCGAACATCGGGCCCACCAGGTCGCGATAGCAGGAGATGGGCGAGAACGGCCGCGAGCCATGGATGTCCCAGGTGATCTCGTCAAACACCGTCTCAAACATGTTGATCGTGACAAAGCGCACACCCGCCTCGATCATGCGCCGAGCCAGCAGACAGCTTTGGCCAAAGCGATTCAGGCCGTACTTTTCGCGAATCTTCTCGGGCTCCCGGTGCAGCTCAAACGCCTCGCGAGCCTTCTGCGACGACATCAGCGTGTAAGCCTGATGGAACGTTGAGTCGAGCAGCCGCGCATCGGACGACGTCTCAAACTTGGACACGCTGCGGTCCACCATCTCGCGCCAATTCTTGCGCCGGTCGACACGCAGGGCGGACAAGTAGTCCGGCGGCAGCATGTCGGGCACGCGGAAGTTGGGGTCACTGGGGTCACTGTTCAACACAAACGGATCAAACGTCTTGCCCAGATACCCGGCGTTCTGCCCGTGCGGCATGTTGCCACCCGTATTGCCGATCGGCCGCGGCAGCAGCACGTGCGGCGGCACATCGCCCTTGGGCCCTTTCAGCTTGCCCAGCACGCAGCCAAAATGCGGATGCTCGACGCCGCCCTGGAACAGGCGCCCGGTCTGCATCATCTGGTGGCCGGTGTCATGCACCGCGGCGGCAGTGTGATTCAGCGAGCGCACAATCGAATACTTGTCCGCATGCTTGGCCATGCGCGGAAAGTTCTCGGAGATTTCAATGCCCGCGACGTTGGTCTTGATCGGCTTGTACGGCCCGCGGATCTCAATCGGCGCGTTGGGCTTCATGTCCCACGTGTCCAACTGCGACGGCCCGCCCACCAGCATCAGCAAGATGCAGTTGACGTCTTCCTTCGAAGTGTCGACCGCCCCTTGAGCCTTTAGGCCCATCATGCCGGTCAGGCCTAGGCCCAACGTCGACAGCGTTCCAGCATGCAGAAAATCACGACGGCGGTAGCCATCACAAAACTCGACGGTCTTGTCAGCATCCAGACGAAACATGAAGGACTCCTAATCTACGGTAAAGCTGACTCTGATTGTATCGCCGCTTTTGGGGAAAGGGGTGGCCTGTGTGATGATGGCCAGAGGAGCCCACCGATGAGAGCTGTGGAATTCGACACCATCCTCACTGACGAAGGAAAGATCGCCCTTCCCGCCGAATGCCAAGGCGATGTTCCGGCGGGCCAGCAACTTCGGGTGGTCGTGATGTGGGAAGCCGTCGCCGCGGATGAAGCGTGGCGTTCCACTGGCCGCCTGCGATTCGAAGAGTCGTACTCAGCCGAGGATGTTGTCTACGAGCAACTGATGCATGAAGCTCGAAACCGCTGAAGTCGTCTTGATCCGGATGCAGTTTCATCAGTCGCCGGGTTCAAAGGTCCGGCCCGCGCTGGTCTTGCTCGACCCCGGTGACGACGATTTCATCGCCGCGCCCATCACCTCACAAGCGAGAGCTTCGGAATTTGATTTGGCCCTGACTGATTGGCCAGCGGCGGGCCTGAATGTGCCGTCCACCGTGCGGGTTCACAAACTGAGCGTGTTGGCCAAAGTGGATATCGCGCGCCGCTTGGGCAGGTGCTCCGATACGGACCATGAAGCTGTCTTGAACCTCCTCTGCCGAATTTTCTGCCCGAAGTGAGGCGGCTGGCTCATCTCATCGAGAAAGGTAAGCTGGAGCCATGGTCCTGAGCGCGCAGGAAGAATCCTTGATCACAGTCGTTCGTGCCCTCCCGCCAGCAGAAGCCGGAAGGGTGCTCGACTGGGCCCGCCAGTTGGCCGGCCTTGCTGGTGGACGCACGGTCGATTGGTCTGACCAGTGGTCGGACGAGGATATGGCGGAGGCCAGCGCCGCCGTCATTCGGCGCTTCGAGGAGCAGGAGAACGGCTAAGGCCTGCTGGTGCGGTAACATCTCGGGTGAGGGCACATGAGACTTCTTACTGCTGTCAGCCTGTGCGTGGCGTTACTGGGCACATGTAGCATCGCGCAAAGTTTGCAAGACACCCGGGCTGCGGCGGAGCGAGGCGATGCGAAAGCCCAACGGATACTGGGTGCGCTTTATGGAATAGGTGAGGTCGTACCCGTTGACTTCGCCGAAGCGGCGCGCTGGTACCGCAAGGCGGCAGACCAAGGCGACTCGGGAGCCCAGAATGCCCTTGGCCTGTATTACTCACTCGGCTTCGGAGTAGAGAAAGATGAGGCTAAGGCCCTATTCTGGTTCCGCAGGGCGGCCGACGGAGGTGATGCCACCGCACAGATGCAACTTGGAGAGATCTACCGATACGGCATTGGAGTACCTCAAGACCACACTCAAGCAACCCGCTGGATTCGCAAGGCAGCTGAGCAGGGCAATGCGAAGGCACAGGACAGTCTCGGCGTCTCGTATGCCGGAGGTCTGGGCGTCCCCGCGGACTTTGCGGAGGCCCTCCGCTGGTACCGCAAAGCGGCAGATCAAGGCATAGCCCACGCCCAGTCAGCCCTCGCCCACAACTACGAAAGGGGTGAATCCCTACCTCAGGACTACGCGGAGGCGGCCCGCTGGTACCGCAGAGCGGCGGATCAGAGTGTCGCTTCGGCTCAGTCCGCCCTCGGGTTTATGTACGCCAGCGGCAAAGGTGTGCCCCAGGACTATGCTGAGGCGGTCCGCTGGTTTCGCAGGGCGGCGGATCAGGGCGATCATGGCGGTCTAATTGGTCTCGGTGAGAGTTATTACAAGGGCCGTGGTGTGGCGCAGGACTTCGTCGCTGCACACATGTGGTTCAACTTAGCGGCATCGCAAGGCAACCCAGGCTCTGCCGAGGTGCGAGACTTGCTGGCGAAGACGATGACACGAGAACAGATCGCGGAGGCACAGCGAATGGCCCGGGAGTGGAAACCAAAGTCGGAAGGCAAGTAACGTTGCCGGAGCGGACGCCGCTCCAAGCCTTATTTCAACGCCTCATTGATCTTGATCTCGCGCCTTAGTACGTCTGTGAGAAGCTCTGAAAGCCCAATACCCCGGCGTTCGGCCTTGTCGGAAAAATACTCCCCCACACTTCGTTCAATCGAAGTGGGCATAAAAGTGGCGGCCTGATCCGGGATATGGTGGGCGCGGCGTTTGGCTTGGCTGAAGTCTATTTCCGCCGGAATCTCGTCGTCGTTGGAGGGGTTATTCATTGGCTGTCCGTGTTTGGCGCGAATTGATGACCAAGCGGCGGGCGTCGTAAACCGCACGCCGCTCCGCTAGGGGCTAGACTAGCAAGTATGGTGCGTCAGTTTGATGTCGTGATCGAGCGCGACGAAGAGGGGCTCTATGTGGCCTCCGTGCCCCAGTTGCCGGGGTGCCACACGGATGCTGCGTCACTGGATGAACTGATGGTAGAGATCCGCGAAGCCATTCACCTTTGCCTGGAAGTGGAAGGCCAGCCACCCGCCAGCTTGGAGTTTGTGGGTATTCAGAGAGTGACCATTGCGGCATGAGCACGCTCCCGCGCCCGACGGGAAAAGAACTCGTCAAGGCCTTGGAAAGGGCGGGCTTTCTCATCGAACGCATCCGGGGTAGCCACTGCTTTCTGCGGCATCCGGATGGCCGCGCAACCGTGGTTCCGCTGCGCACCCGTACGTTGGGTTTGGGCCTGTTGCGGAAGATTCTGGATGACTGCGGCCTCAAACCTCAACAGCTGGGTGACTTGCTGTAACGGCAGCCGCACGATAGCGGCCCCATCGCCTTTCCCCCTACTTCCCAAACAAGAACTTCAGCATCGTCGGCACGCGCCGGGCCCAGCTGCGCTCGGAGTGGTCGGCGCCGATGGCTTCGTAGTAGCCCAGGTTGGTGCCGAGGTGCCAGCCTTGCGCCACCAGAGCATCGCGCAACTGCCGAGTATCCGACAGGGTGCGGCGGGGGGCGCCGCCTTCCTGGGTGCCGACGTCTAGCCAGATCATGGGGCGCTCCAGGTCTTCAAAATCGTTCACCATCTTGACGATCGCCCGGTTGTCCCACCAGACTGACGGCGACATCACGGCTAGCTTGCCGAAGACGTCCGCATGCTTCAGGCCGAGATAGAGCGTCACTAGCGCGCCCAGCGAGGACCCGCCCAGGCCCGTGTGCTTGCGGTCCCGCAGCGTGCGGTAGGTCGAATCGATGAACGGCTTCAGATCCCGCACCAGCATCCGGCCGTAGAGGTAGGCCTTGCCGCCGCGTTTGGTTTTGTGGTCGCGTGTGGGGGTGTATTCGTCGATCCGGTTGGGTCCCGCATTGTAGACCGCCACAATGATCACCGGCTTCACTTCGCCTTCCCGGATCAGGTGCTCCGCTGAATCATCGACGCCCCATTCCTGGCCGTGGATAAACGAAGTTTCGCCGTCGAACACGTTCTGGCCGTCTTGCAGGTACAAAACCGGATAGCGGCGGCGCTGGTCGGCTTCGTAGCCCGGCGGCAGGTAGACCAGCACGTCATGCGGGTCCGGGATGGCCGAGGAGCGGAATTGGCGGTGGTAGCGGACGTCGCCGGAGGTCATAAGCTGAATCTAATCAATCGGAAAGCCAAAATTACACAACTTTTACACGGGTCCATTCAAGCAGCTGATAACGTGGCAGATGAGAGGATTTATGACCGACCTATTCGCCAACAAGGACCACAGCAAGCTGAACTTGCCTACCGTCGTCGCCTTCACGGCTTTTCATATTCTGGCACTGATCACTGTCATCTTTTTGTGGGACGTGCGCGCTGCGCTGTTCACCGCCGTACTCTACTGGATGTGTATCGGCTGGGGCATCGGAATGGGTTACCACCGTTTGCACACCCACCGCGCCTATAAGGTGCCGAAGTGGCTGGACTACCTGTTTGCCGTCTGCGGCTCCATGACGCTGCAGGGCGGCCCGATCAGCTGGGTGGCGACGCATCGCGTCCATCACCAGCTCTCCGACAAGCCGGGCGACCCGCACTCGCCGCGCGATGGCGCCTGGTGGGCGCACATCATCTGGATGGTGGTAGGCGATGCGATGCACAACAATACGTCGGTGACGGCGCGTTACGCTCCGGACTTGGCGCGTGAACCCTTCTATGTCTGGCTGAACAACTGGCACTGGGTGCCGCTGACCGCGTTCGGCATCGGCGCGGGCATCATTGGCGCGATTGTGGTGAATCCGCTGTTCGGCCTGTCGCTGGCTTTCTGGTGCACCTTTGTCCGCATTGTCGCCGGCTGGCACGCCACCTGGGCCGTGAACTCCGCCACGCACATGTGGGGCAGCCGCCGCTTTAACACCAAGGACGATTCCCGCAACAACTGGTGGGTGGCACTGATCACATTTGGCGAAGGCTGGCACAACAACCACCACGCCCATCAGGCCTCGGCCCGGCACGGGTTGGCCTGGTATGAAGTTGACATCACCTGGATGTGCATCTGGTTCCTGGGCAAGTTGGGCATCGCCCGCAACGTGAAAGTGGCGAAGATTGACGCCGAAGTGCCGGCGTTGGAGCGGGCGGCTTAGCCGATTCTACCGAGCCACGCGCGCAAGCAAGCGGTTCTTGGGGCAAGCAGCATTTGGGTGCTCGACGCACCGCAAAATTTGGGATACGATCAGGGGCGATGAGATCGCCCCTTTCGTTTTTTGTTGCGCTGGCGCTGGGCGCCGTGTCGCTTTCCGGTACCGCGTACGCCGCCGCCGGTGATGAGAAGGCCGTGCTGGACGCCGTGGCCAAGTTCAATGCCGCCGCCAAGAGCGCCAAAGAAGCTGACCTGAAGGCTCTGCTGGCCGATGACCTCACCTACGTCCACTCGCTGGGCAAGGTGGAAAACAAGGCCGAATGCATCGCGGCCATCGTCAAAACCCCGCCCCACTTCGCCGTCCAGAACACACCGGTGGTGAAGATCCACGGCACCACCGCCATCTACCACGCCCGCGTCACCAACAACCCCGGCACCCCCGGCGCCATCCCGCTGGACATGATGATGGTTTGGGTGAAGATGGGCAAGGACTGGAAGCTCACCTCCCGCCACACGGCGCGCATCCCACCGGGACAGTAGGGTAAACTTCCAATTCGCGAGCGTTGCCGGAACTGATCCGCTACACCCGGTCGGCGTCGTTCAGTGCCACGGCATTCAGTTCATCAGCCACCATTGCATTTCATGTGGAACGGCCGAGTGGCCCGTTCCACATCCGGTGTCACGCGCAGAGCCGCGCGAAAACTTAAGGAGAACGGACATGATCGAAGGTTTGCAAGCGCCCTACCTGAACACGAGAGAAGATTCAGCTTTCCGCTTTCTGGGGCTACCCACCGTCATACGGTCCACGGGGGAAACGACCCATGGAGCGTTTGGGCTGATGGAGCACTGGATGATGCCGCCCGGATTTGCCACGCCCTACCACACGCACCATCGCGAAGACGAAGCGTTCTACGTCCTGGAAGGCGAATTGGCCTTTGTCTGCGATGGCAAGTGGATGAAGGCGGGAGCGGGCACGTACGTTTTCGGGCCCCGGGAAATCCCGCACGGATTCAAGGTTGTCGGCAGCGCCCCTGCCGCAATGCTGATTCTGTGCGCTCCCGGCGGGTTTGAACACTTCTTGCTGGAACAGGCGACGCCGATCGCGGAACCGCCCGCTCCACCCGATATGGCCAAGCTGATGGCCCTGGCAGCAAGATTCCAGATCGATATTCACGGCCCCCTCCCGGAAGAACCCGCCGACTTGATCAGTGCGGCCAAGAGTGACGTCGAAGTCATCGAAGAGATTCGGCAGAAGCATGTAGTGGCTCTCAACGCTCGCGACGCGGCGGCATGGGCCGGCGTGTTCACCGAAGACGCGGTCCAGATGCCCCCGAATTCCCCCGCCAATGTCGGCCAGGCCACCATCCAAGCTTGGGCAACGGGGTTTCTCGGGGCGATGAGCCGAGTCACATTCTCCCTGTCGGTGAGCGAACTGCAAATGGCGGGAGACCGGGCCATCGAAACCGGCGGCTACGCCATCTCCTTGACCATTGCCGGCGGCGGCCCGACCATCGAGGACGCCGGCAAGTACATCACGATCTACCAAAGGCTCCCCGCCGGCGGCTGGGCCGTGTCCCGCGACATCTGGAACAGCGACCAGCCCTCAGCTGCGGGGTGATGCCTCCTACGTTGGGGAGTCGGATTCGCTGGCGAGGTTGAACTCAGCAGATCGATTCGGCGCGCCGGTGCATCCATTCGGCGGCGCGCCGGTGCGACGTTGGTCAGGAGTACACTTTGGATAGGACTCGCTCATGCTGCCAACCAGTGAATACATTGAGACCAGAAACGGCGGCTGCTACGTGGCAGGCTCGCGAGTCGGCCTAGATGTCGTCGCGCATGCGTTTCGGCGGGGCCGGGCTGCGGAAGACATCTTTCGGGCCTTCCCGTCCATTGGATCGTTGGCGAAGGTCTACGGTGTCCTGACATTCATCCTGGAGCATCCCGAAGAGATCGAAGCCTATCTGCAAGAAGAGGATCGGTTCTTTGAGGAATTTCAGGCCAGCCATCCGCTGCCGCTGGAGATGCTGGAACCATTTGAGCGCGCCGGCCACGAGAAGACTTCCAGAGTTGCTTGAAAATCAAGTTCCAGGCCGACGCCAACCTTGATCCCGACATCTCGGGTTGAACGGCCCAACACCTATTGCTCCCGCGCGACCACCGTGTCGTAGAGCCCGTAATGCGCCAGTCCGGGGTGGCTTTCTATGCCCGTGTACCGGAGCGAAGCGTCTTCATACCGCCGGAAGGCGAACACGGCCTGATTCATTTGCTCCGTGTTGAACACTTTCATCCGTACCAGCAGATGGAAGTCCTTCACCGTTAGGCCCGTGACGGCAAGAAATAGCTCCGGTTCCAGCTTGGTGATGACATCCTGGATGGTGTTTTCTCGAAAGTCCGTCAGGTACATGAACGCGGGAATCCGGGTGGCGAACTTGATCAGCTTCTCCTGCACCAGCTTGCGCTTGGACTTGTACTCTTTTTCCTCGGCGGAGAGTTCCTTGGTCTCTTTGGCGCTCAACTCCTCTTCCTTGGCCTTGTTCTTTAGCTCCTTCACCTTCTCGCTCTTGTTGATGATGGTCTCGATGATGTTGTCACCTAGCGCGCGCCAGCCCTCAATGCGCCCGACGGCGGCCATCGCCTCCGGGCTGTCCAGGATGCGGCGCAGGGTGTCGTTATCGACGTTCACCAGCAGCGCGCTCTCCCACTTGCGGGCCAGCAGCGTGGCCGACGTACCCGCCATCGCGATGTCGAGTATGCCGCCCGCGTCAATCTGCGTCATGTTCGCGCCGTCGTAGGCCAGCACGGGCAAAAACGACACCAGATCCTTCACCGCATTCTCCGGGTTCGCTTCATTGGGCGACAGGCCGATTCCGTACTCAGACAACTGCCTCAGGGCGCGGGTGGGCGCGAAGTCGAACACAAAGCAGACCGGCTTCAGGATCTCTTCCTCGTTGGGGTTGTCGCCGTTGGGGTTCTTGACAGACCAGGGCGACTGCACGCGGAACGCCGCCTGAAAGTACGTCTCGGGCGACTTCAGATTGCGCAGCATCAAGATGGATGACCACTGCGGCACGGTGATGCCGGTGGTCAGCTTGCCGCAGGAGAGCGTGATGGTCTTGGCCTCAAATCCGCTCCCAATCGCTTTCCGGACCGGTGGCAGCGCATCCAGGCCAATGCCTGCCGCCGCGCCCGCCGCCACCACCACGTCGTAGTCATGCCAGAAAGTGTTGTGCTTTTCGGCGAGCAGACTCGCCATGGCGTGGCAAGCCGCGACGCTCGGGAGGAACCAGAATGAATGTTGCAGGTAGGGCAGCAGCCGCACGTCGCAGTAGGGAAACGGTGGCTTGCCAGCCTTCAAGTGCTCCACTGCCTTCGCCGAATACCCGCCACGGATGATGTCCAGCCACTTCTGCACGTCACTTTTGTGTTTGAACTGCGCTTGGCCACCCGTGCCCGATCCTTCAAAGAACGCGTTCAGATCAAACTCATCAAACTCTCCGGCGCTGGCGATGGCCAGCAGTTCGTCCGGCATCTGGTAGGTCAGCAGGCGCATCTGGGGCATCGCTCCGTACGGATTCCACGCTCCCGGATTCTTCGCCACGAACTCTTCTTTCGCCCGCTGCTCGTCGGTATAGGTCCAGTTGAAGATCTGCTCTTCGATAAACTCGCCCGTCGAGAGTGCCCGGAATGGGGTGCCGGAGAGGTAGAGATACGCCCTCGTCGTGATCGGCAGAAACTCGGTTTCCTTCTCCGACAACTCGCCCAAGTCTTCGTTGACACCCTCCAGGCCGCTGCCATACTCCAGCTTGGCCTCTTTCTTTGAGACCGCCGCCTCTTCGCCCTCGAACAGTTCCTTGGCGGTCTCGCGCCAAGCACCGAAGTGGTATTCGTCGAAGATCACCAGGTCCCAGTTGACGACATGGAGCCATTCATTCTTGGGCTTGATGTTGCCCGCCGCGTCGCGGCCCAGCAGATCCTGGAAGGAGCCGAAGTAGACCACGGGCTTTTCCGATTTCACCCCGGTCGGGTCAATGCCGGAGTGGCGGGACAGGTACTGCCACCCGTCAAAGTCCACATGGCTCTCCAGATCCGTCTGCCACGCATCCTCAACGGCGGGCTTAAACGTCACCACCAGCACCCGCGTCGCGCCAAGCTTCTTGGCCAGCTGATACGCCGTAAAGGTCTTGCCGAAGCGCATTTTTGCGTTCCACAGGAAGCGCGGAACGGCCTGCGGGTCTTGCTGGCGGATGGACTGGAAATACGCCACCGTCCGGTTCACCGCCTCCGCCTGCTCCCACCGCATCGTGAACGCTTCATGATGGGTGCCGGAGAACCGCTGCCCCGTGCGCAACTCGGTGAGCACGGTCTTCACGTCGTTCACGGTGCAGCGCATCCATTCGAGCTGTGCGTTCTCCAAGCCCTTCCGGGCCAGCGCCGCGCGCACGTCATGGTCCGTGAAGGTGCCACCGTCTTCCCGGTCGGCGGGTTCGTCCAACTCGATGACGTAGTTCTTGATCGCGGCAGTCTTCAACTGTTCGGCCACGCGCTGCTTGACGTTGCGCGTGGTTTGCCCCACCTTCAACAGGCCCGCGTGCGCCTCATCGGCAATGGAGTAGGCGTAGATGCGAGGTCGGGCTTCCGGTTTGGGTACGAGGATTTCCTCTTCGGTCTTACTCATCCTCGTCGGCAACTCCCTCCTCAGGCTCTTTGCTGGTGAGGTCCATCGGGCGGACTATCGTCTCGATGAAAGCGATCTCGCTTGGGGAGAGGGAATACTTCGCGTAGAGGTCCTGGTCTGTCCATTCTTTGGTCCACTCCTGCATTGGCACAAAAGTATAGACCTTTCGCGTTGTATGTTGGGTTGGCTTATGCAGCAGAATCAATAGGCGGGTGAGGCGACAGGTCAGGTAGGACAGGACGCTCTCAGCCTGGCTCTTCGATTCAAGCGGGCCAATGCAGATATAGGTCTCCGAACAGACGGAGCCCGGCTCTCCGATGAACGGCGTGCTGATAATCCTGTGCGGATATGTATCCTTGTTGCCAGTTCCCGGAGCAGCCGCGCCAACGTAAACCTTCCAATGGTCGATGAGTTGGGTCCCCATCGAAATAGAATCCCTCGCAATGTACCCTTTGCCGCCGTTCTGATAGACGGATACGTCACCGCGGGTTTGCTTAGCTTTCCCTTCAAAGAACGTGCGAAGACCGAAAGGCTTACTCGAACTAACTAATTCGTCGAAACGCTTACCTTGAGGGAGGGACAACGACTCCGAAGCTCCAATCTCGACGGCAACGACCTTCTTGAGGATCGACAATCCTTCATTGAAGCGGATAAACACGTCCATGCCGACTTCAAGGAGCGGACGATTCGCCGTCGAAACAGGCCAGTCTTTGAAATGAGTGGCAACGCGGCAGAGACCGGGATTGTCCCGGTCCCAGAGGAAGTAACACACGCCACCCTTGAGGCCTACACCTGGGAAAACGTCTGCGGCGCTGAGGTAGTCGTCGATGGAGCGTATTCGATTGTCAGTGAGCATCGCTTCTCTGAATTCATCCAGCCCTTTGCCCCCAGCGAACCAACGCGCGGGAATCACCAGTGACAGGTATCGAGGTTCCAGATTCTTCGCTTGTTCGACAAAGAGTTGGTAGATCGGCGCCGCACTCTTTCCGTAGCCGCCATCCTCCAACTGGTACGGCGGGTTGCCGACAATCACGTCAAACTGCATAGTGTCTCCAAACAACTCGGCCATCCGAGCTTTGATGTTGTCCGTATGGATGAACGCATAGGCGTGGGTTTCGAGATCTTCGCCACGATCCAGTTTCTTCTGGCTTGCTCCGCAGAACGTGCATTTTTCATCCGCCCACGTATGCTCCACGCGCTCAAACCAGATGTTCCCGCTTGCCGTCGTGAACGTGTTGGCAACGGAATGCTTGCCATTGGCAAACTTGGAACAGTAGACACTACGGCGAGCGAGCAAGCTAGTGAGGTGCGTGATGCCGATACCGAACACTTGTTCCGTGAGGATGTGATCGACACGCTCCTGTAGATCGGGGAATTCCTTCTCCAATCCCTTGGTAAGGCGGCGGGTGATCTCCCGGAGAAAGACGCCGGATTTGGTGAACGGATCGAGAAACTTCGTCGTGCTGTCCGCCCAGATATTCGCACCGCCGTTGCCTGCCGCCCACGCCTCCGCCAATTTATCCAGCATGCGGTTAGCGAACTCCGGCGGCGTGAAGACCTCGTCGTTAGAAAGATTGGCGATGCAGGTCAGAACATCCGGGTTGCGGCCCTTGAGCGCAAAGCTAGCCTGGGGGATCAAGCGTGCACCTCATCAGGGTCGGGCAAGGCGACGGCAGCCAACTCACTCACCGTCATCGGCGGGTAGGTCCGCGTGGGCGTAAAAATCTCGTGCTTGCCCAAATGCGCAAACAGCGGGCTATTCGCCACAAAGCCCGCCGCCTGAGTCAGCGCGTCGAGGCGGAAATCGCGGCGCTGAAACTTGCCCTTGCCCAGGTAACCCCATTCGGCGAAGACAATGTGCTGATTGTCGTGGGTGCGCATTTTGAGGGCGTCCCCGTGGACGATGTTCTGCTGGAGCACATAGGATGCCGCCCGGTAGAGCTCATCGGCCTCCTCCAGATTGAGGTAGTCAGACAGCACCTCCAGCATATTCGCGCGGCACTCGGCGATGTTGTCTTCTAGGAGCTCAATCCCGTAAGTGCACATCAGCGCCAGCAGGGCGTAATGCCGCTTTTCAAAGCCGGACTTGCCAAACTTCAGTTCCACGGCGGCGAGCTTGCGCTGCAGGATGCGCACCAGGAAGTTGCCACTGCCGCAGGCCGGTTCCAGGAAGCGGGAGTCGATGCGCTCCGTCTCGTCCTTCACGAGGTCGAGCATCGCTTCCACCATCCAAGCCGGGGTAAAAACTTCCCCATGGTCGGCGACGCGCTGTTTGGACTTCACTGAAGCTCATGGTAGCGAATGCCACCTAGTGGCGTGTAGTTAAGTGCTCACCAACACCTTTCCAGTCCTCTCCAGGTTCGGCCGCCTCGGGTAAGATGAAGACATGCGGCTGCTGATCACACTGGAACGGGACGAGACGGGGATGATCGTGGCGGAGTGCCCATCCTTGCCGGGATGTATCTCCCAAGGGGAAACCGAAGCCGCGGCCATCGAAAACATACGCGAGGCTATCGAAGGCTGCCTCGCCGCCCGTCGCGCCAATAACCTGCCGTTGGCCATCGAGGTCCGCGAAGTGGAAGTGGCGTAGTGTCTTTGCCCGTCATCTCCGGCGAGCGGGCGGTGCGGGCCTTCCTTAAAGCTGGTTGGACACGGGACCGTCAGGTGGGCAGCCATGTCATCTTGATCAAGCCCGGCTACCCCGCGGTTTTGTCAGTTCCTCTCCACCGCGAAGTTGCCCCAGGTACTTTGCGGGCGCTGATTCGTGTGTCAGGGATGTCGGTCCAGCAGTTTCAGGACATGCTGTAGCGCTGGGCTGGCAAGACCACCCGCCGGGATGGCGCGCTTAGCCACTACCCGCGCACATCAATATGCCCGCGCCGGAAGCTGACGCGGATGCGGCCGTGGACGGGTTGGCCGAAGGCGGTGGCGGGGCGGAATTCGCTGAAGAGCATGAGGTTGTTCATGGCGGTGCGCATCTTGGGGTCGCCGGCGCTGCCGCCGCCGACGATGCGGTAGTCCAGGACGCGGCCTTCGTCGCCGATCACCAGATCGACGATCAGGTCGTTTTCTGAAAAATCGATCGGCACCATGCTCTTAAACGTCGCCTCGGTGTAGAGCACCGTCGGTACGTCATCGTTGTCGAGTGAATGGCCGCGCAAGGGGTACGACGAGACGATCATGCTGAACAGCAGCGAGGAGGTCATCAGGCCGCCCGCGAATGGCAGCGCGATCGGCCGCCACAGATTGTTGAACCAGAGCTTCAGGTCAGTGGTGACGCTGGCGCAGGCTTGCGCCAGGCCTCGCCACCGGCGCTGACGGGCCAGTTCGCGTGAAGCGATCACGCGCAGGGAGGTGGTTAGGTCGATGGGGGCCAGCCGCCGTGGCAAGGTCCGCAGCGCGGATTGCGTGGACGCCGCATGTTCCAGGCGCGCCGCACAGTCTGGGCAGCCTGCCAGATGTTGCCGGATCCGGGTGGATGGTTCCGCTGCCAACAGACCATCGACATATTCCAACGCCTGCCGGCGGACGTCACGGCAGGTCAAGACTGCAGGAGCATTCACGGGTTGCGACTCGAACTGGTAGCCGGTCTTTTTCATGATTCTCAACGCTTCAGGCCCGGCGCAGCGCCCCGGTTAGGGGCTGGCCCGGCGATTCCGCCAACACACGGCGCAGGGCTTCGCGGCCCCGCAGGATTCTCGATTTCACCGTGCCCAGGTTCACCTGCAACACATCGGCGATTTCTTCGTAACTCAACTCTTCCAGATCCCGCAAAATGACGGCGGCCCGGAACACGGGGTTGATCTCCAGCAGGGCGGCTTCGATCCGCTGCTGGGTCTCGCGGCTGGCCACCACGTCAAAGGGCGATTCGCTGGGGTCAGCCAGCACATCCTGGTAGCTCAACCCCTCATCGATCGGTGCGTCCAGCCCCACTTGCTGGCGGCGGTGACGGCCAAAGGAGCGGCGGTGGTTGTACGCTTCGTTGACGGCGATCCGGTAAATCCAGGTTTTTAGGCTGGACTGGTGGCGGAACAGGCTGATCTTGCGGAACACCTTCAGAAAGACTTCCTGCAACACGTCCGGCGCTTCGCCGGGGTCGTCCAGCAAGCGGTAAACGAGATTGTGGACGGGGTGCTGGAACTGCTGGATCAGGGCCTCAAACGCTTCTTCAGAACCATCGCGCAGCGCCTCGGCCAACCGCTCGTCCGCAGTGGCAAAGCCACTGTCTGCCTGGGCAAAGCCACGGTCGCGTTCCAGACTTCCGGTGATCGGGTACCCTGGCGAAAAATCGGCCACGCTGGTTCTCTCACCGTATTTTGACACCAATGGGCGACAATAAGTTCCACCATGGTTTTCGTCCAGATCACTGACCCTCAGTTCGGCATGCATACCGGCGACCAGGAATTCGCCCAGGAGACCGCCAACTTCGAATTCGCCATCGCTACGGTGAACCGCTGGAAGCCAGATTTCGTCATCATCACCGGCGACCTGGTGAACAAACCGGGCGACCCGGCGCAGATCGCCGAATATCTCCGCATCAAGAAGCAGATCGCGGGCAGCATCCCGGTGTACGATCTGCCGGGCAATCACGACATCGGCAACGCGCCGACGCCCGAGACGTTAGCGTTCTACCGCAAGACCTTCGGCCGGGACTACTATTCCTTCCGCCAAGGTGAGTTTGCCGGGGTGGTGATCAACACGACAATCATCCACACGCCGGGCGCGGTGACGGCGGAGGTGGCGAAGCAGCGCGCGTGGCTCGACACCGAGCTGGCCAGCCTGCGCGCCGCCGGTGCCAAGCCGATCGTGCTGTTCCAGCATCATCCGTGGTTCACGATGAAGGTGGCGGAGCCGGATGGCTACTTCAACCTGCCGCTGGCCGTGCGGGAGGACTACATGGCGCTGCTACGCAAGCATGGCGTCAAGCAAGCCTTCGCCGGCCACACGCACCGTGGGTACCGCGCCGAGGATGCGGGGATCGAAATGGTGGTGAATGGTCCGGTGGGCATGCCGCTGAGCCCAGAAGGCTCCGGCGTGAGGGTGTGTGTGGTGAAGGGTGACCGGGTGGAGCACGCGTTTCACCCTCTGCACCGGCTGCCGAATAAGATCAGGTGAGCCGTCAGATCAGCCTTATGCGTTAGCTTTGGGCTTCTGCGGGATCGTGGAGAAAGCCCCAAGCTTACGCATGGGGCTATACTGCCGCGGAGCTAAAAGCTTCGAACGCCCATCGAGACAACATCATCGACGGCCATCGTCTCTTTGACGACGAATGCTTCGCCATACTTAGCGCCGATGAGGCCGCCGTAGTAGCGGGAGACGGCGGCTAGGCGGTCGCGCAGTTCTGTGGCTGAGGGAAACAGTTCCGGTGCTTCGCTGGAGGCACCGTATTGGGATTGGTAGCTCAGAAGTGCATCCATGCGCCGGTCGAACTCGCGGGTGATGTCGACCACAAAGCTGGGTGTGACGCTTGAGTACTGCGCGGCGTAGATCACTTTAGCTGGCCGGTGAGGCGGCAGATTGTCGTCCAGCTTTGCGAGGCCGGCCAGAAAGCAGGCTTCATAGCAGAGGGTCGAGGCGTTGTAGTGGTCCGGATGGCGGGCTTCCCAGTAGGGAATAATCACCACCCTGGGGCGCAGGCGGCGGATCTCGCCGGCGAGCGTCATGCGGCCGGGGAGCGAGTTTTCCAGGCGCGCGTCCGGTAGGGCCATATTGCCGCGCCAGGTCAATTGCAGATGCTTGGCGGCGATGTCACCTTCTTCCATTCGCTGCTCCGGCGTGCCGCGCGTGCCCATTTCACCCTGCGTCAGGTCCAGTGCGCCGGTGCGATAGCCTTTCTCGGCCATCTTCAGCAGGGTGCCGCCGCAGGTCTGTTCAATGTTGCTGGGATGCGCGGCGATGGCCAAAACGTCAACGGCCGGCAGTTCTTCAGAGTAGATGGTGGGGAGTCGCCACATATGATTTGGTTTGTTCAGATTCCCCGGCCAGGGCCACGGATCTTCTATTGTCGCGCTTTCGGGCGTGCCAAGCGAAATAGCCCCGTCAAGGGGAAAGTACTACCAGTTCAAGTCGGCCCGCCGCAAATGCGGCTCCCGGGTCCGCATGATCAGGATCAGCACGATGCCCGCGATGAAGCCGCCGATGTGCGCAAACCAGGCGACGCCGCCCCGCACACTGGCCTCCGCCACCGACCCGACTCCACTAAACAATTGCAGGATGAACCAGTAGGCCAAGATGAGCACGGCCGGCACGTCCAGCGTAAAGATCAAGCCAAACCAGAACAGCGTCACAATCCGGGCATGCGGAAACTTCACCAGATAGGCGCCCATGACCCCGGCGATCGCTCCACTGGCGCCGACGTTGGGGATCCGCGAGAACGGTGCCACCGCCATCTGCGACGCCATCGCCAGGATGCCGCAAGCCAGATAGAAGAACAGGTACTGCCAGCGGCCCAGCACATCTTCGATGTTGTCGCCGTAGATCCAGAGAAACCACATGTTGCCGATCAGGTGCAGCCAGCCGCCATGTAGGAACATCGAGGTCACCAGGGCACTGAAGTGAAACCGCGCCGGAACCAGGCCGTACTCCATAATGAAGTGGTTGCCGGAAAAGGGATCCAGCGTCACCTGATAGAGGAAAACCGCGACGTTAACGGCAATGATCGCCAACGTCACTACTGGCGTTGCGTAGCTCCGGTTCAGGTCGCGCAGAGGGATCATAGATTGGTGGCGCTAGCTGAGCGGAACATCTTCCACCCGGTAGGCTTCGTAGTCGCGATGTGAGCGGCGTTCACCGCGGGCGATGAGCTTCCAAGCTTCATCAGCGGGTGCCAACCGGCCGCGCGCACCCAGGGCTGTGCAGTTCAGGGCGGCCAGCGCATTGGAGAAGGTGAGTGTCCGGCCAATGTCCCAGCCCGCCAGCACGCCATAGCAGAACGCTCCGTGGAAGACATCGCCCGCGCCGGTTGTATCCAGGCAGTTGACGACAAACGCGGGCGAGTAGTGGAACCGCCCGTCCAGCAGCGCCAGCGACCCCTGGGAGCCCAGCGTCATCGCCGCCACGCGCATACCGAACTCTTTCTGGATCCGTTCCAGCGCCTTGAAGGGGTCCGCTTCATTGGTCCACCGGGACGGGAACTCACTGGAGGTCACCAGATAATCCACGTGGCGCAGGACATCCTCAAAGCCGTGATAGATGGTATCGACGTCCACGGTAACCGGAATCCCAGCTGCCCGGGCAATGGCCGCCGCGCGAGCCACCGCCGGAGTGTCGTGGCCATCGATGTGCAAGAGGCGCGACTCCAGAATCATCTCCGGCCGGATATCTTCCGGCTTTAGGCGCAGACAATCCCGGCGCTGCCAAAGAACAGTGCGCTCGCCGGTCGCCTCATCGATCAGAATGTAGGCGGTCTGGTTAGGGCAGTTCTGGCGGACGTAGACGTCCGAGATATCAATGCCGGATTCACGGAGACTCTGCAGTTGGACTTCGCCCCGCAGGTCGTCGCCCACCGTGCCGATGTACTTCACCCGCAGCCCCAGCCGCGCACAGCTGACCATGGCACTGGCCACTTGGCCGCCCGGGCTCAGCATCTCTTCCCGGAAAGGCTCTTTGCCGGCGTAGGCCGGGAATTTTGGTAGCAGGATCAGCGTGTCAGTGGCGTTGAGGCCAACGCCCACCACATCAAAACGCTTCCCGTCTGGTTGCACCGCGAAGGTGCGTGATTGATCAACCATCCAGAACTACTTGGACTGCTGGGGCATCTCGTACACGTAGATTGCGTGAGGGCGGCCTTTGCCGCCGCCAGCAGCCCTATCCACGTATGCGGGCTTCCAGCCGCGCACTTCAAAATCATGCGAGACCACACGGGCGCCCGGTTTCAATGACCGCTCCAGCTTCGGCCGGAGCATGTCGTTGGCGTCCCGCACCAGGTACATTGTCACCACATCGGCCTTGCTGATGTCCACCTCCAGCATGTTGCCGTGGATCACCTGGATCTTGCCTTCCAGGCCTTCCTTTTGGATGTTGTCTTCACTCAGCTTCACCAGCCGTTGAGAGAGTTCAACCCCCATGCCCTTGGCCTGAAATTTATTCACCGCGGCGATCAACACCCGCCCATCGCCGGAACCCAGGTCGAACACGGTCTCACCCGGTTTCACTTTAGCCAACTCCAGCATCCGTTCCACCACGGCCATCGGCGAACGGACCCAGGGTGCTATATACGCTGGCGTTTGCTGGGCCCAGGCGGGTGCGGCAACAGCCAGCGCCAAACCCGTCAAAAGCACTCCGTTTACGGTCGCCAAGTTATTGTACCCCCTGCACTTGCGCCCGCCGGACAGGGCGGGACTTGGCCACCCGGGACACCATTTCACTGACAGCGTACCACAGGTCCCGCGGGCGGCTGATGGTGTACTCCGTACCGTGGAAATGCTTGATCGCATGGCTGATCGAATCGCGCCAGGGCACCTGCTGGGGTGAAAGATTGTAGTTCATGTAAAAGATCGGGTAGTGAATCTCCCCCACTTCCCGGAGTGCATCGTGTGACACATTCTCATCCAGCATGGCCTTGGGCCCGGCAAAAATCAGTGCATCCGGTGGCTTGTCGCACTTCAACTCTTCCCGCAGCAGACCCGCTAGAAACTCCGTGTCGCTATGCTTGTGCGCCAGCTTGCCCAGGTCCACCGTGCCTAACTTCAACGCTGCCAAGGCTTTGCCGATGGAGGGGAAGTCGATCTTGTCGCTGTCTTCCTGCCGGTAGAGCACTTTCTGGTCCTGCATATTGAACGCCACCAGAGAGAATTTACCAATCCGCGGATCCCGTGCAATGGTCCGCAGAATCGACACGAGAGCACTGACATCAATGGGCTGCAAGCTGGCGGAACGCGAGTTTTGGGGAGCAAAATTCACTAATACCTTGACGCTCAACGGGCTGTCCGGGTTGCGTTCCACTGGCGGCTCTTCGCGAAACTGCTCAAACTCCGAGGCCTGCACGGCATTAGGGCCCAGCGTCATGTTGATCTGTTTGTCTTTTGCCGTCAGGGCGGCATCCACGTCCCAATAAGAGGAGCAGACGCGCTCGCTGCGGTCCCGGATTAGCCAGTCGATGTGGTACTTGCCCTCGCCCAGCTCAAAGCCACCCTGCAGGAAGGCTTCGCCCTTGGCGTCATCGGCAATCGACGGCACCCGGATCTTTTGGGTGAAATACCGTGGTTCGTCTTTCTCGGCTTCTGGAATCACACGAAAAACGATCGTCAGCAGATTCTCTGAGCCGGAAAGCTCCGCTAGCGGAACGCTAACGTCAAAGGACGCGTGAAACTTCAGGTCAAAGCCCAGCACGGGCTTTTCGTGGGTGACGACACAGGGCAGATCCTTGCGCGGATCACCAGCTTCCAGCACGGCGCGGTCATTCGAAAACAGGACAATCGAAGGCCCCCGGCCCTGACCGCCCATCAGCACTTGCGCCGGCAGCCGCAAACCGCCTCCGGCTAGCAGCATCATCCCCAGCGCCACCGTTCGCGCCACGCTTACAGTCCGGCGTGCGCCCGCAACACTTCCTAAATTGGAACCGCTTGTTGGTTTCCCCATGGCCCTGAAACCCGCATCCATGCTATCCCACCAATCGCCCAACACTTGGGGGGCGGTGGATCCGGTCCGACCGGGGACCTTGAAGATCAGCTGGACGCTTCATTCCCTCCGAGTAATGAAACGACCCTTCTGTTAAGAAAGATTACGCTCTCCCAGCAGATACTTCAAGGAAATTATCGGGTGCCCCCGTCACCGCGTGAGCTGGAAGCCTCCCGGGCGGCGGCGTCTTTGATAAACTCAAGGGCGTCACCATGAAGCTTGTCACGTTTTCTCTCAACGGATCCGCGCCCTCGGTCGGTATTGTCGAAGGCGATCAGGTGGTCCCGGTTTTAGGTTTTGCCGACATGTGCGGTGCCATCGCCGCCGGCCAGTCCGCCATCGCGGCCGCCAACAAGGGCACGCCAGTGGCGCTGAGTGCAGTGAAGCTGCACGCGCCCATTCCGCGCCCCCCCAAGGTGGTTTGCATCGGCTTGAACTACCGCGATCACGCCATTGAATCCGGCATGGCCATCCCCACCATCCCGGTGGTATTCAACAAATTCCCCAACAGCGTCATCGCCCCCGGCGAAGATGTTGTTCTGCCCAAGAATTCCGAGAAGCCGGACTATGAAGCGGAGTTCGCCGTGATTTTGGGCAAGCCCGGCCGCCACGTCACCAAAGAGAACGCCATGGATTATGTCTTTGGCTACACCATCGTCAACGACGTCTCCGCGCGCGACTGGCAGTTGCAGACCAGCCAGTGGATCATGGGCAAGACGTTTGACACCTTCTGCCCGATGGGCCCCTGGATTGTCACGGCCGACGAAATCGCTGACCCGCACAACCTCCGCATCGGCCTCCGCATCGACGGCGTCACCGTGCAGGACTCCTCCACCAAAGAACTGATCTTCGGCATCCCGGAATTGGTGGAGCACCTCTCGAAGGTCTTCACCTTCGAACCCGGCGACGTGATCTCCACCGGCACCCCTCCCGGCGTCGGCCTGGGCCACAAGCCCCCGCGTTGGCTGAAGCCAGGCGAAGTAATGACCGTCTTCATCGAAGGCATCGGCGAACTCACCAACCCCTGCGTCGCGGAGCAGTAAGCCGCGAAGAGCCCCGCTCGGCGGGGTCAATCTGTGAACTCCCAAAGCCCCGCCGAGTCATCGCGGGGCTTTGGCGGTTTTAAATGGGAACCTCGCCGAGTCATTGCGGCGAAGCCGCTTAACGGCTGCCGTCGCTACTTGCCGGTGGCAACCGGAAAATCGGCCTGCATGCTCCACTCCTGGAAGGACCCGTCGTAGAGCTTGGGCTCAAAGCCGACGGACTTGGCCGCAAAGTAGAGCAGTGTGGCTTGCTGCCCGATGTGGCAGTAGATCGCTAACTGCTTGCTATCGGTGACGCCGGCTTCCGCGAACAGCTGGCGCAGTTCCGCGGCGGGCTTCAGTTTGCGGTCCGCATCCAGCAGCGTGGGGAACGGGAGATTGCGCGCACCGGGAATGCGTCCGGGGCGGGTGCCGATGCCCTGTTCCGCGCCCGTGTAGAACTGCGGCAGCCGGGCGTCGAGCAGGGCGACGGTGGGTTTTTGCCCGTTGTCCCGCACCCAGTTTCTGTCGACCAGTAGTTCCGGATGCGGAACTACTGCCGGAGCCGGCGTTTCGGCCGCCGCGCGCGCCGTGGTCTCCAGTGGCTTCTGCGCCGCCTGCCAGGCCGCCAACCCGCCATCGAGCAATGAGGCCCGCGCCGCCAGCCCCGCCCATTCCAGCGTCAACCAGACGCGGGTGGCCGACTGGACCGACTCATTGGCCGGGTAGATGACGATGCGGGAATTCGGGGTGATGCCCAGGCGGCCCAAGGCCGCGCTCAACGTGGCGGGCGCGGGCAGTTCCAGGCGCAGTCCCGCTTCACCGGTCACCGAGAGATCAGCCAGCGTCGCCAACCGCGCGCCCGGGATGTGGCCCGCGTCGTAGTCCTTCTGCGACCCCACATGCAGGATCACTAAGCCGGGCTGGGGCAGATAGTTTTCGAGCCACGGCACCGTCACCAGCATCGGCACCTCCCGGCGTGATTGCGCCAGAACCAAGTTGGCCAGAATAAGCAGGAGCGCGAAAATCTTCATTACTCCGTTCTAGCGCGAATCGGAGGCGGATAGTTGGCGTCTACCCCAGACCACCTTCCCGGCGGGCGCGGCTACCAGAGCTTGCAGCGCTTCTCTTCCGGCCGCACCATCGTTTGGCCGCGCTTGCACGAGAAAGCGGCGAAGAACTCCGGCATGTTGGCCAGCGTGCCGTTCACGCGCCATTTGGCGATGGGGTGCGGATCAGTCTGCACCGCCATCCGGCGATGCTCCGGCCGCTCATGCATGCCCCAGACCCGGGCAAATGCGAGGAAGAAGCGCTGGTCCGCGGTGAAGCCATCGATCACCGGGCCTTCCTTGCCTTTCAGCGAGCGCTTGTAGGCCTTGTAGGCCAGGGTGAGGCCGCCCACATCGCCCATGGCTTCGCCGGTCACCAGGCGGCCGTTGTGCTTCAACCCGTCGCCCACGTCGATTGTGTCGAACTGATCCACGATGCAAGCGGCGCGTTCGTCGAACTTCTTGCGGTCCTCTTCGGTCCACCAATCACGCAGATTGCCGAGCGAGTCAAACTTGCTGCCCTGGTCGTCAAAGCCATGGCCCATCTCATGGCCGATCACGGCTCCGATCGCGCCGTAGTTGGCCGCGTCGTCGGCTTCCATGTCAAAGAAGGGCGGCTGCAAGATGCCCGCGGGAAAGACGATCTCATTCAGCGAAGGGTTGTAGTAGGCGTTCACCGTGGGCGGCGTCATGCCCCACTTGGCACGATCCACCGGCTTGCCCGCCTGGCTCATCGTGTAGCGATGCTCAAAAGCACGGCTGGCCAATTCATTCGCGAAGAAGTTGTCGCGGGTGATCGTGAGGGCCGAATAGTCACGCCACTTGTCCGGGTAGCCCACCTTGGGGAAGAACGAATTCAGCTTGTCGATGGCCGCCTTCTTGGTTGCGGGGCCCATGAAGGGCACGCCCGGAATCTCATCGCGGAGCGTGGCGCGCATATTCTCCACCAGCGTCATCATGCGGGCCTTGGCGGCTGGCGGAAAGTATTTGGCCACGAAGACCTGGCCCAACTGCTCACCCATGGCGCCGTCCGTCTCCGCCGAGCAGGTCTGCCAGCGGGGTTCCATTTCCTTCACTCCCGCCAGCACGGTCCGCTTGAAGTAGAAGTTTTGGTCGCGGTAGGCTTTGGCGAGCGACGCGGCGGTCGAGTTCAGCCAGCGCCACTTGAGGTACGCCTTCCAGGTGTCGAGCGGCGTGTCCTTCAGGCGTTCGCCGAAGCCCTTCAAGGCGCCCATATCTTCCACGTTGATGGCGATCGTCTGCGAAAGGCCTTCCGCGTCAATCAGTGCATTCCAGCTAAAGCCTGGGGCGGCGGTCTTCAGGCCCGCCAGATCCGTCTTGTTGTAGGTATTGTCCGGGTTGCGGCGGTCCACCAGCTTCATGCGCGTTTCGGCCAGCTTGGTCTCAAATGCCATGATTGTTGTGGCCAGCTTGGCCGCTTGATCGGCCGGGACGCCGGTCAGTTCGTGCATCTTGGCGATGTGTTTCACGAACTCAGTGCGGATGTTCTTGGAGCGGTCGTCATCCTTGAAGTAATACTCGCGCTCCGGCAGTGACAAGCCGCTGACGTCCAGCATCATGATCACTTGCGAGGAGTTCTTGTAGTCGGAATCCGCGTACACGGTGATGGGAGCAGCGATGCTCACCTTTTCCATCGCCAGAATTTCGTTCGACAGTCCACTGAGGTTGCTGATCTGGGCGATGCGCGCAAACATTGGTTCCAGCGGCTTCAGCCCCAGGCGGTCCATCGCGGCGGTGTCGAGACAAGCGGCGTAATAGGCCCCCACTTTGGCTGCCGGGCCGGAGGTTTGCTTGGCGGATTCTTCCAGAATGCCTCGCAGTTTCTCGCTGTTCTGCTCCTCGAGCGTGACGAAGCTACCCCACACCGGGTACTTAGCGGGAATCGGGTTCTTGTCCACCCAGCCGCCGTTGGCATAACGCCAAAAGTCGTCGCAGGGCTTACACGTGGGGTCCAGCGCGGCCCGGTCAATGCCGGATTTGGGCGGCGCGGCCAGGAGCATCAGGCCGGCGAGCGGGAGAAACAAACGCGAGATTTTCATCAACACCACACCATCCTTCGGGACAAATTCAACCAGACAACAGAAAAAGGGCGCCCGCATCCGGAGCGCCCTTTCCCAATTTGATCAACGTACGGTGCTACTTCAGCAGGAAGCTGACCAGGTCAACCACGCGGCAGGAGTAGCCCCACTCGTTGTCGTACCAGGCCACGACCTTCAGGAAGTTGCCGTCCATCACCTTGGTGAGCTGCGCATCCACGGTCGCGCTGGCGGGCGAATGCAGCAGATCGCTGGAAACCACCGGATCTTCCGTGTAGGCCAGGATGCCCTTCAAGGCACCTTCCGAGGCCGCCTTCAAAGCGGCATTCACTTCAGCAGCCGTGGTGTTGGTCTTGAGCACCGCCACGAAATCGACCACGGAAACGTTCGGGGTGGGGACTCGCATCGAATAGCCGTCCAGCTTGCCCTTCAATTCCGGCATCACCAAGCCGATGGCTTTGGCGGCACCGGTGGAGGTGGGGATCATGTTCAGCGCGGCCGCACGGGCGCGGCGCAGATCCTTGTGCGGGAAGTCCAGCACATTCTGATCGTTGGTATAGCTGTGGATGGTCGTCATCGAACCCTTGTCGATGCCGAACTTCTCGTGCAGCACCTTCACCACGGGGCCCAAGCAGTTGGTGGTGCAGGAGGCGTTGGAGACGATGGTGTGCTTGCTCGAATCGTACATGCCGTCATTGACGCCCAGCACGATGGTCACATCTTCATTGGTGGCCGGAGCCGAGATGATGACCTTCTTCACGGAACCCGACAAATGCTTGCGGGCTTCGGCGGCATCGGTGAAGCGTCCGGTGGATTCGATGACCACTTCGGTGCCCAGGCTGGTCCAATCGATGGCGGCCGGGTCCTTGCTGGCGAACACCTTCAGCGGCTTGCCGTCGACATGAATCACATCACCGTCGATCTTCACATCGGCATGGAGCGGCCCCAGGATGGAGTCGTACTTCAGCAGGTGGGCCAGCGTCTTGATGTCGGTGAGGTCATTGGTGGCGACGATCTCAATCGCCGGATTGCCCAGCGCCGCCCGGAATACGTTTCGACCGATACGGCCGAAGCCGTTGATGGCTACTTTGATTGCCATGAAAAGGGAATTCTCCTTGGAACAGATGGATCTGTCTCCATTTCAGGATACCAGGAGGGCCCGCTGCGGTCATTGCTGGAACTGGGGCGGCATCACCGACGGCCTACATTTCGATTAGCCCAGGCTCGACAACCCCGCCGCCTCGCGGGAACCCCAACAAATGGCGAGACAAAGCATCAGGACAAGGAGTGCGGGCACCGATTTCTTCAACGGATCGTGAACTTTCAGGTGCATCGCCAAAGCCCCCAGCATCAAAAGGCTAACGAGGAGCGCGGCGGGGAAAACGAGCACCGGCATCCACAGGCCAGCGATCAGCGCAATCGCGGCCCCTATCTTGAGACCACCAACGATGTAAGTGAACCAAGGCGGCAGCCCGTAAGCAGCAAACTCCTCCGGCATCGAGCGGGCGCTGCCTCCCCGATAGGCAGTGCTTTGATTAAAGCGGAGCAGCCAGACGTTCAGCAGGCCTAAAGCGACTACAATTTGAAAACCCATCACGATCGTTTGCATCACGTTGCTCTTTCCGACCAGCCTAAATGGCCAGACACGATTGAGTCTATCATTGGAGCGGCCCAATGTTAACACCTGCGTTACCGCTTATTGCGCCCTTGCTGTCCGCGATCCTGTTTGGAGGCTACGGTCTGAACTGCCTACTCTCGGAGCGGATGGTAGCAGAGTTTGAGCGGTATGGCCTTGCCCGCCTCCGGCGGTTGACGGGGATGTTGCAAGTAGCCGCCAGCGTCGGCCTGTTGGCAGGGCTTTTTCATCGTCCGCTGCTCTTGCTGTCCTCCGGCGGCTTAGCACTGATGATGTTTCTGGCGGTGGTGACCCGCTTCAGAATTAAAGACCCGCTTCTAGCCGCGATTCCGGCGCTGGCGCTTTGCCTGCTCAATGCGTTCATCTTCGTCCGCGCGCTCTGACCCGGTTCTAGAGCCAAAACGTCAACTAGAATAGTGATTTGGCGAACATCTACACTGCTCAATCTCCGTGCCGCGTCGATATGGCGGGCGGCACGCTGGACATCTGGCCGCTTTATCTCTATCACCCGGGCGCGGTGACAGTGAACTTTGCGGTGGACCGCTACACCCACTGCCGCATCACGCCGCGCACCGACGGTGCCGTGGTGCTGGTGTCGGAAGATCTGAAAAAGACCGAAGCCTTCGCGTCGCTCGATTCGCTGCTGGCCGAAAAGAAGCCCGGCCTCGGTTTGCTGGCCTGGGCCATCCGCCACTTTGCTAACGTGGCGCGCGAGCAGATGGACGCGATGAACGGCTTTGAGCTGTGGACCAGCTCCGAAGCCCCGGCCGGAGCCGGCATCTCGGGTTCTTCCGCACTGTTGATCACCGTGGCCAGCGCCTTCAATAAGCTGTGCAGCACGGGCTATTCCATTGAGCGCGTCCGCGAAGTGGCGCAGAACATTGAGGCGCAGATCATCAACGTCCCCACCGGCGCGCAGGATTACTACCCCGCCATGTACGGCGGCGTCGGCGCGCTGGAGCTGCGCGTCGATGGGTTGATCCGCAAACCGATTCCGGTGGATCTCGACGACTTCAACCAGCGCATCGTGCTGGCCTACACCGGTCTGCCGCGCAACTCCGGCATCAATAACTGGGAAGTCACCAAGCTGCACATCGATGGCGACAAGCAGGTCCACCGCAACTTCGCCAAGATCTCGGCCATTGCGCAGGCGATGCGCGGCGCGCTCGAAAAGAGCGACTGGGCCGAAGTAGGCCGACTGGTGCGCGAAGAATGGGGCCACCGTCGCAAGAACGCCCCCGGCATCACGACACCGCTGATCGACCAGTTGATCGCCGTCACCAAGAAGAAGGGTGCCCTGGGCGGCAAGGTCTGTGGAGCGGGCGGTGGCGGCTGCGTCTTCTTTCTGGTGGAGCCTGACGCCAAGCAACGCGTTTCGGACGCGATCGCGGCGGAGGGCGCCACCGTACTGCCCGTCAAGGTCGCCCCCAAGGGCGTGCGCGTCAACGTCAAGCGCCTGTAGCCGACGCGATGGCTCCTCCGGGCGGCAAAGTCGGCAAGCGGCTGAGCAAGAGGATGCTCCGCCAGTGGCTGAAACACTTTGCTGAGGATGGCTCCCGGTTCGTCGCTACGTTTGCGGACGGAGAGTGGGCCACTTCCGGCACTTTGGACCACATCCGCATACTGGCGGAGCGGAACGGCCGAACCTGGATCTACTTCCGGTTGCTCGGCTGGTTGGGCAATGGACATCTGGTCCATGTATTTGAACTCGACCATGCGGTGCTGCAGTGGAGGTCGGTCCGTTTGCAGTGGAGCGACGGCGGTGCCATCGAGGTCTTTGCGCTATCGCCCGATGAGCCCGCCCATCGGGACTGGCGTCAGTGGCGGGAGGATCCGAAAGGTAAGCCTAACCGGATATCGATCGGTGCGGCCCTTGACTTGATCGAGCCCCAGCCCGAGGCGTAAGCGGCGATACTGGCTAAAGAGACCATGCAGCCCGCGTCCAAGCCCAACTTGCCAGCCGATACCGTCGAAGTGCCCGGCCAACCGCCGCGGGTAATCGTCCGCGTCATTCTGTTCGCGGTGATCGAGATCGTGACGATGATGGTGCTGGGCCCGTTGCTAAAGCCGTGGGCGGGTTCGCTGGTGGCGGGGGCGGTGGTCAGTTTCGGGGCGGCGGCGCTGGCGAACGCGATTACGCTGCGGGTCTACGAGCGAGGGCAGCTATCGGATATCGGCTTGACGGTGGACGATGGCGGCATGAAGAATCTGGGCCTGGGCTTTCTGGGAGGCCTGGGTGCGGCGCTGTTTGTCATGGGGCCTCCGCTGCTGTTGGGTATGGCCAAACTGGTGCCCGCGCCGGAGCAGCCCCGCAACTGGTACAGCCTGCTGTTTGTCAGTGTTGTTTTGCTGCTGGGTGCGGTGGGCGAGGAGATGTTGTTCCGCGGCTACGGCTTTCAACTGCTGCTGAAACGCTGGGGCGCGTTCGCCACCATTCTGCCCATGGCGGTGCTGTTCTCCAATGCCCATTCAGGCAACCCCGATATCACCTGGATCGGGTACGCCAACACCTTCCTCTGGGGTGTCCTGTTTGGCGTCTGCTTCCTCCGGACCGGCGACCTGTGGCTCTCCACCGGGATGCACTTTGGCTGGAACTGGACGCTGCCGCTGTTTGGCGTCAACCTGAGCGGCTTTACCATGAGTGTGACGGGCTATCGGATGGAATGGACGGCCGGTCAGCTGTGGTCGGGTGGTGGCTATGGTGTCGAGGGCAGCATCTTGACCCTGATCGTCATCCCGATCGTCGCCTTCTATATCTGGAAAGCGCCGTTCTCCGTCCAGCGGCCCTATCTGTTGCGGGAGGAAGAATGAAATTCCGTCTCCTTATCTGGATCGCGCTGCCCGCCCTGCTGTTCGCGGAAAAGCTGACGCAGGAAGACCGGGTGAAGCTGATCCGCGGCCTTTCCGCCGAGTACGCCAGCGCCAAAGTCTCGCTGCCGCGTTCGAAGAAGCCGCTGGAACTGACCACCGAACAGAAGGCCGGCGACACGCAGTGGGACAAAGCCCGCTGGGACGCCGCTGCGCGCGAGTTCGGCCCCGCCGCGAAGGTGGGGGACCAGGTTCAGATCACCAAGGTCGACATCAACGACGACAACATCGTGCTCGAAATCAACGGCGGCCTCAAGACCGGCAGGGCCTGGCGGGACCGCGTCCAAGTAGGCGTCGGCGGCGGCAACGGCGGCATGCGCCCGGTCGGCGGCCCGTCGCGCCTGTCGCTGGGCACCGCCCTCGTATTGAAGTTTCCCAAGGACATTGAGCCCATCGAAGTGGCCGAGATCAAGAAGATGCTCGCCCCCATCTTCAAGTTCGACGAACACTCCGCCACGGAAGACTACGTCGAGAACCTGCCCCCCGAGATCCAAGCCGCGGTGAAGGCCGGCAAGGTGGTGGAGGGCATGAACAAGGAACAAGTAAAGATGGTGCTGGGCCAGCCCAAGTATCACTCCCGCGAGTCGAAAGACGGCGTGGATACGGAAGATTGGGTGTATGGCAAGGCTCCGGGCAAGATCACCTTTGTGACGTTTGGTGGCGCGGGCAAGGTGATCAAGGTGAAAGAGTCCTATGCGGGCCTGGGCGGGGAGATCACGCCACGGTAGGGCGTCACAATCTACTGTCCTTGTGGCATCACCACGCGCAGAACATTGTTGATCCGCGTCGAATAGCCAGATCCCAATCCCTGTAGCCACTCGAAGACATCAGTATCCAGCCGTACGGCCACCAGCTTCTTCGGTGGCCGCCGGAACTCGGTGAGTTGGCGATCTGTCAGGCGGGGGATCTCGGAGTAGTTGATTTCCAACGCCGTGGCCGCTTTCTGCCGCGAGGCCACCGCCTTGAGTGTCTCTTTCTGTTGCTTAGAAAGTGGCTTGCTCCAAATAGATTCGGCGCTCACGCGGGTCAGCTTTGCGGGCTGAGATGAGGCGGATGACTTCTTCGCCACTGCCCCCACCATATCAAGCTGCGGGGCGTGGTAGCTTCTCCCCATGGCCGCTCCCGCTGGCCGCTCTAAGCCGCGCCATCCTGCGTCTGTGGAAACCGTCAGCGGGTGAGGTGACTCTCCCCTTGACACATTAGGGGAGCGGGTGTACTCTTCCCCTAAGATATCTATGGGATTCCGCTCTGCTGAACTTCTGCCTGGCACCTTGGACCTGCTGATTCTCCACACGCTGGAGGCGGGTCCGGCGCATGGGTACGCCATCATGGAGGCCATTTGGAGCCGCTCCGGCGAGCTTTTCCGCGTCGAGGAAGGCGCACTCTACCCGGCCCTGCACCGCCTGCAACTGAAGGGCTGGCTGGACTCGGAATGGGGGATGTCGGAGGCCAATCGCAAGGCCAAGTACTACCAGTTGACGCGCGAGGGCCGGAAGCAGTTGGCCAAGGAGCGCGCGGGCTGGACGCAGATCGCTCTCGGCATGGGCCGCGTTTTGGGGGAGTGCTAACCATGAACGCCTGGTGGAACTCATTGCTCTCGCGCCTCCGTCGTCTGGGCCGGCGGGCGCAGTTTGATCAAGAGTTGGAAGATGAGCTGGCCGCGCATTTGGCCTTGAAACAACAGGCGCTGCAGGCGTCCGGCCGGTCTAGCGACGAGGCGGCCAGAGAGGCGCGAGTTGCCCTGGGAAACGCGACGGCCTGGAGCGAGGAAACGCGAGAGATCTGGCTGTTCCCGTGGCTGGAGGGCTTGTGGCGGGATACCCGATTCGGGGTCCGCGTCTTGGCCAAAGAGAAACTGTTCACCTTTGTCGTCGTGCTCACGCTCACGTTGAGCATCGGTGCCAACACGGCCGTGTTTTCGATCACCAATGGACTGCTGCTGCGATTGCTGCCGGTGAAACAGCCGGAGCAACTGGCGAAACTGGTGCTGACCAACATTCCCTCTACGGGCCGCTACTGGGTGAATGGGCGAGAAACCAAAGAAGTGGAGCGGGCCTTTGTCTCTTACCCGCTGTATCAGGCGTTGTCCAAACAGGAGACAGCATTTTCGGGGATCTTCGGTGTCGCCGGAGCTGGCGCAATGGCCGTTGACGCCAACGGTTCGCCCCACCGGCCGAACACCGCGCGCGTGACGGGAAGCTACTTTCCGGTCTTGGGAGTGCAACCTCAACTGGGCCGCCTGCTGACCGCGGCCGATGACGTTCCCGGCGGACCTTCCGGCGGCTGGCCGGTGGTGATCAGTGATGCATTGTGGTCCCGTGCCTTCAACCGGTCTCCGGCCGCAGTGGGGGCCGCCATCGCGGTGGAGCAGGTGCCTTTCGTGGTGGTTGGCATCGCGCCGCGATCGTTTGTGGGCACCACCCCCGGCACGGCGATCGATCTCTGGATCACGGTGAGCAGCATGGAGGCGCTGTACCCGAAGTTCCGTTGGCGGACCAACCCGGGCTTAGGATTCTTGCGAGTTCAGGGCCGGTTGAAACCAGGCCTCAGCCCGGAGGTCGCGACGCAGCAGATGACGGCGATGGTTCCGGGCCTGTTGGCCAGCGCCAAGGAAGTGGGGCTGTCGGCGGAGGCCGAGAGGCAGTTTCTCGCCATGAAGATGGAAGTTCGCCCGACCCCGGCAGGCGACTCGACGCCCATGAAGCAGTACCGCCCCGTGCTCCTGATACTGCTGGCGGCGGTAGCCGCCGTGTTGCTGATTGCGGCCACCAATCTGACCAATCTCTTGCTCGCCCGGGCCGCCGCTCGCCGCCAGGAGATTGCTACTCGTTTGGCCTTGGGAGCCACGGCCGCCCGAGTACGGCAGCAATTGCTGATAGAGAGTACGTTGCTGGCGTTGGGTGGTGTAGCCGGTGGCTTGGTCCTGGCGAGATGGTTGGGTGTGGCGATCTCCAGCCAGCTGGACCTGGATATCGACACGGGCTTGGACCTGACGGTGTTGGCGTTTGTTGTCGCCTTACTGGTGTTGGTGGTTTTGATCGCGGGCTGGGTGCCGGCCTGGACGGCTTCGCGTCAACACTATCAGGCGATGCGGTCGAGCACCGGCAGTATTGGTGCCGGGCGGTTGCGGGCGGGCATGATCGTCCTGCAGACGGCGCTGACGTTCACGCTGTTGGGCGGTTCGGCGCTGATGCTGAAATCGGTGCAGCGCCTGGTGCATCAAGCAACGGGATTCGATGCTCAAGCCACGGTTTTGTTGACCCCTGATCTGTTCAACGCCGGGATCAGCCGGCCTGCGCATGACCGGGCATACCGGAGCATTCTGGAACAAGCCCGCCAGCTGCCCGGGGTAACCGCCGCGGCCTGGACCGGGATGCCGCCGCTGGGCCCTCAGGCGCAGATGATCACGATCGACGTGCCCGGCCATATGCATGTCCCGTCCAAGGACCGCATGGTTTTTCTGCATTCGGTCACCGATGGCTACTTTGAAACCCTGGGCATTCCTCTCCTGGCAGGCCGAGAGTTCCCCGCAGCAGCTTCCGGGCGGCGTTGGATGTGCGTCATGAGTGAGGACGTCGCGCGCCGTTACTATGGGTCACCCAATGCCGCGATTGGGCAGTTCATCGGTCTACCCAACGACAAAGAACCGATCGAGGTAGTGGGCGTGGTGGCCGCCACTAAGTACACCAACGTTCGGGAAGCCAGTCCACCCACTGTGTATTTCCCCAGTTGGATGAACGGGCCACAGAGCCCGGGAATGACGCTCGCCGTCCGGCACGCGGGCGCGCGGGAACCGCTGGTGGCCGCACTGCAGGCTATCTTCCGGAAGGAAGCGGGTCGCATGCCTTTCGTCAAGGTAACGACGGTGGAAGGCAATGTACGGGAATCGGTGAAGATCGAACGGCTGCTGTCGTCGCTGCTGGCGGGTTTCGCGGGCTTTGGCTTGTTGATCTCCGCCACGGGAATCGCCGGTTTGCTCGCCTACGCGGTCCAGCAACGGCGCCGGGAGATTGGGATTCGATTGGCACTGGGGTCTGCTCCGGAAGCCATCCGGCGGCGGTTCCAGGCACAGGCCCTGCTGCTGGCGACACTGGGGCTGCTGTGCGGGGCCGGGCTCAGCTACGCGCTGCGGCGCGTGATGGACAGCTATCTCTATCAGGTTGGGGCCACCGATCCGGCCATCTGGTCGGCCGTCGCGGTGGTGCTGCTGGCCACCGCCTTCGCGGCCGCGTCTATCCCTGCGTGGCGAGCATCGCGGATCAATCCGATGGAAGCGTTGCGGCCTGAGTAGGTGGAGCCAGCTAGCTGATCTCGACCCTGCCCAACTCCGCCTCAATCTCTTCAATGGTGGGCAAGGTCCCTTGCAGTTGCTCCGGCAGCTGCTCCAGGTGACGGAACTCGGAGATGCCCATGGGAGTGCTGAGGTTCCGGAGCGCGTACTCAGCAATGATGCGGTTTTTGGTCCGGCAAAGGATGAGCCCGATGGAAGGCTGATCCTGCGGGTGGCGGAGCAGGTCATCGACGGCGGCCAGGTAGAAGTTCATCTTGCCCGCGTACTCGGGCTTGAAGGGCTTCATCTTCAGGTCGATCACGCAGAAGCAACGCAGCTTCAAGTGGTAGAACAGTAAGTCCAGCTTGAACTCCTCGCCACCCACTTCCAGCGGCACCTGACTGCCGACGAAAGCGAAGCCCGTGCCGAGCTCGACGAGAAACTGGCGTAGATGGACCAGTAGGCCACGCTCCAGGTCGCGCTCCTGGGCGGCGGAGGTGAGCGTGAGAAAGTCGAAGTTGTAAGGGTCCTTGATCAACTGCCGCGCGAGGTCGGACTGTGGGGCGGGCAGGGTGGCCGAAAAGTTGGTGATCGCTTTGCCTTGCCGCCGGTAGAGGCCGCTTTCAATCTGCATCACCAGCACGTTGCGGCTCCAGCCCTGCTCGATGGCGGCGCGGATGTACCACAGGCGCTCTTCGCGGTCCTTCACCAAGTCGATCACGCGGACGTTGTGGCCCCAGGGAATTTGTCCAACAAGCTGTTGGACAATTACCTCATCCGGCCAAGCCTCGGCAAAGGCTCGCATGTAGAGCAGGTTGGTCCGGGATAGACCGCCCATATCCGGGAACTCGGCGCGCAGATCCTGGGCCAGCCGCTCCACCACTTTGCTGCCCCAGCCTTCGGACTGTTGGCGCTCCAGGATCTCCCGGCCGATGCCCCAATAGAGCATCACCAGTTGCTGGTTGACGGCCAAGGCCGCCCGGACCTGGGCAGTGCGGATCTGGCTCTTCAGGCGAGCGAGAAGATCCCGGTAGGAGTGGGAGTTGGCGATTAGGTCGGCCATCGCTTAACTTCAGTAATACCAGATTAAGGATAGCGAGGGAATTACTTCCGGGCCGCGAGCGCGGCAAAAGATATGTGTTTGTGCAGCACCTCGACCGCTGAGAAACCGGCGCTCGAGAGCGTCTGCATCTGAAACGGCACACTACGCGGCGTATCTTCATAGGCCACGTAAGTGTTCACCTTGTCCCGGAACTCCGGGCCGCCCAGCCCTTCGAGATATTGCGAATAGCGGTGGGCCATTACCTGCCGGATGCCGGGCCAGTCATGGTCGATCAGGTCCCAGATAAAGAAGACCCCACCGGGCGCGAGCGACTCCCAGATGGCGCGGAAGACATTCAGCCAATCCGCATCCTCCCGGAGATGATGCAGTACCGCCGCCGCCACCACGATGTCGGTCGAGGCGGGTGGCAGTTTCAGGTGGAGCAGATCGGTTTGCAGTGCCGTCACGGTGGCGGGCGTCGCTTCGGCTAACCGAGCAGTGGCGCGGTCCAGCATCGGACGGCTGAGGTCCACCAGCGTGATCGATGTGAGGGGCAGCGCTTGGACCAGCTTGAGTGAAAAGTTACCCGCGCCACAGCCCAGGTCCACCAGCCGGGTGGCTCCGGGCGCGGTGGCCACCGCACACTCCGAGATCAGATCCAGCACATAGGCCGCGTCAATGGTGGTTGTTTGGCCGGTTTCGAGTATGGAGAAACGTTCCACGTCGCCATCAAAACGGGCACGGATTTCTTCGCGCGTAGCGTGTGGCATGTCCTCATCATGCCACCCCGGGGTTGAGGCAAGGACACCCGTGCGGGCTGGTTTGTTTAGAACTTCAGCCGCACGCCGCCATTGATCACCCGGCCATCCAGCGGTGCCCAGGCATCGACGGTCCAGCGGCCATCGAGACCACGGCTGGGTCTCAGCATCGGATCCCAGCGCGTTTGACGGACATCGGTCAGGTTTTCGATATTCAAGAACAGACGCACGGGGCCGAATCGCTTTTCTCCGAGCACGCCAAAGGTGTAGTAGGGCTGCGACTGCCAGCGGTAGGGATTCTCCTCCAGTCGCTGTCTTCCGGTGTAGTACGCCTCCAGTCCAATTCGTCCCACGTCTTCCTTTTCCCACATACCCACCACGCCCAAACTGTGGCGCGGAGTCAGCGGAACGTCGGCCCGGCCCTTTCCGGGTTCCGTTTCGCGTGATTGAACGAAGGTGTAGCTGGCGGTGACAGCGATCGGTGCCTTGCGCCAAGTGCCGAGAAACTCGAGACCGCGATTGGACGAAGGCTGGGTCAGATTCACCAGGGCGTAATGGGTCTGCCGATTGACGAAGATGGGATGGGCGACTTGGGAAGCGAAGGCCACCATCGAATAGGTTCCCGGGCCGACTGTGCGGGTCAGGTCGACGGAAGCACTGCGTCCGCGCTCGGGCTGAAGCCGCGCAGGGATCGCCAGACGCGTAAGCCCAGCAGCTTCGGTCTCTTCGGTGAGCGGTGTCGGCGCAAAGAAACCCTGGCCCGCCGACAATCGGCTGGTCCAACCGGCCCAACGAATCAGACCGGAGACGCGCGGGCTGAAGAAGGTGCCGTATTGGCTATGAAAGTCGGCGCGGGCGCTGACGGAAAGTGAAAGCCAAGGCGTTAAGTCGAGGTCATCCTGCGCAAAGATGCCTGGGGTGACGTAGGTGTAGCCGAACCGGGGCAGGCTCCATGGGCGGTAAGCGTCCCGGTCCGCCGCCGCGCCCGCCACCCAGGTGTTCCGTCCGTTGGTGCCACGCACGGAGACTTCGCCAAACAACATTTCGTGGCGGTCCCGCTCGGGTACTTCGCCGAACTGATGTTGGTGGTCCTGGCGGGAAGTGGAGAACCGGGATGTGACGGCGTACTTGCGACCCATCAGGAACTGGAAGCTACCGCCCAAATCGTAACGACGCGTCAGCAGAGACTCGCGATAGGGCCCGCCGGTGGCAGCCAGCACGCGCCCCGGTAGCGTCCCCCCTTCCCGGCTTTCGTACGTGTAGCCGGCGGTGATAAACCCCGTCCGGCCCTCACCTCCATCCCAGTACGCGCGAGGGCGCGCAATCCCCCGGCGATAGGCAGCCAAGTCCGCCCAGCCATCGCCGTCGCGATCGTTCCCCTGCTGAAAATGGCCGCCCCCGAGAAAGGACCCGCCCCAACCGCGCGTCAGTTTCCGCGCCAGGAAGGACGAGAAGTCGGTGGCACCTAGCGTGGAGCGGTTAACGATCAAGTCCAAGTCTGGCTGGTCACCGGGCCGGCGGGAGGTGAGGTTGACCACACCGCCCATCGCGCCAGCGCCGTAGAGGGCGGATGACACGCCTTTGATCACCTCCACTTGGGCCAGATCCGTGGGAGGTACCTGCAACAGTCCGAGGCCCCCGCCCTGCTGACCGAACAGCGGCAACCCGTCGGACAGAAAGCGTGTATATCGCCCCCGCATACCTTGGATGCGAACGGCGGCGGCACCCAGGCCTGGCGACGTTGTCTGAACCCGCATGCCGCCCATCTCATTCAACAGCATCACGATGTCGCCGGGCGTCATCATGATCTTCTCTTCAATCTCTTCGCCATTCATCACTTCAACGCGGGTGGGGGAGTCCTGAAGGCGGGTGTTGGTTCTGGTGGCGTACACGGTGATCTCTTGCTCGGCGGCTTCATCCGGTTCCAGCTTTACCGTCACTTCCCACACTCGGGCTTGGTCCACCGTGAGGGCCGACGCTTCAGGCAGAAAGCCAGCCTTGGTCACCGACAGCGAAACTTTACCCAGAGCCACCGGGATCAGTGACACACCGTCACGGTCCGTGGTGCGCACAATGCCATTGGCTGACACTCGGGCTTCGGCCACGGGGCCGGTATCGGACTTCACTTCCACCTTTAGGGTGGCTGGCCGATCCGGTGTTTGTTGCGCCACCACCAAGCCGCGAGAGCCAGAGGCAGCAAGAAGCAGAACCAGCCAGCATGATCGCGCGCCGGGCCAAAGCGGAACGTGAGCGGAACCTTGGGGTGTAGGCCACATGCTTAGATCACTGTAAGCTCCGTACCTAAGTACGGGTCAAGCTTCTGCGATGCCGACCTTGCTTTTGTGCCAAATGCGATACTGGAAGGCATGAAATTTTCTGGCCTCACACGCCGCCAGGCGCTGGAAAGCTGCATTAGCCGCGGGCTGCTGCTCTCCGGTGCCGCCATGTCGCAGACGAAGCTGTTCGCCGCCTGGCAAGCCGCCGAAGCCGCCGCGCAGAAGCCGACGGCGCGTGAGGTGTTGGGGCCGTTCTACAAGAAGGGCGCCCCGAACATGAAGCAACTGCGCCCGGCGGGTGACCCCGGTTTTCCGCTTACCGTTGCGGGCAAGGTGGTGAACACCAAGGGGCAGTTGGTGGAGGGCGTCAAGATCGACATCTGGCACTCGGATCACCACGGCCGCTATGACCTGGTGGGCTTCAAGTACCGCAGCCAGCTCACCGCCGATGAAAAGGGCCTTTACAGTGTCGAGACCATTCTGCCCGGTCATTATGACGACCGGCCGGCACAGCACATCCACTACCTGATCTCCGCGCCTGGCCACAAGACGCTGGTGACGCAGGCCTACTTCGCCACTGATCCCTTCTTTGAAGGTGACCCGGACAAGAAGTTCGCGAAGCGCAACATCGTTCACAACCGCGAACTGGTACGCCCGGTTTCTCTCTATGAGGGCCCTGGAGCGCCCCGCGCCGCCATCACCTTCGACATCTGCCTGGAGACGGCGTAATGGCCGACACTCCAGAGCGGATACTCACCGCGGAAGCGGTGGTCAGGCAAGTCGCCTTCACGGCGGATGGTGCTTCGCTGATGGGGGTTTGCCAGGATGGCCAAGTCCGGTTCTGGGATGCGCAGACCGGCACATTGCAGCGGACGATCCCCTGGAGTAAGGACGACTTGCGCGGCCTGACGCTGTCGCCAGACCGGAAACTGTTGGCCGCCTCCGGGCCGGAAAAAGTGATCAAGGTCTGGGAGCTGAAGTCCGGCGAGATGCGGCACCGGCTGCCCGCGCTGTCCGTTGCGCCTGGAGAACTGGCCATCTCGCCTGACGGCAAGACGTTGGCCAGCAATGCGGAAGCGGAGAACTCCATCCGTCTGTGGGACTTGGCCACCGGTACTCAACGCCAGGTGCTGCCCGATGGCTTGGGCAACTCCGGCCTCCTGTTTTCTCCCGACAGCAGCCTGCTGGTGGGGGCCAACACCGATACGGTAATCCGGGTGTGGCATACGGGCACGGGCAAGCAGGTAGCGGCCATTGAGGAGTTGCCGGTGGCGATGTTCGCGTTGGTCTTTTCGCCGGATGGCCGCTTCTTTGGGGCAGCGGGCGCGGATCGCACCATCCATGTCTTTGAGACGGGCGGCTGGAAGAAGGTGGCGGCGCTGAATGGTCAACCGGAGATGATCACGGCGCTGGCTCTGGCACCCCAAGGCCGGGTACTGGTGGCCGGTGGCTTTGATGACGTGACGGTGAAGAACCCGGTCAAGGTGCTGGTGTGGGATGTGCCCAGCCGGTCGGTCCTGCGCACCTTGCCGGCCAGGCACCGCGTGCAATCGGTGGCTATCTCGCCCGACGCCCGCTGGGTGGCGGTGGCCGACGCGGAAAAGACGGTTCACATCTGGGCCGCCGCCCCGAAGGCCTAGCCTCTACTGCGGGGCTGAAACGACAAAATCGCTCCCCATAAGAGGAGCGGGGCGGGTCAGCGAAACCCGCCCCAAGGAGCGATGAGCGAACTGAAAGGGTCCTAGTCGATAGTCGTCACCTATTTGCGGCGGAAGAAGAGACCCAGGGCCAGCAGTGCGCCGCCCATCGAAGCGTAGGTTGCGGGTTCCGGCACCGGCGTGTCGATGTTGAAGCCACCGGAGGTGTTGGAGAAGTTGATCACCTGATTCTTGGTCTTGGAACCCGAGATGAACTTGGTGGTACCGTTCAAGAATACGTTGTTGCCTTTCAGGCCGGTGCTGGTCAGGCTCTGCGAGAAGTCGGCGTCATATGTGCCCTGTGACTTCAGGAAGTTTTTGACCTGGGTGTTGCCAGATGAATAGACAATGCTCAGGTAGTCGCCCGAGCCGCCGCCCGCCAGCGTGGTTCCGCCAGTGGTGCCGGAGAAGGACGTTCCTGCGGCCGACTTCACGTCCGCTTTCAGGACGACATCATTCTTAGTCCAGGTGGCGTTCGTCGGTCCCACGTAGGTGAAGAGTAGGTATCCGGTGAATCCTTCCTGCGCCACGACACCGTTCGAAGTGCCCTTGCTGGAGGAACTGAGGCTAAACGTCAGGTTGACGTTCCCCGTATCCAGAGCTGAGATGCTGGCCGGCAGGAAATCGATGGCTACTTTGACGGTGCCGTTGTGGGCCAGGGTGGCGCCAGCATTGGTGGGCGTCAGCTTGGCAATCATTTGATTGGCCGGCCCGACATAGTTCCAGCTCATCAGGGTGGCCTGAGAAGGTAGAGCGGCGGCCATCAAGGTAGCCGCTACGAAAAGAGAACGGCTGAGTAGATTATTTTGTTTCATTTGTATTTTGCCTCCGATAATCATTCTGGGAGTCTTTCCAGAAGGTGTCTGGCCTGTTCCCTGAATCGAGTCTCGCGGATGAGACCGGATCTTCGAAAGCTATCTTTTGATGGCTTGTCTTTTAAATACAATGTTTTACGGATGCTTGCATGAGCCTCAGTCCTAGTACAGAACCGTCTTTTGGGGCCTTCTCCCGGGCCCTGGACCAGGGCTTGGAATGGGCACTGAAACGGCGCCAACTGGCCCGGCTGACCGCCGTCGGGCTGGTAGCGATGAATGCGCTGATCGACTGGATGGTGGTTCAGAACAGCGGCCTGGGTTTCCTCTACATCTTCCCGATGATCGCCGGCGCCGTGGCACTGCACCGGACCGAGATCGTGATTCTCGGCATCGGCTGCTCCGTCTTGCGAGAAGCATTTGCGCCCTTTGCCGGCGACCCAGGCATGGAAGTCCGTTTGTTTCTTGTCGCAGTGGGGCTTACCTTTCCGGCGCTGTTCTTTGGCGAGATCATGCGCAACCGGCGGCTCATCATGGCGCACTTGGCCGAACGCGAGCAGCAAGACCAAACCCTGCGCCAAATGGAGCAGCAACTCCGCGCCATCATGGACACGACTCCGCTGGCCATTTTGACCGTCAACGCCGAGGGTACAATCACTGTGGCCAACTCGGCCGCCGCCCGGGTGTTTGCCGCGGAACCTGGCGGACTGCTGGGTTTGGGGATCGGCGAGATTGTACCGGTACTAAAAGGGCTGGTACGGGAGCATTCCACGCCCGGATTACGCACGATGCTGGAGGCGCAAGGGCAGCGCCGGAGCGGGCACGCATTTGTGGCCCAGGTCTGGTGCTCCATTTATCAGCGGGATGGGCTCAGCAATTTGGCGGCGGTGATCTGGGATGCCACCGATAACCTGCGTAGCCGGGAGGAAGCGAGTCTGGAATTGCTGGGCAGCTTGACCCGGGTGGCCCTTGGAGCGGTGGCGCACGAGGTGCGCAACCTGGCGGCAGCAGCAGCCATGGCCCACTCCAACTTGGGTCGTTCCGTGGCGGTGGCGGCTGAGCCCGAGTTTCAAGTATTGGGCACGCTGATCGATGGTGTGGAAAAGCTGGCGTCCAGCAACTTGGCGTTCAGCCGCCGCCGGATGCACGAAGTGACGGAACTGAACGCGCTGCTGGAAGAGCTCTGGGTGCTGCTGCAGCCGATGTGCTCCGAGGCCGGGATTCAGCTTGTCGGGGGTCTACCCGGCGGACTGACCACCGTCGTCGGCAACCGGGAGCAGTTGATGCAGGTGTTTCTCAACCTGACCTTCAACGCGGTCCGCGTGCTGGAAGATGCGCCCGAACCCCGGCAGTTGCGGATCGCAGCAGAACTGGCTGGGGAGGTAGTGATCGTCCGTGTGCGCGATTCGGGGCCCGGGATTCCGGACCCTTCTCGTCTGTTTCACCCGCTCAAGAGCGACGGTGACCCCGGCGGACTAGGCCTCTTCATCTCCCGCGCAATTCTGCGTGCTGCCGGAGGCGATTTGGAAGTGGAAATAGTGGAGAAGGGCGCCTGCCTGAAAGTGATTCTGCCGTTGGTGAACGGGACGCGCCGGGCTCCGGCCATTCCCGAGAGCGGGCGGCCTGCCGAGGAAGGAGTGACCCATGCTTGAAACTTTGTCTCCGGCAACGACGATTCGCGTCCTGATCGTCGACGACCACGCCGTCTTCCGCGATAGCATGGCCCGGGCGTTGCGCAGCGAGAACGGCCTGGAGATCACCGGCCACTGCGGTACGGTGGACGAAGGGCTGGCCAGCGCCCGCAGCCACCCGCCGGACGTCGTGATCCTGGACTATGACTTGGGCTACGAACGCGGCACCCGCTACGTGCGCGAAGCGGCCGAGGCCGGGCTGAGCGGGGCGGTGCTGATGCTCACCGCCTTCCTCCACGAAGATGAAGCCCGGCGGCTGTTGCAAATGGGCGTGCAGGGGATTCTGCTGAAGCTCCACAGTCTGGACGTGGTGCTGGGGGCCATCCGCACCGTTGCCCGCGGCGACATCTGGCTGGATGCGCCCTATCAGCAACTGCAAAACGGGCCGGAGGCGGAGCCGGAAGCTGCCGACGATACGTTGTCGGAGCGCGAACAGATTGTGCTGGGCTTGATCGTGCGCGGCCAGTCCAACAAAGAGATCTCCGGCGTGTTGAACGTCTCTGAACCAGCCGTCAAGGCCACCTTGCAGCGCATATTCAACAAGCTGGGCGTGCGGACCCGGGCGCAACTGGTCCGGGTTTGTATTGAGCGGAATCTGGCGCGGTAGCGCCGTCGCATCCCGCCCGGCCGTGAAAAGAGTCGGACCCGAACAGAGCCGTACCGGCCTGGCGGCTGGTGGGTCTGCTACCTTAAGCTTCGCGTGCCGTTTCATGCTGCTGATTTGAGAACCATGCTGGGCCGGGCGGCGCCCGGGCTGTGTGCGCTGCTTTTCTTCCTGTTGGCCGTGCCGTTTCTGGACCGGCCGGGGATCTACAACGACGAAGCTTTGTTCGGCAACGCCACCTTTGCCCCTTACACGGTGGTCTATTCGGCGCAGGCCTTTAAGGCCGAAATGCCGCTGATGTTGATGACCTACGTGGGGACGCTGAAAGCCTACCTGGCCAAGTTCATCTTTCTGTGGGTGGATCCTTCGGCGGCCAACATCCGCTTGCTGCCGGTTTTGCTGGGGGCGGTGACGGTGGCGGTGTTCTTTATGGCGGTCCGGCGGTTGTCGGGTGAACGGACGGCTTGGCTGGCGACGTTGCTGCTGGCGACGGATACCACCTTCATCATGACCACTCGCTATGACTGGGGGCCGGTGGCCTTGCAACATCTGTTACTGGTGGCCAGCGTGGCGGCGCTGCTGCGGTTCGCGCAGCAGGGTGAGCTTTGGGCTTTGGCGGCGGGCTTCTTCTGCTTCGGCTTGGGGCTCTGGGATAAGGCACTTTTCGTTTGGTCGCTGGCGGCATTGGGGGTGGCCATGTTGGTCACCGCTTGGCCCACGGTGCGGCGATTGGTCACCTGGCGTTATGCGGCGGTGGCCCTGGTGGCGTTTAGTTTGGGGGCGTATCCACTGTTGCGGTACAACATCAGCCGCCAGTGGGCGACATTTCGAGGCAACACGGTGTGGTCCACGGCGGACCTGCCGGGCAAGGTGAACGGGTTGCGCCGGGCGCTGGATGGAAGTGCCTTGTTCGGGTGGCTGGCGCGGGAGGCGGAGCCGGGGGAACGTCCGCCCGCGGGCAGGGCTGAGGCCGCTTCGATTGCGCTCAGCCGCCAATTGGGTGAACCGCAGCGGGGGCTATTCCTGTGGCTGTTTCTGTTGATGTTGCCCGCCTCTGTCTTCTTTTGGCGGACGCCGGTGGCGCGGGTGTTGTTGTTTTGCTGGATGGCCTTTGCCGTTACTTGGATACTGATGCTGTTCAATCGTGACACGGGTGCTTCGGCGCACCATGTCGTGCTGCTGTGGCCGTGGCCGCAGGTGATTGCGGCGGTGATCTGTAGCCGGTGGGGTCGCGCCGGGCTGGTGTTGGTGATGGTGACGGCGCTGTCGGGCGTGGCGGTGACCAACCAATACTATTCGCAACTGATCCGTTACGGCGGCGGGCATGGGTGGAGCGACGCGGTCAGCGGGTTGGCGCAGCATTCTGCTTTGCGGCAGGCGGGCCAGGTCTATGCGCTGGACTGGGGCATGATTGAGAGCCTACATCTGCTGCAGCGGGGCACGGTGAAGCTGGGTTATCTGGATCAGCCAGCCATTCAGCAAGCGGCAGCCGCGGTGGAGGGTCTGATCCAACGCCCGGATGTGGTGTTTGTGCGTTATACGCCGGGCAACGAGTTTATTGCGGGCGTTCCGGAAGCGTTGGATGGCTTTGCCGCGGCCCGCGGGGCCCGGCATTTGGTGCTGGCCACCGTCCCTGATTCCAATGGGCGGCCGATATTTGAGATCTTCCGCTACCAGTCGACGGCGCGTTAGCCCGCCTATCCGAGCCGCTCAACAAAATAGTGAAAGTGCCTCCCACTTTTGGGAGAAATCCACTCCCGGGACGCCGATTAGACCCTTGTGTGGCCCGCAGAGCATTAACTTCTCTGGTGCGGCCTGCCAAGGCCGTCAGTTCCCGCGCCGGCCACGTAAATTAGCACTCGACATTCCTTATGGCAACCTTAGGTGATGGCCGGTCTGCGTGGTGTTATTGCGGTGCTGATGGGGGCCTGCTTGGCTGCTGCGGGTTGTGACCTTACCGGCCGGGTGCTGGATGTGTCCGGTGCGGCGATTCCGCAAGCACTCATCACGCTGGTTACCCCACAGCGGGTCGCACTGGCCAGCCAGACCAGCAGTTCCGCGGGCGAGTTTTCCTGGGCCGGTTTAGGTTGTGGCGACTATCTGGTGCGGGTGGCCCGGCCGGGGTTTGCCGAACGCCGTCTGGAAGTGCGGCTGGCCCCCGGGGTGGCGCAAAGTCTGGCCGTTACACTGAGCCTGGTGCCGGTGGATGAATCCGTTACGGTGAATGCGGAGGCGGCCCCGATCTACCAGACGCAACTGGTGCAGCGAGTGAACTCAATTTCCCGCACCACGCTGAATGAGCGCGGCCATACGGTGCTGACGGAAGTGGTCAACGGTGAAGCTGGCCTCCATGAGCAGCGCACGGCACCGGCCATGGGGTCCATTTTCGTCCGCGGGCTGACGGGGCGCGGCGTTTCGGTATATCGCGATGGCTTCCGCTACACTACCTCGGCCCAGCGCGGCGGCGTGAGTACGTTTCAGAACCTGACGGACCCCGCGTTGCTGGACTCCGTGGAAGTGTTCCATGGGCCCAACAGTGCCCGCTTTGGATCGGATTCGCTGGGCGGCTCTGTGAATCTGGTTTCGGCGTTCCCGTTGAACATGCAGCGGCGCTTTTCGGGCGAGATCGCGCCCAGCATTGATAGTGCGACGGGCATGTTCGGCACCAGCACGCTGACGGGTTTTGCCCTCGGGCGATTTACGGGAAGCCTGGCTCTGTCGGCTCGTCGGGTCAACACGGTGCGGACGGCGGGAGGCCTGGACACGCATGCCGCGGTGACCCGCTTTCTGGGCTTGCCGGCCAACGTGTTGGGCGGTGACCGCCGTCCGGATACGGCCTTTACGCAATACGGCGGGGCGTTCCACAGCCAGTACCGGCTTTCGTCACGGGATCAACTGGTGTTTCACTACGAGCGTGGGCAACAGGATGGCGTCAAGCGATATGACCAACTGCTGGGTGGTGACGGCAATCTGATCGCGGACTTGCGCAACCTGATGCTCGATTTTGGGTATCTCCGCTGGCAGCGGATCGGGGCGGGTCCGTTTGATCGCTTTTCCGCTGGCAGTTCTTACAACGCACAGCGCGAAGAGCGGGTAAACCAGGGCGGGCAGGGAAATCCGCTGGGCGCGATCACGCATCAGTACGAGCGGTTGGCTTCCTGGGGCGGAACCTTTCTGGCCGAGAAGCAACTGTCGAAGCATCAGATTTCCCTCGGCGGAGAGGTGTATCGCGAGAGGGTGAACGCACCTGCCTATACGTTTAATCCGGCCACTGGCGTCACGGCTGCCAGCCGGCCGCGCATTCCCGATCAGGCCCGCTATCTCTCGCACGGCCTGTTTGTCGAGGATGTGTGGCGGCCCATCCGACGGCTGCGGTTGAGCGGTGCGCTCCGGTTTGGCGGGGCGACTTACCAGTCCCGCATTGCAACCCCCACCGATTCGTTAACCGCCAATGCCGTCACTGGGCGCTTGGGCGCGAGCTTTAATGTGATGGGGCCGCTGGCTGTGTTTGCGCACTACAGCCGCGGGTTCCGCGCGCCGAACATGACCGACCTGGGTACGCTGGGCTTGCAGGGCAATGGCAGCTTTGAAGCCAACGTCAATGACCTGCGCGGTTTGAATGCCACCATCGGCACGCGCGCGGATGATCGGGCTGCGGCATCGGGACGGCCGGTGGAGCGCCTGCGTCCGGAAACGAGTGACAACTTCGACTTCGGGGCTGAGTTTCAGCACTCCCGGCTTCGCGTGGAGGCCAGTTACTTCCGGCTGAACCTGGGCAACACGATCGTGTCGCAGACACTGCTGTTGCCTCCGGGTGCCGTGGGCCGTCCTTTGGGTGACCAGGTCATCTCCCGCCAACTGGCCAGTGGTGCGATCTATGTGCCGGCGGCCACCAACCCGGTGCTGGTCCGCGCGAACTTCTTCGGGGCCCGGATGCAGGGGGTGGAGCATACGCTCCGGCTGCGGCTGACCAAGTCTCTGACGTTGAACGAGAACCTTACCTGGATCCGCGCCGAAGATGAGCGGACGGGACTTCCGCCGGATCTGGAGCCGGGCATCCCGCCGCTGACCGTCAACCCCAGCCTGCTTTATACCTCGCGGCGGTTCTGGGTGGAGGGTTATGGAACCATCGCCGGGCGCCAGGAACGCTTGTCGTCGCTGGCGCTGGCAGACCGCCGGATTGGCGCCACCCGCTCCCGCACCAACATTGCCAGCTTTTTCAACAATGGGGCTCGTGTGCGGGGCTTGGTTTCCGGCGGCCGGCTGCTGGCGACCGGCGAAACAGTGGAGCAAGTGCAGAACCGGGTGCTGGGTACGGCGGCATCGGCCCCGCTGGTGACCGCGATTCCGGGCTTTGGCGTGGTGGGATTGCGCGCCGGGATTCCTTTGGGTGAACGCTCGGACCTCTTGGCCGACCTCTCCAATCTGGCCGACAAGTCCTACCGGGGCATTGGCTGGGGCATCGCTGGAACGGGGCGATCCTTGGCGATAAAGTGGAGACTCCGTTTCTAGAACGTTCGAGGGGTACGTACGTTTCTGGCTGACGCGGCCAACTTTCTTAAGCCCAACCAGCCAAACGGAACGGAACAGACTGCTATACTTTGGATGGCTTCCCCCGGAGCCGGTGTATGACTAGACACGTATTTCCGGAGCCTCTCGCGTGAAGCGCAATGGTGCAGACGATTCCCTCCGCTGTTCTTTTTGTCACAAAAGCCAGGAGGTCGTCGGCAAACTCATTTCGAGTCCCAGCGACTACCCTCGGGCCTATATTTGCGACGAGTGCATCGCGGTATGCAACTCCATCCTGGAAGATGACCGGGCGGAGCAGGCGCATGTATCCCCCAACAAACTGCCCAAGCCTCTGGAGCTGAAAGAGTACCTCGATCAGTACGTGATCGGGCAGGATGCCACCAAGAAGAAGTTGGCGGTGGCGGTGTACAACCACTACAAGCGCATCCAGATGAATCGGCAGCGCGGCGAAGTGGAGCTGTCGAAGTCGAACATTCTGCTGATCGGGCCCACCGGTACGGGTAAGACTCTGCTGGCGCAGACGCTGGCCCGGATTCTCGACGTGCCGTTCGCCATTGTGGATGCTACCACGCTGACCGAGGCGGGCTATGTGGGCGAAGATGTCGAGAACATCATCCTCCGGCTGCTGCAAAACGCGGATTGGGATGTGACGCGGGCGCAGACGGGCATCATCTACATCGATGAGATCGACAAGATTGGCCGCAAGGATGAAAACCCGTCGATCACGCGCGATGTTTCCGGCGAAGGCGTGCAGCAGGCGCTGCTGAAGATTCTGGAAGGCACGGTGGCCAACGTTCCACCCCAAGGCGGACGCAAGCATCCGCACCAGGAGTTTACGCCGGTGGACACCACCAACATTCTGTTCATTCTGGGCGGAGCGTTTGTGGGTCTGGAAAAGGTGATCGGCCGCCGAGTCGGCAAGCGGGCCATTGGCTTCAACAGCACCGAAGACGAGATGGTTCTGGGTCCCAAGACGACCAGGATGCCCTCGACGACGATTCCGGCCAACGGTCAACGCCGCGATCTGGAACTGCTGCAGCAGATCCAGCCGGTGGACCTGATCCGGTTTGGCTTTATCCCGGAGTTCATCGGTCGTATGCCCGTGGTGGCGGTGCTGGACGATCTGTCGCGCGAAGCGCTGGTACAGATCCTGAGCAAGCCGAAGAATTCGATCGTCAAGCAGTACCAGAAACTGTTTGAGTTCGAAAATGTTAGACTCAAGTTTAGTGACGACGCCCTGGAGGCGATCGCCGGGTTGGCGCTGGACCGTAAGGTGGGTGCCCGCGGGCTCCGCATGATCTTGGAAGAGTTGATGCTGGACCTGATGTACTTCCTGCCTTCCTATAAGAAGGTGCGGGAGTTTCTGGTGACCAAGGAAATGGTGTTGTCGCAAAAGATCAATCTGGCGCTGTTGGATAAGGCCGGTTGAGTTTTTCCTAACCGTTTGGTTAGGCACCGGCTGGCCCCTCCCGTTCATCTCATCCGTAGCAACCCATGCTTACATCCCGAGAAAAATCCGATACCAAACGGCTTCCGATGATGCCGATCCGGGACGTGGTCATCTTCCCGCACATGATGACTCCGTTCGTGGTGGGCCGTGAATCCAGTGTTCGCGCGCTGGAAGAAGCGCTGGCGGGAGACCGCAAGATCTTCCTGGCCACGCAGCACGACGCATCGCTGGACGATCCGCGCCCCGACGAAATCTATTCGGTGGGCACTATCGCCAACATCGTTCAGAACCTGAAGCAGCCTGATGGCAACATCAAGGTGCTGGTGGAGGGGATTGAGCGCGGCAAAGTGGTCTCCGTCAACGATGAAGACGGCTACTTCCAGGCGCTGGTGAAGACGTTTGCGTTTAAGGTGGAATCCGGTGCCCAGCTGGATGAACTGCTGTCGCGCGTGGCGGGGTTGTTTGAGCAGTACGTCAAGCTCAGCCAGAACCTGAACTATGAGGCGATGGTGGCCGCCATCCGCGTCGAGGATCCGGCCAAGCTGGCCGACACGGTGGCCGCCAATCTCCAACTGACGATCGAAGAGAAGCAGGAACTGCTGGAAATCTTCGACCCGATCGACCGGCTGACGCGCATTGCGGATCTGCTGGACATCGAGATCGAGAAGCTCAATGTCGACCGTACCATCCAGGGCCGCGTGAAGCGCCAGATGGAGCGAGCGCAGAAAGAGTATTACCTCAACGAGAAGATCAAGGCGATCCAGAAAGAACTGGGCCGCGGCGAGAAGTCGGAAATCGATGAGCTGAAGAAGAAGATCGAAACTTCCGGCATGCCGAAGGACGCCGAGGAAAAGGCGCACCTGGAGCTGAAGCGGTTGGAGAATATGCCGCCGATGTCGGCGGAGTCCACCGTTTCGCGCAATTACCTGGACTGGCTGCTGGCCGTACCGTGGAAGAAGAAGTCCAAAGAGATTCGCGATTTGAACTTCGCCAAGGAAGTTCTGGAGAGCGATCACTACGGTCTCGAAAAAATTAAAGAGCGTATTTTGGAGTTCCTGGCTGTTCGCCGTCGCGTGCAGAACCCCAAGGGCTCTATCCTGTGTTTCGTCGGGCCGCCCGGCGTGGGCAAGACGTCGCTGGGCATGTCGATCGCGCAGGCCACAGGCCGCAAGTTTGTCCGTATGTCGCTGGGCGGCGTGCGGGATGAGGCTGAAATTCGTGGTCACCGGCGCACCTACATCGGCGCGCTGCCCGGTCAGGTGATCCAGATGATGAAGAAGTCCGGGACGAAGAATCCGGTCTTCATGCTGGATGAGATCGACAAGATGTCCACCGATTTCCGGGGCGACCCTTCGTCGGCGTTGCTGGAAGTGCTGGACCCCGAGCAGAACTTCGCGTTCATGGATCACTACCTGGACGTGGAGTACGATTTGAGCCAGGTGTTGTTTGTGGCCACGGCCAACGTGCTGCACACCATTCCGGCGCCGTTGCAAGACCGCATGGAAGTGATTCGCCTTTCGGGCTACACGGAACTGGAAAAGCTGGAGATCGCCAAGCGGTTCCTGGTGCCCAAGCAGATGAAGGGCACCGGTTTGGCCAAGGCGGAAATTGAGTTCACCGACGACGGGTTGAGGACGCTGATTGCGGGCTACACGCGCGAAGCGGGTGTCCGCAACCTGGAGCGCGAAGTGGGCAATGTCTGCCGCAAAGTCACCCGCCAGGTGGTCACCGCCCAGGGTGATCCAGAAGGTGGCGAGAAGCGGGCGCTAGACGCTCCGATCGAGATCATCGACGATGAGCCGGTGAGCGTCGAGGCGGAAACGCCGGTGGAAAAGGTCGGCAAACGCAAGAAGAAGACCAAGGTGGAAGCGGCTGCCGCGGAAGTGGCTCCGGCGGAGTTGACCGTGGTGGGGGCCGCTGAGGTGGAGAAGTTGTTGGGTCCCCTCAAGTTCCGTGACTCCAAGGCCGACAAAAAGAATGAGATCGGCATGGCGGTGGGGCTGGCGTGGACCGAGGTGGGCGGGCAGATCCTGACCACGGAAGTCATCACGATGGAGGGTCGCGGCAAGCTGACGATCACCGGGAAACTGGGTGATGTAATGCAGGAATCGGCCCAGGCCGCCATGAGCTACGTCCGCAGCCGGGCGCACTCCTTGGGTCTGAGCCGGGACTTTTATCGCAACCTGGATATCCACGTGCACGTGCCGGAAGGTGCTATCCCCAAGGATGGTCCTTCGGCTGGCATTACGCTGGCGACGGCGATTGCCAGTTCGCTGACCGGAATTCCGGTGCGGGCGGATGTCGCCATGACGGGCGAGATTACCTTGCGCGGCAAGGTGCTACCGATTGGCGGCCTGAAAGAGAAGCTGCTGGCGGCGCATCGCCAAGGTATCAACGAAGCCATTCTGCCTCGTGACAACGAGAAAGATTTGGTGGACATTCCGGAAAACATCCGAAACGACATGAAATTGAATCTCGTCGAATCGATGGACGAAGTTTTGCGGGTGGCCTTTGAACGGCTGCCGGTGCCTTTGCCCGCGGAAACGTCGCTGGCCGACTCCAAGCCGATCCTGGTGATTGAGCCCAAACCGGAGCCAGTAACGCCGGCGATTGAAGATTTCCGGCACTAGAAAAATAAGCAGCTGAAACAAATATGGCCGCGCGCGTAGAGGCCGAATTCATGTTGAGCGCCGCGAGTCCGGATTCGTTTCCGCGATCGCGGGCCGCGGAAGTGGCCTTGATCGGGCGATCAAACGTGGGCAAGTCCAGTTTGATCAACCGTTTAGTGGGTGTGAACGGGCTGGCCTATACCAGCGCCCGGCCTGGCTGCACGCGGACCATCAATTTTTACCGGGTGGGTTCGCCAGAAGGCACTCTGAAGGAGTTCCGGTTGGTGGACCTGCCCGGTTACGGTTTTGCCGCCGGGCCGATCGCCGAAAAGATCGCCTGGAAGGCGCTGATCGATGCGTATCTGACGGACCGGGAGGATTTCCGGTTGGCGCTGCTGCTAATCGATTCACGCCGTGGTTGGATGGATGCCGACCGGCAAATGCGGGAGTGGCTGGAGCACCACGACCGTCCGTATTTAGTAGTTGCAACAAAGATTGATAAGCTCAACGCCCGTGAGCGCAGCAGTGGACTGGCCGCGATCCGCAAAGAATTGAACGGACGCGAACTGGTTCTGTTCTCGGCCCCTGAGGGCCGGGGAGTGAGGGAAATTTGGCATACGATAACAAATTCAACGACGACCTGAACGCCGCCCCGGCCCACTCAGGTGATGCGCAGCCGGTGGACCCCCCACCGCCTGCCGCAGAGAAGTCACATCACGAAAAGGCCGCCGCTGAGCGGCCGGAGCGCGGCCCTCGCGCGGAACGCGGTGACCGCCCCCCACGCGGCCCCAAACCGCAGAAGAATCACGGCGGCAACCAAGGCGGTGGAAACCAGGGTTCTGGCAATCAGGGCGCAGCCCAGGATTCAGGCCCGGTGGCACCCCCGGTAGCTGCTGCTCCCCCGACCCCGCCCGCCGCACCGCCTCAGCAATCCCGCCTGGATCTGGTGGAACTGAAGGACATGCCGATCCAGAAGCTCCAAAACGTCGCCGTCACGATGGGCGTTCAGGGTGCTGCTGGCTTGCGCAAGCAGGAGTTGATCTTCAAGATCCTCCAGACGCAGGCGGAAAAATCAGGCCTGATCTTCTCGGAAGGCGTGCTGGAATGCCTGCCGGACGGCTTCGGCTTCCTGCGTGCGCCCGAGTACAACTATCTGCCGGGCCCGGATGATGTCTACGTCTCCCCGTCGCAGATCCGCCGCTTTGATCTGCGAACCGGCGACACGGTGTCTGGCCAGATCCGTCCGCCCAAGGAAGGCGAGCGCTACTTTGCCTTGATCAAGGTGGACGCCATCAACTTTGAGCCACCGGAGGAGAGCCGCAACAAGATCTTCTTCGACAACCTGACCCCGCTCTACCCGCAACAGCGGCTGAAGCTGGAAACGGTGAAGGACAACTATTCCGGCCGCGTGATGGACATGCTGACCCCGATCGGCAAAGGCCAGCGCGGGCTGATCGTCGCCCCGCCGCGCACCGGCAAAACGATGCTGTTGCAGTCGATCGCCAATTCGATCACCCACAACCATCCGGAGGTGGCGCTGATCGTGCTGCTGATCGACGAACGTCCGGAAGAAGTCACCGACATGCAGCGTTCGGTGAAGGGCGAAGTGATCTCGTCAACCTTCGACGAACCCGCCACCCGCCACGTGCAAGTTGCGGAAATGGTGATCGAAAAGGCCAAGCGGTTGGTGGAGCACAAGCGCGACGTCGTGATCCTACTCGATTCCATCACCCGTCTGGCGCGAGCCTACAACACCGTGGTTCCGCCGTCGGGCAAGGTACTCTCGGGCGGCGTCGATTCCAACGCCCTCCAGCGCCCCAAACGCTTCTTCGGCGCGGCTCGCAACATTGAAGAAGGCGGCTCACTCACCATTATGGCCACGGCCCTAGTCGATACCGGCAGCCGCATGGACGAAGTGATCTTTGAAGAGTTCAAAGGCACGGGCAACATGGAAATCCACCTGGACCGCAAGCTGGTCGACAAACGCGTTTTCCCCGCCATCGACATCAACAAGTCCGGTACGCGCAAAGACGAACTGCTGCTGCCCAAAGACGAACTCAACCGCGTCTGGGTGCTGCGCAAGGTGATCTCACCGCTGTCGCCGGTGGAGTCCATTGAGTTGCTGCTGGATAAGCTGGCCAAGACCCGCTCCAATGCGGAGTTCTTGGGGGCGATGAACGCGTAGGCTACCCGGCACCAGTTCGGATTGTACGTTTGAGGGCGGCGTGAAATTGAATCACGCCGCCCTCTCGACTTTTGTACAGACGGGTCTCAGTCTCGATGGCAATTTTTGCCATTGCCGTGATCGGCGCTAGACTGGAAGTCAGGAGATTCTGATGCAAACCATGAATATCTCACTCCCTGATCAGTTGAAGGAGTTCGTGGACGCAGAAGTCGGCTCCGGCCGCTACGGCACCGTTAGCGAGTATGTCCGTGACTTGATCCGCGCGGATGAAAAGCGGCGTGCTCACCAACGGCTGGAATCCCTGCTACTGGAAGGTCTCGAGAGTGGTGCGCCCACGGAGATGACCCGCCAGGATTGGGACGAGATCCGTCAGGAAGCCGTTCGACAGTTCGAAGCACGCCGAGCCCAGAAGTTGGGCTAATGGCCCGCGTACTCAAGCGAGAATCGGCGAAGCGTGACCTGATTGCCCAATGGGTCTGGTACGCCGAGAACGCCAGCATTGAGATTGCTGACCGGTTCCTTCTCGCAACCGAGAATTCGCTCGAAGCACTGGCTGAGCGGCCGGGAATCGGCGTTGCGTGTGGATTCCGAAGCACCGGTCTAGAAACTCTTCGCCGATTTCCAGTTGGCGAGGGCTTTGAGAAGATCCTGTTGTTCTACCTTCCGCTCTCAGATGGCGTTGATCTGGTTCGCATCCTCCATGGCCATCGGGATCTGAAGACTTTGTTTGAAGAGGGGTTGTTCTAAGTTAAGCCGCGGACTTGCCGTGCAGTGCTTCTTGCAGCAGCATCTTGATGTAGGTCTGGTACTTCAGGCCCTTCGCCTCCGCCTCCGGACCCGAAGAATCTTCAAGATAGGAATATCCGCAGGGAGAGTGGCGGGACTAAAGTCCCGCTGCAGGCTGACAGCCTGCAGCACCTCCGGCTATTGCGAGCCAGTTCGACGGCAGCGGCCCTGGAGAACTATCGATGCCGCCAGAGGACCCACGCGAGCCCAAGCAAGAACAGAAAAACTATCCGCCTCATTCCGTACCTCCCGCCACGCTACCGCTTGCTCCGGCAATCTTGACTGATCTTGCCGAAAACACAAATGTAGGGGGGCAATGAGCTGTCAAGAGTTTTCTGGTTGCAGCGACATGAAAAATCGAACCTCACGCCATGGCGATGAAGAGACCTCAAGGCGGGAGATCTGCAGCGTCGCGGGTTTTCTTGCGTGCTGCGAGCCAGAGGCCTGAGCAGGGCGGGGCCATCAGGCCGCTTCCACACTCACAACTAACTTCCGCCCCAACACATCCAGCGCATGCTCCAGTTGGTCCAGCCGCGAGGCGTGGTGAACGTCCACTAGACGGTCGACTTGGGTCATGTGGAACCCCAACCGGCGGGCGAGTTCGGCTTTGCCTAGACCTTGCGCCCGCATGGCGCGGTAAATCTCCACTTTGAGTTCCACTAGCAGCGGAACTTTCACCAATTTCCCTCTGCTGGGCACACGTGAACTGGCTGGAATCTCCTGCCGCTCGCGGATGGCGGCGTCTAGCAGATCGATGAGCAGTTCGCTAGCCCGCTGCAATGCCTCGGCCTCATCATCGCCGAAGGTATGGGCGGGAAAGTCCAGAAAACGAGCCAGGATGGTGTCGTTGGTGTCTTTGGTTAGCGTGATGGGGTAGCCGAGCATCTGCTTACTCTCCTTGCTTCAACGTGCCGCTTCGGGGCTCCTTCAAGCCCAGATCCTTCTTGATCGCCTCGACCAAGCCCTTGCCTCCGGTCCTTCCGCGCTCCGTGCATCGGCAAAACCGATTAGCGGTCCCCCAGAAAAACGCGAAGGTGGCCACTCTTGGTTGTCGCAAAGGTGCATCCTTGCTGTTCCAACCACCGCTTGAGCTTCGAGCTCTTCACGAGCCGAGAATGCCACACTTGTGTGGGGCGGACTCCGGATTTCGGCCGGGCTCCCATAAATATGGGATTCTGGGAACATGAAAACCACCCTCGAAATCCCGGATCCCACCTTTCGCAAGGCAAAGGCCACCGCCGGGGCGTTGGGGATTCCGTTGCGGGAGTTTGTGACGCAAGCGGTGGAGGAAAAGCTGGCCGCGGGCCGTCGGTCCGCAGGTAAGCCTTGGCTCGAATGTGCGGGTGAGCTGGCCCATCTTCATGAAGAAACGGCGCGTATCCAGCAGATCATCGACGAGGAGTTCGGGCAGATCGAGCCGGAGGATTGGGCTTGATTCTCGACACGAATGCGCTTTCTGCCTACCTTGACAACATGCCGGAAGCCGTTCGCATGGTGTCGGAGGCCCGCCAAGTGGCTGTCCCCGTCATCGTCGCCGGGGAGTTTGTCTTCGGCATTGCACAGTCCCGCCACCGCGAGGTGTACGAGAGGTCGCTCGAACGCATGCTCGACCGATGTGCGGTTCTCGATGTCGGAATTGAAACCGCCCGGCACTATGCAGCTATCCGGCTGGAACTCAAGAGCACAGGCAAGCCAATTCCGGCCAATGACTTGTGGATCGCCGCGCTCGCCCGGCAGCATGCGATTCCGGTGATGAGCCGCGATACGCATTTCGACTTCGTGGGCGGAGTCCGGCGGCTTACCTGGTAACTAGTGGTCCACGCTAGCGAAGTTTGGCTGGATGAGGGCGATGGGCTAAAGGGCGACTGTTCGGTGAACCTGTTCAACGTGGTCACCGTGCCGAAGGAGAACCTTGGCCGTTGGGTTAGCCGCTTGAGCCCGGCCCGGATGGCGCAAGTCTGCACGGCGCTGCGGTTTGCGACGGGTTGCGACTGCGAAGAGTAGCCACTTTACGTCGCACAATGGACATTGGCCACCGCTCCCTGGCGTTCACGGCTCGGTAATGGCTGCAAACTCGGAGCGCCAATACCGAGCCGCCATGCGCCAGCATGCGGATTGCTCAATTCTGCGACGGAAAGTAGCGCATGGCCGCCACGGCGTAACTGCAAAAATCTTGGGCGAAGCAATCCGATTTCCGCCGCGCTTCGTATCACAGATTGACAGTTCGTGATACCGTTCAAGAAGGTTCGACCCTTCTCGAACTCAAACCAAGGAGCACGTTTCACCATGACTTTCCTCTCCCGCGCCACTGGTCTGGCCCTGTTTCTCGGCGGTGCCGCCGCCCTTGTTGGCCACTTTGTTTGGGTAGGCCCCATGGCCGGACCGCTGAAGTTGGGCCAGGATGCGGCCATTGTGGTGGGTAACGGGCATGCGTTCCTGGGGAGCGAGTCACCGGCGGCGCAGGACGGGCTGAAGGTTTGGGCGGTCACCCCGGCGGGAGACTCCCAGCCGGTGGCGGTTTCGGTTGCGGACAAGTATCTGAAGGGCAGCTTCCCGGTGAAGGCCGAAGGCGTCTATCGCGTGGTGTTCACGCAGGATCGTGGCGTGATGTCGCGCACGCCCAAGGGCGTGAAGGCCGGTGGGCGGGATCAGCATCCGGACGCGACCGAGGCCTTCAAGCTGTTCCGCAGCGGCATCGCTTTTATCGGCACGCCGGGCAAGGTTTGGGGCAAAGAGAAGCCGGTGGGCCTCGAGTTTGAGGCGGTGCCGGAGAAGACGGCCGATGGCGTCATCTTGACCGTCTTTGCTGGCGGTAAGCCGCTGGCCGGAGTGGACATTAGTCTGGCTTGGCCGCTGAAGGATGAACTGGACCTGGGCAAGACCGGGGCCGACGGCAAGTTCACCTATAAGTTCCCGGCCGGTGCCAAGAGCCCGGCGCTGTTTGTGGCTGAAACGAAGGTGAAGGCGGCGGCGGGCGCGAAATTTGACGTCCATACCTACGCCTCCGCTATCGCCCTGTATTGGTAGACCGGCCTATGCATATCGCAGATGGAATTGTGCCTGTCGCCTGGTGCGTCGGGGGGCATGCGGTGGCCCTGGGGACGACGGCTCTGCTGGGACGGCGGGTGGAGCCGGAGGAAGTGGTCCGGATGGGGCTGATGGCGGCGACCTCTTTTGTGGTGTCGCTTATCCATTTCCCCTTGGGCGGCACCTCGGTACATCTTGGTCTGTTTGGACTGGCGGGTGTTCTGCTGGGCACGCGAGCATTTCCCGTGGTCTACACCCTGCTGCTCTTTCAAGCCCTTCTGTTTCAACACGGAGGCTTGCTGGCGCTGGGCCTGAATGCCGTCAATATGGGCGGCGGCGCCTTGCTGGCCGCGGGCATTTGGCAACTGCGGGCGATTCCGGAAGCGGGGCGCGGATTCCTGGCGGGCTTTGTGGGAACCTTCGTGCCCGCCCTAGCCATGGCGGCGGAATTCTCGGCTGCGGGCTATGGGCGGGGGTTCTACTTCATCGCTTCGCTCTATGCCGGGGTGGCGCTGCTGGAAGGACTGCTCACCGCGGCCATTGTCACGTATGTCCGCCGGGTGAAGCCGGCAGTGTTGAGCGCGGCATGACCTTCCGGCCCTTGGTTCTGCTGGCGATGAGCGGACTGGTCGCGGCAGCGCACGACTTGGTGCTAACAGCTGAACGGACCGGGGCAGCGATTGTCGTCCGGGCCGCCTATGCCGGGACGGAAGTGTGTCCCTTCGCTGCCACTGAGGTCTTCTCGCCTGCCGGGCCCAAGGTGGAGCATCAGAATGGGCGCACTGACCGGACCGGCCGGTTCGTGTTTCTGCCCGATCAACCCGGGACGTGGCGCGTGGTGGTGGACGACGAGCTGGGCCATCGGGTGGAATTGCAGGTTCCGGTTGCTGAAGGCGCCAACCTGCCGCTGGGTGGGGCGCAGCCGGTCTGGCAGAAAGCGCTCACCGGAGCGGCTTTGATTCTGGGGCTCACCGGCGGTTGGTATGGCTGGAAGCGGCGGCCGAAGCCCGAACCCCGATGAGCCTCCGCCTGGATTCCTACTACCCGGCCGACACGGTGCTGCACCGGCTGGACCCGCGCGCCCGGCTGGTGTTCATCCTTGCCGCGGCGCTGGGGCTGGGGGCGGCTCCGCCGGAGCCCTGGCTGCTGCTTGGCGCACTCGCGGGGGCGATCCTGCTGGCGCGCCTTAGTTGCGCCCCAGCGGCGAGCTTTCTGGCTCGCATCAGTGCGGTGAGTCCCTTCATTTTGCTGATGGCCGCGCTGCGCCTCCTGACCGGCGTGGAGGAGACCGCCAACGGGCTGGCCGTCCAACCGGCGGCGGTGGCGGCGGCTATCGCATTGGTTCTGAAAGGCTATACGGCGATTCTGCTTTTGGGTGTACTGGTGGTCACCTCCGGCATCCCCCAGATTCTCTGGGCCCTGGAAAAGCTGCATGCGCCGCAAGTGCTGGTGATGACGGCCAATCTGATGTTCCGGTACTTTGACCTGCTGCTGGATGAGTACGGCAACCTGATGCGGGCACGCTCCAGCCGGTGCGCGGGGCCACTCAGCGTGGCCCGTATCCCTATGTTAGCCAGTGAGATAGGGCTGCTGTTCATCAAGAGCTGGGAGCGGGCGGAGCGGGTGCATGCGGCCATGGTGTCGCGCGGATTCACCGGGTCCCTGCCGCCGGGGCAACGGGTTGATCGCACGAGGCGCTAACCTTTTCGCTGAAGCTGTCGTCAAGACCTTGTAGAATGAACGATACGCCGCTTGGCGTGCGCCCATTTCCGGAGCAATTTCAATGAACTCTCCCACTACCGGTTTACCGGCCCCTTCGGCCCCCGGGCCGTCACCGCGGCCCGTCCTGGCGCCGGCGCCTGAACTGCCGAAAAAGCCTTTCCCCTGGGCGATCCTGGGTACGGTGCTGGTGGCGGTGGCGGCGGTGGGTGCCTGGTACATGCTCAGCCGCAGTGCTGATGCACCTGCTCCGGCCCAGGTTGCGGTGCGCACGGCCACGGTTGCGACCGGTGGTGTGGACCAGACGATCCGGTTGACGGGCGTGACGGCAGCGGAGAAGTTTGTTTCATTGGTCACCCCACAACTGCGGGCCAGTCGTGGCGGTCGCGGCCGGGACGCCGGTGGTCCAGCGCAGGCGTCGATGGCGGGCGGAACCGGCGGCGGTGGTGCTCGCGGCGGCGGTGGTGGTGGCGGTGCCCGTGGCGGGGGTGGTGGCGGCAGTGATTCGGGTGCCTCCTCGGGCGGTTCGTCGTCGGCGGTGGCCTCTTCCGGCGGAGCGGCCTCAGGTGGTGCGGGTGGCGGTGCGGGTGGAGCTGGCGGTGGCGCGAGTGCATCATCGGGTGGCGGCTTTAGCGCACCCAGCGCGAGTTCGGCCTTGCGCTCGGCCACATCGCGGATCAGCACCAAGGCGCCGGCGTCCAGTGCCAGCTCTTCCAGCTCCCGCTCAATGGGGTCGGGTTCTGCGGCCTCGGGATCGGATGGCCTGGGCTCCACCAGTTCACAGCTGCAGGGTGGTGGCGGTGGCGGCGGCGGCGGTGGTGGCTCCAGCGAGTTCATGATGGTGCTTCAGGACTTGGTGAAGCCCGGCTCGCGGGTGAAAAAAGGTGATGTGGTGGCGGAGTTTGACCGCCAATACATGTTGCAGCGACTCGAAGACTACAAGTCCTCGGTGGCTCAGCAGCAGGCGAACGTCAAGAAGCTCCGGGCCGACCTGGATGTCTACCGCGAAGCACACCGCCAGACCATTGCCACGGCCAAGGCGGCGTTGGAGAAAGCCAAGCTCGACATCAAGACCACTCCCGTTCGCGGAGCCATTGATGCCGAACGGCTGAAGTTGGCGCTGGACGAAGCCGAGGCCCAGTACAAGCAGCTGTTGAGCGAAGTTAAGTTTGTCGACATCTCAGAAAAGGCCCAGATTCGCAACCAGGAACTGGACCTGAAGGCTTCCGAGTTGGAATTGAAGCGGGCTGAACAGAATGCGGACCGCATGCTGGCCAAGTCGGCGATTGACGGCCTGACCGTGATGCAGAACGTCTTCCGGGGCTCCGAGTTTGCCCAGATCCAGGCGGGCGATCAGCTCTACCCCGGCCAGTTCTTTATGCAGGTGGTGGACACCAGTTCGATGATCATCAACGCCTCGCTGAACCAAGTGGACGCCGAGCGGCTCCGCGTGGGTGCTAAGGCGATGGTCCGGTTTGATGCTTACCCCGGGCTGGAACTGCCGGCCCATGTGGTGGCCATCGCGGCCGTCACGCGCACGGGTGGCTTCCGGGCCAGCTACGTCAAGGAAATTCCGGTGCGGCTGAAACTGGATCAGATCGATCCGCGCGTGATTCCCGACCTTTCGGTGAGTGCCGATGTTGTACTGCAGTCGGAGGCGGCGGCATTGAACGTCCCGGCCGGGGCCGTGTTCCGCGAAGGCGACAATAGCAAGCCTTTCGTATTTGTCCGCGAAGGCACGCTGGAGCAGCCGGTCTGGCGGCGCCGCGAAGTAGAGCTGGGGTTGGCCAGCTACATCACCGCGGCGGTGCGATCTGGTTTGAAGGCGGGAGAAGTGGTGGCGCTGGAGCGGCCAGCGGAGCCCGCGGCCAAGAGTTAGGTTTCGGCTGAGGGAATAAGGATCGATTAGCATTATGTCCTCCAAAGACATCAAGCCAAAGCAGAGATTGGGTCAAACGGCGGCTTCGCGCCGCAAGCGCGCGATTGTCTGGACGGTGATTCTACTGGCCGGCACTGGTGGCGGCTATGCGGCCTACACCAAGTACCTGGTGGACACGCCCGTGGAAGTGCCGGTGGCCAAGGTGCGCCGGGGCGACTTTGTGATCGCCGTGCGGACCCGGGGCGAGATCCGCTCCACGCATTCACAGATCATTACCGCGCCGCAAGTGCCTGACCCACGCATCACCATGCTGGTTGAGTCCGGCAAGCCAGTAAAAGCTGGACAGATTATTGTCGAGTTCGACGCCGCCCAGCAGGAGCAGACGTACCTCGAAAAGAACACCAGCGTCCGCACGGCCGACAGCCAGATTGTGCAGACGAAGGCCAGCCATCGCATCACCAATGAGATGGACGGCATGAATCTGATGACCGCCCAGTTCAACCTGGAACGGGCCAAGCTGGAAGCGTCCAAGGCCGAGGTGGTGAGCGAGATTGAAGGTGCCAAGAGCCGCATCGATGTCGGCATTAGCGAAGGTGAACTGGGCCAAGTAAAGACCACGATCACCTCGCACAAGACTTCTCAGGAAGCCGACGTGGAGCGCCTGGAGCAGCAGAAAGACAAAGTTGTTCGCGACATGGAGCGCTCCAAGGGCTATCTGTCGAAGATGGTGCTGCGGGCCCCCAATGACGGCATCGTGAACGTGTTGCCGAACTTCCGGACGCAGGGCAGCTGGGGCCAGTCCCCGCCGCCGTTCAAGGAAGGGGACCGGGCCTGGACCGGCGCGGCGATTGCCGAGATTCCCGATCTGAGCGAGATGCGCATTGATCTGAAGCTGGAAGAAGTGGAGCGGGGCAAGCTGCAACTAGGCTATCCGCTCCGCATCCGCGTGGATGCCATTCCGGACCAGGAGTTTGAGGCCAAGCTAGATTGGATCAGCCCCATTGCTTCGGTCGTCTTCCGCGGAATGGGCATGACGGAAAAGACCTTCCCGGCCCGGGCGACGCTGGCCAAGGTGGATCCGCGCCTGCGCCCCGGCATGAGCGCCACCGGCGAGATCCTGCTGGAAAGCCAGGCCAATACGCTGCTGATCCCGGCGCGGGCCAGCTTTATGAACAAAGGCAAGCCTTCGGTGTGGGTGCAGCGCGGCTCGGAGTTCATCATCCGACCGATCGAGGTCGGCAAGCGGAACGACATCGACATTGTGGTCACCGGTGGGTTGAAGGAAGGCGAGATCATCGCCCTTGAGAACCCGGCCGAAGCCCTGAAGCGGGCCAAGAAGATCTAAGGGGAGCCTCGGCAGCTCCATTTTGAGGAAAGCGTTTCAACTACCGAACCCATGAAAAAGTGGATCATCCGCATCGTGTTGCTGGGAGCCTTAACAGCTGCGGGCTATGCCGGTTACACGGCCCTGCAAGCCATGACGGCGCAGCGCCAGTTGTCTATTGCCACGGCCAAGGTGCGTCAGGGCGATGTGATTGTCCGCAGCTTCACGCGCGGTGAATTGCGCGCGGTCCGTTCGGTGACGCTAACGGCTCCGAACCTGTTTGGTACCGTGCAGGTCACGAAGCTGGCGGCGCTGGGTGCATTTGCTCGCGAGAAGGATTTGGTGGTCGAATTTGACGACGCCGAAGTGCAGTCGCGCCTCGAAGAGAAGCAGCTGGAGCTGGATCAGATTGACGAGCAGATCAAGAAGGCGCAGGCTGACTTGGCCATTCGCGACAACCAGGATCAAGTAGAACTGCTCCGGGCCCGCTACGCGGTGCGTCGCGCAGAACTGGAAGTCAAGAAGAACGAGCTGATCTCAGCCATTGATGCCAAGAAGAACCAGTTGACTCTCGATGAATCGAAGCGCCGGTTGTCGCAGCTGGAAAGCGACATCAAGAGCCGCCGCGAACAGTCGCAGGCCGAACTGGCCGTGCTGCGCGAGAAGAAGAACAAGGCAACATTGGAAATGGCGCGCGAACGTTCGCGCTTATCGCAGGTGAAGCTGCTTTCGCCCATCTCCGGCTTGGTGGCGATCAAGCAGAACCGGTCGTCGGTGATGATGTTCGGTATGCAGTTGCCGGATATCCGAGAAGGCGATCAGGTGCAGCCGGGCACGCCGGTGGCGGACGTGCTGGATCTCTCTGAGATGGAAGTGCTGGCCAAGGTGGGCGAACTGGATCGCGCCAATCTTCGTGAGGGCCAGCAGGTGACGATCAAGCTGGACGCGATTGCGGAAAAGCAGTTCACCGGCACCATCAAGTCCATGAGTGGCACGGCGAGCTCCAATATGTTTTCGGGCGACGTGCAGAAGAAGTTTGACGTGATCTTCTCGGTGGACATGAAGCAGTTGCTGACGGCTCTGGGGGCGCGTCCGGACCAGATTGCCAAGGTGCTGGCGACGGCGGAAGCCAACCGCAAGAAGCCTCCCACGGCGTCGACCGGTGGTGGCATGATGGCCGCCATGATGGGTGGCGGCGGAATGCCGGGTGGCATGGGTGGTATGCAGGGCGGTGGAATGCCTGGTGGCGGGATGCCGGGCGGAATGCCGGGCGGCGGCGCGATGATGGGTGCCCCAGCCGGTGGCGAGGGTGGCGGCCAGCGTGGTGCGGGCGGTGGCGGGATGTTCGGCGGTGCCAACATGACGCCGGAGCAGCAGCAGAAGGTTCGGGCCGCCATGCAAAAAGCGCTTAATGGCAAAAGCATGCAGGAGTTGACGCCCGAGGAACGTACGGGCATCATGTCCAAGGTCCGCGAGGAAGTGGCCAAGTTGGGCATCACGATGCCGCAGCGCGGCGGTGGCGCGGGCGGCGGTGCCCGTAGTGGCGCGGGTGGTCCGGGCGGCGCGCCGGGTGGCATGATGATGCCGTTTGCCGGCGGCAACGGTCCCTTTAGCGCCAAGGAGATGGAGATGGCCAAGCTGCCTCCCCCGCCGGAGGAAGACTCTCAGGTTGAGGTATTGCTGCGGCCCGGTCTGCTGGCCGACGTCGAGATCATCATCGAGAAGATTGAGAACGCCGTCAACGTGCCCATGCAAGCGGTGTTTGAGAAGGACGGCAAGCAGGTGGTGTACGTCAAGAACGGCAACAAGTTTGACGAACGCGTCATCCGCCCCTCCAAGCGCAGTGAATCCACCATGGTGATCGCCGAAGGCGTTAAGCCGGGCGAGACGGTGGCTTTGGCTGACCCCAACGAGAAGCCGGGCGACAAGAAAAAGAAATCGGAACAGAAGCCCGCCGGTGGCGGCGCGGCGGGCATGCCGATGCCCAAATCGTAAGAAGTCGAAACTGACATGGCAAACCTCTCGGGCTTACTTCCTGAAATTTACATGGGGCTTTCGAGCCTCCTGGTCCACAAGCTGCGCAGCTTGTTGACCATGCTGGGCATGATCTTTGGCGTGGGCGCGGTGGTGGCGATGTTGTCCATCACCGCCGGCGCGCAGAAGGAGATGATGAGCTACATTGACCTGCTCGGGGTCAACAACATCATCATCGAAGCCAAAGAAGCGGTGGACCGCAACGAACTGCAGGCCCGGCGGCTGATCTCGCCCGGCATGACGTTCCGCGACTACCGCGCTATTACCGAGAACGTCCAGGCGATCGAGGCCGCGACACCCCGCAAGCGCTTTAAGCCGCTGCGGGTGTTGCCCAAGACCGCGTCTGAGCCTCCCCTGCTGATTGGCGTGGAGCCGGATTATCTGGAGATCAACTCGCTGAAGGTAACCGAAGGCCGCTGGTTCAACGACGAAGACAACCAGAGCTCTTCCCCGGTTTGCGTGCTGGGTGAATCCGCCAAGGTGAACCTGCTGGGCTACGAAGGCGGCGCCGTGGGCCGCTACGTCAAAATCAATGATACGTGGCTGCAAGTGATCGGAGTGCTGTCACAACAGGCAGCCGGTGACGCTGATGTCGAAGGTGTCGAAGTGACCAACCGCAACAACATGGTGATCGCGCCGCTGAACACGGTGATGCGCCGGTTTGAAGACAACAACAGCTTCCTGAAAGATGAGATCGATGGCATCTACTTGAAGGTGAAGCCGGGCGCGGATTCGGTGGAAACGGCGTCGGTGATCACGGCCATTCTGGCTTCGACTCACAAAGACGCGGGCGACTTTAACGTCACCGTGCCAGCCGGACTGCTGGAGCAGAAGAAGCGCACGCAGTTCATCTTCAATGTCGTCATGCTTTGCATCGCGGGCATTTCTCTGCTGGTGGGCGGCATCGGTATCATGAATATCATGCTGGCCACGGTGCTGGAGCGCACGCGTGAAATCGGCATCCGCCGCGCGATTGGCGCCCGGCAGGCCGACATTATCCGGCAGTTTCTGACTGAGGCGGTTTTGATCTCCATTCTGGGCGGCCTGATTGGCATTGTCTTCGGGTTCTCGCTCTCGAAGCTGATTGCTTCGGCAGCGGGCTGGTCCACGGTGGTCACCACCTCCTCCATCGTGGTCGCGTTTGGCGTCTCGGTCGGCATTGGCGTTGTGTTTGGCATCTATCCGGCCGTGCAGGCGGCGAAGCTCGATCCGATCGAGGCGATTCGTTACGAATAACAATGAGACTTTCAGCACTCGTATCCTGGGCCTTCGGCCTCACACTCCTTGCGGCCGATAACGCGCCCCAGATTAATCAGCCCATGCCCGCGGCAGTGGAGGCGGAAAAGATTGGCCCGCAGTATCCGCGCTTTGGGACGAAGCAGTACTTCAACTACGTCTTCAATCCGAAGATGCCCAACGTAGAACTGGCCGGGCCCACTAAGCTGGCCGACTACGTGGTGGGCGACAAGCTGGAACTGTCGCTACGTTCGTATCTGGAACTGGTGATGGCCAACAGCACCGACATCCAGATCCAGAAGGCCTTGATCGAACCGCAGCGCAACGCCATCACACGCGCCTTCGGTGTCTTTGACCCCACCGTCACGGCCAACGTCTCGCCGCAACGCCAGATCACACCCACCACCGATGCTCTGGCTGGTGCGGCGACCTTGAGCCAGTTAACGCAACCGGCCAACCTGACTTACCAGCAGACTCTGGCCAGCGGTACGCAGTTGAACTTTGGATACCGGTTCAACAAGCTCTCCAACAATAACTCTTTCCAGAACTTCAACCCGGCGCTCAACTCCAACCTGGACCTGCGCTTTACGCAGCCGTTACTGCGCAACCGGGGCACCTACGTGAACAAGTTGCCCGTCCTGCTGGCTCGTTCGCGCCTGGCCGTCGGCGAGTTGTCGCTGGAAGATCAAATCCAGCGCTTGCTGGCGCTGGCCGAAAATGCTTACTGGGATGTAATTGGTGCTCGCGAGAATCTCCGTGTGCAGGAACAGGCGCTGGCTCTGGCGGATGCCAGTTTGAAACGCGCCCAGCGCGAGCTGGAACTGGGTGCTATTTCGTCGCTGGAAATCTATCAGCCGCAAGCGCAGTATGCCCGCGCGGAAGTGGTGGTCACCCAAGCCCGGTACCGCCTCCAGCAGACCGAGGATGCCTTGCGCCGCCAGGCCGGTATTGATCTCGACCCCGAGGTCCGCAAACTGGCCATCGTGCTCTCGGAACCTGTCTTGCCGCCCAGCGACAACAAGCCGTTTGACCGTGAAGCGCTGGTGGCCAATGCTCTCCGCAGCCGTCCCGACATCAAGACCCAGCGGCAGGATCTGGTGGTGGACGACTACGCGCTGAAAGCGGCTGCCAACAATCTGAAGCCCGATTTGACCCTGAACGGCATCTATACCGCGCAAGGCCGCGGTGGCAACCAGGTCCGGACCACCCGGGTGGTGGGCCCCGATGGTCTGCCGCTGACGTCGACCACCTTGATCCCGGGCGGTTTTGGCGACGCCTGGTCTCAGATGTGGGGCTTCGGCTTCCCTGTTTACGGCATGGGCCTCACGCTGCGCCTGCCGATCAAGGATCGCCGCGCCGCCGCTGACTATGCCGATGCGACGGTGACCAAAAAGATCGACGCGCTGCAGGTGCGGCAGTTTGAACAGAACGCGCGCCTGGAGGTATTGAATGCCATTTCGCAGGTGGAGAACTCGCGCGCCTCCGTGGACCTAGCCAAGATCGCCGCCGACCTGGCGCAGAAGTCAGTGGAAGCGGAGCAGAAGAAATACGACCTGGGTGTCAGCACCCTCTTCTTCCTGTTGAACCAGCAAAGCCAGTTGACGCAGGCGCAGTCGGACCTGGTCACCAACTCCGTCCAGTACCGGCGCAACCTGCTCAACCTGTTGCAACGCACCGGTACGCTGCTGCAGGAACGCGGCATTGTCCTCAAGTAGGCGTGGGAACCGCGTAAGCTAGATCCCATGGGCCGAATCCGCATCCTGCCGGATGCGATAGCCAACAAAATCGCGGCCGGGGAGGTGGTGGAACGTCCCGCCTCCGTCGTCAAGGAACTGCTCGAGAACTCGCTCGATGCCGGTGCCACGGAAGTGCGCGTGGACATTGAGCACGGTGGCCGCCGCCTGATCCGCATCGTCGACAACGGCCACGGCATGATGCGGGACGACGCGCTGCTGGCTTTTGAGCGGCACGCCACCTCCAAGTTACGCCAAGTGGAGGACCTGTTTTCGGTCTCGACACTCGGCTTCCGTGGTGAGGCATTGCCTTCCATCGCTTCCGTCTCACGCCTCGATCTCGACACGCACTCCCGGGAGGAGACCACCGGCACCCACATTGAAATCGCCGGTGGCAAGATGGTCCGCTGCGATGAAGCGGCGCTGGCACCTGGCACCACCATTACGGTGCGGGACCTGTTCTATAACGTTCCGGCCCGCCGCAAGTTTCTCCGCACGGAGCCGACCGAACTGGCGCACATCGCCTCGCTGGTCACCCACTATTCGCTGGCCCACCCCGACAAGACCTTTGAGCTGAACCATAACGGCGGACGGCTGCTGTTTGTCACCCCTGTAACCGCGTTTCGCGACCGCGTCTTCCAGGTCTTTGGCAGTGAGACGCTGGCTGATCTGGTGGAGGTACCCGCGGCCGAGAAAGAAGGCTTCCGCCTCTACGGCTTTGTCTCGCAGCCGCAAGTGCAGAAGATGAACCGCAACTCGGTTTATCTGTTCGTCAATGGCCGCCTGATCCGCGACAAGCTGCTAGTGCATGCGCTGCACGCCGCGTATCACAACCTAATGCCGCCAGCCTGCTATCCGTTCGCGCTGCTGTTTGTCGATTGCGCACCGGAAGAGGTGGACGTGAATGTCCATCCGGCAAAGACTGAAGTCCGCTTCCATCGTGGCTCCATCGTGCATGACTTTGTGCGGGACCACTTGCGTGCGCTGCTGATGGACGCGCGTCCGGTGTCGTCGCTGCCCTTGCCTCCCGCACCGGGTCCCCAGCCCGCCACGGACTTGCCCATGTCCGAGTTCTCGATGCAGTTGCAGTCCGTGCCGTTGCCGCCGTCGGTGGCTATGCAACCGCGCCTGCTTTCGCCTGATCTTAACTGGACCCCACCCGGCACCAGCCCCGAGATGACCCGCATGGTGATCCCCGGCGTCCAGGATATCGACCTGCCGGTTGTTGGAGTCAGCCCCGTGCCACCCGATACCTCGGGGCACACTGCTCGATCACCCCACTGGCCTGCGTCCCCCATCCCCACGCCGCCCCCACCCTCGGCCGCTCCAGCGCTACCCCCGGTTTCCGCCGCCCCTGCCCGATTGCCGATGCCTGACACGCACGGTCCGTTGCCAATGGGAGCATGGGCGGACGAAGCCGCGTCGCTAGAAATCCTGCGCGACCTGCGGCCGCTGGGCCAGCTGCATGAGAGCTTCATCATCGCGGCCGGACGCGATGGACTGTGGATCATCGATCAGCACGTCGCGCATGAGCGGATCCTGTTCGAGCAAGTGCTCCGCCGCCGCGGCCAGGCAGAGCGCCAACAGCTGCTGCTGCCCATGATCATCCCGCTCACCGTGGGCCAGCAGATCGAGTTTGCCCGCATCGCCGATGAGCTGGCGGCGGTGGGGTTTGACGCGGAGCCATTTGGTCAGCGGACGCTGGCCATCAAAGCCGCTCCGGCGGGGCTGGGCACGGGCGAGATTGAGCGGGTGATCTTCGAGATCCTGGAGATTGCCGAAGGGGAGCTGCGCCGCGCGTCAGTGGAAGACATTCGCCGGGGCGTCGCCGCTAGTGTCGCCTGCCGCGCCGCCATCAAGATCAACATGCCGCTCGACATGACCAAGATGGAATGGCTGTTGCGGGAGTTGGCGAACACGGAGTTCCCCACCAGTTGCCCCCACGGCCGCCCGATCGCGTTGCGCTATTCACTGCGCGATATCTTGAAGGGCTTCCACCGCATCTAGAGCGGTTCGTACAATCAAGCCATGCCTCTCCGCCAAAACTCGATCTGGCGCATGGGGCTATCGATGACCGGCCTCGCCGTCGTCACCCTCACACTGACGGCCCAGAGCGGCGACCCACTCCCGCCCGGCCCTCCGGCCGAGTTTCATTTCCTGCGGCTCCAGTACACCGACTATCGCGGCACCCGGGTCTTCCGGCGTGGCTGGTGGATGCAGGATTGGCCGGAGGCGGACATTCACTTCACGATGGGCATTGAACGACTCACCCGCCTCCATATCGGCAATGGGCGGCACGTCCGCCTGACCGACCCGGAGCTGTTCGACTACCCCTGGATCTACGCGACGCAAGTCGGCTTCTGGGACTTAAGCGACGCCGAGACAGCCAAGCTGCGCGAATACCTGCTCCGCGGCGGCTTTCTGATGGCGGATGACTTCCATGGTCCGCAAGATTGGGAGCGGTTCCGCCAAACCATGGACCGCGTGCTGCCCGGCGAACCGATTGTCGACATGCAGGACGGCGATGCCATTCTGAACGTGCTCTACAGCATCAAGGAGCGCGTCCTGATCCCCGGCATGCGCCACGTCCGCCGCGGCCCGGGCGGCAATCTCGTCATCCAGCCCACCGCCACGCCCGATCATTGGCGAGTGATCAACGACCCCAAGGGCCGCGCCATCGTCGCCATCAACTTCAACATGGACGTCGGCGACGCCTGGGAGCACGCCGACACCCCCGAGTACCCCGAACAAATGACCAGCCTCGCCTACCGCGTCGGGATCAACTACATCCTCTACGCCATGACGCACTAGGGCCCGATCGGACTACGATAGTCGCGTATGTTGCCCATTCCAATCTGCCGCCTCCATTTTGCGAGCTTTGGTCTCGCGATCCTCCTCGTCTCCTCCTCGTTTGCCCAGCCCATCCTCGCCCCTGGGGCCAAGCCGACGCGGTTGGGGGATGTCGGCGCGGGTGAGGGGCCGGCGTGGAGTTCGGATGGCAGCCTCTACTTCACGGGGCACAACCGCATCATGCGGCGCACTGCCGATGGGCAGGTGAAGGTGTTTCGCGAGCCATCCGGCAACGCCAATGGACTGTTGATCGACCCCGAAGGGCGCCTCATCGCCTGCGAAGCGTCCAACCGCCGCGTCACTCGGACGGAGCGTGACGGGACGGTCACCGTTCTGGCGGACAGCTTTGACGGCCACCGCTTCAACCAGCCCAATGACCTGACTATCGATTCCAAAGGCCGCATCTACTTTTCTGATCCACGCTATGGCTCACGTGAGGGGATGGAGATGGTGGACGCCCAAGGGCGCACCGTGGAGGGCGTGTATCGCATTGATGCCCCCGGCAAGGTGTCGCGTGTGATCACGCATGAGATCGATCGCGCCAACGGCGTGCTGGTCTCGCCCGGTGATGAGTTTCTCTATGTGGCCGACAATAACAACAACACCCAAGGCGTCACCCGCGCGTTGTTCCGCTTCAACCTGCGCCCGGATGGCTCCATTGATCCCAAGAGCCGCAAGCTGATCTTTGATTGGGGCGATGGGCGGGGTCCGGATGGAATCAAGATGGACCAGTTGGGGCGGCTCTATGTTGCGGGCGGAACGACCAAGCCGAACCCGCCGTTTGAGACGGCCGACAAGTTCAAGGGCGGTGTCTATGTGTTGTCGCCTGCGGGCAAGCTGCTGGAGTTCATTCCGGTGCCGGTGGATGAGGTCACCAATTGTGCCTTTGGCGGCACGGATCTGAAGACGCTGTTCATCACGGCAGGCGGCACGTTGTGGAGTGTCCCGGTGACGACGCCCGGCCGCGTGCCGTATCTGCGCGGCAAGTAGATGAGCTGGGCGAGGATCCCCGGCCGGCGCGGTAACCTGAGAGTCGATGCAAACTCGAGCACTCGGCAATAGTGATCTTCACTTGACTCCCCTGGGCATTGGCGCCTGGGCGATCGGCGGCGGCGGTTGGAAGTTTGGGTGGGGGCCGCAGGATGATGATGATTCCATTGCGGCCATTCACGCCGGCCTCGATGCCGGGCTGAACTGGATCGACACCGCGGCGATCTACGGCCTGGGGCATTCCGAAGTAGTGGTGGGCCGGGCGGTGAAGTCCCATGGCTCAAAGCCTTACATCTTCACCAAGTGTGAGCGCACCTGGGACGAACAAGGCAACATCATTCCGTGCCTGAAGGCGGATTCGATCAAGCGCGAATGTGAGGCCAGCCTGCGGCGCCTGGGTGTTGACGTGATCGATCTCTACCAGATCCACTGGCCGCAACCGGACGAAGATGTGGAAGAGGGCTGGGGCGCGGTGGCCGAGTTGCAGAAGGAAGGCAAGGTCCGCTGGATTGGGGTCTCCAACTTTTCGGTCGACCAGCTCAAGCGCGCGCACGCGATTGCCCCGCTGACGTCGCTGCAACCGCCGTACTCCATTCTGTCGCCCGAGATCGAAGACGGACAGCTGCCCTATGTCGCCGAGCACAACATCGGCGTGCTGGCCTATTCGCCCATGAAGTCCGGCTTGCTGACCGGCAAGATGACCGCCGAACGTATCGCGCAGATGCCGTCCGACGACTTCCGCAAGAACACCCCGCACTTCCAGGAGCCAAAGCTCTCGCGCAACATGGCGCTGGTGGAACTGCTCCGCGCGATGGGCGCACGGCATGGCCGGTCTCCGGGCGAAGTCGCGATTGCCTGGGCGTTGCGGCGGCCGGAGGTGACGGCGGCCATTGTCGGCTTGCGCTCCAAGGCGCAGGTGGATGGCGTGATCGGTGCCGCGGAGTTCCGGCTGACGGCGGATGAAGTGGCGGAGATCGCCGCGTTCATGGCGGCCAACCCGGCGTAGCTACAGCGACATCACTTCCTTGAATCGGGCGGCCTGACGGCGGGACATCTCCACTGTCTGGCCGCCTTTCATTTGCAGTTCGAGACCGCCCGAGACTGACGGGTCGATGCGGGTGATCCACTTGAGGCCCACGATATGTTTGCGGCTGGCGCGGAAGTAGAGGCGCGGGTCCAGTCGCTCCTCCAGATAGTTCAGCGAGCGCAACACCAGCGGCCGGTGCCGTTCGCCGGCCTGCGTAAAGTACAGGCGCGCATAGTTGCCTTCGCTCTCCAGTAGCTCAATCGAATCGGTTGCGACAAACCAGCAGTGGTCGCCATCCTTCACAAAGATCTGCGACGGCACGGGTGGAATGGGCGTGGCTGCGGTTGTACGAGCCGCCGTGGCCTTTTCTGTGGCCTTCTCAGTGGCTTTTTCTACTGCGGCGGCCAGACGCTCCGGCGCGACGGGCTTCAGCAGGTAGTCCAGAGCGCTCACTTCAAACGCCCGCAGCGCGAACTCGTCGTAGGCCGTGGTGAAGATGACGGCCGGTGGATGGTCCAGGTCGGCCAGCAGGTCAAAGCCGGTGCGGCCTGGCATCTGGATGTCGAGGAAGATCAGATCCGGGTTCATCTCCGCGATGAGAGCTTCCCCTTCGTCGGCGTCGCGCGCCTCGCCCACGATCTCGACCGTGGGATGCGCGGCCAACAGACGGCGCAGTTCCAGGCGGGCCAGCCGTTCGTCATCAATGAGCAGGGCGCGCATGGGGGATCACCACTTCCGCAATCACGTTGTCCGGGTCCAGGTTGCGCAGCGTGAGTTTGGCTTGCTCGCCGAACAGCAGCCGCAAGCGCTCCCGGACATTCTTTAGGCCCAGCTGCGTGTCGCCCGATGTGGCCAGTTGGCCGCTGTTCACCACTTCCACATGCAGCGTGCCATTGGCTTCTGCCGCATGAATCGAAATCTCACCACCGGCGCTGCGGCGCGAGATGCCATGCTTCACCGCGTTCTCCACCAGGGTCTGCACCAGCATCGGCGGCACCTGCATATCCAGCACGCCGGGCGCGATGTTGAGCTTTACCCGCAAGCGGTCCTCCAGGCGGATCGCCTCCAGCTTCAGGTAGGTCTGCACCGCCTCCACTTCCGCCGCCAGCTGCACGGTGTCCGCTGAATCCGCCTTCAGGGAGTAGCGGAGGATCTCCGCCAGCTCCGTCACCATCGTCTGAGCGCGCGTGGGGTCCTCGACAATCAGTGCACGCAGGCTGTTGAGCGAGTTGAACAGGAAGTGCGGGTTCACCTGGGCCAGTAGTGACCGAAGCTGAGCGTCCTTGGCCGCCACCTCTAGGCGAACCTGGTCAATCTCCGCGCGGCGCAGGCGCTCAAAGTAGTGGATGCCCAGATAGATCATCAACCACAGCAGCAGCGTGGTGGACCAGATGGAGACTGATGCTGACCACATCAGCCAGTTCCAGGACCGCGGCGGCATCAGTTGGATGGGCCACAGCATCACCAGACCGACGGCGGTGGAGAGCGTGAGCCCACCGGCCAGCGTGCCGGCCGCTAAGCGTGGCACCAACCGGCCCAACGACAGGTCCAGCCAGCGCTGCTGGCGGATCACTTGGCGCAGTTGGTGCGAGACGGCCACGCCCACCAGCGCCGCCGCGGCGTAGACCCAAACCATCTTCGGGTTGGTCTGTCCGAACGCAGTAGCAAAGGTGATATTGGCCAGGGCATGAAGCCCCCAACCGGCGAACTGGCAGAGGAGATAGGTCTGTTGTCGGGTCATCGGATTGCTGCGCGGAGGCACGGGTCAACTACTGCGCCAGAAACTTATCCAGTTGGGCCAGGAACCATGTCGGCTCATCGAACATCATGAAGTGCCATGCCTCGTCGTGCAAGTCAAAGGTCAGTTTGGCCACACCTGAGTATTGCTTAGTCAGGTTGTCGAAGACGCGCTGGCGGGACGTGTACTCCTTGTAGGCCGACCAGGCGCTGAGCGCCAGCACGCGAGACTTGATCTGTCCCAGAGCAGGGCGCAGGTCGTTGGTGTAGAGCTCCATCATGGCTGCGGCCACGGTCGATGCATCGGATTTGCGGGACCACTCGACGATGCGCGCCACGTCGTCTTTGGAGTGCGCCATGGTCTTCAAGTACTCATCCTGAGAGCCGGGCTTGGCTGCGGTAATCTGCTCGCGCATGGCGTTGGCCATGGGCTTCATCGATTCGGCGGTGGCCCCGGGCATCATCAGTTCGGGCAGGAACGGTGCGGAATCGACGATCACCAGTTCGCCCACCAGGTCCGGCTCTGTCTCGCCCAACCACAGGGCCATCGCGCCGCCGAGGGAGTGCCCGATGATCACCGGCTTAGCGAGCTTCTGCGACCGGATGTAGGTGATGATGTCGCGGCGAACGGTGTCGAGAAATGGTGCATCGCCACGGTTGGCCAGCGGCGGCTGCCCGGCAAATCCAGCGAGAGTCAGCACATGGCATTCGAAGCGGCCCTTCAGATGAGCGACGGTGGTGTCCCAGGTGGCGGCACCGGAGGCCAGGCCAGGGATCAAAATCACCGGTCGGCCCTTGCCGGTCACTTGCACGCCAAAGCTGGGTGCGTTTGCGGGAGCGGGGGCGGGGGCGGGGGCGGAGGCGGAGAACAGGGTCAGCGTCGAGAGGGTCAACAGCAGGGTGAGCTTCTTCATGGATCCAGCATGCGAGCGCTGCCCAACCGGTTGGGGCTTTTCTGGATGAGTGGCGTGCCGCTAGGATAGGCGGCGCGATAGGCTAGTGATCGCATGAATCCTTTTGAGAAAGTTGCCTTGGGGCGCACGAAGCTGGAAGTGACGCGGTTGGGTATGGGCACGGCGGCGCTGCCGGGTCTCTATACTGCGGTGGATGAACGGGAGGCCATTGGTGCCGTGCAGGCAGCGCTGGCCAGTGGGTTGAACCTGATCGATACCGCGCCCATGTATGGGCACGGCAAGAGCGAAGAACTGCTGGGCGAGGCGCTGCAAGGTGTGCCGCGCGATAGCTATGTCCTTTCCACCAAGGTGGGCCGCGTGCTGGAACCGGCCGATCCGGCGGAGTTCGCCGAAGGTCAATGGAAGAACGTCAGCCCGTACCGCTGGGTGTTCGACTTTAGCTATGACGCTGTGATGCGCAGTTTTGAAGAGAGTCTCCGGCGCATGAAGGTGGACCGGATTGACGTGCTGCTGATCCATGATCCGGATGCGCACTGGGAGCAGGCGATTGGCGAAGCCTATCCGGCCATCCACAAACTGCGGGAGCAGGGCGTCGTGTCCGCCATTGGCGCGGGGATGAATCAGTGGGAGATGCTGAAACGGTTCGGTGAAGAAGGCGACTTTGACTGCTTCCTGCTGGCCGGGCGCTATACGTTGATCGACCACACGTCGATGGCGGAGTTTCTGCCGCTGTGCGAGCGCAAGGGCATCTCGATCATCATCGGCGGACCCTATAATTCCGGCATTCTGGCCGGTGGCAATACCTTCAACTACGTCCCGGCGACAGCCGAGATGCTGGCGCATGTGGCGCGGGTGAAGGCGGTTTGTGATCGCCATGGAGTTGATCTGAAGGCCGCCGCGCTCCAGTTTCCGATGGCGCATCCCACGATAGCCACCACGATTCCGGGGGCCAAAACGCCGTCGGAGTTCGCTGAGAATCTCCGGCTGTTCCAAACCAGCATTCCGGCTGCCCTCTGGGCTGATCTCCGCGCCGAAGGGCTGATCCCAGGTGAATGCCCGATACCTAACGAAACGAAACTGTGATAGAACTGATTCCCAGAAGAGGGGTCTCTCGAGCTATGTCTATTTGTCTGCGTACGCTATTTTTTTTCGCCGTGCTGCTGTGTAGCAGCCCGCGCTTATCTGCTCAAGTTCTGTATGGTTCAGTGGTGGGCCAAGCCAACGATATCTCCGGTGCCGCCGTGCCTGGCGCGTCGGTCACGCTGACCAATAAGGCCACTGGTCTGGCCCGTGCCACGACCACCAATGAAGGTGGCCAGTACACCTTCGCCGCCACCCAGCCGGGCGAGTATGACGTCAAGATCACCAAGGATGGCTTCCGGACGGCGAACGAAACTTCCGTCACGGTCACCTCCAATAACGTCACCCGTGTTGATGTCACGATGCAGGTGGGCGCGGTGAGCGACTCCGTCACCGTGGAAGCTTCGACCGCGGTGCTCCAGACGGATTCCGCCACCGTGAAGGCCGAAGTCACTAGCAAGGAATTGCTGAATGTCCCGGTTCCGGTGGGGCGTAACTACCAGAACCTGCTGGTCACCATCCCGGGCTTCTCCCCGCCGCAAAACGCCCACTCCGTGCCGACCAATCCGTCGCGTGCGTTGCAGTCGAACGTCAATGGCACTTCCACCTCCGGCGTTAACGTCCGCATTGACGGTGCATCCAGCCAGCAGCCCTGGCTGCCGCATATCGCGGCCTACGTGCCGACGCTGGAAGCAATCGAAACGGTCAACGTGGTGACCAACAGCTTCTCCGCCGAGCAGGGTTTGGCGGGTGGCGCTTCCATCAACGTGCAAGTGAAGAGCGGCACCAATGACTTCCACGGTTCGGGCTTTTGGTACCACAACAACAACGCCCTGCTGGCCAAGCCGTTTACCTATACGATCAACAATCAGGGAAACCAGCGCAACCCCAAGTACATCTTCAATCAGCCGGGCGGCACCATCGGTGGTCCGATTGTGAAGAACAAGTTGTTCTTCTTCACTTCCTATGAAGCGGCCACGCGGCGTGAGTTCGCCAACAACTCCGGCACGCTGCCGGTGGCGGCCATGCGAACGGGCAACTTGTCGGAAGGTCCATCGATCTATGGCACGCGCGGCGTCGTCTTTGACCCCGCCACGGGAAATCAAGCTAATGGGGCCGACCGCACACCCTTCCCGGGCAACATTATCCCGGATGCCCGCATCAGCCAAGTGGCCAAAGGCATCATGGCCAAGATGCCCGCCATCACGGAGCCCGGTTTCCGCGAGAGCAACTTCTTTGCCACGGGCGGCTTCCTGTTTGACCGCCACACGGTTGACTCGAAGGTGAACTACAACGTCAGCGAAAAGTGGAGCATGTATGCCCGCTACGGCGCGGTGAAGTACAACATGAGCAACCCGGGCATCCTCGGCGAACTGGGCGGCGTGGGCGTCTCCGCCGCCGGTGGCAACACCGGTACCGCCAACGGTACGACACACTCGTTGACCTACGCCACCACCTACGTCATCAAGCCGAATCTGATTCTCGATGCCAACTTCGGCTACACGTACTACCAGACGAAGGTGGCCCAGGACTTCCTGGATACCAACATCGGCCTGGACGTCTTGAAGATCCCGGGAACTAATGGCAAGCGCAAGTTTGAAGGCGGCTGGCCGCGCTTCGGCGTCAACGGCTTCTTGAACCTGGGCCTGCAGGATTCATTCATGCCCTATGAGCGGCGCGATCCGCAGTATCAGTATGTGACCAACCTCAACTGGACCAAGGGCTCCCACCAGATCCGCTTCGGCATCGACTTCTACCAGCAGGCACTGCGGCACCAGCAGGCGGAGTTTGCCGGACAGAACCAGGGCGCGCAGGGTGGCTTCCAGTTCAACGGCGGTCCCACGCAGATCCGTGGCGGTGCCTCGGCCAGCCCGTTCAATTCCTGGGGCGCTTTCCTGCTCGGGTTGCCGACCAACTTCGGCACCACCTATTCGGTGGATGAATTCTATGGTGCCAAGACCTGGATGTACCAGGCGTTCTTGCAGGACACTTGGCAGGTGAACAAGAAGCTGACACTGAACTACGGTGTCCGCTACAACAACTTCCCGATGCCCCGCCGTCCGGATGGGCGCGGCATGGAACGCTATGACTTCGTGAACAACAAGATGCTGGTTTGTGGTTTGGGCAGCGTGCCGGTGGATTGCGGTACCAAGAACTCCAACCTGCTGTTCTCGCCCAGCCTGGGCATCGCCTACCGCCCGTCGGAAAAGACCGTCATCCGCACCGGCTTTGGCATCAATTGGGATCCTTTCAATCTGGTGCGCGCACTGCGGACCAATTACCCGATCCTGCTGATTCTGAATGGCGACACGACTGATGCTTTCGTGCCGGTCAGCCGCGTGGAGCAGGGTATTCCGATTCCGGTGATGCCGAACATCTCAAGCGGCGTGCTGGACCTGCCGCGCAACTACGCTGTGCAGTCCACGGGCGACAGCTACCGCCGCTCCTACATCATGAGCTGGAACTTCACGGTGCAGCGCCAGTTGCCGGGTAACTTCCTGATCCAAGCCGGCTACGTCGCCAATCGGGCCGTCCGGCAGACCAACTTCCTGAACGTCAACGCCGGTCAGGTTCCCGGTGCCGGCTCGGCCGGCCAGCCGCTGGTTTCCCGGTTCAACAAGAACGTGTCCACCGCGCTGGTGGACCCGATCGGCCACTCCAAGTACGATTCGCTGCAAACCACGCTGTCGCGCCGCTTCTCGAGCGGCCTGTCGACCACGGTGTCCTATACCTACTCCGCTGCGCGCGGCGTCTGCTGCAACTCCGATCAAGCCGGCGGCCCGGCGATCTCGGCGCGGGACTTCCTGTCGCTGAATCAGGCCCGGATGCCGTTTGACCGGCCGCACAACTTCCAGGCCACCTGGTCCTACGAACTGCCGTTTGGCAAAGGCAAGTCTTTCGCCAAGACCGGCTTTGCCTCGGCCATGCTGAGTGGCTGGCAGGTGAATGGCTTGTTCTCCCGCTACTCGGGTTCGCCCTTCACGGTGAACGCCGACGGTGCCTCGCTCAACATGCCTGGTGGCAACACGCAGATGGCTGATGTCGTGGGCGAGATCAAGCAGTTGGGCGGTGCGGGCCGTGGCCAGGCGTTCTACGACTGGACGGCTTTCCGGGCCGTTACCGGGGCTCGCTTCGGCAACGCGGGCATCAACACCCTCCGCGGGCCGGGTATCTCGAACATGGACGCGGGCCTGTTCCGCCGCTTCAACGTCAACGAGCGGATCAACATCCAGTTCCGTGCCGAAGCGTTGAATGTTTCTAACACTCCGCAATGGGCCAACCCGTCCAGCAACATCTCCAGCCTGCGGACCACGCCTGACGGCCGGTTCCAGGGTGGCGTGTTTGAGATCACGGGTGTGGCGAATACGGGCCGTGATGGCCTGTCGCAGCGCGCCTTCCGTCTCGGTATGCGCATCGGGTTCTAGGACTCGGTCGCTTCAGTTGTCAGTAGTCTCTCCGGGTGCCGCCTCTTCGCTGAGGTTGGCGCCCGGATTGTTTTTGGGAACCGCATATTCATGGCATCGTTACCCCCCGTACCGTCAGGGTTGGCTACACTAGCGTCAAGAACTATGCGCATGCCCCGATTCAACCTGCTCTTGATCCGTCTGTTCGTCCTGGCCCTGGGCCTAGCGTCGCTGCTGGCCGCTGATGATGCCTTGTCCGGCAAATGGACCTTCACCATGGATACGCCGGGCGGCGCGCGGACCCAGATCGCCACCTTTTCACTGGATGGCGATAGCGTAGGCGGCAAGTGGGACAAGTCCGACGTGAAGGGTATTTTCAAGGAAGGGCAACTGGAACTGAAGTTTCCGCTGGAAAGCGCGGAGGCGGGCTCCTCTGGTACGTTCAGCATCACCGGCAAGCTGGCTGAAGGCAAGCTGACGGGGCGCTGGGCCTGGGAGACCTACGGCGGTACCTTCACAGCGGTACGCAAAGCTGACTAGCGGCGCGGCTATTCGCCGGAGGTCCACAGAAAGGGGTCTCGAAATGCGATTGCCGCTGTTATGCGCTGCCCTCCCCCTGCCGGGGCAGGGCCTGGATGACTGGACCCGCGTGAAAGGGTTGGCTGCGGGCCGAGAGGTGGAGATTTATCTCGCGGCCAAGGCCAAGCTGAAGGGCCCGCTGATATCGGTGGATGACCAGTCGATCACAGTGGCGGGGAAGTCAATCCCCAAGGCCGATGTGCGCAAAGTTCGCCTGCGGAGCGCGGGAGGCCGGGGGTTGAATGCCGCTAAAGGCGCGGCCATCGGTGCCGGGGTTCTGGCTAGTGTCGTGTTAGTCGGGCTGCTCTTCACCAATGGTTCGGACGGTGGAGAGGTTGCTAGCTGGCAGCGCGGCCGCTGGGGCAACGTGGGGAGCGATTATCGGAGTCTTCTTTGCTGGCCACACCACCGTCTATCAGGCGGCTCCTTGAGCTTAATCGGCTGAGCGCTTGTTGAGGAAGAACTGCTGAATGAGGGCCGTGCAATCGGCCGCCAATACGCCCTCCACGATCTCCACCCGATGATTGAGCAGGGGCGAATCCGCAATCTGGAACTTGCTACGCACCCCGCCAAAGCGCAGGTCGCGGGCGGCGAAAACCAGGCGTGACACGCGGGCATGCACCAGCGCCCCGGCACACATCGGACAAGGTTCCAGCGTGCAATACAGTGTCGCACCGGTGAGGCGATAGTTGCCGGTGTTGGTGGCCGCCGCCCGCAGAGCCTGCATTTCAGCGTGGGCGGTGGGGTCATGCAGCGCAATCGGAGCGTTTGCCCCTTCACCGACGATCTCGCCATTCAAAACCACCACCGCGCCTACCGGAACCTCGCCCGATTCCTCCGCTAGACGCGCGAGCGCCAGGGCCCGGCGCATGTACCGTTCGTCTGCTGTTTTCGCTGTTTCATCCATATCAGAGGAATTTGATCGCCTGCCCTCGCGTAAACTGAGGGTGATGATCCGTTACTTGCCGCTTATCTTCAAGAATACGCTGCGCAACCGGCGGCGGAGCATGTTGACCCTGGGCTCGATTGCGGCGTCGTTCTGCTTGTTGGGCACGATGTTTGCGATGTATGAGGCGCTCTACCATTCTGAGCCGACACCCAGCCAGGCACTGCGGCTGATCACGCGGCACCGGGTCTCACTTACGCAGGTGATGCCCGCCTCCTACAAGCAGCGGATCAAGCAGGTGCCGGGTGTGGCCGCTCTTTACACCTCAATGTGGTTCGGCGGTACCTACAAGGATGACCGCGATCAGCGAAATTTCTTTGCGCGCTTCGCGGTGGAGCCGGAGGACTTCTTCAAGGTTCAAACGGACCTGAAGATGCCGGAAGAGCAGAAGCTAGCTTTCATGCGGGAGCGCACCGCTTGCATTGTGGGCACTAAGCTGGCTGAGAAGTTCGGCTTCAAACTGGGTGACCGGATCGTGCTGAAGGGCGACATCTTCCCCGGGAATTACGAACTGACCGTGCGCGGTATCTATGACTCGGTGGATGATACGGAGACGCTGTTCTTTAACCTGGATTACCTTTATCAAAGCCTGCCGGTGGCGCGGCGCGACTTTGCGGGGACATTCAATACTCTGGTCGCCTCCAAGGAGCAGACCGGCGAAGTGGCGCGCAATGTGGATGAGATGTTCAAAAACGCCCCAGTGCAGACCCGCACGGAAACTGAGCAGGCGTTTCTGTTGAGCTTCGTCGGCTTTCTGGGCAATGTCAAGGCGATCGTGTTTGCGATCTGCGCGGCGGTGACGTTCACCATCCTGCTGGTTTCGGCCAATACGATGGCGATGTCGGTGCGGGAACGCGTGCGGGAAGTGGGCATCATGAAGACGCTCGGCTTCACGCAGGGGGCGTTGCTGGGCATCTTGCTGGGTGAGGCGATGGCGATCTCACTGATGGGGGCGGCGCTTGGCTGCGTGCTGGCTTCCGTGGTCGCGGGTGGAGTCGGGGCGGCGGCCGGGTCGTTCGCGACGCAGTTGCGCGATCTGGGCCTGACGCCGATCACTACGGCCTTGACGCTGGCGATCGGTGCGCTGGTGGGCTTGCTGGCGGCCATCGTGCCGGCCTGGAACGCCTCGCGGACACCGATTCTGGACACGATGCGGTACACGGGTTAACTCTGATGGCGATCCCACTTTCTTACAACATCCGCAACCTGGTGGTCCGGCGCACCACCACTCTGATGACGGCGCTGGGCGTGGGCCTGACCGTGGCCGTGCTGCTGAGTGTACTGGCAATGGTGGAGGGCTTGAAGATGGCCTTCGAATCATCCGGCGATCCACTGAACATTCTCATCATGCGCAAGGGGTCAACGGCGGAATTGAACAGCAATTTTGCGCGGGCCACCTTCCAGCAGTTGAAGTTCAAGTCCGGCATTGCTCGCAATGACAAGGGTGAGCCGCAGGCCTCGCTCGAGATGGTGCAGATCTTGAATCTGCCCCGGCTGGATTCTCCCGAGGGAATGAACGTGACGATTCGCGGGCTGTCACCCGACGGCCCGGGGCTGCGCCGGCAGGTCAAGCTGCAATCGGGCCGGTGGTTTCAAACCGGGCGGCGGGAGATTGTCGTGGGCAAGGGCATTGCGGAGCGCTTCCCCGATGCTCAGCTCGGCAAGAGGATCAGTTTCGCCCGGGGAGAATGGGAAGTGGTGGGAGTGATGGACGGCGGCCGGGCAGCGGGTGTGAATAGCGAAATCTGGGCGGACTTGAATCAGGCAGCCGCGGATTACAACCGGTCTGAAGTGCTGAGCTCCGCACTGGTCCGCGCGGTGGACCCGGTGGCGGCGCAAGCCCTGATCAATGATCTGAATGGCGACCAAAAGCTGAACGTCAAGGCGCAAAGTGAAAAAGAGTACTTCGATGCCCAAACCGTTTCCGCTGCGCCGCTGCAAGCGCTGGGCCTGTTTGTTTCCGTGATCATGGCGGTGGGTAGCTGTTTTGCCGCCATGAACACGATGTACGCGGCGGTGGCGCGACGTGCAAAAGAGATCGGGACGTTGCGGGTGCTGGGCTTCTCGCGGCTGAGCATTCTCACCAGCTTCTTTTTTGAGTCGCTAGTGCTGTCGCTGCTGGGCGGGCTGTTTGGCTGCCTGCTGGTGTTACCGCTGAACAATCTGTCGACCGGCATCGGCAGCTTTGTCACCTTCAGCGAGATCTCGTTCAATTTCTCCGTCACGCCAGTGATCATGGGGATTGGGCTGACGTTCGCGCTGGTTCTGGGTGCCGTCGGCGGCCTGTTCCCGGCGCGCAATGCGGCGCGCAAAGAGATCTTGACGGCGCTGCGCGAGGTTTAGCGTTTGTGGCTACGGAGCGGTTGGCTTTAGCCCCATGCGTCAGCTTGGGGCTTGTGTGTGGGTCCAGGCCAAAGCTCCAAGCTGACGCATGGGGCTGGGCCACAAGACAAGTTTGCGTTTGATGGCAAGACATCTAGGAGACTATGGACGCGGATCTGAAGAGCTTGCGGATTGACCGCAGCAAAAAAGTCATGACGGAGGAAGGTTCTCCCTGGGCGCGGCGGCTTATCATCACCGGCGTTTGCTTGTTTATGCTGGCTGGGGCAGCGCGGCTGATCTACGGCAACCTGAACGCATCGACTGAGGTGGACCTGTATCGCGTGAAGTCCGCCAGTACTGCTTCGGCGGAGCAAGGCACGGTGATCTTGAATGCCACCGGCTACATCGTCGCCCATCACAAGATCCAGGTCGCCTCCAAGGTGATCGGCCGGGTGCAGTGGATTGGGGTGGAGAAGGGCGATCGCGTCACCGAGGGGCAGACCATTGTGCGTCTCGAAGACGACGAATACAAGGCCCAGCTGCAGCAGGCGCAAGGGCAACTGCAAACGCTGCAGGCTCGTCTGCAGGAGGCGCAGAACGGATCGCGCCCGGAAGAGATCGCTTCCGCCCGGGCCAATGTTGATCAAGCCAAGGCGGAGTTGGCCAACGCCGAAGTGACGCTGAAGCGGACGCGCTTGCTGGTGGAGCAGAAGGTGCAGGCGGCGCAGTTGCTGGACGACGCCGTGGCCCGGCGCGATGCCCAGGCGGCGCGGGTGGTGTCGCTCGAGAAAGTCTTTGAAGTGGTGAAGTTGGGGCCACGCCGCGAGTTTATTGATTCGCTCCGCGGCCAGATTGAAGAAGCCAAAGGCCGGATGGCGTTCTATCAGACGCAGCTTTCGAACACGGTGATCAAGGCTCCGGTGACAGGCACGGTGCTGGAACGCAATGTCGAGAAGGGCGAGTTTGTCACGACGGGATTTGTGGGTGATCGTGGGGCCAAGGGCTACGTAGTCTCGCTGGCTGACCTGAATGATCTGCAGGTGGAGCTGGACATCAACCAGAATGACTTTGCGCGGCTCAGCCCCAAGCAAAAGGGCATCATCACCACTGATGCTTACCCGGATCGCAAGTACGAGGGCGTCATCGCCGAGATCTCGCCCGAAGCGAATCGCCAGAAGGCCACCGTTCAAGTGAAGGTGAAGGTGCTGTCGCCGGATAGCTTCCTGCGGCCGGACATGAATGCCAGCGTGGCGTTTGTGAGCGAGGAGAAGAAGTCCGATGCGCCTGCCGTGGCGGCGAAGCCCGTGGTCTATGTGCCGTCAGCGGCTGTGCGCAACGACGCGGTGTTTGTGATCCTGGGCGGCAAGGCGTTGAAGCGGCCGGTGAAGGTGACTGGCAGCACGAGCGAAGGGCTGCGGGTGGAAGAAGGTCTGATTGGCGGCGAAGACGTGATCGTCAATCCGCCCGCGGAATTGAAAGATGGCGACAAGGTTCGCCCGAAAGGGTCAGCTTCATGAGCGAAACAGTAATCCAAACGCGGGGCTTGTCGCGCGTCTACAAGCGCGACCAGTTTGAAGTGACGGCGCTAAAGGGCGCGTCAATTGAGATCCACAAGGGCGAGTTCGTGGCGCTGATGGGCCCCTCAGGTTCCGGCAAGTCCACCTTGCTCTACCTGATCGCGGCCATGGACCGGGCCACCGAAGGCTCCATTGAAGTGCTGGGCGCGGACCTGCGCGCCGTGAGTGACCGGCAGGTGGCGGCTTGGCGCAACGCGCACATCGGTTTCATCTTCCAAAGCTTCAACCTGATCCCGGTGCTGACGGCGATCGAGAATGTCGAACTGCCGCTGCTGCTAACCAATCTGAAGCCCAAGGAGCGGCGGGAGCATGCCGAGACCGCGCTGAAGTTGGTCGGGCTGGGCGACCGGCTGACGCACTTGCCCAAGCAGCTCTCCGGCGGGCAGGAACAACGCGTGGCCATTGCGCGGGCGTTGGTGACTGACCCGGACTTGATCCTGGCCGATGAGCCCACCGGCAACCTCGATTCCAACTCCGCGCAGGACGTGCTCACTCTGTTGACGCGGCTGAACAAGGAATACGGCAAGACGGTGGTGATGGTGACGCATGATCCGCACGCAGCGCGATTTGCGACGCGTGTGCGTTATCTGGAGAAGGGCGCGCTGCTGCCCGAAGGTCAGATGCCGGAAGACTGGGGCTCGCTGCCGGTGGCGGCTAAGTCGGCGTAGATTGTGCTGGCGGCCCGCTTGATGATGCCCTAGTCGGGTTCTCGGCTTGAAGGCCACTCCCGAATCCCACCGGGTAGCGGCTAGATAGCCTCGCGTTGCCAGGCCTCTTCAAAAGCCATTAAGAAGTCAGCCTCACGCAGCTGCGGTAATGCAACCACCACGATGCTCAGGTTGTTCGCGACCAGAGCCCGGGCGGCTGATTCGGCGAAGAGTCGATCACGGGTCAGAATGCAGGTGAATCCTGAGCTGGCGGCAGCCCGCACTAGATCTCCATTTCTGAGGTTTCGCCAGCCTCGATAGACTGCCGTTTCCGCCGTAATGCCGAGTCTGGCCAAGACCTGGAAAAGCCGCTGCGGGATGTTGACGTCAAGCAGCCACATTTGCTGGAGTCAGGGCCTCGGCGGCTGCTTGGAGGATCTCGGGGAGCGCCGCTGCGGGCACTTCATCGTAGG